>OZ242195.1:0-5559252 GCA_965205975.1 Candidatus Latescibacterota bacterium
CTGATATTGCTCGTGAGGGGCGATCCCATAACCCATGTTTTACTCGGTTATAAAAAGCGCGGGTTTGGCGCAGGGAAATACACGGGTATTGGCGGGAAAATCGAGTTAGGCGAAACAGTGCGTGCAGCCGCTGTGCGCGAAATGCGTGAAGAAACAGGCGTTGTGATGTCGTCTCGGGACCTGGTAGATGCCGGGCATTTGACGTTTTATTTTCCCGCCCGTCCCAAATGGAGTCTCACGACCCGTATTTTTGTTGGGCGCAGGTGGCAGGGCGAGCCGACGGAAACAGGGGAAATACGCCCTGTATGGTTTGAAATTGATCACCTGCCCTTTGATGCGATGTGGGATGATGCTACCTACTGGTATCCCTATGTGCTGGAGAATAAGTGCGTCAGGGCGACATTTACATTTTCCACTGATTGCAAAACCGTAGCGGCCAGCCAGATTGAGATATGGTAGCTGTGTGTTTTTTTCTTGACTCTTGTGGTAAAATCACTATATAGTCAGAACGTTTAATAAACAAAACTTAATAACCCCTTTACTTTCTCTTTAATGAGGTGATTGCTTTGCCTACATCAGCCAAAGGTGTCCCCAAAGATGCACTGCACCACTACCTCGAAGATGTAGCTTCGTCTCAACCTCTGTCTTCCGCAGAGGAGGTTGAACTTGCTGTTCGCATTCGCGAGGGCGATCAGAATGCGCGAGCCAAACTCATTGAAGCCAATCTGCGCTTTGTGATCACTGTGGCCTACGAATATCAAAATCAAGGTGTACCGCTCGTGGATCTCATCAGCGCGGGAAACGTCGGTTTGATCACAGCGGCAGAGCGTTTTGACGAGACGAGAGGGTTTAAGTTTATCTCTTATGCTGTTTGGTGGATTCGCCAATCTATTTTACAAACTCTGGCGGAACACGCCAGGGTCGTGCGTCTTCCACTAAATCGCGTGGAATTGCTCAGGCGTATATCTCGCTGTAAAAACAACCAGAAGCAAGAGCCTTCGACGCGCACTGCGGAAGAAGAAATTGCCGAAGAATTGGATATTCCGGTGGAGCAGGTTACGGATATTCTCACGAGTGGGCAGCGCACTTTGTCTCTCGATACGTCTCTTGGCGATGGGGAAAATAGCCTTCTTGAAATGATGCCCGACAACTCGCAAGAGCCGCCGGATGCAATGACGCTGCGAAATACCCTGAGAGATGAAATCTCAAGTGCTTTGAGTACCCTTGATGAACGCGAGCAAAAAGTCATCCGACTCTATTTTGGATTGGGCGGCGGCACGGAGATGACACTCGAAGAAATTGGTAAGCAATTTCGCCTGACGCGCGAAAGGATTCGTCAAATAAAAGAAAAAGCACTTCGAAAATTGCGCCATCCCACGCGCGGACGAAAGCTGATGCCCTATGCGGAAGATACGTGAAAAAAACAAAAGCGAATAGACGAATAGACGAATAGACGAACCCCGCCCAACCCCTCAACTGCTATCGTAGATTCGCTGATTCGCCTATTGTGAGCTATCCAGATTTAGCGGGGTTTGCATTTCGCTGCAATTTCTCCACGCATTCTCGAAACCGCTGACCGCGCTCTTCAAAATTGCGAAACTGGTCGTAACTCGCCGATGCTGGCGATAGCAATACCACATCGCCAGCTTGTGCGAGACCTGTCGCACATCCCATCGCTTCTTCCAAATTTTTTACGCGGTGAATATTGGTTTTCCTTTTTGCTGTTGCCGCAATCGCGTCCCCGGTGTCGCCCATCACAATCAGATGTGCGACTTTTTCCGCTATCGCTACTCCCAAAGTGTCAAATGCAATGCCTTTATCGTAGCCCCCTGCAATCAGCACGATCGGTCCGTCAAATGCCATGAGTGCTGTGCGCGTGCGATCGGGACTCGTGGCTATTGAATCGTTCACATAGAGAACGCCGTTCACTTCTGCCACCTGCTCCAATCTGTGCGGTACTCCCTGAAATGTCTGCAATACTTCGGCGATATTTTCTTCAGATACGCCGCTCATGACCGCTGCACCCGTGGCTGCCAGCGCGTTGGCGAGGTTGTGCCGCCCGCGCAAAGATATGGTATCTACAAAACAGATGGTTCGCGGTTCGTCTTCGATTGTGTGTTGAATTTTTCCCTCGCGAACAAATACATCTCCTTCGCCTTCAGCGGCAAATACCACCCGCTGCCCTGCGCCTGCCCAACGTGACACTTCGGCATCTTCTCCGTTGACAATTGCCCAATCGCTTTTTGTCTGGTGTCTGACGATTTGCTGCTTGGCTTGCCGATACGCTTGTAGAGATCCGTGAATGTCGATGTGATTTGGCGCAAAATTGGTTATGACAGCTATGTGGGGGCTCCAGGGCAGATCGCCCAGTCGGTCGAGTTGAAAGCTCGATAATTCCAGTACGACGGGTACATCGGCGTGTAGCAGGTCCAATTCATCCAGCAACGATCCACCAATATTGCCGCCGATTTGCGTGCGTTTGTCTTTTCGCTTCAACATTTCTCCTATAAGCGAGGTTGTCGTGGTTTTGCCACTGCTGCCCGTTACACCGATTATGGGCGCGGGACAGCGTTCGACAAATAGGCAGATTTCCGATGTGATGGGTACGCCCGCAGATTCTGCGATTTTCAAGTATCGCGATGACCGGGGCACCGCGGGGTTGGCGACAATTAAATCTGCGTTCTGGAAATCCGTTTCTTCGTGCCTCCCCAGCACAAAGGCGATGGGTAATCCTTTCAGGGCGCGTACCGAAGCGCGCAGGTCTTTTTCAGGGCGCAAGTCCGTCACTGTCACCACCGCGCCTTCGCGTAGCAGAAAACGCACCGCTCCCACGCCCCCGCCAAATAATCCCAATCCCATTACTGTGACGCGCTGGCCTTTTAAGTTCACGGGAAATCTCCAGGTGAGTGCTATTCTTTTAACAATTGATCGATGAGATCGACCGGGGTGATGCCTTCGGCTTCGGCGTTGAAATTTGTGACGAGGCGATGGCGCAATACGGGTTTGGCGACAAAAGATACGTCGTCTATAGAGGGTGCAAAGCGTCCGCTGAGCACGGCGCGCGCTTTGGCACCCAGGATAAGGCATTGAGAGGCGCGCGGGCCGGCACCCCATCTGAGCATGTTGCCGATGGATGTGTCTGCATTTTGAGGACGGGTTTTGCGGACGAGATCTACTGCGTGATCTACGATGTGATCGGCTACTGGGACTTTGCGGATGAGTTGCTGGAGATCGCGAATTTGTTTGGCGTTGATTACGGGTTGCACGTCGTGGGTTTGGGCACCTGTGGTGGCTTTGACAATGGCGCGTTCTTCTTCTTTGGTGGGATAATCGATCCACAGGTTAAAGATGAAGCGGTCGAGTTGGGCTTCGGGCAGGGGATAGGTGCCTTCTTGTTCGATGGGATTTTGGGTGGCTAAGACAAAGAACGGTTCTTCGAGGCGAAAGGTTCCTCCCCCGGCGGTGACTTCGTGTTCTTGCATGGCCTGCAATAAGGCGGCCTGGGTTTTGGGGGGGGTGCGATTGATTTCATCGGCCAGGATGATGTTGGCAAATAAGGGACCTTTGACAAAGCGGAATGCTTTGTGTCCGGTGGTTTGGTCTTCTTCGAGGAGTTCTGTGCCCGTGATGTCCGAAGGCATGAGGTCGGGGGTAAATTGGATGCGGCTGAAGGACAGGTCGAGGGCGCGTGCGAGGGTGCTGATGAGGAGCGTTTTGGCCAGGCCGGGCACGCCGACGAGCAAACAATGGCCCCCGCAGAGGAGGGCGATGAGTAGCTGATCGACGATTTCCCGCTGACCAATAATGACTTTGCCAATTTCGGCGACGATCTGGTCATACGCGGTTTTTAATTGTTCAACTGCCTGGAGGTCTTCGTGAGGTGATGCTTCGGGCATTTTGTTTCCTTTCTCAGGTTTTGCGTTTTTCTTTTTTCGCCGCCGGGAAGAGAATATTGTTGAGGATGAGGCGATAGCCCGGCGAATTTTTGTGCAGTGCGAGTTGCGTGGGCGGGTCGTTGACAAAGTGCTGATAGTCTTCCGGGTCGTGTCCCGCATAAAATGTGAATGTGCCTTTGCCGATGTTGCCGTGGATGTATTTGACGTGGTCTGTGCCGGGGATATCGCCCATGATGGTGACGGATTTTTTGATGCGGTTTTTGCGAAAGGCGGTGGTTTGGCCCAAAAAGCCGGGGACGATGGGCGTGTGATTTTGCGTGAGCATGGTGGGCACGGGATCGTATTTTGCCGAAAATTCAAATAGTGAAAAGGCGTCGATATCGGCATTTTTGATCTGGCTTATTTCAATGGGCGACAGGTCGATGTCGGCGTGTTCATATTCGAGGGGGTCCATAACGAGGTTGAAGTTTTCAAAGGCAATGGTGCGCGAAAAATCGAGTTTTTGTCGCGCCTGTGGATCTGCGGGGTCGCCGTCGTAAACGCTATCGACTATGTCGATCCCGCGCGCGGCAAGGGCTATGTCAAAGGTATCGGTGGCAGAGCACATGGCAAAGAGAAAGCCGCCCTGTGCGACGTAGTTGTAAATGGCCTGTGCTACCGCGCCTTTGAGATGGGCTACTTTGGCAAAGCCCAATTTGCCGGCGAGGGCTTTGAATCCGGCCTGTTGTTGTCGGTACCAGAGGGTGTGGCCGTGGCTGCGATAAAATTTGCCGTATTGTCCCGTGAAGTCTTCGTGATGCAGGTGCAGCCAGTCGAAGTTTTCGAGTTTGCCCATGAGGACTTCTTCGTCCCACAAGGTGGTGTAGGGGATTTCCGCGTACGTGAGGGCGAGTGTGACGGCGTCGTCCCAGGGCTGTTTGTGCGGGGGGGTATAGACCGCGATGCGGGGTGCTCTTTCAAGGCGCATGCGATTCATGTTGCCGGATTCAATATCGGCGTAGATGCGCGTGGCCTGCGCGGCTGAGATGGCCTGGAATGAGATGGCGCGTATTCGGGCTTCGCGCGCGATGGTTTCGTGGTTGTCGATGAGGAAGGAGCCGCCGCGGTAGTTGAGCAACCATTCGACGGGATGGCCCTGCTGCAATGCCCAATACGCAATGCCGTAGGCTTTGAGATGATCTGTTTGCGATACGTCCATGGGGACGAGTATTTTGCCGACGTTCGCGCTTCCACCACCAATCGCCGCTGGGGAGATGGATGGTGTTGTTAGGATGAGGAGGACGAGAAGTGTGAAGTATAAAGTGTGAAGTGTGAAATGGGTGAGGCTTGAGTTTCGCGTCTCACTTTTTTGCCGTTTCAATGTCATCCCGTTTCCTTTTCTCAAAAAAGCAACAAGGGTTTCTATCGCCTGTTCTGCCGCTTCTTTTCTATTTGTATCAAGATATCTATAGCATCGGTTGTTGAGTGCTGCCAAGCATCTCCAGTAGGTCGCCACGCCTGAAGGTCGCTGACAACTGCTGAAGCGAAACCTGCCTTTTGCCATAGCAAGCCTTTAACGCATCTTTCAGCGATTGGATGGCATCCGCCTGGTATTGGGCTTGATTGTCTTCAAATGCCTGTAAGAGTCCCTGAACGTTTTGATGGGAAACTTGATCAGGGGAGATACCCTCATCTTTTAAGAGCTTGCGGCCGATCAACATGGCGATGCAGTGGGACGAATAGGGCAAAAAATCCGGTGGCACTGCCATTGTCGGGCGTTTTCTTTCGTTCTCGACAGCCCTGAAAATTAAGACCGCAAGCAGTGCTTGGGCCGCGTTGAGTTGCCTAAAAATATCCTCGTACAGTTTTCCGAAGTGCTCTTTACGACGAAACTTGGCCTGATGCGGCCTTTCCCGCCAGATAGCTAGCACGGCTTCCGCCACAACCGAACTGGTGATGACCGATGAACCACCTCCTCCTTCATCCCTCTTGCGTTTATAAGTATAGCCCAGATCAGACAGGCCCAGTTCCAGCTGATTCTGCATCTCATCGTTGGAGCGCAAGTCCCTGAGATCCACAGGGTTTTGACTGTTGGTAGCGTAGGTGATGTCCTGGATAAATTCTCTATGTGTATCGGCCAACTGGTAAATGCGAATCAGCAGATAGGCCGATTTACCTACGAGATTGGGAATGGGTAACACGCCATTGAGCGTTTCTTGGATTGTCTTGCAGGTCTGGCCTCCGTTAATCACCTGCATATTCTCGAGTCGCACCTGGTAGTCTAATTGCTGAAAGGCGTTATAATCAAATCGGTCGCAGACCACAGTAATGCCATTGTTGTAGAAATAGAATTTGTCGGATTTGGCTGAATTGCAAAGCGTCTCGTGAATTGCCGTGTTGACACGATTGGTGTGAAGCCCAAGATAACGGCGGATATTGCGCTCGAGCAAGCTGTCACCATGTTCATTAAACAGTCTTTGGATCTCCTGAACGGAAATGCGCCCAACCAAAACGCGCATATAATTCATATCTTCTACGATGGCTTTCCCACTCAGTGTCAGGGTGGTATCCGTCTGTTGGCTGCGCTGCAAGATGCTGACGATGGAATCATGGTTGAAGTGGAGAAATTTCACTTTGCCGTCGTAGCTTCCTTCTGTGTCAGCTACCCAATTATCTGCTTGGGATGTCCATCTGTCTCCGTTATTGCAAAGGATTACCCGAACGTTGGGAATATACCCATCGCGGATCAACGAGCGAATTTCTTCGATTTTAGGGGCTATTATTGGGTTCAGCGCGACGTCCCTATTGGGATCAAACAGCACCCGAACAGTACCTGAAGCTTTTTGCACATCGTTTTCCGGGAAGTTTGCTTTGCCACTCAGGTCATTGATTTTGTACTTGCCTTGAAAAATCGTGACAAGAAAATCACCGTCTTCTACCTCACCAATATGAAGTCCGTCAACACCGGCATCGTTCCCGCCCTCGGTAAGCAGTTCGGCACTGTCTTCAAGCGTCATTTCAAGGCATGTTGACATGCACAGGAGCACAAATGCCGCTGACTTCTTTTTGTTGATATCGTTTCCTTCCGGTAGCCATTCGGGGTGATTGTCAACAATACCTGATATCCTCTGATCGATAATACTGGCATTGATATTCATGATCCCGCTTCCTTTGTTTTTTCGAGGGTTTGAATTTTTTGTCGGAGGTTTCGCAATCGCTCGCGGGCTATGTCGGCTTCGAGGCTTGTGGGATAGTTGACGAGCAGGGTTTCATAGATTTTTTGCGCGTCGTAATATTGGCCGAGGTATTTGTCGTATATCGCGCCCTGTGCGATGTGTGCGGCGGGGGAAAGCGGACTATGGGGTTGTGTGGCGATGAGTTTGCGATATGTTTGTATAGCTTGTGTATAGCGTTTCTGGTCGGCGTAAATTTTTGCCTGATGGTCGAGCAAGCGATCCGCGAGAAAGGATTGCGGATGGGCGCGATGGAGGGTTTCAAATGCGCCCAACGCACCGTTTTGATCTTTTTGTCGCAGCTTGAGGCAGGCACTGGCATACGCGCTGAGCAGGGTTGCGTCTGCGCGCTGGCCTTCTTGTAATAGCGCGGATAGGGCGATGGCGTCGTTTATGATGTCGCGGTTGAGTTGTGTTTTGAGCACGGCGTTGAGCAGGGTTTGTGCCTTGTCGATCTGGTCTGTTAGAAAATGCAATTCGGCGAGGCGAAAGCGGGCTTCGGTTGCTTCGGAGGCGGTTGCTCTTTCGGCGATGATCTGGTAGTAAATGTTCCGCGTCTTATCTGTGCTGTTCGTCTGTAGATGTCCTTCGGCGAGTGCAAATAGTGCCTTGTATCGCCAGGTGCTGCGCCGATGGGTCTGGATCAGGTTTTGAAATGCTTTTTGAGCACCTGCGTCGTCGTTGAGGTAGTCGCGCAAGATGAGGCCCACGAGAAAACGGGCTTCGTCGGCCTCTGCGCGGTTGGGGTGACGGGCGATGAGGTCGCTGTAGTGGGTTTGTGCATCGGTGGGGCGGTTTGCAAGCTGATGTGCTTTGCCCAGGCCCAATTGTGCGCGCGCCAGATGGTCGGGATGGTCTGCGCGGTCGCATATCGCTTGATAAGCAGCTATGGCGGTTGTGGGATTTTCATTGTCGAGGGCATAGTTCGCAATGCGGAACAGATAATTCCAGTTATTGTCTGTGGGCGCATTGGGCGAGAGCAAAAGGTCGAGTGTTTGCGCGATAAATCCAGCGGGCAGGGCGTATTCGATGAGCAGGCTGAGATGGGTTTGGTCTTTGGGCGATGAGAGCAGGTCAAAGATCTCGGCGTGCTGGTCGCCGTTTTGGGCAAAATCGCGCAGGCGTGCTTCAACGTGCGCGCGATATTGCGGGTTTTGCTGAATCCAGATCAGGTATTCGCACACAGCGTCGGGATAATGGGCGCGGCGTTCGGCAAGTTCGGCGAGTTCGCGGGCAAAAAGCGTTGTTTTTTTGAGTGCGGTTCTCGCGCGGCGATAGGTCTGTTCGGCGCGTTTGTCGAGGTTGCGTTTGCGATAGCGGTCGGCAATGACGGCAAAGGGGTGTGTGGTGGTCGCCTGCTGAAGCAGGGGTTCCCAAGATGCAGCTGCGGAATCTATTTGGCCCAGTTCAAAGAGGGCGATGCCCAGGCGCAGGCGCGCGTTGTTATCATTTGGAACAGACGACAGGCGTTGGCGCAACAGCGCAGCGACTTCGTCATGCCTGCCCGCCCGCGAAAGTGCGGCTTCGAGGCGCATGAGGAGGTCGGCGCGATGGGGATGCTGGAGGTAAAGGCCGCGGTAGATGTAGATCGCGCTTGTGAAGTCCTTTTTGGCTTCAAGGGCTATTGCACGCTGGAGCGCGGCGTTGATCTGCTCGGTAGATGCGATAGCAGTTCCCGCGCATAAGAGAAGGATGGCGAATAGACGAAGCGGGGTACAACTGCGCCAGCAGTTCATAGACGGAGCGGGGTACAACTGCGATAGCAGTTCATAGACGAATCGACGCAACGGAGTCCCATTGCATCTGTGTTTATCTGTGTTCATCTGTGGTTGCATTTGTCTTTTTCGCATCTTCAATCAAATTTTCAAAATACCGCCGGATGAGGGCCTGGTATTCGGGTGAATATCCTTCTTTGAGGGCGTCGCGCATCATAAGTCGCAGGGGGTTGTCGGCTTCTCCTAAATCAGCGGGGAGCGATCCCGGTCCGCGATAGGTCAGATTTACGCCTGTGCGCGCCTGTCGCTTTTTGCTCTTTCCGCGTGATCTCATGGCCTGTTGGGCATCGAGCATGCGAGAGAGGATTTGTCGCTGTCGCATGAGGGTTTGGGGGGCGACCCGGCGCTGGAGAAGTTCGCTCGCGGTTTCACGCATGTCGCTGGCAATTTTGCCCAGATCGCCGAGCATTTCGCGCTGTTGCCGCGCCAATTCGCCGCGCAGGGCATTGAGCGCGTCCCGGATGGCGCGCTGTTGGGCCGCGAGTTTTTGCCACGAGGGTTGGCCGCTTTGTCCCGGTTGCCCAAATAGATTTTCGGTCTGGGCGTTGAGTGATCCCTGTTGTTGGGCGAGTTGGGCCATTTTCGCCATCATTTCTTCAAAGCCCGTGCCCGATTCTGAAGAGGCGAGTTGCCCCAGTGCTTGTTGTACCATCATGGCCGCGCGGTTGATTTCTCCCATGGCTTCGCGGGCGAGTTGGGCGGCCTGATTGGCATTGCCCGCGTTGAGTTGTTCGGCAGCGCCTTCCATCTTGTTCAGGGCCTGACCGAGGGCTGCCTGTGCGCTGGGGGGCATGAAGAAGGTTTTTTGCGAGGCGTCCATCAGGCGTTGTGCCATGCGCGATGCCCCGGTCATTGCACGCGCCTGACCCAGCGCGAGGGGCGCAGTGTCATCGCGGCTGCCCGCCTCATTGGCGCGCTGTGCCGTGCGTTCCTGCGCCTGGGATAAGGTGAGGAGATCGTGCAATACGCGGTTGAGTTCTCTGGCGATTTCTTCTTTTTGACGCTGGATAAATCGCTGGCGGGTCTGTGCGAGTCCCTGGCTCATGTTTTGTAAGTCTCTGGCGAGAGAATCGCTGCCTGAGCGCGCACTTTGTCGTTGCCCCTGTGCGAGATTCTGGCGCACTTGATCCATGCGGGGGGTGAGTTGTTTATTTTTTATTGCGTTGGCGATTTGGTCCAGTTCGCCATCGGTGGGGCTGTCCATTTTTTGCGATGCCTGTTGCAGTTCTGTGTGCAATTGTTCGGTGTCTCTGGCGATGCGTGTCTGGCGGCGGGCGAGTTCTTCGGGGGATTCGCGTTCGATATTTTGCGTGATCTGGTCCTGGGCATGGGCGAGTTCTTCGAGTTTTTGGTTGAGTGCGTCGAGGGTTTGTTGTTGTTGAACGCGCTGGAGTAGGGCGAGGGTGCGGTCGAGGGTTTCGCGGAATTTTTCGCGCGCCATCTGAAATTCTTCAAGGGCTTCGCGCACCATGTTTGCATCGGCATTTTTGATGGCGTCGTCCAGTTTTTTCATGACGTCTTCGAGTTCTGGCGTGCGGATTTGCGAGAGCAGTGTTTGTAGTTCTTCGAGTTTTTGCAGGGTATCGTCTTCGAGCAATCCGCTTTCTTGCAGGCGGTCGAGTGCGCGTTCGAGTTGTTCGGCTGTGGATTCGAGTTGTTCGGCGAGTTGTTCTTGCGTTTGGCGCGCTTTTTCGAGTTCGCGTTTTTCCTGCCAGTCGAGTTTGTCTTTGGAGAGCATATCGCGGGCGAGTTCTTTGAGGCGCGCGTCGAGTTCGCGCCCGCGTTGTTGCACGGTTTCGATCTCGTCGATGCCCTCACGCTGTGTTTTGTCCGCTTCCCGATGTATTTCAAACAGGCTGGGCATGCGAATTGTAAAGGTGGCTGTTTCCCCATAAGAGGGTCTGGGATTGTTGTCGTAAGCGCGGATTCTGTAGGTGATTTGATCGCCCGGTAGCAAGTCGAGGTTGGACATGTCCCAGTGATAAGATGTCTCGATTTCGCGCCCGGGTGTTGTGATAATTGGAAGGATGTGGTCTGTGTCGCCGTCTTTCTGGTATCTGAGTTGCAGGCGCGAGATGCCGTAGTCGTCAAAGGCTTCGGCAACGAGGGAGACGCGCATTGATTCTGTGAGATCGATATCTTGTCCCGGTCGCAACAGGCGCACGTCGGGCGGTTGATCGGGCAGCGCGACAATGCGATATGTTACGGGGTCTTTGTTGGCGATCATCTGGGGATCGCGCAAGTGTACGCGATAGCGCCCATCTTTTTTTATCGACAGGGTCGCCCGTGCAAGTGATGAAGATACTGCGGCGGGCAATTCGGTTGCGTCGTCAAATACGAGCGCAGCCGATTCGAGGGGTTTGTTGGTTTCAATCGTCAATGAGACTTCTGTGCCGGTTGGTACAATTATGTCGCCGCCCTGTTGATCGATGCGGTCAGGCATGGCTGTGTGCGGCGGAAATCGGTCGCGGTGCGAGATGCGCGTGACAATGGGGCGCGGGTGTACGGTTGCGGTGTAGGTGGGGGTTTGCGCGTCGTGGGCAGAGAGGCGGTAGTCAAAGGATCGCGTAATATTGGGAAAGTGATGAGATGCGCCCGTTTGTTTGACGGGCAAGGCAAAGGAAGCCCACGTTTGTACGCCTTTTTCGCGGATATAGAGACGCGCAGTGCGCGGAACTATGCCTGCAAATTGTGCAGTGAGTGTAAGAGGTTCCCCTCCGATGATTTCGACATTGCCCGGTTGTAAAATTATGTACGTGTCTGGCGGGCGAGTGTATGGGGTTTGTGGGTTTGCGAGGCGTTGGGCTGCGCCGGATAAAGCTGTAGGCCAACCAGCGTGAAGCAATAGACCCAGCAGGGCGAGCACAACAACCGCTGTGGCAGCGCGGATAGGTGGCTTGCGATTGATGAGTCTTTCATAAGGAAGATGTTGTGTGGCGCGTTCTGCCTGGATGATTGCTGCATCGACGAGTGCGGTGGCGTGTTCTTCACGGTCTCTTTGTCGCCACAATTGAAGTGCGTTGATCAGGTGTTGCTGGAGGCCGCCAAAGTGTTGTTCCACGCGCAGTGCAATCTGGTCCAGGCTGGGTGGTCTGATAAATGGCATGACGCAGAAGCGGACGAGCAGGTATAAGAGGCACAGGACGCACAAACTCTCTAAGACAATTTTGAGGATTGGGCGCAGGTAGAATATCGATTCGAGGATGACGAGGGCAATGCACGCGCTGAGGATAAATACCAGCGCGAGGCCCACGCCTGTTAGTGCCCGATTCGCCGCGAGCAGTGTGCGCAGTCTTGTGAGGCGATGGGTGAGTTTTTGATGTGCAGAGTGTGAGGTCATGGAACAGTGGTCAATGCGTTAGTGCCCAGACAATGACGTTGGTGCCCATTTTGAGGGCTTCTTGTCTTTTTTCGGGCGGGTCGTTGTGTACGTCGGGGTCATCCCATCCATCGGCGATGTCGCTGCTCGTGTTGTAAAAGACGATCAGGCGGTCTTCGTGAAATAGCCCCAGAGCCTGAGGTGGGTCACCGTCGTGTTCGTGGATTTTTGGCAAGCCGTTTGGAAAGTGAAACGGTGTCTTGAAGAGGCCAAAAGACGGGGGCAATTGGACGAGTTTTTTGTCGGGGAATGCGCGTTTGATTTCCCTGCGAAAGGATTCGTCCAGGCCGTAGTCGTCGTTGGCGAAGAGAAATCCGCCGCTTTCGAGATAGAGGCGCAAGCGCCGCAGTTCCTCTTCGGAGAATCGAATGTTGCCGTGTCCCGTGAGAAATAGAACGGGATAGGCAAAGAGGTGTTCGTCGGTAAGCGCGACCTGGGCTTCTTGTTCGGCGGTGCGGATGGGCGTGTGTTGTCTGATAAATGAGAGCAGGTTGGGGATTTCTGTTGGGCCATTGTACCAGTCGCCGCCACCGTCGTATTTGAGACGCGCTATGGTGAATGCCGCGGGCGGTTCTTGCAATTGGGCCAGGCTGGGCGCAGAGATTATCAGGAGTAAGAGGTAGAAATGGCGCATGGTTTTTTTGACGCGAGAAGGCGGCTTTAGGTTCCGTTGTAGGGGCGGTGCTCCTGTGCCCGCCCGTCGGAGGTCTCTTATGTTTCACTTTTTACGTTGTCAATTTGCAATATGGAGGGCGCTGTGCCAAAGGTGTAAGTGCAGTCGAAGTCAACTTCTGATAAACACCGCGTGTCAATTGGAAATGCCGCGCATTGTTTGGGGCGGTTTTCGTAGATGCTACAGAGGGTATCCCCGGTGTCATTTTTGATGAGAAATGGACATTTGAACAGGAGTTCACAGCAGTTGCCACACTGGTTGCATTCGCCCTGTCGGTTTTTTTCTTGTTGCGTGACATAAGCTTTGCGAAATCGCAGCAGCACAAAGCGTCGTACTTTGCCTATGGCTTGTTCGCACATTTTGCCAAGGGTTCTGGGCATGGGAAAGCCTTATTTCATTTGTTCGATTTCACGCTCTGCGGCCTGTACGCCGCTTTTTGTGTCGTGTACGGCGATGGTGAGGTCGCAGTGCTGGGTTTCGCCGCCGTTGAGTGTGATGACGCGTCCGGCGTCGCGTTCAACGCTTTTGGCATTGGGATAGTTGGTGGCGGGTTCGAGGCCCACGACGTATCCATCCCGGGTTGCTGCGGTGTTTTTCCAGAGGGTAAAGTACGGCATTTGTTTGAGTGAGTAGTGGAGCGAAGACCCGAGGTTACCTTCGGCGTTTTTGAGCAGGACAGATGTGTTGCCTTCGCTGTTGCCGGCGAGTTTGTAAAAATAAACTTGTTCGATATAACCCGGGGTGGGGCCGAGGCATTTGTCGAAAGTGTCGATGCCTTCCTCTGCGCGTGGATCGCGTGGAGAGACGGTTTTGTGCGGTGTTGCGATGGATGCGCCTTCTTCGAGGAGGGGGGCGCCGTAGTTGCAGTGGTAGAGCAGTTGCATTTCAGCGGGTTTGTCATTGAGGTTGGTGACTTGATCGGCTATGGTGAAGTTGTTGCTGCCGAGTTCGGTCGATATGGTTGTGGTGAGGCGCAGCGCGGGACCAAACATCATGGTTTCATCGACGATACCCAATACGGTGATGCGATGGGGCGGTGTCAGGTCGATTTGCACTTCGACATGGCGCGCGGGTATGTTGGCGATTTTGCCGTGCAGGGGGACAAAGACTTCGGCTTCGTTGCCGTTGTTGTCGATTACGATGTCGCTGCCGGGTGCGCCATTGCTGTCGAGGCCACAGCGCACGATCCATTCGTTAAAGCCTTTGAGCCAGCCCAGGCCGCCCCGGTCGTTGAGTTCGATAAAGGCCGGGTTGACGAGGTCGCGTACGGGCGATTCCCAGCCCAGGGGTATGCCGCGATAAGTGCCTTTCCATATTCCCATGCCGCGCGTGGGAACGATGAATACAGAGAGTGCCCCGTTGTCGATTTCAATGAGGTCAACACCGTCTTGTACGCCGCCTTTGAGGGCGGTTTTTTGCACGCGCCATGTGTGTTCTGTGCCAAGTGGCAAGGTGGATTCATCGATGGTCCACGATTCGGTCCAGAGTGCGCGCTCGACATCGGTGAGGACAAAGCGATACATGCCTTCCATGGGAGTTTCCTTCAGGTTGTAAAGGCGGACGTCCTTTTTTGAGTTCATCAGAATATACGGGAAAATGCGCGAGGTGAAAAGCGCAACGTATGGGCGACGCGGCATGATGCTGCCGGGATGGTTGTCAAAATGGGTATAAGGTCTTAATTTTATACTGATTTTACGCAACTTCTACAGCGTTGGCGATTGTAAAATGAAAAAACAAACTTTTTTCTTTTGCGGTATTGGTGGCAGTGGCATGAGTGCTATTGCACAGGTGTTGTTGCATCAAGGCCATGCGGTGCGCGGGTCGGATCGCAGTTATGACCAGGGGCAGAATGCGGATTTGTACGCGCGGTTGCAGGCGCTTGGGGTGGTGTTGTTTCCGCAGGATGGGTCGGGCGTGGATGCAGATGTGGATGTGCTGGTGGTGTCGAGTGCAGTCGAGCCGACGATTTTAGATGTACAGGCGGGGCTGGATCGCGGTATTGCTATTCGCAAGCGGGCAGAGGTACTGGCGGACTTGTTTCATCGGGGGATAGGGATTGCCGTGGGGGGGACGAGTGGAAAATCAACGGTGACGGGGATGATTGGGCATATTTTGAATAGGACGGGGCGCGATCCCACGGTGATCAATGGGGGGATGATGCGCGATGCGGTGCAGCCTCCGCGGTTGGGCAATGCATTATGCGGCGATGCCGAGTTGGTGGTGATTGAGGCAGATGAGAGCGATGGTACGATTGCGCTGTACGAGCCGACGGTGTCGGTGTTGACGAATATTTCGCTGGATCACAAGCCGATGGCAGAGTTGGAGTCGCTTTTTGGGGCATTTTGCGCGCGGGCAAGAGAGGCGGTGGTGGTAAATCGCGTGTGCGCGCGGTCAATGGCGTTGACGCAGGGGGTGAAGCGGCGGGTGACTTTTGGGGTGGATTGCGAAGGGGCAGATGTGTATGCTGCCGATGTCGCGTTGTTGCCCGATGGTGTGCAGTGTGTTGTCAATGGGCAGGCTTGTAGGTTGCGCGTGTCTGGCCGACACAATGTTGCCAATGCTGCTGCTGCTGTTGCCGCGTGTGGGGTGCTTGGGATAAGCGTGCGGGATGGGGCAGAAGCATTGGGTGATTTTCGGGGGATTGGCAGGCGGTTGGAGGTGGTGGGTAAGGCACAGGGTGTGACGGTGATCGATGATTTTGCACATAATCCAGATAAAATTGCCGCGAGTTTGGCTACGTTGAAGGCGCAGCCTGGGCGCGTGTTGTCGGTTTTTCAGCCTCACGGGTTTGGGCCTACGCGGTTTTTGATGGATGGGCTGATTTCGGCATTTGTCTATGGGATGGATGCGGAAGATCTGGTGATTATGTCGGAGATTTTTTATGCCGGTGGGACAGCGCAAAAGGATATTTCGTCGGGGGATTTGATCGCGCAGATTGCGCGTGCTGGGCGACGGGCTGAGTACATTGAAAGGCGTGAGGATATTGTTACGCGTTTGGTCGAAGAAGCGCGGGATGGTGACCGCATTATAGTGATGGGTGCGCGGGATGATTCGCTGACGGTTTTTGCAAGAGATATATTATTTCAGATTGAGAGCAGGGTGCGATGAGCTTACCTCCTGAATTGCAACCGGGCGATACGGTGGGGGTGATTGCGCCGTCCGGGTCTTTTGAACGCGAGCGGTTGGCCCTCGGGCTGGCGTTTTTGCGCGCGAGGGGGTTTGATGTGCGCGAGGGGACGTCGCTTTACGCTCAGGAGCGGTATTTGGCGGGCGCGGATCGGGCGCGTGCAGATGATGTGAATGCGATGTTTGCCGATGGGGATGTGAGGGGTGTTTTTGTCGCGCGCGGCGGGTATGGAGCAGCCCGCATTTTAGAGTTTTTGGATTGGACGTCTATTGCCCAAAATCCAAAGGTGCTGGTGGGGCTGAGCGATACGACGGCGTTGCAGTTGGCGATTTTTGCGCGAACGGGATTGGTGACGTTTTCCGGGTTTTTGCTGTGTTCGGATGTGACGGCAGAAGGTGTCCAGGAGGAGACGGAGCAGGCATTGTGGGCGGCTGTGTGTTCGCATCGGTTTGAGCGCGTTGGTTTAACGCCTTTGCGCGGTGGCGAGGTGAATGGTCCACTCATTGGGGGGTGTTTGTCGCTGGTGGCGTCGCTGGTGGGTACAAGGTTTTTGCCAGTACTGGACGGTGCTGTGCTGGCGCTGGAGGATGTGAATGAGCCGCCGTATCGCGTGGATCGGATGCTGAATCAGTTGGCGATGGCCGGGGTGTTTGATCGCGTCGCAGGTGTGGTGTTTGGAGAGTTTGTGGATTGCGAACCCGAGCGCGAGATAGAGGGCCGGATCGAGGATGTGATCGATGATTTTGCTGCACGGGTATCCTGTCCTGTTTTTTGTGGTTTGCCCTATGGACACGGCAAGGCGCGACGGGTGCTGCCGATTGGTCTGGGCGTCAGGATTGCACGGGGTGTGTTGGAATTTGATCTATGAAAAAAATACCTTTGATATTTTTTGTCGCTTTGTCGCTGTCGTGCGCGGCGATAAATAAACTGAATTTGTTGACGCCCGAGGAAGAGGTGGAACTCGGCAGGCAAGCCGCCCATGAGGTGGAGCGATCCATGCGACTATACAGGGATCCGGTGGTGCGCGCTTATATAGATAGCCTGGGTCAGGCTCTGGTGCGGGTGTCGGCACGGTCGCAGTTTCGATATCATTTCAAGGTGGTCGATGCGCCCGAGGTGAATGCTTTTGCTCTGCCAGGGGGATTTATCTATGTGAATCTCGGGTTGATTCAAGCAGCTGAGACCGAGTCGGAGTTGGTCGGGGTGATCGGACATGAGATCGGACATGTGGAGATGCATCACGGGGCCAGGAACATTTCGCGTCATTATGGTCTTGCTGTTGTGGTCGAGTTGCTATCCGGGGGTGAGGACACATCGCTGGGGCGAGAAATCGCCGGTCAATTGGCGGGATTTGGCGGGGGCGTGTACTTGTTGAAATACGGGCGAGCAGCAGAGCGCGAATCCGATAGGTTCGCAGTGCATTGCCTGGTGAAGGCAGGTGTCGATCCCGAGGGCATAGCGCGTTTTTTTGAGACGTTGTTGAAGTTGCAAAAAAGCGAGCCCAAAGGGGTTGAGAAGTGGTTTGCGACACATCCCCCAACGCAGTCGCGCGTCGATTTTGTGCGATCTGAAATTGCCAAACTTCCGAATACTGAGGACCTTAAAAAGACATCCGCGCGGTTCGATCAAATCCGCGCCCGCGTCGGCGGAGGTAAAGGCCGTTAGTAGCCAGTATCTGATCTCACATGGGTTGTATAATAAAATTGCAATCGTCATTGCGGCATGATTCCCTGCTCAACACCATACAGGGACATGCTTGAGCCGCAATCCATTCTTCTTACTTCTTACTTCACACTTCCTACTTCCTATGGTTCGTTTTCTCAAATGGTTTTTCCCGATTAGCCTGGCGGTTCTGATTGTTTTAGTCGCCAGTGCTTACTGGTATGTGACGCCGCAACGGTTGAAGGCGATTGTGCAGCCGCGTTTGTCGTCGGCTTTGGGGCGAGAGGTGATGTTCGACCGTATAGAGTGGGGGCTGTCTGATGGGGTGGTGATTTCGGGTTTAAGGGTGGAAGGCCGAGGTGGGACCGATCCCTTGTTAGTTGCGGAGCAGGCACAGGTGTATATGTCTCGGTGGAAGTTGTTGTCGGTTTTGAGCGCGTTGGTGCTGGAAGGTGAGATGCCTGGGATAGGTGAGCAAAGCGATGCCGAAGGTGCGTCCATTCTATCCATAGATCGCGTTCAGTTTCAGGATGGTACGTTGCAGGTGAGAGGTGTTGCGATTGTTTTTGATCATTTGAAGACGGCTTTACGTGTCGAGAATGGGCGTGTAAATCTGGGGGCAATTCAGGGGCAGGTGTGCGAGGGTGCGCTCACGGGTAATCTGGTGTGGGATAATGGCGCGTGGGCTGGATCTTTGTCGCTTGTGAGTGCTCTGGTAGAACAAGTGGTGCATTCGATTGGCTGGGATATTCCGCTTTACGGTGTGGCTGATATTAAGACCCAGGTTTCAGGTGCAGGCGTGAGCGGTACCGCACACATGGTCGAGGGGCGCATTGTGAAGTGGGCTTTTTTGCAGCGGTTGTTGCACCCGATGGCACAATGGGGCTTGATAAATGCCGATGAGGTCCCGCTCAAAGATGTGACGGTGGTTTTTCAGGTGCAAGGCGATGAGGTGATTCTGGATGGGACAAAGTTCACTGCTTCAGATATAGCTTGTGTATTAAATGGTAAGAGTACTCAGGATCAGTTGGATTATGCGCTGGATGTGGAAATGCCCATTCAATTTGCCGGGTTTCGCCTGGGCAGAGCCATTCCCATACGAGTAAAAATTACCGGCTCGGCAAACGCGCCAGAAGTGACTATGGTGATTAAATAGATTTAAAGAGCCAGCACAATAACAATGAGTATGACGAGTATAACCAATCCACCGAAAAAGACGATGCAAAAACCTCTGATAAACCCGCCTACAAATCCATTGTTGTCATTATTATTGTCCATTTTTACCCCCTTCCTTTTTAGCAGTTTTTGCAATTAATTTGCTGCGGTGAATTTGAGGTTGACAAAAGCTGCTGGACTGAGTGTATTTCTCAATATGAAACTCACATTACAAATACAGCTTTTTCCGAACTCTGGTGACGCTGGCAAGTTAAGAGAAACCATTGAGCGGTTTAACGAAGCTGCCAACTGGCTCGCGCCAAAAGCCTTTGAGCGTAAGTTGGCCAATAAGATAGCATTGCAAAAGTTATACTATTATGATCTGCGAGGCCGATTTGGCCTCTCTGCACAGATGGCATGTCTTTGTATTTCAAAAGTTGTAGAAGCATACAAGCGTGACAAAGAGGTGCAGCCATCTTTTCGTAAGCATGCGAGCATACCGTGTGACCAACGCCTCTATAGCTTCAAAGGCACAGATCGTGTATCCCTACTTACGCTTGAGGGGCGCGTGATTATCCCTATAATCATGGGGAAGTATCAGCAAGAACAGTTTGGCTATGCCAAAGGGCAATCAGATCTTGTGCTTCGCAAAGATGGCAAGTGGTTCTTTCTCGTCTCTGTTGATGTACCCGATAGGATGCCAACACCAACAACAGACTTTATTGGCATTGATCTCGGTGTTGTCAACCTCGCCACGGCAGACGACGGCCAAACATTCTCTGGCGACAGCGTTGAGCGCATACGCCAAAAATATCACAACTTGCGTAAAGCGTTGCAAAAAAAGGCTGATTCTGTCAAAAAGGTGGGTAAGCGTCCCAAGTCTATAAAGCGCAAGTTGCGCGTTGTATCCAGGAAAGAAAGTAACTACCGTAGAAACGTCAACCATATTATTTCTAAATGCATCGTTGAGAAGGCTAAAGACACTGGCAAAGGGATCGCCCTTGAGAAACTCAAAGGTATCCGCAAGAGCCAGACTCGGTTTCGCAAGCCTCAGCGTGCAAAAATGTCTGGATGGTCTTTTCACCAACTCCGCACGTTTATCGAATACAAGGCGAAGCGTGCTGGTGTGAAAGTTTTGCCTGTCAAGCCCGCATATACCAGCCGAACTTGTGCCGAGTGCGGACACTGTAACAAAGCGAATCGTCCATCCCAAGACATCTTCCATTGCAAGCAGTGTGGGCATACAGACCATGCTGACCGTAACGCCGCTCGGAACATCCGAGCAAGGGCTTTGTGTCAACAAGCCTAATGCGGACGACCACATTTATGTGGGAGAGCTGCAAGCCACTGGTTTTAGCCGCGTGGTGGTTGACTCCTTGTTCTGGGGAATACTTCTATAAGTTTCAATCCAATGATCCTTTACCTTTACCTGAAATAACTTCCCCGCCGACTCAAATATGCGCCGTAAATATTGAGCCTGAGTTCCAGAATGTTCTCTTGAGATAAATCTGATGGGATAAAAACTTGACATGTGTGTGGTATTGATTATGATAGAATCGCCAGTGGACGAAATTCGGCTTCATAGCCGTGTGATTGCCGGGCTGCGGTTCGCGTAATCCTATATCCTTGGCTTTTTATTTTTTCCCCCAGGCCAAAGCCGCTGCTATTGAGCGGCTTTTTTTGTGTAATACTACCGCTTGCCCCCCGTCTGTGGGGAGATTTTTGCGAAAATTCGCCAAATTGATGCTGACGGCGGTACATCCCCACGCTTGTGGGGAGATTTCAAATGGCTCGTCAATCGGCGGCCCGATCGTCGGTACATCCCCACGCTTGTGGGGAGATTCAGATAATGCCAGAATAAGTCGCCAGATTTCGCGGTACATCCCCACGCTTGTGGGGAGATTGTTCACGATGGAATCAGCACAACGAATTCAAACGGTACATCCCCACGCTTGTGGGGAGATTTGGATTTCCAGTATCTTCGCCAAGCTCAATCACGGTACATCCCCACGCTTGTGGGGAGATTACGAATATAGATTCGCGTCCCGGTGTAGATCGCGGTACATCCCCACGCTTGTGGGGAGATTCAGCCCCCAGTCAATAAGGCGTTGGGTCTATCAGGTACATCCCCACGCTTGTGGGGAGATTTCGCTAACAGTGAGCGCATCCCCTCTCGACAACGGTACATCCCCACGCTTGTGGGGAGATTCGTCTCTCCGGCAACATACGCGGCGGTATTGGCGGTACATCCCCACGCTTGTGGGGAGATTGGATAAGGGCATGGCTAATATCCTCATGGAAATGGTACATCCCCACGCTTGTGGGGAGATTAATACGGCTCTAATGCGGCGTTGTCCGCTAAATGGTACATCCCCACGCTTGTGGGGAGATTTTTTTCCTCTCCGTCAATTGTGATACTGAAATCGGTACATCCCCACGCTTGTGGGGAGATTACTGCTCCCGCACATGCAGTCATGGATTGAGTAGGTACATCCCCACGCTTGTGGGGAGATTTGAGCGCACCCGTAAGGGATACGCCGCCGAAGCGGTACATCCCCACGCTTGTGGGGAGATTCTCTATCAATTCCCAAAGCAACCCAAAGGCGGCGGTACATCCCCACGCTTGTGGGGAGATTCGCAATCGCGGCGTTTGAATCAACCCACTTGCCGGTACATCCCCACGCTTGTGGGGAGATTAGAAAAAAGGATAATACATTATAGCGTTTTTTCGGTACATCCCCACGCTTGTGGGGAGATTGGCAGGAGATGGACAAGGCGGGTGTCATAGTGCGGTACATCCCCACGCTTGTGGGGAGATTGACGGCGGGTATTGACGACTTTGTAATGTTAGCGGTACATCCCCACGCTTGTGGGGAGATTTAAGGTGCTAACTGAACGAGGGTTGATTCACCCGGTACATCCCCACGCTTGTGGGGAGATTGCTCCACACGTCAGCATTTGTGCCAGTGATGCCGGTACATCCCCACGCTTGTGGGGAGATTCCCTTAAACTCACGGGCGCGTTGCTCCTGAATCGGTACATCCCCACGCTTGTGGGGAGATTCCGCGCAATGGCAACAAAATAAAACGCTTTTACGGTACATCCCCACGCTTGTGGGGAGATTCATCAGGAAACATGACATCATATTGCGTCTCGCGGTACATCCCCACGCTTGTGGGGAGATTTCACCCGCAAACAACGCGCATGGATTGTGAACCGGTACATCCCCACGCTTGTGGGGAGATTCTTGAGCGAGGGACTGCTCCCGCACATGCAGTCGGTACATCCCCACGCTTGTGGGGAGATTTTCCTCCGCCGCGCCGGTTGCGGATTCCCAAACGGTACATCCCCACGCTTGTGGGGAGATTATCCCCACATAAAATCAAACTGGTCATTTTCGGTACATCCCCACGCTTGTGGGGAGATTTGGGATAGGAAAGAAAGAAAGTTGTATATATGCGGTACATCCCCACGCTTGTGGGGAGATTCCCATAGTGCCACCTTTAGGGATCCGTGACGACGGTACATCCCCACGCTTGTGGGGAGATTGTACCTGTATTTACGTTATTATGCACAAGAATAGGTACATCCCCACGCTTGTGGGGAGATTGGAAGCTCAAAACCATCACGCAACATTTGAACCGGTACATCCCCACGCTTGTGGGGAGATTCACAGGAGGATACAGCAATGGACATGGGAAAACGGTACATCCCCACGCTTGTGGGGAGATTAGAACGTAACAAATGAGAAAAAACGCGATACCCGGTACATCCCCACGCTTGTGGGGAGATTCAACGCCCGCGTGTATGCCGCGCCGTTCATTCCGGTACATCCCCACGCTTGTGGGGAGATTGCGCAGGTCCTCAATTTGCGTCTGCAATTCGCCGGTACATCCCCACGCTTGTGGGGAGATTGTCCGCAAGGTTGCCGTCAATGCTCTCAAGGACGGTACATCCCCACGCTTGTGGGGAGATTGCAAGCGTGAACGCCCGCCAGAAGCGACATTACGGTACATCCCCACGCTTGTGGGGAGATTCTGTTATCACAACAAAATCATTAAAAAGTTTCTGGTACATCCCCACGCTTGTGGGGAGATTTTGTCGATGAGAAATTGCCTTCGCTGTCTAACCGGTACATCCCCACGCTTGTGGGGAGATTAACCCGACACCGGCGGCGATTGACAGGGGAACCGGTACATCCCCACGCTTGTGGGGAGATTCCAATTATCAAGAGTTCGTTCAGAATCGTGGACGGTACATCCCCACGCTTGTGGGGAGATTGTCTGAAAGATCGAAAACGAGGGAACATTCGGCGGTACATCCCCACGCTTGTGGGGAGATTTTGTCACTGAACGACGAATTAAAGAAGAGCAACGGTACATCCCCACGCTTGTGGGGAGATTTAGAAACATCACCATCCGTTGCGCCACCGCGCCGGTACATCCCCACGCTTGTGGGGAGATTTGTTGCGTGATGCATTCCCCGCCCTGTTGAATCGGTACATCCCCACGCTTGTGGGGAGATTGGAAGCCGACAACAGACCTGCCATCTGCCTACCGGTACATCCCCACGCTTGTGGGGAGATTCCGCGACGACGACGACGAACACGAGTCGGTTTAGGTGCATCCCCACGCTTGTGGGGAGATTGAACACATGGCGCGGATCGTGGCGCGTTAAAACGGTACATCCCCACGCTTGTGGGGAGATTCGATAGTCAATCAGGCGCGCGAGGGGATGGTTCGGTACATCCCCACGCTTGTGGGGAGATTTCTATCAGACGAAAAATATCGGTGATGCGAATCGGTACATCCCCACGCTTGTGGGGAGATTAGCAAAAAAAGGATGAGCACAGGTAAGAGCCTCGGTACATCCCCACGCTTGTGGGGAGATTGGTGAGGAGGCGGCCTATGCGTCCGAGCCGAGCGGTACATCCCCACGCTTGTGGGGAGATTGGCCAGCCCCATTCCCCGACGGTTGGCTATGTCGGTACATCCCCACGCTTGTGGGGAGATTCCGTCCACTTCCAAGCGGGCATCATGCCACTTCGGTACATCCCCACGCTTGTGGGGAGATTTACTATCCAGAGAAAGCGTTGCGTTCTGGGCGCGGTACATCCCCACGCTTGTGGGGAGATTGGAAGCTGGAGGGGTTGGTATCATTCGACCCCTGGTACATCCCCACGCTTGTGGGGAGATTGGTGGCAGTGCTGGTATCGGCATCCCTGAATACGGTACATCCCCACGCTTGTGGGGAGATTGTAACCCTACGATCGCTCGGGACAAAATTAGCCGGTACATCCCCACGCTTGTGGGGAGATTCCACTGATCGAATTGATGAACAGGATGTCGTCCGGTACATCCCCACGCTTGTGGGGAGATTGATACAGGTGTAGATCAGTGGCCTGCACAGACCGGTACATCCCCACGCTTGTGGGGAGATTGGCTTGGACACAGAGCATGTGGCGAGTTCGGAAGGTACATCCCCACGCTTGTGGGGAGATTCATCCGGGCATAGCAACTTGCGACCCTTTCGGCGGTACATCCCCACGCTTGTGGGGAGATTCACCTGCAAACCAATCATCAGGCGTAACGCCCCGGTACATCCCCACGCTTGTGGGGAGATTCGTGCGTCATTGGCACGCCGATCAGAATGACACGGTACATCCCCACGCTTGTGGGGAGATTGTTACACCGAAAAGTAGTTGACATTCATAGTGCGGTACATCCCCACGCTTGTGGGGAGATTGTGCATCGATGCGGCACAACCGCATGATAGGACGGTACATCCCCACGCTTGTGGGGAGATTGACACCCACACGGATCATGAGCGGCAATGGTTCGGTACATCCCCACGCTTGTGGGGAGATTGCTATTCGCGATATCGAACAGGCCGCCGACCTCGGTACATCCCCACGCTTGTGGGGAGATTGAACGCCTGTAACACACGCGGCACACGTAGAGCGGTACATCCCCACGCTTGTGGGGAGATTTCAGTGAGCATCCACAATGGCGGCACCGACGAGGTACATCCCCACGCTTGTGGGGAGATTTCTTGAACAGATACGTGTGACGTGATTGTTGCCGCGGTACATCCCCACGCTTGTGGGGAGATTGTATCGAAATCGCCAGGCTGATAGCGGAATATCGGTACATCCCCACGCTTGTGGGGAGATTACGAAGGCGACGGGCATCATAGATTGCAGCCATGGCGGTACATCCCCACGCTTGTGGGGAGATTTGCGATGAGGCCGACGAGTAGCATCCCGAGCTCGGTACATCCCCACGCTTGTGGGGAGATTGGCCCGCTTCCATCAAGAGCCGCAGGCGTCTGCGGTACATCCCCACGCTTGTGGGGAGATTGGTTGATGAGAATGACAAAGCCGCGGTATTTTACGGTACATCCCCACGCTTGTGGGGAGATTCCAATCGGACATCCATGTATCTCTATGAGTGACGGTACATCCCCACGCTTGTGGGGAGATTGAAGCGATAGTTGAGTCTAAGGTATCTGGCCTCGGTACATCCCCACGCTTGTGGGGAGATTCGGCGATCAGCGAGAAATACCCATAGTGCCACCGGTACATCCCCACGCTTGTGGGGAGATTCCAGACATCAGATCACACGCCCATTGCGAGCGGTACATCCCCACGCTTGTGGGGAGATTCCATTCAGCAGACAGCGGAAGCCACGGTGTAACGCCGGTACATCCCCACGCTTGTGGGGAGATTTGCTCATCCTTTTTATGCTTTTAATTCTCTGCGGTACATCCCCACGCTTGTGGGGAGATTGTCGGAACGCCTTTCGAACCGATAGTGTTCGGGAACGGTACATCCCCACGCTTGTGGGGAGATTACCAATATCTTCCCTAAGAAGAACTCATGCACCACAATATCTTGTATATTTAGAAATCTGAAAATCCCCTAAACTCATACTATTTCATCATATCTGATCTGTTCATCCCAATCTTCGGCGATGAGAAACAACCCTGATTCCTGAACTACTCGGCGCTTGGTTTCACCAAAAGTTTGAATGTGAAACCCTTGTGTACTATTATCGGATGCAATAATCAAAAGACCCAAATCAGGCGCATTGCGTCGAACATATTCAATGGTTTTTTCCCGTGTTCGACGGTTGACAGTTCCTACAAAAACATTGGGACGAGGTTCAACAAACCATCGTTTCAGTAGCCCGCGAATTGCGGGTGGCGTGTCATTCGCAACAATCACGGTCATGCCAGCAGTTCCTCTATATCCTCTGGAATCTTTTGTAAGAGGCTGTGTTTTTCAATGCAGTTTTTTAACTGCGCCAAAACTTGCTTTCCACTGGCCTCTGGATTGATGCTCAAAGTTTGAAAGGCTGCAACAAGCGTTGTCTTGGGTTTGTAGATGTCGGCAATATCAAATACAAAAGGCAATGTGCCGCCGCTGTGAATAAAACCCAATTGTGGCAAATATCCCATTGAGCAAACAATGGCCGTGCATAAAGCATATAGAGAAGCATTTGCGGCTGAAATTGCACGATTAATATTGTCTGCCAAAGACCAATTTCTGGGATTATAGTTGCGTCCTTTCCATGTCACGCCGTATCTGTGTCCCATATCTGCATACAGGTTCCGGATACGTACGCCTTCCATCCCGCGCAATTCTTTAATGGCCTTTGATTTTACATCTACATTGGGAAAACGCCTTGCAAACATTCGCCGGGCAATTTCAGTTCGTCTCTTTCGAGACGCATGTGCCGCAGCTTGCTTTCGAGCACGAGCATTATCATGCGTTGGTGTCACCCCAAACGCATAAAAACGCATCGCTTCTTCTCCAATCCAACAAATTGGTGTGTTGGAATCGCTACACGCTTTTACAGCCGCATGTGTCACTGTTGTTCCTGGCCCAAGCATTAACGTGCTTACTGTGGCAACAGGAATACGCATAATTGTGCGGTCTGCACCAATCCATTTCACGCTTGAATCATCTACCTCCAGACGACCACGTTCCAGATATAGAGGCGTCCAGCGGTCTTTTGCTGGCGTGAGGGTTTCAATTGGAGGTTTTTCAAAAATAGGCATATCTAAGAATCTCCGTTAGGGAGGTCTTCGACGCAAACCCGTCGCATGGAAAATTCTCGCGTATCAAAATTGAGAGGTAAATCAGGTAAGGTATCCGTACCCTGCTCAAAATCCTCGACATCCGTTATACACCGCTGGATTTCACCTTTGGAAATCTGTTTGAGATGATTGATGGCATCGTCTCGCGTAACAAAAATACCTTGTGCAATCGGTGACGCAGGAATACATGCCTTGCGTCCAAGCCATAAGCCCCACTTCGGATTTCGCAAAGCCGAATCACATCTTTCAAGCAGGTTGTTGTCTCCACTTAAAAGTACTCCAAACTTTGCATCAGATAGATATTCGCGGAATGTAATAACCGCATCCTTAGCGCGTGATCCGGATGCAATGCGTGGAATATTTGAAGAACCGGGTTCGTATCCTCCACCGACTGTGTGGTAATCAATCCAGCGGCTGCTCAAGTGAAGAGACAGCACTTCCATCTTCAATGCTGCCAATTCTCTCAATGTGTCAACATCAGACTTTGGGACGCCCAGTGCCGCGCACAAGATACCCAATACGCCACTTTTGGTCGGATAAGACAAGGATGTTCTTCGGTTAAATCGGCTTTGATAGCCCCATGCTTGCATGGGACCGTCGAGATATAAAGCCAGCACGGAATTATTGGTCTGCATCTTTGGTCATCGCCTCACAGAAAGAATTCAAATCCACATCGGGAATAGCAGCTTCTGTTGCTTCGATACCATAAATTTGCTTCAATGTTTCATAGTGCCCTTTTAATGCGGCTACTGAAGGTTCGATATAGCCATTGCTGTTTTTGATACCGCCTTCAAAAGCATTGGCAAGTGACAAAGGCTGCCCTTCTCGTCTGAGTCCCAAAACAAAAGCAGGTGGATTGTGACCAAACATGGAATTTTTGCGTGCATTGGGAACAGCCAAGATTGAAGCACGTATAAACGTATCTACCACCGCCTCTCGCTCTTCTTCAGAAAGGTGCTTCAAGTGATTTTGATCTGCCAACAAATCTAAGTTCAAACCAATATATCGGTAATAGCATGCCGAGTTAAATTCCAATGTACCAATATGACCTGCACCCTCTGATGTCTCGGGTTGCAGGTCATCAACTGCCGAGAAGAAATCAATGTCGTTACTCACGCGATGAGTGGATAATGCATGGCTAAACAAACCCGCACCCTCTACCATCAACGTATGATCTTTTGCCACCATACGACCAAAAATTGCAATATCAGCCATGTCACCTGGCGTGATGTCTAATATAGCTTTTTTTAGCGTACCTGTTTTCAGATTAACTTCACCTTTTTCGCGTATTTGTTCTGCTGCCATTTTTGCAATGCCAGCCACTTCATTCGGCGTCAAGTATAATGCCACAGATGTTTTATATCCCTCTTTGTATTTGCTATCTTGATCGCCGATGAATTTTGCGATTTTTTCGGCGTTTTCTTCGGCTTTGGCTGCGTCGATATTTTCTGCTTCAAGTGCCTGTTCAATTTTTTTTGCAAAATAATGGCTACGCTTACCATCAAAGAGCACGGGTTGGGTTTTTGACGCCATTTCCCGAATGGCGCGTTTCCAAGACTGGCTGCTCACACGCGCACGTTGCACACCGCCAAAAAAGGCAGTTTTGGGAGCATTGAGATCATCCCGATTGAGGCAAGTCACGGGAAAAGATTGAATGATGTGAAGTTCAATGAGTTTCATGGGCACTTCTCCTTATCCAAGTGGTTGTAAAACGAGCATGCCAAAACCAAAGGCTTTGGCTGGACCAATACCTATTTGAAAGGCATCTTTGAAATGGTTTTGATTCTGTACTTGTAATGTTCCGCGAAAATCCACACAGATATGCTTTCCTTGTCTATTTTTGCGCCGAAAGTATTGTGTCACAGGTGCGCCGACTTCAACATTGAGGATTGCAAAGCCATGTTGTTGCGCTTTGTTTTGTAGCCATTCATTGAGTTGATCCGGATCATAAATGGCCGTGCGTCGTCCGTTTTTCTTTCGTTCACCTGACTCGCTGCGGATAACCCGCTTAATAGTAGGATTGGCACGGAGGTCAAAGCGATAATGCGTGTATTCGAGAAAATTGGAGGCAATTTCACGAGTGGCCCATTCGCCCCAGGGCTGCATCATCGGCGCACGATCAGATAAGAGATAAATGCGATAATTCTGACCGTAATTATCCACACGACTCAAAAAAGATCGAGGTGTTCCAGCAGGTGCAGGGAACGCCTTCCAAAGTGCTTGATGCCACCTATAACTGTCTGTCAACCGATGTTGAAGTGCGTCGCGCTTATTGATTAAAATTTGGGTAAGATATTTCATGTCTTTTCCTCTTCCTGCAGATTGCCCCAATAAGCATTTGCCCAACGCACTTTAACCCGATCTCCCCAATAGTGTAAATCTTTAAATAGCTCCTCATGGTTGATGGCTACACCTTTTGCCTGTGTGGTACGAATGACTGTAGGTAAGCGGTCGCATACTTCAAAGACCGTGTCACAGGATAGAAAACGTCGAAATCGTGTTTCAAATGTTTCCAACCCATCGAGTCCGCGCCCATCACCTGTTGCCAATCGGTGCATTGTCGTGCCCATATTTCCTTTGGACACACTTTCTGGATTGAAAGCAAAACTTGCTGCTACCGTCTGAAAGATTGTTCTCTCGCGGCTATTTTCAAGATTGCACCAACGAGCAAGATAGGGCCAGGCGCGGTCAGCCGTTGCTTCGCTGAATCCACGCCTCAAATTTGCCATCAAACCCCGGTCTTCCTGACGGGCTTTTAAGCTGGCCACAAAAGCTGTAGCTTGTTCATCCAGATTCGCCATTTTCGCCTCCTTTTGCCATTAATTTGTGTAATCCCAAACGCCTTTGGCCCGCGACAAACGCTTGAATTTGTCTGGGCGTTTCATGAATACACGCTTGTTCATAAGCCTTTCGTAACGCAGAACCAATAATATGCCGCCAGTCGTCGTCAACCAGTCTATCTTCGAATAGCAGACCATAACGCTGATCAAGTTCTTGCCAGTATATCGAGGTGGCACGTTTGACAATGCCCTTGCGAGTATCTTTGGCACGGGAATCATTTCCTTTATAGGCATTAACTTCATCAAGATATGTTCGCACCGCACTTGACAAGGAGATGGCTGACGATTCAGCAAGATCAACATTGGTTTGATAACTTTTGAGTTCGGGTTCTCCTAAGAGATCAAGAGGAAATGAAAAATTCCATTCAACCGCATCTTCAATAGCAGCCCGACTGGGAATTAAACCACCAACCCAAATGTCATGATTTTTATTATTTTCTTTGCCAACCCATCTCAAATTTCTGAGCGTCATGGCTCCACCATCGGTATCTGAGTTTAGTGCAAGAACAGAACCTAAGTCGCGCCAAATATGTTTATCTACAGATAAATAAAGGTAGTCCGTTTTTCCTTTTTCCTTTGCAATAACAGTTGTTGAGGATTCGCGGTAGCTTGGAGGACCCTTAAAAAGTAATGCTGTGGGGGGATGTGCAATAATGCAAGAAGCTGAAACGTGTTCATCTTCTCTATCCAGCCTAATTAATCGGCTGAGAGGGACCAGTCGCCCGAGATACGTCTGAGTCGCATTCTCAAGACAGGCGGTATCGTTAAAAGTATGAGGAAACATATCCCAGACAGGTCGCCCCCAGATGCCGTTTGACATGGTATCTACATCCTCTTTTGTGAGCAGATTTAGCCAAACATTTTCACATAAATTTCCACCTCTAATGAATAAATGTGCCGCCTTTACTGCTGGTGCTGCTTCAGCACTATAACTAAATTTTCGATCACCTACTTGGCCTCCTGTTGAAAAGTTGAGAAACGTTAAAAGTTGTAAACTGGCCCATCCCGCAGGATGGCTACGTCCTCCTGGCACAGAGGATTGGTCAAAAAGAGTTTTATTATTCCCCGACGCAAGGCCAAAGTCTAATTTGTCTAATTTTCCGTCACTTTTAGCTTCCAAATCCCTGATCTGCATAAACGGTATCTCGCCAAAAAGATCGAACTTCTCTTTTCGTTCAGTCAAATACTTCAAACTATCAGGCGCGATTCGGGACTTACAAGAAATCCATTCATCCTTATCTTTTGGGCCATTGAGCGCGGCCTGTGTAATGCAAATCAGCAACCGCATCACTGCGATGCGTTGTGGTGGGGCGAGAGCCAGGTCCCGAATTTCTGCGGCCTGTTCATAGAGGTCGTTTAATCCTACTGTGCGAGTTTGTCCTCCTTGAAACACAACTGGTATCCATGGATCACCAATCAAATTCATCGTTAGTTTCCTCCCATTCGGGTGCATCTTCAATTTTGTAAATGCCTTTTTGTGTATCATAGCCCAGTGAATATGTGTTGGAACCAGTCAGATTAGCATCTGAACCGATTGTCAACACTGCGACATCACCGTATATATGTTCCTTTAGATAATCTGGTGTTTTTAGTCTTTCTTCAACCCAATAACGCGGCACATTCACAAGATTTTTGTGTAGTGCAACCGCGATCTTAAAATTTCTATCATCAGTTTCAGCGACAACCTGTGTACTACCATCTGCAAGTGTGAGTGTTGCTTTGCGACCTGTCGAATCAAGCGATTTGATTAGCAAAGCGGGTACCTGTGGATAAGTACTGTATCGGGTCACGACATTTTCATCGTCTTCAAGTGTAGGCATTGCTTCTGCTGTGCTGCCCAGTGCTTTGCTATGGAGTTTCTCGCGTTCAATTTCGAGTTTTTCGTAAAGACACGCAATCCATTCTGGTGTTTTACCATCTGGCTGAACATAAGTTGCCTCAAGCAATCCACGAATATCATTGGGCAATTTCACTGTTTCTCGATCTTTCCAAACCTGGTAACTTTGCCATAAAATATAAGGGGCATAGACTTTTGCAGATTTGTCCAAGGTGTCCATCAAAACACCCGTATCTTCTATACCTGTAAGATCAGGGCATACAATATACAGTTCTGCACGGTCACAGGGGCGTTCGCGTTCACTGTGCCGCCACAACCGCCCTGCACGTTGTAGCATCATATCTGTTGGTGCGAGATCAGTAATCATAAAATCGGCGTCAATATCTACGCTTTGTTCTACCACCTGTGTTGCAACCAATACACACCCGTTTGGTCGGTTTCCGTTTTTTCCCAACTTTTCCATCCACTCATCTTCAAGGTCTTCTCGCCGATACACGGGAAAACGCGAGTGCAACAACCCCACATCTCCAGCACCTTCAGTCCGTTCTGCGAGTACAGCTCGATAGCTTTCTTGTGCATCATCAACCGTGTTATTGATCCACAACACACATTGGCCCTCTTGCGCCCGTTCTACGGCAAGCTCAGCTAATTCTCGGCGACTTTGGGATGTAATATGTGTATAAATCGTTTGTCCTTCTGGTGGTTTGACTGATTTTACACCAGCTTGTTGATGACCAAATGTAATCAGGGGATAAGCATCTACTTCTGGAATTGATTTATCTGGAAAAAAGGAAGCTCGACGTTCATGGGTCAATGTAGCCGATAGTATAATCACCGTACAACCCAATTTCAGCAACGTCTGAACCAGTCTGTCCAAAAGTGTTCCCGTATAGACATCGTAACTATGCACCTCGTCGAGAATCACGACCTTACCAGCAAGGCCAAAAGCACGGACAAAATAATGTTTGACTTTTAATACACTCAACAGTGCCTGATCAATTGTGCCGACTCCAAAAGGCCAAAGCAGAGATCGTTTGGATGGATGAAACCATGCATTGCCTGAACGCAGTTCTTCACCTCCAACCTGAAGATGAAGCCAGGCTGTCCCATGAATGAGATTAGCTCCTTGGTCGCCTACCACAATTTTGTCTAAAAATTGATTGACTCGCTCATGAATGCGATTACTTGTCAAACGTGTAGGAAGTGCAAAATAAAGACCGTGATGGTATCCTTCTCTCATCAAACGATACGCCGCATAAAGTGCGGCTTCTGTTTTCCCCTGTCCCATGGGTGCTTCCAGAACATAAAGCCCTGGTTGTGTTACAGTTTTGACAAAAGCAGTTTGTGATTGATAGGGAGAATTTTCAAAAATTTCTTCAAATGAAAGGTTGGATTTCAAATTTGGGAAAAACCAACCGCAAGCATCTAAGGCTTCAGATGCTTTAGAGAACACATTTACATCTTCTGGCAAACCTTCAGCAGGAAAAAATGTTGTATCTGAACCGATCCAGTCGGAAACACAGGTCATACCACTGAGCAAGGCAATCTGCTCATCTGTTGGGGGATCAGATGGCAAATTGCCGAAAATGGCGAGCAATCGTTCTAACAATATTCGTCGTTCCTTAGCCCATGATTCTCCTCCGTACACACCACTTGTATCCTGATGAGGAGTTTCGCGTTTACCATGATGAATACCCAATACTTGGCCCCAACGCTCCCAGCCTTTTGGGAACTCACCTCTCATTTGGTAATAGGCCACCAAGGCCGCTTCGCTTACATTTGCGTGATAGGGAGTAAAACCGCTATCATCCATTTGGGCTAGGCCCTGTACACGCTTTTCCAATTCTTCGCGCGAAGAACCAAATATTTTCTTTTGAAATCCCGGTGCCACCTTGCCAATGTCGTGTGGAGCTATTAACGCAGGAGCTTCTTGCGGGATTTGTTCCTGCATATTGGCAGGCAACCGTTTCATCAGTTCTTTCGCGACAGCACCCACATACGTACAATGATCTTCAACACTCAAACCAGGGCGATGATCTTCTGTTGTTTTTGCAACACACTGGTCATAAGGAATGACAGGGATTTCTGACGTTTTTCTTCGTCGAAATTTGGCCATATAACTGCTCCTTAGATGGAAATTTACTGCACAAATATATACTATTTCTCAGGTGACGCAAGCATAGTAATTTTTTATATTTCATACACCCTCCCCGCCGCAATCATATCCTGTGCGATCACCTGTCACAAATCCTCTGATTCTGACTTTTCACATTTAAGCCCTTATTAAAGGTCTGATTCCACGATAATTTCCTTCCAAAAAGTTGCTTTTCATTCCGAAGTTGGCTATATCTTATTCAGCGACCAGAATGGGCCGGTATCAACCGACTCTGGACAATGTCCCTGGCCGCTACTTTTTTGATCTCCTGCTCATACATTTTCCTTTACCGCTTGCGTGAAAAAAGAGGAGTTACTCATGCTTAGCACAGCTTTGGGTATTGTGAAAGACGGAAAAATCGAAACGTTAGAAAGCATTACATTGCCTGAGGGGCAAAAGGTATTGGTCACTATGTTGCCCGACGATGATATTTTTTGGCAAGAAGCCAGCCAGGGAACCTTGAAACAGATTTGGGACAATAAAGAGGACGATGTGTATGCCCGATTACTCGATAAATGATATTGAACCATTGTTGAAGCAGAATGGACAAACGACAGACGCCGATATTGCAAGACAACGAGAAATTGCCCGACGTATGCGCGAAGCACGCGACAAAATGCCTCCACCTGGTATGTCAATAAAAGAGATGGTGGAGGAAGGGCGTGTGTAATAATGGGTTAGAGACAATGACTTTGCTCTGATCTCCTGATCACTTTCCCTTCTCATACATCCTCCCCGCCGCAATCATATCCTTTGCGATGACCTGTCGCAAATCCTCTGGTTCTATCACCTCGCAATCTGCGCCCCAGCCTCTGATCCAGGGTTTCATCTCCAGCGTGTGGCTCACGGTTAATGTCATGAGACAGCCGCCATCTGGCAGGGCGTCAATGGTATCGACGCAGGGCCAGTCCGATTCCCGCACGCGGTATGCCACATTGGGCGAGAAGCGAAGTTTGACGACAATGCGTTCATCGCCGCCCATTACGCCCCATGCTTGTGTGAGATAATCGTAGGGATCGAAATTGTCCCGAATCTGATATGACGAGTCGAGAATTTTGACCTGCTGTACACGCTCGATTTTGAACTCTCGGATGTCGTGGCGCAGATGGTCATACCCGATGACATAACAGGCATATCCCACGGGCGATGGCTCGATAAAATAGGGGTCAAAAATTCGCTCTGTCACATCACCCTTTTCAGGATTCCAGTAAACTATATACACTTGACGGCGTGTTGCCCAGGCCAGAGTCAGGGTCTCTAACACGCCTAAATAATCCGACCATAGACGCCGCCGATCTGCAGCAGATGCCGTTCGCGTGATGTGTTCGCCTATTGGCTCAGGCATGGCACTGGCCAGCTTATTCAGGGCCGATACCGCGTGCGGATTGTGTTTGTCGCCATAAGCGGCAAGCAACCGCGCTGCCAGATAAAGGGCCAGTGCTTCGTCCAAATTTAAATGAACTGGAAGCAAATCGAACTGTGCGCCTTCAACCAGATGCCAAAGTCGGCCTTCATAATAAACTGGTAGCCGTCCGCTCTCAGATAATTGCATGATATACCGCCGGGCTGTTCGTTCCGATACATTGAGAAGATCGGCAATTTCTCGAGTTCGGAATCCCTCTGGTCGTTGCCGCGCAAAAATCTGTACCTGCAACAACCTTTCGTTTTTGGTCTCAGCATCTATAACTGGCATGGCTTTCTCCATTTTTCAGGATAATATAGTTTGGAAGCGGACAGTTTTTGTCCGCAAAAATAAAAAAGTTTTTTCTTTGCAAAGAAAATCAAAACAGGGCGCATTGGAAGGTGGGATTTTGATGACGGTACAGGCAAAATAAGAGCCGGGGGATTGTACATCCCACCGGCTAATAAGTTCAGAGATTGAAATGTTAATATCAAGAGCGATTGTGCTTGGTTTTGCATTCATCTACAGCCTGATCTATCCTGGCGGATAAGTCATCCACATCTTTGAAAGCTTCTGCTACGCGATCAAAAACGGCAAAATCTTCTGCTTTCTGGTGGAAAACAGGTATCCCATCTCGCCTAATAGTTTGCCAGAAGGGTGCTTCATAGTCCTGGTGGTATATCCATTCCTCCGCGGTAAGTACTATAAGTGAAGGCACAACCTCGGTGCCAATTGCGAGCATGTATCCAGGGTCGGCAACAGACTTCTTTGTTTCCCAATCTCCTTCGTGGATGACAACGAGAACGTCCAGGTCAGAATCCTCATTGGATGATCCCCGCGCTTTGGATCCAAAGATAATGATATCTTTGATAAGATTCGCAAATTGCGCTACCAAAGCTTTCTGGTAAGCGTCAAGCCAAATGCGTTCTTCGCTCGTCAATGTTAAATTTTTTAAAGTCATAAGTTCTGAAGATGTGTGAAGTTACGCGCAGCTTCCGCTCTTTTTTCAAATCAATTCGAGGTGGTTAGAGAGCGATGGGTCATGCCTACGATTTCACCGGTAAGGTCATTGATTTCAACGACCTTAAACGAACGGTTCTTCCAGTCTTGTCCCCCGAGGTTGGCTGCCAGGCTCCGCCGTTCCCAGGGGCGAGAGAAACCTATGGTTATTTTCCAGGCATTTGCTGTTTCGTCGAATACCACCTCTTCAAGACCCAGGTCCTGAACTTCCTCGTCGGCAAATAGTTCGGTTATGTATTTGTTCGCCGCCCGCACGGCTTCTTTTACATTCATTTATGCCTCCATACAGTCTTATCATTTTTTTTAGATTAAATTTTCAAAAAAGTAACCAATTTAGACTGCTAAGAAAAGCGTTTCTATTACAAAAAATTAAAAAAGTGAGAGTTGGACGGGGTCTTGTTCTGGAGTGGGTTGTCTGGCAGGTCTGTCATCGGGATAGCACACGGCTTTGAAGGGGCAGGTGGTACACAGGTGGGTATTTGTCGTCATGGGGAAAGTGTCTTGCGAAGCGGTGTTTTGCTCGGGATCGTCGAGGAGGGCGCGCATTTTCTGGACGCTTTCGGTGACGAATATACGGGTCTGGTCGAGATCGTCGGGAGAGAGGGATAGGGTGCTTTCGGTGCTGGTTTGCAGGTAGATGTCCTGGAGTTGCAGGTCGGGTAATGCGACGTCCCACTGCGAGGTGGCGTACAGGGCGTACACAGCGAGTTGGTGGCGGTCGGCCTGGCGTTCGCGTCCGGTTTTCCAGTCGAAGATATAGACAGATTTGTCGCGGCGAATTGCCACGTCGAGCACGACCCAGATTTTGGTACTGGCAAGGGTAAAATCTGTGAGGTCCTCAATGGTGAGATAGTCTTCGGGACGGGCAGATTGCAGGGTGGTGTAGGCATCAGAGGCGAAAAAAGCGTTGAGACTGGTCGAGATGTGAGTGGCCGACTTGTTCTGATCGGTTTCGGTAAAGGGTTCGTTGTAATAGTGTTCAAACAAATTGGTGTATTGAGAGGCCGAATAGCGCCAGAGATGGTCCGCGGATTCTTGCAGGCGTTGGCGGAATAAATTTTGCGCGTAGGTCTCGACGGCAAAGGGGAGAATATCGCGTCCCAGTTTCAGGGCATTGAGCGTGTTGCTGATGGCGTCGTGAACCACGGTACCGACGAGTTGCGGAACCGTGGTTATTTTTTTCAGGCGATAGAGCAATTGGGTTTGTTCGTCGGCGTCTTTGTCCCAGCCGCCCCAACTACCGTAGTAGTTGAAGTAGTATTGTCGCTTGCACGATTCAAACATGCGATGGCGAGAAGGCGACCAGGAAAATTCGTTTTGGAAATTGGACATGTTCAATAAAGTGCGTTTAAGACGTCAAAATACGTGGGAAATGTTTTGTTGACGCAGTCGGGGTCGTTTATGACAATGCCGGGGATTTTTAGGCCGATCAGCGATAGGCTCATCGCCATGCGGTGGTCGTCGTACGTGTCCAGTTCCGCGGGTTGGATGTGGTCTGCGGGATAGACTGTGAGGCCATCGGCGCGGGTGTCAACGCGCACGCCGAGTTTGTTCAGTTCGGTTTTGAGTGCGGCGATGCGGTCGGTTTCATGGAGGCGGAGGACGGCTACGTTGCGTACGCTGATTGGATCAGAGGCAAACGGGGCCAGGGCGCACAGGGTTGGCACGATGTCGGGCGTGGCGTTCATGTCGATGTCGAGGCCCGACAGGCGGCCTGTTCCACGCACTGCAATGCCTTCGGGGTCTTTGTTTACATCACATCCCATTTTGGAGAGGATATCGACAAAGCCGATGTCGCCTTGAATGGATTGCGCCGTTAAATTGGGTACGCGCACGCGACCGCGGGTGAGTGCGGCTGCGGCAAAGAAATAAGAGGCATTGGACGCATCGGGTTCGATCTGGTAGGTGCGGGAATGATAGCGCTGGCCAGCGCGTATGGTGAAAGAGCGGTAATTATTATTGGTGATTTCAATGCCGAAGTCGCGCATGACGGCAATGGTGAGGTCGATATACGGTTTGGATACGAGGTCGCCTTTGACGTGGATTTCGACATCGGTTTGGGCGTAGGATGCCACCTGAAGCAGGGCCGTGAAATACTGGCTGCTTTTGTTGCCGTTCATGGTGGTGCGGCCGCCTTTGAGGCCAGAGGCGACGATGAGCGCGGGGGGGCATAGCCCGTCCTTGCCTTCACAGCGCGCGGTTACGCCGAGGGGGGTGAGGCCGTCGAGGAGGTCCTGAATGGGGCGCTCGCGCATCCGTTCGACGCCGTCTATGGTATAGGTTCCGGTGCCCAGGCCGAGATATGCCGCGAGAAAGCGCGCTGAGGTGCCCGAGTTGCCAATGTGAAGTTCTGCCTGATCAGCGGGGATGTGCCCGCCTGTGCCATAGACGCGAAATGTGTTATCTGACTCATCTACGCGAATGCCCAGATCGCGCAGGGCATTGGCCATATATCGCGTGTCATCGCTCATGAGTGCGTTGTTGAGGTGGCTGATACCGTCTGCGAGGGCGGCGATTAGCAAAACGCGGTTGGTGATGCTTTTAGAACCCGGAATCGCGACATCTGCATTGATTGGGGTTGTCAGGGGTTGGATTTTAAGAGTTTTCATAGGTAGGAAAATAAATTAAAAATTAAAAATGAACAAGGCACAATGGTTGCCCTGTCGGTGTTTTTTCGATGTCCTGTTTTAATGGCGTTACACCCTGCCATTCTGTCGCTTGATTTTTCTATCACTCGGTTTTAGATTAGAAAGCAGATTGTGATATTCTCTCCTAATTCTTTTCCCTCTCTCCAATTTCTTTTTTTCGAGATGCCCTCCCCCAACATCTCCATTTACGGGAGCGTGTTGATGAAATCCTCTGACTTTGTCCATTTGCATAGCCACACGATGTATAGCCTGCTCGATGGTGCGTCGAGAATAGAAGATATTGCCCAGGTAGCCGCCGAATGGGGCATGCCTGCGGTTGCGATGACCGATCACGGCAATCTTTTCGGTGCCATTGATTTTTATCGGGCGATGAGAGATGTGGGCGTCAATCCGATTATTGGGTGCGAAGTTTATTGCGCGATTGGGAGCCGATTTGACAGAAAATCTGCGCCGGGTCTTCAGGGCAATTCGAACCATCTGGTTTTGCTGGTGAAAAATTATACGGGCTATAAAAATTTGATCAAGTTGGTATCTGCCGGGTATCTCGAGGGCTTTTATTACAATCCCCGCATAGACAAAGATTTGCTGCGCCAGCATTCGGAAGGGCTGATTTGCCTGTCGGCGTGCATCGGGGGCGAGATCCCCTATTTGATCGAACGCGAGGGATACAAAGCGGCGCAAAAGGCTGTGGAAACATATCTCGATATTTTTGGCGATGATTATTATCTGGAGATTCAGCGGCACGGCATTGATAAAGAAAAAAAGATCAATCCCGGATTGGTCAAGCTACACGAGGAGATGGGTGTGCCTCTGGTGGCGACGAATGATTCGCATTTTACGCGGGCTGAAGACCACGAAGCGCATGCGGCTCTCGTCGCTATTCAGACGGGTAAGACATTGGACGATCCCAAGCGCATGTGTTATCCCGAAGGCGTGTATTTTAAGTCGGCAGAAGAGATGTACGAGCTGTTTCGGGATATGCCGCACGTTTTGGAACCCACGCTCGAAATTGCCGAAAAATGCAATCTGGAGATTTCTTTTGATGAATACCGCGCGCCCGATTTTCCCTTGCCAGAGAGGTATGATGCGGCCAGCGATTATCTCGGCGATCTGGCGCGCGCGGGGATGGAGGCGCGGTGTAAATCTGTGACCTCTGAGCATGAGGAACGCCTGAAGTTTGAGTTGGACGTGATCGATCAGACGGGATATCCGGGCTATTTTTTGATTTTGCACGATTTGATGCAGTTTTCCAATGCCTCAGATATCCGCGCAGGCGCGCGTGGGTCTGCTGTGAGTAGTCTGGTGGCTTACGCACTGGGCATAACGGCTGTGGATCCCATCGAATACGGGCTGGTGTTTGAGCGATTTTTGAATCCCGAGCGGATTTCGCCGCCCGATATCGATCTCGATATCGCTGACCGCGATCGCGAGCAGGTCATCGATTACGTGGTGCAAAAATACGGGCGCGACAATGTGTGTCAGGTCATTACGTTTGGCACTATGGGCGCGAAGGGCGTGATCCGCGATGTGGGGCGGGTGTTGGACCGGCCATTTGCAGAAGTTGATAAAATTTCAAAGCTGGTGCCTGCAGAATTGAAGATGACGCTCAATAAAGCACTCGATCAGGTGCCTGAGTTGCGTCAGATTGCAGAAGATGGGGACACGGGGCAAAAGATGATCGGCATAGGAAAGCAACTCGAAGGGCTAGCGCGCCATGCGTCGATTCACGCGGCTGCGGTGGTGATTACGCCCGAGCCTGTGACCGAGTTTATGCCCGTTTACAAAGCGCCCAAGGGCGGCGAGGTGATGACGCAGTACAATATGCACCATGTGGAAGACCTGGGCTTTTTGAAGATGGATTTTTTGGGGCTTCGCAATTTGACGGTGATTGACGATGCCGTGAAGATGGTGAAGGAGAATTACGGCGTGGATGTGGATGTGGATAATTTGCCTCTGGACGATGAGGCGACCTATCGCCTGTTTGGTCGGGGCGATACGACCGGAGTGTTCCAGTTTGAAAGCGCGGGCATGAAGGGCTATTTGCAACAACTGAAGCCGGATACGATTGGTGATATTATTGCGATGAACGCGCTTTATCGCCCGGGACCGATGCAGTATATTCCCAACTACGTTGACCGCAAGCACGGGCGGGAAGAGGTGACATATAACGACGAGAAGATGCGCCCGGCTCTGGAGGAGACGTACGGCATCATTACTTATCAGGAACAGGTGCAACGCCTGTGCCGCGACCTCGCTGGATTTACACTTGCCAAAGCCGATGGCATCCGCAAGGCCATGGGGAAGAAGTTGGCCGATGTGATGGAACAGTATCGGCTCGAATTTTTAGAGGGTGCGACAGCCAATGGCGTTGAAAAAACAGTCGCACAACAGATATGGCAAGATATCGAGGTTTTCTCGGGCTATGGGTTCAACAAGGCGCACAGTGCGGGCTATTCGATGGTGGCTTACCAGTGCGCGTATCTCAAGGCGCATTATCCGGCCGAGTTTATGGCGGCCAATCTCAACAGTGAAATTGGCGATATCGAGCGTCTGGTCGTTCTGGTCGAAGAATGCCGCCGGATGGGTCTGGACGTATTACCTCCGGATGTGAATGAAGGGCAGGTCGATTTTATGGCTGCCAAAAACGAGATTCGAATGGGTATGGCTGCTATTCGCAATGTGGGGCGTAGCGCGGTTCAAGCGATTGTAGCTGCGCGTGAAGATGGGCCTTTTGAGTCGCTATTTGATTTTTGCGACCGCGTGGATTCTCAGGCTGTGAATAGGCGGTGTGTTGAAAGTCTGATTAAAGCCGGTGCTTATGATTGCGTGCCCGGGCATCGCGCGCAGTTGTTCGGAGCCTTAGACCGCGCACTGGAGATGGCGCAATCTGTACAGGCTGATCGTGCCCGGGGGCAAATTTCCATGTTTGAAATGGTCGAGATGCAGACGCAGGCGGTGAACGACCAATCGTTACCCGAGGTTGAGGAATGGACTGAGAGAGAACGCCTCGCTTATGAAAAAGATATGCTGGGCTTTTATCTTTCGGGACATCCGCTGGAACGCTACAGAACCGATTTGTCGGAGATGGGTATGCGGTCGGTAAATGATCTGACGGGATTGCCCGATGGTGCAGAGGTGCAGATTGGGGGCGTTTTAACCGAAGTTAAACCGCATACGACACGCGATGGTCGGCCCATGGCTTTTGGCACGCTGGAAGATTTGAGCGGCGCGGTTGACCTCGTGGTGTTTTCCGATCATTTTGAAAAATTGCGCGAGCAACTGCTGGCCGATGAAATGGTGGTTTTACAAGGTCGGTTTTCCGCACGCAATGGCCGGTCTTCGGTGCAGGTTGAGAATGTGATGCCTATTGAGCAAGCGCGCGAGCAACTGGCCGATACCGTCAATGTGATGTTGTCGGGTGATTTAATACGGATGGAGCGACTCAAATCACTGCATACTCTGTGTCTGAAACATCCGGGCAACTGTCAGTTGCGATTACATCTGAAATTGGAGCGCGACCACTCCACCATCATCCTGTCCCGTCAGGTTCAGGTGTTGCCTTCCGATGTCTTGTTGCGAGAAATTGCCGAACTCACGGGTGGCAGGGCCAATGCGTGGGTATCAACTGAGGCGGGGCGCGCTCGACGCGCGGCGAGACGCCAATCCGATGAAATGGTCTTAGAAGAGGGACTTGTAACGGCGTGATGGGAGGTGAGAGTAGCATCCGCAGATAGACGCAAAAAAAAGGCGAGAGGCCATCCGGCCTCTCGCCTTTTGCATTTTACATCACACCCTTAATAATCCTCATACCTGTTGGCGTAAATGTTGAGTAACAGACCAACGAGAATCATATTTGTGATGAGCGTGGAGCCTCCGTAGCTCAGGAAAGGCAATGGGAGGCCCGTGACGGGCATGATGCCAATGGTCATGCCGATGTTGACAAAAATGTGGAAGAGGAGAATGGTCGCCAGCCCGATCGCAATCAAGCTGGAGAAGCGGTTTTTGGTCTGGACGGCAATGGACAAGGCACGCCATAAGATGAATATAAACAATGCCAAAATAAAAAAGGCACCGAGAAATCCGAATTCTTCGCATATAACGGAAAAAATAAAGTCGGTGTGTTGTTCCGGTAAAAAGGCGAGTTTGGTTTGTGTGCCTTCTAAAAATCCCTTGCCTGTGAGGCCGCCAGACCCAATGGCGATTTTGGACTGAATGACCTGATAGCCCGCGCCGAGTTTGTCCATATCGGGGTCGAGAAAGGTGAGGATGCGGCGTTTTTGGTAGTCGTGGAGTTTGTTTTCCCATACATAAGGTGCGGCGATAGCAACCGTGAGATTGACCAATAGCAAGATGCTTGCGGTGAATAAACGGGGGCGTTCATAGAGAAGGAGGCCAATGAGAATTACTACTATTGCGGCCAGCATCCAGGGGTGAAAAGCACATATCAGGGTGAGGGCAGGAGAGACTAAAAAAAACAGATGTATGGGTCTGGCACCGGCCCAGAAGAACATGGGTAGGATGAGGATGCTAAAAACCAGAGCGGTACCCAGATCGGGTTGCTTAAAGACGAGCAATATGGGCAAGAGAACGAGCAACAGAGGTGGGACAAAGGCACGTGCGCGGGTCAGGTCGCGGTTGGGATAGGCCAAAAAGCGTGCGAGTACCAGGACGGTCGTTATCTTGGCGAATTCAGAAGGTTGTATGTGAATAGGACCAATGTTGAACCAGCGCCGGTCCCCCAATTCGAGCACGAGTATCAAAAGTGTAACTGTCAGGCCATAGAGGACATACGCAAAGGCGTAAAAAAGTTTGAGGGGAATGACCATGGTGATGATCATGGCAATCAACCCGAGTAAAGCCCAGATAATTTGCTTTTCATAAATATTGCCGGCCAGGCCCAGATCCCAATTGTAGCTGGCACTGTATATGGTGGTAATGCCCATACCAATGCCCAGGCATATCGCTGAGAGGAGGCCGATGTCGAGGTCGCGTCGAACAAAAAGAGAAAGATTCACAACTACCTCGAAAAATGAGAGGTTACTGGTTAGTGACTACAAATAATTCGTCGGTGCGTTTTGGCTTTGGCACAGCTTGTTCAAAATAGGCTTCGAGCGTTTTTTGTGCAATAGGTGCGGCAACAAGGCCTCCCGAACCGCCGTTTTCAACAATTACGGCAATGGCAATGCGCGGGTTTTCTGCCGGTGCATAAGCGACAAACCAGGCGTGGTCTTCACCATGAGGATTTTGTGCAGTGCCTGTTTTTCCCGCAACGACAATATTGGGTAAACGGGCGCGATGACCAGTGCCGCCAGGGCTGTTGACCACATCTACCATTATGCTTCGCACTGTTTTAATCACCTCTTTCGAGATGGGTAGAGATGTGGTTTCCCCCTTTGTACCTTTGATTACCTGCGGAGTGGGTAACTGATCGGTTGCCAGTGCACTGGTATAGCGCACTACCTGAAGGGGAGTTGCCAGAAGTTCCCCTTGCCCAATGGTCAGGTTGAGCATATTGCCACCAGCCAAGAAGCCGTGCCTTTGTTTGTAATAGGCGCGGTCGGGTAGCAGACCGCGTGCTTCACCATCGCCTCCCGAAGCAATGTCGATATTTGTCAATTCACCAAATTTGAACATAGCGGCATATCGATGCCAGTCGTCAATACCCACTTTGCGGCCAAGTTGATAAAAGAATACATCACAAGATTTTACGAGTGCTTGCCGCAGGTTGATTGTTCCACAGCCTCTTTTGTTGTGACATCTAAATCGGCGATCACCGACAACCATGCCCCCTGTGCAGGGATGCAAGCGATATTCATCGGCTTTGAGTATGCCCATGTCCAAAGCGGCGATTGATGTTATCATTTTAAATACCGAAGCTGGTGGATATTCGCCCTTAAGGCTGCGATTGAGCAAGGGTTTGGATGGATCTGTTTGCAAAAGCTGCCACGCTTTGGGGTCTCGAATAGATCGCGGATGAAATCCGGGTTTGCTGACTATGGCGATGATTTCGCCAGACTGCGGATGCATCGCTACGAGGCTGCCGCGCATGCTGTCTGCAAAGGCGTGCTCGGCGGCATGTTGCACGCGCCAGTCGATCGTGAGCGACAGATCTTTGCCGGGAATAGGAGGATCTGTTTTTTCGGGGAAACTACCCACTTCGCGGCCTCTGGCATTTACTTCGATGTATTTGACGCCCTTATGGCCCCGCATTCGGTCTTCAAACATGCGCTCAATGCCTCGTTTTCCAATGCGGTCGTCGTAGCGATAGCCTTCTGCTTTCAGACGAGAATATTGCGAGGCGTTGATCAGCCCGAGATAGCCCAGAGTATGCGATGCTAATGGAAAGGAGTGACTCATGTGGTGCCGCGCGTGTGAAGATTCGGTGGATATTTCCGAGGGCGTGTCAAAGATGGGATAGCCCCTGCGGGGTTCAATTTGGATTTCGACACCGGGGAAATCATAGCGATTTTCTTCGATAATGGAAACGGCTTCAAAGTCAACATCGCGTTTGAGGTTGATCGGATCGTAATAATGCCGGTTAGGAGATTGCAGTTTTTCTGTTATGGTTTCACAGGGCAGATCTACAATTTGCCCGAGGCGTTCGAGAAGCCCATTGCATTTGCCTTCTTCAATATTTGCCAAAAAGCGAGGGGGAATGACCGAGATGTTATAAGACGGTCTGTTATCGACCAAAATGATGCCATTGCGGTCGCGGATCAGACCGCGATTGGCCTGGATGATGACGGGCTGCATGGTATTCTTTTCGGATTTAATGCGATACTGTTCCCATTCGGCGATCTGCAACATATAGAGACGGATGCCCAATATGGCAAAGAGGAATGCCATTGCACCGAAAAGAATGCGTGCGCGCCGTGCGCGAATGCCGTTATGTGTGAAGTCATTCTGCATGGGATTCAATATTGAGAAGTGAGAAAAAGGTGAGGACAAACGCCACTGCTGTGCCCAGCGCAGCAGTGTAAAGGCTTGTACCCAATCCGACGCTCAAAATTTTGATTGGTTGCAAAATAAATAAAAAGAAAATTATATCGTGTAGAAGTGTTGCTAAAAATAAAATAGTAGCCTGTGCTCGCAGGGTTTCTGCAGCGATGCCTCCGCGACTATAACCCGCAAAAAAACCAATCAGGCTGTTGGCAAGGGCATTGGTGCCCAAACGCGAGCCGGGGTCGTATATGTCGATGAGCAATCCCGATATAAAACCCAGTGCTGTCGCTTCAATTTGTCCCCGGGTAAAGGCAATAAAAACCAGTATGATAATGACGATATCCGGTGCGATACCGTAAATTGCGAAGATATCGATCCAGGATGCCTGGAGAAGCAGAGCCAAACAAATGAACAAAATATTGCGGGCGATAATCATATGGGTAAGGGGCGGGTTTTAAACCCGCCCGTACGGTCAGTTTCATTAATCCGCAATTTCTCTAACGCGAATGCGGGTGCCGGGCCGCAAGCGCGATGGGCTTCGAATGTCGTTCCAGGATTGTAGGGCTGCAACACTGGTATCAAAAGCACGCGCAATGCTCCACAGGGTATCACCCGTGCGTACTGTATAAAAGATGGGAGATTCCGATGTTCCATCTTTGGGTACCCACAATGTGAGGCGATCGCCCGGGTGAATGGGACGATTGGTATTCAGATTATTCCACGCACGCAGGTGTGAAACCGTGATTCCTTTTCGTTTGGCAATCCCCCATAGGGTATCGCCAGTACGCACAGTAACATTGATCTGGCGATAGTGTTTGGGGTCGGGCCTTTGGTCAATATTCTTTGTTTGAAATACTGGGCGCGCCTGTGTTGCAGCAGACAGGCGTTGGGCGTGGGGATACATTGGAATGCTGAGTTTCTGACCGATTTGCAGGCGACGAGGGTTGGTGATGCCATTGGCCGCTTGCAGATCGGATGCCGACACCCCTACGCGGGATGCAATGCCCGATAAGGTGTCTCCGCGTTTGACCACATAGTCGATAAGTTGGATTTTTTTATGCTCTGGTATTTGTGCGTAAGTGGCTCTAAATTTCGCACCTGCGCCCTTTGGCACGCGCAAATTATAGGCGTTTCGCCGCATGGCGGGCGGTGTATATGGGCGGCGCAATTCGGGGTTGAGTTGTTTCAGCCAGGTGTAGGTAGTGCCCGCACATTCCGCTGCCAAATGCAGGTTCACAGGTTCTGTTAAAGCGACTTTGTCATAAGACAGGGGAGGTTGATAGACAACATCTTTAAAGCCAAAAAAAGCGGGATCTTTGGCAATGACGACAGCTGCCATAAACTTGGGTACATGATTGCGGGTTTCTCTGGGCAGTACGTCGATTTCCCAAAAGTCGCGGGTTTTAGATTTTGCAATGGCGCGATCCATCCGGCCCTGTCCGCAGTTGTAGGCTGCGACAACCAGATGCCAATCTTTAAAGTGCTCGTATAGGTGATTGAGATGTCGCGCAGCAGCATGTGTGGATTTTTCGGGGTTCATGCGATCGTCGATATAGGTGTTGCGTCGCAGGCCATAGAGCAAGCCAGTGCGGTACATAAATTGCCACATGCCCAGGGCGTATGCACGCGAGAGCGCGCGGGGATTAAATCCACTTTCGATCATGGCTTTGTACGCGAGGTCCACAGGCAAGCCCTGTTCGCGGAAAATTGTCTGGATCATGGGCAAATAGGCGGTGGAGCGAGACAGACTGCGTTCAAAGAAGTCGCGCTTTTCCGTGAGGAAATATTGGATATAAGCTCTGACTTCGGGTGTCAGGTCAATAGGTACATCGGCTTGCCCTGCCAGTACTCTTATTTTTAGTTCACGATAGTGCGGATGATGCAAGAGGTCGGCAACTATAGATTCGGGAAGGGTATTGAGCAGGGTTGCCAGCGGTGTATGCGGCGGTATGGGCGCACGGGACAGAATCGCGTGATAGCGTTCGAGTGTGAAACGCATTATCGCGGTCCATTTGGCGGCTGTATTCGGTTCGGCAACAAAACGCTGGCGCAACATGTGCGCTGCCGTATCGAGTAGAGCTCTTACGCGAAGAGAGTGGGTTTCGGCGGCGGCGTTTTGAAGCAGGTCATAGAGACGGTCGCCCGTGGGCTCTATATCTTCTATCAATACGGGCTTTGTTGGTATAATGGGTTCTGCAACTTTTGGCACAGTTACGGGTGCAGGCGCAGGTGCAGGCGCAGGTGCAGGCGCAGGTGCAAGAGGGGTGCGTGCGGTGGTTGCACAACCGCCAAAAATTAGAACTGCAATAAGACACAGGTTATACCGCATGGCCGTATTCGCGTTATTGAGAAGATTTTGCCTGTACAATGAATGCTGTTTCATAGCCTTTCTTTGTTACCTCCTCGAGTAATATTTCCGCATCGTTGCGCGTCTGAAAATTGCCGACGCGCACCTTGAAATAAGGGGGTTCAAAATCGATAAAAACATCATCGCGCGTCAGTTGAACACGCGCTTGCATTTGTGCATTTTCCGCTGAGCCTCGCGTCGATGACGAAAAGATTTGAATTCTAAACCCCGATGTGGCATCGCTTTCTGGTTGCACATTGGCAACTGGTGTGCGAACTACGTAAGCATCGGGAAAGCCTAATGCTCTAATGGCGTCGCGCAGTATTTGGGCCGATTCGGGCGTGCGACTGTTGCCCGCTTGAATTTTGTAGAGTTGGATATCTTCGTCGAGATGAATATATGTCAGGACCTGAGCCTCGCGCTGAATTTGTTCGCGCAAGGCTTCTGCCCGGTTGTGATCGCGAAGGGCTGCAACTTGAACGCGGAAGCCCTCAATTTGTGATACTTCCGCAGGGGGCATTGCTTCGGTGCGTACAGGTGTTTGCAACACCGGGTCGTCGTCCATGAGGGTCTGCGGATCAAATTCTTCTCGCACCACCGATGAATCAACTGCCGATGAATCAGCCATCGGTGAATCAGCCGGAGGAGCGAGTTGGGTCTGCTGTGCGACACAGCCGATCAGGAACACGACAAACAAGACAAATAACAAGATGTTTTTTCTTATCATTTTGCCTCCACAAACAGTTGTCAGTTTTATTTTTTAAGCTTTATGCGTGACACTCACACTTTAAGAAGGCATGCAAAATTAGTCAATAACTTATATTGCGTAATTTATCGAAAAAAGCACTATTTCCCCCTATATCTTGTATATCTCAAAAAAATAATAAAGGTGCTTAATTATGCAATAAACCAGGGCTTCACTCTCCAAACCACCGCTCAAATATTTCTGTGTAATTGTCTTTTGCCACGCCTTTTTCCGTTATGATCGCCGTGACGAGATTGTTGGGGGTCACGTCAAAGGCGGGATTGTACACCTGGATGCCACTGGGCGCGGTTTTCCGGCCCATGCCGTGTGTGATTTCTTCTGTTTCGCGCTCTTCTATGGGAATTTGCGCGCCAGTGTCGCGTTTCATGTCAATGGTAGATAAGGGTGCGGCCACGTAAAAGGGCACTTGATGCGCTTTGGCCAAAATGGCCAGTCCATAGGTGCCGATTTTGTTGGCTACGTCTCCGTTTTTGGCAATGCGATCTGCTCCGACAACGATGCTGTCGATGTTTTTTTCGCGCAGCACCGCAGCGGCCATGCTATCGCATATTACGGTGACATCTACACCGCTTTGATTCAGTTCCCACGCCGTGAGGCGCGATCCCTGTAAGAGCGGGCGGGTTTCGTCGGCATAGACCGCGACTTGTTTGCCCGCTTCAACTGCGGCGTAAACCACTGCGAGGGCTGTGCCGTAGTCAGCGGTGGCCAGGCCACCCGCATTGCAGTGGGTCAATACAGTCGCTTGCGAAGATAGCAATTCTGCACCATTGCGACCAATTTGGCGACATATTCGTTTGTCGTCTTCAAAAATTTTATGGGCTTCTTTGAGCAGGTGATTGCGTTTTTCAGCGGGTGAATGATTATCTGCTTTGGCGAGGACCTTTTCCTGGCGATCGAGTGCCCAAAAGAGGTTGACGGCTGTGGGACGCGTTTGCGCCAATTTTTGAATGCTTTCTGCGACATACCGATCAAAGTCGGCATGTCGCGCTATGGCCTCTTGCGCTGCAATCACGACGCCATAAGCAGCCGCTACGCCAATGGCTGGCGCGCCGCGTACCCTCAAGCTGACGATGGCCTCTGCCACTGTATTGACGTCGCGGCAAGTGATAAATTTGTACTTTTCGGGCAATAAGGTTTGGTCGATGAGGCGCAGGGCATCATTTTCCCATGTGATGGTTGGTACGGGCATTGGCCATCTCCAGTTGTCACGGGTCGCGGATTAAATTGTCTATTACTACATCGTCCTCAATACGCTCTATTGGCGCGTCGCGCCACAGGCGTTCCAGACCGTAAAATTGGCGCGATTCTTGTTGAAATATATGTACGACAATGTCGAAAAAGTCGATCAGTACCCATTTCCGTATATCATATCCTTCGACCTGATAAGGGGGTTGCCCTTCTGCTTTGAGACCCTCGATTACCGCATCGGCTAATGCGCGAACATGCACATCGGATGTTCCCGTGCAAATGATAAAGTAATCGACAAAGTCGGCTGTTTGGCGCAGGTCAATGGCAATGAGGTCTTCTGGTTTGCGCGATAGCAACTGTTCAATACAGGCACTGCGAACGTTTTCGGTGGTATCTGACAAATTGAAACTCCTATTTAAATATTTCCAGTCCGCGATAATCTCGCCCAATGATAACGGTGACTTCCTCGATGCGAAAGGGATCGGGTGTTTTTTGCTGGATCACATTGGGCGTACCGAGCACATCCGCGACTTGCTGGGCATATTCTATTTTGCCCAGGCGGTCTATGACAATGGTCTCGGGAAAGTTGAAATTTTCAGCATTGCCCAGGGTCATGACATCTATGCCAAAATCGCGTAGTTTTTGCCCGACCTCGGTTGCAATGCCGCCTGTACCACAGCCATTGAGAATTTCAACGCGAATATTGTGAGAGATCTGGGGTGCTTCGGGCACGACATCGGGCACCGTTTGCGGTTCCCAATAGGCTTTTGTTGCAAAGACCAGACCGACGATGAGCAGACCGACGAGAATCCATAACCAGCGTTTCATGTTGATAAATATAAGGATAAAAAAAAAGGGACGCCAGTCTTACGCGCTGGCGTCCCTATCTGTTAATATCGCGCTTTTAATAGCGTCTGTATCTGTCGTTGTAATAATAGGGATAGCCATTGAAGGTGCTGAATCCAAATTCGATGCGAATATTGGGCTTGGGCTGGTACAAAAGGCTGACATTGGGAACGACGACTTGAACGCCACCCGATGAGGTCGAACCGTAGCGCGTATTACCCGACATTTGATTGACCAGGCCAACTTGCGCTCTGACGATGAGCGGTTTGGATATCTGGTAGGTGATGTCGTTGAGATAATACTGGTTCAGGCCACCGCCATATCCCGAGCTGTAACTGACCCCAATGGTGTGGTTAAATTTGAGCTTTTTCAGGTCGAACAAACCGCTGGTGGTTTTTAACCCGTTCACGAGGTTTTCACCTGCGAGCGGAATTTTGTTTTGCGGCTGAATGCCAATGTCTGCCCGTGCCTGTGTCGCAATCAAGGCTACAACTGCAAGTGTGCAAATCCATTTGTGCATGTATAAAACCCCCTTTCCGTTATGAACAGGATACAGAATCTGAGATGGGATGTCAAGTGTTCTATTTTCTTAGACACCTGAGCCTATCTATGTGTTCCACAATAGAAATTGCGCTTGAAAGCAAGGGGTGAGATGGCTATACTTATGTGTGTTCTACGAGAAAGGAGAATGACATGGCAGAACAAATATCTACAACAGACGCACCTCTATCGTGTCCGACGTTAGAAAAATTGTCGAAGGAAGAGCAAGAGATGTTATTCGATGCTTTTGAGAAGGCTATCGAACTGGCAGAAAAAGCAGGTTTCTCAGAAGCTGAAATTTTTCAGTTTCTTGAAGACGTGATCGATGTTCGTGCATCTGAACAGATCCTGGATAAGATGGAGAGAACCGGAGAGAAACCAATGACTCTGGAGGAGTTCAAAAAAGAATTGGACATGCAGAGTGAATAGGGCTTATACGGTTGAAATTACATCTGTTGCTCGACGTCAGATAAGGCACTTATCCAGATCCATGCAGGATAGAATTATTTCTCGACTGTACGCTTTAGCTGATAATCCACGCCCACCGGGTGTTATCAAGATGAAAGGTCGCCGCAGGCGTGATGAATATCGAATACGAGTGGGGAATTATCGCGTGATCTACCAGATTAACGATGATATGCTGGTTGTGTTGATTGTTCGTATAGCTGATAGACGGGAAGCATATAGATAAATAGATGAATATCCAACGCATCTTCGCACTGCGCATCAACAGGTTCGCGCCTACAAGGGTGGCGATAAAGAGAGCGGAGAGGGGTTTTTCCTTTCTTCAGAAAAATACATCGCCTTGAATCGTTCCATTTGTTTGATTTTATCGATCAGAACTCGTTCGTGTTGCGAACTCGCCACATTCCGGACAAGGAACTTGGCATCCACATCAGTCAATCTTAGTACCAGGTAATTCGCAATAGCTGAAAAAACAGAGACGTTGAAGTCCTTTGCTTCCTGTGAGGCAAGTACCAGCGAAATACCGTATTTCCGACATTCCTTGGCCATGGTAGGGATAAGTTTGAGGCCCGCGGCGCGGTGTGCCTCGTCGAAGATCAACGCATGAGTGACGCGATCATGGATGCCTCGTCGAAACATGTCCTTATAAAGGCTATAAAACACCAATGAGGCAAAAGCCCGTTGAAGGTTATCATTTTGTGTTGTGTGAATACGAATGACTATCGGTTGTTCACTTTCCCATAAACTGCTACGCGACTCACGGAGATTAAAGAATCCGTAGTCTTCAAGTTCTTCCAGACGAGCAAGTAATGTGGCCAATCCACGGTCCAGTTTCTCGTCACGCAGAATCTCAACGAAACGGCTAAACGACGGCTCTTGTAAATCTGTGGTGCCTGCGTTGGCATTTCCCCACCCTGCTTCGGTAAAGCTGTCTTTGATTGCCCTGCGGATACGCTCGGTCTGAATGTCGCCGAGTTCTGGATAAATCGCCGCGAAGATGTCCCGTATTGCGCCTGCCACGTCGAGATGCGCCATACGGGATTCCCGATTTACTACCTCTAGCGGGTTGAAACCCAGACCATCAAAATCGATGAACCGAACTGAATCAACCGACTGCTCGAGTTTCTCGTCAATGTCCTGATGGTAGGAGAAGATGATCGGGCAGATTTCTGCTGCGACCATCTGCTGACACAGATTCAGAAGGCAGGTGGTCTTGCCCATCCCCGGCAATCCCGCGATTAGAAGATGGGGGTTGCCCTTTACTGTTAGCGGCCAGTCAACTTTTGCATTTGTAATGGAATCTGTTCCCAAATAGATTGAGGGCACAGTGTCAACGGAGGCTTCTACACGTTCAACCGATATTTGTTGAGAGTCTATACTGTCCTTGGATCCATCATCGGTCCGTTCTGACGATGAGCGGGTTTCAGGCTCAGAGTTATTTGTGGGTAAACTAAAGCCCGAATCAGGTAAAAGACTGGGGCCGAATAGGAATGTCTCAGTGTTCCAATTGTCGGGAGAAATTTTCAACGGACTCGCCCCAGCATACTCGGGACAAAATATCCATCCTCGATCTCCATTTTCGTCTATATTCAGTTTGTAGTCACTACCTTTTCCAATCATGCGATTGATCTCTGACACGAGTTCGGTATGACGTACCGAGGGCAAATGGTGTCTGCGTGCCTTATCCACATAAAAGCGCAGTACACGGGCGAGCTTGGCGCGACGAATTGCTCGAAATGCAGAGCACCCTTCATGCGAATACCAATCATTCCAGCGTTTGCGCATTCCCTCAATCTGATCTCGAACACGACTTAAGACATCCGGGGATCTCGCAGCACGTAGATCTCGACGGTATTTGACCTCAATGAATCGGAATATCAGTCCTTTTCTCGGTGCCGTAGTCACATAAATCAGATCAGGTCTCACATTCTTCTCTCCAACATCCTTGTCCTTCAACGGTGGCAACAGGTCTCGAACATCATCTACGGGAACAATGAAACCGCGTTTTAGCGACAACCAGCATGGATCTTCTCCGCTCACCTGTCTGCAATTTGCCTGCGAAAAAGCGAGTGCGATCAACTCCGAAATCGGTGGTTTGTCTCCGGTTAGGCGAATAGCGAGCCGTCCGCTGAGAGCCTTTAAATGCTCAAGTAGAAACTCCGCATTTCGACGGCTACGACTCAGCCCCATCTGGTCTAAGGCGGCATCGAGCAGCACGCGCACCTCATCTAGGTTACTGGTAGAAGTGATGAGTTGTAAGCAGCCCAGGTCTTCCCGTTCTGGAACGCAATTGATCACGTAAGCATCGTAGATTTCCCCATTATCCCGAGGAGAATCAAAATATTCGATGCCAGCGTTCCGATCCAGCGTAATGACCCAGTCACAAAGCCGATGGAGAGCCTTGAGGTTGTCCGCCTTTTCCGGTGAGATTGCTGTGTGTAGCACCGGTAGCTTTCCATTTTCAGCACCGACATGGTGTGCTACAGTGCTTTGTATGGCGTGCTGCAAATGCGTCAGACGTTCGGTATGCCTGCGCTCTGATGGGTGCTTCTCGCCATCTGTTGCCGGTGGAATCGTATTATGCCACATCGGCGTGGGCTTTGTGGTGAAGTCGCGCTCGTAGAAGGAAAGTAGGCCGAATGCGTGGAACGGACTATCGCCCGATGGTTTCTGTTCATCCGATGCAACTTGCGACTCGAACGTATCAAATGCGATGGCAACATGGGCGGCGGTCTCAGGCTCAGATTGATCTTTCCGTGCCCAGCGTAATCTGGGCATGTTCACCCCGCCGGGCAGACTCAAGGATTCGAGCATCCATCGATCATCAGTTGACACTACACCAGCACCACTGCGCCGCCGTTCCCGCGCCTCGACGATGAATCTGCCTGCGATTCCTTGTTGCTCCTCGGACGGATACATCTCCAGCGAAAAGACAGGTGCTTCTCGCGATTCTTCCTCTGAATCAACAGATAGCCCATCCTCGTCATCGGCTCTGTGCAGATGGTCGTGTACATAGCCCAACGACCTGGCAATAGTCAGACCATCTCCCGCTCGAAGCGCGTGAACGTGAAGTAGCCGAGATGTGTTGTGGCAATCCAGGTACTTGACTATCTCGTCACCAACTACCCTTGCGCTTTGTCCCCCTACCGTTGGAGCGTTGTCCATTGATTCGCCTTCCCCCAGCGCACGCGCAAGAATTGCTACAGCAGCTTTGGGTTCCTTGTCAGTGTCGGAGACCATACCGACCGCATGAAAGCCGAGGGTGTCCGCAAAAACAAACGATCCGCCAGCCAGATTTGGGAGAAAGGCAGGAAACATGGCACCGTCCAAGCACTGAAGTTCATCCCTTATGGCTTTCGCCTTTTGATCCTGCTCAAAGGCCGCGTGAAGAACGAGGTTGTCATAAGCGGCATGCCACGCAACGCGCAACGGGTGCATTGGCAGGACGATCAAGCCGATCGTTCGCCCTGCAAGGGACTGCACCTCCACGGTATTACATAATACCATGGATGGGTCACCGCTCTCCAGTAAGTGAGTCCAGGCGCGTATGTACTCTTTAACCGAATCAAATGCCTTTGTCTTATCGTCATAGATGTAGCCTACCACACTGTTGCTCTTACAGACGCAGTCGGCCAATTTCCGGCTCGCTGCGATGGCTCGATACCATGCTTTCCCATTGCCTTCACAGCGAATGAAATCCACTTCTCCCGCTTGGGCTCCAGATGCACGTACTTTAACGCGCCAACGCCCTGGTATTCCGGCCCTACCCATCCACTGCTTTTCTACTTCTCGGATTAGCGGTGGGCAAGACACGCGAAAACTCAACCGTTTTGACGCCGTCGTGCGTAACAGCACCGAGTTGCCTTTTTCATCAAAGCTAAAACCCGCTGGATTATCGACGATAGCCGAGACGCTCTCCCTATCATTGAGTTCGACCATCCCCTCACTAAAGGTGCGAACCTTTTTGCCAGCACCCCCCGCAGTCTTGTCAGGTGGCTCGCCAAAGCGAATGAAGAATTCTTCGCTCTCTTGAGATTCAACCACATCGTTACCAACAACGGAAACCACTACCTTGGCAGAGACGAGAGAGTCTTCATTTGACAATGGGAAGTCGTCGTTGCTGAATCGGCACTTCTCCTCCCTTTTTCCCGAATGGACCACTTCGCGTACGGCAAGTTCTTCATCCATGTCTGTCAGGATGGCAATATGGTACTCAACGGCATTTTTTTCTAAGTTGCCAGGCCTTGTCTTCCATCTGATTTCCAAATTCGAATAGGCAGCCGAAGTCTCGGGTTCTGGATCCAAAATTAGTTCTGGCGGTTCGTCATCGGGTCGTTCTCGCAATCCCGACCACTTGGCAATCGTCCCATTTCGGTTGCGCCAAGACACAAGTTCAATTGATTCGATGTCAGTTGCGTTCTCTATCTGCAATGCGCCCACCCACAAGTGTTTCTTGTCTACCAGTTTCTCTAATGCTGGCAGAAGAGATTGGGTTTCCGCGGTGTGCAAAAAGCCTTCAAGATCGCGGCGTTGTTCATCTGTCAATTTGGCCAGCCGTAGCGATTCAATGCGCGCTGGGATAGTGAGACCAAAGGCTGCCGTTCCCAACAAGTGATCCACAAATCGGCGTGCAAAGTCCAACTCTTCCTTCGGGGCCGGTTCATCGAATTTTTTTACTGGCCACAGGCCGAGTAGGTGAAAATACGCACCGGGATGCCGTTTGTGCGCAGCAATCCGGCACAAGAAATCGAATACTGTCCAGGGTGAAATACTGTACTGAGTACCGAATCCTGCAGCTTTCTTTATCGCGTCTTCGGCATACTGGCGATCCGCGCGGGACAATTGGCGTGTCACCTCTGCGGCAGCCAGTCGTTGAGCTTCCCTAAACAGTCCTGCCTCATCAACTTCCCGCGACGCGCTGTAAATGCCATCCATGCCAGCACCGGCACGATCTGTGTCCACCAGTAGCAAGGTTGCTTCGCCTTTCGTCTCGCGTACCTCGACAGCATGGTCCGCTGTAATAGTTCGTGTTTCGGCATTATCCGAATCCGCGACCCGTCGGATCTGCCAATCCTGTAGGCTGAAGTTCGCGTCCTTAGCAAGCCTTTCCACCACATCCGGCGTCAGACAACGGACGAAGGCCATAGCACCGGATTCAGCTTGACCCAGTATGTTTGAAAACGCATTCCCGAGTATTTGCCCATGTAATTTGGTCCACTCCATATCAATTCTCCACTTCAGTCTCAAAGCGAGGCTTCAGCCGCTTCATTGCTTCTGCATCATTGACGCCCACTAAAAGTCCCAGATCACGCAGACGTCGCTCCAAAATCGCGCGATTCCTTTGCAACAATTCGTTGGAAATAGTCATCCCTGGTGGGGCAGTATCCACATGGAATCCATAGTGTTCGCGCAAAATTTCCATAAACTCTTTGAACGAGAGGGTGCGAGGCCCCGATTTATTACCACTTCGTAACAAGTGACGATGGACAAGATAGTCCAGGACCGAATCGGTGAATACAAGAGAACGCACATCGCGTTTGCGGCGCGTTGTACTTCCACTAAGACCACGCGTCGTCGCCCTTTTCGCCGCCAGCCCATTCGGACGCCCGGTGTGCAAGATTGAGTCAATCATTCCCATAAACTTGGTACGAGAGCTTGATCCTATGAGAACCATTAAACCATCGGCAAATCGCCAGACTGGATTCGGCTGATTATCTGCATTGCCAAGAATCTCCGCAGCATCGGCATAGTCGTTCGCTACTTCTGCAGCCAACTTGTTAGCATCATCTTCAATTCTGAACGAAATTCGTTGCGCTTCCAAGTGGCGATTGTGCAGCAAGTCCCCTAACAGATTTAGCCACTCGGTAGCATAAGGTCGGGTAGCAATACCCTGAGTTTTGATTTTTTGATTGTCCTGCGCATGATAATCCAGCAGTCGCAGTGCCATTAGAATAGCGGGAAGGCGTTCCAAGCGCCGCATATGGTCGTCCATTGACTGCTCAGCTATATCCCGAATGCTGCGCTCTATCCCATTAGAGCAATCAATGAATAATGGAGCGGGTAACTGCTTCTTTTTTTCTGGAATGATACCCGTATCCGACCACCGTAATAATAACTCTATTGTACTGGTAAGAATGGTCATCAGACCAATGGCAATACAGGACTCCAGCATTTCCACTAAGGCGTATCGCGGCACCAAGGCGGAGTATGAGCGCACGAAACGGCGAATGTCCTCGGAGAAGTTCTGCGCCGCTTGCTCGGCAATGGGGCGTTGATTGGAGATTGGGCCCGCTTCCCTACCACGTATCTTATCCGGTGCCCTTTCAAGTTGCTGAGCGAGTCGAACCATCAATAGTTGGTCCAATCCTACTAAATTGTTTTCCTCCTCAAACCGCTCCGATGCCAAGTCTCCTGAAAATTCTCCATGGCGGATAACGCCTTGGCTAAAAGCATCCAACAAAACATTATCTTCGTAGTTTTTTCCTACGGGGAACCATGTTAGCTTCTTATTTTCGCTCAGCTCAACGGACTCGCCCTTCTTTTGATCAGCCAGCAGGGCCACGATCATCTCGGGAACGTAGCGGAGGTTCACTACTTTTTCTGGTAAATCAATCCAACTCGCCATATAATGGGCTGGTGCAACGCGCTGGATCTGCTGGTCCCGTCCCAAACCGTGCTTGACATTTTCAAGGCAGAAACAGAGTAATAAGTCGCCAAGGATGGCTTTTTCGGGGTCGCTATTAAAACCGTCTAACTCTTCTATGTTGGAAAGCCTCTCTGCGATGCGCTCAATATTCACCGACCGTCTTATTTGGCTGGGCGATCCATTTTTGTCTCCAAAGGTCTTTAGAAAATTTCCAATACCTCTGCGTTGACCGAAACGGAACATGTAGAAAACAGCGGGAAGAATAGAAGATAATGCGAAATCCTGTACCGAAACTGGCAGTACTTTATCGTAGTTACCAGACCAGATTTCTCGGGTCATTTTGCGGCCTAGAATATCATCAACGAGTGAGCGAGCAGTATCGGCCATTTTTCGTCTCCTACATCAGTTGTTGAATAATCATCCGTTGTTGAACGTCTGTACCATCACTTTCGACGATCTCAGCAGAAATTTCATAAATTGCATCATCGTGCATTGGATTATAGGCCAATATCTTGCGATCATCCTCGCGAACCAGTCGCTGCACAAAGATAGATAATTGTGCAAATGTATCATCCGTCGAGACATCGCCCAACTGGTAACCGTCGTTCAGTTCCAGCAACAGGTGAAATAGATCGGCACCAAGACGCAGACGCTCTTTCCGTCCATCCCGATAGCGGTAGATCAAAAAGGCTTGGCGATGCAGGTGATCAAGTCCCGCGGCTTCAGCGGGCAGGTTGGCTTCGAGCCGAAAAGCGGTGATAGGCTTTTCTACCCAGAATGCCGTTTCAGTAGGGGTGCGGGGAGTAATACGCAGTGGGACGATCCCGGAACGCTTAAATGCTTGAGGTGGCAGGTTTTCCAAGCGTGCAATCCCTCCGCATAGTTTTTGGCAAAGATCGTCTAGATTGTCCTTGTCAATTGGAAGGCTCTGGAACTTTGGATAATGCCGAGCTTGGGCTAAGCTCAGGGCATTAGGATCACCGGTAAGTTCGACGACCTCGTCTTGGATCCATTCAAAATAAGCTCGCCGTCGCGCTGATTCCAATTCCATCTCTGCATAATGGGTAACACCGATATTAGTATCGGTAGATGGTGTACGCAGCAGTTTCCGATCAATCTGTGGATGGGCTTCGAGAGCCGGGTCAAAACGTATCAGTTCTCGTAAAACTTCGCCCTGTCGTCCCGGTGACTCTGTCGAAAAGGCGCGATCCCAATAGGGCAATAGAGTGTCCTTACCCTTGTGATAGTCGTGGCAGAAGTGAACCCCAAATAGGATATATACCAGTGCGGCCCTTAGTTCACGGATAGTGATGTGGGTTTCGCCGCGGAAATGAACAGCTTGCAACATCTCGAACAGTCGTTGCCGGGCGCGGGTACGGCGTTCCTTTAAATCCAAACTAGGTAATCCGTCAGGCCCAAATAACCGCATAGCGCGGCGGACCTCACACCGATCCTGAGCCGAACACGTTTCGCAGGGTGCCCAAATTTCGGATGCCTTCTCGCCACCGTAAAGGATATTTAGCAACTCATTAAGAAAGCCGGTTTCAATGTCTGTTGCATCAGCGGTTATACCTCCCACGAGAGAACGCTGGTTGAGATTGATGAATCGAATGTGCGATTCGGAGACAGACCTCTCGCTGTTGAGCAGGCTGTCAAGCACCTGCGTTAAGGGCGTTTCTCCACCATGATGGTATTCTACATCTTCCATCCATTCCAGGAGGCGGCCGTCATTGATCGCGAGAAGATGTACAATATCCTCATCGGGTGGGCCTTCTTGAAATGGTTCCAGAAATTCATCCAGTAACTCATCCGCTGATCGTCCTTGCCAAGATGCCGAACCATCAAGATTCATGCGCACCGTCAGGCCGTCATCCATTTGCTTTTCGAGAATGCGCTCTGAGGAAGTGTGGTTGCCAAACCCGAGACGACTGGCCAGGTGCTGAAGCAACGCGGTCTTGCCGTCCCCAGCATTACCGCACAGGACGACGAGGCGAACCTGCCGTTTCTGTATCTGATCGAACAGCGATTGCTCTAAGTTTGTTTCAACATAGGTTTGCGAGGCAAAATCTGTGTCGAGGCCGCGTGTTTCGCTATTACCCCAGCGGGAACCGGGATAGGATTGCAGTAGAGATTGGAGCCAAGGTATTTCGTTCTCACTGCGAGCGCGAGGTTCCGATAGTGGCTTTGAGATGTCGCTGCCTCCCTTACCAACGGATTCTTCTCCGTCTTCGGCGTCAATGGAGCCGGGTGAGAGCAAAACGGCCTTCGCTTCGGTAGCTGATGCAAATCGTTGCTCGGGGTCGGGATTTGTAGCTTGATCTATAAATGCGGCGACGGTTGGGTACTCGTCGAGCTCGACGTTATCCCAATTCAATCCGCGGTCCTTGGCTTGGTTGCCATTGTACATAAACGGCTTCTTTTCAAAAAGCACATGGAAGAAACTCGCTGCCAATGCAAAGAAATCATCCGAGGGCGTAGCTGGGCGGTCTTCAAGGTGCGTATGCGCGCTATACATGATGGTCCCGGCAGCGGCTGGCGTCCCTGCCTTGATAACGCAGTCGTAGTCGGTCAAAACGATCTCGCTATCGGCAACAATCATGTTGCGCGGGCTGACATCGCCATGTACCAAACCGTTACGGTGCAGGACATCCAACGCATCGCAAATCGTCCGTAGCCAACGCAAGGATAGGGCCTCTCCCGACTCTTCATGGAAGTCTTCGGCAAGAATGGGGATTAGTCCGGAAAGTTCGCTTAAGGGCTCGCCTTCTATCCAGGCCATCAATGCAACGATTTTGTTGTCGCGCCACTCATCCGCTGTCTCGAAGATCGTTGAAAGTGCTGTCGAATGATGGAGGTGTGAGTGCGCCAAATTGTATGACTGAAGGACTCGCTTGCCCGTTTTCTCATTCCGGACAACTTTGGCAACGTAGGCACCGAGGTCTCCGCCAGTCGAGTCATCAATCTTTACCACCTTGAATGTGGTGCCGACTCCACCTGAACCCAGACGCGAAACGATGCGGTAATCTCGACCGCGAAAGTTCACAATTTGATCTTCAGTCCAGAATCGGGCTGGTGGCGCGGCGACTGTAGGCAGTTCACCCAATAGGATAGATATCGAGTCGCGGAGATCCTGCAAGGTGCTACGCTCCGCTGGATCATCTACCATCCCCTTAACCAGCATCTCTTTGGCATTCTGACTTTTATCATCACTTCGTTCTGAGAATAGCACGGATAGACTGGCACACAATGAGTACACATCGGAGCGACGATCCGCTGCACCGAGTCCTTGGGCACGCACCTCGGGAGCAATCGCATTGTCTCCTTCGTCTTCTGCACTGCTGGAAATCGCCACAGTAATATCGTCGGGAATTCGAGCGTGTTGGAAACCGGTCAGGATCGGTGTGTTATCATGTTTGACGAGAATCGTGTCAGGCGTGAGGTTTCGATGAAGCATGGGTTCTTCACCTTCGTCCGTTTCATGCAGTTCCATCAATGCGTCAACTGTATGCCGAGCGAAGGCTATGCGTGTCTTCGTATCCCATGTGTCATCTTCTGTGCGTTGCTTAATACTGGGAGCCGCCGGATCTGCAACTGTGAAGAACCACATCTCGCCCGCATACCCCGGTGCTTCTTGGAACGAGTCGTCAATACGCGGTGCCCAGGAGTGGAGTTGCAGTCGGTGCAGTGCGTCAAATTCCCGCCGCGCCCTCGACTCTGGATTTCGTTGGTCGGTTGCCGACACATCGTAGAGATGCAGGAGCACGCGATTACGCCGTTTGGAATGCGTGCCTTTGTAGATTCGGTGAAATCGTTCATCTGAAGGCGTCTGAAGTACCAGATTGACATAGCCCGCCATGGGTCTCAGATCGCCATCGGCCAACACACTGGTCTTTGGATACAGAGCCTTTCCCAGTATCTTGACTTGCGGCGGCGATAATGATGTAGGCTCATCCAGTGCCACAGCACCTTGCCAGGTTTTTAATGTGTGGAACGAAACGCCGCGGACTTTCTGGCCCTCAAGAGGTTTGACCTTTAAGGCGTCCTGTGTAACCAGGAACACCCCATCCACCCGGTCGAGATTGGCGACCTTTCGACGTAATGTGGTACCGACCTTGCGCGCTTTAGCCATTACGCGTTCGGCCTCATGTTCTACGCGTTCAGCATTTTGCTTCACCCAAGTTGAGGTCCAGTGTTTGACCTCAATGACCCGGATTCCAGGCGGGCCAATAGCTACAATGTCGATTTCATCTGATTGACGTTGATGGGTAGTGGAAAACGCGAGGTTTGTCAACAGCAGCCATTCTCCATCGCCTAATTCAGAAATCAGACCCGACTTAAGTCGCTCAATGGCCTTCTGTTCGCTATCATTGGCGACAGGCCCACAGTTAATAAGAGTTACTTTCATAAATACCTTCTTCCCGTTCGTCATCACGAGCATTTAGAATACTCGAAGGCCGAACGCGGGTTCCCGTCGCTTCCTTGCGCTCGCGGACTCTGTGCAGCCACTCTTCAACCGAGGGCCGCGATGCGATTCGTTCCAACTCTTCGCGGAGAAATGCCTGCATGGACTGGCGTTGGCGGGCGGCACGGACAGCAAGCGCGTCGTGTACATCTTCCGGGACGTTCTCTATGGTGATTTGTACTGGCATGATGGTTTAGTCCTCATGATAATGTGGTTATTTCGTCTTGTCCATCAACCTGGCAAATTCGTCGAAGAGATAATCGGCATCGTGCGGACCGGCAGAGGCTTCGGGGTGGTATTGGACGGAGAAGGCGGGCAGTTCGCGGTGGCGCAGGCCCTCGAGGGTGTTGTCGTTGAGATTGATGTGGGTGAGTGCTACGACTTCTCGGTCGAGGGTGTTGAGATCGACGCAGAAACCGTGGTTTTGTGCGGTGATTTCGACTTTGCCCGTGCTGGCGTGTTGCACGGGCTGATTGGCACCCCGGTGACCAAATTTGAGTTTGTACGTTTTTCCACCCAGTGCCAGGCCGAGAAGCTGATGGCCCAGGCATATTCCAAAGGTAGGGCGTTCGCGGATCAATTTGCGGATGTTTTTGACCGCATAAGTCACGGGTTCTGGATCGCCCGGGCCGTTGGATAAAAATATGCCGTCGGGATCGATTTCGAGGAGTTGCTCTGCGGGTGTGTCGGCGGGGAAAACAGTTACATCGCAGCCGCGGTCAACGAGGTAGCGCAAGATGTTGTGTTTGATACCAAAGTCGTAAGCCGCCACGCGGTATTTGGCTTTTTGCTTAAGATGTCTGGTCTGGCCGGTTTTGAGATCGCAAAGGCCCTCGGCCCAGTGGTAGGGTTCTGAGCAGGTGACGTTTTGCACGAGGTCGCGGCCGATCAGGCCGGGGAAGGCGCGCGCTTTTTGAACGAGGCTGTCGGTGTCGAGATCGGTGGTTGACAGTACGCCTTTCATTGCGCCTTGACGGCGGATGTGTCGTACGAGGGCGCGGGTGTCAATGCCTTCAATGCCAGGTATGTTGTGTTCTTTTAGAAAGTCGCCGAGGGCAATGGTCGATCGCCAGTTGCTGGGGTATGGACAGTATTCTTTGACCACAAAGCCTGAGACCTGGGGTTTGTGCGATTCAAAGTCGGATGGATTGATGCCGTAGTTGCCAATGAGTGGATAGGTCATGGTTACGATCTGGCTGTTATAAGACGGGTCTGTGAGGATTTCCTGATATCCCGTCATGCTGGTGTTGAAGACGACTTCCCCTTCGCATTCGACTTCTGCGCCAAAGGATTTGCCTTTGAAAATTGTGCCGTCTTCCAATGCGAGAATCGCTTCCATGAATGTCTTTCCTTTATTGTTTGTACGTCACTCGACCACCCAGTATTGTCATTGTAGCCCGGCCTTTTAATGACCATCCGTGAAAGGGCGTGTTGCGCGATTTGGATTTGAACTGATTGGCATCTACAATCCATTTGAGATCGGGATTGATGACTGTGATGTCGGCGGGTTTGCCGAGGGAGAGACTGCCGCCTTCGATGCCGAGGATGCGCGCGGGTTCTATGGTGAGTTTGGCAATTGTATCTGAGAGGGGGAGCAGGTTGGTGTGGACGAGTTTGGTGAAGATGACACCGACAGCGGTTTCGAGGCCGAGTATGCCATTGGGTGCGTTGATAAATGCATCCAATTTTTCTTTTATTGTATGTGGCGCGTGGTCTGTGGCGAGTGCGTCAATGGTGCCGTCCTGTAAGCCAGCGATTATGGCTTCTCGGTCTTCGCTGGAACGCAGTGGCGGACTCATTTTGCCCGCCGTGCCGAGTACGCGCACGTCTTCATCGGTCAATGCAATGTGATGGGGCGAGGCTTCGCAGGTGACGGGCAGGCCCTCTGCTTTGGCTTTTCGCACGAGTTCGGCAGCGCGTTTGACGCTGAGATGCAGGATGTGGAGACGCCCTCGAGTTTGGCGCACGAGTTCGATGTCGCGCGCGTTCATGGCGGCTTCGCCTTCGGCGGGCATGCCTTTCAGGCCGAGTTCTCGGGAGACCACGCCTTCGTGCATGTGTCCGCCGCGCGTGAGTTCAAAGACTTCGGAGTGGGGATAAACCGCAAAATCGTTGGCGGCGGCGCGCTCCAAAAGTTGGCGCATCAAGGCTTCGGATTCTATGGGGAGGCCGTCGTCGGAAAATCCAACAGCACCTGCTTTGAGCAGGGCATCGGTATCGGTGAGTTTTTCGCCCTGCATTTTTTCGGTTGCACAGGCAATGGGATATACGCGGGCATCTGCCGATTTTGCCTGTTGGGCGATGTATTGGACAATTTCTGGGCTGTCCATCGGCGGTTCTGTATTGGGCAAACAGGCTACAGATGTGAAGCCTCCGGCGGCAGCGGCTTCACATCCGGTTTTGATGGTTTCTTTTTCTGGAAAACCCGGATCGCGCAGGTGGACGTGCATATCAATGAGACCGGGTACGACGATTTGGCCTGAGATATCAATGGCTTTGGCACTTGCGGCGATATGCGGTTCAATACGCGCGATGCGACCGCGCTGGATGAGCAGGTCGGCTATCTCATCACGATTGTTGGCCGGGTCGAGGATGCGACCGTTTTTGAGCAGGAGATCGGACATTAGAAAGGGTGTAAATATCCTCTCTCAATCTGCGAAAACGGATTCGGGTACGCGGTCGCGATAGGCTTCGATGGGCGGTAGATTGCCATCGGCTTCGGTTTCGAGAGGACGCAGGCCGGTGAGGATTTCGAGGTCGTCGCGGATGTCGGCCTGTGCCAGATAGGCTTCAGAGGCTTCGACTTCACCCAGGTCGAGCGTGTTGGGGATCCAGAGTACGCGGGCGTCTTCTGGCGCGATGAGTCCAATGGATTCGAGGGCGATGTCGAGAACTTCAGCGTCTGTGTCGCAGTGTAGCGGAACAGCACCTGCTGAAACGTGTTGTCCGGTGATGACGTTGGTATAGGTGGCGTGATAGTTGATTTTATCGACGAGACGCCGGGTGGTAAATTCAGCCATGCCGATGCCGGTAGCGTTGCCGTGTGTGGCTTCGGTGAGGTCGCGCACAAAGATGCGCAAGACGCGCGGGGTTTCGTCACCCATTGCGCGGCGGTCATTGCGTTTGCGCCCGATGACGTTGGTGTCCATGCCCGAGCCGGAGATATTTTTGCCCATTTCGTCGATGATGAGCAGATCGACATCATCGAAGGGAAGAGAGGGGCACCATTCTTTGGATTTGGCTTGAAGTACTTTTTCGCGTTCTTCAAAGTCTGCCGCGGGAATGGCTTCGATGAGCGCGGTTTCGTCATAGCCATTTTCAAGGGTTGCTACGCCAAAGGTGATGGGCATTTCCTCGCGCACGACTTTGCCGACCAAGCGTACGATTTTATCAAAGGAATGGTGGATGATCGCGCGGTGATACACCGAGGCGCCTTTGTGTTTGCCCAGGCCAATGAGCATCATTTTCATCAGCCCGCTTTCAATTTCACCGGCAAATCCCGTATGCGGTTTGACGCGGTTGACCACAATGACGTGATCGGCTTCGGATGCGTGTTTGTCAAAGTAGATGGGCATGCCAAAATCCGATACGCCGATCTGGACGACATCCATCGACGATTTGATTGGGCAACCCATTGTGCCTTCGGTGATGCCATATCCGGCCAGGACCTGGATTTGTCCCTCGGCTGTGCCCCCGCCGTGCGATCCCATTGCGGGTACGATGTAGGGAACGGCACCAATGGCTTTCATTTCTTCGACGATGGTTTTGATGATGATGTCGATGTTGGCGACGCCACGGCTGCCCGCGGTTATGGCGACGGTTTGACCGGGTTTGATGACAGAACTGGGATTGATCCTGGCGATTTCATCGCGCACAGTACCGGCGATGTCATCGACGCGAGGGGCGTCGAAGTGCTGGCGAATGCGGAACATTTGTGGGTAAGTCGGCATGGTGTATCCTCCTGTTGTGATTTGCTATCACATGGATTCTTCGTAAAGGGCGATTACGTCTTTTATCGTTGTTTTGCGCGGGTTGACCTGGATATTGCCGCTTTTCATCGCGTCTTCGGCCATGACATGGATGCCTTCGGCTTTTGCACCGGCTTCGCCCAATGTGGCGGGAATGCCTACGTCTTCGGATAGATTTTGTACGGCTTCAACGGCGAGAACAGATGCGTCAACAGTGCTCAGTCCATCTACATCTTCACCCATGGCGGCGGCGATGTCGGCGAATTTCTCCGGGCAGGCATAGCGATTGTAGGTCATGATGCGGGTGAGCAAGATCGAGTTGGCAATCCCGTGTGGCACGCCGTAGTGACCGCCGACTGGATGTGACATGGCATGTACGTTTCCCAGGCGCGTTTGTGAGAATGCGAACCCGGCCATGGTGCTGCCGATGATCATGTTTTGCGTGGCCTCGTGATTGTGGTCGCTGTACGCGGCTTGTCGCAAATTTTGAGAGATGAGGCGGATGGCGTGCAGGGCCATGCCTTCAGAGATGGGGTTGGACATTAGAGACACATAGGATTCAATGGCGTGTGTCAATGCATCCATTCCGGTCGCTGCAGCAATGGGCAGTGGCAATGCGACGGCCATATCGGCATCGAGAATGCCCACATCGGGAATGACATAGGGACCTGCGACGGTGCCTTTGAAATGGTTGTCGTCGGTAATGACGGCAAAGGGCGTGACTTCACTGGCTGTGCCATAGGTGGTGGGGACGCACAGGAGAAAGGGGATGGGACCGGGAACGGGTTTTTCGCCGATAAAATAATCGGTGATTTTTCCCCCGTGATTGACGAGTACGCCCGAGGTTTTTGCCACGTCCATTGAGGATCCCCCGCCAATGGCGAGCAGGAAGTCGCAATTTTCCGACTGGTATTGTGCGGCACATTCCTCGACATTGCGAATGGGGGGGTTGGGTTCAACGCCGTCGTAAATGGTGTAGGAGAGGTGCGCTTTGTCGAGTATTTCTGTAACGCGCGCGACAACGCCAGCCTGGACGAGGCCCCTGTCGGTGACGATTTGTGCCTTTTTTATCTGCTGTTCGTTCAAAATTTGGGGGATGTTGCCAATAGTCCCTCGCCCCATGATGAGGCGCGTGGGACCGTAATAACTAAAGTGATCTTGAAACGCCACGAGCAAACTCCTGTGTGATTTTTATTCTTCCGATAGTAGCTAAAAAAAGAAAATGGTTTTTGATGGTGTTGTCAATGACATAAAAACACACCCGTGGCGTTGGTTTAGAACGATGTGCCGAGGCGGACATAGTAGCCGACGCCCTCTGGATCGGTGAATCGGTATGCTACGCCGAGGCGATAGCGGATTGCCGAATAGAGGACGTAATAGTCGATGATAATCTCGGTGCCAGCCGAGAGGAGTGGGCGTGACTGCGATGTGTCGCGTCCCCAGGTGTTGGCGGCGTCGGCGAAGAATGTCCAGAAGATGCGGTTGTAGTGTATCGGCCACGCCCGCAAGCCGCGATTCTCCAATGCGAGGGGGGCGCGGTATTCCAGGGATGCGGACCAGGCGTGCTGTCCCGACCGCGTAGATGTATCGTATCCTCGTGCCGGGAAAGTGATCGACTCAGCGCCTCCGAGGTCGAAGTAGGCGTTATCGCTGCCCGGACCTCGAGATGCGCCAGCACTCGCGCGCAGTGCCAGCACGGGTGCTGCAAATTGGCGTCCTGGAAACCAGAGAGGCAGTCGCGCATAGGTCCTGACAGTGCCTCTGATGTCATCGACTGAGTGGTCATTTGAGGCGCGGGAGAGGTCGTGGCGTCGCCTGATGCGAACGGAGAACGATGTGCCGGTCGCCTGTCCCATCTGAAAGGCGGATGAGCGCGCATTGGTGGCAGAGAAACGCACCGATAGTTCGCCCAAGGTGCTGCGCGGATCGTCGAGTCGGAACCGATGGGTTTTTCGTAGCGCGGAGTCCAGTACTTCTCGATACTCTCGCACGAGTCCGCCGGAGACTGTGAATGAGACACTGCTTCGCGCCTTTGGCTTTACCAGCGTCATTGATCCTGAGGCGCGGCGTTCCCGCTCGAGGACGAAGAAGGTTTCGGTTGGAGCATCGGTACTCTCCCGGTATAATCTGGCACTGTCTTCGTCCCAGTCCTGCGATAGCGATAAACCGAGCGATGGGTTCCCCAGGCCGCGGTACTGGTACGACAGATTGCCTGCTACTCTTTCGTCAGAATACGATCTAACTGGCAGGAAGATGCGGGCACCAACGGTGTATGCGTGACGGCGCACGAGATCGATCCCTGATGTGCGAGCGCCGATGGATGTACCGAGTACTTCAGTGCGGGGTATTTCCGTTTCTTCCTTACGATGGGCAGGTACTGCTATGGGGTAATTCCAGATGGGTTCCCAGTAGTAGGGGCGCAGGGTCGCAAGCGGCGAGTAGGCGCGTACCTGTCCCTCAGCGCGTCCGCGTGATCTGTTGGCGACCTCGGTAACGGTGTGTGTCGAGTCCGTGCGAGGCGCGGGCGGCGCGGTTGTGGGATTGAATGGAATCCGTTCGATTTCCCAGCCATCGACGTGGTAAGCCGAGAAGTAGAGCCAGCGACCCGACGGATCGACGCTGGGATACGCCGCCCCTGTGCGGAGATTGGTTAGCATGACGGGGGGCGAGACTTGCCCGTTATCGACTTTTGCCGCGAGTACATTCGAAATGCCGCTGCGGTCAGATGCCCAGACCAGCCACTGCCCGTTGGTACTCCAGGAAGGGGCGAAGTCGAGGGCGCGGTCATGGGTTACTTCGCAGACGAGTTTGCCGTGTGCATCGAGGAGGACGATGTCGTGGTGCCCTCGGGTCCAGCGGGTCGCCGCAATCCATTGTCCATTGGGTGAGATTGCCGGGTACGCCCAGTGGATATCCGGGTTGGGAGGGACCAGCGTCTCAATGGCGCCGTTGCTGAGATTGACCCGCGCCAGCCCGCTGGTTCCCCCTCCTTCGGCGATAGCGACTGCCCAGCCTGCGGGGCCAACTGATGGGGAGGTTAAGCGGCCGCGAGTTGTTATCCGTCGTACATCACTGCTCGGCGTTACGCGGTAGAGATCTCTAAATCTGCGATAGCGACCAGCAAATTCATATTGCGCGAATACGATGTCGCCATCGGGGATGAAGGCAAATGTGGTGCTGCCGTTGGTCAGGGTTACGGTCGATTCACCACTGCCATCTAATCTGGTAGATACCAGTTTGGCATCTGATCGTCCATCTGATCGGATGTAGTACAGTGTTTTGCCATCGGGCGATACTTTCGGGTGGTATGCATAGCGGGCACCGCGGGTTATCGCCTGTGGCTCGGTGATTGCACCGAATCTGGCGAGGTGGGTGTCCAGTTTTGCCGCCGCCACCCGCTGTGTATCTGCCCACGCTTTCCACTCACTCGTCAAGGTGGTGCCAAAGGCGCTGCGACCAGCAGCATCGAGGCGGTAGGGGATCCACTGTTTTTCCACTGCTTTGACGAAGGCTATCATGCGGTCGCGCCCGTATTTTTGTATCAGGTGTTCGAAGAAGAGCGATCCGTAAGCATAAGCACGGGTGCCCCCCGGCCACTGGGGCGAGTTGCCGCTTGTCTGGTCGATGGACTCGAACCTCCCTTCGAGAGCTGCTGTTCGCAGTACCATTCTGTGGAATGTTCCATGAAGGCGCCCGGTGCCAGTCAGTGCGGATTCGTACCAGACGGCAATGCCTTCACGCACCCACCGTGGGGTAGCGCGTGCGGGGATTGTAAAAGCCGGGACTGGCAGGCGTTCGACTGGAGAAAATGAGATGTAGGGGGACGGTACGCGTCCAAATGGTTTGTGCAACAAGCTATAGCGGCCCGGGCGATCAATGTGGAATATGTGCGTCAGTTCGTGTACGATGACGTTTTCCAGCCGATCGTTGTAATAAGCACGTCCGAAAGAGTCAATCGGTGGGCGGGCGTAGATGGTGATTCGGTTTGAGGGACGCACACTCGCGTATCCATTCGAGACGTCGATGTGATCGGTTAGTACAAGATCGATTATTCCGCGGGGCGCAGCGATGAATTGTTCGGATAACCGGGCGTGCGCCCATTCTGCGCGTTCCGCTGCCCTGCGTCCCAGGTCTTCGAGATGTGCGGGAAACGTGACGCGAAAGTGTTCTGTATCGAGTGTTCGCCACGATTCGTTTGGTGCAATGCGTTGCGCCGATGCAGACGCCGTGCATAAGGCGATGACGGCGAGTACGATCTTTATTCCTGCACCCATCCTCAATCTCTTATTAAAAATTGTGGAAACCGTGTCCCGAGCCTGGGAACCAGATGAGGTCTATGACCATTCCGACGCCAATGCCGGTGCAATAGCCAATTACTGTGCCGTAGAAAAAGGGTTTTGCGCGTTCGTAGAGGCGGGGGCCGCCAAAATGGACGATGAGGAGTTTGGCCGCCCAGACCATGAGTATGCTCAGGGCGTAATAGCGCGGTCCCGTTGTGTATTGAAATGCGAGGCCGAGGGGATGCAGCGGCCAGCGGGGAAACCATGTGCGCAGGCCCGCCAATAATGCGGCTATTCCTGCGCCCAGAAGCCAGATGCTGAGTTTTTGAAGGTCGAAAGATGTTTTTTCGGTTTCGCCCAACGCGCGTCCAATTCCGCCAAAAATACCCAGTGGGCCTTCCCAGAGGGTCCAGGAACGCAGGAAGAGCGCGGAGTCGCGATAACAATAGTAGATGATGGTGGCGGCACAGACAAAGAAGCCCATGGTGAATGCGAGAAAGACGACGCTATTCGTCCAGTGTTTGCCTCGTTCTGCGGGCACGTCGTCCATGGCTTTGAAGTGGTGGGGCAATACCTGCATGGTTTGAATGCGTCCGCCGCCGTAGAATACGCCGCTGTTGACGAGGTGCATTGCGGTCATTTCGCGGGTCGATAGGGTGGCTGTGCCGAGAATGGAGTTGACAAAGCCCGATCCTTTGATCCACACGGGGAAGAGATATCCAAATCCGCTGGCGGCAATGAATTTGGAGGTTGCAAAATACGCGATGAACATCAATAGCAGATGGACAACTGCAAGGGATAGCGACATGCCCAGGGATATGAAAAAGCTACAGAGATATAGCACGGAAATGATCAGGCCGATAACGGCGAAGCGATAGGAAATGGGGCCATCGCCGCGTTCGCCGTTTAAGGCGGTTTTTGCGACATGTATCAGATGCCGTCGCGCGATCCATACAGACCAGACGACGAGTACGGTCATTGCACCGTGGCTTTCCAGGTTGATGATTTCTCCGCCTTTGGCAACTTGTCCTTCTAACCCGACTGTGAAACCCGTGCGGTTGATGACGCCCATTTTGACCACGGCGAAGAGGCCAAAGAACCAGAAGCTGAACAGAAGATCCAGGCTACACAAATATCCGAGGCCAATGACCAGGGGTAAGACGCGCAAATAGACGGGCGGAAAGCTCTGTGCAACGGTCATGGATTTGGTGTTGATGCTGTCAAAGAGGGTGATGCGGGGTACGTTGGGGAACCAGAAGTTGATGATGTTCCATCCAATGATGCCCGCAGTCCAGGCAAAGCCGGCCCAGAAGACGGGGTCTCGGAAAATTTTGGGCAGTGCGCGGCCTTCGCCAAAGCCTTCCATGAGGTCCATGGGGAAATTGACGAGTGGGTAGGTTAAGCGTTCGGCATCGGCCCATTGGCGATGAAAAATGGCGATGACAAAAAATCCGGCGGCCATGAAGGCGAAGACGCCAGAGAACCACCATAAGACGGAGGGCAGCCAGCCTGTCCAGGGAACGTATTCGCCCGTGTGCAGGCCAAAGTAGAAGCGGTCCATGATCCAGGGCGTGGGTTCGGGAAATGCCCAGTGGGGTAGTTCGTCTAAGAACAACTCTGCCCAGCGATTTTCTGGCGATGCAAAAAAATGGGGGGCGGGCAATGCGCCGATAAAGTATCCCATCCAGCCGACGCCGGGCATCATGCCCACGATCCACATGGTGGCAAAGATGACCATCATTTCATGGCGTGAGAGTACAGATTTGGGCGAGAATCGGGCGATGAACATGTTGATCACGACCCAGATGAGGAATCCCATGATGAGTGCGACGGGAAAACTGGATTTGACCATCGATCCCGCGTGGAGTACGATTTCGAGGACATTTTGAGAATAGGCCATCAGGCCAGCGGTGAGCAAGCCAAGGAGGATGGATCGCCCGGTGATGCGCGGGGATTCGGTCGGTTGAATTTGAGGATCGGGTTGTGAAATAGCCATTTTTTACTCCGTATTTAGAATGCGCGTTAATATACGATGCCTGAACATAGGTGTCAAACGCATGGGGTTGTGTTTGTCTATTTGTGATATTGGGGTTATTATGGGAGGGGCTGGGGGTTGGGAACTGGGGGCTGAGGATTTCACACTTCATACTTCACACTCCACACTTTCTTATGGCACGCAAAGATATTCGAACCATTTCGATTTTTTGTGCGAAATGTAAATCACTTCTGTACAAATACCGCAAGGGTGGGCGAGGCGGATTGGTGAAGTGCATGGTGGAGCGGATAGCTGAAGATCATACCCGGGGGGATATGAAATGTCCAAAATGCGGGCAGGCGTTTGCGAGGTTCAGGATGTATGGAGGACAGGCCGCGCACAAAATTATACAGGGAAAGGTTTTTACTAAGGGAATGAGTCGGCGGTAATAAAAAAGGAGCGAGAACAAGATGGCTAAATTTGTCGCGAATTACGATGAAGACAAGGTGCCCGATTACACATTGCCCGATCCGTTGGTTTTTGAAGATGGGACAAAGGTCGAAGATGCGGCTCTATGGGAAAGACGGCGGGCAGAGATTTTGTCTTTGTTTGAATCTCAGGTGTATGGTAAGATGCCGGGTGCTACGGCGGACATGCATTTTGAGACGCGGTTTGTGAATGGGGATGCGTTGGATGGTATTTGCAAGGAAGTTCGGGTTTATTTTTTGAAGGATGCCAAAGAGCCGCGAATGGATATTTTAATTTTTTTGCCAAAAGACGCTGATGGACCCGTGCCGTTGTTTGTGGGATTGAATTTTGGGGGGAATCATACCGTTCATGCCGATCCCGAAATCGCGTTGTCCGAGCAGTGGATGCGCTCGAAGACGGAGGGAGTTTTGGATCATCGGGCGACGGAAGCAGCGCGCGGTAAGGCTGCAAGCAGGTGGCCTGTGGGGAGGATTTTGGCAAGGGGCTACGGTTTGGCTACGATTTATTGCGGGGATCTGGATCCGGATTATGACGATGGGTTTCAAAATGGTGTGCATCCGCTTTTTGATAGGCAAAACACCGGGGATGACTGGGGGGCTATTGGCGCGTGGGCGTGGGGATTGATGAGGGCGATGGATTATTTTAAAAGCGATGAGGCGATTGATCACGCGCGGGTTGCTGTGATGGGGCATTCGCGATTGGGCAAGACGGCGTTGTGGGCTGGCGCGCAAGACGAACGGTTTGCCCTTGTGATTTCAAATAATTCGGGTTGTGGGGGTGCCGCGCTGTCCCGCCGTCGATATGGCGAAACTGTGGGGCGGATTAATACCAGTTTTCCACACTGGTTTTGCGATAATTTTAAGCGGTATAATGAGTGCGAGGACGATTTGCCCATTGATCAGCATTTGCTCATTGCTCTGATGGCGCCTCGTCCGGTTTATGTTGCCAGTGCAGAAGAAGACCGCTGGGCGGATCCAAAGGGGGAGTTTTTGGGCGCGAAACACGCCGATGCGGTTTATCGTTTGTTGGGAACAGATGGTCTGGGTGCTGAAAATATGCCGCGTGTTCACGAGCCGATTACGAGCCGAATTGGGTATCATATTCGCGCAGGTGGGCACGCAGTGACGGATTACGATTGGGATCGGTATATGGATTTTGCCGATAAACACTGGGAAAGGAGTTCGGCCTGAAATTGGAACAGAAAGGAATAGCTATGGCAACTCAAACAGAACGATCTTACGCGCTTAAAGCGGTGCCGGGATTTTATTCGACGTATTCGGGTATTCAGATTGCGGCGCAGACGTCGGATAATGCGAGCGATGAAGATTTGCAATTTATGCAGCAACTCGGCGTGGAATGGATGATGGTCGGCGTTGACGACCAGGAGAACCAGAATGCCGATTATTACAGGGCATTGAAAGACAGGTTTGCAAAATACGGTTTGCAGATTTACCGCATTGCCAATCGCAGTGTACACAATATGCCCGAAGTGACCCTGAATTTGCCTGGGCGCGATGAGAAGGTCGAGGAATTTATCACTTTTATTCGCAATCTGGGAGAGGCGGGTATTCCGTACAATACGTATGCACACATGGGCAATGGGATTTGGAGTTCGGGACGCATAACGCGGCGTGGGGGCATGGATGCGCGGACGCTCGATATCGAGAATGCCACTGGGCATTGGGACGGTCAAATTTTTGAAGGCGAATTGACACATGGACGAGTATATAGCGAGGATGAGCTTTGGGAAAATTACGAGTATATGATCCGTAAGGTCGCGCCTGTTGCCGAAGAATCAGGTGTTTATATCGGTATTCATCCCGATGATCCTCCCGTGTATCCTCTGGGCGGGATTCCGCGCTGTATGTTTGGCAATTTTAAGGGGTACAAGCAGGCGATGGATATTGCGGATAGTCCAAATATCGGGGTTTGTTTGTGCGTGGGGTGCTGGCTCGAAGGGGGTAAAGAAGGCATGGGCGTGGATGTGATTGAGGCGATTCACTATTTTGCCAGCCGCAAGAAGCTGTTTAAGGTTCATTTTCGCAATGTTTCAAATCCGATGCCAGAGCCGTGGGCAGAGACTTTGATGGACGATGGGTACCAGGATATGCATGCGGTGATGAAAGCACTGCGAGAGGTGGAATTTGATGGGGCGATTATCCCCGATCATATTCCGCAGATTCTGGGAGGTCATCGCGCGGGGGTGGCGTATTCGATTGCCTATATGCGCGCGCTGGTTCAGGCTGTGAATAGTGAAGTGGGTTAGGGGTTACGGTCCACGTTTGTCTGTCGCGATGATTGTACCGGCGGGCAATAAGGCGTCAAGTCGGTTTGGCAGGTTGTCGCCGATGCTGTGCAGCCATGTCATGAGTTGGTCGCGCAGGTCGTTTTCCTCGGTTGATATGTGGGGTTGTCCACTCAGGTTTTTCATTTCGTGTGGATCGGTTTGCAGGTCGTAAAATTCGTCGATGTCTTGCGGATTCCACACGTATTTGTATCGTTCGTTTCGAATGGCGCGCACTTCAAAGCTGTAACCGTTGTAGCGGTAATAGGTGCCATAGGCGATTTGCGGCCAGTCTGGAGGACGACTTTGCGTACCGACAAGAGGGAGAAGGTTGCGCCCTTCGCGCGGTTGGTCGGCGGATGATTCGGCGCGGATGAGAGAGAAGAGGGTTTCGCCGATGTCGAGCAATGAGACATAAGCATCCTGGGTTGCAGGTGGTGTGTCGGGCGCGCGAATGATGAGTGGGATGCGCCAGACTTCTTCGTAAAAATAAGCCCCTTTGTCAAATCGGTTGTGCGCGCCTTCCATGTCGCCGTGATCAGATGTGAAAACAACGGTTGTTGTATCGGCGAGATTGAGTCGGTCTAAGGTGTCGAGAATGCGTCCGATGGCTTCATCGACCATTGTGATGTGTGCGTGGGAATAGGCGATAACGGTTTTCCATTCTTCTTCGTCAAGCGGGGAGGTGTCCATGCATCCCCACCAGGGTGTCGAATGGAAATAGGGGCGTCCCTCGCAGTTGTCGCTCAGGTTTGTGGGTAGTTCGACGCGCGTGCGGAGTTCTTGAGCGAGTTTGACGTATTCTTCGGGCAGGTGATGTGGAAAGTGTGGCGGTGCGGAAGATACGGTGAGGAAGAAGGGTTTGTTTTGGCGGCTCTTAGCCCATGTTTCGAGAAATTTTACGCCTTTGTTTATGGTGGGAAAGGGCTGGATATTTTCTTTTGGTTGCGGTGAATCCCCCCAAAATGGCGCGCGCCCTTTGATGAGGTTTTTGGTTTGATTGGCGTAGCTGGCAACGGTCTTTTCATAGGTGTGATCATTGGTTTGTGGGTGGTATGGCTTTGAGTGTATTTCGACGTTGGGATCGAAGCCGTGTGCGCCGCGTTTTTCAGGGTTGATATGCCCGAGGTGCCACTTTCCGTAGTAACCGACGTGATAGCCGAGGCGCACGGCTTCGTCAATCCAGGTTTTTTGATGGAGTGGCATGGATTCCTGGAGGGAATAGCCGACGGATTGGTTGTCGTAAACGCCATTTTGATGCGGCCAGCGAGCCGTGAGCAGTGTGCCCCGGGCGGGTGTGCAGAGAGGGCAAGATGTGAAAGCATTTGTGAATACCGTGCCTTCAGATGACAGGCGGTCAATATTCGGCGTGGGAATGTCTGCACCGAGAAAGCCAAATGCCCATGCAGGCCATTGGTCAGTGAGGATAAATAAGACGTTTTGCATGATCAGAAGCCTTTCTTCTGCGTAAAACGCTCAAATTACTCGCGTTTTTTCTGCGTTTATCTGCGAAAAACGCTCAAGTTATTCGCGTTTTTTTCTGCGGATAGTGCTTTTCGATAATAAACCGATCTTTGCGGTATTTCGCAATCTCTGATTTGCCCTTGATAGATGCACATATAGTCACTATATTATATCACCTCTTATTCTCCTCCCCTGAAGTTGTTTTTCCTTCCCCATGGCCTTTCTGTTATCATCACCTTCCAAACAAGGGTAGGAATATATTATGGCAACGGCAATAAAATCGCGCACTTCCAACACGACGCAACTCGATTTGCTCTCGCAACCGAGGACCACTGGTAAAGCCAATGGCAAGAAAAATGGCGCCCATAATTACGACGAGAGCAAGATCAAAACCCTTTCTTCGCTCGAGCATATTCGTTTGCGCACGGGTATGTACATTGGGCGGCTCGGCTCGGGTGCTGATCCCGATGATGGGATATACGTTTTGCTCAAAGAGGTTGTCGATAATGCCGTTGATGAATTTATTTCGGGTTTTGGCACAAAAATTGATGTGACTATTGACGCCAATCACGTCAGTGTGCGCGACTATGGGCGCGGCGTTCCGCTCGGCAAAATTGTCGAGTGCGTTTCTGTGATCAATACCGGTGCCAAATACAATGACGATGTTTTCCAATTTAGCGTGGGCCTCAACGGCGTGGGTAGCAAAGCGGTCAACGCGCTTTCTACGGATTTTCGCGTGGTGGCCTATCGCGATGGCAAGTACGCCGAAGCCCGCTTTACTCGTGGGAAACTCATTGGCGAAAAAAAGGGGAGGACTCGGGAACCAGATGGCTCCTTTTTTGAGTTCACGCCCGATCCAGAAATTTTTGAGGAATACGATTACAATTTCGAATACGTCGAGCGCCGCATGTGGAACTACGCCTGCCTCAATAGCGGTCTCACGCTCGTTTTTAACAAACAGAAATTCGTCTCAAAACGCGGCTTGCTCGATTTTCTCAGCCGCGAGGTCGATGATTCGGCACTTTATGAACCCGCGTATTACAAGGGGCAATATCTCGAATTTGCATTTACCCACACGTCCAATTATGGGGAGAACTATTTTTCTTTTGTGAATGGGCAATACACTATTGACGGTGGTACGCATCAAAGTGCTTTTCGAGAGGGCATCTTAAAAGGTGTCAATGAATTTTACAAGAAGAATTACAGCGGTGTGGATGTGCGGGAATCCATCAATGGTGCTGTTGCGGTCAAGCTGAAAGAACCCGTTTTTGAATCGCAAACAAAAAACAAACTCGGCAATACCGAAGTGCGCTCGTGGATTGTTTCTGAAACGCGCAGTGCTGTGGTCGATTTTTTGCACAAGAATACCACGGCGGCGCAAAAACTCCAGGAGAAGATCAACCACAACGAACGCCTGCGGAGAGAACTCAACGATGTTAAGAAAAAGGCAAAGGAAGTCGCCCGCAAAGTCGCTATCAAAATCCCGCATTTCAAGGATTGTAAATATCACAAGGGCGACAAAAAACGCGGCGATGAATCTACTATTTTTATTACCGAAGGTCCATCTGCTGCCGGGTCTATGGTTGCCGCCCGCGATGTGGAGACTCAGGCTATTTTTGGTCTGAAGGGCGTGCCCCTCAATGTGTTTGGAAAAACAAAAGCCGCGATTTATAAGAATGAAGAGCTCTACAATCTCATGACGGCTTTGGGTATTGAAGACAGCGTTGAAAATCTCCGTTTCAACAATGTGGTCATTGCTACGGATGCCGATTACGATGGCTTCCATATCCGCAATTTGCTGATGACTTTTTTCCTCAATTACTTCGAAGAACTCGTTACTTCTGGTCATGTCTATATTCTGGAGACGCCGATTTTTCGCGTGCGGAATAGCCGTGAGACGCGCTATTGTTATAGCGAGAAAGAACGCAATCAGGCTGTTGCAGATTTGCGAAATCCCGAGGTTACGCGCTTCAAGGGGTTGGGGGAGATTTCACCCGGTGAATTTGGACAGTTTATCGGAGAGGACATGCGCCTGATCAAAGTAGGCGTGCGCTCTCTTGCCGAGGTTTCAAATACCCTCGAATTTTACATGGGAAAGAATACGCCCGATCGCAGAGATTATATTGTTGAGCATTTGATTTAGAGGATTGAAAAGCATCCGCAGATGAACGCAGATGGGCGCAGATGAATACAGTACAACTCAAAAGGAAAAACGGGTCAAGTCCAAACTATTTTCTAACCCGAATTATCGCACTCAAGGTAAAAAATGACAAAAAAGATCAGAGCTACATCTCCGATATTTTTAGATGAAAAATCGGAAGAAAATGCCAATGGCATTTATATCCGAAGCCGGCGGCGGCGTATTGTATTTGGATGGTATGGTGGTAAGTTTTCGCATTTGGACTGGCTACTTCCGCTTCTTCCAGAGTGCCATCACTATTGCGAGCCGTTTGCCGGTTCAGGGGCAGTACTGCTGAATCGGGTGCCATCCCCTGTTGAGACCTACAATGATATTGATGGTGAGGTTGTAAACTTCTTTCGCGTATTGCGCGATCAACACGAAGAACTGATAAGAGCCATAGCACTGACGCCATTTTCCCGTGAGGAGTATTATCACGCTATTCATACAACAAATGGTGTCAGCGATATTGAACGGGCCAGATGCTTTTATATCAAAGCGAGGCAGACCAGGACTGGACTTGCCCAAACAGCATCGCTGGGGCGTTGGGCGAACTGCAAAAATACGAGTCGCGCCGGAATGTCAGGCGTGGTATCTCGTTGGCTCGGCGGGGTGGGAGCTTTGGATGATATTGCACAGCGCCTTATGCGAGTTCAGATTGAGAACCGTCCTGCGGTGGATGTGATCCGTCTTTATGACAGTCCCAAAACTTTGTTTTATTGCGACCCACCGTATTTGCATGCGACTCGTGGAGATGTTAAGTCTTACGGTTTTGAGATGGATGAAGAACAGCACCGAGAATTTGCAGAGGTTGTCAATGGGTGCAGTGGCATGGTTGCTGTTTCTGGCTATGAGCATCCACTCATGGATAAGCTGTTCGAGCCGGGAAAATGGTTTAAGACTTTGGGATCGCGCAAAACCATTCATTCGACTAAGGGTACTCGCCAGGAAGTGCTTTGGACCAATTATGATCCCAAAAAGCAGATGGGAATATTTGCAGCATGAAGGCATTAGTTTTGAATGAGCCAGATTCGGCTGTAAGTCAATCGCTCAAAGAGGCGTTTTTGGCCCTGCGGCAAGTAGCTGAGAGTAGTGAGTAAACGCTATTTGTCATCGTGTCCTACAGGTTTTCATCCTGTTTATCCTTTCATCTTGCATATCCTGATGAACTGGTCTGTAAATCGACCAATTGTACACCGCTCCTGACGATTTTTATAGAGGACAAACAATGGCTTATATCGACAAGTTATTTGACCTGTATTTTTTAGAACACGCTTCTTATGTCGTGAAAGACAGGGCGATTCCCGACATTGACGATGGGTTCAAGCCCGTACAGCGCCGCATTTTACACGCGCTTAAAGAGCAGGACGATGGGAAATTTCACAAGGTAGCCAATGTCGTGGGGCAGACGATGAAATATCACCCCCACGGCGATCAGTCGATTTACGGTGCGCTGGTTCATCTGGCGAACAAAGATCTGTTTATCGATAAACAGGGCAATTTCGGCAATATTTATACTGGCGACGAAGCCTCGGCTGCGCGCTATATCGAATGCCGATTGACCCCGCTCGCCAAAGATGTGCTCTTTAATCCGGAAATTACCGAATACATTGAGTCCTACGATGGTCGCAATAACGAACCCGTTGTTTTTCCGGCGAAGATTCCCGTGCTTCTCGCGCAGGGTACCGAAGGGATTGCGCCGGGTATGACCACACGGGTTTTGTCCCACAATTTGATCGAATTGTTGCAGGCGCAAATTGCCTATCTCCAGGGGGAGGATTTTCAGGTCTTTCCCGATTTCGCGACGGGCGGTTTTGTCGATGTCACCGAATATGCAGACGGCAATGGCAAAGTGCTCGTGCGTGCCAAGCTCGATACCAAAAATTCCAAACGCATTGTCGTGCGCGAATTGCCTTTTGGCTCTACGTCTGACTCTCTCATCGCTTCGATTGAAGGTGCAGCCCGGAAAAACAAGCTCAAAATCGCGGGTATTAGCGATTATACAGGTGAGGGAGTCGAGATTGAAATTCGCCTTGCCCGGGGCGTGCATACCAAAGATACGGTGGATGCGCTTTACGCTTTTACCGACTGCGAGCAATCTATCAGTGTCAGTGCTCTCGTTATCAAGGACCATCGTCCCTATATCGCCACGGTGAGCGATATTCTCAAACACAATGCCGACCGATTGGTTGATGTTCTCACGGCAGAGCTTAAAATTGAGCAGCGCCAGGTGCGGGACAGGTTGCACGCCAGGATCCTCGAACAGATTTTTATTGAAAACCGCGTTTATAAGGCAATTGAGGAAGTCGCCGATTCCAGTGCGATTCACGAGGCGGTACGCACGGGTCTCGAGCCTTTTTTTGGTACAATCAGGCGCAAGGTCACGTCAGAAGACCTCGATACGCTTTTACAAATTCCCATTCGGCGCATTTCGCTTTACGATATCACCAGAGCAAAAAGAGAGATGCGTGAGATGCGCGCGCGGCTCAGAGAGATCAAGACCAATCTCGACAATATTACGGGCTTTACCATTGATTTTCTCGAATATCTGATTGATGAATACAAGGACCAGTATCCTCGCCGTACCGAGGTTACTTCTTTTGATCAGGTGGATGCCCGCGAGGTGGCACAGCGCAATCTCAAGTTGCGCTATGATAAGAAGACGGGTTATCTCGGTTATGATGTCAATGGCAGTACGCTTATGGATGTGTCGCAATACGACCGTGTGCTCGTGATTCGCAAAAATGGCACTTATTCTCTGCACGAAGCACCCGACCGTCTCTTTGTGGATAAGGGTATGCTGTTTTGCGATTTTGTCGATTCCGAACGGGTGTACACGGTTATCTACCGGGACAAGAAGACCAATTATCCCTGTATCAAGCGTTGTAAGCTGGACACATTTATTCTGAATAGAGGTTATGAACTCGTGCCACCGGGATGCCGCTTGCTCAAGCTTACAACCGACCGAGATGTCGAGGTTCACGTATCGTATAAACCCAAACCTCTTCTGCGTATCCTCAATGAAGAATTTGCGATCGAAGACTATGCGATTCGCGGCAAAACTGCCAAAGGCAGGCGCCTATCAGCGCGCGAGGTTAAAAGCGCCAAATTTGTAAAGCCTAAAGTTTGATATAAAACAGCATGATGGGTTGGATACAGATGGACTAAAACCTTTGTATCAAAAGCAAACAGGTTCCTATTGATTAAAAGGATTTTGTGTTATGCCGAAGTTTCTTGTCATTGGTCGGTATGTATTTTTCATCTACTCTGCTGATGAGGTGGAGCGCGCACATATTCATGTGCGAGTCAGAGCATCGGCATTTCCTACGGCGAAGTTCTGGTTGGTTCCTGTTGTCGAGTTAGCATATAACAATGGTTTTAAGCGTAAAGAAATTTCAGATATCAGGAAACTGGCTGTGAAACACGCGCAAGAATTGTTGACAAAATGGAACGCAGAGTTTAATCAGAATCAAGCAATGGATAACGGCGAAATACGTGAGGCACTCCTTCGCGGTTATGATAAAGTGCGCTGGTTGGATGAGGCAAAGCGTTTGGAATGCCACCGTCCGTCTATTTTGGATATTCGGTTCGATGAGTCACACATGCATGTTTATCTTGATGACGGTCGGAGTATCTCTGTACCGTTACGGTGGTATCCGCGTTTGTACTTCGGCTCGCCAGAAGATCGGGCGGATTGGGAACTGTGGTGTCACGAAAGCGAAGATGTGTATGATGTGATTGCTTGGGAAACCCTAGATGAACACATACGTCTTGAAAGTTTGTTGGCAGGACGAGCGAGCCGTGAAAGTGTAACATCTATACGTCGATGGTTAAAAGGGGAAAGATTGTACGAAGTATATGATGAATAATGTACTTGCGGGAAGGGTTAATGAGTAAAATGAATTTGAATTTCCCTTTGAATTTCGGGATCAGCGGCCATTTCGCTTAACTGTGCATCACCTTCTGTTTTGTCAGAGATATTTTCTCGTATGCGGTGGCTTACGCGCTCAATAAGGAGCAATTGCTCATCTAAGGATAACCGGCTGATATTGTCTTCTAATTCAGAAAGAAGAGATGGTGCAGACATGGTTGTTCTCCTTAAATCATCCCGCTCAAAATGGGCGCGGGTGATTTTTCTTTTGAAACCTCAAAATGTCTATTAACTTCCTGATCTACACGGCGACATGAAGTATAGAAAGAATTTAGAAAAAAACAAGACCAGATGTCCTTTCAAACTGGAGAATCTCAATGAACAGTTTTGCACCTGTTGATTTATGCGATGTGCGAAAGCAGGATTTGGATCACGTATGGCATCCTTTGATGCAATATGAGGGCAGGAGCGAAGATGATTTGCTCGTTATTGTGTCGGCAGATGGGTGTGAGATCACGGATTCGGATGGGAAAACGTATCTCGATGCGTATGGCGGGATATGGAATGTCAATGTGGGGTATGGGCGGGATGAGATTGTCGAAGCTGTGTATGAACAGATGAAAACACTCCCGTTTTATCCCATGACGCAGATCAATGTGCCCGCGGCGCGACTCGCTGCGCGGTTGGCGGAATTGTCACCGGGCGATCTCACTCATTTCTATTTTGTCAATAGTGGTTCAGAGGCTAATGAAACTGCGATTAAAGTTGCGCGACAATACGGCAGGGCGACGCATCCGGGCGAAAGTCGCTTTAAAATTATCTGCCGGTATAAGGGCTATCACGGCTTTACGATGGGGTCTATGTCTGCGACCGGACAGGTGAGGCGGCGAGCACCGTTTGAACCTCTGGCACCGGGATTTATCCACGTTGAGTTGCCCACTGCCGATGCCCACGGAGCGGATGAGATCGCGCGGGTTATTGAACGCGAGGGTCCCGATACGGTCGCTGCTGTTCTTGCGGAACCTGTTGTTGGCGGTGGTGGTGTGCATGTCCCGCCCGACGATTATTTTCCCGCCCTGCGCGATGTGTGCGACCACTATGGTTGTTTGCTGATGTTTGATGAGGTGATTACTGGATTTGGGCGTACTGGAAAATTGTTTGCTGCCGAGCACTGGGGTGTTGTGCCCGATGTGATGACGATTGCCAAGGGCGTGTCGAGCGGGTACCTGCCGCTGGGGGCATGTGCTGTTACCGAAAAGGTCTGGTCGGCATTTTTGGGAGGGGCGGATGAGGGAAAAGAATTTGCTCAGGTTTCCACGTATGGCGGGCATCCGGCATGTTGTGTTGCGGCGCTGGCTAATCTCGAGATTCTGACCCGGGAACGGCTGTGGGAAAATTCGGAAACTGTGGGTGCGTACTTGTTGGCGCGGCTCAAAGATATGTCATCGCCTCTGATCAAAGAAGTGAGAGGTCTGGGGCTTATGCTCGCGGTTGAGCTTCAAAGCGAGGATGGGACGGAACTGGATAGCGAGAGGACGAAAAAATTTGGCAGCGCGCTTCGAGATGCGGGTGTGATTACCGGGAAGATGAGTCATGTTATGGTGGGATCAGAGCCTGTTTTTACACTGGCACCCCCTCTGATTCTTACGGAGGAGCAAGCCGACCGAATAGCAGGTGCGTTTGTGACTGCGTTGCGGGCTATAAGTTGAGTCGGTAAAAAAGGAAACCGCGATGATCAATGCGACCTTATGCTATGTCAAAAATGGCAATAAAACGCTGATGCTGCACCGAGTGAAAAAGGAAAATGACATACACGAGGGCAAATGGAATGGCCTGGGTGGCAAAATGGAAGCGGGCGAGACGCCTGAGGAATGCGTGATTCGAGAGGTGCGCGAAGAGAGTGGCCTGCAGATTCAAAATCCCGCTTTGAGAGGGGTACTCACGTTTCCAAAATTTGATGGGATCAATGACTGGTTGGCTTTTGTGTTTACCGCGGAGAGGTTCACGGGTGAGTTGATTGACTCGAGTGAAGGTATCCTGAAATGGATTGACGACTCAGAACTGCTCGATCTCAATCTTTGGGAAGGCGACAAAATTTTTCTGAAGTGGTTACACCAGGATGCGTTTTTTTCAGGGAAATTTACGTATGAAAACAAACGGTTGATCGCTCATGATGTCGTGTTTCACACACTGTCTGGATCTGTGCCATGAACGAAAAAGCCGAAGCAATTAAAAAGAGATACCGGTATCGCCGCCTGATTCTCACGGGCAAAATTGGCCTGTCCAGACACGCGGCGGTCAAATTCATCGGCGCAGATACGGCGTATCACCTGTATGCCCGTGCAACGCCTCGGTCTCGTGCGGCAGAGAAAAGCGCGTGATGCGATGGTCTTATCAGAGCTTCAGCTTTGAGAGTATGTCAATTAACCGACAGACCCATAGCGAATCTCGTGATAATCGCGATCACTCGTAATCGGAACGGGTTTCCCTTCCAGAAATGCCCACTTTCCCACATCACACGCCGAAGCGCGAACAAATCCATTGATATACGAACGCCGCGGCTCATCCGTCGTATTTGGTACCGAGCCGTGAACCGTATAAGACGTGAACATCACCACATCACCCGGCATTGCCTCGCAAGGTACAGCCGATGACACATCCACCTGATCTTCAATTTCTCCCTTTGCATAGCGCGTCACCTTCAAATTTCCCAACCTGTGACTGCCGGGAACAATGTGCAAACAACCATTGGCAATCGTTGCCTTATCCACCACAATAATGGTCTGCACATAATTGTTCACCTGATCGCGAAACGCAGGCGTAGGGCGGATATCCTGATGCCATGGAAAGTGAATATCTCCCCCAGGCATCTTGAAATTGATCTGATTGATATACTGCTTAAACGATGTACCGATCAACGGTTCTAACAGAACGGGAAACTTCGCACTATTCCGAATCTCCTCAAACGCGGGATGAATGAGAGAAGGCCACTGGACTTTTCGCAGATACGGAACAGCCTTTGTGCCAACCATCGGTCTGGGCGTCTGCAAGTGAATATGCACCTCGCGGTCTTTGCCCTGAAGAATTGCATCGGGAAGATCTGTCCGCGCTGCCAGTTCGAGAATATAGTCATATCCTTCTCGCAAACGCGCAATCTCATCCCCATCAAACACACCCCGCGCAATGTGGTATCCCCGCTCCTTGAAAGCCTCAACATCTTCTTTGCTCAACGTATTCATTTCATTTTTCCTTGTCGTTTTAACTACCTAATAGACCACTTAAGCAGTATAATGGGTCAGTGGTCAGAAATCAAACTGGTTCTGAGATCGAATAGTGGATCGCGCATTCCATTTGAGATTGTAAAAGAATTAGAACAAGCACTCGCAGAATGGGAATCGCAACTCGTCGCGTCTCTCTGGCCCTCAAGGCGAATTCTCAAAATTTCCCTCAAGCCCTATGGCCTGGGCGATGAAACGTACGATTTTCCCATCTAAAATAAGGAATCATTCAAATGGACCTCATTATCAACTCCAAATTTTTCGATCAGTATTCCGTGCCTGAACTGGGCGAAAAAGCGATTGAATTGGGCTACGACGGCATTGACCTGTGCGTGCGTCCGGGCCATCCCATTCACGCAGACAATGTAATTGAGGCATTGCCCAAAGCAGCCGAAATCTGGCGCAGTCAGGACCTGGTCTGCCCTATGATAACCGCGCCCGTGACACTCGTAGATCCAGAATCACCTGAAATAGAAAAATACTATATCGCCTGTGCCGAAGCCGAAATCCCCCGTCTCAAAATCGGATTCTGGAAATATCAGCCCGGCGATGATTACTGGCAGGTTGTGGATACAGCGCGGAGAGATCTGGCAAAAATTGTGGTTCTGAGCGAAAAATACGGCGTGCAGACCTGCTATCAGATTCACAGCGGGCCTTGCCTGGGAAGCAACTGCGCGGGATTGATGCACCTCATCAACGGCTTTGACCCACAATACGTGGGCGCGTACCCCGATTTCGGACACCTCGCACTGGATGGAGAAGACTGGGCAATGGGATTGGCGATGATTCGGGATTATATCTCAGTCGTGGGCATTAAAGATGCGTATTATCTACCGCAACCGGAAGGTCAAACACCGCGCTATCGTCCCTGCTTCACAAAAGCTGGAGAAGGATGCGTAGATTGGCATCGTTGCCTGGGGCTATTGCACGAGATGGGATTTGATGGACCCTTATCCGTCCACACCGAATACAAATTTGACGAAACTATCATCCGTCAAGTCGGTTACGCGCAAACATCGCCTCCAAATTTGGAAGCATGGGCAAAAGAAGACGCGGATTATCTTCGGAAAATTATCGCAGACATTGCATAAAGAGAGGTTCACAATGCGTACAGCAAAAGCCGGTTGGGCGCAGTTTGATTCAACGCCGCCACTGGGGCTGCCTATGGGTGGTCGCGGTCCGCGGTTTTCACCCGGGTCTGAGGTGCTCGATCCTCTGGCCGCGCAGGCGGTTGTTATTGAGGATCAAAAGGGCTATCGCACGGTCTGGATTTCGATTGATATGATTGGGATGACATGGCATGTGACGAGTCGTTTGCGCTGTGAGTTAGCTTCAATAACCGGCATACCTTTTGAAGCGATTATTGTCAATTTTTCACATACGCACAGCGGTCCCATGTCCGGGTTTGAGGGATATGCTACGACTGTGGCTAAACCAGAAGAACTCGAGGCTTATGAAATTGATTTGCTGTCTCGTACGGTGAAAATGGTGATTGAAGCCATCGAGAATATGCGAGCGGTCTCTGTTTGTGTGCATCGCGGTACGTCGGAGATTGGGATTAACAGGCGCAGGCGAGGTGCCGATGGCAGTATGGGGATGAGGCCGAATCCAGATGGATATATGAATCGGGATCTCTGGGTGCTCGATCTCGCCGCAGAAGACTGTCGTTGTGTGGTGTTTAACTATGGCTGCCATCCGGTGATGGTTTACGGTTTTGCCTGGGATGGTATTTCTGCTGATTTTCCCGGGGTCTGTCGCAATCGGTTGGTCGAATCTCTCGGTCCGAATACCCACGCGCAGTTTATTCAAGGGCTTGCCGGCAATATTCGACCGCGCCGTCTCGCGGGGGCAGACGCATTTCGAAAATCTACGCCGGAGGATGTTGTTGCGACGGGTGCTCAACTCGCGGATGATGTTCTCTCGGCTATGGACAAGGGCGGTGAATTGCTGGCATTGGATCTCAATTGCGTTTCGGGATTTGCGCTGGCACCGCGCGACCAAGATGCGATTCCGCCTCTTGATCATTGGGAAGCACTTGCCAAAAGCGAGGGAGAACTTGAACAAAATCTCGGTGCGTACTGGGTCGAGCGTTTGGGGTCTGGCATACCGCCAGCGCGTTTTTTTCCCTGGTCATTGGGCCTTATTCGCCTGACGGGAAAACACACCATTGCGTGGTTTGGCAACGAGGTTGTTGCGGAGTGGCTCCCCTTGCTGAGAACTTATCTCAATGATCCGAATCTCATTGCCTGGGGATATTGTCAGGATGGGCGCAATTACATGCCGACAGACGCGCTTATTCCCGAGGGTGGGTATGAGGTTGATAGTGCGAATGCGTACACCAAAGCGGGTCCTGGTCCGTTCCAGATTGGCATTGACGAGGTGACCGAGAAGACATTTCTCGAGCTGGTCGAACGGCTGTGATGGTTAGTTCTGATTAGATCGCCTGCCTCGTCCGCGGCGACGCTGTTCACGCCACCGCTGGTATGCCTCTTCGTCAAACTCGATAACGGGGATCTCACCTTGCCAGGCCCTGGCAATGATAGGCATGATACGCGATGTCGCCAATTGGAAATCCCGCCCAAAAGGTCTCGGATTTGGAAACCATTTCCACAGGAGAGCGCCTGTGATCCGCGGTTCGTTTTCAATGGCTTCGAGCGCGACGCGCCAGCACATTTCCTGCAAGGGACGCGCGCCATCGTCATCCACGCGATATGTCCACGGTTCTGACGCTGCTTTATAAGATTGGTTGTATCCCAATTCGGCAAATACGATGTTGCGATCCATTTTTTTAGCATAAGCTCGCAATTCTTTTAGCAGACGATCCCATCCACTTCGGAGGTCGGTCTCTGTGGGATTTTGATTTTTTGTTATCGGAAAATAGCCCTGAATACCGATCACATCCAGGGCATCCCAGAATGGCACGCGCGTGTAATCCGTCCAATTCGCCGCATAGGTGATCTGTCCTTTATATATTTTTCGCACGTCTGCAATCAGGGCGCGCCATTCGGCTTCGTGATGCAGGGTTTTGTCCAGTTCTGTTCCTATGACAAATGCATCGGCGTCTTTGCAGGCTTCGGCTACGGCCAAAATCCAGGCGCGATAATCTGCCCAGAAGCGCGTCCATTCTTCCTCAGAGCGAAACGCAATTTCGCCCCGCCACTCAAATCCCGACCGCCAGTATGCCAGATGGGGCTTGATGCAAATTTTCAATCCCCGTTTGTGGGCTTCTACAATGGGTCGCGTCCAGTGAGCGGGAGCCAATTCACCGGCGCCTTCAAATCGCCTCACCCTGACCGATCCATCCTGCGAAATGCCCGCATAGGGATGGGTCGCAACCCAGTTTGCCCCCAGAATTTCAATATCCCGCAGCGTTGAAACCATTTCGTCACTCGCCCAATCTCGCCCACCTCCGTGCGTTGAAATCGTGATCCCCCGCATTGGCGTATCATTGTCAAATGCCTGGGGCTCAAACGCGGTTAATAAGCTGAATAATAGAATGGTGCAATAACGAGGCATGACAGCCTTTCATTTAGACAAAAAAGGCGCAGTTCGCACTGCGCCTCCCTTTATTTGAGATTTGATATGACGACCTGTTACGGCAGATCGGTCGATCCCATGAGGTAGCGGTCTGCTTCGCGGGCGGCACCGCGACCTTCTGCGAAGGCGAAGACAACGAGGCTCATGCCCCGACGCACATCACCTGCGACAAAGAGGCCGGGGATTTTGGTGGTGAACTCGCCTTCGACAGCTTTGGCATTGGAGCGTTCGTCGCGTTCGAGTTCGAGTTCGTCGAGAATGGTATCTTCGGGACCGAGCCAGCCCATGGATAGGAAGACGAGATCCGCGGGCCATTCTTTTTCCGTGCCGGGCACTTCGCGGAATGGCGCGCCATTTTCTGCGGGTACCCATTCCACTTGCATGGTTTTTAATGCTTTGAGTGTGCCGTTTTTATCACCGATAAATTCCGTGGTGCTGATGAGATATTCGCGTGGGTCTCTGCCAAAAATGGCGGCTGCTTCCTCCTGCCCATAGTCCGTTTTGAAAATGAGTGGCATTTGTGGCCAGGGGTTGCTGTCGGTGCGCGTTTTGGGTGGTTCGGGAATAATGTCGAACTGGTACAGACTTTTACAACTGTGGCGCATTGCCGTGCCCACGCAGTCCGTACCCGTATCCCCTCCGCCGAGCACGATGACGTGTTTATCTTTGGCGTTTATATAATTGCCGTCTTCATGGTTGGAGTCGAGCAGGCTTTTGGTGTTTTTGTGCAAATACTCAATGGCCTGATATACGCCGTTGAGTTCGCGGCCTTTGATGGGCAGGTCGCGGGGTTTGAGTGCGCCAATGCAGAGTACGACCGCGTCGTATTCATTGAGGAGATCTTTTGCCAGCAGGTCTTTCCCAATTTCTGTATTGGTGATAAACTCGATACCCGATTCGATCATGAGGTCAATGCGGCGTTGCACAACTTCTTTTTTGTCGAGCTTCATGTTGGGAATGCCGTACATGAGCAATCCGCCAATGCGGTCAGAACGCTCGTACACGGTGACTTTGTGCCCGGCTTTGTTGAGTTGTGCCGCACAAGAGAGGCCTGCGGGGCCTGAACCCACGACGGCCACGCACTTGCCTGTGCGCTTTTCGGGTATATCGGGTGTGACCCAGCCCTCTTCCCAGCCTTTGTCAATGATGGAGACTTCGATGTTTTTGATGGTGACGGCGGGGTCTGTCATGCCCAGCACACAGGATCCCTCGCAGGGAGCGGGACAGACGCGACCCGTAAATTCGGGAAAGTTGTTGGTTTTGTGCAAGCGCTCGAGGGCTTCTTTCCAGAGGCCGCGATACACGAGGTCATTCCACTCGGGAATGAGGTTGTTGATGGGACAGCCAGAAGGAAAGGGTGTAGATTCGGGCAGGCGCACACCGGTATGGCAAAAGGGTATGCCACAGTCCATACATCGCGCACCCTGTTCTTGTAGTTTTTCATCGGGGTGATGATGGTGAAATTCTTTCCAGTCTGCGATGCGCTGTGCGGGGTCTCTATCGGCCGGAAGTTCTCGCTGAAATTCCATGAATCCGGTCGGTTTTCCCATAAGTGCTCCTTTTTTAAGCTTCAACTTCCACGCCACGGCGGAATGCTTCGAGCCATGCATCTTCGCCTTTCAAACCCTCTTGTTGCGCGGTTTCATAAGCAGAGAGAATGCGTTTGTAGGGTTTGGGGAAGACTTTGACGAATTTGGGCAACATGTCATCCCAATGGACGAGGATGTGTTGCGCCACGCTGCTCTCGGTGTAGTCGGCGTGTTTGGTGATCATGCTTTTGAGTTCTTCAATGTCTTCATCGTTTTGGACGGGTTCGAGATCGACGAGTTCGGGATTGCAGCGTATGTGGAAATCGCCATCTTCGTCGAGCACATAAGCTATGCCTCCGGACATGCCGGCTGCAAAGTTGCGTCCGGTTTTGCCCAAAATGACAGCCATCCCACCTGTCATATACTCACATCCGTGATCGCCAATGCCTTCGACGACTGCGCTAACGCCCGAGTTTCGCACGCAGAAGCGCTCGCCCGCTTGACCGCGGATGAAAGCCTGGCCATTGGTCGCACCGTAGAAAGATACGTTGCCGATGATGATGTTGTCTTCGGCTTTGAAGGTGGATCCCTCGCGCGGATAGACAATCAGTTTGCTGCCGCACAAGCCCTTGCCAAAGTAATCATTGGCGTCGCCTTCGAGGCGGAAGGTAATGCCCGGCGGCGTAAAGGCTGCAAAAGATTGTCCGGCCGATCCCTCAAAGGTGATGTCAATGGTGTCTTCGGGCAGGCCATCGGGTCCGAACCTGCGGGTGATTTCACTGCCGAGAATGGTGCCGACCACGCGGTTGGTATTTTTGATATCGAATTTTGCGCGGACTTTGCTGCCATCCTTGAGGGCGGGTTCGCAAAGTTCGAGCAAGATCTGGTTGTCCATCGCATTTTCGAGACCGTGATCCTGTTCGATCTGGCAATAACGGCCAATTTCAGGATCGGCGTCTGGTTTTTCAAGAATGGGGGACAGGTCCAGATATTTCGCTTTCCAGTGGTCGGTTTTTGCCTGGTGGAGCAGGTCGGTGCGACCGATGAGTTCAGCGATGGTGCGCACGCCGAGTTGCGCCATTATTTCGCGCATGTCCTGTGCGATAAAACGCAAGAAATTGACGACCTGATCGGGGTCGCCCATAAATTTTTTGCGCAGTTCGGGATGCTGCGTGGCCACACCTACAGGACAGGTGTCGAGGTGGCAAACGCGCATCATGATGCAGCCCATGGCGACGAGTGCTGTGGTTGCAAATCCAAATTCTTCGGCACCGAGCAGGGCTGCAATAATTACATCGCGTCCGGTTTTGAGTTGTCCGTCGGTTTCGACTATGATGCGCGACCTCAGATTGTTGAGTACCAGGGTTTGGTGGGTTTCGGCAACGCCGAATTCCCAGGGCAGGCCAGCGTGTTTGATGCTGGTTTGCGGCGATGCGCCGGTGCCTCCGTCAAGGCCAGAGATGAGTACCACATCGCCGTGACCTTTGGACACGCCCGCTGCGACGATGCCTACATTGATTTCTGCGACGAGTTTGACGTTAATTCTGGCATGGTGGTTGGCATTTTTGAGATCGTGAATGAGCTGCGCCAGATCTTCGATGGAGTAAATATCGTGATGCGGCGGCGGTGAGATGAGTTCTACGCCCGGTGTGGAGTGCCGAACCGTGGCAATCCACGGATACACTTTATTGCCAGGCAATTCGCCGCCTTCGCCAGGCTTGGCGCCCTGCGCCATTTTGATCTGCAATTCTTTGGCATTGACCAGATAATTGCTGGTGACGCCAAAGCGCCCAGAAGCCACTTGTTTGATGGCGCTGTTTTTGGAATCGCCATTGGGCTCGAGGGTATAACGCGCCGGGTCTTCGCCGCCTTCGCCGGTGTTGCTTTTGCCACCCAGACGATTCATCGCAATAGCGAGTGCTTCATGCGCTTCTTTAGATATCGATCCATAGGACATGGCACCGGACTTAAAGCGTCTGGTGATTGCTTCGACGGGTTCAACTTCGTCAATGGGAATGGGTTCGCTGGCATAGTTGAAGTCCAGGAGACCGCGCAGAGTCGCCAGGTTTTTGGCCTGTTGGTTGATGAGGGTGATATATTCTTTGTACACGTCGTAATCGTTGGTGCGCGTAGCGTGCTGGAGCTTGTGAATCGTTAGGGGATTAAAGAGGTGATATTCCCCACCTTGCCGCCACTGAAAATGCCCGCCTACATCGAGGGTGCTGCCATTGACTGGAATTTCGGGATATGCATCGCGATGCCGCATCAGGGCTTCTCGGGCAATGACATCGAGGCCAATGCCATCTATGCGGGAATCTGTCCAGGTAAAGTATTGATCAATGATGTTTTTTGAAATGCCAACGGCTTCAAAAATTTGAGCACCCCGATAAGACTTGATGGTGGAGATGCCCATTTTGGCCATGACTTTGACCACGCCTTTGGTTGCGGATTTGACATATCCTTTGACCGCATCGCGATAGGAGATATCGGTTAATTGCTTTTCAGAGATCATGTCGGCGAGGCTTTCATAAGCCATATAGGGGTTGATCGCCTGAGCGCCATAGCCGATGAGCAAGCAGAAGTGATGCACTTCACGGGGTTCACCTGTTTCGAGGGCAATCCCGACTTTGGTGCGCTTACCTTCTCGGATGAGATGGTGATGGAGACCGCTCATGGCCAGGAGCGCGGGAATGGGGGCGTGGTCTTTATCGACACCGCGGTCTGAAAGAATGAGTATGGTATAACCGTTTTCAATGGCGTTGTCGGCTTCTGCACACAATTTGTGCATGGCTTTTTCGAGGCTGGCTTCACCATCGGCCACATTGAAGAGCATGGGAATGGTGGTGGCTTTGAGCCCCGGGCGGTCAACGCTGCGCAATTGCTCGAGTTCCTCATTGGTCAAAACGGGCGTGTCGAGATGGATTTGCCTGCAACTTTCGGGTTCGGGAATCAGCAGATTGCGCTCGGGACCAATGGTAGCGTCAGCCGAGGTGATGACCTCTTCTTTTAAGGGATCGAGGGGTGGGTTGGTCACCTGGGCAAAGAGCTGTTTGAAGTAGTTGTAGAGCAAGTGCGGTTTGTTGGACAATACCGCTAATGGTGCGTCGTTGCCCATTGATCCGACGGGATCGCGCCCAATTTTGGACATGGGACCAACAAAAATTTTGAGGTCTTCAAACGTATAGCCAAAAGCCTGTTGCCGCATGAGCACTTCGGCGTGATTTGTGGGGGGGGCAATGGGTGCGACTGCGGGCAGGTCTTTGAGCGAAATGAGATGGTCGTTGAGCCATTGTTGGTAGGGATGCTCGGAGATCATTGACTGTTTGACTTCGTCATCGGAAATGATACGGCCCTTTTCGGTATCGACGAGAAGGATGCGACCGGGTTGCAATCGACCTTTGTAAGCGATGCGTTCGGGTTCTAATTCGCAGACACCTGCCTCAGAACTGAGGATGAGCAGGTCGTCTTTGGTGACGTAATAACGCGAAGGACGCAAGCCATTGCGATCGAGGCAGGCTCCCACGACTTCGCCATCGGTAAAGCCAATAGAAGCCGGACCATCCCAGGGTTCCATGAGGCAGGAATGGTATTCGTAGAAGGCGCGCCTTTCGGGACTCATGCTCTCGTGGTTTTCCCAGGGTTCGGGAATCATCATGACGGCTGCATGCGCCATTGAGCGGCCAGATAGAGACAGAAATTCAAAGCAGTTGTCAAAGATTGCGGAATCCGAACCGTCTTCGTAGAGGATGGGGACTATTTTTTGTACGTCATCACCCCAGAGCGCTGAAGCCAGCATGGCCTGTCGGGTTTTCATCCAGTTTTGATTCCCGCGCAGGGTGTTGATTTCGCCGTTGTGGATGAGGTAGCGATAGGGATGCGACCTTTCCCAGGAGGGAAAGGTGTTGGTGGAAAACCGGGAATGCACGAGGACAATCGCGGCTTCCATGCGGTGATCTTGCAGGTCGGGATAAAATTCGGGCACCTGCATGGGGGTGAGCATGCCTTTGTAAACAATGGTGCGCGACGACAAGCTGGGGATGTAAAAATTTTCGTCGTGCCCGGCATAGCGGATCGCATTGGTGGCGCGCTTGCGAATGACGTAGAGTTTGCGTTCAAATGCCATCGGGTCTGGCAAGTCGGCACTGCGACCAATGAAAATTTGCCACACAACGGGTTCACAAGACCTGGAAGTAAGGCCCAAATAGAAGTTGTCGGTGGGGACTTTGCGCCAGCCGAGGACTTCCTGTCCTTCTTCCTGGACAATATCCTCGATGATTTGACGCGTTTTTTGGCGGATGGATCGATCCTCATCATCGGTCATGAAAATCATGCCGACACCGTATTGACCGGGATCTGGTATATCAATGCCGACTCCCTTGCAGGCGTGTACAAAGAACCGATGTGGGATTTGCATCAAAACACCAGCGCCATCGCCCGTGTTGTCTTCGGCACCGCGCGCCCCCCGGTGGTCGAGACAGACAAGGGATTCAAGAGCCATTTTGACGATCTGGTTGGATTTTTCGCCTTTGATATTTACGACAAATCCAATGCCACAGGCGTCGCGTTCGTATTTGGGATTGTAGAGTCCGTGTTTGCGAGGATATGCCATAAAATTGTTCCTTAATCACATGGCGCGAAAATGCCAGAACCGCGATCCGGCCCTGGCATTTGAAAACCGGTTATTTTGTTAGACGCTATTCAAAGGCGACTGCATTGATTTCAATATACTCCAACCATTCGTCCGGCGTGTCTTCTTCTGCGAAGATTGCTTCAACCGGGCATTCGGGTTCACAGGCTCCGCAGTCGATGCATTCTTCGGGGTGAATATAGAGCATATTGCGACGTTCATCTTCCGGCAAATCGGTTGCGTCGGGTTCGTAGATGCAGTCCACCGGACAAACTTCCACACAGGACCTGTCCATAACATCAATGCATGGCTCGGCGATAATATAGGCCATTTTTATTTTCCCTTTCCTTTGCTATTGTTACGACTCATCCGGCGTTGGCTTTGCCAAATATACTTATTTGGTTGGCTTTGTCAAGTATTGTAAGTTAAAATTATGATTACAGGTACATAAAAGAAGAAAGTTTACTTTTAGGGCAGATTGTCGAGGAGTTTTGCAACGGACCAATCACCTTCGGCGCGAATGTCCAGGGTGAATCGTTGTCCAGTATCTTTTCTGCGTTCGGCAATCACCGCTGAACCGTTGTAAAGCTGGTGCAACAACGCCTGAAGATCGTCCTTTATGGCATTGTGCGTGTTTTCTGTATTGGGAGCATTGAGGCGGTCGTTGAGGATGAGCCTGAGTTCATTTCCTCGGAAAGCGACCGCTTCTTCTGTTTCAAGACGCTGGCAGATTGTACAGGCCGCGCGAATCGCTGAGGATAATTGTTGTGCAAAATTACCTCCGTTGGGTTGCTTGCGGTTGTAGAGCAAGCCGCGTTTTGCGTCCGTGTCGTCAATGCTGATGTCGTATTCGTGGCCGATGAGCAGGGTTACGGGACCGTTGGGTACGTGACTGTAATCGGCTACATCGAGTAGCACATTGGCCCCATTGTGGGCAGAAATCCAGTTGTTGAAGGTTTTGAACCAGGTTCCAGGTGCGATATTGTGTCCCTGATCGAGATAAAATTTGACGCTGATTTTATGGGTTGGCATAATTACCTTTCACACCACATTCATTTGACCATAACAGGCATAGGCTTCTTCGATGAAGAGCTGGGCTTCTTCGACGACCTGATGGGCAATGTCGCGGGTGTATTCGGCGACTTCCTCTTCGTGTACGCGGAAGAGATAATTGGCAAATTTTGCGCCGGCAAACTGGTTGTAGAACAACTCGGTATCGCAAAAGCGCGTGCGAAACTCTTCGACAATGACACTGGCCTCTTCTGGCACGTCGAGATACTGCGTTTTGACCAGTGCTTTGGCGGCGTGCAACATGGCGCTGAAAGCCGTTTTGTACGCGACTTCGTAGTCGCCTTCCTCCAGGTAAATCTGCGATTCAAAGGATTCGGTTTCGCAGCCGGACAGTTCAAATTGCACCAGTGAAACCACTTCGCCAGCGCATTCGCCTTTGCCCATATCGCCGAGTGTAAATTCCCGCGTGTCGCCCCAGTCTGTATAGTAAGAGGGATCTATTTCGTGCATGGGAACCTGCGTGAAGCCCTGAAGCAGGTCTTTGACGTCTTTTTTTCCGATGCGCTGAATATAGGCCTGGAAGCTTTCGTCTTTTTCGCGGTTTTCAACATAATTGCCGGTGATACGTTCGATGACAGCCGGAATATTTTTTGAGGGAATAGCACCCATGGCAAGACCATAAGATCCCGCATTTTCGGTCCATTGTCCGCCGAGTACGACCTGGAAGTGCGGCACGGTATAGCCATTAATTTTTCGACTGTTGCCGTAAAAACCGAGATCGGCTACGTGGTGTTGGCCACAGGAGTTAAAACACCCGCTGATTTTGATGCGGAAGTTTTTGATGGCATCGTCGAGTTGGAGGTTCTGTTGCGCCAATTGCGTTCGCAACTCCGCTGCGAGACCACGCGACGAGGAAATGCCCAATTTGCAGGTGTCGGTGCCCGGGCACGCAGTGACATCGACAATGGTACCAGCTCCTGGTTCGGCTAATTCCAGTTCACAAAGGTCATTGTAGAGTGAAACGACATCGGATTCGCTGACCCATCGCAGGATAATGTTTTGCTCGACGGTGGTGCGAATGGTGTCTTTGACGTATTTGCGCGCGATATCGGCCAGGTTTCGCATCTGGTCGGATGTGATATCCCCCAGCGGCAGAGATATGGTTGCGACTACATAGCCTTCTTGCCGTTGTTTGTAGATGTTGGTTTCAGCCCAGGCGTCAAATGCTTCGGGACGCGCAACTCCATTGAGGGGGGCAGCGATTTTGAGGGGTTCTTCAACGTAGTTATCCAGGTCGTCGAGATAGGCTGCCCACACCGGGTCTTCGGGCAGGATTTTGCGTTCTTCTTCGACCAGACGAATAAACTCTTCAATGCCGAGTTTGGCGACGAGGAATTTGATACGCGCCCGTGCGCGATTTGTTTTTTCGCCCAGGCGGGCAAAAACACGGCATATTGCCTGCGCTGTGGGCAAGAGTTCTTCGGGAGGCAGAAATTCCGAGTAGAGCTTGGCCTGGTGGGGCACGGCGCCCAAACCGCCGCCGACGTAGGTTTCGAACCCGCGTTTGCCGTCTTTGATACGCGCGATCATGCCCATGTCGTGCATGCTGGTCAGACCGCATGCTTCCTGGGCGCATCCGGAAAAGGCAATTTTGAATTTGCGACCAAAGTCCTGACAGTCGGGGTGTCCGAGGAGGAATTGGGCAAGGGCATGAGAATACGGCGTGACATCAAATGTTTCGGTGTGACACACGCCCGAGAGCGGACAGGCCGTGACATTGCGGATGGAGTTTCCGCAGGCTTCGCGGGTGGTAATGCCCACGGCGGCGAGGCGGCGCATGAGGTCGGGTGTGTCTTCGATGTGTATGTAGTGGATTTGAACATCCTGGCGCGTGGTGATGTGCAATATGCCGTCAGAATATTCCTCGGCTATGTCGGCCAATACCTCCATTTGATCGGTGGTAAGACCGCCATAAGGAATTTTGATGCGCTGCATACCTGGCGCATCCCAGACCGTGTCTGGTCCTTTGAGGAGGTCGCCGCTGGGATAGTCGAGTGCTTTGGTTATTTGGCCGTCAAAACGCTGCCCATTGTCGTAGCGCTGGCCGTAAACACCGCGGCGAAGACGGGTTTCGGCAAAGACGCGGTCATCAATTTGTCCCTGTTTTTTTTGTTCGATCTGCGCTTCAAACGTATCGATTTCAGCACCTATATCTTCCGGGATCAAATCGCGCAATTCTTCTTTCCAGTTCGCGTTCATAAGTATATCACCTGTGGCGAAGATTGTAGATTGAACATGATCAAAAAGCGAATGTGAAACTTAGTGTATTATGGGGATTTGTCAAGGGTAAAAGGTAAGAGGTGAGAGGTATTATCCCCCAATTTGATACATTTCGATTTTGCGCGTTGTAGGGGTGTGAGCAGAGCGGATTTCGGAGTAGCGGTCTGTGCGGCGGTGCCATATCCGGGTGATCTGGTCGCGGAGATGGGCGTTGGACGCGCCTTGTCGCAGGGCATCGCGCAGGTCTGTTCCTTCTGAGGCGAAGAGACAGGTGTAGAGTTTGCCGTCGGTGGATAAGCGGGCGCGCGTACAGTCGCCGCAAAAGGGTTGCGTGACAGAGGCGATGACTCCGATTTCACCGCCGCCGTCGAGATAGCGATAGCGTTTTGCGACTTCGCCTGTGTAGTTGGGGTCGAGAGGCTCGATAGGTAAGACGGTGTGAATGCGGTTGATAATTTCTGCGGCGGGCACGACCTGATCCAGGTTCCAGTTGTTGCGATTGCCCACGTCCATAAACTCGATGAATCGCAGGATGTGTCCCGTGTTGTGGAAGTGTTGGGCAAGGTCGATAACGAGGTGGTCGTTGATGCCTTTTTGAACGACTGCGTTGATTTTTATCGCCTGAAAACCCGCCTTTTCAGCAGCGAGGATGCCTTCGAGTACTCGCTCGGTGCCATGGGTGCGACCGCTCATGCGATTAAATGTCTGGTCGTCAATCGCATCGAGGCTCACGGTGAGCCGGTGCAGGCCTGCGTCTTTGAGGTTCTGCGCTTTGTCAGCGAGGAGATAGCCGTTGGTGGTGAGGGTGAGGTCTTGAATACCCGAGATTTGCGACAGTTTGGCGATGAGGGTTCCGAGGTCTCGGCGCAGGAGGGGTTCTCCGCCGGTAACGCGGATTTTGGTGACGCCGAGATCCGCGAAAATTCTGGCGAGGCGGGTGATTTCTTCAAAGGTGAGGATTTCTGCTTTGGGAAGAAATTCGTATTTTTCGCCAAAAATCTCAGCGGGCATGCAATAGGGGCAGCGGAAATTGCATTTGTCGGTGACCGAGATACGCAGGTCGCGGATAGGGCGTTGCAAGGTGTCGAGAAGGTCGGACATTGTGATACCATTAGAATTTTAAGATTGTCCATACGGGTACGTGATCCGAAGCAAAGTCGCCGCGTGTGGTATAGACGATTTCTCCATCAGAGAAACTGATGCGCGAGCGGGTTCCCTTCACGGCTTCGGCGTGGGTGAAAATGCCCGATGATTGGACGTGATTCTTCAGGTTTCGGGATACGAGGATTTGATCGAAAAGAATCGCTTTGACTTTGACATCTCGCACAAAATTGTGGGGTCTGTCTCGCCATTTGTTGTTTTCTGCGCGCGCACCCGGAACCATAGGGTCAAAGGTATCGCTTTCGATTTTGTCGTAGAGATAGTTGTATCCATAAGAACAATAGTTCGAATCCAACAAGGCTTCGGACGTGTTGTAGAGAAATGCATCGGGCATGTGGTCAATTCCGGCAAGTGCGTCGGGATTGCCGGATTCGAGAATGTTGAGCGAGCGGTCGTCGGGGTTGTCGTTGAAGTCGCCGAGCAATACGATGTGGTCGTATTTCACGCGGCTGGTGAGATAGCGCATGGTCATGGTCGCGCTGGCTTCTCGGCGCAGGCTGGTTTTGGCGCGCCCGCCCGATCGCGATTTGGCGTGGTGAACCAGAATTATCAAGCGGCGGCCATATCCTTCGACATAAGCCTGGAGGAGGTCGCGCTTTCGGGGAAATGCCTGGTCGTGTACTTTTTCGGGAAAGACCATTTTGAGGTCGGTAATTTCATAAGGCTCGCGCACAGCTATGGCGAGTTCCTGGAGTTCTTCGGGATCATCGAGCATGCCAATGGTATAGTTGTCGGGCAAAATGCGTTCGAGTGAGGATTTTGATTGGATTTCCTGAAACCCGATGATGTCCGCATTGAGTTTGTCTATAACTGTTTGCAGGCGTTCCTGACGCGCAGCGGAAATGCCATCGTCGAGCCAATAGATGTTGTAAGTCGCAACCTTGATCTCGGCGGGCTGTGGACCACACGCAAAAAATAGAAGCAGAATTAGGGAGGCGAGATATGTCCTCCTTACGCGTTTTTGCATACAAATCTCCAGATAGGAACAGGAAGAGACGACCTGTCCAATAATATACACGATTGCGAAAAAAATAAAAGGGCGGCGGTTTATACCGTCGCCCTTTGTGTTGTCTGAGGTTGGGATCAATCGTCATCTGCGGGTTGTGCCACGGCCTCAGTGAACGAGTCAACACTATCGACCTGGTTTTCGCTATCGCTGGATATTTTGACGGAAACGAGCCTGGAGACGCCGGGTTCTTCCATGGTCACGCCGTGCAGGGTTTCGCCAGATTCCATCGTCCCTTTGTTGTGGGTGACGACGATGAACTGCGACTGTTTGGCAAATTTTTGGATGACTTTTACAAAGCGTGCGATATTGGCGTCATCGAGAGGTGCATCGACCTCATCGAGGACGCAAAATGGGCTGGGTTTGACCAGATAAATTGCAAATAGAAGAGCGATGGCCGTCAGCGCGCGTTCTCCGCCGGAAAGCAGGTTAATGCTCTGAAGGCGTTTGCCCCAGGGCCGTGCTGTGATGATGATGGGGGCCTCGAGGGGATCTTCTTCGGGCGGCATGGTCAGGTCGGCTTCGCCGCCTTCAAAAAATTCCTGGAATGTATTCTGGAAGTTTTCTCGAATGCGACCAAAGGTATTGAGAAAGCGCTGGCGCGCCGTGCGGTCGATGCGCGTGATGGTGCGCTTGACGATTTCTTCTGCCTCCAGAAGGTCGTCGCGTTGATGCGTGAGAAATTCAAGACGTTCTTTTTGAACTTCGTACTCTTCGAGTGCCGCCAGGTTGACAGACCCCATGCGCCGCATACGCTCTTGTAGTTCGTGGGTCTTTTTTTCTGCCATATCCGCGTTAAATTCTGGATCTCGAAAACGCCCCTGTTCGGCAATATCGACTTCGTAATCGCGTTTGAGGCGTTCGATGATCCCCTCACCGCGCTCTTTGATGTGCGCCATGGCGACTTGAATTTCGCTCAAACGCTGGCGGTGTTGTGTTGTGCGGCGGTTTTTTTCGCGCAACTTTTCTTCAATGGCGCGCGCTGCCATCACGATTTCGTGTTGTCTGTGCGCTTGTGCATCGCGTTTGTGCTCAATGCGGGATTGTTGTTTGTGCAGGACTTCCAGTTCGCCCGACGCTGTTCCGATGCTTTCTTCGCGTTCGTGTTTGCGTTTTTTGCTTTCATCGGCCTCGCCAGACAATCGCTCGATTTCGCGGGCAATGGCTTCGCGCTCTCGGCCCTGGCGCACGGCTTCGTGTGCCAGGCTTTCGATGCGTTCTTTCAAAGAAGCGATTTCCACGCGCACAGCAGCGACGCCATCTTGAAGTACGCGCCTCTGATGTTCTTTTTTCCGCAAGTCTTCATCGGCACGGCGAACCACATCTTCGAGGGTCTCGCGTTTGGCGTCGAGCTTTGTTTGCGCCTCCTCTGACTGGGAAATCAGATGCATCAATTCGCTTTCGCGCTGTGCGAGTTGTGCAGTCTCCTGGTCGAGTTCTGTTACAGCCCGGGCCTGGCGTTTGGCTTCTGTTTCGGCATTTTGTCGGTCTCTTTGAAGGCCCGCACGGCGGTTGTGCAAATCGGCCAATGCGTTATCGCGGACCTCAATTTGCGCGAGGTGTTTGTCGAGTGCTTTGAGCGTGCGTGCCAGTTGTGTTTCGATTTTTGAGAACTCGGATTTGGCGGATTCTATGGCCGACTGGAGATCGTCAATTTGTTGCTGGCGACCAATAAGGCCCGATTCTGAGGTTGCATCTGCACCGCCATATACCGTGCCATCGGCGGAAAAAACTTCGCCGCTGAGTGTCACTATTTCAATGTCTTTAGCATGCATGGCACCACTGTGAACAATCGCGGTTTGTGTATCGCTTACAATCAGGGTATGGCGCAACAGCGCAGATACGGCACCGTGTATATCGCGCTGTGGGTTTAACAGATCGCTTGCCAGTCCGATAATCCCCTCTCCTTCGGGAACTTCGCTGAGCACGCCATTGGTAGTGATGATGCGTTCGAGGGGCAAAAATGCGGCGGCTCCGTGCTCTCCTTGTCGAAGAAAATCAATGGCCCAACGCGCGTCGTCGGTATTGCTGACGATCAAACATTCCAGTGCTCGTCCCAGCGCGGCTTCAATTGCGGTGACATATTCTGGCTCAACATCAACCATGTCGGCGACGACACCCTGTATGCGATTGGAAAAAGGCGAATCCACAGCCAGTGCGCGCACGCCTTTAGAATAGCCTTCAAAGCCTTCTCTCAGTTTTTGGAGGAGGGCGACTCGCGCCTGATCGGCTTCGATATTTGCGCGCAAGCGGTTGCGCGATTCGATTTGTTCATCGCGCTGGGCAATACAGCGATCTCGACCGGCGATCTGTTGCTGTCGTTCTTCGGTGTGTTGGGCAATTTGACTTTCAACGGCGGCGATTTGTTCTGCGGACTGATTAGCCGTTTCGTCAGCCTCCTGACGGCGTGCAGCCACGCGTTCAATATCCTGGGTTAAACGCTCCTGCCGCTGGACGATACCCTCGCGCTCGGCCTGCAGGCGCTCGAGTCCCTTGCCCTGATCGCTATTTTGGCGCAATAGATCCATCAACTGAGATTTTTGGGCATCGACTTGTGTGCGCTGTGTGTCCAGATCCTGGATTTCGGCTTCAAGTTCGGTGGTTTCCTCTTCGAGTTTTGCTTCTGCAGCTTCGAGTCGCTCGGCGGCTTTTTGCCTGTCTTGCTCGGCGGCTTTTTGGCCTTTTTGTGCGCTGTCAAGACGTAACTTGAGCGATTTTTGTTGATGCTCGGCGCGTTCTAAAAATGCCTGAATATTGCGCACTTCTTCGCGTGCAACGAGTATCTCGCTATCTTTGCTGTGTACGCGCTCAATGTGTTGCGATAGCTCGATATTGGCCTGGGCCAGTGCGCGATCCTGGTCGGTTAGTTCGGCGCGCATTTCTTCGAGTTGAGCCTCGAGGGTGGTCATGTCGGTTTCTGAAATTTCGATGTCTTCTTTGAGGAAGACCATTTCCTCGCGCAGCGGTCCAGATTGGTCGGCCAGGTCGAAGTATTGGAACCGCGCCAGTTTGATTTCGAGGTCGCGCAATTCATCCGATAGTGTTTTATAGAGCCTTGCTTTGCGCTCTTGCCGTTGTAGCGATGCGACTTGGCGTTGGATTTCTCCGAGCCAGTCTTCCATTCGCTGCAGGTCTTGTTGCACGGCGATGAGCCGATTCCACGCAGATCGGCGTCGAATTTTATACCGCGTTACACCAGCGGCTTCTTCAAAGCACCGTCGGCGTTCTTCGGCGTTGTCACTGATGATCTCATCTACCATGCCTTGTTCGATAACATAAGAAGACTGCGTGCCCAGCCCGGTGTCCATCAGCAAGTTTTGAATGTCTTTCAGGCGACACGGAATTTTATTGAGCAGGTAGTCGCTTTCGCCGGATCGGAACAGACGGCGGGTAATGGTGACTTCGGAAAATTCGGTGGGCAAAACTTTTTGTGAATTATCGAGTGTGAGCGATACTTCGGCCATACCGAGGGGTTTGCGCGAGCGCGTACCGGAAAAAATCACGTCTCCCATACTGCCGCTGCGCAAAGACCGGGGGCGCTGTTCGCCCAGTGCCCAGCGCAATGCATCAACCACATTGGACTTGCCACAACCATTTGGTCCCACGACACATGTGATGCCTTTTTGGAGGGGCATGTCGAGCTTTTGTGCAAAGGACTTAAAACCCAGTGCTTGCAAACGAGTCAGGTGCAATGAAAACCTCCTACTCGAATCTTTTTAAGAACATAAGATGCGAAAAAACAAGGGAATATATTAACATAAGTCAGGACATCTGTGTGTCAAAACCCGATGGGGAAAATAGGGGATGCACTTTGGACTGCATTTATACACAGCAATCTGGGGAGATTTGGGGGACTACATTTTGTGGAGGGGAAGGTTGTTATCTGTCGCTATAATACTATATCTTGTGGCAGTCGTCAAGGGTAAAAAACGGTCGATGGATCGACGCAATGTGAAGGAGTGGTACCCCTGTACCTGCCCGTTGAGATGTTAGGGTGGGGTTCTTTGGCGATTGACATTATATCAGGGGCGGTCTAATTTAGGCATGGCGTTTCGCACCTGTGCAACACTTTCACAGAATAGGAGTTTTTATGCTGAATTTACACGGTGAAAAAATTGTCCGAATTGAAAAAGTGGTTATGAAATTTAAGCGTCCCCGCCTGATCGGGCGCAATGCGCGGATTGGCGTTCACGGGGATATGGTGACGGATCCCGTGGTTCGCGTCCACACAAATAGTGGTGCTATTGGCGTTGGATGGTCGCGGTTGGGACGGGAAGAAGCCGAGTCATTGGTGGGTAAAAGCATTGGGGATGTGTTCCAATTGCCGGGGGGATCAAACGACGCTGGAGCGGCGATTGATTTGCCTTTGTGGGATCTGGCGGCCAAATTATTGGATCAGCCGTTGTACAAACTTCTGGGTGCTCGGGGTGCTCGGGCGGTGGAGTTGTACGATGGCTCGGTTTATATCGACGATCTGGATGCTTCGGACGAGGAGGCTGTGGAGATATTCCAGGACGAAGTGAAGACCGGACACGATTACGGGTATAAAAATTTTAAAATTAAAATCGGTCGCGGCGCGCGCTGGATGCCTGTTACAGAAGGTACAGATCGAGATGTTCTGGTTATTCACATTGTTCGGGAAGCCGCTGGCGCAGATGCAAAAATACTCGTTGATGCGAATAATGGCACGACACTCAATATTGCAAAAGACATTCTCGATCGCTGTGAAGATGTGGGGATTTACTGGTTTGAAGAACCGTTTCCCGAAGATGGGGCTTTTAACGAGGATTTTAAGCAGTTCATCGTTGAGAAAGGATACGATACGCTCGTCGCTGATGGGGAATCGGGTCCTCCGCCACCCAGCTATTTTGATATGGTCAAAAAGGGATGGATTGATGTGGTGCAACACGATTTTCGCGCCAAGGGTCTTACGTGGTGGCGCGAGACTGCCGCGATGATCGAACCGTGGGGCGGCCGGTGTGCGCCTCACTGCTGGGGTAGTTTGATCGAGCGCTATGCCCACGCGCATTTTGCGGCATCAGTTCCTCATTTTGCGCTTCAAGAAGCCGCTCCCGCAGATATGCCGGGCATTGTGCTGGATGGCTGGACGATGCAGGACGGATGTTTGATGGTGCCAGATACGCCCGGTACGGGGTTTGACCTCGAGGCAGATGTGATTGAAGAGGGCGTGAAGCGAGAAGACGGGTTCAGGGTGGGCTAATAAACCATGAACAGAAAATTGGGAACGCTTAAAGAATTGCTGAATGCACGCGTGGTTGATGAACTGAAGAAGTTGGCGCGGTTGTTGACGGGGGCGAAACTTCCCACGCGCAAGGCGGAGATTATCGCCGTTATTGTGCGCGAGATGATGGAGTACACGCGCGATTATTGGGATATGCTGGATGACCTGCAGCAAAAATCCGTAGCAGAAGCACTTTATGCGCCGTGGTTTGACAAAGAGGGATTTGTTGCCAAATATGGCGAGGATCCAGATTGGGGCGAGATGTCCTCCTGGTCCTCATATTCTAATGAGCCTTCGCTGCTCAACCTGTTTATTCTTAGTGGTGATAGCTATGATTTTTCCCGTGGTCAAAAGGTCGTACCCGATGATTTGAAAGTCATCCTCAAAAAATTTGTGCCCAAACCGACGCCTGCAAAATTGGATGTGGAAACAGAACGCCCGGAAATTGCAAAAATTATTCGCCATAATTTTTGGACGGAGAAAAATAGGGTTAAAAAGATTCCGCTTTATCACGCCGATACCGAGCAGACAGCACAGGAAGACCTGATGTCTGTATTGCGACTGATTGAGGCAGGCAAAGTGGGTCTGACGGAGAAGACCAGACGGCCAACAGCGGCCAGTCTTCGCGCGATTAGCGGTGTTCTTTGGGGTGGTGATTTTTATCCAGACCGCGAAAAGCGCAATGAATGGGAAGAATTGCCGGGACCGATTAAGGCACATGCCTGGCCGCTGCTCATTCACACAGCAAACCTGGCACGGTTGCAGAGCGGCAAATTGCAGTTGACCTCCGCGGGGCGAAAGGCGTTGACCGCGCCCCTTCACGAGACCATTAAGGTGCTGTGGCAGGCGTGGCTCAAAAATGCAAAGACAGATGAAATGCAACGGGTAAGTGCCATTCGCGGGCAAACTGGACGGGGAAAACCGGGCATGACTTCTCCGGTAAAGCGGCGTGCAGTAATTGTCAAAGCACTCAGAGCATGCCCTATCGAAAAGTGGTTTGGTTTTGATGCCTTTTGCAATTTTATGCGTGCGGCGGGCTATTGGGTAATTGTGTCGGATGAGCCGTGGGAACTTTATATCGGCGATTATAGCTATGGGCATTTGTCCGACGATGACTGGGCTTTGCTGACGTCTCGCTATACGATGGTATTGCTTTTTGAATATGCCGCAACATTGGGGCTTGTAGATGTGGCCTATATCGATCCGGCGGATGCGCCCTTAGATGTAGGTTCCGCGCGAGATCTTGCGTTTTTGAGTCGCTATGATGGGTTGATGTATTTGCGTATCAATGCGTTGGGGGCTTTCTGTTTGGGGCGGAAGCGATCTTATACGTCTTCGGAAGTAGAGATTGAACAGGTACTCAAAGTGCTGCCCAATTTCGATGTGGTCGCATTCAAGCCCCTGCCGTCGGGCGATCAAATTGCGCTGGAACAATTCGCGGAGAAGACTGCTGACAACGTGTGGAAGATTCGGCCCGAACAGATGCTCAAAGGTCTGGAGAGCGGTCAATCGCTCGATCACATGCGGTCATTTTTGAAGCACAAAAGCGGCGAGGAGTTGCCACATCCTGTGGCCGTGCTTTTCGACGATATAGCCGATAAAGTACCGCGTTTGCGGGCGAAAGGCACAGCGCATTTGATTGAGGTGACAGATGTTGAGACCGCACAGTTTCTCGCGCATGATCGAGGTGTAAGCAAATACTGCTATCTGGCTGGTGATCGCCAACTTGTCGTGCCGGAAAAATCTCTGACAGCATTTCGCAACGCATTGAGAAAAGTTGGATATATATTGCCGAAGTAAAAATACATTGGAGAATGTGATATGAACACGACATTTCCAGGAGCAGAATGGGAGACGAGACCGCCCGGTGACTTGGGCTTTGACGAGGATAAACTCGCGCGGGTGCAGAGGTGGTTGCGCGAGGTGGCGGGTGACAAGCCCTTTCAGGTGGGGATTGCGCGTTATGGGTATCTTACGGCAGAGTGGCGGCAAGGTGTTGTGGCTGATTCTTCGCACTCACAGGCGTCTGCCGCTAAGTCGTATTATTCGACGCTTCTGGGTATTATAGTGGCCGAGGGGAAACTATCTTCGCCGGATGAGAGGGTCGTTGATTATTTTCCAGAGATGATGGATGTGGGCGAGCAGGAAGGCCCAAAACCCGGGCGGTATGCGTTTGAGAAAGATCGCGATATTACGTTTCGGCATTTGATATGCAATGTGTCGGGCTATATGAAACCGGGGGAAAAACCGGGGGAGGTTTTTCACTATCAGACTTATGGGATGAATATTCTGACCCACGCAATGGCTAAAATTTACGGGTGTTACGATGCGAATGATCCCGAGAATTCGCCGGGATGTGGGAAGGTGATCGAAGAAAAAGTGCGCGATCCAATTGGTGGGACCTGGACGCATTCGCATTCCAATTTCGATCTGTGGCCCAGTGCGCGGTTAAATATCTTTGGGTATTACACGCAGGTGCATACCACATTGCGAGATCAGTTGCGGGTGGGGCATTTGTGGGCAAATTACGGCAATTGGAATGGGGTTCAGGTTGCCCCCGAGAGTTATTTAAAAGAAGCAACCGTAACAAATGACTTTATTCTGGAAAACGAACCCGAGGAGAATTGGAAATACGGGCACGGATTCTGGTGCAATGATCGTGGGATGCAGTGGAAAGATGCACCGAGAGACTCTTTTGCTGCATCGGGTGCTGGTGCGAAGCATATCTGGATGTGTCCGCGGTTGGGTCTGGTTATCGCGCAAAATCCAGGGCTGTGGGATCAGTTCAGGGAAGAGCAGGATAAAATCGGGAGCCAGAATGAAGTGATTGCGCGAGTTGTGAATGCGGTAAAGGAATAGGGAGGAGCTAAAGATGAATGCAAAAACCAAAAAATCGCAGGTGGATCAGGCTGTGAAATCGCAATCGCGGCGGGCGTTTAAGCTGTCGCGGAGTATTCACGGCTGGGCAGAGCGGCCGTTTCGGGAATACGAGTCGTCAAAGGCATTGGCGGCGTATTTGGAGGAGAACGGATTTCAAATTGAATTTCCGTGGAAAAATATCCCGACGGCTTTTCGCGCCACCTGGGGCACGGGCAAACCCACTATTGGTATGTTGGGGGAGTACGACGCATTGCCCAATTGCGGTGCCGAGGAGGGCACCTGGGGCCACGGCTGAGGTCATAATCTTTTGGGCGTTGCCCCGGCCGCAGGTGCGGTTGCTGCAAAGGCAGTATTGGAAAATTTGAAATCGTCCGGTCAGATCATTTATTACGGCTGCCCGGCTGAAGAGACGCTGGCGGGCAAGGTGTATATGGCCCGCGATGGCGCGTTTCGAGATTTGGATGCGGTGCTGGCATGGCATCCGGGATCGAGTACGGGTGTTAGCAATTATGGCGGTTCGTCACTGGATTCGCTGGTGTATGAGTTTTTTGGCAAGACGTCTCACGGCGCGAGTGCCCACAATGGGCGCAGTGCATTGGATGGGGTGATGTTGATGGATGTTGCGGCGAATTATTTGCGCGAACACGTTCCCGAAAATGTGCGTATCCACTGCGTGATACGAGATGGTGGGGATGCGCCCAATGTGGTTCCGGCTTATGCAAAGGTGTGGTATTATGTGCGGGGGAAGGATCGTGAACAGGTGAATAAAATACGCAAGCGATTGACCAAATGCGCCAAAGGTGCGGCAATGGCTACGGAAACGACTATGAAATGGCATCGTATCACGGCTGTGTACCCGCGTTTGCCCAATGATGTGATGTGCGAAACTGTGCGTCAAAATCTCGAATTATTCGGTCCACCTCGTGCGTCAAAAAAAGATAAGGAACGCGTAAAGGAATTGGGATATAAAGGTGAATTTGACGGGAAGATCAAAAAGGGGAAGGGTTCACAGGGACGCGGGTCTTCAGATGAAGACAATGTGTCGTGGCTGGCACCGATGGGTCGGTTTCAGATGGTGTGTTATACAAAGGGCACGCCGGGTCATCACCGCGATATGACCGCACAAGCAATAATGCCTTATGCCGAGCGCGCGGTTTTGCAAACGGCCAAGGTGTTTGCGGGATCGGCTATTGATCTGATTTTGGACAAAAAGGTGTTGCAAGCAGCGCGTGCGGAATTTGTGAAGGGAACGAAGGGGTTTGAGTACGATCCGCTGATTCCGAAACGTCAGAAGGTCCCCGTGGATCCTCCATAGAAGGAGAAAAGATTTGAAAGCACAAAGATTAATATGCACAGATGTCCGGCGGATTGAATTGGAGGACTTTGATTTGTCGCGTGTGCCAGATAATGGCATTTTGGTGCAGAATGATTATACCGCCATGAGCGTTGGTACGGAAATCTACAATTATGCTTATGGCGGTGAACCGTCGCGTGCGAGGACATTTCCTCGGCCAACGGGGTATTGCAATACGGGTGTGGTGCTCGAGGTGGGCAAAGATGTGAAGGGGGTGGAACCCGGTGATCGCATTGCCGCGCAGGGCAATCACGCCAGTCATGCGGTCATGAGTGGGAATTTTTTTAGAGTGCCCGAAGGTGTTTCGCCCAGGTCTGCTGCTTTTATGGTTATGTGTGCTATTGCCATGCACGGGCATCGGGTTGGATGTCCGGAATTGGGTGAGGTTGTTGCAATTACTGGGATGGGTATTGTAGGCCAGTTGACAGCGACCTTTGCGCGGTTGGCTGGCGCGCTCCCGGTTATTGCGATTGATCTGGATGATTTTCGGTTGGGTAAAGCGAGAGACAGGGGCGCAGATGTTTGTGTCAATCCCGGTACTGCAGGGGATGTCGCCGAAGCCGTGCGCGAGCATTGCGTGGGCGATGGTGTCGATCTGGTTATTGAAGCGACGGGTATTCCCGCAGTTTATCCCCTGGCGTTGACTTTGCCTCGATTGGGTGGCCGTCTGGTCGCGCTGGGGTCTCCGCGCGGTACTGTGGAGGTGAGTTTTTTGCCCGAGGTTCACTTGCGGGAGATTACTATTCTGGGCGCGCATCAGCCCAAGACGCCGGATGATGACCATATTTATTATCCGTGGAGCAAGCGCAGAGATCGCGAACTGATTTTGCGTTTGATGGCCGCGGGCAAGTTGCCCATTGAGGATCTGATTACCCATGTCGCCAATCCCGCCGATTGCCAGACTACCTACGACATGCTCGCCGATGATCCGAGAGAAGTGCTGGGTGTGGTATTTGAGTGGACTTGATTCCGCTGGAAAAATAAATCCCCCATCAGACCTGTCGAGGAGATCGAATATGAGACGCCACTTTTTTAAAAATTACAAGTACGGCCCCCATGAGCGGAACGTATTTGATTTTTATCCGGCACAATCAGACGAACCCACCCCTGTTGCAGTGTATATTCACGGCGGCGGTTTCAGAAATGGCAGCAAGGATGGGATTGGTAATGAGACATTGAAAGCTTTATTAGATTCGGGCATTTCTGTCGCGGCTTTTAACTATCGTTATGTCCAGCAGGCTCCTTTGCCTGCTGCGCACTACGATTGCCGACGAGCGCTTCAGCTTCTGCGTTCCAAAGCCACCGAATGGAACATCGATAAAAATCGGATCGGTGCATTTGGCGGATCGGCTGGGGCACAAATTTGCATGTATCTTGCTTTTCACGAAGACATGGCTCGTCCAGACAGCGACGATCCAATCGAACGCGAATCTACCAGACTTCAGGCCGTGGCCACTTCTGGCGGGCAGACCACGATGGACGTTGCCTGGTGGAAGCAGAATATTCCCGGGTACGCCGAATCCCATCGAGATTTTTATCAGACATTGGGCGCAACGACCCAGGAAGAATACCAGAATCGCGTAAGCGAGATTTCGGCACTTGATTTGGTATCAAAGGACGATCCCGCTATTTATATGAGCTATAGAATGTCACCGGAAGACCCTGTGCCAGAAGGCCAGACTGCTCGTGGTTGGAAAGTGCATCACGTGCAGTTTGGTGTTGCTTTAAAAGAAAAAATGACAGCGCTTGGTATAGAATCTGATCTGGTTTATCCAGGTTCAAAAAATAAATATCAAAGCAATGTTGACTACTTTATCTCAATGCTGAAAAATAGGAGCCAAACCACAAAATGAGGTTGAGTCGAGAAACCAGTAAGTAAACGCCAGCTAAACAGCACTCGGATTGAGCTCGTGCAATTGCCGGACGCTATATCGTGCAATGGCAAGGCCCCGCCGATAATCCCAAAGAAGCACTGGGGGTGGTCTTTGAATGGGTATGATCATAGTTGCTAAAATAAAATCCCCGTCAGATGTGTTGTGACGGGGATTCTTAACTTATGGTGACTACCGGCTATCGCCGTTTGTTAAGTGAATTTGATATACACGCACTGCTTAGAACGCTCCAAAATTACAGAACCTCCATGACTTGCTACACGTCAGATACTCCCGAAATTTTTGTTGGCAACGGATGGTAGTTTGACGCCATTTCGCTTGATAATCGCAAGAATAATCCTGCTACAGAGCTTCATGGCGTCATTTGCAAGTGAATTGACCTCCTGCTCTGTTAGCTGCTTGCTGCCATGAAATAAACCACTGCGGAGGCTATAGAGTTCGTCCCATTCTTTTTGCAAATGACTGAGGCCATTGCGGCAGAGCACACGTTTCACGCCTTGTCGTACTCCAATCCAATGCATACGATGAAGTGCTTCTGCAACTTCCAAGCTTTTACGATCTCCACCAGCCTGATTGGTAATCTCTGCGACGAGCTTCTTTATTAAATCACGCTGCTTATCACTCCAATTCTCATCTTGGGCGACCATCTCGGTAGCTGAAAAAGCGAGTACAATTCTGGCAAGTGGCTGAGGATTAATGTGAGCAAGACTCAGGAGCCGCACGGGGAGAGTGACTTTGGATTCTATGATTGACGGTTGCTCAGCCAGTAAGCGCATGGCATTGAGGAATTGAGTCGGATCTGATGTAACTGTTCCCCCCGCCTTTATATGTATAAACACTGTATTTTCATCATCTGGTAGAATTGAGAGACCATGCACATCGGGTCCGTACCGCTGGTGGGGTGCCAGCCACCCCTCTGATCGCCACAACTCTTCATTGATCTGGCTCAAGACCTTGGCCTCTGTGGTTCTGACGGGGATTGTTACTTATGCCCGAAAATGTCAATCTCATTATGTTGATGCACTACGAGGTAGATTATAAGGAATCCACTCCCATACCGATTGCCCGTTGTACAATACTCTTATGCCACCGAGCCTGGACAAGTCCGCTCTCGGCTTGTCGGTGATCCACTCGGATACGAAAGGGTATAACTCTCCGTAGAGTTTCTTAAAATCAGAGGTGACAGAGTGCGGTAATTTAACGCAGTCAGTGCTTACATCTGAACCAAATTCCTTCCACAGTCGTCGTTTACTTTCTGCGCTGAGTTCAAAATACCGATATTCTTCATCCTGTGTTTCAACAATCTCAAGAGGTGGCGTCTGTGATATATTTCGATCTAGTAACTCTTTACGCACAGGATTTGCAAAGTCATTCTCCTGATACTGCATCTCACAGTAAGGTTGGACAAAGATAGTACAGCGAGCAACGACAGTGCTTCCGCGTGTGAGCTTGAACGGCTTGAGAGGAGGAAGTTCCGCAAAGGGAGCTTTGGGAGACAGGAATGAAATCCATGCCCAGGCTATCCCATCCTCATTCGGTGAGTTCCAGAGCTCCGCACGCATTGACCAGGGGACCGCGTCTTTATTGCTATCGTTCAGATGTGCCTCAGCAGTTAGAACCGTCTTCGGCCAGATGTCTTGTAGTTCTGGAGAAAAACGTATCTTCGCAACGAGCTCTTGTTTCATAGATTCACCTCAGATATTTTCGCGCTTTCTAATTGGTCAAAACTAGCAAAATAGCAGGCTCCAATGCCATCAATTTCACCTACAAAGTCTATTTCTTCTGCAATGATTGCAGACAAGCGTACTTCTAAGACAAAACCTATCTTATTTTCCCAACCTTCATTGACTATTCGCTGTCCCCATTTTAGTGCCAGTTCTGACGTGGTGGTGAGGTGCTTGCCATCGGTCATGCCTTCCATTGGTTTAAGACGATGAGATGCTCTTACACTTTCAAGCTCTGCTTTGCTGACTCGCCGAAAGAATACTGCTTCATTTCTGTCAATTCGATAGCTGGATGGTGGATTATTAGGTGCTGGCCGCTTCAGGGACATGAGGGCGAGTCGTGAAAAATTGTCTTAGGATTAAATTCAGCGTATCTCATCGTAGCCTGTGGAAAAATATATCCATATAGAGCTAATAAGTCCAGTAGGGATTTGAGGATTAGACTGACGCAATCTGCTACATGGCTTTTTTCTTTGACAAGTTGCTTTTGAGGCGCAATTATAGGGGTTGTAAAAATGCAGATTCAATGTTTAAAGATATTTACGAGGTGATTAATGGATTTCAAAACCACTGATTTGTGCGATGAACACGAAACCGATCCGGCACTTCAAGTTTCTGAGCCGATATTTAATGACTATGGCGGTGTTACGGCATTTTGCGGTCCCATAGCTACGGTTAAAGTTAGCGAAGACAATGTGCTGGTGCGCGAGATACTCGAAACACCGGGGAAGGGGCGCGTGCTCGTCGTCGATGGCGAGGGTTCGACGTGGTGTGCGCTTTTGGGGGATATGGTCGCTGAAATCGCCAGTGACAACGGCTGGTCGGGGATTGTCATAAATGGCGCTGTGCGCGATGTGTCTGAACTTGCACAAATTGAAATAGGCGTCAAAGCGCGTTTTGCTGTGCCGCGCCGCAGCCGAAAAGAAGGCAAGGGACGACAGAATACGCCTCTTGCTTTTGCCGGCGTTACCTTTCTTCCGGGCGATTATCTCTACGCCGATGAAGACGGTATTTTGATCGCTACGAGAGATTTATTAGACGCGCAGGTTTGACCTGCAATACAACCTTATATTATGGAGATAAACTATGCCGCAGACAGATCGACCCAATATTCTCTTTATTATGGATGACCAGCATCGTTTTGATTATATGGGCTGTGCAGGTGCTGATTTTGTTCGCACGCCCAATATTGACCGTCTGGCAAAACAGGGGGTGCATTTTACCCAATGCACGACAAATTGCCCTGTTTGCGCGCCTTCGCGCATTGCACTGGCTTCTGGCATGCAGCCCTCGCGCCTCGGTTGCGTTGGGAACAATTGCTTCTTGCCTCGCAGCCAACCGACTTATTACCAGCAATTGCGCGATTACAATTATTACGTGGGTTGTGTGGGCAAGCTCGATCTGGCCAAACCCGATGGGTACAACGGACGTGATGGCGATAGGCCAGCTACGTATATGTGGGGCTTTACTCATCCGGTCGAATGCGAGGGCAAAATGCACGCTGGGCACTCCAAAACACCGCAGGGTCCTTATAACCACTTTTTGGAGGAAAGAGGGTTGCTCGGTGCTTTTGTCGATGATTATACCCGTCGCTCCAACGAGGGTTATCACGCTTCCTGTCACGATTCGGTCTTACCTACCGAAGCTTTTGAGGATGTGTATATTGGGCAGCGATCTGTCGAATGGATTGAGAATATCCCCGGGGATTTTCCCTGGCATTTATTTGTGAGCTTTGTGGGGCCTCACGATCCTTTTGATCCGCCAGCCGAATACGGGGAGAAGTACCGCGATGCAGAGATGCCACCTGCCACGCCTGCAAATTTGCCGGGAAAACCCGCTTACTTAAAAGATCGCATCAAAGACATGACCCCGGAAAAAATCGCAGAGACCCGACGACAATATTGCGCGGCAATTGAAGTTATTGACGATCAGATCGGCGAGATGCTCGCGGCAGTAGAACGGCGGGGGATGACCGACAATACGTATGTCATCTTTTCCAGTGACCACGGAGAAATGCTGGGCGATCACGGTTTGTACACCAAAAGCGTGCCTTACGAAGCATCGGTACATGTTCCGCTCATTGTTGCGGGACCCGGTATTGAAGGCGGTCGCGTCTCAGATGCTCTTGTTGAACTCATTGACATGAATCCAACGATATGTGATCTCGCTGGCGTGCCTCCGCTTTCGGATATCGATGCGCGATCAATTGGCGCGGTGCTTCGCGGAGAGGAAGAGGAACACCGCACGGAAACCGTGAGTGGCATACAAAATTTCAGGTGTATCCGTACGCGGGAGTACAAATTGGTGGAGAACTACAACGATGTAACCGAACTCTACGATCTGATCGCCGATCCTGCAGAAGAACACAATATTGCCGAACAGGAGCCAGAGGTACGGCGCGAATTGTCTCGCCGTCTCTCAGCGCGTTATTTAGAAGGCACATGGTATCGGTAGGAGGGAATCGTGAAATACACCAAACTGCCCGGCACGGATATCGATGTTTCCGTTATTGCTCTGGGCTGCTGGCCTTTTGCTGGTGGTGATGTTTGGGGCGAGCAAGACGACGATGTGTCTATGGCGACGGTGCATGCCGCACTCGATGCGGGTATTACCTTTTTTGATACGGCAGAGGGCTATGGCAAGTCCGAGCGCGTGCTGGGACAGGGTCTCAAAGGTCGTCGGCAAGATGCGGTGATCGCCACCAAAGTTGGCGGTGGTCATCTTTCTTCCGATGATTTGCCCAAAGCCTGCGAACAAAGCCTGAAAAGTCTGAAAACCGATTATATTGATCTGTACCAAATTCACTGGCCCAATCACAATATTCCCATCGCAGAAACAGCAAGTGCGCTTCAGCGTCTCCGCGATCAGGGAAAAATTCGGGCTATTGGCGTTTGTAATTTTGCCTGTGGCGATTTGCGCGATTTGCTCGCTGTTGCCGATATTGTCACCAATCAGTTGTCCTATAGCTTGCTCTGGCGCGTTATTGAACGCGAGATTCAGCCGATGTGTTTGGAGAACAATATTGGCCTGATATGCTATAGCCCACTGATGCAGGGGTTGCTTACCGGACGTTATGCCTCTGCGGATGATGTGCCAGATGGTCTGGCGCGAACCCGCCTGTTTTCGGATGATCGCCCCATGTCCAAACACGGCGAGGAAGGCTGTGAGGCCGAAGTGTTTGACGCACTGAAAAAAATTCGCGCTGTTGCCGATAAAGCAGACATCGCAATGGCCGAGCTTGCCCTTGCATGGGCACTACAACAACCCGGCATTACATCGCTTCTGGTGGGCGCGAGAAATCCCGATGAAGTGCAATGGAATCTTCCTGCGGTTGAGCTTATATTGTCGGAGGATATACTGCAACGCTTATCTGATATTACAGAAGGTGTTAAAGACAAACTCGGCGATAATCCCGATATGTGGATGTCGGAGTCGAGGATGAGGTGAAAGGTGTCCGCAGATGGACGCAGATGGACGCAGATAAAAGGCGAGAGGCAAAGAAGGGCTGGGGGTTGAGCGGGTGGGATTTGATCGCTATTGGAAACACGATGCGACTTGTCTTTGTCTCATTTTTTAGATACGCTACGTTAGAAAAGATCAGGAGGCTCCCATGGCTCATCTTCAGATTGACGATCCAGAAACATTTTTTCGCACCTTTGCAGATCTTTTGGCTGCTGGCGAAGACGACAAGCACATGGCTCGAAAACTGGGATGCTCGCGGGGCGAAAGCAAGCGCAGGCGGCAGGCATTTCAAAAAGGGGGCATTGTGACGGGAAAGGGCGTATCGAAAGAAAAATTGGATGCGTGGCTGTCTTCAAGTGACGGTCAGCGCGCACAACGCCAGTGGGAAGGCCATCACAAGCGTCAACAGGCTATGGGGGCAACGGGAACCAAACCGCAAAAGGGATTTCGCAGACAGCCCGAAGTCAAGCGCGGTTGGATGCGGCAAAAGATTTGAGGTATTAGTTTGAAAAAAAAGGCCGATGGGTGATGTTCCATCGGCCTTTTTTATTTTTATATCTCACCGCTCGTCGCGTTTCAAGTCCAGCCAATCGAGTTCTTCTGGTGTGAGTTTCAAATTGAGGGCCTCGATATTGGCCCTGCACTCATCGGGATGGAATACGCCGATTAGTGAAAAGAGATTCAGGGGTTGGTTCAGGTTGAATGCCAGCGCGATTTGCGGCACGGTTAGTCCTTTTTCTTTTGCCAGTTCGCCCGCGCGGTCCAGGCGTTTGAAGTTTTGTTCGTAACAATAGGCTTCGACGCAGGACCCGGGTAGATTTTTCTTATAGTCTTCATAAGTTTCGCGTGTGAATCTGCCTGAGAAAAATCCCTGTGCGAGACTCGACCAGGTAAACAGGGGCGTGTTTTGTTCTGCGTACCACGCGCGGTCCGCCTCGTTTTCAGGCCCACTGATGCTGATACAACCTCTCCAGGGTTCTTTCACCTGTTCTGCAAGGCTGTAATTGGGGCTACTCACGGTGAATGGTTCCATGTTGTGCTTGTATGCGTATTCATTGGCTTCTTGTATGCGCGGCACGGTCCAGTTCGATCCGCCAAATAGTCCGATTCGACCCGCTGCTTTGTGTTCGTTTAGTATCTCTACTATGGGGCCAACTGCGACATTGGGATCGTCGCGGTGCAATACGTAGATGTCGATAAAATTCGTGCGGCAACGTTCCAGAGAAGTGGCCAGGTCTGCCGTAATATCAGGTGGGGTGACTTTATTTTTTTTTCCAGTGTGGTGTGCGCCCTTTGTCAAGATGACGGCTTCTTCGAACAGGCCGCGCTCGTCGAGCCATTGTCCCAAAACGCGCTCACACTGTCCGCCGCCGTAAATATATGCTCCGTCAAAGCCGTTGACGCCGAGTGCCCATACGCCGTCTAACAGGTCAAATGATTCTTGCAGGTGATCTTCGCGCAACATCATTGTACCTTGCAAAATACGCGAAATTTTTTTGTTCATTCCTTCAATTGTGCCGTATTCCATTGGCATAATATTATTCCCTTTCCATCGGATATTTCAATCCCCATTGTTTTCGAATTGCGTCCAGTGTCTGCATATTGGCAAGCGTATCGTCGTGTGACATGAGATCGCTTTCCAGCTTGCCTTCTCTTACGCAGCGGGCCACTTCGGCGGCTTCACATTCGTATCCATTTCCAGCGCATTCCAGTGTTATGACTTCCTCTTTGCCGCCAGCGGACAGGGTTGCCGTGCGGGCGTCCCAAAACTTCGGTACGGTGATCATGCCATCCGTGCCCAGGATTTTTGCCTCGTGCGGGGTTTTGGTTCGCACGCCACATGAGATCAATGCGAGTTGCCCTTTGTCGTAGCCAAATACTATAGCCGCCTGTTCATCTACTCCGGTTTCACCAATATGCGCCTGGCTCGAGATGGTGGCAGGTTGTGTGTCGAAGATCAGGGATGCATAAGAGATGGGGTAAATCCCAATATCGAGCAGTCCGCCACCGCCGAGTGCGAGATCGAACAAGCGACCTTTGGGATTGATGCGGGCGCGAAACCCAAAATCGGCGTATAACATCCGCACTTCGCCAATCGTGCCGTCTGTGACCCACGCCTTTACCTGTTTGGTGATGGGCAAAAATCGGGTCCACATGGCTTCCATCAAAAACACGCCTTCGCTGCGGGCGACTTCGATAACTTCTCTGGCTTCGTGCTGGTTGATTGTAAATGGTTTTTCGCACAATACGGGCTTGCCCGCTTTCAGGCATAAGATACTGTTCTCTTTGTGAAAGGGGTGGGGCGTTGCCACATAAACCGCATCCACTTCTGGATCTTCGGCGAGTGCTTCATAAGAGGCGTGGCGATTGGGTACATCATACTTATCGGCAAAGGCGTCGGCGCGATCCTGACTACGCGATCCCACAGCTATGATTTGTGCATCGTCGAGTGCGCGCAATCCCGTGGCGAACTTGTGCGCAATACTGCCGGGACCGATAATGCCCCAGCGAAAAATATCACTCATTGTTGATCCTTTTCTTATCAGGAGGTTGAAAATAGAACATACAAGATCATGCGTAAGGCGAGGAGGGTTATCAACCATCTCAAAAGTACGCGAAAATGGTGCTCGGGCACGCGCCCGCGAATCAGGGTTCCCAAATAGGACCCCAGCGATGCCGAGGCGATCATGCCAACGACCAATTTCCAATAGGGTGCAAAGACAAATCCCAAAAACCCAAATGTCAAAATTTTCATTGCATGGCTCGATGCCATCTGAACCGAATGTGTGATTACCGTGCGATCTCGGGGCAGGTTTTCGCGCAGGAGAAATGGCATATTGAGCGGACCACTTACACCCAAAAAAAGGGATAATGCCGTTTGAAAAGCACCCAGAAGTGTGAATTTTGCGGGTAAATCGGGCGTGCGAGAAAATTTGGGCATCCACGTAATGAGTAAAATAAAAATACCCAAAAAGAGGGGCATGGTTTCCCATTTAAAGTCGGCAATAAAACGAGAACCCAACACGGCACCAATCACTGTTCCGATTGCGTATTGCCCCACAAGACGCCATTCGGTATGCTTGAGGCCAATGAGCGCGCGGCTCAAATTGCTGGCAATTTGCACCAGTCCGTGAACCGGGATAATCGCTGCTGCGGGGAGGAAACCCGGCATAATCGCAATGAGGACAACGCCGCCGCCAACGCCGCCAATAGCCGCGATCATCGATGTGATACACGCCGCGCCGATCAAGAACCAATCCGATATCTCCATGCACTCATCACCAGGTCATATAATGCGTTACAGGCTCGCCCTGTTTGGCGGTAAAGCGATCGTATTTCGGATGGATGAAATCTTCGGTTGCATCCATGTGGGCGTAAAAAGCCCGCGTCATCTCTTCTCTTTTTTCCGGCTGTGTATCGTATAAGTTGTCCAATTCAAAGGGATCTTCAATTAGATTGTACAACTCGCCATAATTTTTTGCCGGATAGTGAATATATTTCCATTCCCGCGTGCGGATGCAGCGTTTATCGACTGCTTCGGCAAAAATTATGTCTCGTATTTCCGATTGTTCACCGTTCATCAGTGACGATAAATCCATGCCCTGTACGCATTCGGGCGCATCAAAACCCGATAGCTGCGCGATTGTGGGAAATAGATCTACTGTTTCGATCAGGGCGTCGCAGTCGCTGCCAGCACGACCGGGCACAGCGATAAAGCACGGTATATGTAACATGCAATCCAGAAGAAATGGCGCTTTGGCCGGGATACCGTGATCGCCTAAAAATTCACCGTGGTCCGATAGAAAGATCACGATGGTCTCGTCCGCTATGCCTTTTTTTTCTAATGTCTCGACGATCAGGCCCACTTGATGGTCAATTTGCGATACCATGCCGTAATACGCCGCCTTCATCTTGCGGAATGTCTCGTCGGAAGCCTGGTCAAATCCGCGGTATTTGTGGTGTTCTGCCTTGAAATACAAACTGTATTCGGGCGGTTTTTTTGCAATGTCGTCTTTCGCGTGCTGAAAGGGGGGCATCGCGTTGGGATCGTACATATTTGCAAAGCGTCCAGAGGGGACATAGGGATGGTGCGGTCCGTAGAATCCCACCCATAAGAAAAAGGGGTTGCTCGTATCCAGTCCTTCGAGGTATTCAATACTTTTCATTCCTACATAGGCATCGATGTGGCAATCTTCGGGGAGATCGGATGGCACGGCACCGAGGTTTTTGCGAAAATTGGGCAAGGCGTATCCCGTTTTATATTCGTATCCCCGGTCGCGAACGTATTGCTCAAATGGATTGGGATCGGTGACTGTATAATCTCCATCTGCGCGCTCTTTCCATCCCCGCCGTATTCCCACGGCGTCCATGTGGTCGAGTATTTGTTGAAAACGCTGCTGTCCAATGCCGTGTTTGCCCACGCTGGCAGTTGTGTAGCCCTGGTTTTTGAACGCTTCTACCATTGTAATTTCATTTTCGTTGAGCTTTGAACCGTTCCATTTTACGCCGTGGTTTTTGGGATAACGCCCGGTCATGAATGTCGCACGCGACGGAGAACATACGGGATTTTGCACAAAGCATTTTGAAAATCGCATGCTCCTTTCAGATAGGGCGTCAATCGCGGGCGTTTGTATAACGCGGTCCCCCGTGTATCCCAGCGTGTCATATCGCAAATGGTCAGTTGTAATGAATAAGATATTGGGTTGTTTAATCATCGCATACCTCATAGCAGATCGTTACTTAAAATTGTTGGGCACCAGAATTTTTCAATAAACGATATTACCAATTGCGTGCCCGCTTCATGGCTCACATAAGGCGGCTTTGCCGGATTGTACATCGCATCGGTCAAATCTCGAATTAGCGCGACCTGGATGCCCCAGCGTATCATTTGTTTGATTGCAAACGTGCGATGCAACACGCACATGTTGGTATGTACCCCCATGATGAGCATTTTGTCGATTTCTCGATGCTGCATATAGCTGTAGATTTCGTGTCCTTGATCGGAAATAATATCCCGTTCTTGATCAATATCTATCCCCGCGTGTTGCCGCGTCCAGACCTGCGTGTTGATTTTCTTCGGGTCTTCACCCGTGTCTGACCCGCCATCCGAATCGTCGATCGGTAGCGGGGGATCAGCGAGATCTAAATTTTCAGGCGGTTCAATGGGTGGGACATCCAATACCCGTCCCCGCGCAGGCGTATTGGCATAAACATCGAGTGTGCCCGAGGGTGCGTGAATAATGGTCACACCTTGCTTTCGCGCGCTTTGCACTACGGCGTGCATGCGGGGAATCATTGCTTCTAATCGCTCGACTGCACCGCGACACCAGTGGTTATTCCATACATCGCATAATAACAGGACTGTTTGCTCGGGAGGCCAATAGACCCGTTCTGTTATTGTTTCCCAAACCGTGTGTTCACTGTCATCCCACAATAAGGACTGATGCTGCACGTTTAGATTCATCGCGTCCTCCATATCAAAAATCAGGTTTCCCACACCAACCGGGGCCCCTCGTCCATCCCGCATACCACCCCCAATTGTCTCTCGCGCTGATAGCCCAAACAATGAGAAATATACGTCACTTCCTCGATTTCTCGACGCCGATTGCGATGCTGATGGCCGTATATGTGAATCGATGAACCGTGTTTTCGCAACAGACGATCTAAGGCTATTGTGCCAGCCACCCGACTGAAATTGAAATTCGACGCGCTCGTCAATGGACGCGGGCGAGAAGTGGAAGAGGACCGACCAAAGATCAATTCCCGTCTGGGCAAAAAGTGGCTAAAGGTAATGATTGGCCCATCGCCCTGAACAGGCGCGGTATTTTGGGCCAGCATATAGCGTGCAATGGATCGCTCGTTCTCGGGCCAGCGAATCAGACGGTTGTCCGCCCACATGTGCAACGCTGCGTCTTCTCCTTCCTGGAGCACGTACAAACTGTCGGCACTTTCTTCGGGTTTTTCATACCATGACAAAAGCGGTACAATTTGTACACCCGGCAATTGCGCCCGCGAGGTTTCTACGTTCAACACGTTGCACAAAGCCATAAGCGCGTGGAATTTCTCCAACGAGTCGCATCGCTCATTGGGCCTCACCCACAAATCATGATTGCCCGGTACAAAAAAAACGCGTGCAAATTTTTGCTTCAGTTCGCACAGGGTATCGCGCATCGGGTCGGCGCGGTCAGTTATATCTCCGGCCACAATCACCACATCATCGGTAAAATCGCAATTGGAAAGCCGCTGCACCCACCGCTGGTTCTCCTTGTAATCGACGTGCAAATCAGAAATGGCAAAAATGCGCATGGGTTATCCAGTTGAAATAGCCATAAAAATCACAAAAGAAATCGCGCTCAATATCTCTCATCGACCAGCCACGCGCTTTTGGGATTTTTTTCCCAGTGTTGGCGCAATACCTGTTCGTTTGGACAAAATTCACCGCGATAGGCGACGCCACCATGAGAAATATTAAAGCTCATGGCGACTTCATCTTCGCCGGCATCAACCCAGTGGGGCGTCAATAACTGGTTCCACAGCAAATCGCCGGGTTGCATGTCATAGGTCAAAATATCTGTCGGATCTGTTTGGGGGATATCAATGCGCGTAACACCCGTTCGATTTTCCACGAGTTTCTGAACAGGCTCGCGCTTTTCAGGTTCTAAAAATCCGTGGAAGTGTTTTTCTCCATAAACTTGCCACGCGAGTACATGCGAAGAATCTGCGTGATAGGTCGAGCTGCACCCTTTTCCAGAGATAAATATAATGGGATAACATCTTTGCCACGTAAACCCGAGTTGAGACAGGAATGTGCGCCAGGGAATCATCACACATTCTTGAAAGTATTCGAGAAATTGCCCTGCACCATAAAAATTTTGCAAATGAAAATGCGCCAGACTAATCGGCATTTCGACGGCTTTTTCTATGGGTGCAGTCTTAAATTTCTCGACCAGAGCATTTTGCTCTGCATCGCTCAAGTTGTCATCTAAAAACTGAATACGGGCCTCGGAATCACGCCGCAAAATATCTATGACCTTTTCGACGGGCGCGAGTGGCATTTCAAATTTGAACAACTCGGAATCAATAAGAAAATTGTGCTCGCCATTCCAAAGTTGGCGAAAATCGTCCGCTGTCCTGGCAATCAGGTGCATTGTTTACCTCAGTGGTTAGTGGTCAGCCCGGTCCCAGGCCCCTTGCCTCTCTAACATACATCATCCCCCAAAGAGATTCAAGCGATCAAGACAGGGCGGGATGAAGTTACTTGACAGTAAATTTTCTTGCATTCATTATGTACTATCAATTTCCACATATAGGAGGCCGAAGATGAAAATCACCGATATTGAAGCCATTCCGATTGCGATGCCATTGGCAAAACGCTATGACAACCACCACGGGCGCACGCGTATGTATGATATCGATCAGCATGTGGTGGTCAAAATCCATACGGATAACGGCTTGATTGGCTATGGCGATTACGAAGACCGTTCTGCGATTGCGTCCGAGGAAATAGAGCCGTTGATCGGCCGCAATCCCTTTGACTTTTTGCACAATAATTTCAATATGGCTCTTGGCATGGCACTCTACGATGTCATGGGCAAATACCTCGAAGTGCCTGCCTATAAGCTCCTGGGGCAAAAGGTGAGAGATGCCGTGCCTGCGGCGGCATGGACGCGGCCCTGTTCACCCGAAGTGTTTGCCGGAGAAATCCAGCGCGCTGCCGACCAGGGGTATCGCATTTTCAAGATGCATTCCGACGCGCGATATGATGTTATTGCACAAACGCGGGCCGCTGCCGAGGTCGCGCCAGAGGGCTTTAAACTCCACTGGGACTTTAATCACAACCGCACAATGGGTGTTGTGCTTCCCATTGTTGCTGAACTCGAACGCAATTATCCGGTGGTCGGTTTTATCGAAGACCCGCTGCCCTGGGCCGATATTGATGGCTGGCGCACATTGAGACAAAAAACGCAACTGCCGCTTATCATGCACAATCCCCAACTCGGCGGCATGCAGGAAGTCCTGCACGGCACTGCTGATATTTATATGATTGGTGGTCGCATTGGCGATACTATGCGAAAGGGATTTGCGTACGGTCAGGCCAATATCCAGACGCTTCTGCAGCAATCGGGCAATACCCTCATGAAAGCTTTTACGTTGCATCAGGCGGCGGTCTTGCCCACGGCAACAGCGCATATTATCACCCTTGACGATCAATACGAAGACGATATTACCACGTCGCAACTGCTACCGACTGAAGGTTTTTGCCGTGTACCCGAAGGTGCGGGGCTCGGTGTTGAGGTCGATGAAGAGAAACTCAAGCAGGCCGCCCAACGCACACATATTCCCAAACTCGATGTCATTGGTGTGCTCCACCTGCCTTACGGACGCAAGTATTATACCCGTGGCGAACCCAATGTTACAAATCTTACTGGTTTTGAAGAAGGCGCATTGCGGGGTATCCATTGCGAACGCCTCGTCAGAGGCGAATCTCCCGACTTTGAGCGCGTTCAAAAGCGGCTCGAAGAGGAGGGGCCATTTGTGGAGTAAAAAAGAAACAGGACATCTCTGTAGTGAAATGTCCTGTTGTGTTGCGGGCTGTATTATGCAATTTTAAAAGAATCGATCTGTATCGCGAGGTGGCGTGGTGACGAAAGATACGAGGATGAGAATGAGCGCGGAAACAGGGACGATAATGCCAGCGGGGATTAAGCCGGTTCCGCCAATACTGTACGCGCCTTCTACATTCAGGGAATCTGCATAAAAAAATAACCACAGACCAATTACACTCAAGATTGCCGCGGTTGCGCCCTGCTTTGTGCTGCGTTTCCAGTATAGTGCGCCGACAAATACAGGTACCAGTCCCGCGAAACCCGTGAGTGACCAGGCGCCGAGTTCAAAGATTGACCGCGTTGTAAATAGCGATGCGACAAAGGCCAGGACGAGGAATGCAGCGACAAATAGACGCCCGAACAAAATCTGCTGTTTTTCGGACAACTGGTTGTCAAAACCGTAAAATCGCACAATATCTTCAGTAAACATCGCGCCCAGGGCAAGGGTTTGAGAGTCGAGCGAAGACATAATTGCCGCAAAAACACCTGCCGCCAGGCATCCTGCCAGCACGCCGCCCGTATGTGCCAGAATTAATTCAATCAAAATGGGACCGTTCAGTGGTGCTGTAAAATCAATGCGACCGACCATTCCCAGGGTGACGCTGGGTACCCACACGGCGGCGATACACAGGGGATAGAATACTATGGGCGTTTGAAATGACCGCGCAGTTCGCGCAGAGAGCCAATGGCCGTAAATATGGGGAAATGCAGCGACACTGATGGGTAGCATGAGATAGGAGAGTATTTTGAATACGGTGTAAGAGCCGCTGCCAAAAACCACAAATTCGGGGTGCGTATCGCGTAGCGTTGCCATAGCCTCGCCGATCCCGCCGTAGTGATCCATAATGACGAGATAGGCAATGATGCCGACGAGAATAAATACCGTTGTTTGAAAGGTATTTGCCCAGGCTGTACTTCGCATCCCGCCATAGGTTACGTACAAAAATGTTACGCCACATACGAGCAGACTGCCAGCCCAACTCGGCCACTCACCGCGCGTGATTGCCGCGAGTGCATCACCGCCACCTTTGACTCCTATCAGGATGTAGGGTAGCATCAACAATACTACGACGGCAAATAAGAGCGTTCCCAGTGCTGGGGATGCATAGCGGTCCCGGATCATCTGGATTTGGGTGACATAGGAAAATCGTTTGCCCAACCACCAGCTTTTTGTGCCGAGATAATAAAAGAGAAATGGTATCAGAATAGACGAACTCGCGCCCATCAGGCCGAAAACGACAATCCCCAGACGATAGGCTTCTCCAGATGCGCCCAGCATTGTAAATGCAGTGAGATTGGTGCCCAGCAGTGTCATCAGCAGGACCACAGGACCAATGGTTCGGCTTGCGACAAAGTAATCTTCTGCGGTATTGCGAAACAGCCGGTGCCCCAGGGTGCCGACCACTATAACCAGCCCCAGATAAATTGCGACAACCGCAATAATCATTCCGCATCCTCCGCATCTAAATGATGAGGCCAGGCCAGGCGCACTATTACGAGCATAGAGAGTGTGGTCAGGACGCACAGGCCGATGTGGTAAAGCAAATTGATCGGCAATCCCAGGATTAGTGTGTCGTTATCCCACATCCAGACATTAAAAAATAATATCAGCAGAACGAGCAAAACACTCAGGGGCCAGATTTTTGTCTGTTGTGACATGGATTTTTCCTTTTTGTTTTGCTCGGGATTACGGCCTTTGCGTGCCTTTGGCTTCGAGGTACACTGAGTACAAACACATGCCGCCTGTCATGAAGAGGCGGTTTTTCTTTTGTCCGCCAAAGCAGAGGTTGGAACACACTTCGGGCAGGTGAATTTTGCCAATGAGGTCGCCATCGGGTGCGAAAATTTTGACGCCGTTATCTTCGGGGTTACCCCAGCCCGAACTGCTCCACAGGTTGCCGTCAATGTCGCAGCGAATCCCATCGGCAAATCCGGGTGCCATATCGGCAAAGATGCGACTGTTTTTGAGGTGGCCATTTTCCACGTCAAATGCGCGAATATGTGCGGGGCCTCCCAGTCCATGAGAGGACCCGGTATCGGTGATGTAGAGAATTTTTTCGTCGGGTGAGAAACACAGCCCGTTGGGGCGCACAAAATCGTCGGCAACGACTGTGGCATTTCCAGTGTTGGGATCGAGACGATAGACGTTGGTGGGCAACTCGCTTTCGGCAATGTTGCCTTCGTAGTCGAGCATGATGCCGTATCCCGGATCGGTGAACCATATACTGCCATCGGAATGCGAGGTGACGTCATTGGGGGCGTTGAGAGGTTTGCCCTCAAAGCTGTCGATGAGTACGGTGATGGTTCCGTCGTATTCGGTGCGCGTGACGCGCCGCGTGCCGTGTTCACAGGTAATCAGGCGGCCTGCTTGGTCACGGGTGTGACCATTGCAATAATTGGAAGGTTGACGATAGACGCTGAGGCTGCCATCGCTTTCGTTCCAGCGCATGATGCGATTGTTGGGTATGTCGCTGAAGAGCACACAACGCGCGTCTCCAAACCACACCGGGCCTTCACCCCAGCGCAGGCCAGTACAGAGACGCTCGACCGCGGCGTTGCCAATGGCGTATTTTTCAAAGCGTGTGTCCAGAATTTCAATGGCGGGATCGGGATAGGGAACAGGGCTGCCGTCCCAGGGACGGGTTTTCCAATCGGACATTTTTTTATCGTGCCTCTATTGTCGCTTCAGCGAAAATTCTATCGGCATAAACATCCAGACTTTGCGGCGTTCTCCCTGGTGTTTGCCGGGGCGGAATCGATATTGTCGCGCTGCCTCTAATGCCGCTTCTTTGAAAATTTCCGGGCCGTGTACAAACTGGACATCTTCTACGTTGCCTACCTTGTCAACCAGCACTTTGACCATGGCTTTGCCTTCGAGGCCCTTTTTTCGCGCTTCAGCGGGATATTCCGGCACGACAATTCGACTTGGATGTGGTTTGTAGTCAATCTCAGTATAGTCGAGCGGTTCGTCTAAGTCTATCCCCTTTGTCATCGCCAAATTGGGAATAAATATTTTGTCGAGGTCCAGTTCAGTTGATTCAATTGTCACATCTTCCGGCACCTCGTCGCCTTCAACTGCCAGGGGCACTTGGGGGCGTGGGGGAGGTGGCGGGCGTTTTTGTTGACTTGTTTCTGGAATATCAACTCTGAGAACCTGGGGAACGGATTGCGTCAGATGTACGGTGGGATGGTATTCTGGATAGAGAAAAACAATGGCGATGAAGAGTATGAGATTCAACAGACTCGCGCGCATCATGTTCGGCCAGTAGGGCAGCTTCAAGTCAGCAGAAGGGGTTTTTGTGCGCGTTTCTATCTGAACATCGCAGGGCTGGGCAGATAGTCTTTTTTGAAATTCGCGCTGCGCCTGGCGCGCCTGATAAATTTGACCACTTAACGTATTTCCAAATCTAATCTGGACGAGGTTCATGCGTCTCCCGTTTAATAAACAATTTTGATCAGTCAGATATTCTTTAAATTTTCAACGAAGAATAAAGTTCCATTTCCAAGGATCAGAAGGGCAATAGAGGACAACAATTTATATGAGTCTGTGGCGTTTGTCCAGACGAATCCGTATCAAACCAGTTGTGTTTTGGAGCGATGGATTGTAATATAAAGAGGATATTTGGGTTATGACAAAACTTATTGGAGGAAGCAATGAATCGTCAGATTACGCTGGCCGCACGTCCTGAAGGATTTCCCGTACCGGAGGATTTTAAGCTTGTTGAAACGCCTATTCCAGAACCGGACGAAGGCGAAGTGTTGTCGAGAACGCTGTTTATGTCGGTTGATCCCTATATGCGCGGGCGGATGAATGATCGGGCATCGTATGCGGCAAATGTGCAAATTGGCGATGTGATGGTGGGAGGTACGGTGGGTGAGGTGGTTGCGTCGAATGATCCCGGTTTTGAAGTTGGCGATATTGTTCAGGCGCAAATTGGATGGCAGGCTTATGGCGTGTCTAAGGGATCGAATTTGCGCAAGGTCAATCCAGATCTCGCACCTGTATCAACGGCTTTGGGGGTGTTGGGCATGCCGGGACTTACGGCGTACTTTGGATTGTTGGATGTTGGGCAGCCCAAAGAAGGCGAGACTGTGCTGGTGACGGGAGCTGCTGGTGCTGTGGGATCAATAGTAGGACAAATTGCCAAGATCGTGGGCTGTCGCGTTGTGGGTGTGGCGGGGTCGGATCAAAAGATCGCCCATGTGGTTGACGAGTTGGGTTTTGACGCCGCTTTCAATTACAAGGAGGTCGATGATTACAGTGCCGAATTGCAACGCCTTTGTCCCGATGGTATTGATGTATTTTTTGATAATGTGGGTGGCGCAGTTTCCGATGCGGCATTTCCCCTGATGAATGTGCGCGGTCGCATTTCAGTTTGCGGGCAAATATCTCAATACAATTTGACTGCTCCAGAACAAGGTCCGCGGATGATGTGGTATTTTATTTCGCAAAGATTGACGATGCGCGGTTTTCTGGTTTTTGACTTTGAAGACCAGCACGCCGAAGCTCTTAAGCAGATGGCTATTTGGGTCAATGAAGGGCGGATTAAATACCGGGAAGATATCTGGGAGGGGTTGGAGAATGCGCCCGAGGCATTTATCGATATGATGCGGGGTGGTAATGTTGGGAAGCGCGTCGTAAAGGTGGCAGATTAACTGCTGGCGCAGTTGTACACCGCTTGAGATAGATATGACAGATTATCAGGCCGAACATTTTCATCGCAATGGATTCTTTTTTGTTCCAAATCCGTTGGGCGATGATGCTATATTTGAGATTGACCAACGCCAGCGCGCGGTTGAACCGGAGTGGTTAAAGGCCGAGTGGGCAGAGGGGTTTAACCGGGGGGCCTGTCAGTTTTTTATGGTGGGCGAGCCGTTGTTGCAGGCAGTGGAGCGCCCGGAATTTGTGGGTATGGCGCGGCGAATTTTGGGGTGTGAAGATGTGCATGTGGGCGCGTGCGGGTTGGGCGATGCGTCGAAGGTTGTGTCGGCAGATGGGCGTTTGCTTCAACAAGTCCACTGGCACGCGGATGGGGGACCAGATGTACGGCAGGTGTCGATGCGTACGGCATTGGATAGACACGACCCATCCAATGCGCCGTTGCGCGTATTGCCCGGCACCCATGTCAGGTCCCGCGAGGAGGTCGAAGAAGAATTGCGACAGATCGAAATAGCGACCGGGCAGCACGATGAGATGCCCGAGTTGTTATTTGCCTCACATCCCCGCGAAGTAGAAGTGATTCTGGATCCGCGATGGACGCTGGTGTGGACGCCGAGTTGCTGGCATGCGACGGGTGTGAAGACGGCAGCTGGTCCAAGGCGTGCGATGGCGTGGAATTATTTTCCGAGCGGTGGTCGCAAGCGGGATGTTGAGGCACTGAAGTACGTGATTGAAGGTTGGGAGGATTGGGCCGATGATCGGAAGCGGTTATGGGGACTTGTGGCGTGAGTGATCCGCTCTTATTTTTGGGATACAGTTATCAGCGCGCCGATGGCATATATTCCACCGCCAATGAGAAAAATCCAGTCCGATGGCAAATGTACTTGCTGTGTCATCCATCCGAGCACAGGGCCTGTTGCGGAGCCGAGGTCAGATGCTGTTACGTATCCGGCAACTGAACGCGAACCGCGCATTCCCGCCTCGGCGTGCATTACTACTGTTGCGCCAACACCGCATAAAAAAAATATCATCACGCACAAGATCAACAATCCCGTATTGGATGTGATTGATGCCGAGAACAGAGCTAATGTCCCGGTGCCAAAATAAATGGCTGCACTCCACCGCCGTCCCAACCGATCGCTGATATGGCCCAGAAAAGGACCACCGAGCGCGTCAGCAATCCACCGTGAAGATAGCAGCAGGCCGTTTAATGTGGCTACGCCGATGACCATACCCAACAGGTTCAGCGATGTGCCCACGGTTTCGACGAGGACCACCCCCAGGGTGGACATTAAAATGCCCGGCCCAACGCACCCGATCACAAATCCGCAAATCATTAATTTGGGTACCCAGCCCGAGTCCTCGACGCCTTCTTTATTTATATTTTTTTCGAAAACAGCGCGTCGCGCGATCCATCCCAGGGGTGTTCCTATCAACGAGATGATGGCGAATAAAAAGAGTGTGAGTGTAAATCCAATGATGTCGTGAGCCAGCCCGCCTAAAAAATTGCCTCCCACCGACCCGAGGCGCGATACGCCGTTGTAAAATCCCATCCTTTGACCGATCATAGATGGCGGCGTGGTATCTACTACGGTCATCAAACCAATCTGACGTATAAATGACCAGGATAATCCCCATAGCATGCGCGCGATAAGCAAGATGGAAAAAGAGGTGACAATGCCGTAAACGGCAGTCAATACGGCTCCGAGAATCAGGGAACCTGTCATCAAAGCCGTCAGATTATAGCGCTGGCACAATTTTTCGGCCAGGGTGTTCGTTATCAGTCGCACCCAGCGATTTACAGAGAGAATGATGCCGACCTGATAAGGCATCAACCCAATTTCGGCATAATGCGTTGGCAACACGGAGTACAGCATCTGGTCGCCCAGCAGTGAAAATGCCGTAGCCAATGCAATGAATACAACAGCGTGTGACGATTGCATCATGGATGATGTTCGACATTTTCTCCGCGATGCTCGCCGTCGATAAATGCCTGCGTAAATGCCGTTACCTGTGTTATTGCATCTTCCACGAGTGCTGCACCGGCTTCTGCGGTGGCTTCCAGAGGTTCCTTATCTACTTGATCCTGCATTGCATCGTGGCGCACGTTTTCTGGCCACAGTGCCAGCGCGAATGCCGTTTCAAATTCCTGTGCGTGTCCCGGATAGCGTTTTGTTTTTAAATTTTGTTCGGCCACATCTTTTGACATGAGATCCCAGTAAGAAGTCCATTGCAGATTTACGTCGGGGCGGTCGATCTTGAAAAACAACCGCCATTGACCAAATATGCCCCGCAAGGGTGCTACATTGCCGCCGTGACCATTTAGCACAATGACATTTTTTACGCCATGGCGCACCAGGCTTTCGACTGCGTCGAATAACACGGCCAACCACGACCCGGGTTTGGCTGTCACGGTTCCTTTGTGTACCATGTGGTGTTCGGAGATGCCTACGGCCATCGGTACATTGACAATTACCTGGGGATACAATCGTTTGGCGGCCTCCACCGCGACATGGGTTGACGAAGCGGTATCGTGCTCCATTGCCAGGTGCTCTAAATGCTGCTCGTTGCTTCCCACCGGAATAATCGCCGTTTGAAATTCTCCGCGTTCCAGTGCTTCCCGAAATTCGCGTCGCGTCAATTTCGCCAGCAGAACTTGCTCGCTCATCGCGTTTCTCCTTGTGTTAATTAATTTTGTGAATAATACTCCTCGGTCTGGTTAGATGATGCCTCTGTGCCATTTTGTGTCTGGATTAAGCCCCGCATCGCCCTGTACATGACATAAATCGAAATAGCTGCCCAAACAAATGCAATTGGATATGCCAATATCTCTATGCCGAAATACCGCGCCAATATTCCCGCATCGGTGCGTTCTGTCTGCATCCACAAATCCGTGCGAAAATCGTATAAACTGTACAAACACAGGACAATGCCTATCCACGTTGCCAACACATGGGATAAACGATCAAATCGAATCGTTACGACAATCAGTACGAGACCGCAGGTCACGCCAAACCAAAAATCGAGTGTCCCAAATGGTGTGTACAGTACAGCCATTCCAATTTGCAGAACACCGATCAATCCGAGCAATATTCTTTGCGTGCCCAGCCATCGGCCCGTGTAAATCAACAATGCACCAAGAAAAGCCGATCCCACATAACCCGCTGAACTGATGAGTGGAAATATTCCCCCTCGGCTGATCACATGCCCCGATTCATTCCACCGCACGCGCAGTTCCTCTACTTCTCCACCTGTTGCAATCGCCATGCTCGCATGGCCCATTTCGTGTATCCATACCACAAATACGCGAAAGGGTTTTATCACGGGTGTGTCCCACAATGCCAGCGCGACAACCGCCAATAGCAGATGCAGCCAGAATGTTCTTATTATGATCATTCCCAATGCAAACCTATCGTCCGGATTCCAGATTCACGGAAACAGCGTCCAATTTATCTCGCAGTTCGGGATCCAGACCCCATCCCACGCCTCCGATATTGTCTTCTAAATGCGCGACGGTGTCGCCACCTGTAATTGCCACGGTTACTTCGGGATGCGACAGGACCCAGGATAGGGCGACTTGTCCCGGTGTTTTGTCCAGTTCATCTGCGATATCAAATAGGGTTGTTAGCACTTTTCCCTCTGCGCCCGCCATCATGGTTTCGTATTGGTTCATTCGGCGTTTTGCCCATAGTGAACCTTCTGGAGGTGGTGCGTCGGGTTTGTAAAACCCGCTCAATAGTCCCACGGCTAATGGACTGTAAACCATTATTCCCAGACCCTCGCTTCGCACAAAGGGAAAAATTTCTCGCTCCAATGCGCGGTGTAGCAGATTGTATGGATTTTGCATGCACATATAAGGTGCCAGATTCAATGTGTGTTGAATCCAGAGGGCTTTGCACGCTTGCCATGCCGAATGGTTACAACACCCGATATAGCGCACTTTGCCCTGATGTACCAGGTCGTCCAATGCGCGTGCGGTTTCTTCAATCGGTGTCGATTCATCGAAGTTATGCACGAGATACACGTCGATGTGATCAGTGTCCAACCGGTTCAGCGATCGCTCTACTTCCCGCATGATGTGATAGCGGGATAGACCCTGATCATTTGGTCCTGTATCGATGCGGCTAAATACTTTTGAGGTGATTACCACATCGTCTCGTTTGCCCTTCAAAGCTTTGCCCAACACCACTTCCGAACGCCCGATATGCGTGCGATCATCACCTGGACCATAGGTATTGGCGCAGTCGATCAGGTTGATACCCAGGTCTATCGCCCGCTCAATAACCCTTTGTCCTTCCGCCTCGTCTGCCTGTCCGCGAAATCCCAGGCCCAGTGCCAGCCGACTTACTTTTACACCCGCTGAACCAAAGTTGACATATTCCATAAAATCTACTCCCGTTAATTATTCATATTTTCGCCAATAAGCCTGGTGCGAGTTTATCCCTTGTTTTATGTGCCCAGGCTTGCAGGTGGGTTTTCAAATTTGCAACGGTTTCAGAGCTTGCCATCTCTTGCCAGCGGTTTTGCCGTTCACCCGGGTCGCTGGGCAAGTGATAAAGTTCGGGTTTTCTAACGGTTGACAAAATCAGTTTCCAATCGTCTGATACCACACACCGCTCTTCTCCTTTATCGAGTTCGGGCTGATTGGGGCCTTCGCTTTTTTTATCGATAAATGGCGTATTTACTATGACGAGTGCCTCGCGTCCTGTTTTGCCATCCTGTCGGATTGAATCGCTGAGGTCTATGCCATCAAGGCCCTCGGAGACTGCATACCCCAGGAGGCCGAGGATTGTCGGTATCAAATCGACCGAACTGATGAGAGTTTCACCGATTCCACCGCTGGCAATTGCCGCGGGGAATCGCATCAGCAGGGGAATGCGCGCGACAATGTCATAACAGAGGCGTTTGCTGTGGTCATTCCACCGGTGGTCAAAGAGGTGACCGTGTTCGGAGGTAAAGACGACGAGGGTATTGTCTGCTATTCCTTTGTCATCGAGTGTTTTCAACAGGTCGCCAACTGCATCGTCAATCGCTGTACACATCGCGTAGTATTTGCGCCGTTTTTCGTCATTGGGGTAGAGCTTCTGATAAAGTAATTCGTATTTTTCGGGGGCAGAATAAGGTGGATGAGGAGGATAATAGGACACATAAGCACAGAATGGACGTGTGTCCTCTTTGCGAATAAAATCAATGGCGTCTTGTGCCAACACATCCGTTTGATACACTTTTTTCTTGCCGATGGTGTAATAATGCCCTTGTCCCCGACCATCGCGGGGATATGTGGGCATTGTCTCCCATGCGTCTCTCGATGGATCTCCCAGATGCCATTTGCCAAAGTAGGCACACCGATATCCCACAGCTTTGAGGAAATCGGGAAAAAGCGGTATTTCTGGATCTATATCCCAGGTGTTTTCGAGCACACCGTGATTGTGCGGATAAAGGCCCGAGAAAATTGTGCCGCGATTTGGCGCGCAGACGGGTTGTGCGGCATAAGCTCTGTCAAATCGCATTCCGTCCGATGCCAACCGATCCAGATTGGGTGTTATAATGCCCTTTTTTCCATAACATCCCACGCCATCCTGGCGCTGTTGGTCCGTTAAGATGAATAGCAGATTGGGTTTTGGCTCTGCGGTAGCCGTGCTGCCAACTGATCCTGAGAAGTCTCTGCGCGATACATTTTGTGCCATATCAACTCCCATCACACTTCACCAATCTCTTGCCAATATTATCACCTCGCAGCATATTGAATTTGAATATTTTTTTTTGCCATAAAAATAATGCCCCTGATTTTGCGGTGGTTTGGATATCTCACTCTGCATAAACAGCTTCCCGCAAGCCCTTCAAATATCCGACGGCAAATAGCCGCGCGATGCCGTGCGCGTCCCCAAATTGATCATCTCCCATTTTGGGATAGTGATCTGGCCGGCACACGCCGTCAAATCCGACGTCTCGATATGCGCGCAAACATTCGACGAGGTCCGTTTTGCCATCGTCGTGAAATGCTTCTTCAAATTTATCGGGCTGACCGACAACATCTCGGATGTGTAAAAAGTGGATTTTTTTCTGTTCGCCAAAGTGCCGGATGACCGAGGGCAAATCGTCTGTCATCAGTGTAAAATTGCCCTGACAAAGCCCAATGCCATTCATCGGACTCGGTACGATGTCAACGAGTTTTTGGTAGTTTTCTACGCTGCTCATAATGCGCGCAATGCCGCGGATGGGCGATAGCGGTGGGTCGTCGGGGTGCAGGGCCAGTTTGACGTTGGCTTCTTCGGCTACGGGTACAACGCGCTCGAGAAAATACTTCAGATTGGTCCACTGTTGTTCCTCTGTCACGGTTTCCGCCGAGGGATTCTCTTGCTCGGTTATCGGCACGCCGTCAATATTGTGTATGGGGCGCTCGGCAGGGTTGCCCTGTGATTCCAGTGCTTCGAGATCAAAGCCGCTTACATGCGCGCCGCCCCGAGATGAAATGGATCGGGATGTACGCATGACCCCCAGAATGGGCATCCACGCATAACACCACACGGGGATTTCGAGTTTGCCCATGTTCCGGAGCAGTTCACAGACCACTTCAATTTCCTCGTCTCGTCCGGGCAATCCCAGTTTTATATTTTCCATGGGCGGTCGCGATTCAATGACCTCAAGAGGTATTCCGGCCGCTTCGTAAGCGGCTTTTGCTTTTGCCAGCGATGTGTAACTCCAGGGCTGTTCTTCTGGCTCTGCGTCCGGTTTTGGGCGCAATGTTATGCCTCCAACCGCGCCTTCGACCCCGCATTGTTTCATGAGTGTCCATCGCTGACTGGCTTGTGGCGGTGCCAGGATAGCAATTCTCAACATGGCTGTTTCCTTTCACTGTTGGTGTTTTTGCCATTTTAATCGCTGCCCAATATATGCAGACCGGGTGCGACATGCCATAAAAAATCTATCGCCAATAGCGCGGTCTAAATAGCTTTTGAGAAGCTATACTCTTGCATATATTTAAGAATGACAAAAGGCAATCACTACCTGGCGTACCGGGAGGCTCTGCTATGACTTGTTGGAAAATTCTCGTTGTTATCCTGTTGATCGCACCATCTCTGTTTGCTCAGGAGCAAGCTGAAAATCGCTTCCAGAGCGCGGCGGAGCGTTTTTTTGCGCGCAATGACAAAAATAAAGACGGCAAATTGTCGCGGGAGGAATTTCCCGAACGACAGCGTCGCCTGTTTGAGCGAATTGACACAGATAAAGATGGTTTTGTCACACTTGAAGAAGATATTTTTTATCGTACTAATAGACGGAGGAATACCGTGAATATTCCAGAAGGTGTAAATGTCCACCGAGACCTGATCTACGGACGGGTTGGGGAGAGAGAACTTCCCCTTGATCTCTATCTTCCGCCCGATACATCATCTCCTGTGCCCGTGGTGATATGGGTTCACGGGGGTGGGTGGCGTGGGGGATCCAAAGGCAATGGCGGGCGGGCGCTCAATATGACCAGGCGCGGATTTGCCGTTGTTGATGTGGAATATCGACTCAGCGGCGAAGCCCTTTTTCCAGCGCAAATCGAAGACTGCAAAACAGCTGTGCGCTGGGTGAGAGCCAATGCAAAAAAATACAATCTCGACCCTGACCGCATCGGCGCGTGGGGATCGTCTGCTGGGGGGCATCTCGTGGCGATGATGGGTTTAACGCATGATGAAGGCGTATTTGAGACGGAGGATCACAGTCAGCATTCAAGCGCGGTGCAGGTGGTGTGCAACTGGTTTGGTCCTACGGATTTTTTGCGTATGAATGATTTTGAAGGCCGAATTGATCACGACGCAGCCGATTCCCCCGAGTCCAGATTAATTGGTGGTCCCATCCAGGAAAATGTGGAGAAAGTCGTTGCGGCCAATCCCATTACTTATGTCAGCAAAAATGACCCGCCTATGCTCATCCTGCACGGAGAAAAAGATCTGTCGGTTCCGTATAACCAGAGTGAGTTGCTCTATGCTGCGATGCAAAAAGCGGGTTTGGATGTCACGCTTTACAAGGTCGTCAATGCCGGTCACGGCTTTGGCAATGCAGATAGCACAGCATCGCTGGTTGAAATGTCCGTTCAGTTTTTAGAAAAACATCTCAATTCTCAAACTGATGCCGCGTCGCCATAAGAGTATCATGTGAATGAAAAAGCCCTGGAGATCGAGTTCTCCAGGGCTTTTGTTTTTAGAAGTGATAATTCATACCGGAGCAAATCAACGAAACTCCAAACTCGCCACAATTTGTTCATATTCGGTTAGTGGATAGCCTGCATCCCGGCTGCCATTGCCGATCATGTAATACCCCACCTGATTGTGGATGGCTATAGCTACCAGAAATCGGGTGCCGGGATAATCTCGATTGGATCTTTCCAGTTGAGAATAGCGAAATTCCCACTGAATCGCCTCGCCTACATTGAGCTGGATGCGCTGTTTTTCGTCGATAACGCGATATTGATCAAATGCCCGCATTAGATATTGTTCTTCAAATTCCTGAACGATCTGATCCACTGTCATTGTGGCGAAGCGATCTGGTAGTGCTTGTGGGTACAAGTGCATTTGCGGACGAAAGTCACTTGTAATCCCAGGGCTGAGAATGCGTACAGTTACAGGTGATAAACCATTGATATCTCTTTGTGATGTAAGGGTTGATACATCGATACCCCACTGGTCGCTGGGACGACTGACTCGAAATCCCCATGAGTTGTTGGTATAAACAAGCCCGTCTAAACTGGGTTCAGGCTCTGTAGGGATTGGTTTACACCCAGAAGTTGCCAACAGGCTACACAGCGCGAAAGCGCAAAATATTCGGGCGCATATCATGTCGATCTCCTCACTGATTAATCGCGAAAATGGACAAGTACTTTATTTGACGCCAGATGGCCTGGCAGTGTTCCTATCGCGTTGGAACAATTCCGGATGCAGGCGATAAAATGTCGATTCCACTTGATTCAGACCATTGGCCTGTACCACAAAATGGCCATCGATTACTATAACTGGCAATATTGCTGGTATTATGCCGAGTGCTTGAGCAGTGGCAAATACTTCTGCCTTATTGTCTCTACCGATAGCTGCAATGCCCATCTGTTTTAAGCAATTTTCCACAGAAGATGTGTCGGAAGATGCCTTCTGCTTGTGGCAGAAAAGGAGATCAACTATTCGCTCGGGTGCGACCTGTTGTGCCTGCCGAAATAGTGCGTTTTGTTTGTTATTGCCTACAAAATGCAGGCGCAAGCGTTCGGGGTCCTCGACTTTTTTTATCCATTGCAAAAGGCGTTCCACTCTTTTTAGTGATTCGGATATGCTCACATCTAAGAACAGGTCCATACCCTCTATATCCCGCCCCTGAAAAATCCGAGTAATTGGCGTCATCTGCACAGTTGGCACAAAATGATCGCCAATGCGCTGTACGATATGCGAAAGGCGATTAAAACGGGCTGTTTGTTCAAATTTGCTATCCAGCACATAAGCTGGCACCCGATCCAGTTTATAATGTGCAATCAGGTTCTGTCCCATCTCGCTGTTCACATCCACGGTTTGAAACTCAGTACCGGGAAAGAGCGATAGTGTAGATCGAATAAACGAATAGGTATCACATACTGTACAGGTCGCGTCGTTGAGAATGGTCGTTTGAAAAGAGATGGGGTCGCGCACTTCGCATTGCGCGTGGGGCGTTCCGCCATTTAAGCACAGGCCAACTTTGCCCGGATGTACACAATCCCGGTCGCTCAGACACTCGGGAACATCGGCGCAAAAAGGTAAATTTTTGCTATTGCGACATATCAGTTGCGCCACCTCCTGAGGAGAGGTTCTGACATCGCGCCCATTTACGCGCAATGTGGGCGATGCGTTAATTCCCAGCAGATTGGCTCGGCGAATATTTTCGGCAAATAGCGTTTCGCCCGCATCGCTTTCGGACAATTCGGCAATTTTGTCTGCGTCCATGTTTACCTCTTTTGCACAAGCGCGCCAATCGGTTGCAATGCCCGATTTATTGCGACACAAAATATAATCCCAGAACCGGTCGGGATAAAGCGACATTACCACGGTCTGCCGAATGCCTTCGGCTATTTCTCTATCGCCGTGCAAACTGCGAAAGCGGCCCGATCCCGTCGAGGTCGTTGCTTTACATCCTGGCTCTGTTGTCTGTGTCGTGCGTGCGGCAGGGGTAGGCGATGCGACATCCTTTGCGCTCGCTTCATCTGCGATAAAATACAGATGAAAGTCGATTTGATCCTTCACTTTGCGAAACAGAGGGGCAAGGGTTTGTTCTGCATGTATGCCATAGGGACAATCTGCCATCACAAATAGCTCGACGAGAGGGCGACCATTTTGGCTATGTTCTGTTTCACCAGGCCCTGTGTCCGATTTAGTTATTGCGTGAGAAGAACCGTGTCCCTTGTGATTCACTTCTGCCAGCATATCGGCAAATCGGGTGTCAAAGTCGGGCGTCTGGTTTGCATCGTGACAGCGCTGGCACAAATCGGGAGATGGCGTGCGGCGAATATTGCGGACTTCGGGACGCCGTGCGTGTTGTTCTCCCGGCCCGTGGCACACTTCGCACTGTACATTTGTAAGTCGTTTGACATCTTTGCCAATTCGGAATCCCGTGGGATATCCAAATCCCGTGGTATGACAGGTTACACAGTCGGGCTGATAGTGTTTTTGTTTTTGCAACAAGCGATTAAATGCATTCGCATGATGTGACTGTTCCCAGTCCGCAACCTCGGCAGCATGGCATCCTTTACACGTCTCCCCCCCCACATATCTATTGGTGCCCTGACGCACCTGATCTTCCAGGGCAAAACCCGCAAATCTCGGTCGCGCCGTCTGCTGCAATGCCGAATTTTTTTGAACCAGATTGTAGAATTCATCCACGAGCCGTTTCACTGTGCGGTCTTCGCCAATGGATTCCGAGAGCAATATAGAGGTGATTTGTTCTGTTGTCACCCGTCCATTTTCTACGGTCAAGATAGCCTGCCCAATTGCCTTGCCCTGAGGCTGGATGCCCAACAGTAGAGTATTGCCAACCCGATGGGTTGTTTCAGTTGACCGCGCGCTGATCACAATATCTATATCGGCGATATGTTGTACGAGGTCGCGTTCTGCCTCTCGATCCAAATCGCTCAATACGACTATGAGATCGGTCTTTTGACGCACAGATGCGACCGCTTCCCGGATGCCATCGAGGTTAACATCTATGCCATCGGGCATATTTATGTGTGAGCCCCCCATTGCCATACCGTGTACTTCAATCTCCCGTTCACCTGCCACACCTATAATACCTACGCGCACATCACCTGTATCCAAAATTTTCACGGGCGCACCCATTTGCACGCCATTTATCTTCAAGTTTGCACTTACAAAAGGGACGCCACCCGAATCGCGCATGGTCTCAAAGAACGCTTGTCCAAACCGCAATTCTCCCACACCGACATTGGCAGCGTCGTAATGTATGGCTTTCATGGCTTTCAAATGTATTTTACAACGCAATTGGTCCAATACGGTATCGCCCGCAAATAAACCGCCAGCATCTAATAACAGGGCATTGGGATGCGATTGCTTTAAGTCATTTACCATTGTTGCGCGCCGCGCAATGCCGCCGAGCTGATTGTCCGCGCAGCCACACACTTCCAGGAAGCTCTGAGTGTCTCCCGTGTAAAGCAATACCACCTCTGCCGCTCTACTTTGCCCGATGAGACTAAAGACAGCTAATAGGAGACACAAAACGAAGGTTGATTTTTCACATCTGTGTCTATCTGCGTTCATCTGCGGATGCTTTCTGTTTTCTGAATTTTGTCTGTAAAAAAAGGCCCGATATTTCATCGGGCCTTATAAATACCATTTTTTGGGTTATTCTAATAAGCCCAACCTGCTCCAACGAATTTTTTCAAAAATATTCCACAGAGGCTTTTGACTATCCCAGGAATAATAAATAAATAATGGGTGTGCTTTTACTTTCTCCATGGAGACCATCCCCCAAAATCGGCTGTCATAACTGCTGTCGCGATTGTCTCCCATTACAAAAATGTGTCCCGGTGGCACCGTGCGAGGTCCGTAGTTGTCGCGCGGGCTATGCTGTTTGTGTTCTACTCTGGGGTCTTCGTGCTTAACGCCTTCTGGATTTTCAAATCGCTTTCCATCTACATATACAATTTTGTTTTTGATTTCCACTGTTTGCCCTTCAACCGCAATACACCGCTTGATAAAATCTCGCGACTCATCCCGGGGGAATTCAAAAATCACCAGATCTCCCGGTTGAGGGGTTGAAAATCCCGGTACGCGAAATGAGGGCAATTTGGTATTCAGTATGGGCACGCGGTCGGGTATTTGCGTGCCAAAGGTCAGTTTATCGCCCAGTACGTAATCGCCTTCTAATAGCGTATCTTCCATCGAGCCCGAGGGAATGTGATACGCTTGCACCAGCGTTCCCCGGATCAAAATGGCTAAAAATATAGCGATTCCAAATTCTCGCAGCATGCTCCGTTTGCGCTTTTTTTTGATATTTCTTTTTAGCATAGGCCTTCCATTGTGAATTGAGTTGTTAGTAGTCAGTAGTCAGTTACCCCCTCTTCCTCTGCACGCGCAGCACAACGAGGTAACGCGGGGTCGGGTGGTTGGGACTGGCAACTGGCAACCGACAACTGATCGCTTTCTTTAACGATTTTGTGAAAAATAAGTTCGCTCGGGTTGGCCCGTTTCAGCAGATTTGTTTGCCGCGAGTGAAATATCGAGGCTACGCAAACCGTCTTCAAAGTCAGACAAGATTCCCGATCCATCTCCCGAACGAATTGCAGCCATAAATACTTCATCAATATCTTCCGATTCAAACATTTCGCCGACCTCAGCCGCACCGCCTGGAAATACAGTTACACCATTTCCATCGACGGTCGCTCGCATATCGCGCATGATGATATCAATGCCATTTGAGCCGCCGCCATTGCGGAGAACGCAGGTAGAACTCAGCGTGCCCACAGCACCATTTTCAAATTGGAGCGATAGAGCATATACATCGGGGATATCGAGATTTTCGACATCGTTCAATGCGCGGGTGGCATAATACGCGTGTACTTCTGCAACATCGCCCACGAGGTAACGCAATAAGTCGATCTGGTGCGTGGTCTGTTCGACAATTTGCCCGCCCGACTGCGCCATGACGCGCCACCACGGCGTGCCAGGCAACCCGCCCCAGCGATAGGCCAGGGCCATGGCGACGGGCTTGTCTTTCAAAAATTCACGCCCTTGTTTTGCCCATCCCGTATATCGCTGTTGATAGCCGACAGAGGTCAGTACACCTGATTTTTGAACGGCTTGCAGAATTTCCAATCCCTTTTCCATTGACGGCACTACGGGTTTTTCCAATAACATGTGTACGCCCTGTTGCGCCGCCAAGATCTCTGCATCATAATGTGCAAATGTCGGCACGACCACATACATCGCGGTCAAATTTTCACTGTCCAGCATCACGCGATAGTCGGTGTAAGCCGTACCACCAAATTCTGAAGTTGCGCTTTGCGCCGTTTCTTCTTTTATGTCGCAAATTGCAACGATATCGACATCTTCTATATTGGCTAACGCGCGCATATGAGACCGCGCACGTCCACCAGCACCCACAAAACCCACATTAATGCCCATTTATATCCTCCATTCAAAAGGTGAGAGGTAAAAGGTAAGACGTAAGAGGTCCTCCCAACCATACACCAATAGGAACACCTCACACCTTGTATTCTCTCGTTCAAAAATAGACTGCATGACGGAACGTGTCAAGAGGTACGCCCATTATTAAGCTGTGTTGTGACAAATTGTATTATTTTTTTACCACTGGACCTGTAGGCGCTTCCTTGCTGTACAATGTACTGCCTCGCTCGTAAGACGAGACGACTGAACCGTCGGCAATTTCCAATCTGGGTACGTTTTTTTCGAATACATCGCGGTCGGGTCCGCGCATGACTGCCATCTGTTCGTCGGTCATGCCCGAGACGAGATCGCCCCACCGTTTTTCTGGATGGGTCAATTCTCCTCCGCTGCGATTGAAATTGCGCGATGAGTATTTGTGCAAAATTCCCCGCCGCGAGATGTCGCTTTTCCACGCCAATGTGCCATGTGTGGTGCCTCCGTCCATGAAGAAGAGCACATCGCCCGCTTTCATTTCGACGTGTTTGACCAATCCCATGTGGTCATCGCAGGTGCGCACGCCCGGGGGGAGTGAATAATACGCTTTGTGCGATCCCGGCACACACGCAAACCCACCGTCGGCTTCGGTCACGTCGCGCAATTGCCATGTCACAGTTACGGCTTCGCAATAGCTTCGCCCATTTTGATAGATATATCCGCGCCCTGGATTGAGTGGCTCATTGGAGTCGTGCAGGGAATGGCCCGATGTGCCTTTGACCGCACAAAATGCCGTTCCTCCGCCCGTGCGACCACCACTGGCACCCATCCAGTTTAGCCGATGTTCAACGGCCGGATGGGCGAGCATTCTTCGAAATGGGTCACAATGGGGACCGGGCAACTGAGTCAGTCCACTTAACAGGGGTCTGCCCGTGCCCGCGAGGCTTTTTGACCCGCGTGCGAGTTCGTCGCCAACGACGATTCGATCTTCAAATTTGTCAATGGCGGCATTGGCCTGTGTCAGCCATTCACCATCCATGATCCCGCGCAGTACCAGGTACCCGTTTAAGTCCCAAAAGTAAAATTCTTTTTCGTCAATGCCCGAATTTGGATTTTTAATCAGGTAAGATGGGTGAAAAATTTCGCGGGATTCGTCCAATGTGATTGTCTCGCCATCTGTTTTCAAAGTCGGTGGCGGCGTTGTATTGCGATATCCGGGGCGATATAGTGATGCGCGCTGTTCAGGTGTTAGTTCTGCCATTGAGTCGGATACTGGCATTTTATCTGATTCAGGGCTAGGTCCCGCAGAACGGATCACACCGCGGCCTACATATTCGTAGGATAGTAAGCGTTGCAGTCCCTCGCCTTGCCACGGACGCATGCCCTGTACTACGCTCAGGCCAACGATGAGCATATCGCCCGCTTTTAATTCGGGTTGAAAAAGATAATCCGAGTCATCTACACCGGTCAATATATCTTCTGGTGTTTCCACATTTGACTTGTGTGTACACGGTACGAATACAAATCCGCCGTCGCCAGCTTTTACGTCCGAGAGTGCCCAGATTACGCGCACGCCTTCGCAAAATCTTCGACCGTTCTGGTAATAATATGCGAGTGCGGGATCTCGCGGCTCATTGCCACCTGCCAGGGGGGCAGAGGTGTCACAGGTTTCGTTACACAGAATTTCGGGGGCGCGGTCGAGCCTGAAACCGTGTCCCACAATTTGATTCAGATACCACACGAGTTGGGGATGGATCAACAAATCGCGGAATGGCTCGCGCAAATCATCTTCCCATCCGAGCATGCCCTCGAGCGATCCCGCCCGATCAATCGCATCGTTCAACCGCGCGACTTCGGGACGGGTCAGGACCCCCGATATATGCAAATAGCCCGTTAAATCAAAGGCGTAATTCTCTTCGTTTGTCATCGTTTCCCGGTCCATGTCAGCCTCCTTGACCTCGATTTACCTGTTTGCCTGCCGGTATGCAGGCATGAATGTGGCGGTTTATTCATGAAATGTTCAAATTGATGCAAAAAACAAGTATAAAATGAAACCCCTCTTGACCGATTGCTTGACGCATCCTCAAAACTATCTATACAAAAAAACTGCCCATATAAATAGAAATGGGCAGTTTGATGATTCATTCTGAAGTACAGTTTAGTTTCTTTTTTCGGGAATGCTCCCTTCCTTAATCATGCGATTTTCTGGAGGGGCAGGTCGCTCCGGTGGGGTCGATGGTGGGGGATTTGCTGGCGAATTAGATGGTGGGGGATTTGCTGGCGAATTAGATGGTGGGGTACTCTCGCGGTTCATCGTTTTTTCCTCCAATGAAGAAATTTCATGAAAATTATCTATTCGAATCCGGTGGATTTTTTCTGGTTTATTAAGATCCGCATACAGGAAAGGCACGCTACACACCAAGGCACTACATAGCGTAAAAATAAGAAATAAATTGGCCGAATGCAACCTTTCAGATTTTGAGTCATTATTCCAGGTATTTTCATTTGTCGCTGAAATATACTTTTGGGACAAAAATTCTTGGAAATCTTGTTCCGCTAACTCCTCAGGTTCTGGATAGTCCTTTTCCCTGGGTTCTACACCATAATATTCCTCTAAAGACTTATAGTAATCAGATAAATTTCTATGATGCTGAAGCAATTCGTCGTAGTAGGTTTTGAGCTCTCCAGGTGTCTCAATAAAAGCGTACGTGCGTCCATAAAAAGATCGTATAAGATGGTAAACGGCTTTTAAAAAGAATATCGTTGATATCCCTAAAAAAAGTAAAAAAATGAACGTGGTAGGAGTTGAGAAATCATAGGGAAATTCTTTTACAAAAAATCCTAATAGACCCCCCAAAACAATTAAAACTCCTGTGGGTAAATTGAGGGATGTTCTGAGTTGATTTTTGCGTTCTATTTCCAACAAATACTGATCTTTGATAAAATCAAAATCCATTCCTATAGATTTCCTCACCTAAGAACATTAGTATGGTTTAGAAGCTATTTTAAAATTTCTAACAGCGCAGACACTACCTGATGCCCAGTGTGGTGACTTTTCAGTAAATAATACGAGAGAAGGCAGTTCAATGCAACCTTGGATTCTTCATGGAAAGCCCAAACTGAGCCCCTTCTTGAACCGATTGCTTGACGTATCTGATGGGTCTTTGTACATTGCCCTAATTCTTTTTGTGAATACCATGACTGAGTAACTTCATTTGATGATTTAAGGACACTATTTATGACTACCCATTCCGACCTCACATTCATCACAAATGAAAAAGGCCAAAATCTTCTTGAGCGGTTTAAGGTGCTGATCAAAGACACAGAATTTTTTGATGTCCTCGTCGGCTATTTTTATACCAGTGGTTTCCACGCGCTTTATCGATCACTGGAGAGAACGAAAAAGATCAGAATTCTCATCGGTATCAGCACGAATAGGCAAACACTCAATCTGATTGAGCAGGCACGCCAGCAAGAGCTTCAATTTTCCCACGCGGAGACGAAGGAGCATTTTTCCGATCTACTTATTGGAGAGATGGCAAATGTTGAAGATAACAAGAAGGTTGAACAAGGAGTGACAAAGTTTTTGGAGTGGCTGAAAATCGGAAAGTTGGAGATTAAGGCGTATCCCACGGAGAATATCCATGCCAAGCTCTACATCATGTCTTTCGGTGAGGACGACCGTGACGTTGGGCGTGTGATCACCGGGTCGAGCAACTTCACGCAGTCCGGCCTGGTAGATAATCTTGAGTTCAATGTAGAACTCAAGATGCGCTCCGATTATGACTTTGCCAGGCAGAAGTTTGAATATCTCTGGGGAAATGCTGTTGATGTGAAAGATAAATATATTGAGACCATTCAGAAAAACACATGGCTTAATAATGCTATTACTCCCTACGAGCTTTATCTCAAGTTTCTCTATGAATATTTCAAGGATGAGCTTCGCCAAACCGATGAAGTGATCTTCAAGTACATTCCAACGGGGTTTAAGCGACTGGAATATCAGGAACAGGCCGTCCTGAACGCAAAAAAGATTCTTGAAGAGTACGGTGGGGTTTTTATTTCAGATGTCGTGGGACTTGGAAAAACTTATGTATCCGCCATGCTGGCAGGCCAATTGTGGAGTTACCCCGCTTCGGTGGAGAGTTTAGGGCTTGTGTATCAAGCCTGTGATAGATGCAACTTTTCATAAGCTATCGGCGCATAGTAGGCGATGGAAGAATGCCTGCGATGCGGATTATACCATCCTTCCAAGTGGGTACATAAGTGATGTCAGCCACAGTGAGTTTATTGACCGTTGGCACAGTAAAGTCGCGCTTTACCAGATCAGGAGCCTTATCAGACCGTTGCGCCTTACGCGTCGTTTGCGTGCTCTTGCGGCGAGAAACGCCACAAATGCCCATCTCACGCATCAGACGCGCTACGCGCTTCTTACCTACAAGGATACCCATATCCATCAGGTCTTTAAAGATGCGAGGGGCACCATAGGTGCTATCTGATCGGGTATGAAAGGTCTTGATATGCTTCTTCAAGTCTGCATCAACCTTTGCTCGTTTAGAGGGTGGACCTGCTCGCCAGGCATAATACCCACTGAGGGAAACACCCAGGACTCGGCATTGCGTGGCGATAGGCCAAAGGGCCTGGTGCGCTTTCACGAACGCGAAGATTTTCCAGGGATCGCGTCGGTCTCCGCTGCGAACCAGGCCGCTGCTTTTGACAATATCTCGCGCTCGATGCGCAACTGCTTATTCTCACGTCGAAGACGACGTAACTCTTCGCGCTCATCGCTCTTCAGACCATCTTCTCGAAGGCCCTCATCTCGATCAGCCTGGCGTATCCAGTTTTGGATCGTCTGAGCGGTTGGCTCAAACTCTTTGGCCAACTCGGATGGAGAGCGACCAGCGCGCACAAGCTCAACGATCTGGCGCTTCAACTCGGATGGATAAGGCGGACGTGTTGGTGGCATAGTGGGTCTCCTTTCTTACTACTCATAAGGTACCCACCGAAACGGGTCAAGTCCATCAGAAAGTTACTACTTAAAGATGAGAAGTTTGCTCACATCCGCTACCTTGATCCTGAGAATCAAAAAAGCCAAAAGAAGCAACTCTATAATCCCAACATTCTGCAAGAGTTGGATAAGTATTACCGGAAGCATGAGAAGTCTGATAAGCGCTCGTGATTTCTTGCTATATTCGCTATGCGTAGTGTTATTATCTCCTGATCCGGAACTATGGGTATCTTGATAGTGCCGAAACCAAACCCATTATGAAAAACCAAAATGTAATCGGAAGATCAGCAAATCGTGGATCTGTGGACTTGATAGATATTGCTGAACAAGGTGTGGATGAATAGTTTTGATAGGTATCACAATGGCAAGGTCTCGTCCCAATATCGTACTTGTAATGTGCGACCAGATGCGCTGGGATGCGGCTGGTTTTGCGGGTAGTTCTGTTGTTCACACGCCCCATCTGGATCGTCTATCCGAGGGTGGTGTGTGCTTTGAAAATGCCTATTGCGCTTCTCCTGTTTGTTCGCCCGCTCGGGCGAGTTGGTTAACCGGGTGCTATCCCCATGCTCACTTGCAATTGCGAAATTACGGGCCACAACGAGGAAAAGACTGGGGGAGTTATCTGCCGCAGGACCGCGTTACAATGGGGGATGTTTTGAAACGCGCGGGATATCGCTGTGGCATGGTTGGTCCGTGGCATCTGGGCGATGATCATGCCCCGCAACACGGGTTTGAGGATTTCTGGCAGACCTATCGATATCTCGGCGACGAATATACAGATCCTCTTTTCGATTATTTCGAACGCGAGGGGGTACCCAATCTCTACAGCGATAAGGAAGCCGTCACGCAATACGGAAATATTCTGGCGTTTACGACACTTACAGATCCGCGACAGCAGCGTACGACCTGGACGGTTGACCGCGCGATTGATTTTTTGCGCCAGCGAGAAGATGACCCGTTTTTTCTTTTTGTGAGTGTTAAGGATCCGCATCCCCTCATCGTTATCCCACCCGAATTGCTTGAACTCTATCCGGTAGATCAAATGCCCTTGCCTGATTCTCTGCGAGACCCACTTGAGGGTAAACCGGATTTTCAAACCCGCACAAAATTTCGCATGCCCAATACAGTGACAGATCGGCAGTTCCGCGAGATGATGGCGTACTATTACGCCCTGATCACCCATATTGATGCGGAGGTCGGGCGTCTGATTGGCGTTCTTGAAGAACAGAATATGCGCGACAATACGCTCGTGGTTTTTATGAGCGATCACGGCGAACTGCTCGGCGATCACGGTTGCACAGAAAAGTGTCTGATGTACGAAGCCTCGGTCAGAGTTCCTTGTCTGCTTTCGTGGCCGCGTGCGCTCCCAATGGGTTTGCGCGTGACGACCCCGCTTGCCGGTGTTGATTTGATGCCGACTTTGCTCGATCTGGCAAACGAGGCGTTGCCCGAGAAAATCGATGGTCGTTCCGTTGCGGACGCGATCCTGAATGGTCGGCAGCCGAAACCTCAGCCCATTTTTGCCGAAATAGCCAGCCAGGAAGCCATTTATTGGGGGTCAACAGAAAGGGAGCAGTTTGCCGCGCATGTGATGAATTTCGATGGTCGCTGGAAGTATATTCGCAATCGTTTTGATATCGATGAATTGTACGATTTAGAGACAGATCCGGGCGAAATGCAAAATCTCGCGCAGCTTTCCGAATATCAACCGCGCATTATAGCTATGCGCCAGCAAATCGCCGAGATGATTTGCCATACAGGCCCTGGTCCCTACGACTGGTGTTTGCAAGTGTAGATAGCGCGCGAAAAGGAGGACTGATGAGGGAATCAACAGATCTTGCGGAGGATGGTGCTATTCCATTTGAGGTGTTTGCGGGTTTTGAGCGGCTTGAGGATGTTAACCCTATCATTGCCTGCGAGCCGCCAGAGTGGGCAGCCGCAGCCCATGCATTTGTGATGGATGATACGGTGCACTATTTGTGGGGAAGAAGAAAAGAAGGCAATTATTGGGTTTTAATGCATAGCACAGCTCCGGTGAAAGATCCCGCAAAGATCGCGCACGATTCGCGCAATCCCGTGCTTTTGCCTTCGGGCGAGGGGTTTGACGATTATACAATCGAATATCCTTTTCCGTTTTGGAATCCCGCCGATGGCAGGTTTTATGTTTATTATTTGGGGCGACGACAAAAGCCGCCAAAGCAGACTGGTCTATTGGTGGGCGATGGCGATTTTGGCAAGTGGACGCGCGTTTGTCAGACGCCTGTGATTGCCTCAGATACCGCGCATGAGCGGCAGGGTTCGTCGCATCCCTCGGTTGTGGTGGTAGATGATACCATACATATCATTTATACGGGGGAGTCGGCAGAGCCGCCGACCTTATGCCACGCGACCGCGCCGACAAGCGATCCCGCGGCTGTTACCAAAGATTCCGCAAATCCCATTTTTACGGGTAGCGGAGAAATGTGGGATAGTTGTGGTGTCCGAGAGGCTGAGATTTTTAAGGGTCCACAGTATTTCCATCTCTTTTACGGGGGGTCCGATGGCGAGGCCTGGCGGATTGGGCATGTGCGAACGCGCGATTTTCGCACCTTTGAACCCAATCCACACAATCCAATTTTTTCGCCCTCGCCAGATCCCGATGCATGGGACTGCGACGGGATACTAACGCCTCAGGTGATTGAAATTGACAACCGCTACTACATGGTCTATGCGGGTATGCGGGGGCGTGAGTGGCAGACGGGACTCGCGGTAACGCGATCTGTATGACTCAGTCTTTCAGAACGCGGTTGGGCGTGTACTGGTTTGTGTAGTGACGCATGTTTCCCACGGCGTTGTTCTGTTTGATGGCGTCAGCGGGGAAGGTATGGAGAAACCAGTTGTTGTAGATTTCAGCACTTTCCTGGGGGATACCCCGAATGACTACGGCGGGTACACTAACGGCGCGAAAGGTGTTGTGGTGGATTAACATAAGATCGCCAGCGATGTGCGTATCGTCACCGCGATCCCGGCCGCCGTGCATGTCAAAGCTGTGGCTGTTGGCATTTTCCAAAATCAGGTTGTAACGGGCTTCGTAGCTGGTGCCAGGTCTTCCAGTGCCTGCAATGTGGTGGCGGCACCAGTCGAACAAATTGGCTTCGATAAGGGCGTTGGATTGGTCCAGCACCACGCCGTAGCCCAGGCCGTAGCGCTGATTGTGGTGAAAGTAGTTGTGATGGATGTGGTTGTCCGTTGAGCCTGCCCGCAGGAAGATCGCGGCGTGGCTCCAGCCCCAGAGTTCGCAGTTATCGACTTCGAGGTTGGGATATTCGGTCTGGATGGCGCGGGAGTTGGGTATGCTGTAGTAGCGCCCTTCGGCATGGAGTTGTCTCATTTGCTCGGTGCGTCTGAGGGTGTCCGGTCCCCGGAAGCGAAGGCCGGTGATGCGGATGTTGGGTCCGGCGGCGATAAAGAGGGGTATGGTTTCGAGTTGTTTGGAGTAGAGCAGGGCGCCCTGGGAGCCGGGTTTGCCCCGGCCGCTGGCGAGCGTGACGCCTCCGCGTATGGTGATGTTCTGATGTCCAGTCAGGTCGATTCTGATGGTATCTACTATATAGACTATCTGGTTGGGACCGGCGAACTGGAGAGCGTCGAACAGTTCCATGCGGTTTGTGACCAGGAATACAGATGGGTCAACCAGGCGGTTATAGCCCTCGCCACCGCCGATGGGATTGCCAGTGGGGTTGATGTCGGCACCGAATTTGTCATCTGAAAGCAGGGGTTTTTCCTGCTGTCCGTTGCCATCTGATGTATCGGGATTGAGAGGTTTTTCTTTTTCAGAACAGGCAAACAGAAGGAGCAAGGCGGTGAGATATCTAAGCGTTCTTGACATGTCAATCTCCTTCTTTATTTCAAAATGATTGATCAATCAAAAACTACGGCAATTCAGCCGATTGATCAAGTCGAATAGAAGTCCTATCAACACGGGACCACTCAAGAGAAAGGAGTTCGCAATGCGCGATATTGTGGTCTTTAGCGGGAACGCACATCGTCAATTGGCAGAGCATATATGCCAGTATCTGAGCGTGCCTCTTAGTCAGAGCACGATTAACCGCTTCAGTAACGATTGCATTCAGGTGCAGTTAAACGCCAATTGTCGGGAGGCCGATGTCTTTCTGATTCAGCCTCTTGTGCCACTTGTCCAGGACCATCTCATGGAACTCCTGCAGATGCTGGACGCGGCACGCGGGGCATCGGCTGCCCGTACGACGGCCGTTATTCCATACTACAGTTACGCGCGGTCAGATAAAAAGGATGCGCCTCGCATTTCTATTGCAGGGAGACTGGTGGCAGATTTGATTGATACGGCAGGTGCAAATCGGGTGCTCACGATGACTCTCCACGCGCCGCAGGTACATGGATTTTTTCGCATTCCCGTCGATCATCTCAATGCTCTCCATGTGTTGGCGAGATATTTTCGGGGCAAAGACCTGGCGGATACGGTCGTTGTTTCACCCGATCTTGGAGGCGCAAAGGAGGCAACGCATTTTGCCCGCCTGCTCAAGTTGCCCGTAGCTGCCGGAATCAAACGCCGCATCAGTGATGAAAAAGTCGTGATTGATTCAATTGTCGGCGATGTAGATGGGAAGAAGGTGATTGTTCTGGACGAGGAGATAGCTACGGGGGGAACACTTGTGGAGCTTGTTGATCGCCTTCGGGAGCGCGGCGTTAATCACATCACGGTATCCTGCACACATGGTCTTTTTACGGGACAGGCACTGCCGCGTTTGAGTGCAATTGCAGAAGTGAAGGAATTGGTGACGACAGATACGGTTCCGCTTCCTTCGCAGAGCCAATGTCCTCCCAATCTGACTACTCTATCCGTGGCACCTCTCCTGGGTGAGGCGATCCGCAGGATACACCACGGGGAATCGGTCAGCAGCCTGTTCACGGCTCCTGATTGGATCGTGGATACGGGATAGGAAAAAGATCATGAAAAAGAAAGCAGTTGTCTTGCTCAGTGGTGGTTTGGATTCTACTACAACGCTGGCCATTGCGACAGACAAAGGGTACGCGTGTTATGCGATTACTTTTTGTTACGGGCAACGACACGAAACCGAACTCGATTGTGCGAAAAAAATTGCCGCTCATTTTGGCGTACGAGATCACGTTATTGCCAATATTGATTCGCGCGCTTTTGGTGGTTCGGCATTAACCGATGATATCGATGTGCCCAAAAATCGAGACGAGAGCGAAATGTCCGATGGTATCCCGGTCACTTATGTACCCGCTCGCAATACGATTTTTCTTTCTTACGCGCTTGCAATGGCCGAATCTCTCGATATCCGCGATATCTTTATCGGTGTCAATGCGATTGATTACAGTGGTTATCCCGATTGCCGCCCCGAATATATCGCCGCGTTTCAAAACATGGCGAATCTCGCCACCAAAGCCGGTGTTGAAGGGGATGCGTTCACCATTCACACGCCGCTTATTGATCTGACCAAGGTCGAGATTATCAAATGCGGGTTAGAACTCGGCGTTGATTACGCTATGACCTGCACCTGTTACGATCCCGATACAGAAGGTCGCGCGTGCGGGCAGTGCGACGCCTGCTTATTGCGCTTGCAGGGGTTTGCTCAGAATGATATGAAAGATCCGGTGGCTTATCGGTAAGAGGTGGTTCTTCATTGCCGCAATGTACGCTTGCTAAATACATGCGGATTTACGATCTTACAAAGTCGTTATCTCATTCACATTCAAAGAATTGTGTTTATGCCACCTCTCTCACTCGATCAACTTATCGCCGATTATTGCGATCAAAACGCACACTCGCAACGTCTTTTCAAGCGTGCACAAGAAGTTTTGCCCGGCGGCAATACGCGCACCGGTGTTTTTGTCAATCCCTTCCCGATTTACGCGGACCGGGGTGAGGGTGTTTATATCGATGATGTCGATGGCAACCGCCGTCTCGACTTTGTCAATAACGCCACCGCCCTCATCCTGGGTCACGCGCATCCCGCTGTGAGCGATGCCCTGCGCGAGCGTATCAATAGTGGTACGGCCTTTTTTGGTCCTACCCAACTCGAAATCGAATGGGCAGAACTCCTGCGCGAGCGCGTTCCTTCTCTCGAACATCTGCGCTTTTGCAGTTCGGGTACCGAGTCTGTGGGCAATGCTCTGCGCGTTGCCCGCGCTTTTACGGGGCGTCAAAAAATTGCCAAATTCGAAGGTGCATATCACGGTATTGACGATCCGGCTCTCATAAGCTATGTGCCACCTGTTACTCCCGATCTCGGTCCCGAAGAAGCGCCCAATTCGGTGCTTTCTTCTGCCGGTCTTGCACCCGCGACGGCTGAAAATGTCCTCGTTTTGCCCTTTAATAACGCGCGCGCTTGTGAACATCTCATTCGCCAACATGCGGAAGAACTCGCGTGCGTCATTATTGACCCGCTTTCTACGGCTGCTGGTATGGCTTTGCCGGATTCCGAGTTTCTCACGCTCTTGCGCAATGTGACGCGGGAACTTGAGATTCTTCTCATTTTTGACGAAATTGTCAGTTTTCGAATGACGTCGGGCGGCACACAGGCGGCGTATAATATCACGCCCGATATGACCTGTCTGGCGAAGGTCATTGCTGGCGGCACTCCGGCTGGTGCTTTTGGTGGTCGCAAAGATGTGATGGCGCTGTACGATCCCACTTCTGGATCACCTGCGATTCCTCAATCTGGCACGTATAATGGCAATCCTCTCGTGGCCATCGCTGGTCTTATGACTCTTAAAACCATGACTTCCGATGCATATCGCCACATCGACTCGCTCACCGAATACATTGCCGCTGGTCTCAAGGACGCTTTTAAAAGTGCCAGTATTCCGGCCACTATTGTCACTGCTGGCTCACTGTTTCGCATCTACTTTCTCGACCATACACCTGCCAATTATCGCCAGGCCGCACAAGACAGTAGCGAAAAACACCGCTGGCTCTATTTCTATCTTTTAAACCACGGTATTGTCATCCGCCAGGGTGGCTGTGTTTCTCTTCCCATGACGAGCAAACACGCCGATGATTTGATCAACTGCGTGCGTGAGGGATTGCGCGTTTGGCCCTATTAATCCAAAAATAAATGTCCGTATCTATACCAGATGGCCTCGTTGTCCTCACCTTTGATGACGGCGTCAAATCACAATATACCTTTGCCGCACCCATCTTGCGCGAATGCGGATTCAACGCCACTTTTTATATTACTGAGGGATTGAACTTTCTCACGGATAAGACGCGCTATCTCACCTGGGTAGAAGTGCGCGAATTACACGATCTGGGCTTTGAAATTGGGAATCACACGCGGCGACATAAAAGCGTTGCCAACCAATCACGAGAGGAACTTTTATCCGATATCCGCTATATTGATCGGCAATGCAGCCACTACGGTATCCCAATTCCCACTACATTTTGTTACCCCGGCTACACCAATACATCTGAAGCTGTTGATGTACTCAAAGAGCGCGGTTTTACTTATGCCCGACGTGGCACTGTACCCGAATATCCTTATGACCGGGAAGGTGGCCGTGGCTCGGCCTATAGTCCCGAGCAACACGATCCGCTTCTCATTCCAACTACGGGCGCGTCGGGACCGCACTGGAATTTCGACGATTTCTTGTGGTCGCTTGAGCAGGCGCAAAACGGTTGTGCCACAGTCCTCACCTTTCACGGGGTACCCGATCTCGATCATCCATGGGTGCATACCGAACCCGCATTTTTTGAACGCTGTATGCAGCATCTCACAGATAATGGACACAGAGTAATCGCCCTGCGCGATCTTACAAACTACATCGCTATGGAGTCCTGATATGGTTGATCCTCTTCCCCTTGTTGCCTACGATACGCTTGCAGAGCAAACCGAAGCTCTATACCGCGATGGCTATGCGTATCTGCCAGGTGTATTGACGCCCGATCAAGTGGCAAAACTCCGCGATTACATGGATGCGCTTACACCGATTTCGGAAAGTTTTGACAAAAATGGTCGCCCTGAAGATGTCGGTTTTATCAATAGACACATCAACAATGCGTTCAACCGGCACGCTCATTTTCTGCAATTTCTCGACCGTCCCGGTGTGATCGAGATTGCTGAAGCCATACACGGCGACGATTGCCACTGCATTGGTATGACCGCATGGATGACCGGTCCCGGTCGTCCCGACCAGAATCTCCATACCGACTGGCTTCCCCTGAGTCTGCCCGCCGATATACTTGAGGATTCTCGGGTGCGCATCCCCATTTTTATTACTACGGCGCATTTCTATCTTGACGATATCAGCGAAGCGCTTGGTCCTACTAATTTTATCCCCGGCAGCCATCTTTCGGGCAGAAGCCCCAATGGCGATACAACGTGGAAAGGGCAGACTGAAAAATCCATTATGTGCAATGCAGGCGATGTGGTCATTTTTCGCAGTGAGGTCTGGCATCGCGGTACGGCCAATACGAGCGATAAAACGCGCTATTTGCTTCAAGTCCACTATGCGAAACGCATGATTACGCAAAAATATCCACCCTATCTCAACCGGTTTCAGTTCAATTCCAAAATTCTCGAGCAGGCGACGCCGCGCCAGCGCCGCCTGATGGGCGATCACAAAAGCAGCAATTACGATTGAGGAGTACACTGTGACTTTCTTGATAGGATATTATCTTTGGCTAAAAGTTGTACATCTCATCGCCATGATTGGTTGGATGGTCGGTATTTTGTATTTGCCGCGGCTGTTTGCCTATCACGCCGATGCCTCTGCTGATACGGATGAGACATTTCAACAGATGGAATACAATCTTATGCGGCTTCTGCTTATGCCCTGTATGATTGTCGTTTTTATTACGGGCATTCTCTTGATTTTTGCAACAGGGAGCCTGACGAGCGGGTGGCTTCACACCAAATTTTTACTTGTTCTCATGCTCGCGGGATTGCACGGTATGATGTCGCGCCAGCGCAAGAATTTTCAACGCGGCGAAAATACCAGAAGCGCGGCGTACTTTCGCACATTTAGCCACGTTACAACGCTTATTGTGATTCTCGTTGTCGCGCTGGCTGTTCTGAAACCTTTTTAGTGGGAGTGAAACATGGCAAACGACGAATTTGTAATTCCGCGACGATTGATCAATTCGGACCGGGAGGAAACACCGAGGTCCTTGCTGGACCTGATTGAACAGGGGCCATTCGATTTGGACACGGCGGCGTGGTGGATGTCGCATGTGACGAATGGGGCTTCGTGGATCGTGGGGTCGGGTCCGGGTGGGATCGGGAAATCGACGACGATGCGTTCCTTTCTGAGCGTTGTACCCGGGGACCGGGTATTTGCGATCGCGATGCCAGGGGAGATCCCACCGCTCGCGGATCAGAAACGCTGCACTATTGCGCTCGAGTTGAGCGATCATCGGCCGCCCGGCTACCTTTGGGACCAGGACCTGCGTGACTTCTTCGACCTATCGAAGGTGGGACACCAGCTTGTGGGGAATGTCCACGCGGATACTTTGGAAGAGACGCGTGAACAGATCGTCGGGGCGTGTAGCGTTCCCGAGGAACAGTTCCATCACATCAATATCATTGCATTCGTCTGGCTGGAAGGTTATGAACGCGGAAACAGCAGGCGGATCAGGGATCAGACGTCGCGGCGGTTTCTGACAAGCGTGCACTACACCGATGGTTCAGGTGCCCACGAGCAAGTCTATTCGGAAGGGTCAGGGCTCTCGCCCGACGCACCGAGGGATGTGGCGCACGAAGCAAAGTGCCGAACTTTTTTGGAGGAGGCATTGGGAGAAGCGTCGCGGGATATGGATGAATTGAGGGAGCGATATCTGGCCTGGCATTAGGAGCGGGTGGCTCATACCAAAATTCTACTCATGCTCGCGGGATTGCACGGTCAAGCGTACACAAAAAATCGCGACTTCTAAGAATGGAAGTCGCGATGCAAGTTATTGGTGGAGGCGGCGGGAATCGAACCCGCGTCCGAAAGCAGTTTGATAACGGCATCTACGTGTGTAGTCTATTCACTTAGGATCTCGCATCTCGCGCCCCAACAGACAGGGTCGCTGAGATGCCAGCCCGATGGTTGGGGCTGTGGCCCGCTCTCATCCGGAGGCCCTCGAGCGGAAACCCCCGCACCAGCCTGCTCTCGTCGGCGCTCTGCCCAGACCACGCAGGCAAGGTCTGAGAGAACGGACTGCGTAACGGTTAGTTAGGCAGCCATTGCGTACGTGTTATCGTCCGCAGTTGCGTTTTTTCCCAATTGTTTTACGAGGTGATTGGGCACCTCGACACGCAGCTATTATCTCCCCACCCCCGTCGAAGCCGTGTCGCCCCCATTACATTTAAAAATATATCTAAGTTAATCCTTCCAGTCAAGCTGTCCTCAGCCTAATTTTCTCTAAACCACTCTATTGTCTGTCGCAATCCCTGCTCTGGCGTCACTTTGGGTTCCCATCCCAGGAGTTTTTTGGCCAGGGTGATATCGGGTTGTCGCATTTGGGGATCGTCGCCGATTTGCGCGTTGGGCATCAGCGCGATTTCGCTTTTGCTTTCGGTTAGTTCAACGATCTTTTTTGCCAGATCCAACATCGATGTTTCACTCGATGGATTGCCGATATTTACGGGCGCGTGATAATCCGTGTGCATCAATCGATAGATCCCTTCAATCAGGTCTGAGACATAACAAATACTGCGCGTTTGACTGCCATCGCCATATACTTTTAGTGGTTCACCTGCCAGTGCCCGATTGACAAAATTGGGAATGGCCCGTCCATCGTTTTTGCGCATGCGGGGACCATAGGTATTAAAAATCCGGACAATCCGCGTATCGACCCCGCTTTCGCGGTGATAGGCCATTGTCATGGCTTCGGCAAAGCGCTTGGCTTCGTCATAGACGCCACGCACGCCCAGTGTATTGACATTGCCCAAATACGATTCTGGCTGAGGATGTACTAATGGATCGCCGTAAATTTCGGATGTTGAGGCCAAAAAAAACTTCGCCTTTTTTGCACGCGCCACACCGAGCGCGTTGTGCGTGCCATGTGCGCCTACTTTCAAGATGCGGATGGGATAGCGCGAAAAATCATCGGGGCTGGCCGGGCTGGCAAAATGCAATACATAATCCAATGGCCCCTTCACATAGATGTATTGCGTCACATCGTGTTTGATAAATGTAAAACCATCTCGTCCAAACAGGTGTGCGATATTTTTTGCACGTCCAGTCAATAGATTATCCATGACAATTAGTTCGTGCCCTTCACCCAGCAAACGGTCACACAAATGCGACCCCAAAAACCCCGCGCCACCTGTTAGTAAAATACGCATATAGTTCCTGTTATAATTTAAAGACGTGATCTTTCTTTCCAGATACAGCCTGCGTGGCATTGCGCGTATCGACAATACAGCGCGCGTGCCTTACAATCCATTCATAATCCCAATCGCTGTGATGTGTCACGATCACCACACAATGGGCATCAGTTATATTTTTTTTGTTTAAAGAGATACTTTTCAAGTCCAAACTTTCTGTCTGCAAGTGATCTACAAACGGATCGCAATACGAGACCTTCGCGCCTTTCTCCTGAAGCATTTCTATAATATCCAATGCCGGTGACTCGCGAATATCGCGTACATCGGGTTTGTATGTCACGCCCAATATCAGGATGTTCGAGCCTTTCAAACACCGCTCGTGTTCGTTGAGGGCGTCGGTGATTTTTTCGACCACATAGCCCGGCATGCTGCGCGTCACTTCGCTGGCCAATTCGATAAAGCGCGCATTGTAATTCAAGGTCTTGAGCTTCCAGGCCAGAAAGTGAGGATCAACCGGGATGCAATGCCCGCCCAATCCAGGACCGGGATAAAACGGCATAAATCCAAACGGCTTGGTCGCTGCGGCATCGATTACTTCCCAAACATCCACACCGAGGCGATCACACATCAGTGCCACTTCATTGACAAGGCCGATATTTACACTGCGAAATGTATTTTCCAGCAACTTGGTCATTTCTGCGGCCTGGGTCGATGAGACCGGTACGACTTCGCCGATTGATTGTCGGTAAAAATGTGTGCCTATTTCTGTGCAAGAAGGGGTAATACCACCCACGACTTTGGGCGTGTTGGTGATGGTATAAACCCTGTTGCCTGGATCGACGCGCTCTGGAGAAAATACCAGAAAAAAATCTCGACCGACCTTCAAGCCACTTTCTTCGAGCAGGGGCAATACCAGTTCATGGGTCGTGCCTGGATACGTCGTGCTTTCCAGAATTACCAGTTGTCCACAGCGCAGATGGTCTTTGATTGCACCACATGCCTGCAAAATAAACGAGACATCCGGGTCGCGTGTTTTATTTAAGGGTGTGGGCACGCATACCACAACCACATCGGCCTCATCGAGCACATCGCATTCTCGAGTTGCCGTCAATTTCCCCACAGCTTTGAGACCCGCTACTTCAAATTCCGATACACCCTGCACGTCGGACTTTCCCGATTCTACTATCTTTACTTTGCGTGCCGATATATCGATTCCCGTGACACAAAATCCCACCTTGCCCAATTCCACGGATAGGGTCAATCCCACATACCCCAATCCCATCACCGCTATCCGCGCTTCGTGCGATGCGATCTTTTCTTCCAGTATCTGTCTGGGGTTGGCGATTTCTCGAGATAATCTTTCTGGTATAGCCATTATGTTATCCGCTCTGGTCCAATCATTTGAAGCAATACGGCCTTTTGAACGTGCATGCGATTCTCTGCTTGATCCACAGCAATGCATCGCTCGCTTGCCATGACTTCATCTGTCACTTCGTATCCCTTATGTGCTGGCAAGCAGTGCATCACATAAGCGTCGGTCTTTTTGAGCAAATCGCCATTGATCTGATATGGCATGAATACTTTGGTGCGTCGCTTTTTTTCTTCTGCAAATTCTGGATTGTTAAAAAATTCCATATCAATCCACGTATCGGTATAAAGAAAATCTGCATCGGCAATAGCGGCTTCCAGATCCAGCGTTTCTTCAAATAACCCGGTTGCACGCGCTGCTTTGACCAGTTCGGGGTCTGCCGATGGTTTGTTGATCTCTGGCGTCACAGCCGTTATGCGTACGCCGGCTTTTGTACACGCTGTTACCAGCGAATTACACACATTGTTCCAGATGCCCACATAAACCACATGCGTTCCCGCCAACTTGCCTCGCACTTCCAGGATTGATAGCAGATCGCCCAGGGCTTGACAGGGGTGATAACGGTCACAACATCCGTTGATTACAGGGACTTCGGAGCCAAGGGTCAGCCGCAGCAGATCTTCGTGTTTGAGCATGCGCGCCATAATCACATCTGCATATCGCGATAGGACCTGTGCTTCATCGCGCACATCGGCCAATCCAAAATTGGTGGTCATCCAGTCCAAAAACACGGCCTGCCCCCCCAATTGGTGCATGCCTACTTCAAAAGCTACGCGGGTGCGCGTTGATGTTTTCTGAAATAACATCGCCATAGTTTGTCCCGTTAGCAAACCTTCATAGCGCTCGGGATTCTTTTTGATCACCAGACCCATTTCTACCGCACGCAAAATATCATCTGGCGACCACGTCTTCAGTGTCAAAAGATCCATATCCATTTCCTTTCTATTGAACCGCTGCTACAGCCTGCTCCTGCCGGAATCGTGCAGGGGTTTGCCAGGCCTGGGGAGTTTCACCGATTCACAATTGTTCGCGCACAAGAGATAGCAAACGCGCTTGCACTTGACCGACAGAGCCTTTAATTTCGCATCCCGATGCGCGGATATGGCCGCCACCATCAAATTGACGGGCAATGCGATTGACATCCACTTTTCCCCGCGACCGCAAGCTCACGCGCTGTTGTCCCGGCTCTTGTTCTTTAAAAAATAGTGCGACTTCAACTCCGTCAATCGACATCGCGTGATCGACCACCCCGTCCAAATCGCCGTTCATCGCATGTGTTTTGTGATCAACGTACAATGTGCTGATCTGTCCGTTTTCGTGTAACATTAGATTCGACAGCGCGAACCCCAGGGTTTTCACTGTTTGATATGTCTGGTGCGAAAACATGTTCTCCGCAATTTGCTGCGGGTCAGCACCGTGCCCAACGAGTTCTGCGGCGGCGCGGAGTGCGCGTTCTGGATGCGAATGCTTAAATAGCTTTGTGTCAAATACAATTCCAGCATATAAACACGTCGCGATTTCGGGTGTAAATCTCGAATTACTACCATACCAGTTTATGAGCGAATAGATCAACTCACTGGCAGAGCTGGCATCTGTATCGATCACCCGTACATCGCTCACTTCATCTGCATCCACATGGTGATCGATAACCAGCGTTTTGGTTGCAGGCCCAATCAGCCTCGCGACATCGCCAATACGTTTTTCCGATGTTGTCGTATCCACCACCACGAGGCGCAGCACAGGGGTTGCCAGTCCAGAGTTGTACACCGACTCAATGCGATCATAGCCCGGTAAAAACCGATATTTGCGATCCGGTACCTCGTCCGCCACTACAATGCGGTGCTTTTGGTCCTGCCTCGTTAACCAATGGCTCAATCCCAACAGAGCACCGAGGCCATCGCCATCGGCATTCACATGCGTTGTTAGCACGAGTTCATCGCCGGATAATAAAAAATTCAGAGCCGCCTGAAAGTTCATTGTTATATCCAAATGTACATATCAATGCAAGAGGATAGCTATTCTTCAATGTTTGAAAATCTGCTCGTACTGGCGTTTGCGTTGCAGCAAAATTTGCTGTCGCCGCTTCTGCGAACGGAGTATGGTGAACAGAATATTTACCCGTTTGCGCGCCGCTCGCAATACCTGAACATCCCGCTGGTCCTGATCCTTTAATCGGGACAAATACAGCAGGCACTGGGCCGCATCTCGTAGCGACTTCGCCGAAAACAGTACTGATAGTATTCCCTGTCGTCCTATTTTGTATATTTCACGCACACGTTGTGCTATATTCTGTTCGCGATTTTTAAGTTGTGACTGAGCCTGTCGAAGCTGTTGCTCAGTACGGTCGATTTCATTATTCAGACTATTGACTTCTTCAGCCAGATTCAAAGATGTGTCCCGCGCCTTCTCACCCTCGCTTTCTGGTTGATTCTGTACCGATGCTTCAGATGAGGACCGGGAGTTTAAGTCACGCGCTTTTAAGCTGTCCATCGCAGCTTGCTCAGCTTTCAGACGCGCTTCCAGCGCTGTTATAGTCTGCGCGCTTCCATTGGGAGATAATGCGAGTAGAAAAGTTATTATACACAATATATATTTTTGCACGCCATACCTCAATGGACAGGCACTGCCCTACGCGATTTCTCTTAACAGGCGGTTCAGAGATGCCCAACTACCTATCGCGCCGAGCACGGTGCCCAATACCACCAGACCGAATGCCAGTTCAATCGTTGGTGTGACCGTCAAGTCCGGTACGCGAACAGCCCACGAGGGTGATATATAAGCCATCATCAGAGGTGCCAAAAATCCACCGACAAAGCCCAATAGTGCCCCCCCAACTCCAAAGATCATCCACACAGTCGTATTTGTCGCGCCGACCAACCGCATAATCTCAAGGGCATCGCGCTGCGCCAGCACCATCAACTTGGTTGCATGGCTCACTGCAAATACACACGCAAAACACAGCATACACCCAAGTGCGAGCCCAATTCCGGTGGTTACTTCAATAAAATGCTCTAAAGAATCCACCCAAACTTCACCTACGTTTACACCTTCTACAGCACTATGGCTGGCTACATATCTTGCAACGGCTCGAGCGCGGCGCGGCATATTCTCGCCGGGAGAAATGCGTACTCTAAGCGAAGCGGGCAATGGGTTGCTCGAAAGCGCATCGACCGTACCCAAACCAAATAGTGACCGAAATTCTTTGGCAGCCGCTTCCTGATCCATATACACAATCCCGCCTACCTCGGGTCTCGCTTCTAACCTGCGCCGCAACGCGAGTATTCGCTGAGATGAAACGCCATCTTTCAGGTAAATGTCTATCTCCACCCGCGTGCGCAATCGGTTAGCCAGAGCGTTTCCACTCTCGATCACCTGCCAAAAGAATCCCAATACCAGCAGTGAGGCTCCAATGGTCACCACTGAAATCACACCTGCGATTCCCGTGCGCCTGATCCCTTGCAATGCCTCGCGCAATACTAGATTCATTTCACTTTTCCATTTGTTCAATTTGCAATCTGTTCAATGACCTCATTTTCCAATTGCAATATTCGCCGCGAATATCGGTCTTCTATCGCTGTATTATGTGTCGCTATGATCACAGCTATTCCGCGTACATTCATTTTTTGAAAAATAGCCATCACCTGTTCTGTCGCTTCGGAATCCAAATTGGCGGTTGGTTCATCTGCCAACAAGATAAGGGGATCATTCACCAGTGCCCGCGCTATTGCTACCCGCAGCCGTTCATAAGCCGACAACTCATCTGGATACGCATTGCGTTTGTAAAGCAAATCCACATCTGATAATATCGCCTGAGTTTTGCGCTTGATCCTGCGCCGCGAAACGCCTTTTACTTCAAGCGCTAAGGCCACATTTTCAGATACGGTGCGATGGTGCAATAATTTGAAGTCTTGAAATACTACGCCTACTTGCCTTCGCAACTGCGGGATATCTATTTTTCGAATTTGCTGCGAGTCGTATTTTCCCACAGATACCACGCCCGAACTGGGTAATTCCTCAAATATAATCAGCCCGAATAGCGCGCGTTTTTCCGCCTCTGTGTGTCCAGTCAGATAGACGAATTCGCCCTGATTGATCTCTAAGTTGGCATTGATCAATATCGGCTGACCTCGCTGCTCGACCCGCACGTTTTGTAATTTAATCACTGGCATGATGTACAACTGCATCAGCAGTTCCAATATCCATTTCTTAAACTATTTTTTTAGAACAAAATGCACCCGATCCGAAAATCTTGTCGGCGGTGCATATCCAAATCCCCCGTAAGCTCCTACCCTTTCAAAAGGCGATTTATCGACAATCTCTTCAATCGCTGCCAAAGAATAGATCCGCTGTTGATGTACTTCTTTGACCACTTCATCCGTGTCTTCAAAATGAATATCAAATTTGTTGTATTGTACACCCTCTTCGTAATAACTGTGCCGCCGATATGAAAATCCATCTCCCGAATCTTCTGACTCCATATTGCAGAAGTATTGCCTCGAATTGCTCTCTGTACAGATATCGACCACAAAAACCCCGTTGGGATTTACAATGCGATGCACTTCATTCAGAGCACGCGCGATCATTTCAGGTGACATCAAATAGTTGATGCTATCGTACAAACACAACACCGCATCACACGGGGGCAAATCGTCTAAATCGAGCAAATTGCGATGGTAAAATGGAATGGGATAGTGCAACTTACGCGCCTTTTCTATAGCCACATCCAGCATTTCTCGGCAACCATCTGCACCCATTACATCGAATTTCTGACGGTATAACTCAATTGCCAGACTGCCCGTGCCGCAGGCCAGGTCCAATACGCGGTTGGGTTTCACTTTGTGTCGCACGAGCAGTGATGAGACATAATGCGCCCAATGCACGTAATCCACATGTCGCATTACATAATCGTAAATGGTCGCCAAGCGGCTATACGGGGTTGCCTCAGTTTCGAAGTTTTGCATAAAATGAAAAACGGCCAGCCCGTGCCGGCCTTTGCCTTTCTATTTTTTTTGTTCTGGCGGGATCGCGTTTTAAAAAAACTCTGGTGCCTGTGCTTCATCTCGAATAATGCGATAATATTCAGGTGCTCGTTTCCGCGATACATTACCTCGTGGAATCGCCAATACTTCAAATTCCAACAGACGATCGGAAAACGCAATGCTCACCCTTTGCCCTGCGCGCAAAACGCGACTCGCTTTGGCTTCTTGCCCATCTACTGTCACAATCCCATTGTCACACGCTCGTTTGGCTTCTGAACGCCGTCGCACCAGACAACATGTATTTAGATAGATATCTAATCTCATACTATCCTATTCCAACCGTACATCCACATATAATTTCGCCCGCGTTTCTGCCAGTTTCTCACGGAATAATTCCTGCAAGCGTTCCAGTCTGGCAATTTCCTCTAATGCAGTGGCCTCGTCATTGATCCGGAACAGATTCCAGCCGCCTTCCATTTTTACGGGTAAACTCACATCGCCCGGCTTGAGTGCCCGCACCACATCTGCAAATTGGGATGGGAGATCAGACCTGGGAATATTCTGCCAAAATCCGCCGCGCGATGCTGTTTCTTCAAAGTCGGAATGCTCGCGCGCAAGTTCGGCAAAGTCCGCCCCGTCTTGAATCTGTTGATACAATGCCATTGCCTTTTGCTGAGCGACTTTTTCGTCTTTTTGTAATAAAAACAAAATATGACGCGCCCGCACCTGATCGCCCGAAATTTCCTCGACGAGAATAATGTGAAAGCCAAACTGCGATTGTACGAGGTCGCTCACTTCGCCGACTTTGAGACTAAAGGCAACGTCTTCAAATGCAGGCACCATGGTACCGCGTCCAAAAAAGCCCAAATCCCCGCCTTGAGACGCGCTGCCAGGATCTTGTGAGTATTCTTTTGCCAGCGCTGCAAAATCTTCACCTGCCCGAATGCGTTCCAAAACCGCTTCTGCCTGGGGGCGAATTTTGTCCTGCTGTTCTGTCGATGCAGCAGGTTCAATAAAAATATGACTTAACGAAATAAAAACTGATTCACCGCGGCGGTATTTTTCTTGAAATTCCTTCATGTCCCGGGGCGACACACTGACCTGTTGCACCAGCATTTGACGCATACTGTCTTCTAAATACTGATTGCGGATTTGCTCCCTGTATTGATCTCGCATCTGTCGCTCGGTCAATCCCTCCTTTTTTAGTTCTTCGGCAAATGTCGCCGCGCCAAACTGTTCCTTAACGTAGCGAATCTGCGCGCGCACCGTCTCTTCCACGCGCTCGTCATCTACCTCAATGCTGTCTTCTCGCGCTCGGACCAGTAATAAGTTGCGTTGAATTTCATTTTCCAGAATCTTATTAAACATATTCTCAAGCTCTGCCTGTGGCACGGTTCTCACATCAATTCTTCGAGTGACCAATTCCAGGCGTAGCTTGTTTTCCACATCGGATCGCAACACAATTTTGTCATCTACCACTGCTATAATTTTATCCAATAAGACAGGCTCTGCACGCGCTGTGCCCGCGAGCAGGAATAACCCAATTAGCACGTTGATCAATAGCGTTTTCATATCGATAAATTCCTCGAAATTGGTGAGACGTGAGAAGCCCAGTTCTCACTGTGCTCTATTCAATTGCTTCCAATCCACTGACCATTCAATCCGCTCTTTGAGTTCGGTCAGCAATTTGGCGCGTTGCTCGCGTCGTCGTTCGGTCAGGATGCGTTGCTGAATCTCGTTGCGCACATCGACCAAATCGCGTATTGAACCCTCGTTGTCCCGATCCATTACCTCAATGATATGGTAGCCCAATTCAGTGCGTATGCGTATCCGGTGCCCCAGTTTGGCTTCCCGACAGGCCTCCCAGAAAGAGGTGGTGACCATATCTTCGGTAAAATATCCCAGATCGCCGCCATTTACGGCCGACTGATCAATAGAAACTTCGCGTGCCACCTGTTCAAAAAACTCACCCTTTTGCAGCCGGTCCCACGCCCGATTCATTGCATTCCTATCTGCCACAACGAGATGCCGCGCTCTGAGTTCGAGTTGATTGCGTTCAAAATCTGCTCGATGTTCTTCGTAATAGGCGAGAATTTTATCCTCTGAGATTTCGGCGTCGCGTGCGTATGTGCGGGTCATTAATTCGTTTGCCAACAGTTGTCTAACAGCGCGATCAATGCGATCCGATAGTTCGGAATCCCGGTCGAGTTTTTGTCGCAGGGCTTCTTGGTGGAGGAGTTCTTCCTCAATCCAATTTTCGACCAATCTTTGTTTTTCTTTAGGCGAAAGTGTGCCTGCAAACGGGGCGGGAATACGCTTCTCCAATGCTTCTATGGTCAGATAGCGATTTCCCACTTGTGCCACGACGGAAGTTTTTTGTGGCCTCTCACAACCCCATATGCCAATCAGGCAGATTATTAAGCTGATTTTCAAACACCGCGCTCGTTTCAAAACGCGATCCCCCATCGCGGTCATATCCCCGCATGTGGCTCTAAACTATTGACAATAAAAAAGGTTCCGACTAATCGAATATACGCCTTCAAATTAGGCTCTGCAACACATTTTTAGCCGATTCTAACCGCGATTGTGGTCCCTTGCCCATTAGCGCGACTTCGATTTTTGGCGGATCTCCCAGGGCAAATTCCAGGGGAAGTGGTGATTGTGTCACCATCCGTTCAATATCCGTTCGCATCAGCGGTTTGTCTGGCGACAGGGTCATTGTCATGATCTGTCCAATTTGCAACTGCGACAACCTGAGTTGGCGTGCCAAGATTTTGACCTGTAAGATGTCTAATAATGCAGCTGTGGGATCGGGCAAAGGTCCAAAGCGGTCCGCGAGTTCTTCCTCTATTGCCAGGACTTCCACAGTTTGCCGTATCTGGCCCAATCGCTGATAAAACTGCATTTTTTGATCTGTATCCGGAATATAGTCGTCCGGAATATACGCCGAAACGGATATCTGTACATCTGGCTCAATCGCGGGTTCGGTCTCATCGCCCTTAATTTGCCGCACGGCTTCGTCCAGCAATCGCGTGTATAAATCAAATCCCACGGCTGCGATATGTCCGTGTTGCTGTGATCCAAGCAAGTTGCCCGTGCCCCGAATTTCCATATCCCGCATTGAAATGTGGAAACCCGATCCCAAATCCGAAAATTCTTCGATGGCCCGCAATCGCCTTACCGCTGGTTTTCTGAGTGCTTGCCACGACGGTACAAATAAATACGCATACGCCCGCTTATTCGATCGTCCCACCCGGCCGCGCAATTGATACAACTGCGCCAATCCGAGGCGATCTGCCCGATTTACGATTAGCGTGTTCGCGTTGGGAATGTCCAGTCCGGATTCCACGATCATGGTGGAGACCAGAACATCGTATTTGTGCTCGAAAAAGTCCATCATCACTTTTTCGAGTTGCCGTTCGGGCATCTGGCCGTGTCCCATACCAAAACGCACCTGTGGCAATAGGCGAGTAAGAAAACCCATCATCGCGTGCATGGACTGGACCCGATTGTGTACAAAATAAACCTGTCCATTGCGATCTACTTCCCGTAAGATCGCTTCGGCTATGCGGTCTTCTTCAAAGGCCAGCACTTCAGTCTGAATTGGCAATCGGTCTTTGGGCGGGGTTTGTATGACCGACATATCGCGTGCGCCCATCAGCGACATGTGCAGGGTGCGCGGAATTGGCGTGGCGGTGAGCGTCAATACATCCACCAGACGCCGCATTTCTTTTAATCGCTCTTTGTGCCGCACCCCAAAGCGGTGTTCTTCGTCTATGACCAGAAGGCCGAGGGATTTGAAGTTGACATCTTTTGACAATAACCGATGCGTACCTACTACAATATCTACGGTACCTTTCTTCATCGCCTCAAGAGTTCGCACTTGTTCGGCCCGCGTACGGAAGCGGCTCAATACCGCTACATGGATGGGAAATTCGGAAAACCGTTCGCAGAATGTGCGATAATGTTGCTGCGCCAAAATGGTTGTGGGGGCGAGTACTGCTACTTGTTTGCCATCTAAGATCGCCTTAAACGCCCCGCGAATCGCCACTTCTGTTTTGCCATATCCCACATCGCCACAGATCAACCGGTCCATGGCGGACTGTGTTTCCATATCTTTTCGCACGGCGTCAATCGCTTCTTGTTGATCTCGGGTTTCGCGATAGGGGAACGAGGCTTCCAATGCGTTCATTTCTGATCCATCAGGTGAAAATGCCGTGCCCGGTTGCGCTTTGCGTTCGGCGTATAATGACACGAGTTCTGCTGCCATTTTGAATATCGCTTTGCGCGTCTTTTCCTTTAGTCTCTCCCATGCTACTGTACCCAATTTGCTCAATACGGGTACTGCGCCATCTTGTCCGGAATATTTTTGCACCTGATTCATCTGATCTACCGGCACAAAAACCCGATCTCCATCCCGATATCCAACGGTCAGACAATCGTTGGCTATGCGGCCTATTTCAATTCGCTCCACGCCTTCAAATCGACCGATTCCATGATCTACATGCACGACAAAATCGCCGCGCTGAAGAGCGGACACTGTCTTGATGGGCTGTGCATCTTGAAAGCGGCGATACCGTCGTCTGCGATGTACGCGGCTGTAAATTTCGTGGTCATTGATCAAAAAGACTTTGCCGAGACGGTATGTAAATCCGGATTGTAGTGTGCCCACATACAGGGAGACGATATCGGCACTTTCTTCCAGAATTTCTTCCAATCGCGCTTTTTGCCCATCACTTTCACAAAGAATGACCACTTCATAAGCGTCCAACCAGTACTTTCGCAAATCTTCTTTTAATAGCTGTACATAGCCTTCGTAGTGTCGCCCACTCTGCCCACCTAATTCTACCACTTCTTCAGATATTCCTCCCAGTGCGCGGTTCAAGACCCGGGGCATGTGTTCCAGTTGCCGAAGCATGATTTCCGGTTGTCGGAGTACGCACCGCGCTGGCAGGGGTTCTGTTTCCGCCCGCCGTTTTTTTTGTCGCTGCGCGATTTGCTCACATGCGCGCCATGCGTTATCTGCGGCAGTAGCGATGCCATCCGGGTCATCGAGGACGAGCCAGGATCCTTCGGGCACGTAATCCAACAGGCCCGTTCTCTCGCCGTATAACACACTCAGGTAATGTTCCTGTCCTTCAAAAATGCCTTCGCGCTCCAATAAGTTTCGCACCTCGGGCAACTCAATGCATAGCTCCCGTTCTGCTATTTCCAGATTTTCCAAATAAATATCTGCCATTGTCAGCGGGAGTACGCTTTCCCGACATGGCAAAATTCGCGTTTCTTCCAATTGCGCGATAGACCGCTGGGTGCTCAAATCAAATGCCCGGATAGACGAGATTTCATCGCCCCAAAATTCCAGCCTGACCGGGTGTGCATTGCCAAATGAACAAATATCCAGGATGCCGCCGCGCATCCCGAATTGCCCCACACCTTCTACAGTTGTTACCCGTTCGTATCCGATTTCCACCAGATGGTCCGCGAGATCTAAAGGGGAAACTTCCTGCTCCAGACGAAGCGTTTTTACACTCAAGTCAAAGAGGTCTGGAGGTAAGGTGTGTCCCATCAGGGCTTCGATGGATGTGACCACAATGCCACCGGCTTTTCGGTGCAACTGATCCAGCGCCTCCATTCGCAATCCCACCACATCGAGATGCGGAGAACGCCCGTCAAAATGAGCTACATCCCAACTCGGAAAGTAGCCCACATGTTCTTCGTCTAATAGCCGTTCCAAATCATTGCGCAATGCCTCGGCGCGGTCCTCATCTGCACTTATGACGACTACCGGGCCAGGTACGGTTTCTTCAATCCACGCGATGGCAAATGCCGATAGCGATCCGGATCCTCCGCGCATGGTTACGACCCGCTCTCCCGATTCCAGTTTTTGCGATAGGTCCTTAAATGGCGTCGAGTTTTTGATTCTGTTGTACAATCTATCAACGGACATAATTTTTAACTTTTCCTCCCAAACAGTACACGCCAAAAAGCTCGACACATTGTATGCGTCGAGCTTTTTGGCAAAATGGCGGGGTAGACGGGGCTCGAACCCGCGACCACCGGCGTGACAGGCCGGTACTCTAACCAGACTGAGCTACTACCCCAATGTGTAAAACAATCTTCAAAATTCCATGAAGGACCGAAAATTTAACAAGGTGTCTTTGCAGTGTCAAGCAAATTTAACAAATCACAGAGTAATCAACGGACAAGCCTCAAACTAACTATCTTTCAGCATAACAATTCACTATTTGTGTGCACCTTACTTGAGAATTGCGTAATATCAGTATCTTATTATGTTAAGACGATTTTGCGCCAAAACTCTCAAAGGAGAATTTTATGACTCGACGCGATGCTGTATGGGTTGTTTGCTTCCTGATCGCAGGTGCGCTCGGTCTCACCTGTTATATCCAGTTTTTTGACCGCGCGCAGCCCGTTGCCTCGCTCAATTTTCGCGTGGATCGCGAACAAGCACATCAGGCTGCCGAGGCGTATCTTCACCGCCTGGGTTACGATCTCACAGATTATGAAAGTGCTCAGGTTTTCTCTTACTCCAGTCTGCCCCAGGTCTTTCTCGAACGCACCCTGGGCCTTGAGGAAGCCAACCGCCTCGTGCGCGAATGGGTCTCGGTATGGTACTGGAACATCCGCTGGTTTAAGCCGCTTCAAAAAGAAGAACTCCGCGTGCGTATTGATCCCGGCGGAAGAATTGTAGGGTTTACGCACAGCATTCTCGAATCTGACGAAGGCGCGAGTCTTTCAGAAGAAGATGCCCGTGTTATTGCGGAGGTTTTTTTGACCGATGTGCAGGGCTTTCAACTCGATGATTACGAATCCATCGAAGCGTCGAGTATTGAGCGTCCCAATCGGATGGATCACACCTTTACTTATCGAAAAAAAGATTTTGTCTTGGGCGATGATGGGCACTACCGTTTGAGCGTTACGGTTAAGGGTGATAAAGCAGGCTATTTTGCCGAATACCTCAAAGTGCCCGAAACATTTTCGCGCAATTATCGAGAAATTCGCTCGCGTGCGGGCTTACTTACAAATATTGCTTCGATTTTCTTTTTCGCACTGGGCATTGCAATGGTTGTCGTGCTCGTGCGAAAATATCGCCAGCACACATTGATATGGCGCGCTGCTCTCGCCGTAGGCATTCTCGTAGCCGCCACCAGTTTCCTCGGTGTCATCAATGGCTACCCGCTTACGCGCTTCGGTTACGATACCACGCAGTCATTTGTTTCCTTTATTCTTACCTTTATCTTCGGCGGTCTGTTGAGTGCCGTGCTCAGCGGGATTATTATCGCGCTGTCCGGCGCAGCCGGGGGGGCTGCCGCTCAGGATGTAGAAGGCTGGAAAAATCCACTCGCGCGACTGTCTCTGCGCGGCTGGCGATCGGCGAATTTTGCGCGCATTACCCTCATCGGTTACGGACTTGCATTTGCACACCTGGGATATGTCACCATCTTTTATATTTTGGGCAATGACTATCTGGGGGTCTGGTCTCCCGCGGCGATGACACAGTACAGCAATACGTATAGCACATACTTGCCGTGGATCTATCCTTTGCTTATCGGTCTCCTCGCCGCAACTATGGAAGAGTTTTTCTTTCGCCTGCTCGCCATTTCCCTGCTCATCCGGTATTTAAAAAGCACCTGGTTGGCCGTTCTCATCCCCGCGATTATATGGGCTTTTTTGCATGCGAATTATCCGCAGGAGCCTATTTATATTCGCGGTCTTGAACTCACCGTAGTAGGGGTCATATTTGGTATTGTGTTTTTGCGCTACGGTGTTTGGGCAACCATTATTTCGCATTATGTGTACAATTGCTTTCTCGGCATTTACCCGATGGTGCAGTCCGATAGTCTCTACTTCAAGGTCTCGGGCATTCTGGCGGTCGCGATTATTTTTATTCCGGCCATTCCCGCTATTTTTGGTGTGATCACAGGGCGGTATAAAGAGGTAGAGGGGCCTGAAGAGGTGGCTCCCCCTGAGCTGCCAGAGGATACAGCACCTGAAACAGCAATGCCCGAATCCGAACCACCCTCTGAACCCGAGGTCGAACGCAAAACCCCTTCGGATTATCTCATTCCCAAGAGTGGTCTCGTCGTTTTTGGCGTTCTGGGTCTGATCGGTTGGTCCGTGTATTTCATGTCCGACCTTCCGGGATTTGCCAAATACGCCCGCGAGTCCATTATCACGCGAGCCGAGGCGATTGAGAAGGCAGAGGATATCCGGCGTCAACTCGGACTCGATCTCGAAGGCTATCAACGCACCACATCGTTTTCCAGCAGTTTTAGATCCGGCCATTTTACACATCTCATCCGAAATGTCGATCTGGCGCGTGCAGATACGCTCGCTGCCGAGCACACAGCCTCCTGGCGCTGGAGGGTGCGATGGTTCAAACCTCTGGAAAAGGAAGAAATCACCATCAGTATTGATGGCAATGGCGATTTTTGCCGCATATCGCATTATGTTCCCGAAAGTCGGGAGGGCGCAGAACTCAGTACGGAAGAAGCGCAAAAGATCGCCGGGGCTTTTCTGTCCGAATACTTACAGCGCGATGTGACAGATCCCGCACTTTACAAACGCCTTGAAGCCCGCTCGCAAAAGCGCGAAAACCGAATGGACCATAGCTTTGTGTGGGAGCGTACAGATATCAAAGTTGAAGAAGGAGAATTTCGTATTATCGCCTCTGTGCAGGGCGATCAGATTGGGCATGCATATAAAGCCTACAAAGCACCCGAAGAGTTTTTGCGCAAATTGCGAGAACGCACGGCCAAAAGTACGATTGTTTCTACTGTCTCGACAATCGCAGTTCTTGCCACCGCTGTGCTCGCCATTATTTTCTTTTTGCGCGCTTATCGCGATGGACATGTCAACTGGCAATTGCCCATTCGTGTTGGCATTCTGGCTGGTCTGTGTTTTTTCTTCGAAAGACTCAATAATCTACCTGTGTTCTATAGAGGTTATAATACCAGTGAAGCGATGAGTACCTTTCTCGGCGGTGAACTCATTGGTCTCGTCATAGATCTTGTTATTGCTGCGATTATGGCTTTTTTATTATGTGCATTTGGCGATACGATGTATCGCCGCGAACGCCCCCAAGAGATGCAAATTTCCGATTGGATCGATGTGCTTCGTTTGAAGATAAATAGCACAGCACTCTGGTGGCAGATTGTCTTTCTCGCTATCTGCTATTTTGGGATTACCAGAGGTAACAGTATTTTTTCGTCTTATGTCACCCTCACCTATCTCGGCGACTACCTCGGTGCGGGTGGTGGTGCGCCTCCCGAAATCAACAGCTATTTCCCCGCATTTGGCGAACTCATTGATGAAGTTGGCAGTATGCTCATAGCTCCCTTTGCCATTCTGGGTATTCTGTTTGTCTGGTGGCGTGTGATAGGCAAGATAAATCTGCTGATTCTCGGCGTAGTGCTCGTGCTTATCTTTCAATCTGTGGTCTCTCCAGCGAAAGACTTTTACCACGCAGGTATTCTTCTCGCTAAAAGCATTCCATATTGGATACTTATGGCTTTCCTCATTTTGAAATATATTCGCTTTAACTTTCTCTTTTACGCCGTAACCCTCTGGTGTTCAATTATTTTTGTTGGCGTTCGCTATCTCAAATACGATCCCAGTATTTACCAGATCAATGGCATTCTCATGATTCTTTTTGGCTGCGTTCCCCTCATTCTCGCCGTTCTGGCCTGGTACAAAGCGCGATCTACGGCGTAAATTTGGAGGTATCTGTGACTCCTATCTGCACTGCCTGGCAGACTTCAGTAGAGGAGGAGGCTTACTGGCAGTCGATTCGCAAGCAGTACATGATTGCGCCAGATGAAGTTTATCTCAATACTGGCTCTTTTGGTTCGCAGCCCAGGCCCGTGTTTGAGAAGATGCTGGAAATATTGGAGGATGTTGAACGCAATCCTACGCGACATCGGGCGGAATACAACAGCGTTGTAGATAACTCTCGTGCCCACCTGGCAGCGTTTGTCAATGCGCCGGCAGAGGATATTGCTTTTGCCACCAATGTCACTATGGCTATCAACATGGTTGTGCATGGTCTGGATTGGCGGCCAGGCGATGAAATTCTGGCTTCAAATCAGGAATACGGCGCGATTGACAACTGTCTGCATCTGGCTGAACGCCGCTATGGCGTGGTGGTCAAGCGTGCCGAAATTCCCATTCCTCCCGAACATCCCGAAGATATTCTGAACGCTTTTGAGGCTGAATTTACAGATCGTACAAGGCTGGTTTTTTGCAGCCATATTACCACTCGTACTGGTTTGATCACTCCGATTAAAGCGCTGACCCGACTGGTACACGACCGCGGTGCGCTAATTGCAGTAGATGGCGCGCATGCCCCGGGGATGATCCCGCTGGATCTGCAGGACCTCGGTTGCGATTTTTACGGCGGCAACTGTCACAAATGGCTCTGTGCACCCAAAGGCACTGGTTTGCTTTATGCATCATCTTCAATGCAAGAGCGACTCAATCACGTCGTTGTGAGTTGGGGATATAGCCAAGAAGGCGCGAAGAGAGGGGCAGACGGCATTCTGCGTATCAATGACCGTCCGTTTATGTGGGGGATTGAGAACTGGGGCACCCGAGATCAGGCGTGTTTTGCGGCTGTAGGGGCAGCGGTTGAATTTCAAGAGGCGGTTGGCAAAGATCGGATTCGAGAACGGGGGCAACAACTGGCGGCGTACCTGCGAGGTCGTTTGGCTGCAACTGGCTGGGCAAAACAGCTCACGCCTTCCGTGCCAGCTCTATCCGGATCGATCTCGGCTTTCCATCTTTCTGGATTCGACGATCTGGATCTTTATGAGCGATACCGGATCACTGTGCCGACTGCAAAGAGCGATGATGTTTACTGGATCCGCGTTTCTACCCATATTTGCAATGGCTTTGACCATGTAGATCGTCTGATAGATGCTTTACGCGAAGAGAGAAATGCCTGAATTGTTTTGTGTTTAAGAATTTACCTCGCGGAATCCTTTGGGCAAATCTTCTCCTTTCACAAGTGCGGCCTTCAATGCGCGTGAGTGCTGACAATTTCCTCTGTATTGAAATCCGCGGCAGGCACAGGACACGTCGTTTCCATCTACTTCTAATTCGTAAAAAGCCCCCGGTCGTGACGAACTTTCCGCGCGATACTTTGCAATTTTGGGTCCACTCAATACTCGTGCCAAAATCTCAATAGCTTCTTGAGATGGTTGTTGTCGTTCAACTGGTTTACCTGTGCCAAATGCCTCTGCGTGCGTTTCCCGAAAGGCCGCGCTTGCCTCGCGCAATACATCGCCCATTTTCGTCCCGTCCATATTTGCAGATAAAGCATCTACTCCGGGTTGCAATACATCCATAATGCGTCGCATTTCACCCATCACGTCACGATGGAAATCTTCGGGTAGCGCGCTGCCTTCCACCATCTGATCGATCAAATTCGCTTTTGTTTCCAATACTGTGCGCACAAATGTATCAACTGTATCGCGTCCAACCATGTACGTCACATTTACCGTACCGGTCTGACCAATGCGATAAGCCCGGTCTTCGGCTTGCCAGTGATTAACCGGTACCCAGTCCAGGTCGTTAAAAATGACCTGGCGAGCTGCTGTCAGGTTTAGCCCCACGCCGCCTGCTGTGATATTTGCCAGTAATAATCGCACGTCATCGTCTTCCTGAAACCGATCCGCCCTTTCTTGCCGTTGTGCTACCGGCACTTCACCTGTAATGACCACGGCCTGGTCGCCAAATTTTGTTTTTAAAATTTCCAGTGGGCGCAAGAAGCACGAAAATACTATCGCTTTTTCTCCTTGATCCACCACATTTTCTACAAAGGGCAATGTCGTTCGCACTTTGGATGTCGCCAGGCGAAGCCTTGCTCTTGTCAACTGTCCCAGCGCCTGCCCCCGTTCTTCAGATGAAGGGGATTCTTCTAAAGTCTCTCGCACTCCTCGTCGAGAATATTTCCGCAGGAGATCCAGAACGGCTGTGCTCATTCGATGTGCGACCCGACTCGATACATCCACATCTAACCACGTCCGTATTTTGGGTGGCAAATCCAGGACCTGATTCTTTGTCCGCCGCAGCATTATTCCGTGCAAATGTACGGTTAATTCTTCGATATTACTCGCGCCATCTGTTATCCAGCCATATTCCCCCTTATGCGCATCGCAATACCGTTTTGCAAACCCCATAAAGCTGCGTCCCAGAGCGTGTCGAGCAAGTTGTAGCAATGGGAATAGATCTCTTGGCCGACTCGTCAGGGGGGTGCCTGTCAAGATATGCACCACTGTTTCTTCGGGTAATTGCTTTACCAGTTGCATGGAAAATTTGTGCCGCTGACTGCGGTGGTTTTTCAAATAATGCGCCTCGTCAAAGACAACGCCTTTCCAGTCCAGCGCGCATAATGTATTGATGTGCTTGCCCAGGATATCGTAATTGACAATCGCCCAGCCTTTAAACCCCGACCCGGGTGGATCGTCCGGTCCAATAATCCATGTCTGTACACGCGGTAGAACAACCGCAATTTCTCTCGCCCAATTGCGTTTTACTGTTGCCGGACAAATCACCAGATACGGTCCTTTGGGTTCGGTTTGTGACATGGCAATCACGGACTGCCGCGTTTTGCCCAGTCCCATGTCATCGGCTAAGATCGATCGCCGCCGCCCCATCAAAAACGCGATGCCCTCTACTTGATGTGGATAAAGTCCTTTGGCGATATCTGTTGCACGGTTGAGTATTGCTGTATCGAATGTTTCTGCCATAGAGATGACCGGTTTAGTGAATTTAGTTGCTTTTAATAGAAGTCTTTTCTTTTTTAAATATAGTTTATACTTTGCTTTTTGCAATCGGCAAACTATTAATACTTATCATTAAGGAGTTTTTCCATGAGTTTGGATTTTTCCAGCAATGTTTTTGAAACCGAGACGATTGACCTCGCTGGTACGCGAGAACAGATTGTGCGTGGCGGGCGCGATCTTTTCCACAAATTGCCGGAGGCCCTCAAAGATATTGACCAGATCGGTGTGATCGGTTGGGGATCGCAGGGGCCTGCTCAGGCACAAAATTTGCGTGAGTCTCTGGAAGGCACGGGGGTCAAGGTCAAAGTGGGGTTGCGGCCCGGTTCGTCCTCAGTTGAAGACGCAGAAGCCGCCGGTTTTACCGAAGCCAATGGGACTTTGGGGGAAATGTATCAGGTTATTGGCGAATCGGATCTGGTGCTTTTGCTCATCGCCGATGCAGCGCAGGCAGAGAATCATCAGGCTATTTTTGACCGCCTCAAACCCGGCGCTACGCTCGGCTTGTCGCATGGATTTTTGCTCGGTCACCTGAAGACCGTGGGGGCCAAATTCCCCGACAATGTGAATGTGATCGCAGTTTGTCCAAAAGGCATGGGGCCTTCTGTGCGCCGTCTGTACGAACAGGGCAAAGAAGTCAACGGTGCGGGCATCAATGCCTCGTTTGCCGTGGTGCAGGATATCGATGGCAATGCCACCGATATTGCTCTTGGATGGTCTATTGCACTCGGCGCGCCTTTTACGTTTCAGACCACATTGGAACAGGAATATCTCTCTGATATCTATGGTGAGCGCGGCATCCTTCTCGGCGCTGTACACGGCGTGGTGGAATGTCTTTACCGCCGTTACACATTTCAGGAGATGAGCGAGGAAAACGCTTTTGACGAATCGTGTGAATCTATCACTGGCCCTATTTCAAAAATTATTTCTAAACAGGGTATTCTCGCGGTATATGAGGGCTTTGACGATGTGGGCAAGGCTGAATTTGAAAAAGCCTATTGTGCATCTTATCACCCGGCGACTGAAGTTTTGCTCGAGATCTATGACGATGTTGAAAGCGGCGATGAGATCCGCAGTGTGATTGCGGCAAATAAACGCTTTGAGCGTTATCCCATGGGGAAGATTGACGGTACGCGCATGTGGGAGGTGGGCAAAAGCGTGCGTGCCAGGCGCGTTGAAGAAAATATTCCCGTCAATCCATTCACCGCAGGTGTTTATTGCGCGGTTATGGTGGCGCAATGCGATATTCTATCTGAAAAGGGTCACGCCTGGTCCGAGATTGCCAATGAATCTGTTATCGAAAGCGTGGATTCTCTCAATCCCTATATGCACTATCGCGGCGTGGCCTATATGATCGATAATTGCTCGACAACCGCGCGTTTGGGTGCGCGCAAATGGGCACCCCGCTTCGACTATTTGCTCACGCAGCAAGCTTTTGTCGCCATTGATACGGGGGAAGATCTCGATAGAAAGGTCTTCGAAGCCTTTCTCGCACATCCCATCCACCCCGTGCTCAAGACCTGTGCTGCGTTGCGTCCTTCCGTCGATATTTCACTTGGAGAGTAGGCTGTCTGTTTTACGTACATGACAAAGCGCTGTGCAGAATGACCTGCACAGCGCTTTTTTTAATGTTGAAGCGTTCAGGCTCTTTTTGCCACGGCCACAATCCGCTTTGTATATCCCGACAGGTCATCCATGAGCGAATATATGGTGGGCAGGATGACGAGGGTGAGGATAGTAGAGATCGAGAGGCCAGAGATAATGACCAGACCAATTGGGCCCCAACGCCTGGCATTGCCTTCGACGTTGCCGTAAATCATCGGAATAACCAGCGGCGTAAGCCCCAGAATGGTCGTGGTTGCGGTCATCAAAATGGGACGCAGGCGGTCCTGTCCGCCGCGCAAGATCGCATCTCTTCGATATAGCCCCTGCTTGCGATAGCGATTGATGTGGTCGATTAATACAATGCCGTTGTTGACCACAATGCCAAATAAAATGAGTAGCCCATAGGTCGCATTGCTGTCCAGCGCAATGCCGAATATGTAAAGTCCCAATGCGACGCCTATAAACGCGAAGCTGATAGAAAACATGATGGTAAATGGATGGACATAAGATTCAAATAGGGAAGCCATGATCAGATAAATGAGCAAGGCAGCGAAGATCATGGTGAAATTTGTTTCGCCCTCTTCTGAAGCCATATAGCGGAATCGTCGATCCATCTGCCAACTATACCCCTGGGGCAATGGGATGGCATCCATGCGGTCGCGCATTTCATAACCGACCGCTTGGACTTCCGATGCTTCCGTATTTGCGAACACGGTTACTGTTGACATCCGATCCTGACGTTCGATGGATTGGGGACCTTTGGTTAATTCAAAATCGGCCAGGCTGGCAAATGCAATCATAGTACCCCGGTTGTTTTCAAACGAGAGGGTTTTGAGCTGGTCCAGCGTGGCGCGGTCCTCTTCTCGCAGTTGCAGCGCGATATCGATTTCTCCATCCGGCGTTTTGAATTTGCTATTTCCGCGTGCTCCCAATGCCGTGGCAACAGTTGAAGCTATTTGCTGAGGTGAAAGGCCGTATTGTTGCGCGCGTTCTCTCCTCACCGAGACCCTGATTTCTTCTGTGCCACTTTCCAGGCTGGTTTCCACGTCGTGAATGCCCTCAATATCGTCCATTCGCAGCCGGATATCTTCGGCTAAAATCGCCAGCACTTCGGGATTTCGCCCTTTGATTTCTACCCCGACGCCCGTGCCACTGCTGCCACCTCGCTGGAAGCCCGCCTTAAAACGCACGCCAGGGATGTCTTTGGGCAGCAAAGCACTTACCCGTTTTTTCACATCGTCTGTGCTAAGTGGGCTTTCTTCGACGGGTTTTAAGTACAGATAAATCCTATTGCCTCGCCGAGTGCTATATCGCGTTTTCATGGCTTCGATATCCAGTTCTTCCTTGTGTGGGAGAATAACGGTTTCAACCTGTTTGAATAGCGCGAGTGCGTCGTCAATATCGTATGTCCGCGGCATTTCCACTACATAGCCCACCATTCGGTCGGGTTGGTAACGATAGCGCTGTACTTCAATTTTGGTAAAGATGTATATGCCGCCAAAGAGGATAAATGTCGCAACGACAACGGTGGTCCAGCGATAGTGCAGCGTGGTGCTGATTACGCGCGTGTAAACGCCTTTGAGGCCGAGATGCCGAAACCGGAAATAGAGATAGCCGATTGTGGCGACAAATACGCCCAGCGCGACCCAGGCCAATATTGGCACGGTTGAAAGCCCGCCCAAAATCCACAGCGTATTGTCTTTGAGCCAGGTGGCCGATTCGATAATGCCCTCCTGGTAAATGAGATACGCCGCGCCTGCGGCAAACAAAGTACCCAATCCAATTTTTAAAAAGAGATCAACTCGGGTACCCGCATTTGAAAATGCCCGGGAGCAGGCCAGCGGTATGAGTGTTAAAGCCACGCATAGTGCCGCTACGACTGCAATACATACGGTGATGGCAAAATCGCGCATCCACATTGTATTGTACGAGCCAGAAATAAAGATGAGGGGTACAAATACGCATATTGTCGTCAGTGCCGCCGCCAGTACGGGTATGCCGATTTCGCGGCTGCCTTCAATCGCTGCGGTTCTCGTGCCATCGCCTACATCAAAACGCCTGCGATAAATATTTTCCAGTGCCACGACCGCTGGATCGACCAGCATTCCAATGGCGACCATCAGACCCATCATCGAGATCATGTTCAGCGTGATAGTCGAGCCAAATACTTGCCGCATTAGATACATGATCATAAAAACGCACAATACCGAAATGGGAATGGCGGATCCCACAATGAGCGTGCTGCGGAAGTTTCGCAAAAAAATAAAAATGATGCCAATAGCGAGCATGCCTCCCAGCATGGCGGATTGCCCCAGACTGGCGATGCCCCTTACCACGGCTTCTGATTGGTCTCGGCGCAAGTGCAATCGCAATTTGTCGCGCCCAATTTCATCTTGTAGAGCTTCTAACTCTGCCCGGACCAATCGGCAGGTTTCTACCAGATTGGCAGTCGAGGTTTTGCGAATTTCCATAGAGACCACATCGCGCCCGTCCATGCGTTCAAAATATCGCTTTTCCGGATAGTCGTAACTCACTTTTGCCACATCTTTTATTTCCAGACCATTGGGAAGTGTGAGATCGCGTATTTGATCCACTTCGTCAAATTCGCCTACTGCCCGAACGGCGAGGCGTTTGTCGCCTTCAGTGACATAACCGCCAGAAATGTTGATGTTGTTGGAGCGTATTGTTCTGTTGAGGGTGCGAATGTCCAGGCCATGGGCGTGCATGCGATTTTTATCGACATCGACTCTGAGTATTCTTTCATCGGCGCCTTCCATTTCGACATTGCCCACCCCGGGGATGCGTTGCAAGCGCGGCACGATCGTATTTTTATACACTGTGGCGAGTTCGGATTGATTATCGCCCAGCCAGACCATATTGTAGTCCAGAATTTCCCAATCAGACGAGTCCCATCTGCGCATCTCAATGCGTTCGAGGTCTTCAGGGAGTTGGTTCCGAACTTGATCGACGCGATCCCGAACCTGAATAGATTTGAGATCCATGTCGGTACCGTAGTCAAATTCGATGTACACATAACCCCGACTGCCATAGGATCGCGCGCGGAGTGATTCAACGCCGGGAATCGTGCCCAGTATCTCTTCGATTGGCTTGGTAATTTTCTTTTCGATTTCTTCGGGAGATGACGAGGGATATGAAAAGCTCACATACATCCTGGGATACTGTAAGTCGGGTGCGTATTCGAGGGGCAATCTGAATAGGGAAATGAATCCCATGACTATGAGACTGAGCGCTACCATTACAGCAGTAATGGGTTTTTTAATCGCGTATTCCGAGAGTTTCATAAACAGACCTCAAAAAGATAAAAGTTGAAGTAAGAAGTGAGACGCGAATCTCAGTGTCATCCATCAGCAGCTAAGACGAATTTTGCTAAGTAACCATTTACTTACTTATGGATAATATACAACATTTCATCACAAAAGCAACCGCAGTTTTTTAAAAATTTCACCATTACAGAAAAGACTTGCAAATTTGTTTCAATAGATATTTCATGCTGAAGTCTGGGCATAATCACACATTTACTTTCTAAAGGAGACTCCAATGGGCAATCGGGTCAATCGCGCAGTTGAGTTGCTTTCAGAAGATCAACCGATCTATTATACAGGGGCACATACAGGGCATGTGCTTACGTTTGAACAGGGACAGAATGACGCCAGTACCTGGGCGGATTATATCAATGTGGGTATGGAACACGGGGCTTTTAATCTGGGAGGGCTTGACGACTATATGCGCGGTCTGGTCAGCGGGGGACCTACAAATAGCGGGCACAGGACGCCCGCTGTTATTGTTGAAGCTCCTGTGGAGGGCGCGTCGGAAAATATTGTGCGCTACAATGCCTGGCAATTTCGGCAGATTCTCGCGCGCGGTGTACACGGCATTTTGCTCTGTCAGGCGGAATCGCCCGATGCGATACGCGCTTTTGTCGAGTCGTGTCGCTATCCCATCAACAAAATCGGTGTTGGCCACGGCCTCAGTACAGGTACGCGAGGCGTGGGGTCCGAATCGTCTGCAACAGCGATATGGGGGATTAGCCGCGATGAGTATATTCAGAAGGCAGATCCCTATCCGCTAAATCCCGATGGCGAACTGTTGCTGGGCATCAAGATTGAGAATGTGCGCGGTGCATCCAATATCGAACAGATTCTCAAGGTGCCCGGTATTGGGTTTGCCGAAATGGGTCCGGGCGATTTGAGTATGTCGATGGGGTATTTGCACCGTCCAACGCCTTTTTCTCCCGAAATGCAAGAGGTGAGGGATCGCGTGAAGGCCGCGTGTGCAGAAAACGGCGTTGCTTTTCTCGAGGGAGGTAGTCCCGAGACGGTTGCCGCAAAAATAGACGAGGGTGTGCGCGTGGTTTCCGGTGGCAGGGAAGAAATCGCACGTGTTGGGCGCGAATATTCAGGCCGTCGCATGCCGGTTTAATAAAAAAATAGGGCTGTGCGATGTTTGCACAGCCCCGAGTATTCGATTTAATACGTGCTTAAAATGGATTGCCCTGGCGCGCCAGTTCAAATTTTCGCCAGCCGACTTGTTTGCCATTTTCGAACACTTTTTCCAGTGTGTAAAAGGAGGATGGGTCGTATTCTCGCCAGACGCCCGTTTTTTTATTTTTTAGGTATAGACCTTCTTCTTTTTTTACACCGTTTCTAAAATAAGATATCCAGTGTCCGTCTATTACACCATTTGTCCAGTTGCCTTCTGTTTTTTTCTGTCCGTTGCTGTAAAATGTGATTTCAAGCCCGTCTTGCATGACGCCATTTTTGTATGTGCCCTGCCCGTGTACGTTGCCCGCGGCATCGTAATATGTCCAAACCCCAGTGCGGGCACCGCTGTCGTATTGCCCTTTTGCCACTACGCGGCCGTATTGTTTTATTTCCGTCTGTCCTTCAAATAGCGAGGGCATCTGACACCCGGCTGTTAGGATTCCCACGAGAAGAATTGTAATTTTGTTCATTTTTTACTCCTGTGTTGTTCTTTGGATATTTTATGTGATAAACTAATATACAAAACTGTTTTCATAAGGCAAAGACCGAAATGACAAATGATTCATTTAATACTTGTGAGTGTGCATAAATTGGACCTGACCTCAACTACAAAGCGATTGCACTCAACGACACCTTTATTGTTACCACCGTCCTCTCATAGTATTTTGTAAACAGTTCGCTTATCGTGGACAAAGAGTCCAATATGTTACTCATTGAACTGGGCCAACGCCTTCGCGCTCAGCGGGAACGCCTTGGCCTCAAGCAAAACGACGTTGCCAATGCCCTGCAGGTAAGTCCACAGGCCGTTTCCAAGTGGGAAAGGGGTGAAAACGGTCCCGACATTGCTACTCTGGGACCTCTTGCCAGATTGCTCGGCGTTTCGACGGACTGGCTTTTGGATGCACATGGCGAAAATCAAGATGTTTTTGATGCTACTATCTTTACCTCTACCGTCGTCGGTGCATATCAAAAATCATTACAAATGGAGGCGCGGGAGTTTGCAGCATGGGCAAATGGTATTTTGTTTCAACTGACCGAAGCTGTTTTGCGCCACGATGGCGTTCCGCTCAGATATATGGGTGACGCATTTTTGTGTTTTTTTTCCGGTGTTCACCATCAGCTTCGCGCTGCTCAAGCAGCGGCATTTTCCCAGCGGCTCATCAGCGAAGACCTGGTCATTGGTTTGAGCAGTGGTGAGATTTATTTGGGCGCAATGGGGCATCCCGATTACGCTCATCCCGATGTGACGGGAGAAGTGGTCAACATCGCGTTTATTGTTCGAGAATGGGCAGAAACAAATGTCCGCAAAGGAATTGCAGCAACGACATCTGTGTCGAACAATCTCGATGAAGTTTTTGATATTTCCCAACCCACAGAAATCAATTTTCGCGGCATTGAGACGCCCATCTCAATTTGTCAGATCAGATAGGGGTGTTCCTTGTCCGCGTGTGCCAACCGAGAGAAAGGATAAAATATGGCCGATGTAGTGTTGCCCGATAGCGCGATTGATATTCAAATTCCCGATTATTCGCATCTGCCCTATAAAGTCGCCGATATGTCTCAGGCAGATTTTGGACGAAAAGAGATCACAATTGCCGAGCAAGAGATGCCCGGTTTGATGGCTGTGCGCGAAAAATACGCAGATCAGAAACCTCTGAAGGGTGCCCGCATAATGGGTTCGCTTCACATGACGATTCAGACCGCTGTGTTGATCGAGTCGCTCAGGGTGTTGGGGGCCGATGTGCGCTGGGCGTCGTGCAATATTTTTTCTACCCAGGACCACGCAGCCGCCGCTATTGCAGAAACGGGTACGCCGGTTTATGCGTGGAAGGGCGAGTCGCTGGAAGAATATTGGGAATGCACTTTGCAAGCACTCAATTTTGTGGAGGGTGGACCGACACTTATTGTCGATGATGGAGGAGATGCGACGTTGCTGGTTCACCGGGGGTATCAGGCTGAAGACGATCCTTCGATTCTCGATGAGCCAACCGATAATCGCGAATTGGAGATTGTCAATGCCGTGCTGAGGCGGCAACTCGAGCGCGATCCGCGTTTTTGGCACAGTATGGCTGCGGATATTCAGGGCGTGTCAGAGGAGACTACAACAGGTGTTCACCGCCTGTATCAGATGCGGGATGACGGCACGCTTCTTTTTCCCGCGATCAATGTCAATGATTCGGTGACCAAATCGAAATTTGATAATCTCTATGGCTGCCGCGAATCGCTTGCCGACGGTATTAAGCGCGCGACGGATGTTATGGTCGCTGGCAAGGTCGTTTGCGTGTGTGGTTACGGCGATGTGGGCAAGGGATGTGCCCAATCTATGCGGGGATTTGGCGCGCGTGTGTTGGTGACGGAGATCGATCCGATATGTGCTTTGCAGGCGGCGATGGAGGGTTTTGAAGTGACGACTGTGGAGGATGCCCTTTCCGAAGCCAATATTTTTGTTACGACGACGGGAAATACGGATATTATCCGCATTGAGCACATGGTAAATATGCTCGACCAATCCATTGTGTGCAATATCGGGCATTTTGACAATGAGATTCAGGTCGATAAGCTGGTCGATTATCCGGGTATTGTGCACGAAAATATCAAGCCGCAGGTCGATAAATACACGTTTCCAGATGGGCAGGCGATTTTTTTGCTCGCGGAAGGCCGTCTGGTCAATCTCGGTTGTGCAACCGGGCATCCTTCTTTTGTGATGTCCAATTCGTTTACCAATCAGGTGCTGGCGCAGATGGATCTGTGGGCACAACAACGCGAAGTCGGCGTTTATACGTTGTCCAAACACCTCGACGAGGAGGTTGCGCGCCTTCATCTTGAAAAACTGGGTGTAAAGTTGACCCAACTCACGCAGAAGCAGGCCGATTATATTGGCGTGTCTGTCGAAGGTCCGTATAAACCCGGTCATTACCGGTATTAACGATTAGGGGACTGGGAGCTTATCCCCAGTCCCAACCTTTTTTATGCGATTTTTAGACTATTTTACCGGCAATCAATCGGTCATTTCGTTTGAGATTTATCCGCCGCAGACGTCGGGTGGTATGCGCGCGCTCAAAGCGCGGGTTGTTCCCAATTTGCTCAAGCTGAATCCCAGCTATATGACGGTTACGTATGGCGCAGGTGGCTCGACACGCGCCAAGACGCTGGAGATTGCCTCGCTTATTCAGAATGAATTTGGGCTGACTGCGGCGTGTCATCTCACCTGTGTGGGGTCGTCCCGGACAGATATCGATGATATTTTGCAGGCGATTCGCGCAGAGGGTATCCGCAATATTGTTGCGCTTCGCGGCGATCCCCCGCGTGGCGAAGATACTTTTGTGCCCGCGAAGGATGGATTTGCTTATGGCAATGAGCTTGTGGCGCATATTCGCAGTACAGAACCGAAAGACGATGGGTTTGGGTTGGCTGTTGCGGGGTATCCCGAGAAACACCTCGAAGCGCCCGATTTTGATACGGATATTGCAAATTTGAAGCGGAAAGTTGAGTCAGGTGGGGATATTGTTATTACGCAGCTTTTTTATAATAACGATCACTTTTTTCGTTTTGTCGATCGCGTGCGTGCAGCCCATATCACAGCACCTGTTGTTCCGGGTCTGATGCCGATTCTCGCGGCGGGACAGATCCAGCGCATCGCATCTTTGTGTGGGGCTGAGATTCCGGGGGATTTGCAGGATCAACTCAAGGGGGCTGTGGATGATGAAGACAAGGCGATGAAAATTGGGGTAGATCAGTGCATCGAGCAGGCAACCGAATTGCTCGAACAGGGCGTGCCGGGTATTCACTTTTACGTGCTGAACAAATCCACTCACATGCGCCGGATTATCAGCGCGCTTCCTCTCTAAGTGGAAATTTCTCAGTGATTAGCATAATTGGCTTTTTATTGGCGAGCACTCTGTAGGTGCGGCTGAGTAGTGGTTCCCCTTCAAGATGCGCAATGGCTTCCGGCAGATCCCGTGCGGTTTCACAGCAGCACCACAACAATTCACGGCGGGTTTCCAGTCCGCTGTTTTGCAAAATCCCTCCCAATCCCGCAGGATCTGATTCCAATTCGTCCAAAATGCCTTTTGGCAAGTGTTGCGGTACAATGAGGGATGTGGCATACGCCTGAATTTTTGGCGTATCTTTGCCGATTGAGGGCGTTTGTAGTACTGCTTGTCGTGCTATGACGTGTGCCCCTGCTGGCAGTTCAAGCCAGATATGTTCTGTGCAGAGCGTCTGTTCCGTCTGGTGGAGGATCGCGACTTCCACCGGCGCGAGTGTATAGGCTTCGATGAGTCTTGTGACGGTGCCGTCGGTGACGATTAATGCCCGCTGGAATGGCGTTAATTGCGCGATGTTGATTTCTCCAGACATCGCTGGCCTTTCGGCCTGTGCGACAAATATATTTTTTACGTGTGTGTCAATAAAGGTTGTCGAATTGAAAATTGAATCTGTCTTCATCGAGCTATTGTCCTTTCATATATACAGTCGTTGCGCAACGCACTTTAGACACATAAGGACAAAAAAAGTTCTGAAACATTGCATGTGTGATTCTAATCCGTTATTTTGATGGGAAGAGCGCAATGAGAATAGTTACATGGAATGTAAATGGATTGCGGGCTGCACTTCGCAAGGGGTTTATGGATCATATTAAAACGCTAAACCCCGATGTGATCCTTTTGCAAGAAATTCGCGTTTTGCCCGAGCAACTATCTGCGAGAGAACGCAACCCCGAGGGATGGCATGTTATCTGGCATCCAGCCGAGCGCAAGGGCTATGCGGGTACAGCGGTATGGTCTCGTACGCCTTTAGGAGAAGAAGAACGCGGTGTGGGCGGGACCGATTCTGAAGGTCGGATTTTGCGGGTGAACACTCGAGGTATTCAATTCGTCAGTGTGTACCTGCCCTCGGGGTCATCCGGCGAGGAGCGCCAGGCGATCAAGGAGTGCTGGATGGATCGCTTTCGCCCCTGGGCCGATGGCCTGGTGAAAAAACGGGTTCCTACAATTATGGGCGGTGATTTTAATATCGCGCATACCGAACGCGATATTTATTATGCTAAGAGCAATGAAAAAAATTCGGGTTTTTTGCCGCATGAACGCGCGTGGATGGGCGATTTCATCGCTTCTGGCTGGCGCGATTTTACGCGAGAACACTACGGCGATATTCAGGGTCCGTATTCCTGGTGGTCCAATCGGGGAAGAGCCAGGGAATTGGACCGAGGTTGGCGCATCGACTATTTGTTGGGTAATGCAGCCGCCGCAAAGCGCGTTCAATCTGCCCGTGTTGACCGCGAAGGCGGTTTGACCATATCTGATCACGCACCGGTTGTTGTAGATTTGAAATAGCTAATATACACAGGAGATTTCTATGCACACTCTTGAAACACATCCTTTTGCAGCGTTATTTGGCATTGATGAAAGTGTGTCCGCGCAGGCATTGTCCGAAGCGATGTGCCGAGGTGCCGAATTTGCCGATCTGTATTTTCAGTATGTGCGTACGACGTCTCTCAGTTTAGAAGATGGCATTATTTCCAGTGCCAATACAGGTATTGATCAAGGCGTGGGGATTCGCGCGGTGATTGGAGATCAGGTTGGCTATGCTTTTTCCGAGAGTTTAGAAGCAGATGCGATTTATAAGGCTGCTCGGATAGCTGCTGCAATAGCAGAGGGCACAAAGAATATGCCGCCACAACACTTGCAGAGTAGTGAGGTTGATAATTATTACGAGATTGATCGCGATTGGGATGAGGTCAATATTACCGAACGTCTGCCATTGGTGCAAAGTGCAGAGACGATGACTCGCGCAATGGATCCCTCAATAGAAAAAGTGTCTGTGGGATGGATGGACAGGGATGAGCGCGTGCTCATTGTGACCAGCGATGGTGTTTTCAGTACGGATCGGCGGCCTATGGCGACGCTGTATTGCTCGGTGACTGCGAACAAGAATGGCGTGCGGCAGAGCAATGGGGCTTCGGTCTCCCGGCGCGAGGGGATTGGCTATTTTACCGAAGAGAATATCAGGGCGGTCTGTCAAAAGGCAGTTGATCGCACGATGATTCTCTTTGAGGCGCAGCGCCCGCCCGCAGGTGAAATGCCGGTGGTGCTTGCAGCAGGTGCTTCGGGTATTTTGCTCCACGAAGCGATAGGGCACGGCCTGGAAGCGGATTTCAACCGCAAGGGTACGTCCATTTATGCGACGATGATGAATGAAAAAGTCGCCCCGGATTTTGTAACGATCGTCGATGATGGTTTGCAGGAAAATGATCGTGGGGCTCTCAATGTAGATGACGAGGGTCAGGCTACTGCGTGTACGACGCTTATTGAAAACGGCGTCTTAAAAAGCTATCTGCACGACCGTATTTCGGCAAAACACTACGGGGTCTCACCCACGGGATCGGGGCGCCGCGAAAGTTTTCGGCATGTTCCTATGCCGCGTATGCGATCTACGTATATGCTCGACGGACCCCACTCCCGAGACGAGATTATTCGCGCTGTCGATTACGGCATTATTGCCGATACGTTTACCAATGGACAGGTGCAAATAGGCGCGGGAGATTTTACTTTTTATATCAAGAATGGATGGCTTATCGAAGGCGGCAAAATCACTGCGCCGATCAAGGATGTCAATATTATCGGCAATGGTCCCGAGGCTTTGAAAAATGTGGTTATGGCAGCAGGCGATGCCGTGTTGGACGATGGTAGCTGGACGTGTGGAAAAAATGGACAGGGCGTGCCCGTTTCGATGGGTGTTCCGACGATGCTGGTGGAAAAGAGTATGACTGTGGGTGGGGTGAACTAAATGGAACGAGAACTTTTCGAACAAGCCGAGCAGGCGATTGCGCAAGCGCGCAGAGCAGGTGCGAATGATGCGATAGCGCGGGTGCGGGATGAAAACAGCACGGAGTACACGTATCGCGATGGTAATATTGAGCAGGTTCAACAAAGTGCTACCCGCGGCTTGAGCATTCAATTGTATGTCAATGGGCGGTATTCAACACACCAGACCTCGGATTTGCGCGCGACATCAGTTGCCCGATTTGTCGAAGATGCGGTTGCGCTGACGCAGCATCTGGCCGAAGATCCGCATCGCGTTATTCCCGATGCCGCGCTGTATGAAAATCGGCCGGATACCGATCTTCAATCCGACGATGTTGTGGTGCGCGATTTGCCCCGCGAGGCGTGTATTGATTGGCTAAAAAAAATGGATGCTATCACCCATACAGATGACCGCGTGGTGAGTGCTACCGCTGATGTTTATTATGGTTGGCATACGTCGGCTCGGGTGAGTTCAAATGGATTTTCGGGGATACAGAGCGGGACTTCGATAGGCTATGGCGCGAGTGTGACGCTAAAAGAGGGCGAGCATGGGCGTCCCGAAGATCATCGCTATGTGCGGGCGCATCATTTGTCGGATTTGCCCAATCCTGAGACGGTTGCGCGCGAAGGGCTCGACCGCGCGATTTCCCGATTGGGCAGCGAAAAAGCGCCGAGCGGGCGGGCGACTATGGTGGTTGATCCCGAAGCGGGCGGGCGTTTGATTGGCGCGATATGGGGCGCATTGCAGGCGCGTAGCATTCAGCAGAACCGGTCTTTTCTCGCTGATAAAAAGGACGCGCAAATTGCCAGTTCGCTCCTGACGGTGACAGATGATCCTCTGATGGTACGCGGTCTCGCATCTCGGCATTACGATGGCGAGGGAATTTCGGCAAAGCGCAGGTGCGTCGTTGATCAGGGCGTCTTGCAAATGTATTATGTCGATACGTATTACGGGCGCAAACTCGGCTGGGATCCTACAACTGGAATGTCGTCTAATCTCGTTTTTGTGCCGGGTGAGAAAGATCTCAATGGTCTGATTGCAGAGATTAAAGAAGGCTTTCACGTCACGTCTTGGCTCGGTGGCAATGCCGATACGACGACTGGGGATTTTTCTTATGGTTTTCGCGGCTTTCGCATTGCCAATGGGCAGAAAATGGGTGCGGTATCGGAAATGAATATCGCCGGCAATTTTCTCGATTTGTTGCAAAATCTCGTCGCCGTGGGCAATGATCCCAATGTCTATTCCAGCATGCAAACACCTACTCTAATTTTTGACAATGTGGCGTTTAGCGGGAAGTAAAAAGAGTGGCGTTAGAGAGGGAAAATAATGTCTGCCGCGTCAAAAACGCCGCGCCATATTGCATTGGATATCCTCTGTCGCGTTGAACGGGGCGCTTATCTCGACCGTTTGCTCGACGCGCAGCGCGAACATATTCGCGGTCCCGATGGCGATTTGCTTCAGCATCTCGTTCGGGGTACGCTGACCAATCGGGCGCGGCTTGATCATATCTTGACGCCCTATCTCAAAAAACCCCTGTCCAGACAGCACGCCAAACTCCGCAATCTCCTGCGCCTCGGTGTTTATCAACTCCAGTATCTCGACCGCGTGCCATCTTATGCGGTTGTTTCTGAAGCTGTTATTCTCGCTCGTCATATTCTCGGGGAGCCGATTGCGAAATTGGTCAATGCTGTGTTGCGCGGTGTGGCCGAAGATCGCAAGCCTGTTGTTTTTCCCGATTTTGATAGCGATCCCGTCGAATATCTCGCCATTGCGACATCACATCCCCAATGGCTCGTCACGCGGTGGATCAAACGCTATGGCATAGATGAGACACGCGCCCTGTGTGAATTTGACAATGCCCAACCCGCCCTCACTATTCGTCCCAATGCGTTGCGAACGACGCCCGATGCCCTGCGCGAGCAACTCGCTATTGAGGGGATTGACACTGAATTTGCAACATCCGATCTCCTCGCCGTATCCCATGTGGGCCACCTTTTTCAGAGCAGGGCTTATTGCGCTGGTCTCTTTAGCGTTCAAGGCGCGGGGGCTGCAATGGTTGTTCCACTGCTCGATCCGCAACCCGGCGAGGCTGTTCTCGATTTGTGTAGTGCGCCCGGCGGCAAAACCACTGCTATGGCGGAGCGCATGAAGAATCGGGGTTTTATTCTTGCTACAGATCTCTATCCGCGCCGTCTCGAAATAGTAAAACAAAACACGCATCGGCTCGGAGTTTCATGTGTTTATCCACTCGCTGCCGATGCGTGTTATTTGGCTGTCAACCGCTTATTTGATCGGGTTCTGGTCGATGTGCCCTGTTCCTCGCTGGGTATTCTGAATCACCATCCCGACCTGCGCTGGCGGAAGTGTGATATTCAGGACCTTGCGCGCTTGCAACGCGCCCTTATCGAACGCGCTGCCGATTACGTCTGTCCAGGTGGTGTTCTCGTCTATAGTACTTGTACCCTCGAACCCGAAGAAAATGAGCGCGTTGTCGAAGCTTTTTTAAGCGATCATCCGGGCTTTCGAGTTACCCATCCCTATCTGCAATTGCTACCCCATCAAACTGGTAATGACGGTGTTTTTGCCGCGCGGTTGCATAAGACGGCTTCTTAGGCCAACTCGTAGTGCCTGCGGTCAGGCTGAGGCACTGGCCGGGCATCTTCGGTGTTTATGCTCCAGTCGGCGAGTCGCAGTCGCATGTCGGCGAGGGCGTCGCGATGTTGTTCTTCGTCGATCACATTGACCAACTCGCCTGGGTCGGCGACGAGGTCGTAGAGTTCGTCGCGATCTCCCATGGGGTCGTGGACGTACTTCCACTGGCGGGTGCGGACCATCTTGCACCGACCGGCTGCCTCGCGCCACTGCAAGGTGTCAATCAGGGTCTTGCGGCCCCAGGGTTGAGGTAGCTTTTCCAGGTCGGACATGGTAAAGAGCGGTCCTCCACTTCCGTATTCGGAAAAAGTCGCGTCCCGAGGTGCGGCTGCAGTCACAGTGGGCAGTGGTATTCCGTGCATGGAATTCGGTTGGGCCATTCCTTGCAAGTGCAACAGCGTGGGTACCACGTCGATCAGATTGGCCATGCTTTGATCGCGCACCCCGGCGGTGACCTGCCCGGGCCAGGAGACGATCAGCGGCACCCGAGTCAGGCTGTCGTAGAAGACTCCGCCTTTGCACTGCATGGCGTGTTCCCCCATAAAGTCGCCGTGGTCCGAACAAAAGACGACAATCGTCTGCTCTCGCAGCCCCAGTGCATCGAGTTTGTCGAGTATTTGGCCGAGTGCGTCGTCGATAAAGCGCACCATACCAAAATACGAGGCCATAACGCCATAGAGATCTTCAGTCGAATCGCGGCGCATTCCCAGCATCTGGTAGAGCGCGCGGTTGCGCTCGGGGGCGCGTTCGTCGTCAAATTCGTCGTCGCGCCAGGGGGGAAGGTCAATGTTTTCGGGCGGAAACAAGGCTGCATACTCGGCCGGGCACAGCCACGGTTCGTGTGGATCGGGAAAAGAAACCCACAGGGCAAAGGGCTGGTCCTGGTGCTTTTCGATAAAGCGCGTCGTCTGTCCAGCGATCAGGCCGGTGGAGTGGTCCTCTAAGGGTAGTTCGGAGGTGCCGTAGCTGAAGCGGGGGTTCTGATGGGCGAGCTGGCGATTTTCGGCGGCGACCTTGCGGCGGCCTTCTGCCGGGCGGAACCAGTCCATGCCCCGCGTCTCTTCGCCGCTACCGCCGTGGGTACCGGGGTTCCACACATCGAAGAGGGCCAAATCCTCTTCCTGTTCGAAGCAGTGGTTTTTGCCGATCAGGCCCGTGGCGTAGCCCGCCGCTTTCCAGAGTTGCCAGGCGTGTTCGGCACCGGCTGGCATCAAGGTCTGGTTGCGTCGGCCCCCGTGCGAGTGGGGAAACTGCGAGGTCCAAAATGAGATGCGTGCTGGCACACAGAGTGGGTGCGGGGTGATGGCGTTTTCAAAGAGGACTCCGCTGGCGGCCAGGCGTTCCATCGACGGGGTTTGGCAAAAGGTGTTGCCGTAGAGATGGCTGGCTGTGGCGCGCTGTTGGTCAGTCATGATTACGAGGATGTTGGGGCGGTCAGTCATGGTGTTTTTGCTCATTTCTTTATGCGGTTGCCGACATGGCTTTGCTCAATATTTCCGATGTGCTCGGGCGCATGATGCGGGGATCGACTTGTTCTCCGGCGCTGAGTGTGTCGCGCACTTGAGAGCCTGAAATAAAGACCGGTTGTTCATCGGGGTGATGTTCCATTAAATCCACGCGTCCAAGTGATTCGTAATAGGCGGCAAACCCAACGTTCACGGGCTGAATTTGGAGGTCGCCATTTAGATTTTCAAAAATCTCCTGTGCATCGAAGTCCCCCCAGATCGCGCTGCCGTCGTGATAGGGGGCATCGGCGTGTTTGCGGCCGATGATGATGTCGGTGAATCCAAAGTTCTGGCGGTAAATGGCGTGCATGACGGCTTCTTTGGGTCCGGCGTAAAACATTTTGATATCCAGTCCGAGCAAAATGACTCTGTCCGGTACAGATTCTCCGCGTTTTTGCCACAGGTCCGCGTCGCTATCCCCTTCGCCCAGTCCCCGAGATGCGATGAGTGCTTCGTAAGTTTGCATGCGAATTTCTGCGCGCACGTCGTCCGATTTGGTTTCGCCCACGAGGGGATTTAAGCACGCGCCTGCGTTGTGTCCCTGGCGCAGGAGGGTTTCCAAGCCATATACCAGTGCATATTCGTGTGCGCGATGCAGGGCATTGCGCGTTTGAAATGCCACAACGCGGTTCCAGCCTTTTTGGACCAGGAGGGGCCTGACTTCTCGCGGGCTGAGTACGTATTGTCCAAAATGTGGATTTTTGGGTTGGGGTAGTACTTGTATTTCACCGCCTATGAGATGGGTTTTGTCGCCGTCGCCATTGAGGACCATATCGGCACCGGGGTGGTCTGTACGATCCGTTAAATATACGCGCTGGAGGTATTGGGTTTTATCCCATTCAAAGATGTCGCTGATGTCCAGCACCGCCACTATTTCGCCAGATGTGTTTTCCAATGCGACTTTCTGGCCAATCGAAAGTGTTTGGGCAAGATTGGGACTCACGGGTAGTGATATTGGGATCGTCCAGGCATAGCGCTTGCCATCTACTTTGATGACGGATTCGTCGAGCACTCGATGATATGTTTGTGCATCCATCGGTCCTGTAAGCGGACTCAATCCGCCGTCGCCAAAACGATAGACCGAGGATAGATCTGCATCGCTGACCGGGACGCGCGTCAGTCCGTTTGCTCTGGATAAAAATGTTTCAACATCTGCTACCATGCGATTGACCGGTTCGGATAGACCACCGTGGGGTGCAATCAGGGGTGTATCGGACATTTGGGTAAACCTCCTATTATTATGATATTCTTGATTTACTAAGTAATGAATATATATTTGACCTGTTTTCTGTCAAGAAAGAAAGCGGTTTTGGGCCTTGACCTTTTTAAGCTGGCTTCTCATCGCGTTTTTTGCGCTTCCATATATGCCCGTAGGACCGCATTCATTCGAGTTTGATATCCCCTGCCGAACGATTGAAAAAAGTCAACAACATCGTTATCAATTCGCAGCGAGATTTGTTTCTTTCTTTTTGGCATTACAACCCGTAGTTGTGTCAGGTCGCAGTCTTCTAAGCGCAGTGAGTCGGGGTCTTCGCGGGCGTTGCGCTCAATTTCCTCTTCGGTCATTGTGTCCAACCGATGCCAATCGGTTTTGTCTTTCTTGCTGCCTACTGGCACACCTTGGGAAACAGAAGTTATTTTGTCTTTCTTTTTGTTTGTGATCCTGCTCATTATCGCCTCCTCATGTGTTTAACTCAAACACGTTCCTCTCTTTTCTACTCGCTTTTCGTGCCGAAATGATCCTCCGGGCCTCGTCACGCCAGGTATAAACAACGGCAATTACGTGATTGTTGAGCATGCCAAGTGCAAGTATCCGAGCTTCGCCATGTCGCCTTTGGGGAATCTCTACAACTGTATTTTCAAAGATGTTTATAGCGACTCGAAAGTCGTAGCCGTGTTTCTCAATATTGGCAAGCCGCTTATTTATATCCCATTCAAATTTCACATAATGAATATACAAAATGTAGATACATTTATCAATACAAACAATACAAAATAAAACAGGCACTTGCGAGAAGTACGTAAGTGCCTGTTCGGATTATGGTGCGCCCACAGGGAATCGAACCCCGAACCTACTGATTAAGAGTCAGTTGCTCTGCCAGTTGAGCTATAGGCGCGTTTTTTCAGGTGATTGGAAATGTAAAGAAGCCTTTGCGCGATGTCAAGTCTTGCGAATATAAGTTCCGCTGCGTCCACCGCTTTTTTGCAAGAGACAGATTTCTCCGATGACCATGCCGCGATCTACTGCTTTGCACATGTCGTAAATGGTCAACAGAGCGACACTGACCGCGGTGAGGGCTTCCATTTCGACACCTGTGCGGTCGGGTACGCGCACAGTTGCACGCGCTGTAATGCTCGTATTTTCGGCTTCAAAATTGAGTTCAACGCCCGTAATGCCCAGCGGGTGACACATTGGGATGAGGTCAGATGTGCGTTTGGTGGCCATGATGCCCGCAATGCGCGCTGTTTCCAGCACGTTGCCTTTGGGCATATTTCCTCTGGTGACGAGTTGCAGGGTTTCGGGCTGCATTTCAATTTTGCCCGATGCGATTGCCTCGCGGTCTGTCACGTCTTTGTCTGTGACATCCACCATCTTCACGGATCCCTGTTCGTCAATATGTGTCAATTTTGCCATGATCTTTTACCAGCTATTTAATAAAATGAGGTCCAATTCGGTTCCCGCAGGTACATGGGCATCTTCGGCGTTGACTACGAATAAGCTGTTTGCGCGGGCCATTGAAAACAGATCAGCCGAGCCGTGGTGCCCGACCCAGGTGCTTTCCCAAATGCCTTTTTTGTCCTGAACACTGTGCGCGGGTACAAATTGCTTTCGCCCGGGCGTTTGTCGAAAATCTGCACTGAGTACTGTGCGGACGGTGGGGAGATGCAAATCCGTCATGCACTGCATTTTTCTGATTGCAGGACGCATGAGCAATTCCAGGCCGACTACAGAAGATACCGGATTGCCGGGCAATCCAAAGACCTGTCGCGCGCCTTTTACGCCAAATGTCAGGGGTTTGCCGGGTTTCATGCGGATGCGGTCAAATAGTACTTCGACACCCAGATCTCGCATGCCGTCTTGTACCAGATCGTATTCGCCAGCAGAGACACCACCAGATAGGGCGACGATATCACAGGTCTCCAGACCTTCGCCGATGGTTTGTATCAAGGCATGGATGTCGTCTTCTACAATGCCGAAATAACGCGCTTGCGCCCCTGAGCGCAAGACTTGAGCCATCATTGAGTATCCATTGCTGTTTCGTATTTGCCCGGGTTTGGGTTTGTTGTGTGGTTCAACAACTTCGCTGCCGGTTGCCACAATGCCAACTACTGGTTGGCGATAGACCTCGACATGGATATGTCCCACAGCGGCGAGAATGCCAACTTCGAGGGGGCGTATGACTGTGTTGGCTTGCAATACGACCTGATTGACGCGCACATCTTCGCCGAGGCGGGCGATATTTCTGCCTGTTTCCGTGGTGTCGAGTACCTGCACTTTTTGGGCGTCTGTATGTGGTAAGGTATCTTCTACCATAATTACCGTGTCTGCGCCATCGGGTACGGGTGCGCCCGTCATAATTTGAGAGGCTTGCCCACATTCCACGCGCTTTTGCGGCACGGTGCCCGCTGGAATTTCTTCGATCACATCGAGTATGACCGGTGTATTTTGGGATGCGGATGCGATATCTGCTCCCTGAAGGGCATAACCATCCATGAGGGCTTTGTCAAAGGGTGGCATGTCGATATCCGAATGCACATCTTCGGATAAAACGCGCCCGAGTACATCGTCCAATCCAACGCGAATTTTGTCAATTTTCTGTGTGTTTTCCATTACTATGCGAATGGCATCATCCATTTCAATCATAACTTTACTCCTTGTTTTATTTTCATTAATCGCGCATAATATACGTAAACTTGCCCGAAGTATCTGAGATTTTTTTTGTATTTTTTATGGGAAAGATCGCGATAGAGCGTATTTTAACTATAAGGAGTAATATGTCCAAAACAGCAATTATTACTGGCGCAGGTACCGGAATTGGTGCGAGTATTGCCATTGCATTTGCCGAAGCGGGCTATAATCTGGTGCTCGCGGGGCGGCGCGTAGAACCTTTGGAAGAGACAGCACGGCAATGCGGCACTGCCAATATCGAGATCTGTGCTACCGATGTTGCCGACCGCGAGGCGGTTCAAGTGCTCGCCGAACAGACGGTCGCGGTTTTTGGGCGCATTGATATTTTGGTGAACAACGCGGGTATCAATAGTAAAAAACGCCACTTGATCGATATTGCGGATGAGGACTGGGATCGCGTTATGGAGATCAATCTCACGGGTGCTTTTAATGCGTTTCGCGCTGTTTTGCCGCAAATGAAAGTGCAAAATGACGGTCTGGTTATCAATATCTCATCTATGGCTGGCAAAAGAGCGGGTATGATCAGTGGTGTGGCTTATAGCGCGTCCAAATTTGGCATGGCCGCGCTGAATCAATCGATCAATGTTGAGTTTCGAGAGGCGGGCATTCGCGCCTGCTGTATTTATCCCGGTGAAGTCGATACACCTATCTTAGATCACCGTCCCAATCCCGTCTCAGATGAAAAACGCGCCGCTGCACTTTTGCCCGAAGATATTGCTGCCGCCGCACTTATGGTCGCTCAGATGCCGGACCGCGTCATTGTCGAAGAAATTACCATTTTTCCACGCCGGGTGGTTGGGAGATAGTATGTCCGTGATATCCACTTATGTGCGTGCATTAGAATTAGTAAGGATAAAAATAAAATGAAAACGGAAATCATTATCAATGTCGCGTCACACGAGTCGAGAATTGCCATTCTCGAAGATGGTCGGCTTGCAGAAATTCTCGTTGAACGCGCTGAAAAAGAACGCATGGTTGGCGATATTTACCAGGGGGTTGTAACCGCTGTTTTGCCTGGCTTACAGGCAGGTTTTGTCGATATAGGACAGGAAAAAGCGGCTTTTTTACACGTTTCTGATATGCCTGGCTCGCCCGGCTCAATGGTCGAACTCGATTCGGAAATTCTCGAGGATATCCGGGATCAGACCAATGGGCAGGGCAAATTCTCTATTGATGAGCTGTTGCACAAAGGCCAGGAGATCATTGTGCAGATTAAAAAAGAGTCCATCAATACAAAAGGACCGCGCATTACTGCCGTGCCATCACTCGCCGGTCGGTTTATGGTGCTGGTACCCGATGGCGATAAAGTGGGGGTGTCGCGCAAAATTACCAATTGGCGCGAAAAGCGGCGTCTTCGGGATATCGGGGGCAATATCAAGCCCGAGGGTTTTGGCCTTATTGTGCGTACCGAAGCCCGTGGCAAGGGCGAGCGGGAACTCAGGCGCGATCTCAAGCAGCTTTTGACAACGTGGAGACGAATTCAGAAACAAGGGATGAAAAATAGTGGTCCCAAATTGCTGCACAAAGAAGTGGGCATGACATCTGGCCTTATCCGCGATTTGTTCACGGAGGATGTTCATCGTCTCGTCGTTGATTCGAAACGCGAATACAAGGAAATCCAGGCATATCTCAAAGGGGTCTCGCCAGAGTTGCGCCAGACTGTCGAATACTACGGCGATACGCGACCAATTTTTGACGCTTTTGGCATTGAAGCCGAAATTGAAAAATTCACCGAACGCAAAATCTGGTTCAGGGGTGGTGGTTATCTGGTTATTGATCCGACAGAAGCGCTGGTTGCCATCGATGTCAACAGTGGGCGCAGCGTGGGTAAAGGACGCGCCAAACAGGATGAGACCGTGCTTAAGACCAATTTGGAAGCCGCTCGAGAAGTTGCTCGTCAACTTCGCTTACGCGATATGGGCGGGCTTGTGGTTGTCGATTTTATCGATATGGACCATGCGCGAGACCGCAAGCGCGTTGAAGAAGAAATGCGTCAGGCTATTCGCCGCGACCGGTCCAGGATCCGGTATTCGCGCATTACACAGTTTGGTCTAATGGAGATGACCCGCCAGCGGGTGCGTCCCAGTTTGATGTCCACTTATTCTGCGCCCTGTCCGCAATGCCATGGTACGGGTCATATCCCGAGCCAGGAAACCGTGCTGTCGCGCATCGAACGCTGGCTCAAACGATCTCGCGCAGCCGCGCTCGAACGACGTCTCACTGTGCAGGTTCACCCCACGCTCGGGTTTTATTTGCTCGAGAATCGCAGAGAACGCCTCAAAGCCATTCGCAAATCTACCCGGGTTTGGCTCGATGTTGAATCGGCTCCGGATTTGCGCGAAGAAGATTATCGCGTTTTTTCTCGGAAGCGAAAGATCGATGTGACAAATGAAGTTCAAACTTGACATAAAGTGATACTTCGGATACATTCTGTGTTCTTTGATTTCCCGGCCACACCGGGTCGGGAAGTCTGTTTGTAAATGGCAAATGTGGGGCTGGGGACTGGAGGTTGAGGACTGGGACAGTTTCTGGAGGTTTAAATATGTATGCAGTAGTCGATATCGCTGGCAGCCAATATAAGGTGGAAGCGGGCGATAATATCCGCGTTGCTCGGCTCGATGCCGAGGAGGGGGATTCACTTACTTTGCCCGATGTGTTGCTCGTAGGTGGCAGCGATGAAATCAAAGTGGGCACGCCCCAGGTTGAAGGGGCTGTTGTCGAAGCTCTTGTCAAAGGACATGGTCGCGCAGATAAAATTACGGTTTTTAAGATGAAGCGCCGAAAAAATTATCGCCGAAAAAATGGGCATCGGCAATCTTATACCGAACTTCAGATTGAAAAAATTGTAGCGTGAGAGCTAAAATCAAGGAGGCTTTTCATGGCTCATAAAAAAGGTGTTGGCAGTTCGAGAAATGGCAGAGATAGTGCTGGAAGACGTCTGGGTGTGAAATCCCCTGGCGGCCAGGTTATTTCTGCGGGAACAATTATTATGCGCCAGCGCGGCACAAAAATTCATCCCGGCAATAATGTTCGCAAGGGTAAAGACGATACGTTGTATTCGCTTATCGATGGGCGTGTCAAATTTGAGCACTTCGGTAAGAAGCGCAAGAAGGTGAGTGTTTACGCTTGAGAGGCGTGAGGTGAACAAAATTGGGATTGTTGGTGCTGGCAATGTGGGGGCGACTTCTGCACAGCGCATTGCCGAGAGAGAATTGGCCCGCGAGGTTGTGCTTCTCGATGTGGCCGAGGGGATTCCGCAGGGCAAGGGGCTCGATATGGCGGAGTCTGCACCTGTCGAGCGTTTTGATACCCGCCTGATTGGCACCAATGACCCCAGCGCGCTTGCAGGGTGTGATCTCGTGGTGATTACCGCTGGGATTGCGCGCAAGCCCGGTATGAGTCGGGATGATTTGCAGGCGACGAATGCCGATATTGTTGGTACGGTGTCCGAAGGGGTGCGAGATGTCGCGCCCAATGCCATTGTGATCGTGGTGTCCAATCCGCTCGATGTGATGACGTATGTGGCGTTGCAAAAAACCGGCTTTCCTCCGCATCGCGTGGTTGGGATGGCCGGTATTCTCGATTCTGCGCGGTTTCGCTTTTTTATTGCCGAGGCGCTGGATGTTTCCGTTGAAGATGTGACGGCTTTTGTGCTGGGCGGACACGGCGATTCTATGGTTCCCCTGCCTCGCTATTCTTCTGTTGCGGGAATTCCGCTTACCGAATTGCTCGATGGTGACACTATTGATGCGATTGTGCAGAGGACGCGGGATGGTGGTGCGGAGATTGTCGGTCATTTGAAAACAGGGAGTGCGTATTATGCACCGGCTTCGGCGGTTGCGGAAATGGCTGCGGCGATTGTGCGCGATAAGAAACGCATTTTGCCCTGTGCGGCGTATCTGACCGGGCAATACGGTATCCACGATCTGTTTGTCGGTGTGCCCATAAAGCTCGGCGCCCAGGGCGTTGAGAGTATTATCGAAATTGGCCTGACGCCAGAAGAGACCGCAGCCCTGCAAAAATCCGCCGACGAGGTGCGAGAAAATATTGCGAAATTGGATTTGTGAAATAGAATTATGATTGTCATTGCGGCATGATTTTGAGCCGCAATCCAGTGGTTTTGAGCCGCCATACGCGTATAGCGGTTCCTGAGTCAGCCCGTTCAATCTCCCCAATAGAAGGGTAGTTGGACGGGCTGATTATCTTATGTGTAAAAAATGGGAGGACGGTCAAATGCAAGATAGCCAGGTCAATCGCATTCCCAGATTTATATGGGGCATTGCCGACGATGTGTTGCGCGACCTGTACGTGCGGGGCAAGTACCGCGATATTATTCTGCCGATGACGGTGATTCGGCGGCTGGATGCGGCGCTTGAGCCGACCAAGCAAGCTGTTCTCGCTATGCGAACCAGACTCGACGAGGATGGCGTGATTGAACAGGAAGCCGCTTTGAAGCAGGCCGCCGGGCACGCTTTTTACAATGCTTCGCCATTCACGTTGCGCGATCTTCGCGCCCGCGCCAACCGGCAGCAACTTCGGGCTGATTTTGAGGCGTACCTGGATGGGTTTTCGGCCAATGTGCAGGATATTTTGAAGAATTTTGAGTTTCGCAACCAGATTCCGCGTTTGTCCGATGCCGATGCGCTCGGCGCGCTGATTGAAAAATTTCTGTCGCCGGATATCAATTTAAGTCCCTATCCGGTGGAGAATGGCGATGGCTCTGTGCGGTTTTCCGGTCTGGACAATCACGCAATGGGTACGATTTTCGAGGAATTGGTGCGGCGATTTAACGAAGAGAATAACGAGGAGGCTGGCGAGCACTGGACGCCGCGCGACGCGGTCAAGTTGATGGCGAATCTCATTTTTCTACCGGTTGCTGACGAGATTGAGTCGAGTACCTATTTGCTCTACGATGGTGCTTGCGGCACGGGTGGCATGCTGACTGTCGCAGAGGAGACGCTTCGAGATCTCGCCCAGGAGCGTGACAAGCAGGTTTCCACGCATCTTTACGGTCAGGAGATCAATGCCGAGACCTATGCGATTTGCAAGGCGGACCTGTTGCTGAAGGGCGAGGGCAGCGCGGCGGATAATATTGTCGGGGGACCGGAGTATTCGACGCTTTCCAATGATGCTTTTCCATCCCACAAGTTTGACTTTATGCTGAGTAATCCGCCTTATGGCAAGAGTTGGAAGAACGATCTGGCACGCCTGGGTGGCAAGAGCGGCTTATCTGATCCGCGATTTCTTATTGCTCATGACGGCGATGCGGAGTATTCCCTGCTCACCCGCTCCAGCGATGGGCAGATGCTGTTCCTCGCCAATCTGCTTTCCAAGATGAAGCGCGATACCACGCTGGGTAGCCGCATTGCCGAGGTTCACAATGGGAGTTCTTTGTTCACGGGCGATGCCGGGCAGGGGGAGAGCAATATCCGCCGCTGGATTATCGAAAACGACTATCTGGAGGCGATTGTCGCGCTGCCGCTTAATATGTTCTACAATACCGGTATCGCTACGTACATCTGGGTGTTGACCAATCGCAAGCCAGCGCACCGGCAGGGCAAGGTGCAACTCATCGATGCGACCGAGTGGTATAATCCCTTGCGTAAGAATCTGGGTGCCAAGAACTGCGAGTTGTCCAATGACGACATCCGCCGCATCTGCGACGCTTTTCTGGCGTTTGAGGAGACGGAGCAGTCGAAGATTTTTCCCAATAAAGCATTCGGATACTATAAGGTGACGGTTGAGCGACCACTGCGGCTCGCTGTGGATTTGTCGCCAGAGCAACGGACGCGATTTCGGGATGCCTGTCGAGAAGCAGATGAAGAGCCGCTCGCCGATGTGGTTGATCGGATGGCGGAGACTATCGGTAATGGTCTCCATCTCGATTTCAACAGTTTCATGGATGTAGTTGCAGCAGAGGCGTCTGAACAGGGCGTCAAGCTGATCGCCAAACGAAAAAAGCTGTTGCAAACGTCGCTGGCATTTCGGGACGAAGCCGCCGAACCTGTGATTAAAAGGGTCCACAAATTGGGCAATAGGGAGCCAGATCCGATTCGCGGTCCGGTAGAGGCGACTGTGAACGGCCAGTGCGTTATCGTCGAATATGAGCCAGACAGCGAGTTGCGCGATACCGAACAGGTGCTCCTGCTTGAAGAGGGCGGTATTGAGGGTTTCTTGAGACGCGAGGTGCTGCCCTACTCTCCCGACGCCTGGTACGTCCCGACGAGTGTTAAAATCGGCTATGAGATCAGCTTTACTCGCCATTTCTACAAGCCACAACCCATGCGTTCACGAGAAGAAATCCGCGCTGATATAATGGCGTTAGAGCGAGAGAGTGAAGGGGTGTTGGCGGAGATTATGGGGGAGTAAATACCGTGCCAACCTTGAAGATATGACTAAAGTTAGCTATACTAAATATGCCAATTGGTAATCGTCACGCCTGCATGCCTGAAGCAGGCGTCTAGGATGGGTGGTGTTTTAACTCTTAGGGAGTGAAACGCGCTACCGAAATCCGAGGGTGAGAGGACAATGAAATCTTTAGATGACCATATTGAGATTACCCCCGGTATATGCAGCGGAAAGCCTCGTATTGCTGGCCGTCGCATTACCGTGGCACACATCGCCATCTGGCATGAACGCCTGGGCAAATGTGCAGATGAAATCGCCACAGAATACGATTTGACACTGGCCGATGTGTATGCAGCATTGGCCTACTATTTTGATCACCGCGAGGAGATTGACCAATCGATTCAAGAGGGTGAAGAATTTGTGAAGGCCTTCCGCCAACAGACCTTCTCAAAGCTGGCTGAAAAGCTGCAAGAAAAGAGATAATGTGGCGAAGATTAAGTTCTACACGGATGAGCATATCTCAAACGCTGTGGGGATGGGCTTCGTCGAAGAGGCGAGGATTTATGAGCGATAATTCAATTATATCAGTAAGAAATGGGGTAATATCCGCAGTATTAGCAGGTATTATTTTGATGATAGTTCCTGCCGTCAGAGAGCATGCTGTCAGATTTCTCACATGGCTATGGCTTGGTGTGCTATGGTGTTGGGATGCTTTTATATCATCGTATTCTCTTCCTGGTTGGGCTTGGAGCATCGTTTTTCTATTCGCCATTGTCGGAGTCATAACTATCTTTCAAGCCTTAAGGCCCGTTGAAAAACCTGATTATGTATTATATGTCGAAGACGACATACGTGGGGCAAAATGGCGTTGGAGATGGATCGGAAATCGCTTATTTAATTTGTGGTGTTATTGCCCTGATTGTGATGCAGTTCTTGTTTACCATTATGACTCAATACTTGGTGAAACTCGCTTTTTATGCGAAAATTGCGGTCACTCTGTTGTAGCTATTATTAAAGGAGGAGACAAAGATTATGCGATTAGAGCGGTTGAGCGTGAAATTGATAGAAGGATTAGGACAGGCGAGTACAAGAGGCAACTGAATAACAGCAATTAATTTAAGAATATACATGACTACCCATCTCAAATCCTATCCTGACTACAAGCCCTCTGGCGTCGAGTGGCTCGGTGATGTGCCTGCCCATTGGGAGGTGAGGCGGCTACGGTCTCTTACTAACATCACAACAGGTGGACAGGACACAATCAATCAACAAGACGATGGCAAGTATCCTTTTTTCGTACGGTCTCAGACTGTTGAGAAAATAGACACTTGGTCTTTCGATGGTGAAGCAGTTTTGACAGCCGGAGATGGAGTGGGTGTTGGGAAGGTATTCCATTATATCAACGGAAAGTTCGATTATCATCAACGTGTGTACAAGTTCAGTGATTTTAGTGCCGTTTCGGGAAAGTTTTTTTTTCACTACTTTAGGGCACTACTTCGCTTTGAAGTGTTGCAGGGGACTGCGAAATCCACGGTAGATTCCTTGAGACTCCCAATGTTGCAGAACTTTCCTGTAGCTCTCCCACCCCTCTCCGAACAAACAGCCATCGTCCGCTATCTCGACCAGGCCGACGAGCGCATTCGCCGCTACGTCAGAAACAGGGAGCGGCTCATCGAACTGTTGGAGGAATATCGACAGGCTATCATCCACCACGCGGTCACGCGCGGCCTTGATCCCGATGTGCGCCTCATGCCCACTGGCGTCGAGTGGCTTGGAGATGTGCCAGCGCATTGGGAAGTGAGGCGGTTGCAACACGTTGTCACTATGAAAGTGAGTAACGTCGATAAGCATATCAAAGAGGGCGAACTTCCTGTTCGACTTTGCAATTATGTTGACGTTTATAAGAACGACCGTATTACTGAGAGCGTGTCGTTTATGCGGGCCACCGCTACTACGGACGAAATTGAGCGTTTTCGGTTAGAATCTGGAGATGTTTTGATTACGAAAGATTCGGAAGTATGGAACGACATCGGGGTGCCTGCATTAGTCGAATATTCAGCAAGAGACTTGGTTTGCGGTTACCATTTGGCCCTGCTGCGTCCAATTAAGGCTGTGTTAAACGGTGCTTATCTCTTTCGTTCTCTACAAAGTTCGACCATTGCTTATCAGTTCCACATATCAGCCAACGGAGTAACTCGTTACGGACTGTCGCGTGGTGGAATTAAATCTGCTTTGTTGCCTATCCCCCCTCTCTCTGAGCAAGCTGCTATCGTCGCATATCTCGATAAGGCGACTGCCGAAATTGACGTCGCTATTGATCGCGCTCGGCGAGAAATTGAGTTGCTGGGCGAATACCGCACGCGGTTGATTGCCGATGTGGTTACGGGCAAAGTAGATGTGCGCGAAGCAGCGGTCGGTCTGTCCGATGATGGGGATGTATCGTCGCTTGATTTTTGACGAAATTGAGCGCGTTTGACGCCTGTTGCACAGTGTCCCGATATTGGATATATACTCATCGAAACGGAGTATGCTAAACATGACCAACAACCGAGATCATGATTATCTCCTTGGCTTGGTACGAGAATTGTGCAACCTGCCGCATGAGACCGATTGGGTTGAGTTCAAAGTCAACTATCGTAAGCCACACACCATCGGGGAGTACATCTCTGCGCTTGCTAATGCAGCGGCTCTCCATGGCAAAGCCCACGCGTACATGCTTTGGGGAGTAGAGAACGGAACGCATGTCGTTGCTGGTACAAAATTTTCGCCAGCGACCGCGAAAAAGGGCAACGAGCCGCTTGAGACTTGGCTGTTGCGACTTCTAAACCCCCGCATCGACTTTCGTTTTCACGAAGTTATGGTTGATGACCTTCGCGTCGTTCTCTTAGAGATTGAACGTGCGTCACGGCATCCGGTCGCGTTCAATGGCATCGAGTACATCCGAGTGGGTAGTACTAAGAGAAAGCTCAAAGACTATCCCGAAAAGGAACGGACACTTTGGCGTGTGTTTGATCGGGTGAGCTTTGAAGAAGGCATCGCCAACGAACGCCTGAGCAGCGAGGACATTTTGCTCCTGCTTGACTATCCAAAGTACTTCGATCTGCTCAATGTACCACTGCCCGATGGTCGCGTAGCCATCCTTGACGCACTCCGGCGAGACCGACTGATTGCGCCCTGCGAGGCAGGCGGCTTCAATATCACAAACCTGGGGGCGATTCTCTTTGCGAAAAATCTTGGCGACTTTCCACGGCTGAAGCGCAAGGCCATTCGGATTATCCAGTACGTCGGTACGGGACGCATTGAGACTTTGAGAGAATACGAAGACACAAAAGGCTATGCCGCTGGTTTTGATGAACTGATCGGTTATATTGACGCGCAACTGCCAGCAAATGAAGTTATCGGACAAGCACTACGCAAGACGGTACGGGCATTTCCCGAGGTGGCGGTGCGAGAACTGGTGGCGAATGCGCTCATCCATCAGGACTTTTTCGCAACGGGAGCCGGGCCTATGGTGGAGATATTTGAAGGCCGCATCGAGATTACGAATCCCGGCGAGCCGTTGGTGGATACTCAGCGTTTCCTCGATAGCCCTCCGACATCTCGCAATGAAGTACTCGCCTCGCTCATGCGTCGCTTTCAGATTTGTGAGGAGCGCGGCAGTGGGATCGACAAAGTCGCGATAGAGGTTGAGCGTTACCGGTTACCTGCCCCGCTTTTTGAAGTGCCAAAAGGTTTCACGCGCACTACCCTGTTTGCCCATAAGTCTTTGGTCGATATGAGTAAAGTAGAGCGGATGCGAGCATGCTACCTGCATGCTTGCCTACAATACGTGACTCGTCAGCGAATGACCAATGCGTCACTACGCGAACGCTTCGGGATTGCCGAAAAAAACGCTTCGATGGTTTCACGATTCCTCAATGAAACTATGGAAGCAAACCTTATCGTTGTGGCAGATCCCGACGCTGGCCCACGAAATCGTCACTATCTGCCCTTCTGGACGGCCCTTGAACCGAATGCAGGAGAAATGGTTTGATGAATCTCCCAAAATGACCCAATGGAAGCTGTATAGAATCATAAATGACCGGTTTTTTTCTTGATTGAAAGCCCTAAAATGACCCAATAGAAATATTTTAAAATCTCTAATTTATTTTTTTTCAAATACTTATGAGAAATTATTTTTCTTGACTGTTATTTGATTGGTCATAGAAATGAATCCGCGATGCAGTGAAGGGTTCGAGTCGCCATTTGGCCTGGAATTGCTCTCTACGGTGCATTGGATCGCCAGCGAGGAGAAGATATTGGACTTTGACGACATCGTGAATCATACTTACGCCTGGAGCGAGAGAAAGAAGCAGTTTTCACAGCGTCAGATTAAGATTGCATTTGATGTTTTGTCGGAGAAGAGTTGGATTGAGCATCCCGTAAGATGAAGAACTATTTGCTCTTTTGGATCTGAGTTGCCATTCGGTAATTGACGGGTAATTGATAGGTAATTGACGCAAAGCGGGCCGATAAGTTGTAAATTTCACTTAACTTATTTATTTTATTAAAATTATGTTAATTGATGGTCATTTGCTTGATGGTTGTTTGACGGTTGTTTGATAGAAAACCCTAAAAATGACTCGACAGGGCAGGTTCAATTTTTTAACTTATTGTTATACAAACACTTACGGTTTTGAAATTTGCTTGATGGTTGTTTGATAGAAAACCAAACGATGACCGATACTACCGGGCGCGGTTTGGAAGTTTGTATCGGCGATATGAGGATGTAGAGCAGCCTGATTTTGACGAAAGCGAGCACGTTAACATGGGTGAAAGCCAGGACATCGCGCTCATTGACGAGTTGCGCGGTCTGCCGACAGAAACCGAATGGTTGGAGTTCAAGCGCAATCGCTATGAATCTGAACAGATTGGAGAATATCTGTCCGCGCTTGCAAATTCGGCCTGCATCGCTTCCAAGACGGCTGGCTATCTTGTCTTTGGTATTGACGATGAGACACATGAGGTCGTCGGCACAGATTTTGATCCCTATAATACCAAAGCGAAGGGCAATCAAGACCTGCTGCCCTGGGTTGGGGCGGGGTTGCATCCGAATGCAGGATTCGAGCCACGTATTGTCAATCATCCGGATGGTCGGGTCGTTGTCTTCGAGGTTGGCCCCGCGAGAGATCAACCGGTTAGCTTTTACGGAAAAGCTTATGTCCGCGTAGGTTCCAGCAAGACCGAACTTAGCAAGTATCCCGAGAAGGCTCGCGTGATTTGGACGCGCGGGAGCGACTGGTCTGCAGAGGTGTGTGAACAGGCGCGGCTTGATGATCTTGACCCCAATGCCCTGGTCAAGGCGCGCGAGCAGTTCGTCATCAAGCATCCGGCGCAGGCGGATGAGGTCAAGGAGTGGGACGATGCGACGTTTCTCAACAAAGCCCGGGTTCTAAGACAGGGTGCTGTGACGAATACCGCACTGCTGTTGTTGGGACGGCCGGAATCGTCGGCTCTACTCTCGCCGATGGTGGCTAAAATTTCCTGGATACTCAAGGACGATCACAATATCGAGTTAGATTACGAGCATATTGGACCGCCGTTCTTGCTTGCAGGGGACCGCCTTCTGAAGCGCGTCCGCAACCTCACTGTGCGCGCCCTGCCGAGTGGGACACTGTTCCCTCAAGAAATTACTCAGTACGACCCCTGGGTAATCCGCGAAGCCCTGCACAACAGCATTGCACATCAGGACTATCGTCTGCACGGACGGATTGTTGTCGTCGAATTTCCCGACCGCATTTTGCTGACCAATGTCGGGGATTTTCTGCCCGGCGATGTTGAGACGGTCATTCAACAGGACGCCCCCCAGGCTATCTACCGCAATCCATTCCTTGCTGATGCCATGGTTGAATTGAATCTGATTGATACTCAGGGTGGCGGCATTAAGCGCATGTTCGATACACAGAGGAAGCGTTTCTTTGCGCTTCCTGACTACGATTTGACGCGGACAAATAGTGTGGCTGTAAGCATCCACGGCCGCATTCTTGATGAGCGCTATACTCGGCTCCTGATGGAACGAACTGATCTGAACCTCAGTCAGGTTATGCTTCTTGACCAGATGCAGAAGGGAATGCGTATCAGCCGGGAAGATCATCGCGATCTGAAGGCCAGTGGCCTTGTTGAAGGCCGTTACCCTAACTTAATGGTCGCTGAATCGATTGCTAAGGTGACGGATGACACTGACCGTTACCTCATAGAACGCGGATTCGACAAGCAGTACTACCTGGATATGATTTTAACCTTGATCCGCGAACATGGTTCGGTCAGTCGCAAAGAGATCGATCAAGCCCTGATTTCGCAGCTTCCTGATCGGCTGACAGAGGAGCAGAAGCGGTGGAGAGCTCAGAATCTCATACAGGATCTGCGTCGCTCCGGTTTGATCGTCAACCAGGGGACCCGTGCCCAACCTGCCTGGATGCTCTCAGACGCACATCAGGGAAGGACATTTCATACATAAAAATTAAAGAAAACGAGTCTAAAAAAGGGTAGTATATAAAAGAAGAAATATATAAATATTTGTTTTAAAAAGATTTGTCCTTTAATAAATTTTAGAATATTTTGAGAGTTTATTAAAGGATTTATTAAAGGATTTAGCAAAGCCGCGTTGTTTTTCAAGCTCTCAATTGACTATGAGCCTGAATCTTTTAACTTTGTTTGACGGTTGTTTGATGGTTGTTTGATGGAAAACCCGAAAAATGATTCAGAAAAGCAGATTCGATTCTGTAACTTATTGTTATACAAATATTTACTGTTTTGTAATTTGCTTGATGGTTGTTTGATGGAAAACCAAATGATCACTGGCACAACCGAGCACGTTTGACACCTATTGCACAGCATCGCGATATTGGATATACTCTCACAGACTTGAAGAACCATAGTGAGGCCACGCGAAATAATTTGAGGGTGGAGGTCTTTGAAGGGGCTATGGAAGAATTGGGTGATGTGACGATTGTAGCAGAGGTTAATGATAGAGGTTGTAACCCATGAGTAGCCGACGTATGCAAATAACATTGCAGCCTGCTGTGTTGCGGTGGGCGCGGGAGCGGGCGCGCATTGATGCCGAGCAACTGGCGGATAAGATGCAGGTGAAGCCAGAGCGCGTGTTGGCGTGGGAACGCGATGGCAGGATCAGCATTGCCCAGGCAGATAAACTTGCCCAGCGTACGCATACCGCTCTGGGCTTACTATACTTAACAGAGCCGCCCAAAGATCTCTTGCCAATACCCGATTTTCGTACCCGAGACGATGATCTGCAGCCGAGTGTCAATCTCCTCGATACTATTTATCTGATGCAGCGTCGTCAAGCCTGGATGCGCGACGAGTTAATCGGGGAGGGTGCACGACCGCTGAACTTCATTGGAAGCTATGAGATAGGTGGCGATCCCCTGCAGGTCGCTCATGCGATGCGCGATGCGCTTCAACTTGCTGACGATTGGGCAGCATCTGTATCTACCTGGTCTAATGCACTTGGGTATTTGCGGAGTAGAGCCGAGGATGCCGGTGTGCTGGTGGTTTTCAATGGTGTGGTGGAAAATAATACAAGCCGCAAACTCGATCCGGATGAATTTCAGGGTTTTGCTCTCGTAGATGAGTATGCCCCATTGGTCTTTGTGAACAATGCCGACTTCAAAGCCGCGCAGATGTTCACCCTGGCTCACGAACTCGCACATCTTTTTGTTGGAGAGACTGGGGTGTCCAGTTTTGAACATCTAAAGTTCGATTCTAATACCACAGAGAGATTTTGTGACCAGGTATCGGCGGAGTTTTTAGTGCCGGCAGCAGAGTTGCGAGCCTTCTGGCCTACAACTACGAGGGCAAGTGATCCGTATCAGTCTATTGCACACCAGTTTAAAGTAAGCTCTCTCGTAGCCGCACGCCGAGCACGCGATCTCGGCTTGATTCAACCGATTGCCTTTTTCAAATTCTATGACGAATATATGGAGAGGGAATGGCATAGTAGCCAGCAGACTCAAGCAAGTGGTGGAAATTTCTGGAATACTCAGAAATGGCGCATCGGCACCCGCTTTGGCACGGCAATCTTCCGTGCAGTGAAGGAGGGTCGTCTGCTCTATCGCGAGGCGTATAATCTCACCGGTCTTAAGGGGGAAACTTTTGAAAATATGCGAGAAAAGATGGGGATACTGCCCGGTACTTGACTGTTACTTGACTGGTAACTGGCGATGCGAGATCATATTTCTTATAACTTATTGAATATACGACGTTTGCTTTATTTGACTGTTATTTGACTGACAATCGACAATATGAGATCGCATTTTTCATAAATTATTGAAAATGAGACATTTATTTTATTTGACTGTTATTTGACTGAAAAGCGTTTGGAACGATATATTTCCGTGCCCAAAAGCAACCCGATGCGAGAGAGTAAGGTATGAAGAGTCCGGATACTGAACCAACGCAATCTCAAAAAGAAGAGTTGGATGCGCTTGCGGCTCTGTCCGATGACGAGATAGATACTTCTGAGATTCCGGAGGTTCTTGAGGGGGCAAATTCTGTACGCGGGCTGTTTCATAAGTCCGCCAGCGAGCGGAGCAAGGCGATAGGTGAACTCAGAGGCAAACGCCCGTCGGTTACGGATACCTCTGAACTCGGTTTGGAAGATCGCATTTGCGAGGTGCTGGCTGGTAGGGGGGGTAAATCGGATACGGGTGATGTAGGGGAGCGTCCGGCTGCCTATAGCGCGGGTTGGCGTTATGGGGAGCGCGAGGATTACGACCGCGAGTATTGTGTGGATCTGGCGCAGTTGACTGCTTTTCTGGTGGCGACGCAGCCGAAGGTTGCTGACGCGCTGTCTCTGGAGAGTGATAATCCGACGCGACGCCGGTTTCTCGCCCGGTTGAAGAGTGAGGTTGGCAGGCGCGGTATTGTGGATGCGCTTCGCAATGGTGTTAAGCACGGACCGCATGATATTACGCTTTTTTATGGTGCGCCATCGCCGGGCAACCGACGGGCAGCGATGCTTTACGAGCAGAATCTTTTTTCGGTTACGCGCCAGTTGTCGTATAGCAATGCCAATAAGCGGCTTGCACTTGATCTCGCGCTGTTTATCAATGGTCTGCCAGTGGCGACTTTTGAGTTGAAAAATAGTCTTACGAAGCAGACGGTGGCAGATGCGGTTGAGCAATACAAACGCGACCGCGATCCGAGGGAGGAACTTTTCCGCATTGGTCGTTGTTTGGCTCACTTTGCTGTGGATGAACACGAGGTAATGTTTTGTACGCATCTCAGGGGCAAGTCGTCCTGGTTTCTGCCTTTTAATAGGGGTTGGAATGATGGTGCGGGTAATCCGCCTAATCCCAATGGTCTTAAGACCGATTATTTGTGGCAGGAGGTTCTGACCCGGCAGAGTTTGACGGATATTATCGAGAATTACGCTCTGCTGGTGGAGTCTGCTGACGTGCAGACCGGACGCAAGGCGCGGACGCAAATCTGGCCTCGCTATCACCAGTTGGATGTGGTGCGGAAATTGCTGGCTGATGCTGTAGAGAGGGGGGCGGGGCAGCGCTATCTCATTCAGCATTCGGCGGGTAGTGGGAAGTCCAATTCTATCGCCTGGTTGGCGCACCGCCTGATTGGGTTGGAAAAGGGCGGTGAGACGGTTTTTGATTCGATTATTGTTGTGACTGATCGGATTATTCTGGATCGGCAGATCAACGATACGATTCGGCAGTTCGCGCAGGTGGGGGCGACTGTTGGGCACGCCGAAAGATCTGGCGATTTGCGGCGCTTTATTGTTGAGGGAAAGAAAATCATTATCTCTACTGTGCAGAAGTTTCCGTTTATCCTGGATGAGATTGGTACAGAACATCGGGGGAATCGCTTTGCGATTATCATTGATGAAGCGCATTCCAGTCAGGGTGGGCGTACGTCTTCGGCGATGGCGCAGGCATTGGGCGATCATGAGGACGGAGATGAAGAAGATACTTTTGAAGATCAGATTAACCGGATTATTGAGCAGAAGCGTCTGTTGACCAATGCGAGCTATTTTGCCTTTACTGCCACGCCGAAGAATAAGACGCTTGAGTTATTTGGCACGCCAGTGCCGCAGCCCGATGGCACGACAAAGCATCGGTCCTTCCACGGCTATGCGATGAAACAGGCGATTGAGGAGGGGTTTATTCTGGATGTGCTGGGTAATTATACGCCGGTAAAGAGCTACTACCATCTCGCGAAGACGGTAACGGATGATCCGGAATTTGATACAATAAAGGCGAAGAAGAAACTCATCCGCTATGTGGAAACGCACAGTCATGCGATTCGTCTCAAAGCGGAGATTATGGTTGACCATTTCCACGAGCAGGTGCTGGCACCGCGCAAAATTGGCGGACAGGCGCGGGCGATGGTCGTAACGGGTGGTATTCAGATGGCGATTACCTACTATCACGCCATTCGCAATTACCTGAATGAGCGCAATAGCCCGCACAAAGCTATTGTCGCTTTTTCTGGTGAGGTGGATTACGGTGGTGAGAGGGTGAGTGAGGCGTCGTTGAACGGTTTTCCGTCATCGCAAATTGCCAGTAAGATTCAGGAAGATCCCTATCGGTTGCTGGTCTGTGCGGATAAGTTCCAGACGGGGTATGATGAGCCTTTATTGCATGTGATGTACGTGGATAAGGTGCTTTCTGGCATTAAGGCCGTGCAAACGCTCTCTCGTCTCAACCGCGCCCATCCGGATAAGCGCGATACGTTTGTGCTGGATTTCTACAATGACGCTGACATGATAAAGGACGCTTTTGCTGATTACTACCGCACGACTATTTTGGCGGATGAAACCGATCCCAACAAGTTGCACGATCTCAAGGCCGCGCTGGATGGCCGGCAGGTTTATTCCGATGAGCAAGTCCGCGCTCTGGTGGCGTCGTATTTGAAGGGCGATGACCGCAGTGCTCTTGATCCCATTCTGGACGCGTGTGTGGCGATTTATCGCAGTGAACTGGATGAGGATGGGCAGGTTGAGTTTAAGGGCAATGCCAAAGCCTTTGTGCGCGCATACAACTTCTTGTCTCAGGTGCTTCCCTACGCGAATGTGGATTGGGAGAAGCTTTCCATTTTTCTGAATTTTCTCGTTCCCAAGTTGCCGACGCCCGCTACTGAAGATTTGTCGGTGGGTATTGAGGGTGCTATTGATATGGATAGCTATCGCGCCGAGAAACAGGCGACGATGCAAATTCTGCTGTCCGATGAGGATGCCGAGATCGAGCCGGTGCCCACGGGTGGTGGCGGTCATAAGCCAGAGCCGGAAATGGACCGGCTTTCCAATATTCTCCGGTCGTTCAACGATCTTTTTGGCGATATTCCGTGGACCAATGAAGACCGCATTCGCAGGATGATTACCGAGGATGTTCCGAAGATGGTTGATGAGGATAGTGCTTATCGCAATGCGCGGGAACATTCAGATGAGCAGAATACGCGCATTGAACACGATAAGGCGCTGGAGAAGGCGATTATGGCTCTGCTCTCTGACGATACGGAACTTTACAAGCAGTATTCCCAGAATGAAGCGTTTAAGCGCTGGCTGGAGAATAGCGTGTTTGAACTGACCAATCGCTAACGTCAGGTACGTTGCGTAGCAAAAAACAGCCCGTCCAAAAAGTTGGATGGGCTATTTTTTATTCTCAGTCTTGAATATGTGGATAAAGTTGGCTATACTAAATGCGGCATTGAACATGCGTTCTCCGAGTGTCTGGGCGGGAGTAATGGGCTATTGAGCCAAATTATCACAGGCGATTTATAATGGCAGAACTACGATTCGACATCACGCCGTTTCTGGATCAAGACGAAGGCCAGCACTTTGATCGCAAGTCGTTGTATGAGGGAGAAGATGGTGCCAAACGGTCACGTAACCGCCGCGTCGTACGGGATCAGGTTGCGGAATATGTGGCGGGCTTTGCCAATGCCGAAGGTGGCGTGCTTGTCCTGGGCATAGAGGATGACCGCACCATTACTGGACACCAGCTTCCTCAGGATGCCTTGAACAGTATCCTGAAGACCCCGAGCACTCGCTTGAAGCCCGTACAGCCCGATGGCTTTGTTATGAATGTTCAAGGGTGCGAACTGATTGTTTTTGATGTGCCAGCTTCAGATGTTCCCGTTCAGGTAATCGGGGATGGCTTCCCGCTGCGAATGGGCGACCAGACAGTGCAATCCAGCGAGAGCCAAATCAATACGCTCAAGTTTGAAGGTATGGCGGAGAGTTGGGAAAGCCGACGATCATCAATGACTTTGGCTGATCTGGATGAACGACTGTTAGAACGCGCAAAACAAGGGGCGGGCTTATCCGCTTTGACTGATGAAGAATATTTGCTCAAGCGCAAATTGGCTGATCGCCGAGGGCGAGGAATCGTGCTTCGAAATGCTGCGGCGTTGCTCTTTGCCCGTTATGGTCCGGACCATCCCAATGCTGGCGTTCGTCTATTTCGTGTTATCGGCACCGAGCGCTATACCGGCCCCGAACACAATGTCGAAGAACGCCCGCGCTGCGAAGGCAACTTGCCTGCGGTCATATCGGAAATCCGCACGGTTATCAGCAGTCTGTTGCGACGCCCTATGCGGCTCGTGGGGAGTCGCTTTCAGGAATCCGCCGAATACCCGGATTTCGCATGGCTGGAGGCGTTGCTTAATGCCATTGCACACCGCGATTACAGGATTGAAGGCACCTGCATAGAGGTCTGGTTATTCGATGATCGCATGGAAGTGGTCAGCCCGGGCGGACTGGTCGGCAATTTGACCACAGAAGCGTTGCTCACGCTCAAGCGCGTCCATCACAGCCGCAATCCCCGCCTGATCCGGGTGCTTGTAGATCTCGGTCTCGCACGCGACCAGGGCGAGGGTATCCCTCGGATGTTTGCAGAGATGGAAGACGCTTTTTTGCCAAGGCCAGATATAGATGCGACCAACCGTAGCGTCACGGTCACGCTTCGGAACACGCTTACTCTGAACGCCAGTGATAGAGAATTTATCTCGGCACTCGGTGATATTGAGCTTTCTCGCAATGAGTTTCGGGCATTGCTTTACACTTATCGTCATGATCAGATAGACAATGCCAGGCTGCGTGCTTTATCCGGTCTTGATACCTTGAGTGCCAGTTATCTTTTACGCGGTCTCCGCGACCGAGATTTGCTAAAACTTTATTCTCATGGTCCCAACAGCTACTATACATTGACTTCTGTACTGACATCGCAAGTTGGGAAGTACAAATCAGAAACTGGAGAGTCCAGAACAAATGATGGAAAGTTCCACACGGATGGGAGGGAGTTCAGTGCGGATACCGGGGAGTTCAGTGCGGATACCGGGGAGTTCAGTGCGGATACCGGGGAGTTCAGTGCGGATACCGGGGAGCTTCCTGATGACATCAAGGCCGCTATTGATCGACTTGGTCGGCGACCGCGTCGAGAAAATCTACGCCCTGTCATTCGCGCGATATGCGATCAAGGGAGATGGGTAACTGCCGCTACACTCGCCCGCTACCTGAGCTTAAAACAAGAGAATCTAATAGCAGGGCATCTCGGGGAAATGGTGCAAAGTAAAGAACTTGAGCGACGCTTTCCGGATAAGCCCAACCATCCTCGTCAAGCTTACCGAGCTGTTGCTTCCCAACGCCCGTAGCCCTTAGTTTTTTTCCTCGGCTGTAAAGTAGCATGTTTGAACTAAGCCAGGTACTCAGCGTACTAAAAAAACAGCCCGTCCTGAAAATGGATGGGCTATTTTTTGTCAAATCCGCCTTCACGCGCCTGGCGGGTCATTTCCTGGATGAGTTTGGGGGCGGGATCTTCCCATCCTTCGGGTTTGAGTATTTTGCCGTCTTCTCGGCGAATGACTTTTCCGTTTACGACTTTTTGCATGTTTGCATTGTGGACGATGTCGAAGAGGGGGTCGAGGTTGATGCCGTTGCGTACGGCGAAGTCGCAGATGTAGTAAATTGCATCCACGAGCGCGTCAGCCTGTTCTGTGACGGTCTGTGCGGCCATTAACTCGTCCATTTCATCGTTGACCATTTGTCTTATGAATGCAATGCCTTCTGCTGTCATGTTTTGCGGATGCGCTGGCAGGTGGTCGTTACAGGCCATTGTAAATTCGCGCACTTGAGCCGTGTATCCCATGCGTACTCCAGTTTGAAGTGTGAAGTGTGAAGTTTGAAAACCCCGTCCAACCAACCCCTATCCTCCAGCCTCTATTATGCGTTAGAAATTACTAAAGTACACGATCAAAAACAAATGCAATGGTTCGTCTATTCGTTTTTGGTCTTTGACTTTTGGGCGTTGCGTCTATATTTTTTTGCGCGATATGTTGTTGATTGGTGAACTATGACGCGAAAGGATTTAGATTATATGGCGAGTATTAATGCAAATTACGACAAATTGGCTGCGGGATATTTGTTTCCCGAGATTGCGCGGCGGACACAGGTTTTTCTCGATGCACATCCAGAAGTGTCCGTGATGCGGTTGGGCATTGGCAATACGACCGAGCCGCTGACGAGGAGCGTGATTGCCGGTTTGCACGATGCGGTGGATCAGATGGCGCGTGTGGAGACGTATCGCGGCTATGCCGATGGTGGAGAGGGCGAGCCTGAGATGCGGGAGGCTCTGGCGAAGCGCTATGCAAAGTACGGGGTTGATCTCGATGCGTCTGAGGTTTTTGTGAGCGATGGCGCCAAGTCAGATTCGGCGAATATCCAGTCGATTTTTGGTATGGATAATGTGATTGCTGTGCAGGATCCGGCATATCCGGTATATGTCGATAGCAATGTGATTTCCGGACGGACGGGCGAGGCGGTGAACGATCAGTATGCAGGACTGGTTTATATGCCGTGTACAGAAGAGAGTGGTTTTATGCCCGAGGTGCCAGATGAAAAAGTGGATTTGATCTATATTTGCAGCCCGAATAATCCGACAGGTGCTGTGGCAACCCGGGCGCAGCTTCAGGCGTTTGTAGATTATGCGAGGGAATGCAAGGCGGTGATTATTTACGATGCGGCTTATGCCGGGTATATCTCCGATGCGGATTTACCGCGGAGTATTTACGAGGTTGAGGGGGCAAAGTCCTGTGCGATTGAGATCAATAGTTTTTCCAAAGATACCGGGTTTACGGGTGTGCGCCTGGGGTGGACAGTTGTGCCGATGGATCTGGTAGTAGAAGACGCGGAGGCGGGCAAATTGAATACGCTGTGGGGCAGGCGTCAAAATACGTTTTTTAATGGTGCTTCGAATATTGTGCAATTGGGTGCTTTGTCGGTGTTTACAGAAGAAGGCGAGCGCGAATGCCAGGAGATGATTGCGTATTATATGGAAAATGCGCGCATTATTCGAGCGGGGCTGAGGCGTGTTGGGCTGACTGTTTTTGGCGGTGTACACGCGCCCTATTTGTGGCTTAAGACGCCGAACGGCCTGTCCTCGTGGGACTTTTTTGACAAGTTGTTGTCAGAAGCCCATGTCGTGGGTACGCCGGGTTCGGGTTTTGGTCCTGCTGGCGAAGGTTATTTTCGCTTGAGTTCGTTTGGACATCGCGAAGATGTCGAGCGGGCAGTGGCGAGTATTCAGGCGAATTTGAAGATTTGAGGTGAACAGATGAAGCAGTCCAATCCGAACATCATTTTTATTCTGGCTGATGATATGGGCTATGGGGATCTGGCGTGCCAGAATCCAGAGTCTAAAATTCCAACGCCCAATCTGGACCGGCTGGCGTCGCAGGGGATGCGTTTTACCGATGCCCACGCGCCGTCCAGCGTTTGTACGCCGTCGCGCTATGCGATTCTTACGGGGCGATATTCGTGGCGTACCCGGTTGCAAGGCGGCGTGTTGTGGCCCTGGGATCCGCCTTTGATTGATCCGGGGCGAACGACGGTGGCGACATTGCTGCGCGATCAGGGATATCGCACGGCCTGTATTGGGAAGTGGCATTTGGGATGGCACTGGGAGACAAAGGATGGGCGTGCGGCTTATGAAGGCGCGGAATACGGGGTGTTGGGTAGAGATCATCGGTATGAATTGGGCAAGAATATCGATTTTAGTAAGCCGGTTACTGGCGGTCCTGTAGAATGTGGATTTGATTATTATTTTGGCGATGATGTGCCCAATTTTCCGCCCTATACCTGGTTTGAAAATGATCGTTTGGTGGATGCGCCTGTTGAGGAGAAGCCCGAGGAGATGTTTGGATCGCCCGGGCCAATGGCGCCGGGATGGTCTCTCGAAGCGGTGATGCCCGAGTTGACCCAGCGCGCAGTTCAATATATTGAGGCGGCGGATGAGCAACCGTTTTTTTTGTATTTTCCGCTGACTGCGCCGCATACGCCGATTGTGCCAATAGATGAGTTTAAGGGTATGAGCGAGGCTGGTGAATACGGAGATTTTGTGTGCGAAGTGGATTGGACTGTGGGCGAGGTGATGGCGGCTCTTGATCGAAAAGGGATTGCCGAGAATACGCTGATTATTTTTACCAGTGATAATGGGCCGGAAAATTTTGCGTATAGACGAATCCAGGAATACGGGCATTACAGTATGGATGGCTTGCGGGGGTTGAAACGCGATGTGTGGGAAGGTGGGCACCGGGTTCCGTTTGTTGCCAGATGGCCCGGTCAGATTGAGGGGGGCAGGGTTTGCGATGAGGTGATTTGTATGTCCGATTTTATGGCTACGGCAGCGGCGATAACTGGCGTGTCTTTGTCGGAAGATATGGGTGAAGATAGTTATAATATACTACCCGCGCTTTTGGATGAGGCTTTTGATACGCCCATCCGAGAGGCGACTGTGCATCACAGCATTCGGGGAAAGTTCGCCATTCGGAAGGGCCGCTGGGTGTTGATTGATGCACCGAGTGGGGATGATAATAAAGAGCCGGATTGGTTTGTGGAAGAACGCGGGTATGTACCCCACGATCATCCGGGAGAACTCTTTGATCTCGAACGCGATCGGATTGAGCGGTTTAACCGTTATGCAGAATATCCCGAGATTGTTGAAGAACTCAAGACTTTGCTCGAAAAGTATAAGCGAGAGGGCCGAAGTGTTTCGCGCTGATCTGGGATGAGGGATGATTTTATGGGACGTATTTTTTGCATCCTGATTGTATTTGTATGGGTTGGCACAGCCGGGGCAGAGGTGCAGGTCGAGTTCCGCTTTGAGGCTGTTTTTGGGGAAATAGGGGGTGGCGATGGGCAGTTTCTCGATCCGGAGGGATTGACCCTGGATACGTCGGGCAATGTGTTTGTGGTGGATACGGGAAATGATCGCGTCCAAAAATTATCTCCAACGGGTACTTTTTTGAGGGCGGTGGGTGGACCGGGCTGGGAAGATGGGCAATTTAATAAACCGGGGGGTATTGCCGCGAGCAAGGGGCTGGAGATTTATGTGGCCGATGGTCGAAATCGCCGCATTCAGGTGTTTAATCTCAATTTGCGTCTTCTGGCGGTGATTGGTGGTGCGGATGCTGGTGGTTCTATGGATCTGGGTACGCTCAGTGGTATTGCCGTGTCGGATGCAGATGAGATTTTGGTGAGCGATATCGATGCCGATCAACTGGTGCAGATCGATACGTATAGCCGCGTTGATCGCAGTTTTGGCGGTTTTGGATATGGGGCTGGCAATTTGCGGCGTCCTTTGGGGATTGCAATAGAAGGGCGCGAGAAGGTTTATGTTTGCGATAGCGAGAATGATCGGATCGCGGTGTTCGACAGGTTTGGCAATTTTCAAAAGACAATGGGCGAAGATATTTTGTTGCAGCCTTCGGCACTTTGCGTGGGGCCTGAGCGGACGTTGATTGTGGCGGATACAGGCCACCATCGCATTGTGGTTTTTGATCTCGATTCTGGCGGTGTTGTTGGCTCTTTGGGCGGTCCCGATCCGGGAAGGGGTGCGATGGCGTTCCAATTTCCCCGGGGTGTCGCACTTGGACGCGCTGGCAGGTTGTTCGTTCTGGATTCGGGCAATGGGCGCATTCAGAAGTTGCAATTGCAAGTTTCAAGGATCCGCAGATGAACGCAGATGAACGCAGATGAAAAGAGGGGCTGTGAATCAGGAAGGATGAAGTGAGACGTAGGGGCGAAAAATTTTTCGCCCGGCCATAATGTAGGGGCAACCCTCGTGGTTGCCCGTATTCATGGGCAGACCGCATTAACACAACAGGCCGGGATGTTCCGCGGGGGCGGGATGTCCTATTTTTTTTAGAAGCGAGACATGAGAGATGAGTTTTAGCACCCTTCGTATTGCTCAGGGTATTGTATTTTTTTTCGTCTGTGTTGTGTCGGCACAGGCACAGGTTCCCGTGCCAGAGCAGTTTACGCTATTTGATGGGGAACGGATGTTTCAAGCGGATGGAAGCCGCGGGCCTTTTTCGATTTCCAATCGCGCCATTGATGAGGGGAGTGAACGGGTTTGGGTGGATGGGGTGTTGCTCATTCGGGACCGGGATTATGTGGTGGATGTCGATCGCGCGTTGCTGACGCTTTTGCAGGATGTTGCGCGGGGGGTGGAGATTGTGGTGCGTTTTAGACAGCGTCCTCTGGTAACCGCACCTGTGGTTCAGCGTCGTCAGTTCCAACCGGGGGAAGGCGGTGGAGATCAACCGATTGTGCGTGTGTTTGCTCCACCTGTTGTGCGAGATAGGGATGAAGAGCAGAAGTTGACGATTGGTGGTCATAAGAGTATTTCCGTAACTGCGGGATCTCAACACGCGGTTCATCAGGCTTTGCAGTTGCGTATTTCGGGCGAGGTTGCCGAGGGGGTCAATTTGTTGGCTGTGCTGTCTGATCGCAATTTGCCAATAGGCGAGCAGGGCGGGTCGAAGCGGTTGCAGGAATTGGATCGCGTGTTTTTTCAGGTTAATGCCAATCAGGTATCGGCTACGCTCGGCGATCTCGATGTGGCGTTTGATGGGACTGTGTTTGGGCGCTATCGGAGGCAGTTGCAGGGCGCGCGCGTGTTGGCCCATCAGCAGAATGGGCAAGTTGCGGCTTTTGGGGCAGTGTCGCGGGGGCGTTGGGAAACGCGGCGGCTGGTGACGGTTGAGGGGTTTCAGGGACCTTATTCATTGTCGGGTGGTGGCTTGAGAGGGCAGATAGTGCCAGAGTCTGAGCGCGTGTATCTCAACGGGCGGTTGCTCAGACGCGGGGATGGGGCAGATTATACGATTGATTACGAGCGCGGGCATGTGGCGTTTACGCCTGAGATACCGATTGGAATGGAGAGCCGCGTTACAGTGGAGTATCAGGTGATTGATGCCGGTATGAGAAGCCGGCTGATGGGTATGGAGTCCCGCGTGTCACTCGGTGAGGGGATGTCTGTGGGGACAACGCTGATTCGAGAGTCTGATCGTTCTGCATTGTCGCATGGGATAGCTTCAGTGCATCGACAGTTGGGGGTGGTGTACGCGACGTACACGCCATGGTCAAATGCGCGTATTTCTGGGGAGTTCGCCTTGAGTGATCGGGATTTGGGAAGTGGACGCGGGTTTCGCATGGATGGCGCGTGGAATGCGCGCAATTTTGAAGTCACGGGCCGGTTTCGTCAGGTTGGGGCCAATTTTGAAGCATTTGAGAGATTGGATAGAGGGCGGGCTGCCGGGCGATGGGGATGGCAAGCCGATACTGCGCGAACCGCCCAACGCGAGGGCGAGATGGCTGTGCGTTGGGATTTGGGCAAGGCGTTTTTTGTTACTGGGGAATACGGACAGCATTTGGGTGCTGTGCTAACGGATCGGAAAAGTGTGGGGATTCACGCGCCTGTAGGGATGTACCGCTACGAGTCGCTCGGGCGCGGTAGCGGCGAGATGCGCCGGCACGAGGGGCAAGTTGAAGTGTCGATGGGAGGTGTTGTGCCGGGGTTTCGTTTTTCGCTGGAAAATGGGATGGGTGATGGGGTGGGTAGCAGTTCGCTTTTTTATGCCACACGTCCGCGTGTTTTGCCCCAGGGTGTTGACAAACAGGAGTTGGTGTGGCACATAGGTGTTGGCGAAGGGCGAAATTGGTCGTGGGTATCGGAGTTGAAATATCGGAAGTTCAGGCAGCGAGAAGCGGTGTGGCAGGATAGTTTGCGCGGGTGGTTGCACACCCACAGGGCGCAGATGACAAATTGGAAGGGTTGGATTTTTGCGGGTTCTTATACGCACGGAGAAATTCATATCGGGCGTGAACGTCAGCAGACGACGACGCATCTGGGGCGCGTGCGGTTGGGACATAATCGTCCTGGCTCATCACATCAGATAACGTATCGCGTTTCGAGTACGCGGGTCAGCCAGCCCATTTTTATCGAGGTGGCATCCGGGCTGGGGGAATATATCTGGGAGGATGCCAATGGCGATGGTTTGCGCGATGCGGAAGAGTTTGTACCCGATGTCGATGGCAATTATGTGCGGGTTTATGATTACGGGCAGTTTGCACCTGCTCGCGATGGCGCGCTGGGCATGCGCGTGGAGATTGATTTTCGGCGTTTGATTGGCGATGAGCACTTTTTGTCCGCTGTTGCGCTGGATGCATCGTTTCGTGCGGAGCGGCAGATTGCGACTGGGGCGAAGCAGGCAGCTCCCTGGGATTTGTTGGGTTTTGATGCGGATGCCGGGATTTTGGGTGCTCGCAGAGATGGGCTGATGCGTCTTTATTTGTTTCGGTATCACAGGCGAGGATCATTGCGTTTGACTGCGCGCGTGCGCGATCTGGTTAATCGGGCGTTTTACGGGGGGGCTGCCGAATTTTTTGTGCAGGGTGGCGTGTTGGGGAAATTGAGGCCTGTCAATCGTCTTGAACTGGAGACGGAATTTGATCTGGGGCATAGGGTGCGCGAGGGTGCAGGTGCTTTTGCCTATCGCATTGATGGGGCGAGTGGTGCGCTGCGTTGTGCGTTCAGGTCTGCACATAAATGGTATTTGCGGTTGGGCATTTTGGGGGGGCGAGATTGGGAAGGTATCCGGACGTTGCGCGTGTGGCATATCGGTGTTCAGCCAGAGGTGATTTACGCTTTGCCCGGTCGCGGGCGATTGCGCGGGCGGGTGGATTGGACGCGGGTTTGGGCGACGGATACAGTGCCCTTATTTTTAGGGTTGGCAAGGGGTAATCGTCAGGGGCAGAACTGGGGGTGGCGATTGGGGATGGATTACCGTTTTGGCAAATATGTATCGGCGCGGGTGATGTACGATGGTCGTGTAAGGCCTGCTCGTCAGACGATACATCTCGGGCGCGTGGAGATGCGGGCGGTGTTTTGATCCGCAGATGGACGCAGATGGACGCAGATGAAAAATCAAATGTAGGGGCGGTGCCCCTGTGCCCGCCCGTCGTGCAAAGGTGCAGATGAATACGGATCAATACATAAAAATGTGGCGATATTTGCTTTTTGCGGTGTGGATGGTCTGTGTCGCGTCCAGCGCGGGGGGAGAGGTGCGTGCGATTGTGAAGCGCGTGCAGGTTGAAGGTGCACGGTCTGTAAGTGTGCGCGATGTGCGGGAGTGGCTGATTACGCGGGCGGGGATTGCAGTGGATTCGGCGTTGTTGCGAAAGGATGTTCACCGCATTTTGAAGGGGTATCAGGCGCGTGGATTCTGGCATGTGGCGGTGGCTTTTCCCAGGATTGTTATGCGCGGTGGCGACGCGGTGGTGACTTTTGCGATTGTTGAGGGGGTGCGAACGCGGGTTGCGTCTGTGGAGGTGCGCGGTGATTTGATTTTTGAGCCATCGGAGGCTTTTGGCCTCACGCGGGGTATGGTGTTGCTCGAAAGTGATTTGGAACAGCGGTTGGATCGTTTGTTGCGTTTTTATGAAGATCGGGGCTATCCATTTTGCGCGTTGCGTCCAGATGTGCAATTTGATAGGAATAGTGCGCGCGTGCAGGTGGTGGTGTCGCCCGGTCCTCTGGTGCATGTCGATGCGGTGCGTTTTGAGGGCAATGAAACGACGCGGGAAGATGTTTTGTTGCGGCATATTTCGTTTGTTGCGGGGGAGGTCTATGACCAGCGTCGCGTGGATGCTTTTGTGCGGCAGTTGCAAAATTTGCCGTTTATCGACCGGGTTTATACGCCTGAACTCGTATCTACCGGTGATGAGATGGCTCTTGTGATTGATTTGGAGGAGTCGCGTCACACGCGCATTGAAGGGGTGCTCGGTGTGGGATCTGGACAGGGTTTGACCGGAGAGATCGCGCTCGATATTTTGAATTTTTCCGGCGGGGGTCGAGAGGGGTACGCGTTGTGGTCTCGGCAGGGGGTGGGGGTGTCGAATTTGCGCGTTTCGTATCGCGAACCCTATGTGTTAAATAGTCCGCTTTCCGGTTGGGGTGCGGTAGAAATGGTTGCGCGCACGGGGTATGTGACGCATAAGTTTGGGGGAGGCGCAGATGTGTCTGTGGGAGAGGGCGCGCGCTTTTTTGGCGGTGTTGCACACAGGCGCGTTTTGCCCGATTCTACGGGGTTGGGATTTTTCGAGGCTGAGAGGATGTGGTCTCTCGCGTCGGGTGTTCGGTTTGATCGGCGAGGGCGTGATATGAGCGGCTGGCAGGCGGAGGTCAGGGGAGAGATCGGTGAGGTTTCAGATGGGATCAGGCGCGTGCAGTGGGAGGTTGATGGACAGGTGTTTTTGCCTGTGGGCAGGCAGTCTATTATTGCGGGACGGGCGCGCGTTTTATGGGTGGGGCAGAAAGGGGATGTGCCGCAGTCTGCCGGTATCTGGCTGGGGGGCGCACAATCGCTGCGGGGCTATCGGGAAGAGATGTTCTGGGGGACAAATGCGGGGTGGATCAATGTGGAGTGGCGGTGGTTGCTGGGACTAAAAACGCGGCTTTTTGCCTTTGTCGATGCGGGAAGGATTGAAGGGGCAGGGTCGCGTTCGTGGCCCGTGTCCTATGGCATTGGGCTTCTGGCAAATGGACGGATGGGCGCGGTTGGGATAGATTATGGTTTGCCACGGGGCGAGAGCCTGGGGCAGGGGATGGTGCATGTGCGGATGGTCAGTGCGTTTTAATTTGTGTGACATTTGCGCGTAGAGTATATTCTGAGGCGCACGAAATTCGTATGCAATTATCATTCACGAGGAGAGTTTTATGTTGAGCAGGATTCGCAGTGTTATGGTGGTCGCACTTGTCGCTGGTCTCATGTGGGGCTGTGGCGGCGAGCGCGGGATGGAGCCTTCCGGGGTAGATGAGCAGATTGGGCGTCCGCTGAGCAAATTAGCTGTAGCGGATGGGAGTGTGTCTCAAGCGACGGTGGTGGCGACGGTGTCGCAAGATGACGCGCCTGTGGCAGGTGCGCTGGTCGAGTTTGCGCGTTCTATTGCCGGGCAGGCACCGGATTATCAGTGGTCGGGTATGACCGATGATATGGGGCGCGTTACGGTGGAGATATCCGGCCAGACGAGTGGATATTATCAGGCGCGCGCTTCTCGATATGGCTCTGTGATAGGGCGCTGGTCGAGTATCCCGATTAACGGGGGCTATACGTCGATGGTTGCGTTACCCATTGGTGGGAAGGCACAGGTGACGGGTACGTCTCGACCTATATCAGTTGGCCTGGTCGTGTCCAAAACGGGGCGATTATCCGAGATTGGACAGGGGTTTATCAATGGCTTTGAAATGGCTCTTGAAGAGGTGAATGCCTCACTGAGCGATGCGAGTTTGAGGTTTATTGTCGAGGATGATCAGAGCACCATAGAAGGCGCTACTGCGGCGTATAATAAACTCATTCATGAAGATGGTGTGCCAGCCATTCTCGGTGTTTATACTTCTACTATGGTGCGTGCGGTATTTCCCATTGCACAGGAAAATGAGGTTGTGGCGATTAGCCCCACTTCGGCTGCACGCGGTCTCAGCGCGATTGGCGATTTTGTCTTTCGCGTCGCCCTTACCGTTGATGAGTTAATTCCGGGTAGTGTAAAATTGACTCGGGAAAAATTGGGCTATGAGCGCGTGGCCACAATGTATCAAAGCATGGATGTTTTTTCGCAGAGTAGCGATGAGGTGTTGAAAAGTGCCTTTAGTGAGAACGGGGTCGAGGTTCTGGCTACTGAGACTTTTGAAACCGGCGCTATGGATCTTTCCGAGCAATTTTCCAGGATTGTGGCACTGAATCCAGATGCGATTTTTGTTTCGGCTATATCAGTAGGGCGGACACAGGCTCTGATCGATGGGGGACAACACGGTATTCCTATCCTGATGCCCCTGCTCACTATGGATGAGGTAGAACGCGCCGGGGAGGCAGCCGAGGGGGCAATTAGTTTTACGTATTGGAGCAGTACGGGTAATGTACCGGCCAATCGCGTCTTTGTTGAGAATTATATGGCGAAATACGGTGTCGAGCCGGGCCGATTCGCCGCTGTATCCTACGCGACGGTTCATATTCTGGCAAAGGCTATTGCTGATGCCCCGTCCTCCGATCCGCGCGCGATTCGGGACGCGTTGGCTCAGATCGAGAATTTGGACACGATTTTGGGTGCGTTTTCGTTTGACGCCAATGGCGATGCGGTTTACGATCCGGCTGTTCTGATTGTTAAGGATGGGAAATTTGAAGTGTTTGATACACAAACTGCCATGATTGCGACTGCGACAATCGGCGAGACGAACGAAAGCGGTGTGGCTGGAAAAGCGGTTTTCACGCAAGTCGGCGATAATATCAGGCTCGTCGTCTCGCTCGCTAATGCGTCCGCAGGCGAACACGCTGTCCATATCCACGCAACCGGCGATTGCAGTGCGCCAGACGGGACATCGGCTGGCGGGCATTGGAATCCCACTGGCGTTGCACACGGAAAATGGGGAGAAGGTGAGTTTCACCTCGGCGACATTGGCAATCTGATGGTTGATGATCAAGGCATGGGGAAAATTGCACTGACGACAAATCTTTGGGAGATGAACACTGGCTCAGACATAGATATTGTTGGAAAAGCGATCATCGTCCATGCGGGTGCTGATGATTTTGTCTCACAACCTTCGGGCAATGCTGGCGCACGCATCGGTTGCGGTGTGATTGAGTTAGGGCAGTAATAGGAGACAGAAAGTTTTGTTAAACGGTGTGAAAGGGCGCGTTCAAAACGCGCCCTTATTTTTATCCGTGGATTTAAAAAAAGGGGAAAAGTTTTGGGATGTTGTCATTTGTGAGCGCGCTGCCGTATTCACAGCCTTCATAAGCTTCGGCATATCGGACTTTTGAACCGCGTTCTTGTCCGTAGTATTTGATCAGTAGGTCGCGATACCGATCCGCTACGGTGCGAAATTGAGTAAGGCGATGCCGCAACCATTTGCGGCGGTTTTGTGGCGATTCGGGTACCTGGTTGAGGTGGCCCGCGTTAAAGGGTAGCCATTCGTACATTTGCGATGTGTGGCAGTGTAGCATGTCGAGTTTTTTGTCGATGACATCGTCTATGGCTATGACGACATGGGGAGAGAAAGGTTGAGGCTTTTGGAAGTTGTCGCTCAGGTACGCAATGACGGGGTTGTACGACAGGGCGGGTGTGTCTGTGCAGATGTTGGGCACGGTGACCATGTATGCCGAGTCTTGCACGAGGATGGATGTGTAGCGGTGGTCGGGGTGGTAATCGTTGGGGCGATGGGTCAGGATGAGGTCCGGCGTATAGTTGCGAATCTGGCGGATGATTTTTTTGCGATTTTCAAGGGTGGGTTCAAGTTCGCCGTCGTGGTTGTCGAGTACGTGGTATTCGATGCCCGCGACTGCACCTGCTGCCTGAGCTTCGGCGCGGCGGCGACGGGCGAGTTCAACGCCGCCAATTTCGTGATGGCCCGCGTCGCCATTGGTGACAGAGACAAATTTTACCTCGTGCCCGAGGTTTGCGTATTTGATGGCGATGCCGCCCGCTTTGATATCACAATCGTCGGGATGGGCGCCAAAGACGATGATTTTCAGGGAATGGTCGTTCATAGTGGCTCCTCAATTCAATGGGTTTTCGTTTTTTCCATGCAGGCGATAGAGGCCCACACCGCAGGCGAGTGCGCCGAGGCAAAATAAGACGGAGATGCCAAAGGGCCAGACGGGACCCCAGTCGATGAGTTTTCCGCCGCCGAGGCTGCCGGAGAGCATGCCCAGGCTCCAGGCGAGGTGGGCTGCGCCCACGATGCGGCCTTTTTCGTTTTCGCGGGCGATCAATTGTATGAGGCCCGGCATGGTGGTTGAGAGAGACCATGCCGAGGCGGTTGCGAGAATGCCAAAGACGTAGATGCCAGTAAGGGTATGCGCGGTCAGGGCGAGGCCGAGCGCGCTGATGGCGACGAGCGATGCGGATACGAGGATGGGACGCCAGCGCCCAATGCGGTCGCAAAGCCGGCCGGTGAGTACCTGAAAACAAGCTGCGATGATCAGGCTGATGGCAGTATAATTCGTGGCTTCGGTGCTGGTGCCCGCGATGCGAAAGATGAGCAGGGGCAAAAGCAGGGTGACGGCGCCCCAATAGCTGGTGGGCAGGTAGCGAATGCCCAGCAGGAGGCACACGTCGAGACGGCGGAATAGTTGAATGAGTGCGGACAGGTTGCGACCATTGTCGGCAGATTTTGGCGAGGGAATCGCAGGGAGGATCAGGATGCTCATCAGGACGAGCAATACCCCTGCGAGTGTGATGCAAAAACCGAGGGTTTGAAATCCGAATGCATCGGCGATAGGGCCAGAGAGAAAGTTTCCCGAAGCAGAGCCGAGGGTGTTGCCGAGGAAATAACCTGCTGATGCGATGCCGATGACAGAGGATGGGGCTGCGCTGATCAAATAGCTTTGTCCTCCAGCGCTGTTAAATCCAGATGAGATGCCGATGCCGGTACACAGGGCGGTCAGGAGGAGAGGGTCACCGCTGTAAAAAATAACTCCGGCGAGAATAGGTCCCAGGGTGCCGAGGACGTAAACGGGTTTGACGCCCCAGGTATCGGCAAGGCGGCCTGCAGGCACGGCAAAGACACCGCCTAAAATGAGAAATGCTGCGCGTAATCCTCCGGAAAAGAGGGGCGTGCCGAGCAGGTCTGCTTCGACATATACGGGGAGGAGTGTGTTGAGGGGAGCAGAGACAAAGCTGCTAAAAAAAGAGACAACGAGCAGGGCGATGAAACGGCGATTGAGGAGTTCGGAGTACATTTTTTAATTTTTTTTGTTTTCGCCCTTGACTCTCCAGTTACTGGAAGGTGTATATTGTCCTTTGAAGGCCTTCAAACACCCGTTACATGGAGAAAACCCATGCTCAAAATTGGAGAATTTTCCAGGCTTGTCAACGTGCCGGTCAAGACGTTGCGCTACTACGACGAGATCGGTTTGTTCAAATCCGATTACATCGATGAGCAAACCGGCTACCGCTTTTACTCATTCGAGCAACTCCCACGGCTCAATCGCCTGCTGGCGCTCAAAGATCTGGGTATGTCGCTGAGCCAGATTGATCAAATGCTGCGAGAAGACCTTTCGGCTGATCAACTTCGCGGTATGCTCTTGCTGAAACAGGTCGAACTCGAAGATCTTGCCAGGGATATCCGGGAACGCATTGCCCGCGTGGGTGCTCGATTAAGTCTTATCGAAATGGAGGATAAAATGCCAGATTATGAAGTTGTCATCAAAACAGTTGATCCGGTTCTGGTCGCTTCCAAACAAGAGGCCATTCCCAACGTTGAAACCATCGGTCCTGTGATGGACCGCCTGTACAATGGGGTTGTCGCCCATATTGTGAAACAGAAGGGACAGTTTGCAGGACCGGGCCTGACCTTGTGGCACGAATGGGGCGAAAATTTGCAAGCCGAGGCGACTTTGCCGATTAAAAAATCTATCCCAGAAGGCGATGGCGTCAAGGTCCAAGAGTTGCCAAGTGATCAAATGGCGTGCCTGGTGCATCACGGAGATTTTGAGGGGTTTCCGCGAGCCTATCAATCGATCATTCAATGGATTGAGGCCAATGGCTATGAGATCACCGGGCCGAATCGGCAAGTGCATTTGCAATTTAGTCCCGATGGCAATCCGAAGGATTATGTGACGGAAATACAGTTCCCCGTGGCAAAAGTATAAGTTTGAGCGTCCGACAAGAGAAATACCGGGATGGTTTTGTGTCCCGGTATTTTTTTAGTACAGGAAGTCTGGTTTGAATTTTTCGATGCAGTCGTGGCGCGTGCCTTCAAAGAGGTAGATTTTGCCGCGTATCGTCGCGGTTTCTTCGGGTGCGAGAGCACCTGCGCGAATCGATTGGTGCATGCAGCGCCAGGGGTTGTGACCTTGAACAGAGAGAAAGTCTGCCCAGGCTATGCCCGCCACCCAGGTGCGGTCTGTGGATTCGCGTATCAGAATGCCGCCTGTGGCATTGATGGGCGATGTGGGCCATTTATCGGACCAGATGGTTTCGGTCTCTATTGCGCTGCGAAATGTGTGGTTGTAGTGAATGTCACGGCGGATGAGGGGGATCAGGCCTTCTTCGGCGAGGAAATAGGTGCGCTCGTGGTCGTCGTCAAAAAATGCTGGAGTTTCGGAGACTTCGGGCTGTTTGCCGGGGTTAAAGCAGGGGATAATCGCGGCAATTTCGGGCCAGGTACGATCGGTTTTGTTGGTGATAGAGAGCAGCAGATCAGCTCCATTTTCACACCCCGCGACATTGAGCCGCAGACCGAGGTCGGGGTGTTCGAGGACACCTGCATTGTCGTCCAGTGTTTTTTGCGGTACATGATCCCCGCCCGTGTGCTGACCCGGGTGTACGGCTTCAAACATGTTCCACTCGTAGAACCAGAGGTACATGGTTAAATCATTTCGCCCTTCGGGCGCGAATGAAAATCCGCGTCGCCATTTATCCAATGTGATCATTTTTTAGCTCTCAGCGGGTCAGTCCCCGCTCAATTCCTCCGCCCTGTGGGTTTTTATCGCTCTCCAGTGCAGACTCTGCTTATCCTTCAATCCTGATTATCCTAATTGATCCTGATTTAGATATTTTTGCCATACCATTGGGCATGAAGATTTCGTGGCGCTCGGGGTCGGAGTAGCCTTCGATTTCCATGTGGGTGACGCCGGGGCTTTCGATAGCGGCTTTGACTATGTGTTTGTTAAATGTGCTGACAATTTCGCTGGAGAGGTACTCTGTGACGGGCAGCCAGAGGCATTCTTCGATTTCTTCGGCCTGTATGGAAATATTTTCGCTCAAGGGTGAGAGGCGGCAGACAAAGTAGATGTCCGATTTGTTGTAGCGATAGCCGTGCCAGTGCCGGAAGCAGACCAATTTTTCAAATTTTGTACGCACACCGGTTTCTTCGAAGACTTCGCGCTGGACGCAGGCGGCAATGTGTTCGCCCGGGTGTAGAGCACCTCCAGGGAGTTTGTAATAGGGCGATTCAGAGCGACGGTGCAATTCGCTGACAACCAATAGTTCTTCGCGGTCGTTGATGACGACTCCGCCCGCGCCTATGTAATGCGTGGCGTATTCGGGGATGAGGGCATTGGGTTCGAGGCGTTTGGTGAGCAAGAGGTAGTCGGTTCCCGAGTGGTGGAATGAAAATCCCGCTTGTGTTGCTACCGGAATGAGTGTTGCCCGTTCAATGGGGATGTTGATCCAGACGACCTTAAATGCCTCGCGTTTCCACTCCTGGAGAGATGCTGAAAGGCGCGTGTGAAATTCTTCGGGATCGTGCGGTAGTGCTGCTGGATCGAGTTCAATGCCCTGAAAGCGGTTTGGTGTGGCTTCGAGTATTTGCATATATTACCTCGTTCATAGTATGGTTATGACCGGCACATGGTAAGGAACATCACAAAATTGAGCAAGGGGTTTGCGGTGGGTAGTTCTACTTGACAGCGGTTATGAGGACAATCATATTTGATAAAGTGAAGTGGTTGAAACAGTTGATGGGGTGGAGGCGTTAAATTGAGGGAGGGGTAATATGGCGTCTATTTTTGAACAGTTGGGCGTGCGCACGATTATCAATGCTGCCGGGCCAGTTACGCGTTTGAGCGGGGCGCGCATGGATGAGGATGTGATCAGTGCCATGTGCGAGGCGGCGCAGGTGTGCGTGGATATTGCAGAGCTACAGGCAGGTGCCGGGCAGTTGATTGCCGAAGCGACAGGTGCCGAAGCCGGATATGTGACATCGGGCGCTGCGGCGGGGCTGGTGCTCGCAACGGCGGCGTGTGTTACGGGTATGGATCCGGGCAAGATGAACCGTTTGCCCGATACATCGGGGATGAAAAATGAGGTGATTATGCCCCGGTCGCATCGCAACTTTTACGATCACGCGGTGCGTTCGGTAGGTGTGACACTCATTGAGGTGGGTATTCCCGATCGGTTTAGCGGCGCGGGGGTGCGCGATACAGAGGCATGGGAAATTGCCGATGCGATGACCGATCAGACCGCGGCGATTGTTTATGTGGCACAGTCTTTCGCGCAACCGCCTTTGCCACAGGTGACGGCTGTGGCGCACAAATGTGGGGTGCCCGTCATTGTCGATGCTGCTGGGCAGTTGCCTCCTGCGGCAAATTTGAGGCGGTTTATCAGCGAAGGTGCTGATGCGGTTTGTTTTAGCGGCGGTAAAACCATTGGCGGGCCTCAAGGGGCGGGCATTTTGTGCGGTCGTCGCGATCTGATTTCCTCGGCGGCATTGCAGCATCTGGATCTGGATGTGCATTATGACCTTTGGAACCCACCCCCTGAATTGATCGATAAATCCGCATTGCCAGGTGCGCCGCAGCACGGGATTGGGCGGCCGTGCAAGGTGGGGAAAGAGCAGATTGCGGGGCTGATGGTTGCACTACAAAAGTTCGTCGCAGAAAGCGACGAGGCGCGACAGGCTCGCTGGTCGCAGTACCTTCATAGTTTGGCAGATGCGATAGGCGATTTGCCGGGGTGTGATATTCGCCTGGAAGCCTATCGCACAATACCTATTTTGCGGCTCGCGCTTTCTCCAGCAGAAAGAGGCGTGGAGGTGGCGCGGCAGTTAATGGAAGGTGATCCGAGTATTCATGTGAGCACATCGGGCGTTTACGATGGCGTGTTGACTTTTAATCCCGTATGTTTGTCAGAAGACATGATCAAACCGATTGCCGATCGGTTAAAAGTGTTAATTACGAATTGCGATTCGTGAGGTTCCCAACCATTGTACGCAGGCTTTGCCTGAGCACTAATTCCCCTATTTTACAGAGGAGGCGTGCCATGGGTGTTATCACTATTTCAAGGGAATACGGCAGTGATGGCCGTACTGTTGCCCGGAAGGTTGCCGAGGCACTGTCCTATCACAATATAGATAAAGAATTGCTCGTGGAGGTGGCGCAAAAAGCCAAAGTGCCCGTGTCAGAAGTTGAACGCTATGACGAACTACCCGAACATCCCGCACTGAGAATTTTGAGAAAATTTCTCACGCCTGGATATGCAGATACCTTGACGGGGTTGTCGGAATACGAGTGGTGGGCTGCGGCGACCGTGCCCGAGTTGTCCGACCACAGAGATCAGGCACTGATAACCATGGATGAAGAGGTGTACGCGAAGTTGACCGCAGAGGTAGAGATGCAGATGGCCGATCAGGGCGATGTGGTTATATTGGGGAGGGGTGGGCAGGCTGTCTTGAAGGGACGCGAAGATACGTTGCATGTGCGCGTGGTGGCGACGCAAGACTTTAAGCTGGATGTGGTGAAAGAGCGCGATCAGTTGACTAACGACGAGGATGCAATAAGGCGAATGAGAGAAGTGGATGATCGTCGCAGGACGTACATCAAACGCCATTACAGGGTGGACTGGGATAATCCACATCTATACTCTGCAATAGTGAATACCGGCTTTCTGGGCGTTGATGGAGCCGTAGATGCGATTGTTTGCGCTGCACAGAAGGTGATCCGCAGATGAACGCAGATGAACGCAGATGAACACAGATTGTAGGGGCGAGGCATGCCTCGCCCTTCTTTTTTAAAGTCCCATTTCGATATACGCCCGTGCGATTTTTTCTATGGCTATGACAAAAGCAGCGGTGCGTAAATCCGGCACGTTGTCGCGCGATTTGTGGATTTCACTCATGGTTTGATAGGCGATGCTCATGGTGTCTTCGAGGCCAGAGCGCACGAGGTCCAGTTCATCCGAGCCGTAAGAGAGTCTTGCCTTGAGATGGTCTGGAACGGGTTTGCCAACCATTTCTTCCAGGGCGGTGATGATTTGCGCGCCGCGATGTGCTTCGTGGCGTCTGTCGAGGCGTCCGAACCGGATGTGCGAGAGGTTCTTGATCCATTCAAAATAAGAAACTGTGACGCCGCCCGCATTGAGGTAGGCGTCGGGTATGATGGTTTTTCCCGCTTTGCGCAATACGTTGTCTGCCATGTAAGTGATGGGACCGTTGGCAGCTTCTGCAATTACTGGCGCTTTGATGCGTCTGGCATTTTCAAGTGTGATCTGGCCTTCAATGGCGGCTGGTATGAGCACGTCGCATTCTGCTTCGAGCAGGCTTTTGCCATTTGCGACATACGTGGCTCTCGGAAAGTGTTTTAATGAACCGCGTTCCGCGCGGTAAGCAGCGGCTTCTTCAACTGAAAATCCCTTCTCTGACAGGATTGCTCCTTCGCGTTCAATAATGCCGATGATGCGCGCGCCACCTTCTTCTTCGAGATATTTGGTCGCGTGAAAGCCCACATTGCCCAATCCCTGCACGATAATGCGTTTGTCTTCCAAATTGCCTTCCAGTCCCGCGTTTTTGACGTCTTCCGGGTTATTAAAAAATTCTTTGATGCCGTAAAATACACCCCGTCCAGTTGCTTCGACGCGCCCCTGAATGCCACCCTGGGAAAAGGGTTTGCCCGTTGTGCAGGCAATGGCGTTGATGTCTTCGGGGTGCAGGCTGCGATACGTGTCTGCGATCCAGGCCATTTCTCGTTCTCCAGTTCCCATGTCGGGTGCTGGGACGTTGAGGGCTGGATTGATATATCCCTTTTTGATCAATTCCTGTGCAAAACGTCGGGTAATGAGCTCGAGTTCATGTTCGTTGTATTCTCGGGGATCAATGCACAGGCCACCTTTGGCACCGCCAAAGGGCACATCGACGATCGCGCATTTGTACGTCATGAGTGCGGCGAGCGCTTCTACGTCATCCTGGCTGACTGTGGGTGCGTAACGGATGCCTCCTTTGACGGGCAAGCGATGCTCGCTGTGAACAGAGCGCCATCCCGTGAAGATGCGATAGGTGTCGCGGAGTTTGACAAAGAAGCGCACCATGTAAATGTTGTTGTTGATTTTGATCTGGTCGGCCAGTCCTGGGGGCAAATCGAGCGTTGCGATTGCGCGGTCAAACATGAGGTCAACGCTTTCTTTGAAGCTGAGTTCATGTGAGGCCATAAGTGTTTCTCCGAAAATGGTGAGATGAAGTGTTCTTATCCCGTTTTTAACAGATGATGCAGAGCAGGCTCAAGGTGGGGATGGGCAAAGGAGAAGTTGGTGTTTTCGAGGCGCGAAGATATAACGCGGGTGCTTGCGAGCAGGAGGGCATCAGCCATTTCGCCCAGTGCGAGTTTGGCGGCAAATGCGGGTAGTGGAAAAATTGTCGGGCGAGATAAGACGCGACCGAGGGTTTTGGTAAATTCGCGATTGGTGACAGGTGTTGGAGATACGGCGTTGATTGCGCCGCTGACGGATTCGTTGTCTATTGCCAAGAGGAATAGAGAGACCAGGTCGTCAAGGGTGATCCAACTCATGTACTGATTGCCCGATCCGATGATGCCGCCCAATCCCAATTTGAAGGGCAAGAGCATTTTGCCGAGTGCTCCGCCTGTAGGGGATAGGACAATGCCGATGCGCGGATGAACGGTTCGTATGCCAGCTTCTGTGGCGGGTTTGGCGGCGTTTTCCCAGGCAATGGATACGTCGGGGAGAAAGCCGTCTCCAGGCTCGCTGTCTTCGGTGAGGATTTCGTCGTCGCGATGGCCGTAATAACCGATGGCAGAAGCGGAGATGAAGACTTTTGGCGGCGGAGATATAGATGTGAGTGTTTGGGCGAGCAATGCGGTGCCCTGTACGCGGCTGTCGCGGATGCGTGTCTTTTGAGCTGCTGTCCAGCGTCGAGAGGCGATATTTTCCCCGGCGAGGTGTATGACCCCATCTATGTTGGTGAGGCACGAGGGATCAAGGGTATTAGAAGATGGATCCCAGGAGATTTCACTGTCGTTGCGGGCATTGCGCCGGGTGAGAGACAAGACGCGATCACCGCGCTTTCTCAGTGCGGTTTTGAGTGCCGAGCCGATGAGGCCAGAAGCACCGGATATCAGGATTTTCATAATTTTTAACTTTCGGGACGGCACAGGGGCCGTCCCCTACGGTGATATTGTGGTTTGTTGTAGGGACAACCCCCTGTGGTTGTCCGCTGACTACTGTTGATAGAGCATCAGATAGATGATGACGCCGGTAATTGAGACAAATATCCAACTGGGCCAAACCCACCGGGCCAGGCGGCGGTGGCGATCAAATTCGCCTTTGTAGGCTCGCCAGACAAGCGCGATGATAAAGGGCACGTTGACAGCGGCAAGGATGATGTGCGGAATGAGTATGGCAAAGTAGATCGGGCGCGTCCAATCGCGGTGTGGATAGGGCACAGAACCGACCTGGCTGTGATAAATGAGGTATGAAGTCAGAAAGAGAGCCGACAAGATCAACGCTGTGACCATGCATTTCTGATGCGTTTTGATGTCGCCGCGTTTGATATAGATGAATCCCAACAGAAGAAATATGGTGCAAAGTCCGTTGAGAAAGGCGTTTGTCGCGGGTAAGTCTGTGATGGACATAGTCTAACGTTTATCCAGTGCCTGTTCAATCAGGTGGAGGATATAGCCGGTGTGAGCTTCGGTGCTTGCATCGGTTGTTTTTTTTGTTTTGAGCATGTTTTGAATGGCTTTGAGGTTGTGCAAGGCGATGGCGCGAGATGCATGGATCCGCTTGCTTTCTGGGTCGATGATGTCGGTGAGTCGATTGACGTATTCAGCCTGCAAGTTCTGGCGGAAAGAATTGACCGTGCCTTTGGCGTCTGCCGCAAAGACGGCATCGGTCAAGTCGGCCATCATATCGGACAGGGCGTATTCGTTGCCATAGAGCGCGGTGTCGAGCAGGCGGGCCTGGACTGTGGGGTGTAAGAGATGGCTGAAGACGCGCTGTTGAATGCCGATTACGCGGTCGTGAATTTTTGGGTCCTCTGGGGCGCGAGAGAAGCCGAATCCGCGTCGTTGTTCCTGCAAATGGCTATAGAGCCCGGGCGGCATATCAAATGCTTTGGGCGATAAGACGTATTTGGCGAGTGCGTCCAGCGCGCGTTTCTGGTCTGCGAGAGCTACTGGCGTGAATGGCCGGGTTGCGCCGGGTTGGGCGATAACTGCGCGATCGACGTAAATGCCGCCGATATAACGGGAGAGTACGGTTGCGGCATTGCGATGCTGCGCCGTGAGAATGAGATAGGCCGTTTTCAGTTCGTGATAGGTGTTGCCCGGTGTGTTGTATTTTGCGAGGATTTTATTTTTGACGTCGTTTACCAGTTCAATCCGACCCGTGGCATGGGCAATGGCATCGTTGCTGAGGTCGTAGATCATCACGCGCGGGTCAATGCCGCGATTCGACGAGCGCATATCATCGGCGTCATTGCCAAACATGAGTTCGGGTTCTGTGGAGCGCGCGAGTATTTTTTCGAGGCGTTTTTGTTCATCTTTGATATTGTTCCGCCCTGGCGAATACCCAAATTCAATGGCCCAAATATCGTAGGGTCCTGGGCGTGTGGTGTAGTAATGCCCCTGTTTTTGACCGGGCAATGCGAGGTTGACGCCTGGATAGTCCATGACCGAACCCGTGAGGCCCATTTTACTGGTTCGGCTTTTGTCGTGGAGTTGTGCTGGGGTGTGCAGTTGGCTGGATTTCATGTTGTGGTTGAGACCGAGCGTGTGGCCGATTTCGTGCAGGATGAGAAAGTAGATGCTGTCTTTGAGCAGTGCGTCAACTTCAATTTTGGATGCGCCAGAAACGCGCAGGGTCTGGGCGCCAAAGAGGTTGGATACGTGTAGCTCGTGGCCCAGGGAACAGTATTGGGGCAGGTCTGAATCGGCATTGGGTGTCGCGTTGTCAAAGAGCTTGTCATAGCGCAGGCTGCTCGTGAGGAATGCAAATTCGAGCATGATGTCGGCACCCAATATTTGCCCGGTTCGCGGGTTGACAAAGCTCGGTCCATATCCCCCAAATGGTGGATTGGGCGACGAGGTCCAGCGCAGGACATTGTATCGGATATCGCCGGCTTCCCAATCGGCATCATCGGGTTGTTCTTTGATATGTACGGCATTTTTGAATCCAGCGGCTTCGAAGGCGATATTCCAGGCGAGAGCCGCTTTTTTGATGGTTGGACGCAATTCTTTCGGGGTGGTGTTTTCGATCCAATAGGTGATTGGTACGATTGGTTCAGAGCGTTTGGCTTTGGGATCCCTTTTTTTTATGTGCCAGCGGTGAATTAAATCTCGATAAGGCGTCGCGCTTTTGGAGGTCAGGTCGGTCACTTGCGTGCTGAAGTAACCGACGCGCGGGTCGTCAAATCGCGGTTGATAATCATTTTTTGGCATTTCGATTAGTGTGTGTTGCAGGGTAATCGTGACATTGCGGGCATCGGTTATGCCATCGCCACCGCCTTTGGGGTTGGGATTTTCATAGGTGTAGGCAATGATGAAATCCGTGTTTTTGGGATAATTTTTGATGGATAGACATTTGGTTTTGGTTTTGCTGAGTCTGCCCAGTGAAAAGTTTTTGCGGTTCTGCGTTCGGTTGACGCGATGGAGTGCTTCTGTGAGGAAGATACCGTCGGCTTTGATGAGGATGTTGCCCGTGGAATCATTGCGTGCCGCGATTTTTTCCGATACGAGAATAGAAGGGCTGATGTTGGCTTCGGCTGCGCGACTCAAGGCGTTTTTGGGGTCGAAATAATACGCGGTGTTTTTAGAGATGATTTCGATTTTGTCAAAGTGCTTTTGAATGGAAAGCACGCGGCTGCCGCGATAGTTGCCCCTGTATGTTCCCGCCGATACGGGGGCGTTAACGGTGTGGGTGAAGTAGATGTATTCTTTGCCGATTTGCGATTCGCGGATTTGCAATTGCAATGCGCCTGTGGTCGTGTCTTCATAAACGGTGAAGAGGCCGGGGTACTTGCGGCTGGATTTTGTAAGTTCGGCAATGGTTTTTTTGGGTGTGTCCTTTTTTTGTGTTCCCTTTTTTGGAGTTTTTGCGGAGTCTTGTTTGGCGACTTTTGTCGAATCCGCAGGTTGTTTTTCCTGCGCCTGAACGGAGAATGCGATTCCAAAGACGAGAGCGACTGCGATTAATAGGCGTTGAACATTCACGGTCATATCTCCTTTTGATTCTGATTATTAGAGGTAGCTTCTATACGAAATTACCTAATTGTTTTAAAATTTTCAAGTGTATATCGACTATATGAGCTATCAATTGACTTTATGTTTTTTTTTCTTATCTTTTGCGTTCAATTTTTTGAAGGATTAGATCATTAGCACGAGGTATGACAATGGCAGAGGCGGGAAGCGCGTGGTTGACGCCTAATGAGATCGCGGATCGGTTGAGTAGTCGAAAGGCGCGAGAAGTGCAGGAAGATTTGCTCTATGGGCGCCGAACACGGCGTGAGATATTGGATCTGGTGATGGAAGCTGTGGGTTGCAATGAATATTCGGCGGAAGATTTTTTGCGTGAGATTGTAAAATAAAAAACAGCTTCTAAATGTGAATAATTATCTCTCGTCTTGGACGCCTGCTTGAGGCATGTAGAGCCTTTGTCATCGCGGCAGGATTTTAGCCGCGATCCAGGAAGTTTTGCTGACCGTTATTTATGTTTGCCGCGTATGGGATTTTCAATACGCGGCTCGATATTTTTTGACCTGTAGGGTACGCCATGTCTGAGGTTTCTAAATCTGATTATCTGGTCATTGGCAGTGGTATTGCTGGCCTCTCATTTGCGCTTAAAGCGGCAGAGACCGGGTCTGTCACCCTGATTACAAAAAAAGAATTTCAGGAATCCAATACCAATTACGCACAGGGCGGTATTGCGTCTGTTTTGCATCCAGACGATTCGTTTGCGCTTCATAGGGAGGATACGATTCAGGCAGGCGCGGGGTTGTGTCGCGAAGATGTGGTGGATATGGTGGTGAGAGCAGGTCCCGATATGGTTAAGGCGCTCATTACCTGGGGGGCAGAGTTTACACGAGGGAGCGAGCAGCGTACAACTGAGTCAGACATTCCAAATCTCGCGCTTGGGCGCGAGGGCGGGCATTCAAAAAATCGCATTGTGTATGCCGCCGACCTGACCGGGCGAGAGATTGAGCGGGCATTGACCGAAGCGGCGATAGCCCATCCCAATATCGCGTTGTATGAGCATCACATGGCGATTGATTTGATCACGGAACACCATGTATATGGTTCGAAGGTCTCAACGCCGGGGAAAATTCAGTGTTGGGGTGTTTACGCATTAGATGCCGTGCATGGACAGGTGAAGACTTTTTTGGCAAAATTTACGCTGTTGTGTAGCGGTGGGAGTGGTCAGATTTATTTGCATTCGACCAATCCGGCGATTGCTACGGGCGATGGTATTGCCATGGCGTATCGCGCGGGCGCAAGTGTGGGCAATTTGGAGTTTATGCAGTTTCATCCCACGACGCTTTATCACCGGGATGCAGATTCATTTTTGATTTCTGAAGCGGTGCGCGGGCATGGCGGCATTCTGGTGGATCGGGCGGGGCGGGCGTTTATGGCTGATTATCACGAGATGGGGCCGCTTGCACCCCGGGATGTGGTCGCGCGGGCGATTGATAGCGAGTTGAAAAAGAGCGGTGATCCCTGTGTGTTTCTCGATATTACGCATTGTCCTGGTGCAGAACTTCAGGAACGTTTTCCCACGATTTATGAGCGGTGTTTGCAATTTGGCATTGATATAACACAGGAGCCTATTCCGGTTGTGCCCGCGGCGCACTATATGTGTGGTGGGGTGTTCACAGATACGCGGGGGCGCACGGATATCGAAAGGCTTTACGCTTCGGGTGAGGTCGCCTGTACGGGGTTACACGGTGCGAATCGCCTGGCGAGCAATTCGCTGTTAGAAGCGCTGGTTTTTTCAGATCGCGCGTTTTCCGATATCCAGCAGCACATAGATGCGCGGCTCGATTTTCCCGATGTGCCGACATGGCAAGACGACGATGTGTTTAATACAGAAGAATGGGTGTTGCTATCACACGATCGGCAAGAAGTACAGCGTTTGATGTGGGATTATGTGGGGATTGTGCGGTCGGATTTTCGATTGAAGCGTGCAGCTCGTCGCATTGGCGTGATTGTGCAGGAGGTCGAAGAATTTTATAAGCGCACACAAGTTACCGAGGCACTGTTGGAGTTGCGCAATATGACGACTGTTGCCGCGCTGACTGTGCGCTGTGCATTGTCCCGGCGCGAAAGCCGGGGGTTGCATTATACGCTCGATTGTCCCGCGCCATTCAAATCTGCAAAAGATACGGTGGTGTCTGCCTGGGAGACGTGGGGTGCGGGGCTGCCGGTGATTGAAGTGTGAAGGGAGTTTTTATGCGCGACGGCATTGCCGTGATTGATTTTGGCGGGCAATATGCCCATTTGATTGCCAATCGGATTCGCAGGTTGCGGGTTTATTCCGAGATTTTTCCACCGGATGTTGATCCTGCGGCATTGCGTGGCGTGTCGGGCATGGTTTTTTCGGGTGGTCCATCCAGTGTGTATGATCCCGATCCGCCTGCGTTTAATCCCGAGTTGCTGGATACGGATTTGCCCGTGCTTGGGCTGTGTTATGGACATCAGTTGTTGTGCATGCATCTGGGGGGTGAGGTGGTTGCTGGTGAGGTGCGAGAATACGGTTCTGCCAGGTTGAATATTGCAGGTGGGTCGGATTTATTTGCCGGGCTTGGGGATTCTCAGGTGGTGTGGATGAGCCACGGCGATGTGGTCGCAACGCTGCCAGAGGGCTTTGAAATTTTGGGGGCGACTGAGGATTGTCCTTCGGCTGCGGTGGGCGATGTCAAACGCAGAATTTATGGCTTGCAATTTCATCCCGAGGTGGCACACACGCCGCGCGGATTGGATATTCTCGATAATTTTCTGACGATATGCGATGCGCCTCGCACCTGGACTATGGGCAATTATGCCGAGGTGGTTATGGCGGAGATGCGGGAGAAGGTGGGGGATCGCAATGTGTTTTTGCTGGTGTCGGGTGGGGTCGATTCTTCGGTGGCTTTTGTGCTGTTTAACAGGGCGCTGGGCGCAGACCGGGTGTTGGGGTTGCATATTGACAATGGTTTTATGCGAAAGGGCGAGACGGCTGCGGTGGAGGTTTTTCTGAAAGAGGAGGGGTTTGACAATCTGATGGTCGTGGATGCCAGTGACGATTTTTTGTTGGGTGTGGAGGGTCTGATCGATCCAGAAGCAAAGCGCGAGGCGATTGGACACACATTTTTGGAGGTGAAGGACGAGGTGATGGCGCACTTGCATCTGGATGCAGATCAATGGGTGCTGGGACAGGGTACGCTTTATCCCGATACCATAGAATCGGGAGGGACAGAGCACGCCGCGTTGATTAAGACGCACCACAATCGCATTGATTTGATCGATGAGTTGATTGCACAGGGCAAGGTTGTCGAGCCTTTGGCACAGTTGTACAAGGATGAGGTGCGCGAGTTGGGGAGCGAGTTGGGGTTGCCCGATCATCTGGTGTGGCGACATCCGTTTCCCGGTCCCGGTCTGGCTGTGCGCTGTTTGTGCTCAGATGGTGCGGTGGATGGGGTTGATATTGCAGCATCGGAGAGGGCTGCTGCTGAGATCGCTTCTGAGGCGGGTTTGCAATTGCGGGTTTTGCCCGTTAGAAGTGTGGGGGTTCAGGGTGATTTTCGCACGTATTCGCATCCCGCGATTGTTTCGGGTTTCACAGCCGAGAGCAATGGCGATTGGCGCGTGCTCGAAGATATGTCAACGCGGATTACCAATAGCGTGTCGGGTATTAATCGCGTGGTTTGTCTTGTCGCGCCAGATGTGTTGCCCAGGGTGCGTCTCAAACGCGCATTTTTGACCTATCAGCGGCTCGATGTTTTGCGGGAGGCCGATGCCATTGCCATGCGAATACTCGATCGCGCGGGTCTTATGTCCTCTGTGTCTCAGATGCCGACTGTGCTGGTGCCGTTGACGACAGATGGACAAGATGAGATTGTGATTTTGCGCCCGATTACGACGCCGGATTTTATGACTGCGCGATTTGCCGAATTGCCCCACAGTCTGGTGCGCGATATAGCGGACGAGATACTGAGTCTGTCCGGCGTCGCCGCCGTGGGGTACGATATTACACACAAACCGCCAGGGACTGTGGAATGGGAGTGAAAGACAAAAACGGAGGTTCTGATCTGGGACCTCAAAGGGAATCCAATCACGACAAGGATCAGGAAATTCTTGAAGTCCGCGTGAATACAATTTCTATGAACCTTCTTTCACTCCTTATGTTTTTTTTCGCGTTTAAGATCGCCATTGTTGCCCAATTTCTATTTTCTTTTGAGATTGAGTTGCGTTTCCCAGGCATTGATAGCTGGAAGTTATTGGGGTCACTTATTTTGCTTATTATTTTTCACGAAGTGCTCCATGCTATTGCCGCGCTACTGTGGGGAAGAGTTTCATGGCGGTCAATACATTTCGGATTCAAATGGCGACAGCTCATATTTTATTGTCATTGTGATAAACCGCTAAAAGTGAATACATATCGCATTTTTGCTCTTTTTCCTCTCATTATCACCACACCCGCTGCTGGTCTTATCCTGTGGTTAGATCCATCTATCTGGTCACTATTGTTCTTTAGTTTCACAATAGCTTTTTGTGCCGGAGATGTCTTGCTGTTTTTTAAGACCGACCAGGTTGAAAATGACAAATGGATTCAAGATCATCCATCAGAACCCGGTTTCTATATCCTGCCAGACGCTATCGCTGCATCCCCTGAAGAACACCAAAGATAGCTCAGATAGGGTTGTTTTTTTCACTTTTAAAAATTGAAATGGAACAAAATGAACACCTTTTTTTAAATAGTTAGTAAGCGTGGGTTTGCTGACGCAAATTATATATCCTTGTTTTTTAGTGCCTTAGAATATTCTGAGGCACTTTTTTTGTTTTTTTTGAAAATGGGCACGGTATTTGCAGATATGCTGTGTGCAAATCGCACTCGTGTTAATGCGGCGGGGATGTCCGCGATGATAGAGGGGTGAAGTTTTGAAAAATACTACAGTTGCATTTTACAGCCAACATCTCATTGGCGTGGGGCACCATTTTCGCAATCGACAGATTGTCAATGAACTGGTCAAAACATGCGATGTGTTTTTCATCGATGGCGGACGCCCTGTTCCCGAAGCCGATCTCGATGAAGGGGTAATGCGTATTTCTCTGCCGCCGCTTCGCACGGGACCACAGGGGCTTGAGTCTGTTGATACGGAGCGTGATTTGCAGGCTGTGATGCACGAGCGTCAGGCCAGGCTTTCCGAAGCGATGGAACAGATTTGTCCGGATGTGTTTTGTGTTGAGTTCTTCCCCTTTTCCAGATGGTCGCTCAAGGGCGAAATCCTCAATACTATTGTCAGGCTCAATGAGGTCAATTCCGACGCGAAGGTGTTGTGTTCACTGCGCGATATTCCCACACGGGCAAAAAGCAATGTGTTGCAACCGACTGTCACACCTGTCCAGAGACGCGATGGAGACGCGATGCGGTTTTATTCGGTGCCTTTTGGCGGGATACATCACGAGTATTTGGCTTTTAATCGGCGGTATTACGAGGAGGTCGTGCCCGTGTTGAATCAGTATTTCGATGCAGTGATGGTGCATGGCGATTCCCAACTATCCCGGTTGGAAGATCACTTTCCCTGGGTAGATGATATCGGTATTCCCGTGGTTTATACGGGGTTTGTTTCTGAGAAACTCGGTGACGCATCTCGGCCTGATGGTGCGCCTGATCGGTATGTGTTGGTCAGTGCTGGCGGTGGGGTTGAGGGACTTGCGCTTGTTGCGCCGTGTATTGAAGCGTGGAAACAATTAGCACAGTACAATGCGCACGGTGGGCGCGAGATGGTGATTTTTGCAGGTGCGTTTATCGATGAAACGCATTTTGACGCTTTGCGTGGGTTGTGCGGTGATGGTCCGTTTCTCATTGAACGCTTTACGTCCAATTTTTTGGCGTGGATGAAACACGCGGATTTGTCGATTAGCCGCGCGGGCTACAATACGTGTATGAATGTGCTTGAGACAGGTATTCCATCGATTCTGGTGCCGAGTATTGCGATGGATGATCAGGAATTTCGCGCACAGAAGTTGATGGGGTTGGGTATTGTACAGGTGATACATCCCGATCAACTCGGTGTGACAAAGATGGCAAAAGCTATTGCCGAAATGCTCGAAAGTGCTGTGCCTGAATACCATCTATCCCTGGATGGTGCCGAGCAAACGCGAAAGTTTATAGACAGCGGTCAGCAGTTGGCAGTCAGCAAAACAGAAATAGCGGTTAGCCGTTAGATTCCCCCTCTCACCTCCCTCTGATGCCCTCATGGCAGATCTCCCTCCTGTTGCCGGGGTTGGGGTGCGAAAGGGAGGGGTTGACCGCATGGATGAGCTGACAAATGGTGGTTGGGTGGCTGGGTGGGCTAATTGCTGACCGCTAAATAGATGAGGTGAAAGATGAAAATTTATGTGTCACATCAGTATCACTACCGCGAGAAAGTAATGGCGTCGAATAGCGGGGCAGTTCTTTCGGGGTTTAACCATGTACAGGCGTTATCGAAGTATTGCGAGGTGTATATGCCAACGTCTGAAGCGGTGGATTATGGTCCGAATTTGCACGGTATTCAACCCGCATTTGAAACGATTGATTCGTCTCGCCAGTGGTTTGCGCGGCAGGATTTTGATGGCGTGTTGATGTTTGAACCCAAAGCAGATGACCTGGCATTTTTTCGCCATGTGTGTCCTGCACCCATTGTGATTCGGCTGTCGTGTTCTTTTGGGCACAATCGGGATTTTGTCGATAAGGTGCTGAATTGTTATTCGCTGTTGCGGCCTTATGATGTCCTGTCGCCCAAATCGGCGTATGTCGCTGACGAAGTGGGTAAGCTGGTGTTTGACAGATCGTATTTGCACGCGATTAACAATGGGGTAGATGCCGAGGTGTTCAGGCCGATGGATAAGTTGCAAGCGCGCAAAGAAGTCGCGGATAAGACGGGTGATCAACGTTTTTTAGAGATGCCAGTGGTGGGTTTTTGCGGGCGGTTTGAGCCGGGCAAGGGCGCATATCCGTTTTTGCGAATGGCGGACCTGAATCCCAATGTGTTGTTTGCTGTGATTGGCAAGCAGTTCAGTCCCGTGACACATGCGCCCAATGTGATCTTTTTGGGCGCGCAACCCTATAGGGATATGCCGCTGTATTACAATATGCTCGATGTGTTGTGTGCGCTGTCGGTGTATTCGTATGAGTCGTGTCCCTCAACTGTGCTGGAGGGCATGGCGTGTGGCCTTCCTGTTGTTGCGACAAATTTTGCGGGCGCGCCAGAGTTGTTGGGCGCTTGTGGGCGGTTGATTGAGATTGAGCGATTTGAAGACGAGCCATTAAATGTGACGGGGTATATCGCCCCTGAGGTGATTTCAGATGCTGTGCGCGATTTGTTGAATAGCAAAACGGAGCGCATAGAAATGGGTGAGGGTGCTCGCAAACGCGCACTAGAATTTTCCTGGGATTGTATGGCGCAGCAGCACATGGCACTGTTTGACAATTTGCGGATCAAACGCGATGTCCCCGCCTGTCCGATACCAATAACCGTGAGTTTTACACAGGGTTGTGATGTATCTGGTGTGCCGAAAAGTATGTCTAAGGGGTTTAACTATTTGGGAAGCGCGCAAGGCCCATTGCCGCGCATTTCGTTTTTGGGGCAAGACCTGTCCTTTCTTGAAGGTCTGGGTCTTCACTTGATGCAACATTTACATCCGAACGAAGTCGAAGCTGCTCTGATGGGCTTATGCGAGACGCGCGCTGGAGCTTATAAGACGCTTCGCAAAATTCGACACTTCAGCGATATGCTCACGGCTCCCTGATTAGTAAAGGGGTACGGCTTATGTTGAGGTGGTAAAGAAAGGAGGTGAGAGAAATGACTGAGCGCATTATATCAAGGCCAGCACAAGTTTCTGTTACCTGTGTTCAACTCCCCGGTCAAGAAATCGAACTGGCACGTGGTGAGATGGCGAATACATCAGGAGGATGCATTTTGCCAGGAGAAGATTTGTTTGAGCACGACCCACTTGAGCCTCTTGAAGATATTATTGATGATATCTGCGATACGGTGAGTGAATGGTGGGCTTCCTGGTAGCAATCGCGCTACACTCCATAAGACGCTATTTCTGTTGCTCAGATGCTGGACGAAAACCATCTTTTTTGCTGGATCTTACAATTCATTTACCTGGAGGATATCATGCATAATCGCGTAACTTCAGATTCAAATTCAGATGCTGTTTTTGCCTCTTGCACGATACTGCCTATCCATCAAACAACGCTCAATGTTGAAGAAATGGCGGGCATTGATGGCCTGGGAAGTGTGGCAGATGCTATTGATGCAGCGGTAGATTATATTTCTGATGTTGTTGATTCAGTAGGAGATTGTATTTCTGATTTTGTTGATTCGTTATATTTTTACCCCGAGGAGCCTGAGTACCAATACAGGCCTGATCCATTTGCTCCTCCCCAACCTGATAGTACATTGAATATTATCACTCAGGAAATACATAAGTGTGACGGCCCGATTGTGTACACATCTTATGGGACTTGTTTGTGTCCGTCACAGGGGCCGTAGATTCGTTGTGCATCAACCCGTCATTCCCGCACACGCACGCACAGTAATCCTGCTGTTCTTTTGGTACTTCTATGTGTCTGTGATGCTTGTGGCGTGTGCAGGAGTGGCGGCGTTATATGAGGCAGGACGGTTGGAGAAAATGAATCTTTCGCTTTTTTTCGCCAAAAATTCAGTTCGGTCACAATCTGTTCGTTTTCCCTTTGGAAGTGTTGTTTTTCTACAGGGGCAAGCGGGAGAGGCGTTTTACATTGTGCAGTCTGGACGGTTGCGGGTGATGAAGCAGGATGCAAATGGCGATTCGGCCACTGTGGGCTATTTGTATGCGGGTGATCATTTTGGCGAAGGGGCATTGTTGCACAGGCAGGGACATCGGGCAACGGTACGAGCGGTTGAGGATGCTGATGTATTGCAAGTGCCGAAGGATGAGTTTTTTAAGGCTGTGAGAAAAAGTTCTGATGTCCGAACTTATCTTGAAGAGCAGATCGCGTGTATTGCGTATCGGGATTTTACGCGGTTTTTGAAAGGGGATGTTCCGGGCGAGGCGATGCGGGTGTTGTTCGCGCGGTTGAAGCGCGAGGCAGTTGGGGAGGGTGTGACCGTTGTTGAGCGAGGTCAGTTGGGGCAGCGATTTTATTTCATTGGCAGCGGTCAGTTGGAGGCTGTGTTAGAAAATGGGGATACGGTGGTTTTGCGCGCGGGTGATCATTTTGGCGATGGTAGAGATGATGAAGTGGTCATTCGCAGTCGGGGTGATAGCGTGCTTTTTTATATAGATAAAAGCGATTTTAATAAGTTAAAAGCTATGATACCGGGATTCGAGAAGGCGTTGGGGAGAGGCCGCATATCGCGTGGAGAACAGCGAACGAATGGAGCAGGGTTTAGACAGGCACGGGATGATCGGCAAGCCCTGTCCCCATCGGGGGGGCGAGAGGCTACACCGGTTGAGCAGTCTGTTATCCAAGAAGACACAGACGCCAATACGGCATCCAATTTGGTCAATATCAGAATAGACGGTGAAAAACCACAAGTGCCCACATGGTTTCGCTTCCCGTTTTTGAAGCAGCACGATCAATCGGATTGTGGCGCGGCGTGTTTGGGCATGATTTGCAAGTATTACAAGATGCCTATTGGATTGAACAGGCTGCGCGATATGTCCAATGTGTCGCGTTCTGGCACGTCGATGGCGGCGTTGGCCGAGGCTGCGGAAACCATAGGTTTTGTTACCCGCGGTGTGAGAACGGGGTATGAAGCTCTGATGCGTACAGAATTGCCGGCCATTCTCCATTGGGAAGGCAATCATTTTGTGGTCTTGTATCAGATTAATAAAAAGGAGGTGAAGATAGCAGATCCCGGCGTGGGTATTCGCAAGTTGTCGCGGGCAGAGTTCGAGAAGGGCTGGACAAACAGGGCACTGTTGTTGGAATACACGGATCAGGTGGCAGAAAATGAACCGTCTCAGTCTTCTTTTAAGCGGTTTTTCCCGTTGGTAAGACCTTATACAGGCATTTTGATTGAGGTATTGCTGGCGTCTTTGGTGCTCAGTTTGTTCGGTCTGGCATCGCCCATTTTTATGCAGACGATTGTCGATCAGGTCTTAGTGCATCACGATAAGGATTTGTTGAATTTGATGCTGGTGGGTATGGTCGTTGTCGCGTTGTTCCAGATGGGCACATCGACGTTGCGCGTCTATTTAATCGGGTATATGAGTGCGCGGTTGAGCATTGCGATGTTGTCGCGTTTTTATCGGCATTTATTGGCGCTGTCCATGCAGTTTTTTGCTCTGCGGCGTACGGGCGATTTGACCACGCGGTTCAGAGAGAATGCAACGATTCAGCGTTTGTTGACGGGTGCGACGGTTTCTGCGGTTCTGGATTTTATCATGCTTTTTGTCTATCTGGGTCTGATGTTTTATTACAATGCGGAATTGACGCTGGTGATGCTGATATTTGTGCCGCTGTCTGTGGGACTCACGCTGATTTACACGCCTATTTTGAAGGCTTTTAGCCAGCGCGCTTTTTTGGCGCGTGCCGAACAATCATCGGTTTTAATCGATTCGCTACACGGCATTGATGTGGTCAAAGTCGAGGCGGTGGAGCGTGCGACGCGATGGGAATGGGAAGGCAAGTTCACAAAGGAAATTCAGATTGGATTTCAACGGTTAAAAATGCAGATGCTGTTTGGAGGCATTGGAAGCGTGATCAGTTTGTTGAGTAGTACGGTGATTTTGTGGTATGGTGCTTCCTTGGTGATTGCAGGGGATCTGTCGGTTGGGCAGTTGATGGCGTTTAATGCGCTGATTGGCAATGTGATGGGTCCTATTATGGGGTTGATTGGGATATGGCCTCAGGTGCAAGAAGCGCGTATTGCGCTGGATCGGTTAAATGATGTGTATGACACGCAGATGGAAGATGCGCGGCAACAGGGTCAGGGTTTGGTTTTAAAGCATTTGGAAGGGCGTGTGATTTTTGAGGGGGTGTTTTTCAGATATGGTGTGGGTTCTGATGAACCGTATGTGTTGAATAACATAGATCTGATTCTTGAGCAGGGTCAAAAGGTTGCGGTTGTGGGACGCAGTGGTGCGGGTAAGACCACATTGGTAAAGTTAGTGCCCCGTTTGTTTGATCCGTCAGAAGGGCGTGTGACGCTTGATGGTATGGATGTGCGAGACCTGGACCCCCATTGGTTGCGGCGACAGGTGGGTATGGTGATGCAGGAGCCGTTTTTATTTTCTGGCACGATTGCAGAAAATATCGCTATTGGTCAGTCAGATGCGGACATGGATCGCATTTTGGAAGTGGCAAAGCTATCGTGTGTACATGATTTCGTGAGCGATATGCCTTTGGGCTATGAGACAAAGGTGGGCGAGCAGGGCGTGGGGCTATCTGGTGGACAAAGGCAACGGATTGCGATTGCACGGGCACTGTATTGCGATCCGAAAATTTTGATTTTTGATGAGGCGACCAATGCGTTGGATACAGATTCAGAACAGGCGATACAGGCGAATTTAGATCTGTTTTTGGATGATCGCACGGCATTGATTATCGCCCATCGGTTGAGTACGGTGCGCGATGCGGATGCGATTGTGGTGCTGGATAAGGGTCATATTGTGGAGATGGGCACACACGATGAGTTGATGGTGCAACAGGGGTTGTATTATCATATGTGTAGTCAGCAGTTGCAGGTGGTTTGATCCGCAGATGAACGCAGATGAACGCAGATAAAAAAGAGGATCTGGGGACAGGTGGCTGGGTGGTCATCTCACGTCTCACTTCTTACGTCTTACCGCTTTTAAGGAGCCTAAATGGCAGAACGGCTTTTGGAGACATCGGCCGAGACAATGTCTCCCGGTATCATTCAGGGACAAGATGACGCGGCAGAAGAGGTGCATGCGTTTATGGGATCCTTGCGGCCCTTTTGGGGTCGTGCATTGCTCTATATTGTCCTGCTCTTTGTAGGTATTGCCATTACCTGGGCGTGGTGGAGTAAGATAGATGTGGTGGCATCAGCACCTTTTCGATTGGTGCCCCTCGGACAGGTGAAGACGATGCAGGCACAGCGAGGTGGTGAGATCGAGTTGATTGGTGTGAAAGAGGGGGATCAGGTCGAGAAGGGGCAGGTGTTGTTCAAGCTCAAATCGTGGGAGACCTGGGGAGAGTTGCGGGAATGGGAACAGGCAAAGATGGCTTTTCAAAAGGCAGCGTATGATTTTAAGACGGTGTTGCCACAAAGGGCAAGGTTAAATCGAGAGACGATAGAGGCATTGGAGCAACGCCTGTCTGTTTTGCAGCAGTTTATGGTGGCACACCAGGATGCGTTGGAAGATTATCAAAGCGATGTGGGTGGTGTTGAGGGATCGAAGAACAAAACATCTGATGCAGGGTTGCAAGCGCAGATTGGGTTTCGTCAGGCTGAGATTGATCACTTAAAACAGGCGTTTTTGCAGCAAAAGACGCTGTTTGAGCGCGAGTTGATCAGTCGGGCAGATATGAATCGCGCGCGCGTGCAGTATTTGAGTGCTCTGTCCGCGCTTCCGTCGCGTATGTCAGAGATATACAAGAATGAAATGGCTGTACAGGATCTCAAGCGTCAAATCACAGAAGCGCGTATTGCACACGAGCGCGAGGCTTCGCAGATGCGACATGCTTATGAAACGGCACAGTTGCGATTGGAACAGGCACGCAAACGCATTGATCGTACCCTGGAAGCCGAGTCGGATTTGATCATAGCACCTGAGTCGGGGATTGTAACACAGGTGATGGTGAATGCAATTGGACAGGTGATCAACAAGGGGCAGTCCCTCATCGCGTTGGCACCGGCCTCGGCACCGATGGTTGCAGAAGTGATGGTGTTGAATAAAGATGTAGGCTTGCTCAAACCCGGACAGTTGGTCAAGCTGAAATACGATGCGTATGCCTTTCAGGATTTTGGTATCAAACGCGGGTGGCTTACATCCATCTCACCCGATGCGGTGATTGATGAACGTATTGGTCCGATGTTTAAGTGCGTTGTTGAACTGGAAGAAAATACGATGCGTGTGAAGGGATATGACAAGCCTTTGATGTTCGGCATGAAGGGTACGGCGGAGATTATGACCGATCGGCAATCGGTCTTGCTGATGTTGCTTTCTCCCTTGCGACAGCTTTACGAGTCAGCGAGATACGATGTTCAGGAGGGCGCATTGTGATGTCAGAGGTCCTAATTCAGGTTAATGGTACTGAGGTGTTCTTGCGCGATGTCATACGGCAGATGGGTGTTGCTGATAATCTGCGTTTTTTTGATGAATTTGCGCGTAGGGAATTGATCCGGCAACTCGCGCTACGTGAGGGTGTTTGTGCAGCGCCGGAGGATATTCAGCGTAAGGTGAATGACTGGCGGTATCAACATCGCTTGGAACGGGTGGAAGATACAGAGGCGTATCTTGCAAAGCGAGGTATTACGCTTCAGGATGTGACAGAAGATGCCGAGGTGAGACAACTGGAGTATTTGCTGTCTGAGAAGATTGCCAAAGGACAGGTCAAATCCTATTTCGCTCAACACACACTGGCGTTTGATGAGGCGGAGATTTGCTGGATTTTTCACACGGATAAGGGTGTGATTGACGAGGTTGATTTGCAGATTCGAGACGATGGAGCAGATTTTTACGCGATGGCGCGTCGGTTTTCTCAAGATGCACGCACGCGATCAAGTAGTGGCTTTTTAGGTCGTGTTCGGCGCAAGCAGTTGCCAAAGGGGATTGCTGCGCGCGTTTTTGCCGTGTCACCAGGTGAAATTTTGGGTCCGGAAAAAGTATCGAAAGGCTTTGCGCTGTACCTGGTGCAAGAACGCTACCCGGCAACACTAAATGAACGAACAAAAAAGGAGATCCGCAAACACCTGTTTAATCAGTGGTTGCAACGCGAAGTGCTGCGGGCAGATATACGGTATCCGATTTGGCAGACGGAAATTAAAAAATAGGTTTTTTGTGGAAGATTTTACTCTCAAGAAACTGGATAGTGTAGAAGACTTTTTTATTTGAAACTTTAAGGTCTTGACCTTTTATTCATCTATGGCTAATTTGTAGATGGGGAGAAAAAACATGCCTAAAAAATTGCTTGATCTATTCTGTGGTGCCGGTGGTGCTGCAATGGGCTATTACCGGGCTGGATTCGCCGTTGTAGGGGTGGATATTGCTCCTCAGCCTAATTACCCATTCGAGTTCATACAAGCAGATGTCCTCGAACTTGAGCCTGAGTTTTTTGAGAGCTTCGACGCCATTCACGCCTCGCCTCCCTGCCAAGCGTACTCAGACCTTGCCAAGCGCAATGGTAACGCCCATGAGTGGCCTGACCTGGTGGGGCCAGTACGTGACATACTTAATAGTACGGGTAAGCCGTGGGTGATCGAGAATGTGGAAGGCTCCCCGCTTCTAAATCCTATCGTACTATGCGGGACCATGTTCGACAAACTAAGGGTGATCCGTCACCGGCTATTCGAGTCTAACTTTGATATTATACCGCCTCCGCACATTCCTCACAAAGAACATCCCCGCGTTCACACTCTGGATAAACGTAAATCTCACTACGGCAAGACCGATGAGTGGCGAGATTTTGTGCAGGTAACAGGTGGTGGAAATTGTACTATCGCAGCAGCCCGTGATGCTATGGGAATTGATTGGATGAAGAAAGCCGAGATTAACGAAGCGATACCACCAGCCTATGCACAGTTCATTGGTAATGCGCTTATGGAGCGTCTCGCTGCATTGGAGAGATTACACAATGAAGTCTCGCAGGATTAGCTCAACGGAGCGCATCCGGCAATTTCTCCGTGATCGAGTTGGTGAGGTTGTCACGAGTCAGGAAATACAAGAGGCTGCTGGAAATGTAACAGAGTGGGCCAGACGCGTACGTGAACTACGTAGTGAAGAAGGCTGGAAAATCAGTAGTCACAATGATCGTATTGACCTCAGGCCGGGGGAGTACATACTTGAGGAAGAGCCGCCCAATAAGTCGGACTATTCTTTCGCAAAACCGATCTCTAATCGTCTGCGGGCGCAAGTATTAGAACGCAACGGTTACACCTGCCAAATGTGTGGAATAGGTGCAGGTGAAATGGACGACGAGTTAGGACGCAAGGCACGTCTGCATGTTGGGCACATTGAAGATCGGAGCCACGGCGGCCCAGATGAACTATCGAATCTGCGTGCCTTGTGCAGTAGGTGTAATGAGGGAGCCAAGAATGTTGCTCAAGAACCACCGAGCCATACCTGGTTGATGTCCCAAATACGCCGTGCGACCCGTGATGACCAGCGAAAGGCCCTGGAATGGCTTGAACAGAAATTCCGTCGCTGATTGTCTGTTTTATCTCTAATGGCAACGGCAAATCGAGTTGCCGTTCTGGTTATGGGTATGTTCGATTCAAATTCTGTATAAAAGCATCCCAATTAGACGAAGCCCTCATTAGAGCAGTGACCGCGACGCCCTTTTTACTTTTTACAGAAAATTAAGGACTCTATCGAAAAACCCTCGATTGTTGCTGCTATCGAGGGTTTTTTAATGCCTAAAGATATAAATTATTGTCGAGAGTCTCGATAGTGTATTTCATACAGATTATCGACAAGTCCGAATTTGCAGACCAAATCGCAATGGCAACGGTCTGTGAGAGATACATTACGAATGATTATGGTATTATCTACACTATCTCTGTTCCAGCTAAGACCGGTGACAGAGTCTAAATAATGATCTACTTCACTTATTGACATTTCCTTGTTTTTTCTCTGGTCATCAGCAATAGCATCGTGAATTTCATTTCTCGTTATCAGTGTCATTTTTAGTCTCCTATCAGAAGGGCAGGTAATGAAGCCCTATTTCAACTAGTGAGAAGCCTCTATGGACTGGACTTGAAGCCTGAAAACCAGTACACTTTTAAGATTTGCTTCTATTAATAAAAATATCAAAATGCTAATCAACAGTCAATAGAAAAAAACCGCGCAAGGTGTTAGTTTTCCACCTTGCGCGGTTGGCCCTTGTTTCCTGGCCTTATTGTATATAATCTCCGCACTAAGGCATCACCGCTTCTTTGCCCTGATATTCTCGGATCCAGCCTTTCAATGGCACGTCCTCTTCTGTTGGGGATGTGTAGCCGTGAATGCCCGAAGGGGAATGCCGGCACATTTGCTTTCGGATTGGACTCAGTTCATCCCAGAAATTTTCCACATTGCATTCGCCGCGGGCTTGAAGCCAGCGATAAGCGTAGCCGTAGAAGAGCACCTTGCGGGGTTGTGTCCAGTAATTTGCACTCGCCGAATGCCACAACCGACGGTCAAAAATAACGGCTGATCCCCGGGGAGCGAGGATGGGTACGGCGCCTTTTACCATCTGATTGCGATTTCCGTTCGGCCAAGCCATCTTATTTTTTAACTGGCTTCCCGGTATGACGTGAAAATTGCCGCGTCCGGGTTCGCTTGTGTCCGATAGAAAGTAGGCCACTTTGACTGATAAGCGCGGCCTCGGGTTTGTCTCCATTTCCTGATTCACGCGCCCGGTATCTTGATGCCAGCCGATTCCCAAACCGCGTTTGCTATCTGGTGGTTCGGGAGGTGTCACGTTCAGGTGTGCCAGGTAGATTTGAATATTCCATCCCAATATTCCCCAAACTTTTGGGAATGTGGTGTAGTGATCTATCAGGTCAATAAACACTTGATCCCGTCCCAGAAAGTCGCGTTCGTGAACCCGTTTATGTGGTTCGATTTTTTGCTTTTCGCGTTCTTCGGCGTTGATGCGGTCAACTGCTTTGGTCAATTGTCTTCTCTTTGCGTCGCTCAGCGCGTTTTCGATGATGAGATAACCCCGCTCTTCAAATTCGAGCCGTTCGTCTTCTGTCAGACAATGGTTTAGCCAGCGTCTGTTCATAGCGTATCTCCTTTTCACGAAAAGAGGTTGGCTTTCCTTTTTTTTCGATCCAGAATATAAAATTTGATAAGCCCTATCCCGCCGATCAGACCACAGGGTATCACAATGAAGCGGTACATTGAGACTTCTTCATATCGAAGCGATGCACCGGTCGCGCCCATTGTCGCAACGACAAATGACAGGTGAATGAGTTTTTGAGATAGGTTTTTATTCGTAAAGGTAGAGAGCAAAATCAATATAAGTGCGGTGTGGAAAATGACAAATCCCGCATACCCATTTCGCACGGCGAGATCGAGTTGCCAATCATAGCGATAAATCCACACCATGAGCACATGTGCCAGAATGATCAGTGCGACAACGCGCCATAGCGCGGTCGGATGTTGTCCTCGCAGGGTGAGTACGACCACAGTGGTTAAGCCCACATATCCTGTGATAGCGAGCAAAAAAGTGATGAAAATTTCCGTTGTTCCCGTTCCTACCATAGAAACTATTCTCCCTCTTTTGATATGCAATATATGACATGATATTCTGAGAACAAGACCGTTTCACGGGGCAGTGCATGTGTGCATTTGAAGGGCATCATGCAAAACGGGTTACGACGTATTGTCATAACCCGTTGTTTTTTGTGGAGCCGCCCAGCGGACTCGAACCGCTGACCGCCTGATTACAAATCAGGTGCTCTACCAGCTGAGCTAGGGCGGCGTGTCCGTCAAAGATATACAAGTGGGTGATTTTTGGCAACTCTTACCTTTTAAAAAAACGATGTTTTGTGTTTTTGCTCGCGTTCGTAGCGTTCAATGCCCAGTTGGATGAGGCGATCAATTAATTCAGTATAAGAAATGCCACTGGCTTCCCACAGTTTGGGATACATGCTGATCCGCGTAAAGCCGGGTATGGTATTGATTTCATTTACAACAAAGGTACCATCGTTTTTTAAAAAGAAATCCGCGCGTGCCATGCCCTCACAGCACAGGACTTGAAATGTGCGAATGGCAAGAGCCTGCACCCGTTTTACAGCTTCTTCGGATAAATTAGTGGGAATGTGCAATACGGCGCCTTTTTCATCCAGATATTTCGCTTCGTAAGAGTAAAACTCGTGCTGTGGCAAGATTTCGCCGGGGATTGAGACAATGGGCGTTTCGTTGCCCAATACCGAACATTCGATTTCTCGACCTTCGACAAAAGCCTCGATCAGTACCTTCTTGTCGTAGCGAAATGCCTCTTTCAACGCGGGGATTAGTGCGCTTTTGTCGTGTACTTTACTCACGCCGACCGATGAGCCCAAATTTGCGGGCTTTACAAATAGGGGCAATCGCAGTTCTGAAATCACATCATTTACATCCAGATTGTCCAACTGAAACTGATGTACTGTTCGCCACGCGGCAACGGGAATATTGGCATCGCGCAACAAGCGTTTCATCACGTCTTTGTCCATTCCCACAGCCGAGCCGAGTACATCGGCACCTACATAGGGGACATCGGCCAATCTCAAAAATCCCTGTACTGTACCGTCTTCTCCCAGCGGCCCGTGCAAGACGGGAAAAACCACATCGACCGAGTCAGATGCAGACTGCCCTACGAGTTCACCGCGCCCTTCTGGCATCAACGTAATCAGCGCATTTTGATCTGCGTCAGAAAGCCCCTCTGTATTCGCTTCGGGCAATAGTTGTTCGGCTTCGTTTAAGAACCATTGACCCGATTTGTCGATTCCTATTGGCACGACTTCGTATTTGGTCTTGTCAATCGCGTCAATGATGTTGCGCGCAGATTGCAGTGATACTTCGTGCTCTGCCGATTTTCCACCAAATAATATCCCCACGCGGATCTTTTTCATTTTTCTCTCTGATTTTTTTTTCGCCACCACCAGAACCCGAGTATGCCCACTACCATTAAAATTATCAGTATGCGATTATAAGTTTTTAGTACAGTGACTACGATTTGCCAGTTTTCGCCGACCGTAAAGCCAAAGTAGATCAGCAGACTATTCCACAATAATGTGCCAAATAATACGTAAAGCGTCATACGCAGGGGGTGCATCTGGCTGATGCCGGCCACAATGCCGACAAATATCCGCACGGCGGGCAAAAATCGGTTGAAAATGACGATTTTGTCGCCATAGCGGTTGAACCATGTTTCGGTGCGGTGCAGATTTTCTTCATTCAAGAACTTTATATTCAACCGCAAGAAGAACGAGCGCCCTTTTACAAATGCGATGGCATAAAGGAGCAAGCAGCCCACTGCGCTGCCTATCCACATTGCAAAATACGCAGGCCAAACGGCGATTATTCCAATGCCGGCCAAATACGCGCCGAATACAATCAGGGTATCGCCAGGAATGATAGGTACTATGTTCTCTAAAAAAGCACCCAGAAATAAAAAAAAGTAAATCCACCCTGGCGGTTGGTCTCTCAAATAGGCGAGGAAAGAATTCCAGAGTTCAGTAAAGTAGGGGAGGAAAGAATCCCAGAGTTCAGTAAAGTAAGCGAGAAAAGAATCCAGGAATTCAGTAAAGTACTCCAATTGTGTATCCTTTAGATGTGACACAGGAGGCGATTACATTTTTGAATAAACTGCACAATAAGTCAATAACTTTTTATTAACGCTACCGCCTGTGCTGCTATGCCTTCTTCGCGTCCGACAAAACCCATGTATTCGGTTGTGGTTGCTTTTACCGATATGAGATCAACCGATACTTCCAATGCGCGTGCCATGTTTTCGCGCATTTGTTCAATATACGGCGATAGCTTTGGGCGTTGCGCCATCACGGTTGCATCCACGTTGAGCACCTGTGCGTGCGATTCTTTCAGAATGTGGGCCACGCGCGCCAGCAATGTGAGACTTGATATATCTTTGTACGCGGCGTCTGTATCGGGAAAGAGCTGACCAATGTCGCCAGCACCCAGCGCGCCCAATAGGGCATCAATGACGACGTGGGTTAATACATCTGCATCTGAGTGGCCCAGCAATCCTTTTTCGTTGGGAATATGTACGCCGCCTAAGATCAGCGCACGGTCCTTCACCAGTTGATGCGCGTCATAGCCCTGACCAATTCGCAATGTCGGTGTCACGTCACCTCGTTGTTCTAAAATGTGTAAACCCATGTCGAGGTCTTCTGGCGATGTAATTTTGATGTTGTCTGCTCGCCCGGGCACAATGGTTACAGCTTCGCCCAAACGCTCTACCAGAGCCGTATCATCTGTGCCCAGATATCCCGATTCGCGTGCTGCCTGATGGGCGCGGAAGATCACATCGCGGCGAAATGCCTGGGGCGTTTGCACGGCTCGCAATGTCGCTCTGTCCAGGGTTTTTACGACTTGATCGCCCTGCACGCGCTTTATCGTATCTGTTACTGGGGTGCCCAAAACAGCGGCACCGCGTTCAGTTGCTGCCAGAACTACGGCATTGATCTCTTCGGGGGTTATATAAGCCCGCGCGCCGTCATGGATAGCAACTACGTCGGCATCTTGTGGAATCATCTGTAGCCCACACGCCACGGAGTCCTGTCGTTCTGCACCGCCGGCAACCACATTGACGACTTTGGAAAATTTTTTCTTTCCGAATTGTTCTCGACAAGTATCGATGTCTTCACGCCCCACGACCAGCACAATGCGGTCAATGCGGTCTGCGCGTTCAAATGCGGTCAATGTCCAGGCCAATACGGGACGCCCGGCAAGGTCGAGAAATTGCTTTGGGATATGTGTCCCCATTCGCTTTCCCGATCCGGCAGCGAGAATGATGGCGTAGTTCATGGTTTGCGCTCATATGTTATACTGATCCTGTTCCCGTCTGGCCCAGTCGGCGTTGACAAACATGTTCAGACCGGGATCGGCGTATATGCCGTCTATTTTGTCGCCGTCGTGCCGTCGCAAGAAATCGATGTCGATCTCTACGCCCCAGCCCGGGCCTCCGGGCAATTCAAAATGACCATCTACGACTTCGGGGTACGGCGTTCCCGCGCGTTTGACGTGCTCATCTGCAAAGTCATTAAAATGTTCGAGTACTTTGCCATTGCGGAGGGTTGCCATCAGGTGAAGGGTCGCAACGGTGGTGATAATTCCGCCAACATTGTGTGGCGCGACCATCACGTTGTAGGTTTCAGCCGTTGAGGCAATTTTCTTAGTTTCCAACAGGCCGCCACACTGGTTCAGGTCCGGCTGGATGATATCCACGGCCCGCATGGGGAACAGGTCTCTAAATTCCGCGGCTTTGTAAAGCCTTTCTCCGGTCGCAATTGGGATGGATGTATGTTGCGCTACTTTGGTCAATGCGCCCAGATCTTCCGGACGCGTCGGTTCTTCAATCCATCCCGGGCGCAGGTGTTCAATTGCTTTGGCTATTTCGATGGCTTGATGGGACGCGAACCGACCGTGCATTTCTACAAATATCTGTACGCGATCACCCACGACGGAATGCACGGCTTCGATCAATTCAACGGATTTAAAAAATTCGTCGCGCGTCAGTTCCAGGTTGCCATTGCCAAACGGATCAAATTTAAGGCCGATATATCCGCGGTCGATCACTTTTTGAGCTGCTCTGGCATATTCTTCTGGCGACCGCTCCACTGTGTACCAGCCATTTGCATACGCGGGTACGCGTTCAATTGTTTTGCCGCCGATCAGATTGTACACGGGCTGATTGGTCAATTTGCCAATGCAATCCCAACACGCCATCTCTACGAGTGCCAGTCCCGTCATCACAACTTCGCCTGGTACACCGAAATCGTGGAGTGTAAATCGGCAATAGAGGTCCTCTATGTCGTACACACTGTGTCCGATGAAATGACGCCTGGTGTCTTTCAGAAATTCCAGCACAGTATGTGTTTTGCCCAAGACGCGCGCTTCGCCAACCCCGCGCGTGCCGTCTTCCAATTCGATAAATACATAAGTCAAATTGCGCCAGGGCGTTCCCAGCACATAAGTTTCGTAATTTTTGATTTTCAAGGGGTGCTCCTTTTTCGCTATAATATCATCATTGCATCGCCATAACTGTAAAACCGATAGGCTTTGCGTACGGCTTCTCGGTATGCTCGCATCGCAAAATTGCGCCCCATGAATGCGGCGACAAGCATGAGTAAAGTGGATTCTGGCAGATGGAAATTGGTGATTAGACCATCTACCAATCGAAAATCGTAGGGCGGATAGATAAAGGTGTGCGTCCAGTCCGATCCGGATTTTAGTTGCCAATTCGATCCGATTTTTACTGCTGCGGACTCAAGTGTTCTCACCGATGTCGTTCCCACTGCAATGACACGCCCGCCATTTGCCCGGCATCGGTTGACGGTTCCTGCTGCGCGTTCATCGATTTTCCAAAATTCCGCACCCATTTTGTGATCGCGTATATCGTCTGCTTTTACGGGTTGAAATGTCCCCGGTCCGACATGTAACAGGATTCGCGCTAAACTTATGCCCAATGCTTCAATTTTTGCCAATAGATCGGGGGTAAAATGAAGCCCCGCGGTGGGAGCAGCGACCGATCCGCGCACACGCGCATAGACCGTCTGGTATCGCTCTTTGTCAGAGGCGCGATCTTCCCGTCGAATATAGGGCGGCAATGGCACATGACCATGCGTTTTTAGCAGTTCATCCAGTGATCCTTTGCCCTCAAACCGCACGCGGCGATTGCCCGAGTCCAGTACATCCTCGATAATGGCAATCAGGTCTGATCCTTCAAAAGCAATTTGAGCCCCGATTTTCAATCGCCGCCCGGGCCGTGCCATTACTTCCCAGCTATCGCCATTGGGATGCAGCAGCAGAAGTTCTACTGCGCCTCTGGTGATTGGCCGATATCCTTTTAATCGCGCGGGAAATACCCGGGTTTCGTTCAATACCAGACAATCGCCTGCGCGCAAGAAGTTGGGCAATTCCCGAAATATTCGATGTTCAATCTCGCGGGGCGTGCGATTTGCCACCATCAAACGGGACTCATCGCGTTCAGCCGTTGGGTATTGTGCGATCAGGTCATGGGGTAATTCGTAATAAAAATCAGAACGCTTCACTGGACGAGTTTTTTAAAAAAGTGAGAATGTGGCAATCGTATCATTCAAAGAGCGATGGGAAGTGGCGATGTGGTTCTGCTGGCTCTCTGAAGAGAATTTGCTGGCGCGGTGTTAGTTCTACATTGGTTGGCGGTTGTACGCGATTGGGTCTCCAGGCGGTGTGCGCTACGCAGTATTTATAGAGGAGAGAGCGTCGTTCGTGCTTGCCGTACCAGGCCGATGTTCCGTGCGTTAGAGCTTCGGTAAATAAAATGGCAGAGCCAGCGGGTGCTTGTGGAATGATTATAAGGGGCGATTTTTCAGGGGCATCGAATATTTTTTGAGGCAATCGGTAGTTGCTTTTGTGACTGCCGGGAATGCAGCAAAATCCCCCGTGGTCTGGCCCTGCGTCTGTGAGGCTCCACGCTACAACCATGAATCCGTCGGTGATCTCGTGTTTTGGAAAATTAAAGTATTTGCCCGGCACTGATCCCGAAATAGGTGACATGGCGCCGTAGTCGGCGTGCAGACGCCCTCTTTCCATGCCCGCTTCCATGTACATGCCATAGAGGCGATCAAGGCGAAAGCAGTCGCCCAATCGGAAGCGCAATATGGGCATAATTTGAGGGTGATCAAGGAGGTCGCAAAAGGATTTTCCCCATTGCAGAAAGCCCGGCCCGTCTGGCGCGCTGCCAAATCGCTGCGTTTTGCCCGGTGGGGGCAGTTTTTGTTGGTCAAATAGTTCATTGAGTGTTGCCACTTCGTCTGCGTTTAAGACATTTTCAACGACGAGATAGCCCTGCAAGTCGAACAGGTACTGTTGTATTTCAAGGTCTTCCATAATGTCCTCCTGTTGTTTTTAGATGATGAGGTATAGTGTCCTGGGGTATGATATTGATTGGACTATATTAGATTTCGACTTTGGACGCAAGGATAAAGACCAGCAAATGGTCAGTTGCAAAATCAGGTAGGTGGTATTATATTTTGCCGTGTCTTATTATTTTACGCAAAGAAACGGTGTGTCTCACGCCGTTTCTTTTTTTCCAAATAACAGGAGCGTGCTATGGCAGTTAAAACGTGTCTTATGGTGGGCGGCGGTGGTATGGCAGGGGGCTGGATCAATCGCATGACGCAAAAATTTGGAGATCGCATCAAAATTATCGGTCTCGTCGATGTCAATCGGGATGTGCTGGACCGCCAGGCGCAGACACTTGGCCTGTCTGAAGATCAACTTTTTACCTCACACGAAGATGCTGTGTCCGCTGTCAAAGCCGATTTTTGTGGTGTGGCAACACCGCCGCCGTTTCACGCGCCAGCAACAGTTGCCGCGCTTGAGGCGGGCATGCCCGTGATATCTGAGAAGCCGATTGCAGATACGCTCGATGCGGCTAAAGACATGGTTCGCGCTGCCCAAAAGACGGGCTTGCCCTGCGCCATTATTCAAAATTATCGCTATGCCCGAAACAAACAGGAACTCGTTCGAATTCGCGATGAGGGACGCCTCGGTCGGCTGCAGCATATTGTTGGACGATATGCTTGCGATTACCGGGAATTTGAGTCGTGGGGCAAAGCCTGGCGGCATACGATGGAATTTGGTCTTCTCTTTGAAGGCTCAGTGCATCATTTTGATATGCTGCGCTTTCTTTCGGGCGGCGATCCCGATACGCTTATGGGATTTGGCTGGAATCCCGAATGGTCGAGTTTTGATCACCATTCAAGCGGGATGTATCTCGTGAATATGGACAATGGCACGCATGCGTTCTACGAGGGGAACAGCTCGGCGGCGGGTATTACCAACTGCTGGCACCGAGAACACTATCGCGCCGAATTTGAAGAAGGTACGGTCGAAATCGCCGAGGGTGCTACCGTGACTATTCACCGCGTTGGGCAAGAGTCAGAAGTTTATGAAGCGCCTGAAATTGAATGGGAAGGTCACGATCATCTCTTTGATGAGTTTCTCAATTGGCTCGACGGGGGACCGCCTTCCGAGACGCGCATTGAAAAGAATATTATTTCGTATGCTATGGTTATCGCCGCAATGGAGACGACGCTGGATGGACAGCCGAAGAAAATCGCAGATTATGTTGAGGATCTTGGATTATAGGCTTGAGCCTACCAAAATGCAAAAAAGTCCCCCGTAACGCTGTTGCGGGGGACTTTGAATAAGAAAATGGTGAATTGGTCGTTTTTCTTGCCATTACATTCCAGATAAGATTCCCCTGATATATCCCAGCGTGAATGCGAGGTCGCGGTCGATGCCCTCAGGTGTTTTAGAGCCGACGCATTCTACGTAGAGCGGACCTGTGAATCCCCCGCCGGTTAGTCCGGATAAGATGCGGTGAAAATCGACTTCGCCATCTCCCGCTGTGGTCTGTACATTGGGGTTGTTGTCGGAATCTAAGGCGCAATCTTTTATAATCGCTGTTGAGGTGTATTTTGCAATATCATCCACTTCCTGCTCTGGGCGCACTTCGCCGCGCGTGTAGTGAATGATGTTGCCCGGGTCGTAGCTTATCGCAAATGCGGGATGATTGATCTGGTGATACAGGTCGATCAATTCTTTTGCTGTCAGGCTGATGCCCCCGTGAGGCTTGAGGGAAATTCCCAGGTCTAAGGTTTCCGCGTGTTCAGAGGCACGGCGCATGACTTCGGGATATATGTCGTAATATTCTTTTTTTCCCGTTCCCAATTCCAATATCCACTTTGCGCCGAGTTCGGCGGCGTTGTCCAATAATTGTTTATACGCATCTGCTGCACCATCCACGCCGTGCTCCAACAGCGCTCTGCCGAGCAACATGGATGGATTGACGCCTGCCTGGGCAGCGGCTTTTTTGGTGGCTGCGATTTGCGCGGCACTGCTTTCATTATTTACGGGTATAACCCCATCGTGTGCAAATACAGCTACGTCTGTGTATCCCGCGCTTGCGATGTGTTCACACGCCTCTGCAAATGACAGGGCGTTAAGAGGGCGCGTTGTGCTGCCAATGACCAGTTCCATCATTTACTCCTTCCTTATTTTATCCGGATTGTTCATCCGTGGTTGTGAATGTCTTTTCCACAATGTGGGCATTTATCGCCGCGATGAGATTCCTGCATGGCTTCGACAAATCCGGAACTCAAAATGCCAGCGGGCAAGGCAAACATCCCAACGCCGAGTACGGCAATTATTGCCCCCAGGACTTTGCCCAATGGGGTTATGGGAAAGACATCGCCGTAGCCCACGGTTGTCAGCGTTACTATTCCCCACCACATGGTTGTTGGAATACTCGAAAATGCTTCGGGTTGTGCATGGTGTTCAACAAAGTACATCAAGCTGGATACAATGATTAATAATATAGTCAATGCAAATACCGCAATATAAAGTTCATGGCGTTTATGCCATATTACCTGACCAAACATTTGCATAGAACGCGAATAGCGGCCCACTTTGAGCAGGCGAAATAACCGCAACAAGCGCAGGGGGAGCGTGTAATCGGGCGGTATTGTTACGAGCAAGAAGACGTAATAGGGAAATATGGCGATGAAATCAATCAGCGCCAGAGGCGTCAGCATAAATGCCAACCTCCCAATCAGGGGGCGCGCGAATTTTGTATCTGCTGTGCAACACCAGATACGCAGCAGGTATTCAACGGTGAAGATTATCACACATATAGTTTCAAAAATTTCGATAGATTCGCCATAAGTTTTCTTAACTCCCCCGACGGTTTCGAGTATGACCATTGCCACATTCAAGATAATGAGGGTGAGAATAAAAAGATCAACTATGCGGCTCAGCAGATCTCCTTCCTGGGCTTTTTCCATAATTTCATACAAGCGTGTTTTTGCGGTCATCGCATTTACCTCCCGCTTCAAAATAGAATTGTTTCGCTGTCTTTACAAGTGAATATTAAGCGGTGAGATGTGATGTAGGGGCGAGGCATGCCTCGCCCGTTTTAAGATACAAGACGAAAAAAGAAGACAGCGAATAATTTGAGTTGTCTCTCAACACAGGAGATTTTATTTGTCCGGTTTTTTGAAAAATCCAATTGTTCGAGTTATTTTTGCGATTATTCTTGCAGTGGTTCTGGTAAGCGTTTTGCCGGGGAACAGGGAGCGCGTTTTACACGAGCAACTGTTGACTGCGATTCCCAAATTGGCGGAGCAGTTTGGCGATTATCCGTGGATGCTGTCGCCAGATGCGGATTATATGTTGCAGAAGGCTTTTGCCGAAGCACAAGGACGTCGGCCTGATGCGTCTGCTGAGGGGGCTGAGATTGTATTTCGCGGTGCGGCAACTTCCACGGGTTATCACCTCGTTGCTGGGCGCGGTTCTGATGAACGGGGAGAAGTTTTGTCGCCTGTTACGGCGTGGAGTCTTTTTCCTCCGGTTGCTGCGATTCTGGTGGCTATCATCAGCGGGCGTCTTATTCTGGGGCTTTCGCTTTCTATTCTCGCGGGGGGCTTTCTCGCGTCGCTGGGTGAACCCCTTTATTATTTGCCGGTTGTTGCGCTGCAAAAATCCCTGATTGGCTATGTTTGGACGCCTTTGGAAAGTTCGTTTCAGCTCTATATTCTCGCGTTTACTGCAGGGCTTATCGGTATGGTGCGCGTTACCACGCTTTCAGGCGGCAATCGCGGCATTGCCAATGTGCTCGCCCGGCGAGCCGAGGGCGCGCGTTCAACGCGGTTGGCGGCATTTTTTATGGGGCTTGCCATTTTTTTTGATGACTATGCCAATTCTATTGTGGTTGGCTCTACGTTGCGCCCGATAGCGGATCGATTCAGGGTGTCGCGCGAAAAACTCGCGTATATTGTCGATTCGACCGCCGCCCCTATTGCGGGTATTGCGATTATCAGTACGTGGATTGGATACGAAGTTAGCCTTTTTCAGGATTTGATGACGGATCTCAAGACCGGGCTGTCGGGGTATCAGCTTTTTTTTAATGCTCTCCCTTTGCGTTTCTATTGTTTGCTCACGCTCACTTTTGTTCTGCTTTCGGCTTATCTTCGCCGCGATTATGGGCCTATGCTCGCCGCCGAACGCCGCGCACAAACAACGGGTCAGGTGATGCGCCCTGGCGCGACGCCAATGACGGGTCGCGCACAGGATGAAATTGGTCCTGTTGAGGGCGTCCGTCCCGTGTGGTGGGCGGCTGTTTTGCCCGTGCTTCTCGTTATTGTGTGCGTTATTGGGGGAATGGCTTTTGATACTTGGAATCACGAGAGGGTGCTGGCTGCGCGGCGGGATTATGGTTTGATGAGTAGCGCGTTTTGGAGTGCGTGTTTTTCAAATGCCAATACTGCTCAGGTTCTTTTTATGGCGGCAATGCTAGGTTCCGCACTCGCGATTGCAATAGCTATTACGCGCAGGCATGGTGAAACAGGTGCGCGGATTATTTCTGTGGGGGATGCTGTCTCGACATGGGCGCGCGGTATTGTCGGTGTGTGGTATGCGATTGTTATTCTGATTCTCGCGTGGGCGATCAAAGAGGTCTGCGCGGATGCGGGTACGTCAACTTATCTCACCGCAGCACTTTCTCCGCTTATATCCCCGGGACTGCTGCCTTTGTTGATTTTTCTGCTCGCTGCACTTGTCGCCTTTTCTATTGGCACGTCCTGGACGACTATGGCGATTCTCATTCCTACGGTTGTTCCGCTGGCACATGCGTTGGGGGGGCTGCCGCTAACTATCCTGGCAGCCGCGGCTGTGCTCGACGGGGCGATTTTTGGCGATCATTGTTCGCCTATTAGTGATACTACGGTGATGGCGAGTATCGCATCGTCTTGTGACCACCTGGATCACGTTAAAACACAACTTCCCTACGCGCTGACGACGATGAGTGTCGCGGGCATTTTTGGCTATCTGGGGACGGCACTGATTTATCCGGGTTGGGTTGGGCTTATTTTGGGACTGATCACTATTCCAATAATTCTTCTCGCTATAGGTAAAAATCCGGATGAGTAGCGGTTGATCCATCCCATCGCCACGTCGTGAGATATGAAATCCACGGGCGGTGTACAACTGGTCGCAGTCCAGACCACGACGCGAAGGGACACGGAGGGATAGGATGTAGGGGCGATCCCTTGTGGTCGCCCTTTTTTTAGATACAAGTTGATTTTTTATTATAAATTCGTTTTTTTGTTCAAGAATTTAGTTTTTGCGTACGGGCACACCGGCCAAGGAAAAGGTATGTTATTTCACAGGTTGAAGTTTTCGGGACTTTTGTCCTTTGGGCCACAGGGAATCGATTTGCCAATGGAGCCGCTGAACGTCCTGATCGGCCCAAACGGTTCGGGCAAGTCCAACTTTCTGGAGGCGATTTCGTTATTCCACGCTGCGCCACGCGGTATCGGGGAACCTATCTCACGCATGGGCGGTATCCGCGAGTGGTTGTGGAAGGGGCTAGAGGCATCGCATTCGATTACTCTGGAGGCCATGGTTGACTTTCCGTTAAAGGGCCTGTTGCGGCATTACTTGACTCTCACCAACCAGGGTGGGTCTCTCGTGGTGGCTGACGAAAGAGTCGAACCTACTGAAGGGCATCCCGACGAGCGAGATGGGAGGTCCTACTACCGCCCGCCTAAAGACAAACAGGCGGCGTTAGAGATAACAAATGCCAACGCAGAGGCAATGTCAAAGTCCAAAAATGTTAGTGTAGGTGAGTGGTCAGCTCCTCTCTTGGTTGCCCGTTATCGTCCTGGTGCTATCGAGTTCGCGAGCGAATTTGAACCTGGGCAGTCCTTGCTGTCTCACTCTGCCTTACCGGATTATCGGGCACTTTGGCATCTAAAGGAGCAGTACACGCGTATTCGTCTCTACCGAAACTGGTCGTTCGGACCTGGCGCAAATTTACGCCTACCCTGCAACGCACACGCCCGTAGCGATTTTCTGGATGAGGGCGCTGAGAACCTACCGCTCGTGCTGTCCCAACTGCAGGGGGCGCAAAAGAAAAAGCTCCTCAGCGCGTTGGGCAAGCTATTCGATGGCATTGTCGATGTGCAGTGTCCTGTAACGGGCGGTACGGTGGCGTTATTTCTCGAAGAAGAGGGCGACCGCTCAATTCCGGCCACACGCCTTTCGGATGGAACACTGCGTTACTTGAGCCTGTTGGCTGTCTTGTTGCATCCCGAACCACCGCCTCTGATTTGTATTGAGGAACCGGAATTGGGGTTGCACCCCGATCTACTGCCCACGTTGAGTGACTTGATGTACGAAGCGTCTAAGCGCAGTCAAGTAATTGTTACGACCCATTCCGATGTGCTTGTGGATACGTTGACTGATAAGCCAGAGAGTGTCGTGGTCTGCGAGAAGCACGATGGACAGACGGAGATGCGCCGTCTCGATAAGGACGATCTGGCAAAGTGGTTGGAGAAATACAGACTGGGCGATCTTTGGACTTCGGGTGAGTTGGGCGGAAATCGATGGTGACGGCAACACTATATATTGAAGGTGGTGGAGAAGGTAGAGAACTCGGTGCGCGTTTCCGCGAGGGTTGGAATGAATTTTTCGAATCCGCTGGTGTTGGTAGCAGGACCAAGATTGTACGAGGAGGCACACGGCGACAGACCTTTGACCGATTTGCCACAGCCGTTGAGGTAGGTCGTCCCGATACGGTTCCAATCTTGCTTGTCGATAGCGAGGCTCCTGTTGCAGCGAGAAATTCAGTGTGGCAGCATTTGCACACCCGCGATGGTTGGGCTCAGCCTTCCGATGCTGGCGTCGATCAAGCATTTCTGATGGTTCAAATTATGGAGACCTGGTTCTTAGCCGATCGGGTTGCGTTGCGAGAGTACTTTGGCGCGGGGTTTAGACAGAACGCATTCAAGCAATGGTCCAACTTAGAGGGTCTGCCCAAATCAACAGTCGATAATGTACTTAGACGAGCCACCGCCTCCTGCTCCAAACGCTATTCCAAGGGCAAGGTCTCATTTGAGTTGCTGGCGCAAATTGACCCTACTCTTGTCGAAAATGAATGCCCGCATGCTAAAGCACTTCTGGATCGGTTGAGGAATTTGTGATGAACTGGCGACATAGATGTCCCTATAGTTTCTCGGCAATGCCAGCAGTTTAAGACCATAATTTTAGTTGATTTTTGCCAACCAAACCCTAACCGGCTTTTGCCGGTCTTTTCTTTTTGCGCTCTATTGTTTTCTTGACTTCTATTTGCAAGTGATTCATGTATGCTCTGTCGTGTTTTTTCGGGGTTCGAGATTTTGAAGGAGTTTGCTATGACCATTCAGGAGCAGTTGCACTACGAGCAGGTGAATGATGAGTCGCTGAGTTTTTTCAAAGCGATTGGTGTTGACTATCTGACGATTAATCCGTCGATGGATATGCGCGATGGCAAAGACCGCCGCGCGTACTGGGAAGAGGTGCGAGATAGAGCCGCCGATCACGGCCTGGTTTTGCGGAATGCCGCCAGTTATGGTTGGGATGAGTTTACTCTGGGTCTGGAAGATCGAGATGAAAAAATAGATGCCTGGTGTATGTTTATCCGCAATTTGGGAGAAGCGGGCATACCTACTTTGGGATACAATTTTAAGCCAATTGGCAATTTTCGCACAGAGTCGGCGACGGGTCGCGGTGGCGTCAAATACAGCACGTTTGATTACGACGAATGGGCGCGCGAGCGCGTGTATGTTCCCGACAAAGTAATTTCAGAAGCTGGCATGTGGGAAAATATCGAATACTTTTTGAAGCGCGTGATACCCGTGGCCGAAGAATACGGTGTGAGGATGGCATTGCATCCGGATGATCCGCCCATTCCCGAACCGATGGGCGGGGCTGCTCGTATTGTATCGACGTTGGAGCAATATCACCGCATCTTTGACCTTGCTCCCAGCCCGTGCAATGCCATGCTATTTTGTCAGGGCTGCGTGGCTGAAATGGGCGAAGATGTTTGCGAAGCGATACGCGATATTGGCGGTCGGGACAAAATTGTGTACGTGCATTTTCGAGATATTCAGGGTTCGCCGAGAAGTTTTCGAGAGGTGTTTATCGATGAGGGACAAAACGATATGCACAAGGCGATGCAAACCTATAAGGATGTGGGGTTTAATGGCCCGTTTATGATGGATCATACCCCCAGGTTCTGGCAATCGGGTACTGAGTGGGCTGGGCGCGCGTTTGCCGTGGGGTACATGCGTGCGTTGATTCAGGCGGTTTATCAGGAAAGGTGAAAGGAGAGCAATATGGGTAAGAAGCCAGCGAGTTCTCAGAAGGTCGTCAAGGTTGCCATGATCGGTGCGGGGGGGCGGTCGCGCAGTGTACACTATCCCTCGCTGAACGATATGGACGATGTCAAAATGGTGGCCGTGTGTGAGTTGAATGAAGTGCGTATGATCGAGGTGGCGGGGGAATACGATATTCCAGCGCGATACACCAATTATGTGACGATGATAGAACGGGAAAAACCCGATGTGGTTTATGCGATTATGCCACCGCATCACATATACGATCTGGCAGCAAATATTATGGAGATGGGCGTTAACATCATCATTGAAAAACCACCTTCAGTAACGACTGAACAGGCCAAACAGATGGCGTTGTTGGCGAAAAAGAACAATGTGATTACGGGCGTGACATTCCAGAGGCGGTTTGCGCCAGTGATCCGCACGGGAAAAGAAATATGTGAAAAAAATGGGCCGGTGCACAGTGCGGCGTCGTATTTTTATAAAAACGAAGTGGGCGGGCGACCCATTTACAAGGGCGCGATGGAAAAACTGACCTGCGATGGTATTCACGCGGTGGATACGCTGCGATATTTGTGTGGTGGAGAGGTAGAAGCCGTGGCGAGCGATGTGCGGCGATTGGACGCTACGTTTAGAAATATGCACACTGCGCTGGTGAAGTTTTCGTCTGGCGCGACAGGTGTGCTACAAAATTGTTACATGATGGGACGTCGGATGTTCACGGTGGAGGTGCATTCGACGGGTATTTCGATGTTTGGCGATCCCGAAGAGGGCGGGCAGGTATTTGCCGATGGCAAAGTCGAACCCGTGCGCACGCTCGATCCCTGGACGCTGAGCGAAAGCGAGAAGCCACATGTCGCTTTTGGAGCTTATGCCATTAATCGCCATTTTATCGATTGCGTAAAAACGGGGCAACAACCCGAAACAAATTTTGAAGATGCGGCAAAATCTATGGAATTGGTCGATGCGATTTACGATTCGCAAATCTGAAAATCATCCACAGATGGACGCAGATGAAAGGCAGGAGGTAAAGAGGGACTGGGGATTGGGCGAGGTGGACTGACCACTGACTACTCTTACAACAAATGTCCATTTCCACGCGTTCGGCGTTTTACTTCGCGCAGAGTGACGAGTGACTTTTCGAGTGCATTGGACACGGTTTCGAGGCGTTTGTTGGGTGAGGTATTTTCCAGAAGTTCTTGTTGTTCGTCGAGGGATAAGGTGAGATTCGCTGCGAGGATGTATGAGAGTGTACCCAGTTCCATGGCGGGTATTGGGGGCGATATCCAGCCCGATGAGAGCTTCAGGGCTTCGGTATAGAGTTTTTTGGCGCGGTTCCCCAAAGCGATGTCAAAGGCTTCGTCATCGTCTTCTACGTCTTCCACAAAGCCCGATATATACGGATGGATATCGTATTGCTGAATGACGCGAAAGCGTCGCGTTCCTTCAATCATGATGTTCATTCGGCCGTCTGGAAAACGATTGAGCAGGCCGACAACACGCGCCGCGCATCCGATGTCGCTAAAATCATCGTCCGTACCCCATACAAGACCAAATTCGGTATCGTTGTCGAGACACTCACCGATCATTTGCTTGTATCGCTCTTCGAAGATGTGCAAGGGTACACGCCGGTGTGGTAGCAGCACCAGATCAAGGGGAAAGAGGGGCAGTTCCATTGGGGTCAGGAGGCGAGTTTTTGATCGCTGTTTAAGAGAATATCGAGCAGTTTTTGGGTGGCGATTGACAAACTGCGTCCTTTCCGAAAGAGGATGCCCAATGGACGCTCAAAATCACGATCTACAAAGTGAAGATATGTAAGGGTTTTGCGAGCGAGTTCTTGCTCAATGGAATTGAGTGGCAAAATCGAGATGCCAATATCGACTTCTACGGCGTGTTTGATAGGGGCTATGTGGTCGAGTTCCATGACGATATTGGGACGTATTTTGTATTTTTTTAAGAACTGATCAATGGCACGCCGAGTTGGGGTTTCGGGGGTGAAGAGGACCAGCGGAAATTTGTTGAGTTCTTGTGGCAAGAATGCGTTGCGAGAGGCCAGGTCGTGATCGGGATGCATGGCCACGACCATCTTGTCCTGTGAAAAGGGCATCACATCTACATTGCGCTGGGTGCGGGGATATGGCACAATGCCCAAATCGACTTCGCCATTGGCAACATCGTCATAAATTTTATTTACCTGATCGTATTGGAGACGGAAATTAACCCGGGGATAGGCTTTGAGGTAGGTTTTGAGAAAGGGCGTGAGTTCGAGCATCCCCACGCTGTAAATAGATGCCAGACGAACAGTTCCCGAAACCACCCCTCCCAGAGCCTGGATGCGGTGTTCCATTTCTTCGTAGCGCCGGACAATGTCTCGGGCATAGGTGTAAAAAATTTCGCCTTCTGCAGTGAGTGACAGACGTCTTTTTTCAACGCGTTCGATGAGTTGTTTTCCCTGGCGTTTTTCAATGCTTTTGAGTTGCTGGCTTACCGCGGATTGGGTAACGGAATTAAGGACAGCTGTTTTGGAAAAACTCTGCGTTTCAATCAGGTCACAGAAGACTTTCAGACTTGTAATCAGCAAGGGGCTTTCTCCGCTGTTAAAATTATAAGAGGATATGAAATTGCGAGAGGGTGTAAATTAGGGCGGCAAATCTATAAGAAAATTGAAACTATGTCAATAGAAAAACTGGATTTGAAAAATATTGCTCATTTTGAACAGCGTATAAAAAAATCGAAGTGCGATTTTGGTAAGGCCGATTGCCAAAACGCCAATTTTGGATTTGCTCTTGTAAAAAACTCCCGAACATCTTATACTTCAATTTGTTATCGCTATATGGAGATCACTTATGAACTGGTTTAACAAGCTCAAATCTGGCATTCGGACGCTTGCGCGAAAGCGTATGCCCGAAAATATTTGGGTTAAGTGCGAGCGATGTGAGCAAATAGTTTACCGAAAGAAACTCGAGCAAAATACAGGTATTTGTCCGCATTGCAAACACCACTTTCGCATATCCAGTGCCGAGTATATTGCCGCTGTGCTCGATGAAGGTTCGTTTAAAGAAATAGGTCAGGAGGTCAAATCGACCGATCCGCTCGCATTTGTCGATCTACAGCCTTATCCCGATCGGATCAAGGAATATCGCAAACGTACCAATATGGATGCCGCTGTACTGGCAGGTGTGGGGACGGTCAATGATGCGCCTGTGGGTATTGCCGTGCATGAATTTGGTTTTATGGGGGGGTCGCTCGGTTCGGCTGAAGGCGAGCGAATTTGTCGGGTGATTGATCGATGCATGCGCGATCAATTGCCGCTGATTATTGTGTGTCGGTCCGGTGGTGCGCGCATGCAAGAGAGCATTTTTTCGCTGATGCAAATGGCGAAAGTCAATGCCAGGTTATCCCAATTTGCAGATGCGGGACTGCTGTTTATTTCTGTTCTTATAGATCCCACAACAGCCGGTGTGAACGCCAGTTATGCGTCAATTGGCGATATCAATATCGCCGAGCCAAATGCGCTGATCGGATTTACGGGGTCGCGTATTACAGGGTCTTCTGTGAGTGCCTCCGAGATGGAAGCGCTGCGGCAGGCACAGCGCGCGGAGCAAGTGCTCGAACACGGTTTTGTCGATATGATTGTTTCTCGAGATAAAATGAGAGCTACTCTGTCTCAGTTGATTGAGATGTTGAGTAAAAATCCCCCCGAGGTTACTTCATGAAGATTCTCGTTTTACAAGGTCCCAATATTAACATGCTGGGACGGCGCAAAGCAGAGCATTACGGTACTGTGACAATGGACGAGGTTCACGCACGTCTCGAACAAAAGGCGGATGAACTGGATTGCGAGATTGCGTTTTTTCATTCGAATTACGAGGGGGCTCTCGTTGAAAAAGTGCAGGAGATGCGCGATTCTGTAAATGGTATTCTTATAAATCCCGCGGGACTAACTACGACGAGTGTATCGTTGCGAGACGCGCTTGAAGACGCGGGTTTACCACTGGTTGAAATTCATTTGTCCAATATCCACGCGCGAGAAACCTGGCGGCGACATTCTCTGTTTTCTGAAATTGCCGTGGGTATTATTGCTGGATTCAGGTGGCGCGGCTATGTGTCGGCGCTTGAGATGCTGGTTGGTATGCTGAGAGAAGTAAGAAGTGAGAAGTAAGAAGTGAGCACAGGCGAAGCACCGGATTACATCACTCCAGTGCAGGCTCTACAACGCAGCGCAGCAAGTAACTCCACCCCGATCCACCCAAAAACTGGTATATCATCCTACCTCTCGATTCACCATCACTCTTCATCCGTTCCACTTCCTGTTTATTTGTAAAAATCAAATGTCTCAATAAATTGGGCGATAGATTCTGGCACGAGGTCTGTGATGGGGTCTCCTGCTCGGATGCGTTTGCGTACCTCGGTAGAGGAGATGTTGCCAAAGGAGGGGGGTAGTTGAAGAGGGTGTACGCGGTTTGCAAAAGGCGCGCATTCGGGGCGTGACATAAATCTGTGAAAGACCTTTTGTGAAGGATTTTCGCGATTGGCAGATACAATATGGCAAAGTGAAAATAGTACTTTGAGTTCGGCGACCATGTCGGTGTAATAGTGCGGATCAAAGATGCGTATCAGGGTGTCGTGGCCAACGAGAAAGTAGATTTGGGTATCGGGTAAAAAATGTGCTCTGAGTGCGTGTGCTTTGTCGATAAAGCGGGCATGGCTGCATGCTGCAATTGACAGGCAGGTGCCCAGTTGGGTATCAGAATCCGCGTAATTGACCATCATGGCGAGGCGTTGGCCCAGGTCTGCACCAAAGAGGGCTTTATCGACATTGGTTTTGGCGAGGAGGAGGACGATTTCGTCAAAGTTAAAAGCATTTTGTGCCTGGTGTACAAGTGCTTCGTGGGCGAGGGTGAGCGGGTTGAAGGATGCGTCGAGTACCCCGATATGTTTTGGTTGTGGTGGTGCGGATCGATGTACAAATTGCACCACTGGGGAATATTGGGGGTCGAGGCTATCCATGAGGATGCGGTAGTTTTCAAAGGTGTTCATGATGAGGGAAATTTATGTTAGGGACAGGTGTGGGGCAAGGAGAAATAACGATTAGTTCAGATAACCTACCGCCGAAGTGTATGAGGGTATCAAAATGATTTACCGATTGTTTTTAGTGGTGCTTGTCATCCTGTTTACCAATCCCGTTGTATCGTTGGCATCTGAGCAGGATGTGGAATCGATTGTAAAAAAAATTGACGCGCTCTACCGCAGCAAAACCAGTGTGGCGGATATGGAGATGCAGATTGTTACGCCGCATTGGGAACGCACGCTGTCGATGCGGGTGTGGACAAAGGGGATGGATAAGACTTTCATCCGCATTGACGCGCCCAAAAAGGAAAAGGGTGTTACAACGCTGCGCATCGGCAACGAGATGTGGAACTATCTTCCAAAGACCAACAAGGTGATAAGAGTGCCACCCTCGATGATGATGGGGTCGTGGATGGGGTCGGATTTTACGAATGATGACCTTGTCAAAGAGTCGTCAATGCTCAACGATTATAGCTACGATCTGATTGTGCCGGATGACGCGCAACCGGGTTATCTTTACATCCGGTTCATTCCGAAAGAAGATTCTCCAATTGTTTGGGGCAAGCTCATTACGGCTGTGCGGGCAGATGATCTGATTCCGGTGTGGCAACATTTCTACGATGAGAAGGGCAATTTGATGCGGGTCTTGAATTTCAAAGAGATCGCGTCGTTCGGCGGTAAGACGATTCCAACTTTGATGGAGATGGTGCCGCAGAATAAGGACAGACATAAAACTGTTATGCGTTATCTCCAGGCCGAGTTTGATGTGCAGATAGATGACGATGTATTCACGCGGCGCAATCTTCAGAGAAAGTGACGATGCTCAAAATAGCATTTCGCAATATCTTTCGCCAGAGGCGGCGCACTGTGTTGACTGCGCTTGCAATGATTGTGGGATTCACGCTTTCGTCGGTTTTTATCGGCTGGTCAGACGGCGCGTATTCGGATATTATTTCAATGTTCACGCGGAATCGCATCGGGCATATTCAGGTGCATCGCGCGGGCTATCTCGACAAGCCATCGCTTTACGATGTGATCGGCGGTTATGAATCTATTGGCGAGAAGATTGCCCGCGTTGAGGGGGTTGAGGCGTGGGCGCCGCGCATCTATTCAGCGGGGCTTGGTTCGGTGGGCGATAAGACGATGGGTGTACAAATCATCGGCGTAGATGTGGAGCGCGAGGTGAAAGCCACGCGGTTTGATCGGAAGATCACCAGTGGGGCGATGTTTTCAGACGCCGCGCGCGAAGCGATTCTCGGCGTTGGGTTGGCGCGCATTCTGAAGGCGGATGTTGGCCGCGAAATTGTGCTCGTCACACAGGGCACGGATGGTGCTATTGCCAATGATTTGTACACGATTATCGGCATTGCAGAAAGCGGCGACAAAGCGACTGATCGGATGGCGTGCTATCTCCATATCGATGACGCGCAGGACTTGCTCGTGCTCGACGGGCGCGTTCATGAAATCGCCGTGATCGCCGAAGCGCTGGATCGCGTCCTCAAAATCACCGCGGCGATTGAAGCACAAATCAACGACACAACGCTCGAGGTGTCGCCGTGGCAGGTCGTCGCCAAATCATTTTATCGCGCGATGCAGGCCGATAGACAGGGCGATTTTATCGGACGCATGATTATTATGCTGATTGTCGCTATTGGCGTGCTGAATACGGTGTTGATGTCGGTGCTGGAGCGCACGCGAGAGTACGGTGTATTGAAGGCGATGGGGACAAAGCCGAGCCAGATCTTCGGAGTGGTGGTGGCTGAGGTGACGTTCATCGCGCTTGGTAGCATTTTTATTGGTGCATTGTTCGGTGTGGGACTCAATTACTTGCTGTCGATCTACGGCATCTCACTGCCGCAAGAGTTTTCCTATGGCGGTATTGTGTTTCAGACGATGTACGCCGCGGTCACTGTGCGAAGTCTTGCAATTCCCGCAGTTACGGTTCTTGTCTCTGCAATTTTTGTCAGCCTGTTTCCCGCGCTGAGAGCAGCGCGAATTGCTCCAGCCAGCGCAATGAGGACGCATTAGGACTATGTCCTGGATACTGATAAAGCTCGCGTGGAAGAATCTCTTTCGGCATAAACGCCGCTCCATTATTGCTGCTACGGCGATGGGAATTGGACTTGCGGCACTTATCTTTGCCGATGCGCTCTGGTTGGGGATGGAGCGGAATATGGTTAAAACGGCGACGGCGTCATTTCTGGGAGATGCACAGATTCATCGAGAGAGGTTTTCCGATGAGCAAGCAGTTGAGTTGACAATTAATCAGCTCGATGCGGTGGTTGCCAATCTTCGACGGGAAGGTATCGTGGCGCACTTCACTTTGCGGACGTTTGCCTTTGGTATGATAACTTCACCTGCAACTGTCGCGGCGGTCAATCTCGTGGGCGTCGAACCATCTACTGAGCAGTATTTGTCCCAAATTGACGATGCGATTGTTGAAGGCGCGTATTTTGAGGGATTAAATCCGCGGGATATTGTCATGGGCGAGGAACTCGCGGAACGTCTCGAGGTGGGCTTAAACGATAGGGTTGTTGTGACGATGGCGCAAGCCGGGAGCGGCGATCTCTCGCAGGAGATGTTTCGCGTTTCTGGAATTTATCGTTTTGCCGATGAGGGGATGAACAGCGGCATGGCGTTTATTCGATTGGGGAAGGCGCAGCAGATGCTCGCTCTCGGCACAGGGGCGCACGAGATCGCGCTGAAGTTCATCGATTCGATATCCGCGGAGGATCAGAACCTGCTGTTTTGGAAAACTTATTCGCAAGGGGGAAACAAAGCGCGCAGTTGGACAGAGGTTTTGCCAGAGGTGCAAGCGATGTTCGAGATGTCGAAGTTCAGCAAGTACATTATGGGCTTTGTGCTGTTTGGCGTGGTTGTTTTTGGTATTGTCAATACGCTGTTTATGTCGCTTTACGAACGGATGTTTGAGTTTGGCGTGTTGCGGGCAATTGGCACGCGTCCGTTTGGCATGGCGCGGCTGATTCTGTTTGAGGCGGGAGCATTGGCTGTTCTGGGTATTATTTTGGGTACGATTTTTGGATTTTGTGTCACTTTAATTTTTTCAACGATTGGCATTGACTATACGGGGATCGAGATGATGGGCATCACTATGCAGGAGTTGATCTATCCGGAGGTGCGTATCCAGCCGTTCATTTTTTATTCGATCTGGATCTTTGTTTTTACAATTATCGCAGGGCTGTATCCGGCGCGGTATGCGGCAAAGATGTCTGCGGCGACGGCGATGCGAAGGAGTTTCTGAAGGGAATATTCGCGGTGTCTGTAATTGTGACAGAAGGGGTGACCAGAGTTTATTCGGACGATGGTGTGCCCGTTCACGCCTTGCGCGGGATTGATCTGACCATTGAGCGCGGCGAATTTGCAGCGTTGGTTGGGCCGTCTGGGTCGGGGAAAACGACTTTTCTCAATATCATCTCCGGGCTGGATACACCAACGGACGGGAAGGTGTGGCTCAATGGCAAACTTTTGTCGCGTATGAGCGGTAATGCGCTTTCGGATTTTCGGCGGGATAATATCGGATTTATTTTTCAAGCGTACAATTTGATTCCGGTGCTGACTGTCGAGGAAAATATCGAGTATATTATGCTTCTGCAAAAGGTACCCAAATCCGAGCGGCACGAGCGCGTGCTGGCGATATTGGCAGAGGTAGGGTTGGACGGGATGGCGAGTCGGAAGCCGACGCAACTTTCGGGTGGACAGCAGCAGCGGGTCGCGATTGCGCGGGCTATGGTGTCTCAGCCCGCGATTATTCTGGCGGATGAACCGACGGCGAATCTCGATTCAAAGATTGGCGCAGAGTTGCTCGATATGATGTATCGGCTCAATACGCAGACTGGAATGACATTTATTTTTTCCACGCACGATCCGATGGTGATGGCGCGCGCGAGACGACTGATTGCGCTGAAAGACGGAGAGATTGAGCGCGATGAGGTAGGGGCACCATGAGATGGCTTGTGGGGGCAATGATCGCGCTTTTGCCACAAGCTGTCACTGCTGCACAACTGAGCGGTTTTTACAAGGGTTTTTCCGTCGCTTTTGATTCGCCACAGGTGGGTGTTCCTATAAAGGGTATGGTGAGTAATCGGCTGCGGTTCAATCTCGCTAATTCGTTCAGCGAGCACATCTCGGTTGATCTCGCCTACGACTTTATCCTGCGTATTCAGAATGAGAATCAGGCGGAGATTCTTACTGTTGATCCGCACGATTATCGCGTTGCCGATCTGGAGTCGTCTATTTATCCTGGCGATAATGATCCCATCGGCAGCGTTGGCGTATTTCAAAACCTCGACCGAGCCAATGTGGCAGTGCGCTTGTCATTTGCAGATGTGATTGTCGGGCGTCAGGCGATTGCGTGGGGAAGTGCGCGGGTTGTCAATCCAGCGGATGTGATCGCGCCGTTTACCTACGGCGAATTGGATACGGAAGACCGACCTGGTGTCGATGCCGTGCGCGTGCGCGTCCCGATTGGAGCACTGAGCGAAGTCGATGCGGGGTATGTGTTTGGGCGAGACTTCGCGGTTGATCGGAGTGCGTTTTTTGTTCGCGGTCAATTCAATGCGGTGGAGACCGATATGTCGCCGTTGCTCATCCGTTTCCGCGAGCAGTTGCTCCTGGGTATTGATGTCGCGCGTGGTATTGGGCGTGTTGGTGCGTGGATAGAGGGCGCTCGCGTTTTTTCGATGGGACGAGATGCGAGCGACTATTTTCGCGTATCTACGGGCATGGATTACAGCTTTGGTGGCGAGACTTATGGGTTCATCGAATACCACTTCAGCGGAGCAGGAGTGCGCGACCCTGAAGATTATCTCGTCAACTTAAATCGCCCGGCATATCGCGATGCTGCCGTTTATCTTATGGGTACCTATTACTTCGCGCTCGGTATCACCCATCAATTCACGCCACTGGTCGCGTTGAATGGGCAGTTTCTTGCCAATGTCACAGATCCTTCGTTCTTTTTTGCACCTGCTATCGAATACAATATCGCGCAGGATTTCTACCTTTCTGGGGGTGCGTTTATAGGTATTGGCGATCGTCCACAAGGTGAGTATTTCCAATCCGAGTTCGGCGGGTATTCCAATATCCTGTTTTTTTCGTTCCGAATTTATTATTGACGCGATTCAGACTTTGATCATTTTCCTTGACTTCACCTTCACAACGCGTTTTCATATCAGCGCAGCCGAGATAACTGACAACAGTTTTTTTATTCAGGAGGTAACGCAATGCATGTGGGTATGCGAATCCCGCCGATGGGTCGGGAAATGGGTTTGGAAGGCATTATTCAATGGGCATCAGAAAACGGTTTGGGGTCAATTGATCTGCCAGAAGTAGATGCTGAAATTCGCAAGCTGTGTGACAGTGCTGAGATTGGGATTGGTAGTGTGGATTGGGGGGCAGGGGGTGGATTGTTGAGTAAAGATGATGGTGCGCGAGAAGAAGCTGTGTCCGCGATGAAAGCGCGCATTCAGGCGGTTGGCGCATACGGTTCAGGGGTGATTTTTTTGTGTTTGGCTCCCGATGATCGATTGCAGGCGCGGGCTGAGACATTTGAGGTGTTCAAGCAGGTCTATCCAGAGATTGTGGAAGAGGCCGAAGCGCACGAGGTTTTTCTCGCCATTGAACCCTGGCCCGGTCCGGCACCTGCATACCCGAATTTGGGCTGTACGCCCGAAACCTTGCGAGCGGTGTTTGAGGTTGTTCCGTCACCTAATCTGGGTATTTGTTACGATCCGTCGCATTTTGCGCGTATCGGGGTTGATTACAAGCGGTTGCTGATGGAGTTTGGCAATCGGGTGCGGCATGTGCATGCAAAGGATACCGAGTTATTGGCCGATGGACTGTATGAGTTTGGCTGCCTGGGTCAATCTTTTGGACAGCGCTATGGTTATGGCGAGGGGTGGTGGCGTTACTGTATTCCCGGATGGGGTGTGGTGGATTGGAAATGGGTGATTGCGCGTCTGGAGGAATTGGGCTACGACGGACCGCTGGCTATTGAATTGGAAGACCACCGCTATAGCGGCAGTGCCGAAAAGAATGCAGCGGGTATTTTGGCTGCGAAAAATTATCTCGAAGATATTTTGGGATAACAAATACTAAAGTTAGCATATTCCTGTAAAAGAGGAACTGCAGGACAGCAATTGTCATTGCGGCATGGTTTTGAGCCGCAATCCAGAAAAATCGCTCGTGTGTCGTACACTTTATCCCGATACTAAGCAAGACAAAATCCCCACAAGCAGTTTATTGTGGGGATTTTATCATGTGTGTCAAACAGCTCGCGACCCTAGCTTTAAAGGCATTATATTTTCATAATTTCTTTAATTCCTGTTCGAGGTTCTCCACTGCTTCTATTGCCTTGGAAATCTCTTTTTTAATGATGTTGACAATAGTAGCATGGCTTAGCGGGTTCAGGATAATTTTGCGGTACAGTTCAATCTCGTTAATGAGAGAGCTTTGTAAAAAGGCTCCACTTTTTATAGCTGTCCAGAAATCTTCGCTTGACAATTTTTGGGGATCTTCGGAGTAGCGGACAGGGAGTCCCTTTGTGTCGCAAAATTTCTTGATTATCTCTTCAAAAGCAGTGCGAAGATAAATTGCACAGGCTTTGTAGTCGTTGGCTGCAAAATACTCCTTCGCCTTTTCAAGATACGCTCGATTTTCTACATAGACCGGAATTTCGTTTTTTGAAGTTTTGCTAAAGTAAAATTCAGCGTATTTCCATTTTCTTTCTTCCGTCCGTTGCCTGACAATTTCATACCAGATGCGATCATAGGTCAGGAAGAATATCTGATAATCTGAGAAGTATTCTTCTAAAATGTCGATCATCGGCAGGCGGTTTGACATGTCCAGGCCGATTAGCACATCATCTAATGCCAGAATTTTTAGAGTGCTTTCTGGCTGAATCAGAATTGATGAAAGGTAGATCGCAATAGCAATCGAGGACAATTTTGCTTCATTCAAGAAACGGTGATGCGAAGAGATGTCTCTGGCGAAGAACTTGACCTTCAAGAGTATTTGCTCACCATCAAGCACCTTGTTGTCGCGGTTATATGTGATACCCTGAAAGTCGAACTCGATGACAACATCGTCCCCAAATTTTTCGAGGATTTCAGATGTCTTCGTTTGCAATTCTGTTAATCTGTCTGCTAATTCGAGGTTAAAATTCTCTATCTGTTCTTCGAGAATTGCAATTTTATTTGTCGCGTTTCGGCGTGGAAATGGTGGCTGAATGTCTTCCCACTCGTCGGCAAGGCTTCGACCTGTTAGAGCACTAACGGTATTTGCCAGGAGATTCTTAACCAGCAAATCGAAAACATTTACAATACCACTTTCTCGATGGACATGGTGTGTCTCCAGAAGTGCCTTATAGTCGAGGAAGCCCTTTGACTTTGATGCTTCAATAAACAGAGGATCATTTGTCTCTTTAACGCTCTGTGACCATTCGTAGATTTGTTCATTTGATCGTCGGTGAGTGCGGAGATGCAGTTTGACGTAGCCAGCATCCGCAGTAAAGATGTTCTGATAGTTTTCAAATTGGTACGAATCATCCTCACTTGATTCAAGAAAGTATTTTAACGCGAGATACAGCGATGATTTTCCACTTCCATTTTCGCCATAGATCAGCAGATTTTTTCCTGCTCGATGCAGATTGATTTGATATGGCGGCCCATAAAAAGCCCTAAAATTTTTTATTTCGATTTTGGTAATTCTCACCACTTGCCCTCAATGATGCGGATAGGTTTTAAGCTATCGAGAAAGAAAAGATTTTTCCGGACAGGATGCGTTCTGTCATACAGGTGCTCGAAGATGTCTCGGAACGCAGATATTTTATCATCCGAAATCTCTTCAAGTTGTGGGAAGTGTTCGTCTAACAGCGGTTTGAAGAAGTATTTGTCGCCTTGATGAAGTACGTCGGGTAGATAGCACTCATAGACCAATCCGTCAATGATTCGCTCAAAATATTTGAGCATCATGTAATCGCGAGCATGTGCCAAATTTTGGCTATTTGTCATTGGCTGTTTCTGGAGGTATATGAGATAATTGACGATTTTGCCGATCAGTGCCTTTTGAGTTGAGGTGACATTGGGGATAGGGATCTGCTGCATATAACCACTGAGTGCGCGAAGTTCATCGGCTGTTAATTGGTCTGATACCTGTGAATAAAACCATTCCACAACGCTGGAATTGAGGATACCGCATAACCATGTTTCCTCAGTCGGGATAAGGTAGCAGGTATCCCCGCAGTAAAGACCATCTTCATCTACAGCGAAAGTTTGGTGGTTATAGCGGTTTGGACAGACCAGCTTTGGTCGCGTAAAATACTCAGAATCACCAGGGACTGCCTGTAGCTCGTACCATTCCTGTTTCCCCGCCCTTTTGCACAGGGAATCCCTGTATTTTTTCAGGTGTTTCAGAATTGCCGGATAAGCGTCTATTTCTATTCCGTGGTAGGCAAAGATCAACCACAAATTCTGTGCATCTACCTGCCAGCGACTTATATCCCGTCCGCGCAAAAATGGCTTCAAAATGTCAGCAGATAAAGGATGCTCGGCAATGAGTTTATCCCGCGTTTTTCTATCTACCACAAACGCATCGTCCATACCTGTCTTGATACCGAAATGAGATGGTATATTGACATATTGTCCTAACGGTATTCCTGTGTTGCGAAGTTCCTCGAGTAAATTCACTACATCAGGTGATTTAGGAAGCGTGGCGTCCGCACTTAAAACTTCTTTATTTTGTGAGGGAAGGTTCAGTTCAGACGAATATTGGCCTTGGCGAGGAGAGGGCTGTTGTATCAAGTCTTTTTGCATCTTGGGAAAACGGCTCCGTCGCCGTTGCGTTAGCATCGCCGCAATGTTTTCTGGCAACTGCAAACCATGTCTGCGTTCAAAAGCCTCAACATTTTTGTAATCGTTGCGAAATGCCGCGATAATATCCTCTCCTATGCTCTTGGCAACTGTCAGATCTGATCTGGCTTCTCGCCAATTTTGCAAGTGCAGCCAACACATACCACGACTGAAATAGGCTAAGGCAAGTCCTGGGTTCAGGTCTATTGACTTATTGAAGTCTGCGATGGCACGGTCAACCTCGCCTTTGTTGTGGTAAGTAGTACCGCGATTGTGATAGGCTAAGGCAAGTCCTGGGTTCAGGTCTATTGACTTACTGAAGTCTGCGATGGCAGGGTCATGTTCGCCTTTGTCACCGTAAGCAATGCCGCGATTATTATAGGCTTCGGCAAGCTCTGGATTCAGTTCTATCGCCTTGTTGTAATCTGCAATGGCCTGATCATACGAGCCTTTGCGATGGTAAGCAATGCCGCGATTGCAATAGGCCCTGGCATTATCTGGGTTAAGTTCTATCGCCTTGTTGTAATCTGCAATGGCACGGTTATATACGCCTTTGTCGCTGTAAATATTTCCGCGATTGTAATAAGCACCTGTGTAATCCGATTGCAAATCTATCGCCTTGCCATAGTCTGAGATAGCACGGTCATGTTCACCTTTGTCACCGTAAGCATTGCCACGATTGTTATAAGCTTCGGCGTAATTCGGTTTCAGTCGTATCGCCTCGCTGTAGTCTGAGATAGCGTGGTCATACTTATCTTTGCGGTGGTAAGCAATGCCGCGATTGTAATAGGCGCCGGCAAATTCTGGGTTAAGTTCTATCGATTTGTCCAAGTCTGAAATAGCACGGCCAATCTCACCTTCGCTGAAGTAAGAAGTCCCCCGATTGTTATAGGCATCGGCATAGCGCGGCTTGAGCTCAATCGCATGTGAGTAGGCTTCTTCCGCCTTGTCGATTTGCCCTAATATCATTAGAAAGTTACCCTGTTGTAGTGCCAAATAAGCCAGTATTTCTATTTCTTCATCTGTTATACGAGATACGGGTTTTACATGAGATTGTGTTTCATCAACAATTTTTCGGAGACCTGCTACCACATTTTGCCAGCCTTTATTCTCAGGTTGCCATTCGTTAATAGGCTTGCCTTTAGCAGGTAGAGCTTGAATGTCGCTGAGTTGATGATTTAGCCAATCGCAATCCTCAAGAATAACGGGAATGACTCTCATCTCTCCGCTTAATGCTTCTGCCAATTCCTTATTGCAGTTTGTAGAGGCAAGACTTGAAGCGGAGACGAGGTAGAGTAGAATGTCCGAATCGGCAAGATTTTTAGAAATGTCTTTATACCACTTGTCGCCTGGGAGGATTTCGTTATCATGCCAAATTGTTATCATGCCTTGTTGTACCATTACATCAAGACACTTTTTCAATTTGTCCTTTAAATCTGTATCCTCATGCGAATAAGTAATAAATACTTTTAGTGATTCGCCCATTTTCTTTTCTCCACGGTCAGGGTCAGGATGACTGACATTGTACTGCGCGTGTTCAGGATTTTGGGCTTTTCAAGATTCTATCCTTACATCTATAATACCTGATTTACCCCGATAATGCGCGTTGCATTGTTGCGCCCATTTCAGCGGGGCTTTCGCATACGTGAATGCCGGCTTCTCGAAGCGCGGCCATTTTGTCGGCGGCGGTGCCCTGTCCGCCGGAGATAATTGCGCCCGCATGCCCCATGCGTCGCCCCGGGGGCGCTGTTTGACCCGCGATAAAACTGACTACGGGTTTGCCAAAGTGCGCTTTGACATAAGCGGCGGCTTCTTCTTCGGCGGTGCCGCCAATTTCCCCGATCATGATGACGGCATCTGTGTCGGGGTCGTCCTTGAAGAGCGCGAGGCAGTCTGTAAAGGTCGTGCCGATGATGGGGTCTCCGCCGATGCCCACACACGACGATTGACCAAAGCCACTATCGGTGAGTTGCGAGACCGCTTCATAGGTGAGCGTGCCGCTGCGCGAAATGACGCCAATGCGACCTTCGCGATGAATCGCGCCTGGCATAATGCCGATTTTGCACTTGCCCGGAGAAATCAGGCCCGGACAATTGGGGCCGATCAAGCGCGTGTTTTTATCGGCCAGATAGTGTTTGGCTTTTAGCATGTCGAGGACGGGTATGTTCTCAGAGATGCACACGACCAGGGGGAGGTCTGCATCGGCCGCTTCCATGATGGTGTCGGCTGCAAAGGGCGCGGGAACAAAATTGGCCGATGCCGTGGCACCTGTTTGTTCTACGGCATCGGATACAGTATCAAAAACGGGTATGCCATCCACGCTCTCGCCGCTTTTACCGGCGTTGACCACGCCGACGACTTGCGTGCCGTATTCGACCATTTGTTCCAGATGAAATCGCGCTTCGCCACCCATTGCTCTGCTGCTGGAAAAGCTCTGGACGATCACGCGGGTGTTGCTGTCAATGAGGATGCTCATAAAATTTGTTCCTTGTGGTTGAAATACGAATCAGCGAAGTAGTTTGTAGTAACTCTGGGTGGTAGGGTGGGGTTCGTCTATTCGTCTATTCGCGCTTCTTTGTTCGTTCTTCGATTGTGCCATCTGTTTTGCCGATGATGATGCGATCCGTCAGGCCAATAAAAAGACCGCATTCGACCACGCCGCACAAGGCGTTGATTTTTGCTTCGAGCGCGGGCGGGTCGTCAATGCGACCAAAATCGCAATCGATGATATAATTGCCGTTGTCTGTGACAAAAGGCGTGTTGTCCTGCGCGTTGCGAAGCGTGGGATGACAGCCCAGGTCTGCGAGCAGGCGTTGTATGGCTTGCCAGCCAAAGGGAATGACTTCAACGGGCAAGGGGAAAGCCCCGAGGTGCGCCACTGGTTTGGATTCGTCGGCGACGATGATTTCTCTGTCGGATAGAGAGGCAACGATTTTTTCTCGCAAAAGCGCGCCGCCGCCACCTTTTATGAGGTTAAAGTCCGGGTCAAATTCATCCGCGCCGTCAATGGTCAGATCAATGCGGGTAACTTTGCCGAAGTCGATGAGTGGAATATTTTCAGATTCCGCCTGAATGCGCGATTGCTCTGAGGTGGGTATGCCGCATATATCGAGTCCTTCCGCGATGCGCTGGCCGAGCTTTTGAATTGCAAAAAAAGCAGTTGATCCCGTGCCCAGACCGACGACCATGCCATCTTCGACATATTCGGCAGCTCGTTCTCCTGATAGTTGCTTGGGGTTAATTGTCATATCTGTTCCATCCTTCATAATAAAAACAAGCAGAAGATAAACGGAAGATAGTGATTTGGCAATGATTTTGACTCAGACAGGCACGGTATTTTTCTATTTATTTTTTTTAAAAATTGTCATACTCTATCAAATGGGTGGACACTGTGATTAAATTCGGAGAGAAATATGGCTTATCGCACATTGGAAGATTTTTTTGGTGATATTGTGGGGAAAGCGCGTCGGGGACAGGGGATTTCGGAATCGGAACTGGCGCAACAGGTGGGGCTTAGTGTTCGACAAATTGGACAAATAGAATCGTACGAGTTGACACCTGACGATCAGACTATTTGCCGACTTGCAGACGCACTTCATCTCGATGGTGAAAAATTGGTGGAAGTGGCGCGTGGATGGGTGCCACCACAGGGTAATGCGGCGTTTGAAGATGAGGCCGTGCGGGTTGATCGATTGATTCTCGATGCGGGCATGACGGTGAATTGTTATGTCCTAAAGTGTAAGGCGTCGGGCAAAGGAGCTGTGATTGATCCCGGTGGGCAGGCGCAGTTGATTTTGGATGCGATAGCCGATGTACAGGTGACGCATATTTTGCTCACACATGGGCACGGCGATCACGTTGGGGCACTCGAAGCAGTTGCCGATGTGACACGGGCGCAGGTATGTGGTTGCGAGCGCGATTTTGCGTTGATGGGCGGGCGCAGCCAGCGGGTGACTGAACGCGTGGATGAGGGCTGGCAAACAGCGATTGGCGAACTCGGTATTGATACGGTGAGTTTGCCCGGGCATACGGGCGGTGGCATTGGTTATTATACTGCGCCCGTGTTTTTTTCGGGCGATGCGCTATTTGCGGGTTCTCTGGGAGGGGCGAAGGGAGGTGCCTACCAAGGGCAAATTCAGGCTGTGCGTGCAAAGGTACTCTCTCTGCCGGAGGAAACGACTATTTTCCCCGGTCATGGTCCGATTACGTCTGTGGCACAGGAGTTGGCGCATAATCCCTATTTTGTTTGAGATGGGTCCCTGTGCTGGAATCCGGGGCTTTTTATTTTTCTTCAGATGTCTGGGTTTCAACCCATTGTCCAATGGCCTGGCAGATGGATTCGACAGCGGCTTTTTTGCGCTCAAGGCGGTCAATATGCACGCGTAGCTGATCGATTTGTGCGTCGATGTCTTGAAGTTCTTCCTTTGCTGCTTCAAGTGCTTGTTGATATAGGGGGGTTGGTTTAGCCATGAATTAATCTCCTTTTTATTAAGTAATAATGAAATTACGAGATCCAGCTAAACATAAGCTGTGCAGCCTTGTGGCGTCAAGCGCGAAAAAGTCCGCTTGCAGTTGATTCGACAAAGTGGTGTATGTTTTTTTACCCGTTACAATTTATTACAATTTTCATGGGAACGAAGTGGTCCAGATGGTTGTTTAATGCTGTAAATTACAGATTCTTAGAGATATGCAACTTTCTTTTGATTCACGCATTTAAAAAAAAGTAGTAAATTTCAATATATAGTGGGCGTTGAGAGTATGTCAACGCTGTTTCACAAGGATATTTCTCACAGTTGATTACGTCGCAAAGGAGCTAAACATGGCTCGGTGGTGTTGTCTTTTCGCGCGAAACGCAATATTCGTCCTCATTTTTGGGGTTTCAACCTCTGCTTTCGGGCAGGAATATTTTGGCAAAAACAAGGTCAATTACAGCCAGTATGCGTGGCATTATATCGACAGTGAACACTTCACGGTTTATTTTGATGAGGGTTCACTGGGGCTGGCCGAGTTTGTTGCCAAAGAAGCCGAAAGATCTCTGGTACACATTGAGAAAACACTGAAATATACGCTGAAGGATCGCTATCCCATTGTTATTTACAATTCTCACAATGGATTTGCGGTGTCGAATATTATCAGCGGGGAACAGTCTGAGTTTACGGGCGGATATACCGAGTTTGCACAGGGGCGCGTGGTGATTCCCTTTACGGGGTCTTATGGAGATTTGCAGCACGTCATCCATCACGAACTCGTTCACGCTGTTACAATTGAGTTGTGGACCGGTGGCGGCTGGTTGGGATCTCTGGTTTCGCAGACATCGACATTGCCTCCGCTGTGGATTGCCGAGGGCATTGCCGAGTACGTATCTCGATATGGCTGGCATAAGGAGCACGACAATTTTATGCGCGATGCAACCATTACCGGATATGTGCCGACTATCGAAATGATGTCCATGAGTTATTTTGCCTATCCCGGTGGCAGTTCAGTTTTTTATATGATAGAACAGGAATACGGCAAGGACAAAGTGGCGTCCTTTATTTCTTCTTTCCGCACGGCCAAAACCCCCGATAAAGCACTCAAAGCATCTCTGGGATTTGGGATGAAGGAATTGGAGGAAAAATATCAATTGTGGCTCAAGCGGCAATACTGGAATGAGATCAATTTGCGCCATACGCCCAAAGAGATGGCAACAAATTTGACGGAGCGCGAAGACAGGCGTTCATCGTATAATTTATCTGCTGCGTTATCCCCACAAGGCGACAAGGTCGCGTATTTGACCGACCGAAATGGCACGTTTGATATTTATTTGATGTCGGCGATTGACGGCAAAGACCTGGGGCGTTTGGTCGAAGGGCAAAAGTCGTCTGCTTTTGAGTCGATGTTTGTTTTACGACCCGGATTTACCTGGTCACCAGATGGTCGGCATATTGCATTCGCTGCCAAATCGAATAACAAGAATACCCTGTATATCCTCGAAGTTAAAAATAAACAGATTCGCAAGCGATTTAAGTTTGACCTCGATGGCTTGTTTGAACCTACCTGGTCGCCCGATGGAGAAAAAATTGCCGTCGCGGGTATTAAAGATGGTTGGTCCGATATCTATGTGGTCGATTTGAACGACGAGTCGCTTACACGGCTTACAAATGATCCCTATGACGAGCGGCATCTGGATTGGTCGCCCGATGGCACATGGATCGCTATGAGTTCTGATCGTCCCGATACCCATTTGGAGTTCAATGGGGGGAAAGATTTTGCTTTTGGTCAGTACGATATTTTCTTACTGCGTACAGATGGCTCTGAAATGCGCCGCATTGTCGCGTCTGAAGACGCCGAAGATTCACATCCCGTATGGGGTGCCGATAGCAAACACGTCGCCTTTGTTTCTGACCGCACGGGAGTGGGCAATATTTATATTGCAAATGTTGACAGTACGCAGGAGATATATCCCATTACCAATTTGCTGTCAGGGGCGCAATATCTCGATTGGTCAGCCGATGGCAAAAAGATCGTGTTCAATGCGTTTCACAAGGGTGCCCTGGATATATTTGTGATGCGCGACCCACTTGCAGAGCGAAAAGAAATGGCGGATTTGCCGCGCACCCGGTTTGTCAAGCGCCTTGCTGGCGAAGATGAAAAGATGTTTGTCGAGTTGCAAAAGGAAAAATATGCGAGCCGCAAGATTGACAAAGTAGAAGCCGACAGCACCGCGGTCGATTCGACAGCAGAAAAAACAGAAAAGAAAGTGGCGCAGTGGATTTCCGATCAGGAAGCACTTGCAGCGGCAGAGAGTACACCTGCAGATAGTACGACTGAGATCGATACCACGCATCCGGTTGCAGGCAGTCCAGAAATGGCCGATACTGGCAAACAAGGGGTGAAAAACTGGGGTGAAAAGGAATTTCAGGTTAAGAAGTACAAGCTAAAATTCAAGCCTGAACTGTTTGGTGCACAGGCGGGATTTGATACGTTCTACGGCGTGAGCAGTTCCATTGTATTGTCTATGAGTGATGTGATGGGCGATCACCGCGCCACGTTGGTGACGAGTTTGAATTTTTCGCTCAAAGACAGCGACTTTCTGCTTGCTTATGCCTATTTGAAGAATCGTACAAATTACGGTGCGCAGCTTTTTCACACGCGGTTCTTCTTCTTTGATAATACAGGTCGTCTGACTGCGGATCGATATTATGGGCTTTCGGGGATGCTCGAGCGGCCATTTAATCGGTTTGCCCGTTTGGAACTCAGTACGCGTTTTGTATCTGTTGATCGCGAAGAGGTGTTTACTGATATCAACAATTATTTGTATCAGCCGGGCTTTCGCGGCGTTGGGCGGTTTTCGAGCCAATTGATCGAGCGTCGTCGGGCGGCTATCGGCGAAGTGGCTCTGGTGGGCGATAGCGCGTTGTACAGTTTGTTTGGCGCGGTAGATGGGCATCGCTATCGGTTGAATTTTGAAGGTTCTGGCGTGGGCATGAAATTTGCCACATTGACGCTGGATTATCGTAAATATATGCGGTTGTTGAACGAATATACCTTTGCCATCCGGATGTCGGGTGGGACGGGTTATGGTCCCAACAAAACTATGTTTTTCTTGGGCGGTGTGAACAATCCAGTCAATCCGACATTTTCAACCATTGCCAGTGTTGATCAGAGTCGCGTGTTTTTCTCTTCTTATGTTTGGCCCCTGCGCGGCGCGAGATTGCTCGAAATGGCGGGCGATTCTTATGTGCTGGCCAATGTCGCATTCCGGTTCCCGCTCATCCGGCAATTGGCCATGGGTTGGCCTTTACCGTTTTTCTTTCAGAATGTACAGGGTGAGTTGTTCTTTGACATCGGGGGAGCATTTAACCGCGTCAGTTGGAGAGACGGATGGACTTCCAGAGATGGCGGGTTTGAGCTCAATGTCCCGCAGCACTTTCGCAGCGGATCGAAACATGGACTGCCAAAACCGCAAATGGCTGCCGGGTACGGGTTTGGTGTGCGGGTGAATTTGGGTTATTTCCTGTTCCGATACGATCTGGCCTGGCCTACAGATCTCGCGCAAACATATCATCCATACCAGTATTTTTCAATTGATTTCACGGGTTTGTTCTAATCTGCAAAATCAATCGCTGTATTTTAGGGAGAGGCATTTTGCGCCTCTCCTTTTTTTGTCAGGTTGATGGATAGTGGTTTTTTGTGTATTATTGAGGTGGTTAGAGATGAGTGGGATTTTCTGATGAGGGATTTGTTATGACAGCCAAAAAATGTTACATGGCGGGATTGGGTAAGTTGGGAACTGGAGACCTGGAAGGCGCGATTGTCGAATTTGAGAAGGCTGTTGCAGATGATGCCTCGTTTTACATGGCGCATCTGGGATGGGCACAGGCACTGGATCGGCAGGGGAAGATTGACGAGGCGATTGAACAGGTCAATCTCGCTTTGCAAATAGTTCCCGATGAGGCACTTGCACATACGAGTCTGTCGCGCTTGTATCAGCAGAAAGGAATGATTGAAGAGGCCGAAGAGGAAATGGCTATTTCTCACAAACTCTCTCAAAATATTTGAAAATGGCTCGTGTACTGAAAATGAGGACGTCCTGTTTGGGCGTCCTCTCTGTTTTTGTGTTAATGGCGTGTGTAACAGCAAACGCAGATTCGGTTGATTCGCTGCTGGCGCGCGCGCAGAGCGATACGTTGAGACCGCTTGATTACCGCATTGGTTTGCTTCGAAAAGCGCTCAGTGTGGATGGCGATCGCGCTGATGTTTGTGCGGCATTGGGTGCATTATTTATGGAAAAGAATACGCCTGCGGCGAGGTTGCGTGCAGATCGCTATATTTATCGCGCGATTGTATTGGATCCTGAGAATATAGACTATCATCTGTCTTACGCGACTCTGCAGCGCCAGAAGGGTTTTCGGTACAATGCCAGGCGATATTTTGAAAAGGTGCTCAGCATAGATTCAACACAGGTTGAAGCAGCCTGTGAAGTGGGCGATTATTATTTGCAGGATATGTTAAAATACGTTGATGCACGACGTTTTGACGGAGGTGGGAGTATGCGTTCTTTTGCAATGGAGAGTGTGCAAAAGGCCGCAGATTATTACCACTACGCACTTGCACATGATCCCTATTGCAGGCGCGCGTATTACGGGTTGGGTATGCTGAGTATAGAGGGTGGGTATAATGAGGATTTGATTGTTATTGCACGGGCACTTTTAGACCGATGGCCACAGGATCGGGACGGTCTTTTGTTTTTGGGATTGGGGTATTATGTGGCCGAAAATTTTGAGGCAGCGGGCAAAGCATTTGATCGCGCATACGCACAGATGGATTCTGTTGGGCAGGCGGCAATGACTTCAATAGAGTTGTTGGGTGGTGGGGATGAGGCACACGCGCTTTTTTGGCAAAAACGCGATCCTTTATTTCTCACGCCTGTGAACGAAAGAAAGTTGGCACATCGCGGGCGGGTTGCTTATGCAAATTTGAGATTTGGTCTGCCCGATGAGGGGATTGCGGGCTGGAAAACGGATATGGGCAAGATATGGATTCGCTATGGTCGCTATGTCAATCGCGTGAGAATGCTTATTCCGCATCGGGAGATCTGGACTTATGAAGATTTTTCAATGGCCTTTTTTTCTTACGATTCTGTGCATTGGAAATTGGAATCGATGCAGGATGAACGCTGGGCGCTCGTTCCGGGTGGATGGGGCAGAAGTCAGATTCTGTCGTCCAATTTTTATTTGCTCGAGCGCTATGTCGATCCATACGGAGATCAGAAATACGGATTGCCCGTGCAGGTAGGATTTTTTAAGGCGAGAGAAGGACAGGTCAAAGTGGCGCTATCGTGGGGCATCCCCAAGCGTCAGTTGCAGTATCTCAAGCTCTATGAGACCTATCAAGTCGATTTAGATGCAGGTATTTTTGTACACAGAAGTAACGGGCAAGAGGTAACAAATGTCAGGTGGGAACCAGAGGCATTTCGGGATGTTTGGACCGATTCATTAAAGGCACAGTATTTATTGGGACAACGCGACCTGATTTTGGCACCAGATCAACAAGATGCCGATTCACTCGCGTTGGCTTTAGAAATTAGAGATGTGGGAAAGAAAACAGTGGGCGTGTTCCGCGATACGGTTTTTGTACAGACATTTCCCGATGATGTGGTTTCGATGAGTTCTATATTGCTGGCTTCACATGCAGGGGAGGGCAAAGAGGGGATAGAGGTCATACCCAATCCGTTGAGAACTTTTGGTGCGGACGAGTTGTTGTATATCTATTTTGAGATCTACAATCTGGTACGCGGTGAGTTTGGGCAGACGGATTTTTCTGTGACGTACAGAGTAGGACCGCCAGATTTGAGGCGTTTTTCCGATAAGCGAGATCGAAAGGCGATCGCGCAATTGGGAATAAGTGATGACAGGTGGCGTATTTCCGTTAGTACAGATTATCGAGGAAGGGAGATGCAGGAGCCGATTTATTTATCCGTTGATTTAAGTGAGTTGGGGCCTGGTGTGCATCTGCTATCCATAGTTGTCACTGATCGTCAGACGGGTTTACAGGCCTGGCGAGAAACCCTGTTTCGCATTCTGTGAAATCAGGGGCCTATTTTTTGGTTTTTTTGTACCAAAGGAGTCTGATCAGTGGGGGGCCGCCAAATAAAATAAAACCGAAGAATGCGACTGCGTGTACCGACGTGGCAAATGCCAATGCGATTTCTGTTGGCACATGGTAGAAGTGGTGGAGGGTTTGGGCGCAAAAGAAATGATAGGAGCCTATACCACCCGGGGCGGGAAGGACAAATCCGATCGTGGCGATGGTCATCACAACCATAGCTTCAAACAGGCCGAGGTTGTACTTATGTGATAGGTCAAAACTGTAGAAGGGCAAGTACATGGCAAACAAATAAAGACTGTTGAGAATCAGGGTTGACACCAATATCCCCGCGTAGCCTTCCACAGTGTGAATAGCTTTCATGCCCTGTAAAAAAGAACGCAAAATATGGGTTGCACCATCGGCCAGTTTGGGAGAGAGGCGCGCCAGCAGGCGGCGGAAAATGGACAGGCCGCGTTCTTCGCGGGCGGAGAGCAGTCCCAAAAATACGAAAGCAAACAGAATGATGGGCAATGTCAGCAAGACGACTGGTTCAAGGCTGGGAAATACCGCGCCGATCTGTTCTCTGGCAAAAAATAAAACCACGCCCAAGATGATCAAGAGAGTGAGTACATCGAGCAAGCGTTCTACAATCACTGTCGCCAGGATTGCACTGATGCCGGTGGGGTGATCCCTTTCAAGGGCGAGGGCACGAGCAACTTCGCCAGCGCGTGGGAATACGACATTGCCCGCATAGGCGACCATGACAGCCCAAAATGCCGACCGAATGGAAATATTTGAGGCAACGGGCAATAGCAAAATGCGCCAGCGCCAGGCGCGGGGCAAGCCCGAAGCGATGATGATGATGGCCGATAAGAGCAACCACAAAGGATTGGCTGTTTGCAGGGCCTCCAGGAGGCGCGTTCCATTTACATCTCTAAACGCTGCCCAGAGAAAGCCCCCCATTAACACGAGACTGGCTGCGAGTTTGAGAAGGTTTTTCATGATGTCCCATATCCCAGGCTGCGAAGGGCGGTGTCTTTTTTTCGCCAGTTCTCATAGACTTTAACATGCAGGTCGAGATAAATTGGGCGTTCCAAAAATGCTTCGATTTTTTTTCGCGCCTGATGTCCAATAGTTTTGAGGGTTTTTCCACCCCGTCCGATGACAATGCCTTTTTGAGAATTGCGTTCGACAATGATATTGGCCTGAATATAGACTTTGGGGCGGTTTTCTTCAAACGCCTCAATGTCGATTGCCGTTGCATAAGGCAATTCCTGGCGGAGATGGTGAAACACTTCCTCGCGAATGAGTTCCGCAACAAAAAATCGTTCGGGCTGTTCGGTGAGCGTATCTTCCGGGTAGTACTGTGGGCCTTTTGGCAGTGCCTGGCGCAAGGCTGTGTGGAGGGCTTTTATGCCCTGTCCGTTGATGGCCGCTATGGATAAGACGGTCTGTGTAGCGAGTGAAGCGCGAATCTGTTGCTCGCAGCGTTGGGCTTGCGCACGTGAGATGAGGTCGGTTTTGTTTATAGCGATGATTTTGGGAATATCCCATTTTCCAAAGGTTTGTTGCACTTCGACGTCATAGGAAGTGTTAAATTCTGAACCATCAACGATGCCCAAAAGCACATCGGCACTTTGATATGCACGCCCAATTTGCCGATTCATAAATTCGTGAAGGCGATAGCGCGCAGACAAGATACCAGGGGTGTCGAGAAATATCATTTGAGTCTGTTTATCTGTGACAATCCCCAGGATATTATTGCGAGTTGTTTGGGGTTTGGGCGAAATAATGGATAGACGCTCCCCCACGAGTGCATTAAAAAGCGTGGATTTGCCGACATTCGTGCGTCCAGCGATTATGACATATCCAGATTTGAAAGCCATTACTGTCCAATCAAAAAAATAAAATAGCCGAAATTCGGTACGTATTGTCGAGTTGGTCGTGTTCCATGAAGGCGAGATCTACGCCGAACCGACGAAGTTGCAAGCCAGTACCTGCTGTAAAGTGTCCGTCTTTGTATCCGAGGCGAAATGCAAGGCGGTGTTGCAGACGGTATTCTATACCGAGTTGTATGCTGCGTGTTTTTTCCACTGTCGATTTTTTGTTATTCAGGTGTGTGCTAAAACCGACTTTCATATCGCCGCCGGGCACCCTGTGGTGGAGGGCGGAGCCAATGAGTAGAGATGGCGAAATACGATCTGCAATGCCGTCGGGAAATGCAATGCGCGTTTTTGTGAGATCGCGTATTATCGCGCCAATGCGAAACGTCGATGTGGGTAGATAAAGCAGACCGATGTCCAGGCCAAAGCCACTTCCGATGCCCACGCTGAGATCGCGTCTGATCATTTTTATTCCTGCCCCAAGACGCAATTTATCTGTGATATACCGGCCATAAGCGATTCGAAAGACGTAATCTGCCGTGCCGATTTTATCGATTATTACGGGGCGATTATCTGGGCCAATTGGACGATTTGGATCTTCCAGACCCGTCAGAGCAATCCCATCAACGCCAGCGCGAACAATGCCCAGACCAACGCCACCTTTTCTTATGGGCAAGCGCAATGCGAAAATATCTTGATTCACACTGCCGCCAAATTGCTCTGCATGTTGTAAGTGAATCTCACGTTTTGTCAGAGATGAACTGCTATCCAGCCCAGGGTTGTACACCTCTGGCGCAAGTCCTGCGGGATTCCAATAGATCGCTGTTGCATCAAAACTGAGCGCGACATAAGCACTTCCCATGCCCAGCGCGCGGGCACCGGCACCCAATAAGAGTGGGTCTCCTGCATAATGGGATGTCTGCGCATGGGTTGGGCTTGTAAACGCGCCGGTGCAATACAATGCCAGGATCGCAAAGCGTTTCAAGGATTGGCCTCTGCATGGGGGATGAAGATGGCGATACTGCCGGGACGCAATGCCGATCCCAGGGCTTTGATATCGAGAGGAGATAAAGTGATGTGCGGCGTGATACCTGTTGAAATTCCGTCTGCTCGAATGACGAGGTTTGGCGCAAAATAGAGGCGGGAACGATGGCGAGGCCCTTCTATCAGGCGTCCGGAGAAGTCGAAGGGGAAAAGCCGCCCGCGAAGTCGCAGATTTGCATTGCCGGGTTCAACCGAGATGGGATCAATTCTGTTCACAAAGGAGTAGTTCTGGGTATGGCGTGCTTCTATGGGCGACAAGTTGAGGATGGAGCACGTTCTCAGGACATTGCCCTGTGATTTGAGGTGAATTTGCTTTGAGGGGACGTCGATGATAAGGTAGAATTCGCCCGGTGCTGTTTTGACCTGGTCGAGTTCTCGAACAAGGGCTTCGCGGTAGTTTTGGAGAACGATTTTGTCCTGACCAAATACAGGCGTTTCCACCAGAAGCAAACAAATTAGTAGATATAGACCCGGTCGCCAACTTGAAGTGAGCGATACACAAAAGCCAGGTCTTCGTCGTTGAGGCGAATACATCCGTGCGTGATATGCCGTCCGAGCAATGTGGGATAAAGAGTACCGTGAATTTCGTACCCATCGCCCAATTCGAGGGCGTAGGCACCCAAGGTTGTCCGGTCGAGACGCCGAAACTCCCAGGGCAATACAGTGGGTTCTTCTCCATTTTCGATAAAGGCCCACACGGGCTTGGCCCAGATGGGGTCTGTCACTTTGTGCAAAATAGTTCTGACACCCAATGGGGTGTGAAATTGCCAGCGTGCCGAAGCACCCGGATGGAGCAGTACTTTGCCGCTGCCTGTCGCACACGTCGCTTCTCTTATTATCTGGTTGTTGTGCCAAACTTGAAGACGGTTATGTACGGTATCGATAACGATGTAGGTTTCTGCTGAGTGTCGTTTCAACGCTTCCCGAAGTGATGCGATGTCAGCTTTGAGTTGTTCGACCTCTGTTTCTCGCGCGGGTATATGCAGGGAAAAACAGAAGGACAAATAGAGAGCGAGCAATATGGTGTAAAAGCTGTGCATGTATGGCTCAGAAATTGTAAAACCGAGGCGCGCAAAAAGCACCTCGGTTTTTGTCTTTCATTAAGAAGATATTTGGGTGGTGCCTACCTACAGGCGGAAGTACCAGGGTTTGTGTCGCTCTTTCCAATCTTCGATTTTCTGGAGCGCGACCGAAACAGCACCCTGAACCTCAGAGAGTTTGTTTTCTGCACCCTGAGCTTGACCAAGAGCATCTCTGTATTGCCCGTTGTCGAGGCTGCTGCGTGCATCGCTTATATTGGTCTCGGCCTGATTCAGGTCGGCGTTGAGCTGATCGAGATCATCGTCCGCGCCTTTTCCCCGAGGTGCCTCGCCCAAACTGACTCTGGTATCTGAAATACCTGGCGTTACGCGTTCGATAATTGCCTGGGTATCGGCCTCCAGTTGCCTATTGGTGTCAGCTTCTGATTTGGCGCTATTAGCTAACTCCTGAGCTTCTACATAAAGAGGCTCGGCCTCGTCAAATTTATTAAAGAAAAAGAACTTTTTTTCTTCAAACTTTTTGGCAGCACTGTCTATGGCAGCAGTTGCTAAACTATATGCGGCGGGCGCATAAGACTCAGCCTGAGCCGCTTGAGCTGCAGCATAAGCAGCCTCAGTATCTGCTTTCAATTTTACCAATTCTTCGGAAGGCCCACAACCCGTTATGGCAAATGCCAAAATTAGAACAGTGCAAAGGCTTAAAATGGATCGCATCCTTAGACTCCTTGAGTTTGTTGTCAATAAAGGCTTTACGCATTGTTTCCTTTGCGGAAGATAAAACACAAATTTCCGCTTGTCAACACCAATTTTGAGATATGGAAAATGGCATTGAGCAGTCGGTGACGGAGTATTTTATTTATCGACGTTCACTTTTTTTATAAAAAAGTTTGTTCAGCGGGCTTTTGGGTGCTGTAAGGTATTTGGCTTCGTCGGGCGTCAAGGCTTTGTCAAAAACAGCGATTTCATCGATTTCTCCAGGGTATTTGAAATGATTAAATCGCATCACGAGGGTTTCTATATCCCAGGTCATATTCTGTTGAAGCGGACCTTTGCGCCCTGCTTCTTTGCCATCTATATACAACGCCCATTCTGCATCGGCCTTGCCACTGTTAAAGTTGGACCAGGTAATCGCTATGTGGTGCCAGTCATTTGCACGCCAATTGACTGGCACAGAAATCACACGAGCAGCGACCACATCGTCGGTAACTGGCTGTTCTTTGTTGGGGTAACATCCAAACCGAAGCGTGCCATCGGCTTTTTTGAAATCAACGAAAACGACTGCATCGTCCCAGGGATATTTCCCCTCCTCTTTTTTGCCAATGTGAAAGGGCTCTGGGTAGCTTTCATCAAAGCTGGCGATGTCGGCTTTGAGCCAGAATGCAATGCTGCCAGACCACGCGTTGTTTGCACTGTAGGCGAGGTTGTTTTTTCCGCTGTAATTGAGCGCGCCTGCATTTGGGTTAAAAGCCAAATACCCGTCGGGATTACCGCCCTGTTTGATGTGGTTGGTGTTGGCTGTGTCAAAGGTGGCCAATGGATCGCCGAGGCTGTCGAGGGCATCCACGCCTTTTTCAAAGTTGGCAAAAAAAAGTACGTGTGCTCGCAAGCTCTCTTCAATGGCCTTTTCGGGACCACCACAAGCTGTTGTGATCGCCAAAAATATGACGATTAGAGTGCCGCGAGATAAATGGGGAAGATGGAGCGACATGTGTGAGGTCTCCTCAAAAAAGAAATTTGGCGCATTGCATTATTAAGTTGAGTGCATAAATTGATATACTCCCAAAATGCGGGTATGTCAATACTAAAATTACGAGATTGCGAAGATAGCTTAATTACTCGAAAAATCAACTGCGTGTGTCTCTGAAATTGTCTTGACATCTCAAAAGTTATTTATTAGCATAAAAATTCAATTTTCTCAAAACGTGCGGCATTTTAACAGGAGCCTCCTCGATGCGTAAAATCGGCACAGGTATTCTCTGGGTTATCACGATTTTGATGTTGTCTTCGGTGACCATTTTTAATCCGGGACAGGTGACGGATTTTTTTGTGACGCTTTTTAATATTAAACCGAGTATTCCCGAACTCAAACCCATTGAAATTTCAGAACGGGATCGCGAAATTCGATCCATTGCAGAGTCCATTACAGAAGAAGATGTGCGCCAAATCATTGCTGACTTATCTGGCATGGGATCTCGGGTTCCTGGCTATGCGGGGCATAGGCAGGCTTTTGAATATGTCAAACAGCATTTTGAGCAATTTGGTCTTGAAGATATCGCGGTCGAAGAGCACACGGTAACGGTTCCTATTGACAAAGGTGCTTCACTCACTTTGACGGATACCGGCGAAGAAATTGCGATCTACGGTTTTTGGCCCAACCATGTACAAACGCCCTCTGTGCCCAGCGCTGGGATTTCGGGGGCGCTTATTTATGGGGGCAAAGGATCATTTGCAGAACTCAACGGCAAAAAGGTCGAAGGCAGTATTGTCCTGATGGACTTCGATTGTGACCAGGGCTATTTAAGCCCGCGTATGCTGGGGGCGCAGGCCATTTTATTTTACGACAATGGGCGGGTGACACAGGGGCAGGCTGTAGATAAATTTTTGCCCGTGCCCGTTGATGTGCCGCGGTTCTGGGTAAAAAAAGACGATGCTTTGCGCTTGCTCGAACTGGCCCAAACGCAATCTCCTGAAGTGCATTTAACGTCGAAGATGGATTGGGAAGAGGTGCCGACCTGGAATATTTTTGCAACTCTTCCAGGGTCCGAAGACTATATCACGGAGCGCGAAGAACGCAAGTGGAAAGACCAGCAGATTGTGTTGAGTGCTTTTTACGATGCCATTTCCGTTGTGCCCGCTCTCGCACCAGGGGCTGAAAATGCGACGGGTTTGGCTGCGCTTTTACACACTGCCCGCGTTTTGAAACAGAATCCGCCCAAATATTCGATGACCTTTTTGGCAACGGGTTCTCATTTCCAGGGCCTGGCAGGCATCAATGATTTTGTGTATCGGCATTCGCGCGAAAGCGATCATTTTCGCGATAAGATTCCCGATAGTTTATCGGTTGCCGGTGCTTATCTCGATGGCGAACTTATTCCGCGCGACAGCGAAGAGTTTGAAGAACTTATTCCCGACAGCTATAAAATTGATTTTCGGTTATTCATCGGCTTAGATCTGTCGAGTGAATCCGATGAGTTGGCGAGCTTTTCACACGGCACCTTTAACAACCCAAATTGGCAGACAGACAATTATCTGAATAATCTGTTGGCGCCTTATGCGGACAAATTCGATAAATATATGGCCAAAGTATTTCCGGGCGAAGAAGTGCGCCATGTCGATGCGATTGCACCGCCAAAACGCACGTGGAAAAATTTTATGCCCATTCGCCTGGGATTTGACAGCGAGGCCGTTACGTTTGTTGGGAAAGAAGGCATTACACTGGCGACGCCATCAACAGTGCGGCGTTTTGTCGATACGCCCATCGATCGCGTTGAGAATGTCAATATGGACAATTTGACGCGCCAGGTCCAAACGGCGATAGCTGCCATGATGAAAGCGGGTGAAGATCCCGAGTTTTTCAGGGTGTCCAAACTCAAATTGCAAGATCGCGGTCACAGTTTGAGAGGACAGGTATTGTGGTTTGATCGCAATGTCGATTTCGCGTTGCCCCGCGTGCCCGTGCCCGGTGGGGTTGCGACGTACCGGCAACCGGGCAATGTTCACAGTTGCGCGGGAGTGCGGACGCTGATTATTGACAAGACAACAGAAGGTCCCATTTACGATATCGATAAATTGGCAGACGGTCAGACAGAAGATGCAGATATAGATTTGTTTGGCGATAAAAATAAGGTAAAGGAAACCGGATGGTTTTTCTTCAACATTATGCGAAATCGGTTTACCAATCGCATTTTGGCTTATGATATTGACGAAGAGGGGAATATTACGTCGGCACCCGACATGGGTACTGAAGGGGATAAGAAATTTCCACTGACACAGCGATATGGCTGGTGGGAAAATGAAATGCTGACGGTTCTGTTTAAGAGTCGCTCCATCAGTGTTTTTGAAATTATCGATTCGAGCTATTTGTCGGCACTCGATTTTATGACGGTGCTCAATGACAACGATACGCAACCTATAGAATTTGGCTATACGTATTTGCCTGGACAAAGCACCAAAGAAGGCGACGTGACGCGCGCTGCAGTGACGTTTGCGCGTGTGGATGAACACACGGGAGAAGCCGAGCGGTTGAAAGTTTTGATGAGCACGGGTTTGTTTGGTGTTAAGTATTTGTTGATCAATGCTCCCCAGAAATTTTTGGACAATCCGATTGATAAACGCGAGGTGAATCCCGATATTCTGGAAGAGGCCCGAGGTGAAGGGTATGAACCCGGCGTCATTTTCACGCCCTCGTATCAGGCCGCTAAGGATATGTGGGTGATTGACGATGTGCGGATGAAACAGTTGGCGCAATTTGGTATTGAAAACAATCGACTCACCCTGTTGCACAACAGCGCGCGTGAGGCATTGATCGAAGCGCGTCAGCACCTTGAAAATTTGGATTACGAAGGGTTTATGGCCGCATCTCGGCGGGCATGGGGGCTGGAGGCTCGGGGGTATCCCGAAGTGATGGCGACGGCCAATGATACTGTGCGGGGTATTATTTTTTATTTTATTTTATTATTGCCGTTTTCATTTTTTTGCGAGCGATTGTTGATCGGCGCGTCGAGTATTACCGCGAGGTTGAGCTGGTTTGCCGCATTTTTTATATTTTTCTTTATTGTCCTGCGATTTGTCCATCCGGCTTTTCAGTTGAGCAATTCCCCCTATATTATTTTTCTCGCATTTGTGATTATGGCTCTCGGAGGCGTGGCCATGGTCATTGTGGTGTCTAAGTTTGGCGATGAAGTTCGCAAAATGAAGCAGGCTTCTGCCGGGACTTATGAAGCCGATGTCGGGCGCATTAGCGCGACGTCGGCCGCGGTTGTGCTGGGTATTTCAAATCTGCGAAAGCGCCCTATGCGTACGGGATTGACAGCAATTACATTGACTTTATTGACGTTTACGACCCTGTCTTTTACTTCGGTGCAGACTTCGTTGAAGTTTTACAAATTGCCCCGCGATAACGAGCCGTCGTATCAGGGGGCACTCGTGCGCGACCGATCCTGGCGCGGGATGCAAGAATCCGTGCTCAATTATCTCAATAGTGCTTTTGAAGGTCGCGCCGATATTGTGCCTCGATCGTGGTATTTGTCACAGGTGCGTGGTGAGCGCGCTTATGTGAATTTTTCTCGCGTGACAGAGGCTACTGCCGATATGGGCCCCAAGGAGATTTACGTCGATTTCGATGTGGGCATTACCACGGGAAAAGACAGTTTTGTCAATGCGTTGTTGGGGCTTACGCCAGACGAACCCAAAATTACCGGGGCTGATCGCTATTTGATGAGTGGGCGATGGTTTGAACCCGGGGAAGAGTTCGTTTGCCTGTTGCCAAATGATCTGGCCGAGCTTGTCGGTATTTTTCCCGAGGATGCAGGAACGGCTAAAATTGAAATGCAGGGGCAGATTTTTACGGTGATTGGGATTTTGGATTCCGAGATGTTTAACAAGTTTAAAGATCTGGATGATGAAAAACTGACCCCTGTCGATACGGTTAAAGAGAAAGACGATTTGGCAGATGCACAGGATCAGGATCCGAGGGTTGTCGCGGCTGCGCCGATTGAAACCTTTACCCATTTGGAATCGACCAATGTGCTCGTCGTGCCCTATGAGTATATTCGGGATATCGGGGGTGTGTTGGCCTCGGTGGCGATTGCAAATTTTAAGGATGAGAGCGGGCAGCCTAAGTTGAATTTTGTTCCCGACATCGAAGAGTTTATGGCGCGCGTGTCTTTGACGATGTTCGTGGGCAAGGATGATGGTGTAACCGTCTATAGTTCGATTGGTTCAACGTCGCTTTCTGGATTGGGCAATTTGTTTATTCCGATCTTGATTGCGGCACTTATTGTACTCAATACTATGATGGGTGCTGTGTATGAGCGTTTCCGAGAGATCAGTATTTATTCTTCGGTGGGATTGGCTCCCAATCATATTGCCGCACTTTTCCTCGCGGAGGCTGGCGTATTTGCCACACTCGGCGCGGTTATGGGATATTTGATTGGACAGGTTCTGGTGCTCGTACTTTACAATGAGGGATTGTTGGGAGGCCTGGAATTAAATTATTCGTCCTTATCTGCAATTTCCGCCACGTTGATTGTGATGGCAACGGTATTTCTCTCCGCGCTTTATCCAGCTAAAAAAGCTGCGGATATGGCTGTGCCCGATGTGACCCGTAAATGGGAATTTCCCGATCCAGATGGCGATCGGTGGGTGTTTGACTTTCCCTTTACAGTAGGCGGTGCCGAGGTATTGGGCATGTACTCTTATTTGACCCGGGTTTTTGAATCTTATGGTGAGGGATCGGTGGGTGATTTTGTTGCAGATCATGTGAAGTTCTGGTCTGAGGATCACGAGGGAGAACCGCAATACAATATTGACCTGACGGCATGGTTGGCACCTTATGACCTGGGAATTAGCCAGGAAGTGCAGTTAAAAGCTATTCCAACGGGTGAGCATAATATTTATAAAATTGAAGTGGTGATCAATCGCTTGAGCGGTGATGTGGCGTCCTGGAAACGGATCAATCGCGGATTTTTGAATGTGTTGAGAAAGCGATTCCTGGTCTGGCGCACAATTCCGGGCGATATGAAGTTCAATTATGCAGAAGACGGACGCCGGGTTTTGTCTGGCGAAGTCGCGGCAATAGCATAACGCGCAGATTTTGTGAATTTCCTTCTGGGAGGCAATTTTGGCAACCGACGAACCAAGAGATACTGAAGAGACAAAAGAGGATCTGACAGAATACGAACAGATTATGCCAGAGGACGCGCCCTTTGAGGATGGCTTTGGCTGGAAGACGATATGGGCGACGGCGTTCGTTGGGATTGTCATGTTGCCGGGGGCGATTTATTTGGGCCTGGTGACCGGGCAAAGCATGGCTGGCGCGTCTGAGTGGGTGACGATTATTCTCTTTTTAGAGATTGCCAAGCGCTCTTTTGTTCGGCTCAGGACACAGGAAATTTTGATCATCTATTGGGTCGCCGCAGGGCTGTTGGGCATTGGGGTAAAACTCGGCTCCGGCGCGCATCTATACGGTGGACCTTTTGGAGGGTTGATCTGGGATCAATATTTGATTCAGTCACCCGCGGCAAAAGGTCTGGATAGTTATATCCCAAATTGGGTGACGCCACCTCTGGATTCGCCGGTTTATGCCGAGCGCACATTTGTGCATCCCGACTGGATTTTGCCAGTGTTGATTCTGTTTCTGGTCATGATTATTAATCAGGCTGCGCGGCTGTCTTTTGGGTATGTGATGTTCCGCATTACCAGCGATATCGAGCAATTGCCCTTTCCCCTCGAGCCTGTTCAAGCACGGGGTGTCACAGCACTGGCTGAAACATCGGCCAAAACCGAGGGTTGGCGGTGGCGCGTGTTTAGCACGGGAACGTGTATTGGTCTGGTATGGGGATTGCTCTATGTAGTTGTGCCCACGTTGTCGGGTATTTTTCTGACTGAGACCGTTCAGGTTCTGCCGATTCCGTTTATCGATTTTACAGCCGAGGTAAAGACCATATTGCCCGCTGCCGTGTTTGGTATAGGAACGGATTTGGGGCATTTATTGTATGGTTTTGTCCTGCCGTTTTACGTGGTGGTGGGGTCGTTTATCGGTGCTGTGCTCGCCAATCTGGTAATTAATCCACTGCTTTATACTTACACAGATGTCTTGAGCCGATGGGCACCGGGTATGACGGCGATTCCCGCAAGTATTTCCAACCGTTTCGATTTCTGGCTGAGCTTTGGAATCGGTACTTCAATCGTGATCGCGCTCACCGGTTTTTATATGGTGGGCAAAACCCTGTTAGAGCAGCGCAAGCTGAAACAGGAAACAGGACATCATTCGATAAACATTAGTATGGAGGATTTACCCGAAGGCCGGGGTGATATGCCGATGAAGTGGCCCCTCGTGTTGTGGGTCATGGCATCTTTTGCCGCCATTGGGCTGTGCCAGTGGCTTGTGCCGGAATTTCAATGGTACTGGCTGGTTTTCTTCGCGTTTATTTATACGCCTGTTTCGTCTTATATCGGTGCCCGGATGATTGGTCTTACGGGCAGTCCTTATGGGGCGAGCATTCCCTATATTCGAGAAGCGGCCATTTTGTTGTCGGGGTATAAGGGCGTGGCGGTGTGGTTTGCGCCCATTCCACTGCACGACCACGGGCTGGCCGTGCGGCAGTTTAAGCAACTTGAATTGACCAAAACGAAGATCGGCAGTTATCTCAAAATGGTCGTGGTTACGATGTTTGTGATTTTCATTTGCAGCTTTATGTTCTATGAGTTTATCTGGCGGTTGGGACCTATTCCATCTTCCACATATCCTTATGTCCAGCTATTTTGGCCCTATGAAGCCACGATGCAAACCGTATGGCTTAAAGCGACTTTGCCGCCCGGAGAAGTGCAAGGTGCTGTGGGTATGGAACTCTTGGCAGATATTATTAAGCCAGAATATATAGGTGTTGGTTTCGTTGCAGGTGGACTTCTCTATCTGGTACTGGTCGCCGCCAAGGTCCCCGTGCTGGCATTTTTCGGTTTTGTGAATGGTCTGGCGCAATGGCCGCACTTTGTCATTTTAAATTTTGCCGGGGCCATGCTGGGGCGATATCATTTTCAAAAGCGGTTTGGCGAGTCCAAATGGAAGGCTTACGCGCCTATTTTAGTAGCGGGTTATTCCTGCGGCATGGGGCTTATTGGCATGACGTCAATTGCCGTGGCTTTGATATCCAAAGCCGTGTCTCAGGTGGTTTTCTAACATGAAATGATGGGTGGAACTTTTATCCGGGCATGTGTCGTCTAATTTGTTGCGATTTATGCCCGGATTTTTATGGGTATTTTTACAACCTTTTCAAAGGAGCAGATTATGCAGAGGTTTCGACTCTTCGGTTTTTTGGCAGTGGCAATGCTTCTGGCCGCGTCCTGCGATGTGTGGGCACAGCCTCAAAGAGGCGGTCAAGGTCAAGGTCAACGCGGTCAAGGGCAGCGCGGAGGCGTGCAGGTGCAGCGTTTTTTGCCGGTTGAACAGGCGCTGACTTATCTGGCGTTTAACGAGAATGTCGCTCTGAGCGATGAGCAACTCGTCAAGGTGCGCGCGTCACTTAAAGGGGTTTATGCAAAACGCCAGGAGTTGCAAAGAAGCCTGCGCGGTAGCAACGACCAGCAGGCGGCCATGCAGCAAGTGCGCGCACTGCGAATGGAAATGATGCAGGGGCTGACAGCCATTCTCAATGAGGATCAGACAAAGGTATTTCAAGAACAGATGCAGCGGATGGGCCAGCGCGGGCAACGCGGAGGGCAAGGTGGTCAGGGTGGTCAGGGTGGTCGCCGTGGTGGGCAAGGTGGTCGCGGTGGTGGTGGCGGTGGTGGCGGTGGTGAGTAGAAGGTCCCTCTGCCTGTTCAGTATTGGAGATGTCAAAACGCGGGTTTCTTTGAAGAAGCCCGCGTTTGTTTTTGGGGCGCGCTTGTTTATCGGAAAAAAATGGGTTACATTATCTCACATTGCCATGGGAGGGTTTTGTGGTACCTGAGTCTATTAAACATCTCAAGCGGCCTTTTTCATTTGCAGTTGTGAGTGATACGCATTTTGTGACGCGAGATTTTATTGGGCAGGCATTTGACGCGTCAAGACCGCTCAGTACTGAGGGGTATGTGGAAAATGTGACCTATTCACTCGCGCCAATGATGGATGCACTTCGCCATCTCAAACCAGATTTTATAATTTTGACAGGCGATGTGGCCGAACCTCCGCTGGATCCAGAATGCCACCGCGAGAATCTCAAGGCTGCGCTGGATTTTTTTGCCACATGCGATATTCCCCTGATCGTCGCTCGTGGCAATCACGATGGCACCTCGACTTTTGATGAGGTTGTGGGGTCGCGTATTGCACAGTTTTTAGGTGAGGCACCCAAGGCGCATTATTTTTCATTTGAGGTGGATGGTTGCCAGTTTATTGTTCTGGATACGCCGTTTTGGAATCCCGAGCAATGTCAGTGGCTCGATGCCGTGTTGGCAGAAAATGCTTATGCACCATCCTTTTTATTGGGGCATCATCCTATCTGGCCGGTAGCACGCGCTTTTTTTTACAATCGCGATTTTCAGACGGATATGGTCAATCTTTTGTCTCGGTACGCGATTGATGCCTATTTTTGTGGGCATTCACACAATCAAAGCATTGTGTTGCACCGCACGCCCTATTTGCCAGTGTTGCAGTGTATGGGTGCTCTGGTCGGGTTGTCTGACGCGCCGCCACTTCCGCTCAACCACGTTCAAGCCCTTTTGCCCACGTCCGATGATCTCATGGCTGTTTGGCCTGGATATATTGAAAATACGGCTCCAGGATGGTTTATGGGATATGTTTCACAGGGCCAGGCGCGTGTGGAATGGTATCATATTAACCGCGGAGCCGAGGCCATGGTGCGTTGGTTTCGGCCTGGTGATATTCAGACTTTTTGGACGATGGATCCCGCGCCCCCTGCCCAACTCATTGAAGCAAATTTGCAGCGTATTCGACAGGGGATTCTTCGTTTTTGTGCCTGGGATAGTATGGGAGATGCGCGCGTATTTCTCAATGGGAATGAGATTGGCCTTTTGCCGCGTGCAGATAATTTTACGCCCAGTCGCCTCTCTTTACCTCCCAACGCACTCGCTTGTTTGCAGATGGAAAATAAGGTGCGTATTGAACCAGCTGAGGGAAGTGAGATAACTCTTGGCAATCTGGTTATCGAAGTGGTATTGCCCGGTGGTCGTTATGTGCGGTCACAGATTTTTGAAGAGATTTATACGTGGTCTAACCGGTGGGAGAGGTATGAATATGAGACGTTGCAAAAGATGAAACCGGGGCGACCGTTAACAACAGTGTTGTCTTTCAGGTGAGGATGTGATGGACGATAGAAGAGATACCAATAGATTGGTCCACGAGACCAGTCCGTATTTATTGCAGCATGCACACAATCCCGTTGCGTGGTTTCCGTGGGGAGAAGAGGCGTTTGAAAAGGCCATTGCCGAAGACAAGCCCATCTTTTTGAGCGTGGGATATGCGGCCTGTCACTGGTGCCATGTGATGGCACACGAGTGTTTTGAAGACGAGGAAATAGCGCAGATTATGAACGCGCATTTTGTCAATGTGAAGGTCGATCGGGAAGAACGCCCCGATGTCGATGAAATTTATATGAATGCGGTACAGGTTATGACCGGTTCCGGTGGATGGCCTATGAGTGTGTTTTTAACGCCGCAGGGCGTACCGTTTTACGGGGGCACGTATTTTCCGCCTCAGAGTCGGCACAATATACCGGGCTTTCCCCAGGTTCTGGAATCCGTTGCCAGGCATTATCGGGAAAATGGGGATAATGTCGCAGATGTGGCGAATCGGTTGCATGAGCATTTGCGGGCAATGGCGCATATTGATGCTTTGGCAGATGACCTGACTGAGGCGGATTTTGATGGCGCATTTCAAAAGATTAGATCGAATTTTGATTTTCAAAATGGCGGGTTTGGCACACAGCCCAAGTTCCCCAATTCGATGAATCTCGACGTATTTTTGCGAACTTATTTGCGTACGGGGGACATAGAGGCACGCGCGATGGTAAAATTGACGCTCGAAAAAATGGCGCGCGGGGGCATTTACGATCAACTCGGCGGGGGATTTCACCGCTATTCTGTTGATCGCCACTGGCTCGTGCCCCATTTTGAGAAGATGCTGTATGACAATGCACTGCTCGCACAGCTTTATACACAGACTTATCAGGTGACGAGGCAACCGTTTTTTGCGCGCATTGTTAGGTCAATTCTGGATTATACGCGTCGAGAGATGACTGCGCCAGAAGGCGGTTTTTATTCTACGCAAGATGCCGATAGCGAGGGGGAAGAGGGCAAGTTTTTTGTGTGGACGCCGCAGGAGGTGGTGGATCTATTGGGCGAAGAAGAAGGGGCGATATTTTGTCGGTATTTCGATGTGACGGAGCGGGGCAATTTTGAAGGTAAAAATATTTTAAATATTCCTCGTATTTATGAGGTGGATGAAGACGCGATAGCACGCGAATGTACGATTTTGTTTGATGCGCGAGAAGAGCGCGTCAAACCCGGGCGCGATGAAAAAATTCAGGTGAATTGGAATGGGCTGATGATTTCGGCCTTTGCCCAGGCATATCGGGCGTTTGGCGATTCCGTTTATCTGGATAGTGCGTCAGATGCGGCTCAATTTATCCTGGAGAATATGTGTACGGATCGCGGGCTTTTGTTGCATACCTATAAAGATGGTCGCGCGCGTTTCAATGCCTATCAGGATGATTATGCCTGTTTGATCGTTGGGTTAGTCGATCTGTACGAGGCGAGTTTTGAGCCTTCTTATCTCATTGCTGCCCGCGATTTTATGGAGGTGATGATCGATCAATTTTGGGATAATGAAGATGGCGGATTTTTTTATACGGGAAGAGATCACGAGGAGCTGATTGTGCGTTCAAAAAATCCCTTTGACAATGCGACTCCCTCTGGCAATTCAACAGGGGCGATGGCACTGCTGCGATTGGGGACGCTGCTGGAGCGCCGAGATTGGCGGGATATGGCCGCCCGTATTTTGCATCTTTTTGGCAGACATATTCGGGAGGTGCCTTCGGGTTTTGGCAATATGATTTGTGCCCTGGATCTCTATTTGCAAGGGGCAGTTGAGGTTGCTGTTTTGGGCGATCGAGACAGTGCGGATACGGTTGCACTGCTCGATGTGGTGAATAAAACATGGCGACCCAATGTCGTTTTGTGCGGGGGAAGTGATCCCGTGTCCGACGCTATTCCGCTTCTGAAAAATCGCGGTATGATTGACGGACGCGCCACGGCTTATGTATGTCGCAATTTTGTCTGTTCTGAACCCGTTACAGATGCCGAGGCACTGGAAAAATTACTGGATGAATAGAGTTTGGGATACTAATTTGAACGATTGACAGCGTCTAATTGTTAATCTATCACAATTCTAAGAAAGGATATGTTATGGCAGATGTTTTGATTATAGGCGATGGACCTGCGGGACTGAGTGCCGCGTTGTTTTTGACGAAAAATGGTCAGAATGTGACGGTGTTTGGGCAAGATGGAACGCCGATGCACAAGGCAATGCTCTACAATTATCTGGGCATTCCCGAGATGACGGGGAGTGAGTTTCAGCGGGTAGGTCGAGCGCAAGTCCAGAATTTGGGCGGCAAAATTGAGGATGTAGAAGTGACCGATGCCGAAAAGACCGATAGCGGTTTTGCCGTTACAACGGCGGATGGAGATCGAAGAGAGGGGAAGTATCTCATTTTGGCGACTGGTACAAATACCAAATTGGCCGAGGGGCTGAGTTTGGCCAAGGAGAACAAGGGTATTGTTGCAGATGGAGATGGCCGCACTTCAGTTGAGGGGCTTTTTGCAGTGGGTTGGAATACGCGTCTCATCCGCACACAGGCGATTATTTCCGCCGGGCAAGGCGCCGCAACTGCGCTTGAAATTTTATCGCTCGAAGCTGGTGAAGATTTCCATGATTTTGATGTGGTTGAATAAGGTAAGATAAATTTTTTCGGGAGGTTCCAGGGCAGGTGGTGGGTATCTGGAACCTTCTTTTTTATTTTGAGCGGAATCAAGGTGAATGGAAAGGGGAAATAGTATGGCTGGACAAGGTTCGGGCGGCAATGTTCTTGCAGCTTTGTGTAGTTTTTTTATTCCAGGGTTGGGCCAGTTGCTTCAGGGACGTTTACTAATTGCTCTTTTCCAATTTGTTCTGGCAGCCATCCTGTGGTTTATCTGGATGGGCTGGTTGATCCATCTGTGGTCGGTTTTGAACGCGGCGCGGTGGAGACCAGGAGATTAAGAGGATTTGCAGGTGAAAATTGATGCCGCGGAAATTCGATATGTCGAGTTGCCGCTGATTTCGCCGTGGCGCACGGCTTATGGCGAGGATGCGACGATTCATTCGGTGATGGTTAAACTCTCAAGTGGAGAAACCGTTGCCTGGGGTGAGGCTACGCCGTTTTACGCGCCGACTTATTCGTCCGAGTCGGCCCGATCTGTTTATGAGACGGCGCGAGAATTTTTTTTGCCGCATCTGGTGGGAGAGCAGATAGAGACAGCGGCGGAACTGATGGCGCGGATTGCGGTGTTTAAGGGCAATCCTTTTGCCAAAGCGGCTGTGGAGACCGCGTGGTGGGCATTGGATAGTAGGTTGAGAGGCGTACCGCTCTGGCAGTCGCTGGGCGCAGTTGATCCTACGGTGGCATGCGGTGCTGATTTTGGTGTGCAGGATACGATTGATGAACTTTTATCGCTGATTCAGGAGGCTGTGGATGTGGGATATCCTCGGATAAAGCTGAAGGTACGGCACGGATGGGATATCGAGATGCTCAAAGCCGTGCGTTCGGCTTTTCCCGATCCCGTGATTCATGTGGATTGCAATTCGGGGTATGATTTGAACGTGGATTTTGATACCCTCAAGGGATTTGATCAGTTCAATTTGGCGATGATTGAACAGCCATTGGATCATCTGGATCTGATTGAGCACGCGGAGTTGCAAAGCCAAATCGAGACGCCTGTGTGTTTGGATGAGTCGGTCAAACGCCCGCGGGATTTTGAACTCGCCCTGAAAATTGGCGCCTGTCGCGTGATCAATGTAAAACCCGGTCGCGTGGGAGGCTTGTTAAACGCTGTGAAAATTCACGATATGGCGCGCGATGCGGGCATAGATGCATGGGTGGGCGGGATGCTGGAGAGCGGTGTTGGTGCCGGGATTTGTGCGGCGTTGGGTACGTTGCCGGGATTTAACTATCCGGCAGATGTATTTCCATCCCGCAAGTTTTACGTTGAGGATATTACAGATCAGTGGATTGAGCAGGATGAGAATTGCAATGTAGTACTGGACGAGACACCCGGCGTTGGGTTCGATCCGATTCCCGAGCGTCTGGAGAAAGTGACGGTTATGAAAGCAGTTATAGAAGCGTAAAAGCAATGACAAAATTTCACTATTCAACTAACTCCTGTTCTGCAATTTTTCCTTCTCTAACTTCAGCAATTGACTGGCGCAAATGATCTGCATTGGCAGGGTTTGAAAGCAGGTACAGAGTTTCCTGCCAGGAATTAAATTCTTCCAGAGATAGGAGAACAGCTTTCTGACTTCCCTCGCCACAAATAATCATTGGTTCGGCATCGGCTGTAACGCGCTCAATAACGCGACCCAGATCATTTTTTGCTTCATTTACGGTGATGGCATTCATAGATATCGCCCCAATCTGAAAAATTTGTCTGCACAAAATATACTGTAATTGCAACGCTCGGTCAATCCGGTTAGGTTAGATTCCAGGTTCACTTCCCTTAAGCGGGCGCAAATTGCCTTCTATCGGTTCTACGGTGACAGATACGGTGAGTGCGTGTTGCCCACCGCCCAAGACTACGCCTTTGAGAGGGGTGACGTCGGCAAAGTCGCGGCCCCAGGCTAAGGTGATGTGCCGGTCATCACCGGGTATGAGGTTGTTGGTCGGATCAAAGTCGATCCAGCCGTGATTGGGCAGGTACACAGAGAACCAGGCATGGGAGGCATCCGCGCCAATCAGGTAATCTGTTCCGGGGGAGGGCAGGGTCTCGAGATAGCCGCTTATATAGCGTGCGGCCAGACCCATAGCACGGAGGCAACCGATAGCCAGATGGGCAAAATCCTGACACACGCCTTTGCGGTGTTTGAACACATCGGATAATGGCGTGGATATGGTGGTGAATCCAGGTACGTATTCAAAGTCGTTGTAGATGCGTTGGGTGAGGTCGCTAACCGCTTCTATAAAGGGACGGTCTTTAGAAAATGACGGCTCCGCATATTTTGTCAACTCGGGGATGGTAGTGGCTTTGGGAGAATCCAGTGCAAATTGGCGCACTGAAAGAAGGTCGGGATCGGTTGTGGTTTTGAGGATGTGACACACGGTTTCCCAGGGCATATCGCTGGTCAATTGGGCTTGCGATACGATATGCACATCGCTTTCGGCTGTGACTGAGAGGATATTATGGGGTTGTTCGATGGAAAAATAGGCGGTGCGATTGCCAAAAAAATCTTTTCGCTCGCGAAAAAATGCTGGCTGTGGATTGATGGTGATGTGGCTATTTAAGCATGTCTGATTGAAAAAACTGCGCGGGCTCAATCGGGCTTGATTGTGAGACAGGCTCACGGTCTCTGCATATTCGTAGTGGCTCTGATGTGTGATGCGATAATTCATGTGCCAAAGTTCCGGTGTGGGAGACCGTCGATTACCCAGGTGTCTTTGCTGTGTACAAACGTATGCGTAGGAACGACAAAATTGTCGCGTTCGGGTGCGCTGCGCGTGAGGCCTCCAGGCATTACCGAGTATGTATTTTGGTGGGAGACTGCAAAGGCTGTGAGAGTGGTATAGCGAGATTCGAGATGCCCGTTGATCAGGGAAGGCGCTGTTGCAAAGCTGACTTGTTCCTGGCCTGCGTAACGGGTGGGATTTGCCCTGATGCGATCGCGCCAGACTTCGCGCTCGGCGCGGCTGAGCAAGGCACCGAAGACGCGGGGAATAGCTGATTGCTGATCAATTGGACAGAGAACCAGACTGTCGAGATGGTCGAGTACGTAGTTCATTTCTCGCGCTTGTCCGCACCACCAGGTGGCTACCGAGGGCAGGATGAGGTCTTCGTCCAGCAAGTGTCGCGCAATGCCGGGCAAAAAAGGCATCAAGCCCGGATTTTCGAGTACGCTACTGCCCAGAGGATTGGCAATGGCAACGTGCCCATTTCGCACGGCATCGAGTAGCCCGGCAACGCCGAGTTGCGATTCTTCGTAGAGTTCCAATGGGTCGCAAAAATCGTCATTAATGCGGCGCAAAATGATATCAACGGGATGCAAGCCATCGATGGATTTGAGCCACGCGTGCCTATCGCGCACGATGAGGTTATCGCCTTGCACAAGGGTATAACCCAGATAAGCTGAGAGATATGCATGCTCAAAATAGGTGGCGTTAAAAGGCCCTGGGGTCAGTACGACGATCCGGGGGTTTTCTTTGTTGTGAGGCGCAATTTCAGACAGGCCAGATTGAAAGGTGCGAAAAAAATCGGCCAGACGCCGCACATTGCAGTCGTTGAACAAGGTGGGCATAATGCGCGACATCGCGGTTCTGTTTTCGAGCGCGTACCCCAGGCCCGAAGGTGCCTGTGTGTGGTCGTACAAAACCCACATTTGTCCATCGGGTCCTCGCGCGAGATTGGCGGCATAGATGCGCAATTGATGTTCAGCAGGCAGAAAGACATCTTTGCAGGATCTCAAAAAACCCGCGTGATTGTAGATGGGTTCAAAGGGTAAAAGGCCCTCTCGGATGAGTGTTTGGGGACCGTATATGTCTTTGAGCACAAGGTTGAGTAATTCGGCGCGTTGAGACACCCCTCGCGCAATATGGGTCCAGTCATTTGCCTGAAGCAGGAGGGGGATGGGATCGAGTTCCCGAGGGCGATGCAAGCCATCGGGATTGTCGGGTACGTTATACGTAACGCCGTTTTCGCGCAGCAATAGTCGCGCTTCCTGGTCGCGGCGTGCCAGTTCTTTGCTGCCCATGCGTTCTATTGCTGAAAAAAAGGGATGCCAATGGGCGCGCACCCCGTCTTTTTGATCCCACATTTCGTCGTAAGAACCGGGGGCAGGGGCGTACCCTTCGGGCATAATATCGGCAATTTCAGGTGGGGTTTTGGACAAGGCAGATTTCCCGTACAACAAAAAAAGAGGAAGATTTCAGACGGTCGTGGAGGAGGGCGAAGTTGCGAAGAAGGTTTCGAAAATTGCGTTGTCAAGCTGGTTGAGTCGCGTTTGAAATGCGTCGAGGTATTCGTGCAGGCCCTGCGAAATGATTTCATCGATACTGGTGTAATCCAGTTCGGCGAGCAGGCGACCCAGTACTTGTTCAGATGTGTTTTGGAAAGAGCCTTCGGGTGTGCCCGATATGGTGTGCAAGGATTGATTGGCCCTGGAAAGACAGTATCGAATAGCGCGAGGAAATTCGCGGTTTAAGAGCAAGAAATCGACCACATTATGGGGTTCGATAGGGCCAAATTGCTTGCGATACATTTCGAGGGCACTGGCAGATTTGAGCAATGCCGACCACTGGATATTGTCATAGGCCGTGCCCACATCATCAACTTCGGGCAATAAAAAGAAGTATTTGACATCGAGGATGCGCGAGGTTTTATCGGCGCGTTCTAAGTCCCGACCCAGTTGAGCAAATTGCCAGGCTTCATTGTGAGACATGGTGTTGCGCTGAATGCCTGTGAACAGGTGACTGGCCATGATGATATCTGTAAAGTAGGCATGGGGTGCATCCTGTGCATGGGGTTTGTCGATATTTTGTACCTGCAAGTAGAATTTGTTAATCTGTTCCCACATTTCCGTTGAAATAATTTCTCGGATAGAACGCGCATTTTCACGGGCGTTTCGCAAGCAGGAGAGAATGGAATTGGGATTTACGGGACTAAATGTCAGGAAGTCGATGACGTTGGCCTGGTTGTCCGTTGCGTAGTTTTCGTAGAACAGGTCCTGGTCGCCTGTGGTGAGCACAAGCGGTTCCCACTGTCCTTTGGCTTCAACGGGTAAGTCGAGCATCAAGTGACAATTGACCTCAATAAAGCGGGCGACATTTTCGGCGCGTTCAAGATAACGACTCATCCAGTAAATGGATTCTGCTGTGCGGCTTAACATAAGATGGCTCGGCGTTAGTGCGTTTGTGAAAGGTACCTGGACGGGACAAGTGGATCGTCGCTGTCGTATAATACCCAGGTGTCTTTGCTTCCCCCACCTTGTGAAGAGTTGACCACCAGAGATCCTTTTTTAAGGGCCACGCGCGTCAGCCCGCCGGGCAAGACATAAGTATCTTCGCCATTGTAGAGGATATAGGGCCGCAAATCGACATGGCGGCCTTCAAAGTGGTCTTCTACCAGAATAGGGCTTCGCGAGAGTGCAATGGTGGGTTGTGCAATATAATTGCGTGGGTTTTGGGTGATGCGGTTGGCAAAGTCTTCGCGTTCGGCTCGTGTGGCATGCACGCCAATGAGCATGCCATATCCGCCCGACTCATTGGCGGCTTTGACCACAAGGGTGTCCAGGTTTTCGAGTACATGCTGGCGCTGCTTGTCGTCCCAACAAACATAAGTGGGCACATTGGGCAGCAGGATGTCTTCGTTGAGATAATATTTGATGATCTGCGGCACATAAGCATATACGACCTTGTCGTCGGCAACACCTGTGCCGGGCGCATTCGCAATGGCGACCTGACCATTTTTATAGACCTCCATGAGTCCGGGTACTCCCAACATAGAATCGGGGCGAAAGACTTTTGGGTCGAGAAATTCGGCATCAATGCGCCGATAAATAACGTCAATGCGCTGGAATCCACGGGTCGTTCGCATCGCCACAGTACCATCGGCAACGACGAGGTCTCGGCCTTCGACCAATTCGATACCCATTTGTTGGGCGAGAAAGGCATGTTCAAAATAGGCCGAGTTGTAGATGCCGGGTGTGAGTAAAACGACAGTTGGCGATGTGACATGGGCAGGAGATAGAGAACGCAATGTGTTGAGCAATTGAGCGGGATATTCATCGACGTGTCGCACATGAGAAGCTTCAAATACTTCCGGAAATATGCGTTTGAGAACCTCGCGATTTTCAAGCACGTAAGACACGCCCGAAGGACATCGCATATTGTCTTCGAGAATGTAAAACTGGCCGTCTTTATCGCGCACGAGATCAATGCCGGAAATATGACACCACACATCTTTGGGCGGCGAAAGGTCCATACAGGGTTTTAGAAATTCTTTAGCTGTGTCGATGGCGTAGCGGGGTATGATGCCGTCTTTGAGGATTTTTTGATCGGTGTAGATGTCGCAGATAAAGAGGTTGAGGGCCTGAATGCGTTGCACGAGGCCCTTTTCGATGTAGGTCCAATCGGTATGAGAAACGATGCGGGGAATGATGTCGAAGGGAAAAATTTTTTCAACGCCAGCTTCGTGGCCATACACGTTAAACGTGATGCCCATGTTCATCAAGGCCAGTTCGGCGGCTTGATGGCGTTTTTGGAGTTCGTCTTTGGAGAGTTCACCGAGTTTTTCGAGGAGCAAGCGTGCGCCGGGATGGGGCGTGTTCGGAGATTCAAAGAGTTCGTCGTAAAATCCGCCGAGTTCATAAGATGAAAAATCCATGTATTCACCATAAAAAAAAGAATGACTTATGTGATGTAGCGACGAAAAAATAATAAAGCTATGGAGAGCACCTGTCAATTGTTTTTGGGTGAAATGCGGGAGGTGTCTGCAGATGGATTGTCACATCTCACCACCATCGCATTGACCACGTACTGCAATTGCAGTATATTTTCTACTACTTTTCTTTTACTTTAGGCTATTATTTTGAGGAGGTATGGTTATGGCTATCGCTACTCAAAGTTTCCAGGATCGACTCATGGACGGGGATATGACCCTGGATGTTTCTCCGGAGGTGGATCCGGGTAATCTGGTGTATCACAAATTGTGCTCTGCTGATGATTTTGCAGAAGGCGAAGGGAAGCCGTTTACAGTGGAGGGCACCCACATCGCCGTTTTCCGCTACGAAGGGGAGTTCAATGCGGTAGATAACCGCTGTCCGCACATGGGATATCCGATGTCCGAGGGCAGTGTTCGGGACGGGGTCCTGATCTGTCACTGGCACCACTGGGAGTTCGACCTTAAGACGGGCGGCTGTTTCATAACCTCCGGAGCCGGAAATGATCTGAAGAGCTTTCCCGTGGAGGTGCGAGACGACGGGTGTCTGTACGTGGGACTTGCGCCGGGCGAAAAAGAGGCGGCCAGACGCCGGCGGATTGACCGGGGGAAGTATATTCTTGAGCAGGGTCTGAAAGATCGGAGCTCGCTCCTGATTGCCAAGGCGATTACCGCGCTAAGGGCTGCGGGCGCCACGCCGCAGGAGATGATCCAGCAGGGACTTTTTTACGGAGCATATAAATCGAATGAGGGGTGGTCATCGGGGGTGGCTATTTTGACGCTGGCTGCAAATATGTGGGAAGATGTTGATGAGAGGGACCACAATCTTTTCCTGGTCCACGGGCTGACACAGATTTCCAGACGCACATCAGGAGGCTCGCGGCGACAGGGTTTCCCTTTGCCCAAAACATCGGACGAACCGGACCTGGAGACCCTCAAACGCTGGTTTCGGCGGCTGGTAGATCAGCGCAGCAGCAGCGCAGCACAGCGTATTCTGATGACCATGTACGACCGTGGATATTCACCGGAAGAGATTGCGGATATCGTTTTTACCACGGCGACGGATTTCTATTTTACCGGGGACGGTCACGCGCTCGATTTCGCGAATAAGATGTTCGAGGCCTTAGATTATGTAGATTGGGAAGGGGCCAATGAGATTTTGAGACCGATTGTGGTAGATTTAGTGGGCAGGGAACGACATGAGGAGACCGCTCGGTGGGAAGACAGCGTGCCGGTCCTGGAAGATATTTTCACTCGTCTGGACGAGATGTGGGAAGCGAACCAGGAGAACGAGGCACCGCTGGATATTTCTGCTTTTACGCAGACGCTGCTGGGGGAGGAGTTCGAGCCGATTGTCGCCGAGATTGAAGACAAACTGCGCGAGGGTGTGAAGCCCACGGATATCTGCCGGGCGATGACCTATGCCGGGGCCATCCGCACGGCGCGGTTCCACCTCAAGAATGAGGGAGACTGGCACGATGTGGCGAATATTTACTCTTATGCCCATGCCCTCTATCGCGCTTTCCATCTGGCACCGAGCAAAGAGCTTTTGCGCGGCATTTTCCACGGCGCTGTGTTTATGACCTATTTGCGCTGGCTCAACATGCCAGCGGCCCGCCTGCCCAGGGAAGGACAGCGGCTGGACGAGACGTTCGCGTCTGAGGACAAGATGTTGGACCGGCTACAGGAGTTTGCGGATTTCCAGAAGGTCTTCGAGGCTGAGGTCCTGGTAAGCCAGTACCTGGAGGAAGGATACGATATCGCGAAGCTCAGGCATACTTTGGCCCATATTATGCTGCGCGAGGATGCGGAGTTGCACATGTTCCAGGTGCTGGAGGTGGCGTTCCGGCACTACGACCTGTCGGACGATCCGAAGGAGAAGCGTATGCACCTGCTGGCGGCGACCCGGTATATTACCGCCCAGAAGGTGATGAAGGGAATTCTGTGGTCCACGGAGAACGCGGAGCGGCTGCAGCGCGGGGAACTGCTAAGCGAGCGGGATGATGATAATTAGGCCAAGGGGCAAGGTGAAGGCATAGGGCTGAACAGGCAGTAGCAGGCAACATCCTGCTACTGCTTTTTTGTGTGCCACTCACTATCTGATCGATAGAAATTTTCCACCTTTTCTCGCCGATTCTTCGGCTGTAATACAGGCATTGGCAACGGCGAGGGTATCGTCTGTTGAGATCGAGTTTTCTTCGTCGCGCGAGAGTGCATCGATCATATTTTCAACAAATGTGTGATTAGTTGAGGGAGGGAGTTTGGGTTCGTAAGTGCCCGATTTGTTGGAGACAATGAGTACGTGGTCGTCGGCGTAGGCGCGTAAGTGTGCCGAGCCTTCGGTGCCCATGATAATGAATCGCGTGTCGCCAAAAGACCGCGCATCGTTTGGGGTGAGCCAATCGGCAGTGGCGGTGGCAAGTGCGCCATTGTCGAGTTGAAACGAAGCCTGGACGTGATCGAATGTGAGACCCGTGTTGATGTGTTTTTTGAGTGTGCCGAGCGCGTGAACACCCGTGTATTCTGCGCCGGTGAGCCAGCGAATTTGATCCACGCCGTGGCCTGCTAAATCGTGGAATGTACCCACATATTTGTCAGCATCGAAGTAGAGTGCAGGGGGATTTGCGCCGAGTTTGTGCGGATGGGTGGTGATGAGGCTTATGAGGTCACCCAAATCGCCATTTTGAATCGCCTGTCTCAATGCGATAAATGCACCATAACGGCGGGAAGTGAAAAAGGTGGAGAGTTTGATGTTGTTCTTTGTTATAGCCGTTTTGATGCGTTGTAATTCTTCCCGCGTTCGGCAGAGCGGTTTGTCGAGTAGTATGTGGACGCTGGCTGCGGCACATGTTTCGATGACAGGCGTTTTTTCGTGATGTTCGAGACCCTCAATTACCAGATCGGGTTTTGCTTTTTCAAGCATCTGCTCAAGTGTGGCAAAGCGGGTGATATTGTGGTCTGCGGTATATTTTTTGCAAAGCGCGTCATCGGATTCTACAATGCCGACGATTTCACCGTTTGGCGCGTTGACCGCCGAGTGAAGCATACCGCTTATATGTCCGTAGTGCATGCCCATAATACCGATTTTCATCATAGCGTCCTTCCTACGATCGCCACCTGCGCGATTCGAGCACCGTATGTGTTAAAAAGAGGAAAAAAGTCGCAGCACTAATAAAAAATACCACGTCGTGCGTATCGACAACACCGTGAATCATGTCTCGGGTGTGTTCTATGAGGGAGAGAAATTTTAAAATAACAAAAAATATGTCGCTGGCAAACCGCGCTGCCCAGTCGATAATCCACAATAGAATTAAAAAGAAAAAAGACAACACAGCCGCGATAATCTGATTTTCGGTCAAAGATGACGCCAAAATACCCACGCTGATAAATGTGGCGCCAATCAGCACCACAGCCAGCGCACCGGAAAAAATGGGGCCCCAGTCCAATTGCGCGTGCATAGACAACACGCCAATATAGCCAAAGGCCATTGCTTCGATTAGCAAATACAATACATAACAAGCGAGAAATTTTCCTATCAAAATTTGTGCTGAAGTAATCGGCGAGGTCATCAACAACTCATACGTGCCCCCGCGTTTTTCCTCGGCGTAAAGACGCATCGTGAGCATTGGAATTACAATCATCCAGATAAAAGTCTGAAATTCAAAGAATGGCGTGACGACTTCTGTATTGACGTTTAGCAGGATTTTTTCCTCGCGTTCTGCCAATTTCAGATATACGGCCATATCGTGAAATTCGAGCAACTGGTTGCGAAAAACAAAGCCGCTAAATAGCAAAAACACACCGGCCATCACATAAGCGATTGGCGAGCCAAAATACGACCGCATCTCTTTGCCAAAAATCGCCATTACATTGCCCATCACACCTCCTCCTCGTGCATGGTCAGCGCGTGAAAAATTTCTTCCAAAGACATGGCGTCACGCTTCATTTCCACCAGTCCCATGCCCAATTCGACAATGCGAGCCGATACTGCGGCACTCAAATCCGCTTCAGCCGGCCAATGGACATGCAGCCCATTGTTCAGGTGCGTCACGTCGCTAATCCCTTCAATAGTGGCAATGGCTTTGGCTGCAATATCTACATCGCCCGATATCCGCACAAAAAATCGCGTTGTGTCGCGCGTATGAGCCGTGAGATTTTCAGGGGTATCAACAGCGACAATTTTGCCTTCGTGAATAATGATCACGCGATTGCAGGTCATTTCAACTTCGGGCAAAATATGCGTGCTCAAAATTACCGTACGTTCCTGGGCAAGTTCGCGGATCAATTGTCGCACCTCGATGATCTGATTGGGATCGAGACCCGAAGTCGGCTCGTCCATGATGATTACTTCAGGATCGTGCAATATCGCCTGTGCAAGTCCTACCCGTTGTCGATATCCTTTGGATAAATGACCGATGAGTTGCTCGGTGCGATCCACAAGCCCGCATTGGGCAATAGCTTCATCAATTCGCTGTCTGGATTCTTTTGGCGCAACGCCCTTGATTTTAGCGATAAACTCCAGATATGTACGCACGCGCATATCGCGATACAGGGGAGGCAATTCGGGCAAATACCCAATGCGTTTTTTGACTTCCAATGGATTGTCAAAGATGTCGTAGCCGGCAATGCGCGCTGTGCCTTCTGTGGCGGGTAAAAAACAGGTGAGCACGCGCATGGCCGTGGTTTTGCCCGCGCCATTTGGACCCAAAAAACCGACAATTTCGCCTTTACCTACCTGAAACGAAATGTCGTCAACAGCCGTAAATGCGCCGTATCGCTTTGTCAGGCGATCAACTTCTATCACGTTTTGCTCCTTATCCTTTAATTTTTTTTGCCCGCATCCTGAAAAATTGCATCAACGGTTCGTGATACGCTCCTTGAGTCGAAATATTCACGGCGTCTAAGCCCATACGTCGAAATAACGCTTCACGGTCATCGCGCTCTTTTTTTGTCAGCTTTTGGAATGCCTCGCGCACTGCTGCATCGCCAAAATCGACCATTATACCTTCGCCCGTCTCAGCATCTTCCAACTCCACAATGCCAATTGCAGGCAGATCGTACTCCCGAGGATCTTCCAGTGCTATCGCTACCAGATCATGGCGCTGATTGGCAACGCGCAATGCTTTCTCATAGTCAGAAGCGAAAAAATCCGATACCAGAAACACGACACTGCGCCGATAGGTCACGCGATTTAAATATTCCAATGCCGTATCGATATTTGTACTGCGTCCTGAGGGCTGAAAATACAACAACTCTCGAATTACGCGCAGCACATGCTTTTTGCCCTTTTTGGGGGGAATAAACAGCTCAACTTCGCCGGTAAAAATGATCAGTCCCACGCGATCGTTGTTCTGAATTGCGGAAAAGGCGAGCAAAGCACAAATTTCAGCACCTATCTCGCCTTTCATTTGCGCCACCGTTCCAAAGTCACCCGACGCACTCGCATCCACCATCAATATCACGGTGAGTTCGCGCTCCTCATCGAACACTTTGACAAAGGGATCTCCCATACGCGCTGTCACATTCCAGTCAATTGTGCGAACATCATCGCCGGGCTGATATTCTCGCACTTCCGCAAACGCCATGCCCCTGCCTTTAAATACCGAATGGTATTCGCCGGCAAATATTGTATTTACCAGATTGCGCGTGCGCAACTCAATGCGTTTCACTTTTTTTAAAATTTCAGTTGGAATCATGGGAAAAATTATCACGGCACTTCAACGTGATCGAATATTTGGCGTGCGATTTCTTCGGAGTTAATTTCCTCGGCTTCTGCCTCGTATGTCACCAGTACGCGATGGCGCAATACGTCCATGCCAATGGCTTTCACATCTTCGGGAGTAACATAGCCGCGGTGGCGCAAAAACGCATGCGCTTTGGCAGCGCGGGTCAGGGCGATAGACGCGCGTGGAGATCCGCCAAATTCGATTAGAGCGCGTAAATCACCCAAACCGTAAGCCTCTGGATCGCGGGTTGCCAACACGAGATCGACGATATAATCTTTGATTTTATCATCCACGTAAATCTCGTCGACCACACTCCGCGCGCGAATGAGATCGTCAGTTGTTATGACTGTCCCAATTTTGGGGGGTGCATTGCGGCTCATGCGATCGACAATGGCGCGTTCTTCCTGTTTATTGGGATATGTTACCCGCACTTTCAGCATAAAGCGATCGACCTGTGCCTCGGGTAGTGGATAGGTCCCTTCTTGTTCGATGGGATTTTGCGTGGCCAGCACCAAAAAGGGATCGGGCATGGCAAATGTTTCGTTTCCAATGGTAACTTGGCGCTCTTGCATAGCTTCGAGCATGGCACTTTGCACTTTTGACGGTGCGCGATTGACTTCATCGGCGAGTACGAGTTGGGCAAAAATAGGCCCTTTTTGAGCCATAAATTCGCCCGTCTCCCGGTGATAGACCATTGTGCCAATCAGGTCTGCGGGCAACAAATCGGGTGTAAACTGAATGCGTTTAAAAGATGCTTGAATCGCCTGAGCCAATGAATTGACGGCTAATGTCTTAGCAAGACCGGGAACGCCTTCGAGCAGGACATGGCCGTTGCACAATAGGCCGATTAGCAATCGCTCAATCATGTCCTGCTGTCCGACAATGACCTTGCCCACCTCGGACAATAATCGATCGACAAACGCGCTTTCGCGCCCAACCCGTTCATTGATTAATTGAATATCTTGTCCAACTGTCATTGCATCACTCTCGACTTATTGGTTTGGTACGCAACCACTGATCGGGCACTTTGCCCAAATTTTCGATTGAAAATTTGGCATCATCCACTAACTCAGAGTTTGGATAGGTATCAATCACCTGTTGATAGGCTACTCGCGCTTGTTCGTAATCGCCGAGTTGGTCGTGGATATAGCCAATCATAAACTGTGCCTGTACACAATATCGGCTCTGCGGAAATCGCGCGATCAGGATTTCGTATCGCGCAATGGCTTCTTTGTGCTTTTGTTGATTCAGTAATACCCTCGCCAGAGCCTGTAGTGCCACCTCAGCCCGAGGATCGTCGGGAAAACGCGTCAGAAATTCCGCCAATTTGACTTCGGCCACGGGATACGACGCCATATCGTGCGTGGCCTGTTCGCCCTCTCGAAAGAGTAAATCCGCAGATTGTTCTTGTGCCCCACAGGCGACAAAAAGTGGCAGAAAGAATAAGAATCGAAATCTGTGCATCTTTGCCGACCTCCTTTGCTTATTTATACTTTTTCAAAAACGTTTTTGTCCAACTCGAGTTCCGTTTTTTCTTTTCAGACAGTGCAATTAGATTAGACGGTGTATATTAAAAGAACGTCCTATTTTCGTCAAGATTTCTGTGCGTTTGAAAAGCAAAGACGAGAGGCCTACCAGTATCAATCCACCGTATTCCACCCATTGGACCCATGCGGCTTCTTCCCATACGCCACGAGCCTGGTATTGAATCAAAATATGATAGGATAAGACTACCAGGAGTGAGAAAGCGATCCAGGGCGGATGCCGATAAAAAACGAGAAATGGGATTAACCACAAGACATACCATGGATGGAGCGTGGGGGTGAGTAGAACAAAGGTCGCCGCAGTCAGATATGCACCGTGCAACAGGGGGACGCGCTTCCAGATCAGCAACAGTACAACACTTGAAAAGAGCAAGGCAATGATACCGCGTGCAATTTGTCCATCGCCGCAAAGCAGAATGAGTACATCAAATACCGCGCTGTTAAATGACCAGTGCTGTACATAAGTCTCCAGGCTACCCAAAACAGGCGCGCCGGTCCACGCATAGGGCAAATAGCCCAGAAACGCGACACAGGGTGCCATGAGCAGAGCGGGCCAATTGGTTGGCAGCCACCCTTTCCAACGCACGAGATTCGGCAAAAAAACAAGGGGGAAGAACTTCACCAGAACAGCCCCGCCCAGCGCACTTAGTGCGATGTAATCTCGCCCTTTTAAGAACAAGTAAAATGCAGCCAATAAAGCGACAATGCCCAGTGATTCTATATGTCCATTTCCAGCAATTTCTACTACGACCAGCGGATGCCAGAAGTAAATCAAAACCCATTGCGTCCGCTGCTCAAAATGCCTGAGCAAACAGACTATAAGCCATCCCGAAATTAGATCGGCACAGACGAGTAGCACTTTGATACCCAGTATGCCACCCGAAATGCCGTACCCCACCCAGAATGCTATTTGGGCGATGGGCGGATAAATGGTCGGCAATTCGGGGTGGTTAATTTTAGAGAAAATGTGCGCGTCTCGTACAGGTGCCAGTTCTTGTGCCGCAGGCGCAAACTGGTAGGGATTGATGCCCGCCCACTGTACGCGTCCATCCCATACATAGCGATAAATATCATCTGACAGCGCGGGGATGGAAAACAAAAGGCTAAGCCGAAATACAGCCGCAGCGATTACAATAGCTGTCAATGGCACATATTCACAATGCCAGACTGCAATGAGATAGGCCACAGATGCAATGCCAAAAAGCACAAAAAAAACCGGCAGGCCCAATGCCGGCATCGCAGCAAAACTGCTCGTCATGACCAACCCCATTAAAAGGGGCACGATCCATCGCTGCATAAATATCTCTTAGCGCAATATGCCCATTACCGCTGGTCTTGTCCAATGTGCCACCGGTGTGTGTTTATTTGCAAAACGATTTTGCCCTGTTTAAATACGCGAACCGTTCCTGTTGACTCAGAAATAGCCAGGGCGATGGCCCGGGTGGTTTTGGTAATCGCCGCCGCCGCCACATGCCGTGCGCCCAACCCCTTGGGCAAAGTGAGACCGCGCGCACTCGCTGAAATATAGCGCCCTCCAGAGAGGATAATTCCATCTTCCCGAATGATAAATGCACCATCCATCAGCGATACTTCTTTGACACCTTCGTGAACATCGGGATTGCAGATATTTTTTTCTTTATCGGAATATCCACGAAAAGGATCAAATGTCATGGACCGCGAATGGTGCAAAACCCGTTTGGAATCGCCTATTACAAATAAGGTGCCGACCGGTTCGCCTTCGCGACCTTCCGTACCAATATCGATGGAAAGATCGAGCGTGGTTTTGACAACTTTGAGTGGCAAATCGCCCGCTATGGCTGAGATTTTTGCCGAATCGTATATATCAAACCCAATACTGGTATCCATCACCGTTATCGCATCCACACCCCGCGAAGCCAGCATATGACTCAGGCATACCAATCGCGCATCCCGATGAATATGCCCGCTTTCCATGCCTCTGATAACGCATTGTCGCACCTGTTCGAAGTGCGTGTCATTGCCCAGGTGATAATCATAAGTTAAACGCTGCACACCCTTTTCTTCAATACCTTTCAAAAAGTGTTTTTTTCGCGTAATAATCAGGACTTGGCAGGTGGTGTTCAACTTGAGAACATCAGTGTGGCTCACGTCGGAATTGGCCACGAGCAGGATCATATCGGCGCAGGTTTCCCGAGCCAAATTTTTGGCGGTACTCAGCAAGGACTGCGTGTGGTTTTTGTGGGAGTTAGCCATAAAACACTTTTGTGAGAAGATTATTTTAGCCTTGTGAACACATGCCCCAAAGCTACTATTTACTAACGCCGGGATGAGAAGCGTCGCCGCCGACCATAAGTCACATTCTCTCGTTCCTGGGATATGTTATGTGATGTTATGCCCCCTCCTCGTTCTAAATCCAAAAATTCCCCAGGAATATGTTTGGTCAATACGGTTGGGCCACAATCGTAGAAATGCACGCCACTCTGATGGGCGCGTGTCGCAGCAATGCGTATGACAGCCCCTCGGCGTCCGGGTCTGGCGCTTAATCTCGCGGCGACATCGGCATCAAACGACAAATGTACATAATCGCGATCATCTGGTGCCAAGCCTTCGGACAATAATCGCTCAGCATCGGCAGAATCTACTCCTTTATACAAAAATTCGGGGGGTTCTGATGGATCGAGACCCAGATCAATGGAAAAACTGTGTCCATAACGCGCTCGAATGCGGTTTTCCACAATCTCGAAACGTTGCTTTTCTCCATCATAAACCACTTTTTCAATATCTTCAAGAGTAAATGTCGAATTTCGGTCTTGAAATGCACTTAAAACCGCATCGAGGTCGGCAAAACCATAGCGATCGACTTGTAGCCCAAACTCATCGGGCCTGTGTCGCAACATCAATGACAACAATTTGGAAATGTGTACAATTCTCGGTACCATGCGCTTTCTCCGTAATAATAATTTCTATGAAAACACCACATCTTGCGCAGCATCCACATCCTGAACGCCAATCAACGACAGGCTATCGGGAATGCGCGCTCCACTCAAATTTGCTTTGGCGGCAATACACCGCGTGAAGCCCAGTTTGCGCGCTTCGGTCATTCTGCGTTCAATTTGACTAACAGCACGCACTTCTCCACCCAGCCCAACTTCGCCAATTACAACCGTATCGCGGTGCATCTGTCTGCTGCGAAAGCTCGACGCCATAGCCATAGCTACACCCAGATCGACAGCGGGTTCGTCGATACGCAAGCCCCCTGCGACATTTAAGAAAATATCTTCAGTTCCCAATTGCAGGCCCGACCGTTTTTCGAGCACAGCAATTAAAATTGCCATTCGCCGGGCATCAAATCCCGTAGCCACGCGTTGCGGGTATCCGAAATTACTGCGACTGACCAGTGCTTGTACTTCGACCAAAATGGGACGTGTACCTTCAATTGTGCAAACAATGGCTGTGCCTTCTCGCTCGGCCTCGCGCTCGGGCAAGAATACCTGTGAGGGATTATCCACTTCGACCATCCCCCGATCACACATTTCAAAAATGCCAATTTCATTTGTCGATCCAAACCGGTTCTTGGCCGCCCGCAAAATGCGAAACGCACCGTGTTGTTCGCCTTCCAGATAAAGTACGGTATCGACGATGTGCTCGAGCACGCGCGGCCCTGCAACGGTGCCTTCTTTGGTGACATGTCCGATTAAAAAAATTGATGTGCCCGTGCGTTTGCCCAGTGCCACCAGTCTTGCAGAAGATTCTCTAACTTGTGCCACACTTCCCGGCGCGCTTTGCAGGTCTGGGCTAAAAATGGTCTGCACCGAATCGACCACAACTGCGACGGGCTGCATTTCTTCGATGTAGCCGCAAATCAGATCGAGATTGGATTCAGAAATCAAGTACAATTCATCGGATAACGCGCCGATTCTTTGGGCGCGCATTCGCGTTTGGCGGGGGGACTCTTCTGCGGATACGTACAGTGCCTTCATACCCGAAAATGCGAGTTGTGCAACGCCTTGCAACAGCAATGTGGATTTGCCTATGCCGGGGTCGCCGCCAACAAGCGCAGCCATGCCGGGCACTATGCCGCCACCCAATGTGCGGTCAAATTCGCCGATGGCTGTTTCTATGCGGTCTTCTTTGCCGCCCACCACTTCCGTAATCGGTTGCGGTGGATTTGCTTTGACCCATTCGTCCGCGCGTCTGTTTTGTTTTACCTCGGGCGATGCCTGTTCTTCGACACAGGTGTTCCATTCACCACAGGATACACACCGACCAAACCACCGTCTCGAATCAGCACCGCATTGCTGACATACATACCGCACGCGCACTTTGCCCATGGGTTATATTCCTCAGGGAAATTCGCGATAGATTTCGGGCTCTTCAAAGCGGAGGTATTCTGCCTGAAAGATTAAAAAAACGCTGCCAATCGGCCCGCTGCGCTGCTTGCCCAAAATGATCTCGGCTCTGCCTTCTTGCGTATTGCCCTCTTCATCTACAATGCCATATACTTCGGGGCGAAAGAGAAACATCACCACATCCGCGTCCTGTTCCAGGGAACCACTCTCACGCAAATCGGCCAATTGTGGTCGTTTATCCGTGCGACTTTCCACAGCCCGCGACAATTGCGCGCAGGCAACGATCGGAATATCGAGTTCTTTGGCGAGAGCTTTCAGAGACCGCGAAATATAGGCGATTTCTTGTTCGCGGCTGCCAAAATTTTCAGATGCGGTCATCAGTTGTAGATAATCGACAATGATTAACTCAATATTGTATTCGGATTTTGCACGGCGCGCTTTGGCACGCAGTTCCATGACGGAAATAGCAGGTGTGTCATCAATGTATATGGGGGCCTCAATAAGCTTTCCAGTCCACTCGGATAAGCGTTGCCATTCCTCTTCTGATAGCCTGCCCGTTCGCAAACGGTGCGAACTCACGCGCGCTTCTGCACACAAAAGTCGCTGTGCGAGTTGCTCTGTTGACATTTCCAGAGAAAAATACAGCACGGGTGTACTGCCCTTCACGGCGGCATTGCGCGCCATGCACAATGTGAGTGCTGTCTTGCCCATCGATGGACGCGACGCGAGGATGATCATGTCCGAAGACTGCAAGCCCGCTGTGATCTCATCCAGGTCCGTATAGCCCGTGGTCACGCCAGTCAGCGCGCCGGGCTGTTCGTGCGCGCGCTCAATCGCTACATAAGCCTCTTCAATTGCGGATGCAAGGGACATAACGCCTTTGCCCAATTCGCCTTCGGCAATTTGAAAGACCCGTTGTTCGGCGCGGTCGATGAGTTCGCGCACATCCTCGGTTTCTTCATAGCTTTCGGTAAGCGTTTGGGTCGCTGCGGCGATCAATCGCCGCCGTTGTGCTTTTTCGAGTACGATCTGTGCGTGGTATTCTGCATTGGCTGCTGTCGCCATTTCACTGGCCAGCTCGGCAATCAAAACCGCGCCGCCGACATCATCGAGTTGCCCTCTGCGCACGAGTTCCTCAGTGAGTGTGACCTGATCGACGGGATCGCCGCGTTCAGACAATTTTTGAATTGCCGCATAGATTTTTCGGTGTGGGGTATGATAAAAAGCCGTTTCATCCCCCAATACTTCTACCACGCGATTGATTGCCATATTGTCAATCAACATGGCACCCAACACAGCGCGTTCGACTTCGAGTGCCTGGGGCAGCGCGCGTTCAGCCGTGTTCAATGTCGGATTTTCGACCATTAAATTTCAGTTCCATCGTAAAGTTTGCGAACCAGTTTCAAGTCTTCCCATGCAGGGCGCTTCCAGTGTGCATTTCTCAATAGGGCAGCAGGATGATATGTGGGGACTAATTTCGCGCCCTGGTATTCAAAAACTTTCCCCCGCAAACGCCCTATCGACTCGGTGGTCTGCAACAAGGTTTGCGCGGCAAAACGGCCAAGAGTACAGATTACAACCGGCGCAATCAGGTCAATTTGTTGTAGTAGATAAGGCTGGCACTCAACAATTTCATCGGGTTTGGGATCCCGGTTATTGGGGGGCCTGCATTTGATAATGTTGGTGATATAGACATCTTTGCGCGTCAAACCCATGGCTTCGATCATTCGCGTCAACAATTGTCCAGCAGCCCCTACAAAAGGCAACCCCTGTCGGTCTTCTTCAGCGCCGGGTGCTTCGCCAACAAATAGGAGGTCTGCATTGGTTTTCCCACTTCCAAACACGACTGAGGTGCGCGTTTGGGCCAATCCGCATTTTTGACAGCTACAAGCCTCTTGATCCAAAATAGTCAGGGGATCACTGACTAACCCCTTGTCAGTGTAGGCAGCGTCCGATTCCCGATCATCTATCCGCGCAACCGAGGCGGGCGCATAAGCGAGTTCTCGCGATAGAAAATCGCGTGCAAGCTCGAGGGTTTCCAACAGGTCGGGGGATTTATTCATGCACATTCTCCCAACGCGACACCAGCCAATCCAAAATGCGATCTGCCACATCGCGTTTGGACATCAAGGGCAATGCGACAGGTTCTCGATGGGGTTCTATAAAAGTCGCGACATTGGTATCAACGCCAAACCCCGCCCCTTCCACATTCAATTCGTTTAACACAATCAGGTCAAGGTTTTTCTCGTGGAGTTTTTTGCGGGCATTTTCCAGCGCGTGATCGGTTTCCATCGCAAATCCGATTACGATCCGCTCGCCCTTGTTTTGTCCCAGAGAAATTAAAAAATCTTCATTGGGCAGAAGATGAAGGGACAGACCGCCATCGCGTTTTTTTATTTTTGATTCGGACACATGTTCGGGGCGAAAATCGAGCACGGCTGCGGTCATAATTAGTGCGTCTGCATGCTGATATGCGCGGATGGTCGCTGCTTTTAAATCGGCAACTGTGCGGATATATTCGACCTGTGTACCGGCGGGTGCAGTGAGTTCTGTCGGTCCACTGATCAACGCGACATTAGCACCTCGGCGGTGCGCTTGTTCGGCAATAGCATAGCCCATTTTACCCGTTGAGCGATTGGTAATAAAACGCACGGGGTCAATGGGTTGCTCTGTCCTGCCCGCTGTCACTACAATGCGTTTCTCTGCAAGTGATTGTGTCGCGCCAACCATACTGCTGGCCTCATCCACAATCTCATGGGGTTCGGCCATGCGTCCCATTCCCTCGGCACCCGAGGCGAGCGATCCCGTCCCCGGCCCAACCATCCGATAGCCGTCTTTTTTCAAGAACTCGATATTTTGTCGTACAGCACCGCGTTCCCACATTTGGGTTTCCATTGCCGGGGCGAGTAAAACAGGTGCTTCTGCAGCCAACAACGCACAGGTCAACAGGTCGTCGGCCAACCCATGGGCCAATTTCCCCATGCAATTTGCAGTTGCTGGCGCGACAATGATTAGATCGGCCCACTTGCCCAAATGCACGTGGATAACATCGGGGTCGCCGTCCGACGGAAACAAATCCGTATAGACGCGATGGTGTGAGAGTGCTTCAAAAGTGAGGGGCTGCACAAACTTTTGTGCAGCGGGCGTCATGACCACCCGAACCTCTGCGCCTGCATTCTGAAGAAGGCGCAATAAAAATACACTTTTATAGGCGGCAATTCCACCGCTAACGCCCAGAAGAATCCTCTTTCCCGTCAGCATAGGTCACCTGAATTTTTTTTTCTACAATTCGGTCCAGTGCAATGGTTGTTATTTTTTCTTCGCCTTCGGGCACACCTGCAACCAACCGGGCTTTATTCAACCGGCGAGCTTCTTTTGATGCCAGTAATACGGCTTTATAGGTATTCATATCCTCTTCAACCGTTAATTCCTCAGTGAAAAATACATTCGACATAACGCACTCCTTGTTAGAAATGGACTTTCGCACTGCAATAACGGGCCGGAGATAGGCCGGGAGCATAGCACGAGTTTTTAGAGACTCAAGCGACGCAAACATATCCGCCGTGTGCGCTGGCGCTCCGCGCGAATAATTGCGAGCAAATCGGCGATGGCTTGTTCCAATTTGTCATTTACGACAACGTAATCGCTGTTTTTGGTCTGGACAAGTTCAGAAACGGCATTTTCCATACGCAATCGAAAGTCCGAAGCACTTTCAGACTGTCGCGCATTGAGCCGCTTTGCAAGCACATCGAGAGATGGCGGCACGACAAATACGGTCACGCAGCGATCTCCCAGGACTTTTTTCCACGCGGCCACGCCTTGCACATCTACATCCATCAACATCACATGTCCACCGCACAGAGCTTTTGCAACCGCGTCGAATGTCGCGCCGTAAAGATGTCCATGTACTTCGGCAGATTCGATAAAATCGCCTCGCGTTTGCATGGATTCAAATTGTGCAACTGTCACAAAATGACGGGCAACACCCTGTATTTCGTCATCGCGTGGTGGTCGCGTCGTTGTCGTCACACAGCGCCGGACGCTTGAATCTGCACGCAAAACCTCCTGGCACATCGACGTTTTTCCAACTCCCGATGGCCCGGCGACGATCACGGCAAATGCGGCGGGACTATCGCCCAACTTTTGCCGAATTCTTTTAACACCAGTTTTTTCTGATTTAATCATCCGCGATTTTTACTCGATGTTTTGAATCTGTTCTTTGAGTTTTTCAATTTCTTCTTTGATATCTACGACTACATGGGCTATTGTCGCGTCACCTGCTTTGGATCCCAGGGTATTGGCTTCTCTGAGCATTTCTTGCAGTAGAAAATTGAGACGCCGGCCAACTGCTTCCTTGCGGTTGAGCATATCGAGAAACTGTGCGTTGTGACTGTGAAAACGCACGCATTCTTCCGTTATGTCGCTGCGGTCGGCCAGGAGGGCAATTTCCATCAACAGCCTGCTCTCATCAATTTGTTCGGGTGTTAATAATTGCGCCAATTTTTCCTCTAATCGCGTCCGAACAGTTTCTACTCGCTCGGGTGCGAGTTCTTCGACGCGCTGGAGAAATTTATTGAGCACCAAAATGCGCGTGCGGAGATCATGGGCGAGTTTTTCACCTTCTGATAGGCACATGGCCCGACAGGCGTCAATAGCCTGACTGAGTGCTACAGATACCACCTTCCATAGGGCTTCAGAATCGAGTTCGGGAATTTCAAATGCGAATATTTGAGGTAACTGAGCAATTTGCATCAGATCGATATCGCCAGATATCTCCGCGCGAATTTCTTTAATTCCTTTGAGATACGCGGATAGAACTTCGGGCTTGAGTACAGGAAGACCCTGCTCCGATGCAGTACCCTGCAAAGTTATACTCACATCGAGTCGCCCTCTTGCAAAGACCGATAAAACCCGTTCTTTGATGCGAGATTCAAGCTCAGACAAAGAACGGGGCATGCGTACTATCACATCGCCATAGCGCCCATTGACCGACCGAATTTCAACAATAACGCGGCCCACATCCCCTTCTGCAATACCCTTTCCAAAACCGGTCATGCTGGCGATCATACCCACTCCTACCTGCTGGCAAATGCAGTAAAAATGTCTGAAATAATAGCTAAAAAAGATAGTCAATTTACATATTATTGTCAATCAAACTGGATAGAACTACGGATTTAAGGTTATCAATCGCATTTCTTCGCAGCTCGCAATGGGGGTGGTTTGGAGTTGCGTTTCTACACTTTGATTGACCTCAACGTGGTAAGAAGGTATATTCTTATGCTTTATGGCGTTTATTGAACTGTTATACTGAAGTTGTACTGCGCGTGTGCAGTCATGCTCGAAGCGATGTACAACTGTGCCGCTTTATCAGCAGTTCATTACTCGTCTTCATATACAACTTCCCAAACTTGTAGCAATGCAAAAATATGAATCTTCATAATATTCGAAATTTTTCCATCATTGCGCATATTGATCACGGAAAATCGACTCTGGCTGACCGGTTGCTGGAAGAGACGCAAACTCTGAGCGAATTTCAAATGCAAGATCAGGTGCTCGATAACATGGATCTCGAACGCGAGCGGGGTATTACCATCAAATCGCACGCCATTCGCATGGATTATACAGCGCCAGATGGTCAGATTTATGAACTCAATCTCATCGATACGCCAGGTCATGTCGATTTCTCTTATGAGGTCTCGCGCAGTCTCACCGCGTGTGAAGGTGCGCTGCTCCTCGTTGACGCGGCGCAGGGAGTGGAAGCCCAAACCGTTAGCAATGTTCTCCTCGCTATGGAGCACGACTTGTTCATCATTCCCGTGATCAACAAGATTGACCTGCCCGGTGCCGAAGTAGATCGCGTGGTCATGCAACTCCATGACTTGCTCGGTGTAGAAGAAGAGGAAATTGTCAAAATCAGTGCTAAAGAGGGCATTGGGATCGATAAACTCCTGGCCGCTATTATCGATGAGATACCACCTCCTGAGGGGAATCCGGATGCTCCGCTCAAGGCTCTCATCTTCGATTCTATTTTCGACCAATATCGCGGCGTCGTGGCTTATGTGCGCGTTTTTGATGGCGTTTTAAAAAAAAATATGCCTATCCGTCTCTTTTCGACCAACCAAAATTACGACGCCGAAGAAATCGGTACCCTCAAACTCAAGCGTATCAAACAGCAAAGCCTCAGCGCAGGCGAAGTCGGGTATCTCATCGCGGGGATAAAGGACCTTGAAGACGCTCGGGTCGGGGACACCGTCACTGGCTCTGCGAATCCCGCCATTCATCCCTTACCTGGCTATCAGGAAGTCAAACCCATGGTCTTTGCCGGGCTTTATCCCATATCATCAGATGACTTTGAAAACCTTCGTTCTGCGCTCGAAAAACTGCATCTCAACGATGCGTCATTGTCCTACGAACCCGAAACTTCGACAGCACTCGGTTTCGGATTTCGATGTGGCTTTCTCGGCCTGCTCCACATGGAAATTGTCCAGGAGCGACTGGACCGCGAATTTGACATAGACATCATCACTACTGTGCCGAATGTCGAATATCGCGTGCGCCTGACCAGTGGAGAGCAGGTCAATGTGCAAAATCCCGCCGAGATGCCACCTGCGGGAAATATAGAAGATATTGCCGAACCGATGCTCGATGCCCAAATTCTGGTGCCCTCTGAATATGTGGGCAATATTATGCGTATTGCACAAGATCGTCGGGGCCATTATCGTACGACCGAATACATTGACCCCACCCGTGCACTCTTGCGCTATGATCTGCCCTTATCCGAAATTGTGCTCGATTTCTACGACCGCCTCAAATCGGTCTCGCGCGGTTATGCATCGTTTGACTACGAATACAAAAAACACCAGGCAGCGGATTTGGTCAAACTCGACCTGCTCATCAATGGCGAACCCTTAGACGCACTCTCTGCAATTGTTCACCGCGATAAAGCCTATGAATGGGGGCGCGCTTTGAGTCAAAAACTCAAAGCACTGATCCCGCGCCAGCTCTTTGAAGTCGTTATTCAAGCGGCAATCGGTGCCAAAGTGATTTCGCGCGAAACCGTGCGTCCTTTCCGCAAAAACGTCACTGCCAAATGTTATGGCGGCGATATTACCCGCAAGCGCAAACTCCTCGAGCGTCAAAAAGAGGGCAAAAAGCGCATGAAACAAGTCGGCGCAGTAGAAATCCCTCAAGAGGCGTTTCTCGCTGTTTTGCAGATGGAAGTGTGAGGAAAATGCCCCCAAAAAAATCCGTGACTATTGAATATATCAAGGCCATCTTACTCGCGTTTGCACTCGCGCTTTTTATTCGCATATTTGTCGTGCAGGCATTTCGCATTCCTTCAGGATCGATGGAAAACACTTTGCTGGTCGGAGATTTTTTGCTGGCAAATAAATTTATTTACGGTGCTCGCATTCCCTTTACCGACATTCGCCTGCCCGCGTGGCGTTCGCCAGATTCCGGCGATATTGTCATTTTTCAGTATCCCAGAGACCCATCCCGCGACTTTATCAAACGCATTGTTGCAGGTCCCGGGCAGAAAGTTGAAATTAAAGATAAAATCCTTTATGTTGACGACAAACGCGCGATTGATCCATCCAGAGCCAAATATATCGATTCTGTTATTCTCAGACGGAGATCGGTGGCCAATACGCGGGATAACTACGGGCCTAAGATCGTGCCCGAAGACTGCTATTTCGTGATGGGCGACAACCGCGACAGCAGTGAAGACAGTCGATACTGGGGTTTTCTCAAGCGCGATCTCATTCGGGGAAAAGCATTTATTCTCTACTGGTCCTGGGCACCTGATGATCGCGTCCCCGCATATAGCAACGTGACGTCTCTATTCGGTATCGCGCTCTATAATCTGTTTCGCTTTCCCGAGCGCGTGCGCTGGCGGCGCATTGGTATGCTCGTGGAGTGAAGATTTCATGCACTTCAGCCTTTACATCCATATCCCATTTTGTCACTCGCGCTGTCCGTATTGCGATTTTGCATTTGTGGTGGGCAAAAATCATCTGGCGAAGCGCTATATGGATGCGGTGATTGTTGAAATGCAAAATCGCATACAATCTCTTGGAATGCCACCTGTGTTCAACACGCTTTACTTTGGAGGAGGCACGCCTTCGGCAATACCGCCTGGACAGTTGAATCGGATCACGACAAATGCGAAAAGCGCGGTCGCTCCCGATGCAGAGATTACGGCAGAGGCCAATCCAAATGATCGCAAGCACTTTAAAAAATTATATGAACACGGCATCAACCGCTTGAGTCTGGGCGTGCAGGCATTTACAGATCGCGCACTCAAAGCACTCGGCCGATTTCACACGGCATCAGATGCGATAGGCGCGTTTCGTGCCGCCCGCGATGTGGGGTTTAAGAACATAAGTATCGACCTTATGTACGGTGCGCCGGAACAGACGTTTGAAGAATGGGCAACGAGTATTCAGAGGGCCATTGACCTGTGTCCCGAACATATCTCGGTATATGGTCTCACGATTGAGCCTCAGACCAATTTTGCGCGCCGCTTTCAAAAGGGGAAATTGGATGTGCCGCCTGAAACCGATCAGGCCGAGATGTATATGTATGCTATTGACCAACTCGAAGCTGCCGGGTACATACATTACGAAATTTCCAATTTTGCCCAACCGGGATTTGCGTCGCGTCACAATCTCAACTACTGGCATGATCGCCCCTATCTGGGCGTTGGTTTATCTGCACATTCGTATCTCGACAATCGGCGATTCTGGAATGTGCGCGATCTCACGACTTATATGCAGCATATTGAGGCAACCGGATTTGCGCTGGAAAGAGAAGAACAGCTTACACCGACGCAACATCTGCTGGAGCGCATTATGCTGGGGTTGCGCCAGCGTCGGGGGCTTCGTGCAGAGTTTTTGAGTCATCCAAAAATCCACAAACAGTATATCGCGATGACAAACCAGCACTTGCTGGAACGAACTGATAACCGCGTTCGTCTGACACGGCGAGGTCTCCTGCTCGCCGATCTGGTATGCACCGAACTCGTTAGAGAATTATAGATGGAATTTCACATCCGGCTACCCGGTTCCACTGCCAATCTCGGCCCCGGTTATGATGCACTGGGCATGGCGCTGTCCATTTACAATCATGTCGCGGTAAAAACCCGTTCTCAATCGGGCGTGTCGTTTGGCATAGAGGGTGAAGGCGGGGGTATTTTGCCCGCTGATGAGGAAAATCTCTTCTATTGCGCCGCGCAATTCACCGCTCAACGCACAGGCAAAACACTGCCCGGAATCGATGTCCACATGCACAATACTGTGCCCCTTGCCCGGGGATTGGGCAGCAGTTCAACTGCCATTGTCGGCGGTGTTATTGCGGCTAACTGCCTTTTAGGTGAACCCTTTTCACAGATGGAGATGCTCGATATTGCCACGGCTATTGAAGGGCATCCGGACAATGTCTCGCCCTGCTTGCTCGGCGGCCTCACTGCTTCTACTATGGATGGCAACCGCGTTGCATGCGTGCGCGCCCTGCCGCCGAGAGAATTGCGCGCTGTGGTCGCCATTCCCGAATTTGAACTCAAAACAGAAGATGCCCGCAATGTCTTGCCCAATACCGTTTCTCACGGTGACGCCGTTTTCAGTACAAGCCGAGCGTGCATTGTTACGGCAGCACTGATCACGGGAAATTTTGAGTATCTCGGCGTTGGCATGGAAGACCGATTGCATCACCCCTATCGAGCAAAACTCATTCCGGGTTTTGATCAGATACTCGCAGAAGCGGTCAACGCAGGTGCCTGGGGTGCCGCGCTTTCGGGCGCGGGACCGACTCTCATCGCGCTTACGACCCAAAATGCCGACACTATTGGGCGGGCTATGATCGATATTTGGGCAAAAAAAAATATACAAGCGCGTTATCGCATCCTCAAAGTTGATCCATCGGGAGCCACCGTCACATGATTATCTCTATGGCATATCCGGGACGCTATATGCGTCTTTTTTATATCGCGCTTGTGGGTTTGCTCATTTTTGACTTCGCGGTTTACCCTTTAGCCGCACATGCGCAATCTCGCCGCACTGCACGGCAAACCGGGGAAAAAACCGAGGGCCAATCTCCCAGACCCTTTACCACATCTGATCTCCAAGAATCAGAAAAAGAAACCGCGCAACCGGTTGAAATCAAAAGCATTGGCAAAGCAGCCTACGATGCGGTTATTCGCTCGGGGCGCTATATTATCGGGCCGGGCGATGTTTTTGCCGTTGTGCTCAACAGGGATGAAGAAATCAAAACCTTTGAAGTCCCCGTCGGCGCGGGTGGTAGCTTGCTCTTCCCGTCTATCGGCGCCGTGCCCGTTGCATCTTTATCGCTTGCAGACGCCAACGAAGCCATCCAGGCGGCGATCAAAAAACGCTTTTATCAACTCGATATCTCCATCAGCCTCGCACGCCTGCGTATTTTTCCCGTCAATGTGGTTGGCGAAGTACACATGCCAGGTGCCGTTGACCTTGAAGGTGTCGAACAGGCGTCGCAGCTCATCACCAAAGCCGGAGGCATCATTGACGACTTTGGCCGCAAAGGCTCCAGCCGCAACATCCAGATCATGCGTCTCGAAAATGGACAATGGCACAACACGGGACGCAGGGTTGATCTCGATCTGTGGAATCGCACGGGCAAAGCAGAGTACAACCCCTTCATGCTCGACGGTGAACAAATTTTTGTGCCCGTTGCCCACAGCGATTCCATCCATATCACTGGCGCAGTACAATACCCGGGCAGTTATGAATTTGCGCCCGGTGATCGCGTGTCCGATCTCATTGTTTTGAGCAATGGTCTGCGTGCTCATGCCCCTCCCCAACGCGCTCAATTGTCGCGCCTGTCGCAAAATGGCGAGTCGATACCCGTAACCATCGATCTCGCCCGTGCGCTTACAGGTGATCCCAGCGCGAACCTCCCTTTGCAAGCGGGTGACAAACTCTATGTTATCGGCGAGACAAAGTGGGTTTATGTTGAAGGCGAGGTAAAATTCCCTGGTTCTTTTCTTTTACAAGAGGGGCTTCGCCTCAAAGAATTATTACAGCAGGCCGAACTCACACCCGAAGCATCCGTGGTTCAGGCGTCTCTTATTCGCAAAGTCAATTTTGGAGAACAGACCATCGAAGACGACCCCGCGCTCAATAGATTGCTCGGCATTCCCCGCACGCAGCGCACCGATGCCGAAGAGGCCCTCATTACCCTCAAAACCCAGCAATTTTCAGGGCGTTTGCCCGTTGATTTTGTAGCGCTCATGGCCGGCGACGATCGGCACAATATCATCCTGCAAGATGGCGATGTCGTTCGCATTCCCAGATTTGTGCCTTCTGTGCGCGTGACAGGTGCGGTTGTCGCACCTGCGAATATTCCCTACGATGCGGTGCTTACGGTTGGCGGTTATATTGACCTTGCTGGCGGTTTTAACACGCGTGCAAAACGAAAAGATATTATTATTGTTGAGGGCAATACGGGCAATGCCATAGACGCCACAGCAGAATCGATCGTGCGTCCCGGCGACGCGATTTTTGTCCCCCCACGAGAGATCGTACCGGGGCAGGGCTATCGGATTTTGAGAGAAGCTATTGCTATGGTGGGTGCTGTTGCATCGGTTGTTCTAACTATTACGGTGATACTCCAGCAATGAATATGGAATCTGAACGCAATATTCTCGATCACATTCACGTTCTCGTGCGCTGGCGGCGCATGATTCTCTTATGCTTTTTTGCGGTCACGCTGGTCACGGCGGGCATTTCGCTCGTCTTGCCCGAAGCGTACCGCGCTTATGCCACGGTCTATCCACCGCAAGATGCTGGCGGTGGTCTCGGTGGGCTATCGACTCTTTTGCAAGAACTGCCCCTCAATTTGATGGGGCTGGGTAGTGAGGCCGTATCCGCCACAGAATTTGTTCTGGTCGTTGAAAGCGAAAGCGTGCGCCTATCCGTTGCCAGGCGTTTTGATCTCGCTGTGCGCTATGGGGCCAGCCATCAAAGCGAGTTACTGGACATGATCGCCAATCGCCTGCAAGTCGATCTCTCCCGCGAGCAATTTCTCACAATTTCCTACGAAGCCGATTCCCGAGAACTGGCGGCAGAATTGACCAATGCGTTTGTTGAAGAACTCAAAAACGCGCTTGAACAACGCAGCCAGAACAAAACGCGCCCTTATCTGGCCTATCTCACGGAGCGGCTCAAAGAAGCCGAACAGGATATGCTCGAAGCCGAGAGACGCTATCGGGATTTTCAGAACAAACACATGATCATAGATGTTGAAACGCAGGCGAAGACGCAGTTGGAAATCGCTTCCGGTCCCATCGGCTCGCTGGCAGAACTCATTGTCAAACGCGATGTGCTGTCGCTACAGATGACAGCAGACAATCCCGAACGCAAAAAACTCGATCTTGAAATCCAAAAAACGCGCGAGGTGCTCGACGATTTGCTTATGGGCCAATTTCCCGATAGCCTGCACAGTCGTAGCGATTCGGGTGGACAATTGCCAGAGATTTTCAAGCCCTTTCGACAATTGCCCGAATTGGGCCTGGCCGCGCTACCCCTCATCCGAGATATTGAAATCCAGAACGCCATCTACCAGTTTGTCAAACAGGAATACGAAAAAACGCGATTTGAAGATGAAAAGGGCATACAGGTGGTTACAGTCCTGGATTATGCGCGACCTCCCGATACGCGCAGCTATCCGCGCCGCAGCCTCATGGTCACTGTTGCGGGAGGCCTCAGCCTGGTATTGAGTTGCTTGTTTGCCTTTGTATTTGAAGCTTTGAAGAATCTAACCCCGGAGAATCGTGCTAAAATCGATGCCATATCAGATGAATTGTGAGTAAGCGAGGTATTTCCATGCAAAAATTATCCCGGGATTCTACAATTCTCACCACTACAGTGGGATCTTATCCACTGCCCGACTGGCTCGTGGCAGCACCGAGTGAAACCGCCGTTGTGGATGCCACGCGCGTTATCTTTGATACGCAGCGTCAAGCCGGGATTGATCTGCCCACCGATGGCGAACTCTACCGATTTGACATCAACCATCCAGAGACCAATGGCATGATCGAATATTTTGTGCGTCCTATGGGTGGTACACGTGCCGATTTTGGGCGTACTGAGGTCGAGGTATTTCGCCAGCGACAATCCATGGACTTTCGCGCCAAACCCGCTGCTGTTGTCGATGACGCGCTCTCAGAGGGGTCGCTCGATTTGTTATCCGACTGTTTGCGCGCGGCAACCATCGCAGGCGGGCCCTTCAAATTTACGCTTACCAGCCCCTATATGCTTGCCCGCACCTTACTCGACAATTACTACGGCGATTTTGAAGCCCTGCTCATGGGGGTGGCAGATGTGTTGGCCGGTCAGGTGCGCGGTTTGCCATGCGCCTGTGTACAGGTCGATGAAGCCAATATTCCGGGCAACCCTGAGGACGGACCTATCGCAGCGAAGGCGATTAATACGGTACTCGATGCGATTGATTCCGATACTGAAAAAGCTGTTCATTTTTGTTTTGGAAATTACGGTGGGCAAACCATCCAACGCGGCACATGGCGCGCGCTTACCGCTTTCCTCAACGACCTGCACACCGATCACCTCGTGCTCGAGCTCGCCCATCGTCCTGATGATGATCTGGTTGCTCTGAAAGAAATTGATCCGCGCATCAAACTTGGCATCGGCGTGATCGACATCAAAAGCAATCATGTTGAAACCGCGGAACAGATTGCCCGACGCCTCGCCCAGGCTGAAAAAGAACTCGGTCCGGGGCGCATCGCATTTATTCATCCCGATTGCGGGTTCTGGATGCTCAAACGCTCGGTAGCTGATCTCAAGATCGCAGCTCTCGCACAGGGTAGAGATCTCTATTTGGGACGTGTGAAGTGAGAAGTGTGAAGTGTGAAAATTCGTGTAGGAGCGGCATCCCTGCCGCGAATGCAGGTCCCCAATGTGTCTATTTTACCATGCGATATATTTTTATCTTGTTTTTTATTTTTCTGATCTCGGAAGCAGGTGTTTTCGCTCAGGCACGTGGTACGATTGTCACGATTGCCGGTGGTGGTTTGGTAGATGGCGATAATGTGCTGGCTACGGATGCTGTGCTCAATCGCCCGCTCGGAATTGCGCTCGATACACAGGGCAATCTCTATATCGCGGATACAGATAATCACCGCATTCGACGGGTGGATGCAATAACGGGTATTATTACGACGGTCGCGGGTACTGGGGAACCGGGATTCTCGGGCGATGGCGGACCGGCGACAAGTGCGTTGCTCAATACTCCCAATGCTATTGCGATCGATAGCGCAGGCAATATTTATATCAGTAGTGGTGGTGCGAGTGAAAGTGATGTTCACAATCGGCGCATCCGGCGCATTGATTCTTCTGGTATCATCACTACTGTCGCGGGTACGGGCGAAGGTGGTTTCAAAGATCTGGTACCTGCGCTACAAGCTACGTTCCACGAAATTGTCGCGCTGACGATGTTGGGCGATATAGCTCTTTTAATCTCCGACAGCCTTGATGGGAATGGACAGGGCAACAACCGCGTGCGGCAATTCAATCTGGCGAATAATACCATAGGCACAATTGCGGGCAATGGCAGTGCTCAGGCGTCGAATATTCAGGATGACGGGCTGGCAACTCGGGCGGGTTTTACGCCTGGGCAATTGGCTGTGACGGGTAATGGCGATCTCTTGATTGCCGATTTTAACAACGGACGCATTCGGCGCGTTAGCAGGGCCATACAAGACACAATCGTCGTTGCCGTGATCAATACCGTAGCCGGGCGGAACGCGACCTCTTCGGAAAATCTGTCAGAAGATCTCTATAAGGGCGATGGTGGGCCAGCGACAGGTGCTTTATTTTTTTCTCCTTTGGGCGTAGCTGTCGATGAAGCACGCAATATCTATATCGGCGATACGGGCAATAATCGCATTCGCGTGGTCGAAGCGGAAACGGACCATGTGTTGACCATCGCGGGAACGGGTATTGCGGGCGCAGGGCCTGATGGTACACTCGGTCTTCTGTCCGATCTGGGGCAGCCCACGCACTTGCTGATTGGTGGCAATGGAGATCTCATTTTTATTGACGCCGCCAACAATCGCATCCGCAAATTGCGCGATTCCACATTTCGCATGCCCTTGTTCAATGTTCTCTCCGAGAATATCGATTTTGGCGAGGTTAGCGTTGGCGATCCCACCGTGAGCCGTTTGCGCGTTGAAAATCGGGGCAATGTGCCCGTTCGCGTTGACACAGCGATTTCCGATAACTCCGCGTTTCGCGTTTTGTCGGCATTGCCCCTCGAAATCGGCATTGCCCAAACCTCCGACATTGAAATTGTGTTTGATCCTGTACAAGCTGGCTCTATAGATGGGCTTATCACCCTCACTACCGATGATTCGCGCGCCCCTTCTGTCGCTGTCACGGTGCGAGGTCTGGGGGCTGAACCCAGTATCGGACTTTTTCCTACGGATGTCTTAATTTTTGATCCCACTTTCATCGGACGATCTCAAATATTGTCGGTTCGCATTGACAACCTCGGCGCCGGTGTGCTGATCGTTCCCAACGCCACGACGACCGACTCGCAATTTGTGGTGGAACAAACCGATACCTTGCGGATTGACGCGGGGCAAAGCCAGCAGCTTTCCATCGCATTTCGCCCGCAAGCCGAGGGCCAGCAAGAAGCCACGCTCACCATTTTTAGCAACGCACCTGCCAATCCCACGACCACGCTCCAATTGCAGGGCATTGGGGAAAGTTCCCAACCCGGCGGGTTTGTCGATGAGGCCCCCAACGCGAATTTGGGCGATATGGGCGCGGGATTTGGTGCGGCGTGGGCAGATTACGACAACGACAATGATCTCGATCTCTACCTCGTGCGTAGCAGAGAACCGAACCGGTTATATCGCAACGATGGGACTGGATTTACAGATATGGCGCCGGCGATGGGTGTTGACGATTCCGGCGATGGCAGCGCGGGCGTCTGGGGCGATTACGACCGCGATGGCGATCTCGACCTCTACGTCACCAATTTTGGTGGATCGAATCGGTTATATCGCAACGATGGGACTGGATTTACAGATGTGGCGCCGGCGATGGGTGTTGACGATTCCGGCGATGGATATGGCGCGGCTTGGGGCGATTATGACCGCGATGGGGATCTCGACCTTTACGTCGCCAACTTTGGCGCGAATCGCTTTTTCCAGAACAATGGCAACCGTTTTTCCGAACTGGCGGATAGCCTGGGCCTGAGCGATACAGAAAGTGGGATTCAACCTGCTTGGGGCGATTTTGACAACGATGGCGACCTCGATCTGTTTTTGGCAAATAGCGGTCCCAACCGTCTCTTTCGCAATGATGGCGCGCGCTTCACGTCCATAGAAAATATTTTTAATCCCACCGATGAAGGGCCGAGTTTTGGCGCGGCCTGGGGCGATTTTGACAACGATGGCGATCTCGATCTGTTTATTCCCTATTTTGGCGCGAATAACAGGTGTTATACAAACGAGGGCAATGGCACGTTCAGAGATCGCGCGACGGAGTTGGGCCTCGCCCACGATGGACGAAGCCGAGGCGCAGTATGGGGCGATTTTGACAACGATGGCGATCTCGATCTCTATGTCACCAATAGGGGCCAGCCCAATTTGTATTACAAGAATGTGGATGGGCATTTTGCCGACATATCCGATTCTTTGGGTGTTGCCCTGAATGCGGACAGCCGCGGCGTTGCCCTTGCCGATTACGACAACGATGGGAGACTCGATTTTTATGTCGCCGTGCAAAATGGCCCGGACGCCCTCTTTCGCAATCGCGAGGCCAATGGCAACTGGATCGCAATTCGGCTTCGCGGTACAGAAAGTAGCCCCGATGCGATTGGCACGCGTCTCGAAATTGCGTTCAGAGACAGAGATGGCAATAACCGCCGCGCCATTCGAGAAATCACAGGCGGCGCGTCCTTTTTATCGCAAGATGCGCTCACGCCCGTGTTTGGTGTGGGCAGAGCCGAATATGTCGAGGTGCTCACACTGCGCTGGCCCAGTGGCATTGTCCAGGAATTTCGCAGTGAGACCGACGATTTGTCGGTCAATCGCGTTCTCCACATCGTCGAACAACCACTTGCGTCTGCAATAATATCCTACGATTTCAATGCCGATGGTCGATTCGACTTCAGCGATTTCACAATCTTTGTCAATGCCTTTGGCTCTGCGGATATGCGTTTTGACCTCGATGCCGATGGTCGGATTGGATTTGGTGATTTTTTGCGTTTTGTCCAGGTTTATGAGGTGAGAGGTGAGAGGTGAGAGGTGAGAGGTGTACACCGTCCGTGGTCGCCCGTTCTATTATTGAATATCGATATCAAACGTCTTTGACTATGATCGCACTCCCAACACCTCAAAATATCAATCAGGCTACCGATATTATTAAAAACGGCGGCTTGATTGCCTATCCGACCGAGACTGTTTATGGTCTGGGGGCTGATCCCCATAACGATGAAGCTGTTCAGAGAATTTTCACTGCCAAAGGGCGTGCGGAGGACAAGGGGTTTATTCTCTTGATTCGCGGTGTAGATGATCTTTCAACGCTTGTTCGTGTGGTATCTCCGACAGCCCAAATACTTATTGAGGCATTTTGGCCTGGACCTCTTACCCTTGTTTTTCGCGCAAATACCGATCTTTCACCCACTTTGCTCGGCGGACGCGATACGGTGGCTCTCCGCCATTCGAGTTCGCCTATTGCCACCCAGTTGCTCACTGCACTCGGCGGTCCCCTCACGAGTACGAGTGCCAATCGTTCTACAGAGCCTCCAGCGCGTTCGGCTTGCGAGGTGGAAAACGCGCTGGGGGAGCATCTCGATTTCATTCTCGACGGTGGACCTTCCGACAGTACGCTCCCTTCTACACTTGTTGATGTTTCTACCGACCACGCAATTCTCCTGCGCGAAGGTGCTGTTTCTGCTCAAAAACTCAGGACGTATATTCAATTTGAAAAAAAATAAAAGGCGAGAAGAAAAATCTCCTCGCCTGATCGCAAACATGGGAAGCAATATTTACTTTAAAATGAAACATTGCTCATCACATAAGCCCAGTGCATGTTCTCGTTCAATCGGCCCAATGCCTTGATGGCATCTCGCGCCAGAGCAATTGTATAACCAGTGACAAAGGTTACATTTTCGCTGTATTGATATGATAGTGTTAAATCGAGTTCATCTGCCAGATGACCCGATTCCAAATTGCCTTTTTGGGCGAGGAAGAACACATGTCCGTCCGCTGCCAAACGCAACTGCTCTTCTTCATCCAGCGGTACAGATACTTTTATGGCAAAGTCCTGAAGGCCCAGATTTTGAGTGTGGACGGGTATGTTGAGAAATAAATCGGCAAAACCGTAGTATTTGTGATTGGTTGCAAAGAGCGTGTCAAATGATTTCCATTTGCTGTCTTTCTCATTGCCATCGCCAGACAAATAATCATACCACAGGGTCAGACTACCACTGCCCAGTGTTGTGCCCAGCCTGCCGCCAAACATAAATGCCGAGCCGTTTGGCCCGCGTCGTTCGCCCGTTTGGAAAGAGCCTTCTGCGCGGTAGATCCAGTTCGATTTTTCGCCGTAAATGCGTGCGCCGAGTGTCCATAGCCGCGTATTATCACTTCTGTTGAAGCCCTTGGGGGATACGTGATGGTAGATGCCGTAAAAATCTGCAGATGTGTTCGTTCCGGTCGCAGTAGCATACAAAGCAGCCAGGTAGGCATTGCCGCTTATACCTTCGGCTGTGGTATCGGATAGGCGAACGCCAACCCCTTGAACTGTGCCCCATTGGGGTTTGGCAGTTGCGATAATACCGTCGAAGGCACGCCCTTGTTGTGCCCATTCGACTGCGCCGATTATCCGCTGTCCGCCCAGTCCTATCGCCTGTCGTCCAATGCGAAGGGATAGGGCTGTGTCGCCCATATCTTTGATGTCCATATATGCCTGATGAAAGTCAAAATTGTCGGCATTATAATCGGTGAAGGTATCGCTTTCTTCACCCCACAGCCGAACATCCTGCAATTGGACAAACACACTCACATCCTGCTCTAAAGTCGCTGTGATATTCAGCCGAGCACGCATGGATGTGAATACGTCGTGCCCATTGCCAACGGGATCTCGAAATTCCGTGCGAGGTCGAATTTGCCCTCCAAACTCGATATCTGTGGCTTCAACACCACTTGATATAATGACAATTATCGCTATACCAACTAACCATCTCGACAGCATATTAGCCTCCTGGATACAAATTTTTCAACCGGAGATCACCTAAGTATAATATACGATAAAAATTTAGACAATAAACGAGTATCGACATAGATATAAGACAATCATACCCATCGTAGGGGCGGTGCCCCTGTGCCCGCCCGTCATCATAAGGGTAGTGTCTTTAAGCTAAAAAATCTGTTTATCACAGCAAAGTTCCCTGAACAGGTTCTTCGACAATTCCAGCTCGAATGCGCTGAGATAGGGTCGTGTGTCGCTCTGCAACCCGATTGTTGCGAACAGCCATCCCCAGGGCTTGTTTTGTGCCTACCAGCACGACCAGTTCTCGCGCCCGCGTGATGGCCGTGTACAACAAGTTGCGCTGTAACATCATATAGTGCTGCGTGGTCAAAGGCATGACTACGGCGCGAAATTCTGCACCCTGGCTCTTGTGTACACTCATGGCATAGGCCAGCACCAACTCGTCCAATTCCGAGAACTCATATTCTATGACGCGGTCCTGAAATCGCATGTGCAATATATCGTCTTCTATTCCGAGAACGCGTCCAATATCTCCATTAAAAACATCGCGGTCATAGTTATTCCGCACCTGCATCACTTTGTCGCCCACCCGAAAGCGAATACCGCCCCGCGTCATCTCCTGTCCTTTGGGATTCAACTCGTCTTGCAAGACCTGGTTGAGATTGTTCGCGCCGGTTTCCCCTCGATACATCGGTACGAGTACTTGAATATCTTCAATACTGTCCAACCGATATGTGCGCGGCAAACGTGCAGCACACAATCCACAAACCATCTCGACGACCTGATTGGGTTCCGAGACTTCGATAAAAAAGAAATCCGCATCGCGGTCATTTTGCACGTATGGCATTTCGCCGCGATTGATCGCGTGGGCATTGGTAACAATATGGCTCGTTTGTGCCTGTCGAAAGATCTCGTTGAGTTCCACGACTTCTACCGTGCCAGATGCAATGACATCCTTCAACACATTTCCCGCGCCAACCGATGGCAACTGATCGACATCGCCTACCAGGACTACCGAAGCACTGATTGGTACAGCGCGCAATAGACTGTTCATCAGAACTGTATCGACCATGGATATTTCATCGACAATCAGAGCATCAATTTCCAGAGGATTATCAAAATTTTTCTCAAACGCCATTTCAGATGGGCTAAATTTTAGCAATCTGTGGATGGTTTTGGCCTCATGCCCGGTTGCCTCAGACATTCGCTTGGCCGCGCGTCCCGTTGGTGCTGCCAGTGCGATTTTTTTCTTTCGCGCCTCTAAAAGTGCGATCAGCCCTTTAATGGTCGTTGTTTTACCCGTTCCGGGACCACCCGTCAGGACCAGCAAATTGTGCGACAATGCCTTTTCCAATGCCAATTTTTGACGGGGCGCAAATGTTACCCCATCGCGCTGTTCTATGGCTCTGACTTCCGCCGGGATATTGCCGAGTTCAATGCGTTGCACCTGGGATAATTGATAGCACCGCGTTGCCGCGCCCTGTTCGGCATAGTACAAATGCGGCAAATACACCCGCTCATCATTGGCGACAATCGATTCTTCGGAGAGCAGTTGTGCTACACACGGTGCGATTGCATCGACGGGTACATCGAGTGCTTCGGCACAAGATTCGATGAGCGCGTCTTCAGGCAAGAATACATGTCCTTCTTTGTCTGCTGCTTCGTTGAGGACATGCAAAAGACCAGCTTGAATGCGCCGGTCTGAATGCGCGGGGATGCCCATTTTTTGCGCGATGCGGTCTGCTGTCAGAAATCCAATGCCCCAAACATCTACTGATAGGCGATAGGGATTTTCCCGAATTAATTCAATGGCTTCATGCCCGTACCGTTTCCATATTTTTACGGCGTATCCCGTGCCTACTTCGTGCGATTGCAAGAATAGCATTACATTGTGGATCTCGCGCTGGTCTTCCCAGGCTTTGATAATCCACTTTGCGCGTTTGGCTCCCAATCCTTCGACTTCGACTAATCGCTCGGGATCTCTTTCGATGACATCGAGAGCTTCTTTGCCAAAGTGATCCACAATCCGCTTTGCCGTGACTGGCCCGATGCCTTTGATCAATCCCGAACCCAAATATCGCCGCATTCCCTCTACCGTAGATGGATATACGGTCTGGTAGGATTCAATTTTGAACTGTGCCCCATATTGCTTATGGGTTGTCCATTCGCCTTCCAAAATCACGGTCTCGCCCGGGTTGATCGACAGCATTTCGCCCACAATGGTCGCCAGACGGTTGTTGTATGCGGTGGATCCCTCTACCTGCAAACGGGCAATCGTGTATCCATTCTCTTCGTTTTGAAATGTAATGCGATCTACAATTCCGCGAAGCTGAGCCATGTAAAACCTCGGCGAACATGTTCTCCCATCACACAATCGGAGGGGTAGAGGAATTATACGACACTTGCCGCGGTTTTACAAGTTGTATCAAATTTGCAGTACACAAAATGTATAAAATCCGTATATTGTTGAAACACAACATTTAACGGCTACGTCATAACGGAAAAGAGGTTGGCCCAAAAGCTATTGACACACCGCATGTACCTGTCGGTGTGATCTGGGGTCCTCGCGCCGTCCCGCCAAGAACTCGCGCGAGGGCCTTTCTTTTTGGTACACGAAATGGTTGCCCTCGGGCCAACCAGGTCACAAATTGAAATTTTTCCGAAAAACAAAAAGCACCTACCCGTCCCTTCACCAAATCGCCAATTTTGACGCAAGGAACAAGCAGGTGCCTCGTGGACTGGTATGGCAACGCTGCTGAAACGCTGGGCGTTCCGAAAATATTGTTTTTTTTACAGGCCAGTCGGCAGAAAATATAGCCAATCTTATATTTGGGGTCAAGGGAGAAAATGGATTGGGGCTCGTAGATATGATTGAGGATAAAAAATGAAGCGGTTTCTCATCGTTGTTTTACTCGGATTGATATGGACAGCTCATGCTGAAGAGGATCGCAAGACGGTTTTGTTTTTGGGAGATAGCCTGACCGCGGGTTATGGTCTGGATAAAACGCAGGCTTTTCCCGCGCTGATTCAGGCAAAGATTGATTCGCTCGGGTGGGCGTTTGATGTGATCAATGGCGGACTGAGTGGCGAAACATCGGCGGGAGGGTTGCGGCGGGTCAACTGGTTGCTGCGGCGAAAAATCGATGTGCTGGTGCTGGCATTGGGGGGCAACGATGGCTTGCGGGGGATTCCCACGACTGAAATGCAGCAAAATTTGCAGGGGATTATAGATCGCGCAAAAGAGAAGTATCCAGATATTCAGATCATACTTATGGGTATTGAAGCACCGCCAAATTTGGGAGATATATATACGACGGCTTTCCGTGCGGTGTTCCCTGCTCTATCTGAAAAGAATCGCGTGCTTTTGATCCCCTTTTTGTTAGAAGGGGTTGGTGGGATTCCAGAACTGAATCTGCCAGACCGCATTCATCCCAATGCTGCGGGACATCGGATTATAGCGGAAACCGTGTGGCGTGTGCTTAAACCGATTCTGGAAAAGCGGTGAGAGGTGAGAAGTGAGACTAAGTACACAACACCCCCGAGTTCCCAGCTCCTCTTTTTCATCTGCGTCATCTGCGTCATCTGCGGATCACACTTCGCTTCGCAAAATTTCGAGTGGAGGGCGGTCGGCGATGCCCCGGCTATTGAGCATGCCGACAAAGATGGTGAGCGCGGTGACGAGGATAAAGACACCGGCAATGGCCGCAGTGGGCAGGGCAAAGTGGACGTCAAAAATAAAGATGGTGACAGCCCAGGCACCGCCAATAGAGAGTATGAGTCCAGTCAGGGTAGCGAGTGCGCCCAGGAAGGTGTATTCCAGCAAGAGTATGCGGCGAATCTGTTTTTGAGATGCCCCCAAAGTACGCAGCAAAACGGCTTCACGAATGCGTTGATAGCGGCTGGTGGTGACTGCGGCAGTTAGTACAATGAGTCCGGTAATCACACTAAAGAGAGCCATGAAGCGCACGACAAAGGCGATTTGTGAGAGTACATCGTCAACAGTTTTGAGAATGAGGCCGAGGTCAACAGCCGATACATTGGGGTATTGTTGAACCAGTGTGCGTTGCAGTATAGCTGATTGTTCGGTTGTGTTGATGCGCGTGGTCAAGACGTGAAACTGGGGAGCGGTTTCGAGCACGCCTTTGGGAAAGACGATAAAAAAGTTTGGCTGAATGCGCTGCCAATCAACTTCTCGCAGGCTTTGTACTGTGGTCTGAACGGGTACGCCCTGGATGTCGAAGGTCAGGGTATCGCCGAGCGAGACGCGAAGCGAACGGGCAATGTCGCGCTCAAAAGAAATGGGGATGGGTTCTTCTGTCCGTTCTGCATCGATCCAGGTGCCGCCTACAAGACGTTCTGAATCGAAGAGGTGATTTCGATAGGTCGAGCGGTATTCGCGTTGAATTGCCCAGCGCCGCACATCGTGTATTCTGCCATAGGAACGCGCCTCTTGACCTTTGATGCTCTTCAGACGCATGGTGACGATGGGGGCATGGTGGATGACGGGGAGGCGCTGTTTGCGGAGCAACGCGCTCACGCCTTCAATTTGATCAGTTTGCACATCGACGAGAACAAAGTTGGGACGGTTGTCGCTCCCCGCGATGGCAATTTGAGCGAGCAGGGCGTGTTGCACAATATAGAGCGTGGTGATGAGGAAGGTACCCAGGCCCAGTGCAAGCATGAGAATTACGGTCTGATTGTGTGGGCGGTAGAGATTGGCCAGGCCCTGTCGCCACACGTATTGCCAGGTTGTGGGAAAGAAGCGGCGAACGGTTTTGATGATGAGCCACGATGCGCCTATGAGCAGTCCAAAGGCAATGCCAAACCCGATGGCAATGCCAATTCCAATGAGGATACTGCTGGTTTGCACAATGCCTAATCCCGCGACTATGAGACAGATCCCGCCGATGGTCATTAATTGTAGGGGGTCTATTTTGGATCGCACATTTTCAAAAGATGCCCGCAAGGTGTGCAGGGGAGATGTGCGGCGAATGGGCAATAGGGGGAGCAGGGCGAAGAGCAGCGACAGACTCAGGCCAATGCCTGTGCCCTGAATGATCGCCCAATAGGAAAACTGAATATCGAGTTCAATGGGCAGGATTTGTGCGAGAATACCGGGCAGGAGATACTGAATGCCCACACCGAGGAGAGAACCGCATCCCGTGCCAATAAGACCCAGCGCGATGGCCTGGATGGCGTAAATGCAGAGGATCTGATTCGATTGCGCGCCCATGCAGCGCAGGATGGCGACGGTTGTTATTTTTTGGCGCGTATAGACGTGAATAGCACTGGCAACGCCGATACATCCGAGTAAGAGGGCGGCAAAGGCGACCAGACTGAGGAAGATGTAGAGATTGTCCAATATGCGGTTGAGGCGTCTTTGACGGCTGGCAACGGTTTCAGTACGCAAATTTTGATCCCCGCGATAGGGGCGAAGTTCGCGCTGGATGGATCCGATTCTCGTGCTGCTATCAAACTTAAAATAGGCCACATAAGACGCCAGACTGCCAAATTTGATGAGACCCGTTTTATCGAGATGCGATAAGGGGATGTACACACGCGGTGCCACTGTGGTAAAGGCCATGGCCTCGCCCGATATTTTTGTGATACGTCCGCCTATGACAAAGGTGTGGTTGCCAATTCGCACGGAATCGCCGACCTGAACGCCAAATTGGACGAGCAAGCCGTCGTCGAGGAGCGCGTGATGGGTATGCTGAAAGGTCTTCGACGCTTGTAGTGGATTGGTTTCAAATGTGCCGTAATAGGGAAAGTCGCCTTGTAGCGCGCGCACTTGTACCAGACGGGTTCCGCCGTTTTTGGGAAAGAAGACCATCGAGGCAAAGCGCACTTCTCGGGATTGTTCCCCACCCCATGAGTTGAATAGGGAGTCAACCGCAGGCGCAAAAGCGCGCTGGCTGCTGACGCGCAAATCAGCACCTAAAAGTGTGCGTGCTTCATTTTCGACAACGCGTTGCAGGTTATCGCCGAGCGCGCGCACAGCTACGAGGCCACCCACGCCGAGCAATATGCAGGATATAAAGAGCAGCAATCGGCGGCGATACGTGCGGCTATCGCGCCAGGCCATGCGCCAGGTCCAGGCGTTGAAGAGTGGGCTGGAGGTCTGATTTTTAATGCTGGTGATTCGATCCATGATAGAAATTAAAAATTAAGAATTAAAAACTGATGTGAGGCAGGTCTGGGTGTTTGTCATGCTGAGCGGAGTGAAACGGAGCCGAAGCATCTGTTCCACCTGCGATGGTTGTAGATTTTTCGACTCCGCTGCGCTCCGCTCAAAATGACAGACCCATTATATTGTGCAGATGCATAACATCAGTTAAGAATTAAGCTGATTGTAACGTTTTGCAGTGGTCGAGATAAATAGTGTTAGATTCTTGTCGTCCTGTAGGAGGGAAATCCTTTTCCCGACCTGATCGCGGCAAGGATGCCGCTCCAACAGCACTTCACACTTCATCCTTCACGACGGTGCCACCTTGCAGATGGATGATGCGCTGCGTGCGTGCGGCGAGGTCGTGATCGTGCGTGACGAGGATGAGGGTTGTGCCCGCTTCTCGGTTGAGGTCAAAGAGCAGATTGGCGATGGTATGACTGCTGTCGGCGTCGAGGTTGCCCGTAGGCTCGTCGGCAAATAAGATGTGGGGTTGGTTGATAAAGGCGCGTGCAATGCCCACGCGCTGTTGTTCACCACCCGAAAGCTGGGCGGGATAATGCGTCAAGCGGTCGCCCAACCCCACGCGGTCAAGCAATTCTCTCGCTTCGCCAAATACACCGTTTTTACCGCGTAGCTCGAGAGGAATCGCAACATTTTCAATGGCGGTGAGGGTGGGGATGAGTTGAAAGCTCTGAAAGACAAATCCCACGTATTCATTTCGCACGGCTGCGCGTTGGTCTTCGTCGAGGGTGTCGAGGGCCATGTTGTGAAGGGTGACTGTGCCCGATGACGGACGATCAAGTCCAGCACATAATCCGAGTAGCGTGGTTTTTCCACTGCCCGAAGGCCCTACTATCGCACAGGTTTGGCCTTTGGGTATGGTGAATGTGACGTTGTCTAAAACGGTGAGTGGATGTCCTCCGCTCGCGTAGGTGCGGGTGAGGTTTTGAACTGCGAGAGCTGCGTTTGGATGGCTCAACTGATTACCCCTTGCGTCTCTGGTTCTAATTCTTACCTTTGTGAGACCTCAAAACATAACATAGAGTTCCATTATGTGCAAAAAATGAGTGGAGGAGATATGCAAGCTGAGATTGTGATGATTGGAACGGAACTGTTGCTGGGTGAAATTGTAGATACCAATGCCACGATGTTTGCCAAAGCGCTGCGCGATATTGGAATGGATTTGTTGTATAAAACGACTGTGGGGGACAATGAAGATCGGATTGCTGGCGTTTTGAATATCGCGCTGGATCGATCAGATGTGATTCTGACATCGGGGGGTATTGGTCCTACGGTAGATGATATGACGCGGAAATGTGTGGCGCGTGCAACAGGACGCAAGCTTGTTTACAGCAAGGTACTGGAAAATCAGATTGCATCGCGGTTTCGCAATTTTGGTCGTGAGATGGCAGATAATAACAAAAGACAGGCGTATATTCCCGAAGGCGCTATACCACTGGAGAATCCCAGGGGCACGGCGCCCTGTTTTTTGAGTGAAGATGTTAAAGGGCGCGGCTGTGTGATTTCGCTTCCGGGTGTGCCGAGAGAATTGGATTATATGTTGCACAAGGTTGTGATTCCAATTTTGATCGACCGCATGGGCGGGCGCAAAATTACAAAGGTACGCGTATTGCGAACTTGTGCGGTGGGCGAGAGCAATATTGATCGCACAATTGGGGATCTGATGAGTGAGAGCAATCCAACGGTGGGATTGGCGGCGCATGCTGGGCAGACCGATGTGCGCGTGGCGGCAAAAGCGGATACAGAGGAAGATGCCGATGCGTTGATCGCGCCGATGGAAGCGGAACTCAGGAAACGGCTGGGGGTTGCGATTTACGGTACGGGGAAAGAGACAGTAGCCGGGGTTGTGGGCGATTTGTTGCGGGAAAAAGGGTTGAAGATTGGGGTGGTGGATACGCTGACAGATGGCCAGGTCGTGCGGGAGTTCGAAGAGAATGGCGCAGGTGATGTGGTGGCCACGCAAAGAGATGCTAATATGGGGGGGCAGGATGACCCTCGCGCTTTGACCGAAGCGATGGCTCAGGAGGCTGCGCCCGAGGATGGTGTGGGGCTGGCGATAGTTGGTCCTTATGAAGGTGGCGCGACGTTTATGGCTGTTTATGGCTCTGATCCACAAGCGCGAACATGTATTGCAAGTCGCCGCTTTCAGGATTCGGATCATATCCGACGATGGTTGGTGATTCAGGGTTTGGATCTGGTGCGCCGGGCGGTGTTGGGCAAGTTGGCTTCGCCAGCAGATTGAGTTAAATGAAAGAGCCTCGTTTAAGAGCAGCCTGTGGATCATACCACACAGCATTTACAAAATTCTGTATTTCTTGCACGAATTTCCAAACTGTTTCGGCGTCTATCGGGAATTGTTCATGTTGGCGTTTTACTTCGTAATAATTTCCTCTTTTCCCATACGGGAGTCTCTTTGTTTTTCGCAGCAAAAAAACGTTATCAATCTCGGTCAGTCTGCAATCTTCAGGCTCCATATCTAAATATTCCACCAAAGCGTAATATTTAGCAATAGGACACCCTTGTTTTAATCGGGCGGCTGTACCTGCACATTCTTGAAACATGGTTTTATCATAATTCACTTTGATCTCTGCTGCAAGCACAGCCAAATAAAAGCTACCAGAAGTCGTGCGTTCTGACTCAAAACCTGTACTTGGCGAGAATATATAATGAATCGTTTTGCCGAGCGCGAAATCTTGATTTTTATGCTTTATAACGACCTTAGGTTTTCCGCTCAAATTATTTATACTTGGAGGGGCAAAAGATAAAGACATAAATGCTGTATGCGGTCCAACTTCCAAGTCATACACAGGCAATCCGTGCAGAATCGAAGGATCTATGACATGGATGAAAAATTCTTCCAGCACTGAATTATCGAGTTTTAATTGTCCTTTTTGTCTTTTTATAAATTCAGACCCGTGCTTGGCAACCAATTCTACTTCAAGATAATTTTTGTATTCGTTTAAAAGGTCAACCATTTCCTCAATTTTCTGTTTACCGTTCGAATTTAGGGATCTCATACTTGAAATCCAATACTCGTAGGCACTATAAGCTTCTTCCAGTATTGATTTATCACCAATACATTTTGGATTTCTCAATGCCGCCAACAATTTTTCTCTATGGGGTGTTTTTGCCATTCTGAAAAACTTCCTTTGAAAAAAATAAGGGAGATGGGTGGACACTATAAATGTCAGAAATGACATCTTGGATTTCGGGTTTTATACCGTCTTCAGCCTGTGAAATAGACGCTTTTAGATGCTTGCGTGCTATCTTTCGCGCTTCAATTTCCTCAGGCGGGCTTTGATCCTTTTTTGCAACGATAATATCCTCTTTAATTTTTGCACCAAATCTATTGATGAAATGCCTTTCGTAAGTTGCAATATCACAGAAGCCACCGGCTTTCAACAGGAGGTCTTTTATGATTAAACCATTGTAAAATGGTACACGTCGTACGCGGGATTCGCGTCCTACGACTAATACGATTATTCCATTTCTTTCTAATGTGTGCCAAAAATTATGAAGACTTAGATTCATCTCCAGGCAATATTGTACGACAGTTCTAAATCGATTGCTACGATTCTTCCTGTTAGAACCAATTTCACTGTGTGCAACTTTTAGGAGATTCCAACCGAGAATTTCCATCACAGCCCTGTGATTCTGGTGATAGTTAAATACGTTGATATAAGGCGGGCTGGTTAAAATCAAATTAGCTTTGGTTGGAGAATTTTCGGATAAGCATCTTGCATCTCCTAAAAATGCCCGTATCGGTGCATCTGTAAATGGCAGGCTCAGTACCGCCTGCTTAATAAAGTGAAAAGATGACAAAATGGCGGAATTTAGGTCCTTGTATTTTTTATTTTCAGCAGAAAAAATGACGTTTAAGGCAATCACCATTTCATCCTTATCTGAGATCGAAGCGATCAACTCTTTTGAAAAGTCAATTAAATTCTCGTAGCGGCTTCTGTATTCACGACAATTTTTGAAAAGTGGCAGCCCTCCAAAATTGTGAAGCAGATCGTGAATTTTTCCCTGTAGATTACTGACTATTACTTCGCGATCTTTCATACATTTATTTGCTAAAGAGAAAAATTTTGACATCGCATAAGCCGCTGGATTGATTTCATAGCCATATCCACTCAGGCCCTTGCGTGCACAGGCCTGAAGCACTGTTCCACTGCCCGAAAAAGGATCAATTACAGTGAATCCTTTTCTTGAGAATCTATCTATAATATAATCAACAAATTGAGGCGTAAATTGTCCGCGCCAAGCAAATAAATTCGCCCGTTGTTTTTCTTTTACATTCAGTTTATCTTGTTCTAATATAATTTTGCTTTTTGTACTATTCATCTTCTTCTCCTATGCTTTGCGTAGTATATGGAAATCACGAATAAATATAGTATCCATTTGTTTACTGATCAAGGGGGAATTTATTCCTATTTTAAGTGGGAGAGATGCTGTGGCAAACGATGAGTCTTTGTCTTATTCGAAGAGTGGTGTCAATATCGATGAAACAGATGCTGTTAAAAGAGATATGGCTTCAAATATCGGGCGCGGCGATTCGAGAGTGCTCAATAAATTGGGGGCCTTCGGCAGTCTGGTTGATGGCCGTTTTGAGGGGTATGAGCATCCCCTTCTCGTGCTGAAAACCGAGGAGCCTGGTTCGAAGCAAAAGTTGGCGTTTGAACACGGAAGCGTCACGTCTATTGCCTATGATCTGGTCAATCATTTGATCAACGATATTATCGTTATGGGGGCTGATCCTTTTTATCTGCAAGATTGTATCGTTTGCGGCAAACTCGATCCCCCTGTTGTCAAGGCACTCGTCAGTGGGATTGCCGATGCGTGTGAGGCACAGGGATGTACTTTGACAGGTGGGGAAACATCTGTTCAGCCTGGGGTTGTAGAAGATGGGGTGTATATTTTAAGTGCTTCGGCTATTGGGGTTGTCGATAAGGACAATATTATTGATGGCTCTGAGATTGAGGAAGGGGACGCGGTTCTCGCGCTTGCATCCAATGGGCTTCATACCAATGGCTATACGCTTGTCAGGGCACTGTTGAAGAATAAGCCAGAGTTGAAAGATCGAGATATCCAAGGGGTGTCTTTTCTCGATATGATTTTGCGCCCGCACCAGTGTTATTATCAGCCTCTGAAGGGTCTGTTTAAGGACGAAGGGTTGAAGGGGATGGCACATATTACCGGTGGCGGTATCCAGGATAATCTATCTCGCATTCTTCCCGAAACCTGTCAGGCTGTGATTGACCTTTCGTTACTCCAGGTTCTCCCTATCTTCAAAACGATTCGCGCAGAGGGTCTGGTTCCAGAAGACGATATGCTGAGGACTTTTAATATGGGGGTGGGGATGACGCTTGTGTGCGCCCAGAATTCTGTGGCGAGGATTAACGCACACCTGCAAAGTGCGGGATGCCAGGCGTATCCAATTGGGCGTATTGTCAAGGGTGAGAGAGGCGTTGTGTTCACGGGAAAACTTCGGTGGTGAAAGGATATAAATCATGACACCATATCGCATCATTGACGTGAAGCCCCTATCTGGGGCACTCGGTGCTGAAATTGAAGGCGTTGACATTGCGTCGGATCTCGACGATGAACAATTCGCTGAAATTCATCGGGCCTTTGCGGATTATAGCGTGATTCTCTTTCGCAATCAGTCCCTCACGCAGGAGCAACACATCGCATTTGCCCGACGCTGGGGGGATATCAATGTCAACCGATTTTTTACGGGCGTCGCGGAAAATCCCATTATTGCCGAGGTGAGAAAAGAACCCGATCAGGAAACCAATATTGGTCGCAACTGGCATACCGATCATTCTTACGATACCATTCCCGCTCTCGGCTCGATTCTCTACGCACGGGAGGTTCCCGAGGTTGGTGGCGATACGATGTTTTCCAGTATGTACAGGGCGTACGAAACCCTTTCGCCGGGGATGCGGAAGACGCTTGAAAGCTTAAATGCTCTGCACTCCAGCCGACATGTTTTTGGCGCAATGAACGGCAGAAAGCCCGATCAAAGCGGTCGCATTGGCAATCCCGAACTCGCCACGCAGGATGCTGTCCATCCCCTGATCATAAAGCATCCCATTACAGGTCGCAAAGCACTTTACGTTAATCCTATATTCACCGTTCAAATTGAGGGATGGACAAAAGAGGAATCTCAACCTCTGCTTCAGTTTTTGTACCAGCACGCTTCCCAACCGGATTTTACATGCCGCATTCGCTGGGAAAAAGATGCCCTCGCTATCTGGGATAATCGCGCGACCTGGCATTGCGCTCTCAATGATTATCAGGGACAGCGACGCCTCATGCACCGCATCACGGTTGAGGGTGTGCCGTTGGATTAAAGTTAGGAGAGCCCATTGATGGCATCCGTAACCTTTAAAGGCGTCTTTCCCATCCTCGTCACCCCATTCGATGACCAGGGCAACCTCGATCTGGAATCCTTTGATCGAACAGTACGCTTTATGGCCGATATCGGTGTAAACGGCGTTACCATCATTGGTGTACTCGGTGAATCCAACCGAATGCTGGATGCCGAACGGGAACAGCTTATTAAAACTGCTGTGGGCGCTGCAGGTGGGCGCATCCCCGTTATCGTGGGCACGAGCTATAGCGGCACACAGGCGACCCTTGAACTCAGCCGGATGGCCGAATCTCTCGGCGCCGCCGGTGTGATGGTCACTCCTTCGCGGGAATCCGTGCCCAACGAAGACCGCATTTTCGAATTTTTCCAGCAGGTGGCCGAAGGCATTTCCATTCCCATCGTCGTACAGGACCACCCCGCCTCCACCCAGGTCCACATGTCCGTCCCCCTCATCCTGCGCCTCGTCCGCGAAATTCCGCTCGTCGCCTGCATCAAAGAAGAGGCCGTGCCCACCCCGCCCAGGATTACCGCTCTCTTGAACGGCATTGGAGACCGTGCGGTCACCATTCTCACCGGCCTCGGCGCTCTCTACGGTGCCTTTGATCTGGCCCGCGGCGCACACGGTTTTATGACCGGCTTTGCCTTTCCCGAAGTTCTGCTCGCCCTGATCCGGAGCGCTGAAAATAAAGACTTTGACACCGTAAACGACATCTATCACCGATACCTGCCGCTCATTGTGTACGAACAGCAGCCCGGGGTGGCCATCCGCAAAGAGATTTTCCGCCTGCGCGGCCTTATCGCCAGCAGCTACGTGCGCCATCCCGGCGCAAATATCGACCCAACCACTGCCGACCACTTGAAATCACTCTTGCGCAAAATGCTGCCCGGCGTGGATATTACGAGGCCTATCGAGGTGTGAGATGTGGTTCCTTGTGACGTAAACTTTCTATCAGGTCTTTTCTTATGCACACCAGCACCCTCTTAATCTCTCAGGATTTTGAATACTGGCAATCTGGCGAAAACGGCCTCACTTGCGTCGATTTTGAGACCTTCTGTCCGGACTACCACGAATTGGACCGCATGGGTGTCATCTCTCCCCATCTTGAAGACGGCATACTGCACGCCGGATATGCACTTCTGGCACTGACCACCGCCTTTTACGATATCTGGCGCGCACGCACGGAGGATTTTTTTATCTATCCCCAGCACTTTGCCATCCTGGACATCACCCGAGAAGGCGTCAACTCGGGATGCGGACGCCTGCCACTTGAGAAAAATACGCTGGGCGGTCCCTGGGGCAACTTAGATGTCTGGCCCGACTCAAAATGGATTTCCACCCACGGCAGCGTTTCCGGCATGCTCAAGAAAGCGTTTGATCTCCAGATCAACCGCCTATTCTGGCCCGAAGACTTCCGCCCAAATCGCGAAGAAAAATCTCTACCTGCTTATGCGGTCAAAATGCTCCGTACCCACCTGAAAGCTGTCTATTATTACAACACCTCCGAACCCAATATCGAAATCCATACCGCACAAAACGTGCAGGATCTCCTTCAGACGAGCCTCAATAGACTGTCCGACATAGATGGTCTATCAATACAACACTCTCTTCGGCGACAGGTTCTCGAAAACCCACAGACCGATCATCGTTACGTCGAACAGTATCGCAAAGTAGATCTGGATCATTTTCTCAACGACATGGCAGATTGCTTTGAAAATGCCTGATTGAGCCTCTCATAATTTTTTCTTGCGAGGAATTCTTTGGCCAACGGTCAACTCCTACACCTGCTAACCGCCCGCGCCGAGTCTAAAAATCCTCTTCGCGTGGGCCTCATCGGCGCTGGAAAATTCGGCACCATGTTCCTGGCTCAGGCTCGCCGCGTTGCGGGTCTGCACGTCCTGGGTGTGGCCGATCTATCCCTGCACCGGGCGCGTGAAGCCCTCAGGCGTGCTGAGTGGCCGCCCGAACAATTTGCCGCAATCCCACTGCGATCACGCCCTCAAAACCGGCGCCACCATCTCACCGATGACGGCGATGCCCTCATCCGGGCGGACGGTCTGGACGTTCTGGTCGAAGCCACTGGCAATCCTCTCGCAGGCATCCACCACGCCCTTCAAGCCATCGAACACGGGCGCCACCTGGTCATGGTCAATGTCGAAGCAGACGTCCTGGTCGGTCCCATTCTGGCTCAACGTGCAGCATCTGCTGGCCTCGTGTACACCCTCGCCTATGGCGACCAACCGGCTTTGATCTGTGAACTGGTTGAATGGGCACAGACCAATGGCTTCGACATTGTCTGCGCTGGCAAGGGCACCAAATACCGGCCCGCGTACCACACATCCACTCCTGATACTGTCTGGGAGCACTACGGTTTCGATGCTAAAACCGCTGCAAAAGGCGGTCTGAATCCCCGTATGTTCAACTCCTTTTTGGACGGGACAAAATCCGCCATTGAAATGGCCGCTGTCTCAAATGCCACTGGCCTGAATCCTCAGCCCGAAGGCCTGAAATTCCCACCCTGCGGCATTGACCATCTACCCGATATTTGCCGGCCTCATAGCGACGGGGGGCAACTTTCCCACAAAGGAACCGTCGAAGTCGTCTCCAGCCTGCAACCAGATGGAACCCTGTAGATCGGGATCTGCGCTGGGGTGTTTACATCACAATCGAAGCTCCCGGCGACTACATCCGCCGCTGCTTCTCCGAATACGGCCTTCCCACTGATTCCACTGGACGTTACACGGCCATCTACCGCCCCTACCACCTGGTTGGCATGGAACTCACCACCAGCGTCTTGCGCGCTGGCTTGCGCGGCGAAGCCAGCGGCGCGCCCGTTGTTTTTAATGCAGACGTTGTCGCCATTGCAAAACGCGATCTCTCCGAGGGAGAAGTCCTGGACGGCGAAGGTGGCTACCGCGTGTACGGCAAGCTCATGCCGGCTGGCCAAGCTCGTACATCCAACACCCTGCCCATCGGCCTGGCTCACAATCTCAAGCTAAAACACAAAATCGCAGCGGGACAACCCATACACCAATCCGATGTCGAATTGGACGAAGACAACGCCATTCTCCGCCTCCGCCGGGAAATGGTACAACGCTTTGCAGAATCCCTGCGCCGTTAAATTAAAAATTAGGAAAGGGAGCAAAATAATGAACAATGAACAATCGCTTTTGCCGCCGAAAATTTCATTTTTTGAAAAACGATTGACGATAATTCTCGCTCGAGATGATGCGATGGTATGCGCTTTCTGCCCCGAATTGGATTTGGTGACTGAAATGGCAACGCCTGATGAAGCGCTGGAAGATATGCTGGAATCCATGCAGGATTATGCTGAGGAATATTTAGAGGACTTAGAAATTTATGAAAACAGTCCCAATCGCGCCCACCATTTGCCTTATATCCAGGCGATTGCTGCATGTAAAGATGTCTGGGATATTCGCATGCTAATTGAAATTCACCATGGCCGTGTACAGGTTTGATCAATTTCGCAAAGTGTTGCGCGTTTTGGGATTCGCAAAAATTCGATCTCGGAAACACGAGACTTGGCGCAAAGTGCTCGTAAACGGAACGATTTTGCGCGTTCGCATTAGCCACAAACATGGACGAGATATTCCGCGGTGGCTATTTTATGAAATGCTGAGACAGGCGGGAATTAATGAAAAGAAATTTCGAGAATTGATGTAGAATGGCTCCCCTTAAACAATCCAAGCCCCAGAGAACTGCACCACTGTCTATAAACTGACGCTTCCATACTGAATAAAATCATTTCAGCACATGCTTGGACAGACTCACCGGATGCACAGCGTAAACACGAGCGATTTCTGCATGCTCTTTGTCCGAAGTCAGTGCTTCTAACACGACCTATAATTTGAGTTTAGCGGAATAGGACTTCTTGGTTTTCTTCGACATGGTATCTCCTCCTGTTAGGTGAGAAAATACCACGCTGATAGCCCTAATGTCACAGCCTTTATACCGGGTCAATTTTCGGGATGCACCTCATGAAAACCATTATCAATAAGATCATTATAACTAACAGGTTCTTGGATAGACTCAGCGAACTCTAACGCTTCGTTACGAGAAGGAAATTTCTTAACTAAATAACGATGAATATGAAAAGGAGAAAATCTTGACCGACGATCAACTTCTACTTCTACTATATGATCTTTTGGTGGATCTTTAAATCCATATATTGTAATTTTACATTTGTCGGCTAAAGCATCCCTATTAGGCCAATCATCGTCTATCGGTAAGGGATGAGAAAGCGCACAGTAACGAAGTCTCCGAACTTGTGCTTTTTTTTGATCAAATGTAAATCTACATCTATTCCTACGAGAATAAGAACTTCTTCTTCTAGCCATGAGAGAACCCCCTTTTCAAATTTTATGTCGCCAATCAATCTGCACATTTTCACAGTTGAATCTGCTGTCTCCCATTTACATTGGAGCCTCTAATATTTCAACTAAAATCAGCACAATACCCTCGTGCGGAATAGAGGGTGAAGTTTTGCGAGAATGGCGTCGAGTTCGCGGTGGTCGTCGTCGTCCAATTGTGTGCTGCCGGGCGCGCGCATGCCGCTCGTTTTGAAGATGCCTCGGCGAATGAGTACTTCTTTGACCAGACGGAGACCGAGGATCTGGATCAGGTTGGTGAGTGGAAGGAGTTGATCGAAGAGATCGCGTGCTCTGTCTTCATCGCCTGATTGAAAAGCATCCCAGATATCAACGTGAATATCGACAACCGGGGCGCCGGGCATAAAGCCACTGGCGCCTCGTCGCATTTCTGAGATCATCCAGCGGCACCACGCCCCGCCAAAAACGCCCTGACAGTGGTCACCGGCTTCGGCGACGATGGCACTGATGTGATGTGCGCTGGGGTTGGCTTCTTCTTTGACGTAGATGAGGTGCTCGACTTCGGTGAGCAGGCGAACGAGTGCGGGAGGTTGCATGCCAGTACCTGCGTTCTGGATGAAAATGGGCAATTGTCCCGCGCTGGAAATGGCCTCGAAGTAGCGGAGGTTTTCGTCGGGTCCTCCGCTGCCCATATAGGGGGGCATGGCGATGACGGCATCGGCACCTGCGCGTCCGGCATGGGCGGCGTGTTCGGTGGCTGTGGAGATATTGGTACCGGCCACACCGGTGATGACGGGCGTGCGTTTGTCGGTTTTTTTGACGACGATTTCGACCAGGGTTTGTCGCTCTCGGTCGGAGAGATATTGAAATTCACCCCCGAGCACGGGAAAAACCAGGCCACCTGCACCTGCGGCGATGCAGAAGTCGATTTGCCGCTCCAGGCTTTCGATGTCGAAGTCACCGGATTCGGCAACAGGTGTTTGTAATACGGGCAAGATACCGCGGATGGGATCGCTCACGGTGGTCTCCTGTAGGTTAGAATTGCTGGCTGCTAATAATCGTACGATAGCGAAATATTCCAGCGGCGCGATAGGCCGAGGAATACGCGGGCACTCGCTGCGTCGTGATTGTTGCCGTCATCTGCATCGGACACGTAGCGTTCGTCAAATAAATTGAAGACGTGTAATTGCAGTTTTACTTTGCCATTTCCAAATGTATCGCCGGGCAGGGTGTAGCCCGCATGCAGGTTTACCAGGTTGTAATTTGGGAGTTGCCAGGACTGTTCTCGGTCGCTGGCATCTGTTCGATTGGCGGGATCGAATTTGGCGTAGTGATCCATAAAACGCCGCAGATTCAGCGAGGCGTAGAGGCCGCGTTTGGGAAATACTGTACCGCTTAGCGCAAGGGTTTTTTGCGCCGAGTCACCCACTTTTAGACCTTTGGCATAGACTTGAAAATTGCCGATAACAGATGGGTCTTCTTCCGGTGAAAATGTGACATTGGCATCGTTGAGCCATTCCCAATTGCCCAGCGATAACATGCCGCGTACTTCCAGCATGGAATGGGGGCGCGCTTTCAGGTCGAACTCTATACCTGTGTGCCGCGCGTCAATGCCGTTTAGCAAAAACCGAAAGCTCTGGTCGAGTTTTTCGCTGTAAATGCTCTTGGGCCACGAACGGTCTATCCATCTGGTGTAATAGAAATTTGTGTTTGCTGTCACTACGCCGCGTTTGAAATAACCGGTGCCCAGTTCAAAGGAGGCTACTTTTTCATTGAATGTGGGATCGTAGAGGCTGTTGTCGTAGTGATAAACGGAGTCGAATTTGGGTGCTGTTGAAAGCCAGCCGATGTTGGCATATATATTTACTGCGGGGGTTGCATTGTAGTTGCCGCCCACTTTTGCGGTGTAGCCTTTGAAGTTTTCCCAGTCTGTCTGATCCCAGTCGCCGTTGACCTTTGTGCGGAAATAGTCGATGCGTTTATAACCGGTTATGGACGCAGATGTGCTCAGAAATGCCGTAAAGTTGTTAAACCGGCCTTCGAGTTGTGCAAAACCGCCACCCCAGCGCGTAAGACCATCGTTGTGGTATGAGACTTTGTCACCCAGTCGCTTGACGGAGGTCGTGGCATTGTTGTCCCAGGGGAAGACGTAATAATCGGCACCGAGCAGATTGCGTACTTCGCGCCAGTGTTGCCCTCTGTAATAGCGCAAATCTATACCAAAGGCCAGCGTATAGATGTTGCTTAAGCGGTATTCGGCCGTGCTCAAATAACCATACCAGAAGTGTTGGTTGACCGAGTTTCGGATGACGGTTCTTGCCGCAATTTCACCGCTGCTCACTTCGCCTGTACCCACGAGGTCGGGATGGGCTTCCGATGCTGTTTGGGTGTTTAATTCATCGGCAACGCGTTGCCAGTTGATGCTGCCATCGGGTAGTGCCCTCGGGTTGGTACCCAAACGCCCTGTGCCACCGCCTTTGCCGCGCGAAAAATAAAATACGTTGGACAGGATAAATTGCTCGTTAGGAGTCCAGTACCAGTTCAAATTGACCTGGGGTTTGTGGTAAAAATTCTCGCGTTCCATGATGATTTTGCTATCGCGCGCGTCGTGTACCTGACCGTTGTAGTACTCCTGATACGATGAAAATGGCGAGCGTCCCCAGTTGGGGTTGTAATCAATGCCGTAGTTTATAGCCTCCGAAACATCAATGCCCAGAGATCGGGCGTAATCGGCATCAAAGGTTGCGATAGATTGCTTGTAGAGGCGGTGTCCGTGACGTTGTGGCGCGCCTACGACAAACAGATCAATTTTGTGTGTCTCGGATGCTAAAAAGCTCAGTGCGCCGAAATAGGACCACGCCGATGTCCATGCTTGATCGGGCAGGCCATCGCCAGTTTTGCGCGTGAGGCCCAGGGTGAAAGCGGTTTTGCCGTTCATCAAACCCGATGAAAAATTGACTGTGGTTTTATAAAAGGCGTTGTTTCCCGCCTCCTGTTTGATTTTGAATCCGCGCTGTTGACGGGCGATGTCGGTGACAATGTTCATGGTGCCACCCACTGAGGCTATTGCCAGATTTGAGGCGCCCAATCCGCGCTGTACCTGAATTGATGATGTGACATCGCTCAGGCCATCCCAGTTGGACCAATAGACCCAGCCGTTTTCCATATCGTTGACTGGCACACCATTGATCATGACGGCGACGTTGCGCTGGTCAAATCCCCTCACATTGATACGAGAATCGCCAGGGCCTCCACCTTGCTCGGTTGCATAAACACCTGGCGTATCATTCAAAATCATCGGGAGATCGCGCGAGCCGAGTTTGCGCTCCATATCGGCTTTTGGAACGTCTGAGAAGGCAACGGGTGTTTCGCGCAGTTTGGCGCGGTCGGCAACGACGGTGACTTCTTTGCCCCGAAATGCTTCGGGCATGAGTTCTACAATTAACTCGGCAGCATCCGCTTTTACAACAATGGCGTTGCGATATTCTTTGTATCCTACAAAACTTATGACGAGTGTATAGCTGCCCTCGCCGACTCTGCTGATCTCAAATTGTCCATCGAGGTCAGCAGTAGTTCCTCGCCCAACACCATCTAAATACACGTTTGCGCCCGGCAGGGCTTCACCGGTTTCGGCATCGCGTACTTTGCCTTTTAATTCGACAGCAGATAGGGTTGAGTGGGCCAGAAAGAACAGAGCAAAAAACATAATCAGTTGCTTCATACTGTACCTCCTTAAAAAATGGGACACATACGCTATGTGCGGCGTATTGGACGATGTTGTTGTGCTAATATATACAATTTTATGTTAAAAATTAAAATTTGCGGTCTGGCACTTTCCAGTTGGCGTACCAGACAGAGTCTTCTGGAAGCGTGGCGTCGTCTGACCAGGCTGTTTGCATCGTGCGGAAGTTGGGTAGTTCGGGGCGGATAACGGTTTCCCAGATGTGTTCGACCTGGTCAAAGGTGCGTAGTTGTTGCGTGGGTTTTTCCGATTCATACGCGGCGAGCAGTTCTCTAACTTTGTTGCCGAGCCACTCTATTTCGTCATTGACCAGGTGCTCCCAGCGTACGTCTCTCACGGCGGAGTACTCCTTTTGAAAAATTGGAATGAAGCTATGATTCCAAATCGTGGTGCAGTTTTAGTTTGGCGATAAATTCTGGTGTGAGTGTGGTTCCCGAGTTTTTGAGATGATTTATGACATCATTCCCAAGTGCTGTGTTGAGATGGTAGTGTTGTACAGATTCGTTGATTTTTATGAAGCCCAGGCGGTTCATCAGGTCCGGGTTCATTGTGCCGTTGACGATGGGCGTGTGAAGGGTGCAGTTGGTGAAGCGCGTGCCCAGTGTGCTTTGGACAATGTAAAATTGCTCTGGTATTTTTTTTACGTCGGGTTGGAGACGGCACTCGGTAAATACGAGTTCGCCCCGCAAATTGGGTGCGGCTATGGTGTTCAGACTACACCGTTCAAAAGTCGCGCTGGCAATGCAGTTGCCCAGATATGCGCTAATATTTTCACAGTCGATAAATCGCATTTTGGGATAGAGGGCGAGTGCATCGGTATAGTCGGTCGTTGATTCTCCACCGATCAGGATATGTACCTGTTCGTCATCGTCGGCAATTTCCTGGATGAATTTTTCGAGTTGGACATTGTCGCAGATGAGGGTGCTGTTGGCGTGGAGTTGCGTGTCATCATAGCCGCCATTGCGGCGCAGGTCGTAGTGGTGTGGATTGGGTATGCGGATGAGGCGAACGCCTTGCTTTCGGCCTTCGACGGTGATGTTTCGAAATTCAATGCGATGGGGAAAGAAGAGGCGGGTATTGTTTTTGGTTTTGGAAAAGGGGACAGTGTCCATCAGCCAGCACGGTGCAGTTGATGCAGGTGCAGCACTGTAATCGATGAGCAGGTCTTCGATTGTGACCGTGCGTGCAAATCCTATGGGATACTGGTAATCGAAATCGGACGGATGATAGGATAGGACAGAAACGCGGCCATTGCTACTGGGCATTAACCGGCAGCCGCGGATGCGTATGTGCCCGTCCCATTTGGCTCCATAGTCACGCCGGAAATTGACGAATTGGTTGCCGTGGCGCGTGGTGTTTTCGATTACCAATTCACCGCCGCCTGTAAGCGCGATGCCTTTGAAGCCAATGGTGCAATTGCTGATGTAGAGGTTCCAGCAGTGAAAATGCACATCGATGCGGTTGAGACGACAGTTTTCAAAGCGGAAGTTTTTGTTGAGGTTGGTGCCAAAAACGCCCCAGGCTACCCAGCCACCTTCTGCTGTGATGTTGCGAAAGGTGCAATTGAGCATCCGCGCGCCCCCAATACCATAGGTGCCCGCGCCGAGGACTTTGCCTTCTTCTTCGCGATTTTTCTCCCAGGGCATTGCGCGGATATTTTCCAGTGTGACGTCGTAAACACCGCTGAATACGTAAAAGCCGCGACGGGGATGCATGGAGATATCTCGGTTCCCTTTTTCCAGGCCCATCCATTGTTCGCGGATGATGGTGCGGCTGCGTTTTATAGAGATGCCGTGGTGGTGATACCTCCAGGAGCTACCGCTGCCACTGTCGCCAGAAAAGTAAAATCCGCCGCCTTCGACGATGAGGTAATTGTCATTGCAGGGTATGGCGGTGATGTCGGTGAAGTTTTTGAATTCCCAGGCAATGTCGCCAATGATGCGGCCCTCTTCTTCGATGTAGAACAATTCTTCGCGCCCCCATCCCGCCTTTGAATAATTACCTGCCCGGATACCAATGCGGTCATCGTCATCTTCGGCGATGATAAGATGTCCCGCATATTGCGACAGTTCGGGAATGAGTTGCACGCCGGGTTTTAATTTTTCCAATAAAGCCGCTTTGATGGTTTCGTCTCGCGTGAGTTTTTTTGACGGGTGATCGTTGAGAATTTCAAAGCGTGGCTCCCTTTGGCTGTTGTACTGTTCATCGATGTGAAAAATTGTTTGTCCCCATGAGACGTTGGTTTTGATGGGTATGTCATTGGTTTGCGCGATCCAGTATTCGCCGCTTAAATTCACAATTGGGACTTTGCGCGCATTGGCGTATTTATGCGCCAGGGTTATTTGTACGCCATCGTCGTTTTTACCGTCGCCAATCGCCCCAAACATTTTGTAGTTCACGGCTTTGTTTTCGTGTAAAATGGCGACTGATCCATTGTCCAGTGCGATTATGTCGGCATCGTTTGGCAGGATATTTGCATCCATTTTTTCGATGTGATACAGGGCTGCGCCACCATCGCCAGGGATGTAAAAACCCGCGGTTTCTACCCATTCGCCTTCGCGGATTTCGGGCGAGGATTTCATAGCTTGTACGGTGGGGTAGCGCGTTATGGTTGCACTATTTGTTGTGTTCACGGTGGTCTCCTGAGACAATGCGTGCTGTGTGAGGACAATGCCACTGATACCAATGCCAGCGATTGCTTTGCGTCTGGATAATTTATTTGGTTGTTCAGACATGGTTTTTCCCTATATGTTTTTTATCGCACTTTACCGCGCCCGACAACTTTCCATACGTGTTCTACATTGCCATTTCGCACGGCATAGACTTCGTCGTGGAGGTTGGTGGTCATGCCCTGGTGCAGGGGGATGACAGAGAGGCGGTCGCCTACGGTGAAGGTGTGATTGCATTCTGAGATATCGATGTGACCGTGTTCGACGGACATGCCGTAGATTTTGGCATTGGGGTGTTCAACGATGTATCCATAAGGTGTGGGGGCATAACTGGTGAATGTTTTTTGCCCGCCATCGATGATGACGCGGTCGGGTGTGGGTGTGCTGACGATGGTGACTATCATGCGTTCGGCACAGGTGATGGGGTTAGGTGGGTTGTTTTCGCGGTTGATGCGGCGCAGGCCTTCAAAGACATAGGATCCAATGCGGGTTTCAGTGCAGCCGATGGCTTTGGAGACTTCGGCAGTGCCCGTGCCACCTCCGCTGATGGTGTTGAGTGCGATGCCCGCGCTTTGGAGCAGGTCGCGCGTTTGGTCGATGAAGGCTTTGGCGCGTTCGTGACTGGGATAGGTCATGACGCCCTGGAACTGAAGGCCGGGCATGTTTGTAACTTTTTGCGCGAGTTCAAGCGCGGCTTTGGGCGATTGTACGCCGCAGCGATTGCCACCGGTGTCGCATTCGATGAGGATGTTGATGGTGGCGTTGTTTTCTGTTGCGCCATCGGATAGACCACGCGCGGTGATTTCCGAATCGACAGCAACGGTCATGGTGGCGCGTTTACACAGTTCGGCGAGGCGTTTGACTTTGATGGGTCCGACGATGTTATAGGGGATTAGGATGTCGGGAATGCCCGCTTTGACCATGGCTTCGGCTTCGCCCACTTTTTGGCAGACAATGCCAGTGGCCCCCGCAGCGAGTTGCATTTTGGCGATTTCGGGGATTTTGTGGGTTTTGGTGTGTACGCGCAGGGGAATGTCGCATTTGTCGCACGCTTCTTGCGTTTCTCGAATATTTTTTTCGAGGATGTCGAGGTCGATGGTGAGTGCAGGTGTGTCGAGGTCGTGTATGGTCATGGCAATATCTGTTATTACAAGGTGAAAGATGGTGTTGTGCAGGAATAGGCAATGTACGTTGGTCTGAACAGGGCGTCAAGCGGTTGTAAATAGGTTAATCGCGCCGATAGCGAAAGAGGTCTGCGTTGACAAGGTGAAAGACGTTGTGTTATTTATGTGGTCAAGATTTACTGGCGTTGTAATGTTGGGGTGATCGTTAACTTAACTGAGGAGGCAAAATGGCAGATAAATTGAAGGTGGGTATTGTCGGAGTGGGAGGTATTGCGCGGACGCATATTCCGGGTTGGCAGGCTTCAGAACATGCCGAATTGGTGGCCGGAAGCGATATTAGCGAAGAAGTATTGAAGAATTGGGGTGAACAATACGGTGTGAAAAAGCTGTATGTGAATCCTGAAGATTTGTTTGCCGATCCAGAGATCGATATTGTAGATGTTTGTACACCAAACAATTATCACGCGCCTTTATCCATCGGTGCGCTGGATGCGGGCAAACACGTGATTTGTGAAAAGCCACTGGCGCCCAGCCCCCAGTTGGTGAAAAATATGATTGCTGCACGCGACCGGTCGGGTAAGTTGTTGATGTGCGCGCAGTCGTCGCGGTTTGCGGGGTCATCTCTGGCGATGAAGCGAGAATTGGATACCGGGGTTTTGGGAAATGTGTATCACGCGCGATGCTGGATGTTGCGGCGGTCAGGGGTGCCCGCGCGACCGGGTTTTATTATGAAAAAGCACAGTGGTGGCGGGCCGTGTATCGATATTGGTGTTCACGTTTTGGATTTGACTTTGTGGTTGATGGGCAATCCCAATCCCGTAGCTGTAACAGGTGTGGCGAAGGCGGAGTTGGCACATCAGGAAGGTGCGTTCAGTACGATGGGGCGCAGCGGTGGTGCGATTCCCAAAGAATTTGATGTGGAGGATTTTGCAGCGGCTTTTGTGCGGTTTGAAAATGGGGCTTCGCTTATTCTGGAGACGAGTTGGATGTTATATCAAGGTCCCCCGTCAGAACGGCAGATATGGCTTTACGGCACGAAGGGTGGGGCGCATTTGCCGAGTTGTGAGATTTATTATTCGGATTCCAAAACGCAGCAACATCACAAATACGCATTGCAAGATACGGGCGATATTGCCAGAGCGCACGCGCTGGAATGCATGACGTTTGCCAGGGCGATTACAGAGGGCAAACCGTCGCCAGTGCCGGCTGAGCAGTCGCTTCAGGTGATGGCGATTTTGGATGGGATTTATCGCAGTGAGGAGGAGGGGCGTGAAGTGGATATAGCGCGAGATGCAACCGTTGATTAATAAACTTTGTCGTCTTCGTTTTTCTTTTCAAGGGTATTTTCCCATCGGCGTTCGGGAGATTGAGGGGCGCGATCGATGAGTTTGTTGGGTTTGCCCATTTGTTTTACCAGATCAAAGGCATCGTAGAGTTCACCCACAACGGTCATTGCGCGGTAGTGCAGAGTGTCGTCTGAGACTGTGATGACCTGATAAAGTTGTGTGTTTTCCCCACCGCGCGTCATCCAGCGGTCTTTTCTGAGTTTGTATTGTTTGGGACCGCTGACCGATACGACGTACACGGTGCCTTTGGTTGAGTCGCGCACGGTTACGCCGCTGCCGATGTTATTCCCTCTGGCATACGTGTGATCGTGACCCTGGAGCACCAGATCAACGGCGTATTTGTCAAAGATGGGTTTCCATGCTTCGCGCAGGTCTTTGTTGTCGCGGCCATCAGATGCCGAATAGACGGGGTGATGGAATGTGACAAAGGTCCATTTATTGGGATTGTTTTTGAGCACTTGTTCCAGCCAGTGTGCCTGTTCTTCACGACCTTCATTGGAATTGAGGGAGATGATGCGCGCACCCTGGTAGTCTGTGTAATAGGTGGTTTCCTCAAAGCCTTTGGGGCCATTTTCGGGCAGGGTGAAATGCGGACGCCATAGAACAGATAGACGGCGTGTGACCCCATTTTTATAGTATTCGTGATTCCCCGGCGTAGATATGCTGGGGATTTTTGCATGGATCCAGTCGCCAGATTCAAACCATTCCTCCCATTCACTATCCCTGTTGGCACGATTGACGAGGTCGCCTGCGTGGAGGATAAAGTCGGCATGGGGCGCGTCGAGCACAGCGGTTCGTATGGTGCGTGCCCAAAGAGCGAGCAGGTTGTTTTGGGCATCGCCAAAGTAGATGAAGGTGAAATCATCCGGTTCGGCAGAGGCTGTGCGAAATTGATACCAGGAACTCCAGATTTTGTCGCTGCCCACACGATAGGCATAGAGGGTGTTGGGCTTGAGGTCCTTGAATGTGACCGAATGGAAATGGGCAGTATTTCCATCGTGTTCCCATTTTTCAGTGCGCGCTGTTTCGCTTTTGGCCCATGTCGTAAAATTGGCCGAGGCTTTGGCTTCTGCGATCTGACCTTCGGCTTGTGCGATGCTCGTATTGGTGCGCCATGTGATTGATGCTGTGGTGGTGGGGTCTCCCGACCAGTTGAGTACAATGCGGTCGGGAATTTTTGAGGGAATGGAATCTACGGCTGCACGGTAATGCTCGTTTGCATAAATCGGGGTTGTGAACAGGAGCAGGAGGATGAGGCAAATCGGGCGCATGGTGGTCTCCAGGTGAGGATGTGGGAAAAATGTTTCTCTTACAAAGATATACAATGCGTGCCAAATTAAAAAGGCGAAACGCAACTTTTATTCAATCAATTTCAAGAGAGATTTCGTTGTTGAGTTGTTCGCGTTCGGATCGAGAATCGTTTGTGGCATAGTGGAGGATGAGCGCTTTGCGCCATGTGTTTGTGTGATTGATTTCGCTGTGGTGCAGGGTGCAGCCGTGATGAAATATGACAGATCCTGTGGGCACGGGACAGGCGACGGATTCGGGAAGGTCGATATTTCTCGTATCGGGTACGTGATGCACGGGGCGGTCCGGGTCATGGGTGATGTCGAAGATGCCGTGTCTGTGTGAGCCGGGTACATAACGCATACAGCCATTGGTATCTGTGGCCTCGTCTAAGGCAATCCAGGCTGTGACGAGGCCGTTGATGGGTTGTACGCGAAAATAGCTCTGGTCCTGGTGCGCTGGTTTTGCCTGACCGCCCGGTGGTTTGAGCAGCATCTGGTCGCGAAAAACGCGAATGCACGGTCCGATCAGGCCGCGCACGAGTGCGAGTAATTTGGGATGTTTGGCAATGGGATGATAGGCGGGGTCAAAGCGTACGACAAATGCGAGAACGCGCACACTTTGATTTCGCGCTTCTGGATTTGATTTGTCTGTTACGGTATTGCCTTCAAGGCCAATTGAGACGCCCTCAGGTGCTCGATCCGGGTCGGCTACAATCTCGTCGGTGCGATGAATAACGTCGGCGAGTTCTTCTTTTTTAAAGAGGTTTTTTACGATGAGGTAGCCATGGGTGTCGTAAAATGTTTTCATACTGGGTTCAAACACGGTGTTCTCCTTTGACGCGGAAAATACAGGTTTAAACACAGTATGTCAAGTGCGTGAACCGATAATGATACAGTGGTGTCCTTTTTCGGACACTTGGCACACAGATAATCTATGTCTTGACATTAAACTATTTTGAAGTAAATTCCAAAATAGTTCAACTAATTTGGAGGAAAGTTCAAAATGGTACACTATTCTCGGCGTTTAAAAATTGATTTGCCCAACCGACAATCGGCTTTTTTGTGGGGACCGCGAAAAACGGGTAAATCCACATATCTCAAGCAGGTGTTTCCCAACAGTCTGGTCTATGATTTCCTGAAGACGGATTTGATGCTGGATTTCAACCGGCGGCCAGTCATGTTGCGCGAGCAAATTCTCGCCCAATCCGAAGCATTATTGGAACATCCGATTATCCTGGACGAGGTGCAGCGCGTACCGCTTTTATTGGATGAGGTGCATTGGCTGATAGAAAATAGGGGATTGCGTTTTATTTTATGTGGTTCCAGTGCGCGAAAACTCAAGCGGGGACGGGCCAATTTGCTCGGTGGACGCGCCTGGCGATATGAAATGTTTCCATTGGTGACAGATGAGTTGCCTGACGGCGATATAGATCTCTTGAGGATTTTGAATCGCGGCCTGATTCCCGATCATTTTGCCAGCACGCAATATCGCCGTTCTCTAAATGCTTATGTGCAAGATTACTTAAAAGAAGAAGTTTTTGACGAGGGATTGACGCGCAATATTCCGGCATTTTCCAGATTTTTTGATGCGATGGGATACTCTCACGGCGAGTTGACTAATTTTTCCAATATTGCCCGAGAGTGTGGCGTGAGTTCCAAGACTGTAAAAGAGTATTATCAAATTCTCGTCGATACGCTTTTGGGCAAAATGGTTGAACCTTTTAAGAGACGACAAAGCAGGCAGGTTATTTCCAGAGCGCCCAAGTTTTATTTATTTGATGTGGGTGTGGCTGGTGTACTTGCAAAACGGCATTTGGAGGATGCCCAGGGCATAATTTTTGGCAAAGCGTTTGAGCATTTTATTTTTTCCGAATTGATGGCACACGCTTCTTATAGTGCGTTGTATTACGATGTTCATTTTTGGCGCACGAAGTCGGGGTTAGAGGTTGATTTTGTACTGGGCAATGGCGAGGTGGCAATTGAGGCCAAAGGTACAAGTCGGGTAGATAACAGGGTTCTTCAACCTATGCGTGCATTTATCGATGAATTCGCGCCCAGAAAAGCTATAGTTGTTTGCAATGAAACGGCGGAACGCGTTGTTGGCCCAATTCGCATTGTGCCCTGGAAAGAGTTTCTCCAATCTCTATGGGCAGGTGATGTGATTTCATGAAGGACGCAGGGTCCCCAGTTGAAACCGGCGGGGGTCGCCGAGGCGTTTTTCCAGGGCCTCGGGTGTCCAGTTGGTGTGGGTGAGTGCCCAGTCGATTTCACTGGCGAGTGGGCTGTCGAAGATGCCGGGGTCGTCTGCGCCGATGACGAGGTTGACATTTGATTTGAGGAATGTGTGGATGGGGTGATGAGCGGGATCGGGCACGCCGCCGATGCGGAGATTGGAGGTGGGGCACGTTTCGATGACTGTGCCGAGTTTTGTGAGGCGGTTTAGAACAAATTGCTGGCGGTTGCGGATTTCTTCGAGGCGTTGGGGATTATATGGGCGCTCGACTATTTCGTCGGGTGCTCGATTTTTCAGGGTTTGTCGTTCGGTTTGGAGTGCGCTGGCGTTCACTTCGATATCGAAGGCCGAAAGTTCTGGGGCGTACATGAGATCGTAGGCGATCTGGTCGAGGCGTTCGCTTGCTCGTTCTCCTACGTGTGCATTTGGACGGCGCGCAATCGCGACTGCCGGGTCGAGGCCGAGCGCTATGGCATGACCCACTCGCCTGACACCCATTTCGGCGGCTTCGTGACACCAGCGTATCGCGCTTTCGAGGGATTTGTCAAAATAGCTTTCGCCTACGTGGTAGGTGATTTCGAGGGCGCGTTCGGGGCGTTGCTGGTTGTTTTTGTGTACGCGTTGGAAGAGTTCTCGGTTGTCTTTGGGGGGATAGCCTTCTTCGATGTCGGCAAAGTCAATGCCGACGATGGTGGGTATGAGTTCGGGATTTTCATCTATGAGGTCTTGCACCCATTCGTAGTCTTGCTGCGCGGTCGAGCGGCGCAGGGTGATGATGTAACGCGCGGTTGTGTTGTTTTGCGATGCGTTTGAGAGGACTTGGGCATTTGTGCGGTGAAAGTCGATGAATGACGCTCGCATTTCACCACCGGCACTGCAACGGTATTCGATAAAGGTGATACCTTCTTTGCGATGCCGGTTATGTGCTTTGAAAAACGCCTTGATCAGGAGTTCCTGTCTTTTGGGCGGGTGCCTCAAAAGGCTGGTGATGAGGTTAAATTTGGCTTTAAACCGGCCAAAGTCGCCCCCGTCTTTTTCGGTGTAGATGTAGTGTTCCTTAAATTTGGCAAGTCCCACGGTTGGATTGGATATGGCATCGCGGTAGAGCGCGATGGGATCGGGGTGAATGCCATAAGCTTCTTCGTAGGCGTCTGTAAAAGGCGTCCAGTCAATGTCTTCGTAAAGGTCTTTGCCGAGTTCTATGAGGTCTTCGGCAGTCAAGCATCCGCCGGGGTGGACGTGGAGTTCACAAGTTTTGGCTAAGTGGAGTGGGGGCATATATTGTTCCTTTGGATTCGCGCGTTTTAAGCCTGTTACACACAGAAAAGTTAAGAGAATTTGCAGAGTGAGACAAGCTCCTATTTACAGATTGAAAAATGTCTCAAATTAAGGCAATTCACCGCTTGACGCGGCTTGTTATTTGTGATATTTTATGAAGTGAAATAATCGCGCAAATGGAGGCTTACATGACCGCACAGTTGTTGATTTTTATGGGTGCAATGGTTTACCTGGGTTGGGTGTTTGTTCGATATTGGAAACGTCGCAATCGCAAAGATGTCCCGTTTATTGAAGTGGTTGAAGATAAGCCCGTGAGTAAGCCGTATAGACAGAGACGTATTCAAAAGAAGAGGGAATCCGATGCCGACCGCGAGTGGCGCAAGCGCGTGCGTGACGAAATTGAAGATATGACAAAATAAAGTCGCGGGTCGAAATCCATTTGTTTAAGGCAAGCGCAGTCTTTTTTATGACACCAAGAAACCTCATCCTTATCGGATGGGGTTTTTATTTGTACTTGCTCTTGAGCGATTTGCGTGCTACGTTATCCACGAGCGAACAAACCTTTGAATTGGGATATTGAATATGCGCGAATATTTGATTATTGATGGTCATCTCGATATGGCGTTTAATGCGCTGTTTTATCGCCGGGATCTCACGCAGTCTGTATATGTGTTGCGCGATCGAGAAGACAGTATGGTGGGGGGATTGTCGGCCCATCCGGATTCGCTGGAGAAACGCTTGGGACCACAGCCCAAGCGGTTTACGCCAACTGTTTGTTTGCCCGAGATGCGCAAAGGGCGCGTGGGGATTATGCTTTCGACCATTATGTGTCGCGTGCAAAATCCACAGGACAATACGCACAATGCGGTGCGTACACAGGATGTGGCTTATGCGCGGGGGCAATCTCATCTGGCGTATTATCGGGCACTGGAACGATGTGGAGAGATTCGGTTTATTAAATCTGTAGCAGATCTCAATGCCTGTGTTGCTGACTGGGAGGATCCATCTGACGATACACCTGTGGGGCTTATTTTGTCGATGGAAAGTGCCGATCCGATTCTGGGTCCCGATCAGGTGGGCGAATGGTATGAGGCCGGCTTGAGATCGGTGTCTTTGACGCATTTTGGCGCCAATACGTATGGACACGGTACGGGTACGGTGGGCGGGCTATATCCACCGGCATACGCGCTGATGGACGCGTTGTCTGAGACCGATATTGCGCTGGATCTGACCCATGCTGCAGATCTCACTTTCTGGCATATTCTCGATTATTGGAAGGGGCCAGTGCATGCCAGCCATTGCAATTGTCGCGCTTTGGTGCCGGGGCAGCGGCATTTGTCGGACGATATGATCCGCGCGATTACAGACCGAGGGGGCGTAATCGGGATGGTTTTTGCCGAGCAGATGTTGTCTCCGGCATGGAATTGGGATGATCCGAGTACGCATTATACCACGGCAACCCGACCTATGAAGGCGGTGCTCGAACACATTGATCACATCTGCGAACTGACCGGCAGTACAGATCATGTGGCTTTTGGCACAGATCTGGATGGTGGATTTGGGCTGGAGCTTTCGCCCACAGATTATCACACGATTGACGATTTGCAGCGTTTTCTAAATATCATGCGCGATCACGGCTATGGAGAAGACGATGTGAAGGGTTTTGCGCATGGGAATTTGGTTCGATTTTTTAATACAGCTTGGGGATGACATGGCCGATCATACTTACTTTATTGTCGATAGCCACTTAGACCTTGCCTTTTGCGCCATTCAAGTCAATCGCGATCTCACGCAACCTGCAGCAACCGTGCGGGTACACGATTCGGAATCGACCAGACGCAGTTTTGGATCGTGTACGACCACGTTTCCCGAGTTGCACAAAGGGCGGGTCGGGATTGTGTTTGGCACGGTGATGTCGCGTATTGATACCAATGATCGGTGGACGCGCACGGGGATGTGGGATCAGACGCAGTGTTATGGTGTAGGGATAGGGCATTGCGCTTTTTACAAGGCGATGGAACGGCGTGGGATTATTCGGCAGATTCATACGGTTGAGGATTTGGATGAATGCGTTGCGGCGTGGGCGCAGCCTGCGGCAGATACCCCCATCGGGTTGGTGCTGGCGATGGAAAGTGCCGATCCGATCCTCGATCCCGATCATGTGTCCGAATGGCGCGATCTGGGCTTGAAAATGGTGAGTATTTCACATTATGGCGTGAGTTCCTATTGCCACGGGACAGGGACAGAGGGGGGATTGCTGGATCGAGGCAGGCCATTGCTTGACGCGCTCAAAGACGCTGGTATTATTGTTGATATGACACATACGACTGATCAGGCTTTCTGGGAAGTTCTCGATTATTACGATGGGCCGGTGGCTGCAAGCCATCACAATTGTCGGGCACTGACGCCGGGGCAGAGACAGTTGACTGATGATATGATCCGCGCGATTGTAGAACGAGGCGGGGTTATTGGCGCGGCTTTTGATGTGTGGATGCTCGATCCAGAGTGGAAGCGGGGCGTGCCGTGTTATGAGCAGACGACAAAGGCGACGCTCGAGACTGTGGTCAATCACATCGATCATGTGTGTCAGCTTGCTGGCAATGTGAATCATTCTGGCATTGGGACAGATCTCGATGGTGGGTATGGCCAGGAACAGTCGCCGCGAGATTTAAATACAATTGCCGATTTGCAGAATCTGGTGCCCATTTTTGAACGGCGCGGATATTCAGAAGAGGATATTCAAAAGGTGTTGTCGGGGAATTGGGTGCGGTTGTTGAAATCGGTGTGGGAAAGGTGAGAGGATACAAATATGTCAGAGAGACCAAATTTGTTGTTGATTACAACAGACCAACAGCGCGGAGATTGTCTCGGGTGTGATGGGCATCCGGTGCTGGAGACACCGTATCTCGATGAAATGGCCGAGCGGGGGGCGCATTTCCCCCACGCATATACGTCGGTGCCGTCGTGTACGCCTGCACGCGCGGGGATTATCACGGGGATGGATCAATGGAATCACGGGCGGTTGACAATGACGGGAAGCCATCCGCTGGAATATCCGGCGACATTGCCGGGGGAACTCGCAGCAGCGGGATATCACACGCAGGCTGTGGGCAAGATGCACCATGCCCCGCAGCGCAGGCTATATGGCTTTCACCACATGGTGCTGGATGAAAGTGGCCGGCGGATGGGAAACTTTATCAGTGATTACCATTTGTTTTTTGATCAGCACAAAGAAGGTGCTTACGGATACCGGGATCACAGTATCGATTGGAATTCATGGATGGCGCGGCCCAGCCATTTGCCCGAGCATTTGCATCCGACGCACTGGACGGCGAGCGAGGGGATTAAATTTTTGCAGCAGCGAGATCCGACCAAACCATTTTTTATGTGGCTTTCATTTGCGCGGCCCCATTCGCCTTATGATGCGCCCCAGGCGTATTGGGATATGTATATCGACAATGATAATATCCCAAAAGCCGCTGTGGGAGACTGGGCTGCTGAGTTCGACAAAAAAATCGCAGATGTCAATGCGCCGCGTTCGCACCGTTCCGATGCCGAAACGCACAGGGGACGTGCGGGGTATTACGGCAATATCACGTTTATCGATCACCAGATTGGGCGCGTGCTGTACGAGTTGCGCCACCGGGATCCGCAAGCATACCGCAATACTCTGATTATTTTTACATCTGATCACGGCGATATGATGGGCGACCATCACCACTGGCGGAAGACGTATGCATACGAAGGGTCTGCGCGCATTCCATTTATTGTGAAGTATCCCGATACATGGCGGGATGTGGCGCGAGGGGTGAAGTACGATCATCCCGTGGAGTTGCGCGATGTGATGCCCACATTGCTCGATGCTGCCGGAGTCGATATACCAGCGTCTGTAGATGGGCGGTCTCTTCTGGATATTGCGCGGGGGGATGACGAGGGATGGCGTGCGTTTGTGCAGGGCGAGCATACGTCGTGTTATACGAGAGAACACGGCATGCAATATGTGACTGATGGGCACGAGAAGTATATCTGGTTTCATCACACGGGAGAAGAACAGTTTTTTAATCTGGATGACGATTCATTGGAATGCTGCGAGTTGTCCAAAGATCCGGCGTATGAAACGCGCATTGCGATGTGGCGCAGGCGATTGGCAGAGGTGAATGAAAACCGGGGCGATCCGAGGGGGCAAAATGGAGAACTCGTGCCGCAGCCCGATGGCGCGCTGAGTCTGTCGCCAAATTATCAGAAATGGAAAGAAGCCGCACAATAATTGCGAGGATGCTATGGACCCAAAATACTGGCTTGTAAAGTGCGAATACGATGTGTGCTCTTTTGAAGAATTGAGCAATCGGCCCAGTGGCATTGGGTACTGGCGGGGGGTGCGTAATTATCAGGCGCGCAATTTTATTCGCGACGAAATGCAAAAAGGCGATCAGGCGCTTTTCTATCAGTCGAATTGTAAAAATCCCGGTGTTGCCGGTATTGCCAATATTGTGCGTGCGGGATATCCCGATCCATCGCAATTCGATGCGCAGCATGAGTACTACGACGAGAAGGCTTCCGGAGAAGATCCGCGCTGGTTTTCTTTTGATGTGCAGTGGTCAAAAGCATTTGAGCCTTATGTCAGCCTGCAAGACCTCAAGAATAATCCCCTGCTCAAAGACATGAAGGTGGTTCAGCGCGGGCAGCGATTATCAATTCAGCCGGTGACAAAGGAGGAGTTTGAGATTGTGTGCGAGATGGGCGGGCATTTGGCGAGATGAAAAGGCCAAAGTGCAGAAATTGAAATTCTTCAAAGACTATTCGTTGCAGATAAAAGGTACATCATGCCGCGTAAAAACAGAGTTCTTAGCATAGGCGATACCGCCCCCTTATTTACTCTCCCTTCGCATCAGCGGCAAGACGTATCGCTCGTATCGCATCGGGGTAAAGAACATGTCATCCTGACGTTTTTTCGAGGGACCTGGTGAAAAAGAAGTCGTCGTCAGTTGGCGGTAGTGCAAGAACATATAGATGCTTATACCGAACGCAATGCGACATCTATTGCTGTCGCAGCAGGACAGCAACTCTGTAAACTGCGCGAATACGCCGAACGGAGTGGTATCACCTATCCGCTTCTGGTGGACGAAGATCGAAGTGCCATCAAAAGCTATGGGGTCTATCATTGGTACAGCCTGGCAATTGCTCACAATCTCATTTACAACATTTTGCGTCCGGCAGAATTTTTCATCGACAAACTCGGCTATTCGTTATATAACTGGCTCGGTCTGCCGGATCACTATCTCAGCAACAGTATTGCCCACCCTGCGACGTTTATCGTCGATAAACTCGGCATTATTAGATATATGTATATTGGTTCGAATCAGTTTGATTTAGCCGAACAGGAAGAAATTCTCGATCACTTGAAATTGCTACCATAATTCAGGTTAAAAAATAAATAAAACTTGACAAAAAATTGGTGGTGTTCAAATATTCTTTTTATCTTAAGAAGTTTTTTTAAGACTTAAACAAGGTGTCCCGTTACCTGACCTCGATAATTTAGGTTAAAATGAGGTGATAGAGTGCAGATACCTTCTTCATATCAACCCGGGTATGAAAAAGCACTTCTGACCGATCCCGATCTCGCCAAAACGTACATCCAGCACACGCTCATTGGCGATCCCGATGCCGATGCCCTGATCGATGGATTAGCCGACATTGACGAGAAGCAACAGGGCGAATTCATCAGGGCTGGGATGGACCTGGATGAGGAAAAACTGCGTGATGCGCCTCAGGTAGTACGAGCGTTTTTTGAGAAGGTCGGGACGCCGCCCGCGTGGTTTGATCCCGAGTCAGTATATCCCGGATGCCGTGGCTTCCAGGCCTATTCAGATCTGTTTCTTACCTCGTTTGTCGTGGATATTATTGTACAGGGTTTCACGACGCTGATCAGCCAATCGTTTTTCACCACAGGAAGGCTGACCGATCAGGGGGTGCGGCGGCTAAAGCAAAATATACTTCACCTCTTAGAGATTATGTTGCCGGGTGGCCTGGAGCGATATGGCGAGGGCTGGAAACTGTCTGTCCGTCTGCGGCTGGTGCATGCACAGGTCAGGCGGCATCTTCTCGCTTCTGAGGTGTGGGACTATGAAGCCCACGGCATGCCGATCAGTACTGCCCACATCGCGCTCGCGTCCTGTAATTTCTCCGGGATGCTGTTGCGGTCAGCCACGCGAATTGGCGCACGTCTAAACGATGAAGAACGCGACAGTTTTATGCAGATATGGCGCTATACCGCTCATCTGATGGGTGTGCCCGAGGCACTCTTGTTCAGCAATGAGACCGAAGCCTGTGAAATATACCGCGTGGGTTACATTTGCGAACCGCCCCCCGGTCTGGAAGCTATTGCTATGGCAAACTCGGTGATTGCCTCGGCTCCTTATGTGATCGGTATTAAAGACGAGAAAGAGCGAGATAATCTATCTGGTTTTGGGTACCGCCTTTCCCGAGCGTTGATTGGAGACGAACTCGCCGATCAACTCATGTTCCCCAAAAGTCGGACATCTGGGCCTGGGACACTGGTATATTTGCGGCTGAGGCGCAGAATCCAGGAGATCCTCGATGTCCTGCTATGGTGGAGACCGGGTCATCGTACCCAAAGCTTCATGGCCTTGCTCGACGTATCTACGCTCGAAGAACATAAAATCAGTTACCGATTACCCGACAAGCTACACGCAGACGAGGCGAAGCCGTGGTGAGGTATGACGGTCTTTATCCACCAATATATAATGAGGGAAATCATTCGCTCGGTGAACGCGTCGCCGCACTTAATCCGAAATGGTCGAAGGAGTGTTTCTTTTGCAATTAGAACGCTACACCGCTGTCATTTTGCGCTATCGATGGTTGGTCGTTGCGCTCGCAACGCTGGTCATGCTGGCTATCGCGGCAGGTGTTCGCTTCATTACTGTCACAAACGATTACCGCATTCTGTTTGGCGAAGACAATCCGCAACTCCTCGCTTTCGACGCTCTGGAGAATACGTATTCGGCCTCCAATGCGGCACTGATTGCCGTTGCGCCCCGAGATGGCTCGGTGTTTACCCGCGAGGCACTTGGCGCGGTTGAAGAATTGACCGAAGCCGCGTGGCGCGCGCCTTATTCCAGTCGCGTCAATTCCCTTACCAATTATACCCATAGCGAAGCATTCGAGGACGATTTGGTTGTCGCTCCGCTCGTTGACGACGCATCTTCTCTGAGCGATGCCGATGTGGTGCGTATCGAGAAGATCGCGCTGGACGCAATCGAAATTGCCGGGCGTCTGGTGTCTCATGATGGGCGCACGGCCGGGGTGGCTATTAATTTTATCCTGCCCGAAAATCACGACCAGGCAGTAATCGAAATTACCGATTATCTCAATTCGGTCCTCAATCAAGCCCGTACGAGCCGTCCGGATATCGATTATTACATGACCGGCGATGTCGTCATGAATCAGACTTTTGCCGATGTAACGAAGAGCGACATGGAGACCCTGACACCTGTTGTGTTTCTCATCATTGTAGGTGCCACAATTATTCTCCTGCGTTCGATTCTCAGCACTTTGGCCATTGTTGCCGTGCTCGTGTTTGTCATCAATACGACTATGGGATTCGCTGGCTGGAATGGCGTGGTGTTCAGCCCCACCAATGCCGGTGTGCCGATTATTGTCATGGTGATCGCCATCGCGGATTCGATCCACGTTGTCACGAGTGTTTTATTGGGGATGAGGCGCGGTCTGGACAGAAATGCGGCGATTGTCGAGTCGATCCGCATCAATGCCTATCCGGTATTTATTACTTCCGTCACGACGGCGATTGGATTTCTCAGTCTGAATGCCTCAGATTCGCCACCTTTTCACGTCCTGGGCAATTACGTGGCATTTGGTGTATTATGCGCGCTTGTTTACACTATGACGCTATTGCCGGCAGTGCTTTCGATTCTGCCATTGCGTGCGTCTTCTGCCCAGTCCGAGGGGACTGTCTTTTTTGACCGCTTTGCCGACTTTGTCATCGCCCGCCGCAAATTTTTGCTCTGGTTCGTCACTGCGGTTGTCGTTGTTCTGATCCTCGGCGTTCCCCGCATTGAGCTGAGCGATAATATGGCGCAGTATTTTGATGATCGCTACGAGTTCCGGCGCGATACGGATTATGTTATCGATAATCTGACAGGTCTGGATAAGCTGGAATATTCGCTGAGTGCAGGACGCGAAGGGGGTATTACCGATCCGGATTATCTGCGCCAGGTTGATGCTTTTTCCGAGTGGTACCGGGAACAACCCGAAGTGACCCATGTCCAGGCATTTTCGGATATTATGAAACGTCTCAACAAAAATATGCACGGCGACGATCCAGCTTTTTATCGCTTGCCCGAAGATTCAGACCTCGCGGCGCAGTATCTGTTGCTCTACGAGTTTTCGCTTCCTTTTGGCAGCGATCTCAACGACCGCATAGATGTCGCCAAATCCGCTACGCGCCTGAGTGTCGTGACTAAGAATGCGTGGTCGCGAGATCTGCGTGAACTCGATAAACGCGCACAGGTCTGGCTCCGCACCAATGCACCCGCTTTTGCACACGAGGCATCGGGTCTGAGCATTGTTTTTGCCCATCTGTCCCTGCGAAATATCAATAGCATGTTGCGCGGTACGATCACTGCGATGGCACTTATTTCGTTTATTTTAATCTGGATTTTCAAGAGTGTTCGGGTCGGTCTCCTCAGCTTGTTGCCCAATTTTATCCCCGCGATTATGAGCTTCGGCCTGTGGGGCTATCTCGTCGGTCATGTGGGCATTGCCTCTTCGGTGGTGATCGCTGTTGTTTTTGGAATTGTCGTGGATGATACGATTCATTTTTTGAGCAAATATCTGAAGGCCCGGCGCGAGGGCCTTCCCGCACCCGAGGCCGTGCGCTATACTTTTAACACGGTGGGCCATGCGTTATGGACGACGACCGCAGTGTTGTCAGTGGGCTTTCTGGTGTTTGCCACATCGGGATTTGAGGTGAGTTGGGCACTCGGCCTTTTGGTCACGGTTACGATTGTCTTCGCGCTTGTTGCCGACTTTTTACTTTTGCCAACTCTACTGATTGCTATTGACCGGAGAAATTCATGATACCAATACGACCAATATACCTGTTTTTCGCGCTTTGTCAGATCTTGGCGGCGTGTCTGCCTGTGTATGCAGACGACGCCACCCCTGAGGAAACCGGGTTGAAAATTGCACAGGATGCCCAGGATCGCGAGAAGGGGTTTGGCAATTTTACGGCTCAGCAAACCATGGTGTTGCGCAATAAACACGGGCAGGAGAGCCGGCGCCAACTTCGAGTAAAGGTTCTCGAAGTCTCCGAAGATGGCGACAAGAGCCTATTTGTATTTGACCAGCCGCGCGATGTCAAGGGAACGGCGTTGCTTATTCACGCGCATAGGGAAAGCGCGGACGACCAATGGCTTTATTTGCCCGCTCTGAAGCGCGTCAAGCGCATTAGTTCGTCGAATCAGTCCGGTTCTTTTATGGGGAGTGAGTTCGCTTATGAGGACCTGACCCCTCAGGCTGTGGAGAAATTTACCTATCGTTACCTGCGCGACGAGGCATATGGCGATTTGACATGCACGGTTACAGAACGCTTTCCCGTAGATAAGAAATCGGGCTACAGCCGGCAGGTGGTCTGGCGCGATAAGGATGAGTTGCGCGTCTGGAAAGTGGCGTATTACGACCGCAAGGATGCCCATCTGAAGACACTCACTCTGGGAAATTACGCGCAGTATCTGGAGCGTTATTGGCGTGCTGGTGAGATGACGATGGTCAATCATTTAACCGGGAAAAGTACGGTTCTGACCTGGACGGATTTTGAGTTTCAGACTGATCTCAACGATCGCGATTTCACACAAACTGGGCTGAAACGGGTGCGTTGATGCTACGCCGTACTGCTCTTCATATTTTACCTTTCGGCGCTGTCTGGATTTTGGTTCTGGTCTTTGCTGTTGGCGCACATGCCGAAATTGGGATTGACCGCGATTTTTCCGGGCGCGTGAATGTCGAAAGCCGATGGTTTCCCAAATCCGGTGCCTTTTCCGGTCAGGGGGCGCATGCCATCGGCTTTGTTGTTGTGCCCAACCTCTATCTCGCAGACGCTGAGGGTAGGAGTTTCACGCTATCGCCGTTCTTTCGCTACGACAACGCGGATCCACGCCGCACCCATGCCGATCTGCGAGAAGCCTATTTTCTGGTATTCGGAGAGATCGGCGATGGTGAATGGGAGTTGCGCGTGGGTATTGACCAGGTTTTCTGGGGCGTTACGGAATCGCAACATCTGGTGGATATTGTCAATCAGATCGATCTGGTGGAACATCCAAATGGAGAGGCTAAGCTGGGGCAGCCGATGGTCAATATTACCTGGTCCAGCGATTGGGGAGTAGTGGAATTTTTTGTTTTGCCGTATCACCGGGTGCGCACGTTTCCGGGCGAATCCGGCCGCCTGCGCCTCCCGCTCGTGGTGGAAGATGAGCAAGTTGAGTATGAGAGCGAGGGGGAGGAGTGGCATCTGGATTTCGCTGCACGGTACAGTCAGAGTTTTGGTGCTTTCGATGTTGGCCTGAGTGTGTTTAACGGCACCAGTCGAGAGCCTTTTTTGATGCTGGGCGTGAGTAGTAATGGGGCGCCGGTATTGGTTCAGCAATACGATCAGATCCGTCAGTTTGGGCTGGATGCGCAACTGACTGTCGGTTCCTGGTTGTTCAAGGTAGAAGCGATTCAGCGTGCGGGTGCCCGAAATCTGCTGGGTATGGAAGAGGATTATGTGGCTTCCGTTTTTGGGGGAGAATACACGTTTTATTCCGCGTTTGGTTCGGCTGTTGATGTCAGTTTGCTCGGCGAATGGAATTATGATGGGCGGGGGCGTAATGCGACTCCGAGTCGCTCGCCCAATACGCTCGAGAACGATTTCTTTTTTGCCACGCGCCTTGCATTCAACGATGTTCAGAGTACTGAGATTGTCGCGAGTATTCTGGGGGATGCGGGTCGTTCTACACGCGCACTATCTGTCGAATTGGACCGGCGCATCTCTGACAGGTTGTCTCTGAATATAGAGGCGATTTATCTTCTCAGTATTGATAGAGCGGATATCCACTATGATACGCGACGCGATAGTTTTATTGATCTGAGCCTGATTTACAATTTTTAGTTGTTGCACAATCTCTAATTAAAAAACAAGATCCCCGCCCGGAATGACCAGGCGGGGGTTTGTTTGGTTGTATAGAAGGAATGATTACGTTACCACAGGTTCCATACCGGGTTCGCCCGCGTGGTAAGACGCCAGACACCAGGGGTCTCGGGTTTCTTTGCGGAAGGTGCGAACTTTTTGTCGCATGGATTCGGCGATGTCCCGAACTGCGGGATCGTCGATGATGTTGGTGGATTCCATGGGATCGTTTTCAATGTCGAAGAGGGCTTCGGCATCCTGGTGCAAAAATTTTTCCGTGCGGCGTTTGCCCATTTCCAAGTTTTCTCTGCGAATGGCCTGCCAGGTGGGCGAGGCCCACAGGTCACTGGGCAAAGGGGTGGTGATTTCGGGATAGAGATTGCGCACGTATTTGTATTTGCGTCCGCGTAAAACTCGGTAGGGATAGTAGTTGGTGACTTCGTGAAAGGTGTGAGAAAAGAAGGTTTCGTCAAATCCCTCGGGATGTGCCTCGTCGAGTATGGGGACGAGAGATTTTTCGGGCAGGCCTTCAGGGGGTTCAATGCCGCACCATTCAAAGACGGTCGGGGCGATGTTGTTCCAGTTGACAAGGGCGTCGCTGATAACGGCTTCGGCGTTTGGGCGCGCAATGATGAGCGGGCAGTGATGGCCCGTGTCAAAAGAAGAGGCTTTGCCGCCGGGGAAGGGCATGCCGTGATCGCTCATGACAATGATCATGGTGTCATCGGCGCGGCCAGCGTCTTGGAGTGCTTGCACGGCCATGCCAATGCCGGTGTCGAGGCGAGAGACGGATTGGTAGTATTCGGCAAATTCTCGTCGTACGTCTGGATGGTCGGGCAGAAAATCGGGGATGATGACTTCGTCGGGTGAGTATGTGGCTTCGGGAACGCCGGGATAGGTTTGTTTGTTGCCGAAGTCACGGTGGGGATCGGAATAACCGACGTGTAGATAGAATGGCTGGTCGCTGTCAATGGTTTCAAAGAATTTTGAGATGTTGTCTGCAATACCGCGCACATTGCGCCCTCCGCCAGCTTCGTAGTTCCAGGGATAGACAGATTCGGGTTGTACATGGAGTTTGCCGACAACGCCGGTTGTGAATCCAGCGGATTGTAGGGTTTTGGGAATTGACGGCATGTTGAGTTGTGTGTGGAAGTTGTGGATGCTGTGTGAGTGACCGTATTGCCCGTGCGTGTGGCTGTAGTGCCCGGTGAGCAGGTTGGCGCGGCTGGCTGCACACGATGGGGTGGTGCAAAAGGCGTGCTTAAATAAGGTGCCTCGCGCAGCAAGGGCATCTACGCTGGGCATTTTGATGATGTCATTGCCATAACATCCGGCAATGGGGCTCCAATCGTCGGCAATGAGTAAGAGGACGTTGCGATAGGACATAAGATCTCCTTTTAATTTTTTATTGAACTGTTGTCGCGTTTTCGCTCACCGGCTATTTGTTCGAGCATGCGATGCACGCGGTCGAGTTGTGTAGATGTTATATTTGCCGTTTCGTAAGGATCGGAACCGATGTGAAAAAGTTCGGTTTCTTCGGGGGTTTGGCCTTCTTCGTAGATCAATTTCCAATTGCCCGTTCGCATGCCAAAGGACGATCCTCTAAAATTCCAGAAGATAGACCGTTCTTCGGGTATAGCGATGTCGCCCGTGAGCAGGGGCCAGATGTCTTGGCCATCCCATTGGGGATCGCTGTTGGGCGTATAGTCAATGAGATTGGTCAGGGTTGGCATCCAGTCGGTTATGTGCAAGGGGTGAAAGCATTTGCCGGGTTGCAGATGAAAAGGCCAATTAATCAGGGATGGCGTGCGGATGCCGCCTTCGTAGAGTTGAGATTTTTGACCTCGCAGGGGCAAGTTGTTGCCCAGGCGCGGCATGTCTTCGTGTCGGCCCGGGTATTTGTCCGTGTCGTGAAGGGGACCGGCAGGGATGGCACCGTTGTCCGATGAGAAGATGATGATGGTGTTTTCGCGCTGGCAGGTGCGGGCAAGGGTCTCGACGAGTTGACCGATGGCGTGATCCATCTGGCTGGCGTACGCGGCATAGGTTTTGAATGAGCGGTCTTTGTTGTCGTCGGGGTCGTAGCGCCGGTCTGAATAGCGGTCTATCCAGTGTTGCGGCGCTTTGATGGGGGTGTGAACAGCGGTGAAAGGAACATAGCAAAACCAGGGGGCTGTTTGCGCTTCGATCCACTGGGTGGCTTCCCGAGCGATGAGGTCGGTGACGTGGCCGCGTTCTTCAATGAGTTCGCCATTGCGGTGCCAGGTGACGCTGAATGGTCCCGATTTGTAGCGGTGGTTATACGGGTCAACGCCACCGGCAAGGCTCCCATAAGCTGTATTGAAACCAAAGTGGTTGGGGCCGTATTCGGGGGAGGATCCCAAATGCCATTTTCCAAAGAGGCCGGTTTCGTAGCCCGCATTGCGGAAGGAGGAGGCGAGTGTTTCATATCCATCTGGCAGTACAGGGGCGTTAGATGGAACGGTGGCGTGGCGTCCAAAGCGACCGGGATGACGGCCCGTCAGTAGGCAAGTGCGGGTGGGAGTACACATGGGACAGACGTAGTGCTGGTCGAGTTCGATTCCCGTGGCTGCGAGGCGGTCAATGTTGGGTGTGCGAATGTGTGAGCCGTGATAGCTGACGTCACCCCAGCCCATGTCGTCGGCGAGGATGAAGAGAATATTGGGTTTTTCAATTTTTCCAGATTTGGTCATGTCAGGTATCCTGTTAAATAGTCTATAAAATCCACTGTCTGATTTTGCCGTGTTCCCTGTGTTTTGCATACCACAATAATAGGATTATGATTGCGATACCTGTGCCATCCCACACCACATCGGTCCAAATGCCAGTGCGGCTGGGTACAAAGGATTGATGGTATTCGTCCAATATCGCATAGAGAATCGATATCAGGACGCTCCACAATACACAGGGGGCAAATCGGTTCTTTGTCCATAGAGAACGGAAACACAGATAGGTCAAAATAGCATATTCTGCTATGTGTGCAAATTTGCGCGCCGCATGGTGTATTCGTTCACTGAAAAAGAAAAACCTTTCTGTATTCTCGAATGATAGCAGGCCACTTGAACCAATAAAAATTAAGAGTAGCCAGATAAATAGGGCGATGCGCCAATGCGTTGTTGTCATGACTTTTTCCACCCTATTGTGCAGTTTTGAGGGCTTGTATCGCGTCGTCGGTTGCGTCTATGACGTGGGTGCCCGAGGGTACGATAAATTCAAACCATTTGTCTTTGACGTCCGGATTGATGCTCAAATTGTGAAAGGTTTGTGTGATGATCTCATTGTCTTCGGCATCAAAAAAGCCAATCCGGCGCAACAGGCCATCTTCGGGATTGATGAGTAATTGTGCTTTGACAGGGGGGTTAGGCAGTTGTGCGTGCAAGAGATTGACTTTGATCTTTGCTTCAAAGACGCGGTGGGGGCGTTCTTCAAATATTTCGTCTGCGGTGTAGCGAATGCTCGTCCATTCCAGACCTCTAAAGGGACGCAGGGGGTCGGCCTGGTCTGCATCGGCTTCGAGGTTGGTTATGCGATAGACGCGCCCCAGGTTCACTTTGGAGACGATTTTTTCTTCGCGGTCATAGGTCCACATCAGGCCGCCGTCAGACAAACGTTGTGAAATAATCACCTGATCTTGCACGGTGTCGAGGCGCATCAGGTTGGGGCGCTTAAAGGTTGCGCTGGCATTGAGCGTCAGTTTCTGATCCATTACGCGAATGACTGTCGTCTGTTCGGCCTTACAGGTGGCGATTTCTCTGGCATTTTTTTGAATTTCGACCATTATTTCATCGGTTTTCCCGTCCCCTGTTGACATTTTGTTTTTATTTTCCGCGCTGACCTGAGCTGTGAGGATCAGCATTGCGACCACCCAGCGTTTCATAACTTGCTCCTTATGAGAAATTTTATTCTTCGCGCTCGCAAAGGCCCGACCACACCAGATTTTTCGCTGGATGATTTGTGCCGAGTTGGACGATTGGAGATTGTGGCGCATTGTTTGGCTAACGCGCTTTTTTATTCTCAAAATATACGAACCAATACTACTGTACATTTCGTTTTTGATGGACCTTCGGATCCGCCGAAAACCGTGCGTTTTGAAAGCGATCATTTACCCTATTTGGGGGGATTTGATGAACGCACTTTGGCAGGAGTGGTACAAAAAGCACTATCTGTTGGCAAAGGTCTGTCATTGGGCGAAGAGCGACAGGTTGATAACGGCCTGTTTGTGGCAAAAAAGGGATTTGAACGCGTTGTGCAAGATCACACGGAATCGCTCTATGTACTCGAGCGCAGAGGTGTTGACATCCGTGAGGTGACATTTCCCCAGGATGTGACGTTTGTTTTTTCAGACCATCTCACAATGCCAAAAAAAACGGCTAAATATTTGCGCCGCCTCGGTGCCAAACCAATTAGCGTGGGGCCTCGGATGTTGTTTGCTTCTCAGTGTATTGTGTTGCTACACAATGAATTAGACCGGCAATATGTTTGGTAAAGTAGTTTACTGAAAGAGTTTGAATGTCGCGCCGATGTGTCCGGAAAATCCACTGACAACATCATTTTGATCTTCGACAAATTTAATCCTGGCAAATAGCCCGAGTTTTTCACCTATTGGAAATTTGTATCCCAATTCCCCACCTATAAAACGTTCAGAAGCACCATCGGATAGTACAAGTCCAATACTCGGCCCAAAAAACAGCTTGTGGGTTTCAAAGTCGCGCATGCCAATTGCATAATTGAGACTCGTGCCCAGAGTATGCATCATGGGGCTGGCAAAACTTATGTCGTAAAACGGCGCGAATATGAATGATCCAGGCAGGTTGACATGGACAGAGGTGTGCAGGGCAATCCCGCCAGCTGAATCAAATCGCGGGCGAATACTGTCGTTCCACATAAAGCCTCCACCCAGGTTTACGCCATCGATAAATGCCGCATCGGCAGTGCCCATATTAGAAGACAACACACATAGCGCGAGACAAAAACTTTTTAGAATCTTCATAAAACCTCCTCTAAAGTTTGATTCCAGATCACACGTATCGCTCGTCCAATGCCGCGACCACATCTTTTACGCGTTGAGAGCCATCGCGGGGTACAATAAGCAGGGCATCGCCTGTATCGACTACGATTAAATTCTCGACATCGACCAGCGCGATTATTTTGTCCTTGCCGCCATAAACTGTTGTGTTTTTCGCATTGAGCGATAGCACATTGCCATGCAGTAAATTGCCATTTTCATCTACGGGCAAGACATCAGTCAAAGCGCCCCACGCGCCAATATCGCTCCAATCGATATCTGCTTGCAGGGTCGCAATATCTGACGCACGTTCGATAATCGCATGATCAATGGCGATGTTTTTCATCTGCGGATAGACCTCGTTAATGACATCTGCTTCTCGTCCTTCTTTGGCAGCGGTGCCAATTTGTTCGAGCAGGATATACATCTCGGGTTCAAATTTTGCAAAAAGATCCAGCATTGTTCTGGCTTTCCACACAAACATATTGCTATTCCATAGATATTGACCGCTTTCCAGATATGTTTTTGCGGCTTCTGCATCGGGTTTTTCTGTGAATGACTCTACGGCATAAACTGGTTCATTGTTTATCTTTGCAATCACATCGCCCTTTTGTATATATCCAAAGCCCGTGTCTGCGCGCGTTGGTTTTACACCGAGTACAAACAGGGTCTCGGGACGATCCGCCAGCGCGTCTGCTGCAACTTTGAGCAATCGACAAAATTCCTCTGGTTTGCCAATATGGTGATCAGAACCCAAACTCGCAATTGTACATCCGGGAAAACGGGCTTCCAACAAAGCGCATTCAAGCCCCACCGCAGGCCCTGTGTTGCGAAGTGTTGGTTCTAAAATTGTATTTTCAGGAGGTAATTCGGGCAATTGCTCTCGAACGCTATGCAATAGTTTTACGCCCGTGGATACAAAAAGATCATCTATTTTAGCCAGTGAATTGAGGCGATTTACCGCCTCTTGCAACATCGTGTATTCACCTGTTAAAGCGTGAAATTGTTTGGGCCTGTTTTGGCGACTCAAAGGCCACAGCCGCGTGCCAACACCACCCGCGCGAATTACAAATTTCATATTCCGTATCCAGATATTACAAAACAAAAAGTAATGTCTCTTGCCAGAGGGCACAACCGAAACCTTGCAGCAAAGGCCGTCTTTTTATATCTTTATTCAAATACGCGCGAAATATCCTCAGGGGATTGTTTCCCCACAACAGGAGCTGACTGCTATGGCACTGACTGCCACTACTTTGGAAGAGACCTATCAACAGATGGCCGAGCGATTAGAGGGCATTGTGCCCGATATCGAATTGCGCTACAAAGCCGAATTGGCTTACGAAATTAATAAGCTTAAAAAAGAGCGCGGAGCCATTATCCTCGGGCATAATTACATGGAGCCGGCACTTTATCACTCTGTGCCAGATGTCGTGGGTGATTCGCTCGAGTTATCGCGTAAAGCCGCAGAAACCGACGCTGATCCCATTGTTTTTTGCGGCGTGCGTTTTATGGCCGAGACCGCAAAAATTCTCAACCCCGACAAAACCGTGCTCTTGCCCGCGCGCGTTGCGGGCTGTTCGCTGGCTGCGAGCATTACTGCAGAAGACGTTCGCAATCTACGCGGACAATATCCGGGCGTTCCCATTGTCACGTATATCAATACCTATGCCGATGTCAAAGCCGAATGCGATATTTGCTGCACATCGGGGAATGCCCACAAGGTTGTTGAATCGCTTAATTCGGATACCGTTATCTTTTTGCCCGACGAATACTTAGCCGCCAATGTGGCGCAAGAGACCGACAAACGCATTATTTTTCCCACGGTAACGGGATTTGTCGATCCCAAACCCGGTCTTGAATACGAAATGATCGGCTGGCATGGTCGGTGCGAAGTACACGAACAATTTACCGTTCAGGATATTGAAAATGTGCGCGAGCAGTTTCCAGATGTCGTTGTTCTCTCCCACCCGGAATGCAGTCCTGAAGTGGTCGTTGCATCCGATTTTTCGGGCAGTACCTCTCGCATGGTTGATTATGTGCGCGAAATGGATGCCGAGCGCTATTTGCTGCTTACAGAATGCAGCATGGGCGACAACATCGCTGCGGAAAACCCGGATAAGGAAATGGTTGGCCTGTGCAGCATTCGCTGTCCACATATGAACGAAATAACACTTGAAGATACGCTCAATGCCCTTGAGTTTGACGAGCAAATCATCGAAGTGCCCGAAGACATTCGCGTACGCGCATTAAAAGCGGTGGAACGCATGCTGGAAATTGTATGATCGTTCAAAAAATACAGTTACGCGATACCAAAGGCCCGATACATCTCGGGCCTTTTTGCATTTTGATATTGAGTATTAGACCTGTGCGTTTTTGGTCAACGCCCCATCTCACTCACCATCATAAACTTCTGTTTGGAACAGGTTATTTTGAAAATCGAGGTACTGCTCTTTCGTCATCTCTGGCTTGTAATTTGCAAGGACGGCTTTTGCTTCTGCCGCGCGGTCGTATAGTAGATCCACTGCCATCAATGCCAATGATTTGGCCGGTTCTACATATCCCATCTCTTTATCGGAAATATGCCATTCGACGCTGTGTCCTGGTCCCGTAGCCCCCGACATATAAGGATGAATCGCGGGCATAATGCAGGATATATCGCCCATATCCGTTGATCCAGTTCTATGGCCAACTGTACAAAACTCATCTTTTCCCAGACGCGCTCTGGCATTTTTTCCATAGAGTGCCTGCAAATCCGCATTGTTTTTTAGTGGCATATATCCCGGTAGTGTTTCTATTTCTACTGTTGCGCCAAGTGCCATTGCACCGGCTCGCAGTGCGCGATCTACTTTTATGCTGGCATCGAGAATTGCTTCTGCTGTGCGCCCCCGAACATAAGTTTCCATACAAACTTCGTCGGGTATAACGTTGACTAACTCTCCGCCTTTGGTGATGATGGGGTGTACTCGAACCGCATCGTGGTCCTGGAATGTTTCACGCTGTGCATTGATGGCACTCAGAGCAATTTGAGCGGCATTTAGAGCATTGATGCCCCGGTGAGGTGCGCCTCCCGCGTGTGCGGCTTTGCCCACAAACCGAATCATCTTTGCCACAAATCCATTAGATGAGGCGGAGGCCGCGGCTTTGGTCAATGAATCATCACTATGTGTATGAATCATAACCGCCATATCGATATCATCAAAATGCCCGTGCTTGATCAATTCGGGTTTGCCGCCCAAAAAGCTGAGTTTACCAGATTTTACCAGATTTAGACGGTATTCAACCTCCACAAATTCCTCTGCTGGCACGGCAAAAAAGATGACTCGGCCCGCCAAATCGTCAATCACGCGCGCATCCACCATGCCCATCATTGCTCCCATCAATCCCGCGATCTGTGCATTGTGACCACAAGCATGTGCGGCACCTGTATCGGGATTGGCATTGGGATGGCCGGAGACCACGAGCGAGTCGAGTTCGCCAATCAGTGCAACGGTTGGGCCAGGTTCAGTTCCCTGCAATACGCCCTTTACACCTGTAATCGCCAACTCGGTTTCACATGGCACACCAAACTCATCCATTGTTTGCGATACCAGCTTTGCTGTCTCAAATTCCTTAAATCCCAACTCGGGATTCACCATAATGTGATCGCCAATGCGACAAATCTGATCTCGACGTCGATCTATGGCTTCACAAATGCGTTTCTTGAGTTCGGCTTTTGTAGGCATATTTTCCTCCGTTTACTTCTTACCTGATTTTTAGTAATAATATTAGCAAAAGAGGCGTTACAATGGCTTGTAAAAGCGTAAATCTGACCAGTACCTGTGTATTGGACCAGCCCCATTTTTGACGGACGTGATCGTGCAGGGGATAACGCACCTGTTTGAAAATGCCGATTTTAAAAAAGCGCAATAAAGCGACTTTCAGAAGGCCTGTTGCGCCATTGACCAGCACCACTCCGGCAACTACGATAATCAAAAACGGATTGCCACACGCCAGGACCAGCATACCGAGTAATAAGCCCAGAGGACGAGATCCGGCATCACCCATCAATACGGCACTTGGATTGGCATTGTGCCACAAGTAGCCCACTAAACACCCGGTCATGACAAAAGCCATCACGGCCCAATTCGCGCCCTCTTTGTAGTGTGGCACAAGCAGGTATTGAGCGATATCCCGATGTCCCACAATGCCGTACAGTGCGCCACCTAAAAAAATAAATGCCAGCATGCACAAACTGCCCGATAGGCCATCCACGCCGTCTGTACAATTTGTGGCGTTAATAGTCATCCACAACAGGCAGGTGGCAATAGGGATATAAATCCAGGGCGGAACAATGACCGGTGTCTTAATGAGCGGCAGCCACACTTCAACCGGTGCCATCTGGCACACTACCACAGCGCCAAAAATAGAGATGATCAGATCGAATAACCCCATGCGGTATTCACTCCACTCATAGCGGTCATCGAGAAATCCCACCACCATCGCCAAAAACAGGCATCCCAATGCGGCCAGATAGCGCGTTCCAAGCGGCACAAATAGAAATCCGACGACAATAAAAATAGAAATGAAAATAACACCTGCCCCTACGGGTTTGCCCTTATTTTGGGCGGCACCAACAGCATGCGCTCGCCCCTGGTCGCGCGGTAATCGGTGCCACAATTTGGGCAAAATTCTCCAGGTGAACACGCAGGCGAGCGCGGTACCTGCACCAACTAAAAATAGATGAGAAGTAAAGAGGCGAAATGGCCCATAGACGTTCAAAAGTTGCTCCCCCAGCCAGTAGAGCACAGCACAATCTCCCATGTGATATGATTTGAAAAACGAAACAAATCAAGACCAATGTAAGGTCTCTATGATTAAAGGGCAAGTCTGAACTCATAGCTGGTTCCATTTGAAAGAAAAACCTTGACGCGAAAACAGAGACTTTCTATTTTGTGTACTATGAACGCATTGATCAACAATCCGGTTATTTTTTCAAATCCAAACACAATTTTGGCCGGGGATGCGTTTGCCCATACTGCCCAGCATCATACCCATCATGCTACGTCTGCGACTTTTTGCATGATATGCTCGGCGGTGGATATGTCATAACAGTTTGTCCAATGAAATGAATAAGCCCGCTGTCGAGAGACAGTGGGCTTTTTTTTTACGGAGAATGACAATGTCTATTAATCGTCAACTCGAAGAAGGCACGGATATCTATCTCGATTTTGAAAAGCTACGCAAGGTTGCACAAACCGATCATCCCGTCATTCCCGTTGCTGTGCAGGATGTGGATAGCAAAGCCGTTCTCTTGATCGGCTATGTCAATGAACTTGCGCTCGAATATGCACTTGAACACCGCGTGGCAACTTTTTGGAGTACTTCGCGCAATGAACTCTGGATTAAAGGGGCTACGTCTGGCGATATGCTCGAACTGGTCGACGTGCGCATCAACTGCGAGCAAAATTCACTGCTTTATCTCGTGCGCCTCAAAGGCGATGGATCGTGCCATACAAAAGAAAATGGTCGGGCGCGGTACGGTTGTTATTACCGCAGTATCGATGATGGAAAATTGATATTTGTAAATCCTAAAACCATACCAGAGTGATGAGTTATGTCATTACAGGTCGTTACTCGAATCCGTTCAGATCAATGGCAAATTCTCAGGGATGTGCGTCTTCGCGCACTTGAAGATGCGCCTTATGCTTTTGGTACAACGCTGGCAGAAGGTGAAAAAAGAACCGATAGAGACTGGCAGGATGTGGCGAGAGACCATGCTACTCTATCGGATCGCGCATATTTCATGGCTTATGTGGGGGGTAATCCCTGTGGGATGGCGGGGTGTTATCGCACGACATCAGATACGGTAGTGCTCACCGCGATGTGGGTTGCACCCGAATTTCGAGAACAAAAGATCGGTGAGCAGATTGTGCGCGCTGTCATAAAATGGGCACGAGAGGGTGGGGCCACCACGCTCGAAGCCTGGGTTAGTGAAAATAATCCAGCGCGTTTCTTTTATGAAAAAATCGGATTTAAAGAGACCTGTTCAACCGAACCGCTTCGTCCAGATTCTAAAATTCAGATCATTTTGATCAGGCGCGATATTTCACTCTGAAATCCGGGTTGATTCACACTCTTCTCAATACTATATTGCTCATATGATAAATAGTGTACAAATGCCGCAGCAATTCATTCGGGCAAATCAGAGCACCCGACGACAGGAGGGAGAAAACGTGGGTTACGATCTCAAAGTTTTTTCGGGCAATACCAATCGGCCATTGGCAGAAGATATTTGCAATATTCTCGACACTCGGCTTGCCGAAGCCACTGTGACTCGTTTTTCCGGTGGTGAAACACATGTGCAAATTGATGAAAATGTGCGCGGCTGTGATGTTTTTATTGTTCAACCTATTTGTGCAAACGAAGAAGAAGGCATCTCGCCCAATGACGCCTTGATGGAACTTCTCATCTTGATTGATGCTGCGCGACGCGCCTCTGCGCGACGCATCACAGCGGTTGTGCCCTATTATGGCTATGCACGGCAGGATCGCAAAGACCGTCCCCGCGTGCCTATCACGGCTAAACTGGTCGCCAATATGATTTATACCGCTGGAGCGCGGCGAGTTTTAACTCTGGACCTGCACGCCAATCAGATCCAGGGTTTTTTTGACATACCTGTTGACCACCTCTACTCCATTAACATTTTAGGAGAATACTTCAGGCTAAAAAATTTCAAAGATCTCGTTGTTATGGCACCCGATGTCGGCGGGATAAAAATGGCGCGCGCTTATGCCGAATTGCTCGGTGCGCCGTTGGCTATTGTAGATAAACGCCGCTGGAGTGGTCAAAAAACCGAGGTTCTGAACGTCATTGGCGAAGTAAAAGACAAAAATATCGTCATTGTTGACGATATTATCTCTACGGGTAGTTCCCTAATCGAAGCCGCCTCTGCACTCAAAGACAAAGGCGCGCGCGATATATGCGCTACCATCGTCCACCCGGTGCTGGCAGATCCCGCCGTTGAGCGCGTGGAGAATTCCATTCTTACAGAGCTTGTTGTTTCCAATTCTATTCCCGTGCCCAAACGCGCCCAAAATGGCAAGATCAAAATCCTGTCAGTCGCTCCCATTCTCGCCGAATCCATCCGCCGCATCAACAACGATGAATCCGTCAGCAATCTCTTTGCGAATGCGAGGGTTGAGGGATGAAATGCGATAGATACAAGGGATTGTGAAAATCCCGCCAGAAAATCTATCCTGATGGGATGGAAAGGTGTTTATAGCGGTGGGGCGCGGCATCAGGCCAGACCTTTTGCCTTTAAACGTTTGACTAGGGAGGACGGTGAGGTTGCTTTCTGTATTTGATCAACAGATTCCAGCCGCTCTTCAATATCCCGGTCGAGTTCTGTTTTATGATCCCAATAATATGCCAATGCTGAATGGATCTGGCCCATGCTCAAATAGGGATGTTGGAAATGCAGTTCTTCAGGGCTCCAGCCATAAGCGAGATGGTTGGTAATTAGTTCAACCACTTTCATTGTTGTGCCTACAATCATTGGCACTTGATCTTCGGTGACCTGAATATGCTCATATTTCGTTTCGGTTAGCACACGAGGTTCCCCTCATTAGTACGATTTCTTAATCAACTTTCCTTGAAAAGTCCTGAGACTCATGGTTTGCCGATGTTAAAGCCAATCCCCACGGCTGTGCGCAGGGCACTTGCGTCTTCTTCCTCGCCAATGACCCAGCGAACCTCGAACAAAATCTCCATCTTGTTGCCCAACAAGTGTTTTTCCATGCCGACCATAATAAAGTGAAGCGAGGCCTGGTATTCGTTTTGAAATTCGTTGATGATCAACCGTTCGCGTCGCACCCGATTTACCCCCAACCCACCGCCCATATACGCATACGCAGTCCCCGATTTATGCGGCCATAAATACTTTAGAAAAGCCCCACCACCTCTCGCTTGAATTTCCGTACCGTCAAGATCCGTTCCGCTTCCTGTCTCAGCGCCTATTTCGAGGCGGAGATTGGGTATAAATACGGTTGCGATATCTGCTTGAAGCACAAAGAAATGCCGCGTGTCGTTTGCCTGTACAACGTCTAAACCCACCTTGGTCGCCAGATTGTAGAGCTTAAAACCGGCCTGAGCACTCGTTGTAAAAAAAAGTAAGACCAAAAGTCCGACACCAGCTAATATCCTCATAATACACTCCTTGCAGCACTTTTTGGCAGTGCCGGATAAATTTTCTATCTACGCGACGCCAGTGCTAATTGTTTGAGATAAGAGTAGGTATAAATTCCCGTATCGTGTCCATCTGTCCACCGAATTTGGATGGCATAATTTCCGACTGGAATAACATCCGACAGATCAGCCGATGGCGTTTGATCCGCAGTAATCATCTGCAATTGCTCGTCTTGCTTTGCCCGCAGGTCTGCACACAATGCACACGGACAGGCTTTTCGCACGTCGGGCAGTTTCACGCGCAAAATCCCATCGTCTGCCCAATCCATTTCGAGCCATCCCTCTGCGCGGTCAATGCGAATCCGTCTGGGTTTTTCCGCCACGACCTGCCCCCTAACGCTTCAACCGATGCCTCAACCCCAATTCCTGAAGCAAAATACCATATTGTTCGCGCAGATCGCTTTGCAGGGCAAAGGCGCGGTTATAGGCGATGGCCGCATCTTGAAAAAAACCCTGAGCAGTCAGAGCACGTCCCATTAAAATATAATTGAGCGCGTGATGGGGCATGCGTTCTGTGGTCTCGCTGGCCATGTCAAGTGCACGCTCTAATCGCCCCGTTTTCAGATAAATCCAGCCCAAACCCTGATAGGCTGCGATGATATCGGGGTTCAGGACAAGCCCTTGCTGGTAATATTGCTCTGATAGAATTATATCGCCTATTCGCTGATATAAATATCCAAGCGCGACCAGTGCGCTTGCATCGGTCGAGTCGCGGGCAGCCAACTGCTGGCAGGCGTCAATTGCGCGCTCGAAATTTTCCATTCGCAAATAAGAAGAGATGAGGAGGCGCAATGCTTGTGTGTGTACAGGGTTTTGTTCTAAAATATCGCGCAACGCGACAGCAGCAGCACCGGGATTGCCAGCTTCTAGGGAATCGACAACACTTTTCAATGCGGGGTCGAGAATTACAGTCATCGAGTCATCCGAAACCACAACTATCGGTTCACTGCTTTCAAACATCTCTTGGGCATTGGAATTCTCTGCACCCAAAAGCATAACAACGATTATTCCCAGTCGCAGTATCATATACTTTCCTGACAGTACCTAAAAATCGCGTAACGCTTTAGATATGCCCACTCAGCAGAGTCGGGAGGCGATGTACAACTGGTCGTTAGACCAGTTCAAAGGATTTCCCTCCTACCATATATCTGTAGGAGCGGCATCCTTGCCGCGATCGATTTTCCTCTATAGATACGAGGGGCGTCCAGAGTAAGGCCATTGAACGGATGACTTTGGCAAACTCAGTCGAGTCGTCGCAGTTGTATCCCACACAAAAGGATCGACTATGGGGTACTCAGTAGAGGTATGTGGCAAAATATTATTTGTGCGATATAAGCGCAGGCTTTGGCGTATAGAAAGGCCCGGCTCGTAAATTTCAATGGCCGGGCGATTGCACCACATCACAAGAACAAGGTCGGGGTCGATCTCGATTCGCTGACAAACCAATTTGAGTATCAAGTAAACACTCGCCATAAATTTGGTCATAGAGGCCTTTTCTTTTTTTAGCTTCAATCACTAACCGCTCTTGCTGCCAAACGCGGCGACAAAGTTGAGAAAATCTGTAAAATCAATTGTCCCGCTGCTATCCAGATCCATACTGGCATTAAAACCGTCATCAGATGAAGACTTGCCAAATTGCGCGACAAAGAGGAGAAAGTCTTGAAATTCAACTTCGCCACTGCTGTCAAAATCACCAGGTAGCATAGTCGGCGGTGGTGGCGGTGGTGGCGGTGGTGGTGGCGTTCCTGTATCCGTTGCTTTCGCGAAAGTGATTACGATCCTGATTGGATCATCTGGCGAAACGAACTGAGAAAGCACATTTTGTGCGAGAGGTCTCACACCTTCAGATAATGACGCTAATAATTCATCTAAAAGAAGTGGGCGTATGATCTGTAGTGAATCCGCCGTCGCTGTGTACGTATAATTAAGTGGATCTTCATTTTCGCGCGTTATAGTGAGTGCATGGGTATCAGACGAGACCGTGTAATTGCCTGTGTATTGGCTTGTATCGAGTACAGCGACCGTAAGCGGAACCAATAATACCGCAGAGATATTGGTCTCTGTCCTGTAGTCAGATTGCACGCTGCCATCTGAACCAAAAGTTATTGTGCCGTTGATTTCGCCTTCAACTGTAAGAGGCTTTACAGCTTCCACGAGCGCGGCTGGAACATAAGCGTTCAGCCCGATCTTCTCAGCTACCCAGGAGCCGACGATCTCGCCACCTTGCGGCGTGGGCGTTTCTGGTATCAGTCCCGCATCTGCCTGTCCAAATGTTATGAACGCCGTTATAAGTAAAACGCAGTTTCTCAATACCTTAAACTGCCATTTTTTGACCGCGACGCCAAATTTTGACCCTTTCATATCCCTCCTCCAGTGTTTATTCGGTTCTTCTAAAACGCACGATTACTTTTCAATTTACGCAATTCGCGTGTCTCCTGCAATACTTAACTCATGTTGTGAAATTTTTCATCGCGTGCTATCTTGCAAAACAACACTTGCGAAAGGAGCGCGTATGCAATATCGAGTTCTCGTCGATGTCGATCTTCCAGATGAAATTCCAGATATGATGAATAATCGCTGTGAACTTTACATTTTGGCGCACGGCGATGTTTCAGATGATAAATTCGCGTCTGCACAAGGGCTGCTCACTTATGGACACCCGATTATCGATGGTGATTTTATGGATCGCATGCCCAATTTGAAAATTATCAGCAATTTTGGTGTTGGCGTAGATCACATTGATCTATCAGCGGCCAAACAGCGCGGGATTCCAGTGGGCAATACACCCAATATGCTCGATGGCGCGACAGCCGATATGACCTTTGCAATGCTCATGGCTGCCGCCCGCAATATCGTTATTGGTGACCGCTTTGCCCGTAGTGCGGCTTTTTCGCACTACGATCCGCGCATTTTGATCGGTCACGAAATCCACGGTACAACATTGGGTATTATCGGTATGGGCAATATCGGCAGGCAGGTTGCGCGACGATCGCAGGGGTTTGACATGAATGTGCTCTATCACAATCGAAAACCCGATCCCAAAGCCGAGATTGAGTTAGGCGCGACTTATGTATCTCTCAATGATTTGCTCGAACAATCGGATTTTGTCACTTTGAATGTGCCGCTGACTGAGGAAACGCGAAATATGATTGGTCGAGAGCAACTCAGGCGGATGAAAAGAACCGCCATACTGGTCAATCTGGCGCGCGGAGGTGTTATCGATCACGACGCACTCGTAGAAGCTCTTGAGAATAATTGGATCGCGGTTGCCGCGCTCGATGTGACCGAGCCAGAACCGCTTCCACGCGATCATCCGCTTCTGTCTATGGACAATGTGGTTATCGTTCCCCACCTGGGCAGTGCCACACGCCAGACGCGCATGGCAATGGCCCAGCGTACGGTAGATAATCTTATAGCTGGACTCACAGATCAGCCATTGATCACTTATGTAGTGTAAGATAGGTGCTATTAGGGGGCGTGAGGAAGGTATATCAATCAGAAGGAAGAGGATGTTCGGAGGAGGTGCCTTCACATCTCACTCAATTCAATGCGTTGACCGGTATCATTTGACCTGTATGCCGCTTCAATGATTCTGGCGACTTTTAAGGCATCTTCTCCAGTGGTTGGGGCCGTACCTTTACCCGCAGTAGATCGAATAAAGTCATCCAAAAAAGCGATCCCATAAGCCCCACCATAAGCATCGACTTCAGGTAGCGTGTAATCAAAGGTTCGCTGAGATGCCGTGTGCCAGCCTTCTGCAACGCTTTCGAGATACAATTCTGATGGGCTGCCCGAAGGCGTCCAGAACACGCGGCCCTCGTGACCGCGAAATCCCATATACGTGTCGTAATTCGGCCCCATATAACCCGCGCCACTTATTGATAGTTGATAGCCGGCCTGCATACTGCCCAGCGCGCCATTGGAAAACCGGAAGGATAGAGACGCCACGTCTTCAACATCGATGTTTTCGCCGCTGAGCGTATCGACAATTGCAGAAACGGAGACGATGTCTGCGTCCATTACATAGCACAGCAGGTCGATATAATGACACCCCAACCACGATAAGATGCCGCCGCCAGAGATCGACCGATCAAATAGCCAGTGTTTGGGATCGCGAAATTTTACCTGTGATGTGACCATCCGAGATTCACAAGATGTCACGTGACCTATTGCACCACCCTGGATGACTCTTCGCGCTTCACAAGTGACGGGATGATAGCGATTCTGATACATGACCCCCAGTTGCACGCCTGCTTTTGCTGCGCCATCTACGACCCGAGAAACAGTGGCAACCGAAGCACCGATGGGTTTTTCGCTGATGACGTGGATACCCCGCTCGAACAAGCACAGACAAAGGTCTGGATTCTGGTCGTTGCGGGCGCAGGCCACACCAAAAGCTATTTTTTTAGAGCCTAAAAGTACGCTGAGATCGGAATAAGTACCCGCGACTTTATCTGTTGAGTTAAAGCTGTTCAGAGCCGAGGGGTCGGCGTCGTACAGAATAATCTCATCTACCAGTGTAGAAGCCTGCAAGGTCTTGAAATGGGCTTCTGAATGGGGATGTGTTAGGCCAAATAAGCCAGCGCGAACGGGTTGCATTACATAATCCTCTATAAATACGGCAGTACTTCGCGCTTGAGCGCGTTGAGATATGTCCATTCTTCACCGGGGTCCTGGAAGATCAATGTATAATATCCCGAGAAATTGGCTTTGCGCGTCAAATCCAAACAGGCCAGGAATCCGTCCCGCAACATGATCCCATCTTCGTAATCCGCTTTGGTGTGAATCGTATCTGCAAACGGCAACACCTCTGCGAGGTCGCCCAGCTTGTGTTCCCCTTTGAAGTTGCCAAAATCAGTACACAGTCCGATTTGCCCATCGCATCTATCCAAAATATCCAGTAGAGGAGCCGCGCGTTGGGTCAGTCGCTTGAAGTTCTCGGTCATGACGCGTACGCCACAATCGCGCGCATAGTCCGACAATTGCAGGAGATTTTGCGCGCTGAGTGCTATGGATTCCGTGTCTGGCTCTGCTTCGCCAGCGATTACGCGCACATTCGCCGCGCCACAGGTGGATGCGACGTCAATCCATCTCCGAATTTCCGCCAGGTCCTTTTCCCTCTGTTCGGGATCGGGATGCGTAATATCCCACGCGTCAATCAAGATGCTGTAAAGCGATACGCTGTGCCTGTCCAGTTCTGCGCGCAGGTCTGCTATAAATGCATCATCTGTCGTAGGAAAATGAAAATGGCAGATTTCCAAATGCCCGATGCCATGCGATGCCACTTCGCGGGGGACATTGAGTAGCTGTATGCGTCCCCCATCGCCATTTCGGTTCACAAATCCATCGGGTGTGCGATCATACCACGCCTTGCCCAAAGCGCGGTGCAAACTCCAGGTGGAAATAGATAATTCTGGCATGTTGTAATCTCCAGTGGTCAGTCGAGAAGAAGGCAGGTTTTCACATTTTACGTCTTGCAGCCCACTTTTTCAGCCAACTGGCAGATCGCCTGCGCGGCTTCGTCAACATCGGATTTGGAGATGCCGATGTGTGGAATCAATCTTATCATCTGTGTGCCGATGACGCTTACGCGTATGCCGTATTCGGCGAGTAATCGGTCGCCAAAATCGCGGCCGGAAATGCCCAATTGAGCCACGTCAAAGCGCACCATGTTGGTCTCTACGTCTTCGACATTGATTCCAATTCCGGGTGCTTTTGCAATGCCTTTTGCCAGGTGTTTTGCATTGGCATGATCTTCTGCCATTCGTTCGATGTTGTGTTCTAACGCGTAGATACCAGCAGCGGCAATGATGCCGGCTTGTCGCATAGCACCTCCGATGCGCTGTTTCCACTGCCAGGCATTGAGGATAAAATCTGAAGGTCCCGCCAGTACAGCCCCCACAGGCGCGCCCAGGCCCTTGCTCAGATCGATCCACAGGGTGTCAAAAGACTCGGCATACGCTTTTGGTGCAATGCCAGTTGCAACTGTTGCATTTAGCAGTCGTGCGCCATCCATGTGCGTTAAAGCGCCTTTTTCGTGCGCCATATCGCACACTGCGCGTATCTGTTCGAGGGGCCATATACGTCCTCCTGGCATATTTGTGGTCTGTTCGGCACAGACGAGGCGGAAGGGCGGTCTATATCGCGTTGACGGCACCATAACCTCTGCCATTTGTTCGGGTGTAAACATGCCATTTTTCCCGTCGATGGGATACAGCGTTGCGCGAGCGAGCACTGCTGCGCCACCGGCTTCTGATATGAGCGGGTGTGCGGTGCGATCGACTAAAACGAGATCTCCTGCGCGACAGTGAACCGCATAAGAAATTTGGTTGCACATGGTTCCCGATGGCAAAAAAAGAGCCGCCTCTTTGCCCAGCATCTCGGCGACCATATCCTGTAGGGCGTTCACCGACGGGTCTTCGCCCTTTTGCTCATCACCCACTTCTGCCAGACACATAAACTCGCGCATCGCTTGCGTTGGCACGGTGGATGTATCGCTGTAAAGATCAATTTTAATGTCAGTCATTTATCTGCTTTCTCCTGGGCCAGATTTGAAAAGATTCAGAAACCGATCTTCGTAAAATGAATAGAGGTTCCAACGGTCGAGTTCGGCTTTGAGTTCATTGGCTTTTTTGTGAAACTGGTCTGTTTTTTTCACTTCGCGAAACATCTTTTCAATGCGTTTCATAACGGACTGCGGCACTTTGTCTTCTTCGATTTTTCCGCCTGGAAATTCGTTTTCTGGAATATCGTCCATGTGGGAAAATGTCTTTTGGATCTGCATCTCAATATCTTCCATTGTGCCTTGCATCTTTTCGGCCGCATCGTCAATTTCCGACATATCGACTGAAAAATTTAACAAATCTGCCAAAGTCAGCACAATTTCTTTTGAAGCTTTGGGATTTGGTATGGGGGCAGCATATTGCGGCATCGTTCCCAAAAAACAGGCCGCATTGAGTTCGCGTTTTTTTGCAAAGCCCAACAACAGGCCATTAAGTCCCGAAACCATCCCTTCTTTTAATATTTCCACTCCGTGAGATGATAGCAATTCTCGAAATTCGGAGTTGTTCGCCACTCCCAGCACCTGTGCATCTTCTTTGTGACTGGACTGTGTGAGATAGGCCGCGCCTGTGAGGACCGTATCGATGCCTACCCGCTGCCCTACATCCAGGACTTCGTCCAACAATTCATCGCCGGGTGCTCCGCCTATTTGCGCCTCGCTTTGAAAAATAATCAAATCGTGTTCTTCCACTACATAAAATATATGAGCAGGTGGATTGGGAAAGGTCGCGATCCCGTCTTCTACAATCATGGCTTCGGGCGGGAAGTGAGATCGCATGTCTATTTCAGCAAATGCGACGGCATCGAGTTTGCGCCGGATATAGTCAATGGCACCAATGCCAACGCTACCCATACCAGGCCACCCTGCAAGCAGTACTGATGCCCGAAAAGAACGGGGCAATTCTTTCAATACGTTTAGTTTCATTTTCTAACCTTTCCACAAGGGACAAAGTGTTTTAGAAATAATATCAAATTATAGGCATGAACACAACTATATCAATGATCAGAATGCCATTTCTCAAGCGGATGCGAACGATTGGGGTTTGGAAAAACAACGCGTTGTCCAGAAATTTGGGATGCGTACGCCCCGTGAATCATTTCCAGCGCCCAACGCGCATCTCGATCACTGGAAATGGGTGCGCGATCGCGTTCTATGGCGTCAATCAGGTCGATAATGGCGCGATAATTTCCCGTCTCTTGCAAGTGATCCCCCGCAAGGTCGAGTGCATGCCACGTATGACTACCTGACCAGGGTGACCACAGGCCATCTTCGTAAATGGCAATCGCTTCTGCGCCCCCGCTTATGGCTATCCGTCCAGATTCTCCGACCAGCACTAACCCGTAACCCTGTCCATTTCCCGCCTGGTTGGCCCGCGAGACAAATGATCCATCCACGCCATTGGAAAAAGAAAACAGGCTGACCACACCATCGCCCGCAATTGCGCCAATTGGCTCTGTGGCTTCCCGCACATCCTCGGGCGCGATTTCTCGCTCTCCAACTGTCACGCGCGCTGTCATCCACAGGGGATCGCCCCCCCAAAAGCGCATCATGTTGAAGAGATGTGTCCCCAATACCAGCATGTCTTCGCCGCCTCCCCGATGGTCTTGTTTGCCATACGCATGCATGGATAGGAGTTTCCCAATTCGATTTTCTCGTATTAGATCGCGTACTTGATGTACTTGTCTGAGGTAAACAGCTTGATGCGCTACAGCAATTTTGCGGTTGTTCTGTTCGGCGGCAGCCACGATGCGGTCTGCAGATGTGAGGTCACCTGCAAGTGGTTTTTCCGCATAGACATGGCAGCCGGCTTCGATACACGCTACGATCATTTCTTCGTGACAATCGACCCACCGGGGGCACACGCTGACAATATCGAGGTTTTCTTTCGCCAGCATGTCGCGATAGTCAGCATATCCTCGCTCTGCCCCTGCATCTGCAATAGCCTTTTCTCGTCCGGCTGCGTCTGGATCGGATACGGCGATCATATCCACGCAGTCGATTTTTTGATAGGGCACATGCAGTCCATGTCCAAAATTGCCCTGTCCGGTCCGACCGATTGCACCGGCGCGATAGCGTTTTGCTGCCATTGTGACTCCTTTTAGGGTAAAAACACGACGCCCAGTGCAGCGTTGGGATTCTGAATGAGTTCTTCACATGCTTCAGGTGCGTCATCCAATGCAACCCGATGTGTGATAAGGGGGGATACTTTTAAGTGTCCGGTATCCAGAAAGCGCAAGCATTCTTCTAAATTTCGCTTTGTTGTCCACTGCATAAAAACGGGTGGATAGTCTGCGCCGTGTTCCCATTCCTCGTCGTGATAGCCCGGTCCTGTGCGTGCGGCACTGCGTACATCCAGATTGCCCAATGCGGCGGCAAAACCGTGTTCTATTCGGGCGCCACCCACAATGACTATGCGTCCCATCAAGTGTGTGTCGGGTGCTTTTTTGATCATTTTGCTAAGTGTGGTAAAGGCCGGCGTGCCATCGCCACCAAAGGCAATTACACCGCCATCGATACCATAACCGCGCGTAAAAGTACGGGATACTTCTACCGGGTCTTCCTCTGTGATATTGACCCCGCGCATCAAGCCACAGGTAGCGGCTTTTTTAAGACGCATGGGCAATTGGTCCAGACCCATTACATAACATCCCGAAATGCGTGCCCATTGGCAGGTGAATTGTCCCACAAGCCCCAGGCCCGCCACGGCAATGTGTTCGCTGAGTTGGAATGCGCCGCGCCGCACGGCATTTAAGGCGGTTGCGACCAGATGAATAGACGAGGCGTCTTCATCGCTGACGCCATCGGGAATGGGCACTGCCATATTGCGCGGTACACAGGCATGGGTTGCATGTTGGGCATATCCGCCCCCCATACAGGCCACGCGCGTCCCAAGCGGTATGTCTTCACACCCCGCGCCTTGCGCCACGACCACGCCAGCATTGGAATATCCAAACGGGCGCGGTGCGGCATCTGATGGGTTTTCCCGTCGCCTTTTCACCCCACCCAATTCTGTGCCGGGACTGACCATGCTCGCCGTGACTTCTATTTGAACCTGGCCTGGATTCGGGTCTGCAATCGGTTCTTCGATGACCGAAATTCCGCCTTGGCCGTCAATTGCCGCTACTTTTCGCATTGCCATTAGTGTCCTCACATTGCCACAATTTGTTTCATGCGTTTTGCCATCTCAATTTGCACATCTCGGTCGCCGCCTACTTCGTGGATGACATATCGGTCATAGCCAATATCGCGCAACCCCTTCATGACTTCTGCCCAATCCGTATCCCCATCCATCAGGGGTACAAAATTGCGTTGCTGACGAACAAAGTCCTTAAAATGTACCCGTTTAATGCGGTGTTGAAGCCCGCGAATCCAGTGCTCTGGATAGCCGTAAAACATCATATTGGCTGTATCGAGATAAATTCCGACCCAATCGTTGCCCACGGCATCGACAAACTCGCGCGCTTCTTTGGGGTTGAGTAAGAACTTATTCCACACATTCTCTATGCCAACTGCAACGCCTTTTTCCTCGGCATAAGGGGCGATTTCTTTCATCGAGACCAGAAAATCATCCCATGCGTCTTCATAGGTACCATCAACCGGGAGTTGACCTGGATGGAGTAATACCGCGTCGGTTTCGACCAGATGCGCCACATCAATGGCGCGGCGCAAGCTCTTCATGCCTGCTTCGCGTTCTGCTGAGTCTCGGCTGAGAAAATTGCCCCGATTATCGTATCTGGCAAGCGCGCTGCTGATTTCAATGCCCGCATCGTCACACCGAGTTTTGACATCGCGCACCTCGTTGTCACTCATATCTACATTTGGATCACCATCTGGTGAAAATACCAGTTCGATTGCCTCGTAACCCGCATCACAGCACAATTGCAATGTTTCATCCAGTGTCAGTTTGCCCAGGATAATTTGTGTCACCCCAATCTTCATCACAGACCTCCATCTGTTTTGGGATAATCAGAAACGCCAGTGTCTCTGACCGTAGTTTTATTTCTCAACTTCTTCCTTTTCATTTATCTCTGCGAGATCTTTGTGGATTTCGTCCATGAGGATGACCAGATCCAGGATATCTTGGCTTGTGACCGTGCCCAGAAACTCGTCTGAATCCTCGTCTATAACCGGTATCACTGATAGCGAGTGATCCATCATCCGCTTTAGCACGTCTTCAATTGGTTCATTGGGCTGGGCATGGGACGTGTCTGTTTGCAATATCTTGCCAAGCGGTGTGCTCTCCCAGTCCCCCATAGAAATGAGTCTCAGCCGGGCCATCGACATGATCCCTGCGACGGTACCTTCATCCACGACCAGATAGTCCTGTTGATTCGGCACGATCCAGTCATCGACAAAATTTCTGACCGAGAGTTCTGAATTGGGATAGGTGCGTGTCCTGTCCAGAATGTGGTTGACTGTAATGTCCTCTAACGCGCGGCGTGCAAAAGAAAGTGGTACGGTGCGGGGTGGCTTAGCGCGGTGTGTTTTTCTGGCTTTGTTGACCGCGAAGTCGATTGCTGGTGGCATAAGTATAATGTAGCTGAACATCATCAGCACGAATAGCGAGAAAACATCCTGCCCAATCACGCCGCTCTCGAGGAGGACGAGGAGGAGAGCGATCTCCGCCACGCCTTTTGCCATCAGTCCCGTGGACTGGGCGAGGGGATTGTCCAGACGAGCTATATAAGTACCGATGAAGGCACCGGCGAATTTGCCCAATGACGGGAATACGACCAATGCGACGATGGTCGCGATTGGTAGAGCCGTAAAGGACAGATCCAGGTACAGGCCAGCTGAGGCAAAGAAAAGTGGGACAAACAAGCCTTCTGCCGCGCTCCGCAGGCCGGGCAGAACATCTTCATGCACCTGACGGGGCAGGCCCGACAGGGCAGCACCGAAAAGCAGGGCGCCAATAGAGCCGTGCAGATGGATTTTTTCGGCTCCTACTACCATCAGGAAAAGGCCACCGATTATCAGTCCAAACGACAGTTCGGGCACGTTCAAAAAACGTTGCAAAAAGATAATTGCATGAGGCAGGAGCCGCGTTGATAGGAACCACGCCACTATTGCGAAAACCGTCATCTGCACCAGCAGGAGGAGCACGCTGAAAATACTCAGTTCGTGTTCGTGTTCGCCGATGGAAAAACCGACCACGAGCAGGGCGAGCAACTCGGCGATGATCACTGTAGTGAATATCTCGAGACCGATGGGTTCTTTGAAGTGTCCTTTGTCGGCGAGTACCTTTGCCACGAGCCCCAGACTGGATAGCGATAGGATACCAGCCAGAGCCAGTCCCTCTGTGAAATCGAGGTTGAGGGCGAACTCTCCAATTTTGAAGAGGTTAGACGTAAAGACGATGGAGACGAGCAGTGAGATGAGCACTGATACAGTCGCTGCAAGAAAAAACCGCCCGCGAATTGTCGCTACAAAGCTCGGTATGTCGATCTCGTCGAGGCCGACCAGAAAGAAGAAGACAAAGATACCGATGCCTAAGAAGGTTTGCAGTTCGCTCGTTAGTTCAATTATATTCAAGACGGGACCGAGCAGGGTGCCGGTTATGGTATAGGCAACTATTGAATTTAAGCCGAAACGCTTAAATATGCCCTCAAAGAGTTTGCCTACGACGATAAGCAGACCAAGGGGTAGTAAGGTGTCAATCATAGGCAAGGTCTCATCAATTGTTGGAGATTTAACCAGTCAAGATGGGGTGAATTATACGCGTATTTGATATGAAAAATAAATCGCCTATTAAAAAAAGCAAGCCTTTATCGCGCCCTTGCCTCGCGTTTATATAATGCTTGACAAGGTACATTTTTTTGGCTATCACATCGTCTTGTTCACGTTGTTCGCAAACCGCCATCACATACAACACAGTAATTCTGGAGATTGCGCTATGAGGTACACATGTATTCTATTTGGTCTGATATTTCTCGTTGTGGGCTGTAAACCCGCTGAGTCACCGACACCGATGAAGCGCGCTATCACAATATGGTGGGCGCAGTGGGATCCTGCGGATGGGCTTCAGGAATTGGGCAATAAATTCGAACAGGAAACGGGTATTGCCGTTAAAGTCCACCAGATTCCCTGGCCGTCTTATCAGGATCAGGTTTTTCTCAATTTTGGGAATAATAAAACGGATTTTGACATTGTGATTGGCGATAGTCAGTGGATTGGACGAGGCGCGACGCGCGATCTTTACGTCGATCTGACCGACTGGTTGCCCACGGCAATTGATATAGACAAAATTCATCCCCGCGCTGCGCGTTATTTGTGCGAATATCCGCCCGGTGGTGGCAAATTTTACGCCGCGCCCTGCGAGACCGATGCCGTCGGATTTGTCTATCGCAAGGACTGGTTTGAAGACCCTGCCGAGCAAGCGGCATTCAAACAGAAATACGGGCGCGACCTGACGATCCCCGACACTTGGGATGAATTCCGCGATCTGGCTGAATTTTTCCATCGTCCAGATGAAAAAAAATACGGTTGCGCTCTGCTCACCGGCCGAGGGTATGATTCGATGACGATGGGTTTTCAGATGTTTATGTGGGGTTTTGGAGGCTCGTGGGGCGAGTTTGGAGAGTTTGCGGTGGATGGGTATGTCAATAAACCGGAAGTGGCAGAAGCCCTTGCGTATCTAAAGGAGTTGTTACAATACGGTCCCAATGGCGCGACCAATTTCGACTACGGTAAAACTTATGAAGCCTTTATCAATGGTTCGACGGCGATGAGCATGAACTATTTCGCCTTTTATCCCGGTATTGTGAAACAAATGGGGGATAGGGCGGGATTTTTCATGGTGCCCAAAGCTGGCGATAAGCGCGTGGTGAGTCTGGGTGGACAGGGATTTAGCATTTCGACCAAGACATCCGCAGAGCAACAGGAACTGGCCAAGCAATTCATCGCGTGGTTCTTGCAAACCGATATTCAAAAAGAATGGATTACCAAAGACGCCGGATTTACCGCCAATACAGATATTCTCAATAGCGAAGAATTTCGAAATGCATCTCCGTACAACCGCGCTTTTGCAGAATCGCTCGATTATCTCCAGGACTTTTGGAATGCGCCTGTCTATAACGAGTTGCTCGCGGTTTCACAGCGCTATTTGGGCGAAGCGATTGATGGGGTTACGCCCGCGCAGGAGGCCCTTGACAAAATCGCTGCCGAACACGAGCAGATTTTCAAAGATGCCGGTTTGTTGAAGTAATCATAACTCAAAAAGGAAAGTACAACTCTATGTCCTCTTTCAAAACGCCTGAAGACATCAAAGTGGGTGTTATCGGCTACGGCGGCGCATTCAATATGGGCCGTCAGCATCTCACGTTTATGAAAAAGGCGGGTATGACGCCTGTTGCGGTTGCAGAACTCGACGAAAAGCGCTTGAAAGTCGCGCGCGAAGAATTTCCCGGTATTGAGACCTATACATCTGTGTCTGATATGCTGGAAAAATCCGATGTCAATCTCGTTGTGATCATCACTCCGCACAATACCCATGCCGATCTGGCATTGCAATGTCTGCGCGCGGGGCGCCACGTTATCAGCGAAAAACCGCTGGCGATCACGACTGAAGAATGCGATGCGATGATCCGCGAAGCTGCAAAGCAAGATCTCCTTCTTTCTACCTATCACAACCGCCATTGGGATGGGTGTATCCTGAATGCTCTCGAACAAATTCACTCGCGCAAGGTTATTGGCGAGGTCTATCGCATTGAAGCCCATATGGGGGGATATAATCGCCCGGGCGATTGGTGGCGTAGCAGCAAGAGCATTTCTGGGGGGATCCTCTACGATTGGGGTGTTCATTTGCTCGAATATTCACTTCAGATTCTGCAATCGGATATTGTAGAGGTCACCGGGTTCGCGCACACCGGTTTCTGGGCTGATGAGACCCCCTGGCAGGCCGATACCAACGAAGACGAGGCCACGGCTATCGTGCGTTTCAAAAACGGGACATGGATCAATCTCACGATGTCGAGTATGGCATCTGTGCCTCGCAAGGGCTGGCTCGAGATTACAGGTACGGCCGGTACTTATATTTTTGATGGTGGGACGTACGAAATTTTACAGATAAAAGATGGGGAAAAGGTTGTTTCCTCTGGTAAAAATCCCGGTCACCAATACGATAAATACTACGATAATATTGCCGCGCATCTCTCGACGGGTGAAGATCTGATCATCACTCCCGAATGGTCCCGCCGCCCTATTCACATTCTGGACCTTGCCTGCAAAAGCGCAGCGATGGGACAAACGCTGAAGGCGAAGTACGCATAGTGCAGGTGTTGGCAAATACACAGAAAAAGCGGCCAATGTCTCTCGACAAAGGCCGCTTTCTTTTTTTGTTTTTTTGAGCTAAATGCCAATTCGCTTTGGGAATACTGTTACCCCCCAATTCACGTACCGATCTCGCTCTTCAGGTGTCTCGGCACTCATGCCCACTTTTACAGGTGTGTCTTTTACCTGGTCGAGCACGTGTTTTACGCAGTCTTCCACCGTCCGATATGGAAATTGGGGGTGCGCCTCTATGCTGAACATCAGGTCGTTTGGTCCAAAGTTCAATACATCCACCCCTGGTTTAGCCAACTGCGCGGCGTTGATTACAGCTTCGACAGATTCAATCTGAATTGCCAGCCATCCGTACGCATTCCACCATGCAGCGTATTCCAACCGGTCTGGCCGCTCGTCCAGTCCCACTCTATGTACGCCTCCCCAACTGCGCTTGCCCATCTGGGGATAATAAAAGGCGTTTACGGCTTCATCTACAATTGCCTCGCTTTCTACTTCTGGCACCATAATCCCCGAAGGTCCCAAATCGAGATAATTGCCGATCAGATAGGCGTGGCGGGTGTGCTTAATCCGAATCTGAACGGGTAAATTAAAATCCCGGGCCATGATGCAGAAAGCCACCAGGTGGGCTTCGTTAAAAGGTCCGTGTTGTGCATCTACATTTAGATAGTCACATTCGTGTTGTGCCAGAATATCTGTTAGTTCTCCTTTTTCAATATCCATTGGCACGCCAATAGAATTTACAATTTCACCATTCCGAATCTGCTGTTTTAGCGTTTGTTCCGACATGATACACCTCTTGTTCAGTCCAGGCTGTAGAGTTCCCTGGCATTCTCGGCCATAATTTGTTTTTTTACATTTCGGTCCGATACATGGCTCAATGCCTGATCCGGAGAGTCAAAATCCCAGTGCGGATAATCGGTCGCAAACATCAGTTTGTCGTCCATGTCCATGTGCGCCAGCATCTGCTCGAAATACGCCGGGTCTGAAGGTTCTTCTACAGGCTGTGTGGTCAGATAGAAATGGTCTTGGATATATTCCGAGGGCAGGCGCTTTAAATAGGGTACTTCCATCTTGAGTTTTCTGTACCAATTATCCATCCGCCACATCAAAGGTGCCACCCACCCAAAGCCGCCTTCGATCAGAACGATTTTCAAGTCGGGAAATCGCTCAAAGACGCCTTCGTACACATAGCTCGTTACCTGTGCCTGAAATGCCATGGGCATCCCGCCGTGATCCTGAATATAATGCGCCGCCTTGCCCGCGCCCGTAATTGGGCCAATACCCGTGCCACCAAAGTGAATGCCGACGGGGAGGTCGTAGTCAACGGCTGCTTCGTAAATTTTCCAGTATTTACGGCGGCCCAACGGTTCCATTGTGCGGGCCATGAACATCAGTTGTACAAATCCCGGGTGATCGCCCAGGCGTTCAATTTCAGCGACGGCGAGATCGGCGTCTTCATACGCGACAGTGAGGGATGCGCGCAACCGCTCATCTTTTTCCAGCCATTCGGCTATTTGCCATTCATTTACCGCCTGTGCAATCGCAGCTCCGTATTCCAGGTTTTGCTGTCCCCCAGCAGGCGATAGCGGGTTCAATATGCCGTAGTCCATTTCCCAGGTATCCAGCAATTGTTCCTGCATAAAGCCCAGATGTGACCCAGGGGGTCCTTCGGGGGGGAATGCATCATTTCGCGCGGCAAAGGGCACAGCTCTCGGACAATTGGACCCGGATCGTCTGCGCCCTGCAATGCTCAAATGATAATCCTTCCAGGCACTGGGCATATAATCTACCCAGACCTCAGTGGCGGGAGATTGGTATCCATCTACATTGTGAATATCGCAATCGATTACCGATAGCTTTTCTCTTTTTTTGATCTCTGGCTCTTCTAAGATCGTCATTGCCATATCGATATCTCCTCACAATTTGTAAAACGCGCGTGCATTTTCTCTCAAAATTTTTTCCAGTAGCGAATCGGACAGCCCTTTTGGAATGGCATCATCCGGCCCGTCAAAATGCCAGTGCGGATAATCGGTCGAAAACATCAGTATTTCATCCGAGTCCAGTTGTCCAATCATTTGCAACAGGTGTTCGGAATTTACGGGCGCGTCCATCGGTTGTAGTGTCATTCGGATGTGTTCTCGCACGTAGTCAGATGGCGGTCGCACGACCCAGGGGGTGTCTCGGCGCAGACCTTTCCACTCTTTGTCCATGCGCCACATCCAGGCAGGCATCCAGACAAATCCACTTTCGATTAATACCACCCGCAATTCGGGAAACCGCGCAAACGCGCCTTCTGAGATCAGGCTCAGGACTTGTGCCTGAAAAATCTGCGCCATATCGGCACATTCTTCAATATAGGTCGAAGGCCAGCCCACGGGTGTGGGAGGGAGCGATGAAGCACCGCCAAAATGAATGCCAATTGCCAGATCGTGCTTTACTGCAGCGGCGTACATCGGATTGTATTCGCTTTTTCCATATAGAGAATAGGATCGGACCGGGAGTATTACCTGTACGAAGCCGGGATGATCGCCAAAGCGTTCAATTTCTCGCGCGGCGAGGATGGGATTCTGGCTGGGTACGACCAATGAGGCGCGGAGACGCGCGTCTTTCTCCAGCCAGTGATCAATCTGCCACTGGTTGACCGCTGTTGCAAGCGATGCTGCGAGGTCTTCGTTATGCACGCTTTGCACCCAGTAGCCACAGGTCAAAATCCCCACTTCCACGTCCCAGGGATCGAGTACCTGTTTTTGCATTAGTTCCAGATTGGAACCGGGAGGACCATTTGCGGGCCGAGTGCCTTGCCGCGCAGATGTGGGTGCGCCACCTGGATAATCATTCGCGCCGGGACCTCTAAAATGGGATTCGCGAATATACGCGACCCAGTGGTCTTCCAGATAAGGGACAAGGGTTTCCAATGAGGCAAACGCATTGTGAATGTCGCAATCGATAACGGGACGGCCAAGGCCTGTAAAATCAGCGGTCATTCTTGCTCCAGCAGAGTGTCGATCTCGCGGGCGAGGGTTGGTAGATTAGTCTGAATTACATCCCAAACCAGCCGAATAAATCAGCCTCTTGGTCTTCTCAATAGATTGTCGGAAGTACGGGTTCTTGATGGCTGAACCAACCACCAGATCCACGGGTTTTCCAAAGAGCCGTTCCAGGGCTTCCAGCAGACCAAAGTAAGTGTCGGCATAAGTACCGTCCGGTAATGGTTGAAATTCCACTACAAAATCAAGGTCGCTTTCCTTTGGTCGGTATCGACTGGTTGCGGCCGATCCGAACAGGTCAAGTCTAAGCACATTGTAACGGAGACACAATTGCTCGAGTTCGGCGGCTTGCTCGCCAACGATTGAAGTCATTATCAGACCTCTTGATTCTGGTGAAGTATAAAATACTGCACCTACAATCACTTTATCATCAGTGGACGACAAAAATAGACGGACACACATTATTCGACTGTTGGTGGCGTGTCGGTAGTTCTTACACCTTTTTATGATCCCAATAGTCCAAAGCAAATTCTAAAATTTTTTCTTGTCTTTTCTGGATTGAAATATTATCCCATCGTCCCGTTTCTTGGTTGAGGAAATCGATCAACTCATTTTGCGTCTTAAGCGGGGCTTTGCGGAAATAATTTTGATTTTTGTACTCGAAGGGATGATTCAACTTGCTGCTATTCGCAGATTTCGGATCAATTGTCAAATTTCCGATGGCATGGAGATATTCCTCCTGAAAATCTTTGTTCATCTCTGGCAGAATTGATTCAGAGCCTCCTACAGTAACCTTGTTCTCTTTAGGATTTTGTGGGATGATATGCTCAATTGAGAACTTTGTCCGCGAATCGCGGTTATTAAATTCATCGTGGGACATTTCAGAAAAGATCGGATGCTCTTTCGCTCTGAGATGATTCTCGTATTTCCAGAAGAGATAATTCTTGTCATTACTGCCTATCTCATTGTAAAAGTTGGGCGACGAAAGATAGCGACGAAATGCATCATTATTGCAGTACCAGTCAACAAACTGTTTGAGTTTATTGATCAGTTCTTCGAAATTCCCATTAAAGTCCCTGGTCCATCTATACAGAGACTCACGCCCCGTAGTTGAGCGGCGTCTCCGAATACCGAAGATACGGAAGCAAATAATCTCAACCAATTGAGCAACCCGTTTGAAATTTTGCTTCCCAACCGCCCCATCAAGTTTGTAGGCTTTAATAAGCAAAGGATAAAATAGTGCTGGACGATTGAGGGCAAAAATATCGAGAAGATGGGGGTCTCTATCCCAAAGTAACTCCTTCATAGTTACAAAGCTCTCCTTTAATTCTCGGCCGTACCTGTCTATGAAATCCCTTGCCTCCGATCTATTGTTATTGACCAGTTTGTTCACCTCATTCTTGAGAGCTTGAACATAGTTCTGATATTCACTTTTGTGATTCCATTTTTCAAAAGCGATGAAGTGGTACTGCAAAATTGAATTTTCATCATCTATCCGATTTCTAATTGTCTCATAATCGCGGTAGATTTCCCCAAACCAATTTTGGATGGTATCGAGATGGTCTTCAGGATTGCCAGATACCAAGTAGGTCTTGTACATCAAAAAACTCTTGGTTTTCTCCAGATTGGTCAGCGATTTTCCTCGATCATTGGTTGTCTCAAAGATCAGGGTTGCCTCAGCAGCATCTTCAACTGAATAGGTCAAGACCTTGGTGCGCTCAATTTTTTCCTTAAACTCCCGCAAGGTTTCAAGCTTGTAGTTTTCAAGTCGTTGACGAAGGTAATTTTTTGCCTTACGTAGCCGTTCTTGAGAAGGCGTTCGCACATTGCCATTGGAGAGCGGGTTATCCCCCAATATATAGGATTTGAAGAAGTCGTTATCGTCCTGTAAAACGCGGAGTTTGTGCTTGCCGTAAAGACAAATATATCTGTCTTCCAGTCTCCTAATCTCGATCTCTTTGCCATCTCTTTTAAGTTGATCGCGAAGTAGTTTCATAAAAATGATGAGCGTTGTGATGCGCTGTTGTCCATCTACAATGTCAATGTTTTCAAAATCATCCGAAATTTCCTTTTTTTCTTGAAAAAGGATAGTACCAAAAAAGTAATCCTTGTCTAATTTTTGATTTTCTATGTCATCGACAAAGTCTTCGAGGTGCTCTTTTTCCCAAGCGTAAGCTCGCTGATACTTTGGGATGTTAAAAATTTTACTGCCCTCGAACAACTCTCTGATCGTTTTTTGTCCATTTTCCAAAAGATACCTCCTTTTAATTGGTTTGGTACTCTCGTAATCCAGTCAATTGGGAAATCACAGTGAGCACATCTTCCCACTTTTCACTTTTCACTTTTCACTTTTCACTTTTCACTTCTCCCTTCTCTTTTCGTCCGTGTGCGTCAAAAAAATCAAAAATGGAGGGCAGTGCTATATACCATATCGTGTTGTGAGTAGCGTCGGGATATTCGGTATAGGTGAAATTTGTCATATACTTTGCCAGCAGTTTTGCGGTGCGTCGAGCGGGTTCTGCCAGCGCGACCATATCCTTTGCCCCTTGTGAAAATAGCACGGGTAGATCGGCATGCGGTTTGACGTGTCTCGATCTTACCCACCGCCCGCTGGCCGCGATTGGCGCGATGGCGGCAAATTTTTCGGCATGTCTCAATCCCAGAATCCAGGTGCCGCCTCCGCCCATCGAATGACCGGTGAGGTACACGCGCTCTGGATCGATATTGTAGATGGACAATACGCGATCCAATACATCCATGACATCTTGCCCGCCAATCCTGCGATACCCTGTGAAAGGTCCCCGTCCGCTCGGCGCGACAAATAAATATCCGCGTTCTTGTGATAGGTGCTTGCACAGGTTCTCTGTTTCGCCTCTTCTGCGCCGGTCCAACCAGGTGTTTTCACTGCCAGAAGCTCCGTGAAGGCCAATGATCAGTGGCCATGATTGATCCGGTGTATATCCCTCTGGCACAAATATGCGGTAGGGTACGAGTTGGCTGTCAACTGCTGATTGATACGCGAGGTGAAAGTCGCCAGTGCTTTTCTTCAGGGGGGCTTTTCCCGCCAAAAGTGCCGAAGATAGGGTTTCGGCGAGGTCGATGTCCGCCGGTATGTTAATCGCGCCGCGCCAGGTCAATCCTCTGCCACCACCGCGGTATTTCATGACCATAGGTTGTGCGGTTCGCCTGAGGTCTCCCACATATTTGGCGTGCATTTCCTCGAGGTGTGTGACGATATATTCAATTGTTTCAACGGCTGCCCGCTGGGTCGCACCACGGGAAGCGATATTCTCACTCTGCAAGGTTTTTAGCCGCGTTTGCAAAATTTTCAGGCGTGAAGACATCGCATCTGTGTGCCAAAAAGCCCGTGTGACTCTCAGTAGAAGTTTGCCCGATGGATCGCGCAATTCATAGCGCACGCCTGCACGTCCTTCGGGCAAGCCCGTTGTTGATAAGGCGCAAGTGAAAGCGCGGATAGACGATATTGGTAGTGTGCGCTCGTCAACCACACCCTTCGTCCCGCGCAGCGATAGCCGCGCTGTATATTTGCCTGAAAGCGGCTGTCCCAGGGTGAAGAGGGGTTTTAGTTGCACCTGAAGCGTGTCGCCCGTGTTTGTGATGGTGCGATTTAAGACCAGGTTGTAGCTTGCGGCGAGTTCTGTACCTTCGCTATAGCTACTGTCTCGCGTCATTGCCATAAATCGTATAAACAGGCGATAGGCGCGATAGTTGTCTTTTTTGTCGAAAGCAGCAAAAGCTGAATCCGATAGTGCCTGGAGATCGGGTGGTACGCCCTCATCTGTTGCTTTCAGGCGATTCAACGTAGAGCGCGTGACCACTGTAAATGCGCGGGCATCTTCCCAGGTGATATCGCCGAGTTGCTCGCCTTCGAGCAGGGTGATAGGAGGCTGGGCATAGCCTCTCACACAGGTTCCTATTATACAGCACAGGAATATGCCGCATATTGAGGTGTACTTAAAAAGAAGATGTGGGAAAGAGATGGGCATAAGTGTCTCCTTTTTATCAATCAAAGGAGTGATGTACAACTGCGATAGCAGTTCATCATTTGACAAAATAAGTTCCCACGGGGAAAAACGCAAGGCTAAGGAACAATTCCGACTTGTGCGATGCAGAATACCACTTTATCATGATCTGTCACTACTATTGCCAATCTTATGCAAAGGATGAAATCATGACTTCTACTGTTCGCAAATCCATTGTCGCCCTGCTGTTATTGTTTCCCTGTCCCATTCTCGCAGATGTTTCTCTGCCCGCGATTTTTTCAGATAATATGGTGTTGCAGCAGCAGACTGCAATATCCGTGTGGGGAAATGCCAGTGCGAATGAGGATATTACTATTGAGTTAGATACCCAGCGCGTGACGATCACAGCAGATGCGGGGGGTACGTGGCAGATTCACCTGGGTCCTATGGAAGCGGGAGGCCCGTATGAACTCACCGTGCGCGGCGAGAATGTCGTCACTTTTAGCAATGTGATGGTGGGGGAAGTCTGGATCTGCTCGGGACAATCCAATATGGCCTGGCTCGTCAGACGTTCTCAAAATGCGGAGGAGGAGATCAAAGCGGCAGATTATCCCAATATCAGGCTTTTTACGGTCAAACGCAGTGCCGCGCAAAGGCCCGCACAAGATGTTGAGGGCACATGGAGTGTATGCGATACGGGTAGTGTCGGCAATTTTTCTGCAGTGGCCTATTATTTTGGACGCCGTTTGCACAAGACCTTGAATGTGCCCATTGGTCTTATCAATACATCCTGGGGTGGTACACCGGCTGAAGCCTGGACTTCATTGCCCGCGCTTCAAGTCATACCGGAGTATGCGCCGCTGGGCAAACGCTGGGCAGAACACATCGCCGCTTATCCAGAAGCACAGAAGAGATTTCAAGCCAGACTCGCTGTATGGCGTGCAAATACCGATAGCTTGCGTGCTCTGGGGCAACGCCGCCCGCGAGCACCGCGCGGTCCGAACCATCCCCATCGCCCGTCTGTGCTCTACAATGGGATGATCGCACCTCTCGTTCCATATCCCATTCGCGGTGCGATCTGGTATCAGGGGGAATCAAATGCTGGTCGTGCGTATCAATATCGCGCGTTGTTTCCGGCGATGATTCAGAACTGGCGTTCGAGTTGGGGGCAGGGTGCGTTTCCGTTTTTCTTTGTACAGCTTGCCAATTTTAGACAGGTAAAGGAAAATCCCGAGGATAGTGCCTGGGCTGAATTGCGCGAGGCGCAATTGATGACGCTTTCATTGCCAAATACCGGTATGGCTGTGGCGATTGATATTGGAGAGGCAGACGATATTCATCCGAAAAATAAACAGGATGTTGGCTTGCGTCTGGCTCTGGGTGCAGAATCTATGGTCTATGGTATGGATCAACCGCATTCTGGTCCTATGTATCGGTCTATGGCGGTTGAAGAAGACAAAATTCGCCTGCAATTTGATCACGCATACAGTGGCTTAAAAGCAAAGGGCGACATGCTCAAAGGTTTTGCGATTGCCGGGCAAGATAGCAAATTCGTTTGGGCAGAGGCAAAGATTGATGGCAACGATGTGCTGGTCTGGAGCAAAGATATTCAGCAACCCGTTGCAGTGAGATACGCATGGGCAGATAATCCAGTTTGCAATTTGTACAATGGGGCAGATTTGCCAGCATCGCCATTTCGCACGGATGACTGGCGCGGTATCACCGCTGACCGGCAGTAAGTCCCCCTTTCACAGGAGATTCAAATGTCCGCTATGAAAGCAGCACTTTACAAAGGTATCCGCGAAATAGAATGGCAAGATGTTGAATATACGCCCCCGACACCGGGTTATATCACACTGCAAACGAGAAGTTCTGGCATCTGTGGTAGCGATCTGCACAATTATTTTGGCGAGTGGAAACCTTCACTCGAACGCGCCGCAGGACACGAGTTGTGTGGCACGGTTGCCGAAGTTGGCGAAGGCGTTACGGGTATCGAGGTAGGGGATCTCGTTACTGCCGAATGTTTTTCGCATTGTGGTACATGTCATTACTGCGTTACAGGTCGCTACAATCACTGCGCCAATCGCAAGTGGTTTTCGGGCGAATCTCATGGTGGCTTTGCAGAATACACAACTGCACACAAAAATAGTGTCTTCAAATTGCCCGATATGACTTTTGAACAGGGTGCGCTTGTAGAACCCCTCGCTGTCGCGCATCGCGCACTCGCGCAGGCAAAAGCGTCTTATCAGGATCGGGTCGCTGTGATCGGTGGGGGAACAATTGGCCAACTTTGCCTGGCGGTTGCCAAAGCTATCGGTGTGCGCGAAACGCTTATCACCACCAAATATTCGCAGCAGGCCGACCTCGCGCGCGACCTCGGCGCGGATCACGTCGTCGATATCACGACGACCGATGTGAAGGATGTGGTTAAAGACCTTACCGATGGCATAGGGTATGACGCCGTTATCGAAACTGTGGGCACCGCGCAGAACTTCGATGATTCTATCGCCATATCGCGCCGCCATGCCATGATCGTTCTCGTGGCCGGTTACTTCAAGCCCCTCGAAGTTGACTTGCGCCAAATTGTCTGGTCCGAAGTCAATATCACAGGCTCTAATTGCTACGGTTTTAGCGGCATGAGAACCGATTTTGATGTCGCTATTGACCTCATTACTTCTGGGCGCGTGCAGGCTACGAAACTCGTCACCCACCGCTATCCCTTTGCCGATATCGCCGAAGCTTTTCACACCGCCGCTGATAAAAAATCCGGCTGTGTCAAAGTGCATCTTGTAAAATAAAAGGTGGGTTCTATGGGCATTCGTCTCGGCATAGTTGGCGTGGGGGCATTTGCACAGGGTTTTATTTCTCTGTTCAATGCACATCCCGGTGTGGACCAGATCGTGCTGTGCGATCTGGATGCTGAAAAACGCCAGAGTAACGCCGAAAGACACGGGATTGTGCAGACGTCGCCGTCTCTCGATGATCTGTGTGATACGGATGTTGATGCTATCGCGATTTTTACCCAGAACTGGCTGCACGGGCCGCAGGCAGCGCAAGCACTTCGCGCGGGAAAACACGTCTATTCAGCCGTGCCACCGGGCATATTACTCGATGAACTTCGCGCTATTGTCGAAGCTGTGCGGGAAACGGGCAATATTTATATGCTCGGTGAAACGAGTTACTATTATCCAGCAGTGATTTACTGTCGGCAGCGATTTCGCGAAGGTGCATTTGGAGAGATTGTGTACGCCGAAGCCGAATATTATCACGACTGGGATCACGGTCTGTACGCTGTTGCAAAGTGGCGCGGCGGAGAAAATTGGCGCGAAACTGCTGGTGTGCCGCCCATGTTTTATCCCACCCATTCGACGAGTCAGATTCTCTCTATCACGGGCGCACGTATGACCCACGTTTCATGTCAGGGTTTCACAGATCGCCACGAGGATAGAATCTATAAATCAAATAAGTGGAATAATTCTTTCAGCAATGAATCCGCGCTGTTCAAGTTGTCCGATGGCAGCACCGCACGCATCAATGAATTTCGCCGTGTTGGACATCCAGGGACGGTGCGTATGACGATGTTTGGCACACAGGGCAGCTTTGAACACAATGCCTCGGGTGCTGTCTGGCTCACAAAAGATCGGTCTGAACGCGAATCTCTCGACGCGCAACTCACCTGTCGCGTAGCGGTAAGACGCGTTGAGGGCGATATGGATAAGGTTACGGCAGACGATGGGACGCATCACACCGTTGCGCCCGTTCATCCCGTTCACCGCTTGCCCGATGCGTTTAGAGGTTTGCCCAATGGTCACAATGGGTCACATCAGTTTCTGGTTGATGATTTTGTTCGCGCCTGTGTCTCGGGCAAGACGCCGCCGAACAATATTTACGAAGCTGCGCGCTACTTGATCCCCGGCCTCATTGCCCACGAATCGGCCCTCAAGGGCGGTGAGTTGCTCGATATTCCCGATTTGGGCGATCCGCCCACAGATAACCGATTGGAAATCGATTGATCAGTTGTGGGGAAGAGTAGAAATCATCCATAAACAGGGAGTTCGCCATGTCTTATTTTTCCAACGAAGAAAAAGCCTTTTTTAAAAAAAATGGCTATGTTGTCAAACCCGATTTGATTGCATCAGAGCTACTCAAAAATGCGCGGGATGCCGTGTGGGAATATATCGAGGCGGATCGCGATGATCCCCAGACATGGATTAACGCGGGCCCCAAAGGCAATCTTCCGTGTAGCGATCATCCCGCAGTCGCGGCTATGAGGACAGATACACCGCTTTACGACATGGCCGAAGAACTCGCGGGTAAGGGGCGTCTTCGCTCGCCTGGCAATGGGCTGTGTAAGATGATCTATCCTTGTGGTCATACAGATTGGCAGCCGCCGCGAGGGCATCTGGATGGGTATCTTATCGAAGGTGTGGCGGATACTTTCACCGTTGCCGTTACTATTAATATCAGCGATGTTTTGCCCCGTGGCGGCGGTTTTACCACATGGGCGGGGGCACATCTCAAGGTTGCCCGATACTTTCAGGGGCATGCCCTGACTAATTTAAGCGGTCTCAAAGTGCCCGGTTTTTTACATCCCGATACGCGCTATGAACACGCCGCGCCTGCGGGTACGGTTTGCTTTTGGCACCACTATATGTTGCACACGGCCAGTATGAATTGTCGGACAGATATCCGCATGGCGATTGTCAATCGCTTTGCTTTCAAGAATCTGAGCGATATCCTGTTCGATCTGCCCTTTGATCTGTGGGATCACTGGGAAGGCTTGCGCGATATCAACTGAAAGGATGCCGTTGTGGCGCGAATGAAACGACTTGAAAAACTCGACGGCTTCGCCAATGTGCAGATGGTCGAAGTCGAACAGCCAGAACCCGGTCCCGATCAGATGCTGATTGAGGTCAAGCGCAGCCTGATCAGCAGGGGGTCGGAGCTATTTTGGCGATACGTCCGGGAAGAGGCGGTAAGTCCTGAAATGATGGGGTATTCCGACGCGGGTGAGGTCGTGGGCGTGGGGGCTAATATCCAGGATTTCGCAGTGGGACAGCGCGTCATGGCGAATACCCCGCACGCTCAGTACGTCATTGCCGGCGAAACCGATAGATCCCGGCGCGCTTTCCTCCTTCCAGACGAACTCAGCTATGAGACCGCGACCTTTCTCCCACTCGCGACCAGTTCTGTAATGTGGATGCGCACTTCGCCAATAGAACCCGGACAGACCGTTGTCGTACTCGGCCAGGGGATCGTAGGTGCGCTGTGCGCTCAGATCGTCTGGGAACGCGATCCCGGACGTGTGATCGTCGTCGATGCACAGCCTCTCCGATGCGATATCGCGCGGAAACTGGGGCACGAAAATGTGATCAATGTCTCCCAGACCGACTCCGTGGCGGCGGTCAAGGAACTCACAGATGGCAAGGGTGCCGACCTCGTCGTTGAGTGCGTCGGTGGCTACGCTGGCATCCAGTCCTTCGAACAAGCTCAGAAGATGCTCGCACCCAGGGGAACGATTCACCTCATCGCGAAGTATCAAGGTGCGCCATTGCCCCTGGTAGGGGACGCGTTCATGAACAAGCAGATCATCGCGGGCATCCGCATCGATACACCGAGAGAGGCGTGTATGCAGGATGCAGCCCATATGCTAATCGACGGACGGGTCAAAGTCGCCGAACTGATTACCCACAGACTCCCCTGGGAACAAACTCCGGATGCGTATCACCTGCTCTATCACAAGCCGGACGAAGCACTCGGCGTTATTCTGGAGTGGGATTGATCTGATTTTGAGCAGGGAGGAGACACTATGAAGAAACTTCGATTGGCTGTTGTGGGGTGCGGTGCTTATGAAAGTTCCCGCGCCCGCGGATATATCGCGACGATGGTCAAGCTGGCCGATCTCTACGATTTGTGCGCGATCTGCGATCATAGCGAGCAGTCGTTACAGGTTGTTGGCGAGCGTTTTGGCGTTGATGCGCGATATACCGATTTTGAATCTATGCTCGATCGGGAAAGTCCAGATGTGGTTTTTATTCTCGTTCCCACAGATGGACAGGCGGTTATGGCTTTGACGGCTGTTGAGCGCGGGTGTCATATTATCACGGAGATTCCCTATGCCCACACGCTGGCGATTGGCGATGCAATTGATCGGGCGTGCCGGGATAGAGGGGTTGTTTGGGAGGTCGCTGAAAATGTCTGGCTCTGGCCCCAGGAACAATTAAAACAAAAGATCGTTAGAGAAGGGTTGCTTGGGAAACTGACACATGCGCGTCTCTGGTACACGTCTGGTAGCTATCACGGGATCAACGGGGTCAGGATGATTCTCGACAAGGCCGCGACCCGTGCCCTGGGCTATGCACAATCGGTGGAGGTATTGCCATATAGCAATTATGGTGGGGTGGAGGAGACGAGCCGATGGTGGGAGAGTGCTGTTGTCGAATTCGAAGATGATGTGGTCTGTTTATACGAGATGTCGCCTGCCGGTGCGCGTGGCAATTTCTGGGATGTCGAAGGGGTGGAAGGGCATCTTTCGGGCCAGGAGTTGGTGCTTTATGGCGGCGGTGAACGCGCATCTTATCCAATTCGGGAGGTGTTTGAGGAGATTGACGGCGAGCAGGTTCTCTCGGCCGTTCGCGTGGATACCGATCCACCGGTTGTCTGGGAGAATCCATTCAAGTACCAGAAGGTTTCCCAGACGGACGATGTGGCTAAAGCCGCGATTCTCGATAGCCTTCACAGGGCAGTGACAGAGGGATCAGAACCGCAGTATTCTCCTGCAAATGCACGCAGGGATCTGGAGATCTGGATTGCGATTCGCGAGAGCGCGAATAAGGGGAGTGTCTGGGTTGATCTTCCGCTGATGGAACAGACAGATCTCGAGCTACGATTTGAAGCCGAATTTGTTCGGCAGTACGGCGGTCATCCCATTACAGATCGCAAGCGTCTGCTGAATGCGCCTTTCCAGCGTCTCAGTCCGCTGTGGACCGTGGCCGGTTGGTTGTGATGCAAATTACTCACTGACGTTACGAACAAGCACAATATCTGGTGCCTGTCATTCTGAGCGGAGCGCAGCGGAGCCGAAGAATCTATTACTTCAGAGGTAAAAGATGCTTCGTCAGCCTGACGGCTTCCTCAGCATGACAAAAACGCGAGGCATGCGTAACATCAGTTAATCAGATTGGAGAGATATGATGCGTTTTTTTCTGGTATTCTTGTCGATGATTATTGTTTCAGTTCAAACGGTACAAGCGCAACCGGCAGATGTGAAAAGTCATGTTGCGGCGCTTAAAGGCAAGACGTTCTGGATCAAAATCGCTTTTGTAGAGGTGAATGACGGAATTCGAGGTATTGATGCGGCAAATGTTTTTGAGAATGGGGAGGTTTCATACCGCGCTACAATCGGCGGTTTTCGCCAGTCCCAATCTCAGTCGGCAGAGGATTTTGCCGAAGAGGTTCGGAATATCATTATAAGAGATGAGTTGTCAGGGTGGAGCGTGCGGGTGATCCAAAGGGGCGCGAAAGTTCAAATCCGAAAAGCTGAGGCGAGGGAGAAAGAGGTCTATATTGAACTCGACAGACTGTCAGGTGCTCGCCATGCCGTTCGCCTCAAGGTCAATAGGGATAAGTACACGATTCCCGAAGTTGAACGCCTTTTCAATATCGCCTTTGCAGCAAGCGAAGCGGAATTAGAAGGTGCAGAGGAGACCGTTTTGCTCAAAATGAATATGTCTATTGAAGAAGTGATCGCCCTGAAAGGCAAACCCAAAACGCGCGTTGACCTCGGCTCCAAAACCGTTCTCACTTATGACGACTTGAAACTGATATTCAAAGATGGAAAATTGGTTGATGCGGAATGAAGTCTCTTCTTATCTCTACGCATTTTCCAGTACATCCCTCATTGCTTTGCCCTCTTCGCGGAACCATTGCATTAAGATGCTCACATCGGTTCCCACGCAAAAGTGTTTCACGCCCATGTCCAAATATCGCTTCGCGCCTCTGGCATCTCCGAGTTCCGCCCGGGGCGCAATGCCCATTTTAAGCGATGTTTCGATCACGTATTTTTCCGCTTCTTGCACTTTTTCCCTATCATAGCCCGTGTTCAGAGAATAATCCCCTGGCCCGAATTGTATCATATCTAAGCCCGGCACGGAAAGTAGTGCTTCCAAATTTTCGACTGCTTCTTTCTTTTCGATCATGATCGCAACAACGGAATCGCGACACGACTGAATAAATTCAGCCCCCCCTGTATCTACACCGAACCGCACGTAACGGCGCATATTTACTCCGTGATGCCCACCATCCTCTGGCGTGTCGGGACGCACGGCTGCCACACAGGCTGCCACATCTTCTACTGTACGCACGTCGGCGAATAAAACATTCTGAATACCCGCACCTATGGCGCGATTTGCAATATGTCCACGCGGGTCTTCCTCGACCTTGATCATTGCCGACATATCGTCGAATAGATCGATAGCCCGACCGATATTATCCATTGTGTGTAGATCATAAGGGGCGTATTCCGATACGTATTCGATGTAGTCAAACTGTCCTGAATATCCCACCATTTCAAATACCGATGGCCACGGGCTGTGTACGTGGGTTCCCAGACTGGGTTGATCGGCATTGAGCAGTTCTCTTAGCTTATTTCGGCGCATGTTTCCTCCTTGGTGGTGTTATGGTAGCGCGTTTCATTTCCTATCAATACACAAAAAAAGCGGAGAAACCCAGTAGATTTCTCCGCTCTCATTTTACGTATCATATTGTTATTGCAAATAGTGGCTCGCTGGCATGCCCAACCAGCCGCGACTGACGTAATCTGCCATTGCAAAGGCAAATAGGATCAGCAAAAACAAAATACCTGCACCTGCGAGCAACCAGGTCAATCGGCTGGCGTATTTGACGTGCATGAAAAACAGAATTACAATCGTAGCTTTTGTGCAGGCGATACCGAGTGCTACCACATCGTTAAACATGCCCAGGTCCTGGAAAGCTACCCAGACCGTTAGCGCGGTCAAAAACATCAAGGAGGCAAATACAGCCAGATAGATGCGTACAGTCGGGCCGTGGTGATCATCAGCCATCAGTGTCCTCCTCCCTGTGTGCCCAGAAGGTAGAGCAATGGAAATAGGAAGATCCAGACAATATCGACAAAGTGCCAATACAAACCAAAAATTTCAACGGGGGCGTTGTATTCAGCCGTGTAAGTCCCCTGTGCAGTTTTAACAAATACCCAGATCAACAGACCAATGCCAATAATCATATGCAGGGCATGCATCCCGGTCATTCCGAAATACAGAGAATAGAAGAGAGCCAATTGGGGCGAATTTTCACCGTGCGGATGCCATACCAGGCCGGGGACCAAACCGTACTCGATCTTTGCGGAGTATTCAAAATATTTGACCACCAAAAAGGTAAGCCCTAAAATCCCGGTCAAAACCAGATAGACCATGATCCCCTTTTTATTTCCCTCATGCGACTTGTGTACAGCCATCGCCATTGTCAGACTGCTGACAATCAATACCACGGTATTAAATGCTCCCAGAGGAATGTCCAGGTGGCTACTGCCTTCAAAAAAGGCTTCGGGATAATAGGATCGGTAGATCAGATACGTCGCAAAAAAGCCTCCAAAAAACAGAATTTCCGTAATCAGAAAGCTCCACATGCCAATGATGGCAGATTCCTTCTGTTGCGGCATATCCTCGAACTGGTGGGCCAGTCCGTGCGGATGATCGTGATGTAGTGCGTGATCGGCCATTAGTGCTCCTCAATTGGTCCGTACTGATAGGCTTCTTCTGTCACGACAGGCGTTTCTTCAAAATTAAATGTGGGTGGTGGGGAGGTCGTTTCCCATTCCAGTCCTTTGGCTCCCCAGGGGTTATCGGATGCTTTTGGTCCCTTAAAAATTGACCATGTCAAATACGCGCCGGGAACCAGATACCCAAGGGCCAAAATTGATGCACCCAGAGACGATGCTACATTCAAGACCTGAAATTCGTCGGGATAGACGTGATAACGCCTCGGCATGCCCATATATCCCAGAATGAACTGCGGGAAAAATGTCAGATTAAAGCCGAGAAATACCAGCAGGGCCGAAACGCGTCCCCAGATGTCGGGAAACATCTTGCCCGTAATTTTCGGCCACCAGAAGTGCATGCCGCCCAGATATCCCATTACCTGACCGCCAACCATAATATAATGGAAGTGCGCCACCACAAAATACGTGTCGTGCAGGTGAATATCCAGGCCCATACTCGACAAAAATAGTCCGGTCAAACCACCGACTAAAAATAAGCCCAGATACCCATACACGTAAAACATTGAGGTATCATATATAATTGACCCCTTGTATAAGGTCGCTGTCCAGTTGAAGGTCTTGATCGCAGAGGGTACGGCTACCAGAAATGTGATGATGGAGAATACCATGCCAGCATAAGTCGATTGGCTACTCACAAACATGTGGTGGCCCCATACCAGGAAGCCCAAAATTGCGATGGCTACACTTGAGAACGCGACAAATTCATATCCAAAGACGCGCTTGCGCGCAACAGCAGCCACCATTTCGCTCATCACGCCCATTGAAGGCAAGATCATAATATAAACGGCTGGATGCGAATAGAACCAGAACAAATGCTGGAATAAGACGGGATCGCCACCGAGGTTCGGGTCGAAAAACCCAAATCCAAATCCGCGCTCGAGCATTAGCAGCACCAGCGTAATTGCGATAACGGGTGTGCCCAATAGCATAATTATGCTGGTGGCATAATGCGACCAGACAAATAGCGGCAGGCGGAACCAGGTCATCCCTGGCGCGCGCATGGTGTGGATTGTCACCACAAAGTTGAGTCCCGTCAGAATGGACGAGAAACCCGCCATAAAAGCGGCCATAGCAGCCAGAATCACATTTGAGTTTGAATAGGTACTGCTATATGGCGTATAAAAAGTCCAGCCCGTATCAACACCGCCCCCAACCACGGCAATTGTTCCCAAAATACCTGCAACCACATAAACATACCAGCTCAGAAGATTGACGCGCGGAAAAGCCAGGTCTTTCGCGCCGACCATTATGGGGACTAAAAAGTTGCCAAGAGTTGCGGGAATGGATGGCACCAAAAAGAAAAAGACCATGATGATGCCGTGCATTGAGAAAACTTTGTTATAAGTATCCGAAGACATCAAATCGCCTTCGGGCGTCATCAGTTCAAAGCGAACCAAACTGGCAAATAACCCACCCAGGGCGAAAAAGATGGAAATCGAAATAATGTACAAAACGGCAATGCGCTTGTGGTCTTTGGTCAACAACCAGGACTTCAACCCATAACCGTTATTCAGATAATTGACGCTCGGCGCATCTTCAGATGCTTGAACATCTTGCTCAGTGATTGCCATGACGCATCACTCCATACTCGTGAGTTCGGGGGCTTTCAGTGATTTGATGTAGGCGATTATTTGAATGATCCCTTCTTCGCTGATCTGACCTTTGAAAGTTGGCATAATGGGTTTGTATCCCGCCATGACTTTGGCGGAAGGGTTCAGAATCGATTCTCGAATATAGGCTTCGTCAACCAATGCAGTACCGCCGCCTTCCAGAGCTACTGTTTTGCCAAAAAGACCCACCAGAGATGGCCCGCGCCCTGTCCCATCCACCTTGTGGCAGGTATGACAGGCGTATTGTTCAAATAGTCTTTCTCCTGCCACTTCCATTGGCTCATTCGCGGTCCCGCCCGTCAACCAGGCTTCGTAATCTTGAGGTTCCAGGACATGTACTGTGCCAATCATACGCGAATGCTCGGTGCCGCAAAATTCGGCGCAAAACAGATGATACGAACCGACCTGCGTTGCTTTAAACCACAAATCGGTATATCGCCCGGGCACCACATCCTTTTTGACGCGAAAAGCGGGAATATAAAAGCTGTGCAACACATCCTCCGATGTCATAGTCAGGCGCACCGATTCCCCCAGAGGCACATGTAATTCGTTAATCTCTTTTTTGCCTTCAGGATGCTGTAATTTCCACATCCACTGTTTGCCCACCACATACATTTCCATGGCGTTTGGCGGGGGTGTAATTAGATGAAAATATAATACGGTTGCCCATACGAACACACCCAGAGCGAGCACCGCCGGAATGGCGGTCCAAAATATCTCCAGGCCGAGATGCCCCGCAATTTGTCGCGGCACTTCGTCGTCCGATTTGCGCTGATACTTAATCGCAAAAATAACTACCAGGATGACAACTAAGAGCGCGAAAAACACGCACAGTGCCAAAATGCCAAAGTAAAGCGCGTCAACCTGAAAGGCAAAACTCGAAGCTTGATCTGGAAAAAGAGGAAAATCAGTCTGCATGTGCCAACTCAAAAGTTAGAGGTCCAATGGACTTTTTTTGAAGCGTTAATTTGCCTGCAATGGCGACCGCTCCCGGCGTACCATAATAAAAATAAATGTCAGGATACAAATTACAGTAATCACACCAGCAACGCGAACCAACCGATAAATTGCCAGCGTATATTTGCCAGTCAATGGATTGTACTGAAAGCAATAAAGCAGAATCGCATCAATCGGAGAGCTGATCTGATCTTGCGAGGCTTCCAAAAGCCCCAGTTGCAAATCCCGCGGCGCAAATTCGACCCCAAACAGATATCGAGCGATCTTCCCATTGGGCGTCAAAATTGCAATCCCGCTGGCGTGAACGTATTCGTCTGTTTCGGGATCGTATATATAGCGATATCCAAGAGCCTGGGTTAATGCGTTGATCGATGCCCGATCTCCAGTGAGAAAATGCCATCCATTTTCTCCACCTTCTCGACCATATCCATCGACGTAATTCACCTTTTTTGCCGCTGCTAATTCTGGATATTCGTCGGGATCAATGCTAAATGTCACCACCACAAAATCTCGTCCGGCATTGAGAGAAACGGGCCGCAATCCCGACAACAAACCATTCAAAATTTGTGTACACAACATGGGGCATTCATAATATGCGGGCACCAAAATAACGGGGTGATCATCCAAATATCGCGCCAGCATAACATCTGCCCCCGATTCATTGCGGAACTTCAAATTTACCGGCACAGATGCGCCCAATTTCTGTTCAATCCCAACGGAATCCAGCACTGTGGGATTCGGGGTAAGGTCCTGCGCCTGCACATTACTGATTAGATACATCAGCACCATATAGGCAAATAAAACGCGCATGTTTTACTCTCGCACCGGAAGCCCACGTTCGAGCACCAGATCTATTGCCCGATCAATTGGAAGATGTACAACCCCGGCATCCCTATCTACCCAACCGTATTCGGTAAGCGTGCGATTGGTTTCGGCACGCACTTGTGTCAGTTCAGCAGAAGGTACAGTCTGGATCAGCGGTCCCTGATAGGGTTTTTGATGTGCAGCCATGGGCGGCGGATCATCTGTCATATAAATCACGGCTTGTTCCAGACCGAGAAACATAGCCCACATAGCGATGAAAGACAGAATGGCTATAGCTATGATTCCCGCAGTGGCAGCAAGAATAGGGCCAATGTTGAGATGATAGTCTTCATAGCCCTTTTCGCGGGCATTGTGTTTTTCTGCCATATCAGTGACCTTCTCCGGCAAAGGTTTCTGCCATGCGCGGATCGTGCAATGGCATCAGCGGTACACCTTTTAGCTGCATCGCAAAAAATCCCAACCACAAACCGCCAATACTGACAAATGTCAGCACATCTGCGACGTAGCGATACAGTCCACTGGCACCACCGTGCCCAAAAGCCGGTGTAATAAAATAATAAAGATCGACATAGCGCATAATCAACATAAAAATTGCGATAACCGTCATCAGTGCGGCACGGCGTTTGATCGCCCGCTGCAATAGTAAAAAGAATGGTAGAAAAAAGTGAAAAATAATCAATGCTATCCCTACATATTGCCAACCGCCATGTGATCGACGAATGTACCAGGGCGCTTCTTCAGCCAGGTTGCCAGACCATATAATCAAAAACTGGGAAAAACTCACATATGCCCACAGACATGTAAATGCAAACATCAGGGTGCCCAGGTCGCTCAAGTACTTGAATGCGTCAACTTCCCGATAGATCTCGACATCTTTTAATTTGATCACCCACAAGATGCACAGTGCCATGGCACCCAATGCGCCACCTATCACAAAGATCAAGCCGTAGATCGTCGAAAACCAGTGTGGTTCCAAAGACATAACCCAATCTGTTGCCGCAAATGTAACGGTCAAGATAAACATGGGAATCCCGGGGCCGCTCAGATTAATCATCCGGCTTTTTAGACCCGGTTCACCAGTTTCATCTTGCTCGCGCGACCATTTCGTTAGCAAAAACATCCAGAGCAGCCACAGGGCAAAATAAACGACCGCGCGAATATAAAATCCGGTTTCATTCAAATACGGTTTCTTAAAGGTCAAAATTGGATCTTTGGCTACGACATCTGTATGCGTCCATTCGTACAAATGGTACATACCCAGAAGTGCAATGGGAATAAACAGGACAGCCATGAGCCACAGTGTGCGCGCGCCCGACTCCAATAATCTCCGAATGACAAATCCCCACCGCCCACTGACCAGATGGTGCAACATCAACAATCCCAGACAGCCCAGAGATATAACCAACCAATAAATATAGCTAACGAGATACGATTGGAAAAATTGCTGAGAATCGGCAAAAGCAACAATAAATAAAAGCACCACACCGCAGGCACCTGCCAGAAGGCCTCTTTGTTGCACTTTATCTACAAATGGATGGTCAAAGGATTTAGTAGCCATAATATCCTACTCGTTTTCAAGCCGCTGACGCACATCGGCAGGGACATCGTCCAGCGTGGCGTTTTGGCTCAGTTGTAACGCCTGAACATAGGCTATAATAGCCCATCGATCGCGCGGTTTGATGCGCGATGCATAGCTATACATTGCGCCAAAACCATTGGTCATTACATCAAAAAAGTAACCTGGTGTCTCATTTTGCAATCGTTCAATATGGTACGAAGGGGGTTGCTTCATGCCTCGGCGCACCACCATCCCGCGCCCATCACCTTCATACCCATGGCAGGGGGAGCAGTAAATATTGTAGCGTTCTCTGCCGCGGAGAATCACATCGCGCGTAATGGGAAAGGGAAAAGTCTCCGCCGGTTTACCATCTACTATCCCGGTATATAAATGCGCGTCTATACGCAAATGCCCGCGTGCAACTGTGCCTTTTATCCATGGTCGAGAGGACCGGTTATCTGAAAAAAAAGAATTTTTTTCCAACGGTTCAAATCTCGACTGGTTGTACATTTCTTGCCGCAAACGCTCGATATCTGTCGTGCCCTCACACCCTATTGCCATAAAGAATGCGAGCACCACAAGCCATCTCACGGGATGGGCAATCTTTACCCAATTAGCTAATTTACGGTTCGACATCATCTACCTTTTTTGCTTTCAGGCTTTCGAGAAATGCACGGGTTTCGGTAATATCAAATTTGGGATCTTCGGCTTCGATACACAAAAAGAACCCATCACCAGAGGCGCGTTCAAAATTGGGAACATTGAAAACTGGGTGATAGGGACGGGGCAAACCATTGAGGATGAGCATGCCTATCAATGCACCGAAAGCGGAAAATAGCACGCCGAGTTCAAATGTTACGGGAATAAAAGAGGGCCAGCTCAAAAGGGGCCGACCACCCACATTGAGCGGATAGTCGATTACAGATACCCAGTACTGAAGCCCAAAGCCTGAACAGGCACCGAGAAGCGCACATATCAATACAATGATGGGCACGCGGTGCTTGTCATAACCCATTGATTCCGACAAATCGTGTATCGGCATTGGAGAATAAGCGTCCATCTTGCGATACCCTTCTGCATATGCATCTTTTGCAGCTTTGAGCAATTCGTCGGGACCATCAAATTCGGCCAAAAGACCGTATAAATTTTCAGCCATAATCACACCCGTTTAATCATCGGCAGAAGCCGTTTCCGCATGTTCGTTTTTATTTGCCACCAACTGGCGGATTTCAAAAATGTTAATGACGGGCATCACCCGAATAAACAGGATCATCATAAAGAGGAAAAATCCAATTGTGCCTGCGTACAATCCCCAGTCCCACGGCGTCGAGTGATACATATCCCAGGACGAAGGCATAAAGTCGCGGTGGAGGCTTGTCACCACAATGATAAATCGCTCGAGCCACATTCCCACATTGATGAACATCGAAATGATGAACAGCCCCAATGGACTCAGGCGCACCTTTTTAATCCACAATAATTGGGGAATGGCCACATTGCACAAGATCAATGACCAGTAAGTACCGGAATAAGGACCAAATGTGCGATTTTTCATCATATAGCCTTCATAGGGGCTGGCACTATACCAGGCAAAAAACTGCTCCATCGCATAGCCATAAGCCACAATGAGTCCGGTGGCGAGCATCACCTTGCCCATATTGTTCAGGTGGCGATCGGTGATATAATCGTGCAATCCGTAAAAGTAGCGAATGGGTAGCCCCAGCGTCAGCACCATTGCAAAACCGGCATATACAGCACCCGCCACAAAATAGGGTGGAAAGATGGTTGCATGCCAGCCGGGAATCAGGCCTACGGAAAAGTCCAAGCTCACGATGGAGTGTACGGACAGCACCAGCGGCGTCGATACACCCGCTAAGAGAAGCGCGGCCATTTCATAGTTAAACCAGTGCTTGGCGGATCCGCGCCATCCCATTGATAACACGCCGTATATGATCTGTGAAATTTTGTGTTTGGCTTTGTCGCGCAGGGTGGCAAAATCGGGGATCAGGCCCAGATACCAGAAGATCAGGGATACTGTAAAGTAGGTGCCAACGGCAAATACATCCCATATCAGCGGACTGCGGAACTGCGGCCACACAGACATTGTATTGGGATAGGGCAACAGCCAGTAAGCCGCTACCCAGGGCCGCCCCGTGTGCAACAGTGGAAACATACCAGCGCACATGACGGCAAAAATGGTCATGGCTTCGGCAAATCGGTTGATCGAATTGCGCCATTGCTGACGCATGAGCAACAAAATAGCCGAAATCAATGTGCCTGCATGCCCAATTCCAATCCACCAGACAAAGTTGATAATTGCCCAGCCCCAGCCAACGGGGATATTTAAGCCCCAGATACCGGTCCCTTTGATTAGCAGCCAGGTCGCAGACAACATCAACAACTGCAGGATACCACCCGCAATCAACAGTGCTGCAATCCACCCCAAAGGCGTGCGATTGGTGATAATTGCACTGAGTCTTTGCGTCACCGTTGTATAGGTCTGCCCCGGACCGAGCACCGGCGCCGGCATCGTCGGATCATTTAGAGGTGCAGGACTACCCATGCTGTGAAATCTCCGGATTGGGATTGGTTAGCCGCGCGAGATACGTGGTGCGCGGTTTGGTATTTAATTCTGTCAAAATGCCGTAATTTCTCTGTTGGGCTTTGAGCTTGGCCACGCGGCTATTGGGGTCTTTGATATCGCCAAATACAATGGCATCTGTAGGACACGCACCCTGACAGGCGGTTGTAATATCGCCATCTTTCAATTCGCGATCCTCGACCCTGGACTCAATGCGCGCAGCACTGATGCGCTGAACACAATAGGTACATTTTTCCATCACGCCGCGACCGCGCACTGTTACATTGGGATTGCGCTGCAATTTGAAACTCGGTGTTTCTTCATCGGCATAATGGAGGAAATTGAAGCGCCGCACCTTATAGGGACAGTTATTTGAACAATACCTCGTTCCCACACAGCGGTTATAAGCCATATCGTTCAAACCCTCGGCACTGTGTACGGTCGCGCCAACGGGGCAAACCAGTTCGCAGGGTGCATTCTCGCACTGCATACAGGGTACGGGCTGGTTATAAAGTTCGGGGTTGTCCAGATCGCCTTTGTAGTAGCGGTCAATGCGAATCCAGTGCATTTCGCGTCCGTTGAGCACCTCATCTTTGCCCACTACCGGGATATTATTTTCCGACTGACAGGCGACTGTGCAGGCATTGCAACCATTGCACGAATTCAGATCAATTGCCATGCCCCAGGCTTTGCCATCGTTGTCGTGAATGCCATCGAAAAAGTTTGCATCGGGACTGGGATCGTGTCCCATTTCGTGTATAAAATGAGGATGTTTTTCGTATTCATCGACTGTGCCAGATCGCACCAGCGCACGGCCTTCCATGCTGTGGTGATCCTGCGTGCAGGCCAGGGGATACGTCTGTCCCGTTTTTGTGATTGACGCGTTCGATGCAACCCATGGAGAATCAGATGTCTGAAGAGCATAAGCATTAAAGCCAACGCCATTACCCACTCGTCCGGCGGCCGTGCGTCCAAAACCGAGATGTACAGTGACGGCATTTGCAGGATGCCCGGGTGCGATCCAAACAGGTGCTTCCACAGAGCGATCATTTGCACTCAACGCGACCACGTCGCCATTTTGAAGCCCCATTACCTCGGCAGTTGCCGGCGCGATCAAAGCCGCATTATCCCAGGTGAGGCGCGTATGGGGTTTGGGCAATTCTTGCAACCAGCCATTGTTGGCATATCGTCCATCGCCAATTGTGGGATCCAGGCGGAAGTTCACTTCGAGACCCTCATTCACCTGCGATGGCATGCCGTAATTTTCGGTCAAGCTAACAGAACGCTCGGGCAAAGTTGTATCGGGTACCAACCCGTCGTGTAAATAAGTTTGCCAGGCCGTTTCAAAATCGCTGTCTTTGTATTGCTCTTGCCAATATTCTTTGACCCGGTCGTAATCCGCGCGTCCATCCCCCAGCATCATAGCTACCAGTTCCGCGGCGGACTTGCCACCGTAGAGTGGCTCAATCAACGGCTGGACGATAGAAACGGTGCCGTCAAAGGCGCGTGTATCGCCCCAGGCTTCTAATGCGTGTGCTTCGGGCAGATGCCAGTGAGACAATTGCGCGGTTTCATTTTGGGACTGGCCCAGATGGATACGCGTTGTCACCTTCTGGTAAGCGGCGGCAAAGTTGATATCTGCCGGGGAATTATAGACGGGATTGCCACTCAGAACTACCAGCAGTGAAACTCTGCCTTCTGACATATCAACGGTTAAATCTTTGAGGGAAGCGTATTGATTGGTCGGTTCGGCTTCTACTGGATCTGTGTACGTCACGGTTTTACCCGCATTGCCCAACGCACTGTTTATGGCGTGTGCGAGGGCGTGAACAGCAGGTGGTTGATGATCGCCTGCAATCACCAGCGATGCGCCCTGATGTGCCGTCAAATCTTTGACCAGTGCATTGAGCCAGGTATCGTGTCCGGCACTATTGCCACCTGTCGTGTTTATCCCCAATGCAACAGCCACTGCCCGCGCAAATCCCTCGACTTGACTGGCTTTCAGTGGCAGGCGATGATCGGCAAAAGATCCCGTGTTGGATGGGGTGGATTCAACGACATAGATTCGATTCATATCGGCCTTTTGGCCGTCGATAACCTTGCGACCGAGGGCAACGTGGCGAGCGTGTCGAACACTTGCCGCACCGCTTTCCATAAAATCGGCGTCCAAAGACAAGATGCGTTTGGCACCTTCGAAATGATACTGCGTTTCGACCACCTCACCAAAAGCCATTCTGGCACCTTCGCGCACGTTGTCGCGTGTACCAGGCTCAAATTGATGCCATCTTGCATTGGGATATTTTTCTAATAGTGCGCGGATCTGGCTGATCAAAACCGGAGAAGTCACCGTTTCTGTCAACAGGCGCAATCCTTCACCCTGGTCTAAATCGAATTTTGCCACTTCGGTTGCAAGAGTCGCAGAAAATCTCGTCCACGTACTCGAACGCCCGTTTGACACGGGTACCTGCGTGCGGTCCGGATCATAGAGGTCGAGTATTTGAGCCTGTGTAATTGCATCTGTGGGACCAAAAGTCGCATTGCCCGATCGGGGGGTTGCTGGATGTGAGGGATTGCCCTCTATTTTGGTCGGGCGCCCCGCATGGCTTTCTACCAATACGCCCCGGGCGAATCCGCCTTGAGAGAGAGCTGAGGCAAAGAATAGGGGTTTGCCGGGAATGATCTGCTCGGGAGCGCGCACATAGGGGACAATTTTTTCTGGCGGCTGGCGAGTACACGATGTCAAACCGGCAAATGCCAGAGACGCACCCATTACCTGTAGAAATTTGCGGCGACCGACTTTGTCGTCCCATTCGGAGGCCCCTTCGGGAAATTCGCGGTGCAAATAGTTGCGAAATTCTTCCGTATCGGCCAATTCATTCAGGCTGCGCCAATAATCCTGTCCCTCGCGCGTAGCCAAGCGTTCTCGAATCGCAGAGAGATCCAAACCGTCTTTATGTGCTGTGCGTGTCATCGATGACATGTCGAGCAATCCGTGGAAGGGTTAATATCGTAATCTTGAACCAGTTGTGCGCCCAGCAAGGCTTGAGAGACCGCATGGCCGCGTTCATCCATTGGTGTCCAGGCCATATTGAAAACTTCTTCGCGGGGACGCACATATCTCTCGGGTTCCCGGTGACATTCCAGACACCATTCCATATTGAGGGTGTTCACTTTCCACATCAAAGGCATTTGATCGACCTGCCCGTGACATGTTTGACATCCGATGCCTTTGTGGACGTGAATGCTGTGATTGAAATAGACAAAATCGGGGAGATCGTGTATGCGAACCCACTCTATGGGATTACCCGTGCGATAACTTTCGCGGATGGGTTCGAGAAGGGGGCTTTCTGTCCAAATCTGAGAATGGCAAGTCATGCAGGTTTCAACAGGAGGGATATTGGCGAAAGAAGATTCTTCAACAGAGGTGTGACAATAGCGACAATCGAGGCCCACGCCGGTCACGTGGTGTTTGTGACTAAAGGGAACCGGCTGTTTTCTTGCGACCTGGACATCGGTTGTATAGTGCAATCGGTTGGTGTTGAGTAGAATGGTGAGGCCCGTTCCAACAACAACCAGAACCACGACAATACTGATTCTGGCAAACGCGTTACTGCCACGCGGAAAAAGCTGCGCCATTTATGAATCCTGTGAAGTGAGATGGGACAAAATGAGATCAGATCGAGCCTACGAAGGGCTTAATATACACGAATCTACATGCGAGTCAAGCAATAAGTTTTGCTCATATAAACTGTACATTATTATCTACTTTGTTTGGCATACAAAACACAACTTTTTAATTTTGAGTATCTACTGGATGTTGTTCTGTATTACACCAATTACCGGGCAGTTCGGCAATGTACTGGTAATTGGGTTCGCGCGCCTGTCTATCCAAAATCTCGGCAATTTGTTTCCACGTTTCGCGCAAGCCGCGAGGGCAGTGAGGCATCTCGTGTTTGATTAGCCTGTGTAGCCGACCGAGTTTGTAGCATGGAACCGCAGCGTACATGTGGTGCTCGGTGTGGTAGTTCATATGCCAGTAGAGAAATTGGAGTAGGGGATTGAGATATATTGTGCGGCAGCAGAGACGAAAATCCGGCACTTTGTCTTGCAGACCAACATGTTGTGAGGAGTTGCAGAGGAAGTGCAACCACGATCCGAACATTTTGGGGAATGTGATGACCAGCGGAACAATCCAGTACCCATATGCCAAAGATATACCCGCGATCAAGAGGTGACCGATGAGCAAGATGCGCTCCCATCTGGTGTAGGCGCGACACCGCTCTGGATCGCTTTCGGGAAAGAGTATTCCAATCCAGGAATTTTCCCTGTTGATATAGCCGGTAAAGTTTCGAAACCTCTCTTTGAGCAGTGTATAGGGATACTTGTGGTTTACAATGGCTCGTTTCCACAGACCTTTGAGGTCGATTTTTTGAGGGAGTACGACTTCTTGATCGTCAGGTGCATGCAGGGCGTATTTGTGGTGCTCGGTATGGCTGGCCCAGAATAGATGGTGGTTGTGCCAGCCGAGAAAGGATAAAATGCGGAGGAAGAAGCGATTGAGCCATCGGGCCTTGAAGACCGAATCGTGTACCAGTTCGTGAAAGCCGTTGACCAGAAAATGCCAGAAGTGCCCGTTGATAAAGACCAGTAGCGCAGTGATATACCAGGGCCAGTGGCGCGATGAGTAAATAGCTGCTCCCGCAGCAACAGTTAGCACGCCCAGAAAACCGAGGGTCTGAGCAAAGCCGAGGAAATCACTTCGCTTGTTGAGTTCGCGCAATGTCTCGCGGGTGATGCGGCAGCGATACCATTTGATGCGCGTCTTTCTGGGCGGTTTATTGTATTTTGGGCCTTCTGTGAACACGTCTCGATCAGAGAGCGCGTTCTGGTCGGCATTTTTAGTTTGTGTGTTCATGTCAGTGATTCGCCATGCAAAGTTTAAAATCAGCGACCAAGATACGCGAATCTACCCGTGCGTCAAGTGGGTTCGCATTACCTCTCTGCGCTTGCTATCCACTTGTCCTACCAAAATTTGAGGTAAATATCAAAAAGTCGTTAAAATCTACGTCGCCATCCTGATCCAGATCACCGATTAAACCGCTTGGCGTGCCACCATCTCCGGTCGGTCTTATTTCAGAAGACCATCGAAGGATCTGATTTTGTCCTCGGGTCTCTGCGACTCCGTTGCCCGTAGAATCTATATAAGCACGGAATTTGCCGCCTTCAATTCCCAATACACCGTTGCCCGCTTCATCGGCCGCCATAGCTGCAATGGGCCGTCCGGAGGCGTTGAGAATGCCCATTACACCGTGCCCGTTTTCATCGACCCCCAATACGGAAGTCAAAACGCCCTCTCTATTTGTCAACAGTACTGCTGCATCGCCAGCCTCATCAATTCCCAAATCAACTATTGAACCCGAGGCACTGACGGCACTGACTGAGCCATTGCCAACATCATCTACACCCAGAACGACCACGCCTGTGCCCGATTCAGATGCAGTGCCTATGATCATTCCAGCATTTCCAGTATCATCTGCACCGAGAAGCGCGAGCGAACCCGAGGTACTGATGGTACTCACCAGTCCATTACCAGTTTCATCTAAGCCCAGAATGACCGCACCTGCGTCCGATTCGGAGTTACCGCTCACGAGTATCCCCGCATTTCCAGCCTGATCAGAACTGAGAGCTACAAAGCTCGAACCCGATGCATTTGATGAAGCTACCAAACCATTGCCAGCTTGATCTACGCCCATCCCCGCAACAGAGGCATTGTTTTCTATCACACTAATATCTCCGTTGCCAGCTTGGTCAACGGAGATAGCTGCAACTGCCGCACCCGCCGTGTTTCCTACGAGTAAAATGCCGTCTCCAGCGGGATCCGATCCGATTATGGCGACGATCCCTCCCGCTGCATTTACAATCTGCAGTGTTCTTGTCTGTAGTGTTTGTACCCGCAACGTGTCGGATAAAATCTGCTGTAATCCTGCTTGCGCTTGTTTGCCCAATCTCGGTGTCTCATTCTGGCGCGAGAGAATATTATTGATAAATTCTGTCTTATCTCTATCTGGCCCAAGCCCTGGTGCCTGTATCCGGCGAGTCAGTATTTCTTCCCGATGCGACGCAATATTGCGAAAACCAGTATCACTTTCCACACTTACAGAGGTCAATTTGGGAGGGAGTAACCTGTGAAACCACTTTGACGTAAAAGCGGGCGATGTGTTGAAAAGAAATACGATGATCAATCCGATAATCGCCCGCATTTGCCAGCGTACTCTTCTTTCCAGTGTTTCTACTTTTTTTTCTACTATTCCCCTATCCATTCTATCTCCTTGAATTGGTGATTGGTGTTGTTTGATTTGTTAATAAATATAAAGCAATTATTAAACAATAATAACCCAAATTATCCGCGGCACTTGTTTTGACTTTGAGATAAGCACCCATAGGTTCCCCTTGCTTTGGTGAAATGAAACGGCTATTATGGACCACCCTATAGCGAATGTAGAGAATGGAGGATTACTTTCATGAAAATCGCCAAAATCGAACAATTCTTTCCCCGCCGGAGAATGCGTTTGATCAAAATTACGACCGATACTGGTATTGTAGGGTGGGGGGAGACCACCCTTGAAGGCAAACCCAGGAGCACCTGGGCTGCCGTAGAAGAACTCGCGGATTATCTCATTGGGAAAGACCCTCTGCGGATTGAGCATCACTGGCAACACATTTACCGCTCCGCTTTTTATCGCGGGGGCAACGTGCTCATGACGGCTCTTTCGGGCATTGATCAGGCGCTTTGGGATATTGCGGGCAAATACTTCAATGTGCCGATCTATCAGCTTCTCGGTGGACCGGTGCGCGATCGCATTCGCGTTTATGCCCATTGGGGGATTCGCGATAGTTCAGAACGCGCTTTGGATGCTGCGCGTGAGCGTCTCGAAATGCTTCAGAAAAAAGGGGGTTACAAAGCTTTTAAATCTGGACCCGGCGGCAAGTGGCGTGCCCATGAACCTCCTGAGGTGATCGACCGCTTTGTCAAATGTGCCTATACCATGCGAGAGTGGGTTGGCGATGACTGCGAACTCTGTTTTGATTTTCACGGCAAGATGACACCCGCGCTCGCCGTGGAAATTTGCTACGAGATCAAAGGCATGCGGCCCATGTTTGTCGAAGAACCCGTGCCACAGGAAAATGTCGATGCGCTCAAACACGTTTCCGATCATGTGCCCTTTCCCATTGCTACGGGCGAACGCCTGCTTTCGCGCTGGGAGTTTCGCACTGTTTTTGAAAAAAATGCCGTTGCCTATATCCAGCCCGATGGCTCGCATGCAGGCGGTATTTCCGAACTCAAACGCATTGCGAACATGGCCGAGGTGTATTACATGCACATCATGCCGCATTGTGCTATTGGGCCAGTTGCGTTCTCGGCCTGTATGCAGGTTGATGCCGCTGTGCCCAATTTTCTCATTCAAGAGCAAGTTGATGCGGGTCTGGGTGAAGATCTTCTGCAAGATCCCTGGGTAGTCAAGGATGGACATATTGATTTGCCTATCAGGCCCGGCCTGGGCTTTGACCTTATTTCCACAGAAGCCGAACAAAATATCGGAGTGTACGAGGAAGAACTCGGCGGGGAATATTTTTACGAAATCGATGGCAGTGTTGCAGATTGGTAATATATGAACGAAATAACAGAACAACCCGACAAAATGGGCAAGGCGTTTCTCGATCTCGTCAATTTGGGCGAAACGCGCTGGACAAGATATATTTTAACGCTGTTGATCATTATTGCTACCTGGACTTTGGGCAGTGGCACAGTCCTGCTTGCTGTTTATGGCCCTGAACCCGAAGGTGCTCCCATGGATGGCACAAGTCCTTTTCTGGATTTTATTGCTCTCAACTTGCTCTTTGTCACGGTGCTGATCGGTCTGTGGATTGGCATTTGCAACGCACATAAGCGCTCTTTACTCACGCTTATTACGCCACGCGATCACATTCGCTGGGGCCGCATATTGCAGGGCTTTGGTTTGCAGATGGGCCTGGGTATTATTTTCGCAGCTATTGATGCTCTGCTTTTTCCCGATAACTACACTTATACCCTGGACCCAGAACGCTTTTACAAATTTGCCCTTCTCGTCCTGCTCCTTACTCCTTTTCAGACCACCACCGAAGAGCTTCTCACGCGCAGTTATTTTTTGCAAATGCTCGGTCACTTCGCGCGCCATCCGATTGTCCTCATTATTCTCAATGCGCTGCCCTTTGCTCTATTTCATTTGATGAATCCCGAGATCGCGGCGTATGGCGTAGCGCCCATGTTGATTTCCTACTTTGTCGTCGGTGCATTTCTCGCCCTCGTCACGCTCAAAGACAATGGTGCAGAACTCGCTATTGGCATTCATGCCGCGAATAACATGTTTGCAGCGGTCCTCGTCAATTACGAAGGCTCCGCGCTATCTACCAATGCCATCTTTACGATAAATGAGGTCAATGTTTGGTCCGGTACGGTTGCCTACATCGTCTCCGCAGCCATTATGTATTGGATATTATTCCGAGAACACAAATCTGAATCGGTGATCCGTACCTCGGTAGATTTGAGATGAAAGAGAGGCACTATGGCAAATTCAATAGAAATCGGTATCGCACGTTCTGACATTACCCCTGCGGTGGGCATTCCCATGGTCGGTTTTGCGGGACGAGGACCTTCGACGCGTATAAACGACCCGTTATATGCCACGGCTATGGCTGTTTCCTGCGCAGGAGAGCAGGCCGTATTAATCGCTTTAGATCTCCTTCAGTTTAAGGCGGAAACGGTCGCTGAGTTTCGCACACTCATCCAGGCAGCATCGGGAATTCCTTCTGATCGGATTACTCTGGCATGCAGCCATACTCATTACGGGCCTGATGTCGATCGCGCAGGTAAGCAATCCTCGTCGTCGGGTCCGGGACCGGCTGAAGCCTCCGAGTTGGTTGATGCCTATCGGACTCATCTCGGTTTCAAACTATCGGGCCTGGTACAGGAGGCACAGCAAAATTTGAAGCCAGCGCGAATGGGTATCGGGTGGGGCAGTTCCGATATCGGTATCAATCGCAGGGAGAAGACCCCTGATGGGCGGATCATTCTCGGCAACAACTACGATGGACCTGTTGACCGCGAGGTCGGCGTGGCGCGGATTGAAGATGTAGAGGGTAATCCCATCGCCTGCCTGGTCAATTTTGCGACGCATCCCGTTGCACAGACTTCTCAGCAACGCGCTATTTCCGCCGGGTTTCCGGGAAAGATGGCTCAGGTGGTAGAAGGTCTTACGGGCGCGTATTGTCTCTTTCTACAGGGGGCAGCTGGAAATATCAATCCGGCTTTGGGATTCCGCCGGCCGGATCATCGGCCCGAGGATCTTCACAAACCAGCGGATAGTCTGGGCATTCGGCTGGGCTGCGAAGTGGTGCGCGTGTGGGAAACCATCAGCGTTGGTGAGTCTCAAGGTTTGAATCTCGCTTCAAAGACCATAAGCCTGCCGCGCTACATGTACGGCGACTTAGAAAGCGCGAAACAACTCGATGGAGAATTTGCCCAGGAATTAGAGTCGAGAAATCTTTCCGATGGACGGCGACATTGGGCCGCGCTCAGGCAAAGTCGGGTGCAGGAAGCGATTGGTAGCTATGAGACAGGGGTTCCTCTCGATCCCGTTGAGGCAGAATTGCAGGCCTGGCGAATTGGTGATCTCGCCTTTGTGACTGCACCTGCGGAGATTTTTACCGAAAATGGCACGCTTGTGAAAAATCAATCGCCTTTCGATCACACTTTCTTCGTGGGCTATACCAATGGCTCCATCGGGTATGTTCCCACTGTGAAAGCCTATCCAGAAGGGGGCTACGAAGTCACCCACGCCTGCCAGGTCGATCCCGAGGCGGGCGGTATGGTCAATCAAGCCTGTCTCAACTTACTCGAACAAGTGGCGTAAGCGTTCGCGATACTTGCCCAGATGTGGCGTATAGAGTGCCACACCTTACCGATAAATGGATGGTTGAGGCTTTTCACCCTGCCCTATTATGCACTGGCTCTTTTTTTCTATTATCCTCGACTTCGGTTTTGTCCAGCTTTTCAAGCTCGGACAAAGACGCGGCTGTTACGCGCCAGTGGTTGTTTCTGTAAATTATCTCGTCCTATCCCTCGCAATTGCCATTTATCTTTTTGTTGCCGATGCGTGGACATTTCCCTCTCTTGCCCTTTACACGGGGTTGGGAACTGGTACGGTTTTTATCAGTTCCATGTTGCTGATGAATCACGCGCTTACTCTCGCGCCCATCGGTTCTGTTGTTACGGCTTTCAGAATGTCCATTGTCATGCCTATTGTGCTGGGTATTTACCTCTGGGGCGAATCCATGGCCTCAACGCAGTTTGTGGGGCTGCTTCTCGCGCTCAGTGCGCTGGCACTTATGACTTCTCATCCGGGCAGAACCGCGCAGATCAGAGGAATAAAAGCATTTGGTTTGCTCATCGCGGTTTGTTTCTGTCAGGGCATAAGCCATACGTGCTTGCGATCTGTACACTACAATGGTCTCGATCCCGTCTATTTACATGTCTTGATGTTCATCGGAGCAACCGCTGGACTGATAGGTGGTGTTGTCATTGCCCTGAAAAAACACCGACCACAAGGACCTGCGGTCAAACTCGGCATTTTTATTGGTCTTTACAATGTTCTGGCGCTTTGTGTCATTATGACCGCATTAAGTAAGTTGCCGGGCACGCTTTTTTTTCCGACATTGGGATGTAGTGTTGTTGTGCTGGATAATCTCTTTGCCCATTTCTACTGGAAAGAACGCCTCGCCCGACCCGCTATTGCCGGTGTGGGGATCGCTGTTCTTGCCGTTCTTCTGGTTTTGTGAAAAGGAGCTTTCTATGAGCCGACCCAATATTGTTTTTGTATTCGCCGATGACTGGGGTTGGGGCGATTTGAGTTGTTATGGACATCCTCATGCCAAAACGCCAAATCTGGATCGCCTCGCCGCACAGGGGACCCTTTTTTCTCAGTTCTACGTTTGCTCCGGGGTTTGCTCTCCAAGCCGCGCCGCTGTTATGACCGGGCGTTTTCCTGCGCACTGGGGCATACACGGGCATTTTGCACAGCACGCGCAAAACGCGGCACGGGGTATGCCCAATTTTCTCGATCCCAATGCAGTGACGGTTACTGGTCTTTTACAACAAAGCGGGTACGCAGTGGGACACTTTGGCAAGTGGCATCTCGGTAGCGGCGCGGGCGTGCCCGCGCCGTATGATTACGGTATTGACGAGAGTAAAGTCAATGTGGGCAATGGCCCGTTGCTCAATTTTACCGATTTGCAGACTGGCGAGGGCCGCAGCCGCTCTACAGAGGTGATTATTGACGAAACCATTGGTTTTATTGAGCGCAATAAAGACGAGCCTTTTTTTATTCAGGCATGGCTCAATGATACCCACGCGATTCTCGATCCGACTGAAGAGCAGATGGAGCCCTACAAGCAATTCACTGCGAATGGCCTGGAGGACAAACACAAGGGCGCGTTGCGGATTTACTACTCAGTCGTCACCGATGTAGATCGCCACATTGGCCGCCTGATGAATAAACTCGACGAATTGAATTTGGGCGATAATACCATCGTGATTTTTTCTGCGGACAACGGTCCCGAAGATATCCACGTTCGCAATGCCACGCACAGCGGCGTCGGTTCTTCTGGTCCTTTTCGCGGTCGCAAACGCAGTCTCTATGAAGGCGGTGTGCGTACGCCTTTTATTATTCGCTGGCCCACTGGCGTTTCTGCCGGGCGGATTGATAATGATACGTCGCTTTGTGCAGTTGATCTTCTGCCCACTTTTTGCAATCTGGCTGATGTTGATATCGATGGCTTAGTGCTCGATGGGGAAGATATGACCGATGCGCTATGCGGTCGCAGTACTGAAAGAAAAAAACCGCTTATGTGGGAATGGCGTTTCAATATTGCCGGTCACTGTTTGCATAAAAGCCCCATGCTTTCCATTCGAGAAGGCGATTGGAAATTGCTTTTGAATCCCGATCGCAGCCGCGTCGAGCTTTTCAATATTCCACGAGATCCGATGGAACTCAATAATCGCTCAGAATATATGCCAGAGCGCGTCGCGGAAATGGCTGATCGGGTACTCGCCTGGCAGGATACTCTGCCCGAAGGCCCGATTGATGCCAATGCGGGGTCGAATGCGTATCCCTGGCCCGGTACGTTTTAGATATGGATGCACGTCAAACTGTACACGCCTATTTTGACGCGCTTACTGCGGGAGATGCCCGACGGTTGATCGGTCTTATGTCTCGTGCGCCCTATTATGTCAAAATAGGTACAGATGAAGACGAATATATCCAGGGTGGTGAAAATATGCCCGGGTACTATCGTCACCATGTGGATAGTACAGAGGATTTCGCCATTACATGCGATTATCTCGATGTTCAAGAGCGCGAGGCAGTTGCATGGTTTTACACACGTCAGATCTGGAATCTCAAATGGCAGGGCAAACGCGAACAATTGGCTATGCGTTTGACGGGTGTTCTCGAAAAAGAAAAAGATCAGTGGAAATTTGTCCAGGTCCACGCTTCACTCGGCGTACCTGAATCAGGAGATATACACGATGGATGAACTCGCCATTAACGGTGGAGAAAAGGCCAAAATCGTTCCGTATAATCAACCGAATAAATACACTGATGAAGAGCGCGAATTGTTGCTCGAAGTTCTCGATTCGGGTAAACTGATGGGTCCGGGTGGGAAAGTCGCGGATTTTGAAGTCGAAGTGTGTCGCGCATTCGATGTCAAACACGCGATTATGGTGACATCTGGCACGGTTGCACTGCAAACGGCTCTTGCCGCGCTGGGGGTGTCTGAAGGCGATGAGGTTATTACTACGCCTATGACGGATTTTGGTACGACTGCAGCCATTCTCGCGCTGCACGCCATCCCGATTTTTTCTGATATCGATTTGTCAACCCGCCTGCTCGATCCTCAAAAGGTGCGCGAAAAAATTACAGATAAGACCAGGGTTATTATTACTGTTCATATGGCCGGTATGCCCTGTGAGATGGATGCGTTTATGGACATCAGCAGGGAAACTGGGATCAAAATTCTCGAGGATTGCGCGCAGGCACACGGCGCGACTTATCGCGGTCACTTCGTCGGCGCTATTGGACACGCCGCAGGATTTTCCATGAATGAATCCAAGCAGATTTCCACTGGCGATGGCGGTTTTGTCACGACCAATGACGATGAGACCGCTGAGATCGCCCGTCTTTTCCGCGACAAAACCTATTTGCGGGGTCAGAAACTCGAACGCGGTGTGCAACCCATTCCTTTTTTTGGTACTAATTTGCGTCCAACCTGCTTGCAAGCCGCTGTCGCTATTGCCCAACTCCACAAGCTCGAGTACCTCGTTGCCCGCCGCGACCAGATTGTTCGGCGATACTATGCCGAGCTCGGGGATCTGCCCCATCTCGATTTTCCGAAAATTGCCGATGATGCCCACCCGTCGTGGTGGCCGCTTGCCATTCGCTATACGGGTAGCACGCCAACGCGGGATGAACTCGTCGATATTTTTCGCGCCGAGGGCGTTTCCATCAATACGAGTATGTCCGCAGTGAAAAATATTCTCCGCACGGAAGTCATTCAAAAACGCAAGTACTATCCTTTAACGGACGATATTCCGATATTCTGGCAAAATACTGCGTACAATCCCGATGACTGCCCCAATGTCGATACCCTGCAAGCCACCTGCCTGCGCCTTCCAGTGAATGAACGCTATACCGACGAGGATATCGATCAGACAATCGCGGCGGTGAAGAAGGTCTGGGCGCACTATTTTTAGTGATATAGTGCGCGTTGTTTGTTGTCTTGAGCGATCATTCAGAACTGAGTAAATTGCCCATCGCAAATCCACAATAACTGGTAAAGCTAATCATGATCTTAGATATCGAATCCGGCATTCGCCGTCCTAAAATTGACATGCATTGCCATGTCTGGCTTATGGATGGGTGGGAGCAGTCCGCTGATCATCTCGTCGCTTCGGGCGACATGCTCGGTATTACCGAATACTGGTGTTCCTCCGTTATCCAACAGGGCATTCTGGCACCTGTTGAGGATGTGTATCCTCACAATGATACTATTCTGAGTGCAATGGCGCGCCATCCCAAACGCGTTCGCGGCTGGTGTTTTGTCATTCCCGGGCATTTTCAAGGTGCTATAGACGAAGCCGAGCGCTGTCTCGATGCGGGCATGATTGGCATTAAGCTCTACAATCAGTACCGCATCGACGATCCTGTCTTACACCCCATTCTCGAATTGGCGAGCGAACGGCGTGTGCCCATTCTTCAGCACGCCGGATACCCCGTTCCCGAACACCGCGCAAGCCAGCCGCTCATTTCACACGGTATTCATTTTAGCGAGGCCAGCGAAAAATATCCCGATGCGATTCTCATTCACGCCCATATCGGGGGTGGAGGTGATTGGGAACACACGGTGCGCGAAATGCGCCAGGCGTCCCCCAATGTTTATGTCGATGTGTCGGGTAGCAATCTGGACGATGGACAGGTCGAATACGCGGTTTCCGAACTCGGCGTCGAGCGCGTGCTTTTTGGCACCGATGGCACGATGGCTGGCTCGGTGGGCAAAGTTCTCGATGCAGATCTCACAGAGGACGAACGCGAACACATTTTTTGGACCAATGCCGAGCGCATTCTCGCGCAACAGGGGGCTACGCCCACAGAACCTCGTACCAGTTAAAGAAAGAAAACAAAAAAATGCTCATAGATGTAAATGCCTGGCTCGGTACATGGCCTTTTCGCTCTCTGCGAGACAATACACCCGATGCGCTTATCACACGCCTCGACAGGTCGGGTATTGACAAAGCGGTTGTCTCTTATATCGAAGCCGCATTTCACAGACATCCGCAATCGGCGAATGAACGGCTCGCCCGCGATGTTGAATCGCATGGTGATCGCCTTATTCCAGTGGGTACAATTAATCCTCTGTCGCCGCATTGGGGAGATGATTTGACGTCTTGTATTGATCTCGGTATGAGGGGGATTCGCCTTTTTCCGCAATATCACAATTACCAGACCGATGGTGCTGAGAGCCGAAGCGTCGTTCAAGCCTGCGCTCAGTGCAATCTTCCGGTTTTTATCCCGCATAGACTCGAAGATGTTCGGCAGCATCACTGGATGGATCCGGGACAGAGTGTTGACCTGGCACAACTCGCCAATCTGGTCGCTGCTGTACCCGATGCCGCGATTATTATTCCCAATGCCCGTCCGCTCGCGCGGTCACCGCTCTGGACGCGAGAGGACCTGCGCGATTTGAACTGGTACGTCGATCTTTCACTGGCCGAAATTCACTATGGTCTGCACAAAAATACCAATGCGATGAAGGATCTGGGATATTTGATTGAGGAAGGCGGTGCGAATCATATTCTTTTTGGTACGCACTTGCCCATCTCCTATGCTGGTCCAGCTCTTGTCAAACTCGCTATTCTGCCCGTCGATGAAGAGGCGCTCGAAGATATTAAATACCGCACGGCTGCTAAACTTCTGAATCTTTAGATAGTACCATCAAAATAGTGCAAACAAAATGCCCCTGTTTCATTGGTAGAAACAGGGGCGTTTGAGTTGGTATTAATGGGTTTAATTACACTTCACGGCACGGCTTTCGCACTATGACGAGGTTGAGGGTGGGATCCCGAAGGGCGTCTCGGAAGACAGCGCGCATCAGGTCGTCGGTGTCTTGTTCCTGGACTTCGCGGACTCGTGACGCTCCGCAGGCAAGGGCGAGGTCGCGCATAGTGACTTGTGGTCCGGCTTCGCCGTTTATTTGAACGCCCTGATCGGGAGTGGTTTGTCCGCCAGTGGTGAGCGAGCCACCATTGTCGAGTACCATAACAATGGGCGTTGCACCTGTGGCGCGCGCATGGACGAGGGCATTGATGCCGCCGTGATAAAAGGCGGAGTCGCCACATATTGCAATGGTGCGTTCGGCAATGTCCGTTTTGCTCAGACCACAGGCTACGCCAATAGCGGATCCCATCGAAAGTTTGGTGTCGAGCATGGGAGCGGCCATTACCACGCATCCCGGATCGGCAGATATAAAGGGGTTTTGGCCGAGGGCATTGGCTTCTTCGCGCAACGCAGTAAGGATTTCTGTGAAGGGACAGCCAGCGCAGTGGTTTTTGCGAAAAGGTTTTTCGCTTTCCCAATTTTCTTCGGTGTAGCGCGTGGTTGGCGAGAAACCGGAGAGATAGTTGTCGAGTGCGTTTTGTATGTGCCAGCGGAAGAGTTCACCCACGCTGGTGAGATGTCCCGTGCGCTTGCCCAGGATTGGTGGGGTAAAACCGGCGTCGTAACCAATGGCTTTGATGGCGTCTTCAATATAGGGATCGACTTCTTCAACGACGAGTACTTCGCTACACTTTGCGAGAAAGTCCGCGATGAGTTTTTGAGGTAGGGGATACAGGGCACTGAGTTTGAAGATGGAGAGGTCAGATGTGTCTGCTCCGTCGAGCGCATCAAGGAGTTTGGTATGTACCATGCCACAAGCTATGATGCCTTTTTTTCCATCGCCATCTATGCTATTGAAGGGCAGGTCGCTAAATTGTGCGGTGGCACGCTCGATTTTTTCGTGTAATTCTGTGTGGTTGCCTTCGGTTGTGCGAAGTGCCGATATCCAGCTCATTGGCTCGCGGTCGGGTTCGCGGGTGGCGTGTTGCGCTGCGGGGCGAAACTCGGAAAGGGCTTGCGTGCTGACGCTGTAACTTCTGGTCAGGCGCAAGATCACGATGGATTGCAGGCTCTCTGAGTATTCAAAAGCCCATTTTATCATGTCGCGGCCTTCCCCAGGCGTGGCGGGTTCGAGCATTGGGAGTTCGGCCAGGGGGCCAAGGGTGCGCGTATCTTGCTCGTTTTGCGATCCCCAGGCACCGGGATCATCGCCCATGACAATGACGAGTCCGGCGTGTACACCGGTCATGTTGAGCACCATCAGGGTATCGAGCGCGACGTTCATGCCCACGCTTTTGAGACATACGAGCGCGCGCTTGCCGCCTTGTGATGCACCGGCAGCCATATCGAGGGCAATGCGTTCATTGATACACCATTCGGCGTGGTGTCCGTGGTCTTTGGCCATTTCGGCCATGGCGTTAAATGTGTTTGTGCCGGGTGAACCGGGATACCCGGTTACAACGCCGACGCCCGCTTCTACCGCACCCCATGCCAGGGCGCGTTCTCCGTCAATGGTTTGGGCCATTTTTGTACTCCTGAATGAAAAACGGGTGATAACAATGGAAATATTAAAGTGTGTATGGGCGTATTTGTCAAGCACAGAAGGCGTTGTACGGCGATGGGATAGAATCAAATAAATCCAATTATACGCCAGTATAATAGGGTCAGTGGAAGCAGTGCGATGAGCGTTATCAGAGAAATCAGCGACATCACGAGTACGAATTGGCCCATTCGGGCATAGCGAAAGCTGTACGCGACAATAAATGGCGCGCCCTGATAGGGGATGAAAACCACGCCTGTGCCAATTGCCAGGCTGAGGGCGATGGGTAGGGGCGACAGGCCGAGTTGAGGGCCGAGGTCGAGCAGAAAGGGGGCGAGCACGCCGCCAACCGCAGCGGTGTCCATTAAAAAATCAAATGGCACGGCCAGATACGCTATGATGGCGAGTTGGGCAATGGGGGTTTCGACGGTTTGGAGATGGTGGATGAATACGGATGCGAGGGCGCGATTGAGGCCGGATTGTTCGAGGGCGTGACCGATAGCAAAAACCGCGGAGATGAATATGAGAAGGGGAAAATTGACTTTTTGATGGTGTCAAAAGGCAAGGGTCCCCAGCCGGGTAGATAGCAGAGGAGGACGAGGCCCAGGCCGATATAGACCGGGTGTATGCCGTGTATAACATCGGTCGTCCACAGGAGAACACCTGCGATGAGAATGCCGAGTATTTTTTTTTCGGGACCGGTCATGTGGGCGGGAACATCGGCGATAGCGGAATGGCCCGAGAGATCGGGTTCCTTTGAGGGGCGAAATAGCAAACGGATAAGGCCGTAGAGCAGACCAACGCGCAGGAGGCCAATGATGGGAAAGAGATAATAGGCCCATTCGCTCCAATAGACTGTGATATCGCGCGATTCGAGAACGCCGAGAATAACCAGATTGGGTACGCCGGCCGTCAGTATGCCCGTGCCGCTGTAATACGTGGCGCAGGTTAGCGAGAGGACGAGAGCAGCGCTGACTTTTGAGTTAGGAGCCTCGCCGAGGGTTTTGAGCAGAGATACGACCATAGGCATCAAGATGAGGACGCGCACGACGCCAGAGGGGATCAACAGTGCCATTGTGAGGCCCAGGATGTGCAGGCCAAAGACGAGTTGTCGATACCCACTCAGACGACCGAGTACGCTTTGGGCCATTCGCGCTCCCAAAGGCGTTTCGGTAATGCCGAGGCTCAATGCCATTCCGGCAAAGACGAGCCAGACAGCTTTGCCGGAAAAGCCCTGAAAAGTGGTTTCAAAAGAGAGGATGTCGAGAAGCGGGAAGAGTGTGAGGATGAAGATGGCGGTGTAGGAAATGGGGATGGGTTCAAAGGTCCAGAAAATAACGGTGAGCGCGGTGAAGGCGAGTGCCATGCGGGCAGATATGCCGAGGTCACTGGGGAAAATACAAATAAATAGTGCCAGCGCGGGACCGAGGATGAGGCCAATGGTTTGAGATCGGGTCATATTAGTCGTTTATTTTTGGATGTGCCTGCAAGATAAGAGGGTATGAGGTGATGGACAAATGAATTGTGGGCAGATGGATTCGCTATTGATTAAGTACAAGAAATCGCGTAGTTTAGCGCGGAGAAAGGAGATAAGACTATGAATTTTAGAGGCAAATTGGTTGATACGTCGCAGGTTGTGACCGTGCAAACAGATGGCGAGCAGATCGCGGCTATTCATCGCGGGAGGGAGGGTGATGCGGTTGGTGGAGACGATGTGTGGATTGCGCCAGCGATTTTTGATGTGCAGGTCAATGGTGTGGGTGGAATCAACTATAAAGCTAAAGATTTGACGGTGGAGAAAATTGTGGAGACGGCGGCGTGGATGCACAGGACGGGTACGGGTTTGTGGTGTCCCACGGTGACGACTTCATCTGAGGAAGATGCGGTTCACGGTCTGGAACTGTTGGCAAAGGCGTGTGAAGAATCAAAAGACGCGCGTGCGTCTTTTGCCGGGTTCCACGTTGAGGGACCTTATATCGCGTCTGAAGACGGTCCCCGCGGGGCGCATCCCCTGGCGCATGTGCGCGATCCGGATTGGGATGAATTTCAGCGGTATCAAGAAGCGGCTGGTGGGCGTATTGCGATTTTTACGCTTGCGCCCGAGCGAGACGGCGCATTGGAGTTTATTGAGAAGGTGGCTGCAACGGGTGTTATTGTTTCAATTGGTCATTCGGGTGCAAGTCCCGAGCGCATCCAGGAGGCGGTTGCCGCCGGTGCCCAAATGTCAACCCATCTGGGCAATGGCGCGCATGCCGAGTTGCCGCGTCATCCCAATTATATATGGGAACAACTCGCGGCAGATGCGTTGTGGGCAGGGATTATTCCGGACGGGTTTCACCTGCCGCCTGCGGTGTTGAAGAGTTTTTATCGCGCAAAAGGCAAAGAACGCCTGTGTCTGGTGAGCGATGTGGCATCTATCGCTGGCTTGTCGCCGGGTATTTACGGTGGTGAAAGCGGGTTAGGAAGGAGCGAGTTGCACGCCAATGGCAAAATTTCGCTGGCGGGAACGCCTTATCTCGCGGGTGCGGGTTTGTTTCTGGACAGTGGTATCCCCAATGCTGTGCGATTTACAGACGCTTCGCTGTCCGATGCTATTGAAATGACATCGATCAATCCGGCGCGTTTGTTGGGGATAGAAGACCGCGTGGGGTCTGTGGAAGTCGGCAAAGAGGCGAGTTTGTCTTTGTTCCGCTGGGAAGAAGGGCAGGAGAAATTGGATGTGGTGGCGACGGTGGTGCGGGGGCAGGTTGTTTATCAGGCAGTATAAAGGAATGTGATATGGCGAAAAAAAAGGTTGTTCTAACAGGTGCATCGGGCTATGTGGCGGGGCGGATGTTGCCGGCATTGCGCGAGAGGTACGATCTGACATTGTTGGATGTGAAGACGACCAACCGCGCAGGTGAAGAGGTTGGAGGCGTGCAAGTTGTGGATTTGGAAAACTCGGATCGGGATGCGTATCGCGCCCATTTTCAAGGTGCCGATGCTGTGGTACATAGCGGGTTTAAGGGGACTGTGGATTGGCAACACACGGATTATTGGAAGGAGTCCGATAATATTCGAATGTGCCACAATGTGTACCAGACTTGTGTCGAAGAGGGTGTGAAACGCATTGTGGTGATGAGTTCAAATCACGCATGCGATTTTTACGAGCGGTTGATCTGGTCCGACCGATTGGATTTTGCCACGGCTGATATGCTGCCTCTGTCTGATAATTTTTACGGTTGGGCAAAGTCGTCGTACGAACATCTGGCCTTTGTGTTTGCAACGGGTAATGCGACCAATGGCAAGCGGTTGGAGAGTGTCCACATTCGCATTGGCGCGCCCCGAGATACCATTATGGAAGGGCAGTCTGCAGATGATTTGAAGCAGTTGCACCGGGAATTGGGCGCGTATTTGAGTGCGCGAGATTTGTCTCAACTGGTGATTAAGAGTATTGAGACAGAGAATATTGAAGATGAAAATGGGGTGCCGTTTCAGGTATTTTTTGGCATTAGTGGGAATACGCACCGGTTCTGGAATATCGACAATGCAAGGCGCGTTGTGGGATACGCGCCAGAGGATGATAGTCAGATTCGGTTTGCGGATCAAATCGCGGAAATTCTTGTAAACGCAAAACACCAGTAAGGATGCATGTATGTGGATCCGTATTATGTTGACCGTTTGTTCGGTGTTTGTGTTGACAGGTCCGGCATTGGCTGGCGACATGACCCACGTCCCGGACAGGGACTTCGATACGCTACGCGCCGCAGGAAACAGAAACCCCACAGGGATCTGGTCGGACGGGATGACCATGTGGGTGGCGGATAGGAGCGCTAAAATTTATGCCTACAACATGAGGTTCAGAGCACGTGACCGGGGCAGGGACTTCAATACGCTAGCCGCCGAAAACGAATCTCCTGCAGGGATCTGGTCAGACGGAACAACCATGTGGGTGGTGGACCTTGCTGACGGTAGGATTTATGCTTACAACATGAGATCTAAAGCCCGTGACAAGGACCAGGAATTCGATCTCGCCGTAGAACACGACGTCCCTGAAGGGATCTGGTCGGATGGGACAACCATGTGGGTGAAGGAAAGCTCTTACCAATTCGATAAAATTTATGCCTACAACATGAGGTCTAAAGCTCGTGATCCGAACAAGGACTTCAATACGCTAAAAGACGCCGGAGAACAAAGCACTGACGGGATCTGGTCGGACGGGACGACCATGTTGGTAGCAGACGGATATCGGCATAAAATTTACGCCTACAACATGAGATCTAAAGCCCGTGACCGGGGCAAGGAATTCGATCTCGCCGCAGGAAACATCTCCCCTACGGGTATCTGGTCAGATGGAACGACTATATGGGTAGCGGACTACGGGGGCCACATTTATGCCTACGGCGGTCTGGGTGCCACCAGTGAGCAGGACATCCAGGACTTTTCAATGAAAATCAGCGGCTCGACGGGGACCCTGAAGATTTGCGTGCGAGACCACGAATGCGAAGATGGCGATAAGATCCGCGTTGATGTAGATGGCAGGAGCATATTTTCCGGAGAGATTGACAACGACTGGGACTGCTACACGCTGGATGTGTGGGCAGGCGAGAGCTATGCGGTGGAATTAACAGCCCTCAACGGCACGGGATACAAGGGGGACTGTAGCTACCGAGACGAAAACACGGGTGAGATCCGCGTTACTGGAGAGAATACGGAAACGCAAGTATGGCGTCATAGGGGTGGTGCTGGATCGAAGGCCCGAATCATTGTGGAAACAGTCAGGTGACCTCCAAATGGCGTCGTAAGCCGTGTCTGTTTTAAGCCTGCGAGAAAGGGTTCAGTATGTGGCGTAAATTTGTAGTACTGGCAGTTGTGATGAGTTGTTGGCCGGTGTATTCAGTAAATTCCCAACCGAGTTTTCCAATACCTGAGATGGTGGTGATTCCATCGGGTAGTTTTAAGATGGGTTGCGTGTCGGGTATAAACTGCAATGATGATGAGAAGCCTGTGCATGAAGTGAAGATAGACTCGTTTGCCCTGTCGAAATATGAGGTGACGTTTGAGGAGTATGATGCTTTCACTGATGCGACGGGGCGCGAGCGTGCAGGCGATGGAGGCTGGGGTCGAGGTCGTCGTCCTGTGATCAGTGTTTCGTGGTATGATGCGATGATGTACGCAGAGTGGCTATCGGAGCAGACAGGGGATCGTTATCGTTTGCCGAGTGAGGCGGAGTGGGAGTATGCAGCGCGCGCTGGCTCAACGACGGTGTATAGCTGGGGCAACGAGATTGGTCGCAACCGCGCCAATTGTGATGGATGCGGCAGTGTGTGGGGTGGTGAGAGGTCAGCACTGGTGGGATCGTTCAGTGCCAATAAATGGGGTCTTCACGATATGCACGGCAATGTGATTGAGTGGGTGCTAGATTGTTGGAATAAGTATTACGAGGGGGCACCGACAGATGGTTTTGCCTGGTTGTCTGGAGACTGCTCTAAGCGCGTGGTGCGTGGTGGTGCGTGGACCTTCGTTCCGAGTGTCTTGCGTTCGGCGGATCGCAGCTGGCGCACCACCGATTTCCGGAGCTATTACAACGGTTTTCGAGTTGTCCGGGATCTTTAACTCCTGATTCTTTACCTCTTTACCTCGGTGACGGCACCTGTGCCGCGGTTATGTCCTCATAGCTCGTAAAGATGTTGACCGCGGCCAACCCGTGGTACGGGTGGTTTTGGGGTTGTCGATTACTTATGCCATTGTTCGCAATCACGATGGGGAGATTACTGGGGAGAGTGAACAGGGCGTGGGGACGACGTTCAGAGTGATTTTGCCGGTGGTGGGCGCAAGCTATCCGCAGATGAACGCAGATGGACGCGGATGAAAGGCGAATCAGGATTTACAGAGTTTGCACGGGAACAGGGTAAATCTAACGGGAAACCGATTGCGAACAAAATGAGCGTGTGTTTTAATCATCTACACTTACGTAACAGCCCCTGAAGGTTTATCCTCGGATCGTTTATCATTTTCTTGGCAATCTCATAACCTAGTTCGCGGTATGCTTCAAACTGCTCTTCATCGAAAAACTGGTCGGCAGTGCTCTGGTCGGGAAAATCAGGATTTGCGCCTTTGTAGCCTTTGAGCCGTATGCCAAGGCCCTTAATCATTGTTGTTTTGAGCAGTATCAGCGTACTCTCAGTCTTTTTTTTGTCAGGGTAGATAATTTTGCCTTTGATATAGCCTCGTTCCGCAAACTTGATACCGACGGGATAAGCGTCGGTGTTCGGATCTCGATCAATGACCTTTTGGGGGTCTGGATCACGGGGAATGATGCGTTCCAGATAGTCGTCTTTGTCAAATTTGATTTTTGCCCCGAAGTCAGTGCCGATCCGGCGCACCAGAACTTGTAAGTCTGTAAAATTAAACTCGGGGTCAGCACTGCCGTCACAACAGATTATCACCTTCACTTTACGACGCACCAACTCATATACACCCAAGTTTTCGAAATGACCGCCGTCACTAATTTGAAGCAACTTCTGGTGTGCTGCGTAGCCGCGTGGACTTAGTTCGTGGTAGGCGGCGCGAAAGTGATTTCCGACCTTTTGAGACCTGGATTTGTCAGGGTTGGGATGTGGGACCCAATAACCGAGGCGTACGTTCAGCAAGGACATCAGTAGGGACAACAAAGGTTTTCGTGTAGGGCCTGATCCTCCGGCACCTGTGTTTGGATTGGCGGAAGCCCCGGATATGGCTACTGCTGTCGCCAGAGTGAGGGGGTCTTTCTGCATATAACAGACGGTTTTTCTCCAACCCGTCGCTGTGCTACCACAATACTTTGGCGAAAGAAGAAAGGCATCTCCACCCCTCACCCGCCATCTGGAATCGTCCGAATTAACCAGTATCACGTTGGTATTTATTAGATGATAAGGCGCGCGCGTGCGACACATATCACTCAGTTTCGCTTTGTTGGCCTTTATTGCGGCAGAGGGTTTTCCGTCCGTATTCGGGCAGGGCATGAATGCTTCCATGAGACGGTCCCTATAGTAGCGGTGAATCGAGATGTAGTTGAGATTTACATACCAGCCTGTCACGAGCGAGATAACTTCGCCCACCAGGAGCACCCAATTGAACCAGGCATTATCAAAGTAAAACAAGGCCAGCTTATATGACACTAACGCCAGTCCATAGAGAAATAGGATGGACGCAAGCGATGCGAGAACACTGAGAGGAATCTTTCCCTTTCCGTTGTGACCTGAGCGGTAGAAAGACCACAACCCACCAACGATGCCGAGCGAGAGTAACGCGACACTGATTGCATTTGCGTTAGGATCCTTCAACCATTCTGCCACTGTCGGAAGTGATCCCACCACGAAGAGGCCCAGACCTATAAACAAAGGCCATGGGATCCACTTCTCAAATATCCGTCGGCAAAGGTATGGGTCTTTGAGAAGTTTGAGAAGTTTGAGGATGAGTTTTCGAGTGGATAGTGAATAACTTATACTCGCAAGCAGGAACACGATCCCCATAAGGCCCGAGAGACATAGCAGTAAACCAAGTTCACCCTCGTTGCATGCCCAGCATAATGCTTTGATTTTACTCCATAAGGCACTCCACCAATTACATTCTAACAAATGGAAGACTACTTTGACGTCATTCCATAAATTATCCATACTGGCCCATGCCACTAACATGAATACGACCATAAAGCAGACATTCTTGATGATACTTCTTACATTCCTTATATCCCAACTAGCCCACGATACGAACATGATCACGGTCATAAGATAGACTGCCTTGTCACCCCATAAGTCTTCCCAATTAGCCTGCGCTACTAACATGAGCACGACCATAAGAGCGACCACCAGCGGTAGCCACACCAAAAGGTTGAGAAGGATGCCTCGGAGAATCACGGCGATTAGCGATGTTGTCGTGATCCCGTTGCCAGGTATGAGGTATTTGCCGTGTAATCGCAGATGTTTGAGAATATTGAACTTGTTCTTGCGTAGTCGTTCTTTTCGCGGGCCCTCAACGCCGTATGGGAGATTAGCACTGGTGTTCCAGGAATCTCCATCTTTCTTTAGTTTCTTGGCTTTGTCGCTGAGGAGCCATGTCAAAGCACCTCCGATGTATCCGCCTCCCGAAACCGTCGAGAGATAATCCACATGTTTGAGGCAATCCTCTTTGGCGAGTCTTTGCAGAACTCCCAGTGAGAAGGTCGCCGACCGGATTCCTCCCCCAGAAAGTGCCAGACCAACGAGATTTTTTTTAAGTTTCTGTTTCTTGTTGGATTTGCAGTGGATAGATTTCCGTCTCTTGCATATGATTTTAAGTTCTTCATTCAAGATGTCCTTTGGAATCTTGAATGACTTACACTTGGGAGGCCATACATACGATTCATTTTGCTTGACTGCCATTGGAACCTCCGATGCCTTACTGTTCCTTACATTTTTGTCTTGAATTATGGGGTATTACGTTTTCTAAGTAGTGCTGTTCAGAGACGGGGTGCTCCATACCAAGATAGCGTGCTACTGTCGCATAGGGCGTCAATTTTCCTGCCCGGTGAATGTCGTCGGGCACATGTTGTCCGTTTGATTCCAATACGGTCAATAGCTGGTCGAGATCATGCACATACGGAAACTCAATATCGCATGCGATCATTATGCCCTTGATGGCTTTCTCCGCCGCCTGTTGGGCATCAAAACACAAGTCTTCGAGATAGGTACCGGGAATTCGGTTTTTTGCTCGAATTAGATTGCTACTGGCGCGGTTCAGCCATTCCCGGGGGTCGTAGGGTGGGAAGCGTTCAGGCTGCTTCATATATGACCCTTCCCTCTCGCAGTGCGGGCTTGATCACCAGTGCGTGACTATCCTTATAACGTTCCATCTGCGCTGGCGTGACCACGATTGCATCTACCGCCACGCCAATGCCGCGCAAATTCCCGTAGATGTCTCCCATAACAGTCCACGGATCGCTACCGTCCTTTACGACAAGCAGGTCAACGTCGCTATGGCGATTCACATCGCCCCTCGCGGCGGACCCGAAGAGAATGATCTTCTCTGGATGAGCGACCTCTACAATGCGCCGGATGATGTCGTTCAGGGTTGATTGATCCAGCATCGTATTATCTTTTGTATGCTCACGTCATGTGTAACTATGTAACTATAGGATAGTATTCAGCACGTAGCCGGACAACGACCTGCTCCGATATATTTTTGTCGGCAAGTATTCTCATCTACCGTTTGCCATCCATAATCGCGTCAATATCCGCCCAGGTCACATTGGACAGCTTTGCACCAGTGGCGGCGTACTCCCGACAAGCTCGGATATCTTTCAGGGTAATGTGCGAATACCTGCGGATGATATCGGCTTCGCTGCGTCCTCCGTCCAGCAATTCCATGATCAGTTCCACTGAAATCCGAGTGCCTTTTATTGTTGGTTTTCCGACCAGAATCAACGGGTCAGTGACGATGCGATCTTGCCAGATTGGATTCTTTTCTGTTTTGGCCATAGCCTATCTCCTTTTTTGTCCCTGGATCTCCTCAATCCCATTACCCGAAGTATTTAAAAAAGCTCCAGGTGACAAAGACAGTATATTCAGTTCTGCATGTTTTGTCAACGCGCTGTTCTCATCAACTAAGGCTTATAGAACTCTGTACTTTCTGGATAAAAAAGGGGACCGGGATCGGGAAGCGATATGGATTTTGCTGGTGCGGGTTGGGGACTCACTGTATAATGACGGTCAAAGTACACGACAAAAAACGGGTTCGATATTTATCATTTGCGCGTGAATTCAGGTCGCATCCTGGACCACCTCCGCAAACACAGTTCTGAAGCCTACGCCAGGATCATGGAAAAAGAATAAAGAAAGGAAAGACAAGATGTATCGTCATTGTATTTGTACAGGTGTATTCATTCTTCTGAGCCTTCCCCTTTGGTCACAACAGGACACCGGGAACAGTGCGCCTTCACCTGGCGAGACTTTTCAAGATTGTAATGAATGTCCAAAGATGGTTGTCGTGCCATCGGGAAGGTTCACGATGGGATCATCCAGGGGAGAGGCGGGTCATGAAGATGATGAAGAACCGCTACGCAGGGTGCGTATAGATTACCGGTTTGCCGTAGGCGTCTATGAGGTGACATTTGCCGAGTGGTATGCATGTATGGATGCAGGTGGTTGTGGGAGCTACGTTCCGGATGATATGCGCTGGGGCCGCGGAAATCGTCCAGTGATCAATGTGAGTTGGGACGATGCCCAGTCTTATGTGAGTTGGTTGTCAGCCCGGACGGGTAAAACGTATCGTTTATTGAGTGAATCGGAATGGGAGTATGTGGCGCGCGCAGGCACAGAGACAGCATATAGCTGGGGTGACAGCATCGGTGTCAACCGTGCCAATTGCGAGGGTTGCGGCAGTCAGTGGGATGATAAGATGACAGCGCCAGTGGGATCATTCGCAGCCAATGTCTGGGGCGTGTACGATATGCACGGCAATGTGTGGGAGTGGGTGCAAGACTGCTATAATGACAGCTATGAAGGCGCACCTACAGATGGAAGTGCTTGGACGTCTGAGGACTGCTCCGAGCGCGTGTTGCGTGGTGGTTCGGCGAAAAGCGTCCCGAGTTACCTGCGTTCGGCGCGTCGTCTCAGTCATACCACCGGAAGCCGGTACCGTGACCTCGGTTTTCGAGTTGCCCGGTCTTTTTAGCTGGGGGAAAGAAGTAGATGCATCTGATTGGGAAGGTGAGGCTTTTCATCAGTTTGTACGCCTCATGCAAGCGTTGTCTCAAACCCTATCAGATTGCGGGTCTCGCGGCTGAATTCTACCCCGATCATAAAAATCGGCTCGCCCAGATCGCGGTATTTGTCCGCATATCCCTTTGCCTGCAATTGCGCCATTGCAGACCCTTCCGGTGCCAATTCCACCACTTTGAACTCGAACAGATACACATTGTTGTTGAAACGAACCGCCATGTCCAGACGCCCATCGCTGCCACTGTCTTCCACAACGATGTCGAATCCCACCGATGCGAAGTAGGAGTAGAACACGCTGGCGTAGTAGCCTTCGTAGTTCGCTATATCATTGTTTGTGTGCCACTGATAGGGAATGCTGGCGAAGAATGCCTTGAACAGGCTTTCCAGGCCAGCGAAGTCATTGATCAGCAACAGGTCATACAGACGGGCGCGATGCTCCGTGCGCTGTGAGGGATCGCCAGTCAGGTGATTTAGCAGGCTCCTGTTCAAGCTCTGACGCACTTCCCGATTCGGATAGGATAGCCGATAATACATCTCGCCACCGCGCGGTTCGGTTTGGATAATCGTGAGATAGCCGGTCTGGAACAGCAGGGCTTCGGTGGCGATGTGGTCAACATCAAAAGCCGACAGCAAATCATCACTGCCCAGCATGTTGTCCAGCGCCAGCGCACCGACCCCGCGCGATAGCAGCGTCTCGATCAGAAATGTCGGTGTGCCGGTCTCGAACCAGTAGGCTTCGAAGCTCTGCCTTCTGAACAGCAAGAGGATGTCGAAGGGGTTATAGACCTTCTCCTGTCCCCGCCAACTATAGCCATTGTACCAGTCGCGGATCTCATCCCGATCCAGACCCGGCAGTTCTGGCGCGAATACCATGTCGAGGTCCTTCTCGGTGTAGCCGCAAATAGCCGAGTAGCGCGTGTCCAGCGTGATGTTGGTCAAGTTGTTGAGACCAGAAAAGATGCTCGCCTTGGTGAATTGGCTGACGCCCGTGAGGAAAGTGAAGTGAATGTGTGCATCGCAGTCTTTAGTGGTGGCGTACAGACTGTGCAGAAAATCGCGGTTGGCACGGGCGACCTCTGGCACCTCAAGCGCGTCCAGAATCGGCTTATCGTATTCATCAACAAGCACGACAACACGCTGCTCAGCCTGCCGATGCAATACCCGGATCAGGTCGCCAAAGCACTCTGAGGCCGTATCGTAACGCGGCACAATCCCGGCTTCTTCCGCTATCGTGTGGAGTTGCGTCATTACATTCGCATGCAGATAGTCCGCTTCTTTGAAATTGCCTCTGCCAAAGCTCAAGCGCACAACGGGATAGCGAACGCGCCAGTCCCAATACTCATGGATATGAAGCCCCTCGAACAGCGGCTCATTGCCCTCAAAAAGTTCCTTCAGCGTATCCAGAAACAGGCTTTTGCCAAACCGACGTGGACGCGATAAAAAGTAGTGCGTGCCTTCGTCTATCAGTCGCCGCATGTGGACCGTTTTATCGACATAGTAGCAGTTTTCCTCCCGAATTTTGCGGAAGGTCTGAATGCCGATAGGCAACTTGCGTCTGTCTGATATGCCCATCTCTCATCTCCAGATTGTGATGTCAGCACGGTCACCCTGCGCGATACAGTATTATACCGCTTTCGCTATCTATTTGGAAGTCAAATATGTTTTCATCAGCCAGTATTCTCATCTATCGTTTGCCATCCATAATCGCGTCAATATCCTCCCAGGTCACATTGGACAGCTTTGCACCAGTGGCGGCATACTCCCGACAAGCTCGGATATCCTCTTACCCGAAGTATTTAAAAAAGCTCCAGGTGACAAAGACAGTATATTTAGTTCTGCATGTTTTGTCAACGCGCTGTTCTCATCAACTAAGGCTTATAGAACTCTGTACTTTCTGGATAAAAAAGGGGACCGGGATCGGGAAGCGATATGGATTTTGCTGGTGCAGGTTGGGGACACACTGTATAATGACGGTCAAAGTACACGACAAAAAAACGGGTTCGATATTTATCATTTGCGCGTGAATTCAGGTCGCATCCTGGACCACATCCGCAAACACAGTCCTGAAGCCTACGCCAATAACCATTACCGTGTGAGGATTCCCGAAAATGAAAATTACGGGGTTTGAGACGATTCCCATTCGGGGTCGGGCGATGATTTTGAAGATGTTTACGGATGAGGGATTGGTGGGGTATGGCGAGCCGATGAATTACGAGCATTGGCGCGTGGTGGCGCAGGCTGTAGAGGATATGGCCGAGTACCTGGTAGGGAAAGATCCGCTGAATATTGAAGACCATTGGCAGGCGATGTATCGCTCGAGTTATAGCCGGAGTATGCCGGTGTTGGTCGGTGCGCTGAGTGGGATAGAGATGGCGATGTGGGATGTGTTCGGCAAAATGGTGGGGTTGCCGGTCTGGAAACTTTTGGGTGGGAAAGTTCGCGATCGCATTCGCGTTTACACAGGTACGGGCGGGACGACGCCAGAAGAATGCGCGGAGGCTGCAAGCCAGAAGGTGGCAGAGGGCTTTCGCGCTGTGAAGATGGGGGCTTCGCCGAGTCCTGTGAGATTTGTCGATACGCCAGAGAAAATAGATTTTATGGTTTCTCGCGTTGCCGCGGTGCGCGAAGCGGTGGGCTATTCGGTCGATATTGCCGTGGATTTGCATCGGCGATTGAGTCCGACTATGGCCGCGATTCTGGTGAAGGAGTTGGAGCCGCTGCGTCCTTTGTTTGCTGAAGAGCCGTGTCATCCGGACAACAATGAGGCGTTATTGGCGCTGTCCCGGGGCACAACGGTGCCCATTGCCACGGGCGAACGGCATTTGACGCGCTGGGGATTCCGCGAGCTCATCGAGCGAGAGATGTGCGCGATTTTGCAACCGGATATTCGCCATTGTGGGGGTATGTTGGAATTGAAAAAGATCGCGGGGATGGCAGAGATTCACAATATGGCGATTGCACCGCATAACGCGGCAGGGCCTGTGGGGGTGGCAGCGTCGGTGCATGTGATGGCAACGATTCCAAATTTGTTGATTTGCGAGGGCGGCCATAACCGTGGAGAAGGTTTGTTTAAGACGCCATTGGTTCTTCGAGATGGTTTTATTGAATTGCCGACTGAGCCGGGTTTGGGTGTGGATATGGACGATGATGCGCTCGAGGCTTTGCGCGATGAATCTTATCGCCTGCGCGGGATGTTCTGGCATGAAGATGACGGTTCTTTTGCGGATTATTGAGAAAATGCGTTTGATGATCGTTGTGATTCTGGTGCTATTTGCAAGCGGTTATGTAGATGCCGTAGAGAGAGATGCTCTCAGGCGAGAATACAACGATGTGTCCGCTGCCGTAGATAGTCTCGTGCGGATGATGCAGATGACAGATGCCGAGGTGCTGAAGAAACTGCCCGAGACGCGTCCCGACCGGGTATTGCCCGAGGGGATGACGGCTGTGATGATTTTTTGGGCGGATGACGAAGCGCGGGTTTGGCTCAATGATTTTCCCGTGGGTGAGACCCGGTTGACGCCTGTGGAAGTGACTGTTCCAGATTTGTATTTTCAAGGGCAAAATCGCCTGCGCGTGCGGTGCTGGGATACGGATCGGGTGGAGAGTGGTTTTTTGGGTGGGTTATACCTGAAAGATGGTGCAGGAAGGTTGTACCCCATTGTGGTTTCCAATGGGACATGGGAGACTTCAGGAGGACGGGCAACGGAAATTATTTATGCCCATCCGATGCCGGATATTCCCGGCGCACAACCGATTTGGGGCATGCGAATGTTTGGGTTTGTAGATATGGCTATCACATTTGATCAAGGTGCGATTGATCGCGCGCTTGCAGAAACCGCATCTGCAAGAGCAATGACTGTCCGACAACAGGCAATGGATTATCACACCTTTGCCCAACAACTCGCTATTTTGCAGGCTCGACGAGAAAAATTAAGAGCAGATTTAGATCGTGCGGGCGACCTGAGTGTGCCGCTTTACAATCGGGAACGCGCCCGTTCTGCATCGCTGACACTGGGGAAGGCTGCGCCTTTGACTGAAAAGGTGTCGGCACCGGTGGCAAAAAATGTGCGGTCCTGGTCGGAGAAATTACCGGTGGTGCAGCAGCAGTTGATTTATCCAGACCGCCGTGCGTTAAAAGGAGAAGGTGCTGTAACTGCGGCCACGGGCGATGTGGTGCCCACCGCGAGTGACCGCGGCAGTCGAGAGCAGGCGTATCGCCCTCCTGAAGAACGCGGTGGGATAAAAAGTGACACAAAAGATGAGGGGGTTGATGCTCAGGTGCAGCCGCAGGGAATGAGACGCGGTGGTGGGGGTGGGCAGTCGAATCAGGCCACGCGATTGGGATTGTTGTTGCCAACGCTGATAGTGGGAATTTATGTGTTGTATGTGGCCATACGCTGGCAATCGTTAATGGGAGAAAGTGATTGATGTACGGATTACACTGGTCTGAATCGTTGTCGTTGGGTCTTTTTTGGGTAGTGTGTGTTATAGCAGGTGCATTGATTTTGATGCAACGCTTAAGTGCTATTTGTCGTTACGAAAAACAATTTGGCCTGCCGGAGTCCAATTGGCCTGGCGCGATAATAGGTGGATTGGGCGGTGCTGGCGTGGCGAGTATTGGTATTTATTTTTATTTTTTTGCACCAGCAGCCTCGGGTTGGGTTGAGTGGACGGGGCGTTCGGCTTATGTGCTCGTTTTGGGCAGTTCGGCAGCGCATCTGGTCACGTTTATTCATTTTTGGCGGCGATTGGGCGCGGAAGGTGCGGAAACAGGTAATTTGACCGCATTGCGCCAGGAGCAGGTGGATAAATTTCGCCAGAGCCGCGAGAATTATGCGGACCTAAAAGCGCGCGATGACGAGGCAGTAGATGAGTTACTCGCTGTGTTTGGCGAGCGGTTGTTGTCCGAGCAACGCGCTTTGAGCCGCATTCCGTTTTATGGATATTTGGGGACTGTGTGCGGTATTTTGCTGATGGCTGAAGAACTGACCCGACTGGATGAAGCGACCGAGACGTTTAAGGTGTTGCGCGATATGGCAGGTGGATTGGTGCTGGCATTTCAGACAACGCTCGTCGCATTGTTGGCCTATTTGCCGCTTCGAAAGGGCTATGATATGTTGCTGAATCGCATGTCTGATCTGGAACGCAAATGGTTGGATATGCGCGAGGGAGAGAGAAGAGAATGAGGCGACGTTTTTTACAGCGCGCGGTGGCCGAAGCCGAAGCGCACGACGTGAGCAAAGAGTTGTTCCTGGGGATTATGATGCTGATGCTGTGCCTGGGGATTATGATTTTGAATGTGTCGCAGCCCGTGTGGCGCGTCTATCACCACGATCCCGAACCAGGAGATGTGGTGATTTTATATACTTCCATGGGTCTGGCGTTTTCGGAAGATGGGCGGTCTGCAACACGCAGTTTGGGACCGGGCGAGTTTCGCAAAACAGTAAATGATCTGGTTGCTGAACCCGATCGGCATTTGCATTTGTTTCTAAAGGGAGGCAGCCGAGAGCGTATGGTCAATGATGCGGCTTATGCGGATTCTCTTTTGTCTGCTGGCACAGCGGGACAAAAGGTGCGCCCCGCCGTATATGTGCATCTGTGGTAAATCGCAATATTCCAAAACTAAAAACCCGGTGATTTCACCGGGTTTTTTCATTTTTACTTTTGAGGATGCGGGCAAATAAGTCGAGAACCGCATCCCATGATTTTTCAGCGGCGTCCTCGTTGTAGTGGGTTAAACGCTGGGGAAAGAAATAGCCGTGTAGCGCACCGTGCATAAAGTCAATGCGGTGTGGGACCTCACAGCGGGTGAGTTCGGTTTTGTAGAGTTGTAAGTGTTCTTCGGTCGCGCCGGCATCCTGGTCTGCCCAGCCAAAGTAGCCTTCGGCTCTGAGTTTGGGGATGGCGAGATGGGGCGAGTCCGATGCATCGGTGACGAGTTTGCCGCCGTGAATGGAGGCAAAGGCCAAAACGTGATCGGGATACGCCGCTGCTGCAAAGAGGGCGTGGCGACCGCCCATGCAGGTGCCGATAGAGCCGACCCGTTGGGCATCGGCTTGAGGTTCTTCGTTGTCGAGGTGGCGAAGCAGTGCGCCCGTGTCGTCGATGACCAGGGCATTGGTGGTGCTGGTGTTGAGGTTCATCGGGTGCAGGGGGTCCGTTTTTTCGAGATTGAGTTCGCCGTTCATAAATTTTTCGGGGTTGTAAGACGGATTCCCCATGCGATAAAATAGGGAGGGGAGTACGGTGTAATATCCCGCGCGAGCAAAACGACGGCACATGTTTTTTAATTCGTCGCGAATGCCAAATATGTCAAAGTAGAAGATGACAGCCGGATGCGGTCCTTCGCCTTTTGGATGAAAGACATAGGCGGGCATTGTGCCGTCTGAAGTTGCAACTTCAATGGCCTTTTCGATCATTGCGTTATCCTTAAAGCCGCGAGTGGATCTTTTCGCGGCTTTGTTTTATATGTCTATTATCTATTGGATCAACTTGAGATGATGCCACCGCTTGGTGAACCGCCTGCCCCTGGACCGCCTCCCTGTCCGGGCAGACCGCCGGGCATTGTGCCGGGAACGACGATGCGCGAAGATTCTTGGCGACGGTATTCTTTGGCTTCTTCAACCATTTGATCAACAGCTTCTTTGATGGCCTGGGGAAATTTTTCTATTGCTTCCCGAAGCGAAGCGGCTTCAATGGGGGCAGAGATTGGCAGAGGCCCCATTTGAGATATGATCTGTGTGGAGCCGATGTATTGGACGGGACGACTTGTGTCGTCTGTGCCATCGGTGTTGATGGGGATCAGGCGCCGAATTGTGGCGACGCGCAAATCGGTGATGGATTCTTCTCGATAGAGGTTTTGTTGATCAACCTGAATCTGATCAAGTGGCAACTGGTCGGCCATGAGAGTCTCCAAAAAAAAGGTTACGAGTGCGCCCTGCGAGGGCAATTAAATGTTGGCGTAAATATAGGACAAGTTGTGTAAATACGCACTTTTATTTTACTCTGTTAATTCCATTGAGCGCGGCAACGCGATAGGCTTCGGCCATTGTGGGATAGTTGAAGGTGGTGTTGATGAAGTACATGAGTGTGTTAGCTTTACCTTCTTGCGCCATAATGGCTTGCCCGATGTGGATAATTTCAGATGCCTGAGAGCCAAAACAGTGGATGCCCAATATTTCAAAGGTTTCGCGATGAAAGATAATTTTGAGCATGCCAGTTAGCCTTCCCGTGACCTGTGCCCGCGCGATATGGCGAAAGTAGGCGTGGCCCACTTCATAGGGAATTTTTTGGGTTGTCAGTTCTTTTTCGGTAAATCCGATGGAGCTAATTTCAGGAATGGTGTAAATCCCCGTGGGTATGTCTTCCACGAGGTGCTGTTCGCATTCGCCAAAGACGAGATGGGTGGCGGCAAACCGACCTTGATCGTATGCTGCACTTGCCAGACTGGGAAACCCAACGACATCGCCAACAGCATAAATGTGGGGTTGCGCGAGTGTCTGGTACGCGTTGTTGATTAGAATGGAGCCGCGTTCGTCTGTTTCGATTCCGATATTTTCCAGTCCCATGTTGTCTGAGTTTCCGGTGCGGCCTTCTGCCCAGAGGAGAATATCGCTGACAATTTGTTTGTTGGATTTCAGGAATACGCGCGCTTCTTGGTCGTTGGCTTCAACGCGGTCGTATTCTTCGTTGTGGCGAATACGCACTCCGTTTTGGCTGAGATGATAACTGAGGGCGTCGATGATTTCGTCGTCGAGATAGGAGAGCAATTGGCTTCGGCTGTTGATGAGATTGACTTTTATATTTAGGCCGCGAAATATGGATGCGTATTCGCAGCCGACTACTCCCGCGCCATAAATGGTGATAATGCGCGGCGTTTCTTTGAGGTTCAGGATGGAGTCGCTGTCGCGAATCCGGGGATGAGAAAAGTCGATATCGGGTGGATGATAGGGGCGGGATCCCGTGGCGATAATAAATCCCCGGGCGGCGTGGCGCTCAGTCCCTCCGTTGAGCAATGCGACTTCGACGGTGTGTTCATCGACAAACGATGCGTGGCCCAGGATAATATCGACATCATTGCGTTCGTAATAGCCCGTGCGAAGGTCAACCTGATCTCCGATGAGATCGGCGGCCCGGTCGAGCAGTTCGGGAAAACTCGTTGTGCTATGTGCATTGGTATCGATGAGTTGCTGGACATAGTGGCGCAGTGCTTTGCTCGGTATTGTGCCTCTGTGCGTACTGTTGCCGCCCACATTTTTGAAATTGTCGATGACGGCAACGCGCTTGCCTTCCTTGGCGGATTTCATCGCGGCGCCTTCTCCGCCAGGGCCAGTACCTATCACGATGATGTCGTAGTCACAGGTCATAGAATAGCTTTCAGTAGTCAGTTGTCAGTCCCAACCACCCAACCCCAGAGGGGTGGTGCGGGGAACGGGTTATTCGCTACTGGCTGCTAAAAATCCTTGTTGCACGAGAAAGTTGTCCATTTGCGCGACGGTTCGTTCGTAGTCTAATCCATCGCCGCGGCCGTGGTTAAAAAAGCCGTGTCCTTTGCCTTCATACGCGCAGAGTTCACAGGTATTGCCCGCTTCGCGCATGGCTTTTGTGAAGCGTTGGGCTTGTTCATAAGGGACGGTTGTGTCATCTGTACCGTGGAAAATTATAGTGGGTGGCAGGTCAGAACAGACGTGTTGAAAAGGCGAGATTTCCCGCGGGTCTCTGGGAAAACGTTCGGCGAGGCGTTTTAGGCCAGCGACATCGACGACGGGGTTAAAGAGTACCATTGCGTTGGGTTGGGAAGATACCGCCATATCCTCATCGGGCGCATCCTGGCCGGGAACAGTACCTGTACAGGCACCGACGTGACCACCGGCTGATCCACCACCCGAAGCGATGCGGTTGGGGTCGATGTTGAGTTCATTGGCATGCGCCCTCAGCCAGCGAACCGCTGATTTGCCGTCTTCTACACATTCATAAGGCGAGGTGTTGTGTTTGCTTTTGATGCGATATTCAGCCGATGCCGCCAATATCCCGCGTTTTGCGAGATACTGGCAGTGCGGAAAAAATTGTTGCGGATTGCCTCCCGTCCAGCCACCGCCAAAGAAGAAGACAATGGCGGCTGTTTGATCGTTAGTATCGGGTTCAAAGATGTGAATGGCGAGTTCGCCCTGGGGCGTGGTTTTGTATATGCGTTGCATGGTGGGTGTCCCTTCTATCGCGTAAATTGTCGATATTTAATCCGATGGGGTTGGTCTGCGTCGGTGCCGAGGCGGCGTTTGCGGTCTGCTTCGTACTGCGAATAATTTCCGTCAAAGTAGATGACCTCGCTATTCCCTTCAAAGGCGAGAATATGCGTGGCTATGCGATCGAGGAACCAGCGGTCGTGTGAGATGATTACGGCGCATCCGCCAAAATTTTCAAGGGCGTCTTCCATGGCGCGCATTGTGTTTACGTCGAGGTCATTTGTCGGTTCGTCCAGCAATATGACATTGGCACCTTCTTTGAGGATGCGCGCAAGGTGAACGCGGTTGCGCTCGCCGCCAGAGAGTTGACCAACGGGTTTTTGCTGGTCGGATCCAGTAAAGTTGAAGCGCGCGAGATAGGCACGCGAATTGATTTCCCTGTTGCCCAGAGTGATGAGATCTTCACCATCTGAGACGGCTTGCCACACATTGTGATTGGGAGCGAGGACTTCGCGGGTTTGTTCGACATAGGCGAGGCTAACTGTGTCACCGATGCGAAATGTTCCCGCGTCGGGCTGTTCTTCGCCGGTGATGAGGCGAAAGAGGGTGGTTTTTCCCGCGCCATTGGGTCCAATAACGCCGACAATGCCGCCGGGTGGCAGGGAAAAGGAGAGGTTTTCAAAGAGGAGTGTATCGCCATATCCTTTAGAAACTCCCTGGGCTTCGATGACAATATCGCCGAGGCGCGGACCGGGCGGAATGTAAATTTCGAGGTCGCGTTCTTTTTCCACACTCTGATCGAGCAACTGATGATATGAGGCAATCCTCGATTTGGATTTGGCGTGTCGCCCGCGTGGGTTCATGTTGATCCATTCGCGCTCGCGCGCAAGGGTTTTTAGACGCTGGCTTTCCCGGTTTGCTTCACTGGCCAGCCGTTTTTCTTTTTGATCGAGCCACGAAGAGTAGTTGCCTTTATAGGGTATGCCTTTACCGCGGTCGAGTTCGAGTATCCATCCGGCGACATTGTCGAGGAAATAGCGGTCGTGTGTGACGGCAATGACGGTGCCCGCATAACGCTGCAAATGCTGTTCGAGCCAGCCAACGGTTTCGGCGTCGAGGTGATTGGTCGGCTCGTCGAGCAAGAGAATATCGGGTTTGGAAAGGAGCAGTCTGCAAAGTGCCACACGGCGGCATTCGCCGCCCGAAAGGTGATCGACGCGCGCATCTCCCGGCGGACAACGCAGAGCATCCATCGCCTGTTCGATACGTGCATCGAGGTCCCATAAGTTCTCTGCGTCAATCTTTTCTTGAAGTTCGCCTTGCTGTTCGATTACACGATTCATTTCTTCGTCGGACATGGGTTCGGCAAATTTGGCACTGAGCGCATTGTATTCGTTCATGAGGTCAACCTGTTCCTGTACACCCTGTTCGACAATTTCGCGCACAGTTTTGCCCGGTTCAAGGCGGGGTTCTTGTTCCAAATACCCTATGGTGTGGCCAGGCGCGAGGTGGGTTTCGCCATTGAATTTTTCATCTACACCAGCAAGGATACGCAACAGCGTGCTTTTACCTGCGCCATTCAGACCGAGTACGCCGATTTTCGCGCTGTAGAAATAGGAAAGCGAGATGTCTTCAATGATGGGTTTTTTGTCGATGTATTTGCTCACGCGCACCATCGAATAGATGATTTTGTTTGGCTCATTAGCCATGCTGTTTTCCCGGGTTGTTTGATTCCTGACCACCGAGTAATTTTTCGGCTTCCTCAAGTTGTTGCTTATCGTTAATTGGCAGCCAAAAATTAGCTTCGATTACTTTGATTTTTCGACCAGATGCAATCAGATTCATCCATACATCGGGCGTTTCGTATTCGCCGCGTGCGGATGGCGCGATTTCCGCGTCAAAGAAATCTCTGTCCATGACCATCGCGCCGTTCCAAACCAAATCTGAAATAAACGTCTGGGGCTTTTCGACTGACCGAACGAGGTGTCCGTCTTCATCTGTCACCAGAACCCCAAAATGTTGAGGATTCGCCACACGCGAACCAATTAGAGCCAGGTCCTGCTGTTGTACGAGATTTTGAAGGCTGCACGGCCCAAAAATATCATCGCCTACCATTCCCAGCCACCGCCCGGTGATTGCAGGTGCGGCGACCCGAAAAGCATGGGCGATTCCCAATGGATCTTCCTGAACGAGAAATACAATGCGCCGCCCCCCATATATGCCGTCTGAAAAATGCTGGCGAATCGCCTCTTCGTGCGGTCCTCCTACAATGAATACAAGTTCGCGTATCTCGTTCGGCAATCGATCCAGCGCGTGTTCCACCACGGGCTTTCCCGCTACCGGCAATAAGTGCTTCGGTCCCTCATAATCCATCGCCATCCGCGTTCCCTTGCCGGCTAACAGCACAACTGCTTGCATAAAGTCTCCTGACTACTGATGCTCTCAATGACTGTCCCGATAGTGTTGCTTGAGAATATCGCTGCCAAAGTCATTGGTCAGGTCGCGCCAGACTGCGTGGATATGATTGGCCTCGTCTTGAGTGCAGTCGTATTCTGCGAGGAAGGTGGAGCCGAGTACGCGATAGTAGTGGCCTTCGCCGCGATTTATGCCGCCAGCCCAGGCGAATGCTGCTGTGTCGAGTGAGGTGAGGTTTGCACGCTGGGCTTCTGCAATTCTGTTGGGCAAGCGGGTGATATATACATCGATGAGTGCGGTGACGACTTCGCGTTGCGATGCGGTCATGTCCTTGAGTTGCAGACCCTCAATCTGGACTTCATCATTTACCTGGGGGACATTGCGGGTGAGGATGTCAGCAGGGGCTTCGTCACTGATGATTGCCACTCTTTTTTGGTCGCCGTCCAGAGAGGCGAGTAAGTCGCGAGCGAGGTCTTCCTCATCTTTTAGGGCGCGCAATCCCTCGTGTTCGCCGTGCCGAACTTGTGCGGGATTGGAGCCGAAGAAGACGGGCGTAGGCGCGACGAGTGTGCCGTTGACAATGGTGTAATTGACCGAGACGTGATGGCCTTCAAAACGCCAGCTCCAGGTGGTCTCACCATTGGGCGTGCCAAAGACGACGAGGTTGTAGAGATCTGGATCGCGCGGGAATCGGCGTCTGGGACCTTCTACTTCGGCGAGTATGGGTTCCAGGTTGATGATTGTTCTGGCTTTGGTGCGCGCCTGTTCGCTCAGTCCGGTATCGAGCAGAGCAAATGCTTTGTCTCTCTGATGCGCTTCCATGTCTTTGAGCGCGAGGCCCAATCGGTCGCGCGGGATGTAGTGCCAGTCCTGTCGTGCGTTTTCATCGCCAAAGCCCAGTTGCGCGGTTGCCGCCTGATCGGGACGCAGAGATGCCAAAAATGCCGTGGCAGCATCGGCCATGCGATTGGCCGTGTCAATCTGGGTATAAAGTTCTTCGAGGTTCATGTTCTCAACTCCTTGTGAATGTGGATGATTCAGCTCCTGTCTGCTTGAAACAACTCAGGATCTCCTTCTATAGAAAATCCGAAGAACATCGCCTTCGTTCAGAATATTATTATAAAACTGGTACATCTCTGCATCGAAATCTTCGTCTTGTCTGAGGGCCTCCAGGAAATCTGTCTTTGTGATTATGAGCGTGAGGTCATCTCTATCCAAGAAGTAATCAATCCTTTCAACTGTTCCATCTTCGTCAGTAGTGACAATTTCATTGCCATCAATGCGCCAGGTTCCTTTGCCTCCGCTATTGTCCTCCCACGTATTGTCCGCATTGAAGCGCATTATTGATCTCATATTTCTGAAATGCTCTTCGGCACCTGTGAACGCGGAATTAACAAGTGTCTGAGCCTGAGTTCGGCTATATCCTTGAGTGACAAGGTAGTCTTCAAATCTATCGGCGAGTACCGTAACCATATCCGTATCCACAAATGTCCAGGAGCCAACGAGTTCTTTCTCCGGCCCGGTAAGGCTGTCGCCACAGGCCATCATCCCTGATGCCAGGATAAGGATAATGGTCATAGATAACAAATGCTGTTTCACAAAATTATCTCCTTTTTTAAACAATAGGTTATTGGCTACTATCTACTGATTTTACTCTTCGTCCTCCCAAAGTAGCACCGCCATCAATGGTCAATGCCTGTCCGGTGATATTTTTTCCTTTGTCGCTTGCCAAAAAGACGACCATATGGCCCACATCTTCGGGCGTTTGTTCGGTTCCTAAGGGCACACTATTGCGGATTACATCTTCAAAAATTTCTCTTGCGGTAAATCCCTCGTATGCCGGGTTGTTGTTTTTGATTTGAGACGCGATCATTTTCCAGGCGCGCGTCCAGAGGTAGCCGGGGCATATTGCGTTGACTCTGATCCCACGCCCTGCGAGTTGGCTGGCTAAGGTTCTGGTCAAATGAATGACTCCGGCTTTGGCCGCGCCATAAGCAGGCATGGAAACGCTGGGCATTAATGCGGCGATAGATGCGATGTTGATGATGCTGGATCCGCGGCTGAGATGCGGGATGGCTGCTCTGGATGAGACAAAGGCGGTTCGGAGATTGGTGTGCAGGTGCGTGTCCCAATCGTCAACGGATAATTCTGTCAGTGGGATTTCCAGCGATGCTTTGGCCGCGTTTGTATCGGGTCCTCCAATGCCCGCGTTGTTGACGAGTATATCGAGTGAGCCGAGTTCTGAAACGACCCGATCCGTTGCCGAGCGCATGGCGGTTTCATCAGATGCATCGGCCGATAGCCCGATTGCGGACGTTTTGAGCGTTTTGGCGGTTTTTTTCGCACCATCGCCATCCAGATCAGTAATGGCGATTTTTGCACCTGCATCCGATAGGTGTTGTGCGATGGCTGCTCCAATGCCCCGCGCAGCACCTGTTATGAGTGCAACCCGATTTTGTAATTCCAGACTCACGGTTGTTCCTTTTCCAATTCCAATCCGAGTGTTTTTCCTTTTTGCACGGCGGGAATGCCCGCGTTCATCCATACAGGTGCAGGGGCGTCTTTGAGGTAGTGGTCAAAGAATTGTTGCAGGCGAATGCTCCAATCCTTGCGGTTGTGGTGTTTGCGTATGCCGTGTGCTTCTCCGTTGTAATTGACCAGCCAGGCGGGTTTGCCCAGGCGGCGCAGGGCAACAAAGAGTTCGATGCCCTGGTACCAGGGCACTGCGCCGTCGTCGTCGTTGTGCAAGATGAGCAATGGCGTTTGAATTTTGTCTGCCCAAAAGATGGGTGAGTTTTCGATATATCGCGTGGGTGCTTCCCAGAGTGAACCGCCGATGCGACTCTGGCTTTTTTCGTATTGCATCATGCGGCTCAGTCCCGAAGCCCAGCGGATACCGCCGTACGCACTGATCATATTTGAGACGGGTGCGCCGGCTTCGGCTGCCCGAAATATATTGGTTCGGGTGATCATATAGGCGATTTGATAGCCCCCCCAACTGTGGCCTTGCACGCCGATTCGGTCGGGATTGACGAATCCCCGATTTATGAGATGCGTCACGCCAGAGACAACGGCGTTGACGGCACTTTCTCCGGGGAAGCCGACTTTGTAGGGGATATCCGGGATAAAGATCAGATACCCGCGGCTGACGTAAAATGGGAAATTTATGGAGCCGCCCGAGGCTCCTGGTGCTCGATGGGCGTGTAGCCGATGGGACATTTTTTCATAGAAATAGACCAGCATGGGATATTTCTGCGCGGAGTCGAAATTTTCGGGTTTGTAGAGAATGCCTTGCAGGGGTTTGCCGTCGAGCGAGACCCATTCGACGAGTTCGGCCGTGCCCCACAGGTAGTCTTTTTGTTGCGGATTGGCTTCGCTTATTTTTCGCGTATTCCGAAAATCGAGGTCAGAGGTCCAGAGGTCGGGATATTCTTCAAAAGAGGATTGTCTGAAGAGGAGTATGTCTGCGTCTTTGGCTTTTTGGAGATTGGAAAACCGTTTGTCGCGCGCGATCAGTTCAACGGGTTTGTCAGTACTTTCAAGGCGATCTCGATAGTAGCCCATGGCTTTGGTTTTGAGATTGAAACCCGATAAGAGCAAATCGACTTTGGGATCGCGTGCTCGTTCTTCGGGGTCGAGGCTTACATATCGAAAGCGCGTTTCGGTCTCGCGCCCAATCCCTTCGGTGATGTTGACGGGTGCTTTGCGTCCATTGGGATCGGTGAGCCAGATATCGTAGCGGTCGTAAACGAGAAATTCTTTATCGCCTTTTGTCCACCCGGCATTGCCATGTGCGCTGGGTGGATACGGCCAGTCGTGCAATTCGTTGTGAACGGGATGGGGGATATTTCTACTGGCGTTGACGCGGATCATATTTTTGACATGCTGAACATACCAGTTTTTCTGGATGCGATCCCACCAGTAGATGTATTTGGATTCGGGTGAGAGGGTGGGGCGCGTCTGCATTTTGGTGAGTACGCGCGTTGCCTCGCCGGTTTTTATGTCGATCAAATAGCTGTCGTAATAAGCTGGCGAATCCCACGAAATGAGTTGTCGGTAGGGGAGAATCGAAGTGCCTATCGCGACATCGGCATTGCCCTCGCTTCCCAGACGAATATTGGGGATAGTTTCTGTGGCGAGTTGAACGATTTTGCCATTGTTGAGGTGAAAGACGGCGCGATATGTGCGTTCGCGTTCCTCTTTGGCATCTTTGAGTTGCATGGGTTGGAGATAGGGGTCTTTCCAGTTCCAGATATCGACTGCGACTTTTTCGTCGTCGGGCGTGTCGTCCTCCGCTTCCACTTCTGGTCTGGGGGCGGTGCCAAAAAAGAGGCGCTTGCCGTCTTTGGAAAAGGAGAGGTTGGCGTGTTCGCTGACCCACCAGTTCGGTGGTATGCCCTTTGTTCCAGATTGGGCGATTTTTTTTGCCTTATTGCGCGAGCCAATGGGCCAATAATAGAGGGCGTATTCCTGTTGCTCTGCGTTAAAGCTGTCGCGGTTGGCAATAAATGCGAGATGGAGACTGGATTCGTCGGTGGTGATTTTTTTGTAATCACCTGCGCCCGTGAGTATGGCTGTGGTGTCGCCCGTGCTGGTGCGAATGACGTAGATGCCATCGGCTGTGCTGTCTTTGTTGGCAGCGGCAAAAATGAGATACGAACCGCTTTCTGTGAAGGCGTAGGAGATGACGTGGTTATATCGCGTTTCGGCACTGGTCTGGAGGTTGCGGAGAACGAGCGTGGTGCCTTCGGCTTTTTTGCGTTTTTTCTTTTTGGGATCTTTCGGTTCTTCTTTTTTGGCTTCTTTAGTTTCGGGTTTTTGTTCGGGCTGTTTTTCGGGCTTGGCTGTCTCTTTTTCAGGTTCGGGTGTTTTTTTCTTTTTGTTCGCTGTACTGTCTTTTTTTGCGATTTCTTTTTCCAGCAAATAGGCGACCCATCCTCCGTTTTCTTTGGGTAGTTTGAAGGATTTGATGCGTGCGGCTTTAAAGATGTCTCCCGTGGGAAGGGTGATGATACCAAGTGAGTCTTTGGGCGATTCTTCGGGTTTTTTCTTGTCGCGTTTTGCCTGTTTTACCGAGTCTTTGAAGGCTTTGATGAGGGTGACGATATAACGCGAGTCTCTGGTGAAGCGAATGGATTCTCCACGCGGTATCGCGTAGGAGCGGTCGTCTGTGAGGCTTGCGATGCGGAGTTCGGTGTCTTTTTCATCCGGACCGACGGAGAGAAAAGCCCATTGTCCGTTGTCGGAAATATTGCTGGCGTGCGTGCGGTTCCACACCTCATACACGTCGTGATCCAGCGGCTTTTTCCCCTGGGCAAAGACGAGTGGAGATAAACTCAAGAGCACAGATAGAAGATATGTAGATAGGCGCATAGGTAATCTCGTAGAAGTAGGAGGTTTTGGACAGGTAAGTTTCTGAACAATATAATAGATATACAGCGGTGGGCAAAAATAAAAGCCGACACATAAACATCGGCTTTTGTTTTTTTGGTTCTTTTTTGTAACTATTTAGGTCATTTGAATGATGAGGAAAAAAAGATGCTGTAGGAGCGGCACCCCTGCCGCGATTAAGGTCGGGGGACGGGGTACAACTGGTCGTCTCTCAGGCCAGTTCAAGGGATTTCCCTCCTACGCGCGACCTTAGAAATTTGATTCTACTTGGTATTCGGCAGAGTATTCTTTCAGGTTCTTTTTTATTTGCTGAAACTGCGTGTAGGAACATGTACCCGCTGGAATTTCGATGGGGTGTGCTGGTTGGGCTTTTGGAATAATTTCCACGCCGTTGATTTTGAGGTGCATCGCCTGGATTTCATCCCAGGATATTTTCTTCGCCTGTCCGCGTCGTTTGGCTTTGATCTCCAGTCCGTCATTGCTGAATACTACCCGCGGTCGTCCGTGTTTTTTGGGGATATAGAGAGCAATGATCATTGCAACGATGATCGCAATACTGCAGAGTAGCAGAATCGTACCTACTATCCAATCAAAGGCATTGTGTGCATGCGATAGTGTTCGCCAACCCTGGTATATGCTGTTGATTATGATCCCAATACTGAGAACGACAAACCACTTTGACTGGCGTGGGTCTTCTACGTCAAAGTAAATTGTAAAGGTATCCATGTTATCCTCTAAAGTTTGGCAGGCGACTTATCGCCCAGTATCATCCTTTGAAACCTCACCCTGATCATCCTCTGAAATATGGCGGATTTCTCCAGCGCGTTGTTGTACGATTTCCTGTGCCGCGCGTTTTTTGTCCTCGTTGAGCATGAGGTCTGTTGCACCGAGCATTGTGGTAGCCGATCCGCCTGCACCTTTGCGACTGCCTTTTACAAGCGCGTAAAGTGCATAGCCGATGAGAAGAATTGCGATAAGTGTAAAAATGGCGACTCCCATGAAATGTTCCATTTAAGTCTCCCGAAAGATGGTGCTTTCGCGTTCAAACCATCTGGCGCAGCCGTAGAGGCTGAGGGCTGCGAGGGCGATGAGCGAGGCATAGACTTCGAACAATAGGGGTAGTTTGATGGTTCCCGCGAAAATTTCTTTGGATGCAAGCGAGACATTCAAGACCGGTATGAGCGATGTGATGGCATTGAGTTCAATGCCGGGCAAGAGGCCGATAAATACGGGAATAATAATGATGATGTTGAGGGGAGCCATAATGCTCTGCGCTTCTTTGAAAGATTTGGCAAAGATGGAGACGGACATTAAGGCGGCGGCAAAAAAGATGGTTAAGGGCAGGCACAGAGAAAGGACCAGGAGAATGGATGATATTTCAAACATGCCCTGTAGCGCGTCGAGAATTCTTGAGACAATTTCTCGTTGTAACATAACAGCTATAAAAAAACCGATAAAACTGTTGGCGATTGACGCAAATCCCGATAGGACAATCACGCCACATTTGCCCAGCAAGATCTGAATTTTGCTGACGGGAGCGACGAGCAGTGTTTCGAGGGTGGCGCGTTCTTTTTCTCCCGCACCCAGATCAAGGGCTGGATACATACAGCCCATAAAACACATTAAGACAAAAATATAGGGCAAAAAACCACCCACGCTTTTTCCGATTCTTTCCCGTTGAGAAGCAATGTCGTGGCGTCTGACCTGTACGGGGTCCACGATCAGACGGTCGAGGGCAAGTCGTTGGAATCGGTCATTGACAATCTGGTTTTCGTAGTCTCGAATCAGACTTGTCAGGCGATTGCGAGATGCGTCCATATCTCGGGATGATTTGAAATAGAGATGAATTTGACCACGTTGCAAGTCGGATATTTGGGCATCGAATTGCTCATCAACGCGAATGGCTGCATCTATGCTGTCGGATCGGATTAACTGAGGGATTATATCTTCTGCTATGTCTTCTCGAATTTTCAGGTCGTCGCGTTTGAGCAGGGTTTCGCGGAATGTCTCTGCATTGCCATTGGTGATCAGGGCAACTACGAGTGTTTTGGTTCTGACTTTTTGGGTCTGACGAGTAGTAAAAGCGGCTGCAATTGTGAATAACAGCGGGAATAACAGCATTGGTATGATGAACATCATCATCATCGAACGCCGATCGCGCGTGATGTCCTTAAATTCTTTTTTAAAGATGGTGAGGATCGGTTTCATGGGGACCTCTTATGGCAAATTTATGCCTGTTCGACGATGCGAATAAATTCGTCTTCCAGCGTGGGGGTTTGCATCTGGTTTTGAAAGTCTTCCAATGTGCCGTTAAACTGCAATTGGCCTTTGTGAATGATGGCGAGGTCGTCGCTGAGCAAGCTGACTTCACCCATGCGATGTGTGGAAAAAATGACGGTTTTTCCCGCGTTTCGACAGTCGCGGATGAGGTGTACGATATTGCGTGAGGTGACGACATCGAGACCGGCGGTAGGTTCGTCGAATACAATAACTTCGGGGTCGTGTATGATCGTGCGTACAATGGAGACTTTTTGTTTCATGCCCGTGGAGAGTTTGCCAATGCGGCGGTTTGCAAAGGCTTCCATGTCGAGGAGGGCAAATAGGTGGTCACGCCGCGTGTTGTAATCTGCATTATTCATGCCGTGCAGGTCGGCAAAGTAGCGCACCATTTCATTGGAGGTCAGACGATCGTACAATCCCGTGTTGCCTGTGAGAAAGCCGAGGTTTTCGCGTACGGCTTGACTTTGTGTTACGGTGTCGTATTCCGCGACAGATATGCTGCCCGAAGTGGGTTTGAGCATGGTGGCGATCATGCGCAATGCAGTGGTTTTTCCCGCGCCATTGGGACCCAATAATGCGAAGACGCGACCTGGCTGACAGGTGAAGCTGATGTCGCACACCGCGTCGATGGTGTTGCCCTGAAAACCATCTCCCATTTCGCGTTTTTGCTGCCGCGATAATTTGAAGGTTTTGACAATATTTTTTGCGATAACCATAATGCACTCCGCGATTGCGGGTTGAATAGCGTATGGTCAGAAATCTCCCATTACTTTTTTATCTGAAAAGCCCGTAAAACTCAAGTCCTTCAGGCTTGGGTCGCACGGCGAAGGGCTTAGAATGTATGGGGTGGCTTTAGCCTATGGGATAGTCCTCAAGGGACTATCGGTGGCGGTGGAGCGGTGTACAAGTGCGCCAGCGTTTCATCAACAAGATTCATTCTATTTTCAACTTGACAAAATCAATACATAAGTATATATTTTTATTATGGTTAAGTCGTTCAAATACAGATTGCGTCCAACCAAAAAGCAAGAACAAATCTTGCTGACGCATATTGGCGAATGTCGTATCCTCTATAATCAACTACTCTGTGCCAGAATACAAGCATGGAAAAATGAGAATAAGTCTCTGTCTGAATATGACCAGACCAAAACAATACCATTGTTAAAACAGCAACACGCCGCTTTCAAGCAAGTATATAGTCAAGTGTTGCAACAAGTATCACAGAGAGTAGATTTGGCATTCAAAGGATTCTTTCGGCGTCTCAAAGAGAAGTCAAAGACAGGCGAGAAAGCGGGCTTTCCCAGATACAAGAATGAGAATCGCTATGATTCTATCACCTATCCTCAGTTTGCCAATGGATGCCGATTGGACGACAAGGGCTTGCGATTGGGCAGTATTGGTTGCATTCGCATTGTCCAGCACAGGCCACTTGCGGGTATCCCTAAGTCTTGCACAATCACACGCACAGCAACAGGCAAATGGTTTGTATCTATCTCTTGCGATATTGGCGAAAAAGATAAGAAACCAAACACTAACTCTGCTGTTGGCATTGACGTGGGTCTCAATTCCTTTGCGGTCACCAGTGACGGAGAGAAAATAGAGAATCAGAGATTCTTTCGCAAAGAGGAAAAGTCTCTGAAGAGAGCACAGCGCAAATGGGACGCGGTAAAAAAAAGCTCCAAGACCGACCCCACAAGAGAAAAGCGTCGTAAAGTCATTGCCAAAGTGCATGAGCGTATCCGTAATAAGCGACATAACTTTGCCCACCAAGAATCAAGAAAAATGGTCAATCGTCACAGTTTCATTGCCGTAGAGAAATTGGACGTGAAAGAGATGCAGAAGAACAGACGGTTGGCTAAATCAATAGCAGACGTAGCATGGTCCCTGTTTCGGCACTGTCTCGAATACAAAGCGGAAGAAGCTGGTATTGGATTCAAAGCCGTTGATCCTGACTATACGTCACAAGATTGCTCTGCATGCGGACATAGAGAAAAAAAGACACTCTCAGATCGTGTGCATCATTGCAAGGCGTGTGGCTATAAGACGGACAGAGACCACAATGCTGCGATAAACATATTGACGTTGGGGCTACAACGTCAGGCAGTTTGACCGCCAAGAAGCCCAACTGCTCTATCGTTGGGAGTAGTCACATTAGTGATAGAGTTACCCAATTTTGTTTCAAAATGCAAGAGGGCATTTTTATTTAGGGTTTTTGTTTAAAACAGAAGTCTGCATCTATTCGTCTGTGAACTGCAGGTATGGATTAGGAGTCTTTGGGAGTGTTGAGCGCGGCGAGGTGTATGGAGGTCGGATGGAGAGTGTATTGGACTTAGCCCTTTAGAAATACATTCAGGCAGAATACAAACTGCTGATTCGATCCATTGTTCTTTTTAAACTTACAGATACAGCAGCAGCGCGTTCTAAATCCCATTGGTCTCGTACAAATTCGGTAAAACGCGGATTATAGAGAGGGCCTACTTTTGCGGTTGTCGCCCCTTGTATAGGAGCCAATTCTTGTCTCAATGTTCTTTTTCTACTCTGTCGTGCAAGCGAAACGAGAAACTCTTTGGGTTTTTCTATTTTGTCTGTGTTGTGTGGAATACGATTGAGCGGTACCGATAAAAATTTTGCGATGCCTCTGCGGTCCGCCATAATCCAAGATTCGATTTCCATGACCGCAACGCGAAAGAGAAATCCAGAATTTAGAGGTGCTCCAACCCAGGATTGAATGAGTTTTGGAGGACAATTTTTTGGAGAGTCTAAATCTGTTAGCAGAAAGATATTATAAAATCCTCTGGCAGTACGGTTGAGGTTACGGGCCTTTTCTTTTAAGAAAGAATTGCCTTTAGATCCAAGTCTTTGTACAATTTCGAGGTCAAAGTATTCGAGAATTTTAGTCGAAACGGCATCGCTGAGTGTATCCTCAACAGCGAGGATTACTTTATTTGATCTCATTCTAAAAAACTCAATTGTTCGGCATGCTCGGGTCTGGTTCTTGGAAGTACGACTTCACTAACTGTAAAACCATCTTCGAGGAGCGTCTCTACTTCGTCAATATCAGAAACTATTTTTACCGCTGTTCCTTCCCGTGCTGGTGTAAGCAACAGAACTTCTCGTCCGTCAATGCCCTGTTCTGTAAGCAATGCATCGCTATGTGTGCTCACAAATACCTGGGGGCGTCTGCTTCTTTGCATTCTGGAAATAAACGGGGCAAGTTGAGAGACAATGCCCGCATTTAATGACAACTCTGGTTCTTCCAGTAAGAGTACAGAGTCACTCTCAAGAAGAGACCATAATAAGCCCAGGAGACGAAGCGTTCCATCGGAAAATTGATCTTCTCGTTGCAAGCCTGCATTCGGACGCCAGTGGGAATAAAGGGCTTGCAAATGAGGCCTTCCTGTGATTTCATCGCGAATAAATTCCAATTGCTTCAGTTGGGGCACAGCAACTTTGAGGGCTTGTTCAATTTTTTTTAACCGGGAACGGCGCGTCCTCTCAGTAACTGTGGCAATTCTTTCCAAAAACCCTTGTCCAAAGGGATCATCTTCAACGACTCTTCCCTGAATCGAATCGGCAAACCGCAAAAGTTGAGGAACCAGATGCAGATAGGTAATGTCTTGCAAGAAATGGACAATATCTCGAAAGTCTGCATTGACATTGATTTGCTCAAGAAAGGTCTGTGTGAGTCGTTGCCGGTCTTTTTTGTCATCTGCATCTGGCCTGTTGAGAATCTGTTTGCCATCTTTCCACACGCGTTCATGAGTGAGATACGTCTGGCGATAACCCCGAGGTTCCTGCATAATTCCTATCGCATATCGCCAGGTTTCGGGAGATTCTGCATTGTCGGCAAGGTGAATTTCGATTTCGATTTCTGGGTCTTGTCTCGCCGCCAGGCAACGGATTTTAGATACGCCTCCGCGGTCTTTGACCGCTTTCTGCAATCCGCCGCCTTCTGCTTTTACAATATCTCGAAGAAAGCGAAAAATATCGAGAAGATTGGACTTCCCGGATGCATTTGCACCTACGACAAACTGACGCTCGCGCAATGGGACATCGAGTTCTCGGAAATTACGCCAGTTTTTTACTTTAAGACGTTTGATCATCATAATAACAACTCCCATGAAAATCTAAATGGCTCATCCATGGAAACATGATCTTCAGCAGTAGAAATAACAGCATTAATAAACTTATTCGAGATGGGTGTGTTGGGCAAGCATTTTGTAAGTGCGATGTGTGCGGTATCAGATATTGTGTGTTCACTTTTAATAATGGCATATATTCTCCTGTAAGCAAATCTGTAAAAGAGGAGATATGGACAAACGCGTTCTAAACAGCCCAGTTGAGGTCTCAGATCGCATTGAGAGTCTGGATGTGTTGCGCGGCTTTGCCGTGCTTGGCATCCTGGTCATGAATATCCAGTCATTTGCAATGCCTGGGGCGGCGTACCTGAACCCGACGGCTTACGGCGATCTCAATGGTATCAACTTTTTTACCTGGCTGGTTAGCTACCTGCTCGTTGATCAGAAGTTTATGTCAATCTTTTCAATGCTCTTTGGTGCCGGCATCTGTCTGTTTGCAGATCGCGCCGAGGCCCGCAGTGGTCGCTCCGCTGGCTTGCACTACCGCCGCACATTCTATCTGCTCGTCTTCGGCCTTGTGCATGCCTATTTTCTGTGGTCGGGCGATATATTGGTTGCCTACGCGCTCTGCGGCTCCGTCATCTTTCTTTTTAGGAATCGTTCGCCGCGCACGCTGGTAGTCATCGGGCTCGTTGTTTTTGCAGTGGCGAGTGTGCTGTCGATTGGAATAGGTCTGACAACAGAATTTATTCCCGAAAAAGATGTGGCGGATATCACTGCGACGTGGGCACCGGATGCGGCCAAAATTGATGCGGAGTTGCTCGCTTACCGCAGCGGCTGGTTCACACTGCAGGCACAACGAACCAGCGATACACTGGGAATGCACACGACGGTCCTGCCAATTGAAGTGTTTTGGCAATCTGCGGGTATCATGCTGATGGGCATGGCCCTCTACCGCTGGCACATCCTGAGCGCAGCCCGCAATGACCGATTCTACTGTTGCCTCGCGCTCATCGGATTCGGTATGGGCTTGCCGGTCGTTGCTGCGGGTGCATGGTGGAATTTTGCGGCCGGATGGAACTGGGAGCGTTCGATGTTCCTTGGGGCGCAGTTCAACTATTGGGGGAGCCTCGCTATGGCATTTGGATACATCGGCCTCGTGATGTTGGTGGTTCGCCGCAGATGGCTCTCTGGCTTACAAACGCGCCTGGCCGCAGCCGGGCGAATGGCGTTCACCAATTACATCGCTCAGACGCTGATTTGTACGACCATTTTTTACGGGCATGGATTCGGGCTTTTCGGGCGCGTTGCCCGCTGGCAACAGGCCATAGTCGTCATCTTTGTATGGGGCCTCCAACTCTGGTGGTCGCCGTTGCTGATGAGACGTTTTCGATATGGCCCGTTGGAATGGAGTTGGCGGGCACTGACCTACTGGCGGATCCCAGGACGATAGCGCGAATTTTGTTTCACACGATTCAAAGGAGAAAACATGGATAAACTCAAACTCGCCCTGGTCGGTTGTGGCGGTATGGGAACGCGCCATTTGTATGGGTTGCGCGAACTGGCGAAGACGCCGTTTAACAATATTGAATTGTGCGCTTTGTGCGATCTCAATCGGGATAACGCAGAACTGGCTGCGAGGGAGGCCGAGCAGTTGCTCGGTTCAAAGCCCCCCGTATTTACATCCATAGAAGAGATGGCGCAAGCGATTCCCGATTTGATGGCTGTCGATGTGGTCACCGATCCGTCGGTGCACCACACGGTGGTGTGTGAGGCTCTGGACCTGGGGTTGCATGTGCTGGTTGAAAAACCTATGGCTATTTCTGTCAAAGCGTGCCATGCTATGAATGAGGCGGCGGAGCGCAATGGACGCAAACTGTCCGTTGCTGAAAATTATCGGCGCGATCCTTCGGCGCGGCTAACGCGCCATTTGTTGGATACCGGGCGAATCGGAACGCCTTATATGGCAACGTTTCACGCCATGCGCGGCGGTAATGAAATTTTTATCACGCCCTGGCGGCATTTGAAAGACCGCGGGGGACCGTTGATCGATATGGGAGTGCATTATGCAGATTTGATTCGGTATCAACTCGGCGATGTGGTCGAGGTGTATGGCGATACGCGTCTGGTGGAGCCAGTGCGCAAAAAACAACAGTCCATTGGTGATCGGTATGAATTTTATCAGCAGCGTTTTCGCGCGATGCCCAGCGAAGTTCCAGCTACGGCAGAAGATACGGCGATGGCGATGATGAAGATGGAAAGCGGCGTGACGGTGAGTTTTATTGTGGGCATTGGGGGACATGGTGCCTGTCGCAGTCAGTTGATTTTAGGCGATAAAGGGTGTTTGCAGAGCTACGGGAGTCGTGGGAGTCAGGCGATATGGCAATCGGCAGATGGGGAGGTGAGAGACCAGAATGCGATTCTGAGTGCTGTTGACGATTTTGAATTGCATCCTCTTTTAGATCATTTTTTTCCTACCAAAAACAGCGTGGGCGATCAGGCAGTGGATTGGAAATTGATCGCTTATGAACAATACGAACTCGCCTGTGCTGTCCTGAATGATGACCCGGTTGAGGTCGATGGTGTTGAGGGGATGAAGGATGTGGCGGCGATTTATGCGATTTGCGAGTCTGCTCGCGCAGGTCGCACTGTGACGGCAGCAGAGATCGAAAGCGGCGAGTTGTATGAATATCAAGCGGAGATCGATGCGGCGTTGAATATCAACACTTAAAATGGAGGAAAGACAGATGGTGATTCGCAATTGGCAAGATGCCACGCCCACAGTGGGCCATGAAACGGCGTTGATCTGGTCGATTTTCAGGCAGAAAGGGAGTGCTGGCTTGAGCGAGGAAGAAGCACCGATGTTGGCGGCATCGGGATTTACCCTGCATATGATGCAGAGCCGCAAGGCGGGCGATTACCACATGCACGATGACAAAGAACAGATTTATTATTTTACGCGCGGTCATGGCAAGATGAAGATCGATGACGAGATTTATCCCGTGGAGCCTGGCGATGCCGTGCATTTACCGCCGCATACCTATCATCAGTTGATCAATGACAGCGATGATTGGATTGAACACATCCTGGTGACTGTGCCGGTGGGTTAAGGGTGTAGGACGTATTTCAATCCCTCTTGTCGCTCTGCACCGTCAAATGCCTGTTCCCAATTTTCGAGTGGTAGCCTGTGGGATATGTATGCCGAGGGATCTATTGTTTTGGCGATGACCATTTCGAGGGCGCGTTGCCAACTGGGCCAGTTCTGGGCAATAGAACTGTTCACGGAAAGCTGTTTGTAGATGATTTTGCCCCAGTTCACTTCAACGGGGTGTTCGATTAGAGCCACCTGTGTGAATGTGCCGAGAGGGCGCACGGCGTCGAGGCATTGATCGATGGAGGCAGCAGCACCTGCACATTCGATGACAATGTCGGCACCGTCGCTGGTGATCGAACGGACAAATTCGGATACATTTTCGCGCGTGACATCTACGGTGTGTTCTGCGCCTTTAGCCATAGCGAGGCGATGGGTGTCGCGGTCTGTTCCGCAGACAATAACACGTCCGCCTGCGAGTCTGGCGAGGTCGGCGCACATCAGGCCAATGGGACCGGGACCAGAAACGAGTACCAGGTCGCCGGGTACAATTTTTGTGTAAAAAAGAACGGCTTTGATGCAGCAGGCGAGGGGTTCAACAAGCGCGGCAGTGTCATAGGAGACGGATTCGGGAAGTGGGAAGGCGAGGTTTTGGGGGATGACGCAGTATTCGGCAAATCCGCCGTCGCGCATGCTGCCAACGGATTTGCGCTGGGGGCAAAAGAAAAATTCGCTGGCCCGACAATGGCGACAGTGCCCACAGGCCCCATTCGCTGTGGGAAGGACCGTGACGCGGTCGCCTGTTTTGATGCGGGTGACATTGGTGCCGACTTTGACGACTTCACCTGAAAGTTCATGGCAAAGCGTGACAGGTGGGCGAGAGCCATAACCGCCGTGGCGAATGTGGAGATCGGTGCCGCAGAGTCCGCCGCGCTGAACGGCGATTTTAATGTCGTCGGGGTGTTCGATATCCGGTTCTGGTATATTGCATAAGGCGATGTGTCCAGGACCGGGTTTTAGTTTGCGTACAGCGCGCATGTTACTCGTTCAGTGCCGAAAGTTGAGCGGTTTGTTCAATCTTGCCATCGACAATGCCCATGTATCCAATTAGCATTTCGTCAAAACTTTGCTCACCCCAGCGAACCGTTGCGGATGGGTCGGGATTGAGTTTGTTTTTTGCTGAGTTGTCAAAGACGGCATGGCTGACTATGCGCGTTCCTGCGGGCAGGTGTTTAGGGGTTGAGAGGGCGTAGAACCGCTGCCAGTTGAACGTGTAATTTGGCACAGAGAGCAGGGTTTCGCGGGTTCCATCGGGATAATGTGCAACATAGCGGAAGCCCGCGCCCCGGAAGTGCATGTGGGGGAAGAAGGTGTAGAGGGTGACGTCTTGTTCAAAGATTTTTATGGATGAATCGCGATAGGCACTCGCATGCGGTGGGATTTTAATTTGGGTGTTGGCGGGACCGACCACGCGGTGTTCGCGCAGGTTTTGGGCGTCGGTGAAATACAACCCCAGTTTGCTTTCATCCACTTCGGGACGTCCAGTGGTCGTATAGTGGAGTTGAAACTGGATTTTGCTCCCTTTGGGGAGTAGTTTTGCCGTGCCTTTGGGCAGTATGACACCATCCATGCCCGGTACATAAGAGGCAAAGATGCCGTCTAACCAGCGGTTCTTTTTGACGGTTTTCATTTTGTGCCCTTTGGGATAGATCAGATGCGCCAGTGCGTGGTGCATTGCCGCGCGATTTCCCGGCAGAAATTCGGTGCCCCGCAATTGCACATCGCGGTCTATGGGTACGGTAATTTTGAGATAGCGATAGTCGATAATGCCGGTTGCGGGGATTTCCTGCCGTTCCAGTGCGATGACGAGGTCGGGTTCACCATAAGCCCAGGTTGTGGCGTGTGTCGGGTTGTCGGATAGGGGATCTGGCCCATCGCCGCGGGGCGATCCAGCTTCGATCCAGTGGACGAGGGTTTGTTCTTCTTGTTGTGTGAGAGACATGTCGTTGTTGAATGTGCCTATGTGTGGGTCTGCATGCCATGGGGGCATGCGTCGGGTGCGTACGACTTCGCGCATCATTGGAGACCAGCCCGCGACTTCTTTGTAGTCGGTCATGTCAAAGGGTGCTATGCCGCCGGTTTGGTGACAGGGCACGCATTTGTTTTGCAGAATGGGAGCGATTTCTCTGGCATAAGAGATCTGTTTGTGTTGTGCGCGGTCTTTGCCCGGCAAGGCAATCAGGCAACCGGGTGATGCAACGGCTTTGACGGCGACTTCCTCGGCTTTGAGGTGGGCGAGGAGTGCATCGGCGAGATAATGGTTGGATGCACTGGGTTTTTGCGCTTCGTAATTCAGACGATCGTCGATGGGTCCCCGGTAGAGGATGTGCCATGTTTTGGGATTGATGACAAGGGCCTCAGCCGTGCGATGCAGGTCGAGTGATTCGGCGACGAGTTGTGTTTCGTCAATGAGGATGGGATAGTCGATGGAGAAGGCGACGGCTTCTTCGCGTACGTTTTCGCGGTCGTCTTGCAAATTGGCATTGAGCATTAAAAATTGCACGCCTTTGGGCGCGTATTCATCGCGTATTGCATTGAGGCTATGTACCGCATTGCGCACAATAGGGCAACCATTGCCCTGGACGAATAAGACGATGGCAGAGGCGTCTGAGTGCTCGTGGAGTGTGTGGAATTCGCCGTTTTGATCATAAAGGCCAAAATCATCCACGAGAATATCCACGGATTGTGGTGTTTCGGGAATGGCAGAACAGCCGATGAAGAGGCAGGATAGGATATACAATAGGTGTTTCATAATATCTCCATTTAAAAGTCCCTACTCCGCAACAATTCCAGCACGCGCTCGAGGTCGTCATTGCTGTAAAATTCGATTTCGATTTTGCCCCGAGAGCCTCTGCGGTTGATATTGACTGCTGTGCCAAAATAACGCTGGAGATCTTCTTCGAGAAATAGCAAGTTGGGGTCTTTGGGTGGCGTGGATTTTTTTTCTGTGGAGCCTTCTTTGAGTGCTTTGACGAGGGCCTCTGTGCGGCGAACCGATAGTCCCTGTGCAATAATCTGCTGGCATAAGGCAATTTGTTGATCCGCGTTGTCAAGGCCCAGCAGTGTGCGGGCGTGACCTGCGGATATCTGCCCGGCTTGCAGGGCGTCGAGTACTTCGGGTGCCAATGCGAGGAGGCGCAAGGTGTTGGCAATGGTGGAGCGGTCTTTGCCCACATGCTCGGCAACCTCCTCTTGTGTGAGAAAACACTCGTCTATGAGCATGCGATAGGCTTTGGCTTCTTCTATGGGGTTGAGATTTTCTCGCTGGATATTTTCAATCAGCGAGAGTTCCATCATTTCCTGGTCTGTTCCCACGTCCATAACAATCGCAGGTACGACCGCGAGTTCGGCCTGACGCGCGGCGCGAAAACGGCGTTCGCCAGCGATCAGTTGATAGCCCGATCCAAAGCGGCGCACGGAAACAGGCTGTATGATGCCTTTTTCGCGGATTGATTGCGCCAATTCGCTCACGGCTTTGGGATCGAATTCCGTGCGTGGCTGGTGGGGGTTGGGTTCAATATCCTCAATGGGTATTTCGATGATTTGCCGTTGGGTCTGTCCTGTGGGCGATGGAGCAGTTTCCGATGTGATTTTTTCGGCAGAGGTTTCATCGGCACCGGGAATCAGGGCGCCCAATCCCTTGCCAAGGGCATTGCGTTTAGCCATTGATGACCTCCCCGGCTAAGTTCATGTAATTTTGCGCGCCGGTAGATATAATATCGTAGAGGATGATTGGTTTGCCAAAACTGGGCGCTTCGCCGAGTTTGACGTTGCGGCTGATAATCGTATTATAGACGCGGTCGCCAAAATGCGATTTGGTTTCTTCGGCAACCTGCCGCGCCAGATTGAGACGTCCGTCGTACATTGTGAGTAGTACGCCTTCAATAGTGAGGTGGGGATTGAGATGTTGTTGCACGAGGTGCAGGGTGTTGAGCAATTTGCTCAGGCCCTCGAGCGCGTAGAATTCGCATTGTATGGGGATGAGTACAGAGTCGGCTGCCGTCAGCGCGTTGAGTGTGAGCAATCCCAGTGCAGGGGGGCAGTCGATGATGATGAAGTCATAGGTTTCGCGCGCTTGCAAAAGGGCATTTTTGAGGCGTTGTTCGCGCGATGTGACGGAGACCATTTCCACTTCGGCACCGGTGAGGCGAATGTGAGAGGGCGCAATGCTGAGAAAGGGCAAGTCGCTTTCGTGGATGACTTCCATTAAGGGCAAGTCTTCGAGAAGCACTTCGTACACACAGGGCGTTTGTTCATCTACCTCAATGCCACATCCGCTGGACGCGTTGGCCTGTGGGTCTATGTCGAGCAGCAGGGTTTTCTTTTCGGCAGTAGCCAGACACGCAGATAGGTTGACTGCGGTGGTGGTTTTGCCCACACCGCCTTTTTGATTGGCTATGGCAATGACCCGTGCAGACATCTGAGACCCCGCAAATTCAAGTATAACAGAGATATTCAAGCCCTCGAAATATAGGGTAAGGAAAAGAGAAAATCAAGCGCGGGTGTTTGTCGCTACTTCGCGCTGTGGGGTGGAAAGGCGAGGATTATGGTGCTTTTTGTAATGACTTTTCAGAATACTGCGTCTAAGCCGAGGCTTTAGAGTCAAATTTTAAGGTATAAAAGAAGCGGTTTTAGACAGGTGGGATTTGGAGAAATTTGGAAAATTGGGTTGACAACAGATAGATATTATCTACGTTATTAAAAATAATCACACTGAGAGGGGCGCGTTACAGAAAGATGATAAAATTTTAGCGATCACAACGAGGAGAGTCACATGGCAGATGCACCACAAACCACAGAAAGAGATTTAGCCCAAGCAGATCAAAGGATTGATCGCCGTTTTGATGAACAGCAACGCGAAACCGTTAGGCAAGGCCAGCAGTTGACGGCGATTGAAAAACTGATTGAACAGAACAACGAGCACCACAAAGACCGCATGGCGCGTTACGAAGCCGCTCAGGAAAAGATGTTTGAGCGATTGGAGACGCGCATTGAGCAGAATGCCACAAGAATCACAGAGAGTAACGAGCATGTGATCAGACTGGACACACTAATAGATCAGCACGACGAGCGCATGAGCCATCTATCCGAGATCCAACGGGAATTGCGGGCGACGATTGATCAGAACGCCAAAGAAATCACGGAGAGTAATGAGCGAACGACCAGATTGGATACCCTCATAGATCAGCATGACGAGCGCATGAGCAGTCAAGCGGAGATCCAGCGAGAATTGCGGGCGACGATTGATCAGAACGCCAAAGAAATCACGGAGAGTAATGAGCGAACGACCAGATTGGATACCCTCATAGAGCAGCATGACGAGCGCATGAGCAGTCAAGCGGAGATCCAGCGAGAATTGCATGTGATGATTGATCAGAACGCCACAAGAATCACAGAGAGTAAGGAGCATGTGATCAAACTGGACACCCTCATAGAGCAGCACGATGACCGCATGAGCCGTCTATCCGAGATCCAACGGGAATTGCGAGCGACGATGCAGAGCAATTTCAATTGGATTGTTGGCGTTGTACTCGGAGGGATTTTTCTGATATTGGGCACGCTGGTAACGGCATTTTTCGCTTTGCCCAAGTAACCACACGAGTATAGACTTGTCACAGGCTGAGATAAACCACCATCTTAACGATATAAAAACAAGCAAGTGCCCGTCTCCTCAATGGAAGCGGGCACTTTTGTGTTTATCCCAAAATAGAAGATTACTCTTCCAGTGCAGCGTGGGCGGCTGCGAGGCGGGCGATGGGTACGCGGAAGGGGGAACAGGATACGTAGTCCATGCCGATGTTGTGGCAGAAGTGTACAGAGGACGGATCGCCGCCGTGTTCGCCGCAGATGCCCACTTTGAGATCGCTGCGAGCGCCGCGTCCGTTTTTGGTGCCGAGTTCGACGAGTTGCCCCACGCCGGTCTGGTCGAGGGTCTGGAAGGGATCGTTTTCGAGGATGCCCTTTTCGACGTATTCGCCCAGGAATTTGCCGGCGTCATCGCGCGAGTAACCATAGGTCATTTGCGTGAGGTCATTGGTGCCAAACGAGAAAAATTCTGCGTGTTCGGCAATTTCGGCGGCGGTGAGGGCAGCGCGGGGAATTTCGATCATGGTGCCGACGAGATACGCGACGCGCTTGCCGGTTTCGCTTTCTACCGCGCGAGCCACGCGATCTGTCATGATTTTGAGTTCGGTAAATTCTTTGACCGTGCCCACGAGTGGGATCATGATTTCGGGAACGGCTTTGGATCCCACATTGGCGGCGGCTTCGAGGATGGCGCGCACCTGCATTTCGTAAATTTCTGGATAGGTGATGCCCAGCCGACAGCCGCGATGCCCGAGCATAGGATTAAATTCGTTGAGGGATTCGACCTTGTCCTGAATCACGCGCAACGAGGTATCGAGCCGCCTTGCCATTTCCTCTTGCTGGTCGCTCTCGTGTGGGAGAAACTCGTGCAGGGGGGGATCGAGCAGGCGAATGGTCACTGGCAGGCCTGCCATGGCATTGAAAATGCCTTCAAAGTCGCCGCGTTGGATGGGCAACAGCTTTTCGAGGGCGCGACGGCGGCCTTCTTCATCATCGGCGAGAATCATTTCGCGCACGATATTGATGCGGTCGCCTTCAAAGAACATGTGTTCCGTGCGGCACAGGCCAATGCCTTCGGCGCCAAAGTCGCGCGCAACAGCCGAATCGTGTGGTGTGTCCGCATTGGTGCGGACATTGAGTGTGCGAATCTCATCGGCCCAGCTCATCAAGATGGCAAAATCACCCGAGAGTTCAGGCTCCTGTGTGGGAACCTGGCCGAGCATGACTTCGCCCGTAGAGCCGTCAATGGAGACCCAGTCGCCGCCTTTGACAACCGTATCGCCGACAGAGAACTGATTCGCTGTGTAGTCGATGACGAGATCGCCACAACCGGCCACACAGCATTTGCCCATGCCGCGGGCAACCACAGCAGCGTGTGAGGTCATGCCCCCGCGTGCGGTGAGAATGCCCTGCGCGGCGTTCATACCGCCGATGTCTTCGGGCGAGGTTTCGAGGCGTACCAGTAGAACTTGCTCGCCCTGCTCGGCGGCTTCTTCGGCTTCTTCAGCGAGAAAGACGACCTTTCCCGACGCAGCGCCCGGTGAAGCGGGCAATCCCGTAGCCAATACATTGCGTTCAACTGTAGGATCGAAAGTGGGGTGCAGGAGTTGGTCGAGTTGTTCGGGGTCCACGCGTTGCACGGCTTCGCTCCGGGTGATCAGCCCTTCGTTGACCATGTCAACGGCAATTTTGACGGCGGCAGCGGCTGTGCGTTTGCCATTGCGGGTTTGCAGCATCCAGAGTTTGCTCTGTTGCACGGTAAATTCGATGTCCTGCATGTCTCGATAGTGTTTTTCGAGTGTTTGATAGATGCCTTCGAGTGTTTGATAGGCTTCGGGCTGTCTGCTCTTCAGGCGTTCTACAGGCTCAGGTGTGCGCACGCCTGCGACCACGTCTTCGCCCTGTGCGTTGGTGAGAAATTCGCCGTAAAATGTGTTTTCTCCCGTGGAGGGATCGCGCGTAAATGCAACGCCTGTGGCGCAGTCGTCGCCCATGTTGCCATAGACCATGGACTGGACGTTGACGGCTGTTCCCCAGTCTCCGGGGATATTTTCCAGACGCCGATAGGTGATGGCGCGATCCGCCTGCCATGAGCCAAATACCGCGCCAATACCGCCCCAGAGTTGCTCGATGGGATCGGTGGGGAAATTTTGTCCCGTGCGTGTTTTGACGATGTCTTTGAACATATCGACGAGGGTTTTGAGGTCCTCTACGGTCATGTCGAGGTCGTCTTCGATGCCGCGTTTTTCTTTGACTTCCTCAATAGCGGCTTCAAAGGGGTCTATTTCGAGGCCCTCGGGAGTCACGCCCATTACCACATCGCCATAGGTCTGGATGAAGCGGCGATAAGAGTCCCATCCAAAACGCGGGTTGTTGCTTCTGGCAATAAGACCTTCTGTGATTTCATCGTTGAGGCCGAGGTTGAGTACGGTTTCCATCATGCCGGGCATGGAGACGCGCGCGCCCGAGCGCACGGAGAGAAGCAATGGGTTTGTCGCATCGCCGAATTTGCTGCCCATAACATTTTCGAGTTTGGCAACGTTGTCCATTACCTGTTTTTCAAGTGCGTCGGGATATTGTTTGTCGTGGTCGTAATAATACGTGCAAACCTCGGTGGTGATGGTAAATCCAGCGGGCACGGGAATGCCAAGGCCCGACATTTCTGCGAGGTTCGCGCCTTTGCCACCGAGCAAGTTGCGCATTTCTGCAGCGCCTTCGGCTTTGCCATCGCCAAAGAAATAGACGTATTTTTCTTCTTGTTTTGCTGTTGCCATTGCGTCCTCCAAAGGGGTTCAAATCGGGACACGACAGTGTGCCCCCGGGATATTTGGGCAGGAAAAAATATAACAGGGTAAAAAAACGAGCAAGGATTTTGTTTGAATTAAAAATTAAAAATTAAAAATTAAGAATGGGGAGCAGAGCGGGCTGGCTGCTGAGAGGTGATCCGCAGATGACGCAGATAACGCAGATGAAAAAGAGGGGCGGAGGACTGAGGTTGGTGGGTTGAGCGGGCTGACTACTGATCACTGACTACTGATTACTGATTACTGATGGTATCAGACTGTGAGGTATTGATGGTGTCGGGTGGGGTACTAATAGTATCGGGCGTATTAATGGTGTTAGGTTGGAGAGCTTGGAATGATTCAATCGATGATTTTACCTGATTGAACTGGGTGTTGCTTTCCCAGCCGAGGATGGTTTGCAAAATGCTGCGGCGCCCCACATAAATACGCAAATCAGCGGTAGATCCAAAGCTGAGGGCAATGGGGGTTTGTTTGACGACGACTTCCAGACCAAAGGTGCGAACATTGCCTTCAATGACGGCATACCCATGAACTTCTGACACTTCGCCCTGACCGACAAAACCTTCGCGGTCAGTGAAGAGATTGCTCAATATTTCAACGGGTTGGCCGGGGCGCACCTTCCACGCGCTGGTTTCGGCCATCCAGGCACCGATGACTGTACCTTCGCCTTCTCCTGCGATGATCATGACAACGGCACCCTGACTGGCCTGCATGCCCGGATAGAGATCCTGGCGAGCCACCACGCCACTGACTGGCGCGCGCAAGGTGGCGCGTTCAAGGGCTTCGCGCGCGGCTTCGAGATTGTGTTTTGCCTTGTCCAGAGACGCCTGGGTTTGGCGCACTGCTGCTTCTGCCTGTTGAATTTCTGCGGGCAGGGGACCGCGTCTCACCAGGTTGAGATTTTCGAGTTCGACTTTTAAGCTGGCTTCAGCGAGGTCGTAATTGGTTTTGGCGCGTTCGTAGTCTTCCTGACTGAAGAGGCGCTGGCCTTCATAGAGAGCCTGGGCGCGTTTGAGGTCCTGTTGTCGGGCCGTGAGGTTGATGCGCGCTTGCTCAACACGCGATTCGGCTATTTTGATTTCTTCGGGGGTTGGCTGTGCACGCAGCAGGGCAAGTCGCGCCTGTGCAGCTTCGAGGTTGGCCATTTCCCGTTTGATTTCTTGTTCTGCGGTTGCCGCTGCCGCTCTCAAATTGCCGTCGTAGAGCCGTGCGACGGGTTGATCGACTGTGACGGAGTCACCGGGGCTTACGAGGATTTCCTGGATGTCCTGGCTCATGGGCGAATTGATAAATATTTTGTCTCCTGGTTCTACAATGCCTTGAGCCATCACAATATCGTCAATCTGGATCAGTGCAAGGGCGAGTGCAATGGCCCCAATTACACCGAAGACCCAGAGTAGCCATTTGACAATTCTGCCTTTTCGGCGACGGCGCATCATGGGATTATTTTTTTCCTTTTGCTTGACAGATTTTGGGAGAATGGTATATTTTATAATTCTATACCAAAATCCTGGATGGGCGCGTAGCTCAGGCGGTAGAGCAACGGCCTTTTAAGCCGTGGGTCGCAGGTTCGAATCCTGCCGCGCTCACTATTACAAAATGGCCCTGAATCACTATGATTTCAGGGCTTTTTTCGCGCCCCTTGCGAGTAAAGATAGTAAACAAATTTATTATATTGTTTTTAAAAGGTCAAGAAAGTTATAAACAAAAGTTATGATTTAGAACCGCCATACTGCACGGCAACTTGACATTACAATGGGTATTAAATATATTGTGAATCAACGAACTCAAGAATAGGAGATGTTTGTGCTTACCCGAGAAAAATTGAATGCGCAGTCCCTGGCTCTTGAAACGGCGCCTCTGGAAGATATTTTGATCTGGGCATGGGAGACGTTGGGTTCTCGCGTGGCATTTGGTACTGCTTTTGGTGCCAGCGGCATGGTTTTGCTCGACGTGATGCAAAAGGCCGCGCCACAAATTCCCGTATTTACAATTGACACGGGTTTTCTGTTTCCCGAGACCCTGAGCTTGATCGACCGCGTGGAGGCGCGCTATGGAATTGAGATTGAGCGGGTGCATTCTCGCTTGAGTATTGAAGAGCAAGCGCGTGATTACGGTGACGAACTCTACAAGCGGGATGCCGACCGGTGTTGCTGGTTGCGGAAAGTCGAGCCGTTGCAGCGCAAGTTGTCCCAGTTGAATGGCTGGATTAATAGCCGCCGGCGAGATCAGAGCGATACCCGCAGCCAAATTTCCATTCTGGAATATTATGAGACAGATGGTCGCGCGTTGCTCAAATTGAATCCCATGGCACCGTGGACGCGCAAACAGGTCTGGGATTATATTGTCGAACACGATGTGCCCTATAATCCCTTGATGGATCAGGGCTTTGCCACGATAGGATGCTGGCCCTGCACAAAAGCTGTGGATGCAGATGCAGACGAACGCGCCGGTCGTTGGGCGGGTTCGGATAAGACAGAATGCGGTATTCACACCTTTTTACAGCCTATTGATGCGGCGGTTAATGCCGTGCCTGTTGAATCTTGACATAATGTCGAAAATAGTATTATTTGGATGTAATCGCGGCCCTCTCGTGGGGTCGTTTTTGGTTTATGCAAAAAAGAAACACCCTTTTCGAGTAAATGATGTTACGCGGCGATGTGATATAAGGCTGTAGGTCAGCAGGTAGCATGGAGGAAATCATGATAACTGAAAATGAATTGCGACGACGCGCCGATGAGGGATCTCCAGAAGCACAGTATGATCTTGGCTGGCGGTATTCCGCAGGTCATGATGTGCAGAAAGATGACGAAGAGGCAGTGAAGTGGCTCCGCAAGGCAGCCGATCAAGGTCATACTAAAAGTCAGAATATCCTTGGTTTGATGTATGCCGTTGGTCATGGTGTACCGCAAGACGATGTAGAGGCAGCAAAGTGGTTTCGCAAGGCAGCCGATCAAGGACTTGCTCAAGCTCAGCATAGTCTTGGTGTGATGTATTATTTTGGAAATGGTGTGCCGCAAGACTGTATGGAGGCAGCAAAGTGGTTTCGCAAGGCAGCCGATCAAGGACTTGCCCAAGCCCAGCACGACCTGGGCGCAATGTATGTAAATGGAGAGGGGACACCCCAAGACTATGTGGAAGCCCACAGGTGGTGGAACCTCGCCGCGGCACAGGGTAATGAGGAAGCGCGGGAGAAACGCGATATACTTACCAAAATGTTGACCCCTTCTCAGGTCGCCGATGCCCAGTACCGAGCACGCGAAAAAATGGAAGAGATCCACGATGAATGAAGAAGAAACATTTGTGGAAGTACTCCAGCAGGAGTTCCTACAAGCTAAAAAAATATACCGGAATCTGGAACAGGTTGTTATTGTCACTACCGAAGATAAGCTCCGGCTCTGTCTGCATAAATCTATTGACCGTCTCGGCACCAAACGGGAGTGGTGGACACCAGTGGCTCTGTTGGTGACACTCGTTCTTGCACTAACCACGGCTGAATTCAAAGACCGATTCGCTTTTCCGGCAGCAACTTGGCAGGCATTTTTCTTGCTATTAACATTAGCCTCATTGATCTGGACTTTTGTGGCTATATGGAAAGCGATCCGAGTCAAAGTATCTGTTGAATCAATCGTATCCGAAATCAAGCAGCAGTCTCCAGAAATAACAGATGTTGAAGTGGGACAGAGAGATTAAGGGCGATTTTTCTACATACTGGGCTTCAGAAAATGCCACAAAGATAGAGGAAAAGCCACAATGTCTGAGATCATATTTGAAGTCAGCGAGGATGAAGTTGATGGCGGATACTCCGCCAATGCGCTGGGATATGGCATCCACACCGAGGGCGAAACGCTTGAGGAACTTCGCCAGAATGTCAAAGAAGCTGTAGAGTGCTACTTTGATGAAACGATGAAACGCCTTGGATTGATTCGTCTGTACTCAGACAATGTCGTTGTCCGGTGGGGATGAGAAGTACCAGAAAGATGAGCAACAGGAAATAGGAGTGATTCATGATAGGCAATAGTTACAAAGATAAGAAGGAAGCGGTATTGGACGTGTGTAATCGATATCTATCTTCACGCGGTGATGCCGAGGATGGTGTTGATGTAGATTTCCTGAAAGACCGAGTTAAAGCACTGAAGGACAGCCGGTATGTTCTCCTCGTAGCTGGTGAAGTGAAGGCGGGGAAATCTACTTTTATCAATGCGCTACTCGGAGAGAAAATTTTGCCGACTGATGTCTTTCAGAGTTCGAGTGCTGTCGTCGAGATATGCAAGTCCAAGAAGAAATACGTCAAGGTTCTCTATGCAGACGGAAAACCTCGGTACGAAGCATTCGAGGATCTGCGAAAGATTGGAGCGATCAAAGATGAATACCGTAGCATTCCGACTACGCTGATTGACACCCGTATTGTCGAAGGAAGTATCAAGCCTGGCCATCCGCTTCCCATTGGCGAACTAGAAGCTGAGAGCAAGTTGCGGCTACAAGATGAGAAGGCACTCATCGAAAAATATGTAAAAAGTCGAACTCTCGCGGACATACCCGAGAAAATTACCTTCGGCTTTCCGCTCAAATACACCTTTGATGGGCTTCGCATAGTTGACAGCCCAGGCGTCAGTGCCCGCGGCGGTGTTCAGGGTGTCACCTACGACTATTTCCAGGAAGCAAACGCAGTGCTGTTCATCCATTCGCTTGAATCACCTATCGAGAGTAGTTCATTTTACGACTTCATCACTAAGGTCGTGCCTGACCGTACTCGGGAGACGCTGTTCTTGGTCCTCACAAAGAGCGGAGGGAAGTCAAAAATTGAGATCAATGAAAAGGTCCGCGAGGCACGCCAACGGTACGATAAGGAGTTCGATAAGCATCGAATTCTGCATGTGGATTCCATGCTCAAAATCGTTTCCGACGAGATTGAGAGCTTCGATTCTGCCGATACCCTCAAGCAATACTACCGTGATCAAAAAGAACAATTCGAGTTAAAATATGAACAGGACCAGAGTCAAGAGTGGCGAGATGAGGCGATTAACTTCGATATCAAGCTTAAACTACTAAATGGTGTCCTTGATGATATTGATGGTGATTCTGACTTTGAGGCCGTCCGATCTGCCCTGCAGGAATCATCTAACTTCGATGAAATGGAACGCGTTATTGATAAGTTCTCAGACCGAGCACCTTTGATTCAACTCACAGAACTTCTCTTGTCCGTGAAGCACGGATACGGCACACGGGTCGCAAAGCTTAAAGAAAACCTCGCCTTGTGGAACAAACAGAGCAAACACCCGCAGACTTTCGAGGATGAGATCAGCGAAATTCAAGAACGCTTGAATGAATACCGACACTCGATGAATGAATTTACCGAAGGTGTCACCAGCAAATACACCGGGCGTAATGCCTTATATCAAAGTTCACTCAAGCAGACCGAAACCGATTATTTTAATCAGATTAATGACGCATCCATGCTTGACGGAGTCAAGAAAGCACTTGCTGACTTTCACGACGCGATGAGTGTATTCGCCAATGAGAAAGAGTCAGAAATAAAATCTCTGTTCGAAGACGAGGTGAGACGGTTGGAAGGGCAGTTCAAGACTGAGTATTCCATCACTGTACCAACGGTCGATATTTCAGGTATTACAGCCAAGGCAAAAGAAGGGGCGTATCGGGAAAGAGAGGTGCCTAGAGAGCCTAAGGGTTTCTGGGAATGGACTAAGAAAATAGTCACCTTTGGGATAGCGAAGTTTACCCAGAAGGAGACCATTTATGACTCTCTGGCCCACTTGTCTGCATACAAAAGACTTGCACATCAGGTTGTAGAAGAGTACAAGGAAAAATTGCCCGGTCTTGTGTCAAGTCTTATTGAAAACTTTAAGACGGATTTCCAGCCATCTCTCAAGCTCCTTATTGACTCACGTAACAAAGAACTGGAGGACATTAAGACGAGCCAAGCCACAAATGAGGAGATATTGGCGAATATCGATGCGGCAGAGCAGAAAAAAAAAGACATCGCGGCTCAGGTAGCTTGGATTACCGATATGTTAGGAGATCTCCAATGAAACGCCGAATGAGAGTGCGAATCGAGGGAGATATACGCGAGGAATTTGATGAACTGCGCGAGAAACTGAGCCGCCACTTTGAACCTGATACGGATGTTGATCAGGCGCGGCGGATACTCATTGAACACGCGCCTACAATGGTCGTTGCAAAGGCTCAACTCCTCCTTGATACCTTGTTGAATTACTTGATGGAGGATGCGACGGAGGCATTGACTGATGCCCCAATGACGATTAAGAACGCCTTTTATGACCTTGACCTTAGAGCTTCTATCAAAGAATCCTTTTCTTTAAAACCTGAATTGCTGGAGTTGTCATTCGACCCGCGGATAATAGCCGGTGGTGTCGCGGCGGGCTCAACGGCTACAGCAGGCGGACTCATGACCGCATTGTTTCTGAGCGGACTAATCTTCCGAATCATTGGAGGAGTAGCCACCCTTGTCGCCTCTGCGATTGCCTTTCGAATCGCTCACACAGCCGCAACTGGCACTGCTCTCCAGCGATTGCGGAACGGCTTGGAAGAATACCTGACTCATTCCGAGCAGCAGATGTCTTCGTGGCTAACAGACATTGAAGAAGACTTCGTCGCAGCCTTCAAGAAGTTCCAGGACGAGGTGGAACGATCAAACGGAGGGAAGTCTGATGGTTCAGAACCAAGCTGAAACTAATATAGAAGATGCTCTGCGTGATCTGCTTCCGTTTATGGAGGCTGCTCACGGCGATGTCCTTGCCCACGTAGAGACAGATCTGGATAGGGATAGGCTGATGCGCGGCTCCTATCTCTTCAAGGTTTCCTCTGTGGTCCTTCCCGACGGTGTGGACGACATTCAGGGGTTCATTGAGCAACGCTATCGAAGCGTTCTATCTGCAGCACACCGCGCAAACTGGACAGTTCTCACCGCGATTGTTGGTTCGCATTCGGGGGTGTCATTGTACTTGGGCTTCAGGCCGACACAGACAGATTCGTCTGTCGATCCGGATGTATTCGAACGCATTCTTCAAGGACTGCTGCCGGGACTTGCCCTCGACTTTGAGAAAAACCTGAAAGTAGAGGCGTTGGTTGGCGGCAAGCGTTTTGGCGGCATGCTCTCGGGAGTGCCCGTATTAAAGATCGATGATGAACGCCAGTACTTTAACTTATCTTCGGTTGTTCGGAGCCTTCATGGTGAGACATACACTCTGCTATTCGTGTCTCGTCCCGTTCGCGATAACGATCTGTCAAACCAACTGAATGCAGTGTTCGATATTCGAGACAAATGCCACACGCTGGCAAGACAAACGTGGACGAAAGAGTCAGGAGAAGGTAAGAATTGGCAAACCAGCCAGACTGAAGGAACGACGGAGACCGATTCTCGGTTTGTTAAGGCTGCCAGCGGAGCTGTAATTGGCGGAGTTGCCGGAGCAAAGGTCGGAGGTTTGCATGGCGCAGTAATAGGTGCCGGAGTTGGCGCATCTTTGATTCTGGCCGCATCTGGTCAACGTTCTACATCGAAAGCAGATACTCGGACATATGGTGGTGAGTCGCACTGGAGTGAAAGTCTTTCAGGAGAACAGCAGGTTACCGTGGCATTGGAATTAGAGCGGATTGCCGAACGGCATACAGATCGACTGATGAAAGCTGCCAACGTTGGTCAATGGGAAACCGCGATTACCTTTGCTACAGAGACAGCGGCTGGTCGCGATGTACTAACCGGTGCCCTGCTTGGGGAACTCGCCAAGCCGAGTACAGATGTATATCCGCCGCGCATTCATCACGATGACCTAACAAATCAACGCCCGCTCCTTCTCCCCAAATACGACCGTTACAGTGCTGTTTTTCCTAAAAGCCTCGCCTCCTATCTGACCAGTGAAGAGTTAGCCTCCATCGCCGCGCCGCCATGCGAGAATCTGCCCGGGTATGAGATTCGCCGGACCCCTGCTTTGAGTCTGACGGATATCCGATCCTTCACGTCCAGCGAGGGTCGGTCCTTAGGCAATGTCTGCGCCCAGGGTCGTCCACTTGAAGGAGTTGAAGTACGCCTCAGTTCGACCGATCTCGCGAAGCACTTGTTCGTGTGTGGTCTGACAGGTTCCGGAAAAACCACCACCGTCAAGGAGATACTGGCAGCATTGGATGTCCCTTTCTTGGTTTTGGAGTCGGCGAAGCGAGACTACCGCCAATTGCTCGGTTGCCCCTCGCTGAAAGGGCCACTGCGTATCTATACACCCGGAGATACTTCGATTGCGCCACTACGATTGAATCCTTTTCATATCATGCCCGGTGTACCGGCGGGTGTTCATATTGACTATCTCAAGGCGATTTTCAACGCTAGTTTTTCGCTCTATGGTCCTATGCCGTACATCGTTGAGAAGTGCCTTCACAACATCTATCTAAAGCGTGGTTGGAACTTGACTTCCGGAAAACATCCGCAACTCCTCGACGCTGACGGTCAACCGGACAAACAACGGTATGACAAGGAAGAGTCGCGATGTTACTTCCCGACCCTTCTTGACCTGCGGGATGAGGTTCAGAAATATGTTCGGTCATTGGATTACAAGGGAGAACTCTCGGACAATATCAGAACGGCTATCATCACTCGACTGGATAGCCTTGCGGTGGGTGCCAAGGGTCTGCTATTCAACACGTCGAAACCGCTCGACATTGAAGATTTGCTGGCGAAACGGACTGTACTCGAGTTGGATGCACTGTCGGACGACGACGATAAGGCATTCGTAGTCGGATTGCTCCTCACGCTCATCAGTGAGTACCGGCAAACCAACGACCCTTCCCGTAATCCGTTCGCAAAACCAAGGCACGACCTCCAGCACGACCTCCAGCATGTCCTTGTCATAGAGGAGGCGCACCGCCTTCTCAAGAATGTTGTGCAGGAACGCCAAACCGAACATCTCGGCAATCCTCGCGGCAAAGCTGTCGAGTTCTTCGCAAATGTGATTTCGGAGATGCGGTCAATGGGGCAAGGGGTTGCTGTGGTAGAGCAAATTCCTTCGAAACTACTACCCGACGTCATCAAGAATACGAACACGAAAATTGTCCATCGGGTAGTGTCTCACGATGATCAGGCGCTTCTCGCCTCGACCCTTGGATTGGTAGAACAAGAAGCGATCTATCTCACTTCTCTCCAGACTGGCTACGCGCTCTACGCGACAGAGGGAATGCAACGACCGATTGAAGTCAAAATCAGGCAGACCCTTTCTCCACGGAAAGTTAGTGACAATCAGGTAATGAAGAAAATGTCTTCAAAGATGGTCGCAGAAGACGAGGCTAATGTGATGGCAATTCGGCATGCTCTGGGTCCGAAAGGAAATGTCTTGGTCTTGCGATTTCTTTGTACAGTGGCGTGCGGCGACTCGTCAGAGTCCTCGGTATATGTGCGCGAAGCCATGGCGCAGTTCAAAGCCCTGCTCCTCAAGCACGACCACAGATTCCCGGAGCCAAGCATCAAGAGATTTCTAAGCACAGGCGTTATCGAACTATTGGCGAATGGTCAATTCCGCTTAGCAGACGGCAAGGTGCAGGGTATTGTTCCCTTCATCTCACGTCTCTTAGATGGTGATGATCAGGCTGGAGACAGCTTTCGAAAACGATTGGCCCAGGGATGGGGGAAAGATGTGCGGGATGGAGCGATACACCGGATACGCGAACTCGTTCTTGACCGAGCATTACGAGGAAGGATTGAGCCCAACGATGCTGATATAAACCGAATCGTGGAAACCTACTTTATTGCGGACATCCCGTCCGTACACGAAATTTCAAATCAAGTCTTGAGGCGAATTGGAGGATCGGTATGGATCTCTTAATCCCTGAGGGTGTTTTGAGACTGGATGCGAGTCTTGAGGCCTCGGCTGAGGCACGCGAGGCAATCATTGGCGAACAAGGGCTGATCCAACAACTCGATTCAATCAGGTTTGAGTCGACGATAGAGGCTTTAGCTGCACGCAATGAGGCTGCGCTGAGAGAGAGGCCACAGATTGAGGTCAATCGAATATCCGGTGTTGCACGAGAAGGGATGGTAGATGGCGAATTGGCGCGTGAGTATCCTGCGGAGACTGGAAACCGTATTGAGCGTGAGTGTTATTTACGTAACGCTGAGGGGGAGAGCGTTAAGGATCCGGTGACGGGAGAGGCACGCCGAATCGACTTCGCCGTTATCAAAGATGGTGAGGTCGTAAAGTCAGTTGAGGTGACTTCCGAAACCGCAGACAAGACAGCCCAAATGGCAAAGGAAGAACGTATCCGAGAGGCAGGAGGAAATTATATCAAGGATCGCCTTACGGGCGGAATGGTTCCCTTTAGTTCCGGCGTGGAGACAGAGATTCTGAGGAGGGCCTGATGGGAAATGGAACGATATACGACAAGGTTTCTTGGCACTTTCCGGAAGGGAAAAATTGTCCCAGTCTGGATGCTGCGAAGGTACACTTTGATGTAGTGATGCATTGGCTTAAGTCCAAAGATTTGCTGTCGGAAGAAGGTTGTGAGGCGATGGAAATCGGTATCGATTCGGACTTTTCGATCACATCCTATATGCTCACCAAAGAGGGCAATCAACTCTTGGCGTTGTGCTATACGGAGTGGGCCAATACCGTACAGTATGGCACGCGGCCATCCGAGAGGTTGCTGGAGGATCGCCTGCGGAAAATTGAGAGTGGTGAATGAAGGCGAATCATTCAAATATGACAGCGATGGCACTATCCTACAAAACGAACACACAATTTGCTCCTACATAATAACAACGGCTAAAGGCCATTTATGCGTAGCAAAAAGCTATCAAAGCGTTCTGGCATCCGACACTCGATTCTCGATGCCATAGGCAATACGCCGATGTTGCGTATCCGGGAATTGGGTGACAGGATCAATCCCGAGGTTGAAATCTGGGCGAAGTTGGAGATGTTTAACCCGGGCGGATCGGTCAAAGATCGCCCTGCTTTGCAGATGATTGAAGATGCCGAAAAAGCAGGTGTGCTCACGCCGGAGAAAGTGATTTTGGATTCGACTTCGGGCAATACGGGTATTGCGTATGCCATGATCGGCGCGGCAAAGGGATACCGCGTCGAGCTGGTCATGCCCGAGAGCGTGAGCATTGAGCGGCGATACGTCATTCAGTCTTATGGATCTGATCTGGTGTTGAGCGATCCCCTTGAAGGCTCAGATGGTGCGATTTTGAAATGTCGAGAAATGCTGGCTGCAAATCCCGATTTGTATTACAAGCCCGATCAGTACAATAATCCATCCAATTCCAGGGCGCATTATTTGCATACGGCACCGGAAATCTGGTCGCAGACACAGGGGAGGGTGACGCATTTTGTGGCGACGTTGGGCACGAGTGGTACTGTGATGGGTACTGGCAGAGGTCTGAAGGGATTTAATCCCGATGTGCAAATTATTGCTGTTGAGCCACCCGAATTTCACGGGATTGAGGGGCTGAAAAATATGGATGTGTCCATTGTGCCGGGTATTTACGATCCATCGGTGTGGGACCAGAAGATACGGATTGAAACGGAAGATGCGTATGATATTGCGCGATGGTTGACGCGAGATATGGGTTTGCTGGTGGGGCAGTCGTGTGGTGCGGCGATGGCCGCTGCTCTCAAAGTTGCCGAGACTATAGATGAAGGGGTTATCGTCACTTTGTTTCCCGATAGTGGTGAAAAGTACATGAGTACGCCTCTGTGGCGGCTCGATCCCGTGAGGTAGCGATGTTTGACAAAGCGATTTGGGATGCCATGTTTGTCCACGCACAGCGAGAATACCCGGCAGAGTGTTGCGGTATTGTGACCGAAGATGCTGCGGGTGTGCAGGTGATTCATCCGTGTGAGAATATCCAGGACAAATTGCACGCTGCCGATCCCGAAACCCATCCGCGCACTTCCAGGACGGCCTATCGCATGAACGATATGCATGTGATGAAAATTCAATCGGAGGCGGAGCAAGCGGGTGGGCGGATTGTCGCGATCTATCATTCGCATATTGACGTTGGTGCTTATTTTTCTCAAGAGGATCAAGACGCGGCAACATTTTTTGGTGAACCAACCTATCCGGGCGTTGTTTATCCCATTATTCCAGTAAAAAATGCCCGGGTAGATATCGGTGGGAAAAAAGTTTTTCAATGGCGTGATTCGTCGTCAAAATTTGAGGAAGTGGAAATTCGGTGAAATGTAAAAAAGGAGGTAACAAATGGCTGTAACAGTTCGGATTCCAACGCCTTTGCGCAAATTTACAGGTGATCAATCCGATGTAGAAGTGCAGGGCGCGACGGTTGGGGAAGCTATCGACAATCTCGAAGCGCAGCATGCGGGTATTAAGGAACACATGGTCGATGAGTCGGGCGCTATTCGACGCTTTGTCAATGTGTATGTCAACGAAGAGGATATTCGCTTTCTGGATGGTCCCGATACCAGCGTCAAAGATGGCGATCAGGTGACTATTGTGCCTGCGATTGCCGGCGGGTGTTCCTTTTAATCGGTATATCTGACTTATGATGCACATTTCCGCTAAAGGTGACTACGGTTTGCGTGCGGTTTTAGACCTGTGTCTGCACGATGGGGAAGGGCCAATTTTGCGTACAGATATCGCTGCGCGACAACACATCCCCGAAGCGTATTTGGTACAGTTGCTCAATCTTTTGCGAAAAGCCGGATTGGTACACAGCATTCGCGGTCCCAAAGGCGGACATGTGTTGTTGAAACGTCCGGATGAACTGACCGTGGAAGAGGTATTGGCTGCTCTGGAGGGACCTGTCAATTTGGTGGATAAGCGCGAAAAGGCTGAGGATGCGGGAACAGATGTGCTCAAAGATGTATGGGAAGCTGTAGGAACCGCTGTGCATGATGTCCTGTCATCGGTGACATTTGACGATTTGTGTCGAAAGTACCGGGCGCGTCAGATGCCTGTCACATTCCGGATATGATTATGGATGGCGCGAAAACTGGACATACGGTTCTGGATCTGGTGGGCAATACGCCCATGGTGCAACTGAACTCGATAGGACCTGCAAATGGTGCTCAGATTTGGGCGAAATTGGAATTTTTTAATCCGGCGGGCAGTGTAAAAGATCGCACGGCACTTGCTATGGTTGAGGCTGCGGAGAAAAACGGGCAGCTCAAGCCCGGTATGACCATTGTGGAATCGACCAGTGGCAATACGGGTATTGGCCTTGCCATGGTAGCTGCAATAAAAAATTATCAGCTGATTATTACCATGCCCGAAGGCGTCAGCGACGAGCGTACCCGATTGCTCAAAGCTTATGGTGCCGAGGTTGTGCTAACGCCCGCCCGCGAGGGGATGCGCGGTGCGATTGAAAAAGCGTGGACGCTTAAGGACAAGAACTGTTTTATTCCGATGCAGTTTGAAAATCCCGCCAATCCCGAGATTCATCGGCAGACCACTGCCCGCGAGATGATTTCGCAACTTGAGGGCGTTCCCGATGCTTTTGTCGCAGGTGTGGGAACGGGGGGGACAGTGACCGGTGTGGGCGAGGTCTTTAAGCAGGTGCGATCAGATGTCGTGATCGTCGGCGTAGAGCCAAGGGATTCTGCAGTGTTATCGGGTGGAGAACCCGGCCCCACTGAGATCGATGGCCTGGGCGCAGGCATGATTCCAGATGTGCTGAATACGGAAATACTGGATCGCGTGATTGTCGTATCTAATTCGGATGCGCGCAAGATGTCAAAGCGGTTGGCCCGAGAAGAGGGCTTGCTGGTAGGGATTTCGTCGGGTGCAGCAGCGCACGCGGCCGTTGTTGTCGCTTCAGCGATGAGACCTCAACAGATGGTTGCAACGGTATTGTGCGATACTGGTGAACGCTATTTGGGCACGTTTTTGTTTGGCTGATGCACGCGATTACAATAAAAAAACCCGGCATCTTTTTGAAGATTGCCGGGCCTTTTTATTTGCGCGGATATTTTACGATTCAAGAGCAGCGACGTGGCGCCGTACTTTCGATTTGTATCGGGCGGCCGCATTGCGGTGGATAACGCCTTTTTGAGCTGTTTTGTCAATTGCAGACTGTGTACTATTGATCAGTGCTTCCGCTTCTTCTTTGCTATTTGTTGCCAGGATTTTTTTTAGAGAAGTGCGCAAAGATGAGCGCGTGCTTTTGTTGCGGAGCCTGGTTTTTTCAGCCTGGCGCATGCGTTTTTTTGATGATGCCAATTTGGGCAAGGGATTCACCTCCTTAGAGAGTTTTCCGGAATTCAGAATACAAAATCTAACCATTTACAGGTATTTGCACAACCCATTTTTCATTTTCTTGTTTTTTTGTGCTTCTGTCGTATTTTACCGCCCGGGGTATTTAATCTAATCAGGAGGAATCACAATGACACCAACTATTTATGTCGGCACAATTGGTCAAGGCGTCTGGCGAAGCAAAGATGGTGGCGACTCATGGCGGCGCACGAGCAGCGGTATGTTTTCAGAATCGGATATCCGCGCCATTGCCGTGCATCCGGACAATGCGTCAATTCTCTTTGCGGGGACAGAGACCGGTATTTATCGCTCGCAAAATGGGGGGGACAACTGGGAGAAATTGGATTCTCCAATGAACGGTATGCAAATTTGGTCTCTTGCGATTCATCCCAGAAATCCAGACACGGTTTATGCAGGCACATGTCCTTCTGCGCTATTTCGGTCAGACGATGGCGGTGAAACATGGAAGCAACTTTCCGTGGAACTCGTCGAGGATTGCGGTGCTATTATTCCGCGCGTCACGACTATTATCACAGATCCGACAGATGATCAGACCGTCTATGCGGGTATTGAAATCGATGGGATGCGGATTAGTAGAGATGGCGGCGAGACATGGACATCTGGCAATGAGGGCCTTTCGAGTCTCGACATTCACGGCCTCGCGCTTGTGCCCGGAAATCCAAAAACGCTTGTGGCTGGTACCAATAATGATGTGTGCCTTACAACCGATATGGTGAATTGGACACGGCTCAATGTGAAAGCAGAGTTTCCCTGGCCCTATTGCAGGGGGGTGCTCTATATGTCAAGTGGTCGGGTGTATGTCGGCGCGGGAAATGGACCGCCAGGCGATGAAGGCGGGCTGTTCTACACTTCTGATTTGGGACATTCGTGGGAGCGCGCCGATCTGAACGGCAATACAAACAGTACGGTCTGGGCGATTGTTCACAATCCCGCTGTGCCGAATTTGATAATAGCGTATAGCATTGCCGGACAAATTTTTAGCAGCACCGATAATGGCGATTCCTGGACCAAATTCGCCCGCGAGTTCGGCGAAGTTCGCGCAGTGGCTATTGCGCAGTAATACAGGTGGTGGATAGTGGCTAAACGAGTTTCTCTTCTGCGGCCGACCACGTTCCGCATCTGATTTCCAGCAGGTGATCCACTGGCGTCGTAAATGTCATCAATACGCGGAAGGCAGTGGGGGCGGACTCGCTGCCCCGCAATGCCCAGTAGCGATGCGTGTATGCGCCCGGTCCAATGGAAATGGCGTCGTTGCCTATGTGGTAGGTCGCATATCCGGATTTGAGGAATGCGACCTCCGCGGCCTGGCCACGCACGATACCGCTGTCAAAATCCAGTTCGCCGCCGGGTACAAAATCGCACGCGATTTGAAATGGCACGCGGTCATAGCCCTCTGATTTTACGTGCAGATTAAATCCGTTATCCACTTCTTCAATTTCCAATACTGTCGTTAGTGGCGACAGCGCGTACACATCTCTTTCTTTTCGCAAGTTGTAAAATTCCTCAAAGGCGACTTCGCGCCCCAATGGCAGGTCATAACCGGGTCTGCCGCCATCAGAACTGCGGCTCACATGCGTCATCCTGATTTTGCCATCCACTTCCTCAAAGGTCTCACCTGAAAATTGCGCGATAGCAAAATAGCTCGCGCACAGGTTCACCGAGGCCAATTCTACGTCTCCATGCTTTACGCTAAATGGCGATATTATACCTGCACCTGCTGTGGCACTCGTTTTTTCGCGCCGCACGCGCCACAGTCGCGCTGTGGGATAAACCTTCGCGTACGATTCGGGCAAAGGCTCGCGCTTCAGGTTGTCGTCTCGCCATTCGGGGCGGGTTAAAAATGGTTCCAGCGTCCACGGCAAACCGCCCGGGGATATGGCGTATAACCAGTCTGCGACTGCCGCGTAAAATCCATTTTCCTCGCGCCGCGCCATGTTGTAATAGCTATCGACCATACCTACCAGTATCACGCGCGTGCCGTGGTCCTGTCTGCGGGAAAAACTTGTTACAACAGTTCCGTCTGCATGTAACATGTGATAGGACAAATCCAGATTTCGGCGCACGGGTTCCAGAAGTTGGGGACGATTGAGCGCGTCGGAAGCCAGTCTCAGTGCGCGATTGCAGATGGCGTTATACGTGCCTGCACTGCGCTCGATGTATTCGCCATCGGCATTGTTGTCTATTGTTTCGGCGAGATAGCTTTCAATGGTGTCCATTCCGTCCAGATCGGGGAATAATTCCAGCGCCTGGGAAAGCGCGGCGACCAATACCCAGCGGTGATTGGGCGTGTGGAATCCGCCTGCGATCATGCCTGGTACCGCCGTTTGAATAATTTCTCCGAGTACTTCAGCTATCTGGCCTGCGCCGTCATTTTTTGCTTTGCGAGCCGCGCGGACTACTGGCGCGAGTCCTTCGACCAGAAATCCTGTGTCTGGCGATGAATCAAAATTGGTTGTAATAAGATCAAAGCATCCACTTTCCCTGCGAATTTTTCGCGCAAAAGCCGCGCCGGCGAGAATACGCGTCAATATTTCTTCGCTTTGATAATAGCGACCGCCTTCCAGAAGATAGGCATAGCCCAGGGTGGATATTGCGCTCACATTTGTTGCACCGGCAATGCCATCGCTGACAAACCCGCCGTAATCTTCGCGATGGATATCCATGACCTGACGGGGCAACATAGTTTCTATTTGTTCATTCAGATTTTCCAATAGTGATTCGTATTTTAGCATGCATAACTCCCAATGAGTAACTGATGTTACGCAACTGCACAATATAATGGGCCTGTCATTTTGAGCGGAGCGCAGCGGAGTCGAAAAATCTACGACCAACGCAGGTGGAATAGATGCTTCGGCTCCGTTCCACTCCGCTCAGCATGACAAAACCATAGACCTGCGTAACGTCAATAAGTAAACGACCAATAGCAAACTGAAGACCCGCTCAATATACCCCCAATTTATTCGTACTTCAAGAGAACTCGTTTCCCACAGGGGCCTGATTCAATGCAAACTGAAACGGATCGGGATGGTCATGCGTACCGCAATTGCTCTGTCATTTTGCATGGCTGGCTTGAACAGAAATTGTCTGACTGCCTCCAGAGCCGCAGCGCGAAAAATCTCGGGGCCTTTTAAAACTCGTGGTTCGGATACGCGCCCTTCTCTGGTCACTATAAACGCCACAATCACCTGGCCCTGTAAACCCGCTCTGCGGGCCATCTCTGGATAAACTGGATTCACACGCTGGATCAACTCGGGTTTCTGTTCCACGATCCAGAATTCCAAAATCTCTTCTTCTACTTCCACATCGTTCTTCCGCAGGGGTGGTGGGATATCGACGACAGGTGCATCGAAATCCAGTTCTGTATCGGCAATGGTTACATCATCGGGTACGTCTTCGTCTTCTGTTTCAATGGGTACGGAGGGCCTTTCCATGGGTGGTGGTCGCTTCTTCTGATGTGTCTCGGGAATATCTTCAACTTTAAGGACCTCAATAACTTTTTTGGTCGATTTAGAGTCGATCTTCATATCTGGAAACAAAATGGCCAATCCGACCATCAGAAACAGCGTCAACGAAGTAGAACGTTTCATTACTTTTGGATAAATTGCTTTCAAATCGGCATCTGCATGTTTTTTGCGAATCATCGGTTTCTCCTTTTTAGATATTAAAAATTTAATAGTTCATTTTAAAAAAATATTTAACCCAACGTGATCTATCCCTCCTTCCGCACACCTTCAATACAAAATGTGTGAGCCAGTACATCGAGTTGTCTCATCTGAAGCGCCTTTGTGCGGTTAGGCGCATAGATACCCATGTTGATTAAAAAGAAGCGATTCTGAGCAATATCAAAGAGTGCATAACTCTTAAATGGTCCACCTTGCCACGCGCGTGTATTTTCCCATAGTCCTTCCAGGCATACGGCCAATTTACCCAGAAACTCCGTCTGGTAAATATTTACCTCCCCAGACGATGTTTGATCGCCGCCATAAAAACGGCTCGATACGTCGTCCCACTTTTGCAAACACCAATCTGGCGTCAATTGATCGGGATGTACACCATCTTCCCAATATACCCACAGCCACAATTGTCGTCGATCTACCTGACGCGCCAGTGCTACAAAGTTCTCGCTTGCATACTCATCCATTACTTCATAGCCCACCGGCACCCGCAGGCGCCAGCCAAATTGCCGTGATAGAGCTTCAGAATGCTCGGTATTTTCTCCCGCGTGATACAGAATGGTTTCGAGCCATTTCGACATAGATGCATCAATCGCCGACACAATGCGGTCGCCATTGAGCGCGACTTGTTCAGCTACACCCGGATCATCTGCAGCGTTGACGACCACAACTATCTGATCAGATGCCCACACATCGCGGTGAATTACTGTCTCATTTTTAGAACGCCCGGTAAACAGCGGCTGCAAGTCCTTCGCCAGAATACCATTTGCAGATGAAACAAGGATCAAATTGCGGTAAGCCCGAAAATCCCGAAACGCTTCAGGAGAGACATATACGAGATCAAATACGTACTCGGGTTGCGGCGTCAACACCGGATCTAATAGTAAATCTTCCAATACTGGTTTTAACTCCTCCCGGGCGGCTCCATCGGCCACAATCACAATTTTACTGGTTAGTCCAATGCCCCTGGGCAGCGGATTGCCGATAAGTACATCTGCCAGCGGTTTGCTCCATCGGGCAATTTTCAGATGGGCTTCGGCTCGACCGGGCACATCAATGAGAGGACCGATTTTTATAGCAATGATACAGACAGATAGAAATATCGCGAGCCAGATTGCACTGTGCGACAGCGATGGGCGGTGCCGGCTGAGCAGATATTCAAAGCGTTTTACCAGATTTGGATGGCGATTTATAATGCCCAAACCTATTGGGCGCACCTTGCCAATCATCTCTGTCAGGCGCGTCAGACAGATTGCATAATCACGTGCATTGTGACCGCGATGCACTGCATAATCATCGCAGGCCATTTCTCGCGTCAGTGACAGTTGCCAGCTCAGCCACCAGATGCCGGGATTGCACCATAAAAAAACTTCCACGAGGCGCTGCATCAGAATGCCGAGAGCATCTCGGCGTTGAACATGCGCGATTTCATGCTTGAGAATTTGCTCCAGTTCAGACGCTGACAGTTGCGGTATGAGATGTTGCGGTATGAGAACGACCTGACGAAAAATACCCAGTACTGCGGGGCTGGCAATAGCATCTGAAATTCGCAAACCAACATCCACTGAGCCAATCCATCTGCGTTTGCACCGCTCAAACTGAGTCTGAAGATCCTTTCCAGCCCACTTTCCAGATCGCTTTAACCGCATCATCTGATAATATCCCAGTGCTATGCGCCCGAGCATTGCATTGGCAACGGCCAGCCATAAAATCCAGAAGACAATTGGCCAGGAAGATGTGCTGTGGCTCGACCGGGTTTTCACAGGCGTTGCTATTTGTGGTTGTGATGCCTCACTGGCGAGATTGGTATCCAGCACTCTGGTTGGGGGAATCGTTGTGTCCGATTCATCTGTGGCCTCGTATGGTGCAGGTGTGACGAGAAACAGAGGCATAATCACTACACCAATCACAGCGATCCATAACAGGCGGTGCAACAAAGACGCGGGCACGCGCAAGTGCGAGAGGACTGCCACAATCATTGCAGCCAAAAATCCCATCCAGATCCCATTCAGCAGATAAAACACGCTGAGCCGAGCAATGGTATCAATCCATTCGCCCATCACGTTTCATCCTCCTCTGCCTTCTGAATCATTTTGTGAATGCGGGCGAGGTCTTGTGCATCGAGTTCTTCATTTTCCACCAGATTGAGTACCAGAGTTTCTGGCGAATTATCGAAAAAACGACTCATTAGATATTGAATGGCGCTTCGCTGTGCATCCTCTCGCCCCACGATTGGATAATACACAAAAGCTCTGCCTTCTTTTTCATGTCGCAAATAACCCTTCTGTTCCAGAATGCGCAATATTGTCAATACTGTGCTATACGCCGGAGATTCACGTCCAGCGAGTGTGTTGACAACCTCGCTCACTGTAGCCGATCCACGATCCCAAATCACCCGCATCAATCTCAGTTCGGCATCTGTCAGAGTAGGGGATCTTCGCCTGCCCATATAGTCCTCGCTATTAAAAATTTAATACTTCCAAAATAAATATGACCGAAAAGAAAGTGAATGTCAATTAAAAAATTAATAGTTCAACAGAAAAAAAGACAAACTGGTAGGAGACAGGACGCCCTCGCGTCCAGGTTTTCCAAACGGAGATACAAAGTCACTTGAACTTCAAGAGTTTGCCTTCGCGGGCAGATTGATAGACCGCTTCGAGGAGTGCTACTGTGCGGCGGCCTTCGCGTCCATCTACAGATAGGGGCGTTCCTTTGGTCACGGCATTGACCACATCTTCGACAATGCTGTGGACGTTATTTTCTACGCTGTCGAGTTTTTCCTGAAGCCCTGTGCCGTAAACCGTCATTTCGCCATTTAAAACATCGTGCAGCAAAATACCACCTTCTGTTCCGTGGACCTCTGCACTGAAATACACACTCTGGGGAAAGGTCGTAGTGCCCAAAATTGTGCCTTTTGCCCCGTTCTCAAAATTCAGGATTGCCAGTCCGATGTCTTCGGTCTCAATCTCGTGATTTACAATGTCGATTTCGCCATACACAGAAACCGGGTCGCCCATAAACCAGCTCAATACATCGAGCAAATGTGCGCCCTGGTTGGCCAATGAGCCGCCGCCATCCATATCCCATGTCCCGCGCCAACCATCGTCGTGCAAAAAATAGCCGTCAGATCGAAACCACTTAAAACGCACTTCACCCAATATCATCTTGCCCAGCCAGCCTTCCCGAATCGCGGTTGCCACCTTGACGTTGCCATCAACGTATCGGCTTTGATAATCCACACCGCACAATACACCGGCCTCTTCACAAGCCGCAATGAGCCGGTCACACGCTTCCGTACTTACATCCATGGGCTTGGTGGTAATTACATGCTTGCCCGCTTTTGCCGCTTCAATGCCCACCTGGGCATGTTTGCCGCTCGGCGTCATCACCATCACGACATCCACATCATCTCGCGCAAACACATGTTCCATATTTATAACGCAGTCCGTCTCCAATTCCTGCGCCACTTCTTCGGCCAGATCGCCGTGCAGATCGCATACGACCTTTAAATCTGCACCGGCTGTCTCTTTAATCAACCGCGCCCTGTTGCGCCCCATGCCCAGACCTATAACGCCAAAACCGACCATGTTATCCTCCTATACGAATCAGCGAATCAACGAATCAACGACGGAGTTCGTAACAACTTTGGGTGGTAGGGCGGGGTTCGTCTATTCGTCTATTCGTCTATTCGTCTATTCGCCTTATTTTCATGCACAATCGGGATGGCCTTCTTTCCAACGCCCGAACGGAACATCGGTCTGCCCGTCCTGATTGATTTTCGACATCGCCTTTCGAGTATCCAACCACATTTGGGTCCACACTTTTGCATCTCTCAATTCGCGCTCTGGATGTTTGCGGCTGCGCGCGACAAAGCCCGGAAATGCTTCGCGTCCAGTCAACTGACCGGTGGGATTATAGCGCAGATCAAAGCTCCAGCGGATTTTATCGCTCACATTGGGCAGCGATCCGTGTACTGTACACTTGGGAAGAAAAATGACATCTCCCCGTTTAATCGGTAGCGGTATCATGCGTTTGGCTTCAAATAGCGATTCGGGTATTTGCCGCCCGCCCGCTGTTTTGGGCCCATTCCCAAAGTACGACGGACAGTGCGTCAAAAGTCCATTTTTGTGGCTGCCGGGCACGACTTTTAGCGGGCCTTGTTCAATATCGACGTCTTCGAATGCAAACCACACGGTCAACATATTTGTCTCATCTGCTTCTGGTACAACCACGCCCTGATCCTGGTGCCAGATCGTTTCTCCCAAAATCGGATTTCCAAACTGGTTTTTGGGCAGAATATGCTCGGGCGGTTTAATCCGCACATGTTGTACGGGATTCGAGTAAATCTCTGGACCGATGAGCGATTCCACACAATCGAGCAGGGATTCATCCGTAAAGGCATTGAGAACAGCCTGTCCCGTCCAAAAAGGTGTGTCTGGCTTCACATTTTGAAATGGTAGCGAAAAATCGAAATACTGTTTGTGTACATCACCTGTTTCAATACAGACTGCGATAAACCGCTCGGCAAAATCGAGGTCCTCAAACAAAGAAGAGATTTCTTCTCGCTCGTAAAGATCGCGCACTAATGTGTCGAGTACATCTGTGTATTCTTCAATCACAGGATCCAACACGGTTTTTGGATCCAACACGCCTTCCACCACCAGATAGCCTTCTTCTTCAAACTGTGCAATCTGCTCGGCAGTTAGGCAACCCATGGTATTTCCTCCTTTTTGTGGGTGTTTTAGCGGTCAGCTTTTTAATTTTAGAGCCTCAGACGCTATTGTCCTGCTGTGACCAGCGTTAGCGCACCGGGCATAATTTCAAATACCAGTTCTTTTGGCCCTTTCTCTACTTCGCCGTCAAATTGAAACCAATCGCTTTTCTCGCGCGTGATATGGACTTTTTTCGCCTGAAATATCTCGACACCGGGCATTCGGTCAAAAGTGCCATTAAAAAGTCGATAGGTATTCAACACCAGGCGAATCCACCCCGGATGTGTAAACACGCATACATCGAGAAGTCCATCATCTGGCATTGCTTGAGGAGCTATGGTTGCGCCGCCTCCAAAGTCCGGCATGTTGGCTATGGCAACGAACAAAGGCGTGCGCTCAATTTCACTGTCAGAATCCAATTTCAACCGCAAGGTCTGCGGGCGATATAAGAGAAGCGATAGCGCGGTGAGCACCAGGTAGGGCAAGAATCCGCGGCGCCCCGTCCGATTTGCATACCGATGTGCAACCTCTGCGTCTAAGCCAATGCCCGCCGTAGAAAAAAACAGGGCATTGCCCACGCGCCCCACATCGAGTTTCCGTATCTCTGGCTGAATAAAAGCGCGACAGGCTTTTGCCGGGTCAAAAGATAAATTCAAAGCACGCGCAAACGCATTGCCCGATCCAGCGGGTACCACTCCCAGTGGCATCTCTGTGCCGAGTAGTGCGCGTCCAACTTCGTTAATGGTGCCATCGCCTCCAATGGCTACTACCAAATCGAATCCCATTTCGGACGCGCTTGCCGCCAATTCCGTAGCGTGCCCCGCGTGCTGCGTTACTTCAAGGGTAAAATCCATCTTTGCTTTTTCACAGGCGGCAATTATGCGCGATCGAATATTGCGCCGCACACCTGCATGCGGATTCGCAATGAAGAGCACGCGGGAAAATTGCACACTCATGTGTGTAAAAAATCGACCAGGGTCTGACCGATATCCCTCAAAATTTTTGGCGAAGGCTGCGATACATCGATTTGTTGCACGATTTCTTTGGGATAATGTTCCAATACAGCAATTGTTTGACGGTCGTACACATCGAATCTTTTGCGAATAATTTGTTCATTTGCGTCATCAATGCGGTATGCGACGAGCGCACGCCCAAAGAGGCGTTTGATCAGTACATTGCGGTCTGGACAATCCAATACCATGATCAATTTTACATTCAGGTTCTCATCGGCCATCTGAGCCTGGGCCAGTGTGCGCGGTAAGCCATCTAAAATCAGTGTCTGTTCATCGGGCTTAAAATCGCCAAAATCAGCCAGACGCTGCATGCGTTCTCGCCACAGGGCTACAACAAATTCATCGGGTACCAACTCGCCTTTGCGAATACTCGCCAGAGCCATTTCCCCAGGCTGGCTATCGACGTCCAATGCCCTGAGCATATCGCCACTTGAAAAATGGTATAAACCTGGTATTTGTTTTAACACACTTCCCCATGTGCCCTTGCCGGCACCGGGGGGGCCAAATAATAAGACAGTATCATACATCGGCACAACTCCCTTGATTGTTTTTTGACAGAATGGAAATGTGAATGTATTTTAGTAGGAGCGGATTGAACTGCTGTCGCAGTTGTACATCGCTCCAAACCCGCTCCTACGGATTACCGAACCTTATAGGAGAACATCATGAACCTCGATCCCGCTGCCGTCTCACTGAAAAAAAACGGCGATAAAATCGAAGCTCTTATCCACGGACAGACCACATTTGTCGATCGCCTTGCCCGCGCGTTTCCCCACAGCAATCCCGACCAATTTGTCAGCTTGATGGACGAATTGGGGCACGAAATTGGCATTATTGAAAATCCAAAAAAACTCGACGATGCTTCGCGAAATTTGCTCGAAGCCGAACTCAAAGCCATCTATTTTGTCCCGGCTATCAGCGCTATAACGTCCGTCGTATCCAAAGGTACGGGCAGTCAGTGGACTGTTGATACCGACGATGGCGAATATACTTTCCGCATTCTGGGACGAGACGCACTCAAGGGCAATGAACCGCCTGCAGTTGAAATTACAGATGAACACGGCAAGCGATACAGAATTGACAATTACTGGGATCTCGATGCGGAAAGCCGAGATCTGACCTCCGACCTGCTGCCCGATAAAGTTGTCAAGGCGCGCTATTACACCCGATCGATCTCGAGTAGTAGAAGTGGCAAAAGTAGAGGTTCGAGCAGTCGCGGTAGTAGTAGTGGCGGTAGTAGTGGCATGGGCGGATCGATTGGCATACGATGATCCGCTACCGCACGCCTAACATCAATTCGGCCAGCAATTGATCCAGACGCTCATAGCCCAATCCAATGCGTCCCATTGCATCGATGTCAAATTGCACTTGTTTGAGTGTTTGCGATTTTTCCCGGCTGTATTTGCCCAGATGCTGTTCGTATTCGGGGTTCTGGTTTCCAATTTCTTTCAAGATTCCCTGAATTTCGGCATCTGCTTCAAATTGTGCCGCTTTATCCCTTAAGATATTGTACGTACGCATACACCCTGCGGCAAAATCCCATACCCCTTCTTCGTCTTCTGTGCGAAATGCGTGTGCGTCGAAGTGTTTCGGGCCCGCATAACCGTTGTTTTCGAGCAAGCGCACGAGCAAAAAGGCACTTTTGTAATCTTCTGAGCCAAACCGGAAATCTTGATCATAGCGACCAAAACGCTGGTCGTTTAAGTCGATATGGAAGAGTTTGCCCGCTTCGAGCGCTTGCGCTACGCCGTGGTGGAAATTTAACCCCGCCATGTGTTCGTGTGCAACTTCCGGGTTGACGCCCACCATCTCGGGGTAATCCAGTGTTTCGATAAACGCCAGATAATGCCCGGTTGTGGGAAAGTACATATCGGCACGCGGTTCATTGGGTTTGGCTTCGAGCGCGAAATTCAAATCGTATTTCTGGTCGCGCACGTAATCACACAAATAATTTAAGCCATCGCGGTAGCGTTTGAGGGCGTCAATGGGATCTTTCGCCACATTGCATTCGGCGCCTTCGCGTCCGCCCCAAAATACATAGGTTTTTGCACCCAATTCGACGCCTAAATCAATGGCTTGCATAATTTTTTGCAAGCCATAAGCGCGAATTTTGGGATCGTTGGACGTAAAGCCCCCATCCTTAAATACGGGATGAGAAAATGTATTGGTGGTTGCCATGGGCACGACCATATCGCAATCTTTTAGGGCGTTTTTGAAATCGCTTACGATTTTATCGCGCTGCTGTGGTGTGGCGTCGATTGGCACGAGGTCGTTATCGTGCAGGTTAATGCCCCACGCGCCCAGTTCGCTCAATCGTTGCACAATCCGCTCGGGCGCAAGTGCTTGGCGCGTTGGGTCGCCAAAGGGGTCGCGTCCGGGATTTCCCACTGTCCACAAACCAAATGAAAATTTATCTTCTTTTATGGGCGTGTATGCATCGGCCATTGGACCTCCTCAAATACATTAGAATGTGATAAGGTTATATAGCCCGTTGAGGGCGAGGCTGTAAATACTCGGCGTGCAAAATATCATGGCACGGTCTGGCTGTCAATGGACAATTCCACAACTCATCGGGAGCAAGTATAATGATTATCCGCGATCCCGTTCACGGCGATATGTCCTTTAATGAATCCGAGCGCCGGGTTATGGACACGCGACAAATGCAACGCCTGCGCGGCGTGCGCCAAACAGGATCGGCATATCTGGTTTATCCCGGTTGCGTACACACGCGATTTGAACACTCGCTGGGTACAACGGCGATGTCGCGTCGCGTGCTCGATGTCTTGAGACGTAGTGGCGCGCAAATCGTTCCCGAGCAGGCCGATGCAGTCGCACTGGCCGCGCTGGTTCACGATATCTCGCACTTGCCTTTTGGACATACTTTTGAAGATGAACGCAAGCTGTTCCCTCGCCACGATACAGCTACCCGCATGAAATATTTCTTAACGCAAACAGAAATCGCGCAAGCACTCGATGCTTCGGGCCTGCGCGATACAGTGGTTTCTCTGCTTACGGATAAATCGTTTTCACCGGCGTGGATGCAGCAGATCGTGTCCAGCACCATCGATGCCGACTTGCTCGATTATTTGCGTCGCGATGCGTATTTTGCAGGCCTGCGTCAGGATTATGACGACCGAATTTTTAGCACCTTTATGCTTGCCGATGGAAATCTTGCGATTGATGTGACCCGTCTCAGTACGCGCACCGAGTTGCTGCATTTGCTGCGGTTGCGCTATTTCCTCACCGAGCGCGTTTATTATCATCACGCCAAAGTGTCATCGGGTGCTATGATCGCCAAAGCCGTCGAGATCGCCACAGAACACGGTCTTGCCGAAACCGATCTCTATACCCTGACGGATGACGCTCTGTTTCGCCATTTGCTCGGCTATGAAGACCCGCGTATTGACCGTTTGATCAATGGCGTTTGCGAACGGCGGTTGCTCAAACGCGCCTATATGATTTCGACTGCCGAAGTGGGGCGTCGAGGGCGCGATGAGTTGATCGCCACTTACAGTAGATCTGTCGAGAGTAGGCAGCAGATTGAGCGACAAATCGCCGATGCTGTGACCATCAATCCCGATCAGGTTATTCTCTATTGTCCAGATATCTCGGCCATTAAAGAAGCGCGCGTGCGCGTTGTCACGCGCAATGGCTTGAGCCGTCTGAACGATCCGCCAGACAATCCGCCTTTTGATGTAAAGGTCGTGGAAGATCAGTATGAACGGCTCTGGAAATTCTACATTTTTGCTCCCGAAGGTTATAGGGAGCGCGTTGGACAGGTGTGCGCGCGCTTCTTTGGCGAACCAAACGCGCTGATATAACGATCTTTATTGAGACCGCTGTGATCGGTGTTTGACGCGATCAAATAACGGCATATCTGCTCGTCCAGCGCCCTCCATCTTCTTGTGGCATGAAGGGCACAGGCTGATTAGATTGCTCAGTTTATTGGCCTCTTTTGGCGAGTCGAAAAGTCGGTACGGTATTTTGTGGTGTACATCCATCTGCCGTCCGAGTGCGTCTTCTGTAATCCCGCAAGACGCGCAACAAAATCCATCGCGTGCGCGCGCCTTGTCTGCCTGAATTTTCCAATTTCCCCCGCGATACTCTGGACGGCCTTCCAGTACGAGTTCAAAAGCCTCATCAGATTCCCAATGGGTTCTGCACTCGTTGCTGCAGAATTGGGAGCGGATGCCCTTTTCAGCATACCAGCGCGGTTGGGAAAATCGCTTGTCGCATTGCATACATCGCACGGTGATATCGTCTTCGCGCCGAACTTTTTGTTCTTCTTCAAACGACAGGCGCATTTGCGGTGATGATAGATAATTTTTTTTGTTCATCGTTTTAAAACCTCACACATCAATAGCGCACTCGATTAGTCCAAATATAGGTTGGAATAAATCACAAGTCCATAGAATGTTGTGTAGAGGTATTGTGCTTCAACGTAAAGATTGGATATTGTATCTGAATTTATTATAATAATTCGCACTGACAACTGAACAGGAGAATCTCGTGTTTAAGAATTATATCACAATCGCGATCCGCAATTTTTTTGGGCAAAAGACCCATTCTATAATCAATATTGCGGGTCTTTCCGTGGGCCTGACCTGTAGTTTTTTAATTTTTATGTGGATTGCCCACGAACTCAGCTACAATCAATTCCATGTGGATGGCGACCGGATCTACCGCTTTATGCGGCATCATCACGGCATGAATAAGATCTCGACGTTGTCTTCTATCCCGCAGCCGAGTGCCAAATTGCTGGAAGAGCGATATCCAGAGGTTACCGGGACCGTGCTTGTGACCTGGACTCAGCCCATGCTTTTGACACAGGGGAAACAGACTTTTCGGGAGCGCGGATATCACGCTGGACCGGCCTTTTTTAAGATTTTCACCTTTCCCCTCATCCTGGGCGATCCCGAAACCGCGCTTTCGGAACCGAATAACATCGCTATCTCAGAGCGATTGGCTGAGAAGTATTTCGGAGAGAATTGGAGAAGTACTGCGATGGGGCAGATATTTGTGGTGAATAGTACGCACGCGTTGATGCAATACGATAACAAAAGTTTTAAGGTGGCCGGGGTTTATGAAAACATGCCCGTAAATTCGACGCAGAGATATGACTGTATTTTGCCAATGGCATCTTATTTGGCCAATAAACGCGGTTTTTCTCAGTGGACGGTAAATCACCTTCGGCTATACGTTCAGTTGCAAAAGGATGTCAATATCGATCAATTCAATGCCAAGATTAAAAATATTATTAAAGAGAATGATAAGACGGTTACAAGCGATGCTTTTTTACAGCCCTATCTGGATATTCATCTGTATTCCGACTACAGGAATGGCAAGCTGGTTGGTGGTCGGATTGACTATGTGCGGATGTTTATTGTCGTGGCCGTGTTCATCATTTTGATTGCGAGTATCAACTTTATGAATTTATCGACTGCGCGTTCTACGCAACGCGCCCGGGAAATTGGGATTCGCAAGGCTGTTGGGGCGCATAAAACCATTCTGATTGGGCAGTTTATGGGAGAATCTCTCATGATGACCATGTTCGCTGCAATTCTGGCACTGATCATGGTCATTTTGGTTTTGCCGTCGTTTAGCGATTTGATTAATCAGACGCTCACGACCGATCTTTTCAGTATTGAGATTCTTCTGATTTTTTTTGGTATTGCGATTGTAACCGGTTTGCTCGCGGGAAGCTATCCCGCTTTTTTCCTGTCCAATTTTAATCCCGTCGTTGTTTTGCACGGTACTTTTACACCGGGGTCGGGTTCGAGTCAGTTGCGCCGGGTGCTGGTGGTGTTCCAATTCGGTCTTTCTATTTTGCTCATTATCGGCACGCTGACGGTTTATGAGCAGATTGCGTATATGCGAAATAAAGATCTGGGGATTGACCGCGATAATCTGGTGTATATACGGTTGGAAGGTGCAGCTAAGAGGCAATATGAGGCTTTCAGACGCGAGCTTTTGCAACAGCCGGGCATTGTCGGCGTGACCAGTACCGCACATAACCCACTCAGGGTAACGAGTACCGGAACAAATGCTATGTGGGCGGGTAGAGATCCCAGTTCAGAACATATTTTCCACAGGTTACAGGCCAACTACGATGTGGTCAATACCCTGCAAATGGAGCTTGTTCACGGGCGCGAATTTTCCAGAGATTTTCCCGGTGATCTCAGAAGTTTTATTGTGAATGAAGAAATGGCCCGGGCTATGGGCATGGAAAACCCGGTTGGCACTCGTCTGCGGTTTGGCCGCGAAGGTCCAATTATTGGCGTGGTTAAAAATTTTCATTTTCAATCACTGTACACCGCCATCGAACCGCTGATTATTCTTCTGAGTCCCGCCCGGACGGAGTATTTATTTGTGCGTATTGCCGCGGGACAAACGGCTGAGGCCATTGCAGGTATTGAGCGGGCATTTAAGAAATTCAATGCGGACCGTGCTTTTGAATTTTCTTTTCAGGACGAACAGTTTGAAAACATGTATCGCAACGAAAGCACGATGGGCACGCTGGCCACTTTTTTTGCAATTTTCGCCATTTTTATTTCTTGCCTGGGTCTGTTTGGCCTGGCGTCCTATACCGCCGAACAACGCACTAAGGAAATCGGTATTAGAAAAATTCTCGGCGCGTCTATCCCCAATCTCGTTATTCTGCTCTCCAAAGAGTTTATCCGGCTGGTTGTCGTCTCCTTTGCACTGGCCGCTCCGCTGGCTTATCACTTTATGAACGATTGGTTAAATGATTTTGCCTACCACACATCTCTGGGCTGGCGCGTCTTTGTTTTTGCTGGCGTCCTTTCTTTGATTATCGCCTGCCTCACTGTGAGCTATCAAGCCGTCAAAGTTGCTATGGCCAATCCCGTTGAATCGCTGCGGTACGAGTGAGACTTAATTTTTTAATGAGGGTAAACAATGAAATCCCTAACTCTGCTTTCGGGCCATGCTATGCCTGTTGTCGGTCTCGGTACCTGGCCAATGAGAGGCAATCAATGTAAAGAGGTCATTAAGCAGGCTCTCGAACTGGGCTATACGCATTTCGATACGGCCTGGATCTATCAGAATCAGCGCGAGATCGGCGAAGCCCTGCGGGAGGTCGGTGCTGATCGCTCAAAACTTTTTATTACTTCTAAAGTCGGTAGAGATTATCTGCAATATGATGTCGCGATGGAACAAGCCGACGATATTCTCGAATATCTCCAGATGGACTACGTGGATTTGCTGCTCGTTCACTGGCCTAACGAGACCGTGCCTATGGAGGGAACGATTCGCGCTTTCAACGAGTTTTTCGATGCGGGAAAAGCGAGAAGTATTGGGGTTAGCAACTTTTCGGTCGAACAAATGGAACGCGCCCGTTCGCTCTCTACAGCACCTATCAGTGTGAACCAGATCAAATACCATCCTGGTTATGAACAGCGAGATGTTTTGCAATGGTGCCTGGAAAACGATGTGGTGGTGACTGCGTATTCCCCTCTGGGGAAGAAGGGTATTCTTCGAGATCCCGTTCTGCTGGAGATCGCCCGTATCCACGATAAGACCTCTGCACACGTCGCCCTCAAGTGGCTGCTGCAAAAAGGCATGATCGTTATTCCCAAAGCGAGTTCCAGAGAACATCTCCAGGCGAATCTCGATGTTTTTGACTGGTCCTTATCTGAAAGCGAGATGCAGTCCATTGACCGCATAGCGGGGTAAACGAAATGAATGAGAAAAACAGGCCCAATGTCGTTCTTATCATTACGGACGATCAGGGGTACGGTACTGTGGGGGTACACGGGAATGACCAGGTCAGGACGCCCAATATGGATCGTTTGGCCAATGAAGGGGTAGCGTTTGACCGGTTCTACGGGAATCCGCTTTGTTCGCCTTCTCGAGCCGCGTTGATGACTGGGCGGTATTTCTATCGAACCGGAATTCTACACACGTCTCGAGGGGGTGCATTGATGTCGGGCCATGAGGTCACTGCCGCCGAGCTGTTTCGAGATGCCGGGTACCGCACCGGGATTTTTGGGAAGTGGCATCTCGGTGATAATTACCCCATGAGGCCCATGGACCAGGGATTTGAGAAAGCCGTGTGGCACAAAGGCGGAGGGATCGGGCAGACTCCCGTAAGGCCAAACAGCTACTTTGACTCACTTCTGTGGCGAGAGGGGGAAGAGTTCCAGGCGAAAGGGTACTGTACGGATGTCTTCTTTGACGAGGCCCTCGCGTTCATCGAGGAACATCAAAGTGAGCCTTTTTTCCTCTATATTCCGACGAACGCGCCGCACGATCCTCTCGAGATCAGTGACGAATATGCGGATCCCTATCGCGAGATGGGTCTGGATGACAGCGTCGCACGAATCTATGGAATGGTCGAGAATATCGACGACAATATTGGGCGGCTCAGGGAACTGCTGGAACGTCTCGGGCTGGATGAGGATACAATCATCATCTTTACGTCCGATCACGGTCCCGCGGGCGGGAGGTACAATGCCGGACTCAGATCGACAAAAGGAGACGTGTACGAAGGCGGAATTCGCGTTCCGTATTTTATGAGGTGGCCGAAAGGGTTGCCGGCTGGTTTCAAAACCGACAAGATTGCCTCACACATCGATGTTCTGCCCACTTTGTTGTCGCTTTGTAACGTGGATTCTCCCTCTGATCTCGGGATGGATGGCGTGGATCTGACGCCTCTGATTCGAGGTCAGGAAGTGGCATGGCTTGATCGCACCCTTTTCATTCAGACACACCGGGGGAGCCGTCCGCGACAGTACCACAACTGTACGGCGATAACCCAGCGCTACAAGTGGTTGGGTTATCCCGGTACTGGTGGACAGTGGGATTTTGAGGCTTCTTCGACAGACCCTGTGATGGAGCTGTACGATCTCGAAGACGACCCTGGCGAAGAGAAAGAGATAGGTGGCCTGATGCCCGATCTTGTAGCGCGGATGAAGAAAGACTACGACGCCTGGTTCGACGATGTGGCTTTGGATTGGCAGGCGGGGGTTATTCGCATTGGGAATTCGGCGGAGAATCCTCTCACGCTGTGTCGCTATCAGGATTCAGAATACATATCCGAACTCCCACATGGCTGGCGGGTGAAGATCGAACGGAGCGGAACCTATGAGCTTCGAATCAACCGTGAGTCGCTAAATGGCGCGGGTGCCCTCGGGGTTCAGTGGCAGGGGAATACTCAGAGAAGCCCACTGGCTGCGGGAGAGAATACAGGACGGTTCGAGCTTGAAGCGGGGGACGGCAAGCTGGAGATTTGGTTCGAGCTCGAAGACATAGGTCGCGTGGCGTTTTCAAGCAATTTGACGATTGGGGATGTGGAGGTGGATTACCTGGGGTAGGGACGGTAGAAATATGAGCGAAATCGTTAAGATAAGGACGCGGCTGTTCGAAGTGCCATTGGCGGAGGTGCTTGTCGATGCCAAGCATGGCGACCATAGTCACTTTGAACTGATTACCGTTACAATAACACTTGTGGATGGGTATGAGGGAACCGGGTACACTTATACCGGTGGTCGCGGTGGCAGGTCGATTAAAGCTATGATCGACACGGATCTGGCTCCCAGATTGATTGGCAGGGATGGCACGGATGTGGAAGAGATCAACGATTGGTGCGAATGGTATATCCATTACGTCGGTCGTGGCGGGGTCTCGTCATTTGCGATATCGGCGATCGACATCGCTCTTTGGGATATCCGCTGCAAACGCAAGGGTCTGCCCTTGTGGAAAGTTTCGGGTGGCGCGCGTGCAAGTTGCAAAGCCTATGGCGGAGGCATTGATCTGAATTTTCCACTTCCGAAACTTCTCGATAACATCCGTCGCTATCTCGACAAGGGCTTCAACGGGGTCAAGATTAAGGTTGGACAACCCACCCTTGATGAAGATGTAGAGCGGGTGCAGGCGGTTCGAAAGCTTATCGGTCCCGATATTGCTTTCATGGTCGATGCAAACTACTCGATGAGTGTCGGGTACGCTATTGAGGCGGCTAACCGATTTAAGGCGTTCGATATCCTGTGGTTTGAGGAGCCTACGCTTCCAGACGACTATCTGGGTTATGCCGAGATTGCCGATGCTACGGGAATGCCTTTATCGATGGGCGAGAACCTTCATACGATACATGAATTTGGCTACGCTTTTGAACAGGCTAAGCTCTCTTATATTCAGCCTGATGCTTCCAATTGTATGGGGATTACGGGCTGGCTGAAGGTTGCCGAATTGTCGCGTAAGTACGAAGTCCCAATATGCTCTCACGGCATGCAGGAGTTGCACGTCAGCCTGGTTTCTGCGCAACCCAATGCAGGTTGGATGGAATACCACAGCTTTCCAATCGACGAGTACACGAAGCGTCCGTTGAAGATCGAAAACCACCGGGCAATTGCGCCTGATGATCCGGGCATTGGCGTAGAATTTGACTGGCCCAAACTCGAACCTTATTGCGTCTCCGATTTGGCATTTGGCGAATAATGACCGGTTGCCACACGCGCCAGGCCTGCGGATGTTGCTCAACTCGGCGAACTACGCGAAGATCCGTAACATCTCTACGATAATCCAGCATTATCTATCTCCTCGACCTGAAGGCATCCTTCTTGATATAGTAAGATAAATAGTATAGATTTCTGACATCAGTGTCAAAATACGTTTGAATGTAAGGAATGTAGTCCAATGACCGGAATCGCCGACAAGATCATGCAGAGGGTGTCTGTCCACGATAGCGGAAGATGGGTGTGTACGCCGAAGGACTTCCTGGACCTCGGCAGCCGCGAGGCCGTTGACCAGGCTCTGTCGCGTCTCGTCAAGGCGGGACGGCTGCGCCGGATGGGCCATGGCCTGTACGACAGGCCGAGGATCAGCAATGTGCTGAATCGGCCTGCGCCCGTCGATCTGGATGCGGCCATCACAGCACTGGCACGGCGGGATGGCGTGCGGATCATGCCGGATGGATTGGTGGCTGCGAATCAATTAGGTCTTACCAACGCCGTGCCCGCGAAGGTCAGCTATGTGACGGATGGCCATTCCAGGACCCTCAAGATTGACGGAAGAACCGTCCGGTTCCGGCATGTGGGCCCAAGCGTCATGCGGTGGGCGGGAAGACCCGCCGCGCCAGTGGTTCAGGCGCTGCGGTGGCTGGGCTCCCGCGTAGCCGCGGACGGAGAGATTGTCTCGATGCTGAATCGCCATCTTCCCGACGCAGTGAAGCTCGATCTGTTGCACAATAGCCGCGATCTTCCCGGCTGGGCATTGCCGCTGGCGCGCAGCATCGCGAGCGACCTGATCGACGATGTGTAGGATAAGCGGATTTATATTTATAGGAGAACAGCATGACACCCATCAGACTTGGCGTTGTTGGTCTTGGTCTTGGTCAATGGATAGTAGAAACTGCGAAGAGAATCGAGGGTGCCCACGTTGTGGCAGTTGCTGAGAATATGCCCGCTCGATTGGATGGTATGGGGGGGTATAGAGCCTATGAGAAGGAAAATGATCTCAGGCTTTACGAAGATGCAGACCAGATGATGGATAGCGAATCGTTGGACGCGATCGCACTTGCGGTGACGCCCAAACATCGCAGAGCGCTGATCGAATCGGCTGGCAACAGGGGTATCCCAATGCTGATCGAGAAGCCCTGGGCAGGAACTGTCAAAAATGGAAGAGATCTGGTTGACTTGTGCAACAGTTTTGATTTGCCCTGTCAGGTCGAATTTCCGATCCGTTGTATGCCTGCAATGGTGCGGTTGCGAGAACTCCTGAAAGGCCCTCTCGGAAAAGGGTGGATGGCGAATGGCAATCTGATGATGGGTTGGTGCCCTCCGCCAGAATCAACAAAACACTGGGATCCGGAAAACCACAATGGGCTTATCAACGAGTGCTATGTACATCTTTTCGACACGCTGGCATTTTTACTGGGCAAGCCCAAATCCGTATTCTCATTTGGGGGATCGTTCAGGGGTAGCCCAATGCCGGATGCGGCCGCAGCAGTTATTGAGTTTGAATCTGGGGCCTCCGCTTCGCTGACTTGTGGTGGCATTGGTGCTGTTTGTGCTGATGGCGGACATCTTCTGGATATTTGGACAGAGAACGGATTGGCACGCATAACTGGCACGCAATGGCTACCGGATACGCTGGAATGGGCCCTGAGGGAGGCCAAAGAATCTACAGTCGAGACGTTTCACGCGCCTGAGCGAACGACCCTGATGGAGTACAATATGCGTGCATTTTTTAACGCGGTCCGAAGCGGTGCCCCCGTAGCTGCAACACCGGAAGACGGACTGATTGCAACAGCCGTCGCGATGGCCATTCAAGAATCTATTGTTACGGGGAATCGCGTTGCGGTGGACTATTAGGCAAACAGGCAAGACTATAACACGAATTATGGTGAAATTCGCAACTTGCCGAAATGAATATGAGTACGCGCCGTATCTGGTGTGCCGCTGTCCCACACGCAGCGGAAGTCACCCGGTGCAGTTTCAATAAGTGTGGGATAAGAGTTCTTAATCCCGGCATCGTAGAAGGTTTTCTCTTCGCTCCAGGTGTCTCCGGGATTTTTTGTTTTGTACCGCAGAGAGGTCCGACCTCCGTTGGGAAATCCCGGTGCTTTTACTCTTTGGGGAGGCCCATCGCTGTACACATAGATATGCGTGCCATTCGAGGATCGGCCAAAGAAAGCCTTTGATTTGGCGTTGTGCAGGTCGGGTTCGGGTTTGGCGACACTCCAGGTCTGGCCACCGTCGCGGCTCACGCTCGAATAGGCTCTGGGAGGGTCCGTCGTGCGATCGGTTTCGTCGTAATCGGCAGTTCGCATGACGATCCATAGTTCCTCTGGTGTTTCTCCCGGCGCGATATTTCCCTCATGCAGGAAAACACGCGCATTGGTGGGTTGGGGAATATATGCTTCGAGCTTCCACTCCAGCAGGCTGGTACTGCTGAGAACGAAGTGGTCACGCGAACCGCGTGGGTCTTCCTGCAGCGTGTTGCGGTGGGCTGGCAGCAGAAACTTGTGTCCCGAGTCGGTCTCCGTGGTCACGATGGTTGAGCATGTAATCAGCGGTCCCGCATAGTGCATCGCCATTTCCACCTGTGTCCAGGAATAACCGCCATCTGCAGTGAATGCACCGACCAGTTGAGATTCTTCGCTGTTCTTCTGGGCTATTGGGCAGCGCATCGCAAAGCACCAGATTACGTCCTGTCCGGGGGCGCGGTAAAGGACTGGATTCGCGTAGGCAAATTGTACCATACCCTGATGCTGGCGATGATCGAAGATCATCACGGGTTCCTCCCAGGTATCCCCATCGTCGGTTGAGAGCGTCGCGAGAATGTCTCCCATGTCTTTCTTGCCGTTGACCATCGCTCCGAAGGCCACAATGAGATGCCTCTTCTTGTTTCCCGGAATAATGACTGGTTGCCACACGCGCCAGGCCTGCGGATGTTGCTCAACTCGGCGAATTACGCGAAGGTCCGTAATATCTCCACGATAATTCTGCATCATTTATCTCCTCTATTCGCGTTCAAATCCCAGGTTCGGTATCCGCCAGTTGGCATACCAGCGGGAGTCTTTTGGGGGTGCTTTATCCCCACTCTGCATAGAGGCAAAATCTTTCATCCGGGGCCGGATCTCCTCTTCCCAGATACGCTCGATCTGCCCGTAGGTCAGCGGGGTGTGATCGGGTTTTAACCGCTCGTATTCCGTTAGAAGTTCTTTTGCTTTTTCAGATATATGTGCCACGGTATCAGCCGCCATTTCTTCTCCCGCTCGCCGGCTGGATGTATCCACATAATCGCCCTGGGCGAAATGAGGGCCTGGCTCGTCCGGTCCGGGAAGGCGGGATAGATCTACGCAGTCTGGAGCCACGGCCCACAGCAGCGATGTTTCCCCTCTTCCCGCGTGGCCTCCCATGCCCCGGTCGTCTTTGAAACGGGATTCCCCTGTGCCCATACTCATAAGAGAATAGAGTCGGACGGAAACGTGTTGCTGGAGGATTTCCAGTACAACGGGTACGTCCAGGCGGTGCGGTCCCGAGTGTCCCGAGAAGAGCACGGCTACGTGAAATCCCAGGGCATCGACGGCGCGGATGTGATAGCAGAGATTTTTCAAAAAGATCCACGGTGGCACTGCTGTAAGCCAGGGGCGGGCGTCACCCACTCGTTCGTGTGCCCAGATTCCGTAGCCTCCGGATTCGTGGCAGTGCCAGTATTCGGGCGGGGCTACAATGCCCCCGAAGGACCGGGCGGCTTGGCACACCACCCCGTGGGCACGCAACGCGTCCAGGCCCAGGGCGTTCACCGGGCCGTGGGGTTCACACAGGCCATAGGGCAAATACACCACTGGACAATCCTCAAAAGCAGCTTCTAATTCATCGGGAAACATGCGTTCCCAGCGGACTTCTCTCCGTTCCATGGTTCAGGCTCCTTATTTGAATGGAGAATAAGGTAAAAGGCCGAATGAAATTTAGGCTTAGAAATAAAAAAAGCTACGATTAATCTCATACATCCGCAAGTACGACAAAAACACTTGACAACGACTGCCGAAAACGCCTTCTTACCAGCCATCTATGCGCAAGAAATGTCCCTTGTAGTTCCTACACGTAGAGGAGATTAGAAGATGGACGACGCGATGCGTGAAACGTTCGCACGACAAGGCTATGTCGTCGTGCCCGATGTGCTCAATCAACAGCAGTTGGACGAGCTCAATCAAGTCTATGATCAGCATATCCACGAGCGGGAGGAGACGCAGTCCACGGACGGCACCGACGCACAGAAGCGCAAAAGTATCCGGGGGCGCGGCACACGCCAGACAACTGATCGGCACGGCAACACCTACGTAGGGAGAAGGCTCTGGAGCAAGGCCTACCGGGACCTGATCGACAACGAGATCATGCTGCCCATCCTTGAAGAGATTCTCGGCGACCCAGCGTGGGGCCATGCCCCAGCACATATGCCGGAAGAGCTTCGCCCCTTGTTCCGGTTAGATCACGACAATATACATTACAAGCCCGGCCGGAAACCGACAGACGGCGCGGACATAGGCGGGACGCTCCACGGCGGCCCGGGCAGCTTTCATATCACGTGTGTGTATGAGCTCAAGACAGTCGGACCAGATGACGGGGGCTTCGGGTGTGTTGTTGGCACACACAAGCCGGCCAATGAGCAGAAGCTGATGGACATCGACGGCGACTGGCGGCGGAACTGGTGTGATACGAAATGGACGTCGCAGCTGCCGAACTGGGATGACGATGTGCCGGTACACCGCGTCGAGGCGAAGGCTGGAGATTGCATTTTGTTCACTGAGAAGCTCAAACACGGTACGATTCCATGGGCAGGGAGCGGGGAGCGCCGCACCCTCTTCTACAAGTATGTTCCTTTCGGCATGCACCACGGCGACGCCGGGTACGACACCAACGACCCCGAACTGACTGAGCGTCAGAAACGGATCCTGGAGTTCTCGCCGTGCTGGTTTAACGATCCCCGGGAGGACAAAGACTACTCCTCGAACCCGGCGCTGACAAAGCTCCATCCGCAGGCGTGTGTGGAGAGCGACCCGAGTGTGTTGCTGCCGGGCATGTCGCCGCCGCACATCCGGCTGACGGACGAGACCTGGGCAATGCTGAGTGCCAGCTAGAACTTTTTGGCCAAATGATAGGGAAAATAGAAAAATGCCGTGAAAAAAAATCTCACGGCATTTTTCATTGATTCACTGTAGAGAAAGGAGTTGTGTCGATGAAGAAGCAAACCCCGGAAGCCATCCTGGCTGGATTTGAGAAACGGGTGGATGCAATGTTTCGCGCAGAATCGGGCACCTCCCTGGTGCGCGCCAAGAAGCAGAAACCTCTCGGCCCGGGGCGCGGTAACTACGTCCGAGCCTACTCCTATTCCATCATGGCGTTTGCCGCGCGCTGCCTGTATCTAGGGGAGATGCTGGATGAGGCAAATGCTGCACTGGCCGAAAATGCCCAGCACTACCTCGATAACCCAAAGGACATCAATGACCGCGACAGCTTCCACTGGCATGCGGAGATCGTGATGCGACTGCTTGAGATGTACGGCACCAACGGGACGGAGCATCCTGGCCGCATCACCAAAGAGACCGAGGCCCTCGCGCTCAAACCGGTCTGGCTCTATGCCAAAATGTGCTCGTGGCTAAGCAAGGCGAAGGTCAAGGACTCGCAGACCTGGCACATTTACGGGTCCGAGAACCATCATGCCATGGACTTCACAGTGAATTGGCACTTCTCCAAGCTCGCCAGGAATCTGCCCGAATATAGGAACCTCAAGTTTGATGACGGCGCCACGGCCGAGGATCACTACCGCGCCTGGAACGAGTACTTCATCGCTTACTGCCGTGAACGGGCCCGCAAGAGCCTGTGTATCGAAATGATGAGCGATGGATATAACGCCACGCTGATCAGAGGATTCTATAACTTCTACGACTTCGGTGATCCACCAGTACAGCGCTCGGCCGGGATGTTCCTCGATCTCTACTTTGCTTACTGGGCGCAAGAGCAGATTGGTGGGCATATGGGTGGCGGCGGGTCACGCAGAAAGGGGGAGAAAGCGTTCTACCAGAACCGAGATCACGGAAACGCTCCGTTGGCCTGGTTCTACTTCGCCATCGGCAAGCAACCAGCGGTCAATGGTCAGGACGTCAACGCCGCACTCAGCGCTTACCGCCCCCCGACCGTAGTGGCAGATATCGCGTCCGACGTAAAGGGACGCGGCCGCTACGAAGTGCGACAGCGTACACAGGGTCTCGGGAAACAAGGCCATTCGTTTCCCATGGTGGCAGTTGCGAGCAAAGCGCCGAATCAATTGCGAACCGACGGTGGTGGCATTCTGCGCTACAGTTTCTGTGACCCTGCCTTCATCTTGGGTACCCCAATGACCGAGGCGCGACCGCTGTCCGATTGGGTCGCAATCAGCGCACAGAATCGTTGGCAGGGTGTGATCTTTGCTGGCGAAGACGATGCCCGCATCGTTCCTCTTGTGCGTCCCGAGGACAACAGGGTCGTTCTCAATGCTCAGTGGTCCGTCCAAAGCAAGGGTAGCCTGATCACACAGAAGCTCAAGTACCACAAGGGTGGCGCCGAGATGAATGTCTGGATGTCGGAAAAAGGCTTGAGCGCACCCGTTGAGGAAGATGGTGTGGTATTTGTGGAAGCAGAAGGCGCATGGGCAGCGATTCGCGTGTCCGATGGTGGCTTCACGTGGAAGGAGGGCTCATACACCGTCAAGGCTGAGGATGGCAGTACACGTAAGACGCCTCCCGGAAGGATCATGGCGCTTAAGGGCGAATACGCCCCCGTCATTCTCGAGGTTATGGCCAAGAGCGATCTCGATAGCTTCGACACGTTCAAAGCGAAGGTAAAAGGTTGTGAGATGAGCATGGATGGTGCCATTCTTAGATACACCACGATCTACAGCGACCTGTTGACCTTCGACACCAGCTTTGAGAAAACGCCCAGCATTAACAGCAAGCCAGTGAACTACGCCCCGAAGAAGGTCTTTGAAAGCCCTTTTCTCAATGCTGGCTACAATAGTGGTATCGTCACCATTAGTAAGGGTAAGCGGAAGAAGGTGTTGGAATTCTGATTGCTGGGAGTGATATATGGGCGTAATGACAGATGAACAGAAGAAGCACTTTCGCGAAGCAGGATATCTGCTGGCGTCGGGTTTGATTCCCGAGCAGGTGGTTCGCAAGGCTGAAGACGCGATGTGGGCGGCGTTGGAAATGGACCGTGACGGCTCCGAAACCTGGGGGCGTGTGTCCGTGCATGCGATCAATCAACAGCATCGTGCATCGCCTGGAAATCTGTTAAGAATTCAGATTTTTCAACTTGAGCCGGAGTAACAAATGGAGATCAGATAGGACTCGAACTTTCCACAAATAATCTGTTCAAATTAGAAAATGCCGCGAGAAGAAATCTCACGGCATTTTTTCGATTGTTTTTTATAATTGTTTTTCTTGCTATTTGCCAAAAAATAACTATAACTCTCATTTAATAATCATTTTTCCGGGATGTGCTATGGCTAAACACCACCAAAATCTAAAATTCTGACCACTCTGTTGTAGGGGATTGTCAACACAAATTGAGGGAGATCGTATTGAGACAAAATATTCTCCTTTAGTTACGATAGGCGTGAATGGAATATAATAGGCGTCTCTTCTTCTGGGCGGATACATTCTCCTATAAAGAATGCTCCTTCTATATACTTCCGTCTAAGGGCCGCAAAATAAGCATCCCGATTTGATTCATAATAAATCATTGACTTTTATGGATCAATACAAACTTGCCATGATGATCGCTAATGGTAGCTCCTCCTGTTGGTGAGAAAATACCACGCTGATACCCAATGTCACAGCCTTTATACCGGTTCAACTAATAGGGCGCACCTCATATGCCTGCCACCTCGATAACAACCTCATTGTCCTCAGCGCACGTATCCGGATCCGCCTGGTAGATGTAGGCACAGAAAAACGAAAAGTTTTGACTTCCAAATAGATAGCGAAAGCGGTATAATATTGTATCGAGCAGGGCGACCGTGCTGACATCACAATCTGGAGATGAGAGATGGGCATATCAGACAGACGCAAGTTGCCTATCGGCATTCAGACCTTTCGCGAGATACGAGAGGAGAACTACTACTATGTCGATAAAACGGCCCTCATTCAGCGACTGATGGACGAGGGTAAGCACTACTTTCTATCGCGTCCACGTCGGTTCGGCAAAAGCCTATTTCTGGACACACTGAAGGAACTGTTTGAGGGCAATGAACCACTGTTCGAAGGGCTGTACATTCACGACCACTGGGACTGGTCTGTTCGCTATCCCGTTCTGCGACTCGACTTTGGCAGCGGCAATTTCAAAGAGCCGGGTTACGTGCAGGCAAATGTGATGACGCAACTTCACACCATAGCAGAAGATGCCGGTATTGCGCCGCATTACGATACGGCACCGGAGTGCTTTGGCGATCTAATCCGGGTCTTGCACCGGCAGGTTGGGCAACGCGTTGTCGTTCTGGTTGATGAATACGACAAGCCGATTCTGGACGCACTTGAGGTGCCAGAGGTCGCTCGCGCCAATCGCGACTTTTTACACGGTCTATATTCAACAATCAAGTCTAATGACGCCCACGTCAAGTTCACCTTTCTCACAGGCGTTAGCAAGTTCTCCAAGGTTAGCTTGTTCTCTGGTCTCAACAATCTCAAGGACATCACGCTGGATGCACGCTACTCAGCCATCTGTGGCTACACGGATGCAGATCTGGACGCGATATTCGCACCAGAGCTACCCGGTCTGGATCGGGATGAGATACGCCGCTGGTACAACGGCTATAGCTGGCTGGGAGAGGAGGTTTATAACCCATTCAACATCCTCCTGCTCTTCGATAAGCGCCAGTTTGGTGCCTACTGGTTCGAGACCGGCACCCCGACGTTCTTGGTCGAGACCCTGATCTCGCGCGGAGTCGGTACGCTGGCTCTGGACGACATGCTGGGCAGCGACGAACTGTTGTCTGCCTTCGATGTTGACCATATTGCCACCGAAGCACTGCTGTTCCAGACCGGCTATCTCACGATTATCCAAACCGAACCGCGAGGCAGCAGGACCTACTACCGTCTGAGCTACCCTAACCAGGAAGTGCGCCAGAGCCTGAACGAAAACTTACTAAACCACTTGACCGGGCGCCCGACGCAGCAAGCAGAGCATAGCGCCCGTTTGTACGACCTGCTACTGGTCAATGACTTCGCTGGCCTGGAAAGCCTGTTCAAGGCATTCTTCGCCAGCATTCCCTATCAGTGGCACACAAACAATGACATAGCGAACTACGAAGGCTATTACGCCAGCGTGTTCTACTCCTACTTCGCATCGGTGGGATTCGACATCGTTGTAGAAGACAGTGGCAGCGATGGGCGTCTGGACATGGCGGTTCGTTTCAACGACACTGTGTATCTGTTCGAGTTCAAAGTGGTGGAATTGGCACCGGAAGGGTCTGCAATGGCGCAATTGCAGGCAAAGGGCTATGCGGACAAATACCGCGACCTGGATCAGCCGATTTTTATGATTGGGGTAGAGTTCAGCCGCGAGAGCCGCAATCTGATAGCATTCGAGACAGCTCTTGCTTAAAGAGTACAAACCGATGAAAAGTCTCACCTTCCCAATCAGATGCATCTCGCCTCGAGTACAATACAAAGCCCGATTCAAATACAAGGATGACGGATATGAAATTTTGGTGGTTGACAGTCGGAGGCATCTTTCTGGCCCTTTGTAGGGACTCGGGGTTGGAAGCGGCGGAAAACCGTGTGGTGGAGATTATATACGACTTCAGAAAGGAACAGACAGGCTGTTATCCCCAGATTATGATCAACACCAAACTTGAGAACTACAAATGCGTCAAGAGCAACTCTGACAATAATAACGCGAGCAGGGGACTGAAGAAACATCCATTTGAGATTAAGCCAACTGACAACGTGATATTAATCATGAAATGGCAATGCGACTCTACGGGACGATGTGACACTAAGGCTGCGGATATTCAGTACGCCGTAATGGGCAAGTCCAAGAACATCAACATACTGAAGATAATCCTGGAAAATCTGACAAAATTAACTACGTCCAAATCCCAAAAAGCAGAACTGAGTCCGAGGCAGCCTACTGTATCCAAAGTTAATAGCAAAACCTGTTTACTGTTGTTGCCGGTGAAAGACAACCTGGTGGCGGGCGGCTACCTTATAGTGACTTTTAATAAAAAAGAGAGCTCGAATGGTAGAGTCATGGCCTCGTCAGGGCCGTGGTCATTTCAAATTGGAATTCCTCCATCTCGATACACCGTGTCGCACGGTTTCGTGATCACAAACGCCGCGAAACCGAACCAACAGGCGTCCACGTTTAGGGATGACCATCCAGAATGGCGACTTGTTCCGTCGCCATTTACCTTCGTGAATCTCCAGCCGTGGTCCGGTTGGCTATATAAGCAATGGCGCATACCAAGGCCATATGTGTCCGTAGGATTCCAGTTGGGGAGTCAACCGTTTGATGACCTCGTTGTGGGCGTGACATTGGGGCCCGAGGTAGGTAGTGTAGGCTTAAACTGCACTTTGGGTGGGGTCATCAGCCTTGAGACGGAGAAAGACTCTGATAGTGAGTTTGATATATCACATAATTGGGGATTGGCAGTCGGGGTGTCGCTGGTTTTCTAACGGGATAACTCCAATATCTGCAATCCACTTCTTAGGAGGCAATATGTCCGAGACCGAACTTATGCAGCAAGAAATTGATCGTCTGCGTACACAGGTCAAAGCGCTCAAGTCGCGTGACCAGCTTTCTCAGAATTACTACTATTCGGATGCGGCACAAAAAAATTGGTTGGATGTCACACATATTCCGCAACACGGCATTACTCCAGAAGCAGCGCAGATCATTATTGAGAGTGTCAATGGACTCGATTTCGACTATCGGTTTAACACATCATCTTATGTCAATGTCTTTTTAGAAAAAGAAGAACGAGATATCGCCTTGCTCGGTCTCCATGTCAATATGGCAGACCAGACAGTCTATCCCAATTCGTACAAATTGCACGATACTGTTGTCAATATGATTGCCAACTTGTGGCATTGCCCAAAACCGGACGATTTTGATGACTATGGCGTGTATGCAGGCGCTGGTACCGTTGGTTCAACTGAAGCGTGTTTGTTGGCAGGACTCGCCCTCAAATTCCGCTGGCGAGCCTGGTATGCGAAGCGCAAAAACTTAACGGACAACGATGTGCTGGGCACCAGACCCAACCTTGTTATTTCCACTTGCTTTCAAGCTGCCTGGGAAAAACTGTTCAAGTATATGGATATTGAGCCACGCCTCATTCAGCCATCCGTAGATACCTTTACCCTGGATCCAGAAAAAGTGCGCGAAGCGATTGACGAGCATACGATGGGTGTGGTGTGTATTATGGGGAATCACTACAGTGGTCACTACGATCCCATCGAACAAGTCAATGAGGTGGTCGAAGAAGTCAACGCAGTTAGGGGATATCAGGTCGGCATCCACGTAGATGCTGCATCTGGTGGGTTTATTGCGCCATTTCAGCCAAACCTGCGTCCGTGGGATTTTCGCCTGAATAATGTGTTGTCCATATCTACCAGCGGTCACAAATACGGAGAATCGTGTTGCGGCACGGGTTGGATCGTGTGGCGGCAACGCAAAGACCTGAGCGAGCATGTCGCAATTTCAGTGACCTATCTCGGTGGCAATGCGGATTCCTATACCCTCAATTTCTCCAGACCCGCCAGTGGGGTTTACGTCCAGTATTACCAACTGATTAGGCAAGGTTTGAGTGGATACCAACAATGTTGCGACAACCTGATGCAAAATGCAAAATTCTTGCGCGATGGTCTCAAAGCCATGACATACCGCGGGAAGCCGAGGTTCACGATTCTCGACAATGGGGATACAGAATGTTTACCTGTTATCACAGCCAGACTGAATCCAGACTGCGATATCAGCTACGACGATATTGACTTACAGCATGTTTTGTCTCAATACCGTTGGTATGTAAGTGGCTATAGAATGCAATACGAGCATCCCTTGAGCGGAGAGACTTTGCCCTTATTTTACGATCAAGCGGGACAGACATCCATGTTCCGCATCGTGGTAAAAAGCAATTTGACGCGCAATGTGGCTAAAAAACTCTTAGAGTCATTCATGGGCGCGTTTGAATTTATTGATCCACTTGATTTTACCAAGCTGCATGGATTTAAGACCGAAAGTTTGCGTCATCAGGATCAGCGCATTACAAACCACTGTTGAACGGCAAACCTTGAAGTTGATACACGGCTAAAAGAGGAGACGCGCTATGAAAAATAAGAATCCAACCTGGCAGGATCGCATTGTCACTGACCCGTTGATACTGGCCGGGAAACCAACAATAAAAGGCACTCGGATTTCAGTGGAACTGATCATGGAATTGCTGGACGGGGGGCGCAGCGAAGCCGATATCATTCGCAGGTATTCGCACATTACCCTGAAAGATATCCAGGCCTGTCGGGAGTACGCCGCCACTGGTGCAAAGCTGTCCAATGTGACCTGGGCGGATATTGACACGATTATGGATGGCAAACGATAGATGAGAATACTGGCTGATGAAAATATATTGGATCAGGTTGTCATCCGGCTACGTGCTGCAGGCCCTGATGTGCGATAGGCAATGGAAACTGACCAGGGTAACTCCACACATACTAAAGTATCAAAAATAATTGACACTATTTTTACATTCCTATATATTTTGAGCATTGCCCCTTCAGACATTCAGTGCTGAAGCCCCCGGACTTGTTAGTGGGTCCGGGTTGAATTTGTAAATAATTAACCACCCCTGTTGCTTCGGGAGCAGGGCGCGAAGCCGTATAGAGTTCTATACGGCTTCTGCATTTTTGGAGTTTTAATGCAAACGAATGTCTATATTGACGGTCTTAATCTATATTACAGAGCCGTGCGAGGAACGCAGTATAAATGGCTGGATATAGATGCATTAGTTAAAAAAATGTGTCCCCAAAATACCATTTGCAAAATCAAGTATTTCACTTCGATTGTGAGTTCGCGTCCCAATGATCCCGGACAATCAACGCGCCAACAAATCTATCTACGGGCTTTACGTACTTTTTCGAACATTGAGATTATTGAAGGTCACTTTTTGACCAGCAAAGTCAGAATGCCACTGGTGACGCCTTCCTCCAAAGGACCAAATACTGCGGAAGTTTGGAGAACGGAAGAAAAAGGATCAGATGTCAACCTTGCTGTTCACCTATTAAACGATGCTCATAACAAGGATTATGAGGTTGCTATTGTGGTATCAAACGACTCTGACTTAGGGGAGGCTATCCGCATTGTGACTCAAGATATAAACTTGAAAGTAGGTGTTGTATTCCCTGCGGGTGCGATTGATCCGCGTACTGGCACTCGATATAAACTCCGAAAATCACAAACACTTCTAAAATATGCCTCGTTTATACGTCAAATTAGACCTGGTGTTCTCTCACTTAGTCAACTGCCTAATACATTGACTGATGCGAATGGCACTTTTCACAGACCACCAGAATGGCAATAAAGAAGGATTCCAAGCCCCAGCAGGGCGGCGAAAATCGCCAGGAAACTTGACGAACCAGAAAGCTTCTGGGTTCAGCTTGCTTTACAGGATATGCTTCGAAAAGAAGATTTGAACCTGGTGGTTTCCATCGTGTGAAGATACACTGAAGCCTCCGAGTGTATCTATCTTTACTGAATTCGGAATACGAGATGGTAAATCGGAACATCATATGACATTTAAGGATCTGATCAATCGCCATACGTGGCCAGGTGTAAAATATCGATTTTTGGAAACCTATCCCGATGAAGCAGATTGCATAGACGCATATGCAGATGTGTATGAACGCCTGATCTTGCTGACCCCTGTAGAAACTTCTATGCGACTGAGTGTCACTGAAAAGGTCGGTGACGACGGTCGTATCTGGGGAGATGTATCTGGTCTTGACGGCACACGCTGGAAAGATCAGGATGAAAACAGCAGAATGCCAGGATTGGCAGGAGAAGACGAGGTTCCCTGGGCTATTGAATTTTGCCCCTGGGAGGAGTGGCTTGGAATGGAGATTGATCCTGAAACATTGCAGCAGTTAGACGAGGTGGATATTCTGATCCACTGTCTTTGGGAAATGACGTTTTGTGGTTTTGAGCAGGAGACCATTCAACAGGAATACAGGCAAATTCTCGATGCCTGGGAATCTGTTAAGAATTCAGATTTTTCAACTTGAGCCGGAGTAACAACACGAAAACGCGCAAGCCACTTTGATCATCTGACAGATGAAGAAATCGATGCTATGGAACAGGCTGTGCAATTCCCTGAGAGGTCTGCTTGACGATGATCAAGCAATATCGCGGACGATGCTTCAAAGAATCGCGATCGCATTGAATCAAAGGGTCGAGATTAATTTTGTACCAGTGGAAAGGCAACAAGAGGTCGTGTAAAAGTAGCGGGATGAATAGCGGAATCTGTCCGTAGAAACGGGGTAACTCCACTCTCGTGTTGGGTTGGATTTACCCCGTTTGGATTTACCCCGTTTTTAGTGTATAATTTAGAAGGTTCACCTCAATCATCCTGTGCCATCAGTTTTTCATAGGTGATGGGTAATTGAAATGTTATACATCAAATCGGGTCAAGTCCATGTTGATAGACTTTGACCTTTGGATAGGTGGAGCAACAAATTTTTGACTGGAGGCAGAACGTGAAATTTTCAGTGAATTTATCTGAAAATGAGGTCAAACGCCTACAGGCGACCGCTAAGCGACTGAATGTTCCTGTGGAGAAATTGGCTAAGGCAGCATTAATCGACCTTTTACATTCGGATGCAGATTTTGAGCACGCTGCGGAGCATGTTCTAAAGAAGAATCGGGAACTCTATCGAAGGTTGAGTTGATGCGTTATATCAGTCTGAGTGAAGTGTTAGAACTTCATCGGCGTATTATTGAAGAAAGTGGCGGATCGACGGGGTTGCGTGACCTCGGCGGATTGGAATCAGCCATCGCCCAGCCCCGTATGACGTTTGGAGGTCGTGATCTTTACCCGACTCTGATTGAAAAAGCAGCCGCATTGTGTTTTTCTCTGGTTCAAAATCACCCGTTCATTGATGGAAACAAGCGAGTAGGGCATGCCGCTATGGAAGTCATGCTAATTCTGAATGGGTATGAAATTTATGCTCCCGTAGATGATCAGGAACAGGTCATTTTAGAACTTGCTTCAGGGGATGTTTCTCGTGATAAACTGATCGAATGGTTGACAGATCATATTGATGAAGTGAGATAATGGCAAAACAAAAGGCCGTAAGTATTGCTTTGTGGGAGCAAAAACTCACGACCTTTGAGGAATTATATAATGAAGCCACACCAAAGGAAAGAAAAGACCTCTTAAGGCTGCATATCAACTACCTGATCTATACCCCTGATGGGATTCAACTCGCCTTATTTGACCCCAGTAGCAAAGCGGATAGGCCAAAGGTTCAGCGAGACGGCACATCTGGCTCCGGCGGTAGGACTCGAACCTACGACCCAGTGGTTAACAGCCACTTGCTCTGCCAGCTGAGCTACGCCGGAACGTCATATTTCCAATAGCGATGAAATCTACTGGAAGTGAATAGTAGTGTCAAGCGCAATTTTTGACCCGTTGACTTTGCAGCGTCTGGATATCAGGGCATTCTCCTTGACATCCTTTTGGTGAACATCTATGTTTCCAAAGGTTAGCCCAACCATCCAACCTACCAGTCCCCAGCCTCTTGCCTATGTCAGATGAAAAATTGATACAGCGGATTGTTGCCGAAGTTGTGCGGCGGTTGAAGGCGTTGGAGGGGGGCGCGGTATCTGCACCGATTGACCCGCCGGTGAGTTTGGTGACGGAGGATCTGGTTAAATCTGCGATAAGTCGCGGTGGCGATGCGGTTTATGTGACGCCCAATGTGATTGTGACGCCGTTGGCGCGGGATTTGATACGGCAGCAGAAGGTGCGTCTGGTGGTCGTGGCTGATGATGAGGCCGTGATTCAAGAGCCGCAGAAATCGAGTGTATTAGCTATTGGTGCGGACCACAAGGGATTTGAACTTAAGAAACAGATTGTACTTATGTTGCAAGATGCCGGGCGAGAGGTGATGGATTGTGGTGTGCATAGCCCGCAAGAGGCGTCTTATGTCGGTGTGGCAAAGACGGTGGCTGACGTTGTTCTGGAAAAAAAATTGATGACGGGTATTGTGGTTGATGGGGGAGGTACTGGGGCTGCTCTCGTTGCGAATAAGGTAAAGGGAATTCGCGCTGTTTCGTGTCACGATGTGACGTCGGCCAAATTTGCCCGCGCCCATGTGGATGCCAATATTTTGTGTCTCGGTGTGGGCGTGGTGGGTGATACCGTGGCGAAAGAGATTGTTGCGACGTGGTTGAGTACCCCGTTTGAAGGCGGTCAATATGCCGCGCGTGTTCGAGAAATTGGTGAGGTGGAAGGTGGGAATGAGGATTGAGTTGAATGTCTTTCTCAGCAGGGGGTGTCTATGCTTTCACAGGAGCAACTGGCGCAGTATGACCGGGATGGGTATGTGCTGGTGTCGGGATTGATTCCAGAAGAGACAATTGCCAATGCAGAAGCTGCGATGTGGTCTGTGCTCGGGATGGATCGGGATGATCCGGCTTCGTGGTCTCCTTTGCCAGACGAAACAGATGGGGTGAATACAATCGCCCGCCAGGGAGTGATTGAACATTTTGGGGTTCGTGATCCCGCGTTGCTGGCTTGTTGTACGCCCGCGTTTTACGAGGCGCAGAGCCAATTGGTTCGGGAGAATGCAGGTGCATTTCACTGTCAGAAACCACAACCCGAGGCAGTGTGGGCACGCAGTGTATTTCCGGTTTCGAAAGGCTGGAATTATCTCAGTGGGCATGTCGATGGTGGACATCGACCTTTTGATGTTTTTCCAGGGTCATTCCGGGTTTCCTCTCTGACTTATCTCGATTCTGGTGTTGCGCAAGGTGGTGGGACCGCGGTCTGGCCAGGGTCGCATCGGAAGTTCAGCGAGATGGCAGTGCAGGATCCCGATCGGTTTCGAATGCTGTCGGATTTTGCGAAGCCGCAACAAAGGTTCGGTCTGGGAGAGCCGATTGAGTTGAGGCCGTCCCGAGGCGATGTCATGTTTTTTCATTATTTGTTAGTACACTGCGGATCTCTCAATACAAGCAATAAACCGCGTTTTGCCCTCCGCTGGATGTGTGCTTGTGACGCATGTCGCATCTGGGAAAAACACGGCGAGTGGAATATCTGGATGCCCTGATGTTGATGGTTGACTCTGTGTGGGGAAACCCGTATATTTTTTCCTCTATGACCAGTGTTGTTTTTGCGGAGTATCCGTGCTGGATGATGACCTGACAGGCATGAATTTTGCGCTCGAAGAAGCCCGCGTGGCGGCAAGCGAACAGGAAGTGCCTATTGGCGCTGTTGTGATGCACAATGGCGAGGTAATCGCACGAGATCACAATCGCATTGTCCAGCGAAATGATCCCACCGCGCATGCCGAAATGCTCGTTATTGGGCAGGCAACAAAAAAGTTGGGCGTTCGGTGGCTAAATAACTGCACGCTTTACGCAACGCTGGAACCCTGTGCGATGTGTGCAGGTGCTATGGTGCTTGCCCGATTGTCCCGGTTGGTTTTTGGGGCTTGTGATCCCAAAACCGGGGCTTGTGGATCCCTGAGAAATATTGTGGAAGATACACGTCTGAATCACCGCCTATGTGTGCGCCGAGGCGTTTTAGAAGATGCGTGTGGTCAGGTGTTGCGGGCGTTTTTTCAAACTTTGCGGAAGAAATAAATAGTGGAGAGGTGCTGGAGTGGTCGAACAGGCCGGTCTCGAAAACCGGTGTACCCTCACGGGTACCGTGGGTTCGAATCCCACCCTCTCCGCCAAAAATAAGCACACAGGTGTATGTGTGAGAAAGCTGATAGCTGATCGCTTACAGCTATATAGGAGAGGTGCTGGAGTGGCCGAACAGGCATGACTGGAAATCATGTGTATCCTTACGGATACCGAGGGTTCGAATCCCTCCCTCTCCGCCAAAAATATCACGAGGTTGTTATGCCGCATCCCATTCGCATTACAGTTGGCGATATTGAACTCGACGCCGAGTTGAACGATTCGCAAACAGCGGACAAAATTCGCGAGGTTTTGCCGCTGGATTGTTCGTTTAATACGTGGGGCGATGAGATTTATTTTTCAATTCCCGTTCAAGCGGGTCCCGAAGATGCATGTGAAACTGTGGCGTTGAACGACCTCGGATATTGGCCGCCGGGTCATGCATTTTGCATTTTTTACGGTCAGACCCCGGCCAGTCATGGAGATGAAATTCGTCCCGCAAGTCCCGTCAATATTATTGGACGGGTGCTGGGCGATGCCACGGTGCTCAAATCTGTTTCGGGAGTACGCAACATCGTGGTTGAAGCCGTTTAGGTGGGGCTGTAGCTCAGTTGGGAGAGCGCTAGAATCGCACTCTAGAGGTCGTGGGTTCGACTCCCATCAGCTCCACCAAAATATATTGTTTAAGAGGCGAGAGGTGAGATTCCTCTTGTATCTCACTGTTTTCAGGTCGTGCTAGACGGGGAGATAGCGGTGCCCTGTAGCCCGCAATCCGCTATAGCGGGGTCGAATTCCACGTCTGAGAACCGGTATTTTGGATCGCGGTCAATGAGTAGGCAGCGTAGATCGTCAGGTCCTGCGCAACGTGCCTATGCCGAACCCCGTCAGGACCGGAAGGTAGCAGCGGTAAGCAAATCGGTGCGTGTGCCGCAGGGGCACCTGGCAGGAGCGAGCGCTCATTGAACGCCCTGGGATAGCGGCTCGAAGCGCGGTGCACGACCTTTTTTCAGGTTGGGGGCTGGGGTTGGAAAGGCCCCTTTTGGAGTTCTTATGTCTTACACGGTAATGGCCCGAAAGCGAAGGCCACAGGCATTTGAAACAGTGGTTGCACAAAGCCATGTGACCACCACATTGCAAAACGCCATTCGGCTGGAGCGGGTGGCGCAATCGTACCTGTTTTCCGGGCCGAGAGGAACGGGTAAGACCACGACGGCGCGATTGCTCGCCATGGCACTCAATTGCGAGCAGGGGCCAACGGCTGAACCGTGTGGAGAGTGTGCTTCGTGTGTTGCCATCCGTCAGGGCAACAGCATGGATGTGCTGGAGATTGACGGGGCTTCGAATCGCGGGATTGATGAAATCAGGCAATTGCGGGAAGAGGTGGGGTATGCGGCTTCGCAAGGCAAGCGCAAGGTTTATATTATCGATGAAGTACACATGCTTACTACCGAGGCTTTTAATGCCTTGCTCAAAACGCTCGAAGAACCGCCAGCGCATGTTGTTTTTGTATTTGCAACTACTGAAGCCCACAAAGTACCCGAGACCATTTTATCCCGGTGTCAGCGCTACAATTTCCGGCGCATTCCACCCACGGCAATTGTGGAAGAGCTCAAAAGGGCTGTGGATGAAGAAGGCGTAACAGCGGAAGAAACGGCGCTGTTTTTGATCGCGCGAAAAGCCGATGGGGGCATGCGCGATGCACTGAGTTTGTTGGATCAGGTCATTGCATTTTCAGATGCTGGTATTACGGAAGATGCGGTACAAAATTTACTGGGTTTGATTCCTCGGGATGTGTATTTTGACCTGACGCAGGCCATTGTGGAGCGGGATGGTGCCCGCGCATTGGGGATTGTTGACGAACTGGCACGCGAAGGCAGTGACCTGGGTGAATTTGTGGCGGGGCTGATGGCGCATTTTCGACATTTGCTCGTTGCTTGTGCCGCAGGAGATTTAACGGATGAACCAGAAGCTGACCGCGTGCAGTATGCAGAGGTTGCCGAGCAATTTGAAGAGGCAGATCTCGTGCGCATGCTCAATGCCGTGGGGGAATTGGAAACGCAGATTAGTCGGGTGACCGAGCCGCGATTTTGGCTTGAATTGACGGTTATGAAGCTGGTACAGATGACGTCAAGTGTAGATTTGCAGGTTTTGATTAGTCGATTAGAACAACTCGAACGGGGGTTAAAAAGCCAGGGAACGGCTACTGAAACGCGGCGGCCATTGCCCAGGCCCCAATCTGCACAAAAAGCGACATCATCTGGATCTGGCCCGCGTGCCAGGGTAGATAAGTTACTGCCGCCAAAAGCCGATCCCAAATCTTCACCTCCGCAACCGCAGGGCAACGGTCATCCTCTGGTGAAACAGCCAGAAGAAGAAATACCTCCAATGTCAGATGTGTCTTCAGAAGAGCCGCCAGATTTTTCTATTATAAAAGATAAGTGGGCAGAACTGGTACAGGCAGTGAAGAGCAAGAGCATATCGGTGGGCACATTTTTGGCCGAAGGCCGCCCGCAATCAATGGATGGGCGACTTTTAATGGTGTCCTTTCACAAGCAGAGCCACGAATTTCACGCCAATCAGGTGCGGCGCAGCCGCGCTCTGGTTGAAGAAGTTGCGCGCGGTGTTTTTGGAGGTACAGTCACCATCTCATGTAAGGTTGTTTACGATGATAATAAAGAGCAAATAGTTGAGGAGATGGGTGCAGAAGAAGATGAGCGCGTGCAGATGGTGATGCAGGTGTTTAGTGGGGAAGTAATCAGGTAGGGATTGCTGCGTTGGGAACATTGCTTTTTAAGGAGATAGAGTATGGCAAAAGGTATGGGCGCAATGATGAAGCAGGCTCAAAAGTTGCAGGCCAAGCTGTCGAGAGTGCAAGATGAACTGGGTGCAAAAGAGGTAGAGGCAACTTCGGGTGGGGGTATGGTGACAGTAAGGGCCAGTGGTCATCAAGATATTTTGTCGATAAAAATTGATCCCGAAGTCGTCGATCCCGAAGATGTGGAAATGTTGGAAGACCTGGTGCTGGCAGCGGTTCAGCAGGCGCGTCAAAAAGCTGCGGACATGGCCGAGGCAGAAATGCAGAAAGCCACAGCGGGCCTTATTCCGCCCGGCATGAATATGCCGGGGTTCTGAGATTGGAAACGCGAAGTCCTCGCACGATAGTTTTTGGAGTTTTCCATGGCATCAGAAGCCATTGAAAAATTGATTGTCGCTTTGAATCGGTTGCCAGGGATCGGTGCTAAAACAGCACGCCGTCTCGCGCTGGAGATGTTGACATGGGATACGGATGAGGTGCGCGAACTCGCCGATTTGATGGTGGATGTCAAGACCCGGGTGAGGCGGTGCTCAATTTGTTTTAATTTGACTGAGGTTGAGCCGTGTTCTGTGTGCAGCGATATGCGTCGAGATCGTTCCAGTGTGATGGTAATTGATTTTATCGGCGATCTTTTGGCATTTGAGCGCACCGGACTTTATCGGGGGCTTTATCACGTACTGGACGGGCGAATTTCGCCTCTGGATGGTATTGGTCCAGAAGACTTGAATATTTCCCAGTTGCTCCACCGCTTGCGCCAGGGGGAAATTCGGGAAGTGATTCTCGCCAACGGCCCGACGGTAGAGGGCGATGCCACAGCACAATATTTGTCTCAATGTTTGACTCCGTTTGAAGTATCTGTCACACAAATTGCGCGCGGGTTGCCAGTGGGCAGTGATCTCGCCCTGGCCGATCAAGTGACATTGTCACGTGCGCTGGAAGGCCGTCGGGAGTATTAAATGCCCCAGGTAAATACCATAGAGTCTAATCGCATGACAATGCCTGAGCCGCATACCCCAAATCGGTTGTGGACAGTGCCCAATGTCTTAACAGTGTCGCGTCTGTTGCTTACGCCTGTGTTTTTGCTGTTGATTTTTGCTGCCAACTGGTATTTCAAAATCCTCGCACTACTCGTATTTACCGTAGCCTCGCTGACCGATTTCTACGATGGGCGCATCGCGAGGCGCGATGGCACAGTGACCAATTTTGGTCGCTTTATGGATCCGCTGGCCGATAAGTTACTGGTATCTGCGGCATTGATTGCATTTGTGCATTTGGGCATGGTTGAAGCATGGCTTATCGGAGCGATGCTCGTGCGAGATGTCGTAATTACGGGATTGCGAATTTTTGCGATTCGGCGCGGCAAGCCCGTGGTAACTTCACAACTTGCCAAGTGGAAAACAATGCTGCAATTGGTGCTTGTTTTTGGAATTTTGATCTTTATTAATGTGCGGGTAGTTGAAGCCGAATTGGCTGCCCAACCAATTGTGCTCGTGGGCGATATTTCTTATTGGGTTTTGAATGTCCTGGTGGCTGTAGTGACCCTCGTTGCCGTAATTTCAGGCGTCCGATATTTAATTGAAAATCGCAAGACGTTTTGAGGCGAGCGAATAGCTAACTGCTATGACAGATTTTCGGCCTCCTGAGCCATCATTTTTTGTCCGGTTGATTGCAACCGGCTTTTTTTCTGGCTATTCGAGTTTTGCCCCGGGCACAGCCGGGTCAGGCGTGGCATTGGTGATTTATTGTCTGTTGCCACCACTGAACTCGTGGGCGTGGGGTGGGCTACTGGTGGGGCTATTTTTCGTAGGGGTTTATACATCCGGGGCATGTGAAAAAGCCTGGGGTAAAGATCCCAGATATGTGGTGATTGACGAGTTTGTGGGTTTTTTTGTGACGGTAAGTCTGTTTCCGCAGTCGGTGTTGATGGGCATTGTTGGCTTTGTCGTGTTTCGAATACTGGATATTACTAAGCCACCGCCCGCTCGACAGGTCGAGGCATTGCCCGGTGGGTGGGGTATTGTAGGTGACGACGTGATTGTGGGAATTTATGGACATCTGATTCTGATATTATGGCTGGCATTCGCACCTTTGTCGCATTAGAGATGTCCCGTTTTAGATCGCTAAATAGTTTCTTGACGTATATACAAATGTTCACTATACTTGTTGCACATTGTGCGGTGCAGGAGACGAGAGGGGCTGCGCCGTGATCCCAAACCTTTTGTAAGGAGAGATGCAGATGGCCAAACGCAACAACATTAAAGGTACGCAACAAAATGATGGCAAACAGCAAGCAATAGACAACGCGATTGCCCAAATCGAAAAGCAATTTGGACAGGGGGCTATTATGCGCCTGGGAGGCGAAGATGGGCAACCCCTTGTAACAGAGGTTATTCCGACGGGTTCTCTAAGCCTGGATGTCGCATTGGGTGCTGGTGGCGTTCCCCAGGGAAGAGTGGTTGAAATATATGGTCCTGAAGGATCGGGCAAAACGACTTTGATTTTGCACATTATTGCCGAGGCACAAAAGCGCGGTGGGGCAGCGGCTTTTGTCGATGCAGAACACGCATTGAATGTAGAATTGGCCGAGCGCCTGGGCGTAGATATCGAAAACTTATTGATCGCCCAGCCCGATACGGGTGAAGAAGCACTCGAAATTACAGATACTCTCGTGCGTAGTGGTGCTTTTGAGGTCGTGGCTTTAGACTCTGTGGCTGCCCTGGTGCCGCGTGCTGAACTCGAAGGTGATATGGGTGATTCTCACATGGGCTTGCACGCCCGTCTGATGTCTCAAGCCCTGCGCAAACTCGTCGGATCAATCAGTCAGTCTAAAACCTGTGTGATCTTTGCCAATCAGATTCGCATGAAGATCGGCGTGATGTTTGGCAATCCCGAGACGACCACCGGTGGCCGTGCGCTTCCGTTTTACGCATCGGTGCGTATAGATATTCGACGCATTGGCTCTATTAAAGATGGGCAAGAGGTCGTTGGCAATCGCGTTCGGATTCGCGTGGTGAAAAACAAGATGGCACCGCCTTTTAAGGAATGTGAAGTCGATCTGATGTTTGGGGAAGGCATTTCCAGAGAGGGCAGTTTGATCGATATGGCCGAATTGCACGGTATTATCAAGAAAAGTGGTACCTGGTTCTCTTATGGCGATGATCGGCTTGGGCAGGGGCGAGAAAATGTCAAGCGTCATCTGAAAGAGAACGCGGATTTGTCTGCAAAAATCGAACGCGAGGTGCGCGAGGTCGTGGGGCTTCCCGTGGATAAAGTGTTTGAGCTCGAAGAAGAACCCGCATAAGTATGTTGTTGACATCTCAACTTTCTCTAATTTAATTCATAACGGATTTTACATGATAAAAACTGGGAATCTTTGTTGGTTATAATGTCACCTTTTTATTTTCCCAGCCTTCAGAGAAATTGAGAAAGGATGTCGCAAATGTTTTTGAACAAAGGAATGTTGTTTATTACTGTCCTTGTGTTGCTGTTATGCGTGGGGCAAGTCTCTGCTGGTTCCGTAGGCAATCAGGATGATACTACGCAGCCTGGAGATCTCAACAGCGATGGGATGGTTAACTTTGCGGATTTTTTGTTATTTGCGAGCCTGTTTGGAGTAAGTCAAGGCGATGATAGGTATGATGCCCGGGCTGATCTGGACGGAGATGGTACGATAGGTTTTGGCGATTTTTTGGCCTTTGTCAGTGCCTTTGGCACATCTGGTCCTGGCGATGGTGGCGGTGGTGCCCCTGATCTCATTGTTATAGCACCTTCGGTGAGCGATACCACGCTGGCGCCTGAGCAGATGTTCACACTGAATGCGACGGTACGCAACGCTGGGAATGGACAAGCCGCGGAGACGACGCTGACGTATTACAGCTCGACCGATGCGACGATCACAACGAGTGATACACAGGTTGGCACGAGTGCCATAGACAGTCTCAATGCTGGAAGCACGAGTGGTCAGTCGATTGACTTGAATGCGCCATCGAGTGCCGGCACGTACTATTACGGTGCCTGCGTGGCGAGCGTCAGTGGGGAGAGCAATACGGATAACAACTGCTCAGCTGGGGTGAGTGTCACGGTCAGCGATGGCGGGGAAGGTGGTCAAGGCAGTGGTGAGACGTCCTTCGATCTGGACCGCAACAACAATCCGCAGGATATCCTCTATGTCAATAATCGATTCTATGTGCTTGATCAGGAGGGTGCAAGGGTCTATGGGTACGGGGGTGACGGTCAGCGTGATGCGAATGCCGACTTCCGTCTGGATAGCGGTGCCCCGCAGAGTATCACCTTTGCCAATGACCGATTCTATGTAGTTGATGATACGGATGATAAGGTCTATGGATATGGGAGTGACGGTCAGCGCGATGCGGGTGCAGACTTCGATTTGGGTATCAGTGATCCGAGGGGTATCGCCTTTGCCAACGACCGGTTCTTTGTGGTTAATGACGGGGATGATAAGGTCTATGGATATGGGAGTGACGGTCAGCGCGATGCGGGTGCAGACTTTGATCTGGGTATCAGCGATCCGATGGGTATCACCTTTGCCAATGACCGATTCTATGTGGTTAATGACGGGGATAATAGGGTCTATGTGTACACGAGTTCTGGTCAGCGTGTTGAGGATGCAGGCTTCCGCTTGTTTACCGGTGATCCGAGGGGTATCGCCTTTGCCAACAACCGATTCTATGTGGTTGATTTCTGGAATGATAAGGTCTATGGGCACGGGAGTGACGGGCGGCGTGATTCGGCTGGAGACTTCGACCTGCATAGCAACAACACTCCGCAAGGTATTGCCTACGTCAACGACCGATTCTATGTGCTCGATGTGGATGATGGGAAGGTCTATGTGTATGGGAGTGATGGTCAGCGCGATGCGGCAGCAGACTTCGACCTGGTTAACAGTGATCCGTTTAGTATTACCTATGCCAATGACCGATTCTATGTGCTCGATCCCTCGGACCTAAAGGTCTATGTGTACACGAGTTCTGGTCAGCGTGTTGAGGATGCAGACTTCGACCTGGCTGGCAACAACGATGATCCATCGGGTATCAGCTATATCAACGAGCAATTCTATGTGCTTGATCCCACAGATGAAAAGGTTTATGTGTACACGAGTTCTGGTCAGCGTGATGCGATTGCAGACTTCAATCTGGCTAACAGTTCTCCGTCGGGTCTCACCTTTGTCAACAATCTATTCTATGTGCTTGATTCCGCAGATGAAAAGGTTTATGTGTACACGAGTTCTGGTCAGCGTGTTGCAGCTGCAGACTTTGATGTGGCTTTCAGTTCTCCGGTGGGTCTCATCTATGTCGGCAACCAATTCTATGTACTTGATATCGAAGGTGCAAAGGCTCATTGGTACACGAGTGCCGACCCAAGTCCTGATCTAATTGTTGTGGCGCCTTCGGTGAGCAATAGCAGCCCGAGTATCGACGAGGCCTTCGGTTTGAGTGTTGTGGTTCGCAATCAGGGCGCGGGTTCTTCGGCTGCGACGACCTTGCGTTTCTACCTCTCGCCCGACACGACGATTACAACGAGTGATACAGTGGTTGGCACGGCTGCCATAGGTAGTCTCAATGCGGGAGGGCCGGATGGTCAGGCGATTGATTTGAATGCGCCATCAAGCGTGGGTATATACTACTACGGTGCGTGTGTCCAAAGCGTCAGTGGAGAGAGCGATACGGATAACAACTGCTCGAATGGGGTGCGTGTTTCGACTGCAAACTTTGATCTGGATGGCGACAACACTGATCCGGAAGGTATGACCTATGCCAACAACCGATTCTATGTGGTTGATGCCAGAGATACAAAGGTCTATGCGTACACGAGTTCTGGTCAGCGCGATGCGGCAGCAGACTTCGCCCTGGATGGCGGCAACACTGGTCCAGAAGATATCATCTATGCCAACAACCGGTTCTATGTGCTTGATCGGGGAAATGTGTCTGATCGAGGGGATGAAAAGGTCTATGCGTACACGAGTTCTGGTCAGCGCGATGCGGCAGCAGACTTCGATCTGGATAGCAACAACAGTACTCCGTCGAGTATGACCTATGCCAACGACCGATTCTATGTGGTTGATTTTTTGAGTGCAAAGGTCTATGCGTACACGAGTTCTGGTCAGGGTGATGCGGCAGCAGACTTCGCCCTGGATGAAAACAATACTGATCCGTTTGGTATTAGCTATGTCAATGACCTATTCTATGTGGTTAATAACGCGGACGAGGGTGCACAGGTTTATGCGTACACGAGTTCTGGGCAACGTGATGAGGATGCGGATTTCAATCTGCCTAACAGTGATCCGTTTGGTGCTACCTATGTCAATGACCTATTCTATGTGGTTGATAACGGAGATGATCAGGTCTATGCGTACACGAGTTCCGGACAATAACGCACGGGGAACATGAGAAAGAAATCGCATTTTAGGCTTTGACAACAGAGTGGGTTTGCCTATTTTAATACCTGCTCTGTTGTTTTTTTTAACGAGAATTTGTCGTGAAATTAGAGACTGATAAAGCCGTTGAAAAGGCCAGGGCGTATGCCTTGCGCTTGCTGAGCAGACGTGCTTATACAAAAAAAGAGATTTGCGACAAACTCGCTGGACGAGGTTATGAGCAAGGCGCGATTGAACAGACTCTCTCGATGCTCAAGCGTCTCAATTTAATTGATGATGTGTTGTTTGCGCGTCAATTTGTCGAGCAACGGTTGCGATTGCGGCCTTCTGGGCGGGTAGCACTTGTGCGCGATCTTGTGCGTCGGGGTGTTCCCGCTGAGATAATCAATCGCGTTTTGGACGATGTTTTGGCTGATATTGACATTGAAGATGTCGCACTCGATTTGCTTATGGGCAGGGCAAATCGCTACCGGGGATTGTCTCGAGAGAAAGCTCTCGGGCGGATGTTCGGTTTTTTAGGGCGCCGGGGTTTTGAGGTTTCGGTTGCGCGAGATGTCGCTCAAAAAGTGTGGTGTAAAATAGATAATGAAGAAGGTTGAATAAAAGATGAAGACTGCTGTACAAATTCGCGAAGAGTTTCAGGCATTTTTTGAATCCAAAGGCCATACGCGGGTTCAAAGTGCCCCTCTATTGCCGCAAGACGATCCTACACTGTTGTTTACTAATGCGGGTATGAATCAGTTTAAGGATGTGTTTTTGGGCACCGGGCGTCGGTCTTATTCACGGGCGGTTGATACGCAGAAGTGTTTGCGGGTTTCGGGCAAACACAATGATTTGGAAGAAGTGGGGTTCAGCCCCAAACATCACACATTTTTTGAGATGTTGGGCAACTGGTCTTTTGGCGACTACTTTAAAGAAGAAGCCATAGCATGGGCCTGGGAGTTGCTCACAGATGTGTGGCAGTTGCCAAAAGATCGCATGTGGGCAACGGTGTTTGGCGGCGACGAAAAGGATGGCCTGGAGGCCGATGTAGAGGCTGAAAAACTCTGGACGCGCGTGACGGATTTGCCCGCTAATCGCGTGTTGCGTCTGGGTAAGGAAGATAATTTTTGGGAGATGGGAAGTACAGGTCCTTGTGGCCCGTGTTCCGAAATACACTTTTATCTCGGCGATGACCCGGCGCAACAGGATGCTGTGCCGGATTTAGATTCCGAGGATTATGTCGAAATCTGGAATCTGGTTTTTATTCAGTACAATCGCGATGCCGATGGCATATTGCAGCCTTTGCCGGCTCAGCACGTGGATACGGGGATGGGATTTGAGCGGATTTGTTCGATTTTGCAGGGTGTAAAAACTACTTATGATACGGATGTGTTTTTGCCAGTTATTGGGGCAATCAGTGAGATTACTCGAAAACCCTATAACAAAGACCATCAGGTGCCCATACGCGTGATTGCCGATCACGTGCGCGCACTCGCATTTGCAATCGCAGACGGGACGCTGCCTTCCAATGAAGGGCGAGGCTATGTTTTGCGGCGAATTTTGCGCCGTGCTGCGCGGTTTGGACGCTCGCTGGGGATGCATGAGCCGTTTATATTTCGACTGGTAGAGACAGTAGCCAGTGAAATGCGTGTTGCTTTTCCCGAGGTAATAGAAAAACGCGATTATATTACACGGGTGATTCGGTCTGAGGAAGAGGGTTTTGGCAAAACACTGGATCGCGGGCTGGAAATTTTTGACGCGATGCAGGCGAGAGGACATATTTCCGGAGCAGATGCTTTTCAGTTGTACGATACCTATGGTTTTCCCATTGATTTGACGCGGCTAATGGCAGCCGAAAAGGGTATTGAGGTGGATGAGGAGGGCTTTGAAGCGCAAATGGCGGCACAGCAGGAGAGGTCTCGTTCTGCAGCTTCTTTTGATTTTAAAGTAAGTGTCTCAGAAGTTACACATATTCCTAAATCGGAATTTGTGGGATACGAAACACTTGCATCCGATTCGCGCATTGTCGCCTGTCAACCCGCACAGGATGAGATGTTGGATCTCTATCTGGATATAACGCCATTTTATGCCGAGTCTGGCGGGCAGGTCGGGGATACGGGTGAAATTGTAGGAGAAGGTGTGCGTTTTGAGGTAGAAACTACATTTAAGGCGGGAGAAGCAATTGTTCATCGCGGTCGCCTGTGCAATGGGCAGGCCGAAGGGTTGGTGGGTACAGGCGTGAATGCGCGTGTCGATGCTGAAACCCGTTTGAATACAGCGCGCAATCACACTGCCACGCATCTGATGCATCGCGCTTTGCGGCAGGTATTGGGCGATCATGTACATCAGGCTGGCTCGTTGGTTGCCCCGGATAGGTTGCGGTTTGATTTTACGCATTTTGAAGGTGTAACGCCCGCGCAATTGGACGATATTGTGGGGATTGTAAATGACGCGGTCAGGCGGGATTGGGCTGTCGATATTTCTTTTGACACATTAGATCGCGCTGTGGAAATGGGTGCGATGATGTTATTTGGCGAAAAATATGGCGATGAGGTGCGCATGGTGCAGGTGGGGGATTTTAGCCTGGAGTTGTGCGGTGGCACGCATGTGCAAAGCACCGGACAAATAGGGCTGTTTCAACTCACGCAAGAGACGGGTACCGCAGCTAGTGTGCGGCGCATTGAGGCGGTCACCGGGTCGGGTGCAGAAGCCCTCGTGCGCGAGCAAAAGAAAATTTTGGTCGATCTCTCATCGCAACTGAGTGCGTCAACATCGGAATTGTCGGATAAGGTCGCGCACCTGATCGCGCACAATCGCGAACTCGAGCGCGAGTTGCAGGGTTTGCGATGGGAACGGGCCGGTTCAGAGATGGATATGCTGGTGAACAGTGCTCTGAATGTAAATGGGTTACGCGTTGTGGCTGCCGAGGTTTCGCCACCTGATATGGACGGATTTCGCACAATGGGCGACGGTTTGCGAGATGCCCTGGGCACAGGGGGGGTTGGTGTGATTGGTGCAAACTTAAATGGCAAGGCATCACTTCTGGCGGTGGTGACGGACGATCTGATTGGTCAGGGTGTGCAGGCTGGCAATGTTGTCAAAGCCATTGCACAGATTGTGGGTGGTGGTGGAGGCGGTCGCCCCCATCTGGCACAGGCCGGTGGTAAGTTTCCCGAAAAGATCGGAGAGGCTCTGGCGCGAGTGCCTGACATCATTCGGGCGCAGGTGGGAGGGTAAGTGCCTCAATGTCGATATTCGAACAGTTGGTGGCTATTCGCAATCGCCGCGGGGCGGGGTTTTTGCCCTACCTGGATCCCGACAGGCTCGACAAAAAGGATCTGGGACGCACTGCCTCTATTTGTGAAGCGCAGGGGGCAGACGCCATTTTGATTGGCGGTAGTTTCTTGTTATCCACCAATTTTGACCGCATGGTACGCGAGGTCGTACGCGCTGTAGATATTCCGGTGATTATATTTCCCGGCGATACCAACCAGATATCAGCGGCTGCCGATGCGATTATGTTTTTGTCGCTTATCAGTGGACGCAATCCCGAATTGCTGATTGGGCAACAAGTTAAGGCTGCGCCAATTTTGAAAGCTCACGGCTTAGAGGCCATTGCAACCGGCTACGCGCTCGTGGATACAGGGCAGCTAACTACGGCCGAATACGTGAGCAACACGCGTCCCTTGCCGCGTGACAAACCCGAGATTGCAATGGCGCACGCTCTTGCCGCCGAGTATTTGGGTATGCAATGCGTGTATCTGGATGCCGGTAGCGGGCCAGAGTTGATGGTACCCGAAGAAATAGTACAGGCAGTCTGTAGTTATGTGTCGATCCCAATAATTGTTGGCGGTGGCATTCGCGATCCCAAAGCTGCGGCAAAACGGGTCGCATTGGGCGCAGCTTTTGTGGTGGTTGGTAGTATTTTTGAAGAAACGAGCTGGGATGCCGCGCTGATTGGCGCGTTTGCTTCTGCCATTCACTGTCTCGACTGAGTCCATTTTTTGACAATTGGGGATGTCGTTACCGTCTTTGCGGACGGTTTTTTTATGTGAGCGTATTGTCATGGCTATTTCATCTGCTACAGTGTTGTGTTACGGGGTACTGGGTATTGATCAAATCGTGCAAGTGGCCTGGTTTCCCGAACGCAATGGTCACACGCGTGCGTTTCGCGACGAAGAATTTGTCGGTGGAGAAGCGACCAATACGGCGGTGACTCTGAGCGGGTTGGGGGTTGATGTGCGGTTGATGGGGTGTGCAATAGGAGATGATCGCAGGGGGGCGCTTTTCTTGCGCACAATGCGTCAATTTGACGTGGATATCCGCAGGCTCGATATAGATCCCAGCGTTCGCACCGGGCACGCTGTTATCCTATCTGATGTCAACGGTGGTCGAACGATTTGTGGACATTTTCCCGATTTGCGTAGTAGGCCACTGACCGAGGCGGATCTCGATGGTGTTGCCCTGTTGTCTGTCGATCCCTTTTTAGGAGAAAATGCAATACGAGCAGCTAAAATTGCGCGGGCTTGTGATGTGACGGTATTTGCAATTGAACTGACGCCAGATCACCCACTTGCAAAATTTTGTGATGTAGTGATCAATTCTGACGGTTTTATGCGCCGACACAGAATGGGCATGCCTTCGGATGTGGCGGTTGGGCTTTTGAAGGCCGGTATAGAAACTGTGGTGATTACCAAAGGAAAACAGGGTTGTCAGGTTTTCCAGGAAAATGGCAATAGTTTTGAACAGCCCGCATACCAGGTCACTATGCGCGATACAACCGGGGCGGGAGATGCGTTTCGAGCTGGCCTTATTTATGGGTATTTACAGGGATGGACGCTGACGCGCAGTGTGAAATTCGCCAGCGGAAGTGCCGCACTAACATGTGCTAAAGCCGGTGGAGCAGGGCATATTCACGGAGAAGAACAGGTCTTGCAACTGATTGCCGAAGATTGAATTTCAAATGTTTCTGATTATGGATGATACACACGATGCTGGAACAACGGGCTACGGTAAAAAATAAACTGGGTATTCACGCGAGACCCGCAGCTTTGCTGGTACAGGCGGCGGCTAAGTTTACTTCTGAAATTACACTGGAAAAAGATGGTCTGGCAATCAATGGCAAGAGCATTATGGGTGTGATGATGTTGGCCGCGGAAGTGGGTTCTGTGATCACGGTGCGGGTCGAGGGTGAAGATGCCCGCGATGCACTGGATCGTATCGTCGAAATGATTGAATCAAAATTTGACTGAGCTATGAAATATCTCAAAGGCATACAGGCGTCTCCGGGCATTGCAATTGCACCGGTGTATTTGTACGACCCGGAAGAGTTTCCCGTGGATCAACGCCGGATAGATCCCAGCGATATTCCCGTAGAGAAAGCGAGATTGCAAGAGGCAATCAGAGCCGTATCGGAGGATTTCGCGGCCACGCGGGCGCATGTCGAGGATATACTGGGCAAAGAGCATGCCCAGATATTCGACGCTCACCTGCTCATGTTGCAAGACCCCATGCTTCTCGAGCTTACATACCCACAAATAGAAAAATATAATGCTGAATACGCTTTCTGGACGACTTTTCAGAATTTGCGTCGTCAATTTGAAGCGTTTCAAGATGATTATTTGAGAGAACGCGGTGCCGATTTATTGGGCATTGCAAAGCGGGTATTAGCCAAATTGGGGAATTGGGAAAAGGCCGGGTTAGATCGATTGCCCGACAAAGCGATTGTCGTTGCACGCGATTTAATGCCCGACGATATGGCGCACTTGCAACCCGATCGGGTTTTGGGGCTTGTCACAGAAGTTGGTGGCCCCACGTCCCACGCGATTATTCTGGCGCGCGGGTTAGAGATACCCGCTGTTGTCAGCGTTGCCAACGCCCTATCTGATGCGCGTATTGGTGATATGGCGATAGTAGATGGGCACCGCGGGGATTTTATTCTCAACCCGGATAGTGAAATACTCGCGCAGTATCGGGACCTGGCCGAAAGATTGAGAAAGCGAAAGGCCGGGTTGGTTGATTCCCGAGATTTGCCCGCCCAGACTGAGGATGGCGTTCGGATCGCGTTACAGGCCAATGTGGAATTGCCCAGTGAGGTGCATTCTGCGATGGATTACGGTGCCGAAGGCGTCGGGTTGTACCGCACAGAATATCTCTATCTCGCCAGCGATATTTTGCCCGATGAGGCTTCACAGGTTGCCGCCTATTCGCAAATGGCCGAACGTATTGCGCCACACCCCCTCGTGATTCGCACCCTGGATTTGGGAGGGGATAAAATGTCGCATGTGCTCAATACACAGACAGAAATGAATCCCTTTTTGGGGTTGCGTTCCATCCGGCTGACGCTGCGACACCGCGATCTTTTCAAAGTACAGCTTCGGGCGATCTTAAAAGCGAGTGCTGTTGGTAATGTGAAGTTGATGTTGCCTCTGATTTCGGGGATTGACGAATTGCGTGAGGCACTTGCCTTGCTCAATGACGTGCGCGAAGAATTGACGCGAGAAGGCGTGCCTTTTGATCCTCAGTGTCCCGTTGGGGTCATGATCGAAGTCCCTTCTGCTGCACTGATAGCCGATCAATTGGCGCGGGAAGTCGATTTTTTCAGCATTGGCACCAACGACCTGATCCAATACACGCTTGCTGTTGATCGCGGCAATGATCTCGTCTCGTATTTATTCGAACCGTTTCATCCCGCGGTTTTGCGATTGATCAAGCGTGTGGTCAATGCAGCGCATGCGGAAAATATACCGGTGACTGTTTGCGGTGAGATTGCAGGAGATCCGCATTCTGGATTGTTGCTGGTGGGCATGGGGGTTGATAAGCTGTCGATGACGCCTTCGGCATTGCCCGAGGTCAAACGCGCAATTCGCAATACATCCTTTAATCAGCTCCAGGCACTTGGTGAAGATGTGCTCAATATGCAAGAGATCGCAGATATTCGGGCGCGTGTAAACGCCACTTTATCCGATGACGATACGTTCGTTGGCGGGGTAAGTGGTGAGACTACACGACAAATGAGATTGTCATTGTTTTAATTTTTTATAGGAGCAGGCTTTATGGGGCGTTTGTTTACGTCGGAATCGGTTTCTGAAGGGCATCCGGATAAGTTGGCAGATCAAATTTCGGATGCCGTGCTCGATGCTATGTTGGCGCAAGACCCCAAATCGAGGGTGGCTTGCGAAACGCTGGTGACAACCGGGCTTGTGGTGGTCGCTGGAGAAGTGACGAGCGAGGCCATCGTGGATTTTCAGTCGCTGGTGCGCGGCGTGATTAAAGATATTGGTTATACGAGTTCGAGCTATGGATTTGATTACAAAAGTTGTGCTGTCCTGGTGGCTTTAGATCAACAATCGTCCGATATTGCACAGGGGGTGGATACAGGTGGCGCGGGCGATCAGGGAATGATGTTTGGATATGCATGTCGAGAAACAATACCTGAATTGATGCCGTTGCCTATTACCCTGTCCCATCAATTGGTGAAAGAACTCGCACAGATTCGCAAAGACAAAGGGCTTTCGTATTTGCGCCCCGATAGCAAAGCGCAGGTGACAGTGGAATACGACGGGGACGAGCCGGTTCGCGTTCACACAGTGGTGGTTTCGACGCAGCACGATGAAAACGTATCGCACGAGCAGATTGTGCGGGATGTGAAGGAGAAAGTGATCCGCGAGGTGGTGCCCACGCATCTTTTGGATGGAGATACGATTTATCACGTCAACCCAACCGGCAAATTCGTAGTGGGGGGACCACACGGCGATTGCGGATTGACCGGGCGAAAAATTATTGTAGATACGTACGGTGGGATGGGACGTCACGGCGGCGGGGCGTTTTCCGGCAAAGATCCGAGCAAGGTGGATCGCAGCGGGCATTATGCGGCGCGCTGGGTCGCCAAAAATGTCGTTGCCGCGGGCCTGGCATCTCGATGCGAAGTGCAATTGGCCTACGCTATTGGGGTGAAAAAACCCGTTTCGGTCGCCGTAGATACGTTTGGTACGGGTAAAATTGAAGAATCAAAAATCGTTGATCTGATTGACAATCACTTTGACCTGACGCCATCGGGTATTATTACGGCGCTGAAGTTGACCCGGCCAGTGTATCGTTCCACAGCCGCTTATGGTCATTTTGGACGCGGAGAATTTACGTGGGAACATACGAGTAAAGCCGATGTGTTAAAAAAAGCCGCTGGGCTGTAATATTTTATCTTTCTCACCCTATCAGTTCTTTTATTTTCGCGCGGAATTCATTTCCGCGCTTTTTTATTCCGCGTAAATGTGTTCTCATCTTTCGAGATCGTATTGTTTTATTTTTTTGTGCAAGTTGGTGCGTTCGATGCCCAGGGCATTGGATGCGCGTGTGACATTTCCACTGTGTCGCTCCAGTGCTTCGGCAATGTAGTGCCGCTCAACGGCTTCGCGCACCTGGCGAAGTGTTTTTCCAGTGCCGAGATCAGGGAAAGAATCGGGTTGTCTTGGAATGGTCATGCCATCTAAGGCGGGTAAATCTTCAGGGTAGATGGTGTCTCCCGGAACCATAATTGAGAGGCGTTCAACCAGGTTTTTCAGTTCGCGGATGTTGCCGGGCCAGTCGTATTGCAAGAGCAGTTCCCGGGCTTCTGCCGATAGTGCTTTGGGTAAAAATCCATTTTCTTCGGCATAGGCGTTGAGGAAGTGTTCGGCCAGTGCGGGGATGTCTTCGCGGCGCTCACGCAAGGGCGGCGCTGTCAGTGGCACCACATTCAGGCGAAAGTAGAGATCTTCTCGAAATTTGCCCTGCTCGACTTCGGCGTGCAAGTTTTTGTTTGTCGCAGCGATGACGCGCACATCTACGCGAAAGGTTTTTGCACCGCCTACCCGTTCAAATTCTCCCTGCTCGAGTGCGCGCAAAACCTTGGCCTGTACCGATAGGCTCATGTCGCCAATTTCATCGAGAAATAACGTTCCTCCATCGGCCTGCAGGAATTTGCCATCGCGCGTTTTGACGGCGCCGGTAAATGCGCCTCGATCACTTCCAAACAATTCGCTTTCAATGAGTTCTTCGGGAATGGCAGCACAGTTTACTTTGACAAAAGAATTTTTCGCTCTGTGACTCATTTTGTGAACGGCGCGGGCAATGAGTTCTTTACCTGTGCCGCTTTCTCCGAGGACGAGGACGCGCCCATTAGTGGGAGCAACGCGCGCGATTTGGTTGCGAATTTCTGCCAGGACAGGACTTTGCCCCACCATTTCATAGCGTCCTTCAATTTGTTGCTTGAGGTGGCGATTTTCCGCGGCGAGTTCCCGCGTTTGATGGGCACGAGAAATCGCCAGGAGCACTTTGTCGCGATCGAGAGGTTTTTCAAGAAAATCATAAGCTCCTCGTTTGATGGCGAGAACGGCGTTTTGCACATTGCCGTGTCCCGAAATCATGATGACTGCCAGATTGGGGCGCACTCCGAGGAGTTTGGGCAACAGGTCAAGGCCGTTGATTTCTGGCATAACAATGTCGAGCAAGACCAGGTGAATGCGTTCTTTTTGGAGTATGTCAAGACTCGCCTGTGCCGAGGCACAGGTGAAGACCTGATAGCCTTCACCCGATAGGATCATGTCTAAGGTTCGACGGATATTTCTTTCGTCGTCAATAATGAGAATATTTTGGTTCATCGCTGTTCCTCCGGTTGCGCTATGGCTCGGTCGGGAATGGGGAGTTGAAGGTCGAATTGCGCGCCTCCTGTAGGAGCATCTGTGACCGAGATGTGCCCCCCGTGATCTTCAATGATGTTATGCACCACGGCAAGGCCCAGGCCCATACCGCTTTCTTTTGTCGAAACATAAGGTTGGAAGATACGCACGCGATCTTCTAAGGGTACACCCGGCCCGCTGTCAATTACGGAAATTATAGCCGTGTCATCAGACGTACATGTGCGTATTTCGATCTCGCCGTTTTTCCCAGAGGCGTCAAGACCATTTTCTATCAGATTAATTAGCACCCGACGCATCTGCTCGACATCGAGTTCGAGTGCGGGCGGATGTTTTTCCAGGTTGAGGTGAATGCGAGCATCCGGGTAGAGGCGAACGACATTTTGTACACACTCATTGAGGTCGCTGAGAGATAGTGAGAGAGAGGGCATGCGAGCAAAGTTGGCAAATTCTTGAACCAGAGATCTGAGATTTTCGACTTCTTCGGTGACGATTTCCGTACAGTTAGTTACAAATTGTTGATATGCGGGATCATTGCCAGAATATTTGTCGCGCACTTGCTGTACGGCAAGTTGAATGGGCGTCAACGGATTTTTTATTTCGTGAGCCAGGCGCCGCGCTATTTCTCGCCAGGCTGCAATTTGCTCGGCTTCGAGTCGTTTGCGTCTGTTTTCTACAAGGTCTTGCGCCATCTGGTTAAAGGATTCGATAAGTAGGCCAATCTCGTCATCTCTGCCTTTGGGAATGCGGTATTGCAGGTTATCGCGTGCCATTTCTCGCGTGCCTTTAAGCAGTGCGTGAAGCGGGCGCGTGATCCCAAAGCCGATGCGAATGCCAGTTACAGATGCCAGAAGGATAACGCCTGCTGCTGCGACGAGAAATGCGAGCAGAAATGCCGTGTGCAGATCGTCTTCCGCCATTTCTATATGTTTGTACGTATGTACGGCATTTTCAACATCGATGAGTGCCTCGAGTGAAAGCAAGGCAGTTAGTGCTTGTTGCGAATCGGGAAGAGCGATTACCAGTTGAAGCTGATCGTTTTCTACTTTGGAGACCGCGGGACCTTGCGAAAGATCTGTGTCGATCTGTTCGAGAGGTGAAATACGCAGGGTCATGTCGTCGAGCCCAGCATTTGCAAACGCGGCGTGTAAGGCATTGAGGTCGCGGTGAGGCGGTGCAGACAACATATGTCCAATATCCTGAAGCTGCCGTTTTTTGGCGTCGTAGTTCTCTTTTGCCAAAGAAAGCGCACTGGTCAGCGCACTACCCACCTCGACATTGACATTGGTCTGAGTCTGAAGGCTCAGAGCCAAAAAGTGCCGTGCGAGCAGCGCGAGTATGAGCGTCGTGCCCAATGCCAGACCAATCAGGGCGGCGATGATGCGCCAGCGCAGGGGGATAGCTCTCATAGTTGTGTCTCCATGCCGTGTTTATTCATTAAGAAGGTGTGGGAGTGCGCTGGGGCGAAATCTGAACAGGTCAATCCATTCGGGAGATGTAGATCTGTCCAGAGAAAAGAAAAATTCGAGAAAGCTGCCTTTTTCAATTATCTTGAGCCATTGTCGCGTGCGTTCTCGTTGCTCGGGTGATATCGGGTTTACGTCTATCCGCACCTGCAAGGTGATAGGCTCATCGGGTAGGGGAAGCTGAGCCAGTGTGACTCCCTGAAGTTCAGAACACGCGCGTCGAATATTTTCAAAATGAGACGTGATCTGTGTGTCTGGTCGTGCGGATTGTCGGATGAGGCGATATTGCCCTTCCCAGATGTCGTGCTCCAAACGCCTGAGCAGGCTACGCAGTCCCAGATTATCTCCACGACCTGTCCTCAGGCGAAATTGCACGGCGATAGATGTCGTCATACCCGTTTCAATGGCATCAATAGCCCGTTTTGAAAAGAGAGAATCGATGGTTGCATCGAGGCGCAGGGTATCGGATTGTACATAAATATAAAGACTGTCTTGCGGTATGTGCTGTGCAAGTAAGGGTTGCGTGCTGACAAGGAAGCAAACTGTGAGTGTCTGGATGATGAAGAACCGGGTCATCTCTTCCTCACAGACCAATCTTGACGTCGGCAAAACGATGTGATTTTACGATGAGTGTTCCCGTGCTGATTCCAAAGCTAATATCTACGCGGTTAAAGAGCAGCAGACCTACGCCAAAGGCAAAGTCGGCATCTCGTCGATCCTTGTCGTTTACAGAGCGGTGTACACCGCCACTTTCGGCAAAGGCATATATTCGCCCCAGGGTTTTGAGATCGATGGCATAGAGGGCTTCAGCCGCAAAAAACAGGGTGCCACCCTCTGGCCCTATAACGCGGCGTTCTATGCCTCTGAGTTGATTATTCCCATCGAGATAAAAGCGTTCGTAAAAGGGTGGATTTCCCCAGCCCCCCCCTGTTTTGAAGCCGAGCGAGAGGATGTGTCCTGAGATAACTTGCTGGTGCCGATAGAGTTTCGTGCGAAGCTTGATGTAGTTTGATACCGATCCCAGAAGTTTGGATGACAGTATGAGTCGGGCGTTAAAATCCGTACCTTGCCCCCAGATCGCGCTCACGGGTTGTTTGAACAGGTTAAAAGAAAGTGTGGAGAGGTTTTCCCGCCCTACGGCAGCTTTAATTTCATTGGCAAAGACCCCACCGCCCGTGGGGATAGTGGGGTGTTGAAAATCGCCGATTTGTATGGCCTCAAAAGCGTATTTTAAGACGAAATGGTAGGCGCGCAAAGGAGAGGGCTGACCAATACCCATGGCAAATCCGATGCGTTCGAGATCGTAGCGCCCCCTGATATTGGGGTCTGGATCGCGAAAGATGTCGCGGTCTGCCGAAGACCCCGTTACCTGAATGTGAAATGCCTGATTGGTTTTGAGGAAGAGCGGATCGCTGTAGTGAAAGCCCCAGTATTTGAAGCGTTCTCCCAAACCGTATTCCACGCCGACTAATTTTCCCTCGCCACGCAGATTGGCATAATGGGCATTTGTGGACGCGCCAAAGCCATCGAGTTCGGAATATTCAAAACTCAAACCCAGGTCGCCAAAGCGTTTTTCTTTTACATAGACTACGAGAATGGCTTTGCCTTTTTCTGCACCGGGTTTAATATTGACAAATGCAGTTCGGAAAAGCAGCAGACGCTCGAGGACCACGCGACAGCGGTCGATATCCCCCTCGCGCAGGTTATCTCCCACTTTTACGGGCAAGACCTGGAGAATGAGTTCAACACGGGTTTTTTCATTGCCACGCACTTCAATATTTTCTATTTCATGCCCAATTTGCCCCAGGGCAGGGGTGGCAAACAGGCAGAGCAGGATGAGATATTTGTACATGATGATAGCACTCGTGTGGTTTTTAGATACAAGTATGCAAAAACTGTGCCCGTGTCTTTTGGGTCTTTTCCAGATGGAAATAAAATTTGGAAAAATAAGAAGTTGTCCGTATATCTAATACTTAAAATTAAGTATGCTTTCTGTGAAACAATACGACATGTGTATCTTTTTTGCAACAGGATTGCAGAATACTATCACGGGAGGGTGCTAATGATGTCTGTGTCTCATATTCTCGAAAAACTCAAACGCGATGGGTTTTACGTGGTTGAAAACGTTATTCCCGAAGATGAGGTGGGTGCCGTGCGGCAAGCCATAGTGGCAGCACAGGCGCAAAAACACGCGGAGTCAGAGGCGGCATTGGCCGCAACCCGGGCGAAGGGACATCGCGTTGGTGCAGAGGGGGTGGCGAGTTTGCGGCAGGTGATTAATGAGACGCAGATTTTCGCACCTTATCTGGCAAGTCGAAAGATGATGGATGTGGTGGATGCGCTGTTTGGACCTTATGCGCGTATTTCTTGTACCGATTGTGTGATTAATTATCCGGGCAATGAAAGGGGGTACTGGCACGCGGATTGGCCGTATAATGCGACCAATGCATCGCATATTTTCTCGCCGTATCCCGATGCGTTATTGCATTTGTCGTCTATCTGGATGTTGACGGCGTTTAATGAGAAAAATGGCGGGACATTTCTCGTGCCGGGCAGTCATCGATGGCTCGATAACCCGGCCGCAGGTGGGATGGACGATGTGGATCAGGATGCGCCGTATCCCACCGAGATGCAGGTGAAGGGCACAGCGGGTAGTGTGCTGATTTACGATAGTCGATTGTGGCATGCGGTGGCATCAAATCAGAGCGATCGACCGCGCGTTGCATTGATTGTGCGCTATGCCCCGTGGTGGTTGAATTTGAATCCGTCTCATATTGGCAAACCCGAGCACGAGATGATGGTGGTGGAGACAGGTGGCAAGAATTACGAATCTATGCCACTGCAAAAGGAGGTTTACGACGGGTTGCCGGAAGATGTGAAGCCTTTGTACCGCCATTGGGTCGAACAATAATCTGAGATTTGCGATAAATTAAAAAAGGAGGCAGACCATGTCAAATTTACAGCTTGAGTCTATTGAACCCTGGGCGCCACATCCGACCGCCGCGCCGTTGACAGAGCGCAGTGGGGATACGCTGGCAATTGCCGCAAATGGCACGCGCACCTGTATTGGCGGATGGCAGATTGCGTATTCGGGGGTTGAGGCTGGCAAAATGTATGAGGTCGTTGCCCAGACGCAGTTTCAAGATGTGGAACAGGTGCGCGATGTGTTGCGCTGTGAGGCGTATTGGGGCCACCTGGATCGGGACAGTGGGCGGCGCGGCGAAGTTTTGTCTTGGGATTATCTCCTTCCCGAGTGGAACGGCGATACCGTGCAATTTTCGCGGCGTCTCACTGCTCCGGAAGATGCCGAACATCTGACCGTGCGCTATACGTTTCGCTGGTCGGTTAAAGGATCATCCGAATGGCAATTGCCCAAAGTGATCGCGACAGACGTGGGAGAATCATACAAACCCGTGAAAATTTGTGTGGCAACGGGACGGCGAGAAGATCGCGACCGACGGTTTGAGTCGATTCGGGACAATGTCGATCTTTATTTGCCTTTGTGCCGAGAGATATGCGAAAAAGAAAAACCCGATTTGATTGTATTGCCCGAGATCGCATTGCAATACGGGATTAAAGGGAGTCCGTTGGAACTGGCAGTGTCCGTGCCGGGACCCGAGGCGGAGCCGTTTGCGGACATCGCGCGCGATTATGGCGTATATGTGCTGTTGGGTGTGATTGAACGAGATGGAGATGCCGTTCACAATACAGCTGTTTTGTTCGCGCCAGATGGCGGCGTGGATGGCAAATATCGCAAGGTGCATCTGGCTGTGGGTGGCGAGATGGATTCGGGTATTTTGCCTGGTGATGATTTTCCTGTATTCGATACAGAGATCGGACGGATTGGGTGCAATATTTGTATGGATTCTTCGGCGGCTGAATCGTCGCGGATGATCGGGTTAAATGGCGCGGACTTTTTGTTGTTGCCAATTATGGGCGATCACCGTGCGTGGCATCCGGAAGATCATACGTGGGATCCCGAGCGCTTTCGCGGGATTATGCAGACGCGGGCACTGGACAATCAGTTGTGTATGGTGGTGGCGGTAAATCGCGCGGAGGGCAGTTGTATTATTGATCGCACCGGGCATGTGCTGGCATGGAATGATGGCAATGAGCCGTTTGTGACCGCAGAGGTGAATCTCGTGGATGGATTCATGCCAAAGAGTCGCGGGTGCTTTCGCGGGATTAACTGGATGCAGCGACGACCACATACCTATCGCGCTTTTGTCGATGAAGAGAACGCGGGGACCTTGAAGACTGAGGCGTATTGAGAATTATGTGCCGAGCGTGCTTTGTTCGCATTCGGCATATTTTTTGACCAGGTCGTCGTACACTGCGGTGTTGGTTGGGGTGACGGCGGATCCGGATATGGGTTCGGCGATGTCCTTGCTGATGTCTTCCCAGGTGGCGTTGAGGTGCGCATGCGCTGCGCGGAGAGCCGCGCCGAGTGCCGCGCTGTTGGTGACTTCAAATTGGTAAACGGGGCAGTTTTGCACATCGGCCATGATTTGAAGGATTTCGGGATTGACCGATGCACCGCCTGTGACGTAGATGGCTGAGGGACGCACACCCATCCATTCTGAGTGAAGGCGCATAGACATCATTTGCGCCTCGACAACCGCGCGGCAACTGCCGGCGGCGTCCTGTTCGTCGAGGTCAAAGCGGTGTACGCCGGGATTGAGGACATTGGGTACGATTTCGGGTTCAAAATAGGGAAGCATGATTTTGCCATTATTGCCCGGGGGGGTGGATTGGAGTGCATGGGAAAAACCGTCCCAATCCAGACCATGAGATTTGCGAACGGCTTCGCGGGCGAGGGAGCCGTTTTTGAAACATATAAGGGTCATATAATCGCCAGTGGGTGAGACAAAGACGTGACCTTCGCCGCGCGGGTCGGTCTGGCAATTTTTCATTGTGCCAAAGTAGGTGTCGCTGGTGCCGAGCGAGATGGCGACGAGGCCCTCGCGGATGAGTCCGAGGCCAACGACGCTGTTGGGATTGTCGCCCGACCAGACGAGCGCCTGTGCATTGGGATTGACGCCGTATTTATCGACAAAGTAGGGGTTCACAGTGCCGATAATCGCGCGGGATTCTGTGAGGGGGGGCAGACGATGGGATAGATCAGGGGCTGTGGCGTCGAGCGCGGCAGCATGATAGGTTCGGGTCTGAATATCCATCAGGTTCATGCCTGCGCCATCGCCGTGATCGATGGGGGCAACTTTGCCCGCGATCAGAGAGGCCATGAAGGAAGAGACGAGCATGATGTGTGCGGTATTGTTATAAGCATCGGGTTGTGTTTTGTAGAATTTGCGAATCTGTGGTCCCGTGAAGCGTTCAAAGGTGGTAGATCCTGTGGCGCTGGCTGTGGCTTGAAGACCGCCGAGGGCGTCGCAAATTTCATCGCATTCGGCGCGGGTAGAGGAATCCATCCAGATGGGAGATGTGTCGCGGGAGAGTATACCGCTGAGGTTTTCTACGAGGGATTTTGAGGGATTGAGATTGGATAAGATATCCGCATTTTTGAGATAGACAGAGCCGTGTTGTTGCCCCGAGCCAGAGATGGCCCGGATATTGCCGAGGGTTATGCCCTCGGTTTTCATTTTTTCGAAAAGCACATCGAGGGCTTCGGCCCACATGAGAGGTGGCGAATGAACAATTTTGGGATCGGGATGGTCGAGGACACCATTTTGAGTGCCATAATGCGGTAGCGTTTCGTCGTAGTTCAGTGAAACGTCGTACACGACTTTGCGGGTGTCGATGTCTATAATAATAGCACTCAAGCTCTGCGTGCTGGCGTCAAGCCCGAGATATAGGTTGCTCATGGATACTCCTCAGGATTTATAAATAACCGGGCATTTGGACAGGTCGTCAATGTGTCGGGCAAGGCCCTGTCGCTCATCGTTGACGGGGCGCGAGTTTTCGGTACGCATGTGAATGGCAAAGCTGCGACGAGGTCCATCTGATCGGTTGGGTCCGCTGCCGTGGAGCGTGAAGCAGTCGTGCAAGCTCAATGCGCCGGGGGACAGGAGCATGGGGACTTCTCGCCAGGTGGCATGTTCGGGTATTGATATGCCGCTGCGCAATGTGTCGAGGTCTTGTTGCTGAAAGCCGAAGTCGATGTCCAAAAGCCCCCAGCGGTGTGATCCGGGAACAAAGCGCATGGGTCCAGCATCTGGTGTGATGTTGCTGAGGGCAACCCACGCTGTGAAGAGTTCGCTGCCGTCTTCCCATATTCGCCAGTAATAGCGGTCCTGATGCCAGCCGATGTTGGTGACGCGTTGATCGGTGGGTTCGCCCACGGGTTTGTAGAGCAGTTGCACCCACCAGACTTGCACCATTTTTGCTCCTGTGACTTCAGCGGCGAGTTTGCCGAGGGCGGGATGCGAGACCAGGTCCATGATGGCGTGACTGGCAAATTGCGGCATTTCAATTTTGCAAAGTGCTTTGGGATCATCGCCGGGGTTCCATCGGGAGTTTTCTGGCGGATGTCCGGTATCGTATTTCCCTGCGCGTACAGCATCCATGCCTTCAATTGCTGTATTGACGACGTCGGCTGGAAAAACCGGGTCAGAAATAACGCAAAAACCATCTTTTCGATATTGTTTCGACAGGGTCATAATATCCTCACGCTACAGGTCGCCTTGAGACTTGCAAAAATCGCACGGCACGCTGTCCCAGCCGTTTTAATAGGTCCAGATCTTGCCGCGCTTTGGCCAGTATCAAAATGCCTTCGTAATACGCCCACAATGCCAGAGCTGTTTCCCGCGTGTCCATGGGAGATAGATCACTGGCTTCTACCGCTTCATCAAGTGTTTTTTGTAACCGGCCGATTACATCCTCAAAGATGCGATCAATTTTTTGGCGGATCAGCGGCTCGTGCGCACTCATCTCCACGGCGAGATTGCCAAACGGACATCCGCAAAGCTGTTTGTGTTGCTCGTAAAATTGGCAATTTTGCTCATAGACCAGTTCAAAAAAACGCGAAATCCGTTCCAGCGGCGGTCGTTCTGATGAAAAAGCCCGCTCCCAGGCGGTCTCTCGTGTAATCTCCCACCATTGATCTAATGAAGCCAGTACCAGGTCTTGTTTGGTTTCAAAGAAGTGGTAAAAGCTCCCTTTTTTTATTCCAGCAGCTTTGCACAATTCCTGTACGCCCACGTCGGTATAACTGCGCGTGAAAAACAAATCCATCGCAGCCTGTATCAGTCGCTCTTTTGCATCGCTCGTGCGTCCCATGATGTGCCTTTTACGATAGATTCGACAAGTCCGCTATGTCCTGAGGTCGCCCAGTCGCTTTTTTATTTTGCTTTAAATTTTGTAAGTCAATAACATGGGCTATCATTTCATTAATTTGGATGTCAACTCTGGTCTCATAACACGAATCAAATGTTACACCCTTTAAACCGGTGAAAAGATCGATGCGGTTGGGGGGCAGCCCCAGTTGGATCATATCTTCGGGGTCTTCAAAATCTTCGGCCTTCAAACCGAGCGATCCAAAGCCAAATTGCTTGAGTGTTTCAAGCAACTTCTCTATATTCTCAACCGCGGGATCTATCCAAATATCCAGATCTTTGGTATAACGCGGATGACCGTGAAATGCGACGGCATATCCACCGACAATGAGATATCGGACGTTATTTTCGTTTAACAACGCGATAAACTCTTTGAAATCCTGGGTCAGTGCCATATTTCCAACTGTTGTATTCTCGTCTTATCTCTTCTAAGGCATCTATGCGAGCTTGATAAGACTGCGTTTGCCAGAAGGCGAAGTCGCTCTTTTGAGCGTTGACCTTACATTTTGTCACAACCTTCTGTATGTTTCTCGTCGTTTCCATAGGCTAAATATAGTCTATCTAAACCGACTTTTCAACAAGGAGCTTCACATGCGCGTTATTGCAATCGGCACGGAGTACACGGGTAAAACCACACTGGTTCAAGCTATTCAAAAATGGGGCATGGAGCGCGGTATTCGCCATCACATGGACGATCACTTTTCCATTCCCGACCAGCAAACCCTTACAGATCCCGCAGATCAAAAGGCTATGAACGAAGTGCCATCGCCCATCAAAGAGCGTTTTCAGCGTTTTCAGATCGCTTATCACGTGCGTCTGGTACACAATTACCAGCACGTCTTGCTCACGGGTTTTCACATTGAGGAAATGGTCTATGGCCAACGCTATTACTATCCCGATCTGGCGCGCCCGGTCGAAAATCCCCAGGCATGGGAAAAAGACATGCCCAAAGATATTATTCTGGTGCATCTCACAGCCAGTCCTGAGGTTATCAAACAGCGCATGAAAGACGATCCGCACGATTTTCCCATTGTGCCCGAATCGGATATCGAAGAAGTCCAGGAGGCATTTCACGAAGAATTTCGCAAATCGTTTTTTAAACAAAAATTTCAGATTGACACATCAGATCTGAACGCAGACACCTTGCTCAAAGCCTTTCTCGACCAATCGTTTCCCTATCTCACCGCCGCCGATCACGCTATTCGGTTGGCTGTTGGGTGAAAGGTGAGGTACTCATATTGCCATCTCCATCTCCCGACATGCGCCTCGCGTTCGACGATGGCACGCTCGTCCTTCTGGATTCGCCAGCGGACTATGAACCGCCATCTCCATTTATATGGGATAGCCGCGTAGGGCGCTGGCGCGCTCAGGCACATCGGTATCGCGATGTTGTCGAGGCATTACAGGCTCAGGATGTAAAAACAAAAAATGTGGTCCCGCGCTACAATCGCCTCAAACTCAATTTTAACCGAGGACACACCCCACATCCGCATCAGGCCGAAGCTTTTGACGCCTGGGGTTCAAATCAATATCGCGGCGTGGTTGTTCTGCCTACGGGGTCGGGCAAGTCGCTTTTGGCACTGATGGGTATTGCAGAAGTTGCCCGCAGTACTCTTGTTGTCGCGCCTACGATTGATCTTATGAATCAGTGGTATGACTTGCTCAAAGACGCCTTTTCATGCGATATTGGTATTCTGGGTGGGGGATATCACGAGCTTGAAGACCTCACTGTAACGACTTACGACAGTGCGTATATGCACATGGACCGCTATGGCAATCGCTTTGGTTTTCTGGTTTTTGACGAGGTCCATCACTTGCCCGGCGAATCCTATTCTCACGGTGCAGAACTTTCTATTGCGCCCTATCGCCTGGGGCTTACAGCCACGCTCGAACGCCCGGATGGTCGCCATCTTATGCTGCGCGATCTCGTGGGGCCAACTGTTTATGAAAAGGGTATCCGCGACCTGTCTGGCGATTATCTCTCCGAGTACAATACAGAGCGCATAGAAGTCGATATGGTGGCTGAAGAGCGCGCCGAATACGAAGCCGCGCGTTCGCAATTCAGTGATTTTCTGGAGTCCAAGAATTTGCGATTGGGCAGTGCTTCTGGATGGCAAAATTTTGTGCGTCTCTCGGCGCGTTCCAGCGATGGTCGAAGGGCGATGCTCGCCTATCGCCGCTATCGAAAAGTCGCTCTGGGTACAACAGCTAAGTTGCGCGTGTTGGAAGACTTGCTGAAAAAACACCCGCGTGACCGCATGCTTATTTTCACCAACGACAACGAAACGGTTTATAATATTTCAGAGCAATTTCTCATTCCCGCCATTACGCACCAGACCCGCACAAAGGAACGCAGGGAAATTCTCAAAGCTTTTAATGAGGGGGACATCCTCGCGCTTGTCACTTCTCGCGTGCTCAACGAAGGGGTCAACGTGCCCGAGGCCAATGTCGCGGTTGTGCTTTCGGGGACGAGTACTATCCGCGAGCACGTCCAGAGACTGGGGCGCATTTTGCGCCGCCGCGAAGGCAAACACGCCATTCTCTACGAAGTGATTTCTCGCAATACGGTTGAAGACCGCATTTCCCGCCGTCGCAGACAACACGACGCGTACGATGGGAAGCAACGAGAAATGTTTTGAGAGGAGCCTCTGTGCATATCGAAGATCTCTTTACGCCAGCCCAACGAGTGCTTGTCGCCCACCTTCACAGCCGCGACCAGGAGGAGCGCCAAGCTGGCTCTACCGATCCGCTGCGTCTTAAGGCCGCCAGCCCAGAAGTGGCACATTATCTGTGTCTTACCGCGGTTCACCAGCGCGCGAGGACGCTGGTCGAGTTTGGCACGTCGCACGGTTATTCCACTTTGCATCTGGCTGCGGCAGCGCAGCACACGGGCGGCCGCGTTTTTACGCTGGATCAGATGCCCGAGAAAACCGCGGCGGCTCAGGGTAATTTGCGAGCCGTGGGTCTGGACCATCTGGTGGCGTGTCATACGAGTACTGGTGATGCTTTTATTGAGGCTCTTCCAGATCGCGTGGATTTCGTTTTTGTTGATTTTGGGCTGCACGCTTTTGCGCCTATGTTCGATATTCTGGAAAGCCGTCTGACACCAGGAGCTTTCCTCTTTGTCGATGGCTGGTCTGCGGTGGAACAATGGTACATGGATCCGGATTGGGCCGCTTTTAAGCGCCGCCTGGACGAGGCTTCCGATTATCTGACGTGTATTTTGCCCCTGCAAAAGTCGCACCTCATTGCCATTAAACTGTCCTAAAAAAGATGGCCCGATTCCGATAAGGAACCGGGCTTTTTCTGCGTATCGCATACGCAATAGGTCAAAAGCGTACGTACTAAATATTGATACGTACGCTTTTTTGTTTATTTTGATTCTTATAGTCTGTCGTGAAATGGTCTATTTGCCCAGGAGTGTGACATGAAAACAATTACGCCGACCGAATTGCGGGGGAATATCTACCAGATATTGGATGATATCTTGAATACGGGTGTGCCCGTCAAAATCAATAAAGGAGATCGAAAACTCATTATCGCACCGATCGAGAGTATAGACAAACTTCAGAACTTGCGAAACAGGAAGCATGTGATTAAAGGCGATCCCGAGGACCTGGTACATATCACATGGGACAAGGCCGTGAATATTGATCTACCTTGATACCCATATTGCGGTGTGGTTATACGCTGGTCAAACCGAAATGCGGTTGACAAAATGGCGTTGTTGCTACACTTTTTGGTTGTGAGGATAATTGAAACGGTAGCAAAAGGAGAAAAATGATTTGCGAACATGATGTCGTTGTTTTGATTCACGATGTCGAGGATTATGATCTTAAAGCAGGAGATGTCGGTGCCGTAGTGCATTGTTACGAAGCAGGCAACGCTTATGAGGTTGAATTTGTAACTCCCCAGGGTAAAACAGTTGCACTTCTTACATTAAATCAGTGAGATATTCGCCCAATGGGTGACAGTGAAATTTTGCATGTTCGCGATATGGCAACATCATAAAATGGGTCTGACAATGGACAAAACAGAAATAGTGAACACGCTCAAGGCATTGAAACCCGATCTTCTCCAACACAAAGTGCGAGAAATTGGCTTATTTGGATCTTTTGCACGAGATGAGCAGCAAAATACCAGTGATATAGATGTCTTGATAGATTTTGACGATGATGCCAGCTTATTTGATCTGATCAGGGTTGGAGATTTTTTGGAAACAAAACTTCATCGCAAAGTAGATGTTGTACCCAAAGAGTCACTTCGAGAGGAAATTCGAGACACTGTGTTAAAAGAAATGATAGTGTTATGAGGGACTTAACGCTATATCTGAAAGACATATTGGCAGCGATGGATAGTATTGAATCTTTCATCTCAGGGATGACTTTTGAAACATTCGAGAGTGACGATAAGACATCCAGCGCTGTCATTAGAAAACTCGAAATCATAGGTGAAGCTTCTAAACAGATTCCAGACGATGTCAGAGCGATTTCGCCGCAGGTTCCCTGGCGAGAGATGTCGGGAATGCGCGATAGATTGATCCACTCCTATTTTGGAGTCAATTTCCGACTTGTTTGGAAAGCCATTACAGATGATACGCCCAAAGCCAAACCACACATTCAGCAACTTTTAGCTGATATAACCCAAAACAAATTGCAATAGAAAGGCATACCATGGATATGACGAAACAACCACCTCGCCGGCCGACCAACACTTCAATGCTCGGTATTGTATCGCTTGCGCGTTTGACCGATAAAGCGCGGGCGCACCGGGCAAATACGATTGGCGAACATCTCTATGGCGAGAACTCGGGGTTGGACAAGATAGTACTCGATTTTCTCGGCGTCTCGCACGATGATTTTGCCGATGCGGCCCAGCGCATGAATGACGCGGAATTGTGCGATTGGTTGCGTGAGAATTACCCCAAGGCTGAAGATGAGATTCAGGCGTACAACAACGAGCTCCTCACCTGGGAACCTTTTGATGAGGCGAGTCGCCAGCGCTTAAAAGATCGTCTCGAAAAATTCAACGCCGATCCCGATAAAGTGAAAACCATGCTCCAATCTATGGAACTCGACGACTGGGGGTGTTTCCGGGAGACCGATTTGACCCTGCGCCCACCGCGTTCGCCGTATAACAGCGATGTCGCAGGCATTTACGGCGGATCGCGCATGGGCGATAAAGCACGCGCGGCAAAGGCGGGCAAACTCAACGATTATATCTACGATTGCCCCATTGATAAGGTCATTCTCGATTTTCTCAATATATCCGCCGCCGATTTTCAGGACGCGGCCTATCACAATGCCAACGATATCGAACTCGGCGATTGGGTGCTCGAACACACGGATCGCACCCAGGATGAAATTTCGGATCTGAACGAGTCTCTCTCTCAGAAGGGCCCCGATAATGACGAGCAACGCGCAATTTTCAACATAACGCTCAAGCGCGTGGCCCCCGGCCGCACCGATGTCACAACATGGTTTGACCTTCTCGACCTGGATGATGCACACGCCTACAACCTGGGATAAGAGAGGGGATATGCCCGAACCCGTCGAACTTCCGATTGATGGCGAACTCGATCTGCATCACTTTCATCCGGATGATGTCAAAATGCTCGTGCCCGACTATCTCGATGAATGCAAACTGCACGGCATTTCCGATGTGCGTATTATTCACGGCAAGGGCACGGGTGTTCTGCGCGAAATCGTCCACACCATCTTAAAACGCCGGCCCGATGTCCTCGCATATCATCTCACCGATCACAACTGGGGTTCGACCTCTGTTGTCCTCAACCTGAAGACGCAATCGTGACGCCCAATTTAGAACTCGTCGAATACATCCAAAATGCCGAGCGCATTCTCATCTTCACGGGGGCAGGTGTTTCCACCGCGAGTGGCATACCCGATTTTCGCGGGCCAGATGGCGTGTGGAAAACCCGGCGACCGGTTTATTACCGGGATTTTATGACTTCTGAAGAAGCGCGTATCGAAGCATGGGATCAAAAGCTCGAAGGTTGGGCTGCCTTTGAAAACGCCCGTCCCAATGCTGTTCACAAGGCTGTTGTGAAGCTCGAGCGAGCAGATAAAATCGAATGCGTCATCACGCAAAATATCGATGGCCTGCATACCCGGGCTGGCACCTCTCCCGAGCACTTGATCGAATTGCACGGCACCAATGCGGAAGTCGAATGCCAGACCTGTGGCAAACGCAGCGATCCCGAACGCCACTACGCCGCTTTTCGCCGCACAAAAAAACCTCCCGTGTGCGAATGCGGAGGTTATCTCAAATCTGCTACCATCAGCTTTGGGCAACTGCTCATTGAAGCGGACTTGCACCGATCAGCAAACGCAGCAGCCAATGCCGATCTGGCGATATCTCTGGGTTCTACTCTATCCGTCTATCCCGCCGCAAGCTTTCCATTGATGGCAGCAGAGCGCGGTGCGCCTTATGTTATTATCAATAAGGGCAAAACTGATCACGACAATTATGCACATCTCGCATTGCGCCTTGAAGGCGATGTAACACAAATTTTTCCATTAGCCGTAGAAGCGGCACTTAAGCCTGTCCTGTAAGGGGCAGGTTTTTTCACGTCTTATATTTATGCTCACTTCCGACCTTTTGCTCGTGCGCCGTCGCGGGCCTTATATCGAGCCTCGCTATGTGGATGCAACAGCGCCCAGTATTATTGCGCTGGCAGAGGAAATTATCGATATCTTCTCCGATCACCAGGGCAAGTCGCGGGGTGAATTACACAGTGCTCTGGACCTGCGTGCGGCCGAGGCAACGGATTATCGCGTTCAACGCGGTCTGACGAAATTGCTGGAAGACGATCGCTGTGAGTTTCGCATTGATAGTATTGTTGAACCCGAAGAAGTTCGCACACAGGTTTTTGGCCTCAGCAGAGAGAATCACCCCGTTGTCCGAGAACCCGATGTTCTCTATCCCGTCACACGCGAACACATTCTCGACCAGGTCGCGCTCAAATATCAGACCTCGTCGGAAAATATCGCGCATAGCCTCTACGCAGACCTTCCCATCAATCACTACCTCGATCGCTTTGACGCCCCCGATCCCGCGTGGTTGCTCAACCGCTACAATGTCGCACTCGCGCAGGCGATGTTCTACCGCTGTACGCGCATGCGACTCTCAGTGCATCGCAACTTGCCCGTGCGCTATAAACAGCTTTTCAAGTTTATCAAATTTTATCGCTTGATACACGACATTCGCGGCGACCGGGATGCGGGATACGAAATCGTCCTCGACGGTCCAGTAAGCCTGTTTCGTCTCTCGCAAAAATACGGCATTCAGATGGCTGTTTTTTTGCCTGCGTTGCTCTTGTGTACCCGCTGGAAAATGGAAGCGACGGTCAAATTAAAAGATGGCCGCGAAGGCGATTTTGTCCTGGACGACAACCACAATTTGCTTTCGCACTACAAAGATCAGACCATGTACGATTCTCTTCTCGAAGAGACCTTTGCTACGCGCTTTGAAAAAGCCAGGACCGACTGGGAACTCGAACGCGAAACAGAAATTGTGAATCTCAAGAATACGGTCTTCATTCCCGATTTTGCATTCCGCCATCCCGATGGTCGCACGGCGCTACTCGAGATCGTCGGTTTCTGGCATCCCGATTATCTGAGACGCAAACTCGACAAGCTCCGCCGCGCCAATCGCAAAGATCTCGTCGTCGCCGTATCCCGTGATCTCAATGTCCAGGAAGAAGATTTCGAGGATGTGCCCGGGCATGTTTTCTTTTTTAAAACTCGAATCCAACCCCAGGATGTCGCCCGACGCCTCGATCAAATTCGTCCGGAAGACTGCGTAAATGATTGAACATTGCGCGGGGAAATTGTATATTTGAAACTTCTGTCGTGTTCGCAGCATCCCAAAATAGACAGACCTGTAAAACTCACAACACGGTTCACTTTCAAAGGAGTGCATTATGCGGAAATCATTCGCCCTTACACTTTTTGCTCTTACACTAATAGCTTCACCTGTCTTCGCCGGGTTTACGCGCGTTAATGCGCCCAATCCCGACGATCCGATGGATGTACACATTTACAAACTCGACAATGGCCTCACCGTTTATCTCACTGAAAACCACGAGGAACCGCGTTTTTATGCCGAAATCCCCGTGCGTGCGGGAAGCAAACACGACCCCGCCGAATCTACGGGTCTGGCGCATTATTTGGAACACATGCTTTTTAAGGGTACGCAAAATATTGGGACTTTGGATTATAAAAAAGAAAAAGTCCACATTGATCGCATTATCGCGCTCTACGAAGATCACTTCCGCGAAACCGATCCCGAAAAACGCAAGGCCATTTATGCAAAGATCAACAAAGCATCTCAACAGGCCGCACAATACGCTATACCGAATGAACTCGACAAACTCTACAAAGCTATGGGCGAGAGTGGTTTGAATGCACACACCTGGCACGAAGAAACCGTGTACAAAGTGGGGTTGCCCAGCAATTATCTCAAACACTGGGCAAAAATTGAGTCCGAACGGTTTCAAAATCCCGTGTTTCGTTTGTTCCAACCCGAACTGGAAGTGGTATATGAAGAAAAAAACCGCACATTGGACAACAAAGGCTGGCTCATCAGCGAGGCAGTGAACAAACGCCTGTACAAAAATCATCCCTATGGTCAGCAAACCACGATTGGCGAGGTTGAACATCTCAAAAATCCCTCGCTCAAAAATATGTACCAATTTTACGACACGTATTACGTGCCCAATAATATGGCGATTTGTATTTCGGGCGATATTGACATCGACGCGACGATTCAACTGATTGACGAACATTTCTCAGCATGGAAAGCCAAAGATATTCCCGCGCTCCAAACATGGGAAGAATCGGCGATTAAAGGCGCTGAGCGCGTCACGGTCAAATTTCAGGGCGAAGAATACGTACTTCTGGCTTTTCGCACAAATCACCGCAGCGACAAAGACGCCGAAGCTCTAAAGCTGATTGATATGATTCTGGACAATCGCACTGCAGGGCTTATCAATCTCAATCTCGTGCAGCAGCAGAAAGTACGACGCGCGGGAAGTTATCCCTACTTGCACAATGACTACGGCACGCAATATCTGTGGGGTATTCCAAAAAGAGATCAAACACTCGCCGAAGTTGAGCAACTGCTGTTGGATCAAATTGCCATGATTAAACGCGGGGAATTTGACGAAAGCCTGTTGTCTGCGATTGTCACGGATTTCAAAAAGAACCAAAAACGGGGTTTGGAATCCAATCGCAGTCGGGTCAGACAAATGACCAGTGCGTTTCTGGGATTTGCCGAATGGGATCAAGAGGTTGCTGAAATTGCCCGAATGGAAAAAATCACGCGAGAAGATATCGTGCGCGTAGCCAATCATTATTTTGGCGAGGACTATGTTGCGGGCTATCGCATTGACGAACAACACGAATTGCCCAAGATCGAGAAGCCCAAAATCGACAAAATTGATATTGATCCTACGCGGCAATCCGAATTTGCAAAAGATGTGCTGGCTATGTCTGCCGATGAGCTTTCTCCCATTTTTGTTACCGATAAAGACTACACCATTGCACAGGTTCGGGATGGTGTAAAACTCTACTATGTGAAAAATCCGGTTAACGACCTTTTCACTTTTACGCTGAGTGTAGATATGGGGACGTATCAGGATAATCGACTCAGCACGGCCAGGTCGCTTCTGGATAAATCCGGTGCTGGCGACCTGGCTCCCGATGCGCTGAAGAGAGAATGGTACAAACTGGGTACGGATTTCAATATTGGCGTGTCAGACAATGAGACCAATATTAGTATTTCCGGTTTAGATGAAAATTTTGGGGCTTCTCTTTCGCTGATGATGAAATACGTCCAGAGCCCGACTGCGGATCAGGCCACGCTCGATGAACTCGTCAAAATCACCCTCGCGCAACGCGAAGATCAAAAGAAAGACCCCCGGTCTTTGCGCAATGCCCTGCGTTTCTACAGTCGTTATGGCGACAATTCGTCGTACAAACGCCGCATTTCTTCTGAGGCATTGCAAAAGCTCACTGTTGCAGAATTACACGGTTTGATATCCAGCCTGCCGACATATCAACATGTCCTGATTTACGGTGGTTCCAGGCCGCTCGACGAAGTTCTTGCGACGATCAAAGAGCATTTCCCCAACAGTGGTGACTTAAGAACGCCTCCTGCTTATGAGCATCTCGCAGTTCACGCGCCAGATAAAACCGAGATTCGATTCTTTCACAAAGAAACGGCGCAGTCTCAGGTTTTTGTCGAGTTTGGAGGCGTTGCGTTCGATATGGCACTCCGTCCAGCTATTGATCTCTACAACGATTATTTTGCCGGGGGTATGTCGGGTATTGTTTTTCAGGAATTGCGCGAAGCCCGCGCACTGGCGTATTCTACATTTGCGCGGTATGACCTCGGTGATCGCAGCAATGATCAGAATGTCATGTGGGGATATATTGGCTGCCAGGCTGACAAAACCCCGGAGGCTGTTGCTGCGCTGGTCGAGTTGATTGACGATTTGCCCGAATCGCCCGAGCGTTTTGTAGAAGCCAAAAATTCTGTGGTCAATCGCTATCGCGTCGCCAAAATCAAATACCGCGAGTTACCCGGCGTGTTGCGTATTTGGGAACGCCGCAACCAGACGCCCGACCCGCGAAAAGAGCGGTTTGATCACATTCTTCAGGCTGAGATGCCGATTGTGTTCGATTTCCACAAGCAGCATATTGCCAAACGCCCCAAACTTATCTCTATTATGGGCGACACGACCAAATTTGATCTCAATAGTCTGAGGACACTCGGCACGGTTACGCCCGTGACACTGGAGGATTTGTTTGTGGAATAGGAGTGGACAGATGAAGATCACTGAGATAAAAACATATCATTTGCGATATCCCTTGCGAGAGAAGATCGCGATTTCGAGGGGATGGTCCACGAGCCGACAGGCGCAAGTTGTGGAGATCGCCACAGATAATGGCTTGATTGGGTGGGGTGAGGGGACAGGCGAAGTCCATCGATCTGCGATTGATGCGCATATTGTGGGGCGCAGTCCGTTTGATTGCGGCGCGATCTATCAGGCGTTGTCCGATGATGGGGTAAGTCCGCAGGCGATCAGTGGGATAGATATTGCGCTGTGGGATTTGATGGGCAAAGCTCTCGAGATGCCGGTGTATCAATTGTTGGGTGGGAAGGTGAGAGACAAGATTCCCGCGTATGCTACCGGGTTATTTTGCATAGACCGCCCGGATGTGACACAGGCACTTGTCGATGAGGCAAAAGGGTATGTCGATATGGGTTTTCCGGCGATGAAAATGAAGATCGGATTTGGCGCGGCTTACGATGTCAAAAATGTAGGGGCAGTTCGGCAGGCAATAGGCGATGATGTGTTGTTTGCCGTGGATGCCAATTGCGGGTATGATGTGGGTACGGCTATTGATGTGGGGCATAAGATCGCACACAATGATTTGTTCTGGTATGAAGAGCCAATACCAACAGATGATGTGCGCGGGTATTTGCAGGTGAAAGGCGCGTTGCCTATACGCATTGCAGGCGCGGAAGGGCTGGGTGGGCGTTGGGCGTTCCGCGAGTTGATTCAGCAGCGGGCACTTGATATCGTGCAGCCCGATATCAGCATTGCAGGTGGGTTTAGCGAATGTCGTATTATTGCGGCGATGGCGAGTGCAAATTATGTGCGGGTTTTGCCGCATATGTGGGGCAGTCATATTCGGTTGGCGGCGACTGTTCACTGGCAGGCTACCATTCCCGATGCGCCAGATGCGTTGAACCCAATTCCGTCCCTGTTTGAATACGATATGACAGAAAATGAGTTGCGGACGGAATTGGCTGTAAATCCGATTCAGGCTGTAGATGGCGAATTGCCCGTGCCCGATGCGCCGGGATTAGGCATTGAGATTGATCGAGATGTGTTGGAAAAATACGCTGTTTGAGTTGGCGTTCGATAACAATAAACACAAGGAACTAAGATGAAAATTCACGAATATCAGGCTAAAGAAATTCTCAGATCCTTTGGCGTGCCTGTGCCAAATGGTGCCGTTGCTCGTACGCCCGAAGAGGCCGAAGCGATTGCCAAAGACCTCGGTGGGGCAGTGGTCGTCAAGGCGCAGATCCACGCAGGTGGTCGCGGAAAAGGGGGCGGTATTAAACTCGCAGCCGACCCTGCCGAAGCCAAAGAAGCGGCATCCGAAATTATTGGCATGCAACTCGTTACTCCGCAAACGGGTCCTGAGGGTCAAAAAGTCAAATCCGTTTGGGTGGAAAATGCGACGGATATTGACCGAGAATTGTATCTGGGTATTGTGCTGGACCGCGCGCAGTCGCGTCTGGTTGTTATGGCTTCCCGTGCGGGTGGGATGGATATTGAAGAGGTGGCTGCAACTACTCCAGAGAAAATTCTCAAAGAGGTCGTTCATCCAGGCGTGGGTCTCCAGCCCTTTCAAGCGCGGCATCTCGCACTCGGTCTGGGGCTTGAAGGCGATCAAATCAAACAGGGGGTCGCATTTATCTCTGCCCTTTACAAAGCATATACAGAGACCGATTGTTCGCTCGCAGAGATCAATCCCCTCGTGGTGTCCAAAAGTGGGGAGGTCCTGGCTCTGGATGCCAAGATGAATTTCGATGATAGTGCGATGTATCGCCATTCGGATATCTATGAATTGCGCGATGTTGACGAGGAAGATCCGCTCGAAGTCGAGGCCTCAAAGTACGATCTCAATTATATCAAACTCGACGGTGAAGTCGGTTGTATGGTTAATGGCGCAGGTCTGGCGATGGCTACGATGGATATTGTCAAATACGCGGGGTCGTCACCGGCAAACTTTCTCGATGTTGGCGGGGGAACCAATGTCGAGCGCGTCAAGAATGCGATGCGTATTCTCACGTCCGACGAAGCGGTTAAAGCCGTGCTTATCAATATTTTTGGTGGTATTGTGCGCTGTGACCGCGTGGCAGAAGGCGTTGTTGCCGCGCTTGAAGATATCGAAATCAATGTGCCGCTGGTGGTGCGGCTACAGGGAACTAACGCCGAGGAAGGGGCGCAAATTCTCGAAAATTCGGGTCTTGAATTTACCGTTGCCCGCAAGCTCCAGGAAGCCGCTGAGGCCGTTGTTGCTGCGGTTCAAAATGCCGCGTAACCCGATACCAGAGCCTAAAATACAAAGGGGCGCATGATGACAGTGTGCCCCTTTTTCTTATGTCTTGTATTGACAATATGGCAACAATTCGGACAATATGGCAAAGTATTCAAAATCTTACAAATTTTAAATTGAAAATAAATGGTTATTTTATATCAAATTACAAATTTTTGGATTTTATGGTATATATATTGCTCTATAAAACGGATGTACATTCCACTACTCCAAATCAGAGGATCTCTTATGCCGACTTATGAATATGCGTGTACTGCATGCGATCACGAATTTGAAGCTTTTCACTCCATCACCGCCGATCCCATTCGCCTGTGTCCCGAATGCGGCGAGCAAAAGGTCGAGCGTCTCATTAGTGGCGGCGCGGGGTTGATCTTTAAGGGATCGGGTTTTTACATCACCGATTATCGAAGTGAAGGATACAAGGAAGCAGCTAAAAAGGATAAAGAAGCAGCCAGCGGCAAAAAATCTGAAAAAAAGAAATCAGAAACCAAAAAGACTTCTGAGTCAAAGAGTTCGGACTCTAAAGCCGCGTAAAAGAATGGAAATTATATGCCTTTGACAGATAGGGCGCAAAATTCATGAATGCAACGTACAGAGACACTATCGCCCATCTAATCGAGATGTTGCCCTTTGAGATTGAGCCTGATGTCCAAATAACCAGTCGCCCGCCTACTATGGCGAGTTCTATGTTTCTTACGAACAAAGAGCAGGGCGACTGGGCAGAAGAGATTGTTCTCAATGCAATCAATGAAAACTCTCAGGAATATTGCGCAATAAAGTATGGTCGTGCGGATTCTCTGGCAGCCGGTGATCCTGGGTTTGCCGACTTTTATGCTTCTTATATCAATGAGTTGAACACGATTGGCAAGAAGCCCGATCTTCTCGTCTATAAGGGGGACGACGTTCCAGAGCATTATGATCTGGATGATGATGCGTTCATCCGGAAGGCAGTAGCGGCTATTGAGGTTCGTTCGAGTAGTTTCCTTGCGAATAGATATTCATCGTTCATGGATAATAGAACGCGCGATGCGGAATCTGCTATTCTACAAATTCAAAGGGAGATTCTCTCAGAACCCTACTCAAGCCTGCTTGCAGAAAAAAGTCCCGCACTTCATGAAATGATACAAAACGCAACCATCGATACGTTTCGAGAATTGAATTTCAGGCGGAGGGGCTGGTATTCGACTCAACCTTTGCGAGAGTTGAGTGCGCTTTTGAAATCTCTGAAAGAACAGATGCAAGTTCTTCAAAAACGGGACTATCTCAGCATTACACCGAAGGTCGAAGACCTGGCACTTGTCAACCGTTGGATTCAGCATTTCGGGGTGAGGCACTGCTATTTGCAGGTGTTTTTTGACAAGGCATACGTTATTCCGTTTCAGGATATTTTGAATATAACCTCTGACCCCAAAAATGAAGGTGTGGTTTTCTCCATAGAGCGAGATGTCAAAAATCAGGGCAAGACAACTATCAAGATCAATGTTCAGGTAGGAAAAGAGATTTTGGGCAGGATTGATATGCCGCAACACCGCTCTGCTTTGAAAGAGTTAGAGCGCGGGCGTCTTCTGTTTTATGTCACTTTCCACGGGGGGCGTGGCTATCTCGATCCGGCTGTCTTCTCTCAGGAGATATTAGATGCAGGTTAATCAAGCCGAATACCTGCGGAGCGTTGGCGAGAAGCATCGCAAGAGATACGGGCAGTTCTTCACTCGCCCTGAAGTGGCCGAGTTTATGGTGCAGTGGGTCTTGAAATCAGAGCAGAGGGCGCTCTTTGACCCCGGCTTTGGTCTGGGTGCTTTTTTCGATCCCGTTGCCGACGATCCAGGCATTGTGTTCGCCGGAAGCGAGATTGATTCCAAAATTCTCGATTTTTGGACAAGCGAGGCAAAGGGACGGAAAGTGGATATTGAGCATAAAGATTATCTGCTCTCCTGGGGGAAGTCGCATGCCAATATTGTCTGTAACCCACCTTACATGCGTTTCCAGAAGTTTATTGGCAGGGACTCTGTGTTCAAGGCGTTTGTCGATAATCTGGGCATGAGATTGTCGGGATATACGAACACGGCATCCGCATTCCTGATGAAGTCGCTCTCCGAACTGAATGGATCGGGACGACTTGCGTATATCATGCCTCTTGAGTTCCTCAACACTGGATACGGGACCATTGTTAAGAAACGCCTTATTGAGAACGGTCATCTTGTCTCTATTATCAATCTTAAATGCGAGAAGGACATATTCCCCGATGCGATAACCTCAGTGGGAATAATCCTGTACGATGCCTACCAGCAATATTCCCACGTTGATTTCCATATCGCCGATTCCGTTTCTTCACTGAAGAACATACTTGAAAGCGAGCCAACCACCAGGGTGGCATTGGGCTGGCTCAATCCCGAGTCAAAGTGGTTGTCATACTTCCAGCCAAATACATTCGACATCAATCATCAAATAGCCGTACCGCTAAACTATTATGGTCATTTCAGCAGGGGCATTGCCACCGGAGCTAACGAGTTTTTTGTTTTGAAACCATCTCGGGTCAAAACACTGGGAATTAATGGCTCTGAGGTCGTTCCCTGCATTACGAAAAGTTCTCAAATTCAGCAATCCGTGTTTGGTCGCGCAGACTACGATGATTTAGTCAGAAAAGATGCCCCCGTTTTGCTATTCAGTGTTAGTAAGACACACTCAGAACACGCGGCAGATTATATTCGGAATGGAGAGCAAAGGGGGTATAACACGCGCTTTTTAACGAAAAACCGAAATCCATGGTACAAGACGGAAAGGAGAGAACCCGCACCGCTTCTGCTTGGCGTCTTTTCACGCGGAGGTTACAAGATTATTCGCAACAGAAGTGAGGTGTTGAATTTGACGTGTTTTCACGGTTTTCGACCAAATATATTTGGAATGGCATATCTCGATCATCTATTTCTCTATCTGGCATCTTCGCCAGGGCGAGACATAGTTTCATTATCAGTTCGGAGATACGGCGATGCGCTGGATAAGTTCGAGCCAAACGACTTGAACAACGCGCTTGTCCCAGGCCAGCAGGTGTTTGATGAACTTTCGGCCAAGGAGGTTACCAAAGCTGTCCGCTATGCGGAAAGAACCGGAAAGACGCCCGACTGGATAGACGCTTTCTTTGAGAGGTTGAAAATACCAGCGGGCAGTTAGCGTCCTTTTACACTTCTATTTAAAAGTTTTATCACCATATAGGGAAAAAATTTATCACTACACAAAGGAGAATCTACATGAGCAACGTAATAGGCATTGATCTGGGAACGACCAACTCTTGTGTCGCTGTGATGGAAGGCGGTGACCCGGTTGTTGTTCCAAATTCAGAAGGGGGACGGACCACGCCCTCTGTCGTTGCATTCGCGCAAGATGGGGAGCGCCTCATTGGTGAGGTTGCCAAAAGGCAGGCTGTGACCAATCCGACCAAGACCATTTATTCTATCAAGCGGTTTATGGGGCGTCGCCGAGAAGAGGTGAGCACTGAGATTTCCGAAGTGCCTTACACGGTCACGAGTGACGCCAATGGGCTGGCATCTGTACAGCTCGACGACAAGACATATACCCCGCCTGAAATTTCGGCGATGGTGCTTCAAAAGATGAAGCAAACCGCTGAGGATTATCTCGGTGAAACCATCACGCAGGCCGTGGTCACGGTTCCTGCATATTTTAACGATGCACAGCGACAGGCTACCAAAGATGCTGGCAAAATTGCTGGTCTCGATGTGCTGCGTATTGTCAACGAACCAACGGCTGCATCACTGGCTTATGGTCTGGATAAAAAAAGCGATGAAAAAATCGCAGTTTACGACCTCGGTGGTGGCACGTTTGACATTTCCATTCTCGAACTGGGCGATGGCGTCTTTGAAGTCAAATCGACCAATGGCGATACCCATTTGGGTGGCGATGACTTTGATCAACGCGTCATTGACTTTCTGGCTGAGGAATTTTTAAAAGAAAATAGTGTGGATTTGCGCCAGGATCCCATGGCTCTGCAACGCTTGAAAGAAGCGGCAGAAAAAGCCAAGTGCGAACTATCGACTTCCGCATCTACCGACATCAATCTGCCGTTTATCACGGCCGATGCCTCCGGTCCCAAGCATCTTAATGTCAATTTGTCGCGCGCGCGGTTTGAGCAACTCGTCGATGATCTCGTCCAGCGCACGAAAGGGCCTTGTGAGCAGGCGATTCGGGACGCTGGTCTTTCGGCTTCTGATATTGACGAAGTAATTTTGGTGGGTGGTTCAACGCGCATTCCCAAAGTGCAGGAGATTGTGCAGGAAGTTTTTGGCAAAGAGCCTAATAGGGGAGTAAATCCCGACGAAGTCGTCGCCATTGGTGCGGCTATTCAGGCGGGTGTGCTCTCGGGTGATGTGACCGATGTGTTGTTGCTCGACGTGACGCCGCTTTCATTGGGTATTGAAACGCTCGGCGGTGTGATGACGCGCCTTATTGATCGCAATACTACGATTCCGTCAAAGAAGACCGAAGTGTTTTCAACCGCTGCTGACAGCCAGCCCTCGGTGGAGATTCACGTCTTGCAGGGCGAGCGCGATATGGCGTTAGATAACCGCACCATTGGCAAGTTCCATCTCGATGGCATTCCACCTGCTCCGCGCGGTGTGCCGCAAATTGAAGTTACATTTGATATCGATGCAAATGGCATTCTCAATGTCTCGGCAAAAGACAAGGGCACTGGCAAAGAGCAGAATATTCGCATTGAAGCCTCGTCCGGATTGTCAGACGCAGAAATCGACAAAATGGTCAATGATGCACAGGCCAATGCAGCCGAAGACAAGAAGAAACGCGAGGCCGTAGAGATCAAAAATGCGGCCGAGCAGCAGGTGCATCAGACTGAAAAACAGATGGAAGAGATGGGTGACAAGGTCAGTGATGAAACAAAGGCCAAAGTGACAGAGGCCGTTGATAAGGTCAAAGATGCCCTCAAGGGGGACAATGTCGATGCGATCAAATCGGCGAATGAAAATCTCACTCAGGTCTGGCATCAGGTTGCGAGTGAACTCTATCAACAAGCTGCAGCGGAAGAGGGACCTCAGGGTGCGCCAGGAGAACCGCCACCAGGCGGCGCAGAAGGCCCCAAACAGAGCGACGATGGGGCTGTTGATGCTGAATATGAAGAAGTTGTGGATGATAAGAAGAAGTAAAGACAGATAAAGAAAAGCGGAGGTAGTAAAATCTATCTCCGCTTTCTTTGGAAAGTTATATACCCTTGGAGGCAGCATGAACAAATACGTTGTTCCTTTTATGAACTCAGAGGATGGTAGCGAAAAGAGTTTGGAATATATGCATATTCTCACATACGACATTGAGGAGGTATGGAGAAAAACCAATGCTCTGAGTAAAGAAGGTTACTACGTTTCGAGTTATAATGTGACTCGCTATTATGGACGTTTTGTTTTTTCGGTTTGTATGGAACGAATTATTGGAGAAGATCCATCCATAACAAAATGGTTACCTACGCTAAAGTTCTAATTTATTCTGCTGGACGGTTTTTACAGGTATTTCGGCACTATTGTATGATAATTCCTACGCCGAAGGCGAAGAGTCTTCGGCGTTTGATATATTGGAGGCATGCTAACGATACTCGTCCGCCAAGGCGTATTGGAGAGTAGTTTTTCCTGTTGCATCAGGTGATTATTTTTTTATTTTGCATTAATATTTAAAATCTGTAATCAAGACATCAAACGACCAGAAGATAGGAGACAAGAACAATGCCTTTACCCCTATTAGCAATCAAAATTGGCGGTGGAATAATGGCAGCCGGTGGCATAGCTGCGGGTGTGTTAGGAGGCAGGAAACTAAAAAAAGCTAAACAAATTGGTAAGGATGCAGAAGGACAGCATAAGCAAGCCCTCTCACAGGTTAATGCGAGACGTGATCAGGTGAGCCGACGGGCCCAATCCTATGGCCGCTATTTGATTAGCCTTCAGCAGGGAACTATCACGGAGATGTCCAGCCTTTTGGAGGCACTTCATAAGAAGACTCGAATAGGCACACTGAAAATTCCTTTGCGTGCCGAAATCGAAGTGGGAACACTGGAAGAGTTCAGGCAACAGGTGCTTGATCCACCGCAAGATGCGGCTGGGGTCCTTGGTGCGGTCGGTGCTGGAGCGGCAGCAAGTTCGAGTACTGTCGGTCTCGTAGGGCTTCTCGGTACAGCGAGCACTGGCACTGCGATCAGCAGCCTTAGTGGTGCGGCTGCAACAAACGCCACCTTGGCCTGGCTTGGCGGAGGGTCGCTGGCTGCTGGCGGTGGCGGCATGGCCGCAGGGGCTGTTGTAATCAAAGGAATAATGATAGCTCCAGCACTGATCGTGGGTGGCCTTCATCTTGCCAGCAAAGGTGAGAAGGCACTGACGGAGGCTAAGCGTTATGAAAAGGAACGAAATATTGATATTGGGAAGTTGAAAACTGTGGAGGATATTTTAAAAAAAATTGAGCAACGAATTGAAGAACTCCATGGTCTCGTCAAGGAACTAAACCGATATGCTCGAAATGCAATGGCCAAGATCAGTCCTGACACCTTCGATCCAGAGTCCGATACAACAATGAAGGATCTGACCACAGTTCTACAGTTAGGGCGTGCATTGGCAGAGATCATGAGAACGCCAATTATGAACGAGAGTGGATATATAAATGTGGAAAGTCACCAAGTGTATCTGAAGTATAAAAAATTCGCGGAGGGTATGCGCGATGAATGAAATTAAGAAGAAACCGACAGAAATGGTCAAGGCCACCACTAAGCTGGGGAAAAAGGGAACAAGTGAGGTCTTCAATGCGGCCGAGGTTGTCATGCAGATCGTCACGGCATACAATGATTGGAGGAAGGTCGCTGAGGAAGAACAGACGAAGCGACACGCGATCTCCGCCGAAGAGCGGAGAGCTATTCACCAAATCAATGTTCAGCGTGACCTGCTGATGACTCATCTCGAACGCTCCTTTGACGAACGGAGAGAGAACTTCCGGCAATTCTTTGATAGTTTAGATCGGGCGATCGACAAGGGAGATACTGCTACTGTCGCCGTGACTTTGAACTCAATCGTCGAGCTAGCGCAGTCGAGTCCCTTCAAGGACATCGCCTCCGTGCAGGCTGTTCGAGAGGTCATGGCTGATCAAGATACTGTGTACGAAATATGATGGACGCTCGATCCTATGCAGATGAGAACGAATAAATAAGCACTGAATATCACAACAAAACGCCGAGGGTGAAAAGTCTTCGGCATTTTGTTTATAGATAGCAGTCCCTATAACTAAAATTTTGTCAGATCAAATTTAGCTGGATTTTTCACTTGCTTATGGCTATTATTTACGACAAGATGTCAAATCCCCGGTCTATCTGGCTGTAGCTCTGATTGGTGAGCATAATCAAAAAAATGATTCCAATTTTAGACAATACTATTAAAGATGAACTTACCAATCGACTGGTAGAAATAGAGAAACATTTTGATGGCGAGATCGGGTTTTATTACGGTGCGATTGAACCTGGGATTATAAAGACATTTCGAGATTTTATTGAAAAAATAGCTGAGCATCCGAACAAGAAAGATAGATTGGTATTTTTTGTAAATACACCTGGCGGCAGTGCAGAATCAGCCGAAAAGATGGTCGAGATTATCCGATTTCATTTTAACGAGGTGTACTTTGTTGTACCAGATTTTGCTCTATCAGCGGGAACGATATTGTGCATGTCTGGAGACCGCATTTATATGGATTACTCATCCTCGTTAGGCCCTATTGATCCTCAAGTCCACAATGGAAAAGAGTGGGTGCCAGCATTAGGATATTTGGATAAAGTAGCGGAAATGCTGGAAAAGGCGAAGTTTGGCAATTTAACAGAAGCTGAATTTCTGATTTTACAGAATCAAGATTTGGCTGTTCTCAGTCGATATGAACAAGCAAGGGATCTGACAGTTACGCTTTTAAAAAAATGGCTTGTCGAGTATAAGTTCGATAATTGGACTGTTCACCAAACCGAAAAGAAAGGTCAACCCGTCACAGAAGATGAGAAGAAGGAACGAGCAGAAGAAATTGCCATGATGCTCGGAGATAACAAACTTTGGCATTCCCACGGCCGAATGATCGGTCCAGATACGCTCCAGAATGTCCTCAGACTAAAGATAAATGATTATTCAAAAAAGGGAAAGCTGCGACAACTCATTAGAAGCTACAATGATCTTCTCACCCAATATATTGCAAGAGAGGGGTACCCATATTTTTTACATTGCAAGAACTATTTTTGAGAGGGGGAGACGCTATGAACTTAACAGGTCAAATTGAGAAATTGCGAGAAGAGTTTCCAGCGCAGTCACCAAACCCTCAAGCACTCAAACGTCTCAGTGATTTTTTTGAGGAGATGAAGGAGAAAGGAGTGGCGAAAACTCCGACTTATGACTTGCCGCACCCCGATACTATTGGTCGAAATTTGGTCTGGAATCAGGTTGCAGATAAACGCTGAATACCACAACAAAACGCCGAGGGTGAAAAACTCTCGGCGTTTTTGTTTTAGATGGATCCAACCGATTTCTATGTGCGGTTCTTAAACCCGCACTCAGTTATCGGCATATACGGGCCTATACAGAATGGAAGCTGGTAACTTGAACGGGGGCGCGCCAACCCGTCTGATGAGATATGGTCCGCGGCCAAAACGCTCTATCGCAACCCCAGCCGCATCCTCGAATGATTGATATGTTCCAATGAGTTCTTCATCGTGTACGACGACCCACTCACCGAAGTGATCGGTTTCTAACTCGTCGCGCATGCGCTCATAAGCGGCGATCTCTATACTCAACTTGGCCATATCAACATTCCTTTTTGCACTTCATATTTTATTTAGTGATTTTGCAATAAATATGGACAAACTACTGGCTTGTTGTCAAGTGCGTATCGGCCGACAGCAAGGGGTGAAAGATTAGGGATGGGGACAGGGCTGGTGGGTGGCTGGTGGGGGAGCTTAACCGCTGATAGCTGACAGCTGACCGCTAATCACGATGCTTTTTCGATTGTCACGCGAATTGCACTCAGGGGTTTGATGAACCGGAACCTGACGGTTTTGCTGCGCGTGTCGAATCCGCCTGTGCCAACATCCTGGCTCGACAATTCCCGCAAAAAGTTTGCGACCCAGGTTGTGTCGCGTTGCCATTGTGGTACGGCATTTCGGATAAACAAGCGCACGAGGTCTGCATTGCGGTTCAAGTCGGCATCGGATATATCGAGCACGGTTACCATAATTTCGGATCGCAACAAATCGGCTTCTGGACCCCAGAACTCCAGCACGACTTGTCCGCTCCCCGTTGCGCCAAAATGACGTGGCTGACCCTCGAGGGGATCCACTTCTTCCAGTATCATATCATCGGGCATGCCCGCAATCATGCCATCAATGGATAGGGCGCCGGGAGACGGTGGCGTTACCTGGGTTGCTGGCGTCTCTTGCGGTTCAGTTGCAGGCTGGATTGGACGCGCTGCAGGCCGTTTTTTCCGCGTACCGGAGCGACGCGCGAGGTCTTTTTGCAAAGCTGCGCGCACGGCTGCGGCGTCTCCGACATAATTGCCGTGTACCCATCCCTCAGTTTTTCCATCTGCGCGTACACGTAACCAGGGATTGGATCTTTCAAAAATCTCCAGTTCACGACCACGCTGCAAGCGCTCAACCACCTGCGATTTTGTTGTCGGCTTCTCGCGTAAATTCAGAATTGCAACGGTGACATAGACTTTTTCTTTCGGTAATAGATAATCACAACCACTTAAACTCGCCATGAGTACACAAAAAAGGCCGACAAAAAATCGGTCGGCCAAAAACTTAGACCTCACCATCAATCATTCCTCCATTGATTCTATATTATCCAGTGATTCACGCCAGGTAAATGGATTCTGAATCTTAACTCCTCTGATGATCTGGCCATCATTCAGGTCTTCGCTCAGAATCATATCACACCGGGCACTTTCGGCACAAACCAGCACCAGAGCATCCCAAAAAGAAATCTGGTTATGCTGGCTACAGTCAATGGCCTCATAGATCAAGGGAGGCGATACTGGAACCACTTCAAGATTTCCAAAAGCCTGCAATATGCGCTTGGCCTTTAAAGGATCAACTCCCAGTTTTCGAGTTGCTACTACGAAGAACTCCTGCATGACCTGAGTAGAGATAACAGATCTATTTGTCTCTTGCAATTGTTTGAGGATCGCGCGACACGCATTTTGTTTTTCTGGCTCATCCTGATCTGTGGCGTAAATCAGGATATTCGTATCGAGAAAAACTTTAGACACGATAGAGGTCTTCCCGTTTCCACCTGACACCTCGGGAGTGAGCTTGTGCCTGATCCATCAATTCAAAGCATTCATCGAGCCAGTCCTTTGAGGCAGGCATAACCGTTTGTTTTAGTAAGGAGTGGATTAGGCCATTCAGAGACGTATTGTGCTCTTGTGCATAGGCTCGTCCTGCTTTTATCACTTCCTCATCGAGGGCAATGGTAATATTTTCCATGGTATCCGCTTTCTGGAGAAGGAGGCGTTTTGCCGACAAAGACAAAACGCACCACCAATCATCCCTCCTCAAAACCCTTGTAGATATTTTTCTGGATTGAAAATATCGGAAATGCGATTATGGTCAAGGATTAAATTCTACTTCAATCCAAATACGTCATTTGTGAGGTTTGAGGCCACTTGCATTGTTCGGGGGCATTTGTCGCGCTTGCCCATTCCCGAATGACTTCCAGGTCCCTTCTTTTTTCCAGCATTTTTTTTGCAACCCACTCAGGATCCCAGCCATCCAGTACTTTTGCTGTCAGTTCTTCCCGAATCGCCTGACATTCGCTGTCGTCCGCCCGATTGTACAATTCCTCTGGATCTTCGGATAGATTGAATAATTGCGGATCATAGCCATGATAGTAAATTAGTTTCCAATCGCCCTGTCGAATCATGCGCTGGTAATGGCCTTCGTAGATACAGTATTCTGAAAAGGCAATATCTTCCCATGTATCCACTTCACCGCGAAGCAATGGCAACAGGCTGCGCCCGCGCGAATGGGGCAATTCGGGTGCGTCCAATGCGTCGAGCATGGTGGCATTTAAGTCCAATGCGCTGATGACGCGGTTATTGACCTGTCCTTTGGGTAGCGCATCGGGCCAGGAAATAATTGCCGGTACTCGAACAGATTCTTCGTAAAATGTTCGTTTCATCCACAATGCTTTTTCACCCACATGTTCGCCGTGGTCTGATGAATACACGATCATTGTGTTCTGTACAAATCCATTCTGCTCTAATGCCTCCAAAATCTGCCCGATCAGGCGATCCATCGCCGTGACCAGTGCCCAGTAAGCTGCGCGGGCGTGCGTGGTGTCGGTATCTTCAATTTCCAAGAAACGGTTCCGGTTTCGCCACCATTGGAAAAAGGGATGCGACTCATCGCCTGTTGGTTTGGGATGTTTTGGAGGCGTAATTACATCGATGTACTGATCGTAATCTGCTTTTCGCGCAATGTACGGCGAGTGTGGCAGCATATATCCCACATGTAAACAAAAGGGGGTATCCGTTTGTCCGCTGCGTTTTTTTATGCCCTCTCGATTGATAAAATCAACTGCTGACGCTGTCACATCTTCATCGTGTACTTCGTAACTGCTCTGGCCTGCACCTGACTTTCGTACTGAGTTGATTAAGTTGCTGGGGGCATCGCCTGTGCCCGGGTAATTCGAAGAATGATCTCCTATGGGACGATCTATATACCCGTGCAACTGGTCTGTGCCCAGGGCGTGCATGCGGCCTATGAGCACGGGATGGTAGCCAGCCGCGCCCATTGCATGCGCGATTGTTGGTCGCCCCGAATCCAGGATGTGATGGTTTGTCCATGCCTCATTTTCATAAGGATACCGTCCGGTTAACATCGACATCCGAGATGGCGTGCATACAGGCGATGGGCAATAGGCATTGTTAAATCTCACACCCTGTGCAGCGAGGGCATCCAGATGGGGCGTTTGAACGAGTGGATCGCCATAGCAGCCGAGTACTTTTGGGCTGTGCTGGTCTGAGTGGATGTAGAGCAAGTTTGGTCGGGTCATGTTTGAGTCCTTTTTACCAGTACACAGAAGGCAGGCAGCGGTTGCCCGCGCCTGCCATTATTTGGTCAATCAAGCGTGAGACAGCTATTTCTCACTCGCAGCTACTGTATTTACCAATCGGCCGATGCCCGAGATCTCAATTTCTACCTTGTCACCTGGTTGCATATAGGTGCCCGTTGTATTACCTACGCCCGAAATTGTACCTGTGCTGATCAGATCGCCCGGCTCGAGTGTGATAATCGCCGAGATGTATTCGATAATTTTATCCACGGGATACAACATTTGTCCCGTGTTGTTGTGTTGCTTGCGGTCGCCATTCACATACGTGCTGATGTCGAGGGTGTGTGGATCTGTGATTTCATCTGAGGTTACAATCCACGGTCCCTGGGGCGCAAAGGTATCCAGCCATTTGCCGTTTAACCAGTCAAACCATTCATCTCTTGGGCGGCTGTCTGTGCGTTTTTTGATTTCCAACGTGCGCTCGGAGACATCGTTCATGACCGTATAACCCGCGACATAATCCAGCGCGTCTTCTGCTTGTACGCCCTTTGCCTCTCGGCCCATTACGACAGCCAATTCGCCTTCCCAATCTACACTTCTCGCGATGGGGGGGATCAAAATTTGATCGCCTGGCCCGATTACAGTCGAGGTTGGAGGTTTCATAAATACGCGTGGAGTTTCCTTGTCCTGAATTTGCATCTTGGCCGTGCCGCCTTCTTCAATGTGGTCCTGATAATTCCCCGCCAGGCAGAATAATTTGCGCGGATTGGGTACCGGCGCGCTCAATTTGACGTCGCTGACGGCAAAGCTGGTCTCGCCATCCGGTGTGCCGTTCAAACGCTTTTCGGCATCAGCCGCCGTCTGTTGTGCCGCAGACAGTCCTTCTGCCCCGGCTTCGAGAAGGGTCAGCATATCCGTAAAAAAGGGAGGGTTTTCCGATTGGGCTAATGCGCTGTCCGCTGCGGCGAGATCGACGATAATCGTGTCATCTGCGACGACTGCGCCAATGGATTTTTGTCCGCCGACTGAATAAGTCGCGAGTTTCATGTTTTCTCCTTGTGCGAATGCTCAATGACTGGTAAACGACAGTGGAAATGTCGGTTCTTGTCCCTGCTTTTGCGTGGGGGATTCGATCTTTTGATGATAATATTCTTCGACGAATTGCGCCAGATTTTTGCTCGCTTCTTCAAACACAATTTTGCCCTTTTCTGCGGTTGCCTTTTCCGCCTCGCCCATCACGCCCGAATCCGTATATTGACTCGTCCATTCAATGATTCCCACAGGTCCTCTGCTGAACAGATCGGTCCAGACAAATTTGGATCCTCGCTTATTGGTCCTGGCGATTTCGCTCTTGATTTTATCCTTGCGTACGCTTTCTGGAGACAAATGGAGCAACATGGATGTTTCCAATTCGCCCGCATGCGAACATCCGCCGGGAAATACGCTCTCGCGCCATTCTTTGTCAAAGTCCGGATCGACCTTGAGCAATTGCCACCACGAGCAGAAAGCACAACTCGCATCTGTTTCTACGATTGTGCGCCGGGCGACCATTTCGACCAGATTGTGGTTGGAACCGTGTCCGTTGACGAGCATCATTTTTTTAAAGCCGTGATAGGCAAGGCTTTTGCAAATGTCCAGCAGGTACTGAATGAAGTGTTCGTAGTGTATATTCAGCGAGCCGGGAAAATCCATGACGTGGTGTACATAGCCATAACTCACGGGCGGTAACACCAGGCTGTATTCCGGTTTTAAGCGCGCGCCTTCGGTCGCCACGGCATTGGCACACAGATGATCGACTTTCAAGGGCAAGTGATGCCCGTGTTGTTCGACTGCACCGGTTGGAATAATCGGAATTTTTCCCATTTCCACCGCTTCGTTCACTTCGGGCCAGGTCAGTTCGTCAAATTTGTAGATATCTTTTACAGAGGCCATTTTTTTCCTTTCTAAGTGGTCACATGAGACATCGCCGCCCCTACATTACCCTGAACTTCGTCACCACATCTTCGTCCAAATCCACGCCCAGTCCGGGTTGGTCTGTCAGATGTAATGCGCCATTTCGAAACGTCATCTCGTGTTGGACGAGTTTTTGTGCCAGAGGAGATGGCGCTCGGGTGTATTCTGTCAGCGGTTGTTCGCTCGCTGCGGCCCATTGGGCAGATGCCGCCAACAAGACCCCGGTGCCAAATGCGTGCGGCACGGCACGCGCTTCTGTCTCGTTCGCCAATTTTTCAATTGCCAGGCCGCCGGTAATTCCGCCTACGCGCCCCAGGTCAGGTTGTACAAAGTGGAGTTTGCCATTGTGCAACAAGTCGGCGTATTCGCTTACCAGAGTCATTGCTTCGCCTCCTGCAATTGGGATGGATGACTGCGTTGAGAGTTCGCCATATCCCTGCACGTCAAACGGGTGCAACGGCTCCTCGAGCCAGAATACATTGTATTTTTCAAATCGCGCCACGCGCTCCAACGCGGTTTCTGCATCCCACGCGCGACCGGCATCTACCATCAAATTTACATCTGGTCCCAAAGCCTCTCGTGCCGCTGCGACCAATGCCTCGTCTAAATCTGCATCTGGTCCCATTGGTGCCCAGCCGTATTTTACAGACTGATAACCTTGTGCCAAAAATGCGCTCGCGGATTCTTGTACCAATTCCGGACGCTCGGGCCACAGTACGCTTGCATAAGCAGGCACTACATCTGCCGCATCTTCTCGCAATAGCTTGCGCACGGGTTTACCTTCGGCTTTGCCCCAAATATCCCACAGTGCCATGTCAATGCCACTCATGGCCTGTCGCGCCACGCCGCCTGGACCATACCATGATACGCCTTCGATCATGGCGTTGTGAATGGCGTCAAAATCCAGCGCGTCCATGCCGGTTATAATCGCCGCCAATCCATGGCGAAATGGCGCAGAGCGCGGTGCTTCAATTACGGCTTTGGCTACATAGGAACACGATACGACTTCACCCAATCCCGTTATGCCCGCATCGGTATGCACTTGCACGATCAGGCAGTCCTGAGTGCCATCAGCCGCCTCTACAACTTCTGGCAGTCGCAAATGAATGGCTTCAATATGGGTAATTTTCATATTTTACCTTTTACGGCTTTACCCTTTTTGCAATACTCGCCACCGATCGTACAATGGGCGCATTTCTTTTGGCAAAAATTCGCGCACATTATCCGCGAGCATCCACTGCAGGCGCGGGTCTGTTTCGCCGGGTTTGCCATCCTTTGAGTACATACCCCAGTTTCCGGACAGGGTCAACCGCTCCACATCCTTTTTCATTACTCCGCGGTGAATCAAATTGCCAGTCCAAAATACGGTTTGTCCAGCTTTGAGAGGCACGGCATATTGTCCCGGGATATCGTCGTGGCGGTCTTCTAACAAGCACCTGCGCTCGTGGGCGGTGCGATACCTTTTGTGACTGCCGGGCACAATTTGCAAGCAATAGTCATCCACCAGTGCGAGATGCCACCCCAAACCCCTTTGGGGACGATTCAAGATTTCCATTTCCACCTGATACGATCCGTCGCGTTCTTTACTCCCAAAATCCCGGTGCCAACCAAAACCGTAATCCGCTTGATATGGATTTGTGAAGATGAGGGCGCCTCCCAATTGCAACTGCGTGCCCAAAAAAGCGCGCGTGTATTTCATTATGGGTTCTGACATCAGATATTCGGCAAAAATCGGTTCGTTCATCTCAGGGGCAAATAATCCGCGAATCGCCCAGGGTTCTCCGTCCTCCGAGCGGTGGGTGTACAAATCCACTTTGCCTGAACGCACCTTTTTTTTCGTGCGAATCGCAGCCTCCAACAGAGGTTTTAGCATATCGGAATCGACGGCGTCATCGACGATACAAAACCCCAGCTTTCTGTACTGTCGTTTCTCGGTGTCGTAAAACATGGTCGCCTCCTTTCATGTGCGGCGCAATATAGGTGTGTCGCGCTGCAAATACAAAAAAAAAGCGCGGGGGTTTTGCCCTGCTCAGAAAACGGTGGCAGATCAGTGTCATTGTGATATTTTAAGAGAGGGTATAAAGTATTGTGGGAGCAAGCAATTGAAATGGAGGAAGACATGATTGGACCGCGGTTGAGTGATGAAGCGTTTTTTGAGGCACTCGATTTGTCGCGTGCGGATATGAGGGCAGTGAAAAGGGCAGTAGAGATGCGAGATTGGACAGGTGCGCGGCGTGCGTTTGCAGAACATGTTCGCACGCGGGAATACCCGCGATGGTTTTCGGATTGGCGAAATCGGTCAGAGCCACAGGATCGGGATGCAGAGGTCGAATTGGTGCGCGTGGGAGATCGTGCGATCAGAGATGTTGATCTCGAAAAGTCCGACCGCATTGCGGCAAATACGCTGGTGAGTTGCGATGTGGAAGAGGTGTTTGGGGATGTGATCAATTGGGAATTGGATCCGATCAATTACAAAGAATGGACGTGGCAGTTGTCGCGTCATCCGTTTTGGGTCACGCTGGGGCAGGCGTATTGGAAGACGGGCGATGAAAAATATGCCAGGGCATTCAGGCGGCAGATGCGGCACTGGGTTGAACATGTGCTGATGCCGGTGGGGGAGGATGGCAATACCTGGAAAGACGATGCACAGATGGGTACGGATCGCACGAATTGCTGGCGCACGATTGAATGTGGGATTCGGATGGGACAGACGTGGCCTGCGGCGTTTTACTATTTTCTGTCGTCTGAAACATTTGGAGATGACGATGTGTATTTGATGGTGAAGAGTATGGTCGAACACGCGCGGCATCTCACGCTTTGGCCGCGCGGTGGCAACTGGCAGACGATGCAGGCCAATGGGCAATATCACGTAGGGGCATTGTTTCCCGAGTTCAAAGAAGCCGCAAGCTGGCGCGAGATTGCCATGCAGTCGCTGTATGAAGAATTGGATGAGCAAGTTTATCCCGATGGCGCGCAGATTGAGTTGTCGAGTGGGTATCATCAAGTGAGTTTGCGAAATTTTGTGATGGCGCTCGCGATTGCGCGATTGAATGATTTGTCCCTGCCGGCGGATTATGTCGCAAAATTGGAGCGGATGTATCACTACGATCTGTATCTGGCGATGCCCAATTTGCGATTGCCCGCGCTCAATGACGGCGGTCAGACGGATATCGCGCCCTATATGAGGGGTGGGTTCAGATTTTTTCCAGAACGGGCGGATTTTCAATGGGCGGGTTCTGGACGTGTTGAAGGAAAAACGCCGCAAACCCTGTCGTGTGCTTTTCCCTACGCGGGGCATTTTGTCATGCGTTCGGGATGGGAACTGGATGATCTCTATCTCTTTTTTGACGGTGGTCCGTTTGGCTATGGGCATCAGCACGAAGATAAGCTGAATATCATGCTGTACGCACACGGTCGCGTGCATGTGGTGGATCCGGGGAATTATCCTTACGATTCGTCACAGTGGCGCACTTATGTGCTGTCAACCCGCGCGCACAATACGGTGATGGTGGATGGGATGGAGCAGAATCAGCGCGGGAAATCGCGAGAGGATTACGTGGTGTCTGAGCCGTTGCCGCATACGTGGATTTCAAATGAGAAATGCGATTATGCGTCGGCGAGTTACGATTTGGGATATGGACCTGAACGGGACCAGACGGTTACACATACGCGGTCGATTTTGTTTGTGAAATCCGAGTTCTGGATTGTGACAGATATTCTCAGGCCCTCAGACGAGGCGTCTCACACGTATGAAGCGATGTTTCATCTGGATGCGGATGATGCCGAGGTGCTGGAGAATGGGCGCGGTGTTATGACGAGAAACAGTGGGGGGGAGAGCAATCTGGGCATTTATGCCATTTCGACAAAGCCGATAGATGTGCGGATTGTAAGTGGACAGGAAGAGCCGACCGTGCAGGGTTGGATTCCCCGGGGAGGACCCTATCAGTGCGAACCTATTCCAACGGCAATTTTCAAAGCAGAGGGTGATGGTCCCGCGCTGATGTCATACATTTTATATCCCGTGAAAGCGGGTGAAGAATGTCCTGTAACACATGTGGAATATATTCCAGCTATGGCCGATAATGGGCGGGCCGCGATTGCCGGGCGGATCGCGTTGCGCGATGACAGGGAGATTTATTTTGTGCAATCAGAAGCTGGCGAAGGGTGGGTACGCGTTGCTGATGGGGAGACCGATGTCGAAGCAGGTGCGCTGGAATTGGTCGATGGATGGGTGAATAAAATAGTTCTCGCAAATGGACAAACAGTGCGGGTATATGGACAGGAGCTTCGAGAGGGTCAGTTGGTGTAAGTTTATAGCTGCTTGATGTCGATGCCTCCGTTGAGGGTTTGGAGTTTTATATTCGGGCCCTTTCCGCCATTGAGATCGCCCCGGAGGGATTTGCTAATGCGCCCGCCAACGCGCCCTTTGACTACAATTGGAAATTCTGTATCGATATGGCCTATCGTGCTTTCGGCCTGAATACGGCCTTGAAAGTCCGAAGGAAGGGATAGTTGCAACCGTCCGTTTACGGTTTCTGCACGAATGTCGTCCTGTATTTGCTCGGCAATTGCGATTTCAATGCTGCCGTTCACGGTTTCGGCTTTTACACCACCGATAATCTCAGTGAGATTGATTTTGCCGTTCACGGTTTCAACATCGATTGCGCCGCGTGTGCCATTGATTTTGATGCTGCCATTCACGGTTTCGCTTTTCACATTGCCCGTGGTCGAGGGGATAGAAATACTTCCGTTGACTGTATCGAGGTCCAGGCGCACGTTTTTGGGGACTGTGATCGTATAGTTTACGCTTATATTCCAGTTCTTAAATATTTTCCACTTGTTGTCGGGGCGTTGGGTGCGAATCTCGATACCGCTATCCCTTTCTTTAATTTCGATGGCGGTGGTTTCGAGCATTTCTTCTGCCTCTTCTCCACTACTCGCTTCTGCTTTTTTTATAGCGCGGACAAAGACTTGGTCGCGCTCCCAGATTTTAAGCGTGATTCCGCCGTTACGGGCGTGTACAGAGAGTTTTTTGCCAGGGGTAAAATCGAGGGTGTATTCGACGGTTTCTTCGCGTTTTTCCGCGGCATTGGTCGGGAGTGCGAATAATGCAGCAAGAAAACATATAAAAAGCAGGCGCGAGGTCATGGCAAATCTCCTTCATAACTGTGGGTTGTAAAACGCAACAGTGAGGTATGGAATTAGACTCGTTTTTATATTAAGGGTTTCGGATTTTTGGGATTGAAGTGAAACAATTTTTATTGAATTTGTCCAGAGAAATGCGCCAGTGGCTACAAGAGACTTTTCCCGAGAAATAGAGGTTAGCAGTCAGCGGTATATCATGACGCCAAAAGCATTGACGGTTGGCGTTCTGGTCGTTGTTGCGGTGAATCTGTTGGCGCCGTTTTCCGAGTGGATTGTGCGATCTACGCTGTTGACGACCAATTATTTTCCGCTGGGGTTGGCGGCGTTGTTCATTTTTGTGGTTGTGGTCTTGAACCCGGTTTTGAAGGCAGTGAAGCGCGAGGGGGGATTGACGGGTGATGAATTGGGCGTGGTCTATACGATGCTTTTGGCGGCGGTATCGGTGCCGACTTATGGGGTGACTGGTTATGTGATTTCCGTGTCGGCTTCGCCCTTTTATTTTGCGACAACTGAAAATGGTTGGGGCGAATTTATACACGACCATGTGCCCCTGTGGGTTGTGCCTGGAGGTGGACGCGCAGTGGCATGGTTTTTTGAGGGGTTGCCGCCGGGCGCAGAAATCCCGTGGGGCGTGTGGATTATGCCGTTGTTCTGGTGGGGATCGGTGATTTTCGCAACACTGACGCTTTGCACTTGTCTTATTGCGGTATTTCGCAAGCAGTGGGTAGATAAAGAGCGGCTGAATTTTCCCCTGGTTGATGTGCCGTTGGCGATGATGGATGGCGCCGAAGATGGTCGGATTTTGCCGAAATTTATGCGTAGCCGATTGTTCTGGATTGGCTTTGCCATCGCCGCTGGCAAAATTGCGTGGAATGTGCCGGGGTATTTTTTTGAGGCATGGCCGAGTATTCCCGCTATTCGATTGAGCATTCCGGGCGGGCAGGTCTGGCCGGGTATTTCGTCAAATTTCTCGCTGCCTCTGGTGGGGATTACGTATTTTGTCAATGTGGATGTGATTTTCAGTGTGTGGTTTTTCAACTTGTTTAATATGGCTGAGGTCGCGCTGTTTAATCGCACGGGGTTTACCATTGGTACATCAGAGGTTTATTCGGTTAGTCCAGCAGCGTTGGGATGGCAGGGATTTGGGGCGTTTGTGGCGATTGTGCTGGGCAGTATTTGGGTTGCGCGCGAACATTTGCGCGGAGTGTGGCGAACCGCATTGGGAAAGGGCAATGGCGTTCCAGATCGCGATGAGATCATGGGCTATCGCGCGGCACTGATAGGGATTGTGCTCGGGGTTGTGTACATTCTTTTCTGGCTGACGCGCATTGGCATCCACCCCGGCGTGGCTTTGTTGCTTCTCTTTGCGGTTATTACGCTTTATCTGGGTCTGACGCGCATTGTCATTGAAGGCGGACTGGTTTTTGTGCGGGGACCTCTCGTGCCGCAGGCTTATGCAATGCATCTCATTGGTCCGGCGGATTTGACGGGTTCAACGATGACGGGGCTGGGGCTGTCGTATGGATGGGCGTGCGACCCCATTGCCACATTTATGCCTTTTGGCGCGAATGCCGCGTGCGTACACAGCGAGCGTCGATTTCCGCGAGGTGTTTATCTCACCGCGGTAGGTTTGGCACTGGGTATTAGTCTAATTGTATCTTTTTATTTTTCGCTCAAGCTGGCGTATGCTTCGGGTGCGTACAATTTTGGCGAGTGGGTATTTCGCCGCGGAGGACAGGTACCTTACGATACGGTTGTAGCGAAAATTAAGGCGGCAGAGACGCTCAAATTTGGTCATTTTGCGTTTTTGGGCATTGGCGCGCTTGTGACAGTTTTGCTGACGTATTTGCGCCACCGGTTCGCCTGGTGGCGCTTGCATCCTATCGGGTTTTCAATTGCTTCTGTGGGACAAGTACGGTGGACTTTGTTGTCGCTATTTGTCGCCTGGGCGGTTAAAACGCTTTTGATTCGCTTTGGCGGTTTGATGCTTTACAACGGCGCAAAGCCCTTTTTTGTCGGTCTGGTAGTGGGGCACTTTTCCGGTGCAGGCGTGTCGTTTATTATCGATGCGTTGTGGTTTCGCGGGCATGGACACAGTTTGTATTTTTGAATAGGAGGTTATATGATGAATGTGATTTGTATTTGTCTGGATACGTTTCGCGCCGATATTGTCGGACCAAATCAGAAGCTGAGTTTTGTCGAGACGCCGAATATGGATGCGTTTGCCGCAGAGTCTGTGGTATTTGAGCGAGCTTTCGGGGAATGTCAGCCGACGCTGCAGACGCGGCGGGGTTTGTTTACTGGGCGGCGCACCTTTCCCTGGCGGTACAATTTTGATCGGCGCGGGCACTGGCATCACGCGCCTGGTTGGCACAAAATTCCGCCGGAACAAGATACGCTCGCTGAAATTCTGGTTGCGAATGGGTATATGACCGGGTTGGTCGCTGATACGTATCACATGTTTAAGCCGACGATGAATTATACGCGCGGATTTGTGACTTATGATTTTATTCGCGGTCAGGAGAGCGACAACTGGCGATTTGGCTCGCGGGAAGCGATTGAAGATTTGTTGCGTCCGCATGTGCGTGAACCGATCAACTGGGGTCGGCATGTCGGGTTGATGCAGTATATGTTCAATCAGAAGTTTCGGCAACGCGAAGAGGATTACAGTTGTGCGCGTGTGTTTCGGCGCGCGGCGGATTGGCTGAGCGAAAATGCACGCAATGCGCCGTTTTTCCTGTGGGTCGATTCTTTTGATCCGCACGAACCATGGGATCCGCCGCGGGAATATGCAGATCGGTACATGCCCGATTGGGATGGGAAGGATTTTATTACACCCGGGGCTGGAAATGAAGGCGATGGGGTGAGCGATGCGGAGAGAGAACGAATCAAGGCGCTTTATTTTGGGGAGGTCACATTGGTGGATCGCTGGGTTGGGCACTTGCTGGATCGGGTCGATGATCTGGGTTTGAAAGGCGATACGATTGTGATGTTGATGTCAGATCACGGCACGCAGGTACTGGATCACGGACAATTTGGCAAAGGACCAGATCGCTTGCATCCGTATAACACGCGATTGAACTGGATGGTGCGGCATCCCGATGTGTGCAAGCGCGTTTCGGGTTTTGTGCAGGCGCACGATTTGTTGCCCACTGTGTTGGGCTTGCTGGATATTCCCTGCCAGGCCGTGGAGGGGGCAGATGTCTGGCCGCTGGTGACGGGAGAGGTGGATGCCGTGCGGGATCACGTTGTGATTGGCTGGGCCAGTTTTTCAACCGGGCCAGCCACGGGCAGGGCATCAGTGCGCGATGATCAGTGGAATTATACGGTGAGTTTGAATGATGTGAACAATGAAGAACTCTTTGACCTTGTAACCGATCCCGATGAGAATACCAGTGTCGCCGCAGATCATCCCGATGTGGTGGCTTTGCAAAGATCGCGCATCCAGGCGGTGATTCACCAACCCCTGCCCGCCACGTTTAACGAAGTGTGCGACAATGCGCCCTCACCGAGTGCTATGTTTGTGCAGGGGAGAAGAAGAATGGGGTGAATAGGAGAGGTATAATTTTCAAAAAAGGAGCTTTATGGTGAATGAGGTACAAACACAACTCAATCAGTATTACGAGAGTAAAGGTATTGCTCCTGTGGATGGCACGAATGGCTATGCAAATAGTTACGGAGTTTTCCGCTGTCCGAAGAAGGACTGCTGTCGCGATGCCTGCTATGACTATTGGAAAAAAGGCGAGGAAGATATTTTTTGCTTTTCTCCGCCTATAGACAGTGTTTGCGTTAGTCAATACTACACAGATAAAACATACTGCGGTGACAGCATTCCTCGTATCGTGGTTATCTCCCTATCCGCTCCAGAACCATCCATGCCTACGGGAGGGATCATCACAGGGGCTATGAACCAGCACTGGCGAGAAACTCTGGCTATGGTGCGGAGCCTCCTTTATCCCTTCATTGCGCCAGAGAAATTTCCCATGCCAATAAGAAATTGGGAAGATGAGGATATAACGATAGTGGAGAGTCTATTCGTCCAGGCGAGAACGGCGAAGTGTTGCTCCAACGCCAATGGAGGAAAGGAAGAACCTTCCAAAGTGTACGAGAATTGTGGTGGTTATCTCAGTGAGGAAATATCAATTCTTGAGCCTGACGTGATCATTACCCAGGGTAATAACGCGCACCCAAGGGCGAAAAAGTATGTTTTTAATACTAATACTATCCAGAAAGTAAAAGGTATTCAGGGTATCAATCCCGTGCATAACGTCGCACATGTTGCGACTTTAAGATATAATAGCAGACGTGTCTTTTGGCTACAGTTGCACCATCCCCGCCATCCGGTATACTATTCTCAGGCAGGTGATAAGATTGCTTTAGAGAGCAATTGTGTGGGCGCAATGCGAAAGAATTTTGTGCGTTATGGGAAAGAGATAAAGAAATTTATGGATAATCCAAAGACCTACTGTACAACGTCATGTGTGACTTCAAGATCAGTGGTCAGATGAGCCCTGTCATTCTGAGCGGAGCGCAGCGGAGTCGAAGAATCTGCTGCTTGAACGGTGTTTATGGGTAACAGATGCTTCGTCAGCCTATCGGCTTCCTCAGCATGACATGGTGTAGTAGCACATTTACTTTTAAAGTCACATATCGCGTACTGTACAATAGGTAAATAACAACGAAAGTTCTTTAAGAGCGATATTGAAGTCTTTTAAATTGCGTCAATGCGGATTGCCCAATGCACAGAGCCGTTCTACAAAATAACGAGCACTGGGGCATTGAGAATGCCGAGCGGCCCGTCTAACATCAAATCCGTGAACGCGAATGAATTTTCTGGCAAAGGAGAGTTTTGTTGCCCCTAGCCCTCTGCCCTTTTGGGTGCGGAGTTCCTTCAGTCGATCCCAGGGCATTGCATCTAATGTTTCTGGATGAGCTTCGTAAAAGGTGTCATTCCCCAACCACTGGCGCATCGCCTTTGTATCGGCGAGAAACCAAGACTCCATAGCCTTCTTCGCAATCGTGATGAGATCAATTCCCTGAAAGCCGATAATTTCCTTGCGTTTTTGCACACACGGCGCACAAGTATCGGGATCAAGGTCAGCGAGTGCAACTACCTTATCCGGATTTGCAATTGTCCTGAGATTTTCGACAAAGGTTTCGATTTTATGACTACACAGGTTGCCGTTGCCAGCAGCATCAACTACCGGATCAACCACTTTTAGGTTGCAGTCCTCCTGTAGCCATTTCCGAAACAATTCGCTTTCAACCAGCCGCTTTTCTGAATCACCCTCCACCACGAATCCCACAGTCACCATGGTAGCCCTCCACCCAGGAGATTCGAGAGCCATACTTCATCAAGGCCTAACCGGGCCATGTCCTTCTCAGAGAGATTTACAGCATCAGCGCGCTTCATGGTCGTACGGCCATCAACCTTATCCACGAGAATGAGTTCACGCAGTTTAAGTGCGCGCACAACGGACTCGCTATGAGTAGTCAACCATATCGGATTTTCAGGCGAAGCCTGCTGCCGCATCATATCTACGAGTTCGCGGATGGCCTTGGCGTGTAGCCCTCTCTCTGGTTCCTCAATCAACGTCATTCCGCCATCTGAAGGTGCGTCCAACACAGCTACCAGTAAACAGAGTGCGTACATCGTCCCATCTGAAATGAGATGGGCTGGAAATCGCTTTTTAGTCCCTTCCTCCTTAAAAAGAAGGGCGGTACTACTATCCAGACTCTGCTGTTCAGTCTGGATCTTTTCGATGCCTGGGACAATCATCTCCATCCAGTCTAAGATGTTTTCGCACACTTCAGGATCGCTCTCTAAGCGCTGCAAAACACTTGCCAGATTTTGCCCATTGCGATCTAATCGCGTTGGATCAAAGTCAGATATATCCGACTCTTTTGCATCCTTAGGTTCAATTCGATACACATTCAAATTAATCAGGAATTCGGTAAGCTGTCGTCTTGTGGATATCCCTAGAACCGAATAGCTACCCGGGAATACACTTGCACTGGTCCATTTTCCTTTTTCGTAGATCTCCACCTCAGCCCTATTCCGCTCGACAAGTTTTTTCCCATTGGCGTATAAGCATTCTTCGATATGGGTTTCGCTATCGAGGTCGTGAATGCACAATGAGTAGTGAAATGCCGACGGCGTTTCTGACTTATCTTCGCAGAGATCGCATTCGATTTCAAAACAGAATTTTTTGGAATCTGGCCCGCGACGCTTCGCCGAATGGATATTTGCAAATCCCCCATGCGTGCGTAGCGCGATTCCTATCCCGCCTAGTACAAAGAGACGGACAAAGTCCAGCGCATCAAAAAAATTACTTTTGCCCGAGCCATTCGCTCCCGCGAATACCGAAAAGGAGGAAAGGCCTGTTATCTCCAAAGAGTCAATGCTCTTAAAGTTGGCGATCTTCAATCTGCGGATGGGTCTATCGCTCATGGCTATGCCTTGTATAAATACGATGACGCGATGTGTGACTTCAAAGCCGCCATATAGAAATACCGATAAATAGGTCTAAGAAAGTCAAAACCACTGGATTGCGGCTAACACCCTGCCGCAATGACGGGCGAGGCATGCCTCGCCCCTACAAAAATCCTTGTTTTTCTTACTGCTGACCACGGATTGCTTGTTTTCTTCACCAGTATTCAAAAGTCACACATGACGTATAGTTTTTTAAACCACCACGGGGTCGCTATTTTTTGCGGCTTGCCAGGCACGCCAGTCGTTGAGGAAGCGTTCCAGACCGATGTCAGTTAAGGGGTGTGCGAGTAACTTGCTCAATACATCGGGCGGAAGGGTCGCAACATCTGCGCCAGCGAGGGCGCATTCGACAACGTGTTTGGGCGAGCGCAAACTCGCGGCCAACACCTGGGTGTCAAATCCGTAATTGTCGTAAATCTGGCGAATTGTTTGAATTAATTCCATGCCGTCTTGGCCCAAATCATCCAGGCGGCCAATAAATGGGCTGATATAAGTCGCGCCTGCTTTGGCGGCCATCAGCGCCTGATTTGCGGAGAAGCAAAGGGTTACGTTTACGCGAATCCCGTCATCTGAACACGCTTTGATCGCTTTTAGACCGTCCGGTGTAATCGGAATTTTCACTACGACCTGTTCGTGGATTGCGGCATTTCGACGCGCTTCGGCGATCATGCCTTCGGTGTCGGTGCTGACCACTTCTGCACTTACCGGTCCATCTACAATTCCACAAATTGCGCGAATGATGTCTTCAAATTCACCCTCTTCCTGCGACATAAGAGAAGGATTTGTCGTCACGCCATCCAGCACACCCATGGCCTGGGCTTCGCGGATTTCGTCTAAATTGGCTGTGTCGATAAAGAACTTCATGTGTGCCTCCTTTTTAAAATACGCGCTCGACCAAAAATGAACACATTTCTCTGAGCACTTCTCTCGATTCCGACGGGGGCAACTGGGCGAGACGTGCTTCGGCAGATTCGGCGCGCGTCTGGCAAGCCCGTTGCGCTTTTTCAATTGCATCATATCTTCCCATCAGGTCAATTACCCACTCGACGTCTTCTTCCGATGTGGCATCTCGATCTCGATCCAGAATTTCTCGCACTTTTTGATTTTCCTCTGGCGTACAGTGGTTGAGCAAATCGATGACCATCAAGGTGCGCTTGCCCTCGGCAATATCCCCGCCGCGCTCTTTTCCATACCCCCCGGATGTCGTCGTGGGTGCCAATGTTGCATCGGTATCTTCAACGACGAGATTGAGCAAGTCATCGCGAATTTGAAATGCAACGGCAATGGCTTCGCCAAAATCGCCAATCGCCCGTTTCATGTCATTGCCAGCACCTGCAATAATCGCACCCATAGTACAGGGACCGCGGCCGCTATACCATCCCGTTTTGCGCCGTAGCATGTCAACAAAATCGCGTACATCGGGAATGACTTCGGCATCAATCCAGCCGATATCATAAGCCTGTCCCTCAAATGTTATTTGCGCGCCCTGGATCATTTCACAAAGCAAATCGAGCGTTGTTGTTTCTCCTAAAATTTCGCGATTTGCGTACAATATTTCAAATACTTTGGAATAAAGCGCGTCGCCCACGTTAATGCTCAGCGGAATCCCGTGTATCAGATGTAAGCACGGTTTTCCGCGCCGCATCAAAGAGGCATCCTCTATATCGTCGTGTACCAGGGCAAAGGACTGAAATAACTCAAAAGCAGCAGCCGTTCGCAACCCTACATTGGGATCACCGCCAAATGCTTCAATGCCCAGCAGCACCAGTGCCGACCTGAACCGCTTGCCGCCGCGTTGGGGATAATCGCGCATAGGCGCGTATAAGGAATCAACTGGATCTTTATCTGCCGGCAAGAACCGATACATTTCCTCGTCGATACGAGGCACCCAGGTTTCCAAATAGTTTTTTAATCGCGTTTCCATTTTATCAAATAGCCCGTAAAACCCACAGCCTTCAGGCGTGGGTCGCATGGCGAAGGGCTTCCTTTTTTAGCTTTAGCGTATATGAACTTGCCATATCGCCCTTGTGTGAGTATATTGCAATTTAGGTATGAGGTTCTGCACAAAATGATACCGCCCGTGTAGGTAAAACCTGGGGGTCATCTCCTATTTGGGATGCTTTCACCAGTGAACAAGATACATTGCTTTGCCCATTGGTCTAGGACGATGTACCAAGGCGGGGTTAATCGCCGAGAAGCCCAACTCGTTCACGGTTGGGAATCGTCACCGCTTGAACTCCTTTACTTTTTTGCGAATTTTTGCCTCGACATTTGCCGATAGTGGCCGAACGGGAATTTTTTCATTGCTGTGACCTGCAACATCACCTGCGATGGATATTTCAAGACGCGGATGTTTGGGGACATAAGGTTCTTTTTCCAACATGGCATGTAACAAGACAAGGGCGGCTTCTTTGTCGGGAATCGTTCCTCTTGTATTGCCATCGTCGCCAGGGGGCAATGGTGCACCTACACACGACGGACACCCCACTTCACATTCACATTCCGATACGACCATCCAGCAGGCTGTTATGACATCTTCGATCATCTCATAAGCTTTTTCCGAAAAACCAATACCTCCCGGATGCCGGTCATATACAAATGCGGTCGGTCGCCCCGTATTGGAGCTATCTATTGTGGTGCCAATATCCATGACATCGCACATCGCAAATAAGGGGAGCACTTCTCCCATTACATTGGCAATGCCTTTGAGTCCTTCAGATGGTACGCGGCCATGTCGGCGACACTGGTTTAGCCCTTCCTGGGGCGGTACAACCCAGCAGGCGGCTGTATCGAGCTTGCGCTCGGGCAAATCGAGATTTTCCCAGCCAATGCTGTCGCGGTCTTCGAATTTTACTTTTTTAAACATCGTTACCAGTGACGAGACTGAGACATCGCCAAAATATACGTCACTGACGCGCCATGTGCCCGATATTTCGGTATCATTTACGACAATACTCGTCTCGTCAACCGCCTGGGTATAATAATCCAGTGCTTTTTGGCTTACCCGCGCAATTTTGCGCTCTGTATCGAGTTGATCGACAAAGTACGTCTGCCCATTGTGTAAATATACAGCGTGTGTATGTATCTGGAAAAACGCGCTGATTTCATCAAGGGAACCGATTACCTGCGGGTCACTTTCTGTCTCGTCAATAATAGTATAAGTCAGATCGCTGATATTGCGTAGCCCAACCTCTGCCGCTGGATATCCCGATTGGCTGTAAAACCACTGCCCATTGAGCTGGCGCGCCATGCCTTCATCTGATAGGATCTCGAGCAGCGCACCCGTAAATTCTCCCATTACTTCGCCTTCTCCGCCCCGCACGGGCAATTCGCGCAAAGCACATCGCAGATGTCCCACGACGAGATGCGGATTGTTGGGGTCAATGGTCGCGTGTTCGGGCGATTGTCCGAAAAAGTAAGCCGGGTCGCGCATCAAAAATTGATCGATGGGCGCGTTGTGTGCCACAAATACCACCAGCGATTCTTCGGACTGCCGCCCCGCACGTCCCGCTTGCTGCCACATGCTGGAAATACTGCCCGGGTATCCCACGATTAACGCGGCATCCAGGTCTCCAATATCAATGCCCAATTCCAGGGCGTTGGTACTCACCACGCCGAGCAACTCACCTTCAAATAATTGCCGCTCAATTTCTCGCCGTTCTGCGGGCAAATATCCGCCGCGATAAGCCCGAATTGCGCCTGTCAACTGCTGGCTTACCAGTGATAGATCTTCTTGCACATAGCGATAGATCACTTCTGCGGATGTGCGTGCTCTCACAAACGCGATGGTTTGCACTCTGTTGTGGATGAGTTTGCCGAGCAACCAGCGCGCTTCGGTATTTGAACTGCGTCGATCACTCGTGGTGCCTTCCAGAAAAGGCGGATTCCAGAACGCAAAATGGCGTTTGCCCCGCGGGGAGCCATCCCGGTCAATCAGGGACATCGGCTGTCCGGTCAATGCTTCGGCGTGTTCTTTGGGATTTGCTATGGTCGCCGAGCAACACACAAATTGTGGGGGTGTGCCATAGTGCGCGCAAATTCGCATCAGCCGCCGCAATACATTGGCTACATGCGAGCCAAAGACCCCTCGATAAGTGTGTATTTCGTCGAGTACTACATAGCGCAAATTCTGAAAAAACCGCGCCCAGCGCGGGTGGTTGGGCAATACGCCCTGATGCAACATATCGGGATTGCTCAAGATTACTCGCCCCTCTTCGCGCAGTGTTTTGCGCTGGTTGGACGGCGTATCTCCGTCGTAAGTGCCCAGAGAAAATTTCAATTTTTCGTTTAATTCCCCAAATCGCGCCAGCCCGCGTGCCTGGTCCTGTGATAGAGCTTTGGTCGGGAAGAGATAGAGCGCAGTCGCCTGCGGGTCGGATAGGAGTGCTTCCAGCGTGGGTATTTGATAACACAGGGTTTTTCCACTTGCCGTTGCTGTAACTACTACTACGTCTTCCTGACGCCTCAGGGCGGTCAAAGCATCGGCCTGATGCGTATAGAGCCGATCAATGCCTTGCTGTTTCAAGGCGTCGGAGATTGCGGGATGCAGGGCGTAGTCATCAGCGACGAATTTAGCTTCTTGCGCGGGTAAGGTCTCTATATGAGCAACCTGACCGGCATACCCATAGTCGCGGCGAACATGCGCGATAAATTGATCAAAACTCATCATGCGGGAAGGACTTTTGAATTCCAAAGGGAAAGAGGTAAGGAAATGAAAAATAAAGAGGGAGGTGCGATAGCTATAAGAATATAGCTGGAAGGTGAAAAGGGGTCAACTCAAAAGAGGCGGACAGAAGGTGGGATTTACGTATTAGAGTAGGGATTTTTAGAAGGTGTGCCTGACAGCGTGCGAGGGTGAGTGCCAACAACTACAGTGCATGGGAGAGGCGGAGGTATAAATACCTGCCCAGGAAATCGTAGGTATTGGCATCGGAGGTGCCGAGGAAACCATTGTATATCACTGCTGGTGCCTGATTGAGGACGTTGTTTATTCCGATTGTGAGTACGGAGTGACCAAAGTCGGTCTCCAGTTGATATGATCCGTGCATACTAAAGGTACTGTTGGGACTGATTTTGCGGCTGGGTGGTATTTCTGTCACATCCGGGCGGTACATGCCCTTGCAGTCGTCATCTTCGCATTCCTCAAATCCGCCGATGTATCGCCAGGTCAGCCCAATGGAAGAACGGTGTTTCTCTATACCAACTGAAGCGGCGTGACGCCAGCCTGGGAACACGCCCAGGTCGTAGTAGCCCTTGCCTTTGACTAATTCGGGACCGTTGGCGGAAGGCAGGATTTGATCGTAATTCACGAGCAGATTGCTCTCTATTTGCGCCGAGACAATACCCAGAGGTGAGTCGGTAGCGTAATGGAGTCCGATATCCAGGCCGCTGGTTTCGGTTTCGCCAACGTTGGTGTTGGGTGACAGGATATGGTTAATCAGCCCGGTGTTTGGATCGCGCACGACTTGATCGCAGTTGGATGGCGTGTCCTGCGAGTAGCAGTTACTCAAGATGAGGCTGGCAGGTAACGCGCCGATCTCATTCGTGATCGCGCTGGTATAGTAATCCACGGTTATATCGAATCCATCCAGAAAGCCCGCCTGATAAACCAGACCTGCTGTGAGCATTGTGGCCTTTTCTGGATCGAGATCTGTGCTGCCACGAACTGGGCTCGCAGTTGTGCCCGTGAATCCTCAAAGTCGGATGGGATGCCTTGATCTGCACAATTGCGCATTTGTTGAGCGGTCAACGTTCGGGCATTGCCCGCTTCATCAACCGAACTACAGGGATCGCTGACCAGCGGAAAACCATCGCTGTTGCCGAGGAACATCTCGGCGATGCTGGGGGCGCGAAAAGCATTGGAGTATGTGGCACGAAATGCCAGCCCCTGAGGCAATTCGAGACGAGTGCCAGCTTTATAAGTAGAGCCAAATCCAAAGGTGTCGTAGTGGAAAGTGCGTCCAGCAGCTATTAAATCGAGGCCAACTTCTCCCGCTTTGTAGAGCGGCAAGTGGGCTTCCGCATACAAAGCCTTGACCGAGTACGCACCATCGGTGGGGGCTTCGTCACTACCAGTGGTATTCCCCGATGCGGTTATGGGATCGGGGAGATAAGCACCTGCTTCCCAGCGCGAAGATAGACCTGCGGCCATGACCAGCGGACCGGCCGGGAGTTGCGCGATCTCTCCGGTCAGGTTCCACTGCAGGATTTGCTGCTGAGAGTAGCCTCTGGCGATACCAGTATATTGGATGTAATCTAACATTTCCTGGGTAATCGTGCCTGCACCGTGGAGTATATCCAGTTGCACACAGTCGCCGGTACAATCCTCGTCTGGCCCCAGTGCCCGCACGAGATTACTGATTATAAATCGGCCCTCGTTGACGCTGGTGCCTTCGCTGCGCCCGTAGGAAAAGGACAGGTCAGCGTCAAAGCCCATGAGCCGATGGTTCAATCCCAGGACCAGGCGATAGGTATCAATATCCTGGAGATAGTTGCGATTGCCTGCTTCGAGAAAACGCCGCCGGACATCGATAAAATCACGGCCAAATTCGTTGTACCGGTTGGTGGCAGATACTACGATGCCGTCGCTAATGGTGAACAAGGGCGTCGGGGCCAGCTTTTGATCGGATTGGCGATTGGTGTACGATACTTCGAAGAAAGTTTTCGCACCTTCTGTAAATTTGTAAGCGCCGCTTAGAAAAGAGCTGTAGCGTGTCTGTGGGGTGTAGAGGTAATTCTCCGGCTGATAATTGTACGTGTCACCGCTTCCATCCGAGGAGATTCCAGCCCAATTGAAGGGACGCCAGCCGGTGTGTGGATCGCGGTGGTAATCACCGGCGTCCTCGCCAGCCGCTGCAACGACTGCCTGCCAGGCTTCGTTGCCCTCGGTGCCCAGGCGGTCAATGATGTGGCCTTCCGGGGTGGCCGAACTGCCGTTTTTGTTATAGGTGCCGTCGTTTTTTCCCCAGTCGTAGTTTTTGTCCGATACGCTGAAACTGCGGTCACCCGTCCAGACGGGCTTCCGGTTGTGGTAACCGGCAGAAAACAATATATGGCCTTTTTCGCTCTGCGAACCGATGGTTATGCTGAGGTCGCGGACTTCGCCATCGCCTGCGCCTGAAATTCCCTCATAATAATCTATCTCGATCCCTTCCATATTTGACCGGGTGATGATATTGACCACGCCCCCAATAGCGTCTGATCCATATACGGCCGAGGCGCCATCCTTGAGTACTTCGACGCGTTCGATGATTGAAGTGGGAATAGAATTGAGATCAACGGATGAATTTGCGCCTGTTCCGCCCGGCACGAAGCGACGTCCGTTGACCAATACCAGGGTGCGATTAGAGCCGAGTCCGCGCAGATTAATCCGGGTAGAGCCATCGCCGCCGTTGTTGGACTGGGTATTGGTCGCGTTGGACTGTACTGTGAGTGTTTGTAGCACATCTCCAATGGAGGTCAATCCCCGCGCTTTGATTTCGTCACCAGATAGGACGACGACTGGCGCAGGCGAAAGACTCTCCGCGCTTTTGATGCGGGATCCGGTTATGACGATTTCTTCAAATTCGTAGATTTTCGGCTCGTCGGGTGATTCTTTAACATCCTCTGCGAACACTTCCGCAATAAAGACAATGGCCACTATTTGCCAGAATATGTGCTTCACACTCATCCGTACCTCGCGATTGGAGAATGGCAATTTTTTAGTCACTGCACGCATACGCATCAAATACAATTTGTAAATCGCGTTTTGCGCGTGCAAAATCCGAATATGGCTGACGCGAGCGGTTTTGAAGGCAGGATAGAAAATCAGCCATCATCGCGCGATAGCCCATCAAATCTTTCAGACCCGGCCAGAGAATCCGAAAGCCTTTCTGGGGTTTGCGTATGTAAATGCCGTTGCTTTCAAAAACAATGCGTCCGTGCGTGCCTTCGATATAAGAGTGCTGAAAAACGCCTTTTGTCAAACTGGGCGTTTGCCACGAGTAATGCAATTCGGCAATTGCGCTGGTGGGATAGACCATTCTCACGACAGATTCGCGCTCTGGTGTACTGCTGGAAGAGCCAGGGAATATCGCTTCGACCTGTTCGGGCACTGCATCGAATAGATCTGAAATCAGGGCGATAAAATGAATACCGCCTTCCAACAAAGCACCATGAGCACTTTTCCAACCCTGCGCTTGCTGCGTTGTGAGCTTTTTTACTGAGACTGAACGCATTTCGCCGATATCGCCCTGGGCGACCATGTGCTTGATGTACGATAGCGAGGGTTTGTAATAATAATTCTCCGCGATCATCAATAGGGGGGGCTCGACCCGTTCCAGCACGGTCTCTATTTCGACAATTTCCTCTGGCGAGATGCACATCGGTTTTTCGACGAGTACGGCTTTGCCAACTTCTAATAGTGCGATTATCTGGTCTTTGTGATGCTCTGGCGGGGAAGCGATCACCACGGCGTCCACATCGCTTTCCAATACGGCGTTCAGGTCGTCAAAAATGCCCTGCCCCTTAAATTTGAGATTGAACTTGTACGCGCTTACCCGCGAGCGACTGCAAAAATACAACGCCGCCCGCCATTGCAAATTTTTCGCATGAAGCGCGCCGATATTCCCACACCCCAGGATGCAGATACGCGGTTTTTTATACGTCAGATGATCCATTTTGATTATTCTGCATCTAATAATAGAGAATCATATCGTTTTTTCATTCCTCAAAGCTGAGGACAGGAACAGAAATATGGGGGGCGGTTGCTATCAGCTCGGGATTATTCAGTAAATCTGCGATGCGAGATCCCACATCGGCTCGTACGACTTTGGCCCCACATTGAGGACAAACACCCGCCAGAACATTGTCTAAAACGATGAGTTCATCGCGTATCCAAAAGTCCTGTTTAATACGCTGTTCTTGCAGGGGTGTGTCACAGTTTTCACATTCCCCATAATCGTAAGCATTCATGTTGTCTTTGGGCATGGCTACTCCAGAGCGTAAGTTGATACTGACGTTTATACCCGTTGACCAAGGCAATAGCACAACTCGTCCGGTGCTATTACGAAGAATATGCGGAAGGATTTATCGCCGTGTTGCTCGATCCGATAATTGGGATCGTCATTTTGCAGTCCATTGTTCTTTAATTCATTGAAGGCGACTTCGACATCATCCACTTCAAAAAAACAACCCTCCTGGGTCGGATCACCACCATTTTCCGCCAGGCCGATCTGGATATCGTCTCTTGCGAGTATCGCGGATTTACAGGGCGCATCCTGCCGAGATACGACCTGAAATCCCATGATTGTTTCGTAAAAAGGGATGGCTTCTTCCAGGTTCTCAACGGGAAGGTTCAGGGCGTCTTGCAAGTAGGGCGAGGCTGTTTTGAATACAGCTTTGGTTTTCATATTTACTCCTTAAAGATTGAGCCTATACGAATACTGAGGGTGAGACACCAAATCGTTCGGACAAAGCACGTATTTGACGGATGTTCAGCTTCCGCTTTTCAGCCAAAATCTCCGAAACCACTCCTTGCGAACCCACCTCCGGCAAATCCGATTGAGTCAATTCATGCTCTTCCATGAGGAAACGAAGTGAATCCACACCCTCTGACCTGGGCAGGGGATGGTGTTGTTCCTCCCATGTGTGGACAACAGTACCCAGTGTATCAAGTAAAGAATAAAGAGGGTGCCGCTCATCAGTACCCACCTCATCTATCAGGTCGTTGAGACGCTCTATTGCAAGATCATAGTCCCGTTCGTCCTGAATCATGAGTAAAGGACTCACTTGCGTCCAGGATCGCTGAAGCTGTGGAGTAATAACACTCATGTCATCCATCCTCCACGGTCATAAGCCTGATGTGTAAGTACATGACGGATATATACTTTGCCACGGTTGAAGTGGATCGAGACAATCAGGCGGTACTTGTTGCCGGCGATGTTAAACACGACAAAATCTCCGACTTTATCAGCAGAAGGAAAGGTGCGGCGCAATGCCGAGAAACTATGGAACTGCGTCTGGCTCATGATTTTGAACCAGCGATTCAGAGGCTTCTCGCTGTCGGGATGCTGTGTCCAAAACACTCGCAGGGCTTTGCGTGAGATGATGTGCATTTATACAAGAATATATCGCAAGTTGAGATATATTGCAAATGGGTGACGGTTCATTCCTTCTTCTGGGCTGTGGCTCGAGCTGCCCCTTCCGCAGGCACATCCACCCTCACAGTCAGCACGGTATATCTCTCATCATCACTGGTGGTCGCCGCTTCCAGGCGCCCGCCATCCACCGCGTACGCTCCTGCTGGTAGCACGAATGTTACCCGGCAATCGGGAAATGCGTCTTCCAGCATATTGGTCACTTTGGCTGTCACTTTGTCGTGTTTCCCGTCGTTACCCGGATCGTATGTCACGCTAAGTGGCGGTGGCCCTGCTCGATCAAAAGGAATGGGAGCAATAGCATCTCCTCGATAGGTCGCCGATGCCACCTGGCCGTTTTTAAACCGCACCACCCGAAAACTGCTGCTATTGCTTTTGCCTACCCGCGTGGCGGGTGTGGCTCCAATGGTCATCACCTTTTCCCCGGGGCCATGCGCGTCGTGGATCAGCTTTACCTTATGCCTATCCAGAAATGCCTTTACCGGCGCATTGTGCTCGAATGCGTTGATTATCTTGATCTTAGCCTTCGCTCGCGAGGATAGAAGCGCGTTGGCTTGCGATAGATCCACATGCCAGGGATGCCCGAAATTCAGGATGCATAGGTCTGGCCCATAATCGATGATTCCCACCTGATCTCCATACCACCTCTCGTGTCCATAAAATTGGTGATTGCCGAATGTAATCGCATAGGGCATCTCCAGTACCAGATGTGATCCCGAGATATACGCCGGATTCACCGCATTGCTAATCAGGACCATATCCGGTGCGATCAGGTTGGCGATCTCCGCCAACCGTCTCTCGTATTCCGCCTGGTACTGTCCCTGCGTGTCCAGGTGTCCAAACGTCATAAATACAGGATCTTTCGGATAGTCTCGAACGACGTACACGCTTCTGGGAGACTGTCGCGTGAAATCTCCCCGCGAGCCGGACACCTTTATCGATAGATCGTATAACCCAGATGGTATGTCTTGAGGTAGCTTTACCGTACCTTCCCGATCATAATAAAACTTCGCACTCGGATCTTCCTCAAATACTACCGTGCGTGAGATCGTAGCTGGCCCAACCCGACGCGACAACTTCACTTGCCCTATCGTGTGATCGTAGGCTCCCAACCGCACCCGAAAAGATTCACCGGGCCGACGGATGTCAGGGTGTCCCAGAACCGGGAATCGGAAGCCTTGTGGTCTGGTCTCCGGGTTCCGGTGTAGATATACTGGTGGCAGGCGCGTTTCTTTTCCTTTTTGAATCGCGATTTCTTCAATTTTTTGAGACTCCCATCCGTACGCAATCAATTCCAGTGAATATCCCTTTCCTGCGGGTAGGCCGGTCAGACGACACGCCCCCGATAACCAATTCCGCACCAGCGTGTTCCGCACTATTTGACCACTCTGGCTTACCACCGCTCGTGCATCTACGAAGAATCCATTTTCCTCTCCGTTGAGTACAAATGACAGTTCTCCAGAATGCTCCGCCAGGACTCGAAAACCAGATATACGGCAGCCCGTCTCGCCCCTGTTCTGACGATGCTCAACGCGTACCCGGTGTTTCCCCAGAGTCAGTCCCCTCGCCAGTACCACCTCTCGTGCTTCGTTACCCGGATACAAGATGCGCGGACTCCCATCATCTACTGTCACAATTAGTTTTCCCAGAGAAGGTTTTCCGTAGGCTGACACGGCGTGCTGGCCCAGACCAAGTGCCACTCCTGTACCGGTAAATTCAAACGTCAAGGCAGCACCATTATCCTCCGTCTCCAGACAGGCTGTCCTGGCATACCGGAACTGGCTCTCCCACCACGTACCTGATTGCAGCACACGGACTGTATCCAGAGCAGATATCCACTCCTTACTCATCGGTATTTATCCCTCTTTTAGACACGCACTTCTCTTGGCACAACATCCAGATCCCACGCCTGCCAGTAGTATTTTACTGGATCGTTCTCGTCCCATTTTTCATACACATCTTCCCATGTCAGCCAATTCATATGCGGCTGTAGTGAATCATCTCGAACTGGATGGCTTCGCGGTTGATACCGGTAATCAGATGAAATCCGCAGACGGTCTGCTGACTCGTTATCGCGTCCCTGATGAATGGTCAGGCTGTGTAAAATAATCACGTCACCGCACATATAGTCGTCGCCGATCCAGACGGAATCCTCTTCGACGGGAACCTGACGGCCACCTGGTCCCACGCCTTCGAATGTTTCCAGTTTACCTCGCCGGTGCGATCCTCGGGCGACGGCGAGTCCACCGAGTTCTTCTGGACAGTCACCGCAGGGGATCCATGCTGTCCAGGTTTCGTCCGATCCTCCGATGAAGTAGTTGTCCTGGTGCGGGGGCGTCGAATGGGTATTGGTATTGGGGAAGACAAGGCGGCAGATGTTTCGGCTGTGCGGGAGTACATGTTCACCGAATAGAACTTCGAACGCCCGAATTAGAGGGGGTTCGAGCGCCAGTGCGTGAAAGTCTCGAATTTTCAGTACATCACCATAAAATGCCTGCCAGCGCGGGTCTTTGCTCTCGACGACCTGAATGTCGGGGTCTGCAATGCCCTCTGTCAGTTCGGAGCCGTCCATCAGCCACCCGTGGTCCCGACAGACGTTGAGGATCTGATGTCGGACCTCAATTACACGTTCCGGATCGAGCAGGTTGCGAAAGAACAGATACCCGTTCTCCTTTGCCTGTTGTCGAAGCTTCTCAGGATTCTGCAACAAATCCGTCGCGTCCTCAAGTGCCTCAATCTGTTTCATCTCAATCATCGCCATTATGATGGTCTCCTTTTTCTGAATGAGTCAGGACCCGTACCAGGGATCCAACTCTTGAATTTCGTCTGGTTCAGGCATAGATGGGAATTGGACAGCTTTTATGGTTTTACGGCCTTCAAGTATTGCTTTGCACAGGCGATGGCCGCCATCCATGAGTGATCCATCTGCATTTAGAATGATAGGATATTTCAGGGAAGCGTGGTTAATTTTTTTACAATGTCGCGCGATCTCTCTTAGTGTGGGTTTCTTTTGCCCAAACCAGCAATCTTTGTCTAACTCTTTAATTGATGATACTTCAATTTCAAATGAAGGAAGATCTCTGGACTGTATCCAGAGTTTTTCGGTGTACCACACGAGCCGTTTGCCATCGCGTATTGTACTGTGTTTCTGTGGCACGCTTCCTCCTTTTTTAAGCCATACTCAGGCTGTATCGAATTTCTCTGCGTTCAACTCCTGCAAGGGGTTCTGATTTTTGTGCGCCATCCGCACTGAATCCAAATTTTTGATAGAAAGAAATCGCTCTCTGGTTGGTCTCAAGAAGCCAAATTTTTACCATTGAGCAATTCATATCGCGAAGGGCCGTAAGAGATGCCTCCATCAGTTTTCGACCAATGCCGCGGTCCCAGAATTCTTCAAGGGCGTAGATTGCATAGACTTCGCCGACGGCGTTTTTATCCAGTCCTTCATCTCGTACGGGGCCAAAGCTGATGAATGCAACGATCCTTTGCTCTACTTCAGCTACAAGTACTTTGTTGGAGGGGCTGTTGAGGGTCAGGTGCCATTGTTTCTCCCTCTGGTCAACAGACAAATTATCGAGGATGTCATCGGGCAATTGTCCCTTGTACGCAGCCTGCCATGACCGAACGTGGACCTCAGCCAGGCCTCTGGTATCGTTTTTGGAAGGTTCTCGGATGATCACTGCCATGGTTGGAGATCTCCTTAATCTCGAAGTGGCGGATCGCGCTTTCCTCATTCTTTGAGCGCGTCTCTTACGGCTCTGGCGAGTCCAGGGTGCTTCAGCAGGGTACTCAGGCGAGAGATGACGAGATTGCCGCCGCCGTGTTTCAGGGCGATTTCTATCTCTTTGGCAAGGCGTTCGGGTGTGCGTACGAAGCCAGGCAAGTCGTGAATGCCGATGAAGGAGACAAAGCGGTTGATCTTTGGATTTTCCAGGCGCTTCATTTCGGCGGCTTCCATTTCAACGCGTTCGAGTCGCCATTCGGGAGGATAGAACCAGGAGATGGTCTGTGTGCAATAGTCGAGTTTGTATTTGGCGCCAATGTACTCGTCGGGCAGGAAGTGCGGCCAGACGTGGTTGGTGACAATGGCATTGGGATCTATGGATTTAGCGTGGTCGTAGAGGAGGCGGTGAACGTCAATGAGTGTTTGTTTGGAGACTTTTCCCATGATTTCGATATCGGACAGGTCGGGGGTTTGCTCGCGTGTTTCTTTACGGAGGGTTTCACAGCGGTCACAGAAACAGGCGTAGTAGTTGACAAAGCCAAAGCCATCGAGGGCGATCCCGTCGGCGATGTCGAGGGCGCGCTCAACCCGTTTCTTGAGTTCGGCTTGCGATTCCGGGTGCTCGAAACAGAGGGTCGTTCTCGGTAATACGAACGATTGCCAGCGGTAGCTCTCTCCGTGCAACCGGAGCCAGGATTGTCCGGCGATGATGTCCGAGACTTTGTGTTCGAATTCGCGCATTTTCTGGAGGCAATGCGGATAGGTATTTTCAAAGTCGTCGTCGGAATAGGGGAAGACGGTGGCGATGATCTGAATGTCCCGTTTATGTGCTTGCGCGACCATTTCAGGCGTGGCGCTATTGGTAATAAGCATGTTGCAGCCAAGGTCCGCCACAAAATCGACGGCTTGTTCGCGTTTGGTGTCGGTTCTAAGACGATCGATGGCCCAAACGGCTTTCATAGGGAGATGTCCTTTCTGAAGTTGGGCAACGGTTATCATCTGGTTCTGTCAGGTAATATCTCCCAGGTATATGGGAGGTGCTCCGGGTTCAGAGCCAAGATAATCGAGTAAGGGCTTAGGATAGAATCTCAGGTTCTTGAGTTCACTAATGCTCATCCATTTCACCCCAACCTGGATTGAATCTCCCTCTGGGGCTTTGGAGGCATTATATCTTTCATCAACGGAACATCGGAAGATGAAGTCAATTAAATGGACACCCTTTGTCCGGGAACCCTCGTGATTGTCTGTGATATATTCTCGAACAAAGTTTAAACCTTCAACTGCGACATCTGCACCTATTTCTTCCTGGCATTCTCGCTTGAGAGCATCTATTAGTGTCTCTTTGCCGGGGTCCATGCCTCCCCCTGGCAGAATGTACCAAAGACCTTTGTCATCGATATTCTCGGTAACGAGAATTTGGTCGCCTCTCTGAATCAGAGCCTTGGCTGCATTTCGCAAGTTCATAATAGATACCTCAAGCGAATCTCACGCTACTCATCTCAGATCATTTTCCCCCAACACGTATTTGATCTGTACGTTTCCGTCTTTATCGACGATTTTCATGTTTAGTTCGCGGTTGCCTTTGGGGCCTGAGAAACGGAGCAGTCCGAAGTTGAAACCGGGATAGACGGTTGCGATACTCTGTGGGTTTCCGCGCCAGCCCGAGCGGGGTCTCTGGACGATTGGATCTGTCCTGACAGCGGCGTTGGAACTGAGCAATTCAAAGAGGGGATAGGTGTCCTGTCCCTCGCGATAGAGGCGGTTGAGCGTCCCGACGTGCCAATCGCCTGCGATGAAGACGACACCGGTGATGTTTTCGGCGAACATCCATTTCAGGAAGTCGTCTCGCTCTGTGCCGAAATTGTCCCAGCGCTCGCCACGTCCCGTGAAGTCAACGACCATGCTATTTCCATTGGCGATTACTTTGAATGTCGCCGTGCTCGCTTTCAGGGATGCTTTCAGCCAGTCGATCTGCCCTTGTCCGAACATGGTCTTGCGGTCTTCTGCCTCGTTTGGGTCCCTATGATAGCGATCGTCGAGCATGAAGAACTCGACATCGGAAATTCGAAACTTGTGAAAGATTCCCTTTGTCTGGGAAGTGCCCCCGCTCGAGTTCGGCCAGTACCGTCGATAGAGTTCCAGGGTCTCTTCCCGGTAGGAGAATGTGCGATCGGAGTTGTTGGGGCCATAGTCGTGGTCGTCCCAGATCCCATAGCTGGGCGTCGTTGCCATGAGTGCTCTGATTTCCGGCACATGTCGTACTTCGCGATGATATCCCGCCATTGCATAGCGGACTGGATCCGGATCCTCCCCATAGTGGCTGGATCGTCCCGGCATGTAGTTGATGTCGCCAATAAAGAGAAATGCGTTTGGGCGGTGCTGCAAGACTTCTGCAAATGCAGGTTGCATAGGTTGTGTAGCCGGGTTTAGACAGGAACCGAATCCCACGGAGAAATCAGCGACGTAGGTTGAGTCATTCCGCCGAGGCTGCATCGCGGGCATTGTTCGGAATACCTGGGGAACAAGTGCTCTTACCTGTTTCCCATTTACCGAAATCGCGTAGTGAACCCTCGTGTTCTGCACAAGTCCGTTCAGTGTCACCGTGCCGGTGTGGGGATAGCTCTCAGAGGTCATCGTTTCTACTGCTGAACGGGTGATCTCCATTGCCCTGCCCGTTTGTGTCCAGTAATCTACTGTGACCTTCGCTGGCGCGTCTGTCTCAACCCAGATTATCGCCGATGATGTCGTCGTGTGGCTTATCATTGGGCCTGCAAGTAGCTCTGCTGCCATCATCCGCGTTGGAATAAGCATCAGTACTGTTAAGATCAAAATTCTCATTTCTCCTCCTCTTTTACAAAAGTTTTGATAAGTTTTGAGTTGTCCATTTATGACTCCCAGGGTATAGGTACATTGGTATCTGTGGCAATGCGTTGCAACATGTCGAGATGCTCTTCGGTCAGCGGGATACCGCTTTGCTCGCGCGTTTGTTCGCGTTGCCATTCCAAACTGCCCGGGACTTCGGCGCTCGACAAGCCCGGCATGGGGTTCAGCGACCGGCTTTCGCGCAAGATGCGAGAGATTTCTGCCTTATAAGCCTCCAGGTCTCCCAGTTGAGCCACATCGATCGCCACAATCATAAATCCTCGCGTGGCACTTGAATATTTTGGTTTGTGCGATTCGGGTGTCGCTGTGCCTGCTAAAATACCCGCCAGGAACCACGATGTAAATCGCATTCCCAAACTTTTAAAAATAAAATCTGGAAATGTCTGCAATGCTTCGGCGAGTTTGCTGCGGTCTTTCAACATGTTTGCGTTCATGTCCAGTACAAAAGGCGGGCCTTCTGCCGTTGGTATGCCAAAACACATCGGGGGAGCAGACATCGCATCCCATACCGTTGCATCGGGGCGCGTCGGTTTGGCCCAGGCGATTCCCCCTGCCACGCAAAAGGTCGCCAGATCGCGCGTTAGTGCCAGCCGCGCGTAGATCCCCGCGCTGCCCACATGGCCGTGATTGCGCGTGCTCGCAACGGCAATGCCATTTGTTTTCGCCTTTTCAATGACGGCCTCTGTTGCCCGCGTTGCCACGAGGTAACCCGCACCGCCATCCCCGTCAAAAATCGCCATTGAAGGGGCATCCGTAATCTGGGCAATTTGGGGCTGTGGGTTAATGCGCCCTTCTCGAAACTCAGCCACATACCGCCGCAATTGCCGCGTGCCGTGTGAGGCGACGCCGCGCAAATCCACCTCTACCAGATAGCGCGCGATCAATGCGGCATCGCCATCGGGCAGACCGACTTTGCACAATGCTGCGGTAGCAAAGTCGCGCAATAGGTCAGGCATTATACGCCTGGCGTCTTCGGGGATATAAACGGGCATGAGAGTCTCCTGCGAGGTGGAATTACTGTTCTGTCCAAGTGGCGATGAAGTCCGCCGTGCCGTAGTCCGCGGGCATTTCGTTGAAATAGTGCTTCATAGGGATGGACTGAAAGCCCGGTACAAAGTGCTCTTCGTCCGATTGAAGCAGTGCTTCGAGTGGGCTGAAGCGATCCCAGAGCAAGCGGGCTTCGTCAGAGGTGAATCGTTCGGCGAATTTCGATTCCCAGTTGAGCGTGATGGGATGTGTTCCCAGAAGGCGACGCTGGAGGTCTTCGGCGATGTCCTGAAGCGGGGGATCTTTTCGCAGTCGAATCGCAAGTGCCGCTTTGCAGAGGAATACGGTTGACAGAATTCTACCTTTTTCGGCCCGCCACGGATGGAGGTTGTCCAGGGCGCTGAGATACGCGCTGCCATCTGCAGAGAGAACGGCTCTCAGGGCGTCTTCCGTATGCTGCTTCATCTGTTCGCTGTGGTCGCTCCAGCGCGCGAATGCCTCCTGTGCCTGCGGAGAGATGTGGTCGGCAAACGAGAGGTCGTCAATTGACGTGTGGGTCGAGAAGCCACCGTGGATGGTTCGCCGCATTTTGGGGCTGTAGTTGCTGCCCCAGTGGAGGATGGGGAGGATATAGACGACGCCGTCACCGGCTTCGAGATGGGTCTGTACGCCATTGGGCAGCGGGCGGCAGGGGTCTGCCAACAATATTTCGTTCTCTTCGGGGGTGTTCAGTCGCAGATGGCTGCCGGGTATCACCCAGAGGACGCTGTCGTCGTAGAGTGGGATGTTCCACTGGACGTAACGCGGGCCTCCTTCGAGGATGTCGTCGATATAGCCCTGGAGCGGTGCTGTGTCGATCGGATGGTGATCGCGGTGCCACTTTGCCGGGCCGTGATCTCTGACGGGGTTGCACATCATCATCATTTCTGTGGCGGCTCCGTCCGCTACATCGAGAAGTTCTGTGCTGACTCCGTGGATGTTTTCCTCGAGCCATACTTCGACTGCTGGCGCGGTTTCCTGGTCGATCTGGTTGACGAGCGGTTGCCGTGAGAGTTGTAGGCGAGGCTGCGGCGCTGTTTCCCATACGCCTCCAGGTGGATCATTTTCCGCGCGCTCGGCCTTCCAATTTTCGCGCTGGCGGTCAACGAGCGTTTCGTACGCCTGCCGCACGCATTCGAGTTTGTCGCGTGGCACGGCTTCCTTGACGATAAGGTAGCCGGTTTCCAAAAATTCATCGCGGTTGAGTTTCATAGCTGACTCCAAGGTGTTAGGCGAGGGCGTTTCTACCCGGTCCGGATAAGTATGAAATCCTCATCATCGCCCGGTGGCTCAAAGCGAGTGATGAATTCTGTAAATGCCTGGTCGTTGATCCAAAGTGCGTCATGGTCGCTTTTTGAACGAGTGAGGACCCGCTTTCGAAGTACGTCAATGGGAGCGTCGAGGAAATAGAGTTTTGATTCTGCGTCTATGGCCGCCACCGCTTGCCTGGTATTTTCGCGATCCCTTTTGTACCAGAATCCCTTATCGAGTATGACATCTGTGCCGAGGGCGAGATTGCGCGTGGCAATGCGCCAGATCAGGTTGGAAACGCGGTTGAAAAGTGCTTCAAATTGCTCGGGCGATCTGCCGTAGAGTTGAACCATCCACTCGTCATAAGTGTATCGCACAGCCCTATGAGTCTCTTCAAGCTCCCGAGCAAAAGTGGTCTTACCCGAACCCGATCGGCCACAGAGTAGGTGAACAGTCGCCATTGTATCTGATCGATACCTCTTGTTTAATCGTCAGGTCTTTGTCCGATGTAGAGTATGTGCCTGGATGAGGCCACCGTGCTTTGTTCTGCACTGATTTCGAATAGAATATCTAACCAGAGGTCTCTTTGTTTTCCTGTAAGCGTGTTATAGCTTTCGTCGTTTGCGGAGATAGCTGGCTCGACACCTGCAGTTTTGAGGGTGCGAAATCCCACGCGCTCATGCAGGGGTGCGATTTCTTCCAGCCTAACAAAATAGCCTCGAAAGCCTCCTTTTGGAGCATTGGGGGGGCGGTGGCCTTGTTCTATGTGTGACCAAACCGCATCCTGGTTCTCAATCCACGAGGGGTTGTCCTTGATGAGGTCCCCAAGAATGCCAAATCTGGAAATCAGTGCAGAGAAGATCACACCCCCTGGTTTCAGGCAAGCGTAAGCGGACCGCAGAGTTGCTGTTCGGTCGGTTTCAAGTAATAGGTGATACAGAGGCCCCATGAGGAGAACAGCTTCAAACTCGCCGCGCGGAATCCCATCCAGTTTTCGCGCATCGCCAGTGCGGAAATCGATTTGATCAGAGAGCCCAAGCTCTTCCGCTTTCGCTTTGCATCGGGTGACGTACTCGTCGGCGAGGTCAATAGCCGTGATCTGGTAGCCTCGTTTTGCCAGGGGAAAGGTGTAAAATCCCGTGCCGAAACCAATTTCGAGGAGCCTACCGCGAGGTGGGAGGTATAGGTTTAGATAGCGCCAGGTGATATCCGCTTCGAGTTGGTGGCGTTCCAACCTGTTTGCCTCTGCGTCCCAGGCAGCATTGTAAAACTCGCGTATGTCGGTCAGGTCGTCCGTCATGTCAGAGAATTGCTCTATGTGTCTGTGGCACTTTTCATTACCTCGGTTCGTTGGGATATAAATTCATTACATATTGGTCATATCCGTTGAACAGCAGGGTCGGACGTATTTCGGGGTTCGCAGGATCGGTGGTGATAAACCGTTCCTGGGCTTGAGACCACCTGGGATGGTCAACCTTGGGATTGACATTGGCAAAGAAGCCGTATTCTCGTGGAACGAGCGTATTCCAGAAGGTTCTCGGCTGTTCGCGGACAAATTCAATACTCACGATCGATTTGATGCTCTTAAAACCGTACTTCCAGGGCGCGACCAGGCGGATGGGCGACCCGTGCTGGTTGGGCATTTCGTGACCGTAAATTCCCGTGGCGATAAAAGCGAGTTCATTTGTCGCTTCTTCCATCGTCAGCCCTTCAACATAGGGCCAGGGATACCTTGGGGTGTTAAACTGTCCAACAGCCTGATTTGGATCCAGGAAGGTTGTCATCTTGACGAAATTTGCCGTAGAAAGCGGTTGTACCAAATCTATGAGGGCTTTCATTGGAAAACCAGTCCACGGTATCGCCATAGACCACGCCTCCACACACCGCAAGCGGTAAAGCCGTTCCTCCAGCGGAATAGCGCGAACCAGATCGCCAAAATCGTATGTCTTTTCCTGTGGGACCTCTCCCTTGATTACCACTGTCCAGGGATCTGTCATGAAGTTTTCTGACAGAGGCTTTACCAGCGTCTTGTTGGTGCTGAATTCATAAAAATTATTGTACGATCCGGCTACCGACTCCTCGGTTAAAGGCCGGTCCAGTTCGTTGAATTGCTCGTTGAGCCCGGCGGGATAAAGCGGTTGCGGTGGTTGTGGTGGTTGTGGCGGCTGTGGTGGCTCTTGTGGTGGTTGTGGCTGCGGCGGTTGTGGTGGCGTAGTATCCGTGGTTGGTTGCTGAGGGGGTTGCTGAGGCTCCTCAGTCGGCGTAGTGGGTGCTCTTTCAGCAGGGGTAAAAATCTTCTCATGTCCGCAGCCTGCTAACGCCCCCAGAGCACCTCCTGCGGCTACCATAAACTTTCGCCGGTTCATATAAACATCTTCCGGCGTGGCCTCTCTCTCGGGTATTTCCCAACCTCGTTTTGGCATATAAAACCTCCTTGATCAGGTTCCGGCTTATCTCTTAAATGCTATTCCAAACAAAAACGTATTTCCCGCAGTGGTGTTGCATCCCGCTGCGATGCGAATCATATCCACGCTCAGTTCCATCCAGTTTGTTAAACGGTAAATAACTCCAGGAGAGATTTTTAAGACACTCTGGTCACCGATCAATTCAACCTCTCCAACCGGGTTGCAAGTTCCAAAGGTACGGATACCTGAAAGATACCCTTTGAACAGGAACCGGTCCACTGTAATCCCGACCTCCAGGGCATAAAACCATTCATTACTGATGTCTCCTCCGCGGACCCGGTAGCCTACCTCTCCAGTTACATAAATCGGAGCGGGGTAAAGAGATTGGCCCAGTAGCAGCCGAATATCTGCATCCATCTTTTTAGAACTCAGGGGAACCCGCGTGTTGGGGTCGTCATCGTACCACAGCGGAATTTTGCCTCCCACAGCAATCGATGCGACCACGGGCTTGTTGGCTAAAAGCCACCGCAAACGCATTTCCATGTCGCCAAAACCCCACCGACGCTCCAGTGCTGTGCCCGTAACAACCAGATCGAGATCTCTCAGGGTGCGGGTATCCCTTAGCTGTTTGTAGGGGACGGACGACACAAGTGTGAGCCGGTCCAGCAAGCCGTATTCCAGGTAGGTCGAATAATTGAGATCTCTCAGTTCTCCCATATTTGCCTTCTGAATCTGCTTGCCGTTGGCATCAATATCTATGGTCGAGTTCAAATAGCTGGCTCCGACCTTAAAATAGTAGCCACCCGTATTCTGGGTCCACGCGCCGGCAAAGGCCGTGGATGTCAGACCTGAATAGGTCGCGCAAATAAGAATAAAAAATAGTTTTCGCATTGGCTTATCCATATTCTATGAGGTTTTATTGATGGTGTCGGTCAGCATTATAAAGCCTTATAATCAATTTAAGTTCCCCTTCCCTCATTCCTCTTCAATGACGGTCGTGTGGGCAATCATCGTCGCACTGGGCGAGAGTCGTGGCCTCAAGCCGCTGGCAGTCGTCAGACCCCGGAGCCTTACTTGCCGACAAGGGGTGTATGGGAAAGGACGTTCCTCAGACGCAGAGGCCTGTTCGACGCCATCGTGGAAGTCGTCCGGGGCGGTGAAGAAGTACATGCCCTGGTAATTATCGGGCGTATTGGAATCATCTACGAATAGTCCGTCGATAACGACTTCTTCGGGCATAGAGCAGGGATATCCGAAATCGTGCGTGCCGTCGTTGGATACATTGATCATGTGAGGCTGACAGGTGTCTCCACAAGCCGGAATCCATCGGCAGTTGCGGATAGTGAGCGCTCCCTCCCAGGTGCTGCCATAGTCGCGCCGAAAGGAGACCAGGCTGCTGCCGTACAACGTAGAATCCTCAAGTGTCAACTGGCCTCGGCCGATCGCGTTCAGCCCCATATGGCCCAGGGTGCAGCGACGGATGACATAGGTGCCGGAAACGCCCATGTGCGTGTCCATTCTGGAGAGATGGCAGTCCTCGAGCAGGATATCTTTGCAGAAGTTGGATCCGATTACGCCCCAGCGCGTGCGGTCAGTGATATGGTTCATCCGACATCCAATCATTGTGAATCCCACGACGTTGTTCGCATTGTAGTCGTAGGTGCCCATGCTGACTGGCTTACCCGCCGCGCCGATGGTTGAGTAGATTTTGTGCCCGGTGGCGAAGCAGTTGCGTAGCGTGATGTGGGCACACTGTTGCACGCTGATGAATCCGGAATAGGGACAGCCCACGGCTGTCTCGCCGACGACATAGTGGGTCAGACCCGAGACTTCTGTATTTGATCGGGAGATCACAATATTCCGATTCCAGTAGTTGTAACCATTCGGGTGGTGCTCGCGGTTGGCAAACGTGGTAAAGACGCCGCCGCGCAGGTAGAGCGTCTGCTCGTCAATCGGCCGCGCTTCCACCCGGGTGACCTGATCGTATTCCCAGTCGATGTCCGCTTCCACCGAGCCGTCTCGACGCAGGACGAAGCAGTCGTGCTGGGGTGCGCCGTCGTTCTGGTTTAGTCCCCGCCGGATATACAGCCTCTTGTGCGCGTTTTCCACGAGGATGTGACAATCGCGCTTTGGCCGCACATCCAACTGTCTCTGGTCTCTCGTGAGTTGATCGATCTGCAAATCCTCCGGCTCCAACAGCGAGCGTACTTCAAAGAGATGCGCTTTGTGGTCTTCAACCTGTGTGTCGTCGATCGTGAAACGGGAGGTGTTCCAGTCGGTATCGGTCGCGATCACGGCGGTCAGCGCCTGGCCGCCGAGATGGTACGTCGCGCCAGGCTTTGTCCTGACACTCAAGCCGTGCGCGTTGGCGTAGGCGTGCGCCTCGCAGATCGCCGGCATGTCATCCGTGACGCCGTCGCCCTTTGCACCGAAAGATTCGTAGTCTATCAGGCCATCTTTGAAATCCATGAATGTCTCCTTTTAAATGCTATCTCGGTCCCTTGTATTTCCTGCCGCGATCAGCCACACGGCGTTCTCTGAGCAGAGCCATGATTGGGACCCCGTAGCCACAACTCGTTTGCGTTTTTTCAATGTTCACTTCAATCACTTGCCGAGGTTTGTTCAGCTCTTGAGCAGGCGTTTCGAGCATCTTACGTGCGAGATGCGAGTCGTCAAGCTCAACGATCCGTGCATGTCCATAGAGTCGGACAATGCCCGCATCACCTTCCTCAAAGGAGCACACCATGATCGTGATTGGCCCCCCAGAGACCGCATGACGCGCTGTCTCATTCCCACTGCCGGGGTAGTCGAGGTAAGCAACGCGATTTGGCGTGAGAATATGCAGGGGCGTTCCACCCTTTGGCGACAAATTTAAAGCACCTGTCCCATCGGGTCCGTTTTCCAAATTTGGATCGGCTGTCGCCACAAAGAATAGGGGAGCGTTCTCGATGAGCGCGGCTTGCTCATCCGTTATAGAAGTGTATTGTGTTGCCATTTTGATTATGTCTCCTTTTGGCGACGGTATTTCACACATTAACATTGAGAGGTAGTGTCCGTCCTGCTCTATGTGCTACAATGGCCTCATCGGCCAACCGCTCCAGTAAATCCTCGGACTCGGGACGGCTAAACAACTCAACCCATCGCTGATCCGACTCAAGTTCGGCCAGCAGGAAACGCGCAAATTTATCTTGTTCCTCTTGCGAGAGTTTGGTGGCTTTCTCGAAAGCCTTTTGAAGAAGTGGGGTCATTTGTTTTTTTCCTTCCTATGAAAACTACCACTTTATATTCAATCTCGATATCTACTTCGCTACCTGGTTTGCGCCCGTTGAGCGTCCAATAAAATGACAGAAGCTCCTGGGCTTCCTCTATGGAGTCAAACTTAAAACTGGTCTCCAAAATATGACTCTCAAAACCTCTCTTGTGCCACCAGGATGAATCACTGGAAATATCGCGCTTAAAAAGACCGCAGAATGCGTCATCTCCTGCATTATCTACAATGCAGATTGGACCTTGAGGCTTGACCACTCTGCGGTAGTGGCATAACCCCCAGATCACCAACCTGAACGACAAGGTCAAATCGCTTTTTTCGCATTGACTGCCAGGTCAGGAGAATGGCAAGGGCATGGCATGCACGTCCGTGTATATCACCTATGAAACCTATAATCAATTTAAGTTCCTTCTACCAAATAGTCCCTTCCGTAGAATGGTATGATTTTGCTTTTATTCATTTAAAGTTTCAGTTGATGTTTTATACAGGCTGCGACATGGCTTCAGTTTCAATTTCCGCGCGCGCTACCTCGTAACCTGCCGATTTTACATTTGCTATGGCTGAACAAATAGCTGCTTCCAGGGAATCTCCCTCTCGGTGAAAATCAATCGAAAAGACACCATTGCATATCCCCGGTGTTCCATCGTCACAACCGGCCTCGAACAATTCGTCTGCAATTTCTTCTGTTAGTTCGAATTGTCCTTTGAGAATTAAGGTAAATTCGTATTTGGTCATTGGACTTAACCTTTCCAATTTACAGTTTACGACAGATACCGTTCATATCCGGTCTCTTATTGCATCTTTATTTTGTGTGTAGCAATCTCGTACATTTCGTTTGTGCAGGTTTTGAGGACTTTCAAGAGTTCGGGATATGGTTCACCGTAGCCGGTGAGCAATCCGGAATGCTGGCGGTCCTGTTTTTGGGCGATCAGGTTAGAAGCGTCGATCAGGCCGCAATAGTGCCAGCCAATAAATTCCGGGCGCGCAAAGGCGTTCCGAAAGAACTCATCGGTCCATTCGGCTCGCTGTTCGATGTTGTCTGCCACGGGACCGTAGGGGCGAGGCATGGTATCTGTGATCATCGTGAATGCAGAATCGCCATTGATCAGCGGCTTGTCGGCGATCCTGTACCAGCGATCTAATCCGGGTTTTTGCACTTCGTATCGGGCATACATCTGATAGAATACAATGTCGGTAAACTGGCTTGTAATGGGCAATAGGGTATCCAGCGCATCTGTGTTGGCATTGATTTTGTCGCCGACGAACAGATGGTTTGGATCGTATCGGCGGATCGCATCTCGCGTTGTCTGGTAGTATTTTGTGACGACTTTTTGGAGGAATTCAATATTGTCGCGGGTTTCGTTGCCATTAGAAAGATCGGTGTGTGGCCGCCAGTTCTCGGCTGTTTGGAGCGCGTCAAATGAATCAAATTGCGTGCTATAAGTGGTGTTGAAGTCGCTGATTTGCCCGCGATATATATCGCTCATGGTCTGAACATAAGCCTTTTTGCCCGGTGCATTGGTACCCAAATTGCACAGCCGCCGCGGCCAGCCGATTCGAGCTTCCCGTCGTGCGCCGCCAATCACGTCGGGGCGTTCCCTGCAATCTTCTTCTGTAAATAACGGGCAGTCGGTCATGGCATAACCGAGCAGGAAAGGATCATCTTTTGCAGGCGCGGCAAACTTCTTTGCCATCTGATCGCAGTGTGAGGCAAATGTTTCTGAAAAGACATCCAAAAAATTGCTGTCGGGTATTTCTTTCTGCCAATGCGGGATATCGACAAAGTGAATCGACTGCATATAGGGGACAGATGGCTGCGGACGATTGACGGCTGACAACTCTGTGTGTACGCCTACTGTGTTGAAGCCGTATTGACGACATGTTTGCAGGAACCAGGTTTTGAGGGCGGGTGTGAATTCACGGCTGTCCAGGTTGTCTATGCCCAATCGCTTTTTCCAGGCTTCGCGATTGTAGTCCTGTTTCCACAGATGGGGATGCAGGTGGTTTATTCCGAAGCTCAGAAATGCATTTCCCTCGGGCGTTACGAGCCACCATCTTTCGTCTTTTTCTACACGAAAAAAGCCAGTTGCCTCAAATTTCTTGCCTGTCCAGCCGCCGTATTGATCGCGTTCGGCGGTATCTTGATGTCGTTTATGTTTTTGCATTTGGATGTCTTTGAATAGGATATCTGTGGGTGGCTTAATTGCTCAAAGTATTTGACATTGTACGCGGTATATTACTCAGCGGGAATAACTTCTCGCGTGACTTCCTGAACTTTACCGGGGTGGGTTCGTCCTCTTATCCACATAATGGGCTGGCCTTTGCCAGCGTTTTCAGGATTCATCCATTCTGCTTGCGCACTTAAGTAATGTGATACATAGCTGCGTCTAAATCGCTGGCTGTGGTTATTTGTACTTTTGTGCAGCAGATGGGAGTGAAACCAGATGACCGCTCCGGGGGGCGCTTCCACGGGAATGCCGTCCTCATCGCGGGCATTGCGTGCCAGCTTGAATTCATTTTGCTGTGATCCCTCAATGTCGTCGTGTTCGGAAATTGCCTGTTTGTGACTGCCGGGGATTACGTAGAGGCATCCGTTTTCGCGATCGGCGGGGTCAATTGCCGTCCATGTGCCGATAGTGGTCGCTGTTTTGAACCGCCTGCCAAAGTAAAATTTGTCCTGATGCCAGGGGAATCCCAATCCGATTTTTGGGGCTTTCCAGATGAAGAGGTTGTTGATGCCCAGAATGTCTGGCCCGAGAATATCGGCCACCGGGTCTGTCAGGCGTGGATCGCGCACGCGGGCGAGGAATTCTGGGATGTAGCAACTGGGGTGGTGGATTTTGTGCATGGCGTAGATACCCGATTGCTTGTGTTTGCCGTCGCGGACAAGGGCATTGCGGTCAATGTGAGCCATTGGCATTTTACGTTTTCCTGCGACAATGTCTTCGGCGACTTGGCGCAGGTCGTCGTTTTCTTCATGTGAAAAGACGTTTTCCCGCACAAAATAGCCATTTTGTTCCCAGTGCTGAATTTCATCGGGTGTCATGCGATTGGTATTTATTTTTGATGGTGTTGCTGGGTTTTTCATATACGATCTCCTGAGTTTAAAGAGGTATCGGAAGCCTCACGCGCGCCGATCCAGACCTGATTGCCATCGGGATCGCGAACTCTAAATTCTGTCATGCCGTAAAAGGTTACGCGGGTAGGATCGGGTTCGAAACCAGCGGCGATCACGCGGTCTCTTAACGTTTCAATATCGGATGTATAGTAGTAAATGACGGTTGAGGCGTTCGATTCCGTGCGAATCGAACGGTCTATCATCACCTGGCAACCGCGTTCACCTTCCAGCAGGGCATGACCCCACTCGTCTTTGCGTTGGATGATCTTGAGACCCAGGCCTTGCGAGTAGAAGGTTATGGCTCGATCCAAATCGGTTATTGGAACCATTGCGGTGATGCGATGTATGCTCACTGTTTTGTCTCTCTAATGATTGATCGGAAGTGAGAATTGCCTTGTGGTGCTTTGCTATTGAACTCTGGTATTTACGATAGCTGAAATTCCTTTAGACTCGACTTTATTCATTTTAAGAGATATATTCAAATTGCGGATGGAGGAAAAGCAAAGAGCGTATCCTTTAATATCTGAAAAAAATAAATATTATGCAATGATCTGTGAAGAGATTGCGTTTTAGCACGTTGTCGATTTTTGACATGGAGCAGGAGATGGCAAATGCAGGTGTGAGGTCGAAACGGGAGATTTTGCTCGATACCGGTTATTTTATAGAAAAGGGCGTCCTGAGCGATTCGGATATTAGGGTTTGTAAGGATCGATTGCGAGAGATTGCGCTCCGTATTGATTTTTATCGCGATAAGATTCGGGCAATTATAGATGTGCAGGACGAGGCATACCAGAACCATCCCGATCCTCTGTTGCGATTTGATTGGATCAATGAGATTTCGTTTCGAGATCGGGTATTGTGGCAATATTCTGCTGCACACCCCAGGCTTATCGCATTGGCTATGCAAGTGTTGGGTCCCGATATTTATCCACTTAATGGCGGCGGGTTCTTTATGAAACCTCCCCGTTGTGGCGGTGAGGTCCCGTGGCACCAGGATGCGAGTCCTTTCGATGGTTCAGAGGATATACCCGTGCCTGTGCTTTTCGATTTCTGGCTGGGACTGGATGCGGCAGATGTTGAAAATGGGTGTATGGAACTGATTCCTGGATCGCATACTCTGGGGCGTTTGGAGCACGAGCAGACGGGTAAAATTTTGAGGGAGATGGATCCCTTTAAGCACGGATTTACCGAGGAAGATGTGGTGCGTATTGAGACTGATCCCGGCGATGTGATTGTGTGGCATCAAGATTTGATCCACCGATCTTCCGCTAATTTCTCAGATCGCCCGCGGATTGGCAAAGCGAGTGTTTATATGTCCAAAGCCGATGAAGAGACGATACGGCAAATGTCCGATCCCTGGGGAATGAATCCAAATCGACCACCGATCTGTTTGGACGGTAAAATCTGTGAGCTGACGCATTTTATAGAAGCACCGGGGCTGTAAGTGTTGGCAATTTTTTCATCTGAACATGTGTGGAATTTTCATCGACGATTGAAAATCCCAGTCTCTGGTAGAAGGCGATGCCACGGGTGTTGGTCTTGAGTACTTGTAAGTTCACTGCCTTCCCCGCAGCGTCGGCATTAGTGAGAATGCGTGTCATGCACGCTGAACCAATCCCTTTACCCTGATACTCTGGATGAATAAAAAACTGATGGACCTTGAGAGAATCGGAAGTACAGGATGTGGAGAAGAAGCCAATATTGTTTCCTTGAAATTGGATAATGCAAAAATCCTGCGAATCAAACCGCTTATTGTGTAATTCCCTCTGATGTGTATCGTCCCAACCCTCGACCTGCTCCACATATTCGCGGAATGCGGCCTTCTTTACGGCAAAGACAAAGTCGCTGTCAATTGCATCCACCTTGAGAATGCTCAACTCTTCCATATAGGCTTCCCCTCGCCTTATTCAGTCCCAATCGGTTTCACCATTTCGAGGTACCAGGGTGTAAACCCACTGTCTCGATAAAATGCGAGAATGTCATCGAAATGCTTCGCTGCCGAGTAGAGCCGCATGTGACTGAATCCAGCGGCTTTTGCTTTTGATTGGACAGTTTTGACCAGTTGCCGGCCTATTCCGCTATGGCGAGATTCGGGACGCACATATAGTTCAATGATTTCGAGAATACGACTACCTTCGGGGAATACACATTCGCCTCGATATGGCCGTTCCTCACAGTAGATGAACCCAACAGGCTCGTAGCTATCTATCGCCAAAAAGAGCCAATTCAGGTTGCGGTCATTCCACACATCTGCCGAATCGGCCCCATAACCCCATATTGCGCCTTCGGATGCCAGATCTTGCTGCATTGCAAGGACGGCGGCTATATCCGCCTTGTTTGCCTTACGGATTGTAACGGTCATATTGCATCCAGTCCAGTACTGGCAATTCCTTCATCTAACCGAAATGTTCTTCTAACCATGCAACGGCGAAATCAGTCAGATCCTTAGCGTCGAACAAATAAGAGTCTGCGGCTCCAACCCGTCCTGTTGCATAGCTTGCCTGGGTCATATATTCCTCTACAATACGAAGGAAATAGTCGCCATTGGGGGGGGCCCAATCGACGATGCCACCAGAAGTGTCAAATTGCTCAAATTCTATCCATTCGCACTTGCCATCACGCAAGATGGGCCACCGATAGCGCTCAGTTTTCTTGTTGGGCACGTCAGCAATATGCTCTGCGTAATGTAGAATCGTCAGGCTATCAAAGAGTGGTCCAAGCAGTAGTATTCGCCCCCTGACTTTGCACAATTTTGCGAGAGGGGAGCCTGCACCATAACCAAATTGGAGGGGATGATCCGATGTGATCCACTCCGCTTTTGCGCCAATAGCCGCCATTCTTGCTTCGGGATGGTTGCTGCAATACGCGCCGGGCCATGTTCGGAGGTGCTCGGTGAGGATGCTCCACTTGCGGAAGGCGCGTGTCCGTTTGGGATCAAACGGTGGGCATTCTGCCAGGTACGCTTTTTGCCAGTCCTCTGGCCAATATTCAATTTCGTTTAGAGGCTCCTCGCATTTTATGTACATCATCAAGGTGCCCGCAGGTCCAATCACGTCCAAAATTGCCTGAATCACAATATCTGGTCCGCCAACGATCCAGCCGACTGCCTTGACAGACGCGTGCAGCATCAGGGTATCGCCCGGGACAATCCCCAGTTTTGATAAGTCAGATACCAGCTTGCTTCGCGTAATTACTGGCAAATCTGTTTTCGCCATAATGCTTTACTCCTCAGTTTCAGTGTCGCCAAGAGGATGAAGATCAATCGGTGTGAGAATTCCGTAAAATCCGTATTTGATACCTGAGCGGTCTCCTTTTCCGGGCGGAAAGTATTCTTCTATAAGTGCCAATAATCGACGACTGAATTCGGATGCCTGTTCTTCAGATAGCCGCGCGCGGTTGTGATTGACGGATGTCTGGAATGTCGAACCGTACAGGCCCTCGGCAACTTCGCGAAATGCTTGATTGAACTGGTTGACAACATTGGTTGGCATGGCCTCTGCAATTTGTTTGTTCGCCAGGAGGTCCTGTCGAACGCGAATATTACCCGCTGCTGGCGAACAACGCCATTCATTGGGGTCGGTTTCATCTTTCTTCAAATGTACGACACCTGTTTGTACCAGCTTTTTTAAGTGGTATAGCACCCGGGCATCAGTAATTTCCAATGTCTGCGAGATTTCTGCAACCGACTTTCCGTCGCCAAGAGTTTCGAGGATGAGCCAACGCAGTGGATCGGCAAGTATGTTCGCACGATCATCCTCAATAACGATTACCGTCTCCTTTAAGGCGTTGGTCGGGAATGTCAATTCGCGCCACGTACTCATTCAGACTCTCCAGTCGTATAATTGAGATATCTCTCTTTGAGGCGGAAGAACGCGCAAGAAATAGGTCAGTTCAGGTCTTTCATTCTTTGGCTCAGCTTTGGTATCCACTCGTGTCCGGGATGGCATAGCTCCAAACATCGTCTTAGCCACGCAGCTTCCTCGTAATTGAGGTGCGGTAGAGTATTCTTGAAGTCGGCGTTATTCCGATCGATCTGTAGATTGTTCGCCTTATAGAGAAGCTGAATCTGCGGAGAGAGGTAAGGTATTCCGGATTTGGTTATTCGCCCGAGGGAGGAAATTGGCCCAGTGATCTTCGGTTCACGACGGAAAACCCACGAATCTTCGTCTGTTTCCATAAGCATTAGCTGGATCGCCCAGGGGGATTCCGGCGTACGGCGCCCCCAAATGTCATTAATGGGTGGATTCAGGAATTCGCCTTTGGACCACGTCGTAAATTCTGGCGATCTCCTGTCGCTTAGATCCCAATTAGAAAGGTGTTCCTGGAATATGATTTGATCGTCTCTAAGGATCAGAACGTCCAGGTCCCCATGAGGACGTGTCTGGCGACCGATAAAGAGGTCAATGGCCCATCCGCCAGAAATCCACCAGGGTGCAGATAGCCCAGAGAATAGTTCCTGTGCCTCCGTGGGGGAGAGCGGGTCCCAAATCTGAGCGTTTTCTTTCAAGTGACTTGCTCCTTGTGTGTTACACCAGAACTAAATTTTGCAGAAATCTTATCGCGCGTCTTCTGATTATTAAGGCTTGTTCAATTTTTGATCGGAATCACGTAGGTCCTGCGGGAGACCTCTCGAAAGCCAAGTTTCGCTGCAACTCGTAAAGAGGCAAAGTTGTCTTCTCCCGTGCTCCAAATGGGAACGCGTCCTTGTTCTTGAAGCCGATTCGATACTATCGAGGCGGCGGCGCTACACAGACCTCTTTTGCGCCAGGGTTCAAGAGTACCAACGCCAATCTCACCATGAAGATCAGTGACGCCACTTGTGTGGGCTATGGACACCAATTGATCCGCATCAATAGCTCCTGCTACAATTCCCTCTGAGAGCATTGTTTCCATATCCTCGTAACCACTACCCTGTATTTCGATGGGTGCGGAGGCAATTAAGTTTCGGTCCTGCACGGTCAATTCGCGGACATGGTCATTGGTGAACAGTTGGACTGGCCTTGTCAACGAATGATAAACGTCGTAGTAGTAGCGCACTTTTACTCCGTTGGAATTCTCTATCAGATCACCAAGCGGTTTGGCGCATTGTCGATTCACACCTATACAATCCCAACCTTCCACTAACTGAAGCAATTCCCACAGTGCTCGCGCCTCGGTCCCAAATCCTCTGGGTTCTTCTGGATCGAAGTGGCCCTGGACGATAGCTGCGCTGAAGGAGGTGGGACTTCCTGCGACAAAAGCCTTGCACAGTTTTTTTCTCAGAAGGTGTACTGCCACTACAGTCTCGGGGGTATCACCCAGAGTATTCGCGAGTTCGGCGAAATCCGCTGAATCCAGTTGTGCGATGTCGTATGCCATTGAAATCACTCAGGTCAGTCGACGAGTTCTTACGACAAGAATCGGGGGGATCTCGCCAAAATTTGTCCAGGAGAGTGATCGTTTTTCATTGGGTTTTGATTCAAATACCGGTTCTTCTAAGCCATCGATCACAAACCCAGCGTCAAAGCAGCTTTGAAAAAGCTGACTCAATGGTCTGTGAAAATAGCGTGTGGGCACCGGCTGACCTTTTATACCAATGCCACGATATGTGATGGGGGTGATATAAGTTGAAGTTTTGATTGAGCGACGAACCATAATTTCACCGTCACAGTCTTCTTCCTCAACCATTTTAACTGCTCCTGGTGATTGAAAACAAGGATGTGCCAATGAGAAGACGAAACGTCCCTGCAATTTCAATATGGAACTCAGGGCGGCAAATAGGGGCTGGAGGGTGGTCATATCCATAAAAGCCTGGTTGCATACCACCGCGTCAAAATGATTTTCACCGAGACCGAGTAATTGGATCCTATCAGTTGCATCGATGAGTCGATATGTGATTCTGTCAGTTTGATCGGACGTTCGTTTCCTCGCCTGAGTAACAAATGTTTTGCTAAAATCAATTGCCACAACTTCTGCACCTAATGTGGCAAGTCGTCGAGAAAAATTGCCGTTCCCACAGGCAACATCCAGAACCACTTCCCCTGGTTTTATGGCAAGTAGCCTTTCGACGGTCGGCCGAATAAGCTGATTGTGAAAATGGTTGCCTTCCCCAATATACTCATCCCAAAAGGCAGCATTCTGATCCCAAAACTCCTGTGTTTCGGACGTTAGCTCTGGCCATTCTGAAGTACTCATAGTTTATCCTTTCTGCTATCATTCTATTTCTCATTCTCTGTCTCGCTGATCGCAGGCAACACGTGATCAATTGCGATCCGGAACGCCTGATTGGCCACAGACGAACCGTAGTTGCCGCCTGTGAAGACAATGACCAGAGACAACTTTGGGATAGCGAAGATGAACTGACCGCCGTTTCCTTCGGCAGCAAGAACGTCAACTGATCGCCCGCGGTATGGAAAATGATCGAGCCACCAGCCAAATCCATATCGGTCATTGCTGTAATGCCCCTTCGCCGACTCGCTGATCCAGGCTGCCGATACAACCTGCCTGCCCTGAAAACGTCCGTTATCCACATAGAGTTGGCCGATCTTGGCCATGTCGCGCGGCCTGAGTCGCAAGCCAGCATGCGTTTGGGGCAAGCCACTTTTGGTGTACCACCATTCTGAGTGATCTATTCCGAGTGGCGCAAAGAGATGGTTATCTGCGAATTTGTCCACATGCATACCCGATGCCCGCTTGATTACGCCGGCGAGCAAGATGAAACAACCGCTGTTGTAGTTGAATCGTGAACCTGGTTCGTCCGACATCTCTCTGGAAAGCACATACTCTATGAAGTCGCTGGCGTTTTCCATTTGCGCTTCTGAATTGAGAGAACCCGGCTCGGAGTTATGTGTACCAGATTGATCCCAGTTGAATCCGGCGGTCATCGTCAGTAGATGCTTCAGGGTAATTTGCCCTTTTTCCTCCGTCAGGTGGTGGGCATACTCCGGAAAAAAACGAGCCATTGGTACATCTACGGAGTCAATATACTCCTGATCGATGGCAATGCCGATTAGTGTCGATGTGATGCTCTTGGAAACGGACCGTGTATCATGCAGGGTTTGCTCGCCGAATTCGACCACGCCCCTCGCACCATCTGTGCCGGTGTAATACGCTTCGAATACCAGCTTGCCATTTCTGACGATCAGAAAGCTGTGGATGTTCTCGTACGCCTGGCTGCGTATCTGGTTTGCAACCTGAACAATCGGTTCTGGATCGATCCCTTCCGATTCAAGTGTTGATAAGGGCCAGTCATCGGGCAGGGTAGATTCTCTGGTTTCTTCCGCCATTGCGATGCTGGGAAGGCAAACGAACCACAGGAACAGGGCTATAGCTGGTTTCAACATGTGGAATCTCTACTATTCTTGAAACGGAGCATCGGGCGACAGTTTAAGCAAAAGGGCAGCCAGTGAGAATCCATCCCTGAGTTTCTTTTTTTTGATCAGTTGACGGACTTCATCACGAGTAAACCATCTCACACTTTTCACTTCATTCCTGTCAAACTTCCCCTGAGACCCTGTTGCCAAACATTTCGCAATATGGAACACCTGGTTTGAAATACCATTGGAGGGATGAAAAGTGTAGAGCATTTCCATATTACTCGGATCATACCCTGTCTCTTCGATGACTTCGCGCCTGGCAGCTTCCAGCACAGATTCTCCTTTTTCAATTCCTCCTGCTGGAATTTCCCACTCGATAGAGTCGGTCGTGTATCGGTAAGATTCGATCATCAGGATCTGTCCATCATCATTTTCAACGAGTACAGCGACGGCCTCCTTCTTAAAATCTAAAAAATAATGGCGATCAATTATCCTGCCTTGAGGAAACTCCACTTTGTCGGCATAGAGATTCATCCACGATGACTCGTAGATTACCTCTCGAGATAACCGGCGTGGCTTCCGCTGTCCGTGGCTATCTGTAGTCATTCCTGCCTCACTTTTAGGAAACTTTCTTCTGGGATAGGCCCTTGTTTTTCCGAGTTTCAAAAATCTTCAAAGAAAATTCTACAAGTTGTCTCTCTTCTTCATAAAGTCTTCTAAAACGATCATTCTTGAGTTTTTTATCCAAGTGTTTTCTAAAGGTCTTCATCCATTGTCTCCTTCAACTTGTTCTCATCAAATTGTAAAGCCCACTACCATTTTGGGGCAGTGGGCGATTAGCGGCCTGCTGAACTTCTATATTGCCTCTTTTTTGCTATACCGATGTCTTTTGAATCGAACTTTCAAAAAAGTGAAGGCGTTCTTCCATTGATAAATCTTTGGTCTGCAAATAATGTACTTGCCGAATGAAGTGTATTTCCTGCATCATTTCATCATTCGGAAATTCCTTCCGAACATCTTCCCAAATCTTTTCCTGCTCTGCCTGCGTCACTTTCCTCATAATGACCTCCTATAACTCCGGCGGAGCAATAATCTCTATTGGTCCATAGCCTTTCAACGTATTGATCAGATTAACCTCGCGTCGCGTGTTCACTTTTACCAGATGTGTGAAGTTCCAACTGCAAAAATACCCAATTCCATTGGTCGCCGCAATAGCAACATGGTTGGAACAGTTGAATCCAGATAAACCTTCTGTTTTGCCATGTGTAATCTCTGCTATGTATTTTCGACTCGAAAACCACTAACGAATTCACGAATCACCCAAAGATGTTGATCTGGTTTATAAAGCGTTTGAATGTATCCTGTATCCCCAAAGGAAAATTCAATTCCCTGACCACTGACTGGTGGCTGTGCACCGACTATACAACGCAACGCGGCATTTAAAATACCTCCGTGTGCGACCACCAGATAGCGCCCTCTTCCCAGTCTGATCACTTTCTCCAGCGCCCGTGCGGCTCGACAGTGAAATGCCCAGGCACTCTCTCCCGCATCGGCACTTACAACATGGGGTTGAAAGGGATTGTGAAAATCAGGTAATGGATATCTGGCTCTGGCGACCTGATGTGGCAAACCCGCAATCGGACCATTATCCTTTTCCATCCAGTCTTCATCGAACTCGACACCTATACTCAGGATCTTGCCCACAATTTGGGCTGTCTCGCAGGCACGCTTTAATGGGCTTGCAATAATCCTGTCGAATGTGATCTCTCTCGCCTTCAGTTCCTTTGCTTGGACTTCAGCTTGTTCACGCCCCATGTCAGTAAGAGGTGCATCATATCGGCCCTCAATGACATTCTCATCATCTGCTCGAGAGCGTCCGTGACGCATGAACATAATCTTGATATCACCATTCATAAAATAACTCCATCATCAATCTTCACATACTTTTACAAGGATCTCCGGTGAGTCCGGAATATTGCTACCGTGCAGTGAAAACCTGCACATCTCTTATCTGATCAAAATGCAATTTCCAGAACGTAGCTTGAATTCGCTTTTTTTCGTAAGGTTCTGAAATTTCGTCATCAACCCAATCAAGGTCAAATATACGATTCCAACTATCTTCTATGCGTTGATGATATGCACGAACAGGCAGAGGCTGCATCTCGAAAAAAGACAGATTGTGCTCAGATAACTCGGCCTCAAATGCTTCTCCATCGGCCACGGTTCGAGGCAGATACCAGTAATTGAGGACATAGTGCCATAGATCAAAATCGGATAACAAAACTTCTATGGCTGATTGCTCGAATTCAATTCTTACACCGCGTTGGCCTTTGGGTAAATGACCACTGCTGCGTAAATCGGGTTTACGTCTTTCAACGCCATCCCATTGATACCAAGCCCATAAAGGCAAAGACACAGTCTCAGATTTAAATTCTATTCGGTGCTCCATTTGCTTAGTCATCCACCTGTAAGCGTCGATAAACAGATCCTCTGAATATCTCTGATCGGTGAAAAGCACTTGTTCCCGCTGCAAGATCTTCCAGGCAGCCATAGATTGAATTGTCCAAAGCGTCATAATTTGTTGGCAGATGAGTTTTTAGAGGTTTTCTCTTGACTCTTTGCTTGCTATAGAGTTTATCTTTTTTTTTCAAGATGCTGTTAATATACTGTGATATACAGAGATCTACAATGCTAAGAATCGGTGATTTTTCATGGAGAGAGCTATGGCTGGATTTACTTTGAATACACGCATACGCGCGAAAGCTGAGGATAGCACGGACACGTTTGACATCGCGACAAAAACAGTAGAATGGGATCCGGCGAGAGTTGCTGTTATCATCTGTGATATGTGGGATACCCATCACTGCATTTCGACTGCCGAACGGGTCGCTGAAATGGCACCTCGCATGAATGAAGTCGTAGCAAGCCTTCGAAAAGAAGGTGCACTGATCATACACGCTCCCAGCGGCTGTATGGGATTCTACGACAAGACACCGCAACGCAAACGCGCCGAGGACGCGCCCTTTGTAGAGGCTTCTGTTGAATTCAGATGGAACGGGTGGGAACAATCCCGCGAGATTCGCCAACTCGAAGAGTCACCATTACCGATTGGAATCACCAATCCAGGACCGTGTTCGTGCCATACCCCTGAGCCTTGCTGTGAAGAGGGGGTCGCTCCCTGGGTTCGCCAGATTGAGACGATTGAGATTGCTGAGGCGGATGCGATCAGCGACGATGGGCAGGAAGTATATAATCTGCTTCAACGCATTGAGAACGTACTCGTGATGGGTGTTGCTGCGAACATCTGCGTGCTTGGTCGGCCATTTGGTATTCGTCAACTCGTCTATCTGGGTAAGAAGCCGTTGCTGTGTCGCGATCTGACCGATTCCCATCACTGTGATCACGGAGGTCATTTCCAGGGCACGGATCTCACGATCGAACATATCGAAAAATACTGGTGTCCAACCGTTACAAGTGATCAACTGGTAGGAGGCGAAGCATTCCGATTTCGCGATGATAAGCGTGAGTAGGATTGATGTTTTTTTGCTTGCACATAATTCATGCGTACTGTAGCTATTAGCCCTCTTTTTTGATGGCGAAGAAAAAAGGGTGAATCTCTTCCGGCGCACTATCACTTTTGGATCCACTTCCTACGGTGCCTTCCTGTTCAATCTGAAACCCAGTCTCAGTGAGAAACTTCTTGTAGGTCGAGGGGCCAAAGTTGCTCCAGTACATGGTCCCGCCGAAGAAGTCATCTTCAGTATATCCAGGCCCATCGTCGTACCTTGCAACCGTAAACAGAAGGAGGCCACCAAGCCGAAGCCATTGTGCAAATCGACGAAAGAGATTCTGGTGTTCTTGTCTCGGGATATGAAAGATGGCGTAAAAGCTGACAATTGCATCGAAGCTACCTGCAGGGAATTCGGTCTTCATTACGTCGGCGATGATGAATTTGGCTGTGGGAACGTTTTTATTAGCTAAAGCGATCATGTTTGAGGAGATGTCGATCCCAGTAAGGCTGAATGTCCCTGCAAGATGTCGTGCGACTGGGATACCAGCACCACATCCAACATCAAGGATCTTTGCACCAGGCATCAGATGCTCAGTTATCAAGTTGAGCTCCGCTTCAGGCGTGGTACGCCTTTGCCCCGCATAATCTCTCGCACACCGGTTATAGGCGGTCCTTACCAGTTCTCGATAATCGGTCTCTGGATCGTTAGCAATTTTGAATGGCATGGGTCTCCTTTGTAATCTGTGTTATGTGTTTCCTCTATCCGGTTCCGACGAGAACGAGTCCTGTGAAGATGATGGCGGTTCCGAGATATTTGGGTGTGTAGCCGGGTTCTTTGAGAAGGAGGATACCGAAAATAGTGCCCAGGGGAATGCTGATCTGGCGAAAAGTAACGACATAGCTGACGTTTGAGACAAAGGCCAGGCTGATCAGGACCAGAGTATAAGCGACGGCCATGCCAGCGCCTGCCAGCAGGGCGCGGGATGCCCGCGTTTTCAGGATTTCCCGCATAAGGATGCGACCGCGTTTTTGAAATAAAACCCAAATGCCCAGCCATAGAGAGGTAATGAGGCCTTCGAAAAAGGCGTAGAGCATCGTAGCCTGCCAGCCTGCAATGGGAAGGGCGGGAGTATCTCTGAGGAAGCGCAAAGCCTCGTCGTCGATGATCGAATAACCGGCTGAGGCGAAGGCGGCCATCAATGCAAACAATACCGATACATTCAGGTAGTTGTCAATATGGAAATCACTCAGATGCTTCATGGGCAGGACAAACATTCCAATGACAACCAGAGCAATGCCCCAAATGCACTGTGCGCTGACCTGGTCGGCACGGTCAAAAAAAAGTGTCACGATAATGACTACGATGACCGGAGAGGACCGGGCGATGGGGTAGAGGATTGACAGGTCGCCTCTCTGGTAGGCGTTGGCCAAGCCGAGGATGTAGATGGTCTGAAAAATACCTGTTGCGATAAGCAAGAGCCATACGGAGGTAGGGAATGTCGGAATTGCCGAACCGAATAGGATGAGTGCAGGAATCAGGCACAGAGTCCCAAATGTGTTGACCAGGAGGAAGAAGGCGGAGGACGGATGTTCCCGCTTACACAACAGGTTCCAGCCCACGTGAGTGAAGGCGGAGATGAGGATGAGGATGATGGCGGTGAGGGTCAAGGCGACATTTTTCGAATTATGGAATCAGGAGGGTATCTTATCGTAAAAAACGGGCAAGTCGAGTACTACACTTTATTTCGCGCTTCTAACCATCGCTTTAGCGAACGTTGGCTCTCTCTCGAAGGTCGGCCAGCCCATACATTTTCGACACTAATATCCTCATCTAAATCAGGCCAATGGATGCCTTCACCCCGACCGATGAGGCGCCAATTATTGCGCTCCTGAAGAGTGCCATGCAATAGACGAGGATACCATTCTAAAGGGACGCTTATGCTTCTTCCATCAACTAAGTCTATCATTAGAGACTTATCGTCGATAGATATACACTCCGCAAGCGTAGGCTGAATTTCAATCGTTGAAATACTCATTGAAATATGATAATTGTCAAGGGGAATGTGTTCAGAGAGCAGAACAACCAAAGGTAGTAAAGGGGTATTCAGGCCTCTGCCAACTCGAACTCACCCTCAAATGCAGTTAGGGATTCTTGCATTTCACTTGCCAGTGCCCTCGAGTCGGACGCTTCTGCCAGGTTCCGGGTTTCCCAGGGATCCGCTTTCATATCGAAGAGCTGGATTACTGGATCGTTCTCATAGGTGATGAGCTTGTGTGTGTTGGTGCGGAGCATTTTACCGCCTCCGGTGGCGTGTGCTACCACAAAATCTCGCCAATCTGGATTTTTCCCCTCAGCAATCGCACGCAGGCTGTATCCTCGCATCATGGGAGGCGGCGAGATCCCGGCATAATCACAAACTGTCGGAAACACATCTACGCCCGATACGAGATGCTCCTGGTCGATTACCTGTTCTCCGATGTGACTGGGCCAACTCATGATAAAGGGCACCCGCACGGCTTCATCGTATAGAAAGCTCTTAAAGACCATCTTGTGTCGAATATGCCCATCCCCATGGTCGGATGTAAGGATCACGACCGTATTGTCCTTGAATGCTGAGTTCTCGAGCGCGTCCAGGATCAGACCGATCTGCCCATCCACCTTTTCAATGTAGCGGTAGTAGGTCCAGATATAGTAACGGTAGAGTTTCTCTTCCCACTTTTCCATACCCGATTCTTCGCCTCGATCTGCCAGTTTCTGATTCCGAGAGCTTATGATTTTTTCCGGTTCCGCCATGTTTGTCTCGAAATTGGGAGGCAGCGGAGGAAGGTCGTCAATATCGGGGAACGGCATTTTCCCATCGTGCATCGTATGCGTCAGTACGAAAGAGCAGATATCGTGCGGATTCAAGAGTCCGACTGACAGGAAGAAGGGCTCTTTCTCCTGGTAGTTCTGGAGAAATCCGATCGCACTGCGGGTCGAAGCAATGTCTCCGGTCTCTGCCGTATTCCGCGGATCGGGGCAGATATGGTGAAAACTCTGTGCGACATCTCTGCCGGGAATATGCCATTTTCCGCTGTAGTAGGCGTTGTAACCGTTTTTGTTCAGCCATTGTCCAAGGTCCGGCATGGTCGGAACCATGTTGGCACCATTGGCCACGACTCCGTTTTCGGGGGTGTGGCGTCCGGTAAACCAGCTCGCACGCGCCGGACAGCAGACTGGATTGGCGCTATAGGATTTTGTAAAGCTGATTCCCCTTGCTGCAAGCCGATCCATACCGGGTGTCTTCACGTCATTGCATCCCAGATGTCCAAGGGCTTCCGCGCTATGCTGGTCGGTCGTAATCAGAAGTATATTCGGTCTCTGTTCCATCGCTTATGACACCTCCCTCTTGAGAATTACAGTCCGACGCGTACTCACCACGAGAAATAATCGGCCATTCGCATCTACATAATAACAGGTGGGGATAACGGATTCTCCGTAATGGCAATACACATCTGCTGTTATGGCACTTTGATCTGTTGTGATCTCCGATGTCCCGCGATAAATTAGAAACTGGTTTTCCCGGATCATCGAGAACTCTTCTATCAGGTCAAATGCGTGCTTTGCAGTGTCCTTTCTGGCACTTAGCCGCTGGACTGCGTCAAAAAGACACCAGTCGGCGGTATAGGGACCAAGCGTTTTTGAGCGCGCAGGCTCTTTGCCATCCATAAAAAGCTGGCTATTTTGGATTTCCCCTTTCTGGGTGTATTCAACCAGTCCTTTTCCCGCCGCGGTCCCGTTGGAATACTTTAGCGTCCAGGTCTTTGGAGATGTGAGTGCGTTGTTCTCGCATAGTGCATTAATTTTTGTCGTGTTATCGAACTTCAGGTCCGAGCAGGTGATTCCCAAATGACGTTCTTCACCCTCATTCATGGCGGAAATCCTGAGCGTGGCCTCAGGCTCGTGAGACCTGCTCCCTCGCTTCGTCCGAATGTTCATCCAGTAGATATCGTATGTCTGCTCTCCCGGTGCCTCTGGATCAAAGGCTCCGGTGGGCAAACCGTATTTGTTCAATACCCTCTTTGTGTGGATATATTCCCATGGCTCAGCCATTTTCACGCTCCTTTCTGAGGAAGGCTCTCAATGAAGGACATTCAGATTCTACGACATAGAGGGGGGAAGTGCAAGTATCATCTGGTAGGGATTTGGAAAGGAGGTCGGAAAACGCCCTATGACCTACTTCGCCGAGCTTGACCTGCAAAGGCGAAGTCGCTATTGTATTGGGTCACGAATAGTGCTGTAGGAGCAACTGATGGAGGACCGACGATGTCGCATGAAAAGCCAAATGTGCTGGTGATTCAGCCCGATCAGCACCGCGGAACGGTGATGGGTTGTGCAGGTGACTCGCAGGTGAAAACGCCGAATCTGGACCGTTTGGCCTCGGAGGGGATCCGGTTCTCGCGCTGCGCCTCGTCCAGCCCTGTGTGTTCCCCATTTCGGGGGACGATGCAGACCGGATTGTATTGCCATACCCACGGCGTAGATGTGAACAATATTCTGCTGGATCCCGAACTGATCACATTTGCCGACCTGTTTGCGGACGCCGGATACGCTACAGGCTATATCGGAAAGTGGCATCTGGATGGGGGCAAGCCCAGGGGAGGGGGTGGATTTATTGAGTCTGGTCCCAGGCGAGCGGGATGGCAGGAATGGCACGGGTACCAGAAGGGGCACGAGTTCTTTGAAGTCTGGGACTACAACGAGAATCGCGAGAGAGTGCAGATCGAAGGCTATGACTGGGAACCGATGTGGCATACGGATATGGCTCTGGACTTTGCAAAACGAAATCGCGACGCTGGTCGTCCCTGGCTCTACTATTTGGGATATGGCCCGCCGCACAAGCCCGAACAGTGCCCGCAGAAGTATCTGGATATGTACGATCCTGATACCTTTGAACTGCCAGACGATGTGAAGGGACGGTTCGGAGAGGGGGAACGCCAGCTTCGAGAGATTTATCAGATGTATTACGCTCAGGTAACGGCGGTGGATGTGGAGATTGGACGTGTGATGGACGGCCTGGAGGAACTGGGAATAGCAGACAATACGATTGTGGTTTATGTAAGTGATCACGGCGACAAGCTGGGCAGTCACTGCGACCCCGATGAGCGCAACTTTCGTGGCAAGGGAAGTCCTTTTGCGACTGCGTTTCGCATTCCGTTCATCGTGCGATGGCCCGATCGCATCAAACCAAATCAGGTGTGTGACGCGCTGGTGAGTAGCGTGGATCTCACGCCCACGATTTTGGACCTGGCGGGACTGGGAATTCCCGATGTGATGCAGGGCGACAGTATGGCGAACTGGTGCCTGGAGGAGAAAGGCGTGGAGAACGACTGTGTATATATGGGACTCCGCGGCGCGACCCAGCCCGGTGGATGGCGTGCCGTATGGGATGGCTGCTACTGCATCGTGGCAAAAAAGGTTCCTTGTATGATCAGCATTGCTTATCTTTGTGTGTCCGCCAAGCCTTCAGATAAAATTCGATCCCGTTTATAGTGCCTGTCTCATCGAGGTGTCCATGCCCGGTTATTACAAAAAAGCCAGCCCGTTGCCCATCAGCGTGATGCAACGTAGCGTCTTAGAACACATTGTCCAACGCCATACCAGTCGCCAAGACCATGCCCGCCGTGCGCGTATGATCCTGTTAAGCAGTGAAGGGTTAGGCATCGGTCAAGTCAGCGCACAAGTCGGCGCAGATCCAAAGACAGTTTCTACCTGGCGCAAGCGTTGGCTGGCAGGTTATGAGGCTCTCAAAGCGATGGAAGCCGAGGGCGATAGCCGTGCCTTGTCCGATGCGGTCTTATCCCTCCTATCGGATGCGCCCCGTCCAGGTACGCCTGTGAGGTATTCGGCACAGGTGGTCACAAAGATTGTGGCCCTCTCCTGTGAAGCCCCCAAAGCGTGTGGGTATCCCATCAGCCATTGGACGCCTCAAGTCTTGCGTGAAGCAGTCATCGCCCGCGGCATCGTCCCTGATATTTCAGTTCGCAGTGTGGGACGTTTTTTAAAAAGAGGCCGATCTTAAGCCGCATCAAGTCCGGTATTGGGCGCGTCCCCCTGATGAAGATCAAGAAGCCTTTTACGAGGCAAGTGAAAAGGTCTGTGCCTTATATCAATCTGCTCTTGACCTTCACGAAGAAGGTGTGCATGTCATCAGCACAGATGAAAAAACGGGCATACAGGCCAAAGAACGTGCCAAACCCACCCTACCGATGAAGCAGGGACGGGTTGAACATCAGGAGTTTGAATACAAAAGACATGGCACCTGTTGCTTGATTGGCAATTTTGAAGTCGCCACAGGGCAGGTGATTGCCCCAACCTTATCCCTAACACGAACAGAGAAAGATTTTAAGACGCACATCCAACAGACCTTTGCACAAGACCCAAAAGGTGAGTGGGTCTTTGTCGTGGATCAACTCAATACCCATAAATCGGAAGCCTTAGTCCGATGGGTGGCTGATGTGTGCGACATTCAAGACGATTTAGGGGAAAAAGGCAAATACGGGATTCTAAAATCTATGCAAACCCGGGCCGACTTCCTCAGCAATCAAGCCCACCGAGTGCGCTTTGTTTATACCCCTAAACACGCCTCGTGGCTCAATCAGATTGAATGCTGGTTTTCTATTCTCGTGCGACGCCTACTCAAAAGAGGGAGTTTTACCTCTGTCCAAGACCTCCAGCAATCGCTTTTGGATTTCATTGCCTTTTTCAACAAAACCATGGCCAAACCGTTTAAATGGACCTATACCGGAAGACCCCTTAATCTATAACACCAATGACTTTTGCCACGATGCACTACGTGTTTTCACCAGGGATTTACAATGTCCTGTATGACCACGAATCCGATCCGCTGGAGATGGAAAATCTCATCGACGCGCCACAGATTTCAGGTGAGAAGAAGCGGTTAGCAGGGCTACTCCTACAGATGGCCGAGAAGACGGGAGATCCGATGCTGCAGGATGTGAAGGGCCTTTGCGGTATGTGATCCTCCCTAATCGCCATCGCGGTCATACGCACGCTCCCACGCTTTCACCCGTTCAAACAATACGCCCACGCGCTCTTGATATCTTTCATCCTCAATCCGATTATAAAACTCCTTCGAATCCTCCGATAAATCAAAATACTCTCCTGCCTCACCCTGATATACATTCAACTTTTCCGTCTCCGTCCGAATCATCTGGGTATCACCAATCTGACTGAATACCGCATCCCGCCAATCACCAGGGGCTGTCTCTCCATCCAGCAAGGGTTTCAACGACCGTCCGTGTACAGAGTCGGGCACCTCAGTTCCGATCAGATCACAAATCGTCGGAAATAAATCAATATGTTCTACCAGTTCATCCCGCACCCCCGATTGACTTCTTGGATCAGAAATCAACAACGGCACATGCACCGAAGCCTCTCGCATATTAAACTTCAAAAACATCTCGTGTTCCCACATCTGATCGCCGTGATCTGCCGTCCAGATCACAATCGTCTCGTCCCTGATTCCCAACCGATCCAACGCATCTAAAACCATCCCACAATACCCATCCACAAGTTCAATCATCCCATAATATCCCGCAATCACCTGCCGTAGTTCCACGGGTGTCAAATGCGCCCACTCTTTTCGTTTTCTCAAAATATCACTGTGGGGCAACGGCGCATCAGCAGGTGCTTGCTCTGGTAATTCGATCTTTGACTGATCGATCTTTTCATAAATTTCTTTGGGCGGATAAAACGGGGGATGAGGCTCGGTAAAACTCGTCCAGGACAAAAACTTCTCTCCTTTACTGACGGCTTCTTCAATCTGCCGAATCGACTCTGTTGCCACATGATATCCCCAATACTGCTCCCGACTTCGCGGACTTGGCCCGCCAGATGACCGCCGCAATACGCCCTCATTTTCCCAATCGTATCGGGCCAGCATATTCTCAGGCATTGTCTCGCGCCACATCTGTTGTGTAATCTCTGGCTCATAGCCGTTGTCCATATCGGGATCTTTCCAGTGCATATGTCCCAGATGAAAACGACGATAATTCAAGGGTTGCACGGCGTGTGCGATCGTGTACATCCCCGGATAAGGCATTGAATTATTGGTAAAGACGCCATGTGTATGGACATATTTGCCGGTTGCCAAACTGTGCCGCGCTGGCGAACACACAGGCGACTGTGTATAACACTGGTCAAATCGCACACTCTTTTCGGCCAGACGATCCAGATTGGGCGTATGAGCCAGTGGATTCCCCAGGCATCCCAACGCATCAAATCTGTGATGATCGCTCATCAAAACAAGCACATTCATCGATAAATCTCCTTTCAATCAACTTCTTATTTGGTTTCTCCATTGGTTAAGCGCGAGGAGCATGCTGTCTCTGGTTTCGCGGTTCAGACTCTGAGCCAGGTTGTTGCGTTCATACGGGTCGTCCGCCAGATCAAAGCAATGCGTAATGTCATTCTCGTTCCGCTTTGTAATTAGCTTTACGTCGCCCCTGATAATGCAATCATCTTTGTGTTCGATGAAGACATCGGTTGCGATATCTGGTTCTCCAGTCATGCAGGAGAGTAGAGAGCGTCCTCCAGTGTCTCCGGGATTTTCAGCATCGGCCAGATGGAGAATTGTGGCGAATAGATCTACGGTAGATACTGGTTTCTCAACAACACATTGTGCTGTTCCGGGTACGCGGATGAGCAGGGGCACGCGAACAGACTCATCGAACATAACGCCTTTTCCGAACAGGCCATGACAACCGGCCATATCGCCATGGTCAGATGTGAAGATGACGACAGTATCATCTGCCAGTCCAGTCTTTTCCAGTGTTTTCAATACGCGGCCAAACGCGGTGTCCAACTGAGAGACTTCCCCAAAGTACCGCTTCCTGAATTCTTCGACGCCGTAGTCCGCATTCCAGCCTGTATTCTTGAACCAGGCGTCGCGGTCCGTGTTAGGCGGATCATCCAGTACGGACTTGTCATATCGCTGCATGTCGTCCACCGGAGGCGAACACGGGGGGTGGGGTGCTTGATACGATACTGCCATGAAGAAAGGGGACTCCGGGGATGATAGCGATTCCAGTTCTTCGCAGACAATATCTGTCAAGCCATCGGTTTCGTGCCCACGAAGCTTTACGGGGGTGTCGGGATCGTCGTACCAGATCAGTCCGGCATTGTGATCTACATGGTGGCTTTCCCACCCAATGAAGTGTTGAAATCCTCCCCGCAGTTCTGGCGGGACCCACCCGTTCTGTTTTTCACCGCTCAAATGCCATTTCCCGATATAGTGCGTGTCATAACCCGCCTGGTTCAGGTGATGGGCAATGGTCGGCTGATTCACGGGGAGGCGCATACCATTCCCTGTGACGCCGGTCTGGCTCGGGTATTGACCGGTTAATAGACAAGCTCTGTATGGGGTGCAGAGCGGTACATTCGTATAAGCGCGATTGAATTGCGCGTTTTGTGCGGCGAATTGTGATAGGTTGGGGGCGTGAACGAGATGGTTTCCATAGCACGGCAACCATCTGGCGCTAAGCTGGTCGGGAAATATGAATAGAATATTTGGTCTGTGTATCATGTATTCGGGGTGGGGGAGAGGTTGATTGATCCTTTTATCAGTTGCTTTTGAAAGGGTCGCTCAAAACAACGAGGGTGATAAGATCGCGCAGACCTTTGTCTTCCTCCTGTACATCTCGAACGATTGCATCAATCCCCGGTCGATCAGTAATTCCCAACTCGCGACCAATCGCATAGGTCAGCAATTTTTCTGTCAGACAACGCGTGAATTCTGCGTGGCGCTTTGCCATTAACTTGCGAAATTCGACGAAGGATTGAAAGGTTTCGCCACTCGGCAATTGTCCCGAGGGATCAATCGCTGCGCTTCTGGTATAGTGGGTTCGCCAGCCGCCGATTGCGTCAAAGTTTTCCAGCGCAAAACCAGGGGGATCAATTTTGTTATGGCATTGGGCGCAGGTCGGGATCTCGCGGTGCTTGACCAGTTGATCTCTGATGGTCGTTGCGCCGCGTGTGTCTGGCTCAATCTCGGGCACATCGTCCGGCGGTGGCGGTGGTGTGTATCCCAGCAGATTTTCCAGCACATAAATCCCGCGCACCACAGGCGATGTATCCACGCCATTGGCCGAAGCCATAAGAAAACTGCCCTGGCCCAGCAGACCACCGCGTGGTGTCCCGGTGAGCGAAATCCGGCGAAAATGATCTCCCTCAATACCTCCTATCCCATAATGCCGGGCGAGTTCCCGATTGAGAAAGGAATAATCAGCAGAAAGAAATTCGCGGGGCGAGAGATTGTTGTCGAGTACGTGCTGAAAAAACGTCTCTGTTTCAGTCACCATAGCAGGGCCGAGATTATCGCGAAAATAGACTCTAAAATCGGGGGAGGGTGGCATCTCTCCAATGTTGTCATAGTGGAGCCATACGCGAATGAAATTTTTAACAAAGCGGTGCGATTTTGTATCTTGGAGCATGCGATGGATCTGCTTACTGAGCGTGGCCGGGTCGCTTAGTTTTTTCTGTTGAGCAAGTGCTATCAGTTCATCATCTGGCACAGAAGACCACAAAAAATAGGATAACCGGGCAGCCAGAGAATAATCGTCCAGAGCGCCCTCGCCTTCATGCAAAAACAGAAAAGCAGGCGAACTGAGAATGGTCTGAAAACCCAGTTGTAAAGCGGGCAACGGCTCCATGCCATTGCTGAGTTTTTCATGCGCAAGCGACTCAAACGGTGCCAGTTCTCCCGGGCGCAAGGGCCTGCGAAAAGCGGTTGTGGCAAATACACGCAAACGCTCTGAAATGCGCTTCCGGTCCAAATCTTCAGGTTTTAGATCGCCATACATCAACTGATGTCCGCGTGGAGGCCAGTCTTTCTCTTGAGGACCACTAACCTGAATTTCCCAAACCCTTAGCTTAGGCCCGCGGTAAATTTTGAGCAGCGCGTGATTTCTCTTATTACCCGCTTTCTGATCCACAAAGGGCAGGATTTCGGGTTTTGGATCTTTTGCCTTAGTAAGTTTGCGAACCAGGGCTTTGGTTGCCAGCGTTCCATTGCGAAACCGAACCTCGGGCTCAAATCCTTTTTCCAGATAAACATCCCATTCAAACCACTGAGGCTCTTCGCGGGTCAGTTCAACAGTTGCAAGCGTGTATTCACGAGTAATATTGCCCGTGCTCACTACACTGCCTTTGCGATCTACAGCCGCCAGTTCCAGCACAAGCGGGTCGCCTTTGGGGAAATCGTTGAGTTCTCTGTCATAATGGTGATTGCGATCAAGTGCCGCCGCCTGCACCCTTATGGTGTAGGTGCCGCTGAAGGGCGCACCACCATCCACCAGCGGATAAAAGCCAATATGACCACCCCGGTAGTGACGTCCAGTGAGATCATCGTATCCCGTATCTGACACAAACCGAAAGCGATCCTCTCTAAAAACCTTGGGCAAGGACAAGGAATTGGCCTGTTTGTTTGTAAAATAGAAGGGTGATTTTTGCACGTAATTTTGGGCTTCGGGTTTGGATTCAAAATGCGTGGCACGTGTGACGGCTTCTTCTGCAACGCGCAAATAGTGATTGAGCAACATGCCCGACGTGACAAGCCCGGCAGCATTGTTATCAAAGCCCTTGACCTTCACTTCGGGTGGAAAATCTTCCGTTGGGTCCCAGGCTTCCATATTCAGACCGAGTAAATCGCCGAGTGTTTGGCGGTATTCCCAGGCGTTGAGCCTCCTCAGAGGTGTGTGCTGTCCTTTGCCCGACAATCGCATACGCGCTTCAGCAATTGATGCTGTAATCACCTGAACAGTGGCGAGTACCTCATCTTTACCCGGCTGCATCTGGCGCTTTGGTGGCATCGACTGCAGGTTGAGTTGATCGACAATATCCTGCCAGAGTTCTAATTCTTTGAAGTTGGCAATTGTCTCGGAAAACTGATCAAAGCGCCGGTCGGCTTTTTGCACGCTTGGACCGTGACACTTGACGCAATATTGTGTAAGAAATGCCCTGGGTAGTTCTGCCCAGACAGAATGGGCGAATAGGGTGGAGACAATGACCATCAAAATCCGTTTCATGAAATCTCCATCGCAGAAAAGGTCCCTGTGCTTTTGCCAAAGCTATCTCGCTCTACACCAAACCACTGCAAGACAGAAAGCCAGAGGTTTGACAGTGGGATCCGTTTGTGTGTCTCGGCAGGACACACGAGATGTCCTTGATGTTTCAAACCGCCCCCAGCGAGAATCACCGGCAAATTCCTATTGGAATGCCTTGAGCCATCGCCCATACCACTTCCCAGAACGACCAGCGTGTCGTCAAACACTTTTGCTTCTTTGAGGCGATCCAGAAACCTACCAAACTGAGTCAACAAATATTTTTCCACTACCTGAAGGTCTTTCAATATCCCCTCCTCCTTGCCGTGGTGCGAAAGGCCGTGATATCCGCCAAGGTTGAGTTCGGACGTCTTAAAGCCCATGGGGATTTCAAAGGTCACAACCCGTGTCGAGTCTGTCTGTAATGCCAGTGTTAGCAGGTCATAAAAAAGCGGCATTTCCTCAATTTGCATCCGTTCGAGGTCTTCCACAGGTTCAATTGGGGATTCTGGCTTGGGTTTGTCGAGCCATTCGCGCGACATTTGCAGGCGACGCTCGACGTCGCGCACCGAAGTCAGGTATTGATCGAGCTTACCGCGATCCGCTGCATTTAACTGACCATCGAGTGTCTTTGCCGACGCGAGTAAGGCGTCGAGCACACTGCCCCGATTTGATAGCGTACGACGCTCTGCGCTTCGCATAGCTTCATCATTCTGTACAAATAAAGCCTGAAAAATGCGGGCGGGATTGTTAATCGGTGCCACATTTACGCCCGACCGCGTCCATACCATGTCTGTACCTCTGCCCAGCCCTGCAGTAATTGAGGGAAAGCGCGTTGTACTGCCCACATGCTCAGCCGCTATCTGGTCCAGCGTCATATTCTTTTCGGGGAAACCTGCGGCTTCTTCCTTGCGTATGCTGCTCAGAAATACATGTACGCCGGCGTGTCCACCGCCCGTACCGTGATCGAGATTTGAAAAGATAGTAAAATCATTTCGGTGTGAATCGATATACTTCAGCGTCAGGCTCGTCTCATAGTCCTTGCCGGACTGCTCGGGAAAAAAACCGCCCGGCCAAAATCCCAGATGATTGCCCACGCAGACCAGACGCCTCGGATTTGCCGCACCGTACACCATGCTGCTTTCTAAGAAGGGCAAAGATAGTGCCACGCCTGCACCCTGTAAGAAGTGTCGGCGATTAACCCGCGCTTGCAAAAGTTCAGAAATGACGTTCATGGCTTGTCCTCTTCTATATTAAGTTAGGATCTCTATGCCAAAATCTGTTCTAATATAGCAGGAAATAAAATCTTTTGTCAAGCTGGCGAACGGGATGACTCTGTCACTTCAACACGTCGAGATGGATGTCGCAGTCTGTCGTCTTCTTGAAAACGTAGGTTCGGCGCAGGAGTGTGAAAATGGGGTCCGGCAAAGTATCCTCGTTATTAAAGAAGTCCCAGATGATTCAACTTCTGCTGAAGACCATCGGCTCCAGCATAGGTGTGTCCGATTATACCCAATCTCGTCGCCGCTGCCACATGCCCGGCGTTGTCGTCTATGAACAGAGCCTGCTCTGGAGTTGCTTCCACAGTATCTAAGGCTGTGAAGTAGATGTTGGGATCGGGTTTTGCAAACCCGACCTCTGAGGAGTTGATGATGTAATCGAAATCCTCGGCGATGCCCAGTCGCTGAAGGTCTGAGTGTAACCTTGAGGTCGCATTGCTGATAAGGACTAAACGCGCCCTCTTTCGACAAGCCCGCAAGATCTCCAGGACCTCCAAATCGACTTCCCCTGGCGATGCGGACCAGAGTTCAACCGCGCGCTCCGCGTTGGTGTTAGGGAAGTCCTTGCTGAGCAGGTCCGCAATTCTCCGCCGCCACTCATCGTCAGAGATTTGTCCTGTGATTACCAGGGGGAGCAAGTCATCTGAGAATGCAGCCCTGGGGATGGCTCCTTCGGGAAGCTCGGTTGCTCGTTCCGCCTTACGATGTATTTCAGGGGACCAGATCCGAATTACCCCATCGAGGTCTGTCAGGATTACGTTTGTCATTGAGTTTAGTGTTTTCCTGTGTTTTTTACACACGATGCTTGCTGTCACTTATCCTCATTCTTGGTCGCAATGAAGATCATCTCTTTTTCGTGTTCAGAACTCAGGGTCTCGTCTGTCCAATCGCCTTTGACATCGACATCTCGAAAGCCTGCCAATTCCAGCATCCACATCAGTTCATTTCGATGGTACCAGTGCGTCTGTCCGGTGTGAATTTCCTCTTTTATGAGACGGTCGCCTTCGTATAGTTCATATCGCCGTTCTCGGACAGCATATTGCGCCACCGTATCTTCAAAAATCTTGTGGTGGTAAACCAGTAGGCGCTTTCCGTCTTCAAGCTCCTTGTTGGCGATCTGTTTCCACTCGCCAGGCCATGCGTGAATCTCTTTGGGGCCCCAGTAATAAAAACTATGGGCTGGAGCAACATTAAAGGCGAGAATTCCACCAGGCTCCAAATGAGCGTGGCATCGGCGGAGCGTTTCCAATGCCGCTCGCCGCCCCATTACACACTGGAAACCACCGCACGGGATGTAGATGGCATTAAATCGATCGGGGAGATCCAACTGCTGCATCTGCTGCTCGTAGAGCACGGGATCCAGTCCCATCGCGTTCGCATGCAGGCGACATACAGATAGCATATCGCCCGAAATGTCCACCCCCTGCACATCAAATCCTTCTTGCAAAAAGGTCAGTAGTAACCGCCCCGCTCCGCATCCCAGTTCCAGGGTCTTACTTCCAGCTTTCTCAAGGATGCCTTTGTAGAATGACTTGTCTATGCGGGGATCTGACGTCGATATCGTAGCCCAATGAAGTGCGGAGAGTCCAGTGTACAGATCTCGTTCATCGAATTTCATGAAAATATCCTCATAAAGCGGAGACATTCAGTATCCGGGTTTTGTTTTTCCGCTTCACAGAAGATTCCCTTGTGCGCGGGAGTTGTGGCCTATCACCGTGATCGGCTCGGTCATTCCTATACAGACATTGCCACTCACGAGGTTCCAGTCACTGTGGCCACTCTCGACGATGCCTCGCGTCTGGCACGGTGTGTCTCCTCCAACCGTCGGAGATTTGTCAACATTATCGGCGCAACGGTTGCCCTGGACAAGAAATCTTTTGGCATTGTGCAGGCGCAGGGCGGGATAAGCGCCAGGCTTCTTCCATGAATTGCTCCGAAGGATGTTCCCGACGATCACATTTTCCACGCCATCGCTTGCGTTAATGCCCCATTTGCCATTCTCTGAGCACACATTGTTGCTGATGATGTTGTGGTGATCCTCCCCATGCCCCACGCCGCCGATGCCACTGTGGTCGTTGCCTGTGAAGACACTGTCGCTACATATAGAGTCGCGCACATGGCCGCAGAAGTACAGACCGTCTCCGCCGTTTCCAATGGCGATGTTGTGTGACCAAATGCTGCGTTCTATACCAGTGCCGGGGTGGTATCCGTGTCCGCGACAAAAGCGAACCTGACAGTGGGTGACCTGCGCATCCGAGCCGCCCTGCACGCTGATGCCGTCACTCGGCCAGTCGATGACCGCTACATTCTGGATGCGTACACCTCTACAGTAGATAGTGTGTACAGCGCTGTAAGTGAAGTCTTGCCACCAGCGCCCTTTGGGATCTCTCGCCCCACGTAGCGTCAAATCGCGCAAGCTCACATCGTCTCTACGGACAGCAGTAATGCCCGGGAAGAGGCCGACGATCTGGGCTCCCTCTTTTACCCTCAGGCCCCTGTTCAGTGGCTCGCTCAAGCGAACGAGGTCGCCCTTTACCGACTTCACCAGCGCGTGGGTCCCGTCCCACCATTGGCGAGGTCGATCGTTCAGCCCGACACCATCGTCTGCTACAAAAGGCACTCGTCCGCGCAAGTAGATGTTGCGGGAACCTTTGCGGGCATCTCGAATCAGGAATAGTGCCTTGGGTGCAGCTATCGTCAGTTCAGTCGCTGATCCATCGCCGATGAGGCTTATGCCACTTCGGAGGACAATCGACTGACGTAGCCGCCATTTGCCTGCCGGAATCCGAACGCTCCCACCTCGCTCGCCAAGGGCGTCAATCGCCTCCTGAATCCCCGAGGTAGCCGAATCCTGATCGAGAGATGCCGTGATTACTTCGTTCATCATGGGCTTACTCATTTCGCGCGGTCGTGTTATGTGTCGTGCAATCCTCTATCCGTCGCCGAATGTGCCAATTGCGATCTCGTAATCGTGCCTGTCGGCGAACCCCACCTTCGTCTGCGATAGGATGGTGGTAGGCGTAGTCCCGGATCGGCTGTATCCAATTCCAGCCCTTCAGTGGCTGGCAGCATTTTCGCAGGAAGCGACTGACGTCGTCGAAATCGTCTGCGGGATCGAAAAGTCTTTGAGTTATCATAAGATTCATCCGGCACCAGCGCGTGCCAGAGCGCGATCTTCTGCGTCATAGTCGAAGATGGACTGGTCGTATTCCTCCGGTGGGTTCTCGCGTGCCCAGTCAACCGTACGCTTCATGCCCACGTTCAAATCCGTCCTGTGTTCCCAGCCCAATTCGTCGCGAATCCTGCTGACGTCGTAGATGAGGTCTTGCGCGGGGTTCGCCAGTTGTCCGAGATGGTCGGGCAGTTTGTCCTCGGGGAGGGTTCGGATTTCGCCCTTCCAGCCCGCAGCTTTTGCAATTGATTCAACCCATTCTCGCTCCGTGCAGTAATTTCCGTCTCCCACATTGTAGATTCGTCCGGCAGCTGAGGCGTTTACCGTCGCGGCGACAATGGCCTCGGCGACGTCGTCGATATATCCGCGGATGAAGCGCCAGTGCGCGGTCTCTTCACCCAGCAAAATCACCGACCGACCGTCGAGCATCTTCTTGAGGTATCCCCAGGGACGGTGGTCGCCGGGACCATAAACGGCCGGCAATCTGAGAATTGTCGTGTCGAACGCCTGTGAAAGTATTCGCTCTATGGGGATCTTGTCGTAGAAATCCAGGTGCTTGTGCGGGTCGTCGTCAGACCGAAGCGATTCGCCGCGGTAGGGATACAGTCGCATTCGGAGGTCACCGTCTTCGCGGATGGGGACTTCCTGAAGCGGACCTGTTTCGTATCCTCTCATGATGTCATAGGCGTGATAGACGTCACCGCTCGAGAGGACGACAACTCTGGGCGCAACATCCTGCATGGTGTCGGTGAATGTCTGCGCGAATTGCTCGTTCATGGCAATCGTGTCAAGGAGGACATCCACTTTCAGCGATAGGAACTGTTCACGGAAGTCGTCCAGATCCAGTCGATTGCCGTGAATATGCTCGACGCTGTCCGGAACGAGATCGGCGTTGTGCTTCCCCCGGTGGAAGACGGTGACGGTATGACCGGCTTCAGCCAGCCTGGCGACAGCATGGGCACCGATAAAGCGCGTGCCACCGATGACGAGTATGTTCATGATATCATTGCCCTATCTAATAGACCTGTTTTTTATGTTTTGCTGTTCAAATGGATTTCGAATCTCCACCAATATTGCCTTGTTTCCTCAGCTTTCATAGCACTTACCTAAACCTTCACATTGGCATAGAAATTGACGATGTTCCCATCCGGGTCACGAAACCAAACAGATCGGCGCCCCCATGATTGGGTTGTAGGCGGTTTAACAATCTCAACATTCATGGCTTTCAAACGCTCAAAGTCCCGGTCGACGTCTTCTACCTCAAACTCGATAGTATAGCTACCATATCCAGCTCCCTTCAGGCATCCAGGAGCCATCTTCTCCGTGCGTTCTGAGGAGAAGATTGACAAATCTGCACCCTCCGTTGGAATGATCTCAAATATATTTCCTTCTTCTGGTTCAAGTTTTAGTATTTCTCTGTAGAAAGCGCACAATCTGTCCACATTCTGCGTTATTATACAAATGCCAGTGAACTGCATGATGGACCTCCAGAAGTCTCAGTGAAATTCTTTTGGACGGCGCAGGACGCGTCGCCTCCTTCGAGGTGGGAAAGTCACGGTTTGTGTATAAGGGTGCCAGTCGGTTGCGATGTCCCAACTTTCTCGCTGCTGGGGGAAGGTGTACAGCACAATGCCGCGATCTTTCGGAGGACGCCACCGTCCCTGACCGAGCAACTGATCTACCACTGCTGCAAATTCTGCCGTCATGGCTTCTCGAAAGATGCGAGAGTTTCTCACGGATCGGCTGACGCCACCCGGGTATTTTCGCCAGGTCGCAGGATCATCCCGCAATACGCCCTCTCTCTCCAGCCGACGCCAGATCGTTGATTCCATCTCAGCGGCGTCTTCGGCTGTAAAGGCGCGCACCTTGACGTAGCCTCGGGTGCAGAGCTGCTCAAGGTCTTGTTCGTTCAGCGGTCCGTCAGTCGTCATGGAATTGCCTTTCTATATCGGTGAATAGAATGAATTCGCCACTGATGTCAATCATGGCAGAGGGTGTGGGGATCGAACCCATATACGGGATATCCCACAGGATACCCGTAGCCCTCGGTTTGGAAGCCTCGGGGCCAGCACCACTGGCTCTCACCCCCTGCTCAATAATACGACGATGTCATAAAATGGAATGTTTCGGATGGGATAGGGAGGGATTCATATTCCCTGTCTTTCTATGGCGTATCGATCCACCAGTGATACACGTTCGTCAAGTGCTGTTCATACGCATGCGACGCCTGCAGTAGCAGCCGATTCCGCTTGTGTGGATTCAGCGATCCGACCACGATGCTGTTCGAATATGCTGCGATTCCCTTCTCGCGCATCCTCAAGTAGATGCCGTCATCCCAGGCAAAGCCATCTCGTGAAGCATATAGAACAAAGTGACCTTTTTCCTCTTTCTTACCCTGCAAGAATGCACTGCGTCCGTGCATGAAATAACAGCCGTTTAGCACGGCCATCTGAGGGTTTCGGATCTTCTTTTTAAAGTGTGCGATCCTTGGTTCGGACCAGGTCCGACCATCGTCGTCGCTCACCACATAGTCCATCGTGTGCTCAGCCTTGCTGTTGTATATGTACACAATGATGTTTCCGTTATCGCGTATCCCCATGGTTCCATACGATTTCCCAATGGTGTCGAAGGGAAGCTCGCTGCGCTTCTCGAAGGTCCGGCCGCCGTCTCGGCTCACGTGCAACTCGTACACATGCTCGGGCTTGTTGCCCAGGAAATTGATCTCGTTGTCGTTCCTGAAGTGGAGCGCGAGTATCTCTCCGTTGTGATACTTTGCATCGTAGAGCCTGCCCCGACTGTCGCACAGTGCAGATGGCTCACGCCATGTGTACCCTCCATCCGGACTGCTGATGTATGTCGGCACCTGAAATTGCCTCCAAATGACATTGGCCGTGATATCACATACAAGAAAAAAGAGGACGATTTCACCCTTGTCCGTTCGAATTGCCTTCTCGGCGAAGGCGGACAATTTCTTGCTGGTCTTCCCGCTCTGTCCGGTGTCGAACAAGTTTTTCGAATAGGCGACCACGTTCCGATCGCTCCAGGTCTCGCCGCTGTTTTCCGATCGCTTGTATTCCATCCAGCCTCTAGCCGAGTGGCCCTTGCCAGACTTCTTCGGGTTGTGGCTTTCGGCGGAGCAGTTCGGATAGAAGGCGAGGATCTTCCCGTCCTCATACTCCACCAGTGCGTGCCCGAGATTTCCACCTCTTTTTGCCGGGGAGTGATCGACGAAGAGAATCCCATCGTTCGGTGGGTCTTTGGGGGTGATCTCATAATCTGCTATGTTTGGGTTCGCGTCCACAAGTGCCTCCCTGGATGAATTTAAATGCCTTTGTAGCTTCTGGCGGAGTACATTTCAAAGCCTTCGGGGCCGGGGTATCCGTCGAAGAGGTTGCATTCGGGTACATTGCCGGGTGCGCCATTTTTGAGCCAGTCGATGAAGATGGGGTCGGCATTGCGGTGTTCGAGTTCGGCGAGGCCCGATGCGTGAAGGTCTTGAACGCGGTCGGGATTTTCAGAAGCGATATTGTCCAGAGAGCCGTAGGAGGTGAGGATGCTGTCTTCGGGGTTGGGGTGCCATTCGAGATAGCCTTCTTGATCGAAGACGGTAAAGTAGCCGCGTTGAAGATGTCGCATCGCTTTGCCGCGCGCCACGCCTGATAGGGCGATTTTGCGATTGCCCATGCTGTTTTCACGTGCAGCTTTGAGGATGTCATAACTTTCGATATTGTCGGGAACAGGCGCGCCTGACAGGTTAGCGATGGTGGCGAAGAAATCTTGTGGTTGAAAGATGGCAGAACTGCGACCTGTATCGCCTTCGGGTGTTTTGATGAAAAGTGGGATGTGGATTTCTTGTTCGCGAACGGGTGCGCCTTTGCCGAATCTGCCGCGTTCACCGACGTTGGTGCCGTGATCGCCTGCGACGAGTATGGCGGTGTTTTTATCCAGGCCTGTGGCTTCAAAGGCTTCGAGGAATCGGCCAAAGCAGTGGTCCATCCAGGTGACTTTGGCTGCATAACTCGCTTTGATGCGTGCTCTGGCTTCATCGGGTAAGTTGGGATTGCTGCGGGCTTGCGTTCCTCCCTTGAAGGTGCGCGGATCGAGCCGACCGTCATAGCCAGGTGTTTTGTCGTATTTGAGCATGTATTCGGGGGGTACGTCCCAGGGTTCGTGGGGGTCAAAGCAGTCGATCCAGAGGAAGAAATTTTCCCGGTTTTTATTGTCGCGGAGAAATTCGGCGACGGTGTTGAAGAGTCTGGCGCAGTTCCAGTCGTCTAAGTTTTCACGGCCTCTGTTGGTGCGAGCATATTGTATGGTTGGTATTGGGAGTTCGTCTTCAAGGATGTCAAAGAGCGGGTCTTTTGCCCAGTTGCTGGGCCATTTGGCTTCGTCATTCATCCAGGCGCGGTCAACTTCGGCACCGCGGATGAAGGTCCAGGTGTGAAAGGGATAATCAAAGGCGTGGCCCCCGTTGACGAGGTGGGGGGTGTCGTGCAGGAGTTGCGTTGCGTAGCCTGCTTCGCCGAGGACATACGGCAGTGCATTGGTGTTGAAGGGCAGTGGTTTCCAGGCGTGAAAGGGGCTGCCGTATTTGCCAGTCATGACGTCGGTGCGATAGGGGATGGTGGGGAAGCTCGCTGCGAAGGCACGGTCGAAACACCAGGATTGTGAGGCCAAGCGGTCGAGGTTGGGTGTTTCGATCCAGTCATTGCCGTTGGCACCGATATAGTCGTAGCGCATGGTGTCGATGATTAAGAGAATGATGTTCATTGTAAACCTCTGGGGGTGAATAGATGAATCAGGGGTGATATTGTAACACAATACTTTTCATGGTTCTTTGTCTTCGATACTAACAATAGATGGAATCATCCGGGCAGATGTTCCGAGAATGAGGGTTAGTACTCCCGCTGCTAAGAACCACGGCTGCGGGCCAAAAATATCGGTTACGGGACCTATCACGATGAGACCAAGCATAGTTGTAAATTGCACGGAACTATGGAGAGCACCAAATACGCGGCCTTGTAGATGGGGATCGACATTGGCCTGAAGGAGTGCGCGGAGAGGCGCGTTAATTAGCGAGCTACCGACACCGCTTAAAGCTATGCCCGTGATGGCTAAAGCAAAGCGGGTATGAGGGGCGATACCTACGAGTATTGTTCCAATGCCATACACAATCCAGCCGAAGATCGTCGTCATGATTCGGCGACGGAATCCACCCCAGGCCCCGACCAGAAGACCTCCCAGGACAATGCCCACTCCCCAGGCAGAATTAAACCAACCAAGTTCGGTAGCACCTCCATTGAAGTGATCTGTTATCAAGAGGGGCGAGATGGTCATCTTCGTGTTCCCAAATATGTTTAATACGGCAGCAATTAAGATTAAGTTCCGAAGACCAGTCCATCTCCACAAATAACGAAATCCTCCCAGCATATCAGCCCAGATTCCAACCTCCTGGCTTTGCTTTTCCTCCATCCTTTTTGGTTGTGGAATCATGATGAAGATGAGGGGGCCGATAGCCAGCGTCGCCGTCAAAACATCGATGGCCAATATGAGATGTATCTCGAACACAGCCAACGCCAGTGCTCCAAGGGGGGGACCTCCCATACTGAGTACTCCATGCAGGGTTTGATTCGTCCCCTGAATCCTGGCCAGATGTTTTTCGGGTACCATCAAAGGCGTGGAAGTTATCATTGCCAGGCCCTGGAATGCACGGCCTATACTCGCCAGGAAGTTTACTGCGTAGATATGCCAGATCTCGATAATTTCCATCCAGAAAAGACCAGCAAGACCTGCCATGGCTATTGCAACAAGCGTATCCGAGACGAGCATTACAATTCGGCGGTTCCATCTATCATTCAGTGCGCCAATGATGGGAGCCAGGAAGACTTCTGGCAGATAGGCGACAAGGACTGAGGTCGCGAGAATGGTCGCAGATCCTGTCTTTTCCGTAAGCCACCACACCAGGGCAAACTGTGCAACTTGGGTTCCAAGAGACGACAGCGTTTGTCCGGTCCAGATGGTAAAGAAGCCGCCAGCCCATGATCCGTCTCTATTTAGATGAATCAATCATCTCTCCTTTTTGTCTGAATCGGCAAGAAAGAATGTTCCCCTCTTTTTGAACTGAAAACTCTCATCGGGTACGACGAACGCCAGTTTATCACACAAAAAAGAGCCAGACGGAACTGAATTTTGGAGCCGTACACAAAGCTCAAGGCTCTCGTCTATGGAGATGAACTCAGCAATGGTCATGTGCGGAGCTATGTTGCGCCTGTGATACGCTTCGCCGGAAAATGCCGATGTACTGTGGAGGATCTGCTTTAAATTATCGATAGGCTCTCGTGGCCTTATCGGATACGAGACACCAGGATGCCTCGTTGAGGCATGCGGCTTGTCGTAATGAAGCGTGAATGGCTGGACATCAGTAAGGACGTTGTTGATTTCATCGATAAGATCAGGCGTCATTTTCCGGCTCAAGGGATCTGACAAAGAGATGTGCGTCGGACAGGAGGTAGCTGAGCGGGGATCATACTTTGCCCGCAAGAGATCAATCTCCTGAGATACCTCTGGAGGGGGCATGATAAGGATGAGGCCAAAACAGTAGTCGCGTTGCCAATCTTCCCACTTCGATGTGTCTTTTACGTATGAAATCATGAGGAACTCTCACGGGGTGATAGCATAGACGTGTTAGCCGATCATGGCGCTTATTTGCGCCGCTGATCAGCAATATACTCACGTAGCTTCTCGATCGAGGGAGAATCCACATCCCGCAGCGGTGCACCAGCCGGGTGTTTGTGGAAATTTACCTTTTCGTCCAGTTGGGCTTCAGCTAGGAAACATGCCGCTTCAGTGTTCTGTAGCGGCATGACGGCTAACGTCTTCGACTTAAGAAAAAAATACCTGGCTTCGGTTTATACCCCATTTTTCGATTTACAGCAAGTATTCGTTCATTATTGGCATTATAAGCTGTAGATCCATTTGTCCCGATGTAAGAGAAATACAGACCGCTCGGGCAACATGCGGTCCTTAAATTCGCCTCTACCCGGCCCGGGCGGTACGCGCTCAACTTCCTCGAAACCCAGCCGACGGAGAAGACGGACAGACCGTTTGTTTGCTACAACGCATCTGGCTTCAATTTCGCCGAGGTCCAAATCTTCAAAACCCACCTGCAAGATGCTCCGGACAGCTTCTGACGCAAAGCCCTGACCCCAATAAACGGGCGACAATTCGTAGCCTATGTCACCCTGTCGGCTTTCAATGCTTTCTGTGCGTATTCCGCAATTACCGAGTAATATTCCATTTGAGCGGTCCGTGATGGCCAGCTGGAATTTGCATCTCGGATTTTCTTTAGACCATGCAATGCATTTATCTACAAAGCGGACGCACTCCTCTCTGGTGTAGGCGGGCCGGTAGTAGTATTCCAGATACTTGGGGTCTCTCCTGTACTCGGCGATGGCATCCACGTCTTGTTTGGTGAACTCTCTCAGAAGCAGGCGTTCAGTCAGTTTTTCCATATAGAAAGACCGTTTTGAATTACGTTTGAAGCCTTTGAAAAGCCTTAAGAGTTGATGGATCAGTGACTATTTCCCTTGCGGCTTCAATAGTCAACCATTTGGCAGCATAAAATTCCTGTAGATCAATGTTGAAATTGCTGCCATCTGTAAGAAGTAAATACCAGATGTCATAATGAGACTGGCAGGGTTGCACGGGATTTTCTATTGGTGTAATGGTCAACAAAAACGGTTGTGGTTCAGATTTAAAAAAGTTCCATACTCCCAATTCTTCACCTATCTCACGGTTCAAAGCTGCCAAAAGCGTCTCGTCTTTATCTATATGACCACCAGGAGAAAGCCAAAGACCAGACTTTTTATGGTGGATGACAAATACCTTTTTGCTCTGGGTATCATAGGGCAGAAAATAGACACAAAAATGGGTCTCCGGATTTTCATCTCGCGTTGGTTTTCCTTCTTTCACTCTTTGTTTATAGAGAGTATAGGTTTCCCCATTGTCACATATATCACGGTCGATAACTTTTGCAATTGATTCTTGTGTTTTCATATTGAAGTTTCTGCTCTTATGATACCTGAATACACGCTTGCCGATACGCACTTTGTTACGCTCAAGAAATTTGTAGCCTGCCTGTTTCAGCGTATAGGACTTGTATTTGAACTTGCTACGGAATTGTGGCGGTCGCTTGTTGTCTCTGGCAAAGAATCTCTTATAGCCAAAGTCTATGCGCTCAATCACATTTTGCAATGCCTGAGACGGTAGCAGACGCCAGTGGGCAAAGCGCGGCGTGTCCTTCAGCTTCTTGAGGTGATTGATCAGTGTGAACTTACTCGGATACTTGCCAAATCGCTGGTAGTATCGCTTATGTAGTGCGATGAAGTGATTATACACTTCGGCAAAGTCGTTTATCTCATGGTGGAGATACCGATTGCGGTCACACGTTGAATACAACTTGAATTTGTAGGTCAGGTAGTCCATTATTCTCTTGTTTTTTGTCGGTTTTAGTTTGTATTTTTAATGACTTAAACATAAGTAAAATATATACTTATGTATCGTTTTTGTCAAGCAGAAAGAGCACTTGTGCTAAGCATGTTCCGTGACGATTTTACACGGAAGCAGAAACAAAATCATAAGCCATTGCAAAACAACGCTCGCCAACTCGCGTCTGCTTCCCACGCCTAAAGGCTGTGGGCTTTACGGGCTATTTGATAAAGTAACAATTTCATATGAATCATTCGGTTCTGAAAAAAGTTTCGATGACCTTCTTGAACTGACTGCAAAGGTCTATGAAGGACTCTCCGCTGACGACATCGACGGCATTGAGAAGATTGCACACGGCCGTCGCGATTTTTTTGGAGATAGAACAGGTGCTTAACATTCCCATTCTATCAACTAAACATCGGAAAATCAATTTGATAATTCGGCTTGCGAGATGTATTTTCGATTATAGATCTCGCTCTGCTTTAAACCTCCCAAACCGAGGAGAAACCATGTTGCGAGTCAGCGACCCCGACCTGATCGCCCACTGGCCGTTCCGGGAAGACCTGAAAGACCATTCCGAAAGCGGTCTGCCCATCCAAAATCACGGTGTTGAAATCGGGGAATCAGGTGGACAAAGAAGCGCCCAATTCGACGGGGCGGAAACCTTTCTGGAAGTTCCCTGCGACCTGTCTATAGGGACAGGCGATTTTTCATGCGCCGGATGGATCTATACGGAAGAAACTGAAGTGGTCGGCGATATTCTCAGCCAATTCGATCCGGAAACCCGCCAGGGATGGCAGATTTCGGTCCTCACCAATACCGGAATGACCTCCACTGCCCAATCGAATTACCGCAACCTCCACTTTGGCATCGACAACGGGCATCTCGGGTCCTGGACCGATTGCGGTCGTCCCGGTCAGGCGGTCAAAATATCTGCACTTTCAACATTAGGTGGACACCTGTACGCCGGCACCTTTGAGAATGGCGAAGAAGAGGTCGGCCACCTGTGGCGCTATGAAGGGGAAAAACGCTGGACCGATCTGGGCAATCCAGTCGGATGCAACTCTGTCAACGCCGTCGTCGAATTTCAAGGCGCGCTCTACTGCGCTCTCGGCCGGTATAATAGCATCGGCTCCGCTCTGGGCGATCCCCTGAACACCACACCCGGTGGCCAGGTTTATCGGGTCGATGCCGATGGTCAATGGACTTTTTGCGGACATCCAGGCATCGAAGACGCCACACCCGAAGAAACACCCACCACGGGACACAACACGGGCAAAGCCGACAACGCCACCGCGCTCACAGTCTATCAGGGTCGGCTCTACGCCACCAGCCTCTACCGCGAGGGTGCCTTTGTCTATGATGGCGGCACCACCTGGACGCCCATAGGTCCAGACGTGCGGCTGATGAGTTTCACCGTCTATCGGGACAGGCTCTACACCCTCGTCAATGGCGGCCCGGTTCTTCGCTACGAAGGCAACGCCGAATGGACCGACTGCGGCTGTCCAGAAACCTCTACCCAGACCTACTCGGCGGTCACTTTCAAGGGGCAACTCTATGTCGGCACCTGGCCTCAGGGCGAAGTCTATCGATATGACGGCAATACGACCTGGACCTGTCTGGGGCGGGCCGGGTACGAACGTGAGATTATGGCGATGGGACTTTACAACGGCAAAGTCTATATCGGCTCGCTCCCAATGGCCAATGTCTGGCGGATGGACGGCAATCGGTTCACATTCTTAGAGTCTCTGGACCGCACGTCCGCGCCCCTGCGGCGGGTCTGGTCCATGGCCATTTATGAGGGCCGCCTCTATGCTGGCACCCTGCCGTCTGGACACGTCTATTCGGTCGAAGCCGGAAAAGTCGCCACCTGGGACCGCGCATTTCCCGAAGGATGGCGACACGTAGCCGCTGTCAAGCAGGGCGGCGTTCTGACCCTGTACGTCGATGGAATCTCCGTCGCTACAACAGATAGCTTCAATCCAAAACGCTACGACCTCGATCCCAACTGTCCTCTCTTAATCGGCTTTGGTGCCCACGACTATTTCAAAGGCGCCCTGCGAGACATTCGTATCTATCGCCGGGGCCTCACACAACGGGAAATCCAGCGCCTTCAGTGACGGCTCTTCAGCCACCAGCGCATGGTATTACTGACCATATCCGCTGCGTCTCGTTGAACCCAATGGCCGCTGCTGGGGATGGTGACGAGTGTGTAGTCTTTGTTGATCCAATTCCACGTGTCGCGTAACCCGTCTTTGTCAACAGCCTTGTCTTTCAACCCGTGGAATTGCAATATGGGCATGGTGAGATTGGGCATCTCCAGGCTCTGGCCAGACCCCGCAGTTAGACCGCTATAGGCCGCCCGGTAGTAGTCGAGCATGCCCTTGACCGAGGATTGGGAGAACGCATTGATGTAGCGCTGCCGCACTTCGTCTGAGGCATTACCCACCGAAATACGTGTAAGCACCTCGGGCGAGAACCGTTTTTCGTATCCAGGCGTTTGAAAGTCGGTAATGTATTTAGTATTCCTCTTTTGCTCTGCCGTCGCGTTACGCAGCACGGTGCCGTAGCCCTTCGGGTGAGTCAGATTGCAGATCACCAGCTTGTTGACGAGTTGCGGATAGTACATGGCGAACCGCCACGAAATGGCGCCCCCCCAATCGTGACCAACGAGGGTGACCGAATCGACCGCCAGATCCTTGATTACAGCTTCGACATCCGACATGAGATGGGACATGGTGTAGTGTTCCACGCCTTCGGGCTTGCCGCTCTTGTTGTAGGCGCGTGTGTCCATAGCGACGGTCTTATAGCTGTCGGAAAGAGCGGCCATCTGTTCGCGCCAGGTATACCAAAAATCGGGAAAGCCATGGACAAAGAGAATAACGGGGCCTTCGCCCAGGGTGACGTAGTGGAGTGTCACCCCGTCGTTATCCGTCTCATGGTGCTCGACGCGGTCAAATACATCTGCCTTGACGTTAGCTATCGGGGATTTGACGGCACCCTTTAGGCGTTCCTGCTGCGCCTGCCCCTGGGCGAAGAAAATACAGGAGCAAATGACCACCAGTATTGAGCGTGTTATGCGTTGTTTGGTTCGTTGTGATAGTTTCATGGCGTTCATCGTTCCAATGGTTTGGGGGATCAGGCTTTTGATGTTTGTTGGGCTTCACAAGTTTGTTTCCAGACATGGTGTTCTGCCATCATCTTTTCAACTTTTTCAGGGAAGGTGGCGCGCAGGTCGCGTTGTTCATCGGGATCGGTGCTCAGATCAAACAGGCCATCTGGTTTGCCGTCTGTGGCGTGGAGTTTCAGATTGCCCTCACGGACCGCGTCCTCTGTTCTATACGTCCAGTGCAGGGTGCGGTCCAGAGGTTGCTCTTTGCCTTTGAAAAGGGGCCACACGTTTTGGGCGTCAATGATGCGGTCGTCGGGCATGGTTGCACCAGCGAGAGCGGCGAATGTGGCGTAGAGATCGTAGTGTACCCAGGGGGTATGGATTTTTGTATTTGGAGCGATTTTTCCCGGCCAGACCGCGTTGCAGATGACTCTTAGCGAACGCTCCCAGAGAGTTCGGCCATACCCATTGGTTCGGCTGCCTCCCTGGTCGCTTAAGAAGACGATAAGCGTGTTTTCTGCAATACCGGCATGGTGTACTGCATCCAGCACGCGCCCTACGCACAGGTCCAGATATTCGACCATATACTGGTAGTTTACCATTGGGTCATCGCTGTGATAGTATCCGGGTGGGGCCTGATAGGGGCCGTGTGGGGCATAAAAGGGGAGATTCAGATAGAAGGGCTCGGGTTTTTGGGATTGGTGGTTGATAAATTTGATGGCTTCATCCGTAAACAGAGTGTCGAAGTAACCCTCGTCCGCTATGGGTTCCAGGCCGCGAAAAAAGTGGCTTTTCATGTCGCGGTTGTAAAGGTGGGTGTAATAGTCGGCATGGCCTGCGTTGCTGCCGTAAAATTCATGAAAGCCGTGGTGTAACGGATTAAATTTTGCGGCATATCCCAGGTTCCATTTTCCAAACAGCCCTGTTGTGTATCCGGCATTTCGCAAAAGTCTGGCTATAGAGACTTCCCGGAGTGAGAGTCCGGATTCCGGGTCATCTGGACGTGTCTGTGAGTTGATGCCAACCCGATATGGATGTCTGCCTGTGTTCCAGGCGCAACGCGCTGGTGAACACAGCGGGGTTGCGATCAGGCAGTTGTCGAATACAACGCCCTTGCTCGCCATTGTGTTCAATCTGGGGGTGTCGAATATCCCTTCGCCATAATAATCGACTGCTTCGCAACCGAGGTTGTCGGCGACCATGAAGATGATATTTGGGCGGTTCTTCATTGATATTTCCTTAATTGATTGAAAAATATAAACTTATGGTTGTGGAGATCAGAGGCAATATCAGTTCTGGAGCTCGGAATGGGTCGCATTGGCCAGTTCGCGCAGTACATTGACCGCGAGGAGGACATCCTCCCTGCGACAGTCGAATTGCCCGACCTGGAAGCGAATGACGAACTGTCCTTCATGGATCGTCTGCGTCAGGTAGATTCGGCCGTCATCATTGACCGCGCGGAGCAGGCGTTCGGTGGCGTCGTTGGCATTCTCACCGTTGGGGGCGTACTGGAACGTGAAGAGAGAGAGGTGGCAGTCCGTTGTCAGGCGAAAGCCGTCCAGCGATGCGATCGCGGCGGCGGCCTCTTCAGCCCAGGCAATATGGTTCCGGATGCGCTGTCGGAGGTCTTTGAGACCGTGGGCGCGGAGCAGGAACCAGAGCTTGAGGGCTCGGAATCGGCGCCCCAGGGGGATCGTCCACTCACTGTAATTGGTGATCTCGGTTTGACCGAGGGTCTGGAGGTAATCCGGACGGATGCCGAGGGTGCGAACCTGTGGTTCCGGGTCCGCGAGAAACTGGATTGAGCAGTCGAACTGCGCACCGAGCCACTTGTGGGGATTAAAGGCGATGCTGTCGGCTTCCTCGACGCCCTCCCACAACTTCCGTAGCTCGGGACAGATCATCGCGGAACCGGCCCACGCGGCGTCGATGTGGACGTAGAGATCGTGCTCTCGTGCCACTTCGATGGTCTGGCGCACATGGTCGGATGCGCCAATCGATGTGCCTCCAACACAGAGGACGACACCAGCCGGGAGAAAACCCGCGGCGCGATCTGCGTTGATTGCCCGACGGAGTGCCTCCGGGTCGAGTGCCCAGGAACCATCGGTCGGGACTTTGACCAGATTCCGTTGGCCGATACCGGCGATGCGGATCGCCTTGTCAACCGACGAGTGGGTCTCTGGCGATGCGTAGATCCGGAGTTGTTTCTCTCCCGCTATTCCAGAATCGATTCCCCGCCAGCCAAGTGTGCGCTCGCGCATCGTCAGTACGGCGCAGACATTTGCCGACGTTGCCGTATCCTGAATAACGCCCTGGAATTCTTCTGGTAGCCCGAGTGCCTGGCGCATCCAGCCGGTCATCCGAGTCTCAATTTCCGTAGCTGCGGGTGAGGTCTGCCAGAGCATGCATTGGGCAGCCATGACCGCCGTCAAATTTTCGGCGATCATCGAAACCGGCGCAGCGTTAGCGCTAAAGTACGCAAAAAAGCGCCGGTGTTGCCAGTGCGTCATGCCGTCGGGTACGATGCGCTCAAAGTCGGCGAAAATCGTCTCCATGCCAGCCGGCTCTTCTGGTGGCGATAGAGGCAGCATCGCAGCGATCTCGCCCGGTTCGGTCTGCGCTCGTACGGGCCGCTCTTCGAGCGTGGTCAGGTATTCGGCACCCCACCGTGCCGCTCGTTCAGCCCATTGAAAGTAGTCTTCTCGTTTCAATGCATTGCGTCCAGGTTTTTAGAAATCCAGTTCTTCAAAGGTAATCGCTGACGTCCATTTCAGGATATGCGTTCTTTATCAGTTCAACGGAGGTGGGTGTGTACATTGCGTCACCGGGTTTCGGCCAGCCGAAGAGACTGCGAACCCTCGATGTCGTTTTTCCCAAAAAGGGTTTCAAGCGCCGAATCACTTCAGCTTCCCTTTTTCCGGTCGATGTCCATGGCATGGTGTCTCTGCGTCCTATTGAAAAGAAGATAACGGCACGTTGCCTGTCCTTGTCTGCAAAAGGTTGTGCTGCGTGTGGCGTGTGTCCACTGTAGAAGAGAACGCTGCCAGCTTTCCCGGTGATTGAGACGGGTTCCTGCGCGTGAAGAATTTTGCGGATATCGGCAAAGCGGTAGGAGTGAGGCACCTTGCGGATGTCGCCAAAGCCCAGGCCGTCGTCCTCAATCACACGCAAGATATCGCCCATTTTGTCGTGTACTCCTGGGACCAACCGAACAGGCGCGCAATCTTCATCAATATCGTCCAGAAAGACCCAGGCCTGAATATGTCCATACCGCTGCCAATCTGGGTGAGGGGGAATAAAGGGTTTGGCCCAATCCAGGTGAAATTCGATTTCCGGCTTCGTTGGGGCTTTTCTATCTATTCTGCCGTTTCGGATATAGACGTAACCGTGGTGGTAGTGTATATCAGGCGTATCCAGAAGCTGTTCCAGAGCATCCAGAAAAGGATCGTGTTCCAGGACCTGGTCTATGACCTCTACCCCTGTTGGAATGTCACAGAATTCCGCTCTGGGGCCGCCCATCCCGAGACCTGCTCCGGGCAGGCGTAGCTGATCCTCAAGGTCAGGGTTGGCCTTCAGTTCGGCAATGAACCCGGAAAAAGACTTTCCATAAGCGTTTTGTTCCGCGGTCTCAAGCGTCTCTGACAATTGGCCGGGTGAAAACAGATCCGGGACCAAGAGGTAGCCTTCTGTTTGATAAAACTCATACTGCTCTTGTGTCAGCATTGTGGATCTCCGTTAATAAATCGCCTAAATTTCATCGTCATCCAGAGCGCGTTGTCCTTCAAACGGTCCCCAGTGAATACGCGCTCTGGTTCTTCTATCGCTCTTGTAAATCTCTGGATCATAATCCGGGTTTACCTTCGGGAATCGCGCCTCGACCAGTTCGAGATAGCGCATCATCTCATCGTAGAGTTTCTGGTGTGTTTCCGGATTCTGCTTTGCAATATTGGTAACCTCGCCAATGTCGCCAGAAAGGTCGAACAACATCGGGATATCCGGTCGTTCGTAAAAATGGATCACCTTGGATGAACCAGAAATAATGACCGAATGCGGTACAGAATTCCGATAATGGGGATAATGGAAATAGAGATAGCGATTTAGAAAGGCATCGTCCGGCTCTTTCCCCGCCATGTAATCCGCGAGGCTGACACCGTCGATATTCTGCAATTTTTCCGAGTCGCCACCAGCCCAATCGACGAAGGTGGGTAAGAAATCATAGTTGATCACGTTGCCGGTAAAAGCTGAACCAGGTTTGATCCCGGGACCTTTGACAATCATAGGTACCCGGATGCCTCCATCCCACAACCACCACTTTGTTGCGTGTAACGGTTGCTTGTAGTCGGGTATGATTTCGACTTCTTCGTGTCGGTAGCCGTTGTCACCCACTACGATGACATAGGTATTATCCTCGATTCCCAGTTCTCTGAGCTTGTCGAGTACTGCGCCGATCCGACCATCCAGGTCCTCACCCATCCCCAACCAGATTGCGGGATCATCTCCCCGGTTGACTGTGTCGGGATGTTTGTTGTTTTTCTTGTACCACTCCTGCACCAGTGGGTGATTCACATACTTTTCACGCGTTTTATCCAGGCATTCATAACCCGCGTGCATGGCATAATGAGATATCTGAAGGTAAAAGGGATTGCTTTTTTCTACCTGTTCTTCCATGAAGCCAATTGCCTTTTCGGTAATGCTGAACATCAACTTGGGATCGGCCATATCTTTGGGCAGGCGCCTGGGCGTCCGCTCGCCTCTCTCCAGGTCGTACTTCAGGGTATTGCCGGGATTATTATCGGTAGCACCATCGTGTAATACGTAGCCCGCCTTTGCAGGATCGCCTCTCATGTGCCATTTGCCAATGTGGGCGCTGACATAACCCAGTGGTTTGAGAGCTTTGGGAATGGTGGCTGCGTCTTCGTCGAGTTCTCGGTCGGACACGTTCGGAACCAGCGGAAAATGCCGATATTCCCTTTTCGTGTCGTAGTAAGGCTCTCTTGCCCCCAAATATACCGTGAAACCACTGTGTGGCGCAGACTGCCCCGTCTGTACGCACACACGAGCAGGCGCACATTGGGGCGCTCCATAGGCATTGCGAAACTTCATTCCATCATTTGCCAGTTTTTGGATGTTCGGCATTTGCAAGACCGGCATGAGGGAATTCTCCATGGTGTCATCCATGGCAACCGGTGATCCGTTCCATGCCCAGTCATCTATATAAAACATGACAATGTTGGGCCTCGCTTGTTGCTCCTTAAAACAATTTTTCTTTGGCATTATCACAATCCTTCAATTCTCAAAATAGACATCATTCAATTCATCGACATTATCCCGCAATTTTTGGAACGCTTCGAGAATGAGGTCCATGTTTTCGCGCGGTCCGAGAAGAATGCGGTGCGTGAGATCAAGGGCTTCGGTTTCGTGAATGCGCTCGGCTTCGGGACAATAGACTTTGGTGTAGTCGATGGGATCCGCCTGGTACAACGGGCAGCGGATTGGACAGCCTGTTTCGCCCCATTTGCCGCTGGCAAACATGCTAAATTGATAGAGGGGCTTTGTCGGGCCAATGCCACAGGGTACGCCTTCGGCCTGGAGCGCTTTGCGGAATCGTTCGCGGTGGATGCCTTCAAATTCTTCGGAGATGAATTTGAAGTGCCAGCGATAGGGATTCCAGCGGGTGACGCGCTCGTCAATGTCGAGGCCAGTGAGTCCGGGAATAGATTCCATTCCTTTGTGGAGGTACTTGAGATTTTTCCACCTGATTTCTGCCTGTTCTTCGAGGCGGGTGAGCGCGATCAGGCCGATGGCCGCTTCAAATTCGCCCAGTCTCAAGGTTGTGGCAGGCCAGGTGAAGTTCATACTTTCTTCGCCTCTGTCTCGGCCTGCGTGATGATACCGAAAGGCTTTTTCGTACAGGCTTTCGTCTCTGGTCATCACCACGCCGCCTTCGCCTATGGCGAGCACTTTGCCGGGCATGCAGGAGAAACCAGAAATATCGGCTTGAGATCCCACGCCTTTGCCTCTCCATTGTCCGCCGTGCGCATGAGAACAGTCGCTGACCAGGCCGATGTTGTGTTTGCGGCAGATGTCACTTAGAGCATCCGTGTCGCAGGGCATGCCGCCCATATCTACGGCGACCACTGCCCGGGTGCGCGGCGTGATGAGGGCTTCTACGCTTTTGGGATCGATGGTGTAGTTGCGCGGATCGATGTCGGCAAAGATGGGAATGCCATTGCAAATCATGACGCAGGAAGCAGACGCGATGTAAGTTGACGCAGGGACAATGACTTCACAGCCAGCTTCGACGCCGAGGGCGCGCAAGCAGACTTCGAGTGCTGTGGTGCCTGTGGAGACGGCAAGGGCGTATTTGCTGTCGTGAAATTCTGCAAAGGCCTTTTCAAATGCGTAGAGTTTGCTGTCGCCATGGTTGTAATAGTCAAAGCCACTGCGCCCCCATTTGTGACTGCGAAGGACGCCGACAACGGCTTTTTCTTCGCGTTCATCGTGAACCGGCCAGGGTTGGCGCAGGTCTCTATTAACCGTTTTTGAACCACCGTTGATTGCGAGTTCAGGCATTGGAGCGTTCCTTGTGGGATGAATTATCGTGCAGTTTTGTGAGTAAGGTTTGCGTTTCGTCAATCCAGCGTTCACCTGTGCCGGGAACAACGCAGGCGCGGTTGTATTCGAGTGGGTCGCTTGGGTAAGGGATAACGCCGTAGCCTCCGAAGTTATACGCGCGGCGGTTTGGCACATAGCCACATGATCCCTGGGAATAGCCCATGACAATCGTGCGCGCAAAGGGGGATGACGATTGGGTGGATAGAGATAGCTCGATGAAGGGTTCACCCTGCCAGAAGACGAGTGATAGGTCGTCGCTTATGCGGATGGCGGGGATTTCGATTCGGATGTTTTTTTCGTTTGTGTATCGGTTGGGAAGTGTGTCTTGCCAACGCTCTACTTTAAGTGAAAGATTTGTTTCTGGCGTTGCTTGTGTCCAGGCCACGATGGCTTCTCTGGCGAGCGCTTTGCCCATTTCTGCGACCGTATCATAATTGTCTCTGGGTTCCTGCATCGGAAGTATGTTGCCACATGCCCCTTGTAAAAATATTGAGAAAGGTACAGATGTGCCCGCTTCAAAGTGGTGACAGGTAGCGCCGGGATATTCGGCGGTGAAGAGACGATTGGCGGTCATCATGATGACGGGATGAGCGGCAAAGTGGATTGCGGTCGCGATGGGTTGGCCTTGGGGTGTGTCGAATCGCAGGACGGTGACTGCGGGATCAACAGGGCCGTTGGGTAGTTTTTCGGGATTGAGGTTAAACGATTTAAAGCTGCCGTCGGGCAATATCTGGCGTCTGTTGTAGGCGAGGTCGGTGTTGACAGCGCCCGTTGAGAGTGTGGCGGGATTGAGATTGGCTATAGATTCGACAGCAGCATCGACAACCTGCTTTCTTATGTGAACAATCGCATCATCTTCGGGGCTTCCGCCAAAGTAATAGATGCATTCTGGGCCACTGTGATTGTGGGTGCTACACAGGATCAGGTTTTCGGGCGGAAGATCGGATTGTGCGGCAAAAGCATTGCGCATGGCATCGACGTCGATCCACTGAAAGCTCAGGAGATCTGCCGAGCAAATGACGATGGTGGTCGTATCGTCAGATAGTGCCAGTGCTTTGACGTATAATGGGTCATGGATGCCTTCTGCAATGCGGGGTTGCATGGGCGAGCGGTTTACGGGAAAAGCACCCATGGCCGATCCCGTAGATGGTGTGATGTCCCGTTGTGCTGTACCGATCTTTATTATTTCTGCCAAGGCTCAGATGTCCTGTTTTGAATGTTCAGGAAACCCACACTGTTTTGTATTCGAACCATCTTTCTCCTGTTAAAACGCTACTTAAAGCGTCAGCGCATTCCACGGTTGTGTCGGGTAATCCACCCACTGTTTTGATCCGCGCTCAAACGCCCACCGATACTCAGCCATTGCGCCTGCTTGTAGTTCTGAAATTCGCGGTGAATGTGCCGGATCATTTGCCAAATTCACAAACTCATACGGGTCTTCAGCAATGTGATAAAGCTCTGGTCCATAAGGTCCATGAATATATTTCCACTCCTGCGTGCGAATGCTCAGGTTCAAATCTCGCGGATACTGTAACTCCGTAATCGCCACCTCGCGTTCACGTTCACGACCATCAACCAGCGATTTCAAACTCATGCCGGGTAAATGCACGGGAATATCCATCCCTGCGAAATCGAATGCTGTAGGTAGTACATCCAACAGGTTCACAAGTGAATCGTTCACCAAACCCGTTTGAAATCCCTTTGGCGGTTTCACAATGAATGGAATGCGAATGGCCTGTTCGTAGAGATTGTATTTCGAAAATGCGGTTACCCCTCGCGATCCCAACAGTTCACCGTGGTCAGAAAGAAAAATGATCAGCGTGTCATCGTACAAGCCATTGCGATCCAAAGCGTTTATCACTTGCTGATGACTCCGGTCACAGGCCGTGACAAAAGCCATGTAATTTGCAATCGCATCTCGTAGTTCTTCTCGCTCTAATCCGACAAAATTGGGATAAGCATCTCTATCGGGTAAATTATCCGGTGGTTCTGGTGGCAACGCAACGTCGGCAGGGTCATATAAATCTGCCAAATTAGCTGGCGTTACATGAGGTGCATGAGGGCCTGACAAACTGCAAATCATGAAAAACGGATTGTCCTTGTTTTCTTCCACAAAGGCAGCGGCCTGTCCGCCGACCCACCAGTCGCGCGTTTGCTCTAATCTCAAGCTGGTCGTAAATCCCTTAAATGCCGCCGCACAATTGTCTCCGCCCTGACTAATCCCACGCGCTTCTCGCTCGCCCGTCCCCGTCTCCACCCAATCCCGATGTTCCGCCACAAAATGGCTGTCCATGCGCTCGCCCGTCTCGTGAAACGGCCCTGCCCGATGATCAAATCCGTAATAGTTGTCGCGTTCAATAGCCGCCTGATACGGTATTGTATGCATCTTGCCAAAGGCACCCGTTACAAAACCCGCCTGTCCAAACGCCTTTCCCATTGTCCACTCGGGGATTTGTGCGGGATTCAGTAAATGCCGATTGGAATAAATTCCTGACTGAAATGCATATCGCCCGTGCAACATCGAATGCCTACTCGGCAAACACGGCGATACAGCACACGTTGCCTGCGTAAACCGAATGCCCTCTTGAGCCAAACGATCATACGCTGGTGTCTGCAACCCCGGATAATCCGCACACCCGAGGAAGGAATGCGCGTGCTGATCGTTCATTAAAATCACAACATTCATAACTATTCTCCATTGAGCGATCAGTCATTTGAATGAATAACCACAAGATGCACGAGCGGGGTACAACTGGCCGTTTCTCAGGCCAGTTCAAAATCACAAAAGGGTGCTGTTGGAGCGGCATCCTTGCCGCGATCAAGGTCGGGAAAAGGATTTCCCTCCTACGCGACCACAAGAACCTAAATAGTTACTCAGTAAATATATCGCACCCGCCTGAACTCACCGAGCATCGGGTCCTTTACGCGTTCCATGTGATCTTGCATACATTGCATCAGCGATTCCTGCAATGCCTTGTGTGTCTCGATACCGAAGAGGTTGTGCAGTTCGTGCGGATCGTTTTTGAGATCATAGAGTTCTCCAATATCCGATTGATTAAACACAAACTTGTGCGTCCTGGTGCGCACCATACGAGACTTGTGCTCCTGAATCTGACCGTTGAACTGACAGTACACGCTTTCACGCCCTGTCGGTTCATCCTCTCCCTTCAATAGTGGAAGAATGCTCTGTGTATCGGGTACAATATCGGGTTGCAGACCTGCTACTTCCAGAAAACTCGGAAATAGATCTTGCAGATAGACAAATTCGTCGTTCTCTCTGCCCGGCTGTCGGCATTCGGGATGCGCTGCGATCAGAGGCAGGCGAAAACTCTCTTCATCGAAAAAAGGCCCTTTTTCAAACAGCTTGTGTGCCCCCATATTGTCTCCGTGGTCGGTGGAAAATACAACAAGTGTGTTTTCCGCCAGGCCGAGCGTTTCCAACTCGGAAAGCATACGCCCCACCAGATCATCGATCATGGTCATATACCCCCAGTAGCGCGCCGTAATCTCCGCCCATTCGTCCCAGTTGTTGGGATCAATCCCCCAATAACGAGACACCAGAGTCTGAACATAGGGACGATTCTCCAGTGTGTCGCAGAAACTCGGGTCCTCTGGAATTGACTTCGGGTCGTACATTGAGTAATACGGTTCCGGCACAATACACGGACTGTGTGGGCCCCAGAAGTTGGTCCAGATAAAAAAGGGATCTTCTTCCTGTGCATACGCCCGCATAAGCTCAATCGTTTCCGAGGCAACCATGGCTTCGAAATTGTGCTCAATAGTTCCAGCATGGAGACCGTGCAATTCCCGATTTCGCTGCCCTGGATTTCCCTGAGCATAGAACGCTTCTATAAGCTCTGGCGGTTCCAGGTTCTTCTCGTTCAAATAGTTCAGGTAATTCCTCGCAATCTGGGAATCCTTCCGCGCACCGCTCTTGATACCTGGCATATTGATATTGGATGCGGGATAGCCATATCCGGGGAAATCTCGTTTACAGCGAAATTCCCAATCACTCGGATTCTTCTGGTGATCTACATGCCATTTTCCCGCATATCCCAGGTTGTATCCTGACCGGGGTAGCTCTGTCGCGAAATTGGGAAGCGACTGATCCAACTGGCCACCGTTGGTTTCAACCCCGGTAATGTGACCGTACCGACCTGTAAATAGCGCGGCCCGACCGGGCGCACATGGGATGATAAGCGGAAAGGCATTGTTGAAGCGCACACCCCGGCTTGCCAGGTTGTCAATATGTGGTGTTCTGCACTGGGAGGCACCATAACAACCCAGCAGATCCCAGCGCTGTTGATCTGTTAGAATGAGCAGTATATTCGGTTTTTCTTGCATACTTGTGTCCTCACAATTTTCCTTAACTCGCCATCGCCAGTATCTGATCTTCATCAATCAGGAATTCTTTCGGTAAATCGAGGGGGTGGCCGTTTTCACATACGGGCAAATAATCCAGATATTTATTTCCAGGTCGGATTGCTCGCATCCAGGGCACATCGCGTTTGGCAATAAATGTCCCTGCCAGACCGATGCGTTGTTTGTCTGAACGGTTTGGTCCGCTATAATGCAACGCATTTTGATGCCACACCAGAATATCTCCGGGTTCCATCTCACAGGCCACCGCATCCTGTTCCGGGTTATAGCCGTGATCGCGTGGATCCACTTCCGTGAGCTTATTGCCCTGCCGCTGGTGTGCAATGCGTCCCAGCTTCTGTGAAAAAGGAATCAACTGTAAGCATCCATTCTCTTTTGTTGCCCGATCAATGGCAATCCAAAAATCAAACATCACAGGCTCGTTGGGGTCATAGGGGGCAGGTGGCATGTTCCAGGCTGCAGAATCCTGGTGCCAGGGGGTAATAGAACCGTGTCTGGGTGGTTTTAAAAAGAAACCACCGGCGTTTACACAAAAGTCATCCTGTAAAACAGAGCGCACCAGTCCGACGGTTCGCGGATTTGAAATCATCTTTTTCCAGAGCGTCTCATTGTGATACGCCGGACTATTCAATCGATAAAATCGGTGCAATGGATTCCCGGCATTCGGCTGGTCCTCCTTTACATGCCCGATCCCCAATCGCTCGTATATGTCGGCGTGTTCGGCAATAAACTGAACGCGCTCTTTGATTATGGGGATATCGTCACGGTTCAACAATCCCTGAAAGATGAAATATCCCTTGTCCAGCAATTCCCGGTTCCAATTCTTGTCGTGTATCTCGTCTCTTTTCATAACAGGTTTCCTTATGCTAATGGCCTAATCCGCCAGACCATCCTGATTTTCATCGTCTATGCCGGCATAGGGACTTTCGACGATTGCCTCCCAGGCCACCCGACGCATAATCCTGTCAACCCGTTCGGGGATCCCCTCCGGCACGTAATCGGCGATGGTTTCCGGGCTTCTCCGGTAAAGCATTCCGAAGTACATATATCCCGCCAGTTGCTCAATCCCGCTTGTTCTGGATAGGTGACCGCCGTCTCGATAGATCCCGCGTTTGCTGGCGCGTCCCCGATTTTCATCGATGGGGTGTGTCTTCGTTCCATTTGCCGAATTCCTTGAGCCATATTGCAGGTGGGAAATACACTTGACAATATAGCTTCCGATACCGGTTATTTCCAGCGATATTTCTCTATGCCCTGACATCAGAAAAAGAATGAAACCCTGCGTCGAGAAGTTGAATTACCCGACCCAAATTCCTCTTGCCTGAGAATAAGAGAACCCATTTATTTATTCGTCCTATTCGCAGGCTTGCAACGATTTTAGAAGGTTGCGCCATACTCAGAAAACACTTTACAGGAGGAACGAAATGACTTCCAATCAGGACTGGTGGCCAGATCAATTGGACCTGAAGGGTCTCCGTCAGAATTCACCCCTGTCCGATCCAATGGACAAGGATTTCGATTACGCTGAGGCGGTTAAGACCCTTGACGTCGATGCGCTGAAGAAGGACATCGAAGAGGTGATGACGACCTCGCAAGACTGGTGGCCCGCCGATTACGGCCACTATGGGCCGCTCTTCATCCGCATGACATGGCACGCTGCAGGCACTTACCGCATCAGTGACGGTCGGGGTGGTGGAGGCTCCGGCCATCAACGCTTTGCGCCTCTCAATAGCTGGCCCGACAACGGGAATCTGGACAAGGCTCGCCGCTTGCTCTGGCCGATCAAGCAGAAGTACGGCCGGAAGCTCTCCTGGGCCGATCTGATCATCTTCGCTGGCAATTGCGCTCTGGAGTCAATGGGGTTCAAGACCTTTGGTTTTGCTTTCGGGCGCCCGGATGTCTGGGAGGCAGACGAGACGGACTGGGGCTCCGAGACGACGTGGCTCGACGATCAACGCCACGACGCCGACGGCGAGCTTCAGGGCCCCCTTGGTGCCGATCACATGGGCCTGATTTACGTGAACCCGGAGGGGCCGAATGGCAACCCGGACCCGGTCGCTGCAGCAGAATACATTCGCCAGACGTTCAAACGCATGGCGATGAATGACGAGGAGACAGTTGCGCTTATTGCCGGGGGACACACATTTGGCAAAGCACATGGTGCTGCTGCTGAGGATAATGTCGGTGCCGAACCGGAGGGGGCCAGCATAGAGGAGCAGGGCCTCGGCTGGAAAAACAGCCACGGCTGCGGCAGAGGCGGCGATACGATCACCAGCGGGCTGGAAGGTGCCTGGACCAGTAATCCGGTGAAGTGGGACAACGAGTTCTTCGAGAACCTGCACAACTACGAGTGGGAGTTGACGAAGAGTCCTGCTGGTAAATGTCAATATGCTCCCAGGAACGCCGCTGAAGTAGCCACCGTGCCAGACGCGCACGATCCGTCGAAGAAGCACGCCCCTATAATGCTCACTACAGACCTGTCACTGAGAATGGCCCCGGAGTATGCGTCTATAGCAAAGCGCTTCCTCGAAAACCCGGCGGAATTTGAAGACGCTTTCGCCAGGGCGTGGTTCAAGTTGCTTCACCGCGACATGGGACCCCGCAGTCGGTATATCGGGCCTCTGGTTCCCGAAGAGCCGCTGTTGTGGCAAGACCCGGTTCCAGACGTGGATCACGAGTTGATCGGGGAGCAGGATATCGCCGACCTCAAGGCGAAGATTCTCGCCTCGGGGTTGTCCGTTTCCCAATTGGTCTCGACCGCATGGGCGGCGGCGGCATCGTACCGAGGCACCGACAAACGCGGTGGGGCGAACGGTGCGCGCGTCCGCCTTGCGCCGCAAAAGGACTGGGAAGCAAACGATCCTGCGGCGCTCGGTGAGGTTCTGCAGACGCTGGAGCAGATCCAGATGGCGTTTAACAACTCGCAGACTGGCGGAAAGCGGGCCTCCCTTGCTGACTTGATCGTCCTGGCAGGGTGCGCAGGCGTCGAGCAGGCTGCCCAGAACGCGGGTCATGACGTGCAGGTTCCCTTTGCACCGGGCCGTACGGATGCGACGGAAGAGTGGACCGACGCGGAGTCCTTCGACGTGCTCGAACCCACCGCGGACGGGTTCCGCAACTATCTCCAGGCAGGGCAGGAAGGTACAGCGGAGGAACTACTGGTGGAGCGGGCATATATGCTAACGCTCACTGCTCCCGAGATGGCGGTGCTCGTTGGCGGCATGCGCGTCTTGAATGCGAATACCAGTGGTTCCCCACACGGCGTTTTCACCGATCGGCCGGGGACGTTGACCAATGACTTCTTCGTGAATCTGCTCGACCTGAACACCGAGTGGAACGCGACCTCTACATCGCAGGACGTGTTTGAGGGACGCGATTCTCAGACCGGTGATCTCAAGTGGACCGGGACCAGGGTGGATCTCGCCCTTGGGTCAAACTCCGAGCTTCGAGCCATCGCGGAAGTCTATGGATGCGACGATGCGCAGGAAGTGTTCGTGCGCGACTTCGTAGATGCGTGGGACAAGGTGATGAATCTCGATCGTTTCGACCTGGCGTAATAGAAGGAGAGTGCCATATGTATTTCGTAGTCTTCGCGACTCACAAAGAAGAAATGGGGCAGGAACGGCTCCAATTACAGGATGCATTTGCGGCCTACCTTCACGATCTCACCCAACATCCCGATGTGACCGTTCATCATGGTGGGCAGACGCTCAGCGAGAGTGAACAGATCGTTACCGGCTTCGTCCTCGTGATCGAAGCTCCCTCGCTCGAGGTAGCGCAGGCATTTGTCGCCGGCAGTCCCTATGCTCAGGCGGGCACCTTCGCCGAGTCTCACATCCGCCCATGGAACTGGTTGACTGGACGCCCTGGCTGAGCGCGTTGCCGCACCGCCCAAATATCTCCGGGCGTGAGGATCACAAGGTGTGCGTAGGCTGGCCAAGGAGGTATCCATGAGCAACCGTCACGAGCAACGCGCTCCTGACGTTCAATACGAACCCGATGAGAGTCCTCCGGCGCTTGTGTCTCTGGGCAGCGGCCTGCAACTGGTAGTCCTCGGCATAACGAGCATCATCTTTATCCCCACAATTGTCATCAGAGCCAGCGGCGGAACCGATGCGTACCTGTCCTGGGCCGTGTTCGGCGCCGTCGCGGTCAGTGGCCTCTGCACGGCCCTGCAAGCGTTCAGGCTGAGCCGGGTCGGAGCGGGATATTTGCTCTTTATGGGCCCCGCCGGAGCCTATATCGGAGTCTGCGTCAGCGCCCTCATCGAGGGTGGTCCAGCGCTGCTCGCTACCCTGGTCGTCGCATCGTCGCTCGTCCCGATCGTGATTTCGATGCGACTGGCCCTGTTCAGGCGGCTTCTCACACCGACCATCGTCGGTACCGTGAACATGCTGATACCTGCGACCGTGCTGCCGGTCGTATTCAGTCGCCTGGCCGCTGCGCCGCTCGACACGGCGCTCAGTGCGCCGCTCACTGCGGTAGCGACGGGTCTGGTCATCGGAGGCATCTCTCTGAAGGCGGGGGCAACGCTGCGTTTATGGGCACCGCTCATCGGGGTGATTGCGGGTTCGGTCATTGGCGGAGCGATGGGACTCTATGACCTCGATCTGGTTGCCAGGGCTGCGTGGATCGGATTGCCACAGGGCAACTGGCCGGGTATTGGACTCGACCTCGGTCCTGCCTTCGTGGGACTTCTGCCTGCCTTCGCGTTTGTGGCCCTCATCGGCGCCATCCAGACGATTACTGGTGCGGTCGCCATCCAGCGCGTATCGTGGCGCCGGCCTCGGGCCGTGGACTACCGTGCGGTGGAGGGTGCGGTGACGGCGGACGGCATCGGCAAACTGCTATCGGGCATCACGGGGATCGTACCGACTCAGACCATCGGAGTCAGCGTCCCGACGGTAGAGCTTACGGGGGTCGCGGCCCGCCGCGTGGGAATCGTTGCCGCCGGCGTGCTGATCGTGCTGGCGTTTCTGCCCAAGGCACTTGCCATGATACTGGCGATACCCAGCCCGGTCATCGTCGCCTATCTGACCGTCGTGCTGGCGCTGACCTTTGTCCGTGGGATGACGGAGGTGGTACAGGACGGGATTGATCATCGCAAAGCGCTGATCGCCGGTGTCGCCTTCTGGGTTGGCGTCGGCTGCCAGAACGATCTCTTATTTCCCGAGCTTCTCGCGGAGTTGGGGGGTGGTCTGCTGGGGAACGGCATAACGGCCGGGGGCATCATGGCGATTCTCATGACCTTGTTCTTGGAAGTGACTTCGCCCCGCCGCAGCCGGATCGAAGTGGCGCTCGATCTGTCCGTGTTGCCGAAGATCAGGGCGTTCCTCAATGCGTTCGCATCCCGCAACGGCTGGGGGGCGAAGATGGTCGATCGTCTCGACGCAGCCAGCGAGGAGACGTTGCTGACGCTGATCGGGCAGGACGAGGGCCAGGAGAAACGCGAGCAGCGGCGCCTTCTTGTGAAGGCACACAAGGAGAGCGGCGATGCTGTCCTCGAGTTCATTGCCGCGGTGGGCGAGGAGAACGTTCAGGACCGGATCGGATTGCTGGCGGACCGGCCCGATGACGTGCTGATGGAGCGGGAGGTCTCGCTACGGCTGTTGCGGCACATCGCGTCCTCTGTTCGCCACCAGCAATTCCACGACACGGATATCGTGACCGTCCAGGTAAAAGTTCCGGAGACGGGCGATGAGAACCGTTAAATGGGCAGGAAGCATTTGAAACATGAAGAAGTGTTCGAGCGGGCCTGGACCGACCCGGGCAACACCCGAATTGAGCTGTCTCCGGTTGACATCAATCTGGTGCTCGCCCAGTATTACCGCACGAACGAACCGCTCAGGTTTACCCGGACCATGTTGTGGGACATGGAGGTGAAAAAGGCGTTTCGGCCCGATCTCTATATTCCTTCTGTTGTAACGGCGGGCAGCTCCCACTATTGGCGCGAGCAAGCGGCGGCAGACGGAGCCGAATCCTTTGTGCGATGCTCGCGGCAGCGCCTCTGGCTCAAGCCGTCAGAGCACGGGTTGGTCCTCGAACAGGTCCTCCTTAATCCTGCGCGGCAGAGTGCCACTTTCATCGGGGCAGCGGAACTCCTCGACAAGGAGGGGAACTTGCTTCGAGCAGGCAAAGGACAGCCACTCTTTCACGTTGAGCATTCTGTCGATGGTGACGAATTGCGACCTCTGAACCTGTGGCGCATCGTTTATCTCACGGACAGAACCGAGCAGAAACTGATCGAGCGGTTCACGCTTGCGAAGGACGTGTGGCTGCGTGAGTTCGTCGAAATCTACATCCGACAGGACTTGAAGATCGAGTTGACCCGGAGGAATGTCTTGTGAGAGAACTACCCACCGAGAAACCTGCAGGGGAGCCGCTCTGATGAAGATCCAGGACATTCGTCATGTCGGGTTGCTGTCACCCGTGATCGCGACCCATGCCAGGTTCTACCTCGAGGTCTGGGGACTCCGATCGGCCGGAGAAGACCGGCACGCACGATATCTCCGTGGCGCGTTGACCGAGCACCACATTCTCAGCCTGCATCAAGCGGAACGGTGTGGGCTCCACCACTTAGCCTTCAGCGTTGACGGACGCGACGCAGTTGACGCGGCGGCAACCGAACTCGAGTGCCGGGGAATTACTCTGCTGGCGCCTCCGGATGACCTGGACGAACCTGGCGGCGGATACGGGCTGCGGTTTCTCGACCCCGAAAACCGCTGCATTGAGCTATCGGCAGGCGTGGCCGAACACCCGAACGGCTGGTCTGTTAGGAAAGTCGGCCCCCGCCAGCTATGCCACGTGGGTCTCAACACCCGGTGGTTCGAGCAAACCGTGACGTTCTACACCGAAATTCTCGGGTTTCGGGTCTCGGACTGGATTGAGAACGAGATGGTCTTCCTGCGATGCGACCGGAGACATCACGTCATTGTCTTCAATCGTGCAGATTACGCATCGGTCAACCATGTTGCGTACGTGATGGCTAATGTAGATGACGTGATGAAAGGGGTCTCCAACCTGCGTGCCCAGGGGCAGGAACCCGACTGGGGACCGGGGCGCCACGGCCCGGGCAACAATATCTTCTGCTACTACAAGGATCCGGCTGGATACGTGAACGAATTCTCCAGCGACATAGATTACATCGAAGACGACGCAACGCACAAACCCGCGGTGTGGAGACGGGTGCCGGAAACTGCGGACCTCTGGGGTACGGCCGGACCGCCCAGCCCCGAGGTTCGGAAGGCAATGGCCGGCGACCCTGATCCAGGCTGGGCTGTGAAGGACATCAACGTGGATTGATAGGGAGGTCGCCGCAGTGTTTAGGGGGAGGACACCTGCATTCGGTGTCCTCCCCTTATGTCTTGTGAATATCATCGGTCAATCGGTTCGTCGCCGGAGACCAGATTAACGAGATCGCCCGGCCGAAGGGTCAGATTCGGGGAGGTGTGGAGCGCATTCCCGATCGGGTCAGGGTCTGCTTCGGTGTAGGGGAAACCGGTGGGGGGCAGGTCGGGATGTTCTGCTCTGAACTGGACGGGATCCCCAGAGAGATCCTGCGAGAGCGACCAATGGGAAAGGGACTCCGCGAAGGCGGCGAAACTTCCATCCGGACCCGGTTCCTGAACATCTACGAGGACGATACAGTCGAGGGGATGATCACCGCGCTGTAATGACTCTCCTCCATAGAGTCGAAGGTGCAGCCTCAACTCGGTGTCCTCGCCATAGGCCAGACGTGCGTGACCTTGCCGGGCTTCGCCGTCCTGGGTTAGAAGCAGAGGTACGATCCCATAGTAAAGATCGCCGTAGGAGACAGCGACCGACTGACCCGGCTGGAGTTGTATGTCTCTGCCACCCCAGTCCACGTTGCCGATGCGCACTTCCCGGATGGTATCCCGCAGGCCGAACAGCACGCGGGGTTCGCAGTAGAACGTCGGGTCGTTCAGGAATCGCTCTTCCTCGTTTTCCGGTCTTTCGTAGTGGAGGCGACCTATGACGCGAGCGCCTTCCTGGCGAGACGTGAATGTCGCGCATGGCATATGCAGGAACGATTCATCCGGGATTAGGGGGACGCTGGCGCGCTCATCGGTCCTGTTGCGGACGAGCAGAATATAGGATGGTGGGGAGTGACCGCCCACGGTTTGCAGGCACTGGGAGGCCAGGCTCCAGTCGGGGGTCAGGAAGTGCGTTCGTCGCGAACCGAGTGAGATACTGCGGTCGTGGATTTCGCTGGTGCCTGACTTTTCCCGAGCGAGGGTGCGGACGGCATCGGGAGGCACGTAATCGAACACAGTGTGTCTGATAAAGATTTCATTATTCAAAGTCCCCGCGTAGATGTTGCCCGCGTCGGGAGGACACGGGGTGCCGAATTTGATGTGGCCGTAAAACGCCGAGGACGTGCTCGCGCCGTGCAGCGCGTCATTTTGATACGCCCGGGAAGGTGCCCCTGCCAGGAATCCGTTGGGCAGCATATTGAGCGCAAGCTGGTAGGTGATGAGATCCATCGTCCGTTTCAACTGATCGCGGAACTGGCTGTCTCGCGCGTAGTTCCATGCCGCTTCCAGGCCGTGGAGGGTGACCGGGGTGTATCCCGGGCTGTTGAATTCGTGGAACCCATCCGCCGAAGTGCCTTTGACCCAGACATCGAAGGCTTCGGCTGCCTCGGCTTCGATTGAGGCATCGTCGAGGGTGCGCGAGAGGGCGACCCGACCACCAATATTCAAGGAGTAGATGTTGGAGTACTGCCACCTGGCGGTGTGGTTGCGGATGCCTTCTACGGCATTCGGAAATGCGGCCTCCATTGCGTTCTTTGTTTCGGGTGTCAGCTTGTTCTGGAAGTCGAGATAGGCATAAACGAGAGGAATGGTGATAAAAGAAACCGCGTTTCGGTCTTTGACGCGGTCCCAGTGCGTCATCCAGAAGAAATTGCCGAAGGTCTCGGAGCCAGGTTCGAGATCCTGGCCCTCAAGCACGCTGTGGATGATGCGATTGGCCTCACCGGCGTCATCCGTGCCGTATGTCCGGTCGTCTGATAAGAGAAGCAGAACGGCGTACCAAATGGAAGCCGTACGCGTGTGTCCTGTGAAGCGGGGAAAAAATGGATCGAAGTTCCGAAGAAGGGCGACGACCGGATCGTAGTTCCGGTCGTCGTTCTTGCGGAACCGGTCGCGCAGGTACGCAACACGGCCGCGTTGTTCACGAAGGATGGGGTCGATGTTCATCGGAGGCTCCTTTAACATTAACCGGTTGAGTAGTATATCCTATTTCGTTCATTCCAAAAATAGAAGAACACCATGTGTCAACGCATTACGACTTTTGCCATCATCGCCATCACACTGATATTGGTCGCATTGTTCATCACAGGTAGGACACTGCCCTCAACTACTGCAGCGTGTCCTGGAGATTTTGACGGTAATAGACGTGTTAATATAGCCGATTTTCTGGCCTTTGTAGAGGTCTTTGGCACCAGTTCTGTGGATGCGAATTACAATGCACAGATGGATTTTGACAGTAGTGGGCGCGTTGATATAGCCGATTTTCTGGCTTTTGTAGAGGTCTTTGGTACAGAGTGCGGTGATGGTGGTGATACAAATGCAACGGGTTTATTTACACAAACACTTTACCATGATGGTGTAACAAGAGAATATATTATATATGTGCCTGAGACTTATGATGGAACTTCAAAAGTTCCACTCATGCTTAATTTTCACGGATATGGTGGGATTGCAAACCAATACTTAAAATATGCAGATATGCGGCCTCTGGCAGATATAGAAAATTTTATTCTGGTTTATCCTCAGGGGACCTTGCTGAATGGAGATCCGCACTGGAATTCTGGTTTAAGATCAGATGATAATAAAAGTGATGCGGATGACTTTGGCTTTGCGGAAGCATTAATTGATGAAATTTGTTCCAATTACAACATTGATCCAACAAGAGTATATTCCTGTGGTTACTCAAATGGCGCTTTTTTTTCTTATGCACTTGCTTGCTATCACAGTGACAAAATAGCGGCCATAGGTTCTGTTGCCGGAACAATGATGGAGGAAACATATAACAACTGTAGGCCATCACACCCTACGGCTATGATAAATATTCACGGTACTTCAGACTATGTTGTCCCTTATGGTGGGGGAAGTGCAGGGTTATTATCAATTGATGGGGTGCTTGCTTATTGGATAGGGTTTAATAACGCCAGTACTGCTCCGATAGTGAATCGTATGAATGATCGTGGCGTAACCATAGAACATTATTCATATACGGATGGAGACAACAATACTTCTGTAGAGCATTACAAGGTTATTGACGGAGGGCATGTCTGGTTTGATATTAGCTACGATGGCTCTAATACCAGTCGTTTAATCTGGAATTTTGTGTCGAGATATGATATTAATGGATTGAGATAATCATATCAAACATCAACCGGATGGACGTGACGCGATGAGTGAACAACAACTTTTTCAGGAACGAGTGGTCAAGGTCGAGCGACCAGAGCACCACTTTGTCCTTTTGATTGCAACTGACGGCGCTATGCTTGGACTGGAGGACGGGGGTGATCTCGCATTGTACGATGAGGCGGATGACCGCGTGATATGGGACCGCACTGCGGATGGTGTGAGGCACGTGGCGTCCGGTGTGAAACTCGCTGTAGGGATCGATGACACGACCTGCGTGTTGTCGGTTGGCGAGGAGGAGATGACATTCACCGTCAGCCATGGTCCTGAGAAGCTGCCGTCTGAATATCTCGAGCATCTGCAGCGCGAAGGCTGGGTGTGTCTGACCTGTATTCTGTCACCTGAAGTTTTGGAAGACTTGGAGCGCGTCGCCGGTACAGATCGTTACGAATATTTGGAGGTGAACAACGAGATACCCAAGGTCTGTCAGAGTGTCGCTGTTGGCAGGGCGGTTACCGAGCCAATCTCCATCTGGCTGGCCAGGCAGTATATGCAGGCCCGGGATTTACACCTGGGGCATCCCCCGGGCTTTAGAGTGCTGGACCCGGACGATGGCAAAAGCAAACTTGGTGGTTGGCATTCTGATTTTCCTTATACGGCGTCAACCGGTGGGGACGAGATTGCCTACCGGAAAGAACCCGTCAAGGCCATGCAGCGCAATGTTTGTGTTTCTGACTTCACTAAGATTCGCGGTGCGACAGCATTCAAACTGGGCTCGCATCTGTCAGACACACCGCCACCGCCTGAGTGGAACGATACGCAAGAGGGGCGTGTGCCCTATAGCGGTCCTGAAGCGGATGTGGTGGAAGCGCCCGGCGGTAGCGTCATTCTCTACGATGCCAGGATGTGGCATCGGGCGGGTATCAATCGCAGTCAGCAGAAGCGGGCCGCAATGCTGCAATCGTTCCAGGTGCCGGGTGTGATGCCCAAGACGGATACCCGAAACGCCTATAAGCTCCTCGTGGAGAGTCCCGTTTATGACGAACTGAATGCGAGGGAAAAGCGGGAAATAACAGACCTTTTAACCAATCAGCCAGCAATCGCTGGCTCATAATCTGAGGACACATTATGCAAGTAGGAATTATGTCAGGTCAAATTGCTCGGCCGACCCTGGAAGAAACGCTCGACGCCATACTTGGACACGACATCAGGCATCTTCAATTCAATTTGGGATCCCTGAATGTGGAGGGTTCGCTATCTGATAAACTCGCAAAGGCACCCGTGGTTCGGGCGGAGATCGAAAAACGCGGTATGGTCATCGCCGCTCTGGCTGGCACGGTCAATATGGTTCATCCCGATGAAGAAAAGCGTCAGGAAGCTATCGAGCATCTCAAATTGCTCATCCCGGCGTGTGCCCCGATGGGGACCTCGGTGATTGCCACCTGTACCGGATCGCGCGATTCGGAGAGCATGTGGCACTGGCACCCGGATAACGAAACAGAAGAAGCTTGGCAGGTGCTACACAATACCCTGGAACAGGTACTGCCGGTTGCCGAAGCGGCTGGTGTGATCCTTGCGTTTGAACCAGAGATAAATAACGTTGCCAGCACAGTGCATAAGAGTCGGCAACTGATTGATGAAATGGGTTCACCAAACCTGAAAGTCGTGATGGATGCTGCCAACATTTTTGGCAAAGATGACCTGTCTCGCATGAGAGAGGTATTAGACGAGGCTTTCGAGCTTTTGGGCGACCACATTGCCATGGCCCATGGCAAAGATCTGGATCGCGGTGGCGATGCCGGACATCTCGCCGCTGGTACCGGCAAGCTCGATTACGCCCATTATGTGTCGTTACTCTGCGGGCTTCCCTTCGACGTGTCAGTCATTCTGCACGGTCTTTCCGAAGATCAGGTGGATGCCAGTGTTGCCATGCTCCGGCGTCACGCTGCAGCACACCAGTAAGGATTGACGATATGAAAGCTAAAGTCGCCATTCTGGGTTGTGGAAGGGCGTCGCAAAAATGGCATTTGCCGACAATGCACACGCTCGCCAAACACGGCGAACTCGATTTTGTCGCGCTCTGCGATATGGATAAGTCGTTAGCGAAACAGACTGGAGAAATCTATGGTGTTCCGTGGTACACCAGTGTCGAGCAGATGCTGGAAAAACACCCGGACATCATGGCCGTAGATGTCATCACCGGCGATCCCCTCCATCACGTACTTGGCAGGCTGATCGCAGAACACGGCAAACACGTCATGGTGGAAAAGCCGATGGCGCTGACCTTGCCCTGTTGTGACATTATCATCGATACTTGTCGTCGTAATGGTGTGCATTTCGAAGTGGCAGAAAATTATTTTCGCATGCCGAAGCAGCGGATGATCATCAAGCTCATTGAAGAGGGGATTCTGGGTGATATCGTTCGCGTGTATTTCGTTGAGCCAAAGCGGCAGGATCCGTTTGAGCCGACCGTTACGCCCAGCGGTTTGGACCGACCCATCTCTGGGTTTGGGCGCACTTCTGGCATGTGCATGGATATGGGGGCACACCGATTGTCACAGTTGCGGTTGTACGCCCAAAGTGAGCCTCAGCAGATTACCGCGACGGCGAGAAAGTATCGGTCAGATCCCAAGAGTATCCATGAAGACTGGGCGCATGCTATGATCGATTTTGAAAGCGGCGCAGTGGGTATTTATGAGACGTCGCGCCTGGGTGAGGCACAGAAATACTGCCAGATTATCGGTACCCTTGGCGGTATTCTCGATACCGACTATTTCGGTCCGGAAATTCCCCTGCGTTTACGCATCGGCGAGGAGATGCAGGATATTCCTGTTGAGACAGTACGTCGCAAAATCGACGGGGTGGATGTATTGCAGCGGATCGTCGTGCATACGGATCCCGAGGTCGTCTATGAGAATCCGTTTCGGGACTACGCCATCGACGACTGGTGTGTCGGTCACGCTTCCGAGATTATGAGCATCGCGAATGCAGCGCTCAACGACGAGCCTCCCGAATACGGTCTCGGCGGTCGCAAGGATGTTGAGATGGCCATGGCGATTTACGAATCTTCTCTGAATAATATGGCTCCGGTGAAACTGCCGATTGAGGGTATCACCACGTACGAACAGATGGTACACGAGGATTATCGCGAAAAGTTTGGCCGTCTTATTTTATGAGACAATTTTTAGAAACCACGACAGGAAAACAACCATGCAGAAAGACAACGGTCAGGAAATGGACGCGCTTTGGGGCGAAGATGTCATTGCACTGCGCGCTGAAAATGCAGAACGGGGTCAGCTCTTTAATGATGGCAATTACGCCATGTTTATCCACTGGGGGCCCTATGCTCAACTTGCCAACAAAGTCGATGGCAAAACGTACTACGGCATTGGCGAATGGATCATGAACCCGCGCATGGCCAATATTCCGGTTGAGGAATATATGGAAATGGCGAAAACCTTTAACCCCGTCAATTTTGATGCAACAGAAATAGCACAACTGGCCAAAGGCGCGGGCATGAAATACATCATTATCACCAGCAAGCACCACGATGGGTTTGCCATGTATCGCTCAGCCTGCAACGACTTTAACATTGGTGCGGTTACCCAATTTAACCGCGACCCCATGAAAGAACTCGCCGGGGCATGCGAAAAACTCGGTCTCGGATTTGGATTTTACTACTCTCACAATCAGGACTGGACTTTTCCAGGTGGTGCAAACGGTCCAGACACAGATGCCGATGGCAATCCGGCCACCTTCGACGATTATTTTGTCAAAAAATGCCTGCCACAGGTCGAAGAGATCACCAGCGAGTACGGCCCCATCGAACTCATCTGGTTTGACACACCCGGACAAATGCCCAAAAAGTACATTGAGCAACTCATCGAAGTCGTGCGCAAAAATCAACCCAATGCGCTCGTTTCAGGCCGCGCCGGGCACGGGCTGGGCGACTACAAGACGCTGGGTGATATGGATGTGCCATCCACCAACGTTGAAGGTATGTGGGAAAGTGTCGATACCACCAACGACTCCTGGGCTTTTGCCTGGTACGATGAATACTGGAAAACACCCAGAGAAATTCTTCGCCGCCTGATCTCCTGTGTTGCCAGAGGCGGCACTTACATGCTCAACATCGGTCCCTGCGGTGACGGTTCAATACCCGAAAGAGCTGCCCGCACTTTACGTGCTGCTGGCGAGTGGATCAAGCGCTATCCCCAGGTCGTCTATGGTACCGATGCATCACCCTGGCAACATGCCCTGCCCTGGGGAGATGTGACGGTAAAAGACAATACGCTCTTTCTCAGCATTTTCAACTGGCCTGCCTCTGGTACACTTTATCTGCCAGGCCTCAAAACAGAAATCGAATCTGCATCCCTCCTCGATGGCGATCAATCTATACCTTTTGAGAAAAAACACGGCTGGACCTGCTTTGAGTTATCGCCGCAGGCACCCGAAAACCTGGTTTCAGTCCTTGAAGTCAAACTCAAAGGCACGCCAAAAGCCGATTCGACCTGGGCAATTGATCCCGAAATAGAGACCGAAATTTTTTCAGAAGCTGCGGCCGTTGAAAATGCCACATTGGCAAATCAACGCTGGATGGAAAAATTTGGAGAATGGAAACACGTCAGCCGTGTCCATAAATGGACGCCTGAAGGCAAAGCGACCTGGACGGTCAACGTTCTTGCGTCTGGAGACTACATCGTAGATCTCACCTATTCGGGTGAAGGACGTCTCGTCTGGGGGGTTAGTATTGAAAATGGTGAACACATTCAAAATCAGCAAAATTCGTCGCATAACTACCAGCGTTTTCCCATTGGCTGGATTAACTTTTCCGGGCCGGGTACTTACAAAATCAGCGTTTCCTGTCTCGAAGGCGATTTGAGCAAAGCCAGTCTGAAATCGATTCACTTCACGCCTGTTCGCGATATTTGCTAAATCAATCAGCCGAGGAGTCAGTGAAAAATGAGTGATATTGCGTTCAGGCGAGCGATGGTGGGGGATGTGGAGGCGGTCCTTCGCGTAATGGCGCAGGCGTTTGGGCGGGCGCCGGGGTCGGAGAAGTATGCGCGCGACAAGGAGAGAATTGCGCGGGGGACGGACGCGCATTGGGTGCTTGTGCGAGAGGGGGAGATTGTCGGGGCGGCGCATGTTCGGCGGGAAGAGATTCAGGTGGGGCAGGCGGTCGTGGCCAAGGCGGATGTGGGGGAGGTGTGTATCGCGCCGAGTTGTCAGGGGGAGGGGCTTGGGACGATGTTGATGAAGATGGTGGTGGCGCAGTTGAAGGCGGACGGATATTCCCTGTCGCGGTTGGGTGGGTATCGGCGGTTCTACGAGCGGTTCGGGTGGGTGCCGTTTCCGCGGGGCTATATCGACTTCGCGCTGCGGGGATTGACGTCGCGGGGCGGGTTTACCGATCCGGTGAGCTACCTGGATCGGCCAGAGGAGGATGCGCGGATCCGGGCGTACGACGGACGTCGGGATGCGGCGGCGTGTGAGGCGCTTTACGCGGCGTTTAATGCGGGGCGGACAGGGGCTGAGCCAGCGCGGTCGTTCGGAGCGGGCGCCGGGAATCCGTGGCGGGTGGTATATGAGGTGGACGGAGCGGTCCGGGCTTACGTTTTCGCGTCACAGAACGCGCCGCCTTATACGCGGTTTTCGTCGGCGGTGTCGATCTCCGACGGGGCGTGCGATCCGGGTGATACGCGACCGCTTGGCGCAACGCTGCGATACGTTCTGCGTCAGGCGGCGATCGCGGGGGTGGAATCGGTCAGGGCGCGGCTGCCGCTGGACCCGTCGCTCTACGATCTGTATCGGGATTCGAGCTGCGGGTTCGTGCCGTCGCTCTGGCAGTCGTCGGAAGGCGGGAATATGCTGCAGGTGCTGAGTCTGAGGGGACTGCTTGAGGCGATTGCGCCGGAACTGACGGCGCGGCTGCGGACGGCGGAACAGGGGACGGGCGAGGTCGGTCTTCGCGTGCGGGGGGAGACGGTTGGATTGGTGTGGGATGGGGCGCGGTTGACGGTGAGAGAAGGGAAAGGGGATTGGGTGGAACTCGGGCAGGATGGGGTGATGAAGATGGTGCTGGGGTTGGTGCCGGTGGAGCAGGTCGTGGTAGGAGAGAGGGAGGATGTAGCTATGCTGAGGGCGGCGTTTCCGGTACAGGGGACGGCGACGGGGGTTTGGGGGTGATGGGCTACGCGAGATGAATAAAATATGGAGGCAAAAGATCAGTATGTCATCAAATATCCACTTTGCTATGGGCGGCGCCATTTTCGGAGCCTTCACGATTGAATCCGCGGAGTTGATTGCCAGGCACGGTCTGCCGGGCGTCGAACCTTACCGCAGTGGCCTGATCGCCTGGCTCGACGACCCGCAAGCTCTGAAGGCCATCCTCGACGAACACGGTATTCGGCTCATTACCGCTTCGAACGGCGGGCCTGGTCAGTCGGTGGAATTTATCGATCGGTCAAAGCGTGGTGAAACAATCGCCGACCACGTCGCTTTCTGCCGCGATTTCCTGAAGGTCTTCGGTTGCACGCACTTCAAGATCAACATGGGGAGCCGCCCACAGAACGGAACAACGGTAGATGACATCAAAGCGATCTCAGAGACTGTGTCAGAACTCGGCAAGCGAACGCTTGAGATGGGTGTGACGATTGCGCCACACCCGCATATCTGGGGGCCGATTGAGCGGCCGGAGGAAGTTCGCGCCCTTCTCGATCAGACCGACCCTGATATCGTGTCCTGGATTCCCGACACCGCACAGCTCAACCTCGGAGGAGGCGATCCCGTTCAGCTCATCGACGATTATTACGACCGCCTGGCCGCCGTCCACTGGAAGGATTCGGAGGCGTCGTATCGCGGTTATACTGGCCCGACACCGACGAAGGAGATGCACGCGGAGGAAATTCTGTACAAAGATCTGGGGTCCGGCGGCGTCGATCACCCTGCGATTTGGGCCATGCTAAATGCGCGAGGCTACGACGGATGGATTACGCTCGATCTCGATCCCCCGCGTCCAAATGAAGGCGAAGGTTCAGTTGACGACAAAATGGGGATCAACTGCAGGTATCTGATGGAAACATTGAAAGTTTCCCGCTTTTAGTGTGCCAATCCCGGTATTTGGCTTGTTTTGTTATCCCTTTTATCTTTACGTTTAGATATCTTAATGGTCAGGCTGTTGCAAGACAATGGTCATATAGCAAGTTGCAGACACAGATTGGCGCAAGCAGGATCGCAACCCGCCCCACGCACGGCAAAATCTGCTGACAACAAAAAAGGAGGCTTGCATCATGCGCTTTTTCAACACCGCTGGCCCTATCAAGCCCGAAATGCACTATTGCATTCCGCCGCTGGAACGTCTTAACATGGACGAGGTGCATGCCCTGATCCGGGATGCGAAATATTTCGTCCTGCACGCGCCCCGGCAGACGGGCAAGACTTCTGCCCTGCTGACACTGTGCGACTTGCTCAACGCGGAGGGCACCTACCGTTGCGTGTACGTCAATGTGGAAGGCGGGCAAGCCGCACGAGAAGATGTGGAACAGGTAACGCGCACCTTTCTGGGTGAATTGGCATCTCGGGCGCGTTCAGTAGGTGACGAATTTTTGGACGAGATCTGGTTCGACATCCTGGCGAAATACGGGCCTCACGTTGCCTTGCGCGAGGCGTTGACGCGCTGGGCACAGGCTGCCCCGAAGCCATTGGTGTTGCTCATTGACGAGATCGATTCTCTAATCGGCGATTCTCTGCTGTCCGTGCTACGACAGTTGCGGGCAGGCTACGACCTGCGTCCAGAGGGTTTTCCACAAAGCGTAATATTATGCGGCGTGCGCGATGTGCGCGACTACCGCATCCAATCCACTGCAGAGAACGCGATCATCGCCGGTGGCAGTGCGTTCAACATTCGCGCCGAGTCCCTGCGCCTGGGGGACTTCTCACAGGATGAAGTATTCGCTCTCATCTCACAGCATACGGCAGAAACAGGGCAGGCATTCACAGCCGAGGCACTGGAGACGATCTGGACACAGACCCAGGGGCAACCGTGGCTGGTGAACGCACTGGCTTATGAAGCCTGCTTTAAGAACAAGACCGGGCAGGATCGCAGCCAGCCCATCACAGCCGAGGCGATATACGACGCCCGCGAGCAACTCATCCTGCGCCGGGAGATACACCTCGACCAGTTAGCTGACAAGCTCAAGGAAAACCGCGTGCGGCGTGTCGTTGAGCCGCTACTGAGTGGGGGTGAGGAACGCCGCTTTATTGACCGCGACATAGAGTATGTGCGCGATCTCGGCCTGGTGGCTCAGGAGCGTCCCATGCGTATCGCCAATCCCATCTACGCCGAGGTCGTTCCCCGCGAACTGACGTGGGTGATCCAGGAGGAGTTTGAGCAGGAAACCGCATGGTATGTCACTGATGATGGCAACCTGGACGTGGTTGCACTGATGACCGCGTTTCAGACCTTTTTCCGCGAACATTCGGAACACTGGGTTGAAAGGTTTCAGTACAGGGAAGCCGGTCCACAGTTGCTGTTGCAGGCATTTCTCCAGCGCATTGTGAACAGCGGTGGACGCATTGAACGGGAGTATGGTTTGGGACGTGGACGCACTGATCTGCTCATCTTATGGCCGCAGGATGATCAGACGCGCAAAATCGTTATTGAGTGTAAATTGCTCCACAAGAGTCTGGAACAGACCATTGCCGAGGGGCTGGAACAGACCGCGGAGTACATGGATCGGTGCGCTGCAGAGGCTGGCCATCTGGTGATTTTTGACCGTCGCGCAGGCAGGCGTTGGGAGGATAAGGTGTTCCACCGTCGCCATACGTCTGAAGGTGGTGTTGAGATAGACGTATGGGGCATGTGATCCGTTGCGTCTTGCTCATCTGTTGATGGCTGCAAGAAGGTTTAAATATTATCTCAATGCTCTATTGGCGATGCCACAATAGGAGATCATCATGCTCAAGAAACTGACTGTCCGAAACTTCAAATCTCTCAACGACGTCACGGTAGAGTTGCCCCGTTTTGCGGTTCTTTTTGGACCCAATGCCGTGGGTAAGAGCAATCTGCTTGATGCCATCCAAGCTCTTTCATTGATGGGTAACGCACCCACATTATCCGAAGCACTTGGACAATCGTCCCCGATACGTGGCTACCCCTTTGAAGCGCTCTCATACGCTCCTGATGGGTTGCCTGGACTGTTCCGCAAAGGGTCCGCACAGTTTACGTTAGAGGCCGATCTGACTACTGACAGAGAGAACTATCGGTATCGTATTGAGCCACGAATTGATCTCAGATCGGGCCAACTCAGCATTACTGACGAATATCTGGCTCAACTTGATGTCTCCGGAAAACCGAAGGGAACCGCAGCTATTGAGCGCTTGGGATCGCTTCTCCACATCCGCCCCCAAGCTGAAACGGATTATATACGGCAGGAGCAGGTTGGTTTGAACCACTCTATTTTGTCAGACCGAAGTCTGGGACCCAAGGCATACCCCTGGTTGGAGCAAGTGCGCAATGAGTTGCTGAACTGGCGTACCTACTATTTCGAGCCATGGATGAAAATGCGGGAGGAGCAATCTCCTTCCGACGTGTTCGACATTGGTGTTCACGGGGAGTACATTGCATCATTTTTGTATAAGCTTCGGGCCGAGTATCCCAAACACTTTGATGCTGTATTTCGAACATTGCGTTCAATCGTACCAAGTATTGAGACGCTGAATGTCGAATTGACCGAACGACGTGGTACGTTAGAGCTGTGGATCCAACAGGCAGGCATAGAGTACTCCTCTCGAGTCTTATCTGAAGGAACATTGAGAGTCCTCGGACTTTGCGCCATGGCTGTTAATCCTTGGGGCGGGTCGCTCGTAGCACTGGAGGAACCAGAAAACGGCGTTCATCCGCGCCGGATCGATCTGATTGCTCAGCTTCTGTTCTCTATAACTGAACAATACCAGCGTCAGGTTGTCGTCACGACACACTCACCGCTATTTGTTGATGCAATCCTGAAGGTGAAGCGCGAAGCAGAATCGAGCGATATTGGCCTCTTCAGTGTTCGTCTTACAACACAGGGGACAGTCGTCAAGCCTTTTGACGTTACAGGTCCGATGTTTAGGGATCAAGAAATCGCGGAGGCACTTGCGAACCGGACAGAAGACAGCATGTTTGAAAGTCTGATATTGCGGGGGCTTATTGATGAGTAATCAGGTTATAGTCGATCTCTTTGTCGAAGACCGTGCACACGAAAGTTTTCTGGAACCACTGTTGATGCGAATTGCTCGAGAACAGGATCAGGATATCGAAATGGAGATACGCGTACTTTCTGCCAGAGGGGGTCACAGTCGTGCAATCGCGGAATTCAAGGGTTATCAACAAACAATCGTCACGAAGAGTCGCTTGGGCAATGAGCCCGCAGACATAGTGGTGGTCACCATTGACGGCAATTGTTTGACCTTCCCGGTTGCACGAAGGCATATACTGGAAGCCACTGTTCCAATGTTGAAAGACCGAGTGGTCATAGCATGTCCGGATCCACACATTGAGCGGTGGTACGTCGCGGATCCTGATTCGTTCGAGACTATCGTGGGTTATCGTCCCAGTGTTGGTGACAAAAAGTGTGCCCGGGGCCACTATAAGCAGGTTCTGACGACCGCAATTCGACAGGCAGGCCATCTGGTTACACTCGGCGGAGTCGAATTCGCTCCGGAATTGGTAGAGGGCATGAGCTTTTATCGAGCTGGGAGGAATGATTCATCACTAAAGGCGTTCTTGGACGATTTACGAGCCATGTTACGGCAGGTGACACGAGATAGGGACGAGAATTGAGGGTTATCGAGACATCATCACGGATTTTCTAAAAACAGAACTCGAGACCGTTGGTCTATCTGATCAACCAGATGTTGGAGGACCTTCTCGAAGGTGACAAAAAGTCTTTGAGATGCGGTAGAGGAGATCGCATGAACCACACCGAGTTGTTTGACCTGATCCGCAATGGCGAGAATTCTATCCTGGAGTTCAAACGGGACGATATTCAGAATCACGTTTTGGCCAAGGAACTTGTGGCTTTTCTCAATCTGGAAGGGGGTACAGTTCTGCTCGGTGTCGAAGATGATGGGCGTATTTCCGGTACGACCCGGGACCGTCTTGAGGAGTGGGTGAGCGAGCTTTGCCGCGTCAAGATCGATCCGCCGACTGTCCCGGTTCTCTTGTGGGTAAAAGATGCCGAGCCAAATCGGGATGTGCTCGCCATTTCCATCTCACGCGGTCCAAATAAGCCCTATGCGTGCGTCCACAGCGGTCGCAGAACCTACTATATCCGTGTTGGTAATACCTCTCGAGAAGCGAGCCGAGAGGAGCTCGAGCGGATGTACCAGGCGTCGGGCCACTTTCGATACGGTTTGAAGCCTGTGCCAGGTGCGAGTCTCGACGCTTTTGACCTTCGCCGTCTGCGCGATTACCTGATTCAGGTGATTGACGGGCTGGCCCCAGAAACAGATGATATCGAGGGCTGGGAAACGCTGTTGCGAAATATCGAACTGATGACCGTCTCTCATGCACAGCACGTTGCGACTATTGATGGGCTGCTTCTCTTTGGGAGAAATCCGAGCCGGTACGTGCCTCAATCCGGGATCCGCGCGATCTGCTATCCGGGACCTGATCCCGATTACGCAACCCGCGCCGATGAGGACCTGCGCGGCCCGATGGTTCCGCTGAAAGCCGCCAATGGAAGCATCGTTGAAATCGGCCTTGTTGAGCAGGCGTGGGATTTTGTACGTCGCAACACGACGCCAACGGCCCATATTGAGCGTGGTCGGAGGATTGATCGATGGGAATATCCGGAAATTGTGATTCGAGAAGCCGTGGTGAACGCGCTCGTTCACCGCGATTACAGCATTTCAGGCACGGACATCATGCTGGCTATCTATTCTGATCGTCTCGAGATTCAGAGTCCCGGCAGATTGCCCAATACAGTGACAATAGATGGGATGAAATCGGGCATGCGCTACGCTCGCAATCAGACGCTGGTCAATATCATGCGCGACTACGGCTACGTTGACGCGCGAGGCATGGGCGTGCGGAACAAAATTATTCCAGGGATGCAGGCCCACAATGGCACTGAGCCTGATTTTATCGAGGAAGAAAATCGATTTACCGTGCGGCTTTGGAAAGAGTAAAGTAGAGGAGGGTATTGATGTAATTTGTATTGCTTTATCTTGTTCAGATTTTCAACAAATCCGTGAGCACCGGCTATGCTGGTGCAATAAATTTCCTGGGCCGAATGTGTCGCGTGCAGAATTGACCGTGGCCTATCAACCAAAATGAAAATCAATTAAATTCTATGGCTATCAAAAAATCAGAAATTTACAGAAAAATCTGGGAAAGCTGTGACGCGCTACGCGGCGGCATGGATGCGAGCCAGTACAAGGATTATGTCCTTTCACTGCTGTTCATCAAATACATCAGCGATAAATACACTGGCGAGTTGTATGCGCCAATCACGGTGCCAGATGGCGCGAGTTTCACCGACATGGTCGCACTGAAGGGCAAGTCGGACATTGGCGACCAGATCAACAAGAAGATCGTAGCCAAGCTTGCCGAGGTCAACCAACAGCTTTCGCAAGCGGATTTCCCGGATTTCAATGACTCGGCAAAGCTCGGCGACGGCAAGGAGAAGGTTGACCGTTTAACTGACTTGATCGCAATTTTCGAGGACCCTTCGCTCGACTTCAAACAGAACCTCGCGGGCGGCGACGATATTCTCGGCGATGCGTATGAGTACCTCATGCTCCATTTCGCTACAGAGAGCGGTAAGAGCAAGGGGCAGTTCTATACGCCCGCTGAGGTCAGCCAGGTCATGGCGCAGCTACTCGGAATCAAGGATGCATCAACCAGTTCGCAAACGACCGTTTATGACCCGACCTGCGGATCGGGTTCCTTGCTTCTGAAAGTCGCCGATCAGGCTGGCACGTCCGTCACGCTTTACGGGCAAGAGAAAGACGCGGCGACGACCGGTCTCGCGCGCATGAACATGATTCTGCATGATTGCTCTACCGCGGAAATCCGGCAGGGCAATTCACTGGCCGCTCCGAAATTCCTTGATGGTGAGGCACTCAAGATCTTCGATTATATCGTTGCCAATCCGCCGTTCAGTGACAAGCGTTGGACGACCGGCCTTGATCCTGAAAATGATCCGCATGACCGGTTCCAAGCCTACGGAGTGCCGCCGCCCCGACAGGGTGATTACGCCTACCTGCTGCATATCGTCCGGTCACTGAAGAGCACCGGCAAAGGTACCTGCATTCTGCCGCATGGTGTTCTGTTCCGTGGAAATGCAGAGGCAGAAATTCGCCGGAATCTGGTCGCCAGAGGTTATATTCGCGCCATCATCGGGCTACCGGCCAACCTGTTCTACGGCACTGGTATCCCTGCCTGTATTGTCTTGATCGACAAAGAAGACGCGCATGCCCGCAAAGGTATCTTCATGATCGATGCGAGCCAGGGCTTTATTAAAGAAGGGCCGAAAAATCGTCTGCGCGCGCAGGACATCCACCGGATCGTCGATACATTCTGGAAATCCAACGATATTGCCGGCTATGCTCGCATGGTGTCTCTGGAAGAGCTCGAGAATAATGAATTCAACCTCAATCTGCCGCGCTATATCAACAGCCAGAAGGAAGAAGACGAGCAAGATATCGAGGGGCATCTACGCGGTGGTATTCCAGCGGATGACATCGAAGCGCTGCAATCCTACTGGGATGTTTATCCAACTCTTCGACAATTACTTTTCGACGAGTGCAGACCGTTCTACCACGACTTGAAGATCGGTAAGGCCGACCTCCGCTCAACAATTTTTGAGCACCCGGAATTTGTCGCATTCCAAAACGAAATGCGTGACCTTTTCGATCAATGGCGATTCTGCAGTGTGGGCTACCTGAAAAACCTCGAAAGGGGATGCAATCCAAAGCAAGTGATTTTCGATCTGTCTGAGGACTTGCTTAATCATTACAGCGATAAACCCTTGGTCGATAACTACAACATCTACCAGCATCTGATGGACTATTGGTCAGAGACGATGCAGGACGATTGCTACTTGATCGCCGCCGATGGCTGGAAAGCCGAGACCTATCGTATCATCGAGAAGGCTAAGAATGGGAAAGAAAAAGACAAGGGTTGGACTTGCGATCTGATTCCTACAGAGTTGGTCATCGCCCGCTTCTTCGCTGAAGAACAGGCCGAGTTCAATCGCCTAATTACTGAACTTGAGAGGGTTGAGACGGAAAAGACCGGATTGAAGGAAGAACACGGTGCCGAAGAGGGGGCACTGGCCGACGTCAGCAACAAGACGGAAGCTGAAGCGGCATTGAACGAGGCAATTACTTGGGTCTGGGAGCAGGAGAATCCAGAAACGTATAGGGAAGCGAACTCGCTTGAACGCCAGATCGCGGATGCTGAGAAGCGGATTGCAGAGCTTGCCACTTCGGACATACTTCAGGCCTGCAGGGGCGCGAGAGGTATCACACAAGCCAAAGTGAAAGCCGCTCTGGTAATCGCCAATTCGATATTGGATCGTAAGATGCTTAATGAGTATCTGGAAACCGTGAAGTTGCTTAGGCCGACCAAGAATATGCTCAAAGAGTTTCAGGAGAAAGCCTTTACGCGGATCAAAGCGGCCATGAACAGTGACCCAGACAACGAGATCTATGCCGACCTGAGTGTCATCTCACGGTACCTCGATCTGATCCAGGAAGAGTCTGGGATAAAAGCCAAACGCAAACAAACGGAAACGGATCTGGATCTGGCGGCCTACAAAAAATATTCTGAACTGACCGTAGAAGAGATCAAAGTACTCGTCGTAGAAGACAAATGGATGACAACAGTCGGCGATCGGATCGAGGGCAGGATGGGGCGGATCAGCGATTCACTATCCGAGCGCGTCCAGATGCTCGCCGAGCGATATGAAACGCCATTGCCGGACATCTCTGCACGCGTTGCTAACTTAGAGAGCCGGGTTGACCAACACCTTAAACGGATGGGTTTCTCATGGTAGCGGAGGACTGCTTGCGAGTAATGCTATGCAGAGGATCTCGGATGTATTCAACGCAAAGGTAGAAGGCAAATAAATATGATGAGTAAGAAACAAGAGACAATGGGCAAAACCCTTGTAGCTGGACACACTCTATCGGAAGAGGTGCCGGTGGGTTACAAGCGTACAGAAGTGGGGATGGTTCCTGAGGATTGGAAGATCAAAAGAGTAAGCCAATTTGGAATCATTGTGACCGGAGGTACTCCTTCAACTCTGGTTCGTCAATACTGGAACGGACATCATCCGTGGATTACACCTACAGATATCTCTAGTGGGTCATTTGGTATGCGCGTTGCCATTGATAGAGTGCAGATTTAGACCGTCTCAAAGGTGATCTGGTGAAGGCCCTTGATCCGCCTATGGCATAGCGTCTATCTCTGCTGTGCTGTCGTCGTTTTGCTCTTTTACCACCCCACTCGAAAGGCGTTGGATTACCATTCCATCCCGCAGCAGTGGCTTCCAACCAGTCGATGATTTGCTCAGGTGTTTGGGGATAGTGTCCGTCCAGTCCTCGCCGTTTCAAGATGCGCTGTATGGACTCTGTCATATTTAACCAAGATCCGCCAAGGGGGGTATAAAGCGGCATAACCCCTTGAGAGAATAGCCATAAGATCAACGATGTCGTGTGATGTCCTTTCAAGTTATCCATCACAAGTAGCAGGCGCAATGGCGGGAGGTCTTCAGGCAGGGTTATAGGCATCTCTAATCCCGCTTGCCAGGTCTGCCATAATGCGCGATTCTGCTTTGCTTTATGCGTCTTTTTTACCTTTGGTAAGCCTTTCAGGATCGCGGTGAGTTCTTCTTTCAGCCAGGGGTGCAAAACCTGATTGGCTGTGCTTGTGGTTCCCCGCACACGCAGGCGACCTGTTTTGGGATGGAACAGCGTCATCAGCTTGGCTGTACCTGATCGAACATACTCGTGTGGCAAACGATGGGGTCGCCCTTCAGGATGCCAGCGCTGTCCGGGGTAAGGGATGGTTTGAAAGGGACCGGCTTCATCCTCACACCAGACGGATAGCCCCATTTTTTCACCGAGCGTGTAGGCTTTCTCAATGAGCTTTTTTTTTTGCTTGTGCATCCGGATCAGTCACGGTGACCACACCTGTTTTTCGCTTACGTACCACTTGACCAGTCATACACCATGTCCGATCCTTTTGATAGGTCCAGCCCGCGTCATGCAATACGGTCCAAATCGTATAGGTGCTGACATTGGGCAACCCATCAGGGGCTTTTCTCAGTGCTGCTTGAAGCGTCGAAAGCGACCAGGTTGCTGTCCCATCCTGTATGCGATCTGGCACACGGTTTATCTCACAAAGAATACGTTGGCGTTCTTTTTCTGTATAGATCACTTGTCGTCCACCCCCGTATCGGGGTTCTATGGCTGCTATCCCTTCTTGATTAAAGCGGGCGACTAACTGACTGACGGCATCACCACTGCGACGACCTGCCCTTCGAGCCGCTTCACTAAACGAATGCCCTTCGGATACGGCCAGTAAGGCTTTGGCACGCGCAACAGGGGCAGCCGGTTGTGTTAAACTACGGCTGATGGCATACAGGGTGGTGCGTTCTTCTGCTGTTAAAATACGCAGGGGGTTATTTTGCCTTCGGGCCATTATACCTCCACGATAAAGACGAAAATGTGAAAGCTCTTGCTGATGCATAAAGATATATCTAAAATTACGCATTGGCTATAACCAAAGCAAATGACCCACTAGTGTTAGGGACATTTTTTCTAGTGAAAGATTAATTACTGATGCTGGATTGGATTCGATAAAAGAACTACCTCCCAATACCGTCTTGGTCACATGCATTGCGAGTATAGGAAAGAATGCAATTCTTAGGGTCCGTGGCGGGTGTAATCAGCAGATTAACGCGGTTGTGCCGAACAAACAACATTGGGCTGATTACCTTTATTACGTTTTTGAAAATGCAAAAGCATACCTGCTTGGAAATGCTGGAACTACGGCGACAGCTATCATTTCCAAAGAGCTTTTTCAAAATCTTATCTTTCCTGTTCCTGCTCAGCACGAACAACGCGCCATCGCAGAGGCGTTGTCGGATGTGGATGAATTGCTTGATGCATTGGAGGAACTGATCGCTAAAAAGCGGGCTGTCAAGCAGGCTGCTATGCAGCAACTCCTCACAGGTAAGACTCGCCTGCCGGGTTTCAGTGGGAAGTGGGAGACAAAGCGACTGGGAGAGATTGGTGACATCTCTGGGGCGGGAGTGGATAAAAAAGTTAGTATTAACGAGATGCCGGTCCGGCTCGTGAACTATCTTGATGTCTATCACAAGACATTTCTATATTCAGAGGATCTAACCCACGAAGTCTCAGCAAAATCGGATCAGGTTCGGCACTGTATGATTGAAAAAGGGGATATTTTCTTTACACCTACCTCTGAAGTGCGCGATGATATAGGCCGTTCTGCGGTCGCTATGGAGGATATTCCAGATGGCGTTTATAGCTATCATGTCGTCCGATTGCGGTTGAAGACAGATTGGGACTTTTATTTTCGAGCTTATGCCTTCGATACAAAGGATTTTTTGGATCAAGCAAGCACGCAGTGCGAAGGCAGTGGTACGCGCTACGTCATAACCCTCCCAAAGTTCCGCGCGATGACCGTCTGTTTTCCACTAAACGTGGAGGAACAAGCTGCCATCGCCAACATCCTCTCCGACATGGACGCTGAGATCGATGCGCTGGAACAACGCCGGGACAAGGCCCGTACTATCAAGCAAGGCATGATGCAGGAACTTTTGACAGGGAAGGTACGACTGGTATGAGTAATGTGCGAAAAGCAGAGAAGGTTACGCAGCGGCGTGTGATTGAGTTATTCCAAGATCAACTCGGTTATTCGTTTTTGGGTGACTGGACTGACCGTGAGAATAACAGCAATATCGAAGAGAAGTATCTGACCGCTTGGCTTGAGAAGCGAGTCTACACGCCAGAGCAGATCCGTCAGGCGCTTCTTCAGCTACACATTGAGGCGGACAATAGCAGTCGCGGCCTCTATGACAACAACGAAGCCGTTTACAGTCTGTTGCGCTATGGCGTGACGGTAAAGGTTGAAGCCGGAAAGCCGTCCGAGACCATTGATCTGATCGACTGGGACGAACCGGCGAAAAACGACTTCGCAATTGCCGAAGAGGTTACGATAAAGGGCGGACATGAGCGTCGGCCGGATATTGTTCTCTACGTAAACGGTATCGCCATCGGTGTACTGGAGTTGAAGAATAGTCGGGTCAGCATTGGCGACGGCATTCGGCAGAATCTATCGAACCAGCAGCCTGAGTTTAACGCGTGGTTTTTCAGCACGGTTCAATTCGTCTTTGCTGGTAATGACACCGAGGGACTGAAATATGGCACGATCGGGACGCCGGAAAAATATTTCCTCAAATGGAAGGAGGATGAAGAAGAGGACGAAGGCTATAAGCTCGACAAATATCTGACGAAAATTTGCCGCAAGGACCGGTTGATCGAACTTATGAAGGATTTCGTCCTTTTTGATGCTGGGGTGAAGAAACTGCCGCGTGTGCATCAGTATTTCGCGATCAAGGCGGCGCAGGAGCATGTGAAGCGCCGCGAGGGTGGCATCATTTGGAATACCCAAGGCTCCGGTAAGAGCATCGTCATGGTGTTGCTCGCCAGGTGGATACTGGAGAACAATCCGAATGCTCGTGTGGCCATCATCACGGATCGGGATGAACTGGATAAACAGATCGAAGGCATTTTCTCCGATGCTGGCGAGTCGATTGATCGAGCGAAAAGTGGTCGTGATCTTCTCGCAAAGCTGGGGGAGGCAAAGCCACGCCTTCTGTGTTCGCTTATTCACAAATTTGGCAAGCGGGATGTCGAGAATTTAGATAGCTGGCTCAAGGATCTCCAGGAGCAACCGAGCCCGACAGTTGGCGAGGTCTTCGTCTTCATCGATGAATGCCATCGCACCCAGAGCGGCAAGTTGCACAAGATGATGAAAGCAATAATGCCGAACGCTGTTTTCATCGGTTTTACTGGTACGCCGTTGCTGAAGAAGGATAAGAAGACCAGCATGGAAGTGTTTGGCGGATATATTCATACTTACAAGTTCAGCGAAGCGGTCGAGGATGAAGTTGTGCTCGACCTGGTCTATGAAGCCCGCGATATTGACCAGCGCCTTGGCTCGGAAGAGAAGTTCGAGACGTTGTTTGATGCCATGACCAGGGGGCTGAATGACTGGCAAAAGGGCGAGCTTCTTAAGAAGTGGGCCACGATGCAAAGCGTGCTTAGTTCGAAATCGCGGATGGACCGAGTGGTCACGGATATTCTATTCGACTTCGGCACCAAGCCGCGCCTATCGAGCGAGCGAGGCAACGCGATCCTGGTCTCATCGAGCATCTACGAGGCTTGTCGCTATTTTGATCTATTCGACAAGACGCTACTGAAAGACAAGTGTGCGATCGTCACCTCGTATAACCCGAGCACACGGGATGTTACACGTGAGGAAATAGGTGCCAACTCCGAGACCGACAAACAGTTCATCTTCAATGTCTATAACGAACTGTTGGAAGATATACACCCGCGGTCGGGCAAATCCAAGACCGAGACCTATGAAGACAAGGCTAAGGATTTATTTAAAAATCAGCCAGCGAACATGAAGCTGCTGATCGTCGTTGACAAATTGCTGACAGGCTTTGATGCGCCGCCCTGTACATTTCTCTACATCGACAAATCAATGCAGGATCATGGGCTGTTTCAAGCGATTTGCCGTCCGAATCGGCTTCACGATGAGGATAAGGATTTTGGGTACATTGTCGATTACAAAGATCTTTTCAAGAAGGTCGAAAACGCAATCGCGGTGTATTCGTCCGAACTTGATCACAGTGTGCCGGATCCCGACGTGTTGCTACAGGACCGTCTAACTAAGGGGCGTGAGCGATTAGATGATGCGCTCGAAATGCTTGAAAGGCTCTGCGAACGTGTCGAGCCTCCAAAGGACGATCTGGATTACATCCACTATTTCTGCGGCAATACTGAGATTCCATCAGACCTAGAAGAAAGTGAGCCACAGCGGGCAATGCTCTACAAGGCCGTCGCTGCCTTCGTGCGCGCTTACGCTAATATCGCCGACGAGATAGATAAAGCGGGCTATAGTCAGGCCGATATTGATCGGATCAAAGAGCGACTGAAGCACTATATCGCCATCCGCGACATCATTAAAAAAGCGAGCGGCGAGATGATCGACTTGAAGGCCTACGAGGCAGACATGCGCCACCTCATTGACACCTATATTGAAGCCGATGAGGCTCGCACAATCTCCCCGTTTGGCGATGAGAGCTTACTCGATCTTATCGTGAAAACCGGCATTGCCGATGTAATTGCATCAAAACTCGGCAACCTCAAGGGCAACAAGGAGGCAATCGCTGAAACGATTGAAAACAATGTTCGCCAAAGGATCATCAAAGAGCATCTTAACGACCCAACCTTCTATGGTCGGATTTCGGATCTGCTCGACGAGATCATCAAATACCGGCGCGAGAAGGCGATTCAATACGAGGAGTACCTTAAGCAGATTGACAATCTTGTGAAAAGGCTGAATGCAGGCACAGCAGAAGAGACTTCCGAGAAGCTGGATACACCGGGGAAGCGAGCACTCTACAACAATCTTGGAGAGAATGAAGAAATGGCGTTACGGGTTGATGCGGCGGTGAAGATGTACAGGCCGGACGGCTGGCGCGGCAACGAGGCCAAGGAGCGCACCATCAAGTATGTACTTTATAAGGAGCTTGACGACACGAATGAGGTCGAACGCATTTTTCCGGTCATTAAAGCCCAGGGAGAATATTGATGAACAGCACGCTGTGCCTTGGTGATATATCAATCGACCTTGTGTTGAAGGACATCAAGAATGTCCATCTCAGCGTCCATCCACCGACCGGACGTGTGCGCATCGCTGCCCCGCAAAGCATGAGCCTTGATACGATCCGGCTATTCGCGATTTCCCGCCTCGGCTGGATCAAGCGCCAGCAACGTCGGCAACGCGCCCAAGACAGGGAGCCGCCGCGCGAGTATATCGAGCGCGAAAGCCACTATCTGTGGGGATACCGCTACCTGCTGCACATCGTTGAGGACGTGCCGCGCAGCTTCGTCTCCGTTGAGCACCGACATATCGAGCTTGGTGTTCCCGAAGGCGCCGACAGGGAAAAGCGGAAGGCCATTCTTGATAGATGGTACCGAAAAGAACTTCGGGCCGCTGCCTCAAAGTTGATTGACAAATGGCAGGACGCGCTGGGCGTTAAGATTGAGCGCTTCTTCATTCAACGCATGAAAACCAAGTGGGGTGGAAGTAGCCCGAAGCGCCGCACCATTCGGATTAATCTCGAACTCGCCAAGAAAGATATCGAGTGCCTGGACTACGTTATCCTGCATGAACTCGCACACTTCATTGTCCCAAATCACAGCGAAAGCTTTGTCGCGCTTCTTGACCAGCATATGCCGAACTGGAGACACGTGAGAAAACACCTGAACGACCTGCCGCTCGGATCGGATAATGTTGAAGAAAAATGGCGGGAGATAGAACATGAGGTGATTTGTTGACCTGCCAGCGCATATCCAGTCTACTGGTTCACTGGAACGCAGGGTTTTGCCCTCTATACGGCGGTTTCAGGAGTTGGATGTTGGAGACGGCGAACTCGATGCGCCCCAGACCATTGATCAACGCACACGGTCATTGCCCGAAGCGTCAGAGTAAGAAAGAATTTTGATCTGAATTCACACCGCAAATAATAGGGATGTGCTATTTTCAACCCATTGATTAGGGGATCAGGGCTTCAAGAGCGGATTGCCGCGGTTATCCCGTTCGCATCGTTATTCTGGAATCGCAGCCCTGCCTCTATTCCAGATTTATTACGTTACAGGTTCTTACATCACATCCAATATCGCTTGCGGATTTTTGTCTGCGATTATCAGTAGTGTCCGGGCTGCACCCGATGGACGACGGCGACCCTGCTCCCAGTCTTGCAACGTGCGAACAGATACACCCATCAATTGGGCAAACTGAGATTGAGAAAGACCCACTTTCGCTCTCGTTTCGGCAATATCAGGTACTGTGATGGTACGACCGTGTTCGCCGCGCTTAATTTCCTGCAAACCAGATAGAATCTCTTGGCCAATATCTCTATTCCTTTCATTCATTTTCGATCTCCTCACGGATTTGTTTGAGAATGTGGGCAGGAATATTGTCGCTCACATTTTTCGGATAGATCGTCAACATCCAAAATGTCTGTGTCGTCATTTTCACGAAATAGATGACTCTATAGCCACTGCGTTTTCCTCGCCCTTGTGCCCGCCATCTGATTTTTCGCACACCTCCCGATCCGGAAATCACACTGCCAGCCTCAGGATTTAACAGTAAGGCTTTCTGCAATTCCGCGTATTCTTCGTCGGATAAGTATTTCCGTATGAGTTGGGTAAAAAGCTTTGTTTCAATGAAATTGTACATACCCAAAATATACGGCATTGCCGTATAATATCAAGAATCAAAATGTAGGGACGATCTTCCGTATAGATCACAGAATTAAAGCGTTCCTATGAGGCTATTATGGGCCAGACTCTTGTGGCTGTCCACGTTTTTCGTATGGATCCTTTGTGCATTAAATTTTGAATATAATAATCTTTATACACCAAAATGCCATTGCAAACCCCTGTTTTTTCGAGTAAATTGCAGATATTTGTAAAGATCGTAAGATACGAGAGATCAGTATGTCATCCTGTTTGGGGACACGACACTGGAGGAGTACAGGTTATGGGACAAGCATTGACGGAGCGTGAAATCGAAGCCCTCGTCCGTGAGGTCACAGACGAAGAAGTGGCTTTTTACCACGAATACGGGTGGGTCATGATGAAGCAACTCGTGGACTCGGAGTTCGCAACGGAACTCCTACGCGTTGGTCAAGCGTGGTTGAATCGCAATGACGAAGAGAAGGGCGGCAGACGGTCCGTCGGCCTGGCGCGGCGAGAAGAGACCGAGCCGTTCCGCTCGTTCATGTTCAGCGAGCGCATGTCAAAGAACGCGATGCGACTCGTGAACAGGAAGCGGCTCAAGGGTGTAGATATCCCACTTCGCTATCGCATCGACATCCTCCAACACAAGCCCCCGGGGGCAGCCGGAGCCACTTATCATCAGGACTCGTCAGAGCACGGCTCTGATCGCGTGGGCGAACTCCAGTTCTGGCTTGCACTGGTGGAAGTGCCACCAGAGATGAGTGCCATGCGATTCGTCAGCCGCTCACATCGCGAAGGACCGCTTGGCTCGGTATTCAAAGATGACCGGGGCAACCTGCTCGAGCAGTACCCAAATCTGACGTCTGTGCTGGAGCTCTCTCCGCCCTTCCATTACCAGCCGGGTGACTGCACTGTGCATCACGGATACACCGTCCATGGCGGTCCACCCAACAGCACCGACAAGTCGCGCTGGTCCTACCTCTTCTCGTACTCGCCTTCCGACACGCGATACTGGAACGGCACCGCAGCCAACTGGGGCAGCGAGCGGAAGCGTTTGAGTGACCCGAACAATCCCACAGTCCATTTTTCCGAATAGGGTTTCAGGGGGTTGAAATGATTTCTGTACAACAATGGGATTTTTTTCAAGAACACGGTTATCTGATCGTTGAAAATGTAATCTCTGTGCAACGATTGGTAGCGTTGCGAGAGGCCCTGGAAAAGAGATATGATCTGGAGGGCGAAAAGGCAGGGACAGAAGGATCGACCCCTCCGGGCGTTCGCAGGTTGTGCAATCTCATTGGTAAAGGCCGCGTCTTAGAAGAGCTGGCAATCGAGCCGATTGCATTGGAAATGGCCAGGCTGGTGATTGGAGAGGATATGCGCTGGCAGGCCATGAATTTTCACGATCCCATGCCCGGTGATCCGCGTCCTATTCAGGCAATCCATGCCGATCGATCGTTCTTTAAGAATTGTACTGCATACCTCAATGTGGTGTGGGCACTTGATGATATGACAGAAGAAAACGGTGCGACGCGCCTTGTGCCGGGATCGCATAAAAAACCCTGGCCCCGAGATGTTCTGGACGATCTCAAAGAGGCAGTTGCTGGAGAAATCTACGCGACCTGTAAGGCTGGAACTGGCATTTTTTGCCACGGTGATATCTGGCATGGCGCACGTGCAAACCTTTCAAAATCGCCCAGGCGTGTGATCCATATGGGATACAGTTGTCCAAACACTGCGCCTCAATATGAAATTGCAGGCTCTTTGACGCAGGATATTCGCGAGCGGTTGGGCGAGCATTGTGCGCTCATTCCAGATCCCCTATCGTCATTTGGTTAGGAGATCTTATGGCCAATCAAAAACCATTGAATTTCATTTTTTTTCAACCAGACGAAATGCGAGCCGAAAGTTTGGCATGTTATGGCCATTCAGTGATCAAAACCCCAAATTACGATCGCCTGGCGGCAGAAGGGGTTCGCTTTGACCAATGCCATGTGCAAAACGCGCAATGTACGCCTTCCAGGGTTTCGATGATGACGGGGCTTTATCCCCATTGTGCCGGGCATCGCTCCATGTGGCATTTGATCAGGCCCCACGAACCCCATCTTTTTAAGTATCTGTATGAAGCGGGCTACGATATTCACTGGTATGGCAAAAACGATTTACTCGCACGGGATAGTTTGTCCTGCATAAAAGAATATTACGAACACAAAGACGATAAAAGGAAAAATCGCTGGAAAATCGGCGACAAGGAGTTCTATAGTTTTGATTTTGAGCCTTTGGATTGCGAGAGGGAAGAGGTCGCTGATTATATTAAAGTCAAAGCGGGGATCGATTTTCTGAACAATCGCAAAGATGATGACAATCCCTTCTTTTTGTTTTTGCCGCTTCTACAACCCCATCCAGGCTATACCACCCACCGCGATTTTTGTGACATGTATGATCCCAGAGATATACCGGACTTGAGACCCGCAGGGCTGGACAAAAAGCCGGACTTCTACGCGCTCATCAGAAAGTACCGCCGCTTAGATGAATTGTCGGGGGATTTCTTTCGAAAGTTGAATGCTGTTTATCTCGGTATGATCAGCTATACGGACTGGCTTCTGGGGAAGTTGATGACTGTTATGGAGGAGAAGGGGCTTTTTGAAAATACGGTTCTGATCGTTTCTTCTGATCACGGTGACTGGGCAGGGGACTATGGTTTGGTGGAAAAATGGCCAAGTGATTATAGTGATGCGTTGACACGGGTGCCTCTATTGGTAAAAGCTCCCGGTAGCAAAACAGGTCATGTGGTGGAAGGTCCGGTTGAGATGTTCGATCTCATGCCATCTGTTATGGAACTGGCCGGTCTTTCTCCGAAACACACCCATTTCGCCAGGTCCTTTGTGCCTCAACTCCAGGGTGAAGCAGAAGATAAAGATCGATTGGTATTCGCAGAAGGGGGTTATGAAACACAAGAACTCCATGCGTTTGAAGGGCGATGGGACTGGAATAATCCCAACGAGGATGGTGTATATTTTCCCAAGGGCAAATTGCAACAAGAAGTGCGCGAAAGTGTTTGCCGTACGACGATGATCAGGAGCTTAAATCACAAGCTCATTCGACGCACAGCCGGTCAGGATGAATTATACGATCTCAAAAATGATCCCCGGGAGTTGACAAATTTAATTGATGACCCGGGTATGCGAGAGACAAAGTTAGATCTGGAAAGGTCTATGTTGGATTGGTTTATGAGAACTTCTGATACGGTTCCCGTAGGAGGGGATCCAAGGGGATTTTGATGGAACACGACACTGGAGGTGCACAGGTTATGAGACAATCATTGACAGATCGCGAGATCGGAAAAAGAAAGGAGCAACAATGTCAATTGAGCAATTACAACAGTATGGCCTAACCGGCCCTTTTGAGTTGGCAGACAAATCCCTCGTCGATGCCGTATGTGAGGTCGGGATAGAACTACAAGCGCTACAACGCCAGGAAAATATCGTGCGCCGGTTGGCAGGACAAGAACCCCAATTTAGAACGAAGATCGATAGACACATGGAATTCAAGGCGATGAGAGACCTCTGTCTCGATGACAATGTGAAGTCCGTGGTGTCCGAACATTTCGGCAATGATCTTTTTATCTGGGGTAGCGTCTTTCAATTGAAATCTGAAGGCGTGTCAGAAAATATATGGCACCACGATCGCGCATACGAAAATGGTCGCGATCAAGTCAATCTCTATGACACCACCAATCATTTCTCTATTCTATTTGCGTTGACCGACATTGGGTATGGTGCTGGCCGCATCGAATATGTGAAGGGATCTCATCAACCCATTGATGGGTGGAACAGAGATATGCGATTTGTAAAACAAGTGCCAGAACTCGTCCATGATAGGATCGGCACACTCACAATGGAAAGAGGCCAGTTCACGGTGTTTCATTCTCAAATTATGCATCGCAGCCTGCCTTTTGAGTATGGCGAGCCAAGAATCTCATTGGCCGTCAGACTCGCGAGGAAGGGCACACAAATCCCCGATTATTATCCACAAAATCCAAATCCGGCCGCAGAAACACAAGGGATCGCCCGTTTCAATCCGTCCGCGACATTTTCTTTTGACTAAGAGGCCAGTTATGAAACACACAGGCTCAGACCATCCTGTCGAATTCACCCACGAGCAAAAACGAACTTTCTATCGGGATGGATTCATTATTCTCAAAAACATCGTACCCAAAGAGCTGACCCACCGTGCCCGACGACTGGTCAATATCACCGCAGGTCAAATTGTGAATGGTACGATGGATGCGCCCAAAAGAAGAAACCGCTTTGTCGGCAGCGAAGACATCATTACAGATCTCATCAACAAAACGGCGCTAACCGAATTGCTCACCAACACCATGGGGCCATTTGATCCTCCGACAAATGGCTTTGCGCCGATTCTGTATCCGCGCGAGCCAACCAGAGAAATCGGCATCCACGGCCTGCCGGATGATGAAGTGCCCAATCATGCATTTTTCCCGCACCTGGACGGCCAGTGGACGGGACCCATTCCCAAAGCGGCGGACGAAGTAGATGATTGGTACGCGCCCAAAACACCGCACTTTGGTGATCGCAGCGCCAGCGTGATCGGGATAAATGGTTCGCCTTTGTTTCAGGACCCGGATTGCATGCTCTCCATCGGTAGCTTTACCACATTCGTCGGCGTGATCCTGAGCGACCAATCCAAATTTGGCTACGGCAACTTTGCCGTCCTCCGCGGTGCCCATCATCACACAGCCGAATTCTTTCGCCGGCAACGCGCCCAGGGCGGCGTCATCGGCCCCGAAGGTCCTGATTGGCCACGTTTAAAACGCGTTGGCGATAAGGGTGTGGGCATTAATTACATGCCGGAATGGATCGCTAATCATTATCGAGACGGCGCGCAATACACACCCGATGGTCTCATGTGGCTGGAGCCTACACCCTTGCTCGTTGAAGAGGGCGATGCCTTTATTACGGCTCACGGTATCCCACATTGTGGCACCCGCAACGACATGGGTGCCGACCCTCGTATTAGTGCCTATTTTCGGCTGCGTCGCCATCGCCCGGGAGGGGCAAAAGTGCGAGGAGACAGCGATCACCCCGACCGCGGTTGGGAAGGCGAGTTTCTCGAATATCCCGATGGTTATAATCCCTGGCAGGTCGCAATCGATAAATTGTGCGATCCCTGGAGTGAATGGGACGGTATGCAGGAAGTCGTTGCCGAGGCAAGGGGTTTGGGAGATCAAAATAACTAACTGTGCGACAAAGGAGTGCCACATGCCCCCAACTCAGAAATTTGAAGAACGCGTCGTTCGCGTGGAGAAACCTTCCGCTCACTTCACGCTGTTGAGAAACGAAAAGGGTGATTTCCTGGGCGTATCAGAAGGCAAAATAGCCGTCTTTGACCACGCCGATGACAAAGCGATCTGGAAAGAAGAAGGCGACGCCTATCGCCACGTGGTGTCGGGAAATTCGGCTGGCGCACAGGCCCGGTTTCGCCGTCGTGGCTCCGGATGACGGTGAACGCCAAGTGGGGGGGTGGCATTCGGATTATCCATACCTCTGGGGGATCGCCAGGAATTCTTCTGATGGCAATCGGATTGTACCGCACAATGCGCTGAATCTCGTGCTTGGCGTTCAGCGAAATTTGTGTGTGACTGAATTTAAGAGTGAAAATGGCGCGACCTGTTTCAAACTCGGATCGCATACGCTTGGGCAAGGCCCTCCTCCAGAATGGGGGAGTGGGAATACGTACAGGGAGGAGGGATCTCGCGAGGCAAGGGGCCTCCCCTATACAGGCTCCGAAGCAGATGTCGTCGAGGCGCCGGCGGGCAGCTACGTCATCTATGATGCCCGAACCTGGCATCGAGCAGGTGTGAACCGCACGGACAAAAAGCGGGCGGCGATGCTTCAGTCCGTCGTTCCTATGTACATCATGCCTTTTATGGAGACCGCTCGTCCCTACAAGGAGTTCCTTTCAAGCCCTCTGGCGAGTCAACTTAAGGAGCGGGAGCATATCGAGTTGGAATCCCTCCTGGTAAGCCGAATTGATGGGCCTCAAGGGCGTATTGCGATCACTATGGATGAGGAGCTTTCCAGATGAACGAATACAAGACGCACTTTGATACCCCAGAAGATGCCTACTTCGGCTTTTTTGAAGCCGATGCCTCCCAAAATGGAGATGCCTGGGCTGCCGTGATGAGCTATCCCCATGTCCGCGTTGACGCATCGGGGCGGACCGCCTACTACGATACGGCACGGGATTACGCGGATAATGCCGACTGGACGTCAAGGGTAGCGACGGGTTGGGTCCTGACGAGGGGGCGAGAACCCGTCCGGCTGCACCAATCTCCCAACAAGGTCCACCTGGTAGGCGGGTGGACGCGATACAATGCAGACGACGATCCCATCCTGTGGAACCGCGTCACTTATATTGTCACCAAACCCGCTGATTCGTGGGGGATCCAGGCGCGGTTTGCTCTTGGTACTTATTACGACGGGCGTGACGACGAAACAGCTATCGTCCAGGCTACCGAAGCGGCAATTGGTCAGGTGCGACGCTATTGCGATGCACTGGACAAAAACGATGGCGATGCTTGCGCCAACCTCTGTCGTTTTCCGCTGATTGAGGTCGGCGTTGGTGCGGTGACACGGATCGAAGATGGCGCCAAACTGGCGCAACAGGTCAACGAAAGAACCACATCGGTCAGCAATATCGAAGTCGAGGCAGCACAATCCGGTCCCAGGGGCGTCCTTGTGGCAGTGACTGCTGACGATGCCTCTGGCAACAGCGAGGAATCCATCGTGGTGGTCAGCAGATCGGCTGACGCATGGCAGATCGCTGGCATTTCGAGAATGCTGTAAAGCCCTGACACAAGGAGGAATATCTTGAAGATTACATCGGTAAAAGCAGTTCCCGCATCATCTTCACCGCAAGGCCGCCCGCCACGCAACTACATGTTTGTGAAGATTGAAACCGATGAAGGCATCACAGGCTGGGGGGAGGCGACCGCCGGTCCGCTTAGCGTTGCAACCCAGATCGACGAGGTCGGTCAGGTGTTGGTGGGCGAAGACCCCTGGCAGATCGAGAAACACTGGCAGACACTCTACCATCACTTTTTTGTGCGGGGCGGTGTCGTGCAGATGTCGGCCATAAGTGGCATAGAAATCGCTTTGTGGGACATCAAAGGCCAAGCCGTGGGACTGCCCATATACGAAATGCTGGGTGGAAAGATGAGAGATCGGATCTGGTGCTATGGCAGGTGGGATGGGCCTACACCTGAAGGGGCTGCTGAAACTGCGATGAATAACGTATCAAATGGATTGACGGCGCTCAAGGGGGATCCGTTTGACCATTGCGGGCTGTTTATTCCGGCAGAAGCCGAACGCGTCGCCATCAAGAAACTGGAAGCTGTTCGCAAAGCAGTGGGCGACGACGTTGAGTTGCTCGTGGAGGTACATGGACGGCTTGCGCCCGCGGACGCCATCCGCATCGGCAATGCGATGGCCGACTGTCGGCCTTTTGTGTACGAAGAACCCGTGCCACCAACAAACCTCGACGCGATGCAACGGGTTGCCGAGGCCGTAAGCATCCCACTGGCGACAGGTGAACGGCTTTACACCAAGTGGGAATTTACCGACTTGCTGAGCCGCCAAATTGTGAAGATGATTCAACCCGATATTGTTCAGGGGGGCGGCATATTGGAGTTGAAGAAGATTGCGGCGATGGCGGAAGCCCATTATGTCGGTTTTCAACCACACAATCCCTACGGCCCACTTTGCACGATCGCGTCTTTGCATCTCGACGCCTGTACCCCAAATTTTATGATTCAGGAAGGCGGTATCAGCCCGTGGTTTCAGGACGCTTGCACGGGCGACTTCCCGGTTCAGAAGGATGGCTTTCTGCCAATTCCGCCGGGGCCCGGGCTGGGCGTGGCCATGAACGAAGCGTGGCTCAAGGCAAACCCCTGGTGTGACGACGCAAATATTTGGCGGCCCCGTCCTGGCACGGTCGCATCATTGCAAGATACAAAATGGGTCTAATCATCAGCACCGAGTATAGGAGAGACGTCTATGCCACAACCGGCTCAACAGCCCAACATCCTGTTTGTGTTTTCCGACCAGCAGCGTGCATCGGCAATGGGGTGCTACTACGGCGATGAAGATCTGGAGACACCGCACTTCGACGCATTCGCCAGGCAGGGAATGAAATTGGAAAGTGCCGTGTCAACGACCCCGCTTTGTTGCCCCTACAGGGCCATATTGATGACGGGATTACACGGCCATCGCATGGGGATAACGACCAACGGGTATCATCCGGATCTAAGTGAATATGCCCACATCGGCAAGGCTTTCAAAAACGCAGGGTACCGCTGTGGTTATATCGGCAAATGGCATTTAGGAGATGTACAACTCGATTCGGGTCATCCGATGCGTCTGGGATTCGACGAAGAATGGTTTGTACCTCTGGTATCGAGTCACGCGAGTCCCAATCGAAACTATGCGGTGAACAGCACTGAGACTGTGGTTGGAGAAGGGTTCGACAAGCCGCAGATCGAGGCCAACAGGGCCATTGAGTTCATTCGAGGACAGGGCGGTGGGGCGCCCTGGTGCCTGTTTCTTTCATGGTATCCCCCTCATCCCCCACTGGTATCTCCAGAGGTATATCTCGAAAAATATCGGGGACGGGACCTGAAGTTTCATCCCAATGTGAAGACCGTAGATGCAGAGGCGTTCAATCGTTTTCAGGACCATTATGCGCATTATTACGGTCTCGTAACGGGCCTGGATACTGAGTGGGAACGCTTGATGCAGGCCCTGGAAGACAGTGGTCAGGCGGAAAACACCATTGTGGTGTACACCTCGGATCACGGTGAAATGCTAAACAGCCAGGGCTGGCGAGGCAAACGATGGCCTCATCGCGAATCCACCCAGGTTCCTTTTTTGATTCGATGGCCAGGCAAGATTGAAGCCAACGCCACACTGGACATGCCGTTTGGCACGCCAGACATTTTTCCCACGCTATGTGGACTCGCAGGGATCAATGTGCCATCAAGGTTGGACGGGGCCGATCTGTCCGGCGTCATCCTCGGCAGCGATTCCAATGGGCACCAGCAAGAGTACGCCTATATGGCGATGCATCACAGCTTCATTCCGTGGCCCGGCTGGCGCGGGATTCGCACAGCGAAGTACAATTACGCGCGAATGGAGGAAGGACCATGGGTGTGTTTCGATCTTGAAAACGATCCCTATGAACAGAACAACCTGGTCGAAGAGAATGGCGCGGTCGTGTCGGAACTGGATGGGCTTCTTGTAGATGCGATGAAAAAAACGGGCGATTCCTGGCGCGATGTCGGCAGGGAAGTAGGCGATTGGCAGGCGTGGCACGGCAATAAACAGATTGAGCAACTCGGATTGGATGCTGAATACCCGGGTTCCGAGGCCATTCGAATCTGGGCAGAACGGAACAATCTTGTGTAGCGAGCGGCGACTATCGAGTACGAGCCCGGTCGTCTCTTCGTCATTTACTGGGGACATGAGCCTGGCGAGGTGAGTTGTATCCAGGGGACCTATTAGTCTAACATAAAAGGAATTGAAATGAATCGCTCTGTTCTGGACTGGCCAACAGGTGTTACCGTCTATCACCCCGACCGATGTTATAATGGGTACACGCTCGTTCACGGGCGAGGACCCTGGGATCCCGTGCGTGGTATCTCGGCTGAACAGGTCGATCGATGGCACTTGATAGACATGAAGGGTCAGGTGGTTCACGAGTTCTACGGAAACCCGGCGACGCAGCGCGGCTCTCAGCTATTTGAACGCGTTGCAAACGGCCACTATATCAGCAATGGGGCCTCCATCACCGAACAGGACTGGGATGGAAATATTGTCTGGTCTCTGTCCTCAGACTTCCGCAAGGATGCGCGCCCAACGGGTTTCCATCACGACATCCAGAAGACTTCTGAACACACCTATCTCGCTATGGTCGCGGATCGCATCGATGCCCCTCAGGTATCGCGCGTCACACTCAAAGACGATCACATCATGGAAATAACTTCGGAGGGCGAGATCGTCTGGGAATGGTGGGGGCATCACCACTTGGAAGAATTCGGGTTCAGCGATCGTGCGAGGCAGATCATATTTGAAACTGGCGGGGGGCAACAGCCCGGACAGGAAGGGGACTGGCTCCATCTGAACACGCTTCACACACTTCCCGACAATCCCCTATATGATCAGGGCGGCACGAGATTCAAGCCGGGAAATATTCTCAGCTGTTCCAGAAATGGAAATCAGATATTCATTATCGAGAAATCGACTGGAAGCATCGTCTGGAAGTGGGGCTATTTGGATCAGATGGAAACCATGTGGTTGAACGGGACCGAAAGACAGAATCAATACCTGGTAGGCCCACACGATCCCAAAATGTTGCACAACGGAAATATCCTGATCTACGACAATGGAGGCGGTACGGGTTATCCTCCGATTAATCGTTTCTACACCCGGCTTGTAGAAATCAATCCCGTGAGTGGAGAAGTCGTATGGGAATATGCTGCGGGGCCTCAGGCCAGCAAATTCCTGAGCATTGTTACCGGCGGTGTACAGCGTCTCCCAAATGGGAATACGCTGAGTCTGGACACGGACAAGGGACGGATCTTCGAAGTGACCTGGGAAGGTGAAATCGTGTGGGAGTACATCAACCCGAGAGGCGGATTCTACAGAACCCAGCGCATTGCCTACCTCGATTGCCCTCTGGATCCTCCTGACCTGGAGCCAGCAGATCTCCCGGTTCCCGATCACCTCGGCCTGCCGGTGTCAGATACCCTGGATTACTGCCCATCTCTCTAAAATTCGATGTCACCCTTCATTCTGACTACAGGATTATGCTCATGTCCGATTACACATTTAAACTTGCCATGTTTACGACCGAACTGAGACTGCCCTATGACCGGGCATTTCCCAAAGCGAAAGAGATCGGCGCGGATCGCATCTGGTACGCGCCTTCGGCGGGCGATCTTCCGTTCGAAGCCATGACCGACGCGGATATAGACCGCATCGGCGCATGTGCGGAGCAGCATCAAACGGATATTTTCCTGCTCTGCGGAGGCCGTAAGTTTAAAACCGTGCATCTCAGCGATCTGGATCTGGACGATATGGCCGAACACCCCGAATTCCGGGAAGCCCGAGAGGAATTGAACGCCGCCATGAAGATGGCCGCCCGGCTCAAAATTCCGGCAGTGGCCACATTTACATTTGCCTGGCCGGGTGAATATACCGCCGGTAAGCCGACCTGGCCCATGCGATGGATGACCCGCGGCGGCGTCATTTCTGATCTGGACATGGACAAACTGGTCCGGGCGTTTACGCTGCTGGCCGAAGACGCTGACCGCTACAATGTGGATCTGCCGCTGTGCATGATGCCGTGGAATTACACGAATACCACGGAACACATGCGGCAGGTGATCGAGGCGGTCGGTTCACCTCGCCTGAAAACGGTCTGGGGGCCGGCGGATACCATGAATTGCGGCGAATCGGACACCGCCACCCGCGGATTTCAGAATGTCCGTCCGTATCTTCATACGCTCCACATAAAAGATCTGCAAGTCATAGACGGTCTGAAATGCGAGTTTGAATACTGTCCCATCGGCGAAGGGGACGTGGATTTTCCGACGGTACTGCGGAACCTGCGCGATCATCAGATCGACGCGGTGATATCCATCGCCACCCACTTCAAGCCGGAAAGCGGATCGGCGGAAGAAGCGATGCGTATCAACTTTGCCAATATGAAGGCGTTGATCGGTGGGGTAGGGGACTGATTTTCGATTATTGTGGTACTGCGTCGCTCATGAACGCTTCGTTTCTCACCAGGACCTGGAGATCCAGATTTGTCATGGGGAAATCCACCCGGGCGTTGCCCAACCGCTCCGATTCGTGAAGAGAAAGCACCATTTCCAGCGCAGCCCGTCCATCTTCTCCAGTGGATATTGTGTCCTGATCGCGGTCGAGGCTTTCTGCAATCTCCTCTACTGACAACGGGATCACACATCGGCCTACGTTCGTTGTATTCAGCTTGTGTTCCTCTGGTATTTCGGGGAATTTTTCCTCTTTATTTTTGACGAAGAGCTTGAACTGCCGTGTATTGGCCACCGTTATCCGCCCCCTGGATCCCAACAATTCAAATAGGTGCTGGGCGCTCGCTCCGGTAGATCCATTTACAATGCATTGTACGCCATTCTTAAAATGAAAGTATCCGACGCCACGGGGATCCAGCGCATCTGGATCCAATAGGTGACCGGTTGCCCACGCGACATCGCCTGCAAAGAAGCGCAGCATGTCAAAATAGTGGGTTCCGTTGTTGGCAAGCCCGGCGCTGTACTGGAGCGTCATCGCCTGAAGGGAGCCGATTACTTCCTGATTGATTAGCGCCTTGATTTGGCGAAATTGCCAATCCCATCGGCGCGTGTGGTTAATGCTCAGCTTTACATTGTTTTTCCGGCAAGCATCAATCATTTCGTCTGCCTCTCGCAATGTAGTCGCCATCGCCTTTTCACAGAATATGGCTTTTACGCCTGACTGAGCCGCGGCAACGACGATATCCCGATGCGGAATGGGATAGGTGCAAACACTCACGATATCCAGCTTCTCAGTATCCAGCATTTCCCGCCAATCTGTGTACAGACCCGGAACATCCCATTTGCCTCCAAAACTCTGTCGGCGTTCATCGTCCCGATCTGCTGCTGCGACAATACGGGTTCGATCACAGTGATTGTAACAACCCGCATGAGTGTTCGGCGTTCCGCGATGTGTTTCTTGCTCCAGTAAACTCGCAATCCTGCCACAGCCGATAACACCAACGTTATAAACTTGCATAGAAAAGCTCCGGGGAAAATCGTGAGAAGAGATCACTGTATATCGAAAAAAAACCTGATATTACACTAATGTACTCCTAAGGCAAAGAGTTCTCGACGTGTTTTGGGGTAGTCTTGTTCGATAATTAAATCCAGCAGTCGGTCTCGTAAATGTATCCTGGTCTCCGCAAAGGCGGGATCGGCTACGAGATTATGTTGTTCATCCGGATCTTTGAGTAAGTCAAAGAGTTGCTCACCATAACCATCGGGATAGTAGGTGTACCGATATTGATCCGTGCGCACTGTGCGTGCCCATTGACCGAAATGTATTGAGTTAATGTGATTGTAGCTTTCACAATAAGCAGCCGTTCGCCAATCTTCTGGCGCACCGGTAGCACACAGCGGCAACAGGGACCGGCCTGGTAGTATCGGAAATTCCCCGGCTTTAATTATGGGGTGATTTGCCTTTTGGGGCACATGTGGCATGTGTTGTCCAGTGGCATCCAGGATGGTCGGGCAAATATCTTCGTGTTGCACAATGGCATCACATGTTAGCCCAGTCGATAATCCGGGTCCTGAAATGATCAAAGGAACCCGAATACACGTATCATAGTGTTTTTCTTCCTTGGACTTGAAGCCATGATCAAAGCACATCTCGCCGTGATCTGAGAGGAATATGATGTACGTGTTGTCGAGACGGTTGGTGGTTTCGAGGGCTTCCAGAACACGGCCCAATTGTTCATCCAGGTGACACAGATCAGCAAAGTAACAATGCCGAGCATATTCCCAATCGCCCGTCATAGGCTTACGCCGTGACAGTTCTTTGGGGGCGTGCGGATCATCTACCCATTCTGCTGGTACTGGTTCTGGTATTTTGTCGATGTTGACACGAGATAAATACTCTGCCGGTACATGAAAAGGACCGTGTGGTTGTACATAGCTGATTTGTGCAAAAAACGGCTGATCAGCATCCATATTGTGGATAAAGTTCAGCGCGTGCATCGTAATCCAGTTTGTCTGACAGACCTCCTGGGGAAACGGTAAGGTTGAAGCGCCAAACGTATTGCGAGGGTGTTCGTCTGTGGCCCATTGAAAGTCTTTGCGAATATTCTCAATCCGGGTGCGCAGGTCCCGTTGACCTCGACCGTATGCAGCAAATTCTGGGATCTGAGTTGGCCAGATTGTGGCCAGCACCGCCTCGTAGTGTTCGGGGTGATTTTCTTCGACCCAGTCCAACCACTCGCCGCCTCTCGAATCCTCTGTGATGTGCGTCTCGTCGAACCCATAAGGCTTGTAATCTGGATAGAGGCCGCGATAATGGGGTTGAAAATGGACCTTGCCAAAGGCACCGGTGCGCCAGCCGCCTTTTTGAAGCATCTGCATAAAGGTCGGCAATTCGGGGTCTAACTGGTACCCATTTTCCAACACACCATGACCTCGTGTTGTTAAACCTGTCGCAAACGTCGCGCGTGATGCCATACATACAGGGTTGTTGGCGAAGGCTTGTGCAAAAGTTACACCGCGTGTTTTTAAACCACGGATATTTGGCAGATCACACACGCCTTCCTCAGACTTTTCTATCCATTTGGCCGATAGTTGGTCGACCATAAAGAGTACAACATTGGGGTTATTCATTGATTTTCTCCTGCGAAAATTCCATTTAACGCTGAACCATTACATATATCTAAATCACCGGGCTTGGATCTCTCCGCGTAACACCCTCCTCGAAAGCCACCGCAGTTGCGTATGTAAAGCCATCGAAATGAGCAAATTTACTCATACGTATTCCTTTTTATATTGTAATCGTAGGGCCGGTTTCTGAAGAGGTAGTCTATCGGTTCATCTACAAAAATTATGTTCGGGTCCAGGTCGCTTTCTGCAAAGGCGGTTTCACAGCCGGTATTGAACCGGAGAGGGGGAGGACGACGCATCCAGTGGCATGAGTAGATCGCTGCGATCATGAACCGCGTTTGGTCGGAGAGATTTGGCATTCCCCGGTGCCAGAGCCGGGGATCGCGGATCAGGATGCTTCCCTTTTTTGTATTTCCCCGAATCGGCGGTGCCACTTTCCGGCGTGCTTCCTGCAGGTGTTCTGCGACCTTGATATCATCTCCAACCACCTTTTGTGTTTCCAGATGGGAGCCGGGCCAGAGTTCGATACTCCCGTTGACTTCGGTCACTTCGTCCAGGGCAATATTGACAATGACTTTGGACGGCGGGTGCGCGACATCCAGGTTCGGCCAGAGTTGTCCCGAATCGACATGTACCGGCTGGCGTTCGCTGCCCGGCAAGTTGGTGTTGCCGGTATAGCGATTGTTGAAGATCCCTTCGCCGAGCAGGGATTTGGAGATCTGGACCACATAGGGGTTCGCCATAACGTCGCGAAAGACGTACGGGGGGAAGGGGGGCGGGTCTTGCTGGACGTTTCCCCAGACGAAGTTATGGGGTGGCGCAGGGGCATTCAGGATCTTCTCTATGTCTTCGGTCATCCGCTCACAGAGAAGATCGAGGTGTTCGTGCGCGACCACTGCATTGAGGATGATGTAGCCTTCCGTTCGAATGGCATTGAGGGCCTGTTTCAGGTGCGCGTCGGTAAGCGATTCGGCTGCGCACTCTTCCGGTGTGACGGTGATTTCCACGGCTACTCATCTCCATTTGAGAAATGCTGGACGCTTTCTCAAATTCGTGCGAATTTTTGCAGTCGGTTGGGTTGGCGGGGCACTTCGGTGACGTAAATATCACCGCGACTATCAACACAGATGCCGTGCGCGGGATCGATAAACTGCCCGGGATCTGAGCCTTCCTCGCCCCATCTTGCCAGCAGAGCACCATCCAGGTCAAAAATGCTGACGCGCTGGGGCGATTCGGCAATATAGACAATATGATCTGCATCGATGTGAATGTTATTTGGAGATTGGATATCTGTCCACTCCTCCAGAAAGTTCCCATCAAAATCGAAAAGCTGAATACGGTGGTTTTCCCGGTCACTTACAAGCACACGATCGCGTGGGTCAATGCACAAATCGTGTGGCAGGGCAAACTGGCCGGGTCCCGTGCCTTCCTCGCCCCAGGAAAGAATCCGATCGCCGTTCGCTGAAAAACGATGTACCCGGTGCTGGCCGTATCCATCCGAAACAAAAATCTCACCTGAGGGCGTGGCCATTGCCTTGGTTGGCCTGTTGAACGGTTCGCCCGGTGAACCTGTCTGGCCTGGCATACCCAGGGTCTGAAGCACTTCTCCATCCGTGCTGAAGATACGCACCGTATGATCGTCAACATCCGCACAATAAATCCGATCCGCCGGATCAATCCAGATATTGTGCGGATTTGAGAGCACATCATCACCCCATGCACCGAGAAAGCGACCTTCCGAATCGTAAACCAGAATACCCGCAGGCTCTCGCAGGGTGACATAAACGCGATCCTGCGAGTCAACTGCCACATCGGGTACGACCCCACCCATCTCTTTCCCTTCAGGGCCTCGCCCCCACCCTTCGACCACGCGGTATTGATAAGTTGCCACTGTGTACTCCTTTCAGATATGCCCGACTACCTGTCCAGTTTAACCCAATCGGGCCAAACGCTGGCAAAAAATGCCCGCTGGATGCCTCGTACGCTCTCTCCGCCGTCAACAACGAGATTGGAGCCTACACTGAAATTGCCGGCTTGCGAAGCGAGAAAGATGGCCATGCCTGCGACGTTTTCTTTCTCCCCAACCCGCTTGCCCGGAATGCTCTTCTTCATCGCGTCTGTGTGATCCCGGGCCACCTTATTCAAATCGCTGGGAAAATCACCAGGGGAGATGGTATTGACTTGAATCCCTTCCCAGGCCAAACTATCACCCAGGTGTCGGCCCAAATGGATCACACCTGCTTTGCTGGCTCCATAGGCATAATTGTAAGCTGTGTTGAGTTTACCACAGCCGTCGATAGACGCGATATTGATCACATTGCGTGGTGTTTCTGGCGAAGCCCCCACGCGCAGGAATGGCAGAAATGCCTGGGTCATAAAAAAGATGCTTTTTAGATTGAGATCCATCACCGCGTCCCATGTTTCCTCCGTCACATCCTCGATCTCCCTGCGACCATCGCTGATTCCAGCGTTGTTGACCAAAATATCGAGCGACTGTTCTCGTTCACCGTAAGCCTTTGCCAGCGCCTTGATTCCGGAGACTGAACTTACATCGGCTGCTATGTACTCGCAGGAGCCGATTTGTGCAAGTTCCGCCTGCTTCTTTTTTAGAACGTCTTCTCTGCGCGCGACAATGTAAACCTTCGCCCCAAAATTGACAAAGCCTTCGGCGATCATCGCTCCGATGCCGGTCGAACCACCAGTCACCAGTGCGGTTTTTCCCGCCAGTGAAAATAGATCTCTCATTTTCGTTTCTCCGTGAGTTGGGCAATCTGTCGATGTTCGGCTGTCTGATTACACATCCCATCGCCACGTATTGCGACAGGCAAGCCGTGGATACTCATTCACGTTCTTGCTTCCCGCGTGTACAAAAAAGTTTTGGTAAAACAGAATGTCTCCACGCTTCGCCACCACTTCCACACCTTCGCCAATATCCACCTTATGCATATCCGAATTCACGTCCCACAGATAGGGATACTTCTCTGGATTGCTCTCTGCAAGACCCCGCATCTTTTTATGTGAACCCGGCCATCCAAACGTGCAACCTCCATGCGATTCTGTATCACTCAAATACAAAATTGAATGCACACTGATTGGAATCGGAAACGTCACATTAAACTTCTCCCGGTTGGTTCCGCCATCGAAGTGAGGTTTCTGGTGGCTCCATTCCCCTTCCGTCGGAAACGTGTTCTGCGTCAGAATATCCTTCGGTGCGTGGATCTCCTCACGTCCCACACCCGTCAATTCAGAAAGTACGGTCAAAATATCATCCGTATAACACGCTAAGATATCCGGCGCGCCCAATCTACGATTTTCCGGCAATGCGCGATGCCGTTGACTAATCGCATGCGCTGACACGCGGTCCCAGGTTTCAGGATCGTCACGGTCCATTCCCAGAGCCGCCCACATCGCGTCTTCACCCTTGCGAGCTACATCCTCAGAAATCAAACCCGACGCCAGCAAATACCCTTCTTCGCGAAACTGCTTCTTCTGCTCATCTGTCATTATTTGCTCCTAATTCTGTTGTGCAGGTCTGTTTCTATTTCTCCGAGGTCTTCTAATCCTCGGTGCCATCTGGCTTCTCCATGCCTTGAATTTTTTTTGTAGTCGCTGAACAATTTCCGGTTGTTGGTTTGCCAGATCGTTTTTCTCACCTATATCTGCATCCAGATCGTACAATTCCAGCTTCTTAGACCTGCTAAATGTAAGCTTCCATTTCCCTTCTCGAATCGCCCAGGTTCCCGAATCGCCATCCCAATACAACGCATCGTGCAATGCCCCTTCTGTTTTACCTTGCAAGACTGGCAACATATTTTTGCCATCGTAGATACGGTCTTCGGGCAATGGAATGCCAACAGCGGCACAGACAGTCGGCAAAATATCCATACAAATAACCGGTTCATCACACACACCACCTGCTTCCAAATGCCCTGGCCAGGACACGAGAAACGGCACGCGTAGCCCTCCCTCATAGACATTTTGCTTGTAACCGCGCAGGGGCATATTGTTTGCATTTGTGGCTCTTGCACCACCATTATCTGAAAAATAAAAGATGAGTGTATTTTCCCACACGCCACTGGTCTTGAGTGCTGCCACCACATCGCCAACAGCGATATCCATTCTTTTGAGCATGCCCATCAAGATATCGCGTTTGGAGTCTCCTGTATTAAATTGTTTGATATCCTCTTCGGGAGCTTGCAATGGCGCATGCACGGCATTAAAAGGAAGATAAAGGAAGAATGGGTCGTTTTTGTTTCGTTCAATGAAGCCAACAGCCTCTCGCGCCAGATTATCGGTCAAGTACCCGATATCATTGATAATCTCGTTATTTCGATAGATCGCATTATGGGCTCTGTCCTCTTTATAATTCAAATCAAAATAGTCGTGCCCTCCATGCCCTAAAAATCCGTAAAATTCATCAAATCCGCGGTTGTTTGGATGATATTCAGGCGTCAAACCCAAATGCCATTTTCCAAATACCCCCGTCCTGTATCCCGCTTTTTTGAGTAGATCTGCAAGTGTAATTTCATCAACCGGCATACCGGCGCGTGAGTCACTGGCCGTATAAAAACCAAAGCGCTGTTGGTATCGACCGGTCATCAAACCCGCTCTGGTGGGCGCACATACAAAGGCACTGGCATATCCATTTGTCATTCGAATGCCCGAGTTGGCCAGTGCGTCGATATGCGGTGTATGGACTTCTGGGGGATGTGCCTGGTAACTCACATCTCCAAAGCCCTGGTCGTCTGACAAAATCACCACAATGTTTGGACGTTTGGCATCTTCGGCCCATATAAAAGGACTTGCTATCATTCCAGATACTCCTATTCCCAATGCTTTTAAAGCTGCGCGTCGATCCATATTGTAACGCTCCTTTTGATGGGTGTAGAATGAGATGTCGATCCCACCGCGCATGCGAATTTCATCCCCAAATCGGGTAATAATCCTTCCTGATTTGATGGATACACGCCAGACTACGCTGCACAAAAGAATATATCCCATTTGAAGTGGAACGCATAGTGGAAGATACACTGGCCGAGAGCCTCGAAGAAGTCCTCCTTATCCATAATCAAAAGCCCGTCTTGCGCGAATAGTTCGGCTTGGCCTCGCACTCGGCGCACAACAATTCGGCGAGTGCCTCCGCGTCTTGCAGGTGGCCGAGGATTTCGGCTTTTCGGCGGACTACGGCGAAATCGCCGGGGGTCAGGGTGGCGAGGTCTCCGATTTCGGGTGGAGCTTCGAGCGCGAAATAGGTGCGGAACGCCGCTTGCGACTGGTCGGGGGTGAGATAATCGAGCGCGATCTTGAAGGTGAAGCGGCGCAGGGTGGCCGGGTCGAGGTTTTCGCCGAAGTTGGTCGTACATGCGAACGGCAGGGGGTGGCTCTCCATCCACGTCAGCATTTCGTTGACTTGGCTGACCTCCCAAGAGCGCACGGCATCTCGGCGGGCGGCGAGCAGGGAGTCGGCTTCGTCGAAGACGAGGATGGTGCCTTCGGCGCGGGCCTCGGCAAAGGCGTCCGCGATTCGCTGTTCGGTTTGGCCGACCCACATCGACATCAGGTCGGAAGCCCGCTTTTGGGTGACTTGGAGGCCGAGTCGTTCGGATAGGTAGCGGACGAATGCACTCTTGCCGGTGCCGGGTGGACCTTGCAGACAGAGGGAAAAATGCTTGCCGCCGCTTTTTGCGATGCGATCTGCGAAGCTGACCGGGTCAATGTCGGCTCGGACTAAGGCGAGGTCGAATTTTTCGGGAGGCCCCTGATTTGCGGGGGGCTTCTCGCCATTAATCACTTGGGACAGGCTACGGATGCCGAGGCGCACGGTGGCGAGGTCGCCGCCGCAGAGACTCGCGGACGCAATGGCACTGGACGCCACGCCTGGGGTCACGTCGAATTCTTGGGCCAGGGTTTGGGCGTCTTCTGCGGTTGCGTCGATGTGGTGACGCGCTAACTCTCGCTGCCAGATGCGCGCCCGCACTTTGGGCGGTGGTTGGCGCAACTCTAGGGCAAAGCTCATGCGGCGCAGGAGGGCATGGTCGGTCTCTCGAGCGGAGTTTGAGGTCCACAGCGTGGGAACCGGTGCGCGTTCGAGCAGCCGGTTTAGGAACACTTTGGAGCTGTTGGAGCGGAGGCGACCGAACGACGCGAATGGGAACCAACCCGCTGGGTCCGAAAGCAGGTCCTCCATTTCGTCGAAGAGTAGGATGGACTTGCGGCTTGGCGCGAGGAGGTGTTGAGCGAGCCGGAGTTCTTGTAGCCGTTCGCGCCGGTTGGGATCGCAGCCTCGCTCGTCCTCTTCGCCGACGCTGTAGAGATTGACCTCTATCTGGGCGGCCAGCGTCTTGCAAAACTCGGTTTTGCCGGTGCCCGGTGGGCCGTACACCAAGATGTTTACACCCGCTTTGCCAGCGGTGAGTGCGCCTTTGACCAATTTTTCGATGTGGTCGCGTTTCTCTGCTACGTGGTCGAAGTCCGACCACTTTAGCTCGCTTGGGGGCGCCGCGTCGAGCAACAGGCTACACACGTCGCAGGTGCGGGTCTCTGGGGCGGAAAATAGCCGGAGCAATCGCCTGACGACTTCGATATCGCCATCTTGTTCCACGAACATAAGCCCGGACTTCACGAGCGGTGCATTGGCCGCGAAGCGGGCGCGGAATGCGCTGTCCGATAGGCCGAGCAGGCAGGGTAGGACGGGGTGCATGGTGTTGAAGAAGCGATGTCTGTGATGGTAGCGACGGCCAGATTCCAAAGAATCGCTCAGATCCGTAAAGATCGGCTGGGTTTCGCAGCGGGCCCAAATTTCTATGAGCGCGAGGTCGGCGGGTGCGAGGTCCATTTCCCGCCCAAGCCGCTGGAGTTGTCGCGCCATGCGGTCTTTTCGCGCCTTTTTGCGGGCGGCTGCGTACTCTTTTTTAATAATCTCCCGCAGGACCTTCCAATCCCGAGCGGACAATTTTTTTTCGCGATGCTCCCACAGGTCGCTCAGCACTTCGTTCTCGTCAGCGAGCGCGAGGATGTCGCGGTTATCGGCCATCCAACTGGCCAGGGCCTCCTGTTGGTAGGTGTTGTGGAAGCGCGAGGCGGCGTTGGAAAGATAAAAGAGAACAAGCTGTCGTTCGTAGGCGTTGAGCATGGTCCTTTCCTCCAGATGAAGTGAAACGTCAAAATCTCTAACTCACTGTTCACAATGCAAAATGTGTGCATACTGCATTGTATGGCAGGAGTAGTGTTTATAGGAAACTTACATAGGAGGTGCGACAGATCGCGTCGCGGGAGAAATTTTTTATAAAAAGATCAATTTTCGTCAAAATCGTCCGTCTAATCGCCTTTCCGGCCAAGGGCTATCGGACCGAGAGAGGGGTCTTGCAATAGGTGCTGGATGGTCTAAGAGAATTTGTCGAGAAAGATCGGCGTAGGAGGGTGCTTGGGACGCGCCTGTAGCGCTGGATTGGTAGAAAGAGGGAGGCCGTGTATGGTGTCAGAGGGCTACTTAGTGGTAGAGATGTTGCAGCTACTACGAAAATATAGTCAAGTTGGGATTTATCTCAGTATCTGCATATTTCCGGAGAAGAACTTGCCTGAAGTCTCCAACGAACTGTTGCACGTAGCTGGCCTTCACTTGATTCTCGGCCTCCTGCAGCCACCCCTGTGCCCAGTCCACTAGGATCACGCAGGCGAAGCGACCTTCCTTTTCCAGTTTGGTTCGGCGCACTGATGAAAGGCTCTCAGGGGGCGGTGGTTTTCCGTCGGGGGTCAAGTACAGCAACAGATATTGCCCCTTGTACTTTCTATTTAGGTTTTTGGCGTAGGCGTGTAGTTGACCTGGTGGATGCCCTTCACCCGGTTTGTTCTCAATCGCAATCCCTACTAATCTCCCGTCAACATTCATGCTGATCTCTATATCAATTCTCCGCTTCCGGTTATCGATGTGAGTGGTCGGCGCTTCTCTGTAAACTAGCGGATGCGACCAGTTAGAATCGTCTGGTAAAATCCGCTTCATACCTAGTTGCGTCGCTTCGTCGTCCCGCAAATGCTTCAAGAGAGCGGCCAAGAACAGGTCTCTCTGTCCATGAGCAGAATCGGGTCTAAGCAGGTCCGCCAGCACGTCGGACATACGGTTTTCGTCGAGATGGATATACTTGAAAGTGCTGAAACGTCGAGCAAGGTGACGGTCAAGTTCAATTACGGCTGGCCTCAAAACGTTAAGACCTTGCTGGGCACCCTCGAAGAATCGCGAGATCTCTTGCCTGAGCCTTGTATCGCGGGCTTTCTTCAAACTATCAAGACCTTGCTTGGCATCCTCAAAAAATCTCCGGGTCTTTTGCTCAAGGTTCATTTCGCTGGCCACCTTCACTCCTCCAGTGACTCCGAAATGGCCTTCGCAGAAAGCACCAATATGTATGTAAAGTGCTCGATCTTCTCTTGCCTGAGTTCGTCGTCGTGCAGTGTGCACAGGTCGTCAAAGGATTTGTGGCTGTCTTTTAGATAGGACTGCCAACGCCAAGAATCCTCGGAATCTCAGGATCAGACCCGTATCCTGGAAATAGTCAGAGAGATCCTCCGCCGTTGGACAAGCCTCGTTTGCTGCAGGCGTTCCCACGAATATATCTTCCCAATAGCCGAGATATATTTTGATCTCTTGATCTTCATAGTCATCACGTAGATAATTTTTTCCGCCCTAGTACTTTCAAACCTGTTCTCTTCCCTTGTACTATCAGATTCGTTTCTAACCTTCGTTTCTATAACCTTTGTCTTCCACTGCCGGAGTCGGCCACACGCCTCGAGTTTTTTCCTGACATTCTTATCGAGTTTCTTCAGAAAGGAAGACAGAATTTTTGCCCGTAGTTGTACTTGTATATGACCGATTGCCAGCGCAAGCCTAGTATTCTCCTTGGATTCCATGCAGTATTTTACCAGATATTTTTCTTCTTCAGGCGTCAGTTCCCTCATCATAGTCTCCTTTACGTGAATTCATGGTTTTCTCCTCGCCCCTCTGCGAAGGTGTTTAAAATAACGTGCGTTCGGGTTAAGCGGCCCTCTAACTGGAGTCGTGCTTCCGCTTAGTAGCATACGGTTGCAATGTATGCATTTACACACAAAAAATACGACCATTCCCTGTGTCAACCAAGACATGTTGATTTTAGCTTGGCGATCAACTGGAAATCAAAGCGCGTGCTCAGTATTGAACTCGAAAAATCAGCCTGTCGAGCTGTTGCCCCTCTGCTTATTCCCCACTCACGTAAGATATTAATAAACCCCTGCGACAGATCACGTCGCACCCCCATCATCCAATCCCAACGCCGCCCGCATCTCCTCCCGCACCGCCGCCCGCAATTCCTCCGGCTCCAGCACCTCAGCCGCTGCCCCAAAACTCAACACCCAACTCTTGATCTCGTAAAACCCCCCAGCCCGTAGCCGCAACACCACCCGCCCGTCGTCCAACTCTTCCAGTGTCTGGCTCGGATGCCAGAGCCGCTCCCGTATGTAGGGTGCCTGCTCCTCGGTGAACCGAACCACCACGTCCATCGGCTCCTCGAACGAGACGCCGAACGCATTGCTTACTTGCTCGTCAACCGACAGGTGATCCGGCGGCTCGAACTCCTCCTCGGTCACTTCCACCGACTCAAAGCGGTCCACCGCCTGCGTGATGAGCTGGTCGTAGTAGGGCATCCGCGAGATTACATATAGACCACCCCGGTGCGGCAGGAGGCGCAGCGGTTCGATGTTGTACTGCTGGGCACTCTCCGCCCATGGCGAGCGGTAGCTCACCCGACACACGCGGTGCTCCAGGAGGGCGTCGTGTAGGTTTTCGAGTATTTCGCGGGCGTCTTCATAAGGCTTGTGCCCGCGCGCCAGCGGCACGTATGCCTCTGCGGCTCGCTCTATGAATTGCCGCATCTCCGGGGGCATGGCCTGGGTCAGCCGGCGAATCGCCGACCGCAGGTGCTCGCCGAATGGTGTTCCCACCAACCCCATGCCCGCCTGCTCAGCAAAGATCATCGCCGCGATTTCCATAATCGGAAAGTTTAGCGGCAGCTTGGTGTCCTTCTGTAGTTGGTAGTAGATGCGCTGATCGGCGCGCCGTGTTTCGTGCAGTATAAATCCGGCCTCGCGCAGGTCACCCAAATCGCGCTGTATGGTGCGCCTATCTACGTTGTACTCGTCCGCCAGTTCGCGTACACTCATCCCGTAACGCCGCGCCTGCAACTCCCGCAGGATGTCCAGTTGTCGCACAATCTGCTTCATTGAATCAACGCCCCTATTCCGCCGCTCGTTTCACTAAGTAATCAAATAGCTTTACCCAAATCGTCTTAGGCATCCGCTCCGGGTGAAACTGCACGCCGATCAAGCGGCCATCCGCGCATTCATTGCGTTTTGTCCGGTCGAGGTCACACACCCCAACAAGGTCAAAATGATCAGAATCGAGATATGGCTTCACATAAATTTTGCCTCTGCCACCAAGGCCGAGTTGGGCAACACGGTGCTTTTTCATAAATTCTCTCTATGCTATCAGCCATGTAATTGCGTTGTCAATAAGCTTCGCAGTCATTGGATGCATAAGAATAGCCTGATCGTGCCCGGGCACCAGCATCATCACACGTCCACTTCCATACTCATGACACCAACCTTGCACATGCCGTCCATTGGTCACAGAATAGCTCTCAAGAAATACAGATGTTTGCGATTCATCCAGGTCCATAATGTACTCTTCTTCTTGAACACAATAGGGTTCAACACCATCGGTCAGTTCGGGTAATACGCCCGTCGGACGGATTTCGACATCGATTCGCTTTGGATGGTTGTGAAAACGAGACTTTGAGACGCGCTGAATACCGCCACCTTCGGAATAAAACGCAACGGCATCGTGGTGAAGAAATAGTCGGCCGCCATTTTGTGCATATGCCTCAATGAGCGTTTCCTCATCTTCAGAAAGCCACTTGTGTTTATGCCCTTGCTGAAGAGTAAACTGCAACTCACGAGCATTTCGTACATCGTCGAATGCATATCGGCTAATGAGCACCATATCAAAAGATGAGAGATCGTCCCAGGGCACCGCGTTGTCAAATACAATTGTCGGATCATACCCTCGCACCTGTAGTGGTCTCACAAGCGCAGTAACCAGATGCGCCGGACAGTGGTAAGCGTCTCCAAGAACTGCGAGTAATTTTTTCATAACCTGCTCCTTTTGGCGGTCAGGACGGCAACCGCATAACTAAAGCCCTACTCATAGACCATCTCCCCGGTCTTGTGGTTTTCGATCCAGTCCCGGTCGAACTCCACCCCCAGTCCCGGCCCCTCCGGCACTTCGACACAGCCGTTCTCATCGACCGAATCCAACTCGTCGAGCCAGCGTCTTTCTGGATAGACCGCCGGCTTGGTATCGGGCACCAGGGGATGCACCAGGCCCAATTCGTAGTAATTGGCGTTGCGCAGGGTCGCCATGATATGCCGGTGCGCCAGATTGCCACCATGCAACTCCACGTCCAGCCCGTGTGCCTCGGCCATAGCAGCGATCTTCATTACCCCGGTGATGCCGCCGTCGGTCTGGGCGTTGGCGCGTACGAAGTCGGTGGCGCCGGCAGTAATCGTATCGGCCTTGGCTTCAAGCCCACGCACGTGTTCGCCCATCAGCATCGGCGTATTGATCAGTTCGCGCAGCTTGGCGTGGGCAAAGCGCGAAAAGCCGCCGCCCCTAAACGGGTCTTCATACCACATATAACGCGCCTCGTCGCAGGCGCGCCCCACCTTGAGCACGTCCTCGAATGTGGGAAAACACCCGGCCGGATCGAGCAACAGATCCATATCGTCGCCCACCGCTTCGCGGATGGCTAATACCGCCGCTACCTCGCGATCGATCGGCCCGTTGACCCAGCCGTGGATCTTAAACGCTGGATAGCCGTATTGCTCCTTGCAGCGCAACGCGAATTGCGCAAAGTCGTCCGGCGTCGTCAAACCGCCGTTTTCATCGCCGTGGTAGGTCGAGGCGTAGGCCGGTAGCTTCTTGCGCCAGCCCCCGCCCAACAGTTCGTAGATCGGCGCGTCGTAGAGCTTGCCAGCGAAATCCCACAGCGCGATATCTACCGCGCCCGGCGGCGTGCCGTCCTGCCCGCGGCGCGAGCGCTTGAGGTCGTGCCAGATGATCTCGCGGTCCAGCGGGTTGCGGCCGAGCAAGTACTGCGCCGGGCGGGAATCGATGCCACCGGACGCAATGCCGCTGATGCCGACGCTGGTCTCTATGGTCAGCAAGCCGCCCCCCAGAGTCAGGCGGCCGCCCTTGCGATAGACCGTGTCGAAGCCCAATTGCTCCTCCAACTCCATATCGGCGATCTCGTAGGCGAAACTCGTCGAGGTAATGCGGGTGATCTCAATATCTCGCGCCATGGTGCTCTCTCCTTCGCTGTGTGTTTGGTTTTAACTTCTGCTCCACGGCTACTCATCTCACGATCTGAGGTGACGCATAAAGATCGGGCCTGGCCTCGTTCGCTGTGAAGCAACCGGATGATCGCGCTTTCTCTATTAAATCTCTCGAGACCTCGGTCACGATCATGCCTTCCACTGGCGCGTGTTCGTCGATGAACTGGCCGTTCGGATCGATCGCGAAGGCGAGCCCTGGAAACCAGGCGTTGCCGCTTTTTCCCGCCTGGTTGGCGTAGAAAATGTAGAGCGCATTGTCCACTGCCCTTGCTGGCAAGACCTGGGCGGCAAGCTGTCGATGTTCGGCTGCCTGTTCGGTCTGATCGCCGTCAGGGGTGACGTTGTCAGCGCGGCCGCTTGCACCTACGGCGAGGAGGAAAAAGTCCGCGCCCTCCTGTGCGGCGGTTCGGAAGATCTCCGGAAACCTCAGGTCGTAGCAGATCCCCACGCCGAAGGTCCAGCCTTGCGATGTCACGATAGGGAGTTGGCTCCCCGGTTCGAACCAGGCCCGCTCGGTTTCATTCGGGATGTGCAGTTTGGTGAAGGTCGCGAGGTAACCGCTGGGCCCTACGATGTAGGCGCTGTTGCGATAGCGTTCGCCCGCTGGCTCGATGGTACCGACGACAAGGGTCATGTCGAGTTCGCTGCAGAGCGATTCGAGGAACGGAATTGATTTCTCGGCCGCTGCTTCTGCGATCCGCAGGGACTCCTCGGGAGGAATGTCCGATTTGTTCATCGAGCCCGTGATGCACTCTTCGGGAAAGAGCGCAAACGCGGCACCTTGCCTGTGAGCCTCTCTCGACCACTCGGCAATCCGGTCGAGGTTGGTCGTGGGGTCGCCCATCGCGCTGTGCATGGCGACCGATGCGATACGTGTTTTTGTGTTGTTCATGGGATCTGCCATTCGACCCTTTCTCCGATGCGTGGTTATTCATGTGTACTTCATACAGCCGAACGGACCGAATAAACCGCTTCGAGCGAACCGACGTTCGGACGGCGGTTCTCATCGTTCTGCCGGATGTTGCGGGCGAAGAAATCGTCGAACAGTTCCAACTCAAATTCTCTCGCAATGTCTATGGCCGAGCGCTTATCCGAATTGCTGTGGATCAAGGCGGTCCCGATATAGCTCGGTATGTCGATTGTGACCTCATCCTGGTATTTCTTCTCGATCAGCGGAAACTTGCTGGAGTTTCCGCTGCGTTTGACCAGCACGCGGTCCAGGTTGATTGTTGCGCACATCGTGCGTGAATAGTTGGTGTTTAGTTTCACGGGCTGGCCGAGGGGATTGATCACCCCGCCTCCGTAGAACCGAAGCGCGGTCAGATAGTAGCACTGGCATTCGTACGCCCATTGCTGCTGAAGGAATCCGCCGTGATAGGCACTGGGAAATGTGAGGATGTCCGGTTTCAGGTCCCGGTAATCGAACCGAAGTTGTTCGAATTTCTGGTCGAAACAAACCACCCCTCCAAGGCGACCGATCGCGGTGTCGAAAACTTTGGGGCCGTCACCCGAGCGCAGCCCTTGTTTTCGTTCGTTATCCGTCAGGAACGTCTTGTGATAGGCACCGATCACTGAGCCATCAGGGCCGATATACACAATAGAATTGAACACATCGTCGCCTTCGCGGAGCTTGATGGATCCGGCCACATGGCATGACTCGGTCCTGGCGAAATCCCGGTACATTGACAAAAACGGACCCGGCTGTTCCACGGTCTCGGCCGTTTCCAGGGTCTGGCCGTATCCTTCGACCAGCTCACAGGTCAACACGAGGTCCAGGTTGTATCCTTTCAATGAATTGAGGTCGTTTCGGGTCATGCGCAGTACTTTTTCCATGCTCTCGGGTTCACCCCGCTGCAAATCGGCAAATGCACTGAACTGAATCGACCCCACTCTTACGAATCGTGCCATATATCTCTCCTTTCACAATGCTAATCGTGCTGGACCGTCCATTAGAGCGCGGCGTTGCCCGCCTCCGTCCGCAAGCTGTGTCGGCCCTCTATATGCGCGTGCCAGTCCATGCCGATCTCCGGTCGTGATCGGGTCGGTCTGGGCAGCGCATGCCGCAGCGGACACACCTCGTCCATTACCTTGCGAACGAAGCTCCAGGAGATGCCGCCGACCTGGTCGCCATTTTCGCACATCCGCGTGATATGGGGCAACTCGGACCAGTAGTCCACCACCGAACGCCCCAGATTCCAAACCAGATGGTCGCAGCCCGCTTGCAGGTGCAGGTCGATGCACTCGTCCAGTGCTTTGGGGCCCGGGCACGGCTTGTCGTAGTTGGCGTAGTAGCACATCCACTCCGAAATGCCGAACACCGGTTTTTCGTTGCCGCTTGCCGCGCGCAATTCGAGTTGCTCTCGCGCCATTTGATATGACCTCCTGATCGGGTGTATTTATCGAAAGCATTAAGCGGACCATCGCGCGGTGCCGATGGCGTAATACTTGTGTACAAAAGGTGGTTTGGTGCGCGAAGCGTACCACAGGCGCAGGGAGCCGTCGGTTAGGCGCAAGAGCGAATGGCTGGTGGTAAAGTGCGATTCCCAGGACCGCGAAGGGTCGGGGCCGAAGATCGGATTGCGAGGGCTTTTCGTCCAGTTGAAGCCGTCTTCGCTGATGGCAAATCCGATGGAGGTTTTCATGACCTCGGGCGGATAGCTGCTATAGCTGCCGTACCACATCAGATAATAACCGTCTTCTTTGAGAACGGTTGGATAGACCAGGCGCTGGAACTCCCATTCCTGATCCAATTCCAGCACTGGCTGGGGATGGACTTGCCACTCAAAGCCGTCGTCGCTGGTGGCAGCGCGTATGGTCCAGGGGTCGGCGGTCACATCGGTGTACCACAGGCGGTAGTGGTCGTCTTCCCAAAACAGGGTGGGGGCGTAGGCGTTTTCTAATAGGGGAGGGGAGGGCGTCTCCCAGCGGAGTCCGTCGTCGCTGGTCATGGCGTGCAGGGTGTGGCGTGTGTCGCCAGAAGGAAAATCGGTCGAGGAAAAAAACATACGCAGCTTGCCCGCCTCGCGTCTCAGGGAGCCGTCCGGGTGGCGTACCAGGGTGGGGGTGAGGATGGAGTGGTCGGTCTCCAGGGTGCAAACCGGGGAGGCGGGGTGTCGTGTAAAATGCAGGCCGTCGTCGCTGGTGGCCAGCCCCAGAGCAAAAACCCGCAGATCTACTTCGCCGCGCGAGCCGCTGTACCACATGTAATAGCGCCCGTCTTCCAAAGCGACACAGGGAGCAAAAATGTGGGTGTCGTCAAATTGACCGGCTGCGCCCAGGGACAGACAAGGTGCATCAATGTCTCGCTCCCAGGGTTGTGGATCCAGCCATTGGTTTTTGTCCATGATCTATTTTCCTCATTTTACCTCGCCGTATAATCCCCCTCCAAAATACAGGGGAGACCATCGCGGGCCATCAGTGCAATCCGCGCCAATCCATGCTGTAAAAAACTCGGTCCCATCTGCGACTCGTACCAATCAATTCCCGACGCACCTCTCGGCAGATCGCCGTCCATATAAATGGCCACAAGCTTCTCGGCAAGGGCCAGGCCCCCGTCCAGCCACCTGGTTTCTCCCGTCAGATCATATAAATCTGCCAATAACTCCAATCCTAATCCGGCATCCATCGCCGGTACGGCAATGTCATCCGGGAAATCGGTTTCCAAATAGCTCTTTCCAACTGCGAGGGTCCACTCTAAAAGCCCTTGATAGGGCCGAATGCGATGGCCACACAGGGCAAATAGTGCGGCATAACAGGCGGGCCAGTTTCCATATACGCTGCCCCAAACCGGCATCGTCCCTTTCGCCTCGTTGGAACCCCGGTGAAAGGAATTCACATAGATACCCCGTTCCAGATCGTGGGGAGCTTTTAAAAATCCGTCGATATAAACGGCCGCCCGTTCTCTCATGCGGGTGGCCAGATCTGGTAACGCACCTGCAATCAACTCGGCGGATTCAAGCAGGCTCACCCCCAGGGAGAGCGTCTGTCCAGGCGCATTGATTTGATAAAAATCCACATCGTCCTCGGGCGACCGGCTCTCCGTCTGTAGCAGGCCCAGGTCGTCTCGCTTCTCCCACCAGTAGTCCAGCATGGTTTCGATCTGTTGTACAAAATCCGTCCGACCCGTCTTCAAGTGGGCAAACGCCCAATCGAAAATGTAAAATCCCCCATGCCTCGGGAAATCGCAGGACCGCGTCCCCCGGGCATAGGGTCGTTTCTCATCGATATATGCATGCCGAATGTATTCCAGTGGCTCTCCTTCGGTCCAATGTCCGTTGATTCCCTCGGCAAAGCGCTCGACGCATGGCGGATTGAAGGCATACAGTTTTTCCCACAGCCAGAGCGGTGCCTGTCGCAGGTGATCGTGTGTCGTCTTGCTGGGCATTGCTCCCTCCCGCAACTGATAGCTGTCTGCCACCCGATCTTCCAATAGGTGCCAGTACGCGTGTTCTCCCCAGGGAAAAATACCCGTTATTGTATTCGTACAGTGGGTTGCAAACCGCTGCAAATACCGGTCTGCCGCCTGTGCATAATCCGGGCGGTCCAGCGCCTCGGCAAGCGCGTACATTGTCTTTAGCGCCGCCTGATCGTGGATCAGATTGCTGCCCAAGTGTGACCGATCGCCGTCCCGCTGTCCCGCAATCCCCGGCGGCATTTTCGTCATCATCTGATGGGTCGATCGATCAATAATCGAGGGGAATAACCCCTCATAGATCGCTCCCAATGCGACCAGAATATCCAGCGAACGGCACACTTTCTCAAGCATGGTTTCGGGGTTCATCAGCATCCTCCGATCTAAAGAAAAGAATTATATATAGCCTTTTAGGGGTCAGGTCAAGTGGTGTAAGGCGTGGATTGAAAGGCAGAGAGGCAATAATTTTCCACTGCTATGCTCAGGTTACCGATTCAATAAACCACTTTTCCCGAGACAGTTGGTAAATTAGCTGGGCAAAAAGGGAATTTGCGGTTCCGAAGCCACGGGTGGGAGAGTTGTGGGGAATCCTGTTTGAGGAATCGTTTGGATCGACACACTCAAGCATATACTCAGTGTTGTCATCTGTTGCTTCGAGATAATCAACAACAGTGAGGATTTCGTCATGGTCTGAAGTCGTGAGGGCTTGCATGACCAACCCCATTGGCCAGAGCCAGCCTATCTTTCCAAAATGCATTCCCCCCAGCCCTTTACCGAGAGATCCTTCGGCATAATAAGGGTTATCATGGCTCAAAATGAAGTTCCGTGTATTGCAGTAAACCGGATCGTTCTTATCGCAGAAACCGAAATAGGGCATAGAGAGCAGATTGGGGATATAACCTTCATCTGCAAGCTCGTAATGTCCAAAACCGTCTGTCTCATAACAATAGATTTTGCCATGACGCGGATGCTCAACAGTAGCATAGAGCGCAATCCCATCATCGATTTCTGTTTTGAGGTTTACCGCATAATCGGCCAGGCTTTCGTCACTGTAAATTGAGGTGGCAATTTCAACGATGTGGCTGAGCGTGACAGAGGCAAACATGTTGGATGGAATATAGTAACCGTATTTGCAGGTGTCATCACTCGGTCTGAAACCAGACCAGCTCATACCGGTATAGGTAACAGGCATACCCAAGCCGTCATTGGGCAATGACTCAATCTTATTGGGGCATTGGTAACGGTAAACTGAACGTTCGGTGTGACGCTGTTCGAGCTTCCACTGTTCAACCAGCCGTCGGATTATTGCGTGAAACCAGAAGTCAAAAACATTGATCCGGCCAGTGGCTTGCCAATATTTAGCTGCCAGCCAGATGGGATAGCAGACGGCATCCAGTTCATACTTGCGCCGCCAGATCCAGGGATTCTCAAATGCGATTTCCCCCTCTCGTCGGACTTCCGGATTGGGTTCACGTTTAAAACTGTGAGCGTATGAATCGAGCAGCATGCACCTGACCTGTCGGCGAATTAAACCCGCAATCATACGGGCAAGGTTTTCATCTTTAGCTGCAAAAGGGAGGTACGGGATAACCCCGATAGCCATGTCCCGATGGTGGTTGATCGGCACCTGACCGATAAACGTTGTACCATCTTCAAGCAGTGTTGCTCTGCCTGCGGTAAACATCAGGCAATTGCTGTACATCTGCGCAAGTTTCGGTCGTTTGGCAAACAACTGTAAGACCCGTTCTGTTTCTTGGGTCAGGACGGTCGGCTGAGGAAAATTTGCTGTCCACTGAGGACCAGGGGGATCATGCCACAGATTTGCCATTGGTGATTTTTTTCCCATATCAGATCCTTGTACGGCGACTTTCGTCTGACCAGGATAGGTGGATTTGGTCGGCAACGGAATCGCCGGTTTGAATGAGATCGAGAATCCAGTCATCGCAGTCATTGGGTGTGTGAAGCTGGTCTTTTGATGTGACGAGGCCGATTTCTTTGCGCTCGGTTGGGTGTTGTGGATTGATCCATTCGGCGCGATAGGTTCCTTCGCAGGTGATGTTGAAAGAGGTCTGCGTATGGAAATAGACCACGATGCGTTGGGCTTCGGCATCGGCAAGGCAATAGCCGTTGGTCACGAGATCCCGATTGGGGCTGAGAATGTAGAACGGGAAGGTTTCAAACGCGTCCCAAACACGGTGAATGATGTCGTGAATGGGTTGCTTTTTGAGTGCGAGGTCTGGGCGTCCACTAAAACCCGAAGATGAGAGCCCGTCCATGTCGGCAAAGTTAATGGTTGCCCCAGAGAAAAGCATGGTAAACGCATTTTTGCGAATGTCGTCAGGCGTATAATCATGCCCGATGCGATTGCCGTGCAATTCGTTGCCCGGCCAAAGCGTTTCTTGTGCATAGAGTGGTTTGGCGGGATAGCTGTTGCGAATGTGATCTTTGTAGAGCTTTTCTCTGTCAACCGTTTTGGGGCCTTGCAGAATGACGTAAGAGACCCAATCTTCTTGTCGAAAATAATCATCGCCTGTGGGGTTGTGTACCGATACCAGATGATCGAATGGGTCGTTATCGCGAATGAACCGACCGATGCGGTTCACATCTTCGGGTGTGAGGTAACGACCGTTTTTCATGTGGGGTTCTGGGCCGCCTACCATGAACAGCACATTCCAGTAGGGTGCCAGGCGTGCGATTGTGTAGCGGATATAAGCTTCTTGTCTGGCGGGGTCTTTGGGGTGGTTAGACTCTCGGCCTAAAAAGCCAGCGAATGGATATTCGAACATGTCCCATTGGCCGACTTGCATGACTCATTCCTTTGTTCTTCCTGTTTTTTTAAAATCCGTCCGTCGAACGGCTCAAGCTGTACCGGGCATTTGTGACCAGAGAGATAATATCCTCCAGAATCATATACAGACAGGGCACTAACAAAAGAATTATAGACGTTGCGAAAACAATACCAAATCCGAGAGAGATTGCCATAGGAATGAGATAATAAGCCTGGCGGGATGTCTCCAAAATAATCGGTGTCAAACCACCGAACGTTGTCAACGTCGTCAGAATAATAGGCTTGAAGCGCCGAAGCCCAGCAGTATGAATCGCCTCAAAAGCCGAACTATGGGCACGCCTTTTATTTGCATAATCGATCATAATCAGTGAGTCATTTACCACAACACCCGACAGGGCGATCACCCCCATCAAACTGATAAGCGACAAATCATAACCGAGCAAAATATGACCGATCACAGCGCCCACAATTCCAAACGGAATCGCCGCCATCACAATCAAGGGCTGGACATAGCTGCCAAATGCAATGGCGAGTAACATATACACAATGGCCATCGCCATGGCAAACCCGCCCCATAGTGCCTGCGTTGACTCGCGCATCTCAGCCTGCGTCCCCTGAAACGTCCAGGTTAATCCGGGATACTCAGCGCGAATTTGTGGCAACACATCGGTTTTAATCGCTTCCATAACGCGCGTCATCGCTCGCTTGGGTTCCACATCCATACTCACCGTCACCACGCGCCGACCATCTCGCCGATTAATACTTGTAAACGCTTCGCCGCGCTCAATATCTACCACATCCATCAAAGGTGCTTCTGTGCCATCAGGTGTACGCACAACAAATTCTTCGAGATGGCGAATATCCTTTCGCTCTGCCATCGGTAATTTCACGCGCATTTCAATTTCATTTGTACCGCGCAACTGACGCATCGCCAGTGCGCCGAAAAATGCATCGCGCAACTGACGCCCTACCTCAACCGGCGTCAATCCCAAATTTCGGCCTTCCGGACGCAATACAAAATCAAACTGCGCTTTGCCTTTATTGTAATTGTCACTCACATCGTGCGTCTCTTCAAACCCTTCGGCGCGCTCTAAAAATGCTCGACTGGCTTTGGCCAACACGTCAATATCCGAATGGCTCAAATCGACACTGATATCCTGTTGCCAGCCGCCCGGCCCACTCTCGGCCTCAAACGTAATCTGATTGACACCATCAATATCCCCGATGTTATCGCGCCATAGTGAGATGATCTCTCCTGTCGTCATATCGTGTTCATCGGGCGGTTTCATCACAATTTCTACATCGATAAAACTCCCCCTGCGCACATTGGTTTTAATCCCTTCGGCCACGCGATAAAGGTTGTGCGCTTCAAACATGTGATGGGTCGATTCGGTCACATCATGTGCAACCCGCGCTGCTTGATCCCGCGTGGTCCCCACAGGCAATCGGATACCCGCCTCAATCTCATCGGCAGAAACTTCGGGCATCATAATCATACCCATATGATCGCTGTATCCATAACCGCCCACCATCACCAGCAAAGCAACAGCAGATGCAACCGTAACGTACCGATACCGAATGCATACATCCAGAAACCTGCGATAGTGTTGGTCGATAAACCGATTGAAATGGCTGGCAATAGATCGTTGCCAGCGATGCACAGTGCCATTTACCGGGGAAACAGCGCGTTTTGAAAGGTGCCCGAGATGCGCAGGCAAAATAAATAGCGCCTCCAAAAGAGACACGGCCAGCACAGTGATCACAACCGCAGGCAATGGCCACCAGAATTTTCCCGTGGTGCCGGGCATAAATAAAAGCGGCACAAAAGCCACAATCGTAGTCAAAATGCTGAACGTAACCGGCTTGGCAATATCGCGTGTACCCGCAATGGCCGCCTGCATCGGACCCATACCTTGTTCCCGATATTCATGCACATTTTCACCCACAACAATCGCATCATCCACCACAATGCCGAGCACCACCAAAAATGCAAACATAGAAACCATATTGATGCTTACATCAATAGCAGGCAGAAACACCAGACTGCCTATGAAAGAAATGGCCATCCCCATCATCACCCAAAATGCAAGCCGAAACTCGAGGAACATCGCCAGAATAAGCAAAACAATCACAATAGCTAGCACCCCGTTTTCGATCAGCAAAAACAACCGATCTTTGTAATCCTCTGCACTGTTGCTGTCGATCCGATACTTCACACCAGGCGGCAGGGTGGTCTCAAAATCTGCCATGATATTTTTAACGGCCTCGGCAATCTCAAGTGGCGATTGATTCCCAATCCGATAGATATCCACACCAACTGTAAGCTGCCGATTAAACCGTTCGTGAAATCCGCCTTCTTCAAAGCCATCGGTGATCTTTGCCAGGTCCGCCAGTGTAACCCCACCGCCTCCTTCTGAAGGGATAATCACAATACGACTATATTCATTGGCCCACTGCTTGCGCTCTTTCATGCGCAACAAAATTTCGCCCGTACCCGTCTCCACAGAACCCGCAGGAATGTCTTCACTCGACGCAACAATCACGCGTGCCACATCGCGTAGTGTAAGACCGTATTCACGCAACCTGTGCTGAGGAATTTCAATATGCGTCCTGTATTCTGGCACATTGCCAAGCTCAACCTGTGTAATGGTCGGATCGCTCAGCAATCGATCCCTTAGCTGTTCGGCCAGACTTCTCAGCGTACCGATATCTACATCGCCATACAGCCCAATATCCATCACATTGCGCTGTTGTGCCCTCAGGCTGACTTCGGGTTGTTCTATATCATCGGGAAATGTCCGAATCCGATTGACTGCCTGATCAATATCCTGAAAGGCTTTCCCCCGGTTGGTGCCTGCCACCAGTTCGATGGTCACACTCCCACGCCCTTCGCGAGCCTGCGACGTCATTTCCATGATCCCCTGCACACCGCGCACAGCTTCTTCTATCGGCTGTAAAATCCCCTGTTCTACCTCCGCAGGTGCCGCACCCGGATAGCCCACACTGACCGAGACGATATCCAGTTCATACTGCGGATAGACCTCCTTCTGGATATGAAAAGCCGTCCAGATCCCGCCCCCAACGAGGATGACCATAAACAGATTGGCCGCAATAGCATTGCGCGCCATCCAGGCAATCGGACCTCGTGCTTCTTCAAATGTATCCTGTGTCTCATTCATCACCGGGTGCCTCCCAGGGTTTTAGGATCTTCCTTTCCAACGCTTTTCACACGCAATTCTGCACCATCAGCCACTCGAGACAAATTGGTCGTAACCACCCGATCCTTATCCTGCAACCCATCCGATATATAAGCATAGTCGGCATCTTGAAAAACGATCTCGACAGACCGAATCCGCAACAGACCGTCTTTCATCACCCAGACCGTATTGCCAGCCCGGATATAATCGCGTGCCAGACGCACCACATTGGGAATTTCGTTGGCCTCAATATACGTCTCGACAAATGCGCCAATCATCAATGGAGACAGATGATCAGATCCATCCTGATGGGCAAGCGGATCAGAAACAGAAACCAGTACCCGCGCCATACGCGTCTTTTCTGCCAAAGCACCAATGAGTCTGTGAAGAGAGCCTGTGCGATAAGCACCTTTTTTTTGGGTCACACGATTGCGAATCTGTACCAACGATCCCCTTTCTGCCTCGCTGCTGGGAAAAGAAAGCCACGGAATTTTGGAAAGCGGAACGGTTGTCACCACCCAGTATGTATCCAGACCAACCAGACGCCCGAGATTATCGCGTGGAGAAACCAGAGAACCCACATTGGCATTGCGACTTAAAATGTGCGCGTCAAAAGGCGCTTTAATGGTTGTTCTCTGCAATTCCAGTTCAGCCTGATTCACTGCCGCCTGCGCCGCTTCTACCCGTGCCCGAGTTGCATTGAGCTGAGGTTGGCGCAGCACAAGCGCCTCAAGCTCACCAGACAGCGTCTCATTCAGAATCTGATAATCTTTCTGCGCCACATTCTGCCGTCCCATCTCAATATTCAAATCAGCAGTGGCACGACGCAGATCGCTCTTTTTTTCCAAAAGTGCATTCTGATAATCTGCCGGATCAATCTGCAACAGTACCTGACCCTTTTTGACAAACCCACCCGGCGTAAAAGTTGATGACAGCGAAAGTACCCGTCCACCGACTTGTGGACTCAGGATGATATCCTGTTCTGCTTCAACCGTCCCTGTCGCCACAATCACAGGGCGATACGTGCCGCGTTGCACCTCAAACACATCGACGAGCATCGCGGTTTTCTTAGTCGCCGCAACGCGCGTCGCCGTAGGCTCCGTCATAAAAATCAGCGCAGTAATACCTGCACCCACAATCAAAATACAAAAACAAATAATCAGCCCTTTTTTGCTATCCACGTTATGCCATCCGTTTTTATAATGATTTGTTACGAGCAATTTCAAAACCACCTGCGAGCGCCCGATAAAGCGCAATGCGGAATTCCAGCAAATCGAGTTTCGCAGAGATCAACGCTCGCCGGAGCCTCTGTTCGTTTGTCAGCGCGGTAAGCACGTCGAGATAATCGCTGATGCCATTTAAGTACTCCAGCCTTAACTGATCATACGTCTGCCTCACCAGAGCGACCTGCGCTTCGAGACTCGCGATGCGTTCAACCTGTTTTTGTTCTTGAACCAATGCATTTTCCACTTCGGCAAATGCCGTCAAAACCGTCTGCCCATAAGCCGACAGTTGCGCGCTTTTGTTGGCTTGATTGTGCTTGATTTCTGCCCCCCGTTCACCACCATCGATAACGGGTAGCAAAAGATTGCCTATCAGATTGCCCACCCAATCTTTAAACAGACCACCGCGATCATCACCCGATGCCAATGCTGCCAGGCTCAAACGCGGATACCGATTGCTGATAGCAACCGCCACATCGCGATCCGCCGCCAGCAGCAGGTTATAAGCCCTTTTGACATCTGGACGTCGCTGAATCAATTCAACGGGCAAACCCGTATCCGGCAGAGGTGGCAGATCTGGCAAAGCGCGATGCGTGTAGGCAATTCCATCCTGAGGGGCATAGCCCGACAGAACAGCGAGTTGGTGTTCTAACACCTCGATTCTGGATTCTGTCACGATTTTTTGTTCGCGTGTGGATTCGATCAATTGCCTTTGTCGCAAAATATCCACACTGCGAATCTGCCCACTGCCAAAACGCGCGCGAATCAGACTCAGCACTTGCTGGTTGGTCTCAATCTGATGCTCAAAAAGTTCGTGCTGACTTTGTGCTTCCATCAACTGAAAATAAGTACGCACGACCTCTGCTGAAAGCGACAATGCCGCAGTCTGATAATCCGCCTCAGTCGCCCGCATTCGATAACGCGCGGCATCCACACCCGAACGAATCTGCCCCCACAGATCTATTTCGTATTCGGACGTGATGCCCAAACGGATCTGTGCATTATTTTCAGAATCGGGACGTTGAACCTCACCGCGCCCGGATACTTCCAGCGTTGGAAACCGGCCAGCCCCTTCGCGATCCACAACAGCCTGTGCACTTCGCAACCGATGCCACGCTGTTTCCAAATTGAAATTGGACTGCAATGCGCGATCGACCAGGCTGTCCATACGCGCATCTCCAAAAGCGGTCCACCACCGTTCAGAAAGCGCCTGTGAGGCATGACTGGAAAAAGCTGTGGGAGGTTCAAAAGGAAGGGTGAGATTTGCAGACCTGGGCGAACACCCAAAAACAAACACGGGCCAGATCAAAAGAAATAAGCGAACATATAGCATGTGTAAGATAATTTCCAAATGACAACAAAAAAAGTTACTGTAGTGTAAACCGCCACAATATAATAACCAAATAGAATTATGGAAGCAAGTAACCACTTACTTATTTGCCAATTATTTTTCAGGCGGGCAGATCGGGTCTATGCGGAAAACCCCAGGCCCGAAGCGTTGAATACGTCGATGAGGTCGGCGCCGTGCTTGTCGCCGACGCGGTTGAGCAGTTGGCGGCGAGTGAAGTTGCGGCCAAAGAGCCTGGGCATGGGGGACCTCCTGTAGGAAATACTAATCGGTTGTTAATGATCAAGGATCTGAAATTCGACCTGAACCGGTTTATGGTCGGATGGATAAACACCGTCAATATTGTAGTCCACGACCTCATACGAACGGACTTCAACGTTCCCTCTGAACAAAATCCAGTCGATTCCGTTGCCGCCTTCTATACTGTCTTTCAGTACGCCAGGCTCTGCCGAGCCTTTATCCCCGACAAATGTTTTATAGACATCGCTCCCCGGTCTTGCGTTGAAATCTGCCAACAGAAATACAGGGCGCGGCCTGGTCCATTCACCAAACCGGTCGAGCGCACGGACCCGCTCGACAATTAGTCTTGCACTATTCAGCCTTGCCAGAGCCATTCCCTCGCCTGGGGCCAGATGCGTGTTGAAGACATACATCTCCTGAGTATTCTCCCAGTGCCCCCTGTAGTCCATTGGGTAGGGACTCGTTTCTCTATCTGCCGGTCTGTTGATGATCGCGAGGCGGGCCCATGTGACCATACGAGGATTGTTAGCAGGGCCGCTACCGATGACTTCCGGCGTTTCCGATAGCTGAAAACTGCCCATTTCCCTGAGTCGGAATCTATCGCGCTTGAAGAAGATGGCCATATGCTCGTCATCATCCCCTCCCTTTCGGCCTTCTCCGATGACCACGTATTCGGGCAAATGATCCATCAGATAGTCGATCTGCTCCTTCAAGCCTTCCTGGGTACCAATGATGTCGGGATTGTGTTTGCGAATCAGTGCCACTTGCATATCGCGCCGCACTTCCCAGGGCGGCTCAAACGTGGGACTGGCATATTTCAGGTTATAAGTCATAAACTTGATCGTCTTCTCGTCGGCCATCGGATCTCCTCATTCAATCTTCGATTAGCACGGTGTCCATCGCTGGAATCTGGACCGATCGGTCCGCCAGTTCTATGGACTCGGACACTGTTGTGAAGTTTGCAACGGCGGTCACGTCGCTGGTGCGGGATCGGAAGCGATAGGCCCTGATCCCGTCCTGGGCTGTTTGCAGTCTCTCCACGCCATGGCCTATGCGGCGCGTTCCGGCACGCCCCTGGCGTATGACACACGCGAAGTTCCGGACGGTTCTACCGCTTGCTCCGGGACGCAGGAATACGCGATCCTGGAGCAAGTTCTTCCACCGCTCGGGCGTATTTCTCTCCGCGGCATCTTCATACAGAAGCTGCTCGCCACACGTCTCGATCCCCAAACATCCCGCGATCTTGATCCAGGTCGAACCAGTTTCGATTATCCGTGCTCGTCCGCCGACGCCTCGTATGGTGCGACGACCGCCTTCGAAGGAGATCGGGACCCGGTTGCCGTTCAGGAAATCGTTCATGATATAGACGCCAAATCCCTCGTTCAGCGAGAGCGCGACATCCGCGACTGTCCAGTCTATTACGAGCGAAGTTTCCCCGTCTTCGAGCGCGACGACGGCGATCGATTGTCGAATGCGACCATCCGCGTACTCGATTGCGCCCGTGGTTGTGAAGCCTTTTTCCGATGTGTGATCGGTGTGGAAGAGCGGCGTGGGATTCAGACGCTCGCCGTTGATCTCGAAACGTCCGACGAAGGCGTCCTGGTCCGATCCCAGCGTGTTCTCTCCGCCAGCCGGCACGACCATTCCCATTATGTTGTGTGATAGGGATCGCCAGGCGAATGAGAAGAGGCCTTGCTTGCTGCGGCGAACCTGTAGCCAGACATAGGGATAGGTCTCAGTTCCGACCTGCTCGCGTCTGAATTCCTCGACGGATATCGGCGAGACATCGGGTATGCCGGCAATCACGAGAGCGCCCAGCTGCCCCATGATGCCCGTTTCGAACTGGAAGTAGCGACCACCAGCCGCGTGTGGCATTCGGGCGTTGAATCGGCCGTCTTCTGCGTCCCGCATTGACCCGTCGAGATACACGAGGTTCTGCCACAGCATATGACCTGCAAATCGGTCGCCGAATTCCTCGAACATGACGGCGTGCTGGTAGTTGATGTCGGATTCGTGGTAGGTCCAGTCCTGGCCGGATGGGTAGGCCGTAAATCCGTTGTAGAGAAAGAAACGCCTCAGCACCTTCCAGGCATCGTGGACGCGGTGCAGGTAGTGGGGGGGAGGTGTCTTGCCCGTCAGTGTGAAGGCGAGGCGCCCCATCATCAGGAGGACGCCACAGGCGAGGTACCCCGGATGGAAGGAGCCGTGGTTCTCCACGGTGAGGTCGGGGTGGGACGTTTGCGTGCAGATCCAGTCTTTCAGCGGCCTACCGTCGAAGAGTCGCGTATCGACCCGATCGAGGTCCGTGGTGAAGGTGTTGATGGCGAACAGCTTGCCCCGGTAGAGCCATTCGTCCGCGTGGGGATGGTCGGGTAGGAGGCAATGCGCCCAGGCGAGAAGATAGCTGTCCCACGCATTTTCCTCCTCCTTTGTGTCGTGCCAGCGTCCGTCCGGGGGATCGACCCCGAGAAATCGATCCGCTTCAAAGGCGAGCACGCGATGGAAGGCTTCGAGCACGTCCGGCTCCAGTTCGTCCGCAACGTGGTTGGCCGCCATTGCGATGTCCGCGATCCAGAGGGACGATTCCCAGTCGTCGCCCCACTGACCGTTCCATTCGAGCGGCTCCGTCCTTCGCGATCCGCTCAGATGGTGCGCACAGATCCAGCGGAGACATCGGTTTAATCGGTCGAGCAGGATGGGTTTCTCGATTCCGGCGACCGAGGGGTCGAAGAACGCGCTTTGATGGAGGGCTGCGTAGCCTCGAAGCTCATCGCCCAGGGATCGGATGATCATTTCGTTGATCGGTCCGCCCGGGGGTTGAAATTCGTTCACATCGAGGGAGCCGAAGTAGCCGTGTTCCTCGTCCTCATAGACCCAGTACTGCTCGATGTAGGGCACGTGCCGACACATGAGGTGAACGAGGTCGGCCTCGGACGGAAAAGTCGGCGCGCTCGTGTCGAGTGGGGGGTAGTCGATCATGTGGACGCTCCCGACTCTACGGTTTCGTGTGGTTCGTCGCAGCGGAAAACGACGAGTTTGCCGCTGTCGATGCGGTTTTTCACATCCCGCACGAATTCACGGGCGAGGTTGGTATCGTAGAGTACCAGGGCGCCCGGTGACTGTGTGTGGGTTTGGAGTCGCTCCGATTTTTCACTCCAGGTCGATTGAAGCGTGTCGGATGCATCTCCTTCTGCGATAAGTATGACGTATGCCATGTGGTTTCTTCCTATTATGTGCTCATATCTAAATGAAGTATTCCTGCCTTTCGGTTATCAGGGGTATTATACCTAATTATGCGAACTTTTGTTCAAAAAATACGTCGGTTGCATGATGGATCAAAAACATGGCACCAGGCTCGTCAAAAGTCAGTTGGTAGTCAACGCCATTGAGCGTATCTTCCGTGCGAAATGAGCCATCTTCAGCCATTGAGGAGGTCAACTATGGTAGCGGATACAGAACTCCGCAAACAGCACCAGCGTGATGCGATCCTTCGAGATCGTATGCGGAAGGCATTTGACATGGCGTACGACACGGATGCTGCGCTCATCGTCCGCTGGAATCCGTTCTTTCCCCGTTTCAACGGCCACACCGTCGCCCAGCAATCCCTGGACTACGCCATCCTCCTGCTGCTGTCCGACGACCGCACCTACGGGACGGACGATGCCGGTGAGGCCAACCGAATCATTCGCCGAATCCTGGATCACCAGGACCTGCGACCGAAGTCCGAGACCTTCGGCAATTTCTTCTGGCGGTGGTAACGGGAATTCCTGGAGCATGACGCGGTGCATCATTTCCTTCATTAGTTGCTGACGCGTCTGCTGGTATGCCGGATCATGTACGACGTTGACCAGTTCGTCGGGGTCTCTGGTGAGATCGAAGAGTTCTTCCCCGTCATCGCGCCCTGGCGTGACCGAGTAGCGGAATTCGCTGTTTCGCAGCGTCTCTTTCCAGGGGAACTTCATGATCCCCTCATGGAAGGGCGACTCGCACAGGCCGCCGAACGACTCGGAGAATGCCGACTGCCGCCAGTCCGAAACCCGCTCTCCCTTGCACAGGGGCATCAGCGAACGGCCGGCACATAGCGGATGGCCATCGCCGACTCCACGCCGCGACAGAGGCCTCGGATGATGTTCTATAAGCGTTTCGTGCATATCCAACACGGTAGGGCAGATGTCTTCGTGCTGCACGATGAGGTCGCAAGAGCTGCCCTGCTTCAGGCCCGGTCCGGCTACAATCAGCGGGATGCGGATGACGGCGTCGTAGTGTCTGGCGGATTTTCCGCCCAGATTGTGGTCCATGAGCATCTCGCCGTGGTCAGACACAAAGATGAAGTAGCTGTTCTCCATCCTGCCAACTTGTTCCAGGCGCTCCAGGATGCGACCGATCTGTTCGTCGAGGTGGATAAAATCGGCAAAGTAGAGCTTGCGGTAGTAGCGCCAGTTGGGGATCCTGTCAGGCCCATTCCAGTGGTCCGTGTCGTAACCGACAGGGTCGGGGATGAGATCCTCGTTGACCCTCTCCAGGAATCGCTCCGGCGGATGAAATGGGGGGTGGGGCTGAACATAGCTGATGTGGGTGTATAGAGGTTGATCTGGGGGCGTTTCATCGATGAAATTCAGGGCATGTTCCGTGATCCAGTTGGTCTGGGAAATCTCTTCAGGGAAGGGTAGGGGATAGTAGCCTTCGGTGCGGGTTTTGTTCCCTCCGTCATCGCCTTTAGTCCATGCCATTTTCTTCTTTGCCCGGCGCATCCTTTCGGTCAGGTTGACTTTCCGCTCGCCATACGCATCGTAATAAGGCAACTGAGAATTCCAGTTTGCCGGGGTTGCCATGATCGCATCATAGTGTTCGGGATGCTCCTTCTCGATCCAGTCGTGCCACTCGCCAGTCCGGTTGTCTTCGGTGTTGTGGACAACGTCCCAGCCATATTCCCGGTAGTCCGGGTATGGGTAGTATTCCGAGTCAAAGGGATAGAAGTGGATCTTGCCGAACGCGCCGGTTCGCCATCCGGCCATCTGCAATGTCTTCATGAAAGTGGGGATGTCGGGATTGAGCCGGTAGCCATTGGAGAGCAGGCCGTGGCCTCGGCTGGTCAGACCCGTGGCAATGCCCGCCCGGGCCGGACAGCAGACCGGGTTGTTGGAAAATGCATTGCTGAAGGTCACGCCCATGCTCTGGAGGCGTTTCAGGTTGGGCAGGTCGCAGATGCCATTCATGGCCGCTTCCAGCCACTTGGCCCCCATCTGATCGACCATGAGGAAGATGACGTTGGGTTTGTTGTTTGAGTTCATCGACAAGCCTCTTATCAGGTTACATTTTTTAGTGAATACCAAACCAGAACAGATCACGCGGAGACACAGGATAATCCTGGCGGATAATCTGTTCCATCAGGCGATCTTTCATCTCCCGGCGTAAAGCGGCATGCTCCGGATCATTGACAAGATTCTTCTGCTCGTCCGGATCCGCCTCGAGATCGAAAAGTTGCTCGCCGTGTCCATCGGGGTAAAATGTATATCGGTATCTGGATGTGCGTACGGTGCGCGCCCAGGCTCCCAGAGTCCCTGGACCGAAGCATGGAAAAGATTCAACGTACGCCTCTTCCCGCCAATCGTCCGGCACCTCTCCACGGCAAAGCTCAACCAATGACCTTCCTGAAATCGCTGGCGCACTGTCGTCCAGGTGGCCACCAAAATGGCGAAAGCGCAGGTGAGGCAGGGGCACGTCGGTCATTTCGAGAATGGTGGGGCAGAGGTCTTCCAGTTGTACGATTTCCTGGCATATGGCGTTTTTCTGCAGGCCGGGACCCACAATGATTAGTGGCACTCGAATACCGCCGTCGTAGTGGCGCTCCTGTTTTTGCCAGAAGCCGTGATCACCGAGAAATTCACCGTGATCAGACACAAAAATGATGTACGTGTTGTCAAGACGCCCGGCGTCTTGCAAAGCCTTCCTGACCCGACCCAGTTGTTCGTCCAGGTGGGTAATGTCGGCAAAGTAGCAATGACGCTCGTGGCTGAGATCCGGTATCAGGGGGGGCTGTTCATTCGAACTGGATGTAACAGCTATATCTTTCATCCAGGATGGTCGGTCGTCGCTCTCGCCGTGCAACACCCGCGCCATTTTCTGAAAATATTCGGGTGCGTCAGTATCGTTGAGCCAATCCGCCGGGACCGGAGCGGGGATTTTCTCGGGGTTGACGCGGTCCATGAATTCGCCTGGGGGACAAAACGGGCCGTGGGGTGCCACGTAGCTGATATGGACAAAGAAAGACTGCTCCGAATGGGTGTCGCGGATGAAATCCAGCGCCCTTGCAGTTATCCACGATGACTGCGATACCTCCTCGGGAAACGGCAGTGTATAGGCCTTGGGAGAGTTCTTGGGCCACGCCTCTGTGGGGTGTGGATAACGCTCTTTAGCGGCGCGTATGGCCGGTCTCAGATCGACGCCATCGGGACCGTATTCGGCGTAACCCGGAACAGCGGGCCAGGCCGTTGAAAGGGCCGCTTCATAATGTTCAGGATGCGCCTCTTTGACCCAGTCGAGCCACTCGCCAGCGCGGTCATCCTCAGTGCCGTGTACGACATCGAAACCATAGGGGTGGTAGTCGTGTACGAGGCTTTCGTGATGCGGCCTGAGGTGTAGCTTTCCGAAAGCGCCAGTCCGCCACCCTTCCTTTTGCAGTGCTTGCATGAAGGTCGGAATCTCAGGGTTGAGCGCGTATCCGTTCATGATCAAACCATGCGCTCTCGAACAAAGCCCGGTGGCAATCGTTGCCCGGGTAGGTGAGCATACCGGATTGCTGGAGAATGTCCGGGCAAAGGACGTGCCGTTTTCACGCAGCCAGTCCAGGTTCGGCAGGGCGCAGATTCCTCTGTCCCGAGCCACTTCGAGCCACCTGGCCGACAACTGATCGACCATGAAAAGGATGACGTTGGGTTTGTTTTGTGACTGCATAATGATTTCTCTATGCTGATTTTCCGGACGGGCAGATCGTGTCTATCTTGTCCAGGGTGGCTCTATCGAGTTCCCCATCGGCAGCGGCAGCGTTCTGTTTTGCCTGCTCGGGTGTCTTCATTCCGGGAATGGGGCAGGTAACGGCAGGATTGGCGAGGGTGAACCTGAGCGCGAGGTCAACCATGTTCATGCCTTTGGGTACTAACTCGCGCAGTGCCGCAACCTTGTCGAGTTTGGCGAGGAAATCATCGCGTTGACTTTTTCCTGGATTCCAGAGATCTCGAACCGTGTCTTCAAACCTTGTATCTGCGGTGAATTTATCCGCCAAAAGACCCTGAGCGATTGGTCCTCGCAGTAACACCCCGATATTGTTGTCCAGACAGTGGGGGAGGATGTCATTTTCAGGTCGCCGGTTAAGGAGCGAGTAGTTGATTTGGCACGATGCACATGCGCCCTCTGAGTTGAGCGCTTTGAGCGAATTTAGGTCGTTGGTAGATATCGCGTAGTGACGGATCTTTCCCTCTTTCTTTAACAACTCAAAGGCTTCGACAAAGATCTCGGGATGTTCCGGGGTTCCGATGTGACACTGATACAGGTCGATATAATCTGTATCGAGACGGTAAAGGCTTGCGTGACAGCAATTGATGATGCTGTATATCGTCCTGTACCCGAGGGGGTCTCCCTGACGGCGTCCCCAGTTGCCAACCTTTGTCGCGATATAGACCTCAGATCGCTTGCTTTTCAGCGCTTTGCCTGTGTAGATTTCACTCTGACCACAACCGTAGCCATCCGCGGTGTCAAACAAATTAACGCCCGCGTCGAGAGCCGCGTTGATGGTGTCGAGGGCCTGCTTTTCTTCAACCGGGCCCCACTGGCCGCCGATGCCCCAGCATCCCATGGAGACAGTGCTCACATTCCACCCCGTTTTCCCAAGCGTTCTATACTGCATGGTATTCCTCCGTTTATGCTTTTTTCCGACGAGGCGTCACGCGCCAGTCGGTTCGCAGTTTGGCAACGCGGTCAGCCGGCTGCTGCAGGAAGCGCTTGACTCTTACACTGGCTTTCGCTTGCAGCTCAGGCCCGGCCAGTTCCCAGGCATTGTAGAACAGCCGGTCGCCGTTTGGTACGATGCGGATGTTCAGGGTGCGCCGGGGCTTGTGAGTCTGATTTACGCCTGCGCAATGCAGGCCTCCCGCGTTTACAATCAGTAAATCACCCGGATCGCCGGTCGCCTGGATCTTGTTGCTGTCTGAATCCGGCTCGGGATCCATCATTTCGGGTTCGTCGGCTTTGAAACAATGTGTGCGCGGAATCAACCGGGTGCCGCCATTTTCCGCTGAATAGCCGTCGAGCATAAAGAAGAACCACAGGCCGTTGTGCTTGCCTTCGTCCGTGAGGCCGGGCCTGAAGTCGCGATGGAAGCGCCCCTGCCGCGCTTCCGGGTGATAGCGTACAGTGTTGGCAACGAGATCTAAAAAATGGTAGGTGCCCAGAGCGCGTTCGCAGATCCCGTGAACGGTGTCGTGGTCGAGCAGATCCATGGCCGCTTTACCCCACATGAAACAGGCGCGGGCGTTCGGATTGATTGTGAAGTTGCGTTTTCCCTTTCCGTCGAGAATGCGCACTTCGGGCAACTTCATCCCTCCTCGCCACTCGGCGATATAATCATCCGCTGCACGCTGGGCGATATCCCGAAGAGGGTCGAGATACCCGGGTGCGATTTGCTCCCGCAGGATGACATAACCGTTTTCTTGCAGATCGGCTACATGTGCGTCCAATTCCCCGTCGCTCATTGGATGGACTGGTTGCATAGGTTGATCTCCTTATTGTTCGTCCACAATGTTTGTCCTTCAGTCTTTTTTTAACTCGGGAATATTGTTCGGCATAAAAGATAGCTCTCGCATACCTTCGTCGCCCAAAAACTGAATTGTAACACCACCTATGGATAGCATGTGCTGCAAATCCTCAATATTTCTCACCTTCTCATTGTCCACAGACAAAATCACAGTATCGCCTAATAACCCTACCTGAGCGGCTTCTGACTCTGCTGGAACATCAATTACCAAAACACCATCATTGTGCTCTAATTCCACAGCCCCGATCACCGCAGATTCCCGACCATAATTTACCAGACTACGCAAGGTCGCCCCCATCCAGTCATACAGATCAGCATTGACATAGGTGCCCCAAAACTCAGCGTTTTTATCAAACGCTTGCCCCAGACCAGACCAGATGCGCACGTCAGATTTGAACCTCGAATCTTGCACACCAAATTGATCCATAGGGAAATTTTCAAATCCGACCTCAGATCCAAATTCCGCCCGATAATCTCCAGATGATGGATTGTAAAAACCTGGATCACATGTTTTCGAATGCACGTCCAGACCCAACGCCCTGTGCTCTTCCGGAGGCTCATAAACCGCAAACAGATTTTCATCCACCAAATTATCTTCTCCCTGGCAACCCGCCATTCCCATTCCGCGCGGTGAATAAGCTTCTCGACGAACAAGAATATTTCGCCAAACCACATCGCCGCTATTGGGATACCAAACGTGTGGGCTGAATAAGGTAGAAATATTGTTCTCTACAGTTCGAAAAAAGCCTTCACGCAACTTGATACCACCTTGCAAACACAAATTGCCATAAATGTGATAATGCCCGGACCCATCGTCTAAATCAATATCGTATCCATGCGCACATTGAATCCGATTGTGGCGCAAAACAATTGGATCGACACAATCCAGCTTCGCCATCGTGCGCATGCGGGCGAATTCTTCAGGTGTTGCCTCGCCCTTTAGCTTCATCCAGTACCGATCCCGTCCCCACGAATTATAAGCTCCGTGTTCTCGCGTGGCCATTGACGTATCAAAAATATCGTTCCATTCAATCACATGTCCACCCCAACATCCATCGTTCACATTGATCGCAGCACGCGGCACATCGTAAATACTATTATGGCTGACTGTAATCTCTTTGGCCTTAGAAATGAACACACCTGCAATCTGTTTCTCTACACTGCCCAACTGCGTCATCAAATTGTCGTGAATCACACACCGGGCCGGATAATTGTTGTTCTGAGGCCCTGCTTCTAAATCGACCAACTCATGTCCTTCATCCAGCATTTCAGACGGCAACTTTGCCATACTCTCATTCTCAAATGGCCTGCCATTTACCATCGGTGTTTCACCCCGCATACCTTCAGGCCACCCCCACCAATGTGCCCATCGCGACCTCACGGCAGAATTATTTCCCTCAAGTAAAACAGCACTCGCACCCGTCTTTACAAACCGACACCCGCTCACAGTGACGTCCCGACTATAATTTTGAATAAAAACCCCATTCCCACCTATGCGCTCAAACGAGCAATTTTGAACGGTGCACAATTCAGCGCCTTCAAAAACAACAGCGCCTCCCCGATACACCTTCCAATCGCCACCACTTGGTATGACATCCGTTTCCATAAACGTGTAAGACGTATGGGTCAGTGTCAGCCCATCCAGAGTGATATAACAAACGGGGTTGTCCTCCGACCCTCGAAACTCAAACAAATGCCTCAGCACCACGACTTCCACTGTGGCATCGTCAAGAGTCTGTCCTTCTTCAGGCTTGAAATACAGTGTATGCGTTTTTCGATCTAAAAACCATTCTTTAGGAGCGTCCAATTCTTCAAACACGTTTTCAATAAACATCCGTCCTTCAGCCAACACATCATACGGATTGGTTCTTCGCCCACTGTTTTGCCACCCACCTTCTACCTTCCGATCCTTCTCGTACTCAAAGGTATAAACCCCATCTGGATCTTTTTCCAAAATACGAAAGTGCAATGTACCCCACCCCATCGACATCATCCCGTGTACAAAAGCACCCACCGGATTGGCATATCCTTTTAAGCGCGCCGAATCAATGGCATCTTGAGAGGTCTCTGGCGAAATCCATCGAATGCTGCCATCAAAAAACCCATCTCGCGGATCAGCATTTGGATAGCGACAGCGAACCATCTTTTCACCATTGATAAAAAGCTGATCAAAATCCAAGCCCTCAGGCACCTTAGCCTTCACCAGCCCATCTCCGGCGTCTTCCCAAATCAAGTCCACAGACTCTGCCCCACTAACAACAACCTCTTCGTCCTCATAAGCCCGATAAACAATGGGCGCATCTTTCGTCCCAGAATCTTCTGCACCAAAAATGAGTGTCTCGTTCAAATAATAAGTTCCCTGTCTCAAGCACACTGTTATCGGCCCGTTTTGTTTGCATGCACGAACAACCTCTTGCGCCTGTTTTAGCGTAGCAAGAGGTTGTTCTTCGGTGCCAGAATTTCTATCATCACCTTTAGATGAAACAAAAAGCGTCTGACCCATAAAATCACTCCTTGCACACCTGGTTTTGAATAAGGGGTCATACTTATTTGGCGGAAATCAGGATTGGAAAATCGTCCCGGGCCACGGGTATGCGTTGGATCCAGCATCATCGTCGATGGGGCCTTCCGGCAGTGTGGCTTGCCAATCCATGACCTGCTCTGACATCTGCTTGACCAGGGGCTCTTCAAATTTGGCGTGATTGACGAGTTCCATTGGGTCTGCGGGAATGTTGTAAAGTTCAACACGACTTCTGTCCGGGTTGAGAAGCAGCTTCCAGTCACCCTCGCGGATTGAAAGGATCGGGCTTTTGTGAAGGCAATGGCCGTGAACCCGAAATCGCCACTCCCACATCAACGGCGTCGTGCGATCTACTGAGTTACCTCGAAAGGCGGCTGTCATATCCTCGCCTTGCAGACCAATGTTGTCGGGAATTTCTACACCAGCGATAGAACAAAAAGTAGGCAACAGATCTACAGCACATAAGGGCGTCGTGTTGTCAACTTTGCCTTTTGGTCCGCCACTGCCTGGCCACCGAAGAATGAAAGGGGTTCGCACGCCGCCTTCGTAGAGGCTTCTTTTTCGACCTCGAAAGGGACCAGAAGAACCGACGCCACTGTGTGACGCATTTCGAACGTGGATATCCTCAGGGCCGTTGTCAGCTGAGAAGATGACAATCGTGTTGTCGGAAAGGCCCAGTTGGTCCAGCCGATCCATGAGCCGTCCAATGTGGTAATCTGCGTTGGTAACGACAGAATAGTAGATGCGTAGTGCACCTTTGTGTTTGTCTTCCAGGCCTTGAGCGGTAAAATTCATATAGGGTTCCATCTGCTCCTCTGTAGGATCCAGAGTGGCGTGGGTATCGAGCAACCACGCTTGAACAAAGAAAGGCTCATCCCGATGTCTTTCGATGAAGGATACGGTTTCATCTATAATTACCTCTGTAGATTGAGATCTGCCTTCGGGGGTCTCAATGGGGGGTCCGACCGCATTGAATGTTTTGGATTCGTCAATCCCATAAGCCGTGGTATCGGGTGCTTCTTCGCCCCTTCCCAGGTGCCACTTGCCAAAGTGTCCAACAGCATAGCCACTTTGTTGCAGGAGACCCGTGATGGTCGTTGCATCGGGATCCAACCAGTCTGGCATGCCGCGTTGGGCGTTCTGCTCGTGACCGGCAAAATGGCCATGTATGCCCCAGTGGGCAGGAAATCGACCCGTCATGACCGCTGCCCGGCTGGGTGAGCACACACCCGAGCACACATAGAATTGTGAGAAGAGAATACCCTGCGAAGCGAGCCGATCCAGATTTGGCGTTTTTACAAACTGGTGGCCGTAGCAACTCAAGTCACCCCACCCCCAATCGTCGGCGAAGACAAATACGATATTGGGTCTTTTCGATTCAGCCATTGCGATTCTCCTTTGTTGGATGGACTGGTTGCATAGGATGATCTCTTTAATTTCGATTCACGAGTTCAGTGCATTGCAGATGACGGCAGGTGGCGCAACTGTTACCGTTTCGCTCAAGGCAAACGGTGCACCTACTGGCGCGGCCACCCAGGACTGATCCGGTTGGACATCGTCCAGCGCCGACCAGAAGCCGCGCTCGAGGCGGGGCGAGGACGATGCTTTGATCTCCACCGCGACGAGCTTATTTCTCCGTCGGATCAGCAGATCGATCTCAGCGCCAGCCGAGGTCCGGTAGAAGCTCAGTTCGGCGTCGGGCACCGCCGCGGCGATTTGCTCGATGACGTATCCTTCCCAGGAGTTGCCGCGAACCGGATGGCCATCCAGGTCGTCGAAAGAATCCAAACGCAGCAACCGGTGAAGGATGCCGGTATCTCTGAGATAAACACGGGGGCTCTTCACCAGGCGCTTCTTGACGTTGGCCGCGCAGGGCGAAAGCCGCCTTACCATGTAGGCCTGCTCAAGGATGCGGAGGTAATGTCCAACCGTCTTGCCCGTTACGCCCAGGGAAGAAGCCACTTTGGCGTGGTTCCACAGATCCCCGTGCAGGTGAGCGCACATCTCCCAGAATTGTCGCAGCGTTATCGCGGGTATGCGGATACCCAGTTGAGGAATGTCGCGTTCGAGAAACGTCTGGATGAAACTGTCCAGCCACGCCCGGCTCATTTCGTCTGATGGGGCTAGGTAGCTTCGCGGGAATCCGCCTCGTAGCCAGAGCCTTGACTGATTCTCCGCCCCGATCTCTTCTTCGATAAAGGGTGCCAGTTCGATGAAACCGATACGACCAGCGAGCGTCTCAGACGACTGCTGGAGCAGAGCTGGAGAAGCCGACCCCAGCACCATGAACTGTCCCGGAGAACCGGTCTCATCGCAAAGCCCGCGAAGTACGCGGAACAATTCGGGGACGCGCTGGATCTCGTCGAGGCAGACGATGTGATCCCGATGGCGGCGGAGGTAATCTTCAGGCTCGACCAGACGTGCGACGTCGGAGGGGAGCTCAAGGTCGAGATAGTGTGACGCCGGCTGTTCAGCAAGCCACGTCTTGGCCAGGGTGGTCTTTCCACACTGGCGAGGCCCCAGAATTGCCGTGACAGGGAAGTACCTCGCGTATTCAGAGACCTTTGTCTGAATTTTTCTGTTGATGTTCATTCTTGTAATATGGGAGTCTATCTCCCGATTTGCAAGGATAAAACAAAGTAGGCGGTAAGCCTTTACGCCCCTACGGTGCAGTTTTCAAACCTGGTGGCTTCGCTGGCAAAGCGATCCAGATGAGGTGTCGCTCCGACGGGATTGCCATAGCATCCTAATGCGCGAGCGGCAAGATGCTCAATGGTGATCACCACAATGTTTTTCATCTCTTATCCAGTCTCTGTGGATGTGTAAAAGGGCTGATCACGATATTCGGGTAGGAACCGCTGTTGTTATCACCCATCATCACGATCCTTTCGCCCGTTGAAACCAGTCAATGAGTTGGCTTTTAAGATCGTTATAAATCTCAGGATATTGACTGGCCAAATCATTGGCTTCGCCAATATCCTGATCGAGCTTGTACAATTCAAATTGCAATTCTTCAATAGCCGGAATAGCCTCGGCAAATTGCCCGCGATGATTAGGGCCTGTACCAACCAGTTTCCAATCGTCTTTTACCGCTCCCATTTTCCCAAACAAATCCCAAAACACATACCGCCCTGGCAAATCTTCTTGCCCATGTGATCTCAAATGCGCAAGCAAACTCACTCCATGAACTGGATGCTGTCCATTCATTTTGGGAATCTCAATGCCAGCCGCATCCAGCACAGTGGCAAACAAATCAAAATGCACAGCACCTGCATCAGATACCATCCCTTTGGGAATAACACCCGGCCACTGCATCACCGCAGGCACGCGGATTCCACCTTCATATGTCATTCCTTTTTGCCCGCGTAAAGGGCCATTATTGCCCGGAAATTTATCAATCATTGCACCATTATCGCTCAAGTAGATGACAAGTGTGTTATCTACGATAGCCAACTCATGCAATGTCGCCATGATTTTACCCACACCATCATCCATATGATCCAGCACCGCAAAATAGTCGCGCTTGGGGAACTCAATACCGCGATCTTCATACTTTTTTAACCACTCGGCTTTGCCCGATGTTTTGGGTGCCTGTTCTCGCCACAAGGGACCATGCACAGCATTGTAAGGCACATAACAAAAAAACGGCTTATCACGATGTTTCCGAATAAAGTCAATCGCATAACCAGTAAACACATCCGTCAAATGATCTTCATGCACCAGGGGCTGGTCATTGTGCAAAAGGCGACTACCATCAAAAGGCCAATAGGGGTGTGCACCACCCAAAAATCCGACAAATTCTTCAAAACCGCGTTCATTGGGCACATTGGGTGCATCATATCCCAAATGCCACTTGCCAAACATGCCAGTTTTATATCCTGCTTCCTTCAAAAACTCGGGCAAAAGTTTTACATCATCATGAATGCGCCTTGGCAACGTATCTGTTTTCTGCCCCGGCAGTGATGGGCCACGCCACATGCCGCATTCCAAAGAATACTGCCCAGAAAAAAGAGATGCACGCGTTGGCGCACAAAGTGGATTGACCCTCAACTGTGTAAAACGCACCCCATTTTTTGCAATCGCATCCATCGTTGGTGTATCGACCTCTGTATCCCAATAACAACCCGCATCTCCATACCCCTGATCGTCTGTAACAATGATGAGAAAATTTGGTTTTGTGGCCATAATGATCATTCCTTGAGTGCGGCAGCATCCTCAGCGATCCACTCTTCCCATCTTTCTTCGTCGGGTTGCATAAATCCACTGTTGGCTCGCCGAAATACATTTGCATCTTCGCCCAGGAGGCGCAGTAGTCGACGATTGCCAGTCTCTCGTGCTCGCGCTTTGACTGCTTGAGAAATTGGGCCTGAATAATTGGCTCTGTGTTTAAGCCAGGAGTGATTCATCGTTAAAAAGAAAAGGTATCGGTATTCCTTTGAGTAATTGGCCGTTCCCGAGTGTACTATCGCATTGTGAAATACGGCGATATCTCCAGATTTGGGATAAAGGATGACTTCGTCGGGGTGGGGTTGCTTTCTTTCTTCTTGTGTTAAAGATATTGCCTTCATGTGAGAACCTGGAATAATACGCAGGGGGCCAATTTCATCATCGAGATCCTGCAAATAGCTCAGAGCATTGAAGAGTAAGGGCCTTTGGTAGATGCCTTCTTGAGGAAACTCGGCGAACATGTCCCGGTGAAAACCCAGTACCGGGTTTGTGTTTGGGTCCTGTGGTGCCGTGCGCCGATATGTGATGGATTCGAGCTGGACATGCGGGCCCACGATCATTTCACAAAAATCCAATAGGCGATCATTTTGTAAGGCCGAAAGAATGAGATCGGGTTTGTGTTCGAGCACATCGACAAAGACCTGGGGTCGGCTGCCATCGGGATTGGGGAGGCGATCACCGATTTCTTCAAATGAATTTCGCATGGCTTTGACCCAGACATCGTCCAGCATCTTTGGGAAAAGTGTAAATCCAACTGTTTTGAATTCTTTTAGGTGTTCTTCGAGGGATTTGGGATCTTTTTGCATTTCAGCCTCCTGGTGTTTCAGTTTTCTTCATTTTGGGCAGAATTCAGGATTGGAAAATCGTCCCGGGCCACGGATAAGCGTTGGATCCAGCCTCATCATCGATGGGGCCTTCCGGCAGTGTGGCTTGCCAATCCATGACCTGCTCTGACATCTGCTTGACCAGGGTCTCTTCAAATTTGGCGTGATTGACGAGTTCCATAATGTTTTTCATCTCTTAGCTCCTATCGACTTCCTCAGACCAGGCTCTGTACAATTCCTGCAGGCGTTCCACGACTTCGGGATGCTGATCAATCAGATCTTGACTCTCGGAGGGATCTTCCTTCAGGTTAAATAGGCAGGTATTCTGGAGAAGCTCTGTGCGTTCAACGATCCCATCGCAGGGCTCTCGACCTCTCCTGCCACCTTTATGCAACAGCTTCCAGTCACCAGAGCGCACGGCATAACTGTCGCCCCAGCGCCAGAAGAGGTCTCGCTGGTCTGCGATTTTTGTGACATCTTTTGGGATGGCTTGACCATCCAAACCTTCTGGCAGTTCGATCCCTGCCGCCTGTAAACAGGTTGGAAGAATATCGAGCGTTGAGATCGTCCTGTCACAGATCGTTCCAGATGCCGACTCATTTGGACGGGCGAGGATAAATGGCACGCGAATCCCGCCCTCCCAGAGCGTAAACTTGCTCCCGGCAAGCGGCAGGTTGCAGGCACCGGTGTTCGGTGCGCCTCCGTTGTCTGAAAACATGATCACGATGGTGTTGTCGGCAAGCGATAGCTGATCCAACGTGTCCAGGAGGCGACCGATATTGTCGTCGAGGCAGTTGAGGTTCGCCAGATAGTATCTGCGAAACTCGTCGGCATTGATCTCGCCGAGGGTGACATACCTTTTGAACCAGTCTTCATAACTGCCCATGGTCTCCGGGTCGTAGTTTGGAATCTCCCTTACGCCGTGCTTGTCGAGGTATCGCCTGGGTACCTGATGAATCAGGTGATGCACGGAGTTGTAGGAGAGCGTTACAAAGAAAGGTTCTTCCTGATGGCTCTCGAGAAAATCGATTGTCGCATCGGTGAAGATCTCCGTCAGATAACCTTCTCCAAATTCTTTGTAACCCCGGTTGTGCATGAGTGGGCCGACAACCGCGCTGTGCCCTTTTGGATCGGGCGTGCGATCTTCGATATCTCTGGTGAGGAGGAAATAGTCGTGGCCGTGTGCCGAGAAGCCGAGAAACTCGTCGTAGCCGTGGTTCAGCGGGTATTCGCGAGCTTCGTGATCGTGAAAGCCCAGGCCGTAATCGTTCTTGCCGAAACGCGCTGTGGTATAGCCGTTAGCCTTCATGATTTCGGCGATGTTCTTTTCTGTTTCAGGATGTCCGCAAAAAAAGGAGGATTTCGGGTCCCAGCGCACCTGGTGCCGCCCCGTATTCCATCCAGCACGCGAAGGGCTGCATACGGGAGCTGTCACATAGGCCTGTGAAAAGAGAACGCCGCGCTCAGCAAGCCGATCCATGTTTGGCGTTTGCACGTCTGGCGCATGGTGTTTGAATGCGGTCAGGTCGCCGTAGCCCTGATCGTCTGTAACAATGATGAGAAAATTTGGTTTTGTGCCCATAATGATCACCCGCTCCAATCCCCGCATTGTTACCTGTCAGCCCCGCCGGGAAGCTGCTCTCTGGTCATCACCTTGATTGGTGGCAGGTTATCGACCATTCCCGCGTCCGTGCGTCGAAGCTCATCAATGGTCCCTTGTCGAAGTTGGGCGAGCAACTCGTGGTAATCGGATTCCAAAGCGAGGTTTTCCAGTTCCTCGGGATCATTCTCGAGATCGTACATCTCTTCGATCTCCCCGGGGACGAGCCAGCGGATATATTTGTACTTTCCCGTGCACAGAGATACCCACCAGGGGATAGGAGGATTGCCTATTGGCTCGCCACAGCCGACATCGGTGTCTTCTCCAAAATAATGACCCGTACACTCCATCAGCAGCGGGCGATCCCATTCGGCGTTGGGATCGGAGAGCAATGGTGTCAGGTCCTCCCCGTGCATCTTCCAGGGTTGTTCCATGCCGATTAACGAGAGAAAGGTAGGCGGGATATCCTGACCGCCGATTGGCACATCGCATACTGTGCCTGCGGGAATCTGTCCCGGCAGCCGCATGATCATCGGCGCTTTGATATTGGCATCATAGGGCGCCACCTTGAGTCGAAAGCCGTGCTGTCCCCAGGCGAATCCCTGGTCCGACGTAAAGACGACCAGGGTATCATCCAATTGCCCCATCTCCTCTATGGCGCTGATCACCCTGCCAACCCCTTCATCCAGGGCGCGAACGCCCCGGTTGTATTGTTGTTCCCAATCTGTGAGGGTCCGTCCATCCCGGATGCCTACCGGTTGGCCCAGATCTCCCTCGCGCCAAACACCATAGTCCCGCATATGTGTCGCCTTGGTCGGGCGCGGCGGGTAGATGTCTTCTGGCGTGGGGACCTGGGAAACATCTGGATAATCGTGGAGATGGCGGTCAGCCACTTCCCAGGGTCCGTGTACTGCATCATAGCACAGCCAGAGGTGCCAGGGCTTATCCGGTTCTTCTGCCCGTCCACGGAGAAATTCAAGTGCATACTCCGTGTAGTTATCGGTAGAATAGCCGCCAACCGGTTCCGGCGGTCCTCCGTTGATACTCATGCTCTGATTGACATAATAGGGCCCGTATTTCTCGGGTTGGCTGTGGTCCCAGATGGCAGAAAAATCCCAGTACCGACCGTGACCATGATCGGGACCTGTGTGCCATTTGCCGACGATGCCTGTGTACCAACCGTTCTCACGGAGATTCTCGAGCCAGTACGGACACTGGTCTGGATCGCGGACATAGTTTGGGTAGCTCGTGGGCAGGTGCATGCTCATCACGCCATGTGGCAATTTTCCGGTCAGGTACGTGGCGCGTGAAGGCGCACACCAGGCACTGGTATAGCAGTTGGAAAAACGCATCCCCTCATGGGCGAGGCGGTCGATGTTTGGCGTACTGATCCACGAATGCGCCTCGGGATAGCAACTCACAGACCGAAAGCTCTGATCGTCGGTGAAGATGTATAAAATGTTGCGAGGATGGTTCAATTGATCATCGTTCATTGTGATTCTCCGTAATCTATGTGGTCAGGTAAACCAGACCCTGGTTCGCTTCTATTTTCTCTGTTCTGCATCTATCCGAATTTGCGCCCACGATTAGAACTCAGAGCCTGCAACAGTGCGAACGGCCTCGCTCCAGTCATCCCAAAGTCTCGGACCTTCCGGGCGTGGTTCAGGAGGCGGGACGGCTGGCCCAAGTTCAAGTTCGTGGAGTTTTCTCACGTTGGGCGGTGGCGATGGTCGTGGCCCTTTGACATAACGGCCGTTGTATGTTCTGTCATATACAGACTTTTTGTAGGCATCATAAAGAATCATCTGTCGAATCTGCGGAGGGTTGCTGTAGTTCCGCGTTGCCGAGTGGAACATTCGCCCGTGCCACAAAACCACATCGCCCTCGTCACCAAAAAATTCAAAGGGTTCAATGTCGGCGAGTGCGTCCTTGAGTCCTGCAGGCTGCGGCAAAACAAATGCCGCAGCGCCGCTTTCCGGATGGGGTGAATGTAGAATTGAATAGCGGGCGAGGTCTGCGGAGTCCGGCTCTGCTTCGTAGAGCAAGCGGTGACTGCCGGGAAAAAGGGCGATGCCACCTCCACCCTGGGGAACCTGGTCAACGTATGCGCTTGCCACCAGATGCACCGGCTCGGGATCAATGTGTGCACCGGCACGGACGGCATCCGCCAGAGCAGGTGAGTCGCTCGGACGCTCTCTCGGCAGCACGCAATACATACCGCGCAACTCCTTGCCACCCCAGACCGGCCAACCACGCAACCGACTTCCACGCGGATCTGGATCGGCCGCGGAGGAAGTTACCTCTGGTGTCACAACTTCACCTTCACCGAGAAGTTGCTCAAACCACGGGAATACACGGCGTGGAAGCAAGTTGATTAAGTCCTCGTCGCCGGAGAGTTCACGCAGTCGCCAGCCGTGGTCACCGGTGCGATCATTCATGCCATCAGGGGTGCTTTGACGATCTGCCTCCGGGAGACCGTTTAGCCATGTTTGAGGATCGTCTCGGCGCAAATGACTTGAGGTATTCCCTGCCCATAACCTATCTCGTGCTGCAGCACAAAGTTTGGGGTCGAGGATCTTTCGTTTCACGAGGAATCCGTTCGTAATAAATTGTTGGATCTCTTCTGTACTCAGTGCTGCCAATGCTGTATTCATGGAAATAACCCTTCTTTCTTCAATACTGAACCATTATACGGACTTCAATACCGAACCATTGTACATCGTTGGGAGTAGTCACGGATGGTGATGAATCCTCAGGATCGTGCTGGAGAATAGAGCTATAATCAGAAATCCCAAAAACACAGAGGGGATTCTAAACACTCGGCAAAGGCACAGTATCTCCTGTTTCATGTTGCCACAATCGAATTTTCGCCGCCATATCGCGAATGCGATCGCGATGTTCAGGAACATCAAACAGATTGTTTTCTTCATAAGGATCTGTATTAAGGTCGAACAACTCACACTGGTCACCAGCACACAAATTCAACTTCCAGCGATCACCTGTCACCACAGATCGCCAGGGCAATGTCGCCATCAAGTTAATGCTTGGATTCCCTAAATTGCGATCGCCAATCCCATTCCACTCCATAAATGCAACGTGATCCTTCAAATTGCGCTCACCGGTGAGTGCACCAGCTAAACTCTTCCCTTCACACTGATCTGAAACTTCAACGCCCGCCAGATCCAAAAGTGTCGGCACCAAATCCGCATGCCCAAACACACCATCGATTCGTTTCTGTTCCTTATTCAACCACGGCACACTGAGCAAAAACGGCACTCGCGCAGACTCTTCGTAAAAAGTCCGCTTTTCCATCATCGCATGATCGCCCACCATTTCTCCATGATCACTCGTGTAAGCAATAATCGTATTCTCCAGTTGCCCTGTCTCTTCCAATGCCTGAATGATCCGCCCCACAGCATCATCCACAATCTTCATATTTCCGAAGTATTGCGATCTCACTTTCCGCCATCCCAATTCCGTACTTAAATCTTCACCTGCCTCCTTCTTCGTTGCATAATGCTCTGCTCGCACCCGATTAAATCGCGAATGCCCTTCAGGATGTTTCAAAAACGTCGGGCCAACCGGCAATTCCTCAGGATCATACAAACCGTCATACGGCCCTGTATATGGAGGGTGCGGTTCAAACGTACTGCACACCAATAACCAGGGCTGATCGACATTTTCTCGAATAAACCGATCCGCTTCCTGCGCGACAAACGCCCCGACCTGTTGTTCCGCTGGCAAACGCGCGCGATCACCTGCAGAAAATTGTTTCAAGTCCGGCGCCAAATGCGAGGGTGGTTCAACGCCCTGCGCCACCAACCACTCATAGTGGGAACTCATCGGCGCATCTTGAATCGTATTCAAATGCCGCAAATTATCCTGAATACTGATCCACTCATCAAACCCATGTTGGCGAACGGTATCGTTGCCCAAATGCCATTTGCCCATATATGCCTTGCGATATGTATCTGGCATCATTTCCGCAATCGACTTTGTATCTTCCCGCAGATGAATCCCATTCGCCACACATCCGTGCGAATGAGGGTACAGCCCAGACATCAACGTACCCCGCGATGGCGTACACACAGCCTGACCAACATACGTATTCTCAAAAACAAAAGACCGCTCCGAAAGCGCATTCAAATGCGGCGATTGAATCCAATCATTGCCGTAACACGACATGGTATCTGTGCGTTGCTGATCTGTGAACACAAAAAGAATATTCGGTTGATTCATATTTACCCCTCAAATTTGTCGTTCGCGGTATTCCCGATTCCTACGCAGAGGACAGTTCGATTCTCTTCATCACCCGCTCCAATACCCACTCCCTGACGATGCCATCCCGCTGCCCACCGAGCCCGCTTGTGTAATTGTTCTTTTCGACCTGCGCGTTGTGTTCCGGTCCGAACATCTCCTGTTTGTTTATGGCCTGCGCCAGGGCGGGAATAAGCGGTGCCATAGGTTGCAGTTCTTCGCGGCTGCGGTATGACAGATAGGCACCTGCCCGTAGCCGCGCCCAGAGGATATCGCTCGATAGCGCGCGCTCAAAAGCGGGCAGGGCAAGGACGCCTTCACCTGCCCGCACCAGATAGTCCCCAGCGGCCAGGCTGACGCTGATTGCGGGATCGTCCAGTAGGGGGGATAGGTGCTCGATCATCGCGCGTTCTACACCGAGTGAGCAAAGGCCGGTAACAGCCCAGAAACGCACGGCGCTGTCGGGATCGCCAAGTCGTTTTGCGAGTTCTTCCTTTGCTTCTTCGCCCATGCGCGCCAGGTCTGCTGTTTCCAGAATACGCTCGTAATTGTCACAATGCGCCCCGACTGCATGACTCACACCATTGTACTGCTCAGCTCGCGCGGCAATTTCCGGTTCATCAATCAACCCCAGGTCGCGGGTCTCGATCATCCAGTCGAACAATTTTTGCCGCAACTCATCCTTCACATTGCTGTAAGCGGGGTCATCTGCCAGGTTATTTATCTCTTCGGGATCGTTCTCGATGTCATACAATTCTTCGGCGGGTTTGTGATCCTGCCAGATCTGAAACTGCCGGTAATGCTCAGGCAACCCGTCCTGTTTGATCATGACCGGCGGGCCGAGCATCAGAAATACGCCGTCGGGGTCGTGGACCTTTTGTTTGCCTGGCAGGCAAGAGGTCTCCCAGAAGGCGCGTTCCGGCGTTCCTTTCTCCGGGACCTTCGCGAAGAACCCGCCGTCTGGATAAAACGAAGCATAAGGTTGGTGGGGGAGGAAGTTGCGGATATAACGGTATTTTTCGGTGCGGATTGTGCGGATCACTTCCGGGTTGTTGTCCAGCCGATCCCTGGCACTGCAGACGAAATCTCTCGGTTCATCTCTGTTGGGGCCGCACAGGTTGCGACTCTGGATGTGTTCGGCGATAGGAATGCCTGATAGCTGCAGGGTCGTCGCGCAGAGGTCCATGTGCAAGACGGGTTCATCAACCGCGGCGCCGGGTTCTGCCGGGGATAGGTGCTGATATTTTTCAGGGAATCGCATGATCAGTGGGATATTCAGCCCGTCGTCGTAGGCGTGGATCTTGCCCCGGGGATAACCTGCGCCGTGGTCTCCCCAATAGACCACAATGGTGTCTTCACTGTGCCCCTGTGCTTCAAGCTCATTCAGGATCTCCCCGACCTGCTTATCGACGTTGGTAAGGGCGTCGTAGAAGAGCGCCATCCGTTCCCTGAACAGGGGGGTGTCGGGAACAAAGCTCGGAACCGGCACCTCATTCGGGTCGTGCAACTCGTCGTCGCTCAAGAGTGAGGAACGCGCTTTCCGCGCATCCTCGGGCGTCAGTTTGAATACACTGGCGTGGGAACTGCCCAGTCTGTAATACATGAAGAACGGCTTGTCTTCAGGGCGATTCTCCCAGAAATCTTCAGCGTTGTAATACTGTTCACGCTCCTCTTTGGAGACGTATAGGTTGATGTCATTGTCCGGCTGCGTGCAGGCATAACCGGCGTCCGTCAGCATTGTGTTTAACAACTCAACTCCTGCGGGGCGGATGATCGCGCTGCGGTGATGATGCGTGCCCAGCGTGGTCGGATGCATGCCGGTATAGATGCCCGTGCGCGATGGTGAGCAGATTGGGCCAGCGGTGAACGCGTTTGTGTAGCGCACACCTTCTGCCGCCATGCGGTCAATATTTGGGGTATGTGCGTATTGATCTCCGTAGCAACCGTAGTTCCAGGCACTGGAATCGTGGTTGCTGATCCACAGGAAATTGGGTCTGTCTTGTTTTGTCATCTATCTGGTTCTCCAAATGTATCAGACGATAAAAATGCGAACTGTCAATCGCGTTGTAACCCCTCACCATTTCTGATCTATAATCAGAAATCCTTTCGCTTTACACAGTTCACTGTCTTTCCACCCGTAAAAGAGGAGCAGGCCATCTCTTACATTTCCTTCTGGATCTTTAACCGGTTGAATATTGTTAAATTTCCAACCGGCATACTCCGGGGCACGTGGCGTCAAATCTCTCACTCTTTGCCAGGTAAATCCACTATCGGTGGAGATCCACTCTTCAATATCTCCTCCACCTCTGGAGTCCATGTTGCCACGTTTTTCTTTTATAAATTTGTGATCACCTACTATCAGATAAGCATGTAGCGTGCCACTTTCATCCTGCCTGAGATAGCAACTGTTCCAATCATCAGTGGCAGGGGTGATAACCGTCTGTATCCATTGGTGATTGATATACCTCACATAATAGTAATTGCACCTGTCGGGCACATCTTCCGATAGCACATGCAAAAAGGCCGGATTGTCATTTTCATCTATGACAATATCAGGTGGAACGCCTGCCCCTCGCCAATCGGTATCCCAAATTTTGCATTTGTCATTTGCAGTGCCAATATCAATGGGCGTTCTGACTGTCTCGCCATCAAAATTCGCAACCTCATGCGTTTGCAGGTTGATTTTTACATAATAGAGGTTGTATTTGAGCCCGAGATTCTTTTTGCTTCCATAACGAGGATTGTAAAACTTTTCTGGGATATCCTTCTTATTGTCATCATAAGAACAAAATACGGCGTGCAAAAACTTTCCATCTTTACTCGGAAAGCAAGTGTGATAAGAAGACCACTCATTCAAGTCCATCGGATCATCTACTGTTGCTGTTTCTTCCCCCATGTTTAAATCTGTGACATCATTTTCAGGCCCTGACCAGGTCTTACCTTCATCGTCTGAAATTAAATATGACCACGAACTTCTGTGCTCTCCTGTTCGGAAATAAACCACTTGTCTATTATTGTATATGTGATAAACCGTAGGGTAAGAAAGCGAGTTTCTTATTTCAGGGGCTGGAGACCAGTCTTCTACACCGGTTCCAATATCCGCTACCTTTTTGGATATTAAATGTGTTCCTGGCGTTTTGTGACAACCCGACAAAATATGTAAAAAGTCATCATTATCAGCCCAGATTATGGGGCAATAATGCTGGTCGTTTGAGCCTTTGGTTCCCAGTTGTAGGGGAGACGAAAAAGACTTTGTCTCGGGGTTAAAAGAGATAACAAAAGGATATGTCTTTTCCCTGGTTTCAGCATCCATTGGTGCCCCGCCATTATAAACGATATATACTCGATTGTTGATAAAGATGGCTTGAGGGCGCTGCCTTCTGTCATAGATCATTTTTAATTGTCCCCCACTTCCAAAGGGAACAACAGAAAAATCCGTTTGTTTCTCAGTGTCCACAGCCTGATCTCCCAATGTAATCGGTGAAATAAAAAGGACTCTCAATTTTCAGAAGTGCGGCCATCTACTTCCTGGTGGGGGTTGTCTTCTGCCTGTTTTGTAAAATCGAGGATCTTCTTTCGCGTCCCCTTGCTGATGGTGACAACCCCGCTGTTCCACTCAGCATTGAGAAAGGGGCTTTCAAAGACTTTCTTTGGCGCGTAGTCGATCAGCTTGCCATTGATTGAGGGTACCGCTTTGGCGCTGGTATCAAAGGTCAACTGATCGCCATAGATGGTTTTGTAGCGCAGCACCGTTCCATCCATCTGAACTTCACAGGCTTTCACCTTTTTTTTAAAAGCGTCGAAACTCGTGACATCGCTCCTGGCCATGACTTCAATGATCACTGGTGCGTATTCGTCATTGGGGATCATGGTCGTGTTTTCGGGAACAAAGCGATCCGTGTCAAACTCGCCATCCATCCACTTGAAACCGCCTGTGGCTACACGGATCGCCGCATAAGCACCTTTGGCCTCCACATAGACCACGCCATCCTCTTCTACTGGCGTACTCAATCCGCTCTTCGACATCCAGATGATCATCTCGGCACCGTCCTTATGGTGCTTGAGCTTCTGGATAATTAAGCTGCCTTTGCTCTGTACAGACCACTGTGCGTTCATGGCCACCCGGTTGTCTTTGGGGCGAACGATGGGAACAATACGCGCATCGTGTTCGCCGGCAAAGATCACGCCTTGCCAGCGATTTTGTGCACTGATCGCAGCCCAATCCTCCAGGGGCCTCGCTTCCGTCATTGGCGTTCCCATGATGAAGGCGGGATCGCAGTAGCTGTAGCGCAGAATACCACCCTTATCGGTTCGCATCCTGGTCGGCACTTGTGTATCAGCAGTCTTCAAAGGGCGACCCGTTTTTCCCAGACCCTGGGGACGCTGTCGCACCTCGTAGCGTCCTCGTCCTGCCACGTCGATTGCGATATCGGCTACCACGGCTGGTGGACGGTAGTCGCTGAGAGCCGCGTTTACGTCATGACCGTAAACAGCAGGCTGCTTGCCGATGCCAAAGTAGAACCAGGCCAGCGGCGCATTGCCATGATCCCGATTTTGCTGAAGCCCTTTCCAGAAATAGACGCGAGACCGCCCACCACCTTGAACGCCGTCAATCTGTTCCTGCGCCCAATAGGCAAAATAAAGATCGAGCAACAGCCCGGCTGACCGTCTCACCTGCGGGTCACCAAAGTCGTAGAAATTGTAGAACCCCTTGATCAATGTGCTGTTATAGTCGTCGCACATCATCTCGATGCACAGGCTTTTGCGCGCACGTTCACGGCAGTAGATCACAAAATACGCATTCCAGGCCCGATAGTGTTCCGCCGCTGTAGCGCCGTCATCATACTTGAGATTCTTGTATTCGGGCCGATCTTTCGCGATCCTGGCAAACTGCCAGCAGACCGTAAAACTCATGGCATGATGATTCTCTGACAGGTAGATGTGCCAGGTCTTAGATTTCTCGTATTCCGCCTTATCAAGTCGGGAAACCTTCCTGACGTATTCCCAAATTGGCTTGAGAGCGAGGGCTTCGGTCTTTTTGGTGATGCGATTACTACCGTTGGTGCCGTACATCTCAATCAGCCGCATGACGATCTCCGCATGCCAGTGAAAACTGTCACGGTCATTGATGTCCAGAGGGTTGTCGAGATAATGCTGGGCATTTTCGATAAGTGCGGCATTGGCTTCTTCCAGCATCTCGTTCAGGTAGAGGCAACGTGCGGCAAACCCCACCATGGAATAGGAATAGGCCCGCACATAATTTCCTCGCCCGGGATCGAGTGGCTTCTGTTTTTTTGCCCGCACCAACGGCTTGCCAGATTCAGCGCGAAACATCGCATCCACTCGCTGGTCAAAGCCAGCTACGACCGCTTCGGGGGTAAAATTCTTCTTCACTGGTTCCGCTCCTTGTGTCTGCCCAGTTATAAGTATAACGATCAGCATTATGCGGTTTATAATTCGCATTATAAATACTCTGTTAATCCTGGTGAAAAACTTCCTGCAGCGGTATGCAGACTGGCGAGTTGTCGGGATTGGTGTCCATGATATCGGCCATGTAGGCCCACCATTTCTTGACGATTTCGGTCTCTGGCAACTCATCTGCAGTATTGTCGTCGGTCAGCTTTTGCACCGCAAAGAGTGTCAGCGTCTCCTCATCGAGAAAAATTGAATAGTCCGAGACGCCAGCTTTGCCCAATTCTTCAGCTAGTTCGGGCCAAATTTCGTCGTGGCGCTTTTTGTACTCGGCTTCGTAACCGGGCTTTAGCTGCATCTTGAAAGCATTGCGTTGCATGATATTTTACTCCTGACTTCGAGGATGAAGGGTTTTAGCATTCATCGCCTTCATTTGCGCTCACGCTGAGCAGTCCCCGGCGTCTGTTGTACCGGTATCAAATGCCCATCCGTCCCACATGTTGTCAACGGTCGCTGGCACATCCTCTCGAAAGTTTCGGGTATCGACCCACCACTGACGGTTTGGTGCTGGTCCATGCGACAGGTTAAAATATGGCGTCATACCATCTCGTTGATACTCACAGGGAACGACGAGACGCACGACAGGCCGATCGCGGTCAGCAGAGCGATTGACACCTCCCCCGTGAATAAGGCGAGGATGCCAGAAAACAACGTCCCCTGCTTTGCCGGAAAACTCCACTGGCGCGATCTCTCTCAGCACATTGTCACGGGCTTTGCTATACGGCTCTGCGAGGTCGGGGTCAAGGGGACCGTAAACAGTAGTGTGATACAAGTGACTCATGTAATGTGACCCCGGCCAGATTGTAAAGCCACCAGAGTGCGGCGGCACCGTATCTACAAAAACCATTGCAGACAATTGAGCCGCTGTATGGTCTCCATGGGGGGCCAAACGACTTTCTGAATTTGGTGGTTTTGGAAATATACAATAGACCCCGCGCACCCGGTTTGAACGCTTAACCGGGTCGCCGATAAACAATGAGACCAACTGCCGCATACGTGGATGGTTGGCGATCTTATCGACAAAAAAAGGCTCTGTACCAATTTTGCGCGAGCGCATCTTCCAGGTGCCGCGCGAAAAGTGCCCTGCATTTTCGGCATCCGCCTCTGTCCACTGCCCGTGTGGCGCATCGAACCACGTTTGCACATCGTCGCGTTTGACAATTTCACGCGGCACATTTTCCCACACATAATCCACGATCCGGTCAAACGTCTCCTTCTCTTGCAGAAACCCGCGTTTCACAATAAAACCATTCTCTTTGAAAAACGCGACTTCGGCTTCACTGAGGGTTGGGTCTCCGTTCACAAATTCTGGATCGGGCAAGAGGGCTGGGTCTCCGTTCGCAAATTCTGGATTGACCAATACCTGGGGATCGCGGATGACGACGTCTTCGGAAATTCTGAGTGCGTGTAAACCGCTCCCTTCAAATGGCGGCACCAAAAGATTGTAGAATTGTTGCGCTTTCTCTTTCTGATTCATGCATGCCAATTCGGCTTTCACAGGCTCAAAGTCCATATTTAAATAAAGGTAAGCGGCGAGCCTCATACATCTAAATGCGGGCTCCCCAGAAAAGGGTTGGATCTGTGGAAGCGTCCACTCGAGATCGCCCGTCCAGTAGGGATAAAGCCAATCAAAGGCGCGTCGCATGGATCGTCCATCGGCAGATTCAAAATTGGCGAGATCAATACCCCACTGTCGGCCAATTTCAGCGAGTTCTAAAAGCAGCTCCAAATTCATACTCGCGTATCCAAGTGATTTTGTGCGTGCGAGTTCCAGAGGCTGTTGACCATCTGGCTCAATCTGATTGGCAATTCTTCTTTCTCCCACCCCTTTTAATATCATTCGCGCAAGGTCTGATTGCCCCACAAAAAGCGCGAATGTCACAACCTGAACATCATAAGAACTCGAATGGTTATTGCCATGACGCGCTTCATCAACGCCATAAGGATGCTTCAACATCCATTCGAGAAAGGCATGAAACCAGGCCTGCAAATTTTCCATATCTTTTTTGGACCAGTTCCTGGAGTCGCGCAAAAAACTGACCGCAGGGAGCATATCGCGTGCAAATGCAGCCGTCTCAATAAGCCCAATACCTCGCCCTTCGCATATCCCGGGTATGGCCTGTCCAAACAACAGGTTTGGGTTCATCCTGGTTTCGGGATTCATAAACCATGTTCGCAACAACAATGCAGCATGAGCCGCGTAGTCTTCTCGATGTGTAAAACCATACGCAAACCCCAGCGTTTTTACCGTTGAAATGAATTTTGCCAACAAAGGGCGGTCCGTTTTCTCGACCTCGGGATTGACCTCGCCATCTCGTCGGATATAAGGCAAACCGTCAGGCTTATCGGGGTCAGGCCACCAGTAAGGTCCAACACTCATGTAATCGTGTTTGTCACTACTGGTAGGCAAGATCGGTTTGTTCACAATGGTCAGCGGTTCCTGCTTCAAAGCGGCATCCGCTTTCACAAGCAAGGCTTTTAGAGCTTGCCCACACGGGTTATCTTCTTGTTTGCTCAACGAGCGCGCCCGCTTGATGTAATCGGGATCTACTGTAAATATGGGTTCAGCAGGTGAAAACGCCTCGAGCAGATCAGCTTCTTTGTCCGGATACATGTGAATACTCCTGTTTTAAGTTGGTCATTGTAAAATGAAACTCGCCTGGCTTTGACTCAGCTACCGCTCAGGATCTACTGTAGCACCTGTTACAAATAATAAAGCATCTTTGGAAAGTTTCTTGCCTCCCACGTACATCCCCCATCGAAAGGCACTGCGACCACTGGGCCTTGCCCAGTCGTGGCGTCCTACAAATTCCCCATTGATGTAGCATTCAGATGTATAGCCGTTGTCGCGAATGCGGACATCAAAAGACTTGCCTTCCATGTTCTTTAATACAGTCTTAGGGGTCGCTCTGCGCGGCTGGAATACGACGTCACCTTCAGCGGTCATAGCCAAATGTATGGACCAGTCTTCGCCATCGTTTTTCACCTGAAAAATGGCACACCCTTGTGCCTTCACAATCGTGTAGGTGCCAATCCATTCATGCCAGGTCCCGCGGTCCCACCTCTTTTTGCTAAACGCCTCTATCCGAGCCGCATTGGCACGTGCATTGCGCACATTGTGCTCACCATCAAAAAGGCGAAACACCTGTGTGTTTCCGTCCTCCTGATACCATCGCGACCATTTGTGAAAATCGCGTCGAGGAATCAAACTGTTGCCCAGCGTGTGAATGTTGATTTCACTTTCTATGGGGCGTAATGCATAGGGCCCCTTTTCTACCACCTCGTTATTGACGTCAATTATTGAACCTGTTATTCCCGCAGATGAGTTCGCACCGATCGGAATCTGTTTCTCTTCGAGAATGGACGACCATGAAGGATCACTACCCTGCCTGGTGTAAAGGAACCGATCGGGGCTACCACCGCCACCACCGCCAGAGGTGGAGGTAGCAAAGGCATTGACAAAGAGCAGAAAATCGCCAAAATCTATCATACCATTTCCGTCCAGATCAACCGGGGCGTCATACTTGTCATCGCCTTGATTTGCTCCAAACTTGCTTGCTAAAAATAAAAAATCTGCAAAGTTAACCATCTCATCGCCATTGAAATCCCCAGGCTGCGCAGTATCATCTGTCTGATTGCCCACGAGACCATCAGAGGCTTGCCCCGCGCATAGCAGCAACACAAGAGCGGCAATAAACGCTATTCCTTTGTTCAAAGACATTTGCGACATCCTTTCTCAATTTTTCTGAAGACCCTGCCCAATCCAATTTTTTTGAACATTTTGTGTTTTTCTATGAGGCGCTGCACAACGAAATGTCTTGATTGAGGTTCATTTTTGTATGTACTATGCATATACGCAGTAGTTCTTTATATTGCGCTACACCGATCTGGTAGCGCGGGCTGAACTCAAAACAATGGGAAGAATATATATGGCACAGGCACAAAAACGACCACACATACTCATTCTCACGGCGGACCAGCTACGGGCGGATTCCATGGGCTGCGCCGGTCATCCGCGGGTCAAAACGCCGGTCATCGACTCGCTTGCCAACGACGGCATGCGGTTCAGCAATTGCCACACCGTGTCACCGGTCTGCCAGCCGTCGCGGGTATCGTTCATCACTGGCACCTACCCTCACAACCACGGCATCTGGTACAACCGCGGCGAGCTGCCGATCAACTACCCGACGCTGTTCTCCCAATTGCGGGACGCTGGCTACCACACGGCAACCGTCGGCAAGTCGCACCTCTGGAGCCACAAGAAGGTGTCTCATTTGTGCGAAGGCGAGCCGTATCTGCAAGCGCTCGGCTTTGACGTCATCGACGAACTCGGAGGACCGCGGGGGAGTCTCAACTCGGACTCGTACTTCACCGACTACCTGCGCGAGAAGGATCTGTTCGAACTCTTTGTCAGCGACACGCGCGAACGGGTTCGCGACCCAAAGCTCGTCAAACCGGCGGCGTTTGAGGAGGACGATCACATGGACGGGTACGTGGGCAGGCGCTCGGTCGAGTTCGTCGATTCTGCGCCCGAGGATCGTCCGACCTGTCTGTTCGTCAACTTCCCCGGACCACATGATCCGTGGGACGCGCCGGGGAAGTACGCCACTATGTATGATCCGGCTGATTCGCCGCCCGCCATCGGCGTGCCACCACGCCCTGCCACGCTCCCCGACGAAGTCGCTCAGAAGGAGGACTTCAAGACGGAGCCGGGCCTGACTGCCGAAATCGCCGCTGCGATCCGGGCAAATTACGATGGCAAGATCACATTTGTCGATCACTGGTGCGGTGAGATCCTTGCGGCGTATGAACGGCGCGGCTGGCTCGATGATCTCTGCGTCGTGTTCTGGTCCGATCACGGCGAAATGACCGGCGATCACGGCAGGGTGTTCAAACGCACCTTTCACGAATCTGCGTTGCGGGTCCCCCTGATCCTGCGCTGGCCTGGACGGATACCGTCGGGTACTGTCTGCGATGCTCTGGTGGAGACCATCGACGTCGGTCCTGCCTTGCTGGAAGCTTTGGGGCTCGACCAGTTGCAGATGTCCCTTGGGCAGTCGCTGGGGCATCTGTTCGCGGAGCCGACCGCGCACCACCGCACCGAGGTGCTGTCAGAGATTTTTTACGGCGGTTCGCGCAATACGATGGTGAAAACCGAACGCTACAAGTACGTGATGGATCAGCACGGCATGGGGTACATGCTATACGACATGCAGCAGGACCCGGATGAACAGCACAATCTGATCGGCGATCCCGAGCATCGGAGTACGGAGAACGAGATGCGGGACACGCTGCTTCGCCGCCTCGCGGCCAGCGCGTTTGTCATGGACAGCGTGAACCTTTGAAAATAGCCTCCGAGACCGGCACGTCTAATTAGCAACGACTCTCTGATCAGAAGTACGCGTTTCGCCATCTTCAGCCCCAAAAGCCGCGTTGTCTTCGTCGTAATACCTGTTGTATCGTATGTTATTCCCTCCGCTTACCCACACGGCGCGAAACAGCGTTTGTCGTTTTGGCGGCATTGTAGCAATCACTTCTTTGGGTACGCTGCGACCGCCCCATCTGCTGTTTACGGCATTGTAGAGGTGGAACAAGCTCAACCGCTGGCGATTTTTGTTTGTCCACCGAGTGCCGGTATGGCATAGTGCTTCTGTGAAGATCAGCGCAGAACCTGCAGGACACGTATATGTATCCCAAATTTCGCTCTCGCGGGTGCTCAATGACTCAGGTCGTTGAAATGCTGCCTTGTGGCTGCCAGAAGCCAGCATGGTGCCCCCGTCGCCCGGTCCGATCTCATTCAATTCCCAAACCACGCGTGTCAATCCTGAATGCACCTTGCCCGGAAGCATCTGGTAGATGTGTGAATTTCCGATGAGATTAAAATAGCCGCTGCCCCCGTGAGGCTTGTATCGATCGTATCCCACCTCGCGATAGTCCGTGCGTGTGCGCTCAAATGTAAACCCATAACAGTCCTCGGTTGCCAACTGCTGACTTGCAACGATCTCATTCAAAATCCCGACAATCACGGGATGATCCAGCAGTGCTTGGGAAGGGCCTCCCACCGGATTCCGTTCTTCTGGTGGGAGTGACTCAGGCTCCTTAACGAGCTTCATCTGGTGTTCGTGGATCTCTGCCAACTGATCGCCCTCAATTAATCCCGGCAGACAAATCCAGCCCTTCATATCAAACAGGTACTTGTGCTCTTCGCTCATGGGAACGACCGGGAGCCCATCGGCATTGGTTGTCGGTAACATTTTGCCCACATCAGGCTCCAGGTTTGGACGTCCTCGATTCATAGCTAACTCCTTTCTTTTTTGGGTGAAAGCAGAAAATGGTCAAACCAGGCGACCATCTGCTCGAAGTACTCTACGAGAAAGCGATGATTGCCGTCGGGTTGATAGACTTTGAAACGATCGTCGTGCCCTGTTGCTACATAGGCTTTTTGTACAACGGGTATAAGAGCATCGACGCCTTGATGGGGCATGTCTTCGTCCCGGGTGGGCGAGATCATCATAAAAGGTCGCGGGGGCATGCAGGTGGCTACGACGCGCGGATGATCAAAATGACACAGGAAGTTGGGGATGTAGTAATAAGCACTGTGTCGTTCGTTGTCGCTCTGGTGAATGACGCTGGCCAGGCTGCCAAGGCCACCACAGACAGTTACGCCTGCTGCGATCCAGGATGCACACGCCATTGAATACCAGGTCGCGTTGCCGCCAAGCGACATGCCTGTCAGGCCAATGCGGCTTTTGTCAACGCCATTTATCGCGCAAAGAATTCGAGCGGCTCTGAGTGTTTCTTCGACGAGAATGCCCATCTGGCTTCGTCCATACGGAGCCAGGAGCTTGTTCTCGGTTGCCCATTCTTCAATGCTGCGGCGCCTTCCTTCTGTGCCTTTGATCGAGATGGCCAGTGTCGTGAACCCTCTTCGCGCGAGTTCACGTCCCCAGCCAATCAATGGACCATCGGGAGATTGATGGAAGTGTGGATGCGCGACCCGTTCTGCAGAACCCGATGTGCCAGAAATGCATACGATTCCCGGTCGCAATTTTCCCGTATGTCCAGGTGGTTCCATGAGGATGGCGGGAACGGTTTCGCGCAGTGAGTTCTGGTAGCTCAGATGGGTGACGCGAATGTCTTCGGTTTCGCGCGTTTCTGAGGTTGTAAAATCTACATTGTCAGGGACTGTAACCAGCCCCAGAAGCTCTATGAGCTTTGCACGGATATCTGAGTCGGCAAGGTCAGATGCGAATGCTGGCTGGATGTCAGGTGGTATGATAGGTGACATATCGAGAAACCTTTGTCATCTCACGGTTTTTGCACGACAAATTCCGGCCGTGGAATCATGCGTTCCGGATTTCGTTCGTAACCTCGTTTCCACAACTCCTCCACAAGCCTTCCACTTTTAGCCAGTTCTTCGCGAAGTGCCTGCTGGTCTGCCTTTGCCCTCTGATCAATCGCTTCCGGGCAGCACACCTGGTATAGCATTCGCCGAAGCCGAGCCAGTTTCTGAGACGCATCGGGATGTTCCGCAAGATCTCGCATCTCCAAAGGATCCTCTGCAAGGTCATCTTCGAAGATGATGGGTCTCATTGTCCAGTCTCGGTCAGGATTGACAGCAGGTCAGTATAAAATTTAATCCAGCAAAGCACAAGCGAATCCAAATCTCTTTGGGCTTCCCGGGATTCTTTGGTTGCGGGCTATTCAAACCAATGAGGGGATTGCGGGCGCTTCGTGCGAATCGAATCCAGTGCTGCCTCACAGATAGAAACTATGCGCGCACCCCATCGAGCCGGGATCGGATTACTGATTTTGCCATCGAGCAGATTCAGATAATCGACCACAGAGCGTCCCCAGCCGTGTCCTCCAATCACTTCATGAACAGATGATTCTTCAATTGGAACTGGCTCATGGCCACGGCGGAAAAGTTGCCCTTTCCACAACGTGCCCTCGGTGCCATATACGGCCAGAAAGCCACCGCCCATTCCCTCGCCCATGCCATGTCCGGAGCAGCCGCTTGTCACAAAGACTTTGCCTGTGACGCCATTTTCAAATTGAAGGATCACAATATAACAGTCATCATCTGGAAATACCGGGATGCTGAGCTTATTGCTATAGGCATAGACCTCCGCAACCGGGGATTCGACGGTCCACAAAATCAGATCAAGGGGGTGGCAGCCGCCGCCCAGCAGGATATTCTGAGGATTTTGCCGATCAATGCGCCAGGGTGTGTGGTTTTTGCCCTCGGGTGAATAATGACTCCACATGTCGTGGATGTAATCGCCCTGGACAAAGAAAACATCGCCGATCTCACCGGATTGGGCCATCAGTGCCATTTCGTGCCAGGGATGCAGGTAGCGCATGGTTTGGTCGGTCATGACGTGCCGGCCACTCTTTGCTTCTGCGTTGAGGATGCGTTGGGCATCTGCCACTGTGGTGGCAAGCGGTTTTTCCACCAGGACGTGGCAGCCCTGCTCCAATGCCATGACAGTCTGGCCGGCGTGCAAGTGATCCGGTCCTGCCACGACTACAACATCGGGTTGCGTTTCTCGTAAGAGTTGAGCGTACTCGTGGCCAGTCGAGGCATCGGGATATTGCTCATGCATCATGTCCAACTGTGCCTGCTGTGGATCGACGAGCCCCACAATTTCTCCACGTCCATCAGCGGCGGCTACCCGGGCCACGTTACGGCCAGCGCTTCCACAGCCGCTAATCAAGAATTTGTAAGGTTTCATGGCAAATATCTCAATTTTTCTGAAAACCGAATGTTCACTATCACCTTTTTGCACTAATTTCAGCGATGGTGTCGCCGGTTATTTTGACGGTGTGGGTATCTACTCGCTCAACGTCCTCACGGGTAGCCCTGGCTTCGGCACTATCAGCGGACTGATATTCGGTCGCGAAAATATACGGAGATGGGATTGTATAAGGTGCGATTTCCCCGATTCGCCCCATGGCCTTGCGAGCGCGTTCTCGGAGCAGATCCCGAGCTTTGGTGGGGGAGAGGGTGAGTGCAGCTGTGCGGCTGAGCCCCTCTTTCACGACAACGCCTTCTATGTCGGGAACATAACGGCGGGCCTCATCTACAGCAGCCCGATCCCCACTGACGAAAACCGTAGGCACGCCAACCTCACCGGCATGCGCTATGTTGAAACCAATTTCGCCGATCAGTTCATCGTTCAACCAGCAGTTGGCAATGCTTCGAGAACTCCAACTGTGACACAGCACGCCATCAGGTGTATTTTCCATCGCGTGATGGCCATACAAAAACTGCGCCTCAAATGTCAATCCCATCTCCCACGCAGAGCCTCTGGGGCGACCGAATATCACCCGGGCTTCACGGTGGATATGTTCGATATTGATTCCGCCGCTGCCGTGTCCGTCCAGCACGATAGGGTCAGTGGCGCCTCCTTCCATAGCACCGTCTATGAGGGCGTTGATCTCCAGAGTGGCCAGATATTTGGCCTGTTCGTTGTCGCGCCCCCCGTCGTATGTCTGAGTTTTGAAATCTACGACGCCAGCAGTGCCTTCCAAATCGCATAAGATAAGAATTCTCATGGAAAGTCTCCTGATGAAATTGACGATGTTTCAAGTTGCCAAAATACATGATTGTGGGGCACTCCTGCAAGCAGAGATGCGCCCGCCTCTCTTCCGAAAGATGCTTCGCCCAATTGCGTTTGACTTCGGCCTGGCGAGTTCGTATTCGCCGCCGAGGCAGATTCCGAGCACGGGCGACTTGCTGTGTGTGTGGAACCAGGTGTCGCGGGATGAGATCAAACGGGGCTATCGGCGGGGACGACTATCGGCGGCGATTTCCAGGGATAGTGGCGCGAATTGGGAGCGGTTCAAGGCAATTGAGGTGAGCGATGGTATGGAGGACGTGGAGCGGGTGGTGCCTCAGGAGCCGATTACGCCGGTGGTCGGGCTACCCGACGTGGGCACGTTGCCGGAGGGTTTCGCCACCTTCGACTATCCCAATGTGTGGTTTGCGGGCGATAAGGTGTACCTGACCTACCACCGGAGCTGGGTCGAAGTAGATGAGGACGCCGGGGAAGCGGTGACACTGGGGGAACGGAAAGGGAGGACGAGAAAGCCGCGCGAGATGGTGCTGCGCATTTATCCACTGGCGGAATTTTACCGCTGAAATGTCGTTTATTCTATTTCTGTATAGTCGGAGGTGAGGGTTAAATCACCCGACTTCACATTCATAAAGCAGGCGGTTGTTCCTTCTGGCTGCGTGGCGGTTACTACCCACTGCTCGGCCATCCTTTCCAGCTTTGCAGGTGATTCAATCCACTTCCTTTTGCCGGTTATCCCGGTATCAGCAGTTGATATCAGAAAAGCCTCATCCAATGGTCTTGATGATTCAAAAATTACTGTGAACTGTCGGCCCTTAGTCCTGGATGAAATTTGCCTGGCCCAGGGTTTGCCCTCTTTGACAACGCTGTCTGCGAAGGCATAGCTGTCCGGAGGTTTCCAGCCGGCCTGGTGCCCGTGTCTCATGCCGGGGATCAGACATACCATGTATGGCCCAGATACAGTGCGATAGCAGGAGGCCTGCTTGTCCAATGGAAAGTGCTGGTCTCCTGGCCAGGAGAGCCACAGGGTCGGGGTTTTTACTTTTTTTAAGCGTAGCACAGGATCCCAGACCTGCTTGTAAAGGTCATTATTTCCAAGTGCCCTGCCGTATTGATTGGCCGCCTGGGACAGGTTCCCGCATCCGTACGTGGGAATGGCAAAAGCAAAGCGGTCGTCGATACCGATAACCGTGCTTGCAATAATGCCTCCCCAGGAGATACCCATCAGGCCGACTTTCGTACTATCTACCTGTGGCAAGGAACGAAGGAGCGAGTTCGCGAGGATTGCATCGGCAACGGCGTGATACATCCATTGTTCTTCAATCGGTTTGTCGGAGTCACCGTAAATACCTGTGCGGGCGGGTCCTGACCATGGGTGTTTTTTCCACCTGTTGCGCCTATTGTCGCCGGGTTTCCCTATCTCCCGTTCATCTATCTGCCCTTCCACTGCGATACTGATTGCCGCGTATCCGTGAGCATTCCACTTTTCAACCCACTCCTTAAAGGCGGTTCCGCCACCGCCATGGATTAACACGATTCCCGGGACCTTGTGGCTCGACGATGCACCCTCAGGGATACCGATCCATGCATAGACGCGGGTTGGTTTTCCCGCGTACATAAGCGCATCAAAGTAGATCGTTTTCAACTCTCCAGCACCAATACTGACGATTTGTTCCTTTTCATTGCGGACAACAGGCGCATTTGTCAACTCTGCCAGTGCGCGTATTTTCAATTCCTCTGTGCGGTAATCAGCTTGCACGCTCAAAGTCCTCAACATTGCTGTTAGAATAATCGTCCAGTTAATCATTCTCATTGTATTACTTCTGTTCTCCAAAAGTCTTGATCGCCCTATCTCCTGAAGGGCTTCCGCCTCATCGAAGAATAGACGTCTTCCAAAGTTCCGGCCTTTTTATGCCATGCCAATGCCTGTTCATTGGCGTCTTTGACATACTTGAGCGCCTCGGTAATAGGCTTCCCCATAGGATCGAAATACCCGGTCTGAGACTTACCCGTAGCGTCATGCGTTCCAGCCCAGGTTTCGATATACCCACACGTCTGCCAGCCCAGCATAAAGGGCAGGTTCATGATGCCCTTTAAATATACGGCGTACTGTTTGCCTTTATCCTCAATTGTGGGGACTTCCACCCCTTTCACCTTATCCATATGGGGGCGCAGGAATCCATAGGCGTGATCGCCGTTGATGATGGGCTTTCCAGTCTTTTCATAAATTCTCCGCAGTTTTTGTTCGTGAGCCGGCGTATAGAAATCGTAATCCTGGATCAGCACCACATCTACGTAATTTTTCACAATATCCCACACCCAATCGGGTTGGGGCCTCGCATTTTGTATTTTATCGCCAAAAATCAAATGATTGGAGTCGTGTTTCCTGATGGCATCGTGGTGAGCCTTGAGATAAGCGTCAACGATTTTTGCATTCATAAGTGCCTGATCGGTAAACCCCCTTTTGGGATCCTCGGGCATACCATACGCGCTTATTTCGAAAAAATCCTCCCACGCATTCACATTTAATCCGTACATTTCCCCAGCCTCAGCAGCGGAAGAATACTGACCCTGTAACACTCCAATCCAAACTCTCTTCCCTGGTGTCTTGCCGGGGCGAGACAAGATGTCCATGATCCAGGGATGGTGCTCAAAATTTCTAATTGGCTTTCCCAAATTGTAAATTGTGTAAGCGGGTAGGTCTTCGTAACTGTATCCTAACAGGTACTTTGAGTCCCTGTGCTTTGAAGTGTAAGCTTTGACAAAATGGTCGAGTTTTTGTTTCCAGGCAGGATCAAATACGTCGGGGAAGCGCTTGTCGGCTGACCACTGTTTGACCCGTTTGGGATGAACATGGCTCATTCTCAGCTTGCCGAAATAATACAACTTCAATTCGTTGCAGTAATCCGTGGGCATTACGTGTGGATGATGAAAGGATAGGGTATTGAAACCGTAATCTTTGTGATCTTTAGCTATAATCTCCAGCCAGGTCCTGGCTCCTTCGGACTTAAAATCGACTCTTTTTCCCTTCATGATCCCGCCGCCGATTTTCTCGATCCAGTGTTCTTTGTTGTAACTGGCAAATCTGTGCAGGGGTCCCACGTGATTCATTCCAAGAGGAATAAAGGGTTCGCCATCACCGTTAATCATGGTCCAGATGCCGCCTACCTCTTCCAGGTGGACAAAGTCTTTGTTCCCAATGATTCTAACTGCGTCTTCCTTGTCGATCTGAGCAAACGAATGACTAAACGCGGCTGTACAAAACAAGAAGAGCGTTGTTGATCTGAATAGCGCTTGTGAAAGTATCATAACTGTTTCCTTTGGACCTGTTAGAAGTAGTGGCGGCTCGACGCCTTTTACATCTGTTTTGGAGCGTGCGATTCCCGCAAAAACGCAGAGATCACAAAGAGTGCAAGGAATGCTGGAAGGACTGCCAGCAACAATGGATAGGCCATTTCACCTGTCACCCCGAGTGCTGCGACTCCAAGCAGCGGCGCAATTAACAAAGAGAGATCCATGAGGGAATCAAATGCCCCCATGGCGGCTCCTATATATGACGTGTCAAACGCCTCCGAAGCGTACACGAATGATAATAAGTATGGCACTGCATTTGTAAGACAGAAGAGAACGTAGAACCCTATCAGCAGGGATAGACTGTCGGCATAGACCAGTCCCACTCCCGATAGAACCAGGAGTCCGAGAGACGCGAGAACATAGATTTTTCGTCCCACTTTCTCAGAGATTGCTCCGGTGAAGTATGAGGATACACTGAATGCAAATGAACCGGTTGCCAGAATTAGCCCGATCTCCCAGGCCTCGAGTCCCAACACCTCGCCCTTTGTCGGCACAAACACTCCGAAAATCCCGAAGGCAAACAGACCTGCGAATCCCATCAGAAGATAGACGAATACGTGACTATTTCTAAAGGTTGCACCAAGGCTGCGAAAAACTCCCAGATTGTGCTCTGATGAGGCCCGTTCTCCGCCCTTGATCAGATAGAAAGCAGCACAGAAGGCCACGAGTGAGAGAAGCCCGTCCACAAGGAATGGTGCCCGAAGTGAAGCCAACGAAAGTGCTGCTCCTATGGCGGGGCCAACCACGAAGGACAGTCCCTGACTACTTCTGAGAATCCCGAAGAACCGCCCCGGAGCATCCTTGCCAAGCGTTGAAGTGATTGCCAGGAGAGCGGGCATTGAGATGGCATCAGCGACACCACCGAGGACTCGAAGAATTACCAAATGGCCCCAGTCGCTCGCAATCAGACACAAAAGAGATGAAACTGAACCGAGGGCCGTGCCTATCAGAATGAGACGTTTCCGTGAGAAGCGATCCGCAAGGGCACCTGCGAAGAATTGGGCGACTACCACTGTGGCAAGGGCGGCCGACACGACTATGGGTATCTGGTACGTTTCAGCTCCGAGTTCCGTGCTGAGTCTCGGCAATACGGGAAGGCTGACGAGAGTACTCAGAAAGATGATGAACGCCATCAAGCCAATGGCATACATCCTGTGCAGATCAGATGTCATTCCCCCTCCTCTATAGGGTAGGTTGTCGAATGGCAGAAGGAGTGCAGCGACTGAAGCACGGACACATGGTTAAGCGTCCGTATTGTTTTTTGTTATCTTATTTTTGGGTGGGAAATAAGTGTTGCAGAGAATTCTTGGCAGATAGCGTATCATCAAATGGTTCAATTTTATTATTCTCAACAATAACTGATGAACGATCTCTTGGAGCAACATCAATTTCAACAACTAATATCTTTGGATCGTTGGTATAAAAAACATTGTTCACAACAGTGTTATCCCGCCCTGTTGGAGCAGGGATATTTTTCTGATCAAGATAGTCCACCCTTACTGGATCGTCCGTTTTTTTATTAAAAATCTGAATATATCGAGTCAGGTTCTTATTAGATCCGATGAATTTATTATCCTTTATGATGTTGGCAAATCCCGCCAGTTTGACAATCTCTTCATTGTAGGATTTTTCATAACAGTATAGAATATTATTCCGGACGGTTACAAATGAGGCCGCGTATTTGATATCGATATATTGCCCCAGTAATCCCGGTCCCAATATGCTTTCCTCAATTATGATATTATGGGCTCTTGCCATTTTTCCTCTTTCTTCAAGCCCTTTTGATGAACCAATATAAAAGCCTTCTCCTTCATGAGCGTTATAATCTTTATCCAGCCATTCTCCAATATGATGGATTTTCATTCTTCTAAAGGTGTTATGGTGACTTTCATTCCTGATAGCTACAGCAGTGTTATGTGTATGATGTATATGCACATCTTCAATAACATTATGGTGTGATCCCGATCCCAATAAATATAAACCGATACGAAAACCCTGCGTGTTCCAATACCCCTTGTCCAGAGACACTTTCTTCCCGGTTATTTCTATGCGGGAAATGTTCCAGAACGAGCCACTGAGTTTGATTGCTACCAAATCCTCTTCCTTTTTTTGGCCAACCGTGGAAATTACAGCATATCGACCCTGGCCTGTGCTGTCTTTTGATGTAAGGGTGATTCTATTTTTAGCGGACCCATTTGCATGTAGCTTAAAACTCTTATCGATTTCATACACTTTGCCGCCCTGAAGCACAATCGTATCACCAGGCTTGACGGTATCCAATGCATCGTAAACATCCTTGCTTGTAGCGCATTGATAAATATCGCTGGCGTAAAGCACATTGATATTGGCAATCAACAGGGAAAAGGAAATAATCAAAGGAGGCAAGAGTCGTTTCGGGGCTAAATTGTTAATGACGTTTTTCATACATCCCTCACCATATCGTTCTCAGCCGACAGCCGTGCGACCTCCCCGCGCAGTCGGGCATTCTCTGTTACGATCTTGCCAGCGCGAATGTCCTCCTCCCTGAACCTTGCCATGAAAACTGCTCCGGTTGGCGTGCGATTGTAATCGTAAATGATGTAGATTGTTCCATCGTCTGCCTGCACGCCATCGGGATAGGTGACCTTCTCCCGTTCATCCAGCATGAGTCCACCCTGCCACGTCTGGCCTTCATCGTCGGATACAAACGCCACCAGTTTCTCGCGTCTCGTCTTTTCGTTCATGGATCCATGTTTGACCAATAACAATGCGCCAGACTTCAAACGACGCACAAAAAATCGGGTGGTAGGATGTGGTATTTTAAGACGTTCAACGGGCGTCCAGGTCTTTCCAAGATCGTAAGAAACTGTCTGGCCGATGCCACGGACTCGCACCAGCATCCAGAGTGAGCCATCCTTTCGCTCAACAATCATCGGTTCATCAGGTCCCCGCAATTCCGAGTTGACAATATTAGCAGTACTACGAAGCTCGAAGGTCTTGCCCTGATCGCGCGAGGCATAGACCTTGATGCTGTTGTCAGTCTTCCATACAGACGAGGTAAAGAGCCAATCGCCATTCGATAGTACCGTTGGTTTGTTCAGCATGATGCCATTACCCAATCGACGCGGTTTCGACCATGTTGGGTTCTCTGCATCTGGATCGCTGGTGACAATAGCCCATATGCCGTAACGGCCATCTTGTTGACCAAAACTCTGTCCCCAGAAAACCCACATCCGATCCTTGGGGTCGGTCCAGATGGAAGCGGACATAGCCCGAACGTCCCTGCGAGGCATTACCATGACTTTTGGATCTGACCAGGTGTGTCCATCGTCATCACTACGAATCAAGACCTGGTAGTTTCGAGGGCTTTCGACATCCCGCCCGTAAACTGCCCACAACCGTCCCTTTGCGGTGCGTTCGATGCCTGGCACGCCCTGTCGTGTGGTTGGCGGCACATGCTGTTTCCACGGATTGACAATGACCGTCGTGCGTCCAATCCACCCTGAAACCCAAAGCGTTCTGATAATAGGCTGCTATCAAGGTCTGAGCAACTGAGACTCGGGATTATGACCTCTGCCATCTTTTGCATGAGAACCTCTCCTTTCAAATTTCTTTACAAGATTCCTGTCCCAGTCGGCAGGTAAGGCACACAAGTCCTTCTTCACTCAGTGTTCTGTCAACCCAAGATCCCTCTGGATACCAGATGGGATTCGAGTCTCTCTACAGTTGTATAGTGATGGGTTTTCAGCCCAACGGAAATGGTAGTTTCAATATTTGGCAGCCTGTCGTCGATGAACAGGGATTCCTCTGCAGCAACATCCATGGTTCGCAGCACATGTGTGAACGCCCGTGGATCGCTCTTGGTGAATCCAGTCTCATAGGAATAAAACTGCCGCTTAAAGACCTGCAAAAAAGGGTGATTTTGTCTGACGAAATCAGCCCATTCTCTTCCATGATCTGAAAGGATGACTACATCCATCTTCTCCGCCAGCGATGTAACGAGTGCGATTGCGCGATTGTCGGATTGAAGAAGGTTTCGCCTTATCGTTTCTCTCAGCCCTTCTACAGTGATCGGCCAGCACCTCTCAGAGATTATCTCGCTAAGATACTCGTCCTCTGTTATACGCCCTACGAACAAAGTTGTGAGCAGATTTCCACCAAAGCATGGCAGGATTTCATTTTGTGGGATTCCCAGTATTGGCTGAAGTTCTACTTCTATTCCGTACAGGCCAGAAACAAGTACCTCAGAGAGATCGGAAATGATGAGCCTTATCATGGTCTGTGATTCTTTCGGCAAATAAGCCTTGTGGTTTCAAAGCCGAATGGCAGGTAATGTCTTCGACATGCCCGAATTGGGATGGTTGGGCGTCTTTCAATTAATACGGCTGCTATTGCCGACGCAGGTGTGACAATTTTACCACTCATCCAGATTGCGATCAAAAAAACTCATAATAGCCCTGGAATCAGGCCTATCCATATAAGCCATGTCTGAAAAATAACATCTACTATCGAGATCACACATTATCGAATTGAGAGGCGCGCCAAGAATAGTTTTTAGGCTCTGATTTGAAGTAAATAGCACTTCCATTTGCCAACTGTGAAGAAGGGGTGCAGATTCACTGTGAACCAGAGCAATACAATTGTACCAGGTGCCAAAAGTTGAGTCACCAACAGAACATATTTTTTTTACATAATGGTCAATAATCTGCTGATCTGTGGCCTCTTGCTCTTGGGAACAAATTCGCCGGACAAAAACGTTAGGTTGCTCCTTATTTGACAATCCATTGATCACCAGTCCAGAATCGATTGCAAAAGATGGGAGGCCCGATGTTTGATAATAAGCTATTGCCTTTTTGATCGCATTCTTTTCAGGGGTATCACCGTCTTCAGTTACATCTAATTTTAGTCCCAATTGGATAGGATCTATAATTTCAATTGAAAACGGCGATAAAATATGTCTAACATGACGAATTTTTTCTTTATTGGCCGTTCCAAATAGAATCTTCTTCATAAAAAATTAAACCTCTGTTCTGTCTCGAACTCATCAAACCCCTGGTCAACACGACTCTACCTAAAATCGACCAAAATCTGGGAAACTGGCTTCAAAGAGATACGCGAGCTTTGTAAATACGGCGCGCCCACCTGGCAGTCTATCAACAAACACAAAGTAAAAGTGGCTTTCTGGGGTGAACTCGTAGTCGAAGATTGCGTTGAAATTGTAGCTGATCTCATCTTGCAACCGCTCATCTACGCGTTCAAAAAAAATGCGCCAACCGATCTTTTGGGTCAATTGATAGTTACTGCGGAGCCGGAAAATTAGCGTATTTCGATGTGTACGCCAAAAGAAATTATCCAGGTCGAGATCAGCGGTCAGCTTGCCAAAGAGGTTGACACCCGCAGAGAAGCTGGTAAATCGGTTGAATTCATCTCGACGAGTTCCGAAACGATTTGAAACCTCCAGGTGCCACCACGGTGCCTGATAATCAATCACTGAGCCGATAAACCTGGTATCGAAAAGTTGACCGACTTCGCGAAGGGCGCCAAACCCACCATAGGTAAAGAAATCAAATCGGCCAATATCAATATCAAAACGGAACTCACTCCGCCGTTCCCGCAGCAATTTTTGTGCATTGGTTTGGTAAAAATGGCGCATATCAGCACCTAATGACTGCACGAGATTCGCCTCTGGAAACTCGTGTCTGTACCTCACGCGAGCACGCCCCCGACGGAATGCCTCATCTTCAAGCCCCATCTCATTTGGACGAAAACCGTCCTGAATCTCTTCAAACGCGATTTCGGTGAGCCAACCTTCATGAAGCCATTCCATTTCAGTGTGATACGCCCGATGCGTTTCGCCATCGATGAAATCGACAGCATACTGCGACGTTACCGTCCAGTCTCGATGAAGTCCAAATCGACCATTGAGTGATAGGAGTGCCACATCTCGATCTGCCTGATGTTTATGGATTCCCATTGCGCCGATGACAGTGCGCTCGCCGATATCGTAATTAACCCGCCCGGCCAAAAGATTTGCCTGCTTTTTTTTGTCTGCATCATACCGATCGATCATTTTGCCGTAAGTGTTGATGACCGCGAAATTAGAACCACCAATTTTGCCTGCGGTTTTTACACCAAAATCGATTTCTTGAACACGGCGAGTATAGAATAAATTGAGCGGCAACCTGAACAGTTCAGCACCTTCCCGGAAGAATGGACGGCGTTCAGGGAGAGACAACTCCCGATCACTTGATATGTTAATTTGCGTCGGGTCACTTTCCAATTGTGAAAAATCGGGATTGAAAGTCACATTCGAGGTGAGGTGCGTCGAAATCGGGAGAATCAGGTCTAAACCACCATCGTGGTCATTGGAACGATTTTCTATTGCACGATAGGTCCCGTAGGGGAGAATACCGATCTTCTGCTCTGTTTTGATCTTTTCGAAATTCAATCCAGTCAAATCGCCAAACTCCGATACGCGCCCGAAAAAATCGGTGCGTGCCCACGAATAGGATTGACCATTTATCGGATGTGTCCGCCAAAAGTTGATTCCCCACGTCGTATTGTGCCGATTAAAACGGAGCACGCGAAACGGGATCGCAAATTCTGCTGTCCAGTGATTTCGGTGTTTTTTTATTTTTGATTCCCATTTTGCATCCCAACTCAGGTCGAAAACACTCTCATTACTGACCCGCTCGTCCATCTGTGTGCCGAGTGTATTGATTCCAAATACGTAGCAGTTGCGACGGTCGCGATAGGTATCAAGCATCACTTCGATACAGTCATTCTGCCAGATGGCGGAATCCCGGCGAATTTTCGTCTCGCGCAAACTCTTCATGTCCGGCTCATCGCAACGCACGCCGATATAGAGCATGTGCTCATCGTACAGCATCCTGACTTCCGTGTTCAATTGCGCCGGATGGATGCTTCCCTCCTTTGCACGAAAGAAATTGGTTGCAATTTGGGCGCGTTGCCAGACACTATCTGTAAGCTCGCCATCAATAATGGGGGGATTGTCCGTCCATGTGGCACTGATGGTGCGCGTTGAGCTTTGCGTTTCTGCGAAAAGCGGTAGCGTCAGCAGCACAATTGGCACCCAAATTATCGCGCATGACCACCGCACCTGTTTGGCTTTCTCCACCGTTTTTGCCTCCTGATCTGGACATTACAAGTCATAAGGGTGAGGAAGACAAGGTTCATGTGGTTTAGACAAATGGAAGGGGGTTTAGGTTTTCCGACCGAGCTATTGAGGGAAGTTAGCAATTGAGGATATTGCTTTTGTGCGCGATTTAGCGGGGTGGGATTTGGGAGCTGTTTTTGTCATCAGTGAAGAAATAGAGGGACAGCCATCACACCCTTCTATTTTTTTGTTTTCACTTCTGCTTGCTGGACAGTCGTTTATATTCAAGAAATTTCTCTTGAACCAACCCTTTTGCGAAGAGGTCCTTGCTCAGATCAAAGCCTTCCTCAATCGAATCGGTTCGTCCAAAACAGTAGAAAGCTGCACCGGCATTCAAACAGACCAGGTCCAGAATTGGTTCGGGGGTCTGGTGCTGTAAAAGAGATAGGAAGATTTCTGCATTCTCATCACTATCACCACCTGGAATCGTACTGTAATCCCGTTTCGCTATCCCAAAATCTGAAGGCGAAATCTGGTATTCCCTGTTCACACCTTCGGCCACTTCAAAGATATGCGTGTGCCCAGAAATGGAGATCTCATCAATCCCTGGCTCTCCGACAACAATCAAGAAGCGTTTGCGCCCAAGATGGCGGAGTACTTCTACGAGTTGTCTGCCCATATCGACATCAATTGTTCCGAGTATCTGATATTGAGGATTGGCAGGATTGCATAATGGAGCGCTGAGATTGAAAATCGTCCTTCTATCAACCATTTGTCTGGCGGGCACAACTTTTTTCATTACTGGATGGTATGTGCGGGCAAATAGAAAACACACATTCGTTCTCCTGAAAATGTCTTCCAATCGGTCGTCTTCGAAATCAAATTCGCAGTCGAGTTTCTCCAGCAAATCAAAGCTGCCATTCGGTCGCTTTGAGCCTTTATTGCCGTGTTTCACAACCGGAACGCCGCCAGCAGATAAAACGAACGCGGCGGTTGTCGATACGTTGAATCGATTTAAACCGCTTCCACCTGTTCCACACGAATCAATGACGTCGGAAGGGAGAGGTACAGGTCTTGCTTTGGTCAATAAAGCTCTCGAAAATCCAAGAATTTCATCCGCAGTCTCGCCCTTCTCAGAGAACGCTATGAGCAGTTCTGCGATCTGTTCGTCTGGCAGGTTACTTTCCAGGATTGCACTCAAGCATTGTTCAGCCTCATCGGCCTGGAGAGATTCACCCTCTCTGAGTTTATCAATGTATTTCGAGATCATAGGTGGTGCTTCCTATTTACAAAAGAGCAAGAGGTAAAAGAGCGCAAGCGACGCAGCGGTAGCTGGTTGTTAGACGACGATGAGCCTCTAACGATGAGAGGTATCAGGCAGAAATTCTGGACCTGGCCTCATGCTGCCTGCTGTCGGTTGATAGAACTGATCGGCTTCCAACTTGTACCATCCGAGTGGGTTGTCATCCACGTCCGCCACCTGGATCCAAAGCTCAAGTTGTGGTCGCCGAATTTCTTTCAGCGGCACTGCCTGCTCAGATAACAAATCGGCGGACACAACAACCCCATCTATTCTCAGGAATGTCCCACCCTCTGCACGATACTGGAGATATTCGATTGTATCTCCCTTTGAAAAACTAAAGGTATCGTACCCGCTACGACCTCGGTAGTAATCCGTTCTCGACAAATAGAACACTCTTCCGTACGAGGTATAGTGGATTGCGCCATCTTCCCGAGCAAGAAAGAGACCGGGCATAATGGTTCTAAAGCGGACATCGCTATACCTGATCATCTCACCTCGGGCGGGGCTAATCGTATCCGCAACACTGGCTTGCGCCGTGGGTGCAGTTCGCAGGACTATCTCATCTCCAGAAGCCTGAATCCTGTGGGGACCTTCACCCGGAAAGATACTGCATTCAAATGCTAAACCTGGCCCCAATAGTGCAGTGACAGCGAAAATTCCAAAAAAAACGGTCCTCTTCATACGGCTCTCCTTCATAATTTCCGTGCGCCTATCAGGAGCAAGATAAACGCTAAAGAAAATCCCCGTCAGATAACCTATTGAACGGGGATCTATATCAAAAAATATAGTAAACTCAGGCAACTCGCTCCCTTTGTTCACTTGGATGAAGCGAAAGATACTCTCTCACCTCAAGATTCATCCGATCTATTTCAGCCAGATAGCCTCCTGCTGATAACCAATAGTTTTGTGGATTGGTTTCGACCTGTCGAAGCTTTTCTACTTGTTGCTGAAAATACTGGATGCGTTCCTTGGTCGCCTCAAGCTCCTGATCGTTCTGAATCATCGCTGATCACCTCTCGTAACAATATAGCTTCCGATACTGGTCATTTCCAGCGAAATTTTCTCTATGTCCAAGAACAGCAAAAAAAGAATGAGATCCTAACGGCTATCCTTCGGTACCAGTACTTGTCAGAGTCCGATCTTCTGCTTCATAATCAAAGCCGTTGCTGTTGCTTAAGTTGGGGGGCAATGTACTTCCGCAAGATAGGATTCAGCGGATATTTTCCTGATTCGAGATCCTCCATAGATGCCCAGACGATCTCAAGTACCTCGTCGCCGTCTGGAACAGGTTCTCCCTCAAAATCTGTTATGTAAGCTCGAATTCTAATTATGTACCTCTCATAGGTTCTCGGTGGGGAAGTTATACGTTCATATTCGCCGAAAAATTCAGGATCTGTGGGGGTTATGTTGAGTTCTTCCATCAACTCTCTTCGCAATGCATCCAAATCCGACTCACCGTCCTCGACTTTTCCGCCAGGCAAGAGGTAATCGTCGATGCCATCACACTTCACGAGTAAGAGGCCATCTTGCGTGATCAGAATCCCTGAGATACGATCGATAGTATTCATTCTTTTCCTCACAAAAGCCAGTTTACCCCTCATCCAGATTGCGATCAAAAAAACTCATAATAGCTCTGGAATCCGGCCTATCCATATAAGCCATTTCAATGCATTCTCAGTCGGCAAAGTCATGGATTCTTTGATATACGCTCAATTTGGCCTGATCTAATACCTGCCCATATTCCTGAAAAAACAAAGGAATCCACTCATCCCCAAGATTTCTGCGAATGGTGTAGTGAGCTGCGACAAAATCGAGATACCGATCTCCGACGCCCGCATAGCCCAAATCAATGTAGCCACTTAAACAGCCATCGTGGATCATTACGTTGGGTAGGCAATAATCCCCATGGGTGAACACCAGGTCCTCTGGTGGCAGGTCGGCCCGTATGCTGTCCAGCTCATCCCGGAGAACATTCCTCGTTTCACCATCTGGTATCTGACCGTCCAGTACGCCTGAGTTAATCAAGTCTGTCGCCCACGCAAAATAGCGTTCCATGCGCCAATCCAGGGGGCACGAATCGACCGCTATTGCGTGAATTTCACGAAGACCACGAGCGAACAGGCGTACGAGACCCGGAACATCACTTTTGGCATCCTGGTGGATGCCAGATACACCAGTGATTTGGGTCATGAGCAGATACTGAGTATTATCTTCTTCGTGGAAGCAGACCACGCGAGGCACGTTCAATTTTCCCTGGAGCCAGGACATTGCCGTTTTCTCGGACAGAAGATCGGATTCTTGTGGTGCCGCATGCGTATCTCGTGCTTTGAGGAACAAACTCTGTTTATGTGGGTGAGTGTACCGGAACACGTCGGCACACGATGCTGTCCGGAGATTTTCCCCATCTGACTTAAAACCAGCTAAATGGGCTTGGACAGCAGTTGGAAGATTTTCGACTTTCAATGCGCAACTCCCGATCAGGCTACTCTCATCACATAACTATGGGATTAACGAACAGTTAAGGTAATCTCAGCAGGTCGTTTACGTCGCTAAGATATTGTCGATTGTCTGCAGTTCGTCTTCGGTGAAATTCAGGTTGTCGAGCACACCGAGGCTGTCTTCGATTTGTTCGGGGCGGCTGGCTCCGCAAAGCGCGGTCGTGACCGCTTCTTGACGGAGGACCCAGGCGATGGCCATCTGGGCGAGGGTCTGGCCGCGGGCGCAGGCGTGGTCGTTGAGCTTGCTGATTTTGCCGAGGAATTCTTTGTTGAGGCGATTTTTGAGTGGGTGACCCGGGCGAGCGGCGCGAGAGTCTGAAGGAATGCCGTCCAGGTATTTATCCGTGAGCATGCCGCTGTTGAGGATGGAGAAGGCGATGCAGCCGATGCCTTCCTCGCGCAGTACGTCGAAGAGGCCATTGTTTTCGGGTTGTCGGGTAAGCAGGTTGTATTTGGGCTGATGGATCAGGCAGGGCGTACCCAGGTCGCGCAAAATTCGTGCCGCCTCTCTGGTTTTGTCAGGTGGATAATTGGAGATGCCAACATAGAGGGCGCGACCTGAACGGACGGCGAAATCGAGGGCGCCCATGGTTTCTGCAAGCGGCGTGTCGGGATCGGGGCGATGGTGATAGAAGATATCGACATAGTCTAACCCCAGGCGTTTGAGGCTTTGATCGAGGCTGGCAACGAGGTATTTCCGCGAGCCAAAATTGCCATAGGGTCCGGGCCACATATCAAATCCGGCCTTGGTGGAGATGATCAGTTCATCCCGGTAGGGCGTCAGGTCGAGCTGGAGGATGCGGCCCAGGGTCTCTTCGGCAGAGCCATAGGGCGGTCCATAGTTGTTGGCCAGATCCAGGTGTGTGATGCCGTGGTCGAAGGCGGTGCGCACAATAGCACGCCCGGTTTCAAACACATCGATGCCGCCAAAATTATGCCACAGGCCGAGAGAGAGTAGGGGGAGTTGAATACCGCTGTTGCCGCACCGTCTATATGTCATGCTGTCGTAACGCGATTGGGACGGGAAGTCGGACATGAAGGCTCCTTTGCTATACGTTTGCTCATTCACTATGTACCTGAAAATACCGGCATGACACTTAACATTCTTGCCGTGCCCGAACTGGGTACGGTCGTGATATATGATGTGGGATGCTTTCAATCGCTAATTAGACTGAGGTCAGGTCAAGGGCAAATGCAGCAACACGCTTGGAATGACTTTGCTCAATCTGAGACTGGCGTATTACTTTGCTAACCCTTACCGATTAGAGACTGCGCCTGGAGCCGGATAGCCTCTGGCCGCGTCGTCTATAACGAGAATCCAGTCATTGTCTGCGCCTGGATTTCTTGGCGGGTCAAAGGATTGGCGCGTATCATTTTGGAAGATATCGAAAGGTCTCCTGACGGCCTCCGATTGGGTGGTATAGGTAAGCCCGTCGCGTGGATTGAACCACCATGCATTCGTTGACAAGCCCGAAACTTTCGACAGATCCAAATCTACTGAATGGCCATTTGTAATATAGATAATCCAATAGCTGTTATCAGTTGCCCGTGCGGCCTGCACACGATCATCAACGGTTCCTTCCGAAGAAAGAATAATGCTCTGATCTGGTATATGAAAAGGACGAGATTCAAAGAGTTGTCGAACAAATTTCATCTGACCTGCTCCCTCAAAGTTAAGGGCGTCATACCAGAAGAATTTGTGATGGGAACGTTTATGGATTCGATTGGGCTTATCCATCTGGTATATGCCATTTGCCCCATAAGTGAAACCAAAGGCACCGGCCAGAATGGACCAGTAGGCGCGACGGCGAAGGTGCCAAGCTGAAAACTCTCCATTCTTGAAATTATGCTTAACTGGGTGGTGTTCGTAGCAAGGTTCGGCGTCAAGAGTCGGTTTTGGCGGCGTGCGATAGTAGTCCTCCATAATCCTTTCATAGTTTTTGTTCCCAATTCTGTGCCCTGACTGAATCATATTGAAATCCAGCCAGAGTTTATTATGATAAAATTCACCCGTCGATGTCGCTGGGGGTCTATAGGTTCCTCCCGGGGGATGGTATGACATCAGGACGTTATCAGACTTTCCCTGTCCCGCACCCTCTGTAATACCCCGAGCCAATGCGTCGTACACTTTGTGCCTGGTGGGCTTGATATCGCCACCAAGTACCCAAATGATATTCTTATGACTTCTATACCTGTGACCAATAAATAGGCCGTAGCGATAAGCGCGTTCGGGATTGGAGAGCAGAATGTCTTTAGAACTATTGCGTTTCTTCTCCACATGCCCCCATGCTGGTAAAAGAGCTATATGGAGTTCCAATGATTTCGCTTTCTCAATGATAAAGTCACAGTGTTTCCAATAGTCTTCATTTGGCTTGCCACTATCTCCATCATGGAAGGCCTTGTGCCCATACGCATTTGGCCGTTCAATGTTCAAATTAAGTGCACGAGCTTGAATAACATTAAAATGTTTGCCTTTGCGGTCTTCCAAATATCTCAGAACTTCATTCCTATCAAGTTTCGCGAACAATTCCCAGGCAGTGTCTCCAAGCCAAAAGAAAGGTTCGCCATCTTCTCTAATAAGGAAGTGTCCGCTCTTATCAATTTTCAAATTCATTGATTTCTCCCATTCTTGTCCTTTAATCTGTTCAGAAAATATCATTAGTGATAGGAACAGAAAAAAAACTGATAAAAGACAGTGAGAATATCGGTTATAGTGATTCTGCATAAAGGCTCCTTTGATTATAGAATCGTTTGCTCACGCCTCATCGAGTAACGCCAGATGAAAGCCGTGCCAGTCGTCGAGATCGTTGAGGTCGGTGCCGAGCCACTTTGTGTCAGACTGGGGCAACCCAAGAATCTCAAGCATTTCGCTTCGGCCAGGCTCTGGCTTGGGGAACGAGAGGATGCGTTCGTTGAATTGGTCAATCGCCTCCGGCGTCAGGCTTTCCGGTTTCGCATTTTCCTTTACCCAGGCCTCGAATGCCAGGTAGCTCGGCTGCGACGCGCTTACGAAAGCGACAGCAGCGGTCGAGTCAATCCCCAGAGCTTCGAGCAGCAGGCCATCAAACCCGCCTTCGCCCGCTCTGTATTCATCTGCCAACTTGCCCTTTGCCGACAGACGCATTTTCAACCATAGCCTCGGAAGGTGAACCAATCCCAACGGGCCCTTTGTCCGGGTGCTGATGAGAGGAACATGTGTCTCCATTGCGAGTCTCCTTATTAGTGATTATTGTGCATGGTTTGCGGGGGTGGAATGATTGGGTAATCCAACGCTACTTTCGTGTTTCGATTGGACATTCTACACAAAATCAGAGGAAAGTGCTCCCAAAAATCCAACTCGCTTTTTGGGATCCCGGTATTGAATCAGTTCATAGTGCCCAATCATAAATCCTTGTGCTTCCCAGAATTTCAAGGCTTCTGGATTGTCCCGTCGGACATTTAAATCGATCCTATCAATTCCCAGGCTATCGGTAATTTCTATGGCTGATTTTACCAGGAACGTCCCAATGCCTCTCCTGCGCCTGGCAGGAACAACGTAGAAGTCGTTTATCTCTGCTCTGGTGCCAGATATGGAGAATGAAATAAATCCCACTGGGGATCCTTCGCTTAGCCCCCAAAATACCCTTGGTTCAGTGCTGGACAGGGGAAAACGATCTGCGAAATACGAATCCCGACTATCAGATGTACATACCGTATCGGCATGTGGCATGATCTCCAGCCAGTAAGCTTCGACGAGTGGACGAAATCGGTTCTGGTCGGCTGGAATTACCCGTTCGAATGTGAGTGCGGTCATGCGTACTCCTTATCAGCCATCAAAATAACTGAGTCGATCGCCTTCTGCTTCCCAGAGTTCTTCAAACATTTTTCGGATGTCGGGTAAAGATACGACGGATGCAGTAAGTGGGTCCAATGCACAAGCATGGAATGCCGCTTCTTTATCTTTTTCCATTGCAGCTTTGACAGAGAGTTCTTGTACGGCGATGTTGGTCATGTTTAATGCGGCGCACTGAGGCGGGAGTTCACCAACGTAACAGGGATGAATGCCTTCTCTATCGACCATGCAGGGTACTTCAACACAGCATTCGTCGGGAAGATTGGTGATAGAGCCGCTGTTCATGACGTTGCCGTTGAAGACAAATGGGACACCTGTGATTTTTGCTTCTACGATTGAAGAAGCGTATTCGTGGGATGCTTGCAGTTTTGGGACTTCGGCTTCGGTATCGTCATCTGTGATGCCTGTGTCTTTCATCCAGGAACGTTTGCGGCCTTCGGGCAATTCCATATAGACGGGATCGCGTTCTGGCAGGTTGTAGATGTCCCGCAATTCCCGAGTGCGCTGGAAGTAGGGGAGGTATTCTGAATTATGTCGGGTGCTTTCGGTGACAAAATAGCCAAATTGCTTCATTAACTCGACCCGCACCAGGTCGTCTTTGAAACTGGGATGGGTGTCAACGGCTTTGAAGATGCGAGGGTACAGGTCTTCGCCGTCTTTGTTGAATTTTAGAATCCAGGCCTGGTGGTTAATCCCTGCAACGAGGTAACTCACATCTTCGTAGGGAACGTCAATGCCATTTGCCAGTTTTTTTGTCGTGCCCTGTACGCTGTGGCAGAGGCCGACGTTTTGGATGGATGAACCGATAGAATGCATCCAGGTGAGCATGGCCATGGGGTTGGTATAATTTAACATGAGTGCATCGGGGCAGTGTTTTTCCATGCTTTTGCAAAATGATAGGTGCTCGTGTGCGGTGCGAAGATAACGGAACACACCTCCTACACCTACTGTGTCGGCGACAGTTTGGTTAATGCCGTACTTTTTGGGGATGTTGATTTCAGATGCGTAGGGTTCGCCCCAATAGGCTGCGCCCCCAATGGATACGGCAGTGACGACAAAATCTGCGTCGGGCAATAATTCTTCGCGATCAGTGCTGGCGATGCATTTGCCAGGGAGCCTATGGCCATCAATGGCGCGGTTCACGTAATCGTGCACCTGAGTCAATCGCTCTTCGTTGATATCACAGAGTGCGATTGTGGAATCGTTTAATAATTCACGAGATAAAATATCGATGGACAGTCGGCTTCCGAATCCACTGCCAGCACCAATGATTACAATTTTTGTCATTAAAACCTCCAGTATTAATAGGTAATGAACTCAGCGAGTGAGGAATCAGGAAAACACCGGCGCCTGGAACACATCCTCGAATTCACCGCGGTCCTTCGCCCGCTGATACTCCCACTCGTAGGGCGATTCCCTGAGCCTGTTGGGCCCGTTCCTCACATCGTGCCCGATGTCGCTTTGCCTGGGGTAATGGCTGTAGATCATGAGCCTCCGCGGACGACCGGAAATATTTGGCCTGGAGTTGTGGATCAGCACCGAATGGAAGAGCATGACAGAACCGGGCGGTGCCAACAGGTCAATTCCCCCATCGTAATCGATCAAATCCGGTAGCACTTCCCACCCCCTTTTGTTGGGCGGTCGGTGGTGTTCCAGGTGCTGTTTGTGACTCCCCGGCCAGACGTGAAGCGGTCCGGACGATTCGTCGTACGGATCCATGGTTACGGCCGAAGAGATGATCTCTTGCGGGTAATCCTGCGCCAGATAATACGCCCAATCGTTGTGGACCGGAAACCGGTCTTCGCGATCGACCAATGGGATGCCCTCTATCGCTTCGGGCAGCGGCTCTTTGTAGTTCAGCTTCTCCTCCATGAGAATCGGCTCGTCCCCCATGAGCTGACGCATGGGTCCGATGAGTCGTTCGTCGGCAGATACTCCGGCCAGGAATAGCGACAGGTCGTTAATGGGCTGGATCTTGCGCACCATCGGCCCGGTAGATGTCTGCAGAATATCGAGCCGCCCGCTTTTTCGCCCGTTGGCCAGAGAAGAGTTGATGATGAGCTCGAGTATCCGGTCCGCTTCATGTTGCATGCGAGCGACTTCCTCGGCGTTGAATGCCTGTGGGAGCACCAGGTAACCGTTCTCGCGGAAGTGCGCCAGGTCTTCGCCTGTGAGTTCCGTTTTCACTGCTATTCCCTCCTATTGAGGTGTTTGATGATGGCCATCTCAAGTTCCGAGGTGAATGATTTCTCAGGCTTCATTCTCGCTCTCCTTCCAAAGTATCTATTACCTCTGCAAACATGACGGATCTACTTCCACAGAATTTGCTGTGTGTTTGTCCAGTTGATCAGACAATTGGTGGACAACATCTGCATATTCTGGATCTCGTGCTACATTTGTGAATTCTTCTGGATCAGCGTACACATCTGCGAGGAAGATATCTTCATCTTCAGGTTTCGGTTTTTCGCCATTGAGCAACACATTTTTATCAAGGCGATACTGACTCGTGCGTATGCAGCTTCGCCGTGGCCAACCGCGATTGCCATACCAGTCGCCACGGCCACCATTGGGTGCCATCTTGCTGAATGGCTGGCCATATCCGATTGTAGAGTAGATACAGGCGGGTGGTGGATCGGTGAAAAGATCGCGGCCTTTGAATTGCGAAGGTGTCTCGATGTTGGCAAAAGAAAAGAGTGTGCGTGCAATGTCCAGACTGTCGCAGATGTCATCCCGCACTTGCTCTGCAGGTATGGTGCCTGGCCAGGAGATTAGAAGTGGCACGCGATGCACTGTGGGCGTGTAAGTCAGTTTTTCGAAGGCGCCGGTCTCGCCAAGTGGATTGCCGTGGTCCGCACCAAATACGATGAGCGTTTGTTCCTGTCGCCCCGTTTTCTCAAGAAAATCTAAGGTCCGTCCGACTTGAGCGTCGATCCAGGCGATCTGTGCGTAGTAGTGAAGGCGTCCTGCACGGAGTTTTTCGGGATCCATTCTGGCCACACCAAAAACTTCGGCAACGCGTTTTTCAAATGCGGAGAGGGTGTCAGGCAGCGGATCGGGAAGACCGGGATCCTGATCGTCGAGCAGCTTTACATATTGTGCTGGCGGTAATACCGGTGTGTGGGGCTGAAGAAGGGAAACGCGCACGAGATAAGGGGAGGTTGCCGTTTGGAGCCAGTGTAAGGCTTTTTCAACGACTGAGTCGGGAGGATAGGGTTCGCCGTCTGGGAAAATACCGCCGTGCATGCCGCCGTAGGGCGAGCGGATCATCTGCACAGCGTCTTCGCCAAGATGTTCCCAGATTTTCATTTCGCCACCCGTTCCGTCGTGGTATTGGAAGATTTCATGCTCTGGATTGGCACCTGGACGTATTTCGGGGGCAACGTGGATCTTTCCAAAATTGGCAGTTGAATAGCCGTTCTGTGAAAATACGTTAGGGAAAGTTTGCAAGATACGGGGCAACCGGAAATTTGGCCATGCACCTTCGTTGTTGTACACGCCTGTGTCTTCGGGATATAGACCCGTTAGCGTGCAATATCTGGAAGCAACACAAACAGGCGCATTGCAAAAGTTATTTGTGAATCGCACACCGCTACTCGCCAAACGGTCGAGATTTGGCGTGCGCAACTGCAATCTGGGATGCCCATAACAGGCCAGTGCGTCGGTGCGCAGTTCGTCACAGTAAATCCAGATAATATCAGGTTTTTCAGGCATAAAAAGTTCGGCCTTTGTTTTTTAGATGTCTTTTTCGGGGACAACTGCGCCGTGTAGCACGAGTAGATCGTGTAAATCAGAAAGCGGAACGTCACCGGGGGTTGTTTCCAAACGCACAGATACTGCGGCTGCGGCGCCCGCTGCCTGTCCCATAGCCATTGAGGATGCCTGTACTCGCAAAGCAGAATTTGCAAGTCGGTCACTGCTCACACTGCGTCCAGCGACGAGTAAATTATGACTGTTTTTAGGGATCAGTGCGCGTAGTGGAACTGTTGCAACTGTGCCTTCAGGCAGAGGTAGGGGCCTTACACCGTCTTTGTCATGGAGGTCAATCGGATAAAAAGAGTACGATACAGCGTCCTCAAAATGTCGGCCACTGGTATAATCATCGTGGGTTATCTGCACCTCTCCAACAATGCGATAAGTTTCGCGCACAGCGGTTTCTGCCTGCGCTTTTAAAACGCGGGCATTTTTGCATCCAGGCAGTGAACGTACAAACCGCAAAATCCGCAACAAAGATTGTCGCCCTGCAATGTTGGTTTTTGTATGCCTATCAGAGGTCGATGCATCAGCGCCAAATACATGCTGGGCATTTTCTCCGCCTTTTCCAAGGTAGCCGATGAACCGTGCGCGCGGATTGCTTACATCGCCGTGTTGTAATCGGCCATCTTTCATGGCTGCGATAAACTGTCTCTGTATGACATCTTCGTCCAGCGTATCAACATCATAACCACCCAGTTTAAAAATCAATGTGCCCGGTTGTGTTTCTTCTTCGCGCAAACGAGGAAAACCGATCTGGCCCACAATATTTGCTCCGCCAGTGCAGTCAATTAACTGTTTGGTCAGGATGGTGCGCCGCAGGTTTTTTCCGACAGTCTCGATTTTCCAACCTCTGTCTGTTTCTACAACTTGCGTCGGTATTTCATAAAAGTGCAATTGCACACCTGCTTGGGTACAGGCTTCTTCTGCAAGTGCCGCATATACAGGGCCATTGATGCGTATCTGGTGCATCCAATGGCGCTCAGGAGAGACTGAAAAATCCGGCAGTTGCCCACTGTCAAGTGCGACTGCTTTTACAACCAGTTCCCATCCAATGCCCGCGACAATCTGCTTTCCCCAGGCATGAAAAAGCCCGGGGAAGGAAACGCCGCCTGTTGTGGTGACACCGCCGAGTTGACTGCCAGATTCAACCAGAGCCGTGCGAAGTCCCGCGCGACCCCCTTGTATGGCAGCAATCGTGCCCGCTGTGCCTCCGCCAACTACGAGCACATCTACATCGTCTTTCATATGCTCCATATTTTCTTACCCCAAACTATATTTTGTGGGCGGCCTCAAACAGGGCATTACACTCGAACTCGAGAATACCGCCGATTACTTTGGTTTGCCGAAATGGAGTACGGCGAGCCACCTCTTTGGCGCGGATATCGATTTGCCGCCAACCGAGGCTTTGCAGGTGACTACTCCCAACGATAGAGCAGTTGGACTTCTTGGCGGTCAATCCGCCTGACGTTGTAGCCCCAACGTCAATATGTTTATCGCAGCATTGTGGTCTCTGTCCGTCTTATAACCACACGCCTTGCAATGATGCACACGCTGAGAAAGTGGTTTTTTCTCTCTATGTCCGCATGCTGAGCAATCTTGTGACGTATAGTCAGGCTTGACGGCCTTGAATCCAATACCAGCTTCTTCCGCTTTGTATTCGAGACAGTGCCGAAACAGGGACCATGCTACGTCTGCTATTGATTTAGACAATCGTCTGTTCTTTTGCATCTCTTTAACGTCCAATTTCTCGACGGCTATGAATCCGTGACGATTGACCATTTTTCTTGATTCTTGATGTGCAAAGTTATGTCGTTTATTACGGATACGCTCATGCACTCTACCAATGACTTTACGACGCTTTTCTCTTGTGGGGTCGGTCTTGGAGCTTTTTTTTACCGCGTCCCATTTGCGCTGTGCTTTGGCAAGAGATTTCTCTTCTTTGCGAAAGAATCTCTGATTCTCTATTTTCTGTCCGTCACTGGTCACAGCAAAGGAATTGAGACCCACGTCAATGCCAACAGCAGAGTTAGTGTTTGGTTTCTTATCTTTTTCGCCAATATCGCAAGAGATAGATACAAACCATTTGCCTGTTGCGGTGCGTGTGATTGTGCAAGACTTAGGGATACCTAAGAGTGACCTGTGCTGGACAATGCGAATGCAACCAATACTGCCCAATCGCAAGCCCTTGTTGTCCAATCGGCATCCATTGGCAAACTGAGGATAGGTGATAGAATCATAGCGATTCTCATTCTTGTATCTGGGAAAGCCCGCTTTCTCGCCTGTCTTTGACTTCTCTTTGAGACGCCGAAAGAATCCTTTGAATGCCAAATCTACTCTCTGTGATACTTGTTGCAACACTTGACTATATACGTGCTTGAATGCGGAGTGTTGCTGTTTTAACAATGGTATTGTTTTGGTCTGGTCATATTGCGAGAGAGACTGATTCTCATTTTTCCATGCTTGTATTCTGGCACAGAGTAATTGATTATAGAGAATACGACATTCGTCAATATGCGCCAGCAAGATTTGTTCTTGCTTTTTGGTCGGACGCAATCTGTATTTGAATGACTTAACCATAATAAAAATATACACTTATGTATTATTTTGTCAAGTGTAATATGGAATGAGTTTTGTTGATGAAGTGCTGGCGCACTTGTACACCGCTCCACAGCCGCCGATAGTCCCTTGAGGACTATCCCATAGGCTAAAGCCGCCCCATAAATTCTATGCGCTTCGCCATGCGACCCAACGCTAAAGTTGTTGGGTTTTACGCGCATTTCTGATAACGAATTTGCCCGATCCGCCCGGCTTCCTCCTCGGCAACCGAGACATGCGCGATACCCAGGATTTCCTCACCCTCAACTGCGCAGAGAAATTGCTCCGTTCCGAGGTTTGTATATGGCTGTTCATCAAACGGCTTGTGAATACAGCCCCATTCGAACTCGTGTCGTGAAACAGGGTAGCGGTGGGGCAGAGTTCCTATGCGTGAGTTGTAAAATGCACGGAAGTCTGCTCCTACCATGTCACTTTCGACGATCTTCAATCAGTATCTCTTGTGGTTGCTGGTGTTGAGATTTTTGGTTTTGCCCGCCATAAACAGGGCAGTCGGATTCATTTTATTCGCTTGAGTCGCGCCTCCTGGCGAGCATTTCTTCTCGCACCTTCCTCTTCAAGCGCTCCAGTTCTGTCTTTTCTGCTTTCTTCCGATTGCGTTCCGTGGCCGCTGAAGCATATTGCTCTCTACTCGTCCTCACCTTGTCCAGCCATTCTCGTCGTGTGGACAGGATCTCTGGGCTACTCTTGGTACCATAGCTGAGATTGTTCAGGAAGTCGATTATCTCGTTAGGCTTCCCGCCGATGAGATCGCGTGCTCCTGGTGCCGACAGTCCGCCTTCGAGTTCCCAGTGATACCTGTGAATCAGAGTATCGATCAGGATCATTTTTTCTTGAACTGATCGCGCGACCCTATACTTTTGCACGTATTCTTTAAGGAACGCTGTCATGCCGGATGCAATAAGGTGTTTGCCTCGAATCCCGGCTGCGCCTTGCACCCAAAATCGCGCACACCATCGCACCATCACACCATCGTCTCCAAATACACCTTCAACGCTGTAGCCAGATCGCGGCCAAATACACGCGCCAGTTCTGGACTCGTATCCAGATCGCCCACATTGGCATAGGGAAACTCAATTGCCGTTGCCAATTGAACGCCCGGCAATTCACCCGCCCACCGCCCAAAGCTCTTGCCAGTTGCATAATTTTCTGCCGTATTCCACTCCACCCCAAAGGGCAAATTATCCGCTGCACAAAAGGGCAAGCCGCCCGTTCGTTCCGCTTCCAAAATATGCGAAAACCGCATCTGTTCCTGCCAGGGGGCTTCTGACTCAGACCCCACCAGATAAATCGTCTCATTTCGATTACTACGAATCCACGGACAGTGCAGATCAATCGCTACCTTCAGTTTGCCAGCACTCCAATCCGGCACCCTTTCTCGAATCACAGCCGTTTCAATATGCACACTCTCCCCGACATAATCCCGGTTGTGATCCCTCGGCTTCCGATTCTTCCCCTGATCGCCATCCTCCACACCGTCTTTATCCACAAACGGAATCACCAGACATTCAACCCGTCCCTGAAACCAACGCCCCAAATCATCCTCACCAAGTATCGCTGCCATCATGCCTTCCAGCACGTATGACTGCATCATCTCACAGCAGTGGTGTCGCGCCGCAATCAACACGCGCAGATCCGCCCCACCGTCCAGCCGCCCCACATACAACATCTCAACATCATGTCCTTTGCGCGTCTCGCACAACGTCTCAGCCACCAGATAGTCCGAATCCACATACGACGCCAAAAACCGGTCCAGGTCGGCCTGCACATACGGCATCCCAAAACTGAACCGCACATCATCCGCGTCATTCGCAAACGCATACACAAACGACTGTCCATCCACCGCATCATTACCCAACCAGCGCCACGTCACCCCACCGTCTTCACTCATCCCAGGACCACGCGTGCCAATCACATTGCTGCCGGTAAAGTGAAACCGCACGGTTCGGCCTGCTGCGCCACGCACCCGAAAATACCAGTAGAACCAGTCGCGATCCGTATCGCGCAGATCCTGCCGAAGAAACACATCATCATCGTCAATTCGTTCAGCGATGATATTCCCACCCGGAAAATCACAATCTATCATAATCATTGAACACGCTTCTTTATGATGTCGATTTGCATTTACTCCTCCACTATCCATTGGAGCGGTAATCTAGATAGACAATGGGCGACGGAGCCGGATTTGGCGTCCGTTGTCTCGAACACCGCCATCACGTTTCCACCCCATCGCCTCGTAGAAGGCGATCCCGCGTTCATAACCCTTAACAGTCCAAACTATCGCTTCATTATAACCGTCGGCAACGAGATGACGAAACGCGAGCGAGGCCAACGCCTTGCCGATGCCGATGCGCCAATACGAGGGGTCAATGGCGATGGTATCGAGTTCCCCTAATGTGGCGTCAACGGGATCGCGGCTGGGACCGATGCCGACAAAACCGACAACCTTACCCGTATGCTCTGCGACCCACCACCGGTGCGGGGCAGACTTGGCAAGATCGCCGCGCCAACGCTCAACAAGTTCTGGTGTGACGATGCGATTGGACTGCTCGATGAGTTCACCGAATCCTGCATTCCACGAATCGATATATATACGTGTGACGACTTCGGCGTCCACCGCAGCGGCCGATCGGATCGTTGGCCAAGGTTTTCGTGGATGTGCGTGTTCCAACTCGCCTATTCCTATACGGACTTGTAGAGGCTACCATCCGTGGTTGGACGGATGTCAGGACACGGCGCGCCGCGATCGGCAAGGTGTCGAACGAATTCCACAATGGTTTTGGGATGGGTCGAGCCGTCCCACCCCGGATTCACGCGGAACACAACGCGTCCTTCCCGCAGACTATCACAAAAAAAGACGCACCGCGAATTCGCCCTGCGGACGCTGGTTACTTCCAGATCCCAGAATCGCTTGCAGAGATCCATAATTTCTGGCTGATCAGGCAGTGGGCCTGTTTCGTCTCTATATCTGGGATAGCGTGGTTCCATTGGTTTTCTCGGACCAGGACTGGCCGTAGCGGCGCGAAGATTATAGGTGGTGCATAGCCCCAACAGCGTCGAGTCGATATTGGTTGCCATCGTATGCAATCGTCGTAACGGAGCATTCACGCATTACTTCACCACTGTATGGGTCATTGCAGATTGCCCAAGTTGGCCTGTCGTGTCTTGGTTTCGGGTTGCTCATGTATTCCTTAGAGATTTTTCAGGAGCATGTTTTTTTTATTCATTCCGCAAGGCATCTACAGGATTTGATCGAGCTGCCTTCATTGTCTGGAAACTCACTGTGATCATGGCAATAAGGAAAGCCAAGATACCACTTAACATAAAGAACTCAAATCCAAGATCTACCCGATACGCATAATTCTGAAGCCACTGCCACAGGGCATAGTAGCCAATCGGCCAGGCCAAGAGATTTGCAAGTGCGACCAACTTTGCAAAATCACTGGATAGCAACATAACAATATTGGATACAGACGCTCCCAATACCTTGCGAATGCCGATTTCTTTTGTACGGTATTGCACACTCAATGTGGCCAACCCAAGTAACCCCAAGCAGGCAATCAAAATACCAAGGGTTGAAAAGAAACCAAAAATATAGCTCAGTTTTCTTTCATTTTTATAGATTCGATCCAAATTCTCATCAAGAAAAGAAAATGTGAATGGACGATTGGGTATATACCTTTCCCAGACTTTTTGTACAAATGCCAGTGTTTGAGATAAATCTTCAGATTTGACCTCTAGGTATAGTAGCCTTGCCTCATGAAATTCTGCAACCAATACGAGTCGTCCGATTTTTTCGTCAAGAGGTTTGTAATGAAAATTTTTGACAACACCGACGACTGTGCCGGAGCGTAGTCCATCTGGGTAGAACGTGCCTCCAACCTTCCAATCAAATCGTTTCCCTATTGGATTTGTCCAACCCAATTGCTCGACCGCTGTTTCATTCAAGATAAACTGCTCGTCTAATTTTTCCCTCAGTCTTTGCGGGTTTGTTGTTTCGGCATATGATCGCGTGAAATTCCGGCCTGATACGCATTTAATGCCATAGAAATCTAGAAAATCCTCATCCACGATTATCACATCCATACTGTACGTGGATTTTCCTTCGGGATGGAATGTCTCTACTGTTGCTCCTTCTCCAACAGGGCCACGGGTGGTTGTTGCTCTGAGAATATTGGGATGCGTCGTGAATGCCTGCTTGATGGCGTTGTATTGGCTCTTGAAAAGCGTGGGATTGATCATCTGGTTGCTATTCGCTGCCTCAAAAATTGGAACTTCAATAATCTGCTCGCGGTCGAATCCCAAATTTTTATTTCGAAGAAATTTCTGTTGACTGTAAACACCCCAAGTGACAACCATCAATAAAATGGCAAGAGCAAATTGTCCTACAACCAAACTCTTGCGAAGCCGAGTAGAGACGTTTGTAGCGGATTTACCTCTCAACATTGAAACAGGGCGAAATGTCGATAAGACAAATGCCGGATAACTCCCTGCCAGAATACCGACGATGAATATAAGACCGAAAAGGCTGAGCAATAACTGGGTTGTGTTGACATTGAGTGTAATAGCGCGATCAAAAAACGAATTGAAAGTTGGCAATGCCAATTCTACCAACACCAAAGCCAAGATAAGCGCCATACAAGCAAAAAATATAGATTCGCCCAAAAATTGTGTGATGAGCTGCAATCGGTTTGCACCGACAACCTTACGAAGCCCGACCTCTCGCCTCCGCCCAATTGCACGAGCAGTTGTTAGGTTTATAAAATTCACACAGGCAATTACTAAAATAAAAATAGCAAGCAAAGAAAACAAATACACATTTTGAATGTCACCATGAGGTTTACTGGTCTCTGGAGTACCACGATTCTCAATTTTGATGACATAATCATGATTGGAGTATAGATGGATGCGGTTTAGGGGCTGCAAATGATATTGAATGTTATTTGCAGTTGCTTCGCCCAGGTATTTCGGAATCAGATCTGAAAGTTTGCCTTCAAGTTGATTCGCATCATAACCTTCTTTAAGCAAAATATAGCTTTCTACAGGACGCCCCCCTCTCGGTTTCCAAGCCATCCATTTTTCTTCCCATCGCCCATTTTTAGTCGCCGATAAAATATCGAACCGAATGGCCGTCTGCGCAGGCATATTTTTTAAGACGCCTGTAACGTGATGCGCATAATCTTTGTCGTCTTCCTCGATCAGAATGGTTTTGCCAATCGGATTTTCAGTGCCAAACAGTTTGTGTGCAAGTCTTTGAGTGATTAAAACGGAACCTGGTTCTGAGAGAACCGTTTCGGGATCGCCTTGAATCAGTGGAAAGTCAAAAACCTGTAGAACATTCTCGTCTGTAAGGCAAAAGGCTTGTTTGTATATTCTCTTATTGTCAGCAATTATTGTTCTTTGCCAGCGATGGATACGCAAAGCCTCAGAAATTTCAGGATATACATCCTGATTCAAGACTTCTACGAGACCTCCTAATGTGCGCTCACTAAAAGCTGCTTGGTCAACTGTTTTAGTCTCTCGAATCACCCTGTAAATTTGATCTCGATTCCTTTGGTGCTGATCAAAACCTAATTCATAGTCGATATAGAGGCCTATCAGGATACAACAAGCCAAACCAATGGCTAATCCGATAATGTTCAGAGCTGAGTAGAAACGATGGTTTATCAGGTTTCTCAGCATTATTTTGAGATAATTTTTCAGCATGTGTCTGCCCCCAAAGAAGTGATTTCGGTTATTGGCAATTTCAGTTTTCATGAAATCAACATAATGGATGCACTCTGGGGATTATTAACGAACTGTTACGGTAATTCATACCAAATCTATGTATCTCCGACCTTGCGGGAATTCTTCTCTTCAGAGGTTGTATTCCGAACATGTTCGCAGATGCTTCCTCTGGAGGCATCATTTCTATTCAGAACCCGCCTCCTTTCCCTCCATCAACGCACCTGCCCCATAGGCCATTCCGAGGTCGGCCTACCTTGCCAGGTTGATCGTCGAAAGAATCGCCCACCTGGGGGGCGGCTAAACCAGCTACTAATTGCGATTCCCCAAAAGTGCTCAAAGGATCTGTCTTTTAGATTTGCGTCACAGTATTCGTAGTGCGACAAGACCTCGTCGAGGAATGACTCTCCGTATATCCAGAACCCATAGAAATCCTTAGCGGGATCTGTGATTTCGATGTCCCCCCAGTCTATGATCCCAGTAAGTCTTCCGGTTGAGGGATCATGATAGATGTGTTTGTACCAGAGGTCGTTGTGAGCCAGCACAGGCTCGTATGAATGATTGATGCTTTCACTTCTTTCGATCCATGCTTCGAAAACATTGCGGACCTCACGTTGAAGCTCGTCAGCCCGTTCAGCGAATAACTCCTTCCACATCCTGCGGCGCCTGACCGATGCGTCGCCCTCTACTACGCCGAGGCTCCGTGCCTTTGCGACCGGGTAGCTGTGGAGTTCGCTGATGAAAACACCCAGCCTCTGAGCGGCCTCGCTGCGGTTTGCCTTGGAAAGTCTCCAAAACCGCCACGGCGAAATTCGAGTCCCCGGAATTGTATGGTATCCCGCAAAATCTGACGCCTTCGGCACGAATGCATAGTCGGGAATGGGTATTGTCTTCAGGCTGCTTCTAAGGGCATCCAGGACGGTCCGCTCCCTCGTCAGATTTGTTTCCTCATCGTTCTCGAACCGGAAAGCGATGCCATTGTCCAACAGAATCATTACATGATCGGGATCGGCAATGGTCTGAACTCTTCGGTAATTTGCCCACACGAGATCTGGAAAGGCGTTTCTGATTCTCTCCAGGTAGTAGCTGGAAGCCAATGGGGGCATTCGGCAAGAAATGTCTGAATGATCCATCCGGTGACCTTTCTCGACTACGGACGTATTAGCAGAAGTCAAGCCGCTCAGGCCGCAGTCAGCAAAATAGGCTGGCCATCGGTAATAACGACGGTATGCTCAAAATGAGCCGAAAGAGATCCGTTTGAGGTCCTTACGGTCCAACCGTCGCAATCTTCAACGGCTTGGGCTGGATGCTCGGCAATCATAGGCTCAATGGTGATCACAAGACCATTCGTAAGCGGCTTAGAATCGAACGGATTGTAGGTGTTTGCAACGATGGGATCCTCATGGATAACCCGACCTACCCCGTGCCCTGCAAGCTCACTGACAACCCAGAATCCTTGTCGTTTCACCTCGTGCTCTACGGCATGACCGATGCAATTGATCGGTTTGTTTGCGCGAGCTACGGCCACCGCCTTTTCAAATGCCGTACGGGCACATCGACACAATCTATCGGCTTTCGCGGAATATGGAGGAATCGGGATGGTGATTGCTGCATCTGCAATGTAGCCGTTCAATTCAGCGGTGACATCCAGACTTACAATGTCACCCTGTTCCAGCACTCGATCACCCGGAATACCGTGAATGATCTCGTCATTGACACTGATAAGATTGACGCCAGGAAAACCGTAAAACAGCCGAGGTGCGGAGGTTGCCCCGTATCGATTGAGCACCGACTCGCCAACGCGATCTGTAATGGTTCAAAGTAAATTGGAATTTTGGGTGTTGTAGTTAAGCTACAAATGGGCAACGGGTTTGACGGCTCTGAGTTGGGCACGCAAGCATTTTGCTTGCGCCAACTTGCGTTTTCGTTCTCGAAAAATAAGTGGTGCTCGACCACACAGTTTATCAACAGGCGCGATATACCCGATGCTGGCGTGGTATCTCTTGTGGTTGTAATGCGCGACAAATCTGGCAACCACTTCTCGCGCCTCCTCCAAATTCGTCGGTGTTTTGGGACGAATACACTCGCGCTTGAGCGACTGGTGCCACCGCTCGATCTTGCCATTGGATTGCGGATAAAACGGCGAAGTGCGCACATGGGTCATCCCGCAGTGTCTGATAAAGGACTTGAAGGCAAGGGCAATAAACTGTGGACCATTGTCCGAGATGATACGCGGCCTGACGTTGGGGAACTTTTCTCTGCCTCTTTGAATAATGATCTCGACATCTGCTTCTCGCATCGCTTCTCGAATCTCAAAATGGACGAGAAAGCGACTATAGCCATCTAAAAGGGCACATAAGTAGTAGAAGGTCCCGCAGATATTCAAATAGGATACATCCACATGCCAGTGCTGGTGTGCCCGTGTTGGCTGGTCAAATCCTGTCCCCTTCTTTGAGACCTTTTTTAAAGTTCGACTAAGCAGATCGGCGCCTTTGAGCACGCGATACACGCTACTGGGTGAAACAGCTACAACATCTTCATCTATCATCTGATACGCCAAACGACGATACCCCTGGTCGGGGTGCGCTATGGCATAAGTGATAATGGCTTGCTTCTCCCAGTCCAAGAGCCAGGAACTCTTGGGCAGTGACCCATAAGTGCCATTGGGCGCACCATACCGGGCTTTCCAGTCATAATATGTGCTTGTAGATAACCCTAATAAGGATAAAAACTGACCGATAAAGATACCGGTTTGCTTGTGCCAATGGACCACAAAATCAATCACCGCATCGCGAATGACCCTCGAAATCGGACGTTGACTCAGGTCTCCCCAAGACTTTTTTTTAGAAAAATGTGCTCTTCCATCAGTTCTGACAACACTTCGTTCTTTGTTGCCAATTTGGCCTCTAAGACAGCAATCTTTCTCGCCTGCTGTTTCTCATGCACACTCTGCTTTGGCGCAAAGGCTGAGGTACCTTGCTCGAAAAACACCTTCTGCCACTGGTAGAACATCGTCGGGTGAATCCCGTGTGCATCACACAAATCTGACACGGGCACGCCATCTAACAGATGACGACGCAAAATCGACACCTTCTCTTCGGGAGAATATTGCTTACGCTTCTTCGACATGGACTCCTCCTTGGGGACAGCCCAATTTATAGCTTATCAATGCACCACAAAAGTCCATTTCTATCTGAAGCATAACATTTCGTCTTCTCAATAGCTTGCGCCATCATTTCTGGCGCGAAGTCAATTGCGGTCACCCTGGCACCTGCTTCTGACAGATAAAGGGTATGACGTCCCGTGCCGCAGCCGATATCAGCGACGCTGAGTTCCTGGATGTCCCCCAACAGGGATCGCAATAACGGCTCTTCCAAAATGATCAAGGAATTGTCCTGCGTATCGTACGTATCAGACCAACGAGCGTAGCCTTGCCGGACAGGTACGGTTTCAAGATCGGCCCCAGACCCATTACTCATGTTGTATGCCTCCAGGAAATGCCCCCACGCCAAGATCATCTCCGCATAGATGTCATTTTTTTACAATTATTTAGATACTAAAAGCCCACGTCTTTTGACTGTGGGCTTTTAATGTGATTTCTACCTCTCGTAACTAATTTATAGATCAGATTTCGGTCTTTTCCTTCAGAGAGAGAAGTTGATCGCGGAGTTCTGCGGCGCGTTCGAAGTCTTCGAGGCCCACGGCTTCGCGGATCTGGTCGCGCAGGTCCTGGGATAGGGATTTGGGGCGGTCGCGGCGAATCTCGTCTGCCCATTCCTGGAGGAAGGCGATTTCTTCACTTTCGTCAATGAGGTCGTGACGGTCAAATTCTCTGAAGAAGGCTCGGAGTTCGTCAATGCCGTCGTCAATTTTTGACAGTGCCATATCATAGGCTTCGCGTTCGAGATACATCAGGACTTCGGCCCTTACGCGGTGTCCAATGACAAAGGGGCGATAGTGCTCAAACGCCATACGGTCTTCCTCGTCTTCTGCGTATTCTTTGACAAAGTCGAAAAGTTCGAGGTTGCGTTCGGCGTCTTTTTTGGCGTTGAGATATTCGCCTATTTCGAGAAAGCTAATGCGGCGATGATAATATTGGAGGGCTTCCATCTGGAGTTCCATACAATTTTCAGAATTGAGCGCAAAGTTTTCTGGACCGCGTTTTTGCGCCAGCGCTTTGTAATAGTGCAAGAGCGATTCATACCCTTCGGGCTGTTGACCGTCGGGGCGGCCGGTGACATCCATTTGCAAGATGCCCATTTCGATGCGGAGTTGAACTTTGGCGCGACCATCATTCCCTCTGATTTTGCGAACACACAATTGCCCGGGTTCACAGGGCCAGTCATCCAGAAGTGGCTGAATATCTTTACTCATCGGTGCATATCCTCCATTGGTAAATTGGCTGAGGACAATAAGCTCGAAAGCAGTTTACGATAATCACTATATGTTGTCAAGAAATTAGCGGGAGATGCTCTTCACGTCTCATCGTACTTTGGGTATTGACACACTCAGTTCATTTGCTGTTTCTACTGTGTTGTCCCAGGTTTCGTCTTCGATAAAGACACCTTCTGCTTCGCGTTTGGCGCGTGTGTCGTGTTCGATTTCTCCCGGGAGATAGATTTTATCGACGCCGGGCTGGGTGCGAGAGGACTTGATCCAGTCGCAGAGACGGCCAATTTCGTTGAGATAATCGGAGAGGTCGATAAAGCTGTCGATTTTGATGGCGATGGCGATATAGCCACTGCCGCCTCGCGTGGGTTGTTCTGAACTGCATCCCGCCCATGAGAGGCCGCCCGCGATAGCGTCGATCATCATGCCCAGGCCATATCCCTTGTGGCCCTGAGGTCCGCCCAGAGGCAGCATTGCCACGTCGTTGCCTTTAAAGCGATTGGGGTCATTCACGGGATTGCCGTCTGAGTCTATGAGCCAGCCATCGGGTGTTTGTTGCCCCCGCGCGCGATACACATCGACTTTGCCACCGGCAGACATACTGGTGGTTATGTCGAGCATGAGGGGAGGACCGTGGGGGGTGGGGGCACTAAAGGCTATGGGATTGGGGGGGAGGCGTCGGCTCGTGCCGCCAAAGGGGGCGGTGAAGCGCCCGCCGCCGTTGAGCATGAGCAGGCCAATGCAGTTGCGTTCAGCTGCTTTGGGTGGATAATCGCCCAGGCGACCGATGTGACTGGATCGGTGAACGGCTACGGCGCCGATGGTGTGTTCGAGGGCGCGGTCGGTAGCCATTTGCATGGCTTTGTGGGCGACGACAATGCCGATGGTGCGCTCGGCATCAATGACGGCTGAAACGGGGGTTTCTCGAATAATTTTGAGTTCGCGTACGGGTTTGATGTTGCCGCTTGTGATAGCGCGAATATAGCCCGGCGTGCGAATAACACCGTGCGAATCGTGTCCGTAGAGGTTGGCATCTACTAGGTGGTCGGCTACGATGTGAGCCTGATCTTCTGGAAATCCCGCCGCACTGTAGAGTTCGCGTTGCAGGGTCCGAAGGTGCGTTGCGTCAATAATGGGCATATAGTTATGTCCTTTCGAAAAGGATGAGCGTGTGTGCCAGAATCTGTCTATTGGATTGCTTGACGAACCCAGTCGAGCGCGGAGAGCGGCATGATGCCGTAGTTGTAAAAGGCGAATTTGGTCACGCCTTGTTCTCGGGCTGCCCGAAGATTGGCACAGAGGGTTTCTGCATCGGGGGAGGCTGGGGGATAGGCTTGAAGTCCAACAACGAGTTGGTCTGGACTCTGGATGATAGGTAAAAGTTCTGAGACTCGCGTTCTGGTGTGTTGGGGATCGGCAGTGTAAGAAAGAATTTCTACACTGTCAGCAATTTGTGCAATGGCTTTGGGATTCGATCCCGTGATTGTTGAATCGCCCATCAAGATATAGGAGAGTGGGACATCAACGGCCGCTTTGAGTTCGCGCACGAGGGATGTGACAATTTCTTCGCGCATGGCGTCAAATGCTTCGAGGTCTGGTATTGTACTTTTGAGGTCTGTGATCGTTTCCCGAACGGGTTGACCGGTTTCAAAGGCCGTGCGGATTTTTGCGGTGACAGTGCTTTGTAGCTGGGCAATGTCGATATTGGCTTCCATCGCTCGTTTTTTGCAGCTATCGCAGAAACAGAGTGAAAAGAGATAGCGTCCGCCAGCACCCAGGTCAATACCGTGTTTGGCGTGGTAGTGCAGATGACCCCAACCAGAGTAGGCGAGGGATTCGCATTCGAGGAGGGAGATGCCGTAGTTGAGCACCAGATCGCGAGAGAGTGCGATGGCAAAGGCGCGCACGTCTGGATTGGCAGGGCAGAGGGCAGATGTGCTGATGTCACCTGTGCAGCGGACTTCGGCACATTGGGGATGGGATTGCGCCTGATGGGAGTTGTGAAAAAAGACGGTCCATGAATTGAGATTTATACCAGCGGATGTTGCGGCTTTTGCTGCTTCGCCCCACCAGTTTTCGTTTTGCATCAAAGGGCTAACATGTGGTTTGATCGCGCCGTAAAGCGATTCCTGTGGTTCAAAATAAATCGCTGATTGTGAGACCTCGAGTGTGTTATTGGCGGGTAGATGGGGGCGCAGCATGTCAAAGGTGTGGTAAGCCGATGCCAGGTTGATGGCGTCGAGTTTAACTTCTCCGCGGAGTTTGTGGAGAACGGCGTCATAACCTTCGTCGCGTAAATCCCAGGGATAAGTCCACATGGTGGCGTTGAGCGCAGGCATTGGGATGCTCCTTTCTTTGTATGAAACATGGTATTTTCATTTTGAATAATTTCAAAGCGATTTTTGGAACGGGTTGAAAGAGGATTGACTTTTTTCCCAAAATATGGTATAACCTGTTTTGTATTTAATACAGTTTGGAGGAATGGATGACAAAACTCGGATTGGGTGTGATTGGATGCGGCAATATGGGCGCGAGTCTGGCCAATGGTGCGCGGGACCTGGACTGCGCTGAGGTGGTTTGTGTCAGCGATGTGGATAGTGAAAAAGGCCGGGTGCTATCTGAGAAAATGGACTGCGATTACGAGGCGGATTATCACACCATGCTGGCGCGTGAGGATGTGCAGGCCGTCATGATTGCCACGCCGCCGTTTTTGCATATTGATCCCACGATTGCAGCAGCCCGAGTGGGCGTGCATGTGTTTTGCGAGAAGCCCATGTCGCCTACGCTGGCGGGGTGTGATGCGATGATCGCCGCGTGTGAGCAAGGTGGGGTTAAGTTGGGTATTGGGCTGGTGTGTCGCTTTCACCCGGTGCATCGCAAGGTGCGCGATTTGGCTCGCGGGGGCGATTTAGGGATGCCTTTGTGTTTGATGGTGCATCGTCTGGGTGGTGGATGGGGCGGCGTATGGTCTGCAACATGGCGGGAGTCAAGAGCCAAAAGTGGCGGTACGCTGATGGAAGTGAATGCACATGAAATTGATTTTATGCGTTTTGTGATGGGCGATGCGGAATCGGTTTCTGCGGTGGGTGGGCAGTTCGTGCAGATGGAGACGGATTTTCCAGATGTGGCACTCGTGTCCATCCGATTCAAAAACGGTGGGGTAGGGGTATTGCATTCCAGTCAGGCAAGTGCTATTGGAGGTTATGGCGGGCGGTTGGATTGCGCCAAAGGCTCGGTGGTCTTCCCCTCGTTTTGGGGGGGTGAAGGTGGCTTGCGCTACAAGCGATACGACGGTGGTGAAACGGCGATTCCCGCATCGGAGTTATCGCAAGATGAGAGTCCGGTGAGCCAGGAGATTCGCGCGTTTTGCGAAGCGGTGCTCAATGGGGAGGAGCCACCGGTGTCTGGTGCAGATGGTCGGGCAGCCGTGGAGATTGCGTTGGCAGCTTATCGGTCTATTGAAACGGGCGAAGCAATTGTGTTTCCATTTGAGGAATGAGACATTATGGCGCGAAAATTTGAGATTCCAGAATTTTACAAAAGTCCGATTATTTCGCAGGTCAAAAGAGCGCGACAACTATCGGATCCCAAAAAGCGCGATTTGCAGCCCTCGGTACTGGATTTTGGGCCTGTGCGTTTTTTTTTGGCACGGCATTTTGGGTTTTGCTTTGGCGTGGAGAATGCCATTGAAATTGCGTATAAGACCCTGGAAGCCCATTCGGACCGGCGCGTGTTTTTTCTGAGTGAGATGATTCACAATCCCAATGTGAACGCGGATTTGCAGGATCGCGGCGTGCAGTTTATGTTTACGCCGTCTGGGGAACAGCTCATTCCGTGGGACGCGCTCGTTCCCAAAGATATCGTGGTGGTGCCAGCTTTTGGTACAACTGTGGGAACGCAAGAGGAATTGGCCCGGCGGGGGATTGATCCATATCAGTACAATACTACCTGTCCATTTGTCGAAAGGGTGTGGAAGCGCAGTGCTCAATTGGGAGATGGGGATTATACTGTCGTCATTCACGGGAAGACCATACACGAAGAGACGCGGGCAACTTTTTCTCACGCGGTTCAAAATGCGGAGGTCGTAGCTGTACTGAATTTGAAAGAGGCGCGTATTTTGGCAGATATTATTCGGGGCAAACGCGATCTTCGTGCTTTTGAACGGCATTTTAGACACAAGTGCTCACAGGGATTTGACCCCAGTATCCATTTGTCGCGCATCGGTGTGGTGAATCAGACGACGATGTTGGCTACTGAAACGCATAAAATAGCTGAGATCATTCGGCAGGGACTCATAGATCGGTATGGAGGGGAGAATATCGACGATCATTTTGCGGATACATCAGATACACTTTGTTATGCCACCAACGAAAATCAGAATGCGACATATACACTGATTGAGCAAGGGGCTGATCTCGCTCTGGTTGTGGGAGGATACAATTCTTCGAATACATCGCATATTGTGGAATTGTGCGAGGAAGCCATGCCGACGTTTTTTGTGAAGGATGCCGAGGAGTTGATTTCAGAACGCGAAATTCGGCATTATTGTCTCAAGTCGCACGGGGTGGAGATTGCCGAGAATTGGTTGCCCGATAAAAGACCTGTGGATATCGCACTGACATGTGGTGCCTCGTGTCCCGATGCAGTGGTGGATGGTGTGCTGTTGCGCGTGTTGTCTTTTTTTTCCGATGCGAGAGATGTGAATGATGTGCTGGCGTCGTACAGGGCGATGGAGCCTGTGTAATACGGAGTTACTCCTCTCCTAAGACTTCGAGAAGCCTGCGAACTTTTTCCAGTGACTCTTTTGTGTGCAACCGAAGCAGTGCAGAAAGCACGGCTTTTCCGTCTTCAGAAGACAGTAAAATATTCAGTTCTCTGAGTTGTTCTGTTGTGAGTGTGTTAATCCGGTCGCTTACAATACTGCTCAACTCGAGATCGCGCTCTTGCGGATAAACGATCATTGTTTTGGGATTTGCATCCAAAAGGACATCCGGCGAAACGCCCAAAGCAGTAGCAATAGCGACCAGGGTATCGGTTCGAGGCACTTTTGTCTCTGCTTCAATGCGAGATACTGTTGCCTGGTCAATATTGGCCGCATTGGCGAGGTCGAGTTGGGACCAGTTTTTTGCGTGCCTTAATTCCCTTATTTTTCGTCCAGTTACAATCATAAATGAAAAATAAGGGAATTTTATGAGTTTATTTATGTTCATGGGCATATATTATGATTAAAAATATGTATTTATGCATATTACACGTTTGCATTTTTGGATTGGAGTCGCTATGAGAAAAATGTATTGGACAGATCTGGGAACTTCTAAAATTCAGTGTGCAAATCTGGATGGTTCAGATGTCGAAGATCTCGTTGCTACCGGGTTGCGTATTCCAAATAGCCTCGCTATAGATGGGGGCGGGGGGAAGATGTACTGGACGGACGCTGGGACGTCCAAAATTCAGTGTGCAAATGTGGATGGTTCAGATGTCGAAGATCTCATTACTGACGATATATATCTACCAGGTGGAATGACGGTGCATGGAAAAAAAAGAAAAATATATTGGACAGAGGCGGCCTGGGGAGAGACCGTGGAGTGCAAAGTGCACAGAGCGAACCTGAATGGCTCTCATATCGAAACCCTCGTTTTCACCAAATTGAGTATTCCCAACGGTATCGTCTTGGATCTGGACATGGGTAAGATATACTGGACAGACTTAACGAAAATCCAGCGTGCGAACCTGGATGGTTCTCATGTTGAAACTCTCATTTTTCCCGAATTATTGCCATTAGGAATTGCCTTAGACGTAAGTGAAGGGAAGATGTACTGGACGAACTATAAGGGTGCTGGCGTGTCTAAAATTCAACGTGCAAACCTGGACGGCTCCGATGTTGAAGATCTCGTTACTATGGGATTAGATCGCCCATCGGGGATTGCTCTGGATGTGGTGGAAGGGAAGATGTACTGGGGAGACTATGACAACTATCGCACGGCTAAAATTCAACGTGCAAACACAGACGGTTCAGATGTCGAAGATCTCGTTACTATGGGATTGGAGCGCCCATCGGGGATTGCTTTGTGTTGCTTCTAAATATCTCTACTTTTTCATGGGTTGACTTTCACCTTTGCATGGGCTATATTGGAACCACACAAGAAAGGAGGTGGTCGAATGAGTGAAATGACCAGTGGAGGTGGCTGTCGTTAGGTGCGCCTCTGCCAGGAGCGGGTGTAGCATCTCGAATGGTAGCGCACCTGGCAATCCAAGACAGCCATCGAGCGGTTTGTTATCTGCCACATTGGCGATTTTTTAATAGTCGCGAGGCAGAAACTTCCGTCAGACGATGCGCCGCACGGAGATGGGTCGGTTTTCCGACACCCGACGTGTGGCGCTTTTTTGTGGCTTTCTAACTTGACAAAATTGGATTATACTGTAATTTCAAAGGCTTAAAGATTCTAAAATTAGGAGAGGAGGTGAGCGCATTGCGCCATAACCATGCGGCGCGATTGAGACGATGATGACACCGAGTGCGAAAAAAGATGATGTTGAACAGACCTGGTATGTCGCCGATGCAGAAGGCAAGATACTGGGGCGATTTGCCAGTGGCGTTGCCAGTATTTTGCGCGGCAAACACAAGCCTTTTTATACTCCCCATGTTGATACGGGAGACCATGTGGTTATTGTAAATGCCGAAAAAATTCAGGTAAAGGGCAATAACAAAGCCCAGCAGAAGGTTTATACGAGCTATAGTGGGTATCCCGGCGGGCTTAAGAAACAAACGCTGGAAGACGCGCTGGAAAAGCGCCCCACGTTTGTACTCGAGCACGCGATTCGGGGCATGTTGCCCCACAACAAGTTGGGGCGGCAGATGATCAAAAAGGTCCGTATTTACGCCGGACCAGAGCACCCACACCAGGCTCAGTCTCCTGAGCCTATTGATTTATAGAGGAGGTGATTGTTTGGCAGTTGAACCACTGAGTTCTGCTACGGGGCGTCGTAAAACATCGACAGCACATGTGAAACTCTTTCCCGGAACAGGGTCGATTACTATCAATGGGCTTTCTGCGCTCAACTATCTCAAACGGGAGACATTGGTGATGATTATCGAACAGCCCTTAGATGTGACCGAGACCCGAGGGACTTATGATATTGTTGCCAAAGCAAAGGGTGGCGGTTTGACCGGTCAGGCCGGTGCCGTGCGATTGGGTATTGCGCGCAGTTTGCAGCGCGTGAATACGGGCAATCACAGACCCCTGCGACAGGCGGGCTTGCTCACGCGCGATCCGCGCAAAGTGGAACGAAAAAAACCCGGGCAGCCCGGAGCACGTAAAAAATTCCAATTTTCCAAGCGTTAAACCAGAGTATTTTCTCTGAATATCACATGTATCCTGATTGCTTCATGGGTGCCAGACGGCAATGGAGCAATATGAGGGATGCAGAGGACAAACCCAAAGTGCAGGAGGTGACATGGCCGTTGTTTCAATGAGGCAACTGCTCGAATCTGGGGTTCACTTCGGGCATCAAACCCGGCGGTGGAATCCAAAGATGCAGAAGTACATTTTTACAGAACGCAATGGTATTTATATTGTCGATTTGCAAAAGACGCAGGCGCAAATCGAAGCGGCATATCAAGCCGTGCGCAAGGCTGCTGAAACGGGCCAGCCGGTTCTTTTTGTCGGCACCAAAAAACAGGCCAAAGACATCATTGTAAATGCCGCGGAACGCTGCGATATGTTTTATGTCAACAACCGCTGGTTAGGGGGCATGTTGACAAATTTTCAAACGATTCGGCAGAGCATTCGTCGCCTGGATACGTTGGATAAAATGGCTGGCGATGGCACATATCAGCAGTTGACCAAAAAGGAAGTATTGCGTTTGGAACGCGAGCGCGATAAGTTGCAAAAATCCCTGGGTGGAATCCGCAGTATGGGACGTTTGCCAGCACTCGTATTTGTCGTGGATACTAAAAAGGAAAAAATCGCAGTCGCCGAGGCTCGTCGCCTGGAAATACCTCTTGTGGCAATTGTTGATACCAACTGCGATCCGGATGAAGTTGACCATCCAATTCCCGGCAACGATGATGCGATGCGATCTATTGCACTGATTACAGATTTGATGGCCGAGGCAGTGGTCGAAGGTACAACTGTTCAACAGGATGACGAAGAAGATGGCCCTGCGCCAGATACGGGCCCTGAGATTACAGAAATTGATCCCAGCAATAATTGATAAGACGGAGACTGAAATGGCTATTTCTGCAAAAATGGTTCAGGAGTTGCGTGCCAGAACCAATGTGGGCATGATGGATTGTAAACGGGCGCTCGAAGAAGCCGATGGCGTTATGGATAAGGCTGTTGAGTTGTTGCGTAAACGGGGTATTGCCAAAGCCGAGAGCAGAGCGGGACGTCAGGCTAACGAAGGGGCGATTGCGTCTTATATCCATGCGGGAAGCCAGTTGGGAGTTTTGCTCGAGATCAATAGCGAGACCGACTTTGTAGCGCGTACTGATGAGTTCCAGACGTTTTCAAAAGATGTGGCTATGCACATCGCCGCCGCTGCTCCTCTTGTAGTGAATCGCGAAGACGTAGATGCCGATATGCTGGAAAGGGAAAAGAGTATTTTTCGCGATCAGGCGCTTAGCGAAGGCAAACCAGAGCACATCGTGGATCGGATTGTGGAAGGCCGCATGGAAAAATACTATCAAGAAGTGGTCTTGATGGAACAGGCTTTTGTCAAAGATCCGGACAAAACTATTCAAGATCTACACTCAGATTTGGTGGCCAAGTGCGGCGAAAATATCACCATTCGCCGATTCGCCCGTTTTGTCCTGGGTGAAGAGAGTTAAGCATCTATATTGCCCAATTGCCCAGAGGAGGTGCGCCGTGATTGATGAGATTATGGCTGAAGCGCGAGAGGCCATGCAAAAGTCTGTTACAGCCCTGCAAAATGAGATGGGGTCAGTACGCACCGGGCGTGCCAATGCGCATTTGCTGGATCAAATTCGGGTCGAGTATTACGGTGCACAGGTGCCGATTAATCAGGTCGCCACGGTGGGTGTGCCAGAACCGCGTTTGATAGCGATTCAACCCTGGGATAAGTCGGCGATTCCGCTGATTGAAAAGGCAATTCTGGAGTCGAATTTGGGATTGACACCGGCCAATGACGGTACGATTATTCGGTTGCCCATTCCGCAATTGACTGAAGACCGCAGGCGAGAACTAGTGCGGGTGGTGAGGCAATATGCCGAAGAAAGCCGCATTTCGGTTCGCAATACTCGTCGCGATGCCAATGAACTCATCCGCGATGCACAAAAAGAAGGCGAGATTCCCGAAGACGATGCCAGGCGCACAACAGAACGCGTGCAGGATTTGACCGACGAGTTTGTCGCAAAAATTGATAACGTGTTAGCAGAAAAAGAAGAAGAAATTATGGAAATTTGATGCGGAGCAAGATCTGCTGAATTGAAAAGGCCATTTCCATTGGGAGGTGGCCTTTTGATTTTTGATCCTGAAAAGTCCCCTGATTTCTTTAGTATCTGATCGCATAGATTTCGACAAATTGGCCGTAGTGCCAGACGTAATACGCCGTGCGATAGTGCGATTTGGATCTGCCTGTTCGGGCGGCGCGTTCAACGGCTTCGGGTGGGTTGACGATCAGGAGTTTGCTGTCGAGACGAAAACGAAAGCCCAGATGCGTGACAAAGGGTGCGAAGATCACACTGCCTGTTCGCGCGTCGATAACGGCGAATTGCTGGCATTCTTCACCGCAAAACCACCGCACAATGGTTTGATCGCCTGCAAAGTTGGGACCGATTTTGGTACCTTGAATCAAGCGGTCTTTGTATCGAATCGCGCGCGGATGGCTCACGAGATTGACAGGACGCGGTTTGTCTTTGTAAATTTGGTATTCGGGAATCGCAAACTGTTCAAATTCGGGTTTTTCAGTCACGCGGTCAGGCGCTTCGGGTAACTCGAATTCGGGCATACAGGCAATAAAAAATAAAAACAGGACAGGGGAGATCGCCTGATATTTTTTGTATTTCGCAATTTTCATGATGTCAAATATAAGGCTTTTTCGTCAAGTCGCGCTATCATTTACCCAATTGAAAACAGGTTCAATATTATGAGGAGATCCATGAGAGACAAACTAAATGCGGTTATTCAAGCGCAGAATTTTTCGGGTGTGGTTCTCGTCGTGCGATCGCGAGAGCGATTACTGGCGCAGGGATATGGAATGGCTGATCTGGAAAACAATGTGCCAAATGCCCTGCATACCAAATTTCGCATTGGCTCCATAACCAAGACATTTACTGCAATGGCGGTGATGATATTGGCCGAGCAGGGCAAACTCCAAATAGACAATTTGCTCTCTGAGTATTTACCGGACATTCCCGATCATTGGACCGGGATTACATTACACCATCTGCTGAGCAATACGGCGGGGATTATACATGTGTGGGAACTACCCGGTTTTTCTGATACCATGTCGCTGAAAGCAACCTCTGCTGAGACAATTCAAAAAGTTGTGGATCGGCCCCTCGTGGCGCCGCCAGGCACAAAATACCATTATAGCGGAACGGGATTTTTTGTATTGTCGCGAGTGATCGAAAAAGTGTCGGGTCAATCATATCAGGCTTTTTTGAAAGAACATATATTTGACCCTATAGAGATGACCGATACGGGATGCGATCATCCCGATCCAATTTTGCCACATCGCGCACGCGGATATGCCCCTGCAGGGAATGGCGTGATCAATTCGCCGATGATCTATATGCCGATTCTGACCGGTGGGGGAAATTTGTATTCCACAGCAGAAGATCTGGCGAAGTGGGATGCCGCGCTCGGCGATGGCAAGCTGATTTCACAGGCTTCTTACGAGCAGATGTTTACGCCGGTGTTGAACAATTACGCCTGCGGCTGGCGCGTGGAGGACAATGGATCTGTTATGCACGGCGGTTCCGTATCGGGATTCAATACAGTTTTGTTGCGTTTTTTAGATGACGAGGTCTGTATTATTGTATTGAGCAATGTGAATCCCGCCCTTGTAAAATCCATTGCGCAACAACTCGCGGCGGTTGTGTTTAACTAAGCAACACCGCTGAGTATCGCGCGTTGCTTGACTCCCCACTATCCATTGGGTACATTTGCATACCATTCTTGTCATGATCCAGAGGAGCTTGTTATGAGCAGCACATTTGGTCGCGCGTTTCGCATCACCACATGGGGGGAGTCACACGGTGGTGGCGTTGGCGTTGTTTTAGATGGATGCCCGCCCGGTCTGGAGATCAGCGAAGAAGATATTCAAATTGAACTCGACCGCCGCAAACCGGGCCAGAGCAAAATTACCACACAACGCAAAGAAGAAGACCAGATAGAAATCCACTCGGGTCTTTTTGAGGGCAAAACCCTGGGTACGCCTATATCGATGATGGTGTGGAACCAGGATGCGCGTTCTAAAGATTACGAAGAAATACGCACCAAATACCGCCCTTCGCACGCCGATTACACATATCAGCAAAAATACGGTATTCGCAACTGGAAAGGGGGAGGCAGAGCCAGTGCACGCGAGACAATCGGCCGCGTTGCCGCAGGTGCGGTTGCGCGCAAATTGCTCAAACGCGATTGCAATATCGACATTATCGCTTATGTGCGTCAGGTTCACACCCTTGTTGCCAATGTCGATCCCGTCGCGGTGACCCGCGAGCAGGTCGAGTCGAATATCGCCCGCGTGCCCGATTCTGAGATTGCCGAGCGAATCATTCGGCGCATCGATGCCGCTCGCAAAGATGGCGACTCTCTCGGTGGCGTGGTCGAAGCCGTTGCCCATCGCGTTCCTCCCGGCTGGGGCGAACCCATCTTTGACAAACTCGAAGCCGATCTCGCAAAATCCATGCTTTCACTGCCCGCCTGCAAGGGGTTCGAATCCGGCTCTGGTTTTGGCGGTATTGCGATGACCGGCTCTGCACACAACGATCCCTTTTACAACGATGGTAGCGGCATTCACACACGCACAAATTATTCCGGCGGTATTCAGGGGGGTATCTCCAACGGCGAACCCGTCATCATCCGCGCAGCTTTCAAGCCGACTGCCACAATTTTGGCCGAGCAAGAAACCGTCGATATCCACGGCAACCCCACCACGCTCAAAGGACGCGGTAGGCACGACCCCTGCGTTTTACCTCGCGCGGTTCCCATTGTCGAAGCGATGATGGCTCTCGTACTGGCAGACCACTATTTGCGCCAGCGCGGACAAAGCGGGTGAGAAATGATCGATTCCCAAATTTTCACCTGTATTAAAAATGCCCACTCCCACACCTATCGCTTTCCGTGGCGGAACTTTACGCATCTTTTAAAAGATCGCGCAGAGCGTCAGCCAGATAAACCCGCGTTGATCTTTTGCGATTGCGATACGGATGCTCGCAGGGTTATTACCTATTCTGAAGTTGAACGCCTCACCGCCGCGCTTGCAGGTCTGATGCACCGCGAATACGGCATAAGACGCGGCGATCGCGTCGGTCTTGCCTTGCCCAATTGTGCAGAAATTCCCCTGCTTACCCTTGCCCTCTTTCGCCTCGGCGCAACTTCTGTTCCCCTTGACCTTGCCAAAGATGTTGCCGAGCGCAAGCGCTACAAACTGCAGAATGCCGGGGCCAGGCTGCTCATTGTTTTGCCCGAACATGCAGAAATTCAACGCCGCGCATTACCCGATATCCAGATTGTGACAACAGAGCAGTTGCTCGCCGCCGATGGATATGGCGCAGCGGATATCGAGCCTGAGTGGTCTGGCGATCCAGAAGGCGAACAATACACCAGTATTGTGCTGTACACATCGGGTACAACAGGCCATCCCAAAGGCGCGTGTATTACCCGACAAAGCCTTACATCCAATGCCGATGGCATCATTCGATGGCTCGGATTTGATGCACGCGAACGCCTCAACCTCGTTTTACCACTTCATCATATCAATTCCACCACGTTTTCGATCACCAGCCTCATGGTGGGGGGGAGCCTCATTCTCAACTCGCGCTACAGCGTTTCGGCGTTCTGGCGTATCATATCGCGGGAACGGGCGACATCCGCGAGTATTGTACCGACGATTATGGCCGACCTGCTCGCCCGCGCCGATGACTTTGAGCGCGAGGGCTACGATATATCTTCGCTAAAAAAAATTATGATCGGCTCGGCACCTGTCCCACCTAATATTGCCTGCCAGTTTGTCGATCGCTTTGGCGTTCGTCTCGTTCAAGGGTATGGTTCAACCGAAGTCAGTTTGCGCGTTACCGGCGTACCACCCGATTTGCCCGATGACCAGTACCGCGATGTACTAGAACAGAATGCCATTGGCGTTGAGCTTGCCAATAACAACATAAGAATTGATGGTGGAAGAAACGAAGGCGATGTCGGTGAAATCCTCGTGCGCGGTCCCGTGGTTGCCAATGGCTACCTCAACCAGTCCAAAGATACTGCCGAGGTTTTTTGCAATGGCTGGTTTCACAGTGGCGACATGGGGTATTTCCGAGACCTGTATAACCATCGTTTCTACTTTATTCACGGTCGAACAAAAGAAATCATTATCAAAGGCGGTGTCAATATATCACCCATCGCTGTTGAAAATGCCCTGCTCGACGCCTGTCCAGAACTCGACGTTGTTTATGTGGTTGGTCTTCGTCATGACCGATGGGGGGAAGCTGTTTGTGCAGCGGCTATTTTTAAATCTGGGATTGACCAGTCCGAAGCAGCCCAAGATATTCTCAAACGCGGACAAAGCGGCCAAATCCCGGGCCTGAGTACTTATGAAGCCCCTTCGCGCATTATCCCAATTACACCCGAAGACCGCCCGCTGACCTCTACGGGTAAAGTCCAGCGCAGCGCCCTGCGCGAGATCATCCAGAATCAAATTGACAATGCGTGAACTCCTGTCTGCGATTGACACAATTTGTCTGGTGTATTATATAGGGACTGGCTACTGACTACTTTCTGGTGATTGTCATGTTGCGTATTTTTCTCCTCCTATTTCGTCTCTTGCGCGTACGCGGTGTCTTGTCAATCATCTCTCGACTCCCAAAATACTTGCGCCTTACCTGGCGACTCTTATGGGATTCTCGCATACCTTTATTGCCCAAAGTGTTTGTAATTTTAACCATTTTATATGGCCTTTCTCCCTTTGATATTATCCCAGAGGTGATTCTTCCCCATATCGGATTGGGAGATGACATCGTGTTTATTATCCTGTCTATTCGCAATCTGATCGCGGCCAGTCCGCAGAATATCGTTCAGGAACACGCCCGCAAGATTGCAGAGAAATCGTGATTTATGTCTCGCATGGATTTCAAAACACAGATCGCTGCCGGTCTTCTTACGTGGTATCGCAAATACAAACGCGATTTGCCCTGGCGACAGACAGACGATCCCTATCGCATCCTGTTATCTGAGTTTATGCTCCAGCAAACGCAGGTCGATACTGTTATTCCCTATTATCACCGTTTTCTCGACCGTTTTCCCACGGTTTTCGACCTCGCCAATGCCTCACAGGATGATGTCCTCAAAGCCTGGGAAGGCTTGGGCTATTACGCCCGCGCCCGCAATTTGCACAAAGCCGCGCATTCTATTGCCACGGACTTTGGCGGCACAGTGCCCGATACGTACGACGAACTCAAATCTCTACCCGGTTTTGGTCCTTATACCACGGCCGCAGTTTTGAGCATTGCTTATGATCGCGACCATGCCGTACTCGATGGCAATGTTATTCGCGTTGTCACGCGCCTTTTTGATATTGGTGAGGATGTCACGCAAACCCGCGTCAAAAACCGACTTTGGGATCGCGCCCAGGCCCTGTTGCCAAAAGGTGAAGCCGGTGACTATAATCAGGCGATTATGGAACTCGGCGCAATGGTCTGCACCGCCAGAAATCCGGCGTGCGATCAGTGTCCCGTGCAAAAATACTGTGCGGCGTACAGTGCGGGCAATCCGCAGCGTCTGCCCGTCAAAGGCAAGAAGAAACCGCGCCCTCATCACACGCTGTGCGCGGGTATTGTGTGGCACAATGACAAAGTGCTCATTACCCAACGCCCGCAAAATGGCTTGCTCGGCGGACTTTGGGAATTTCCCGCAGGAACGCAACAGGACGGGGAGTCTTTGCAAGACACCTGCAGGCGCGGGATAAGAGAAATCGCAGGTATCGACGTCAAAATTAGAGATCGCTACCGCACTGTCAAACACGCTTTTACCCACTTTAGTATTACCCTGCACACTTTCCAGTGCCATTATGTCAAGGGCAGGGCGCGTCCTCTCTTGTGTGACAATCTCGCATGGGTTATGCGTGCCGATTTCAACGCTTATGCTTTTTCTCGCACCAGCCGCAAACTCATTGAGTATCTACAAGAAGATGTCCAACCCGACCTTTTCGCATTTGAACACAATATCAGGGAGGTTCCATGAAGCTCGAAAACAAAATCGCGCTTATCACGGGTGCCGGATCGGGCATTGGCAAAGCCATTGCACTCGAAATGGGCAGCGCAGGCGCGCATATCGCAGTTAACGATCTCACTGCCGAAACAGCCGAAACCACCGCACACCAGATCGAAGACCTCGGATGCGAAGCCCTCGTCATTCCCGCAGATGTGGCTGATTCGGAGCAAGTCGAGAATATGGTTCAGCAGACGCTCAATCGCTTCGGGCGCATTGATATTCTGGTCAATAATGCCGGTGTGTACATTCCCCAGGACGGTGGCGTCACAGCTATTACAGACGAAGCGTGGCAGCGCATTCTCGATGTGAATCTCAATGGGCCTTTTTATTGCTGTCGCGCCGTTGTAAAAGACATGATAGCACGCAAGCAGGGCGGTAAAATTATCAATATTTCGTCTGTACAGGCCGAAGTTGCGCATTTCGACGCTTCTGCCTATCAGCCTTCTAAAGCCGCAGTGGTTATGCTCACGCGAACCCTTGCGGTGGAACTCGCTCCTTACAAAATTAATGTCAATGCCATTGGTCCGGGTGCTATTGCATCCGAAGGTATGGGCGCATCACTTGGTCCTGAAGTTATCGATGCCTACCGCAAACGCATCCCCTGGGGTGCTCGGGGATATACCCGCGATATTGGAACTGTCGCCGCTTTTCTCGCTTCGGAGGACGCGGGCTATATCACGGGTCAAATCATCTATGTCGATGGTGGTTATTTATCCGATAGCACACCGACGGAGCTAAAATCACAAGATCACCCCGTGCCACCCGACGATCCGGACCCGAAATAATATGATTTCAAAAAATCTCACCAATAGAACGGCTATTATCACCGGTGCCGCGCAGGGTATTGGAAAAGCGATTGCCATACGCCTTGCTGAGGCCGGTGCAAGTGTGGCGATTGCCGATCTCAATCTGGACAGCGCGCGCGAAACGGCTCGAGAAATCGGGGCAGATGCATTGGCTCTATCGCTCGATGTTGCAAATGCTGAGCGTGTGCAGAATACCGTTGATGAATGTCTCAATACATGGGGACGTATCGACATCCTCGTCAATAACGCGGGCATTGTGGGGCGCGACGTGCCAGTCAAAGATCTCACAGAAGGGGATTGGGACCAGGTTCTCGATATCAATCTCAAGGGGACTTTTTTGTGTTCGCGCGCTGTACTGGCGCCTATGCTCAAACAAAAAAAAGGCGCCATTGTCTCGGTCGCCTCCATAGCAGGCAAAGAAGGCAATCCCAGCATGGCACCCTATTCGGTCTCTAAAGCGGGTATTATATGTTTTACCAAGGTCCTGGCAAAAGAGCATCTCGAGGACAATATTCGCGTCAATTGCGTCTCGCCCGCTCTGATCGAAACCCCACTCTTAGCAGATGTGGAACCAGAGCAACTCGATTACATGACGTCCAAAATTCCCCTCGGGCGCCTCGGCCAGCCCGAAGAAGTCGCCGCGGTTGTTCATTTTCTCGCATCCGACGATGCTTCTTTTGTGACCGGGCAGTGTTATGATGTCAGCGGTGGTAGGGCGACGTATTGATTCGTCACCCGAGTGGTCGCGCGCTGAATACTTCTCTCATATAGAGAACGACCCACCCGATAGCCGTCACTGCTATCGCAACGCCCACGGCAATCAGACACAGCAACCATCCCGGAGTTCGGGTATCCGGATCGTGATAGGGATTTCGTCGGGGATCGTCCCAGCGCATAGTGGTGTCCTGAGTAGTATCAGCAATTCATCGATTTAGATTTTCTGAAAATTCAGTGCCTTCTGGCACATCCGTATCGCTTTCAAAGCAGAGACTAAATCCATCCGGGTCGTTCAATGAAACAACCCACATTCCGTTTCCCACAAAGGGATTCGATACCTCGATACCACGATTCTTGATTCTGCGATAGATCGTCAGGGCATCTTCGCACATGAATACAATTGAGACGCCTTCGCCCATTTTCCCTTTGGGCACCCACGAATTGCGTCCTTCCTGTCGGAATTCCTGCAACATTAACGCGGCATCTCCACATTGGAGCCAGCACCAGCGGAGCTTTCCATCTGGTTCCCATTTATGGATCATTTCAAATCCGAGATCCTCGACATAGAAGCGAACAGACGCTTTGATGTTTGATACAGAAAAAAACGGGACTGCCTGTTTGACATTTGGTTTTGCTTCAGCGGTCATTATTCGCTCCTTATGTTTTTAGGGGCTTGCTCTTTATTGAAAGATGTAAAATTCTGAAATGACGGGATCAATGCCGCGCAAATAGAGCAATGAGATTATTGCGAAAATAATAAAGATAGCGACGCAGAGAAGAACAAACCCATTTTTTTGATACCATTTTGGCCGGTGGGGGGAGATGTTGGGATCGCTCATGGTATGGATGTGTTGAAGAGGTCGAGAATGAAGGGCAATATGGTACGCAGAGCCTGGCCCCGGTGGCTGATACGATTTTTTTCGTCAGAAGGCAGTTCGGCAGAAGTGCAGTTGTGGGTGGGAATGAAAAAGAGCGGATCGTAGCCAAAGCCATTCGCGCCCCGGGGTGTTGTGAGGATGCGGCCCTCCCAGATAGCCTCGGTGGTTTGTACACTGCCATCAGGTGTGGCGAGTGCCATCGCGCAGCAAAAGTGCGCGGTGCGCTGGTTTGTGGGAATACTATTCAAGTTTTCGATAAGTTTGGCATTATTCGCCTCATCTGTGGCATATTCTCCGGCGTAGCGCGCGGAATATATGCCGGGTGCGCCGTTTAAGGCATCGACCACAAGGCCGGAGTCATCAGCCAAAGCAGGCAATCCCGTGTATTTTGCAATTTCACGGGCTTTTTTTTGGGCATTGGCTTCAAAGGTTTCGCCGTCTTCGATTACTTCGGGCGCGTTGGGAAATGCATCGAGCGAGATTACCTGAATATCAGAGCCGAGCATGTCCTGAATTTCTCTGCGCTTGCCCTGATTGCGCGTGGCGAGTATGAGGATAGGCATAGGTTTGACTACTATTGCGCCATAACATCTTGTTGGAGTTGCGTGATTTCGGAGACGCCCTTTTGGCCGAGGGCGATCAGGTGTTGCATCTGGTCGAAAGTGAAGGGGTTTCCTTCAGCTGTGCCCTGTACCTCGACAAAGTTGCCCTGACCGGTCATAACGATATTCATATCCACTTCGGCTGTTGCATCTTCGGCATAACACAAATCGAGCATGGGCGTGTTGTCAATGATGCCCACGCTGACGGCTGCGACGGAATCTCCAAGAGGATTCTTTGTAATACTGCCTTCATTTTTGAGCTTGTCAATCGCATCGACGACTGCGACATAAGCCCCCGAAATTGAGGCTGTGCGGGTGCCGCCATCGGCTTGTAACACATCGCAGTCGATCCAGAGGGTGCGCGCGCCGAGTTTTTTGAGGTCGATCACTGCGCGTAGCGCGCGGCCAATAAGGCGCTGAATTTCCTGAGTTCGGCCTTTGATCCCGCGCGTTTCGCGCTCGCTGCGCGTATGGGTCGAACGGGGCAACATGGCGTATTCCGCCGTGATCCAGCCCGTGTTTTTGCCCACGAGAAAATGGGGTACGCGATCTTCAACACTCGCTGTGCATATAACGTGTGTGTCACCCATTTTGATCAGTGCCGATCCCTCGGCGTGTTTCATAAATCCGCGTTCTATACTCGCGGGACGCAATTGATCTGGGCGGCGTCCATCTATGCGCTGGCTCATAAGTGCTCCTTGTTCTTACCGTGGATCAAACCAGTTTTTTTCGGGGTTGTCCAATTCGCGAAAGTCGCGCCCCGTGACGTGAATAATTTTACACATTTCGAGAAAGCGAGAATAGATGCGCCCCTGCGCGAGGTCTTTCAATTCATCAACTTTCTGATTTGTGGTCACAAATGTCAGGCGTTGATTGGCATAGCGAGCGTCAATGAGGTTGTAGAGGATTTCCATTTCCCATTCGGTATTGCGCTGTACGCCAAAGTCGTCGATGACGAGATAGGGAACATTGCTCAACACGTCAATCATCGGCATGGCCTGCCCATGCGTGTCACTGCTTTCGTCAAATGTGCGTCTGATCTCGTGAAAGCTTTTTGAAAGCGAGATAAACTTGCCGGGTTTTACAAATCGAAAAATGAGCTCGTTGAGCAAAATATAAGCAAAGTAAGTTTTTCCACGACCTGGCTCACCCCACAAATAGAAGCCTTCAATCGATTTTTCTGTTTTAGTGAGAATTTTATCGTACAATGCCTCAAAATGTTGTTTGAGTAATTGCGCTCCTGGGATGGGCTGCCCATTCTCATATTGCTCCTTAAAGTCCCGTAAAAACTTAAAGCGAAATCGATCGGGAATGCCCGATTTTCGGATGTATTTGTCAATGTGAATAATCTTCATCCGAAAGGAATAACATGGGCACCAGGTGGGTTCGCCGCTCTTTGCATCTACAACCATAAAAGGCGACTTGCCGCCGCATTGACAGTGTTCGAGGACTTTTTGAGAAAGTTTGATTTCGCCGTGAAGCCCCACTTTTACATGGGGGTCGTAGTAATAGCCAGGGTCATTGGAGGGGAGGTCAATGCCTGTTGTTTGTGGAGACGTGATGATTTACCTCCCGTTGCGGGTGCGTGTCTTCAACGCCTGTTCGACTTCGCGTTGGGCATCTCGGCGGGCAATATCGCGCCGCTTGTCAAATTGTTTTTTGCCGCGTGCCACGCCGAGTTCGACTTTGGCTTTGCCGCGTTTAAAATAGAGTTTGAGAGGAATTAATGTGTGGCCTCTTTCATTGATATATCCTCTCAGGCGATTGATTTCATGGCGGTGGAGCAGCAATTTTCGTTTGCGCTCAGTGTCGTGGTTAAACTGGTTGCCCTGTGCATATTCGCTGATATGCGTGTTGTGCAAATAAGCTTCCCCGCCCTCAATACGCGCGTAGCCATCTTTCAAATTGGCCCGGCCTTCGCGCAGGGCTTTGACTTCTGTACCCCGCAATTGCAGGCCGGCTTCATACGTGCTGAGGATGTGGTAATCGCGCCGTGCTTTTCGGTTTTGCGCGATGATTTTGATACTTTCTGACATTAGCACCTCCGCTCATATATCGGGTTGCAGGATGTGCATGAGATGTTCGAGTTTTTCTGCGCGATTTGGGTCGTCCAGGTTTAGATATGTATATCTGAGGTTGTTCATCATGCGAAAGAGCGTGAAGGAGTTGCTGGCTTTAGAAAAGAGATCGTCCGAGATTTTTTCACCAATGAGGTCGGCGCATTCATTTGCCGTAAGGATCTGTCCCCGATTGTGCGGGTCAATATAAATATGTTGATCGTTTTGGGTGTATTTGACGATGTAGTGCTTGGGTAAAGCGACGCCTGAGATGGGCAATTCCAGGCGTTGTGCGAGAATGAGATAGACCGCTGAGAGCGTTATCGGCCAGCCACGCTTGCGATCGAGTACGCGGTTGAAATACGTATCGTCGGGATCATGGCGGGTAGATGCGTGAAATCCTTGCTCGTCAAAGAGATAATGGTTGAGTGTGCGAATGATGCGAATGGGATGATCGTCGGGGGCAATCCTGGGCGCGAGTTCAAAGGCCATGTATCCCAGGCGCGTTTTGTAAGCACTTTCATCGAGGTCGGGATATCCAAATCGCGCCAGCGCAAAGACGCCTTCTTCGAGGGCAATATCGCCGTGTTGGTCGCGTGTGAGACTGCGAAACCGCATATCGAGAGACGGTTCTCTAAATCGCCTGAGTACGCGGCTGACTTCTCGATGTGCGCGTGAGTCTTCGGCGCAGGCACTGTGGATTTCGCGTGTGGCCTTCTCGCCCAAATCATACAGTTTTTGGCGCATGCGATCCACAATGTCGGGGGAGGCGTCCGATAGAAGCGATACAATGGCGCGGATTTGTGCGGAGTGGAGTGTCATACAGGTGCACCGCGTTTTTTTAGCATAATCATAAGTAGAGCAATATCCGCAGGCGAAATGCCGGGAATGCGAGATGCCTGCCCCAGTGATCGAGGTCTAATGCGGGTGAATTTTTCAATAGCTTCATTTCGCAAAGCTGCAATGGCAGCATAGTTAAAGTTTTCGGGAATATATTTTTTTTCCAAATTGTGAAAGCGTTGCACCTGTTCTTCTTGTCGGCCGAGATATCCTTCGTATTTGAGTTCAATTTCGACCGATTCACACACATCCTCGGGCAGGGTTTCAGAAGCAGGTGACAATTGTGTGACAGTGTCGTAAGACAATTCTGGGCGCCGCAAAAGTTCAGCGAGCGTCACCGCGCGTTTTAAGGGAGAAGAATGCGATGCTTTAAGTGTTGTTTGAATATCGTCGGTTGGGGTAAGGCGCGTTGATCGCAGCCGTTCGATTTCTTCGTCGATTTGCCGTTTGCGTTTGCAAAAGCGGTTATACGCCTCGTCGGAAAGCAGGCCAATTTTTCGTCCGAGTTCGCACAGGCGCAAATCCGCGTTGTCCTGCCGCAAGAGCAGGCGATATTCGGCCAGCGAGGTAAACATGCGATAGGGTTCTTCTGTGCCTTTGGTCACGAGGTCGTCAATCAGCACGCCGATATAAGCCTGCGACCGATCCAGGATTATGGGATCGTCACCCCGGGCGGTTAAGGCGGCGTTGATGCCCGCCATAATTCCCTGCCCAGCAGCTTCCTCGTATCCGGTGGTGCCGTTGATTTGTCCCGCAAAAAATAGACCGGCGATGGGTTTGGTTTCCAGGGTAGGATGTATTTGCGTTGGAGGCACATAGTCGTATTCGACGGCATAGGCCGGGCGCATGATCTCTGCCCGTCCAAGACCGGGGATGCTGCGTACAACCTCGATCTGTACATCTTCGGGCAAGCTCATCGATAGGCCGTTGAGATAGACTTCAAGAGTGCGATATCCCTCGGGTTCGAGAAAAATTTGATGCCCTTCCTTGTCGGGAAAGCGCACAATTTTGTCCTCTACCGAGGGGCAATACCGGGGTCCCACACCCTGGATGCGTCCGCTGTACATTGCAGAGCGATCCAGATTGCTGCGAATAATGTCGTGCGTTTTTTGCACGGTCATTGTGAGGTGACAGCTGAGTTGCTCTTGCTCAATGCAGGCGGTGTGGTAGGAAAAGGGGCGAGGATCGGCATCGCCGGGTTGTTCTTCGCAGGTACTAAAGTCGATGCTGCGTGCATTGACGCGCGGAGGGGTGCCGGTTTTGAGTCGCCCGAGTTCAAAACCGAGTTGTGAGAGGCCATCGGATGCTTTGTCGGCGGCTTGCTCACCTGCACGCCCCGCACTGTAGGAAAAATCGCCCACATGAATGAGGCCCTTGAGGAAGGTGCCTGTGGTCAGGATTACGGTTCTGGCGGCAAAAACTGTTTTGGCTTTGGTAACCACACCCTCAATACGTCTGTTTTTGACCACGAGATCTTCGAGCAAGCCCTGTTTGACGTCAAGGTGCGGCTGGTTTTCGATTACTTCTTTCATGCGAAACTGATATGCTTTTTTATCTGCCTGCGCTCGAGGAGCCTGTACGGCGGGTCCTCTGCGCCGATTGAGCATGCGAAATTGCAGACCTGCGGCATCAATATTGCGTGCCATTTCACCGCCCAGAGCATCAATTTCGCGTACCATATGACCTTTTGCAATGCCGCCAATGGCCGGGTTGCACGACATCTGCGCGATGGTGTCGAGGTTCATGGTCAGCAGTAGCGTTTCACATCCCATACGCGCAGAAGCCAGAGCGGCTTCTGCTCCCGCATGTCCACCGCCAACAACGATGACGTCGTATTTTTTTTCGTATATCGACATATTTGTTTTTATTGCTGAGCGTGTACTGGTGTGCCAATTGCCAGAAGATGATCGTTTTGCGATTTACTTTGTATCGTTTCGACTTCAAATCCCAGATCGGTAATCATCTGGTGTGTATCTTCTACATCCAGGCCGCCTGTGGTCAAATACCCTTCCATAAAGAGCGAGTTAGCTGGATAAAGCGCCAGAGGTTGGAGGGATCGGAGATTTTTTTCTCGACCACCCGCTACGCGAATTTCGGTTGAAGGGTTGACAAATCGGAACAGACACAATGCGCGCAGACAATCGTGAGGGGTTAAGGAATTTTGATTCGACAGGGGCGTGCCCGCGATGGGGTGTAAGAAATTGACGGGAATGGAGTTGACGCCAAGGTCGCGCAAAGACATTGCCATATCAATTATGTCGTTGTGGGTTTCTCCCATACCAATAATGCCGCCGCTGCACGTATCCAGGCCTGCTTTTTGGATGTTGTACAGGGTTTCTAACCGGTCTTCGTAGGTATGTGTAGATACAATATGCGGCGTGTGTACTTTGCTGGTGTTGAGGTTGTGATTGACGCGATCGACGCCTGCGTCTTTTAAGCGTTGTGCTTTTTCTCCAGTCAGTAAGCCCAAACAACAACAGATGTCGATATCTACTTCCCGTTTGATCTGGCGGACTACACCTGTAATGGCATCAACTTCATTATCGGTGGGCGCGCGGCCACTCGTGACAATGCAGTAGCGATAAGCACCGTTTTCTTTGGCTTTGCGGGCTGCGTCTATCATTTCGCGGGCTGGCCGCAGTGGATATTTATCAATTGGTGCGTTTGAGACAGCCGATTGCGAGCAATAGGCACAGTCTTCGGGACACAAGCCACTTTTGGCATTCATCAGCACATGGATGTGTACTTTGCGCCCAAAATAATGATGGCGCACCTGGTATGCCGCGTGCAAAAGCGGTAGAATATCGCGGTCAGACGTTTGAAGAATAGCGTGCATTTCAGCGTTTGACAAGTCGGTTCCAGAGAGGATTTTTTTTGCATAAGAGGTGTACATAGTATGTCCTGAATGTCTATTTTTTTGTAGTTATCGATAAAATGCAAGGCCGAGAGCTGCGGTTACAACAATGGCCAGAGCGGGATGAAGATTGAGAAAGTTGATAGCTGCAAAAGCAGCAACCGCAATGAGGGCCGTGTGCCAGGAAGTAACAGATTTGGGACACATTTCCCAGACCACGACGATTAAAAGCCCAACTACTGCCGGACGCACGGCTTTGAGCATGGCCTGTACGAGCGGGGTATCCTTATAGTTCATAAAAAACAAACCGAGGACCATCATCATGAGCAATGAGGGGAATACCGTGCCAAAGAGCGCGACCACAAGGCCAGGTGTATCGGCGACCTGGTATCCTATATACGCAGCCATTTTAGTGGCAATGGGACCGGGAAGTGCATAGCCCATCGCAAGGGCGTCTGTAAATTCTTCTATGGTCATCCAATTATTGTGATCGACGACTTCTTCTTGAATGAGTGGGATCATCGAAGGACCGCCGCCATAGGCAAAGATGCCGACTTTGGTGAATGAAACAAACAGGTCCCATAGCTTCATTAAAACGCTCCTTGTAAGCGTAACAGATTGTTAAACATCAAGGTTATGAATAAAATCGCTTCTTATAGCGAAATGGAAATATATCCATTTCACGCTTATGAGACAAGGTAAATCACATCGGGAATCGTCAAAATTGCTACCTGATTTTGCATTGGATTTTTTGCTCAGATTTTTTACATTTGAGCACGATTTTGTTGTGCGTCAATCTATTTTTCTGTAATTGTGCGGGGAGACGGCGCAATAGAAACGGAATAAGATCTGGTTTAATTTCTATTTATCGTTGACAATCCCGGGCCTTTTTCCTATTATGCCCGCTCTTTTTTGGCGGCGATTTACTCCCATGTCGGTATTAGAAAAACTCCAAAAAATCTGTGATCAAAATCCGGCGTCCATTTTATTTGCACGTCTGGCAGATGGGTTGTTGCAGCGTGGAGAGATCGCACGCGCAATTGAGGTTTGCCGCCGCGGATTGCGCTATCGGCCGTCATATACAGCGGGCCATGTGGTAATGGGTAAGTGCTACCATGCGGCCGGGGATTATGAAGAAGCGCGTCTGGCGTTTCAAAGGGTATTGCTATTAGATGACGGTCATCTTGCCGCACATTGGTATATGGGCAAAATCGCTTTGCAATTGGGGCGTGACGACCTCGCGCTCAAATATTTTGAACAGGCTCATGTTCGCGATCCATTTAGTCCCGAACTCATAGATCAGATTCTCAAACTCAAGGGTGAGGCGGTTGAAGAGGAGCAGGACAACGGCCCTGAGTCTGGCGGTTCTGAAGTCGTATCTGGAAGCGAGGCATTTGCTCAGGCGCTTTTAGAAGAAGATGACGAAGACGATTTGGATGCGCTGGTTATGTCTCTTAAACGCGAGCCAAAATCTGGGGAAGAGGCTCCTGTTATAGCAACGACCACGCTGGCGGAGCTATACGCGAGTCAGGGCCTTATTCCGGAGGCCATCGCAGTTTTGGAACAGGTGATTGCACGCGAGCCCGACAATGAGCATATTATTGCCCGCCTATATGAGTTGCGGAATTTATCGGAATAAGAGGAACTGAGAGCATGAATCAGGAGTATGACGGAATTGCGGAGGCCTATAGGGATTCCAAGCAACTTTCATTTCGAAAATATATTGAAGAATATACCTTTTTTCATATACTGGGAGATGTCGGAGGGGCAACGGTCCTAGACCTGGCTTGCGGTGAGGGATTTTACACGCGCAAGATCAAGCGAGCCGGGGCGGAAGAGGTCACAGGCGTCGATCTTTCCGCAGAAATGATCAAGTTGGCAGAAGAAGAAGAACGCATCCGTCCTCTGGGATGCAAGTACCTGAATCGAGATGTGGCACAGCTCGATATGGCTGAATCTGTCGATATCGTAGTGGCGATATATCTTTTAAATTATGCCAGGACAAAAGAGGAACTTCTCAATTTTGTCCTGGTGGCTTATAATAGACTGCGACTGGGGGGGCAATTTGTCGGATTTAATGACAATGTCCAGCATGTTCCCAAGGGAACTACTTCCTTTGCCCAATACGGATTTGACAAAGTGTGTACTCCTTCTCCTGAAGAGGGCGATATTATTTTGTATCAAATGATCAATGAAGATGGCACGCAGTTTGAGTTTAAGAATTATTTTCTCAAACCAGAAACGTATCAGTGGGCTTTTCAGAAAGCTGGTTTTTCCGACTTTCAATGGGTCGGTCCGTTTATACATCCATCTCAGCAGCACAACCCATTTTGGGATGCTTTTATGTCTCATCCTCCACTCATTGGTTTTTGCGCGTCAAAACAATAAGTTCATATCCCAGCAGGGATGATCGTTGACAATAAAGGATTGTTTATGGTTTCTACTTCTGACTTTCGCAATGGTATGGTTATTCGCCTGGATGGGCAGCTTTTTTTTATGACCGAGTTTGAGCATTTTAAGCCCGGCAAAGGTGCTGCGGTCGTGCGCACCAAGCTCAAGAGTGTGAGGTCGGGTGCTGTGATTGACCGCACATTCCGGTCGGGCGACAAAGTAGATGATGTCCGCCTGGAAAAACGAAAGAGCCAATACTTATATAAACAAGATACATTTTACATTTTTATGGATACTCGCACGTACAACCAATACGAAGTGCCCACGGAGATTGTGGGTGATGCACAACAGCTGTTGCAGGAAAATGAGATTGTCGATGTACTGATTGCCGAGGGAAATGCCCTGGGTGTGGAACTGCCCATTTTTGTGGAATTGAAAGTCGATCAAACCGATCCCGGCTTGCGAGGCGATACGGCCACTGGTGGCACAAAGCCCGCGCGCGTGGAAACCGGGGCGACAGTGCAGGTTCCGCTATTTGTCGAGATTGGCGATGTGTTGAAAATCGATACGCGCACCCAATCTTATGTCGAACGGGTTTAGGAGATTACTGTGAAAATTTCCAAGCAGATAATAGCGAGTGCAAAAGAACTCATCGACCTGATTGGTGCCGATGATGTGGAGGAAGTTGAAATTGAGCGCAAGCTCTTTGGGCGCGGCCGCATTCGCATTGTGCGCGCCAGCCAACAAGCCCCCATTGTGCAAACGCTGGCCGCACCGCCAGCGTCAGCATCTGTTGATGTACCGAAGACTGAAGATGCTATAAGTGAAGACGATGGGCGCTATCACACTTTGCGCTCGCCTATGGTGGGTATGTTCTACCAATCGCCAAACCCCGAAGCACCGCCTTATGCAACAGAAGGCGATGAGGTGGCGAGAGGGCAGACCCTGTGTATTATTGAAGCCATGAAGATTATGAATGAAATCGAGTGTGATGTGAATGGTCGGGTAGTGCGCGTACTGGTTGAAAATGCCGCGCCCGTCGAATACAACACACCCTTGTTTTTAATTGATCCACAAAAGTAGTCGTGCCCTTTCAGGGATGCCTATTCGCTTGTTGCCGCTTGCCCTCTCCCGGCGAATGAGCAGGCCCTATTGACCTTTCCTTTTTTGAGATCATACCTTTGTTTGAGAAAGTTCTCATTGCCGACCGCGGCGAGATTGCTCTGCGTATTATCCGAGCCTGTAAAGAATTAGGCCTGAAAACCGTTGCGGTTTATTCTGAAGCGGATAGCAATTCGCTACATGTCGGTATGGCCGATGAAGATGTTTGTATTGGTCCGCCCCCCGGCGAGCAAAGCTATCGAAATATTCCGCGGATCTTAAGTGCTGCCGAAGTGACCAATGCCGATGCGATTCATCCGGGCTATGGCCCTCTGGCCGAGAATGCCGAGTTTGCCGAAATTTGCGGTACCTGCGGCATTGTTTTTATTGGTCCGTCTGCAGAATCGATACGCAAGATGGGCGATAAGGCTATCGCACGAGAGACCATGCAAGGAGCCGGTGTGCCCGTTGCGCCGGGTACGGGGGTTTTGGAGAGTTATGAGGAAGCCCGTGAAGTTGCGCGTGACATTGGATATCCCGTGCGCCTCAAAGCCGTGGCAGGCGGAGGCGGACGGGGGATGCGTACTGTATTTTCAGAGAGCGAGTTAGAACGCGCATGGCAAATGGCACAGGCCGAGGCACAGGCGGCGTTTACATCTGGCGCGCTCTATTTGGAAAAAGAGATTGTGCAGCCCCGGCATGTGGAGATTCAAGTGTTGGGAGATTTGGCGGGGCGTATTGTGCATTTGGGGGAACGAGAGTGTTCGGTTCAGCGACGGCACCAAAAGCTTATTGAAGAGTCGCCTTCACCCGCAGTTGATGACGTCATGCGCCTGCGTATGGGAGAGGCGGCTATCAAAGGTGCTCTCGCGGTTGGATATGCCAGTGCTGGCACGGTTGAGTTTTTGCTCGACGCTTCCGGGGATTTTTATTTTTTAGAAATGAATACGCGGATCCAGGTTGAGCATCCGGTTACAGAGACGGTGGCAAGTCTCGATCTGGTCAAATGGCAGATCCGTATCGCAGCCGGTGCTTCTCTTTCATTTTCTCAAGATCTATTTGATTTCAAAGGGCATGCTATTGAGTGTCGAATCAATGCCGAAGATCCAGAGCATAATTTCAGGCCCTCGCCCGGCACAATTACGTCCCTTCACATGCCGGGTGGTCCGGGCATTCGCATTGATTCACACGTATATACGGGATATACGGTTCCGCCGCAGTACGATTCCCTTTTGGCCAAGCTCATCGGATATGGGGACACGCGCGATGAGGCAATTGCGCGGGTGATACGCGCGCTCGAAGAGTTTGTGATCGAAGGTGTGCCAACGACTATTCCCTTTCACCTCCATGCTTTGCAACACGAGGATTTTAGAACGGGACGGGCAACAACAGAATTTGTGAATAAATTGGGCTATGGTGGGTGAATCCCATTCTCAGCTATAGGCAAAGGTATAAAGGAGCAGAAAATGTCGGAGATTCCAGAAGATTTACTTTTTAACAGCGACCACGATTGGGTTCGGATTGAGGGCGATACGGGCACATGCGGGATTACGGATTACGCGCAGGGAGAGCTGGGCGATATTGTGTTTTTAGAATTGCCAGAGCCTGGCGATTTTGTTACCCAGGGGGAATCCTATGGCATAATTGAGGCGGTTAAGACTGTGTCCGATCTCATTGCACCGGTTTCGGGTGAGGTGGTTGATGTCAATACCCAGTTGACAGATGATGCTGCTCTGGTTAATGACGAGCCTTATGGAGAGGGATGGATGATTCAGGTGCGCCTTTCAGATCCTACAGAGACAGAGTTTTTAATGGACGCCCAGGCCTATGCGGGCCTGGTTGATGAATAAGGGATGTTGTGCTATTTTGCTCGATCTGTGAGAAAGAGGAGTTGTGCGATGCGTATTCGAATGAGTGTCAATACTGAGTTTGAAGACCAATTTTGGCCTGCCACCGACAAATTTTGAGGTATCATGGATGCGGCCGAGTACAAGCCTATTGTGCTCGGCTTTATTTTTTGATTACATTTTAGAGACACCTTGCGACCTGAGCGTTTATCAGGCAAAATCTGCCTATGCGAAGCAGAGAAATTGATAGAGACAAAGATATGAGCAATACGACACCATCTATTGTGCCCGATAACCTCCGTCCGTATCTGACTGAGATTGCAGAGCGGCTTTGGTCAGGCCGTGCGGCTGTCATGGTCGGGGCTGGATTTAGCAAAAATGCCACGCAAAACAGTACTTCAGACTCTGGTTTTCCTGACTGGTCTCAACTTGGCGATCTGTTTTACGAGAAAATCCATGGCAGAAAACCTGAGACTCAAAGCAAATATCTCAATGTGCTTAAACTGGCAGATGAGGTGCAGGCCGCGTTTGGACGGTCCGCGCTGAATCAGATATTGCGCGATGCCATTCCAGATTATGAGGTGCGCCCCATTATTTGACCCGGTATAAAGGCTAATGAACGGGGCTGAACATCGCCCCGTTTTACCCCGCTTGACATTGGGTGTCAGCGTGGTATTTTCTCACCAACAGGAGGAGATACCATGGGTAAGAAAACCAAGAAGTCCTACTCGGCAAAACTCAAGTTCCAGATCGTGTTAGAGGCATTGACCTCGGAGCAAGAGGATGCAGAAATCGCTCGCGCTTACGGTGTGCATCCGGTGAGTCTATCAAACTGGAAACGTCAGTTTATAGACAGTGGTGCAGAGATTTTCTCTGGTAATGATACCGTCAAGACGTATGAAGCGCGTGTGTCTGATCTGGAGCGCCTGTTAGGTCAGAAAGAAGTCGAACTGGCCTTGCTCAAAAATTTTTTAGGCAACCGTTGAGCGTGTCAGACAAAGTAGAACTGGTCGAAAAGCATAAGGACAGGTATGGTCTGAATATGTGCTGCCGTGCCTTAGGCTTGTCAAAAGGGACGCTTGCCTATCGTCGCGGTCGGGCCTCTTGTTCTCAGGCAGATGAACAGATAAAGGCTGAGATCGTCACCACAATCCGGCATCACCCCGATTATGGGTATCGTCGCATCAAGGAAGACCTGATAGCGCGTGCTGGCATCGTGGTCAATCATAAGCGGTTACGTAAGATATTGTCAACGTATGAGTTAGACTTACCTCGTCATCTGCCAAAACGCGGCAAGAATCCGGTATTGAAGCTGATAAGCGAGGTGGGACAAGACGCCAATTTAGTTCAGAACCGCACCGTTGATCCCTTGCGAGTCTTTTGCACCGACTTTACAGAATTGCTCTATTGCCAAGGACAGAAAAAAGCGTGGTTAATGGCGTTTTTGGACATCCACACCAGGTGGATCGCAGGCTTTGGCGTGGGCGCACATCGCAACCGTGACCTGGCGATTTATTGTTTGGATCAGTTACAAAACAACCTGAGTTGTTTGGACAGGAGACTGTCTGACATCCTCATCCATCACGACCGCGATTCGGTTTATACCTCATACGACTGGTTACATCGTGTGTTGATTGAAGAACGTGCAGGGATTTCTTTTGCGATGAATGGGGCAAAAGATAATCCGTGGATAGAGTCCTTTTGGGGACGTTTTAAGACGGAAAACAAGACTTTGATTATGCACGCAGAATCTTTGACAGAACTTATCTGTGTGATGTGGAAATGACCGAGTTGGTCAACGCGCACGCAAGATCAATTCTCTATTTCGGCAGATCGTTGAAAATGGTTACAAAGTGATTCGGGAAGACGGTCCACCAGTTAAGCTTATATTAGGATCGTCCAATGTACCAGGTAATGAGTTGAAAGGTCGTCTTGATTACAGCAATCCTGATGATGAGATTGTAGGCTTTCTGCATAAATACAAGCAGCAATATCCTGAAGCAGATGCCCGTCTTCTTACTCATGATACTGGGCCAATGATGACTGCCAAAAGTCTTAATATACCATTTGTGCCTGTGAAAGATGATTGGCTGCTACCGCCCGAAAGTAACCAAGTAGAAAGAGAAAATCGACGGCTAAGAGAAGAGGTGAATCGCCTGAGGAAAGCCGAGCCTCAGTTTCAGATTAAGTGTGTTGATGATAATGATATAGAAGTCTCCGAACTTAATACGGAGTACCAAGTCTATGAACCGTTGACCAAAGATGACCTCTCGACATTCATGGACTTGATAAGGAAACGATTTCCAATTGTCACCGATTTTGAGCCGAGCAAACCGCCTGATAGAGAGTCGTCATTCTCGATAGCAACAGGCATTTCTAATGAATTTGTTTATACGCCCGATTCAGAAAAGGCGATTGCCAACTATCAAGATCAAGAGTATCCGCATTGGATAAATAGCTGCAAGAATGTGTTATCTAACCTTCATGAAACATTGCAGTACAAGACAAAGCCTCTCTCTTTCTGCTTTGTGGCCGCAAACGAAGGAACCCGCCCAGGGAAAGACACTTTGGTAGATATTATAGCAAGGGGAAACTTCAAAATCTGTCCGCTCCGAATGGAAGAAGTGGAGATATATACAGAACCCAGCCTCCAATCTCCACCAAAACCACCTCGAGTTCAATGGATGGATCGACCCCTAATACATAGACCTCTAATAGACATTGCTACAAATTCCATCACACCAATAGCCCCTATGAAAGACTTATCTACATATCATAGATTAATGTCGCCAATAGCTAACCGACATTTTCAAGGCGATCCGAATACCTTTTACTATAAGCCAGAGAAACCGACGATGCCCGTAGAGTCGTTCAGCTTGGAGTGTAAACAGTGGCGTCACGGAATCGGTGACAAAGATTTCAGGGGACAAATCTCTCTTGACGGTGATACCAATCAGATTTGTGGGGCGGTCGAATTTCAAATTCACGCCGAAAATCTATCGAGTCCCGTCAAAAAGGTCCTTCCCATAAGAATTTCAATTAAAAGAGTAAGTACAAAAGATTATGCTCAGGTTCTTATAGAGGATTTATTTAATTCAAATTAGGTAAGCGGTATGACGCGATCTGATCTCCTCTCCCAAATAGCCCTGGGCGAAGACAGCACTCGCCAGTTCAAGGTTGATGTGCGTAATGCCGCATCATTGGCCTCTGAGATGGCGGCGTTTGCCAATTCCAATGGGGGTACGATTTTTATTGGGGTAGCGGATGACGGCACCACACCAGGGCTTGCTATGGCGGATGTTTCCCGCATCAACCAACTCATCAGCAATGCCGCGAGTCAATTGGTGCGTAGTCCTTTGATCGTGCAGACAGAGAATGTGGCACTGGACAATGGCTGCCTCGTGATTGTGCTAACTGTGCCTAAAGGGATTGACAAACCCTATTTCGACAATAACGGGGTAATCTGGCTGAAGACCGGGGCAGATAAGCGACGGGTGAACTCCAAGGAAGAACTGCGTCGGCTGTTCCAGATCTCCGCGCAGTTTTATGCAGATGAATTACCCACCCAGGCGGACGTTGACAAATTGGATAAATTGCGCTTTCGCGATTTTTTGCGCGAGGTCCACAATCAGGAATACCCGGACTCCTCCGAAGAAATAGTCCGCCTGCTCCAAAACATGAATCTCGCCACTGAGGATGGGTATTTGAATCTGGCGGGTGTGCTGATGTTCGCTGAACAGCCGGAGTGGATCACGCCGCAGTTCGTCGTAAAAGCTATTTGCTATCCCGGCAACAAAATTCACGCCACAGACTATATCGATACCGAGGATTTCGCCGGGCCGTTGCCCAAGATCTTTGATGATACTCTGGCTTTTATCATGCGTAACTTACACAAGGTGCAGGCTGGACGCGGTGTAAATGCGCCGGGATTGCCAGAAGTTCCGATAAGCGTGTTCGAAGAGTTGCTGGTCAATGCGCTGGTGCATCGAGACTATCTGATAAGTGCTCCGATTCGCCTGTTCATTTTTGACAACCGCATTGAAATCATCAGCCCCGGTCATTTGCCCAACAACTTGACCGTTGAAAAAATTCTATCCGGTAATTCTAATATCCGCAATCCAATTTTGGTTTCTTATGTAGCCAAAGGACTGTTGCCCTATCACGGGTTGGGTTCTGGAATCAAACGTGTCTTGGATGCATGGCCGCAGATCGATTTTGTGGATGACCATGAGGGTAACTTATTTACTGCAACGGTTCACCGAAAACCCGTAGAAGAGCTAAGATTGGTGGATGTTTTGCCAAAAAGTTCGGAGAAAAGTTCGGAGAAAGATCAAAATTTAGAAAAAAGTTCGGAGAAAAGTTCGGAGAAAGATCAAAATTTAGAAAAAAGTTCGGAGAAAACCGATGTCGAGATTTTGACCAGACTCGCGGAAAATCCCGACATGACGATTTCCAAACTCGCTGGAATACTCGGTATCACCACGCGGGCTATCGAAAAACAGCTTGCCAAACTCCAAGAACAAGGCCGCCTGCGTCGCGTTGGGTCAGCCAGAGGGGGGCACTGGGAGGTACTGAATTGACCCATATCACCGCGCATACTTGCCGAAATGCATCGCGTTAAGGCTTTAGACCGAGAAATGTCAGAGAATAAGGCTTGACACCTTGTAGTCAATACAATATATCATGAAGATTTATATTAGAGAGTGGATGGGAGAAGGCTAATCGCTATTTTTGAGGTGCTTTATCATGCCCGTGACGATGCCCACAATACTCAATCAGTCTGTATTGGTGCTCAATCAGAGTTACGAACCTCTGCATGTGTGTTCTGTGCGCAGGGCTATTGTGCTGGTTTTTCGAGGTCGCGCCGAAGTTGTTGAAACGTGCGATTCTCGTATCCATACGGTGAGCGATTCTTTCCCCGTGCCGAGTGTGGTGCGTCTGGCTATATATGTGCGCGTGCCTCCCAAACCGCTCGCCTTGACCAAGCGCAATATTTTAAAACGCGATGGGTTCCAGTGTCAGTATTGTGGCATTCGCCGCGGTCCGTTTACCATTGATCACGTTGTGCCGCGGTCTCATAATGGGCGCAATTCATGGGATAATCTGGTGTGCGCCTGTCATCGGTGCAACAACCGCAAGGGCGACCATACGCCTGCGGAAGCAGGTTTATCATTATTGCGCAAGCCTCAGTCTCCCAATCGGGTGACCTTTATTCGACATCATATTGGGGTGCCAGACCGTCGCTGGCGTCCCTATCTTTTTATGGATGATTAAAAGCGGGGACTGATGGAAAAAAAGCGAATTTTGACAGGTGATCGGCCAACGGGGCGTTTGCATCTCGGGCACTATGTTGGGTCTTTGAAAAATCGCGTGGCCCTGCAAGATGATTACGAGTGCTATTTTTTAGTGGCTGACCTGCACATGTTGACCACGCAGCCCCAAAAAGAATACATTGATGCATTGCGTGAAAATATCTATGAGATGGTATTGGATTATTTAGCTTTGGGAATAGATCCAAACAAATCAACCATTTACCTTCAATCGGCCATTCACGCTGTATATGAAATGAATCTGTTTTTTGAGATGCTCGTGACATTGCCCCGCGTGGCGCGGTTGCCCAGTGTGAAAGATATGGCACGCGCGGCGAATATGACCGATGAGGCAATTCCATTTGGACTGATTGGGTATCCCGTGCTTCAAAGTGCCGATATTTTGATGCCGCGCGCACATGTTGTGCCGGTGGGAAAAGACAATGAGGCGCACGTTGAAGTGACGCGAGAAATTGCGCGTCGGTTCAACGCGTATTACGGCGATGTATTTCCCATTCCCGAACTCCTCATGGGCGATGTGCCTACTCTGGTGGGGACCGATGGACAGGCCAAGATGAGCAAAAGTCTCAACAATGCGATTTTTTTGTCTGACGATGAAAAGACGGTGGAAAAAAAAGTGCGCGGTATGTACACAGATCCCAATCGCGTTCGCGCAGATATTCCGGGCACTGTTGAAGGCAACCCCGTATTTATCTATCACGACGCATTTAATCCCAATGTCGATGAGGTTGAAGATCTCAAAACCCGCTATCGCCAGGGCCGTGTGGGCGATGTCGAAGTAAAAGATAAATTGGCCCGCGCGCTCAATGTATTTCTCGATCCTATCCGCCAACGCCGAGCACATTTTGCGGCGCAGTCTGGTTATATCGAGCAAGTGATTTACGAAGGTACGCTCAAAACACAAGCACTTGCACACGAAACTCTCATAGCCATGAAAAAGGCGATGGGTTTTACCGGCGTATGGAATCGGATTTCTCGCAAAGCGCGAGATAGAATGAAAAAACAAGAGAAGGAGGCGCGATGATTGCATCCAATTTGACGGCTCGATTCGATCCGGATGCCGCGCCTTATGGCGTGAAGCTCGATTTGTTTGAAGGCCCGCTGGATCTGTTGCTCTTTCTCATTCAAAAAAACGAGATTGATATCTACGACATTCCCATCGCCGATATTACGCGGCAATTTTTAGAATACGTCGAGATTATCCAGCGATTAAATTTAGAGGTTGCCGGCGATTTTGTCGTGATGGCCGCCACATTGATGCGTATCAAATCGCGCATGTTGTTGCCCTCTGACCCAGAGGCTGAGGAGGAAGAAGGAGATCCTCGCGAGGAATTGGTGCGCCGCTTGTTGGAATACCAGCAATTCAGAGAAGTAGCCACGTGGATGGACGATCAGCAAACGGAATACCGCGATGTTTTTTATCGGGGTGCTTCAATGGACCTGGAAGATATTCGGAAGCAACACGCAGCCGAAGCTGGGGAATTCCGTCCCGTGAGTCTGTTCGAATTGCTCCGCGCTTTTAAGCAAGCTATGGATGCTGCACCAAAAGTCGATTTTCACGAGGTGACGCGGGTTGATGTGACTACAGAGGAGCGCGTTGAATACGTGCTCGATGTACTTGAAAGACGTCATCAGGTTCCATTTAGTGAACTGATTGCCAGTACACATCGAATTGTTGTTGTTGTGACATTTATCGCGTTGCTGGACTTGATGAAAGAAGGGAAAGTCCGCGTTCAACAGGCCGATATCGATGGAGAACTCTGGGTTTATCGCCGCGATGCTTTAGATACGGCGTCTTTCGAGGAGGGCATAAACGATGTCTGAGAGAGATGACGCACGCGTCGCAAATTTGGCTACCGATGAAGATGCACGCAATAAAGGCGTGGTTGAAGCCTTGTTGATTGCAGCCGATGATCCTCTGGGGGCGTCGCGCCTGTCATCGGTTTTGGGACGGGATACTGGCGCAAAAGAAATTCGCGCCTATGTCAATGATCTCAATGAAGAATACGCACAGACGGGGCGCAGTTTCAGGGTTGTCGAAGTCGCGGGTGGCTTTCAGTTGGCTGTACACAGCGAATTTGCGCCCTGGATTCGGCAACTGATGCGCGAGAAGGTCGCGCCCCGGCTTTCGCAAGCTTCCCTGGAAACCCTCGCTATTCTGGCTTTTAAGCAGCCAATTACCAAAGCCGAGGTGGAGCATATTCGCGGCGTGTCTGTCGATGGCGTTTTGCGGCAATTGATGGAAAAGGGCCTGATCCGAATTTCCGGGCGGTCAGACGCACCTGGACGGCCCCTGTTATACGGAACGACACGCGATTTTTTGAAGCATTTTGGCCTTAAGACCCTGTCTGATCTGCCCAGGATTCGCGAGTTGGAAGAGTTGCTCCGAGAAGAGGAGCAACGGGTGGCCGAAGGCAAAGACAGCCCGTTATCGGGTGTGATCAATACCGATGGGAATAGCGAACGGGATACCCATGACAGAGCGCCTGAACCGGTTTCTGGCCCGCGCGGGGGTGGCTTCGCGGCGGGCGAGCGATCAGTTGATTCAAACGGGCAGCGTTAAAATAAATGGCGCTGTTGTGACACATCCGGGCACGCGAATAAACCCGCGTAGCGATCAGGTATGTGTCAATGGCCGGGCGATCCAATCGGTTGATCAACAAACGTATATTTTATTGCACAAACCCCCGGGATATCTGGTATCGGCGCGCGATCCGCATCATGCCCAAACAATTTACAAATTGTTGCGCGGCATTGATGCTCGGGTTTTCCCCGTCGGACGGCTCGATCTGGATACGCGAGGGGTTTTGTTGTTGATGGACGATGGCGATCTGGCATTTCGATTGACCCATCCGCGGTATGGTGTAAAAAAAGTCTATCGCGCCTGGGTGAGTGGGCATCCCAGCGAGGCGGTATTGAGAGCACTGCGAGAGGGAATAAAGCTCAATGATGGTCTTTCTGCTCCTGCACATATTCGCGTGATGCGTGCAAGAGGTGGAGATACAGAATTGGAATTAGCACTTCACGAGGGGCGCAAAAGACAAGTGAAGCGGATGTGCGAGGCGGCCGGACATCGGGTGCAATCTTTAATACGCACGCATTTTGCCGGTCTCACAACGCGGCACCTCAAGTTAGGCCAATGGCGGCATTTGACTCAAGCAGAAGTAAAGAGGCTCCGAGAACTGGTCGGGCTGAACCAGGAACAATGAGTAATGTATGCGCGAAAATGGGATTGTCATTGCGATTGATGGCCCGGCAGGTGCTGGCAAGAGTACAACTGCACGGCTCGTTGCAGAGCAAATGGGGTACCTCTATCTGGATACTGGGGCGATGTATCGCGCCGTAGGGCTGGCTGTCCTGCAACAGGGCATTAATCCCGATGATGCCGATGGCGTGACCGCATTGTGTAGTGCGCTCAATATCGCACTTGAGATGCGAGATAGGGAGTTGCAAACCCTGCTCAATGGGAAAAATATATCCGATGCAATTCGCTCACCTGAAATTTCGCAAGCTGCGTCTCGCGTAGCTGTCCATCCGGGGGTGCGCGATGTGCTCGTTGCATTACAGCGGGCTATGGGCCGTGATGGGGGGATTGTTTTAGAAGGTCGAGATACAGGCACTGCTATTTTTCCAGATGCGGAATTAAAAATTTTTCTCGTTGCCGATCCCGCCGAACGCGCGCGGCGACGGCTCAGAGACCTCGAAAAAAGGGGTGAATCTGCTGTGTTTGAGTCGCTGTTGGACGAAATTCGCATTCGGGATATTCGCGACCGACAAACGCAGTTGCAACGCGGCGCGTGGCCCGCACCTGATGCCGTGTGTATAGATACTACGGTACTGTCAATAGCAGAACAAGTAGATCGGATTGTAGCACTTGCCCAACGGCAAAATAGGGCTTGAATGGTAAATGGATGGTATCGATGACATTTTATCGCTTTTTCTGGTGGCTGGCCTACGGGCTGGCCGTTATTCTCTTTCGATTACGGGTCGAAGGGCGGTGTCACATACCCCAGTCGGGTGCTTTGATTTTAGCTGCTAACCACTGTTCTTACGTCGATCCCGTTATTATTGGAGTTGCGGCAGGACGCGAACTTTGGTATCTTGCTAAGGCTGAACTCTTTCCTATTCCGTTGCTGGGAAAGCTGATTCACAGGTTGCACGCGATGCCCGTAGATCGGAGCCGTGGAGACCGCAGCGCATTTTTGGCCTGGACAAGAACTTTGCAGGCAGGTAATCCCGTGCTCATTTTTCCAGAAGGCACGCGCAATAAACGCCCCGGTTTTCTGCGTCCCCGAGCAGGGGTTGGCATGCTGGTTTATCGCACTCAGGCACCTGTGATACCCGTATATATTTCGGGCACAGTCAATATCTGGAAAACGATGGTTGGGCTGGATCGGTTGCAGGTGCGATTTGGCAAGCCTATTTTGGGTTGTCCAGAACAATTGCCCGACAGGCGTCGCGACGCCTACAATTTTATCACCCATGAGGTGATGCGTCATCTCGCTGTTCTGAAGCGGATGCGGCGGAAAGCCGGCACGGTCGCACCCACTTCTCACAATAGTTAACAATAAGGTGTCGGTACGGTTTGATCGACGTTGTTCGTCGTTCTTTTTTTATTATTTTGCGCGATTTTTTTTAGCGTGAAAGGAATTATTTGGTATGTCCGTTAATACCCTTCCCAAACCCACTCCTGAAGAAGCACTGGCCGCGCTGGATGAAAGCGAATACAGCGAGGCAGAGTTTAATGAAATGATGGAACTCTACGAAGAGACGTTAGAGACCATTAAGCAGGGCGAGATTGTTATGGGCACTGTGAGGTCCATCCACGATGGAATCGTAGTGGTAGATATTGGTTTTAAGTCTGAAGGCGCGATTCCCCTCTCTGAGTTTGGCGACCCGCCAGCTATAGAGGATGGCGATGAAATTGAGGTTTTTTTAGAGAGTATTGAAGATCAAGAAGGTCAGGTAGTGCTGTCCAAGACCAAAGCTGACTTTATGCGGGTGTGGGATCGCATTAAGGATGCGTATGATAGCGATCAGATTGTCGAAGGTCGCTTGATGCGGCGAATCAAGGGTGGCATAGTGGTCGATCTTTTCGGCGTCGATGCTTTTTTGCCTGGCTCCCAAATTGACATCAAACAGGTCAAAAATTTTGATCAATTTCTCGGCAATGTGTATCCGTTTCGCATTATAAAGCTCAACAAGAATCGCCGAAATATTGTCATTTCTCGCCGCGTCGTGCTCGAAGAAGAACGCTCCAGGCTGCGCAAACAGATTCTCGCCACATTAGAAGTGGGGCAAGTGCGTCAGGGGTCGGTCAAAAATATCACCGATTTTGGTGCTTTTATCGATCTGGGCGGATTAGATGGATTGTTGCATATTACAGATATTGCCTGGGGGCGCGTTGGACATCCATCAGAAGTTTTGTCCATAGGAGAAGAAGTAGAAGTCAAGGTGCTCAATTACGATGAAAAACGCGAGCGCATTTCGCTGGGCATGAAGCAATTACAAGATCATCCCTGGAAAGATGTTGAAGAAAAATATCCGGTTGATAGCAAGGTGATAGGTAAGGTTGTCAGCATTACGGATTACGGGGCTTTTGTCGAGTTGGAACAGGGTGTCGAAGGATTGGTCCACATTTCTGAAATGTCGTGGACGCAGCATATTCGCCATCCTTCCAAACTGGTCTCCATTAGTGATGAAGTTGAGGTTATGGTCTTGCGCGTTGACCAGGAAGGGCAAAAAATTTCGTTGGGTCTCAAGCAGGTACAGCCCGATCCCTGGGAAGATCTCGACCACAAATACCCTTCAGGTACACCTCTTCGAGGCATTGTACGCAATTTGACCAATTTTGGAGCCTTTGTCGAAATTGAAGAGGGGATTGATGGGCTGGTACATATTTCCGATATGTCCTGGACCAAGCGCATTCGCCATCCAAGCGAGGTAATAAAAAAAGGCCAGGAATTGGATATTGTTGTGCTCAATATTGATAAAGAGCGGCGGCGCATCTCGCTGGGACACAAACAGACTATTGAAAATCCCTGGGCAAAACTGGCCGTTACCTATGCTGTGGGAAATGCCGTAGAAGGTACTATTTCACGTGTTCTCGAACGCGGGGTGGTCGTTGACCTCGAAGGCCATGTAGAGGGATTTGTGCCGGTCTCTCAACTGGGTATTGATGACCTTCAACGTCCCGATGAATATTTCGAGGAAGGCGATGAGATGCCGCTGAAAGTCGTGGAGTTTGACGAAGATCAAAAGAAAATTGTATTGAGCGTGCGAGAGCGTTTGCGCGATGCAGATCAAGATGAAATAGACGCTTTTCATGCAGCACATCCTCGACGCGAAAGCACAGAAGTAGCAGTGGAAGATGAAGTCGCCGAAGAAGAAGTCGAGGTAGAAGCGGAGGCAGAGGTAGAGGTGGTAGCTGAGACAGAGGATGAAGAGGTAGTGGAAGCCGAAGCTGAAGTGGAAGCCGAAGCTGAAGTGGAAGCAGAGGTAGAAGCTGAAGCGGAAGCTGAGGAAGAAGCTGAGGAAGAAGAGGAAAAAGCACAGAGTAGTAAAGAGGAATAAGATTGCTCAGATGTGTCAAGAGGTTGCAAAGCGTTGGGGCATATCGTCTCAACGCTTTGTTTTTGCAAATGGCTGATTTTTATGCGAGATCAAAAGACAGTTGCGTTTTATACACTGGGTTGTAAGCTCAATGCCTATGACACGCAGTGGTATGCCGAGCAGTTTGTGGCGCAGGGTTATCGCGAGGTGCCGTTTGGGGAACTCGCAGATGTTACTGTGGTCAATACATGTACCGTGACTGGTCAAGGGGATGCACAGTCGCGCAAGGCATTGCGCAAAGCGCATCGGATTTCGCCTACAGGTACCGTGGTTGCGGTGGGGTGTTATGCACAAACCGATCCAGATGCCCTATCTGCAATGCCCGAAGTCGATCTGGTGGTAGGGACAACGGAGCGGACGCAACTCCTGGATCTGGTAAATAATACCTGTTCTTTGGGGCGCACATTTGTAACGCGCAGTCGCACGGCTGATTTTCAGGATATGGATATTTACAATTTTGGCGGACGCGCTCGAGCTTTTGTCAAAATTCAGGAAGGTTGCAATGAGTTTTGCTCGTTTTGCATTATTCCGTTTGCGCGTGGGCGAAGTCGCAGTCGCACGCTTGAGAGTACCGTATTGCAGGTCGAAAAGTTGGTGGTAGCGGGCTATCGAGAGGTGGTGTTGACGGGGGTACATATTGGCGATTACGGTGTGGATTTGGAGGCGCGCGATTTGTTGGCGGTGCTGGAGGCTATTGAGGGGATCAATGGGTTGGAGCGTTTTCGCGTGAGTTCGATTGAAGCGACTTATGTGACCGATGCCATGATCGACTTTTTTGCGTCGAGCCAGAAATTTTGCAGGCATTTGCACATACCATTGCAAAGCGGTGATAATGGCGTGTTGAAGGCGATGCGCCGCCCCTATACGCGGGAGCAGTATATTGCGTTGATTGAAAAACTCGCGGACCGGATTCCCGATGTGGGGATTGGCGGCGATGTGATGGTGGGGTTTCCCGGTGAGTCGGATGAGGCATTTCACAATACGCGCGATTTGATAGCCAATCATCCCCTGACGTATTTGCACGTATTTCCGTATTCGCCGCGCGGTAAAACGCCTGCAGCGCGCATGACGAATCAGGTTGATTCACAGGTAAAAAAGCAACGCGGCGCAATACTTCGCGAATTGGGGCAGCAAAAGGTGGCGGCATTTCAAGCGCGGTTTATTGGGCGAACATTGCCCGTGCTTTTTGAGAATCGCCGCAATGAGCAGCTTTTACAGGGGTTGACCGATAATTATATCCGGGTGGTTGCGCCCGCACCAGATGCTGCGTGTGAACAGATTGTCGATGTGCGCTTGCAGCGGGTTGAAGCCGATGTGGTCGTCGGAGAATTGGCGGGTTATGAGCGCAAAATAGTACAGCGTCACGCGCGGGAGTTATTACAGTTGCAGAGTGCATAACGCGAAATTTGGACAGAACAGGCCGATTCCAAAGGGAATTGGCCTTTTTTTTTTCAAAATTCTGAGTATATTCGATGAGAAAGAATTTTTGCGTTTGTTAAAGGCGATTATCGCGGTCCAACAAAATAAAGGAGTGAGGCTATGTCTTTTAATGCAGGTACTTATGGCGATGTTTTTGCGGAATTGATTTCCGAAAAGCGATTGAATCCACTGGATGGCGGCGAAGAGAATACTGCGGCGAAAAGCGCGCTCGACGCATTGACTGTGGCGTCTGCATTTGCCGGGAAAACAGTAGTGGATGAAGATATGGCACAGGCCTGTATTTCTGGCATGTGGTTGTATCACAACTTTTTAGATGCGTCTCACACCATCAGCCAGGGCATTCATACGGCGACTGGAAGTTATTGGCACGGCATCATGCATCGCCGCGAACCCGATTTTTCCAATTCAAAATACTGGTTTGGCAAAGTGGGCAACCACGCCATTTTTGACGATTTGTGCAAGGCGGCGGTCAGCATTGCGGGTGGTGTTTCCGGTGCGCCAGAGTTTTTGACGACGCAAGCACATTGGGATGCAGGTGCCTATGTTGACCTGTGTGCCGATGCTCTTGAAGGGCGCTCAGCACACGACGCGCTTTGCCGCGAGATTCAATTGCGGGAGTGGGAGTTATTATTTGATTATTCGTATCGAAAAGCGGTTGGGGAATGAGAAGCCTTTAGAGGATTTGGGATGGCGACACAACTGACACCGGCGATGGAACAGTACGCGCGTTTTAAGGAGCAGCATCCGGATGCGATTTTGCTGTTTCGGATGGGCGATTTTTACGAGACGTTTTACGACGATGCCGTTGTTGCATCTCAGCTTTTGGGATTGACGTTGACATCGCGTAACAATGGGCGTGCAGATCGCATCCCACTGGCAGGTGTTCCGTATCACGCGCTGGATACCTATCTCGCAAGGCTTATCAAAGCCGGTAAAAAAGTGGCGATTTGCGAGCAGATGGAGCCGCCGCAAAAGGGCAAAAAAGTGGTGCGCCGCGAGGTGGTGCAGGTTGTATCGCCGGGAACGGTAATGTCCGATGATTTGCTCGATCAAAAGCGCAATAATTATCTTGTGGGCATTTATGTTTCTGACGATCAATTGGGCATGGCAACAGCGGATTTGTCAACGGGAATGTTCAGGGCATCGGAACGCGCGGCAGATGATTTGTGGGAGATATTGGAGCGCGTGGCTCCCGCAGAGGTGCTGGCGCCCGAGGCGTGGGTCAAAGACAACGAAGCCGAGTTTGAAGCGCGGATGCCGGGTGCTTTGCTCACGCATATAGAAGATTGGCATTTTGGACAGCATTATGCGTACGATACACTGAAGGATCATTTCAAGGTGGCGTCTCTCAAGGGCTTTGGATGCGATGATCTCACCGTTGGGATATGCGCCGCGGGCGGGGTGCTGTGTTATTTGCGCGAAAATCAAAAGGGAGCCGTATCCCATATTACGCGATTGGCGCGCGAACACACCGAGTCGGTGATGGAATTGGATCTGGTGACACAGCGCAATCTGGAACTGGTTACAACCATTCAAGAGGGGCGGCGCGAGGGTACGTTGTTTGGGGTTTTAGATCAGACGTGTACGCCGCAGGGCGCGCGGACACTGCGCACATGGCTATCACAACCGCTTGTGGATGTTGGTCGCATTGATGCGCGCTTAGATGCAGTACAAGAATTTGTCGAATCTGCGGCGTGTCGGGACGAGGCGCGAGAGGCGTTGCGCGGTGTTGGAGACATGGAGCGGTTGATGTCCCGAATTTGTTGCAATCGGGCCAATCCACGTGAGCTTGTGGCTCTCCAGCGGTCTCTGGAAGCAGTTGTTCCACTGCGAGAAACCCTGCGTGAATTTCGCGCTGATTTGCTGGTGCGGGCGCGGGATCAGGGCATGCCGGATCTGACAGAGTTGATTGATTTGATTGCCCACACGCTTGAAGACGATCCACCTGCGCAGATTAGCGATGGCGGATATATTAGAACGGGCTATCACAAGGAACTGGACGAGTTACGGGAAATCGCATCGGGCGGGCGCGATTGGGTTGCCAACTTGCAGGCAGATGAACGCGAGAAAACGGGTATTGCGTCGTTGAAGGTGGGGTATAACAAGGCATTTGGATACTATATTGAGGTCACCAAGGCCAATCAGGATAAGGTGCCCGCGTATTTTGTTCGGAAGCAAACGCTGGTCAATGCCGAGCGGTATATCACGCCGGAGTTGAAGGATTGGGAGGCGAAAATTTTGGGCGCAGATGAGCGGGCCAGGGATCTCGAGCGCGATTTGTTTGCCGCGTTGCGAGAAGAGGTAGCCGGTTGGGTGGAGCCCGTGCAGCGCACGGCGCTATCCGTGGCCACCGTAGATGTGTTGAGCACACTGGCCGAGGTGGCATCGTCCAATGATTATGTGCGTCCCCAGGTGGATAATAGCGTGCGTATTGATGTGAAGGATGGGCGACATCCCGCGGTTGAGCAGTTGCTTCCGGGCGGGCAGTTTGTGCCCAATGATCTGACGATTGACGGCGAGAAAGATCAAATTTTGCTGATTACTGGCCCAAATATGTCGGGGAAATCGACGATTTTGCGCCAGACCGGGTTGATTGCGCTTTTGGCGCAGGTCGGCAGTTTTGTGCCAGCGCGCGAGGCGCGTATTGGGGTGGTGGATCGCATTTTTACACGGGTGGGCGCATCCGATAATCTGGCGCGGGGCGAGAGTACGTTTTTGGTGGAGATGAATGAGGCGGCGAATATTTTGAATAATGCGACGCCGAAGAGTCTGGTGCTTTTGGACGAGATCGGGCGCGGGACGAGTACGTTTGACGGGTTGAGCATTGCCTGGGCTATGACGGAGTATTTGCACAATGCCGAACAGATTCAGCCGCGGACGTTGTTTGCAACGCATTATCACGAGTTGACAGAGTTGGAAGATTTGCTGCCGCGGGTGGTGAATTACAGCGTTGCTGTGCGCGAGGCGGGCGATACCATCGCGTTTTTACACAAGTTGGTGCCGGGCGGGTGCGATCACAGCTACGGCATTGAGGTGGCGCGTCTGGCCGGGATGCCAGCAGAGATGATTGCGCGGGCAAAGGAGATTTTGAATCGGCTGGAGCAGAACGATCTGTCGGTGGGGTCAAAACCCCAACCCGATCGCGTGAGGGAGAATGGGCAGATGCCGCTGTTTGCGCCGGTAGAAGAAGTGAAGGTTGAGCGGGAAGATCACCCGATGCTGTCTGAGTTGCGCGATTTAGATATCACACATCTCACACCGGTTGAGGCGCTGGTAAAATTAGATGGGTGGAAGCGGGCGTTGATACAGGAATCACAACATGGCTCTTGAAACGAGAATGACCATACCCGACATTCACAAAAAAATTGAGGAAATGGCACAGCGTCTGGTTGAACAATTTAACCCAGATAAAATTGTCCTTTTTGGCTCTTATGCCAGAGGTGATGTGGGGATAGATAGCGATGTAGATTTGCTGGTGGTCAAACCCATTGTTGGCTCTAAGCGCGAAGCACGCATTGCCATGCGAATGGCCGTTAGGGGACTGGGGATCGCAAAAGATATTGTGTTGGCTACCCCTGAAGACATAGCAAAATATCAAAATGTGGTTGGCACAGTCATTCGATCCGCGCTGAATGAGGGAAAGGTCTTGTATGAACGCGCCGAATCATAGTAAAGAGGTTGCAAAACAGTGGGTGGAAAAAGCAGAGGAGGATTTTCGCAATGCAGAATATACCCTCACGATGCCCCAAAATTGTCCCTATAGCACAGTCTGTTTTCATTGTCAACAGTGTGTAGAAAAATATATCAAAGCTATGTTGGTCTTACATGAGGTAGAATTTCCACGGATTCACGACATTGGCGAGTTGATCGGATTGCTGCCCGAAAATATGCCCTTATCACTTACGGACGAAGAACAAGAACGATTATCGGATTATGCAGTTATGGTTCGATATCCAATGGAGGTAGAACCAATTACTGAGTCTGATGCAAAGAGCGCACTTCTCATTACCAAACGCGTTCGAGCAGTTGCCCGACAATTGATGCAAAAGATATTTTGATACACATAACCGCCAAGAGAAATTTTTTTATACTCACATATCTCACGTCTGTTGAGGCACTGGTAAAATTAGATGCGTGGAAGCGGGCGTTGGAAGAATGATCAGGAGATAGATGAAATGGCAACTGTTGATTTGAGGACGGAAGCAAAACAGATTCTCGATAAGCTCTCCGATGAGAGTTTAGAGGTGGTAATCAGTTTGCTGAGTTCTCTCAAAAACCGAGAGTGCCCCAAACGGACGGATCTGTTGTCAATCTATCCGTGGGTTCAGTATCTGTCCGATGCGGAATGCGATGAATTTTTCGAGGAACTCTCAAATGCCGCAAAGGACAATGGTACAGGTGTTGATGAAGTGGTCAACGCCTGGCGGGAGACAGCAGAAATCCTATCTGACCCTGACACGATGGCCGACATTGCCGAATCGGAAAAACAAATTGCAGATAGCGAGAGTCGTCTGGAAAACACTGCGCCCGAGATTGATTGGCTTGATACCGAATACATGGAAAAGGCACGAACAGAAGCCGACGATTCAATTACCCTCGGATTAGTGCGAAAAGCACTCGCCAAAATTCCAGGCTCAATGAGCGACTTCATCATCTCTGAGCGCGAGGATCGCGTTTAATGGTCGTGTACTATCACGATACCAGTGCATTGGTGAAGCACTACCACGAGGAAATAGGCACGGCAGTTGTTGACCAGATTATATCCGTACCAAACAACAGCCACTACCTCTCCCGGCTTGCAGGTATCGAACTTCGGTCAGCTTCAGCAAAAAATGTCAGGATGGATCTCATCACAGTAGTAGATTTTCATAACTTGCATGGAAAGTTTCAGGCCGATATCAGGAATGGCCAGTTTCAGATTCTCCACTTGCTGTCGAGACACCTTCAGAAGGCTGAAAACCTGATTATACAACACGCGACCACGAACAGCTTACGAACATTGGATGCCATTCAACTCGCTGTCGCCCTCGATTTTCATCAACGGCACAGACTCGATTTTTTTGTATGTGCCGACGCGAATCTGTGCATGGTTGCAATAGCTGAAGGTTTAGCTGTTATAAATCCAGTGACGCATACTCCTGAATAAAGGGGATTATGTAGTTAAGTGACCAAAATTACCCTAAGAAAAAGAGGCATAGAGGACAAACCTGAGCTTAGGTACAGTATTTTTGTACCAAGGAGGGCGGTGTGCTACGTCTGGGCGAACTTTGGCGAGTCTCTCAGAGCAGTAGCACACGGCAATCCGCCAGAACAACCACACAGAAAGAGGTCTTTCTATGCACAGATATTCATAGCGGATGAATGAGAGGAATGATGATGTTAAGTAAGGAGATCAGTCCGAAAAAGGGGACTGCTAAGTAAAGAAACACAATGACCTGTGTCAAGAATTTTTTGCAAGGAGGAATGGTGTGAAAAAACATTATTGGATTTCTATTATCAATACTGTGAACAGTTTTAAGCGGCGCGTGCGCCATAATCCTTAAGGGATTGATATTCAGGTCGTTTTTTGATGCAAGTGTGCTCCAACCCGAAGATGCGAATAATTCGATTGAGATAATGTTGATTGAATGCCCTGATTTTCACACTGCCCATAGAGAAGCGATGCACGCCGTCCTTCTTTTTCGCGTTGAGGCATTCAGATTTGGCCAAATTTAAGGTGGTCAAAGACGCATTAAAATGAAAGTCGAGGCGTGCCTGATCCCGTGCTTGAGAATCGGCCAGACCTGTAAACTGTTTGGCATCGCGGAAGAGAAACTCTATTTGGAAGCGTGCTTTGTAATAGCGATAGACCTGCCAAGCATCGAGTGTCTCATCTGTAGAAAAGAGAATCACATAGCAGGGTGTTTCGCCTTCTGCTTGTTTGAGCAGGACAACGACTTTGAGATTGCGGTTAAATGAGATATGGTTGAGCAGCCCGCTATAAAGGGTCAGGTCATCCTCTTGGCCTACAAAGTCAAATCGGGACAGGTCTTGCCAATTGACCTTGCCATCATAAGTTTTCTGTCGTCCTCTGCCTGGTCTTTTGGGTCCTTTGTATAAATAGCGACAGTTGGCATCACATCGCAGTTTGCCTACAATATCCTTGTTCAAGGCGGTGATGCCGTCAATAAAATCGGCATTGGCAAAGCTGCCATCCACGACGATATAGTGTTCACACGCAGCCAAATGGGGTGCCACCTTGCCGATATGGTCAAGATATTGTTGCATTCTTGTCGTATGCACATCTTTGTCCTTACCATGAGCCTCTTGACCCTTTCTTTTGGCTTCTTCTTGCGAGAGGGTCTGTTCGACAGACAAGGTCAGTGCCGTATGCTTTTTTATATCTACGACGGCTAACGCTGAAATTTCTAACCCTTTTTGTGCCTTTGAAGCACATCCGTTCCAAAACGCATCGCGTGAGAAGGTGTGCTTGCCTGCTTTTTTGATGAAACTGGGATCAAAGGCCAGGATGCGGTCACTTTCTTCTCCAAAGGTTTCATCAATCACCTGCCGATTAAATCGGATAAAGTCAAATGGCTTAGCAAAGTTGCGAGAATAGGTATGCTCACACAAATCACTATACCGACTCATATTGCGAAAGTTGATCTTCCCGCGTGTGACGAGAATCGTTGTAAAAAGGGTCAACAGAAATTTCTTTTGCGGTTTGGATATTTTTATGCGATTGAGTATCTTTATTGCCAGTTCCATTGTGCCGTCTCTCCAGATGTGGGGTATCTTTGACTTGGGCGTTTAAGACACCTTAAATCTGCGTGAACGGCACTTTTTTGTCAAAACTTCTATCTTTTTTTGTTCACAGTATTGATTATTGGAGTTCTGGGCTTACTGGTTGCATTTGGTCTGGGGGCCACAATAAGGCTTCCATTAAATACTGAAGCAAAAGAAGACCGCCCGACACAAAAGCCTCTATTGGACACCTCGTTACAAACAACTCCTTCAGGGTGCTGGGAGCCTGCAAAAGGAGAACAGGTTTGTGCGGAAGCTATTTGGAGATTTACAGGCCACAAGGAACACTCTGCTGTCGTGATAGTGAGCGGGACATATAAAGTGAATTGGGAGAACAGATCAACAAGACAATGGGCCGTGCGTTTTGAGCTTAAATTTTATGATAAGTATGGGTTTGAAATTTCATCATTTCCGCCACCAAACACCAATAATTTCCCCCGCGATATTGATAAAGATTTCCAGTTTAAAATCAATCCCAACTCCCAACAAACAAAGGCAAAAGGTTTTTATCTTCGGTTATCTAACCTGGAAGAGGCCAGCTCTATTTCTGAAATGAAAATTTTTGGGAGAGTATATTCGCCAAAGTGGGATCGTTGAAATGGAAATGATACATAATACACCAACTTCAAGAATTATCCCACCGAAACACGGGAGTATTTTCTGGTGGCATAATCCTCCATTCAGGGGGAAGAACATGAGTAAGGTATTTCTCTTTGGGTCGCCCATCAGATTTGGCAGACTTATCCCGTTTGACTTCCTTGCCAATATTTTCTAAATCCATGACAACTTACCTCCGGTGCGTAATGTTATTCTCTGAAGTCCGCGTCTCCAGAAAGACGCGGACTTCGCTTTTTGTGCTGAGTACATGTACTCAAAAACAGGTCACAAGTCAATATTCCTCAATGGAATATGACGAAACAAAATCATCATACATCAGCCTTTTTCCTTCAAAACCTTGCACAATCACTTTCATCTGCTCAATAGTGTCGTGGGGTCGGATATCCTGCCTCATTACGAACTCATTGACGTAGAGTTGCAAGTGTTTCTTGCTCATCTTGCGGTACCTGAAAGTCGCTCCGCAATGCGGAGCGTTTTGAAAAGGTTCGGTAAAATTGTCGTATATTGCGTATAAAAAAAGGGACCGGCCCCCCTTAAAATTTTACTGCATCAAATCTGTCTGTCCTCGGCACAGGCTTGTCTGCGTATCCGTGCAAAAGGTCTTTGAGAAATTGTGCTGTAATCGCATAGACATCGTGATCGAGAAATAACCTCATCGCGCCTCTGAAATATGAATATCTCCCACCTGCACTAAGTTAATCGCATAATGGATACAAGCGCGAATGTCGTCTTCTTGAAGGTCAGGAAAATAATCAGAGAGGATCGTCTTAAACGAGATTCCCTCACGCACCAATTCGAGAACATCAACCACGGGGATCCGGGTTCCTGCTACACAAGGCTTACCAAAATGAATTTGGGGATCAACCGCAATCCTACCTCGATAATTTCCATTTTCCATATCGCTTAGACTCCAATTTAACGATGCACGATGAATAATATTTCAACCAGGAAAGTACCGTATAAAAAGAAAAAAGTCAATTTTCTCGCCAAGGCAGATAGGGGTAGGCGGTAGAACAGGGATAGAGATAAAAATTTCAGTGACTATTCACTTCAGTGACTATTCACTACTAATCCCGTGTTCGTCGAGCCAGGTTTTGAGGGGAACGTCTTCGGGAGTGGGGAGGTGTAGCCGCGACCACCGGAGTAGCTGACGCCGAGGAGTTGTTTTTGGATGGGCGTGCAGTGGTCGAGATAGTGTTCAACTCGCATGTCGTCGCGGGGGCGAAGCCAGTGGTAGGAGTAGCCGTAGAAGAGGACGCGGCGGGGGTCTTGCCAGATGCCATGAATTTTCAGCGATGGCGGATCAACTTTGCACATTATGTTGTGCCTGTCTGTCCTGCTACGGAGATGCAATCAGCGGTTCTATCTCCCGCTCAATTTGGCGACGTACCGTGTGCTCGGCGACATCGAGATCGTAGCGGGTCTGAAGATTGATCCAGAACTCAGGCGTCATGCCAAAGTAGTGACCAAGGCGTAGCGCGGTATCGATTGTAATTCCATTAATTCCATGCACGATAGCGTCTAAGTCCTCCTCCGAAACTTTGATCCCCTGAGCAAGGCGAGCCACACTGAGATTCATCGGAATAAGGAACTCATCGCGCAGGATTTCACCAGGATGTACCGGAGATAGTAGCTGTCCGGTTGTGACTTCCGAGAAGTCAACTTTTCGCCGGTCCAGTTCTTCGCGTTTAACGGTCATCATTTATCTCCTCAAACTATTCACTACTAATCCCGTGTTCTTCGAGCCAGGCTTTGAGAGACACGTCTTCGGGATTATCTATCATTTACGTCATTATCGGTTTGTACTCTTCATGCAAGAGCTGTCTCGAACCCTATCAGATTGCGGGTCTCGCGGCTGAACTCTACCCCGATCATAAAAATCGGCTCGCCCAAGTCGCGGTATTTGTCCGCATAGCCCTTTGCCTGCAATTGCGCCATTGCAGACCCTTCCGGTGCCAATTCCACCACTTTGAACTCGAACAGATACACAGTGTCGTTGAAACGAACCACCATGTCCAGACGCCCATCGCTGCCACTGTCTTCCACAACGATGTCGAATCCCACCGATGCGAAGTAGGAGTAGAACACGCTGGCATAGTAGCCTTCGTAGTTCGCTATATCATTGTTTGTGTGCCACTGATAGGGAATGCTGGCGAAAAACGCCTTGAACAGGCTTTCCAGGCCAGCGAAGTCATTGACCAGCAGCAGGTCATACAGACGGGCGCGATGCTCCGTGCGCTGTGAGGGATCGCCAGTCAGGTGATTTAGCAGGCTCCTGTTCAAGCTCTGACGCACTTCCCGATTCGGATAGGATAGCCGATAATACATCTCGCCACCGCGCGGTTCGGTTTGGATAATCGTGAGATAGCCGGTCTGGAACAGCAGGGCTTCGGTGGCGATGTGGTCAACATCAAAAGCCGACAGCAAATCATCACTGCCCAGCATGTTGTCCAGCGCCAGCGCACCGACCCCGCGCGATAGTAGCGTCTCGATCAGAAATGTAGGCGTGCCGGTCTCAAACCAGTAGGCTTCGAAGCTCTGCCTTCTGAACAGCAGGAGGATGTCGAAGGGGTTATAGACCTTCTCCTGTCCCCGCCAGCTATAGCCATTGTACCAGTCGCGGATCTCATCCCTGTCCAGACCCGGCAGTTCCGGTGCGAACACCGTGTCGAGGTCCTCCTCGGTGTAGCCGCAGATGGCGGAATATTGTGGATCAATGGTGATGTCTGTAAGATTGTTGAGGCCAGAGAACAGGCTGACTTTGGAGAATTTGCTGACGCCCGTGAGGAATGTGAATTTGATATAGGCATCACTGGACTTGATGGTTGAATACAGACCGCGCAGAAAATCGCGGTTGGCGCGTGCGACCTCTGGCACCTCAAGCGCGTCCAGAATCGGCTTGTCGTATTCATCAACAAGCACGACAACACGCTGTCCAGCACAATCGTGCAATGCCTCAATCAGTGAGGCAAAACGCCCCGGTGCTGTCACGGCCTCTGTAACCACTCCAGAGCGGTTTTCAATGGCGGTCAGTTGCTCCATCACATTTGCCTGCAAGTAGTCAGGCTCTTTGAAATTGCCGCTGCCAAAATCGAGTCGCACAACGGGATAGCGAACAGACCAGTCCCAGTGGTCATGGATATGAAGCCCCTCAAACAGCGGTTCATTGCCCTCGAACAGTTCCTTCAGTGTGTCCAGAAACAGGCTTTTGCCAAAGCGACGTGGACGCGATAAAAAGTAGTGTGTGCCCTCGTCTATCAGTCGCCGCATGTGGACCGTTTTATCGACATAGTAGCAGTTTTCCTCCCGAATTTTACGGAAGGTCTGAACGCCGATAGGCAGCTTGCATCTGTCTGATATGCCCATCTCTCATCTCCAGATTGTGATGTCAGTGCCGCCGGTTGATCAATAACCGACTTGATTGATGCAAACATGCCTGCCTATTCGAATCCACAGCATTGCACTTAAAAATTTTTAGTGACTATTCACCACTGATCCCGTGTTCGTCGAGCCAGGTTTTGAGGGGCGCGTCTTCGGGGGTGGGGGAGGTATAGCCGCGTCCACCGGAGTAGCTGACGCCGAGGAGTTGTTTTTGGATGGGTGTGCAGCAGTCGAGATAGTGTTCAACTCGCATGTCGTCGCGGGGGCGAAGCCAGCGGTAAGAGTAGCCGTAGAAGAGGACGCGGCGGGGTTCTTTCCATCAGAAAACACCGATCTTACACGACCCTATGAGTGGCACTGCTTCACTGATGCCGTATCTGAATTGTCCAAATTCCAGACGGCAAACTATCCCAAGCCATAACGCTACTGGCGACAAATTCGGCTTTCACTGAATCTGGCACATCGCTGTGAATACGAAACAAGATGACGCCGTGAGGGGCGGACATACCGTCACGATGCACAAGGTCTCCAAAGTCCTTATCATACGTTATCAGCGCACGTCTTTCCCGCGTTGCCAATTCCAGCAGGTTGGGGTCTGCTTCGCCCCGGTCCGTTTCCTTCGTCCATCGCACATCCTGGCCTGCAGCACGTAGCCGGACAACGACCTGCTCCGATATATTTTCGTCGGCAAGTATTCTCATCTACCGTTTGCCATCCATAATCGCATCAATATCCTCCCAAGTCACATTGGACAGCTTTGCACCAGTAGCGGCGTATTTTCGACAGGCTCGGATATCCTCCGGGGTGATGTGCGAGTACATACGAATGATATCGGCTTCACTGCGCCCCCCGTCCAGCAATTCCATGATCAGTTCCACCGAAATCCGAGTGCCTTTTATTGTTGGTTTCCCGGCCAGTATCAACGGGTCAGTGACAATGCGATTCTGCCAGATTGGATTCTTATTTATCATAACGTGTCTCCTCCTTTAGACTCTGGTCTCTGCAACCTCATTACCTACCCGGAGTCTGTAAAAAAGTTCCAGGTGACAAAGACAGTATATTCAGTTCTGCATGTTTTGTCAACGCGCTGTCTTCATTCTCCTGCTCACCACCTGTGCCGTTGACTATTCACTACTGATCCCGTGTTCTTCAAGCCAGGCTTTGAGGGGCGCGTCTTCGGGAGTGGGGGAGGTGTAGCCTCGACCACCGGAGTAGCTGACGCCGAGGAGTTGTTTTTGAATGGGCGTGCAGCGGTCGAGATAGTGTTCTACCTGCATGTCGTCGCGGGGGCGAAGCCAGCGATAGGAGTAGCCGTAGAAGAGTACGCGGCGAGGTTCCTTCCAGTAGTTGGTACTGGCGGAGTGCCATAAGCGGCGGTCAAAAAACACGGCTGATCCAGGGGGTACGAGCACCGGGATAGCGTCTTTGTGTAGCGCGTTGCGGTCTTCTCCGGGAAATGTGTTTTGCGTTTGGCTCTTGGGAAGGACGTAGAAATTGCCGCGGCCCTGCTCAGTCGTGTCGGTAAGAAAAAAGCCGATTTTGAGGGAGATCATGGGACGCGGGTTCATGTCAAAATCCTGATTGATGCGGCCGCTGTCTTGATGGAAGCCGAGTCCGGGTCCGTCTTTTTCGAATGTTTTGTGCGGTTCTGCAGGGGGTGTCACGGTCATGTGGGTGTGGTAGAGTTGGATGTGCCAGCCCAGGATGCCCCACACTTTGGGGAATGTTTTGTACCAGTCGAGCAAGGGCAAAAAGTGGTCGTCTTTGCCTATGAAGTCGTAGTGGTTGATGCGCGCTGTGGCACTTTTGCCCATCCGAGCGCGTTCTTCTTTATCCACGCGATCTACTGCGGCGACGAGATCGCTGACCATATCGGGTGGTAGGGCATCTGGAACGATGAAATAGCCATCTCGTTTGAATTTGCGCGCTTCTTCTTCTGTCAGACAATAATCGAGACATTTGGGGTGCATTGTTTGGCTCCTTATCTCAGGTCTTTGTTTTACAACGTCGCGTCAGTACATACCGATCTTCTGCGGCGCGATAATAACCTTTCACAAAGTTTCTCTCGCTAAATCCCCATTTTTCGTACAGGGAAATAGCACTTTCATTTTCGGGATCTACTGTTAAAAAGCAGTCCACGCCGATTTGATCGCAGGCGGCTAAAATCGCGTCGAACAAAGCGGAACCTATGCCTTTCCCGCGATAGGGATGATCTACAAATACTTTGTGCAAACAATAAAGGCTGTCCGTCCTCGTGGGAAATGCCAGCACAGCACCGATCAGTTTCTCGCGCTCCCACGCACAAAACACCAGTGCGTGCTCTGTCCACAATCGCCAGACGTGTTCGCCATCGGGAATATACTCAGAATTTCGGTTTTGTGCCCATGCTTCTCGATCCAATTTTGCGATTTCCAAAAAATCGCGTGTCTTGGCACGTTGGATGTGCATTTCAAATACTCCTGCGAATAGCGGTTTGTACCTGTGTAGATATGTAGAAATGTTCGATGTGCGTCAAGTTATTTTGTATGTCTTATGGGAGATCCTTCAAAGGCATTGACATTATTACAGCAAGTCCTATCTTCAGATGCGGTTGGCAACTACAAGTTCATCCACTTTCAGCTTTTGGCCCTTTGTTTTGCCGACCGATAGCGGCTGAGAGCTACCAATTGGGAGATAAAAATGAAGTTGGGTATTGTCACGTATCAGATCGCTGCGGACTGGGATGTTGCCACGATTATCGAAACCTGTGCCGAACTCGGTTATGGCGGTGCCGAGTTGCGTACCACGCATGCTCACGGCGTTGAATCAGATCTTTCGGCAGGACAAAGGGAAGATATCCGCAAACAATTCGAAGATGGTGGGGTCGAAATCGCGGGTTTAGGCTCGGCGTTTGAATATCATTCGGATGATCTCGGCGTTGTGCGCGAAAATATCGATGGGACAATTGAATACGCCAAACTCGCCGCTGATCTGGGCTGCCCAGGCGTTAAGGTGCGGCCCAATGGCCTGCAAACCGAGAAGGGCATTTCGGTGGATCAAACGCTCGAACAAATTGGCAAATCCGTGCGTGAATGCGCGATTGCCGCTGATGATCTGGGGGTGCAAATCCGGGTGGAAGTACACGGGCGAGAAACGCAAAAACCTGCGTATATGCGCACGATTATGGATTGGGCAGATCACGACAATGCAAAGATATGCTGGAATTCGAATTTGGGCGAGGTTGAAGATGGCTCTATCAAAGCCAATTTTGAACTGCTCAAACACAAGATCGGTCTGGTACACATCACAGAATTGTGCAATCCGGACTATCCCTGGCGCGAACTCTTTTCTCTTCTCAATGCCGAAGGCTATGCGGGATATACGCTGGCTGAAATCCCCGGTAGCTCAGATGCCGAGCGTCTGCTTCGATATTACAAGGCACTGTGGGAAGCGTATCAGTAGATAGGCTCCGTCCCTTCTGATGAGCGTACAAAAAGAAATTTACGCCCTCAAACGCGAACTCGCCGCGCGCTATCAACTCGGCGAAGAACACCACAATATTTGTGGGCGCAAAATAGGTGTGACGTGTGTTGAAGATGCCGAAGCACTCTTTGACAAAATGCAAATGGCCGATCCCAATAGCATCGAGATTCAGGATGAACGTCTGCCTTATTGGGCAACGCTTTGGGATTCTGCGCTTGTTTTGTCCGATGTTCTGCTCGCGGATAATCTGATTGTGCCAGGCGAATCTGTGCTTGAACTCGGCTGTGGATTGGGCCTTGTCTCATCTATTGCCTGTCTCAAACGCGCGCGTGTCACTGCCACGGATTACCAGCCCGACGCACTCAAGTTTGCGCAACTCAACGGGTTGCAAATTGCGGGCATTGTTCCACAGACGATGCTCATCGACTGGCGCACCCCGCCGCAAGATCAGCACTATACCACCTTGTTGGGCGCAGACCTCGTGTACGAATTGCGCTTTTTCGATCCTCTCATAGCCACATTTAACGCCCTTCTTGCACCGGGAGGGCGCATTTTATTTTCTGAACCCAATCGCGTTTTAGGTAGATCTTTTTTTGACCGTCTCCAGGATGCGGGCTGGGCGTTTTCCACTATAACCGAGCGGGAAGGGGCGACAGTGTATGAGATCGTGAGATGTGATTAAAACACATCCAGTGCCGCTACTTCGATTTCTTTTCGCAATGCTTTCTCTTCTTCCTCGTCGAGCGGACGTGTTGGCTTGATGGGATCGCCGCACTCGATTCCCTGCCAGCGCAATACGGCGCGTACGCTGCCGTGCCCACCGTATTTTTGACAAATTCGAATTAGTTCATTCACGCCTGCTTGCAATGTGCGTGCCGTGTCCAAATCGCGCTTGTTCACCGCTTCGTAAATGCCCACAAAATGCGCGGGCATCACATTGTAAAATGTGCCAATACCCCCCTGAGCACCTACCGCAATGCCCGATAGGGCCACTTCGTCATGTCCGTTAAAAATATGCGGTTTATGCGGTCCATTGAGTATGCGTTCCATTAAGAACAAGTTGAAATTTGTGAATTTGATGCCCACCACGCCTTTGAGTGCGAGCATCTGGTCGATTTGTTCAAACGAATACTCCTGATGCGTGACCACGGGGATGTAATACACAAAGACCGGCAAGCTTGCCGCCGAACTCAGCGCACTGTAATACGCCAATATGTCGTCAAAACGATATCCCTGTACATAAGGGGGCAAACTCGAAATGCCATCGGCTCCTGCATTTGCTGCGTGTTTGGCGAGTTCAACCGCATCGCGCTCAGAGGGGGCACCAACGTGTACTACGACTCGGCCATGTCCTTTTGATGCTTTGACGGCAATCTCTGTGGCCAACTTGCGCTCGGCCATTGTCATCAAATAGCCTTCGCCCGTATTGCCCGCTACATACACGCCGTGTGATCCCTGTTCGTAAATACGCGCCATGAGTTTTTCGTACGCCGAGACGCTAAATGCACCCGCCCCATCTCTGGGGCTGACCAGTGCGGGATACATGCCCTTAAAACCGTCGAGTATCACAGGGCACCTCCGGTCTTTTCGTAAAGGGCGCGGGATAGTGATTCGATTTGTGTGCGTTCAACCAGTGTCTCTACGAGATGTTGCGGCAAACCCGCTGTTCCGTGATACAAACCGCTCAATGTGCCGGCAATGGCTGCAAATGTATCTACATCTCCACCCGTGAGTAGGGCGCGTTCAACTGTGGGGATAAATTCGCCTTCTGCGCGCAAAAATGCCTCCAAAGCTACGACAATTGTGGCCTGGGCTTCGCTTGGAATGGCATTTTTTCGTGATGATTCGGGCATCTTTACCATGGCCGCCCACGCATCTTCCTCGTTCATTGTCAGCAATGTGCGTACCTGTGCGATTAGTTCGCCTGTGGATTCGCAAATCGGTCTGGCCGACCACTCGGCTACGTCCAGCACCTCATTCCCATCCAGCGGGCGATGTGTTACCAGATGTCCTACCACATGGGCCATTGCGACTGCAGGTGCAACTGCGCGTGGATCCTGGTGCGTCACATGGCTCGCCGCAATAGCATCTTCCTGGATATTTTCACCGGTTGCCCAGTGCCACAAGCCCACTGGCGCGATTTTCATGACCGCTCCGTTGGAGGGGTGGTCCTTTGATGCGGCTTCGGACCACGCCAGACCCTGATCGAGGCGTTCCAGAGTCTCCTTAAAAGCCCTGCCATACATTTGCAGGAGTCCCTCGCGCCACATCGCCAAAAATCGGTTGCTCAGGTCTTCGGGATCGACCTTTTCACACGCTATAATTGACTCAACGAGGACGAGGGTTTGCTGGGTATCGTCTGTATATTCTCCAGCTGGCCGGGTCAACACGCCTTCCCGATTGACCCGACCGCGATAGTGGTCTGTCAATCCCTCTACTGCTCTGATCCGATCCCTGTCCCATCCCTCGCAAAAACAGCCCAGGGAATCGCCTATTGCGCCGCCCAGTAGCGCGCCTACAAACATATCTTCGACCTCGATGTCTTCTATATCGTCGTCCCAATAATCAGCCATAATTCAAACCTCAAGTTTAATCAGTGTAAAAAGAGCCTCTATCGCGTATCTACGATATTGCGAAATGCCCGAATGTGTTCGGGCGTTGTGCCGCAACATCCGCCTATCAAGAATCCACCGGCGTCCAACAAGTCTTCGACGTGTTGCGCCATGTCTTCTGGCCCTTGTGAATACGACGCCTGTTTGGTGACTTTGTCCAGGGTGGGTAAGCCCGCATTGGGATAGGCCATCAATCGCTTGTTTTCAATGCCGCGATCCACAAGTGCTTGTAGCGTCTGTACTATGCCTTCAATTGCATAGGGCATGCCCGTATGATCTGTATTGCGCGTTTCTGCGCCGCAGTTTAGGCCCAGGAGTTGCACATCGTCGAGCAGATTATCGCCGTTTGAAAATTCGCCACTTGCCAAAATGTCCAGTAGGTCGCTGGGTGAAACCCCCCAGTCCGTGCGGTAAATCAATTCACCCGTTTTGCGATCCTGTGTGAATTTATACGTCATATTCACGGCGATGGGTAAGCCCGTCTGCCGCGCAATATCAACGGCGATTGCCGCTTCTTTGGCGGAAAACTGCGTTTCTATGACAAAAAAATCAACGCCGCCTTTGACCAGGGCAGAGATCACGCGCTCGTGGGCTGATCGCACATCTACATTTGGAATGCCAAAAACTGTATCGCCGGCATCGGCTTCGATAGCACCGGGGGAGGGACCGATAGAACCGCCTACATAAACATCCTTTCCGCTTTCTTCAACGGCTTGCCGCGCGTGTTGGACAGCTAATTCTGTCAGGTGTTCGGCATCATCTTCATCGGCATCGGCCATTTCGAGATGTAATGGAGATACCACAAATGTGTTTGTGCCAATGGCATTTGCACCCGCATCGATATACGCGCGATGCACTGTCACTACCTCGGTGGGATGCGATAGATTGGCGATGGAACTGTTTGCCAGATTCACCCCTTGTTCAAATAATTGAGACCCAAATCCTCCGTCATACACCATAGGTTGGTCATCTGTGAGGCGTTCTGCAAAAGATTTCATACCGTCATCCTTTTAAACTGACACCCTTCGACAAATACGTCAAAAAAGTCTGGCTTTGTCTCCAGTTCCACATGCTCAATTCGCTTTACCAGGCGTTCTAACTCGTCGCGTCGTTTCCGCGAGAGCAATACTTCTCTCGCGCCCAATATCGCGGCATTTCCCACCTTTTCAATGCGCTCTTGCGGCACGGGTGCGAGAAAACCGATATCAATCGCATTTTGCACATTTACGTAGTTGGCAAATCCGCCGGATAGGTAGAGCCGATGGATCTGATCGGGGGCAATGCCAAATTCGCGCATGACAAGTAACTGCCCACAATAATTTGCGGCTTTGGCCTGAGCCAGATTGCTCGCGTCTTCGCGCGACAGCGCAATGCCGTGTTCGGGCACCACTATCATTTCATATTGTTTGCGGTCGGCAAATACGCCCTTTTCCGTCATCATATCATGCCGCCGGAGCGCGGCCAACAAATCGATTAGCCCAGAGCCGCACAACCCCTGGGGCGCGCCGCCGCCAATTACGCGATAATTAAACTGACCATTTTCCCACACCATCGATTCAATCGCTCCATCTTGTCCTGGCATGCCACATGCGATACCACCGCCTTCAAATGCCGGTCCCGCCGGACAAGATGCTGCTACCAGCCGGTCTCGATTGCCCACGACGACTTCGGTATTGGTGCCCACATCGACGAGCATAAATATCTCGTCCTGATCACCCATTTCTACGGCGAGCATATCCGCTGCGACATCGCCGCCAACATGGCTTGCAATAAGGGGCATGCCATATACCCGCGCTTTGGGATTTGCCCGAATGCCCAACCGCCTGCTGCTTTCATAAAGGGCGGTTGTTTTTCGCTCTCCAGCCAGATATTCGTGTTCTATTTGAGATTTATAGGGCTTTTGTCCAATACTCTGCACATCGAGTCTGAAAAACATATCCCGCATGGTGGCATTGCCAGCGACGACAATTTCGTAAATTTCTTGCCGCTCAAAATCCAATTGTTCACATAGCACGAGAATTTCGTGGTTGATCGCATTTACCAGTGCCTTCCACAGCACATTTGGATATTCGCCGTCATAGGAAATGCGATACATTATATCGCTGCCGCCAAAGCGCTGGGGATTTTCATAAGATGCATTAGCAATACTCTCGCCAGATTCCAGATCTACGAGGTCCATCACAATTGTCGTGGTGCCCACATCTATTGCCAGCCCATAGATGTGTCCCCGAAAGCGATCGATGTCTTCTCCGTCGTAAAATATTCGGTCCCCTTTGCGCGTTACCACGGGATCGAGGTTGATTTCTTTTTGCCGGCTCAAGGTTAAAATTTGAGGCGCGCGGCGCAGGGGCACGAATTCGACTTCCGCATCTAAATCTACGACTTCAGCTTGACAGGCCAATCGGTAATTGTCTTTTAAGAAGGCTTCAGCTTCGGTTTTGGGGCACAGGGCGTCTTCGCCTTTTGTGATCTCTACGACGCATTCATGGCATATTCCCGACCGAAAACACGATGTTGGAACCCGAACAGATAGATCGTCGGCATAATCAAATATCGTCTTCCGCGCTTCGAGTTGTTGCACCTGGCCCATGTGTGTAATTGTGCCCGTTCCCTTTTTTCGGCGACGACTTTTTTGGGCTTTGAGCGCGGTCTTCATCTCACGATAGGCATCTGGCTCCGTTTCCCAGGCCGTGCGATAGTCGAGGTTATCGTTGCTGGCACATTGAAAAAGCGCCCGATTGGGCGCTGGTTTTCGCTGGAATTTACATCCAAATTTGGCCGTGCACTCGTTGTCCTTGTTTTTGTAGGGACAGCGCATTTGCGCCTGTTCGTCGGCATGCTGGACAATATCTGAAAAAATTTCAGACATGCGATCCAGCCGCTTTTGATAGGCTTCTCGATCTATTTTTTTACGCTCACTCATTCTCCTCCTCCCACTCCTTCAACAATTGTACAGCCAGTTCCACGCAGTCCAGGGCGTTTTCACCGTATCCATCCGCACCCATGTCGTCGGCAAATTCCTGTGTCACAGGGGCACCGCCCACCATGATTTTTACATCGTCTCGCAGATCTTCGTCGATAAATGCCTCAATTGTCTTGCCCATATTCGGCATTGTCGTGGTCAACAGTGCGGACATGCCGAGCAAATTGGCTTCGTGTTCTTCCACGGCATCCATAAATTCGTCTTCGGATGTATCCACGCCGAGATCGTGGACGACAAACCCGGCGCCGCGCAACATCATGATACACAAATTTTTGCCAATATCGTGCAAATCGCCTTTCACCGTGCCCATAATGACAGTACCTACCGGCTCGACGCCCGAGGCTGACAAGATGGGTTCAATATGCGCCATTCCCGCTTTCATCGCGCGGGCGCAGGCGAGGACTTCGGGTACAAAAATAAAATTTTCTCTAAACTTAATCCCCACAATGCCCATGCCAGCGATCAATCCATCGTCCATAATTTCCAGCGCACCCACGCCTGCGTTCAGGGCTTCGCGCGTCAATTGATCGACATCGTGATGCGCGCCATCAATCAATGATGCGGCAATTTCCTGCATCTCGGGACTCGCATTTGAGAACAGATCGATATTGCGTTGGATCTCATCGGGGCGTTCTAAGAATTCCTCTATTTCCTCTTTGATAAATTCATTTTGAATATCGGATAATTCAGCCATGAACTCTCTTTTCCTCCGCATGCCAATCCACGATCGCTTTGGGGATTTCTTTCAAATTTTCGATTGATGTCTGCAATGGAATGGCACATTCAGGCCCGATTAGATTCACACCGGCGTCCAGGTTTTTGTACACTTCTTCTTTTACGGTTTCCGGCTCTTTTGAAAATAGCGTTTCCGGGTTGTTGATGTTGCCGACCAGCGCGATTCGCTCTTTCACAATATCGATTGACTCATCCGGGTCGTTTTTGGAGTCGTAGTGGAATGCTGCCATGCCCGTTTGCGCGATGTATTCCATCCGATCAACGGTGCGCCCACATATATGTAAAATCAGTGGAATGGGTATGCGGTCGGCAAATTCAATGTGCAATTCGCGCAAATACCGGTCGTAATAATCGCCACTGACCAGATCACCTGTTGCGTGGTCGGGCAGGGTCAAGGCATCGGCGCCTGCTTCAATTTGCGCCACGCCAAATGCGACGGTTACTTCTTTTAATTTGTCCAGAATTTGCCGCGTGTGATCCGGGTCGTCCAATGATAGGAGCAAAAAATCCTCTACACCAAAACAGTGATACGCCAGAGACCAGGGTCCCATTGTTTTGCCAATAATCGCCACTTCGTCGCCGTATTCTTTTCGCAATATGCCAATCGCGTCCAGTACGCATTTTGTATCGGGATGGGTCAATAAGTTAGACGGAATTTCAATATCATCTACCTTGTGCCAGATCGGTTCTTTCATTTTTACTGTGGGCCAGTTGTCTTTTTGCTCCCACTGGATTTTGCATCCCAGTGCCGACGATTCTTGAATAATCGTAAATACGGGCATAATTGTGTCAAAGCCCAGTTCGGTATAACTCGTTGCGGCCAGCCGTGCCATGAGTTCTGGCTCGCGATTCGCCTGCGGAAATGGCGCATCGACGAGATCCATCAATTCCACGGTTGCAACCGAAGTCGGATTACAGGTTGGTGTGCGATCCACAGGTGCCCGATTGAGTGCGGCCAATACGCGGTCGCGCGGTTTCATGGGTTTTGTTGTCTGGTCGTGCATACGTGACTCCTGTTCCTAATTTTGCGCGCTCGGGGCTGCGAGCACGCCCCGGCTGGCGGCCTGTTCCAATTCTCGCATGACGGATCGCACATTGGGGGCGCGTACGAGGAGAACACCTATGAGGGGATCGTGTGTCATGCCGCAATCAAAGCGCACCTGGTCTTCTCCCACTTGTTCCAATTCGCCCAGCTTCGCAAGCCCTCCGGCTACCAATCGAATGCGCCGGTCTGCGCCTTTTTCATCTCTGTCAGCCGTGATTTTGTACGCACCATTAGATTGGGGCGTTGCGGAAATGTGCAATCCCGATTTTTTGTCCAGGATGGTCAACGGACGCATAGATACGTCGTCATCCATGCCGAGTTTGCACGCTTCCAGGAATAGCCGCTTCACAGAGAGCAGGTGTGTAGCGCCACACGGAAAGCGCAGCAGTCCCTCACCTGTGTCTTCCATTCCTCCCAGGACTCGCATCGCATGGTTTACGGAGTCAATACGCGCTTGTGCTCCGTCTATCTGGCTGTATGTGTGAACGCGAAAAGTCGTGCCCTGTGCGTTTTCTTGCTGGTATAGCCCTATTGTGATGTCTTGAAAATGGACATCCATTGGCATCAATTCTATTCGCCGACCGATATCTAATATCTGTCCCATGAGAATCCTTCCTCTTACCTTTTAAGCACATATCGACGCACGGCTTTGGCAAAGCCATCGTTTTCAATATGGTCGGTTTGTAGAATATTTTCCCCGGCCACTGCGCGATGGGTTGCCGCATCTGCATTGTGCATCAATACACCGGTTCCGGCTGCGCGCAACATGGGGAGATCATTATTGCCATCGCCCACCGCCATCACTTCATCGAGGCTGCTGCCAATATGGTTGGCAATCGCTGTGAGTGCCACGCCTTTGTTCACATCCGGGTGCATGATTTCAATGCGACCCGCCACGGCCCATGCCATGTAAATTTGATCGCCGAATAGGTCTTTTAATTCTTCAACAGTCTCATCGGCATGCCCGGGTTTGGGCAAGAGCATTATTTTGGGGGGCGCGGCCAATTCTTTTGCGCGTATTCGCTGCGCGAGATCGGCATCGACTTCATAGACCATATTGGTCATTGTGGCTACCGCGCGGCTCATTTTTGTCAGGCGGTCGGTGATATAAACTTCGCAGGGGCCTTCGCTATTCATGTCGCAACGACAATATACAAAATTCATGAGCCGGTCATCGGCATATTGGATCAGTGATAAGAATATATCATTGGGCAGTCGCTGCTCGTGCATGAGTTGGCGTGTGCCATTCGTTTTGGGAGCAAAAACCATTGCGCCATTATAACATCCGGCATAGAGCGCGTCGGCCACGCTGGGATTGCGTACAAACGGAATTTGATTGCGTTCGAAATTGCGTCCACTCATAGACGCTACAGCTACGCCGCGATCCAACAATTCGCGAATCGCCGCCATCGAAGCATCCGATGGGGTGTTGTTGTGATTTAAGATCGTTCCATCCAGATCAAATGCCACAAGTCTGATCACTGCATCTCCTCTAATCAACCAGAGGCAACCGAACGGTTCCGCCTCGCTCTGCCGAGCGGTGAACTGCCTCGGTAAATTCCATATATTTCATGCCTTCGTAAAAGCTGGTGTCGCCCTGAGGCCCACCTTTGATGGCATTGATAAAATCGGCTTCCACTGTCCATTCGGCGGCTTCATCTTCGGGGATGGGTATTTGTTGCGGTCGTCGATCACCCGTTTTTGCACCGCGGATTTGCGTTCCCATGTCGTAGATCAATGTGCCTTCGCTGCCATAAGCTTCAACGACGGAGCTCCCGCCGAATTGCGCGACGCCCGAAAACAGAAATGCCGCACGCGCACCATTTTCCATTTTGCCTATGATATGTGCCATATCAGGTGTTTCAACCGGTCCAGTGCCAGACCCATCGAGTAGAGGTCGCTCTCTGGTAAAAATTTCAGTTTCTGCCGTTATGTTTGACATATAGCCAAATACGCGTGCCACGCGCTCGACGGTAATGCCCATTCCCAGGATATTCAGACCGGAATACCGGCGCATTTGTCGCCAGTGCAATGGCTCTTCGATATCCCAATAACGCCCGCCCAGATCGCGGACATATACGTGGAAGATATCGCCCAAATACCCTTCATCTATGAGCCGCCGCAAGACACGCCCGCCTTTCCAGGGCGGTGCTGGACAAATTTGGGTCACGAGATTTGTTTCTCGACTTCTGGCATACATCAATCGGGCTTCTCGCAAGTTCATCGCCATGCGCGCCTGTACAAAGGTGTGTTTGCCAGCGTCTAAGGACGCGAGGACAAATTCACAGTGTTTGTACGGCCAGGTGCCGATCATTACCGCGTCAATGTCGTCCCGGTGCAACAGGGCCTGTGGGTCGGTCAGGGCTTCGGCTGATAAGCCTTGCTCGGCTATGACCTTTTCACCGCTTTCTATGCTGCGGTTGCATATTGCCACGACTTCGGCATCGTCAATTTTTGCCAGTCCCGGAAAATGTCGGTTCCGAAAAATACCACCCGCACCAATAATGCCAATGCGAATTTTATCTGCCATTTTTTACCTCGCTGTGTTGTCGTTATTTTAAGGGGTGCAGAAACTGCTGTGCGAATGTATCACAGTTTTTGTCAATTAGCAAATGAATCGGTCACGGTAGCGCTGCCATTAATCATTCCTGTTTTCGCTTTTTGCCAAATTGGCACAGACCAGTTCTTTATCATTGCGAGCGAACACATGTTTATAGGCAAACGCAGGATGTGACCATGTGACACCACCTCTGCGGTTCAACTGGTCGCGCGTCGGTTCGATCAGTTTCGCGCGGCTGATGATATTCAGCCCGTTCGGCGAAAGCGTTGTAATCAGGAGTTCGCCGCGCTCATTGAACATCCAGACCTTATCGCCATTTTTGATAAAATGGATGTTGCTCCAGCGCGCTTTTGGAACCGCGGTGAGGTCTTCCCAAATCCGGTCGCCGTTGCGGGCATCGAGGCAGCGGAGTTCCCCATAGCTATCCACACCGTAAATGTAATCGCCGAGTCGGATCGGGGTTGACATCGTGGAATGGAGCGCGTCTGTGTTCCGTTCATTTCTTCCCTTACGGTGCCAGCCGAATTGCATCATCGGCTTATCTGGATTCAGTTTCAGCAGCAGCGAGCCTTCAAAGAAATCAGTGATAAACAATTCATTTTGATAAAAAACAGGGCTTGCGATCCCGATTTCCATGCGAGTCGGTGGAAACGGATGGCGCCAATGCGTGCTGCCTGTCTGCGGGTTTAGCCCAGCGATATTTCTACCTGTCCAACAGACGAGTACCCGCTCGCCACCCTGTGTAATCACAATTGGAGCTGAGTAAGATGCGTTGTCTTCAAGGGCTTTCCATTTTTCGGCTCCGGTTTCGCGATCGAAAGCGACGATGCACGCTCCGGGCGTGCCGCCGATTTGGACGATGAGGTGTGAACCTTCGACAATCGGCGCACTCGCAATCCCCCAGGTTGGCATCTCAATATTGTATTCGGAGTTGAGGTCTTTTTTCCACTTCAACGTGCCGGTTGCGGCATCAAAGCAGTGGAGATGCCCCATCGCCCCCAGGGCGTAAGCGAGTCCGTCATGAATGATAACATTGGCTCGAGGCCCGGCGGTATAGTCAATTCGGTATTCACACTCGTAGGTGAAGGACCAAATCAATTCACCTGTTTCCCAGTCGAAACAGTGAACGCGTTCGACCTGTTTCGGTTTCGCGAGACGGTCAGTAACGTAAACGCGCCCGTCAGCGACGCTCGGGCCGCTATAGCCGCTGCCGATTGGCACTCGCCAACGAATCGGGATCTCCGGTCCGTCAAATGCCTCCAATATCCCGGTTTCGCTCCAAACACCGTCCCGGTGCGGTCCCCGCCACTGCGGCCATTCATCGGCGAAAACCGAAGAGGTGGGGACAAGCAGAGCGAGCAGCATTAGTTTCAACAGGATTCGGTTCATGGTTAATCTTGTCCTTTTTTAAAACGCAAATTTTTGACCCGGTTTCCCGTCAGTCTGAATCCTGTAACTTGTCCCGTATCGTCTCGCGTAAAATAAACTTCTGGGAAAAACCACGCATCTCCGACGAAATGGCCGTCGGCACAGGTTAGGGATATGTCGTCATGTCGCCTGTGTTGCGCCACAAGCCGGTCTCCTTGCACACCAATGGTATAGGTCGTATCGAGTTCTTCAGTGTAATAATCGCCTTCGAATTCTGACAACTGTTCTGGCGATAGGGGTTCGGCTTCGTTGCTTTCAGAGGGTTGCTTATCCGGCTCGGGTGCTTCGGGCGCAAGGACATCAGCGAGATAGAGATCAGCGATCTTTTTCGCCAAATTAAGCGGATTAAAGGTCTCCAGATTGCACAATATGACAATGCCAAATTTCTGAGCCGGAAAACGTATGAGATGGCTGCGAAATCCCCGCCATGATCCGCCGTGTCCGGCCGTTTTCAGTGCTCTGTACTCGCCGATGTCCAATCCAAAGGCGTAACTGATCTGTTTCCCATTATTGAGAACCCCTCGCTGATGCATCTGCTCAACCACTACCTGTCCACCTACCCGTGTATTATCAAAGTTCAGAACCCACTTTGCCAGATCTTCTACCGTTGAATGGAGAGAACTCGAACCGAGGGCGGTTAAATTGTTCACTGCATTCTTGAATCCATTATCTTTCACGGACAAATAGGAATACGCCCGGTTTTTCACAATCATCTCGTGGTCATCGTGAAAGTGGGTGTTGGTCATGGCGAGGGGCTTAAAGATGTTGGCATTCGTCCATTCGCGAAATGAATCTCCCGTTATTTTTTCGACGATTTCTGCCAGCAGATTATACCCCGTATTTGAGTATAAGAACGCTGTTCCAGGCTCGAAATTGAGTTCTTTCTGACGCCTTACCATTTTCAAAATATGCTTAAACGAAATCACGTCATCCATCTCTCCGCCCGCGATGACGAGTGCCTGTACCCAATCCCGCAAGCCACTCGTGTGATGCACCAGATGTCGAATCGTTATTTTTTTTCCAAAATCCGGGACATCGGGCAAGTGCGTCCGAATGTCGTCATCCAGCGAGAGTTTCCCTTCGTGCAACAACGTGGCGATGGCAAAGCCCGCAAATTGCTTGGAGACCGAAGCAATGTCGAAGATGGTTGTCGGCGCAATCGGGATGTCGTATTCCAGATTCGCCATACCGTATCCGCATTTGTAGATAATTTCACCGTCTCTGATAACCGACAGAGCCGCGCCAGGGGAATCTGGCTTGTCCCATTCCGCGAATACCTGATCAACTTTTGCCTCAAGTGACTCGTGATTTGTCATTGGTCACCTTCTATTGCCAAATTTTTCGCAAGGCCACTGAAGGGGCCCTTTACGGCGAAGTCCTTAAAGGGAAAACATAAAGTGCATACCATAGATATTTGTCTTTTTCAGATTTATAAACGCAGGATTTTCAGGAAAAGTTCATCTGCTCCTTTGATTTCTCGGAAATAGGGATGCTTACTTTTTAATGAAAGTAAATTCGCATAGGCTCGAAACAGCCACTCACCCTCAATTTTTTCAAAGAGCTTGTAATGAATTCCATTCGAGACAATGAAAAAACAGCAAGTTGGATAGTTTTGTAAATAATCCTTTGCCTGATCGGGAGCATACCGAAGTCCATCGTATAGCCGTTTAGTTTCGAGGATTATTACAGGATTCTCTTGTTCTGATGGAAACGGACTCTCAAAGATCGAAATATCAATTTTCTTCCACTCTATTCTGATTCTCTGTTCAGGAAACCCCAATGCAATCAGGAGTGGGACTATTAGAAATGTCCTAATCTCATGCTCTCCAAATTCCCTATTCTGAGAGACGTACCACTTTGCCAGTCTACGAATTTTCCAAATCGTCTTTGTGATTATGTCAACATCGTTCCCGGATAAGCCATTGACCATTAAAAGGTCAATCAGTTGTTCGGCTTCTAAATCCTCAACTAACTCCGGAATTCGTTCTGATTGTACAGCTACACCATTTTCCCATATATTTTGCGCTTCATTCCTTGGAGTTTGCTTCTTGACTTGAAACAACGTACCTTGTCTCAAACCAGAGATTATTGTCGAATCAGCAGGCCGTTTCCACTTTACTTCCCTACAATGTTGAAGAGCCCATCCATCAACCTCTTCGAATACTTCTGTATGGAAATAATCTGATCTAACTTTCCCTACTGCCACAATTTTCCACTGTTTTCCACATGCCCTTTTCAAAATCACCAAATCCCCAGTCTGCATGTCTTCCATGAACCACCTATAGAATTGTCTATAATCGCAGTGGGATTTATCATCATAAATATCTCGATTTTCAAAATAATCTCCGTGAGAACCAGGGCCAACAAGTATGACTCCAAATCTCAAAAATACGTCAGAATATTCTCTATTTCCATCACCAGCGGCGATTTGCCAAATGTTCATTTTGTCACATCCTAAATTAATATTCCCTCAAACAGATTCTGATGCATATTTGGCTTTGCGAGGCAGTTCGACGAGGATGAAATAGGATGCGGGATATAAGTAGTCTTCCTGTGATTCATCTACGACTCTCAAATATCCCTCTTGCGCTGCTTCTTCGTCGGGCAGAATCTGGTATATCTTCCGCTTCTCCAGATCGTCGCAATCTCTGTTCTCGATACACAGCGCGAATTGAGATTTTGATAGGTTCTCTTTCATTTTTACCACTCCATGAATCGTTTGATTTTCATCTTTCTTCGACCAATTCCATGCACCTCATACCAATGGTCCTCTGCCCGTCGGATACTGCTATTGCTGAGGCGAATACGGGCAATACCTTTGAGTTTTCGTCACCGGCCAGATCATATTGCCTACGAAGCCGACATCATTGATTACACCTCGATTTGAGCCGGTTTTGGAACCCTAGCGATAGGTCTTGGAGGTCGGCACATATCGGCCTAACTCGCAACTGATTTCCCTCGTATGTGCTCAATTAAACGAACATTCACCAGGGTTTCGATCGATACGCCTTGTGCTTGGGCACTCTGCCAGAGTTCTTCTGCTATTTCAGGGAGTATCGCAACGCGAACTGCTCGCTTGTGTGGCGTATCAAAGCGAAACCATTCTCCATCATCTTCCATAAAATCAGCCGTATCCAGTTGATCCCAAAATGTAGCTTCCTCTTCATAACTCTCGAATTTTGGGACTTTTAACTCTTTCATTTTCTCAGCCTCCTGAAGTTTTGTTTTTCACGGTCGGTCATATCTCGAGCGGTAATGGGCTTATAGACTGTACCGCTAAGATGTTCCAAGACGACAAATAGATACCGCCCATCCGCTGTCTGTCCATAAAGCCGATACCGGTTACGTCCTTGACGACGAGCTAAATGTAATGGATCCCCACAAACTTCCCAGACTTCATCTGGTTCCACATTGTGTTGAGCAATATGTTCAATTCGATAGTCGTCCCAAGCTAATCTGCTAATATACATGTATCACTCGTGATTTTTTTATTTTATTTGAAACTGTTAGTCCTATATCACGCCCGTCACTTGCATCGCGGCCCTGGCAATCTCGGAGAGTGCGCATTCGCCGGTGACGCGATCGCCGAGTTCCCGGCTGTAGAGAGCAATCACCATCGTTCCTACCGGGGATTCGACGAAGCCGACATCATTGATTACACCCCGATTCGAGCCGGTTTTGGAACCCCATCGATAGGTTTTGGAGGTCGGCACATATCGGCCGATGCGGCGACCGTTCTGTTGTAGGGTCAAGGTGGTGAGCATGGCCTGACAGGCTGCGGGGGATGCGGCCTGGTCGTCGAGAATCGTCTTGACGACGGTAGTGTAGTCATTGGGTGTAGCCCAATTTTCCTGTTCTCCTTCAATCGCGAGACGCCCGCGCATGGGACGTCCGAGATTGGAGGCGGTCATACCGAGTTCTCGCATTGTCGCGTTGATGCGATCCATTCCAGCCACTTCAATCAATATGTTGGTGGCGGTGTTATCGCTGATGGACATCATCAAGTAGAGGAGATCTCCAAACGACAGTTGCAACCCGGTATGCATATGTCGCAGCACACCACTGCCGGGAGATTTATCCACAGAGCGGATGATATATGTGTCGTCAAGCGCCAGTGTGCCGCGATCAATAGCTCTGTAGATCTCGATCATGATCGGAATTTTAACTGTGCTGGCCGCTGGAAACTGATGATCACCCCGTGAAGCCCAACGCTCTCCCTGAGGTGAAATTACACTGACGCCGATCATGCCGGGTGATTCGTGCTCTTTAACCGTTTGTTCTAGCTTGCTCCAGTCTGTGGTCATGGTAACGTTCCTGAAACTCAGTCTCAGTTTGCCAGTGCGTCTTTGGCTTTGCAAGGCAGTTCGACAAAGATAAAATAAGATGCGGGATACAAGTAGTCTTCCCACGATTCGTCAATGACTCTCAAATATCCCTCTTGCGCTGCTTCTTCGTCGGGTAAAATCTGGTATATTTTCCGCTTCTCCAGATCGTCGCAATCTCTGTTCTCGATACACAGCGCGAATTGAGATTCTGATGGGTTCTTTTTCATTTCAGGCATGCAGTTCTACATCCATAGTCTCTGGCGTATCCACTAAGATGGAAAACCCGAACCGCGGCAGCAATTCCTCGAATACACGGCGAGAGATCCCGAGCGTGAGGCACGCTTCTTTCTCTGAGAGTTTTCCTACGTGGTAGAGTGTTGCAATCAAGGCTTCTCTGAAATACGCCTGGTCGAGGCGAGCAAGCGCAGCCGTGTCAGGTAAGTCTAAAGAGATTTTCATTGTATGCCCATTGTTTATGAAGTGACCAACTCCTTACATGCATAAATATCTTCTTGAGTTAGTGAAGGATATTCTGCGAGGAGATCCTCGACAGTGTCCCCATTGGCCAACATCCCCAGGATTAGATGTACCGGGATGCGGGTACCTTTAATACAGGCTTGTCCGTGACAAACCCTGGAATCAATGGCAATACGTTCATGCATTTTTTATTTCCAGTAAAAGGACTTTCACTTCTTACCTATATCAGGCCCATCACTTGCATCGCAACCCTGGCAATCTCGGAAAGTGCGCATTCGCCGGTGACGCGCTCCCTGAAACTCAGCCTCAAGTTGCCGATAACAGTGCTTTCTCTGGCTTTACGATGCAGTTTGGCAAGGACGAAATAAGCGTTGAGTGTAATGCCTTGTTAGAATGAATTCTCTTTTTTGAAAGCCGCGACTCAACGATAGAAATATATTCCTCGTTGATGTCTGATAAAATTGCGGATCGATTGTGTTTCAATGCAAACGCACCCGTAGTGCCAGAACCACACATGGGATCAAAAATTAAATCTTCTTCTTGTGTTGTCATAAAAAAAAGTGGCTCATAAACTTTTAATGGCTTTTGAGACGGATGGCCTGTCTGCTCATTCTTACCCACAAATCCCACCAATAAGGATGCTTCTATCACGCTCGTTGGCCCTGGCATATATCTCAGCTTCCCCGCCTTTAACTTTTCTTTTTGCACATCATTCAAAAAGTGTTCGGGATATAGTTTCGCATCTCTCTGAGAAAGGTGTAGGCAAGCATTCTGACTCGAGCGCCACCCTCGAATAACAGATGGGTTATTTTTGTAATACCAGGTCAGCCATGCAACGAGCTTGTACTCGGTTGGTATTCGATTAAAATACTGAGCTACAATCTCGGGAAATCCCCACAAGAATACATGGTCAGAGACATCAATTAGTGCTTCGAGTATGGATATAACAAAATCATTGTAATCATCCCTTATTTCTCCAAAACCCTTGTTATACCATGGGTCGAGCATTGTAACACGCGGCTTGATGCCCGCTAATTTAATCAGGTTGATGGATTCAAATACATCCATTGGTGGTAGTATTACAGTACGACCCTTTTTGGTTCCATTATTGCGCGTGACTTTGTCGAGGTCCCCTAAAGTCATTTGAGTCATGCCTACCCCCTTTACTATTTGTTGTCATTGATTTGATATCCAAAATAATCAAGCAAAAAAGAGAATACCATCCGCTTCTCCGGTTCACTTGCGGCTTGCACAATAGCATAAACATTGATTCTACCAGTACTATTATCCCAAAAGTTCTTTTTCATAACTTGATGGCGCGCACATAGGACTCTCCATTGATTTGGATCACCTGGGTCGGTCTCTATGTTTATCGAATGTGGTGACTTATGATCGGGTGTGAGTTTTACTGTGCCTCCTCCGATTGGATCTATATCCCCGCCCTTGAGTCCGCACCGAATACCATCCTCTTCCCATTCACAAGCGTAGTTCGCTGTTTCCAATACCTTTAACCACACGCCATTATGTGGCCGAACCCTCCTGTTGATCCTCGGCCTCTTTTCAGAGGTGGGCATGAGGTACTCCTGGAGTTTTAAGTCACCTCTATTGCGCCATGATAAAATTGTGTATCCATCATCCGTTCGCAACTCCGATAATCTTTGATGCCAATTTTCTGGTTCTTTTTTTGTTATCGGGTCTATAGCTGCTTTGATGATTTGTTCTCTCAATAGAATCTTGCCGAGATTATCAAGAAAAAGAGCTTCGATTCTCTTTTTGATACTACTTTGGTTATATGGTCCTTTTACTTCACCATAAATTTTCTCCGCTTCGGACTTAAAATAATTTTCTTTTCGATTCATTATTTTTTTGCCTTTGCTTGTTGGCCTCTCAATCAACAATGGGCAGATGAACCGTTGCGCCGCGTTCGACGGAGCGGAATACTGCTTCGGTGAATTCCATGTATTTCACGCCCTGGTAGAAGGTTGATTCAGCGGGTTTGCCGGTTTTGATCATGTCGATGAAATCTGCCTCAACCGTCCACTCGCGCATGTCGGATGCGGGGACATCCAATTCCCGCAATGCGCCATCGCTGGATTTTGCACCCAATATCCGCTGCTCGTCCAAAACGGGGGAGGTTTCGTAAATGAGTGTGCCGTCCGTGCCGTAAATTTCAATGGATTCACCCGGCGCGTGGTGCGCGGTGCCGGAGAAGAGATAGACCGCAGTGGCGCCGCTTTCCATTTGCGCCAAAATATTCACGGTGTCTGGACGATCTACTGGTCCCATGCCGTCTTCTGTGGAGCGCTCGGTGACATAAGTTTCTGCGTGTGCGGATACGGATTTGGTATAGCCACACCAGCGGTGTACAAATTCCACCAGCATGCCCACGCTCATGGTGTTTAAGCCGGAAAAGCGACCGATTTGTCGCCAGTGTAATGGGGTATTGGGGTCAATGCCCCCAGGCGTCATTGAGCGGATGACGATGTTGCGAATATCGCCGACATATCCTTCGGCGATCAATCGCTGCATGAACCAGTCGCCTTTTAGTGCGTGCGGTGGCTGGCATATCTGGTGCGCGAGTTCCGATTCCATTGCTGCGGCATACATGATTTTTGCCTCGCGCAGATTCATTGCCATACGCGCTTGCACAAATGCATGCTTGTCCGCATTGAGGGATTCGAGTACAAACTCGCAGTGTTTGTACGGCCAGGTGCCAATCATTACGGCATCGAGGTCATCTCGCGCGATGAGCGCGTGGGGATCGGTCATCAGGTCGGGATTCAGTCCAAATTCAGCCGCTATTTTGCCGCCACTCTCTTCACTGCGGTTGCATATTGCCACGACCTCGGCATCGTCAATTTGAGCAAGACCCGGGAAGTGGCGGGTGCGAAAAATACCGCCGGCACCAATAATACCAATGCGAATTTTATCTGCCATTACAACCTCCATTTTACGGCATGGTCAAATCTTCGTAGCCCGTCAGGTGATATTCATATCCCAGATAATCCAGCAAATTGCACAGTGCGCGGAATGCCACGCCAAAACCATCAATGCCACTAAAGCCGCCAAATTGTCCACCGCCCTTTACGTGCGGTTCCAAATCGATAAATACACCCGGTACACCCAGTTCCTGAAACTGGCTTTGCAGGCGCGGGACGAGTGTTTTAAAATCCCGCAGGACCATTTCATGCCCGGCATCGCCCTGATCAACGGGGATAAACCGCGTCAGCCCTCGCTTTGTTGCGCTGTCCAGCATCGGCTGATTGGCCGGCGCGTTAAATCCTTTAATGTGTATCCATCCCAATCCGGGCTTTGTTTTTTCATATTCGGCAAAAACACTGTCCGGGCTGTGTCCCATGCTTTCCATATTGCCCACATCCATGATGATACAGGTATTGGGACTGTCGATCTTTTCGTGCAATGCGATCAGTGTTTCGCCGTCTCCACCGATTAAATGCGATTCCACTTCAGAGCCGTAGATCAGCCCTTCGCTTGCACACAGGGCGACAATTTCTGAGAGCTGATCTGCCGCCTGGTTCAAATGCGGCCAGGGATCGGTCCCATGCGGATGGTAATAGCTAAAGCCGCGAATGAGTTTTGTGTCAAATGCATGGGCGAGTTCGATGGCGCGTTTGACATCTGTCTCCAAGTATTCCTTAAACGGCACATAGCGATTGTCTGTACCGTCATCTATGTCCAACAATTTCACCTTTCCGAGCGGGGAACCAATGCTCGATACCGAAATACCAAATTCGCCGTGCAATTTTTGGAGTTGTACAATCTCCTGCGCGGTCAATTCCATTGCGTTCTTTACCCCGTTGCCCATGTCGATAAACCGGATTGTGTAATAAGACAAGCCAAGCGCGCGCATCATGGTAAATTGCTCTTCGGCGCGCTTGCTCACCGGTCCCTCGTCGGCAAAACCCGATAAAATCACCTCTGCCACAATTATACTCCTTTCTATGAATCAGGCCAGGTCACTGGAATAAGTCGCAGTGTGCCATCACCTTGATCGCAACCTGGCGTGATCTCAATTGATTGACTCGTTTTGTAATCTGCACCCTCCAATACAACACTTATTGAAAAAGTACACGATCCTCCGGAGGCTATTTCAGCGGGGGTACATACATCTTCATGCGTCCCCAATAGCGTATCATTTTCACCCAACACACGTACGCGCACTTTAAGACCCGTGAGGTCCAGACCCGATTGGCTGTCAACCGTGCCCTCAATGTGGATAATATTCACGCTTGTAGGCGAACCGGCATCGCCCGCAGGCGCATTAACAGTTTCACCTCTAATGGAGGTCAGGCTCAAAACGGTTAAATCGTCGGGTATAAAAGTACGCGAGCCGGTAGAATCATCTTTAGAGCATGCAAAGAAAAAAAAGATAGATAAAAAACTAATGATGTATTTCATCGCAGTGTCCTCTGTTGTGTGATACGGCGCATTTGACGCAACAATATACACGTCAAAATCGTATCGGGCAAGGGAGCTATCAGTTATCAGTTATCGGTTGTCAGTTGTCAGTCCCAACTACTCAACCCCGGTGGGGCGGTGCGGGGTAACTGACTACTGACCACTAACTGCTTTCCTCAAAATCAAACGTCACTGCATCCTGCACACCAGATAGATTCGGACGCGGGGCAAATGCCATTGTCAATGCAATTTCCTGTACCTGTCCTGCCTCAAACCTGGAAAACCGATGGGTTGCACGGGAAATTTCTGCCTGGTTTGAGCCGCGCAATCTCCAGGTCATGATAAACGGGCTGATAATCGGTACTGGTCCCGTATTGACGACATCGGCTGAGATATTGACCCCCACGATATCGCCATTCGCATTTTGGATCGGCTCGCGGCGCACGTTGGCAATGGACATAAAATCCGAAAGAAGCTCGTTCTCGGGCGATATAGGAACGCCGCCACAACCGAGCAAAAGGCATACGATTAGCCACCTCATGGATTATTTAGCCTCCAAAATACGCCATGCCCACCAGACCGATAAGCCAGCAATAGTAAGCAAATTGTGCAAAATACCCGCCACTGAGTAAACCGAGGAGCCATCGAATGGCAAATACTCCGGACACATAAGCTATAATAGCGCCAATCAGCAGGGGCCATAGCGCGTTCATTTGCGGTGGATGGGCGAGAAAATCGCCAACTTCTAATGCGGTTGCGCCCAAAATAATGGGGATGGATAGTAAAAAAGAAAATGTTGCGGCTTCGCGACCATCCAGCCCACGCCACAGGCCCATGCCAATGGTTGAACCCGATCTGGAAATTCCCGGCAATACGGCGAGTGCCTGTGCAAAGCCGATTAAAATTGCGTCTATAGATGTAATTTTCATGCGGTCCCCCCGCGCAAATCGCGTGCTCCACAAAATACAACCGGTCGCAATCAAGAATCCGCATACGGCGATTGGGCTGGCAAAAGCCTCTTTGAGCAGGTCTTTGAATAGAATTCCCACGGCGCCAGCGGGAATAGAGCCGATTATCAACAGGTAGATTGTGTGCCAGGATGCGCCATCGCGTCGCAAACATCCGATGACTAAGTTGCTGATTCGCGTTCGCAACGCGGTCACTATAGCCAGCAATGTTCCAAAGTGTACGATTACTTCAAAGGTCACATTACCGGTTTGAATACCCCATGCCGCTTGTCCCAATGCGAGATGTCCCGAACTGCTCACGGGCAAAAATTCGGTCAGCCCTTGCAACAGTCCCAGGAGCATGGCTTCATAAGGTGTCAAGAGATCTCCTCAGCAATTCTATCACGGGTGCCATAGATGCATCGTTACAGATTACAATATCGTAAGTGCTCAGATATGCATTACGATTTTCTTCGACTGCTTCGTTCAAGAATCCCACGCGGATGACACAGTCTGCATCGGCGTCGTTCACCATCTGCGCATCTTCTATGGTGTCTCCCAGGAGCAGGACGCAGCTTCGTGGGGCACTTGCATGACGCGCTTTGTTAAAGCTGTGGATTACCGGCTCACAAAATCTCGCCACTGCGCCATGTGTATCGAATATCAATTTGTTTGCCGTTACTGTCACATTGGTGGTGAGCAATGCTCTGACTTTTAAGAATTTTGAGATTACGTTGTCAATGCCCGCGGATAAAATTAATAGCGGTATATCCCTGTCTGCCAATATTTTAAAAAGATCGATGGAACCATCGCGCAAGCGCATGAAATCACGGATAGCAATGTCTTCTATTATCTCTTCGGTAAGTCCGTATTTCTGCATCATCTCAAGTGCCGCCATCCACCAGTCGTGCATGGCTTTTTGTTTTTTGCGGTGCGAGATCTTCTGCGATATTTCAATGGGGCGATACCGCGCGTACAGACAATCCATTTCGATGCGATATGCCTCTCCCAAATAGGCTCCGTGCGCAATTACCGAATAAGATGTCGCATCTTGCCCATCTTCTGTTCGCGCTTTTGTCAATGTGCGATCCCAATCGCTGACTACACACAGTTGTTCGGTTTTCGTATGGCTGTTCAATTGCGCGATTTTGCCCTGCAGGGCTACCTCATCAGCAATTAATACATGGTCCATTGACAACCTTGATTTTTATAGTGAGATTCGAGGCAGGGATGCCTCTCCTACGGGTTCGTCTATTCGTCTATTCGTCTATCCGCTCGCTGATTTCACCTGTTTCTCTGTCTTTCACAATTCGTTTCAAGCGTCCATCGGGCATGCGCTCGGTTTTCAGGGTGACAAACTGTGCGTCTGTTTCGGTCGATGCGGTCTCCCGATCTATTTCACCGCCGCGCCATTCCATTTCTATTGGTTCCCACTGTTTTGTTTTTGCGGATTTGTAACACGCATCTATAATTGCATTGACAACATAGCCGTCGTACAGGGTTTCCATTGGTTCGCGTCCTTCATCCCAGGCGTTGAACATATCCACGAACATGTCCGAATATCCCAGTTCGGAGACCTCGTCACCCACGGGAAAGAGCCATCCCGTATCGCCTTCGGCTTTTTCTGCCACATAACCCCCTTGTCCCACAGCCGTGAACATGTCAAACCCGGTGCGCAACCAGTGGTTGAGCCAGATTGTTCCTTCTGTGCCTGCCACTTCGTCCCGCAGGTCCATACCTCCGCGAAATGCCCATCCGACTTCAAATTGACCCATGGATCCATTTTCAAATTTGATCAGTCCAATTCCGTGATCCTCTGCTTCGACTGGGTGTACGAGTGTGTCAGACCAGCACATCGCTTCGACCGGGCGAATGCCTTTGCCGATGAAGTTGCGAATGATTTCGATACAGTGACACCCCATATCGACGATCGCGCCGCCACCTGCTTTGTCTATGTCCCAAAACCAATCGCTGTGGGGGCCGGGGTGTGTTTCGCGTGATCGCACCCACAAGACGCGGCCCAATGCGCCGTTTTTCACGGATTCGAGGGCTTTTAAGGTTTTTGGGGGATATACCAGGTCTTCGAGATATCCGCCAAATACGCCTGCTTTTTCTACTGCATTCAGGATTTGCCGGGCTTCATCAGCGGTGCGCCCGAGAGGTTTGGTACACAATACGGCTTTGCCAGCCTGGGCTGCGAGTGTTGCGGCTTCGAGGTGCAGGTCGTTGGGCAATCCGATTACCACGCCATCGGTTTCCTCGTCTTCAATTGCGGCTTTGAGATCCGTTGTCCATTTGGGAATGTCCCATTCTTCCGCAAATGTCCTGGCGCGTTCTTCAGTCCGCGAATACACGACTTGCACCCGATCAATTCCCCGATGTCTGTGCAAGGCCATGGTGTAAAACATTCCGATCAGTCCAGTTCCCAACATGGTCAATTTATGTCCTTCAGCCATTTTAAACTCCTTTGTAAAAAAGTTATCAGAAATCACCCAAACAGCGTCGGTTGAATCACCTCACAAGCCCGTGATGCCCAAGTTTTTAAACTTGGGAGGTAAGGGCTGAGAATTTGTTTTGCGTTAGCAAATTGATCCTTACCAAAGCGTGTTATGCTGAGTATATTTGTCAATATGAAACTCACCCTTCAAATACAACTGTTACCGGACGTTGCCACAGGCCAGAAGCTAAAAGCGACTGTTGCACGGTTCAATGAGGCTGCCAACTACCTTGCATCGAAGGCTTATGAGCGCACGTTGGCGAATAAGTTTGCCCTACAAAAGCTGTACTATTCAGACTTGCGTCGCCAATTTGGTTTGTCCGCACAAATGGCTATCCGTTGCATTGCCCAGGTTGTAGAAGCATTTAAGCGCGATAAAACGGTGCAACCGTCGTTTCGCCCTACTGCTGCTATGCCCTATGATCAACGGTTGTATAGCTTTAAGGGCATAGATCGTGTTTCGTTGCTCACCCTTGAAGGGCGCGTGCTTGTGCCCATGCTTATGGGCAACTACCAGCGTGAGCAGTTCGGCTATGCCAAAGGACAGGCAGACCTTGTGCTTCGCAAAGACGGCAAGTGGTTCTTGCTTGTCTCTGTCGATGTGCCTGATGGCACGCCAATACCGACCACTGACTTTATCGGCGTTGATCTCGGTACAACAAACCTTGCAGTGACAGACGATGGTGAAACATATAGGGGCGACACGGTTGAAAATGTCCGACAGAAGATGCACGATGTGAGAAAGGCAATAGACACACCCAGGCATCCTTCAGATGCAAAGTGTGTGGTCACAAAGACCATGCTGACCGCAACGCCGCTCGGAACATCCGAGCAAGGGCTTTGTGTCAACAAGCCTAAAGTCTCGCCATACCCCCAATGGTGGTGTCAACCACCGGGGGAATCATGTGGCAGGGACAAGCCCACAGGCTTTAGCCGGGGGTGGTTGACGCCTTCATGTGTTAAGAGAAATTTTTTCTTTTCCATCCCCCCAGCATATCCCGTTAGATGACCAGATGCACCGATTACACGGTGACACGGTACCACTATCGCCACGGGGTTTTTGCCATTGGCCGCGCCCACGGCTTGCGATGCGCCTGTATTGTCCAATGCACAGGCGATGTCGCCATAGGTTCGCGTCTCTCCAAAGGGTATCTCCAGCAATAATTTCCACACGCGCTTTTGAAAATCCGTTCCGCGCAAGTCCAGTGGCAAATCGAAAACTTTCAGCGTCCCTTCAAAATACATCGCGAGTTGTTCGGTCGTAGCATTTATGATCGGATGATTCACAGCTCGGGGCAAATTTGTCTTCGCTTGTTCCGTGCGATCACCTTCAAATGCAATTGCATGTACGCCATTATCTGAGGCCAACACGGTCAACGGTCCCAATGGACTTGCCATATCTTCCCATAAGGTCTCTCGCGGTAATTGTTTGAATATCTGTAGATTGAACACAGCGACCTCCGTGGATAAGTCTTGCCTTATATTATACAAAAAAACGGGACGTATGCTCAAAAGAACATACATCCCGTTAGGGGAGAAAGATGGACAGGTTTACTCAATCGGCTTAAAACAGTATCCCACATCTCTCACTGTGCGGATCATTTCCTGTGCTGTGCCCAGTTTTATGCACAGGCGACGAATATGTGCATCTACCATCCGTCCATTGTCCAGATGGTTGTATTCCATCTCCAATCTCGTTCTTGAATCCCCTTGTATTCCGTGTTATATTGAACGGTCTTTGGAGTATCTACTATTTCAACTAAGATAGGTACAAGGCCATGACTAAATATAGAGAACCAGCAGATGTATTACTTACACTTGGCGATCCACGAGAACTTTCGGATCAATGGCTCGATTATTCGGAATACGGGATTGGTGCAGGACATATTCCCGATCTGATCCAACTGGCGACCGATTCAGAATTGCATTGGGCAGATTCAGAAAGTCTGGAAGTTTGGTCATCCTTACATGCTTGGAGAGCTTTGGGACAGTTGCGTGCAGAGGAGGCGATTGAACCCCTCCTAAATTTGTTTCACGAACTCGAAGAAGATGATTGGGTCGGAGAGGAATTGCCCAGAGTATATGGCATGATCGGGGCGGCTGCTATTCCCGCTCTTACAGCGTATCTTGCGGATACCTCTCGCAATATATCTCCCCGGATTAGTGTAGCATATGCGCTGGCTGAAATTGGGATGTCACATGCCGAAGCGCGAGAGGCATGTATTACCGCTTTAACACGGCAACTGGAGGCGTTTTGGAAAAATGACCGCGAGTTGAATGGATTTCTGATCAGTTATCTGGTTGACCTGCAAGCGGTAGAAACAGCACCGCTTATGCAAAGAGCTTATGCGGCTGGTCGTGTAGATGAGATAGTTATGGGAGATTGGGAAGATGTACAGGTTGCGTTGGGATTGAAACCTTATGTCGAAAGAGATGCCGACTTCTTCAGGGACGATATCGAAGACATGGACCCAGAAGATAGACCCTTTGCTTTCAAGCCTCAGAGTGCTGCAAAACGCAAGAAAGCAAAAACAAAACGAAACATGGCGCGAAAATCTCGAAAGCAGAATCGAAAAAAGAAGAAAAGAAAAAAGAGGAAGAGATAGCGGTGTGAAGTGTAAAGAAATATCCGCAGATAACGCAGAAGTGAAAAAATATAAGCTATAATCTGTTCAAAGTATTGAGAAAGGTTCTTGAATATGCCACTGGAAAACCTGCTGACATTGATAGAAAAGCTTCGAGAGCGCATTGACAGTCATGGTGCTGCGCTCAGACAAAGCGAAGCGTTGACCCGCTACGCGCTGATTGATCCCCTTCTACGTGAATTGGGGTGGGATACTGAAGATCCTGATGTGGTTGTGCCTGAGTATAGTTCAGGCGGTGGTCGAGTGGATTACGCGCTGTGTAAAAATGGTAAATCCGTAATCATGCTGGAAGCCAAAAAATTGGATACGCCCTTGAATGATGCAATCGGTCAAGGCATTCAATACTGTCTCGTGGAGGGAACCGAATACTTTGTGGTGACTGATGGCAGGTGTTGGGAAATTTACGAAACACACAAACCCGTTCCCATAGATGATAAGCGAATAGTCCAATTTGATTTGAAAGATCCATTGATTGTAGATGTGTGTCTGAAAGCATTAGCCTTGTGGAGACCCAGCGTAATTTCAGGCCAGATTACTGTTGGGGAACCCCCCGTTATCGGACCGCCTGATAATAGGACTAACACAACAGAGCCTCAGCCCGCTGAAGAAACTACTGTTCAGCCAACGTCGTCTGTTTCAGATGAAGATGGATGGGAGCCGCTTTCAGAGTTTAACCCAGAGCCAAAGACGCAGCCCCCAACTGAAATAATGTTTCCCGATGGCTCACACGCTTCGCCCAAACGCTGGTATGAAATATTGACAGAAATCGCACGTTGGCTTGTGGAGAACGGTAATTTATCTGAGAGCCAATGTCCTATTTTGCGGGGGCCTCGTTCAAAGAAATCACTGGTGGATATCGAATCTGTTCATTCAGATGGAACCTCTTTCTTCAATTTCAAATCAGTAGGTTCATTATATATTGATACACATGGCAATGCCATGACTCTAATCAATAGGAGCAAATACCTCATCCAGCATGTTGACCAAGACCCAGCCCAATTCAAAGTCCGTCTTCCTTGACCACGGCGGCGACCATTGGGGTTAGATGCTGATAAACAACGGGCGACCACAAGGGATCGCCCCTACATAACCATAAGGATTTTATCACTGGATAGAGGCACTCCAGTGCAGTCTCTGATCATCCTTTCACCTGCGTTTATCTGCGTTTATCTGCGTTTATCTGCGGATACTTTTTGCTTTTAACAACTGTCCATGGCCCTTTCATCCGAAATACAAGCTGAAGCATCTCCCGCGCCGGATACGATAACGTTTCGGTCTATTTTGTTGGGGCTGGTGACCATTGCGGTTGCGACGTGGTACATGAGCTATTTTGCGGGGAATCTGGTCAAGAGTTATTTGCCTGTGGCTGCTTTGATTCCCTTTGTGATGTGGGTGGGGATCAATGTGGGGTTGATTCATTTTGCGCCGCGATTTGCATTGTCCCGCATTGAGTTGCTCACGATTTTTTCGATGATGTGGATTGTCGGCAGTTTGCCAGCGGTGGGGTGGGGGTTTTACGCGGTCAGTCTGATTCCGTCGCCAGAGTTTTTCGCCTCGCCGGAAAATCGCTTGCGAGACGCAGTCATTCCCTTTTTGCCCAGGTGGTTCTTTTTAGACGCCAATATACCCGATGTGCGGGCGGTGTACACCGGGCGTCATCGCAGCGATCCCGTGCCGTGGTTGCTGTGGGTGCGGCCTTTTTTCTGGTGGTTTGTCGGCTGTATCAGCGCGGTGATGGCGGGATTTTTCGGCAGTGTGCTTTTTTTCAAGCAGTGGCAGGAGAAAGAGCGTCTGGTCTTTCCCATGTCCGAATTTCCCGTGGCTTTGATCGAGGGCGCAGATGAAGGTCGCGTGCCTGCTGTGTTGCGAGACAAAATTTTCTGGATCGGGTTCTGGTGTGTGGCCGGTGTGATTTGCTGGAATATAGTGGGTTATTTTCAACTGAATTTGCCACGAATTACGGTTTTTGACCATTATCGCACCAAAGCGGTAGATTTGGGACCGCATTTCCCGGCTTATTATTTGCGTGTGCAACCGCTGATTATGGGCCTGGCATATCTTTGTCCGGTGGATATGTTGTTCAGTGTGTGGTTTTACAATGTGATCAATATTTTTAAGGTGGGGCTGCTGAATCGAACGGGCTTTACAGTGGGATTAGAAGGACAACCCGCCAAGGCCGGTGAGATTGCGATGCTCGAGATGCACGGTGCGCTGGCGTGTTTGGTGTTGTGGTCGGTGTGGGTTGCGCGGAAGCACTTAAAGGAGACAGTTCAAAAAGCGTTGAACCGTTCTCGCGCTGTTGACGATGGCGTGCCAGTTACATATCGTACGGCCTGGGTTGGCCTGTGTTTGGCAACAGTTGGTATCGGCGGCTGGATGATGTCCTCGGGGGTGGGGTTCTGGGCGGTGGTGGGACAGCTCATTCTGATGTTTATGTGTTATTTTGGCATTGCGAAATACGCGGCCGCAACCGGATTTACCTTTCTCAATCCCGCTGGCGGTAAGGGCGTGGCGCTGATTCACTCTTTGATTGGCACGTCGAGACTTTCGCCCACGTCGCAGTCGATGCTGATTTTGTTCAATCGCAATGTGTTTTTAGGGGCGTCAATCCGAACGACCTGTCTGGCTGCTATTCCGCATATTTTTCGCATGTTTGGCAATTCGTTGCGCCGGCATCCGTGGATATGGGGGATGGTTCCGCTGGCATATTTGATCGGGTATATGAGTGCGGGTGGTTTTTATTTGTTTCGGTGTTATGATGAAGGCGGGTTGAATGGGCTACTGGTGTCGTGGCCTATGGATGCGCTCATTTCACGGGTGCCCTATATTGAGGGCAGCAAAATATCGGTTTTTGATACGCAGAAGCTCGGTGTGTGGTTGTTTGGGTTTGCCGAAGCGGGTGTTTTGACTTATTTGCGTTCGCAGTTTGCATGGTGGCCTTTTCATCCGGTCGCTATTGCGTTTCCGCCCGGGCGATATGCGTTTTGTTTGTTGCTCGTGTGGCTGGTGAAGGTGGTTGTGTTGCGATTCGGGGGCGTGCAGCTTTACAGGCGGTCGCTGCCGTTCTGGTATGGCGCGATTGTCGGGTATTTGTTTGGCATTGCGCTGTCGAGTGTTGTGGATGCGATCTGGTTTCCAGATGGCGGACATTTTGTTCACGGTTGGTAAGGGGGAGTGCGATATGTCTGATGCAGAAATAAAAGAGTTATATGGGGGTGCGATAGTGAGTCCATCGGAAGATGTGGTGGCCGGATCTTATGGCACCTGGACGCTGACTTATACGGCAGGGGAAAAAGGGATTGCGAGAGGAGGGACAATTCGGATTTATACGGATGCGGATTCAGACCGCGCTACTCCTCAGATGGATGATCCCACTGGGGCGGATTATTTGACGGTTGACGCGCCGAGAGAAGCGCGTGTGGGTACTCTGGTGCAGAGTATGATGTCGCTTTTGCTGACTGTGAATGGACGCGCTTTGGCAGCGGGTGAGGAGGTCTCGGTGACTTATGGCGATACGACAGGTGGCGGACCGGGTTTTCGGTCGCAGACTTTTGCCGAGGCGCAGCACTTTTTCTGGGTAGCTGTCGATGCGGGAGATGGTGAGGCCGCGTTATTGCCCGATCCGTCGTCTTTGCGCATTGTAGGGGGCGAGGCTGTGAAGCTGGTGATCAATGCGCCGTCTATTGTCGAGTCTGGCAAACCGTTTCGCATTCAGGTCAAGGCCGAAGATGCCTGGGGCAATCCTGCGGTCTCTTATCGAGGGGATGTGACCCTCAATGGCCATGATGTGCAGGTGTCTCAAACCGTGAGTTTTGGCGATGCAGACGGTGGCGTGCGATGGATGGATGAGTGTGTGGTAGAGCGCGGAGGCGTTCATCGTATTGATGCCGACGATGGCACACTGGTAGCGCAGAGCAATCCGATCGCGTGTCGCAATGCAGCACCGCAATTCGCGTTGTATTGGGGGGACTCACACGGCGGTCAGGTGGCTATGGCGGAGAAGATTCCCGATTTTTTCAGGTATGCGCGAGATGTTGCAGCGATCCACTTTGCGGGGTATCAGCGCAACGATCACGTTTTGAGCAAACGCGATTGGGTGTTGCAGCAAGAGACGGAACACGCGTATAATCAGCCGGGGCAATTTGTCGCTTTACCGGGCTTTGAGTGGTCGGCACAAACCACGCGAGGCGGGCATCACAACGTGTATTTTCGGCGGCACGATCAGCCGATCCGCCGGTCTGGACATGAGGGATTGGATGACAAGTCGGACGAAGATACGGACTTGAGGCATATTACAGAGGTCTATGAAGCGTATCGCGGGACGGATACGGTGATTACGGCTCATGTGGGCGGTGAGCATTCCGATTTGCAATACCACGATCCCTATCTGGAACCCGCTGTGGAAGTGACATCGGATCACGGGACATTTGAGTGGATTTTGAAGGAGACCTTTGAGCGCGATTATCGCATGGGATTTTTTGGCGGGAGCGATAGCCACAACGGGCGACCGGGCGGCGATACGCCGGGTTTTCAACACCGCCGTTATGCCAAGGCGGGATTGGCTGCGGTGTACGCACCAGAGTTGACGATTGAGAGTGTCTTGGATGCGTACAAAGCGAGGCGGATTTACGCGACGACAGGTGCGCGGATTTTGCTGCATACTTCGTGCGAAGACCATTTGATGGGGGAGGAGTTCACAACGGGAAATACACCGCATATCTCGGCTTTTGTAGCGGGTACTGCGCCGTATGAATCTGTGGAATTGTACCGTGGGTTGGAACGGATTTATAGCCATCCGATTGAAGGAGAAAAAGACCGCACTCGCGTGCGTATTTTGTGGGAGGGCGCGAGTCGCAAGAGCAGTTATTCCGGGGTGATCTGGGAGGGGACACTGAGGGTGTCGGGGCGCGCGATTAATGGCGTTGAAAAAATTCGGTTTGACAGTCCGAGGTCCCGCGTTTATGATGTGACTGATGAGGGGTTGCGCTGGTATTCTGTGGCGTGTGGGTATCGCAGTGGTATTATTCTCGACTTGCCGGGCGATGGCGATGTGGATATTGAATGCGTGGTGAATACTTCGGTTATTACCGGTCCCTTATTCGGCGATCAGGGTATCAAACCGCCGAGGCGCATGTCTTATGCACCGGCTGAAAAGGTCGGATTTCACGTCGGGTCAAGTGATCTGGAAAATGGTCCGGTGACAATGGAACTGGGACCATTGAATCGGCGCGTGACCATTGATTTTGCGCCCGAGGCACAGGCCGTGGGTGAGGTGTCGTTCGATTTTACCGATGAAGACGCAAAGCCGGGCATTAATCCGTATTATGTTCGCGTGGTGCAAACCGATATGGAGATGGCCTGGAGCAGTCCAATTTTTGTAGATTATGCCGTGGAGGAGGATTAAAATGGATGTGACGCGCATTTCGGCGTGTAGTTTTCCGCTTCGGGAAAGAGATCTGGATTATACGTTTAAGGTGATTTCCGAAGCGGGTTTTGACAAAATTGATCTGGTGGGGCGTATGCCGCATTTTTCGGTGACAGATCCAGATTACGATATGGATGAACTGCGTCGGGTATGCGATAAGTACGGCGTGGGATTGGCAAATATCGGGTCGTACTGCGGGCGGGATTTTGTCTCTGATTCAGAAGATGACAGACAGGCGGCAATGGATGAGATGAAAAAGACACTGGATGTGGGGAAGGCGTTTGGTTCAAAGTCCATTCGCATTATGCCGGGTGATGGCAAGCGCGCTTCGATTGATACGATAGTGCCCTATTTTCAGAAATCTGCGGAATACGCCGAGAAATTGGGTATTTACATGGGGATTGAAAATCACGGTACTGAAATTTCTGGCAATCCAGAGGCTTGTCAGGAGATTTGTGAGAAGGTCGATTCAGAGTATTTTGGGATTTTGTACGAGCCGTGCAATTTGATGGCTGCTGGTGCAGATTATAAGTCCGCTTTTGATGTGTTTAAGGATTATATCGTGCATGTGCATATCAAGGATGGTGATTACAACTCGGAAGGGAAGTGGGAGCGTTGCATGCTCGGTGACGGTATTATCGATTATCATTGGGTGTGGGATCAGGTGGAAGCACTGGGCTACGACCGGGATTACGCACTGGAGTTTGAGGTGGGCGATATCGAACCCGTTGAGACGGGGTACCGGAAGTGGTATGAGACGTGGGAGAAGGCGTAGGGGCTTGGGGGCTGGTGGGCTGATCGCTGGCTGCAGGAAAAATTTTCGCCTCACAATAGCTCAATTGCCGCGTCGAGGCGGGAGAGTATGCGGTCGGCTGTGTCGTGATTTTGATGTGCGGTAAAGAAATTGGGTACGGCGAAGACGGTCATGCCAGCGGCTTTTCCAGATTGTACGCCAGCCTCGCTGTCTTCAAATACGATACAGGTTTCGGGCTGGACATTGAGTTTTGCGGCGGTTTTGAGGTAGATTTCCGGGTCGGGTTTGGTGTGGGTGACGTCGCTGCCCGAAAAAATAGCGCCAAAGATGTCGTGGAGTGCGCTGGCATTTACGTGGGGCAAGACGCCGTTTTGAAGTGTGGCGCGCATGCGCTGGCGCGGTGTGGATGATGCAATGCCCAGTTTGTAGTGTTTGTTTTGAAGGTGTGATAGCAGGTCGAGAAAGCCAGGCATGAGGTCAATTTGATCGGGATCTGATATTGCGGTTTCAAAGCGGGTCATCCACGCTTCGTGAAAGTCTTCGGGACGGATCGACAAGTCGTAGCGTTTGACGGCGTCTGCGCTGTTGTTTTCCACGGGATGTCCAACACAGCGCACATAACCTTCGCGCGGTATGTCAATTCCCAGTTCGTTGAGGGTCTGGTTATAGGTGTTGTAATAAATATTTTCCGTATCGACAATCAGGCCGTCCATATCAAATATGACGGCCTGGTATGGTTTATGCATAGTTTTATCCTACAAGCTCAAGGTGAGAAGTGAGTCTTCTTGGAGTTTATGGAAATCGGAAAAATCCCGTGCAGCGCGGATGTGTTGCGGCGTCAGATCCGGAAAATCAACTAACAGTTCATCCTCAGTCATCCCTCCAGCCAGGTATTCCAATACGTCATATACGGTAATTCGGGTGCCTTTGAAGCATGGCTTGCCACTACGGACAAAAGGTCGAGGCTCAATGTAGTCTTCAAAGCTCATTTTGCGATACTTTGCAGTACTTTCTTTTATCCAATTCCTGTCTTCCGTTCGTGTAATTTTAATGTAATCTTCAAAGCTCATTTTGCGATACTTTGCAGCATCGCGCATGATGCGATACCTTGCAGCATTCTCTTCTGGACGATTCCTGTCTTTAGAATGTGCGGCTTTATTGCGTCCGTACTCGCGTATCCTTTGGGAGAAACCAGCGGCATCCGCGAGGGCGATCCACTTTTTGTCATTGGTAGCCAAGACGTAGTCATCATCAGTCGCGTAAAGAAAAAAATCAATATCCCCACTATCGTTTTTTTCGGGCAAAAGCCCTTCCGTCATGAGGCGGATCAAATATTGCGTGTATATGTGGGAGTAGCACTCTATCCTGGTAATGGCATCGGTTAATTTATTTACTTTTTCTTTGGTAATTACACGGAGATCATTATTATCTGCCTTAAATAAAGCACGCATCTGGCAAGCAGATATAACCTGGGAAAACCATTCTCTCGACTTCATTCCATAGAAGAACTTTTTTTTCCCTTCGCCGCGTAGTTTCGGCATAGACGAAGGTCGCTTTTTCGGATCTTTTGAGTACCACTCTTGAAACCCCGGGATGTTCTCCTGCATCAAGGAGATAAGAGAATCTACCCACTCTTGCTCGCCCCTCTCGCGCCATGTCGCTGTAAACGGTACATCCAGGCTCCATCGGTCACGAAGTTCGTAGTCCGGTACGCCTCTGCGAACTTCCTCAAGGCTCTGACCTGTGGTCAGAGCGTGGACAGCGTCGGAATATGAGGATGGCGGTTCCGCCAACTTGTAACCAAATACCATAGCCAGATGCGACTCGGGATCCGGAAGTTCGTCTATCCGGTGCTTGAGAATGACATTAGCCGCTGCCTTTCGATCTTCATAAGACCTGTCATTGAGTTTAGATACCAACTCAATGATTGAGATGGGAGAGTAGCAGAGGTGCTCTCCAGGTTGTCTGACATCCTCAATGCGGATGCGATTCAGTCCTATGTCGTAAAGCACATTCGTATCAAGAATCACTATCTTGGCCGTATTGTGCTCCTTTTTGTTCCCCATCACGGCGCAGATTTTTGTGAGGAGAGACAGTGCTTACTACGCGACTGCGATCTTGTATTTCAGCGGCTTTATAGCGGGCCACCAATTGGTTAAGATCGCCGCCGCACTCTTCCAGGAGTTTCTGCCTTATCTGGTGTATTTCTTCAACAATGGGATCGCGTTTCATAGTTTTCTTCTTTTGATCTACTCAGGTGGATAAATTTGAAAATGAAATCTGAGCCGAGTGGGTATATCCTCGTCAAGTAGTATTCGCACTATGTGTTCCCAGATGATCCAGAGCCTTGGATGAGACTTCGAGATAGGATTCGACCTGCCAACGTGTGACAGTGGGAAAATCCTTTAGAAATTCTCCAATGTCATAACCTCCTTTGAGATAATCCACGAGTGTATCAACAGGTACCCGAGTGCCCGAAAATACCAGATCTCCACTGTGAATTTCAGGATCACGCGAGACAACGCGCCCCATTTCAACCGTATTGTATTTCATTTTCGGTCTCCTTCTGTTGCTTCGCATCTTACCGTCATTCAGTCGGGATTGTCACCAGATTTTTCTCCGTATCATTATACAATATATCAAGTTCTTGCTGAATCTCAAGGGTGATACCAATAGCCGTTACCATTCGGCAATAGGTACGGATGTCGTGGAGTTCGAGACGACGGTCTTTGCGGTCTTTTAGCCATTTGTCGCAGACTTGATAGCCGCCGATTCGATATTCGTAAACGTCTGGAGAGATGGGGCCGAAATAGTGCGTTTTGTTGATATACATGCGGCATTCATCTGGGGCATAGTAAAAGCCCTGTGTTTTTGTCCGTGCGACCATTGCGTCGCCTTCGCCCTCGAAGCGGCAGACAGGCGGATCGAGTTCTGGGGATGTGAGGAGATGGAGGTCGGATAGTCGTTTGCCGAGCGATGCTACTTTGATGAACAAGGATTTGTCCGCTGTGAATGGGACGCGCGGGAAGTCGCTTCGCAAAAACTCTGCGTATTTCTCGCGGTAGGTCGGGGCATGGAGAATGGCGTAGATGTAATGGAAAATCGCCTCGGGCGATGGCTCGCTACCATGCGCGTTCTCCAGTGCTGCAAACAGATTCGGATTGAGGTTCGGTTGTCGCTCTGTTGGTTCGAGTTGCGCGAAGAGGTCATCGCGGTCAGCGGTGGGGTAGAGGTAGAGAGGACAGATATAGCCGCGCTCTCGGGTTTTGTTCGAGACATAACAATCATTAGCAATACCGTTTGTAACCAAGCAATGCTGCCAGGTTTCACTGACAATTTGCCGACAAACCAGAAGTGCCTGATTCTCTCCAGCAAGCATGTGTTGCATAACTTCCGAGCGAGGGCGGCAGATAAAACCCCGTGACCGGCCCGTGTAATACGTGTGGCGCGTGTCAAAGGGTCGATATGATACCGGGACAATCATTTCAAGTGAAGGACCAGAGTTCAGTAAGTCCTTTTGCGCCCATTCAACCTTCCAATCTTGTGCATCTTTGCCGAGTTCGTACGCCTGTCGCGCCAATTCCTCATCCATTTGCGAAAACGCACGTACGAGGTCCCACGCTTCTTGCTCTGACCAGCGAATTGTCAGGCGGTCACGTGCGGTGACAATCCCGACACTGTTGATTGGGAATATATCGGAAACAGAAGGGAACCGGCGATACTCGGCTTCGCGTGCGTCGTCGCGGGGGATGAACATATAGAATGGCGAGCGCGGGGTTATTTTTTGCCATTCTGTGCCGCCGAGGTCATGATCGTCCAAATAGTCATACTTGCTTTCGCGTGTGCCGTAGCGTTCGGCGTAATGTATGATTGCATCGCGCTTTTTCTTTTTGCCGCGCTTGACGAAAAAAGCGATTGCCACACCTTGACGGATATCGAAGACGTTTTTATCGGGGCTGCCGTCCGGAGCCGTCTCTTTTTTCAACGAATTGCCGTGCAGGTCGAGGATATAGATGTCGTCGAAGGTGTGCATCAGGCTTTGGCGCATGCCTCGAAAGGTGGGGTTGTCGAGGTAGCTGTGGTTGGTGATCATGCCGACGACGCCCCGCCCGGCTTGCTCAATTTTCCATTGGGCAAAACGGAGGAATTTAACGTAGTCGTCTTGAAGCCATTTCGGATTTTTCTCACCCAATGGCTCGCCATCTACCTGTTTGTACCCGCCGATCAATTCGCCTTCCACCATCTTGCCATCAATCAATTCTCGTATCCAAGTGCCGGTGTTGCTCGAATGCCCCGAATAGGGTGGATTGCCCTGGATGAGGAGGATCGGGGTTTGCTTTTTGACTGCGCCAGCCAGACGCGATTCTTCTGCCAGCGCGGAGAGGCCGGGCAATCGGCTCTGTTCCAGTTCCTCTGTGTCGAGGGTGTTGGTGAGGTAGAAGGGCACGCGCTCGTTGTCGTCAAGGCGGTGGCCGAGTTCTTCGAGGAAAAAGCTCATTTTGAGATGGCCGACGGCATAAGGCGCCATCATGAGTTCGAGTGCGTAGAAATTTTTAAGAATATGGGAGCGGATGAAGTCTGTGCGTCCGCCGCTGCCGTACTTGGCCTCGAACTCGGCGACAGCTTCTTGGGCTGCCTGAGCCACAAAGGTCATGGTGCCGGCTGCGGGATCAAGCAGGGTGACGCCATCGGAGGCGAGGCCATCGCGCTTGTCAAATTCCGTCTTGAGGAGGCCGTGCAGGGATCGCACGATGTAGCCCACCACGGGTTCGGGCGTGTAATAAACCCCCCGTCGTTCGCGCTCGTCGGGATCGTATTGCGCCAAGAAGGTCTCGTAGAAATGCACGATGGGGTCGTTACCCTTGCCTTTGCGGTAGTAGCGTTCAAGAATACCGGGCGCGTCGGCCACGGCCAAAACTTCGGCGAGGTCATCTACGCACCAGGCGAGTTGATCGGGCAAGTCGTCAAGCGAGATGTAGCGAAACAGATCCCGCAAGACGCCGATGGTATGCGGGATATTATCAAACGCCACGCGCCGATTGAAGCCATCGCCAGATCGGGTACGTGCGGCGAACAGGCCGTAGGTGATGGTTTGTGCGAATAGATCGGCGAAGTCTTCGGGTGTCAGCGATCCGATGAGGTAGGTTTGGAAGGCTTCAAAGAAACCGGCGATTCTGCTGTCCTGTTCATCGCTCAATTGCTCGCCGATTACATCGCGGAGGAGGCGTGTACGTTTTGCCAGTTCAACGGCGAGGGATTCGGCGGTAAATGTTTGGGGGAGTGCGAATTCCAGGAATCGGTTCAGGAGGGCGTAGAGGTCATTTTGATTTTCAAGTGGTGGCGTTGTACCCAGTTTGTTGAGCACGATGGGACGGCCAGATAGGACGGTCTCGACGCGTTCGCCATTTCGGTACAGGCGAAATTCGAGGAAGTTGGTGAGGATGAGATTCGGAAAGGTTTCGCGGTAGCGTTTGAGTTGTTCGGTATTTTCGATACGATCCAGGCGATCTTCGGTGGGATTCTTGGCTTCGATGTAGCCGATGATGCGGTCTGTTCCATTCCAGAGTCGGAAATCTGGATTCCCGCCCTCGGTGGGTCTTGGAAGCGTGGTGACGTGTACCTGGGACCGCTCAGTGACTTGGGCCATTTCCTTCAGCATATCTGCCAGTGCGGGATAAAAACTCTCCTCCCGCGCATCGCCTTGTTGGGCTACAGCAGTTAGGTTTTTCAGATACCTTGAGAAGCATGTGCTGGCGCGGTGTACGTCAGTGATGGTCTTTTTGCTCACGGAACGATCCTGTTGTCACCCGATACGGCGATTACCTGGTGAGACTATCCGGTTTCGTAGCTGTTGTGACAGAACGCGGTGGCAACGAAACAATTTTGTGACCACTTTTTTTTTGTTGCTCGCGGGCGGCGCGGCAGATCGCTTTGATGTCGTGATGAAACCTCGCTGCATACACCTGGCGATTGCGGCGAATTTCTTCAACAATGGAATCACGCCACATGATTATACCTCCATGAGTTCTTGGGGTGTACAGATTGTTGGCGGTTCGTAACCAAAGGTGCGGCAAATTGTCTCGATTTGAGGACGCAGTATAGCGTTGGCTATATGCGTACAATTCCAGGTTAGCAGGTAGGCCATGCTGTGAACAGTTGCAATCGCAATGTGTAAGGCATCGACTTGGGCCTTCTGGGGTAGAGGTACTTGCTGGACTAATACCTCAGCGAAATTCTCAACGGTTCCTGTGACATCAAGTTGTCGGATATCAGCGATCATCTCCAGACGCTCTTTAACAGCACTCTCATCTCCTACCTTGCATTCGTCAATGACAAATTGCGAAATGAATATATCAAAACTTTCTCGATGTTCGTTCCACCAATCGTGGGTTAATCGTTGGTTCGCCGCTGTAATTAAATCACGGCTCGGCCGCGATGCGAGATAACCGATGATGCTGGTTTCGATATAAACTGTCATAGGACGACCGCCATACGAATCGCCATTATCAAGAAGCATTTCGACTACTTATGTCAATATTCAACAGCTTCTCGCGCGACGACGCGCTGGGCAGTGGCTGCGATTGCTTCGGGTGAGATGCCCGCTTCGTCGCGTAGCGCGCCCTGTGAGCCGTGTTGGAAAAAGCGATCGGGTATGCCGAGGGTGTGTACGCGCTGGCCCTCTCGCATCTGGTCGCTCAAATAACGCGTAACGCCTGATCCGAATCCGCCTTCGATGGTATTTTCTTCAACGGTGATCAGTATCTGATAGCGGTCGGCCAGATCGTCGAGCATTTCCAGATCCATGGGTTTGACAAATCGGCAATTGATCACAGCGGCAGAAATGCCAGCTTCCATGAGTTTTTCTCGCGCCTGGCATGCGTGATCTACCATTGTGCCCACTGCGAGGAAAACCAGATCCTCACCATCGGCCAATGCTTCCCAGGAACCGATTTTCAAGACTTCGGGATCGCGCCCTGTAAGCGGGGTGTGTACATTGCCGCGGGGATACCGAATGGCAAAGGGGTTATCGACTTGCTGCACTGCCGTGTATAACAAATCGCGCAATTCATCGCCGTCTTTTGGCGCGCTTACGATCATATTGGGCACACAGGTCAGGTAGGACAGATCAAAATCGCCGTGATGCGTGGGACCATCTGCACCCACCAGCCCGGCGCGGTCCATACAGAAAATTACCGGTGCCGATTGCAGGGCGACATCGTGGATGATCTGGTCGTAAGCCCGTTGCAAGAATGTGGAATAAATCGCTGCGACGGGGCGCATGCCCTCGAGTGCCATTCCAGTTGAAAATGTTACGGCGTGCTGTTCGGCAATGCCCACATCAAAAAAGCGGTCGGGATGCGCTTCGGAAAAAATATCCAGACTCGTACCTTCGGACATCGCGGCTGTTACGCCTACAATGCGGCTGTCATTATTGGCAAGCTCAATCATCGCTTCGCCAAAAACCGTCTGATATTTGGGCAGTGGGGTTTTGGGCGATGGCGGGCTGATTGAATGATACTTTATTGAATCGACACCATACGGGTCTTCCTCTTCTTCTTGAATTGCGCCCTTGCCCTTGATGGTGTGGACATGCAATAGCACAGGTCCCTTCAAGTCCCGCACATTTTTCAGGGTTTTTACCATCTCTTCCAAATTATTGCCATCCAGAGGTCCCAGGTACAGAAATCCCAGTTCCTCAAAAAGAATGCCTGGTACCAGCAGGCCCTTTAAACCCTCTTCGAATCCACTCAGTGCATGGCGCAAATTTGTGCCGACAACGGGAATGCGCCCGGCTAAATTCCAGACTTCTCTTTTAATTTTTTTGTAAAGTGGATCGTTTGTAATGCGGTCTCTAACGCGATTGTAAATCGGATCGGTAATAATGCGTGTCAAATAATGCGAAATAGCACCGACATTGGGCGAGATTGACATGCGATTGTCATTGAGAATGACCAGCAAATCGCGGTTGGATGCACCGGCATTGTTCAATCCCTCAAGAGCAATGCCGCTGGTCATGGCACCATCGCCAATAACGGCGACTACTTTGTGTTTTTCGCCCATTAAATCGCGCTGTGTCGCAAATCCCAATGCTGCAGAAATTGATGTGCCCGCATGGCCTACGGCAAATGTGTCGTACGGGCTTTCTGATCGCATCGGGAACCCGCTGATGCCGCCCGGCTGACGAATGGTTTTGAGTGCTTCGCGCCGCCCGGTAAGCACTTTGTGCCCATAAGCTTGATGCCCGACATCCCACACTATTTTGTCCTGAGGCGTGTTGTATAGATGGTGCAAAGCCACCGTCAATTCCGTCGCCCCCAGGCTGGAACCAAAATGTCCACCAATCTCTGTCACCACGTCAATGATATATTGCCGCAATTCCGCACAGACCTGTTGCAATTCTTCTATTGACAGGGACTTTAAGTCGTCAGGTGAATTGATTGTTTCGAGAAGGGACATGATGTCTCTCCTTGTGACAGGGTCAGAAATGCTATCCGAAACATATGTTTAATATAAGCAACACCTGAAAAATCACAAAGTTCTAAAAAATAAACCATAAACACAAAATCGGGCCTGCCGAGTTAGTCGATATGCCCGATTTCATTGTGCGATGGCTCAAAAAGCCGTGGGTCTTCCCTGCGCGCCGTCAACGGGAATGGACGCGCCGTTGATCCAACTCGCGCGGTCAGATGAGAGAAATACGACGACATCGGCGACTTCGAAGTCCGTGCCGAGTCGCTGTGCGGGAAATTCGCGCGTGCGGAATATTTCGTATTCTTCCGGTGTTTCGTTTTGGAATCGCTCCCAACCGCCACCGGGAAAAAGGAGTGAGCCCGGGCAGACGGTGTTGGCGCGGATGTTGTGGGCTGCCAATTCCCACGCGAGTGCGCCCGCGAGAAATATTTCACCCGCTTTGGTTGCGCCGTATTGCGCGCCCCGGTTTGCGGGTTTCCAACCAGAGATGGAAGAGATGGTGACAATACTGCCGCCATTTCTTTTTGTCATGTGGGGAACAGCCACGCGGCTGGCGCGAACCGCGTGAAAAAGGTTGAGGTCAAAGGTTTGTTGCCAGTCGGCGTCTGTGGAAGTGAGCAGTTCGCGCGATCCGGCTGTGCCGCCCACATTGTTGACGAGGATATCAACACCGCCGAGTTCATCTGCGGCTGCATTGACAAATCGTTCGGTTTCGCCGGGTTCGGCTACATCGAGCGCGAGTCCGAATGCCTTGACGTCGTGTGCGCGAATTTCTTCGAGTGTTTTGTCTATGCCCGCTTGCCCGCGCGCGCACAAGGCGACGTTGCAACCTTCTGCGGCAAATCGCAATGCGGTTGCGCGGCCAATGCCGCGACTGCCCCCGGTGAGGAGAGCGACTTTATTGGTGAGATTGAGGTCCATGATCAGTTCCTTCAATCCTGTTCGACCTTCGGCGGGTGGGCGAAGTCGTGATACCGCTCGCGGATATTGCCATCGGTGGCGTCGCCTTTGTGAAAATAATAGCGATAAATGCCGACGAGCGACTCGCCCTGCGAGAGTGTGTGATGCCCACGCCGGCTTTCATCGCCGTAAAAATACGAGTGTCCAAAAGGATTGGCTGTCATCAACCCGTAATTGCGTACGTGCCAGTGCGTGGGATGTCGAAAGCTGTCGGGGTGATCCATGATGGCAACGCCTGTTATATTGCCATTTACCGGTCCTGAATAATGGCACCAGGGCGCGCGTTTTCCCCAGGTCTCGTCTTCATCGATGCCGCCAATGCCGTTCTCGATTTTGCCGCCCAGGTCGCGTTTTACTTCCATTGTCTCTTCTACGCGAATAGACGCCAGACCGCCTTCTTTTGTGTCACCGAATAACACATCCATATTTCGGGCGGTGAGCGTGAGGTGCAAATCCATGATTCGCACGGAAGAGGGCGTGTTGTACACAATCCACTCAGCGCGCTGATCCAAAATCTCGCGATTTCTGCCCGGAGGTCCTGTCCAACCATCCATGCCTACCCAGTCGCTATTCGATACAATTCGCCCCAATACGGATCCGCTTTCGAGCAATTCAAAGTCCCGATGCAAAATGCGCCCGTGAGATTCGCCTTCTGACCAGTTGTCCGCACCGTTCACTTCTCCGTGTGCAATCCAGACTGAGCGATGGTGATGGTGATCCATTTCTCGTCCGTCTGCTGGCGTGGCCAACCGCCGCGTTACCGAATCGCCATAAGGTCCGATGACGGGATACAAAAGTGGTCGCGCCAGTTCTTTACCGTAACGATAGGTCGTAAAATGTTGGCCATCTATCGAGACAGATACTTCATTTTCTCCTTGTGTGACTTCCACATTGTGCCCGCGATCTTTGGATTCTTTTCCTATTGCGAGTTCGTACTCAGCAGTTTGGCCCGCTCCGAGATTATCGACAATGAAATTGACCTGCAAACCGGCGCTTACGGGCGTTACCTGACAGGGAATTTCTGCATTTCCCATGTTCAAAGTTGCCGTTGTCGCGCTTTCCGGTGTTTCTACTACCGCTGAAACCGGACAGTTGATCCGATTGTGAGGGCCTGCGTGAACGGTTAGTTTTACTGTTGCCATTGTTGTCCTCCGTAATAGTGATATAAGAATACCTGTCGCGTATGAGGTTACGAAATCCATTGCCAAAGTCAAGCCTTTCGCACAAAGCCGTTGACATCCCCCATGGGGGCAATTATCATAGGGTCGAAAACTGTCATTTTTAACCCATCTGGAGATCACTATGTCCATTCTCGTCACTGGCGGCTCTGGCTTTGTCGGTTCCTGGGTCGCCAAACTCCTCGCCGAAGAGGGCGAAGACGTCATCGCTTTTGATATGTTCGAACGGCGCGATGATTTTTTGTCACAGGTGTCTGATCGCATCACGTTTGTTGAAGGCAATATCCTGGGCTTCGCACATATCAATGAAATTGTGCGCAATAATCCGGATCTCACGGGTATTGTTCACACGGCTGCGCTTTTGGGGGGAGATGTGCGCGACAATCCCCATTTTGCGACACAGGTCAATGTGGGGGGGACGCACAATATCCTCGAAGTTGCGCGACAGGTTGGCGGTCTCAAGGTGGTATATGTATCCAGCGGCGCGGTTTATGGCAAGCAAGACGGACCGCTGACTGAAGACACGCCCATGATTCCCAGTGATCCCTATGGCGCAACCAAGGCCATGTCGGAACATCTCTGCCACCAGTATTATGCGACTTATGGGGTTGATGTTCTGTGTGCCCGTCTCTTTTTTTTATATGGTCCTCCCAATGCCCCCGGTCCGGACGCGGGTTTTAATACGCGCATTTTTGCCGGGCTGAGTGGACAGGATGTAAGTCTGCCCAAAGGCCGCGAGCAAAAGGCCGATTGGACTTATATCGAAGATGCCGCGCGGGGTGTTTTGCTCATGCTCAGGGCGACAAATGTCGCCAGTCGATCTTTTAATATTGCCACGGGTACGTACAATCCCGTTGACGAAATTATCGAAGTCGTGCAGCGGCATTCGCCGGGCAATCCCCGGTATGAAGTTGGACCGGGCGTCAATCTCGAGCGCGGCGCGCCACTCGATATTACCCTTGCCAGAGACCAACTCGGTTACGAACCCAAATACGATCTCGAATCAGGTGTGCGGGCCTACCGCGCCTGGTTTGATCAACGGGGTGTGTAAATAACAGGAGAAGACAATGTCAAACAAAACGCTTCGTTACTTAGACGATGGCAGTATTGAACTGTTTGAAAGGGAAGTGCTCGATCCCGGAGAGAACGAAGTTCAAATTGAAGGCGGCGCGTGTGGGATATGTTCGTGGGATGTGGTTACGGCCAAACTCGGCAACCAGATGCATCCCATGGCACCGCCGGGACACGAAGGCGTTGGTTATATCGCCAAAATAGGTGCTGGTGTCACGGATTTCAAAGAGGGCGACCGGGTCGCTGGTGGTGGTTTTGCCAATGTCCGCAACTTATCCGCGCAGCGCGTTTTCAAAATCCCGGAATCCGATTTGCCGGATGAATACTGGATTGTCGAACCCGTGTCCTGTGCCGTTACGGGTATTGACCATTGCCAGATTCAGCCCGGGAATCGCATTGTGGTCGTCGGCTGTGGATTTATGGGCTTGTTGATCTTGCAAGGACTTCTGCGCTACCCTCTCGACGATTTGATCGTTCTGGATATTGTTCAAAGTCGTCTGGATCTCGCGCAACAACTCGGCGTTGGGGAGGTGTATAACACGGCTGAGGTTGATCTTTCTGATTTATCGCGCGAACTCAAGAGCAGAGAGATTGACGTGGTTGTCGATACTTCTGGTAGCCAGGCCGGGTTGGATCTATCTACCGATATTGTGAAACGCGGCGGGCGTATCAATCTCTTTGGCTGGCTCAAGGGGCAGACCGCCTCTTTTGATCCCACAAAGTGGCATTTGGGGGGATTTACCGTTGTCAATTCTGCGCCGGCTTCAAAATTGCGAGATACTTTTGATCCTGCGATTCGCCTCATTCACAAAGGTATTATTGATCTCAAACCGCTGGTGACACATACGGCAACGCTCGAAGATTATCCGGATTTGATGGCGCAAATTTTGGCGGGCGATGAGAGCTATATCAAAGGAGTTGTGACGCTTAAATAGAATATGGGATGAGATTATGAATACACCGGGTGAAACGCTGTACAAGTTGTACAAAGGGCAGAGATTTGCCCTGGTGATGATTAGGTAGGTTTTGTCCAGTAGGCTTCGAGTTTGTCCTGGGGCTCAAAGCCGAGTATTGTGCGCAGGCGTGTATTTGGGAAGCGGTTGTGCGGCAGGTCTGTGGTGACAAAGAAGACTTCAAAGCGCGATGGGAGCGTTTGAAGATCGACTTCTATGGCGCACTTAACGGCTTGTGCGGCATCTCTGGCCGATATGCTGAGGGTGCTGTCGTCGGTGTTGTGTGGATCGGCGGTGGGCTCTCGAAAGCGCGAGAAGATGAGCGAGAGGACGTGTAGCGGATGGTGTTCGCTGAAGAGTCGGCAGATTTCGAGGCCGAGGCCTTTGCTCATCGCATAGAGTTCCGTGCCGGGTTGTGGGGGAATTTTTTCAGAAATGGTATGGTCGTAATCGAGGTAGGAAGGGCCGACGAGTGAGAAGCGAGGTCCCGTGTTGATAAAGCGTTTCATGTCACAGGCAACTGCGGCGCGGAGTGCGTTGTGCGTTCCCTTTGTGTTCACGCCAAAAGCAATTTTGCGATGGGTGCGCTGAACAGAGCAGTTGATGATGACGTCCATGCCCTCTGCAGCGGATATGACTTGAGCAAAATCGGATACATCGACCTGCCGCGTGTCGTGCGGTGTATCGATGGGCATGAGGTCAGTGATGCGAAGATGGTGGTGGTCTTCGAGGGCTTTGACGACATAAGGACCGAGAAAACCATTGCCACCGAGGATGAGGACGTTCATGGGATTATTGGGTGATGCGCGGGCGATTTGTGCGGTAGGGCGGCTCGAGCAGGGCGCGTTGTGTGGGTGTAAATTCGTCGAGTGCGTTTTCAACATCTGGCGGCAAATACCGCGCTGAATAGGTCAGGGTGCCGGGCGAATATTTGTAGAGAATAGATCTGCGTTGATGGTCGGCTGTCCAGGGGAGCGTGCCATGTGCCAGTGCTTCTGTGAAGATGATGGCCGATCCCGCTTTTGCCGAGACTTGCTTTACTACGCCCATATCCCGATCTACACGTGCAACATCGCGGGGTGTTTTGTAATTGGATTTGTGGCTGCCGGGAATGCAGGCAAACCCGCCCTCGCCGGGGTTGCAATCGGTGAGTACCCACGAGACTACGGTGAGGCCACAGCGCATGCGCCCGTTGTGAAATTGGTAGAAGTGCGTCAGGTCGTCAGCGGTGCCCCCGCCATGGATGACATGGCCCTCGGCTCCTTTTTCCATGACGATGCCATAGAGGTGGTCGAGGCGACAGTCTTCGCGCAGCAATTCCGCGAGATAGGGTACGATATTTGGGTGGGCGAGTAAATCGCGGAAGGGTTGGCACCAGGGTTTGGGCCAGGTGAGCATGCCGCCCAAATCGGTGCGCCCGTGTTTGCCCTTGAGTGTTTTGGATTCGCCGGAGAGGGATTGCTCTGGCGGGCGAATGCGCATCCTGTCGGGGTTGTTGTCAATGGCTTTGTTACACGCGGCAATTTCTTCGGATGTCAGAGCGTTTTCGATGACGAGGTAGCCGTTGAGGTCGAAGAAGAATTTTTCGTGTTCGTCCATGTTCGAGATCCCTATTTAGTTTGGGGATGAGGTCAGTTAATCGTCGTCACCCTCGTCCCGCCTCATCCGATAGCGACCAATCCGCCGGATTAAAATCCACACGAGTCCAATAAGTGCGATATATTGCACCAGATCCCATATCCAGCCCTGCCAGCCCAGGATACCCGGCCAGAGTGCCCCGATGCACAGGATGATAAATGCATCTTCCAAAATCAACCACAGCGGTCGCTCATTCATTTTTATATCCCAATGATATTTCTACCTCTGACTGTGCGTCGTTGAGGTAAGAATAAACGCGATAATTGCGGTACACGAGTTTTACATAATTGCGGGTTTCTTTATAGGGAATGCGCTCTATAAATTCATCGACGTCTTGTTTTGTGAGGCGTTTTGCCCATCTCTTGGCAGCATCCAGACCCGCATTATAAGCCGATAGTGCCAAACTAAGTTGCCTGTGTTTATCTTTTTGAAATGCCCTCATGTGGTCGGAGAGATGTTTCCCGCCCAATAAAATCGACGTGTGGGGGTCGTGCAGGTCTGCAGTTGAAAAATTTTTGAGCTTGACAAGTCGGGCCATGTCCCGTCCTGTTTGCGGCATCACCTGCATCAGCCCGCGTGCGCCCGCGCGAGATACAGCAGTTGTATTAAACGCGCTTTCCTGTCGCATGATGGCGATCATGAGATTGGGATCCAGATTCATTTTTTGCGCTACCTGGTTGATCTCGCCCCAATAATACGTCGGGTACAATCGACGGAATGAAGACCGCGTCAGGGATATTCCCTGTGTGCGTTCTAACATTACAATCTGTGCGGATACTTGAAGTGCCTTGTGCATGGCGCGAACGCGCTCATAACGCGGCTTCAAATCATCCAGCGCGAATAAATTGCGCCCGAGAATTTGCCGCGCGCGGTCGTATTCTCGCTCGGCATCTCGATATAATCCGATAGACGCCAGTACATCTCCTTTTGGGATATGCGTCGAAGGCGTATAGGATTGACCTACTGATAGGTGTTCGCCCGGTTGGGGTGCTTCGATATAGGCATTTTCTGTTTTGCCCAGGACCGCATGCGCGCGCGTTGAGTAATAAGAGGTGGGAAACCCCTCTGAGGCGCGTTCAATCCAGAATCGCGCTTCTGCTTTTTGTCCTAATTTTTGGTAACATTTGCCCGCCCAGTAATATCCCTGATCGCGCAGATGGCTCGCAGAGGTCTGACGCGACAGGCGCAAAAAGGCTTTGGCAGCAGCCGTGTATTGGCGCGTTTGATAAAGCGCGAATCCCGCCCGCCACGCAGCCTGGTCGGCATAAGTGCTTTTGGGATAGGTTGTCGCCAGTGCTATAAATAGTTTGCGCGCATCGCTATGACGCCCCCGACGTTCATAGGCCATGGCAGCCTGCCAGAGTGCTTCGGGCGCGGTTTTTGCGTTGGGATAGCGGCGCACATATTCACAAAACCGCGTTGTTCCCGTTAAATCGTGCCCGAGCTTGATAGCACATCGGCCCAGGTAAAAAAGTGCTTCGGGCACATGATACACTTTGAAGGCGCGGTCAAACGCGCTTTCAGCTTTGAGATATTTTCGACTGCGATAATACACATGACCCAGTTCGCATTGCGCTTTTCCCCGCCATGTGGCATCTTGAGATTCAACGATCACTCGGCGCAATAAAACGATAGCCTGTTGATATTTTTCGGCATGCATACAGGCCACACCGGCGTAAAACAGTTCTTCAACACCGCGCATATCACTCGGCGCGGGGAGCATTTCGAGAACGCCCGGATTTTTGGGATAGTTTTTGATCAATCGCAACCACATCTCGCGCGCAGCTATAGAATCGTCCAGAGCCGTCCATGCCACGACCAGCCCGGCCAGTGCATCGCCTTCGTGCGAGCGCTTGTCAATAAGTGTATGATAATATGCGATAGCGCCTTCTGCATTGCCCTGAGCAAGCGAGGCTCGCGCGGCATTAAGTGTCGCCTGATCACCGAGCAGACTCACTGGCGTCATGTGCAGAATTTTTGCATAATGATCTTCAGCGTCTTTGGCTTGTCCCATAGCTTCGGCGCATTGTCCCATCCAAAAAGCCACATAATCGGCTATTTCTTTGTGCGCGGTGCCTGAAGACTGCAAAATTGTCAATGCGTCTGGATATTTGCCCAGATTCATCAGACAAGTCGCGCGTTGTAACGCGGCGGTGTGAGTATTCCAGGCATCGCGAGTGTCCATATTGTCGAGTGCAGATAATGCTTCGGTAAATTTTTGCTGTGCAATTAGTTCTGCAACCCGAAAAATGGGATCGCGTTGTTCCCCTATTCCCAAATAGCCAACTATTACAAATACGGCGATAACGGGGAAGGTGAATAGCGCGATACGGCTCACTGATTTATTTTTTGAAAATGACATTGTGAAAGCCTTTGCGATGAGGTCGGAAAAAATTGTAGTCTATAATGCACGCAATGTCAAGATACAAAAGCATCCGCAGAAAAAAGCGCGAGTAATTTGAGCGTTTTTCGCAGATGAACGCAGATAAAAATAAAGTGACTGGCGGGGGCTGGGGGCACTTCACAATTCATCCTTCACACTTTATCCCGGAGTTTTTATGAAAGCACTTATTCTCGCGGCGGGAAAAGGCGAACGTTTTTTTCCATTTAATATTTTTCGTCCCAAGCCGATGTTTCCAATATGCAATCGCCCGCTTTTGGATTGGACGGTTTCGCGTTTGGTCGATGCGAATATTAGGGATATCGGCATTGTGGTGGGGCATCGGGGTGGTCGGGCGCGCAATTATTTTGGCGGTGGGCAACGATTTGGCTGTAAAATTACTTATATTGAGCAACCGCAGCCAAAAGGCACGGCGCATGCGGTGGGGCTGGCATCTGATTTTATTGGCACTGATGATGTTCTGGTCATTTTCGGAGATGTTTTTTTTAGTGCGGATGCAGTCCCACACCTGTTAAATGAGTTTAGAGATAGAAACTGTTCTGGTGTTGCTGGCATTGTCCAGGTTGACGATCTCTCATCTCATATACGCGCACACGTCGAAAAGGACCAGAGTTTGTCTTCTTACACTTATAAACCTCGCGGTGGATCGGGTACTGCTCTGTCCGGTCTATATGTTTTCAAAAATGAAACTCTGTCCGATCTGGACAATACTTCCGATTTTGTGTCAAGGACCCAATTTGGTATTTTTCCACCTGAGGGCCAGGAAATTTGCGATGTTATCCCATTGCTCCACGGCGAAGGACGCGCGCTTGTTGCGGTCGATTTGCCGGGGTCGTGGTTCGATATGGATTTGCCCTGGCATCCGAAAAATGTCACGCTTATGGCACTTGCCGAAATGGCTGATGCACTTACAGAAGCGGTTGTTGCGCCAACGGCTACTGTCGATTCCGATGCCCGTATTCGCGGTCCCATCTTTGTCGATGAAAATACCACGATTGCCCGAGATGTCTATATTGAAGGGCCAGTCTGGATTGGGAAAGATACGCAGATATTAGAAGGCTCCCACATCGCATCTCGTACTGTGATCGGCGACCGCTGCAAAATTGGTCCTTTTGCCAAGGTATCGGGTACGGTGGATACCAACTGCCACATTACCTATTTGGGCGAGTTTAGCGGTATTATGCTGGAAGAGGGGCGCGTGACCCATCAGATTCAGCTTTCGGGCATTTTTGGCGAGCGCGCAGAAATAGGCGCGGGCACACAGGTGGGCACGCTGCGCTTTGACGATGCGGAGATCGAGGTCGAGGTTCAGGGGATTCGTCGAAAAGCCCCCGGTTTTACCGGTGTGTTGTTTGGGGATTACTCGCGTACGGGTATCGGTGCGATGATTATGCCCGGTCGCATTGTGGGGCCATGTGCGATGGTGGGCGCGGGGGTAGTGCTGATGAAAAACGCGCCGCCGTACAAAGCCGTACTCGTCAAGCAGGAACTCGATGTCATTGACTGGTCGCCCAATATTTATGAGCGATGAGCGATTTTAGATCGACGGATCGCCCGATGTTCACCAAACAAATACCCCTGTCTGATCATTTTGGACAGGGGTATTTGTTTGCCTGTCCGCCTATCTGCTGACAGGCAGCAGGTGGATGGGCAGGCGCGATCACAGATCGACCATTTCAATTTATCTTATTGGCTCGCCTCTATTTTTTGCCATTTTCCTCTTTCAATACAGAACGGATGGCTTCCATATCAATATCTGGATACGTCTTTTGAATGGCTGCAAATATTTCTCTCTGTCCTTCTTCTCGGCCTTCTTCTCGGCCTTCTTCTCTGGCTTGTTTCATGATGTATTGTGCAAAAGATGATTCGCGCATAATCGCATCCATAAGACCCTCCTGGGATAAAATACGACTAATCGTGGCTGGCGCATACGCTAACCCACTCAATATCGTCAACCCACCCAAAATGTCAACCTTTATTGATTCTTCCAACGGCAAACCTCTCGCAGCATCAATACACGACTGTAACCACGCTTCAGAATCCATTTCATCAGGACATTTCATCAATGGCGCAAATGGAAGCAAGCCCGCGTGTCCTTCATTGAGAATGTGCTGGCCTTCGATCTCGATCAGTCTGATCACGCTGTATTGGAAGATAAGATGGTGACCAGGCAGGTTTTGGATATAGTGTCCCGGATCGTTCTTTCCCGCATTGGGACGCAAGTAGATCACGCTGGAATAGATCGGCAAGTGATGCGTCTCAATGGCTCTGACGGTATAGCCGGCCATTCGGATGGGCATTGTAGGATCGGTAGTGGTTTGAAATTCGTGATGTACCAATGCCTCTTCACCTGCAATCTGAACTTTGATGAGGCTGTCCATGTGGTGTGTTTGTGTTGTTGGTTGTTCTGTGTCGAGGATGTCGAGAAATTGGACGTCGTCTCGTTGGAGAGAGAGTTGGATGAAGTCTTGAGGGTAGGTTTGGATGAAGTGTTTTGAGATGGTGTCGTATTGGGGCATGTGCTTGCCTTTGGTCTGTGTGTTTCTGAGGCAGGCGAAAGATGTTTCGCCGCCCCTACATGTAACCCTCAGACCTTATGCAAACCTTATGCCAATGATATGGAATTGGGCGATGAATGGCAGGATAAGACGCGCTAATCTCCTTATTTTTCTTCAGTTATTGATCACTCAAATTTAAGAATTATCTGTTGAATCGGATCAGCCGCAGTGCAAATGTGAGGCAAAAAAGTGTACATTTTGAGCGATGAGTGAGTAGAGAAGTGAAAGATATGTGTTCGAATGTAGGGCGAAAAATGCCAGCCTTTATTGATTTATATTGTGCTGACATAGCGCACTGGCCTGTTGTTTTTTCCTATGACTATCGGGTTTATTTTTATAGGTTTATCATTATATTGCCTACCTTCCTGTACCTTTGTGCCGTGAACTGGTCTGGACTGCGACCAGTCATGCTCGAATTACTCGCCTTCATACACCGCCCGTGGATAATTATCGCCATGCCAGACCCTGATCCCATCACATTAAACGCACGCCAGCGCGAAGCCGTTACCGCGCCGATAGGTCCCGTCCTCGTGCTTGCTGGGCCAGGCACGGGGAAGACGCGGGTGCTGACCGAACGCATTGCGTATCTGGTCTCGCGTCGCGGTGTTCTTCCGGAGAATATCCTTACGCTTACATTTACAAATAAGGCTGCGGCAGAACTGCAAATCCGCTTGTCGCGCACATTGAGCAAAGAATCGGCGGAGGTTATTACCGCAGGTACATTTCACAGGTTTTGTATCTCGATTTTGCGCGAGCATAGAGAAACGGTTGGGTTGCCGCCGCATTTTGGCATCGCCGATGAAGATCTTCAGCGCACGCTGATCTATCGCGCATTTCCACGCCTGAATCCCAATGAAAGCAATTTGAATAATGTGATGCAAAATGTGAATCGCCTGAAGTGGCAACGGCGATACAAACCGCATGTCCCGATGAAAAAAGGGGATGCGGAATTGCTCGATAAGTACGAAGCTGAGCTAAAGAAAAACCGATTGATCGATTTTGACGATCTCATCTTTCTCGCTCATGACTTGCTTCATTCGCATCGCCAGATTTTGATGGATTATCGCGCGCAGTTTCAACACATCCTCGTCGATGAGTTTCAAGATACCGATCCGGTTCAATATGCCCTCGTTTATTTGTTGGGCGCGGCTCACCGGAGTGTTTTTGTGGTTGCAGATGACGAGCAATCCATTTATGGGTGGCGACATGCCAGGCCAGAACATATCGAACAATTTCAAGATGATTTTCTCAAAGGGCGACCCCCCATTTTTCTTGAGGAAAATTATCGATCATCCGCAGAGATTTTGCATCTGGCGCGCGTGTTTATCGCCAAGAATGACGTGTTGTTTGAACGCAGTATCCGCACCCAGAGATCGGGACGCCGCGTGCGGGGGATGGCTTTTGACACGTTTGAGGAAGAAGGCCAGTTTATTGCGGGCGATATCTGGGATCGCATCCGGGAAACGCCCGATCTGGTTCACCGGGATATTGCGGTGCTTTATCCGCAACACGCAATAGGCAGCGAGCTCGAGCGCATTTTTATGCGCGCCAATGTTCCCTGCCTGATGGCTCATCGCAGGGGATTGTTTGACCAGCCCGTGATCCGCCGCGCTCTGTCTGTGTTGCGCTATGCGCTCGATGGCGCGAATGATGCGAGCCTCGAGTTGTTTTTGCGGCGCGAACTCGAAGCAGTGGATCCCAAATTATACCCGGCGGTGCGGGGATTTCAGAAACAAAAAAATATCGGGAGTTTCAAACAGGCTGCTTTTCTGTATCCGCGAACGGTTTTGGAAGAAGAGGGCGTGAATGTAGAGTGCGCACTGGGTCTGGCTGGCGTGGTACACAATGCCGTGCAAAGAGGCGCGGTCGCATCTTTGTACCATCTGGTGGATGATATTCTGGATCAATTGAATACATCGGAGTTGCCGTCCCTGAAAAATCATCTCGATGACATTGTAGATCCGCTCGAACTGTCGGATCTCGATACCGCTCTGAATCGCGTGTTGCCACTCTGGCGCAGGGGCGGCACCTTATATGTGGCGTGTCGGGACGAGGTGCTGCGGCATATGCTTACGACTCTGATTCGGGATGCACTGGCGCGGCCGGGTCTCATCATACGAGAGGCTGTGCCCGGTAGCCGATTGGATGTTTTATCCGATACTCTAATTTTGTCCTTTGACGAAGATCCGCCGCAAACACCCGAACACTTTTTACATTTGGGAGGCATGGCGTGTGGTGCAATGCTCGCTGCTCTCAAATTGTGTCAGGCGATCCACTGCGTAGATTTGCCGGCGTATATGCCGGAATACACTGCCTTTGCGTTGGAAACCTCGGGTGACGATCCCGAGCATGCACAGATCACAGCTCTGGGTGCTGTGCGCGTGCGAGATGGGTGCGTTGTCGATACATTTTATTCACCCGTACGCCTGCGAGAGGACAAAGGCACGGCTCCTACATTTCAGGAAATTTATCTCGCATTTCAGGCGTTTGTCGGTATTGACATTCTGGTCGCACACAATGGCTATGCGTTCGATTTTCAGGTTTTGCACCGCGAAGCCCGTCGCAATGGCAGGTCTCGCATGCCCAATCCGACGGTTGATATATTGCCTATGGCGCGAAGCTATGGCGCGACGGCTGCACGAGATCTGCGCCCTCTTTGCGAGCGGTATGATATTGCGTCAGATCCAAATGATCCACCGGCACGCGCGCGTGCACTGGCTTTGTGTAGCGTGTTTGAAGCTATGAAGAAAGAACGCGCCTCTCGCTACCGGCGCATGACGCATGAACGCCTTCTGGATCAAGTTGCTCTGGGCTTGCTTTTTCGCGCGCGCAATGGCGTAAAGGATACGGAGTTTTCCCGCGAAGAACACGTGCATTTCAACCTAGGAGCGCAGCGTCTTTTGGGACCGGCCAATTTGTGTATTCGCAATCTCGTGCAGCACTACCCTCGGTTGGATGCCGACCGGCTGCGGGGGCAGACGCGGATGTTGCTCGGCGAAGATCCTCGTCCGGATGTGCTCGCGTTGCACGCTCCCGATCAGATTCAACGCTTTCGAGACCTTTGCGAACGCCATGGTGCTGCCGCGCCATCTCTCCAGGAGGGCATTCGCAATTTGCTCGATTTTGCCGATCTCTACAAAGTCGAATTGGATACCCCAGACCGCGATGCCGTGCATTTGCTGACGTTGCACGCGGCAAAGGGGCTTGAGTTTCGAGAGGTCTATATTTGCGGTCTCGAAGATCGCATTTTGCCCAATGCACGCGCCCTGAATAGCGCAGATTTAGCGGAACAGCGCAGGTTGTTGTATGTGGGGATCACCCGCGCAATGGATCGTCTCACGCTTTCTTGCGTGCGTCATCGTCCAGGCCGAAATATGGCGCCTTCTCGATTCTGGGATGAACTCGGATTAGAGCGCGAAGGGGCGGATAAACGAATTCCCGATTCTGAATCATGAAAAAAGACAAAGTTTATTTTATTTCTGACGCGCATATAGGTGGGGGCAAATATATCCGTCCACCGCGCGTTCGTGAAAACGCGCTGATCGATTTTCTACGCGCTATTCGGAAAGATGCCGAGTGTTTGTATATTGTGGGTGATCTTTTCGATTTTTGGTTTGAATATCGGTCCGTCGTTCCCGCACATGGCGCGCGTGTGATCTTTGAACTGTATCACCTTGTTCAAAGTGGAACGCGCGTCATTTATCTGCCTGGCAATCACGATAGCTGGCTGGGAGACTATTTATCCGAGCAGGTGGGGGTGGAGCTTCCCGGGCATTTTTGCGACGTCGTACACCAGAATCGCCGTTTGTATGTGACACACGGCGATATTTTTCAGCAAAATTGGAAATTTGAGTTGCGGCGGCGCATTTTGAATCATCCGCTGTGTATCGCCCTGTTTCGGTGGTTACATCCAGATATCGGTGCTTATCTGGCGCGTATTGTGTCGCGGTCTTCGGACGCTGGGATAGAAAAAGGGACGCAGAAGACAAAGAAAACATATCTGCCTTTATATTTTACTAAAAGCGCGGCAGAGAAATTTGCCGAGGGATTTGATTTTGTGATTTGTGGACATTATCACGCGCTGAGTGTTGAGCCGATGGACGGCGGGACACTTGTTGTGTTAGGCGATTGGATGAGATACGACACCTATGCTATACTCGAAAATGGCGAGATTGTCTTAAAGCACTGGCATACAGCACCGGAAAAACCACTAAAAACATCGGCTGACTGCTGATACAGGAGATTGCAAATGATTTTGAGCATTGATCAGGGTACTACGGGGACAACTGCGTTGGTGTTGGATTCTCAAGGGGAAATTTTGGGGCGAGGATATTCGGAATTTCGGCAGATATTTCCGCGTCCCGGCTGGGTATCGCACGACGCAACGGAGATATGGGATACAACACTGAAAGTTATTGACGCAGCAATCACAGAGGCGGTTATAGATGCCGTAGAAATAAAAGGTATTGGCATTGCCAATCAGCGCGAGACAACTGTTTTATGGGATAGGAGTACGGGTGACCCCTTACACGACGCGATTGTCTGGCAGTGCCGACGTACGGCGGATTTGTGCGCCCAATATCGCGCAGATGGCCTCGAAGATATGGTACGTGAAAAGACGGGATTGGTCATTGATGCTTATTTTTCGGCGAGTAAGATTGCGTGGTTACTCGACCGCGTCTATAGTCTGCGTGCGCGTGCGGAACAAGGTGAGGTGTGTTTTGGCACTGTAGATAGTTTTTTGTTGTACAAACTCACAGGGGGGGCTGTTCACGCGACTGATTATACCAATGCTTCGCGCACGATGATTTACAATATTCACAGAAGAAAGTGGGATGACGAGTTGTTGGAGATTTTTGATATCCCAGCGGGCATACTCCCCGAAGTGCGATCATCGGCTGGCGACTTTGGAACTACTGTGAATTTTGGCATTTTGCCTGCGGGTATTCCAATAGGGGGGATTGCGGGCGATCAGCAAGCCGCGCTTTTTGGGCAACGCGGCGTTCGGGCAGGCGATATTAAAAATACGTATGGTACGGGGTGTTTTACACTTTTTCAAACAGGTGATCGGGCGGTGCCGTCCGCGCACGGTTTGTTGACGACGCTTGCGTGTGGGCCTTCTGGACGCGTATCCCACGCGCTTGAAGGTGCAGTGTTCAGCGCGGGGGCGACGGTTCAATGGCTGCGCGACGGTTTGGGGATTATTGATACTGCCGCTGAGACCGAGGCATGGTCTCAGGCGATTGACGATACGGGGGGGGTGTATTTTGTTCCCGCATTTACCGGCCTGGGGGCGCCGCACTGGGATGCGGATGCGCGTGGCGCGATTGTAGGGCTTACGCGCGGTACTGGACGCGCCCAGTTAGCACGCGCCGCTCTGGAGTCTATTGCCTATCAGTCCACCGATCTCGTCCATGCGATGGTCGCCGATGCGGGGCAGTCTGTAACGAGTTTGCGCGTGGATGGGGGGGCTGTGGTGAATGATTTTTTGATGCAGTTTCAAGCGGATATTCTGAATGTACCAGTGATTCGTCCAAAGTACGTGGAGACGACTGCATTGGGGGCGGGGATGCTGGCGGGATTGACGACGGGCGTGTGGGATAATGCTGACGCGCTTGCCGATATTAACCCACCGCAACGCACCTTTGAGCCTGCGATGTCGCAAGATCGTCGCGAAGCATTGCTGGCGGGTTGGCACAAAGCAGTAGAGCGCACACTGTTGGCGTAACTTATAGCATTCTCACTGTATTTGTTCCAAATAGGCAAGATGGGTTTGGGCAACTTTGTTTTGAGGATCAATGGCGAGCATATCGCGGTAGTGCTGACAGGCTGCCGCGATATCGTTTTTTTGTTCGGCAATGATGGCCAATCCGTGTAGAATGCGGGTATTTTCCAGAAGCTGTTCGCTAATGTGCTGTAGCAGTATTTCAATATCATCAATATAGTCGGGATAATGCAGTGATTCATTATTTTCACGAGACAATGCCATGAGATTTAACAGTGGATTCACATTGCCTGAAACGCCGCTACCTCGACGCGGTTTGAGATCAATTTTATCCCCAATTTCGGGAAGGCCGAGAACAATGGCTTCAATCAGGGATTCAACCGCTTCATCTAATCGTTCCAGGTCAATTAAAACATTTCCTCGATTATAATGCACAGCGAGATTATCGGGCACCAATTCAGATAAGATGTCGTAAATCCTCAGTTCCTGTTCAGAATTTTTTGTCTTGGCCAAATATTCAGCCCGATCGTAGAGTTGCTCAATTTTAGTATGATTATTATCTACGATCTCTTGCGCTTGCTTCTCAAATTCTGGATGCACCAGTAAGACGAGTTGACCCTTTTGGTCTTGTGAAAACAAGGGCGTTTTGACTGTGTGCGAAATGTCGCCCAATTCCGAAATAATTTTGTTCAAAAACGCAGGGGATCGCGATTGAAAGATGGGTTTCCAGGTATTGAGGTCATGCGATACATCTACCGTCCACAATTCGAGAGATAAAAAACGCCTGAGCGTTGACTTCAACTGTTCTGTGGTATCAAAAAAGAACGATGTTAGGTAACCTTCTTCTACATAGTGGTGAACGAGCCATTGACGGAATTCGCGCTGGATAACCCAGGCGTCCTCCAGGCAATTGGTGAGCGTGAGTATCGACCAGAGCGGAATATCCGAATCTACTTTTGCCAGCGCCTGATCAATGCTACACGACTCGCCTTCCTCATCATTCTGGGCCAGATGGACATCGTCGATAAAGTTTTCTATGGACAATGCGCGTTTTTCTCGTTCGCTTTCTGCAATAACGAGAAAATTCCCCTGGAAATTTTCCCGGTCAATTGTCAGTGTGCGCACAAGTTCCCGATCGCTCATCACAGCGCACTGTTGTATAACCCGATCACTCATGCATAAACTCAACGGTGATATTCGCGCAAAGACAAACGCTTTCGCGGTCGTTGGAAGTCACTGGGTTTTTCAGACACACTAACGTCATTGCGCATCTTGCGACCGAGCTTGCGAATCAGATGAACACCCCACCAGATTAGTGCCCCGATCACAGCCATTACCATCCCAATGCTGCGACCGCTGGCACTTTCGAGACTCTTGAGCAAACTGTTAATCAGATCTTCCACTGTTGATCGCTTTTCTTAAAAATACGGCTCGATATTTTTTTCGATGCGTTCGAGAATGGGCGTATTATCCACTTCGGTTTCAAATGGTTCGCCTGTTACGCGCTCGAACAGGTCGATGTATCGCGCGGAGACTTGTGTGCGAATTTCGTCATCTAATTCGGGAATATTATCGTCGGAAATTCCCTTATCCACGAGCCAGAGGCGCAAAAACTCTTTGTCCAGGCTTTCGGGTTCTTCGCCGCGCGCATGGAGGTCTTCATAAGAGTCCAGGATCCAGTAGCGCGAGGAGTCGGGCGTGTGAATCTCATCGGCGACGGTCAGATTGCCCTCAGGATCCAGTCCCATTTCGTATTTTGTATCCACGAGAATCAATCCGCGCTGTGCAGCGAGTTCTGTGCCGCGGGCGAATAATTCCAGAGCCACTTCCTCGACTTCTGCCCACCTGTCTGCATCGACCAGGCCGCGCTCGACAATTTCCTCTGGCGAGATCGATTCGTCGTGATCTTCTGCTTTTGTGGTCGGCGTAATAATCGCTTCCTCAAATTTCTGATTTTTTATCATGCCATCGGGCAAGTCAACGCCGCAGAATTTCCGTACACCGTTATTGTAATTCGTCCACACCGAGGTGTCCGTACTGCCGGTCAAGTATCGTCGCACGACGATTTCGACGGGTAACATATCGAGTTCGCGCGCAACCGTCACATTGGGGTCTGGTACGTCAAGTACCTGATTGGGCACGATATCTGCGGTCTGATCAAACCAGTATTTTGCAGTTTTGTTCAAGACCTGTCCCTTCAAGGGGATCGCACCGAGTACGTGATCAAACGCGCTTTGGCGGTCTGTGGTGATGAGAATGCGCTTGTCTTCGAGCAGATAGATGTCCCGCACTTTCCCTTTTTGGTATTGATTCGTCCAGCGGTCAAATTTAGCTTCCAATAAACAGTTATTCAGTTGTGAACGGATTTGTTCTTGAGAGATCATGGATATACACTCCTATAAAAAATAAATGCAACCACCGATTAACACAGATGGACACGGATAATACGAATGAATGCGGTCAGCGAAGGGGGAGAGATAATTTTAACTTTCAGCCAGTCTTAGAGTGCCAGCACCGCACGGAGTAATCTATCTACTTCGGCTTGTAATTGCGGACCAAGACTTCCGAGACGACGAATGATGACTGATCGTTCTACTGTAGCTAATTTGTGCATCCGGATGACGGACGTAACGCGCAAGCCTGTCAAGCTAAATTCCGGGTGGTTAGACTCAACGGTGTAGTCGGTGGGAGCAAGCGTACCGCGTACAACGCTGGAAATTGCCACGAGCACTATGTCGTCTCCGAGTTGCCCTTGAGACACGATCACTGCGGGGCGAAGAGAGGTGCCGGTCAAATCGGTAAATGGAAATCGCGCCAGAACCACATTACCGCGCGAGAGCGTTGGGTGCGTCACACTGGTTCCCCATCCTTGAAGGAGTAAATGTCTTCTCCCTCCTTCTTCCAGAAGTCAAATGCGCCGCTTTCTTCTGAGAGGCGCATGAGATCCTCTGTTGTCACATCATCTTCCTGCCTTTGCACAGTAATCTCTTCGTAGCGCTGTGCCAGTTTTACCAGCAGTTCGAGTTCGCTTTGCGGAACCAGCACTTTCTCACCGATACATTGTATGTGAATCGTTGCCATTTTGGCTCCTGTTCTGTGTTCGTACTCGCTGCACCCCGTTGTGTGCTCGTGTTGCGGTTGCTGCCCATCTACAGATGATTTTGAATTTTCCATCTGCGTCCATCTGCGTCCATCTGCGGATGCTCTTTAAGCCGCGCGGAAATGCACTGCGTGACCCCTTTCTGGGAACCAGATCACATCCAGCATCATTGACAGGGCTACGCCCAGGACATAGCCGACGAGCAAGCCGATGAAAAAGGGGCGCGATTTGTGATAGACAGAGGGTCCGCCCACTTTGAGCATCACCAGTTTAATCAGCCAGGCGATGAATAAGGTGAAGCTGCTGGCGCGAATCAATGGTGTTCCCGAAAGTGCAAGGCCCACCGGGTGCAGGGGCCACCACACAAACCGATGGCGCATAAAAATGAGGCCAACCATCGCCAGACCGCCTATGCCGAAAAAGGCCAGATTTTCGGGGTTATCCACGTAAAAGGGCGGATTATCGGCATTCTTGACCGCGTTGGCGGCATTCCTAAAATAATTGCGAGCACTTCTGGGAATCTCGCCGACATTAAAATTAAACGCGCCCTCGTCATAACCCAATTTCAACGTGAGAAAAATGCTCGTTATAAAACTTGCCGCAAAAGCGATGTAAAGCGCGGCTATCAACTTGCGGCGGTTATCGGTTATGCCCTCGGACAACTTGCCGACCTGGGCAGTCGCTGGCAAAAATAAGCCTTTGGCATTTCCCGTAATCAAATTGGCAAAACGAAACGCCACATGTGTGGTGGATGGAATCCCGACGTTGCCAAAAAAGGGTGCCACATAATTCCACGCAATCCCCGGTATCTGTGTGTAGGGCATGCCAGTGTCCGACAAAATTTTTGCCATTCCAATATATCCACACACACACGCCATCAGCAGCAGGGCACTGATGATGGGGTCCATGTTCATCTGCATCATCCAGATAAACAAAAACGCGAGGCCCGCCACCACGCCGACCACGGCGGCGCGATAGGACAATAGTTCATCGCGGTCATCCACGGTGTCGTCTTTGCCGAGTGCTTTCATTATTACATCTCGCAAATGCAGCCGCGCCACCCAGAACATCGAAATCACCAGTACGACGAACGCGCCGCGCGTCTGCCATTGGTACACGCCGCGATAGGCAACGGGGACCATGGATTTATATCCCAATTTATTGAGCCAGCCGCCTTCGACGATGAAAAGGAGATCGAATACCCACAAACTGAGCAGCACATCGAGACTGGCAAAATAGGAGAAGAAAATGGAAAATAAACCCACCGATGCCCGAATGCGCGGAAATTGTGGATCTATGATGTGCCACCTGCCCCCGTGAATGGGAAAACGCGGAAAATTTGGCAAGAAATAATTGATACAATTCCAGGCGATCATGCCAAATGCCAGGATAAAGCCAATCCAGAACAGGCGATTGTACATAAAGCCCGGCAATGCGCGTTTGTCGCCTCCTGGTTCGGACATCATATTGATTAGAGGAGCCATGGCCGGATATGCCAGGCGTTCGTTTTGCACCCACTGTTTTCTGAAAATGACGCCTATACAGGTCAGTACTACAAACGCAGCTGTAAAAGCCATAAACCACCAGAACAGCGGCAGTACCCATATATCCCAGGGGATGGCTGCGCCTTCGGGACGGCCTTCAAAAAACCACGCTATTCCATTGCCCTCATTGGTGGGAATTAAAAAATCGGGCAGATGTGGGTGCAGCAATTCAGCCCAGTTGTTGTCTTCGGTAGCATAGAAATACGGTGCAGAAATATATCCGATCAAAAAGCCCGTACTGGCCCAGATTGGCATGGTTGCGCCCACGAGGCCCATCGACAAAATGGTGTGCCATTCCCCGGATTGAAGAGAGAATCGCGCAAGTCTGCCCACCACCGCGAGCGCGATGAGCATGGTAATAAATACGATGAGCATGGCCATTGGAATGTGCGAGAGCACCATGCGCGAGCCGTGATAATGAAATCGAACATAGACCGCTATCACATCCAGCAGGACCACCAGGAGCAGTCCCAATCCGATGGCCCGCGGCGTAATGCCTCCGCGAGGGGATTGTTCGGCTTCGCGTTCAATATCTGGTATTTGTGTTGCCATTCGGTGTTCCTTAAAAAAATTCAGCGAATCAACGAATCAACGAACCCCGCCCATCCCCCCAAAGGCAGTGTTCATTGCCATTCGTCTATTCGTCTATTCGTCTATTCGCGCTTTTTACAGTGCGCGTCCGCGCAAAACCTCGCGGCATTGTCCCTCGCTATTGCCCGTCACATTATAGGCAAAGGTATTCATGCGGCGATCTCGATGCGATGTGTTTGGTCCCGATCCGTGGATGGTCAATGCGCTAAAAAATACCCCATCACCCGGTTCCATCGGAACGGGCACCGCGTCTTCTCGCTCGCGATAGTGCCCCGGCAAAAATACGCCAAAACTCATTTGTGCACGTTCGTGTTCTTGCAGACCCCATTTCTGGCTGCCGGGGATAAATTGAATACAGCCATTTTCATCGTCTGTCCCGTCAATGGCGAGTTGACAATTTACCATCAGAGGCCGATTGTCTTCGCGTTTCCAATACGCGTAATCCTGGTGCCAGGGTATTGCCGTGCCATCGCGTGCGGCTTTCATCAATAGCTTGCTGTGATACAGTGAGATATTCGGCCCGATCAGTGTCTCTATAATATCCAACATATCATCACAGCGCAATGCGCGATTTAACCCTGTGCTGACCACTTCGCTGTGCATCAACTGTCGGATGCGTTTGGGCGCGTGCCCATCCTCGAATTCTTCCCATGAGATTCCGACTCTGTCGGGCATGTTTTTTGCCATTCGCTCGTGCAAGTCCGCAATTTCGCGTTCGATATGGGAAATCTCTCCGGAAGTGATCAATCCCTTTTTTAACACATATCCATTCTGGTCGTAGAATTTCCGTTCTGCATCCGTTAGCCCCATTGGACACTCCTTTTGTAGTTTCAACCAGCATCTAATTTACAAATTATGACACGCTCTTGCAAAATCAATTATATTTATAGAGCGGAAATTAGAAATAGGGAACAGAAAGAGAATGATTAACGTCATAAGAGATTGATGTGTTTTTGGCCCAGGCACGATCTGGGGTATGTATGTTAGAAAAAAAACCGACCTTTTTTCACCGCCCAATTGGGCATTAAAATAAGGAAAGCCGATGAAAATACGTATTTTTTTTGCTTTGTTGTTCTGTATCTCTCTTTTGGGAAGTATTTCTGAGGCATCTGATTGGACGCACTGGCGCGGTCCTATGCAAAATGGCGCTTCGCCAGAGACGGAGCTTATTTCTACATGGTCTCTTGATGGAGAAAATCTGATCTGGCGCCGCGAGTTTATCGGCAGATCTACACCGATTATTGTAAATGGTCGGGTCTATGTTATCGGGCGAACCGGCAAAGACATAACCGAGCAGGAGCACATTGCGTGTTTTGATGCAGAAACGGGCGACCTCTTATGGGAAAAAAAGTTCAATGTCTGGCACTCAACCATAACCTTCAATCGTCTGGGATGGGCAAGCCTGGGGGCCGATGGCGAGACCGGTAATATTTACGCCCATCTCGTCAGTGGGTTATTGATCTGTTTTGATACCGATGGCTATGTCCAGTGGCAACGGTCTCTAACCGAAGAATTTAACCGATTCTCCGGTTATGGCGGGCGATTGCACACGCCCGTTGTCGATGGCGATCTGGTCATCATCAGCATGGGCAATCGCGGATGGGCTGGTGTACCGCCTTCTCATCGGTATGTTGCCTTTAATAAACACACGGGTGAAACCGCGTGGATGGCTCGTCCAGGCGGCGGTGGGCAGGTCGATTTAACCGTTTACTCTACGCCTGTTGTCACGACAATTGATGGGCAGCGCGTGTTGGTTGCCGGCAATGGCAATGGCGGCATTTTTGCCTTTAAAGTCGCAACGGGTGAAAAAGTATGGGGTTTTCCATTCAGTAAGCGCGGCATCAACACCTCGCCTGTCGTGGCTGATAATCGCGTTTTTGTCACACACAGCGAAGAAAATGTCGATAATACCGCCCTGGGTCGCGTTGCGTGTTTGGATGCGAGCACGGGCAAAGAAATCTGGCGACAAGACGGTATGACCGCGGGCTATGCTTCGCCAGCAGTCCACGATGGGCGCGTCTATGTTATAGATAATTCGGCCAATGTGCATTGTTTGGACGCCAGGACGGGGAAGCAATATTGGGAGCAAAATATCGGCACTGTGGGCAAGGGATCGCCGACATGGGCCGATGGCAAACTCTATGTTACTGAAGTCAATGGCGGCTTCCAGATTCTCAAAACGAACAATATGGGCGCGGAAGTTCTCGACAAAAAGAAAATCGCAATGCCCGAGGGCGGACATGCCGAGATCTATGGGTCGGTCGCTGTTGCGTATCGTCGTATCTATTTTGCGACCGAAGCCGGGTTATTTTGTCTGGGTGATAAAAACGCGCGATTTGAAGTAACACCTTCTCCTCAGACAAAGCACGAAAGCGCGCCCGCTGGTGCAAAACCCGCATCTATTCTATCTATTCCGGCTGAGGCTACTATACAACAGGGCGAGGTGTTGCCCCTGCGGGCAGAGGCTTATGATGAGAAGGGGCGCTTGATCGGCAATGCCGACGCCGAGTGGTTGTTGAACGGCCTGGCTGGAGAAATAAAGAATAATCAGTTTGTACCATCCCGACCGGGACAGGGCGGTTGGATCACGGCCAAACTGGGTGAATTAACCCGACAGACATGGGTGCGCGTGGTGCCCGATGTGCCCTGGACAGAAGATTTTGAAAATGTCGAAGTTGGCACAAATCCATTGCACTGGGTGTGGGGAGGCAGGGGTTTTGCGGTGGAGGAAAAAGATGGCAACAAGGTCCTGGCAAAACCGCCGGCTGCACGCGGCTTAGATCGTTCAAATCTCTATGTGGCGCCGTACAAACTCAGTGGTTATACTATTCAAGCCGATCTTATGGGTACGCAAAACAAACGTCGTCGTCCCGATATGGGTCTCATCGCGCATCGCTATATTCTCGACCTTCAGGGCATTCACCAGCGCCTCGAAGTTCGGTCGTGGTCGTCGGATTTGCGCATGGCAAAACGCATCGATTTCCACTGGGACATGGGCGTGTGGTACACCATGAAAATGAGAGTTGATATCGAAGGCGGTAAAGCTATTGTTCGGGGTAAAGTTTGGGAAAAAGGTCATACCGAACCCGATGCGTGGAGTATTGAAGTAGAGGATCCCCTGCCTATAGAAGAAGGCAGCCCTGCCCTTTACGGCTATTCACCCGCCACGATTTACTACGATAATGTGAAAATGTGGTAATCTTCATAAACCCTTACATATAAAGGAATAAAATGAAATTGAAAAGATTTTTAAGCGGATGTGTCATCGCTGGTTTGATTGTATCGGCTGGTATTGCCGAAGAGACCATGTGGGGATTTACCCCGGATCGCAACCTCGTGTCAGACGCGAAGAATTTGCCGACGAGTTGGAATACAGAAACAGGGGAAAATATCGCCTGGAAAGCAGCCCTCGGCGCGCAGTCTTACGCTGGCCCCATCAGGATCGGGGGCAAAATATTTATGGGGACAAATAATCAGATCGAGCGCAACCCCAAAATCACGGGTGACAAGGGCGTGATCATGGCTTTTCAGGAATCCGATGGAAAATTTCTCTGGCAAGCAGCGCATCCCAAGCTGCCCGCGGGGCGCGTCAATGACTGGCCACAACAGGGCATTTGCTCCACGCCTTATATTCGCGGAGATCGGATGTATTATATCTCGAATCAATGTCGCGTGGTGTGCGCGGATACAGAGGGTTTTTTGGATGGGGAAAATGATGGTCCGTACACAGGGGAAGAGGATACAAGCGACATCGGTGTGGATATTATCTGGGAATACGACATGATGGAAGAACTGGATGTGTTCCCTCACAATTTGGCGACCTGTTCGCCCGTGGGGGCGGGCAATCTGCTGTTTGTCATCACCGCCAATGGTGTTGATGAAGGTCACGTCGCCATTCCGTCGCCTCTGTCGCCCAGCTTTATTGCGGTCGATCTCAATACGGGGGAACTGGTATGGGAAAAAGCCTATCCGGGTGAAAGTATCTTGCACGGGCAGTGGTCCAATCCCGCTTATGGCGTTATCAATGGCAAGCCGCAGGTGATCTGCCCTGGGGGCGATGGCTGGGTTTATTCGGTGGAACCCGAGACCGGGGACTTGATCTGGAAATTTGACTGCAATCCAAAAGATTCTGTATGGGAGTTGGGCGGACGCGGTACGCGCAATGCGATTATTTCCACTCCCGTTATTTACGATAACAAGGTTTTTATCGGTGTTGGGCAAGATCCCGAACACGGTGAGGGTATTGGTCATTTGTGGGCTATTGACGCGACGGGTACAGGTGATGTGACGGGAAGCCATGCGGTGTGGCACTTTGGCAATGAAAATTACAACCGAACTATTTCTACGGTGGGCATCAGCGATGGCCTGCTCTATGCAGCAGATCTGAGTGGGTTTGTCTATTGTCTCGATCTGAAAACTGGCACACAGCACTGGAAATACGACACATTTGCCGCGATATGGGGATCGCCTTTTGTGGCTGATGGGAAGGTGTACATTGGAGATGAAGATGGCGATGTGGCGATTTTGAAAGCCGGAACCGAGTTTGAATTGATCAACGAAATCAATATGGGCAGCGCCGTATATACCACGCCTATTGCAAAAGATGGCATGCTCTATATTGGCACGCGCAATACGTTATATGCAATTAAGGGCAAATAGAAGAGGTCATTACAATATGGAAGTGTTGGCAACATCTTTTGCTGATAAGATCAAAGAAGCGCGCGATACCCTCGATGCCCATGTGCGAGATATGGTCGCCTGGCATTTTAATCCCGGTACGGGATGTCCTTTCTGGCTGGAATTTGCAGAGGAATTGGATTTTGATCCTCGGCGGGAGATCGGTGGATACAGTGACTTGAAATATCTCGGGCATTTCCAGGACGAATGGTTGCGTGGGGGACCCGTGCGGCGATGGATCCCCAGGGGGAGTGAGGCACAGCGGACTTATGTCTTTGAGACGGGTGGCTCAACCGGTGTTCCCAAATATCGGATCAGCCAAAATGATTTTCAGATCGACTACGAAATGTTCAGCGAGCACCTTTCTGAAGAAACATTTCCAAAAGGTGCAGACTGGTTGATGCTGGGACCAACAGGTCCCCGGCGATTGCGTCTGGCTGTGGAATATCTCTGTCAGATTCGCGGTGGAATTTGTTTTCTCGTGGATCTCGATCCCCGATGGGTCAACAAGCTGATCACGCGCGGCGCGCTCCAGGAATTGGAGCTTTACAAAGCGCATGTTATCGATCAGGCGCTCACTATTTTGCGCGCGAACGATAATGTGAAGTGCATGTTCACGACTCCTAAGCTCCTCGAAGAATTGTGCGAAAAAATTTCCCTGCAAAAAGCCGGGATCAGCGGCATTTTTTGCGGCGGTACAGAGATGAATGCACAATTTAATCGGTTTGCGAGAGAAGAGCTTATCCCGGGCATCGATTTTGTTCCTACCTACGGCAATACCCTGATGGGACTGGCTTATTCCAAACCGCTCGAACCCGGAGATAACTACGCGATTACGTATTATCCGCCCGTGCCCCGCGCGTTTATAGAACTGGTGAATCCAAATAATCCCGATGAAGAGGTCGATTACGACGAAGTCGGGCGCGTGATGCTGACGACGCTCACAAAAGAATTTTTTATGCCCCGCTTTCTCGAACGCGATGAGGCCGAACGCGCCAAACCCATTGAGGCTTACCCCTGGGATGGCGTGAGAAACCTGGGGCTGTTCTCCGAATTGCAGGAATCAGTCGTCGTTGGGGTGTATTAAATTGGGCGGATCGTTTATCCTATCAGGGTAACCCCAACTCATGGCAGAAAGTAGAAAATGGCAGCACGCGCGTGTTGTCTGTTGCATTGCCAAAATCCTTTGTGCCCAGATGTACCTGGTAAAATCGCGGAATATCTGTTCGCTCTCTGAAGTATCGACAGGTGGGAGAAGTACCGCGCTCGCCAGTTTTGCACTCAACGGCAAATTCCGCATAGCCGTCGCGGAGAACGACAAAATCTACCTCGCGCTTGTCGGTATCTCGGATAAAGCGCAATTCCATGTCATATCCTTCTGTATCTTCGACGTAGTGGCAGTATTTCAGCAAGTGTCCGGCCACCATGTTCTCAAAACGGGCACCTGGGTCTGCTACGCGCGACCAGTCCCAGAAATACAGTTTTTTCTCCTTGCGCACAGCTCTGATCCTTTTCGCACCAAATGGTGGGATGCGGTAGCACAGGTACAGTCTTTCAAAAATCGAAAGCCAGCGTTCGACGGTTTCGTAAGCCACTTGTAATAGTTTGCTGAGGCTGTTGACCGAAAGCGGAGATCCCACGCAGGCGGGTAAGTGAGACAGTAGCAGGTCCAGCATGGATATTTCTCGTACATTTTCCAGGTCTCGGAGGTCTTCATAGATGACTCTTGCGGAATGCTCGCGTAGCCATCTGCGGTGAAATCGCGCCTCCCCCTTGAGAAGAGGCTCGGGAAAACCGCCAAATCTGAGCAATTGCGCCACGAGCGCGTTATCAGACTTTTGTCCGCATTCCATCAGGGTGAAGGGATGCAGGCGGTAGTAGTGATACCGCCCTTGCAAGGAGTCGCCGCCTTTGCGGTAGTAATCCAGCCGTGCCGAGCCAGTGACAATAAAAGAAACGGATGTCTTGTTTTTGTCGAATAGTCCCTTCATTAGATTTCGCCATTGCGCGTACTTGTGAATTTCATCGAAAATAATGCGGGTTTGTCCAGAAGGGAGTCTTCCCGCCAGAATATTCGCGCGATCGGCGAGTACATCCCAATTCAGGTAGGCGGGTGATGACTCATTCTGATCTTGCCCCAGCAGGGAGATTGCGAGTGTTGTTTTTCCAACCTGTCGAGGGCCGCCGACGAATATCATCCTGTTCGTGATATCTGATTCGATATGGTCTAAGATGTAGCGAGGTTCCATATTCATCACCTTTTTCGCATGTCGTGAGTATTTTAGACTATATCTTAATATACTCATGAGTGTTTTAGAGTCAATATGAAAATACTCATATATCTCATTGTGCTTGCTTTTACTGGAAAGAAAAGCTAATTTTCTATGCTAAACGCGAGTTAAAGCCGCACCTGGAGATGATTTAACGGTTATCAAATTTCTTTTCTGAATGTTGTAGAGAGGCGAAATACATGATTCACTTACCCATTTTACGCGCGGGGGAACCGTACACGAGCTTGAGCGTTCAGGAAGTGTCGCATATTCAAACTGGCGAACCGCTCGTTCGGGTCAGTCAGGCAAACCGGGGGTTGGTCGCTAAGGACTTAAATGCAGCGACGGCGAACAAACAGGTGCTCGACAGGCTGAGTGTATCCGAACTCGTGGGCATAACCCGCGAAGCTGCGCGCTTATTTGCAGAAGCTGATTTGCCAATTGGTGACCATATCCAGACGCCCGATGATTATGTCAAACAGGTTTCTGGCACAACGGGTATGCCCGAAGCGCTCTGCCGTGCGAATATGGAGAAGATTCAACTCGTGTGTACGGAGATCGAAGCTATTTTAGGAGGTCTCACGCGCGGGTTAGATCTCGCTGTTCTCGATGAGGGCTGGCACAACCAGGATGGTCGCTCTCTCAGCTATATTTGTCAGGCCGATGCACTCGGAGCTATATTGCCGAGCAATTCGCCAGGGGTACACGCGCTGTGGGTTCCATCCATCCCGCTCAAAGTGCCCCTTGTTTTAAAACCCGGGCGCGAAGAGCCCTGGACGCCTTTCCGAATTGCACAGGCGTTTATAGAAGCGGGGTGCCCGCCAGAAGCGTTTGGGTTCTATCCGACGGATCACGGTGGTGCTACTGAAATTTTGATTCGATGTGGTCGCTCCATGCTCTTTGGGGGCGGGGCGACGGTCGCCCCCTGGCTGGGCGATCCCCGCGTGGAAATTCATGGGCCTGGGCAGAGTAAGGTCATTATTGGTGAAGATATGATAGATCGCTGGGAAGACTGTCTCGATATCGCCGTTGCTTCAATTACTGCAAATGGCGGTCGCTCTTGTATCAATGCGTCGGGCGTTTGGGTTCCCGCGCATGGTCGAGAAATTGCCGAAGCACTCGCAGAGCGATTGGCAAAAATTGTCGGGAGACCTCTGGATGATCCGGAGGCGCAGATCGCGGCATTTACCAATCCCACATTCGCCGATCAAATTTCGACAGCGATAGACATCCATCTGAAAACTCCAGGAGCCGAAGATTTGACCGAGAAATTGCGCGGTGATCGGTTGGTCGAGATCGATGGATTGAAATTCTTAAACCCCACGGTTGTCCGGTGTGACGATTTTGAACATCCTCTTGCAAATACGGAATATTTATTCCCCTACGCGAGCGTGGTCGAAGTCTCGCAGTCGGAAATTTTGGATAAGATCGGACCGAGTCTCGTGGTGACAGCAATAACAGAAGACCGTGCATTTATCGATAAATTGCTCAATTCGCCCCATGTAGAAAGACTCAATGTGGGGGCGATTCCCACGCATCAGATTTCATGGGATCAACCACACGAGGGCAATTTGTTCGAACACCTGTACCGGCAGCGCGCGCTGCAATGGGCGAAACAGGCATAGGAGATGAAAGCATTTGATTTTTATCCCACTACGCGCGTGGTGTTTGGGGAGGGCACACTCGCGCAGTTGGGGGAATTATCAAAAGAATTGGGTGGAAGCCGCATTCTTTTTGTAACCGATCCAGGGATTGTAAGTGCCGGGCTTGCAGACCGTGCGATTGTGGTGCTTCGGCGCGCTTCCCTGGATTTTTTTGTATTTGATAGTGTAGGTGAAAATCCCACGACCGCGCATATTGGGACCGGTGTCACGTTTGCAAAAGCACAGGGAAATATTGATTTGATCGTCGGTATGGGTGGGGGAAGCGCGATGGATTGCGCTAAGGGGATCAATTTTATCCTGACAAACGGCGGACAGATGGAAGATTATCGGGGTATGGGCCATGCGGCAAAACCCATGTTGCCCTCTATTGGGATTCCAACGACTGCAGGCACTGGGAGCGAAGCACAGTCCTACGCGCTTATTTCCGATGCAAAAACACATGTCAAGATGGCCTGTGGCGACCTGAAAGCGCGATTTCGAAGTGTTATTCTCGATCCGTCGCTGGTCGAAAGTGTGCCGAAAGATGTCGCAGCAGCAGCGGGTATAGATGCCATTGCACACGCCATTGAAAGTTATGTTTGTACGCGCCGCACTGCCATTTCTATGATGTTCGCACAAAAGGCGTGGCAATTGCTTTCATCGAGTTTTGAAAGCGTACTGAAGGATGCTGCCAATAGCGAGACGAGAGGGAAAATGCTTTTGGGGGCGCACTTTGCTGGCGCGGCTGTTGAGAACGCCATGTTGGGTGCAGCACATGCGTGTGCCAATCCATTGACCGCGCATTTTGGTATTGTACATGGTGTCGCTGTGGCACTTATGCTGCCCGCTGTCGTCCAATTCAATGGAGAAACCGAAAGTACGCGCTATCGTGGACTTGGAGCGGATGTTGATGAACTCGTCGAGAAGGTCGTTTTTCTAAAAGAATGTGCAAATCTGCCTTCTCGATTGCGCGACCTCGGTGTAGCACATGACTGCCTTCCAATGCTGGCAAGAGATGCGACCGAACAATGGACGGGTACCTTTAATCCGAGACCCGTGGATGAAGATGATTTTCTCGCCCTTTACGAATCTGTGTATTGATCCGCAATGAGAGTGCTTCTTTTTTTTCTTGTTTTTTATTTATTTTTTATTCCCGTCCATGCAGAAGAATGGAATCGCTTTCGCGGGGATGCACAATCTACGGGTGTTGCAAATAGTAGCCTGCCCGCTGAACTGGATGTGTTGTGGACGGCACAGGTCGAAATAGGGATTGAATCCACCGCCGCAATTTGGCAAGACGCGGTGTATGTGGGCGGGTTGGATGAAAAGCTGTATGCTTTTGATTTTGATAGTGGTGCGATCAAATGGACGTATATGGCTACGGGTGAGATCAAGTCGTCACCACTGGTTTTTGAAAAAACCGTGTTTTTCGGTGATGGCAATGGCGTTTTTCACGCTGTTGATGCACAAACAGGTAACGCTCTGTGGACGTTTCAAACGGATGGGGAGATTATCTCGTCGGCAAATGCAACTGGGGGGCGCATCCTGTTTGGGTCTTATGACCAGTTTTTATACTGCCTCGCGCCGGACGACGGGTCGTTATTGTGGAAGATAGAAACGGATGGTTATGTTCACGGCATGCCGGCTATTGCACAAACTCACACACTCATCGCGGGCTGTGATGGTCTTTTGCGCGTTATCGATATTGCCAGCGGAAAAGAGCAATCGCAAATTGAACTCGGTGCTTATGTGGGTGCCAGCGCAGCTGTGCATCAGGCGCGCGCTTATGTGGGGACTTATGAGAGCCAGGTTTTGTGCATTGACTTAATGGCAAAAGAAATTGCCTGGCGATACGAACATCCGCAACGCAAATTGCCCTATTTTGCATCGCCATCCGTAACCTCTGAGCGGGTTATTGTTGCAGGGCGCGACAAAATGGTTCACGCGCTTGATCCCAATACGGGCGATGTTTTGTGGACTTACATGTCCCGCTCCCGATTTGAAGCATCTCCCGTTGTGGTGGGTGATCGCGTTTTTGCAGGGACGACGGGGGGCAAAATCGTGGCATTAAATATCGAGACCGGTGAACTCGGTTGGGAATTTGTGACCGGATCGGAATTTGTTGCCTCGCCCAGTGTGGCGCGCGACCGGCTGATTATTGGCACAACAGATGGCACGTTATATTGTTTTGGAAAGGCGGAAGAATGAGCGAGCAAATCCAGATTCCAGAGCCAGCGACAACCCGCAAAGTGTGGAAGGAAACAGATGTTGGTAGCGTATTTGTTTCCAATTATCCGCCTTACTCTTTCTGGCGCGATGAAAATACAGCAGAGATTGAAGAGATGTTGCACACATCCGATTCGGGGGATAGAGAAATATCGCTGGGCCTTTACATGCATATTCCATTTTGTCGAAAGCGGTGCAAGTTCTGTTATTTTCGGGTTTATACAGATCGCAATAGTGCTGAAATTCAAACGTATTTAGATGCTCTGGCAAAAGAGGTGGAAACGTATAGTACCTTGCCCCGTATTGCAGGTCGAAAATTGCACTTTGTTTATTTTGGTGGTGGTACGCCGTCTTATATCAGTGTCAAACACTTAAAGGCTCTGGTTGACAGGGTCAAGGCTGTGATGCCGTGGGATGATGCGGAAGAGGTGGCATTTGAGTGTGAGCCTGGTACGCTTTCACAGTCCAAAGTTGAGGCTATTCGGGAAATTGGCGTCACGCGCTTGAGCCTGGGTTTGGAGAACTTAAACGACGATATTTTGCAGGAGAATGGTCGCGCGCACGTCAGCAAAGAAATTTACAGGGCTATGCCGTGGGTCAAGGCGCAGGAATTTGCACAGGTCAATGTAGATTTAATCTCCGGTATGGTCGGGGAGACGTGGGAGACATGGCGAGATACGGTGCAGGGCACCATTGATCTCGACGCGGACAGCGTCACTATTTATCAGATGGAATTGCCGTTTAATACGACGTATTCAAAATCGATACGCGATGGAGGAGGTTTGCAGGTCGCAGATTGGCCTACCAAGCGCGCCTGGCACAATTACGCGATTGAAGAGTTTGCCAGAGCGGGTTATGAAACATCGAGTGCTTATACGCTGGTGAAAAAAGGTCGTCTGAACAAATTCGTCTATCGAGATGCTCTGTGGCGGAGCGCGGATCTCATCGGTACGGGTGTGGCTTCTTTTTCCCATGTGGGTGGCATGCACTTTCAAAACCAGACGCATTGGGATCCCTATATCGAAACTGTTGGAAAAGGGCAGCTTCCGATCAATCGCTCTTTTGTGCCGACAAAAGAAGAGCAACTGATCAGAGAGATGATTTTGCAACTCAAGCTCGGGCGGATTGAGACAGCGTATTTTCAGGATAAATTTGGCGTCAATATTTTGCAGCAATTTGGTGATGCCTATCAGAAGCTCAGGGAATACGAGATGCTGGATTTCGATTCGCAGAGTATCACTCTGAGCCGGGAGGGACTTTTGCGCGTCGATCAGTTGCTTCCCGAATTTTATCACGAAAAATATCGCAATTCGCGCTATACATGAGCGATCACTACCACTAACTATGGAGGATTTATGAAATACAGGCATTATTTCTTACTCGCTGTTGTGCTTTGCTTTTCTTCCGCACACGCGGATTGGCCCCAATGGCTGGGTCCCAATCGGACGGGTATTTCATCTGAAACGGGGTTGTTGACAATCTGGGCAAAAGATGGACCAGCGGTTGTGTGGGAAAAAGAACTCGGTGAGGGATTTTCCGGTATCTCGGTCGCAGATGGGCGGGTTTATACGATGTTTTCTGCCGGGGAGGACGAATTTGTCATTTGTCTGAATGAAAAAACGGGCGAGGAAATCTGGCGTTTCAGGACCGGTGCCAAATACTATGAGCGTCAAGGTGGGAACGGTCCCCGTTCTCAGCCTACTGTAGATGGTGATCGGGTTTTTGTGCTCAGTGCCGAGGGCTGGTTGTACGCGCTCAATGCAAAAGATGGGAAAAAACTCTGGCTGGTCGATCTTTACGATGGGTTGGGCAGTCGCGTGCCAAAATTCGGTTTTTCGACGTCGCCGCTGGTGGAAGGCGATTTGTTGCTTTTAGAGGTGGGCACACGGCAAGGGACGTTTATCGCTTTGGATAAGACCAATGGCGCTGTCAAGTGGGCGTCTCAAAACGATATTGTTTCTTATTCATCGCCTATTGCTGTAGATATTGCGGGTATTCGCCAGGTGGTTTTTGTTTCGGGCGAAGCCGCGGTGGGGCTTTCTCCCACGGATGGTTCGCTCTACTGGCGATTGCCCTGGTCCACATCTTATGATCTGAATATTGCCACGCCAATTTTAGTGCCTCCAGATCACATCTTTATTTCTTCGGGTTATGACCACGGCGCAGCCCTGTTGCAAATTGAACCACAGGGAGATGGTTTGAGCGTTAAAAAGGTTTGGGAAAGCCGCGGCATGAAAAACCATTTTGGCACATCGCTCCTGATCGGCGACTATATCTACGGTTTTGACAATGCAATTTTGAAATGTATTGAGGCAAAGACTGGCAAAGAACAGTGGAGACGCCGTGGATATGGTAAGGGGTCTCTTATTTATGCCGATGGACGGTTGATCATTTTGAGCGATAAAGGCAAACTCGCTTTGGCAGATGTATCGCCCACAGAGTTTCGGGAAAAGGCCAGCGCGCAAGTGCTGTCGGGCAAATGCTGGACACCACCAACACTTGCTAATGGGAAAATTTTTGTGCGCGATATGCACAGGATTGTATGCATGGATGTATCGGGTACGCAGGCGAAACCTGCGGATACGGAGAGCGAATAATAGTCGGAAAAGGCCGGGGGACTGAGATCTGACAATTGGAGAAGCCGCAATGCGTTATTTTCGACAGCTTTTGATTTTTGTCTGTGTTTTGAGCATGATGGGTAATCTTATTTTTGCGCAGAATACAGAAGAGGAAGAGAAGAAGGAAGAACTGCCCGTTTATGCGGGGGAAGAGATTGTGGTGACGGAGAGCAAGGAAAAAGTGCCTACCGTGAGCACGATCGCGACGAAGATTCCCGTTCCGATCCGCTTGACGCCGGCGAGTATCGGTGTAGTCAATCACGGATTATTTCAACATCAAAGCGGCGTGGTTTTGGGGGATGCACTGCGAAATGTGAGCGGGGTCAATATCCAGACTGTATTTGGCGTTACGGATTTCTTTGTCATTCGCGGATTTGATTCTCTTTCCAGCGGGCTGGTGCTCACCGATGGCGCATCGGAGCCGGAAGCCACGTTTTACAATCTCTACAATCTGGAGCGCGTGGAGGTGCTCAAGGGTCCGGGGGCATTTTTATACGGCGGCAATCCGCTTTCTGGATCGGTAAATCTGAGTCGCAAACAACCGATTTTTACAAATGCGCTCCAGATCGGAGGTTCTTACGGTCCGTACAAGACGGGGCGCGGAACAGTAGATGCAAATTGGGCGGATGTCGATCAGGGTATTGCCTTGCGCGTCAATGCACTACGGCAGGTGTCTGATAGCTATCGAGACGATAAAGACAGCGGTTTGTGGGCTGTGAATCCCGCGGCGACGTGGCGGCCCAGTGACAAAACCACAGTGACCGCCAATTTCGAATATGTCACCAGCAGGTACAAATCGGATGCGGGCCTTCCCATTATTAATGGGGTGGTCGCAGATGTGCCGCGCACACAATCGTATCAATCGCCTTTTGATGCGTCCGATCAAGATATTTATCGGGCGCGCGTCGATCTTCACTCTCGCTTGTCGCGACAGGTCACGCTTCGCAACAAGTTCTATTATACCGATTTTTCATGGATATCTCAGGGTACGTTGTTCAGCGGCGTTTTTCCCAATGCTCAGGGGAGTCTGGATATTTTGCGATCACTCGTTCTTTTGGATGACCGTCAGAAAGTGTTGGGCAATCAGTTTGAGTTTTTATCTACATTCCGCACGGGACACGTAGAACACACGCTGCTTACCGGACTGGAATTGATGCAGTGGAAAGACAAATTTACCTTAGATGTGGCTGCTTTGCCCAATATCGACGTGTTCACCCCCGTGGAAACTGCGAGCCAGCCATTTTTTATTATTCCAGGGCAATCGCAGGGGGCGGATTCAAAAAGTCTCGTTGTCGCGCCTTATGTCGTGAATCGCATTGTCTTTTGTCCATGCTATGAGGCATTTGTAGGTGTGCGATATGACCGCATTGATTACGATGATCCCATGACTTCCACGTCTCGCAATTACAACAAACTGAGTCCTATGGCAGGTATGGTGTTTTCGCTTAAGGAGGATCTCTCGTTTTACGCCAATGTGGGTAAAGCATTTGCGCCTCCTTCGAGCCTGGTCGCAGGCCCGCGAGAGACCGAAGAGAGTTTTCAGATGGAAGTGGGCGCGAAAAAATACTTGTTGGACGACCGCCTGCACGCGAGTTTTGCCGTTTATCATTTGGCAAAAGACAACATCGGAATCCCCGATGCGACAGGTGTCACACAGCAAGATGGCGATCAACGGTCTCGCGGTGTCGAGCTGGAGATGATGGTGCGCCCCGTGAGAAATTGGCACACATTTTTGTCCTACTCATTTTCCAATGCCACACTCACACGTTTTGCCGAGTTTGTTCCCGTGTTTACGCAGACGGGTATTACATACCAGCTTATGGATCGTTCGGGAAATAGGGCGGCTTTTTCGCCACGCCATATTTTCAATGTGTGGACAGCGAGGGGATTTGACAACGGGTTGGAATTTGGGATTGGCGCGCGCTATGTCACCAACCAGTTTATTGCCGCAGACAATCAATTTCAAATTGGGAATGTATTGACGCTGGATGCATCCGCGTCTTATACGTACAAGCAGATGAAATTTCGGATTAATGCGAAAAATTTAACCAATCGGGAATACGAAACGCAGGGTAGCCTTGGCGCTCCCACCTCAGTTATTCCGGCCAATCCATTTGGCCTGTATTGCGCTTTTGAAGTCAATATTTGAACTATGCCCGACTTGACCACAGACCGAAATGCGCTCTGGCAGCGGCAGTTGAAGCGGTTGCGAGGTATGCTGTCTTCAGTGCTGAATGGCAATGATTTTTATCGCAATAAGTTGAACCGGGTGGGTATTTATCGACCCGAGGATATTCAGACGCGCGATGATTACAGGCGGTTGCCCTTCACGACTAAAGCTGAATTATCGGCTGACCAGATGGCGTATCCCCCTTATGGCAGCAATGTGACTTTTCCGCCAGATCACTATATTCGCGTCCATCAAACATCGGGGACTACGGGAGAGCCTTTGAACTGGTTGGATACGGCAGAGAGTTGGGATTGGTTTGCGCGTTGCTGGACTTATGTGTATCGCGGAGCGGGCGTGACGGCAAATGACAGACTGTTTTTTGCCTTTTCCTTTGGCCCTTTTATCGGATTCTGGACCGGGCATGAGAGCGCGCGTTTAATGGGTGCGATGTCCATCTCTGGGGGTTCCATGTCGTCGATTCAGCGTTTGCAAGCGATTCAGGATCATCGGGTTACTGTTCTGATCTGTACGCCGACATATGCTCTGCATCTGGCAGAGGTGGCTGAGGCAGAAGGCATTGATATTGCAGGTGGAAGTGTTCGGACTGCGATTCACGCAGGCGAACCCGGTGCGGGATTGCCTGCGACCAGACAGCGCATTGAGGAGGCTTGGGGAGCGCGTTGTTATGACCACGCAGGGGCGACTGAAGTGGGTGCGTGGGGATTTGAGTGTGCGTTTCGAGATGGCATGCATATAAACGAATCTGAATTTATTTGCGAAGTGATCGATCCCGATACGGGCGAGCAAGCGAGAGAGGGGGAGTTGGTGCTTACCAATTTGGGACGCACTGGCATGCCCGTTATTCGCTATCGCACGGGAGATCGCGTAAAGCTGCATGCGGGAATCTGTGATTGCGGTTCGAGTTTTTCGCGTCTCGAAGGGGGCGTGATTGGACGTATCGATGATGCGTTGATTATTCGCGGCGTCAATTTTTATCCCAGCGCGATTGAAAATATCGTACGGAAGTTTTCCGAAGTGACAGAGTTTGCAGTGGATATCTACCGACAAGGCGAAATGGATGATATGCAAATTCGTATTGAGTTAAATGGTGGAGAACCGGGTTCAATTTCCGATGCGATAGGTAGAGAGGTGCGACATATTCTGGGCATACGCGCTGGCGTTCAGATAGTACCGGGTAATACCTTGCCGAGATTTGAGTTGAAAGCGAGACGGTTTACTGATCATCGTTAAAAAGCAACCACAATAATGCATATTGCACAGCGAAGAGAGATACAAATCTACCGTGCCTCAAATGGTCGGGAGCCTTTCACTGAATGGTTGAAATCACTTCGAGATCGAAGAGCGCGAAAACAGATTCAAGTTCGACTTGACCGCCTTGAAACTGGTAATTTAGGCGATTACAGATCCGTTGGAGACGGAGTATTTGAACTCCGTCTCCAAGTTGGCCCAGGTTATCGAGTCTATTTTGGAGAAGTAGATAATACCATTATTCTCCTCCTTTGCGGCGGAGATAAATCCTCGCAAGTTAGAGATATTGAACAGGCAAAAGCCTATTGGAGAGAATACAAGGAGTTTCGGAAATGAGAAAAATGAGAAAGTACCGCGATTACTTAATTGAAGAACTTTCTGACCGTGAGGAGGCGATTGCCTATCTCCAAGCATCCTTGGAAGAATACGAGAAGGACGGTAATACTTCAGCCCTTCTGTTAGCACTTCGAAGTATCGCCGAAGCGCAGGGTGGACGAGTTGAGGAACTGCTAAAAGATATAGAGGCAGATATCCAGTGGGATGAAACGCTGGCAAAATCTCCCGATGTGCTGGCTGCACTCGCAGAGAAGGCTAAAGAGGAATATAGAGCGGGGCGAACAAAACAACTGACAAACCTTTAGGATTTATTTTATGATTTCAGATCATTACGATGTCATTATCATTGGTGGGGGACCTGCGGGAAGCACTACAGCTGCGCTTGTCGCTGAATATGGGCACCGCGTGTTGTTGCTGGAGCGGGAGGAGTTTCCCAGGTTTCAGATTGGCGAGTCCCTGATGCCGGGTACTTACTGGTCATTCAAGCGGCTGGGGCTGCTGGATAAGCTGAAAAAAAGTGAGTTTGTCAAAAAGTACAGCGTTCAGTTTTTCAGCGGGTCGGGAAAAGGCTCTGCGCCATTTTATTTTCACTTACACGATCCCCACGAAAGTTCTATCACGTATCAGGTATTGCGCAGTGAATTTGATCTTATGATGATGGATAATGCCCGTGAGAAAGGTGCCGAGGTTGAGCAGGGGGCGAGTGTGCATCAGGTGCATTTTAGTGGGGACAGGGCAACGGGTGTGCAGGTGAGATACCGCGATGGACAGATCAAAGATATATCTGCCAGTGTTATTGTAGATGCAACGGGACGAAGCGCGCTTATTTCGAGAAGGCTAAAGATCAAGACGATTGAGCCAAAGCTCAAAAAGGCATCTATTTTCACGCACTACAAAGGCGCGTTTCGCGATGCGGGTATTGACGAGGGTGCAACGCTGATTTTACATACGCGTGACAAGGATTCCTGGTTCTGGTACATCCCGCTGGCAGATGATGTGGTCAGTGTGGGCGTTGTTGGGGGATTGGATTATTTGTTGCAAAACCGCAAGAGAAATCCCCAGGAAATTTTCGAAGAAGAGTTAGCAAAGTGTACCCGCATGCAAGAACGGCTCGCGGGAGCCGAGCAGTTGTTTCCCATGAAAGTCACGCAGGACTTTTCATACCGATCCAACACTGTCGCAGGTGAGGGATGGGTGCTGGTGGGTGATGCTTTTGGTTTTATCGATCCCGTGTATTCTTCGGGTGTGTTCCTCGCGCTCAAATCGGGCGAGATGGCCGCTGATGCGATACACGAAGCCATTGAGAAGCGCGATTTCTCTGCCGATCAACTCGGCAAATGGGGACCAGAATTTCTTCCGGGCATGGAGGCGATTCGCAAATTGGTCTATGCTTTTTATACCAGAGATTTCAGTTTTGCCAAATTTTTAAAAGCGCATCCAGAATGTATAGATGGCATTATCAATATCTTAAAAGGCAATGTCTATCGCGAGGATGTCACCCCTATTTTTGAACCTATGGGACAAATGTGCGATCTGCCCGAGACTGTGGATCACTATTCCTAATTCCTAATCCTAATTCCTATGCGAATTGCTTATATTGCCGCGGGTGCGGCGGGTATGTATTGTGGCAGTTGTATTCACGACAATGCGCTGGCCTCTGCGCTTCAGCGGAAGGGGATAGATTTCGCGCTTGTTCCGACGTACACGCCCCTGCGTACCGATGAACCGGGCGCGAGTATTAATCGGGTGTTTTACGGCGGCATAAATGTTTATCTCCAGCAGAAAATGGGTATTTTTCGACACACGCCCTCTTTTGTCGATAGATTATTGAATAGCCGAACACTGCTCAATAGTCTCGCCCGTTTTAGCGGATCAACGCGTGCGGAAGACCTCGGCACGCTCACAGTTTCGGTTTTAGAGGGGGAAGAAGGCGCGCAAAAAAAAGAACTCGCAAAGCTGGTGCGCTGGTTGAAAGAGGACTTTCGACCAGACCTCGTGCAATTGACCAATTCGATGTTTTTGGGCATGGCCAGAGAAATGAAACGGGAACTCGGTATTCCCGTTTTGTGTTCTCTGCAAGGCGAAGATATTTTTCTCGAAGGATTGATAGAACCCTACAAATCGGACGCGCGGCAGTGCTTACGAGATCGAGCAAAAGATGTCGATGGATTTGTCGCCACTTGTGATTATTATGCCGATTTTATGGCCGATTATCTCGATGTGCCGCGCAATCGCATTCACGTCGCGCCTTTGGGTATCAAATTAGACGGACATGGAGAAAGCGGTGTAAAGCCGGACTCATTGCCTTTTGCGATTGGTTATCTCGCCCGAATATGTCCCGAGAAAGGGTTGCATGTGCTGGTCGATGCGTTTCATCAACTGGCTGAACAAGTCGGTAAGGAGAATGTAAGACTCAGTGTTGCCGGTTATCTGGGACAAAGAGACGCACCGTATTTTCAGCACGTATGCGAACAAATTACATCCCGGGGACTTTCCGATGTTTTTGATTATCGCGGGGAAGTCAATCGAGAAGAAAAAATTGCATTCCTGAATAGCATCCATATCTTATCTGTGCCAACGCCTTATAAAGAACCCAAGGGGCTATCGCTGCTCGAAGCTATGGCCAATGGCGTTCCCGTTGTTCAGCCCCGGCACGGTATTTTCCCAGAATGGATTGAAAAAACGGGTGGGGGAATTCTGGTAGAGCCAGATTCTTCAGAGGCTCTGGCGGCGGGGTTGCTGCGGCTGATGAATGACGCAGAGGGGCGAGAGGCGATGGGGCAAAAAGGGAAAGAAGCAGTGCATAAAAATTTTAGCGACGACGATATGGCGGAAGCAACACTGGCGGTATATCGACAGTATGTGACGGATTCAAAAACTTAATACAGGAGGGCAAATGCCGACTTCATCTACTGGGCTTACGTGGTTGATTTTTGCGTTGTTGACTGTGGGATCGTGGGGTTTGTACGGGATTTTTCTGCATACTGGTCAGATCGCTATGGGCGATCCCGACAATGGACGCTATAAGGCGTTTCTGTTTGTGGGTATTGCCTATCTTGTGACGGCTGTTATTGGATCTCTCATTGTGCTGGCGATCAACGGATCGGACTGGTCATTTCCGACAAAGGGGCTAACATGGTCGCTGCTGGCTGGTACTGTGGGTGCTATTGGCGCGTTTGGTGTGCTCCTCGCCTTTGGTGCTAAGGGGACGCCACCCGTGGTTATGTCCATTGTTTTTGCTGGCGCGCCCATGGTCAATGCTATCGTCTCTCTCATTATGCATCCGCCAGCAGGTGGATGGGGCGGTTTGAACTGGCAATTTGTGTTGGGTATTATATTGGCCGCGCTGGGAGGGTGTCTGGTGACTTTATTTAAACCTTCGTCTTGATAGATAGCACTATGCACAGTGAATTCCACACCACTCGCAGGGTAGAATTTTCCGATACGGACATGGCCGGGATTGTACATTTTTCCCGGTTTTTTGTCTTTATGGAAGCGGCTGAGCATGCTTTTTTGCGCGCGTTGGATACGAGTGTTTCAACAGAATGGGATGGAAATAAAATTGGATGGCCGAGGTTGGAGGCAACGTGTACATATCTCAGTCCAGCCGTATTTGAAGATGTGCTGGATATTCATCTGAAGGTGATACGCAAAGGCACAAAATCGCTGACCTATCGGTTTGATTTTTTTCGCGGAGAGACGGCGATTGCCAGCGGAGAATTGAGTACGGTATGTTGTATATGCAATCCCGGCGAAAAAATCAGGTCCATACCGATTCCAGATTTTATTGCGGATCAGATCGCGGATGAAGCAGATGGCGCAGATAGATGCGGATGAAGATCGAGAATGTAGGGGCGCGGCCCCTGTGCCCGCCCGAATATTTAAGAGGTCGCAAATGGCACTAAAAGTTGAAAATCTTTCCAAACACTTTGGGGATGTACATGTTCTGCAGGATATATCTTTTGAAATGGCAATGGGGCAATCGCTGAGTGTTATGGGTCCTTCGGGGTCGGGGAAGAGTACCTTGTTGCATGTGCTGGGTACGCTGGACCGACCATCTGGGGGTAGCCTCGAAATTGAGGGGCAGGATCCCTTCGCATTATCTGAAATCGAACTCGCGCGGTTTAGAAATCAGGGTATTGGATTTGTGTTTCAAGAGCATCATCTTTTGCCGCAATACTCGATTCTGGAAAATGTCTTGATCCCGACACTGGCATTTAGAAATGGCGATGCGCGAGACCGCGCCCGAGAGATTATTGATCGTGTGGGTTTGTCGCATCGCATTGATCACAGGCCAGCTGAATTATCTGGCGGCGAGCGACAGCGCACAGCTGTTGCGCGTGCGCTTATCAATTCCCCGGCATTGCTCTTGTGCGACGAACCAACGGGTAGCCTGGATGGGGCGCGAGCAGAGGAAATAGCCGATTTGCTGTTTGAATTGCACGAGCGAGAAAATAATATCCTGATCTGTGCAACGCACAGTACGGCGCTTGCCCATCGCTTTGAGCGGCGGTTTGATTTGCAGGGGGGAACGTGCGTCGAAGTCTGATCTATTTCTGGCGAATTAATCTGGCTGTTATGCTCGGCGTGGCAGTGGCGACGGCTGTTCTGACGGGTGCTTTGATCGTGGGCGATTCCGTGCGGGGTAGCTTGAGAGATTTGTCGTTGAGTCGTCTGGGCAAAATTGACCACGCTCTGTTATCCGAGCGGTTTTTCCGCGAGAGTTTGGAGCGCGATCTCGAGCGTGAACTTGACGCTCAGAATGTTGTATCGGCTATCAGTCTGAGTGGAACGGCTGTTCACGCGGGATCGAATACGCGGGCTTCTCGCGTTCAAATTCAGGGTATTGATAATCGCTTTGCAAATCTGTTTGATCAAATATTGCCCGAGTTGACGATCGAGGGAATATTTCCATCGGTTGTTGTCAATGAATCCCTCCAAAAAGAACTCAATGCACAGATTGGCGATGCCGTTCTGCTGTCTTTCGAGCAATCAGATGATATTCACCGCGAATCGCTATTTGGACGTGCTGATGGTGCAGTTCAGACAATTCGACTGACGCTCGCAGGCGTGCTTCCGGATAGGGGAATGGGGCGCTTTGGCCTTTTTGCTCGCCAGAACGTTCCGCTCAATGCGTATCTATCGCTGCCGGTTTTGCAAAAAGCGTTGGGTCAAAGAGGTCGCGTGAATACATTGCTGGTGTCGGGTGATCCAGATGCAGATGTTCAGGAAGCTCTTTCCCGCGTTGCAACGCCGGATGATCTCGGTATCGTCATCCGCCAAGAAGCAGATTATTTCGCTGTCGAGAGCACGCAGTTTATTCTCAAATCCCATATTGCGGAAACTATTCAAAAAATATCTGCCGAATTAAACGCGCCCCACCTGTCTATTCTCACCTATCTGGCGAATATCACACAGATCGGAGAGAGCGTATTGCCCTATTCTACAATTTCTGCTTTAGATGTTGGGAATCTGGGGACCTTTCAGGTTATAGATGGATCACTACAACTCGGGGAAGATGGTATTTTGCTGAATACATGGGCGGCTGAGGATTTGAACGCACGGGTTGGCGATGAAGTGAGAGTTGCCTATTACGAAGTCTCGCCTGGGGAAAGACTCCTGACCCGTTGGGCGATATTTCAGCTCAAGGGTATTGTGGCAATGGCGGGATTGGGCGCAGATGAAAAGTTGTCTCCCGATTATCCGGGCCTGGGGGATGCAAATAATATGGCAGATTGGGAAGCGCCTTTTCCTATAGACTTGAGTCGTATTCGCCCGAAAGATGAAGATTATTGGGATACCTATCGCGACGCGCCAAAAGCCTTTGTGTCTGCCGCGACAGGGCAGCGATTGTGGCAAAGTCGATTTGGCGTATTAACCGCTGTACGCATTGGGGCTATTGCGGGAGAGGATATCGAAACAACAGCGAAGCGATTTGAGGATCGCTTGCTGACAAACATCGCACCCGGATCGGTTGGCCTGACATTTCAGCCCGTCAAACAGCAGGGTCTGGCCGCTTCTGAGGGAGCGACGGACTTTAGCCAGCTATTTATTGCATTCAGCCAATTCCTGATCATTTCCGCAGCTCTTCTGGTCGGATTATTATTTCGCCTGAGCGTGGAGCAGCGAGGCAGAGAAGTCGGGATGCGGATGGTGTCGGGATATACGGCAAAAAAAATTCGTCGCCTCTTTAGTCAGGAGGGCTTTGTACTGGCCGGTGTGGGCGGCATCACAGGGTTGATAGGCGGTGTTTTCTATGCCTATCTGATTATGGTGGGATTGCGTACTTATTGGGTGGGCGCGGTTGGTACGTCTGATCTCGCGCTCCACATCCATGCATCGAGTCTTTTATTGGGCTATGCCATTTCACTAATCGTGATCCTGCTGGCAATCTGGCTCACGCTCCGCCGTTTGGGCAATATTTCTGTTCGTGCATTATTATTGGGTATTACAGAAGCGGTGCGCGGAAGGCCGCGTACAAAATGGTATGCCCTGGGCAGCCTCGTTTTCGCCGCGCTCAGTCTTGGAGGGGGCGCGACGGTGGATCCATCAACGGGTACAGGCTTATTTTTTCTTAGTGGCACGCTGTGGATGGTTTCGGGATTGTGCTTTCTCTCACTCTGGTTTAGACGCGGGCATCGCGCCATAAGAGAGGGTATTATTGGCATGGGGGTGCAAAATAGCAAACGGCAGCCCGCGCGAAGTTTGTTGTGCGCCTCACTCATCGGTTGTGCGTGTTTTGTCATTGTTGCAGTAGGGGCAAATAGGCGAACTGATTTGACTCAAAATATCGCGCAGGGCAAAGCCTCTGGCACGGGTGGCTTTGCCCTCATCGCCGAAGTTGATGTGCCGATTTATCGGGATTTCAATTCAAAAGACGGGCAATTTGAACTCGGGTTCTCGCAAGCAGATACAGAACTTTTGAATCAGGCACGGTTTATTCCGATGCGCGTTTTGCCGGGTGAAGATGCGAGTTGTCTCAATCTTTACAAGCCCGAAAGCCCACGCGTTTTGGGCGTTCCCGAAGCTCTGCGTCAGCGAGGTGGTTTTACGTTTCAACAAACGAGTGTCGAAGTGGAAAATCCCTGGGCTTTATTAGCCGAGGATCTGGGTGCGGGTGTGATTCCGGCAATTGGGGATTACAATTCGGCTATGTGGATTTTGCACAAGCAATTGGGCGATGATATTGAGGTTCAGAATGAAATAGGGGAAACTGTCAGGCTGAGATTGGTGGGCTTGTTAAAGACGAGTATTTTTCAAAGTGAATTGCTGATTTCCGAAGACAATTTTTTGCGGCACTTTCCCGATCAGAGTGGGTATGGTGCTTTTCTCGTTGAAACGCAACAACCCATTCAGCTTACTGCGCTTTTGGAAAGCCGATTAAAAGATATTGGGTTAGACGCCGTATCCACAGCGCAAAAACTCGCGCATTTTCAGGAGGTCGAAAATACGTATCTCTCCACCTTTCAGACACTGGGGGGATTGGGCCTGCTGTTGGGCACGCTCGGATTGGGAATCGTCCTGTTGAGAAATGTTATTGAAAGACGCGGTGAATTGGCGGTTCTTCGCGCCTTTGGATTTCGCCGCGCTGTGCTGTCGCGCATGTTGCTCGCGGAGAATGGTTTTTTAATGTTTGTGGGCCTGGCTATCGGTAGCGTCTCCGCGCTTATTGCCGTAGCACCTCATGTCATGAGCTATGGTGCGTTAATCCCCTGGGGATCGCTGGCCCTCACGCTTGTCATTATATACGGTGCGGGTCTCATAGCAAGCGCGATAGCCGTTTTCTATGCCCTGCGAGCACCACTATTGCCTGCGTTAAAACAGGAGATGTGAACGAATCAACGAATCAACGAATCAACGAATGGAGTTCGCACTGACTTTGGGTGGTTGGGTGGGGTTCGTCTATTCGTCTATTCGTCTATTTGCCAGTGCGAGTTCATAGCACGCCGCTTCCCGATCATTTCGCACAAGGAGATAAGGCGCGGCAAGTGTGGGAGCGTTCCACGTATGGTTGCTCAGGGCGGGAAAGCGCGCGCGTTCATTGTGTTCATCTGGCGAGGCATCAACGAGGACGACATCGCCCGATTCGGTTTGGATGAGCAAGAGATCATCTACCAGAATGAGTTGCCCGTGGCCATAGCGCCCTCGTTTCCATTTTCGCTGTCCGTCTGCGAGATCCAAACATACGAGGACGCCATCGTCCAGTCCGTAAATATATCCGTCTTTATAGACCATATTGGCAAATTTGGCTTTGAGACGAGGGCTTTTCCATATCCGTTCGGCAGTAAATTCATCCTGACCATTTTTCGCAATTTGAATCAATTCACCGCCAATGCCATAACCTGTTGATACAAAGATGCTGTCTCCGGGCAGTGGAATGGGTTGGGCAACGTGTTGCGTCATCCCACCAGTCCAGGGATATTCCCATAGCAACTTGCCGGAAATTGGATCGTGACCCGCGACTTGCCCCCTGTTAAAGATGAGTACTTGATCCATTCCCGCTATGGCGGTTAAACTCGGCGAGCTATGACCCGCTCTTGCACGGCCACCTCCCCAAATAATATCACCGGTTTCGCGGTGGTATGCCATCAGCGATTGTTCGTTTTGCCCGCCCGGACTTACGATTACCTTGTCGTCTAAAACGAGGGGTGAACCACTCATGCCCCATTCTTTAACGCGCGCATCGGTTTCTTTCACGGTATCGCGCGACCAGATTTCTCGACCGGTTTCCAAATCGAGACAGGTGAGAATGCCGGTTGCCCCAAAAGAATAAACGCGGTTGCCCGATATGGTGGGCGTGGCTCGTGGACCAATTCCGGCAATCGCGGTTTCATATCGCGCAGGCGCGCTGTGACGCCATTTCTCTTTTCCGGTTAAGAGATCGTAACAAGCTATGGTTTCGTCTTCGCCTTGTTGCTCTTGAGTCACAGCGGAGCGTCCAACAACGGCAAAGGCGGAAAAGGCTTCACCAACGGGTACGCGCCAGAGTAATTTGGGTGGATTTTGATCCCAGTCAGATTCCAGTTTTATTCCATCGAGGATGGCGTTGCGGTGTGGTCCCAAAAATTGAGGGTAGTCTATGTCGGGGCCGTCTGAAGACTGTCCCGGCATAGATATAGATGTAACAGAAGACCAGCGCCACGCTATCTTGGGAGCCAGATCGCCCGTAAAGCCGCGAATTTGGAATAATGAAACCGCCAGGATGACCAGGAGTATAAGAATACCCAGACCCCGCAGGCGAATTGTTCGACTCGTTCGAGAAAAAGCAAAGAACCAGAGACAGAGTAAAATAGAGCCGATTGAGCAGAAGAGTATTGTCGGCATAACCTGCATCTGGCGGTTTGGCCTGTCGGGAATCCATATCGCAGATAATACAATGAGCATTAACGCACCGATCGCGATCGCGGGCCACCATCGAATGGGTTTGGGATAAAGAGGAGCAGGCATAAAATTCCTTTTTCAAGTGGTCTGTGGTTAGTTCATCGACCTTCATCCCCAACGTAAACAAAAAAGAAAGGTTTGACAACCCTTCATTAAACGGATATTTTACATTTCTGAATTGTAAAATATCACATCACAGAAAGGAGTTTGCGATGAAGAAATGGCTTTGGGTTTTAATGGGTTTTTGTTTGATCCCAATTCTGGTTCAGGCAAAACACCATGCGGCGAAGGAAACACACAACTGGCCCCACTTGCGGGGACCAAACGTAAATGGACTCGTGGATACGGGCAATCCCCCCGTGGAATGGAGCGAAGAGACCAATATCCGATGGAAAGCAAAAATTCCAGGTACGGGCTACGCCACGCCTATTGTATGGGGCGATAAAATTTTTGTCCAGACGGCGGTTAAGACCGACAAAACCGTAGCAGTTGCCCAGAATGCCAGAAAGCCTTTGCCCACTCATATCTATCAATTTAAGCTGCTTGCACTGGATCGCAAAAACGGCAATGTGGTGTGGGAAAAGACCGTAAACGAGGCGCTGCCCCACGAAGGCACTCACAAAACGGCTAATTATGCTGCCACATCGGGTGTTACAGATGGCGAACACCTGTACGCATTTTACGGTTCCTGGGGCTTGTATTGCTTTGATTTCGACGGCAATTTGAAATGGGATAAGGATCTGGGCGATCAGAGAATTGCAGGTACTTTTGGAGAAGGCACATCGCCGACGATTCACGGCAATACGCTGATTATCAACTGGGACCATCAGGGCGATTCGTTTATTGTCGCGCTGGACAAACGCACGGGTGAGGAAATCTGGCGCACGGCGCGACGGGAAAGAACGTCGTGGAGCACGCCCATTGTTGTGGAACACAAGGGTACGCAACAGATTATTGTGAGCGCGAGCGGAAAGACCCGAAGTTACGATCTGAAAACTGGCGATGTCTTGTGGGAATGCGCGGGACTGGGGTCAAATGTCATTCCTACACCCATCCATGCCGATGGCATCGTCTATGTCACAAGTGGCCATAGAGACCCGGCCATGCAGGCGATTTCACTCGACAAAGCCAAAGGCGATATCACGGGTACAGATGCCGTGCTTTGGACTGTTACTGGTAACTACACCCCTTATGTTTCCTCGCCTCTTCTTTCCGGGAACAATATCTACAGCATGAGAAAAACTTCTAACATTTTGTTCTGTTTCAATGCCAAAACAGGCGAAACAGTTTTCGGCCCCGTGCGACTTCAGGGCGTGAATCCCATATACTCTCCGCTGGTTGGTACAAGCGACCGCATTTACCTCGCTGGGCTTAGCGGTAAGACATATGTGATCAAGAACGGCAGCGAATTTGAAGTGCTCGCGCAAAACCAACTTGACGAAGGCACGGGTGCATCGCCTGTTATTGTGGGCGATGAGTTGTATTTGCGCGGCAGTGAACACCTGTATTGTATTGCGGCAAATTAAAAGAGGATAGCTATGCGGCACAAAGCATTACTCATCTTTGCGGTAGCTTTGTTCATCGGGTGTGGCGCGCCTCAGGATCGGGAGGATAAATTTCTCAGCGTGGGCACTGCGCCGCCCGGTGGGGCGTTTTTTGTCGTGGGGGGTGCGATTGCCCAGGTTGTCAACGATCACATGCCCTGGGAGGTTTCTGCCGAGGCGACCAAAGGTACGCAGGAGAATATTCGCCGCCTTTCGAGTGGAGAATTGGATTTTGCGTTGGCCAATGCCGCCATTTCCTATTTTGCCGTGCGCGGAGAAGGTGCGTGGGGAGAGAAACAGAATATCAATGCTGTTATGACATTGGCGCCGAATGTCGCGCTTTTTATTGCGCCCCAAAGCGCGGGTGTCAATGGTCTGGGCGATCTCAAGGGCAAGCGCGTTGTCGTTGGGCCAGCAGGGGCGGGTTTTGAGTATTTCTTAAGACCCATCCTGAACGCGCACGGGGTCACTTATGACGATTTTACACCGCTTCACAATACGCAGGCGGGAACGGTTGATATGCTCGCCGACGGATCGGCTGCTGCGGCTTTTTTAGGGGGGGCAGTGCCCACGGCCTCGATTACCCAGGCCAGCGCGTCTCAGGATATTTATTTTATTCCCTACGATGAATCGGCCAAACAAAGCCTTTTTGAGACCTATCCCTTCTTTTTTGCCGCAACCATTCCCGCCGGTACCTACCGGGGGCAAGCAGAAGATTTTGCCGGGATGAATGTCGGTTCTATGCATCTCATCACGCGGGCGAGTTTGAGTGAGGATACGGTTTACAATTTTACCAAAACGCTCTATGAACGCCGTGAGGAAGTCGTAAAAAAACACCCGGCGGGCAGGGCGATAAATCCCAAGAATATCGTTCGGGACACGGGTACGCCTTTTCATCCGGGTGCGATAAAATACTTCAAAGAAATTGGTATCTGGAACGAATAGACGCATGACGCGCTTCCATTCCCACCTGTTTCGCATTCTCTCCGCGCTACTCGGTCTTTTTATTCTGGTCGAAGTCAATTATCCACAACTCTCACCACAAGCCCAGCTTTCGGTTTTTGCCCTGCTGGGCTTGTGTCTTGTGTTTCTAAAATATCCGATCCATTCCAATAAATCCCTCCAGATCCTCGATTTCTTTTTTTTTCTGGCAGTTATCTTTTGTTTTGGTTATGTCCTGACCCAAACTGAATCCTTCTTTCAATTTTCCTGGCTCAATGGTCAATCCCTGGGCAATCGCGCGGGACTCGAACACGCGCTCGATCACGTTGTTGGTCTCATTGGGCTTATCCTGGTCCTCGAAGCCACCCGTCGCGCTATTGGTCTCACCCTGCCCTTGCTCGCACTCGCTTTTCTGATTTATGCAGCTTATGGATATATCCTGCCCGACTGGCTCTTTCCCCACCGAGGATATAACTGGGAGCGCATTGTCTCCCAGACCTATCTCCACTCTCAGGGCGTTTTTGGCATCGCGTTGAAAGTGATGTTTACCTACGTTTTTCTTTTTGTACTTTTTGGCACAGTTCTCGAAGAGACTGGTGCCACGGGATATATTCTGAATACGGCTCGCCGCATTTTTCGCAATAGCACCGGAGGGCCAGCCAAAGTGGCTGTTATTTCTTCGGGTATGATGGGGTCGCTTTCGGGCAGTGCCGTGGCCAATACAGCGACCACTGGCACGTTTACTATTCCGCTGATGCGCTCAACGGGTTTTCGTCCAACTGTGGCTGGCGGCATTGAAGCCGCAGCGAGTTCGGGCGGTGCGCTCGTTCCGCCGATTATGGGGGCGGGGGCATATATGATGCTTGAGATCGTCGAACCGGCTGTCACGTATTTGGAGATCATCAAAGCCGCTCTTATTCCGGCGATCCTCTATTACGCGGCTCTTTTGCTGATTGTCCATTTTCACGCCAAACGCATTGGTGCGTCTGCAGGCGATGGAGATGTTCAGGAACGTCCTCCCAGACCCCGGGGTCTGGTATTTCTCGTCGCTTTTATCACACTTATTGTATTTCTCATTTTGGGATACACGCCTTTTCGCGCCGTGAGTATCGCCCTGCTCTTTGTTCTCATTGTCGGTGCGTTCAGCCCCACAACGCGCGTTGGTCCCCGCGCTATGATCCGCTCATTGGAAAAGGCCGCACACGGCGGTGTTTCGCTGATTGCAGCGGCTTCATGCGTGGGTATTATTATCGGTGTTGTGACGCTTACGGGTATTGGCACAAAACTTCCGAGCACTTTGTTGCCACTGGCGCAGAATAATATCATTCTGGCACTAATTCTCCTGATGATCTCCACCATTATTCTGGGCATGGGATTGCCTTCTGCTGTGTGTTATCTGCTTATGGCGACTCTGGTGGGACCTGTTCTGAGCGATCTCGGTATTGTGCCACTGAGCGCGCATCTGTTTATTTTTTATTTTGGCATGATGTCTATGGTTACGCCTCCCGTCGCGTTGGCTGCTTATACGGCTGCTGCTATTGCAAAGGCGAGTATTATGCAAACTGGCGTTACTGCTTTCCGCTTTGCCCTTGTGGGCTTTGCTTTGCCTTATGCCTTTGTTCTGCATCCAGAAATTTTGCTCTTGTCCTCTGATATTTTCGCTATAATCGCCAATATCCTCGTTGTCCTGCTCGGTATTTTACCTCTATCAGCCGCTGCGGCCGGGCATGCTTTTGCCCCTTTGCCCACTTATCAGCGGATCCTTTTACTCGCCGCAGCCCTTCTCTTGTTCCTCACGCCATCGGGGGATGCCCGCCTTTATTTACAGGGTATCGCACTGCTCATTGCCGGTGTCATCGCGACCTCAAACTATCGGTCTGCTCATCAGGCCTGAATGGTCAGATCTTCGAGTCCGGATGATAGAGACAGAACGGTGCTTTCTTCGGGGCACAGGTTGATTTGCGCCGTTGTGTTTCCCGCAGAAAGTGCAATTTGATTTTCTGATGCAGTTATTGAAAAGTCGGGATCGCTCTCTCCGGGACCGCGAACAGAGAAAATCGCGGCAATCCGACAGCGTTCTACGCACTCTGTCTCTGCTGTAAGGTGCCATCGCTTTTCGGGCAATTCTTTATCGAGGGTTGGATAGCCTTTATCTGGCGGTACGGGCCATTCGTCGGTCTGGCTGAGGCGAAGATCTGTTGATCCGAAAAGCTGACCCTTTAGTGAAGCTCCCTTGCGGTTGGATGTGACAGTCATCGCATCGAGATCAAATTTTTCGAATGCGTGTAGCAACCACTGGAATGTCGATGCTTCGGGGGCTTCCAATTCATCGACGAGAATTGTGATCGATGGGCGGATCATCACGAGATGTCGCCTGTATCGGCTCAAAAGGTCTCCGTAAGCGTTTTCGGCTTCGCCGCAGACATAGCCAAACGGGTGTGTGGTCTTAAAATCGATAATTTCACCGCCACGGTTGCCATCCCGGTTGATCGCCCCTTCGCCATTGACGAGGACGCAGTTGTGTGAAATCGAGTGCTGTGCGTATTCGTTGTGAAATGGCGTGCCGTGATGCGGAAAACGAAGGCCACCAGCACATATTAAAGCGCGTCCGCCTTTCATCACTGCAAAATCATTCTGGCTCGCATGGCCGTGACTCACACCGCCAAAGGGCGATGATCGGAAGAGTACCATAAAATCACTATCCGGGTGTTCGATATCGCTGTGTAATGCGCCCCAGCCAACGCCTCGAAAGACGCGGTCTTGTGATACTGTATCTTTATGGGATGGGAGCGGAGTATCTTCAAGTAAAATGCCCAGAAAGGGATCGATCTCTGCGGACCGACCTTCAGGGTCGCGCACCTGATCCGCCCAGGCGCGCAGTTGATGATTTTGCAATCTGAGACCGTGAAATTGAAGAAAGGTTCTGGCCTGTGAGCCGCGAACGGGCTGATCTTCGGTATCGCCAAATGGCATGAGTTCGCCAACTGGAGAAACGACGTAATAAAAAAACCACGGCATGTTCTGATAATAGGGTTTTAGCCATATATCGTGTCCGGTCGCCAATTTCCAGGCGTGAAAAGGCATTGTGTCCCGCGAGTTGTAAGACAGGCCATAGGGTACGCCCTGTGCCCAACCTCCTTCATACCCGGCCCAATGGGGAAAATTTGTCGCAATAAGTTTGAGTGCGTATTCCGCCCATGAAGGCGCGCGTTCGTCTTCGGCACGGGCTATGGCGTGTTCGAGTAAAAAACCGGGTAGGCGACCGTTGTGGCTCTCTTCGGGCGTGAATGTATAATCGTGTTTCTCCAGTCTGCGAATCATCTGGTCCGCCCGCGCGCCGAGCATGCGCGCGACGAGTTCGCGTTCGTCTTCGGTGAAAATATCGTAGATCCAGTCATAGACTTCTGCGCCTGCTCTGAGCAATCCGAGGCCGACTTCGTCGCCATAAGGCGCGAGAATAGAGGATATGCCCTCCACATCCCACTGTGCGGCGTCAACAATAAAGCGCCGTGCGGCTTCGCCATATCGCTTTTCCCCAGTGAGTAAATAAAAGAGGGCGAGTGTTCGCATGCCTTCATCGTGATATTTTCGCATGGTGCCAAAACACGCGACATAAGCCAGCCTGCGTTCGGAGGGGTCTTCAATCTGGTCGTATGTCGGCTCTGATGGTAGTTCGAGTGTGAGCGCGTGGTCGGCGTCGTTTCTCAGTGCTTCGAATGCTTCGGATCGAGTCGATGTTAGCGAGCGTCGCACATCTTTTAGGTCAGATGCAAGAAAGAAGAGACGCGGGCGTTCTTTTGGGACGTTTGCCAGCAGTGTAGCGGCGTCTGGATGAGGTTGTTCGGCAGCGCAATCGGCAATTTCAAAAGATCGGCATTCCGAGCGCGCTCGAACCGCGCCATTTACAACGGCTTGCACATGCCATTCGTAAGTTCCGGGTGCAAAAACGCAATCTGGATGGTGTATGGGATCGGAGAGCAGGGGAGATTCGTAGTAGGATTTTCCAGCGCGTGCGACAATGACGCGATATTGACATGCACCCCGATCAGCAGCCCGCCACCAGCTAAATCCGGGGGGTGAGAGTGTGAGCGTTTCACCATTAAGCGGACGGATATAATTGGCGCGCGGCGGACGAATTGATGGAAATTTCATATTTATATCCTTTCTGTTTTTAAGACCACAATTCCGTGCTATCGGGCAGGTGTTTTAATATTTCTTCTTCGTCTAATTCAATGCCCAGTCCGGGACCCTCTGGCACGGTGATGTATCCATTTTGTATCGGATTTTTGATATTCAACATCGTTGACCAGAGCGGGATATTGGCGGAGTGATATTCCAGAGCCAGGAAGTTGGGTATGGTGGAACAGATGTGTACGGCGGCTATGCCAGCTACTGTGCTCGCCATATAATGCGGTGCGATTGACATGTGATACATTTCTGCCAGTTCTGCGATGCGCCGCGTTTCTATGGCACCACCACTGCGCGGTATGTCGGGTTCGAGCAGGTCGCACGCGCCTTTTTCCATGAGTTCTCGAAATAGCTTTGCGCCGTAAAAGATTTCGCCGGTGCAAATCGGCGTTTCTGTTTGCATACAAATTTTTGCCAGGGCATCTACGTTACCCCATTCCCACCGAATGGGGTCTTCCAACCACAATAAGTCGAGGTGTTCCACGTCTTTGCATATCCGCAGACCATCAACCGCGTTAAACGATCCGTGCAGGTCAATCGACAAATCGATATACGGTCCGATTGCATCGCGCAACGCTTCAATGGTCGTTACAATATGTTCGTGTTGCCGCCGTCCGACAGACCGGTCGTACACATCCATTTTCCAGGGGTTGGGTACGTCCAGATCGAATTTTAGGGCTGTAAATCCTTCGGCAACGCGCTCTTTTGCCCGCGCCACATAGCTCGATGTTTCATATACGGGGTCTAATTCACCCGATGCGCGTACTTCAGCCCAGCGTCGATCATAGTCTTCTTTTGTCCAGTACGCGCCCGAATGGCAATCGCAATACATTCGCACCTTGTCGCGGAGCTTTCCTCCCAGGAGATCGCACATCGGTACGCCCAGTGCTTTGCCTTTAATATCCCACAGTGCGATTTCCACTCCAGCACCTGCGCCCTGCATGCGCCACAGATGATCGTGATGTAATTGGTTCACATTGGTCGGGTCTTGTCCAATAAGGGTATTTTTCAATTGATCAACTGATTGTCCTCCGCGCCATTCCCCCAATCCATCAATGCCTTCTTCTGTGATGATTTTCAATAACGACCAGTGCCGGCAGGCAGCCCCCAAAGAGGGTGTTTTTTTTATATCTACGATTTTCATGTTACCTCCTAACTGATGTTACGCATGTCTGTGGTTTTGTCATGCTGAGCGGAGTGAAACGGAGCCGAAGCATCTTTACCACCTGCGTTGGTCGTAGATTTTTCGACTCCGCTGCGCTCCGCTCAAAATGACAGGCCATTATATTGTGCAGATGCGTAATATCAACTCCTAATATTAGTATCCCCAAATCCGCTTTTCCGGTCGTTCCATCTCTATGAGCCGTTTGATCAATAGATGCCGATGTTCTATCAGCGCGGTTGCGTGGTCCGGATCTTGCGCCACATCGCGGTATTCACCCCACTCGGCGTTCAGGTCATAGAGAAATTCCCGTCCATCGTCATGCGCGATATAGCGATAGTTCTCAGACCGGATCATTTTCCAGCCCGTGGCTTCCATCAATGCCACGGCTTTGTCCGGGGCGTTCCCCCCGCAGAAAACGGGATATAGCGATTGGCCCTGTAAATGGGGTGGAGTGGGTACACCGCAGGCTTCGAGCAGGGTGGGGAGTACATCGACGCCTTCGACGATGCTCGATACGCGACGCCCGCCTTCTTTACCGGGGATGCGCATTAGAAGGGGTACGCGGCTCACGCAATCATGCCCGGGGTAGCCTTTGCCATAGCGCAAATGTTCGCCCAGCCATTCGCCGTGGTCAGATGTGAATACGACGATTGTTTCATCTGCAATACCCAATTCATCCAGCGCGTCTAACATGCGCCCCACTTGGTGATCTACTTCGCTGACCATGCCGTAATATCCCTGTCGCGCCAGGCGAAGTTCGCGGTCGCCGTAGTGATTTTCATTGCGCTTTTCATTCTCTTCTGGCGGGAAGGATGGTAGAGTCATTTGATCGGGATTGTACAGGTCCAGAAAACGCTGTGGTGCAACCCAGGGTGAATGCGGGGAGTAAATTCCCGCGATGCACAAAAACGGGCGGCTTTCACTTGCGCGTTCCGACATATATTGTATTGACCGGCTCGCCACCCACGCGGTGTGTGTGTATTCATCTTTTCCGCGAAAGGGGATTGGGTGTTTGGGGAATCGTTCGTCGGGGTGATGCACACCGTCTTTTACGCCCATCATCTGATACCAGCGCTCTGCCAATGGCGGCAATCCGAGGCTCAAATGATCGAGTTGGTCCGGTGCTTCCATGCGTACCCAGGCGCGATAAGCGTCTTCGTAACAGCCGGGTTCGTCACTGATCTCCAGATGGTCAAATCCATAATCGGGATGTACTTCGCGGTGGTCCCGATTGGCGTGTGGCAAAAAGTGCAATTTGCCGATATTTGCCGAGTGATATCCCGAATTGTGCAGCAATTTGGGCAATGTCATAAAGTCTTCGGGCACGGGTACTCCCATGTGTGTAATGCCGAGTGTGGAGGGATATTGTCCGGTCAAAAGACTCACCCGACTGGGCATGCACACGGGGTTCTGGACAAAGTAGTGGTCGAAGTTTATGCCCTCGTTTGCCAAACGATCCAGATTTGGCGTCTGGATATCGGTGTTTCCATTCACACCCATGGCATCCCACCGCTGCTGGTCGGTGTAAATCAATAAGATATTCGGTCGTTTCATGCTTTTCCTTTCTTTTCTGTGATAAGGTCGTCCATAATACCCAAATTTGCCGCCAAAATCCACTGCCTTTTCCCTTGACACATCGTCCTTTTGATGCGACTTTGACGGACCTTTGGTGCCATATATAAACTGTGGAGTTGCGCGTGAAAAAAATGACGTATTTTATCATTGTGGTCACTTTTTTAACAGGATCTGTTTGGGCGTCAGATACGGTTGATCTGGTGGTGCTGCATATCAATGATACACACGGAAAATTATCTCCCTACAATTTGGGAGGGCACAATATTGGGGGAATAGGCCGTTTGTCAACGCTGGTAAAGCAGGTTCGCGCAGAAAATCCCGAGCGCGTTTTGCTTTTGCACGCGGGTGATATTTTTTCGCGTGGAGAGCCTGTGGTGATTTATACGGGGGGGTATGTGAATCTGTTGGCTTTTGAAAAAATGGGCTTTGATGCCATTACACCGGGCAATGGAGAGTTTTATTTTGGGATTGAAAATCTGAAGCGACAGACCTCGCGCGTATCCACGCCTTTTGTTCACGCGAATGTGACGTATAAACATCACGATGGACCGATTTTTCCTCCGTATCTGATCAAAGAATTTCAAGGTGTGAAAGTAGGGATTTTGGGGCTTGGCCTCATTCGCCCCTGGCATCAGTCGTCTCAGATGCTGAGGTTGCATGATGCTGTGGAGACAGCTAAACAATACATGCCAGAATTGCGTCCAAAGGTCGATTTTTTGATTGCATTGACGCATATTGGCGTTAAAAACGACAGTTTGTTAGCGGCGGCTGTGCCGGAATTGGATTTAATTGTGGGTGGCGATACTCACACGCGGTTAAATACGCCTTCGCGTATCGCACGGGCAAATGGGAATGGGAGCGTAGCTATTGTGCAAGCGCGGCATTATTACCAGTTTTTAGGGCGGGTAGATGTGCAATTGCAAAAGACGACACGGGGCTATCGGGTGACGGGGTTGAATGGCAAATTGTTGCCTCTTAAGGAGGTAATAGCGCGCGATTTAGAGATTGAAGCACTTATCGATGAATACACGAAGCCCTTAAATGAGGTGATTTGTCGAACAGAACGCGACTTGTCCAATGCGCGAGATGGTAGGTCGGCATTGGGCGATCTGGTGGGGGAGGCGGTGTTGCATCAAACGCGCGCCGATGTTGCGATTTTGGAACGCAATGGGGATACGCACGGTGTTGCCGCGGGCGATGTTTTTTTGAACGATATTTATCGGCTGCGACAATACAGACCGCCCGTAATGCTCACACGCCTTTCGCGGGATCAGATCCAGGCGGTTCTCGGGGCGCGGATGTATCTGACAGCGGGCTGTTCGTTTGAGCGCGGGGATAAAACCATCGCAAATCTGAAGATAGGGGCAAAGCCCGATTCTGCGGGTACCTATCTCGTTGCGATAGAGAGACAGGTCGCATTTCGCCATTTTCTCCGCGATGCCGCATCCGATTCTGTTGCATTTGATTTTACAGGTCTGCGTGTGGATACGGCATTGGAGCGGTATTTGCGCGATGTGAAAGTAATTCGCTAAGGCTTTTGGCCCCCTTATTCACTGATTTCAGGAGATTGCAATGCATTATAAAACACCGATTACCGATGTTCAGATTGAAGCCAATTTCGAACACGCTGCCGAACAGTACGCCGCTTTTGGCGTGGATATTGAACAGGCTGTGGATAGAGCACTTGAAGTGCCGATCTCGCTCCATTGCTGGCAGGGTGACGATGTGGCGGGTTTTGAAGTCAAAGATGAGGCTGTTGAAGGCGGCGGCATTATGGCTACGGGCAATTATCCCGGTCGCGCGCGCAATGGGGATGAGCTTCGCCGGGACCTGAAAAAAGTGGTTGATCTGTTGCCCGGGCCACACAGAGCGAATATCCACGCTTCTTATGGTGATACGGGTGGCAAAGTCGTCGATCGCGATGCTCTGGAGCCGGAGCACTTTGCAAGCTGGGTCGATTGGGCAAAAGCGCATGATATTGGTATTGATTTTAATCCCACTTATTTTGCACATCCCAAAGCAAATGATGGTTTTACCCTGAGCCATCCCGATAAGGGTATTCGCGATTTTTGGGTTCAACACGGTATTGCGAGTCGCCGCATTTCTGAAGCCATTGGGAAAGCGCTGGGGGATGATGTTGTCAACAATCACTGGATTCCCGATGGTGCCAAAGATCATCCCGCTGATCGGTGGACGCCCCGCGAGCGTCTGGTAGAGGCATTGGATACTGTCTTTGACGATGGCCTGGGCATAGGGCCCGAATGCGTTGATGCGGTTGAAGGCAAGCTCTTTGGATTGGGTATGGAGGACTATACGGTTGGGTCCAATGATTTTTATGCCAATTACGCGTTGACCCGGGGTGTACTTCTCTGTCTCGATATGGGACATTTTCATCCGACTGAGTCGATTGCCGACAAGCTTTCAGCGCATTTTGCTTTCCACGACAAGTTGCTCATCCATACGAGCCGTCCCATTCGCTGGGACTCGGATCACGTCGTTCTATTTAGCGATGACGTGCGCCATGTTTTTCTGGAACTCGCCCGCCACAATGCGATTGATCGCATGTATCTCGCGCTCGATTTCTTCGATGCGAGCATCAATCGCATTGCAGCTTATGTTATTGGTACGCGCGCCACGCGCAAAGCCCTTCTCTATGGCCTCGTTGATCCTACTGACCGCCTGCGCCAACTCGAAGCCGAAGGCAAGCTCGCGCAAAAACTCGCGCTGATGGAGGATATGAAGACGATGCCATTTTCCGCTGTGTGGGATATGTGTTGCCTCAAAGCCAATGTGCCCATCGGTGCTTCCTGGCTCGATGAGATAGAGGCTTATGAGCGCGATGTGTTGTCGCAACGCGATTAGAAATTCAGATACAAAAACGCCCGCCAGATTGTTTTGGTGGGCGTTTTGTTATTCTCTGATGGATTGGTATCATAAAATCTAATCCACCTCCAGATATTTGTCTTCTAACTGATACCAGAACACATCTCCTGATTCAGTGATATCCTGTATCCGGTTATCTATATCCACGGCGGCTATTGCAGCATAGGCGACGTGGGGGGTAAATTTCTTCAAAAATTCCGCGAACATGATGGCTCTGTCAGTGTCTCTGGCATCAGCGGTGTAGGAAATTTCCACAGCGATATAACATGTTTCACCTTGATCGTCAACGGCTTCTATAACGAGGTCTGCGTTGCGGAATTTTCGCAGATCAATTGGGTCAATGCCCGATGTGTCCCCATTAGCGATTATATGAATGAGACCGTTCAAGTCAAGGTCTCCCATCCACTGAAATCCCATGTCCGCGGCAATGCTGGGGGCTTGTCTGATCGCGGCGTTTCTCGCATGGGCCGCCCGTAATCTTCCGAGGTCTATATCTATCTTGTTGAAGCGTCTATCCATACGCTGTTCAAGTTCTTCAAAACGCCGGTTAGTCGTTGTGACAAATCTATTCATCTCTTCGGTGAACTTGTTGGTCTCTTCAATAAATTGGCCGAGTTGCTGTTCAAGGCTGTCAAAGCGTTTGTCTGTCTTTTCGGCGAACTCTGCGAGTTTTTCGGGTAGTTCCCGCAACTCGCGCGTTAACAGCCGGGCACGCAACGCCTCAATCCACTGTGGGTTTTCGTCCAGTATTTCGACAAGCTCTTCTATGGTGTTGAAAACAGCCATTTGCCCTCGCTATCTATTGTCAGGCTCTATAGATAAAATGAAATGATATCCGATAATAGTAGGCGTGTCAAGGCGTAATCCGTTAAATAGCGGTCAGTGGTTAGTCCCCCTTTGTTATCTGCGTCCATCTGCGTTCATGCTCAAATTACTCGCCTTCATTCTGCGGATCAAATCGTCAGTGTCACGTAATCATTTTTTACGATCTCTTTTTCATGTGTATAAGATTGCGTTTCGAGAAGCTCTCGCGTTTCGGGCGAGACTCGCGCCAATACTGAATCGGGAAATTCGTGGATTTGTCGGTGATATTGCGGACGGTATCTTAAGATTAAGAAACGGCGATCCCGATCTCTGGGTTGCCAGGCCATTGCCCCGTGTGTCATCAATTCTGTGGTTACGACAATATCACCGGCCCGGGCTGTGATATTTGCCACGCCGAGGGGCACATCTTTTTCGATCCACCCGCCGTTGAACACATCGGGAGGACGCTTAAAATCGCTTTTGTGCGATCCCGGCACGAGCAGCAATCCGCCATCTCCGGGCAAGACATCGGTGAGATAGACAAATACCACGAGGTCGTCGCAATAAATTTTGCCATCGTCGCAGCTATATCGGCAACTATAGGGACCAAAACTCTCTCGCGAACAATGCAACCGATGAACGGGGTCTTTAGCCGTATTGATCCGCACTTCACCGCTGTTTAGCCTCGGTCGTCGCCCAGATACTTCCAGTACAATGGGCCAGAATGAACGGTGAAAGACCAGTGCTTCCAGTACTTTGTCAAAAGCAAAAGCGTATTTGAATTGTGTGCGATTTTTGTCAAATAATGAGGTTGAACGCCCAAACCCTTCGGGCAGTTCATCATCTGAGGCATTCACATACCGATCCATAGCCTGTTGTGCAGCTTTCAGTTCTGTCCGTACAAGTGCTTGTTCCAGATGCAGATATCCCATCATATCGAATAAATAGCGCTGTGCATCTGTCATCATGATGGCCTCCAAAGATAGATTTCACCCATAAGCGCCGTGGTCTAAGAATCCGACCAGGCGTTTGAGTCTATCGTTTGCGTTGCGATGGATATGCTCGGGCATGGTGTAGTTCATAAAAGGATAGTATTTGTGCCCTATGAGCCGTCTGCCATAGGTGATTTGCGTGATGTAGCGGCTGCGATTGCTCTGATTTGGTCCCCCTCTGTGCCAGACCTGATTGTTGAACATGATGACGCTACCGGCTTTGCCGAGGTTGTAATGCACTTTGTCTTGCCATTTTTCCCATGCAACCTGGCGTGGGCTTTCACCAATGAGATGTGAGCCTGGAATGACTTCTGTACCACCGTGTTCGATTTTCGTGACATCGGTGAGATAATAATTGCAGGTGAATACGAGTACGGGAAGGTGGATGTTTGTGGGTGGCTTGCCATCGGTGACAATATAATGTGGGGCGTCGTCCTGGTGCCAGGTGGTGAGGCCGCCGCCAGGTGGCGTGATGAAAGAGTTGTTGTGTATAACGTGACAATTTGCTTCAACAAGGGCTTCGGCAAAGCTGACGATGGGTTCGAGGTCAAACAGGTTGAGATTGGCCGGGCTGTGCTCGAACATGCGATGGCACAGGCGGTTACTTGTTTTTCCACTTTGTGGGCTGAGCTTGCCATTGGGGTCTTTGTCCCGGCTGGTAAAATGCGCGAGAGACCAGTCGAGATCTGCTTTGAGCTGTGCGATGTGTTCTTCTTTTAAGACATCTTCGAGAAATAGAAACCCATCTCTGTTAAATTGTTCTACCCATTCGGAAATTTGATCTGCATCGAGTGGATAGTTGGATTCAAAGCGCTGATTTTGTGGTTTCATAATGGCCTCTATCGGTCAGGCTACCCAATCACCAGGATGGGCGAGCCATTTTGTATTTTGATCTGTGCGTTGCGAGACACTGTTTCGACTTCTCCTGTGCATAGATGATAGATGTGAACGGGGCTGATGTCGAGTGAAAATTCAAGGGTGTCGAGATCGAAAATATCTCGGGCAGGTAGTACGAGAGCGAGTCTGCGATGGGTGTTGTTGAGATACAGGATGCGATTGTTTTCGCATATTTGTTCAGCGGGGTCTGTAAAGGCGGTGCCGTGAACGGGGCTGTTGAGGAGTGTGTTCAGACAACGCAGGGTGTGAAAAGGTGCGCGGGGGTTGCAGAGGGTGTCGAGCAGTCCATGTGTGACATCCATTGTGCGGTCAAAGTCGGTGAGTGGATCTACAAATAGGCGCACATCTGGTAGGCGAACAATGGCAAATGTGGCTTCGGCAATTCGGCGGGCATTGGTGCTGTCGTTCTGCGCGTCTAATTCGAGGGATATGTCGATGTGACCGATATTCGAGTATTTGCGTTCGCTAAGGGATTGGATATAGGTCCAGGGCGATTCGGTGGGTGGCACGCGACAGAGGACGCGTTGAAGGTGAATATCGACGTTTTGGAGGCTATCGAGTTCGTTGAGGTGATAACCCATTCGGGTTCGCAGGTGTTGTTTGCCGTGTACGCTTTCGTTGGGGATGATCGGGCAAATCGAGAGTTCTGCGAGTTTTGCGCATTGGTTGAGTGTTTCACAAACTTCGTCGGATAGTTGCGCGGGATCAGATATCTGAATTTCCCAGTTCTGTATGAGATCGAGGTTGGCTTTGATGTGTTCGGGCAATGAGGCGATGCGCGGTTCGAGAAATGTGGCAATGGGCGTTATCCCTTCGGAGCAGAGCATTTCGAGGCGCGTGCGCTGAAAGGGATCTCGCAGGTCGCGCCAGGGGAAGCGTACGAATTTGGCGCCGAGTTCTATACAGGCCAAAAGATGCTGGTCATTGCGTACTTTTTGACGTATGACAGAAGGATATGCAATTGGGAGTTCCGCAATGGGCGTGATGGGGTGGCGGAGGGTGAGTCCCACAGGAGAAGACAGGGTGGCGGATGTGCAGGTGATCAGGCGGTCACGAGCAGGGCGTTTTATTTCGCCTTTTGTGCGGATGAAGTGGATGTCGGTGTGATCGGCGCGTATGCGGAGGAGATAAAAGCCCAGTTTCCCCGTGTCGTCTCGCCCCTGTTCGGGTGGGGGAGGGCTGGCGTAAAGATGGCCGAATCCCGGGCGCGTAAAGGACGCAGAAGGAACGATGAAATAGCGCGTTTTGCCAATTTTGTCGTAAAAGGGATAGTGAACGTGTGCCGCGAAGAGGAGTTCGATTCCGTATTTTTGAGTCAATGCGAGGAGGCGGTCTCGATCTGGCGGGCTGATATTGTCGTAGTGTCCCAATCCCGGCTCATTTTTATCCCAAAGATACAAGGGCAGGTGAAAAAATAGGAAGAGCCGCTGATTTTTGTGTTTTTCAAGGTCGGATTCAAACCATTTCCACTGGTCGTCTGCTTCGGGGATTTTTGAGTTGAGGATCTGGGAATTGAGTACGATAAAGTGACACAGATCGCGATCAAAACTGTACCAGGAGGGTCCAAAGAGATCGTGGAAGAATGCGAGCGATTCCGCAGTTGCCGCATGGGTGGGCATGGTGGGATCGGTTTTATCGCCGATATCGTGATTGCCAGCGACGTAGTGGGGAGAAATATTGCAGGCGCGTATCTGATCGCGCGCTTCGAGCATCGCGCGTTTGAAGTCCGGCGTTTCGGGATATTCCTGGACGAGGTCGCCCATATGGATGACAAAGTCAGCCTCGATATCTGATACCTGTTGCAGGGCTATGCCGGCGCGCTGGGTTTGCACGCGGCGCGATTCAAATTCGAGGGGGCGGTCGCCAACGTCAATCATGTAATGCGTGTCGGCAATGACCACGCATTCAAATTGAGCAGGGGGGAGGTGGGTTTTGTCGAAGCTTATTTTTCTTCCGCTTTCCATTCGGCGATTTTTTCATCGGCTTTGCGGCGCAGTTCGCGGCCCTTGTCCGGAGTCGGGTCTTTTATGAGGCCATAGACCTGGCGGCCTTCGTGATCTTCGGGTAAGTATTCGGTAATGGGCATGCCTTCGGGGGTGACAAAGAGCAGGCAGTGACAGTATTTGAAGATTTTCATTTCGTCACAGGCACAGACCCATTCGCGGCTGCGTTCGAGTTCGGCCTTTTTGTCGGGATAAAAGTTGCAGGGGCAAAGCGGACGGCCCAGTTCGTCGATATTTTCTGCAAGACCGTTGATGACTGTGTCGGCGACTTCCCGGGTCGGATGGGGCGATGTCCCGGTTTTTTCCCAGTATTTTTCCGTGTATATCTGCATTCTTTTGAGGCTTTTTTCTGTGGGTTCTGACATGGCGTATACCTCCAGTTTGGGGATCTTGTGTATGGGTTATAAGTGGCTGTTGAGATAGTCCATAGATTTTCGAAGCTCTGCTCTGGCATCGCCCGGGGGGATGCTGCATTCAAAGCCGCAGTAGTGCTCATACTCTATGTCGGACAGCGCTTTGAGGGGGGGACCAAAATCCGTGTGACCATAGCCCGGTAAGATGCGATTGCTGTCTGCCAGATGTACATTGGCGATGTGTTTGCCCCCTGCGCGGATGGCGTCGGCGAGGTCGGCTTCCTCGATGCTCATGTGGAAGAGATCGGCCATGGTGGCGATAGATGGGCTGCCCACTGCTTCGCAGATTTCAACGCCCTGAGCAACTGTGCAGGGCCACCACTGTTCGTAGCGGTTCAGGGGTTCGATGATCAGAAGACTGTCGCACGCTTCGGCATGCGGTGCGATGTCCTGCTTGAGAATTTCGATGAGGAGATCTTTTTCAAGTGTCGATGTGCTGTACAGGGGAGAAAGATCGGGAATGCGTTCGCCACCGCCCATTTTGATGCCGATAAGCGGTGGGAAAATTACACCGACGCCGCCGACTTCCGTACACAGAGTCAGGGCGTCGTTGATGGATTTTACGGCTGTGTTGCGTTCCTGGGGGCGTGCGTCGAGCAGGCGATTGCCGCCCCGGGCAGAGCAAATATTGGGCACGATACCCGTCGCGTCTGACGCTGCTTTGATCTCATCTGCAAAATCTGCGGTGCTGCTATTGGTGATTTCAATGCCGGAAAAGCCGAGTTCTTTGAGGGCCTGAAATTTCTCCATCAAGGTGTTGCCAGGGGCCATGGGTTCGCGAAGAGAATATTTGATGGTCATAATCAGTTCCGATATGAGTTGGATATTCAGGAAAACGCATACAGACAATATACTGTCTTATGGATAAATAGCAAGTTCAGGGCGACTACGCTCTCGCGCTTTCACTGCAATGCGAATTCTCTCGCAACGGCGCCTGCCGTTTATCGCAGGCACACCTGCGCGATTTCTCTCCAAGTTTCCCTCAGTTTTTTGAGTATATATTCAGATTTCTGATTCTTCCAACCTTCCTATCTCGACCGAGATGCAGGAAAAAACCGATTTTTTACATGATTGGCGCCTGAAAATCCATCTCCAGGCAGTAAACGGGAGGTAAGTAGTTCTTTGGCACGTGTTTTGCTGTTACGTGGGTGAAACAGTTTGCTCCCAACCCGACACGGGGCAAAATCAGCACTTCACTTTACACAAGGAGATTCTCCAATGAACGCACTTTCCTTTCAACGGCCGATGACTACAATCCTTCTCATGCTTTCAATCACGACCCTGGCAACCTTCTTCCCTTCCCGTGTAACCTCCCAGCTCATCGGGATCAAATCGATCCCCGTCGCGACAGGAGACCAGTTCCTGATCTACCCCTCTGCGAATCTGGCACTCGGGGGCGTATCGATCGCGATGAACGACCTCCTCCTCGATCCCTTCGCCAACCCGGCGAAAGGCGTGCGACTCGAGGAGACGCTGATTGTGGGCTCTCCGACCTTCTATTTGATCTCCGACCGCAATGGCGCAGGGCGCACAATTCCGATCACCTTCCTCGCGGGATCGGATAGCTGGTTCGGGGGCGGATCCTTCGCGCTCCAACAGCTCATGGCCGCGGACCGCTGGAATTGGTGGGGTCCGAACACCGGGTTGCGCGACCGATCGGCCAGGAACCTCTATTTACACGGATTCTTCGGACGGATGCTCGGAGAGAGCGGGATCTCCCTCGGCGGAAGCTGCTCCTGGGCCGGATTGGGTGCCCTCGATGGCGTCGAGCACCTCTACGCTTTCAGCGAACGGATCGAACAAGATGGCCATAGTGTGGATCTGCGCCTCGGTCTCCTCGGCGAATGGGAGAGCGGACGGTCTTTCGAGGTACTCCTTCTCCACAACCGCTTCGACATGACGCACGAGGTTCACTATCTGGATTGGATCTGGCACCAGGATTGGGAAATCGAAGAGTGGGTGCCGCGCATGGAACGAAATCTCGACCAGACGAACACGTCGGGTCTCCATTTGGGCTTCACCCAGCCCTTGACCAGGAGTGGATGGCGCTTCGGAGTCGCGACGACCGTGAACCGGAAGTTGCATCCCAAGATCCCGAACTACGAGATCCAGAACATTCCCCGGGATCCGGGCGATTCCTGGGCGTATAACTTTGGCGTGGGTATTGCCAAGACCGGAGAGAGGGCGACCTATGGAATCGACCTCGTCCTGGAGCCGATCTCGAGCTACACCTGGGCCGATGCCGCGAGCGACACGGTGGGATCCACCGGCAATCTGGTCCGAGCGGGTGAGAAGACGGTAGAGAACGAGTTCTCCTTCTTGAACGCGAAAATCCGGATGGGCATTGGGCACAACTTCGGCTGGGGCGGGTTCCAACTCGGTCTGCAGATGCGCTCCATACGGTACGACCTGACCCAAACCAGCCACATCAAAGGCTCGACACGGAACCAGAGGGAGAGCTGGATGGAATGGACCCCGAGTTGGGGGCTACACTTCGGCCTGGCCGAGTTTGATCTCCGCTACAGGGGGCGGCTGATCACGGGAACGGGCCGGCCGGGAGTGGCAAGGGCAATGACCGGCATGGCAGAGCCTGCTGCGGAAGCCGACTTCCTCCCCGCGCCCGAAGGTCCATTGACGTTACGAGATGCCTGGGTAATGACCCACCAAATCTCGGTGTCGATGCCGATCCGGTAGGTCGGTTCGGAACCCATCCAGCAATCAAACGTTGACAAAACAGGTCCTGTGATGCCATATTACGGGCATGGGGAGGAAGGTGCATCTGGGATGCAGAATCCGGAGTATTTTTGATGGTTTCGCGAGCAGGCAAAAGGTTCCCGTCTCAACACAGGGGCCGCATTGGTCGCAGGCTGGTTGTGACATTTGTTGTTTTCGTATTCCTTGTGGTCGGTAGCACGGGTTGGATATTGTATCGCCTCACACGCAACAGCCTCGAGCGCCAGATGAGCGACCAACTGCTTGCTATCGCGCAACTTTCGGCGGCGGGTATTGATGGAGATGCGGTGCGCCACTTGCGTTCGGGGTTTGAGGGTGGCAATCTTCACGCGCGGTTGAGAGCAAAGCTGGTCAGGTATCGAGACCTGGTCGGTGCCCAGCGGATTTACGTGTTTGACCAGCAGGGACAGAGCCTGCTGGACACGGTGCCCGACGTGCCGATTGGGAGGGAATATACGCGGCTACGGGTAGATCGGGAGGAATTGGCCGACGTCTGGCGAGGGCAGGCGTCGCATTCGATTTTGTTTCGGGACAAAGCGGGTGTTTATTATCAATCCGGTTACGCGCCTGTTTATGCCGGAGAAGAAGTTGTGGCAGCGGTTGGCGTGGATATTGGGGCCGGATTTGTCGAGGCGATTCGAGCATTTCAACGTTCTGTGCTGATTTTTGGAGGGGTGAGCGTGGTGTTGACCATAGCGATCGGTTTGGTTCTCGCCCGCACTCTGACCGGGCCAATTCATCGCCTGGTCAACTCTGCACAGGCCATCGGCGAGGGCGACCTCGAGCGACCAGTGGGCCGGTCTGCCGGGGATGAGCTGGGTTATTTGGGCCAGACTCTGGAGGAAATGCGCCTGAAGATTCTGGACCGCGATGAGCACTTGCGGCAGATGCTTGCGGGCGTGGCGCACGAAATTCGCAATCCTCTGGGCGGTATTGAGATTTATGCGGGTTTGATTGCAAGCGATCTACCGGATGACGACGCGCGCAAGGCCCACATTCAGAAGGTGATCGGAGAGGTGCGCACACTCAATAGGGTGATTTCCGAATTTCTGGATTTTGCCCGACCTTCAGTTGTGCAACCAGTGGAAGCAGATGTTGCTCGGCTTGTGGAAGAGGTTGTTTTTTTGCTCAGTCCAGAGATGGACGAGGCAGGGGTGCGGTGCATAAGAGAGATTCCACAGGGACTGAAAGTATTTGTAGATGTTGACCAGTTCAAACGCGCGCTGGTCAATCTGGTAAAGAATGGCGTTCAAGCGATGCCAGAAGGAGGCGTGTTGCGGTTGACAGGTGAAAAAGAGAATGGCAACACGGTCATCAGGGTGGCCGATACGGGTGTGGGCATGGATAGCGCCGTAATCGAGCGCCTGTTCGAACCTTTTTTTACAACGGGTGGAGTGTCGCTCGATGAGGCGGGCCCGGCACCAGAAAATGCGTTGCCCGATGCGGGGACGGCAGCAGGGGTGCCGGACGAACTGTCAGGGTCCGACGCAACAGAGACAGTCTTTGTGGTCGGACGAGAGATTGGCGTGCCGTACGCACAGACTCCGCCAGAGGTGCTTTCCTCAGATGATCTGGTTTCGGAGATTGCTCAATTAAAGGGACTACAGAAGGCTCTGACGACCCGCGAACAGGCGCTGAAGCAGCGTGCAGAGGCATTTCGGAAACATCTGCAGCGGATGCTGGAGGAGGGACGTTGAAGTGCCAGAGAGCATGCGGGGCTGTGCTCGGTGTCACGGTGATGTTGTGTGCCTTAGGCGTCGGGTGGTCAGCGGAGACCCGCATTGAGGCGGGCATGGTCTATGATAACAATCTGTTTGAGGCGCCGGTTGATCCGCAGTCCGGCTGGATCAGCCGGTTTTACTTTGCGTATGCGGGTGATTTACGCAAGCGTCCCCGGAGTTCTGTTGGGCTGCGGTACCAGGTAGGTGCCAAACGATTCTGGACTGCGGAGCGATCAATGTCCGGAGAATCCGGCGCAGTGTTGGCCAACCACTTGAACGTAACCGCGTCCTCGCGCGTGGGGCGCCGGGTGAGGCTGGCAGGCAGCGGCGTATTGAAAGTAAAAATTGTAAACCGGGTCCCGGGGGCAGAAGGATATTTGCGCGGCGCTTTAGAAGGACGTATCCAATATGTTTTTGGACAGGGGTTTACAAGCGACCTGTATTATCGCTTTGGAGGACATGATTCTCGGGATATGCGATTGCCAGAGGTGATTTCGAACGACGTGGGTGCGGGGGTCCAATACGGGAAATTCCGGCGATTTCGAGCCCGATTGACAGGGACCTGGCGGCGGTTGGATTACAATCGCGCTGCTCTGGCGGTTGACGCAGGAGGTAGGATAGGTGAATTGAGATTTGCGCAATCGGATCTTTTGCGCGAGATTTCGGCAGGCATACAGCTTTATCGCGGGATGCTCGTTGATCTCGTCTATGGATTTCTCCACAATACATCCAACAGCTACGGATATGGCTTTAAAGCGCACCGGGTGCAGGTGCTTCTGGTGCGACACCTGGGTTTCCAGTTCGATGCGCAGATGCTGGCAAACCTCCAGCTTCGCAGGTATGATGATCCGCTGATGCCACTGCCCGGTTGGGATTCGGAGGTGGATGAATACGAACAGACGCTTTTGGTACTGAAGTTGTCCCGGCAGTTGACGAACCGGCTGGATCTCTCATTGCAATACGGGTTTTCCCGCAACGGCGCCCGCCGAACCGGCGGTTTTTATCGCAAGCATACCAGCGTGATTTCCGTGGCGATTTCTCTCTAAGTTTCCTCAGTGTTTGATTCTTCCAATCCTAATACCTCGAAACGCCATATCCGGGTTATGCCCTCGCGGCTTCCCAGCCTTTTTCTATCACTTTTTCAAGTTCCATCACTGTTTCGGCATAGCGAATATCTTCCGCAGCATTGACGTTTTCCGCCGCATCTTCCCGATGATCGTAAAGCTCGCGTGCCTTTACCTCTCCCGTCTCTCTCGATTGCCACTCTGTGTAGCGAAAGTCGTCGGTTTTAATGGTGTAGCCCATTACGCCCGTGCGTGGATATTGGCTGAAAGCCGCCTGTTTCCATGTTCTGTCGGGATCTTCCATCAAGGGGACAAAGCTCTGGCCTTCGAGATGATCGGGCAGTGGGAGATCGCACAGGTCGCATAGCGACGGGTACATATCGACGAATTCCGTAAGACCAGATGCCTTTGCGCCCTGCTTGCCGCGTTCTGGCGAACGGATGATCATTGGGGCGTGTGTGTCGATGTCGAAGTTCGTGTGTTTGCACCAGCTACCGTGTTCGCCGAGTTTCCAGCCGTGGTCTCCCCACAGGATGACAATCGTGTTCTCTTTGAGGCCGAGCCGTTCGATTTCGTCGAGTACGCGACCAACTTGCGCGTCCATATACGAGACACACGCGCAGTAGCCGTGGACCAATGTGCGCGATAGGTCCTCTGGAATTGGCCCCTCTTTGGGCATTCCGAAGTAGCCGCGCAGTTCTCCGAATTCGGTCAGAGAGTACTCGGTGACGTTTTCCGGTGCGCTGGTATTCAGGGCGAGTGGCAATGCTTCCCGATCATAACGGTCCCAGTGATGCTTTGGGGCGTTGAAGGGCAGATGGGGTTTGTGAAAGCCCACGGCGAGGAAGAAGGGCTGGTCGCGCAATTCGTTGAGCGTTTTGATGGCGTGATCGGCATCCTTGCCGTCGTGATAGGCATTGTCTGGCACGTCCGCGGCTTCAAAAGCCGGTCCCAGCCCCCGTCGTGTGGAGCCTTCAGTAGCTAATTGGGCATCTGTTCTCTCGATCACTTCCATCGCTTCATCCGTCAAATAGCCCCGTCCCTTCCAATCACCTGTTGAGACGTGTGGTTCACTGGACCATCCTTGCAGGTCATCGCTTCGATGGTGATAGATTTTTCCGATGGATCGCGTTTCGTAGCCGTGCTGCTTGAAGTGCTGTGGCAGCGATATGACATCGGGCATGACGGACCGCAAAGGGGTTTGTAGATCGTAAATTGTCGTCGTATCTGGGCGGCAGCCGCTCAGAACACTCGCCCGAGAAGGCGCGCATACGGCTTGCTGGCAGTAGGCCCGCTCGAAGAGGACGCCTTCTGCGGCCAATCGATCGATGTTCGGCGACTGTACGAAATCCTGACCATAACAACCGAGTTGAGGACGAAGATCATCTACGGCGATGAATAGCACGTTCATTTTGTTCACAAGTTCCTCCCACAGGCATTGGGTTTTTCGTTTTGATTGAGGAGACGCAGGGCAATATAAGAGCCTGGATATAAAAATCAAGCCACACAATAGATCAAAGGTTGACAAGACGAGTTCTGTGATACCATATTACGATCATGGGATTTGCGATTTTGAATGCGAAATCAGGAGGGTATCATGGCGCAGGATACTTTACGAGAGGTCACGACGACGGAATGGGGACCGCATTACGGTGCAGTGGAGTAGTATAAAAAATGGCTGAAATCAAAAGGAAACTCTTTCCATCATCTGAGTTGGCCGAGGATAGCTTGCGCTGGACCGTCGTGGTGCTTTTCTCGGCCACATTGGTTTTTGCCTGTGTTGCCGCAACTTTTTTGGAGTTCAAATCTCGTTCTGCACATATGGCGATGGCGAATCTGCCTCTGGCGGTGTTGTTGCCCTTTGTGGCATGGCTTCTGGTGAATGCTTTTTTGAAACGGTTTACGCCCCGCCTGTCTATGACTTCTGCAGAGTTGAGGCTGGCGTTGAGTATGCTCTGGGTGGGCGGGTCGTTTGCCGGGTATAACTGGATTACGCAGTGGGTGGGGGCGATGGCGGCGCCGAGATATTATGCGTCGCCCGAGAACCGGTGGCAGGAGTTGATTTTTGACTATTTGCCCTGGTGGATGTTTCCTTCGAATTTCCCCGGGGTGACAGAGGGATTTTTTCTGGGTCTGGAGGAAGGTGCGGCAGTGCCCTGGGGTGCGTGGATAGCTCCGATTTTTTGGGCAATGTCCGCCGGGTTGGCGATGACGGCTATTGGGCTGGGTTTGACGGCGGTGTTCCAGAAGCAGTGGGTCCGACATGAACGGCTGACGTATCCTCTGGCGCAGGTTCCGCTCGATTTGACAGAAGGATTCGACGGCAAGCGTGGCTGGCCGCCGTTTGTGCAGAATTGGTTGTTCTGGGTGGGTTTTGCCGTGTCTGCGTTGCCCCTGCTATGGAATCTGATTGAATACTGGACACCGGGTTTTCCCAGGCTGGCGATTTTTGACGCCTATTATGGTCCTGGAGGTCCCAGGGGCGCTGAAATATCGCGTTATTTGTCGCCGTTCTCCTATCGAATTTTGCCCACTGTGCTGGGGTTCACATTTTTGTGTGATCTGAATATCCTGTTCAGCATCTGGTCTTTGTGGTTGGTGGGGCAGACGGGACTTTACGGGATGTCCAGGATTGGTTTTTCCATAGGGCTGGCCGGGCAAGAGGCGAAGCCGACTGCGATTTTGGGCCTGTTCACCCATGGCGTGAGTATAGGGTTGGCTATCTGGGCAATTTGGGCTGCTCGCGGCCATTTGCGAAAGGTTTTTCGGCAGGTGTTACGCCCGCCCGTAAGCGGGGAAGCGGAAACCGCGTTTTTGCCGCCCCGATTAGCCGTATTTGGGATTTTGGGTGGCGGTATTTATATGGTTTTCTGGCTGTACAGCGCGGGTTATAGTGCTGGGATAGCCGTGGTCTGGCTATTGCTTTTCTGGGCGAGTATTCTGGTGGTGATGAAGTTTTTGGCTGCGAGTGGGTTTGCGTATTTGTTTCCGAGTTTCGGTACGTCGATTCTGGATATAACAGTGGGTGCCAGTCGGATGCAAGACGCCACGCAGGTGGGGCTTCGGCTGGTGAACTGGCGTTTACTGGCTGGCTGGCGACTGCCAGCTGCGCTACCCCATGTGGAACGCTTGGTGAGGCCGGCGAAGCGGGTTGGGTGGGTCGTCGTAGGGAGTCTGGTGCTGGGAATGCTATCGGCTATTCTCTACACTGTTTCCATCTGCTACGAGGATGGGGGGAGTACTTTTCGCACCTGGTCTCTGGTAGGTGCTCCGGTGGGGATGTACGAAGGCATTGCCAAGGCGGTCGCAGAGACAGATCGCACGGTAACCGATCCGGAAAAAATTGGTGTGTGGATTCTGGGCGGCGTGACCGCGGGTGTTATTCAGGTGATGCAGAGCCGATTTGCCTGGTGGCCGTTTCATCCGCTGGGTGTGATGCTAATGTCGAGCGGTTATGTTCGGCTGTATGTACTGGATATTTTTCTGGTGTGGTTGGGCAAATTGCTGGTTCTCAGTTTTGGGGGTATTTCGCTTTACCGAAGGGTTAAGCCGTGTTGTTATGGGTTGATTGTGGGTTATGTATTTGCCGTGGGGTGTTCTTTTTTAATTGATTTGATCTGGTTTCCAGAAGGTGGGCATTATATCCACGGGTATTAGCGGTATAGGCTTTATTTTTTTGATAGGTGCGGCAGGTAGCCTTGTTGCTGGAGTGTTTGATTCAGAGATTCGGGGTTTGCTTCATTGTTGAGGGTTGCAGTGGTTGGAGAAATGCGATTGCCCAATGCCTGGGCGATGCGAGGTTGGGCGTAGAGTTCGTCGAGCAATTCACATGTGGTGGTTTTGACACGCCCGATGGCGGGAATGATTTCGATCTCACCGTATTTTTCGTCACATTCGGCAATCAAAGCTTCGACCATGTCGGGTAGGCCGCTCGCGCTGTGCTGTGTCAAAAATGCACGTATCTCGTCTCCTGAAAAACCGCGTGCGAATGCGCGGCGAAGCGAGTCGCGCGAAAGATGGAAACACGTCATCACATCCTGTGTTTTGAGGTCGGCGATGACGCATAGTTTGAGATAGTGTGCGCAGGGAAGGTCCGGCGGGGATAGAACTTCAAAATTGGGCTGTACAACAAATTTTGCATCTGAATTTTGCAGGGGTATTTGTTCGCTCAGTGCGTCATCATGCGTGTCGTGTAATAGGGCATAGCCCGCCGGGGTGATTTGAAAGACCGCCTGTTTGCTGTGTTGCAATGGCGCGGAGAAATCGGGAAAGTTGCCCACGCGAACAATGCCCATATAGGTGAGCGCGCCAGTGATGGTGCGACGCAGCAATTCATCAGCAGTGGTCCCGGTATGGGCTGGATCTTTGGCAAAATGCCGAAAAGGCTCTGAAAGGCGCGTCAGGAATTGATAATACGACGGATATGTCATCCAGGTATCGGTGGAGCAATGCCGAAGGCTCCGCACGATTTCACTGCGAATATTCTTGAGTACTTGCATTCGAGCACTGGTGGCTTTGGTGCGATCGGAAGACCACTCATTCCACCGTTCGCTGTGAAACCAGAATTTAAAGCACGCCTTGCGTATGTCGATGATTTGCCCTACCCGGGTGCCGGCATCCAGGGCGGTATGCCAGACTGTGCCCTGAGGGGTTACAAGTTCCATTGTTTCGGCAAAGAGCGTGAGAAATTCAATATATCCCGGGTCGTTCTGAATATGGCAGTATTTGTTCGCGTCGCGCAAATCGGTTTTGGACATGCCACCGTGTTTGAGTCTGCGGGGCAAGCGTTGTGTTATAATGCCGAGCAATGTGGTCAGGTCCCGAATGAGAAAGGTGGTGTTTTCACGTATCGCAGCGGGAGTGGTGGTGGATGTTTCGAGGAGGGCATCGAGGCTACTTTCGAGTTGTCCTCCCTGAGATTGGGCGATTTGGGATAGGGCGGCACACAGGTCTGAAGCGAGATATATCGCAGCATTGGGGGCGTGAAGGTCGCGGTTAGGAGCGTAAAAGATCGGCATTTTCCAGAGCATGTCTTCCAATTCCCGGACTGCGGACTCTCCCAATTTATCGGCGATTTCGCGGCGTGTGAGTGCGTTGTCCGGGAGGAACAGGTCGAGAATGGCGCGGCGGTCTTCGCTGAGTGTGTTGAGGTAGGCGTGCAGTGTTTTTGTATCGAGCAGGGTATCTCTTATGGCGTTGGATACGATGGGTTTGCGCGTGTCTGAAAGGTTCAGGTCAATCTGATCTGCAAAAGCGCGGAGCAAACCCACAGATACGGGTTTCATGATGGCGAGCAATCGGCCCTGATTTGCGTTGGGAATGGGGATGGATTTGAGCAGTGATTCGGGTATGCCGATTAGAACATCTGAATCACCCAATGTATGTACGTCTCGAAATACGAGACCGGTCAAGTCACTGAGTTGTGCATGGAGACGGGGAAGAAATCCGTTGGCAAATTTTTCAACGGCTTCGGTTTCTAAAAGCTCGCCCCCTTCAGCGGCGAGTGTCTGTACCATTGCGCGTTGTTCCGGTGATAGGGCAGCGAGACTCTTGGCTATGTGCTCTGGGTCGGGGAGTATGCGGCAAAGCGCGTCGGCGAGGAAGGTTTTGTTGCTGCCAGTGGGATCAATACCCACGTCGCGGGCGAGTTGACAGAGCGTGCTGAAGGGATATTGTGTGAGTGCTGTGCGTAGTTTCATGATGGAGACAGTAAAAATTAAGACACTTGCAAACGCAAGTGCCTAAAAAAAGTGGAGCCGAGCGGGATCGAACCGCCGACCTTTTGACTGCCAGTCAAACGCTCTCCCAGTTGAGCTACGGCCCCACATCTACACGCAGTCAAGAGTAACAAAATGAGATGGGTCTGTCAAGCAAAAAGCCGATTGCAGGCTACGCGTTTTCTCCGCCAATGAGTTCGACAAAAGACTCTTCGTCGAGGATTTCGATATTTAGCTGTTCGGCTTTTGCGCGTTTGGAGCCAGCGTTTTCTCCAGCGATGACGAGGTCGGTTTTGCCGCTGACGCTGGAGGTGGGCTTGCCGCCGAGGGCGCGGATGAGGTCCTGGGCTTGTTGGCGGCCCCAGCGGGAGAAGGTGCCGGTAACGACTACTGTTTTGCCTTCGAGGGGTTTGGGACCTGTGTCGGCGGGGGCTTCGGATTCGAGATTGATGCCTGCGGCGCGTAGTTTTTCAACGATGGCCCAGTTGCTCTCGATGTTGAGGTATGTGTGGATGCTCTCCGCGATGGCGGTGCCTATTTCGTGTACGGCTTCGATTTCTTCGGGGTGTGTGTCGCGCAAACGGTCAATGCTGTGGAAGTTGTCGGATAGCGCGCGTGCAATCGTGGCACCTATATGGCGAATGCCCAGGGCGAAGAGTACGCGATGAAATGGTTGTTGTTTGCTCGCTTTGAGTGCATGGAGGACGTTTTGGGCTGATTTTTCCGCCATGCGTTCGAGGTCGGCGAGTTCGTCTAATTTGAGAGTATAGAGATCGCCGACATCGCGGACGAGTTTGTTATCGACGAGTTGTTCTACGAGGGCAATTCCCAGGCCCTCAATGTCCATGGCCGTGCGCGAGGCAAAGTGGCGGATATTGCCTTTGAGTTGTGCGGGGCATTGGGAATTGTCGCAGCGAATGGCGACTTCGGATTCGTCTTTGATGAGGGGGGCGTCGCAGACAGGGCAGTTTGTTGGGAACTCGAATTCGGCGGCGTCTTTTGCGCGTTTGGCTGTGACCACGCGCACGACTTTGGGGATGACGTCGCCGCCTTTTTCAAGGATGACGGTATCGCCTTCCCGAATGTCTTTGCGCTCGAGTTCTTCGGCGTTGTGCAATGTGGCGCGGCTGACTGTGGTGCCCGCCAGTTGCACGGGTTTGAGGTTCGCCACCGGGGTGATTACGCCTGTGCGCCCAACTTGAAGGGTAATGCGTTTGAGCACGGTTTCGGCTTGTTCGGCTGAATATTTGTAGGAGATTGCCCAGCGGGGGCTTTTGGATGTGGCGCCGAGTTTGTTTTGCTGTGCAATGCTGTTGACTTTGATGACGATGCCGTCGATGTCGTAGGGCAAATCCGGACGCTTTTCCTGCCATTCGCGTGCCTGGGTGAGGATATCGTCGATATTGTTGCACAGGGCGCGGTTGGCGTTGACGGGCAGGCCGAGGCGTTCGAGGTAGGAGAGGTTTTCGCCATGGGTTGGTAGCTGTATGGCGGGCGAGCGAAAGGAGTAGGCGAAAAAGCTCAGGCGGCGCTTGGCGACCTGTTGTGCGTCTTGTAATTTGAGGGAACCGGATGTTGCGTTGCGCGGGTTGGCGAAGGGGTTTTCTTCGTTTTTTTCGCGCTGGACGTTGATTGCGTCAAAGGTGTTGTGGTCGAGATAGACTTCGCCGCGGATTTCGCAGTAGGGCACGGGATTACTGAATAACCCCTCCCCGATAGAATCATTCGGGGACATGCTTTCAGCACAGGCTTTGAGGCGGATGGGTATGGATTTGATGGTTTTTACATTGGGCGTTATGTCTTCGCCTTGCGTGCCATTGCCGCGTGTGACACCGCGCGTGAGCAGGCCGTTTTCGTAGATCAGGCTCAGGGCAACGCCGTCGATTTTGAGTTCGGCGACATATTGCAATTCTTCGTCGGGCAGTTCGCGGCGGATGCGGTCTTCAAAGTCTCTGAGTTCGTCTTCCGAATAGGTGTTGTCCAGGCTGAGCATGGGGACTTCGTGCTGTACGGTTGGAAATTCTCGGGTCAGGTCAGAGGTTACGCGCTGTGTGGGGGAATCGGGTTGGATCAAATCGGGATGTCGCGCTTCTAAATCGCTCAGTTCGTCCAGGAGTGCGTCATAATCCCGATCGGAAATCACGGGATCATTGAGTACGGCGTATCGGTAATTGTGTTCGTTGAGTTGTTCAACGAGTTGTGCAATGCGGTCAGTGGGGTTCATGAATTAATACATCACTTTTTTGTCTGTCCCGGTCTTTAGATCATCCACCTGAGCCATCAGTCCTTAATGCTGCCTATCTCGAGGAAACCAGGCACGTAGAATGTCTTGAAATTCTTGGAACGATCTATCCGCACATCGGCGCAAGGAAACCCTTTGTGCAATCTGCTGATATAGGGACGAACTGCGTTGTATGCGTGCCTCGCGTAAGGCCGCTTGAAATGCCTCTTTGGGCCTATTGGGCTTGACCTCACCACTCTGGAGCCAACCTCGCTCGACCAGCCATTGCTTAAGCGAAGGCTGTCGGTTCTTCCATCCTGCCACATCGTCAACATGGGGTGAACCGCTCCAGACCCACGCTTCAAGCTCCGGCGACAAAATGATCGCTCTGGCTCGCTTACCCCATGCTGAGCGGTCAAATTCTCCATTGAGAGTCTCTTGCAATTCCTGTGGTTGCTGCCTGTGTTCTCTTCCACTTCCTTCATAGTCGAATATGAGCAAACCATGGTGATAGTTTTTTGAGAGATTGGACAGGAATGCAACGCCGTGCTGTGTACAGCCAGGGTCATGTTGTGGATGAATATAAATATCCTCTTCGATTGTCCGGATACCCAGTGCTTGTGGCCTCGTAAACAATCCCTTCAGCGCGTATTCGATATTTTTGTCAGCAGCGAGAACAACGAGGTCTTTCCGATTCATCCCAAGACTCCCGATGCGAGCAATGTACCGAGATCAACCTCGCCTTGCCACTGTTGAAGCAAGGGATGTTCGGAACCAAGAACTATGTCAGTTGAACCATTGTCATTCTTGGCAAAGCAGAGTACATCATCCAGGCTGGCTGTGCTCAATACCACTGGCGAATGGGTCGCCAATAGCACTTGGGCTTCATACATTGAGGAGAGGGAATCGTATGCTGTAGCCACAGCTCTTGGATGAATCCCATTCTCTGGCTCCTCTATCAGATAGATGCCTTGAAGGTCGGGCAAATAAGCTGGCAAGGTGAGTGCCGTAAGTCTGAGTGTGCCATCGGAAACTAACCACGAAGGTAATTTTAGCCCTTCCTCATACTCGTAGATCATATAACAATGCCTATCATCCTCACGTATAGAGGTTGTGATGTCCACCAGGTCGGGGAGTGCAGTCCTTAGATGAGAGATCCATGCGCGATGTTGTTCTTGATTTTTTTCACGCAGACGATCGACAACCCAGGGAATATTTGATCCGTCCGACAAGAAACCCGTAGCCCGCGTTGGCGGACTTGGGCGCTTAATCTCAAGGCTATTGAGCATGAATTTCTGAACTTCGCTGGTCAGGTATTTTTGAAACCATATAGCCACGGGAAAAGAGCTTTCGTCTATCAGAAGATGACCAAGGGCCGATCTTTGCGGCCCAAGTTTGATCGAAGGTGCCCAACCTTTGCCTGAGCGAGCATAGGTTTCGCTGTAGAAATTGTCATTTCCACCCGGTACTTTGTTGAGTACGATCTTGTTATCTCGCTGGTGAACCTTGCTTAGCAATGAATCTGGCACCGAGGGAGATATGGGGAATAATGAACGCTGCACTGGTTTCAAAACCTCGGCATTTTTTAATAAGAGTGTCTCAGCCTTGAGTTCGAACCGGTGTTGTGTTTCATCAAAACCGACAGCCACTTCGTATCTTACCGTATCCAAATCCGGTTTTGCCGTCAATTCGCGCAGATTATCGGGAATCCGTGCCTCAATCGCCAATTCTAACCTTTCACCTTTCTGGCGAAAGAGGAGTCCTTTAGGATCCGAGGTGGTGCGCTCCGACAGGGCCACTTCCAATCCCTCGGATACCAGATCACTCAGAAAACCGAGGACATCCAAAAAGGTTGTCTTACCCGATGCATTCGGACCGACCAGGACATGAAAGGGTTTCATAGGTCTCTGCACATACTGTAAACAGCGGTAGTTCAGAGCTTCAATAAACGTAATCATCAGCTATCTCCATAATGGCCTGAATTCGGTAAGTCTGACATAATCATGCCCCATTTTATGATAAATATATCAAGGAACGATAGGGTAAACCAGTCCAAAATTGGGCAAACTAAATAAAGGGCGTCAGTAGAGTGTCTGAGATGTGACTGCGTAACTTTTTTTAATTAAAAAGAAAAGCGGCGAGTCCAAGTAGCATCCCTGCTTTGAGCAGTTTGTTGAGGTATCCGAGTGCGTCTTTTTGCCAGAGGCGGATGAGGACAAAGATGAGTAAAAGATTGAGGAGGAGAATCAGGCAGAGATAAATCGAACCGTAAATGCCCAGGAGCGCGGGCAATGGGGTGGCGATGATGAGGATTGTAAAGATGCTGGTGATCAGAATTCGTGCGGTTTTTTCTCCCCAGGAGATGGGTACAGTGCTGCCCGATAACTGGCGGTCGCCCGCACTGTCTTCGAGGTCTTTGAGAAGTTCGCGCCCCAGGTGAAACAGAAAGGCAAAGCCCGCGATGAGATAGGGAGCGGATATGTTCTCGACGGCTGTGCCACCATAGAGAAATGCCAGACCGCCCAGCGTGCTCACTGTGAGATTGCCGATGAGAGGTACGCGTTTGAGATAGGTATTGTAAAGGGTCAGGCACGCGATGGCAATGAGGGCAATGGCGAGGGCAGGCGTTGGCAAGGGGAGGGCGAGGAGAATGCCCGCGAGGAGGAAAATACCCATTTCTATGCGCGCGATGCCGGGAGATAAACGGCCTGAAGGAAGTGGGCGGTGCGGTTTGTTTATGCGGTCTTCGGTGATGCCACACAGGTCATTGAGCGCGTTGCCTCCCGCGGTGATGAGGGCAGCGGATAGCGCGGCAAATAGCAGGGGTTCGGTGATCCTGTGAATCCCGAGCCAGCCACCGAGGAGTACAGAAGCAAAGGTTATGAGGCAGTTGATCGGGCGAGGGAGTTCTATTGCGGCGTAAAATCTGGTCTTGCGGAAGGGCATTGCGGTGGTCATCCAATCAGCGAAGCAGCGATGGAGTTTGTAACAATACTGACTTACATCATGTCAGCACATGCTTTGGGAGGTAGGGCGGGGTTCGTCTATTCGTCTATTCGTCTATTCGCGTTCTCACGCTTCTTCAAAGACATCGTCTGCGTCTCGAATGGTGTAGCGATAGCCCTGTTCGGTGAGGAAGGTCTGGCGGTTTCGGGCAAATTCTTGTTCGCGGGTGTCGCGCGTGACGAGGGTGTAAAAATGAGCCAGGCTGCCGTCGGATTTGGGGCGCAATATGCGGCCGAGGCGCTGGGCTTCTTCCTGGCGCGAGCCATAAGTGCCAGAAATCTGAATGGCGACGCTGGCATCGGGCAGATCGACGGCAAAATTGGCGACTTTGGATACGACAAGGATCTTGATTTTGCCCTTTCGAAATGCTTCGTAGAGGTGGTCGCGGTCTTCGCTGGGGGTTTTGCCCATTATTAACGGGGCGTCGAGTTCTCGTGCAATATATTCGACCTGGCGGATGTATTGCCCAATGACGAGGATTTGGTCGCCTTCGTGTTTTTTTAACAGATGTTTGACCATGTGGATTTTGTCGGCATTTTCCGATGCAATGCGGAATTTGGCACGTCTATCTGCTATGGCATAGCTGAGCCGCTTGCTCTGGGGTAATGGCAGGCGAATTTCACAGCATTCTGCGGTTGCTATCCAGCCGCTGGATTCAAGCTCGCGCCAGGGCACGTCGTAGCGCTTGGGTCCAATGAGCGAAAAGACATCGGTTTCGAGGCCATCTTCGCGCACGAGGGTGGCTGTGAGACCCAGACGACGTCGAGATTGCAATTCGGCGGTAAAGCGAAATACGGGTGCGGGAAGCAGGTGAACTTCATCGTAAATAATGAGGCCCCAATTGCCCTGATTGAAAATGCCGAAGTGGGGGAAATCTTCCTCCCGACTCTTGCGATAGGTCAAGATATTGTAGGTGGCAATGGTAACGGGCCGGATTTCTTTGCGCTCTCCGGAATATTCGCCTATCTGGTCGTCAGAGAGACTCGTTTTGTCGATGAGTTCTGCTTTCCACTGGCGCGACGCCGTGATATTGGTGGTCAGGATCAGGGTTTCGCACTGGAGGGTATTCATCGCGGCCATGCCCACAATGGTTTTGCCCGCGCCGCAGGGCAAAACTACTGTGCCGCTTCCGCCATCTGGACCTCCGCCCGCGTGGAATATATCGACGGCTTCGCGCTGATAATCGCGCAATGCAAAGGGATTGCCCGACAGGGCAATCTGGCGATGTTGAAATTTGAGTGTTCTGCCTTTGAGGTATCCCGCGCGATCTTTGACCGGGAATCCGATGCGCGTGAGAGCCTGTTTGAGGTGTCCTCGATAGAGGGGTAAAACGCTGATGTGGTGGGCATCGAGTCGTTTTTCTATATAGGGCTGGACGGTTTTGTGGCGGCAGATTTCAAGGATGATTAGCGGGTCATTGGAAGACAGGATGAGCGCGTCGTCTTCTTTGTCGAGATAGACTTTGCCATAGCGGCTCATAGCCTCGCGGATTTCAACGCTTACATTCTGGGGAATATCGTATTTGCCGTAGGTTTCGAGGGTGGCGATGATTTCTTCGGTGGTGACGCCGGCTGCGGCTGCATTCCAGAGCGAGAGGGGATTGACGCGGTACGTGTGTATGTGCTCTGGACTTTTTTCCAACTCGGCAAAGCGCACGAGCCGATCTCGCGCCGCTTCGTACTTGGGCGAATTGACTTCGACGAGAACCGTGAGGTCGCTCTGGATGATGAGAGGATTTTCGGGGTTGTAGTTCATATTTTTTATCCGCGTTCTATTGTCACGTAATACGCACCGGCGAGGCGATTGCCATTCGCGTCTATCCACCAGGTTTGCAAAGTTGTGGGACCGCTCGATAAATCCACTGTAAATGTTACGGACAGGTCATCGGGACGCACGTCCATTTCATGTTCAGAGCCGTTGATCTGAATCCACGCCCGATCTGCGGGGAGTGCTTTGCCAGCCATTAATGTACCGTCAACACCTTCCATCACGGGAGCCGGTGCTGTAATTGCGAGATTCGATTCTCGGGGCCAGCGCCGCAAGGTGATGTCGTATTTTCCGGATTGTGCAACTGCGAGTTGCCAGATACCGCTGTCCATCACACATCCGCGCACGCCATTGGGATTGTCGCAATAGACCTCCATCCAATCGCAACTGGACAATCGCGTGGAACTTTCTTCTTTTGTTCCAATGGAAATGGGGTAGTAAATATCGAGATTTGCGCCAAGCTCATCCCACCATGCATCGTAATGCGCCCGCATCTTTTGCAAGACATCGGGGTGTTGGTCGTCGATGTTGTGTTCTTGCGCGGGATCGCTGTCGAGGTGATACAGTTCGGTATAATCTACGAGACGCCATCGATTCCACAAAACTGCGGCATTGCCTTTGCGCGTGGTTCGATTCCCCGTTGGGACATTGTGGCCGTATTGTACGACGAGCATCCGATTTTCCAATTCTTCCCGTTCGCGCAAGAGGCCGATCAGAGAGACGCCGTCATAGGCAGTTCCTTCTGGTTCGTCGAGGCCGCAGAGGGAGACCAGGGTTGGCAAGACATCTGTACCGTGCGTGGGGTCGGGTATATCGCGGGGGTCTCCCAACTGGCCTTCGGGCCAGCGAATAAAAAACGGAACGCGATGACCGCCTTCATAGAGCGTGGTCTTTTTTCCGCGCATGCCGGCGTTGTACACTGTTTCTCCGTTAGCCGTCCCATTATCGGTCATAAAAATCAGAATGGTATTGTCTCGCAGTCCGGTTTTGTGGAGAAAGGCGTCGAGTTTGCCCATGTTTTCGTCGATATTGGCAATCATTCCGTAAAAGCTGGCGACATTATATGCAACATGTTCGAGATAGGGTTGGCGGTATTTGTCGGGAACCCACAGCGGGGTATGGGGTGCGTTGGTGGCGATATACGCAAAAAATGGCGCATCGCCCTGTTTCTCGATCCAGTTCATGGCTTCGTCAAACCACACATCTGTGCAATATCCTTCAAAGGCCTCAATTGTTCCATTGTGTCGATAGTGGTCGTCGAAATAATCATTCCCAAAATAATCTGCAGCGGATGTAATTCCCCAGGCGGGATGGTGAATTGTTTCGTGAAATCCCCGATCCTGTGGGCGGTAGGGATAATTGTCGCCGAGGTGCCATTTGCCAAAATGTCCCGTGCGGTAGCCATTCAGGCCAAAAATATCCGACATGGTCGGCAGTTCGGGATTTATCAATGACCGCCCCATGCACACAAATGTGGCGCCATTGCGAAGCGCGTCCTGGCCTGTCAGCAGTTCGCCGCGCGTTGGTGTACACATGGGCGCGACGTGGAAATCTGTGAATCGGATGCTCTCGTCGTGTAATGCGTCTAAATTTGGCGTCTTTATGATCGGATTGCCATGGCAAGAGAGATCGCCATAGCCCTGGTCGTCGGTGAGAACAAAAATCACATTGGGTTTGTCCATATCCTCTCCAGAAATATCATTTGTTTTGAAAAAACGCGCGGTTAATGGTGAAAGATTTGGCGACGAGATCTACCCGTCTCAAAATGGCCCCCTTTTTTTTATTGGGCGCATAGAGTCCCATGTCGATAAAAAAGAATCGGTTGAGATCGACATCGATAAAAGCATAGCTCTTAAAAGGTCCGCCTTTCCACTCGGCTTCATTTTCCCAAAGGCCCTGAAGTACTACGGCGAGTTTGCCCGCAAATTCGACCTGACCAACGGTAACTTCGCCGAGGACGATGCGGTCGCCACCAAACCACTGCCCCATGATGTCGTCGCGTTTTTGAATAACCCAGTCTTCGGTGAGCTGATCGGGGTGTACATTATCTTCCCAATAGACGGAAAGCCAGCGGTTGGGATTATCTCTGGCAAGCACGACAAAGTTGGGATAGGTCTCGAGGATGCTGTAGCCAAAGGGCACGCGCACATTCCAACCGTAGGTTTCGGCGAGTTCCTGGGTGATATTTTTTCGCTCGCCAAAGCTGTAAACATTTTCTCGCACACTGTGATCAACGGCATTTTCCAGGGTGCTATACAAGCGATCGGATTCCATAAAGAGGTTTTCAACGGTGGTTTCTATATCTTTGCCGGACACGATATAAAGGGTTTGATCTCTGGCCCACACGTTTTTTTTCCAGGTTACACCTGCGCGACTGTCCAAAATGGTTTGTTGTACTTCGGGACTGAGTATCTCTTTGATGAATTGCGCGGTGGGATGATTGGCATTGAGGGGCGCGATAACCATGAGGCTTTTGCGCTGATCGTGTTTGTGCGCGCTGAGGAAATTGACATCGCCCCATTCAATTTCATAAATGCGTTCGGCCTGGGGCGTATAGATAACGGTTTCAAAAATTTCGCGAAGGGGGTCTTCCAGCGTTTGCCAATCGGTGGAGTCGGCCAGTACAATGATTTTGCGGGCGGGGCCAAGAGATTCGGGCAAGTGGTCACCACATCCGATGCACAAGAGCAAGAAAAATAGAAAAATGCGCATAAAACGGTACCCAGTAGAAAGGGGAACGAGAAAAGATAAAGATAACAGGATTTAGAGAGAGAAACAATGTTCAAGTTTTATTCAATATAAAGCCGAGGGAGACGTGCGCCGAGCAGAGAAACAACTTCGTGTGAGATATAATTTCCCCATTGTGCGAGGTCGTTCACGGTGATTTCTCTGTCGCCCTGTTTCCCGAGCAGGACGACTTCATCGCCGACGGAAACAGGTGGTATATCGGTGACATCGATCATGATGACATCCATGCAGATCGCACCGACAACCAGACAGGATTTTCCGCAGATGAGGACATGGGATTTATTGGACATCTGACGGTTGTATCCGTCGGCATATCCCAGGGGTGCGAGGGCGATGCGAGAAGGGCGCGTGAGCGTGTATGTGCCGCCGTAACTGAGGGTTTGGCCGGTAGAAAAATTTCGCACTTGTGCGATCCGCGCTTTGATAGATAGCGCGGGAGAAAGCGAGAGTGGACCTGCACCTTGCGTGGGGGGAATGCCATAGGTGAGCAATCCCACGCGCACGAGATCAAAATGCGATTCTGGCATGTGAACGGTCATGACGCTGTTGGCGGCGTGACGATAGGGAACAGAAATGTCTGTGAGTTTGGACAGACACGCGGCAAATATTTTGATCTGATGGCGAGCCTTGTCCATGTCTTCTGTGCGTTCCCAGGCCACATGTGTTGCGATACCCTCGAAGAATAAGTGGGGATTCTGGACGATTTTTTGGGCAAAGTCGAGTACCTCATCGGATGATAGGCCAAGGCGCCCCATGCCGGTATCGACTTTGAGATGTATGCGTGCGCGTGTATTATAGCGTTTGGCTGCGGCTTCTATGGATGGTATTGCAGCGGGGTGACCGATGGTTTGAGACAGGTTGTGGGCAACAAGGCTGTCGGCCTGTTCGGGCATGGTGGGGATGAGTACGACAACAGGTGCTGTGATGCCCGCATTGCGAAGGGCAATGCCTTCTTGTAGCAGGGCAACGCCGAGTACAGCCGCGCCGCCTTTTATAGCTGCTTTAGCAGCGGGTATGAGGCCATGACCATAGGCATTGGCTTTGACAATGGCCATGACTTGCGTTGTTGGCGAAACAAAATGACGGACTGCAGAAATATTGTTCGCAATGGCTGATAGATCGATTTCGAGCCATGCGGGTCGGTCGGGTTTGGGCATTTAGTAGAGTACCTCAAAGCGCGATCCCAGATCGGGATATTTGGTGACTTCGATGCGTACGGGAAATGCCTGTTTGAGCGATTCGACGTGAGTGATGATTAAAATTTTTTCAAAATCTCCGCTGATGGCTTGAATAGCTTCTACGAGGTGATCGAGTCCTTCGGTATCCTGAGTGCCAAAGCCCTCGTCGATGACCAGGGTTCGCAGGCGCGTGCCCGTGCGACGGGCGAGGAGTTTAGACAGAGCAATGCGGATAGAAAAGTCAATGCGAAAGGCTTCTCCACCCGAATAGAGTTCGTAGCTGCGTTCGCCGAGTTCGTCGCTAATTTTGATGTCGAGGGTTTCGCGCGTTCCCCCGGTTTTGAGATCGCGCAGAGATTCCAGGGCGATTTGGGTGCGATTATCTGTCAGGCGCGCGAGAATGCGATTGGCTTCTTCTTCGATTTCTGGAATGGCCTGTTCGATGATGAGCGCCTGAATGCCGTTTTTGCCAAATGCGGTGGTCAGTTCGCGATAGATGCGAATCTCGCTCTCGCAGGATTTGATTTTCTCCTCGACAGTGTTTTGTTCTGCGCTGAGTGCATCGCAGTGTTCGATTTGGGATTGCAGGGCGGCATTTTTCTGGAGCAGGCCATCGCGTTGGGCGCGCATCTGTGCAATATTTTTTTCCAACGCATTGGCTTCTTCGAGGGTTGATTCGGCGCTGTTGATGGCTGCCGCGATATCTGACAGGCGTTTTTGCGTTTGTTCGTTGTGCTCTGTGAGTTCTGTCAGGCGTTTTTTTGCAGTTTTGAGTTGCGTTTGTGCATTTTCAAGGTCGCGTTCGGCCACTTGAAGGCGTTCGTATTGCGCTGGCGCATCTCGTAGGGCAGCGAGTTGCTCGGAGATGTGCTGGTGGTGTTCGGCATTGTAATTCAGGGTGTGGATGCGATCGCGCACTTGTTCGCGTTCTGCTTGTTCGTTGAGCGCGTATTTGGCTTCGTCCAGCCATTGTTGTGCGAGGTCGCGTTTTTCTCGAAACGAGGGCAATTCCGCGAGGATTTTTTCTTTTTGTTCTTCGGCGAGTTGGAGTTGGGCATTTTGTGCCTCAACAGAGTCGAGTTCTTTGAGTTTTTCGCGCAGGGTGCGGTGTTCGGCCGGGTTATAGGTCAAGTTTTCAAGCGCACTGCGGGCCTGGGATAGGGCGCGCGCATCCGGGCTGTTCTGGATTTGTTCGCGCAATTGGTTTTTCAGGGCGTTGATTTCAGCCGATAATGTCTCGCGGGTTTGTACGGCATTTTCGGCTTCTTTTATTGCGGCTTCGGCTTCGGCGAGGTGTTGGGAGACGCCTTCGCTCTGTGCGAGTTGGTTTTTAATCTCTTGATAGCGATGTCTGTGTTGTTCGCGTTCTGCTTCAGATTTTTGAATATCCGATTCCAATTGCGCTGTCTGTATCTGTTGCTCTTGCAACTGCTTTGAGAGTTTGGCTGTTACTTCTTCGCGATGGGTCTGATCGAGTTCGCTACCACACAGGGGACACGAAGCATCCTGAACATTTTGCAAAATTTGCTGCTGTTGGGCGATGTCTTTGTGGGTTTGGCGCAGGGTGTCGAGGTGTTCCCTGTAGTTTTCGATCTGAATTTTGAGGGTGCTGCCTTTGTTGCGAATCTCATCGCGTTCGGTTTCGAGGAATTGGATTTCCTCTGCTTGTGTACGGAGAGATTGTCGCGTTTTTCTGCGCGCTTCAATCTCGGCTATCAGCACATCGGTCTGCTGCAGTTGGTGTGTGCGGGTGTTAATATCTACTTTTAGATTTTCAACGACGCTGTCTATTTGTCGCTCCAGGTCTCGAATATTGCGCTCAACACGCTCTCGATTTTCGCGTATGTCTTCCCATTCGCGGTCCTGTTGCCTGGCTTTGTGCAATGCTTCGAGCTGTATTTGAATGGCTTGACGGTCAGAGAGAAGTGCTTCTGTTTCTCGCAATGCGCGTTCGGCGTCTCCAATGCGTATTTGCCATTCGCCGAGGCGGCGTTCCACTTCGTGGCGACGATCGGCGATTTTTTGATCGAGTTCTCCTGCGCGTTTTTCAAGTGGTCTCAGAGCGTGTAGTTTTGTCTGCAGGTCTGTGTCTTCTTTTTGGAGTGTCCGATATTTTTCAGCGGCATTTGTGATTTCGGCGCGTCTGTCGAGAATTTCGCGATAGGTCGCCACATCTTGCCTTGCTTTTTCACATGCGGTTTGCTGTTCCATCATATCCGATTCGGTGCGCGATACGTCCTTTTTAAGGGTCTCGCGTTCGGCTTCATGGCGTTCGCGTTGGGTGCGTATTTTTCGCAGTGCTTCGCGGCGATTTTCCGCGTTTTCCAATTCGCTATTGCAGGCATGGAGTTGTGCGTTGACGCTGTCGCGCTGCGCTATAAATTCATCGCGTTTTTCTATGGTTTGTGCAATGTCATCTCTTTTTGCACGAGCAGTTGCAAGCTCTATATCTCCTTTGCGCGCGTGCTCTCGCGCAAGGGCAGACAGGTCGTCGTAATGCGATAGGCCAAGAATGTCTGAGAGAAGGGCTTTTCGCTGACTCGCTTTGCAGCGCGTAAATTCATCTGCGCGCCCCTGAAGCAGAAAGGCCGAGTTGATAAAGGTCTCATAAGTCATTCTCAATAGGGTGTCGATACTGGCCTGTGTCTGGCGTATGGCGCTTTCTTCCGAGAGAGTTTTGTATGCGTTCGTTTCCGGTGAGTAAATTTGAAATTCCAGGCGAGTGGTCGCGCTTTTGCCTGTTTTGCGAAAGCTGCGGCTGATGCGATAGCGGTCATTTTCGAGGAAAAATTCAAAATCGACCCGCATTTCAGTGGTGCCAATTCGCAACAGACCGTCGTTGGGACGACGATCACTACCGGATTTGCGGGCTTCTCCCCACAGTGCCCAGGTGATGGCATCGAGCAGGGCAGATTTGCCGTGCCCATTGCGGCCAGATATGCAGGCGACGTGAAAGCTCGAAAAGTCGAGGGGAGGCACGTTTTCGCCGTAGCTGAGAAAGTTCTGTAGGGAAAGGCTTATGGGAATCATTCGCTACCTCTGAGTTCGGCTTCGAGTTGCGCGCCGTAATTCTGAAGGTCTTTTTCGATGTCTTTGAGGTCGGGGTGATTTTGTAAGTATGCGTGGAGCGCGTCTTTTATGCCCATATCTTCTGAAATGCTGGCTCTACGCCGCTGTTTTTGGACTCTGGGCCTGGGCGCAATGCTGGCGATCATGAATGCGTCTTTGAGCGCGTTTTTGACGGCTTTGAGGTCAACGGTATCTGTGCGGTCGTCGGGCAAATCGTATATGACGCGCACAATGGCATCGGTCAGGGTGTGTTTGTCGATGGCTTCGAGCATGGTTGGCGTGGGATCCTGATCCGGGGCGATGTCAACTGATATCGTGCAAAAGGGGCGAGCCGGTGTGTGTACAAATTTGTAAGATGTCGTCCGTCCTGTCTCCTGAGTCTCTATGGTGACCATGACGACGCCTTTGGTTTCTCGTTCTTCGCCAAAATCAATGCGTTCAATGCTGCCGGAATACACAACAGGGGGCTGGGCACTGGGGTTGAGGTCCTGAAATTTGTGAATGTGGCCCAGGGCGACGTAGTCAAAGGCGGGATTGGCGAGTGTGCTGGTGAGAAAAACGGGGTCGCGCCCAATAATTGCGGTTTGTTCAGAGCCGGACAAGGTGGCGTCGGCAGCGGCGAGATGCCCCACGAGAACGGCGGGAATAGCGGGATCAACTCGTGAGGCCAGACGATCAATCAGGAGGGCTCCCAGGTCTTGAAGTTTTTCGACGACTTCTTCTTGCGATAGGTTGTGATAGGTGCCCTGGGTCAACAGGCGGCTGCGGTGCAGCCAGGGCAAGCAGGCAACCTGAATGGGGCCAGATTTTGTGTCAATGGGTATGAGGCGGTCTTCAGTGGCAATGTGGACGCCTTTTGTGCCCAGTGTGCCAAAGATGTCAACAGATGAGGCTTTGCCATAAGATACGGGGCTGTCGTGGTTACCCGTGATCATGACGATGGGAATGTCGCGGGCACTGAGCATGTGAATGAGGGATGCAAATTCGCGCTGGTGCGTGGGCGTGGGATCGCATGAGCGATAGGCATCGCCGGCGAAGATGACGAGATCGACCTCTTCTTTTATAGCTTCTTCAAACGCAAATCGCAGACTTTTGATAAAGTCTTGCAAGCGCGTGTGAAGGCCCGTACCCGAATCGAGACGGCCGTAATTTTCAACGCCAATATGGGTGTCGGCAACGTGTAGAAATTTGATGGACATAGTGAGAAAGGTTATTATGGGGAGGGAGAGGATAGGGGAAATTTAAGGAAGAAATAAGATGATGCAAAGTGCAAAGTTTACACAGCACAGGCTTATGGGCTTACTTCTGGCGTGAGTTTTACTTTAATCTGAAGAGTTGTGACATCTGTGAAGTGAATCGCCAGTTTTCTGCGTCCCGTGTTATCGGCTTGTTTGGGATTGGGGGAGGTGGGCAAAGGGGTTGCGTCGAGAACTGTAAATATCGCGTCAGATGGCGATAAAATTTCCGCTTTGAGATGTTTGCCCCTGCGCGTTAGAAGGGCGGTTTGTCCGTCGAGTTTGATACTGGCTCTCGTGTGCATGAACCACCAGAGTTTAGATGGGGATTTGGCTTCAATGTCGTCGGTGATTACGACATGATTTTGGTCAATCATCTCAAAGGTGCGCTGTGCGTCTGTCACATCATCGGCATAAACATCGGTGAGATCGACAACAGCAGTCGCATGATCAGGCGCAGCATTGAAGGTGGTGATGGGGCATTCGGCTTTTGGGTTCTGGTCTGGACCATTTCCGGGATTGAAGACGAGGGTGTTATGCCCCTCGGCGCGGATGCGATAAAATTCCCACCGTTGGCGTTTGTTGCGATGGGTCTGATAGGTTTCGCGTTCTGTGCCCGAGTCGATAGCCCATCGCTCGCCGAGCGCTTCGAGGATAAACGTGCCCTGATCGAGATGCCGGTGCATGCGCAGGTTGTAATTGCCGCCGGCCTGAATGCCCAGGACCAGCGCATTGGAATCGGTCCAGGAAGAACGCAAGGTAGCGACATCGGCTTTGCGAAAGTGTTTGTCGGGGGATAGGGTGCTGGGATCAAAGTCTTTTGCGCTGTCGTCGAACCACAGCAAGTCGAGCACTGTTCCCCTGCCGTATTGTCTGAGCGTATCGTAGCGAAACCAACTGTAGTGTTGTATGCCGTAGTGCTTACCCATCCAGAAGTGCATGGGGGTACTCATGCGACGCAATCCGCAATCGGCAAAGTCAAAACTGTAGCGATCCGCCCCCGAGATGTAAATCTGATAATCTCCGCTTTCTTTGAACCCGGGTGTGTCTGTGAGGTCAAAATCCGTGCCGAGTGCGCTGAACAGGCTGGATAAAAAGAGTACGTTGTAACGCGCACCATAATCCCAATAGGTCACGCCTTCAATACCCGCACCATCGGGCGCGTAGAAATTCATCGCCACCGGAATGTTTTTGATGCCTTCGTGGAGAATTTCATTGGCGAGTTCAGGTTTTTCATCGGCTATGACGAGCGCGCCCATGCCGAGTCCACCGTTGCAGACCTGGTTCCAATTGTTGTGACTGCGCGCCCACCAGGCGTTTTCACGATAGCCTTTTAAGCCGGGTTTGAGACCTTTTTCCACGATAGCACTGCGAAGGATGCTACGCTGATCTTCTGTCCAATGCTTGTACAACCAGTCGTATCCAACGGCAAAGGCATAAGTCATTTCTGCGGTGTCGAGAAAATGATCGGGATTCCAGTCTTTGAATTGCGCTGCGGCTTCGAGTTCTGCCCAGGCGCGTTCCAAATGGCGTTGTTCGCCCTCCATGAGATAGACAAAGGCGAGTTGTCGCACACGCTCTTTGACGCGACGGCTGGTGGAGAGCAACCGCCTTCCGTCAGGGATGCTGTATTCCGATGGTTTTTGCGTGAGTATTTTCTGGGTTTCTCGCTTGACCCGGCGGTAGATTTTGGCGGCAACAGTGTCCTGGGCTATTTGTTTTTTGACGCGTGCGATGGTATTTGCATCCATCATCAGACGCGGGTGGCCGGGTTCCATGGTCGTTAGAACCTGATCCTTATCCGGGGGTGTGAATGCTTCTGTGTGAGTTTGAGTACTCAGCATGATGATGATTATTGCCGTGATTGATTTCATAATGTGTTTTTAACGATAACGAGTTCACTCAGTAGAAACTGGGCGAACTCGTTTGGTTATGACCTGAGATTTTTACAGGTATCTCATTTGTCTTTGTCCATGGACTCCATGGCGTCCATATTTACCTTAACCTCTCTTTTTTTCAAGGCAGGGACATGCGTGTTCATCGATGCCTCATTCAGAGCGTTGCGCCTGATATTCAGTGTTGCCAGGTTGGCCAGTCCGGCGGCCGGTGCGATATCGGCGACTTTATTGTTGGCGATGTTCAGGGTTTTCAACTCCGCCATCCCCGATACTGCCGAAATATCCGCGACTTTGTTGCCGGAAAGATTCAGTGTTCTCAGTTTGGTCAAGCCCGACAATGCCGAAATATCCATGACGTTGCGATTCGCAGTGAGATGCAACGTTCTCAGATTGGTTAATTTAGCAAGTGCTGAGACGTCAGACACATTATTGCGGGTAAGGTTTAGCGTTCGCAGTTTTTTTAAACCGGCAAGTGCTGAAAGGTCTGTGACAGCGTTGCTGTTGACGACCTTATTTTCCACGCGCGCCTGACCGAGGTTCAGTACTGTTAAATTGGTTGCGTGCTCGAGTCCGCTCAAATCGCTGATGTTTGCATTTGTGGCGACAAGACGTCGCAATTTTGCCATGTCAGCCGTGGTGATCACCGCATCGCTCGCCATGTTCAGGGAATCCGCAACAACCGCACGCAGATTGGCGTCGGCGATCATGACGGGCTTTGGCTCCATTTTTTTGGCAGCGCTTTCGCTTTTTTGCTCGCTCTTCAGGTGATGGCCCGCGTCGGTCGCGCTATAGCTGCATGCAATGAAGAGTGCGAGGATCAGGGGGAGATGTCGATACTTCATGGTTTTTTCCTCCAGATGGGGGTGAATGAGGCACGCGAAGTGCCTGTACTAAATGGATGTGATATTGAGCACATTGACGTAACAACTTACGAGAGATTTCCTCCTTTCTGTTGTGGGTGCGTATTCCTGTGTGCCCTAATCAAGGGTATGATAATATAAAAACGGTTGATTGGTCAATAAAAAATAATAGGTAAGATAAGAGGAGAGAAGGGGCTAACGCTTAAGCTCGAGTTGTGCCGACCACGAGGAGGTGCGGTGGTGGCTGTAGCGCGTTGACAGGCGGAAATGCGCGTTTGCCCAGGTGAGGCGCAGACCGCGATTGGTGCCGTCTCCCGAGAGGGTGAGCAGGCGTATGCCACCCCAGACATCGGGTTCAACGTCGTAGATACGCGCGTTGTAGGATGAGATTTTGTGGTGAGTTGCCCAAAGTGCGAGGGAGAAGCCCGTTGATTTGCCGAGTTGGAGGCGAAGTCCGGCGGCATTTCCCGATGTACCGGCGTGGGCGCGCTGGAGCCATGCGGTCATGGCGCGGGAGGGGCGTTTATAGGTGAGCGAGAGGCGAAGGCTCTGGCGGGGCACGCGATTTGTCGCGCTTCTGGTATCGGCGGTCAGACGTGCCGAAAACCCCCTGCTGAAGCGGTGGGTAAAATTGAGCCGCAGGCGATTACCTCGTTCTGGCAGCGCGCTTTTCTCTGGTATGAGCTGACCATGACGGTCGAGGGCGATATCGAGGCGTTTGTGTTTTGATATGCGCCAGGTCAGGCCAAAGAATGCGCCCCACTCGTTGTTGGGGGGAGAGCTGTATGCGGCATAAGGTGCGCCGTGTAAGCTGTGGAAATTGGCGCTATAGCGTCTGCCGATGAGGTGAAGACGCAGGAGGGGCGTGCCAGCGACGAGGCCAGTTATGAAAGCTTTCGGGGCGATTTCGCCAAACAGGGCGATATGATCGGCGCGGTAGAAGGCGTTGAGGCTGAATAACAGGCCTGCCCGAGCTGTGCGCGGTACTGCAGATTCTCCGACTGTGTCAGATGCGACTGGATTAAAGGCTGTGTTGAGGACTGTCAATCCAACGTGTTTTTGTGAGGACCCAATGGCTATGTTTGCGCCTGCGAGGTGTTCGCGAAGCGCGTTTTTGCGCGCTTGTGAGGTTTCTGTGTCGTGAAGGCCGCTGGTGTAGATGCGCGTATCAGATCCAAAGGTCGCATCCCATGTCATTTGGCCATACATCAGGCTCCAATGCAGGTGGGTGTGTGAGCCGCTCAGGTAAATGCCGCGCAGGGCACCGTGTTCTGTGCTGGTGCGGTTGCCCAGTTGTGTGGCAGTGCGGGCGCGTGCATAGCTCAGGCCAGTCGCGTTGCGGGTGCGGCGGGAAAAGAGCAATCCCTGTCCCCATTCTGGACGCACGTCTCCTATGATGATGTTGACCCGCGAAAGGGGCAGGGCAATATATCCGGTGACATGATCGGTAAGGGTCGGTTCTTCCGGGTCGCGTTCGGTAAGAAAAAAGGCAGAGAGGCGTGCGGGCGAAGCGATTTCGAGTCGCTGGTAGAGACGCATGTCGCCAAAGCTATTGGCGCGTTTGGAAGGCCGCGTGACACGGGATGTGTATTGCAAACGCCATGGGCGCGGGGGGGCGATGGAGAGATAGGGCGCGATGAGGTCGATGTGTTCTTCCGATAAGCCCTGCACATGGGCGAGTTCTGCAAGGGTGCGATAGGGGCGACGGGCGATGATTCGTCGGGCGAGTTCTGGGGTGAGACCGGGTAGAATGAGCAGGTCTTTCGCACTTGCGCGATTGAGTTCGAGGCTTATGCCTTCGAGGTCGCGTAACAGGTCGTTATAAGCTTCGGCCTCGTCTTCGGTGTAGATGACGAGCGGTTGTGCGAATAGGAGCGCGGGAAGGCACAGGGTGAACACAATGTGCCATGCGAGCGTGCGGAAGTGAAAGATATGTTCTGACATTGGGCGCGTTTGCGATGTAAAGGTCTTAATTTACAGGAAGTTGCTTTGTTACTGCAATAGACCTTAAGCAAACGGTATGCCAATCTCACTTCTCATACAATTCTATTCTGCGATTTCTGATGGTGAGCATATACATCCATGCATTTTCCCGATGGCCTTTGTCAAAGGATATTTGACCAGTTGCGCCGGGTATTTCCGTGAGGGTTTCAAGACGGTCTCGCAGGCGGTCTCGGGTGGTGCCGCCCGCGTTTATACCGTGCAGGATAGATAGCATTGCGTCGTATCCGAGGGCAGCAACGATATTCTGTTCTTTGCCAAAGCGCGAGCGGTACGCGTTGACAAAATTTTGAACGGATTCGAGGTGGCTCTGGTCGTAATATTTAGCGACAAAAATAGCGCCATCTACATAATTGCCTCCATCGCGAGCCACTTCATCGTGGTTCCAACCATCGCTGCCGAGTACCTGGGAAGAGACGAGGGCGGAGTGAAATTGGGGAGTGATTAGCAGGATGTCTTCAGCACCACCGGCAATGAGGATACCGTCCAGGGCTTCGACAACTTCGAGTTGCACGGTGTCGGGATCAACTACGACGGGTGGGGGAGGGGCAACGCGTATGTTCCCGAGAATTAATGAGTCAATTTCCGAAGCGAGATCGTCGGGCGCTTGAAGTGCCAGTCCCGCGATGCGTATGCGTTCAAATTGGCGGCGATAATCCGTAGTACCCGGTTCATACCATTCTTGAATGAGCACTTCGGCACCGAGGTCTTCGGCTCTGGTGGCAAATGCGTGGGCGATACTCCGGCCATAATCATCTCGAGACGCGAGCGAGGCCAGCGTTCGCAAGCCTTGTTTATTCACGGCGTGTTCTGCAATATGCCTGCCCTGTGCGCCCGGCGTTGCATTGACTTGAAAAACGTAGGGACTGAGGGATGCAATGCCATCGTCTGAGGCTGTTGGAGCTACCAGAGGCACTTTTTGGGCACTGAGCATGGTTGCGATAGGCGTGGTTACCGCGCTTGTGAGCGCGCCGATGATAGCGAGCACTTCGCGTTCTTCAACAAGGTGCTGTGCCGCGCGTGCTGCGCGAATGGGATCGCCTTCGGAGTCTTCAAATATCAATTCGACCTGGTCGTGAGATGCGAGTGGATTGCGGTCTCTCGCAAGTGTGATGCCGTTGCGGAGATCTTCGCCGCTTGGGGTGCCCAATGGAGCGATGACGCCAATTTTATAGCGTGCTTTTTGGGGGTTTGGAGTGGGTTGGGGCGATGTGCGTTCGGGTATGGAAATTTGGCGCGCGAGTGCTGTGAATTGCCCATTTGGATGGTGATCGAGAAAGAAGGACAAGTATTTGTTACCAGTTTCGAGGTTGCCGAGTTTGATGTGCCAGCGCACTTTGCCAAATGCAATGGCTTCATCGATGATGGCGCGATTAAAGTCGATTTTTATATTGTCGATCTCGCTGTCGGCCAGTTTTTCGCTGCCGGATAATTGCCCCAGGCGGTCGGCTGCACGCGCTTTGGTACGTATGTCGGCGCGGCTGGTGAGTACGCGCGCATATTGTGTGGCGGCGTTGTAAATCTGGCGCTGGTGAAAATAGCAGTCGCCGATGATCAGATCGGTTTCGGAAATGTATCGGCTACGCGGATAGTGGTGTTGAAGCGCGATAGCCTCGTTCAGAGCCAGATCGTACGCTTTCAATTTGTAGTGCGATTTTGCCAGCATGAATCGCGCGGCAGAGGTGCGCTGGTTGGGGGGGTGTTGTTCGACGAGTTCGATAAACCCATCCCGGGCGTCTGATAAATTGTCTTGATTATAATGGGCAAGCGCGCGTTGGAAGAGGGTTTCCGCTTTCTGGCTGAATATCTCACCCGATAGCTGAGAAGAAAATAGAAAAAATAAGAGTATGGATAATGTTTTCATTGAACAAAGTTGATAAAATCTTCTGGGTGCAGTTTTTGGAGTCTCTGTTGTAGGAGTTCGGGGGGATGGTTTTTCGACAGTTCAGCGCTTTTTTGCATCACTTTTTCGTCAATGTAGATTGGCACGCCAAACTTGAGTGCCATCAAGATCGCATCGCTGGGGCGTGCGTCGAGTTCCAGAGGGGTTGCGGGGGAGGTGAGATACAATTGCGCGCGATAGACGTGGTCTATGATGTCTGTGATGAGTGCGTGTTGAACGCTGGCTTGCAGGTTTTTGATAATCGTTTTGATCAGGTCGTGTGCAAAAGGACGCGGTGGTTTGTAGTCATCGCCAGAGATGTGAAGGGCGAGCGAAAACATTTCGCCCATTTGAATCCATATTGGCACGCGGTGGTCGCCATCTTTTTGTTTCAGCATAACAACCGGCTCTTCGAATTGGCGGTCGATAAATATGCCTTCGATTTGGGCTTCATAGACCATAGGGCGCGACCTCCGTTGGTTTTTGGAAATATAAAGGAGGGCAATGAAAGGGTCAAGGGATCAGTTCTTAGATTTAGTCCAAAACGAATGAGACGGCGAGCCAGCCGCCTACGGGGATGATGTTGGAGATGAGCTTGGGGTGATCGGCAACGCGGCGGTTGTAGTCCTGTATGCCGCGGCGACCATCGCCTTCGGGCAGTGCGCGGTGTGCATGTCCGTGTCCATTGGCATTGTCGGCGATGATCAGGCCGCCCGGGCGCGTGTTTTTAAGGGCAAAATCGAGGTATTTGGGATAGCTTTCTTTGTCTGCGTCGATGAAGATGAGGTCAAAAGGTCCGTCTTGTGCTGCGTCTTTCATGAGTTTTGTGCCGTCGCCCAGGCGCACATCTGTTCGGTCGGATAGTCCGGCTTTTTCGTAGTTGCGCCGCGTGACATCGGCGTGTTTGGGTTCAATTTCGAGGGTGATGAATTGTCCGTCTTCGGGCAATGCACGGGCGAGCCAAATGCCCGAGTAACCCGCGAGCGCGCCAAATTCGAGGATTTTTTTTGCGCCGATTGTTTTGGCGAGCAAATACAGGGTTTGCCCGGCTTCGGGGCTGACTGAGATTCGCGGAATACCCTGTTCGGCAGCATCGGACATGATGTTTTTAAGCAAGTCATCTTCATGGGCAAATACTTCCCTTTTGTATGTGTCGAGATCGGGATAGGTTTGTTGCATTGGGTTAGCCTTTCATTGCACGCGTTTAGAAAGTGATTCTTCTGCCTTCTTTTGCCGATTGATATGCGCCGAGGATCATTTCAACGGAGACGCGACCCTCTTCTGGGGAAACGCGCTCGTCGCTCAGGCCGCGAATATAGTTGATAAAAGGACGGGGTATGCCGGCGATGCGCTCGCCCTGCCCTTTGGGTATGTCCATTTTGAATTCGGTCCAGCGATTGTCACCGCGGCGGATGTATTTGAGTGGAATGGCGTCTTCTGGTCGCGGCGCAGAGGTGGAGGGCGCGTCGCCGTAATCCTGGATGATGGTTCCCTCATCGCCATAGATTTCAGTGGTGTTGACGCCTGCTGCAGTGGTGGAGCCGTTGAATAATATGCCCATCATGCCAGTTTCAAAGCGGAAGATAGAGACGCCGTTATCGTCGGGTGCAGTATCTGTCACGATGTTGTCGATTTCTGATATTACCGAGACGGGACGGCCAAAGGTCCAGTAGAACCAATCGGCGGCATGGGTGGCGTCGTCGAAGTACATTCCGATATTGGCAACGGGATCGACGTGCCATCTGGATGTCCCAGTGACAAAGTGGGGATTGAGTAGAACTGGGATGCAATGTCTTCGGCGCACGACCGCGATATTACCAACTATGCCTTTGTCAACGAGTTCCTTAATTTTGCGGTTGACGGGGTCCTGCCGCATCTGAAAGGCCATGCTGAATTTGACGCCTGATTTATTTACGGCTTTGATGATGCGGTCGCAATCTTCAAGGGTGGTGGCCATGGGTTTTTGTAGCAGGATATTTTTGCCCGCCTGAGCGGCCACTATCGCGTATTCTGCGTGGCGATTGGTCTCTATGCCGATCATGACGGTATCGATGTTTGGGTCGCCGAGTACGGCGTCTGCTGACGTGCGAAATTCCATGCCGAATTTGTCGGCGTTCTCGCGCCCGCGATCTTTATCGTCGTCCCATGTGGCGATGAGTTCGACATCATCATAATGCTGCATTTGACCGCAATATGTGTTGATGTGTCCGTGTGCGTGGCTGATTACGCCAATATGAACTTTATCCATAAATATCCCTATTTTATATAAACAACGGTTTCGGTGTCGAGCGATTCAATGGCTGCGGCGATGACTTTTTGCGCGGCGAGTCCTTCTTCGCCCGAGCCGTCGATGTCTTCGGGTGCAACCCCGTCGCTGACCTGACGGATAAATGTGCCGATGCGGTCGCGGAAGGTGTCGATAAAGTCTCCAAATCCTCCAAAGGCCGGGTCTGTGTACACGGTTTTTTCGAGGTCGCCCGCAGGATAGAGGGTGAGTTCGTGCCACATGTCTTCGAGGACGAAGCGACCGCCTGTTCCTGCGACTTCACAGCGTTCCATGGGGTGCCCGCGCGCGATGTCGTAACTGCCCGTGAGTGAGCCGACTACGCCATTTTTAAAACGCATGTTGAATTGCGCGGTGGACCATATTTGGCGTCCCGGTGCTTTGGTGGCGAAACATTGAACCGCTTCTATATCGCCGCAGAAATAGCGCATGACGTCAATGGTGTGTGGGTGAAGTGCTTTGAGGTGATAATACGGCGAACTCTCCGCAGGGTTCATGATCCACATCGCCATATTGATAAAGAGCAGGTGGCCCAGGCGCCCTTCATCGACCCATTTTTTTGCAAGTCGGGCAGCAGGGGTAAAGCGGTGGTTGAGGTCAATGCCATAGCAGACGCCCATTTCTTTTGCTTTGGCGACCATTTCTTCGCCGTGTAAAATATTATTTGAGATGGGTTTTTCGCCCAGAACGTGACAGCCAGCTTCGAGGGCTTGCATTGTGGGCGCGTAGTGATCACTGCTATATTCATATCCACCCGTGGCTACGCTTACCACATCGGGTTTGCATTCTTCAAGCATTTTCGGAACATTGTAAAAAGGGGTAATGCCCAGGCGTTGTGCGGTGGCATTGGCGCGAGTTTCGTCGATGTCACACACGCCCACGAGATCGGATAGTGGATTTTCAACATAAATATCAGCGTGCCGGTTGCCAATTGGCCCCAGCCCGATGACACATACACGTAGCATAAGGAAGGATCTCCATATTTGGGATTGGTGCTCAATCGTCCAGTGTTTGCTGGCGGCGGCGGCGGGCGAGTTCGCGCAGATTGTCAACGCGGTCAGATTCATCGACGATTTCAGAGCCGAGAATTGCTTCGAGTACGTCTTCAAGGGTCAGAACGCCAGCGAGGCCTCCGTATTCATCGATGACGGTAAAGAGGTGTTGGCGACGGTCGAGGAACATTTGCAAGATGCGGTCGAGGCTATGCGATTCGGCGACAAAATGCACGGGGTGCATGAGGTCTGATAATTTACTGTGACCGTGGTCATCTGTGAGTGCAGCCAGGATGTCGCGCCGCAAAACAATGCCGACAATGTCTTCAACGTCTTTCTCGTAAACGGGAATGCGGCTGTGAGACCATATTCCGCGCTGGTCGCGGGCTTCTTCAACGGTGAGGTCGTCTTTGAGTGAAAAGACGACGGTTCGGGGGGTCATGACTTCATGGGCGGTTTTGGATTTGAGGGAGAGTATATTTTGTATCACGCGCGCCTCTGTGGGGTCCAATGCGCCACTGCGCCTTCCCAGGCGTGCGAGTGAAATGAGTTCTTCATCGGAAATATCCTGTTCTTTTTGTTCTTTGGCAATCATGCGCGTGGCCAGGCGCGACAATACAATAAATGGTGTGAATATCCAGACCAATAATTGGAGAGGGCGGGCGATCATGCTGGACAGTGGGCGAGCGTAAACCACGCCGACTGTTTTGGGCAGGAGTTCTGATAAGAATAAGATGGCGAAGGTCATTGCGATGGAGAAGACTATGCCCGCAAAGGATTCGCCGGTATTTTTCTCTCCCATAACCGCGGTGGCAAAAAGAAATCCCGCCAAGCTGACGCCGCCGGTATTTGATATGGTGTTCAGGGATAAGATAGCGGAAATTGGGCGGTCAATAGTTTGGCGCAAGCGTCGCAAGATTAAACCAGAAGTTTTGTTTTCTCGCGCGAGGGTTTCAATATGGCTGATGGGCACAGAATAGAGTACGGCTTCAAAGAGCGAGCACATGGCAGATATTAAAATAACAGCAGCGACAACAATAATAAGCTCGATCATGGGATTTTATCTCCTGGCACAGTTTGGCAAAGACGGGGAGGGTTTTGTCTTTATTTAAGCATAAATTATTTTTCGTCAAGGTGTTTGCGAGGCGGGTACTACTTTGATAGAAGTCCGACTCCTGGTTTGCAATAAGGTATTTTTTCTTGCCAAGTGAGGGTGAATCCGCTAAATTACGGCGTCCTGTTTTCCGAGATTTTATGGAGTTTATCATTTTTATAAAATGCTATGAAGCGCGAAAGAATACATTATAACACGGTACGCGAGATTTGTTTTTCGCCAGAAGATATTGCTCGCCTTTCCGATAATTTACAGGAAAATGGCGCGCCATGTCATATCAGACATTTAGTGCCCGGCGAGGCAGACCCCGTGCGTTTGGCACAGGTCAAAGACGTCATTGAGACGGTGTTGACAGGGCGCAAGTACGAGGTTTTGTTGCTGCGCTCACAGGGCAAGACTTTTACAGAAATTGCGCTGCTTTTAGAGATCTCAAAAAGTGCAGTACAAAGCCACTACCGCCTCGCCATACGGCGGGTGCAACGCGCTCTGGGTATAGAATCCGGGCAAAGGGTCAAACCCCCATCACCATCGATGTATTCTATGGTCTAACTTTTCTCTCCCTGTTTTGTCAATCAGGTTCCGCTTTGTGCGCGACCTGTTTTTTTTTGCTCCAAGCCTCCAGTTCCTCGCCTTTTTCTTGTCTTTGTCTCATTCCTTTGTATCTTTGGTGGTCATTGAAGTTGTAAATCGCACTTTTTCATTTTTCAAAGGAGTTTTCCATGGCTGTATTTCTTCATACGCGCGTTCGCGTGAGCGATTTGGACAGGTCGATCCAGTATTATTGCGATCATTTTGGTTTTGTGGTAAAGAGTCGTTCGGAAAAGTCGCCAGCGGGCAACCAGATTTGCCATCTGGAATTGCCAGGCAACGAGCATACGCTGGAATTGACGTATTCCGATGATTACGAGTTGAATGTGCCCGAAGATTTGATGCACTTCGCGATCGGCGTGCCCGATTTGATTGCATTTTGCGATGAGTTGGAAAAAAACGGACTCGAAATCTGGCCCGGCGATTGGCGAGAGACATTCCCCACAGGGCGCAAAATGGCGTTTGTCGATGATCCCGATGGGTATGAAATTGAGTTGTTGGAGAGGTAAATCAGGCAAGGGGAGTAAGACGTGCAGCACCGTCATTTGAATCATCAACGCTTTACACTCGCCGCGATAGACGATGTGATTCGTCGTGGTCGCTGGGATGATTGGGCTGAGTTGCGTCGTGCGGCTCTTGAAGACCGCGCTTTGCTCGATAAAATTGAGCGCGTTTGTGCCCATTGCGTTGCTGACCCGTATGCTCAGCGTCATCACTTTTGGATGAATTATGTCAAAAAACACCGCGATACTCCCTGAGTGGGATCGCGTGCTGTCGTCGGCGTGTCGCCTCCAGCAGATCCTGCCTGAAGCTGTGTTGGTGGGGGGGACTGCGGCAGCCATCCATGCCGAGCATCGTCTTTCTCAGGACGCAGATCATGTATTGCTTGATCTGCGCCGTCGATTCGATGAGATTCTCGCTCAATTAGAGTCTGTGTCCGGATGGCAGACTGCCCGCGTGACGCGCCCGGTCCAAATACTCGGCAGCCTTGACGGAATTGAGACGGGTGTGCGCCAACTGATCCGCGGCGAGCCACTGGAAACGACGACGCTCCAACATCAAGGTGCGATGTTGACCATCCCAACTCGAGCGGAAATACTCCGCATCAAAGGCGTGCTGATTCTCAAACGCAACGCGACACGCGACTATCTCGACTTTGTCGCACTCGCACACCAAATGGACGACCAGGACGTAGCAGAGGCCCTGCGACCTTTCGATAGATTGTACCGCCAGGGCAACGGGGAGTCCACATTGCAACAATTACAGGTGCAACTCTCAAATCCCTTGCCCTACGACTTAGAGGACACAGAACTTTCCGAATACAAGGATCTTGCCGCACAGTGGCACGACTGGAACGCGGTGACAGCGGTTTGCATCCAGGTCGCGGTTGTTGTTTTCGATTACATTTGCGAACAGAATGACCCGGTCCAGGACTGATGTTACCCAATTTAACTGTGCGTCCAGCGCAGATTTCTGATAGAAATGCACTTAATGAACTGGTGGAAGCAGTTGGACCACAATGTGTTGTGAGGTTTTCGAGTGGGCGTGCTTCCATAGATATGAAGCAGACGCTTGTGGCTGTGCAGGGCGATTGTGTGATTGGGTTTGTGGCGTGGTATCAAGATGAAATGCAGGCTGTGATTGTGGGGCTTGGGGTGCGTGATACGCATCGGCGCTTTGGCGTGGCAACGCAGTTGGTCAATGCGCTGACAGAGCATTTGCGTGAGGCGGGTGTGCGGTTGTTGGAGGTGATTGTGTCGCGCGATAGGGCTGGTGCAATGACCTTTTTTAAATCGATAGGATTCAGGCGGTTGGGACGCAGTGCTGCGGACCGAGTTACATTTGAGTATCGCTTGTGGGGGCGCAGAAATCGGGCAGATGGATTTGCGTAATCAGTTGTATCTATACAGGAGGCGAGAGATGCGCGGTTGCATCTTTTGTCTCCTGTTATTAGTTTGGTAGCTCACGCAGGTGATTGAGAAAGGTGGATTATGGCCGAAGTACAAGCCTCAAATACAACAGATGCGGCAACGCGCGAGGGCATCACGCTCAGGGCTGTTTTTTTTGGATTGGTGGTGGTGCTGTGGATTGCGTTTTGGAATACGCATGCCGAGTATATCGCCCACACATCGCGTATGAATATCAGCCATTTCCCAATGGTATTGTTGTGTACATACATACTGGTGGTGTTGCTGAATCAGTTGGTGCGCTGGATAAAGCCCCGATATGCGCTGTGTCAAACTGAGTTGCTGGTGGTACTGGCGATGGGGCTTTTGGGCGCGGCCATTCCCGCTTATGGTTTGACGAGTTTTTTCCTGGGCATGATTTCAGTGCCGCATTATCTGGCGACGCCCGAAAATCAATGGTCGGAATTTGTCCATCCGCATTTGCCCGATTGGCTGGTACCGAGCAATGAAGGCCATGCCATGCAATGGCTTTACGAGGGCTTGCCAGCGGGGCAGTCCATTCCCTGGGATGTGTGGGTTGTGCCGCTGTTCTGGTGGTTGAGCGTTGTTGCCGCCATTGTTCTGGCGTCTATCGCGCTTTCGAGTATGTTGCGAAAACAGTGGTCGGAGCACGAACGCGTGGCCTATCCCGTGCTCGGTCCACCCGTAGATTTGGCCTCAGCTGCCGACGCACCTAAGCGAGAAGGCATTTTGTACAATCGGTTGTTCTGGATCGGATGCGGCCTGATTTTTTTTGTGAAGGCGTGGAATATTATGTCGTATTTCAATCCCGGTGTTCCCATTATCTGGTTGGGACAGCAGTGGTTTTATTTTGCCAGATTTTATCCGCCACAGCATACAGGGGTGAATTTTTTTACGATTGGCTTTGCGTATTTTGCCAATGTGGATGTATTGTTTTCCATTCTGGTATTTCATGTTCTATATCTCAACGAGATTGCTTTTTTTCGCAGGATTGGGTTCACATTGTCAGCCAAAACAGGTCCCGGCGATGCAGTGGCTGGTTTGCAAAGTGCCGGGGCATTTATCGCTCTGGTATTCTGGACATTTTGGACGGCGCGGTTGCATTTGAAGGATGTGTTTCGCAAGGCTTGGCGGGGCGATGATACCGTGGATGATTCGAATGAGTTGATGTCGCACCGCATGGCGGTTATTTCGCTTGGGATCAGCGTGTTGTTCTTGCTGTTGTGGTTGCGCACTATGGGGTTGGAATGGAAATTTGCGTGTCTATTAACTTTGGGTTTGTTCATCGCTTATGTTGGGCTTGCCCGCATTATTGCCGAGACTGGTGTGGTGTATATGAGCATGCCGATCAACGAGGCAGGGTTTGCAGGTTTGTTTTTTCATCCGGCAGATTATTCGGCGGGGGCGCGAACGTCAATCACGTTGTTTTCTTCCCTGCGTTGCCAGAGCAAGGCGATGTTTATGGTGCCCCTGGTTCACATTGCGAGGTTGGGCGAGTTGATCCAGCAGCAAAGGGGGCGTTTGTTAGTGGTCGTGCTTGTGACGCTTGTCGTCGGGATCGGTGGCACGATAATTCTGACAATTTTTTTGAGTTATACATACGGCGCGTATAATTTTAATGATCTTCCATTTACGCGCTATCCGCCGCGCGTGTACGACGCTCTGGTCAAAGCGTTAAAAGAAGTGCCCGAATACAAACCCGAACGCTATTTGTTTTTAGGTGCTGGGATGCTCATTTTTAGTGTTATGAGTGTTTTGCGGTATCGCTTTACATGGTGGCCCCTGCATCCTATAGGGATGATTGTGCCAGTGGGGCACGCGATGCATTCGACGATGTCTATTTTGATTGCGTGGAGTGCCAAAGCGATTATTCTTCGCATTGGAGGAGCTTCACTTTATCAGCGTAGCAGGCCCTTTTTTGTCGGGATGCTGGTGGGCTATGGGCTTGCCGTGTTTGTGTCATATCTGGTGGATCAAATCTGGTTTCCCGGACGCGGGCATCACATGCATTCGTGGTAGGGAATATGAGCAATCAGTCTTTGGCAACACGAGCGGTGCGCGGGGCGTTTTGGACAGGCGGTGGGTTGGGCGTGCATCTCATCGTGACACTGATTTTTTTTCGAATTCTGAATCTGGAAGATATGGGGTATTTCATCTGGGCACAGCGCGTTTTGGTTTTGTTTCAGATGGTTGGTGTATTGGGGCTAAACGATGCTCTGATAAAATATCAAGATGCCTCGCGGATTCATTTTTCTTCTGCTTTTTGGGCCTGTCTTTTTGTGGGGATTGTGCTTTTTGTCGGGTTTATAGGAAGTGAGTGGCTTCTCATTATCTGGTTGGGAAGAACGCCGAATATAGCGGCGTTTTTTGATATTGCAAAACCCATGGCTCTGATAATTCCCCTCGCGTCTGTTTCGGGCATTGTAAAAGCAATTCTGGCTCGGGATTTGCGTTTTCAATCCATAGCAATAAGTGAGGTGGCCGCTGCGTTGATTGCCGCAATTGTTGGCATTGGTCTTCTCATTGGCGGTTGGGGCATAAAAAGTGCGGTTTGGAATGCAATAACGAGGGAGATCGCATTATTGGGCGGTTTGTGGATTGCCGCTGCCTGGATGCCGTCGCTGTCGTTTAGTTGGGCAAAACTGAAGGCGCTTTTGCCATTTGGATTTAATGTTTCTGGCGCGAATCTGCTCAACAATATCAACAATAATCTGGACAAGGTCTATTTTGTTCCCGTTTTGCTGGGGCCTGTTGCGGCGGGGCTGTACGCTTTTGCCTATCAATACACAATGGTTCCATTGAATCGGGCGAGTGTTGTGCTAACGCGGGTGATTTTTCCAGCTTTTTCTGTGGTGCAGCGCAATAATAAGACTTTGCGACGGGGATATACGCGCACTATTACTGCGATTGCCCTTTTGTCCTGGCCCGCGCTAATAGGTGGTTTTATTTATGGGCGAGAGATTTTGTTGCTCGTAAAAGGCGAGGAGATGTTGTCTGCTCTTAATCCACTCAGGCTGTTGATTTTAGCAGGTATGCTCAAAGCTGTGGGGACGGTTGTGGGATCGGTTTTTCTCGCCAAGGGAAAGGCAAATTGGTCGTTTCGATGGACGCTTGTAAATCTGATTGTTTTTGTGCCCGCGCTTTATTGGGGCGTGCGCTATGGTATTGATGGGATCGCCGCCGTGCTTTCAGCGGCTGCCGTGTTGTTTCTCGTGGTTACGCAATTACTGGTCAACCGGTTGATTGATTTGCGAATGACCGATTATTTTAAGTCATTTGTCGGGCCGTTGCTGACGACGCTGTTGGTTGCGGTTGCGCTGGTCGCGGTTCGTTCATTGACAGATTTGAAGCCTGTTGAAGCTCTGTTGTCGGGTGTGGTGGTCGGTAGTATTGCTTATGCTATTGCTCTTCGTTTGTTTGCCTGGGAATTTGTGATGCGGTTCTGGCGTGATTTTCGGGGACAATAGGTAAAAAATTGTGATTGTTTTGTCCGTCTGTTCATGGCATAATGCAAGTGTTCGGCTGGAAAATAGAAGGAGGCCGCTTTGAAAACCTATCGCGTGGGTATTATTGGATTGGGGCGAATGGGCAGCACTATTGACGATGAAGGGCATGCTGTCAAACCGTATTCTATTGCGGCTTGTTGTGAGGTGATAGATCAACTCGAACTGGTCGCTGGCTCCGATTTGCAGGCAGATAAGCGGGCGGCTTTTACCGAGCGATGGGGTGTGAAGGCTGTGTACGAAGATTATCTGGAGATGGTGGCGCGAGAGTCGCTCGATCTGGTGGCGGTGTGTACAACGGCTTCGGGTTTGTTTAAGCCCGCTAATGAAGCCCCCGATGCCAATTTCAGGGGCGATTCGCATGCGGATTTAACCGTGAGCCTTGCCAATGCTGGGGTGCCGATGTTGTATGTGGAGAAGGCGATGGCGAGTTCAATGGTGCGGGCAGATGAGATTTTGGAAGCGGTGAAAGCAAATGGCACTGTGTTTAATACGGGTGTTTTGAGGCGATTTAACGTGAGCTATCACGCCGTGCGCCGCGCAATTGTCGAGGGTGAAATTGGTGAACCCAAAGCAGCTATTCACTACGCGGCCTCATCTTTGATGCACGGGCATATCCACTCTATAGATACGCTCTCCTTTTTGTTGGGCGATCCGAAAATCGAAGCAGTGCGGGGCGAGTTGTTGCCGCGAGATTTTGAGATTGAGAACAATCACATTGCTTTTGATCCGAGCGCGACCTTTCAACTGCGATTTGAAAATGGCGTAGAAGCCTGGTCGGTACCCGCTGGTGGATGGGAGTTTGAGGTGATAGGGACCAAAGGGTGTATCCGGTCGATCAATAACGGCGATGGCATAAAGCTCAGAAAAGCCGGCAGCCTGGTGGGCAAACGCCAGGGATGGTATGATGCAGAGGTCGCGCCTGTTGTGCCCCAAAGCCATGTGGTGTCGTGTTTGGAGGATTTGATAGACGCTTATGAGCAAGGGCGTCCAACACTGGGGCATATAGAGATCGCCCATCACATCACTGAGGCATGTATTGCCGTGGCGGAGAGCCATCGTCGGGGAGGTGCGTGGGTTAATCTGCCGTTGGGGGACAGGGATTTGTACATCTTTCACGTTTAGGCCATTATTGGGAGCGGACCATGAAAACATACCGCGCAGCATTGATTGGATGCAGTCGGATGGGGGCATTTATTGACAATGAGGTGGATCACACGCGGGCGTATTCCCATGCGGCGGGATACGAGGCATGTGATCGAACAGATCTGGTCGCGTGTTCGGATCTGCGCGAAGATGTGATGGCGCAGGCGGGCGAGCGATATGGGGTTCCAAAATCGCGGCAGTACACGGATTATCGGGAACTTATCAATACAGAAGAGCCAGATATTGTGAGCGTGGCGACGCAGCCAGAGCAACGCGCAGAAATTGTAGTGTATGCTGCCGAGCACGGGGCAAAGGCGATTTATGCTGAAAAAGCGATGGCGGCTTCTATGGCGGATGCCGATGCAATGGTCAGTGCGTGTGAGCGCAATGAGGTGTTCTTCAATTTGGGCACCAATCGGCGATGGGATCGGGGGTATGACAGTATGAAGGAGGTGATAGACAGCGGGCGCATTGGACAGTTGCGATCGCTGATTATTCACCAGACGAGTTCTCTTTTCAATGGTGCGAGTCACAGTTTTGATCTGTTGATGCGCCTCAATAGCGACCATCCCGCGTTGTGGGTGCAGGGACATCTATCGCAGGGTGCAGATGAGATTGAGGGGAATATTTTGAAGGCGGATCCCGTGGGGCACGGGATTATCCAGTTTGAAAATGGCGTGACGGCGTATGCCCTCAATTCCGGGAGGGGTATGGAGGTCGAAGCCGTGGGCGATGCGGGTGTTGTGACGGCTTTGCAAAATGGTGCTGGGTGGCAGGTGCGCGAGGTGGTTGGGCACGATCACAGGGGGCGGAATGTGCTGGGGTTTGGGGATTTTCCAGAGGTGGAGCCGACGAGTTCAACGGTGCATTTGATTGAGGATCTGGCACACGCGCTGGATACGGGCGAACCGACGCGGTGCGGTGTGCGGTTGGCACATGCCAATCAAGAATTGATTTTTGCTTGTGTCGAGTCGCACCAGCGAGGGGGCGAGCGGGTGCATCTGCCGTTGAAAGATTGTCCTTATCGCATGGATCGCGGTTTTGCACCCAGGCAACCGAAGTTTGAACGTGAATAAAGGAGGTTATTGTGGAATATCGCGAGTTTGGACAGACGGGTTTGAAGGTTTCGGCAATTGGTTTTGGATGCTGGGAATTGGGCGGGGGATATGGGTCTATTGACGACGCTGAGGTCGTTGCCGCGGTCAACCGGGCTATTGACCTGGGGATCAATTGTTTTGATACGGCGCAGGGATATGGCAAGGGCGCGTCTGAACGGTTGCTTGCGCGCGCGCTGGGTCCCAGGCGCAAAGATGTGATTCTGGTTACGAAGTTCGGCATTGGATACGAGCATGGCAGAGATAGCAGCAAGGAGATGGTCCACCGAGCGATTGAGCAGAGTTTGGAGATGCTGAATACGGATTATGTCGATGTGTATCTCGTGCATTGGCCCGACCGCGATACGCCTTTTGAAGAGACTATGGGCGCGTTGGAGGAAATCGTCCAGGCCGGGAAGACGCGGTTTGTGGGGCTGTCGAATTTTACGCCTCCGGAAATCGCGCGGTGTATGGATGCGCGCCACGTGGAGGTGTTGCAATACGGGTGTAATTTGTTTGATCGCCGACATGTGAAATGGACGTTTCCCTACGCGGAAGCAAATAATGTGGGGGTGATGACGTACGGTTCTCTGGCTTATGGTTTGCTCGCTGGCGCATTTACAGAAGATACGGTTTTTGAAGATAATGATTGGCGCAGAAGAGGCGGTAGCAATACGACTTTGCGCCTGTTTGAACCGGGTATTTTCCAGCGCAATGTCCGGGCAGTGAATGAGTTGAAAGAGATCGCCGCGGGGCTGGGCAAAAATCTGCCGCACATGGCGCTGAATTGGGTGTTGTCTCACGCGGCTGTGAGTACGGCACTGGTGGGTGCGCGAAGGCCGGAAGAGGTAGAAGACAATATGGGCGCTCTGGGGTGGACATTGGATGAGGATACAAAGCGGGCAATTGATCGGGTTTTTGCTAAGTACGAGATTGATACGGCGCCCAATAAGTGGGGTGAAATTGATTCGAAGTGGATGGATATTGATCCGGCAGAATGGGCAGAATGAGGGGGATATGATGAATAACGTGCGCGTTGGCGTGATTGGATGTGGCGGCAGGGGTAGGGGACACATTCGATCTTTGAAGGCGTTTGAAGATGTGTATCTCGCAGCGGTTTGCGATCCAGTTGTGGAGATCCGCGAGTCCGTGTGCGAAGAGTACGGGATCGAAGGGCAATATGGCGATGTTTCCGCGTTGCTCGAAGGCGAGGCTCTGGATGCGGTTTTTGTCGCCCCGCCTGCCCACTTAAATGCCACGCTTGCATTGCCGTGTCTGGAGGCTGGCGTCCATACTTTTTTGGAGAAACCTCCCGGTTTGAGCTTGAATGAGACCGAGGCGCTAAAAGCTGCATCGGACGAAACGGGCGCGAAAGCCATGGTGGGATGGAATCGGCGATTTCATCCGATTATTGTCGAGGCGCGAAATCTGGTGCTGGACCGCGGGCCTGTGACGCAATTGGTTGGGGAGTTCCACAAGAGTATCACGGATTTGGGAAATTCGGGCAAGTTTGCCGAGGTGCTGATGGATTGTATGCTTTTTGAGACGCCGATTCACGCCATTGATACGGTCCGCTTTTTGGCAGGTGCAGATGTTTCCGAGGTTCATAGTGTGGTGCAGCGGTCTATGTCCGGTTATCGGGATGTCCACGCGGCTCTCGTCGCGTTTGAAAATGGCGTTGTCGCGCAGCTTATTCACAATTATACGACCAATGCCAGGTTGGAGCGTTATGAGATTCACGGGCACGAGATTTCGGCTTATATGGAGGGCGTGTCGCGCGGAGAGGTTTTTTGCGATGGCGAGAAAAGGGAGTTGAGCGGGGATGGATCGGGGACAGACGAACAGAACCGATTTTTTATCGATTGCGTGAAAGAAGATCGTCCGGTTGCGCTTCCCGCGGCAAATTTGGATGAGGCGATTAAGACGATGGAACTGGCAGAAGCGATTATGGCTGGGACGCGATAAGGTCGGATTCTTTCTATTGACAATATTTCTCGAATCCTCTACTTTTTAGATATCAGAAACGAGAATGGGTGGAGGATTGAGATGGCTGACGTGACTGAGACTGATCAACTGCAAGAGTTGCGAGAGGAAAACGCTCGATTGAAAGAGCAGGTAACGTATTACGAACAGGATCAGGTTGCTCAAATACGCGGAGATATTGCTGGTTTAAGAGAGGGTACACAGAGAGATATCGCCGATTTAAGACAGGACCTGCATAGAGAAGTTGCCGGCTTAAGACAGGACCTGCATAGAGAGATTACCGACTTGAAGCAGGGAGATATTGCCGACGTAAGACAGGATGTTAAAGTACTCTCCGGAAAAGTAGATAAAATTCTTTATGCGGTGATTGTCTCGCTTGTAGGAATCGCGGGTTTGATTATTGAATCGCTGACTTAAAGGGATTTAATAATGGCAAAAACGAGGTGTGGCTCAGTCCGGTAGAGCACCTGCTTTGGGAGCAGGGGGCCGGGGGTTCAAATCCCTCCACCTCGACCAATAACAAGGGGTTGTGAGTTTTGGTCGCAACCCCTTATAGTTTTGAGGAATGTAAGAAAAAGCGCCTGTGCAAAATTGCACAAGCGCTTTCTTTTTTGGTTGCCCCTCAGGGATTCGAACCCCGATACCTGGAACCAAAATCCAGTGTCTTGCCATTAGACGAAGGGGCAATAACTTATGTTGAAGGGTAAATATAAATTTTTAGCCAATTACAGGCAACTTACTTTTTACTTTTTGCTTTTCATTCTCGCCCAGGTGTCGCGCAGGGTAATCGTTCGGTTTAATACGAGTTTTTCATCTGAAGAATCTGTATCGACGCAGAAATAGCCCAGGCGTTCGAATTGGACCACGCTGCCAATTTCTGCCCCTTTCATGCTCGGCTCAACATAGCAGGTTGGGCGCACTTCCAGCGAATCGGGGTTCAGGTTGGCGGTAAAATCTTTGCCATCTTCGGTTCGGGTTGGAGTTTCTGTCATGAACAGCCGATCAAATAATCGCACTTCGGCTTTCAATGCGTGTTTGGCTGATACCCAGTGCAATGTCGAGCGAACCCTGCGTTTATCGGGTGTTGTGCCGCCGCGGCTTTCGGGATCCCAGGTGCAGCGAAGTTCGATTATGCTGCCGTCGTCATCTTTTACTGCTTCCCGGCAGGTGATATAACACGCCGCACGCAATCGCACCTCGCGTCCGGGCGCAAGGCGGTAAAATTTGCGCGGGGGATCTTCCATAAAGTCTTCCCGCTCGATGTACAATTCCCGCGAAAAGGGCACGGGGCGCGTGCCGGCATCGGGGTCTTCGGGATTGATCATCGCTTCAAATGTCTCTTCTTCGCCTTCGGGATAGTTTTCAATGACCACTTTTAAGGGGTCAATCACGCCCATTACCCGGGGCGAGACTTTGTTCAGGTGCTCGCGGATATAGAATTCAAACAAATCTATTTCCGCCGTTGTATCTCGCCGGTTCATGCCCACGCGCCAGATAAAATTTTTAATGGCATGCGGCGGTATCCCGCGTCGCCGCATGCCCGAAAGCGTGGGCATGCGCGGGTCGTCCCATCCGTTTACGAGATTGCGTTCGACCAGTTGGGTCAACATGCGCTTGCTGGTCAATGTGTAGGTGATATTCAACCGCGCAAATTCAATTTGCCGCGAGGGGAAAATTTCCAATTGCTGGATGTACCAGTCGTACAGGGGGCGGTGTTCTGCAAATTCGATGCTGCACAGCGAGTGCGTGACTTGCTCTATGGCGTCGGATTGCCCGTGTGCCCAATCGTACATTGGATAAATACACCATTTGTCGCCTGTGCGATGGTGCGATGTGTGTTTGATCCGATACATGACGGGATCACGCATGTTCATATTTGGCGATGCCATATCGGCTTTTGCGCGCAATGTACACGCGCCATCGGGAAGTTCTCCATTTTTCATTCGCGCAAATAGATCGAGATTTTCCGACACGGTACGATTTCGATAGGGGCTGTTTTTTCCCGGCTCTGTCACTGTTCCGCGGTATTCGCTTATTTCCTGTGGACTCAAGTCGCAAACATAGGCTTTTCCCTGTTGGATGAGTTCCACAGCATAATCGTAGAGTTGGTCAAAATAGTCAGAGGCAAAGTACAATCCGTCGCCCCAATCAAAGCCCATCCATTTCAAATCTTCCTGAATAGATTCGACGTATTCGGTATCTTCCCGGTCCGGGTTGGTGTCGTCAAACCGGAGATTGCACTGTCCGTCAAATTCCTCGGCGAGACCAAAGTCCAGACAAAAAGCCTTGGCATGGCCGATGTGCAGATAGCCATTTGGCTCTGGGGGAAAGCGCGTTACAATTTTTTTGTGTTTGCCATTTTTTACGTCTTCGCGAACAATTTCTCGGATAAAATCCGTTGGTGTGTCTTCGGTTGTTGCCATTTTAAGACCTTTTGGGTTGTTAGTTGTTAGTCTTCATCTTTTTCACTTCACATTTCACCTGTTCTACGACCTGATCCAGAGGCACATCTGAGCGGCCATCTTCAGGCCGCAGTTTCATTTCCACCTGTCCATTTGCCAGGCCGCGCGATCCCACGGTCAAGCGTATTGGTATGCCGATTAAATCTGCATCGTTGAATTTTACGCCTGCGCGTTCATCGCGGTCGTCGAGCAAGACATCCAGTCCCGCAGACTTTAGTTGTCCATACAATTTTTCGGCAGCTTCCAGTTCTCCTGCGGGTTTTCTGCCCGTCAGGACTGCGATTTGCACCTCAAAGGGCGCGACCGATATCGGCCAGATAATGCCCTGGTCATCGTGATGGGCTTCGATAATACACGCCAATAATCGGCCTACGCCAATGCCGTAACATCCCATGAAGAGGGGCTGCATTTTGCCGTTTTCATCCAGGACCTTCGCGCTCATGCTGTCGCTGTATTTTGTGCCGAGCTTGAAGATGTTGCCCACTTCAATGCCGCGCGTGCTGTTGAGCGGGGTTTCGCATTCTGGACAGGGCATGCCTTTTTCTACGGCGATGAGGTCTGTGACGATGTCGGGATCAAAATCGCGTCCCACGTTGACATTTAAGTAGTGATACCCTTCCTCATTCGCACCCGATACAAAATTTGTCCCTTTTGCGATGGCTTTATCCACGACCACAATGGCATTTTTTACGGCCATAGGCGAGGCATATCCGGGGATTGCGCCGACTGCGGTGATTTCCTCATCTGTTGCCGGACGCAATACCTGCGCCTTTACCACGTTGGCGAGTTTGGTCTCGTTCAACTCGTGATCGCCGCGCAATACCGCAAAAATAAATTTCTCTTCGCCACTTATTGTGCCGATTAAAAATACGGCTTTGGCTGTTTTGCTCTGCTGTACGTTTAAAAACGACGCGACTTCTTCGATGGTTTTGCAATTGGGGGTCGCCACTTTTTGCAGGGGTTTTTCATCTTCCGCTTCAATGGCTTCCCGCTTATATGTCGCTACCTGTCGATTGGCTTGATAACCGCAAGTATCGCATAAGAGCAAGGTGTCTTCGCCGCCCGGGTTTAAGTACATAAATTCATGCGCTTCTGTTCCACCCATCATTCCCGGGTCGCTTTCTACTGAGATGACGTGGTCGCCCAATCCCGCGCGCTCAAATATCCGCTGATATGCCTCGTGCATGCGCGGGTAATACGCATCTAAACCCGCCTGGTCGATGTGAAAGCTATACCCGTCTTTCATCGTAAATTCGCGTACGCGAATCAATCCGCCACGGCTGCGCGGCTCATCGCGGAATTTGGTCTGGAGTTGAAACGCGCTCAATGGCAATTGGCGGTAGCTCTGGACCATGTGACGCGCCAGGTCGGTTACGGCTTCTTCGTGCGTCATTGCCAAACACATGTCGCGGTCTGCGCGGTCTTTCATGCGCATCATTTCCGGGCCGACATCGTCCCACCGACCGCTTTCGCGCCAGATTTCCGCGGGTTGTACCACGGGCATTGATATTTCAAAGCAATCCGCGCGTTCCATTTCTTCGCGCAAAATTTGTTCGATGTTCCTCTTCACGCGCAATCCCAGCGGTAAGAAACTAAAAATTCCCGATGCCAGAGGACGAATTAGCCCTGCGCGCAAAGCCAACTGGTGACTGATGGCTTCTGCATCTGCAGGTACCTCGCGCAGGGTTTGTGTCAATAATTGAGAATAACGCATTTCTATTCCTTTAGAAAATTCCTGGAAAATATAAACAAAATACGAGGATCAGAGCCAAATATTGTGTTCAGTTTGATATTGTGGACGATTTGGCGTTACATAAAGTTTCACGATGGGCGTCCAAGTGCGATTAACAGATCTGGACGATTCGAACCGATGGCGTCAACCCCCAGATCGATAACACGCTGTATCTCTTCAACCGTGTCGGGGTTCCAGGCGCGGATCAGGAGGCCGTGTGCATGGGCTTTCTGAACGAGCTGGGCGTCGATATTTGGATGGAGGATGTGTATCCCTACCGCTCCCATATCGACAGCCTGTTCACACGCATCAGCTGGTGGATTCGACCACAATGCACCCAGTGGCAGACTCGGATTAAGCTGACGCGCTTCGCGTAGCCGCTCATGGACAAACGAGGTCAGAAGTACCTCGCTTTCTATATTATTTTGCTCAACTGTCCGGACGACTGGCTCGGCAGTGTCGGGTCCTTTCAGTTCAATCTGAAGAACAACCTTTCCGCGCACCAGGTTTATGACTTCCTGTAGTGTTGGAATGCGCTCTCCTTTGCCAGCGTCTAACTGCTTAACTTCCGCTAATGTCAAGTCGGCGACCGCACCATGTCCATCGGTCGTTCGATCCACGGTGGTATCGTGAATGACGACGAGGTGCTGATCGCGTGTGAGGTGTACGTCAAGCTCGATCTGATCGACGCCGAGATCTATCGCTTTTTGCATGGATAGCAGCGTATTTTCAGGTTCGAGTGCTGCTGCTCCCCGGTGCCCTGTAAGAATCATTTGAGTCCTCTCTTTCATAAAATTATCCAATTTCGACGACTAACCCATCTTCGCCTACCAGGACTTCGCCGCTATACTCTTTGCGAATCTGGTCGCCCATGCGATGCACAGCTTGTAGATCACCTGTGATGTCTTCGATTACCAGATGCTTGATTATCACGCGTTTTACATTGGCCGCGATTGCAATTTCTGCGATTTCTGGCGGTGTAATATGCCACGATCCCCAGGGTTGGGTCGCCAGGAATTCAGCGGTACCCGAACATTCTATGGATAGCAAGTCGGCATTTTGACAGAATGCCGGGAATTCCGCATCGGGATTCCCATCGCCCGTGATTACGACGCGATGTTCTCTGGTATCGACGCGATAGACGAGCGAGGGGATGCCGCCGTGGTCTGTGAATGTTGCGGATAATTGAAAGTCGTCCGTGGATAGAAATTTGCCTTTTGTTCCGATCTCGATGACTTCTGGATCGAGTACACTGTCGTCTTTTCCATGCCCAATTCGACTTTGAATATCCTGCTCAAAGGGCGGGCGAATGACATGCGATACAAAGTGTTTTGTCCCGATGGGTCCATAAATTTTGAGGGATTTTTTGCGTACCTTTACCCAGCCCACAAAGATGAGATAGGGGACATCGACGATGTGATCGAAGTGCAGATGTGTCAAAAATAGCCGATCTACATCTTCACAATTCACACCTGCACGCGCCAGATTTGTACACGCGGACCGGCCGCAGTCAAACATCCAGTTCTCATTGCCGATTTGCAATAATTGCGATGGTCCGCCGCGATTCGGGTTGTCCCGCACCGCACCACTGCCGAGCATGATATATCGCATGATTAAATCCTCTATAACGGTCCGTTGACGGGAAATTCGGGTTTTTGTCCGTTGAGAACGCGCACGATATCCGCAGCGACCATTGCCATTTTTTGTATTGATTCGGTGGAGTGTCCGGAATAATGAGGCGACAGGAGCACATTGTCGAGTTCGCACAGGGGATTGTCTGGTGTTGCGGGTTCTTTTTCAAAGACGTCGATAATTGCGCCGCCAATTTGTTTGTTTTGGAGTGCGGTTACGAGCGCCTGTTCGTCGATAACTGGTCCGCGGCTGCAATTGGCGATAATGGTATGGGGTTGCATGCGGGCGAGTGTGTTGGCATTGATGAGGTGATGCGTGCTGTCGAGGAGGGGGACGTTGAGGCTGATATAGTCCGAGGTCGAGAGGAGGTCGTCCAATTCTACGCGGCGCACATTCAGGCGGTTTTCTTCTTCTGGGGGAGGGGGATATTCATCGGTGTAGATGACGTTCATTCTGAAGCCGAGGGAGCAGATTTCCGCAAGGCGACGGCCTATGCGACCAAAGCCAATAATGCCCAGGGTTTTGTCGAGTAATTCGGGGGCGTGTACGCGGTCTCGGAGTGCCCAGTCGCCAGAACGGGTCGCGGTATCGGCTTGACCAATTTTGCGCGGCAGGGCAATGAAGGACATGGCGATGTATTCGGCGACGGCTTCGACAGGGGCGCCGGGTGTGTTGACGACGTAGATACCGCGCTCGGTGGCGGCGTCAACGTCAATGTTATCGACGCCAATGCCGTGGCGACCTATGACTTTGAGGCGCGGTGCCCGATCCATTACAGGACCGTCGATGATACCTCGGGCGCGTGCGAGAATGCCGTCTGCGTCTTTGACCGAGGCGATGATTTGATCGGGTTCAAATCCTTTTGCCCAGAGGATTTCGCAGTTGTTTTTGAGAAGGTGATCTTGTCCACAGGGATGTACGGGTTCAAAGAGCAGGATGTTGAATTTTGCCACAGTGTATCCTTTCTATAGTTGTTTTGTTATGTTGAAATATAGTGTATAGCGGGAGTACAATTTTGTCAAGATGCGAGGATTTTATTTTTTATATTTCATCTTGCTTCGTTTTTGGGTTTTGTATATATTTCTCTTTCTATGAGGCGACCCCGTCGTTCAGTGGTTAGGACACCGGGTTTTCATCCCGGCAACGGGGGTTCGATTCCCCTCGGGGTCGCCATTAAAATTTAAGTGTATTATTCAAGGGTCGTGATCTCACGACCCTTATTTTATTGGTGGATGAATGGGAGATACGGGCTATATTGGGGAATGGTCTGTTTGTTGATCAATATTCCGAATAGAGAAAGGAGTTCTTTTGACTATTGCACCTCTTCTTTCACCAGAGGCTTTTGAAGGTATTGAAGGCATGACCCATCTTTGTACGGGGGGTGAATCTCCGTGGCTTAAAAGTCAGGCTGGGGTATATGCCGAGTTTGCCAAATTCAAAGGTGGATCGCACAAGGGCCGCGATAAAATTTACGACCGCGGAGAGCGCTGTCGCCAGCGCATGGGGCAGCTCTGGAATGTGCCTGCTAATCGCATCGCGTTTATGCCTTCTGCTGCCGAGGGCATGGGCTGGTTTTCGCGGGGGTTAGACTGGCAGCGCGGCGATAATGTCGTGACCAATAATCTCGAGTTTCCCTCTGTGGCGTATGCGTGGAAGCATCTGAGATCCAGGGGCGTTGAGGTCCGTTTGGTTCCGCATAAAAAATGGACGGTGCGCGAAGAGGATCTCCTCGACGCTGTTGATTCTCGCACGCGCGTTCTCGCTGTCAGCCATGTGGGGTTTTACACAGGGCAGTGTTTGAATTTGGCGCAACTCTCTGAGGGTGCGCGGAAGAAAGGCGCGTTATTCGCCGTTGATGCCACGCATTCTTCGGGTGTTTTGCGCGTGCCAGCGCAGTTGACCGATTTGACGGTGAGCAGCAGTTATAAGTGGCTTTTGGCAACGCACGGCACGGCGCCTTGTTATTTGAGCGAGCGCGCAGAAGAGCAAGTCGCATCGACGTGTTTTGGCTGGCACAATCTCAAAGTGTGGCCCGAACAAACCGCCGAGCGCGATCCCGAGGTCGCCGAACAACCTATGCCGGAAAAACTCGAACCGGGGAACCCGGCTATGCAGGTGGTTATGCACCTGGATCACGCGCTGGGCGTGATTTTAGATATTGGTCCCGAGAAGATTGAAAATCACGCACGCGATTTGTCCGATTTGGTGTCCCGGGGGCTTGCGAAGTTGGGCTATGAGGTCATTTCGCCCAATAAGCGGGAAGCGCGGTCGGGCAATACCTGCTTCGCGTGTGAGGATGGCCGCGAGATGGTCAATCGCCTGGAGGAGCGCAATGTTTTTTGCTGGGGCGAGTTTGGACGGGTGCGCGTTTCTACGCATTTGTACAATGGTAGCGATGATGTGGCGCGGTTGCTCGATGCGCTGAATGAAGTAATCCTCAGATGACGCAGATGGTCGCAGATAAAAATGTAGGGGCGGGTTTCGAACCCGCCCGTTTTTAAGAAAGGATATTAACCATGATGAAATTGGGTTGTATGTCTCTGAGTTACAAAGATCAGTTCACTGCTGGCGAAATTGATATGGCGGGATTTATCGACAAGGCTTATGATCTGCGTCTGGATGGGATTGATATTCATACGCGCGCGTTTGAATCTGAAGACCCAGCTTATTTGCGGGATATTCGCATGCGCTGTCTCAGGCGCGGTCTGGTGATTTCGTATCTCGGTGTGAGCAATGATTTTGGCAGGCCCCAGGAAGAGTTGCAGGAGGTGATAGATAGTGTCAAGCACTGGGTCGATGTTGCAGAATTTATGGGGGTGCCACTCGTGCGGATTTTTGCGGCGTGGAATCGCAATGACGAGCCTGAAGAACAGGTTTGGGATCGCATGATGCCCTGTATGCAGGAGGTCGCAGAGTACGGACAACAAAAAGGCATTGTCCTGGGCTTACACAACCACAATCACGGGTGTGTTACGCGCACGGGTAAAGATGTGCGCCGGATTCTCGAGACGGTCGATAATCCCTATTTGTCCCATATTCTCGATACGGGGCAATACGTCGGGTCGCCGGGATCGAGTGGTCAGCGCGGTACTGAAGATCCGGCATTGGATTTCTATGGGAGTATTGCGGAGACAGCCCCTCTTGCCGTGCATGTCCGCGCAAAGGTCTATCGCATCAGTACGGGAGAAGAGGTGTGGCTGAATTATCCGCGCATTTTTGAGATTTTGAATGGTGTGAATTACAACGGGTGGGTATCGATTGTCTATGAGGGACAGGATGAAGAGGCAGAAGAGACAGCGGTACCCAAAGCCGTGAATTATCTGCGGCAATTTGTGCCGGGTGGGTGAGGGGGTGAATAGAGCTTACCCATAAGCCATTTCGGGGTGTTTTCCGAGAACGCGGAGGAGGCGTTCGTCGGCACCTTCGAGGACGTAGTCTGGCATGTGATAGTTGAGATAGGGCCAGAATCGCTGGGCGACGAAACGCTGCCCATAGACCTGGTGAAAGAGGTAGCGGACGCGGTCGGATGTATTGGGGGCGCCGCGGTGCCAGGTCTGGCTGCTGAGGAGGTAGAGGTCTCCTGCTTTCATGTGCAGGGATTTTGGTCCTTGACCGTCGAAGGTTGGATTTTCTGGATCGTTGGGTTGCCTGCCCGCATAGTGGCTACCCGGCACGAATTGGCTGGGCCCATACTGATCTTCGTCCTGGTCTGTCAGGGCAATCTGGAACGACATGCGAAAAACGGGCATCCGAAGACGCCTGTCATGGCTGCTGATATTGTCGTCCGTAATGGGGAATTCCAGGCTGTCATCTACGTGAAAGCGGTTAATACCCAGATCTGTGCGGTTCAAGATGCATCCCAGTGCCATGCAATGGCACTGGGGACCGAGGACTGTTTCGGCGATAGATATGATAGGCTCGCGCACGAGCAGGTCGCGGAACATCCGGTCGCATTCAAATAGCCGATGCACAACGATGGGTTCTTTGCCATTGTGCTGCGGCTTTATTTTTACGTTTCGCATTTCGGCAAAATAGGGTTCTGCAAAGATTTGATCGACGCGCCTGCATATTCGTTCGCATTCTTCCCGGGACAAGACATTTCTGATGATGGTCGCGCCGTTTTTGTAAAAGTCTTCGAGAATCGGCGATAGTTCTTCTTCGGTAAAGGGTTCGTGAAGTGACATGGGATATTCCTCGCTGAAAAACGAATCTACGAATCAGTTGGGTGGTTGGGCGGGGTTCGTCTATTCGTCTATTCGCTTATTCAGATCGCGCCTTTAGGAACGCCTTTGCCGACGTGGGGAAGCAAGCCCTGAATTGGTTGCCCGGGCACGAGTTTTCCATTCTGAACAAATCCCTCTGGTCGTCCTGTGAGTTCCTCGATCAGTTGATTGCGCCACCAGGCCAATCGGTCGGGACGATCGCTGGACAGGTCGTTGATTTCACGGGGGTCTTCGGTTAGATCAAAGAGCAACTCTCTTCCCGTTTGGGTAAACCAGGCATATTTCTCCTTGCCGTCCGTAAGCCACTGATTGGCAGATGTCGCGTGTTCTCCGTGAATAAACGGACGCCAATTATTCCCGCTACAATTCAGCACACTTTCGCCATCGAGATCGTCCGGGGTATCGATTCCCGCGATGTCGCAGAAGGTTGGGAAGATGTCCCGCAGTTCTACCGGTGATTCTACGAGGGATCCACGCGGCACTGCGCCAGATGTTCTGGGCATTCTCAAGATGAAGGGCACGCGAGCAGATCCGTCATAAGGCACGCCTTTTCCCACATGATTGTGATCGTATAGCATTTCACCGTGATCCGCGGTGAAGAGTATGGCCGTGTTGTCCTGGACACCGTATTCGTTGAGTGCCATGATCATGCGGTTGATCTGGAAATCGATATGTGAAATCTGTGCGTAATACGCTCTTCTGGCAAAATCTACCAGCGCTGGGTCCCGGGGGATCGGGCTGTCGTGGCCTCCTTTGCGGAGTTCGTGGTCAACCCAGTTTCCCATGGCGGGTGGGGGAATGTCCTTTTGCAAATAGCGATTTAAGAAAGACGCGGGAGGGTCCAGCGGCGGATGGGGCCGATGATAGGATAGCGTTAGGAAGAAGGGTTTGGATGTATCGCGCCTGCGCAAGAAATCAATGCCCTGCGAGGTGACCCAACTCGTGGGGTGAAGCATTTCGTGGTAGGGCCAGGCCTGTGCCGCATATCCATTGCATCCCACGCCAGAGTCGTTGTGGTCGGCATAGACCTCGCCGAGTTTTTCCCGTAGCCAGGGGGTGTAATCGTCGTTCAATCCAAATTCGCGGTTTTCCCGCCGGGCGCGATGCATATAGCCGTCGTGCAGTACGACGTTGTGAAAGCCCACGAGATTGCGCCAGGGATAGACGTGCATTTTGCCGACGCACTGGGTGTGGTAACCCGCATCTGATAGGGTTCCGGGGAGTGTTACTGGATAGTCCCACTGCACGCCGCCGTTGGTGAGATATCCATGGCGCTTGGGGGCGAGACCCGTGAGGATTGTGGCGCGGGCAGCAACGCATACCGGGCACGATGCATACGCCTGGGTAAATGTGATACCCTCGCCTGCCAGATAATCCAGATGAGGGGTTTCAACTGCGGGGTGACCGGTATAGCCCAGGCAATCCCCCCGCCATTGATCGGTCAGGATAAAAAGTATGTTGGGAGCGTTTTCGTTTGTTGGCATTTTATCCCCTTCGCTTGTTGGCTAAAACCCAGACATCGCGGAAGAAAGACTGGCGGCTTTCTTTTAGGCCATTGATCACGACCGGGTTCATGCAGGGCTTGGGTTCGTGGAATCGCACGGTTACGTGATTGTACGCGATGAGGATGGCGCGGCGCGGATTGTCCGGATTGGTCCAGGTAGATCCCGTGTGCCGCACGCCTTCTGAAAATACGACGAGGCTTCCCGGCGGGCAGCCATAGGTTTCCCAAACGCCTGAGTTTGGGGCATCGGCCTCTTCAGGCCAGGTTCCGTCCTGGGCAGATGCCAGATTGGCTTTGTGCGAGCCGGGAACGAGGCAGGTACCGCCCTGGCCTTTTTTTACTTCGTTCAGTTCCCAGACAATGCGTGTCATTGCGCTGTAGATGCGACCGTTGTGAAAGCGAAAGGAAAACGATGGATGGAGATTTGTTCCTCCCACGTGAGGCCGCCACTCGTTGCCGGTGTTCTCAGCGGACCGGCCGGATATGAATACGCTTTCCAATCGGATGCGCTCCCGATCCGGGTCAATGACTTCCTGGAGAATGCCCATGACCCGCGGGTGATCAATCAAAAATTCAGTGGAACCAGAAATGGGTGAGCGATGGTGCTCGGGAAGGCTTTCAGGCGTTTTCATATACGTTTCGACGTGGTCGCGTGCGATCGCGATTTCTTCGTCGGTGAGAACGCTGGGGATGACGAGAAAGCCTTTTAAGTCGAAGAGAAATTTTTCGTAATCCGACATGGGCAAATGCTCACGCGCTGTTTTCTCAGACATTGGTTTGCTCCTCTATTTTTCGGACTCTTGTAACTCGTCCTGTTAGTTCTTCCTGAATAGGAGCATTGCGATTCGCCTTTCTCCCACCACGACCTTCACAATGGCCTTGATATAGATGGGTTTTTTTAGCAATGCCAGTTCCCGGACTTTTGCCTTGAGCAGCGGATGTGGATCGTCGATTCTGATCACGCCTTTAAAAGAACGCTTTGAATTTTCGGCATCGACCATCTGTCCGTTCTGGACCATCTCGTTATTCTCTGGCTCATCGGCATCCATCTCGATAATCATACTTAGATCTGTGATTTCATTTACGGATAGGGGCAGTCCGCCCGTGTCGAATTGCCGTTCTACAATGCGGTCTTGAAGCGTATTCTGGATTTCCTGTTGAATCTCGTTGGGAAAAGTGTGAATCCTGAATTCCGCGGTGTGGGTGCCTTCGATGACTGTGCCGGTTAGCGCTATCCGGCTTAATGGCTCGGCTTCGATCTTCTCTCCGAGATCGAGTGGGCTGGCATTCTGCACGTTTAATGTGCTGTGGAGATCTATTTTTTTTACCTTGCCGAGTGCGAATACCGTATCGTCTTCTATGGTGACGAGTTTGCCCGAAAAATACTCTTCCAATTGCTTGGTGACCTGACCATCCGAGATATCGTTGAATTGCGCAAATCCCGTGCTCCACCAATCCGGCAAATCGAGGTCTGTTCTCAGTATTTCGCCGTCTCCATAAGTTGTAATCAATTCAATCTGAGCCGGTTGACCGACGCGTGCGAGCCTTTGTGCGGCGCCCTTTAGACCTGCGGAAATACGCAGATCGTCAAAATCCAGGATGTGCGCGATTTCGTCCCCTTTCGGCACAACTGTTCCGACGACTTCCTCCTCGAACAGGATGACGCCGGCGTGCGTGGCTGTCAATGTTTCGCGCTGGGATAGCTCTTGTTCCCAGGCGGACGTCGCACTTCTCATTACACCCTGAAGCTCCCGTTCCGATAGAGTTAGAGAAGATGATGTTGCAAGGCTGTCGAGTTCACCGCTTAGTTCTTCTGCTACTTGTTTTGCGCGATAGCGGTTGACTTGGGATTTATCTCTGGAAATTTCAAATAGTGGCTGACCAATTGTTACGTCAGTTTTATTTTCGACGAGTGCTTCTATGACTATGACATCCTCATCAGAAGATAGGACATATTCGTGTGGCTTGATCGGTTCGGCATTAGATAACACGAGGTCTTCTGTCTTCGTAAACCACAGAAAGGCGATGGCTGTGGCGACCGCAAAAACAAAGCCATACCCGAATATCTCCAGATATTTGACGTACTTCGCAATAAGTCTGCGGGTTCTCAAGCTCTGTGTTTTCGGTTTCTCTGTCGTTTGCATTTTTTTCTCCGTAACAATGAGGAGATCGCGTTACCCAACTTGTCTGGTATCATCCAGGCCGAGGTATCGCCGGTACATCTCTGCGTACTCGCCCCCATTGCGAATCAGTTCTGCGTGTGTCCCTTGTTCGAGGATCTGACCGTCGCCGAGAACGATGATCAGGTCGGCATTTGCCACTGTTGTGAGTCTGTGAGAGACTATGAATGTGGTGCGTCCTTCTGCCACGCGATCCAGGCTTTGCAAAAATCGCTGTTCTGTGGCGCTGTCCAGGGATGATGTGGGCTCGTCCAGAATGAGAATTTTGGGATCGCGAACCATGGCGCGGGCAATCCCGATCCGCTGTTTTTGCCCCCCTGAGATTCGCGTACCTTCTCGAAGATCGGTGTCATATCCGTTGCGTTGGGATGAGGCAAATGCGTCTATGTCCGCCAGTTGGGCGGCTCTGACCACTTCATCGTCAGATGCATGGGGCTGACCGAACAGGATATTTTCTTTGATTGTTCCGTTGAACAAATGCGTTTCCTGTAAAACCAGACCAACCTGGTCCTGATAGGTGCTTGATCTCACTTCTCTGAGGTCCTGACCATCTACAATTACCCTGCCCGAATCCGGGTCGTATAGCCGGAGAAGCAGGTTCGCGACCGTGGTTTTGCCCGATCCACTGTGTCCCACCAGAGCGATTTTTTGACCTGCCTGAACGGTGAAGCTCAGGTTGCGCAGGATCGGTGTGCCATCCTCGTAAGAAAAGGAAACATTGTCAAAGACGACATCGCCCCTGACAGGTGGCATTGCTGGTGCATTGGGACGGTCTGTAACAGCGGGAACCTGATCCAGTGTTTCGAGAATGCGCTCGGCGGGAACCATTGCAATGCGAACTTGCTGAAAATACCGAATCAGGACTTGAATGGGATTGGACAGACGGTTCGAATAGGAGAAAATGGGGAAGACGGACCCATAGGAGAGGTTGCCTAAAATAACTTCTCTGAGGAAGTATAGTCTTATCAGTTGATTTTTAGCCCAGGGGAGCAAGCCGCTATTGCCCGCGATTTCTCGTTCGATGGTACGCATATAAAACAGGCGCATAGCGGCGCGATACCCTTCGATGGTGAGATTAACATATCGCTTTACTTCGTGCCGGCGCCGACCAAATGTCTGTACGACAGCTGCCCCGGCAACGCCTTCTTGAAGCCCGGCGTCGCGCGCCTGCCATCTCTCTCTTACGCGGCGATCAAATCTGCGCTGTATGGTCGCGATCTTCTGGGCGATCATCCCATAAGGGATTGAGTAAATCAGAATGACCAGCGAGACCCGCCAGTCCAACCAGGTGGTGAAGATGAGTATGAGTATGAACTCATAGACCGCCCGCAATGTCGCTGGCAAGATGTCCGTAATCATGCGCATTACGGCCCCCGTATCTGCGCTCGCCCGATACATGTGCTCGCCAATACCTCGACTCTCGTAGAAGGTCATGGAGAGACGCTGGAGGTGGGTGAAGAAGTGGGTTTTGAGGGCTAAGCTCACGCGTAGATCTACGTAGTGATTGAGAACGGTTGACATGGTACCGACCAATCTCTGAATCAGGACGAGCACGACATAGGCGGCAAAGATGCGGTAGAACAGGTTCCAATCTTGATTTGGAAAAGCATCATCGATGAGAAACTTGCTCAGCCACGGATTCACAACCCGAAACGTGCTGACGACGATCGTGCCCATTACGACGAGCAGTGCCTTATCCCAGACCGGGATCATCAGCCTGAGAAAACGCAGAAAGACTCTTATGAGCGACTGTTTTGCTCCCTTGCGGGGAGGAGGAAAATAGTTGAACATTGTCCGGTCTTAGTCCTGTCCAAATACAGGCGAGGGTTTCTTCCAAAGACACCACAATTAGGCGAAGATATGTTCGAATGTCAATTGGATTCTCGGTTTTGTGGGAGAACAGAAAACAATTGCGTCTGGTAGAAAATTCACTTTTTTATACAGCAATCTATAATGTTGTGGCACATTTATTGTATCTGCAGGAGCTTATTTCATGTTTAATCTGATCGGAAATTACGCCAAAATTGCTATCAGAAATTTGATGCGCAACAAAGTGTATTCTGCACTCAATATCCTCGGTTTGGGCATTGCCATGTCCTGCTGTCTTTTGATTGTGTTGTTTTTACAACGCGAACTGCAATACGATCACAGATATGAAAAGGGAGATCGCATTTACAAAGTCGTGCGAGAAATAAATATCCAGGGCGGGTCGCGCAATTTTTCATGGGGCACATCGGGATCTTTGGGCCCCGCGTTGCAACGCGATTTTCCCGAAGTAGAGTCAGCCGTTCGAATATGGCCCTGGAACGTGAAGGTCGAACGCGAGAATATTTTGTTTCCCACACGGCTCAATCGCGTTGACAAACACGTGTTTGACGTATTTGAAGCCGAATTTGTTCAGGGCAGCGCACAGACGGCTTTTGAAGATCCAACGAGTATTGTGATTACCGAGCGCATGGCGAATGTTATCTACGGTGAGGAAAACCCGATGGGCAGGGTGCTCACCGTTGTCAATTCGATTTTTGGAGGAGATTATATTGTGCGGGGTGTGTTGAAAGATCGCCTTGAGCCTACGACAATCCCATTTAATATGTTCGTATCGAGAGACCCCAATGCCCAATGGAGTAACAAATTGCACAGATGGGATCCGGCTGCGGGTTTTCGGCCGGTACAAACCTATATTTTGCTTCAAGAAGGTGTTTCTCCCAAAACACTGGAGCAAAAATTTCCAGATTTTATAACGCGCTATATGGGCGCGGAAATCCAAAAACACAATGCGTATCATCTCCAACCCCTGCATCGGGTCTATTTGCATTCGCGTGCAGATTACGACATCCAGAGCTTCGGCGATATCGATCAACTCTATACGATGTGTGTGATTGCCGCATTTATTCTGATTATTGCTTGCGTGAACTTTATGAATCTGGCGACAGCCCAATCCGTCAGGCGCGCAAGAGAGGTGGGCTTGCGAAAAGTGGTCGGTGCCAGTCGCGGGCAGTTGATCCAGCAATTTCTGGGAGAGTCCCTGATTGTCGCCTGTCTCGCGTCGTTGCTTGCAATTATTGTCGCCCGGGCGATGCTGCCCGTGTTTAATGATTTGATCCAGCAAAATCTGGTATTAGATCTCAGGGCTTATATGACTTTGATCCCGGCGTTGATCGGCGTGGTACTGGTATCCGGGATACTCGCCGGAGGTTATCCCGCCTTTGTTTTGTCTGCCTGGCAACCGATTGATACATTGAAGAGCCAGGTTCAATCCAGATCGGGTGGTTCGTGGTTCTGGAAAGGGCTGGTGATATTCCAATTTTCAATTTCGATTTTTTTGATCGTGGGCACGCTGGTCGTGCGCAACCAGATCTCTTATATGCTGGATCGGGATCTGGGGGTTGATACAGAACACCTGGTCATGTTACCCATTTTTATTTCGAGCCGGGAGGCGCATTTTGTTCACGCCAACCGCCTGTCGTCGCGATACAGTACTGTGAAGCAGTCGTTTTTGAGGCATCCCAATGTCGTTGGGGCAACCGCATCTCAGTATCGCGCCTTCCCCAGCGGGGGTGGCTCGCGGCGCAAGCCCATTCGTCCAGAAGATTTGCCGGGAGATGACTGGTGGATTCTGGTCAACGAGGTCGATGCTGATTTTGTAAAAACAATGGGTATTGAGCTGGTTGCTGGTAAAGATTTTACTCCGGGCAAGGGCAATCCCCTCAGAGGATGGACGCGCGAATTTCTGATCAATGAGTCGGCGGCCAAATTATTTGGCTGGGATAATCCCATCGGCAAACAAATCCAGAAGTTAGATGGGGGCGGCGGCATGGGTACTGTTGTGGGCGTGTTTAAGGATTACCATTTTGATTCCTTAAAGGAAAAAATCGCGCCCCTCGCATTTGTCCAGTGGGCCAGGCTATATGCGTATTTAACGCTGAAAATAAAGAGCGGGCAGTTTGTAGAAACGATGGATTTTTTGGAAGAGGAATGGTATAAATTCGTGCCCAACGAAGCGTTTAATCCCATTTTCATGGACGATGGATTTGCATCTGCGTACCGGAATGAACTTCGCCTGAGAAGAATTGCTGGCATTTCTTCATTGCTGGCGATCGTGGTGTGTTGTTTGGGGCTGTTCGGTTTGGCTGCTATTTCTGCCCAACGGCGCACAAAGGAGATTGGTGTGCGCAAGGTGCTCGGTGCGTCTGCCGGGCAAATTGTAACGATGTTTTCAGCCGAATTTGTCAAGCTGGTCGCGTTTGCCAGTCTCATTGCCTGGCCTCTGGCTTATTACATGCTCGATGACTGGTTGGCCGATTTTGCCTACCGCATTGGTCTGGATATCTCAGTATTTGCATTGAGTAGTGTACTGGCTATTGCCATTGCCCTGATTACAGTGAGTTATCAGGCATGGAAAGCGGCGCAAACCAATCCTATTGAGGCGCTTAAGTACGAATAGACGAATAGACGAATAGACGAATAGACGAATGGCAATACACACTGATTTTGGGAGGATGGGTGGGGTTCGTAGATTCGCTGATTCGTAGATTCGCTGATTCGTAGATTCGCTGATTTTTCAATCGGCTGCATCGACGTCTGTGCCCAACTGCATCTGCTCATCCCATATTCTGCGGTAGAGACCGTTTGCTGATAGCAAGTCGTCGTGTGTGCCGTTTTCGACAATTCTGCCCTCATCTAAAACGTAGATTCGGTCTGCTTTTTGAACGGTCATGAGCCTGTGGGAAACCATCACAGTGGTTCGTCCCTCCGATACGTTCCAGATTGTGTCCATGACGTGTTCTTCCGATCGAGAATCCAGGTTTGAGGTCGCTTCATCCAGAATGAAAACCGCGGGGTCTCTGATCAGGGCGCGGGCAATGCCCATTCTTTGCTTTTGTCCGCCGGATAATCTCGTTCCCTCTCCAATATCTCTTTCAAATCCCTCCGGGTGGGCGATGACGGCGTCGTAAAGCGCGGCCATACGCGCTGCTTCCTCCACGTCTGTGTCCGAAGCCTTTAGATTTCCATACCGGATATTGTCGCGAACAGTTCCGGAAAATAAAAAGGTGTCTTGAAGTACAACGCCGAGTTGATTGCGGTAGCTCAAGAGCCGGACGTCTTTCAGATCGCGTCCATCTACGAGAATTGATCCGGTGGTGGGATCGTAAAGCCTCAAGATGAGGTATAGCATCGAGGTCTTGCCCGAGCCGCTCGGGCCCACGAATGCGACGCGCTCTCCGGGACGGATTGTGATGTTGATATTTTCCAGCACGGGTTGTCCCGATACGTATTCGAATCCCACATTTCTGAATTCGATTGTGCCGTTGATGGACGGCATGGTGCTCGCATCGGGCGCATCGCTTATCTGGGGGCGAACGTCGAGGGTTTGCAGGACGCGTTCGGCCTGGACGAGTTGCAGGCGAATGCTCTGGATCAGCCTGATCATTCTCTCCATCGGGCCTTCAAATTGCCGGGCGAGGAAAAACACAACACTGAATTCTCCGATGCTCAACTCCCCGGTCATGGTGTGGTAACCCACGTAGAGCCACAGCACTTTTTCAACGCCCTCAGAAAGAAACCACAGAACGCCCTGGTGCGTAAAGATATGTAGAACGCGGTACTTGATCCAGTATCTGCGGTTCTCGATAAAAGTTGACGCATATCGGCGGGCAGACCAGCGCATGCGGCCAAAACCTTTGACGGTCTTGGTCGCGGCTATACCGTCTCTCAAGATTGACCTCAGGTACTGTGCCTGCATTCTCATGTCCCATCGGACTCTCTGAAGGCGCGTGTAGAAGTAGTGGGATAGGGCTGTGTAGGGAAAGGAATAGAGAAAAATCAGCAATGTGAGATAGGGATCGACCAGACTGAGGATGATGCCCGTCCAGATAATCCGGTAGGCTATGGTGATCGCATTGGGAACATCGTCGGTGATCATGGTGATCAGGCCACCTCCGACGTCAGCGGTGCTGCGATACATGTGTTCGCCGATGGGCCGACTCTGAAGAAAGCCCAGGGAAAGTTTGTGGAGGTGGTCGTAGAAGATCGTTCGCAGGTGGATAGTGACTTTCATGTCGATATACCACCCGAGGATACGCCGTATTATCTGAGAGACATTCGAGATGACATACATCAGGAACTTGATACCAAAGACAATAAATAAAAGCTGCAAGCGGCGATCCACTGGCAGGTCGATATTCAAGATGACGTCATCGACCAGATATCGATTTACAAAGACGCTTATCTCACGGAGCGGAACGCCTACCATGATAAATAGCATCCCGAGGATGACTTTTGTCTTGTGGGGATACAGGTACTTAAAAAAACGCCAGAAGGTTTCCCATTCGCGGTTTGCACGTTCCTGATCTGGAGACCAGGCGGGACCTCGCCACACTTCGGGCTTTCTCTGTCGAATGTCGAGAAGTCTCATTGTCATCCTCAGGTCTTGTGAGACCTTTGTAAACTCCTGGCTTTTAGTTGTTCGCTGCAGATCGGACGTCTTCACCAACTTCAATGTTCCCGCAAGGGATACACCTCTTTAACCTTCCTCTTTAATTTTTCTTCCTATTCTCGTGATCTGGATATACAGCATTGAACACACGCGTTACCACATCGGGCGATGTCCGATTCTCAAAAGCCTCCAAAACTGGATCATTGGTTTCCCGCATTTGAGCCTGTAGAATCGCCCGTATTTCATCCGCTTTTGCACTGTATTCTGGGTCGTCAATCAAGTTTTTCAAACAATTGGGGTCCTGCTCCAAATCGTATAACTCTTCCGGCACGCGATACCGAAACATCCGCACCCGTTCCGCAATATCTGGATTGCCCGGTGCAGCCTCCTCCATTGCGTTCATTGTCAAGCCTTCATTGTTATTGCGGTACCGATAATCATCTCGCACCCACATATTAAAGATGTATCCAAATTGATGATTCTGCACACACCGCATCGGCGTTGCTGCTCCACCAGCCTTAGAATCGATCTGCGTAAATACATGCTCTCGCCCCTCCTGCTTTTCGCCTCTCAGTAGCGGCACAAAAGATTGCCCATCCACACCATCCAAAGCAGGCAACCCAATCGCATCTAACGCGGTCGGCAAGAAGTCAATGCCCGACATCAGTTCACGACATGTTGCACCTTCTTTTGCAACACCGGGCCATCGCACCAGCCAGGGTGTGCGTGTACTCGCCAGATATGCATTACACTTGGCAAACGGCACAGCCATCCCGTTATCCGACAAAAAAGCGACCAGTGTATTGTCTTTCAATCCCGCCTCTTCCAAAGCATTCATCACCGCCCCAAATGTATCATCCAGGCGTCTCACAGAATTGTAATACCACGAAAGTTCTTTGCGAATCAATGGAAGATCAGGTAAAAACCCGGGCACTTCAATTTCATCGGGACTATACAACCGCGATGGTACCTCAGCACCACCGCGTGGTCCTTCATCTGGATTGTAAAACGGTCGATGCGGATCATGAGAGTTCACCATAAAATAAAAGGATTTGTCGGCGCTTTTACAGTTCTCGAAAAATTTCTTACAATACGCCCCATACTTCTGAGGGCTACGGCCAAAACCCAGGTCTTCTTGATCTCGACTAAAATCCCATGTAATCGACTCTTTTGGCGTAGAATGATTCACTTTTCCGAGAAGGCCAGTCATATACCCCGCATCGCTCAATGTTTCGATGATCGTCGGTGTGTCCTCAAATGTATGAAAAAATCCCATTCCGCCATTGTTATAACTATAGCGCCCGGTGTTCAACACATTGCGACTTGGCATACAAATGGCAACATTCACATGCCCATGACTGAACCGCATGCCCTCTGCTGCAAACGCATCCAGGTTGGGGGAAATATCTGGCACGTTTGATCCAAAACAACCGAGTGAATCGCAACCCAAATCATCTGCTGTAAACAGCAGGATATTTAATTTGTCTGCCATACGACCCTCACTTTGATGCCTATATGCTCCGTCCGCCATCTACAATGAGGTTTTCCCCCGTGACAAAGGGGCTGAGGATGAGTCCGAGGATGGCGTCGGCACAGTCTTCACCGGTTGCGACGCGGCCCATTGGTGTGGCTTCCAGGTGGAGTTTGCGGAAGGCGTCCCAGCCGATTCCCCAGCGCGTATCGACAAAGCCCGGGGAGATGGCGTTGACCTGGATATCGGGTGCTTGACTGGTAGCCAGGGAATTCGTCAGACAGATCAGCGCGGCTTTGGATGCGGAATAGGCAATTGAACTGCCCTTTCCAGAGATACCGGAGATGGAAGCGACGTTGACGATGCTTCCACCGCCATTTTCTTTCATTTTTGGGATTGCTGCCCTGGCTGCGAAGAAGGCGCCCTTTACATTGACGGCTATCGCGCGATCCCAATCGTCCTCTGTCAGGTTTTCCAGGTCGTCCAGCGGCACGAACCGCGTCATGCCCGCGCTGTTGACGAGAATGTCGAGGCGGCCGAGTTCATCGACTACGCGATCTACCATCTGCCGAACGGTTGAATCGTCCGATACGTCTGCTTTGACGGCGATGGCTTTGCGCCCCAGTGCTTCGATATCTGCACAGGTTTTGTTGGCGTCATCTTCAGATCGGCTGTAGTTGACGGCGACGTCTGCGCCTTCTGTGGCGAATAGCAGCGACGTCGCGCGACCGATGCCCGTTCCTCCTCCAGTGACAAGTGCTACTTTGCCATCGAGTTTTCCCATGGTGACTCCCTTCAATATTGTGTGTACAAAACCGCTTAAATTAGGCGAAGATATGCCCAAATGTCAATTGGGTTTTTACTGATACTTAGATTTGATAGTATATGCGAAAAGGTGAGTATATTAAAGTGGAAATTGACACCGCGTGACTCTGATACGGTGTCTTTTTTTATTTTCTTTTTTGAATTTAATACCATATTGAGCTTACAAGACGATTTCAGGACAGATCACAGAGGATTAGGCTATGACCCCCGAAGAAAAATTCATGTTTGACCTCGAAGGTTATCTCGTCGTCAGAAACGCGCTCTCCAAAGAGGAAGTTGATCAATGCAATGAAGTTGCAGATCGCATCACGCGCGACCAGTTTGAAATCTATCGAGACGACGGGCTAAAACTCGCTCGAAATATCACGCTGTGGGATCCCTGCGTTCAGAGTCTCATAGACCATCCCAAAATTGTCCCTTATTTGATCGAACTTTTGGGACCGAGTATCCACTTTGATCAGGATTATTGCATTTTTTTGGACAAAGGCGGTTCCAAAGGTCCGCTGCACGCCGGTACGATGAAATCGAAAACGGAATTACTCCCATTTTTTTATACGTATCGCGATGGCATCATGCGCAATGGTTTGACAACACTGGTCTATGCGCTTACGCCTGTGCGAAAGGGCGATGGCGGTTTTTGCTGTATTCCTGGCTCGCACAAGTCCAACTTCCAACTCGACATCCCCGAGGATGTTATGTATTTCAAACAGCCCGCCCATTACGTCGTACAACCCGAACTGGAGCCGGGTGACCTGATCATTTTTACGGAGGCGACAGTACACGGCACTATGCCCTGGACAGCAAATCACGAACGCAGATCATTTCTCTTTAAATACAATCCCGGGAATACGATTTCATGGGCGAATTATTACAATATAGATGACTACGATCACTTGACTGAGAACCAAAAACGCATGATGACGCCGCCGGGGGGCCATGGGCCAATGAAGCCTCCAAGGCTTGAAGTCATTGCGCCATGATACACAAAGGAGGTGGCGATGAAAGCAGCTATTTATTGCGGTCCGCATGATATCCAGGTGGCAGATGTGCCAAAGCCGGAAATCAAGGCAAATGAGATTCTGGTGAGGGTGAAGGCGTGTGGGATCTGTGGGTCGGATTTGCACGCTTATCGCATCGGGCTGTTTGAAGATTCTTTGGGACGTCCGATAGAAAAGGGCCTCATCATGGGGCACGAGTTTAGCGGTGAAGTTGTAGAGACGGGGCGAGATGTGCAGCGGTTTCAAGTGGGCGACCACATTTCTGGTGGGGGATTGGGCGGGTTTGCCGAATATCTTCCCCTGGAAGTCAATCCCAATCGTCCCTACAGGTTGCCCAAAACCATCAGCTTTGAAGAAGGCGCGATGATGGAGCCTCTCGCTACGTCGATACACGCAGTAGGGCTGGCAAAACCCATTGAGGGAGAAACAGTTGTTATTCTGGGCGTTGGGATTATTGGCCTGGGATGCATCCAGGTCATTCGGGCAACTGCGGGCGGGCGCATTATTGCGGTTGATACGTCGCCAAAACGGTTGGATATGGCGCGCCAATTGGGTGCAGATGAGATCGTGAACTTGACGGAGGTAGATCCCGTTGAAGCTGTTATTGAACTCACGGGTGGTGAGAGACCTGTGGAGAGATTCGGTGCGCGGGGAGGAAATGCCGATGTGGTGATCGATTCTGCTGGCGCGAAAGCCTCGCCGAATCAGGGGTTGACGATGCTAAAACAACAAAATGGCCGCCTCGTTCCCGTCGCATTATTTGAAGATCAACCCGAACTCGATTTCAATCAGGTGGTGCGCAAGCAAGTGACGCTTCAGGGCTCATGGTCCTGGACCCCCGATGACTACAGGTGGGGAATTGAACTCGTCAGGACCGGGAAAATTGATCGGAAACCACTCGTTTCCCACGCCTTTCCTCTCGATCAAGCCCCCGAAGCGTTTGCGACACAGGCCAAGCCAGGTGCTGCGATTAAAACCTTGATAAAACCTTGAGTAATTATGAAGAGGAGATAGCATGAAAATTACCGATGTTCAAGCCTGTGTGATTGGCAAACCCGAACCCCACAGTGGTGGGTGCGTGTGGACATTTGTCCGGATATATACCGACGAGGGCATTGTGGGTACGGGCGAATGCAATTCAGCCTCGTATTACACGGGTTTTGGTTTGAAAGAATCGATTTTAAAAATGAAGGGGATGTTGATTGGTGAAGACCCGATGAATGTGGGGCCGTTATACGAGAAAATGCGTCGTCGTGGACGGTATGCGGGTACTACCCATGCACCGCTGATTTTTGCACTGACCGGTATCGAAAATGCGTTGTACGATATTGTGGGTAAGGCGTTGGGGGTGCCAATTTATCAGTTGTTGGGGGGCAAGTTCCGCGATAAGATCCGGCTCTACGCCGATTGTCACGCTGGGGATTCGGCCACGCCAGAGGCGTATGCAGAGAAGGCGCTGAGTGTTGTTGAGGAGGGCTACAGCGCGGTAAAATTTGATGTGGATCATTCTGGTGTAGGCAAGCTGGATCCGATGAATTGGACGGTGGGGGCACGGGAAATGACGCATGTGATTAATTTGATCTGTGCGATTCGCGAGGGCATTGGTTTCGGTATCGATTTGGCGATTGATTGCCACGGCCAGTTTGATTTGCCTTCGGCGATTACGTTGGCAAAAGCTGTGGAAGATGTGCGGTTAATGTGGTTAGAAGAGCCAGTACCTGCTGAGAATATTGATGCGTTGGCTCAGGTGCGTGAATCTACGAGCACAGTCATTTGCACAGGTGAAAATCATTATACCCGTTTTGAGTTTTTGGAGATGTTCAGACAAAAAGCAGTGGATATCATTATGCCCGATTTGGCCAAATCGGGTGGCATTATGGAGGCCAAGCGCATTGCCGAAATTGCCGATGCGCATTATATCCCCATTGCGCCACATAATGTGTCGTCACCCCTGGGCATGATGGCTGCGTGTCACGTAATGGCGACAGTTCCCAACTTTTTTGTGCTCGAATTTCACGGGCGCGACATTCCGTGGTGGGCCGATCTGTGTGGAGGCGAAAAATTTATCAAAGGGGGCTGGATGGCTGTCTCTGACAAACCCGGTATTGGTGTCGAGTTAGATCCTGCTGTTGCCAAAACACTGCTGGCTGACGGGGATACCTATTTTGATTGAGGTTACAGCATGCTTTAGCAGTTGTTAGATGGGTTCAATATCGCGCAAGATCCAGGACAGTAGCGTAAATGTGACAAAGACGGGCCGCTGTTGTGAATCGAATACATAGTGGATGGGTAATGTGCCCTGTCCTGTGTGGCGAAAAGATAGGAAGGATTGGCCGTTGGCTTCGATTTGTTCAGGCCCGTGCAATAGCTGATCTGTTTTGCAGTATGTCAGTTCGTCGATGGTTGTAAACGCTTCGTTCAGAAGGGTAACGCGATTGGCGAGCGCAAAGGGGAGGAGCCATTGGCACGATATGGGTGCATCCGCCGAGCGGTGCTTTTTGCCGGCTGTGCCGTTTATTTCTATGGTCGCGTCCCGAATTGTGCCATTGATAAGCAGGCGCTTATCCGGTGTTTCTGCCTGATACCAGTCGAGTTTCCAGTTTTGGATTGATTCTCCAATGCGCTCATCCCGCGCTGTTGTGACTGTTGCTTCATAAATTTCTTGTCCACCGCCATTGCGTTTTTCAACGATCTGGTATTCTGCGCCGTTCTCTTTATTGTAACGCGAGATTTCCACTGTCCCTATTGGTCTGTCATCGGTCAAACCGTCAGAATGTGTGTTTGTCCACTGCAGGATTTCGTAGGTCAATTTGCAATCGGAATCCAAACGAACGGTTTGATTTGGGGCATCGTAATTTTGCAATTGCCCGGCGATTGCGTTGAGTTCGGCTGGTATGGTGTTCATGATCCCACCTCCTCTGTCCATCCTTTTCCCTGTTTGAGATTTTCCATTCTCTCTTCTCTTATTCGATCTCTTTCGCCCGTTTTATCAGGTCCGCTGTATGGTGTAACTGTATTTGCGTATTCGGCGAGGTGTGCCGCGTGCTTGTGCTTGATGTCATCAAACCCGGGTTCTGTAGTGAGATTGTGTTTTTCCAGGGGATCGTTTGACAAATCGTACAGGGTACATTGCCCTGAGTCGTAGAGGATGGATTTGTACTGGTTGTCGCGAATGGCGATTGCACTCGCGTTTTCTCCTATGACGCTTTCTCGCCAGGTAATATCGTCTTTTCCTTCGAGGAGTGGGCGCAGGCTATTTGCATACGTAGCGTCTGGTAGGGGAGGTGCGCTGGCGTAATCGCAGATTGTAGCGGGGATATCCACGCCTGATATGAAGTGCGAATCGCTTTGTCCGCTGGGGATACTGCCGCGTTGCGAAATGACGAGCGGGACTGCCCAGGCTTCTTCTTCAAAAAAGCCTTTCAATACTCTTCGATGATGCCCAGAGCCTTCGCCGTGGTCGGCTGTAAAGATGATGAGGGTGTTTTCAATGAGGCCATTGTTTTCCAATGTGTCGTAGATCAATCCGATCTGAGCATCAACGGTTTCTACCATTCGGTAACACTGGTAGATGTAATATCGCCAATCTGTTTCCGACCAGTGGCCGACCCGGTGTTTCTGGTTTGGCGGCATGAGACTGATTTCGAAGTTGCCGGGCAAGTCGGGCAGGTCGGGCAACTGAGGCTCCATGCCGTATTTTCCCACGGGTCCGTTGACGCCGCAGACATAACAGCAGTCGTGTGGGTTTAAGAGGCCAACAGATAGGAAGAAGGGGCGGTTATCATTTGCGTGTTCGGCGATATATTGCGCCGCTGCTCTGGCAGAGCCAGAGTCTTGCAGTTCTCCATAGGGATGTCTGCCGTAGATCACGTCAAAGCTGTTGGCAACATCTCGTCCCGTGACATGCCATTTGCCGGAATACACGGAGTTGTAATCGGTATGCTTCGTCAACCACTGGCCGAGGTCGGGCAGGTCGGGATCGATGGGGAACGGATTGCTGATAACGCCGTGTTCGACGGACATGCGCCCGGTGTACCAACTCGCGCGCGCAGGACAGCAGACGGGGTTGGCACTATAGGACCGCGTGAAGGATATGCCTTCTGCGATCAAGCGATCCATGTTGGGTGTTGACACGTCTTGATTCCCATAAGCGGATATCGCGAGGTGATGCTGTTGATCCGTGTGGATGAATACAATATTGGGTTGGTTCATTTTTTTTCCTATCACTTTTTTGTAGAACTATATTTGTTACGACAGATGTTGAGAATCTGGAGACATGAACGTGATAAGTGGGCTGGTATTCTGGCAAGAATGGATATGATCCGACGCTGTTTGGTGTGAGTTGTCTTGACGTTCACGGGTGGATAATATGCATTTCAAATGCACATTATCGACTTACATAGTTTCGCTCTCTCTCTGGGAACTCATCCCTCCATCGCCTGCTGAATTTCATCCAGAGTTGGCTCATTCCCAGGTTGTGTTTTTCCCAGGAAAGTTCCAAATTTAGCGATCACAAGGTCGGGATTTTTGCCACTCAGACGGCTTTTCATCCACTCGAGTGTTTCATCTTGTTGGACAGCCGCTTGAAGCCAGTAGTTTACTAAACTATTAAAAGACATATTTTTCTTTTTTGCCAGCCGCATCGCTTTGTCCTTTAGTTCATCTGGCAATCGTACAGAAATCGCGCTCATGGTTTGTCTCCATCGGCTATAGATACAGGTCGCAAAATTGTTGAGGGGTCAAAACTACGAGGTCTGGAAATCTCAACTCACCCATTCTAAAGTCTGTAATATTTTTTGTCACCACCAAAGCGTTGGTTGCAATAGCCGCTTCTAATACAAAATTGTCTTCTTCATCGGGCAGATTTGGACGCCACAAATAAAATACTTCAGATCGAGAGGCAAGTGCCAGCAATGCGTCCAGGACAAACGCGATTTCTTCTTTACTGGCACCTATTAATTTGCGGATGCTTCTTCTTGTCAAGACCGATTCATATTCGAGATATAGCTTTTGTGTTAAAACTAGGGGAATAGTTGTCTTTTGAATGTTTTGAAGAATTTTGAAACTGGGAGAGTCTATACGGCGACATAGTCCAGCTACAAGCACATTTGTATCCAGAACGATTAACGGCGGCGTAGCCAAGTTGTCATCCCTCAGGCGATGGTGTGATTAAGGTTGTGATACCAAATATAATACCATTTTAGATAAAAATACAAATAAATTGATGCTGACAGATCAATTCCAGTTGTGTATTTTGTACTGACTACCCATAACATGAGAAATTCGAGATGAATTATCGAGAACCCCTTGTAACTGTTATCACCGCAACAAATCCCGGTTTGCTCGCGGTGATCAAATCCGTGCTCGACGATGCTGAGATCCCCTGTATAACGCGAGGCGAGGGATTTCAAACCCTGTATGCTGCAGGACATGTTGACGTGCTGGTATTTGAAAGCGATGCCGAGCAGGCGCGGGCACTTTTAAAAGACCTTTGACGTATTTTTCTATAGAAGGCGATGAGGTTAATTTGGTTCAAGTTGAGGAGAGCAATAGAGGTTGCTATTGTTCAGGTAATTTATGGCAGTGCGTTTGTTAGGAGCGGATTTGTCCTACGCCAGGGTTTGAGGGCAAATCCGCAGCCCAGGTCTTGCTCAATCTCACGCCATTTTTTCACTTCCCCCGGCGTGATAAACGTTACTGCCTTTCCCGAGCGGCCCATGCGCCCAGTCCGTCCGACCCGGTGCGTGAAAAGCTTCTCTGAGTCCGGCAAGTCATAGTTGATGACCTGGCCGATGCCCTCAACATCCAGGCCTCGCGCAGCCACGTTTGTTGCCACCAAAATCGGTGCGGTACCGGAACGGAAGGCCATCATCACACGCTCGCGTGCGCTTTGGCTGAGATCGCCCTGGAGCACTCCTACGGGGTAGCCCAACGTGCCGAGCCGTTTCGCCAGTCTCTTGACGCCGTGCCTGGTCCTGCCAAAGACGATTACCGGATCGCCGTTCCGCTGGTCCAACTGCGTTTGGAGTGCCTTTATCTTATCTTTTTGCCGGATGGTATAGACCAGGTGCTCCACAGTGGGCAGTGCTTTAAGGTCGCTGTCTATCTTCACCGTTACCGGGTTGCGCAGATATTTCTTCGCTGTGTTCGCCACCCACTCGGGCATGGTTGCAGAGAGGAGAGCGGTCTGCCGCCTGGAGGGCGTCTGGCTAAGGATCGCTTCAACATCTTGGGCAAAACCTTTGTCCAGCATTTCATCCGCCTCATCAAGGACAAGGAATTGCACTGATCGCAGGTCTAGCGTGCCCTGTCTTAGATGGTCTAACGTACGGCCCGGGGTCCCAATGATGATCTGGGGCCCGCACTTCAGGGCTTTGTACTCTGGCCTCAATGACCGGCCGCCGTATAGTAATGTTACGCGCAACCGCTGCGATGAAGCCAGGGCCTCTGTGACTTTAGCCACCTGAATGGCCAACTCCCGCGTAGGCACCAGCACAACTGCCTGGACCCGTCGCACCGATGGGTTCAAGCTCTCTGCCATGGGTACTGCAAACACCAGCGTCTTTCCAGACCCCGTGCGCGCCTGTCCGATCAGGTCCCGCCCTGCCAGGAGATGGGGGATCGATTTCGCCTGAATGGGCGTAGGCTCTGATATGTTCATCCTGGAAATTGCCTCCCTGGTCGCGACTTTCAAAGCCATCTCAGGAAACACGGCGGCACTGGTGATATTAGCAATGGGTTTAGTCGCAGTAAGTGATCTGCTTACGGGGCTTTTGGCTGGAGAAGAACGGCTGTTGCGACGGTTTTTGAAGCAAGAGCGACAGTACACCGGCCGGCCCGGTCTTAGCCGGAAAGGGACGGTTGTCAAAGTGTTGCAATCGGCGCACGCGGTGCGCTTTGCACGGCGAGATGGGCGCGGGTTAGTCGAGCGAGATTTACGAGGCATGCGGGAATAGACTCCTTAGTCTAAAGAGATGACTCAGCGTGGGGTAAAAATACGAGCAGGGAAGACCGATGAGCTACTGCTGCGAGAAACCCGGTGCGCTAATCATAAAAAAGTGGGTACAAGCAACAAGCCCCCGATAGGGTCGCACATCGGGAGCTTGCGTTAAATGCGGTGCCGTATAAGAGTTAGCAGTTGGAAGTTTAGCGCCAGCGGTAGGGAGCAAATAGACGCCCTTTACAGCTATTTGTTTACTATCTGAGCAACGCTAAAATATCATAATAGCCTTTAAATATGCGGGGAGTGAATGTATCTGTCAAGTGCAATTTTTGACATCATTTTGTTCTGAGCCTCGTACGAGTTGGGGCTTGGAAATGTTGAGCCGAATTGCTAATATAGAGATTAAAAAATTAAATTGCCCCACCATTGCGCTTCGCGCACTTCTCAGGAGAGCAGATATCTCAATAAAATTAAGGATCTGATATGCACAATATTCTGAAGTTGATGGGTTATATGCGGCCCTATTGGAAGCAGGCGACTATCGGCCCGTTGATGAAATTGATCGAGGTGATGCTGGAATTGATGCAACCCTGGTTGGTGCAGCGGATTGTAGATGAGGGGATTGCCAGGGGAGATCTGGATCTGGTGATTGAGACCGGTCTGTGGATGCTCGGTCTGGCTATTGGGGGCGTTTTATTTGGTATCGGCAATGCCTGGTTTGGCGTGTGGGTGGCGCAGCGGGTGGAGACCGATGTGCGAAGTGCGCTTTTTGGCAAAATTCAGTCGCTTTCGTTTGGCAATCTGGATAAGCTGTCAACGGGGCATCTAATTACGCGGCTGACCAACGATGTGCGGCAAGTGGGAGAAGTGGCACGTTTGTTATTACGCATTCTGTCGCGTATGCCCATGTCGATGGTGGGCGGTCTCGTGATGGCGATTATAACCAGTCCTCGCCTGGGATTGATCTTTATTGGACTGGTGCCCGTGGTTTTGGGGACTCTGATTCTGGTGTTTCGAAAAGCCAATGCGATGTTTGCTGAAGTGCAGAATCGCCTGGATCGGGTGAATCAGGTGACGCAGGAAAATCTGGCAGGCGTGCGCGTGGTGAAGGCTTTTTTGAGGGCAAATCACGAGATCGAACGGTTTGGAACGGCCAATAACAGGTTGATGGAACAGACGATTCGGGTGACGCAACTGGTGGCATTGGTGATGCCAGTTATGATGCTGATACTGAACCTGGGTGTGGTGGGAGTGATCTGGTTCGGGGGGATTGCAGTGACCCAGGGAGGGATGAAGCTGGGCGAGATTATTGCGTTTATCAATTATCTGTTGCTTTTCTTGCAATCCCTGATGATAGGCAGTATGGTGCTTATTCGGATGTCCCGAGCAGAGGCTTCTGCCGAGCGCATTATTGAGGTGCTGAATAGCGAGCCAGAGGTGCATGATCGGGCGGATGCAAAGCGCGATGTGGTGTTGAAGGGGCAGGTCGCGTTTGAAAATGTGACGTTTAGTTATAATGAGACGGCGGATGATCCGGTATTGCGGAATCTGAATTTTGTCGCCGAGCCGGGGCAAAAGGTGGCGATTTTGGGTTCGACAGGGGCGGGCAAATCGTCGTTGGTGAATCTTATCCCGCGGTTTTACGATGTGGATGCTGGGCGGGTGATGGTGGATGGGATGGATGTGCGGGATATGGGACAGGAGGCACTGCGACAGCAAATTGGAATGGCGCTCCAGGAGTCGGTCCTTTTTTCCGGTACTATTCGGCACAATATTCGGTACGGGCGGCCCGATGCGACCGATGAAGAGGTCGAGGCTGCTGCCAGGGCAGCTATGGCGCACGATTTTATTGTCCAGTTTCCAGATAAGTACGAGACGCTATTGGGCCAGCGCGGCGTGAATTTGTCGGGGGGACAGAGGCAGCGGATCGCGATAGCCCGGGCGTTGATCTCCCGCCCGAAGGTGTTGATTTTAGACGATAGTACCAGTGCGGTAGATCTGGAGACAGAGGCAAGGATTCACGATGCGCTTGAAGAGATGGTCGGGTGTACGAGTTTTCTGGTAGCGCAGCGCATCAGTACGGTGTTGCAGGCAGACAAGATTCTGGTGTTGGACGATGGGGTGCTGGTTGCCGAGGGTACGCATCAGGAGTTGATGGCGTCCAGTTCAGTATATCAGGAGATTTACGATTCACAACTCGGAGAGGGAAACTGATATGGCGGAAGTTGATCGACAGCGTGACGGTGAACCGCGAGAACCTGGCGGAATGATGGGGGGGCGCCGTCGAATGATGATGATGGGAGACGATGAGCGGGCGCGGGATTTTCGGGGGACTGCCCGCCGTTTGATGGGGTATATGAGGCGCTACAGGGGGACATTGGTCGGGGTGGTGGGGCTGGTGGTGGTCTCAACGGGGTTAGAGGTGGCAGGGCCGTATTTGATGGGGCGTGCGATTGATGAATATATTGTCGATAACGACTTGCCTGGTCTTTTTCAAATTGCCCTGTTGATGGCGGGGGTGTATGTGGCCCTGGCACTGACGACCTGGCTTCAGTCTTTTGTGATGGCGCGAGTATCTCAAAATGCTGTGAGGGATTTGCGTCAGGATATTTTTAACCGCTTGCAGGTGCTTCCGCTGCGGTTTTTTGATCGGCGTGCCAGTGGCGATCTCATGAGCCGGGTGACGAATGATGTGGATAATATCAGCAGTGTGTTGTCGGAGAGCGTGACGCAGTTGATTAACAGCGTGTTGACTCTGGTGGGCGTGTCGGCCATGATGTTGTGGATGGATTGGCCGTTGGCGTTGATTAGCTTGCTTACCTTTCCACTGATGGCGTCTTTGACAGGGCAGGTCGCCAAACGCGCGCGGCGGGGATTTCGCGAGCAGCAGGCGGCACTGGGTGCGCTCAATGGGATGATTGAAGAGACGATTGCGGCAGAACAGGTGGTGAAAGCTTATGGACGCGAGCAGGCGTCGATTGAGGCATTTGAAAAGTTCAATAACAGGTTGAAGTATGCCGGTACGCGCGCGCAGTTTTTCGGGACACTGATGCCGCCTTTGACCTTTTTTGTGAACAATATGGGCCTGGTGATTGTGGCTTTTGCTGGTGGCTATATGGCTGTTCAGGGCGATGTGACAATCGGTGTGATTGCCGCTTTTATCAGCTATGTGCGGCAGTTTGGACGACCTTTGGGCCAGGTTGCCAATTTGTACAATTCGATACAGTCGGCACTGGCCGGAGCAGAGCGGGTTTTTGAGACTATTGACGAGTTTCCCGAAGTGCCTGACATGCCAGATTCGGTCGCGTTAGAACGGGTTCGGGGCGATGTGATTTTCGATCGGGTGTGTTTTGGTTATGAAAAAGATGTGCCAGTGCTCAAAGAGGTGAGTTTGCAGGCCAGACCGGGAGAGAAGATTGCGCTGGTAGGACCGACGGGAGCGGGCAAGACGACCATTGTGAATTTGCTGACCCGGTTCTACGATATCGATAGTGGGGCGATCTATATCGACGGCCATGATATTCGGCAGGTGAAACGGAATGCTCTGCGCCAGCAACTGGGCATTGTGTTGCAGGATACTTTTTTGTTGTCTGATACTGTGCGGGAAAATATCCGTTATGGACGGTTAGATGCTTTGGATGAGGAGGTGGTTGATGCGGCCAAATTGGCCAATGCAGATCCCTTTATTCACCGGTTGCCCCAGGGATATGATACGGTGCTTTCGGAACGCGGCGGCAATTTGAGCCAGGGACAGCGGCAGATGCTGGCTATTGCGAGAGCCGCGCTGGCCGATCCGTCGATTCTCATTTTAGATGAGGCGACTTCCAGCGTGGATACGCGGACGGAAATGCGGATTCAACAGGCGCTTTTAAGGCTGATGGAGGGGCGCACGAGCTTTATTATTGCCCACCGATTGAGCACGATTCGCAATGTGGATGAAATTCTGGTCATTGACGACGGGCAGATTATTGAACGCGGGTCGCATCGGGCGTTGTTGGATGCTGAGGGATTTTATTACAATTTGTATATGAGCCAGTTCAAGGGAGAGGTCACTTTTGTTTAAAGGAGAGGAAAAATGTCCTATCGACTAACACCAGAAGATGTGCGGTTCTTTCACGACGAGGGGTATCTCGGGCCATATACGATGCATTCGCCAGAAGAAATGGATCGTATTCGGCCTGTTGTTGAGCGTGAAATTTTTGAAGCCGAAGGCCCGTTTCACGTCAATCGGAAAAAATCGCGGCATCTCGATAGTCGAACGATCTACGATCTGTGTACACATCCGACCATTATGGATCGGATAGAAGGCATTCTCGGTCCGGATATCGTGCTCTGGCAATCCAACTTTTTTAACAAACCCCCCGGTGCCAAAGAAATTCCCTGGCATCAGGATATGAATTTCTGGTCCACCGAAATAGAACCGGGGATTAATGTTTCTGCCTGGTTAGCCATTGACGATACAGATGTCACCAACAGTTGTGTTCAACTCATGCCGGGGTCACACCGAAAAATGATTCCGCACATTAAAGCAACACCTGAACAGGCTTTTCGCGAACAGGGCGACCCCGATCACATCGGTGTTGACCCGGATCGCGTTGTGAAGATGAAAATGAAAGCCGGGCAATTTTTCCTATTCACCGAGCGCATGCTCCACTACTCAGCAGCCAATACGTCTGATCGCCGACGTCTGGGATTGGCCATACGCATTACCATTCCGATTGTGCGCTGTTACAAAAGGTATCACCTTCATCTGGTGCGCGGTGAGGATCGGATGGGATTTAATGTGTATGGAGATGCACCTGAATGATCGGGATTACTAAACGACAATATCGAAAACGGTGAAAACTTATGAAAAAAGCCATACTCCACGGTCCGCGAGACCTTCGCATTGAAGAGCATCCGCTTGATACGAGCGCGCTTGGCGCTGATGAGGTCTGGGTTGAAACGCAGATTAGCGCGTTTAAGATCGGAACAGATCGGGGCAATTTTGAAGGTGCTGATCGCGTACCGGGGGCGCCGGATTATCCGCGATTTGTTGGCGATAGCAATCTGGGTATTGTTCGCGGTATTGGTGCCGAGGTCACGCGTTTTGAGGTCGGTGATCGCGTTGTGGCGACTCAGCCTCACCAATCTGAATACATCATAAACCAGTTTGGTGACATCTTCAAAATACCCCCTGATGCCGATGATGAAGATGGTGTGTATGCACACCTCTATGCACTCAGCGCACATTGTTATCACAAAGCATTATTTAGACCCGGGGAAAATGTCGCCGTTGTTGGCCTGGGTGTTCTCGGTCTGGGAGCAGTCGCTTTGGGTCCTTTGTTTGGTGCCCGCGTCGTTGGGCTTGGCAATAGTTCCATCAGGTTAGATATGGCAAAGCGCATGGGTGCTCACGCGGCTTATTTATCAGATGATCCAGATATTGAAGAGAAACTCGACGCTTTTACAAGCGGAAGAGGCATTGATCTGGTTATTCTTACGGCGAATCCCTGGCCGGCTTTCAGAACATCTGTTGAAATTGTGCGGCCAAATGGTCGGGTCTCTATTGTCAGCCTTATGGGACGGGGTGAACCACCGCTCGATTTTAACCCTCTGGCAATGGAATGGTTTTACGCCAAGGGGATATCTCTGATTGCCGTGCATGGAGAAGATGCCCAATTATATCCGCATGCCGATGCTTCGGGCCATTTGGGTCATTGCGATCACGTTCTTTCTCTTATGGCAGAAAAAAAACTTCAGCCCAGCCGTCTAATTACGCACCGTTTGCATTATACGGAAATGGTTCAGGCTTATGAAATGGCATACACGCGTGAAAAATCTATGCTGGGTGTCATTTTTAATTGGCGGGAATAGGCTATGTCACACGATGTCACAAAATCGTTAGAGTTGTATAAAAAAGCGGGAGAACGCATTCCGGGGTGGACACAGCTCATCAGCCGAAGAGCTGACCGGGTTGCAAATGGCGTTAGTCCTCTCTATGTCGCGCGATCAAAAGGCGCGCGATTTGTAGATGTTGATGGCAACGAGTATATCGATTGGATCCGCGCTTTGGGCGCTATTATTCTGGGCTATGCAGATCCCGTTGTCGATGGTGCTGTTAAAAAGCAGATTGATCTGGGTAGCCTGCATTCCATGAATAGCGCGCTCGAAATTGAGCTGGCAGATGAGTTAATCAATACCATACCGAGTGCTGAAATGGTGCGCTATACAAAGGGAGGAGGGGAAGCCTGTGCTGTGGCTGCTCGCATTACTCGGGGCGCGACAAATCGGGACATTATTCTTTTTTGCGGTTATCACGGATGGCACGATTGGTATCAATCGGCAAATTATCTCGTTGATCCCGAGAGCGGAGAGTATCCCTTTGCCGGTATTGAGCCAATTGGTGTGCCGCGTGCGCTGGCGGGAACGGCGATTCCATTTACCTATGGTGATCTCGACATGCTCGGGCGTTTGCTGACCGAATATCAGGGCGAGGTTGCCGCAGTTATGATGGAGCCGGCTCGATCCGAGTGGCCCGAAGATGGGTACCTCGAAGGAGTCAAAGAACTCGCCCGCAGGCATGGCGCTTTGCTCATATTCGACGAAGTCTCCTGTGGTTGGCGTGAGTCTCTGGGTGGTATGCAGAAATATTTGGGTGTTACGCCAGATATCACGGTGATTGCCAAAGGCATGTCCAATGGGTATCCGATGGGGGCTGTTGTTGGATCGTGCGAGGCGATGGAACCCGCCAAGGCGATGTTTATTTCCAGTTCGTATTGGAGCGATAATATCGGGCCTATTGCGTCGCTGACCACCATCCGAGAACTCAAAAGGCGAGATAGCGAGACACATCTGGCCGAAATGGGCCAAAAAGTGGCCGGGGCAATTGACGAAGCGGTCTTATCTGCTGGCCTTTCGGGATCGTGTAAGGGATTTCCCGCAACGCCCAATCTGGTGCTCGATTTGCCCGATGAGGCATTGAGCGGCAAGGTTCAGACGCTTTTTATTCAGGAGATGGCTCGCCGGGGGGTGCATTGTTACATGGGTTTTGGGCCTACGCTTGCACATACCGAAGAGGATGTGCGTATTACTGCTGACGCGGTTGAAGCCTCTTTGCGCGTCGTAAAGCAGGGGCTTGAAAATGATTCTATCGACGATCTGCTCATTTGCGATCTGCACTCGGAACCCTTCCGCCGGATTGTTCGATAAAGGAGAAAAAAATGGCATTGACAATTGACGAAAAGCCCGCACAGCCGGGGGAATGGGGATTTAGACCGGAAAATGTGACGACAGAGGAGACACCACCGGCATTTGTGTGGCGCCCGCAGGAGAATGCTGAGAGCTATGATATCCAGTGTGCGCGGGGCGCGGATTTTTCAAAGGTCGCGTACGAGGCACGGAGATTGAACTATACGGTTCACCGCCCGGCAGAGGTGTTTGAATCGGGACAGTGGTATTGGCGGTTCCGATTTGTCGATGGGTGTGGACAGGTGTCGGATTGGAGTTCGGGGCGCGCTTTTGTGATTGCCCAGAATGCAAAAGCATTGCCATTGCCCAAACGCAGTGAATTGATTGGGCGCATCCCCAAGAGCCATCCGCGCCTGTTTGTGCGCCCAGAGGACCTGGATGGCTTGCGCGCACGAGCGCGAGGAGATCTGAAACCGATTTACGACGATCTGGTCGCAACGTGCGAAGATATCCTGGCCGATATGCCATCTACCGAAGAACCACCCCTGTATCCCGAGGGGACTGTTGTTCTGAGTGAGGAATGGCGGGGGATCTGGTGGGGAAACCGGATGTACACGATTCGCGTGTTAAACAGCGCGGCCACGCTGGCTTTTACGCGGCTTTTGGGTGGGCAAGATCACTATGGCGAGAAGGCTAAAGAACTGCTGCTGGCGTGTGCCAAATGGGATCCCCTGGGGGCGACCGGGTATCGGTATAATGACGAAGCGGGTATGCCGTATAATTACTATTTTTGCCGCACCTATACGTTTGTGAACGATTTGTTGAGCGAAGAAGAGCGCGATATATGCCGGGCGGTGATGAAGGTGCAGGGGCAGGAGATGTACGACCATCTGGCGACTGAGATGCGCTATTTGTGGCACCCTTATGGGAGTCATGCTGGTCGTGCCTGGCATTTTTTGGGTGAGATTGGTGTGGCATTTTTGGATGAGATTCCCGAAGCGGAGGAGTGGGTGTGGTTCGCGATGAATGTGTTTGGTGCGGTGTATCCCGCGTGGTGCGATGAAGATGGCGGCTGGCACCAGGGATTGCAATACTGGGAGAGTTATGTTCAGCGCTTTACGTGGTGGGCAGATATCATGCAGGCGGCAATGGGGATTGATGCGTATTGCAAACCGTATTTTGCACGCGCTGGCGATTATCCGATGTATTTTCAGCCTCCAGGTACGCGCGGGGGTGGCGTGGGCGATTTGACGACGACGAGAACATCGGATCAGAATTGCGATTTGATGCACACTCTGGCGGCTCAGGCGCGCAATCCATATTGGAAGTGGTATGTGGATATGCACCCGCAGAAAGAGAAAGAGGGTACGAGAGCGCGCAGGTTGGATGCCGTGGGTGCCGGGCGGTCGCTCTATATTGATTTTGTGCGGGGGGCATTGCCAGAAGTGCGCGGGGAAGCGCCGGTGGATTTGCCTGCTTCAAAATGTTTTCGCGGTACGGGGTTGGTGGCGATGAATTCGGATTTGACGGATGGGAAAAACAATGTGTCGGTCATTTTTAAGAGCAGTCCATTGGGGTCACAGAGTCACGGTTTTGACGCGCAAAATTCATTTTCGCTATTTGCTTTTGGCGAGCGGTTGTTGATTCACACGGGCCAGCGCGATATTCACGGCAGCGACCACCACAAGAATTGGATGCACCATACAAGATCAACCAATTGCATTGGGGTAAATGGCGAGAGTCAGTTGTGCAATCACGCGGCGGCAACGGGTGAAATTCTGGATTTTCAAACGTCGGATGTATGTGATTATGTGGCTGGCGAAGCCGCCCCGGCTTATGGGGGGAAGCTGAAAAAATTTACGCGGCAGATTTTGTTTGCCAAACCCGATGCGGTGGTGATTTACGATACGGTGGTGGCACCTGAGGCTTCGATATTTCAGTATTATTTGCACGCTGAAACGGAGATGGCTATCGAGGGTCAGACACTAAAAATTACAACGGGTGATGCGGGCTGTGTGGTGTCTCTGCTGCGTCCTGAAAACTTGAAAATCAGTCAGACAGATCAATTTGATCCACCGCCGAGAGAACGCGTTCAACTCAGAGAGTATCACGTGACGGCAGAGACACCGATACCGCAGGAAGAGACCACATTTATTGCGGTATTGCGACCGCACAGGACGGGGGCTGTGCCCAAAGGTGATCCCGTTTTGATGGATGATGGAACGCTAATGGTACCATTGCCCGATGGCGAGTTGAAGGTTTGGGTGGGCGAGACATTGCGCGCTGAGAAAAGGGATCAAAAAGGTGTTGTGGTGGCAACTTTGCCTTGAGGTGAATCCTTGAACACTGTTAATGGAGGTGTGGCATGATGCTCAAAGAGATGACAAATTCCGCTTCGGCGTTGACGGACGAGACATTTGAGGCGTTGTTCGAAGCCTGCCGGCCCCAAAAGGAAGGGTGGACAGATATTCCCTGGATCGGAGAACTCTGGAAGGGGCGACAGAAGGCGGCGCGCGAGGAGAAACCACTGTTCATCTGGGCGATGAATGGTCATCCTCTGGGGTGTACGTGAAATAACGGGGTTACGGGCCGTGCGCTCGTTTTTTCAGATCCGCGCGTGATTGAGTTTTTGAATGAACGGTTTATCCCTGTGGCTGTGAACAATACCCGATTGCAGCGACAGGCCGATGATGAGGGTCGGTTTTTGCGCCTGATCTCCTGGCAAGGGCGGTACGGGTATTCTTTTGAGGAAGCACGGGCCAGATTGGAGGATATCGATCACGGGCTGAATCATCAGGGTTTATATGCAGTGACAACAGAGGGGGAAGTGTTGGGTAGTCGCAACAGGCTATTTCCGGGTGGCAAGCTTCCTGTACATGGTGTTGGTAGCGATCCAGACCAATTTTTGTGGATGTTGAGACGGGCGCTGGAGAACTGGGAGAACCGCAAGACCCAGCGCGAGACATTGGAAATCGAAGATTTGGCGTACCGGGATCCCACATTTAGCTGGATGGGGTATCCTGAAGAGGGATTGGTTTTACATCTGGGCGTTCGGGACCTGCCCCGGGAGGTGGATACGCGGCCTTCGGGAATGAAGCGAGAGGCGCACAATCAGGATTACGTCTGGTTTCGACGGGAAGAGGTGCTGTCTATGATTCCACTGGATGCAGTTGCGGGCGATGTTATTCCCGTGCCCGATGGGCTGGTCAGACGGCTGGTGCGTTATCATCTGGCGGATTATGTCCGAGGGGAAACGTCTTCGTGGCCATCCGAGGCGATCCGAGATGCGTCTATGACGTTGACGGTGACTGAGGAGACACCGGAATGGGTTAATTTAAGGCTTTCCGGATCCGCGCAGTTGCTCTCGGAGGGGAGTTGGTACGAGGGCGTGTGCCAGGAGCGAGGGCTGGATGCATCGCTGTTGGGTTATCTCCGTTTTGATCGACGGACGGAACAGTTCGTGAGATTCGATGTTGTGGCGGTGGGATCGAGATGGGGTGGCACGGACTACAACGTACGGCAGGATGATCTGGAGCCTGCACCTATCGGGATTGCGATGACGATTGCTGGGAGGGAGGCGAGGGATCGCACAGCTCCGCATGCGTGCCAGAGTCGAGGTGGTCTGGAAAGGTATTTTAATGCGTGATTTGATAGTTGGGATGTGTTTTATTTAAAAAAACTCGGCTCTTGCCGAGTTTTTTGTTTTTTCTCCACGATTTTTTATCTGAGGGAACGCCCGACCAGAGATACAGGTCTAATAATTCAGGGCCGAAGGGAGTAACCAATCCACCGGAGAAAAAAATGACCAGATATACACATAAATCGCCTGCTTCTATTGACCGAAGGGATTTTATCCACCTGGCCGGTCTTGGCGTAATGGGCGCGCTTGTTCTGGGGCTGGATGTTCCTGTTGGCGCGCAAAAACAGCCCAATTTTATTTTTATGGTTTCTGACGATCAGGGGTGGGATGGCCTTTCGGTGCAGATGCACGATGCGATTGCTGGCTCAAAGAGCGACTTCTATCTGACCCCCAATATCGAGAAACTGGCACAGCAGGGCATGCGCTTTTCGGCTGCTTATTCGCCTGCTCCTGTTTGTGCGCCAACCCGATGTAGCTTTCAAACGGGTAAGAGTCCAGCAAAGAACCACTGGACAACGGTAGCCCCTCGTCAGGGTGCCACAGAGAACCATAAGCTCATCACACCGATACATGGCAGAAATCTTGTCAGGAGTGAGACGACGATTGCCGAAGTGTTGCAACAGGCAGGTTATGCCACGGCGCATTACGGCAAATGGCATCTGGGTGGTGGCGGACCGGGCAATCACGGTTATGATGTCCACGATGGCAATACGGGGAATCAGGATGCGGCGCCTCATGTCGATCCCAATCCGGTGGATATTTTTGGCATGTCCCGGCGTGCGAATGCGTTTATGGAAGAGAATACCGAAGCTGGCAAGCCATTCTTTATCCAGTTGTCTTATTATGCGCTGCATTATCCCCGGAATGCGCTGGAAAGCACGCGGCAGGCATACCTCAATCGACCGAGAGGGCGCGTCCATCAAAATGTCAATCGCGCGGCGATTACCGAAGACCTGGATACGGGGGTGGGTATGATCATGGACCAGGTTGAGCAACTCGGCATTGGTGACCACACCTATCTGATTTACATGTCTGATAATGGTGCTGTGGGAGGCGGTCTGGGTGTGTTGCGCGGGTCGAAGGGTTCTCTGTGGGAGGGTGGTATTCGCGTGCCGTTGATCATCCAGGGACCAGGTATAGAGCCAAATGCAGTTTGTCACGAACGCGTGGTCGGTGTTGATCTGTTTCCCACGCTTTGCGAACTGGGCGGTGTAAGTCAGCCGTTGCCATCGGGTATTGAGGGGGGGAGTATCGCGTCGTTATTATCTGGTGGGTCGGGTGCGGTTGTGAGACCTCGTGAGGAATTGGTCTTTCATTTTCCGCATTATCAAAGTGAGGATGATGGACCGCATTCGGCAATTATATTGGACGATTACAAGCTGATCAAGTTTTACGAGACCGATGATGTGCGATTGTATGATTTGGTCAATGATATTGGGGAACAAAATGATTTGTCCAAAGATATGGGGGAAGAAGCGATGCGCCTGCGCGAACGACTCGAACAGTATCTCGAGTCTGTTGACGCTCAGATGCCAGTGCCCAATCCGAATTATACGACAGGCAAGTCGAGTGATTTTAATGGCGATGGGGAAATCGATTTTGAGGATTTTCTCGAATTTGCCAGAGCTTATGGGTCGGAGGACGCCCGGTTTGATCTGGACAATAGCGGGCAGGTGGATTTTGCCGATTTTTTGAGGTTTATACAAGATTTTAGCAGCGCGGGGAATTAGCAAATAATTGTTTGTATAGGAGATTATATCATGCGGTTTGTTGGGTTTGCGATGGTTGTGTGTTTGCTATGCGCTTTGAACACGAATGCCTACAGTGCGGATTCCTTATCCGTCGAGGCGGGCTATGGTCGGATTGTGCTTCCGGGGTCTCAGGTGGACCTCAAGGCCACACTTATCAATGGTCCGGGTGCCCAGGTTGTGTGGCGGCAAGTGCGCGGGACAGCGGCGACGATCCGTTCACCAGACGCGCTGCAAACGACTGTGAGCGTTCCTGCCGATGTCAGCAGTGCGGAGACATTGCTATTTGAAGTGCGTGCTGAGATGGAATCGGGTCAACAAGCATCGGATACCGTTTGGATCGAGGTGTACGTACCTGAACAGAATTCCGCCGATCTGACGCTTATGGCAGATTTTTCGCCGAAAGTTGGCTGGGAGTGCAACCAGGATCCAGTAGAGGTTCCAGAGGTTCAGACCCGCGTTCTGGAAAATACCATCGAATACACGACCAATGGTATTCCCACCCATGCGACGGGAATATTTCCCAATCGGGGAAATCCGAACATGATTTGGTCGGTGCCGCAAACATGGCGAATTCCCCGCTATCCCGAAAAGACGGATACGCCCACTGAAATGGCTACATTTGGCATTACGCTCGAGGGCATCAAACTCGAACCCGGCACTGCGGAGAGTTATCGCAATCAGCGGCAGTGGAATTACGAGGCACTGACCCCGGGTATGGCGCACCGATTGAGCGGCAATGCGCGGTTCGAATGGCTGGGTACAGATTGCAATAACGCACACGTTCAGCCAACGGGCATTTACCACTACCACGGCGTGCCGCATGGCCTGGTCAATGAACTCGCCAGTGAAGCAGAGGGCCAGGCGATGGTATTGGTCGGGTATGCTGCCGATGGTTTTCCAGTCTATGTCGCCAGCGGACCCAATGCTCCTGAGGGGAGTTGGGAATTGCGCTCAGGCACGCGAGAAAGCGGGCCCGGGGGGGAATACGACGGCACATTTCGGGAAGATTGGCAATTTGTTGAGGGATCGGGTGACCTCGATCAATGCAATGGTCGGTTTGGGGTTACACCCGAGTTTTCGAAAGGAATATATCATTACTATCTTACCGACGACTATCCGTACATGCCCCGCTGTGTCTGGGGGACGCCCGATCCTTCGTTCCGTCAACGCCGGGCTGGTGGACGACCTCCCGGCGGCCCGGGTTTCAGAAGGCGTCCACCGCGGCGGCGCTGAAACGATAGGGTATGAAGATTATAAGAAGAGGCTAATGATGAGGCGAAAATTGAGGATGTTCAGATTGGTTTTTTGCCTGATGAGTGTGTTGTGTACCAGTTATGCAGAAGGGCACATGCTCTACAGCGATGAGAGTGATGTGACGGATTTCAATGGCGACGGAAAAACGGATTTCGATGATTTTATTTTGTTCGTGGCCGCATTTGATTCACAACAGGTGCCGTTCGATCTAAATGGGAATGGTCTGGTAGATTTTCCCGATTTTCTGATATTTGTCGCCCAATTTGGTCAAACGTCTCCGCACGAAACGCCAGATACCTTATCCGTCGAGGCGGGCTATGGTCGGATTGTTCTTCCGGGTACACAGGTGCAACTCAACGCCACGCTTAATGGTTCGGGTGCTCAGATTGCGTGGCGGCAAGTGGGCGGCATCGTGGCGGAGATTCGTTCACCAAACGCGCTCCAGCCGATTGTTAGCGTTCCCGCTATGGTCGGCCAGCCGGAGACCTTGCTGTTTGAAGTGCGTGCCGAAAAGGGTTCGGGGCAACAAGACTCGGATATCGTTTGGGTCGAGGCGTACGTGCCGCAACAGGATGTCACAGATTTGACGCTTGTGGCTGATTTTTCGCCGAGAAATGGTTGGGAGTGTAACCGCGATCCCGTCGCGGTTCCCGAGGTGCATACCCGCGTTCTGGATACGGTGATTGAATATACTACCAATGGCATTCCCGCCCATGCCACGGGACATTTTCCCAATCGGGGAAATCCAAATACGATAGCCCCGGTGACGCAAACCTGGCGGATTCCCCGCTATCCCGAAAAGACGGATACACCTACTGATATGGCTACATTTGGCATCACGCTGGACGGTATCAAACTCGAGCGCGATACCGCCGAGAGTTATCGCAACCAACGGCAGTGGAGTTACGAGGCACTGACCCCGGGTATGGCGCGCCGATTGAGCGGCAATGCGCGGTTCGAATGGCTGGGGACAGATTGCAATAACGCGCACGTTCAGCCAACTGGTGTGTACCACTACCACGGCGTGCCGCACGGCCTGGTCAATGAACTCGCCAGTGAGGCAGAGGGCCAGGCGATGGTATTGGTCGGATATGCTGCCGATGGTTTTCCATTTTATGTCGCCCTCGGACCCGATGCGCCCGAGGGTAGTTGGGAATTGCGCCAGGGTACGCGAGAAAGCGCGCCGGGAGGGGCTTATGACGGCACGTTTCGGGAAGATTGGCGATATGTCGGGGGATCGGGCGACCTGGATCAGTGCAATGGTCGGTTCGGGGTGACGCCCGAGTTTCCGGAAGGGATCTACCATTATTATCTGACCGAGGATTACCCGTACATACCTCGCTGTGTCTGGGGGACGCCCGATTCTTCGTTTCGGCGACGTCGGGCTGGTGGCCCACCTCCCGGTGGTCCAGGAGGTTGACGAAGTCCATCGCTACACATTCGAGGGCGAGCAGTTGTAGGGACGATGCCTTTGTGCTCGCCCATCGGATGATCACATAACTTGATCGGGTATATCTGCGCGGAGGAGACAGACATCATGTTTTTTAAATTATTGAAATCAAAATGGGTGCTGGGTGCGGTCTTCGCTTTATTTTGTATTTTTAGCCCAATCACTTTGAAAGCGTCACTGCCCGATTTTGATGGCGATGGCAAGGTCGATTTTTCCGATTTTCTACTTTTTGTAGCTGTATTTGGGCAATCGGCAGTTGGGCAAAATGCGATTTACGATCTGGACACAAGTGGAACAGTCGATTTTGGAGATTTTTTAATTTTTGCTACTGCATTTGGACAACCCGTCTCTGATCCTATTCGCGGTGTTAGCACTCAAGGATTTGCAACGCAAACAATTGCCAATTTGCTCGATTGTCCCGGGGGGCGTATAAGTCGTGTGGGGACAATTACATCTGACGATGGCAATGTGTGGATTATGCCTGCCGAGACGCAATACACAACCGCGAGACATGCATCGGATATGTATAACCAATGCACAGGTGTTTTCACTTCCAATAGCAGTGCTTTCAATTTGTCGGCTGTGCCAGTTGTAGAGATCGATCAAGACGGTGAGACGATTACGGGATATATCTTTGCTGACAATTACTTTGAATTGTATGTGAACGGTATCTTGATCGCGGTTGATGCAGTTCCGTTCACCCCGTTTAATTCGAGCATGGTTCGGTTTAAGGTTAAGCGGCCATTTACGATTGCAATGAAGTTGGTTGATTGGGAAGAGAATTTGGGGCTTGGTACAGAAGCTAATCGCAATTTTTTACATCATCCTGGAGATGGTGGTTTGGTAGCGAGTTTTCACGATGCCAATGGAAATACTGTTGCAATTACAAATGATCAATGGAAAGCGCAGACCTTCTATATTGCACCCATTAGAGATTTGAGCTGTATTGTCGAGAGGGAAACCGAGCATTTGTCCGGCGACTGTGACACGCGTGGTACAAATGATGGCAGTCAATTTTACGCAATGCACTATTCCGTCCCATCTAACTGGTCTGAAAGCGACTTTGATGATTCGGCCTGGCCACGGGCATATACTTATACAAATGCGACAGTTGGCGTGAACAATAAACCCGCATATACAAATTTTACGGATCTATTTGATGATCCTGAGCACGATGCACAATTTATCTGGTCGTCGAATCTCATTTTGGACAATGAAGTGATTGTGCGATATACCGTAAAGTAGTGTTATGCTATGGTGAGAGGAATTGGCCCAATGAAGCGTAGAGAGTTTCTCGGTGTCGTCGGTGCTGGTGTATGTGGGGTGGCGGTGGCTAATGCGTTTGGTCAAGTTACTTCTAAGCGTCCCAAACAACCTAATTTTATTTTTATGGTTTCTGACGATCAGGGGTGGGATGGCCTTTCGGTGCAGATGCACGATGCAGTTGCTGACTCAAAGAGCGACTTTTATCAGACCCCTAATCTCGAAAAATTGGCACAACAAGGCATGCGTTTTTCGGCTGCTTATTCGCCTTCGCCTGTATGTTCGCCCACGCGGTGCAGTCTTCAAACGGGCAAGAGTCCGGCGCAGAACCACTGGACAAAAGCATCTCCTATCATGACCGCTGCAGATGGCTATAAACTCATCCCTCCTATGCATGGCAAAAATCTCTCCAATGGTGAGACGACGATTGCTGAGATGTTGAAACAGGCTGGTTATACCACAGCGCATTATGGCAAATGGCATCTCGGTGGTGGCGGACCGGGACGTCACGGTTATGACGTACACGATGGAAATACGGGCAACGGGAATGCGGCTCCTTTTGTCGATCCCAATCCGGTAGATATTTTCGGTATGTCCAGACGTGCCAATGCGTTTATGGAGGAGAATACAAAAGCTGGCAAGCCGTTTTTTATTCAGTTGTCTTATTATGCCTTGCATTATCCCCAGAATGCGCTGGCGAGTACGCGGCAGGCATACGAAAATCGGTTGACAGGGCACAACTATCGGGAGATCAACCGTGCGGCGATTACCGAAGACCTGGATACGGGTGTGGGTATGATTATGGATCAAGTTGAGAAACTCGGTATTGGAGATCACACGTATCTGATTTACATGTCAGATAATGGAGCGAGTGGAAGAGGTCGGGGTGTGTTGCGTGGGTCAAAGGGTTCTCTGTGGGAGGGTGGTATTCGCGTGCCATTGATTATCCAGGGACCTGGTATAGAGCCAAATACGTTTTGTCACGAGCGGGTGGTCGGCTTTGATTTGTTTCCCACGCTTTGCGAATTGGGCGGTGTGAGCCAGCCGTTGCCATCAGGTATTGAGGGCGGTAGCATCACGTCGTTATTATCAGGTGGTAAGGGCGTGGTTGAGAGACCGCGTGAGGAACTTGTGTTTCATTTTCCACATTATCAAAGCGGGGATGGACCGCATTCGGCAATCATGTTGGGCGATTACAAGCTGATTAAACTTTATGAGACCGATGAAGTGCGCCTGTTTGATCTGAGTAAGGATATAGGTGAGGAGAATGATCTGGCAGGTCGCAAACCTGAGGTTGTTGAGAAATTGCACGATCAACTGAATGAATATTTAGCATCCGTTGATGCCCAAATGCCCCAGCCCAATCCGTATTACGATCCGAGTTGGCCGGTCGGTGGGCGAAGGGGGAGAAATAATCGGAGGAGAAGGAATCAGAGATGATTTTGTATTCGTTAGAAGAACCGAAAACAGATTTGAGAATACCCATCTTTTTTATAGTTGTAACGCTTGACAATCCCACCAGCGGTGTTCCAATTGGACAGGTAAGATATTTCCTTGGGCTTGAGGAATTGGAGACTACAGGAGGTGGCAAATGATGAGGCGAAAATTGAGGATGCTCGGATTGGTTTTTTGCGTGATGAGTATGTTATGTGCCAGTTATGCGGAAGGGCACATGCTCTACAGTGATGAAAGTGATGTGACAGATTTCAATGGCGACGGAGAAACGGATTTTGAGGATTTTATCTTGTTCGCGTCTGCATTTGGTTCACAACAGGTGCAGTTCGATCTAAATGGGAATGGTCTGGTGGATCTTCCCGACTTTCTGGTGTTTATATCTTCATTTGGACAGCCTGGGGCTGGATCCTCTGGTGGTACACAGGGCGATGCCCCTGTGAGCGCACAAGCATTCCAGCATTTTGCCGATCGGCTGAATATCCAGTGGGATGATGATTTTTTATATATCGAGTCCGATGCTTTTCCAGATCACCGCATGATGGTGGGGATTACAGCCTGGAATCAGCAGGTGCCTTTGCCGCAGCCTTATCAGGGCGATAATGCATGGCAGATTCCATTGAAACCTGCGGTTGCAGATGTGCCAGTTTATGCAAGCCAGACGCTGTTTCGGGGGGCTATTGGTCTGGCTATTAACGGCGTGCCCATTTTTAATCCCATCAAACAGAATGGTCGCACAGATACGTATTTGGCTGGGGAATTAGATGAATTTGGGGGGCATGCCGGTCGTGCGGACGACTATCACTACCATATCGCGCCGTTGTTTCTGAACAAAAAAGTGGGCGATGCCGTACCTATTGCGTATGCCCTGGATGGCTATCCGATGTATGGTCTCAATGAACCCGATGGGACTCCAGCGAGGAACTTGGACGATTTGAACGGACATTTTGATGCAGATGGAAATTATCACTATCACAGCACGCTGGATTATCCCTATGTCAATGGCGGATTTAAGGGTGTTATTGAACTTTTTAGGGGAGAAGAAGTCGCAAATCAACCCCGTACAAGGCCCGTTCGACCTTCGGGCACGGGTATGAGAGCGAATATCACAGATTTTGTGAAGGGGGCAGATGGCTGGTATCGGCTTACGTATGAGGCAAACGGTGGAACACAGGCGATTGCCTATTTTCTGAGACCAGATGGGGATTATGATTTTCAATTTACAGATGCCAGTGGCAATATCACGCGACAGGCTTACCGCTCCAATGGGAGTGTTGCAGTAGAAGGTGATGCGGGAACGTCCGGTCAGGGCGGTGTGTCTAATGATTCAGGCCCCCAAACTGTAACCGATCCACCCGATACGGATTCCGATTCTTTGTTTGTTGCGTCCGAGTTGTTGGGACGACCAACCGACAGATCCGTGACTGTCAATGTGGTTCCATCAGCAGACCTGGAAATTTATCTGGAATACGGAACAGAATCAGGTGTTTACACAAATCAGACATCCGTAGTGATGGGGGCACGAGATACACCGATTGAAATTGCGATGGAGGGGTTGCTTTCTGACACGCGGTATTATTATCGAACGCGCTACCGGCGCGCAGGAGAAACAGAGTTCAAAAGGCGAGGCGAATATACGTTTCACACATATCGTCCACCGGGTACAACATTCACTTTTTCAATTCAGGCCTGCGCACATTTAGATGGTCGATCCAGTCTGGAACTCTATCATCGATCACTGGAAAATGTCGCAGCATATCAGTCCGATTTTCTCATTGATCTCGGTGATACCTTTATGTGCAATAAACACTCGGAACCACTTACGGCGACTGTAAGACCCGCACCCGATTACGCAACCGTTGAGCGTCGGTATTTGTATGAGCGCGGGAATTTTGGAAAGATTACACATTCTATTCCGCTGTTTCTCGTCAATGGCAACCACGATGGGGAAGAGGGGTGGTCCTTGAATGGGACGCCAAACAATGTGGCTGTTTGGGCTACATTGGCGCGTAAAAAATATTATACGAATCCCATACCAGATGTGTTCTATTCCGGGGATTCCGATGAAGAGCCGTTTGTTGGTGTGAGAGAGAGTTATTATTCGTGGTCGTGGGGAGACGCGCTATTTGTTGTGATTGACCCTTATTGGTACACGGCGACAAAACCCAAACGAGGCGGCGTATCGGATAACTGGCGCTGGACCCTTGGCGCAAAGCAATATCAGTGGCTGCGACAGGTGCTGGAGGCGAGTGATGCGACCTTTAAGTTTGTATTTTCACATCAACTGGTGGGGGGTATTCATACAGGAGAAGGACGCGGCGGTATTGAGATGGCTCCGTATTACGAATGGGGCGGAAAGAATAGAGACGACAGTTGGGGGTTTGACACAAAACGCGCGGGATGGGACAAGCCGATTCATCAATTGATGGTGGAGAATAATGTGTCGGCTTTTTTTCACGGTCATGACCATGTGTTTGTGAAGCAGGAGTTAGATGAGGTGGTGTATCAGGTGTTGCCACAACCCAGTAATACCAATTATCGGAATGGTGACAAGATAGCTGTTGAAGGGGGGTATTTGAACGGCACTGTCCTGGGAAATTCGGGACATCTGCGTGTGACTGTTTCTCCTGATGATGTTGTGGTGGAATACATTAGAGCTTATCTGCCAAGAGATGAAGGTGCTGGACGGACAAATGGTGAGGTGAGCTATTCTTATCGGATAGAGAAAAGATGACCAGATACACACAATGGGCTTTGGGGGCGGTCTTCGCGTTATTTTGTATTTTTAGCCCAATTACGTTGAAAGCGTCACTGTCTGATTTTGATGGAAATGGCAAGGTCGATTTTGCCGATTTTCTCGCCTTTGCTGGTGCTTTTGGCACCGATCAAGCCCAATTTGATCTCAATCAAAATGGGCAGGTAGATTTTCCGGACTTTCTGATATTTGTTAGAGCATATGGCGCGAATGGTGACACATCCTTACCCGAGCCGTCTGCATTTTACAAGCTACCAGATGATTGGCAGGTTGTACCTATAGAACAACAAAATTGTGCAAAAGAGGATCTTGTTGGTGTTGATCATGTTTATGTTGAAACGGCATCAAAATTGTTGGTGTGGCTTACTGGCACGGTTGAAGATGCACATTATGAACCCATTGGTGAAGTGGCAAATTATTTTGGTTTTGCAGCACTCAGGAACGAGATTCGGGAACGCGATGGAAACAATGCAGATGCCTCTTTTCGAGGTGCAGTCTATAAGGAAGTCCTGGAGCTTTTGGATGATACTCAACGGTCGTTGTTATATGAATTATTGGCCGCGCATCGAACGGCAATCAACGGATTTTTAGAAGACCGTGTTTTGTTGGTCGATGAATTGTGGCGTTTAAAAAATAACGTTACAATGGACTATGTTCGTGTGATGAACTTGATACAGTCAATAGGGGAATACGAAGGTACCATTACGGTCATAACGGCCCAATACTATGCAAAATTACTACCTCTTTTGAGCGCTGAACAGGTGCAATACTTAGAAAATATTCGTCGTGGCGTTGTCACCGTAGATCAGATGCAAAATACCTCATTGCCATATGCTGCAGAAGCAAAAACTCAATTTAACGCACTTAGCCGTGATGATGCTACATTGATGCAGGAAGTGTCGAGCAAGTTCGTTGCCTGGGCAACGGGTGATTTAGATGACGCGCTCTTTTTGCCAAGAGGTAAAATTGGCAACTACTTTGGGTTTTCAAGCTTTCGGTATGTAGATCGAACATCAGTGAGTCGTGGGGGGGCTGCGGATTTGATCGACCAGGTATTAACCCCAGATCAACAAGCCATTCTTTGTGGTCTCTCGACTAATGTTGTGGGTTATACCCAGGATTATGTTAATGGCCGAGCGACTTTGATCACGAAATTGGATGCTCTCAAAAAAGATCCCACGCTGTCAGTAGATCATCTTGTAACGGACTATGCTGACCTGGCTGGTCAGGGTGAGGGCCGCAGAGTCGTGGTAGAAGCATTAACATATCATCTCATAGAGTCTATGATGAGTGCAGAACAAATCCAAAGTCTTAAAGCACTTCGAGTCACAAATTAAACGATTCAACTCAAATTTTTCTTTGGCTGAAAAAGGGATGGCGTTTATAGAGCGTCAGGTTGGCGCAGGGAGATCTTTCTATGTGCCATTAAAAGAGCAGTGAACACCTCCATTTCGGCAGGAGGGAAGACCCGACGCAGGGCCAGAAATCCATAAGCCTCGCCTAACACGCTACGCCGCGCTAACTTGTGCGGCGTATTCTTTTTTCGCCTGATGTTATGCAATTAACCACAGATAAACAGCGCAGCGGACAGATGGACAAGTGGTACATATCTTTCACATGACCGCCCAATCATCGCTCAAAATATACAGAGATTGTTCTGCGCCAAACAGGTGATCCTTAAATTCAAGTTGAAAAAAAAGGGCAATACAGCATATTGAAGGACATAATAAGGGTATTTGATGCTGTCCATACCTTTTGTCGTGCGATGCTGTGACATTGGCCTGATATTTGCTTGAGTTCTGACTGTTGCGTTTGTCCAAAATACGACCAACTCTTAGACCAGGGCATCTCAAATGGCCGAATTTGATACGATATCCAAACACCTGATTCAGAAATATCCCGACGGCTTTGCCAACTTGAAGGAGGGCATCATGGATCTGATCCGCGAATCATCACTTTTTCAATCCCTTACCCAGGAAAGCAGAGAGGAAGCCAGAGAGGAAGGTTTTGAGCAGGGCAGAGAAGAGGGTGTTGAGCAAGGCATTGAGCAAGGGGGTAGAGAACGCGCTATTGAGGATATCCTCGACGTGCTGGAGATTCGATTTGATCTCCGCCAGACAGATCCCTTATCTGCTCGCATTTCAGCTATTGGAGATTTACAACGTCTCAAGCAGTTGCACCGTGCGGCGATAGAGGTGTCCAATCTTGATGAATTTGAACGCATGTTAGATTCAACGACGTGATATGAAAAAAATATCATCCATCCCAATTTACACCATCGGTTACGGTAGCCGTTCTATTGAGCAATTCATCGAAGTACTACAACAACATGAAATTGCCTACCTTATCGATGTGCGCTCAGCTCCTTATTCTCGCTATAAACCCGAATTTTCCAAAGAGGCACTGGAGGCGAAGCTGCAACAGCACCGAATTCGGTATGTGTTCATGGGCGATACGTTGGGCGGGCACCCCGATGACGAAACTTGTTATCTTACAGCCCGTAAGACCCACTCGCAGAGAGCTTTCGCGTTGGGAAGCGGACGCGAGTTAGCGAGCGTTGTTTTGCAAGGGCTTCCGAATTTATGGTGCGGTGCTTCCGTGTAAAATCATCACGGAACATGCTTAGCATGGTGGCACATTGCTCAAGACAATGTGGGCGGTGGAGCGGTGTATAAGTGCGCCAGCACTTCATCGACCAAAATCATCCGTTCACTGACTACATAAAATTTGCATAAATCACTGTTTTTGTGTATATTTATACTATGGAATACTTAACATACAAATACAAAATGTATAGTCGCTGTGATCGCAATATGTATATCCATAGGGATATAGATTCTTTTGCTGAGGTGTATAATCATTTCATTGCCTTGCACAAGCGATACTATCGGCGTTTTGGTAAATATCCGAGTAAGTTCACAATGATTAACCATTTGGCAAAGCTAAAAAGAACAACACGCTTTGCACATTGGCGTTTGTTGCCGTCACAGGCATTGCAAAATGTGGTTGAGCGCATAGACTTTGGCTATCAGAAATTCTTTGCCAGAGACAACAAGCGTCCGCCCACATTCAGGTCTCGCTTTCGGTATCAGTCTTATACGCTGAAGCAAACAGGATATAAATTCCTTGAGCGTAACAAGGTGCGTATTGGCAAGCGTATATTCAGATACCATAAGAGCAGAAAGTTCGATGTCGAGCGTATCAAGATGGTCACAATCAAACGTGACCGCGTAGGCGATTTGTGGCTATGTGTTGTTGCAAAGGCTGAGGGTATCAAGTCATTCATGATCAAGAACGGTAAAACCGCAGGTTTTGATTTTGGCTTGCAAACATATCTAACAGCCTCAGACAGCACAAGGACACAATCGCCATTGTTCTTCAATCGTAATTCGAGGAAAGTCAAAAAGGCTAATCGCAATCTTTCTCGTAAAAAGAAAGGGAGCAACAATCGTCACAGGGCAAGCGTAAATCATGCCAGAGTGCATAGGCGCGTTGCGAATCAGCGTAGAGACTATCACTGGCGACTTGCCTATCAACTGTGTAAAGACTATGACGTTATGTTCTTTGAGACTTTGAACATTGACGCCATGAAACAGTTGTGGGGCAGAAAGATTAGCGATTTGGGCTTTTCAAACTTCTTGTCCATACTCAAGTATGTGGCAAAAAAGACGGGCAAAGTTGTCAAACAAATCGACAAATGGCTACCCACGTCAAAGACATGCTCGGCTTGTGATACAGTGAAAGAGGACCTCGAATTGCGAGAGAGAACATTCCATTGTTGCGCGTGTGGTCTTGAGATAGACAGAGACCTCAACGCGGCGACAAACATTCACAGGTGGGGGCGTCCACCTATGGCGGAGGTAGCGTAAGACTTGCCGAACTTCGGGGAAGCAAGCAACTACTGTTGATCCCACAATCCCTGCTGAAGCAACAAGGTTCTACAATCCCAATGCTTTAAATTTGGGAGTACGCCAACAATGTCTTACTCGGTTCAAAAGCAAAGAAGGTTGTTAAGAACCGGCACCACCAACTCTCCTCCTATGGCACCGGCAAGGAATATGACAAAACACAGTGGAAACATCTGGTACTACAATTCCTCCAACATGGGCTTCTCAATCGAGATCTACAACACGGCAGTCTCAAGCTGAGACCTGATGGGCGTGAGGTGATCAGAGGCAAAATGCAGTTTTGGGGATTTCCAGTGGATTCGGCAGACCACATTACTGAAGAACCTGTTCATGATACGACATCCGAAGAATCAAACGAATATAGTCATGAACTTTTCGAGCTACTTCGCACTAAACGCAGAGAGTTATCGGAGGCTGAACACGTACCAGCGTTCGTTGTTTTTCACGACAGGACGTTGCGAGCAATGGCTGCCCAATTACCACAATCGGTGGAAGCATTCGGACAGGTTTCCGGTGTCGGTCCTGTGAAACTTGAGAAATATGCCGATGTCTTTTTGCCTATCATTTGTGATTATTGCCAAAAACACGGGCGAAATTTTCATGCCCAAAGGCAGGGATAATTGGATTCTGGTTTATCCGCCAGGACCTGATCTCGAAGCGCTTTGAATTTATGGATCACTTCCAGCAGACCATGTATTGCCGCCTGCCCGGACGGTTCCTTCTGCTTTTAGAAACTCCGCGCAGTGGATCCCGCCGCCCAGACTGTTGACAGATGTGATTTCGTGGCCCATTTCGATCAATCCCTTCACAATATCATCGGGCAAGGCACGGGTCACACTTACCGGCTCGTGGGTTTGTACATGCATCCTCGGTCCACTGACAGCCTCGAAGGATGTTGCGCCGTAATCGACGATTTTTTGGGCCGCACGCGCGTTCACAGAGATGATACGCCTGCCGCCTGGCATTCCAATCGCCACATCCCGATCTGGAAGCTGAATGATGAGCGGAACTGTGTTGTTCAGCGGTCGCTTGAGCGAAGCCACGGAATTTTTGCGACCGGGTCTGGGATCTAATCTGCACATTCCATGTCCCAGAATGATGCCTGTATCCGGCACCGTAACAAGGGAACCGAAGGCACCGCCTTGAGAAATTGTTACGGACGCCACATTTCCTTCGGCATCTGCGGAGCAGCATGCCATACTGGTCGCCACTGCTGCATCAAAGGCATTGCCGCCCTGTTCGAGTATTCTCGCACCGACTCTTGCCGCCTCTGGAGGCCCGGCTGCAACTGCTCCTGTTGTGCTGGTAACTTCTTGTCCCTCAGTCATATTCAATTTTCCTGTGTTATTTCATTAATTTGCGCCAACATTACTTGGCGTCCGTTGATTGGCGCACATAAGGTGGCGTACTAAGTCAGAAGGGTTTTTTAACTCTGCCAATTGGCCGCGCATGTCTTCTTGTGGGATGAACCAGGGGCGCATATACATGCCGAGGAGGACAGATCGAATTTCATCGGTTTGGTTTGGGCGAGCTGTGTGCCAGCAGGCACCGTGCATGACAATGGCGCTTCCGCGTTTGCCGGTGAGGATTTTACCGCCGTTGATCCATTGGCTTTTGAGTTCGGGCGGTGGCGGTTCGCCTTTGAGGTGGCTTTGGGGCAGCATGGCGGTTGCGCCATTTTCTTCGGTGAGATCATTCAGAAGCCAGATGGTTTGACCTGCGAGACGGCCGGGTGGCCAGGGCGGTTGCACAGACCAATAAGGGTAGTCTGAATGCCAGCCAAAACTGTCTGCGCCCGGATAGACTGTATTGCCAGACCAGGTGGAGCAGACCATGTCGTCACCGAGGTATTTGCGCCACAGGGTTACGATGGTCGGGTGAGACAGGAGGTCGAGAAAGATAGGGTGCTTGACGGCGATGCGCCCTACGCGCTGCGTTTTGGTTGCAAGCGATTGCTCGGTGGCTTCTTCTTTGAGAAGTTGCTCAAGAATACCTCGTGCTTCATCGGCTTTCTTTTCTGGGATGACCGAAGGAATGATGTGAAAACCCACTTCATCGAGATCGGTCATGATTTTTTTATAGTCGAGATTTGTTGGCATTTTTGCTCCTGTTTTATTTCACTGCATACTGCATCAATTTTTCTTCGTCGATTTCAATGCCGAGTCCCGGGCGGTCGGGGAGTTCGAGATAGCTGCCATTTCGGGTGAGGGAGTGCTTCAGGATCTGGTCGCTTTTTAGCTGGAAGCTCTGGTCGAAGTGTTCCATGATGACAAAGTTGAGGATGCCTGCCGAGAGTTGAAGTTGCGCGGCGGTAGAAAGGACGTTGCCCGCGCCAACTGCAGGGGCGAGTGGGATGTCGAAGGTTTCGGCGAGGTGGGCGATGCGCTGGCTGCCCGTGATGCCTGTTCGCGCGAGGTCGGGCAGGAGAATGTCGGCGGCATGTGCTTCCAGAACAGCGCGAAATTGATAGGCGTTGTAATATTCCTGGCCGATGCAGATGGGCAGGGTGAGGTCGCGCGGCACTTCGGCATGGCGGCGGAGGTCTTCGCTGGGTACGGGCGATTCGAGCCAGAAGACGTCGAATTTTTCGAGTTCTTTGCCCAGGGCAATTGCGCCGGGTACGTCGTAATGCCAGGTGAGATCGACGAGGATATCGACGTCGGGACCAACGGCTTCGCGTGTGGCTTCTACGACGGCAACGGCATTTTTTAGAGGGCGGTTGAGGTGATATTTGACTGCGTCGTAACCCATTTCAACGGCTTTGAAGGCTTGCTCAACACCGATTTCGGGCGTGGAACCATGAATGTTGTTGTAGATACGCACTTTGTCGCGGTAGGGGCCACCGAGGAGGACGTAGCAGGGGACGTCGAGGGCTTTGCCCGATAGATCCCAGAGGGCGTTGTTGATACCCGCAAGGGCGGCCGCGAGATAACCCGCGCGGTAACCTCGACCGCGCATCGTGCCGTAGGTCATGTCGTAGAGCTTTTCGCGGGCGAGTGGATTTTCGCCGATGAGAATGGGCGTGAACAGGCGATCTACGACTGCTTTGGTGGCTTCAGGAACGAGCAGAGATTGGCCTTCGCCCCATCCGACAAGGCCATTGTCGGCGGTGATTTTGACAAAGAGTGCTTCGGCATAGCGCGCAGCCGCCATGTCGTCGATGGGAGGCGTTGTGTCATAGGAGAGCGATTTGCGAGACCGCGCATAATCGGGAATATTTTCAGCGATATTGGGACGGGGTAATTTGACGACATAGGCGTCGATTTGTTCTATTCTCATTTGTGATTCCTTTCTCCCATTTGTCAATTATGCAACGCCCCAGCCAGGATACTTATCCGGATCAGCAAACTCCTGTCCCAATTCCAAAAAGCCACGGGGGCCACGCCTACCGTATTCAAATGGATCTTTTGTACCTTCCATCCAACGATGCAATCTTTCTTCCATTTCTTGAAGTGCTGGCCGCGCTTCAGCAGAATTCGCCAGGTTAACCATTTCGAGCGGATCTTCCTGCCGGTCAAACAGATAGGGGCCTCGCTCATTAGCAAACCAACGCGCATAGGTATAGCGTTCGGTGCGCACACCGCGCCAGCGCCCAACCCAACCGTCGCGATTGGGCCAACCATGTGCCATATTCTGCAAATAGACAGACTCCGATCCGCCAGGCGTTAACTCCGTATCTGCAGGTGCTTCACCACCCTGCCACACGCTCGAAATATCTCGCCCTTGCAAACCTTCTGGCAACGGCACGCCACAAGCACCGAGCAATGTAGGTACAATATCAATCGCACCAAAGAAGGCATCCGTTCGTGTACCAGCTTCAATAGCATCGGGCCAGCGCACCACAAACGGCACATGGCAAGATTCTTCATAAGGTGTTGCCTTTGAAGCCCGCATCGACTCGTCCAACCATCTACTACTGGGTTTGCCATACCCATGGCTTGAAAGGTGGTCTCCATGATCTGATGTATAACAGACAATTGTATTGTCTTTGACCCCTAAGCGATCCAGGGCTTCCAACAATCGCCCCATCTCTGCATCAAGTCCTGTACAACACCCGTAATAGTCTGCAAGTTCCTCATGTGCCCATGCTTTCATCTCGTCTGGTACATTGCCCGGCACATCCATGTCTGCAGGATTATAAATATTATATTCGTCGGGATACTGCTTATATGGCCAGTGAGGAGGTCGCCAGGATACAAAGACGGCAAATGGATCGTCTGTTCGGGCATTCAGGTGTTTTTCTATAAATTGAATAGCCAAATCCGTTTCGTTCGTTGGTGCCCAGCCTCCGTAAAAGTTCGGGCCCTCATCGTTTTCGTAATAGGTTCTGTCGAAGTAGGCGCCTTGCCCTCTCCCGCCTGCCAGCGCCGCAAGATAATCCAGCCCGTATCGATTGTCGTCGCCGTACGGCCCTTTACCCAGATGCCATGTACCCACGTGCGCAGTGCCATACCCATGCTCGCGCAAAGTGCCTGGCAAGGTTGGGATATCTCGTCGCGGACTGTACTCATTATCAATTACCAAATTTTGCCAACCATACCGACCGGTTAACAAAATCGCTCGATAAGGCGAACACAGCGGGTGGTTGGAAAACATATTGTCACACACCATTCCTTCGACTGCCATCGCATCCAAAACAGGCGTTTGGATTACGTCATTGCCATTCGCACCCAGCGCGCTATAACGCTGCTGATCAGAAAATACGAACAGAATATTTGGGCGTTTCTCATTACTCATGGGGATTCCTTTCATGTGGTTACAGGAGGATCTTGAGCATGTTGCTCAGTAAACGATCCGCTACCGGGTCTGTGCCCAGGTTTTCGACAATGCGATGGGTACACAGGACATACTTGCCATTGCCGTGGGCGATTTGTGTCAGATCAGCGCCGTGAAAGGCTTCAGTGACGCCGATGTAGTTTTGTTTGTGTTTGAGGCCCGCATACCAGTCGTAGGTGATGTTGCCGCCGATCCAGTCGGTTTTGGGTTCTACAATGGACCACTGGGAGGAGATGTTTTGATATTCTTGTCCCATCAGGCAATTTGAGGGCAAGCCATCGTAGAAGGGGTGGTCTTTGACGACATGACTGCAAGGGGTCCATAATCCTTTGCCGGAGTAGAGTGATAGTGGGAATGGAAAGAGGATGTCTTTGTCGATGTGGCGAGACATGCGGCTTTTTCCCGGTGCCATTTTGAGAAGGTGCATGGCTGGCAGGTTGAGGAAGAGTGCTGTACCGCCGTTTTCAACCCATGTGGCGAGATCGGCGAAGCGGGTATCGGGTTTGCCGTTCCAGCCCTGGAGGTTGACGAGTGCGAGCTGGTCTGTGGGTGTTCGGGTGGAGAAGTCGGTGGTGTTGGAAAGATATCTGCCGAGTGCGCCGTTGAGGTCGATTGTCGCAAGGGGCACATCTGGAATGGCGGATTTGCTTTTGTCGAGGACGTAGATGCTGGACTGGTTTTTGATGGGGGCTGCGTCGTCAGATGTGAATGTCACTTCGATCTGGCATAGACCTTCAATGCCACGGGTGTTGACTTCGTAAGTCGCCAGGTCTGTGATGCCGGTGGGTATTGTTATTTGTTCGTTTATGTCGAGAAGATTCTGTCCGTCGTTTGCGGTAACGCGAAGGGAGAGTGTGCCCGATAGATCGTTTTTGTCATTGACGGTGGTGAGCAGGATTTGAACGGTTTCGCCTGCATAGACATTTTGTTTGCCGGGGCGAATGGCGATATAATGATCGGCGAATACTTCTTTGATGGCGTAATAGGGCTTTTTGGGATTGCGGAAGTTGTCGATTAAGCCAGCGCCGAGGACCCAGTCTCCGTCGTTGAGCGCGTGGATGCCGATACCCGCGATGTCGGGATTGATGCGGCAGGCTTCGGTCATGAGTTTGTTGCCTGTGGCGTGGATTTCCTGACAAGCTTGTACAAAGGCGTGGAAGTTGGGGAAAATTTGATCTGCTCCGGTTTCGCGGAAGACCGAGAGATACGAATTGAGGAGGCGTTCGTGCATGCGGTAATCCGGTGTGATGGGATTGCCCTCTTTTTTGTACTGTTCAAAATTTGCTTCGAGGTCGGGGATACTGCCATACCCGAGTTCTGAGATATTGGTGAGCAAGTCGGGTTTAATTTTGCTGTTGGTGAACTGGGCAATTTCTAATCCCAGTTCTTTGAGTTGCGCCTCGGTTTTGCCGAGTGCGAGCAAATTGTCATAACTGCGTTGGGGAAAGGGCGTGCCGGGATAGTTGTGTACATCGTTGATGACAATGGGTTCGTAGGAGCCGGGAAGATAAATGCTGCATCCATCGGCAAATCCGCCTGCTTCGTCGATGATCATGCGGGTGTGATCGCATTCACGCGCTTTTAAGGATACGCTGTGTTTGAGGCGTTTTAGTCCGTCGCGCATGATTTCGTTAAACATTTCCCAGATGACGATGGAGGGATGGTTGCGGTCGCGTTTGACCATTTCCGTGGCTTCATTTTCGATGCGTTGTTGGGTGTATGGGGTAATCTGGGGCCAGTTGTCCATGCATTCGACGGGGAGTGCGCCTACAAATAGGACACCCATTTCGTCTGCGAGGTCATATACGATTGGCGGTTGGGGTTTGCGCCACGGGCGGATCATGTTGATGTTGCCGTCTTTGATGAGTTGAAATTCTTTTTTTAGAAGATTGAGGTCGCGTGGGTATGCGAGGGAGTGTGGATAGAAGGCTTCGTTGAAGGTGGTCTTGAGGATGATTTTTTCGCCGTTTAAGTAGAAGTTTTTGCCTTTGGCTGTAAATTCTCGGAAGCCGAAGCGCGTTTTTTCAATATCTGAGGTTTCGCCCTCAAGGGCGACTGTGGTGGTGGCGACGTAGAGATTGGGATCGTCGAGTTGCCAGAGTTTGTGGTTTGGGATAGTGAATATTTCTTCGCGGTGGCTTGTGCCGGGATTCAGGCTGAGCGTTTCTTGTCCAGAGGCGATCTGTGTGTCGCTTTTGTATTCGGTGATTGACCAGGTGATGGTCGCGGATTGTATTCTCAAATCTCGATTTTGAAATGTGTTGGCGATGTTGACTTCGCCCGTGTGGATGTCGGATGTAACGAATGTGTCGTCAACGTACACTGGCCCCGTAGCGATGAGGGAAACCGATTGCCAGATGCCACCGGCGATTGCGCCGCGCCAGTGGGGCATGTCATCGCGGCCTATGCCATCAATGACTACGTCTCGGAGGATGAGGGGCGTGATGACGCGAACAGCGATGAAGTTTTCGCCTTCGGTTAAGAGGTCGTCTATCAAGAGTTCAAAGCCGATGTATCCGCCTTCGTGTGCGCCAGCGGCTTCGCCATTGACCCAGATTTCTGCGCGGTAGTTGACTGCTTCAAAATGCAGGCGGATGGTTTTGTTTTGCCAGTTATCAGGAAGTGTGAAGGTTTTGCCATACCAGGCGACGCCTTCGTAATCTTGTTTGAATTCTTCGAGACATGCGGGAACGGTTATTTGCTCTAAGTCTTCGCAGGCGTAAAAATTTTCGCGGTGCAGTAAGTTGAGCGTGCGGCCCTTGTTGTCGTGATCGTAAATAACTTGCCAGGTTCCGTCGAGTGAGTGGGTTTGTTTCATGGGTTGAAAAGTTCCTTTTCGTTTGGTGAGACCAAATAACAGATAGAATGATAAAACGCAATTTAGTTTACAAATGTATGTAAATCAAGTTTTCCAGGAGATTACCGATTATTTGTTTTTAGTATTCTCCTTGACACTTCTTCTTGAACGTAGTAGATAAGATCGACAGATCGAATGTCGGCAAAAGGCCATACGACAGGAGGAATTATGGCGCCCAATATTGTTTTGTTTCTTACGGATCAGTTGAGACGCGATGCGTTGGGGTGTTATGGCAATGAGATTTGTCAGACGCCCAATCTGGATCGACTCGCAGAGGAGGGTGTGCGATTTGATCAGGCATATACCACAAGCCCTGTTTGTTCACCTGCACGCGCTTCTTTGATGAGCGGTCTTTATCCGCACAATCACGGGGTGATGCTCAATACGCATATTGCGCCTGCGTGGAATAGGGGATTGTCAACAGATGTGCCGACGTTTAGCCGTTTGCTCAAAGAGGCGGGGTATGTGCTGGATTATGCGGGGAAGTGGCATGTCCATCAGGATATGGGACCTGAGGAATACGGCTTTGATCGGCATGAGATGGGGAGGGGAGGACGTGGGCAAATAGTCCCTGGTACAGAACTGACGGTTGAGTTTCCCGGAAGTTCTTTTCCTGTGGCGGGTACAGGTGAGATGCTACCAGAAGAATACAAAACGTGGCAGGTAACGGATTGTGGGATCGAGATGTTGCGCGAACGGGCAGGAGGAGACAAGCCGTTTTTTTTGCGCATTGATGCAACAGCACCTCATTTTGCCAATATTGTGCCGGAGCCTTATGCGTCGATGTACGACCCTGAATCCATTCCACCCTGGCCAAATTTTGACGAATCCTTTGAAGGCAAACCCGCGGCTCATTTGCGAAAACATCGAGAGTGGAATCTCCAAGATAAAGATTGGGCGTGGTGGCGACAGGTGGTTGCCAAATATTATAGTGATGTGTCTCTGATCGATACATGCGTGGGGCGCGTGTTGGATGTGATACGGGAATGTGGGATTGAGGATAATACGATATTTCTTTTCAGTACAGATCACGGTGATGCCACGGGCAGTCACAAGCATTTTGAAAAATCGGGTACAATGTACGATGAAGTGTTTCGGATTCCGCTGCTGATGAAAGTGCCAGGGGGTGTGAGTCGCAATGTGTCGCAATTTGTTCGGCTGATGGATTTGATGCCTACATTTGTCGAATGGGGTGGTGGAAAATTGCCCGATGGATTGGATGCGAGGAGTTTGGTACCGCTTGTGAATGGCGATGATCCCGACGATTGGGCAGATAGCGTGTATTGCGAAAGCCACGGTGAGGTGTGGGGATATAGCTCGCAGCGAATGGTGCGGACAGAGAAATGGAAATACGTATATACACCTCATGATCTGGATGAATTATACGATCTCGAAGCCGATCCCGCGGAGATGAATAATCGAATTGATGACCCGATGTGCGCCGATGTGTTAGAGAATATGAAAGGTCGTTTGTTGGGATGGAATGACGCGACCAATGATATGTTTCAATGGCATTGGGTGAGATTCAATTTTCCCGAGCCAATTGCGCCGTAAATAACGGAAACAAAGGTAAAGCATGGAATATCGCGAGTTGGGAAAAACGGGTTTGAAAGTCTCGGTGTTGAGTTACGGGGCATCTGGTTTGGGCAGTATTTATGGAACGCCCGATGAAGCTCGGGGAATCAAAGCTGTGCATACAGCAATTGACTGTGGAATCAATTTGATTGATACCTCGCCGCTTTACGGTGGCACAAAATCGGAGCGTGCGCTGGGGAAGGCTTTGAAGGAGATCCCGCGAGACAAATATTATCTGGCAACCAAAGTTGGACGTTACGCAGGTGGGGTGTCCGATTTTTCAGCCGGACGAATTGTGGAAAGTATGGATGAAAGTCTTATGCGACTGGGGTTGGATTATGTGGATATTTTCCAGTGTCACGATATCGATTTTGTCTCGCTGGACCAGATCGTAGAAGAAGCACTTCCCACTTTGCGGCGGTTGCAAGAACAGGGGAAGACCAGGTTTGTTGGTATCACTGGATTTCCGTTAAAAGTCTATCGATATGTGCTCGATAGGACGGATGTGGATACGGTGCTGTCGTTTTGCCACTATATGCTACATGATACGTCCTTTGAAATGCTGGTGCCTTATTTAAGGAAAAAGGGCGTGGGGATGATCAATGCTTCACCTTTGGGGATGGGACTATTCACTGAACGCGGACCAGCGCCAGGTCACCCCGCTACCGAAAAGATCAAGCGGGTTTGTGCAAAAGCGGTGGCGTTTTGCAAGCAGAAAGGCGAGAACATTTCTAAGCTGGCTATGCAATTTGGATTGGCCAATCCAGATTTTGCAACGACGCTGGTCGGTACAACACGGCCTGAACATTTGAAAGAGAATATCGAGTGGTTAGAATCGCCGATTGATGAAGCATTACTTGCTGAGGTACTTGAGATCCTGAAGCCGATACAGAACACAACCTGGACGCGTGGACTGCCAGAGAACAATTGAAAATACAAGTTGATCTATACTGCGTATTGCTCCACCGCTTCGGGGTCCAGTTCCAGGCCCAGACCCGGTTTGTCGGGATTGGGTGACCAGACGCCATTGACCGGCTCGGAAAATTCTGTGTAGGTTATCCGGTCTGATTCTTCCACCGTGCCGAGGTATTCCACTATTCGTAGATTCGGGGTCGCGCAAGCCAGGTGCAGGTGAATGAGCTGGTAGGCGTGTGGCGCAACGGGCAGGTTGAAGGCGTGGGCAAGGTGTGCCACTTTCATCCATTCGGTGATGCCGCCGACCCGGCCCACATCGGGTTGGACGATATCCGCTCCGCCCCGGGCGATGAGGTCTTTAAAGCCGTATTTGGTGTACTCGTGTTCGCCGGTTGCGATGGGAATCGCGGTGGCACGGGCAATGGCGGCCAGGCCTTCGATGTCATCGGCCAGCACGGGTTCTTCAAACCAGCCGATGTTGTATTCCTCAAACGTCTGGGCCATGCGAATGGCTTGCTTGGCGTAGTACCCATTGTTTGCGTCGATGAGAATCTCTATGTCATCGCCCAGTGCTTTCCGCACCGCGGACAGTCGCGCCAAATCTTCACCCTCACTTCGCCCAAAATCTTTGCCGACCTTCATTTTGACGGACTTCATGCCGCGTTCTACATAGCTGGCCTGTTCGGCAATTAATTCATCTATGCTGAAGTGGGTCCAACCGCCGCTACCGTAAACCGGGACGGTGTCCGTATAAGGGCCGAGCAGTTTGTAGAGGGGGGTTTGATAATACCTGGCTTTCAGGTCCCACAGGGCAATATCGACTGCCGAAAGGGCACAAAAGGCCAGGCCTTTGCGGCCCACCCCGCGTATGCGCCAGAACATGTCGTCCCACAACTGTTCTATGTTGAGTGGGTCCTGACCTATTAGAATGGGTTTGAGCGACCCTTCGATGATCTCACGGGCGGCCTGTGCGCCTCCTCCGGTGCCCAGTCCTTCCAATCCCTCGTCGGTGATGATGTGGACAAAGCACTGTGTTCTGCCCTGTTCAAGGTGACGAATGGTGGCGTCCTGGATGCCTGTCAGATGAGGCATCGATAGGACGGTTGTTTTTACATCTGTAATTTGCACGGTGATGTTCTCCTGAAGGGTGTTATGATATTATGATCTGCTGCATCTATTTAGACCAGAAGACGCCAACCCGTGTTCCCATTACTCTGGAAAGGCTGCGTAGTGATATGAAGAATGCCCTTGACAGAAGAGTATGCTTTTTAAATCATATCAAAGAAAGGAGGAGGATAAGATAGAATGAGTGAGACAGCTAATCTACATTGGTCTTTTAACCACGACAGAACAGAGCAGTCTCCAGATTTCTCGCAACAGCTTCGCTCTCTGGTAAAGGGGACGCTGGAAGCGACTGCCTCCGGGGATCGTGGAGGCGCAGTCACCCGCTATACGATTCTCCCCAACTTCAGGCGTGGCTATAAAGGCCGGACAGAGGATAATGACCTGTCCGTGGGCGAGGTGGTGATCCGCCGGACGGTTGAGGATGAGAAGCGCCTGAACTATTCTGTTGTGTACAGAAACGCGGCGAGTGGAGAACTTATGGATATGAAATTTACATCCAATAGGGATGCATTTCGCACGTTGACTGGCGCCTGGTCTGTGCAAGTAGAGAACTGCGCGGGGGACGGCTACAAGGAATTTGCCTGCGACGGACGTCTCGAGGAGGACAGCTCTGTTTTCCTTACGGCCAATGGACTGGATTTGCAGGCGGGTTTGGCCGATCTATCCGCACCACTGACCTGCAACTGGACGCTGTTCGATGTGATTCCCGCGCTTTCAGATGGCTTGCGGGATTCTGGTGAGGCACAGAGGCTGACGATCCTGGAGGATCTCGAAAAAGTCCGAAACAACGGGCAAGTTCGTTTTCTCGAGTCGTATGATTTGCAGTTGGACAGCGGTTCGGTTGCACTTGATGGATACGCCCTTATTGCAGAAGGGATGACGCCTTCTTATTGGTGGCTGGATGCGCGTGGAAGGGTGCTTATCGCGGCCACTTTGTATCAAACCACAATCCTGACTGGAGGCGAAAATGCCTGATCGGCCGAATATTCTGTTTATTAATACGGATCAACACACATGGGATGTGGTGTCGGCTTATGGCTACCCTTATGTGAAGACGCCAAATATCGATCGGATCGTACGCAACGGTGTTTCTTTTATGAGATCGTACTCCACCGATCCCGTCTGCGGACCGACAAGAGCCAGTTGGATGACCGGGCGGTACACTTCAGAATTGGGAACGCCGTTTAACGGGGGTCATTTGCACGAGGATATCCCGGATCTGGGTCAGGTTCTCAACAGTAATGGCTACCAGGCGTTTCATTCGGGCAAATGGCATGTCGATGGACGCGATGTCCGGAATTCGTTTCAACTTCTCTATATCGGGAACCGCCCGATTGGGGCTGGTGGGGGCGAGTACTACGACGGGGCAATTACGCATGCCGCGATTGATTTCTTGAGTCGATACGATGATTCGGACCCCTTCTTCCTGCAGGTGCCTTATGTAAATCCGCATGACATTTGTCAATGCGAGCACGATCATGAAGAGAAGACCATCCCGGACCCCATCGCGCAGGGAATATTGAGCGAAGAGGACCTGCCGCCATTGCCAGCGAATTTCCATTACGATGAACGCGAGACAGTGGTCCACAAGGTGGCGCGCAGGATGGATGAGTGCCTGATCCACTGGCCGATTTTGCGAAAAGTGCGCCATTGGTCCGAGGTCCAGTGGCGATACCTGATGTGGCAGCACCACCGCCTGGTCGAGAAAGTAGATAGCGAAATCGGATTGCTTCTCGAGGCACTGGACAAAAGTCGGTTCCGCGATAACACGTTGATCATGTTTACCATGGATCACGGGGAGGCGTATGGGCAGCACCAGATGTTTCAGAAATTCTCGCTCTACGAAGCGAGTGTGCGTGTTCCGTTCATTGTCGCTTCTCTGGGCGACGATCTGGATGTGCCCAAGGATCTTAGGGACGAGGCCCATTTTGTTTCGGGTGTGGATCTGTTTCCCACTGTGTGTGATTATGCAGGTATTGATATAGTAGATGGCGTGCAGGGCCTGAGCCTGAAGCCGCTGGTAGAAGGTCAGAACCCTGCGTGGCGGGAGTTTGCGTACATCGAGAGCAATGGCTGGGCGCGGTCGCTTGTGTTTGATCGCTACAAGTATGTCGGCGAGTATATCCCCTATGGGACGGAGCAAGACCTGGATCCGATTGGACCAGACCCGGACCGAATTGGGCTGGAACAGGTGTTTGATCTGATCGAAGATCCCGATGAGACGCACAATCTGGCATATCAGCCGGAAATGCGGGACAGGCTCAAAAGATTCAGGCAATTGATGATGGATTTTGAGGGGCAACTGAATCGGCGAAGGATGACGGCCAAACGGCCTGCTACACAATTGCTCAATTGGGGAACGCAAATTCGGGAATATTGGGATGCACATCCCGAGTTGGAGGGGATGCGGATACAGTTTTAGTTGGCACAACCACAGATACAAAAAAGAAAGGTTTAGCAGATGAGTAAGACGACAGATGACGATATCAAAGAACGGCCGAATATTCTGATTATTTTTACCGATGATCAGGGATATTCGGATCTTGGGTGTTTTGGAAACAAAAAGAACAAGACGCCACGGCTGGATCTACTGGCGAAGGAGGGCACCCGCTTCACCAGCTTTTACGCCCAGCCGGTGTGCGGTCCGTCGCGGTCGGCATTGCTCACCGGTCGCTATCCAGTCCGCAGTAAAGGCTGGGGGATGCCCGCCAGTGAGATCACCTTTGCCGAGTTGATGAAACCTTCAGGATACCAGACGGCTTGTATAGGTAAGTGGGATGTCTCGAACCGGAAGGAAATTATCGAGCGCATGCCGAACGCGCAGGGGTTTGATTATTATTACGGTACTCTTGGCGCAAACGACAATGGGTTTATAAAGCTTCACGAGAATAACACGGCGGTTGGTGAAACGGAAGACATGAGCTGTACGATTCGCCTGTACACCGATAAAGCGATTGATTTTCTGGAGAATCGCCGAGATCCGAACAAGCCGTTTGTGCTCTATCTGGCGCATACGATGTTGCACACGATCATCGATGCATCTCCTGAGTTTAAGGGAAAATCGGCTGGTGGGCTATATGGGGATGTGGTTGAAGAGTTAGACCATGAGACCGGACGTTTGCTCGACAAATTGGACGCGCTGGGGCTGCGCGACAACACACTGGTGATCTATACTACGGATAACGGACCGTGGTGCCAATCCAAGTACTATGAAAACAAGAAAGGCCACCCAGAGGGAGCCATCTTTTGGGGCGATCCCGGGCCGTTGCGTGCCGGTAAGGGATCCGCTTATGAAGCCGGATCTCGTGTGCCCTGTATTGTCCGCTGGCCGGGTAAAGTCCCGGCTGGGCGCACCTCGGATGCGCTCTGGGCCACGATTGATTTAATGCCGACTTTTACCGCACTATCAGGTGTCAAACCGCCGATGGATCGCGTGATTGATGGCATTGATCAGACCGCATTGCTTTTGGGGCAGACCGAAGAAGGTCGAGAAACTTTTATCTATGATCAGGTGGGAGAAGGCGATGCCAATATGGGCGTCGGTATTAGAAAGAAAAATTGGAAGTTGCTGCTCCCTGGGCGCAAACCGGAACAAGACCATCGATTTCTGATGGATTTTGGAACAAATGGGCTGGAGTTATACGATCTGGATCGCGACATTGGCGAAAAAAACAACATCGCAGACGATCATCCTGAAGTTGTGAAAGAACTTCGTGAAACCTTAGACAGTTTTAAAAAAGGTGTAGTGGAATGATGGAAAGGAGTAGAGAATGGGTGCGTTTTATATCCCCGAAGATGCAGAGGCGCAGTTTGAAGAGCGCGGTTATTTTGTGGTTCGAAATCTGATTTCAGCCCAGGCAGTTGAGGCCGTGCGAAGTGAACTTGAACGGGTCATCGCAGAAAAGCCGGAAGGATTCAGATTGACCACTGATCGCGCAGATGACACAGGTGTTGACGGTGATGCGGCGGTATGGGCTGTGGGTGATCGGGACCTTCATAGCCGGGTGCTTTGGGAGGAGTGGTTGACAGCAGAGAATGTGATTGCAATGAACCAACGCTTTCTGGGTGAGAATGTTCGTGTGCAAGGCACGCGTTTTTTTACGAAGCAGGCTCGAATCGGCGAATCGGTTCCTTGGCACCAGGACATTTGGTTGTGGGAGCGCGATGCCTCGCGTGGCATCAGGCCACACAAGCGCGAACATTTTAATTGTTGGGTGGCTCTGGAGACTGTCGATCTGGAGAATGGGTGTTTGCATGTGATGCCAGGCGCCCACAAAGGCGACGTGATCGAACACGTGCAGTATGATGGGTTGCACCCAGAGATTCCGCGTGAGTTTTTGAAGGATAAGACGCCTGAACCTGTGCCCTTGGGGCCGGGCGATGCTGTGATCTGGCATGCGCATATGTGGCATATGAGTCCACCGAATCCGAGTGATCGCACGCGATGGGGCGGTGTTATGATCACGTTTCGCGAAGAGATGGCTGAAAAGGCGAATCAGGCCGATCGGGGAATGCTCATCCGCAATGGGATGGCGTGTTCTTATCCAGGACCGATTCGTTGAGCCACATCTCCAGTTTTTCATTTTCAACCAGAGAACCAAATATGGCCGAACAAGAAGATTATACATCTGCCACAGCTTTTTTTAATCCTTAAACCAGTGAGTTGATTATGTCAAAACACTTAAATTTAGATGAGCGGCTGCGCGTTCCCTACTCCATCGGCACGGGCATTCCCAACGATGCAGAGATTGAGGGGTATGTGCAATCGCTGCGAACCCAGGGGTTCTGCGTCATCGAGCGGGTGATTCCCAAAGATCAGGTTGACGCGGTGCGCGAGAGTGTGCACCGGGGTCGCGAGCTGTTGCAACAGGACCGCGAGGCGGAGCGCCGCAAGCGCATAGAGATAGAGCGTCAGAGAGACCCCGATGCCGAGATCGACGACAGCCCTGAGCGCTTCGAAAGATGGCGCGAGGACCCGGTGCGGCCACCTATGGCACCGCACGCCGAGTTGTGCGATATCGCGCGGTGCGAGACCTTCGCCGAGTATCTCGCGGAGCCTCGCGTACTGCGGGTTGCCAGAGCCATGCTCGATACACACATCCGTATTTTGCAGACGGAGGTCAACAAGTCGTCGCGACCGGCTAAGAAACCGCTATCCGAGCAGCAGCTTAAGCACCGCGGTTGGCATTCTGACTGGCCACACGATCTGAGCGCGTATGGGCCAAACAGCGAGCATCCCTGGAAGCACTGCGGCGCAGTCACCCAGCCCTTCCCCGACGTCTGCATGGCACTATCCACGGTCTGGTACCTCGGTCCGGAAGACGTGACCCCGTTCAACGGCGGTACGTGGATCGTGCCGGGGTCGCACAAAGACCCGCGTAACCCGCGAGGTCCCGACGACGGCATCGACGCGCGCGCACCAATTCCGGGAGAATTCCAGGTCTCTGCTCCGGCGGGCTCGGTTTTTATGCAGGACACGAGGATCTGGCACTCGAGCGGGCTTAACCAGAGCGAACACGAGCGCACGGCGGTGGTGTGCCGATATGGGCCGTGGTGGCTGTCTGGGAATGAGTTTGGCAACTTGCACTCGGGCGGCCACACACTAAGGACCTACGTGCCGCGGGAGGTTTTCGCCAGGTTCTCTCCGGAGCTGAAGCTGCTGTATCGGCACATCGCTGAGGGCGAGCAGGATGTGCTACAGCCCGAGAACCAGCACAAGGCGTTGCGCGCCAGGTTTGTGGATCAACCGGAACTGCGCCATCCGGATCGCATCGGCGACAACAGCCACATCGTCGCCGGGGACATGAGCGTTGAGGAATGGGAACGCCGCCGCGTCCAAAACGAGCATTGAGCTTTCTAAACGCAGAATAAATTCGTTCTGCTGATAGCGGGAAATTGGAGCCTGTGAACGGCCCGGATTGGGCAATCGGATAGCAGGGTGAAAGGAGATTGTGTGCAAAGCTATGATGACCTCTTGATGGAGGTCTATGAGTCTCGGGAAAAGATGGTTGCGACGAATCCCTGGTGATAAAGGAATGAAGGGAGTAGTGCAATGGGAAAACAAAATATTGAGAAGCCGAATATTATCTATATCATGCTGGATGAATGGGGATACTTTGAGTGGTCCGCCATGGACCATCCCATTCTTCAGACGCCCAATATCGACAGGATGGCGTCTGAGGGCATCCAGTTTACTCAGATGCTTGCGGGAGGCAATGTCTGTGCGCCGACGCGTTGTGCACTGATGACAGGTCAGCATACGGGCCACACAACGATCCGCGCAAATGGCGGCGGTCTGGCACTGCGTCCGGATGATGTGACGATCGCCGAAATGCTCAAAGCCGAGGGCTACGCAACTGGCGGCTTCGGCAAGTGGGGCCTGGGCGATGCCGGGACAACGGGTGTACCTGAGAAACACGGCTTTGATACCTTCTTCGGTTATTATCATCAGGTGCATGCACACACGTACTATCCGAGATATCTTCTCCACAATAGTGAGAAGATGTATCTGGAGGGGAATACAGGTGATTTCCACACTGGCGAGGTGTTCTCCCATGGCCTCATCTATGAAGAAGGGCTGAAGTTCATACGAGAGAACAAAGATCGCCCATTCTTTGCCTATTTACCGTGGACGCCTCCGCACGGCCAGTGGATGATGCCGGAATCGGATCCAGCCTGGCAGAAGTACAGGGACGTGAAATGGGATGCCACGAACCAGAGAGGACCGCACGATGCACAGATGTACGCCGCGATGATGGAAATGGCCGATCGCCAGATCGGTGAGATTATGGATCTGCTGAAGGCGTTGCAGATTGACGAGAAGACCATCATTTTTGCTTGCGGCGACAATGGAGGTGCTCCTTATTTTGCAAATGATAATCATCCGCATGGCTTTTTTGCCCCCAATCTGAATCCCGGGACGGGCGAACGCTTCCGCGGGGGCAAGGGCAATTTCTATGAAGGCGGATTACGGGTTCCCTTTATTGTCCGGTGGCCGGGTCAAATTGAGCCGGGAATGGTTTCTGATCATCTGGGATACTTTCCGGATGTGATGCCCACTCTGGCAGAACTGACGGGGGCGAAGCCCGGGTCTGAGATTGATGGTATTTCGATCGCGCCCACATTGCGCGGTGAGACCGGGCGCACGCAGGCGCAGCACGAGTACCTGTACTGGGAGGATCGGAAAAGTTGCGCTGTTCGTATGGGAAGTTGGAAAGCCGTGAGACCAGACAATGACGGGCCGTTTGAGTTATATGACTTGAGCACAGATGTTGAAGAACTGAACGATGTTGCTGCTCAGTATTCTGACGTTCTCGAGAAGATGACGCAGTATGCCGGGGATGCTCATACACCGGTTCGCGAAGGCGAGATTCTCGATCCATCTATGGGATTCAAAGGACACGATGAGGATTAGGTCGTTCATGGCAGACACTAAAGCAAATAAAAGCAATCAACACAATGTGCTCTTTATCGCCATTGACGATCTGTGTGGTTGTCCCGATGCGATGAACGGAGAAACCTCTGTTCATACTCCCAATATGAATGCGCTTGCCCAAAAGGGCGTGTATTTTACCAATGCACATTGTGCAGCGCCTGCGTGCAATCCTTCACGTGTAAGTGTGATGACGGGGTTGGCACCATCGACATCGGGCGTGTATCTCAATAGGCAGGATTGGAGAAAATGTAAGAGCCTGAAAGATAGGATTACACTGCCTCAATATTTCAAGGGCAAGGGGTACAAAACCCTTGGCGGCTGTCAGTTTTACCGACGACATGGTTGGGCGTCTATTAGCTGCACTTCAAAATGGACCTCACGCCGAAAATACTATTATTGTGTTGTGGTCAGACAATGGGTATCATCTGGGGCAAAAGGAGCATTGGGAGAAATTCGCATTGTGGGAGCAGACCACGCGGGTACCGATGATCATCGTTGCGCCTGGAGAGATTGCCTCGGGCAAGGTCTGCAAACAGGCTGTCAGCTTGCTCGATATTTATCCCACGCTAATCGAATTGTCTGGCGGCAAAATATCAGGAGATTTCGATGGGGTGAGTCTGGTCCCTTTGCTACATAACCCAGAAGAGGAGACCCATCGCGCAGTGGTCTGCACACAGGGATGCAATAACCATGCAATAAGATCGGATAGGTGGCGTTATATCCGGTATGAAGACGGATCGGAAGAATTATACGACCATCAAAGCGATGGGAAAGAGTTCCACAATCTGGCAGATCGGGAAGCGTATGTTTCCGTCAAACGAGAACTGGCATCATGGTTGCCAAAACACAATGCGGAACCACAATAGATGGTAACAAACAGGGAGAAGGCTATGAAACTCACCACTGAACAAATCAGTGAATTTTACCACCGAGGGTATGTCAAAATCCCCGGTGTGATCTCGAAATCAATGGTTGACACGGCTCGTCAAGCGATCAACTATTCCATCGGCACACTCAGCCCGAAGGGTCTGAATTTGGCAAAGCACCACGGTGGCGGTGAGGTCGTCAGCAATCTCAATAGCAGCCCAATGATCAAGGATCTGTACCACAAAAGCCCTGTCATTTCTCTGACCGAATCTCTACTGGGCGAAGGAAATCTTAAAGTCCCCATTGGCAGGACAACTCCCGCCTCGCGTTTTCCCAATGTCCTGGGCAAAGCACCGCCCGAACCGACCGGTCACATCGATAATATGGGCAATGGGAGAAACGGCAAACCAAAAGGTTCCTATCACCGGGGCTTTACCTGCTTTGGCATCATCTATCTCGCCGATGTACCCGAGCCTTATAGTGGAAATTTCACAGTCTGGCCCGGGTCCCATCACGTCTATGAAGACTATCTAAATAAGGAGGGCATTGAAATTCTCTCCAATGGACAGCCACGTATTGACCAGCCCGAACCACCGGATATGATCACCGGTCAGGCAGGGGATCTCATTCTCGCTCATTTTTTGGTGTATCACTGCGCCAGCCCCAATGCTTCTCCCAACATTCGCTATGCCACAATTGCCCGCATGAGCCATGTTGATTGCGCAAAAAATGGCAACGACTGCTTTACCGACATCTGGCGAGAATTTTCCTGCGTCCGCGAAGTGATGGGTATTGACTGAGAACTTCAAGCGACTGACGTGAAGGAGATTGTGGCAGCAGCAGAAAAGGCAACGGGCTAAAAGCTATTTCCTCGAAACAGGGATGCCCCGATCAGTCTTCCATTTTCTTAGGGCTTGTCCCCATTTGCCCGGTCTGGCGTCTTCAGGAGTCAGGATCTTCTTGTCAGCGTTATACTTGAATCCCTCAAGGGTCACGTTCTCGATATCGACGCGATATGTACCATTTGTGTAATCCTTTACCGCCCCGATCGATGGCCCGTCAAAGAATTTTATGACCTTTCTGAGCCTCAGATCATCGTAGTATTCTTCCGGAATATTCATCATTTCGTGTGTTTTTACCTGCGCATCTCGCCCAAAAATCGCGTGAATATTTTTGATGGAACACCCATCGGCAAAGCGTCCGGGTTTCGCGGCGGGATTTCTCGCCTGTTCGGCCTTCTTGACGTTTCCTCTGCCTATGGTGACCGCATATGTACTGCTTTTGGACGTGACGCCATCGACATGGACCAATCCATTGTTCGCGCTGTGAGGTCCAAGCATGACGGCACACCGTCCGTTTTCAGAGGTGATGTTTCTGGCTGTAATGTCATAAACTGCCGTGTGATCTCCCACAGCACCCGTTTCCAGTCTCAGGGTGACGCCTCCCTTTGCATAAAGATCTTCGAAGTGCAACGATTGTGCGCCGTGTAACTGAACGAGTCCGTATCCCGGGCTGGCGTTGAAGATGCGGCAATTTCGAATGGTTCCATTGGTTGCGCGAGAGATCCCCCAGTGTTTCACATTTTCGTTGCGCGACCGTGTAGGAGTCATCGTCAATCCGCAATAGACCGTGAAGTTATCTTTTATGTCGAGGTCGGAGATGAGGAAATTTCTGACCATTCTGCACAGGACGGTGCGGATGCCTTCGTCTTCCCGCCGTTCCCGGTCGGAATAATCGACGATGAACCGTCCGCCGAGTCCCCTAATGCTGACGTTCTCAATAAACTCATTTCCCCTTTGCTTAGGTCCCCTCCCGGATGTATCCTCATAGTCCAGGATGAAAATAACGGTTTTTGTCCCTTCTGGCCAATAGGGCTTGATGACTGTATCCTTTTCGATCAACAGGTGTACATTTGACTTGAGATAGACTTTTGCAAATCGATAGGTGCCTTTCGGAAGAATAAGCCGTCCACCGCCTGCGGCTGCGACGTCGTTGATCGCCTTCTGCAAAAGCGCACTCTGGTTGGTTTTTGCACCGTCATCAACCAGGCTGTAATCGGATTCGAGGTTTTTCACAAAACCGTTTGGGTCCATGGTTTCCTGGTATCTGGCCTCGGCCGTTGTGGCCCATGAGATAAGCGTGAAGGTCATGAGACCAGGTATCAAGGTGAGCTTCATAATAGATTCTCCTTGTTTTATATCAGTGCTCGATGGTTTTTATTCTTGCACACAACTTACATATCTAAAGGCGCAACTGCAAGCTGAAGATAAAGTTATCATTATCTGCCCGGCAGATTTTTTGCACGGTTCACGAGATGATGGACATCCATGTATGGTTCGGGGGCTGTGGACCTCCAGACGACCTCGCCGGTCGCATCCAGCAGGACTGTGCCGTGCGCTGGGCCGGTGTGGGCCATTCCAAACCAGCCTGCCCATTTGCCAGAAGTGTCTGAGACCAGGCTCGACGACAGCGCAGCAACTCTCTCCTGGTCTGGATCGGATTCTGGCGTGATGATCACCAGATTGATGTCGTTCTCCCGAAGCACCTCGTCGAACAAACGCGCGTGCTCGTAACAATGCCCGCATTGAACGCCAGTGATGAATGTGACGACGGTCGTCTTGCCAGTGATCAAGCTGAGTTGCTCTGGCTCTTCCACAACCAGGAACTGTCCCATCATCCCGTTGTCTTCGTGTTCCAGGATGTGGCAGTGGTACATGTATGGTACCTGAGGATCAGCATATCGATCGAAGGCCATGATGATCCGAACGAGATCACCTGGAGGCACCAGGACTGTGTCTTTCCAGCCGAGGTCGGCACTGGTGGATGGTTGGCCGTTGCGGTCGAGAATTTGAAACTGGACCGGATGGAGGTGGAAAGGGTGCGGCTGACCGCCGCGATTATGTACTTCCCAAATCTCAATGTCTCCCAATCGCACGACCTCATCAATTCTCTCCATGTCCATTGTCTTGCCGTTGATCGGTGGTCCCCCTCGACCTCCTCGACCTCTTCGACCTCCCCGTCCCCCTCGTCCTCCTTGTCCTCGTTCGCCTTGTAGAGCCGCCAGATTCCGGGTGATGCGTTGTTGTATGTTTTGTAGTCGTCCCCCTCGTTCCCCTCGACCACCTTGTCGGAGTCCAGCCAAAACCATCGGACGGGTTTTGGCGGCGAGTGAGGGATCGATGCGGGAGATGGTGTTGAGGCGCTCTGGCAGTGCGTGAGATGCGCGTTTTGCTGGCTGGGGAACGATTTTCAACAATTGCAGGTTCCCCGTGCCGATTCCCCATAAAAACGATATAATCGTTCTCCGCAATCCTGCTTCTGGGTAGCTTTTCAACACCACCTCAGCACCGTCGCTGAAGTCAACCAGGATTTCGGCTCGCTCGCCGGGTGCGAGGATCACGCGGTTGGTTTTGAGGGGCGTCTCGAGGAATCCGCCATCTGTGGCGATCTGATGAAACTCTCGGTTATCGTCAAAGCCGATGTAGTAGATACGCGCATTCGAGCCGTTTAACAGTCTGAATCGAATGCGACGCGACTCAACCTGGAGAAATGGATTATAGGTTCCATTGATCAGCATGGTGTTTCCAAAGACAGCACCCTGGTTGCGGGCAAAGCGAAACGCACCATCGTTGTCAAACAGTCGGTCCTGGAGCACGAGTGGAATGTCGTCAACGCCGTAGGTCTTTGGCAGGTCCAGCGCATCACTGTTATCGTCATCGATCCACATGAGGCCAGCGACCCCCCGATAGACCTGCCGTCCCGTATTGCCATGCGGATGCGGGTGGTACCATAACGGAGCAGCCTGTTGATCGACCGGAAAGCTGGCAGTCCACGATACTCCAGGCTCAATTTTCTGATGTGGTGTGCCGTCCATGCGAGCGGGAACGTGCATTCCGTGCCAGTGCATTGTCGTTATTTCATCCAGGTTGTTCTGGACGATCAGATCGACATCTTCGCCCCGACGCAGTCGCAGTGTCGGTCCCAGAAACGGTCCGTTAACGCCAGCTGTCGGTGTTTGTTTGCCTGGCAAGAACTCTCGGCTTCCTTCAGCAACGGTCAGGTGAAACTGCCGACGTCCATCCACAACGGTTCCAAATAACTGTTCGGGAATCAGCAGTTTATTCTCAAAGGTCAACCCACTGTTTGTGGCCCGGATGAACAACAGCCAGTAGCAGGTCACGCCCAATAACAGTACGATAATCAACAGTTCGATTGTGATTGGCTTCAGCCGTCGGGACCTGGTCGCTGTATCTGCAGGCATGCTTTCTCCTTATATGGGTGATCCGCGTTGCGCGCTTGTGCGCGAGTGGTGTGACATCTTATTTGACAGCAGAAATTCGTGGCGCGTTCCATTCATTGCGCATCCTAATAAAAAAAGGTCGTGAGATTAGTTCCCACGACCTTTTGACTTTGATTACTGAAAAAACTGAGTTACAAAATCAGAATTCGTTCAACCTGTTTTACCAACGCCTCTTCAGCGCATCGCGGACACTGACCTCTAAGTGAGGACCGAATCCCTCGATCTCCAACCGAACTTTGAAGCCATCCTGAATCGGTGACAGAGCTTCGTGATGGGTGCCGGTTGCAACGACATCCCCTGGTTCAAGGGTGATGACGCTGGTGATTTCCTCCAGCAACTCGGGGATGTGGCGGGCCATATCGCCTGTAGAAAAATCGTGTTTGAGGGTGTTGTTGACCCATAGCTTCACTGAAAGGTCATTTGGGTCTGATACCTCATCGGCAGTCACCAGAGTCGGTCCGAGGGGAGCAAATGTGTGCCAGCTTTTTCCCAGGAAGAAGCCACCGGGCAATCCCCGAGCCGAAACATCTATGAACTGTGTATAACCAAAGACGTGGTCCAGCGCATCGGCTTGCGAGAGGTGGCTGGCTCTCTTGCCGATTACCAGTGCCAACTCTGGCTCAAAATGGAAAACACTCGCTTCGGCGTCCGGGAGTTCAACCGTGCTGCCGGTAGGCATCACACTCGTGTTGGCCTTGAGAAATCCATTGAACAGACTTCGCTCCGGCTGCCCCGGCTCGATATAATTACCAGCGGCACACATGAGTTGACTGGGGCGGGGCAGGGGCGATTGCAAAGTCACCGTATCGAGGGCGACACCGTTTCCACCTTCTATAGCGCTCTCGATTCTGGATTGCATGGCATCCCAATCAGTAATGATCATCTGCATCATTTCTTGAGCGTTGTGATACCCTAAGTCAGCGACCGAATTACCAACTGGGACGACTGTATCGCCTTGCAAAACACCCAGTTGAAAATCATTGTAGAGTACGAGTTTCATGAGAATTTCCTCCTGAAAAATAATGTTAATGAAGATCCTTTTCTGGGAATCTATCTCGTTTAAGCTCGGCCAATATAAGACATTTTCCCGGGGATTGAAAATCTGAATGATGGCTTGCGATTTCTTTCACTTTCCTGTAGGAAGCCCCGTCCTTTGGGCGTGGTCAGAGATAGTTGGCTTTGCCGTTAAGCCGTTTTGTGGGTATATTTCGCAGGTGCTATCGTAGCGCACACAAAGGCACTCTCTTTTGAGAGTAAACGGTTTCGGTGTGGGATAGCACACAAAATCCTCTCTGTGATGTTAGTTGAGAGGCAGATTTGGCAACAACAGCGGTATGGATTGCGGTTGTGTTGTCGTCAAATCTGATGGGCACAGTTAGGGGCCTGACCTCCCAAACCTGCGGTAGCAATCCGCTGCTGTCAACTGCCCTGAAGTCTCGCCACGCAGTGAGCGGTTTAAACCTAAGCCCTTGCTCGGATATGCTGCATTGCCTCCAATGGGTGGGTCAAGCACCTGGGGTGTGGCAGGGACAAGCCACCTGCTCAGCAGGTGGTGGTTGACATCGTTCTGACTATCCGGAGTTGTATCGGCATGATGAAAATCATCCTGCCAAAGCCTTAAAGCCCTATCAGAGCTACATAGATAATCCCCTTTATATGCCATATGATCGCATCCATAACGCGGTCAATAACTATGATTATTATGGCAGTATTACTGCGGTGGATGAGCAATTGGGGCGGGTTTTGGATTGGCTCGATAACCAGCCTGAAAGTGTTCGGGATAATACCATTGTCATCTATACGTCCGACCATGGTGCGATGGGTGGTGCTCAGAATGTTGCAGGAGGGCAAAAGAGATGGCCGCATGACCCTTCATCGAGAATACCATTTCTCGTGCGTTGGCATAAGGGTATTGACACTCCCGGGCGGGAAGCGGATGAACTCTTCTCATTCATTGATTTCTTTCCGACCTTTTGTCATTTGGCAGGATTAGACGAAATGTTGGCAAAAAAAAATGATAGAGAAAGCCTGGAGTCTTTAGGCTACTTAAAAGCCAGTCCTGGTGTGAATCACAGTAGAAATATTATGGCAGAATCAGGCGGACCTGATCCAGATTCTGTATTTTTATTTCATTTTAGCAATATGAATTCCATATCGAGTCCTTGTCCTATTCACCGAACCGTTGTGACAAAGGACTGGGCATATAGTGTCAAGGGGAAAACACGCCTGGGGGGGAAACCGAATTGGACAGTGTGGGACGAACCCGGCGGTTGGCTGTACGACCGAGGCAAAGATCCGTTTCAGTTGGACAATTTGTTTTTCAATGAGAATTTTGAAGCCATTCGCACAGAGCTTCATCCTTTATTACAAAACTGGATGAAAGAGGCAGAACTTCCATTTAGAAATAGGTGGTTTGAGAAAACGACCCGGAAAAATATCGAAGCGTGGTCATCTGAATGTGGTATTCTCTCTGAAGACGAAGAAGCGATGAGAACACAGGGCCAGTCGTACGTCATGAATGTATGAATGTGTTCATTAAAAAAATGATCTCACACATTGGAGGAAGTGACATGAAGAAAGTCGGTCTATGTATGATGAGCCTGTTGTTTGTGCTGTGTGTAGATGTGCTGGCACAGGGCACATATCTATCACAACCAGTGCTTGATACTCGGATTGCAGAGATTCTGCATCTGGATGGACTCCGTTTTAAGGATCTCAACAAGAATGGCAGGGTGGATTTGTATGAAGACTGGCGTCAGCCTGTTGAGAGACGAGTGGAGAATCTACTGTCGCACATGACACTGGAAGAGAAGGCAGGAATGCTGCTCATCAATACGCTGAATGCAGAGGCCGGGGGACGACTCTCTGATCGCGCCGTTCAGTTTGTAGAAACCGAAAAAATGACGCGCTTTATCTTTCGCAATACTGTGACAGCAACTCCACCCCAACAGACGGGAAGCCGTTGGCGTGGAGCTCAAATTACCCCTTATGAAGCAGCGCAATTTATGAATGCGATGCAGGAGCTTTCTGAGGCTACACGTCTGGGGGTTCCCGCTCTGTTCAAATCCAACGCCAGAAATCACTATGAACACGATGCCAGGGCGGGCATCAGCGTGTCGGCGGGGTCTTTTTCTGAGTGGCCAAAAGAAGCAGGTCTGGCAGCGACCCGGGATATGGATCTGATTGCGGAATTTGCTCAGATCATGGCAAGGGAGTGGACGTCAATTGGTTTGCGGGCGATGTATGGGTATATGGCAGATCTGGCTACGGAACCCCGCTGGTATCGGATTCACGAGACGTTTACAGAAGATGCAGATCTGGCCGCCGAAATTATGACTGTGCTGGTGAAGAACCTGCAGGGTGAGAGTTTGAATTCAAAAAGTGTTGCGCTGACAATGAAGCACTTTCCCGGCGGCGGTCCTCAGGAAGGCGGGGGTGATCCTCACTACGATTTTGGCAAGAATCAGGTTTATCCTGCAAAAAAATTCGATTATCACTGGAAACCGTTTAAGGCCGCTATAGATGCAGGGGTGTCGTCGATTATGCCTTATTACGGCGTTCCGATCAGCCAGCCATATTTTCCCAATGATGTGGGGATGGCTTTTTCAAAGGGAATTCTAACTGAGTTGCTGCGAAACAAGCTCGGATTTAAAGGATATATCAATTCCGATACAGGCATTATTGGTGATCGCGCATGGGGTTTGGAAGACAAGAGCATTGATGAGCAGATTGTCATTGCAATAGAGGCTGGAACCGACGTACTGTCGGGTTTTAACAATAACAGACAGATTTTGAATCTGGTGACTGGCGGAAAGCTTTCTGAAGAGCGAGTTGATCTGTCTGTACGCAGGCTCTTAAGAGAACAATTTCAATTGGGTCTTTTTGAGAATCCCTACGTGAATCCAGATCGTGCAGCCTATCTGGTCGGCAATCGAGCATTTCAGAAGAAGGCGGAGATTGCACAGCGCAAATCCATTGTTTTATTGCAATACAAAGCAGGTGTGTTGCCCTTAATGGCTCAGAGTGAGACCGATTCGATTCAAATTTATACGATGGGTATGAATCCGGAGGTAGTGGAGGGCGCTCAATGGTCGGGTTATACTGTTGTGGCAGGAGATTATGATCCCGACAAGAATGAGATGCGTCCTGCTGTACCAGAAGGTACAGACTATGCGATTTTGCGGGTTGTTGTTTCTAACTCGCGTTCACGGGAAAGGCGTTTTGGCGGGGCCAGTCCAGATGAACTGGATTTGCTGGCGTTCTCTGATATGGCAAAGGCCAAATCCTGGTCTATTTCGCCTTCTCTCACGGATATTCAGGGTGTTATGAAGGAAGTGGGGGCCGATAAGACCATTCTATCAATTCGTTTTCGACAACCCTATGTGCTGGATGAGGCCAGTGGATTGAGAACTGCTGGTGCGATTCTGGCGACTTTTGGTGTAAGTGATGCAGCCCTTATGGATATTCTGACCGGCAAGTTTAGACCCCAGGGGAAATTGCCTTTTGCTCTGGCTGCCAATGCAAAAGCGATTGTGGAGCAGAATCCCGATTCTCATGGATATGGTGAAGCAGACACGCTGTTTCCGTTTGGGCATGGTTTGAGTTATTAGTTCAAGATGGTTTTATGTTAAAAGAAGGCTGTGTAGCGATATGAATTACGACTACATCATAATTGGCGCGGGGTCGGCAGGGTGTGCTGTTGCGGGTCGTTTGAGTGAAAGTGGGCAGTATCGCGTTTTATTGTTGGAAGCCGGTGGACCGGATGACCGGGACGCAATTCACATTCCTGCGCGATTTCCAGATCTGTTTCATACGGATAAAGATTGGGATTATGAAACCACACCGCAAGCCGGATTTAATGGGCGGCGGGATTATGTGCCGCGCGGCAAAATGTATGGCGGTTCGAGTTCTATCAATGCGATGGTCTATCAGCGAGGTCATCCGAGCAATTACGATCAGTGGGCTGCGATAGGGAATGACGGCTGGGCGTATGTCGATGTGCTGCCCTATTTCAAGAAGATGCAGCACCAGACGCGGGGAGGCTCTGAATATCACGGGACGGGAGGCCCGATTCATGTATCAGACTCTCGGGATCCAAATCCATTGAGTGTGGCTTTTGTCGAAGCGGCCCAGCAGGTAGGGTTCCGGCTGAATCGAGACTTCAATGATGGGGATCAGGAAGGGTTTGGCCTGTATCAGGTCACACAGAAACATCTCAATGAACTGGGTATTCCGGTTGTGAAGGCATTGCCTGGTGTGGGACAAAATTTGATGGAGCACGTTCAGGTTGGGATGGCGTATGCCTGTACTGAGGAGATTACGCAGGCTGGCAAAGATAATCCTGAGCAAGCGATCAGATATCAGAATGAAAGAATGGGATTGCTCACTTCCAATTTGGGGGAAGCGGGCGGGTTTGTGAAATTGTCTGCCGATGCGTCCGCGCCAGAATTGCAATTTCATTTTGGACCTGATTGGTTTGTTTTGCACGGGTCTCAAGAGATGGAAGGACATGGATTCACAATTCTGCCGGGGCTGGTGGGGACAAAAAGTGTGGGAGACCTTAAGCTGCGTTCGGCAGATCCGTTTGAAGCGCCATTGATCGATCCCCAATGCCTGGTTGACGAGGCCGACGTGCACGTGATGCTGGAAGGTGTTAAACTGGCGCGAGAAATTGTACATGCACAAGCTTTTGACCGATATCGCGGGCGAGAGTTTTTCCCGGGGGATGATGTGCAGGATGATCAGGCATTGGTTGACTTTATTCGCAATTATTCAACGACTATTTACCATCCGGTGGGTACGTGTAAGATGGGCAACGATGATATGGCTGTGGTGAATAATCGACTTCAGGTACACGGAATTGAGGGATTGCGCGTAGCTGATGCTTCGATTATGCCATTTATTATCAATGCAAATACCAACGCGCCGTGCATGATGATTGGAGAGAAAGCCGCAGATATGATTCTGCGTGGCTAAAAATTGGCTACACACTTTGGAAAGGACCCTTTGTATGGCAGAGAAACCCAATGTGATCGTAATTTTTACAGATGATCAGGGATATGGTGACGCGAGTTGCCTGAATCCAGATGCGAAGTTTCCAACGCCAAATCTGGATCGGTTGGCAGCAGAAGGGATCGCTTTTACCAATGGGCATTGCTCAGATACGGTTTGCACCCCTTCGCGTTATGGATTGCTGACTGGACGCTATTCCTGGCGGACGTTGAAGAAACAGGGCGTTTTTCCCGCCGAAGTGCCGTGTCTGATTACAGACGAACGTATGACGCTGGCTTCAATGTTCGGGGCAAATGGATATGATACGGCGATGGTGGGCAAGTGGCATCTGGGTATGAATTTCCCTGGCGAGGTGGGCAATCGCGATTGGAGTCAGCCTGTTACCGATATGCCGCTGGATAAGGGATTTGATTATTTCTATGGCATACCCGCTTCGCTCAATTATGGAATTCTCGCCTGGTTTGAAGGGCGATATGCCAGAGTACCGCCGACAGTTTACACGGCTAAGAAGCCCAATAGCCGGCATATGGATTATCGCATCATGCCACCATATCAGAACACGCCAGAAGAGACGCTTGAAGCATTGGGCACAAGGGGGATGGAGGTTGCGCCTGATTTTATTGACAATGAGTGTTTGACGCGGTTTACCGATAAGGCAATTGCGTGGATGCAGGGCAAAGAAGCAAGTGCCAAAAGTGGTAAGCCATTTTTTTTGTACCTGCCATTTACATCGCCGCACTATCCTGTGTGCCCGCGTGAGGAATTTTGGAATCAAGGCGATTGCGGTGGCTATGGTGAGTTTATGATTGAGACAGATCACCATGTAGGGCGCGTGCTGGATTATCTGGAACAGTCGGGATTGGATGATAATACTATTGTTGTATATACCAGTGATAATGGCCCTGAGAATTCGTGGCGTAGAAGGATTGAAGAATTTGGTCATCATAGCAATGGGATTTATCGCGGAGGTAAAAGGGATATTTACGAAGGTGGACATCGCGTGCCATTTTTTATGCGGTGGCCCAAAGGCATTCAGAATCCCGGGCGCGAATGTGATGATCTGGTAGGTCTGATCGATTTGATGGCGACTTTTGCTGAGGTTGTCGGTGCGGAGTTGCCTGCTGATGCGGGCGAAGATAGCCAGAGTTTTGCGAAGATACTCAGTGATTCTGACACACCCCACGAACGATTGTCTTTGATTAACCACGGTGCTGGAGGACGGTTTGCGATTACAGAAGGCACGTGGAAGTTGATTATGGCGCACAAGGATGAGCCGTTGGAGCTTTACGATCTCGCGAATGATCCCGGCGAGACAAAAAACGCGATTGGCGATCATCCTGAGATTGTAGCAGATTTGACCGATAAAATTACAAGCATTGTGTGCAATGGGCGTACGACCTCTGGAGAGAATCAGGCGAACGATACCGATTACTGGAATGATTTGACGTGGATTTCATCTGAAGATTATCAGGAAAGGCAACTAAAATGAGGAATTCTCAACAAACACCGGGGCAGCGTCCCAATATTCTGATTATATGCAGCGATCAGCATCATCCGGCAATGGTGGGGTATCGGCAGTACCCATTTGTGGAGACGCCCAATCTGGATCGCCTGGGGCGCGAAGGTACACACTTTACGAGAGCGTATGCCAATTGTGCGGTGTGCGGTCCCAGTCGCATGAGTTTTATGACGGGGAAGTACGTTCACCAGATTGATAGCTGGTCGAATGGCGTGCCTCTGCCCGATGAAGAAAAACAAAAGACCTGGGCAGCGCGGCTGGATCAAAATGGTATTGAATCGACTTGCATAGGCAAAATCGACTCCGCTGGCTCTGTTGATGATCACAACCCTGGATTTACGCATTTTGACGAACCTATTCACCGAACAGCATGGGACCCCTATCCGAGAGAATTGCCTTTTGACAAACGCCTTCCGGGATGCACGCGGCCAGCCAGTCGGCGATTTTTGCTCGAAGCGGGTGGGGGAGATGTCGCTAAGGTTGATGACCGGCAGGAGTTGGGATTCTATGGTCACGACCGCGAGGTGACGGATAAGACATTGGCGTATTTGCGGGAAAAAGGGCAGGATAAATCGGATTCGCCCTGGGTGCTGTATGTCGGCTATCTGTATCCCCATTGGCCGTATCGCGTACCTCAGAAATATTTCGATATGTACTATCCCGATCGCGTTTTGATGCCTCACGATGCAAAGTTTCCAAATCTCGATATTCATCCCGCGATGCAGGAGTGGCAAGCCTCTAATGTATTTGGGGAAGTGACAGAGGATATGCTGCGCCGGACGATTGCCGCTTATTGCGGTATGATCACCTGTATGGATGATATGATCGGCGAGGTTTTCGATGAGTTGCAGGACCAGGGGCTGTATGAAAACACATATATCATCTACACATCAGATCATGGAGAATCCATGGGTGAACACGGGCTTTTTTTTAAGCACTGTTCTTATGAAGGGGCTATTGGGGTTCCTCTTGTGATCACAGGACCGGGTATTCCTGAGGGAGAGGTCAATACCGACACGCCCGTTTCTCTGGTTGATCTCTATCCCACCATTTTGGACATGGCGGGGTTGGATCCCGAACCTGGTCTGCCTGGCGCAAGCTGGTTGCCACTTGTGAAGGGTGAACCACACAAACGGTCTGAGCGCGTTTTTGCAGAATGGCATGGTCCGCAACTTCGAGGCGCGTATTACATGATTGTGCGGGGAGATTACAAATACACCTGGTATGAATTTCATCCGCCCTCGTTATTCAATGTGAAGGAAGACCCGAAGGAAGAGCGCGATCTCGCATCGGATATTGAACAGGCTGACAGGCTCAGGGCATTTGAAGAGGAGTTGCGTTCCATAGTCGATCCGAAGGCGACGGCTCTGCGCGCCAAGCGAGATTTGGGGCTGATTGCTCCAGATGGCACGGATATGACCGATAGTCTGATACCCTGGGCGGGATTTGAAGACGGGACAGTTGGGAAAGTTATGCGTGCCGACAGTGCGCGGCGCAGGAGGAAAAAGATATGACACCTGTAAATAATTCATTGCCCTTTAGACTGGGTGTGGGGTCTGCATTAAAAGCTGCGGCTCTGGCTTATTCGCAGACTGTTCGCAATGAGCCTGGGCTTTTGGCTTATTGGCGAGTGGGGGAGACTCAGAACGCTGATGTCGGCAGAGAGAGTTCGTATGTGGCTTTGGGAATTGTGCCACATCTGGATGAAGATCCAGGGGGCGATGCATCTGTTGAATTCTTTTTTCAAGTTATTTCCGATGAGCAGTTGGACTATGAGCCCTGTCTTATTTCACATCAGATAGCCCACGGTGAACAGACGCGATTTGCGTTTCATGTGACGCGAGATTTGAATGCGCTTCGATTTCTCAACGGCACGACAAATACACTGATTTTCCCGCCTGATGGCCCGATAGAAGTGGGGCAGTGGTATCATTTTTTGGCTACGAGCAAGCCGCGACAGGAATTTCGCGCTTATATCGATGGCGTCGAATGCTTTCTGGATATGGGGTCTCTGGCGTTTGGTGTGCTGCGGCAAGCTGGTCCGATACAGATTGGTGCGTCCAGCGCAAGTGGTGAGGATCGGGCTGTAAATTGTGCGATAGACGAGGTAGCTATATACAATGTGGCTCTGACACCGTTGGATATCGCGCGACACGTTGATGCAGCTGGTCGAGAGACGCTCCGAAAGCGGGTGGTGCATGATCGGGAACAACGGGAGGACGAAGAAAACGAGGTGGCGGCGGAGGCGCTTAGGGCGCGTCTAAACGATTCCGCTTTGTTCGATCCCGGCGAGACAAAAGTCTATGAAGGGCAATATCTGGATGCGATTTCTCTGCCTGTGGGGGGTATTGGTGCGGGTTTGATTCAGGTGAATGGCAAGGCAGAGCGGTCAGTATGGCAAATATTCAATAATTTTGAACATATCGAAGTATCCAATAGCTTTTTTGCCGTGTGGGCGAGGCCCCGGAGAAAAGAGCCTGTGGTCAGGGCGTTGCAGACTTCGGGTGTTGGCGTATTTCCCGCGATGGATCATCTGAGATTCAGGGGGGAATTCCCGTTTGGATGGTTTGAGTTCGCAGATGCCGATTTTCCCCTTCGGGTCGAAATGGAGGTTTTTAATCCGCTGATTCCCTTCGATGTGAAATCTTCGAGTATCCCGTGTGGGATTTTTAATCTGACGGCGAGCAATGAAGGCGATTCCCCTGTAGAAGTCAGTTTTCTGGCTACGCAACAAAATGCGATTGGCATCGCGGGAGATGAAACCCAGGAGGATTATGGCGGCAATGTCAACCGGGTGATTCGAGAGGATAATGCGACTTCGATTCATATGACGCACCTGTCGTCACCGGATGTAGATATGGTGCTGTCGGCACAGGTGGAAAATGCCTGTGCGACAGCTTCGTGGACCGGCTTGCGCGATTTGTATGAAGCGTTTTCACGAGATGGTGATCTGGAGTATGTCGAAACAGCGGGTCCGTCGGCTACTGGCGAAACGGTCGATTGCGCGCTGGCTACGCCATTTGTGCTTCGACCAGGGGAAAAACGCACTATTACCTTTGTTCTCGCCTGGTATTTCCCCAATACCAACCATGGTTCGCGTATATGGGTGAAACACGGCAATATGTATGCAAACTGGTGGACTGATGCGCTGGATGTTTATGCATATCTCAAGGCTAATCTCGGTGATTTGACACAACAGACGCGGCGCTTTCACGATACGCTCTATGCGTCTAATCTCCCACACTGGTTGCTGGATCGAATTAGTTCTCAGGTCGCAGTGCTGAGAAGCAAGACGTGTTTTTGGGCAAGAGATGGGTATTTTGGAGCCAATGAAGGTTGTGCACCAACTTTGGGTTGTTGCTTGGGGAATTGCAGCCATGTATGGCACTATGCCCAGGCGCATGCGCGTCTTTTTCCCGATATTGCGCGGAGAATGCGCGAGCAGACATTTGCTTTGCAGCGGGAAGATGGGGGATTGCCTTTTCGCCACAGCGATCGCCATTTTGAAATACAAGGTCCGGCAATTGATGGGATGCTCGGCGATATTTTGAGTACGTATCGCGAGTATCTGTGTAGCTCAGATCAACAGTGGTTACACGCGCATTGGCCCAGCGCGCAGAGGGCGATGGATTTTGTGATTGCGCGTTGGGATTCAGATGAAGACGGTTTGCTATCAGGTTCGCAACACAATACGCTCGATGGTGAACTGTCGGGATCAACATCGTGGATGGGGACGCTTTATCTGTCGGCTCTTGCGGCGTGTGAAAAGATGGCGGTATTGGAAGATGATGCGCAGTCCGTTGACCGATATCGCAGGTTGCGCGAAAAGGGAACGCGAAACCAGAATCAGACGCTCTGGAATGGCGAGTATTACGTGCAGAGTCCCGACGAGGATGCCCATGAAGACTACGGAGATGGTTGCCATATCGATCAGGTGCTGGGTGAGTGGTGGGCACCGCTGGTGAATTTGCCGGGGCACTATCCCGAGGAAAATGTCCGTTCGGCACTGCGGTCGCTTTTACAGTACAATTTCAAGCATCATTTTCGGACGACGACACAGAGGCCGAGAAAATTTGTCGATAATGACGATGCAGCTATGAAGATGATTTCCTGGCCAAAAGGTCCTCAGCCATTCCGCAGTATGAAATACGGCGACGAGGCGATGACGGGTTTTGAGTATGGCGCTGCTGCAACGATGGTTCAGTTTGGAATGCTCAGGGAAGGCCTGATGGTTGCCCGCGCTGTTTACGATCGCTACGATGGCAAGCTGCGCGATCAGTTGACGGAGATGAATACGGCGTCGTGGGGGTATAGCGGAAATCCGTTTGGCGATGATGAATGCGGCAAATTTTATGCACGGGCGATGAGTGTGTGGTCATTGTTGCTCGCTTGCCAGGGCTTTGTATATGAAGGTCCCAAAGCGCGAATTGGCTTTGCACCTGTTTGGAAACCCGATGATCACGTATCCTTTTTTACCGCAGCCGAAGGATGGGGCCTGTTCAGGCAGCGACGCGATGTAGAAATGCAGGTGATGGAATTAAGTGTTGAATGGGGGCGTCTGCCCGTTCGGATATTTGAATTTGTATTGCCCGAAGGTCGGCAGGTACAATCGGTTGTTGCTTCCGTCGGTGGGGAGGAGGTGAGTAATATCGCCTCATTTAGCGATTCTAAGGTGACTCTGACCATGGAAGAAGAAGTGGTTTTAACTGCTGAAAATAAGATGGTCATTGAGGTGTCGATCAATCGGTAAAACCTGAGAAAAAAAGAAAGGATTAAGGCATGAACCAACCCTTGCAGTTGAAGAGATATTTTTGGGACGCAGTTGTTGCAACCATGTTCTGCTCGTTGGTTACCACATCAGAAACAGATGCACAACCCGATGGCAATGAATGGGTTGAACGTTACGAACCTCACGTTTTCAACGATATGCCATATCGGCTGTTGGAGCCTATAGATTTTGATGCGGACAAGCGCTACCCTGTTATCGTTTCATTGCATGGCGGCGGTGGCCGGGGGACGGATAATCGAAAACAATTGCGTGGCTGGAATAGACTTCTTGCAGACGAGCAGAGGCGAACAGATTATCCGTCTTATGTGCTCGCTCCTCAAGTCAGTCGTTTGTGGAATGCAGAAGACCTTCAAAAGATCAAGGATCTCATTGCAACATTGCCGTCCGTTGATATGGATAGAATATACATTCTCGGGCACTCCATGGGAGGGCACGGTACCCATGTATTTTTACAAATTGATCCTCATTATTTCGCAGCGGCAGTACCTTCGGCTGGAACGGGTTTGCCTCAGACAGAAGAATTTATCGATGCGTCAGTGATTAAAGATGTTCCGATATGGGCTTTCCATGGGGATCAGGATAAGGTCTGTCCATTCGAACGCGCTCAAAAACTTTTTGAGGAGATGAAGAAATCAGGTGGGAATATGAAGTTCACGATCTGGGCTGGTGATGGACATGGTGTTGCCATGAAAATGATTACTGGTGCCGACAATGGCAACACCCAATTCAGCAGCGATCGCTGTGATCCCGAGCCGGTGTTTATGAAATGGCTTTTTGCACAGAAACGCACGCTGTGAGTAGATTTTTTCGCACTCGATGAAGAATAGCATGTTCATATCTCGGAATGTAAATTGAACATTTTGTAGCAAATGGCGGTATGGATTTTTTGTCATTTAATTCATAAATATATATAAATAAAAGATTTGTAAAATATCCTGGTCAACGGCACCGATTTTGCCTGATGTTGTGGAAACAATATCAGGGAGATAGTATATGAATGGCTTTGTAAAAAGTAGAGGTGGTATCGCGGGTGTGGCGGATGTGGATATGCCGCGGGAAAAACTCGAGCGTTTGGGACCGGAGGCTTTGCGCGATGAGGAATTGCTGGCAATTTTGCTGCGGACGGGCTACGAAGGCCGAAATGTGCTGGAAATTTCGCGCGGGATAATCAAGAAGTATCCCGTTAATAAACTCGTGGATATGGATCTGAAAAAGCTCACGACAATGAAGGGAATCGGACGGGCAAAAGCCGCGGGTTTGGTCGCGGGATTTGAACTGGCAAAACGAGGTCTCAATCAGGGAATAGGAATTGAACCTTCTATTACGAGTCCGGTTGATGTTTTGGGGTTTCTGACCGATATCAAAGATCGGCGCAAGGAATATTTTGTGGCGCTTTTTCTCAATGCTCGGAATCAGGTGATTTGCCGCGAAGATGTGTCGGTTGGCTCGCTCAATGCCTCACTCGTGCATCCGCGAGAAGTGTTTGCGCCAGCCGTGGGGTCGTCTGCTGCGAGTGTAATTCTGGCGCACAATCATCCCAGCGGTGATGTAACACCGAGCCGGGAAGATATTGAGCTGACGCGCCGCATGGTGCAGGCCGGTGAGATTATGGGGATTGAGGTGTTGGACCATCTAATCGTCGGTTCGGAGCGGTTCTTGAGCATGAAAGAGGCGAATGTTTTTTAGGTGGTGATATGAGTCGAATATTAACGCTGACGACAGATTTTGGCATTTCTGATGGCTATGTCGGTGCGATGAAGGGCGTGGTGCTCACCTGTGCGCCAGAAGCTCGAATTGTAGATATTACACATCAAGTGCCGCCTCAGGATATTGCTGCCGGTGCGTTTGCGATGTATTGCGCGTGCCCTTTTTTTCCAGAAGGTAGCGTGCATGTTGGGGTGGTTGATCCCGGAGTGGGGAGTGATCGACGGGGTATTGTCGTTGAGACGGAGCAATTTGTATATGTCGGACCGGATAATGGTCTGTTTTCTCCTGTCTATGAGCGAGAAGCTGTAAGGCGCATTGTGGCGATTGAAAATACGGCATTGATGAGACCCGTTGTAAGTTCGACGTTTCACGGACGAGATGTATTTGCCCTGGTAGGGGCGCATTTGCTCAAGGGAATACCGTGTGGCGAGGTGGGACCGGAAATTGAGGATCCAGTTACATGTGATTTGTGGGGTGTTGAAGAGCGTGCCGATGCACTCGTTGGTCGGGTGGTGTGCGTTGACCATTTTGGCAATGCGATTTCAATGATTGCGCAGGCGCAAATTGATGCAAAATATTCCGATGGGGATTTTGAGATCGCGATTGGCAAGATGCGATTTGACCAGATATTCCAGACATATAGTGAGGCCAAAGAGGGAGAAGCACTGGCACTTTACGGCAGTATGGAGACGCTGGAGATCGCGATTTGTGGAGGTAGTGCAAGCAGGACGCTTGGCATAAAGCGAGGAGATGAGATTTGTGTTTTTAGGGGTCAGGGCAGGAGGGATAAGAGTTGAGAAATGCGGTCTATTTCGATATCGGGCTGTTCTAATGGCGTTTGAGGCTTTCTGCTTTTTTGTCGGCCATGGCGCATGCGTGCGGTGGTCATACCCAGGGTTTTTGCCGTGGCTATTTCGTCGGTGAGTTTGTCGCCCACGCATAGAATGTGGGCGTGGGGCAAGGATAATGCTTTTGCTGCTTGCGTGAGGGATGGTGTTTTATCACTGCTTTTTCCGGCGTCGTGTAGAATGAGGGTATTGTCGGCCTCGCTAAAATAATCGCACAAGCCGAGAAGGCGCACTTTTTCGCGCTGGCGGTCGGGATTTCCAGAGGTGACAAGGGCGAGTTGGTAATCGCGCTGGACAAGGGTAGCGAGGGTGGGGAGTACATCGGGGAAAAGGGTGATGGTCTCCACAATGCGGGGATTGTAGGCATTGAGTGCCCGTTCTACGATGTTGGCCGGGATATTGTACTGGGTGCCGAGTATGCGGATGGCCTCTGAAGATCCATGCGTTTGGGATAGTGACACCTGTTGCTGATAACCAGTCTCAATTGAGAGGTCGGGATGTGCAGATGCGAGAATTTGAGCTGCTCTGTGACGTGCGGGTTGGGTGAGTTGACCCGTGCAATCAAAGAGGGTGTCGTCGAGGTCAAAAATAATACCTCTAAATTTTGCTATCATTCGTCCAGGTCCCAGTAGTCGGGCACGCTCAGGCCGCTGAAAATGCGGCAGATCGCATCGGCGACTTTGGCAGGGTCGTGGCTGATAAAATCACCCGCGCCGCGCTCTATGGTATCGGGATGAAATTCTTCTAAAAAGTCTGCACGGGTCCAGGGACCGAGTGCATCGAGCGTTTCTGAATCGCATTCAACGAGAACTTTGCCATCTTTTTTGTACTTCTTGAGCAATGGGTGCCAGTCCTGACCTTTAGATGTTTGAAATATACGAGGGTTCTGCACCAGCGTGTGATCGACGACGCCATCGCGCTGATTCTTGGGAAGGTGATTGAGGATGGTTTTGAGATGGTCAGAAGCCCTAAAATCATCGGTCTGCCCGGGTTGTGTGACGATGTTGCAAACATAGATGGTTTTGCCCTGAGTGCGTTTGACCAGTGCTTTTTGAATGTCGGGCACGAGGAGGTTGGTGATGACGCTTGTGTACAGGCTGCCCGGTCCAATGACGACGACATCTGCATCGGCAATGGCTTGCAGAGCACCGCGCGGCGCTTTGATCTGATTTTGTTCCAGGCTCACTTTGCGCCCCTGGCGCACGCGGATCTCAACTTGTCCGGTTTCGGAGTCTATGACGTGCTCGAGCGCGCTGTTTTTGCGATTGAGTTCGCGCAATAGTGCGTCGTTGGTGATGAGATACGCCCGCTCGATCGGTGGTTTGTCGGGTTTCCTGACCATCCATTCGGTATATTGATGTTCGCCGTTTGTCAGTTTGGCGCAAATATCGACATTGTCGGTGCTGGCAGGGAAAACTGTGCCCTGTACGTGCAGCATGGCGCTGGCTGTTTTTATTGCCGCATTAAAATCGCCGAGTTGCTGAGTGAGTGCTGCCACGAGAAAGTTGCCAATATGGTCGTTCTTAAAAATACCGGATTCTTGTTCGCTGTTGGGAAAACGATGTTGGAAGACGTTGAATAGCCCCTGAGATATCTGTTCGGGGTCGGCGAGCGCTGTGAGGGCGTTGCGTATGTCACCGGGGGGCTGTACTCCCAAATTCCAGCGGATACGTCCCGAGGAAGCTCCGGTATCGGTCACGGCAACGACGGCTGTGGGATGATGGGTATAGGGGCGCAGTCCGCGCAAAACAGTGGGCAGGCCGGTGCCACCGCCGATAACGGCGATTTTGAACCGGTCGGGGGTTTTGCCGATCCGCGAGAGGTGCAACAATGTGGATATTTGGGCGAGGTACTTGATTTCGTAGTTGGGGCGGTCGCCTATCGCGGGTGTTTCTCGGGAGAATCTTCCGCGCCGCAACCAGATTGTGGTGAGGCCCTGGCGATTGCCTGCACGAATTTCATCGTGGGTGCGGTCGCCAACGACGATGAGTTGGTCGGGAGAGAGCTTGTGGCTTTCCAAGAGTTCTGAAAACCAGTAAGCATGTGCAGGGGGACCTTCGTTGATGATGCGATCAAAATAAGAGGCAATGCCCAGGCGTTCAATTTTGTTGCGCTGACGGCGCACCCTGCCCAGCGTGATCAGAAATAGTTTATAGCCCGCCTGGCGCAATTCCCGGAGGGTATGTAAGGCGTCGGGATAGGGGCGAATGTCTTCTACATCTTCGGCATTGTAAACGCGCTCCATTTCAGCCACAAGGGCTTCGACTGGCTCGGCTTCCGGGTCGGTTTTTTGTTTGTCAAGAAAACGGCGTACCTGATCGGGTTTGTCTTTGAAGACAGCTTTGGCGATATCAAAAAAAGCGAAATAATAGGGCGAGGATGAATAATAAGGACCGTGTTTGCGTTCGAGCGTATTGATGCGTTGGAGTGCATAGGCGCGGGTGGCAAAAAAACCGTTTGAAAACAGAAAGGCAGCAACGCGCTGACGCGCGGCATGTACGACGGGCGTCAGGTCAAATAGGGTTCCGTCGAGGTCGAATACGATTGCGCGGGCATTTTCCAGGGACACGGCACATCTCCGCGGTTGAGTTGTGGGAACAACGGGGAAGATAAGACTTTTTAGATTAAGAAAAAAAATAAAAGTGGGGAAGAAGAAAGATTGTGCAGATAATGTGTAAAATTTGGAAGGCGGCGCTCAATTTTGTTTATCCGTCGTCTTGTATGCTTTGCCAGGCATCACTGCCGGATTCGCCAGGGCTGTGTGATTCGTGTTGGGATGATATCGATATTTGGGATTCGGGATTACACGAGGTGGGTTTTGAACACGAATTTGATCAGATAGTTATTTTGTATCAATTTAATGATTGTATTCGATCTTTAATTCACGCGCTCAAATACCGGGGAAAAACACTTCCTGGACAGATATTTGGGAAGGCTTTGGGGCAGCGCATTGGGGGCCTCTTCGATCCCGATACGGTGATCGTCCCGGTACCACTTCACTCTGCAAAAAAAAGAGCACGCGGATACAATCAAAGTGAGATTATTGCACGGGCTACAGGACGAGTGTCGGGTTTGCAAGTGCTGGCAAACGCGCTGAAAAGAGTGCGGCTAACTCCTACACAGACACAACTGGGCGTTTTGGAACGCCAACACAATGTGCAGGGAGCATTTCACGTGCGTCTTCCCGCGTCTATTGAGGGGCGAAAGATATTTCTGATTGACGATGTCATCACAACGGGCGCGACGCTAAATGCATGTGTTCTGGCGCTTAGATCTGCAGGGGCGCAATGCGTGTCTATTGGTGCTGTTGCCAGTCCCCTATTGGGAGAAGATGATCTGTCTCAAGACGTAGAAAAATCAGGGTCTTGACACTGGTTTCATATTTTAGTGAGCGTGCCTGTAAAAAATACAACGGGCTTGACAGGTATGTTGCAATACCTTAAACTTCAAGTCTTTGAAAATCTCGCAGGACTCTGGCGATTATGCTCGTGATAGTGATTTTGCAAGAGGAGATATTATGTCTGTAAAACGCGTTGGCATACTTACAGGTGGTGGCGATTGCCCAGGTCTTAATGCGGTAATCCGCGCGATTGTACGCAAAGGCATTATGGTTTACGATTACGACATGACGGGGGTGCAGGAGGGATGGCGAGGGATGCTTGAAGGGCTGTCAGTGCCTCTGGATTTAAATGCTGTTTCTGGGATTTTGCCGCGCGGGGGCACAATTTTGGGATCTTCGCGGACAAATCCGTATCAAGATGGTGTAGATGGCGGTGCGCTCGTGCGAGCGGGGATGGAGAAAATGGGGCTGGACTCGCTGATTGCCATTGGGGGAGATGATACACTCGGTGTGGCTCATCGTCTCACAGATCAGGGCATCAAAGTGGTCGGTGTGCCTAAAACCATTGATAATGACCTGGACGGCACAGACCAAACCTTTGGTTTTGATACGGCTATCAATATCGTGATGGAAGCGATTGACCGATTGCACACAACAGCTGAATCTCACAACCGCGTGATGGTTGTCGAGGTTATGGGCCGCCATGCGGGTTGGATTGCCGTGGAGGCTGGTATTGCAGGGGGAGCCGATGTGATTCTGATTCCCGAAGTCCCGTTTGATCTGGATGACGTGTGCGATACCATCAGAAAGCGCCATGCCCGTGGGAAGACATTCAGTATTGTGGTGGCTGCTGAAGGTGCCAAGCTCGACGATGATAGTGTGGTTTTGCAATCTCAGGAAAAAGATGCATTTGGGCATGTTCGTCTGGGTGGTATTGGCAATTTGCTGAGTGATGAAATTGAACGGCGCACTGGATACGAAAGTCGTGCAACCGTGCTGGGCCATATTCAACGCGGAGGTAGCCCCTCTGCTTATGATCGGGTGCTGGGGACGCGATTTGGAATTGCGGCTATTGATCTGGTACACGAAGACAATTTTGGTAAAATGGTGGCGCTGCGCGGGCAAAATATTATTGCAATTGATTTGAAAGAAGCCGTATCGAAATTGCGCACCGTTGATATGGGCCTTTACGATATTGCCAAAGTATTTTTTGGATAACGAGTATGGAGGAAATTATGGTAGGAATGAGAGTAGGAATCAATGGATTTGGGCGGATTGGACGGTTGGTATTTCGCGCGGCTATGGCGCGTGGTCTCAATGTGGTGGCTGTAAACGATTTGACCGATGCTGCGAGTTTGGCGCATTTACTCAAATACGATTCGACCCACGGGCGGTATCCCGGGTGCGTTAATCATCGGGAAAACGGCGTGCAAGTTGAGAAGTCATCGGTTGACGCGCTTGTGGTAGATGGCAAAATGATAGCTGTTTTGTCCGAACGAGATCCCGCACAATTGCCCTGGAGGTCATTGGGTGTGGATGTGGTGATTGAATCGACGGGCTTTTTTACAGATAAAGAGTCCGCGAGCGCCCATTTGGGAGAAAAAGGTGCAAAAAAGGTGATTATTTCTGCGCCCGCCAAAGGGGATTTGCCCACTGTGGTGATGGGGATTAACGATGATATCTTGCAAGAGGGTGATAAGATTATTTCCAATGCATCGTGTACGACCAACTGTCTGGCGCCTATGGTGAGTGTGTTGCACGACGCATTTGGCGTTGTACACGGGCTTATGACCACTATCCATTCTTATACGGGTGATCAGAGTCTTATCGATGCGCCCCATTCGGATATGCGCCGGGCGCGGTCTGCTGCCCTGTCGATGATTCCAACGACAACGGGCGCGGCGAGTGCAGTGGGTCTGGTTATTCCCGAACTCAATGGGAAACTCGATGGTATGGCCGTGCGTGTGCCCACGCCAGATGGTTCATTTACCGATTTTGTCGCGGTGCTGAAAAAAGAGGTGACTGCAGAAGAGGTGAATAATGCCTTTGAGTGTGCAGCGCATGGGCGTTTGAAAGGTATTTTGGAATATACCGATGATCCCATTGTTTCTGCAGACGTCCTGGGCAATGCCCATTCTTGTATTTTCGATTCGATGATTACTACGGTGATGGCTGGCAATATGGTGAAGGTATGTGGGTGGTACGACAATGAGTGGGGGTATTCCAATCGGTGTGTGGATTTGATCGCGAAGTTGGCAAATATGTAAAAATAGTCGCTGATTCTGACTTTTGAGAGGCGATAACGTGGCGAAGTTGTCGATTACAGACCTGGATATGAGGGATAAGCGCGTTCTGGTGCGCGTTGATTTTAATGTGCCCATTGAAGATAGGCAGGTCGCGGATGACACGCGCTTGCGGGCTTCTTTGCCTACGATCCAATACATTTTGGATGCAGGTGGGCAGCCCGTGTTAATGTCACATTTGGGGCGTCCAGAGGGTGAGGTAGTGCCCGAGCTATCGCTTAAACCCGTGGCCGAAGCCCTTCAAATACTGCTGGGACGCGAAGTGCTTTTGTCGCCAGACTGTGTGGGTGAGGCAACAACCTCATTGGTGAAACGCGCGCCCGATGGTTCAGTTGTACTGCTCGAAAATTTGCGATTTCACGCTGACGAAGAAGCCAATGCGCCGGGTTTTGCCACACAACTATCGGAATTGGGCGATGTGTATGTCAATGACGCCTTTGGCAGTGCCCATCGCGCGCATGCCTCTACTGAGGGGATTACCCATTATTTTGTTGACTGTGCTGCGGGTTTGTTGATGCAGAAAGAGTTGGAGTATCTGGGCACGGCATTGGCCGATCCAGCGCGTCCTTATGTCGCGATTATGGGCGGGGCAAAAATTTCCGGTAAAATTGATGTGATTGAAAATTTGTTTTCAAAAGTGGATACCCTGCTCATTGGCGGTGGTATGGCGTTTACGTTTTTTAAGGCGATGGGCCTGGAAATTGGGAAGTCGTTGTTGGAAGAAGATCGCGTTGGGGTCGCTGCCCATTTGCTCAAGCGCGCAGAGGCTGAAGGTGTAGATCTGGTATTGCCAACCGATACGGTTGTGGCGGCAGAGATGACGGAGGGGATACCCGCTCAGATTGTGCCGCGAGATCAAATTCCAGCGGATTTGGAGGGATTTGATATCGGAATCGAGACGCGAAAGCGATTTTCCGGTGTGGTTTTAAGTGCTAAAACCGTGGTGTGGAATGGTCCTCTGGGTGTGTGTGAGATTTTCTCTTTTTCAAAGGGGTCGCGTGCGGTTGCCAAAGCACTGGTTACGGCGACTGAGCGCGGTGCAACGACGATTGTTGGTGGGGGGGAAACTGCTGCTGCGATGGCAGATTTTGGCGTGGCGGAAAAATTGAGTCATGTCTCGACCGGAGGCGGGGCTTCTCTGGAGTTTTTAGAAGGCCAAACACTGCCTGGTGTGGCGGCACTTTCGGATAGGGAAGAGGAAGAAGGATAGGTGCGTATTCAAATTGTGAAAGGGCGTAGCGATGCGAACGCCATTTGTGGCGGGAAATTGGAAGCTCAATAAAACACCTGATGAGGCAGAAATACTTGCGCGATGCGTGGTGGATGCGGTATCGGGCGTGACGGATGTGGATGTGGCGATATGTCCACCTTTTACGGCGCTGGAACGGGTTTCAAGTGTGGTGTGCTGTACTGGTGTAGGGCTGGGTGCTCAGAATATGTACTGGGAGGCCGAGGGTGCTTTTACAGGTGAGGTTTCGGCTCCCATGCTGTTGACTTGCGGTTGTGAATACGTTATATTAGGTCACTCTGAACGGCGGCAGTTTTTTGGCGAAACAGACGATACTGTCAACCGCCGTTTAAAGGCCGCCCTGAGTAATGAATTGAAGCCTATTGTGTGTATTGGCGAGTCTTTTGATGAGCGTCAGGCCGATGTGACTGAGCAGGTGGTTGAGACGCAAACGCGGGGTGCTCTCAACGGCATTTCCGCTGACGATATGCGAGGGATTACTCTGGCTTATGAGCCTGTTTGGGCCATTGGCACAGGGCTGACGGCGACGCCGGAACAGGCAGAGGCTGTCCATGCGTTTCTCCGGCAGGTGTTGGCGCAAATTTATGACAACGATGTCGCACAGGGGATTCGCATTCAATATGGCGGGTCTGTGAAGCCCGATAATGCGGCGGAGTTGTTTCAGCAGGACAATATTGACGGAGGATTGATCGGCGGGGCTTCGCTGGAAGCCGATGATTTTGCCGCTATTGTGAAAGCGGCTATATAGAGGGTGATATGGAAATATTTCTTTTGATTGTTCATGTGATCGTTTGTGCGGTACTCATTCTGGTTATCTTGATGCAGCCCGGCAGAAGTGGTGGGCTGTCCGGTGGTGCTTTTGGCGGTATGGGGGGTGGGGGCACATCGATGTTTGGCGGTGGTGGTGCCGTGCCTATGTTGGCAAAAGTGACGACGTATGTGGGGATTATTTTTGCGCTGACGTGCATCGGGCTTTGGTACGCGGGGCGTTCTCCTGATTCTGTGCCGTCAACGGCTGCTGAGCGATTAATGGAAGAAGGGCAGATGCCCATGCAGCAAATTCCTCAACCTTTGACCTTTCCGGAAACCACACCCACCGAAGGAACAACCCAAACAGCACCGGCCGATACCGGCAGTACCACGCCGTAGATTTTGTGCCGAAGTGGTGGAATTGGTAGACACGCTGTCTTGAGGGGGCAGTACTCGAAAGGGTGTAGGGGTTCGAATCCCCTCTTCGGCACCACAATAAAAGCAAGGGCTTGTGATATGGATCGCAAGCCCTTTTTCTGTCGATAGGAGTAAGATGCCATGCGTTGGCATATCCTCGCCTTGCTATCCATTGTGCTTCTGATTCAACCTCTTCGGGCTAATGTCGTGTTAGAACAAGCCCCCAGGCCGGATTTTGATAATAGTGGTGTGGTTGATTTTCCCGACTTTTTGCTTTTTATCGCCAGGTTTGGGGCGCGTCAGGGCGATGATAAGTATGAAGATCGTTTTGATCTGGATGGCGATGGCGAGATCGGGTTCGGCGATTTTTTGCGTTTTGCCGCAAATTTTGGCAAAACAGTCGCGCCAAATGGAGGGACGACCCCTGATAGGAAAATTCTCGGCTCGTTATTTATCTCTAAAGTATGGGCTGGGCATCCCGTTAGTTTTGACCTGTTGACTTATGGCGATGTACAATTTGTCGCATTTTACGATGCCGACCGCAAAATGACGGTGGGGATGAGAAATTTAGATGCAGAGACGTGGATATTTACACAGCCCAGAGGTGTATGGTTGGAAAATCGAGGCCGACTGTCGTCGGAGATCGGATGGGACACTCACAATTACCTGACGATGGCCATTGATACCGACGATCATATCCATCTGAGCGGCAATATGCACGTGGATCCGCTGATTTATTTTCGCACAACGCGGTCACTCGATGTGACGAGTTTTGAGCGCATTGATTCTATGGTGGGAGAAAGTGAAGACCGCTGTACTTATCCCGTGTTTATGCGCGGTCCCAATAATGAATTGATTTTTCGATATCGAGACGGCAGTAGTGGCAATGCGGTTGAATTTTACAATATCTATGATGTTGAGACCAGAACCTGGCGAAGGTTGCACGATACGCCGTTATTGGATGGGTTAGGGCGCATGAATGCGTACGCACGCAGCCCCCAGAAAGGTCCCGATGGGATGTTCCACATGATTTGGATGTGGCGCGATACGCCCGATGCTGCAACCAATCACGATATCTCTTATGCTCGCAGCCGAGACCTGGTCGCCTGGGAAACGGGTGGCGGCGATGCGCTGGAGTTACCGATTACGATAGGAAGCGGTGCCATTGTCGATCCTGTGCCGCCGAGGGGTGGAATGATCAATATGACGCAGTCATTGGGTTTTGATCATCAGAAACGCCCGGTGATCAGTTATCACAAGCACGACGAAAATGGGTACACGCAAGCCTATTGTGCGCGATTGGAATACGGCGAATGGGTCGTGTACAAGGTGAGCGATTGGACCTATCGGTGGGAATTTGGAGGGGGCGGATCAATTGTCGCAGAGATTCGGTTGGGCAGCGTAAAGGTAGAATCCGATGGGGGCCTGAGTATGAGCTATATACATGTGAAAGAGGGACGGGGAATCTGGAAGTTGGATCCCCAAACCATGCAGGTGATCGGAACCTATCCGCCGCCGCCGAGTGCGATACCCGGGGAGTTGGCGCGAGTGACTTCTCAATATCCGGGCATGAGGATCAACACGCGCTGGGCGAGGGGAGCGGGCACAAGACCCGGCGAGCGATATCTCTTGCGCTGGGAAACGCTGGGGCGCAATCGGGACCTCCCACGAGAGGATATCCCACCACCGAGTGACTTGAGGCTTTATATTCTTCCGAAATGAGATGCCTGTGATATTAAGTTGTAAAAGCCCATTGGTTGCTTATATTTCAGTGTGTGTACAACCTTAACGGAGAACGCCTTATGAAACGGCTCTATCTCGTGCGACACGCCAAGTCGGATTGGAGCAATTTCGGGTTGGCTGATTTTGATCGGCCCCTGAACAAGCGCGGAAGAAGGGACGCAAAGCGCATGGGCAAATATCTGAAGCAGGTATGGAAGGTCGAACCAGATTATGTGTTGTGCAGCACGGCCAAGCGCGTGCGATCTACGGTCAAGCGGTTGCGCAAATCTCTCAATTTTTCCAAAAAGCGAATTGCATGGCACGAGCGCATTTATTCGGGGCATAGTGGGGATGTGTTAGATTTGATTCGACAGGTCGATAAGCGATATCGGGAAGTTATGGTGATAGGCCACAACCCGGATATGACCGTATTGGTCAATGAACTAACGGGATCTGCTATTGCCAATGTGCCGACTTGTGGTATTGCGGGTATTGATCTGCCGATTGATAATTGGTCAGATGCGGTGTCGGGAGATTTGGTGTTTTTTGTGGTTCCAAAGTCGATTTGACGTGGCTGTAACTTATTCATCAGTCAGCTTCCGCGTGGGGGTCGGTTCTTTACTTGAGAATCGGCCCCCGTTTTTTTGGGTTAGCCCCTCAATACGTTTCGGATACGTCGAGCACGGTACTGTTTTCCGCGCTTTTCGTTGTATTGGAATTTTTGATCTTTTCCCGGAGTTTTTCATAGAAAAGGTCGCTATCAACCGGGATATCTACCCAGTTTTCTGTCCAGGCAGATAAGAGCATGGCATTGGCGAGTTCGACGCCTTTGACGCCCTCAACACCAGGCGCGAGGAGTGGACTGCCCGTGCGTATGGCGTCAACCCAGTTTTGCGTAATGCCGCGATGGGCTTCGCCGCTGCCGCCCGTGGGGATGTCGCATTTCCAGGATTCGGGGCTGCCGAAGCCGCCTTTGTATTCTTTGCAGAATTTGCTGACGGATTCGCGGGTGCGCCAGAAGGTGATGTTTCCACCTTCCATGACGACTTTGCCGCGATCGCCAGTGATTTCGAGACGGTTGGTGCCGGGGGCTTCGCCTGTTGTGGTGATGAATACACCCGTCGCGCCATTTTCATATTCCACATAAGCGGTGACTTCGTCATCGACTTCGATATCGTGGTATTTGCCAAATCCGACAAATGCCCTGCATCGGATGGGCATACCGCAAATCCATTGCCAGAGGTCGAGGTTGTGCGGACACTGGTTCATTAAGACGCCGCCGCCTTCGCCTTCCCATGTCGCGCGCCAACCGCCTGAATCGTAATAACTTTGCGAGCGGAACCAGGTGGTGATTATGTAGTTCGTGCGCTGAATTTCTCCCAGATCCCCCGATGTGACCAGATCTTTGAGTTTTTGGTGCGCCCCAATGGTGCGCTGGTTGAACATGAGGCCGAAGACGCGGTCGCTTTTTTCGGCCACGGCGTTCATTTCTTTGACCTGTTTGGTATAAACGCCTGCGGGCTTTTCTATAAGCACATGCAACCCGCTGTTCATAGCTTGAATTGCCAGTGGCGGATGGAGATAATGCGGTGTGGCGACGATGACGGCATCGACGGTTCCAGAAGCCATCATATCATCGGCACTGTCGAATGTGCGAATATTCTCGCCCAGATTTTCGCGCGCCCACTTGATGCGGTCGGGATCTATGTCGCAGATGGCGGTTAGTTCGGCATTGGATACCTCGCCCGGGAGCAAATAAAGACTATGTCCACTGCCCATGTTGCCGATGCCGATAATGCCGATGCGTACCTTATCCATAAAATTCTCCTGTGTTTGTGTTGGGGGGTAGGAATATCCCTACATCCCGATCCTGTTTTTTTCGATATAATTCCAATTAATATTCATGCCCAATCCCGGACGCTGGGGAACGTGGACGAATCCCTGGTCATCCAGGGGTTCGCCGTGTTCGTGTAGCCAGGGCGCGTGTTCGTCGAAGTCGATGAAGGGGTGGAGGAGGCCGCGTTCGTAAAATTCGCCGTTGGTCATGGCGCACAGGGCGTGCAAATTGCCGGGACCGCCTCCGTGGATTTCGCAGCGCATGCCGAAGGATTCGCACAGGTGAACGGTTTTCATAAGAGGGGTCAAACCGCCAACATCGCCGACGCCACAGCGAGAAATATCACAGGCACCGGCTTTGATCCATTCGGCGCGGACATACATTTTGCCTTCGCAAGTTTCGGGACCACATATTGGTAAGGACGTTTGTTCACAGAGCCAGACATAGGACGACATGCTGTGTTCATCCATGGGTTCTTCCATCCAGTAATAGTCGAGTTTTTCAAGTCCTTTTGCCAGGGCGAGCGAGGCTTCGCGGTCGTAATAGTGATAGGGGTCGAGCATGAGGGGCACATCGGGGCCGACGGCTTCGCGCACGGCAGCGCAGGCTTCGAGGTCTCGTTTGACACTGGGGGCACCCTCGTAAGGTGGTTGCCATGTGTGGAGTTTGAAGGCGGGGTACCCGCGTTTCATACACCATTCGGCAAAGCGGGCATAGTCTTCGGATGTGGCCAAACCGCCTTCGAGGTCGTCGCCGCACATGGTAGATGCATAGGCGGGGACTTTGTCGCGGTACCCGCCGAGCAATTTGTAAACGGGTTGGTTGAGGGCGCGCCCGGCCAGGTCCCAGAGGGCGAGGTCAACGGACATGATGACTCTATCGGTTATCGTGTCTGAGTTGATGCGCTGGCGGTGGTTGAGGTCGTGCCAGATTTGTTCGCGCATAAAGGGGTCTTTGCCAATGAGTTCTGGCCTGATCATGCTGTTGATCACCTGTGCATTTGCACCAAACCAGTATCCGGAAATGTCTTCGTCGGTTGAAATTACGAGCAGGGTTTGAACGGCTTCGCGCTCGGGACCGGGATGCCCGTGTCCATCGCTGTCGCGTTCGGTGTTGGCGATGTATTTGAATTGAATGGTTTCGACATCGGTGATTTCCAAAGGGAACTCCTTTCAATACAGCGGCCTATAACGCAGGTCGCCGCCTTCTTGGCGTTGTTTTTTATAATCGGCTTCAAGTGCCTCTCGCACCCAGTATTGTGGGGCAGATGTGTAGTTCGATTGGTGTTTCTGGTTGTCAATCCAGTGCTCGAGCAAGCGGGATTTGAGGTTGTGTTCAACCGGGGCGAAGTGCGCGTCTCCCGCGCGATTGACGAGTTCGTCGGGATCGTTTTCGAGGTCGTAAAGTTCGGCAGATCCATCGGCGTAGTGCGCGTATTTGTAGCGTTCGGTTCGCACCATAGCGCGACCACCGATTTCGCAAAATGCGGCCTGTCGAATGGTCGCGGTGGGGTCTTTGAATAGTGGGCGAATGTCCTCTCCTTGAAGTGTGCTCGGCGGTTCGGCATCGCAGGCGTAATAAATAAGTGGTACGAGATCAATGATGCTGACAAGGCTCGATGCGCGCTGATGGGTGGGGACATCGGGACCGCGAATGATGAGGGGCACGCGCGACATGCAGTCGTAAAAGAAGCCTTTGAAGGGCAGGCCGTGATCGCCCAGTGCGTCGCCGTGATCGCTGGAGAAGACGATGAGGGTGTCGTCGAGTGCGCGGTGGGCTTCCAGTGCGGCGATGATTTTGCCAATGCCTTCGTCAATCAGGCTGATATTGGCGTAGTAGTGCTCGCGCCATTTGCGGTAGTGCTCTGGCGTGGCCTGTGAATAGTCCAGGCGAAACATGGAGTTGGACAGGCTGCCGCGACCGCGGTCTCTTTGTGCGGGCGGTTTGTCGGCGAGTTCTTCTGGGGAACCGACGGGGGCGGGGATGGGCGCGTCGGCATACATAAGGGCCATGTCTTCTGGGGGGTCGTAGGGGTCGTGCGGTCCGGGAAAGCTGACCCATGCGGCAAAGGGATCGTTCCCATTTTGTTGGAGCCATTCGGCTGCTTGATCGCCGACAAAGCCATCGACGTGGAATTTGCGCTCGCGCGGTGTGATGGATGCGCCCAGATTTTCGTAATAACCCGGCAATGTGGTGGGGTGCGGTCGGTCGAGGCCGTGTGCAGCGAGAAATTGTACGTGGTGGTCGGGCAGGAAAATGTGCCGTTTGTCTTCGGCCATGATGCGTTCGTCAAAGCCCTGGTGCGAGTCCCAGGGGTGAAAGTGCATTTTGCCAATGGCTGCGGTGCGCCGTCCGGTTTGCGAAATGATGCGCGGCCAGGTTGGGACATGATCGGGTAACCAGTTGCCATTGCCGAGCACGCCGGTCACGCTGGGGTACTGTCCGCTCATGATGGACGCGCGACAAGGTACGCATACAGGGGAGGGGACAATGCAGTGGTCAAATACCATGCCTTCGCGTGCAAGGCGGTCGAGGTTGGGGGTTTGCATAAAGTCGAGGCCGTAACAGGGCAGGCTGTCCCAGCGCTGTTGATCGGTGGTGATTAAAAGGAGGTTGCGAGCCATAAGGTGCTCCAGAATAAGGGTGAGTTCAGGTGGGTCAAAAGGACGGGACAAGATAGGACGGGGAAACAGGTATGGCAAAGTATTTCTGTTGGTCAAATAAAATAAAAATGGCCTACTCTGTATTATTCAGAGCAGGCCATTGGCTTGCAATACTTCTTTACGGTGTGTTCGTATTCCCACAAAAGTTAAAAGCGCCGGGCAATATTTATATCTTATAGATGGCAAATCACGCACGTACAACTTCAAAGGCCGTTATATTGCGGGTGTTCTTACTGAACTCTACCCCGATCAGGTGAATCGGCTGATCCAGACCCCGATATTTGTCTGCGTATCCCTTTGCCTGCAATTGCGTCATTGCGGCACCTTCGGACGCCAGTTCTACCACTTTGAACTCGAACAGGTAGATGTTATCGTTGAAGTGTACAGCCATATCGACACGCCCCTGGCTGCTGCTGTCCTCTACCGTGATATTGAGGCCCAAGCCCGCAAAATAGGAATAGAACACGCTGGCATAGTAGCCTTCAAAATTGGCGATGTCGTTATTGGTGTACCATTCGTAGGGAATACTGGCAAAGAAGGCGTGGAATAAGGTCTCGAGACCGGCGAAGTCATTGGCCTCGAGCAGGCGGTAGAGTTGCACGCTGTTCTCCATCTGCCGCGACGGGTCTTTCACCAGATAGCGCAACAGGCTTCGGTTGAGGCTCTGGCGTACTTCCCGATTGGGATAACCCAACCGATAGAATGACGTGCCGCCGAGATTTTCCTCACCAGTAATGGTCAAATACCCAGTTTGAAATAACAGGGCCTCGGTCGCAATTTCATCCACATCGAAAGTTGATAGCAAGTCGCTACTGCCGATCATGTCGTCGAGTTTCAAGGAACTGACCTGACGTTTGAACAGGGTTTCAATGAGGAAGGTAGGCGTACCTGTCTCAAACCAATATGTGCCGAAGGTGCGCTTGTCGAAGAGCAGGAGGATGTCGAAGGGGTTGTACACCTTCTCCTCACCCAGCCAGCTATAGCCGTTATACCAGTCGCGGATCTCATCCCGATCCAGACCCGGCAGTTCGGGGGTGAATACTGTATCGAGGTCCTCTTCGGTATAGCCACAGATAGCCGAGTAGCGCGCATCCAGCGTGATATCCTTCAGGTTGTTGAGACCAGAGAACAGATGCACCTTGGAAAACTTGCTGACGCCCGTGAGAAATGTGAACTTGATATAGGCATCATTGGACTTGATCGTCGAATACAGACCGCGCAGAAAGTCGCGGTTGTCGCGCGCAATCTCCGGTTCTTCCAGAGCATCGAGTATTGGCTTGTCGTATTCATCAACCAGAACGACAACGCGTTGTCCTGCTTTTTCGTGAAGGATTTCCAAAATAGATGCGAAGCGTCCGGGGGCTGTGGTGTATTCGGAAACGATTTTCGCCCGACGTTCTATGGCCGCGAGTTGTTCCATCACATTCGCCTGCAGGTAGCCCGCTTCTTTGAAATTGCCCCTGCCAAAGTCGAGGCACAGTACAGGATAGCGAATAGACCAGTCCCACTGGTCGTGGATGTACAGCCCTTCAAACAGCGGTTCATTGCCCTCAAACAGTTCTTTCAGCGTGTCCAGAAACAGGCTTTTGCCAAAGCGTCTCGGACGCGATAAAAAATAGTGCGTGCCCTCGTCCATCAGTCGCCGTATGTAGGCCGTTTTATCGACATAGTAAAAGTTTTCTTCCCGGATTTTGCGGAAGGTCTGAATGCCGATGGGCAGTCTGCGTCTGGTCATTATGATGCACCTTTTTCTTTCGACATTTGCAGTTATCTGCAATTTACTCGAAAAAACAGGGGTTTGCAACGGCATTCTTGCGTATGAGGTAAAGAGTTAAAATCTCCGGGCAATCCGAAAACCGTCATAGCTGAGCCGGAAAGGGGACACAGGTATGGCAAAGTATTTCTGTTAGTCAAGTTAAAAAAATTGACGTTGACCCAAACAAGTTTTATGTTAGTATTTATTGAAGTATATCCCGTTTAGCATCTGTTTGTCGAGGAGGCGTGCAATGTTACAGGAATTTCGCGTCGATAATTTTAAGTCTTTGATTAACATTGTATTTAAGCCGCAGGAAATCAATCTGCTTCTTGGTAAGAACAATTCTGGTAAGACAAACCTCTGTCAGGCTTTGCAGTTTGTGGGGTGTAGTTCAATTTTCCCGCTCAATGAGTGTGCGGAACAAGTTGCAGGTGGACGGTTTGGTATGACCAATTTCGCATTTGATAAATCCACTATAGATTTTTATGTCCGGGCAGAAGTGCCCTATGAAGAGGCGGCTTTGATCTTTGAGTATGAACTGACCATCTCGCCGCCGAGGTACAGTATTGGAGAAGGAAAAATAATTGGAGAACCAATAGTAAAAGTTGATCGAGAGGTCTTAACCGTTACGGGTGGAAAATTTGACAAAATCATTTTACTCGAAAATATCTCCGGCAGGATTAGGGTTTTGCATGAGAAAGATTTTATTGATGGCAGGGATAATTATGAGAAAAAGAGTGCTCCTGTAGATACAACAATGTTGCAGCGTCTCTATGATGGGGAAACCAATGCACGAGCTAATCATTTCAAACGCTATTTAGGCAATTGGGTTTGTTACGATTTGTCGCCTGCTGCTATGAGGGAATCGGACTATAAGCCCAATGAATTTGTTCTCAGTACAGATGGGAGCAATCTCGCATCTGTGCTCTACTGGTTAAAGACCTCCAATGAACGGGATTATCGCAAGCTGGTGAAAGTCATGCAAGTGATTGAGCCGAAAATTGAGTTTATCAATTTTTCCGTTGTCTCAGAAAGTGTCGTAGGTATGCTTTTTGAAGATTCTGAGAGATATACATTGCCCTTCTGGAAAGCCTCAAATGGGACACTTCGATTTTTGGCTCTGTCTTATGTCTTATTAATTCAATCACAACGGATAATGGATTCGCGTCCATTGCTCATGATTGAGGAGCCTGAAAATGGCATTTATGTCGGTTTTCTAAAAACGCTACTCGAAATGGTTGATCAATCTCAGGGACCGCAGATCATTTTTACCTCGCACGCGCCTTATTTTATCGATCTTTTTGACAAGTATTTGGACGGGATTTTTGTACTTAATCGTGACGAACAGCACACCTCAATTACGCAACCGGATATTGATGAGGTGAAGACACGCCTTGAACATTTTCCATTGGGAGAGCAGCATTTTCGGGAGATGTTGGGATGAAGATTGGGTATTATGTGCAGGGAGATGCAGATGAGGCAGTTGTCTGGGGACTCAGGAAACGCTGGTGTCCCGATGCGGAATTGGCGGAGGGACAGTTCCGGGGTGCTTCAAAGGAATCTTTCAGGCGGGAGATTGCTAATTCCCTGATGGATTTGAAAAGCGATAAAAGGTGTGATGTTATTGTTGTTTTAACAGATGCCGATGCGAATCGCTGGCAGAGGGTAAAACAAGCTGAAAGAAAAAAAATTCCCGCAGACTGTCAGCATTTGACCCTTTTTGGTGTGGCTGAGGAAAATATTGAATGCTGGCTGGCGATTGACCAAGAAGCACTCGCCCGTGAACTGAAATGCCAGGAGGAGGATATTCCCACAGATAACCCTTCTAAATCAAATTTTATTAAACGGCGTTTTGGGTTGACACAACGGGATAAGAAACAGGATGCAAAAGCGCGTATTTGCAATTATGTCGCGCAAGCCTCCTTGAGGGAGTGGATTGAGGGTTCGGGTTCCTTTGAGGATTTTTATAAAGAGGCACGTCGCTGGGCTGCCCAAAATGAGTGCTCGATTCCCAATGAAAGGGAAAGGTAGATAGCTATCTGTCTGGACTGGGCGTGGGCACGGCGGGTTTTTATATGCGTGACGATAATGACGAGCCTAATCATTATGTGGTCTCGAACAACCACGTCATTGATGGATCGAATATGGCGGGTATCGGAGACATGGTTGTTCAACCCGGGACACTCGACTTGACGAGTCTTGAATTACGTTCAATGCCAAATATCGTCTCACTGGGCGCGCAGGCGAAAATCGGAAAATTGGATGGCTTTGTGCCGATTCAATTTCTGACGTCGGGAAATATACCGCGGACGTAATTAATGAATTGTGCACTGCTACAGGGTTAAACCTGGATGTGGTTACTGGTTGAAGGAGGTACATAATGAGACGAGCGACATTTAGCGAACTTCAGGATTTACTGACGGCGAGACCAGCAAGAATTTTGGCTGAAATCGACAATGCGGATGCACAGTTATCGATCCCCCTTGATGGACAAGGGGTGCGAGTCTTGGTGGAGACACGAACAGATAGAGAAGCAGCGCGTGTTCCTACGTCGCTACGCGTGTCAATTAGTGGTGAGCTAGTCAATGTTCCCTTGGAAGCGCGGGCAACTGCTCAAGACTACGAATTGTTGGACACCGTACAATCGTCAAACCTGACCTCGATGCAGTGAGGTGGCTGACATCATGATGAAATGCTCATTGGACAAATTCTGAAAAATTCTCCTGTAAGCATAGAGGAAGAAAATGGATCAAAATGAACGAAGAACGATAAAGGATATTGTCAAAGTGCTCTATCATTCAAGGGGTGATTGGCGCACGCCAGGGGGCATAGCGCGAGATCTCGAAATTCCTTCTGAAACGGTAACCCAAATCATCAAAGACCATCGAGAATTTTTTATTTTAGCAGATGACGAACCTGCGAAATTTGCTTTTCTTCCCAGCGGTTTCGATGCCGTGTCACTCACTGATCGTGCGCGGAACTTATATCTCCAGGAGCTAACCCTGAGTTCATAGCAAAGACGTATCCGGTGAGCGTTGTTCTGTACTGCAAAGATTAGTGGTGTCCCTTCCCTACAAGGGCAGGGCAAAAGGGACACCACCCCCACCTCATCAGGACCATCCCTGGACGCCCCGTTGCACTCTCGGCAATACCTTAGTGCTGTCCGTTTGAGCCGACGAGAGTGCGGGCAACGCGAAAACCTGTAAGGCTGTTCCGTTTTACGGGTTTGAGAGTGTCGCGATTGGCCGACCGCAGGTCACTCTGATTACTATTCCACGAACCGCCGCGTACCACATGCTGACCACAGTCCTTAGACTCCCAGGCATATCCGTCCACGGATGATTCCTTGTAATTGTCTCTCCAGCAATCCTGCACCCATTCCTGCACGTTACCGTGCATGTCGTGAAGACCCCAACCATTAGCCTCGAACGAGCCCACTGGGGCTGTCTTTTGATTATCCCACTGACTACCGCAGTTCTTGCAATTAGCACGGTTATGATCAATCTTATCCCCCCAGTTATACTTTGTCACTGAGCCAGTACGCGCCGCATACTCCCACTCCGCCTCACTCGGCAAACGATAGCCTTTGCCCGTCTTGAACGACAGCCACTGCGTATATGCCACCGCATCATCCCACGAGACGTTGATCACAGGACGCCGACCACGCTCCCAGTCTTCATCATTCGCACTTTCGCGCCCAGTCGCATCTGTAAAGTGATCATACTCCTCAAACGTTACCTCGTATTTCGATAGCGCAAACGATCCTATCCGCACCTCCTGCACCGGTTTCTCGTCTTTCTCGCAGCCTATATTCGACACACAACCCATCCGAAAACGCCCCGGCGGAATCACCACCATCTTCGGACCAATAAACATCTGCTCAGCCTTGACCAACAACGCCAGTGCCTTCTCATAGGATCCGCCATTCTTCCCCGCTGTCGCTAAATATTTATTTATTGAGTCAATCGCGGTCTGGATAAAGCCTGCTGAAAAGGCAACTCGGGCATATTCAAAGTAGAACTCGTCAGATAACGTAAAATTTCGCTCTTTTTGCAGAGCGTTGATCTTATTCATCATATAGAGAGCATTCCCATAGTCTTTTTGGGCAAGTAGTTGTTTTACCTGAAGCTGGTATTTATCCGCTATAATCTCCGGCGAAAGTTCGGCTGATACAATCGTGAAAACTCCCAACAAAACGACAATGAAAATGCTCCTAATTACATCCCGCATGATGTTTCTCCTTAATCCTTATCAAATTTTACCTCAGGGACACCTCAGCCTATCAGCCGACTATCTTTCCAATCAAATTTGGAATCCAATTGCCGATGTCGATAGGCAATGCAATCCCACACACAAAGGCCCAATTTGTGTGATCAATCAGAGGCGTACCGTAGAAAATTGGGCTTCCATCCCTGGGATCGAAGGTCGGGAATCCGTCGTAGTCCTCAGGTTCATTCAATTCCTTGAAGCGATCAAAATTCCACTTGATCGCTTTATAATAGTTGATGCTATCGCGGCTCGTGTTCTCGACTGATCGTTTTTCTAGTACCTTCTCATCTATGTCCGCCACTAACTCTTTCGCTGCTTCCTCGAATCCAGACCTTAATTTTTGCTCGGTACGCATCGAGACCCCCAAAAAAATTTCAGGAAACCGAGGGATACGGAATGTAAAGCCACCAACGAAACCATCTATGATTTTCGAGCTATCGACTCCAAACTCTAAGGATAGCAATAAGTCCAAGGAATTAAAGCAATTCAGCAGGAAGCCAGTATTTAGAGAGGGCTGGAAATAGCCATCATATTTGATTAACACTGCATCATTCTCCACCTTAAAGTCCTTCCCCCTGAATCTCCAACTCCCGCCCACCCCAAGAACGGGACGAATAATGGGATCATTTGAGGCGACTGGGCCGGGAGCCATACCTTCGATGTTTTTAGGGCTTGCTTCGATAGTCCAGGCGATTTCACCATTCTTTGTCGCATTCTTCGGAGCTATGACTTCGAAGTTAAACTTTTTGTCTGCATTGTCAGTTGGTAGGAATTTGATCTGAAGTTGTAGGGTCCCATCTTTTAATCGCTTCTGTCGTAGTGAGTATTCTATTTTGGGTGTTACGCTTTTTTTCTCTGTCAGCGAGTCTTTCTCCGTTGAGATCACAATCCTCTCTGTCAGTGAGTCTTTCTCCGTTGAGGTCACGATCCTTTTTTCCAGTGAGTATTCCGTTGTCCGTGGTGCTTGCTTGACGTATGCGGATCTGGGGATCTTAAGCTCAACGACCAATGAATTGTCCATTTGTGGGCATATCACTGAATAGGTCCATACGTTTTGTTCATCTCGTACGTTGAAACCCATAAACTCAAGGTTCTGAGCGTTGGCAGAAGCTACAGTAGCAATCATCAGTGTGAATAGAAAAATTGATCTGGTCAAGCCTCTCTCCTTTTCTAAAAAATAAAAACGCAGAAGTTAAAATCGCCGGACAACTCGAAAACCGTTGTAGTTGTCCCGGAAATCGGTGGAACTCCAGCTGCGAGACGCAAAACGCAAGTACCTCGGTTCGTAGCCCCACGAACCACCACGCCTAACGCGCTTACCGCAGTCCCCAGACTCCCACGAAGAACCATCTACTGGGATGCCAACATAGCTATCATTCCAACAGTCCTGAACCCTCTCCCATACATTCCCGTGCATATCGTAAACGCCCCAACCATTCGCACGGAAACTTCCCACTGATACGGTCTTCCCTCTATCCACACCTTTACGACCCCCGCCGTAGATATAATCCCCATTGTAATTCGCCTGATCAGTCGATATTGTTGACCCAAAATAAAAGGGCGTATCCGTTCCCGCTCGTGCCACATACTCCCATTCTGACTCGCTCAGTAAGCTATACCGGTGACCCGTCTTTTCAGATAACCAACGCACATAAGACTGCGCATCCTTCCAACTCACACACACCACAGGGTGGCTATCCGTCTGAGTATAATCAGGATTACGCCAACTTAGCCCGCTCTGAGCCTCCCATTTTTCGGAGGAACTATTCCAAACATGACAATTTCCCGCGTTGTACCCCGTATCTGAAACAAATTTGGAAAACTCTCTTCGCGTCACCTCATACACACCCACGGCCAGAGGATAACCTATATTCACGCGATGACGAGGCCCCTCATTGTCTTGACGGCCCTCCTCGCTACCGGGAGAACCCATCATGAACGATCCCGACGGCACCACCACCATCTCTGGACAGTCCGCACAGTCCTTGAATCGCCTCCCTACGCGCTGCTCTGTCGCTGACAAACGATCTGTTAGGGCCGACAACAAAGACCCAGGCGCATTCACCACACGCAGCGAATCCACATACCTATCTGCCATAGCGACATTATTGCGGTTCATCGCTTCCTCAAACTTTCCCTCATATCTCGCAATCTTTGACTGACGAAGACGCTCTGCCTCCGCTGCTGCCTGACGATGTCGTGCTGCTTCCGCCTCTCGACGCTGACGATCGGCCTCTTGCGCCACAGACAAACGATCTGCCAGTTCCGACAACATCGGTGCATCCGCATAGACACTCTGGATACGAGACACATACCCTTCGGCCTCGGCAAAATCCTTACTACGCAACGATGCTTCAAATTTCGATACGTAACGATCAATTATACGATCCAGACCCGCACTCGCTATCTTGTGACCAGGCTCCAATGCCAATACCGCCTGATACTTCTCCCACGCGTTCGCACCAGCAGGACTCGTCAGACGATCTCGAGACATGTCCTCAGTAGCAGCAGACAACAGATCGGATATCTTTTTTTCACGTTCCTGCGCGACCTCTGCCTTTGCTGCTTCCTGCGCTTGACGACGCTGAGTGGGGAGATACGCGTATTGATAATAAGACACGCCTCCGATCAACAAAGCCACTATGCAGAATATTGCTGCAAATAACTTGCCTCCGGACTTTTCTGATGATGGAGGTGGTGGAGGTGGTTCTTCATCTTCCAGCATAACACGCCATTCAGCAATACTTTGGGGGCGATCCTCCTCGTTTACCTGTAACGCACTATCTATCGCAGATAAAAATCCCGCACTCGCTTGACCCGCACAGCGCGCAGATACGGGAATCAAAGGATCATTTCGCATCCGATCTGTCGCATCATCTGGCACTTGACCAGTCAATGCCTGGTAGCACACAGCCCCCAATGCATAAATATCTGTCCAGGGTCCCTGATCATCTCGCGTTGAATACTGCTCTATTGGTGCGTATCCCGGCGTGATGATCGATGTAACCGAACGGCTCCTGGATCCTATTGCCTGACGTGCTGCACCAAAGTCCAGCAAGACGGGCGAATGGTCCTCGGCGCGGATGATGATATTGCCAGGCTTGATGTCTCGATGCAAAAAATCTGCTCTATGCACGACTTCCAGACCATCCAAAATTGGATACACAATGTCTTCGAGTTCGGCTTCGCTCAGCGTCCCTCTGCTTTGCAGAAATGATGATAAGGTCTCGCCCTCGGCGTATTCCATCACGATATACGCCGTGCCGTGTGCTTGGAAATAGCGATGTACTTTAATGATGTGCCGATGATCAAACCGGGCTAAGGTACGCGCTTCGTCTAAGAAACGATCCAGGCCCCACTCAAAATCATCTCGAAACTGGCTCGCTTGCGGAGCGACGCTGTTATCGCCTGTGCGTGTGGCTATATCAGAGGGCAAGTATTCCTTAATGGCAACGGCTTTGTCCAGATTGTGGTCAAAGCCGAGATAGGTCATGCCGAAGCCGCCGAATCCGAGCACGCGCACGAGTTCGTATTCCTGAAGCCGATAGCCCTGGGGCAGGGCATTGAGGGGGTGTGGCGAAGAATCGTATTGCCGATGCTAATATGACTCAGCGCGGGGAGTTCAGCCGGAGTGAGTACGGGCTCGTCGTTGAGGTAGGTCAGGTTGGTACCGCCGCCATGCTGCACATAAAATTTCCTGCCGCGGGGATCGTAGGTGACAATCGCATGTCCGCCACGCGAGATTTGGTTATCGCCAAAATTGAGTTTTACACGGGCGGTTTCCCCGCGCCCAATGGGATTGGAACCATAGCCCAATTGCAGGGCACGTCCTTTGCCCGGTCCTTCGACAATGGCCAACCAGCCAACAACGGGGTCATCCATGCCATCGGTTTTTTCCTCGCGTTCTTCCGCAGATTGCGGGCGATTTGAGCTGGTACGACCACCTGTATTTAGACGCGTGCGTTCTTCTTCATAGGAACCTGAGGCTCGTCCAGCACCTCCCGGTGCTTTAGGCTGTTGTTCTATTGGCTTTGTGGGTTCCTCTAAACGTCCCCCTCCTGAGCCTTGACCGCCGCCCGGTGGCACTGGCGGTCTGTTCGCACCATCGGGTTGTGGTAGGGTATTCTTATCACGCTTGACATTTGGTGATGGCGTCGGTTTGGTTTTTTCTTCTACGATATTGCCATCGGGATCGCGGTAAACTGGCATAACACTATCCTCCTATTTTTCATAAAGACGGTTGATTAAATTATCCAAACAGTATTGCCCCGATTGGTTCAGGGCCATTTCCTCTTTTTGCTGCACGATATGCAGAGCAAAAACCAACAGTGCCGATTGGATCAGAGCGAGTAAGGTCGTGTAAAACGCAACGCCCAATTGTCCGGTGATTTCTGCCAGCAAATTCGGGTCCTGAGTACTTGCGCCTCCCGCATACTTCAAAGCCAAAGCGATTCCCACAACTGTGCCAATAAAGCCGAGTGTGGGTATCAACCATACGAGATACCGCAGCATGGTGTATTTGAGTTCAAGTTCGTGCTGGAATAACTCCAGAGAAGAATTTAATAGGGAATTGGTCTGGCTGACCGATCTGCTGCCCTGAAATTGCAAAATGCAGCGCATGGTTAAGCGCTGTAAAAAGAATGTCCGTTCTCCATCCACCGGGCGCATTCTCTTATAGAGAAGACCCAGGTCTTGCGCCCGCAACATGGTCGTTTCGTCTTCTGGCAGGTATTGCTTTGATAGTTGTGCCACTTCCAGATTGGATTGATGAAATCGCCCCCACAACTCGCCACAGCCAATGAAAAACATAAGCCACATGATGTTCTGGATAGTAAACGGGTAAGGAAAACTTTTCGTGTGGCGGTCAAGCAAGAAATCACCCAATAGTGTTGAATCGGAGCTTGTAAAAGCAATAGTCATTAACGCAATAGCGATAACGCCGATAACAGTACTGACGCCAAATGCGATGAGGCGTTGATTTGTCTCTGTATTTTGTCCTTGTGTCATATTAGTCCTCGTTTTGAATGATTTCACCTGTTCCTTTTTTCCGACGCACCGGTCCTTCGGGTAAGTCGTCTTTTGGCAAAGGCGTTCTCTCTTCACCCGAATGGTCATCGCTTTTATTGTCATCATTTCCTCGAGCGACCATAGCGATGAGTTGGGGGGCTGTGGTCTGATAGCGACCGAGTAGAATCGCATCCGTTGGGGCTATAAATTCCTGCCGGATGGGAATCCATTCGCCATTTCGCGCAACATAACTTCCGCCGCTGCTGTCGCTATCCGTCAGATAGTACTCTCCATTTGCAGTCACGACCAACTCGGCGTGGATGCGCGAGACTGTGGGATCGTCAAGGCGAATATCCATGTCCGAATTGCGACCGATTTTATACGTGGAAAAGTTAGACATTTTGAAATCCTCTACGGGTGTGTGATACGCATATTACCTTCGGTATCCACATTGATTGTCGCTACCAACTTTTTCTCACCCTCTGTGCTAAGCCGCGTCTGCCGGAGGGAGGTTTGGCCTTCCGGGGTCAGCACACCTCCCCGAATATTCACACCGCGGTTGGTGTTACTCTTATTCTTATAGTATTTGTAATAGACTTTGTAGGTGCCAGCCTCAGCTATGGGGTGTAGCCATATTTCATTGCCTGGACCGCTGGTATTATCTTCTTCCAGCTTTGCCTGAGAACCGGAAAATGAGGGCTGTTGGTAATAGAATTCCCGGCCAGCGGGATCAACTACGTGTAGATCAATATCATCGCTTGTGCGCCAACTCATAATGATTAATAGAAATTTCTTCTTCGCGCGCTCTTCGCACGACTCAATTTGTGCCTCGAGATCCTGGTTACGACTTTCGCACTCGCCCAGGGCATTTTGCGGTACAGATCTCCGCTGTTGATCTTCACACGACGCGAGTTGTGATTCGAGTTGCTGGTTACGGCTTTCGCACGCACCCAAAGCATCTCGCGATACGGACGCTCGTTGTTGATCTTCACACGCGCTCAATTCTCCTCTTACGGCTTGTAATTCATTCTGGACTTGCTCGATCTGTGCCCTGACTTCTGCCACTCGCTCTGCTGAATCGCCGGTATTTGGAAAGTAAGGAAACAGGACAAAAGCAATCAATATGAACGCGCCCATTGCCGAGGCGAATAGATCGAGTGCAGACATGCTGAAGATGTTCAGTTCTCGGTTGCGGGATTTCATTGTGGGCACTCCTGTTAAAATTTTGAGACCATGACCTCCAGACCACCCAGCGCAATGGTAGCACCATAGTCTAACGGTTCTGGGCGAAATGGAGATAAGCGATGGCGATTCAAAAACGTCCCATTGCTTGAATTCAGATCTTCGATATAAAATTGATCATCATGGACTGTGATTCTCAGATGTCGTCGGGATACCTGTTCATCTGGGATGACTTCATCTACCAGATCGGGATGCCTGCCCAGTGAAACTCCCGATCGTTGCCCTGCTAATTTTTCTGGCGATAGCACGATGTGAACGCGATTGCCATTATCGTCAAACCCGGCCAGTACCAGGCCATGTGTTGGGCGTTGGTTTTCTGATGGTTGTCTTTTTAATGGTTGTTGAACTGCGCCATCGCGTTCTCGCCTTCTGATAGGTCGGCTCATCTGTTCTGCGACGCGGATGATCTGCTGCCGGGGTTTTCTTAAGCCGAGCAACAGGGCTGCCAATGTCAAACTGCCCAATAATATGCCCCAGATAAGCAATTGCTGGCTCGCTTCTTCTGCACGGCGTTTGGCTTCTTCTGCCTGACGCTTCGCTTCTTCTGCCTCTTGAAGTGCCTCTTCCGTTTTCTCAGTATTAGCACCATCAGACGGTAAGCACGGATCTTTCTCTGGTGGTTGAAGAATATTGTGATTCGGAAAAAGCTTTACCAATTCCTCTATATGAGACGACCAGTAAATACCCGCTGCGTGAGGTACTCGCGTTACCCCATCGGATGGGCTGGTAATCACGACGAGGGACGCTTGCGTATTCACGCCAATCACCCTCCCACAGTCATCTACCAGAGGGCCACCGCTGTTACCCGGATTCGTAGGCGCATTGTGTTGAATAATCCTGAACATTTGTCTGTGCCACGCGCCTGAGAAAATTCTGCCAATAACACCATCCTGCACAGTTGGATTACGAGCGGGGCTGTCGTCTCTATCGGCCCCACCCGGATAACCGATAGCCCAGACCTTCTGTCCTGCTTTCAATGGCGCAAGTGAAAGTCTGATCGGCGGAAGGTTGATGCTCGGTGCCTGTACGATTGCCAGGTCGAGCTCATCTGATCGGGCAATCACGTTGACATCGTACGCGGTCTTGGAATTTGTCGGGATTGCTTTGATCTCGTTGCCACCAGCAATAACGTGTACGTTGGTGGCGATATAACCCTGATTGTTGATCACAAAGCCAGTACCCGTACCAACTCCTTGATTTGTCCGCGTTACAATACGCACAACACTCTTCTCAAGAGCATCAAAGTCTGGCGCAGCGACTGCATCATGCCCGTAAAACATAAATGCGAGAAAAAGACCGGCAAGACGCCAATATTTGCATACCAGTTGCATTTTTACCCCGGAATCAGACGCACTTGAAAGACAACAGGTCCCAATTCGAGTTGATCGTTGTTTTGCAACACCACCTGTTCGCGCGGGTTGAGTGGGGTTCCATTGATCCGGGTGCCATTTGTGCTACCCAGATCCTCTGCACAGAGATTTCCGTCGGCATACAAAAGCCTGACGTGTTCACGGGATACGGATTCGTGGTCGATAATGAATTCCGAATTGGCAGGGTTTCTTCCAAGTGTGGCACCAGAAGACAGGGCCAATGCCGGGATATTCAATACAAAGGGTTGGCCCGTGTTGTCTTGGCCTTCTAATAGACATCGGAAAGGCGCGGGCTGCGGTGTCCGTGCTGCGGCTTGTCGCGCGGCTTCAGCTTCTTGTTCTACTTCACCTATTCGAGAGGATGCACCCTGCAATTGCGCCTTTTTGCTGCGTGCGAATACGAACCAGCCGAGGAGCAAAAGGATTATCAAGGACAGCCCCGGACAGGATTGCCCATTTCAAATGTTGCGATGTTTTTTCTTGCGCCTGTATGATACTATCCTGTATTGCCTTGCGTCTGGCGATACTATCCTCTATTGCTTTTTTAAGGGAATCCGTTTTTGCCTGTACCTGTCTTAAGCTATCTTCTCGTGCTTGTGATAAAGAATCTGTCTGTGCTTGTTGGGCTTTAAGTCGATCCTGTTCTGCTCTAAGACGGTTTTGTTCTGCTTTGAGACGGTCTTCTGTCTCCTGTGCTGCCTTTTTTATCGAATCTTCTCGTGCTTGTGTCAGGGAATCCGTTTTTGCCCGCGCCTGTCTTAAACTGTCTTCTCGTGCTCGTGTCAGGGAATCCGTTTTTGCCTGCGCCCGTCTTAAGCTGTCTTCCCGCGCTTGTGCGCGTTCAATCGCACTCAAGCAGGGTTGTTCTTCTACGGTATGGGCAATTTCTCGATCTTTGAGCGCGGTGATGATATCGCCACTGCGCAAGGCAAAAACCGTTCCTCTGGGTTCCGGATTTCTCCGAAACGGCCAGCGAGTGCTTTCCGGGTTTGGGAGGTTGATGGCGATGACATCCCCACATTCATTGAACAGGGGCATACCGAATGCGTTGGATGTTACCAGGGCATTGTGTTGTAGCAGATGCACTACGAGATCGTCCGGGTTTTTGCCCGGTACGTCCTGGTATGCACCAATGGTGCCGCGGGCAATCTGGATACTATCCTGAGGTATCCATTTCAGAGTTTGCACGATCCGACCCACATCGGCCCCTTGTTCGGATAAGTTGAGGGGCGGTAGGCCCAGCCCCTGCGCTTGCAATAAGGCGAGGTTCATTTCCCGACTGGCAAAGATCTGCTGTGCAGTTAGTTCGGCACCGGTCTTCAGGGCCAATACAGCAAATCTGTCTGCATCCGATAGAAGGTGCGCATTTGTCAACACATATCCCTCTGCATTGACGACAAAGCCGCTCCCTTCGGCTATTATTTTGTTATTTTTGTACGCACGTACCCGCACAATACTTTCAGATACGACATCAATATCTATTTCGGCAAATACAGGGCTGACGAATAAGAGTGATACGAAATACACAAGTATAGAAACGCGCATGATCATCTCCTCTACTATGGAGTTACCCGTTTTGTGGGAAAACGTGTGTGGCAGCCAATTGTATCCATGTTGAATTCAAAATATGCTCGCTTTAAAAAAAGGCCAAAAGGAATTTTATATGGCTACTTACTCGCCGTTTACCTTCTGTCGCATTATTTTGTTTTTTATGCTGTTGCGTATCTCAGGGTCTAACACTATCTTGTGGGGCGATTTGTTTGTCTCATTGAATTCTGCACGGAGTTCTGGTCGGAAGGGTTGCTATGGATGTGTTGCTGGATGATGTCAAATTGCCGTCGCATTTAGATCGTCTGACAGATACGGCTCTGGATCTCAAGCGCGTTCAGGGTATGGTGCGCGTTGGTCCCGATGTGTTATTTGTGATATTGAGTGGCTCCTTGTTCAAGTTGACCGCAGAGAGGGCTGTGCTCGAACCCGTGTTTGATTCTGTGACGCGAATTTGGCCGGCTGATGATAATTGTGCGCTGGTCGAATCTGAAGGTGCGCTGTGGCGGGTTGATCTGGATGGTACAAAGGGGCGTTTGCTCACCATTCCCAAAGGGACGATTTCCTATGATGTCAAATGGGGCATACGGGGCCTGGTTGTAGGTGCGCTTGTGGATCGCCGCGCATCTGTGGATCCCAAAGCACCTTATTTTTATCCTGCGCCGAGAGAAAAGGTCACGCTGTGTCGATATGCTTCAATTGAAGGGTGGCACGATCTTGCCGATGTGCCAGAAGGATGTGGGAACCTGAGTATGTGTCGATATGGCCGTCGAATCGCGTGGCGGGAATCCCTCAATGTGATTCCCGAAGAAGCGCAGCGGGGAGAGTTTTACGGCTTTGATTTGAATACAAATGAGGTGCGAAAGTTGACCGAGGGCGCGGGCAAAGCCGGGCGCGCGGTGATGGCTTCGGATGGCTCTGCGCTGCTTTACGAAGCCAATCACGAGGCGGTGTATCCCATTACAACGCATACGGATTTGTGGTGGTTGTCCTGGGATGGCAGCGAACGGGTGAATCTCACAGAGGGTGGGCGTTGTATTGCGCGCTTTGGCTGGGGACCCCGCGAAAAGACCGCCTGGGTATCGTTTGTAGAGGGTTTGGAAACGCAGACGGAAGTGCTGGCTCTGGACGGGATACCAGAGGGGACATTTGGTGATCTGGATGCGGTATCAGATATTGTGTGGATGCCCGATGGCCTGGCTATTTTTGAAACCGAAGATGCAGAGCGATTCCCCGCTATTTGGACAGGAACGCGCCGGGTGCCCTTGCCTCAGCCAGCGAATTACGAAGATTTGCGCGTTTTAGAAATGGAGTGGGAAGCTCCCGACGGCATGGAGATTGAGGGGGTACTCTACGAAGCAGATGGCCTCAGAGGCTCTGCCCCGTTGCTGGTTTCGGCACACGGGGGACCTGCCGCGCCGGTGGAGAATGTGCGCAGTGAGGCGGTCCGATATCGCCACTTGTTGCGGGCGGGCTACCGGGTTTTTCGTCCGGCATTTCGGGGGTCTCTGGGTTTTGGAGATGATTTCGCGCGGAGCAATATCGGATGCCAGGGGCGGGCCGATCTCGAGGATATTATTTCGGGTGTTGATTTTTTGGTTGAAGAGGGTCTTGCAATAAAAAATCGGGTGGGTATTTTCGGGGCGTCTTACGGGGGATATATGACTTTGCGGGCACTATCTGTGACGGATCGATTTCAGGCGGGTGTCGCGCTTTTCGGTTTTATCGACAACCGGCGGATGACCCTGGAGACGGGTGATTTTACCTATGAGACAGAGTATTTGGAACCGCTATCGTGGCCGATTACAGAGCGTACGCGCGGGGGCGATGTGTTTCCCAATTTGGGCGCAATTCGCACGCCGCTTCTGTTGTTGCACGGCGACCAGGATCCGATCTGTCCGCTGTCGGAGTCCAAAGTCACTTGTCGCGCACTGGAAGCACTGGGGGTGCCGGTGGGCCTTGTGGTGTATCCGGGTGAGGGTCATGGGTTTCGGAAAGAGAAAAATCGCCGCGATAGTGCGAGGCGGACGTTGGCATGGTTTTTGAATTATTTGTCTCCGTGAGGATAGTGATTGTAGTTCGCCATGTCATAAGGCTGCGTTGAGATTGCCCAACTGACGCCGAGTTCCGAGAAGAGTTTGCCGGTGTGAAAGCTGTGGTCTAACAGGTTGTCCAGGCCCTTGATGATGTGGAAGGTCGCGCCATCGCGTTTGACGCCTTTAATTTCACTGCGATCAACTGTGACGATATTGGGGCAGCTTTCGTGTGCGCCATTGACGCACAGGGTTTGTGCGCGTGCGACTTCTGGCGGGCACAGGGGGGTGGCGTTATTTTGCATTACGTCGATGGCGTTGTGAAACGGGCCGTGGTGATCGCGCAAGTCGTGCTCTTCAAAGGATTCTGTGCTGCCGTCGTTATAGCGAATAATTGAACCTGGACGGCTCCATTCGACTGTTCCACGCTCGCATTGGAGTTGCATGAAGGGGTTGAAGTTTTCATGTGTGGAATGGGAGAGGCCGATGAGGACGTCAACGCCATTTGCCAAAATGCGGAGTACGGCTGTGTCGAGTGTCTGGATATCGCGTGCGCGATAGAGTTCGGCCTGTACGGTCTCGGGCATGGCCGATTCGTGATGGGTTGCGCCGCACAGGTACATGGCATTGTTGAGGTCGTGCGCCATGGCGTTGTTGATTGGGCTGTCGAGAACCCATGTGCCGTCGTCAAGTGTGAGTCGTCCTGCCCAGGTATTGCGGTTGTAATACAGGTTGTTGCGCGGCCATCCGCCTTTGATGCGAATGGCGTGCAACTTTCCCAGCCGCCCATCCAACAAGCGGGTTTTGATGGTCTGGATACTGGGTGCGTAGATCGATTGATATCCGATGAGCGCGATTTTGCCCGTTTTGTTTTTTATATTTATTAAGTGGTTGGCGTCCTGTACCGTGGCTGATAGTGGTTTTTCACAGATAACATTGAATCCCGCTTCGAGCGCTGCAACGGAATAGGGGACGTGATAGTGAATGCCAATAGGCAGGGTGACGTAGTCTATGCCTCCTGCGCTGAGGAGGTCGTCATAAGTGTCGTAAACGCGGACTTTGCGGGTTTTAAATTCGGCGAGTTTTTCGGGATGATTTTCCGGGTCAATAACAACGGCGGCATCAAGGCGTGCGCGTCCTTTTCGTTCGAGTGCTTCGACAGAGCGTACGTGTGTTTGGCCAAAACCGCCAATGCCAACAATGCCAAATTTTACGGGGTTCATAAATTGCTCCTTTGTGAGAGAATAATAAAGAAAACAAAAGCCATTGCACGAGCAACTAAAATTAGTGGCACAAATCTCAGGGGGACATGATGAAGGACATTTTATCTGTTGGGCTGATTGGTGCAGGTTCGAATGCGGGGGGACATGCACGCGGTATTGCGGCGAATGAGAATATTCGTCTGGCGGCGGTTATGGATATTGACCCCAGTCGGGCAGAGGCTCTTGCGACTGAGCACAATGCCCGCGCTTATGGGGTGTTGGAGGATTTATTGAGTGATCCCGAAGTGGAGGCCGTACATGTGTGTTCGATCCACAAAGTACACGCCGAGCAGGTGATTGCCGCAGCGCGTGCTGGAAAACATGTGCTGGTTGAAAAGCCAATGGCACTGTCTGTAGCCGAATGCGATCGCATGATTGCGGCGTGTGAAGATGCCGGTGTGGTGCTGATGGTCGGGCAGGTGATGCGGCACTTTCCCGTGAATTTGAGGGTGAAGGCGCTGATTCAGGAGGGTGCAATTGGCGAGGTCGGGCACATGATCCGCAGGCGATACGGCAATTTTGATCCTCCGGACCGATCCTGGTATCTCGATTTAGAATTGGGCGGTGTTTGTGTTTTGTATTGTTTTGGTCCGCACGAATACGATATTTTACCCTGGTATATCGATTCCCCCGTGGTTAAGGTATATTCGCAGGGCAGTGAAAGCGCAGAGCGGTACGCAGGGCAAAAGGATTCTTATTCGACGATTATGAATCACAAAGATGGTACAGTGAGTGTGCTGACGCAAACTGTGGTGACGCACACCAGCGCACATGATACGTATATTATGGGTAGTGAAGGGTCTATTTGGATGACCAATCAGAAATTGATGGTCAATGGCAAAGAAGTGCCCATAGATGAGACCTCGCGGGTAGGGATGCCCAGTCAGATTGCCGAATTTGTAGATTGTTGTCTCAATGGAAAAGTACCCGATGCCAATGGCAGGTCTGTGCGGCATACGATGGCTGTGATTGAGGCGGTGAAGCTCAGTGCCGAGAGTGGTGAACCAGTGATGGTGGACGAATAGACGAATAGACGAATAGACGAATAGACGAATAGATGAATAGACGAATGGCAATACATACTGATTTTGGGAGGATGGGTGGGATTCGTTGATTCGTTGATTCGCAAATTCGCAGGAGAGGATGTATGAACCAACCCAATATAATCGTTATTATGAGCGATCAGATGAAGGCAACGGCGAGCCATTTATACGGCAGTGCGTTTTGTCAGACGCCGTCGTTAGAGCGGATGGCGAATGAGGGCGTGTTGTTCAAACACGCGGTTACGCCGCATCCGCTGTGTGTGCCGTGTCGCATTTCGTTTTGGACTTCGCAATTTCCGCATTCGCACGGTGGGCGGCGAAATCAGACGCTGATGCCTGGGGATGCCACGCATGCGTTTAAGCTGTGGAAAGCGGCGGGGTATCGGTGTGGTCTGATTGGGAAAAATCACTGTTTTGAGGAAAAAAGCGATCTCGATTTGTTCGATGTGTGGTGTGAGATCGGACATGGCGGATTGCCCAGAGATGCCGCGACAAAGGGGATGGATTGGTTTCGGTCTCGTGAGTCGATTGATGCAGCACATGCGGTGAGAAGGAATTTGCCGGATATTAGTCCGCAGTTTTCATACTCGGTTAGCGATTTTCCGCTGGAGGATTATTCGACCGGTTTGGTGGCGGGACAGACTGTGCGGTTTTTGGAGCAATTTGGCAATGATCCGTTCGCGCTGTGGGTTTCCATTCCCGATCCTCATACGCCGTATGAATGTCCCGAGCGGTATGCGATTGCACCCGATAATGTGGTGATGCCACCCTGGCGAGTGGATGAGTATAGCGATGGTACAGCACCCGAACGCAACCGGGTATTGCATGCGATGATTGGGGTGGAAGAGGATCCGATTGAAGACGTAAAGGGTTGCGTGGGGGTGTATCACGGGATGGTGCGTTTTTTGGACGATGGCGTGGGGCGGATTTTGGATGCGCTGGATCGGCTCAATTTGCGCGAAAATACGATTGTGATTTTTTGTGCCGATCACGGCGATTTTTCGGGCGAACACGCGCAGATCGCCAAGGGTGGCGCGTTTTACGATTGTCTGACGCGCGTGCCGCTTATCGTGTCGTGGCCGGGGCAGATTCCGCAGGGTGTGGTGGATGAGAGTTGTGTCAATTTGATCGATATTGTGCCGACGATTTTGCAATTGCAGGGGCACGATGTGCCGCGTTCTATGCACGGGGAGGGGTTGCCCACGGTTACGGATACCGCACCGAGAGATGCGGCGTTTTCAGAATACGGCGCAGGTGGACCGGCATTTACAATGGCGGATTTGGAACAGTTTGAGAAGCCCTGGGGGCGGCGGGCTATTGCACAGTCTTTGCAATGGCGCGAGGCTGAAGGGCGCCGCAAGATGGTGCGTACTGCCGAATGGAAGTACGTGCATGATCAGATGGGGGATCTGGATGAGTTGTACGATCTGGTAAACGATCCGTGGGAATTGTACAATGTGATGGATAATGCCGGCCACCGCGATATCATCGCAGATTTACAATTAAAATTGGCGGATTGGAGTATTCGCACAGAAGATGCGAGACCCGTTCCAATGCCGGAGTGAGGGATATAACTATGAGCCAACCGCATCCGGAAATACAGAAATTCGTACAGACATTTGAAAACGCGATGCACGAGGATGGTCTGACTGATTTGCACAGCGGAGGGGTGGCAGCCGCAAGAACTTTTAACGATTCGCGCAAAATGCCAGATGATATGTTGCCGCCTATTTATCATGTGGAAGATAGCGCTATTTCAGGTGAAACGGGGGAGATCCCCATTCGCATTTATCGCCCCAATGAAGATCAAGAATTGCCGCTTCTCATGTGGTTTCACGGCGGGGGATGGGTGCTGGGCGATCTGGATACTGGGGAGTTTAAATGCAGAAAACTCGCGCATGATGTGGGGTGTGTTGTCGTTTCGGTCGATTACCGCCGTGCGCCAGAAACGCCTTTCCCTGGTGCAATTGACGATTGTTTTGCCGCTACGTTATGGGCGGCGTCTTCAGCGGATGAATTGGGGGTTGATCCGTCCCACATTGCCGTGGCTGGCGATAGTGCCGGGGGCAATCTGGCCGCCTGTGTCGCTCTTCGCGCCCGAGATGCGGGATTAAATCTCGTTTTTCAATTGCTCGTTTATCCCGTTATTGAGGCAAATTTTGATCGTACCTCTTATTCTGATAATGCCGAAGGGTATTTGCTCACGGCCAGTGCGATGAAGTGGTTCTGGGATTGTTATGTTCCCAATATCGCAGACCGCAACCATCCCGATGTCGCGCCCATTTGCGCTTCTGATCTGTCTGGCTTGCCGCCCGCGCTGGTTATGACCGCTGAATTTGACCCTCTCCGCGATGAGGCTGAAGATTATGGCCAGGCCTTAAAAGCCGCAGGTGTTGACACTGTCACACGGCGGTATATTGGTATGACGCATGCGTTTTATATGTTGCCAACTGAAACTCCGGTTGCTGAAATTGACGCGGCGACCGATGAATCTACTGAGGCATTGCGCTGGGCTTTTAATAAGTAGTCAATTTCCTCACGCGACTGATCAACAACAGGAGACCATATATGTCGTCATTAAAAGAACAATACGTAGAAGAGGGATACCTCGTTGTCAAAGATGTGCTCAATCCCGAGCAGGACATTTATCCGTTGCAAAAAGCCTATTCTGCGCTCCTTGATGCGCTAGCGCGGATTTATCTGGTTGAGACTGATTCTGAGGCACTGGATAGATTTGATGAGATGTCTTTGCCCGAGCGGTTTGCGATGTCGCTCGGAGCCAGTCGGGGAACGGTTTTGCACCATCTCGATCCCGTGCTGAATATCTTTGTTTCGACTTTTCAGTGGCGCAGAGACCTGCCAGATGCGCGGATTCCCGAAATGTTTGCTCTTATGCGCCATCCAAAAGTCTTAGATGTTTTGGAAGTTCTTATCGGGCCGGAGATAGCTGCGTCGCCGATTTACCATTTTAATCTCAAACTCGCGCCCGATCATCTCAAGCTGGCAGATCAGGTGGCAGAGTCTGTGGGTGCAGATCTATCAAAGGAAGGGTTTTATACATTTCAGGTGGGCAAAACAGGATGGCACATGGACGCCGGTTCGGGCCTGAGAGATTCTCATGAGAGCGAGATTATCAATGCGTGGATTCCGATTACCCATGCGACCAAAGAAAATGGCTGCTTGGTGGTCATTCCCGGCAGTCACAAAGAAGGCGTCAAATACCATCCTTTTCCAGAAGATCTCGATGCGCAGGGAATTACTCTGCCCGTTGAGCCTGGAGATATTGTTTTTTTAGATAATAAAGTGATGCACAGTTCTACGCCCAACACGAGTCGTGAAGATTATCGCTGGGCTTATAATTTCCGTTATTTGCCTATTGGGCAACCCTCTGGTCGTCCGTTTATACCGGGTTTTGTTGCACGCAGCCGCTCGGCTCCAGAAACAGAATTACACAATGCCTATGTATGGAGCGCAATGTGGGTTCGCTGTCTGGATTATCTCACTGAAAAGGGCGCGCCCGCATCTTATGAAGACAGGAGCAAAATGGGCCTTGAAGAAGCGCAGGCGATTACCAGCCACTGGCGCGAACTCGCCCCCGATGTGGATGGTTGGTTGAGCCTGGGGAAGGATTGATATGGAGAAGGTAAAAATTGGTATTATTGGTCTCGGCTCTTTTTGTGCGGGCTATCATATTCCGAATTTGCTCAAGAGGTCGGATGTGGAGGTTACCGCGGTTTGCGATATTTCTCAGGAGTGTTTGGACGGGCGCAATAGGGGGTTGCGGGATAGTCGGGTATTTACGGATTACCGCGATATGCTCGATCCGGATTTGATTGATGGGGTTTTTGTCAGTACGCCCAATCGGGCGCATTTCGCGTCCTGCAAGTTGGCACTTGAGCACGGTATTCCGGCGATTGTCGATAAACCGATTACAGTGACTTTGGAGGATGCCGAGGAACTCGTGGCGTTGAGCAAGTCGCAAAATTGCATTTTGATGACGGCGTTTACACGCCATTTTATGTCCAGCACTGAGTACGTGCGCAGGCAAATTGCATCGGGGGCTGTCACCCCACAAATGCTCACGGCTGTCCAGCGGCAAAGTCCTGTCAAGCGCGGTATCGAAGACGGGGGCATGTTGCATCGGCGCACGATTCACATTACAGATGTTTTGCCGTGGATCACGGGCAAGCGCGTGGTCAGAGTAGAGGGAAAAATTCAATACGAGACCGGGCATATAGAGGAAACGCTGGTCGATATGCGTCTCGAATTTGAAGGGGGGTTGTGTGCCAGTCTGCTCTGTATCAAGACCTGCGACGAAAATCAGGATGAAGTCAACATATATACTGACAAGCAGAGTTATCGCCTGGAACGCGAACGCCTCTACACGATTAAGCGCAGGGATGGCTGGCAACGCGTGGAGAACCTGCCGGAGTACGGCAATTCGAGTGATCATTTTGTCGAGATGATTAAAGGCAATCGTCCCGAATCCGATGCCCCTTACGCCGATCGGCACAGCGAAGATGGCCTCCAGGCACTGCGCGTTGTTTTTGCCATTCACAAAGCGGCTCAAACAGGGCGTGTGGTAGAGGTGTAGTAGGGACAAAAAATTGAAAATCGTTTAGCGCAAGTACACACCTATAATAGGAAACTGCTAATGCCTTCTCAACCGAATATCGTTTTTATTCACGCCGAGAGCATGGATGGGCGAAAGATGGGCTGTATGGGCCATCCCGCCATGCAAAATGCCACGCCCAATATGGATCGCCTCGCCAGTGATGGGGTTCTGTTCACCAATGCGTACACCAATTGTCCGGTGTGCAATCCGTCGCGGGCGAGCATGTGGAGTGGAAAATATCCCAATTATTACGATTGTTGGAATAATCACGAAGGGTTGCACGAGAATGTGCCCACGTACCAAAATACATTTGAGAGCGCGGGCTACCAGACCTCTGCCATCGGTCCTATAGACTACGCCTATGGCAAACACTCTATTCGCGATCGCATTGGCTCGTGGACGCGTGCGGCCAATATTCGCCGGCCTTTGTGTCGCACGATCTTGCCGCAAGTTGTAGATGATGGCAAGGCCAATGGGCGCGATTGGGACCGGACGTATCAGGCTGTTGATCAACTGCATCAATACGCGAGGAGTGACCGGCCTTTTTGGCTTTATCTCACTACGGGATTGGTGCATCCCGCATTTACTGCTGAGAAACGCCACATGCCATTGATCGATGCGGATAATGTCGATATTCCGCCAACGTTGATGCCGCTCGAAGATACGCACAATGAAGCTATTGCTTACCAGCGCGTGACCAAAAATTGCGATAAACAGTTCTCTGAGAATATTGTTCGAGAGATTCGGCATACGTACTTTGCGATGATCGCCGCGCTCGATGAGATGGTCGGTCGGGTGCTTCAGACCGTCGATGATCTGGGGTTGCGCGATAATACGTATGTCATTTTTTCGAGCGATCACGGCGAAATGGCTGGCGATCAAAATCAGATTCTCAAGCGTTCGATGTACGAGGCATCATCCCACGTTCCTCTCATTATTCGCGGTCCCGATGTGCAAAAAGGCGTTGTCGTCGATACGCCCGTTTCTCTCGTTGATCTATATCCCACATTTATGGATATGGCGCGTATTCGCTATGACGATTATGCGGATAATGCAGCATATCCCGATACGCTAGACGGCGAATCTCTATTTCCGCAACTCGTCGAGGGGACGGCACGCAAACGCGATTGGGCGATGTGCGAATACCACGGTGATCGCTGTGCCACAGGCACGTTTATGTTGCGCCAGGGCGACTGGAAATACGTCAAGCACACGGGTTTTGAATCCGAACTCTTCAATCTCAAGGACGACCCCGACGAAACCACGGATCTCGTCCACGAGAAACCTGAAAACGCCCGCGAATTGGATCAGGTGTTGACCAGCAATTTTGATTGCGAAGGCATTGATGCGCGGGCGAAAGAGTACGACCGCAGAAGTTTTGTCGCATGGCGCGAGCAGGCGCAAAAAGAAGGTATTTATGAGGATACAATGGCGCTCGTCTATAGCGGTCATGATCGCATTTGTATTGAGGATATTGCGCCGTGGACAGATGGGGATGAACAGCAGATTGAAGCGTGGCTGGACGAATAGACGGAGCGATGTACAACTGGCCGTTTCTCAGGCCAGTTCATAGACGAATAGACGAATAGACGAATACTAACATGCCTATTGCACTTCTTATTGTCGATCACGGTTCGAGGCGCGAAGAAGCCAATCAGATGCTTTACGGCGTTGCCGATATTTTGCGTCAAGAACGCCCCGAGATCATTGTCCACATCGCGCACATGGAACTGGCTGAGCCTACTATCAGCCAGGGCATTGATGCGTGTGTGCGCGAGGGGGCGAGTGAGATCGTTGTTCATCCCTACATGCTATCTCCCGGACGCCATGCCACGGAGGATATTCCGCGTATGGCAACAGAAGCGGGGGCTGCATATCCAGATGTACGTATCCGCGTTACCGAACCTCTTGGCTTGCACGAAAAACTCTGCGAGGTTATTCTCCAACGCGCCGGGTTGTGAGGGGAAGACGATTCTATGTCCACAGAAACCGCGCCATCTTTTCGTTCTGACTCAAGCGGGACTTTGCGCCCTGTTTTTTATATTACTGCTGCACACATGGCGTTGGATTTTTACATGGTCCTCACGCCGCCATTGTGGGCTTTTTTTCAGAGTCATTTCAATCTCACGGTGGCGCAGTTTGCCTATTTGCCCACGGTGATTGTCTTTTGCGGTTCTATCACGCAGCCCTTTATGGGCTATTTTAGCGATGGACGTGACCGCATGGCCCTCGTTGCACTGGGGCTTTTTATTACGGGTATTTTTGTCTCTTGCATCGGTTTTGCGCCCAGCGCTTATATACTCGCTGTTTTTTTAATTTTTGCGTCTTTTGGGTCCTCTCTTTTTCATCCCACCGCCGGGGGATTGGTTACGGCTTTAACGCCGCATCGAGCTAATCTGGCTATGGCCATCTTTCTCACAGGGGGGACGCTCGGCATGGCACTCGCTTCGATTACCGGAACGCAAATTGTCGAGCGATACGGCATCCAATATCTGTGGCTTATTGTCATTCCCGTCTTATTTCTCGCACCATTTATCCTGTGGCAGTCTCGAAAAGTCCCCGTGCATGAACGCCGCGTAACCGCGGGTAAAATCGATTTCTCCATTTTGAAAAAAACCCGTTCTCTGTGGACGCTTTTTGCTATTAGTGTTTTGCGCTCTATCGTTCACACGGGGTTTGTCAGTTTTACAGCTATTTTGGGGGCGTCTCGCGGTTGGGCTACCAGTGATATCGGCTGGGTTTTTTCCTGTTATTTGCTTGCCAGCACGCTGGGGCGCATAACGGGTGGCTATCTGGCAGATCGCATGTCTCAGCGCAAACTTCTGGCTTTTTCGTGCGCTTCATCCGCAATTTTTCACGCTGGTTTTTGCCTGACAGACGGATACGTGTCGCTTATTTCATTTTTTGTGGCGGGATATTTATTCGATCTCGGTATTACGACGAATATCTCTTTGGCGCAACGCGCCTTGCCGCACAATACCAGTACGGCGACTGGGTTGGTGATGGGTTTTTCATGGGGCATGGCGGGCCTTGCCATGATTGGCGTGGGGAGTCTTGCGGAGTGGACTTCTACTGCTACTGCGCTTACGGTTGTCTCTATGGTACTCATCCCGGCAACACTTATGGTTGCACTGCTGCCTTCTGAGTATGGTGAGGTTAGAAGAAAAAAGTAAAAGGCGAGGTGAATCCGCAGATGGCGCAGATGAACGCAGATTAAAAACGAGAGGTGGGATGGCTCACACAAAAACACAGAGATACAAGGATAGGTGGGGGCAGAAGTGGTGTTACGCGCTTGCTCTGGTTATAAGTAGTTGCTTTTCACAGATAGCGCACGCGCAACCCGCGTATTCTCCCGGACAAATTCTCGTCAAGTTTCGCAGCGCAAAGCCTGCACTTACACAATTCCACGATCTATCAGAGCGTCATGGCGTGACGGCGGTTGAACCGCTTTTTACGCCGCGAAGTGCCAAGGCTGTTTATCCCCATCCTTTAGCTCAGGTGTACCGTGTGCGCTTGTCGGGCGATCCAGTCGAAGCCGCAGCCGATTACGCATTGCGTCCCGATGTTGTGTACGCGCAGCCAAATTATTTGTTTACGCACCAACAAGTGCCCAATGACCCGCGCTACAGAGATCAATATAGCCTTCAGGTCCTAGATTGGGAGCTATTGCAACAAAATCTCGGTCCCATTCAAAAACAGATCATTGTCGCGATCATTGATTCTGGTGTCGATTATAACCATGAAGACTTGCGTGACAATATCTGGCACAATACCGCAGAAGTAGGCGGTGCGTCTGGCGTTGATGACGATGGGAATGGGTATATTGACGATATAAGAGGCTGGGATTTCACCCATGCGCCCGATCTGCCGGGGATGGGGGATTATCTCATGCGGGATAATGATCCGCAGGATGAATCGGCGCACGGTACGAGGGTTGCTGGCATTGTTGCAGCCGTTGCGAATAACAATCGAGGTATTGCTGGCATTGCGCCCAATGCACAGCTTATGGCACTGAGGGCGGGTTTGAGGCGGCTTGGTGGCATTGGCTTTTTGGAAGAAGATGATATCGCTGCGGCTATTCTCTATGCCGTAGAAAATGGCGCGCATGTTATTAATATGAGTTTGGGGGGGCCTGAGCGCACTTTTATCCTGGGCGATGTAATCCAGTACGCGCATGCTCAGGGCGTTGTGCTCGTGGCCTCTGCGGGCAACTCGGGAGATGAGTTGGGATATCCCGCGGGCAATCACTATACGATTGCCGTAGGTGCGGTGAACTCCGCCGACCGCCTGGCGAGTTTTAGCAGCACGGGCGCGTCGCTCGATCTGGTTGCGCCGGGGGTCAGTATTCTCAGCACACGTCTCAATAATCGCTATGCCTCAGGCTCTGGCACTTCTTTTTCCGCGCCTCACATATCCGGTTTGGCCGCGCTGATTCTCTCGCGTAGGCCCGATCTTTCGCCTCACTCTGTGCGCAATTTGCTCCTGGCATCTGCAATTGACCTAGGGCCGTTGGGGCACGACAATGATTACGGCGCAGGGCGCGTGAGTGGCGCGCAACTCGCAGACCGCCTGAGTATTTTCGATTCGCTGACGGTTGCGATTCAATCTCCCGCCAATGACGAGGGGGAAGATACCTCGTTTGACATTCGCGCTTCTGTTTCGGGCGCGCAGGTCACGGGTTATCGCCTGTCTTATGGCATGGGACACAATCCACAAACATGGACACTTCTTTCAGAAGGGGCGGCTTCTCAAGAGATTCACCATACGTGGGATGTTTCTGCTTTTGCAAATTCTGATGTGGTTCTGCGACTTGAGGCGGATTTGTCGGATGGCGTGGTCGTGGAAGACCGCGTTCGCGTTGGCATTGAAAAAGTAGCACCCTCTATCACTGCACTTGCATGTGGCGATGTATTAGAGGACGACCGCCGTGTTTTTGAATGTCGCTGGCGAACTGATCAGCGCGCACACGGGGGTATTGCCTATCGCTATGGCGCGGATTTTGATACTCTGTACACTGGTCTGGTGCAAAACAAACACCGCGTTGTTTTACCCCATACATTGCCTGCAGGTGTTGTGACATTCCGCGTTTTAGCCGATGGAGAAAACAATATCCGCGCGGTGCATCCGGCGCAGACAATTGATTATGTTCCTTTTCGCGTCCCGCAAAATGGCTTTGTGGAAAGGGGCACATTGCCCGATGGTTTTTTGCCTGATCGCGCGTCGGATTTTGACCGCGATGGCAGGCTGGAAATCGCGCTTATGCCATATCTTACGGGCGACTCTTATGGACCGGTGCATATTTACGAACGCCAAATGGATGGCACATTTACCGATGAATTTCAAAGCAATGAGCGTTTTTTGCCCTGGGCAATTGGTGATATTACAAATGATGGGACTGATGATTTATTGGGTGTGACTTATGAGCGTCTTGTGCTTTTTACAGATAGCTTCTCCGATCCCTATCCCACTCAGGTAGAATTTGAACAGAGCGGCACATGGGGGGGCGATTTTGCCGATGTGGATGGCGATAGCATTCCCGATATTATTGCTCGCGCAGGTGATCAGCGCGGTATCCGCGTGATTCGCAATCTCGGCAGTGTGATTCGCGAGGAGGTGTTTCTCGTTGATCCTTCGGAAGGTGGTGGAGACCCCGGTCCGCGCTTTGTGGTTGCGGATTTCGATCGGGACGAGCAACGGGAAATTCTCGCTGGCGATGCAGATGGCGATCTCTGGATGTACGAATATCGCGCGGGAAAATACGTGCAGACATGGTACTTGCCGGGCGATGGGGATGCGCGCTGGATCGGCGGAGGTGTGGATTTGGACGGCGATGGGGTGGTCGAATTTGCCGTTGCACGCGCCTATACAGATGCGTATGATCCTTCCAATGGATTCTGGGAACTGGAGATTTACAGTATGCGTGCGCCCGATACTTATGCGCGCGAATGGACGACGCGGATCAACGGCGTGGCGACTACGGGCAATGGGATTTCAGCAGGGGATGTCGATGGGGATGGTCTGGCTGATTTGATAGTATGCCTGCGCCCCGATCTCTACGCTTTTCGCGCCGAGAAACCCGATCACTATCGTCCGATCTGGCATACGCCAGTGGGTTTGATGCGCCGCGCACTTATTGCCGATCTGGACAAAGATTTTCGCAATGAAGTGCTTTTTAATTTTGATGGCGCAGTGCATATTGTTGAACGCGATGAACCGCCAGTTACAGTCGGGTCGCCGCAGATTATACGCGCGCGGGCTCTGGGACCAACCCGCGTTGAAATCGACTGGATGCAGGTGCCCGATGCTTCTTCTTACCAGATTTATCGCGCTGTTGGCAATGGCACGCTCGATTATTTTGATGAGATCAGCGACCGCACGGTGTACATCGATTCCTTGCTGACGGAAGGCCAGACTTACCGCTACCAGATTATCGCTGTGGCCGATTGGGACCTGCGTTCGGGTATTGTATCTCTCACGCCAAATCGTGCGCCAGAAGTCGTGCGTGTTGAAACTCTGTCGGACAGTCAGATTCAAATTTTCTTTTCGGAAGAAATGGGAGCAGATGTAGCCAGACCGTCGAGTTATCTGCTCAGCGGTATTGGACAGCCCACATCTGTTATACTTGACCAGCAAAATACCCGCGCGGTTCTGTCCTTTGCCGTGCCGTTTCCCGCTCGATATACACTGACTATTCTCAATACATCCGATGCGAGCGGTACACCTCTTGGGTTGGTAAGGATTGCAGATACTGTTGATCCAGACCTTCTCGCGCGAGCCGATGCCGATGGTAGTGGCGTTATTGATTTTGCAGACTTTCTATTTTTTGTCCGCGCATTTCAAACTTCCGATTCCACTTATGATTTTGATGGCGATGGTATCGTCAATTTTTCCGACTTTCTCATCTTTGTCAATCTTTTTGGTCGAGTAGTATGAGAGTTGGAGACTGATAGGTAAGGGTGTGGTCGTGAATATTGGTATTCCCAAGCGCGCGTTTTTTCAGGTGGCTTTTCCCTGTATATTTCGCTCAGACACTCCGGCTATTGATGGCCTGCTCAATGACTGGGAGGCAACTTATTTGGTACCGGATTTGACCGGGGTTGAGGGAAAATATCCCTTTGCTGATGTGTATATGGCCTGGCACGATACCGGATTGTTTTTTGCAGTTGATGTAAAGGGTGCCGGGGGACGTGCGCCCGATGTTAGCCGTCCATTGCGCGGTGATAGCTTTCAGGTATGGATTGATACGCGCGATGTGCGTAATGCGCCTCGGGGAAGCCGGTATTGTCATCATTTTTGTTTTTGGCCGGGAAAGGGGAGGGGGCGAGCTGGGGGAAGGCAATTCCGTCTGCGACGGGCGAGAGCACATCCGAGATTGTGCGATCCCGAGCGTTTAGAGGTGGCTTCAAAGGTGCACAAAGAGGGGTATCGCCTGGAAGCCTATATTCCCGCTGCTGCAATGACCGGATTTGATCCCGATGAGAATAATCGGATCGGTTTTACTTATTTGTTGCGCGATAAGAATTTAGGGCGGCAAGTTTGGACAGCAGAGGAGATTTTGCCCGTGTCTTATGATCCGAGTTTGTGGGGTACAGCGGAATTGGTGGGGTAAGTGTCAAAAGCCGAGAAGCGGGTTTGTATTTCGTCAAATAGTTTTGTATATTGGACACATTGAACGTTAGTCTCAATCGGATATAGTTTATATTCGAGGTTCGTATATGGCACAGGATAGCGAACTTTCTCAAGACCTCACCGCTCGCGTGGAGCGTTTGGAGTCGCTGTTGGCAATTAGTCGGTTGATGAATGCGACGGCAAACCAGGGGCGGTTGATCAGTGGTATTGCGCATGAAATCTCTACGTATTTGGAGGCGGATCAGTGTTCGATTTTTTTTCACAACCGCCTGACGGATGAGCTTTATACGCATGTTGGGGCAGGGGTCGAAAAAGACACGCAGGTACGAATTCCGAGCAATAGGGGTATCGCAGGGCATGTGTTTAAGAGCGGCGATGTACGAAATGTTTTAGATACCTCCAAAGACCCTTTATTTCACAATGTGCTTGGGTATGAAACGCATACTATGCTGGCCTTTCCGCTGCACAACAGACGCGGAGAGGTGATAGGTGTGCTGGAACTCCTGAATAAGAAAGGCGATCCGGGGTATTTTACAAAAGATGATGAGGATTTTTTGCACGAGGTGGCCGCGCAAATCGGTGGGTTGGTCGATATGATGCTGCGGCGAGAGGAGATGGCCCACCGCAACGAGTTGCTCGAAGCGCAGATGGAGCGCTTGTCGGGATTTGAGCATCTGGTGGAGGACCGCACGGTTATCAATACTGTGTTTAGATACAACCGCAAGATACACTATTGGGCCGGGTTGGTCGGCATGATTTTGTTGGCAGTAATGTCTATTACCTCTCTGGTGATGGTGCGATCTGCTGATTTCCGAAAAATCATGCTGGAGTTGCATTCGGGGGTTATTTTTGCTGGTGCTAGCAATGCGTATATTTATACCGATATCGTTGCCTATGTTACTTTGACGATTTGTCTTTCTGGTTTTCTGATGTATGCCTATCCACCATTGAATCGCTGGATGAGGGCTAAAAAGGATCGGCTTTCGCGGTTTATGATTCAGGCGGGGGTGCGTCAGCACAATCAAAATCGCCGGGTTCAGGAGGGATTGAGAAAAGTGTTGAGGGGCGGAGATAAGCCCTCTGGAAAAACTTGATTTTGTGTTGAGAAAAGTTTATTATCATGGTCCGCGATATGAAACGAAAAAGGAAACAGGAGGAATCAATGCGCTATTTGAGGTTTATGGCTTTGGGTTCGGTAATTTTAGGGGTTGTGATGGCTGGTATCGCTGGCTGTGGTGGGGGGCAAGAACAGTCGGACAATAATCTGCCAGTAAGACGTGCAAAGATGCGTGAAATTAAGTTGAGTACAGACCGGATTATGGTCGCGCTGAAAAACGAGACAGTTGATGGGGTTGCCGACGATGCCGAAAAGATTCAGGATGCATTGCAAGCGGTGATCGATCTCTATCCGCCAGAACACGAAGAAAAGTACACGATTTACAATAAGGATTCTCAAACACATGCTTTGGGGATTGCGTCGGCTGCCAAGGCGGGAAATGTCAAAGAGGCGAATAAGCAGTTCCGCGCTATGGTACCTTATTGCGGCAAATGTCACGAAGATTGCGCGTTTATGCTGGCTCCCGCATTTCCCGAGTATGAAGAATAACGCCACTGCCAAATTTAGCACATTAGAAGCACCGCTATTGAACAGGCAATTACGCGGTTCAATGCGGTGCTTTTTTTGAGGTTTCAAATGTCGAAGTCAATCTACTTTATCAAAGATCCAAATATGCCTCATGATTTCATGTTTGGAGTCGAGCCATCGTCCTTGCGTGAAAACTGGGCAGATTATGCATGTCTGAAACGCCGCATAGGACTCAAAGCTGATCTTGATTGGGGTGAAAATCAACTTAAGCAAGTTCTTCGTCAAGGTAACATCTGGCAAGATTTTCCCGCAAAGGGCTATACGCTGGTAGGAGCTGAATTCAAACCGGGTGACGAAGATCAACGAGTTGACATCCTCTATATTCGCAATGATGGTGGGTTATTACCATGTGAACTTAAAATCGGTGGTAAATCGCTCGACACACATGGTCAGTTAATCCGATATATAGCTGATTTGTATTTTCAAGATGTCAATCTTGCTTGGGTTAAAGATTACCACAAAAATTTTTTGGGCACGATCTCAAATTCGGCTACCAAGCATATTCAAGACGACACATTTGAGAAGTTTATCACTGACAATCGCATCAAAGATCGATGGGTTCGCATTTTGCCGAGATCCGGGGTCATCATGGATGAGTATTTCAAACCTCAACTTTTGAAGGCGGTTCGATACCTGAACGAATATTGTGGCTTCTCAATTCGGTTAATCCAAATTGAGACGTTTATTGCGGATGATTGGTACAAGGAAATGCAAGAATGCAGATTTCGCATAGATTTCACGGATGTCCAGTAAATCTGTTAATTCCAAAGCCCAGTATAACAAACGGTAGGAAAAATAAAATGAACAGAGATCGAAAAACCAGTAATGCTTCTGTTGGGAAAATTGATAAAGTTGAGCCAGCACGGGAATTTCATAACTCAACAGGAGGCAAGTGGATACCTATTCTAAAAGCATTTAATCCTCTTGGTGCCATAGCCGAGTCATACGCCAAAACTCTGGCGTATAAAATTGAAACAAAGCGCCTTGAGGTTGAGCTGACCAGAATAGAGGAACAAGCGGATATTGCACACCATGTGATTGATAACTCGTTTAAGCTGAAAATGGAGGAACTTACTCATAGAAGAATCGCGCTTGTTGGATTCTATGAAACAGTAAATGCAGAATTGCAAAGGCTTCACATAGAAAGGGTGAAGGTTTTGGAGATGGCACAATTGGCTCAACAGCAATCCTTTGAAAAAGGTTTATCAATTGAAGAGCGTCAAATGTTCAAAGAAATGGCAATTGAAATGACAAGAGAGTTGCCGCGTTTTGGGGATCAAGCCAACGCATCACTCCAAATAACTTATTGACGCCCTTCCCCCTGTTGAAATTTCTCCCAAGCTGTTGGAGGGTTAGGATTATGGGGTTGTTGATTCCTGTTGCAGTAGTAGGTGGAATTGTAGCACTTATCTATAAGGCTGTCTCGGAGAAAGAACGCGAGGCCAGTCAACGTTGGGAGGAAATGCGATGGGATGTTGAACGTAGCGTTGAGGAGCATCGAAGAAATATCGAAGCCCATCTTGCTCAAGCACAATATAGTTATAATTTCCAGATTTTAGTCGATGAACATTATGCCTCTATGAAAACAGCGGATGCTGCATACAAACTCTTGGATGATGCCCGTAGCACTGAAAATGGTCTGAACAAAATGTTAAAAGAAGCAAAAGACCAGAGAACATTGCTTCGAGAAAGACTAAGAGAATCAAAAAAAATAAAGGACAAAGGGTTTATATTTTTAAAAAAAACGAGAAAAAAAGAGCAATGCACTAATACGTGACATAGAATTACAGCTAAAAGAGATTCGTGAATTACGGGAAAGCATTTTTGAAGATAGGGATAAAGTGAAGGAGCAAAAGGCGTCATTCTTACTGGAGGTCCAAAGCTTAAACAATCGAACAAGAGAATTGAAGGAGTTGATTCGGGATGAGTGTGGAACCAGAGGTTTAGACTGGTTCAATAGATTGGAAGAAAGAACGAGAAGACGGCGTTTATCGGAGGGAAGATAGTAAAATAAAGTTATCTGAGAATTTTGTAAAATAAGAGAAAGGAAATAGTATGGCGGAGCACATAGTGGAAATCTATGAAAAATATGTCAAACCTTTGCCCACAGCAGAACGGCTACGCCTGTTAGAAATGACGGTTCATGGTTTGACACTCACCGCTCCACAGGAGCCTCAAAAACGGAGCATTTTGGAGTTGCGCGGATTAGGCAAAGAAATTTGGCAAGGCGTAGATGCTCAAAAGTATGTGGATGACCTTCGCGGAGAATGGGATCATTGACCAGGATCACACTGGATGACGCATTGGCAGGTGTAACAACGTTGGGATGCGATACGTCGCCCGTCATCTATTTAATCGAAACACATCCCGATTACGATGTATTAGTTACCGAGATTTTTCGAAGGATTGACCGTGGGATCATAACGGGATTTACTTCAGCCATTACCCTGACGGAAGTCTTAACTCAACCTTTGAAACAAGGACAGATTCACTTTCAAAAAGAATATTGCGATTTGTTGCTTCACAGTGCCAACTTTTATACGCTGCCTATCAACGCAGAGATAGCCGAACAAGCTGCTGGTCTTCGGGCGCAATATGGATTACGCACGCCTGATGCACTGCAAGTTGCTGCTGCTAAAACGGCGAACTGTCAGGCCTTTTTAACCAATGATAAAGCTCTCAAACGCATAAAGGATGTGAGGGTGATTATTCTCGATGAATTAGAGTTTAAACCAGAAGATGAAACACATACAGAGTAGGCCAAAACAATCCGCTTCGGGTTCTAAAAAAAGCGTCGGCTAATTAAGCTGACGCTTTTTTTATAGGGCTATCTTAGAATCGCCAGATTTTCAGGGCGGTTTTTCCGAATATCCATTCTCTGTCTTCTTCACTGAGGGCAGATAGATAATCCATTGGGACTTTGAGGCTGTTGTCATAGCCTTCGCGTCTGCTTACTGGAGGATAGTCGCTTCCCCACATGACCCTTTGGGGACCGAAGGCTTCGATGGCCATGTCGGCGAGTGGGGGAATGGGATCAAAGGGCAGGGGGACGGGACAGATTTCGCCGAATCCGGGGAGTTTAATGGACAGATTGGGGTGTTCGGCGAGTTCGAGGATTTTTTTGAAGGTATCATAAGGAGGTTGCTGGCCCTCGCCGATGCCCGCGAGGTGTTCGATCACAATGGACAGAGTTGGAAATTCTCTGATTACTTCTGCAAATTCATCGCTCAGAAGGCTCTGTGGATTGCTCGGCGCACTGACGACGAGGTCGAGTTCGGCTGCTGTGCGCCACTGCGCGAGGGGATCGGCGCAATCGGCGCGGCTATTTGCAGGGAGACGGATGCCCACGATGCCCTGTTCTGCCCATTGTCGCATGGCTGTGCCATCGTCTGTTGGTTCAACGATCATGGCCGCTTGAAATTTTTCCGGATGTGCCGCCATGCTGTCGAGCATATACTGGTTATCCGAGTTCCCCGCGTACTGGATGAAGACGGCACGATCAACGCCAGATGTGTTCATGTGGTAGAGTAGGGATTCTACGGGTTCGTATTTGTGAAGTCCAATGTGGCAGTGTGTATCGACAATGGTCATTGCGTTTTTACTCCGAAAGGGTGGGATCAAAACAATGCGCCCTGTTCGGGCGGTTGCGCGGGTTTGAGACAGTCGGAGGTGTCATTTCTCGGGTTATTGACAAGGGTGGAAACGGGGTGTGCGATCATCTCTTGGGAGGAATAGGAGACGAGGAGGTCCTGGAGGTCTGTTCGTTCTGCCGGGTCGAGCCAGCGGTCATACACATCAGCCGGGAGGATAACGGGCATGCGGTTGTGAATTGGCGCCATCAGGTCGTTGGGTTCGGTTGTGATAATCGTACAGGATTGAATGCTATGTCCCTCGGGTGATTGCCACGATTCCCAGAGGCCAGCAAAAGCAAAAGGGGCACCGGATTTGAGCGATATGTACATGGGGGTTTTGGTTCTGCCGTCGGGATTGCGTTGCCATTCGTAAAATCCCGTTGTGGGAATTAGACATCTCCGTCTTTTAAAGGCCGTGCGAAATGAGGGTTTTTCCGCAAGGGTTTCTCCCCGCGCATTGATGAGTCGGTTGCCAATTTTGTGATCTTTTGCCCACGACGGAATAAGTCCCCATTTGAAGGTGTCCGCACGCAGTTCGGCAGTGTTGGCAATCGCCGTGATATCCTGGCCCGGTGCGATATTGTATCGCAATGGCATCTCGTTGGGGAAAATAACCTGTGGGAATGCGAGTTGGTTTTCATCGCATTGAGCAGCATAAACAAATCGACCGCACATGATATGATTCCTCGTTCATAGATTATCTTTTCAAATATGTATAGTCTCTTCTCGCCAAATGTCAAGGTCTTTCCCTTAATAATTTTTGCTTGCTCGTGGACGGGTGTCTCATTACATTGAGCCGCGTTTTATAGATTGATCTTACATTTTTGATTGGAGGATGTTATGGCAACAGAGCTGGGTTTTGGCGTTGTTGGATTGGGTATGGGTACGAACCACTGTCGGTCTGTCACACGGGCTAATGGCGCGAAGTTGGTGGCCGTGTGTGATGTGGATGAGGAGCGTTTGGGACCGACGGCTGAGGAATACGGATGCAAAGCTTATACGAGTTATGCAGAGATGCTTCAGGACGATGAGGTCCAGGTCGTCAACGTTTGCGTGGAGTCTGGTAAGCACGCTGAGCTGGGTATTCAGGCTGCAGATGCGGGTAAGCATATGATCGTTGAGAAGCCCGCGGATATTACGCCTGAGCGCGTCGATCAATTAATTGGTGCGGTGAAAGATGCCGGTGTAAAAGTTGGGTGTATTTTTCAAGCGCGTCTGGAACCTCTAAATAGGCGGATTAAAGATGCGGTTGACAGCGGCAAGCTGGGCAAGTTGATCGGCGTTCACGGCCATTTGCCCTGGTATCGTGCGGATAGTTATTATCAGGGCGCGCACGGATCCTGGAAGGGAACATGGGATCTCGATGGGGGAGGCTCGCTGATGAATCAGGGCGTGCATACCGTCGATTTGATTCAGTGGCTCGCTGGCGGCGTCGAGTCTGTGATGGGCATGTTCGGCGTTTTTGGACACGATATCGAGGCAGAAGATCAGACTGTGGCGTTGTTCAAGTTTAAGAATGGCGCGATTGGCACGGTTTATACGACGACCTGTTGCTATCCAGGGCTTCCGCAATTGGTGACTATTTACGGAGAGAATGGGTCGATTATGAAAGATGCTTCAAAGTTGATTTCTTGGAAGATCCAGGGTGAGAATGAGGCATCGGAAGAAGCCGAGATGCTGGGGTTTTACGGCGACAGGGAAGACAAGCAGAAGAATATTTCAGCAGATCCGCTGGCCGTCAGTTCCGATGGGCACACATTGATCATCGAAGACCTCGTCGGGGCGATCAATGAAGAGCGCGAACCTATGATTGGCCTAGAAAGCGCGCGCCATGCCGTGGAAATTATCACTGCGGTGTTTGAATCCGGGCGCACGGGACGGGAGGTTAAGGTGGGGTAGAGGGAAGTATGAAATAAAAAAAGCCAGATATTTTGTCTGGCTTTTTTATTTTCACGGATTGTAGCCGGGGAATGCCTCTGCCATCGCTCCTTTGTCCGTGCCTGCGAATAGCCGATCGCCGGTGTGTATTAGTGGTCGGCGTATTAGTCGAGGTTGTTCAATCATGAGGCGAACCAGTTCGTCTGGTGACACATCCTCTCGGTCGAGATTTAATGGTCTCGCCGAAGGACTCCGCCAAGAAAATATGTCGGTTGGGGGCGTGTCGCCGAGCAATTCCCGGAGTTCTTCTTCGGTGAATTCATCTTTGAAGAAATCCCTTTCCTCCACATTCACGCCTTCTCGTGAAAGCCACGCTTTCACCTTGCGACATGTACTTCATCTGTTCCAGGTGTAAAAGTTGATTTTAGACATGGATATCTCCTGTATGTTCCATTATTTACATAGAAACGCCCAGTAGCCCTCGGGTAAATTGAAAGTCTGTGTTACCTGTTAGAGGTGTTTTGGGTGTGTATTGACGAGATGCGACGGCGATGATCTGGCGCAAGAGGGCGTCGGCGTTGTGTTTGGGTTCGGTGTTGAAGATGAGATCAAAGTCATCGCCGTAGGAATTGGCGACGCGTTCTTCGGCAGTTGTTTGAAGCATGGGGGTCAGGGGATGCCCCTGTAAGGGATGATCGCCCGAGTAGGCGATGATGAGGTGGACGCCTGTTCCGCCCAATCCCGTGAGGGTTTCGACCCAGTGGTCGGTCTGGCTATCCATGATGTGATAGCCAGATTGAGCGGGATTTTGCCCATGTGCAAGGGTGGGTGCAGGTGGCGTGCTACCCAGAACTTCGGATAGATAGATGGGATGAGACAGAAAACTCGCATTGTCGGGTACGATGAGTGTGGCACCCGTGCTGATCAAGGTTTGGGTTAGGATAGCGAGTGATTGCGCGGCTATATCGGAAATGGAGCCAGAAGCGTGAAGACCGATGCGGAGTGCGGACAGGCTGGCGGGAGTGATTTCAGCAGGAGGCGTCTGCGTGAACTGGTCGAGAAAATAGGCTTCGACCTTGTCGAGAACGGCCTCGATACCGCCGTCGAGTTGCACACTTGCCCATCCAAATGCATCGGGGCTGATCCCTCTGTCGTCTAGTTCATGCCGAATATAGTCGTTGTGGGTCTTTTCACAGCCGTGTTCCAATAACAGGCAGGTGTGTACGAGAGGGTGAGTGAGGTAGCCGAGCATAGTGCGCGTGTAGAGGCGTTCGGTGGCTTCTCCCGATACGCCGCATCCTTCGGTGTGCGCGAGGGCGACAAAGCGCGAGATGCCCTTATCGAGTCCCAGACCCTTTTCTGTGAGGCGTTTAGCCGCCATTAGCGCGATTTGCCCCGAACACAGGCTGGTGGGTAGAATCAGGCCCAGGCGGTCGGTTGTGAATCCGTCCTGGGTGCGAATGGCTTCGAAACTGTGTTCATCAGCGTCCGATGTCCGAATCGCGAGCGGCACGCCCTGGGGTTCTGGCCGGTTCTTGAGATCGGACAGGTGATCTGTTGAGGTCTGTCGCCAGGTGCGCCATATCGAGACTTGCGCGTGTGCGGCCTTTTCGCCTTTGCTGCGTTCTCCCGAGGCGATTTTGCAGGTCAGGTCAAACATATCGCTGCCGAGGTCGTCCATGGAGGTGCCATCCAGATATGCGCCCGCATTGACATCCATATCTTTGCTGAGCAACTGATAGCGTTCGGATGTGGTCACAATTTTGATGGTGGGTACAAAGGGGAAGTTTGTGATTGAGCCATTGCCCGTGATAAAGAAGATCATATTGCATCCGGAAGCCACCTGTCCGGCAATGCTTTCGAGATCATTGCCGGGGCTGTCCATAAAATAGTACCCCGGATCGGTCATTGGTGCCGCGTAATCAATGACCGAATCGAGACGGACATCCGGGTGGCGTTTCATGGCCGCGCCAATTGATTTGAGTACGATATTGTAGAGGCCGCGAAATTTGTTGCCACCAGAAGGATTGCCTTCTGCTGTTGTGCCGTGCCATGCCGCGAGGGTTTTATAGGCTTCTACTTTGTCGAGAAAGCACTGGGCAACATCGTAAGACGATACATTTTGGAGGACATAGGACTCTGCGCCGATGAGTTCGTCGGTTTCTGCGAGGTTGGCCGAGCCGCCGTGGCGAATGATTTCTCTCGCTACCCACGAGGCCAAGGGATTGCCAGAGATGCCCGAGAAAGCATCTGACCCGCCGCATTGCAGTGCGATTTTGATGTGCGATAGGGGTTCGGGTGTGCGGACCATTGCCTGGACTTGTGGCAGCCATTTGGCAATGATGTTTTCGCCCTGTTGCAACGCGTTTTCAAAGCTGCCCACAAGCGTGAGAAAGTGGTGCAGAACATGGTCGATGGGATAGTTGTTTTTCGCGAGATATTCCCGGAGGTGCTGGTTGGTGATGGCTTCGTGACCGTAGTCAATCGCGAGTACTGCACCGACGTTTGGATGTACTGCAAATCCTGCGAGTGTACGCAATAAGAGGTCTTTGTTATTGGGGATTTCAGTGCCGCCGCCTTCGGTGTGGGCAACTGCAACAATGCCATCAATATTGTGATAATCTCGTACGCGATCTTTTAATCTCGCTTCGAGCTGTTTGGCATAACTTGCTGTGCGAGAGGATGTTCCCAATATGACAATATTATTTCTCGTGCCTACGCCTCGACTTCCCGATCTTCTGTATCCATGAAAATTACCGTAATGATCATAGCGTTTGACTTGCTTGCCTGCCTCAAAAGTGGTGATCTGGTATGGAACAATGCGATCTTCAAAGTTGGGCACGTCTGGAAGCTCAAAGTCGAGATCGCGGAGTTTGAGAGCACCGAGGATCTCCGGATTACAGGCGTAATCTCCGGGAGAAATATGGCGCGTTGCAATGCCAAAGGGCAAGCCCCATGAGAGGAGAGGGGCATTAGGGGCGATGTGTTGGATGGCAAAGCGATGGCCTTCGAGGATGGTGTGCTGAAGTTCGAAGGTGCGATCTGAATGGATAATCTGCGTGCCTCTGTCCAGTTTTCGTGTCGCAATGCCGACATTGTCTCCTGGAAGAGGGAGACGACCGATTTCAGAAAAATTATATTTCATAGATTGCGTTCCTTTGAAAAGTTTATTCACAGTTATACGGAAAATAAAAAATGATGTCAAGTTTCATATAAAAAAGCCCTTGACAGATTATATACATTTGGTTTATGTTTTTATCAGTTGTTTTATTAGCAAAACATCGGTTAAGCGGATAAACGCACTGTTCAAGGGGGGGTGGTCATATGATGGTATCGGATGTATGGAAAGAATACGAGAGCAACGAGATCTCTCACAGTGTTGCCCATCATCTAACTGCCATTCACGAGTTGATGGGCGATCTGGGCTATGCGCGGGTTTCGGATGTGGCACGTGCGTTGGAGATCACCCGGGGCAGTGCATCGCTGACGCTCAAAGCTCTCAAAGCGCGCGGGCTGGTCGTGGAAGATCACAATAAGTTTTTGAAATTATCCGAAGATGGCCGCCGCATTGTCGATTCTATTTTAGCCAAACGCGCCGTTGTTCGCAAATTTCTCAACGAGGTGCTCAAGCTCGACGAGCATCAAGCCGAAGTGGATGCGTGCAAGGTTGAGCATCTTTTGAGCGCGCAAACTGGTGGGCAATTGCTGCATTTTGTGCGTTTCTTGCTCTCCGATGATCCCACTGCGCGACAATTTCTCTCTGAGTTCTGGTCCAGGCTGGATCAAAATGAGGATTGGCAGTGGCCCGTTCAGGATGTTGATCAATTATTCAATTTGGAGTCTCGATAATGGCTTATGCAACGGATGCTGCAACCCCACTTTCAATATGGAGCCGGGGTGATGAAGGTACTATTGAAGGCATTTCAGGAGCCAATCAACTGGTGAATCGGCTGCGTGAGGTGGGTGCTATGCCAGGTGTCCCGGTGCGCGTGTTGCGAGTTGGGCGCACTGTGGTTATTCAGGTGGGTAGCAGCAGATTTTGCTTGCGAAAAACCGATGCTGCATGCATCAAAGGAATGAAAGCGGCCTGATTTATTATGGCAATGAATATAGCGAATCGAGAGCGACCTTATGTGGGTCGTGCCACGGTCGCTGTGGTTGGCAATCCCAATACGGGTAAGACAACGCTTTTTAATGCTCTGACAGGGCTTTCGCAGCGCGTGGGAAATTTTCCTGGCGTTACGGTTGAGCGCAAGGTCGGACAATTGACATTGCCCAACACGGGTGCGGTTGACCTGCTGGATTTGCCCGGTACATACAGCCTTTCAGCCAAGTCTCCGGATGAACTTATTGCCGTTGAAGCACTGATGGGGTTGTTGGAGAGCGAGAGCGCCATTCAAGCTGTGCTCGTGGTTCTCGACGCCAGCAATTTGAGGCGCAGTTTATACGTCGTATCTCAACTTCTCGAAATTGATTTGCCCCTGGTTGTGGCCCTCAATATGTTAGATGTGGCCAAGGCCAGGGGCATTGTTATTGATGCACCAGCTCTGAGCGAGCATTTGGGCGTCCCCGTTATTCCCATACAGGCCAATAAACGCGTGGGGCTTGATGAGTTGAAAGAAGCCCTTTCCCAGATTGTTGAAAAGGGCGAAGTCCCATCGCGCAGTCCGATATTGCCGCAATCCTGGTGGGTAGAAGCCGAGCAGTTGGCGCGAAAATACGAAGGCGTATCTACGGGTCTGGCGTTGCGTGTGTTGATTGACAATCAGAACGCCTTTGCATCCCATGTCGTGGAACGCTTTGGCGATGACTTTGCCACCGATCTTCACGCGTTGCGAACACAGGTCAAGGCGGATGATGCGCTGGCGAATCGAGAGATCGAATTGCGATATAGATGGATCGATGAGGTTCTCGATGATGTGTTGCGCGATCCCGAACCGCTTCGCGTGACTCGTTCTGATCGACTGGATCGAATTTTGACCCATCCGCTGTGGGGGAGCCTGAGTTTTGCTGTAATTATGGCCTTTATTTTTCAATCGATTTTTTCGTGGGCAGTGCCATTAATGGATGGTATTGACGCGTTGTTTGGGACGATAGGAGGAAGGGCTACTGGCTCTCTTCCCGAGGGTGCGCTGCAAAGTATGGTGGTGGATGGGGTGATTGCCGGGGTGGGGGGCGTGGTCATCTTTTTGCCCCAAATCTGCATCCTGTTCCTCTTTATTGCCATACTGGAAGATTGTGGTTACATGGCCCGCGCGGCGTTGTTGATGGATCGCCTGTTAACGCCTTGTGGTTTGTCGGGAAAGTCCTTTATTCCTCTTTTGTCGAGTTTTGCCTGTGCGATTCCGGGAGTGATGGCTACACGGACGATCAATGACCCCAAAGACCGCATTGCCACGATGCTGGTTGCGCCGTTGATGAGTTGCTCAGCGCGTTTGCCGGTGTACGCGATTTTTATTGGGGCTTTTATTCCCGATCGAGATGTTTGGGGAGGCATTGGACTGCAGGGGCTTACGCTTTTCGCGCTGTATTGCACGGGGATTTTTGTGGCTATTCCCATTGCGTGGATTTTAAAAAAGACGCTGTTGAGAGGGCAGCCCACGCCTTTTTTGCTCGAGTTGCCGTCTTACAAAATACCAGATGTGGGTACTGTTGGGATGCGTATTTATCAAAGTGGTCGGCATTTTCTCGAAAGAGCCGGCACATTGATTCTCGCCGCGACGATTGTGATGTGGGCATTGGCGTATTTTCCGCGGTCCGAAACGATTGCCGCGCATTACGAGGCTGAGCGCGAGCGATTGATTGGGGCACCAGAAGATGTTTTGAATGATTTGAGCGCGAAAGAAGCTGGCGAGATGCTCCAGCAGAGTTTTCTCGGGCGGATGGGGCATGCTATTGAACCCGTCGTAGAGCCATTGGGATGGGATTGGCGGATTGGGATGGCGGCACTGGCATCTTTCCCCGCGCGGGAAGTAATTGTTGCCGTTCTGGGCACGATTTACAGTCTGGGAGAGGTGGATGAAGAATCGACGTCGCTTAGAGACGCGCTTCGGTCTGCGACCTGGTCCGATGGGCAGAAGGTATTTAATATCCCGGTTGCACTGTCTATTATGGTGTTTTTTGCACTGTGCGCGCAGTGCGTTTCCACGCTTGCGGTTATTCAACGCGAAACAGGCGCCTGGCGGTGGCCCGTGCTGACTTTTGTTTATATGACGGTGCTCGCCTATATCGGCGCATTTGTGACTTATCGTCTCGGTATGGCGCTTGGATGGGGGTAATGATATGACCGACTGGCAAAATTGGATCGCGGTTGCAGTGGCACTCTGGTGTGCCTATCGCGTCATTGGCGAGATTGTAAGGCCGTTTTTGGCTTCGTCGTGTACGGGTTGCGGTGGTGCGTGTGAGGGAGAAGAGACGCGCGAGGATTTGATAGAGATTGAGTGAGTCCCGTTGGGATATTAAATGGGAATATTTTAGGTGTATCAAAAAACACGTCCTTTGGGCGTGTTTTTTATGTTTCGGACAGTTCTGAAACGGTTTGTAGCTGTTTCGCCATTGCTGCCTCAGTCGTTTGCAGGTCGTAGGTCATTTGCAAATTAAGCCAGTATTGGGGCGATTGACTGAGTACTCGACCAAATAAAAGGGCCAATTCAGTAGTCACGGGACGAGAGCCGTTTACGACATGCGATACGCGCATCGGCGAAATGCCAATGGTGCGTGCCAATTGTGCCTGAGAGATGCTTAACTCGTCCAGTATTTCACACAAAAACTGTCCGGGATGAATAGGAGGTAAACCATTCTCAATCATAGATATCTTTCCAGAGTTAATGATAATCAACGGTATGGTTCCATCCAGATCCATATCAGCATTAAAACCATCGTCGCCTTCCGCTAGACCAAACACGGCTAAAAAAAGTGTATAATCTGACGTATCGACTACACCATCATCATTAAAGTCGCCTATCAGACTGACAGCCATTGAGAAACTTTCAGTTGCAGTTGCACTTGCATTATCCGTTACAGTCACCGTCAGTGTGAAAGTCCCTCTCTGTGTGGGTGTGCCAGTGATCTGTCCACTGCTCGAGTTGATAAAAAGACCAGAACCGGCAGGGTTGCTGGACAGGGAATAGGCATAAGATGTTTGTCCGCCTGATGCTGAGACCTGAATAGGAGTAATAGCAGTGTTTTGTGTGACGGTTATATTGCCGATTGCCGAGACGGTTACGGACGGTCTCACGCGCATGGTGAAAGAACGACTGACCTGTGTGGGCACATCACAGCTACCAGCACCATCTCGCACAGCCACTGTGATCGTGAAATCTCTACTCACTGTGGGTGTGCCATTGATGCGGCCATTCGAATCGATAGATTAGAAATTGAATGTGAGTGTGGCGCGAAGGCCTTTGCTGTATGTGGGTGCAAGGCTCAGGTTGAGGCGTTGGGGTGACACCTCGACCCATTTGTCTGATTTTTTTGCAGCACCAATGAGAGTGGAGAGAAGGCACACTAATGCACCGGTGGAATATCCCACTAATGTTGCCATACCGAGGGTGTAATATGAGAGACTGGTATCGCCACTTCTCTGGTCAATACGCTTTTCTTCTCTATCTGTAGATATAATTGTGAATCCAATGATGACGGCTCCGGCACCAAGCCCAATTATCAAGCCTTTGCCTGTGTTTCTATACTGTTTGAGGCTGACGTCGAATGTAGAGATTGAAGAAATAGGCACCTGATAAAAACTACGCCCTTTTTGGATAACGAGTGTGTCATCCATCATTTTAATAAGCCTGCCAACCATCTGTCCCCTCTGAATCGACGGGGCATACACACGCACTCGGGCATTGTATTTGGCTCCGGTCTCTCGATATCGCTCAATCTCTTGCATGCGTTTGGCGACAATGAGAGTATCAATGTCGTTGTATGCTATGTTATGGGTATCAGCCCCATATTTGAGTGCGATACGGCTTGAGTCCTTGTCTGCAATTCGGCCTATTCTTGTGGCTCCTTGAGATGTATAGACGATGTATGCATACCACCCCTTTGTGATCTCTGATGGGTCAATCTGTCCGCGTGGCATGACTGTGACGGTCTTTTGGTTGAGCCGTTGGATAGCGGCTTGCTCTATCTCTGGTCCTCTTTCTGCCATATTTCCAATAAACCACTGATTTACCTCATTCATTTGCTTTAGCGTGGTTGCTTCCTCACTCATGATCACGGACAGGACTTTGGCGTAAGCAATCGTCTTCTTTCCCCAAAGACCATTCCGAATGGTAAACGAAGTCTTTCCAACAGCATCAATCCAGCCCTTGTCTAATATCTGTTTATTCTTGCTATCGTAATAGGTGAATGCAACATAAGCATCTCGGACCAACGTATTGGCATTTACCTCTGCCCCTTTCAGGTATGTGGCTGCATACGCGAGTGTGGGAGCCATCGCGTTGAGCAAGAGGGTCGCGGTTACAAAGACAGCAGCTAATTTTTTCATGAGATTCTCCTTTTAAAACAAATGTACCTCATTGATTCCGCTCAAAAGTCAATGAGCTATCTCCTGCATCCAAAAAACTATGCAGAGGAGCCAAAGTGGTTTACAAAGATCAGAAAATCAGGCGTGCCAATGGTTCCATCACCATCCAGATCCATATCCGCATTAAAACCATCATCACCTTCAGATAGACCAAACGCGGCTACAAAAAGTAAATGATCTGCTGTATCGACCATACCATCATCATTAAAGTCGCCTATCAGACTGACAGCCATTGAGAAACTTTCAGTTGCAGTCGCACTTGCATTATCCGTCACAGTCACGGTCAGTGTGAAAGTGCCTCTCGCTGTGGGTGTGCCTGTGATCTGTCCACTGCTGGCATTGATAGACAGACCAGAACCTGTGGCGGGATTGCTGGACAGGGAATAGGTGTATGGCGTTTGCCCCCCTGAGGCTGAGACCTGAATAGGCGTAATCGGGCTGTTGGTCTGCACACCACTGATCTTGACGGTTATATCACTTATCTCTGCGACTGTCAGTGTTGAAATGGGTGTGGGCGCATTTACTGTCAGGGAGAAACTACGCGTGCCTGTCCTGCCGTGATCATCGGTCACAGTCACGGTCAGTGTGAAAGTCCCTGTCTGTGTTGGCGTGCCAGTGATACGACCACTGCTCGAATTGATAGAAAGACCAGAACCAGCAGGGTCGCTGGACAGGGAATACTCATAAGACGTTTGCCCTCCCGATGCTGAGACCTGAATAGGCGTAATAGCGGTGTTTTGTGTGACGGTGATATTGCCAATTGCCGAGACGGTCACGCGCGGTCTCACGCGCATGGTGAAGGGACGACTGACCTGTGTGGGTAAATCACGGCTACCAACCCCATCTCGCACAGCCACTGTGATCGTGAAATCTCTACTTGCTGTAGGTGTGCCAGTGATGCGGCCATTCGAATCAATAGAAAGGCCAGAACCTGTAGGAGGGTTGTGCGCTGGGAGAGGGCTACTCGCTGGGGGCCGGTTGCTCCCTATCCAATACGTGTAGGACCCACTACCGCCTGAAGCTCTTACCTGTATAGGGTTAATTCTCACATCCTGAGTCGCTACCACATCCGCTATTACCGAAATACTCAAGGCCGTGGGAGCCGCAGAAACAGACAGGTTAAACGTTGTCGATGCCTCGCCACCTACAGCATCTCGCACGGTCACTGTAATGTCAGATTCGCCAGTTGCTTTGGGCCTACCGGTGAGGAGAACCCCGTTTTGATCAAATACGATACCTGAAGGCAAGTCAGATGTGGAATACGTATAAGTTCCCCACCCTCCTGATGCATTTACTGATATATCTGTAATTGCCACATTCTGGGTTGCTGTCACATCCGCTATTGATGCGATTGTCAGGGGAGTGGTATTATTTCTGGTGTTGTTCGACAATGTCATATCCGTCAGTGTCTGCGTCCCTTGCAAATCCAGGCCCACCACGGAATGTTGAATCGTAAAATGGCTCATAGTCAAGTTACCGTGATTCCTGATGCCATACCAGTGTCCAGACGCGGGACTTGAACTGTCGGAACGAAATACAATAGGCTGCGAGCTTGTTCCATTGGCGTTTATCGTTCCATAGTTGATAATATCAACGCGATTTGAATCCTTCATGCTATGAATATCTCTGTTGGGGTAAGCCTTAATCGTCGTGCCAGCGTCAATTGTCAGGGTTGCGCCAGGATAGACCACAATATCACCAATCAGCTTGATTGTATCACGCCAGGTGACGTTTTGCACGATTGGGAATTGTTGAAACCACCTTTTACTGTTGTAAGAAATTCGTCTTTGTTCTGGAGGATCGCCGATAAATTCTCCATAAGGAACTTTAAAAAATGAATAACCACTTGCTCCTGAAGTGCCCCAGCTACCATTATGAAATGGCCCTACAGGAGAATCATTTGTTTTTTGTAACCTCTCATTTGGAAGTCCACTCCCCGGTGAGTCAACTTCCAATGTCCCCCATCTTGCTCCGGTGCCCAACCAACTCATTTCTGGTGATAACCCCTTATTGGGTTGACCTGGATCGAGATTGGGCAGAAATATTAAATCATAAGATTGTGCAACATCAGGATTTGTGTCCTCAACATTGGTGCTCAGGACAACGCCACTCTTTGTCATACCTTCATCCCAACCTCCCGCTTCTATTGGGCCCAAATCAATATAACCACCGGGATCCGGATATGTGTCTCCCGTAGGATAGCCGCCATGGGAACCTGCTCCTACATAGACAACAGGATGAGTTCCGCCTTCAGCCGGTGCAAAATGTGTTTGGGGGTCAAAAACCCTTCCACCAATGCTGGTATAGGTTAGGCCATTCCCATGAAATTTGTAGTCAATTCCAACGAGTTGTGCCATACCTGGGTTAAAGGAGTTCACAATAACATTAATGTGCTGCCAATCTCCCTCATGGTTATTTTGAAAATCATTGAAGGGATAAAAGTAATAATACTGTATGACGACATTACCATCACCTTTGTCAAAAATATGTACGTATGCTGTGTTGGGAAATCCGAGGGCTGCGCCACGTTTAGGATGGGTAGTTGAAAAATAATAGTGATACCAGTTTTTAGAGGTGCCTCCGTCGTTGTCTTCACGTACGCCAGGATATTCAAAATGTGCCGTCACCTGATAGGTATTACTTAATGCACTACTTGGAGGACTTCCAACATATGTGAACGTTTCAGGCAAGAAGGCAAATTTATTCTGTGAAAAATTAACAAAAGACATCTGGCTATCCAGACCGGGACTCCATCCTGATGCTGGATATTGGACATAGATAGGCTCGTGTCCTTCTCTATCAAGATAAAACCAAAGACCATCAACAGATGTAGCCTCCATTATTTCCACAGGTTCAGGGAAGATCACTCTGCGGTTCTCTCTACTTGGATGTTCTGTCAAAATTAAAATCGGAGAAAATTTCTCGGCAAGTTCTATCGAATAAACACTCATATTGAAACTGCGCTCCGCAGTATTGCCGTGATCATCGGTCACGGTTACGGTAATTGTGGAAGTCCCATCCTGTGAGGGTCTGCCGGTGATGCGATTGCCACTTGATAAAGAGATACCTGAAGGTGCGCCAGATATGGAATACGTATAGGGTTCCCAACCGCCGGATGCGGATAAATGAATCGGGGTAATCAGGTTGTCTTTTTCGACTGTTTTATACGCTATAGGTGAGACGCTCAGTGCTGGAGAAATGGTTATGTTCAGGGCATCATTACTCACACTCTGACCTGCTTCATCCCGCACTACGACTCTTACTGTGAAATCCCCATTCTCTGTTGGGGTACCTGTGAGGGTTCCCGATAGGTCATCAATATCCAGGCCATCGGGTGCGCCGTTTGTGTCTATGTGATATGTATAGGATGGTCGGCCTCCGGATACAATTATCCGAGGGGTCTGAGGAGGCGTAGATGTTAATGAGGTCCAGATGGAACTGTCTTCTGTGCCCTTTATATCTTCAGGCCATGTCACTGTCAATGGCGGCAAGACCGGCGTGGCACTCACACTGACGGACGCGCCATCACCAGTCGCATTCACCGCACGTATCTCGAAGGTGTACTCGGTGTCATTTGTCAGGTTATCTATTCTGTGACTGGTTGTGTTTGCATCACTGTCGGTAATATCTGTCCAGTCCGGAGAATAGGTGCTGCCGCTATCTTCGCTTTGTCGATACTGATAGGTCGTGATGCTCGCATTGTTCGGGTTGTCCCAACTCAGTGTGACGTGTTGATCCCCTGCCTCAGCAGCGAGGTTTGTCACCGCAACAGGTGCAGATACCGCTAATACTGGCGTGGCGTAAAAACGCTGTGTCGTGGGACCATTGCCCACACTGTTCACCGCATACAGGGTAAAGGCATATTCGAGGTTGTTGGTCAGATTAGTCACTGGATAGCTCATTGTAGTGCCATTGGTCGTGATCGCACTATTCGAGATTTCTGTCGTGCCCAACCATCCTCGTTCTGGATGCCTTGTGTTGTAGCGATAACGCGTGATAGTCGCGTCATTGGGATCATCCCAGCTTAGTGTCACCTGACCATTACCGGCTTGCAATGCAAAGTTGCCCGGTATGTGGGGCACGGCTGCAGGTGTGGCACTTACGGTGGCTGATGCTGCACCATCGCCTGCACTGCTGACTGCGCGTATCTGAAAATCGTATCTCCTGCCATTGGTCAGACCTGTCCTGATATAACGGATGGGAACACCGGGTCTATTGGCGTGCCTTTCATCGCTACCTACAATGTCTGTCCAATTTGACCAGGTGCTACCGCTATCTTCGCTCTGCTGATATTGATACTTTTCGATAGCAGACCCATTGTCAGAACCAGGTTTCCACTTAAACACGACCAGACCATTGCCTCTTTCCACAACAAATGATGCTGGCGCAGAAGGTGGCGAGGTTTGGGCAGCAACACGTCCAGAGATCAGGATAGCACTTATGACTATGGCAGGCAATACAGATTGTATCTTCATCTTAAATTTACCTCTTTTTTTGAGAAGTTGAGTGGTGAATGCGGTGCGGAGTTCATTTGTATTTCAGACATTTCTTTGTATTTTTATTTTCCATTTTTATCCGTACATGATTATCACCTGTCCTTATAGATTAAATAAATTTTAGAAGTCTAATTCATTGTTTGGAAATAGGCTACATTATTTAATGCTTTTTGTCGAGAATATTTTTTCACACGATTCACACAGTTTCTACATACGTTTGCAAATGAGGATATGGCTATCGGGCTATCCACACCTTTGAAACAGCTATATATGGACGCTATCTTCTTGACTGGATCTCCAGGTTTTTATATATTTAGTCCTGGCTAAATTTTATTTTAGCAGCACTATAAGAAGTATTGTAGGCATGTATAACGGAGGGTGTATGTACAGATTTTTTATTATGGCTGGTGTATTATTGCTGTGCGCGTGTGGTGGTGGCGAAACGCCGCCGGTTGAACAAGACAAAAAGCTGGTGGTGTGTACGACCGGGATGGTCGGCGATCTGGTGCGCCATGTTGCGGGGGATCGCGCAGAGGTGATTTCTCTGATGGGACCTGGGATTGATCCGCATTATTACAAGGCGACGCAGGGCGATTTGCAGAAACTGTCTCGAGCAGATGTGATATTTTACAATGGTCTTTTTTTGGAAGGCAAGCTGGAAGGTATTTTTGAAAAGATGGCGCGCAGCAAGACGGTAATTCCCATATCGCGGGATATTCCCAAAGACAGACTGCGAAAACCGGTTGCTGGACAGGGAGAGCACGATCCGCATATCTGGTTTGATGTCAGCATGTGGGCAGAAACGCTGCCCGTGGTTGTTCAGACACTGAGTGAGATTGACGCCAAAGGTGCCGACGTATTTCGCGCCAATGCCGAGGCTTATCGCAAGCAATTGCTCGATCTCGATGCCTGGGCAAAGGAGCAGATTGCGCGCATTCCCAGCGATCAGCGCGTGCTGATTACGGCACACGATGCCTTTGGATATTTTGGCCTTGCTTACGGTATTGAAGTGCGCGGGCTTCAGGGGATTTCAACTGTGGCCGAATACGGCGTCAACGATGTGTCCCTGCTGGTAAATTTTATAGTCAAACGACAGGTGAAAGCCATTTTTGTGGAAAGCAGTGTGCCCGAGCGTTCGATCAATGCTGTGCGCGAAGGGTGCAAAGCGCGAGGGTGGGATGTAGCAATTGGAGGTACGCTGTATTCCGACGCAATGGGACCTGCGGGCAGTGGAGCCGATACGTACATCGGTATGGTGCAGTCAAATGTGAACACAATTGTCGAGGCGTTAAAATAATGTTACACGCAGTTGATGAATCGGTGACGCCCATTCATATTCACGATATGACGGTGGCGTATCACAAGAAACCCGTTCTTTGGGATGTCGATCTCGCCGTGCCAGAAGGCAAACTCGTGGGGGTTGTGGGTCCCAATGGCGCGGGCAAGAGTACGATGATCAAAGCCATTATGGATCTCGTGCCCAAGGCTTCGGGGTGGGTCCACATCTACGGCAAGCCCTATTCGCGCATGCGCCAGGCCATTGGCTATGTGCCGCAACGCGAGTCAGTGGATTGGGATTTTCCCATCAATGCCTTAGATGTGGTGCTTATGGGACGTTATGGGCACGTTGGGTGGGTGAGACGTCCGGATAAAATTGATAGAGAACTGGCCGAGGAAGCACTTGAAAAGGTCGGTATGACCGATTTTGGGCATCGGCAGATCAATCAGCTTTCGGGAGGCCAGCAACAGCGGGTTTTCTTGGCTCGAGCCCTGGCGCAAGATGCACAAATTTATTTAATGGACGAACCCTTTGCCGGCGTGGATGCGGCGACCGAACGCGCCATTATTGATATTTTGATGGATCTAAGGGCGCGAAAAAAGACCATGCTGGTTGTACATCACGATTTGCACACAGTGAACCAGTATTTTGACTGGCTGGTTTTGATCAATATGCGGATTGTTGCCGCGGGCGAGACGAGAGGTGTGTTCACTGAAGATAATTTGAATAAAACCTACGGCGGGCGGTTAACGGTTCTTTCCGAAGCCGCACAGGCTGTTGCCCATCATCAACGGGGTTTATGAGGTGATTTGGGACGCGACATTTCAACTGGTTTTGCTCGGCTCGCTGTTGATTGGGGCGACATCGGGTACGTTGGGAGCATTTGCCGTGTTGCGGCGGCGTAGCCTTTTGGGCGATGCGCTGGCGCATGCAGCACTTCCGGGTGTTGCGCTGGCATTTCTGTGGTCACAGAGCAAGGCATTGCCCATACTACTTTTGGGCGCGACAGTTTCCGGTGTGGTGGGCGTGCTTATTATTGAGGCTATTGTCAATTATACGCGCATCAAATCAGACGCTGCGCTGGGCATTGTTCTTTCGGTATTTTTTGGTGGGGGAATTGTGTTGCTCACGCATATTCAACAAAGCGAGGTGGGCAATCAAAGTGGTCTGGATAAATTTCTTTTTGGGCAGGCGGCTTCTATTGTGCGCACAGATCTGTATGTGATGTGCATCGTGTCTGCGCTGGTTATGATTGCAGTTTTTCTTTTTTTTAAGGAGTTTAAGGGGCTCATTTTTGATGCGGAGTTTCTATCTTCACTGGGATTTTCCCAGCGTGTGGTCGATCTTTTGTTGATGGGCTTGATCGTGCTTACCGTTATGGTGGGGCTTCAGGCTGTGGGGGTTATTCTCATTGCTGCGATGTTGATTACCCCGGCTGCTGCTGCGCGGTTTTGGACAGACCGGCTGCATGTGATGGTGCTGGTATCGGGCATTTTAGGCGCGTTATGCGGTGCGCTGGGCGTTGGCCTGAGCGCGCTGGCACCCCGAGTCCCAACGGGGCCAGTGATGGTGCTGGTTGCTACGGCTGCATTTCTCATTTCTGTGCTGATTGCTCCCAGACGCGGGGTGCTGGCCAGATGGGCGAGGCTCAGGGCAAATGCGTTGCGGGAGAATGGTCAGCATTTTTTGCGGGCATATCTCGCGTTGCAGACGCAGGACAAGGAGGAGGTCGTATTGGCGGACCTCGCCAGCGAGCTTCAGTTACCACTTTATCGCATACGTCGGCTTGCAAAGCGTCTCGCGCGCGATAGGTGGGTGAACCTGCACAATGGTGCGTGTTCTTTGACGGAATTGGGACACAAAGAGGCGAATTTTGTGGTAAAGTCCCATCAGCTATGGGAATATTATCTGGTTTATCGGTCTATCCTGGAGGAGGATCACGTGGATAGGCCCGCCGATGAGGTCGAGCATATTTTAACGCCTGAGATTATTGAACAGCTTGAACTAATTCTGGCACAAGAAGATATAGATGTTTCGGGAGATATCCACAAAACGCATAGCGGTTATCGGAGGACTGGCAAAGATGGGTGAGTTTTGGGGACCATTTTGGATTGTACTTGCAGGTGCGCTGGCCGGGGCTTCGTGTGGTCTGTTGGGCGCGTATCTCGTGTTGCGCAAGATGTCGCTTTTGGGCGATGCACTAAGCCATGCTGTTTTGCCGGGCATTGTTATTGCGTTTCTACTTTCGGGCAGCCGCGATGTGATTCCGATGTTTATTGGTGCTGCTATATGTGGGGTGATTGCCACGGTGTTGATCGAGACATTTCACCGCAGGTGGCGCGTGCAAGAAGACTCGTCAATAGGCATTACTTTCACAGCGCTTTTCGCGCTGGGAGTCGTTTTGATCACGGCATTTGCCGGGCAGGTCGATCTCGATCAGGAATGCGTGCTTTACGGAGAGATCGCGTACACGCCCTGGGATCGCCTATTCTGGGGAGAATGGGATCTGGGACCGCGTCCGATATGGATTCTCGGAACAGTATTTGCGCTTAATATCGCGCTTGTTCTGGTGTTCTACAAAGAACTTTTGATCTCGTCTTTCGATGCCGAGATGGCACTTTCTGTGGGCGTGAGTGCCGCGCTGGTTCATTATATGCTGATGGGAGCCGTTTCTGTAACAACAGTAGCCGCATTTGAGTCCGTAGGGGCTATTCTCGTTGTGGCAATGCTGATTGTTCCCGGCGCCTCGGCTTATTTGTGGAGTGATCGGTTAAAAGTTATTTTGAGCCTGTCTGCGTTGATGGGCGTTATTTCCGCAATTGCCGGGTATTTTCTCGCAGGGGTTTGGAATAGTTCTATTGCCGGGGCTATGGTTGTCGTTATGGGTGCGCTGTTCGCGCTTTCCCTGATTTTTGCACCCCACTATGGGCTGCTGGGGCGATTTGTGCGGCGGGTGCGACTCTCTTTGAAGGTTGCGCGAGACCACGTTTTGTTGAAGTTGCTTCGAGATAGGGAATCGCAGCGCGTCTCTGCCCTCAGTTGGGGCGATCTCGTCGATACGGCGGCGCGTTGGGTATCCGGTATTGCGATTCGGTCGTTGATCTGGCAAGGGTTGATCACGCGGAAAAATGGACATTTTTCACTGGGAGAACAGGGCGTTATACACGCGACCAGATTGCTCCGCAATCACAGGCTTTGGGAGTCCTACCTGAACCAATTGGGGCTTCCGCCAGATCATGTACACGCTCCTGCCGACGCGCTGGAACACTTTACGGATGACCACTTGCGGGAAGAAATTCGAGCGGCATTGCCCAATATCGCAACCGATCCACAGGGCAAGCGCATTCCCGATGGATAGGATATCCTTGCTTGTATGTGAGGTTTATCTTACTTTTGTTTCATAGCTATTTAGGGGAAGGACAATGATTAGTCAATCGTCACAGGACTATTTGAAAACGATCTACAAGCTGACACACGGGCAAAATCCCGTTGCATCTGTGACGACTTCTCTCATTGCAGAGCACAGGGCGGTTGCTCCCGCTTCGGTCACCAATATGCTCAAGAAACTCGCCGCGATGAAATTGGTGGAACACACGCCCTATCAGGGCGTTGTACTCACATCGACTGGAAAACGCATTGCCCTTGAGGTTCTTCGCCACCACCGTTTGCTCGAGCTTTACCTATCCGAAGTGCTGGGATTTGATCTGGATAAGGTCGATGAAGAGGCGGATCGGCTGGAGCATGTGATTTCTGAGGAGTTTGAAGATAAAATTGATCGAATGCTGGGGTATCCAACAGTCGATCCGCACGGCGCGCCGATTCCGCGTAAAGATGGTTCGATAGAGTACGACCATTATCTGTGTTTGTCAGATATTCCAGCGGGGGAAAATGTACGCGTGCGGCAGGTGAGTGATCAAAGTGCGGAGATGTTGCGCTATATGGCGACGATGGATATTAAACCGAATGTCGAGATCAAGGTGGTGGGGCGCGCGCCTTTTAATGGGCCGCTGGAAATTGTGGTCAATGGCGAGGCCACGTATTCTCTCGGCCTTGAAGTGGCTGCACATATTTATGTTTCATCATTGGGGGAAGATGGTTGATATGGGTAGGGTTGTCCTTTTGTTGGCGATTGTTTTGTTGTCGGGCGGATCTGTGCATGCACAAGTACCGCCCATTTTTGCGCCCGGTACCGAACAGCACGATATTTATTGCCGCGCATGTGCCCATTTTTTTCCCGAGGTTTTGCCTGCAGACAGCGAGTTTCGACTGGATAGAGCTATTTGTGGGACATCGGCAATAAGGGGGTTGACCGCAAATTGGGATCGTTTGCCTCCCGCTGCAAAGGAGGCATTTGCGTTTCTCCAGCAGCGTCCCATTTTGAGTCATTCAATTCTGTCTTCGGAGGGGCGTTTCAAAATTCACTACAATACGACGGGGACACACGCTGTTGCTCCAATCGATGCAGATGCCAATGGCGTTCCGGATTATGTCGATGAGGCCGCGCGCGTTTTTGAGTCGGTTTGGGACCTGGAGATCAATCAGTTGGGCTACAATCCCCCTCCATCCGATGGCGATGGTGTTTACGACATTTATATCAAAAATCTCGCCATTCAGCAGGCTTATGGTTTTACATATCCAATTGCATATACGGAATTGACAACGCCGAGTTATATGGAGATTGACAATAATTTTACGGATAACATTTACCCTGTGAATTCACGCGGATTCAACGGGTTGCGCGTGACGGCTGCACACGAGTTTTTTCACGCGATTCAATTTGGGTATTATGCCGATTTTGCCGCTGCGTGGTGGCAGGAACTCACGGCGGTATGGATGGAGGATGTGGCCTATCCCGACGTGAATGATTTTTATCAGTACCTGAGTTGCCCGAGCAACTTTTCGTGTTTTTACGACGATCCCGAAGCGTCATTGGTAAAATTTTCTAACAGTCTTCATCCTTTCGGCGCGTCGATTTTTGCCCACCATGTGGAGCAGGTGTACGGTGCCGATGTGATTAAAAGCGTTTGGGAGTTGCTCAGAAGACGCGATCCGAGTACATATAGTTTGTCGCTTATTGATGACGGGATGCCTCTGGACGGATTTGCGCAGGTGATGCCGCGGTTTGCCGCGTGGAATTATTTGACTGATGTGCGCACGCGCCCCGGGTATTATGTTGAAGCGCGCGATTTGCCTTCAATAAAGCATGCCAATATTGTCCTCGGCACAGGTGGCTCTTTTGAAGGGTCTGAGACGATAGATCATTTGGGGACGACATATTTGCGCGTAGATACTTCAAATATCTTTGGTGGGCTTCGGGGAACATTTACACTGGACGACCGCGGGCAGTGGAAGTTACTGGTTATGCTGATTTCTCCATCTGGGGTTGAGCTATTGTACCCGCGCGGGACAACGGTGGTGATTCCCAGAGCCAATCGTTTTGCCGAGGTGGTATTTATTGTGATGGAGACATCGCTTTCGGGAGAAAGGCGGCGTGTGAATTACACGCTGTCAACAGGCGGGAGTACGGCGACGGATCTCGTATGCGATGTCGATGGCGACGGGCGCGTTGCATTTTCCGATTTCCTGCGCTTTGCGGATGGTTTTAAGCGCTTGCACACAGATAATAATTACGATCCAAAATTGGATTTCAACGGGGATGGGCCTGTTGATTTTCGCGATTTTCTCATTTTTGTTTCCCATTTTGGTGAATCGCGTTAAGGGAGTAACGCTGTGATTGTATTGCGAACAGATCGAGAGCTGGATTTGATGGTTGAGGCAAACCGCATTGTGGGGCTGGTGCATCGCACACTCAAGCCGCTTGTCAAGGTGGGAACGACGACCAGAGAACTGGATAGCGTGGCCGAAGATGTGATCCGGTCACACGGCGCAGAACCCGCATTTAAGGGCTATAAGGGGTATCCCGCAGCGAGTTGTATTTCTATTAATGAACAGGTTGTACACGGGATCCCCGGATCGCGAAAGCTGGTGGATGGCGATATTGTCAGTATTGATATCGGCGTGAAATTGCGAGGCTACTACGGCGACCAGGCGATTACGCGAGTTGTTGGCAATATTTCGGAGCGGGAGAAAGAGTTACTCAAGGTAACGCGAGAAGCCCTGTTTAAGGGGATCGAGCAAGCTATTGCCGGGAGACGCCTGAGCGATATTTGCGGCGCAGTACAAAATTGGGTCGAGCAATTTGGTTTTTCTGTTGTACGGCAGTTTGTAGGACATGGCATTGGGCGCAGATTGCACGAAGAACCCGCCGTGCCCAATTATGTTCCCCCAGAGCGCAACCCGCGTTTGCGAAAGGGGATGGTGCTCGCTATTGAGCCGATGGTCAATTTGGGAACGCATGAAGTTGTGGTGGCAGATGACGGGTGGACGGCATCGGCGGCTGATGGGTTGCCTTCGGCGCATTTTGAACATGTGGTGGCAATTACGCGTGGTGAACCCAGGATTTTGACGATGTTTGAGGAAGATATCGATGCGTAAACCTATTCTCCTATGCGTTCTTATGTGGTTGATGTCTTGTAGTCAACACTATGAGGAAGGGGCGCATCCACCGCCAAAGCCTCCATCTGCTCAGACGCCGGCGGCAGATAAAGAGGGACCACAGACATCCGATGCCGTGGTTTCGGGGACGATTCGGTTGGCCGATGGGCTGGACGAGCGCGTTGGGGGCAATGCCGTGCTATTTGTTATTGCGCGACCTGCCCCTGTTGGCGGACCACCGCTGGCCGTGAAGCGGCTCGACATTTCTGATTTCCCCCTTTCTTACACGCTGACGCAAGGGGATGCAATGATCGAAATTGATTGGTCTGAGATCGATGCGTTGTACGTTTCTGCAAAAATTGATGCAGACGGACGTGTGGGTGGTTCGACGGCAGGGGATATGGAGGGGATTTATCCGCAAAATCCCGTTGCACCTGGAGCCGTAGATGTGGATATTTTGATCGATACGGTACATTGAGTTATGAGCTATACGGTGATTCACGCGACACACGAAGCGGTTCGCAAGGCCGGTGGTATTGGGACGGTTCTCGATGGCTTGATGACCTCTTCTGTGTACCAGAAAGCTGTGCGGCGATCTTTTCTTGTCGGCCCGCTTTCGCGCTCAGAGGATGAAGATCTTCTTGCGGAAAGTGGAGAGATAATTTTTTCGACTATTTCCGGGGTGCAAAATGTGGATTGTGCCGACGCTCTCAATCGCATAGCAGAGCGGTACAATGTCAATATCGTTTATGGGATACGCCAATTTACAGGCGGATATGAAGCCGATGTGTTGCTCGTTGATGCCGAAGATATCAACCCGCGAAAGTCCCGCAATTTTAAATACAATCTCTACCGGCATTTTGGCCTTACATCTGACCGATACGATGCGATTGCGGATTACGCGCTGTATATCGACAGTGCAGAGGCTATTTACGACGCTGTTATCGCGCTGATAGGAGAGGCAGCCGGGCCGCATATTGTGCTGTCCCATGAGTATATGGGCATGCCTATCGCACTTAAAACTATTATGGAAAATGATCCGCGCTTTTGGGCGATTTTTTACGCACATGAAGTTTCTGCAATGCGCGGGATCACAGAGGGGAACTCGGGGCATGACGTGATGTTTTACAACGCGATGGCGCAGGCACTTGCGCGGGACGAAGTGGTTGAGGATGTATTTGGAGATCAGTCCGGTTATTATCGGCACGCGTTGGTTCAATTGGCGTCGCACTGCGATGGTATTTTTGCTGTGGGTGATCCAACGTTTGATGAACTTCAGTTTATAGGGTTTGAGGCACAGGCGATAGATCTGGTTTACAATGGGATTCCATCTGTGCAGATTTCTTATGCAGAGAAATTACAGTCTCGCACGCGCTTACGGGATTACGCGCAGAATTTGCTCGGATATAAGCCAGATGTGGTGGTGACTCATGTCACGCGCCCGGTGATTAGCAAAGGATTGTGGCGGGATTTACTCGTGTTGGCACATCTCGATAAGTTATTGGGGGATAAGGGACAGACAGGCGTGTTTTTTGTGCTTACAACGGCTGCAGAACAGCGGAGTTCGCAAGATGTCGAGATTATGGAATCCGAATATGGCTGGCCGGTTTACCATGAGATAGGGGCTCCCGATCTGGTTTCAAATGAGGTGGATATCTGGCGGGATATGGAAATGTTTAACCGCGAGTCTGTTGCCATTCAAGCGATTTTGGTCAATCAGTTTGGATGGGATCGGGCAAGTTGCGGGCAACGCATGCCGCAGGATATGGCGTTTGTGGATTTGCGCCGGGGCACGGATATCGAATTTGGACAATCGATTTACGAGCCGTTTGGCATTGCCGTGCTCGAGCCTCTGACTTTTGGCGGGTTGTGCGTACCGAGTAGTGTGTGCGGGTGTTGCGGATTTTTGGATCGCGTAACACAAGAAAAACCGAATTCTCTCGTCGTCGTGGCCGATTATACGGCGGATGTAGCATTGGAGAGTGCCGCGTCTGCCCGTGTGATAGGCGAGTATGAACGCCGCATTCAGGAAGGCAAAGTAGCAGAAAAAGTCGCGTGGGATATCGCAGATGCGTTGCCATCATCGGATAGAGAACGCGAAGCGCGATTGCATTCGGGTTACAAGTTAGCTGCACAAATGAGCTGGGATCGCGTGTGCGAAGCATTTTTTTTCCCCGGTATAGAACGCGCGATTTCCCGTCGATCACAACGAAACGTTTGATGCTTTGAAGCGTGTAAAGAGCTGACTACTATTTTATCCATATGAGAAATAATATGATGAGAAAACGATTTTTACTGATTTTGGGGGTCGTAACATGTCTCATCGGTTGCAACACCGAAAAGCGCAACCCATTGGGCGAGGGCTTTGTTGGACGCGATCCCGGCGATACGGTCGTATTGCCCGCTGTTCCGCTAACGTCGGCACGGTCCTTTCATTCTCTAATTTTTCCCACTGTGATGGGGGAACAAGAGGAATTGCTGGTCGGGCAGATGAATGGGTTTTTGCTGCGGAGCCTGTTGCGTTTTAATGTGCCAGATGAGTTTTCCGGCGGTGTGCCATCGGGGTTGACGATTGATTCCCTGCGCATCAATCTGGGTATTCGGTCGGCGCGATTGGTCGAAAATACGTCGCTGATTGTATTGCGGCCCGATTCGCCGTGGGAAGAACTTCAAACCTATGTCGATACGCTCTCGCTGGTCGAGACCGAGGTGCTTGCAACGCCAATCCCCGATGCTGTGGCGCAGGTGTTTGCCGATCGCGTTCGGATCGATTTGCCAGTGTCACTCTTAAAGGATGCGATAGAATCAAGTTCTCTATCTATGGAAATTTTGTTGCAACCCGATGGGGAGATGCCTTTTTTATTAGATATTTTTGCACGCGAAGCTAATATTCTTCGTGCAGATGCGCCGATTCCCGAATTGGAGGCGGTGTATCGGGTGGGAGATGTGACAGAGCGTGTAGCTGTTCAGACCGATGCAGACACCTATTGGAGTGCGCGGACCAATGGCGGTCCGCCAGAAAATCTGGTGATTCTTTCCGAGGGTTTGTTTTACGGCAGTGTCCTGAATTTCGATCTGCCCAATATCCCGCCAGGTGCGACGATCAATTCGGCTAAATTGCAATTGGATATCGATCTGGATCGTTCCTATTTTTCATCTTTTCCCTTTGAAGTATATGGCCTGACAATTGCAGAAGGAGATACCTCATTTACGCGGTATAATGAGCGGTTGCTTATCGAACCTACGACAACGACTTACACAATTAATCACACTTTGATTCAGGCCTGGATATCTGGTGCGCGATTAAATCATGGGTTGGCACTTTCGCCTCTCAATTTTACTTCTTCAACAGGTTTACCCGCGCTCTTAAATTCGCCCCCGCTCATCCGATGGCTTGTGTTGAAAGATGTGCGTTTGAACCTTATTTACTCTCTTCCTCCGGAATTGTAATATGATGCGAATAATTCTCGCTTTGGGTTTTATTTTTGCGCTGGTGCTGCCGGCTTGCGCCAATACAATTTTTTCTTTTTACGGTGTTGGCGATCCAGTCAGACGCGTCGATGCGCGGTCTCGAAGTATGGGGGGCGGTGGTCGGGCGCTGGCCGATGGGCTAAATTTTTCATCCCACAATCCCGCATTATTGGGGGCTTTCCGCAGGGCGTCCGTGAGTCTGCAATTTATGGCTCAGCACCGATTTTTGAATGGCGAAAGCATCGTAAATGACGGGGATATTGGGGCTTTTCAGATCGCGCTACCTATGAGCCGTGGTCCTGTTTTGGGTGTGGGACTTGAACCGCTTACCGATATGGATTTCGGAGCAATAGAAGATCGCGGCACGGGTGATTTGAAGTATCAGCTGGAGGTGGAAGCGACTGGGGGGATCCAGGCAATTTCTCTGGGGCTGGGGCATCGGATCGGGCGCAGAATTTTTGTAGGAGGGCGTATAAATTGGGTAGCTATGGGAACATTTAACGAGTCCTGGATCAAGAATTTCGACAATGAGACGGTCTTCTTTTCTCACGACAAAATTACGCGTACCCACCGTGGATGGCTGCCTTCATTTGGTATTATCTATACTCCCACTTCGCAGTGGAGCCTGGGCGCGAATGTCGATATTGGAGGCAGTATCAAGCAGCGTCAGTTTCAAAGAAATCGTTTTGTAGAACAGCGCGAAGCTGTTGAGGTCGAGACGGAAAGCGATGTGGAATTTCCCCGAGAACTTGGGGTAGGGATAACGTATCTGGCTGGCTATCGCTGGCTGGCGTCGGTCGATGTTTCTCGAGGGCTGTGGCGCGCGACAGGGGATGGACGTTTTGATACGTGGGATGTGAGTGCCGGGATGTTGTGGCGCACGGGAAGTCCCGATGTGCTGGTGCGGAGCCGGCGCTTTGAACTCGGCGCGGGTTTTCATTATCGGTCACTTTATTTTCCAACGGCCTCTAATAGCCAGATTGACGAATTGGGCGCCAGCTTTGGTGTGGCGTTACCATTTGTAAATAATAGCGGTCATTTTCGCTATGTACTCGAGGCGGGAAGGCGCGGTGATCGGTCAAAACACGGTGCGTCAGAACGGTTTATTCAGCACTCTTTTTCCGTGGTCGGTTTTGTAAGATAGTTTGCGGCTGGACAGTTCAAACGGCCTGTGTTCGGCGCGCAAGCGCTCGGATGCGGCCGTTTTTGATTTTTTGAGCGATTTGATTGACTAAAAGGTACAGAAGGTGCAGACCAATCCCCGTGAAAATAAAGTACAGGGGTGCGGTTTCGTGGGCAATGGATTCAAAGCAGACGATTGCAAGGAGGCCCTGTGATAATAGTGGAAGCCAGGCTTGAACGGGTTGTGACGTGAGGCGACTACATAGCAGACCTCCGGCAATCTTGCCCAGAATCAAGGCTGTAATCAGGGGAAAAAAATGAGAAGGCGCAGAAGGCATTTGCCAGTCTAAAATAAGGCCACTAACATAGTGTGCGAGGGCAAAAGCTATTAGTGCTTCCGCTTTGGGTGGGCGGATATTAGGTCTCAGTCCGAGTTTGGTGCGCAAGGATAATGCAAGCCCTACAGCCCAAGATAAAATAAGAGGCTGAACCCAAACGTGCCACGAAGCAAGTGCGATCAGGAATGACAGGGCAAACCAACTCGTAAACTGGCCTGTAGGGGTGTGGATATGTCGCAGCCAGCGATGCACGAGTTCAATGCCAATAACTCCGATCAAAACGGCCAGTGCTATATCCGCGGCCAGATTCAGAAAGGAATCGAACCCGTCGTTCAGGATGAATTCTACGCCAAAAATAAGTCCTGTTAAAAAAAGCGAACAGAGACCGATTGCAGTAACGCATAAAGAAAAAGGCCAGGTGTCTCGCAGGTTGTGTTCTGCGCGGTCTAAAAATATGGGGGCCGGGATACCCGATAGGATGGCGAGTTGCAAGGTAGTGACCAGGTGAAGGTCGAAGAAGATGAGCACGAAGAAGGTCGTAAGAACGGGTGCAGCATATAGATAAAGACTGCCCGTAAGCAAACGCCGATTTGTAAAAATAGAGCGGGAGAGCGATGTGCCTAAATAAAGACCAATCCAGGCCATCGCGATATCTGCGAAGGGTTTTATGCTTTGATGGCTGTCAGCGGTTGTAATAGGTGCGAAGCCAATGGCGAGACCCGCTGCAATTATGCCCAGGACATCTGGCAATTTGGCACGCTGAGCCAGTCGCGCACCCACGATAGAGGCCGTCAGGAGGAATCCGACCCAGACCATTTCGGGAGGTGATTGAAGTAGCCAGATCAGGATACCGATACCAAGTGTAATACACAGAAGGCGCATGGGAATCATCTCAAGTATGAGATTGCGGCGAATTTGCGGGTGGAATAAGTATTATTTGACTTAAAAAAACGGCAATCACGAGGCCCGTAATGAGTGTATAGTGCTGAAAGTCGAGGAGGTAAATGGCCTGTACGCCAACAGCGATACTCAGCGTGCCTTGAGGATGCCAACTCAGGGCAAGCAATTCGCGCCAGGTCTGCGGTATTTGCCAGAGAGTTTGGGAGACTGTAAAACCGATTGTACGGCCCATTCCACGCACGAGTATCATTGTGAGGCCAAGTGGAAAAAGAGGTGACCAGAGAAAAAATATATCACCACCAAATTCCCCTATTATTGAGCCGATCAGAGCAAAAAAGATTGGCTCAATCACGTCATTGGCGCGTGTTGTAAATTCGACGACCTCGCGTTTTGCCACGGTTGTGTTAATCAGCCAGATACCCGACAGAAATCCCACAGCAAGGGATGGCAGGCCCGGTGCCTGGCACAAACCAGAAAGGGCGATCACAATGCCCAGAACGAGACTCAGTGCACGAGCACCCGTGCGGTGGCTGCGAAATGAAAAATCAAGCGCGATGCCTCCGACCGCGCCTGCGCCGAGCATGAGCAGTGCAATACCAACTGTGCCTATAAATGGCAAGTTTCCCAAATAAAAAATGGAATTTTCTGCAAGCGGAGGGAAAGCGAGACACAACACAGCCATGGCCGCGATATTGCCAAGTGGCAGATTTTGCACCGGCACCGGATTTGGTATAGGGCGGTTGGGCCATTGAAAAAACGGGGTGGGAAAACGTGCAGTAAGAGCGAAACTGGTGAGCAGGACGATGGCGAGGGGTAAATTTTGGAGCAAGCCGAGGTAGCGATAAAGTATCAGACCACTGGCGAAGGCCGCAAGGACAGTGAATCCGCCTGTGGCGAGTACTACGGCTGTTTGTGAGTAAATCACTGAGGTGCCGTGGTCTCGCAGATTCTGAAGATCTGTTGACAGGCCTGTTTGCAGGCCAATCCACAGTAAAATAGCACCGATGCAATTGTACCGCACCATTTCAAACAGGTGAAAGACCTCATTGGTTTTGGGAAAAAACATCCCGATGAGAACACCGAGGAGCAAATAATGTACTTTGCCTATTCGCAGACTATCTATCAGCGGATGTGGCGGCATCCACCGAAAAATTTTTTGGCCGAAAAAAAAAGCACCAAAACCGACAATTAGGCTGAAAATAAAGGCCATAAAATGCCTGCACTTTAGGGATAACAGATGTCGTCTTTACCGCGGTGGATTATACTTTTTTCCAAAGTTTGGGTCAAGGACGAAGTTGACGCCCCACGCTTGACAGTCGTTAAAATATAGTGTATAGTCAAGATTGAGTTGTATATAGATGGGATTTGAGAGAGCCCCTTCCCCATAGTTCTGCTAATGTTGTGCTGTGTGTAGGGGCGGATGGCCGGGTACTCATAGCACAAATTCTGGAGATCCTATGTCCAATTCATTACCTCAGGTGCTAATGCACAGTGCCCCAAGTTTGTACGAGCATCTCGACGCATTTGCCCAAGTTGTTGAGTCGGCTATTCGCATATCCAGTGCTTCAGAAGATGAGCAAGTCGATCTAATGGTTGCAGTCATGGAAGCTCTCAATAATGCGATTGACCATGGCAATGGTGTAGATGCTTCTAAGAAAGTACATCTCAAGATCGATATCCAACCCGCGTTCATCACGGTCTGGGTACAAGATGAGGGGCGAGGTTTTGATCCCAATGCAGCACTTGACCCGCTTGCGCCAGAGAATCTAATGAATGATTCTGGGCGCGGGCTTTTGATGATGCGTGCATTTATGGATGAGGTGGATTTTATGCCCTCTCAGAAGGGCACATTGGTTAAAATGATCAAGTATTTTTCCTCTAAATCGTCACCATCTCACTGTTGAGGAGGATGCCCATGCAAATTCTCATTTCTGGACGTCATTACCATGTCTCGGACAGCACGCGTACCCATATTGAAGCTGCTGTCTCTCGGTTTGAGCGATTTTACACGCCAGTACTGGGTTGTCATATCACCATTACAAAAGAGGAGCCTGCATTTCGCGTTGATATTATTGTCAATGTGCATGGTCAAACCCTCAAAGCTTCCAATACTGGTAATAAACTCTTTCCCGTTATTGATGGTTCGGCAAAGAAGATGATTCGACAATTAAAGAAACTTCGCGACCGACGTAGAAAACCTCGCGTTATTTCTGAACCTGAGATTGAGGCATAAGCCGTGCCACAGATTTCTATTGGTAAGATGTTAGAGGATTATGGCGACCAACTCTCGCTATCGTCCATTGCTGGGGAGCGGGGAATTAGCAATACACTATCTACCAGCGATGTCCATCGGCCAGGTCTCGCACTTGCGGGTTTCCTCGGTCTTTTTACTTTTGACCGCGTTCAGGTTATGGGCAATACGGAGATGCTATATCTGTCGAGCCTTGATCCCGATATATGTCGCCACACTCTTGAAACCATTTTTCAGTTTGATATTCCCTGTATGGTTATTACAGACGGCAATGAAGTGCTGCCCGTGATGGTCGAATTGTCCAATGCGCGGCAAATTCCCCTGCTGACTACACCGTTTGCAACGACCAAGTTTGCCCACCTTTTTTCTCATTATCTCGACGATGTGTTTGCACCGCGAACGGCCATCCACGGTTCTCTGGTTGATGTGTATGGCATTGGGCTGTTATTTGTCGGTGCAAGTGGGATTGGAAAAAGTGAAATTGCCGTTGATCTCGTTGAACGCGGGCATCGATTGGTCGCGGATGATGTCGTACTCGTGTCGCGCAAGTTACAAGGCATAATTGTAGGCAGCAGTGGGGAAACACTGCGCGATCATATAGAAATACGCGGTCTTGGCATTTTGAATGTCCGCAATATGTTTGGTGTGCGTGCCGTTCGTCTGCAGAAGCGCATTGAGGTTGTTGTCAAGCTCATTAAATGGGATGAGACCGCGGCGTATGATCGCATTGGACTCGATGAGGATTGGATCTCGATTCTGGACCTCGAAGTGCCACAGGTTACAGTGCCGATCTATCCTGGGAAAAATATTACGGTGATTGCAGAGACGATTGCCCTGAATTATCAACTCAAAATACAAGGCTATCACACGGCGCAAGAATTCAATCGCCGCCTGGTTGAGCGCATGAAAAACAAAATCCAGGATGATATGTCTATCCGCGCGGATATCGAGTAATTTATGGAGGTTTAAATGAAATTTAAATGTGTTATTTTATTGTTGTTTGGACTTATTGGGTGTGGGGGACAGAGTGCTTTAGAAAGCGATGCCCAGCGCATGCTGGCTTCTATACGAGATTTGGAAGAGGAATTGGACGATTTGCCACAGGCGGTTGCGCGGTATGGAGAAGTTTCAGCGCAATTCCCACATACTGAAGCGGAAAAAACCGCGCGCGCACGCCGGGCGATGCTCGAGCAGGTACAGACGCGCCTGGCAGAACGAGAAGCTGTTCCGAAAGATAGTATAGAGTCATTTTATGAGGCCGTTGTCGAGATCGCGCCCGATTATTTTGCCACGTTGAAGAAGCTCGGCACCAATTACAGTAATCAGATACACTTTACCACGCGTTTTGCTGCCAATACAGGGGCAGTACAGATAAAAGAACAGGCTATAGGAATATGGGAGAAGCAGGATCGCTTGTGGTCACGCTATACCTTTCGCCCAATCCCATCAAATCGTTTCTGGCAGGATCAGTTGTGCAAGGACGCGCTGAATATTACGGAAATGTTAATTGCCAGGCCCTTTCGCGATTACAACCGCGCACTGGATATCATCAATAAGGGATTGGATTATGCTTCGGGCGAGGATGTGATATCACGAGCCAAAGTCTATGCTGCCTATTGCACGTTTTGGCAGGGCAAAGCAGAAGACTTTGAGCAGGGTGTCGCACTGGCAAAAGAGGCTTTGAACTATGAATTTTTGTCGGATAATAACCGCGCGCGAGCCTATCATGTTATTGGCCTGTGTTATGCGTATATCTATCAGGACTCAGAGGATAGGGCGCATCTCGATGAGGCGATAAAAGCGCTCAATGAAGCCGTGAATATCGATGGGAATATGGGCGACGCCAAGGAATTGCTCAAAGCGTTGCGATTACAGAGAGAAAGGGTAGCGTCTTAAGAAGTGTGAAGGGGGGGCGATCCGCAGATAAACGCAGATGAAAGAAGATGGTCTGAGGGATGGTTGGGTGGGGTAACTGACAACTGACAACTGACAACTGATTTATGAAAAAAATTGTTTGTAAATTTGGTGGTTCATCGGTTGCCGATGCCGCACAGATCGGGAAGGTAGTGTCTATTGTGCGGAGCGATGAACGCCGCTGTTTTGTCGTGCCTTCCGCGCCGGGTAAGCGGTCTGACGATGATACAAAAATTACTGATTTGCTCTATTTGTGTCACGAACTCGTGCGGCAAAATATTGATTTCTCGGAGCCTTTTAAAAAAATTAGTACGCGATTTTTGGATCTTTCAAAGGCTCTTGCAGTGTCTATTGATATAGGTGAATTGCTTGCTGAAGTCGAGAGCAAAATTGCGGGTGGTGCGGGACGAGATTACGTGGCGTCTCGCGGCGAGTATTTGTGTGGGCGCATTCTATCCGATGTTTTGGGTGCAGTGTTTGTCGATCCAGCCGAGGCGATACTCTTTCGGTCTGATGGGCGGCTCGACAGCGATTCATATCGGCGATTGCGGACGCATCTTTCAGATGATCGGCTCTATGTTATTCCGGGATTTTACGGTGCGAATGCAGAGGGCGAGATCGTGACGTTTTCGCGCGGGGGGTCGGATATTACCGGCGCAATTGTCGCCCGCGCAGTTGGAGCAGAAGTGTACGAAAACTGGACGGATGTATCCGGATTGCTCATGGCCGATCCTCGTATGGTGCCCGATCCTTTGCCCGTAGAGGAAATTACGTATCGCGAGATGCGCGAGTTGGCCTATATGGGAGCCGATGTTTTTCACGACGAGGCGATGTTTCCGGTTCGAACGGCTGAAATTCCCATTCACATACGCAATACCAATCGGCCAAAGGATGCGGGTACGCGGATTTTATCGAGTCGAGAGCTAACAGAGCGCATGGTTGTCGGGGTTGCGGGGCGGCCCAATTTTAGTATGCTATTTATTGAAAAAGCCCTGATGAATCAGACGACGGGGTTTGGACAACGGGTCTTAGAGGTGGTCGCGCGCCATGGGATCAGTTATGATCACACGCCGTCTGGCATCGATACAATGTCGGTGATCATACAGGATGAACAATTGGATGGCAAGGGCGAGCTTCTCGTCGAAGATATTCAACGCATTCTTGAGCCTGATCGCATTGAGTTGATCCACGGACTTGCGCTGGTTGCGACGGTTGGCGAGGGGATGTCGCACAGGGTTGGCATTGCTGCGCGTCTGTTTACTGCGCTGGCAGATGCAGGTGTGAATGTACGAGTGATCGATCAGGGGGCTTCAGAGATCAATATTATTGTGGGGGTCGAAGAAGCCGATCTCGAGACAGCACTGGTCGCTATTTATCGCGCTTTTGTTCATTGAAGAGAGAACTGGGGAGGGATTTATGAAAATTCTCGTGACGGGATCGCACGGAAGAGTAGGGGGCAATCTGGTCAGACGCTTGCTCGCTAAAGGACACGACATACGCGGCTTTGTCTATCCCGGCGATGCCAGCCGCGCGGGCAAATGGGAAGGCATTGATGCAGTCGAGGTCGTAGAAGGCGACTTGCGCGATTACGATGCCGTATCTCGTGCGGTTGAGGGTGTGGATGCTGTATATCATCTGGCTGCGGCTTTTGCAAGTCCGCACAGCCATATCGAATATTTGCAAATCAATGGACTGGGCACACTACATTTGCTCGAAGCGGTGCGCGAGAAAATTCCCAATTTGCAGCGTTTTGTCTATGCCTGTACAGAAGCAATATACTGGAAGGTTGAAGAATCTGGCCGTTTATTTGAGAAGCCAATTTCCGAAGATATGGTCAGCGCGACGCATGCGATGCCGTATTTTTTGACCAAGTGGATCGGTGAAGAACTGGTGATGAATTACCATGTTCAATACGGCGTGCCGAGCGTCGTGTGTCGGTTTGCGACTATTTTTGAACCGAGTGAATTTTTGACCGAAGATGGCGTTCCCAGGTTTTGTACGCTTAGACCTGTGCTCGAACGATTGCGACGCCAGAAAAACCCCACAGATGAACAGATGAAGCAACTCGCATCGGTGGAAAAAGCGTGGGCAGATGGCGCACGGGTTCTGGTTAGCAGGTGCCCCGATGGCAGGAGTTTTAAGCAGGAGTGGGCAGATGTGCGGGATATCGCCCTGGGCCTTTCTCTGAGTTTGGAGCGCGATGAAGCCGTGGGCGAGGCATTTACCCTGGGCGGAATGCTCATCGTGTGGGAAGACGATGTTCCAAAAGTTGCCGATTATCTCGGCGTAGGCTATACAGAAGCGACTATGCCTGCGCCGAATTTTTTTGAATTTGATCGGACAAAAACGCAAAATCTGCTCGGATATCACGCCGAGCACGATCTGTGGAGTACGCTGAATACGGCTCTGGCGATGCAAGAGGGCAAGGAGACAGATGTTGTCCCCACAGGTGTGCGATACGGATGAAACTCCACATAATGGGGAGGTTCTATGGCTTTTTGGCGCAGATCTATTCCTATTCTGGTATGCGCGGGATTGTTTTTTGGCGTGAGCGAGGCTCAATCTGTTGGCAATATTACTGGCACAGTGACCGATGCTGCAAGTGGGGAGAAGTTGGATGGGGTGCAGATCTATATTCCGGCCCCGAAACTTGGCGCAGTGTCGGATGCGCAAGGCCGCTTTATCATCGAAAATGTGCCAGTTGGCACGTATGAACTGAAGGCCGATTTGATCGGCTATGCGAGTGCGACAGCGGTTATGGAGGTGATGGCTGGACAGACGACGACGGTTGCTTTGCAGATGGAGTTGTCTGCACTTTATCTGGATGAAGTGGTGGTGACGGGTACAGCTTTTAAGGAATCGCCTATCAATTTGCCCTATGCGGTTACCGTGGTCGGGCGGGAAAAGATGGCAGAACAAGGGTCTCCGCAGGCGGTTGATTTCTTCAAGAATCTGGGGGCGAGTCACGGCGTAATCGGCGAGGCGAATAGCTGGTACAACGACCAATCTGTTTCGGTTCCAGAGACCGTGGCTAATGTGAATCTCCGCGGACTGGGAGCTTCGAGGACTTTGGTACTGATCAATAGCCGCAGACAAGTGTACATACCCGCGCGTTTGTTCGGCGGTCGCTTTGTGGATGTGAATGCCATTCCATCAATTGCGATTGACCGGGTCGAAGTGCTCAAGGAGGGGGCTTCGGCCATTTACGGATCTGATGCAGTAGCTGGTGTTGCCAACTTTTTGACGCGCAACGACTTCACGGGTTTTGAAATTTCGGCAGGGCACGACTATTTCGCCGGTGCGGGCGATACGAATTTCGGTGCAATATGGGGTGGAAAGCTCGGCAAAGCCCACGCGGTTATTTCTGCGGAATGGATGGGGCGACAGGAATTGAACGCACGCGAGCGGAGTTGGACATTGCGCAGGTTCCCATTTTGGGGATGGTCGGGTACTGGCAATCCCGGTGCATTTCTTATGCCGTCGCTATCGGGCGAGGAGAACAAGGATGAATTTATTCAGGCACTCGTCAATGCGCCCCGATTTATTGACCCCAATTGTGAGGCTCTTGGCGGACATGCCGAAAGCTGGACATGCCGCTTCCGCTATCAACCTTGGGATATTTTGATTGAGAAACAGCGCCATCTCCGAACTTTTGCCGAAATCAATGGACCTTTGGGCGATGACGCGAAGTATCACATAGAGGCCATGTGGGCCGATACCTATATGCCTCATTACACGACGACGCCTTCTTTTCCGCCGATCACGCTGTTCAATGGGAATCAACTCGTTGCGAGCAATCACCCGGGACGGCAGGCGTTTTGCCGTTCGCTGGTAGGTTCTGAACTTCAAGAAAACTGTCTCGAAGGCGACTGGTACTTTTTCGGTCGGCTCGTTGGCAACGAGGGACCTGGACGCTCACTGAGCCGTCAATCGCAGACTGGACGTCTCTCAGGGTCTGTCACGCGCGATTTTCAGATTGCAGATCGAGATGCCCGGTTTGATTTTGGCATCAGTTATTCCCGTAGCAGTGGAAATATGAACCAGCCAGCGGAATACGCCTACCGCAAGTTTCTCGCCTTTCGCGGCTTTGGGGGACCAGATTGCGGCGTCGAGGTTATCGCAGATCCAACTGCTCCCGAAGGGATGCGCCTGGGTCCTCTCAATGGCAAAGTAGCTGGGCAGGGGGATTGCATGTACTACAACCCGCTCAGCAACGCGATTCAGTTTTCCACGCAAGCTCCTGACGGATTGGATCCCATTGCGTTTGTATTTGCGGACAAGCAAAACCCCGACTATGTCCCCGGTCTTGAGAATAGTGCGTCGTTGATCGATTGGATCAACGAGGAAGTCGATTTGGAAAACGACGCTGCGCTACTGGTCGCAGACGCGACACTGACGGGAACATGGACGGAAAATGTCTGGCTCAACGCGAGTTATGCCGCCGGGTATCAGTTCCGCCGCCTCGATGTGTCTGCACAGCCAAATGATCCGGGCAATCTGACTACCAATCCCTGTCTGGTTCCCGGCGATAGATCGTGTATTGACGCGGCTGGGCGTCAGATCGGTTTTGGCTCTGGTCTTTTTACGCTTACCAACGGACATTATCCCTACGAAGACAATCAGATCGTGCATCGGATTTTTGGCGAACTTCCCCTTAGTATGGGCGAGAATCTCGACGCGCAATTTGTTGCCAACTACGAGTTTCACAAGGAAGCAAGCAGTTTTAATCCCAAGGCTGCGGCAAGCTGGCGTTTTTCGGATTCTGATGCCCACTCATTGGATTTGCGCGGTTCAGTGCAGACGACTTTTCGCACGCCTTCGGTAGATGATTTGAACACAGATGTTCGCACGACTCTCGAATATCTCGATCCCGTAGGGGTTTACAAAGCGATAGACGCTTATGGGAGTACTGATCTCAAACCCGAAGAGGCGTTTACTTATAATGTAGGAGTTGTCCTGCTTGCAAATTCAGATATAGAAATGACCTTCGATTACTGGCATTATGATTTCAAAAATGTGATCGCCACGCTACCACAAAACGATGTGGTGCGGCTCTACGGTGAAGGCTATAACGGCGACGAAAGAAAATTAAACGCGGTAAAGGATCGCATTTCATGCCCTGGCAATGTCACGGACGGTTCTTGTGTTCCTGGAGATATTGAGCGCGTGCGGATCGATTTGATCAATTGGCCCGGTGTCCAGACTTCGGGATTCGACTGGCATATAGGAACGCGTTTCAATGCCGGGACGGGTCAGCTTTCTGCCAGTCTGGATGGCACATACACGCGCGATTATTACATGAAGGAACTTCGTATAGATGGCGTGGAATACCGCGCTGCGCTGGATGGCGCGGGATATTACAATAGAACTCATCCGCTGGCGTCACCGATTCCACAGTGGAAATGGCGAGGTTCTGCTGGCTACCACTGGGGCAACTACAGTCTCGTCAATTACGTCAATTACATATCCGCGTATGAGGATCGCGACGTATGGACGCTGGATGGTCCCATTGACTCATTTCTCACCTATGATGTCAATTTTGTGTGGCACTTGCCCCGGCGCGGTATGAATATCACCTTCTCCGCGTTGAATATGACCGGAAAAGTGCCGCCTCTCGTCGATTTTGAACTGGGGTTCGATGGCCTGACGCACAATCCCAAAGGTCGGCGGTTTAAGCTGGCCGCTACATATCAACTCGGGCGTTGATGAAAGGAATATTTTGAAAACGCGTGTAGAAGGACCACCTGATCGGGAGTATCGCAAGCTATTCGGTTTAGATATTTACCTGACGCCAGTGTTTGTGATTTCCAGTATTATCATTATTGCATTTGTCACTGGTGCTCTTGTTTTTCAGGAAGCCGCGACTGAAGGGTTCAAAAATATCCGCGAGTGGCTCACTGCAAACCTCGATTGGTTTTTTATCATTGCGGCCAATCTCGTCGTGATCTTTTGTTTTTATGTGGCGCTATCGTCCCTTGGAAAGGTGCGCCTGGGCGGCGCAGATGCAAAACCCGAATACACCTATTTAACCTATCTTGCCATGCTTTTTGCTGCTGGCGTGGGCATAGGTTTGCTGTTTTTTGGGGTGGCGGAACCGGTGTACTACTTTAAAGCGCCACCACTCGGCATTACGCCAGGAACAGAGGATGCCGTTGCCGTGGGGATAGCGGCGACGGTTTTTCATTGGGGGTTACACGGTTGGGCGATCTACGGCGTCGTTGGACTCGCTCTGGGTTACTTCTCGTACAACCGGGGGTTGCCCCTCACCATTCGCTCGGCGTTCTATCCCTTATTTGGCGACCGCGTCTGGGGCTGGCCCGGACACATTATCGATACATTCGCCATATTCGCCGGTTTGTTTGGGCTTGCAACCTCCCTCGGTCTGGGGGTTCAGCAGGTTACTTCCGGATTAAACTATCTGTTTGATATTCCCGCAAATAACACCACTATGGTGGTGCTGATTGTTGCGATCACGTCCATCGCGCTCATATCGGTGTTGACGGGTATTAATGTCGGCATTAAGCGTTTGAGCCAGTTCAATATCATTCTCGCGTTTTTGTTGTTATTGACTGTTATCTCGCTCGGTCCAACGCTCTACATTTTTCGCAGTATTTTCGCTGGTCTCGGCAGTTATTTCGCGCAGGTTGTGCCGCTCAGCAATTGGATTGGGCGCGAGGATGTCGCCTTCGTGCGAGACTGGACGACTTTCTACTGGGCGTGGTGGTTTGCCTGGGCACCGTTTGTCGGCACGTTCATCGCCCGCATTTCAAAGGGGCGCACAGTGCGCGAATTTGTCGTCTCTGTGCTTCTGCTGCCAACGCTTTTATGCCTGCTGTGGTTCGGTACTTTTAGCGGTACGGCGTTTTATCAACACATTGTTGAGGGCTATACCGGGGTAACTGAGAATGTCGAGGCGTGGAAGCTCGAAATCGCATTGTTCAAAATGTTTGATAAACTGCCGATGGCGACGTTGCTTTCATCTGTGGCTATGCTGCTGACCGTCGTGTTTTTCGTTACTTCTTCGGATTCTGGATCGCTGATCCTTGACGCCATTGCAGCTGGCGGCAGGGTTGATGCGCCAGTTGCGCAACGCGTTTTCTGGTGTACTATTGAGGGTTTAGTCGCAATTGCACTTCTGCTCGGCGGAGGCCTGAGTGCGTTGCAAGCTGCCTCGCTCACTACTGGTTTTCCATTTGCTATTGTGCTATTGGGAATGGCTGTCTGCGTGTGGATGGGGCTTCGCAGTGAAGTGCGCGAATGAGAATATTAAGCAGTTCAACGTCGGCTCAAACACTTTGCCTTTTCGCGTAACATCAGTCAGGTAGTATCCATATATAATTTTTTGATCATATATGGTCAAAAAAATCTAAGATGTCGATTGGGTTTTTGCAGGGATAAAAAATATATCTTCATTAAAAATAATATTTTATGAATAAAATTATTTATAGAAGTCCTGTATTAATGCAAGCTATCCATCAACACAATCGTGCCTTAAGGGATGATTGCTCTTTTCCCTGATTGTAAAGAATGTCCTGGACATTTTGCAATCGTTTACGTCACAATTTGGGTTAGGCAAGAATTTGACATTGGGAGAATTCTACCATATTTTTTTATTAATTCCAAAGAGTCTCTAACCCCAAAAACTACCCGAAAGTATTATAGTACGGGAAAATAACAAAAGGGAAGACCAATGTTTTTTTTGAGCAGATTTATTCCGATTCTTGCATGCGTGGCATTGTTTTCTAACGTGGTCCAGGCACAATCTGTTGGAACTGTTACCGGCACAGTGACCGATGCCGCAAGCGGCGAAAAATTGGAAGTGGTGCAGATCCATATTCCGACTCTGAAACTGAGCGCAGTGTCGGACGCGCAAGGCCGTTTTACCATCCCAAATGTGCCTTCTGGCACGCATGAACTGAGGGCAGATCTGATCGGTTATGCGAGCGCGACAGCGGTTATTAATGTGACGGCTGGCGAAACAGTGACGGTTTCGTTGCAGATGAATTCCTCTGCGCTTTATCTCGATGAAGTGGTGGTGACGGGTACGGCATTTAAAGAGGCACCCATCAGTATGACGTATGCAGTTGCTGTGGTTGGGCGAGAGAAGATGGCTGAGCAAGGGTCTCCACAGGCTGTTGATTTCTTCAAGAATCTGGGTGCGAGCCACGGGGTGATCGGCGAACGGAGCAGTTGGTACAATGCGGGCCAAGCTGCCACCTTGACGGAGAGCATCGCCAATGTGAACCTGCGCGGGCTTGGTGCATCGCGGACGCTGGTGTTGATCAACAGCCGCCGCCAGACCTATGTCCCCGCGCGCTTGATCGGTGGACGCTTTGTCGATGTCAATGTTATTCCCTCTATCGCCCTTGACCGGATTGAGGTGCTCAAGGAGGGAGCTTCGGCTATCTACGGATCGGATGCAGTGGCCGGTGTTGCCAATTTTTTGACCCGATCCGATTTTGAGGGCTTTGAAGTGTCTGGTGCCTACGAGCATTTCGCTGGCGCTGGCGATACAAATATAGGCGCGATATGGGGTAAAAAACTCGCGGATGGAACTCATGCGGTTATTTCTGCGGAATGGATGGGGCGCCAGGCGCTACCATCTACGGAGAGGGATTATTTGTTGCAGCCGTGGCATGGCGGAGGGCAGCGTCTGGGATGGTCGAGTTTGGGGAATCCAGGCACCTTTGCCATTGGTGCGCCAGCTCCCTGGACAGCAGCCATCCACGCCCCTCGTTGTGAGGAGTTTGGCGGTTTCAGGGAATCTTGGACATGTCGATTCCGCTATCAGCAGTATGAGAATCTGGTCGAAAAAATGAGTCATATCCGTGTTTTTTCTGAGATCAATGGCACTCTGGACAATGGTACGGATTATCACGTGGAGTACCTGTGGGCCGAGGCCGAGATCCCCGATTGGTACACGACGCCTTCTTATCCTCCGTTCCCACTAACAGATACGAGTATTATGGAGGTCGCGTCCGATCATCCGGGGCGCCAGGCATTTTGCGAGGACTACGGTGCAAATCCTGGCGATTTATATTACGACGCCTGCCAAGGCGGGGAGAACTGGTATTTCAATGGTCGGCCCTTTGGAAACTCTGGTCCCGGACGTATTTTGAGCCGTCAATCGAATACTTTGCGCATGGCGGCTTCGGCAAATGGCGATTTTAAGGCGTTCGGCGGTCGAGACGCCCATTTTGATGTGGGTCTCTCTTATTCGCGCACGTCGGGCAATTACAATTTGCCGGGGGTGTACATCGAGCGGCTGTTCCTCGGCTTTCGCGGTTTTGGGGGACCAGATTGCGGCGTTGACGTGGTAGCAGATCCGACGTCTCTCGCAGGGATGCGACTTGGACGGATCTACGACCAGGTAGCAGGGCAGGGCAACTGTCATTACTACAACCCCTTTGGCAATGCCATCGAGTTCACGGATCAACATGGCTCGAGTTTTGAGAACTCGCCAAATCCCGATTACCGCTCCGATCTTGCGAATAGTCCCGAATTGCGGGAATGGCTCGCCAATCAAGAAGTTGATCTGCAGAGTACGGCGGAGATGCTGGTCGCCGATGCGACGCTGACGGGAACTTGGACAGAGAACGTCTGGCTCAACGCGAGTTATGCCGCCGGGTATCAGTTCCGCAAGCTCAATGCGACTGGCGATCCGAACGATCCGGGTGATGTGACCATCAACCCATGTCCGGTTCCGGGGGATAAGGGTTGCTCAGAAGAAGATAAGTTCGGTCCCTATGCGTTCACGAATGTGAATCGACCATACTCCGAAGACCAGACGGTACACCGATTTTTTGGCGAAATTCCCTTGAGTCTGGGCGAGCGCGTTGATGTGCAACTCGCCGCGAATTACGAGTTCCACGATGTGGCGAGCAGTTTTGATCCCAAAGTCGGCTGGCGCGTGCAGCTTTCGCAATCCCCGACCCATTCCCTGTTTATGCGAGGCTCGGTGCAGACGACGTTTCGCACGCCATCGCTGGACGATGTAAATGAAAGTCCGTTATCAACGCTCGAGTGGATCAACCAGACGGGTGCGTACCAGACGGTCGATAGAATCGGGAGCAAGGACCTCAAACCCGAACAGGCATTTACCTATAATGCGGGTCTCGCGCTGGTCACAGAGGCCGGAGCAGAAGCGACATTCGACTATTGGAGCTACGATTTCAGCGATGTCATCGGCGCTATGCCCCACGGGAGAATTACTGATTTATATGCCGAAGAAGCCAATAAGAATGCCCTGAAGCAATTCATTGTCTGTCCTGATGGCGTAGGTACTGGTACATGCGCGGCCTCAGAACTTGAGCGGGTGCGCGTTGATATCGTCAACTGGCCCGGGGTCAAGACTTCGGGAATTGATGTACATCTGGGCACGCGAATGCCAGCGGGTGCAGGACAATTCGCGGCCAGTCTGGATGGCACTTATACGCTGTCGTATGAGACAAAGGCTCTGATGCATGGCAATTTGGTGCTCCAGGAGGCGGCAGACGCCGCGGGGTACTTGAATTTTGGCAATCCCATTGCGACTTCGCTTCCCAAGTTGAAAGGGCGAGTATCGGCGGGCTATCACTGGAAGACCTACAGTTTGGTGAGTTATCTGAATTATATTTCGTCTTATGAGGACCGCGGGTCAATGGGAGCCGATAATGCGACTATTAGTAATCTGTTCGGCACTATTGACTCGTTTGTCACATGGGATGTGAGTTTTCTTTGGAACGTGTCCAGAGGGGTGAATATCGCATTCTCCGGGATGAATCTGCTCGGCACCAGGCCACCTCTGGTGAATATCGAACAAGCCTACGACGGCTTCACGCACGATCCCAAAGAGCGGCGGTTGAAGCTGGGCCTTACATATCAATTCGGGAGTTTATAATATCCACGCATCCTTGAGTATAATAAAAAAGCCCGTCAAGTAGTGATGACGGGCTTTTTTGATTGAATATGTACACAACACGTGAGGTGATTTCACGCCTCACGTGTTTTTTTTCGCACAGGAGATTTTTGCGATTCGCTGTACAATTTCTCAAATGCTTCTGTGCCGTCGTCTTCAATGACATCGAGTGATGAGGCGGGTTCTGATATGGGCTGGGAATCGCTGGGATAGACGTGGTGCATGTCCTGCTTTGTGCAGGCATAATAGGTAACTTCACCGCTTTTGCGGCGGTACGCGTAAAGGTGGCGGGGGGGATCGACCCAGGTGTAGTCTGCGGCGTATTGTTCCAATGCAGCGGGGTCAATTTCCACCCCGAGGCCAGGGGTTTCGGTGACGCGGTAAAAGCCGCCCCGAACTTCAATCGCGGGTTTTATGAGTTGATGCTCCCAGATGTTCATACACGTAATAGCCGGCCATTTGGCCTGGGGGAGGACCGCGCCCAAATGCGCTGCCCAGGCTGTTGTGATGCCAGAGCCGACGAGTTGCAGCCAGAAGGGCTTGTTCCATTGCTCGCACACAGATGCTTGTTTGAGGAGACGCGAGGCGCCTGCACAGATGACAAATCCATCGGTGACATCTTCTTTCATGGTCGTTTCAATGGGTGGATTGTTGTAGTGCATGGCAATGGGCCGCGCGATCAGATTTCTGATTTGCTTGTTGCCCGCCACGTCGTTTTGCGGAATCGGCGTTTCGATCATCGCCACTTCGGGATAGGCTTCCAATTCTCTAAGGTGCGGGATTGCATTGGCAGAATTGGCGAGGGTGCCGTTGTAGTCGAGGTCGAGGTGAAAGCCGGGGGGAACTACTTTTTGAACGGCCTGAATGGCTGCGTACAGGTCAAACCAGGGGCGAGCTTTGAGTTTCGAGCTGGTATATCCCGCCTGGGCGGCCTGTCGGCACTCTTCAGCCCATCCTTCGGGCGGCATGTCCATATTCCACCACGATATCGGACACCAGGCGCGCACTTTTGTGCCCAGCAGGCGATATATAGGAACATCTTGCGCTTTTGCTATGGCATCAAATAGAGCCATTTGGACGCCAGCACCGAGGCTGTCATTCCACATCAATTCAGCGGCAGGTCTGCCGACAATTCTGTCTTCAATATCGCCCGGTACTTTAGCCCAGGTGTAGTTGGGTATGGTTTCTCCCCATCCTTCAATGCCATTTTCGAGCGTGATATGACAAATCTGGTGTATCCGCCAGTGGGGAAGCCAGTAGCCGAGGTGTTTCTGGCTGTGTGGCGTGAAGGGGACGTCGAGATTGATGAGTTCTATGGTTTTGATTTTCATGGCTTACCTCTGGGAAAAAGTTGATATAACGCACGATATGACACCTAAAGCGCGATGTCAAGCACAACGGAAGAAAGAAAACGTGCATGGGCTAAAAAGTTGGTTATATTGAGGGCCTGGTAAGCGAATCTACGAAGTTCGCACTGATTTTGGGTAGTAGGGTGGGGTTCGTCTATTCGTCTATTCGTCAGGCATCAACAATTCAAGGAGGCGATGTATGGCAGTGCAGTGTATTCATCTGGGTGTTGGTGGCAGAGGAAAGTGGCCGGTTGCTATGTTTGCCGAGCGGGATGATGTGGAGAGCGTGGCTTTTGTCGATGTTGACGAAGGCAATATGAATGCCGCTATGGAAGTGTCGGGTTTGCCCGAGTCGAGATGTTTTAGAACGCTTGAACAAGCCATGAACAATGTGGAATCGGATTGTGTAATTGTTATTACACCTCCAGATTCCCATGTGGATATGATTTTGGAAGCGGTTAGAGCGGGTAAGCACGTTCTGGTCGAAAAGCCTTTTACAAAGACCCTGGCGTCGGCAAAGCATGTTGTGGAGGAGGCCGATCGCATGGGGGTCAAAGTGGGGGTGAGCCAAAATGCCAAATACAATCCGGCGACGATGACACTATCGCGCCACTTGAGAGAAGAGACGTATGGCAAGGCGAGTTTCGGGCTTTTCACCAAGATTGGTTGGCGCAGCAAGGGGGTACACCATTCGGGTCACGACGATCATTCTTATTTGTGGGAGCGCGGGATTCACGATCTGGATACCATGCGATATATTATGGGCGTGTTGCCCGTGCGGATGTGGGCACATAGCTTTAATCCACCCTGGAGTCCGTATAAGGGCGGAGCAGGAGTTTCCGGATGGGTGGAGTTTGATGGGGGAGCGACTGCGACCTATTTTGCGACTTTTGAACCGCATAAATCGGGCGGGGAAACCCGGGTAGATGTGGATGAAGGTACGCTTTCCCTTGAGGGGGGCAATCTCGTTTTGACGCGCCGCAAAGCCGATCCCGAAATATTGCCTCTGGACGCGGGTCCTACTTCCACAGATCTGATTGTCAATCAATTTGTCGCGTGGATCAATGGCGGTGAAGAACCCGAGTTTTCAGGGCGCAATAATCTGGTGACTGTGGCGATGGTCGAGGGGATGGGCATTTCCTCAGAGTCCGGGCGGATTGTGTCGCTCAAGGAGTTTGTGAATGTGTGAGCAGGGCGTTGCCATCATCCGGATGAGAGATACATGAACTATATCGGAAGCAAGTACTCTCTGCGTGACTTTCTCGAAGCGGGTATCCTGAAAAATGTAAATTCGGACTGTAAGGTATTCTGCGATGTGTTTGCGGGGACTGGCGTTGTGGGGGCGCATTTTAAGCAGAAGGGCTTCAAGATTATCTCTAACGACATTCAGTACTACGCCTATTGTCTCAACCGCGCACTTGTAGGTATTAGTCAAGTACCCGCATTTGCTGGCGTTCTGGATGATCTGATACCAGATGCAACTGACGTTGTATTCGAATATCTCAATAACCTCAATGGAAAATCCGGCTTTATCTATCGCAATTATTGCCCGGGGGGAACAGAGGGGACAGAGTTTAAGAGACAGTATTTTTCTGATGAGAATGGCATGCGGTGTGATGCGATTCGGATGCAGATTGAAGACTGGTGGCAGGTGGGAAAATTGACGGAAGATGAGTATTTTTACCTTCTGGCGAGTTTGATCGATGCGGCAGACCGGGTTGCAAATACGGCGTCAGTCTATGGTGCGTTTTTGAAGCATATCAAGAAAAGTGCTCTGAAACCTCTGCAACTGAAGCGGCTTGTCATTGTTGAGAGCGATGAAAAACACGAAGTACACAATGTGAATGGGCAAGCGTTGGTCGAGAGACTGTCTTGCGATGTGCTGTATATGGACCCGCCCTATAATCATCGCCAGTACTGTGCGAATTACCATGTGCTGGAGACGATTGCGCGGTATGATGAGCCGGCCTTGAAAGGTGTGACGGGGCTGCGGCCACAGGACGATCAAAAGTCGGATTTTTGTATGAAGAGACGGGCTTTACTCGCGTTTGATGATATGGTTAAAAAGACTTCGGCGCGATATGTATTCCTCAGCTATAATAGCGAGGGGATTATGGGTAAGGATGAGATTTTGCAGACAATGGGGCAATACGGAGAGGTGGATTTAATGACGCGGGATTACCAGCGTTTTCGGGCGGATGTAGATCGGGAAAACCGGGTTTATAAAGCAGACCAGGTGGAGGAGTATCTGTTCTGTCTAAATAAGCAGTGAGGTACAGGACAGTTGATAGATCGGATCACATATATTGCGTCGTTTTTGGTGCTATCCTTCGCTACTTACTTTCCATCTCAAATACAGGGTAGGACAATGATTGTTGCAACGCAGAGTTCATCGGAAAAGTCAAAAGCTGCAGCCGATTTTGTGGGCGATGGAGTGGGCGACCAGGAGGAGATTTACGCGGCGATTCACGCGCTGCCAGCATCCGGTGGGACGGTGACGTTGATGGAGGGAACGTATGATATCCGCAAGGTGGAGGGCACGTTAGGGGGAGTGATTATTGATCGCAGCAATGTGACACTAATAGGGCAGGGTGCAGCCACGCGGTTGATTCTGGCGCCGGATCAGAATACCAATGTGATCCGAATTATCGGGAATGGCGTGGGAAATATTGTGATTCGGGATCTTTGGGTGGATCAAAATCGGGATCAGAACCCATATAATGGAGCGGAGTTTGTAAATATTTCTCACGGACGGTTTGAGTATAATGGCATTAAAGCATTTTGTGCAGAGCCGGGTGGGTCCTGTCCGGAGCCGACACACAATATTACGATTGAGAATTGTACGGTGCTGAACGCGCAGAGGCTGGGCATTATGCTGGAAGGTCCCAATATGCGGGTGGTGAATAACCGTCTGGGCAATGCCCATTCCGATGCGGTAGAGTTGCTGACGGGTCCGGGCTTTGTGATGGGAAATTTTGTAGAGATTACCGGGCGCACGCATGTGGCGGTGGGTTCTGATCGCGGAAATTCGATCATTATGGCAAATAATGTCGTGCATGTGCGAGAGGGGGGCGACCTGGATATTGCTTTTCGGTCCTGGGCAGATTCCGAGCGGCATGTGATTTCCAATAATATTGTTATGGTGGATCAGGGTGGAAAGCTGGGTCTGGCGATGGATGTGCGTGGGTTTGATACGTCTATTACGGGGAATGTGATTCGGGGGCGCGACGAGGCGGAGCGTCTGCCGATGTGGCTTACTGGCGCGGGTATGGCGGTAACAGGCAATCATTTTCAGAATGTGGAACTGATTGTAAACGACCAGACCGGTACGAATCGCCCGATTTTGATTCGGGGCAATGTGATGGAAAATTCTGGTATCTCACATGAAGTAGGGAACCTGATTCGCCCGGAGGGAGATTGAGCATGGGAGAAAATGAACTGTCATGGGAATTTATTCCCGGTAGCGGTGGTGTGATATGCTATATCGCCGCACCCGATGGCGTCAGTATTGAGCTTGTTCAGGCGAGGTAGCGTTGATTGGTAGAGCACGCTGTGGATAAAATAGCATCTTGCCTCCTAAAGCCATCTGTATTATGTTTAGAATAGGTTATGAGAACTCCAAAGGAGTCTTTATGTCTCAGAAAATTACTGATGTAATAGGTGCAGACGATCAGTCTGATGTGCTGAAAACCATGGCACAACAAGAACTTGCCAGAGCAAAAAAAAAGATTCAAGCCATCAATGAAGATGTACTGAACTCCGAGGGACTTACTGACGATGAGGCAGATGCTGCTATTGAAGCAGGACTGATAGCAGCAGATCAAAAATACTGGTGGCTTGAAGAGTGGCAGAAGCATCATCGAAAAGCGGAAGAGGATATTAAAAAAGGATGTGTCAAGGAGTTTGATAGCCCCGAAGCATTTCTCAATTCCCTGCCTTCATGAGATATATCCAAACCAACCAATTCAGGGAGGCATTTGCAAAGCTCCCGCAACACATCCAACAACGAGCCAAAAAACAACTCGCCCTCTTTTTTCAAGATTATCGTTACCCCTCCTTGCAAACTAAAAAGATGGAAGGTCACAATGACCTTTTTGAAGGTAGAGTTACCAGAGGCTACCGCTTTATCTATCGCATTACTGGTGATATTTGTTATATCATTGATATTGGTACACATGATATTCTAAACCGATATTAATTATTTGTGTCGGAAAAAAGGAGATTTGATATGTCAGAACAGAACTATCGCGTTGCGCCGCTGGGGTTTACGCGGGATCAGTGGGAGGAATTTCAAGAGGATGGCATGCTCGTTGTGGAAGACGCGTTGACAGACGAAGAATGCGATCGCTATATCGAGATGATGGATGCTGCGGCTGCCCGTAGTGAAAAATACGATCCCGGTAAATTTTTTGGTCCAAACAATATCGTGGAGCGGTATCCGGAATTTGCCGAGTTGATCGATCATCCCCGGCATATCGGCTTTATGCACGATGTGTATGGCGAATTGTTAAAACTCCATATTTCTCAATTTTTCTTGCGTCCTCGCGATACGAGCCGCAACAAATGGCATCCCGATGGCGCGCGCGCTTTGCCCTATGGCGTTTTTTCACCGGTTTTGCCCATACAAATCAAAGTGGCGTATTGGCTGACTGATCTTCCCGAGCCGGATATGGGAAATTTTGTCTATATGCCCGGCAGTCATAAAGGGCAGTATTTTGATTTTTACGATACCCATGATGAAGTTCCCGGCGAAAAAGTAATTTGTCCAAAGCGCGGCACGATGACGTTTATGCACTGCAATACCTGGCATCGCGTGGCACCCAATAATACGGATGTTGTGAGAAAAAATATCTTTTTGGCTTATTGTCCATCGTGGGTTTGCGAAGCGGACCGGCACCAATGTGATCCCGGTTGGCTCGCTACACTGAACCGCGAACAGCGCATTATTATGCGTAGCTACAATAGTGGCTATGCGAGGACCAAGCCCGCAGCCAGTGAATTTCCGCTCTTTCTGGATCGGGAAACGGGTTCTGATCGAGACTATGGCGTTTGGCCCGATCACGTTGAGTTGCATCGGCGCAAACGCATGACCACAGTTGAAAAATTTGAGTTGGCATCTACTTGATGCAGGAGGCTGTTGTGAAGGTTTTGATTAATGATCGCCTGGACGATCATCACCTAAGGCAGATTCAATCGTCGGTTGAGGATATCGATCTGGTCATCCCCGATTCAAGTGACGATGCGCTGGAAATTATGCCCGAAATTGATATCGTTTTTGGGGGTATGAGCCGCGATATGTTCAAACGCGCCGAACGCTTGAAGTGGGTGCAGACCTGGGGCGCGGGCGTCGATGGGATGATGTATGCCGAGTTTGTCCATAGTGAGGTGATTCTGACGAGTGCAAAGGGCACTGTAGGCGTTCATTTGTCGGAACACGCGATGGCTCTTTTGCTTGGATTGACCCGAGGAATTGCACGCGCGATCAGAACGGCTGATTGGGATGAGCGCATGCCGATCCGCCACGCATCGTGGGAATTGATCGATAAAACAATGGGAATTGTGGGATTGGGGGGCACGGGATGCGATGTCGCTATTCGAGCGCATGCGTTTGGCATGAGAATTATAGCTGTTGATCCAGAGGACGTCGAGGTGCCAGACTGTGTAGAGGCCTGCTGGAAGATGGATCGCTTTTACGATCTTTTATCCGCGTCTGATGTCGTGGTGGTCTGCTGCCCACTGACCGAGGAAACGCGCGGGCTTTTCGACCACCTGGCATTTGAGAAGATGCAGAATCACGCGCTTTTGGTCAATGTCACGCGGGGTAAAATTATGGATGAGGCATCTCTGGTCAAAGCATTGACAAGCAGGCAGATTGCCGGGGCGGGGTTGGATGTGACGCCGCAAGAGCCATTGCCTGATAGTCATCCGCTGTGGCATATGCCCAATGTTATTATCACACCTCATACTGCGGGAGGCTCTCCCAATAGGCAGAACCGTATTGTGAATCTGTTTTGCGAAAACTTGCGGCGTTTTCTAAATGGGGAAGATATGCTGAGTGTAATCGATAAAAATAAGGGGTATTGAATACGTTTTCTCTTGACACAATGTTACAAATATATTGATATTTACAACGAAGCAGGTGCTGGCGTGTATTATTTAGTATAATTCTATGTATTTAATGGTCTCGGGCAAGGGTGACCCGAGGTCATGTGCCCTTCTCCTAAGTAGGAATCCCTGTGTTGGGGTCACCGAATCGGGAGAAGGGCGTTTTTTGTGTGGCAGCACCACAGTAAGGCGTTATATTAGGCGGTCAAAAAGGTAAGAAGGAGGTTTTTGAGTGGCTTTAGCAAGAGAAGCTGTTGTTCCAGAAACTGCCAGACCTGCCGTGACATTCCGCGCACTCGTTTTGGGTACTTTTCTCACGATGATGGCGACGATTGCCGGGTCTTACGCGAGATTTATTCTTCACACTACGAGGTTGGACCAAAACCATCTTTCAGTCGCTGCTGTTTTTCCCATTGTTGTGATCGCGCTCGTGCTTTTGCGCCCGCTCAAGCTGAGTCGGGGCGAGCTTATCGTCATGTTTTCTATGGCATTGATTGGCGCGACTATGCCCACGTATTTTGTCGGGAAATTGATCGCCAATTTTACGGTGCCGTACTATTTGGCAACGCCCGAGAATCAGTGGGCAACCTATTACGAACCCTATTTGCCAGAGTGGTCTATTCTGCCCGCGGGCGAATCTCTGCGATGGTTTTTTGAAGGGCTACCGCGCGGAGTTTCCGTGCCGTGGGATGCGTGGATTGTGCCCGTGTTCTGGTGGATGACCGTGATTGTGGCTTTTTATGGCTGCTGCCTTTTTTTAATGGTCATTCTGCGAAAGCAGTGGATAGAGCACGAACGCATTGATTATCCGCTGATGGAAATGCCTTTGGCTGTGATGGAGGAGGATAGACGACAGGGCTTTTTTCCAATTCCCATTATGAATAACCCGTTGTTCTGGGCGGGCTTCAGTCTTACGTTGTGTATTATCCTGTGGAATGTCATTTCCTATTTTAGTCCGACTTTTCCGACGATTCCATGGCGCTTTGCGAGTATTCAGTTTGGGCGCGAATTTCCCCCCATTCCCGTGCGTCTATATCTGATGGTTGTGGGCTTTGGGTATTTTATAAATCTGGATATTTCGCTGAGCCTGTGGGTGTTCAATGTGCTGACCAATCTGGAAAATGGCTTTTTTAACCGCTTTGGGCTAAAAGCCGGTACAGATGAAGAGTATTCCACAGGACCGCTGGCGATGGGTGCGCAATCCATGGGGGCATTTATTGTGGTGGTGCTCGTGGGCTTCTGGATGGCGCGCGGGCACTTGCGCGGGGTTTTTCGCAAGGCATTTTATCGCGATGATTCGGTTGACGATTCCGATGAGATCGTTTCGTATCGCACGGCGGTTTTTGGCCTTATGGCCTGTTCTGCCTACCTGATTGTGTGGCATTTGGCAACGGGCATGGCGTTTAAGTATATCCCAATTTTTCTTTTTGGTGCTCTGGTCATGTATCTGGGGATTACGCGGGTTATAGCAGAGACCGGTCTGATTTCTATTCGCGCCCCCCTGATGCCGCAACCTTTTGCCATGTTTGTAATGGGATCAGATGTGCTTTCGCAGCAGACGCAGGTTTCTATCGCGCTTTCGTATTCATGGTGCAGCGATACCAAAACCACAATCATGCCCGCGCTTGCCCATTCCGTAAAGCTTTACGATACTATCCGGGTCAATCAGCGGAGGTTGATCATTCCCATTGTTCTGGCAATGGGTGCCGGGGTGTTGGCTACATTTGTCTATACAATTTATATGGGCTATTTGAATGGCGCTGCAAATTACGGCGGTATTTTTCACGGAGGTCTCGCGCGGTTTCCCTGGGATAATCTGGTCAAGAAGTCAAAAGATCCATTTTCTGTGCAGTGGTTGCCTATTATGTATATGGGTATTGGCGCTGTGGTGACGCTGCTTTTTATGATTTTGCGCTATCGAGTCGCGTGGTGGCCGCTACATCCGATTGGATTTGCGGCTGGGCCGGTTTATCCGGTTAATAATGTCATTTTTGCAATTTTTCTCGCCTGGGCGATCAAGTCTATTGTTTTGCGGATTGGGGGCATTCGCGCCTATCGCACGGGTCGGCCTTTTTTTATTGGGCTTATTATGGGGCATTTTGTAGGAGCTGGCATTTCGTTTGTCGTCGATATGATCTGGTTTCCGGGACAGGGGCATAGTATTCCGTTTTCGGATTAATCCGCAGATGAACGCAGATGAACGCAAATGAAAGGCAAGGGATTGGGGGATCGTCTCACGCCTTGCGGGTGGCGGGGTTGGGCGGACTGACAACTGATAACTGACAACTGGAGTCTTGAAATGAAAATTACAGGTATTGAACTCGACGCCGTGCAGGTCAATCACCGGGGGGATTGGGTGTTTGTACATGTACTTACGGATGAAGGCATCCAGGGTATAGGGGAGATGCGCTCGGGTAGCAATTATGCGGCGCAGTTGGCGGCTTTGCGCGATTTGGGCGAAGCGGCCAAAGGGTGCGATCCGAGAAGGATTGAGGCTTTTGTTTCTCGCTATACAAGCACAGAGCGCACAAAGGTGGAATTGTTTGCCTTGAGTGCGTTTGAACAAGCGCTATGGGATATTTTGGGCAAATCGCTCAATGTGCCAGTTCACGCGCTTTTGGGAGGCGCCTGTCGAGACGAGATCCGGCTGTATGCGAATATCAATCGGGCGACGACAGACCGTTCACCCGAGGGATTTGCCAGGAATGCCGCTGCTGCGGTGGCCGAGGGGTTTGATGCAGTCAAGTTGGATCCTTTTGACGGGGTACGCGGTGCCGACAATGCCAGAGATGCTGCCGGGGGAATTGCGTGTATGCGTGCAGTTCGTGAAGTCATAGGACCAGAGGTCGATTTGCTCGTGGACTGTCACAGTAAGTTTACGGTTCGCGGCGCGCTTGAAGTTGCGGATGCGTTGCGCGATGTCAATCTGTTCTGGTTTGAGCAACCCACACCCGAATCGAGTCTCGACAATTGTCTCGCAGTAAAAGAAGGATGCGGACTGACGATTGCGGGAGGCGAGCAGCGGGGCTTGCGGCGGGATTGGGTTGAGGTGGTGGAGAATCTCAGTATGGATATTCCCATGCCCGATGTAACAGTTGTGGGTGGGATTGGCGAGTTAAAGAAAATAGGGGATATGCTCCACGCCTGGGGGCTGCCCACAGCGCCACATGGTCCCTTTGGTCCTGTGGTGATCGCGGCTGGCGTGCATGCGATGGCTTCTTTGCCGGGATTTCTCATTCTGGAATACGGATGGGGAGAGATTCCCTGGCGAAAAGATCTGACCATTCCCGGCGAGGAGATTGTGAATGGACGCATTCGCATCAATGATCGCCCAGGCCTCGGCGTTGAATTAAATCCCGAGATGGTTGAAAAGCACAGAGTTCAGGTGTAAATACAATACTGATAAAACAAAGGAGCATTTGATGTTCAAAAGTCTCAATGCGGGTGCAATTGGCGTAAGAGGAAGCGTTGATGAATTGATCGGCTATGCAAAACGCGCTGGTTTTCAGGGTGTTGATCCCAATATTCAGGAGATTGCTTCTCTCGTCAATGTGCATGGTGCAGAACATGTGAAGGGGCTGTTTGCCGATGCCGGTTTGAGAATAGGCGCGTGGGGTTTGTCTGTGAATTGGCGAGGGGATGAAGCCGAGTTCAAGGCTGGTTTATCAAAGCTGGCCGATTTCGCCGCTGCTGGTGCTGCGGTAGGAGCTACGCGGGTTGCTCAATGGGTGCCTTCTGCTTCTGAAGATCGCAAATTTGGCGACAATTTCAGGTGGCATATTGATCGCTTTAAGCCGATTGCCGAAATTTTGGGTGAGCATGGATGTAGCCTAGGGCTGGAATTTATTGGGCCGCGCACTCTGCGGGTGGATAAATCTTATGGGTTTATTCATTCGATAGATGGCATGCTCGCGCTTGGTCATGCGATTGGCACCGGCAATGTGGGGCTGCTTCTCGATTGCTGGCACTGGTACACGGGTTTGGGGACTATATCAGACCTGATGGCATTGACCGCTGACGATGTGGTGCATGTCCACGTCAATGATGCGCCCGATGGCGTTGATGTGGGCGATCAGATTGACAATAAACGCGCCCTGCCAGGTGAGACAGGCGTGATTGATCTCGTTGGCTTTTTGGGTGCGTTGCAAAAAATTGGCTATGACGGTCCGGTGTCACCCGAGCCTTTTAGCCAGTCGGTGCGGGAAATGGCAGCGCAAGATGCGGTGCAAACAACACACGACGCGCTGGATAAGAGTTGGCAAGCCGCTCAGTTATCCTGAGGAGAATTGCGATGGAGGCTTTTGTCGAGAATTACATCGCGCAAAATTTGACCTTGCTCAAGTCGCTGGATGCCAGAGAGATTGCCTGTATTATTGCCGAGTTTGGGAAAGCGAGAGATACGCATAAGAGAATTTATGCCATTGGCAATGGGGGCAGCGCGAGTACGGCGTCGCATTTTGTCAACGATATGGGCAAGGGCGCTTCAATTGGGCGCGAAACGCGCTTTAAGACGATTCCGCTGACAGATAATGTGGAATGGATGACGGCGCTGAGCAATGATTTGTGCTACGAAGATGTGTATGTTGAGCAATTGAAAAATTTTGCAGAACCCGGCGATGTTTTGCTGGCGATAAGCGGCAGTGGAAATTCCGAAAATGTGTTGCGGGCGGTGCGGTATGCCAACGGTGTGGGCTGTGTTACTATTGGATTTACGGGATTTGAAGGAGGAAAGCTGAGAGAACTCGTTCAACATTGCGTGGTGATTCCCTCCGACCACATGGGGCGTATCGAAGATATGCATCTTATTTTGCAACACATGATCTGTTATTATTTTATGGAACAGTGAGCATCATGCATGGTTCGATTGTCTGGGTGTCTGCTAATTCTCGTGTTCGGCTTTGGATCCGAGATCGGGTATCTCTATCAGTTGTTCAAAGGTCAGGTCGCGCTTCTGTGGAAAGCAGAACCCATTGACGAGGTTCTGAAAGCGAGAAGGCTCTCGCCCGATCAGCGCGCAAAATTGGAACTCGTGCAGGCTATCCGAGCGTTTGCCCAGAGCGAAATCGGTCTGAATACCTCAAAAAATTACACCACGTATGTCGATATCGGACGCGGGCCGGTGTCGTGGAATCTGGTTGTTTGTCCCAAAGATCGTCTTGAACCGCTTGAGTGGTCTTACCCTATCGTGGGCGCGGTTCCCTACCGGGGGTATTTTGATCGCGAAAAAGCCGAAGAGGCGCGTGATCGCTATGTAGCTGAAGGGTATGACACCTATTTGCGACCGGTGAGCGCGTATAGCACACTGGGATGGTTTTCCGATCCGGTATTGAGCTCTATGTTGCGCTATTCCGAAGGCAATCTGGTCGATCTCATCATTCACGAGTTGACGCATGCAACGGTGTGGATTGAAGGAGATGTTACCTTTAATGAGAGTCTGGCGAGTTTTGTCGGTGAAGCCGGGGCATTGATGTGGTTGCAGCGCAAATACGGCGCTGATTCAGAAGCGGTGCATCGGATACTTGCCGAGCGTGCAGATGGTGTTGTTTTTCGAAAATTTATGCGCGATATTGCTTCCCGCCTCAATTCACTTTATCAGTCCAATTCTCCCCATAAAATAACGCAACGCCAGCAGATCTTTGATTCCGCACGCGCAGAATTTCACACTCTCCCTCTTAAAACCGATCTATATGCCCGCTTTCCTTCGTGGGAAATCAACAATGCGCGGATGGCTCTTTATCGGATTTATAGGGAGCGCACGGATGTGTTTGCGCGCGTGTATCTGGCATATGATAATGATTTGAAAGCGACTGTTGAGGTCTTGCAACAATGTGCAAATACAGAGGACCCAGCAGCGTGGCTGGAAGAATGGCTTATGAGAATTAAAAATTAGGAATTGAGAATTAGGAATTGGAAATAGGGCAGCCTGACAATTCGTGGTTTTTTCTTTATCCCGTTGCCTTTCATCTGCGTACATCTGCGTACATCTGCGGATTGGCCTTTGGAGGTTGTTATGACTTACAGAGTCGGTATTATTGGATGCGGTTCAATTGCGCGCACTCACGCCGATGGGTATTTGCGCGTTGCCAATGCAGAGATGGTGGCGGTTGCCGATCCCCATCCGGTTGCGCGAGAGCAATTTTGCGAGGAGTTTGGCATTCCCAATGCCTATGCTTCGGTGAAGGAGATGGTCGCAAAGGAAGATCTCGATATCGCCAGCATTTGTACGTGGCATCTTCTTCATCCCGATTGTACGATTGACGCGGCGAATGGCGGTGTGCCGGGTATTATTTGTGAAAAGCCCATGGCGATTGGGCTTGGTGAGGCAGATCGCATGCTGGATGCGTGTGAAAAAAATGGGACAAAGCTGGTGGTCAGCCATCAGCGGCGTTTTACACCTGGTTGGGTGAAAGCGCGGGCTTTGATGCGGCAAAAGGTTATCGGCGATGCTGTGATGGTGCATGGACAAGTCGCTCAGGGATTGATCAACTGGGCGACGCATACCATTGATGGCATTCGCTTTGTACTGGATGATCCAGAAACTGAGTGGGTGATGGGTGCTGTCGAGCGGCAGACGGATCGCTTTGAGCGCGATACACCGATTGAGGATGCGTGTATGGGTTTGATCGCTTTTGCCAATGGTGCTCAGGCTTTGATACAGGCGGATTTGAACCGTCCAGGTGAACAGGCAGGGCATTTTCAGATTCGCGGCTCAGAGGGATTGATGGAGGTGACCGAGCGCACCATTCGCGTGTTCAATACAGGTGGATGGAAGGATGTGGAAATTGCAGCCGATGAGGCGTATCGCGCAATTGGCGGCGAGACCAATGCCGATTCTGTGCGCGAATTAATCGCGTGGTTGGAAGGGGGCAATGAACACCGCTCTTCGGGGCATAAGGCGCGTGCAACTGTCGAGATTATGATGGCGCTGTTTGAATCTGCGCGGCAACATCGGGTTGTGCATCTGCCGCTTGAGGAAATAGGCTATCCGCTACAATTGATGATCGAAGAGGGCAAGTTGCCCGTTACTGTTCCCGGGAGATATGATATTCGCGCATTTCTCAATCCCGAGGGTATGGATGAAGCAGCGTACAGGCGGCTGAGAGCCGAAGGTGTGAGCCATTCTGCGGCGATGCGACAGCTTGCAGAAGAAAAGCAATGAGTGCTACTATGGACGCAAACCGTCAATTTTTACCTTTTCTAATTACCCTCTTTGTGGGGAGTGGATGCGCTGCGCTCATTTACGAAATTGTCTGGTTTCAGATGTTGCAACTGATTATCGGGTCTTCGGCAATTTCTCTGGGTATATTGCTGGGTACGTTTATGGGCGGGATGTGCGTTGGCAGTGTGATGCTCTCGCGCATTATTTCAACGCGCTACCATCCGTTAAAGGTCTATGCGCTTTTGGAATTGGGCATTGGTGTCATGGGCCTGATTTTGCTTTTCGTCCTACCCCTGATCGGTACGGTTTATATCGGTGTGGCAACGTATGGATTTGGGGGACATTTCTTGCGGGGGATTGTCTGTGCAATCTGTCTTTTTTTCCCCACAGTGTTGATGGGCGCGACCCTGCCTGCGATAGCGCGGTGGACAGAGTCAACGCCTCGCGGTGTTTCGTGGCTCGGTTTTTTTTATGGAGGAAATATTGCCGGTGCTGTTTGCGGGTGTTTGTTCGCGGGTTTTTATCTTTTGCGCCTGTACGATGTGGTTACGGCGACTTATGTGGCGGTCGCGCTTAATTTAGCTGTGTCACTTATCGGATATGGGTTGGCGAAATGGGCTGAATACGATGCGCCAATGGGAAAGACGGCCACGCGCAGTTTGTGGATTTCAGAAGCGCGATCAGTTTATGTGACCATTGGAATTTCCGGCGCGTGCGCGCTGGGTGCTCAGGTAATTTGGACGCGGTTGCTGTCGCTAATGATGGGGGCAACTGTTTACGCTTTTTCGATTATCCTGGGGGTTTTTCTAATCGGGTTGGGTGTAGGTAGTAGTGTGGGGGCGTATTTTGCACGCACAAAAGTAAACCCCAAAATTGCGCTTGGTTGGTGCCAACTTCTTCTTGTTGGTGCTATTGCCTGGGCGGCTTACTCGCTTGCCCATTTGCTTCCTTACTGGACATCGGGAGGAACAACCGCAGTGCGATTTCAACTGGATTTGCTGCGTTGTTTTGTGGCTATTTTTCCCGCGACCGTGCTGTGGGGGGGCAGTTTTCCGCTGGCTCTCGCTGCGGCGCGTTCGCAGGAAGGCGATCCCGGTGCTCTGGCCGGGAGCGTGTATGCGGCCAATACGGCAGGTGCAATTGTGGGAGCGCTCGGTTTTAGTGTGGTTTTGATCGCGCTTTTGGGGACGCAGATGGCGCAACAGGTGTTACTCATCCTTTCTGCATTTGGGGCTGTTTTGATGTTTGGGAGAAGTTTGTGGCAGGTGCGCGATGCGGGCAGAACTGTCAGGTCAGATCGATGGGTAGGTGTTATGGTAGGTGTAGCCTTGCTGGTGTGGAGTATGCCGGGGCCACCGCCGTCGTTAATTGCTTATGGTCGTTCACTTCTCGATTGGGGAGAGGACGCGACATATATTTACGCTGGTGAAGGGATGAATGCATCGGTTGCAGTGTCTGAGTTGGACAATGGCGTGCGGAATTTTCACGTTAGTGGAAAAGTCGTAGCTTCCAGCGAACCACAGGATATGCGTTTGCAGCGCCTGTTGGGGCATCTTTCTGCATTGATGCACAGGGAGCCGCGTTCTGTGCTCGTGGTTGGGTGTGGTGCAGGAGTGACGGCGGGAACTTATGTTTTGTATCCGAGTGTTGAACGCATTGTGATCTGCGAGATCGAGCCGTTGATTCCTCCTGCAGCTGAGGTGTATTTTGGTCCTGAGAACTACGATGTATTAAAAGATCCCCGCGTGGAAGTTGTGATTGATGATGCGCGACATTATCTGCTGGCAACAGATGAGAAATTCGATATTATTACGTCAGATCCGATTCACCCCTGGGTTAAGGGTGCTGGCGCACTGTATTCGAAAGAGTATTTTGGGTTGTGCAAAGAGCGTTTGAATCCCGGAGGTGTTGTGACGCAGTGGGTACCGCTTTACGAGTCGCGGTTAGATGCGGTAAAGAGCGAGATCGCGACATTTTTTCAGGTGTTCCCAGATGGAACAATTTGGGGTAATCAAAATGAAGGCGAGGGATATGATGTTGTGCTATTGGGACAGAAAGATTCTCGCGTCGTCGATGTGGATGCCTTGCAGGCGCGTTTGGATCGCGAGGATTACACGGAGGTATGGTACTCGCTTGATGATGTGTCTTTGGGATCATCTGTCGCGCTGCTTTCGACGTATGCCGGGCGTGCATCTGATCTGGGCGAATGGCTCGCAGATGCCCAGATCAATCTGGATCGCAATATGCGGCTTCAGTATTTGGCGGGGTTGGGTTTGAATAACTATGAAGCAGATGCGATTTATACGGCGCTCTTAGAGCATGCGCGTTATCCCGCAAATTTTTTTGTTGCGACTGAAGCGACAGAAGCCGCATTGAAGGCGCAACTTAATCGGCAGCACGAGGGGCGATAAAAGAAAACAGCGCGGGCACTACAAGTTAGAAAAACGCCGTCGGAAAATAACTGACGGCGTTCATTATTGTATGTGGGCGTGATCTCTGATATGAGCTAATACCCCTCAGTAAAGTTCAGATTCCAGGCACCACCTGCTGAGATATAGAGCATGTATTCCTTACCTGGCTTGATTTCGGTCGGATGGTCTTCGATGTGAAACTGACCTTCTTCATAATGATACACAAGGCACTGGTGCATTCCATCAACACTGTAAGCAGAGGCGAAGAAGTCCCCACCACCCCTGTGACGAATCGTGGTGAGCAAAGGCCGAGAACCGGACATCAAAATTGTTGTGTGCTCGGGCTTTGAACTGATCCCAGTGGGTCATATTTCCGTCACCACGGGCGAGATTTTCGCGGGAGTTTTCCCAAAGGATGTTCCTTGATTCCTTTGCCAAGTGCGGCGCGTTGTGGAAGGATTGGATATGGCTAGCGTGTTTGTTTTGCAGGAACTCTCTCACAGTATCTTCACCATAGTTGCGAATGCGATAGGGAATGCTATCGTGGTAGAAGCCTTGGGCTTCAGCCAAGGTGCGGGCACCGCGCTCGCCACCTAATCCAGCATTTATAAACTTTTTCTTTAAACTGTCACTGAGGCTGTCAAACGGGAGACTGTCAAGCGATCTGGATGGTACGCTACGAATCAGAATGTCTATACCAGCAGCGGCGGTAGCAGTTCCGATAGTAGCGGCAGTCGATCTGTTGCTTGTAGTTTCAGCTACTGCTTCTGGCCATTCGTAATAGATATCAACGCAGGCATTTTCACCAGATCCGATGCGTCGTCCGCAACGAGCGCAAGGCAGACTGCGGGGTGTATTACCGGTATTTTTGCCAGCATCCAGATAACGAACATAGCAGGCGTGTTTGCCATGCCGCCAGCATTCGGGGCAGCCGATGCAGTAGTTTTTGAAGTCGCCGCGACTGACGCCAGCCGGGGTTTCCTCGGGTAGTTCCGACAGGCACAGTCGACCGGGTTGGATAGTGTGCCTGCATTCAGCGCAACTCAGGCCGGGTTCTGCAATCATTGGCCACATTTCTATACTCCATATAAAAAATAAAATACCTGAACAAAATGAGAAGTTGTCTCGAATTATACAACTTCAAAATTCAGGCAAGGGTATTTTCTATGGTATAAAGTGCGAGGGTAACTATGGCAAACTATATATAAAAAACGCCATCAGCAAATGCTGATAGCGTCTTGGCTCACCCCCGATCTCATTTCTTCTACCCCGTAAAGCAGATTTAGCGCACAAACTTGATCTGGAGATAGTTCATATAGTATTTTTCCCGTTGTCATTACATTTGTTACAATATGATTGCCTATCCCTCTTTACCCTTCAAATTTCTACATTCCCCACACGGTAACTTTCGCATCTCCTATGCCCTCCTCGCGGCGGAATATCTTATCATCCCACGACTTGCCAGCGGTGCGGTCAAAGACCACGAGATGGCCTTCCGTAGCGGCGCAGAGATCCATGTAAGCGCGGGTCTGTTCGAGGCTCTCGCGCACCGTCTGATCTAAGCTCTTGTAAAGCAATTTGCATTCGATCACCACCCGCTGAATCGCTTGAATAGGCCGAGTATCTCCAGGGGCTGGCCACAAAATCAGCAGGTCTGTACGCATGCGCCCCAACCCATACTCTCGCTCGATCCGTCCGCCGCTGTTGACGATGCGCTGAAGGAACGCCTGAAGCAGCAACTGTGGACCGGCTTCTTTGTACTGAAACCGTTCGACCCAGTGTTCTGAGTGTTCGCGGAAGAATGACTGAAATGCGGTCAGTAGATCAGCGAGGCGCAGGCTACCATCCGCATCCACGTACCAGGCCGGGTCTTGAACGAGGTATTCTTGCGTGGTGTAGGTGAGATCGCGAGGGATGACTTCCTGATAGATCGGGTTGGCGATAGCGATGGGGCTTTGCCGACGCACGAGACCCAAATCGCGCACGTATTCCAGGTCGTCTTGGGGAATTGCTTCATCGGATCCAGCACCGCTCAACAGGGGTTCGATCACGCGGCGCACACGCTCTTCCTGGAGCTTATCGGTGAGTTGATCAAGGTGGGTCTCGCGGCGCAAGATGAGTTGCTCGCGGGCGTCGCATATCGCGTTGGCTGTGACGGACTGGCTGCGATCCCGTCCGGCCTTGTTCCTGAAGCAGGCTTCATATGCCAGAGCATTCACGAGCCAGGGCTGTCCCTGTGTCAGTTCCCAAATTTTGCTTTGCGCGTTCTTGGCAAACACCTGTCCGGTTTCCTCGGTGTGTTGCGCCAGTAGCTCTTGCACATCGTCCGCTGTGAAATCGCCCAGTCGTAGAGACTCAGCGCGGATGTTGAACGCGCTGCCGCCAGCGATACTCGCATTCTCCGAGGTGGATTGGATGCGGTAATCGCGCACATCGCGCACGCCGCACAGGACAACGCTCTGTGGAAACCTTTGTGGTCGTTGCGGGTACCCGGCACGGAGTTGCCGCAACACGGACAGGAGCGAGTCGCCGATCAGTGCGTCTATTTCGTCAATCAGCAGCACAAGCGGCCTATCATCAGCCGATGCCCAAAGCGTCAACACCTCCTGGAGTGCATCGTGTGGGCCGACCTCTTCGAGGGTATTGCGCCACACCTCTTTCACGGTGCGGTCACTCAGGATGTATTCCGCCTCGCGAGCCATTTGGCTCAGTATGGGCCGCATGGCTGCCTCTACGTCTTCGCGGGCTGGTTGGGCGGTCTCGACATTTATATACAGGCAACGATACCGCCCGATCCCGTTCAGTTCGCCCATCAGTGCCAGCAACGCCGATGTCTTTCCCGTCTGCCGGGGTGCGTGCATAACGAAATACCGTTTCTCCTCAATTAGTCTCATGACCTCATCTAAGTCAATCCGTTCCAATGGGGGGATGTGGTAGTGATCCTTCGACCTGATGGGCCCGGCGGTGTTGAAAAAACGCATAGCTTAAACCTCATTAACCAGTGGCAGAGCGAACTACTGATCATCTAAAATGACCTTTTGTGCAATATAGCCCGAATCCAAAGGGGTGTCAATAAAGCGCGTTCAATTACAAGGAGATATACGACCAAAACCCTCGCCGCTTAAACTCCTTGACAGTCGAGAGTATATCTCAGAATTTTAATCTTCATGCGAGATTGCGGTTAAAGAAGACAATTTGTAGAGGAGGAATTAACAATATGGAAAAGGTGAGAGTTGGTATTATTGGCATTGGTGGAAGAGGGAGTGGTCACGCAAAGTATTTTCCGGCAGGCGATATTCCGCATGGGGAGTTGGCGGCGGTCTGCGATATCGATCCGGATAGGATTCAGTGGGCGCGCGACAACCTCGGGGAAAACGTGCGGACATTTGACAATGGCGACGATCTGATTGCGTCGGGGGCTGTTGATGCGATTATTGTGGCGACGCCGCATTACGATCATCCGACTTATGCTATAAAGGGATTTGAGAACGATTTGCATGTATTGATCGAGAAACCCGCAGGTGTATATACCAGGCAAGTTTATGAGATGAATGATGCCGCTGAAAAAAGTGGCAAAGTGTTTGCTCTGATGTTCAATCAGCGAACCCGCCCACACCACCAAAAATTGCGAGAATTGGTGGCTTCTGGCGAATTGGGAGATATTCAGCGCACGAATTATCTCGTCACAAGCTGGTTTCGCGCTCAAAGTTATTACGATAAGGGCGAATGGCGCGCGACCTGGTCGGGTGAGGGGGGCGGTGTGTTGATGAATCAGTGTCCTCATAATTTGGATCTGTGGCAGTGGATTTGCGGGATGCCCTCGCGCGTGCGCGCGTTTATTAGCTATGGCAAATATCACGATATTGAGGTGGATGACGATGTCACTGCGTATGTGGAATACGACAGCGGTGCGACGGGGGTGTTCATTACTACAACCGGAGAGTTTCCCGGAAGCAATCGCCTAGAGATAGCGACGGATCGCGGCAAGGTGGTTATGGAAAACAACAAAATTGTGTGGTGGCGTTCAAATGTTTCTCTGAGCGAATTTTCTCGGGGATATACGGGCGGCTTTGGCAAACCCAGATCGGAAAAACTCGATATTCCTCTCGGCGACGATGGTGGGGCGCACCGCGGCATAATTAACAACTGGTGTGATGCCATATTGAATGGGAGTCCGCTTCTCGCGCCCGGAGTTGAGGGCATTCGTGGGGTTGAATTGGCGAATGCGATGCTTTTGTCTTCATGGCTGGACGATTGGGTAGATATTCCCGTTGATCGAGATCTGTATTTTGAAAAATTGCAGGAGAAAATTCAAAATTCGCAACAGGGGACTTAAAATGGTACCGAGTATTGCGGCATTGGATGAGGCGGCTGAAAATCCCGTTCTGGTCTTAGATGGGCTGGATGAACCGGTTGTGATCGAATCCATTCAGTTGCTCAAAGATGAGCGGGAGTATTACGTTCATGTGCGTTCGAAAGATGGCGCGGAAGGCCTGGCGTTTACGAATGGACGGGCGCAATATGTGTATCCGATTCTCACGAAGTTGGTAATTCCCTATTTTATTGGCAAAGATGCTCGCGACCTCGAAGACCATCTGTGGGGTGTGTACCGCCACAGTAGCAATTACAAATTGCAGGGATTGGCTTTCTGGTGTTGTGTGGCTTGGGTCGAGATGGCGCTGTTGGATTTACTCGGTAGGATTGCGCAAAAATCCATTCCCGAACTCCTGGGCGGTGTCGTGCGCGAGTGGGTTCCATTTTACGTTGCGAGTGGGCGGCGAGATAGCACACCAGAAGAAGAAGTGGTTTATTTGCAGGGGCTGATCGACGAGACGGGCGCGCCGGCCGTGAAATTTAGAATTGGCGGACGCATGAGCAAAAATGCGGATGCCATGCCCGGTCGAACACCAAATTTGATCGCGTTGTCTCGCAAGGTGCTCGGGGATGAGATTGATATTCACGCGGATTCCAATAGTTCTTACGATCCGCCACAGGCGATTGAAGTGGGGCGCATGCTCGAGGATATTGGGGCTGTTTATTTTGAAGAGCCTTGTCCGTTTGATCACCTCGAAGATACAAAGGTCGTTGCCGATACGCTGGATATTCCCGTTTCTGGGGGCGAACAGGAGTTCAGCGACCGGCGGTTTCGATGGATGATTGCCAATCGCGGCGTGGATATTGTACAACCCGACCTGCATTATTACGGGGGGCTTATTCGCTCGACGCGCGTTGCGCGAATGGCCGCTCTGGTCGGAATGCCGACAACTGTTCACATTTCTGGAGGCTTTGGTTTTATTTATATGCTCCACTTTGCCGCCTGTACGCCAGATATCGGGCGGTATCAGGAATACAAAAGGGGAATCGAGAAATACCGCGAGTGGTTTGATCCTGCACTCGAGATTCGAGATGGGAAAATGAGTGTTCCCAGGGGACCGGGGTGTGGGATTGTGGATATTCAAGGGATTATTGATGGTGCGGATCGCTTATAGGGCATACTAACATGGAAATGGCACAGCATGGAGGACCGCCGTTGCGCGATGTGGTGGCGGCGAGGCGCGCGCAAAAGGAGACGCGCCGAAATAGCTGGTTGCTGGTGATCAATGGCGGTATGGTGATGATGGCCTATACGTTTATCAGCGCAGATCTGGTGATGCCGGCCTTTGTGCAAACGCTGACTACGTCCAGTATTCTGGTCGGGATGGCCGGTGCGCTCATGAGAATGGGATGGGCCTGGCCGCAGGTTTTTATCTCTCGGATTATCGAACCCAAACCCCGCAAGATGCCCTTGCTGATCTGGGCGGGCCTGGCCCGAAGTGTGATGTGGATTCTGGTGGGCGTAATGACCATTTTTTTAGGCGGGCAAAACCCCGCATTTTTTTTGTTTTTATTTATGGTGTTTTACGCTTTGGGGACATCGCTGATGGGTGTGATGAATGTGCCGTGGATGGATTTGATGGGCAAGGCGATTCCCGCGTCGCATCGGGCAAAAGTTTTTGCTCTGCGCCGATTTTCAGGCGGTATTATGTCCATGGTCGCGGGCGTTCTGATTTCCTATATCCTGAGTACGCAGAGCGGTCTCTCGTTTCCGAATAATTACGCGGTGTTGTTTATGCTCTCGGGTTCGGGCACTGCGCTGGCTGTATTGACATTTGGCATGATCCGGGAACCTATTGAAAAAAGCACGCGCGCACAGCTTTCTCTGAAGAATTATTTGATCAGTGGCTTGAGTCTGATGAAAGATGATGTGAATTTCAGGCGTTTGTGCATGGTGCAATTTTTGTGGGGCTTTAGTATGATGGGCGGGCCGTTTTACGTGCCTTATGCGATTTCTGGGTTGGGTATTGGAGCCGTTTATATTGGGTTTTATGTGATTGCGATGCAGTTTAGCTCGGTTTTTTCAAATGTGGCGTGGGCATGGGTGGGGCGTTACAAGGGCAATCAGGCGTTGTTTTTATATGGGACCTGCTTGCTCGCGTTGTCTATTCTGATTCCGATATGTATCGTGTATGTGCCCAATCACCTCCTCAATTTCTGGGGCACAGAGGTGGATTTAAGAGTTGTTGTGTATGCGTTTACGTTCATTTTTTCAGGCGCAGCGCAAAGCGGCATGTATTCGGGACGCATGACGTATGTTCTCGACATCGCACCTGCTGACCGACGGCCTACCTATACCAGCTTTATGAATATGTTTATGTTTCCACAGGGGTTATTGCCCATGCTGGCCGGGGTGCTGGTCGCGTGGATTTCCTATCAGAATTTGTTTCGCATTTCCCTGTTGTTCATTCCATTTGCCGCAATGCTCGCCTATCAGTTAAAACCCGTTATTCATCGCGAGGAATGAATTTCCTCAACGAGGTCTTCTGCCGGATAGGTGAGTATTTCCGATAGTGTGGGGTGGTAATGCGGAATATTCAGGAGGTCTTGTACTGTGCCGCGAAAGTGCATGATGGCGATGAGTTCGTGAAAAAGTTCGCCAGCTTCTGGACCGACGATATGCCCACCGATGATTTCGCCAGTTTTGGGATGGCAGAGGATTTTGACAAATCCATGAAGTTCCCCCAGGACCATGGATTTGCCGTGGTCGTCAAAGGGATAGGACGCAACGCGATAGGGGATGTTTTGCTCGCGACATTCTTTTTCGGTGAGGCCCACAGACGCAAATTGCGGATCGGTGAAGATCACTTCGGCCTTGAGCCTGTAGTCGATGCGCTGCTTTTGGTTTCCATCAACGGCGTTGTGACCGGCTATCTCGCCTTGCTGAACGGCGATGTGTACAATTTCGTAGAGTCCTGTGCAATCGCCTGCGGCATAAATATTGGGCGCGCTGGTACGCATGTGACGATCCACGAGAATGCGTCCGCGCTCGACGCGTACACCGGCATTTTCAAGCGCAAGCGGTTGGATATCGGGCACGCGCCCCAAAGCATGGAGGATTATATCTGCTGACGCGCGACGGGGTTTGCCCTCGTGGTGGAAGTGGGCGATTTTGGCATTGTTTTTGGTCGTAAATTTTTGCAATTGCGTGTCGGTAAAGACTTTCATGCCTTCTTCTCTGAAGCGTGCTTCTACCGGACGTGCAAGGTCTTCGTCTGTGCTGCTGAAGATGTGATGGCTGCGTTGAATGAGTGTGGTGTGCGTTCCCAGGCGGCAAAAGAATTGTGCAAATTCCGTTGCGACAGGTCCGCCGCCTAAGACGATCATCGATTCTGGCAATTCCCGCAGTTCAAGTGCTTCATCGCTGGTGATATAGCCCACTTCTTTTAAGCCCGGAATGGCGATGTCGGCAACTGTTGATCCCGTGCTGAGGATAAAACTTCGCGCAGTGATATTTTGTTTTTCCACTGCGATGGTGTTGCGATTGACAAACTGCGCCGTGCCGTTGATGAGGGTGAATCGCGGATTGCGCAGTTGCTCGATGCGATAATCTGCAAATTCACTGACGAGTGCGCGTTTACGGTCGTTGATTTCGTCGAGATTTGCGTGCAAATTAGAAGCACGCAGGCCAAATTCTTTTGCGCGGCGCATCAAGGACATGATTTCGGATGAGCGCAGAATGGTTTTGGTGGGCATGCAGCCGCGCAAGATGCACAGACCACCAAGAGGCCCTTTGTCTATAATGGCAACTTTGGCACCGAGTTCCTGTGCCGTGCGTGCGGCGGCGTATCCCGCACTCCCGCCGCCGATGACGATGACGTCGTAATCCATGGTGATTTCCTTAATGCATTAGAGGTAGGGGCGAGGCATGCCTCGCCCGTGTTAAGATACAAGAAGTAAGACAGGTCGGTTATACTGATGTTACGCATCTGCACAATATAATGGGCCTGTCATTTTGAGCGGAGCGCAGCGGAGTCGAAAAATCTACGACCAGCCCAGGTGGAACAGATGCTTCGGCTTCGTTCCACTCCGCTCAGCATGACACAAACATCAGATCTGTGTAATGTCAGTGATTAACTGACAACTTAAAATGTCTCTTTAATTTGAGCAAGGAATTTGGAGGTTTTTATGCATGAACTCGTGAATGGTATTGTGCCGACAGAGGCGGGAGAACAGGAGCGATTGATTCAGGTTCGCGATTTGAGAGAGACGGCGCAACGGCTTTATGAAGCGGTTGGTGTGCCGAGGGCAGATGCGCGGCTGATGTCCGATTTGCAAGTTGAGACAGATGTGCGCGGGGTTCATTCGCACGGTACGCGGGCTTTGCCAAACTACTTAAAGCGCATTCAAACTGGTCACACAAATCCAAAACCCGAAATTCGCGTTGTTCGCGAAGGACCCGCGTCGGCAACGGTAGATGGCGATGGGGGGTTGGGGCATCTGGCGTCTTATCGGGCGATGCAACTGGCAATTGCAAAAGCAGATAAACTGGGGATTGCTGCGACAACGGTTATAAATAGCCGTCACTACGGCGCAGCGGCCTGTTATGCAACGATGGCATTGGACTGGGATATGATCGGTTTTTGCGTTTCGAGTAGCAGTCGGGGGGTGGCACCTTACGGGGGGATTGATCGGTTGTTGGGCAATCACGCGCTGGCTTATGCGATTCCGGCGGGTCGAGAATATCCCATTGTTCTGGATATGGCAACGGGACGGTCCGCCTGGGGGCGAGTGGGCACTATGCGTTTGTACGGACGGAAATTAGACGGCGAATGGGTCTTAGATGAGGATGGGCAGGTAACAGATGATCCGGCGCGCGCGCATGCGCTGGTAGCCCCCGGTGGCGCGAAGGGGTCTGGGCTAAATGTGGTGATGGATGTTTTGAGCGGTATTCTGCCTTTTGGCCTGGCAACGGTGAATCGGGAAGATGAATATCAAGGTCAGCGGCGGGCCAGTCACTTTTTTCAGGCGACCAAAATCGAGACATTTTGCGATGTGTCAGATTTCAAACGGGAAGTTGATCGGATGATTCAGACGATTCGGGCTTCTCGCCCCAAAGAAGGTGTGGATCGCGTTTACGTGCCCGGTGAGATTGAGTGGCTTAAAAAGGGGGCCTGGGAAAAAACGGGGATTCCACTGCATAAAACCCATGTGGAAAGTCTGGAAAAAGCGGCTGAGGAATTGGGTGTAGAGGTGGCGTTTTAATAGAGGAAGTCCGAGATTTTCAGATGAAAGAGAATAATAAACCACTGGTCTCAATTATCATTCCCCATTATTTGGGGGATATTCTTTCCAAGTGTCTGGCATTTGTCTATGCGCGGACATCGGATGTTCCCTTTGAAGTTATTGTGGCAGATGACCAGCCTTATCCCGACGGCAGCCTGGATCGGGCATTGGAGAAGTTTCCGGCTATTCGCATTGTGAAGACAGGTGGAGGAAATGGGAAGCCGAGCAAGGGGATGGGTGCCGGGTGCAACCGGGGATTGGAGGTTGCAAAGGGGACGTATGCGATGTTGTTGAATTCGGATGTGGAGGTGGGCGAAGGGTGGTTGCCGCCGCTGATTGATACGCTGAAATCCGATCCTACAATTGGGGCGTGTCAGTCCAGGGTGCGGTCGTTGCAAAATCGCAAAATGTTTGATTATGGCGGGGCTGCAGGCGGGCTGATGGACAGATGGGGATTTACGTTTTGTCAGGGCAGGATATTTGAGTTTGTCGAAGAAGATGTGGGGCAATACAATCATCCTCGCGATATTTTTTGGGCTATTGGGGGGGCTATGTTTTTGCGTATGGATTGCCTCGAAAAAACAGGACTGATCGATGAGGGCTTTGTAATGCATATGGAAGAGATCGATTTGTCCTGGCGGTTTCACCTTGCGGGATATCGCATCGTATATGTGCCCGGTTCTCTCGTATATCACTACGGCGGTTTTACGCTGGGTGCAGAGAGTTATAAGAAAGCCTATTTTAATCACCGCAATCAGCTCGTGATGTTGTTGAAAAATTTTTCCCTTTCGCGACTATTGTATAAATTCCCGATTCGAGTCGCTATGGAACTGGCTAATTTGGGATTGCTGCTAAAGGGCAATTGGAAACATCCCGTTGCGGCGATAGCTGGGCTTTTATGGGTGCTGCTGCATCCGTGCAATATTTGGCGGCGACGGCGAGAATCACAGCGGTTCAGAAGTGTGGGAGATGGCGAGATTGAACGTCGTCTTTTCAAGGGATCAGTAGTTTATCACTATTTTATTCGCGGTGTCAAAACGGTGCGTGAGATAGGAGCGTAAAATGAAAGCGATTGGTCTCATGTCTGGAACTTCTGCCGATGGGGTGGATGCCGCGCTTGTGGAAATTGACGACTCCGATCTGTCTCTGCTCGGATATGTCGAGGTGCCTTTTCCCAAAGATGTCAGAAGGGCGATTTTGTCGCTTTGTGAAGATGGGAGGGTCGATGCAATATGCCGCATGGATGCCGCGCTTGGAGAGTGGTTTGCAGAGGCTGCACTGCGCGTGTGCGCAAAAGCTAATGTCAGCGCTGGTGAAATCGATGTAATTGGATCGCACGGGCAGACGATTCATCATTTGCCCGCGCTTGCCGTAGTTGCCGACAAAAAGGTGAGATCAACGCTGCAAATTGGCAATCCCGCGGTGATTGCAGAACGCACGGGAATCACGACGGTATCGGATTTTCGGTCGCGGGATATGGCTGCGGGCGGACAGGGAGCACCTCTTGTCCCGCTGGTGGATTATCTGTTGTTTCGGTCTGAATACGCGGGACGCGCAATGCTCAATATCGGTGGTATTGCCAATGTGAATATATTGCCCACAAACTGTGGCGTGTCAGACATTTTCGCATTTGATACGGGACCTGGCAATATGATCATTGATGGGGTTGTGCAGGCGATTACGCGAGGCAAACTGAGTTTCGATCGGGATGGGGCGTTTGCTGGCAAAGGCCAGGTGTGTGAGGATCTGTTGGATGTGCTTATGGCGCATCCTTTTTTTGATATGGAGCCACCCAAGACAACGGGGCGCGAGGATTTTGGGACCGATATTGTCCAAAAAATTCTCGATTGGGAGGGAAAAGAAGAGGACCTCGTGCATACGGCAGTGCAGTTCACGGTGGAAAGTATTATGCATGGGCTAAAACGATTTGTTTTCCCCAGATGTGAAATTCACGAGGTGATTGCAAGTGGAGGCGGCACCAGGAATCCGGTTATGATGGATCTTTTGGATCGGGCATTGGGAGATATTGCATTCAAGCGATTGGATGATCTGGGAATAGCATCAGAAGCAAAAGAGGCCATTGCGTTTGCGATTCTTGCCTATCAGACTATGAATGGGCACCCCGGCAATGTGCCGAGTGTAACCGGCGCCGATAAACAGGTTGTGTTAGGCTCTATTACACCGGGCAATAGGGATGCCCGACTACCCAATCCAGAGTTGTTGGGAACATTATCGCATTGATGATACTGGCGCGGTTGTACACCGTTGCGTATATTTCTTTTTCTGATGTCGGTTTGGATGATTCGAGGAAAAGGCCATGTTTTTTGACATCTTACTCATTGCAACAGGCGGGGCGTACATCGTCAGTGCGCTGGGTTATGCTTTGCATTTTCACCAGCCCAGAGCACACTGGCGCGTTTTCGGCACCTGGGGAATATGGGGTGCCTGGTGTATGCACACTGTGCTTTTGATCGTTATTACAATTTCTGCTGGCGAGGTGCCTTTGACCAGTCAGGTATTGCCATCGCTTTGTGCATGGCTGGTCGCTGTTGTTTATATTTATCTGGAAGTGAGTACTCAAGATCGGTCTTTGGGCGTGCTCATTGTACCTATTGTGGTGGTTTTGCACGTTTTGACACTTACAAAATTATCGGGTATTGAGGATATTCAGGTCACGGGATATAGCGGCGGGTGGTTTGAACTGCATGTGCTGGCTTATGGCCTTGCATACACAGCATTTGCGATTTCCGCTGTTGGGGGTGTGATGTATCTGATGCTTTTGGGCGAAATTCAGGCTAAGCATTTAGGTTTTTTTTATTCTCGCCTGCCTTCACTCGAAGTGTTGAATCAGATTACTAACCGCGCTGCCACTTTTGGATTTGTCTTTTTAACGGGTGGAACCATTGCCAGTTCGGTGTGGGCATTTCAACATCTTTCGCAGTTTTCTATATGGCGCGAGCCAGTATTTTTGCCTGTTTTGATTGCGTGGGTCATCTATGCGGGCAATCTCGCTGCGCGGTGGTGGGGTGGCTGGCAGGGCAAACGGGCGGCATTTCTGTCTATTATGGGTTTTGTTCTCGTGATTCTGGCATTTCCCGTGATGGGCGTTCTGTTTTCTGGTCCCCACAATTTAGGGCCTTAAGCCATGCGCTATCCCGTGTTTTTAAAATTGGAAGATAAATTGTGTGTTGTGGTTGGAGCCGGCCGCGTTGCCGAACGCAGAGTGCGCGGGCTGTGTGATGCGAGTGCGCGGGTTCGAGTTGTGGGTATAATCGCAACTGAAGGTATTTTGAAATTGGCCGATGAAGGCGCGATCCATCTCTATCAACGGGCATTTGAACCGAGCGATTTGGATGGTAGCACGCTCGCGATTGCCGCTACTGATCGTGCAGGTGTCAATCGAGCGGTACAGACGGCTGCGAAATGCCGAGGGATTTTGTTTTGCGGTGCAGATCGACATACAGATAGCGATTTTATTGTGCCTGCAGTTGTGCAGCGTGGCGATTTACAGATGGCGATTTCTACCGGGGGCAAAAGTCCTGCTTACGCCAGGCTGTTGCGCCGGGAAATTGAGGCTTTTTTGGAAGATGGACACGTGGGATTACTGGATTTGATAGCGGATTTAAGGCATAGGGTTTATGCGCGTTTTCCCAACGCACCAGAACGCAGGCAAGCGTTCTGGCAACAGTTGGTGACAGATGATACGCTTGCTCTGGCGCGCAAGGGCAAGTGGGCTGAAATTGAGGAGCGGATTGAAGTATGTCTCTCGTCGTGATTGGGCTGAGTTATCGCACGGCACCTGTTGAAATTCGAGATGGGGTCGCGGTATTGCCCCAAGCTCTGGATGCGGTTCTGCAATACTTTTCCAGCGTGCCCGAAATTGTAGAATGTGCGGTTTTATCGACGTGCAATCGCTCGGAAGTCTATTGTATTGCGACGGATATTCACGCTGCTCGCACGGCTGTGATCGCGGGGTGGAGCGAGCAAAGTGGATTGGACGCCGACGCCCTGGGGCAGTACACGGTTGTCTATCGCGATGCGGAAGCCGTGCGCCACCTTTTCAGAGTCGCCTGCGGTTTGGATTCTATGGTAATGGGCGAGCCGCAAATTGCCGGTCAGGTGAAAGAGGCTGGGGCTGCTGCACTATCTATGGGAACGAGCAAAGCCGTGCTGAATCGCTTATTTCGCGCTGCAACCGAGGTTTCAAAGCGGGCGCGCACGGAAACAGAGATTGCAACGGGTGCAGTTTCCGTCAGTTTTGCAGCGGTGGAACTCGCAAAGAAAATTTTCGGCAATCTCGAAGGGCATACAGCTCTGGTGCTCGGCGCTGGCGAGATGAGCGAATTGACGGCGCGGCACCTCGCCGACAATGGGGTGAAGTCTTTGCTGGTGACGAGTCGCACGTTAGCGCGGGCACAAGATTTGGCGATGCGCGTGGGTGGTCGCGCCATTTCCTGGGACGATGGAATAGGCAATTTTCACAGGGCAGATGTTGTTATCAGTTCTACAAGCGCGGAAACTTATGTTCTGGACCGCCCCCATGTGGCAGCGGCGATGCAAAGGCGCAATAATCGCTCAATGTTTTTGATCGATATTGCCATGCCACGCGATATCGATCCGGCAGTTGGTGATCTGTACAATGTGTTTTTATACGATCTGGACGATCTGGAGTCTGTTGTTGGCGCGAATTTGGAGAAGCGGAAAATTGAAGCAGATAAAGTCAGTACAATTATAGAAGAAGAGGCGGAGAACTTCTCTGCATGGATAAATTCCCTATCGGTTGTTCCTGCAATTGTGGCTCTGCGTGGACATTTTCAATCTTTTATGGATTCGGAACTCGCACAAGCCAAGCTCAGTGAATTTTCAGATGACCAACGCGCTCAAGTTGCCAATTTGATGCGTCGATTTATGAATAAAGTGCTGCACATACCAGTGACGCGCCTTAGAGAGGCTGGCGAGGAAGAAGATGGCGGGGCTTATGTGGCGGCACTTTCATATTTGTTTGATCTGGTAGTTGAGGGAGATCCAGAAAAAGAAATTAAAGAGGTGCGCGGCTCATGAAGGTGGTTATTGGTAGTCGAGGTAGTGCGCTGGCTTTGTGGCAGGCCAATTGGGCAAAGAGAAAACTGGCGAGCGCATATCCCGATCTGAGTATCGAGATTGGGGTGATCAAAACGGAGGGAGACCGCCTGTCGGAAATGCCTCTGTCTCATATTGGTGGCAAAGAGGTGTGGACAAAGGAAATTGAGCACGCACTGCTGTCGGGCAGTATTGATCTGGCGGTTCACAGTTTGAAAGATTTGCCGACCAGGTTGCCAGAGGGATTGGTTTTAGGCGCGATAAGTGTACGCGAAGATGTGCGAGATGTGCTGGTCAGCAAAAATAATCGGGTGTTTTGGGATTTGTCAGAAGGCGCGACGGTTGCAACGAGCAGTTTGCGGAGGCAGGCACAACTGAAACACGCGCGACCGGATTTGAATTTTGTGGCGATTCGGGGAAATGTAGATACGCGCGTCAAAAAGCTCGAAACAGAAAACTTGGATGGTATTATTCTGGCCGCAGCGGGTTTGAAACGGTTGGGGCTGGGAGATCGCATTGCGGATTTTATCGACCCGGATATCTGTTTGCCCGCGCCCGGACAGGCCGCGCTGGGGATAGAAATAAGAGAAGGCGATCAGCGAATTACAGACCTCGTTGGTGTTTTAAATTGCGTTGAAACGCAACAAGCCGTTACGGCAGAGCGCGCGATGCTGGCGGCATTGGGAGGAGACTGTAGCGTTCCAATTGGTGGATACGCGGCCGTTGACAAGGCTTCTATTGATGTTCTGTCGCTGTCGGGCGTTGTTGCAACACCAGATGGGCGTCGGGTGATATCGGAGAGGGGAGAAGGACAGGCATCATCTGCGGAACAGTTGGGAATGCGCGTGGCCAAGGGATTGGTTGAGCAAGGTGCGGGAGTGATTTTGGATCGGGATGGGAAGGATACTCTTCCGCACCATTGACGTGAGGCAAGACATCTTATGAGGTTCATAGAGGAGGATTTCTACCATGGCAGAAACGCTTGGAAATCTGGAAAAACGTTTAGATCAATTGGAGAAGGCAGTGAAAGATACGAATGTGCAACTCTCATGGGTCGTTGACGAGTTATTGTCCGAAGCCCCTGAGAATTTCAAAACAGGGGCAGAGGTTATGGCCTATTACAGGAAGGATAAAAAAGAGGGAGCTAAAATTTTTCGTGAAGTGCTTGAAAAGATGGGAATTGCCGATGTAGAACCAATTCCCATTGAGCAGCTTCAAGCACGTATGGTACGTAACGGTATCCGTCCAGAAGATAACGAGTTTAGTCGTGCTATTATCGCAGAACGCGAGAAATAGGTATGCATCATTTCTATTTTGATGCCAGTGCTCTTGTCAAGCGTTACACCCAGGAGGGCGATGAACTGGTACTTGTCGCATCTGACCAACGCCTGCTTCGAGCGGCACAGACTGAAGAGATATTGGTTTTTAATCCTGAAATTGACTCACAAGAGGCTTTAGAAGTTTGGGTTTTCGACACTTCAGGTAGGGACGATGACTGCTGATTGCTGAGAGCTATTTATGAAAACTGGATGTGTATAGAACTCCTCCGTATGTATCAGCAGATGTAAAATTAAACTAATAGCCGAAGCGGATATCGAGTCGGCTTCGGCTTCGTATCCAGGAGATCTAACAGCAACGAGATCGCTAACCTCTCTCCACTTTTAGGTATGACTAGGCTGGAATATCTGGATCTTGGCAGTAACTTGATCTCAGATGTATCCGCGCTATCTGGCCTAACCAGTCTAACATATCTGGATCTTTACGACAACTTCATCTTGGATGTGTCTGCACTATCTAAACTGACCAACCTGACACAGTTGAGTCTATCCATAAACAGCATCTCGGACATTTCTCCTCTGGTTGCGAATACGGGATTGGGCAGTGGCGATTTGGTTGATGTGAGGGACAACCCACTGGGTGCCACATCGCTCAACACGCACATTCCAGCCCTTCAGGCAAGAGGCGTTAATGTGCAGTTTGGCGCATTGAAGCCTGGGGTAGAGGAGAAAGAGCCGCGTATGGAGGGTGTGCTACCAGAGGAAAGAGATTACAATTCTCTCAGGAGGTGAGGTGTGCACGCCTATGAGATTGAAAGAATGCGGTTCAGGCGTGCGCGACTTCAAAGGCCGTTATGTTGCGGGTATCTTTGCTGAATTCTACAGCGATCAGGTGGATCGGCAGGTCAAGGCCGCGATATTTGTCTGCATATCGCTTCTCCTGCAATTGTGCCATTGCCGCGCCTTTAGATGCGATCTCCACCACTTTGAACTCGAAGAGATAGATGTGGTCGTTGAAGTGAACGGCCATGTCCAGACGGCCCTGACTACTGCTGTCTTCTACCGTGATATTTAGACCCAGTCCGGCGAAATAGGAATAGAACACGCTGGCGTAGTAGCCTTCATAATTGGCGATGTCGTTGTTGGTGTACCACTCGTAGGGGATGCTGGCAAAGAAAGCGTGGAATAGGGTTTCCATGCCAGTAAAGTCATTGGCCTCCAGCAGACGATACAGGCGCGCGTGTTGATTTGAATTTGTCCATCGCTTCACATAGGAGAACGCAATGCGTAATCTGCTTCTATCAACGTTATCCACACTCGCACTTCTGATACACCCCCTATCTCTTTCAGCACAAAATAGCTTTTCCCTTTCGGTGGATTTGAATAGCGCGGCTGGCGATCAAGCAGTCACATCTTTGAATACTGCTCCGGATCAAGTCATCACCATTGAGATATTTGGCAATAACATTCAGAACGCGAATGGGCTTGCTGTGCGTTTTGAATACGACGCCATTCAGGTGACTTACGATGGCTTATATTTCAGACGCTTCACATTTCTGGTCCGTTGAATACCTTTTGTATAAGAGAACCCGATGAGGAATCTGATTTTGTCAATTTTATCCATACTCGCGCTTTTGATACCCCCGCTGTCTCTTTCCGCGCAGAGCAGTCAATTTGAGACTATAACGCCGAATATACACATTGAATTGCAATTACAATCTCTTACGCCAGACTTTAATAGCGATGGCGTGGTTGATTTTGCCGACTTTTTGGCGTTTGGAGGTCAGTTTGGGGCACGTCAGGGTGATGGGAGATATGAAGCGAAATACGATCTGGACAGCGATGGCACGATGGGTTTTGGCGATTTTCTGATCTTTAGCAGCAGCTTTGGCAAAGAAGTGCCTGATAATGGGGGCAATACAACGACAGTTACCATTCCAGACGCAAATCTGCGTGCAGCGATTGAGACAGCACTACACAAGGCGAAGGGTGCGCCCTACCCGTGCGAAGATGAAACCATTTGAGGGTAGGGAGCCAGAAGATGGGGAATACATGTACCGCAGGTAGAAGGTGGATGGTCGTTTACTTCAAAGACGCTGTCTGCCCTGCGAACTTAGAGCCTTGCAATTCTTGGAATAATTGCACTTGATCTGAATACTTCGTATTGAACGATTTTAAATAGGCGATGTATTTATCCGAATTATGATCACACGCTTCAGACATATCACGAGGCATGACATGATGTTCAATAATTCTTGGATACATCAGTCGGACAGGTCAGTTGGAAAGCGCTGAACGGTTTTGGGGCGGTGGCATGAATCTCGATCTCACGGATGTCCGCCTGTCGTGGCAAGCCGCACCGCCCGCTGATGCGGCGTCGAAGTTGACATGCGGCGCCGGGCTGATGCAGCAGCCGATGTACGTGGTTGACCCGCAAGGTCGCGTCGTCCGCACCATAGGCCATTGAAATGCCACTGATACCGAACGCCTGGCAGAGTGGATATCGGCGCGGTGAAGGTTGACTGCGAGGGTGCCTGGGCCTGTATGGCAATGATCTGGCGGGTCGTCCACGAGGGTGCTTTGTCGATTGCGCGGTTCAGGCGCGTGCGACTTCAAAGGCCGTGATGTGGCTGTGGATGTGAAGCCCTTCGAACAGCGGCTCGTTGCCCTCAAACAGTTCTTTCGTTGAAAGACCAGCATCTTGCTTCATTGCGCTATCTGTATTATCTTGAGATTGCTGAGGGTCGATTTTGATTGCAAAACGCTACGACAGCTGTGGAAGCCTACGGTCAAGACCAGAATATGGACTGTTTATGCCAATTGGATGTGTATATCTCATAGGTGCCGGGCCGGGTGATCCGGAATTGATAACGGTGAAGGGGTTACGCCTGATTCGGGAAGCAGATGTGATTTTGTATGACGGGTTGGCGAATCCCGAATTTTTGGAGGAAGCGCGGCGGGGATGCGAGTGTATCAATGTGGAAAAGCGCCCGGGTTTTCAGCGCGTGCAGCAAGATGAGATCAATCAGATGATGGTCGATTTCGCCCAAAAGGGGTTGATGGTGGTGCGATTAAAGGGGGGGGATCCCATTGTTTTTGGGCGCGGAGGAGAGGAAGCTGAAGTTCTGAGAGACCACGAGATTCCGTTTGAGATTGTACCGGGTATTACCAGTGCAATAGCAGCACCCGCTTATGCAGGTATTCCCGTGACCCATCGCGGTATATCCCCTCATGTGACGATTGTAACGGGAACAACGGCTTCGCTTGAAGGTGAAGGTGAAGTTGATTGGGAGGGGTTGGCAAAAGTGGGCGGCACACTCCTGATTTTGATGGGCACGCAAAAACGCGGAGAAATTGCCCGACGTCTCATCGCGGGGGGACGCTCGCCAGAAACGCCCGTTGCAGCCGTGCAGTGGGGATCTTTGCCATTGCAACGGACTGTGAGAACGACATTGGGGGAGATGAACGCGGTCGAAATGACCAATCCCGCAGTCATTGTCGTTGGAAAGGTCGCGGGGATGGATCTGGATTGGTTTGCGTCTAAACCCTTGTTCGGCAAAACGATTGCCGTGACGCGGGCACGCACACAGGCGAGTGAATTAGTACAGATGCTGCGGACGTTGGGCGCCCAAGTGCTGGAAGTGCCGACTATTGCATTTTCGGAACCCGAAAATTGGTGTGCTGTCGATGATGCTATTGCGGATATTCATTCTTATGATTGGCTTGTTTTGACGAGTACAAACGGAACCGATCGATTTTTTGAGCGTCTGTTTAAACAAGACCGCGATGTGCGCGCATTGGGGGAGATAAAAATTGCGACTATTGGCGCGGCAACATCGTCACGAGTGCGTAAGCGGCATCTCAATGTAGATCTTGAAGCGACGAATCGCACGTCAGAAGGCTTGCTCGCGGATTTTGGCGCAGATCTTTCAGGACAGCGCTTTTTGCTACCTCGTCCTGAAGAATCTCGGGATGTGCTTGCCAATGGACTTAGAGATCGGGGTGGTGAGGTTCGTGAAATAGTTGTTTACAAAACTGTTATGCCCGAGTGCTTGCCCGAAAAATTTTTGCAGCTGCTACAAGAAAATGTCATTGATCTGATCGCGTTTACGAGTTCTTCTACGGTTTTAAATCTGGTGAGTCTGTTAAAAAAGACAGGGCAAAACCGGGAATCCTTGCCAGCAGCGTGTATCGGTCCCATCACAGCTCAAACTGCAGTTGCGCAGGGTTTTGATGTGGTTGTCGAACTCGACGAAACATCGGTATCTATTTCTGGTCTTGTACAAGCGATTGCAGTGTATTTTAGATAAAAATTGCGGTTGACATATAGGCGGGTAAGCAGTAAATTTGTATAGATGATAGTGTAAACACTTTCATACAACAGGAGGAATCATTATGAAACGTTTGATTATTGCGACATGTTTAGGGCTGGGGCTGGTTGGCTCGGCCATTGCTGGACCCCTGACACAGGGTATAGAATTTACGGGCGGTGAAAATAGCCTGGCAAATCTGGTGCTGCAACGCACGCAAAATATTGTTGCTGAAGATGGCGTTTTGAAGTTGCAGGTCGCTATCAATTACGCGCAGCAATTGAAGGGGTATGGTTTTGTATTGCAATACGATCAATCCAAGTATGAGTTTGTCGAAGCGCGCCAGGTTGATCAAAACCTGCTCGATGCGAACAGTGGACAGCCCGCGCTATTTCTCGCGTCTAACAAGACGCCAGGGCAAGTGGCTGTTGGCGCGATGAAGGTCGATGGCCAGGCTGTGAGTGGCGATGGCGCTCTGGTCGAGTTTACGTTTAAAACCACACAGACGCCTCTTGCTTCTGATTTTCAGATCCTCGACGGTGTGATGGTTGATTTGGCCGGCGGTATCGATGCGATTACCAATATTGAAATAGGCTCCCTCAAGCCCATGCCCAAAGATTACGCTCTTGGGCAAAATGTCCCGAATCCTTTTAACCCTTCCACGACAATTGAATATCGGTTGCCCGAAGCTGGTGATGTTCAACTGGTGATTTACAATTTGCTCGGACAGGAGGTTCGCACCTTAGTTCGAGAGTCGATGGATGCGGGTTTTCACTCGGTCGTTTGGGATGGCACGGATGAATTTGGCAAGCAAGTCGCCAGTGGCATTTATATTTATCGCATGTCAGTGGCCGATTTTACCCAGGTTCAACGCATGATGTTGCTGAAGTAATGGCGCATTCGGAAAGGGTACAACTGGGAGGTAAACTCTCAGGTCAGTTCATTTTCGAGGCCGCTTCTTTTGAGGCGGCCTTTCTTTTTTTGGAGGGAGTATCATGATTCGCGTTGGACTGGTGGGCTATGGTTTGGGGGGGAAAGTCTTCCACGCACAATTGATTCAGATGGCCCCCGAACTCGAACTCTACGCGGTCTGTTCGCGTTCGTTAGAAAAACGTCAGGATGCAGAGGCTGATTTTCCACAGATCGTGACGTATGACACTTTTGACGCGCTATTGGACGATGACAATGTCGATCTCGTTGTGTTGGCGACACCGCACGACACGCACGCACCGATGGCTATTCAGGCAATGGACGCGGGCAGACATCTCGTAACAGATAAAATTATGTGTTTGAATGAGTCCGAGGCGCTATCAATGATTGAAGCGTCTGAGCGCAATCAGGTGCTTTTGAGTGTGTATCAAAATCGGCGATGGGACGGCGATTTTTTGACTTTGCAACATATACTTAGAGAAGGAATACTGGGCGATATTTATACAATTGAGTCCAATATCACAACTTATGGCGGACCGCATGCCGGATGGCGTGCGTGGAAAAAATACGGAGGAGGGCGCGTACTCGATTGGGGAGCGCATCTGGTCGATCAGGCTCTTAGTCTTTACGGTCCGACAGTTGAGACCGTTTTTGCCGATTTGCAATATCGCTATCCCAAGAACAAGGCCGATGTTGAGGCTCTATCTCTGATTCATCTAAGATTTGCAAACGGAGTGCGATATTTTATAGAATTGGGCACTGCGTGGATGTATGCCAAGCCGCGCTATCATGTGCGCGGCGCGCTCGGAAGTTTCAGAAAATACGGCATAGACCCTCAAGAAGCAGCGATGAAGGCGGGAGTCTTTGGCGTACCCGTTCCAGAAGACCCTGCGCGTTATCAATTGCGCGTTATCAATGAGCGCGGGCAAACCGCAGAGCACCCCGTGTCGCCCATGTTTGGCAGTTATCGCACGTATTACGATAATGTGGGCGCGGCCCTTGTACAGGGAGAAGAATTGCTGGTTAACCCGAAGGAATGTTTAGAGGCCATTCGCGTGATTGACGCAATCAGGCTATCGGCAGAACGAGAAGAGGTTGTCAAGCTGATATAGGAAAGGGTAGTTTTATGGTGTGGGGCATTGTATTATTTGTCATTTTTACGGGTTGTTATCTGGGGCAGTGTGTTTCTTCTGGCCTGGGTGAAAAGCGCGGTTGGTCATTGCAGTGGATCTGTTGGCTGATCACGAGTTTGACAATTTTGATCTGCTATTTCATTGTTTAGGACCTCCATCGTGTTGTTTTGCGAATTAAAACGCCATCTCAACAAACCCGATGAAACGTATATGTGCGATTTGGTCTCCCGTGACACAGATTGGGTTGTCTTGTCTTATGTGTCAAACCGCGCCTGGGAAGTCGCCGGTGCCCTCTTGCCTGCTGGTTCTCAAACGCTGGCGTTTTACCAAACGGACGTCGCTCATGTTCTGTGGCGAATGTGTGCCCCTTCAGGTTACCTGAAGGGGCATTTATTTCATATTTGTCGAGATGTGCAGGTGGAAGAACACAAGGTCAGTTATCTGGATCTGCTTTTGGATATATGGATAGATTCCGATGGTGTTGTCGAGGTTTTAGACCGAGAAGATGTGGATATGTGTTATAGGGAAGGGAAACTGTGTGAAGCCGATCTGAAATCCATAGCGGCAGAAGAGAAACGGATTGTAGCGCACTGGCCCGGACTGGTGCGCGAGATGGACGCGCTTTTGAGCGACCTATAATGATTTCTGTTTTTCTTCGAGCAGTGGGATGAGTTCTCTGAGGTATTTGCGAAAATCTTTGGCAATGGCCGGATGGTTGAGGGAAAAGGCCACCGATGTTTTGAGATATGAGAGGAGATCGCCTACCGTATGCCACTCTCCTTCAATAGCGCATGCGTAAACCGCTCGGGATTGGCTCATCAATTCGATGGCATCGGTGAGTTGATATTCTCCATTTTCAGCAGGTTCGATCCGTTCGAGGAAGTCAAAAATTTCGGGCCCAAATATGTAGCGCCCAAGGGTTGCGAGATTTGATGGTGCTTTTGCAGGATCGGGTTTTTCAACGAGCCCCTCAACGAGATAGACATCGTTTATGCGTTTGGCTTTAATAGCGCCATAGCTGCTGATGCGTTCTTGCGGTACTTCTTTGACCGCGAGGATCGAGCTGTTATACTTTTGGTAGTGATCGATCAATTGCCCAATGCAAGGGCGTTCTGAAACGACGAGGTCGTCGCCGTAAAGAACGGCAAAGGGTTCGTCGCCAATATGTTTGCGGGCTTTGAGAACGGCGTGTCCTGTACCTAACTGATCTTTTTGCCGCACGTAATGGATGTCGGCCAGTTGTTCGATTCTATCGAGGGTTTCGAGCATTTTTCGATCTGCGCGTTCATGCAATGCATTAGCGATTTCGATGTTGCGATCAAAGTGGTCTTCAATTGCGCGTTTCCCTCGGCCCGTGATGATTAAGATATCTTCGATACCCGAATTGACGAGTTCCTCAATGATGTACTGAATTGCTGGTTTGTCAACAATGGGCATCATTTCTTTGGGCAGGGCCTTAGTGGCGGGCAGCATACGACTGCCGTGCCCCGCTGCGGGAATTACTGCTTTCCGAATTTTCAACAGGACCTCCAGAATGCTGAGATTTATCAAACTACCCGGATGACAAATTTCCGATTGTAAAAAAAAAATGTCAAGGATATTTTCTTACTATATGTTGTTTCTCATTACTTGACTTTATTTTTTTAAAGAGTTATTATTCAGCATCCTTTCTCCTCCTTTTATCGATTCTGTCAATTTTCCCCTATTCTAAACTCATCTTCTCGCTGCCATTCAACGATTTTTTGACAAGCAGTTAAGAGAATATCGAGAAATACAAACCAATTTTTTACCAATTTTGCCGGATTATTATTCATTGTATTGATTCCGGTGGGAGATAATATAGTTATGGCTTTTTGGTTTTCGAACTTGTTTTCTAATGATATTGGTATTGATCTGGGAACTGCCAATACTTTGATTTATGTCAAGGGTCAGGGCATTGTGATTAATGAGCCTTCAATTGTTGCTCTCGAGCGTCATACACGCAAACCACTGGCCATTGGTGCTCAGGCCAAAGAAATGCTTGGGCGTGAAAAACCAGATATAGAGGTGGTGCGCCCGCTCCGCGATGGCGTTATCGCCGATTTTGATGTAACTGAGGAAATGTTGCGCTTTTTTATTTCAAAAGTACAAACAAATAAACTGCTGGTCAGGCCGCGCGTTGTAATTTGTGTGCCTTCTGGTGTTACACCTGTTGAGATGCGCGCTGTAAGCGAGGCAGCAGATCGCGCAGGTGCCCGCGAAGTTTATTTGATAAAAGAGCCCATGGCGGCTGCGATTGGCGTTGGGTTGCCTATAAAAGATGCAGTGGGATCTATGGTCGTTGATATTGGCGGTGGAACAACGGAGATCGCCGTGATTGCACTGTCTGGCATTGTGACGTCGAGATCGATTAAAACAGCGGGCGATGAATTGACAGAAGTCATTGTGCAATTTCTCAAACGCAAACACAATCTGCTGGTGGGAAGCCGCAGTGCAGAGCAAATCAAGTGCGCTATTGGTACTGCTGTGGGACTTGAGGAAGAACTGCAACATATGTGCCGTGGTCTGGAGATGGTGCAAGCGATTCCCAGAGTTATTAATGTTCATTCAAAAGAAATCAGGGAGGCATTGGCCGGTTCGGTAAATGCGATTGTTAACGCTGTGCGCCGAACACTCGAGCAGACCCCCCCCGAATTAGCCGCCGATATTCTCGACAATGGCATCATTTTAACAGGGGGTGGGGCATTGTTGCGCGGGCTGGATCGGCGATTGGTCAATGAGACGGGTTTGCCCGTTATGGTAGCCGATGATCCGTTGACCTGTGTGGTGCGAGGCACAGGTAAAGTCCTCGCAGATATCCATAGCTACAGGAACGTTTTGGAATAGCGATGCAACGCATTCGTGTTTTTTTACGTGTTCACCGCAAGGGAGTTGTGCTAAGCATTGCGATTTTTACGTCGTTGATATTGATGTTGTTCGACTCCTCAATACAGGCGCGATTTCCACACAGTGTTGCTCTTGAGTTGATGTCTATTGGGCATCGTATCCTCGCCTGGCCGATAGGGCTTTCATCACTACAATACGAAAATGAGGCTCTGCGCGATCAGAATTTGCGTCTTTCTCTCGAATTGCTCAAACTCAGAGAGGCTCAACTTGAAAATGCACGCCTCCATGCCTTGTTGCATTTCAAGTCGCAGCAGGCGGCTGAAAAATCTTATATTGTCGCGCGGGTGATTGCACGCAATCCCGCGAGAACTGCAAATACGATATTGATTGATGCCGGTACAGATGAAGGGATACAGGCCCGCATGCCTGTTGTGACTGCGGATGGGTTAGTGGGGCGTATCCTGGAAGTGCACGGTTATACTGCTATTGTGCAGTTGCTCATAGATCACAACTGTCGGGTCAGTGCCGTGGTGCAGCGACACAGTCGCGTAAGTGGTATTGTGTCTTTTGAGGATGGCACATTCTATTTGAAAAATGTGTCTCTTCGGGGGGATATTAAAGTCGGTGATCTGATCGTATCGTCCGGTTTGGGCGAACTGTTTCCAAAAGGGCTTTATGTGGGGCAGGTCGTCAAAGTAGGGGACGATGAAGCACAGGGTTTATTTAGAGAAATCATTTTGGCACCGGGCGTAAATTTCCATAATTTGGAAGAAGTCTTTGTGCTAAAGACCTCTTCGCAGATTAATAATTAAAGGTCATAATTGAATTGATTTTTTGAGTTCCCTGAGGGCAGTGCCTTCAGGGGATTTTTTGTAGTAGGTATCCAGCGGGAAGCAGCCCGATATCATACCATTTCGGGGAGCTGTGGTGCAGTCGCTGAAGGTTCGACAGAGTTTGCGTTTGGACGCTTCTCCTTTTTGGAGTACATCTACGGGCAAGTCGGGATAGGATAGTACCATGCGCCCCAGACCGATAAAATCTACCTTGCCATCGCGCACGAGCGTTTGAGCAACATGGGGCAAAAATTCCTGAAGATAGGAATAAGCCGTGCCGACGATGCGCAAATCGGAAAATTCTTTTTTGATTTGCGCCGTAATGTCAACTTGACGAGCAACGCCCACGAGTGGATCTTCGGGGGGTTGATAGCCATCAGATGGTGGGAAATAAGCGGGCCGCTGAATGTGGGGATTGTAGTAGGGACTACCTGCTGAGAGGTTGACAAGCAAAATGTCAAGTTCGCGCAGCAATTCGAGGAAGCGACAGGTTTCGGCGATATTTGCGGCTATAGGATCGTCTTCATCGATACCAAATCCGTATTTATAAGGCAGGTATTCGGAAAAATCTTCGGGAATGCCCGGTCCGAGTTTTTTGCCCTCGGATAGTTCGGGGTCGGGATAAAAAGGCACAAAGTCGAATGCGCTGAGGCGCACACCGATTTTGAGATCGGGACAATCGGCGCGAATGCCCGCGACGATTTCGCGAAGAAATCGGGTTCGGTTTTCAAATGAGCCGCCATAAGGTCCCGGTCGGGTAAAGGCACTCAAAAATTCGTGGCCGAGATAACCGTGGCAGTGTTTGACATCAACAAATTGATACCCGAGATCACACGCCATGCGTGCGGCGCTGTGATAGTCGTCAATCAGGCTTTTGATTTCGCCGTCGGACAGCACTGGGGCGTCTGAGTCAATGCCAAATTTACGGTCGAGGATCGGATGGCGATACACAATGCGGGGTTCGAGTTTGATTTTGTCATTGGGTCTGCAAAAACGGCCTGAGTGGGTCAATTGAAGACCAATGAGAAGGTCATCGGTGTCGCCGATATGTGTGCGGTGTGCCGATATGAGTTCTTCGCGAAGTTTGCCCAGGCCTGCTTTGGTATGTTCGGCTGCAAAGAGTTGATTGGGATTTGCGCGTCCTTCAGGGCGCACGGCAACCGCTTCGCCGCCCCATATCAATTTTGCACCGCTCAGCCCAAAATTGTGCCATCGTCGAAGGGTATATTCCGAGGGATTGCCATCAATTTCGCCATCCCAGCCTTCCATGGGATGGATGCAGAAGCGATTGCCAATGCGAAAGCCCTGACACTCGCTTGTTTGGGCAAGTGGTGATGCCGGTGCCTTGAGAATTTCGTCATCGCAGGGGAGGTCAATCCCCAGGCTATTGACATGTGCTTTGAATGATTCGACAGTTTTGTGATGTCCGATGCGCTGGTATTTTGCCAGAGGCATTGGTGCTCCTTGGGCGAAATGGTTTGCATTAGATGGCGTAGAAAGTTATGAATATACCAAAGGATGTTTTGGGAAGCAATGTTTCTGAAAGGAGTCATTATGGCGGTGGAAGATTATGTGCAGATTGTGGTGCCCGGCGATGAGCCAGTACAGATTGCGGGATCACCCCATCTTGAACGATTGGCAAGTTACGGCGATGTGACGCTTTACGATACGCAACCCGTGTCATTAAAAGAAAAGGTCGAACGGGTAAGGGACGCCGATGTGATTATGAACACACGCGGTGCTGTGACGTGGGGCGAGCAAGAGTTTAGCCAATTGCCAAAGTTGAAAATGATTACGACGTGTTCTATTGGCACAGATATGTTCGATCTGGCGGCTGCAAAAAAACGCGGAATTGTGATATGCAACCAGCCGGGCAGAACAGCGCCGGTTGTGGCAGAGCACATGTTTGGGCTTATGTTTGCGGTTGCAAAACGCGCTGCATATTTGACCGCAGAGATGAAAAAGGGAGGCTGGCCCAGGCGGGACAATGTGATGCTCCAGGGCAAGACCCTGGGGATTATAGGTGCGGGCAATATCGGTGCGGAGATGGCGCGACTTGCCCGAGCGATCGGGATGGAGGTGATTGCGTGGACATTTCATCCGTCATCTGAACGCGCGGAAAAACTCGGCGTGCGATTTGTCGAGTTAGACGCGCTACTCGAGAATTCTGACGTAGTTAGTTTGCACGTGGCGTTGACAGATGATACCAGGGGAATGATCGGCGAGGCCGAGTTTGAAAAGATGAAACCGGGTGCGCTATTGCTGAATGGAGCGCGCGGCGCAGTGGTTGATACAGACGCGCTTGTCAATGCGCTAAATAGCGGGCATATAAGCGGAGCGGGTATCGATGTGTACGAGGAAGAACCGACACCGCCCGATTATCCCCTTTTTGCGTGTGAACAGGTGGTGCTTACGCCGCATTGTGCCGATATGACGCCCGAAGGTGTCGATCTGCTCAATAGCGGCGCAGTGGAGAATGTGATCGCATTTTTAGAGGGGCGGACGCAAAATGCGGTGACGTAGTTTTACTTAGTTTCGATATACCCCTCTCGGGTCAAGAGTTCGGCCATCAGGACAGCACCCCCTGCTGCACCGCGTACAGTATTGTGACTGAGGGCGATGAATTTGTAATCGAAGAGATTGTCTTTGCGCAAACGGCCGAGTGTAATGCCCATGCCATTTTCAGCATCGCGGTCTAAGCGCGTCTGTGGGCGGTCATCGCCTTCGATGTACGCGAGAAATGTTTTGGGTGAGGAGGGCAGCCCCGCGGCTCTGAGGTCGCCTTCAAAGTCTTGCCAGCGCGCGAGGATGTTTTCTATCGTGGGTTTTTTATCAAAGGATACTGATACGGCAGCCATGTGGCCATCTGTGACGGGAACTCGAACGCATTGGGCTGAAATGATCGGGCTGCGCCTGGGCACAATTTCATCTTTGACGATTTTGCCCCAGATTTTGTGGGGTTCGTTTTCGCTTTTATCTTCTTCTCCGCCGATATAGGGGATGACGTTATCTGTCATTTCTGGCCATGTTTCAAAGGTTTCACCTGCACCGGAAATGGCCTGATAAGTGCATATAGAGGCACTCGAAGGCCCAAACTCTGACAATGCGTGAAAAGCCGGTACATAAGGCTGGATGGAGCAATTGGGTTTTACGGCAATAAAACCGTGTTGGACACCCAGGCGTTTGCGCTGCTCCGGAATAATTTCTGCGTGCTCTGGATTGATTTCTGGCATAAGAATAGGCACATCGGGGGTCCAGCGGTGCGCCGAATTATTGGAAATGACCGGAGTTTCAGCTTTTGCATAGGCTTCTTCGAGTTTGAAAATCTCCTCTTTTTCCATGTCGAGCGCACAACAGACGAAATCGACTTGTGATGCGATGGTATCAATCTCACCCGCGTCCTGCACGATGAGGTCGGATACTGTTTCGGGAATGGGTAGATCGCATTGCGTCCATCGGCCTTTTACGGCTTCTCCATAGGTTTTGCCAGCAGAGCGCGGGCTGGCGGCAACGGCGGCGATTTCAAAATAGGGATGATCGGTGAGCAATGTGACAAAACGCTGTCCGACCATGCCAGTTGCGCCGAGAACTCCTACTTTGAGTCTGGACATCGATTTTTCCTTTCTGCGGATCTAAAAATAAAAAAACAGTCGGTTGCCAGAGTAGAAGCACGCCGACTGCATATAGCAGAGACTGCTCACAAGAGAGTGCTCCACGGGATCGTTTCCCGTGACAGTTCAGCAGATGTTATCTGCTGCCCCAGCTAAATGCCCTGCGGAGAGACATTTGGCTTCGGCACCCCGACCCTTTCATCTGGCCTATAGATCCGCTTTCGTGTGCCAGATTACTGATGACGGGACGCGCCTCTACTCTTGGTGAGGAGAAATCTCACATATTCTATATTTTTTGTCAACTCGAAAATGGAATATGTCGCTGATATTGACACACAGGGAATCGCCGATTATCATAATATGGTACAGTTAGACCAGTCCATGCATCACACAAGGAGAATTTTATGAATATGGTGGTGATTTGTTGCGATACGTTTCGCGCAGATATTGTTGGAGCAGGGAAAAAATTGAGCCATGTAAAAACCCCTCATTTGGATCAATTGGCTTCTGATGGCTTGACTTTTAATCGCTGTTTTGCAGAGGGCTTGCCAACAATTCCTTTTCGGCGGTGTGTGTTTACGGGTATCCCGTCTTTTCCCTGGCGGTTCGATACGCCAAATGAAGGATTGCAGCCAGCAGGCTCTGGCTGGCATCCTATTCCGCCAGATCAGGATACGCTTGCGGAACGCCTGCACGATGCGGGTTTTGTTACGGGCCTGGTCGCGGATACCTATCACATGTTTAAGCCGACGCAGAATTTCACGCGGGGTTTTTTGTCGTGGCGCTTTGTTCGCGGGCAGGAACAAGATGGATATCGCACGGGACCGCTGTCGCGCATCGATCTGGCAGCGCATGTACGGGATGGGGATGCAGATCCCAGAAAACATGCGGTGATGGTCCAGTATTTGCTCAATATGCTGGATCGGCAGGAGGGCGAAGAGAATTATCTCGCTGCTCAAGTGTTCCGAGAAGCATCGCAGTGGGTGGAGGACAATAGGGGCAACAAACCATTTTTCCTGTGGATTGACAGCTTTAGCCCACATGAGTTATGGGATCCGCCCAGGCAGTATGCCGATGCTTATTTTTCAGATCCCTCGGTGAAGGATTATATCCATCATAGCGTCTTGCCCCTTGGCGATGCGACAGATGCGGAAATCGAGCGAACAAAGGCATTGTATATGGGCTATGTCACATTTGTGGATCGCTGGATTGGGCATTTGCTGGAAACGATTGACCGACTGAACCTGAGGGATGATACGGTGGTGATGTTTGTATCCGATCACGGTACGCAATTGATGGATAGGGGACGGTTTGGCAAGGGCGGTAACGCGCTATTTCCCTTTAATACGCAGATCAATTGGATCGTTCGCCATCCGGATGGGCCGCGCGGGCAGCAGTCGGATATCTGGACGCAGAATCAAGATATTACGCCGACGATTCTCAATATGCTGGGCGTTGAGTACGAAGAGATGAATGGAGCAGATGCATGGGCAAGTGCAACGGGTGGGGGTGAACCGGCTCGGGATTATATCACAACGGGATGGGCAACGAACTTTAATGTGCGGGATGATCGCTACAGCGTACACATGGATGTGGGGACAAGGTCACCTGAGGCCACGGTTTACGATCTGAGTGTGGATGCCGATGAAAAAAATCCCCTGAGTGACCCGCCCTCCGAAGTTGTGGAACAGGCATTGGAACGGGCGCGTACTGTGATTGGCGATTTTCCCGATGTTTTTAGTGCGTATAAACAGAGACATCCGGCGAGGGCAATGCGGACGTTTATGAACAAGTATAATCTTGGAACATGAGGGGCTGGTTTTGAACTACACAGTTGAACAACATCCCGACCATCAACGTTTGTATCACATCACAATTGATGCCGATGCCGCAGGGGCATTTGTGCGCGAAGTGGCAGATCTTTCGGAACAGCGATTGACTTATGTGCCATATTTGAGAATGATCGCCGCCGATTGTCTTCAAAATATCGTCGGTGGCGATTTTTTCGAGCATATCAACGCAATGGTTAGAGACCGCGCAACGGGGGGGTTTACCGTTGCGGCTGAAGGTGGGTTGGAGACGATGGATCAGCGCGTTGCTTTTGGGACGGCTGTTTCGCATGCGATCGGGATTCCCAACTTTGACGATATGACGGAGAATTATTACGCATGTTTTGAGGTAAAGGATACGGATAGTAGCGATTCGTATTTACGGCAGGCATATCGTCTGTTCACGCTCCATACCGATGGGACGTATGTCCGCGAACGCACCGACTGGATTTTGATGATGAAGATGGAGGAGCACGATGCGGTGGGGGGAGAGTCGCGGCTGTTGCATCTGGATGATTGGGAGGCATTAGAGCGATTTGCCAGCCATCCGCTGGCCTCTTTGCCTCTGGTCTATCAGTCGCCGCCGAGTAAGAATTATCCCGTTACGATTGAAAAAACGACGTTCTACGAACGAGACGGCAAAGCGTGTGTGTGTTTTATCGATCAGTTTGTCTATCCCGAGACTATTGAGCAGGGTCGATATCTGCGCGATCTGTCCGATTCTATGGAAGCATCGCAGGGGGTGGTCTCGCTGCCCTTGCCACCCGATCATCTCTTAGTGCTCAACAACCATTTCTGGCTGCACGGACGCGAGGCATTTGAGAAAAATCCCAATCTCTATCGTTTGTTGATGCGTCAGAGGGGATATTTCAGGAAGAAAAATGGAGGTGAAATGAATAATGCCTAAAATCAATGATTTAGACTTAAAAAATTGGAAGGAATACGGCGATATTCTCACCGATAGCCTGTGGTCAATTGATGAGCGCGACAGATCGGGTGCTCACAACAATGCTTATCATGGCAATTTTATTCCACAAATTCCTAATCAGATGATGAGGCGGTTTACGCAAAAGGGCGATGTGGTCTTGGATGCCTTTTTGGGGCATGGCACGACACTCATTGAATCGAAGCGATTAGGACGACATGGTATAGGCGTTGAGTTGGTACCAGAAGTGGCAGAAATTGCCATGCAAAACTTGAGCCAGGAAGAATTACCATTTGGTAGAACTGAAGCACTAAACAGCGAAAATGTTTTGACGGAGGTTATTGTTGCTGATAGTACAACTCAATATGCGCGTACCAAAGTTTTGGAAGTACTAAAAAAAATAGGGAAGAAAAACATCGACTTGATTTTACTACATCCCCCATATCACGACATTATCCATTTTAGTGACAAAAAAGAGGATTTATGTAATGCATCAACGGTTGAAGAATTTTCCACAAAATTCGGCGATGTAATTGAAAATTTTTCCGATTTATTAGACCAGGATAGATACATGGCAGTTGTTATCGGCGACAAATACACAAATAGCGAGTGGGTACCGCTCGGTTTTTATCTCATGCAAGAAACACTGAAGCGCGGGAAGAGCTTACAGCTAAAAAGCATTGTGGTGAAAAATATGGTGAATAATCGGGCGAAACAAAATCAAGAAAATCTGTGGCGTTATCGCGCGCTCGTTGGAGGGTTCTACATTTTCAAACACGAGTATATTTTTGCTTTTAAAAAAGTATCAAGCAAGACAACGAAAGTCAGCACCCAGAATGCAATTGAGGTCTATACGGTCAAGTCCTATATTTAGTTGAAATAATTGAGGCCGGTGTTTTCAATCCGCAGCAATTGCGTCTTGCCAGTCTGTATCGAGTTTCAAGTGCTTGTGCAGTGCGCGCCTGAGCCTGGGTAGGCTTTTGTAGCCTTTGACCCTTCGCAATCGGGGTTCAATGTCCAGCAGAGCGGTGGCTAACCATCTCCTGCGTTGATTCGAGTTTGTCCATCTCTTCACATTTCGTGTGATTTGTGCGACCATTGAGTTTATGGACTCAATGCAGTTTGTCGTACGAAAGGACTGCTTCAAGTGCGGCATCAGTCCGAGGCGATGCAAGGAAAGGGTTTCTTCTATTCCTTCTTCAAGGCTGGAGAGCGCGTCTTCGTTGATCAAGGCCAATTCCGCTTTGAGGGATAAGAGTGCCATTTTAGCATCTTTGTAGGTGGGCTGGTCGTAGGCATTTTGTAGGGCCTTTTTGATCTGATCCTGTTTATTTTTAGGCAGATAGGAAAGCACGTTCTCTCTCTTGTGCCACTGACAACGTTGGATGACCACGTAACCGTCCAATGCCTTTGTAAGGGCAGCATACAAGCCTTTTGAGCCGTCAATAAGACACAGCAGGCCCTTGTGATAGACCAAGCCACGATTGATGAGAGACTGTATAAACTGCCGACAGACGCGTTCGTTCTCAGTGGCAGCCTGGACAAAGCCTATTGGGATTTTGTGCCCTTCTATCGTCACGCCCAGAGCAATGATCATCTCTTGGTCTGCAAAGGTCTTGCCATCTATAAAGAGGGCAACCAAGTCATACTGCGATAGAGAGCGTTCACGGAACTGCTTCAGCTTTTGTGCCGACGCCTTGATAAAACGTCTCGATACCGTTGATGAGGACAGCCCAAAGGCTTTCGGGATCGCCTCAGCGCAGGCTTGATAAGACCGAGTCGCAATGCCTTTGATCACGCGAAGGAGCAGCCCTTCATCCATACGTCTGGGAACTTGGAGGTGATGATAGGTCTCAAGGCAGACTTCCTCATCCCTCTCCACATTACGTACCCTCGGTACAGAGATCGGCACTTTTTGATCGGCCAGATACACAGACCCTTGTTGACTGCCCCACCGACGATTGGGGTTTTCGGTGTCTTTGCGACTGTATCTGTCCCCGGCCAAGCGGCTCACTTCCTCCTGCAATTCTTCTGCCACGGCGTCTAATCCTAATGGGATCAAGGCCTGGATCAGCGCGATGCGGGTATCCAGTGCGCCCAGTTCCTCTTCAACGGGTGTATCAAACGTTGCATCGCCTTTGTGGATTGCCTTGACTTTGGGGGCTTTGTGCGATACTTTTTTCATCACGGGCTCCTTTGGTTGTGGACACAGCGTTTTCACGGTTTGAATCTGCTGTCTCCAATTTACATTGGAGCCTCTACTATTTCAACTAATATAAGGACAACACCGAAATTGGTATATCTCTTGGGGTTATGGCAGAAAAACATCTCAAAGAAGTAGCAGAAGAAGAGGCTTTATTTTGGGGGAAGAGTCTAAAAAGGGAGACATCTGAGGGGTATTTGAATTTTCTTAAAAGTCTCAAGAGTTCAGAGGATATGTATTTGTTTGGCCCTAAAAAAGCAAGACAAAGGGAGTATATAAAGACTTTAGAAAAAATAATAAAAAACCGTAATGATGGAGTTCATGATCCATTTGAGGTAGATGAGACTCTTGCAGGAATGAAAGAGTTAATAGATGTATTTGAAGAAATAGTAACGGGTATAGAACCTGATATTGGTTACTTGTATGAGGAGTTTAGTGACTATACTCAGAGGCATTATGCCCATGGTAAGGAATATGACATTGAAGCGGGGTTTCCAGATATTGAAGATTTTATCAATAGATACTCTCCGGATTTCTTCAAAAAATTATCCAATGCGGTAGGAGAAGGGGAACAAGTAAGTTTGGCACATGAATTTTTAGATTCATTGTCTTACAGGTTAAAAGGTCAATTGCAATTTATTATAGAAGAAGAAGTATTTTATGACGATTATTTTCGTGATGATGGCGACCCAAATATGAGGCGTGTTTTTATGAGCAGGGGGGTCGGTGGTGGAAAAGATCGATTAGTCGAGAGGTTTCCGGTACCTTCCGATAAAAGGAAAGCAAGGAACAAGAGAAAAAGAATGAGGAAGAAAAGAAAAAAGAGAGGTAAATGAAAAGGGAATTATATAACGGCGCAAGAAATTCTGCGATGGCTGCGGTACTGTTCATATAGAGCGTAATCCATTGACCGGAAAGGAGTCTGGAGGTGGTGATCAGCCGCGGTATTTCCAATAAAGCCGCGTGGAACCGCTGAGAAATTTGCATTTGGATTTGTCGTCTCATATCCACAGTAAAAGCCCGACTTGATTAGAACAGGTCGGGCTTTTTGTTTCTGACGCAAGATTGGGAAATCGCGTCACGTATCCAATGCTTGCTCAAATGCCTCGATAAATGATGCTATTCGAAACTTTCCAATGTCAGAATTAGATGCTCTGGAAAGTCAGGAGGTAAGTTTGTTCGATATCGTTTTTCGCTGGTCAACCAGATACAATCAAGTTTGTTTGCCAGGACGATATAAGTCGCATCGTAAAATCCGCGATTAAAGCGGGTTGCAAAATCCAAAATTGTTTGTCGATCTTGTACGCTCAAGTCACAAAACACAATTGGCAATTCAGAGAATGTTCGATACGCTTCTATTGCTTGATCTGTTTCGATACGCTGCCTACCACTGCGCTGTGCCCGGGTGATAATGTGACCTAATTCATACTCGAGAATATGCGGTGCATAAAAAACGATCTCTTTAGCTAAGAACCGAATGAGAAACGTCTCTGCAATATCTACCACGTCTTCGTCGTTTAAGAACCACTTAGCAGCAACTGACGCATCTAAAACGTATCTTTCATTGATCATTTAACCGCCTTAAAATCGAACCAGAATTTACTACCACAGGACCAATAGCTTTGCGAATCTTTTTTATTCGATTAAATAAATTTTTTTCTGGTGCGTTCAGTTTGCGAATATCGCCTCGAATGAGTGGTCGTGTTGTCATCTGTTCAGGCATATTTTTTCTCCTTTGTTTTTACTAATTTACGGACTTTCCAATTATTATTCAACCTGATTAACGATTGCCTATAATTCTGCGGATGCTAAAATTTCGGTGACGGAAAATCCGGTAGTGGCGTATTTCGAAACGTTTCCCACTCTGTGTGAAGGTCGTTGAGCCAGGGAGGGAGAGTGTGGAGACGCGATTCGAGTTGGGCTTCGAAGAGCGATTCTGGTTCGACTGGGCTGCCGTTAGATTCAAGGACCTGAAGGGTGCTTTCATTAAAGGTGGCGGGGTCGCCGTGCAACCCAACGATAATGGGCTGTACAAAACGATCGCGTGCATCGCCGGGTTGCCAAAAATCGTAGTGCCTCAGAATGCCTCGATGTTTGAAATTCCAGAGCACATAATGTTTGAGGTGATTGGGATAATTGGCGAGAGACGCGCCGCTGCCATACAAGATACCGCCATTGACGCGGTCGAGCAGGCTTGCATAGGGTTGAGCGCCATGGGCGTCAATGCGTTGATCTCGACGCATGTCATAACGCCAGTACACTGTTCCGGCAGAGCGACTGTTTGTGCCCGGTCCATGCCAGTGGCCTGCGAGATCTTCTGACAGCCCGACCCATACGCCATAACCGCCATCGCTGGCAATAGATGAATGGCCCAGATTTCCCGCCTGTGTGACGTGGTACACAGATAGGGCAGAACTCGAACTGATGCGAAGGGCGCGATTGCAATTGATGAAGGATGTGCGCCGTATCCAGGAATTGACGCATCGGGTGAGCCGGAGCAAACTCCAGCCGCCATCGTGAATGGCGTCTTTGTGGTGGACAAAATCATCCAGCCAGGTGCCGTGAAAGCTGATGTCTTCAATGCCAATTTCCTCGAGGTGCTGATATTCGCGTACGGTCCAGTTATACGTATGGTTGACATCGGTGTGCAGAGGTTCACTGAGACGAATCCGATTGCCCTGTATTTCGGCAATGCTGTGCTTTTCTCGCACTTGAATCCCATTGGTCAGCATGGTCGTCCAGATGGATTCTGCCGAGTAGGGTGCGAGAAATTCCGAGATGGCTGCGGTGCTGTTCATATAGAGCGTAATCCGTTGACCGGGAAAGAGTCTGGAAGCATCGGCTACTGTGATATAAAAGGTTTCTCGATCGGCACTTTCCGCAATGGACGTCAGGGTTCTATCGCTTGTGTTGCGGGGTTGAAAAATGAACATATAGGGCGATGTCCACAGTTGTTCGGGATTGAGTGGCGGCATGTAGTTCACCTGCCGGATGATTGTGCCTCCGCTCCGGCTGCCGCTTCCTCTGAGGATGATATTGCTGTTGCGGATGTAGATGGACTGGTTATTATCGGCGTTGGTATTGACGAGAAATTCGCCTGGGGGGAAGAAGACAATTCCGCCGTTGTTTTGCTCGGCTGCGGTAATAGCGCGTACGATAGCTGCCTGGTCGGAGAGGCCATCGTTGGGGACAGCGCCGTAAGCTGTGACGTCGAATACGTCGTCCTGGATATGGGGAACAGGTTTGTCAAAGTAGTGATAGCCCGCGTAGGAAAAATCGGGTAAAATGGGTTCTGTAGCGTTCTCTTTGGCTGCTACAAACTGTGTCCAGGTGTGTGCGGGACCACTTTGAGGTAAGTAAGATATCCAACTGCTTCGCGTTTGGATATAATCTGCAACCTGCGCCCAAATTGGGATGGGATGTGTGCTGGAGGGGTCGCGTGAGGTGAGGAGGGATTCGGGGATTGGCACCCGAATCCTGGTTATTCCCGCTTCAATGGTCTGTGTCAACAGGGTCTGGGTTTCTGTTCCTACCGCGATACTTAATGGTTGTGTGGTGTGATTTTCAAATGCGATGGGTATGTACCATTGCGTGCCGTCAGATCCGAATCCAGCGACGAAAGTGAGAAAATCCCCAAAACCGATTTGTCCGTCAGAATCGAGATCGTAGAGAGGGTCGTATTCTGAATTGGTCTGCGTTGCTCCAAATTTCTGGGCAAAAAGAAGAAAATCAGTAAAGCCAACGGCTCCGTTGCCATCAAAATCGAGATGGTCAATGGGGCTTTTTTCATGTAATGGCGCGTCAATTTGCCAGGAAAAGGTCTGATCGACTGTTGCAATATGGTCAATGAACAGGCGCACATTTGAACTTTGACTGGTTTCGGTTCTAAATGTGATGTATCGCTGGTTGTAATCGGGTTCTCTTCCCCAGTTATCGTATTGGGGTTTTGCCAGTTCTATAACTGCAAGTTGCCAGCCCTGGGGCGGTGTTTGTCCTGCCCAGATCGTATATACGGCTTCCATGCCGCCGACTAGGGGATAGTTGCGAACTTTGATTTTGAGGTCCCGCAGACCATCGCCTTCTACTTTCCACCAGAAGCTCAGGCTGTGTCTTTGGGAGATGTCCTGACCTGTGCTAAAAAAATTGTAGGTAAAGAATCCCGTCTGACCTGCAGGCAGGGAAGCCGCGATGGCAAAGCGTCCCTCTGGCGCGTCTTTAGATAATTGTAAGCCACTGGACCAACCGGAGAGATTGTCGCAATAGGTCAGTGTTTGTACCGGATCGCTGGCAGAGCAAGTACAGGTCCACAGAAATACAATTGTGAAGGCGATGGTTGATCGCATGGCGTTCTCCTGTGAAGTGCAAAAAAACAAGGGCTGGACAAGATGACCACAACACGCTATAATATAATAAGTGTCAAATGTCAATGATGTTTTTAACTCTTGATTAGGGATACGACCATGGCAACCGTTGCAGAGACACAAGCGGAATTAAAGGGCCAGTTTGAACAGTTTTCACATCGGCAACAACGGGTTGAAACAGAGGTAGATAACACACGCAGCGAGTTGACACAAGCGATTAGGGACTTGTCGAATAAGATGGACAGTAGTTTTTCATCCCTTCGGCAATTACTCGTCACATTGATTATAGCTGCCTGTGCGGTCATCGGGCTGGTGGTCACTCTGTTCGGTAAATGATCGGTCGCGCCTTTTTTGTCACCTTTGTCCTTGTGCCGCTCGGTTCAAGGGCTTTTTCTTTGTTTAAATAATACTTTGGACTGACAATTCATCACTGGCAATTTGACATGGTATGCCAAAAATGGTGCTCTGTCTGTGCCATATTATCAGGTTTAGAGACGCGCAGGACGCTGAGGAAATCGAGGATATAAATTTTAAAACATTTATTTACAATATGTTATTCAAATTTTTAAAAAAATAGAAAATTTTGGCACGGGGATTGCAACTGAAATAGGGCGAGACAAGCAAGTAACAACCAACAACCATATAACAGGAGGTATTGAGATGGCACTTATTCGTTGGCAACCCCGAGAGTCTCGCGGAATTCAGCGTGAGATTGATACCCTCGTGAACAAGTTCTGGGGCGACCCGCACACCTGGCACGGCACGGGATGGCATCCGAGTGTGGATGTGGCAGAATCGGAGAACGAATTTACTGTTTACGCCGAATTGCCCGGGCTGAACAAGGAAGATATCAAGGTGACGCTCGAAGACAACATGCTCACGATTGAAGGCGAGCGGAAGCGCACAGCAGAGAAGGAGAACGCACAAGTCCACCGCAGTGAACGCTTCTACGGGACATTCAAACGAGCCTTCACACTGAGTTCCGAGATCGATGCTGAGAAGGTTTCGGCGGATTATAAGGATGGGATTTTGACCCTCACTTTGCCCAAATCTGAAGCGGCGAAACCCCGCCAAATCGATGTTGCAGTATCGTAATTGAATGAGCTCGTTAATCGCCGGGCCATCTCGCAAGGGCGGGATGGCCCTTTTTTATGGAAAAAACAAAATGGATATGAACAAATTGACACAGAAATCGCAGGAGGCCGTGCAACAAGCCCAAGCTATAGCACTGCGATATGGACATCAGGAGGTGGATGGCGAACACCTGCTCGCCAGCTTGCTCGCGCAGGATGGCGGCTTATTTCCCCGTATGCTTACGCGCATGCAAGTGGATAGCGATGTTCTAAAATCGGAAGTTGAAAAAGAATTGGCGCGACAACCGAAAGTTTCTGGACCTGGCGTTGAACAGGACAAAATTTATGTGACGCAACGTTTTCAAAAGCTGTTTCTGTCAGCTCAGGCCGAAACCGAAAAGCTGAAGGATGAGTATGTCTCAGTGGAGCATTTGTTATTGGCGCTGATTGGCGAGGGCGATGAGACTCCGGCGGGACGCATTTTGAAACAGTTTAATATTACGCGGGATAATATTCTATCTGTTTTAACGCAGATTCGCGGCAATCAGCGGGTGACGAGTGCCAACCCAGAGGTGGCGTATGAGGCACTTGAAAAATACGGTATCGACCTGGTTGCAGAGGCGCGTGCAGGCAAATTGGATCCCGTGATTGGGCGCGATGAGGAAATTCGCCGCGTGATTCGCATTTTGTCGCGCAAGACCAAGAATAATCCGGTGCTAATTGGTGAACCCGGTGTGGGCAAGACTGCGATTATCGAAGGGCTGGCACAGCGGATTGTGCGGGGCGATGTGCCCGAATGGCTTAAAAATCGGTCGGTTTTTTCTCTGGATATGGGTGCATTGATGGCTGGCGCGAAATATCGGGGAGAATTTGAAGAGCGTTTGAAGGCTGTTTTGAATGAGATCAAGCAGAGCGACGGTCATATTTTGTTATTTATTGACGAGGTCCACACGATTGTGGGCGCGGGTAAGACGGAGGGATCTACAGATGCGGGCAATATGCTCAAGCCAATGCTGGCGCGGGGCGAATTGCACTGTATTGGAGCGACAACGCTCGACGAACACCGCCAGTATCTCGAAAAAGACGCTGCTCTGGAGCGGCGCTTCCAACCCGTGATGGTCGATGCGCCATCTGTAGAGGATTCCATTTCGATTCTGCGAGGTTTGCGCGAGCGATTTGAGATTCACCACGGGGTGGGGATTCAGGATAATGCGCTGGTCAATGCCGTGGTGTTGTCAGATCGATATATTTCGGATCGATTTTTGCCCGATAAGGCGATTGATCTCGTAGATGAAGCGTGTGCAATGGTGCGGACAGAGATCGATTCCATGCCTTCGGAGCTGGATGCTGTGACCCGGCGCGTGATGCAGTTCGAGATTGAGGAAGCCGCGCTGAAGAAGGAAAAGGGCGAGTCGAGTTGGGAGCGGTTGCAGACACTCCAGAAAGAGTTAGCGAATTTGAGGAATCAGGCTGATGCGATGCGCGTGCAGTGGGAGAATGAAAAGCAGGAACTGGATGGGGTGCGAACTTTGCGAGAGAAGATTGAGCAGACAAAACGCGAGATCGAAGAGGCAGAGCGGCGGTACGATCTCAACCGCGCCGCAGAATTGAAACACGGCACATTGCCCGATTTGGAACGGCAACTCAAAACCGCCGAAGATTCTCAAATGATAGATAATCGGTTGTTGCGCGAAGAGGTGACTGAAGAGGAAATCGCCGAGATTGCATCGCGGTGGACGGGTATTCCGGTGACGCGATTGGTCGAGGGAGAGCGCGAGAAGTTGCTGCGATTGGACGATATTTTGCACGAGCGCGTCGTCGGGCAGGATGAGGCAGTTTCTCTGGTGGCCGATGCGGTGATTCGGGCGCGTGCGGGGATCAAGGATCCGCGTCGTCCCATCGGTTCGTTCATTTTTTTAGGCCCATCCGGCGTTGGCAAGACCGAACTCGCCCGCTCGCTATCAGAAGCACTTTTTGATAGCGAAGACAGTATGATTCGCATCGATATGAGCGAATATATGGAAAAACACGCGGTGTCGCGTTTGATTGGCGCGCCTCCAGGCTACATCGGTTACGACGAAGGCGGGCAGTTGACAGAAGCGGTGCGTCGCAAACCGTATTCGGTGATTTTGTTCGACGAAATTGAAAAGGCACACGGTGATGTTTTTAATATTTTGCTTCAGTTGCTGGACGATGGTCGCTTGACAGATGCACAGGGGCATGTCGTGGATTTTAAGAATACGGTGGTGATTATGACATCAAATATCGGTTCTCCGTATTTGCTCGAGGGTGTGACCGATAATGGCGAAATCCGCGAATCTGCCCGCGATGCAGTGATGGCGGAATTGAGACAGCAGTTCAGACCCGAGTTTCTCAATCGCGTAGATGATGTGGTGCTGTTTAAGCCGCTGTTGCTGTCGGAAATCACCAAAATTGTGGATTTGCTTATTGTGGATTTGCGTAACCGGTTGGCCGACAGACAGATTGATCTTACTCTTTCAGAGGACGCGAAGGGATTTATCGCCCAAAAAGGATTTGATCCAGTATTTGGTGCGCGGCCTCTCAAACGGTTTTTGCAGCACGAATTGGAGACGCGCATTGGGCGCGCGTTGATCAGTGGCGATATATCGGACGGCGCGCAGATTGAGGTGGATGTAGTGGGGGATGAGTTGATGGTTAAAGACGTGAAAGGTGGGGAGTAAGAAGGGAGAAGTATGCATGATTAAGCCCGGGTAAGCTTCTGGAGAAGTTTATCCGGGCTTTTGTTTTTTCCATCGCTTTTTTCCCCTTTACTCATGTTATTCTGTGCTGTATCATTTGGAACCACTTCTGTTTTATCCTGTAATATCCTGATTCAGACATTTAAGGAGGCGTTCATGGCAGAAAGAGTAAAAGTGGCCGCGCTGGGACTGGCGCACGATCATGTGTGGTCAAATTTGCGCGCGCTCAAAGCGCTGGATAACGCCGTGCTGGTGGCCGGTGCAGATGGCAATGCGGAGTTGCGAGAACAATTTGTCGAAGCGACTGGTTGTGAGTTGGTATATGATGATTTTGAAGCGTTGCTGGACAATGAGGAGCCGGATGCGGTATTTGTGTTTACCCCGACAGCGCATCACGCCGATGTGGTGGAATTGTGTGCGCCGCGCGGGATTCATGTGATGGTTGAAAAACCAATGGCGGCGACCTTAGAGCAAGCGGATCGCATGTTGACGGCTGCGCGAAAGGCGGGGACGGTGTTGATGGTCAATTGGCCGACGGCGTGGAATCGCGGCATCCGCACGGCTTATCGCCTGGTGCGAGAAGGTGCAATCGGTCAGGTGTGGCAACTGCTGTGGCGCGGTGGGCATTGCGGGCCGGATGAGTTGGGTTGTTCCGAGCATTTTTGCGATTTCCTATTTGATAGTCATCTCAATGGCGCGGGTGCTTTCAACGATTACGGGGGATATGGCGCGAGTTTGTGTGTGTTGTTTTTGGGGCGACCAAATCGTGTGGTGGGAATGGCGGGGCGGCTGTTGAAAACACATTTGCCCGTAGATGATAATGGGATGATGATTTTGCGCTATCCAAATGCTCTGTGCCGGCTGGAGATGACCTGGACAGAAGCTGTGCCGAATAAGCCGCCGCACGATTTGATGTTGCACGGTACGGAGGGAACGATTATTGCGGGGAGTGATGTTGTTTTGTACACGCGCGGTAGTAAAGATGGCAAAACAATTGCGCCAGATGCATTGCCCGAAGGGGAAAATAATGCCTCCGAACATTTTATTCATTGTATTCAATCTGGCGCATCGCCCGGTTTTGTGACTTGTGCAGATTTGTCGCGCAATGCACAGGAAATTATGGAGGCAGGGCTTATTTCTGCGACCAATGGCATTGCCATGTCATTGCCCATCGAAGATCATTTGTTCAGGGAGTAGGGGATGCGGTGGTTTATTCTCGTCGTATTTACTATTGCTTTTGCAGGTCAAAGTGGGGCGCAAGAAGGTGCGATTAATCGGGACAGTCTCGCAGTTTTGCTGGCTGAAGTCCCGGTTGATACACTGGTCGCAAAACTGGGGGATTCTCTGTTTTCACCCCCAGAGGGTAAGGCGCGTATTTTGCGCGATACTTATGGCGTACCTCATATTTATGGGCGCACAGATGAGGATGTCGCGTTTGGTTTTGGCTACGCACAGGCAGAAGATCATCTTCTGCAGATGTTGAAGAATTTTCGTCAAGCCAGAGGGCGTTTGGCCGAGGTCGAAGGCGCTTCGGCCCTAAAATTAGATGAAATGGCTTTGCGATGGCGCATTCACAGTATTGCGGGTGAGCGGTATGGAGATATTTCTGAGGATACGCAGCACTATATCGCGGCTTTTGTTGGGGGCATCAACCACTATATTGAAATTCATCGACAGGCATTGCCGCAGTGGGTGCAGGATGTGCGGGCGGTAGATGTAGTGGCGCTTGCGCGGTGGATTTTGTTCTTGTTTGCCGAGCAGACCGGTGAATCTGAATTGGCCCAGGTGGGATTGATGACAACGGTTCCCAAATTGCCGGGATCCAATCTGTGGGTTGTGGGGGCGTCTCGGTCTGGCAGTGGCGCGCCCGTGCTGGCGATGGATGTGCAGTTGCCGTACACAACGCCCTTTCAGCTTTGCGAGGCGCATCTGGTTAGCAATGCGGGTTTAGATGTGATGGGGGCGACGTTTTTTGGATTGCCAATTATTTTTGTCGGTCACAATAATCACGTTGCCTGGTCAATAACCACCAATGATATCGATGTTTTTGATTTGTACGAGGAGCGTCTGGATCCGATCAATCCCAGACGCTATTTTTATGGGGACGAGAAAAGGCGCGTGGTGTCGCGACATGTGAAAATTGGCATACATAGCGAGCAGGGGATTCGGGAGGTTGAGCGCGAGTTGCGCTATACCGATCACGGTCCTGTGTACAAGACGATTGGCAATTGGGCTTATGCGGCGCGTACGAGTGTAGAAAATCGCGTGGATGCAATAGGGCAATTGCTGGGGATGAATCGCGCGGTGACACTGAACGATTTTCAGCAGGTGCTTTCGCTTTTAGAGTTGCCGGTTTTCAATGTGATATACGGCGATGTGACAGGCGAAATTTTTTATGTGTTTAATGGCCGCTGTCCCGTGCGATCAGAAGACTTTGATTGGCGCGCGCCCGTGCCGGGGTGGACGCCTGAAACAGAATGGAGAGGTGTGATCGCATTTTTCGAATTGCCACAAGTGCATAATCCCGATTCTGGCTCTTTGCAAAATTGTAATGTCTCGCCAGATGTGGTTGCGATTGATAGTGGTCTTAAAATGGACGATTTCCCATTGTTTTTGGGGTGGGGAACGCCCAATTATCGCGCACAGCGGGTTGTGAACTGGCTGCGCACACATCAAAATATCGCGGTCGGCGATATGCAGATTTTGCTGCGGGATGATTATCTCGTTGACGCAGAAGAATATAAGGGACTGATTTTTCGCGCGTATAACCGCGCCTGGCCCGTGCTATACGATCCCAACTGGGAGGTCGGCAAGGCTGTTCACATTCTCAGGGCATGGGATAATCGGGCGAGTTTGGAGAGCGTTGGCACACTTTTGTTTTCGATTTGGAAGGCCCGATTCGATTCGTCGTTCGCACAGGTTCCGCAAAAGCGAGATATTTTGGTGCGGGAAAAGGTCGCACTGGAGGCATTGCAACAGGCGGTCGCATATATGACTGCGACTTATGGACGACTGGATGTGCCCTGGGGACAGGTACATTATTTGAAGCGGGGAGATCGCACTTTCCCGATGAGCGGTGCGCCTTCTGGTACGGAGGCTTTGCGTCAGACGCTGACCCGAATAGAAGCAGATGGTACAATGGTTATCGAAGGTGGATCGGCTTTTGGGATGGTGGTTTCGCTGATGCAGCCAGTGCAGTCGTGGAGTGCGCTGGCTTATGGGAATAGCGAAGATCCCGAGTCCCCCCATTATGACGATCAGGCCGATTTGCAACATCGCAATACATTTAAGAAGACGGTTTTTACAACTGGTAATTTACAACCTGTTCTGACTGATCTTACAACGGTTCCTTACGACCCCGAAGAAGCAGAGCGTCAATCGCTGAAGGCCCTCTGGCGCAAGCAGTTGCAAACAGGTATGGTAACACCCGATTCTACAAATACTGAGTCAAAAACCTTACCAGACGATTAAAAATTCCCGTATTTTGGGACATTGTATCAGGAGGTTTAATGCGTTCTTATATATTGGTTTTCACGCTGATAGCAGTTGTAACTCCCATATATGCACAGGGTACGGTGCAACAAGTGGTAGGCGATCTCGTCTATGTGGAAGGGCTTTCGGCTGATCTGGATGGCAAATTGCGGATTGCAGGCGATGATGGTGCGGTTTTGCAGGTGATCAAGGTGTTGCCCAATGTGGTGGTTGCGCGCGTGGTCGAGGAAAATGGCTCGGCAGTAAAATCTGGCGATCAAATTCAGGCGGATGATGGTACGCTTGCAGGCTCGCCGCGCAGGGTAGCGCATGCGACGCGGGTTGTTGCGGCGCCGCGGATTGACGGGCGGTTGGACGACGAGGTTTGGCAACAGGCGCAGGCTGCGGAGGGGTTTGTTCAACGCGATCCGAAATACTGGATGCCGGTTACTGAGCGGACGGTTGTGAAAATTATTTATGATAATGAGAAAATTTATTTTGGTTTTGAATGTTACGACAAAAATCCCGGTCTCATTGTTACCAATAATATGCGCCGAGATTCTCAGCTTTCCGGCGATGACAATATTCAGTTGTTGCTCGATCCGTTTAATGACAAACAGAATGGGGTTTTCTTTTTTGTCAATGCACTCGGCGCACGGACAGATATGCTTTTGTCAAATGAAGGGCGAACGACGAATGAAGATTGGGATTGTATCTGGGAGGCGCGGTGTGTGCGTCACGAGAGAGGCTGGACTGCCGAAATAGCGATTCCGTTTAATCAACTCCGTTTCAATCCGTCTGATGAGATGGAATGGGGGATTAACATGGGGCGTTATATCGGGCATAAGAACGAGGAGACCGCATTTATTGTCGGGCGACATACGCCATCGCCCCGGCGGAGGTATCAGATGACAGATATGGGTGTGTTGCGCGGATTAAAGGCTGTTGAAAGAAAGCGGCTTTTCCAGATCAAGCCATATCTGTTGCCGGGAACTTCGCGCAATTTTGCAGGCGATGAGGGTGAGAATCGCACGTTTGAAGCAGGTGCAGATGTGCGTTATGGCTTGACGCCTAATCTCGCACTGGATGTGTCTTATAATACGGATTTTGCCCAGGTCGAAGCCGATCAAGAGCAGGTGAATTTGACGCAGTTTTCCCAGTTTTTTCCCGAAAAGCGCGAGTTTTTTCTGGAGGGGGCGCAGTTGTTTGATTTTGGCGAGGCCGCGTCAACTCGCGGTGGCGATGTGCGCCCGCCAACACTGCTGTTTTACAGCAGAAGAATCGGTCTGGATGGGGGGCAGCCCGTGCCGATTCTCGCAGGTGGCAAACTGGCTGGTAAGGCCGGTCGCACGAGCATTGGTGCGTTAAATGTTCTGACGGATTCTGAGACGTTGGACACGCAGACCCTGCCGCGTAGAAATTTTTCCGTGCTTCGGATCAAACGCGATGTGTTCGCGCGGTCCAATGTGGGTTTTATCTGGGTAAATAAACAAAGCGAAGTGTCCGAAGGTGGGTGGGGCGACTACAATCGCGCAGGGGGGCTGGATTTCAGTTTTTCGCCTTCAACCGCGGTCAATATACAGGCTTTTTACGCGCGTACCTGGGATACAGAACGAGAAGATGCAGACGATGCACGGTATCTTCGCTTTTCGTATAACGGTACCAAATACTCGGGTTCGGCAACTGTTCTGGATGTGGAAGATGATTTTGAGCCGGAGGCGGGGTTTGTCAATCGTCGGCGTGGGATTCGGGGATTTCGGCGCTACAATGTTAATCTATCCTATTTGCCGCGTCCCCAGGTCGCCAATATCCGCAATTTGAGATTCACGCCCGATATTCAGATAATTGAAGACGACGAAGGCGAGGTACCGTTCCAGCGGTTCAGACTTGACGGTGTGCTCGCACTTCAGACGGCTGACCGCTTTTTGGTGCGTATGGAAAGGACCCGCGATGTTGTGACGCGGACTTTTAGACCGTCGCGCAAGCGACCCGATGTCGCCATTCCACCGGACGAATACACTTTTACATCGTTCAGGCTGGGACCGGATACGGCAAATTATCGCAAATTGCAGTTGGATTTCGATTTTCTGGTGGGAACCTATTATACGGGACACCTGTATCGGGTGACGGCAGAAAATGCCTATCGGCCCAATGGCAGATTGGGTATTGAGCTGATTTACGATGGCAATTGGATTCGCTTGCCACAGGCCAATCTCAATATTCAGGCATTGAGTACGCGGTTGATTTACTCGTTTACAACCGATTTCTTTTTTAAATTTTTTGCACAGTGGAATAGTGACAGCGAATCCGTGGGCGCAAATTTTTTGCTCAATTACCGATTTCGCCCGGGCAGCGATATTTTCTTTGTGTATGATCACGGGTTTGGAACCGATGGCAATCTTCACCAGACCGGCCGCGCATTGCTGCTCAAGGTGTCGTATTTGATTGGGTTGTGAGATAGGCTCTATCACAGAAATGAAACAAAAAAGCACCCGAATAACACTCGGGTGCTTTTTTGTTTTTTAACCTGGTTGCATTCTCACAGCGCGAGGGCAACACCTATGCCGACGATGGGAATGAGCAGGTATTTGAGCAGTCCGCTGCGTCTGCCCTGGATATTGCCGAGGATAGATGTTTCCAATTTTTCATTTCCTGTTTTGTAATACAGGCATTCTGTACCGGGAGTCGCGGCGATGGCAGTAACCCCGGGCCAAACGGGTTTGATGCTGCCCATGGGATAGAGAATGATATTTTCTCGGTGGCGTTTGTAATCGCCCATTTTGACCAGAAGCGCGTATTCTCGACCAAAAGTAATTTGATCGGGTTGAACAATAGGACCGAGTTCGTCCCCGACTACGGTTTGCAAACGAACCGTATCCGACGCGGTTTTGGCGGTGGGCAACCACAGACTGACGCGCGGTGAGATGGGTAGAAAAGTGGGAGCATCTGAAACGCGGAATGAAATGGGAATGGCCATGTTTTGCGTGTCTTTGAGCATATAATGGCCTTTGGGAAGGGTGATGGAAAACTCTTGCTGCCGATTGGCGATATTGTCGTTCAGGATGTGTTCGGCAAGGGCGACGAGGCTGTCGTGCATGGCCTGTTCGTGCGAGGAGGTGGCCGGGGGCACGGGTGCTTCTCGCGTGAAGCGCACCTGTTCAAAGCGCAGGGTTTTGGAAGGCAGGTTGCGAATGGCGAGATAGGCCGCATTTACGTTGACATCTAATCGCCCGAGGCGCGTGTGCCATTGTTCGGCAAAGCGCGTGAGATCGCCCAGGCGGGACTCGTTTTTCCCTGGAAGGGGATTGGGTTCCTGCTCAATGGGAAAAGGAGAACGCCCCCGGGCTTCTTCAAAGAGTGCGTGAGCTTCTGAGAAGCGGCGGTATTTGCCGAGTACAATGCCGCGGTACACGTCAATTTGCGACAGCGCGCGGAGCAGGCCGCGTTCGCTTTTTCCCATAAGACGCATCGTGCGTTCTAATTCGCGCGTCTGGTGGCTATAGTATTTCAGGTCTTCGATAAAAGGCATCAGGCGCGGATCGCTGAGGCGGATAGACGCATTGGTTTCAACCGCGGGGACTGTTTCGCCAATGGCCAGGGCAGCGGCGAGGAGTTGCACGCTTTCGGCGAGGTATTGGTCTGCGATATCCACGAGACCGGGGATGGACAATTCCGTGAGTGGCAGCGGATTGCGGGTAAGCCTAATTTCTATGAGTTTGCCACGCGGGGGCAGAAAGAGGTCTTGTTCGATGAGGTTAAAGCCGGGTTTGCTGATTTCGAGATGGTATTTGCCCACAAAAAGGTCCGACATATAAGCCACATTGCCGCGTCCGATGTTGATAAACCCGGTGATGGTCGTGTCTTGATCTGCAAACCGAAGGTGTATTTCCGCGCCTAAAGCCGCGAGTTGATCGGATCGGATCTCCAGACGTGCTTTCTGACGTATGAGCGCGATATGCACCGTATCTGCCAAAACGGTTGTCGTAAATGTGCGCGTGTAGGGCTGGTAGCCGTGTGCATACGCCTGAATTTTATCGCCAATGTTCAGCAACTTTTCTGTGGCAAATGGCGTATAACCCGCTTCCTGCCCATTGATGAAGATCTGGGCACCTGTGGGTTCTGAGCGAATGTGGATTTTCGTCTTGAGAAGCATCCTCGGCGCAGGCTCTGTTTCTTGAGCCTGGATATAGAACGGTGTGGTCAGCAGGATGCAAAATAAAATGAATCGCAGTGTGTTCATGGGGAGGTATCCTGTTTTTTGCTGAGTAGCGCGCTGTTGTGCTTTTCTTCGAGTTGACGCGCTTGCACATAGTTGCCCTGACTTTTGGCAATCCGATGAAATTCTTCCCAGTAGCGTTCTGGCGCGATGCGATAGGCCATTTCCGCGGCCTGGTATGCTCTGTCTCCCACATTTTGCAGATTGGAGTTGAAATAGGCAATCGCCAGGGTGATCAGGGCTTCGCCGCGGTCTTGCCAGCCAAAGGAGGTTACAGGATAAATAGTTGAGATGGCCTCTCGGTACGCGCCTTCTTTGAGTTTTACGCTCGCCAAACTGAGCGAAAGCCCGCCATAGGTATCGCACACTCTCGGTTCGAATTGGTTGTGCGCGTATGCGTATTTGGCATATTCAACGGCTCTGGGCAAGTCGTCTCGGTACGCGGTGAAGGCCATGTCGAGATAGAGGGCGGCGCGAGAGGTGTCGGATCTCGCATAGACCAGAGCGCGTTGCATAGCGTGGATTGCGCGGTTGGCTTCTTCTTCCTTGCTGTGGCGCAATCCCTTGAGGCGGTAGATGGCACAGCGCATGTTATAGCCGCCGTCAAAGCGCGCGGCAGCGAGCACTTGATTGAACCAGTCGGGGTTGTCGCCCAAAACGCCGCGGGAAGATGCGGCGGCAATTTTTGGGATGTAAAAATCGGGTTCTATGCCTTCAAAATTCGCCTGCCCGGCGGTTTCGATCAGGTTCAGACTGTTTTCGATATAGACGCTTAAATAAGCCTGGAGGGTATCGCTCATGCTGCTGCGTTGCGGCGCGGCATAGACAATTTCCTTTTGCGTTCTGCCGAGAATCGCCATCCAAATGTCGCGCAGACCACCCTCTGCGAGATGCCATATCCGGTGCAAGGAGTCAATTGTTGCGGGTTGAAAGCGCGAGGGTATCCAGGTGCTGTCTCGCAATACTGGCGGGGGCAAATCCAGCGGCAGAGGTTGGCGGTTGTTTTCGCGCTCAAGCACGAAGTTGGCACGCGCCATCGCGTATTTGACGGTGAGACGTCCCAATTCGTAGCGAATATCGGGGTCTTGCTCGCGGTCAAGCGCCGTGCGGTAGGCGTCGGCACTTTTTCTGAGCAGGTCCAATCGGTTGGGCGCGTCCTGGCCCGTGTCGTAGGCACGCTCGCCTGCCGTGCCCAGCCAGATATAATAGGCACTGGTAAAGATGAGGGCCTGGTTGCACGCACGCTCAAAATGTGCGACGGCTTCAATATATCGCCCAAGCGCGTAAGCACTGCGGCCCTGCTCAAAAGACTGATAGGCGAGGCTGTCATCCTTTCCCTGTGCAAAAGAAAGGGCTGGCAAAATCAAAAAAGCGAATATAAGGAAGATTTTTTTCATAAGCGACCTCACGAATTGCTCAGGGCGCGGTTGAGAAAGCGGATGCCCCGGCGCGCTTCGGTTTCTATGTGAAGGGCTTTGTCTATGCCCGAGCGTGCAAAAATCTGAATATCGTCGAGTTGGCCCAGCCGAAATGTGAGGATAAATGCAACACCGTCGGCAAATTGTATTCTGGCTTTGTCTGGCGCCAATGTGAGTTGGGCATTTTCATATATTCTGTTTTGAGGCATTTTCAGTCGAGAAAGTGCGCGCTGGATACGGGTTAGCTGCACGAGTTCTGCCGAGAGACCAGCCGATGTATGAAAGTTGGAAAAACCAATGCGTCCAGCAGGTCGGTAGCCTTTGAGATCGGTGGATTCTGCTTGTTGCTCAGGCTGATCTTTACCCGCGCTCGCGCCAGTTGATGGCAATGTGGTAGGGGTGGGGGCGGGCATACTCATCGTGGGACGCGCGACATGGACTTCTGGCCGCGAACCAAAAAACGAGGAGGGATTCGCGCCTCTGTCCAGATTGGGTGCCGAGACACGGGGCGGGGGTTTTAATCCACCGAGCGATGGTCTGTCGAGTTGGCGCGGAATATCGGGTAGTGATGCGAGTGCCAATTTCGGTTTGTCCGGCAGCGCGATTTTAGGACGAGGCGCTGGCTTTGGGGCAGCCTGCACCCGGGGTTCTGGATCTGGTTTTGTTACGTTGACGTCCTCCCGCGTGTTTTTGCTCATGTCAAAGATGCCCTGTGCACTTACGAGCATATCTTCAAAATTTGTGACAATGGCTTTGAATGCCCGCCCGCCTTGGGGAGGACTCAGTGCTAATAGCAAGACGATGCCCAGTGCAAACGCACCGGCCAATGCGGGTAAAAAGCGTTGTTGTGTGCGTTGAATAGGGGCATAGGGTAAGCGGATGGACTGTGGTGGGGGAACTATCGCCTGGTCAGGAACAAGGGCGATGGCGATTTCTATTTCATGTCGGCGATTGGGGAAGTCCGCCCAGAGTTTGGAAAGCCCCAGATAGTTCTGCCTGGCTACAAGCGCGCATGCTTCGTGAAAGATATGGTCCTTGTAGAAGCGGTTGATGATTTCGCGTGAGGGCAATTTGAAATGGCTCGATGGCGAAATCTGCCCTATGCGCACCTCAAAGCTGTCGGTTTTCAATGGAGGGGCATACCCCAGGTCTCGCAACTGTTTGAAGAGGTGTTCGATGGCCTGGTGATAGTCGCTTGTAAAGCGTTCGGGCGAGGGATAATTACATGCTCGCCGCGCCTCAGACAAGTTGCGAGCGCGCAGTATGGCAGATAATACGCTAAAAAATTTGGGATGATCCTTTCGCATGCTTTCAGCAGCACTCTGGATCATTTTTTTTTCACGGGGAGACATATTCTATTTTACAACTTTCTTTTTTGACTTTCAAGCCCCCATTGCACAGTCTTAAATCCACTGTTGTTGAGGGCGTCGTACACGCCAACGGTATAAGTCACGGTTGCATCGCGTTCAAAATAGAGGCGCACCAAAATGTCATTGGGCTCAAATCCATGTTGTGCCTGTAGTGCGAGTAAAGCTTTTTTTACGGACAAAAATACAGCGCGTTCAATGCCGACCTGGTCGTTATCTGTGCGGTCTTGAAAGACCATATGCTCTTCCGTCGCAACCCCGCCTTTGTCAAATTGTACATAGGATTTTCCGATGATGATCTGCAAAAAACGCTCATCTGTGGGGTGGGGGGCAGAGCCTTTTTCGTCGGGTGCTTTAATAAAATTGAGTTTTTGTGCGTGAACAAAGCGGTTGTGCAAATTGGCGAGATGGGTTTGCCACACGTTCTGAATGATAAAAAATGTTAGCAGCAAAAACAAGACATCAATAAACCCTTCGCCCGTGTCTAAAAGTGCTGCCAAAGGTCGCCTGTTGCGATGTCTCACGTCAATCTCCTATTCCTTCCCTCTTACCTATATCTATCTGATAAAAGTGCTGAATCAGGTTGAGCATGCGCGCCCGATGTTGCAGACTGCGGGCTTTGGTTTTTCGTATGAGGATCATGGATAGAATGCGTCCGAGAAATCCAATGGCTGTGGTTACAAGAGCAAAGTTGATATAATGCGCCATTTTGAGCTGGGTTTGGGCTGGGCCTTCGCCGACTTTCATGGTGTCTTCTAAAATTTTGAAGGCGTCTATCATGCCAATCACTGTGCCCAAAAGGCCCATGGAGAGCGATAGAAGGCCCAACATGCCAAAGCCTTCGGACAGGCGATCCTCAATTTCATCAAAGAGAAGATAGATTTTGTCGGTGCATCGCTCGACCAATCGCGCCTGGTCAGATGCGATTTCAGATTCGACAGATGTGAGGATAGCATAGAGTTCTGTGTTTTCAGACAGGGCGTAATCGGCGTTGTATTGCCCGCCCCATAGCAGGTTAATGCCCTCCTTCTGAACAATTTGCGCGTCGGAATTGGTGAAGAAGCGGTCGGGTGATAAGTCGTGAGATAAGACCTGGGCATAGCGCACAACCATATAGAAGGGCAAGGCGATCAGAAGCAGAATTAAAACTGTAGAAAGTGGACCGCTGATGTTGGAGATATAGCGTCCAATAGATTCGGCCAAATCACCGCCGCGAACAACCGTGGGTACGGCATTGTCGGCTGCAAACGCGATTTGGATGTCCTCAAACTTGTATTCGAGCATCTGCGTATTGGGCGCAATGGGACCATCGGGTGTCTGGTCAAAGCCCATCGCATAGCTCCGGTTGTTGTACTGAAAGCTCAAATCGTCAATCACGGCACTGTGGCTGGCATTGCGCGTGCGAATGACGAGGCTGTCGATGGGCATGTCGGGTATTGCGATCCATTCGCGTTGCGTACCAGCGTGATAGGTCGAATCACGCCCCTGTGTGTGTACGATTACGGCGATGGGTAAAAAACGATCTACATTCTTAAAGCGGATATCCGTGACTGCAATTTTTTGATTTGGATTGTCGGGTTGTTGGAATGTGACGGTAAGTGCCTTCCAAAAAGTTCCCCCCTGAAGGACTTGCCCACCTTGCAGTCCGGTGATAGCTCCATCGAGCCAGATCGCCGCTTTTGTGCAGATATAGAGGCCAACAAAGAGGGTAGCGAGATAGAGTGCTACCTGGGCAATGGGACTTTTTTTTAGAATGGGATGATTTAGAATCTGTGCCATGTATTCTCGGTATTTGGACATGTAATAAGGAATCTCCACATACATCATATTAGAACTGATTTGCAAAATCTAAGGCTTTATTCCGAAATTATCCACCAAAACTTTTAACCATATGGGGTGAAATTGATTCGGTCCTGACAACTGAAAGAAGCCCCGTCTAAAATCGCTTGCACGATCTCGGATGGGGCTTTTTTTATACTCATCATTTCTTTTTATCCCGCAATGATCATATAGCTAAACCATTCGCTGTGGGGATTTTTGATGTGATAGGACAGGCCGGGGGGTATGTGGACCACGTCGCCTTCTGTGATGTGCTGTTCGCCATCAGATGTGATGAGGATGCCCCTGTTTTCCAGAATCCAGAAGCCGAGTTCTATGTCGTCATAACATCGCGCAATGCTCTGCTGGCCGGGTTGTACGGCTTCGCGGTCGATGAAGGCGATGGATTTTAAGCATCCCGTGTTTTCTTCGGCGACAGGGCCGAGTTGATGCCAGCGAATCGCGCCCGCGCCATCGCTTACGGGCAAAACATCTTCCCAGTTGCGGATCACACATTCGCCTCCGGGTGCGGTGTCGATATTTTTGCTGAGGACGAGGTGTTCGAGCCATTCGTCGTTCATGTCGTTGAACATCTGATGGTAAATATCTGCGGGCAAATACACGGCGTCGCCGGGGCGTACGGCAAAGCGGTCTTCTCCTACGAGGACTTCGCCGCTGCCGCTGATGATATAATACGCTTGTTCGACTTGCTGATGTTTGTGGTGGTCGGAGGTTTTGCGCCCTTGAAGTCCGTGTTTGACAATGCCCTGAATATTGTGCAACTGCGGTGAGTCGTCTTCACCGTGTTTGGGCGTCGCATTTCTCTGTCTTAACCCCGGCCAGCGAATCGCGCTCAGGTGCGCTACTTCGGGTTGTTGGTCTCGCCAGTTTTTGATGTATGCCATGTTCGCCTCCTGATGGTGAAGAAATCCGCAGATGAAAATAATTATCCGCAGATGTACGCTGATGTACGCAGATAAAAATAGATGAAAACAACAGTTAGTCACAATTTATCATGACTTTCCAGTTGATGCAATTTGGAAGTCATAAGGTAAACGCGAGGAGATCGACAATGCAGGATCCCTATTCACTGATTGGCGTTCGTTCATTTATCAATTGCTGTGGTACGCGAACGATTCACGGAGGGACGCTGATGTTGCCGCAGGTGCGCGAAGCGATGATGGCTGCTTCGCGCTTTTTTGTCAATATGGATGAACTCATGGCGGGGGTGGGTAAGCGTTTATCCCTGCTCACGGGAGCGGAGTGGGGGATGGTGGCCTCTGGCGCAGCGGCATGCCTGTGTCACGCGACAGCGGCCTGTGTCACGGGTGGCGATCCCGAGTTGATGTTTCGGTTGCCCGATACGAGCGGGATGAAGCGCGAGGTCGTCATGCCCAGAGAAAGCCGATTTACCTATGATCACGCCATTCGTTCGGTGGGTGTGACAATCGTGGAAGTGGATAATCTCAGGGAAATGGATGCGGTGCTCGACCGGGAACAGGTGGCCATGGTCGCCTTGCTGGGGACCTGGGAGGCGGATATGACGCTTGAAGCGATTGTCGAGATGGCGCGTCCGAGAGGTATCCCTGTGCTGGTCGATGCGGCGTCGGAGCATCTCCAATCTCCTGAACCATATACCAGTCGCGGGGCGAATTTGGTCGCTTATAGCGGGGGCAAATACCTGCGCGGGCCTCAGCCTACGGGATTGTTATTAGGCGATCGCGACCTCGTTGAGGCCGCCTGGGTGCATGCTGCACCGCATCACACGCTTGGCCGTGCAATGAAGATTGGCAAAGAGGAAGTTATAGGCATTTTAGCGGCTGTGGAATATCTGCTGGTGGGACGCGATCCCAGGCGCGAATTCGAGGGCTGGATTGCCGATCTCGAGACGATTGTGCGGCATGTAACGCGTTTATCGGGTGTAGAAGCTGAAATTCTCGTGTCTGATCAGTCAGATGTTCCCAGGTTGGAAATCCGTTGGAATGGAGATCGCATTGGCCTGACGGGTCTTGAATTGCGCGAACAACTTTTGTGCGGCGACCCACGCATTATGCTGGATGATCGAGGGGCAACGGATACGTCTATTTTTATTTTGCCATTTTCGCTACAACCCGGAGAAGCAGATATTGTTGGTAGGCACATTCGCGATGCATTATCCCACGCGCCTTTGCCCGCGAAAGAAAAGAAGCGAGAACCCGTTGATGTGTCGGGTGCCTGGGAAATTGAAATCGCGCTGGCGAGAAAAACAGCGCGTCATCGCGTGGATATCGAGCAAATTGCCGGCGTCCTAACAGGCACTCACCAGACGCGCTGGCTAAAAAATGCGCTAAATGGCTCGGTGAATGGAGATGAAATCGCATTTACGAGCCAGCATCGTTTTGAGGGAACCCATCTGTCTTATCGGTTTGTGGGCACAGTGTCGGGTGACGAAATGCGCGGCGAAGTTGAAATGGGCAGTTCGGGACAGTCTGCACCCGGGCCGTTGAATCAGCGAGAATATGGTACAGCGAGATGGCGGGCGGTGAGGCAATAGGCCATTTGGAGACCAGGGCGCTATCTGAAAATGGATACATTTTTTCCAGTTTTACCCGATTCCATTGCGGCAAAGATGAGTGCCATTGTTTTGCGTACATCACGAGCTGATGCTTGCGCGAGGGGGCGATTGTCGCGGATGGCTGTGAGAAATTCGAGGTGAATGGTGGGTTCGCCTGCGAGGTGAACGGTTTCGGGTATGTGCTGTTCTTTGCCATTGAGCAATAGTGGTCCGCTGGTGCCATTGAGGTGAATGACGCCTTCGTCGCCCATTACGGTCCATTCCGTACCCGCCTGATGGTGAAAAGAGAGGGCGCAGTTGAGGATGGCATTGCTTTCTGTTGTGGCGATGAGAGAGACTTCGTCTTCGATGTCGATATCGGGGTGTGGATCGATATTTTGCACGATTGCCGAGACGGAGACGGCTTTTTCATCGATCCACCACAAGAGTACATCGAGCGAGTGAACGCCAATGCCGGGTAGAATGCCGCCCGACAATTCCTGACGCGCAAACCAGCTATTTTCGTCGCCGCCGCGTCCTGATCCAAGCCTGCGGTGGATGACGTGGCGAATTTTTCCCACAGCTTTTTCTTCGAGTAGCTTTTTGACCTGGCGAATCGCTGTTGAAAAACGCTGGCTCTGTCCAGACATGAGCAATTTGCCTCTGGCTTCGGCGGTAGCGATCATGTCATCGACATCTGCGAGGGTAAGCGCCATGGGTTTTTCGATGAGGGTATGCAACCCTTTTTCCAGACAGGCAATGGTGTAATCGCGGTGCAGGAAGTTGGGTACGGCAATGATTGCAGCATCTGCTTCCACATTTGCAAGCGCGTCGTCGAGGCTGTCAAAGGTAGTTGACACACCATACTGGGTTTTTAGATTATTGCGTGCGTCTTCGGATGGATCAACACCGGCGACAATAATGCCGAGTTCGGACAAGGACTTCAAACTGTCGGCATGGCCCAAAGCCATGCGACCACAACCGACGAGCAAAATGTGAATGGGGAGGGACATCGGGTTCTCCGTTTACTGGATGGGTTGATCAGGTGTCCTCGGTTTTTGGAGTGATGCGAAAGCCCAGGCGTTTGTAGAGGCGCACGGCGGGTTCACGCCAGAGGGCTGTGTTGAGATAGGCGTCGGCATACCCGCGGGCAACGAGTTCTTTGAGGGCGCGGAGTGAGATGGCATAGCCGAGGCCATGCCCACGGTATTTGGGATCGGTACCAACCCAGTGGATAAGGCCAACTGCTTTTCCTCCGTAATGGGCTTCCCACGCGCTGGCAGTTGCTACCATATAATCGCCTTTGAGGCCGACAAAGATGCGATTGTAGTCGCAACACGGTTCACGGGTGAATGTGGCGTGAAAATTGTCGATGGTCCAGGGGTTTCCGCCTTCTTCGCCAAAAGCCTCATTTTTCATGCGAACCCATTCTTCTTCTTCGCCGGGTTGGAGTGTGCGAATTGTGAAGCCTTCAGGTACTGTGTATTCGGGTAGCGGTTCGCTTAGAGATCGACGCATGCGAATGCCGCTTGTGCGATTATTCATAGTTAAAAATCCAGGAATACGGTTGCTGGACGATTGTTTTCAATGGATTCTATTATGGCACAGCATACGGCGACGGACCGCGCACCATCAACTGCGTCAATTAGCGGTTTTTCACCGCGTTCAATACAGGTTAAAAAGTGGTCGAGTTCCTGGGGGCACGTATGGTCTTCTGCGCGTATTTCAATTGGGAGTTCAGACCATTCTTCGACGTGGGGCATACCGCCGATGAAGAGTTTGTTGTTGTGAATGGAGCCTCTGGTTCCGTGAAAGCTGAAGTTGAGGTTGTAGGGAATTTCTGCGCCGCAGGAGACCAGGCATTTACCCAGGGCTCCGGAATTAAATTTTAAGTTCGCAATGACTGTGTCATACCAGGGAGCATCGGGAATATTTTTGTTTGTGCCATACGCACTGACTTCAACGATTTCTCCGACGAGCCATCGCATGAGGTCTAAAGGATGGCAGGCTCCGCCGATAATGGGCAGTTGGCCTTCTTTTTCCGTGTCCATCCACCAATCGTGACCGGGCAGAGGCAAGAAGGGTTTGAGGTCGTGGATGTAGTCGCCTTCTACAAAACAGGCTTCTCCCAGCATGCCGTTGTGAATGAGGTGGTAAATGGTTTCAAATATGTTGCTAAATCGCGCGCCGTGGCCGACCATGACTTGTCGTCCGGATCTTTTGGCTACATCGACGATTTTTTGACAGTCTTCAACTGTAACGGCGAGGGGTTTTTCCACAAAGACGTGTTTGCCCGCGTCGAGCGCAGCGATGGCTTGATCTACGTGTTGTGAGTTGGGCGTGCAAATATAAACGATGTTGATTTCGGAGTCGGACAGGACGCTCTCGTATTGTGTCGAGATTTTATCTGCGCGATATGTCACTTGCAGGTCTTTTGCGATCTGTTCGCTGCGCGGCGTTGTACATATTGTTCGCAAATGTGCATTGGGATGCGCTGAGATGGCTTTGATGTGCTCGCCACCGATATAGCCCGTTCCTATCACAGCAATCGCGTTCATCGGAGGACCTCCTGTGATTTGTCCAACAAGACGCAAAAATGTAAGATTGAAAATGTAAAATTGAAACTTAAAAATCGGGCGGTATGTTAAACTAATGAGAGGTGAGACTATGGTACAAGAAAATCGACCAAATGTGTTGTTCATTTCGTTTGACGATTTAAATCACTATGTGGGATTTTTGGATCGCGCACCAAATGCTGTGACCCCACATTTTAATCGGTTGGCCGAGCGATGCACAGTATTTGAACGCGCGTATTGTCAGGCGCCGATTTGCAATCCATCGCGGGCGAGTTTGATGAGTGGGTTGCGCCCATCCACTACGGGTGTTTATAACAATCGGCAGCCGCTCAGATTTTCAGATGCGGGAAAAAATTGCGTGACACTGCCGCAGCACTTTCGGCAAAATGGGTATTTCACAACGGGTAGTGGTAAGGTATATCACGGCAAATTTCCCGATCCAATGTCGTGGGATTCATACCTTCCGAGTTTGTTTAACCAATCGCATTCCGGCGCGGGACCCGATCATCATCCCGTAAATGGCATGGCGGGTATGGGCAATCTGGACTGGGGACCGATGGATGTTGCCGATGAAGATATGCAGGATTACAAAGCTGTGAGTTATTGTGTTGAGCAATTGGGGACCAGGCATGACAAACCCTTTTTTTTGACGTGTGGATTTAAGCTGCCGCATCTGATGTGGCATGTGCCGAGGAAATATGTCGAAGCTTATGACCTGAATGATCTCCATTTACCCGATACACTGGCAAATGATCTGGACGATGTTCCCGAGATCGCGCAGCGATGGGCGAATCAGAAACCGCATGCGCGTATCGTGGAAGCAGGTCAATGGAAGGAAGCGATTCGGTGTTATCTGGCGTGTATCAGTTTTGTCGATACGCAAATTGGACGATTGATAGATACACTGGATGCAAGTGCTTATGCAGAGAATACAGCCATTGTTTTGTGGGCAGATCACGGGTGGCATTTGGGCGAAAAGAGCCACTGGAAAAAGAGCACATTATGGGAAGAAGCCACGCGCGTGCCCTTGCTTATTTCAGCACCGGATTATTCGCCCGGCATCTGTTCAAAACCCGTGGGATTGATCGATATTTATCCCACGCTGATTGCGTTGTGCGGCTTGTCTGATCGCAGTGGATTGGAAGGCCGAAGTCTGGTGCCATTGATGGAAAATCCCAATCACAACTGGCCCTTTCCCGCAATCACCACACACGGACGTGGCAATCATGCCATACGGTCTGAGCACTGGCGATATATCCGTTACGCAGATGGGTCAGAAGAGCTTTACGATCACAGAAATGACGAGATGGAATGGGAAAATCTGGCGCATAGTCCGGAACTGCGCGAAGTCAAAGAACTTCTATCGCAATGGTTGCCCGATAATAATGCGCCAGATGCTGAGATTGTGGAATGGTCTGAAGATGATGAGAGCTATCGGGCGAGGGTAGAGGCGATGATGGACGAATAGATATTACCATCCATGCACAATATGGCCTGCGTCGGGAAACCAGATGGCATCAACGCCTGTAGAGATGCCAACGCCCAATAAGTAGCCAACCATGAGGCCATACCAGAAAGGCAGGGATTTGCGGTAGAGCGCGACGCCGCCAAAACGCATGATGAGTGCCTTGGTCGCCCACACAACGAGCAGACTAAAACCATAGCGGCGGGTGGGGAAGGCGATGGCTACGGGATTAAAAGGCCACCACGAAAAACGCGTGCGTATATAAGTTAAAAAACCGGCTATCGCAAATCCCCAGATCCACACACCCAATTTTTCGATGTCGAAGTAGAGTATTGTCGAGCCTTCTACATAAGGGACCAGTCGCACGAGATGGTTCCAGTCGCCCAAATAGAGTGGTCCGTTCATTCCGCCGTCCATGTAGCTGCGATACAGCGAATCGGTAGCAGTTGTGATACAGCCCGTGATGTAGGCGATGGGGATAATGGCCCAGACCATGGGGTGCCGCTTGAGGTGGTTGCCCAGCATGCGAAAGTAGTGGGGGACAGACATCGTGGCGGTGAGGCGAATGGGCATGCCGGCAAAGCCATTGCGGTTGATCATCCAGATTGTCGTGAGTGTGCCGGGCGACATGTTGGCCGTGCCACCCATCTGCATCCACACATTGCCTCCCTTATCGGCACCCAGTCCGCCGGTACTTCCGGGGGATAAAAAGGTGAATCCGGTTGCTGCGGCGTATTTGGCAACGCCGAATAGCGCGATGAACATCAAAATGAGTTGCACTATGGTTGCCCACAGTTCCATGCCTGCGGCCAGACACCAGCCCGCGAGGAATATGACCGAAGCCGCGAGGCCGAGCCAGGCAGTTCGATAGGTGACTGGTGTTCCATCGTCTGCAGCTCTGTTGCTCATCAGCGCACATTCGAGGGTGTTTTTGAGGTGTTTGCGCGATACCCATAATGACCAGGCGACGAGAAAAACGAGTGCGCCGTGGGATTCGAAGCTGAGTATTTCTGCTGGTGTCGCTTGCTGTCCCTGTAACCCCACCGTAATGCCAGTTTGGTTCATCAGCCCCTCTTTGATAATATTTAGGACATTGTAAAACCAGAAGCTGAAGAGCAAGTCGAGCGGACACAAATATGCCAGACCCATGATCAGGGGCTGCATGCGTAAAAAATATCTTGGATAGTGATAGCCGATGTTTATCGCCATTTGTCCAGCGAGATCATAGATAGGAATATGCGGCAGGGTGTGGACAAAATAACCCGCGATATTCCAGCAGATCACAAAGGTGGAAATGCCAAACCCCACCCAAAATAGGGGGGCGTGAAAGACGACGGGCAGGCGATATCCGGGTTCTTCTCGCAACATTTCGGTGGGGAAGGTGGCCATAGGAAAGGTGAGACGCTCTTTTTCGTGCCACTGTTTGAAGAATAAGACGCTGCAGAAAAAACCGGCCATGACCACGGATAAACAGGCGGCAGTCCACCAGAAGAGCGGACGGATCCACGGTTGCCAGGGAATAGCTGTGTTGGGTTCTATTCCCCCGTAGAGTTGTCCGATGACCACGGGCGATTTTTGCATAAAGAGCCAGTCTGGCAGGAAGGGGGCAATGACGTCGGTCACGCGGTTTTCCGGCGATGCGAGGTGTACCGGAGCAGAGATGTTGCCCAGGAGATAGCCCGCCCAGCCCGTGGTGGGCAGGTTGCCCACGAGCCAGACCATGAAGAAGATGGTCAACATTTCCGTGCGCGACAAAGCGCGTTTTGGCGCGACGAGTTTGAGTATGGCGTTGATGCCGATCCAGGCGACAAAGGGGATCAGAGCCGATACGGGCATGTAGTTTTTGATCATGTTCCACGCAAAATGCGTGATGTAGATCGTCATGAGGGCAATGGTCAAGATACCGAGCATGACTGCGCGTACCGTGATTCCTCGATCCTGTACATCGGGATGGGTTTCCCTGGATATGTCTGTTTGTATGGCCATTTTTGAAAAGGGAAGTTGAGGCCGAGTGAAAGGCGCTTTAATGACAGGGCAAAATAGGGCGAAGGCCAGAAGTTTTCAACTTAAAATTTATGGTTTTAATACAATAAAGAGCGTGGGCGGGGTACAACGGGTCGTTGCCAGACCCATTCAGGAAATTACATACTGATTTTGGGAGGACGGGCGGGGTTCGTTGATTCGTCTATTCGTCTATTCGTCTATTCGTTTAAGGAGGTTGTTATGGACATTTATGAGAAGTATTTTTTTGATGTGAATGGATATCTGGTAGTGGAGGACATTTTATCTCCCGATCAGGTCGCAGCCCTCAATGAGGCGATTGACCACAATCGGGATAGGGTTCGAATTCGAGAGGGGGAGGATAGGTTGTCGGGCGGCGCGGGTGGCGGCGAGGTTTCTATCGCACTGGAAGGCGCGCATGGACGAGGGGATATCGGGAGTATTCTGAGATGGCCAAAGCCGTGGTGTCAACCCTTCCGCGATTTGCTATCCCATTTGCCAACGATGAACTATATGCTCGATATGATCGGCAATGGGTTTCGCTATGGCAATGCCAATGGCATTAGCATGACCAAAGGCGCAGAAGGGCATTTGCTTCACGGCGGGGGTGGGTTTTTGGGCGGACATATGTATTTCTGCAAGGATGGGAAGATGTGGAATAATCTGATTGCCGTGTGTTATCAACTCGCCGATGTCAATCCCGGCGATGGCGGATTTGTGTGTATTCCCGGCAGTCATAAGGCAAATTTTGAATGTCCGACGGATGTGCGCCGAATGGAGCGGGACCTGGGGTGTTTTAAGCATATTCCCATGAAGGCGGGTTCTGCGGTCATTTTTACCGAGGCACTGACACATGGCGCAATGCCGTGGACTGCGGACCACGAGCGACGGACCTTATTGTATCGCTATGCCGCAGGGGGATATGTCAACCCGCCCAGTGGCAATGATCCCGCGAAATACGCGCCGTTTATGGATGAGTTGACACCGCTTCAGCAGGCTATTATGCAACCCCCGCACAATGCGGGACGTATAGATATGGCCTCGCTAATCGAGGCGGAGGAAAAAGCGAGTACTAAAAACTGAGTTGACAGGCTGTTTTTTTCTATCTATATGTTTGATGTGGATTTGACAATGGTCTTCTGCCCTTTCAATAATCAAATCCCCAACTGCACTAAGGACAAGGCAAAGGACCCCCTCGGAGTCTGTAGTATTTACAACAGAGAAGGCGCAGTCATCACATGTCCCATTCGATGGTTCTCGGCGTTAGTCGCCAGGCATTATCGAGCCTGGTGAACGGTCACGCTCGCATGTCAGTTGAAATGGCTATAAGGCTTGCAAAGGGATTCGGCTCTACGCCGGAGACCTGGATACGCCTACAGGCATCCTTCGATGTTGCACAGGCGCGAGCAGGCGAGGATGAGATAGAGGTCAAACGCTATGAACCGCAATCAGTATGATCATAATCCATGATACATTTATAGACCAAAGGAGACTATACATGGCAGACACGATCAAACTATCTGTGGAATTTCCCGAGTCCTTAGTCGCAGACCTTTGGATAGATGAGGCTACAGCTTCTGCGAAAATGAAAGAAGCCGTGGTGCTAGATCTTTTTCGCCAAAAGCGCATCTCGATTCGCAAAGGTGCCGAACTATTGGATCTCTCCTATCGCGAGTTTCTGGCTCTCCTCTCCCGTCGCCAGGTCCCGATCACTGACTACGAAGAGAGAGAGATTGATTGCGATTTGGAAGCGTTTAAGAAAATTGAGCAACGGACTGTATGAAGGCCGTCTCTGACAGTACCCCGCTCATCTACCTCGCTGCTATTGGCAAATTTGAGTTGCTACGACATTATTTTTCTTCCATACTCATTCCCAACACGGTCCGCGATGAGGTCGTTCAAGATGGCTACGAGCAGCACGGTGCATTGGAAACACAAAAAGGTGTTGAGGATGGCTGGATTAAGGTCGTATATCTCACCAATGATCAACACATTGCCGACCTTCTGAATCTGGGGATGACGCAGACCGATGCCCATGTCGTTGCTTTAGCACAGGAACAACAGACAGACTTGCTCATCGCAGATGATGCGATGGTACGCAAGCAAGCCCAATCATTGGGACTTCCGCTGTCAGGCACTATTGGCATCTTACTAAACGCCCAACGAGATGGTCATATACCCGATCTAAAGGCAATGCTGGATCAACTTATTGCTGTTGGCTTCTACCTTCAACCCAATGGTCAATTCTACAAAGACCTACTTCAACGCGCTATATGAACTTGTAAATTTGCTGTGTAGCGGATGGGTGGAATTGATAGGGTGTTGGAAGCTCGAGCAGAATACAAAACCAGTAATTAAAGAGATTACGAGGAGGTTCTATGGATACAAGTTTATCTCGAGAGGTCGTTTTTTCAGATGATGTGGCAATGGGGCGGGCGGGGATGTCCAGGCGCGATTTTATTAAAGGAATTATTGCTACAGGTGCGTCTATTTCTGCGATGGGATATGTGTTTGGAGGCTGCGCGGGCGATATGGGTAGCGCGCCGGGCGCGGTTGAGCGGCTTATTTCTCTCAATGTAAATGGGCGCGTGCGTCGCGTTGATGTTTTGCCGCAGGAAACGCTGGCGATGACGTTGCGGTACAAGCTGGGGCTTACGGGCACAAAGCTGGGGTGCGACCGGGGGGAATGCGGTGCGTGTACGGTGCTGGTCGATGATGTGGCGATGTATTCGTGTTCGACTTTAACCCACCGCGTTCGAGGCCGTTCGGTTGTGACTGTTGAGGGCCTCGAAGGCGAAGATGGCGCGTTGCATCCGGTTCAGCGGGCATTTATTGAAGAACTGGGACCCCAGTGTGGTTTTTGCACGCCGGGCCAGGTAATGTCTGCGGTGGCACTGCTGAAGATCAATCCGGATCCAACCCGCGAAGAAGCGCGGGTTGCCATGTCTGGAAATCTTTGTCGCTGTGGTGCTTACGATAATTATCTGAACTCAGTAATGCGCGCGGCAAAGGAGGCTTCTTAAATGGCATATCAATTGATTGGCAAGGATTTTACGCCGCCAGATGTGGCGGCAAAGGTTACGGGTAAGGCAAAATACGCCGAGGATTTTCGCGCCGAAGGCATGGTGTTTTGTCGCTTGCTTTTAAGCACAATGCCCCATGCGCGCGTTCGCAACATCGATGTGTCTGAAGCGATGAAGATGAAGGGCGTTTTGGGTATTTTAACGGCTGATGACGTGCCCGAGCAAAACGCGCCGAACAATCCCATTTTGACAAATAATCCCCATTATGTGGGGGATCCGATTCTGGCGGTTGCCGCGCTCGACGAGCAGACGGCACAGGATGCAATTGACAAAATTGCGATTGATTATGAACCCCTGCCTTTTACGCTCGATCCCCTGGAGAGTCTCTATCCCGGCGGCACAAATGCCCGCGAAGACGGCAATGTTCGCAACCGGCGTTCGGGAAGCGAGACAATCAAATGGACTGCTGGGGATTTTGTCGATAAGGATGTGTGTCCGACGGGCAAACCAGCAACTGAATGGTCTTATGGCGAAGTTGATCAGGGGTTTGAAAATGCGAAATTGATCGTAGATGAGAGCTTTGTCACGGCAAATAATCCGCATCATTCGATGGAACCGAGATCGTGCATGGCTTTATGGGAAAACGGTAAGTGTTTCGTGTATGGCGCAACGCAAAGCCAGAGCCGTCCCACGCGCGATCTGGCCCGTCTCCTGGGGATGGAGTCTGAAGACCTGGTTTATATCGCAGAATACTGCGGCGGCGGTTTTGGCTCCAAAGGCACGGCGTATCCCGTGATGGCGATTCCGCCGCTTATGTCCAAAAAAGTTGGGCGCCCCGTGATGATGCGTATTAGTCGCGTGGAAGAGTATTTCATCGGGTCTGCGCGCCACGGTTTTCAGGGGCGAATTAAAATTGGTTTTCGCAGCGATGGGCGGATCAGTGCGCTGGATATGTACGTGATTCAGGAAAATGGTGCCTATCGCGGGGGTGGTGATTGGACTGCTGCTGGCGATGCAGTTTCGCTGGTTTATACGCCCGAAGCCATGCGCTTTCGGGGGATTCCCGTATATACCAATACGCCGATCAGAGGGGCACAGCGAGGTCCCGGACAAAATCAGATTGCCTGTGTGGTCGAGCCCTTGCTCGACAAAGCTGCCGAGGAATTGGGCATTGATCAACTGGCGATTCGGCGCATTAATGCACCCGATAACGATTCGAAATACGGGCGCAGGCAGGGACCTGTTACTAGCGTTTATATGCGCGAGGCACTGGACAAAGGCGGCAAGGCTTTTGATTGGGCAGGAAAAAAGCAAAAAAGCCGTCAGAAGAGTGGCTCAAAGGTTATTGGTGTGGGGATTGGACAGGCTTATCACTCGGCGGGTTCAAGTAAGTTTGATGGCCTGGTGCGCCTGACGCCAGAGGGCAAGTTGCACATTCATTCTGGCGTTGGCAATCTCGGCACGTTTTCGCACACTGCAACCTCTCTCGCAGCCGCCGAAGTACTGACGTGTAAATGGGAAAATTGCGTGATTGAGCGGGGTGACAGCCGCCGTCATTTGCCGTGGAACCACGCACAGTGGGGGAGCAATACCTCGTTTACGATGACGCGCACGAATTATGTTGCGGCTATGGATGCGAAAAACAAATTGCTGGAGATTGCAGCAAAGGACCTGGGTGGCTCTCCCGGCGATTACGATCTGGCCGATGAACGGGTTGTGCATAAGACGGACAAATCCAAAAGCATGGGATTTGCAGATGCGGCAAAACGCGCAATAGAACTGGGGGGCAAGTACGACGGTCATGAAGCTCCTGAAGATATTCACGACATGACAAAAGCCTCGGTGGTTGCGCTTGCGGGCACGGGTTTGATCGGTGTTGCCAAAGACAATCTGAAGCACGAGGGCGTTGTGCCAGCCATGGCTGTTGGATTTATCGAGATAGAATTGGATCTGGAGACCGGCAAGTACGAGATTTTGGATTATGTGGGGGTTGCAGAATGCGGTACGGTATTGCATCCACAAGGTCTGGAGACGCAGATCAAAGGCGGCGCAGTTATGGGTTTTGGTCTGGCTGCTCTGGAGCGGTACGTATATGATCCGCAAAACGGCCTTCCCGCAAATATGGGACTTTATCAGTGCAAGCCGCCGTCTTATCTCGATGTGCCATCTGAGATGAAAACCGAGGTGGTCGATATCGCCGATCCCCAAAATCCAGTTGGTGCTAAGGGGATAGGTGAGCCTGTGCAAGGCTGTGCCGCTGCCGCGCTTTTGTGCGCGATTTCAGATGCGCTGGGCGGGCATTATTTTAATCGCATGCCAGTGACGACCGATCATATTGTCAATGCAGCCGCAGGACGCGAACAGTCGTATAAGGCGCTGCAGGTGAATACGGTATGAGAAGTGTGATCCGCAGATGGACGCAGATGGACGCAGATATGTAGGGGCGCCCCTCGTGGTCGCCCGTGTATGAGTGTGAAATGCGAAGGAGAAAGGAGGAAATGATATGCTCAAAGATATGATGGCTAATTTTGAATTGTATCAGCCCACTGCAATAGATCACGCGCTGAATTTAATGGATCGCTATGGCGATGACGGTTGGGTTCTGGCAGGGGGGCAGGATAGTTTTGACTGGTTTAAGGACCGCGCCAAGAAGCCCCAAGCAGTTATCGATATTAACGGTATTGATGATTTGCATGGGATACGAGAAACAGCCGATGGGGTTGAGATTGGCGCGTTGACCACGCTGACGGAGATCGAGACAAGTGCGCTGATTAAAGAGAAATACGGCGTGTTGGCAGATGCTGCGCGTCATGTCGCCAGTCCGCAAATTCGCAATGCGGGAACGATTGGGGGCAATGTCTGTCAGGATACGCGTTGCTGGTATTACCGGTATGGTCTGGATTGTTATCGGGCGGGCGGGAATACATGTTATGCCGATACGCCCGAGGGAATTGACCGCGAACATTGTCTTTTTGGAGCTGATCGGTGTATTGCCGTGTCTCCTTCAGATACCGCACCCGCACTTGTTGCCCTCGATGCGCGTATGGTGGTTGTAAATGGCGATGGAGAAAAAGAGGTGCTGGCAGAGAACTTTTTTATTGGTCCAGATGTGGATATTATGCGGATGACGATTTTGCAACCGGGTGATTTGCTCAAGTCGATTGTGATTCCCAATACATGGGCAGGTGCGCGTTTTTATTTTGAAAAGGTGGCCGAAAGGAACACCTGGGATTTCGCGCTGGTCAATATTGCCTCTGCGATGAAGGTGGAGAACGATGAGATTGTCGATATCCGCATGGCATGCGGTGGTGTTGCGTGTGTGCCACTGCGCTTGACGGTTGTGGAAGAGGTAGTCAAGGGCAGTCCCCAAAATGGCGCGTCTGCCGACCTCGCTGCGAGTGCGGCAAGCCGAGGGGCTACGCCGCTGAATTACAATGGGTTTAAGATTCCCCTTATGGAAAGTCTGGTCAAACGGGCGATACGAGAGAGTTAATGGATATTTTTCGATATACCAGCGATGCCTGGGGACAGCGGGTTTTAGAAGGTCTTTCGTGGGATTTAATTGGGTATTTTGCAGGTGCTGGCGTTGTGTTTATTGTTTTGCATGCGGGTTATATGCACTTTTTTGTGAAAAAAAACGGTCAATGAATACTCTGTTGAGACATACGCTCGCTACCCGAATCAATCACTGGTTGATGGCAGCGTGTATGATTGCCCTGTTGTTGACTGGTTTTTTGCCGATTTTGGGAATCAAGTTTGCGTGGGTGACGTTGCACTGGGTTTCTGGTGTGATTTTTACCGCTTCTGTTCTGTTTCACATTATTTACGCTCTGACCCGGCAAGACTGGCGGTCTATGTGGATCGCACGAGGAGAATTTGCAGATGTTCTTTCCTCGCTGTCGGGTTCGATCAAGGCTTTGAAAGTTTCTCCCGGCAAATACTGGCTGATGCAAAAGATTTATCACCATATCGTGGCGATTATGAGCCTGATTGCCTGTGTGACGGGTATTTTGATGTTGCTTAAAATTGATTCGCCTTTCTGGACGCGTGATCCTTATGTTTTTTCAGGTGAAAGCTGGGGTATTATTTATGTTTTGCACGATTTTTCAGGTCTGTGTTTTATCCCGTTGATTATGATGCATGTTTATTTTGCAATACGACCGGAGAAACTTTTTTATACGCGATCGATGATTAAAGGATGGATTACAGACGAGGAATATCGCGCACATCACGATCCCAAAAAGTGGGATGCTAAAAGAAAAGGCATATGACGAATGGCAGATGTTTTCTCAAAGTGGGCGCAACATATTGAAGCGATTGAGTCGGGCTATGAATTGATGCTGGCTTATGCCGCACAGGGTATAGAAGGAGATGACGCGCCAGACTCTCAGATACGACACGCGCTAAAAGAGATGAATAACGCGCTCGATAATCTGGGAAAATCCGCAGTGCGTATTGCAGAAGAAAGAGAGCTTGTGGATTATCGGAATTTTTTGGACGCGATGAATGCCGATGCGAAAAGAGCACAGGCGGGCATTAAACTCGTGCTGGGCAAGCCCACCATCAGTTCCCAGTTGATCGACAACTTAAATGCCTCTATCCATTTGCGCGCGCTACTGACCGATCTGTTTTTGATTGATGAGGCTTTGAAATGAGATTGTAGATTTTATGTTTTGTATCAAAAGGTCGTGAGTCATATTCACGACCTTTTTTATAGGTCTGGCAATGCGTATTGCGCCTCAGGGGCACTCGCCGCGTGTGAGTCTGCTCTGGATATCGTCTAATACAAACGGCACGTCCCAGATGCCATCGACGACATAGTGTGCGCCGGACTGATGCATGCGCTGATATACGGTCTCGAGTTGTGTTTGCAGTACTTCGGGATCAAGTTGGTTGATTTCTTCTTCGTTTAGACCGATTTCATTTCCTGTTTTTGCAAGTCCAATAGTCCACATGCCGGCATTGAGACCTTCTTCGATGCCGGGGATCGTGTCATCGACTTTGACACAGGCTGCAAAGGGATACACGCCCAGTTGCATGGCATTTTGCACACACATCCACGGTGCTGGGCGGCCTTCGGGAACGTCGGTTGCGCATACGGTTGCATCGGGTTCGTAACCGCGCTTTTTGGCTTCTTCCTGTAATAGTGCCATCATTTCGCCTGTATATCCGGTGGTTGATCCTATTTTTAATCCGCGCTTGCGAAACTCGGCAACGGCTTCCAGTGTACCGGGAATTAGATCGGCGTATTCAGCCAGGCAACTCAGTTGCAAGGGCACAAATGCTTCAAACATCTCGTCGATATCCGATTCCTCCGGTGGTCGATTGTAGGTATCTTCCCAGCGCTGGTGTACAGATTCGATTTGAGATATTTTGTGGATGTGAACTTTTTTATGCGCCCCCATTGGCGCACGCGCCTCGGCCATGCTGATGGGTACTCGCATGCGTTCGTACACCTGGCGAAAGACCACAGCTGGCGCATAACATCCGTAATCCATCGAGGTTCCCGCCCAATCTAACAAAATGGCTTTTAGCGCACCGCGATATGTACGTCGAAAATAAAAATCCATTTTCTGTCCTTTCTGATTTATTAAAAAAATGAAGCGTCTTGTGAAACAGATTATCCACATGGCACCCGGAGCTATTGAGACTGTGCAGTCTTTGTTAGATGACAGAGCCGTGCGGTCTGTTTTTGTTGTGGCTGATCGCACAGCTTACGATAAATCCGGTGCAAAAATGTATATAGAATCCGCATTACAGGGGCGCGTCCAGGCCATATTTGATGATTTCGCGCCCAATCCCAAATACGCCGATGTGATACGCGGTGTCAAATTCTGGCACGCACATCCATGTGATATAATGATTGCCATAGGTGGCGGATCTGCAATTGATATGGCCAAGCTCATTGGCATTTGCGGTACACATCGCGGACAATACCGCGAACTTCTCACAGGGAATATACCGATTCGGGATAAGGTTGCGCCGTTAATCGCCATTCCCACCACAGCGGGTACGGGGAGTGAAGCTACGCATTTTGCTGTGGTTTATGTCGGGGAACAAAAATATTCCGTTGCACACGCCAATGTGTTGCCCGACTACGCAATTATCGATCCCAATCTGACAGATAATTTGCCGCCTTCTATTACCGCACATACGGGACTGGACGCACTGTCACAGGCCGTTGAATCTTTGTGGAGTGTGAATGCAACCGCGCAATCGCGTGTTTTTGCAAGTGAAGCTCTGACGCTGGTGCTCGATAATCTCGAGGCTGCTGTTCACCGTCCCACATCCGATGTGCGCGCCAATATGTGTCGCGCAGCCCATCTATCGGGCAAAGCGATCAATATCAGCAAGACCACAGCACCTCACGCGATTTCCTATACGCTCACATCTCAATTTGGCGTGCCTCACGGTTTGGCTGTGGCTCTGACGTTGGGGGCAGTTTTAATATACAACAATGGGGTAACCCGTGGTGATTGTTGGCATCCCAAAGGTGTTGCTCAAGTCCAGAAAGATATTAGAGGTATCAACAGGCTGATAGGGGTCGCGAGTTCTGAAGAAGCGCGAAAGCACATTGACGGTCTCATCAGCGCCATTGGTTGTCCAACCCACCTGCGACAGGTCGGTGTGGATACCGATGCAGACCTGGAAATACTTGTGCAGAATGTCAACACGGAACGTCTAAAAAACAATCCCCGCGCCCTGTCGGAGTTTGAGTTAAGACGAATACTCAAAGAAACCCATTAGAGGTATTATGGCAGAGGCTTTAAAAGAGGTCGAGACAACACGCGATCGCCCAGATACGGTCACTCCGAGCAGTGAGTAAGATACGCCTTTAGGGTGGAAATTTTATAGACGAGTTGGATTTGGGATGGCAAACTCCGCGTTTTGTGTTATAATTTGTAGTAAATTGGTAGTTCCTAACACTAATAAAACAGAACCGGAAAAAAGGAAAGATACCTATGCTCCAGATTGAAATTCACTCCCGCGACCTCGAAAAAGAGGTGAACGCCCTGATTGACGCGGGGCTTTATGCCGACTCGCAGGCGTTGATGACCGATGCTCTTGAAAAATTGGTCACTACGAAAAAAGAAGCTCGCCTTGATGCCGCAATTTTGCTCTATCAACAGCATGAAGTGACGCTCGCCAGAGCTGCGGAATTGGCCGGAATCCACCGTTTTGAGTTTGAAACTGCGTTGGAAACGAAAGGTATCTCGAAAATCGTAGAAGTCGATTAAACCGAAGCCTTACAAGCAGGCGTTTTACTCATCAAATGACAGTAGAAATTAAACGACAGCGCCAAAGGGGCTTAGTCGTGGTTTTTGTTGATACAGATGTGCTTTCCATATTCGCTAAAATTCAACGGCTTCCCTTGTTGTTTACCGTCTTTAATGAGGATCATCTCAATATTTCCACCGCTGTAGAGAACGAACTCCAAACGGGCATCGCTAAGGGATTTGACTTTGCGCAAGACGTTATAGCATTGCATTCTCAAGGGCAAATCGTAACATATCATCCGACAACTATTGATCAACGTTTCACTGCGACTTTGCCCATGACGCTTGGTTCAGGAGAGCGCGAGTCAATGGCGATTTGTAAACGGTTAAATGCCATCTTTGTTAGCAACGAGCGACGGGTTAAACATCACTGTCGAGAAAATGGGATAGATTGCGTAAACCTATCTGAAATTTTGCGTGCGCTATGGGAACGTGAAATTTTAATGCAAGCCGATGTGAGGAAGATCATCACTGAGATCGAAACGAAAGACAATCTTAAATTTCGAACAACAGATCCAATTTTCAAATGAACTCCATATAACGAGCCTTATCAAACACCCCGCTTTCGCAATCGTTTTTTTCTGTGTGATATACCTTTTATACAGTAAACTCTGGCCGGCCGAGGGCATCGGTGGAGTTTTGGCGCTGGTAGATGGGAATTTCGCCACCTGCATCTTCGAGTATGCGGTGTTTTGCCCGCGCGATTCTATCTGCGGCTCTTTCGGCGATGTTCTGAGTGCAGTCCGGGTCTGATGCCAGGTCGAAGACGCGTGGACGGGAAAAGTCCGCTTGAGAAAAGAACCAGGTGGTATTGTCTTTGTACCAGACGGAATTGCCGTAGCGGCAGGTCAGATAGTCTCGCTCGCTGAATGTGCCCGAGGATTCAACGATGGGTAGCAGGCTCTGTCCGTCAATTTGTCCAATCGGTGAGACGCCGGAAATGTCGAGCACTGTTGCGGGTATATCGAGGGTATAGACAAAGGCGTCGGAGATGGTTCCGGCGCCTTTGTTTTGTGGGTGTCGCAAGATCATCGGGATGCACATGGTACCCGGATACATGTAGTCTGCGGGTTTGCCGATTATGCCTTCGGTATTGTCGGCGAAATTTGTACCGTGGTCGCTCAGGAAAATGACCATAGTATTGTCCCGCAAGCCCGCTCTGTCGATTGTATCGACCAGTCGTCCAAACCAGGTATCTACCATTGTGACCAGTCCGGCGTAGTTAGCGCGAATAGAAGCGAGCCGATTTTCGTAGTCGGGATTGGCGCTCAAGGGGCCATAAGGCACGTTGAGACAGATGGGTACTCTGTCTTCGCGGCTACCATACAGGTCGTAGTAGTGGAGTGGTGCTTCCCATGTCTCGTGGGGAGTAAAGCTATCGACGTAGAGGTAAAAGGGCGTGTTTGAAGCGTTTTGCTCCAGAAACTCAATGGCAGCGCGAAACGTCCTCGCTGCGGGCCATGTCTCTTCGGGACGCTGGGGTTGCACATTGACCAGATGGGCGCGGATCAGGTTCTCGGCCTGTCCCTTTCGGAGTTTATAGCATCCGATCAATGCCGGGTCTGCTGCGGCTATGGCGCGATAGCGGTCCTCTGCCTGACCGCGAATGAATTGCCATTGGCGGAAGCCTCGCGTAAAATTCATTCCAGGGACAAAGTAATGGGGAACATCGGCAAAGAATCCGGTGTGATAACCAGCCTGGACCAGCGCTTCGGCGATTGTACCCTCATCACCCGACATGGGTTGCCATCCGGCGAGATAGACATTGTCCCAGGGAACGGGACAATAGTCTTTGAAGGGAAAGGCCCGGCGCCCGGTGTGAAGGGTTCGCCGCGTCGGAATGGTGGGCAGACACTCGGGATGGGCATTGGTGAAACGCACGCCCTCTTCGGCAAACTGGTCGAGATTTGGCGTGTGGATCCAGTCGTTTCCATAAGCACCCAGGAATGATGTGCGAAATGTATCGGCTACGATGACGACGATGTTCATAGGGTCTGTCATTGGGATCTCCTTTTCTATAAACGTATTTTACGTATCGGAATCCAAAGTAATATATCCAGCGACAAGAGTAAAGAACTGAAACACCAAGCAGGTCCAAACGAGATTCAAGACTTGCCCCACCCATGATTTTGCTTATTTTTCTAAGCAATTGATCTCAGAAGTAATCACCTCAATATTGGAGTGTTAATATGGCAGTTAAACAGTTTGAACCCGGAGAAGCAAAAGCCGCGATGGATGAAGCGGAAAACTCTGTTTATCTCGATGTGCGCACGGAAATGGAGTTTGCCCAGGGGCATCCCGAAGGCGCTATCAATATCCCCATTGCGATTCCCGGCCCGGCGGGCATGGTACCAAATCCCGATTTTTTGACTGTTGTGCAAAAAACACTGCCCGATAAAGAACAGCCCATTTTTTGTGGCTGTCAGAGCGGGATGCGTTCCCAGATGGCCGCGGACTTGATGGCGCGGTTGGGGTATTCGAATCTCGCCAATGTTCAGGGTGGCTTTGGCGGAAAAGTCGAAAATGGCGTTCTCGTAGTGGTGGGATGGCGAGATTCCAATTTGCCTGTCGAAACCGATGTCAATGACTCCAATTCTTATGCGGGTATTAAGGCGCGGGCGGAATCGTAGCCCGATTATTTCCTTTGAAGGAGAATGGAATATAGTTCTCCTTTTATTTTGTGGCAGAGTGAGTTACGAGTGATTAAAACAAAAGAATCACAAGCCAGAAAAGCATTTATTGACATGGCAGATTTGCATGTTGGCAGCCGGGTGCTGGATCTCGGCTGGGAGGGAGACTGTCTCGAATGCTTGCGGGAAACAGGTGCTCGAGTGACTTTTGTGGGGGAGGATATTCGCGCTGTGCAAAAGGCAGAAACACTTGGGATAAACGGGGTGCTCAGTGCAATGCCTGCGCAGGTGATTTCCGGCGCGCGTGTCGTATTTTACAAACCCGCACAAAGATCTGCCAAAGGTCAGGTATTTGAATGGATTGATCAGGGCTTTCAGGCGCTTGAAATGGGTGGCGCGCTTTATCTGACGGGTCAGCGAAATCGAGGCATTAGAAGTTATGCCGCGTATTTACATGCGGTTTTTGGCAATAGCAAGCGCGCAGGGCGCGTGGGCAGAGTGGAAATTTATAGCGCAAAAAAGGAGCAGGACGATCCTTGCCAAGCACCGATTGACAATCGAATGACATTTGAATTGTGCGATTTGCCGGGCAGTCCATATCGCGTTGAAACCCGTGCGGGCGTTTTTTCACGGGATGGACTCGATAATGGGACGAGGTTGCTGATCAATTGCCTGAAAGTCCTTCCTGCAGACCATGTGCTGGACTGGGGGTGTGGCTGGGGCGCACTCGGCATGGTTGCTGCGCGTCTATCTGTAAAAGGCAGCGCAACGCTCGTCGATTCAAATATTCGCGCTGTTTCCTGCACAGAGGAAAATTTGAAACGCAACCAGATTTGCAATGTGGTAGTGCGAGTGGGAGATGCTCGCATTTGGGATCGGCGTGAGAAATTCGATCTTATTGTTTCCAACCCGCCCTTTCACGATGGCAATGCTGCGGCACACCCCCTTATTGAAGGTGCTTTTCGGGCATTGAGACCGGGAGGGCGTTTGATGCTTGTTGTGATGCGTCCAGAAGCGTATTTGAGACACATTCGCAGGATTTTTGGACAGGGGAAGATCATGGCGCAAAAAGATGGATATGTCGTTCTTGAGGCCCATATTGGGAACTAATGTATCACACAGGCGTTTATCGCAATGAAGTATAAGGTCTGATAGTTTCACGGGTTTCCGCAAGTGTTTGATCTGGTCCCCTCCCACCAGATTGGGCGTCTCGCGGAAGCCCGCTTTTTTGTGGTTGACACATCCATTTTCAGAGCGTTAATTCTCTCCCGCCAAAAGGCTTGACAGCCCGGAACTCCGGTTGTATTCTTAGACTTCTCAGAAAAATTCAAAAGCATCCGCAGATGAATGGGTAATGGACGCAGATAAAATCTGTGGTTTTAATAAAGAGGAGGAAAATTTTGAACGCATTTGATTATGAATCACCCCAGTCTGTAGATGAGGCTATTTCTCTGCTCAGTGCGGGAAATGGCAATATCGGCATTCTGGCGGGTGGCACGGACTTGATCGCGCAGTTGAAGGAGGGGCGCAAGATCGATTTGATGATCGATCTCAAGCAGATTCCCGAAGCAACTGTGTTGAGTTTTGATGAGGAAAGCGGTTTGAGTATTGGCGCGGCAACATCGTGTTCCAAAATTTACAGTTACGATGTTGTCCAAAGCCGTTATCCCGCTCTTGTAGATTGTACTTCACTCATCGGTTCTATTCAGATTCAAAACCGCGGATCTGTTGGGGGCAATTTCTGCAATGCCTCACCCGCAGCGGACACCCCACCTGCTGTCATTGTCCTGGGCGGCACATGTCGTATTGCGGGGCCAAATGGCACGCGAGAAGTTGCTGCAGAGGATTTCTTTACTGGTCCAGGGCAAAGTGTTCTTCAATCCGGCGAGTTTCTCATTTCTATTCAGGTGCCAACTCCGGCTGCCAATTCGGGAGCGTTTTTCCTGCGATTTATTCCACGCAATGAAATGGATATTGCTGTGGCCAATGCTGCGGCATCTGTGGTTTTGGACAGCGGTAAAACGACTATTCAAGAAGCGCGGGTGGCAATTGGAGCTGTCGCTCCCACACCCTTACTCGTTGCCGATGCAGGCGCAGCACTTGAGGGAAAAGCGGTAGATGATGAAGACGCAATAGAAGCGGCGTGTGCGGCATCGCGCGCTGCAGCCAGACCAATTAGCGATATGCGGGGAACTATCGAACAGCGGATTCACCTGTCCGGCGTTTTGACGCGCCGCGCCATTCAGGGAGCCATTCAGAGAGCAAAGGAGTCTTGATCGCATGCCAGGAAAAGTTCACGTTACAACGACAATTAATGGAGAATCAGTCGAGTTTTTGTGCGAACCTCGGCAGACAATTCTCGAAGTTTTGCGGGATCAACTCGATCTTACGGGCACGAAAGAGGGTTGCAGCAATGGCAACTGCGGTGCGTGCAGCATACTGGTCAATGGAGAGGTTATCGATTCTTGCCTGATGATGGGAGTTGAAGCCGAGGGGCAGGAACTCACGACTATCGAAGGTGTTGCAAGTGCCGATGGTTTGCATCCTCTGCAGCAGAAATTTCTCGAACACGCAGCTCTTCAGTGCGGCATTTGCACGCCGGGCTTTATTGTAGCCGCCAAGGCATTGCTCGATCAAGAGTCTGATCCTTCGGAAGAACGCATTCGGTTATACTTAGCGGGGAATTTGTGCCGTTGCACGGGGTATGACAAAATCGTTCGCGCGGTGCAAGACGCCGCGTCTGAAATGGCCGAATAGGGAGGTGATCCCATAATGGCGACAAAAACAGAAGATTATCTGGGAATTACGGATTACAAAGTTATTGGCACTCGCCCGATCCGACACGATGGCGTCGATAAAGTCATCGGACGAGCCAAATACGGCGCAGATATCGATATGGCGGGTATGTTGCACGGGGCAGTTGTGCGCAGTCCGCACGCACATGCGCGGGTCAAATCGATAAATACCAGTAAGGCGGAAGCACTTGCAGGTGTAAAAGCCGTGATCACGGTTGACGACCTGCCTTTGCAAGAAGACAAAATTGAAGACCTGGGTGAAGGAGCCGCAAATCTCCGGCATCTGCGCGCAAATGTACTGGCCGATGGTAAGGTATTGTACCACGGGCATGCAGTGGCTGCGGTTGCGGCAACAGATATTCACACGGCGCAAGAAGCCGTCGATTTAATCGATGTCGAATACGAGGTGTTGCAACCCGTTCTAACTGTCCAGGAGGCCATGAAAGAAGACGCGCCTTTGCTTCTGGAAGACCAGACTACGCAGTCGCTGGGCGAAGATACGGGACACAAGAGCAATGTGTGTACCCATTTTCGCCACGAATTGGGCGACGTGGAGAGGGGATTTGCAGAGGCGGAACTCGTCATTGAGCGAGAATTTGATACGGCGACGGTTCACCAGGGGTATATTGAACCGCAAAATGCCACAGCCTTGTGGAGTGCCGATGATCAGATCACGGTGTGGTGCAGCACGCAGGGTGCTTTTACCGTGCGCGAACAGACCGCGCAGATATTAGACGTACCGGTTTCTCAGGTCAAGGTTGTTCCCCTGGAAATTGGCGGTGGATTTGGAGGCAAAATCCGGATTTATCTCGAACCCCTCGCTGCAATCTTGTCGAGAAAGACGGGGCGCCCCGTCAAGATGGTCATGAGCCGCACAGAAGTTTTACAGGCTACTGGACCGACTGCTGGATCTTTTATCAAGTGCAAAATGGGGGTTGACAAAGCGGGTAAGCTCGTCGCTGCATATGCGTATATGGCGTATGAGTCGGGTGGTTTTCCCGGTAGTTGGGCAGCTCCAGGCGCCATGTGCATTTTCGCACCCTACAATATTCCCAATGTGTTGATTGACGGGTACGAAGTGCTGGTCAATAAACCGCAGACTATGGCTTATCGGGCACCCGGCGCGACCAATGCCGCTTTTGCTTCAGAAACGATTATCGATGAGCTTTGCGAACAATTGGATGTCGATCCACTCGAGTTTCGGCTCAAAAACTCTGCCAGAGAAGGCACGCGTCGCGCAGATGGTCCGGTTTATCCGCGAATTGGTAACGAGGAATGTGTCAAAACAGCTCTGTCTTCAGAGCACTACGCGGCGCAACTCAGTGGTAAAAACCGGGGGCGCGGGATTGCTTCGGGCTTCTGGTTCAACGTAGGTTTGAAGTCGAGTGCTGCTGCCAGTGTAAATTCCGATGGCACGGTCAGTCTGGTTGAGGGTTCTACGGATATTGGCGGAACCCGAACGTCTATTGCGATGCAATTGGCCGAAGTACTCGGTATCCGGGCCGAAGATGTCAAGCCACAGGTGGCTGATACGGATTCTATCGGCGATACGGATGTGACTGGGGGAAGTCGCACGACATTTGCTACGGGGTGGGCGGCCTATCAGTGCGCCCTGGATATCAAAGAGCAGTTGATTGAACGCGCGGCAAAATTGTGGGAGATTTCGACTGATGATGTGGTTTTTGACGATGGTACATTTTCTTCATCTGATTCTTCTAAAACAGTCTCGTTCAAAGAATTGGCCGGAATGCTTGACGAAACCGGTGGTCCCGTTATGGGTAGGGCAACCGTAAATCCGTCCGGCGTGGGCGGTGCTTTTGCGGTAATGATTGTCGATATTGAGGTCGATACGGAAACGGGTAAAGTGGAAATTTTGCGCGTCTCTATGATTCAAGATGCTGGCAAGGCTGTTTATCCCAGTTACGTCGAAGGACAAATGCAGGGAGGCACAGCACAGGGCATTGGCTGGGCACTCAACGAAGAATACGCCTATAATCGGGATGGACTTTTGACAAATGCGAGTTTACTCGATTATCGGATGCCCACGTGTCTCGATTTGCCCATGATTGAAACCCATATCGTCGAAGTGCCAAATCCCGGTCATCCCTATGGTGTGCGAGGGGTGGGGGAAGTGCCGATTGTTCCACCTGCTGCTGCAGTTGCAAATGCGATTTACGATGCTGTGGGTGTGAGAATGACGAATTTGCCCATGTCGCCAGGCGAAGTTCTCAAAGCGTTATGGTCCAAAAATGGAGAGAATGGGACAGCCTGATTTGTGTGTTTCTGAATAGACATCCAATCCAAAGGGGGTAACATGAATCGAGTGATTTCAATATTAGCTGCCTGGGGACTGGCAGCCCTGATGGTGCTGTGTGTTCCTCAGATGGCCAATGCCCTGGGGTTGGGGGTCAAAGCGGGTGTGAGTCTGACGCGCGAACAGCAGTTTGATACCTTTTATGGCATGGGGGGGCAATTTGACTCTCACCGATGGATGCTTGGAGGCAATCTCGATCTGGGATCCGTTATATTGCCCAAATTGCATCTGCTGCCTGGCATGGATATCGCGGTACAAGAAAATTTGCGCGTTTATGTCGTCAATCTGGATGTCGTTTACTTTTTTCATCAGACTCCGGTCAGTCGGGCCTATGTTGGCGGTGGTTTTGGAACCCACTTCTTTCGCCCCACAACAGCGTCCATAGAGCCAGATCCAGTAGTAGAGGCGTCGGAAGATATCGTCCTTGAGGGCCCGCAAAACGACACCAAAATCAGCGTAAATTTGCCCTTGGGGTATCGGCGCAAATTGGGGCCGGGGTTGTCCTGGTTTGGCGAAATAAAACTCATCATTGCCGACGATGAGAAAGATAGCGCATTGCAATTCACAATTGGTTTTCACTTTGGTAACGAATAGGAAGGATTTATGGCGAGTAGTGAACGCAGAAAAGAGCTTCGTCGAAGGCGACAGAGGCGAAAAAAACGCCTTAAAGCACGTCGTCGAGAAGGAAGAAGTGGGAAGTAAGAACTAATAATGGGCATGGCGGTTAAAACGAATAGATAATAAGAACCCTTGCCATATATGCGATTTTTTGTACATTAGTATGGAATAAATCAGACCCGTAGTGTCATTTTTCAGGAGGTTTTTCAATGGCTAATCCCAAAGTCATCGCCTATTTGAAGCCAGTCTGTGGTTGGAGCGGTGGTGTGCGCGCTGTTCTGGCAAAATATGGACTGGAATACGAAGACCGCGATATTATTAACAATCCCAATAACTATCGCGAGATGGTTATGAAGAGTGGACAACCCTTACAGCCCTGCGTGCAGGTTGGGGATACGATGCTGGCTGATATCAGCGGTGATGAGTTGGAAGGTTGGTTAATCGAAAATGGGTACCAACCCGCAGGTCCAGACGCAACGGTTCCGACAGATCGTTCCTGTACAGATGAAGAACATGAAGCAATGGCGCGCGCAGCACAGCAACCGACTATTGCCAACCCTCACTTTGGTAGATAAAAACAAGGTGATGGTTTTTTACAGCGAGGCGATCCTCAGGGGTCGCCTTTTTTTTTGAATAAGAGCCATTTGCAAACACTTTTATATTTACTATGCAAACGCGCGTCCTCGAAAAAGAGATTGCAGGATGTACCCTGTGCAAACGTCTGGTCGAATACTGCCGCACCTTTGATCTGGCGGAAAATCGCAAAATTGGCGATTGCGATTACTGGGCAAAACCCGTTCCGGGGTTTGGAGATGTCAATGCAGAATTGCTCATTATTGGTCTGGCTCCCGGCGCACACGGAGCCAATCGCACGGGCAGGCCATTTACAGGCGATGGCGCGGGCGATGTGCTTTACCGCGCACTCTTCCAGCACGGTTTTGCCAACCGGGAAACAGCGATTGATCTCCATGACGGAATGCGTCTGGACAATGTGTATATCACCAATGCCGTAAAGTGTGTTCCGCCTCAAAATCGCCCCAATGCTGAAGAGAAGCGTACCTGTCTCGACTGGCTGGCGCAGGAGATGACCGTCTTGTCTCGGGTGAAAATCGTTCTGGCGATGGGCAGAGATGCGTTTGAAAGTTATATTCGGCTGGAGAGGGCAGCAGGGCGTGTGACGAGGCTGAACGCCTATCGTTTCCAACACGGTGGCGTGTATCAGTTGGACGATAAGATTCTCGTGGCGACTTACCATTTTAGTCGCTACAATATGAATACGGGCGTGCTGACAGAAGACATGATCGATGGGTTGTTTCAGCGCGTGTGCGCGTTGCTGTGTGAAGTGTGATCCGCAGATGACGCAGATGGACGCAGATAAAAAGAGGCACTGGAGACTGGAGGGTTGAGTGGTTGGGACTGACTATTGATCATTGACTACTGACTTGGGTGGCTCCAGCACAGCGATGTAGGGAAGATTGCGATAGGCCTGGTTGTAGTCGAGACCGTAGCCCACTACAAACTGATCCGGAATGGTGAAACCACAGTGATGAATGGGGACGGGGACGATTCTGCGGTCTGGTTTATCCAGGAGGGTGCAAATACTGAGACTGCGTGGATTTCTGCCCTTTAATAATGTGAGAAGTGCAGAGATCGTGCGCCCGGTATCGACGATGTCTTCGACGATGATTACATGGCGATCGGCAATTTCACGACTGAGGTCTTTTTTGAATGTCACTGTGCCCGAGCTGCTTGTACCGACATAACTCGAAATCGCAATGAAATCAATTTCAATGGGGCAGCTTATCGCGTGCGAAAGATCGACCAAAAAGTAGAGAGCGCCTGTTAAAATACCCACGAGAATAACACCGTCTGGATACTGTGCGGAAATTTCGGCACCGAGTTCACAAACGCGGTTTTGGATTGCTTTTTCGTCAAGTAATATAGAACTGTGATGAGAATCAAAAACCTGCACTTGATAAACCTCCTTGTGGTGGAAAGATGGTATAAATTAAACGATTTATTTTTTTAGTCAAACCCCATTGGGGCTAACTCATACCCATCAAGCAGTATTTGAAGGAATCCCTTGATTCAGATTTGTAAAAATGCTATATTTGCGTCGAAGCTTGTGCTTCACAAAAAAACGCCTTGAATCTGCATGAGGGTAGCCCCGCAGGAAGTTTTCCGCTGTTTTAACACCGGGACTTCGACAACCATTTCGGCGCCCGGCGGGTTAGGCGTTTTTTGTTTTCTTTTTTTATCTATCCTCAATATGTCCAATAAAATTCGCATACTTCCGGATGATATCGCCAACCGCATCGCTGCAGGGGAAGTGGTTGAGCGGCCTGCGTCTGTTGCAAAAGAACTGATGGAAAATTCAGTGGATGCGGGATCAGACCGCATTGTCGTTGAAGTTGCTGCTGGCGGCAAGGAAAGCCTGCGGGTCAGTGATAACGGATACGGAATGTCGCGCGATGACGCGCTTTTAGCACTTGAACGGCACGCGACGAGCAAAATTCAAAGTCTGGACGATCTAAAAGGGTTGCTCACACATGGATTCAGGGGCGAGGCATTGCCCAGTATTGCCGCTGTTTCGCGCATGACCCTTGAAACTCGCCTGGTAGGTGCGGTTGAAGGAACGCGAGTGTCCGTGATAGGTGGGCGCGTGCAGGATGTATCAGCGATTGGTCGCGGGCAGGGTACGGCTGTTACATTGCACGGCCTATTTTTTAACGTGCCCGCCAGACGTAAATTTCTTAAAAGTGTCGATACAGAATTTCGGCATATTGTGAACGCGGTGACGGCTATGGCCATGGCCTATCCCGAGATCGGGTTTGATCTCAAGCACAATGGTCGCCAGGTGCTGCAACTGGGCAGGTCGCGCTTTGATCGGCGGGCAGAACAGATATTTGGCGTGCGATATGGCGCAGATGCCATCGGTGTTGAGAGCAAGACAAGTGGGATTGAGGTTCGGGGCTTTGTGGGCAAGCCAGAGTCCGCACGGAAATCCGGCGCCCAACAGGTTTTGATTGTCAATAACCGATGGGTGCAGCACAAAGCCATCGCTTTTGCAGTTTACGAAGGATATGGCGGGCTTTTGCCCAAGGGGCTTGCGCCATCGTATTGCCTTTGTCTGAACATTGACCCGGCGCGTGTGGATGTCAATGTTCATCCATCAAAGCGCGAGGTTCGCTTTGCCGACGAGCGGTCAATTTACGGTCTGATCACCGGAGCGGTTCAACAATCGCTGCGCGGCGCAGATTTGATCCCAGAAATGGGCGATGCTGTTATGCCTGTGGCAGATACACCTGTGAGCATTGCAGAATCTCCCGAGATTACCTATCAGTTCGGACAGCCCAAAGTTGGCGGACAGCCTCAGATGGCATTGCCGCTAACGATGAGAATGTCGTCGGGCAAGACAAAGCGGGGAACCGGGGTTAATACCGATGATCTCGATGAAGAGGATTTTACACGGATTTCCGTATGGCAACTGCACAGCAAGTACATTTTGGCGCACATTAAAAATGGTTTGATTGCGATTGACCAGCAGGTTGCCCATCAGAGGATTTTGTACGAACGCGCCATTGACAATATGCATACCCGTCCCGCAACGAGCCAGCGGCTGTTGTTTCCACTTACACTCGATTTTGGCGTCAAAGAAATTCTTATTGTGCGCGAGGCCATGCCCTTGTTGGAAAAAATGGGGTTTGGCATCCGTGATTTTGGGGGGCATACTGTTGTAGTCGATGCCATTCCTCTGGGATTGAGAACGTGGCAAGACGGGCAGCTTTTGAGAGATATGATTCGCGATATGGCCGAAGCCGAGCAAGCGACTTCTGTTCCGCCTTCTGTGCAAGCGCGACAGGTCGCGCCCGAGGAACATCGGCTCGCATCGGTTTATGCCTGGCATACGTCGATTCGCACAGGTGAGGATTTATCGACAGAAGAAATGCGCGCGCTTATCGATCAATTGTTCGCAACGCGAGAGCCTTTCGTCAGTCCTTATGGCAAGCCGACTCTTGTGAAGATTGGGCTGGATGAAATCGACAATCGGTTTAAGCGGTAGTCATGGCCTCGCTTCGAGATATTCTGGTAATTGCCGGACCGACGGCATCGGGCAAAACGGCTGTGGGCATTGAACTCGCGCAGAGATTAAATGGCGAGATTATATCGGCAGATGCGCGCCAGATTTATCGTTTTATGGATATTGGGACGGCAAAACCGACCACTGAAGAACGGGCTGCTGCGCGCCATCACCTCATCGATTTTGTCAATCCCGACGAAGACTATAGCGCGGGGCAATTTGCCGAAGATGCATCTGCGGTAATTGGAGATATTCAACGTCGCGGCAAGATGCCCATTGTCGTCGGTGGAGCGGGATTGTATATCCGCGCGTTGTTCGATGGCTTTTCACCTATGCCGAAAATTTCACCAGAGATTCGCGCGCGGTTGCAGGAAGAGGGAAGAGATTGTCTTCCCTCCTTGTACAAAAGGCTGTGTGAGGTCGATCCGGAATGGGCTGAAAAAATTCAGGCAACCGATACACAACGCATTCTGCGCGGCCTGGAGGTCTATGAAGCGTCGGGTAAGCCGCTTTCTGAATATCAGAAGGTGCCGCCAACGCCGCCGATCCGTCATACTGCATCTTATTTTGGTTTATACTGGGAGCGCGAAGTACTCTATGACCGGATCAATGCGCGTGCGTGTCTTATGTTCGAGAATGGCCTGATTGAAGAAGCCGCAAGCCTTCGCGATAGAGGTTACTCCCCCGATCTAAACGCGCTCAATGCATTTGGATACCGAGAAATATTTCAATATCTCAATGGTAAGACGACGCTTGATCGCGCACTTGCCGATTTGCAACAGGGTACGCGACGCTATGCCAAACGACAGATGACTTTTTTTCGTAGGGATAAGCGCTTCAGATGGGTAGATGGTAGTGATGGTGATGTGGCAGATGTCATCTTGCAAAACCTTGAAACATGTTGACACCAAAGATGAACCCCTATAAATTGGCTATTCCTTGCGGAGCGGGAATAACTCAGTTGGTAGAGTGCAAGCTTCCCAAGCTTGATGTCGCGGGTTCGAGTCCCGTTTCCCGCTCCATTTTTTTGATAAATTATGAAAAATCTCGAACGCTTCGCACCATATATTCTCATCATAATCTCCTTGGTAGTATCAGGTCATTTCATTCACGTAGCAGCCACGCGATCTTTGACCTACCTGGAGGGTGTCATTTTGCAACTCTTTACCTTACTCGCTGGACTGGGGGGATCATTCATCTTTGGTCGCCAGTCGGCGCGTGAGGCCGCGAGAGAGTTCATCAAGCCACATGCACGGTCTGCATTCCGACGTCTTCTCTCTCTTTATCAGAGTCTTTCTCGAGTAGCGGATGTTATAGAATCATCACGAAACTCCGAGTCTCCAGAGGAAAATCAAGTGACACTTGCCAAACTCGAAGCAATTGTCGTTGAGCAAATATCTTCGGCAGATGATGCAATAGAGGATTGGAGAGATATCGTTCCAGAAGATGTGCAAGAGTTAGACCAAAGATTCTCTCCTGATAACACCACGAGGGATAGACAATGACCGAACCAATTCGCGGAAAAGTTGCATGGGTGCTCAACTCTCGAGAAATTGCCATAAATATAGGCGTTGCCGATGGCGTCACTATGGGCATGTTCTTTGACGTAGAGTACCCCTATGGGGCAATTAAAGACCCTGACACGAACGAAGTGTTAGGCTCTATTAAACGCACGAAAGTCAGGGTGCAGATTACTGAAGTTCAAGAGAAATTGGCTGTGGCATCTACATACCGATCCACACGAGTGAACCTTGGTGGAGCCGGATTCGACTTTGGTCCATTTTCTCGAGCACTAATGCCATCCGAGTGGATAACAAAGTATGAGACATTAAAAAAATCAGACAGAAAAATTTTGATAGAAGATATTGATGAAGAAGACAGCTTCGTGAAGGTCGGAGATCCAGTCGTTCAAGTCATTGAAGAGATTGACGCAGAAACAGAAAAAAAAGCGAACACCTGACAACCGCTTTCTGACTTGGGTAAGCAGACCGCGGCGGCGAAGAACGATCCATCTTCGCCGCTTTTTTGATATAGAGTAGAGATTCATTTGATTGGAAAAGACTAATAAATTTAAGGATTTTTCATGGATAATGAAATTCGCATTCACTATGTCAGCCATTTTCTCAAGCTGAGTTTGTGGTATGCGCGTTTTTTGATGGAACGGGAGGGGATTGCGTTTGAAGATGCGGTTACTTCTCGGGTCAATGTGTATCGCAATACGGATTTTTTCGATGGTGAGTGCCACCCGGCACGGGGATATAAAGACCCTGATTGGGACGACTGTTTGAAGGGGTTGAAGGCTATTTTCGATCGCTGTGAGGGCGAGGCCTGGGAAGAAAAAGGGCTGGCCTATTTGTGGCCCCGCGTGAAAAAGGATTATAGCAGACCTTCGACAAAGGGACGTCCTTACGAATGTTGGACATATGACGATGGCGATGATTATATCGCGATCCACATTGGCAATGTGTATCAACCCAAATCGCCTTTGAGTGAAATGCGAGATGCATTTATGGGCACATTGCTGCAATTGTTAAAGGATACACAGCAACGACGCTCCGATGTGAAGACTGTGAGGTGTGGCAGTTGGCTCAATTCTGCGCCGCCATTTCAAGATCTGTTTCCCAAAATCTGGCGCGAGAGCGCAATAGTGAGTCCAAAAGCGGGATATACGATGGGACATTGGGGACAATTTATGGACCGCACGGGGCGGTTTCATATAAAAAATGGAGCGCATTTGCGGGCAACAGGGGAGTTTCTATATCCCTGTTCGACCTGTTATGCACCGATTGATGAGATTGTAGCGCATCTGGAGGCTATGGTGGAGGGCTGAACGAATCAACGAATCAACGAATCGAAGCCCGTAACGACTTTGGGTGGCGGGGTGGGATTCGTCTATTCGTCTATTCGTCTATTCGTCTTTCCAGAGTCTCGGGGACGAGGAAGAGGAAGATCCCCGCGGCGGAAAGGCCAATGCCTGCAATAGCCAGAGCAGCGGGCGATAGGCCGAGGAAGTCGGCGACATAACCGACACATACGGGGCCAGACATGCGCCCGCCGTCGCCGATGAGGCGCCAGAGGCCCAAAAATTCGCTCAGGGCATCGCGGGGTGCGAGGTCGGCTCCCAGGGTCATCATGGCTCCTGAACTGAGGCCATTGCCAAATCCGAGCAGACTGGCGGCAAGGAGGAGGGCGATAAATTCTCCTGTGATGAGGTCGAGAAAGAAAAAGGACAGATTGAGGTGGGGAGCAAAGGATTCTGTGAGTGGGATAAGTGCCATGCCAATGGCTTGTAGCGCGAAGCTGGGTACATTGGCGAATTTGCGTCCAAAGCGATCCATGATGACCCCGGCGGGATAGAACATCATCATGTCGATAAAGCCCGAGATTGACATGATGAGACCGATTTGTTCATATCCCAGATCGAGGACTTCAGCGCCGTAAAGCGGTATGATGATATAGCGACCACTGCGAATCGTTTGGGCAAAGAGCTGACCAGTACCTGCGGTGATCAGATTTTTTCTGTGAGCGTGAAAGATGTTGGCAAAGTGTCTCACAAGGCCGTGTTGCGGTGGCGATACGCGCTTGCGAGAGGCTTCAACGGCGATTGCCGCGACCACTGCGGCTAAGAGTGAAATACAGCCATAAACGAGAAATGGATATTCTACGGAGGTGGCCGAGGCAATATAGCCACCGATGACAGGTCCCAAAAAGGTGCCGATACGGCTGATGCCACCAAAGACAGAGAGGGCACGGCCCCTCTGGTGGACGGCTGTGGCATCGGCCAAATAGGCATATCGCGAGATGTCCCAAAGTGCGCCGCCAATGCCTCCCACAAAGCGCAGCAAGAAGACCACAAAGATGGTGGGTGCGAAAAAGAGGCCCGCGCCGCACAGTGCAACTGTTATTACCCCCAATAGCATCGCGGATTTGCGACCAATGCGGTTGAGCACCATGGCCGCGGGCAGGTCGCCAACGAGATGGCCGATACCCTCAGCAGCGAGTACGAGACCGACGAGGCCGTAGGAAATGTCAAACGACTTGGCGTAGAGTGGCAATATGGGGACGATCAGGCCACTGCCCAGTCTGAGTAGAAATGTGGGGATAAAGACGGGGAGGATAAGGGGGTTGCGGATAATGGCATTCATTGAACTAAAAAACGAAAATAGGAAGCAAAAAGCAACCACAACACAATGGATTTTCCAATACGCGAAATATGCTATGCGAGCAGTATTTTTTGGATTGCGGGTAGCTTACAGGGGTTGACAGGGTTTGGGTTTAACCTGCTTTCTGTGCCAGCGATGGTTTTGTGGTTTCCCGCACAGGTGGTTGTGCCCGGGGTTTTGTTGTCTTATTTGCCTTTGGGCACAGGACAGTTTATTCAACTGTGGCGAGATGTAGATTGGAAGGTGCTGGGGATGATTGTGGGTACTGCGATTCTGGGCATGCCTATCGGTGCGTTTATTTTACGCGATACAGATGCAGAGGTGATGAAGCGCGCCATTGGTCTGGCGATGGTGGTATTGGCAATTGTTTTGCAATTGCGACCGGGTAATCCATTTCGACATGATGCACTGACCTGTGGGGGGGTGGGGATGTTCAGTGGTTTTTTATCCTCCAGTATCGGCGTATCTGGACCGCCTATCGTTCTGTTTGGGCTGAAACAGCGCTGGCCGCAGGCGATGATGCGCGCAACGCTTTTGACCTGTTTTTTGTGTACTTCCACGTTGAGTCTCTGCGTGTTGTGGGCAGTGGGGGTGTTGACGCTTGAGAGTTTGCAATTCGTCCTCTGGGGGGCACCGGGTTTAATTTTGGGATTTTTGACCGCGACTTATCTCCGCGCGCGGGTTCACCAGGTGGCGGTGTTTCGCTGGATATCGATTGGGATGGTGATGGCTGGCGGATTGGCCGCGGCGATTTTTTGATGATGAGCAAGTGCGTGCCTGTCAGTTGATAAAACTCAACGGCCTGTTGATTGGTCAGGCACGCTATTTATTTTATCTTTGTCCTCGACTTTTTCCTCTTCAACCGAATAAGAGAAAGATGTATGCGTGATATAGATACAACCATTCGCAACTTGATGTCAGAGCGCATTTTACTGCTCGATGGGGCGATGGCTACGATGATTCAGGCTTATGATCTGGACGAGCAGGCGTTTCGAGGCGATGGCTTTGTCGATCATTCCGTTGATGTGAAGGGGTGTAGCGATCTCTTGTGTCTGACGCAGCCGCATTTGATCGCGGATGTTCATCGGCGTTTTTTGGATGCTGGAGCGGATATTATCGAGACAAATACGTTTAATGCCACGCCGATTTCAATGGCGGAGTACCAGCTTCAGGACCGAGTTTACGATCTGAATGTGGCAGCCGCTCGCGTTGCGCGACAAGCAGCGGATGAGGTAACAAGACAAAATCCGAACAAGCCGCGATTTGTTGCGGGTGCTCTGGGACCAACGAGTTGTACGCTTTCGCTGTCGCCCAATGTGAATGACCCGGCTTTTCGCACGCACACCTTTGAAGATGTTGTCAAGGGGTATTACGCGCAGATTGAGGGTTTGATGGCAGGGGGAGTGGATATAATCCTGGTGGAGACGGTGTTTGATACACTCACGGCAAAAGCCGCGCTATTTGCTGTGTCGCGTTATTTCTCGGATTACGGTATAAAAGTGCCCGTGATGATTTCTGGCACAGTGGCCGATCAAAGTGGACGCACGTTATCCGGACAGACGATAGAGGCATTCTGGTTGTCGATGGCGCACGCACAACCCTTGAGTGTGGGGATTAACTGCGCTCTCGGTGCGCGGGAAATGCGACCTTATGTGGAGGCTTTGTCGCATTTTGCACCGGCGTTTATGAGTTGTTATCCCAATGCGGGGTTGCCCAATGAGTTTGGGGAATACGATGATTCTCCGGAGCATATGGCGGGTGTTTTGGGCGATTTTGCCGCGCAGGGTTGGCTCAATATCGTGGGCGGATGCTGTGGCACTACGCCCGAATATATCGCTGCGATTGCCGAGGCTGTATCCGATAAGGCACCGAGAAAAATTCCCGAGCGGCCTTCTGTGTCGCGCTTTAGCGGTTTGGAGCCGATGATTATTTATCCGGATTCCAATTTTATTATGATTGGCGAGCGCACCAATGTAACGGGGTCGCGACGTTTTGCGCGGTTGATCAAAACGGGTGATTATGCGGCGGCACTGGCAGTTGCGCGAGAGCAGGTGGTCGGTGGCGCGAATATGATTGATGTCAATATGGACGAGGGATTGCTCAATTCAAAAGATGCTATGGCGACGTTTTTAAAGCTGATTGCGGGCGAACCCGATATTGCGCGCGTGCCAATCGTGATTGACAGTTCCGATTTTGAAGTGATCGAGGCAGGGTTAAAATGTGTGCAAGGCAAGGCGATTGTCAATTCCATCAGTTTGAAAGAGGGCGAGGCGGTTTTTAAGTCGCAGGCAGAAACCGTGTTGCGCTATGGTGCTGCGGTTGTGGTAATGGCGTTTGATGAGAAGGGGCAGGCGACGTCGATTGAAGATAAGGTGCGGATTTGCCAGCGTGCATATCGCATTTTGACAGAAGATGTGGGGATGGATGCATCGGATATTATTTTTGATCCGAATATTCTGACCGTTGCAACGGGTATTGAAGAGCATAACGGTTATGCAGTCAATTTTATCGAGGCAGTGAAGCAGATCAAAGATTTGTGCCCGGGCGCGAAAACGAGTGGTGGCGTGAGCAATATTTCATTCTCTTTTCGGGGCAATGATTATGTGCGGGAGGCGATTCACGCGGCTTTTTTGTATCACGCCATTCAAGCGGGGCTGGATATGGGCATTGTCAATGCCGGACAGTTAATGGTGTATGAGGAAATCCCCGAAAATTTGCGCGTGCTGATCGAAGATGTGTTGTTCAACAGGCGGGAAGATGCAACGGAACGGCTGGTGGATTTTGCCGAGTCAGTGCGGTCAGAGGGCAAGAGCCGTGAAAAAGACGATGCATGGCGACAGGGGGCGGTTGAAGATCGCTTGAAGCACGCGCTGTTGCACGGGCAGTCAGAGCATCTGGAAGAGGATCTGGAGGAGGCACTTGGGAAGTACAAACCACTGGAGATGATTGAAGGTCCGTTGATGGATGGGATGAATGTGGTGGGCGATTTGTTTGGCGCAGGCAAAATGTTTTTGCCCCAGGTGGTCAAAACAGCGCGCGTGATGAAGCAGGCGGTGGCGTATCTCGAGCCTTTGATGGAGGATGATAAAGCAGGCGGCGGGGCGCGGGGTAAGGTTCTGATGGCGACGGTGAAGGGGGATGTACACGATATTGGCAAGAATATTGTGGGCGTGGTTTTGGGGTGCAATAATTACGAGGTGATCGATCTGGGGGTGATGGTGCCCGCGGATCGCATTTTGAAAGTTGCGCGCGAAAAGGCGGTCGATATCATCGGGTTGAGCGGTTTGATTACGCCGTCGCTCAATGAGATGGTCCACGTTGCAGGGGAGATGCAGCGCGAAGCGTTTGACGTACCCCTTTTAATTGGGGGAGCGACCACGAGCCGCAAGCATACGGCGGTAAAAATTGCGCCGGTTTACGATTATGCAACCGTGCATGTGAAGGATGCTTCACGCGCAACAGGCGTGGTGGGTACGCTGTTGAACACAGAGCAGCGCGACGAGTATGTGCAGGCAAATCGCGAGTCGCAGCAGCGGGCACTGGCGGAGTTTAATATTTCTCAAAGGCCGCTTATTTCGTACTCGGATGCACTGGCGCGTCGCCAGACGTTTGATTGGACACAGATTGATCTTCCCAGGCCGAGTTTTACAGATGTTCAGGCTTTGCGCGATTTCCCAATTTCTCAACTGGTCGAGTTTATCGACTGGGGACCGTTTTTTCATGCCTGGGAGTTGCGGGGCAGTTATCCGAAGATATTAAATGATCCTCACAAGGGCGCAGAGGCGCGCAAATTATTCGACGATGCGCAGACGATGCTTCAGGCGATTGCCGATGAGGGATGGCTCAAGGCACAGGCTGTGTACGGATTTTTCCCTGCAAATACCGATGGGGACGATATTGTGGTGTTTGAGAACGAGCACAGAGATGCCGAGCGGGCGCGGTTGCCGATGTTGCGCCAGCAGCAAGAAAAACGCGGGGGGGGACCATATTTTTCACTGGCCGATTTTGTCGCGCCAGCCGGATATACGGATTATATCGGGGCATTTGCCGTGACTGCGGGTTTGGGTGTTGACGCAAAAGCTGCGGCGTTTAAGGACGCGCTGGACGATTACAATGCCATTTTGCTTCAGGCTATAGCGGATCGTCTGGCTGAGGCATTTGCCGAGTGTTTGCACGCAAAGGCGCGGAGAGATTGGGGCTATGGTCTGGATGAGGCGTTGAGCAATGAGGATTTGATCAGGGAGAGATATCGCGGTATTCGCCCTGCGCCCGGTTATCCCGCTTGCCCGGATCACACGGAGAAGGAGACTTTGTTTGATTTGCTCGGGGTTGAGAAAGAGACGGATATTCGGTTGACGGAGAATTTTGCGATGTCTCCAGCGGCTTCGGTCAGCGGCTGGTATTTCGCACATCCCGATGCGCGCTATTTCGCCGTGGGCAAGATCAACGCGGATCAGGTGGCCGATTACGCACGGCGGAAGGGAATGCATAAGGCGGAGATGGAGCGCTGGCTGGTGCCGAATTTGGGGTATAAGTAGTATCCGCAGATGTACGCAGATAAACGCAGATGAAAGACGAGAATATGAACAAGGCTTATGTTGAGTGGCGAGATGAAGGCTATTGGATTGCGAATAGCCGGGTCTCGCTGGATACCATCGTTTATTCATTTTTAGATGGACAATCTCCTGAGAGTATTGCCCAATCGCTTCCCGCACTGACACTTGAACAGGTCTATGGAGCTATTGCGTTCTATCTTGCTCATCAAGCAGAAATTGAGATATATCTTGAGAGAGCGAAAGCAGATTTTGATACAAGGCGAAAAGCGTCCAGGGATTCAGACCCTGTATTTTATCAGAAATTAGCGGATGCACGACATCGCGGTGAGACAATTCAGATACTTTGGAGCCATATTGAGTCTCGTCTCAATTCATCATTCCCAGAATGGCAAGAGCATATTGATAGCTTCGGTCAAGTAGCAGCCATTGAGAAGAGAATAGATGGCAAGACTTGGTGTTATGCTTCAGATAGAAATGGACTTTTGTGGTGCATTGATAAGCTATAAATTGGGCTGTCCCCAAGGAGGAGTCCATGTCGAAGAAGCGTAAGCAATATTCTCCCGAAGAGAAGGTGTCGATTTTGCGTCGTCATCTGTTAGATGGCGTGCCCGTGTCAGATTTGTGTGATGCACACGGGATTCACCCGACGATGTTCTACCAGTGGCAGAAGGTGTTTTTCGAGCAAGGTACCTCAGCCTTTGCGCCAAAGCAGAGTGTGCATGAGAAACAGCAGGCGAGAAAGATTGCTGTCTTAGAGGCCAAATTGGCAACAAAGAACGAAGTGTTGTCAGAACTGATGGAAGAGCACATTTTTCTAAAAAAAAGTCTTGGGGAGACCTGAGTCAACGTCCGATTTCGAGGGTCATTCGCGATGCGGTGATTGATTTTGTGGTCCATTGGCACAAGCAAACCGGTATCTTTATCGGTCAGTTTTTATCCTTATTAGGGTTATCTACAAGCACATATTATGACTGGAAAGCCCGGTATGGTGCGCCCAATGGCACTTATGGGTCACTGCCCAAGAGTTCCTGGCTCTTGGACTGGGAGAAGCAAGCCATTATCACTTATGCCATAGCGCACCCCGACCAGGGGTATCGTCGTTTGGCGTATCAGATGATAGATGAAGATGTTGTAGCTGTTTCACCCAGTAGCGTGTATCGCGTGCTCAAAGGCGCCGATCTGCTTAGTCGAACTTTAAAAAAGGTCTCAAAGAAGGGGACAGGATTTGACCAGCCAACACGGGCACACCAGCACTGGCATGTGGATGTATCCTATTTGAATATCTGCGGGACCTTCTACTACTTATGTGCCCTTTTAGATGGCTATAGTCGCTTTCTCGTCCATTTTGAGATTCGAGAAGCGATGCGAGAAGCAGATGTCGAGATCATTATTCAAAGAGGCAGAGAAAAGTTCCCCAACGTCAGGCCGCGTATCATCTCGGACAATGGTCCACAGTTTATTGCCCTTGCCTTCAAGTCCTTTATCAGACACTGCGGGATGACCCATGTGCGCACTTCGCCGTTTTATCCGCAATCCAATGGCAAGATCGAGCGGTGGCACCAGTCGCTCAAGCGCGAGTGTATTCGTCCCAAAACACCGACGAATTTGGAGGAGGCGCGAGAAGTGGTTGCCAGATTTGTCGCGCATTACAACCACAAGAGATACCACGCCAGCATCGGGTATATCGCGCCTGTTGATAAACTGTGTGGTCGAGCACCACTTATTTTTCGAGAACGAAAACGCAAGTTGGCGCAAGCAAAATGCTTGCGTGCCCAACTCAGAGCCGTCAAACCCGTTGCCCATTTGTAGCTTAACTACAACACCCAAAATTCCAATTTACTTTGAACCATTACACAAGAGGATGCAGAAATCGCTCGCGCTTACGGTGTGCATCCCGTAAGTCTGTCAAACTGGAAACGTCAGTTTATAGACAGTGGTGCAGAGATTTTCTCTACCAATGATACCGTCAAGACGTATGAAGCGCGTGTGTCTGATCTGGAGCGCCTGTTAGGTCAGAAAGAAGTCGAACTGGCCTTGCTCAAAAATTTTTTAGGCAACCGTTGAGCGTGTCAGACAAAGTAGAACTGGTCGAAAAGCATAAAGGCAGGTATGGTCTAAATATGTGTTGCCGTGCCTTAGGCTTGTCGAAAGGGACGCTTGCCTATCGTCGTGGTCGGGCCTCTTGTTCTCAGGCAGATGAACAGATAAAGGCTGAGATCGTCACCACAATCCGGCATCACCCCGATTATGGGTATCGTCGCATCAAGGAAGACCTGATAGCGCGTGCTGGCATCGTGGTCAATCATAAGCGGTTGCGTAAGATATTGTCAACGTATGAGTTAGACTTACCTCGTCATCTGCCAAAACGCGGCAAGAATCCGGTATTGAAGCTGATAAGCCAAGTGGGACAAGACGCCAATTTAGTTCAGAACCGCACCGTTGATCCCTTGCGAGTCTTTTGCACCGACTTTACAGAATTGCTCTATTGCCAAGGACAGAAAAAAGCGTGGTTAATGGCGTTTTTGGACATCCACACCAGGTGGATCGCAGGCTTTGGCGTGGGCGCACATCGCAACCGTGACCTGGCGATTTATTGTTTGGATCAGTTACAAAACAACCTGAGTTGTTTGGACAGGAGACTGTCTGACATCCTCATCCATCACGACCGCGATTCGGTTTATACCTCATACGACTGGTTACATCGTGTGTTGATTGAAGAACGTGCAGGGATTTCTTTTGCGATGAATGGGGCAAAAGATAATCCGTGGATAGAGTCCTTTTGGGGACGTTTTAAGACGGAAAACAAGACTTTGATTATGCACGCAGAATCTTTGACAGAACTTATCTGTGTGATTGGGCAACAAATGACGTATTACAATCAAGATCGAAGGCATTCTGCCTTGAGCTACCAGACGCCACAAGAAGTGGTGCAGGCCATTCTTATGAGAAATATCACGGCTGACCCTTAGTGTAAATTAGCCTGATAACTGGTTCAAATTTTGGGTCACAGATCCAGCCGAAAGCGGGACACCTTGTGTATTTGGCTTGCGGAATGCTCTATTTAACCAGATCAGAGATGCAAGAAATAGTATATATTTAAGCATACTATAGTTGACAAATATGACATCACATCGTATGTTTATTTGTACATACAAAAGGAGGACCGTCATGGCAAAAAGCAAGCGTGTTGGTTTTACATTTGATGAGCGGAGTTTAAAAGCCCTGGAAGTTATGACCGCAGAGGGTAACTATAACTCGATGGCTGATACTGTTCGTGAATCTTTGCGAATCAGTCGTGCTCTTCAAACCCAGGCGAAGCAAGGCTTTTCTGAAATCACGTTACGCAATCCCGACACAGGTGAAGAACGCGTCGTTGTCATTCCTCATTTGCAATCATTAGCTTAAGAAATCGTTATCTCACGTTTAGCCGAGCATTTTGATTTATGGCAGATAAACCAGATAAAGAAATTCAATTGGACGACGATAGTGTTATTGGAGAAATAACAGATTTTGACCAAAAAGCCGAATATGAACAAGCCATTCAAAAACAGGAAGCGGACACTACTCGAAGGCTGGCTTTTTTATCTGTTCTGATGCTTGGTGGCTATCTTCTTCTTCACTATATCGCGACGATTGTCATTGGTATTTGGGGACCTGACAACCTGTTGACACCGTAACACCGAAATTGCCATTGCCAACACGTTTGAAGAGAACTCCCGTCATGTGAGAGACTTCACCTCAATCGACTACGTATCACCAATAGCAACCTCAGAATCAGACTATCAGTGGTGGTATATCAGCGGGCTAGAGCAGGCTACTTCCGTTTTGCAATCAATGATTGAAGAGGTCGAGGAGTATTGGGAGGATGACTCATTAGCCGCCGGAGTTTCAACATCAGATAATAAAACAAGTCCAGAACACCTGCGTGATGTTTTCATAATTCATGGACGCGACGACGGCACGAAAGAAATCGTCGCTCGATTTATCGAGCGACTCGGGCTAAAGCCTATTATCCTTCATGAAGAACCCGACCAAGGGCAAACGATTATTGAGAAGTTTGAACAACATGCTGAGGTTGCATTCGCAATTGCTCTCCTCACCCCGGACGATACTGGTGGCCTGGCAGACGAAGAACAGTCTCATAAGCCACGCGCACGCCAAAATGTCATTTTTGAATTTGGATATTTTATGGGCAAGTTAGGCCGCCAGCGAGTTTGTGCGTTAAAAAAGGAGAATGTCGAGACACCTTCCGACTATGACGGTGTGTTATATATTCCCTTTGATGAATCGGGCGCATGGAGGATGAAACTCGTGGGAGAGTTGAAGACCGCGGGACTCGACGTTGATGCAAATCGGGCATTCTGATCGTCGTGGAACAAGTCTTTGGACTTTACCAGATTTTTGCCCACCAATCTTTAGTCCCACAAAATCAATTGATTGTGCTAACTATCTGGGCGAGAATAAGTTGTGCATTCGATTGCCTTTCCCGCTGTCCTGTGCTACAACTTGATACAATCTAATCTCAACCGAAATCCCAGCGCGGAGATAATGGCCATCAGGTTATCGAGTTTCGGTTTGCTGCGACTTGAAAGCACGCGGTAGAGATGTTCGCGGTTCAGTCCGGCGCGTTCTGCCAATGCACCAACACCACCTTGTGCCTGGGTGACATCGCGCAAGGCTAATAACAGCCCATCAGTCTCACCACTTGCCTCACACTCATCCAGTGCGACCTCCAGATAAGCCCGAGCTTCTTCGGGGTCTTTGAGAGATTTTATCAGTCCCTCTTCGTAACTGACCGTGTGTTTCAAAACCTGTTTTTTAGTCATGGCTACGGCTCCTCAAATCCTGCCAATACATTTTGGCGCGTTCAATGTCGCGGCGTTGTGAGCGTTTAGTACCACCGCAGAGCAATATTACAACCACTCTTTCAAATTCTCCATAATACACGCGGTACCCTGGACCATAGTGGATTCTCAGTTCAAATACGCCCTCACCTACAGGCTCGGCATCGCCCATATTGCCCAATCGCACGCGATTAATTCGGTTGCGAATGATCGCTCGTGCTTTTCTATCTCGAAGAGATAGCAACCAATCCTCAAAGGGCACGCGCCCTTGAAGTGAAACATAATTTCGTACCGTTCTGGGAAATACGTTCATATTTAGAATGTAGCGTACACGCTACAAAAAGTAAACGAAAAACAGCAGGAAAACAGCATGCATGTTTACGTCGTCTTCGCTCATCCGAGTAGGCGATCTTTTACGGGTGATGTGCTGGCAGAGTTCTGTCGTGGGTTGGGGGATGGAGGCCACTCGTATGAGATAGGCGATTTATACAAAATGGATTTCAGGACTGATATGAGTCTGGATGAATACAACCGGGAGATGAATGTGTATGGCAATCGTCCAGAATTGCCCGTTCCACCGGATGTGCAGGATGAACATGCAAAGATCGAGAAGGCTGATAGTCTGGTATTTATTTTTTCAAATTGGTGGAGTGATGGTCCGGCAAAATTGAAGGGATGGTTTGATCGGGTCTGTGTCTGTGGATATACGTATGTGTATGAGGATGAGGAATATGCGATATCTGGACTCGAGATTGATAGTGCGTTGGTCTTGTGTACTGTGGGTCACACACTTGAGCATCTTGAAGAAACCGGTATTTTGGAGAGTATGCGATGTATCTATCTCAATGATCGCCTTCGTCCTGAAATAGGCGTGGCACAGACGGATATGGTTGTGTTGGGAGGTACGGTAGAAGGAGGAGAGAGCATGAGGCTTAAGAATCTCACACGAGCCTATCAGTTAGGGAAGGAGTTTTGCTGAAAGTATTCTATCTATATATCCGTCCACCAGCTATTTAGCCCCACAACTTCTATTGATTTTGTGGGGATTTTTTATTTTTTCTAAACTATTTTTTTTGAAAAACATTTGATGTGTTTGACTGAGCGTCGTATTATTGAGAAAATAAAGGAGGTGACCTGTGTCAAATATAGAGGCAATCAAGTCGGCAAATAAAAAAGATTGGGACAAATGGGATAAACAGATTGAGGCAGATTCGAAATCGGGAAAATTGGATTTTCTAATCGCTGAATCTAAAAAAGAAAAAGAGAAGGGAACACTCAAAGAGCTTTAATGCATCGGACGGAAAACGAAAAGGCATAAACAATGCGCAGAGCGAAAATTGTGAGTACACTGGGTCCTGCGAGTTCATCTGAGCGCGTGATAGAGCAACTGATTGGGGCAGGGGTGGATGTTTTTCGGCTCAACTTTTCACACGGGACACGGGAGGAACACGCCGAAAATGTTGGGCGCATTCGGCAGATTGCGGATAACATGCAGCGCAGTATCGCCATTTTACAGGATTTGCAGGGTCCCAAAATGCGGGTGGGGAAACTCGCAGAGGATCCGATTGAGTTGGAAGAAGGCAACAGGCTGACGGTGACGACCCGCGAAGTGCCGGGCGATGCCGAGTGCGTATCGACAACTTATGCGAGATTACCCCGAGATGTGAAACCCGCGGACCGCATATTGCTCGATGACGGGCATATTGAGTTGATGGTGCGAGAAGTCTATCGTTCGGATGTTGTGTGTGAAGTTGTGGTGGGTGGGCTATTAAAATCCAATAAGGGCATCAATTTGCCCGGTGTACAGGTCAGCGCGCCTTCTCTGACGACCAAAGACCGAGAGGATCTGGATCTGGGCATTGAATTGGGCGTGGATTATATTGCGCTGTCTTTTGTGCGGGAACCCGACGATGTGCGAGAGGTTCAACATATTATTGAACGGGCAGAAAAGGAGATCCCCGTTATCGCAAAGCTGGAACGCGCCGAAGCCGTCGATCACCTCGAAGATATCCTCGATGTTGCCGACGGCGTAATGGTTGCACGGGGCGATCTGGGCGTGGAATTATCACCTGAAGACGTGCCAGTGATCCAGAAGCGCGTGATTTCGGCGGCCAACCGCGCAGGGGTATTCGTGATTACGGCTACGCAGATGCTGGAGTCGATGACCGATCACCCACGACCCACGCGCGCCGAGGCGTCAGATGTGGCCAATGCGATTTTTGACGGCACCGATGCGGTCATGCTGTCTGGCGAGACTGCGATTGGCAAATATCCCGTTCAAACCGTGCAAATGATGGCGCGGATTATTGAAAAGGCCGAAGCGAGTGTAGAATTGGCTCCGCCAATTTTGAATCTGGATTCGCTCTCTTTTCCGGATGCGATAGGGCAAGCCGCCGCTGCGGTATCAACTGCGGTATCTCCCAAAACCATTGTCGCATTTACCCAGTCGGGATCTACTGCGCGTCTAATTTCAAAACGCAGACCGCGCACGCCGATTATTGCGTTTACGCCCAACGCGCGAATATGTCGTCGGTTGTGCTTGTGCTGGGGCGTTGAACCTCGTCAAATTACGCTGATCGACGATACGGATCGCATGGTAGCGGAAGTTGAAGCGCGTTTGCTCTCTGAGGGCAATGTGCGTTTCGGAGATACGCTGGTGATTCTGGCCGGTGCGCCCATCACGGCGCGGGCCGAGACCAATTTGCTGAAATTGCATCGGGTTGGAGAAATATAGATCTCATGGATGAAAAGATACATAATTCTCATGACTTATTGTGACAGAATGAATTACATTTATTACCTAAAGGTCCTCTTTGTCAGATTGAGGACCTGTTTTATACTGATTGTTCTGATGGCTGTTGTGCCAGCTCATGGGGAAACTTTATCTGATGACCCCATTGTGAGATGGCTGCACATTTCGGGTCATCAAGCGATTTGGGGAGGGGAACTGAAAGCGTCGATGATCACGCACGCCTCGCCGTGGTACGATTTTTTGCCCCTGGTCCATGCGCGCAGATACGATCCTTTGACTCTTGTCTCTGATCTGGAAAAGTTGCGAACATATTACCGCGATCGGGGATATTTGGCAGTATCGGTGTATTCGACTATTGAGCAACTTAGTGCAGATGAGATTGGGCTGGAAATACATATTGCAGAGGGACCCTTGACGCGGATTTCCAGGGCGTCAGTAATCGGCGGTGAAGATATCGAGAACGCTTTTGGACAGCTCGAGGGCAAGCCGCTATCGAGCGATCTCGTGAACAAGGGCGTGTCACAGGTCGTAAGCGAGTTGCGGAACAAAGGCTATGCGTTTGCGCGAGCCAAGGTCGAAACGACGATTGTGGCACAACAAGCCGAACTCGTTCTAAAACTTGTACCTGGCCCTGTATGCAGCGTGGGCGTTGTGCAAATATCGGGGCACGAAGCCATGGCGGAAAATACCATCTTGCGCGGTCTCACATTTAAGCCGGGTGATCAATTTAGCGAAGAGGCATTGCAAAACAGCCAGTACCTGCTCTATCGTGCGGGAGTGTTTCGGTCTGTGGCGTTGGGATTGGCAGATAGCGTGGCGCACGACAACCGGGTGGATGTAGCTTTGCGCGTATCCGAACGCCCTTTTCGCACGTTGCGCGTGGGCACGGGATACGACACGGATGAAGACTTGTGGGCCTCGGGCGCGTGGACGCATCGCAATTTTGGAGGAGACTTCCGTCAGTTTAAGCTGTCTGGACGCGTTTCCGGAAAGAACAGGGAAGCGGTTATCGGCCTGCGGCAGGCGCATTTCAGGGGCAGTCGCAATTGGTTGAATATCGGTGGGTTTGTACAGCGTGAACGACAGGCGACATTTGTCCAGGAAGAGCTGGGGGGCAATATATCTCTCGAGAGAAATCTTACGAGGGCCACAGATGTAATCGCTCAGTTCAGCAGTGGCGTGGTAGATTTTTCAGCCGATAGCGCGTTTGCCGAGATGAAGGTCGGATTGCTCATGGACACGCGCGACGATATTTTTGATCCGCAATCGGGGATGCTCGCACAATTCACCCTGCGCGAACGCGGGCGATTTCTCCGGTCTGATGGCGAATTTTTGCAGGCGACAGCAGAGGGGCGATGGTTCCGCCGCATGCCTTTGCGAAGTGTGCTGGCACTGCGCGTGCAGGGCGGTATAATTTTTGAACTGGGCAAGGCGGGCGGCGTGCCCAATGTTGAGCGGTTTTTTGCAGGAGGACTCAATAGTGTGAGGGGATGGAGATTGAATGAACTGGGTCCAAAAGACCATCAGGGCGAGCCAACGGGCGGTTTGAGCCGTATGGAAATGAGCCTGGAGATTAGAACGCAGATATTTTTTTCGATAGGTACAGCCGTTTTTATAGATGTGGGCAATGTCGATGCGAAAGCGGGTGCGTTTAACCTCGGATCGCTCAAGTACGCTGTGGGCGCGGGACTTCGATATTTGAGTCCGGTTGGCCCCGTGAGATTTGATGTGGGCTACCGCTTGTCAGATGATAGTATTGTGGAGAAACGCATTCAGTATCACATCAGTTTGGGACAGGCGTTTTGAATCCACAGACATGTCCCTGTGAAAACAGGGATGAACGCAGATAGGGACCATTTAAGATGAACAGGCGAGCGAAATCAATAATCTGGATTCTGGTCGGCGCTGGCATTGTGCTGGCAATAGGGGCGATGCTCATCACGGGAGGCTATGCCAATGGTATCTTGCGCGATTTGGCGCAGCGCGCCCTGTCCCGGCAAGGGGATGAGGTTTGTCTGATTGGTGAGATTCAAGGCAATCCGCTGGGTGATTGTCGCATCGTTGATGTGCAGATCGGAGATATGGCGCGGGTGGATACGCTCAATGTGACGTACAGTTTTTGGAATCTGCTTACAGGAAAAGTTGTGATTCATCGGCTGCGGTTGTCGGGAATCGAGATGCGACTTGATGCTTCTGATGAAGAGACCGAGACGCCGATATGGGATGCACCTCCCCCCCTGGATTTAGATATCGAGTCGCTGGAGATTGCGGATGCCAATGTCTTGGTTGATGGTACACAGGTGCGCGATATCGCGCTAAAGGGTGCTATTTTCGCGGGAGAATCTGAGTGTCGTTTGATCCTGGAGCGTTTTCGTTCGGTGCAATTCGATCCGCCACTGGAGGTGACCAATCTATCTGGTATTGCCATTTTACAGGCCGGTAACTTGCGACTGAATGACGTGGCGTTGCACACCCACGGCTCTCGCATTTTGCTGCGCGGCAGGGTTTGGCAATTGGATAATCCCGAGGTGGATCTCGTTGTGGAAGCCGATTCTCTATGGCTGGCAGATCTCAGCCCCCTGATCGATCTACCCACACGCGCGATGCAGATGCGAGGAAATGTGAAGGGAAGTCTGCAATCCCTTGTCACAGAATTTGTTGTGAAATATGAAGAAGCTTCAGTTGCGTTTAATGGCCTCCTGGGAATTGCGCCGTTTACAGTGCGAGGAGATGCGATTTTTGAGATCGAGACCAATGATCTCATCTCATTGGGATACACAGGATCTGATACTGATTTACCCCGTATCAGTACAAGTCTGGACGGGATCCTCTCTTTAGCAGTGAATTCCTCTGGCGTGGAGAGTGCCGTTGCCGAGGGTGTTTTTCGGCGCGTACAGTTTGGAGATGCGCAATTCGATTCCGTGCGTTTTGCCGTCAATTTGGCAAATGACCTGTTGCAAACGCAAGTCACCGCTAATGGACCAAGTGGCAATATAGTGGGCAATGGGAATGCGCGGTTGACCACCTGGAATGGCGAATGGGAAATGCGATTTCGCGATCTATATGCTGAACATTTACCCGGTGTACCCAAAAAAGTCGGTCCGGCGACGGGGCGTATTGATGGTGCGAGATATGTAGATCAACGGCTTTTTATCGATCATTTTGAGACACAATTGCAGGATTGGGGAACGCGCGTCACTGGAAATGGGCAATTGCATTTTGAAGGAGACAAACCGGCTATTGCGGGGAATATCCAGGCAGAGGTCGCGTTACCTCGTTTGACAGATACAGACAGGTGGGGCACATTGCTGACGCTTACGGGTAATGTAAATGGCATCGCGGGTGGCGATTTGAACGTTGGATTGGCGGGGAATATTGCGGGGAATGCTGCGGCAGACAGTTTTAGCGTTTCTGCGCTGGTCAATTCTGAGGGGAGGTCTGATATTCGCGCTGATCTGTCGGGCACAGGTGGGGTATTTTCCACTCAGGGGCATATTGATCGGCATTCTGAGGGCCAATGGCTGATGGATGTACAGGATTCAGAGGCGATAGGTGAGGTGATTGATGTGGATTTGTCGGGAACGCTGGCTCTATCGGGCACATGGTCGGGAACGCTGGATGCGCCCGGTTTTTCTGCACAAGGCAGCGCAGATAGCCTTGTGGTTGAGGGTATTCCGCTTCAAAATGTTGCGATTGAGACGCAATGGACGCGCCCAGATTCGGGTACTGTCACCTTGAAGGTGGATCGCTTGACCTGGGGTGAACGGGCGTTGCGGGCGGTTTTTTTTAATGCCGCGTACAATCGTGGCGAAACATCATTTTTGTTAGGTAGCGGCGAGCAGGTAGATAACCATGTGCTTTTTCGGGGACGCGCAGGGCAAGAAGAAGACCACTTCCAGGTAGCGATGGATTCGCTGTACGTTAAGGTTGATCAGGTCGTGCTGCATAACGAGGGACCCGTGCAATTCGCGTATTCGTCATCCCACGGCGTTCACATTGAACATCTGGTGCTTTCTGGGCCAGCGGGGCGTCTGGTCGCGCGGGATCAACAGGGCTTTCAGGCGACCGTAGAGGTGTTGTTGAAAGATCTGGATTTGCGGCCCTGGGCATTTCTGGCGGGTGCTTCAGATATGGGGGGTATTCTCAATGGTGAAGTGCTTTTTGCGGGTACATTGACTGATCCCCTTATTTTCTTTCAATTCGCTCTTGCAAAGGGCAAGATATCGAATGTGGGGTTCGATAGTGCCACAGGAGAGATGTCTCTGGGCAATGATAGGATACATTTTGAGGTGAAAGTCGTACCCGATAGAGATGAAGTCCTGACACTGTTGGGCAGTTTTCCCATTACAGGTACAGGTGATATGCGCCTGCGCGCTCGGTCTGAGGGGATCGCGTTGAAGACACGCCAGAACACAGTGGATAAAAAAACGGAATTGGTCGGGAGAGAAATATCCGAGAGATTGAGATTTGGCACAGTGCCAAACGCGTTTTTCGATGTGGCTGAGGGAATTTCTGGGATGTTATCTTTCGATCTGGAAGGACGCGGCCGTTTTGAGCAACCGGATATCCGAGGGGTAATCGAAATTCGAGATGGGACGTTCCACCTGCCCGATCTGCATCGGTCTTACACACCTGTTTCGGGGCGTGCTGTGTTTGGCGACGGGAAAATTCAGATTGACAGTCTTGCGATTGGGAATTCGGCGAATCTTTCCGGCGATATAACGCTTGAGGGTTTTTTGCCGAGCAGATGGAATTTATCTGCACAATTTCGCGATTTTGAACCGGTTGCTCGCCCCGAATTACAAATCATAACAGATGGGCAATTGCAGATTGAGGGAACGCCGCAGGGCAACAATGTTAAGGGCAAGTTGGCGATGAAACAGGCTGAGATTCGCCTGGCGGAATTACTCGGAGTACCGAGCCTGACGACGAAACAGGCAGATATTCGCTTGACGGAATTGTTCGAAGAATCGGGCACAGAGATGCCACCATTTCTGATGGCTCCGGAAATACGCCTGCAAGTGTCTGCTGACAGACAGGTGTGGTTGCGCGACCCGGTCTTTGAGGTGGAAATTGGAGGTGACCTGGATATAATAAAAAATCGCGAAGATTCGCGTATTTACGGCACGATGTCGAGTCGCCGGGGCAATTACATCTGGCAAAACCACCGCTTGCGTATTACACAGGGCGAGGTTCAATTTCAGGGCAGACCCGAGTGGAACCCCGACCTGGACATTCGCGCCGAGACGCGCGTGCGCACTGGGTCTGAGCCTGTCGATATTATTGTCACAGTAGGGGGGACATTGACGTATCCGCAGATTTCGTTTGATGGAGAGGATGTGGGGGATATTGCCTCCCTGCTGTTGACTGGCAGACCCGCTGACCAATTTAAGTTTTCTCGCGAGCACACCCTGGATCTGTTTGCGGGGGTTGTTGCAAATCGCCTGGGGCGGCACATTGGGCAAAAATTGAGTCTGGATGTGGTGGAGATCGACTTTGGCGAGGGCATTTTCTCCAGGATTCGGTTGGGTAAGTATATTGGGAACAGGTTGTTTATGAGTTATGCAAAGGATTTTTCGAGCACGGCTTATGAAGTGGCGATGGAGTTTGAGATCTGGCCAGAAGTGATATTGGAAGCGAGTCAGATAGAAGAGGAGAATCGACGCAGACGAGGATCGGTGGGGTTGTTCTGGAAGAAAGAGTGGTGATGAAAAAACGAAATAACAACGGTTGACAATATTATCCTGTAAGGTTAATTTTTTATATGATCAGGACATTTAAGGATAAAGAGGCTGAAAAAATATTTAATGGTCGTTTTTCCAAAAAATTGCCACAGAATATTCACCACATTGCTGAACGCAAATTGATTTTACTTCACCAATCGACAAATTTAAACGATTTGCGTGTACCACCATCTAATCGATTAGAGGCTTTGAAAGGCAATCGAAGAGGACAGCACAGTATTCGCATAAATGATCAGTGGCGAATTTGTTTTGAATGGAATGAAGATGGTGTTTATGCTGTTGAAATCGTCGATTATCATTGAGGTGATATTATGAGAGACAGGCCCCCCATTCATCCGGGTGAGATTTTGCAAGAAGAATTTTTAAAGCCAATGGGAATCAGTTGCGACCGGCTTGCTCGTGATATTTGCGTTCCCGCAATGAGAATCAACCAAATAATTCGCGAAGAAAAGGGGATTAGTGCAGATATAGCACTCCGACTTGCTCGTTATTTTGGTATGTCTGTTGAATTTTGGATAGGCATTCAAACACATTATGAAATAGAGAAAGCCAAAATGACACTGGCTGATCGAATAGAGAAAGAGGTCAAGATTTTTGCACCTGCATAGTTGCGTAATGTGCTACAATATTGACAGAAAAAAGAAACTGCCTCCAGATATTTTTTGGACGGCAGTTTTTCTTTATGGGGTAATTTTCAATAGTTCAGTCACTTCTTCTGATGTGCGGTATTTGCCGTCAAAGAGTTGGATGAGATAGAGTTGATAGGTCAGATAGCGGCTCAGGACGATTGTGTGGTCTTCACCCGCGAGGTGGCGTTGCCAGAGTTTGGAGGTGTTAGATGTGTTGTAGAGAAGATGGTCGCACAAATTTTTACCCGGCGATTGGCGCAACCAATTTGCGTAATCGGCAAAGGTCTGGGGCGTGGGATTGTGCAATCGGGTGAGCCTCCGCAGGATTTTGACGGTCCAGGGTGAATGGGATATGGGTAATCCCGTGGCCTGATAGGGAATATTTTTAAAATATTCGGGAAAGGTATGGAGAAGCATTTGTCGGTAGAGACGATTGTTGGCTTTTTGTTGCAGGGGAATAGAATAGAGAAATTCCTGCACCTGATTGTCGAGAAATGGCAAGCGGTATTCGAGCCCGTGCAAAAGTCCCAGACGGGGGCCGTGCAGGGTGAATCCGCGCATGCGCCAGTCTATGTAAAAAGCATGTGCCGATCCCACTTTACTAAATGCAGTTTTGAGGTGTTGGGTCGTGTTGCGATCCGTCCGAATGTGTAGCTTATTTTTCAGGTACGCGGAGAATTTGTTGGAGGGAAATAGATGGCCAGCACCTGCCAATCCATCGCCTCCCGCTCCGTTGAGACAGATATCACAGGCTTCTTTCTGTTGTTTGAGATGTTCAATGCCGTGCATATGGAGCAGATCGAGTGCGCCATCGGCATACCACACGCCTGAGATTCTCGGCAAGAGCCAATTTTGATCATCCAGGGGCAGGACGGTATGTGGCGCGTTTTTTACGGATGCTGCCTGGACTGCAATGCGAACATCCGCGCTGTCGGGGTGCCCGAACGTGAAAGTTCTGGGCGTGCGGGGCATGGCGGCGAGGATCGCACGCGAATCGAGGCCACCGCTGAGGGCGAGACCAGTTCGTCCTGTGGTTCTCTGTTCTACGGCAGTGCGAAAACGCGCGCCCAATTCATGTGCCAATTCGCGTTGGGTGTGATGCCCTGTGAGGGGAGCAATTTCATCCCAGGACCAGTAGCACTGCTGTGTGAGGCTACCGTCGGAGATGCGAAATGTCATTTGCGTTGCAGCGGGCACGGGCGCGACGCCTTTGAGCCATGTGCGATCAGAAGGCAATTGTCCGGTAGAGAAAAACATGTCGCGGGAAATAGGATCGATCACAGGCGAAAATTCGGGAAGCGCGAGGAAGGCTTTGGTCTGAGACGCCCAGGCAATGCGATTGCCCTGGCGCGTCCAGTAGAGCGGACGCAAGCCATAGCGATCGGTAATAATATGCAGTTCATTTTTCTGTGTATCGAAAACCACGCCGGAAAAAAGACCATCAATGCGGTTCAAGGGTTCGCCTTCGCCCGTGATAGCCTGAACCAAAAATTCGGGGTCAGAGGTAGCAGCGCGAGTCAGCGCGACGCGGTTGAAAAATTCGCCATCGAGATAGGCAATATGTCCCGATTGTGAATAAACTGGGGACACAGTACGCCAATCTGGCGCAAACGCGACGCCCGCAATGTGCGGGGCAAAGACGATGCGGTGCGCTTTTTGATGTACGACAAGGCTATCTGCCATGTGCGTGAGCGAGTGGGTGAGTTCGCGAGGGGTAAGAGGCGATTGAGATACGAATCCGGCGAGCATGAAAGTGCCTATTTGAATACCACCTGAAGTTTGTTCGAGATTAGATATAGTCAATATAAGTAAAACTCTACAATTTCTCTTTTCATTTTTCGCTTTTATAGGTACAATAAGACAGTCCTAATATCATCGCATTTAATCACAGAGGTCGGAATGGCAGAAAAAAATTATAAGGTTCGCGCGGCGCATTGTAATTGGCGGGCGTCGGAGGAAGAAATATACCAGACGTTGCGCCGCATTACAGACCCATTGCATCGGTCGTGGGAAAAGCTGGAGAAAGCCAATCGGATTGTGATCAAGTTCAATATGATGAAGCTACACAATCGCATTATTTACTACATGGGACGGCGGCGCGAGTTGGTCGATGACATGGTCGCACGCGCTGTTTTGCGTTTGTTGCGAGAACGAACCCGTGCGGAAATTATTGCGACGGATACCAATCCCTATACGCGCGACCATCTGATGGGTGAAGATTTTAATTACGCACATATTTTGAAAGAATACGATGTGGGGTTTGTCGATTCAAACGCGCCGCCGTTCAAACAATATGACGTGCCCGGCGGTGGATGTATGTTTGACCGCTATACGCTCAGCGCGTGTTTTGAAGGATCTGAGGTGGTTTCTGTGGCAAAGATGAAGAATCATCTGTTTATGGGGATTACGCTTTGCATGAAAAATCTTTTTGGCCTGCCTCCAATCACGCTACCACACGGCCGCGTGAGATCCTATTATCACCACTTTATCCGCCTGTCTTATGTATTGCCCGATTTGGGATTGATAACCCAGCCTTGTCTGAATATTGTGGATGCACTAACCGGACAATGGGGTAGAGAATGGGGCGGACAGGGGCGTATTTGCAATGCGTTATTAGCAGGTGACCATGTAACCGCTACAGATGCTTGTGGTACTCATTTGATGGGTCACGACCCTGCGTCTGATTGGCCCAATCCGCCGTTTCGGCGCGACCGCAACCATTTGTTGATCGCAGACAGGCGCGGTTTTGGTACGGTTGATCTGAGGGAGATTGATTTTGAGAGCGAGGTATCTGCGCCTCTATCCGAGTTTGATTCAGAGCGTACAGACAGCGAGAAAATTGTGGAAAGCTGGCGTCGCACCACCTGTGAACAGGCCCTGTTTTACCAGGATCGGCGAAGAGATATCGTTGGCCGGTATCGAAATGAATTTATCTTTTTGCAAGATGGCGATGTGGTCTGGCACGGTGCAGATCCCGCCAATTTGGGTAGCCGCAGGCAGTTGAGCGGACAGAAAAAGGATCAGGGGATGTGGCTCAAGTTGGTCGATCCCGAAGAAACCGAAGGCGAACGCTTTGAGACTTATGAGGCGTGTTTGAGGATGACGGGATAAAATCCGCTGAGACAGTGCAATAGATATGGATATTTTGCGAACCGATACGGCCCATGTCTGGGCAGTGGATTTAGAGCGCGAGACATTTGACGGTCACATATTGGCCGAGACGCTATCGGCAGATGAGTGGATGCGTGCCGACAGGTTTCTCTTTGAAAAGCACCGAGCGCATTTTGTTGCCGCACGCGGATGCCTGCGCGCGATTCTCGCAAAATACATGGATTGTAAGCCAGGTGAACTGGCTTTTTTTTATGGTGAACACGGCAAACCCGCTCTGGCATCCCCGTGGGACAAATCCCAATTGCGATTCAATCTGAGCCATTCGGCTGGCCTGGCTCTTATCGCAGTTTCTCTGCGCTGTGACATTGGAGTTGATGTTGAGCATCTCAGTCGCAAGGTCGGCCAGATGCAAGACATTGCGAAACGTTTTTTTGCACCTGGCGAATACGAGCGGTTGTGCGCATTGCCGCGAGAAGAACAGCGTCGGGCTTTTTTTTGTTGCTGGACGCGCAAAGAGGCATATCTAAAAGCTGTGGGCACTGGTCTTGTTCAGTCATTAAAAAATTTTGAAGTCAGTTTGGGACACAAAGCAAAATTGTTGCGAATAAAAGAAGGCAATATAGATGATTGGACGCTGCGACACCTCGAACCCGCAGAGGGTTATGTCGGGTCGGTAGCGATTGCGAAAAAAGATGTTGAAGTGAAGGTCGTGAAACACTTGTTGCGCGATCTTTGTCTGAATAAGGGTGTGAGTTAAAACGCAGGGCTGGCTGTCCGATTCAGGAGCAGATGATGGATCGTTTACTGGATAATGAACAAAACGGTAGTTTGAATTGGTTGAAATATGCTTTGCCCGAAGGCGAAGATGAACTTATCCGGGTGCAGACCGATCTGGATGAAAAAGGCGACTTCGGAAACCAGTGGGTAGTAGTGACGCGCAATCGCGTGCTGGTGCGACAAAATGGCGCAATAGCAGATATTCCGATTTCCGAAATTGAACTGGCGCGGACCGAGGCTCTGGTGGGCGGTGCGCGTCTGGAAATTCATCGTAAAAATAAGCCGACCATTCACGTTCCGTATTCCCTGACGCAGGCACAAAAATTTTCGGAGACCACGCGAGGGATTGAGCAACTGCGCAAGGGGCAAGAATTTTTTATCAATGCGCATCTGGATCGCACAATCTGCGAATCGTGTGGCCGACTATTGCCCGAAAAAAATGGGATATGTCCGGCGTGTTTGAACAAATTTGCAACGCTGGGGCGCATTGCATCGTATTTGAAGCCGTACAAAATACGCGCGATTGTGCTGGCTCTGGCGTCTATTGTGGGAACGGTTGCCGAATTGATTCCTCCTTATGTGACCAAGCTCATTGTCGATGATGTGCTGGTGCTGCCCGAAGGCACAGAGGTACAGTATGACGAACGGCTCAGTTTGCTCGGCTGGCTCGTAATGGCTCTGGTGGGCATCCGGCTGATAACCTGGGGGGCAGAATGGGCGCACGGCTGGACAGTTACGTGGCTTTCCGCACGGGTGACGGCGGATATCCGCAGCCAGCTTTACAGGCGTTTGGAATTGCTATCCCTGCAATTTTACGACAAACGGCAAGTTGGCGCAGTGATGTCTCGCGTGACGACGGATAGCAGTCGTTTACAGATGTTTTTGGTCGATGGATTGCCCTATCTGGTGATCGAGGCGATGATGTTGCTGGGGATTCTCGCCGCGCTGTTTATGATGAGTTGGTCACTGGCTATTCTGGTGCTGATTCCCGTGCCGTTAATCATGATCTGGGGATATGCGTTTTATCGGCGGATGCGGAAATTTTTTACCAGTTGGATGCAGTCGTGGTCTGACACTATGGCGCGAGTCAATGAAGCGCTCACGGGCATTCGCGTGGTGAAGGCGTTTGCACAGGAAAAGCAGGAAATCAGGGTGTTCAAAAGGCGCAATGATAAATTGACGCGCATCGGCATTACGACAGAGGTCAACCGGGGCATTTTTTACAAAACGATGACCCTGTTGACCGCGGCAGGCGTGATTATTGTGTGGTATTACGGGGGGCTGGAGGTGATCGATGGGGAGTTGACACTCGGCACTTTGATGGCTTTTTACAGTTATATGATGTTGCTCTACGGTCCACTGGAATGGTTTGGGATGGTCAATTCGTGGATGACGCGCGCAATGGCCGGTGCTGAGCGCATTTTTGAGATTATCGACACGCCCTCCGAAGCGTATCAGGACCCCAATGCCGTGCCGATGCCCAATATTGAAGGGCGCGTGAAGTTTGATGACGTCACATTTGGATACGACAAGAGCAAGCCCGTGCTACACGAAATCAACCTCGATGTCAAACCGGGGGAGATGATCGGGCTGGTGGGAAAATCTGGCGTGGGCAAGACGACAACGGTAAATCTGATTTGTCGGTTCTACGATGTTGACCGCGGAAGCATTGAGGTTGATGGGGTGAATTTGCGCGATATACGGCTGGAGGATTTGCGGTCTCAAATTGGCATTGTGTTGCAAGAGCCGTTTCTGTTTTCGGGCAGTATTGCAGAAAATATCGGCTATGGCAAGCCGGGCGCGACATTCGATGAGATTGTGGAAGCGGCCAGGGCTGCCCATGCACACGACTTTATCGTGACAAAGCCCGATGGCTACGATACGCTCATCGGTGAGCGAGGAGAATCGCTTTCGGGAGGTGAACGGCAACGCGTGTCCATTGCCCGGGCCATTTTACACGATCCCAGGATTTTGATCTTAGACGAGGCCACGTCGTCTGTTGATGTGCAAACGGAAAAACGCATTCAAGATGCGGTTGTGCGCCTGGTCAAAGGACGAACGACTTTTGCAATAGCCCACCGTTTATCCACCCTTCGCAATGCCGACCGTCTGGTGGTGATGGATGCCGGACGCATTGTGGAAATGGGAACGCACCGAGAATTGCTGGAACAGAAAGGCATGTTTTACAAATTGGTGCAGATGCAAGAAGAGATTTCACAGATTATTGCAATTAAGGAATAGGTTCACATGAATTACGCACCTGGAAAACCATTGATCGAAAAACTCCCCCCATCCGTGGCAAAGAAGCTGAGTGCGGCGAAGCCCAATGGCGAGACTGTGCTGATGCAGGTGGCAACGGATCTGGACGAATCCCTAAATTACAACCCGCAGTGGGTGGTGGTGACCGATCAACAGGTACTGGTGATTCCCGAATCGGGTGTAGATGGCACGCAGTCAATGGCGATTGGCGATGTGGAAGACGTGAAAGTGGAGGAGCGCGTGGGGTTGGGTGCTCTGGCATTGACGCACAAAGCGGGACCCGGAATGCATGTATCTTATTCGCCATCTCTTACCGCTGTGTTTGCCGAAGTGGCCGATGGGATTCGGCAGTTGATGGACAATGAGCCGCTAACGTTGCCCACAGAATTGGAACAGACGCATTGCGAGAATTGTGGGCGGCGATTGCCCGAAAAAAATGGGGTGTGTGCTGCGTGTTTAAAAAAGTGGCAGACATTCCGGCGTATCGTGGGTTATATGGCTGCTTATCCCGTGCGCCTGGTGACGACCATAGCTCTGACATTTGTCAGCGCTTTATTTACGCTGCTGCCACCCAAAATTACGGAATATGTGATTGACGGTGTTTTGACAACGGGCTGGGACGCGGTTACAATTCCATTAATTGAGTCAACAGATCGCCTTGATCGATTGGGGCTGTTGATCTTAGGGCTTGTTATTATACGGCTGCTAATCTGGGGCGTCGATGTGGTGATGGCTGCGCTGAGTCGATCGTTGGGGTTGCGCGCTATCGGTGATTTGCGGGAAGATCTCTATCGCGCGTTTCAGATGGTACCCGTTCGCTTTTACGACCGGCGAAAAGTGGGTGCGCTGACGTCCCGCATGAATAATGATACGGACCGCATGGAAGTGATCATGACGTATGATTTTTATTATGTGTTTTCAAACAGTTTGTTATTTGTCGGCATTCTCGGCTTTCTGGCGTGGATGAACTGGCAACTCACGCTGTTTGTGATCGCACCTATTCCGCTAATTGTGCTTGCCGGTACGCGAATATGGTACCGCATTATGACATTCTGGACGCAGTGGTCGGGAAAGTGGGGCAGGCTATCGGCGCAGTTGAATGAGTCGATTCACGGTATTCGCGTTGTGAAGGCATTTGCACAGGAAGCAAAGGAGAGCGAGCGTTTTGACCAATACAACGAGGATCTGCGCGATGTGGATACCCGGGGTGAACGGGCCTGGTTTGTTTTTTGGACCGTGACAAATCTATTTATGAATGTGGGTGTGTTTTTTGTATGGTACTTTGGCGGGCGGCAGATTCTGGACGGAGAATTGACGCTGGGTGCGTTAATCGCATTTATGAGTTATCTCTGGATGTTGTACCAGCCACTGCGCTGGTTCGGCGATTTTTACAGTTATATTTTGCGGGCATTTGCAGGCGCGCAGCGCGTGTTCGAAGTGATTGATTCCGAACCTGAGCCTTACCAAAAACCCGATGCCGTGCGCTTGCCCAAAATTGAGGGCGGTTTGAAGTTCGAGTCCGTGTTTTTTGGTTATGACCCGGGCAAGCCCGTGCTCAAGGGGGTTGACCTTGAGGTGAAAGCGGGTGAGATGATTGGGCTGGTGGGCAAATCGGGCGCTGGCAAGTCAACGCTGATCAATCTGGTGTGTCGGTTCTACGATCCCGACCGCGGGCGGTTGCTGGTGGATGGTGTGCCGATGACCGATGCGAATTTGCGCGATTTGCGATCCCAAATTGGGATGGTGCATCAGCAGCCCTTTTTGTTTGACGGCACGATTGCCGAAAATATCGCCTATGGCAAACCAGATGCGACTTTTGACGAGGTAATGCGCGCCGCAATCGCAGCCGAAGCACACGAGTTCATTGTCAAAAAGCCCGATGGTTATGATATGCGAGTGGGAGAAAGTGGCGGGCGTCTCTCAGGTGGCGAAAAACAGCGGGTGTCTATCGCGCGGGCAATTTTGCACAATCCGCGAATTCTCATTCTCGATGAAGCGACGTCTTCGCTGGATACACCGACCGAGAAGAAGATCCAGGTGGCGATTGCGCGTTTGGTTGAAGGGCGCACGACATTTGCTATAGCACATCGTTTGTCAACGCTTCGCAGCGCGGATCGGCTCGTGGTGATGGATGAGGGCAATATCGCCGAAGTCGGAACGCATCGTGAGTTGATGGATCGGGAAGGCATTTTTTATCGCCTGGTCAAGACACAGCAAGAGACGACACTGGATATGTTTATGACTGCGGTGGGGGTAGAGTTGGAATAAGAGGTGCGCCTGTAGGGGCAGTGCCCCTGTGCCTGCCCGTTTAAGAGTAATTTTGATTGGAGATTTTGATGGCTACGGATATGCTGGAGATGGAAGTGGAAGAGCTTAAAGAAAATGCAGAGGAATGGAAGCCGATACCCATTGAGATGGTGCATCCCGAATCGGTTGACCCGCGTAAGATCCGCTTGTTTAAGGAGCCACAGTGGATTTTGCGGATGACGATTGAAGGGGATCGGTCCTATACCCGAGTGAAAGTAGTGCGGGCAGCACCTTTGACGGAACCGGATCGCTATTTTTGCATTCTGGATATCAAGGATGAAGCGATCTGCATGATCAAGGATCTGGCTGATTTGCCAGAAGAGAGCCGGTCTCTGGTGTATGAAGAACTGGATAATCGATATTTGACGGCAGAGATTCAGAAAATCGTGGCATTGCAAAATGAATATGGCGTGACGTACTGGACTGTCGATACAGACCGGGGCAGGCGCGATTTTGTCGCCAAGTCCGTCGCCGAAAACGCGCAGTGGCTGGGAGAGACGCGATTGATGATTTTTGATGTGGATAACAACCGCTTTGAGGTACCCGATATACGGGCGCTGGACCGCCGCAGTCAGGGATTGCTGGAATCGGTTGTGTGACAATATCCCGCCAGCACACGCCTGCAGCAAGATCGTAAGCCGCTATGTTGCCCCGTGTGCTCAATTTCCGTATATTGATTTGGCTCAGGCAAGCATTTCCCCACCCCGTCGATTGGACGATGGATAAAGATGACCGGATACATGGTCTCATCAACTCTGGCAAGATGTCCGGTATCAACTGGATTTGGGAGTTCTGGAAAAGGATAGAATCTATGAAGCCGAACAACGACAAAGCGATGGTTGACACCAAAACCATCGAGGCATCGGAGTTCAAGATCAAGTGTCTGAAGCTCATGGACGAGGTTGCTGAAACCGGCGAAGATATTGTCATTACCAGGAACGGCCGCCCGGTTTCGAGACTCGTGCCGTATTGGGAGAAGCCAAAGACACTTTGGGGCATTGACCGCGGAAGATTCGAGATACTTGATGACATCATCGAGCCAATTGACGTGGAATGGGAGGCCGAAACCGGTAAAATGCGAGACGGTGACAAGTGATTCTACTCGTACAATCGAGCTGCAAAGAGCATGCCCCGGCATTTTTGATGCTGGGGTGTTCTTTTTGGGGTGGGGTATCCTGTTCTTCCTTGCATCACTGGATAGAACCATTCCAGTGCAGGCTCTGCTTATCCTGATCCTTTTTTCTTGTCTGATCTTTCACTTTCCTGTAGGAAGCCACGTCCTTTGGGCGTGGTCAGAGATAGTTGGCTTTGCCGTTAAGCCGTTTTGTAGGTATATTTCGCAGGTGCTATCGTAGCGCACACAAAGGCACTCTCTTTTGAGAGTAAACGGTTTCAGTGTGGGATAGCACACAAAACCCTCTCTGTGATGTTAGTTGAGAGGCAGATTTGGCAACAACAGCGGTATGGATTGCGGTTGTGTTGTCGTCAAATCTGATGGGCACAGTTAGGGGCCTGACCTCCCAAACCTGCGGTAGCAATCCGCTGCTGTCAACTGCCCTGAAGTCTCGCCACGCAGTGAGCGGTTTAAACCTAAGCCCTTGCTCGGATATGCTGCATTGCCTCCAATGGGTGGGTCAAGCACCTGGGGTGTGGCAGGGACAAGCCACCTGCTCAGCAGGTGGTGGTTGACGAATCACTAACTTGTCGAAACTCAGTGAGACATTTGCGCGTCTTATTGCAATCGGATATCAGCAAGTCATTTTAATACAGTTATCTGGAGGATTTTATGCGAAAGAAAATAGGTCGAATTTTGGCCTGGATTGGTGGGATTACGGTTGGGCTGGTCGTCCTGACCGTCTTGTCAATTGTATTGCTATCTGGCGAAGATCCCGTGCCCGATCAGGTGATTTTGGAGATCAACCTGGAGCAGGGGGTTGCGGAGTATGTACCCGAAGATCCATTTGCAAAGTTAATCTCAGACGATGTGCGCTCGCTACGCGATGTGGTAGGTGCTTTAGACGCGGCGGCTTTAGATGACCGCGTTGTGGGGTTGCTGGCCCGAGGGGGCGGAGCACCGATGGGCTTTGCGCAGGCACAAGAGATAAGAGATGCGGTTCTGGATTTTGGAAAAAGCGGAAAACCCACCGCGATTTTTGCCGAGACATTTGGCGAATTTGGATCGGGAAATGTCGGATATTATCTGGCGACAGCATTTGAGCACATCTATCTTCAGCCCTCGGGTGATGTGGGTTTGATCGGACTGGCAATGGAGCATCCCTTTGTGAAGGGAACATTGGATTCGCTTGGGATTGGTGTGCAGATGGATCACCGGTATGAGTATAAAAATGCGATGAACCTATATACCGAAACCGAATTTACAGATGCGCATCGCGAGGCGAGTGAGGTACTTTTGAAGTCGATGGTCGATCAGATGGTCCTGGGGATTTCACAAGGGCGAGATACAACGCCCGAAGCCGTGCGCGATCTCATTAACCGCGGACCTTTTTTGGCCTTATCTGCCCATGCCGAAGGCCTGGTAGATAGCCTGGCGTATTGGGATGAAGTGCGCGACCTGGTGAAGCGCGAGCATGGCGAAGATACCAAATGGTTGGATATAAAAAATTATCTCAAGCGCATTGATGAAAAACCTTATGGTGAAGGGACAAAGGTGGCGTTGATATACGGCGTGGGACCTGTGCTTCGCGGGAAGAGTGCCTACGATCCCTTATATGGGTCTGCTACAATGGGCGCGAGTACCCTGACCAAAGCTTTTCGCGATGCTGTGAAGGATAAGGATGTACGTGCAATTTTGTTTCGAATAGACTCTCCCGGTGGGTCTTACGTTGCTTCTGACGCGATCTGGCGCGAGGTTGCCAAAGCTAAGAAGGCCGACAAACCAGTAGTTGTATCAATGGGTAATGTGGCCGGTTCTGGGGGATATTTTGTGGCGATGAATGCCGATAAAATTGTGGCGCAACCCGGTAGCATCACGGGATCCATTGGGGTATTAGCGGGAAAGTTTGTGACAACTGAGTTTTGGGAACGTCTGGGCATAACCTGGGATACGGCGCAAGTGGGAGAAAATGCGCTGATATGGAGCACGGGTGTAGAATTTACACCCGAACAATGGGCGAGATTTCAGACGTGGTTAGACCGCATTTACGAAGATTTCACGGCAAAGGTGGGCGAAGGACGCAATATGTCACGGGCCGATGTTCACGCTGTGGCAAAGGGACGAATCTGGACAGGGGAGGATGCAAAATCGCACGGTCTGGTCGATGAATTGGGCGGCATGAAGACCGCGATGCGTCTGATTCGGGAGGCATTGGAATTGGAAGCTGATGCATCTCTCAACCTCGTGGTATTTCCGAAAGAAAAGACGTTAATAGAACAGGTGATGGAAAAAGGCCTGATCCGCACGATGAGCAATGGCGATGCGCTGGTGAGACTCATCACAGAGTTGCAACCCGTTTTTCGCTTTGCGCGCACAGTGGGGCAGCCGCGACAGGTTTTGGAGATGACACCCGTAGATATTCGGTTAGACGAATAGACGAATAGACGAATAGACGAATAGACGAACCCCACCCAACCACTCCAAGTTAGTCAGAACTGCGTCGCTGATTCGTAGATTCGCTGATTCAAGGAGGGCATTATGATTACTGCAGATTTTGAAGCGTATTTGACAGATGATTGGTATGGGCAGCAGATAACGGTTGACGCTTTGCTGGAATGTGAGGCCGAAGCGGGATTTGAGATGGCGGTGGTCATGCCGCAGACCAAACCCGTTCCAGATAATGATGGGTTGCTCGACAAGACAGCGGGACACCCCCAGCTTTTGCCCTGTCCGCTCGTGGATCCACATTGGGGCGAAGAAGGAATTTCCGCTTTGAAGACGTATGTCGATCGCGGTGCTCAGGGCGTGAAGTTAATGGGTGCTATTCACAAATACAATGTGGATGATCCCATGGTCATTCCTTTTGTTGAGACGGCGCGCGATCTGGGGATTGTGGTATCGATTCATTCTGGGCGCGACAACTGCAGTGCTGAGCGCATTGGCAATGTGGCGCGACAAGTGCCCGGCGTGCCAATTATTATGGACCACATGGGCTTTCCCGATGGGTTTGATACAGCCCTTGATGTGTGCAGAGAATGTCCCGATGTTTATCTGGGCACAACGATTCTGAGATTTCACAAGTTGTGGGCTATTAATCCCGAAGAAACCGTGCCGCATGAGGTCAAACAGGCTGTTGAAGAATTGGGACCCGAACGGATTGTTTTTGGGTCCAATTTGCCGGAATATCGCCCGATTCAGGTCAAGCGAGCAATTCAGCGATTGGAATTGGGTAACGAAGCGGAAGCACTGATCTTTGGAGGTAATTTGGGGCGGATTTATGGCATTGAATGAAGTGTGAAATGTGAAATGTGAAATGAGGGCGGCCTGTGGGCACGCCCTTTTTTGTTTTTTACCTATTATTTGTGTGTATCGGTGGTCATTGGTGGTTTTTTTCTGATTTTACTTGATTTTTTTTTGTAAACTTGTTTAAATTTTTGGCTTTGATTTTCATCTGCGTCCATCTGCGGATAAACAGATTTTGATTTTTTTACTCACAGGAGGTTAGTTCCAGAATGATTCGAGTTGAGAATTTGGAGAAGTACTACGGCGACATTCATGCACTTAAGGGCATTGATTTTGAGATTGACGACGGAGAAATCGTCGGGTTCCTGGGTGCAAATGGCGCGGGTAAATCTACGACATTGAAAATCATGACGGGCTTTTTAGCACCAAGTGCTGGCAATGTATTTATAGACGATCTGAATATTCAGGACAATTCGCTGGATATTCGCGAGCAAATCGGCTATTTGCCCGAAATGAATCCCCTGTACGGGGAAATGAGAGTGTATGACTATCTCGAGTTTATATCTCAAATTCGCGGTATAGACGCAGGAGAGTTCAAACCAGCTTTGGATCGCGTGGTCGAACAATGTGGTTTGCGCGATGTGATTCATCTGCCCATCTCTGCGTGTTCAAAGGGTTATAAACAGCGCGTCGGGCTGTCTGCCGCGATTTTGCACGATCCCAAGGTGTTGATCTTTGATGAGCCGGTCTCCGGGCTGGATCCCAACCAGATTGTGGAGATTCGGAATCTGATTCGAGAATTGGGTCAGCAGAAGATGGTGATTATCTCCAGTCATATTTTGCAAGAGATTGAAGCTACTGTGGATCGCATTGTAATTATTGATCACGGCGAAATTGTGGCCAATGGGACAAGTCAAGAATTGATGGCGGGATTTATGGGTCGCACGCAACTGACGCTCGATGTAAAATACGCCAATGAAGAGAGTCTCGCTGCGTTGCCCAACAGCGTTAATGAGATCGAAGTTGCAAATATAGAGGTGGTCGATGGCCACTGTGTTCTGTCGATAGAATACGCCCGTGAGATGGATCCTCGCGAGGCGATTTTTGATTATGCCAAAAACAGTGGCTGGGCGATTTTGGAGATGACACAAAAACAAGTTCTCCTCGAAGATGTGTTCCGCGGATTGACAGGAGAAGGAGGGAGCGATGAATAATGTGATGGCGATTTATCGCAAAGAAGTCGGCGCGTATTTCAAGAGTCCCATGGCGTATATTTTCCTGGTGTTTTTCGCCCTGTTTAACGGCTATTTCTTTAGCAACACGTTCTTCCTGTTCAGTCAGTCCGATATGCGGGCGTTATTTAATATTACGCCGATGATTTATCTGATTTTTGTGCCCGCGGTCACGATGGGGGTGCTTGCGCGAGAAAAAAGTGCGGGCACATACGAGTTGATGGCGACACTTCCGATTAAAAATTTTGAACTTGTGATTGGGAAGTATTTGTCCGCATTTACCCTGGTGTTGGCCGGGTTGGGTTTTACGCTGATACATTTTTTCACGCTTTTGGTCGTTGGTACAAATATCGACTACGGCGGCATAATCTGTGGGTATTTGGGACTGGCTCTGGTAGGTGCATTTTACGCAGCTATTGGCACGTTCACAAGTAGTTTGACAGATAATCAGGTCGTTGCATTTATTCTCGCTGCGGTATTTGTTTTGGGATTTTATCTTCTCGACAAATTGCTGATTTTTGTGCCGGTGGCGCTTGCTGGGCCCATTCAGTTTATGGCGGTCGATTACCATTTGTCCAATATGTCGCGTGGGGTTGTCGATTCCCGCAATCTGGTGTATTTCGGATCGCTGATATGGTTGTTTTTGGCGCTTACAGTGCGCGTCATTGATATGCGGAAGTGGAGGTGATCATGCCTGTTATTGATTCCAAAAAGAGCTTTGTGATTTTTATTGTGGTGGCTATCGCACTCGTGGCACTTGGTAATCTGGTTTCTCGCAATTTTTTCTTTCGGCTGGACCTGACGGAGAATCGGATTTATTCGCTGTCGTCATCGAGCAAGGTGATAATCGAGAAAATTGACGATTTTTTGACTGCTAAAGTCTATTTTTCCGAAAATTTGCCAGGGCAATACGGCAATACGCGGCGGTATTTGCAGGATATACTGGAAGAATACGCCGCGTATTCAGACGGCAATTTCCGGTTTGAATTTTACAGACCCGATGACGATGAACAATTGGCGCTTGATGCGCAAAAGTCCGGTATTCAGCCCGTGCAATTGCAGGTACTCGAAAACGACAAGTTTGAGGTGAAGCGCATTTATATGGGAATGGTGCTGCTCTACGGCGACAAACGAGAGGTGTTGCCGGTTATTCAAACGACTACGGGGCTGGAATACGAGATTACAACGCGAATTAAAAAACTGGTTGACGATAACCGCTCTGTAGTTGGAGTAGCGAATACCGGGGCTTCGGCACCGGCAATGGAGCGAGTGAGTGCGCGACTTCGGGAAGCCTATGATGTGCGCTCGGTCTTTTTAAGTGCCGGCGTGCCCGACGATGTTGAAATGTTGCTCGTCAATGGGGTTGTCGATTCCCTGTCTGAAGATGCACTCGGCGCGCTGAGGAACTATATCAACTCGGGAGGCAATCTGTTTTTGGCGCAAAGCAAGATCAATGGCGATCTTCAAGCGCAACGCGGAACACCCATTGAGTCCAATATTTTCGAGGCGCTCGAACCCTTTGGCGTGAGCCTGGCTGACAATCTGGTAATGGATCGGATTTGTGGCACAGTGACGGTGTCACAGCAGCGCGGATTTTTGCGTTTTAATTCGGCGGTGGAGTATCCATTCTTTCCCGTATTACAATCTTTTCCCGATCACGAAATTGTCAGTGGCTTAGAGCAGGTTCAGATGTTGTTTTCCAGTGAGATTGTTTACGATACGGCTGATTCAACGCGTCTTGTGAAGCCGTTGTTGGTCACGTCAGACCATTCGGGCGCAGCGGCCGGGTTTATCAATCTCAACCCCATTCAAAATCAGGCATTTCAATCGCTCAACGAACCGGGCAAGGTGGTGGGAATCTATGCGGCAGCTACCTCAGATAGCCTGGAAAATGTGATGAGCCAATTGGTGCTGGTGTCGTCCTCCGATTTTCTACTCGACAGCGGGGGAGGACAGGTGCCAGCCAATGGGATCTTTGTGATGAATACAGTGGATGTGCTCATTGGCGACCGCGACCTCGTGGCTTTGAGATCGCGTGAGATTACAACGCGACCGTTGCAAACTGTGGAGGATACGACTCGAACCACTGTGAAAACCCTCAATATTGTGCTGCCCGTGCTGCTGGTCATTGTTTTAGGCCTGGTACAGTGGCGGCTTGTGGTGGCGCGTGCAAAGCGATTGGAGGCACTCTATGAGTAATTTAAAATGGCTTCTCATCGGGATTGCAGTACTGCTGGGTCTTTACGCACTTTTACAGGTCAGAGAGAGCGGATATACGACCCCTTCAGGCCTGGTCTTTCCCGAAAATACTGATGATATTTACAAGGTTGAAATGACGGCAGAGGGCGATAGCCTGACGCTGCAAAAGAAGGATCTGGAGTGGACGATTGTGGGACACGATACTCTGAAAGTTCGGGACCATCGGATCACGGCACTATTTGAGCAGGTACTAAAGGTGAGTCGCGAGACCCCGATGACAGACAACTCCGACAACTGGTCTAAGTATGCCGTAGATGACGCGGCGGGAACCCATATCAAGATCTATAATGCGATGGATGAGTTGCTCGCGCACGCAGTATTTGGCAGATCAAGCACCGATTGGGCGCGCAATTACGTGCGGATTGGCGATGGTCCTGAGGTGTATTTGACGGATCGAAGTATTGTCTATCAGGTGAGCACCGATGCGACATTCTGGGGCGAAAAACCCCCAGAACCCGCGCCAGCAGCGGTAGATTCCGCAGATGTAGCCCCCGATTCTACCAGATCGGAGAATGGGGAATAGACGCACAGGCAACGGGTCATAGTAAAAATCAAAAAAGGGTCACGGTTTAAATCACTGTGACCCTTTCTCATTCATTTCGATCCATTCTCTTTACCTCTGACACACTGGTGCCTGAACCCAGATAGGGGTCAAGATCACGATAAAAAATGAAGAATTTTGAGATTGGAAAGGATGAACACAAGAGGTATATTGGCACAAATTTATCATAATTTTGCCTCTATCGCTAACCACTGAAATCTATGGCTAAACAAATAAGAAAAAAAGGCTTTTGTGCCTACTATCTGGGCGGTCTGTTTGTCAGGATGAGCGATAACAACCTCTTTTTGCTCTGTGCTGGGTTGGCCTTTGCTACTCTTTTGTGTCTTGTGCCTCTGGTCTTTCTGGTCTTCTTTGTACTTGAAGCCATTCTGGACATGAGGGCGATAGCTCACCTGGTCAATCAAACGGTGGATGTACTCATACCATATCCAGAAGAGGCCGAGTATCTAAAGGAGGTTTTATCTGCGCGCGTCTCAGGCGTCATGACCTTCAAGGAGGCTTATGGGGTTTCGGGTTTGCTGATTTTGATAGTGAGTGCCAGTAGTCTGTTCAGTAGCATGAGAACCTTGCTCAATGCAGTCTTTAAGGTTGAGCACAGTTTAGGACCGAAAGAGGGCGAGATAGATCCTATCGCGGTGGGACAGTTAAAAAATATGGGTAATCAAGGACGCTGGATAAAATTCTTGCAAGGGATTTTGCCGATAGCAGTGGGCAAATTTAAAGATCTCACTATGGTGCTTCTGGTAATATATATTTTTCTCCTATTGGTCCTCGCATTGCCCATCCTATCTGCCGTCATCGACATCGCTCCGTCTCTCCTGCACGCTTATGTGACCTACTTCTATGGTCTTACTTCCCTCGCCTTGATTTTTGCAGTCTTTCTGGGGTTATACTGGCTACTCCCATACCAGAAAATCCAGATAAAGATGCTGGTTATAGGTGCATTTTGGGCCGCTTTGCTGTGGAAACTCACCGAATGGGTCTTTGGGTATTACCTGAGCCAATTCGCCTCTATATCGTATCTGTACGGGGCTTATGTTCTGTTAGTGGTCGTAGCTTTGTGGATATACTTTTCGGCGATTATTTTTATTGCAGGTGCTCAGATCGCCCAACTCTGTCGCGAAAGGCCATCTGCTGATCTTCAAAGTTCTTTGTTTTAAAATAAAGAAGCCGAGTTTTTTGAAAAACTCGGCTTCTTTATTAATTTGCCCACAACACTTAAAATTTGAAATCGTAATTGACTTTTGCGTATAGAAATGTGCCGCCAAAGCCATAAGGGCTATACTCGCCAAATGGCCTGCCAACTATGGGACCTGGATTGACGCCTTCTTCGATATTATCAGGCTCGACATTGAGAATATTCTGAATGCCGGCGGTTATTGTCGTTCCATCGCCAATTGAGAGACTGGACTCGAGATCAATCAAAAACGCGCTCCCAAAGACTTGATGACCAACACTCCACTCATCCCAAGAACCGTAATAATTGACGCGTCCCAATGCACTCCAATACTCGGTCAGGGGCTGTGTCAGGGTCAAATTTCCGCGATGCCTGGGAAGGCCCTTCTCCAATAGGGTAATACGCTGTTCATTGAGAACTTGAGAGTCGTATTTGGTCACCTCAGTAGAGGTATAGTTATACGCGAAGCTCAGTGTACCCGTACATCTCACTGGAGCTGTGAGAACGAGGTCGATACCCTGGGTTTTTGTCTCAAAGTTATTGGTAAAGAACCGAAATTCTTGCAGATTTCTCGCATTGATGCCCGTGGCTTCCAACTGATCAATCTGTTGAAGTGTGAGTGCTTTATCGCTGGAGGTCGCCATGCGATCTTTAACTCCAATATTGAAGTAATCGAGCGTTACATTTACCGGGGGGATACCGGTACCTGCGGGATAAATGGGGAGTGTCAAAATAAGGCCGGTCGAGATATTGACCGACTTTTCTGGTTTAAGCCCTTCGCCTCCTACGAGTGCGGCTGCAGGGTGGGTAGAGGGAATCGTGCCTCTATTGACCAGGATGAAATTGCCGTCGTCATCTTCACCAAATTCGGTCGTGACGTTAAAGGCGTTTTGTTGGCCGGGCGACGGTGCTCTGAAGCCCGTGCTAAAGCTGCCGCGCACTTTCACATTTTCATTTACCTTAAAGTTGGTCGCCAACTTGAAATTGGTTGTGGCACCAAAACCCTCGAAATTTTCAAAGCGCAGTGCAGCACCGAGCAACCAGTTTTCCTGTGGGTTAAATTCGGCGTCTCCATAAACAGCCCAATTGGATCGGCTCCAGCTTCCCGCGGCAATATCGCCGAAACCGGGAAAACCGTTGGAACCCGAGCTAAATCCCTGACTCGCCAGCGGGCCTATTTCAAAAGATTCGCGCTGCCCAGCTATAACTTCAAAGTTTTCAACGCGATATTCAAGACCGGCGGCGAAAAAGAATTGCTCACTAAACGGATAGGTCACATCAAAGTTAAAATTGGTATCCGTCTGGATATAGTCTCCTGGATTAAATTCTGTCGGCGTATTGGGTCCGAGGGAGGCATTCACCGTATTAAAAATAAAGAAATCAGAATGGTGGCGCCCATAAGATGCACTGAGATCCCATGTCAGCAGCGACCGCGTTCCCTTGATACCCGCCAGAAAAGCACGGTCCTCCGTATTTCCGCCAAATCGGGGGGTGAAACCACCGGGAAAGAGTTCCTGAAATGTGAACAAATTGGAGTCGTCGAAAACCTGTTTTAAGGCTGCTGCATCCGGCACCGAACAGGTTATGGGTACCACGGGGACATCGCCACCGCTCATATTGCCAACGCGCAATGTCGCTGTCAGTGTCCCGTTTACGCCATGGACAATACCCAGTTTCTCCGCTTCGGCCTGAGTATAGTAGTCGGTGCCGTCCCACATCAATACGGGTCCCTGATATACGGCACCGCGCGTATTGGGATTTCGGAAATAGAACCCGCCTTCAACTTCCTTGCTCGCATAGTTACCATGCCCGTAGAACTCGATATTCTCGTTGATGGTGGCGCCGTAATTGGCAAAAATTTTCAGGTCGTCTCTAACAAAGGGTTGACCCCAGGGTTGGGCGGGATTGGCTACATGGGTATTGCCCCTGCCAATCAAACTCGCGGCATCGTCGCGCTGGACAGAGCGGTCTGTTTCATCCGCATTTCCATATTCCACGCTGAGGTTGATCCATGTATCTGGTGTGCCGAGCCCGATGTTGCCAGCCAGGGCGTAAGTGCCTCCGTCCCCATGCCGAAAAATACCGGGTTTGACTTCAATAGAGCCGCCCTGGTAATTGTCTTTGAGTTCAAAATTCAACACGCCTGCGATGGCATCAGAACCGTATTGCGCGGATGCGCCATCGCGCAGGACTTCCACGCGTTTGAGGGCAATACTCGGGATGGCAGATATATCTGGCCCCTGTGCGGCATCGGATAGACCATTGCCCAGCCAGTAAATCACAGATGCGCGATGGCGGCGCTTGCCGTTGACGAGTACCAGTGCGTGGTCGGGTGCCAGCCCTCGCAGGTTGGGCGGACGGACGATGGTTGCGGCATCGCTGATCGGCTGGAGGTTGACATTGTAAGAGGGCACCACATTTCTCAGAAGATCCTGTACATCGCTCCCGCCTTGCTTGACAAAATCTTCGCCAGTAACGACATCAATGGGGACGGTGGATTCGGTAACAGAACGCGGTTGGGCGCGGGTACCGATGACCACCAATTCTTCGAGCACGACCACTTCTTCGAGTATATCAGAAAGCGGGGGTACGGCAGTTGTATCCGCACTTTCGGTACGCGGATTTTCCTGTGATACGGCGGAGCCACTCATCGCAAGCAGGGCAACGAGGCCAAAAATGAAGGACTTAAAGTGGGATTTATATTCCATAAAAAAACCTCCGTTGTGTTAGAAACACGGGGGAGAGATACGGTTTTGGACTGTACGCATTCCAACTTATAAAAAATAAATCAACGTTACCCAAAGTGCCAGAAAAAAAAGAAGCCGCGTTAAAAAACGCGGCTTCTTAGTGATCAGGTGAACAATCCTTTGAACTACGACCTAAAAGCCGAAGTTGTATTTGGCATACCAGAACGCGCCGCTAAAACCAAATGGGCTGTACTGGCTGTATAAATGGCCCGAACCGCTCCTTGCATGTGGATTGATGTCGGGATAGATATCGAGGATGTTCTGACCGCCAACGGTTACCGTTGAGTGCTCGGCAACAGTGTAACTAACTTCGGCGTCCAGTATCCATTCGTCGCCATAAACGAAGTCATCTTCTTGATCGTACCACGAACTGTAATACCGGAGGCGCCCCAGTACCTCAAGCATATCGTTCAACGGTTGGATAACCGTCAGATTCCCGCGGTGTTTGGGCAGAGCCTCTTGTATTTCCCGAACCCTTTGAGCACCCAGGGTTTCCAGATTGTGTCTGGTCACTTCGGTATTCGTCAAGTTATACGCCAGACTCAGTTGACCGTCACACCACACCGGAGCCGTGAGCACGACGTCAATACCCTGGGTTTTGGTGTCAAAATCATTGACAAAAAATTTGAAATTTGTGATAAAATTCGCAGCCGTGATACCCGCCTGGAGCAGATCATCGACCTCCGCTGGGGTCAGGGAGAAATTTTGCGAGAGCGTCAAACGCCCCTTTACCAGGATGTGGAAATAGTCAACTGTGATATTGACAGGGGGAATACCGGTATCCACGGGAAAAACGGGAATTTCAAAAACAACGCCAGCCGAGATATTGGTCGATTTTTCGGGATCAAGTGCCTCACCACCCTTGGATTCTGCGACGGGATTGGTTGAAGGGATGGTGCCATCATTTGTCAAATCACCGATTGTGGGATCGAAGATCGTGGATACGTTAAACGCATTTTGCTGCCCCGGCGTAGGTGCTCTGAAGCCCGTGCTAAAACTGCCGCGCACTTTCGTATTCTCGTTAAGCCCGTAATTGGTCGCCACTTTGAAGTTGGTCGTGGAACCAAAATCATCAAAATTTTCAAAGCGCAGTGCAGCACCGAGCAGCCAGTTCTCCTGCGGATTAAATTCGGCGTCTCCATAAATTGCCCAGTTGGAGCGGCTCCAGGTACCTGCGGCAATTTCACCAAACCCCGAGAACCCGTTGGACGCGACAGTAAATCCATACTCTGCCAGCGGACCTTTGATCCATGATTCGGTTTGCCCTTGCACGATTTCAAAATTTTCTGTGCGGTATTCAAGACCGGCGGCAAAGAAAAACTGCTCGCTAAACGGATAGGTGATATCGAAGTTGAAATTGGTATCTGTCTGGATATAGGTTCCAGGATCAAAATACGGTGCATCTTCGTGACTGGGATCAACTGTTGGTCCATTGGGCCAGGGTTGGTTGGGACCCAAAGAGGCATTTACTGTATTGAAGATGAAGTAATCGGCTTCGTTGCGCCCATAAGACGCGCTGAGATCCCAGGTCATCAGCCCTTGCGATCCCTTGATACCCGCCAGAAAGGCGCGATCATCCATAAACGCGCCAAATCGGGGCGTGAAGCCACCGGGAAAGAGTTCCTGGAATGTGAACCAATCGGGATTGTCGAAAACGCGTTGTAAGGCTGCTGCATCCGGCACATGGCAAACGATGGGCACGATGAACGCCTGGGGAATTCTAAGACCAGTATCTTCGGACTCTTCGAGAACTTGGCTCAAATTACCTACGAGCAATGTCGCTGTCGAAGTTCCGTTTACGCCATCCACAATACCGAGTTCAGCAGCTTTGCCCGGATCATAATAGGTGGTGCCGTCGAACATCAATACGTCTCCCCTGAATACGCCACCTCGCGTATTGGGATTTCTGAAGTAGAAGCCGCCTTCGACTTCCTTGCTCGCATAGTTCCCATGTCCGTATAATTTGACATTGTCGTTGATGTTAACACCGTAGTTGACAAAAAATTTCAGGTCGTCTCTAATGTAGGGTTGTCCCCAAATTTGTGCGGGATCTTCCACGCGGTTATTGCCCACGCGGATCAAACGCGCGGCATCGTCGCGTTGCACGGAACGGTCGGTTTCATCCTCATTGCCATATTCCGCGCTGAGGTTGACCCAAGCATCTGGCGTGCCCAGACCGATATTGCCGGCAAAAGCATAACCGAAACCATCGCCTTCCTGAAAAATACCTGGTTTGATCTCAAAAGAACCGCCTTCGTAATTGTCTTTAAGCTCAAAATTCAACACGCCAGCAATGGCGTCAGAGCCGTACTGCGCAGACGCGCCATCACGCAGGACTTCCACGCGCTTGATGGCAATAGAGGGGATAGGCGCTATGTCTGGCCCCTGTGCGCCGTCGGCGACACCACTGGTTATCCAGTGAATGACAGCAGCGCGGTGGCGTCGCTTACCATTGATGAGGACCAGCGTGTGATCGGGTGCCAAACCCCGCATGCTGGGCGGACGCACGACGGTTGAGGCATCGCTAATCGGGTTTGTATTCACATTGTAAGAGGGCACCATATCTCGCAAAAGATTTTGTACATCTGTATCGCCTTGCTTGACAAAATCTTCGCCGGTAACGACATCGATGGGCACTGCGGATTCCGCTACAGAACGCGGTTGTGCGCGTGAACCGATAACCACCAATTCTTCGAGTATGACCACTTCTTCGAGTATGTCAGTGAGTGGGGGTAAGGTAGCGGTTGTATCCGCAGTTTCTGTACGCGGCTTTTCCTCTTCCTGTGATACGGCAGTGCCACTCATTGCAAGCAGAGCAGCGATGCCAAGGGCGAGGCACTTAAAATGCTTCTTGGATTCCATAAAAAAACTCCTTTGAGAAGACGGAGGAGAGATGTGGGTTTTGGAACATGAGGGAGAGACGAGGTCCTTACATCTTAAGAAATTTTCTATAATTTAACTTTATATATATCAGGCGTCAACCCCTAATTGCTTAGGCAAATGTAAAAGTATGTATATGCCAATTTGCAATTAAGGGTATCTTTATATATATTTTTTCCTTTCATGTGTGAGATAAAAGACCCGTCAGATTCAATTGAAGGAGGTTGCGTTTTGAAGTCCAGTTACGTAAATAAAGATCTCGAGGAAACCAGACGCCTACTTACGCAGGTGAGGCGGGGTGGCAAGCGGAGCAAAAAAGCGCGTAAGAAATTGGAAGCCAAAGGCATCAGATATTACACATCTGAAGAAGCCGAGAGCCTCGGTATTGAATAAAAAAGAAAGGCGTGCGAAAGCGGCCTTTTTTGCTATGAATGACGCGGGAATCATCCTTACAGGCGGCGAAAGCAGGCGAATGGGTCGGCCCAAGTACAGCTTGTCCTTTGGCGATGAAACCCTGCTTCAGCGAAGTGTAAGAAATCTGAGAGGATCTGTTTGTCCAATTGTGATCGTGAGTACACCCGGACAAAACTTGCCCGCCATACCCCATGTTTTGTCTATATGTGACCCCGTTGCCGGGCAAGGACCGTTAATGGGGCTGATGACAGGGTTAAAGCATGTCGAAGGCATTTCTGAATGGGCATTGGGAACGGGTTGCGACATGCCGTTCATCAGTACTGAATTGATCCAATGCCTCAAATCGCACAGGACAATAGAGGCAGAGATCGTCATTCCTCGGATAGATGGGCAGTTTTATCCTTTGTGCGCGCTTTATCGAACGGCTCTCTGGCGAAAAGCCAAATTTCTACTCGAAAAAGGAGAACGGCGGCTTTTGGCATTGGTCGATGTATGCCGCGCCCAAACCCTTGCACAAGACGCACTCGCGCAGATTGATCCCGATCTCCGATTTTTGATGAATATCAATACGCCTCAAGATTATCAGAGTGCTCTTGAATTGGTCGGTTTGCAGCGGTGAAATTGGACAGATGTATCTATCCACTGTTGACGATATTCTTTTTTCACATATATTGCTCCATTTACTTATCACCAAGGAGGTATCGCGATGGCTATTGAAGACAAAACCATGCTGACTGAAGATGAGATTCGCGCAGAGGTTGCCGATCTCGAAGGATGGGAATATTTGGAAGACACAAAAGAATTGCAGCGCGTTTGGCATTTTGAAAAATTTGTGCCAACTATGGCTTTTGTGCGCAGGCTGACAGAGATTATGGATGAAAATAATCACCATTCGGATATCAGCCTCAACAGCCGAACAAAAACGCTCACAGTCACGGTGACGACCCACAGTGAAAATGCCGTCACCCGTGCAGATATCGATTTTGCAGGCGCAGTAAATCGAGGGTGAAAAATCATTGGAGGTGGGATGAAGGTGAATCTCAATATTCAGCCTGGCGACCTGAAAGTCAGGCTGAATCGTTTTTTTGAACTGGCCGCACAGAAAATTCGCAATATCGATTCGACGTGGGACCCCGGCCGGGGAACGCCGGTATTTACAGAAGGTGGCAAATACACCACGCGCGGATGGACCGAGTGGACGCAGGGATTTCAATTTGGATGCGCCATTTTGGGATATGAAATCACGGGAGAGAAAGATTTATTGCGGATTGGGCGCGAGGGCACGGTCGAGCGAATGGCGTCTCATGTAACGCATATTGGCGTACATGATCACGGGTTTAACAATGTATCGACCTATGGCAATTTGAGACGGTTGATGCGAGAAGGTATGATTCCAGAAAACGAATGGGAGCAGCACTTTTACGAACTGGCACTCAAATCATCTGGCGCTGTTCAGGCTGCTCGCTGGACGACCATTGGTGATGGGAAAGGGTATATTCATTCATTTAATGGACCGCATTCCCTGTTTTCAGATACCATCAGGTCGGGTCGCGCACTGGCTGTAGCACACGACCTCGGTCACGTTTTGATGGGGGAGAATGACCTCGCAATTTCGCTGCTCGAGCGCTTGATTCACCACGCCGAGACGACCGCGCAGTTTAATGTGTATTACGGTGAGGGGCGCGATCGATACGATGTGCGAGGGCGGGTTGTACACGAGTCCATTTTTAATGTTACTGACGGCAATTACCGCTGCCCGAGTACACAGCAGGGGTATTCACCGTTTTCGACATGGACCCGGGGGTTGGCCTGGATTGTGACTGGCTATGCAGAACTACTCGAATATGTGGCGCACTTGTCGGATGACGCACTTGATCTTTATGGCGGTAGGGATGCGGTTAATGGCTGGATGCTCAAGGCGGCCTGTGCAACGGCAGATTATTATATCGATAGTATCACTTCTGCCGATGGCATTCCATTTTGGGATGCAGGCGCGCCGGGCTTGGTTGAAGGCTATGGGGATAAAATATCAGATCCTTACAATAACTGTGAGCCCGTGGATAGTTCTGCAGCTGCCATTGCCGCGCAAGGGCTTTACCGTTTGGGCAAATATCTGGACGATGCGCGTTATCGGCAGGCTGCATTAACCGTTGCTCATACGCTATTTGATGCGCCCTATTTGTCCCAGGATGAAGAACACCAGGGTCTTATTCTGCATTCTATTTATCACAATCCCAATGGGTGGGACTATGTGCCGAGTGGACAAAAAGTCGCATGCGGCGAGTCTTCTATGTGGGGAGATTACCACGCGATGGAATTGGCGGTTTTGCTCCAGCGAGAGATGGAGAACGCGTCATATCTGACTTTTTTTGATCAATAGGAGTAGGGGGAGAATGTGGCGAATATTAAATAAAAGAACTTCAGCATATACATGGATAATCGGCCTTTTTTTTGTTGGCTTCACGTCTCAAAGTGAAGCCGATTCCTTCGATTATGCACCGCTTAACCGCGTGCTCGGCCGGGTTGTAAATGCACAGGGACGTGTGGATTACGAGGCCGCAAAAACAGATGCGGATCTGCAGGCTTTTGTAGATCAACTCGCACGGATCAGTCCGGATACGCATCCCGAACTTTTTCCCGGCCGCGCAGATAGTCTCGCCTTTTGGATCAACGCGTACAATGCCTGTGTACTTGCAGGGGTCGCAAAAGCCTATCCCATTTCTTCTGTCACTGAAATCGCGCCTGCTTTTGGCTTTTTTAAGAAATATCTGTTTGTCGTTGGCGGGCGTCGGTTCACATTGGATCACATCGAGCACGAGATTATTCGCAAGCAGTTTGCCGATCCGCGCATTCACGCAGCAATCAATTGTGCGGCGGTGAGTTGTCCGCGTTTGCTAAATAAAGCATTTACGCCCGATGAATTGGATGATCAGCTCAATTCGGTTATGCGAGACATGATTCGCAACCCCATGCACGTTCAGATTAACCGGGAGACAGGAGTTGTGAGTCTATCTGCAATTTTTGATTGGTTTGCCTCGGATTTCACATCCTATGTGCAAGCGCGTGAGGTCGGCGAGACGGTGTTGGATTATGTCTCTCTGTTTTTATCGAAAAACGATATCCAGTATTTGCAAAATCACCCCGATCTTCAAATTGTATTTTTAGATTACGATTGGTCTCTGAATAACCAGTAAAAATGAGTATCTCAAATATGCAAATGTCTTTGGGCGCATACCAGTCCGCCGTTGATCGCGCTTTGAAAATGTGGTCAGAAAATGGCAATACAGGACGGCTGTGGCGCGGCGATGCCACACTCTGGTCGGGGGCTGATGAGGCCAACTGGTTGGGATGGCTCAATATCGCGCCTCAAATACGCGATCAGGTGGATGACCTGTGCGCTTTTGCACAGCAGGTACGCGATAGAGGGATAACGGATATTCTGCTTTTGGGCATGGGCGGTAGCAGTTTGTGCCCCGAAGTGCTGGCGATGACTTTTGGCTGTCGGGAGGATTGGCCCAGGTTGCATGTGCTGGATTCTACTATTCCCGCGCAGGTACAGCGGTTTGCCGATGCCGTAAATTTAGAAACGACCCTTTGCGTTGTCGCCAGCAAATCTGGAACGACAACCGAACCCCACGCATTTTGCGAGTTCTTCTGGGCAAAAATGCAGGGAACCATTGGCGATACAGCGGGTCAGCATTTTATAGCTATTACAGATCCGGGTTCTGATCTGGAAACGCTTGCCAGAGAGCGGGGCTTTCTATCTGTTTTTTATGGTTTGCCAGAGATCGGCGGTAGATTTTCAGCACTCTCAAACTTTGGGATGGTGCCCGCGGCATTGATCGGCATTGATGTGCGGGAATTTTTACAACGCGCAATAGCGATGGGCGAGCAGTGCAAAATATCAGATGACCAGAATCCCGGTCTTTTTCTGGGCCTTGTGTTGGGGACGTTGGCAAAAGCCGGGCGAGATAAAGTGACGCTTGTAACTTCTCCCAAATTGTGGGATTTGGGGGCGTGGTTGGAGCAACTATTAGCCGAAAGCACTGGGAAAAATGGCCGGGGTCTCATACCTGTTGATTTAGAGGAGATTGCGGCGCCCGATTTGTACGGCGAGGATCGGGTGTTCGTCTATATCCGACTGAAGGACGATGCGAATGCTGAACGGGATGCAGGTATAGAAAATCTGCGAGCGGCTAATTTCCCAGTTATTCAGATCGATGTGTTAGAACTGTTAGACCTGGGAGCAGAATTTTTCCGGTGGGAATACGCTACCGCGGTCGCTGGCGCTGTTTTGAATATCAATCCCTTTGACCAACCCAATGTGCAGGAGAGCAAAAATTTTACGGCGGAATTGACACAGGCTTATGAAAAAGAGGGCACATTACCCATTCAAAAGCCGTTTTTTATTAATGATGGCGTCGCGGTTTACGCCGATTTAGCCAATGCACAGGCGTTGGGAACACTCAATAGTTGTATTGCTGGGCTACTCAATCAGATTCGAGCAGGCGATTATGTCGCACTGTGTGCTTATGTCGATATGAATGAAGAGAATATCACCGCTTTACAGGCTCTGAGGCATCGAATACGCAATGTATATCTGGTGGCTACTACATTGGGGTTTGGTCCGCGGTTTTTGCATTCTACGGGACAGTTGCACAAGGGAGGACCAAATAATGTGGTGGTTGTGCAACTGACAAGCGACGATGTGACAGATGTAGATATTCCGGGACGAGCGTTCTCTTTTGGCGTGCTCAAGCAAGCACAGGCGCTGGGCGATGCCCGTGCGCTTTCGAGTCGAAAGAGACGGGCGATTCGCATTCATTTTAAAAAAGATGTAATTGCTGGCATACATCGGGTGAAGCAAGCGGTTAGAGAGGATTGAATATGGCACTGGCAGCAATGGATTTGATGCAAATTGTGGGCGACGATCACAAGACCGATTTTGCGAGCAAACTTCGCGATGAACAATTGGAACTCACGCGCAACCGATTGGATATTTTGCAGGTCAATGTCGGCAAGTTGTGCAATCAAGCCTGTCACCACTGCCATGTGGATGCCAGCCCGATCCGCACAGAGATCATGACCCGAGAGACGATTGACCATATTCTATTATTTTTGGAAACATCCAATATCCAGACGGTTGACATAACGGGTGGCGCACCTGAGTTAATTCCAGATTTTCGCTATTTTGTCGAACAAATACGCGAGCGGGACCGTCGCGTGATGGTGCGTTGCAATTTAACCGTGATCTTTGAACCCGGGCAAGAAGACTTACCTGAGTTTTATCGCGAACACGAAGTTGAATTGGTGTGTTCGCTGCCGTGTTATCTCGAAGAAAATGTGGATGAACAACGCGGGCGCGGTGTTTTTACAAAAAGCATACGGGCATTGCAGATTCTCAATGAAATTGGATATGCACAACCTGACACGGGATTGGAACTCCATCTGGTATATAATCCCGTTGGCGCGTCTTTACCCCCTCCGCAGGCCGAACTCGAATCCGATTACAAAGAAGAGCTAAGAGCACGTTACAACATCGATTTTAATAAGCTCTACACCATTGCCAATATGCCCATTAGCCGGTTTGAAGAATTTCTCAAACGCCGGGGCATTTACGACAGCTATATGCAGACTTTGCGGGATAATTTTAATCCGCATACGGTCGATAATTTGATGTGTCGTTCTCTAATTAGCGTTGGGTGGCAGGGCGAGGTTTACGATTGTGATTTTAACCAAATGCTCGATATGCATTCTTTTGGGCGCGAAGTCAAACTCTGGGAACTGACTTTTGAAGATCTGATCGGATGCGATGTGCGGGTGCGAGACCACTGCTTTGGATGCACTGCAGGTGCGGGAAGCAGTTGCGGGGGAGAGCTTGTTTAGCCTTTAGCAAGACGGCAGGGTATTGTGCCTACAAAAATAGGACTTGCCCTCTCTAACGGGCAGTTTTTCGCCCGTTGGGACGAAAAACTGCCCTAAAAACATAAATACTTAATAATAAGTAACATACGAGCCAGACGAATGTATCTGGGGGCGATGTATTGTCTCTTGATATAAAATTCAGTCTGGCTTTTGTTTTTTTATAATTATTTTATCCTTTTTAAAAATAATACTTTATGAGCATAATTTGAGCTAATAACCCAGAGTGGCACATTTTTTGCTTATGTATTGTTTCAGCTAATCTGATCAATTGGTAATACCGCAATAACGCCAAGCGGTTTAAGTATTGATTTGCGAATCAAAGCATGTGTATGAAATGGAACAAGGATATATCCTGAAAAAATCTCTCGCTCGTTCCAAAGGGATGCGGGAAAACACATTCAGTATTACGAATGCACAATTCCATGAACATAAATAACACAATGAAAATAAATAACACAATCATATTAGCTGCAATGATGATGCTCATCCTGGTGCCTGATCGTGCCCTGGGCCAGCCTACGGTGTCCATTACAGCTTCAGAAACTTCAGTAACTGAGGGAGATGAATTCTCGTTAAATATACTAAAACCTCTAAATGCAGAGTCTATTACGGTTTATGTGGAAATAACAGTTCAGGGGGACTTTGTCGATGATTTGCCTTCAAATACCACTGTAACTGCAAATATACTAGAAGGGCAATCGGCATTCATGCTCACATATCAAACCGACGACGATGATTTGGCTGAGGATGATGGCTCAATAACCGCGACTATTATCGCGAATAGTGCTTATACCATCAACCCCAATAATTCCTCCGTCACCGTCACGATATCAAACAACGACACCCCTACGATACGTTTAGAAAAGACTTACGCCACGAATAGACAGTTTGGAAAGGATGAATTTCCCCTTTATGAAGGAAATTGGATTGCTTTCGAGTTTTCTCGAAATACCCTTGGGGTAAATGACGAAGGAAGGAGGCTACTCGTATCTCTGAATATAACCTATTTAGACGGGAACACGGAAAGCCAGTACATAATTTTCCAGCCCGATAGCAGGTCCAGATCCTTTTATGTGAAGCTGACAGAAGACAACACAATTCGGGATGCCACTGCCCGAGATTATATCCGGCTACAGTTTTTCCAACCCGAACTTACCGAAGGCTACTCGCTGGAACCATCAAACGGCATAGTCGATGTGAAGATTCAGGATGACGATGTCGTGGTGTCTATTAGCCCAGAGGATTCGGAACTCACCACAGTCACGGAGGGAGAGACGAGCACTTACACGATCATTCCGTCGCTGGATGGTCAGGTGACGCATCCACTAACAGTGAAGTGGCAGGCGACAAGTGGTGGGGAACGGTTGAGAGCGACAGAAGGGACATTTGAGTTCCAAACAAATAATCAGAACCCGCCCCAAATTGTTCTTTCTCTGCTGGATGATGCTATTCTCAAGGATCACAGTACAGTGACTGTGGAAATCGTAGAGGAGACGGAGGAGGCACGCCGGGGCTACCGCACAGGAACATCTTCTTCTGTCTCGTTTCAAGTTCGGGATGACGATTTGCCAGTTGTACAAATACTGGGTCTGGGTCAGTATCCTGCGGGACCCGTTCCAGAAGGGGGACCTTACCGGCTCCGCTTCATCCGCGCAGCGAATCCAATTACGGACCCGCTGACAGTCTATGTCAGCGTGACCGGCGGGGAGAGTTTTTACCCGCAGCCACGAACCGCCTATATTATTGGCTCAGATGAGGAACAGGCAGACTATGTAATCCTAATCGAAGAAGACGATGTCGATGAGCCAGACGGCGAGATAACTATAACCATCCAGCCCAACGAAAACTATGAGATACACAGGAATAACAAAACAGTCACCTTTACAATTAATGACAATGACACGCGGGGTGTGGTGGTGACACCGACTTCTCTGGCGATGGATGAAGGTGAGGACGCGACATACACAGTGGTTCTCGAGTCGGAACCAACAGCAGATGTGACTGTGACAGTGACGGCGAGCGGAGATGCGACGGTGAATCCTGCATCCCTGACGTTCACCGCGTTAAATTGGAACCAGGTACAGACTGTGACGGTAAGCGCGCCAGAGGACGCGGACACGAAAGATGGTTCTGCGACGATTAGCCACACGGTAGCAGGTGGGGACTACGATGGCGAGACAGCAGATGACGTGGCGGTAATGGTGACGGATAATGATAAGCCGATAGTAACGATAGAGGCAGTTCCCGATCCGCCGCAAAAATTTGAGGGGCAAAGTGTGGAATACAGGCTCAGGCGTAGCCGTAATACGAGTGAGCCTCTGACGGTGGCGATCAGCATAAGCGAAGATGGAAAAGTGCTTGATAATCGCTACGAACGCACCTGGGATGTGGTGTTTGAAGCTGGACAGGAAACCCTCACGTTCCGGTTGCTCACGACTAACGACGATGATGATGAATCCGCAAGTACAGTAAGTGCCGAGATTCTGGAAAGAGAGGAATATGCAGTTGGTACGCCGAACTCGGCGGAAATATTGGTAATTGGGCAGGATCTGATCCTGATTTATTCGCTTGTGGAACCTGAGCCTGTAGTTGAAGGGGGCACGTTGCGTATCGAGGTGACAGCGGTAACGAAAGTAGATGTGATGCCGACACGCCATTACGTCGCATCAATCGTATCCCGTTCTCGGACAGCGAAGTCGGGAAGAGATTATCGTCCGGTTAGTGAGCATTTGATATTTAGACATACCGATTTTACAGCGGTCACTATAAATGGTGAACAGCGTTACCAGAGTACTGTGTATTTAGACACAGAAATTTTCGAAGATAATTATGCGGAAGATTCAGAGATATTTATTCTTATTTTACATCTTGCACCTGACCTTGAGCATGAAATTGATCGAGCAGAGGTGACGGTAACGATTACAGACAACGACCCGGAGCCGGAACTGGCTGTGGAAGTATCACCTGCGGAGATAGCGGAGGACGAGGGCAAAGCGGGAGTGATTGTTAGCATAACCAACGGAAGTCTCTATACGGAGAGGCGTACATTCACGCTGGAATTGGGAGGAACAGCGACTAAAGGAACAGACTACCGAGTTGAGTCAGAGCACCTGGAGCTACCAGAGGGAGAATCCCAGGTCGGGACGATATTAACGACGGTGGACGACGCAATAGGCGAAGGGAACGAGATCATTGAGGTGCAGGTCCGCCATGATGGCAATGTGGTTGACGAATTGAGGCGTGTTACGATTGTTGACGACGATGATCGCAGGGTGGAAATCAGGCCGACTCAACTGGCGGTGCGAGAAGGCGAGAGCGGAACATACACAGTGGTTCTCGAGTCGGAACCAACAGCAGATGTGACTGTGACAGTGACGGCGAGCGGGGATGCGACGGTGAATCCTGCATCCCTGACGTTCACCGCGTTAAATTGGGACCAGGTACAGACTGTGACGGTGACGACAGATCACGACATAGATGCCCAGGACGAATCTGCAACAATTCGCCACACAGTGACCAGTAGCGGGAGTTACAGCGGCGTGACAGCCGATGATGTAACGGTAACGGTCACAGACGACGAGGCGGCCTCGACTGAGATCGCATTGCGCGTATCACCTGCGTCCATCCCAGAAGGTGATGGACAGGTAGTAACCGTGACAGCTACATTGAATCATGCCGCGCTAACATCTGCGGCGACCGTGACCGTAAGTGTGGCAGCAGGCACGGCGACAAGTGCCGACTTTGGTGCGGTGAACAACTTCACTGTGACGATACCTGCGAATATGCCGAGCGGAACGGGAACCTTCACGCTGACGCCGGTAAACGACGACCTGGATGAAGATGACGAGACAGTGACAGTGAGCGGGACGACGACGACCGCAGGGCTGACCGTGAATGGGACCACTGTGACCATCACCGATGACGATACGCGCGGAGTAGAGATAAGTCCGACCTCTTTGACGATAGCAGAAGGCGGGAGTGGGACATATACCCTGGTATTGGAATCGCAGCCGACTGCTGAAGTAAGGGTAGTGGTAGGAGGCAGGAGAGGGGAGATCAGTCTGGGTGGCTCTCCGCTGACATTTACGACAGACAATTGGCATATCGCACAGACCGTGACGGTGAATGCAGGGCAGGATGACGATGCGGTAAATGATGCGGCAACGCTCATCAATGTTGTCAGCAGCAGTGGAGACTACAACGGTGTGACAACAGATGATGTGGCAGTAATCGTCACCGATGACGATACGCGCGGAGTAGAGATAAGTCCGACCTCTTTGACGATAGCAGAAGGCGGGAGTGGGACATATACCGTGGTATTGGAATCGCAACCGACCGATGCAGTAACTGTGACAGTGGGAGGTGCGTCTGGCGATGTGAGTGTGAGTGGCTCTCCGCTGACATTTACGACGGGCAATTGGAATATCGCACAGACCGTGACGGTGAATGCAGGGCAAGACGATGATGCGGTAAATGATGCTGTAACGCTCAGAAACACTGTGAGCAGTGGGGGGGGCTACGACGGTGAGACAGCAGATGATGTAATGGTGAGAGTCACAGACGACGAGAAGGGCGCCGAGCCGGGTATCTCACTGAGCGTAGCACCTGAGATAGTAAGCGAAGATGGTGGCGGGCAAACCATAAACGTAATAGCGACCTTTAGTCTGCCAACGACGAGAGACGGACGTACTGTGGGGCAAAGGAATACGCCTGAAGAGGTCGTGAGGGTACGTGTGACTGCTGGCACGGCGACAAGTGCTGACTTCAATGCCGTGTCCAGCTTTGATATAACAATACCTTCGGGTATGACGAGTGGGAGAGGAAGCTTCAGGCTAATGCCGGTGGATGATGAAATTGACGAAACTAACGAGACCATTATCGTGAGAGGGACATCGAGTATAACGAACCTGATCGTGCGCCAGGCCAACGTGACCATTACCGATAATGATGAACGCGGAATAGACGTCACACCGACCTCTTTGACGATAGCAGAAGGCGAGAGTAAAACATATACCCTGGTATTGAAATCTCAACCAACCGATGCAGTAAGGGTGGTGGTAGGAGGCGCATTTGGAGAGATTCGCGTGCGTGGTTCTCCGCTGACATTTACGACAGACAATTGGCATATCGCACAGACCGTGACTGTGGATGCAGGGCAGGATAACGATGCGGTAAATGATGTTGCAACGCTCATCAATGTAGTTAGCAGCAGTGGAGACTATGGCGGAGAGATAGCCGACAATGTGACGGTGACTGTCGAGGACGATGATATAGCTTCGACAGAGATTGCATTGGGCGTATCACCTGCAAGTTTTGCAGAAGGCGATGGTGATCAGACAGTAACCGTGACAGCCACACTGAATCATGCTGCGCTAAAATCAGACGCGCCAGTGACGGTGAGCGTGGCAGCGGGCACGGCTTCAGATACGGACTTTGGTGCCGTGTCTGACTTTGTAGTAATTATCCCTGCGGGTATGACGAGCGGGACGGAAACCTTCACACTGAGCCCTGTGGATGATGATGTGGACGAGCCAGATGAGACCTTGACGGTGAGTGGAACAACCACGGGACTGAGGGTGACGACAACGACCGTGACGATTGAGGACGACGACCTGCCTCTGGTTTCTTTTGTCTCCGACTCCCAGGACCCTTTTACCGAAGGCGAGACCATTGATTTAACTCTGAGACGTAACGGAGATATCAGCGTGCCGCTGACTGTGTCCGTCAATGTGACTGAGGCTCCAATAGCCCTCAGATTTATGACCGATGTGTTGAGTAGCAGTGATGAAGGCGAGCGAGATATCCTATTTTCCGCCGGGACTTCAACGGCGTCGTTTAGCTTGCCCACAACTGATGACAATGTACACGAGGCGCCAAGCAGGGTGACAGTCGAAATCCAAAGTGGTAGCGACTATAGTCCTGGCGACCCCCAAACAAGAGAGTTTAGAGTAAATGACAACGACCTGGTACTGATCTATTCGATGCAGCAAGATGTGTCGTTTGACGAAGATGCGGGAACCGTGGAAATTGAGATAACCGCTATAACGGACCAAAACACAATGCCGAATTTTTCCTATCCGATGAGGTTTGAGCACAGAGATCAGACAGCGCGTGCTGCACGTGATTATAGACCGGTGAATGATCTGAAAACTTTTCCGCACGACGAATACATGGCTGTTGAGATAGGCGGCGAGACGCGCTACAGCCTGACAAAACAGTTTGATGTGACAATCACCGATGATGACCTCGCGGAGGAAACCGAGACTTTTCAGGTCATTATGCGCCCTGTGTTTTTTGTTGAAGACGAGCAGCTCGATCTGTCGCTTGACAGAAGAGAGACAACAATAACAATTATCGATAATGATACCCGCGGAGTGGAGGTGCGGCCGACATCTCTGGAGGTGGAAGAAGGCAAGAGCAGAACCTATGATGTGGTATTGCAATCACAGCCAACCGATGCCGTGACTGTGACAGTGGGAGGCGCGTCTGGAGAGATTCGCGTGCGTGGCTCCCCGCTGATATTTGATGATTTCTGGTCTATTGCTCAGACTGTGACAGTAATTGCAGGGCAGGATGACGATGCGGTAAATGATACTGCAACGCTCACGCATACAGTGAGTGGAGGCGATTACGGCTCGGTGATTGTAGATGCAGTAACGGTAACCGTCACGGATGACGATGAACGCGGTGTAGAGATAAGTCCGACCTCTTTGGCGATAAGAGAAGGCGGGAGTGGGACATATACCGCGGTATTGCAATCTCAGCCGACTGCCGCCGTGACCGTGACGGTGGGAGGCGCGTCTGGCGATGTGAGTGTGCGTGGTTCGCCGCTGACATTTACGACGGGCAATTGGCATATCGCACAGGCCGTGACGGTGAGTGCAGCGCAGGATGTTGATGCGGTAAATGATGTTGCAACACTCAGCAATACTGTCACCAGTGGGGGGGACTACAACGGTGAAACAGCAGATGATGTAATGGTGACTGTCACTGATGATGGGATAAGCTCGACAGAGGTCGCATTGCGCGTATCACCTTCATCCGTATCAGAGGGCGGTGGTGGACAGACAGTAACCGTGACAGCCACACTGAATCATGCCGTGCTAACATCTGCGGCGACCGTGACGGTGCGTGTGGCAACAGGTACGGCAACAAGTGCCGACTTTGGTGCGGTGAACAACTTCACTGTGACGATACCTGCGAATATGCCGAGCGGAACGGGGACTTTCACGCTGACGCCGATCAACGACGACCTGGATGAAAATGACGAGACGGTGACAGTGAGCGGGACGACCGCAGGGCTGACCGTGAATGGGACCACTGTGACCATCACCGATGACGATACGCGCGGAGTAGAGATAAGTCCGACCTCTTTGACGATAGCAGAAGGCGGGAGTGGGACATATACCCTGGTATTGGAATCGCAGCCGACTGCTGAAGTAAGGGTAGTGGTAGGAGGCAGGAGAGGGGAGATCAGTCTGGGTGGTTCGCCGCTGACATTTGCGACAGACAATTGGAATATCGCACAGACCGTGACGGTGAATGCAGGGCAGGACGCAGATGCGGTAAATGATGCGGCAACGCTCATCAATGTTGTCAGCAGCAGTGGAGACTACAACGGTGTGACAACAGATGATGTGAGCGTAACCGTTGCAGATGATGAGACAGCCTCGACTGAGATCGCATTGCGCGTATCACCTTCATCCGTATCAGAAGGCGGTGGTGGACAAGTAGTAACCGTGACAGCCACACTGAATCATGCCGCGCTAACATCTGCGGCGACCGTGACGGTGCGTGTGGCAGCAGGCACGGCAGCAGACACGGACTTTGATGCAGTATCTGACTTTGAAGTGACCATCCCCGAGGATGCGACGAGTGGGACGGAAACTTTCACGCTGACGCCGGTAAACGACGATTTGGACGAAGATGACGAGACGGTGACGGTGAGCGGAACGACGACCACAGGGCTGACCGTGAATGGGACTACTGTAACCATCACCGATGACGATACGCGCGGAGTAGAGATAAGTCCGACCTCTTTGACGATAGCAGAAGGCGGGAGTGGGACATATACCGTGGTATTGGAATCTCAGCCGACCGCTGCCGTGACTGTGACGGTGGGAGGCGCGTCTGGCGATGTGAGCGTGCGTGGTTCGCCGCTGACATTTGCGACAGACAATTGGAATATCGCACAGACTGTGACGGTAAATACAAGGCAGGATGATGGTACAGAAAATGAGTCTGTAATGCTCAGCAACACAGTGACCAGTGGGGGGGACTACAACGGTGAAACAGCAGAGGATGTGGCAGTAACCGTCACAGACGCCGATGAACGCGGAGTAGAGATAAGTCCGACCTCTTTAACCGTGCGTGAGGGGGAAAGTGAGACATACACCGTGGTATTGGAATCTCAGCCGACCGCTGCCGTGACTGTGACGGTGGGAGGCGCGTCTGGCGATGTGAGTGTGCGTGGTTCGCCGATAACATTTACGACAGGCAATTGGAATATCGCACAGACCGTGACGGTGAGTGCAGCGCAGGATGGTGATGCAGTAAATGATGCTGCAACACTCAGCAATACCGTTACCAGTGGGGGAGACTACAATGGCGAAACAGCAGATGATGTAACAGTAACCGTCACAGACGATGAGACGGCCTCGACAGCAATCGCATTGCGCGTATCACCTTCATCCGTATCAGAAGGCGGTGGTGGACAAGTAGTAACCGTGACAGCCACACTGAATCACGCCCCGCTAATATCTGCGGCGACCGTGACGGTGAGTGTGGCAGCAGGCACGGCGACAAGTGCCGACTTTGGTGCGGTGAACAACTTTGAGGTGACGATACCTGCGAATATGCCGAGCGGAACGGGGACTTTCACGCTGACGCCGATCAACGACGATTTGGATGAAAATGACGAGACAGTGACAGTGAGCGGGACGACGACGGCCACAGGGCTAACCGTGAATGGGACCCCTGTGACCATTACAGACGATGATACACGCGAAGTGGCAATTATGCCAACATATTTGACCTTGCGTGAGGGGAATAGTGGGACATACGCCGTGGTATTGGAATCTCAGCCGACTGCTGCCGTGACTGTGACGGTGGGAGGCGCGTCTGGCGAGGTCAGTGTGCGTGGTTCGCCGCTGATATTTGCGACAGACAATTGGAATATCGCACAGACCGTGACGGTGAGTGCAGCGCAAGATGATGATGCGGTAAATGATGCTGCAGCACTCAGCAATACCGTTACCAGTGGGGGGGACTACAACGGTGAAACAGCAGAGAATGTGGTAGTGGTCGTCACAGATGATGATAAACGCAGTGTGGCGATAAGTCCGCCATTTTTTACGGTTCCAAAAGGCGTGATTATACCAGAAGGCGAGAATGAAACATATTTGATAGTACAAGAAGGCGAGAGTGAAACATATACCGTGGTATTGGAATCTCAGCCGACTGCTGCCGTGACTGTGACGGTGGGAGGCGCGTCTGGCGATGTGAGTGTGAGTGGTTCGCCAGTGATATTTACGACAGGCAATTGGAATGTCGCACAGACCGTGACGGTGAGCGCGGGGCAGGATGATGATGCAGAAAATGATTATGCAACACTCCGCAATACCGTTACCAGTGGGGGAGACTACAATAGTGAAATACCAGAGGCTGTGGTAGTGATCGTCATAGATGATGATACACGCGGTGTGGCGATAAGTCCAACATCTGTTATGGTACAAGAAGGCGAGAGTGAAACATATACCGTGGTATTGGAATCTCAGCCGACCGATGCAGTAACTGTGGCAGTGACCGGAAGTGGGGATGTATCGGGAAGCCCAGCACGATTGACATTCTCCACATCAAATTGGGGCGATGCCCAGACCGTGACGGTGAGTGCAGCGCAGGACGCAGATGCAGAAAATGAAGATGCAACACTCAGCAATACCGTTACCAGTGGGGGAGACTACAATGGCGAAACAGCAGAGGATGTAACAGTAACGGTCACAGACGATGAGACGGCCTCGACTGAGATCGCATTGCGCGTATCACCTGCGTCCATCCCAGAAGGTGATGGACAGGTAGTAACAGTAACGGCCACACTGAATCATGCCGTGCTAACATCTGCGGCGACCGTGACCGTAAGTGTGGCAGCAGGCACGGCAACAGAAAACACGGACTTTGGTGCTGTATCTAATTTTATGGTGATCATTCCAAAAGGTGCGGCGAAAAATACAGGATCCTTCACACTGACATCGATATCTGATGATTTCGACGAAGCCGACGAGACGGTGACAGTAAGTGGAACAACCACGGCTACAGGTTTGACCGTGAATGGGACCAATGTGACCATCACCGATGACGATACACGCGGTGTGACGATAAGTCCGACCTCTTTGACGATAGCAGAAGGCGAGAGCGAGACATATACCGTGGTATTGGAATCGCAACCGACTGCTGCCGTGACTGTGACGGTAGGAAGGACATCTGGCGATGTGAGCGTGAGTGGTTCGCCGCTGACATTTGCGACAGGCAATTGGAATATCGCCCAGACCGTGACGGTGAGTGCAGCGCAGGACGCAGATGCAGAAAATGAAGATGCAACACTCAGCAATACCGTTACCAGTGGGGGAGACTACAATGGCGAAACAGCAGAGGATGTAACAGTAACGGTCACAGACGATGAGACGGCCTCGACTGAGATCGCATTGAGCGTATCACCTGCGTCCATCCCAGAAGGTGATGGACAGGTAGTAACAGTAACAGCTACACTGAATCATGCCGTGCTAACATCTGCGGCGACCGTGACCGTAAGTGTGGCAGCAGGCACGGCGACAAGTGCCGACTTTGGTGCGGTGAACAACTTCACTGTGACGATACCTGCGAATATGCCGAGCGGAACGGGGACTTTCACGCTGACGCCGGTAAACGACGACCTGGATGAAAATGACGAGACGGTGACAGTGAGCGGGACGACCGCAGGGCTGACCGTGAATGGGACCACTGTGACCATCACCGATGACGATACGCGCGGAGTAGAGATAGATCCGACTTCTTTAACCGTGCGTGAGGGGGAAAGTGAGACATACGCCGTGGTATTGGAATCTCAGCCGACTGCTGCCGTGACTGTGACGGTGGGAGGCGCGTCTGGCGATGTGAGTGTGCGTGGTTCGCCGATAACATTTACGACAGGCAATTGGAATATCGCACAGACCGTGACGGTGAGTGCAGCGCAGGATGGTGATGCAGTAAATGATGCTGCAACACTCAGCAATACCGTTACCAGTGGGGGGGACTACAATGGCGAAACAGCAGATGATGTAACAGTAACCGTCACAGACGATGAGACGGCCTCGACTGAGATCGCATTGCGCGTATCACCTTCATCCGTATCAGAAGGCGGTGGTGGACAGACAGTAACCGTGACAGCCACACTGAATCATGCCGTGCTAACATCTGCGGCGACCGTGACGGTGAGTGTGGCAACAGGTACGGCGACAAGTGCTGACTTTGGTGCAGTATCTGACTTTGAGGTAACCATCCCCACTGGTGTGCCGAGAGGCACAGGTACATTTACTCTGACGCCAGTATCTGATGATCTCGACGAGACCGATGAGACGGTGACAGTAAGCGGGACGACGACGACCGCAGGGCTGACCGTGAATGGAACCACTGTGACCATCACCGATGACGATACGCGCGGAGTAGAGATAGATCCGACTTCTTTAACCGTGCGTGAGGGGGAAAGTGAGACATACGCCGTGGTATTGGAATCTCAGCCGACCGCTGCCGTGACTGTGACGGTGGGAGGCGCGTCTGGCGATGTGAGTGTGAGTGGTTCGCCGATAACATTTGCGACAGGCAATTGGAATATCGCACAGACCGTAACAGTGAGTGCAGCGCAGGATGGTGATGCAGTAAATGATGCTGCAACACTCAGCAATACCGTTACCAGTGGGGGGGACTACAATGGCGAAACAGCAGATGATGTAACAGTAACCGTCACAGACGATGAGACGGCCTCGACAGCAATCGCATTGCGCGTATCACCTTCATCCGTATCAGAAGGCGGTGGTGGACAAGTAGTAACCGTGACAGCCACACTGAATCACGCCCCGCTAATATCTGCGGCGACCGTGACGGTGAGTGTGGCAGCAGGCACGGCGACAAGTGCCGACTTTGGTGCGGTGAACAACTTTGCGGTGACGATACCTGCGAATATGCCGAGCGGAACGGGGACTTTCACGCTGACGCCGATCAACGACGATTTGGATGAAAATGACGAGACAGTGACAGTGAGCGGGACGACGACGACCACAGGGCTGACCGTGAATGGGACCACTGTGACCATCACCGATGACGATACGCGCGGAGTAGAGATAAGTCCGACCTCTTTGACGATAGCAGAAGGCGAGAGTGGGACATATACCGTGGTATTGGAATCTCAGCCGACCGCTGCCGTGACTGTGACGGTAGGAGGCGCGTCTGACGATGTGAGTGTGCGTGGTTCGCCGCTGATATTTGCGACAGGCAATTGGAATATCGCACAGACCGTAACAGTGAATGCAGGACAGGACGCAGATGCGGTAAATGATCCCGCGGTAACGATCACGCATACCGTGACCAGTGGGGGGGACTACAACGGTGAAACAGCAGATGATGTAACAGTAACGGTCACAGACGATGATACCGCTTCATCAGAGATCACCCTGGGTGTGGCGCCGATAAGTGTTACAGAAGGCGGTGGTGGACAGACAGTAACCGTGACAGCCGCACTGAATCACGCCGCGCTAATACCTGCGGCGACCGTGACGGTGAGTGTGGCAGCAGGCACGGCGACAAATGCTGACTTTGGTGCGGTATCTGACTTTGAGGTAACCATCCCCGCTGGTGTGCTGAGAGGGACAGGTACATTTACTCTGACGCCAGTATCTGATGATCTCGACGAGACCGACGAGACGGTGACAGTGAGCGGGACGACGACCGCAGGGCTGACTGTGAATGGGACCACTGTGACCATCGCCGATGACGATACACGGGGTGTGACGTTAATACCGACGACCCTGACGATTGACGAGGGACAAACGGGCCTCTACACCGTAGTATTGGCATCACAGCCGACAGATAACGTGATGGTGACAACTAGTGTGCCATCGGGTACGGATGTATCGGTGGAACCGACAGCACTGCGGTTTACACCGGATGACTGGGATGGAGTACAGACCGTGATGGTGAGTGCGGGGCAGGACAATGATGCGATAAATGATCCCGCGGTAACGATTACGCATACAGTGAGTGGCGGTGATTACAACTCGGTGAGTGCAGATGCAGTAACGGTGACGATTAGAGATTTGATTGCACAGACTGCGCCACCGCCAACACCGCCGCCATCTGGTGATGGTTCTGGTGGAGATACCACCGTGCAAGATATAATGGTGTCGTTTGCAGCGAATAGCTACGAGGCAATCGAAGGGAGCAGTGTGCGCGTGTCCGTGCGGCTGGACCGTGTGCCCCAACAAGAAATGAATATCCCGTTGACGGTGACGCAGGATAATGGTGCTACAAAGGCCGACTATTCTGGGGTACCTGAACGTGTGATCTTTGGCAGTAATGAGACAGAAAAGAGCTTTGAGGTCACAGCAGTGGATGACGATATAGATGATGACAACGAGACCGTGACGCTCGGCTTTGGCGCATTGCCCAATGGGATCAGTGTGGGAAAACAGGCTACAGCAGTGGTGTATCTTGCTGATGATGACACACGTGGGGTGCTGGTGAGACCAATTGCGTTGAACGTGCCAGAGGGTGGTGACAAGACGTACACCATAGCACTTACTTCGCAACCGACTGCTGAGGTGACAGTCACTGTAACTGCGCCATCGGATTCGGAGGTTTCGGTGGACAAATCGGTATTGCAGTTCACAACCGCGACCTGGAATACAGCGCAGACCGTGACGGTGAGCGCGGATGAAGACGACGACACAATAAACGATCCAACTGCGATGTTAACACATGTAGTGAGCGGTGGTGATTATCAAGAGATGGTTGCTGATGCAGTACGGGTGACGATCATTGAAAATGACATACCGACCCTGACGATTGAGAACCAGCGTGGAAGGGAGAATATCGGATATATGGTGTTCGCGCTCCGGCTGAGCACGGGCAGTAGCAAAGATGTGACAGTGGCTTATGCCACATCCAGCGGAACAGCGACTGAGGGCATAGACTACGAGGCAAAACTCGGGACAGTGACATTTGCGGCGAGCGAGACGGTAAAGATGATCTCGGTATCAATCATCGATGATGTGTATGACGAGGCAGAGAAAGAGACGTTCAAGGTGATGCTGAGCAATGTCCAAAATGCGGTGTTGGGCAATTCGGAAGCGATTGGAACGATTGAGGACAATGACTACCCAAGGGTGCGCGTGTTTTTTGGCGAGGATAACTACACAGTAAATGAGGGGGGGCACACGGCAAAAGTACGTGTGCGTTTGAGCGTGAACCCTGAGCGCACAGTGACCATTCCGCTGGTGGCAATGCTCAACAACGGTGCTTCCGAGACAGATTATTTCGGCATACCAGAGCATATCTCTTTTGCCAATGGTGTGACAGAAAAGAGCTTTGAGGTCACAGCAGTAGATGACGATATAGATGATGACGGCGAGACCGTGACACTCGGTTTTGGCACATTGCCCAATGGGGTCAGCCCGGGGAAAAATGCCTCTGCAATAGTGACGCTGGTCGATAACGATGATCCAGAGGTAAACGTGTCCTTTGATGCGGCAAATTACGAGGCAACCGAAGGGGAGAGCGAAACTGTGATGGTGCGATTAAGTGCTATTCCAGAGCGCACGGTGGAGATCTCCCTGACAACGACGCTGGGCAATGGTGCTACAAAGGCCGACTATTCTGGGGTGCCTGAACGTGTGATCTTTGGCAGTCATGAGACAGAAAAGAGCTTTGAGGTCGCGGCAGTGGATGACGATATAGACGATGACGATGAGACATTGACACTCGGTTTTGGCACATTGCCCAATGGGGTCAGCCCGGGGGAAAATGCCTCTGCAATGGTGACCCTGGTCGATAACGATGATCCAGAGGTAAACGTGTCCTTTGATGCGGCAAATTACGAGGCAACCGAGGGAGGTAGCGTAGCAATGGTGCGGGTTTACCTGAGCGCGGACCCCGAACGCACGGTGAACATTCCACTCATGGCAATGCCCAACAATGGTGCCTCAGATATGGATTATTCTGGCATACCAGAGCGCGTCATTTTCGCCAGTGGTGAAACAGAAAAGAGCTTTGAGGTCGCGGCAGTAGATGACGATATAGACGATGACGATGAGACATTGACACTCGGTTTTGGCACATTGCCCAATGGGGTCAGCCCGGGGGAAAATGCCTCTGCAATGGTGACCCTGGTCGATAACGACGACCCAGAGGTGCGTGTGTCCTTTGACGCGGCGAACTACATTGCAGAGGAGGGGGGGCAAGCGGCAAAGGTAAGCGTGCGTTTGAGCGCGGATCCCGAGCGCACGGTGACTATTCCACTGATGGCGGTGGAGGGCAATGGTGCCACACAGGACGATTGCACTGGGATACCAAAAAGTGTGGTCTTTGAGAGCGGTGAGATGGAGAAACAGTTTGAAATCATAGCTGTAGATGATAATGCAGATGATGACGGCGAGACTATGATGCTCGGCTTTGGCATTGAGACCCCGGTGTTCGGATTTGGCACATTGCCCAATGGGGTCCGTGTAGGCAGACAATCTACAGCTATGATCACGCTAATCGACAATGACACACGTGGGGTATCGGTGTCTGTAACAGAGTTGGCCGTTCCCGAAGGAGAGGCCCATAGCTACACGGTGGTGCTGCACAGCGCACCGATTGGTACGGTGACAATTGATGTGGCTGGAATGACGGATACAGATGTATCAGTAGATCGGACGCAGTTGGTGTTCACAGCAGAGAACTGGGATACGCCGCAGGTTGTTGTGGTCCATGCTCAAAACGACGACGATGCGGTATTAGACCAGGTGATGCTCAGCCATGCAACAAGCGGAGGAGATTATGGCGAGGTAGTGGTGGCGTCTGTTGCGGTGACAGTCATTGAAGATGATATGCCCGTGCTGACTATCGCTGATCAGGCGGTTGTCGAACACGCTGAGGAGATGATATTTACAGTTGTACTGGATATCCCGAGCAGCGAAGAAGTCATCGTGCAATATGCAACGATTAATGGCACGGCAGAAGCGGGCACAGACTATATGACAACACAAGGCACCTTGCGCTTTGTTGCCTTACAGACCAGCGGTGCGATTGTCGTGCCGATTATCGACGATGATATAGATGAGAACAATGAAGCCTTCACTGTCGTGCTGATTGAGCCGATGCATGCGACCTTGCACGAAGGTGAAGGGCGTGCGACAGGCACAATTGAGGATGATGATGCCGCTGTGCAAGCACTGAAAATTTTCCTATCTGGTGTGGGTCGGATGGTAGCGACAGATGCGGTTGATGTTATCAGTCGGCGATTTAATCAGCGCAGGGGCATTCAGCCCTTGTTTACCATGGGAGGACAACCGCTGATATTGCCTGACAGGACGCACAGTGAGCAGTGGCAGTCTATTATGCAGTTGGCACGCAATCTGGCAGCGGCACTGGGTGTAGATACCTCAATGCCATTTGGAGCACAGATACCTCACTCCCAAAGCCTGGGTGTGAGAATGTCTCAGCCGCAGGATGTGCTGATGTCTGGTGTTTTTTCTCCCGTGCGTTTTCGCCAGATCACGGCCTGGGATGTGCTGGCACTCAGTGCGATTGAGATGCCACTTAACCCAGGAGATGAGAGCGGCCTGTGGACCTTGTGGGGCAGGGGCGCAGTAAGCGGGTTCTCTGGCCTACCGAGTACCATACGCAGGATGGAGGCCGAGGGCTTCAGCGGCTATCTCGGCGTTGATTACCAGTTGCGTACGGATGTGTTGTTGGGGCTGGCTCTCATGCATACTACAGGGGACTTGAACTATAAAAATGAGAGGAATCACGGGAGTACACTCATCCCTATCGACTTTGGTATAACCAGTATATTGCCTTACGCCCACTATCAAACCCACTCCGGGTTGGGTTTGTGGGGACTATTTGGCATGGGGGGTGGAAGCGTGGATATGAAAGACGCAGATGGGAACCTCAACACGGGTCTATATTTGCTTTTGGGTGCCGCGGGAGGTCGGCAAGACCTGACCTCCTGGCGGGATATTGATCTGGCAGTAAAAACAGATGCCTTCTATATATCGCTAGAATCGGAAGCAAGCACCCGGTTGCCAGAAGTGCGCGAGGTGACTGAGCGCGTGCGTTTATTGATTGAAGGGCGTAGCAGGATAGTGCTTGGGACAGCATCGCGATTGAACCAGAGTTTGGAAATCGGTGGACGATGGGACAGGGGGCTTGTTGAAAATGGTGCAGGACTTGATCTGGGGGGCGGCATCGAATACGCGCACACAGCTCTTGGACTGGGCCTATTGGCGCGCGGGCGATACTTGCTGGCGCATGAACAGGCAGGCTATGATGAATGGGGAGCCAGTCTGATGCTGCGCGTCAATCCAGGTTATGGCAAAAGCGGGATGGTACTGTCAGTATCACCGGTTTGGGGAATGCCAAAGAGCGGTGCCGAGGTACTGTGGGACAATGCGCTGAGGTCGGGAAATCCCACCCCGGGTATAAGACCAGACCGTTTCGAAGTCGATTTTGGGTACCAACTACTGATGCGTGCCGGTGATGGATTGGTGACGCCCTTTGGTGGGTGGTCAACTGGCGGTCAGGGCTATCAGAGCTATCGCATAGGCGGTCAGATAAAAGTGGGCAAGCGCGTGGATGTCAACATGGAAGGTGCACGCGAAGCGCAGGGTCAAGGCATCGCGACTTATAGAGTCAGGTTTTTTGGACGACTGTTTTGGTAACCTCGTAAAGAACGGAATACGGTAAGAAGGCACTTATCCAGGTGCCTTCTTTTTTATTATAGATCGAGTTCTATTCTTTTTGTTTGTGGTGACAGGCATCGCGTGCTGTCGCATGCTTGATATGTGAGTATTAGCGAGAGGGTTTGCGGTCGGGTTTTGAATGACAGAGTAAGGGGTATAGTGAGGCTGTCTGTATAAACGGCAATGGCGCGCTCCGCAAAGGGAAACTGTAAATCCTCGGCTGGGGGATAGTCGATTTGGGTGATTTTGGCAGTGTCTGTGTCCAGTGAGAGGCGGGTGGGGATCAAATAATCGTCGGTGGGATTGGATGCTTGAATATGCCAGCCCGAAACGATATTCAGGCGCACGTTCACCTTGAGGGTATTCGCGCTATCAGAGGGCAACGCCGTTGCAGACGCAGTGACGAGACTATCGGGTGCAAGCATTGCGATGGGAGAGGATGCCATCATTGTGCCGTGGATAAAGTGCAGGAGTGCGCCCGGCGTATTCTCTGCGAGGGGGGCAAAGCTGTTGGTGAGTGCGAGCGCGCGTTGGGCATACAGGGGGTTTTGTGTCAATGTCCGAAGTTCCCATAAACCGTGCAGGGCAACGGCATTGCCAGAGGGCAAGGCGCTGTCGTAAAAACTCACGGTACGCACAATCATCTCATTTTGATTCCGCGTGAGAAAATATCCGCCATTCAGGGTATCCCAAAATGCAGTGTGCATCCGTTCTGAAAGCGATAGAGCGTCCTGGAGATAGTGGGCAGAATGCGTTGCGCGATAGAGGTGGAGGAGGCCGTCGATTAAAAAGGCGTAATCTTCCTGATAGGCTTCGCCTTTGCGCTGCCCTTCGCGGTAGATGCGATACAGGTCGCCATCCGCATCGCGAAGGTTGTTGCGGATAAAATCGGCGGCTTTTTGTGCGGTTATCAGATACTCGGGCCGGGCGAGAACTTCGTAGGCGCGGGCATATGCGCCGATCATAAGACCATTCCACGCTGTGATAATTTTGTCGTCGAGGAGGGGGCGGATGCGTTGGCTACGCGCGTCCAGGAGTTTTTCTTTAAGTGGAGATAGCCGCGCGTGCAGGGTTGTGGTGTCGATTTGATGGCGAACCGATAGCGCGCTGTCTGTATCGACTTTGTAAATGACGCCGGTTGAGCCTTCAGGCATGGGCGCGAGCGCGTAACACGATAGGAAGAAGTCGGCATCTTTTTTTAAGGACTGACGAATGTCCTGCTCTGTCCAGGTATAATACGCGCCTTCTTCTGCTTCGGTTTCTGCGTCGAGAGCGGAGTAAAATCCGCCTTTGGAATCTGTCATTTCGCGCGAAACAAAGTCCAGAATTTCCTCTGCTGCAATGCGATAGGCCGTTTTATTGGCAATCTGGTAAGCACGGAGAAAGTTGTGGGTGAGGAGGGCCTGATTGTAGAGCATTTTTTCAAAGTGCGGCACGCGCCATTGTGCATCTGTTGCATAGCGATGAAAACCGCCGCCGAGATGATCGCGGATACCGCCCAGTGCCATGTGATCCAGTGTTTGCTCGACTATATCGAGGTATTTTTTTTGAGGATTTTGTCGATAGGCCGTCAGCAACAGGTTGAGCGCGTGATCGGGTGGAAATTTCGGGGCTGTGCCCAAACCGCCGTTGATGGGGTCAAACCGTTTTTCTATGTGGTCAATCGCCTTGCCAAGCAGGTCTTCTTCCGTTTTTTCTGAAACGGTTTGTATCGTGTGCCTGCGCGCGATAGATTGTGATATTTGATCGGCCTGTTTTTCGAGTTCCTTTCTCTTTTCCTGCCATGCCACATGCAGCGCTTGAATCACGCGCGAGAAGCCCGGACGCCCATGTGAATCTTCGGGAGGAAAGTACGTGCCGGCAAAAAAGGGTTTGAGATCTGGCGTGAGAAAAACAGAGTTGGGCCATCCGCCGTGCCCGGTCATGATCTGGGTGGCCGTCATGTAAATTTCGTCGATGTCGGGACGTTCTTCGCGGTCAACTTTGATATTGACAAAAAACTGATTCATCAAGTGGGCAATATCCGGATCAGAAAAGACCAGACGCTCCATGACATGGCACCAATAGCAACTCGAATATCCCACGGATAGAAAGATCGGTTTGTCCTCGCGGCGCGCTTTTGCGAGTGCTTCTTCTCCCCAGGGATACCAGTCAACGGGATTGTGGGCGTGGAGGCGCAAATAAGGGCTGAGTTCTCCGCTGAGGCGATTTTGCGCAGGGGAGGGGACAGGAGGATTTTTTGAAGAATAAACACCCCACCAATAACCCGCAGCAATGGCGAGAAGAATGATGGGAATGAATAGGAGGCGTTTGGCGATTGCCATGTCATCAGTCCCTCAAGCTGCAAACGCGCGTTTGACTTTGGCGACGGCTGTTAAAATATCGTCCATATCTTCCTGTTCGCCCAGCAGCATATTTTGCAAGAACCAGACACTGGAGGCGCATATTGCTTCCACATGCGGACACGGCAAACGGCGAATCAGGTGTGGATGTCGGTCCATCGCGGTTTTGAGGCCGCCTTCATCTGTTAAGGGCCGCTGATAGCCAGGTGTGCAGGAAATGCCTTCAGCCTGCAAGGCCACAATAAATTCACCGCGTGTTTTTCCGCCGAACGCCTCGCTATTGTAGCGCATCATATACAGGTGATAGCCGTGCTGCGTGACCCAGGGATGCCATCGCGGCGGTTCTAATCCGCCAATTTCGTCCAGGCCCTTGCTGAGATAAGCCGCATTTTTATTGCGCAAATCGATTTGTGTTTCGAGTTTTGGCAGCCGTTTTAACAGGATACCTGCCAGATACTCAGAGGTGCGATAATTCCAACCCAGGCGGGGATATTCCCATCGCTCGCCACCCGGGCGTCGCCCCACATCTCGGAATGCCCAGGCCCGGTCTCTGAGGTCTCGATCATTGGTGAGAAGACATCCGCCTTCGCCCGAGGTCAGATTTTTGCTCGACTGAAAGCTGAATGCGCCCACATGGCCCAGAGAACCCACTTTGCGGCCTTTGTGCTCGGCGCCGTGCGCTTGAGCGCAGTCTTCGATGACTTTGAGGTTGTGCTTGCTCGCAATGTCATTGAGCGCATCCATATCGGCCGGGTGTCCGCCCAGGTGAACGGGAAGGAGTGCAACAGTCTGATCTGTGATAGCGGCTTCGGTCGCTTCGGGCGACATAGTGAAACTCACCGGGTCGATATCGACAAGGGCCAGAGAGCACCTCACCGAGAGGGGCGCGCTTGCAGTGGCAATAAAGGTGTAATTGGGAATAATGACTTCTCCGCCATCAACCATACCATCGAGGTCGAGCGCGGCGGATAATCCAGCTGCTATAGATGTAGTTCCGCTGGGCATCATCACGCCATAAGCCGCATCGCAATAGGCGGCAAATGCCTGCCCAAAGCGGTGTCCCACAGGTGCTGGGAGACCTTCGGTTTGACCGAGATAGACTTCTTTGAGGATGGGGGCGATTTCTTCTTCCCATTCCCGTTCTGTGCTGTCTGGCCATGTCGGCCACGGCGATGCTTCGGTATCGCGCACGGGAACGCCACCGTCTATTGCGAGTGTTTCTGACATATAAAGCTCCTTGGTTGGTTGGAGACGACGCGCCTTGACCTGTAGTCAGACGGGATGTATATTTAATTTGTATCCCAATTCAAGGTACGATTTATAGACTGATTGTCAAGTTATCAAGAGAGGATGATTGACGATGAACCTCGCAGGAATGTTGATGCAAAAAATTGAGGGTGAAGTGCGGTTTGATAAGATGTCGCGCATTCTTTACAGCACAGATGCGAGCATGTATCAAATTGAACCTGTTGGTGTTGTTTTGCCCAAACACAAGCAGGATGTTTTGCATGTCATCAATCTCGCCAATGAATACGAGGCACCACTGATCCCCCGAGGCGGTGGCACCGGGCTTGCTGGCGGCGTGGTGGGAAGTGGTATTGTGATGGATATGTCGAAATACATGAACCGCATTCTCGACTTCAACGCCGAAGAAAAGTGGGTCAGGGTCGAGCCTGGCGTGGTGCTCGATGAACTCAACGCATTTCTCAAACCGCACGGATTGCAATTTGCGCCCGATGTGGCGACCAGCAGCCGCGCGACAATCGGGGGTATGGTGTCCAACAATTCTGCGGGGGCGCATTCGGTTATTTACGGCAAGACCATCGATCACGTTTTAGAACTCGATTTGATCTTGTCCGACGGTACAGAAATAACGGTGGGGGAGTTAGACGAGCCTGCAGTACAACAAAAATGCGAGCAACAAGACCTCGAAGGGCAGGCGTATCGAGAGATAATCCGCATAGCTCGGGAGAATGCAGAAGAAATTGAGCGGAGATACCCCAAAATTTTGCGGCGAGTTGGCGGGTACAATCTCGATGAATTCATCAAAAAGCAACCGTTCAATCTCGCGCGCATGGTCATTGGATCTGAAGGTACTCTGGCGACCGTTGTCGGGGCAAAGCTCATGGTTATTCCGCTGCCTCAAGCAAAGGTGTTGGGCATTGTTCAATTCAATGACCTGATTGCATCTATGAAGGCTGTCGCGCCGATCTTAGAAACGGGTCCGGCCGCAGTAGAGCTGATCGATAAGATGATTCTCGATCAGACCAAAGGGTCTATGGAGTTGTCCAGAATGCGTTCGTGGGTACAGGGGGATCCAGAAGCTGTGCTGGCTGTTGAATACTACGGCGATTCAGAGGGTGAACTGGCCTCTAAGCTGGGCGAACTCGAGGTGCTGCTGGGAAAACAGAATCTCGAATATACTTTTTCCCGTGCTATTTCCGATGCCGAGCAAGCCAATGTATGGAATGTGCGCAAGGCAGGGCTGGGTTTGCTCATGGGCGTAAAAGGCGATTCCAAACCCATCGCTTTTGTGGAAGACGCCGCTGTTCCGCCGGAAAGGCTACCCGATTATATTTCTGAGTTTGGAGCGTTGGTGAAATCGCTCAACACACGAGCGGGTTATTATGCACATGCCAGCGTGGGCTTGCTACACGTTCGACCGATGGTCAATCTCAAGGATGCCGACGAGATTGCCAAAATGAGATTTATCGCCGAATCCGTGCGCGACCTGGTGATGAAATACGGCGGTGCCGTGAGCGGGGAACACGGCGATGGCCTGGTTCGCAGTTGTTGGAACGAAACATTTTTTGGCACGACGCTTTACGATGCTTTTCGGGAGATCAAACGCGCTTTTGATCCCAAGGGATTGATGAATCCCGGCAAAATTATCGATGCGCCGATGATGACCGAAAATTTGCGTTATGGGGCAGACTATCGCGCGCAGGAAATAAACACTCACTTCGACTTTTCTGCCGATGGAGGATTTCACCGCGCAGTTGAAATGTGCAATGGCGTGGGCGAGTGTCGCAAAAAGCTGGTGGGCACGATGTGTCCGTCTTATATGGCAACTCTGGAAGAAGAGCATTCGACACGGGGGCGGGCAAACGCGCTTCGAGCGGCGATTTCAGGGCGATGGGAAGGCGGGCTTACTGATCATCGCATCAACGATGTACTCGCGCTCTGTCTGGAGTGTAAAGCATGTAAATCCGAGTGCCCATCCAATGTGGATATGGCGAAAATTAAGTATGAATTTAAGGCGCATTATTACGCCAAAAACAGGCGACCATTGCGATCTATTTTATTTGGTAATGTGGAATTGATGGGCAAACTCGGATGTCTCGTTGCGCCTCTTGCCAATCGTTTGTCGAGGACGGGTATTTCAAAGTGGATGATGAAGCGTCTCGGGATTGCGCCTGCGCGATCCCTACCGCCATTTGCGCGTCAGACTTTTACACACTGGTTCGCCAGTCGCAATGCGCCTTCGAAAAATAGACGCGTCGTGTTTTTTGCCGATACGTACATGACCTACAATTATCCCGAAATTGGCAAAGCAGCTACGGCCTTGTTTGAAGCAGCGGGTTATGAGGTGATTTTGGCTGTAAAGCGATGTTGTGGCCGCCCGATGCTTTCGAGCGGTTATATCGACCGCGTAAAGGAAAACGCCCTGTTTAATATTGAGAATCTCTATCAATATACCGAACAGGGATATCCCATTGTGGGATTTGAACCTTCGTGTGTTTCGATGTTCACGGATGAATACGGCGATTTAATTGACGATCCGCGCGTGCGCGCTGTGGCTGATAATATTTATACTTTTGAAGCATTTGTACAGGCTTTTTTCGAAAAAGGCGAATTTGCCGTGCCATTTACCGACTTAAAAAAAGACATCTTGCTGCACGGCCACTGCCATCAGAAGGCTCTTTGGGGGATGGGACCGTCTGAGGCTGCGTTGGGAATGCCCGAGGGCTTTCGCGTGACGCCCATTCAATCGGGTTGTTGCGGCATGGCGGGGTCCTTTGGCTATGAAGCCGAGCACTACGACGTGTCGCTTAAAGTGGGCGAGTCGCGGCTGCTTCAGGTGGTTCGCGATGCAGATGACACAACTGAAATTGCCGCAGCAGGTTTGTCTTGCAGGCAACAGATTGCACACGCTACAGGGCGCACTGCCCGTCATCCCGCTGAGGTACTGGCCGACGCCCTGGATAGGGAATAAGGGAGGAGATAGTGGACTTAAAAAGAATTATTCGCGATGTGCCCGATTTTCCCAAAGCGGGCATCTTATTCAAAGATATTACGACTTTGATTGGTGATGCAGATGCGCTTCGCGTGACGATAGAACAACTTGCACAACCCTATCGCAATGGGGCTGTCGATCTCGTTGTGGGAATTGAGTCGCGTGGATTTATTTTTGGGACTGCACTCGCGCGAGAACTCGACGTGGGCTTTGTGCCGATCCGCAAACCCGGCAAGCTGCCAGCAGATGCGATTTCTGCGGAATACGAATTGGAATACGGAACGGACAGGATTGAAATTCACACAGACGCAATCGCCGAGGGACAGAAGGTCGCACTCGTGGATGATTTGCTGGCAACCGGTGGCACAATGTCTGCTGCCTGTCAGCTCGTATCTGAACTCGAAGGGGAAATCGTCGGCATCTCTTTTGTCATTGAACTGGACTTTTTAAACGGACGCGAAAAACTTGGGGATTGGCCCATTCACACGCTGATTCATTATTGATATTATGTGCCCCTGTAGCTCAGAGGAAAGAGTAGCGGATTCCTAATCCGTTGGCCGCAGGTTCGAGTCCTGCCAGGGGCACTTTTTTAAAAATAAATTGTATTAACGCAGCCGAGGAGTGAATTATGAAACGCGTTCTGACCATCTCCAAATTTGACCCAAACGAGAAAGCGTGCGATCATACGCGACATTTTACGGGTGACGAACGGGTTTCTCTCCTCGAGGGAATGCGCCGAGAAATGTCTAAGGTGAGCCATCGTGAATATCCAAAAAGTCTTCGAAGAGTTCTTACAGTTGCTAAACGCAGTTGCTAAACGCAACGGGGGTTGAATGGAGTTACCCCGTTTATGATGCTGTTGCCGAATTGGTCGAGAGGTAGTTAGTAGTTGTAAAAACCGACTGTTTGTGGCCTGAATACAAGCTCTGTATGGACAGAATTAGGAATTGGGCAACAGCATCGTTTATATGGACATATTATATTTCGCTATTCAGCCTGCTACTTTTACACGACCGCTTGTTGTCCTTCCACTGGTACGAAATTAATCTCGACCCTTTGATTCAATGCGATCGCGATTCTTTGAAGCATCGTGAGTGAATGCCCTTCATAATCTGCATCCTCAAGGCGTGCAATAACCGGTTGTTTGGATCCGATCAATTCTGCCAATTCAGTCTGTGTCAAACCCGCCATCTTTCTGGCTTCATATATTATACGAGCAACTTCTGCGTTGACTGTCTCCTCTGCAATCATATGCTGCAATTCTTCATCATTCCCTGTTACATCATCCAAGATTCGATTTGCATCTCGTGTCTTAGCCATTGGTCATGTCTCCTTCAAACAAATGCTGATCAGGATTTGCTTCAAAAACCCTCTGCCGCTCCACTGCGCGATCCAAATCTCTGCGTGGTAAATGAGCCCTGTCATTCTGAGCGGAGCGCAGCGGAGTCGAAGAATCTGCTGCCTCAACAGTGTGCATGGATAACAGATGCTTCGTCAGCCTATCAGATTCCTCAGCATGACATGGTGTAGTAGCACATTTACTTTTAAAGTCACACATCGCGTTATTCAATTATAAAATACCTCGAACATTACAACGTTGGGCTTGCACTCGCTCCATACGCCTTGCTCCAGAGCCTTCTCCCTATGTAGGTGTTGCCGTGCCGATCCGTTGTCGTGTGTTTGTCGCGCTCGCCGATGTAGAAGCGGTTCTGTTTGTCGGTGCGGGCCGTGGACAGCGTCTCCTCCCGCTCAAAGATATGCTGATCATAAACTTGATTGAGCTCGTCCAGTTGCTGTTGATTGAGCACATCGGGCACAACGATATAGCCTTGTCGTGCGAACGTGTCACGCATCGCATTGTCCATCTTCTAATCTCCTCTACGTGTAGGAACTAAAAGGGCCATTTCTTGCGCATGAATGGCTGGCAAGAAGGAGTTTTCGGCAGTGGTTGTCAAGTGTTTTTGTCGTACTTGCGGATAGAGAAAGCGGGGCTACATCAAACCTTGTGTATTATCTTAAAAATTGCTTTCGGCGATGAGGTGTATTATCATTAATTACTGGGGATAGCGCAACCTGTCCTCCTTTTTACATATGGGAACTCGCGTTTTATTATGAAAAAAGAAATTGAGCGAAAATTTTGCGTGCGAAAAATGCCGGATCTGGCGGCCTGTACAGGAGAAGAAATCTCACAGGGCTATCTCTCGGTAGGGGAGAATGGCACGGAGATTCGGCTGCGTCGCAAAGGCGAGCGATTTTATCAGACCGTGAAAATAGGCAAAGGTGTGCAGCGGACGGAAGTCGAGGTGGAATTGAGCCGAGCGCAATTTGATACCCTCTGGCCTTTGACTGAGGGCAGGCGGGTCGAAAAAGTGCGTTATGAGATCGTCGAAGGAATATGGACAATTGAACTGGATGTGTACCGCGGTCGCTTGAAAGGTCTGGTGGTGGCCGAAGTCGAGTTTGAGACCTTAGATGAAAGTTCGCGCTTTGTCCCGCCGCTGTGGTTTGGACGAGATGTGACCAATGATGACCGTTACAAAAATGCAATCCTCGCATATAAGGGCACTCCCGATGATCACGCGCAGTGAAACTTATGTTTTGAGTGAACCACATGGATGGGATGTGGTCGAACAACTCGCCCCCGAGCGCCTGCTACCTGTATCTGAGGTTGAGAATACGGTGCGGTATTTCGACACGTTTGACTGGCGGGTGTATCGGAAGGGACTCGCGCTCATACAAGCGGGAAACGCGGTGTATTTACAACGAATTTCAGATGGTGAATACCCTTTGATACACGATCAGATCGAGATGAAACAACATCTGGAAGGCCGATTCTGGTGGATGTTCCCAGAGGGCGAATTGCGCGGCACATTGCGGGATGTGATCTCAGTTCGGGCGCTGTTGCTTCGAGCACAGATGACGCAAAAAGTTTGCGGATTTGGCGTTTTAAATGCAGATGAAAAGACCGTTATCCGGCTGTTTCTCACACATACCAACAGAGAAAACAGACATGTTGCAACTTTGACATTGCGAAGCGTACGGGGATATGAACGCGATTTTGAGAATTTGTGCTCTCGTTTTGTTAAATTAGATATCGCACACCCGGCAGAAGGCGTATTTGAGCGCGTGATGAATCTCGCAGGATGTGTACCGGGCAATTATTCCTCAAAACTCGATCTCGACTTGAATCACGAGGCAAGTGGGCGCGAGGCAACATGTGAGATTTTGCAATGTCTGCACGATGTAATGCGCCAAAATGAAGCGGGCATTCGCGCGGATTGGGATACGGAATTTCTGCACGATTTTAGGGTTGCGATTCGGCGCACGCGGTCAGCACTGAGTCAAATTAAAGGCGTTTTGCCCGAAGATGCGGTGGCACATTTTAAGGATGAGTTTCGGCAATTGGGCAGATCGACCAATCGGTTGCGCGATCTGGACGTGTATTTGCTCGAAGAAGAGACTTATCGCGCCTTGTTGCCCCAATCGCTACAACCCGGGTTGGACGCCGTGTTTTTGCGCTTAAAAAACGAGCGTCGGCGTGCCCTTAACGACATGGTGCAGGTTCTCGATACGCCCGAATATCGGGGTCTGATGGATTCATGGACGGCTTTTTTGCAGGACGAACGGTCTCGGACGGAGGAGTATTCCGGCGTGCCAGCTATAACCCTTGCGCGAAAATTTATTTATAAGCGTTTTAAACAGGTGCTCAAAAGGGGCCAGGCAATTGGAGATGATACTCCGGATGAGGCACTGCACAATTTGCGAATTGACTGCAAAAAATTGCGGTATTTGTTGGAGTTTTTTACCTCGTTTTTTCCAAAAGATAAGATGGATAAACTCATCGGATATATGAAGAAATTGCAGGACAACCTGGGGGATTTTAATGATTTATCGGTACAACAACAAGAGTTGATGGCCTATTTGAACGAAGTGTTGTCCCGCAGTCGGCGGGCGGATCGTCTGCTTTGCGCTGCGGCTATCGGCGGGCTTATTGCGCGTTTGCACAGCCAGCAGCAGGTTGTTCGGCGCGAATTTGCCAGTGCTTTTGCCATTTATGCAGGAAAGAAAAATGTTCGTTTGTACCGCGACTTGTTTAGAAAGTAAATCTCATTGAGGAGTGGATGTGAGTATCTTGGCGTTGTATAGCATGAAAGGTGGCGTGGGAAAAACCGCCGCCGCAGTGAATCTGGCTTATGAGGCGGTTCAATCCGGTGCAACCGCATTGCTATGCGATTTAGATCCACAAGGGGCTGCGGCTTTTTATTTTCGCATCCGCGCAAAGAAGAAGTTTGGACGCAAGCGTTTCTTGAAGGGCGGCAAGCACTTAGAAAATAATATTCGAGGGACGGACTTTGAAGGTCTGGACTTATTGCCTTCAGCCATGTCTTTTCGCAATCTGGATTTGGGGTTGGATGCGCGGGCAAAAAATAAAAGCTATTTAAAGCGTCTGTTGACGCCGATGCGGCAAGAGTACGATTATATTTTTTTTGATTGTCCGCCCAACCTGACGCTCCTGGCCGAGCATGTTTTCAGGGCAGCCGATTATGTGATTGTGCCGTGTATCCCGACGACTCTGTCGATGTTGACACATCAAAAGTTGATGGACTTTTTTAAAAAAAACAAATTGAAACGCAAAAAATTGGTGTCGTTTTTTTCAATGGTTGAACGGCGCAAGACAATGCACAGGGAAATGATCGCGCAGGTGGGCGAGCGCAAGGGAAAATTTCTGAATGCGCAAATTCCGTACACGGCAGATGTGGAACGGATGGGCTGGGCGAGACAACCAGTGGCAGGCTTCAGGCCATGTTCAAAGGCAACTCAAGCGTATCGGGAATTGTGGACAGAATTGCAAATGCTTAGATGAGTGGTGTGCGGTGCCTTACCAGGCGCATACACGCGCTTAAAATAACAAACCCCCCCGACAAACTTGTCGGGGGGTTGGTGTTTGCGTTTTTAGATTACCGATCGATTCGAAAACGTATGGGTATGACGAGATAGACTTTCACTGGTCTATCATTTTGACGGGCAGGCTTAAAACGGTATTGATTAACCGCCTGAAGGGCCGCTTTGTAAAAAATTTCTTTGCCTTTGACAGCATTGGCCTGTTCGACTATTCCGGCTTTGTCAACCAGTATTTTCAAGTGGACAGTACCCTCAATACCCGCCTTGAGGGCGACTGGGGGATATACCAGTGATCCTCGCTTGATGAGCACGGGTTTTTCTTCGACCATGAAATATTCGAGTATCTCTTCTTCTGGTTCCTCTATTACGGTGTCCTCACCAGGGGGTGGTGGCACGTGGAGATCGACCTTGTCAAAGTCGAGGTCGGTGGTTTCAATAGTAACATCGTCGGGCACATCTTCGCTTTCGGTTGCAATGGGAATAGACGGCCGTGGAGGTGGCGGTGCGCGGTGAATTTGACGGGTTTCCGGTATATCGACGTTTTCGATGATGATGGTGCGGCGCTCTATTTTGCGCGTGCCGGCTGTGAATGTAGGAAACATCATTCCTATGCCCACATGCAAGATGAATGCAACCCCCATGCTGATGCGAAATATGCGCTTATAAGTGCGTTTGAGATCACAATCTGGATTTTTGGTACGCGGAATTTCAGGCGTGATCCACTTATCTGATTTTTCGTTCATGATTCTTCTCGGAAGAAAGAATTGCAGACTTATGTGATTGAGCTTTCGATTTGTTTTACTGACTGCTGACCGCTTATACCCGCCTATTTTATAGATTTTAACACTACCGTAACAGAAAGGCAAGGTGTTTTTACAAGACCCGATTTGACAAATTGCTTGTTTATTCATGGTTCATATCAATATATTGAAGCCTGTTAATCAATTATCACCTTTCTCGGGGTACAAAAATGGGAAACCGCTTCTCTCATTTGCGATTTATGTGTGCTGTGGGTATTCTGATTGGATGTTATAACCCCCAACGCGATCTGAGCATAGACCCATACAATACACCGCTCATCCACATTATCGAGGCCGCTTATGATGAGAACGCGGGAATAGTCACTGTGCAGTGGGAGTATCTCGGGCAGAAGCGCGTTGAGAATTTTGTCCTCCAGCGTCGAGATATTTCTGGTTTTAGAAATATCGTGCGTTCCTCTGGTGCCGATGCCCAGGGCATATATGCAACAGCGGGAGCATTTCAAGACCGCGAACTATTTGCTGGCGAACGCCTGCAATACCGCGTGATTGCCGAACACAGCGAGGGTGGCCTGGTGAGTACTTCTGCTGTTGAAGTCCTTATCCCCGGTGCTGGTTTACGCGAAATGCGGCGCGATCCCGTTGCCTTTACTGTGCAACTCGGCTGGGAGGCGGAAGCGGGTGAGGTGGTGACCTATGAAGTTGTGCGCGCCCCAGATGGAGGAGATTACGAGACGCTCTTTGTTACGCAAGACCCACAGCAGACGTCCTTTGAGGATCGGTCAATAGCTGACAATCGCCTTTATACTTATGCCATCAGGTCACACCTCTCAACGGGTGTGCAACATACAAGCCGCAGTGTGCGCGTGCAATTTTATCGCGAAGCGGGACGGTATATCGTAGCCCCCCTGCACAGGGGACGCGAGCGGGTGCGCTTTTCTCCTGCTGGTCCCCATAACGAAGCCGACATGCTCGCCCTGATTGTTCAAGCCAACCAGAGTTCCCTTTCTTACCTGCGGCATACTCTGAGTGAAAATATACCCAATAGGATATCACACCTCCTTGTCAAAACTGAGATGCTGAATTTGGGTTCCTTTCTGCCGCAATCTGTGGATCTGGTCGGGCCTCCTCCTCTTGCGGGGAGGGAGGGCGCTCGTTCAATCGCTTATATCGGCGGTATAGATTCAATTGGGCGCATTGGCGTTTCACGTATTGAATGGTCTATTAATACTACGGCAATATGGCAGCCTTTATTCCTCAATTGGATAAGCACGTCTTCGCATGTGCGATTGGCTCAGGACAATCAACAGCGATTTTATATTGCAACAGGTCGGCAGTTGCGCGTCTATTCTGCCGAAGGTTCTCCTGTGGGCACTTTCGATCTCGAATATGAGAACCTTGTGGATATCGCAGTTCAAAATGGCGTTATCTGGGTTGCATGGGCAAATGGGATTCAGCGGGGGATTTTGCACTTTTCTGGTGAGAGGCTCAGCAACATCACGTGGGAGGTTGTGCTGCATCCTCAGATTGAACCGCGTGCTTTCGCACTCAATACTGCAGGTCAGATTTTTGTACTGGATCGCACGCAGGTGCACATGTTTCGGGCAAATGGAGAAGAACTTCTCTCTTGGATCCTGCCTGCGGGCGCCTTCTCAGCAGGAGATCTAACTATCGGCAGTTCGAGCCTGAATCTCTTACATCTTTCAGATGAGAATGGGGAGATCATAACTTATGTACCGTAATCTATTTGTCGGGGTGTTATTTTGGCTGACAATGGGTTCAGTATGGGCAGATGATCGAGAAACTATTGAAAAAACGCAGGCTGCTTATCGCGCGGGAGATTATGCTGGCGCGTTTGAGACGCTTTCTCATCTTCCGCACTTATTGGGCGTGGTCCCCTTGCTCGACAGGTCACAACAGAGTCGGAGGGCCGAAATTTTTTTTGATCTGGGACGCATTCACATGGCTTCCGGCGATACGGCTCGTGCGCGTCTGGCACTTGTCGAGGCATTTCACCTGGACCCAGAGGTCAACAGGGGAATTATGGATATTGGCCCGGATCAGGCACTTGCAGGTACGCGGGCATTGCTTTCGGACATGCGCCGCATAACGCTACGACAAACCCTTGGGAAAACCACGTTTTGGGGTGCCGCGAGCCGATCGGTTCTTTTGCCGGGCTGGGGACAGTTGTACCGCGGGCACAAAAAACGGGGGTATGGCTTTATGGGGGCTTCAGCAGTGCTCGCTGCGGCCTGGCTTGTGAGCGATATATCCTATCGCAGTGCATATAATACCTATCGCGGTACGCGTTTGAATGATTTGCAACTGGGGCAACCCATAGCAGGCACGGACTCCGATGCGTTTGCCCAAAATTTTGAACGCGCAAAATCTCGCGCAGGGCGGGCCAATCTCGTGCTGGGCTTGCTCGCTGCGGTCTGGTTATCGAATGTACTGGATCATCTGGTGGTCGGGCCAGCCCAAGTTACCCTATCGGTACCCATAAATTGAGGAAGGCCGAGTTTGATGCTATTGCTGAGGCGAAAAATATTCTATTGGGTATGTCTTTTTGTACTATCCATCTTACTGTTGCCTGTCAGTGCTTTTTCCCAGTCGCCAGCCACCTTTCGCTTGGCAATCGCGCCCTTTTATTCTCCTTACAATGGCGATTACGGCGTCTATATGGCCGATCGCATCGCCTATGAACTCTACCGCCGCGCCTATGTTCCCGCTCTGGGGAGGGCGCGTTTTGTTTTAATAGAAACCGATGTATCGACAGGGGAGATAAACCAGGTCGATAAGCAGCTTTCACCCCAACAGCGCGAGTTCCTTAGCAAAAGGGTTCCCGCCACCTATCTTTTGACGGGTTCTGTCGCGTTTACTGGCATTTATACAATTAAACTCAAGCTCATTGATCTTCAGACGGGTATAATTGTCTGGACGGGTGATGCGCGGGACAATCCTGCATGGGTGTGGACGCGGGCACATCGGTCTGTGGGAGAGATCCCCGCTGTCGAAGTGCGGTCTTCGCTTGGGTTTGTCGAAGAGGAAACACCTGTACCCGCGCCAGAAGCTGAACATTTGCCGCACCATATTCTCATGCAACCACTCCACACGACAGAATATCTGCCTCTTGCTGCCGATTGTGAAATGCACTTCAAAAAAGCGATTCAGCGCGATGGCCTGTTTTCCCTCGTACCAGGGGCATTAAAAGGGAGACAGGGGCGCGAGCGGTTTGATCGCATCAGTCCTGATCTGCGACGGCAAGCATCGGAAACAACGCTTGCAGAAGCCATCCTGACAGGCAGCTTGCTTGTACTGGGCAAAGATGGATCAATGGATAATTTTGGAGTGGTGTTGCGTTTGATTGACGTGGAGACTGGACAAATTCTCTGGATGGGGTCTTCAACTGGGCGAAGAGTCTGGCGATGGGACAAAATAGCGGATATTGTGTCTGCGACCATTGGACGACTTGGTGAAGACTTCGCGCAGTACGGGGCAGGGGCAGCAGAAACCCAGATTGCGGCGTTGCGCGACCATGCAAAAGATGGGAAATCGTGGAGTGTGCTCGGACATGCCTATCTTGAGCGGGGACTGCTCAAGCAGGCTGAAGAAGCATTTGAAAAAGCCATGATTTTCCCCGATGCTCCGGCAGAGGCAAGCGCGGGAAAAGGGCTGGTGTTGCTGAGACGAGGAGGGCATTTCGATGACGGCGTACAAGCACTCAGGTCTGCAATCCGAACTGATCCAGATTATCTGGATGCGTATAGCTATCTCGCGCAGGCTCTTCTCGATCAGGGGATGTCTGATGGCGTGAAAATTGCCGAAAACGCCATTCGGCGCGATTCGACATATCTCCCGCCATACCGCGTGCTGGGCGATTGGTATGCCGACCGCGAAGATCATCAGAGCGCGCGGACGTTTTACCGGGCGTATTTGACGCGTAACCCTGACGATGAAGTCGCTGAACGGTTGGGTAGAAGTCTGTTGCAATTGAAAAATTATCGGGATATAGATCGCTTTATCGCGCCTATCGCACGCGAAAAACCCGAAGCCTCGCATTTGTTACCCATTATGGCAATCAAAGCGTTGCGGGTGAAACGCTTTGAGGAATCGACCCAATTATTCGAGCGGTTTCTCGCGCAAATTAACGCACGCGAACGCCAGCTTTACGACGATATTCAGGTGCTGTTGTTAAATGAAGAAATAGAGACTTATCGCGCGCTTGACGGAGCGGAAAAGAAAAATTATGTGGCGCGTTTTTGGCGTGCAAAAAATCCGAATTTGTCCAGCGCATACAACGAGCGACAACTGGCGCACTACGAACGGGTCTGGATGGCGCGCTGGTCATTTGGGCGGGAAAACTATCCCTGGGACAGGCGAGGTGAGGTCTATATTCGCTACGGTGAACCCGATTACCGCGCCCGATCGGGATGGGTCTCATCATTGCCTTCAACGCGTGTACAGGAAGTGAAGGAAAAGGTGTACCGAGAATTGTACCGGGATCCCAATCAAAGTGAATTGATTGGCCCGGTTTTTCCCATTCGGAGCGATCGCGGATTTGCTGCCGAGCGCGAAAGTAATAGGCTCGATATTCCGGACCAGAGTACCTTTGGCCCGGTTGAGGGACGCAGTGAAGAAACCGCTCGCAGCGACCCTTCTCAGGAGGCTTACGCGCCTGTTACCATGCAACACGATCGCAGTATCGTGCCCTGGGAGTCGTGGGTATATACCGAGGTGGATGGCGGCATGGTCATCGATTTTACACGCGAATTGGGTGGCGTCTCCGGGTTTGATTTCGCGCCTATTCCGCCTATTCCGCCCACTATGCTCAGAGACAATATTCGAATTGCCGAACACGCTCCGGCAATTCGCTACAAAAACGCCACAGTGAGCCAGTCCGATGAATTTCGCAAAGCACCTCACTTATCGCTGGGCACTTTTTATTTTGATCTGGCGGATTTTCGGGGTAGTGCAGGCAAAACTCGCGTAGATATTATTTATGGCATACCGCTTGAAAATTTGCTCGTCGTTACAGACGGACAACAGCCCCAGGTGGTACTTGAGCGCGCGGTTGCGCTGGCCGATTCGGCATACCGCGTGGTGTATCGAAACGCGCAAAAAGTGCAGCATTTTGTAGATACCTCAAATGTCATTCGGGAAGTAGTGGATATCACGCGCCAGGATGTGCCCGCAGGAATGTATCATCTCACACTGACTGTTACCGATGCTATGACCGCGCGGCAGGGGGTGTTCTCGCTCGATGTGACGATTGATGAATACGACGAAGAACAGCTTCATATCAGCGATCTCTTGCTCGTTAAAAGTCTATCGGATACGCTGCGCGATACGCGATTTCGTCGGGGAAATTGGCAAATCGTTCCCAATCCTCGAAGGACTGTTCGCGCGCCCAATCCACTGGCGTTTTATTGCGAAGTGTACAATTTGGCAAAAGACGAGTTTGGACAGACTCGCTATCGCGTGACAACCGCAGTCAAGGCAACGAGAACAGAGCAAAGACGCGGGCGAGGGAATGTTGACCAACCCGAGGTCGCGCTGTCCTATACACAAGTGGGCAACAGCGATTGGGAACGCTTGCCCCTCGAAGTACACCTCGAACACGCACAGGCAGGGCAAAATCGCCTTTTTGTAATTATTGAGGATCTCGTCGCGGGAACACGGGTGGCAAAGGATACTTTTTTTCAGTATATTCGATAAAAGCAATCCACTTAACTTTTTTAGGCTGACTGATTGACAGAAATGCGAGCATTGCTTAAGTTTGCTTGAAGGAGTGGAAAATGGAAAGGCCAGATTTTAGCGAAGATGATCGCATATTGTCCGTTTTGACGGACAATGCAGATATTGAGGCGTTTAGCAATCTGATGGAACACGCACACGAGCAAGGGGTTAGTGCGGCTGATTTTATCCGCGAAGAACCCAGACGCACCTCTCGAAAGCGCATTCGCAAGCTCTGTCTGAAAAACCGCAAACGATCCCTGCAGGTAATGTTCCAATCCGTCATCAAATCGCTATGGGATCGCCCTGTTACAGACACATCGGCTGTCGAATCCCTGTATGGGGGGATGCCTCCACAATTTGGAAAGCCCCACCGCAATGGTCATACCAACAAAAGGAATAAGGGTGAATAATCCACTGATCCTTCGGGCACATATTGATGAAATAGAAGCCCTTAGAGACGACCTGTTGCCATCTGCAAAACGCGGACAGGGCGATGCGCGTGAACTCGCGATTGTCCTTCACAAGATTGCAATGGAAAAGCGGGATCGTTTGCGAGGGCATACGAACAAACAACCCTGATTATGGCGCGTATTCTATCCGTTGACTTTGGCAGGCGCCGCATTGGGCTTGCGGTATGCGACGAATTGCAAATTTCTGTTCGGGGATTGCCCACACTTAAAGTTCGCAATTTCAATGACAGTATAGCACAGGTCGCACAGGTCGCGGGGGATCAGGCAGCAGAGGAAGTGGTGGTTGGCTTGCCCTTAAACATGGATGGCAGCCGTGGGGACATGGCGCAAGTCGCAGAAAATTTCGCTTCTCAACTCGCTGTTTTGTGCAATATACCAGTTCGCATGTTTGATGAACGACTTTCATCGGTAGGAGCAAAACGCGAGTTGCATACCATGAAAAGAAAAAAACGCAAAGGAGAAGTAGATCGCCTATCTGCTGTATTAATCCTCGAAACCTATTTGCAGCACAAAGGAAGATAGCCTCTCATGAAACGGTTTCTCTTTATTTTGAGCATTGTGCCTATTGTATGCATTTTGGGTGCTTGTACAGGAATTCTTATTTTAAATCGGCCGACGGGAGTAGGGAAGAAAGAGGTCGAAATTCGGCATGGGGCAACGGTTAAACAAATCAGTCAACAACTCTATCGGAAACGCCTGGTCCACAGCCCGCGCCTGCTGCAGTTTCTCGCACAGATCAATGGGAGTAGTCGCCGCATGAAGGCCGGTATTCATCCTTTCAATGGACAGATGACCACCTGGGAGGTTTTGCTCGAATTGGAGCGTCCGCGCGATATCACGAAAAATGTCACGGTTCCCGAGGGTTTAGAAAAAAAACAAGTTGCAGTGATCCTATCTAAACAATTAAACCTCGATCAGAACAAATTGCTGTTGTTGATGAACAGTCCCACTTTTTGCAAAACCCTTTCCGTACAGGCCAAAGATCTGGAAGGCTATTTATTTCCCGAAACCTATAATTTTTCAACAACAGTATCGGAACAACAAGTTCTGCGCAGGATGGTTGAGCATTGTCACGCTGTTTTTGATGAGCGGCTCCAGAGACGCGCACGGGAACTCGAAATGAGTATTTACGAGGTGATCGCGCTCGCATCTATTATCGAAGGGGAAACCAGTTGGGATTCCGAGCGAGACACGATTGCGGCAGTTTATCACAATCGCCTGAAAAAAGGCATGCGTCTGCAAGCCGATCCCACGGTGCAATATGCTCTTCCCGGTGGACCTCGGCGACTATTTTATAAAGATTATAGCTACGATTCGCCCTATAATACCTATCGCCATGCGGGATTGCCACCCGGGCCGATTAACAGTCCTGGACGCGCATCTATCGAGGCTGCTCTTTTCCCCGCTGATGTCGATTATTTATATTTTGTCGCTACCGGCGAAGGCGGCCATATTTTTACACGCACTTTGCAAGAACACGCGGCTGCAAAAAAAAGGACCGCGTCTGCACGAAAAAATACCTGGATAAAAAGAAAACTGGTAACAGGGGATTAGGGCTTGGGGGCTTTGACAACTGACTTATGTCTTCGATTCTCGACGGATTAAATGATGCACAACGCAAAGCAGTACAGGCCGTAGATGGCCCTGTACTCATTCTCGCGGGGGCGGGGTCCGGCAAAACGCGTGTTTTGACGCGGCGTATCGCTTATCTGTTGAGTGAATGCGGTGTTGATCCGCGCCAGATTCTGGCGATGACTTTTACCAACAAAGCCGCGGGCGAAATGCGCGAGCGCGTTGAAGACTTGCTGCATCGCTCGTGCAACACCATGTGGATTGGCACGTTCCACAGTTTGTGTGCGCGTCTTTTGAGATCACAGGCCGAACGCGTGGGACTGAGGTCCAACTTTACGATTTACGATGCAACGGACCAACTCGCGCTTCTGCGACGAGTTATTGCTGATGAAGAACTTTCTGAACGCGATTTTCCGGCGCGTTTGATTCGCACGAGGATTAGCCAGGCGAAAAACCAGATGGTAGGCGTCGATGTGTTTGCCCAGCGTGCGAGTACATTTCGGGAGCAAATAATCGCGCGGGTTTTTCGCCACTACCAGGATGCCCTGAAGCAGAATAACGCCGTTGACTTTGATGATTTGTTGACATTGAGCGTGGAGTTAATCCGCGATCACGAAGATGTGCGCCAAACCTACCAGACTCAGTTTTCACATATTTTAATCGACGAATATCAGGATACCAATCGCCCACAATACCTTTTTGCGCGTTATTTGGCCGAAGTTCATCAAAATATATGTGTTGTTGGTGATGACGATCAGAGTATCTATGCGTGGCGTGGCGCAGATATTCGCAATATTCTCGATTTTGAAGCCGATTATCCCAACGCGCTTGTCGTGCGTCTGGAGCAGAACTACCGTTCGACTCAGATTATCTTAGATGCTGGCAATGCCCTGATTCGCAACAATGCTGGGCGCAAGGGAAAAGAACTCTGGACAGATCGTGCGCGCGGCGAGAAAATCCGTTTAAAAAGATGCGCCGATGATGCAGAAGAAGCCCGCTGGATCGCCGGTGTGGCACAAGACTTTAAGCGCGCGCATACCTACCGGGATATGGCGGTGTTATATCGCACCAATGCACAGTCTCGCGCCCTTGAAGAAGGTTTTAGACGCGCCGATATCCCGTATCAAATCGTGGGGGATGTGCGATTTTACGAGCGCAAAGAGGTCAAGGATGTGCTCGCGTATCTCAAATTGGTGGTCAATCCGCGCGATTCCATCAGTTTTTGGCGCGTGATTAACACACCGCGGCGCGGTATTGGAACGACATCTACGGGACGGCTCGATGAGTTTGCCATGCGCGAGGGGCTTGCGCCCTATGAAGCACTTGCACATTTAGATGCTATTGACGCGATTCCGAAGCGCACAGCCAACGCGATGCAGCAGTTTTACGACATGGTTGAGGGCTTTCGCCAGGATATGGAAGCGATACCTGCCGATGAACTCGCGGCAAACATTGTCGATGAAACTGGATATTTGGGCAATTTTGAGAAACTCCTGCCAGAAGAACAGATGTCGCGGAGAGCACATGTTGCGGAATTGCTGACGGATATTCAGCTTTTTGTCGAGCAGTCGGACGATGTCTCTTTAGAAGCGTATTTGCGGAAAGTTTCCCTGGTGACAGATGTGGATCAGTGGGAAAACGCCGAGGATGCGGTTACACTGATGACTCTCCACAGTGCTAAGGGGCTGGAATTTCCCATTGTGTTTGTTACCGGCCTCGAAGAAGGGCTGTTTCCGATTTTGCGGCCCGCTGGTGATGAAGGCAATATGGAAGATGCGTTGGAAGAGGAACGCCGTCTTTTTTACGTTGGCATTACCCGCGCGCAGGATCGGCTCTTTTTGTCCTATGCGATGCGGCGGCAACGATACGGCGGTGCGGTGGCCTGCTCGGCCTCGCAGTTTTTGTTCGAAATCCCCGAAGATCTGCTCGATGCCGGTTTTAAAATTAGCGAGGTCAGCAGCATTCCAGGTCGAAAATCGGGCAGAGAAACAGCCCCCCGGGTCAACCCGGGAGAACCGTTTTTAATGGATGTCGGATCCTGGGTCGTACATCCCGCCTGGGGCCGTGGACAGATTCAAAGCCGCGCGGGATCGGGACAAACAGCCAGACTCAAAGTGCGATTCGACGGTGGAGCCGTTAAGACCCTCATGGTCAAATTTGCCAATCTACAACCGGGATAAACCCACTTCTTTAAGCTAAGCAAGGAAGTTCCCATAAACACGCGACGCTACCAACTTCGCCTGCGCGGCCTTCGAGAGAACAAAGGTCGGATCAGGGCATTCATCATCAGTGGCTGGCTCGCGAAAATCAAACATGATAGCAGTCGTTTTTTCCTCGAATTAGGTGATGGCAGGAAAATATTTGGTCGCCTACAATCTGACCAACTCGATGTTGAAGTGTTGCGCCCGTTGTGGGGCAAGCGTGCAACTGTTCAGGGCATGGTCCACTTCAAGGCTAACGGCCAACCCCGACTAATCGAAGCTCATCGACTTAGGCCCTATCAAGACAGAGATGCCATTTTTGAAGAACTGCCTTATACTGAGATGCCCAGGTCCCGAGGCTTAACACGGGGACAAGAGAAGCAGGCCCGATCTTTCAATGTCCTGAGTTTATGCGATACCTGGCCCGGTAATGAACCTGTGGAAGAACTTCTGGCGCAACTGGATTAAGCCCTGAATATTATGAGCAACTTCTTGCTGGATACCGGTCTGTTGTTGGGATTTTATTGCTTAAATTATTCGATAGTAAGCCGTCAGTATCATCTGTCACAATCTATTCACAATGTGATGTGCCCCAACCAATTAAAACAAAATTAGAGAAAAAATTTTCTAAGTATCGTAATATCAAAATTCTCAAGGTATATATGCCTAAAAGTGATACTTTTAGGGATCATGGTCACGACAGGCATATACGCTTTGATGACTTCAGAGCTTGCACAATAGGGATAGGTTTACCGGAGGCATTGCGAGGGGACGACTTGAAAAGAGATACTCAGTTTAGCTATAAATACGGAAAACAAATTTTTGGACTAAAAAAAGTAGAGCACAGGTTGCGAGAAGCAACTTCTCAACGTTTTCAATTTATCCTGAATAAACCATAGATGATGTACGAAAAGTGGCGTAACTGGTACGCCTAGATTTCGTGCTAAAAGAAGAGATCCGAATCAGTTTTGAACGGAGTGTATAATGATCAAAGTCAACATTGCTGAGGCAAAAACTCATTTCTCGCACTACATCGACAGCGTAGAGCAAGGAGAGACAATCGTCGTTTGTCGGCGCAACGTGCCAATAGCAGAGATTCGTCCGGTGCCACAATCTCCTGCCAAACAGCGTCCTGTAGGGATTGACCGCGGAATGACCCTCCCTCACAGCTTTTTTGAGCCACTCCCCGATGACTTGCTCAACGCATTCCAGGGAGACAACCAGTCGGCATGAAGCTCCTGCTCGATACCTGTACCTTCCTCTGGCTAGCAGCAGACGCGCCAGAGTTGACACCCGTGGCGCGAACGAGTTGCCGCGACCCCGAGAACGATGTTTACCTCAGTGCGCTTTCAGCTTGGGAGATTGCGATCAAGTACCGGTTGGGTCGCTTGCCGTTGCCAGAGCCGCCAGCACGCTATGTGGTCAGCCGACGCAGGTGGCTACAGCTCGAGCCACTCGCTTTTGACGAGGCCTGTGCCGCACACGACGCGCTCTTACCATCGCATCATTCAGATCCGTTTGACCGCGGCCTCATATCGCAGGCGGTCTTAAACAATATGATGATCGTAACGCCCGACGCAGAGATCGCTCGTTACCCTGTAACAATTTTGTGGTAGCCCATGTGGCCTCATTTGGTAAACACTATGCCTGTTTCAAAAGATGATGTAAAAAAAGTGGCGCAACTTGCGCGCTTGAACTTTGCGCCGGAAGAAGAGGCGCAACTCATCGAAGATCTGAACCGCATGCTCGAATATGTTGCGGCACTCGATCGACTCGATACAACAGAGGTAGCCCCAACAGCGCATGTACTCCCCCTGGAAAATGCGTTTCGGGACGATGTAATGGGGCAATCGTTGGATCGGTCAGACGCGCTGGCGAATGCCCCGCTTTCTGGGCATGGTCACTTCCGCGTTCCCAGAGTGATTGAATAAGCACAGGTGTCGGCGGTAAATTCCCGCCGATTTTCTTTTGTCGAACACAGATGGAGGCACATTGTGAAAAAAAATGATCGCGAACCAAAATACATCGTGGTTGCCGGGGGGGTGATCAGTGGCGTGGGGAAAGGACTCGCCACGGCTTCTATCGGTAAAATTTTGCAGTACTACGGCTATAAAACCACGGCCATAAAAATTGATCCCTATTTGAATTACGATGCCGGAACACTCAGGCCTACAGAACACGGTGAGGTATGGGTCACGTATGACGGAGGCGAGATCGACCTCGATCTGGGCAACTACGAGCGGTTTCTCGGCCTGGATTTACCCCGCACGAACAATCTGACGACCGGACAAATTTACCACGCGGTTATCGAGCGCGAGCGGCGGGGCGAATATCTCGGGCAGACCGTTCAGCCGATCCCACATATTACCGACGAGATCAGAGATCGGGTTCAGCAGGCTGCACAGGGGTCCGATATCGCGCTGGTCGAAATTGGTGGCACCATTGGCGACGATGAGAATATCCCATTTTTCTTTGCAATGAAGGGCCTGGAGCGGGAAATTGGCGAAGCTAATATCATGTATGTGCTGGTTAGCTATTTGCCCGTCCCCGATCATATCAACGAGATGAAAACCAAACCCACGCAACACGCGGTCAAACTGCTCAGCGGGCATGGCATGGTGCCCGACTTTATTATTTGCCGCGCCACGCGACCGATTGATGAGGTGCGAAAACGCAAAATTGAGGTTTCCGCCAATATTCCAAAAGATCGCATTATTTCCGCGCCAGATTTGGATATCGTATATCAGGTTCCGATCCATTATGAAAGCGAGCAGGTCGGTGTTAAAATGCTCGCGCACCTGGGGCTGGAACCCAAAAAAGAACCCGATTGGACGCGGTGGACGCAGTTGGTACAGAAGATTCGTCAGCCTTCACAGACGGTTAAAGTAGCAATGGTTGGGAAATATGTCGAGATCGGCGATTACGAATTTACCGATTCGTATATTTCTGTAAACCAATCTCTCGAACACGCCGGCGCTAATTTGGACACGCGCATCGATATTTCATGGATTGATTCGGCCAGCCTCGAAATGGGGAGAGGCGAAGATGTGCTTGGAGAATTTGATGGCATTATTGTGCCGGGAGCCTTTGGTGAAGGTGGGGCTGAAGGGGTGGTTGAAGCCATTCGCTATGCGCGAGAAAACGGTCTGCCATTCCTCGGACTGTGTTATGGGCTTCAGATGGCCATTGTTGAATATGCGCGAAATGTGGTGGGGTTGAAAGATGCCAATTCAGCTGAAAATGATCCCGATACACCCCATGCGGTGATCGATATTCAGATGAGCCAACGAGAAATTATTGAAGAAAGTCGTTTCGGCGGCACGATGCGTCTGGGGGGATATGTGGCTGTACTCCGCCGAGAGAGTGTCGTACTCGATCTGTATGAACGCACAGGGCGCCTGGAAGAAGACGCCTGGCGCATCGATCAACTGAGAAAGAATCCGGCTGAGGCTTTCCGCCTGGGTGTTCTTCTCGACAGCGAGCGCTGTGTGATTGAACGCCATCGCCATCGCTATGAAGTATCGCCCAAATTTGTCGATTTGCTCGATGAATTTGGCCTGATTTTTTCCGGATATCACCGCCGAGAGGATGGCACCAAACTCATGGAATTTATCGAGTTACCCGATCATCCTTTTTTTGTGGCTACGCAAGCCCATCCCGAATTTAAGTCGCGCCTTGAACAACCCGCCCCTTTATTTTACGGTTTTGTAGAAGCTGTTGTCGCTCACGCAAAGGCACGAGTTGGTGATACGTCGGTTTCTGAAAAAAGCGTCTGAGGTTCTGTTGTGTACCCTGTGTGCCTGCACCTCTGCTGACCGGATAGAGCAAGCAGCGAATGACGCGCCGGTTAACAGGGAAATGTGGCACTGGTCCACGCACATTACAGATCGAGGCAAATCCCGGGCGCAGGTTCGCGCTGGCTCTTTTCAACAGGTGTCGGAAGATGAGCCCGCGCGGTTTTCCGATGGTGTTCGGGTTGTCTTTTTTAATGCCCAGGGCGATACGGTTTCCACACTGAGGGCTGAACGGGGTGAAATAAACGCATCGGGCGACGATATGAAAGTGTTTGAATCTGTCGTGGTGGTCGCGCGAGACGGTACGCAATTGCAAACGGATTCGCTACGTTGGCAGCGCGATGAAAATCGCATTATGGGCGAGGGCCATGTGACAATTTCTCGGCCCGACGGTATAGAGACAGGAGTGGGTTTTAATGCATCATCGGACCTGAAACAGTGGACGCTTTTATTTGTAAATACGCGGATGAGACGCAAAAAACCGTGAAAAATATCAGACATTATTTTTTTTTGCGATCAGAACTCCGGGGCTTTCTCGGAGTTCTGCTTATATGTATCTGCACGGAGGTATATGCCGAGCAGAAGCTCAGTGCAGATTGGGTGGAAACGCTACTTTTGAATGACCAGACGCAGCGCAATTACCGCGGAGGCGTGGTGTATGAAGACAGCTTACGCCAACTTATTGTAAAAGCCGATTCCGCACATGTGCGCGTTGGGGATGCGACCTATCTTTTTGTACATCAGGTGAGTTACAAAGACACAGTGCGAGAAATTCGTGCCGATACACTTGTATTCCAGGATCGCGAAGACATCGCGACGTTTCGGGGGCATGTCTTGCTAAGCGACGATCAGCGCGCGCTTGAGGCGCGTATCGTGCGATTTTTGAGCAACGAAGACTCGCTCATTGCCGAGGGTGATGTCGTCCTTCTCTTGCCCGAAGGCCGCAGACTTCGCGCTTCCCAATTGCGCTACGATTTGATCCACGAGCGCGGAAATCTACAGGGCCAGACGCAGTTACAAGTAGTGGGGGAACGCGGCGATACCCTTGAGGCGCAGTCCGATTCCATTGCCTTTGTCAATCGCGGGCAAGAACTCTTTCTCAATGGCAACCTCACCTTGCGACAGGGATACACGCGGGGAAAAGCCCTGTCTGGCGCGTACGCGGATTCTGTGATCGTCCTTTCAGGTAAGCCCCTAATGACCTGGTCCAATCCCACTAACCGCGATTCCGTTTCTGCACAGGGCGAAAAAATTCTTATTGAAATGTCTGAGCAAACCATTGGTGCGTTGGAGCTTTCGGATAGCACGCTCATCCATGCTACGGCTCTTGCCAATGGTCATTCGCAAAAAATACGCTCAGATTCTGCTCGGATTGTCTTTCGTGACGAGACCCCGCAGCACATGCACGCATGGGGAAATGTAATGCTCGACCTGAGCGAGCGAGATACGTCGCGGGCAGTAATGTCTGGCGGTGATCTCATATTGGCCTATCGAGATGGAAAACTGGATAGTTTGACGCTGTCTGGTGGCTGCCTCGGTTCTTATATTGCCCAGGATAGCCTATCGGAAAACCGCCTGGGGGGCAAGCGGTGTGTGTTGTGGTTTTCCAATGGGGAGTTAGACCAGATGGCAATTTTCAATGAGGCACATTGCACGCGGATCACGAGAGATAGCGACGATGTAACGGTTTCTGGGGATTATCTCCTTTTGAAATTTGACCCCGGACGGTTGTTATCTATCCGAGCTGAGGGAGATGTACGAGGGCACTACACCGCCGAATTGGAGGATGCGCCGTGAACCTGCGAGCCGAGGGACTGGTGAAAAAATACGCGCGCCGCCTGGTTGTCAATCAGGTCAACTTGATTGTCAATCCCGGCGAAATTGTCGGACTCTTAGGGCCTAATGGCGCGGGAAAAACGACGTGTTTTTACCTCATTGTCGGCGCAATTTCGTCAAATGCCGGATACATTTTTTTAGGTGATCGGGACATTACTGCATTGCCGATGTATCGCCGCGCACGGCTGGGCATAGGTTATCTGGCACAAGAATCTACGGTTTTTAGAAAGATGACCGTGCTGGAAAATGTCCTATCCGTCCTCGAATACGAGAAAATAGGTAAGGCAGAACGATTAGACCGCGCCCAAGAGGTATTGGGAGACCTGGGAGTTGGGCATTTATCGCACCAACGCGCTGATAGTTTGTCGGGGGGGGAAACGCGCCGGCTGGAAATCGCGCGGGCACTCTCTCGAGATCCGCTCTTTATGCTACTCGACGAACCTTTTGCTGGCGTGGATCCGCGTGCAGTGGAAGATATTCAGAATATTATCGCCGAACTAAAACGCCGCAATATCGGAATTCTGATTACCGATCACAATGTGCGAGAAACTCTCGCAATTACAGATCGTTCCTATTTGCTTTCTGAGGGAAAGATTCTTCTCTCAGGTACACCCCGGGCATTGGCAGCAAGCGACGAGGCGCGTCGCATTTATCTGGGCGACCGGTTTCGCCTCGATTCGTGACAAATTTGGAAAAAGGGTTTACAACCCTCTTCGTTATTTGTTATTATTTAAAGTTGCTTCTACCACTTACTGAACACTGATGAGGACAAAAATGAAACATGTAACACTGGCAGAGTTAGAAGCGGGATTAGAAAATATCCGTCAGTCGCCCACAAATGCGGGCGTGTTAGAGTTGATTGTGCGCCGGCCGCAGGTTGAGGCGAGAGAGGTCCTGAAAGTTGGCGACCTCGATCTGGTTGAAGGACTCGTGGGCGACAACTGGAAAACACGCGGCAGTTCTCAAACCGCAGATGGGGCAGCCCATCCGGACATGCAACTCAATATCATGAACGCACGCGTGATTGCTCTATTAGCACAAGAAAAAGAGCGTTGGTCACTGGCGGGAGATCAGTTGTATATGGACTTCGATTTGAGCGAGGAGAATGTACCGCCGGGCACCCGACTGAGTCTGGGGGATGCGGTGATCGAAGTTACAGATCAACCGCATACGGGCTGTAAAAAATTTGCTGCGCGTTTTGGGTTGGACGCACTAAAGTTTATTAGTTCTCCCGTGGGCAAACAGCTTCAGTTGCGCGGGATCAATGCAAAGGTTATTCGCTCTGGCGCGATACAGATTGGCGATACTGTAAAGAAAGTGTAATCTATGATTGGTCTTGATCATACACAATCTCAGTTGCTTCAGCAGAAACTGGCCCCGCAACTCATCCAATCTTTGCGCTTGCTCCAATTGCCAACTCTGGAATTAGCGAAGTTAATTCAACAAGAATTGGAGATCAATCCTCTCCTGGAAATTGACGAAGATGTTACATTGGATTTGGAACAAGAAGAGCCCAAAGCGGAACTGGATGATGAAACCGAGAACGAAGACCAGGATGAAGAACCCGTAGAAGAATTGGAATTTGAAGACCCGGACTTAGATACACTCAATTCAGACATATTTGATGAACATGACTGGGATCACTACTTAAACGAATCCGGGTATGCCAGTCCCCGCGAAGAATTTGAATCCAATACTGAAGACTGGTACAACGACAGGACCACTCCAAAAACGCTACGAGATTCACTTTTAGAACAGGTGACAATCGCGGATCTTTCGCCGAGTGATCGCGTCATAGCCGAATACTTAATTGGCAATATTGGCGAAGATGGGTTTTTGGGATGTTCGGCAGGAGAAGTGGCAGATGAACTTGGGGTCAATCTCGATAATGTGGAATGCGTTTTGGGGATTATCCAGACATTTGACCCGGTAGGTGTTGGTGCGCGAAACCTTCAAGAGTGTTTGTTGATTCAATTAAAAGAAAAAAATATCACAAACGGTTTGGTTGCAAATGTGGTACGCAATCACCTCGACGACTGGATCAACCGTCGTTTTAGCCAGATAAGTCTGGTACTTGATACAAGTGTGGATGATATGCGCGTTGTTGAGGAAGTTCTCGCATCGCTCAATCCCAAGCCCAATATTGAACCCGAACCCGCATTGAATCTCAATCATGTCATTCCCGACCTCGAAGTTCAAAATATCGGTGACGAGTACGTCGTTTCCCTGACCGATCATACCCTGCCCGAATTGCGTATTAGTCCAATGTATCGCACCTTGCTCAGACAACCGGATAAACCGGGGCGAGATGACCCAAAATTGCGAGAGACCAAAAAATTTGTCGTTGAAAAACTCAATTCTGCGCGCTGGTTTATCAATGCAATTCACCAAAGACGCGCAACCATGCTAAAGGTCATGCGATGTATTGTCGAAAATCAGGTTCAATTTTTCGAACGAGGGCCTGGTTTTCTCAAGCCAATGGTGCTTCAAGAAGTAGCTGATAAGGTGCAGATGCACATTTCGACTATCAGCCGCGTGAGCAATGGGAAATATGTGCAAACACCGCATGGCGTTTTTGAGTTGAAATATTTTTTTGATGGAGGATTGAGTCGATACGATGGCGCTGATGTCTCTGCCAGAAGTGTAAAAGAAAAAATTGCAAAGCTCATTGGCGGTGAAGACGTGCAGAATCCATTGAGCGATCAACACATAGCGGCTATTCTTAAAAAAGAGGGCATTAATATCGCGCGGCGCACGGTCGCCAAATATCGAGATCAACTCAATATTAGCTCCGCGCGACTGCGGAAGGCACTTTAGACGAATCAGTCTGTCTGTTGGGTACTGATTTCGTCTTCTGAGATTTTGTGTACACTTTTGGGATTAAAGGTCTGCTGGGTATTGATGCGAAGAGCAACTTCAATCCGCCCGCCAGTTAGCACAAAAAACTGAATCAGAAACCCGCCACCTTGCATGGTTTCAATCTGGTAAGAATCGGTGTCTAATCCGTCGAGCAACTGAGGAAGGGTGGTTTCAAACCGCGGGTGTTGTGCAATATCGGGAGGCAACGCCATAATCAGGGTTCCTGGTTCTTCATTGAGATAACTACCAATGCGTTGTCGCGTGTTGACCATGTGAGAAATAACCTTGCAGGCATAGTTGAAATCATCCCCGCCGTTCCGATCTGGCGGTACGATGCCCCAGGTGAGATGGTGGATAAAGGGATTGCCGTATCCCTGGCCAAGCATCTGATTGAGTGCGGGTTGGTCAACGGGGTGAACCACTGCGACATAGTGAAACCAGCCCCGTGCGAGGGCGGGATGCCCGGGGGGTAAACCCGATGGCACATTGATATAATCCTGTTCATCGACAGGGGAGGGGTAGCACTTGGTGTCCCAACCCGCAATATAACCCATTGTTTTTAGAGGTCCCGCAACGAGATAAGGGGGATCCGTAAAGATCGCTGCGTGGTCCATGTTGGGATACAATTTGACACCGGCAGCAGAAATTTTTTCGGCGACTTGCAAGGCTTCGTCAAAGCGTTCAGATGCATTCTCTATTTGGAGAACTGTGTGAAAGTCTTCGGGTAATTTACAGTCCATAGTCTTATCCTCCTGTTGGTTAGACGATGTAATCAATAACACGTTTTTTTCATATACGTCAAGCATAAATAAATCCCGGTCACTTTGGTGGCCGGTTTTTTTTTGAAAACTTTGATTCACCCATTGCTGAAAAATTGAACGATTCGTTCCTCAATGCTATTTGGTTATACAGACCTCCAAGAACGTAACTTACTGATTTAACGCCTCTTGCGCCATTTTTAAGATTTTGGCACGCGATTTGCATAAGTCATGATCAAAAAAACATTACGGGAGGTCAATATGATGAAATGTGGGATTGTTGTTGTGATGGTGGGAATGCTTTTTGTTGCACAGATTTTCGGTGCTGATAGCGATGTCGTGATCAATGAGGTCCTTGCAGATCCGCCAGCAGGAGAAAGGGGAGATGCCAATAGGGATGGTGATAGGCACGGCAGTCAGGATGAGTTTGTGGAAATACTGAATACCGGATTGGATACTATTGCGATTGGTGGGTGGGAATTGTCAGATCGTGGAACCGATGCGAGCAACCGTTTCGCTTTCCCGTCAGGAACAGTGATTGCACCGGGCGAATACATCGTGCTTTTTGGTGGTGGTGATATAACAAAAATTAAATCTGAATTTGAGGGCCAGGTCTTTGTCGATGACGGCAAGATCGGTGGGGGATTGACCAATGGGGGAGACGCGGTATTTCTCATAAAAACGGAAGGCGATACGATTGCAAAAGCAGAATGGGGTAAAGAAGGGGGTAAGGACCAATCCCTGGTGCGCTATCCGGAAGGGACTGGCGGGTGGGTGTTGCACAGTGCTGATCCTGGCAAGGGATTGTTTTCGCCAGGCAAATCGCGGTCGCTTTTCGACAAACTCGAGTCTCTACCCGAATATTTGGACCTGATAGAAGGAGAGTTCGTTTCACTGATCCCCGTGATTTATAGCTACGAAACTGGGGAAACAAGGCGTATTGAAGACGAAGTTTTATGGGTATCGTGGGATACCACTGTCGTGCGAATCGAACACGGCGATAAGGTGGTTGCCGTGCGTGCTGGTGAGACAGAAGTTGGGTTTTTCTGGCGTGGTCGCGAGAGTCTTCACACATATATCCGGGTGTTGGAAAAGGAAAAGCCGCCCCTGGTGATCTCAGAGGTGTATCCCAATCCCGCCTGGGGCGATGCAGGCGATACCAACGGCGACGGGGTGCGGCATACTTATCAGGATGAATTTATCGAAGTGGCGAATCAGGGCAAGAATCCCATCGATATTGGTGGCTATTTCCTCGGTGATGACGATGCCTCAATAGATCGCCTATTTCGATTTCCCGATAACACAGTGCTCGATACACAAGCAGTTGTCGTGCTCTTTGGCGGGGGGGACATGCCCCTTAGCGAGCGAATATTTGCCGATGACGGGCGCATTGGCGATGGCCTGTCCAATTGGAGCGATACCGTGCAGCTATTGGCACCAGATAGCAGTACGGTGGCCGCTTCAATGGTATATGAACGCTCGACCAGAGGCGTATCTTTTGTCAGAGACGATAATGGCAATTATGTCTTGCACAATCAGATATACGAAGAGGATTCAACTTCAGTCGGACGCTTAAAACCTGGAGATGATCCGATTGAGCCTGAAGGATTGACCGATTCATTAACTATCCCGGATGGTATCGTATTTTCCGAAATCCTGATGCTCCCCGAACAGGTAGATGCCAACAACGATGGGATTGTCGATCGGCATGCAGATGCTTTTGTCGAATTGACCAATATCGGCGTTGATACCCTCGACCTGAGCGGATGGATGATCGGCGATGACGATATCATTGTCTCTCGATTCTTTCCCTTTCCAGATAATGTCGTGCTCGTGCCCGGCGGTTATATCACTATTTTTGGTGGTGGGACACCTGTGGGTATTCCCGGTACTGTCTTGTCTGCCGGGGGTCAGATTGGCAATGGACTCAGTAGCGGTGGCGATGTCGTCCACCTGATCATGTCCGATGGTAAGACCGTGGTGCGGTCTGTGCGCGTGCCAAAAGCGACACCAGATGTTTCATGGCTGTTCTCGCCTGATGATCCTCCAAAGTTGCATCCCCAAATCCCCGACAGGCACGCGATGTCGCCAGGCACATCATCAGACGGACAGGAAGGGCCTTCTATAGATACAACAAATCGAGACACGCTCAACACACAACTTCTCAAAGACCTTGTGATCTCTGAAGTCTATCCCAATCCCGCCGCAGGCGATGCTGGCGATACCAACGGCGATGGGGGGCGACACACCTATCAGGATGAGTTTGTCGAGATAGCTAATTTGGGCGCGCATCCCATCGATATTGGTGGCTATTACCTCGGTGATGACGATGTACCTGTAGAAAAACTTTTTCGATTCCCCGAGAGTACAGTGCTCGATACGCAAGCAGTCGTAGTGCTCTTTGGCGGAGGGGATATGCCCGTTAGCGAGCGGATATTTGCCGATGACGGTCGCATTGGCGATGGCCTGTCCAATGGAGGCGATACCGTGCAGCTGTTGGCGTCAGATGGAAGCACAGTGATCTCCAAAATGACGTATGAAAACGCGCCCAAAGGTATATCATTCGCGAGAGACGATAATGGCAATTATCTGTTACACAATCAGATATACGAAGAAGAGTCTATCTCTGTCGGACGCTTAGGACAGGACGTTGATCCGGATCAACACGAAGGACTAACTGTCTCCAATGGCATCGTATTTTCCGAAATCCTGATGCTCCCCGAACAGGTAGATGCCAACAACGATGGAATTGTCGATCGGCATGCAGACGCTTTTGTCGAATTGACCAATATCGGTGTTGATACCCTCGACCTGAGCGGATGGATGATCGGTGATGACGATATCATTGTCTCTCGATTCTTTCCTTTTCCCGATGATGTCGTGCTCGTACCCGGCGGTTATATCACCATTTTTGGTGGGGGAACACCTGTGGGTATTCCCGGTACTGTCTTGTCTGCCGAGGGTCAGATTGGCAATGGATTCAGTAGCGGTGGCGATGTCGTCCATCTGATCATGCCCGATGGTAAGACCGTGGTGCGGTCTGTGCGCGTGCCAAAAGCGACACCAGATATTTCATGGCTGTTCTCGCCTGATGCCCCTCCAAAGTTACATCCCCAAATCTCAGGCAGGCACGCGATGTCGCCGGGCACATCATCAATTTCGGCGGCGGAATCGGACACCCTGATTGGTGTGGATGGCGTATCGGGAAAACCCAGTGTTTCTGAGGGGAAAGACCAGACGGTTAACAGTCCTATCTCTGACGATTCTAAACTTAGTGGTCTGGCAATGGAGGATCACAAATGGGGCATTTACCCATCACCCAATCCTTTCAATACAGCCACTGTATTGGGTTTTTATACGGCAGGAGGCCCTGTTTATGTAACTATATATAACATCCTGGGACAACCCATCAGACGGTTGGTTCAACAACATTTACCTGCCGGATATTATCGACGTATATGGGATGGTAAAAATGATTCTGGAGTATCTATGGGTTCTGGAATCTATATAGTTTTTCTAAAAGATAAGAAAGCGACATTTACACAGCGCGTCGCGCTCTTGAAGTGAGTGGCAAAATCTAATAGAAGGGAGGTGAAACAGGATGGCACAACCCGAAATTACATTTCGTCATGGTCTGTGCAGCGCTTCGATTTTCGAAAATGAATACACGCGAGGTGGAGATTCTTTCACCGTACGCACGGTTTCTTTTCAGAGAAGTTATTTGGACAAAGATGGGAATTGGCAAAGGACCAATAGCCTGAACGTAAACGACATTCCCAAAGCCGTATTGGTGTTGAATAAAGCGTATGAGTTTTTGACATCGAACAGCCAGGCTGAAGCAGAAGTAGATGATGCGGCAGCAATAGCAGATGAACAGGCTTGAGGAAAGGGTGATGTTATATTAATAAAAGAAGGTCCGGCTATTCGCTGGACCTTCTTTGCATGCCTGTTGATTTTAAGGTAATACTTATACTGCTCCGTTTGCAGTGTAAACTTGTGTATTATGACTAAATTTCTATCCTATGCATCCAAAGGCTCGTGCAATGCTTTCTTGATTAAAACACCGGCTTTGAAATAGCTCTTTCTCCGAGCCGGAACATAAACAATCTCACCTGTGCGAGGGTTGCGTGCAGCGGGTTTCGGTTTGGTCGGCTTGATACCCAGCACGCCAAATCCCCTGATTTCGATCCGATCACCGTCAATCAGATTTTCTCGCATAGCGTTAAAAAGCGTATTTACAATCTCATAAGCGAGTTGCTTTTTAATTCCCAGACGATCAGATATTTTTAATGCTATATCCTTTTTTGTCATTGTCATTCGATCCTCCCATTTCACTGGTATTATCAAGGCATTAGGCTAATATATAACCCCGAACCCCTGATATGCAAGACAAAAATGTTTCATAGTGTCACAAAATTGAAAAATTGCTTTTGCTTTGTATGTCGCTTATTTTATTATCGTTAGTGAGGATAATGTCCATGAAATCAAAACCGGAAACCAGTGTAATACACCGCGTCACGCGGTATGATGGCTCTATTGGCAAATCTGTAAATGATGAGCTGGTCGTAGAAGAGCCACTTGAAATTCGCGTTGCCGGAGAATCCGTTGCCGTGACCATGCGAACGCCGGGGGCGGACCGCGCTCTTGCGCTGGGATTTCTGTATGGTGAGGGCATCATCAGTGAAATCCGCGATGTCGGGCGTGCGGAACACTGTGGGCGCCCGGGGACTCCTGAGTATGGAAATGTCATCGATGTTCTCCCTCACCCGGGCGAGATGCTTGATCCCGAAAGGATTCGAGCAGGACGAAGAGGTACACTGATTTCATCGGCCTGCGGGGTATGTGGACGCGAGCAGATAGAAGATATGATGCAGCGGTGCCAACCCATTGGCGACGTCCGTGCCGTTCAAGCGGCAATGATTTTTTTTGCACAGGAGCAAATGCGTCAATCCCAATACGTGTTTGCACAAACAGGGGGGGTTCATGCTGCTGCCGCATTTTCTGAAACAGGGGATATGTATTGCTGTTTTGAAGATATTGGCCGGCACAATGCAGTAGATAAGGTTGTAGGGCATTTGCTCGAAACGCATAATATAGTAGAAAGGGAGGGAGTTCAGATACTCGCGGTAAGTAGCAGAGCGAGTTTTGAAATCGTGCAAAAGGCCGTTGTTGCGCGCATACCTGTCGTGGTTGCCGTATCTGCGGCGAGTTCATTGGCAGCAGATCTTGCGCAGGCGATGGGAATAACCCTCATTGGCTTTGCACGCGATAAAAGGATGGTCGTTTATACAGGATCTGTGCGATAGGGTGGGAGAAGGAAGTCTCGCATTCTACTATAAGCGGTTGGGCTGGTTGGCCTAACCGCTAAATTTTGCCATCTATGGGAACACTATTTGCAAATTTCAGGTCTAATCGTTGGCAATGGTAAAAGAGGAGCATACTAATGGTCATTCGGATTTCAAACCTGACAAAAGTATATCGCCGTGGCGCAGTTCCCGCCCTGGACGATGTCACATTGACCATTCCTCACGGAACATTTGGTCTGTTGGGACCCAACGGTGCGGGCAAAACAACGTTGATTAAAATTTTATCGACTCAGATGGACGCATCGAGCGGCAACGTGACCATGGATGAATTCGATCTGGTAAAAGACCGCACAGAAATTCGCCGGCGTCTGGGATATTTGCCTCAGCATTTTGGGACTTATCCCCAACTGACTGCTTGGGAATTTCTCGATTATATGGCTGTTCTGGGCGGTATGCACAATAGAACAGCGCGTCTAAATCGCGTGGAGCAGGCTTTAAATGAAGTCGGATTGTACGAAGCGCGCAATCGGCGCTCGGGCACGTTTTCCGGGGGCATGATGCGCCGCCTTGGTATTGCACAGACCATTTTGACCAATCCAGAGTTTCTCATTGTCGATGAACCCACCGTGGGACTTGACCCGGAAGAACGCATCCGGTTCCGGGGTATTTTGGGACGCTTGAGCAGTGATCGCGCAATTTTGATTTCCACGCATATTGTGGGCGATATTTCAAGCACCTGCGAAGATCTCGCGGTCCTGGATACCGGACGGCTGATCTTTCGCGGTTCTCCCGGAGCACTCATTTCAAAAGCCGATGGCAAAACGTGGGAAGTGCAGGTTGATGACGCTGGCTTTGAAATGCTGTCGCGCGTGTTTCGCGTAGTCACAGTAAATGTTGAGGGCGACATGATGCGTTTGCGTATGGTGGGCGATGGCGAGCCACCCGCTGATGCCGAAGCAGTCGCGCCCAATCTCGAAGATGCCTATGTCTATTTCGTCGGAGGCGATACCACAGGCGAAATCGCCGCGTAAAGGACCAATACCATGCTATCTATTTTCCACAATGTATGGGGCGTTGCGCGTTATGAGCGCAAAATGCTCTTGAGAACCACAAAATTCCGCATTTTGGGCGGCCTGGGCATGAGCATTCCCGTTTTGCTCGGCATCGGCTTTGCTATAGCAGAAGCCAACGGTGCTGAACTGCCCGTGGGAATCGATTCTTATGTTCCATTTTTGGTGTATAGTTTCTTGCAGACCATTGTCATAGCATTTATTGTGGGAGATTTTAGAGCAGCGGATGAACAGGCGCATATTTACGAAGTTGTGGCCGGGCGACCCATTTCGACTGCGGAACTGGTTGCGGGTAAGTATTTGGGCATTGTTAGTGCGCTCGTCTTTTTGAGCCTGGGGGTTCTGCTTTTAACCCTGAGTATCCAGGCTGCAAAGATCAGCATGACAGGTAATCCATTTACAATAAAACCCTATATTGGGTACCTCGTATTCATGAACCTGCCCGCCCTGGTTTTTATGTCTTCTGTGACATTTTTTCTGGGGGCAGTGTTGCGGCGACAAGCGGCAGTTGCCCTGATTGTGATCGGGTATTTGTTGGCCGTCCTGTTATTCCTGGGCAGGCGATATGACGGCATCTACGACTTTGGTGCTTTTTTTATGCCTCTGTATTATTCCGACTTGATTGGTCTGGCAGATATTACGCAAGTGGGGCTACAACGCCTGTTTTATGTCTTGCTCGGCATTGGATTTTTTGGCTTTTCAATCGATTGGTATCCCCGTCTTGCACATTCCACAGTCGCGCGGTGGTTTGGCCGCGGATGCGCGCTGACCGGTTTTGGTCTGGCTGTGGGGCTTTACTTTTATATAGATGCAGAGGCACAAGACCGGACAGCGTATCGCAATTCACAGTTAGAGCAACAGGAAGCGGTTGCGAATATTCCCGTCGCGGAAATAACCCATTACGATCTGGCATTGACGCTTTTGGGAGAGGAGCCGCTTGCTGCCTCAGGTACGATTAAATTGAGAAATCCTCACGAATCTCCGATCGATACGCTGATTCTTTTGATCAATCCCGGATTCAAAATCCAGAGCCTGACGCGCGGTGATGGCGGCACAATAGCGTGGGAGCGGACGGGAAGCGTGATTCGCGTCGTGCCCGATACCCCCCTGCAATCGGAGCGAGAACTCGATCTGGTGTTGGCTTATGCGGGTGATATCGACACGGATGGTTTTGATCTCAAACGGGAAAAAGCCAGACCAAAGTTACGCAAACGCGAAGGGCCATTTAATAAAGGATCTTTGACGGCGTGGATTCGCGACAATTCCGTCTTTTTGCCTCCGCGCAGCCGATGGTATCCCGTGACAGGCGTTGATTACGGCTATGAGGATGCGCGTGCGGTTTCTTTTTCAACGGCAAACTTGCAAATAACATATCCGCAAGGCATCGAAGTCATTACTCAGGGGCGGGTCGGCAAGACCGATACACTCGGCACACGGGTAACACGTCAGTGGATCGTCGAAAAACCCGTGCCTGTCCTATCGCTGAATGCGGGCGAATACCGCGTTTATAGCGCGACCATTCACGACGTCGAATGCGCCCTTTACGCCCACCCATCGCATCTGCGTCCAGTCCGGTTTTTTGAAGGTGCCGAAGAAGAGATTTTGAGTGCGCTTGAGCAAATCATGGACGCAATGGAACAGGAATCGGGCATGAAATATCCCTATTCCAGCCTTTCTTTAGTAGAAATCCCCTTCCATGTTCAATGGTATTACGAAGGCTGGGAAGAAAAGGGCGGGTTGACGCAACCCGGCGTGTTGATGATTGAAGAAGATGTGTTCATGCGGCAGCAATTTACCCGCGATTTTAAGCGTTCTCAAGATCGCTCGCGCGGCAATCGAGAACCCAAAGACATCAAAAAGGACCTTTTGGTACGCGCGGTTTTTTCGACCTTTTTTTCCCGAGAAGGAAATTCGGGCAGACAGGGCCAGCCTGGCGGGTTATTTCGCAGTCCCGTTGTTCAGCTCTGGGCTTACGACAAGCAGTTTGTGGGCGAACATCATTCCCTTCTCAAAAAGGGCATGCCCCTGTATCTCCAGAATGATTTGAGTACCGATATGACCTCTGCGTTTTATTCGAGCCAACGACGCGGTGGCGGGCGTGGTGGACCAGGCGGTCGCGATGGTCCTGGTGGTCGCGGTGGTCCCGGTGGTCCCGGTGGTCGCTTCGGGTCGGGCGGGGGATCGGGTGCTGCCTGGGATACGTTGATTGCGAAAATGCAGCGAAAGTCGTTTGCCGATTTGAATCCCGAAAATCAAGCCGGCCTCTACCGCCAGGTTCTCGACGCCAAGGGACCCGCACTTTTTCAAATGATGGAATCTTTTTTGGGTGAGGAAACATTTCGCACGGTCTTAGACGACATAGACCACAATCACAAATACGAGGACATCGATTTTTCGACCTTCGAACGCGCCGCTGTGGGCGATACCACAGAAAGTGAAGAGAATCAAAAATTGCAACGCCTCGTCAACGACTGGCTTTTTAGTACAGAAATCCCGGGCTATACCCTCACAAGAGTCAAAGCTCTGAAGATGGACGACGGCTTTGGAATGGTGGTCTATCAATTGATTCTACGGATTAAGAATAGCGAACCGGGCAGGGGATATGTGCAAATTACAGCTACGGGGCGGGGCGATGAAGCCCTGAAAGGCGTCGAAATTGAAGGTGGACAGGAAATTGAAGTTTCAATGGTTTTGTGGGAACAGCCCTTCAGGGTGATGGTCGAACCCTTTTTTGCACGCAATCGGCGGCCTCTGATGTCCCCCGTGCGCGTCCCCGAAGATGTCACAGAGGGCTTTCCGGTCGCTTATGTCAAAGACGTGACGGGCGAAGATTCTGGCCCTCTTGAAATTATTGTAGATAATGACGACGACGGATTTTCAATGCCCGTGCGGCGCGCAACGCGCTACTTTCGGCCTGGACTCAAAGGCGGCAACTGGCGCGAACAGGGCCTGCCAATGGCTTTTGGACGATTTGAGACAAATTATCGAAGAAAGTCCCCAGGGGATGGTGCACAGCCGGCTGTGTGGACAGCGCAAATTCCCAGAGACGGCGAGTTTGATGTAAGTTTCTATTTTGTCGATCCCGCAATGGCCAGGCGCATTCGAATTGCATCGACCTTTACACTCACTATTTTTCACGGGGGCAAAGCCGATACACTCGAAATAGAACGCGACCAGATGAAAGCGGGATGGAATTATCTGGGGCGATACAAATTTGCCGAGGGCGAAGAAGCTGTAGTTGAATTGTCCGACCGCGCAGAGAGGGGGCTCTATGCCGATGCCGTGCGATGGCGCTTTTTTGATCCGCAAAACCCCGATGCCTACGAAGATGAAATGCCCACTTTTACTGGACGCGGCAGAGGTGGACCAGGTGGCGGGGATGGTAGGCGAGGCGGCGGGGATGGTAGGCGAGGTCCCGGTGGTAACAGGGGTGGCGGCGGATTGTTGGGATTTTAATTTTCATCCGCAGAATGAAGGCGAGTAATGCGAGCATGAACGCAGATGGACGCAGATAATTTGAGAAATAGCAACCACAATGGAGGATGGCCGTGAAGTTTGATTTTTGCTCAAAACTATTGTTGGTAATTGTCTTTTGTGGGATAGTCGCCTGTGATCAACAGGCGGAACAGCGCACCGTTGACCTGACGGTTCCCGTTACTGTTCAATCCGTAGAGACGGGAACAATTGAATCCATTGTGACAGCGACCGGAACCCTCAGACCAGTGCGCGAAGCCCAGATCACAACGGAGATTCGGGGAAGTCTGTACTGGAGCAAAGGGAGTAATAACCGCTTGCTCTCCAAGGGGTCAGAGGTTAGAAGGGGACAGACTATAGCCAGACTCGACAGCGATGAATGGGTTGTTGGTGCGCGGGTAGAAGCGCGCAAACTGGCGGTTGAAACAGCCAAACGAACGCTAAAAGAGCAGGAAACCCTGTTTAGCCGACAACTTTCAACGGAAATGGCCGTTGAAAGTGCGCGTAGAGCCTGGGCCGATGCAGAAGCCAATTATCAGGATGCCCTCATCAAGATCGATAAAACTAAGCTATTAGCCCCCATTCAGGGCGTGCTGTCGGAACTTGCGGATATTACGCAGGGAACGCTGGTGACGCCAAATACCGCAATCGCAAAAATTATGGATTATTCACAGGTATTTGTCGATCTGAAAATTCCCAATGCCCAGATTATTAATGTGAAATTGGGCCAGGGTATCCGCGTGAGTAATTACGCTTTGCCCGAAGAAGTTTTTGAAGGTGAGATTGTCGAGATGGATCCGGCTATCGATCCGGTCACGCGTACAGTTCAGGTCGTCGGTATGGTAGATAATCCCGACTTGCTTTTGCGGGCAGGCATGTTTGTCAAAACAGAAATAGTCACGGAATCGAGGCAAAATGTCGTACTTATTGCGCGCAATCTCGTTTTGCGGCGGAGAAATCAGAAGGTCGTTTTTGTCGAAGAAGAAGGACGCGCACAACAACGCGAAGTCGAAACCGGACTGGAAGACCGCGATCGCGTGGAAATTGTGGTTGGACTTGAACCGGGAGACCAATTGATCACGAGCAATTACGAAACACTGAGGACGCGCACCCGGGTACGGGTCACGGGAGATAGCCGATGAATTTGCCTGAATTTTCAACGCGATATCCCGTGACAATTGCCATGGCGACCCTTGCAGTGGTGTTGCTCGGCTGGATATCGCTGGACGGTTTGGGCACTGATCTCTTGCCCGATTTGCAAACACCTGTCGTCACCATCGACCTGACGGCACCGGGCAAATCGCCTGTCGAGATCGAAGAAAGCTATACGCGCCGTCTCGAGCGCGACGTGAGCACGATTAACGGCGTCAAGCGCGTATATTCGATTACCCGCTCTGGGCAAGCCGTGGTCATTGCGGAATTTGCCTGGGATGCGGACATGGATTACGGGTTACTCGACGTGCAAAAAAGAGTGGGGCGCTATGCGGTCAATGAAGATGTGTCACAGTTGGATGTGACGCGAGAAGACCCGCTCGCGCTTGCGGTGATGCGAATAGCGATTACAGCAGACGAAAATACGGAACTCGACGCACTGATGGGCACGGTGGAATTACTGATCAAACCCAAATTAGAGGCCCTCGATGGCGTGGCGTCTGCCGAGGTGGAAGGGGGGGCGGAAAAGGAAGTGCGCGTTACACTCGATCCCTATTTGCTCGAAGCGTTTGGGCTTTCATCCGATGCGGTCATCAATCGCATCGCACAGGCAAATGCCGATGTATCCGGAGGTACGCTCAGAGAAAACCAGCAATCGTATCTGGTCAAAGCCCTCGGTCGCTTAAATGACATAAACGATGTGCGGGAAGTCATTGTGGGAGAAAGGCGCGGGGGTGGGGGTGTGGCTTCTGGAGACCGCGTGCCGGTGCGCGTGCGCAACGTGGGCACGGTTGACCTGGAATATCAAGAGCGAGAAACCATTGTGCGCCTCGATGGACGGGAATGCGTTGGCCTCGCCATTTACAAAGAAGCCGGTAGCAATACAGTCGCCGTGGTCAATACGGTATTGGATGCGATAGACGATATCGAAGCAGATCTGAGCGGCATGCACTTCACAACCGTCGAAAATCAGGCGCGATTTGTCGAAGACGCCATAGGCGAAGTCGAAACATCTGCCATCCACGGAGCATTTTTGGCGATTCTCGTGCTTTTGATCGCGTTGCGGAGTTGGACAGTGACGCTGGTGATAGGGTTGGCGATTCCCATTTCCGTATTGGCGACATTTACGCTTATGTATTTTGAGGGGCTGTCCCTGAATATTATGACGCTGGGCGGGTTGGCTCTGGGCGCAGGCATGCTCGTTGACAATGCCATTGTGGTCATTGAGAATATTTATCGGCATCTCGAAAGTGGCGAGGATGCGCGCACAGCATCGAGCCGCGGCGCATCTGAAGTCGGCGTGGCAATTCTGGCTTCAACGCTGACGACAGTGGCTGTTTTTTTGCCCATTGTCTATTTGCAGGGGCTGGCGGGCAAACTCTTTGTGGATCAGGCGTGGACTGTTGCATTTTCGCTGCTGTCATCGCTGGTTGTGGCAATGACGACGATTCCGATGCTGACGTCGCGCATTTTCCGGCGGCTGAATACCACGCGTCACACGACTATCCGGTCGGACAAATACTACCGGTTTCTCAATGGTATATTGAATCGCAAACCCATCCTGCTCGTCGTCGTACTGCTCATTCTGGGTGGAACCGGGTATATCGCCCGCGAGTTGCAGACGGAATTTATCCCGCGCGAAGATCAGGGGCTATTCCAAATTGATCTCACATTGTCCGAAGGTTCGCGTGTGGAACTGAGCGATCAGGTCGCTCTGCACGTCAAAGAGACTGTCGAAAGCGTTGGCGGAAGCGATGTAGCGCATGTGTACGCGCTGACCGGTCTCAACCCCGCTCAGATATCGAGTGGAGGCGATCCAACGGGACCCAATCGCGCGACCCTATCGGTGGCTTTGCACACACAGCGATCGCGCAGCGTCAGCGAGTTGGTGCGCGATCTGGATCCCATTTTGAGTGCCATGCCCGATATCGAAGTGAAATACAAGTTGCACGAAACCGCGCTCGAAGGCGTGATGGGCGGACAAGAAGCACCCATTCAGGTCGAAGTGTCCGGGGAAAATCTCGATATTTTGGCACGCATCACAAAAGAGCTTCAGACGAGGATAGAGGGTCTTCCCTCGGTGTACAATGTGCGCACGAGTTTTCAGGGCGGACAGCCAGAAGTCGATCTGGCAATTCGCGATGAAGTGGCATCGGCTTTTGGGCTGACCACGCAAACCATCAGCCGCACACTGGAAAGACAACTGTCCGGTGAAGTTGCTGGCGAACTGTCTAAAGACCAGCGCACGCGGGATATCCGGGTAAAATATCGAGATATTGATCTGCGCGAACTCCACACCATGCAAATCGAAGGAGCAGATGGCGCGATCCTGACATTGGGGGATATTGCCGAGCTCAATATTATTGAAGGCCCCCGCGAAATTTTGAGAGAAGATCAGCGTCGCGTGGGGCGCATTACGGGATATCTCACAGAAGGACGCATTCTAAGTGAAGCCGTTGCCGACGTACGCGCTACCATGCGGGAAGTGGTTGTGCCGTCGGGGTATCGCATTGAAATTGGCGGAGAAGAGCGTGAGCGAGCGGCATCATTTGAAAGTCTCAAATTTGCACTCCTGCTTTCGATTGTGCTGGTCTATATGGTGATGGCATCGCTGTTTGAATCCACGCTCCATCCGTTCACCGTCATGTTTTCCGTTCCACTGGCCGGCGTCGGCGTGATATTTGGATTCTATTTTTTGGGCGAACCGCTCAGTGTGATGGCCTATATCGGCATCATTATGCTGGGCGGTATTGCGGTCAACGATGCGATCATTCTCGTGGATCGCATCAACCAGCTCAGGCAAGCCGGCCTGACGTTGCGAGAAGCGATTCTACAGGGCGGTCAAGACCGCTTGCGCCCCATTATGATGACGAGTGCGACGACTATTCTCGCCCTGCTGCCCATGGCAATCGGCTTTGGCGAGGGGGCAAAATTGCGCGCGCCTATGGCTATTGCCGTCATTGCCGGCCTGGTGACATCGACATTGATGACCTTACTCGTGATACCCACCATGTATGAACTAATTGATCGCCTCCGGGGGAAATCCGCGTGACACTTGCTGGTATTGCCGTTCTGCGGCCCGTGACTACGGCCATGTTTTTTATAGGTCTGGCTATTTTAGGCGTGATTTCACTGGATCGGTTGCCCGTTCAGATATTTCCCGAACTCGTCCGCCCAGAAGTCTTTGTCGCAGTCACTCAACAGGGCTACTCGCCCGAACAGGTCGAACGGGATCTGGTAATGCCCGTCGAGAGAGAGGTGGGCAAGCTCGAAGGTATTGAAGCGTATGAGTCATTTTCGCGCCAGAACAGTGGCGGGGTACGCATTTCCTACGCGCCCAATACGGATATGAAATTCGCGCTGCTGCAACTCGAGAGCCGCATCACGCGCCTGCAATCGCTTTTGCCGGAAAGAACGCGGGTCAATGTACAGCGCTTTGATGCCTCTGATCTGAGTGCCTCGATTATGCAAATCCACGTGTTGGGCGAAGGCGATATAAACTGGTTGCGCGAATTTGCCGAGGAGAAAATCAGGCCGGAATTGGAAGCGGTCGATGGCGTTGTAAACGCGCAGGTCCTGGGCGGGCAAAGGACGGCCATTGAAATTATTGTCGATCCATTGATGCTGCAAGCGCACCAGCTTTCGATGTCTGATGTTCGCAATCGCATCAATGCTTTTAATACGCGGCGGCAATATCTCGGCAAAGTATATGATGGGGACCAGGCTTATGCGGTTAGCATTCAGGGCCAATTTACGGACCTCGTGCAAATCCGCAGAGTCGTTATCAAACCGGAATTGCCCCTGCACCTGGGCGACATTGCCAAAATTCGCTATGGCCTTCAGGAGCGTACAGACCTGCAACGCATCAATGGCAAAGCCGCCGTTGGCATTCGCATTCAAAAAGACGATGAAGCCAATCTGATCGAACTTGCGGGAGAACTTGAACACACCATCGAGCGAATAAATGGCGATCTCGCATACGAAAATATCCAGCTCGTGATCAGCCAGAATCAGGCAGAGATTATGAACGAAGCCCTCAATTTCCTCAAACGGGCCGCTGTTGTTGGGGGATTGCTCGGGCTTTTTGTTTTGTTCTTGTTTTTGAGAAATCTGCGCTTTGTCGCTGTTTTGCTCCTCGCCATTCCGTGTTCTTTGCTGCTCACATTTAATCTGATGTATATGTGGGATCTCAGTTTGAACGTGCTCTCGATGTGCGGCCTCGCGCTTGCAGTTGGTATGTTGATGGACAACGGCATCGTGGTCATGGAAAATATCTTCAAGCATTTTGAACAGGGCAAATCTCCCAAAGAAGCCGCAAAAGCAGGAACTGATGAGGTCGCACGCGCCGTTGTTGCGGCAACCGCGACAACCATTACAGTCTTTTTGCCTGTTGTTTTTATCCAAAGCGACTTTCAGGATGTCCTGCGAGAATTCGCACTGTCCATCGCCTTTCCTCTGCTTGCCTCTCTTCTCGTAGCCCTCACACTCGTGCCTGCTCTGGCATCCAAAACCCTTTCTCTCGCATCTCGACCACCGACGGGAACAGGCTTGTTGATCGAGATGTACACGGTGTGCCTCAAAGCGGGCTTGCGCCACAGAATCAGCGTATCGCTGGGTATTATCGGCGCGCTTGTCATCACGCTAATCATTTCTTTTTTCTTTATGCTACAACAGGATATCCGTCGCGAAGAAAATCGTTTTACAGTATATATCAGCATGCCCGAAGGCACGACTATCGAAGCCCTCGATGCTGTTGTTGGCGAAATTGAAAGTGCTGTGCGAGATCTCAAAGGTGTGGATCGCTTTACGACCAGTATCAGCGAAACCCAGGCGAGTATCAATGTGGAGCTTTTGTCCTTATCCGAACGCCCCGACCAGATTTCTGTCGATCTCATCAAAGAGAATCTCGAAGAGTCGTTCGGTGATGTCCAAAATGCGATTGTGAGTTATGAGGCCATCGCACGCACAGGCAGGGGAGGTGGTGGGGGCCGAGGGGGAGGCGGGGGAGGCGGTATTCGGGGCACCCGTCAGGCTACTGGCGGATTCAATCTGGAAGGGGGCGCACCTTCGGAAATGGCTGTTATTCGCGGCTATGATTTTACGGTGCTTCAAATGCTTGCCGACGATCTGGTCTATCGCCTCGAAGAATTGGAGGAAATCGATCCCAATAGCGTAAGAGCCGATGCAGAACGAGGCGCATCTGAAGTGCATGTTTTGCCCGATGAAGAAGTAATGTTTGATCGGCGATTGCAGGTGCGCCAGGTGCTCAATGCCGTATCCGACGCCAATCCGCGCGGTGCGCGATCCAATATTTCATTTCTCACACCCGAAGGCACTGAAATCCCGATTGATGTCCGCAATGTCGAAGACCCCGAAGAAGAGGGAGAAGGGATTGCGGGTTTGAGACAAACGCCGATACTGGGTTCAGGGGGGACGTACATTCCCCTTGTAGAGGTCTCGCATGTGCGCCGGGATCAGGGCAGGAGCATGATTTTGCGCACCAATCAATCGCGGCGCGTAATTGTATCCTATAATTTCGCCGAAGAAATTTTGCAATCTCAGCCTCTGCTGGAAGCCTCGCGCGCTTATGTGCAAGATGTGGTTTCCGAAATGGTGCTGCCCGAAGGGTATAGCATCGAAATGATCGAGGCAGAGGAAGAGACGATTTATTACTGGATGATGGGCATTGCCGCGTTGTTGATTTTTATGATTTTGGCCTCTTTGTTTGAATCGCTTTCTGCGCCTTTGATTATTCTGTGTACGTTGCCCGCAGCAATTATTGGATCGTGCTTGGCACTGATCTTATCAGGTACGGGATTGACCTCGCAAGAAGCGCCAATGGCACTGTTGGGGCTTATTGTTTTGAGCGGCATTGCCGTCAACAATGGGATCGTGCTAATCGATGCGATTGAAACCCTTCGCCGCCGCGGGTTCAGGCGAGAACGCGCGGTACTCACGGCGAGCCGGTCGCGCGTGCGTCCTGTTTTAATGACTTCAGCAACCACCATTTTGGGCATGTTGCCTCTGGCACTCATATTTGGCGGCGATTACGAAATTTGGCCGCCCTTTGCGATTGTGGTAATCGGAGGGCTGGCGGTTTCAACGGTTTCCACCCTCGTGTTTATTCCCGTGGTGTACATGGGAATTGATCAGACTAAAGCCTGGCTGACGGATATTGGGTGGTTCGGGATCGTATTGGGAACAACGGCAGCTGCGGGATTGACGTATTGGGTTGACGATTATTACCAGAGTTTGTTCTGGACCTGTCTTTTGGCATTGCCAGCGTGGATGTTGTGTATGGGTGTGATCTGGGTTGTGCAACGCATTTATCGCGCGCGTATGGCTTCTCTTGCTGAGATCGGCAATATTGAACATCTCGAAATTCGCAATCTGACCAAAATTTACGGCGCGCCGGGACGATTTAAGCACGAATGGGATCGCTTTAAGCGGCGTCATCAGCGCCTTTTAGAGCGCGGGCAGGTATTGGTAGATAAAAAGGCGATTAAGGACAGTTTGTGGTGGAAGTTACCACTTTTGGCACTTATGACCTATTTGGAAACCTATTTTGAACAGGGAACCTGGATCTTTTTGACCGCGCTTGCTATGTGGGGCCTTGTACATCACCTCGTGCTATGTGCAGCTGCTTTGCGCGATTTTCGGATCGAGAATAGATGGATATCACAAATCGCCCGATTGATTTTGCCGCTGGTCTTTGTGGCCTTTGTGCATTGGCGTTTGGAACTTATATCTTTGACTATAGCCACCAGTGCGATCTATTTGCTCTATCGCATTGTCGGATTTTTGGCAAATCGCGTTGCACAAGGACGCATTGATCCCGAGCATATACCGGGCAAATTAGGCCCTGTTAAAGGCATCGTGTACCGCGGAGCTGCCGCCATTCCCTTGATTGGGGTTCCCCGCCCACAATTCCAGGCTCTCGGAGGTGTAAGTCTCGATATTCCGCGCGGCATGTTTGGACTTCTGGGTCCCAATGGCGCGGGCAAAACCACGCTGATGCGAATTGTGTGTCGGGTTCTGTCGTCAAATTACGGATCTGTGCTCGCCAATGGCAAAATACCGCTTACGCATCGGAATATGCAGGGGGTGATTGGATATTTGCCGCAGCATTTTGGCCTTTATCTGCACATGTCTGCGTATAATTATCTGGAATACCGCGCGCTTTTGGAAGGATTTAAGGATGGGATGGCTCGGCGCAAGCGCGTTCAAGAATGCCTGGAACAGGTCAATCTGTGGGATAGGCGCGACGATCCGATTGGTTCGTTCTCTGGCGGCATGAAACAGCGCGTGGGCATTGCACAAACCCTGTTGCACTTGCCGCAGATTATCGTAGTGGATGAACCGACAGCGGGATTGGACCCACTCGAGCGGATCCGGTTCAGAAATCTGCTGGCGCGATTTAGCCAGGAAAAAATCATTATTTTTTCCACACATATTGTCGAAGATATTGCGGGCAGTTGTAACCGATTGGCTGTGCTGAATCACGGTAAGGTGCTCTACACGGGAACCCCGATTGAAATGCGCGATTTGGCACGCGATAAGGTGTGGGAGGCTCTGCTGCCAGATCCGCGTTTTGAAGCGCTGGAACGCGACCTGGATATGATTACACATGTGCGCGTACCCGACGGGATTCGGGTGCGATTCCTCGCTACTGATCCCATCCCAGAAGCACATCCAGTTGCGCCCACCCTCGAAGATGCATACCTCTATCTTTTGCGACATGGCGATGAATACAAACAGGCTAACATGGCGTGAGTTGCTTTTCTTTGTCGGAAAAATGCACAGCCTGAGCATGAAAATCGTGTTTCACCGCAAAATGATTTTTATGTTTGGCGGGATTGTGGCATATTACGCAATTTTGTACGCGATTGCAATCTGGCGTCCAGGTGAAGGACTTTCAGTTGAACAAGCCCTCCATGTATTGGTTGAAGTACCGGGCACAGTGCTTGCAGTCTATCTGACGATGGATCTGGTGTCGGGGGAGAGAGATAAGGATACGCTCGAAATTCTGTTTAGCACGGCGATCAGTCACTACGCGACGTGGGCCGTGAGAATTGTGTCGATCAGCGCTGCGCTATTTGTCACGCTGATGGCAATGAGCACGATTTCCTACTATTTTTTTGCGGAATTCCCCTACCTTCTGGGGGGATTGAATGCATGTATCCCTGCCTTTTTTATGGTGGGAGCCACATTTTTGTTTTCTGTCTTGTGTCGCAGTGGCAATGCGGCAGGTATGCTCGCCGTTGGGCTTTTGATTGCGATTTTGCTTTCGACGGAGGTGTTTGAGGATACATCGTATTACCTTTTTCTCAAGCCATTTGACCCGCCTTCAGATTTAGATACCAGCCTGTGGGTAAATCGCGTGGTCTTAAACCGCGCGGGTATTGCCATTCTCGGTATATTGTTCATTTTTCTGGCTCTGAGGCGAATGATAGAACGCGAAAAGCTATTGTGATGGCGTGCTGTTGCAAAATCCGAGAGCTAAAACCCCTGTGAATGAGTACAACTGGCAGTTTGCTATTCATAGGGATTTTTTTATTTTCTTTATCTTGCCCAAATTGCGCGATTTATATACCTTTGCTACTTTAGCATCTTAATATCTCATCACAGGGTAGGGGAGGAGAACATTTATGCAGCCACCGCAACCGCAACAAGAAGATATACTGGTCTGGTTCCTCAAGGTTTGGGGTCAGATTGAAGCAAATTATATCAGAATCCTCACGGGATTTGGTATTGCCATTGTCGCTGCGTTGATAGTCCTGTTTTTTTATCGCACACAAACACAACACGCAGAGGCGGCTCGCACAGCTCTCGGAGACGTTTATATCGCACTTTATGAAGGGCGCGTAGAAGATGCGCTTGCTGCATCGCAGGAAGTAATAGAAACCTACGCAGGCAAAGCCGAAGCGGGCGAAGCATTGATGGCACTGGCCAATTTGCACTATGAAGAAGGACGCATCGCAGAGGCCCAGACATATTTTCAACAATACCTGGATGAATATCCAACAGATGGGCCATTGGGTTATGGTGCATGGTCGGGGTTGGCGTCCTGTTTTGAAAATGAAGAAAAATTTGCCGAAGCTGGTCAGCAGTTCGCATCCTTCGCAGAAGCACATCCCGGATCGCCATTTGCGCCGATAGCCCTGAAGGAAGCCGGCAGATGTTACGAACTCGGCAAAATGCCTCAGCAGGCGAGTGATGCGTATCAAAAGATCGTCAAAGAATACCATGAGTCGTCCGTCACAAGATTTGCACGCGGTCAATTGAACATGATGGGTATCGAGATAGATTAGACACCTGTGGGATGGTGCATGAAAATAAATCATTGCGCCAATAATGCGAATCGGGTAGATTTCGTTTAGTAGTCGCGGGTTCGATCCCGTTACATCTCTAAGCCGTTGTAAGGACACTTCATGGCAAATATTATCAACCCTCAATCGGATTCTGAAAGACTGGCAAAACTGGAAGGTCTAATTGAGCAAATCGCCCAAAGGCTGACCAGCATCGAAAACCGCCTGAATAACATGGAAAGCCGCTTGAACAACCTGGAAAATCGCATGGACAAACACTTTCTTTGGGTTGTTGGTCTTATCCTTACAAGCTGGCTTTCGCTTGCGACACTGATCTTACTTAAAACCTGATAGATAAGGCCACCAAAAACAAAAAACTCCTTATGCGCGTCGCGTAAGGAGTTTTTTTGATTGCATGCTATACGCTCATAAACTCCGCGAGTTAGGTTGCCCAAGTAGAAATTATCACTTCCAAATATACGGTATAATAAGCATTATGTAAACTCAATGCGAGAATCTGCACAAATCTTGTTTTGAACCGCTTTATCTAACCACTGGTAATCAACCCACATTTTTAGGTCCCTGTTTACTGTAACTACGTCATTTCTTTTGTGTCCGCGCGTCCAAGTCCAAGAGCCCGTTGATATAACAGATCTGACAGCCGCTGATTCTCTTCTCGGAGTTTCTGAATCGTTTCAGCACTTTTCTGTGCGGTTATTTCTACTTCTTCTTGTTGTCTGTGCAGCCAATTTGCGTTTTGTTCTGCTTGTTTTTCCCTTTCTTTTGCCATATTCAGCTCTTCTCGCGTTTTTTCGAGTTCTTCTTTTAGAGCACGTGCTTCCGTCCATCCAGACGCTGATGACGCCTCTAATTGCGCATTGCGTTCGTTTATACTGCGAATTTCCGCTCTCAGTTCCCTTTCAACTGTTTCGATCGCTGCCAATTTTCCCAATTGCTGTTGCTGGGCTTCAAATTCAGATTTTTCGACGAAAATTTGATCGGGATTATGGCTCATATCAATATGATTTTCCCTCATTTTTTTTCCAAATTTTTTCCTAAATAATTCCTCAATTTCATCTCTGGATATTTGCCAGGTCCCATTCCATTTTTCAGGCTTTAAAAAACCTCTATTAATATAATTTCTTATTGTTTTATCAGTCACTTTGAGAATTTTTGCAGCCTCGACAATCCCGTAACTTTCCATCGTTTTCCTCCTTTATATATTCCAGTTTATTTGGAATTATTTTCTATTAAATTAGTATTATTTTTCCAAACTGTCAAGGAGCAAAATAACAAAAAAATAGGCATAAATAATGAATTTTTGTTATTTTTTAAAAAAAGATGTACTTTACACGAATTTTCAAAAAATAAATGCCCCAAAAAACAAAATAGAAACGAAACTGACTCTGAAAAAACAAGGGGGAAGTTAATTTTACAAAAAAACAAGGACCAGAGAGAAAAAACTAAAATTTGAAACAAAAAGAGAGGTAAAAATTGGAAAACTTAAAAAAAACCCCACTAAACGAAACACACCACAAAACCAACGCCCGAATGGTTCCATTTGGCGGCTGGGAAATGCCGGTTCAATACGAGGGAATAGTCGCGGAACATCAAGCGGTGCGATCACAAGCTGGACTATTTGATGTCTCGCACATGGGCCAATTTGAATTTAAAGGCAGAGGAGCCAAAAAACTGGTCCAATTTCTAACTGCCAATGACATAGACCGCATTGGCATTGGGCGCGGGCAGTATTCTCTATTTCTCAACAAAAATGGCGGCGCAATTGACGACATCATCGTTTACCGCCTTGGCAACACAACCTATCTGATCGTTGTAAATGCCGCAAATGTCGATAAAGACTGGAAACATGTCCAGGAAGTCGCAAAATCCTTTGACAATGTTCAAGTAACTAATAGAAGTGAAGAATTTGCCCTTCTCGCGCTTCAAGGACCAAAAGCAGAGGCTGTACTCTCCCCTATCGCAAATCGGAATCTCTCTGAAATTGGTTTTTTTCGCATTCGCAAAGCAGAACTCGCGGGAATACCCGTTCATATTGCCCGCACGGGATATACTGGCGAAGGATGGAATGGATTTGAAATATTTACACGAACAGAAGATGCAACGGGAACCTGGAATGCCCTCATCGCATCACCCGATATATCACCTGCAGGATTAGGCGCGCGAGATACGCTCCGCATCGAAGCCTCTCTCCCTCTCTACGGGCAGGAACTCGACGAGACAACAACACCATTAGAAGCCGGGCTGGATATATTCGTCTCAAAGGCGGGGGGATTCTCCGGCGCAGAAGCCCTTGAAAAACAGCGCGTAAATGGCCTGCGAAAAACACTTGTTATGATCGAAATGATCGACCGCGGTATCCCTCGCCACGGTTACAAAATACTGGACAGTTCGGGAACTGAAATTGGCGAAGTCACCAGCGGCACGGCCGCGCCCTATCTCAAAAAAAATATCGCAATGGGTTATGTTCCGCCCAACCATTCAGAAATTGGGACAGAACTCGCCATTGCAATCCGAAACCGCACCCTCAAAGCGCGGATTGTTCCCCGACCATTTTTCAAGCGATAACTATCTATAAAATAATAGATAAAAAAGAGACAGGTGCGAACCTGTCTCTTTTTCGGTACAGCCGTTGTGCAACGTCAATTACACCACAATATTGACCAGCCGATTGGGAATGACGATTATTTTTTTGGGATTATTATCTTGCACATGCGCCTTCACATTCGGCTGTTCCAAAGCCAGATTTTCAATCTCTTCCTGCCCAACATCGACCTCAACTTCCATTCGCGCACGGACTTTGCCATTGACCTGAACCGGCATCTCAATCGTTGCTGGCCGAGCGAGATCTTCGTCCCATTCGGGCCAATTCTGTTGATGAACGCTGTACTCTCCCCCAATTCGAGACCAAAGCTCTTCAGAAAGATGCGGAGTTACAGGCGCTAAGAGTAAGACAAGCGTCTCAATGGCTTCTTTCCACGCATCCGTATGCACTACAGGCGTATTTTGGGCCGCCAACAAACCATTGCTAAACGTCATAAGCGCGGCCAATGCTGTATTAAATCCGAAGGTCTCAAAATCTTCAGACACCTTGCGGATGGTCTGATGTGTTAAGCGCCGCAGATCATCCTGGGCTTCTTGCGTAGCATCGCCCTTTGTCGGAACACCATTTTCAAGAACTATACGCCACACGCGGTTCAAAAATCTCGGGATACCTTCCAGGCTCGACGAATTCCACGGGCCGCCCTGTTCCCATCGACTCAAAAACATCAAATAAGCCCGAATACAATCTATACCATACTGCCCTATCAAATCATCGGGATTGACAACATTGCCCCGCGACTTGCTCATTTTCTCTTGATCTTCACCCAGAATAACGCCCTGATTAAACAAACGGGTCATCGGTTCATCATCACTGACGAGATCCACATCGCGCATGGCTTTGGTGAAAAATCGCGTGTAGAGCAGATGCATAGTCGCGTGTTCTATACCCCCTGTATATTGATCTATGGGCAACCAATATTCACCCTCGTGAGGTTCAAAAGGCCCCGCATCGTAATGTGGGCTTAAATAGCGGTATTGATACCAGGAAGAACACATAAAGGTATCCATTGTATCCGTCTCCCGTTGCGCCGAAGCACCACATTTTGGGCAGGTCGTGTGCAAAAAACCCTCGTGATATTTGAGAGGAGATTCACCCGTTGGCAAAAACTCCGCATCATCGGGCAGCATTACGGGGAGAGCACGCTCTGGCACGGGAACCGTTCCACATGTATCACAGTAAATAATCGGTATGGGACATCCCCAATAACGCTGGCGAGAAATCAGCCAATCGTGCAGGCGATAATTGATTTTTCTCTCGCCAATGCCCTGTGATTCCAGATCATCGGCCACTGCATCTTTTCCATCTTGCGAGGGCAAACCATCAAAGCTCCCTGAATTTACCATACGTCCCGCGCCAGTATATGGCTGGATGAGTGTTTCACCGTCCCAATCATCCGGGGCAATCACAACGGGAATGGACAACCCATACTTTTTTGCAAAATCAAAATCGCGTTCATCGTGTGCGGGCACAGCCATAATGGCTCCTGTACCATATTGTAGCAACACATAGTCGGCGATGTAAATGGGTACATCGGCATTGTTCATGGGATTAATCGCATAAGCACCAGTGAAAACCCCATCCTGTTCTTTATCTGCAGAAAGACGCTCGATCTCCGACTGACGGCTGGCTTTTGCACAATATGCTTTAACAGCTTCCCGCTGGTTGGGCGCGGTTATCTCATCAACTAATGGATGCTCGGGTGCTAAAACCGCAAATGACATGCCCAAAATGGTATCTGGACGCGTTGTGAACACGTGAAACGAAGAATCTGAATTTTTGACGCGCATTTCAAATTCAACACCTTCACTCCGTCCAATCCAATTCTCCTGCATGGCCTTCACACGGTCGGGCCACTCGATTTCTGAAAAATCGAGTAATTCTTCAGCATATCTGGTAATCCGAAACAACCATTGATCCAGGTCCTTTTTAATCACGGGCGTATCACACCGCTCGCAGTGTCGATCCTCGCCCCAAACCTGCTCTCGGGCCAGGGTCGTATTGCACTTTGGACACCAATCAACGGGAGCTTTTTCGCGATAAGCCAGATCATTGGCGTAAAATTTGAGGAATAACCACTGTGTCCATCTGTAGTATTCAGGCAAACAGGTGATCGCTTCGCGCGTCCAGTCAAACATTGCACCCATTGTTTTCAGTTGTCCGCGCATGCGTTCCACATTGTCCAGCGTCCATTTTGCCGGATGAATACCCCGTTGGATTGCAGCGTTTTCAGCCGGCAATCCAAAAGCATCAAAACCGATTGGAAACAATACATTATGCCCCTTCATCCGCATATATCGCGCCCGAACATCAGAAGGAACAATCGCATACCAGTGACCAATGTGGAGATCACCTGAAGTGTAGGGAAGCATCGTCAAAGCATAGTGCTTGGGGCGGTTGAGATCAATTTGGCTGCGGTACAATCCGGTGTCTTCCCAGCCTTGACGCCATTTTTTTTCAATTTCAGCAAACTCGTAAGCCATTGGAATACAACTCCTAAGGATATAATCTTTGCAAAAGTCGGGGAAATGGAATCGTCTCGCGGACATGGGACAACCCACATATCCACGCGACTGTACGCTCAATACCCAATCCAAAACCGGAATGTGGCACCGATCCATAGTGCCTGAGGTCCAGGTACCACTGGAACGGCGCCTCATCAAGACCGTGTTCGGCGAGCTTCCGCCGCAAGACCTCCAGATCGTCCTCGCGCTGTCCCCCACCGACGATTTCGCCGTATCCTTCGGGGGCCAACACATCCATACACAATGCCAGTTGGGAATCTTCCGGATCCCCCTTCATATAAAAAGCTTTGCAAGCTGCCGGATACCGATGCACGATCACGGGACGATCGTGTGCATTGGCCAACACGGTTTCATCTTCAGCACCAAAATCCTCCCCCCATGTGTGATCGCTACCCGCGTCTTTGAGTAACTCATGTGCATCTGAATAAGATATCCTATGAAATGGTTTTTGCACCCGTTGTAGGGGCGCAAGGTCGCGTTCTAAGGCCACAAGCTCAGACCGACAGGTTTCTATCACGCGCTGAACAACACAACAGATAAAGTCTTCAGCCAGATCCATATTACCCGACAAGTCCATATAGGCCACCTCTGGCTCAACCATCCAAAATTCGGTCAAATGACGCCGCGTCTTGGATTTCTCAGCTCGAAAGGTAGGCCCAAAACAGTACACCTTTCCAAATGCCATAGCTGCTGCTTCCATATATAGTTGACCACTCTGTGTCAAATATGCTGTCTCGTCGAAATAATCGGTTTCAAAAAGCGTGCTGGTACCTTCGCAGGACGACGGGGTAAATATAGGCGCGTCAACAAGTGTGAAGCCATTGTTGTCGTAATAATCTCGACAGGCTTTGACAATCTCGGCACGCACGCTTAAAATGGCGTGCTGGCGCGATGAACGCAGCCATAAATGGCGATGATCCATCAAAAATGCCGTGCCGTGTTCTTTGGGCGTAATCGGATAATCCTCTGCACAATGTACAATTTCGATAGCGCTGACACCAATTTCAAACCCGATAGGTGAACGCGCATCGGCCCGAACCGCACCCGTCACGCGAAGGGCCGACTCTTGCCCCAGATCTGAAGCCCTTTCAAAAACATCTGGCGATACATCGCCCTGAAAGACCACGCACTGAATCGTACCAGATCCATCTCTGACCTGAAGAAAGTGCAATTTTCCACTCGATCGTTTGTTGTACAACCATCCCTCGATCACAACTTCTTTATTTTCCCATGCACTTACGTCGTCTATCCTGATGATATCTGGCATATAGCGTTCCTTGAAAGTAAAAAAACGAAAGACGACCGGGTATCACCTGCTTGCCCACCGATCGCCTTGTGTTTTTTCGTGTATATGCAAATCTCACGATCTTCGGGGGGGGCGCTGCCTACCCTGCTGATTCGAATCGCCATTGGGTTTATCGATAAGTACTTTGCGGCTCAGTCGAATTTTGCCCTGGTCATCAATAGCGATCACTTTGACCTGAACTTTTTCGCCTTCACTGAGCACATCGTTCACTTTACGCACCCGATGATGTTCAAGCTCGGAAATATGGCAAAGCCCATCCTTGCCGGGCAGAATCTCGACAAACGCGCCAAAATCCGTGATTCGGCGCACTGTGCCATCATAGATTCGTCCAACTTCTGGCTCTTCGACGAGAGCTTCAACCATGCCCATTGCGGTTTCACCGGCTTGCGCGTCTAAAGAGGTGACCGTAACCAATCCATCATCCTCGACCGAAACCGTTGCGCCTGTCTCTTCAATGCTGCGAATGGTCTTCCCGCCCGGGCCAATAACCGCGCCGATCTTTGCAGGATCAATGCGGATGGACAAAATGCGCGGTGCGTGTTCCGACAAGCTCGTTCTCGGCGCGGAAATAGCTTCTTCCATAAGACCGAGAATGTGGTTTAAAGCATCTCGGGCGCGAGAGAATGCCGTATTGAGAATTTCAAAACTTATACCACCGATCTTAATATCCATCTGAATCGCAGTCAGACCCGATCGCGTCCCCGCTATTTTGAGGTCCATATCGCCCAAATGGTCTTCTTCACCTAAAATATCTGTGAGAACTGCCCACTGATCTCCTTCCATGACCAGCCCTACGCCAGCACCGGCAACATGGCTTTTAATGGGCACGCCCGCATCCATCAAGGCGAGAGAACCGCCACACACCGTGGCCATTGAAGACGAACTGTTGGATTCTAAAATCTCGGAAACCAGCCTGATCGTATATGGGAAATGCTCCTCATTGGGTACAACTGGTTCGAGTGCTTTTTCAGCCAAAGCTCCGTGACCAATTTCTCGGCGGCCGGGCGCTGCAATCCGACCCGTTTCACCAACACTGTAGTTGGGAAAGTTGTAATCGAGCATAAAGCTCTTGAACGATTTACCTTCAAGATCGTCAACCATTCGGGTGTCCATCTTGCTTCCGAGCGTCGCAATGCACAAAGCCTGCGTCTGCCCGCGTGTAAAAATGGCGGATCCATGTGCGCGCGGCAATACACTCAGATCGATATCAATGGGCCGCACCTGGTTGAGACCGCGTCCATCAATGCGCTGATTTTCCGAGAGGATCATCGCGCGCATATCCTTTTTGATCAGTCGATCAATTTCACCGCCAATTTCACCTTCTTCAAAGTGTTCTGCGAGTGCTTCTCGCACCTCGGCGCGGATTGCAGACAACGTCTCTGAACGCGCCATCTTATCCGGCATGCGATTGGCTGCGTGAATCTGCTCTGAAGCGCGTTCGGCCACGGCAGTGGCAAGGGCCTCATTTTCTTCAGGCTCGTCGTAAGACCGCTTCGCTTTCCCGACACGGGCAATCAGATCATCCTGTAATTCAATCAGTTGTACAATGCCCTGGTGGGCAACGCGCAGTGCTTCTACGACATCACCGTCGGCTACTTCGTGAAAATCACCTTCAACTGAAATAATGGACTCGCGATTGCCCGATACCATCAGGTGGACATCGCTTTCTTCGAGTTGGGAAAGTGTGGGGTTGACCACAAATTCTCCATCGACTCGTCCAACACACACGGCTCCAATGGGGCCGTCAAACGGAATATCAGAAATACACAGTACAGCCGAAGCACCTGCCATTGAGAGCACTGCAGGATCGTTTTCACCATCGAAAGACAACACAGTGACATAAACCTGCGTTTCAAAATCATAAGCCTCTGGAAATAGTGGCCTGATTTGATGATCAATTAAACGCGCATGCAATTTTTCAGTTGTTGAAGGTGCGCCTTCTCGTTTAAAAAAGTTGCCGGGAATGCGTCCCCCAGCATACATCTTTTCACGATAATCGACTTGAAGCGGAAAAAAATCAAAATCCGAAGGTTTATTATCGGAAACGGCAGCCACCAACACAATGGTTTCACCGTACTGCATCCACACCGCCCCGTGTGACTGTTTGGCCACCCGACCCGTTTCTATGGACAGCGGACGACCGGCATATTCAAGCTCTACTTTTGCTATCATTCTATCTCCTCTATTTACAAAACACATCTATTCCAGCGCCCTGACAAAAAGGCCAGAGATACGACCAACTGCTGGAAAAATTAAAAACTCAACCGCGAATATCCAGTGCCGCAATCAAGCTACGATAACCTTCTAAATCCACGCGCCGTAAATATCGCAACAGACGGCGACGACGCCCAACCAGTTTGAGCAGTCCCCGACGCGAGTGATGATCCTTCTTGTGGGTTTGAAAATGTTCGACCAGTTGTACAATACGCTCTGTAAGTTGCGCAATCTGGACTTGTGGCGATCCTGTATCGCCTTCTTTGCGCCCGTATTGTGTGATCAACTCGGCCTTCTTTTCTTTTGTTAACGCCAAAATTTACCTCCATCTGTATGATGCCGCGAAAGCATATCTTCCGCGGTCTGTATATCTGCTTGAATCTGTTCGACTAACGCTTCTTTGCTGCCAAATTCACGCTCGCCGCGAATGCGGTGCCAAATCTCAAGGGGTAAAACTTTTCCATAGAGATTTTGTGAAAAATTGAGCAAATGTACTTCACAACGCGCTGACTGCCCCCCAAATGTTGGGCGTTCGCCATAATTGACAACAGCGATGTAGGGCTGATCCAGCCTGGCAATACCAGCATAAACACCCGGTGTTGGCAAGAGTTTTCCCGGCGTTTCAAACAGGAGATTAGCAGTGGGAAAACCAAGTGCCCTGCCCCGTTTCTCTCCCTCTATTACACGTCCCCACAAGGGATAAGGATGTCCCATAAGCTGAATAACCGCATCCATGTCTCCGCCTGAAAGTGCGTTGCGAATACGAGTACTGCTCACAGGTTTTTCGGCAATGCACACCGCCGGTGGTGAAAAAACAGAGAAACCAAACTGTTTCCCCAATTTTTTCATCGTCTCAAACCCACCCTGACGCCCCCTTCCAAAACCGTGATCGTAACCTATGATCACAGACCTGGCACTGAGTCTATCAATTAGGAAGCATTTGACAAATACTTCGGGAGACATCCGCCGGAGTGCTTCATCAAATTCAACAACAGCCAGAATATCCACCCCCAACGAGGCGAGACAATGCTTTTTTTCCTCAAGCGATGTCAACACCCCAGGGGCATCTGCACCGTCGATAAACTGGCGAGGATGCGGGTCAAAAGTGACGACGACAGATGTGCCCCTACACGTCTGTGCCATATCAATCATAGCCTCAATGACAGAGACATGCCCGATGTGAATGCCGTCAAATGTTCCAACCGTGACCACCGGGTGGGCAAGCGCGACCGGTTCTTCAAGCGTTATGATGCGCATCATCAATTCTGGATCACGCGAATAGGCTTCAAGACGCCCTCGACGATATGACCGAGACCGAGCAAAATACCCCGGGAATTTTGCACTGTTACAATATCCTGAACATCTAATAAAATACCGGTCACGGAATTGCCATTTGAAAAACGCCCCTGCTGCGCCTCTGTCAAACACACCGATGACAGATTAAAAACAGCGTGGGGATTGAGCAACACATCAGCAATGCATTCTGCGCGCTCGAGTTCATAAACCGAAACACATTGTCCCGATTCAACACACCCGACCGCAGTTCTGCGAAGCGTTGAGAGATGGGCACCACACCCGAGCCGTTTGCCGATATCGTCAGCAAGTGACCGAATATAAGTACCCTTAGAACAATGTACGTTCAGGTGCAAGAGCGGTGGTGCATATGCCACAATATCGAGCTTATGTATGCATACATTACGCGCTGGGCGATCAATTTCAATGCCTTTTCGGGCGAGTTCATAAAGCCTGCGCCCTCCCATACGTATGGCCGAATGCATAGGTGGAACTTGTGCAATCGCCCCTCTGAATTCGGCAACGGCGGCATCGACTTGTGCATAATCGGTTGGAATATCTTCCGATCTGCTGGTAACCACACCATCGGCATCGAGAGAATCGGTTGTGATTCCCAAACGCACAACCGCGCGATATTGTTTATCGCTGCCCGTAATATAAGAACTCAGGCGCGTATAAGCCCCCAAACAAAGTAGCAAAACGCCTGTTGCCATAGGATCGAGGGTGCCTGTATGCCCTGCTTTTTTTATGTCAAAGTGCTTGCGCACCCAACTGACGACATCTTGGGAAGTCCAGCCAGCGGGTTTGTCTATGCATAGAAAACCGTTTATTGGCACCACCTATGTGTTGAGACTGTTGAGCAATTGCTCAATTCGCGTGCCCTGCGTGATGGAGTCATCCAGAGCGAAAAACAATTCCGGAACATGTCGCAAATGAACGCGCTGAGCGAGCGCACGACGAAAAAAAGACATTGCGCCCATCAAGCGTTCGAGCACCTGTATTTGCGCTTCAGCCTCCCCCATCACACTGACGTAAACCCTCGCTGTGCGCAGATCGCGAGACATCTCAACAGCTGTAATCGTGACTTCTGACAGACCGGGGTCACGAGTTTCCATGTGCAAAATTTCACTCAGGGCAACCTGAATGGCTTTTCCCACACTTTCTGGCCGATAAGATGGCATGTCAGAGCAACTCCAGCGAATAGTCCATCAAAATAAGGCGATCTTCGCGCTCGATTAAATCAACCACCTTTGACAACACCTGATTGGCATACCGCGAGTCGTTGGCAACTATTGCGATACCCAACTGTGCCCTTTGCCAGCGATCATTGTCGCCCAGTTCAGAAACAGAGACATTGAATTTGTTGCGTGCGCGCGTCGTGATGCTCTTGAGCACGCTGCGTTTTTGTTTCAGCGAGGCGCATTCGGGTAAATACAGGTCGATATGACAAAAACCAATGGTCATTAGATCGTGCGAGTAGTTTCAACGCGTTCGTAAGTCTCAATGACATCGCCGACTTTGACATCGTTAAAATTTTCGATACCAATGCCGCATTCAAAGCCATTTTGCACCTCGCGAACATCATCTTTAAAACGCCGCAAAGATCCAATACGGCCTTCGTAAATAACAACACCATCGCGCAAAACGCGCGCATTAGTCGTGCGGTGGATAAGCCCTTGAGAAACCAGGCAGCCGGCAATTGTACCAACGCGCGGCACCTGGAAAAGCTCGCGTACCTGCGCTTCTCCCTGCACATTTTCTTCAATTCTGGGTGCCAACAACCCGGAAAGGGCAGCGCGAATATCTTCGACTACTTCGTAAATCACGCGATACAAACGAATATCAACGCGTTCTCGTGCCGCAACTTCTCTTGCATTTGCATCGGGACGCACATTAAATCCGATAATGATGGCATCTGAGGCGGATGCGAGCAGGATGTCAGATTCGGAGATCGCACCCACAGCGCGGTGAATCACCGATAGCTGCACTTCTTCGTGCTCAATTTGCAATAGCGCGTCTTGCAAAGCCTCGACAGACCCATCGACATCGCCTTTGATAATCAGGCGCAATTCTTCCATATTGCCCGTCTCAATTTGGTTGTGAATGTCGGACAATGATACGCGGCGCACTCGATGAAATTCTTGTTCGCGCCTGAGTTGCTGCCGTTTTTGGCTGATATCGCGCGCTTCGCGCTCATTTTCAACGACGTGAAATGTATCCCCTGCCTGAGGCAATCCCGCTAGACCGAGAACCTGAACCGGACGAGAGGGACCAGCCGTTACCACGGATAGACCGCGTTCGTCGAGCATTGCGCGGACGCGTCCACTGAACATGCCCGTAATAAAAGGATCACCCACTTGTAGCCTGCCCTCTTGCACGAGCACTGTGGCGATATTTCCTCGTCCTCGGTCGAGTTTTGATTCTACAATGGTACCTTTGGCGCGTTTATCTGGATCTGCCGTAAGTTCGAGCATTTCTGTTTCAAGAGCCAATAGCTCGAGCAGAGCATCGACATTCTGCCCTGTTTTAGCGGAAATTTCGCAAACTTGAACACTACCGCCATAATCTTCTACGACGACATTGTGCTCAGTCAGCTCCCGTTTGATTTTATCGGGATCGGCGGTGGGCAAGTCGATTTTGTTTACTGCAACGACCAGGGGTACATTGGCCGCTTTGGCATGATCAATGGCTTCTACTGTCTGTGGCATCACACTATCATCTGCCGCCACTATCAGAACGACGACATCGGTTACACTGGCACCTCTGGCACGCATCGCCGTAAAAGCTTCGTGCCCGGGCGTATCGAGAAAACATATTTCACGACCATTACCGAGTTCAACGTGATACGCACCAATATGCTGCGTAATGCCACCGGCTTCACCTTCCATCACATTGGTCTCTCGAATATAATCCAAAAGAGATGTTTTGCCGTGATCCACATGTCCCATAATTGTCACTACCGGGGGTCTTGGTTTTAGACTCTCATCAGATGTTTCTACCTCCGCATTTTCCAATATCTCTTCGCCGTATTCTTCAAGTTGCTCAATGCCAAAACCAAATTCATCGGCAACAAGCGTGATGGTATCCATATCAAGACGCTGGTTGATGGTCGCTACCATGCCGAGTTTGAGACATTGTGTGATGACTTCTGTGGGGCGCACATCCATCTGAGAAGCGAGTTCGCCAATGGTTGTAAACTCATTGACTTTGAGAACTTGTCCGTCTGCGGTTTCGTCTTCTGGCTCTTCACTGTCTTGACGACGGCGACGGCGCACCCGTGATGGTGCTCCACCACTCGACATTTGCGCCCGTGTGCGACGCACATTTTCTAATACTTCGCGCTCATCAACGACAGGGCGCTTACGCCTGCGGCGACGTTTTCTTGGAGACCGCGTGCTGCTTTTCTTTACCTGTACGGGCTTTTCTTCAGACTTGGCTTTGTCCTGAACTACGGGTTTTTCTTCTTTGGTTTTTGGCGCTTTTGTTTCGGGTTCCTGCACCGGTGTCTGACTGACATCTTCTACGACAACAGTTGGATAATCTGTTCGGCGTCTTCTGCGCCGCGGGCGTTGCCTTCTCTCGCCGCGGGTCTCAGTCTTTTCATCAGACTGAGCAGAACGAGCCCGGCTCACGCGAGGCTTTTGCACCTGACTTTCGCGTTCTTTTCTTTCATCATCCTTGCGTCTGAGTTTTCGCCGCGTCGCCTGGCGTTCTGAATCAAATTTCTCTTGCACTGCCTCGACCATTGCAGTCGTACAGACCGCCATGTGATTTTTGACTTCAAAACCAAGGCTTCTAATCTGCTCAACCATTGCGACGCTCGACAAATTGAATTCGCGCGCAATCTCGTAAACTCGTTTTTTCTTAGCTATCGTTTTACCTTTTGTTTTCGCCAATAGGCTCACCTCCAATCATTTATCCGTTGCTTCTGTTTGCAAACGCGCTTGTTCTTCGCGGTAAGCAGATACTTTGTCATCAACAATTCCCTGCGCGGTCTCTTGCAACTTCTCAGCCGTCGTTTCACCTATACCAGGCACCTTGAGCAACGTATTTAAGGATACACGGACGAGGTCGTTGGCAGACAAAATACCCGCGGCCTCAAGACGATTTCGCGTCACTTGACCCGTGCCGGGAACTTCGACCAATGGCACTGTCGTGGCCTGGCGTTCGGTTAGTATTTCCTCATAACGTGTTTCCGTCATGATATCGACATGCCAGCCAGTCAACTGCGATGCCAAACGGGCGTTCTGTCCCTCTTTGCCAATAGCCAGCGAAAGCTGATCATCATCGACTATGGCCGACATGCGTTTTTCGCGCCGGTCAATCACCACGCGACGGACTGTGGCAGGATTCAAAGCACGCGACAAAAAGATCGCTTCGTCGTCACTCCAGGGAACAATATCTATGCGTTCACTGCTCAACTCGCGCACCACAGCCTGTACACGCGAACCTTTCATACCCACGCAAGCACCTACGGGATCTATACGCGCATCATTGGAGTAAACAGCAATTTTGGCCCGCACACCTGGTTCGCGCGAAACGGCCTTAATTTCGATAACACCTTCATAAATTTCAGGAACTTCAAGCTGGAAGAGCTTTTCGAGAAATACCGGATGTGTGCGACTCAACACCACCTGGGGGCCTTTGGCTGTACGCAAAACATCGAGCAAGTAAGCCCGAATTGGATCTCCCTGTCGATAGCGTTCCTTTCTGATTTGCTCCTTAAGCGGAATAATCGCTTCTGTTCGCCCCAGATTGATCAGAATATCCCCCCGACTGATTTGCTGCACGGTTCCCGAAACAATCTCTCCGATGCGCCCCTGATAATCTTCGTAGATTTTCTCGCGCTCGGCTTCCCTGACCCGTTGGACGAGTACCTGCCTTGTCGTTTGAATCGCATTGCGCCCAAAATCGTCAAAATTGAGGCGGAATCTCACTTCCCCGCCGACCTTCGCATCTGTGTCTGCTTTTCGCGCTTGTGTCACGCCAATTTGGATTCCCGGATCTTCTACCGAGTCGTCGGCAACAATTTCTTTGACCGCTTCAACGACAATCTCTCCGGAGTTATTGTCGAAGTTGACTTCCACATTGTCTCCGGTTCCAAACCGCTTTTTTGCCGCAGAGATTAATCCCATTTCAAGGGTTTCGATAATCATGTCTCGGTTGACATTTTTTTCCTGGGCAATTTGCCTTAACGCTTCGAGAACTTCGTAATTCAAGTGAGGATCCTCCTCAACCATTACAACTTAAAATGCACAGTGGCTTTCTGAATTTTTTTGCGTTCAATAATGGTTCGTTCACCTTGTAACTCGACATCGAGATGATCAGCTTTGACCAGTAAGAGCGTTCCGACCACAACCCCCAGGCCATCTACAACAAGGCGAAGTGCTTTACCAACTACCCGCTCAAAATCTCGGTCTGTCTTTAAGGGCCGCGTCAAACCAGGAGATGAAACTTCGAGCAGATATGTGCCATCAATCGGATCGCGCGTATCCAACATATCTGCAATATCCCGACTGAGCGTAGCACATTCGTCAACTGTAATTCCATCGGGACGATCGACAAAGATGCGTACGATTTGCCGTCTATGGTTGCCAGAAACCGCTAACTCAACTAAATCGACATTCCGACGCTTGAGAAGCGGAAGAATCAGCTGGGTCAGGGTGTCTTTGATAAGCATTGGATAACTCAAGACTGCCGCTTTTTTGGAAACTGATGGCTATGCCTTACAGTAGGCCTAGCGGTTCTAACTACCCCCATATACTCAAAAGAGTGGGCAGAAGCCCACTCTATAATCAGAAACTAAATATAGAAAATTATATAGTATAACGCAAGTTTTATTTCCCTGCATTCGATGTCTTATCCCCTTCCATCAGTTGCTTGAGCTCGACCAACATTCGCTGTAATTCAACCAGTGGATTTTCAATATTAGACGTCGCGCCTTCAATACTCTGGTTTTCCCATAAACTGCGGTCTATCTTCAGCCTTTCAACCGCCCCTTGAATCGTGTATTTCTGGCCGTAGAGCAAGTCCTTAATAGCCAAAACGACCTTGATATTTCGCTCTGTGTACGTGCGATTGCCCGATCGACCACGTCTGGGATTCAGTTGAGAAAATTCCTTCTCCCAAAACCGCAGGACATGAGATTCTACGCCAGTGAGTTCCGATACCTCGCGTATCGAATAATAGAGCTTTTTGATACCAGTCGAACGCATAAATATCACTTCTTTTTGAATAAGATGCGGATGGGTGTGCCCAAAAAGTCAAACGCCTGTCTGAGTCTGCGCTCTAAAAACCGGCGGTAGTGTACGGGAACATCTTTGGGACGCCCGGTAAAAAAGAGAATGGTTGGCGGTGCACTGCGCGGCATAACGCAGAAAGACATGCGAAAGACCCGTCCATTCTTGGTAGGCGGCGCCGTTGTTGAATTGAGATGCGTCAAAAAGTCGTTCAAATCGCCCGTTGAAATGCGATGGCGACGTTTCAGTGCCACATCTAAAGCCAGATCAATAACGCGCCAGGCGCGTTGTCCTGTAAGCGCCGAGAGAAAAACAATGGGATAGTTTTCGAAGTGTACAAAGCGCGAGCGAATTTGTTGAGCTATTTTATCGGCTGTGTGGCCGTCTTTTTTGATCAGGTCCCATTTGTTAATGCCTAAGATCAGCCCTTTGCCCAGAGCAATAGCGCGTTCTGAAATTTTGACATCCTGTACTGTACATCCTTCCTCTGCATCAACCAACACAATCGCCACATCGGATCGCTCAAGGCTTTCTACAGTACGGAGCGAACTGTAAAAATCGACTTGCTCTTTGACGCGTGTCCGCCGCCTCAAACCCGCTGTGTCAACAAGAACAAATGGCCGTCCATTGCGTTCCATCGAGAGGTCAATCGCATCGCGAGTCGTTCCTGGAATCTCGCTCACCACCACCCGATCCTGCCCCAGCAGACGATTCACAAAGGTAGATTTCCCCATGTTCGGACGGCCCAATACCGCGATTCGAGGGGGCAATTCTTCTTGTGAGTCGCCTTCTTCTGCTGGCAAACATGTGAGGATTTCATCTAGCAAGTCACCCGATTGCCGTCCATTGATAGCAGAAACGCACAGCGGATCGCCCAAGGCAAGACCGTAAAAAGCCGCGCCATCAGCTTCGTTCTCATCTTTATCGACTTTGTTGACAATCAGCCGGTAAGCCGCGCCCGAATCGCGGATCTTGCGCGCCATAATTGCGTCGTAATCCGTAGGGCCAGTCACTGCATCTACCACAAAGAGCAACAGGTCTGCTTCCCCCAAAGCGAGCTCGACCTGCCGGGAAACCAGATCGGCCATTATTTCGTCTGAATTGGGCACATATCCGCCCGTATCGACCAGCGTAAACGCTCTGCCATTCCAGGTACACTGGGCATAATTGCGATCGCGCGTAACACCGGGAAAGTCATCTACCACAGCTTTGCGCTCGCCAATTAGCCGATTAAAGAGTGTTGACTTGCCGACATTTGGCCGTCCTACAATCGCCACGACGCCCATCGCCTAATTCTCCATCTGATGTGATGCAATATACGGGTGCGCCACAATCTCATTGCCTGCCCCCACAACAGCAGACACTCCCCAGACGGCATTTTGAATGGTCTCCACCAGATCGTAAGTACCCACAATGATCCGACAGCCCACCTCTTGCACCAGGTCTTCAAGCAAAAGGTCATCTAAAAATAACCCATTATGATTTAAGCAGTTGGGAGGTAAAAGAACAGTCTCATCGCTCCTGACAGAGGCCCCTGTCAGGGCGCGACCAATATCATTGCCCGATAGCAACCCAGAAACCGTTATACCTTCGCCAAGAAAGCGATTGACCACAGGTACAACGCGGGCATTAATCCAGGAAATACGGTTCAAGCGTTTGACCATTACATCTAAAAAATGCGTACCCAACATACCCGTTACAAGAACAAAACGCTGCGGTGGTAATGCTAAATTCTCGAGTTCCTCAATCCGATTTTCAAATCCATCGACAAAGCGGCGAACCATGCCAATTCCATTTTCGACGAGTGGAAACCCATCGTATTCAGATTGTGGAGGCACAGATTGGTCCGTCAGTAAATACATTTCATCGCCCAAATACACAAAGCGCGTACCCAGGCGTTTTTTTAGCATACTCTGCCACGCTGTTACCTGGCGAATTGCCAGGGCTGCATCGGCTTGTGTCACGCGGTTCAAGCTGGGGAGATTCTTGCGAAATTTTGTCAAGCCCAGTGGCACAACCCCCACGGATTCAACGCGCGGATGACGCGCAGCAAGATCAAAAACCGTCTGTTTAAGTGCTTGACCATCGTTGATACCCGGGCACAAGACTACTTGCGCATGCATCTGAATTCCATGCAGGGCTAAGATATCAATCCTATCCAAAACAGGTGTTGCCCGTCTGCGACCAAGCAACTCGGCTCGCAATTTGGGATCTGTTGCGTGAACCGAGATGTACATTGGACTCAGTTTTTGGTCAATAATACGCTGAAATTCATCCTCAGATAGGTTAGTCAGCGTGACATAAGCCCCGTGCAGAAAAGACAATCGATAGTCGTCATCCTGGTAATATAGGGTTTTACGCAGACCTTTGGGCATCTGATGCAAAAAGCAAAAAACGCACTTATTATCGCATTTGAGAATGGGCATGTCTTCAAAATCCACGCCCAGATCGTCTTCAATATCTTTTTCAATCTCAAATAAAAATCGATCCCCACCTCGCCGCACCAAAGCCGACACATCTTCTTCACCCATGTAAAAACGGTAATCAATGGGATCGCGCACGGGGTGTCCATTGATGGTTTCTAAGACATCGCCGCGCTGCAACCCAATTGCTTCTCCAATCCCATCGGGATGTACCAAACGGATTTGCAAACCGGTATCAACGCTTTCAACACTGCGCCGTCCCTCGACCTGCGCTCCTTTTATAACATCCATTTCAATTCCAGTAATTGATTGTTAGACAATACAATATTTCAATAACTTATAAGTATCTATGAATCATTGAAAACTTACGATAAAGCAAAATTAAGGTCAAGAGAAAAGCCGACTTCCAGCGATATAATATCTGACAAGTTCGGAATATCTCTTTATCTTGAATACCATCAAAATACAGAAAAAGATTCTCCAGTCAACATAGGAGGACACACCTTATGCCCGCCCCCCCACGCATTTCAGTTATTATTCCGGTTTTTAACGAGCAGGATGCCATAGAAAAAGTAATTGGTGACATTCCCAGTAATTTACCCACCGAAATCATCGTCGTCGATAATGGGTCAACCGACCAAACAGCAAAATTAGCCGCCGCAATGGGCGCACGTATTGTTCGAGAAAATCGCCGTGGATACGGTTCTGCCTGCCTCGCGGGCATAGCAGCAACCAATGACCCCGACATCGTCGTCTTTCTCGATGGCGACTACAGCGATCACCCCAACGAAATGCCAGACCTGATTGCGCCCATCCTGGAAAACCGAGCCGATCTCGTGATAGGCTCGCGAGTTCTGGGCAATAGTGAACCCGGTGCGCTGATGATTCAGGCGCGCTTTGGCAACCGTCTGGCCACCAGCCTCATCAAAATTCTCTTTGGCGTATCCTATACAGACCTGGGACCTTTTCGGGCGATTCGCTATCTGGCACTCTTGGACTTAAATATGCGGGATAAGACTTTTGGATGGACAGTAGAAATGCAGGTCAAGGCGGCAAAACAGGCGTTAAAAATACAAGAAGTGCCAGTAAGTTATAGAAAACGCATCGGCGTTTCCAAAATTACCGGCACTCTAAAAGGCACCCTCAAGGCAGGGTGGAAAATTTTATTTACAATTTTTATGTATTGGTTGACGAAGTGAAACGTAAAAGCGTCATCATCTCCCGCTTCTCATTTTTTTGAGTCATCTATATGCTGCGCCAAACGCCTTAGCGCTTCGTCCATGCGAATGTGGGCGTCTCGACGCCGAGTCCGTTGGCGCGCAATTTGATCGGCAATATCAAACGCAGCCATCAGTGCAATACGGGTGGTATCACCCGTATTTTCAGTCTCGGCAATCTGGTGCATCTTTTGATTGACAAAATTTGAAATTTTAGAGGTGTATTCCTCCGACTCCTCACTGCTAAGTACATACTCAGAGCCAAAGATCGTCACCTTCGTCTTATGTAAATCATCAGAATGGGACATAATTAGTTGTCAGTTGTCGGTTGTCAGTCTCTACTCTACCACCCAACCACCAGCCCCCAGCCTGTCACGGCTTTGCCACAAGGTCCATGCGAACCACGCCATCAGTAGCGGGCACTTCCAATTCCACGATCCACCCTTTGACAACCTCACCTCTCACAACAATTTCTTTGGCTTCTTTAGAGAGGATCTTGGCATCTTCTGATACGCGCGCCAGCGCGTGACACTTGTCATCATCCACACAGAAATAACGCTGAATTCGCGCTTCGGGCATTCCTCCAAGTCTGGGACATTCGGCTTCGAGTTTTTCTTCGCTCATAACAAAACCCGTCGAAAGTTGTGGGTCTCTATCCCTAAAGATATAACCCATGGGTTCTAATATAATCTGCGACAGCGTCGGGAACCAAAAAAGAAATCGGTTTTCTGTTGCGTACGCGTTCTCTAATCGCCGTTGACGATATATCCAGCAGAGGCGTTTCAATAAACTGCATCCTGGATTTGAAAGCGGGATCAACGCGCGCGCGCTCAAACCCCGGGCGTTCAGCCACGAGCACATGGGCTAAATTCAACACGCCTGTGGGGTCAAACCAGTCGCCCATTTCAACGGCATTATCGGCACCAATGATCAAAAATATCTTTGTGTCCTCATCCACATTCCTGCGCAAATGACGCAAGGTATCAATCGTATAAGATTTCCCGGAGCGCGACAACTCGAATCGACTCAGTTCAAACCCCGGATAATCGCGCACAGCCAGGCTGACCATCATCGCGCGGTCTTCGGCCGAAGTCATAGTGTGTTTGAGCGGAGGGTCGCCCGACGGCATAAACACAACCCGATCGAGCGCGCATTGGAGCATAATTTCCTGCCCGATAATTAAATGCCCGATGTGAATGGGGTCAAATGTCCCGCCGAAAATGCCAACGCGCTTTGTCATCCTAAGGTTTTTCAGTTGGACTGCGCTTTTTTTATTTCTTCCATCTCTTCAATGACTTTTTCCTTCAACTTCTCCGGTAAATCCTGCCCTATCAGCAATGTAAGCTCATTGAGCGCCTCGTCGAGTGCACCAGTCTTCAAATTGACCTGTGCAATAATAAAGCGCGCCTCCAAAGCAGACTCTGTGTCGGGATATTCCTTCAATACGCCTTCCGCATAGACTTTGGCTGAAGTATAATATTTCCACAGAATATAATCATAAGCAATCATGACATCCTTCCGGGCCAGTTGATTGCGCAACGCTTTAATTTTTTCCTCTGCTTGAGATACGAGATCGCTTTGTGGATAGTCTTCGATAAACCGCGCAAATTCTCGAATCGCCTTGTGCGTTTCATCCTGGTCGTGGTGAATGTCGCGCGCATCCTGATAATAACACTCGCCAATCTGGAATCGCGCTTCGGCGGCATAAGGACTTACTGGATATTCGTTGAGCAGGCGTTCGTATTCAAAAATAGCAGTCACATAATCTTTTTGACACTGAAAAGCTTTGCCCAATCCAAACTGTGCCTCATCTGACAAATGAGATCCGGGAAAATCAGATAGCATATTTCTAAACAACAACTCTGCGTCGTAGCACTTCTTATTATCGAGTGCTTCTTGTGCGTCTTTATAATAAACCTCTGGGCTCAATCGCCTATATTTTTTTTGTGCACACCCCAAATACAACACCATCAGACACGCACAACAGATATATAAAAGTCGTCTCATAATCCGCCAATCTGCATAATTCAATGAACCGTTAACATATTGTCCTGTCTGATAAACGATGCAGATTATGTAATGTTCCCCAGTTTCAAAAATAAAAAGGGCGCGTTTTTCCCGCGCTTCGTTCCAAAATCTTCAAACGTATAAGACTTTCACAACATAAGCAAACCCACCTATCAAGTCAAGAATGACGCATGCACAAATAGGGGGATTTTCCGGTAGATTTTCAGGGCATATTAGTATTATTTTGCCTTCAGGTATTGCTTTTATCCTCGTGGATGATCGTGGTGAAAACAGCATTGCGGTCGCTTCAGGCGCAAATGCAGCCCTGTCACCCGATCAAATCCATGATCAGGTCTATGAAGACGCAGAAATATGCTTGCTTCAACTCGAAACCCCGCTTGAAACCGTCGTCCATGCCGCATCTTTATCGACAAAAAACGAGACCCGTGTCGTACTCAATCCAGCGCCAGCAGCAGACCTGCCAGAAGAAATCTGGCCTCACCTGTTTCTCATTACCCCCAATCAAACCGAAACCGAACACCTCACGGGAATCCCTCCCAACAGCCCCAAAAATATCGCAAAGGCAGCCGACAAACTCCTCCAAAAAGGCGCTCAAAATGTCATCATCACCCTGGGAGCACAGGGCGCGTTTTTGGCGACACCAGATCAAACTTTACACATACCGGCTTTTAAAGCTACACCAATAGATACCACAGGTGCCGGTGATGCCTTCAATGGCGCGCTATCCTGCGCCTTAAGCGAAAACCAATCCCTTGAAACCGCCATTCGCTTTGCGTGCGCCGCAGGCGCTCTAACCGTTGGCAAAGCAGGTGCCCAACCCGCGATTCCCACCAGAGATCAAATCGACGCGCTATTGGCGAATCTCCCTTGACGACAGCCCCGGCTTGTCCTATATTCCTATTCCCTTTCCCAGACTCCCCTCCCCCTCTCCCTGATGCCATCCCGTATCAGAAAGGAAATCTAATGGGTTTGAGGAAAGCGAATGCGATCAGGCTCGATTTCGATGACCTCGTCAAAGAACTCGACGATTTCGAGCAAGACATTAGAACCCTTCAGGACCGTATAGACCAACTCATCACCAACGCGCGACAAAAACCAGTCAAAGCCGTTACGAGCGAAGGCGATATGGGCACGACCTGAACACACTAATAAACAGGCGGGAAAATTCCCCGCCTGTTATTTTTTTCGCAATGTTCTACACTACCATATTTGCCATCGTCCTCATCATTGTCATACTGGCAAAATATCTCTACAAACCCGTTGAACGCTGTCCCGAATGCAACGCTCCACGCGAGTCTGATCATCCGATATGCCCGTGTGGCTATGTTTTTGAATTTCCCGACGATGACGATCCCCTCGAATACGGTGACCCCGAAGATCAGTAAAGGATCCCCATGACCCTCACCGCACTTTCTCCCCTCGACAATCGCTACACGAGCCGCTTGACGGATCTCATCCCCTGTCTCTCGCATTTTGCACTAATAGCCTATCGCGTACAGATCGAAATTGAGTGGTTGCGCTTTCAATCAGAGCACCCCGAACTCACACACGTCCGCGCATTTACCGATGCTGAACATCAGATGTTAAAATCGTGGATAGACACTTTCGATGAACAGCAAGCTCAGCGCGTTGTCGCAATCGAAAGAGTCACCAATCACGATGTCAAATCTGTCGAATACTACGTCAGAGAACGCCTTGAAGAAACATCGCTTGCCGACATATGCGAAGCCGTGCATTTTTGCTGCACTTCTGAAGATATCAACAATCTCTCTCATGCGCTCATGCTCAAATCCGCTGTCAAAGATGTCTTTCTTCCACTGGCACAGCAAGTTATACAAATCACTTCAAAGCTCGCACAAGACACCAAAAACCTCCCTATACTCGCGCGCACGCACGGCCAACCCGCCACCCCGACCACAATGGGCAAAGAACTCGCAGTATTTGTCTATCGCTGGCAGCGGCAAATCAAACAGGCGACAAAACTCGAATACCTCGGCAAATTCAACGGCGCCACAGGCAATTACAACGCGCATGTCGCGGCCTATCCCAATGTGTGCTGGCATGACCTCGCCCGCGATTTCGTCCAGCGTCTCGGCCTCACATTCAATCCACTCACTACGCAGATTGAATCGCACGATTATATGGCTGAAATTTTTCACATGATCATCCGCTTCAACACCATCTCGCTCGACTTTGCCCGCGACATGTGGACCTATATATCCCTATCCTATTTTCGCCAGAAAACAGTCGCGACAGAGGTCGGATCCTCGACCATGCCCCACAAAGTCAATCCCATCGACTTTGAAAATGCCGAAGCCAATCTGGGCATCAGCACGGCCCTGCTCGAACACCTATCGACCAAATTACCCGTCTCACGCCTTCAGCGCGACCTGTCCGACTCCTCAGCCAGTCGCAATATTGGTCCGGCCATCGGCCATGCGTGTCTCGCCCTGAAATCCCTGCTGAATGGCATGGGCAAGGTCGCCATCGATAAACAGGCCATTGCCAGTGATCTCGAAAACGCCTGGGAAATCCTCGGCGAAGCCGTGCAAACCGTCATGCGAAAAAACGGATATGAAAACGCCTACGAGCTTATGAAAGACCTCACCCGGGGCACAGACATTACAAAGGACGATCTCAACAACTTTCTCAACTCCCTCGATCTCCCCCACGCAGACCTCAAAAATCTGAAAAAACTAACGCCTGAATCCTATATAGGGCTTGCCCCACAGCTTGTGGATGATATCTTGTAAAGACGAGGGGCTAGAGACAAGCCCCAGTGTTCATCGCAGTCATCCTCTCATCCTGATCCTATGCCCTTTGAATTTAAAAACCTCGATATACCCGGCGTCATCCTCGTTCACGCAAAGCGATTTTCCGATGATCGCGGTTTTTTTGTCGAAACGTACAAACGAGACGATTTCGAAGCCAATGGCATCTTAGAAACGTTCGTTCAGGATAACCACTCTCGCTCTACCTGCGGCGTACTGCGCGGATTGCACTACCAAAAATCCCCTCGCGCACAGGGCAAACTCATCCAGGTGCTCAAAGGCGAAATATACGATGTTGCCGTCGATATTCGTCGGGGATCCCCCACTTATGGTCAGTGGACCGGTATTCATCTTTCCGAAGCGCGATCCGAACTCCTGTATGTCCCCCCCGGCTTTGCACACGGATTCTGCGTTCTCACAGAGGTGGCAGACTTCACATACAAATGTACGGATGTTTACGCACCAGAGACCTATCGCGGTATTGCCTGGAATGATCCCGACTTAGACATTTCCTGGCCCATAAAAAATCCGATCCTTTCCAAGCGCGATCAAAATCTCCCCCCGCTCAAAGAAGCAGACAACAATTTCATTTACTGAGGACTCCATGAGCTTGAAGCATTTCTTTCGCACATCCCCCTCGCAGCAACACACCCTGCTCCATTTATCACAGCAACACGTCTCTGCACACATTCAAAATATCGAAATTGAATACTGTTTTAATGTACAAACAGACAGTCCGCTTTCTGCCGACCAGCAAAACCGGCTCACCTATCTTCTATCCGAAACCTTTGAAGCAGATCGATTTGCAGAGCAATCCTTTCTTACCGGACCTGGCACGATCCTCGAAGTGGGACCGCGCATGAATTTTTCCACAGCATGGTCCACAAATGCCACGGCAATATGCCACGCCTGCGGCCTCACGCAAATTTCGCGCATCGAACGGTCGCGACGTTACCTCATTGAGCCATCCCTGAGCCTGGATCAGCAAAATATCTTTTTGTCCCTCGTTCACGACCGCATGACCGAATGCCTGTATCCCTACCCCCTCACCTCCTTTGACTCCGACGCAAAACCAGAACTCGTATCCGAGATTCCCCTCATAGAAGAAGGCCGCCGCGCCCTTGAAAAAATCAATCGCACCCTGGGCCTGGCATTCGATGAATGGGACCTCAATTATTACACAGACCTCTTCCTCGACCAGATCGGCCGTAACCCCACCAATGTCGAATGCTTTGACATTGCCCAATCCAACAGCGAACATTGCAGACACTGGTTTTTTAAAGGCCGCCTTATCATTGACGGCGAAGAGATGCCCGACCACCTCATCGCCATGATCCAATCGACACTCAAAGCCAGCCCCAACAACAGCACGATCGCCTTCAAAGACAATTCCAGTGCCATCCAGGGGTATCCGATACGCACTATTGTACCTACCACTATCGGTAGTCCCTCTCCATTTGCATTCTCAGACCGCACCTGCGACATCATCTTCACCGCGGAAACTCACAACTTCCCATCGGGGGTTGCTCCTTTTCCCGGTGCAGAAACAGGCACGGGCGGTCGCATCCGAGACGTGCAGGCCACGGGTCGCGGCGCACTCGTCATAGCGGGTACAGCGGCGTATTGTGTGGGCAATTTGTATATTCCCGGATATGACCTGCCCTGGGAAAATCCCGATTTTCAATATCCCGATAACCTCGCCACACCCTTGCAAATCGCAATTGAAGCCAGCAATGGGGCTTCGGATTACGGCAACAAATTCGGTGAACCCCTCATACAGGGCTACACGCGATCCTATGGTATGCGCCTGCCCAATGGAGAACGCAGAGAATGGATTAAACCCATTATGTTTAGTGGCGGAATCGGTCAAATGGACGCGCGTCATACAAATAAAGAGAAGCCCGAACCCCAAATGCTTGTCACCAAAATTGGCGGGCCAGCCTATCGCATTGGCATGGGGGGGGGCGCTGCTTCGAGCATGGTACAGGGCGAAAACGAAGCCGAACTCGACTTCAACGCCGTGCAGCGCGGCGACGCAGAAATGGAACAAAAACTCAATCGCGTGATCCGCGCCTGTGTCGAACTCGGCGATCAAAACCCCATTGTCAGCATCCACGATCAGGGCGCGGGTGGCAACTGTAATGTCCTCAAAGAAATCGTTGAGCCTGCAGGTGCCCGCATCGATATTCGCGCCGTGCCTGTTGGAGATGAAACCCTATCTGTGCTCGAAATCTGGGGTGCCGAATATCAGGAAAACAATGCCCTGCTCATCCGTCCCGAACACGCCCATCTCTTCGACGCCCTCTGCAAACGCGAAAAGGTCATTTACGCTTTTGTCGGCGAAGTAACCGGCGATGGGAGGGTGGTAGTCTTCGACAGCAAAGACAACACCACGCCCGTTGATCTCGACCTGGAAAAAGTCCTTGGCGATATGCCGCAAAAGCCCTTCAAACTCGACCGCTTTCCCACCCGCACAGAACCGCTCATCCTCCCCGAGAATCTGACCGTTGAAAAAGCACTCAACCGCGTGCTTCGCCTCGTCTCCGTAGGTTCCAAACGATTTCTCACCAACAAAGTTGACCGCTGTGTAACCGGGCTTGTTGCGCAACAGCAATGCGTGGGACCACTCCAGCTAACCGCAGCAGACGTCGCTGTCATTGCACAAAGTCATTTTGGCACGACTGGTGCCGCCACCGCCATTGGCGAACAACCCATCAAAGGTCTCATCGATCCTGCGGCGATGGGACGCCTGTGTGTGGGCGAAATGCTCACCAATATCGCCTGGGCGCGGCTGAGTGCTATAGAAGACATCAAGTGTTCTGGCAACTGGATGTGGGCGGCCAAATTGCCCGGAGAAGGCGCGGCACTTTACGATGCGGCCCGCGCCCTTACGGATATTCTGCTCGAATTGGGCATTGCTATAGATGGCGGCAAAGACAGCCTCTCAATGGCTGCGATCGCACCGGGAGAGGATGGCGAAGAAACTGTCAAAACACCCGGCACACTCGTCATATCGGGCTATGTCACCAGTCCCGACATTACGCAGACCGTCACACCCGACTTAAAACATCCCGATGAGGGCATCATACTTTACGTCGATCTCGGCGCGGACAAACATCGCCTCGGCGGGTCTTCTCTCGCCCATGTGTACGAGCAACTCGGCAACGAGTCGCCAGATGTCGATGATCCCGCCCTGCTCAAACGCGCGATTGAAGCACTCCAATCCTGCATCGCAAAAAATTACATTACCTCGGGACACGACCGCAGCGATGGCGGTCTCATCACCGCGCTTTTGGAAATGGCTTTTGCCGGCAACTGCGGTATTCAGATCAATCTTCAAACCCGCGCCAATGCGATTTCCTCGCTCTTTTCCGAAGAACTCGGCCTCGTCTTTGAAGTGCATCCCAAAAATCTGATGATCGTGCGAGAAATTTTTAAAAAATCTGCCGTGCCTATTCAAGCTATAGGAAAAGCGACCGCCAGTCCCGACATCCAAATTTCTGTCAACAATCAGTGCGTTCTCAAAAGACCCATGCCCGAATTGCGAGACTTATGGGAAGCTACGAGTTTCCAACTCGAACGCCAGCAAACCAATCCATCCTGCGTCTCGCAAGAAGAGGCTACCCTGCACGCGCGTACAGGTCCCAACTTTACCGTACCCTTCGAGCCAATGCCCACGCCCCCCGCCATTCTCAATGCCAGTCGCAAGCCCACGGTCGCCATCGTGCGCGAAGAGGGCAGCAATGGAGATCGCGAAATGACCTCTGCATTTTTCGCAGCGGGCTTTGAACCCTGGGATGTGACCACCAGCGATCTCTTATCTGGTACCATCGCACTCGGCGAACAATTCAGAGGCGTTGTATTTGTCGGTGGATTCAGCTATGCCGATGTGCTCGACTCGGCCAAAGGCTGGGCTGGCGTGATTCGCTTCAACGATGGCCTTCGCGCCCAGTTCGATGCCTTCTACAACCGTCCGGATACTTTCAGCCTCGGCGTGTGCAATGGCTGCCAACTCATGGCCTTGCTCGGCTGGGTTCCGTTCCCCGGCCTTGCCAATGCGGCACAACCCCGATTTATTCGAAACGAATCCGCGCGTTTTGAATCCCGCTTTTCCACCGTGCAAATTCAGGACAGTCCAGCAATTATGTTCAAAAACATGGCCGGCGCATCCCTCGGTGTGTGGGTCGCACACGGCGAAGGCCGCGCATTTTTTCCCCGCGCAGACGTACTCGACCGCGTCATAGGCGAAAACCTCTCCCCCGTGCGCTACGTCGATGACAACAATACCGCAACCGAAGCCTATCCCTTTAACCCAAATGGTTCCCCGCACGGCATTGCCGGTCTTTGCTCCCCCGATGGACGCCACCTCGCCATGATGCCCCACCCCGAACGCACCTTTCTCAAGTGGCAATGGGGGTATATGCCAGCGAACTGGAAACGCGACCTTCAAGCCTCTCCGTGGCTTCAAATATTCCAGAACGCCCGCGAGTGGTGTGAGGGTAAAACGTAAAAGGATACACCTATGGACCTCTCCAAATTTCAAGATGATACCATTCTCGCCGAATGGATGCTCTCAGAAGCTGAACAGGGGGAACACGCCGACCTCCCCATGAAAATTGGCGATTGGAACTGCGCCAACGAGATTCGCGCTGAAATTTTCCTTCCGGACAATGTCGATGACCAGATCTACTGCACCCTCACCTCGGGGCACCGAACCGAAGGCATGAGCGAAGACGATGGCTATCGATTCAACGCCATCGCCTCCCCGCGCGGAGGCAATATCTGGCAGGGTTGGCGAGAATTTCGCTTTCCCGCCGAATGTTTTTACACTTTGGGCATTCCCTCTGGATGGGGTCAGATGGTCTCGGGCACCATCCGCCTACCATCGGGCAGTCGCATCCGAAATATCCGCCTGCTCCAGCGCGAAGTCGCGCGCGGACCTCGCATGACCGACAAAGCTCTGATCAACGCTCTGGACCTGAACCATCCCGGCCTTGAAGCCGCAGCGCAAGCCGATACAATCCAGACCCAACTTGCAGAAATTGCAGCCTGCTTCCGGCGCAGCACCTTCAATAGACGCCACGTTATACCCGATCCCGCTCCCAAAGCCAATATAGAAGAAGCCAACCGGATTCTCGCCGGGCACATCATGGACCATTACTGGCCCGACGGTGTTGATTGGGACGCCAATCCGTATGGATACATCGAATGGTCCATCCGCATCCACGGCTTTCCCTATTTCACCCCGCTCGAACTCGCCTGGGAAGAAACCCGCGACCCGAAATACGCAAAAGCCATCGAAAATATCTTGCGCGACTGGATGCAAAAAACCCCCATGCCCTACGACGTGCGCGCCGGTGGCCTTGCATGGGGGCATTCTCTAATCGTGAGCATGCGGGCATTCTCCACACTCGTCGATATCTTCACCGTACTCTGCGATTGCGCAGAGATCGAAGACCAGACCATCATAGATCTGCTCAAATCAATCTACGAACACGAAGCCTACCTCTTAAAATTCGAATCCTTCCCACCCTCCAACAAAACCATCTCCGAAGGCCGCTCCATGCTTGCGACTGCCTGCTCATTCCCCGAATTTCGGGAATCGGAAGAATGGTATCATGCAGCCAGCCAGCAACTCCTGAACGACATGAACATTCAGGTCATGCGCGATGGTGCTTCTTACGAACTCACCCCAGGCTACCAGATAGCTATCGCGGCCTGGTTCCTGGAAGTTTTTGAAGTCGCCCGTAAATTTGGCCGATCTCTGGATCCGGAAATAGAAGCAGGCATAAGGCGAATGTACGACTGGAGTGCCTCCGTCAACCGTCCCGATTTCTCCTGTCCCTCTGTTTCTGACGCCGGCAGCCTGGATGGAAAATTCGCGCGTTCGCTTATCAAACCTGGACGGGTACTCGATAATTCGAGCGCCTTATGGGTCGGCACAGAAGGAGAAGAAGGGCATCCTCCTGACTATACCTCCATCGCCCACCGCGATTCGGGCTATTTTGTCATGCGAAGCGGATGGGACCGCGATGCTCGATACTGTCTCTTTGAAGGCGGTCCCTACGGTCGCTTCCACCAGCACGAAGACATGCTTTCCTTCGACCTCTACGCACATGGCCTGCCTTTTCTTGTGGATCCCGGAATCACTTCCTACTTCCCCAATGAATGGACATCCTTCTACCGCACCACTGAAGCGCACAATACCGTTCTCGTAGATGGTTGCGGGCAGAACCGCCGCGAACAGACCATCGACGAATGGATCGAATCTGCCCGCGACAAAACCGTCTGGCGAAGTGATCATCGAGCCGATGTCGCCATTGCCACTTATGATGCGGGTTATGTCGGGCTGGACGCAGATATTGCCCACCGCCGCACCGTCATGTTCGTCAAACCCAACTATTTTCTCATATTCGACGAACTCATTGGCGAGGGACAACACACCTATGAAGCGCTCTTTCACTTCATGCCCTATCGCGTCCTGATTGATCCCGATACCAGAGCCGTGCGTACCGGGCGCATGACCCCGCCCAATCTCGAAATCCTCCCCCTCGTCAACATGACGCCCCGGCTTATCTGCGGACAAAATGATCCCGTACAGGGCTGGCTCGCCATCAGCGGTCAGGATGTGCCCGCACCGGTCGCCATTTACAAGAAACGCGCGACACTGCCCTTCCGAACCGGCTATGTCCTCGTCCCCTTCACAGACGGCACCACCGCTGGCATCACTTCCAGAATCACCCGCCGTGGCGATACCTGGAACGTGTACATCACCCATCCAGATGGCCGTGTGGATCGCATTAAAATGGACTGGTGTGATAAACAGGGACCAGTGCTTACCTAATCTCTCCACTGCAGGAGGTTTTCATGCAGACCAACTACGACGTCAACATGCAATTAGACATAAAAGTGCCCATGCGAGATGGTATCAATCTCTCTGCCGATATCTACCTGCCTCGTGCACGCGAGAAATTCCCCACCGTACTTATGCGAACGCCTTATGACAACAACGCCGACAACATGGTGGAAAAAGCCCGGCGGCTTGCCAACAACGGCTATGCTTGTATTATTCAAGACTGCCGAGGGCGATGGGACTCAGAAGGAGAATATTACGCCTTTCGGGAAGGCGAAGACGGATACGATACTCAGGAGTGGATCGGCAAACAAAAATGGTGCGATGGCAAAATCGGCATGGCTGGCAGTTCCTATGGCGGCACAGTCCAGTGGCGCAGTGCGCCGTATCGCAGCCAGTACCTCAAATGCATCACACCCCGGGTTATATGCACGGACTATTACTCCGGCCTCGTCCACCCCGGCGGTGCATTTCAACTCAACGTCATGATGACCTGGGGCATGCGCACCAATGCCCGCACTGCGCAGACCATCGAATTCCACAACTGGACCGAAGCCTTTCGCGCATTGCCCCTCATCGAAATGGACGAACAGGCTGGCCGCAACCTGAATTTCTGGAAAGACTGGGTCGAACATGATGCTTACGACGACTATTGGGAGCAATTCAACGACGAAACCAAATGGGGTGAAATCGCCGTCCCCGCGTTCAACATGGGCGGTTGGTACGATCTTTACGCGGCACAAACCTTCACCAACTTCAACGGCCTGCGCCTGCACGGTCGCACCGAAGAAGCAAAAAAGAGCAAACTCATCGTCGGCCCCTGGCCACATTCTCTTAGCCTATCGCCCAAAACCGGCGACATTGACTTTGGCGCACCGTCGATGGTCGATCTGGAAAGTCTTGAACAGCGCTGGTTCGACCACTGGCTCAAAGGTATTGACAATGGCATCGCAGATGAACCGCCTTTGCGCCTCTTTATTATGGGCATCAACCAGTGGCGCGATGAACGCGAATGGCCGCTTGCGAGAACCCAATGGCAAAAATGGCACCTGCACTCCGGCGGCAGTGCCAACACACTACTCGGCAACGGCACGCTCTCCACAGCATCACCGGAGAACGAATCGCCCGACCACTACACTTACGACCCGCACTACCCGGTCCCCACGATGGGTGGCAACAACTGTTGCTCACCGCACATCGTACCGTGGGGTCCCTATGACCAGCGTCCCGTAGAGATGCGTAGCGACGTACTCTGTTATACCAGTGATCCTCTTGAAACCCCCCTGGAAGTCACGGGTCCTATCAAAGCCGTCATCTACGCCGCCACCGACTGCACAGACACGGACTGGACCGCCAAGCTCGTCGATGTATCGCCCACCGGATATGCTATGAACCTCTGCGACGGCATCTTGCGTGCGCGCTTTCGGGAAAGCCTCACCAACCCCACCTTGCTCAAACCCGGCAGCATCTATGCCTACGAAATTGACCTCGGCGTAACCGGAAACGTCTTCAAAAAAGGCCACCGCATCCGCCTCGAAATATCTTCTTCCAATTTCCCCCGGTTCGACCGCAACCTCAATACAGGCGGCTCGCTGGGGCGTGAGACCGAGATGCGCCAGGCCCATCAGACCGTCTATCACTCAAAAGCATACCCATCCCACATCACGCTACCCGTCATCCCTGCGACATAGCAGCGGAGAATAATATGTCAGACTCTCGACCAAATATCCTGCTCATCATGACCGACCAGCAACGCGGCGACTGCATAGGTCTCGACCCCAACGCCTGGCAAATTTGCCTTGACAAACACGACATGCGCTGTTCTCGGGCGGCTTATTACGGTATGATCAACTTTATAGACGAGCAGATCGGTCGCCTCATCCAATATACCGGCGGTCTCAACAACTGCCTGACCATCTTCACATCTGACCACGGCGAAATGCTGGGCGACCACAATCTCTTTCGCAAAACCTGGCCATACGAAGCGTCTGCTCGAATTCCATTTCTCATACGCGCCCCTAAAAAATGGGGGTACCCAGGAGAAATAACTTGCAAAAGTCCCGTCGGCATTCAGGACATTATGCCTACTATCCTCGATGCGGCCAGCATCGACATCCCCGATACCTGCACGGGCAAAAGCCTTCTGCCCGTCATGCAAGGCGACACCGACCACGTCCGGGAATTTTTACACGGAGAACACGCTGGCTGCTACGAATACGACCACGGCAACCACTATATCACAGACGGACACCACAAATACATCTGGTATTCTCAAACGGGTGAAGAACATCTTTTCAACCTAGACGAAGATCCCCATGAAATGCGCGACATCACGCGCAATCCCAACTCTGAAATACAACCCTGGCGAAATCGTCTCATCGAATTCCTCAAAGACCGTCCAGAAGGTTTTACCGATGGCACGCATTTAATCCCCGGCCAGCCCCACGAAGAACTCCTGCCGGACTATGACCCCGAAGCAACCTACCCGCATTTGTGAGGAATCACCAACCTTTCATCCCAACCGCCCAACACAACGGGCGGTTTTTTTTGTGTCTTTTGAAGCAACTTCTGCGCATCTTAGCGGTTAAAATAAAAATATCCCGTTCCCCCCACCCCAGGAGACACCAGATGATATTGCGAATGCTATTAGTTCTCATATTCGTCACACCAATAAATGTCGCAGGGGCAAATATCGATTCTTTGCTCATTGCAGCCTCAGATACAACGCGTGGGTTTGATGAACGCGAGTCGCTGTTAAAAGAGGCTACAAAAAGCGATCCATTGGGACGCGCAGCCCACGCACTGGGCGCATTGTACATGTTGCAGGGCAAAGGTCATGTACACAGTGCAGAGCGATGGTTGAAAAGGGCGATGCAAAAACAACCCAATAATGGAAATATCTTGACCTCGCTGGCCGAGTATTACTGGCGTATCGGGCGGCGAACAACCGCTATCGTATATGCCAAGCGGGGTATTGAACGCGACCCCGACAATGTGGGACCATTGTATTGGGCGGCACGCTTTGAGATGTGGAATATGACGCGGTATCTCGATGCCGAGCGCAGAATTGTGAATTATGGTTCGGATCCCAGATATAGGCCAACGGTCAGAACATTGAGTTTGGAAAATTACGGCATTGAGGCGCGCGATGCGGCCATTGGATATTTGACGCGTGCAATTGCCAAACATCCAGACCACTGGCCCTCCCATCACTTATTGGGGCTGATCTATTACGAAGGCCGAATGGCTCGTGAATTGATTCCCCTATTTGAAAATTATGTGCAACGGCATCCCGACAATGCCCATGCACATTTTTTTGTGGGATTGGGGTATCAAGCTGAGGACCGGTTGCAGGATGCGTATGCCTCTTATACCACGGGACTTTCGCGCATGGCAGAAGAAGAACAACGCTTTATGATGGGCGTGTTCGTGCTCGCCGACCCCGACTCAACTACGCCAGATTACGCGGCCATTCGCAAATTCTGGACGGGACGCGATCCATTGTACTTGACCGAATACAACGAGCGATTACTCGAACACTGTCGGCGCGTGGCTTATGCCAATTTGCGATTTGGCGACCCCCTCAAAGGCATTCCCGGCTGGACAACGGATAAAGGACAGGTTTATATCCGCTATGGTCATCCAGTATCTCTGGTGGCGAGACCTGCGGAGTTTCGCACAGGTGTGGATTTGCCCGGGTATATGCAAGATTATCTGGCCTGGCGGGCGCGGTGGCAGATGATGTCGCATAATTACGAGCATCGGAAGGAATTGTGGCGATACGAAGGCTTTACCATCATTTTTGAAAATACGGACACGCGCGATCACTGGAATTTCCGCCTGGGCTGGTTGGATTCTGAAATGAATCCTCTGGGCTTTAAGATGTTTGTCGAGCGCAAATCCGACCATTTTCGAGACCCGTACTGGCACGAGCGATACAACGCGCCACATCAGATCGCGCAGTTTCGCGGAGAAGACGACAAAGCGCGTGTTGAAGTGTATTATGCTCTGGACGCCGATGAGGTCGAAACAAAAAACCTCCGCCCCGGAATAAAAAGCGTCAATCTGCGCCAGGGCCTGTTCCTTTTTGACGCTCAATGGGACACATTGCGTCGGGATATAAATCGGGTGCAGCGCATGCCCATCGTGAAGTACGACGCACTTGGCACGGGTTATTTGCTGGCAGGTGATCGGCTCAATTTGAAATCTGGGCGTTATTATCTATCGGCAGAAGTTGAGGATCGCGCAAAAGAATCTGTGGGCACATTTCGCGATACGCTCGATGTGAAACAATTTTCAAAAGATCAGCTAGACGTCAGCGATTTGTTGATCGCACGGCGTATAGTTGAACGCGAAGACCGCCCCTTTGGTCGCAATCGCTTTCTCATATTGTCAAATCCCTTGCGGCAATATGAGCACAACGGTCAAGCCGTGGTGTATTTTGAGGTTTACAACTTACAGCGCGATAACTTCGGCGCAACCCATTACAAGCTCACCTTTCAAGTACGGGCACTGAGCGATACCGGAGATGTAGAGCAGGCGGATTGGGTAACAGCTATATCTTATGAACAACGCGGCAACCGCGACTGGGAGCCGTTGTTTTTGGCATTGGCACTGGATAAAACCATGCCGGGGCCCAAAGCACTGCGCGTAGTGGTCGAAGATTTGCAAACTCTGGAAATAGCGCGTTCAACAACGCAGTTTCGCGTGATGTGGTAGCTCACCACTAAAAGCTCAACTCGGCTTTTGCCACAGCAATTGAAGACACCCAAATCAATTTTTTTATTTTTTATTTTTCCATTAAAATAAAAAAAGCCTTTGAAGCGTATATCTTCAGAGGCTTTTTTTAATATCTAACGCCAAAACTTGATTTGTCTGAAGTTGTTATATACATTGATGTACAGGAGGAAAAATGAGAACTGTTACATCTACTGAATTTCGTCAGCAGGCGACGGCGTATTTAAATGCTGTTGAACAGGGCGAGACATTTCGTATTTTGCGATATGGCAAGCCTATTGCTGATCTAAAACCAATAGGCACAGCCGTGCCTGCCTGGAAACGGTGTATTGAACCGATCACGCTAAAAGGTATTTCTGTTTCGGATATGATAATAAAAGAAAGAGATGAGTACGGACGATGAATGTTTTTTTAGTCACTTTTTACCGCGATCCAATAGGAGGCAAGCGATGGACGTTTTGGAAGCTATTCACACGCGGCGCACAATTTTTAAGTTCAAACCGGGCGGTGTGCCCAAAGATGTGATTGAAAAAATTTTTGAAGCCGGTCTTTGGGCACCCAATCACCATTTGACAGAACCGTGGCGATTTGTAGTCCTGGGAGAAGAGACCAAAGAAATACTGGCGCAACGCTACAGCGAAATTCAGGAGGAAAAAGCCGCCGAAAATGCCAGCGATGAAGCCAGGCGAATATTAAAAGAAGCCGGTTATGCCAAGTTCATGTCAAAGCCCACAATTATTGCAGTGGCGTGTTTGCAAGATGGTGATGATATCAAAAATCGGGAAGATTATGCAGCCTCGTGTTGCGCCATGCAAAATATTCAGTTGGCTGCCTGGGCAGAAGGGGTTGGCATGCAGTGGAGCACGGGGCCGATCACGCTGGAAGAAAACACCTACAAATTGCTGGGTGTAGATACCGGGAACGAATATATCATCGGATTTTTCTATACTGGATATCCCGATGAAATTCCAGAACCGAGGCGCAAGCCCCTCGAAGAAGTACTGAGCTGGACGGATTGATTCCGCTAACCATGAATGGCTTTGAATTTTTTATCCTCTATCGCCTGCCCTATTTTGCATTGCCTTTCTATCTTATCATGCTTGGCGTGCGAATATGGGTGTGGATGCGGTTTTACAACCCCGCGCTCAAGCTATTGCCACGCGCCAGAGGATCTGTATATGGCGTGTGGAAGCAGCAGTACCGCCCAACCATTCACATTTTTCCCGGATCGCGCTCACAAAGGACAGAATGGAAACGCGCTATAAAGGGCTTTGTTTTTTTTACTGGTCTCTACAAGCGTGACAAAGTGCTGTGGATGGGTTCCTGGTCCCTCCATTTGGGGCTGCTCCTGGTAATTGTTGCCCATGCCCGCGTGATTTTACCGCTTGACCTAGATCTGATCTGTTTGCGCGTCGCATTGATCGGCAGTGGACTGATGACAGTGTCGGGCACTTATTTGTTGCTGCGTCGCATAATCATTCAACGCGTGCGGGAAATTACGGACTTTCGGGACTATCTGGCGGAATTCATCCTCCTGTTTTTTTCTTTAACAGCATTTCTCGTGATGTTAGACGGTGGCGTGTCATCCGAAGCCCTGCGCCACTATGTATCTGGGCTGTTGATGAACACAGTGGAAGTTATTGAAGTGCCACACATTTTTGTCTGGCACATGCTCGCCGCCCAGCTATTATTGATTGTGATCCCATTTTCCCATCTGTTGCATCTGGGCGGGATTTTTTTCAGTCGCGAATTTCTGGGCACGTCCGATACATTTGCTGGAGAATTTGGATCAGAATTTTCAGGATTAAATGATGAACAGGATGAAAAACCACTAACCACTAACCACTAACTGCTTGAGAATCAGAAAATTGGAAAAGCCAGATAAAACAGAACGAGAAAAAAAATACATTCCAACAGGCCTGGCTGGCACGTATATGCGGCGCATTGCCGAATCGGATCCCTTTGTCCGCGAGATTCAGGACGAACCATCGGCGTTGCGCCTGTACATGGATACGTGTACCAAATGTGGGGTGTGCGCGCAGGAATGCCCGGTGTATTACGGGCAACCCGACAAGCGCATGCATCCGGTGGAACGCTCTCGGCAAGTGATTCGTTTATACAAAAAGTACACGACATTTTGGGGACGGTTTTGGAATGCCATTTTTCCAAAGCCAGATTTTGAAAATAATGATGCCGAGCTATTTTCCGAGCGCATGTACGAGTGTTTGACGTGTCGGCGGTGTGCGGCATTTTGTCCTGTGGGAATCGATCATTCGGTGATCTCGCGCGTTGGACGCTCGCTTGTCGATTTAATGGGTTTGACGCCGCCGTCCCTTGCACAGGGTACGCACAATTCGTTTGAAACAGGCAATTTAGAAGGCGCGTCAGCCGAGGCATTTTTAGACGCGATTCAATTTATCGAAGAAGAGCTCAAAGAAGAAACAGGACGGGATATTGCCATTCCTTTAGACCGCGAAGGCGCGGAAATTTTCTTTTTGCCGCCGTCGGGTGATGTGCTGGTTTATGCTGAAAACTTAATGGGTATGGCAAAAATTTTTCACGCCATCGGTGCCGATTGGACGATGAGCTCGCGGGCATTTGATGGATCGAATTTCGGATTTACGACCGGCAACAACTTCTCAATGAAGTACGAGAACAAGCACTACATCGACGCATGCGAAAAATTGGGATGTAAGATCATGGTAATGGGTGAATGCGGACATGCGTATCGGGTGATGAAGTTCATGGCCAGCGAAGGACGCTGGTGGGGTGCATTGCCTTTTGAGATTACCAGTGGGTTTGAATATACGGCACAACTTATTCGCACGGGCAAACTGAAATTGGACCCGGATAAAAATCCCGATCCCGTGACCTATCACGACGCTTGCCAATTTGCTGCTGGGTGTGGAATTGTCGAGGAACCCAGAGAGATTTTGAAAGCGGCCTGTGTCGATTACCGCGAAATGCCCGATGGCGGGTACACACAGTGGTGTTGCGGTGGTGGCGGTGGGTTATCGGCACTGCGCTCGGTGCGCGCGTTTCGGATGGAGGTCTCGGGCAAAAAGAAAGCAGAGCAAATGCGCGAGACCGATGCGAAGATCGTATCAACTTCGTGTTTGCAGTGCCGCACACAACTCAAAGAAATCGCGCGTCATCACAAAATGCCACTAGAAATTACAGGTGTACACGAGTTGGTAAACAATGCGATTGTACTGGAATAGCCGATAGCTCATGTCTCATTTAATTTACATGGACAACGCAGCGACGACATTTCCAAAGCCCCCCAATGTGCTGGAAGACGCGCTGGCGTTCTATCGAAAATACGGGGTAAACCCCGGGCGCAGTGGCACGGATCTGGCGCGAGAGGCCGAGGATATGGTTGCCGAGACGCGGGCATCGCTCGCTTCGTTTTTTGGTGCCACGGGCAGTCCAGATCGGCTTGTGTTTACACACAATGCCTCGGATGCGTTGAATATTGCTATTCAGGGCACATTGAAACCCGGCGATCACGTAATTACAACCTGTCTGGATCACAATTCGGTTTTGCGTCCGATTTACCATCTCTCAAAATACGAGGGAATTGAGGCGACTTATGTAGGCTTTGGAGTAGATGGCTTTATCGACCCCGAAGATGTTGTCAGAGCGATCAAACCCAATACAAAACTCGTAGTAATGACCCATGCATCCAATGTACTGGGCACTGTGCAACCCGTAGCAGCAGTCGGTGCAATCTGCCGCGCACGCGGTGTAATTTTCTGCGTTGATGTGGCGCAAACAGCGGGTATGTTGCCCATTGATATGGAGGCGATGCAGGCCGATATCCTGTGTTTTACCGGACACAAGTCACTCATGGGGCCAACGGGTACCGGTGGGATGTACGTGCGCGAAGGCGTGACAATTGCACCGTTGCGATACGGTGGAACGGGTGTGCGATCAGAGTATCCCGATCACCTAAGCGAGTATCCCTGGCGATTGGAGTGTGGCACGGGCAATCTGATGGGCATTGCAGGGCTGTTGCACGCGCAAAAATGGATGCGCCGCGAAGGCGTGGAAAATATTCAGGCACGCGAGATGGCTTTGTTCAAACAACTGGTCAATGGCCTGCGCGAAGTCGATGGAACCATTTTGTATTGCGCTGAAAATCACGATCAACACGTGCCCGTATTGTCGGCCAATATCGAAGGGATGACAGCGAATAATGTGGGTACATTGCTGGATGTGAAGTTCAATGTGGCAACACGCACGGGATTGCAATGCGCGCCAAAGGTACATGAAATCCTGGGTACGAAAGCGATGAAGGGTACGGTGCGACTCTCACTAGGCCCCTTCAATACCGAAGCGCAGATAGAAACTGTGATTGAGGGCTTGAGCGATATTTCCCAACGGCACGGACGAATAAAAGGTCAGGTGCGGAATGGCGTATGAAATTGTGACGCTGGGAGATAAAGAAATTGAGGTAGATGAAGATGGGTTTATCCAACAGCCCGAGCTTTGGGACGAAGATGTAGCGCGTGATCTGGCCCGGCAAGATGGCATTGAGGAGATGACCAAAGATCACTGGCAGGTCGTGTATTATATCCGCAATTATTGGTTGAAATTTGAAATCGCTCCATTGATCCGCCGCTTGTGCAAAGAGACAGAAAAAGATATCGATACGATTTACGACCTGTTTTCCGCTGGTCCCGCAGATGGCGCGTGTAAAATCGCAGGTTTGCCAACGCCTACGGGGTGTACGTGACCAACTCTACCCCGTACGCGCTTGAATATTCGACATATCTTCAATAACCGTGAGCAAACCCGAGTGGTCGAGTTCGCCCCGACCTTTGATCATTGCGGTCTTAAAAAGCTCAAAAACCTCGCTGGTAACGGGCAAGGGTACGCCGAAATCATTGCTCGTTTTCTGGATGATATTGAGGTCTTTGTAGTGCAGGCGAATGCGAAAACCGGGATCAAAATCCCCGTTGACCATACGCTCACCCCTGTTTTCAAGTACACCGCAGCGCGCAAGTCCCCCACTGAGCACCTGAACAATTTTGATTGGATCAACGCCTGCTTTGGTACCCATTGTGAGTGCTTCAGATACGCCGGCAATAGTGACGGCAACGAGGATTTGATTGCACGCTTTCACGGTTTGCCCAGCGCCGAGCGGTCCACACAAAATCGCACTTTGGCCCATAACGTCAAAGAGCGGTTTGACCTTGTTGAACGTATCTTCATCGCCGCCAACCATAATGGAAAGAGTGGCGTTTTGAGCGCCGATGTCGCCACCGCTGACGGGTGCATCGAGACTTTGAACGCCTTTTTCCGAGAGCACCTCCCCCACCTGCGTGGTAACACTGGGCGCAATCGTGCTCATATCGACGAAAATCAGACCCTCGTGCGCGCCTCCAATAATCCCGCCCTCGCCCAAAGCGACGCTTTCGACATCGGGTGAATCGGGCAACATAGTGATAACAATATCGCTTTGTGCTGCCACCTCTTTACCAGAATGCGCTTCTGCTGCCCCTCTACCAACGAGTTCATCGACCGCATCTCGATTGCGGTTGTGTACGACGAGCTCATATCCAGCATCCATCAAATGACCGGCCATCGGTTTGCCCATGATCCCGAGACCGATAAACCCAATTTTTGGCTTCGACATGTATTAAACTCCTTTCAACGGAAAATATAATTTATCAAAACAAGGATTCCTATAACTTCCTCAACTCCGCAAGCGAGGGAAAGGCATGGCGCTCCCACACTCGTACAACCACCCCATCTACGATATAGGCCAATCGCGGATACCCATGCGCATGGGTCAAGCGCTTGAAATCGGCAAAAGAAATAGTTGCTATGGTAAAACGCGGTCGGAACTGCATTTTGAATTGCGCGGTCACGGGATGATCTTTGGGATACTGGCTCAAAGCAATCAACCTGGGCACTTCTGGATCGGCAGCCCAGACATTGAGCTTGGGCACGGCGACCTGGCAATAGTGACAACTTGGACTAAATAATTCGATCAGATAGGCTCCACGCGTCAAATCGATATCCACATCTAACAGGGATAAACCTTTCAGATAATCACCCACCTGCAGGTCTGAATCAGCTATCCGATCGCGCTCGGGCACATATCTAAAACCCAGCACAGTCATGGCAACCAATCCACCGACTAGGACCACCCATCGCCCCCATGCCCATAGCGCAACGGACCTTCGCCGCAACCCCCACCAGGAAAAGACCAGCAACCCCAGCATAAGAAAATTTTCCACCATTGCCTCAGTTGGCGAGCGATCGACCAGAGTACCAAAACACCCACAACTCTCCCCCATCCCCCGATGCAAGGCATGGGCGGTAATCGCGATAAAAAAAACCATCATCACCACACCTATGGGCAAAACGAGACGCGGCTTCCAATCGACCAGAAGCGCGAGACCCACCAGGCATTCTAACGGGCCGAGCAACAGTGCCAAACGGGCGACCATCTCTACTGTCTCGCGCCCGACAAAAATCTGGGCAGGTATCACAGCCTCCCAAAAAAAGAGCACGGGATCCCATATCTTAGTCAGACCAGCCACCAGAAAAACCACACCCATAATTCTCTGGCTTACCCACAGGCTCTTTTCTAATCCACTCATAGATGTTTCCTCTTTCAGTTAATAAATAACGGCTGATCGGATCGCGGTACAATGCCCGCTTCTTCTGCACGCGCAAAAAGATCGACCAGTGCAGCCTCGCCATCTGCGCCGTAATCCAACGTGTATTCATTGACGTAGAGATCGATGTGCTGCTGCATAACAGCTTCGTCCATCTCCTGTGCGTGCTCGCGGATGTAATTTTTAACTGCATCCGGGTTTTCATGTGCATATTCCACACTGGCGCAAAGAGATACATCAATTTGTTGAATCATTTCTTTGCCGAGATCACGTCGGGCGAGAATACCGCCGAGCGGAATGGGATGTCCCGTAGATGCCTCCCACCATTCGCCCAGGTCAATGACTTTGTGCAGACCATAATCGGGATAGGTAAATCGCGATTCGTGGATAATCACGCCGGCATCAACATCGCCTTTTTGCGTGGCCTCCATAATCTCGTCAAAAGGCATTGCAACGAGATTGTCAAGTGCAGGATTAAAGAGACGCAGCAAGAGCGCGGCCGTGGTGAGTTCGCCGGGAATGGCAATGCGTTTGCCCAACAAAGCGCTTGGATCAAGGGCATCAGACGCGATAACGAGCGGTCCACACCCACGCCCCAATGCCCCCCCCGAATGCAACAGACAATAGCGATCTCGCATAAATGCAAGCGCGTGGAATGATATCTTGGTCATATCCAATTTACCAGCCATAGCCATGCGATTCAGCGTCTCGATATCTTCGAGAATCTCGCGGCATCTGGGCGCGCCGTCAATTTTTCCGTGAACCAGACCGTAGAAAATATATGTGTCATTGGGACACGGGGAATAACCAAGAGAAATACGGGACATGATGAACCTCGCGTCATAGAGCCTCAACGAATTTTTGCGCTGCAATTTGCACACGATGGACAGATTGGGGAATATCCCAGGTGTCTTTGTTGCGGTCTTCTACAAGATTACTAATAGCGCGTAATTCGAGAAATGGAACCGCGTAAAGGGTGCAGACATGTGCCGCAGCCGCACCCTCCATGTTTTCACATATCGCATTGAAACGCGCTGCCAGTTCATTGCCAATATCCTCGCGCCCTGTACATTGTTGCACCGTAACAAAAGGACCTTGCACAACACATTCGCCCGATTGTTCGAGTATGTGCTGCGCCCTGGCGACAAGCGCGGGATCGAGAGAATACGTATTGTAATAATCGCGATCTGTTGACAGGACGGGAATACCGATCTCATCAGCAGGAGACCAGCCAGCAGGTGTGATGACGCCTAAATCGCCATAATTTTCTTCGGTCGCAAGTGCGAGATCGCCCTTATCCAGGCCACTGCCGAGATAAGCACCGCCTATGCCGATTTGCAGAACGAGTTCGGGATCAATTTCCTGGAGTGCAACAGTGAGCGCCTGCGCCGTATTGACCGCCCCAATACCCGTTTCAACAAGGACTACGGGGCTGATGCCAATCATACCACAAACCCAGACGCGATGTCCCAGGCGCTGTGTTGTCGCCTGTTGAAGACTATCGCGCAAACGCTGTTGCTCATAAGCCGTGGCTGTCAGGATAAGCAGAGGATCGGGCATGGTCGAGTACCTAAAAAGAAAAGGGTATCTTCAGAGGCACGGTCCGCCGCGCAGGTTCGTACCATCCCTGAGGGGCGAAATGATCGGAATGCAAATAGCATTTTACATCTACTTTGTCGCATCCTTCCGCAAAGGTCAAAACACGACTCATCGGCACGTTCTTTTGCCCGTGAAATTTTGAAATCGCAGCGACGTTAATAAATGTCGCGCCCCACTTCTGTTCCACATGCGAACACCCGCCCGTCGTATCTTCGGGATTTGTATGCGTGTGTCCGCCCAGCCAGATATCACAAACACCGGGATTATCTGCCAGAAAACCTTCAAATTGTCCGCTATCTGGTTTGCCCCCCACCCAGTAGAGATACGAAGCCCCAATAGGCGCGCCATCGTCAAAACGACCGTGATAGCCTTCATCCACGCCCACCCAATCGAGCGAAGCAACCGTCGTCTCTTTTAACATGTGGTGATGTGCGGAAATAATAATTTTATCCCGATGGGAAAGCACCGTATCGCGCCACCATTCAAATGTCTCCTGCGTGACAGCGCCTGCGGGATAACCGCCCCTTTTCCCCCGTCCCACAGGCGGCCCACCGTCATTGCGATCACCCATACACAAAAACAGGATATTGCCCACCTCAAAAGAATACCGATCCCACTGTCCGGTTACGGGATATGGTCGTTGATCGGCATAAACTCCCGAATATTCGGAATTCACACCCATCGGATCCACCCACTTTTGAAACCACCACTGCGTCTCTTCATCGGGACCACTCGCATCGTGATTGCCCACGATATTGTAAAAATGCGATCGCGGATGTTTGGTCGATACACTGTATTGTCGAACCACCTCCTCGCCTTCTTCATCATCGGGCGGTTCCTGCGCGCCGGATAGATCGCCAATATCGAGCATCACATCCCATTCAAAATCTCGCTCTGCCTGCAAAATGGCAGTTTCCAAACTCTTTCGCCCCCGCCGCAGATCCGTTCCCACATGTGCATCCCCACCAGCCCAGAGTGTAAATGCGTTCATTGCGACCCCCGCCACCCGATATCAATACTCGTGTACCCATCGGTATATCGCTTCAAATGGTCCGGAATATTTTTCAAAAACCACTGGCCTGATTCCGGTATCTTCCACGGAATATCGATTCTGTGATCGCGATCCCTGAACCCAATCGCGCACGAAAGGCGCGTTTCACCCAACCGATTGGGAAATGCCCCGTGGTACGTGCGGTGGGCAAACACAATCATATCTCCCCCATTTGTGAACAGGGGAACCAACCCCGGAATATCAAACCCCGCGTAGCGATGTTCTTTCTCGCCTTCGGGATAAAACGAACGTCGATCTGCCGTCATCTTAAATCCTTCGGGACCTTCCCAGCCCTCCACATGAGAATCTTCGATCACGCACAGGCCACCGTGAACCGGGCGCGACCCTGTCAGATAAAACCACTTGCCCGACGGCCAGAGTCCGCGATTCAACACATCGCCCGAGTTCAAAATTTTATCGGAATATCCACACCAATCCGTATGCCACCCCACGGGCTGAGACCCCGACATGCGGATAATCGCAGCAGAGCGATGGACGGTCATATCATTTGTGCCAATCAAATGCCGGTGAATAGCCATGAATGGCTCGTATTCCAAAAGCTCCCATGCACCTGGTCCAGATTCAATCCACGCATGTCGCGTGCGACTCTGCCCGCCCTCTAACGTCCCGTCTGGATCTGTGCCGTCATACACTGCCTGTTTGAGCTTTTCGACAATCTCGTCAGGCAACACGTCTTTAATAATTGCAAACCCGTGCGCCTCCAGGCACTCGGACATTACATCGAGTTCATCTGTAGCAAATTCATAGCAATAGCCCAAATCGGGCTTTTTAATATGTGAGTAGTCTGCTTTTAATGCCATCGAAAACTCCTTTGTTATTTCATCTCAAAATCTCCCGAACCAACCGCACGGTGTTCCACATCCTCATCTCGAATGGTCACAAACGACGATGTCCGAATCTGCAACTGCACTGTGCCCTCAATCTCCCGAAGTGGAAAAAAGCAATGCGCCATTCCCGTATTTGTAATGCGAAAACCGGGATCGTCTTCGAGAATGACCTCCCTACCCACCACGCGTTGAACGCGCAACCCGCGCGTTGTACCATCGCCAAATGTCACCACAGCAACAACATCTTCTATGTCCCCCATTTCAGGCGTACCATTTATGACCAATGCATGATACGGCGCGCCATCCTGTATTCGCAATACATCTGTAACCCGCCCCGTATAGATACCGCCACCTGTTAATTGCGCTGTTTTCCATTGCACCTTCTCCCCACCCCATAAACCCATAACTCGCGCCTCACCATCCTGCTCGCGCACAAAACCGACTTCGCCTTGAAAAATGAGATCGCCCCTGTGAAAGACATCTATCCCGGGTCGCAGAACAATGTGATCCATACCGCCCCGATGGCGCACTTTCAGGTACACGCCACGCTCGCCAATATCCTCCACCTCAACAGAATCGATAAACGCCTTATCCCGAAATGGTTCGTGAACAGCCATGAATCGACTCGGTGATTGATCTTTTTGCCGAACCATCAACATGGGCATGCGAAATTGGTCGAGTAGCGGTTCGTCTTCGTCTGCACGCCGCACAGAGGGCGCGTCCCCCACAAAAAGTTCGCTATCCGTCAACCCCACAAGATGAATACGCACGGCAACATCATCCCCGTGAAAGGTGACACGCGCATCCTGTACATGATCGTTATGTAACACATTCTGAAAAAATGCAAGCGCGACATTCCGTCCCTCTGCATCCCCCCGGTCGCGTTCGTGTTCTGGAAATCGTACCTTCACACCCGGTAGCAAATTTTCACCATAATTCTGCAAAGGCACATTGACCTCTGTCCGCATATCGCCATCCGCGCTTCCGTGCATCACCCAATCGCGCTGATCGCCGCCTCGAACGCGAAATAAATCAACCACATAGTGATCCTCTCCCTCCGCATTTACAAGCATGACCAATCGCCGATATTCTTCCGCCAGTCCGGGATACACATCCTCTCCACTCGCTTCCACCCATTGCACAGGGGGGTATGCGGCTTCAAACGCCAGCAGAGAACCATCTATAATACCCTTTCGATTGGAGCGTTCTTGTTCCCCTTCATCAATTAACACAGTATTGTGGCACAAGGTGCTCGTTGCCCAGCTTCGATATCGGGTATGGGTATAGCCCACATCGGAGAGCAGTTCCTGCCCCTTAGCAAAAAGCATCAGATTCAAATTGTCCGCATGGGCATGCCCATAAGCCCCCGAAAAGTGCAAATGCACCTGCACTTGATGTTCGCCCTTTCCTCTCCCCAACCACGCATGCCCAATACCCGGCAGCAATGTCGAATGCGACTGTTCAAGCGGTTTCACATTGGGATCAACCCGTCGGCTATCCAACCGCGCCCAGGCATCGTGCATGGGAATCCACCGCCCATCGGGATATCTACAAATATCCAGAAGATGATTTGCCTTTCTCACAATGGCAATATCTCGCTCCAGATCGAGATTGTCGTATCGCACGCCATCGTCCGATACATAACCCAATGAGTCGGAATACCCTTTCAGCGCGTCAAACACTCCCTGCATACCCGCCATTGTCATCCGGTGATACCCCAAACTGCCTTCATGCCAGAACCCATCCGCATAAAATTGACGCTCAAACAGCCCAATACTTCGACGAACTGCTTCATGCACCAGTTCCGGATCGCCCAAAACGCGGCCAATCACCGCATACCCTACGTAAATTCGAGGGCTTGCATTGCCATAAGTGATCTCGTGAAAACCTTCCTGGCGAATGGCCCCGCGGAAAAAATCGTCCTCAATCCGCTTTTTCACATCTACCCCAATCGCATCGGACAATCGCTCCAATTCGCCACTTGCATAAATCGCATCGTAAGCCAGTGCCAGATTGGTCGGCATTTCATCTGCACGCCACCGCCCCCACTTTCCTCCAAAATTTGGATAGGGAGGTTCAAACACAAATCCCTTTTGTTCGTGTGCTCGATCATAACTCACCAGAAAACCCGGATAATACCGCGCAAATGCGTCCAGAATCAGTGCCACGCGTCGCGCATACGTCGCATCTCCCGTTGCCTGGTATAACTGCCCCAAATCTTCCGCAATCGCCGCAAAATACACACGCGCTTCTCGCCACGCCTTTGCCCGAAAATAATACCGAAAACCCGTCTCATCTTCCCAAAAGGGATATGTCACCGTCTCACCCACCGGATTGACGACCGTTAGTACCTGGTCATCGGGATACGCCTCATTGGGAAACACCATCTCGCAATATCGGCACTGCACGCGATGAGGATCTTTAATTGACCACCGCAACTGCCCTTCCTGAGCACCCGCATCGCAATCGGGACATCCCACAAATCGAAACCCTGTCTTATCGGGGATCAACGCCACCATCTCAGCTTCAGAAAGCGCCATCACTGCTCGCACGCGCCGTTTCATACGCGCAACTTCCTTCTCGGTTAAATTCACCTGATAAACCGGGCGTTCACTGGCTTGCATAGCCAATACTCCTGTGAAAATTTGTATTGTGATCAGAAGAATGCGTATCGAAGCATTAAAAGTGTCCATTTAAAGAAGTCCGCTAATATTCTGAACAGGTGAAAAGTATCCTGCATCAACCATAGCTTGAAGAACATCATCAGCCTCTTGAGGTGTTAGTATCTCATCACGGCAACACACCTTGAGAATACCAATTGTTCCCGTAAATTGCACATTACGTTCTATACAACAGTCTCTTGCAGCCTTGTCATCTGTAGCGACAATTCCACCGCGGCTTTGTACACAGGCAATACAGGAAGCTTCGCCGGGTGACAAGATTCGCAATAAGTCACGAAATACTACTCTTTCTCTACCTTTCAAAATATCCGCTTGAGCAAATACACCTGTCCTGACTGCATCTTCTATTTCTCGCAATGCATGATATCCTTCCGTAATACCATCGGTAATTTCATCCAAAACAGGAGATGTGATCTGAATCTGGGAACCATAACGCACGACCAACAAATCCAAATGGTTTGTCAGTGCAAAATTGCATAATGTCACTGTATCAAAATAATACTGAGGCATATCTTCAGGCATTGGCTGTATCCTCATCGGCATACGCACTGTTCTGATCAATTCCATGTTCTATGAGCCACTGTCTCAACTGTAAAATGTGCATTCCCATTACACGCGCCAGTTTACCGAGACTGATAAATCCACCTTGATAAGCTACAAGCGCCTGGCTTTGATGCAGAGGCAGATCGGCAAATGAAATTTGGTAACATGCCAAAAGTGCCTCGCGCACGAGTTGATCTTTGCTTTTACGCCGCGATTTTGCCAATAGCTGGAGTCTTTCATCCATCTCTCTGTCGAGTTTTACATGCAACGTCGTTCCCTGTGCCATATTACCTCCTCAAAATATGCGTATTGACATGATATATAAGGTTCTCTACATTGTGCTATATGAAAATGAACAAACTAAAAAAACGCCTGAGGAAAAACCGTCCTATGACCATCGTATCTATTCGGTTTCCCGGAGATCCTGCCCGCTTTGGTTAATAACCTAAAAAAACGCGGTATCAGTGAAGCAATAATCACCGAAGCTTTGGCAGAAGCAAATCAGGAACCAAAACCGCAATAATTATTATTGTACAAATCATCCCTTTTTTGAGCAAGCCTTGCAGAATCCTCTGTGAGGCTTTTATTTTATCTCATCCAAACGCGCGCGAAACCCAGGCAAAAGAGCCGTTACCAGTGCAGTTGTAACCAGGGCGACACTGGTGTGTAAGCCGAGGGCGATAGGCGCGCCATAGACTTCGGTAAGTTTGCCGATTTGCAGGCTACCAAGTGGTCCCGCGCCAATGGCGAGGACGAGAGTACCCATTGCGCGGTCTCTCATATCATCGCGGGCAGCGATAAGCATAATCGAGCTTTGCATCACACTGAAAAACGCGTGGCCCAGGCCGGCGAGTATGAGGAGAAAGATGGCGAGCGGAAAGGCAACCGGCGTGCCGAACAGGGTGAGCGCACCAACCCAGGACGTGCTAAAGGCAAAAACAAACAGTGCGAGGGACTGAAAAATCGATCCAATGGAAAATATCCAGCCGCGGCTGAGGCGCGATCGCAACACGCTGACCGCGTAAAGGCCGAAAAATGCACCAATACCATTGCACGCGCCCAATATGCCGAATTCGAGCGGACCTTTGTGGAGAATATCGTGTGTAAAAATGGGCAGTATGGTCTGGTAGGGAAACGCCAAAAAATTCATGATCACAGTAATGAGCAACGTCCCCATAATCGGTTGGCTGGTGCGTATGTATTGCAAGCCTTCGCGCATCAGCGTCCACGGAGAGGTTTTGAGAATCGCGGGATGACGCGGTACTTTGACGCGCAGCATGATCAGGAATGAGATAAGGGAAATAAAAAAAATAGCGATATAACAGTCCTGTACGCCAAATAGAGCGTAAATATATCCACTTAAAAAAGGACCGATCACGCGAGCGATATTCTGGGTAAAGCTTTCGAGCATCATCGCTTCAACCGTGCGCTGCTTGCCGACCAGATCGGGTACCAGAGCACGGCGAGCAGTCCAGTTGAGAGACCACGAGAGGCCAAATAGCACTGCGGCGATCGCAAGATGCCAGAACGCCAGGCGATTGGTCCAGATCAGCAGGCCAATGGTTGCGAGGACCAGTACGCTGAGCCACTGCGAGAGAATTACGATGCGAACGCGCCCAACGCTATTGATCACCGGCCCGGCGATAAAACCGACGAGCAACAGGGGAATAGATCGGTAAAAGCCAATCAGTCCGACGGCAAACGCAGAGTGGGTAATCTCAAAAACGAGCCATCCCACGACAATCATTTCCATCCACATGGCCTGCCACCAGAGCATATTGCTCAGGATCAGGTAGCGAAAACCGCGGTTACCCAGGGGAGCAAGGGATCCTCGAAAGGAGATGACAAATTTTCCCGTTCTTCTAATGCGCATGGTCGAGTTTCAAACCCCAAATAATCCAACCCTCAAAGCGCGAAGGATATCATCTATCGCGATAGCCTCTACTCTTTTACCGCCCAATTTCGAAATCGCGCGCCACCGCCCGTGCCATCGCCACGAGAACATCGTTGCCGATGCGCTCGCGATAATTGGGATTAATATATTGAAATTGGATCTTGCGATTGGGTGCAATCACAAAGAGCGATGGTACGGGCAAAGAGCGTTTTCTGTTATTCATAAACGCAACGCCATAAGCCTTTGCTGCCTCAAATTCCACATCCGATAACAGTGAAAAATCGAGCCCCACGCGATCGCGCACCTCAGCCAACTTTTCAGGCGGATCGGGTGCAATAGCAATAATTTCAAAACCCACCCCATCCAACTGTGACTTCAGTTCTTGCAGTTGTCCCAACTGCCGCCGGCAATGCGGTCACCAGTATCCGCGATAAAAAATCAAAATCGTCGGTTTTTTGTGCGCGCCCAGATCAAAATCCCGTCCATTCGCATCGACGAGTGTCAGCGCGGGAACTTCATCGCCAACCATCAGGGGACGCACTTTATTGGGCGCATCGGGCAATTGCGCGTGCCCCCATCCCAAAGTACCAAACACCACCAGCAACGCGATCCAGATTATTTTCTTCATAAAAATCTCCTCTGTATTAAATAACGAACATTACAATGAGAGAATCTTCCCGATCTTCCCCGGCTGTGCCCAGTTGCATTTCCCCTCTCCATTGAGTTGTCTCAACAAAGCGGGAATACCCGGATGTTGAAGCGCAGAACAAATTCGCCTAGCATCAGCCTCATCCCAACAAGGGATAAACGCCTGCATCGCTTGATTCGCCTGCCACACCTCTCCTTCCACACTGTTTAAGATGATGGGATGGAAGTCGCTCTTACCATAAGCCTCCCAGATAACCTTGTAGGGCGCAAAAGAATACGGACCAACGCCGAGCAACGACCACCAGACGCCTTTGGCAATAGCAGATCGGATCAAGGTACCTCTCCGACCTTCCAGTTTGTCTCTAACCTCAATGAGATATTGTCTGAGTTCGGCATATTGCTCAATGGTCGCCCACGAAAGCGGTCGTCCTGTATTTCTATTGTATGGAAGCAGAACCCATTTATGTGGAGCCACGTCTCCATTCTTCCAGATCTCCTTTGTCGCAAGCGGAAAGAGAAATTCCCTGGGTAGATGCGTTGGTTTATCCTCGAACATGAAAATCGCATTTGCCCCGCAAGTATTCACACCCTGGCGCGGTTTCTGATCAGAAGATAGTTCGACTTTGATGGAGTCAAGATCAGTAGTATCCCCGCGCTGAAGAACGCGCCACTGATCATCAGAGACCTTTAGAGGAACCGCACGGTGTTCAATCCACTCCCCTCCCCGCTCTCTGAAATACCTGACGGGGAATTTATGCGGCACATCCAGGCGAAACCTGGCGCAGCAATAAGATGTACCCACCCCTTCAAACACCTCTGTCGCAGTAAATTCACAGACTTCATCTACCTCAAATCTCCGACCATTGGCAACATAGTCTCTGAACCCTTTGTGGGCATCACCACCTGAAAAAAGAGAAAGTGGGAGAAAGAAACACCCTATCCCATTCCCGCGCAGCAATTTGCCCAGCACGACCTTCAATACCAGAGCCGCTATATCGGTGCGCGAGGAACCGAGAAGAACCTGTTTCTTATCCGGAACCAGACCTTCTGCTACAAAATAAGGTTTGAGTCTATCCTTATATAAATTGGGCAAATCCGTGAAATTTGCCCACGGCGGATTGCCAAACAGGATATCGTACTCAGTATTCGGGGGATCTGTAATCACATCTAAAGCGAGAAGCTGAGACGAAGGAAAATCAATCGCGAATTCCTGACGCGCTTTGCGCTGGAACACATGGAGATGTGACGCATGCATTTCGATCAAAGTCAGCCGCGAAAGAAGCTCTGGGGACACCCGAAAACCTCTCGATCTGGCGAGACGGAACAGCGCGAGCGCGAAAGCCCCCTGTCCCGCAGTCGGGTCACAAACAGACGCCCCATCAATCCATGCATCGAAAATACCCCATCGGTCGATAAGCCATTCTGCCCATTTAATCGGAGTAAAAACCTGTCCCACCTCAACACTCTGGAAATCGTCCATAAAATTCTTCTCAATTAATTCCAGCGCAGTTAGTTATATAAATCATATAATGAATTTTATTCAGCGCAACCAGATACTGATTTCGGATCTGTTTCTCCCCTATTCAAACCGAGACCCACTCACATATCGCATTTATACACATTTGTTTGTTAAAATTCGATCCGATTATACCCGCCTGACAAACACCTGTCAACCGATTTGTGTCAATAAGACGCGTGAATATCCCATTGGTTATTTTTAGTCCGTTCAAAAAAGACAGCACTGGGAAAATTGCCAGTGCCGCTCTTTCATTTTTTAGATTATATTTTGTCTGTTAGTTTAACAAAATATTAAGAGAAAAGGAGATATTGGAATGCAGCAGAAATTCATGGGCAGAGCCATAGAACTCTCCCGGATTCATATGAGGGCGGGAGAAGGCGGTCCATTCGGTGCGGTTATCGTCAAAGATGGAAGAATTATTTCGGAGGGGTATAATGAGGTGCTCTCCAGCAAAGACCCCACAGCCCACGCGGAGATCATGGCCATCAGAAAGGCTACATTCAAGCTCGACACCTTCCACCTCCAGGGATGCGAAATCTACACCAGTTGCGAACCCTGCCCTATGTGTCTCGCCGCCATCTACTGGGCCAGAATCGAGAAAATTTATTTTGCCAATACCGCTGAAGACGCCAGAAATATCGGCTTCGACGACCAATTCTTTTACCAGGAATTGCAAATGCCGCGAGCCAAACGTCAAATCCCCTCCCAGCAGTTGCTGCGCGATCAGGCATTAGCGGTCTTCAATGAGTGGCAGGAAAAGGTGGATCGCATTGAATACTAAGGCGACTTGAGGACTTTACACTTTCCTTCAAAAGCGATACCTTAAGCGAGAAACGGATGAGCAGAACGGACTGACCACTAACAATTCACCACATGAACGACCTTACAATCTATTTCACCACAAGCCTTTGTGCTGTGTACATCACGCTGATCGCCATTTTTTTATTCGGTCTTTTTCGCAGATCGCGGCAAGTAAATGGACGGTGTCTATCTGTTTCCGTTATTGTGCCGGCTCGCAATGAAGCCGCCAACATCGATGCGTGTTTGCGGGCATTGGCCACACAGACCTATCCTGACGACCATCTGGAAATTATCGTTGTAGATGACCGCTCCACCGACAATACCGCCGCTCGAATCGACAAATGGACGCGCTGTTTACCCAACCTGAGTCGCGTATCTGTCACACAGCAGGACTATATTTGCCCCAAAAAAAACGCCCTGTGGCAGGGCATCAAACACGCGCGTGGAGATATTATTTTTACAACAGACGCCGATTGTCGGCCCGGTCCCAATTGGATTGTGTCAAACCTCGCGCACTTTGCGCCCAACATCGGCATGGTCATCGGCCACGCCCCCCTCTTGAAAAGCGAAAAAGCCCTATCGGGCCTGCTATCTCTCCAGGCACTCATTGTCTCAACTCTCGCAGCGGGCAGCGCGGGCATTGGATTTCCGCTCACCTGTTCGGGGCGCAACATGGCTTATCGCAGAAAAGCCTTTGATGAGGTCAACGGTTTTAACAACGTCGGGCATATCATTGGCGGTGACGATGTATTGCTCATGCGCCAATTCGCGCAAAAAAGCGCGTGGAAAATTCGGTTCAACACAGACGCCGATGCATTTGTCCCCTCAGCGTCTCACCCGGACAATCTTATCAATCGACAGGTGCGCTACCAATCCAAAACCATTCACTACGGCATTCCCACCTTGATTCTGGCTCTTGCGGTGTATATATTCCATGCCATTCTGGCGACGCTGCCCATTTTGTTCTGGGTCAACGCCGAATTATTTTATGTGGTCGGCTCTTGCCTGGGGATCAAAATAATCGCCGATGCCATTTTTTTGCTCTTCGGCAGTATCCAATTCAAAAACCTGAAATTGCTCCTGTGGTTTCCAGTTCTCGAAATCCTGATCATACCCTATATTGTCATCTTATGCGCGCTCGGCACATTTTCACCGTTCAAATGGAAATAATATGTTATCAATCAAACTCCTGCCCGAAACCTTCATGCGATACCATCGCGCAATCACGCTCCGGCGGCTATGGAATGCCTCAAAAGTGGTTGCCTCCTACACCCTCTCCAATCTGTTTCGTCGGGATATTCGCATGGGCAAACCCTTTGTGCTCATGGTCGAACCCACCAATTTCTGCAATCTCAAATGTCCGCTCTGTCCCTCTGGCAATGGCGACATGACCCGCGAGCGCGGCATTATGCCGTTTGAACACTTCAAACATGTCTTCGAACAACAGGCCGATCATCTCCTGCTCCTCATGTTGTGGAATCAGGGTGAACCCTTTATCAATAAGCATCTCACCGACATGATTCGATTGGCCTCCGCGCACAATGTCCCCACACTGACCAGTACCAATGTCCACTACATTAAAAACCTGGAAACCGCCCGAGACATCGTCGATTCCGGCCTTTCCGAACTCGTGGTCTCTCTGGACGGCGTCACATCCGAAAGCTATGTCAAATACCGCGTAGGCGGCAATTTTGATCGCGTGCTCGAGGGCATCCGTCTCCTTGTTCAGGCCAAAAGCGACCTGCAAAGCAGCTATCCCCTGATCCACCTGCAATTTATAATTATGAAACACAACGAACACGAAATTGAAGCCGCGCGCAAATTCGCTCGGGAGTTAGGCGTAGATCGCCTCTCGCTCAAAACAGCCCAGGTTTATACCGAATCCGATGCGGAGGCCTTCTTGCCTTCTGAAGAGAAATTCAGCCGCTACGATTACAATGCAGACCATCTTTCTACCAAAAGCAAAATCAGCAACACCTGTCGCCACCTGTGGTACAGCACCGTCATCAATTGGGATGGCGCGGTGTCGCCCTGCTGCTTTGACAAAGATGTTCACTACGGACTCGGCGACGCCCTCAATGAATCGGACTTCGACCAGATCTGGACCGGTCAAAAATACAAGGACTTCAGAAACGCCATCCTCAAAGACCGCAAATCTGTACCAATATGCAACAACTGTTCAGAAGGCGTGAAGGGAATGTTTTACGATATAGAAAAAGTCGAGCACTGAGGAATTAAAAATTAAGAATGGTTTGGCGGTGTAATCACTTCACAGCCCCTCTTTTTCATCTGCGTCCATCTGCGGATCACACTTCTAAATGGATATTATCCTTCACTTATTGCTGCTCTTTACAGTCCTCTACGCCCTCGTCGCACTGTGTTTTTTTTTCGGCTTATTCCGCCTGAACAATCAGCCGCGCACCACTGAAACGCCATTTATATCCATTGTTATTGCCGCGCGCAATGAAGCGGATTATATCGGTCTGTGCCTCAATTCCCTGAAACAACAGACCTATCCATCTGACCGTTTTGAAATCCTCGTCGTTGACGACGACTCGACAGATAACACATCCGAAATTGTCGCCTCCACGCGCCTGGACAACCACCACCTTTTATCTGTCGATAACAGCTTTCCAGAAATGGTGGCAAAAAAACGACCGATGTCCGTTGGTATTCACCGTGCCAGGGGGGAATGGATCCTCACCACCGATGCCGACTGCACAGTGCCACCCACCTGGATCGCCAGCATGGCGTCTTATATGGCGGCTGATACTGGCGTTGTCATAGGATTTTCGCAACTTACATCGCGCTCGTTTTTTGATCGATTGCAGGCTTATGATTTTCTCACCCTCATGGCCGCAGCTGCCGGTGCGGCTGGGACAGGTATCCCCCTGGCTGCTTCGGGACAAAATTTCGCCTATCGCAAATGTCTTTTTGAAAAAGTCGGCGGTTTCCGCGCCATAGCACACCGCCCATCTGGCGACGATGTGCTATTGCTCCAATTGCTGCGCCGGGCATGGGATGGACGCATCGCGTTTGCCGCTGATCCTGACGCTTATGCAACCACCCATCGCCCAGAAACCCCATTATCGCTGTGGCAACAACGCAAGCGATGGGCATCTAATGCTGCGTATCAACTGCGTCTCAACCCCGTTTTTTTTTCCTATATTGCCGTGGTCTTTTTGACCAACGCGCTCATTCCCATTGCTTTTCTCATCTCAATAACAGACGGCACATACACCCTGCCCCTGATCTGCTGGGGCGCGAAAATACTGGTAGATCTGCTCGTGGCGGGAAAAGGCGTTTACACCTTCAAACGCACGAATCTGCTCATCATGTTTCCACTTTGGGAGATCGTACAAATCCCCTACACCATTCTCATCGGCCTCGCGGGAACCCTGCGCGGATTTACGTGGAAAGGCCGAGATCATTGATATGAGGTATCTCATGACTACCAAAATCCTATTCTCCCTCCTCAGCCTGCTGCTCGCAATGCCATCCTATGCCCAGCGGCCACGCGCCCGGGATCTCGGCATTCAGATTGGCACATTGCCCACAGGCACATACAACGCCATTACCGATGTCAAAGGCGTTCTCGTCGGTCACGTCACCTTAATCGAAGGCAGTGGCGAACTCGTCGTGGGCAAAGGACCCGTGCGAACGGGTGTCACAGCTATTGTCCCGCACGGCGAAGATATCTATCGAAATAATATATTCGCCGCTGCCGAAGCTCTCAATGGCAACGGTGAAATGACGGGGATGGCCTGGATTAATGAACGCGGACAACTCGAAGTGCCCGTTGTACTTACGAATACGCTCTCTGTGGGAGAAGGCTATAGCGGCGTGGTCGAATACATGCTCAAGCAGGGCACCGGACGGGTCCCTCTGCCTGTAGTCGCCGAATGTTATGACGGCGGCCTCAACGATATAGCCGGACGACACGTCACAGTCGATCACGTTGTCGAAGCCATTGAAACCGCCACGGATGGTGCAGTGCCCGAAGGCTCGGTTGGCGCGGGCACGGGCATGCGCTCGTATGGATTCAAAGCGGGCATCGGCACAGCCTCGCGCGTTGTCCCAGACGGACATACCGTAGGCGTGCTCGTCAATGCCAACTGTGGGCGCAGGCGGGAACTCCTCATTGCCGGCGTTCCCGCAGGACGCGAATTACCCGTTCAGACTTCGCCAACGCGCGATGGCTCGATCATTGTAGTCATAGCTACCGACGCGCCCCTGGTGCCGCATCAATTGCGCCGCCTGTGCAAACGCGCTGCCATAGGCATTGGTCGCACGGGCACGGTTTCCCGCACCAGCAGTGGGGATTTTGCCCTTGCCTTTTCAACCGCCTACCGCGTGCCTCGCACCCGCGCAGACCGCGATACAATTACCACCCTCCGCGATGGCCGGCTAAACGCCATCTTCCAGGCCACCATTGAAGCTACCGAAGAAGCCATTGTCAACGCCATGTGCGTGGCAGAACCCATGACGGGCCGAGATAATCGCACAATGCCCGCTTTACCACATGACAAATTGGTCGAGATACTCAAAAAATATGGTCGGATGAATCAACACAACGATGTACAACAGCGGTAGTAGTTCATGCTAATATCTGAACGTTTATCCTGAAAATCCTTTCATCCTAAAAATCCTGATCCGAGGTGCTCTATGTCTCAAATACCCATCATCACTGCCCTTTGTGCCTATGTTTTCCTCACTCTATTGGTTGGCGTCTATGCCGGCAGGCGCGTCAAAGATTCCACTGATTTTGTCGTTGCAGGCCGGCGTCTGGGCATCTTGCTGGCAACGGGCACGCTTTCCGCCACATGGTTTGGCACGGGCACAGTACTCGGCGCGGCAGGCGCGGCTTATGAAGGTGGTTTTTTAGCCGTTATAGCCGATCCCTTTGGCGCAGCCCTGTGTCTGTTTCTCGCAGGCCTTTTTTACGTACGAATGATGCGACGCATGGGTGTTTCAACCATTGCCGAATTTTTTGAACGAAGATTTGGCAAAACAGCCGGTGTGGTCGCTGCTGCATGTACGATTCCGGCTTATATCGGCTGGGTCGCATCGCTGATGGTGGGGTTTGGAAAAATTATCCACGCGCTCACAGGATTGGATGCGGTATTAGGCACCTGCCTGGGCGCTGCTATTGTACTGATCTATACAACAATAGGCGGCATGTGGGCGGTGACGCTGACTGACTTTATTCAGGTGGCTGTCTTAACCCTGGGGCTGATCTTTATGACCCCCGTTCTCCTGAGCGACATGGGGGGATGGGCAGCCATACGAGCACAACTACCCGATGACCAATTTTATCTCTATCCCCGCGATGCGGATATGACCACATGGTTTAATTATGCGCGTGCCTGGTTGGTAATTGGCCTGGGCAATCTCGCCGGACAGGACCTTTTGCAACGCAGCTTATCCAGCCGAAACGAAGCCGTCGCGCAAAACAGCGCATATCTTTCTGGTATTATTTATCTGACCGTAGGTCTCTTGCCCGTTTTTCTGGGCATTGCAGCCACCCTCACATTTCCCAATCTGACCGACCCCGAGCAGGTGATGATGAAACTCGCGGAAACCTATCTTCCCCCACTCGGCATGGCCGTTTTTATCGGCGCTTTGATCTCCGCACTGATGAGTAGTGCGGACAGCGCTCTGCTCGCTCCTGCCAGTGTAATTGGCAACGACCTGATCCGCTACCTGCGCCCCGATATTGACGCGCGAACCCAACTGCGCCTGTGCCGCCTGAGTGTCCCCATCCTCGGCATTATCGCGCTCTATCTCGCCCTTTCGCACGACACGGTCTATACGCTGATGGTCGATTCCTGGTCCATCTTGCTGGCGACCCTTTTTGTACCCCTCACCGCGGGTATCTGGTGGCCTAAAGCCAATCGCTCTGGCGCACTCTGGTCGATGATTTCAGGTGCTATCGCCTATCTCATCCTGCTTCAAATTGCGCCCGATCAACCCGCCGATCTCCTCGCAGTACCCATCGGCTTTCTCGCACTTGTCATCATAACCAAAGCGACCACAAAAATTGATCCACCCTTGCCCTTGAGCAATACATCAGGAACACCCCTTGCTTACGACAATCGCCTGGGTGCTCTCAATCCGCTTCGAGGTTCATCTAAAAAGTGAGGCGCTAAATTCCTTGTCCTAAAAAACAAAGGCGCAGTTCCGTAATACAGGAACTGCGCTCATTTTATTTATATGCAAGCAAACATCACCTCACCCGCACCCGATTGATCTTGCTCGCGGCGACACCTGCCCCAAATCCATTGTCGATATTGACCACAGTCACGCCCGACGCGCAACTGTTCAACATGCCCAGCAATGCTGCCAAACCCTTGAAACTCGCCCCATATCCCACGCTGGTCGGCACGGCAATAAGCGGCACATCAACCAGGCCACCAACCACACTGGGCAGTGCCCCCTCCATACCGGCCACCACGATAATCACACGCGCATCCAATAGACTTTCCTTACACGCCAGCAGACGGTGAATCCCGGCAACCCCCACATCGTAAAGTGTTTCAACCTCATTACCCATCACCCGCGCGGTTTCCACAGCTTCTTCTGCCACGGGCAAATCGGATGTGCCCGCAGACACAACCAGAATTTTGCCGACTGTTTCTGCAGCGGGAATCTCCCCTGCGACAACCACTGTGCGAGCGAGTGCATTGACATTTGCTTCGGGATATTTTGCGACCAGAGCATCGCGCATCTCAGCATTTGTGCGCGTTGCCAGCAGTGTCGCACCCGATGACACAATGCGGTCTGCTATGGCGATCACTTGCTCAACCGTCTTTCCCTCACAAAAAATAACTTCGGGAAACCCCTGCCTCAGCGTGCGGTGGTGGTCAATCCGCGCAAAACCAAGCTCTTCAAACGGCAAGTGCGCGAGGTGTGCAAACGCCTCATCCACATCTGTTTGACCCTGTGAAACAGCCTCTAACAACGCGCGTATGCGTTCCGGTGTCACGCCGCCCCCCCCGCTTTGATCTGTCCCAGCAAATCCATGAGACGATTCGGATCGTCTTCTGTCATCAATGTGCGGCGATAAGGAGTAGCGCCGGTCACACCCTTGATATATGCCGCGAGATGCCGGCGCATTTCCAGGACGCCATAGCGCAAACCCTTAAACGCGATGGACGCCTTGAGATGGTGAACAGCCATTTCCAGGCGGTCTCCCTCCGTTGGCTCAGGCAATAACTCCCCTGTATTCAGAAAGGCCTCCATGCGCTTAAAAAGCCATGGATTGCCAATAGCCCATCGCCCCACCATCACCAGATCGCAACCTGTTTTCTGCATCATCTCCTTTGCAGCCTCTGGACCGCGCACATCGCCGTTGCCGATTACGGGAATCGAAACCGCGTTTTTGACTTCCGCGATAATATCCCAGTCTGCTCTGCCCGCAAATTTCGCCTCGCGCGTGCGCCCATGCACGGCAATTGCCGCTGCACCAGAATCTTCAGCAATTCGCGCAACTGCAACTGCCTGATCGGCTTGTGCCCATCCACTTCTAATTTTCAGCGTCACGGGAATATCCACAGCACGCACCATTGACGCAATGATCTGTCCCAATCTATCAGGTGTATTGAGCAGAGCCGCGCCCGCGTTTTTCGTCACGATTTTTTTTACCGGGCACCCGCAATTGATGTCGATAATATCCGGATTGCGCTCTGCCACAACCCGGGCACCTTCGGCCATGACCTCGGGTTCTGATCCGAACAACTGCGCGGAAATCGGGAACTCATCGGGTTCAAAATCGAGATATTGATTCGACCTCTCACTGCCCTCTGCCAGTCCCTTAGCACTGACCATCTCCGTGACCGCAAAACTCGCGCCCTGTTGCCTGCACAGCATGCGGAATGACCGGTCTGTAATACCAGCCAATGGCGCCAGTGCTGTCCGCCCGGGAATATTTACATTGCCGATTTTTACGCTCATATCATTCATTCTGATGTTTCTCGCGCCTCTAACAACACTTTTGACAATTGCTCGGCAAATTTCACCTGACTGTTGTCCTCGGGTTCATAGCCGATCTTCTTTCGCGCATTGGAAATCGTCCAGAAATTGTGTGAATTGCCGCTGATACCGTAAAAAATTTGAAATGGAATACCATATTCATCTTCGATATTTTCAGCCTCAATGCTCTTCACAATCAACTGCACCTGATCCCGAATGCTCAAATACGCGCCCAAACCCCGATGCATGCTTTTCAAATTCGTGGATTTTGCGCGATCCATATCGGTCTCGCGCGGCCCACCTATTCGAATCTGCACATTTTCCAGCTTCTTGCCGCCGTTCATCAATCCCGTTGCAAAGGTGAAACCCAACAATTCGTATTGCGCCTTTGCCCAGCCGTAATAATTGTCGGAAAGCGGGTACATCTCTGGCGTTACAAATTCCTGCTTACCCGCCCAGATCAGATTTTCATAATAATCTGCCGCGTGATTTGAACTGATGATCACGGCGCGTCGAACATTTTCCTCCACACACGTCTGATACACATTGTACGCCATATCGATATTCGTCATCTCTGCCCAGAAGCGATCCGCCTCGTCTTTTGCCCGCACAAATCCGCAGTGGATAATCGCATCCTGCCCACTGAAATACTCCCGATACGCATCCCGATCCCGATTCGTCAAATCCGCAATCACCACATCGCGTACTTCCTCGCCTTCGCGATTGGTCGTCTTCACGTCCAAAATCGTCAGGTCATATCGCTCGCGCAATACAGGCAACATCCGCCCGGCAACATAACCCGTCCCTCCTGTAATAAGCACTTTTCTCTTTGACATATCTGCTCCTCAAATCGTAACTGTTTAGGTCATTTGAATGAATAGCCACAAGATGCACAAAAAACACAAAAGGATGCTGTTGGAGCGGCATCCTTGCCGCGATCAAGGTCGGGAAAAGGATTTCCCTCCTACGCAACCACAAGAACCTAAATAGTTACCTCAAATCAACTGTTGGATCACGCGCCCAACATACGATGTGCTTCAACCCTCGCACCATTCTCCAACCACTCAATCGGCTTTTCATTATCACACGTCGGATTTACCCACACAATTTGCTTCAATTCGTTCACCCCATTCGATGTGTTCTTAAAGGCCCTGCGTGCGCTTCCATCCTTAGAAGTAACCAGCCGATCCGTTGCAATTGCCGCTTCAATGAGATGAACATCTTTGGCAACAATCGCCCTTTGGTCCCTATGCACGGCCTGATCAATTCTATTTCGCAAATTGTTATCGCGTTCCTTATCGTTCTCAATGCGATAAACTCGCTTACGGCCGTACATTTGCCTGCGCCATCTTCTCGAATATCTGGACATGTGGTGATGCCATTCTGCCAGTATCGCATCTGTTATCACAACATGGTGTCCAACATCTAATACTGTCTCTAAAAATCTCCGACACGCACTTGAAATCGGATGCACTGTTTCACCCGCAGAATGCACCACATCGGCATCAATCACCAATCGCCGAGAACCCTGATTCGCCATTATTTGCTCCGCCCTTCCACCGCATCCAGATAGACACCCTCTGCCTTCAATTCGACATCGCAAAAGTCCTCTGGCCAATCTCCAAAAGCACCATTTTTATCCAAATCAGCACTTTCGATTGACGTCGTTCCATCTTCATCACTACGCGAAAACCAGTGCAACTTCACAAAATTGGGATCAAGATCACCCTTCGCTACCAATGTCTGCACCTGCAGTAACAACAATGCGCTATGTGTCTCTACGACCAACTTCACACCACGCTTTGCCGTCTCTGCCAAAATTTTTGCCAGTGCATATTGTGATCTCGGATGCAGGTGCAATTCCGGCTGCTCGATATACACCAGTTGCCCCGGCTTTGCAACCAAAAGTGCGACAAGCACGGGCAATACTTGTGAAACACCAAATCCAACGTCTGCGATACTTACGAAGTCTCCTCCACCTCGCTTTGCTTTCGGTAGCCGTCCAATCTGCAACTCAATTTGTGCATCATTAACGACTTTGGCAAAAATTTTCCATGTTAGGCCAAGGTCAGTAAGCATTGTCTCAAGTGCTCTTAGACGGTTATCTTTTTTTCTTTGCCAATCAGCAATAATCGTGGCGACATAATTTTCAAATGTACCAGGGAAATCAGGACCTGTAGCTGTCTTGGGATAAATACGCTCGGGGTTGCCGCGTAAACCAGGGACGTGAACTATATTGTGCAGTTCTTCCTGAAAAACAAAAAAAGAAAATATTCCTGGCTCGTAAATTTGAAGTATCGGTGAGAACTTAACTCTTGCCTCATCGTTGAGGGCCTCATACGCGACATTGAGAAAACACCGATTTCTGAAAACCGACCACTTTAGGCCTTCAAGTAATTTTTTCTGCCTAACTATTGATATAATCTTTTCTAACTCACCGGAACTTTGGTTTGGCCTTAAAGAAAAAGAATAATTGCCGAATCCAATAATCATATCTCGGATTTCAAGTGTTTGATTCTCGTTAAGAGAAAACGTAATTTTAAGCGTCGGAAATATCGCGTGGTTTATTTGGACACTGAATTCCTGAGAATTAGAATCTTTCTGCATACGCGAAATGAATTGGTTGGCGGATGTAAATTTCGCATTTGGACCATTCAACAAAAGGGGTCCGGGATCATAACTCGCCTCAAGGGTTTGCTTCATCAGCAACAAGGGTTGCATGATGCTCGATTTGCCAGAACTATTCGCACCTGATAGGATCGTCAGTGGACGAATTTCAATTCGACTCTCATTGGCAAGCGACTTGAACCCCTGCACAGAAATCGCAGTGATTCCCTTATTCTTATCATTTTTTGATATTTGCTGCTTTGCCATCATCAAGTTCCTTTATCACGACAATGGAAACGGCATCCCGACCTTAGGAAAATGTCCAAATTGATCTTTCCCTCGCAGTACAATGGGCTGCCACGCTTGCTTATGTGAATTGAGCGTGGTCTGTTTAACCTGCGGGGGGATAAATCGCACGGTCAGCCCACACCGCCGCCGGTTTGATCGATTGGGATTGCTCGCGTGAAATAATTGCCCGTCGTGAACCGACATCTGCCCGGCCCTCAACACAATATCGACCGCCGCGCTATCATCCACATAGTCATCTGGAATCTCCTGATTAATACTCAGCAAATTGCCTTCGCGCGCTGATTTGTCGTGTACTGCAATCCCATTTTTGTGCGATCCCGGAATAAAACGCATACACCCATTCTCCACATCCGCATCGTCAATGGCGATCCAGGCCGTGTGTGCGATGGGCGGTTTAAGCCCCCAGTACGTAATATCCTGATGCCACGCCACAAATATCTTTGCCTCTGGATCGGGATATTTGCAAAAAAAATGGGTGGATAATAGCATCACATTGTCGCCCATCACGGCCTGCATCACGTCTAAGATCCGCTTATCCGTTGCCAGTTGCCAGATAAACACCTCGTCAAAATGCCGCCCCTGCAAACCGATCTGGCACTTCTCCTTGCCCTCTCGCGCTTCCAAATCGTCAAATAACGCGCGAAAATGCCCGATCTCGCGTTCTGAAAACACATCGACCTCTGTCAAAAATCCCTGCGTCTCATAAGTTTCGACCATAGAATCTAAAGACATGGTGCGTTCCTTTCGTGAGCAATGGCGAACTGTATATAAAATATTAGGAATATCCCGCACGCGCAACCCGTTTTCCAAATTGATTAAAAAAGAACCGGTTCAAAAGCGATACAATGCATAGTGCTCGCTATCAAACCGGCTTCTAACCGTTTTATCACCTGCTCAGACGCCGATCTCGCGCAAAAAAGACGGACTCAGCGTGCCGCGCGCTACTTCTGCCACAGGTCCCGCCATTGTCAGATTAAACGCTTCATCCACATCAATCATCAACGTGCCTCCGGGCGCATCTACCGTCACAGGTGATGCCACCAGTCCCAAACGCACCGCAGCGCTTGCCGCAGCACATGACGAAGATCCCGACGCCTGAGTTTCACCTGCACCGCGTTCCCAGATCAAAATGAAAATTTTTTGATCCCCCGTGGGCACGACCAACTGCACATTGGTTCGCCTCGGAAAAATCTCGTGGTTCTCCAACTCAGGTCCCAGACGCAACAAATCATCGCGCGACCACGCCTCGCCCCTCGGCTTAAACACCACACAGTGGGGATTGCCCACGCTCACACCCGTAAACACCATATCTTCGCCAGCAGCAGTAATCGGCTCTTCAATCAGTTCTTCCACCTCGAGCGAACAGGGCAATGCCCCTGGTTCAAACGTCGCCTGCCCCATCTCCACAGTCGCCGCACTCGCATCGCCCCATTCGTCGATATGCAAATCAATATGAACCAGTCCCCCCGGCGTATCGACTGAGAATGACGTTTTGTCCAACTTACCAGTAGCATGCAAATACCGCGCAAAAATCCTCAGCCCATTGCCCGATTTCTCTGCCTCACTGCCATCTGGATTCCATATCCGCAACCCGAAATCCGCGCGGCCAGACGCTTCCAATGTCAAAATGCCATCACTCCCCACCCCCCAATTGCGATCACAGATTTTCTCAATGCGCTCTGGCGTCAATTCAAATGTCAATTCTTTTGGATCCATCACCAGATAATCATTGCCCAATCCATGACCCTTAAAAAATCCGTTCTCCATAATTGCTCCTGTTTTTTATCCTAACTAACAATCACCGCGACCCGATGCATCGAATTGTTGAGATACCCCTTCGGATTCCATACAATGGCGTGTGGCTGACTGACACCTTGCGAATCGGTCGCCCTTGCCCAGATTTCGTAATATCCCGCTTTGGGAAACGCAATCTCCGCCCGCCAGTTCTGCCACGCATACGCATTCACTGGCTCATCGAGCTCCGTATCAATCCATGTTGCACCAAAGTCGATGGACAGATGGACAGAATCGACCTTCCGATCTCCCGCCCAAGCATGCCCGCGCACTTCCAGAGTCCGCTCGCTCATCTTGTGACCAGTAGCTGGATTTGTAATTAACGACTTAACCTTCATGGCGTGGATAATCTCGAAGTCCTTCTCATCTACTTTTTCTCCGGGCACTATCATCCGATTGGGTATCCGATAATCGATTCCCGTCATCTTCGGTCCATCGTGAACCTGATCTCGCAACCAGATGCGAGTCAGCCACTTCTGCGAACACGACCCCGACCAACCGGGAATGATCAAACGCAACGGCGCACCGTTCATGGGATGGATCGGTTTGCCATTCTGGGCGAAAGCAATGAGATTGTGCTCGTCCATCGCCTTCTCAATCGGCACCCCACGCGAGATGGGAAGCCGGCCTTCCTCACCAGAAACATGGGTATCGGCACCCACATGTGCGGTATAGACCACATTGTCTTGTACCCCAGCAGCCTTGAGAACATCAGCCAGACGAACACCAGTCCACTCGGAACACGCCACAGCGCCATAGGTCCATTGACTACCATCCGCAGGAGGCTCAAAAAAGGCGCGTCCATTGCCGCCACACTCCAGTGTCAGTGCTCTGGTCACGGCTTCAAATCGCTGTTTGAGATCGTCAATACTGAGTGTCATGGGATTATCTACCAGACCATCAATCATCAGCTTCCAGCCCACCGCTTCCGTATTCTCTGGTGGAATGCCATTGTTGCGGATAAAATGCCTCTCTGTCGGAGTAATAGCGTCATCGAGCAAATGCGGAGGCGTTTCGGCATTCAATGGCCGATCATTGAGCACGGTCAAGCCGTCCTTCCCTTGAATCATATCCTCCGAAGCGAGCGCGACAGGAATAAAATGAGCCGGAATATTCCGATGAAACGGAATCGCCGCCCCGACCATGGCGCCCATCATCGCCAGCCCGGCCTTCTTCAAAAATCCACGCCTGTCGGGATGCGTCTCACGGCCAAATAATAAGTAGTCAGCCTCATCGGGGTTGTTCTGATAGAGTTCAAACAATCCTTGCTCTGTGTGTTTTTTGTTCATTGTTACTACCTCTTTTCCGCTGCCAGCATCAGCCGCTCGCCCTTGGGTTCCGGTATTGGGTCGCCAAATTCCTGCGCGGTATCAATCCAAAGAGCTATCGCTTGATTAACGTTCTTGAGAGCAGCTTCTTGCGTGTCGCCATGAGCCATACATCCTGGAAGCTCGGGCACTTCAGCCACAAAAACATCATCCCCGTTGCTCCAATAAAGAATGATTTCGTACTTATATATCATTCATACTTCTCCACATTCACCGCGGCGGTTCAATCTTTACTCCCTAACGACTCTAAGCGTGTCACCCAGCCGCTAAACCGAGGGCATTTAGCGCGAATTGTTTCCAATCCTATCTCCATTGCTATAAGGGGACCATAAACTTTCTTTTGATACTGAGGTATAACCTTCACAATCCGTTTGCTCGGAGCCGTTTCACTGTTGTCGTTAATGTCCTCAGGAGTCAAAAACCTTACGCGGATACTCCGCAATTCCTCAATAGACTCTTCCGGCGCATCAATCGCATTTGCAAAAGCATTTACATTCGAGAATAACAGCCCCTCGAATTCATGTTTTTGGATATAGGGAAACACCTTTTCTGGATGCCAATGGCGACCGAGTTTCCTGCTAATCTGTTGATTCATATCTTCTTCTAAATCATCAACCGTCTTATTGCCTTTGCGACGAAACCCGTAGAAATCGACGAATGATGTCACTGCATCAAAGGAGCGAAGTAAATAGGCCATTTCTGACACGAGTCGATCCAACGAAACATTTCCGCCATTAGATCCACCGCGGGCGCGACCAAGCAGAATTGGTGTCGTATAGATTCCAATTCTCGACAGATAGTCTGCAAGCACATTTTTGACAAATTCCTCTTCAGTTTGGCCCTCCACTGATATGGCGAGTCGCATCAAGGACGTCCTCCGAGCAGATTCTTCTGCCAAAGTTCACCTGAGGTAAAGCTTTCCTCAAGCCATACTCGATAATCATCCGGTGCCAATTTGCGAAATTCAGTACGACCATCCTCCATATCCAACACAAAGATCTCATCGAGATCGAATGCGTCAACAAGCAAGGGCGATTGCGTTGCTACAATGACCTGCCTTTTCTTAGACAGGGCCTTTATCATACCCCCAATCAAGGCAATTGCTGCCGGATGCAAGCCCAATTCTGGCTCATCTAACAGAAGAACATCGGGCAACATCTCCAGTGGAAGATTGAGGAGTGTCACCAGGGCGAAGAACCGCAGTGAGCCATCAGATGTGAGATGTGCGCCAAAGGTCTTGTCCATTCCTCTGGCCTTCCAGCGCAACAACACTTTTCCATAGCTCTCCTCAATTGCAAAACGATCAAAGCCCGGTAGGATCCGACCAATGTGCTTACAGATCAGTTCAAAGCGCTTGATGTCTTCCCACTCCAACCGATGCAGTACAGCAGCCAAGTTCCCTCCATGACTAAGAAGCTGATTGTTGTCCTCCACATCCCAACTCGTTTTGAAGTTCGAGGCATAGGAAGTATCGTGAAACTGATATACCGAACAACTCCGTAACAAGCTGACAATGAACTGGGTGGTAAAACGATGATTCGCCAGAGGCGCGTGAGGTGGTATATCTTCGACTATCTTGGCCTCTGAGTGACCTCTTCCGAGATATTGCCAGTCTGCGGCGGTGCGGCGGAATGCCTCTTCCGTGAATATAAAACGGTCAGGCTGAGCATAAGCGAGTGAGATATGATAATCATACTGGGCTTCAGTGGGTTGCATGGTTACCGTCTCGATAGCTGTTGTTCGCATAGTTATCGTGGCTCTCATTTCCGGACTACGCTTGCTACCGCCAAACAACTGATCATCGGCCCCTCCTTGCATCGCGGCAAATTCACCGAGTCTGCGAGGACCGAGCATCCAGCTCAGCATTTCAAAAAAGCGAATAAAATTGGACTTGCCAGAACCATTGGCACCAATTAAGACCGCCGCTTTGGGAATACCCAAAAGCTCGACATCTGCTAATGATCGGAATCCCTGAATACGGACCTGATCTATGAAGGTTGTTTTATTCATCGCATATTCTCCATACACGGAAGCCTCCAGCAGCACATCGGTCAATGAAAAATCTCATTGCTCATCACTCCATCAAACCGTTGGATGTAGTTCATAGCGATTAACCCGGATCTGATCTTCTCTCTTACGCGCTTGCACCAGATTATAGGCGGTCTGACGACGCAGCCAGAATTCGGCGTTGGACCATCCAGCCTTTTCCAACCGAATAGCCATCTCCGGAGAAATAGCCGCGTGACCATTTAATACGCGTGAAAGCGTATGACGGGCTACCCCCAAAACCTTTGCTGCTTCGGTAATATTCAGACCGAGGGGTTCCAGACAGTTCTCTTTGATGCTAAGGCCCGGATGTAGTGGATTCTTCATAGCCATCGATATCTCTGATCTTCCTTCAACGGGTATTCACTATTGATTCAAGCTTTTCTGGATAGTTCCCAGGTCTCGATTGAGGTCTTCGAGATCGTATTGGGCTGGTACTTTTCTGGCACGCGCATAGTCCATCATCTCCCATAAGGAAACACCAGCATCACGAGCAGCGCGTGCAAGTGTGAGCTTTCCATCCCCGTATAGACGGGCGTAGTGCTCCAACTTCCATTGCTGGATTGCTTTTGCCAGCAGGCGCCTCACAGTAGTCGAGCGGTCAGACTGCTCGACATCCTCAATGAGTTCCAATTCACGCACTAATTCCAAAGGGAGCCTGGTACTTATCATACGTTCCTTTTTCATAGCTTCGCCTCCCGTGCTCCTGCTTGACGTTCTGGCTATAGCCTACTCTATGTTCTCCACTGCTACTGCACTCCGAACAGCGCGAAGGAGAAATTTGGTGCTGGATCGACAAGGTCGCTTCTGTCTTGTAGATAACGGTGTTTTTGCGCCTCGGACGGAATGGTCTCTATCTCCACAAAGCCAATGCGCGACATCTCGTCATTCAATTCCTCGGGCGTAAACACAGACAACATCGGCTCCCCGCGGCGAGCTACAAATCGGTCCAACCTATCGGCGAAAGGCAAGCTCTCTTCGGGGATAAGATGCCTGGCGAGCTTATAATCGAAAACAATGCGGCTGCCCGGCCCGGCAACATCTGCAACGCGACCAAGCGTCTCCTGTATCGCATCCTTTGTGAGATAATAGGTCGTTCCCAACCATGAAAAAAAGGCGGGCTTCTCTGGATCGAATCCCGTCCGGATAAGTGCCTCATTTAGCTGGTCGGTCTCAAAATCAATGGGAACAAATACCAGATTGGACGGAACATCGCCGTTGACCGCGCGCACCTGTTTCTCTTTTGTCGCCTGAGTCGCGGGATGATCCAACTCGAATATCCGCACGCTATCCACAAGCTCCTTGTGGCGCATGGAAAACGTATCGAGACCCGCACCGAGGATCACATATTGTCCAACACCCTCCGATATCGCCTCCATGAGACGGTCTTCGGCATATCTGGCCCGCAGGATAACCTCGGTGTGTACGGGACGAAAAGACTGGAAAACTTTGTGGACAACGAACCAGCTAAGCAGTCTATTCTTGGCGATCACACGCCAGATAAACGGTATCATGTCAACCGCATAATCATCGGCAAAAACCGGGGATTTGCTCTGCTGTTGATGATACGCACGTACACTTGCTGCGAGTGCCGCCGTCTTGCTCGTCCTGTGCTTGTGAGCGGATATTCCAGATTGAAGTGAAGACATACTAATCCTTCTTTCGTCGTCAGCCCTGCTCACACTCGCTCTTCTACCCATCGGACGACAGTTTCTGCGATCTCCACGGCATCCATGTATTCCTGTTCTTCAACCGGATTGGACAATCCCGGATAGCGTGTATCCACAGCATATGGAGTGAGTCTTGCAGCGCGGCGGACCGGATTCGGAACCGTCTCTCCATCATCTTCAAGTATGGACAATAACAGGGCCAAGTTGTGTACATAAGGGAAATCGATGTCACGCGAAATCATCACAGCCTTGATGGCTTTCTCAGCAGCCTGCTGAGCTTCAAAGCACAAATCCTCCAGGTAGGCATCGGGCACGCGGTTCCTCGCCATAGCGAGATTGCTTCTGGCACGATTCAACCACTCTCGTGGATCATCGGGTGAAAAACGCTCAGGTGGCTTCATATACTACCCGTCCTTCCTGCAGGGCAGGCTTGATGACCAAAGCATGGCTATTCTTGTAGCGTTCTACATCCGCTGGCGAGACCAGAATCGCATCAACCGCGACGCTCACACCGTACAGATTTTCGTAAATACGAGCCCTGAGATCCGCGTCTCCTCCCTCTTTGACGATGAGCAGATCGACGTCACTATGCCGCGTCATCGCGCCTCGCACGGCGGATCCAAATAGGATAATCAGCTGCGGCTGCGCAACCTCCACGACGCGCTGAATGATGTCATCCAACGTATTCTGGTCAAGTCTCTGTTTCCCCATGGCGTTTCCTGTCTTATCAAACCAACATTGCCCATTTGCTCCGTTCCCCTCGCCCGCAACGGATTGAGAATGCGTTTCGAATTCTCTGATGCCGCGTAAGCATCTATCGAAGGGAGCCCCTCTCTGATTACGTCAATCCTTCCAGATCATCACCACAGCCATTGTTTCATCAAGACGCGTGTACAACAAATCAAATGCTTCAGCAGCGTCCTCAAAATCAAAACGATGGGTCACCATTGTCCGCGTCTGGATCTTATCTTCCATCAACAACTGGATCGCCGTATCCGACCCCTGTGGCCGGTACGCGCCGTCCAGATATCCTCCAATCAGGCGTTTGCCCTGAATTTTTGACGAATCCAGAGGCAGTGGCTCACCCTCATACAATCCCACAACCTGCAACAACCCACCCCCACGCACCATATCTTGCGCCTGTGCAAATGCCTGTGCGCCCGCGCGTCCCCCCACTGCTTCAACCACAACATCCGCACCCCGACCATCAGTAAGCTCTTTCACCGCTGCAATCGGATCGGTATCGCCCGCATTTACCACAGCACTCGCACCCAACTGTTCGGCCAAATCACAGCGCAGGGACAAGGCATCGACCGCAATCACCCGGCAATCGTGCAAATGCCGCGCAACCTGCATACAGCAACTCCCCACCAGACCTTGTCCCAAAATCGCCATGGTATCGTCTGGACCAGCCCCAGTGTCCCGCATCCACAGCACCGAACTCGTAGCCAGGGGCCAAAAAGTCGCCGCCTCGGATGTAACCGCATCGGGTAGCGATACCACTGCTGGTTTATGGCGCGAATTGACAACCTCAACAGCCACGTACTCGGCATGCGGTGCCAGAGCCGCTACCCTTTCTCCCATCGAAAAATCATCTACCTGCGCCCCCACCTGCACAATCGTTCCAGCGAGCGAATATCCCATCATCTGGTGATCAATCGCCTCTTCTCGCACATACCGCCGCCAGATCTCAGATCCCCTGCTAATCAGCGTGCGTTCCGTTCTGATAAGCACCTCTGTCTGTCGAATCTCTGGCAAAGGCACATCTTCAATCTCGACATGGTACGCGCCTTCGGGTTTAATCACGCGTTTCATGAAGACCTCCCGATGGTAGGTAGCACTCCCTCAGTCCCCAGCCCTCAGCATTACCCAATCATACATCGCCCCAGCACGCTCCACAACGCGATCCACATCTTCGCGCAACATCAATCGCTCCCCCACCAGACCTCGTGCTGCTTGTGCCACACAGTCCAAATACGCTTCGCGGCTGCCATAGCGTTTAGCAATCGATAGTCGCGAATCACCATCGCGCCCATCCTCATCGCGCGCAAATGGCACCCACATCCCATCCAGGCCAACAAGCGCATCGGTCGCGCCGCGTTGTCGATACCGCCACCCCGTAAATGTACCCAAAGGCGCGACCACCTCGGGCATACGAATACCAGCAATCTCATTGCCATCTTCATCGACCTGGGGCACGCGCACCCCAAAAGGACACCCTTTTTCAGGCGGCTCGATATCGATAATCCCATCATCCCATCTGTCCCCCCAATTCAATCGCAAAGGTCGCCGCATACGCCTGGGACTTTGTAAGTCGGGAATAGTGGGAAATTTTAAATCGTCTGCATCTACCAGAGAACCATCCGCAATGCGGCCATACCTGCTCTCAGGTGGGACAACGCCCTCGCGCACCCAGCGGTCTAACGCAACGAGAAGCGCGCGCTCTGCATAGCGAAAATTCACGGGATTTGGGGGCACTGTTAGACGCGGCTTTTTGGGCACATCACCCGGACCGTGTTTTGTACTTGCAAAATGATAAACGCGGACCGACGGATGAACCTCCACATCCTCTTGCCCGCGTACATCTGTGTGAATCAAAGACGCACCGCGATTCCAGTATTCGGTTGAGGTATTGGTATAAAAAATGCGAGGTGTCACCCCCGCAGCATCACAGCGATCCAACAAGCCACCCTTCTCCTCGGTTTCGGGATCTGTTTGCGGTAAATCCGTAAACGGAAACCACTCCGTGGGATACAACGCATCAAAATGCGCGCTGGCATGCCGCGAAGGCTGTGCAAACCGATGATTAAACGATCCCCGCGCGCCGCCTGCAACATTGGCAAACACCCCATCGAAAACCTTTCGCCCAGCTTCATCCCCATTAAAGCCTTCATACAATAGATGCCGCAAAAAACGCCCACTTTGCGACGACCCAAAAGCATAAGCCCGCTCAATCGCATTGCCCAGTGGATTGCCATCTGTTCCGTACTTCAAAAACGATATAAAATCCCGGGTCGCGGCAAAACCCATTCCCATCACAGTTGGATTTTTGCCCGTATAAACCAGATTGTAAATGCGCCCCGGTTCAAATCCCTGTGGAAATCGGATCGCAGCGCGCCCATCTCCCAACCGATCAAACGCCCATTGATCGCGCCCAATTTCCTCGGCTTCATCATACGGATACGCCCGCACAGTGAGCACCGCATCGCCATCTTCCACAGGTTCATAGGGATCGTGATAGCGACTCCCCAGAGAATGCAAATCCGTCTCTGCATCAACGACAATCTCACACGACACAGGACCCGTAACATCGACCACTGGTGCGTCCAATGTCATCAAATTGGCAGCACCCTCTGCTTCAGGCGGCACATCGGCCTGCCACCCACACGCGGCAAGCGTATAACCCTGCCGCATCAAAAAGCCATCGCCAAAATGTGCGGCAGCCTCCGGCATATTCGCCCCCGATGCCAGATTAAACATCGGCAAAATATTTTTCCGCCCGCGATTGACCACATTGTAAAACACAGTACGGTTGCCCCGGGCGACATCAACCGGCTTGAGCAAATGCACATCGGCTCGAAAGATCACCCACCCGCTCTCGTCAACGGGCGCGAGATTTAAATCGACAATCGCCTCGTTTTGTTTGTGATTGGGATCAAGCGCGAACCACGCACTGCCACACAGCGCCTCATAAGCACCCACAGCACCGTATAACTTGCCATCGAGCACAGTTTTCCGAGAAGTAATTTCCAATTGCGTGAGCATTAACCCGCTCCAATTCTCAAAAATTCTCTGCCAGTTCCGATAAACCCCACGACCTAAAGCGCAGTGAGATCAAAGGGATTGGACCACGCCTTGTCGCCATTTGGTGCAATAATCTCAAAACGCACGTATTTTGAGTCGGGCCGCAGCTTGAAAGTGGCGGTCTCAAACAGCTTACCGCCCTCATAGTATTCGGTCCCCCTCGAATCTAATACCGCGGCAATGCGCTGTGCAGATGAACATTTTACCGTGACTTCAACCGTGCGCCCTTCCCCACTATGCAACCGAATATCAAAAATCTGTGGACCCGTTGACGCATAACCCGCGCCAGATTCCAGTGCTTCGACAATGGCTTCGGGAGATCGTTCCTTCACACGCACCATAGTCCAGCCCTGATACGTATCGCGATCTTCTGAATCAGCCGCGTGAGAATCGTCATTGCCCAGTGCCGGGAGCAACTGTCCCGACAAATCCATCCAATCGTCCCAGTGCACAGAAGACTCACCCCGCCCGGCGCACCGACAGGTCGTATTAAAAACTTCTATCCCCGCCAAACCCGTCAGCGGCATTGTATCGCGCAAAATATTGACCCCACTCCAGTGCGGATGTGCGAGCCAGATCGAGCCGCCCTGCTTTTTTACTTCATCAATCACATGTTGCGGGGGCATCGCCCGAGCATCCATATCCTCCAAAATATTAAGTGCCACAAAATGATGGCGGTCGCCACCAAAGGGATTATCGGGATGCAATTCAGCACCCTGAATAAGCGTAAAATTTTCAGGACAGGTCAGCGTTTCGACAAATGTGATATTGTTGTGATCGGATACGCATAAATAATCATAACCCTGATGGACATACCCATCCACGCGTTCTTGGGGGGAAACCTTCCCATCCGAATTTGTCGAATGGCTGTGCAAATTTCCCTTCAGCCACATATAACCATCGCCATCAGATAAAACAAACGGATTTACCAACCCATTTTTATCGGGCATAACAAACTCCTTGAGTTAATTATTCACTCCTGCCACCAGATCTTCCCATTGCGAACAGACGCGCGACAAACCAATCGCTGCTCCCCCATCAACACCTGCTGCATCGAATCGGTCAACTCAAATGTCCCATTTTCCAATTCAAATACAGAGACATCACCCGCAGCACCAAGACCCAGGTGCCCGAGATCATCCTCTCGATCAATCACCTGTGCCGGTTCAATGGTTGAGCGTTGAATCACTTCCTTGAGCGACATGCCCAAATTCAGAAACTTGGACATCGTCGTCGGCAAATCGTAAACGGGACCATTGATATTATACGAATGGATATCACTGCTGATGGTATCGGGCGGAAAACCATCTTCCATAGCTGCGCGTCCCACATCGTAACTAAAACTGCCCAACCCGTGACCAATGTCAAAAATCACCCCGCGATCGCGCGCATCCCACGCCTCAGAAATCACCTTTCCCCGATTGTCGATAATCGACGCGGGCTGTGTCCCGTGAAAACAATGGGTCACAATATCGCCCGGGCGCAAAGGCTGAATCAGGTCACGCAAAGGCACATCGGCATTGCTGATATGAACCATCAGGGGTTTTTCGCACCGATTGGCAGCCTCCAGGGCAATTTGCAACAAATCGCGTATATCCGCATCGCCGCCCACACCTTTGTACAAACGCACCTTAACGCCCAATGCTGTTTTCGGGTGATTCAAAACCACTTGTGCGCACTCGCTGGCCGACACATAGCCTTCATACACCATCTCGCCGCGCCGCCAGGGCAAACCAACACCCGACAGATTGACATAGGCCAAAATGCGCGTTGAAGAAGGCTCGATCACATAGCGTTCCAATCCGCGATAATTAATCCATCCCGCTGTCCCCGTATCCACGCTCGTTGTCACACCCGTGCGCGGGCACAAATCATCGGCCTCTATGCCAAAACTCGATACATCTTTGTACACATGGGTATGCAAATCAATCAGCCCCGGCATTACGAGACACTCGCTTGCATCAATTACTGAATCGGCCTCACACATATCGCGCCCAATAGCTGCCACCACGCCATCCTTCAACGCCACATCCAATGCGCCATGCACGCCATTAGCCGGATCTATCACCGTACCACCAGTTATCAATACATCGTATTGATCAGCCATATCTATCCTCACGATCGCTCTGCAATATACGTTTCGGCATCAATTTTTTCCGCAGCAATCAATTCGCGAAACAGCGCCACAGTTTCGGCCACGCCTTCTGTCAGCGGCTTGTGAGTCACTGTGCCAATCGCAGCCTCTAATCCACTCCCATCGACTTCCTGAGGAAACGGCAACTGGATATCTTCAAATGTGATCTTATCCGCTGCCTCGGGTGCTACCCGATCAATCGCATCTTTCACATCCTGCATATCGGGAGCAAATCCACCCAAATTAAACGCCCCAGCACCAGCGTAATCAGCCCGTGCAGCCTGAATAAACGCGCGCGCCGTATCATCGGCATATTGAAAAACCGTGCGCCCGCCATAAGAAATGTGATAGGGCAAGTTCGCAGCGGCTGCGAGCATGGCCGTCGTTGGCGTTGAAGTAATACCCTGATCGCGCCCCACCCCATAGACCACATAGGGCCGAAAACCGATAGAAGACACCTCTTCATCGAGCCAATACACATGCGCGGTTCCCTCATTCGCCTGTTTGTACACGCCGTAATGCGTATGGGGCATCAGCGAGGAATCGTCTTGCATCACAGCACCCGGTTCGTAGTCTTCGGGCGCGCCAAAAACAGCGACAGAGCTTGCATAGACCACTTTGCCAATGCGCTCTTGCCGGCGTTTCACAGCTTCAAAAACATTTGCAGTACCCACCACATTGACGCGCGCGCCGAGCGGAGGATCGGCTTTGCAAAACGGCACTTGAAGCCCAGCCAGATGAATGACATGCGTAATCTCATTATCGTCTAACGCCCGTTCAAAAGCGGGCAAATCCGCAATATCGCCTGCGACAAAATTTACCTGCGCCAGTTCGTCATCTGACAGCAACAATTGCAACCGCTGAGGCTCTGTCGCCAGATCAAATACCGTGACCGGCACCTCTTCGCGCACGAGGTTATGCACAGCCCAGGCACCAATACACCCCAATGCACCCGTAACTAAAAAACGATCATCAGCCATAATTCCCTCTAAAAAAAAATCCGCTGGCATGCACAACCACCAACGGATTTTCGTTATTAAAATAAACCCTTTGCGATTAGAACAATAAGACCGATACCGACTTCTGGATCATGGCAATAGACACCGATGCCATGCCCACGAGGGCCATACCCACGGAAAAGCCGACCATCAACACCGCTGCATAAATGCGCCATTGTTGCTTGCCAAAACGCTTCCAAAAATAGTAGCGAGCAATTAGCGCGCCAATGATCTCAGTGATCATAAAATGCGGAATACTGGTCAAACTGCGTATATAACCAAAGATGAGCAAAATGGGCAACCCAAATATGGACAAAACAATGAAGAATATAAGTCCAACGGCAAATCCGGTGCCAATAACCCAGGGTTTCAGAGCCTCGAACAAAATGGGCTTATCATCCGACGACTGCAAAAATGCCCCGTCAAAAGAAGGCACCTGATCGATCTCGTATTGATAGAACAATTCTCGATCCTGAGGATCCATCGCCCGGGAAATGACCATTTCTGGATTGGGCGTATTCAGGTGCGCGCCATCGTCCGCACTGCGTATTTCTGGTGCAAAAGGCAACCCCTGGGTCAGAGCATCGGAAATATCGGGCGGAGCGCGACTCAGCGTTGCGGGCGAGTATGGCGGGCGCTGTACATCATCAAAATTGGTATAAAAATAGGCAGTTTTAGACCACGGGCCATACCTGCGCTCTTCATCGGGTACACTATCCGGATCATCAGACGTTGCCCGCACCCGCCAGTACCACCACGCATTATTCGACAAATTCGCCGGCGTCCACGTCACAGTGCCCTCTTGAGAATAGTCAACTTCCCCGCGCATGGTACTCGTAATCCACACACACCGCTGGAGGGCGTTCAACGGCCAGAACAATTGCACATAAGGATATGCGTCGGAAGGAATGGGTGCGAGTTTCCAGATATAGGACCAGTACATAAAACTGGTTAGAAAAACCAGAGGCACCATAAAGATCTCGGCCTTCAAAATGCTCGTAAATTTGGTACCCGTCAACTCGATCTCTCTGAAGCGCTGCGCCGCCGCGCCATAGTTGTCCAGGCCAAAATCCACAAACCAGATCTCAATCCCCCGGAAACCACTCAAAAAAATGGTAGCTTGCTTAATGTACGGGATACTCACGTTTTGCCCCACCATACCGTCTAAACGGGCGTTGACAAATGAAATGAGGGGCGTGTACACAAAAGCAAAGATAAAGAAAAAGATAAGCAGGGTGATGGTGACCAGTTGCGGAAAAAGAATTTTTGACAGAACAATAGTGTACAAACTCGCTATACAAAACAACACCACGCAAATCCAAATCCTGAAATCGCCCCGCCCAGGTGGTGTCTCCCACGATCCCGTCTCTGTCTTTTCAATCCGGGCGGTTCGCACCCCGCGCCACACCTGATAAAACCCGATAACAGTAATGGCAAATGTAATGCCAATGCCAAAGCTCATCCAGAAATCAATGCCCGTCACAAAGTGCGTCTGGATAGTATCCATCCCCATAAACCAGTGGGGCATAAATCCATAATGGTGTAAAATGGGGCTTGCAATTGTATGGATCATCACCCCAATAAAGGCTCCCATCACGGCCCAGAATGGGGCGAGAAAACCCGCAAAAATGGGTCCCAGATGCAGGGTGAAGCCCAGCGGGGTAGCGGGCAAAAAATATCCCGTATATTGCGTGAAATCGACAAATGGAATCGGGATAAGCTGTACGGGTTGTTCCATAAACGCACCCGTAATAGCCGGCACAGCTACATAAAGCATTCCCCACACCAGGCCGATCACCGCACCAACAGAAAACATGCGCCAACGCCATGTAATATCCCCACTGCTTTCTTCTGCCAATGCCATAGCCCCCTGTGCGGCAATGGGTGCAAATGGAAAAGGCAACTTCTCGTAATCGGACGTAATGCGGAACAGCACATAACTGGCGGAAAACCAGGCAATGCGTCCCATAATCGTGCCCAGTATCAGCAATGCAATGGGCCAAAACCAATCAGCGTGTAAAAACGTGCGCTCGATCAGCGCCTCGGAATTTGCCTTTGGCGCGAACCACCACAATTCGCCCAATGCCTTTTGTATGCCAAATTGCACAACTGCGGGCGACTGCACAAAATACTGATTCCACAATAGACCTTCAAAGGCATTGGACTCCCGGTTGACCAGCGCAATCGTCACATAATACAGCAGATAAATTTCCTGTCGCTTGAGTACAGTAAACGAGCGCTTTGCCAATTCGATGAACAAAATAATCGTGACCCACTGCGCCGCCGCGCCAATGGAGCCGCCGATCATCAGTTCCAGATAAATATTGCCGGGTACCATCACAATCGACACAAATAATGCACCCACAATGGTCTTTGCATTAAAGCCATCGGCAAATTCGTCGGGCGTTTGGAGCAGATCGCGGTACTCTTCGATCTCTTCAAACTGCGTATTTTTCTTTGGTGGTTTGTCTTTGTTGCGTCTTAAAAGATTGCCTAAAGCCATAGATTGTCCCGTGTATAGATACTATGCATTGACCACTGCTGTGGGTGCTGCCAGCAACTCTCGCCCTTTTTCTGTGTATTTGGCGCGATTCGTTGGATCAACTGTTCGCCAGATCAAAAACTGTTTGCGAAGGGCGTTCATAAAACCCTGATTGCCCCGCCGCCACGATGCCACATCACCCGAAATCCGATCTATTGTCAGCGTCATCGCAAAAATATTGTGCTCACCTATGGGCACGGCTTCAAAATGCACCTGTTGACTCACCCCCAAATCATAAGGCGCTAACCAGATTGTCGTATCAATCGTATAGCCCGACCCGGTTTCTGCTTCAACAGAACCAAACCGCGCACCATCTGTATAAAACGCGCCCATGGACTCGCCCATGTGCGACTCGAAATAATCCACCAGAAATACCGACAGCCCAAACACGTCTTTACCACCTACGGTAAATGGAAACTCAAAATGCCAGTGATCGCCTTCCGGATCGGGCAACCTCCAGCGGCGCGTCACATCGGGCACAGCCATAAGTGCCGCCTGACGCGCGGGATAGAGCGACGAAATCAAAACCACGACCATCACCAGAGCTGAAGAAATAACCGTTGACAATGCCGAGTAATTCACATTAAGCCCTTGCAACCACCCCTGCCACAACAAAACTTTGATCACTCCTTGACCGAGCAAATACCCCGATACAGTACCCAATACAGCGTAAACGCACGCTTCGGCAATAAACAAAAAAGAGATGTGTACAGGTGCCAACCCCACGGCAGAATAAATACCAATCTCGCGGAAGCGCTCGTACACCGACCCCATCATCGTATTCAGCACAATTAGTGCAGCCACCAGAATGGGAACAAACAAATTGGCAAGGCCGGGCAATGGCCCCCATCCCAGCGAACTGTAAATTGACACCTCGATTTTGCCGTCTTCCCCTGGAATACCCGCGTACACAACCACCGACAACCGCGACACGTATTCTTTGACCTGTTCTTCGACATTTACATCTTCGTGCAAACGAATTGCCACAGATTGCAGTGGACTGCCCACTTCGCGCAATATCTTATAGGGAATAATGGCAATATCGTCCGGATCTATATGCTCGAATGGCATGTTCTCGAGCTGAGGCTGTTCCAGACCCTGTTTTTCGCGACTCTCCCGCTGAGTCATCTGAGAGATAATTTCATCATCCGTCAGCTTAAAATCTGCCGGACTCAATATCTCGCCATCCAGGTCCTTGAGATCGCGCATTTTTTCCGCATCGATCAAACCCACGACTTTCAACTGTTTGCCAAATAAGCGCACGCTCTTTTTGCCGACATCTTCAGGTTCCACTTTGAGCAATCCGGCTATTTTGCCAGGCAAAATACACGCGATCTCACCCTCTTCAAACCACCGCCCATGGCTCAACAAGGTATCGATCCCCGTGACCGCGGGTTCATTGACTGATAGTCCCACTATTCCCAGCACTTTGGTCGTTTTTTCCGGCGTTTCAATAGGCGTCTTTTTCAGGTCCCGCGTAACATACCAACTGCGCGGCGCGATCTCACCCTGATCAAAAAAATTGATGCGGGCATAATCATAAGCCGTATCCTCCAGCGGCCCCCAGAATTGGCTGCGGATCAACAGCCCCGGATACTTGCCTTCGGTATCATCCAGCGGAAGTTGATGAAAATCGAGCGTCGTCTTAATCGACGTAAAGGACAACACCGTAAATGTCAATAAGACCAGCGTGACAAATGTCAGGCTGGTGCGCATTTTGCGCTTTTTCATATTCGCAATACCCAACTGAAATGCTGCCACTGAAGCACTTATACGCCCCACATCCGTATCGTGCAACAACACCTCTTCTGTGCGCAGTTGACGGATATTGTCGTGAAACCGCCCCGACACAATGGAAATCACAAAAACCGCCAGTGCCAGAATCACAAAAGCCAGCAAAATCACAAATGGATTGGAGAGATCAAAAGCGGGATGCACCTGCGCGAGAACGGTCCAGATCACCACAAAAACCACGCTAAAACCGCCGATTTGCACCCGGATATCGGAAAAGGTAAAAAGCAACCGCTCGACAAAAAACGCACACGGAATAACCAGCAGCATAAAGAAAATCACGCCTCGAATTACATCGTTTTGCGTTGATTTTACGTCTGGATAGGCGCGCGATTCGAGGCCCATGCCCGCGCGCGTGTGTTTGACAAACAAATCCCATTTCCTATCTTTCATCGCTTCTTCGGCCAAATCCAGATGGTATTTGGCCTGATCGTGCAAATTGGTCATCCGCTGGTTCTCAATCGAATACTTCTCCAATTCGCGCATCCGCGCCTCGTTCAGTGTCCACATATCTTTTGCGGCCTGAAACGAAGAGCGAATAAACGCCCCCCCGTGTTGCAAAATCTGAAACCCATCGCCGCGCGCGACTTCCACACTTTCCGCGCTCTTTGAGTTCAACAACAAATAGCGCACGCCGATCTCTCGCTCCCGCATCACAATTTTGATTCGTTCGCCCGGCGTTGTAAAAATGGTTCCCACCGGTTCTTCTGGACCAAAACCAATGGCATAGCCGTATTCCTGTGGCGCAGTATTGCCGGGACCGAGCACACTGATGCTCGACAACTTGGTGAGATAACGGGGATCGACTGTATCGTAAAAATCCGTTGCAACACACGGGAACAAAATCCGCGTGCGCTTGGATATCCACCAGTCCATATTAAACTCGCCCCGGTATATGCGCGCCTGGCGGCCGTGATTGGGTGCGTATGTGATCTCGCCGCTTTCTGGATCCATATAAAAAGCCTTCACATCCACACGGCGTTCGGCAATGCCCGGCATGTAAAATTCGCCATTTTCATCGGCAATATCGTAATAGACGCGGCGCACGCCTTTAATCGATTTGTCATTGCCCATTCGCAGCGAAGCCACAGCACCGGGACGGGGGCGATCAGGTGTAATGCTCAGGCGGGGAAATGTGCGCACGAAACCCTGCAACCCGCGCATGCGATCGTCGGGATCCAGCTTGTAATCGGGCAAAAAATCTTCGGAATTTAACCCGAGGTCAAGCACGCCGGCAAGCAGGCGTATCTGCCCGGTGAGATTTTTGAAATTCACATGTTCGGGTTTATCCAGCGGAGTATCTACTCTAAAACGCGCATCGTTGACCGTAATGAGCGATAGCGCTGGCGTGCCAGCTTCCAAAACGACCTCACCATCTGTCTTCAGGACTTTTCCCGGAATATACATATCCCAGTTCATGCCGCCTTTGGGATTGATTCCATCGATGAGGGCATCGGCGGGGTCCAGGTCAAAGCGCTCGGCTATCGCCTCTGAATAATGCACAAGCGATTTGCCAAATGGCGTGAAGAAACGCTTGTAATAATAATTGCGCGTGCTGTTCCAAACCCCGATTTCATCTGTCTGACTCGTCAAATCCAGAGAAATGAACAGCGGCAATTCGAGAGGTTCAGTCATCAATGCGGCAAAATGCTTTTCTTTCCGCGAATGTCTGCTCAAAAAATCGCAAATACCTCTAAAGCCGAGATGATGCCCAGAAGATGCGAGAAACAAAAGCGTGTGTTTGGGCGGGTACTTGCTGAAATATTCGGCCAACTTCATCAGGCCCACAATCCCACCTGCCATCTCAGCGCCTGGCGCGAGTGCTGGTACTACAGACATCGCATCGTAATACGTATTGATCACCACGATTTTTTCGCTCAATACGGGATCGATTCCGCGAATCCAGCCCAAAATATTCCGGGTCTCTTTCTTTTCCCAATCCATTCGCGCCTTCAAAGTGACATTGACCTCATCCTTTTGCGCAATCAATTCCTTCAGCTTTTCGCCACTTGCCTTATCGATCCAAAAACGCTCAACACTATTGGGCACCTGCAAAAATTTGGTCTCTGCCTGCGCGGTAAATGTGGAATCGGGTTCGATAAATACAATCTGCTGTGCGCCGAGCATGGCGGCATTGAGCCAGTTGTTCCACGAATTAAATTCCATCAACACCACCGCGCCCTCTATATCGCGCCCATTAAATTCCGACACATCGCCAGTGCCTCCCCACAAGAGATGCCCCCGCACGCCACCTGCGGGCAAGGTGGTCGTCTTGACCAGATTGGGCCACAAACCGTGAATGGTAAAAACCTCGCCTGTATCTTCCACCATTAAGCTGCCGCCCTGGTCTATGGGCACGGCCACGCCATACGTCTCGGCTTCTACGTCTTCCATGCCAAAACGCCGAAACTCAGATTCTATAAAATCCGCGGCTTTTTCATGGCCGGAATAACCCACTACGCGTGAATCGTAGCGCACAAACTGATCCATCAGCGTGCGAATCCCATCTTCGCGCACAGCATCCAAAACCCGTGTACCCACTTCTTCTGCACGAGGAACGGGTACGGGCGGAACCTCGCTGGGCACTTCCAATCCCAATAGAGCAGCTATATGGGGATTTACGCGATAGGGACCGGCAATCAGGAGTGCCGTAACAAAAATCCCCAGGACGATAAGACTCCAGGTGATGTGCTTATAATATTTATCCATAGCGATGTACCCAATGTCCGCGTTCAGGGAACCAGATCATGTCGATACCCAATGACAAAGCCACGCCGAGAATATATCCGACGAGCAAACCGATGAACAGGGGTCTCGATTTGCGATAAACCGTTGGCCCGCCTACTTTTATGATTACAAACTTAATCAACCAAGCCAGAAAAGTTGTAAAGCTGGTGCGTCGGGCCAGATAAGAACCCGAAATCGCCAACCCCACGGGATGCAGCGGCCACCACACAAAGCGATAGCGCATATAGATCAATCCAGCCATCAGCAGACCGCCAATGCCCAAAAATACCGCTTGTTCGGGATGTTCCTCATAAAATGGCGGCTCGTCAGGTTTTTTGATCGCATCAACCGTGCTCTGAAAATGGCGTTCGGCTGCCCGCGTGATCTCCCAACTGTTGAAATTATAAGCCCCTTGATCGTAACCCAACCACACGGTAAACAACATATTAAACAGCAAGCTGACCATAAATACCAGTCCAAGCGCCCCCATCAACCGCCGCCGCTGATTGCCGGGAACACCCTCGGAAACACGCCCGGCATGGGAAAGCGCGGGCATAAACAAGCCCTTAAAATTCTCGTTAATCAGTGCAGAAAAGCGAAAAGAGACGAGGGTGGAAAGCGAGATATTGCGCCTTCCATAAAACGATGCGACCATACTCCATGACCCAATGGGTTTGCTCGCAAATGGCATGCCGGTATCGGCGAGGATCTTCGCCATACCCGTATAGACAAAAATCGCTGCCAGAATATATAAAAATCCTTTAAACGGATCGAAATTCATCTGCGTCAGCCAGATAAACAAATACGCTATGCTGCACAGCAAACCGATACAAGCGGCGCGATAGGACATCAATTCCTGGGAGTCATCCACTGTGGGATCCCTCCCGAGAGCCTTCATCAACACATCGCGCAAATGTTTTCTCGCTACCCAGAATGTCGAACCCACAAAAACGACAAAGGCTCCAAAAGTCTGCCAGTAATACACTCCCGTGCGATAATAAGGCGTGGTGGCTTTATAGCCCCACTTAGTGAGCTGGCCACCTTCAAAGATGAACACCAGATCAAAAAACCAGATGGAAAACAGAACATCCAGGCTGGCAAAATAAGAAAAAAGAATGGTAAAAATGCCAAAGTATCCCCTGATAGGCGGCAATTGGCGATCTATCCAGTACCAGCGCGACCGATAAATGGGAAAACGCGGAAAGCCCGGCAAAAAGTAATTGATACAATTCCAGGCCAGCACCCCAAACGCAATGGCAAATCCGATCCAGAACAAGCGATTGCGCATAAACTCGGGCAACCATCCCTCACCATCGCCCGGTTCAGAAGCCATATCGATCAACGGCGCCATTGCGGGAAAAACCAGGCGTTCGTTTTGCACCCATTGTTTTCTAAAAACAGTGGCCACACAGGCCAGCATTAAAAAAGCCGCCGCCACAACCGTCGTCCACCAGAACAGGGGCAATATCCACACGCCCCAGGGGATAGTAGCACCACTCGGCAAGCCTTCGTAAAACCACGCAACGGCATTGCCCTCGTGGCTCGGCAAGAGCCAGTTGGGCAAATGCGGGTGCAAGTGCTCAGCCCACTGATTTTCTTCCGTCGCAAAATAATAAGGTGCCGTAATATAGCCGATCAAATAACCCGTCATTCCAAAACACGGCAGTGCTGCGCCCACAAGGCCCATCGCCAATATTGCATGCCATTCGCCTTTTGAAAGAACCCAGCCGGTCATTTTGGCAACAATGGCAAGCCCGATCATCAGAATCATCAAAATGATCAGCATGGCCATTGGAATGTGGCTATACGTCATCAGCGAAGCGTGCAAGACATAGCGTACATACATAGCCAACAGATCGAGGGCAATGACGAGAAAAACGCCCAATCCCACAGCGCGCAGTGTTACTGCGGGTTGTGAACTCGCATCATCTGCTTCTGTCTGAATATTTTGTATATCAAGAGCCATTGGCGTGATTTTCGCAATACAAGGTAAAATCCCTTAAAAAATGTGCGGGGATAATTAACCCTTGCCCCTTGCATTTGTCAAATGGTTTATATGTTTATAATTGTAATCCTGCACATAGCGCAACATCATTTCTGTTTGAGAAAAAACGTAAGCAAGAACCTTGACACCAATTAGTCGTTTTGTTAAATTTGGTCGTCTTATCGAGAAAGATGATGGCTCCCTAGCTCAGTTGGTAGAGCAGAGGACTGAAAATCCTTGTGTCGGTGGTTCGATTCCGCCGGGAGCCACCATTTTTTTTAACCATATACAGACGTAATTTTTCAGTACAAGTTCCAATAATAAAAGGGTGTGAACTTTCAGTGTTCACACCCTTTTTGTTTTTTCACTGGATTAATAATATCATCGTAGGGGACGGTCCCTGTGCCGTCCCGAACAGTCAGCATAGCAGGTTGCTTTTAAATTCGCATTACAAACTCTGTGCAACCCGAAACCCCACATAAAGGCTCCCGGCAAAGGTTCTGTGTTGATCGCGAGCAGCCGAGCGAAGGAAATATCCTTCCAGGTACCAGGCACCGCCGCGCACCACGCGCGCAGTAGAATCGCCGACCTCCCACGCAGACCCGTCATTGGGTGCGCCCACATATCTATTATTATAACGATCCTGAGTCCATTCCCACACATTGCCGTGCATATCGTGAAGGCCCCAGGCATTGGCCTCGAACGATCCCACAGGTGCTGACATCTCGTTATCCCACTGACTGCCGCACCCATTGCAGTTGGCGCGGTTGTGACCAAGATTATGCCCCCAGCTATACCTCGTCACTGTTCCCGCGCGCGCCGCATACTCCCACTCTGCTTCGCTTGGCAAACGATAATTCTTTCCCGTCTGCTTCGATAACCACGCTGTGTACGCCACCGCATCATCCCAGGTGATATTGACCACGGGACGCTGCCCCCGGCCGAAACCCCGGTCGTCTGCTCGCTCGCGCCCCGTCGCATCCGTGAAGAGATCGTACTCCTCAAATGTCACCTCGTACTTCGAAAGCGCGAACGACTCAATCGTTACTTCATGCACTGGCCTCTCGCTATTATTACAACTTCTTCCCGATACGCACCCCATCTTAAAACTTCCCGCAGGAATCACCACCATCTCCGGCGGCTCAAAAGTAGCCTCTTTCTCCTGCGAAACCTGAGCGGATGTACCTGTGGAAAATCCCAACAAAAATAGAACGGAAAAGCTACTGATGATTCCCCGCATGATATCTCTCCTGTCATTGATCATCTGTAAATGCTCATGACATAAAAAATAAGACAACTTCTTATGCATGAGAAACATATTTTTTACCTCCCGATAGTCACATTGACCAGGGCGCCGGGTCTGACATGCTTTCCCGCATTTAAAAAAAGACCCGTTACTTTACACGTCCCATTTTCCGGATCAATAACAGGACTGATCCCGACAATGCGCCCGGGCAGCGCGCGCTTTCCGCCAGCGGTCAGCACGGCAGACAGCGGCATATTCTTATGAATCGCGTTCAGCCTACCCTCGGGCACAAACATAAACACCTGAAGATCCACAGGGTCAATCACCCGCGCGACCGCGGTGTAAGCCAGTACCCAGTCACCTGCCTTTACATTGACCTCGACCACCATCCCGTCCTGGGGTGCGATGATTGCGGTTCTGTCCAGTTCCATACGCGCGGCGACCCAGTTATAGTGTGCGACCTCGGCATCGAATCGGACATTTTCGAGCTGCTGGTCACTGATCAGCTTCTTATCGTGCAACACTTCCAATCGCGCTTGCAGAGTCTGGGCCTTCTTCAGTGCAATTCGAGCCGCGACTTCCTTCACGCGCAAATCTCGGCGGGATAATACCATGAGGGTATCCCCTTTGACCACCCGGTCTCCCACCTCGAAATTGACCTGCTGCATCCGCGCGTTCATCCCAGCATAGACAGTTGCCGATCGCGCAGATACTAAAGGTGCTCTCAACATCAATTCTTCTGCATTGGCCCTTGCGGCAATGAACATGAGGAACAGACCGCACAGAAACATCGCGTTGTATATCATAGTTGATCTCCTATCAGGCGAATACGTAACACACCCCAGAATCGTACGTTTTTGCGTTTCAGAGCCTCAATCTCTTTCTCCTTATCCGCCAGTTCTCTCTCAACTTGTTCCAGTTTCAGATAGTGAACGGGCGGATAAGCCATTTTCAGGTCCTCCAGTTTTTCAAAAACCTCTTGCTTCTGCCTTAACAAATCTTTTATGCGTTGTGAAAGGCCTCTTAAAATAGGCTGAAACCGCAAAATCTCCTTTTTTTGGGCAAAATTGAATTCAATTTTTCGGGTAGTGAAACTGACGGCACTGCTCGGAGCGTCTTCCTCCTCAACTTCAAAAGAAGCATCTGCCTCGAGCAGTCCAGAGACAAAACTGTTTTCCTGGATCTGATCCACCAGTTCCCGATAGGTCTCGCCTTTCAACCGGAGCGCCTGTATTCTCACGGGGCGATCCGTCTCCTCCACGCGCACCTTATCCGGCAAAATCGCACCGTGTTCTCCGCACGTCAGAACCCGCCCATCGAAAAAGATCCAGAACCACGCGGGCCTGGCATCGAGAATCAGAGCTTTTCCACTTACCTTCTCCCGCGTGTGTCGCCATTGTCCTTCAAAATTCAAATAGGTTTCTGTATTGGCGCTCCGATAATCTGCATAAGCAGCCGAAGGCGTCGCCATCAGATATCTGAACGACCGCCAGATACCGCCCATAGTCGATATGGGCATGAACAATAGGAGCAGTATGACAAACACAGCCAATACAGTACCCTCCCCCAGGAGGGATCCGGTTTTGACCCTGTACTTCGCACTGCCTGGAAAAACACAAACCGCGGGATGGGGATAAAACAAAGGCACGCCGCTTTTGGTTGCACTATCGGCGATCAGGTGGCTCATATACCCTAATAGTATGGCTGTATAACATGCGGTTTGCCAGACAAGCAAGGGCAAGGTGACAACCGATAGAGCGAGCATACAGAGCATCGAATGCGTAATCGTCCGGTGCCCCCATCGTCGCTCAATCGGAATAGAAGCAAAGGGCATCACCCGGCCAATATAACTTCTCGGCGAATCTACATCCGGAAGCAGACTCCCTATGATCGCGCATGCAATCGCGGGAAGATTGCGGTGGATGGACATGGAAAAGAGCGAGAAGGAGCTCGCCACAGTGAGCAGCCCAAATGCGATGTGTGTAGGTGCAGTCATCGGTTGAACCTGTACATGAAAAATCGAATGCCCACCAAAAGCGCACTGCCAATACCTGCCAGCACATAGCCCTCCATGCTTCCGATACCGCGCATGAAGAATCGCGCTGCGACCACAGCCAGCAGAAGCAGCACCACGGCGAACGTAAGATCGATCTGGTTTCGCGCGCCCGTATGCAACACATCTCGCACCACGGATCGGGTTACCGCCGGTTCTTTGCGAAACCGTTCCACAATCTCAATAATGGCGCGCGGATTGCCAGCACTCTGCTGCAAGATATTCGTCTCAGTCATTCGGTAGTCTTCTATATTGGCGCCAGCAGTACACAGACGGATGAGTTTTTTCGCGTCCGCAGTAGATAAGCGCTCTATTTCTACGCGGTCGAACTTCCAGAAGTGTTTCTCGTAGGACCTCCGTACTTCTGGCAGGGCCGCGATAATGGTAAACTTGCGGTTGAGTTTGTCGATCAACCGCCCGACGGAGGCGGTCATATCGGATAGATCATCCACAATCAGCACGAACTCATTTTTCTTCACCGAGCCGAGCACCATATCTGTCCAGCCCTGGATGGTCGTGCGGGTGTGTTGCTTTTTGATTGTTTCAAAGGGAATGGATGCCCCGGGCGCGATATTGGGAACTGAATGATCTGTTTCAATAGCATCACCTCCTTCGGCTATGTGTGATTGATTGTTGTCTTGATCTGCCCCAACATCAGCAATCAGAGTCTCCCCCTTCATCTCTTCTTGCCGTTGCCGTGCCCGGGGCCTCTCCCCTTCCTCTTTGTCCGGACCGTCCGGACATAGCCTTCCTATTTTGTGCAGCTCCTCTGCAATATTTATCAGGCTCTCTTTCGCCGGTGAAAGCGTCTTCACCACGAGCGCGTTTTCAGCCTCGAGCAGTGCGAGCAAATGACTTTTGCCCACGCCGATCGGGCCGAGCACCAGCGTATCAATACTCTTACTCAAGTTGTCTTTGAGCTGGCGCAATTCTTTGTCGCGTCCCACTGTCTGTAGGACCCCGATATGCAACTGCTTTCTCGGCTGAACAAAAAATCTGTAATCGCGGTTCTTCTGCCGCGACCACCACCGCGACAACCACGACCTGCGGTCGATGCGGTCAACAGAATGTCGCTTTTGTTCGGCACTCACAGAAATGTAGATGGACGACGTCTCGATGGACGCATGCCCCATCAGATCTTTGATGCGCTCGACCGGTACATTTCGATCTGCCAGGTCCGTGCCGAAAGTGTGCCTGAGCATGTGCGGATGAACGTGGCGGATCCCCGCGCGCTGCGCGTAGGTCTTCATGGCTGCCCACACGGTCTTGCGGCTGAGACGTTGTCCGTTGCGGAGATTGCAAAAGACATAAGGAGAATCCGAAAAATGACGGGACTCCAGCCACTCGCGGAGCACGTCCTGCACCTCGAGGTTCATCGGGACAACCCGCTCTTTGTTGCGTTTGCCCGTGAAGCGAAGGCTCGGTGTGCCCGTTGACCAATGGATATTGTCAACCGTGAGTGAACACGCTTCGGATACGCGCAGTCCACACCGCGAGAGCACGGCGATAAGCGCGCGATCGCGCGGGTTCATGCGTACGGATTGGAGTGCTTCAAGCTCGTCTTGCGCGAGCGCTTTGGGGAGTTTCTGTATGGATGATCGTGATGTCATAAGCAACTCTATGGGTTAATGGATTAACACATTCTTTCTACGGTATTGGGGACGTACCTGACATAATTCGTATTGGGTTGTTCGCGGCGGAATCTATCGGTGGGGTTAAAACCCCGTGCTCAGTATGGGAAAAAAACACCGCCGCTCACGGAAAACGACGATGCTTCGCATCCTTTTTGTTCGACCTCCGACCGAGACAAAAAGTCACCCGCTTTGCGGGCGGTCGTTTACTCATCAGCGTCTCGAGAAGCGGTGCCAGGAAGATCGCCGCGATGAACGTTATCCAAAACCCGTTGTCGGCAATCATCGCCGGCGCAGAGAGACCGAGAACGCGCTGAAAGTGCGCCCGAATCACATTGTCTCTGGATCCGAAGACATCGAGGACGTCGGGTGTGGGATGGGTTTCTGGTGGGACTGTACGGGACGGTACTGCTGGACGGGTTGCGAGTGACTGGTGAACCATGAGAAACGCCCTCCTGAATGGGTTTGGAACTGAAAATTTTGATCTCGTGCCCTGTATATAGTGCAAAAATCGTGCCAAACAAGCCGAAAAATTCGTAAGTGCTTGCAGGAGAGCGTGTTTTTAAAAAATGACGAAAAACAGACATGCCGAAAACTGTTTCATTTGAAACAGTTGGTGTGTCATATGACACAGTTAGGATAGAAATGAGACAGGGGGATTACAGAGAAATTCACACAAAAAATGCCCTGAAGAACACAGGGCATTTTGGTAGGTATTTATAGTGATGGTGCTCAGATGAACACTATATTGTAAATGTCGCGGTCGTTCAAAGTAACAGCCAGCGGGCGCAATAAATAAAACAAAACGATTTTCTATTAATTGATAATGTCATACACCAGAGCGGGTCAAGTCCAATTCTGGTGAACGGACCATATCTGCGATACAGGCCGAAGCTATCACATGCCCCATACGTCAATCTCTACCCCGCTGATAGATGTTCGGCGGAAGTGGAACACCTTGTCGTCCCAACGCCTGTCTTCACGCCGATCAAAAATCACCAGATGACCCGCCTCCGCATCGCAGCGATCCATGTATTCCGCGGTCTGTTCCAGACCCTCGGCAATGGTCTGTTCCAGACTCTTGTGGAGCAATTTGCACTCAATCACAATCTTGCGCGTCTGATTGCCCTGTGGCCATAAGATCAACAGATCGGTGCGTCCACGTCCCAAACCATACTCCCGTTCAATACGCCCACCGCTGTTGACAATGCGCTGCAAAAACGCCTGCAACAGCAACTGAGGACCCGCCTCCTGGTATTGGAACCGCGTCACCCAATGCTCTGAGTGTTCGCGGAAAAAGGTCTGAAACTCGGTCAGCAGTGCAACCACGTCCAGGCTACCATCAGCAGTGACATACCAGGCAGTTTCCTGCTCAAACTCCTCCTGGACCACCCACGTCAGTTCGCGGGGAACGACCTCGGCGTAGATGGGATTGGCGATACGCACGGGACGATCCTGAGCCACCAGGCCGAGATCGCGCACATACTCTATGTCGCGGTCAATGAAGCGGCGCTCCTCGGCTCCGCTCAAGAGTGGCTCGACAACGCGCCGCACGCGGTCTTCCTTGAGCTTGTCGGCCAACTGATCCAGGTGTGTCTCTCGGCGCAGGATGAGTTGCTCTTGCGCTTCTCGGATGGCCTCGGCGGTGATCGCGATACTGCGGTCTTCTGCTGCTTCCCCATAGAAACAGGTCTCATCCGCCAGCGCATTCACCAGATAGGGTTGCCCTTGTGTCTGCGTCCAGACCGTCTCCAGCGCGGCGGCGGTGAACGCCTGTCCCGTCTCCTCCGTATGCTGCCCGAGCAGGGCAATTACCTCATCTTGCGAGAAGTCACCGAGGCGCAGGGATCGCGCTTTGATATTGAACGCACTGCCACCGGCGATGAGGGCGTTCTCTGCAGTTGATTGGATGCGGTAATCGCGCACATCGCGCACCCCGCACAGCACCACACTCTGTGGAAATCCCTCCGGGCGGCGGACATAGCCAGCCCGCAACTGCCGCAGCACAGACAGCAGCGAATCGCCAATCAGAGCATCGATCTCATCAATAAGCAGTACCAGGGGTTTTGAGTTCGCCTCGGTCCAGCGCGTCAACGCTTCGCGCAGGGCGCCGTGGGGTCCGTATTTTGATAGAATGTCGGGCCAAATATCGTCCAGAAATTCGTCGCCCAGTGTCGAACGCGCCCAGGAGGCCAGTTCGCCCAGAATGGTACGCATCACCTGTTCCACATCTTCGCGTGCGGCCTGCCCACCTTCGATATTGACGTACACACACCGATAGGCGTCTTCGGCATTGAGCAAATCGCGCAGCGCCAACAATGCCGAAGTCTTGCCCGTCTGCCGGGGCGCGTGCAAGACAAAGTAGCGTTTGTCGCGGATAAGCCGGCGCACATCGGCAAGGTTCAGCCGTTTTAGGGGCGGGATACAGTAATGATCTGCTGCCACCACAGGACCGCTCGTATTGAAGAAGCGCATGGATCACACCCTCTCTGTAGAAATCCATGTGAAACAGAGGTAGATGTCAAAAGATATATCTGCCCAGAAACATTGTCAAATGCCAACCCTACAATCGGGCAGGCACAAGACCTGCCCCTACGGACCAATTTTCACGGTGCTCTGGAACCAGGCCGTTCACGAGACGGATGCTGTCCCCGGTAGGGATGTGGAGCCACCGCCATCGTCCGTGCAACCCGAAAACCGATATAATTCCGCCGCCAAGTAGCGGTAGATCATGACATTCCAAGTTTACTAATGGTAGCGAGATCTCCGTTCCACGGTCTTCTACCAATTGTACCCAGGGAGATGTATCAGGTTGCTTTTGAGTACCCCACAGGACATGGTATTCTGTTAGTGCATTGGTCAGGCCTTCCGTTCTCAGACAACGGCTTTGCCAACGGGATGTTCAGGAGGAGATTGGGCTTTTTTCACACAACATTCGAGGAATGAGGCATCACCACTACACCCGACAAGAGTCATACCGCTATTATACTGCGAAAACTCCCACTCAGTCTTTGACGATTTGCGCCGCTTCAATTGCAACTCAGCTTTGACACCCTGGAGAGTTCCACGACCATTGCTCGTTTCTCCGCCCAGAGCAGCATGCCCATGCCAGAAGTCGCGCAAAGTCAAGAACAACAAGCCATTGTGTTCTAATTGCAAGAGACGTTCCTGATCAAGTGTTTTTTCAGCCTTAAACACAAAAACACTACCAGAGGCGATAGCGGGCCATTGCTGACGCGGGAGGCGCAGGTGGGAATTATATCCGCCAATTATCTCAGTGCGGGTATAGCTACTGCATAGTTTGAGTTCCGAGGTCTTCAGCCCCAGATTGTCAGCCAACTTACGCTCGGGAAAACACGCCTCCGGGTGTCCGTAATCGTTGACAGTCAGCAAAATTGAGTAGCGCATTGCCAGGAGGCTCAAAGAACCTTACTCGCGCTTGAAATACCAGATCTGCTTTCAAGGTACGGGTGAGACGGAGTGTATTCTCAAGTGCTGCGCCTGTCCTGCGGTCAATAGCGGTCTGGGCACGCACGGAGGCAAAATGCTCCACAACATCGTCTGGGGAAAGTTTTTTATGGTGCTGTAAATATCTCAACCATTCTCTTAAAGACGACGCCTCTTGTAATTCAGCATTGGCAATATATAGACAAGCATCCCCTTGTCCTGAATTACCGAAAATATGCTCCACTGGCATAGGGAATTCACCGCATAACTTCCACGCATCGGCAACATCGCGATAGGCTTCGCGCCATAACCCTTTGATTCGCCTGCCAGGGAGAATGGGTAATCCTAAGTCGTCAAAGGCTATATCGCGATCAACCACGCCCACACGCCCTTCACCAGCGGCAGAGGTTAGCGGCGATTGCAGTGTGATTTGCAAAAAATACTCAGTCATTCTTGATCTCCTTCCCTGTACTCTCGCCATCTTTTACTGGTTTCTTCACTTCTAAAAGGAAGCGCGGTTGGCTATCTTCTCCTACATTGAAGGATGGTATAATCCGCATCGCAGGCATTCTTCCATCGCCTACTATGCGCCGATAGCTTATGAAAAGTTGCATCTATCACAGGCTTGATACACAAGCCCTAAACTCTCCACCGAAGCGGGGTAACTCCACCCATCAAGGATGTGTTATCCTGGAGCCACAAAACCTCAAGATTGGAGAGTTTACCCAATGCTGCTGGAATCGCACCCTCCAACTGATTGCTACTGAGGTCCAGGTAAGTGAGACTGGGAAGGCTGAACAATTCGGAAGGAATTGTCATCAGTTGATTATCTCTCATATAGAGCCTGCTGAGCACGGTCAGATCATCAAAGAGGCCATCGGGCAGACTACTGAGTCGATTCTCTTGCAGGTTGAGCTTTGTCAGACAAGTCAGACCAGATAAATCCCCTGCCTTCAGTTCTGTGAGACGTGCATCAGATAGACTCAGAGAATCTATGGCTGATAGATGTGCCACTGTCACATCGCCGCAAGTGCTTACAGGCACTTGTGCCATAATCGAGTCGCGTACGGCAACTGTGCGGTCGCATACCGATACGCCTGGTGGAGGGACTTCTGTGCCAAATGAATCCACAAATACCAAAAAATCTGAAAATTCAATCACACCATTGCCATCCAGATCATATTGGGCTTGATATGTCTCATCGCCTTGACGCGCTCCAAACTTCTCCACAAACGCCAAAAAGTCGGAAAAACCTACGAGACCATCTCCATCAAAGTCCGCAGAACGTGTCGTGTTCGCAGAGGCATAACCCATACATACCAATACCGCTAAAGCGGTCATAAGCACCCATCTCCTTCTCATACTATTACACCCTCCTTCAATAAATGTGACCCAAATGGGGTCAAGGCCGATCAAAAACATTTCTACTCCTTTAGCACCAAGTAGAACAATGCAACTTGATTTTATGCTTGCGGGTCAAGTCCACACCAATCACACCATTTTCATCCGTCCTGATTAGGAGAGGACAACCCGAAGGGAGTTCGCTGATGGTCATCACTCATCAGCCGAAATTAAAGGTTGCCCTCCCATTTTCTTGAGTCTTGTATCCAGATTTCGGTTATGATGATGGCATTAGGACAGTATTTAATGCAAAAAGCGTGCCAATGCGAGCGTTGTTCCGAAGAGCTTATTCGTAAAGGGTTGTTTTCTATAAAGAAAAAGAGCCAATCTGACTATATCATAGCGTCGCAGAATAGTCGGATTGGCTCTTATACAAGACCTTATATGGTCTTATAAAGACGTATTATAGTTTTTAGACCATAATACGTCTCCGTTGTTATTTCTGTTTTCAAGTGTGAAATTTAATATTATGTTTCTTTTTCAAGTGTGAAATTCAATGTATAAACCCGTTTTTTTTACCCATATCACAAGGTTCTTCCTATGACCAAACCACTTGACCGCACGGGTACCTATCGGACTTATTCTGTGACCAATGGCCTGGCCGGAATGCGTATTGAACACATTGCCGAAGATAGCGAGGGGTGTATCTGGTTCGCCACCTGGGACAATGGCGTTAGTCGCTTTGATGGAAATGAATTCCAGAATTTTACCAAACAGGACGGTCTTATTGATGATCGTACTTATTTTGTTGCACAAGACAGTCAGAATCGAATGTGGTTCGGGACAGCAAATGGCGTCTGCTGGTACGACGGAGCTAGATTTCACCATTTGGATGACGATGGCATTGTAGACCGAGACGTGCGGTGCATCTACGAAGACAGGGAAGGCCGTGTATGGTTCGGTGGTACCCGTACTCTGGGGTATTGCGATGGCACTGCTTTCCACGACATGATTCCGCTCTACCTTCAGCACCACGAAAAGCCACCTTCTCCGAGGTGGAATCAGTGTTGGGGTATTACTCAGGATCCGCAAGGTCAGATGTGGTTTGGCTTCAACTACCTCATCCGCTTCGATGGTCAATCCTTCCACCGCTATGATAAGAGAGACGGTTTTATCCAAGATGGAACCGCCTATGCCTTAGATAAAGACCATACCGGCAAAGTGTGGATCGGTCGTTTCGATAAACGAGATGAACTCTGGTGCTATGCCGATGGCACCTTCCAGTCTATTCAGGTGGATTTAGGTGGCGCACTGCGCAAAATACAGTGTGACCGAGAAGGGCGGATGTGGTTTAGCACTTCGGAAGGGGCATGGTATCAGGACGGTGATGGGTTCAGCAGATTTACCCCTGCCGATGGCTTGCCCCAATCCGCAGTCAAAGCCGTGTTCCAGGATCGCGATCATCAGTTCTGGTTTGCCACCTGGAGCGGCGTCGGTCTTTACGATGCACACAGTATCAGTGTATTTGACCTCAATAAGGCTTCTCCCAAAGACAAAAAGCCGAACGAGGTCTCGCAGATCGTACAAGACCGGCAAGGGGATATATGGATCGGACGTGTGTCTCCTGTTTTCAACTATTTGGACAAAAGCGTTTTTCGCTTCGATGGCGAGCACTTTGCAGTTTTAGACTCCGAGCAAGATTTTGATATCGATAACTGTTTCTCTATGTACAAGGATCACGAGGGGTATCTGTGGTTTGGCGGTCTCAACGGCCTGTTCCGCTACGATGGGCAGAAGCTGAAAAAGATGAAAATAGCCGCGGGTTTAGGCGACAGGAGTATCAGTGCAATTACCCAGGATTCGCAAGGTCAATTCCTTTTTGGCTATTGGGAAAAGGGCACCTATAAAACCGAATTTAAAAAAGAAGTACTTTCGGCCAGTCCATTAAAGATCATTTACCAGCGGGACGAGCAGTTCCAAACCATTTTTGTGCAGAAAAAAAACAAAGATGTATTAGACCGTATTGGCACTATAATTGCCGGTCGCAACAGCGAGGTCTATTTTCATTTGGCCTGCCACACTGGCGGCTGGGGCCTGGCGCGGTGGCATCCCGAGGATGGTCTCAAATTTTATGGGATTGAAGATGGACTGATCGACGACAGAGTCACAGATCTTTTGGAAGACCGCGATGGCAACCTGTGGATCGCTACTCTAAGTGGTCTTTGTCGCTTTGATGGCAGCACCTTCCAGATCTTCACGACGGAAGACGGGTTGCCGAGCAACCGCATCCGTTGCGTGTTTGAGGATCGAAAAGGCCATCTATGGCTCGGTACAGACCAGGGTGTGGCGCACTGCGATGGTCAGCTTTTCCAGACCATCAACTCACCGCATATAGGACCGGTTTGTCGGATACTCGAAGATCGAGATGGAACGTTCTATTTTGGCACTATTATGGGTTCTATCATACGCTACCGTCTGCGGCAAACTGCGCCTCGGATTCGCTTGCTTCAGGTGATTGCCGATAAGGTCTATGAGAACTCGGAGGAAGCCATCGTATCGAAGACAGGCCAGCAGGTGATTTTCGAGTACAAGGGCCTGAGTTTTTCCACCCATCCCAGCGACATGCTCTATGTCTATCGCTTGAAAGGCTATGACGCCGACTGGCAACCAGCAACTCGAAGGATGCGAGCCTTTTACCGGAACTTGCCACCGGGCGATTACACCTTTCAGGTCAGAGCGATAGATCGCGATCTGAATTACTCAGAGATAGCGCAAGCGCGACTCTCGATCACAGAAGACCCGCGTATCGAAGCATGGACCGACGTCATCAACCGTCGAGAAAGCCAGAAGTTTATCGGGCATAGCGCGGCTCTGCGCCAATTTCAGATCAATCTTGAAAAAATAGCATCTACCAATATGACCGTGCTGATTATGGGTGAGACAGGGGTGGGTAAGGGATTGGCTGCTCGGACACTACACGCGCTGAGTGCCCATAACACTGGGCCTTTGATAGAGGTGAGTTGCGGTGCATTGCCCGGGACATTGATCGATAGTGAGTTGTTTGGTCACGAGAGAGGGGCTTTTACTGGCGCAGTTTTCCACAGATTGGGCAGGGTGGAACTGGCAGAAGGTGGCACACTCTTTCTGGATGAGATCGGCGATATGGCGCTGGAAACGCAGTCCAAGCTGTTGCGCTTGCTGGAAGAAGGCACGTTTGAGCGGATTGGGAGCAGTGAGACGCGGATGGCAAAGACGCGGATTGTGGCCGCGACGAATCGCAATCTTGAGGAGATGGTCAGCAGGGGTGATTTTAGGGAGGATCTCTATTACCGCCTCAATGCCTTTCCGATGTATTTGCCGCCGCTACGCGAGCGCAAGGAGGATATACCACACCTATCCGAGTATTTCAAGGATCGCATGGCATCACATTTAGGCAAGCAAATTATCCCCTTGGCGCCAGAAATTATCGAGGTGTTGCAAAGCTACGATTGGCCGGGCAATGTGCGGGAATTAGAGCATACCATACAGCGGGCAGTGGTTTTGTGTACTGACTCTCAAATCGTAAAGAGGGATCTGGGACTGTATGGTTCTCGAATCGAAGATACAACTCAGGACCTTGAGAGGCGCACCTTATCGACTTCTCAAAACCGAGAAGTCGTGCCTTTGGCAGAATTGGAGCGGCGCCACATCCTCGATGTGCTCGAAGCCGCCAACTATCAGATAAAGGGACCCGAGGGCGCGGCAACGCTGCTGAAAGTACCGCCTTCTACGCTGTATGGAAAAATGCAAAGACTGGGCATTGAAATAAAACGCGGTGTTTGAAATAGCCCACGCTTGTATATCACCCGGCGGATTTGTAGAGGGTGCGTCCAAGTTTGAAAATTTCCTCGAGAAAGGGATCAAAGTTTTGCAGATGGGTTTGAATTTCTTCAGGTGTACGCACGACAATATCCATCGCAACATATTTGGGACGACAAATGCGAGCAATTGCGGCACTTCGCGCTGTTGGACGCAAATCTGTATCCATAATGACGAGCAAATCTAAATCGCTATCGGTCTTTGGCTCGCCATAAGCATAAGAGCCAAAGAGGATGATCTGATCTGGTGGATGAAAGTGTTCAACAATTTTATTTGCGATCTCATCCAAAAGCGATTCTGTTATTTTTTGTTCTTTTACATTCATCTAAGCATTTCCTACTTTTGGCTAAAGATTTCGCCCTACCCCGTACGTTCAGCGGTGTTGTCCTTATATTAGTTGAAATAGTAGAGGCTCCAATGTAAATTGGAGACAGCAGATTCAAACCGTGAAAACGCTGTGTCCACAACCAAAGGAGCCCGTGATGAAAAAAGTATCGCACAAAGCCCCCAAAGTCAAGGCAATCCACAAAGGCGATGCAACGTTTGATACACCCGTTGAAGAGGAACTGGGCGCACTGGATACCCGCATCGCGCTGATCCAGGCCTTGATCCCATTAGGATTAGACGCCGTGGCAGAAGAATTGCAGGAGGAAGTGAGCCGCTTGGCCGGGGACAGATACAGTCGCAAAGACACCGAAAACCCCAATCGTCGGTGGGGCAGTCAACAAGGGTCTGTGTATCTGGCCGATCAAAAAGTGCCGATCTCTGTACCGAGGGTACGTAATGTGGAGAGGGATGAGGAAGTCTGCCTTGAGACCTATCATCACCTCCAAGTTCCCAGACGTATGGATGAAGGGCTGCTCCTTCGCGTGATCAAAGGCATTGCGACTCGGTCTTATCAAGCCTGCGCTGAGGCGATCCCGAAAGCCTTTGGGCTGTCCTCATCAACGGTATCGAGACGTTTTATCAAGGCGTCGGCACAAAAGCTGAAGCAGTTCCGTGAACGCTCTCTATCGCAGTATGACTTGGTTGCCCTCTTTATAGATGGCAAGACCTTTGCAGACCAAGAGATGATCATTGCTCTGGGCGTGACGATAGAAGGGCACAAAATCCCAATAGGCTTTGTCCAGGCTGCCACTGAGAACGAACGCGTCTGTCGGCAGTTTATACAGTCTCTCATCAATCGTGGCTTGGTCTATCACAAGGGCCTGCTGTGTCTTATTGACGGCTCAAAAGGCTTGTATGCTGCCCTTACAAAGGCATTGGACGGTTACGTGGTCATCCAACGTTGTCAGTGGCACAAGAGAGAGAACGTGCTTTCCTATCTGCCTAAAAATAAACAGGATCAGATCAAAAAGGCCCTACAAAATGCCTACGACCAGCCCACCTACAAAGATGCTAAAATGGCACTCTTATCCCTCAAAGCGGAATTGGCCTTGATCAACGAAGACGCGCTCTCCAGCCTTGAAGAAGGAATAGAAGAAACCCTTTCCTTGCATCGCCTCGGACTGATGCCGCACTTGAAGCAGTCCTTTCGTACGACAAACTGCATTGAGTCCATAAACTCAATGGTCGCACAAATCACACGAAATGTGAAGAGATGGACAAACTCGAATCAACGCAGGAGATGGTTAGCCACCGCTCTGCTGGACATTGAACCCCGATTGCGAAGGGTCAAAGGTTACAAAAGCCTACCCAGGCTCAGGCGCGCACTGCACAAGCACTTGAAACTCGATACAGACTGGCAAGACGCAATTGCTGCGGATTGAAAACACCGGCCTCAATTATTTCAACTAAATATAGGACTTGACCCACTCTATCTGTTGCAGTTGTATTGTCGTCATCTACGACGGTTAGACGAAACACCAACACCTGGTATCCTTTGACTTTGGGTGCTACAAAAGATGCAGATGCCTGATTCGCGTTTGAGATCGACACAGAAGGACCCTCAACCTGTTCCCAACGATAGGCCTGAATCGTGCCGTCCGGATCCGATGCACTGCCGCGGAGCCTCACTTTATCGCCTGCGGCAACCATCAGATCGGGGCCGCTGGCTTTTACATTGGGCAACTGGTTTAACTCACAGCCTGCGAACAGGGCAACCGTCGCAATCAACATGAACATGTTGTTGTGTCTCATTTTACTCCCTCCCCTGAGAGAGGTGTTCCAAGCCGTTATACTCGTATTCTCTAATCGGAGTGATGTAAAAGTGTGCCGATAGGGGTAAGCAAGCGGTCCATATAACTTGATACCCCTATCAGCTTACGCCGGGAAAAGGTATTATGGGAGGACCAAAACCCGGCGTGTGCTTGCGTGATAGAGCTGCATTATCGCAACCCTGCACGTTATTTCAACAGCCGCCGCTACCAGCCTATTGTGGCGCGTCCAGTAACCCCGTTATCCGCACCGATAGACAACGGACTCGCGCGCCGATGGGCATCGAGGTTCAACTCAAACCTCAAACCCTCGCTAACGAGTGTACCGATGCCATAACCAACGCGGTAATCCCGACCTTGAGCCGAGGTCGCAAAGCCCAAACGCGGCGTGCCCACAAAGCGCCTGCCCAACGCCAAACCATACCCCAGATCCGCATCGAGACGGTTGCCCGTCGCATAACCACCACCCGCTATGCCCGACATCGTGGGCCGACCCCACAACGCCTCGGCTCCGCTCGTCGCCTGACCGCCCCACGAAGGCGACATACGCATCGTCAAACCCAATGGCGTCGATGGACTCGGATTGTAACGCAAAGACACCGCCATACCGCGCTCACGGTAGCCTTCCGCCTCGTGGATCAGCAACGTCCGCACGCGCATATCTACCTCCAGACCCGTCAAAGGATCCGAAACGACCAGACCCCCTGCGATATCCAGACCCGATCCTGTCTCGGCATCGCCCCCATCGTGACGAAGACCAACCATCACGCTCGGAGATAGAGACAATCGGCTCCGGAACGTCAGGGCATGAGATCCCTCAAGTGCTGTGCGCACACGGCTTACCACTGAACGCGTCGCTGCCAGATTGCCCGAAGAACCAGATACTGCCTCGCTCGACGTACCTACCCACAACGCATCGGCCTTATACGACAACCTGAAACCGTCTGCGCTCCTGCCGATCAATTCGCCGCGCGTGCCCACCGCCGCCAGCGACATCGACAGACCCGCCGACAGTTGCGAGGCGCCTTCTTGACTCAGCAGCATACCACCCACACCGTAGCCACCTACTGCCCACACCGTCATCCGATCCGTCAAACGATAGCCCAGCCACGGATAAAGACCCGTCACCGACGAAGCCACACGACCACCACCCACCCCACCCGTGTAACTGCCCAATCCCCAACTGCGAGACAAAGACAAGCCCACCAGAAAAGGTCCCTTCGCGTAGTCAGTACCGAGCATCGCCGTGCGAACAGTGCCATCCAGACCCAGATCATCTTCGCGACCAAAAAAGGACGACCGCGCACCACGGCTCCAGAAAGAGAACACGCCTCCCCGATCCATCTCACGGTTAAGCGTAAACGACGAACCCGTCAGCACATCGCCCATCCTGAAAAGCGACCTCAGCATGCCTGCAAGACCAAAGGAAGAGCCAGACGACGCCATCCCTACATCGCGCCGCCCCAACGACGGGTTGTGTGACCCATACCCGCCGAGGCCATACACAAAGCGATTCGCCACATCCCTGACCATATCCTCAGCACGACCCAACTGATGACCCGCCAAACGCCCCTCAAAACCCGACTCACGCCGTGCCTGCAGACGCTCCTCCACATATTCCACCACCTGCAACGCCGCCGTCCGACCAAACCGCGCAAGCAGGCCCTTAGGCATTGGATCGATGTTCTCAATGGTGCCAGTTGCATCCGCGTCGGAGAGATACGCGTTGCCGCCCGACGCGTTGGAGAGCGTCAGCGTGAACGTCTCTGAACCCTCGTCAATGGCATCGTCGAGCACTGGCACCGAAATTGTCTTCTCTGTCTGTCCCGCATCGAACGTCAGCGTACCCGACGTAGATGTGTAGTCCACTCCGACCGTTGCCGTGCCGTCAGAGGTCGCATAATCCACTGTCACGGTCTCCGACAAAGCCCGACTCAGCGTCACTGCAAAATCGACTGTCGCATTGGCAGCCTCCTGCACGCTCGCATCCGCCACAGACAACCCCGGCGGCCCCTGAACTGTCGCCGATACTGCCCCCTGCAACTGACGACCATCGGACGTCTCCACGGCGCCAGCCGGCAGGCTGATCGTCACCGCATCATACGTATCCGGCGCCACCGTGATCTCCCAACCCTGGTTGTTGCCCGACACGAGACGCCCCGCCTTCGTCACCGCACCCCCCGTCACCGTGAAGGCATTATCGCGCAGCGTCCGGTAGCTAAGACCCACCACATCCTCACTGAAATGCAATTCGAACTTGAACGCACTCGACCCGTCGTGGGACGACGGCACATTTCCGAAACTCGCTGTCAACGGCTCGGGTTCCGTATCGGGCGGCTGATTCTGGACGGTCTGTGCCACCGTCGCCGAAACCGTCTCCGAAACTGTCGCCGACAACGGGCGGTTATCCTCGGTGCAGATCGCACCGGTCTCCCCACAGTCTGCCGCAAGCAGTGTGATCGTCACATCCTGATCATTGTCGGGCGTAACCGTCACATTCCACGCCTGATTCTTCCCCGTTTCCTGGCGCCCTACCCCGGTGAGTTCCCCATTGGTCACCTGCAGCGCGTGATCGCGTAGCGTCCGGTAGCTCAGGTTGAACTCCTCGGAGAAGTGCAACTCAAAGGTGAACGCGGATTCGCCGTGGGAAGCCGGCAGTCCCTGGAACTCCGCCGTCAACGGCTCGACCGGATCGTTGTCTGGTGGGTCGTTAGTTGGGGGAGACCCTGCGACGGTGATGGTGGCCTCGCCGCTCCAGCCTCCGGAGGTGCCGCTATATGAGGCGCGTATCTTCACCTTGTATTCTTCTCCGTCCTCCAGACCCGTGATGGTGTAGGAAGGCTCGGTGGGATAGGCATTGCCAGTGTTGTCGGTCCAGGTCTTGTAACCCTCGTCCTGCTTTGCCCATGTTATGCGGTAGTTGGCCGGAGCCTCCGTTGGTGCTTCCCAGGAGGCCTGGATGGTTCCGGGCGTGTCTGCCGTCAGGGTAATGGTTCCGATGTCGCGGGCACCGCGCGGTTCTTCCGGTTCCAGCACGACGGTATTGCCCGAAGGTGGATCGGCCGAATCGTCGTTGTTAATGGTCCCGGTCGCAGTCGCATCTGAGAGATACGCATCGCCACCCGATGCGTTGGAGAGCGTCAGCGTAAACGTCTCTGAACGCTCGTCAACGGTATCGTCAAGCACCGGCACCGAGACCGTCTTCTCCGTCTGTCCCGCATTGAATGTGAGCGTCCCGGACGTAGATGTGTAGTCCTCCCCAGCCGTCGCCGTGCCGTCCGAGGTGGTATAATCCACCGTCACCGCCTCGGTAGCCGCCGGGCTGAGGGCGACGACAAATTCTGCCGAGGCGTCGGTCCCCTCCATCACCGTCACGTCCGCCACAGAGAGTTCGGGTGCGTTCCCGAAGGCCACATCCGCCACCCTGCCATCAGTATCCTGAATGGTGACCCCATTCAGCGCGATCTCATTTGACACGATCCTTACCTGCTGCGACCCGTCGTCCGAGGCGGTCACCGGGTATTCAAATCGCAGGATATCGGTTGCGGAACCACTCACAAACGCCGCCTCGCGGCGCGTGCCGTCAAGGGCGATGCCGACGGTGGCCTTCGCGTTGGAGGAACTCTGCACCTGCACCGGGCGGATGAACCGGACCTCCACGACCACAGTCTCGCCGGTGTCCCAGGTGCCGTTTGCGCCAGGCTCGGAGGTCACTGTTGCGCTTATCGCGCCCGAAGGCTCGTCGTCCAGGATATCACCGGTTACATGTGCTTCCGCAAGGTATGCCTTTGCTCCCGAGTGGTTCGACAGCGTCAGGGTAAACGACTCGGCATGTTCGCTCACCGAGTCGTTGAGCACCGGCACCGAGACCGTCTTTGAGGTCTCCCCCGGGACAAAGGTGAGCGTGCCAGAGGTTTCCTCATAATCTTCCCCAGCCGTCGCCGTGCCGTCCGAGGTCGCATAATCTACCGTCACTGTATCTGCCACCGCCCGGCTCAAGGTCACCTCGAATGCCGCCGTGGCATCTGCCGCCTCGGTCACTTCGGTATCCGCCACCGAGAGCACGGGCGGACCCTTGATCCGTGCGAAAAGCCGGTTCGACAGCTTCCGTCCGTCTTCTGTACACACCGCACCCTCGTCATTGCAGTTCTCGGTCGGGTTAATCGTAATGGTGAAGTCCTCGGTCGCGTATTCGGCATCGGATTTCCTGCGTTCCACCACGACCCCCCAGCGCTTCCCACTCGGCGGATCGAGCTTGTACCCCCTTTTCGCATTGTAGGCGCGCGGACCGAGCCGCATAATCAGCGTCTCTAATCGCAGCGTCATATAGTTGTAGCTGCTTGCGGGTTCCTCGCTGAACACAATACGGAATTCGATCGGGCCGACGCCGTCATGGACCTTCGGGAGGCTGCCCTCCTCGAATTTTACCGTGAACTTCGGTGCGGGGATCTTCGCCGTGATCGTCGCCGAGGCCGCGCGGTTGCCCGCCCTGTCCTGTATCGGGTTCTCCGAAGGCACCGCGTAGCTCACCCTCACAGAATCGCCGGGTGCCGCCGCCGAGGCAAACCTCAGCATCACGGTCAATCCGCTCACCACGACCGGATCGCTCGACGCCAGATCCCGCGTCTGACCGCCCACCGTCACGGTGAACGCATCCACCCCCGGCGTGGAGGTCTCGTCAAGCGCTTCGCTATACGTCAGCACCACCGAGTCCCTTCTCGCCACGGCAGCCTCGAACGCCGGCGCCGTGGTATCACTTTCCGGTGTGTGGTTGGTCACTGCCTGATCGCTCAACGCCACCACCGCGTTGCCCGCCCTGTCCTGTATCGGGTTCTCCGAAGGCACCGCGTAGCTCACCGTCACAGAATCACCAGACGCCGCCGCCGAGGCAAGCCTCAGCATCACGGTCAATCCGCTCACCACGACCGGATCGCTCGACGCCAGATCCCGCGTCTGACCGCCCACCGTCACTGTGAACGCATCCACTCCCGGCGTGGAGGTCTCGTCAAGTGCTTCGCTATACGTCAGCACCACCGAGTCCCGGCGCGCCACGGCAGCCTCGAACGCCGGCGCCGTTGTGTCACCTTCCGGTGTGTGGTTGGTCACTGCCTGATCGCTCAACGCCACCACCGCATTGCCCGCCCTGTCCTGTATCGGGTTCTCCGAAGGCACCGCGTAGCTCACCCTCACAGAATCGCCAGACGCAACCGCCGAGGCAAGCCTCAGCCTCACGCGCCGCCCATCTACTGCCACCGGATCGCTCGACGCCAGATCCCGCGTCTGACCGCCCACCGTCACGGTGAACGCATCCGCGGCCGGTGTGGCGTCCTCGTCGAGTCCATCCCTGTACAATAGTACCAGTTGCGCGCCATCCACCTCCGCACGCAAAAACGCCGGCGCAGTCTCATCTACTGCGTTCGGATCACTCGGCATAATATCCCAAAACGCCCTGTTCGACAGGGGTCGCCCGTCCTCGGTGCAGATCGCCCCTTCCGCGTCGCAGTCGGTGGTGGGTAGCAATTCGACCCGAATCGTCTCGTTGTACAGCGGCTTGATCCAGAACACCCAGGTCTTTGGCTGATTATCTTTGGGGAACGCGTTCGTGACCTCGCCGTTGGTACTCCGGACCGCATCCCGCATGGCCTCGCGCGAGGTCGTCACCGGATAGCTGAACTCGGCGTTGAGCGCGAACAGCTTCGAGCCGTCGTGCCCGTCGCCGTACCTCTGCCACTGAACCGTAAGCGGAATGCTCGCCGGTCCCTTCACGCGGACTTCCGCACCCGACGACAACTTGCGCCCGTCCGTCGCGCACAGCGCGCCCGAGTCGCCGCAGGATTCGGGTGGTGCGACCGATAGAACCACGTCCTCGATCGAGGACGGCGCCACCGTGAGCCGCCAACTGTGGCGGAGTCCGATCTCGTGCTCCGCCGACCGTACCCGACCGCCGGTGACGGCAACCGCCCTGTTGGCCATCATCCACTTGCTCAGGTCGGTCGCCCCGTTGAAATTGAGCCACACCGTAAAGTCTTCCGAGCCGTCGTGCGCCTCCGGCGTGTCGAACTCGGCCGTCAGCGGCGGCACGGTCCCCTGAGAGATCGTCGCCGTTACCGCTTCCTCCAGGGGCCGGTCGTCCTCCGTACACACCGCGTCCTCGGCGTCGCAGTCTGTCGTCGCTGGCAGTTCAACTGTCACGTCGCCGCCCGTCGGCTCGAGCGTGACCTCCCAAGCCGCGTTCTCTGGACCCTCGCCATTCAACCGGCGCGCCCGCGTTAGCTGGCCGTTTGTCACGCTCAGGGCGTGGTCGCGCATTGCAGTCCACGACACAGCGGTCGCCTCGCTGAAGCGCACCTGCAGCACGAATGGCCTGCCCGCGTGCGCCTCCGGCGCGCCCTCAATGGTCGCCGTCAACGGCAGCAGCGACGATGATAGGACAGTCGCCACGACCGCGGCAGAGAGCGGGCGGGCGTCCTCCGTACACACCGCATCCTCGGCGTCGCAGTCTGCGCTCGTCGGCAGCGTGATGGTGACGTCTTCATCGACGTCCGGCGTAATGGTGATCTCCCAGTTGTGGTTCTTATTTGACACCAGCCGGCGCGCCGCCGTGACCTCGCCGTTCGTGACCGAGAGCACATCCGACTGCCCGTTGCTGCCCATGATCTTCTGATGGCTCACCGAGACGTTCTCATCGCTGAACACGAGCTCGAACTTGAATGGATTCCCGCCGTGTATCGCCGGCAGTTTCCAGAACTGCGCCGTCAATGGCGCGGACTGGCTCGTTTCCAGTTGCGTGCCGACCCGGCTCACTGGCTGACTGAAACTCTCGGCATCGACGCCTGCCCGGTTTTGCAGTGCAAGTTCGTCGTCGCCTGCGGTGGGATCGCTATAGGTGACGGTCACAGTTTGCGCGGACGCGGGAATCGCGGGCGAAATGTCCAGCGCGATGGCCCTATAATCCGAACCCGAGCCACGCACGCCAGTGACCGTTGCCGACGCGCTGTCGTAGGTCACCGCAAACGCCTCCAGCGCGGGAAGCGCGTAGAAATCAATCGCCCGGGTGAAGCGCAGGGAAAGCTCGTCGCCTGCGGCGTTGAGTTGCACCGGACCCACCAGCACCGGTGCGGCCGGGTCCGACACCGTCGAGCCGTTGATCGCCGCAAATCCGGAAAAACTCTCCGCGTCTTCGCCGCTGCGGAGTTGCAACGCGGCGTAGTCATCGCCATCGGTCGGGTCGCGGTAACTCACCGTGACTGTCTGATGCGCTTTGATGGGGAGAACGAACGACAGCCGTATCCATTGGTCGGAGGCCGATGCCTCGATGCTGGACACGAGATGCAGGACGCCGTCGGCGTTCACGATAAAGGCACTTTTCGGCGGTGTCCGCCCCGTTCGGTTGTCGAATGCCCGGTCGAAGAACAACTGGAGTTGGTCGCCTGCCGACGGTATCGTCGCCGACTGCGGAGCCGGCGGCTGGAGGCCGATGACCCTATCCGTGACCGCCGCCGACAGCGGCCGGTCGTCTCCGGTGCATACCGCGCCTGTGGCGTCGCAGTCCGTCGTCTCGGACAACGCGACTGTCACGTCGTCTTTTCCGTCCGGCGTGACAGTGATGCTCCACGTTCGGTTTTCTCCCGCGACGACGCGGCTCGCCGCGGTCACCTGACCCCCCGTGACCGACAGCACGCCCTGCTGCCCATCGCTGCCCGTAACGTCATCGAGGCCGAGCGAAACTTCCTCGCTGAAGCGCAATGTGAATGTGAACGCATCCCCGACATGGTGTGCCGGCATCCGCACAAATTCTGCCGTCAGCGCCGTCACTTGCGTCGTTACCGGCACGGGGTCGTCGTTGAGGATGGTGGCGATGCCCCAGGCGTCGGCAATGTACGCGTTGCCGCCCCGGGGATTCTCCAACTTCAGCCTGAAGGTCTCGCCGCTGTCTTCGAAAAAGTCATCGAGCACCGGTACCGAGATGTTCCTGGTGGTCTGACCGGCGTTGAAGGTCAGCGTGCCCGAGGTGTGCGTGTAGTCCTCCCCCGGGGTCGCGCTGTTGACCGGGACGGTCTCATAATCCACCCTCACCTGCGCCGTCGCCGCCGGGCGCAGCGTGACCTCGAAGTTTGCCCTGGCTCCCCTGGCTTCCCGCACCGTCGTGTCCGACACGTAGAGCGCGGGCGCATTGGGATTGGGCACATGTATGGCCTCCAGGTTGAAAAAAACGGGCGCCTGGTTGCCATCCTGATCCAACACGCCGGGCGGCCGCGGACTGACCACCTGTGCGCGGTCGTAGGTCACATACAGACTGGCCCCATTGCGCACGTCCTGATCGGAAACACCGCTCCCCAGTCTCAGTTTCACCACCCGGGGCCTGCCCAGGTAATCGTCGATGATGCTGATTTCGTCAACCGCGAAGCCCGAGGATTGCGAGCCTGTAAAATGCACGTCATACAGGTACTGCGCATCGCTCAGTCTCGAGTTCCGGTCGAGGTCGCGGTTGTAGTGGACGTAGATCTCGACTCTTCCCGAAACCTTGCGCCAGGTGAGGGTCTCGCCCCACTGCGCCAGCGGATAACCCGGGCGCGCAGAATACGACCACGCCCCGTTACCGATCGGATTCTCCCAGCGCACCCGCACATCGTAGGCCAGCCCCTGTGTCACCGGCGCGGAGGTCACCGAGTGTCGCTCATCCGGCCCCTTGCGCCGCCAGTTCCAGAAATCTCTCGCCTGCGACCACCTGTGGTCGGACAGCTTGTATTGCAGGCGGTACAATTTTGCCTCGTTGGTGCCAGCAAAGGACACCTGCAGCCGATCCGCGCCGCGCTCCTGCACGGTTTGCACCATCAAATCGGCCGGTGCCGACGGCACACGGCGGATGCCGCGCACCCGGTGGACCGTCCGCTCCCGGAGACCGCTGCCGCTTACTTGAGAGCACAATGACCCTAATGTATTGCAGGGCAACGGCTCCAGCGTCAGGGTCAGGTCTTCGCGACTCGACGGCTCGATCTGCAGCACAAACAGTGTATTATCGGAGAACGTCTCGATCGAGGACACCCGTCCACCGACCACCCCGATGGCGCGGTCCGGGCCGATCAGGTCCGTCAACATCGGTCCGGAGAGATAGAGGGTCCTGTTTCTCGGACCGGTGAAATCATCTATCCGCTCGTGTACGCGGATGTTATCCGTGAACCGTATGCGAATTTCGAACGACTCGCCGAAGTGGACGCCCGCCGGCGTGCCCCCCGGCACGTTGGCGTCGGGGTAGAAAACCGTCGCGCCGACCGTGCCCGTGTTCGTCGCATCCGACACCTGGCCCCGCACGCGGCCCGTGCCCGGCTCCGACCAGTCGGTCGTCACACCGGTGGTCACCATCCGGACCCGCACCTGGTATTCTGCACCCGATCTCAGCGACTCGATCAGCCTGAACGGATCGAGTCCGGTATCCGGATGGCGTGTCCACGAGCCGCTGGTGCCCCGTCGATATTCCACCTCGAAGGCGGTAATCTCATCCCCGGTACTTCGAACACGCCAGCGCGCCACCAGGCTGTTCGTCAAGTACCGCGGCGCCACGACCGACGGCGTCTCCAGGGGGTCCCGCGGCTCGTCCACGTTGACCACCTCGATGGTCACGTCGATCCGGGTTGCTCCGCCGCTGCGCCCGTCGTCGGCCTTGACCCTGACCGAATGGGTCGTCTGCATCTCGTAATCGAGCACCACCTTCGTCCTGATCTGGCCGGTGGAGGAGTTGATGGTGAAGTTGCCTTTGTCCGGTCCTTCCAGCGAATAGGTCACCTCGTCGCCGTCCGCGTCCTCCGCCACGAAGGGCTCGCCGACATCCTCGTTCGCCGGCGTGTTCTCGACCACGCTGCGCGTCAGAATCGGTTCCCCGAAGTCCGGCGCATTGTTGATCGTCAGCTTTACCGAGGTGATGTCTCCCCATGCCCAGTCCAGGCCTGCCGGCCGCGGCCACGCATAACACTTCGATTGCGGGGACTGAGTGCCGAGCCTGCGGCCATCATCGAAGTCGAATTCATGACCGTCAACGTCCAGTTCCAGCCGGTTGCGGACGTCATCGTTTGGTGCTCTGGCTCCGAAACAGAAGGCGACCGTCTCGGCGGTGAAAAACGACGTGGGCGCGTCGCCGACGACAAGTGCGGCGGCGATGTCGTAGGTCGTGCCGCCGACCCGAAAATTCGAGGGGGCTATCGCGCCCCAATCGGTGGCGAAGTCGGCATATCCGAGGGTGCCGGCGCCCTCACCCACCGTCACGTTGGCGGTGAGCACGGCATCCGGGTCGGCCGGCGGCGATGCGGCCTCGCGCACGACCGTTACGTCGTAGGTCAGCGTTGTAAACATGTCTTCCGCCGTCACGCGCGCCGAACCGGCGTTGCGGCCCGGGCTGAGAGAGAGATTCCTGCCCTTCGGGTAACTGACCGTGGCGTCGTCGTGGTTGGGTGTCGCGCTCAGCCTCACCCCAGAGACGCTGTTCCGCACCCAGGCGCGGTAGGAGGTGATGTCGTTTGCAAACGGCGGGTCCAGCGCAACCGCATTGCCCCCGGCGGTCAGCCGGAACCTCTCCAGGGTCGCGTCGTCGGAGGGCGGGAGGCGGCTGCCGTCCACCAGATGACCGGACTGTATGCCCAGTTCGTCGTGGGTGAGCACAGCATCGACGCTGCCGAGGTTGTCGGTGATGCGCTCGCCGCTGCCGAGCTTGATGGTCTGGGATTGATCGCCGGCCCAGATGCCGTCCATGTCCCAGTTGCCCTCCACCACCGTGTACGCGAACACGAGCGAATCCGTGTCCGCGCCTTCTACGAGCGCCGCCTGCTTGGTGGCCGTGTTGCCGCTTGGCCCCAGCTCGAACTCGAAATGCGGCTCGCCCGTCAACTTTACCGGGACACTGAATTTCACCGAGAACTTGATCTGTTCGCCACGCCAGTAGGTGTTCGCGTGCGTGCGCGGCCTCGAGCTTACCGCCACGGAAGTAATCACCGGAGGGGGGACATCGCCGTTTATGCGCACAAGTAATGGACGGAAATTAGCAGCTCCCGGCGGGGCGATAGAAAAGGAGCCGTCTGAGTTGGCAGGCCTCGAGTGAAGCTGGTTGTGCAAGGACCAGCCGGAAGCCGCTCCCGGATCATCACTACCGGTCCCGGTCGAACGCAGCCAGATTCTTCCCGTTGATCCAGGATGCTCCAGCCGAACGTAGTAGGTGGTGTTCGGTTCGAGCGCGGTGTTTGCCGGCGCCCTGAATGTCTCCGTGGAATGGTTTGCATTTTGACCAGGACCGAAGGTACCACCCGAGTGGGTTAGCGTCGCCACCGTAGTCCCCCTCGGGTTGCCCTCGCGTACCGTGACGATCGGAACCGTGCCGGTGGTGCCTAGCAGCGCAAGAATATCGACGCTCGTCAGCGTGAACGTTCCAGAGGCTGGACCGGTCTTGAAGCGCTGAGCGATGTCAGCGAGCAACAGGTTATGGAGGGTAAAGGTGTTTGGGATGTGTGAAAAGTTGCTGACCAGCACCTCCGCGTGCGCGAGGCCGGCGGTGCCGAACAGGCCGGCGGCGAGCGCAACGGCCCGGAGGCCGGGCACCCGCGGGCGCATCAGGCCCCTGATGCGGCGTGAGATTTCTCCAAAAACCGCGTTGATCCATATCCTTCTCGTATGACCCGTGTTGCCTACCAATGAAGTTCCCATACAGCGATTCCTCCCTTTTGGTTTAAAATTACCTCACGTTGTGCAAGGCATCCCCCGTCGCTGCCACGCGCTTCAGAGATGCCCTTTTGAGGCTCTGACAAACTTTTATATATATGCAAAAAGCGTGCCACTGTGAATAGAACCCAAAATGATACTCGCAACACATTGTTTTAAAAGAATATAGAACTGTAAATAAAAACAAAAAACCAGACTGAATTTTATACCCAGGGACAATGTATCGCCCCTGATATAATCAGTCTGGCTCATTTTCTACTTATTATTACAATGATTTATGGCTTTAGGGCGACTATTCGCCCTAAAAAGCGTTATCGGGCTACTATTCGCCCCTGAAAGCGTTTAATGCCCAGCCTTTTTATTTTTCTAAAAAGAGTAGAAGTCTGACCAGGGACCTCCATAGCATTTCGACGCATCATTCATAACGCACATCAACCTCTCTCTCCTCAAGGGTTGGAATGTGCGTGTTCAGTGATGTGTCACTCAATGAGTTGTTCCTCAAGTCAACAGAATCGCCACTACCCAATCCCGTATTTGTGACCAATGACAAAATATCCGAGATGCTGTTGCCGCTGAGATCCAGCCATTCCAGGTACGTCAAGCCCGATAGTGACGAAATATCCGAGATGCTGTTGCCGCTAAGAAACAGCCATTCCAGGTTCGTCAAGCCCGATAGTGACGAAATATCCGAGATGCTGTTGCCGCTGAGATCCAGCCGTTCCAGGTCTGTCAAGCTCGATAGCGAGGAAATATCCGAGATGCTGTTGTCGCTAAGAAACAGCCATTCCAGGTTCGTCAAGCTCGATAGTGACGAAATATCCGAGATGCTGTTGGAATAAAGGTGCAGCCATTCCAGGTTCGTCAAGCCCGATAGCGACGAAATATCCGAGATACTGTTGTTGTCAAGCGTTAGCTTTTCCAGACGGGTCAAGTTTGATAGCGAGGAAATATCCGAGATGCTGTTGCCGCTAAGAAACAGCCGTTTCAGATTCGTCAATTCTGATAGCGAGGAAATAGCCGAGACGCTGTTGTTTTCAAGTTGCAGCGTTTCCAGATTCGTCAATTCTGATAGCGAGGAAATATCCGAGATGCTGTTGTTGTAAAGTTGCAGCCGTTCCAGGGCCGTCAATTCTGATAGTGACGAAATATCCGAGACGCTGTTGTTGTCGAGTTCCAGCCATTCCAGATTCGTCAATTCTGATAGTGACGAAATATCCGAGACGCTGTTGTTGTCAAGTTGCAGCCGTTCCAGGGCCGTCAATTCTGATAGTGACGAAATATCATCGATGCTGTTGTTGTAAAGTACCAGGTCTGTTAGACCGGTGGCAAACTCCAGCCCGGTCAAATCCCCAATGCTCACACCTGTTGCCTGAAGAGTAGTTAAGGTTGACATCTCTTCTTCGGTGATTGGCGCACCGGCTGTCTTTTCCAGACTGCTCTCAATAGCAGTGCGCAGGTTTGGATCGGGAATGTTCACCCCTGAAATCTGCTGCTGTTGCCGTGATATTGGTGGCGTCGGGTCGTTCACAGGTGGTGGCGTCGTAACGTCGCTCCCACGACTGCCACTATCACTGCCACTGCCACTGCCACCCGGTATGACCTTCAATTCAGAGGTCTTCCACTCACTCGATTCAGACCATTCACTCACACCTTCCTCATTCGTCGCCCGCACCTGTATCGCATAGCTTGTGGTCGAAAACAATCCCGTCAAGCGCACCCGCCTTTCCGTGCCGTCATAATTCGCATCTGTGAACACATCGCTGTCGGCTTGCCGGTATTGCACATCGTAGTCCGTGATCTCAGGACCCGTGTTTACAGGCTCTTCCCAGACTACGGTCAGGCTCGTCGAAGCAATCGCCGAGACACTCGGCGGGGCAGGCTGCAGAGGCGGTTCGTCGATGTCAGTGATGGTAATAGCTACAGCAAGACGCGTCTCGCCGCCTTCGCCATCACTGACATCGACGGTGACGGAATACATATCCTTTTGCTCAAAGTTATACGTGCCTTTCGCCTGAATTTGTCCCGTGCTCTCATCTATAGCAAAACTGTCTGCATCGGCACCGCTGAGGCGATAGGTGAGGGGATCACCATCGCCATCGGTTGCAACTATCGGTTCGCCTATCGCCTGTCCAGGTGCGGTGTTCTCATTCAGGGAGAGCGTCACAGGAGGTTCTAACGTGAAGACAGGTGGGCGATTGACTACTTTGCCAAAGTTATCCATAAAGAGCAGAAAATCGGGAATCCCAATCTCGCCATCCCCATTTAGATCGTATTTTGCCTCATAAGTATCTTGACCTTCCTTTGATCCGAACACATCGATAAAGAGCAAGAAGTCCGGGATACCAACCGTGCTACTCCTGTCAAAGTCTGGAGATGGCAGTTGGGCGAGCCTCAAGGTAGCACTCAGGTCCATCGATACGGTCTCTGTCTGTCCATCTCGCACAAGCCTTGCACGCACCAATCCTATGTCTGTGCCTGAAAAGGCTTCTGTTGTGCGAAAGCGTATCGTGCCGATAAGACCGCTACCTGGACTGTTAGCCGATAGGGTTATCCCGATATTTGCAACGTCATTTCCCGTAAGTGCCGAGGTGCCAGATACGATATGGGATCGCTTGAAGCCTTCGTAAGTAGCCTGAGAGGGGTCGAATTCAAAGCGGAGGGAGAGGTCGCTTGCAGATGCAATATCTGTGGCGAAGATTTGGATGGGGACGGTGCGATTGGGTAAGACATCGAGAGAGGAGATTGCTTGATCGCCTTCAGAGCTATTCAGGTCCAGAGAGAGGGAAAAACTGCTCGTCTGGGTGGATAGAGACCACGGAAATAGCAAGAGCAGAAGGCTCAGCACACGGACTATGCCGACCGCGAAGGGGAAAATTTTAACGCGGGAGAGGGGTGTGTTTTTGAGATATATATTCATATTATTCCAATATTTATGGTTGTTGGGCGATCATTCGCCCTAAGTGCGTTTAAGACCCAGCCTTTTTATTTTGCTAAAAAGAGTAGAAGACGGTAATCCCAGCAGGGCCGCTGCACCCTGAGCGCCTTTTACCCGATAGTTGGTCGCTTTGAGCACTTTGAGGATGTGACGGCGTTCGAGTTCATCCAAAGTCACAACTGCTCGGCTCTGATCTAACTCGTGAGCGAGATCTGTAATCTGGGCATTAGACAGTCCAAGGTCACTTACGCCAATTTGAGAATTGCGACACACAATTACGGCGTGGTTTATCGCATGCTCCAATTCCCGCACATTACCCGGCCAATCGCAGGCTTGCAACACCTCAATAACCGCTATCGTCAAAGGAGCTATGTCCTTGCCCAGATGCGCTGCCATGCGGGCCTTGAAATACTCCGCCAACTCCGGGATGTCCTCCCTGCGCTCGCGAAGCGGCGGCAAAGACATCGGAAACGCGTGGAGGCGGTAATAGAGATCCTCCCGAAAATCACCTGTGCCGACCATCTCCTCAAGATTGCGATTCGTCGCTGCCACAATCCGCGTCTTTGCCATCAGCGTCTCACTGCCCCCAACCCGCTCATAAGTGCCCTCTTCCAGCAAGCGCAACAGCCTGGCCTGTGTTGCCAGAGTCATATCGCCGATCTCATCGAGGAAGAGCGTGCCATCTTTGGCCAGTTCCACCTTGCCCAGCCTGCGAGAAACTGCACTGGTAAACGCCCCTCTCTCGTGACCAAACAGTTCACTGTCAATTAGTGTTTCAGGCAGTGCACCGCAGTTGACCTGTATAAAAGGCCCATCGCTATGGGCACTTTGTGCGTGTAACACCCGTGCAGCCAAGCCCTTACCCACACCTGTCTCGCCCATAATCAGCACCGTAATATCAGTGGGTGCCACCTTCAGGAGTTTGTTTTGAAACTGATACAGAGCAGCGCTTTGTCCAATAAATCTTTTGTCTCCCTGACTATTGAGCGCCGTTTTCAGGCCTTCGATACGCGGATCTTCTTCTACCGAGATCTGCACCTGCGCGATCTCCGAGTAATTGAGGTCGCGATCTATCGCCCGGACCTGAAAGGTGTAGTCTCCCGGCGGCAAGTCCCGGTAATGCGCCCGCGTCTTTCGGGTCGGTAGCTGCCAGTTGGGGTCGTGTCCTTTTAATCGGCAAACATACAGCATATCGCTGGAATGGGTGGAAAAACTCAGGCCCTTGTACTCTAAAATCACATTCTGATCTGCGGTAGATACGATAATTTCCTCCGGACTCTCATAGACCTGATTGGCAATCACCTGCAGCAGGCGAATCCGGGGCGGCGTTTGTAGCGGACGGTAGCGTATGACAGTACCCAGCGTCGTGCCAAACCAAAAAGCGCCGTCGCGATCTTCGAATATCTGAGAAACCGGTCCTATATGCGGTGACTTGATGGCCTGAAAAAGCTGACCATCGTAGTGGATCACACCCACATCTGTGCCGAACCAGAGGTGGCCTTGCGAATCCTCGAATAGACAACGGATACGATCACTCGGCAACCCGTCTTCTGTCGTGAAGGTGTGGAAAGTGCGACCATCAAAGCGGCACATACCGCTCAAAGTGGCGATCCACAGGTTGCCTGCGCGGTCTAAGAGCAGGTCAGTGACCTTGTCGTCGATCAACCCATCTTCAATGCCATAAAATTTGAGACCCTCTTCGGGATGCCAGCGCGCCAGACCCCTGTCGCCAGTGTGGCAGACCAAATGAAAATAGATCTCGCCCTTGCGCCCGACAACCACAGTGCCAATGCGGTCTAAAAAACCTTCCTTTTTGTCCTTTAAAAAAATGGTTTGAAACTGCTCGCCCCGCTGGTAAATGATCTTTAATGGCCTATCCAAAAGCCTTTCTTTTTTTGTTTTCATTTCATTAAATTTCTTTTCCCTACAGCCGAAAAGGAATTGACCTTGCGCGTCCTGGGTGATTGCGCTGATGCTCATGTCGGCTGACCCCGCATCTATTTTTTCCTTTTTAAACTCCTGCCCATCGTAGCGGAACAGGCCGTTGAAGCCGCCAAACCACAGATACCCTTCGCGGTCCTCGTACATAGAGAAACAGTTGTCGATATCAAAGCCCTGCTCGGAGCCTAAAAATGCAAAGTGTTCGCCATCAAAACGGGCGACGTCTTTGTTCAGGGAGGTGAGAATAGGGGAAACATACCCGATCCATATATCACCTCGCCGGTCTTGCACGATCTGCGAGACCTCGCTCGGCTCTTTGTCTTTGGGAGAAGCCTTCTCGAGGCCAAGAACGCTGATACTATGTTCATCGTAAAGCATCACACCACACCAGGTAGCGAACCAATACTGATGATTGCGATCCTGGAATACAGCTTTAACTGCATTCTGGGGCAGCTCATCAACAGGGGTAAACCTGCTGAACCCATCACCGTTCTGATACCATACGCCTTCCGAGGTGCACAACCACATTCGCCCTTCCCGATCAAACTGAATTTTGCGTAGCCCCCACCCCAAACCTATTTGAACGGACTGGAAGGCACCATCGGCATAGCACCAGAGTTCATCTCGATTTCCAAACCGACCGATCCACACTTTGCCGGTATGATCTTTATCTACGATATAGGCGGTTCCATCTGGCGGAAAGCCATCTTTCTCCTCATAGCGGTGGAAGGATGTACCATCGAAGCGGATGAGGTAGTTAAAGCCAAACCACAGGTGTCCTTGCGGATCCTGGGTAATACCCCAACACGGAGGCCACTTATTAGAAGGAGGCACCTCGTATTGCTGAAGGTAGAGCGGAATCATGTCGTGGAAAGCAGTGCCATCGCAATACCCCAGGGTACTCGTGCCACCAAACCATACACGTCCCTCACGGTCTTCGTAGATGGACTGCACAGTTCGGCCTGCAATGCCCGTGTCCTTCAAATGGTGAAATTCTGCTCCGTCATACCAGCAGACGCCATTTTCGGTGCCAAACCACAACCGATTCTGACTGTCTTGTAAAACAAAAAAAGTCCGGTCACTACAAAGACCATCTCTTTCGGTAAAATTCTTGAATTCGTCTCCATCAAAGCGGCTCACGCCGTTGTCCCAGGTGGCGAACCAGATACAGCCCTCGCTATCCTCAGCGATGTGTTCAACGCGCATCCCTGCAAGGCCATCGGCGATAGAATAAGTCCGACAGATGCCCGTGTGACCAAGTGATCCGATCATAATAAAAATCCTTATTATTACGCGCCTGCATTATCGCAACCCTGCGGACGCACTATTTCAGCAGCAAAAGACGGCGTACCTGCACCTCCTGTGCACTGGACAACCGATACAGATAGATCCCACTGGCAACCAGATGAGACATGCACACGGGGCGCCTCTACCAGCCTATTGTGGCGCGACCAACAATCCCATGATCCGCACCGATAGACAACGGACTCGCACGACGATGGGCATCAACACCCAACTCAAAACGCAAGCCCTCATTAACAGGCGCACTGATGCCATAACCAACGCGATAATCCCGACCTTGAACCGAGGTCGCAAAGCCCAAACGCGGCGTGCCCACAAAGCGCCTGCCCAACGCCAAACCATACCCCAGATCCGCATCGAGCCGGTTGCCCAACGTGTAGCTGCCACCCGCTATACCCGACATCGTAGGCCGACCCCACAACGCCTCGGCTCCGCTCGTCGCCTGATCCCCCCAGGAAGGCGACACACGCATCGTCAAACCCAATGGCGTCGATGGACTCGGATTGTAACTGAAAGACACTGCCATACCGCGCTCACCGTAGCCTTCCGCCTCGTGGACCAGCAACGTCCGCACGCGCATATCCACCTCCAGACCCGTCAAAGGATCGGAAACAACCAGACCCCCTGCAATATCCAGACCCGATCCTGTCTCGGCATCGCCCCCATCGTGACGAAGACCAACCATCACGCTCGGAGATAGAGACAATCGGCTCCGGAACGTCAGGACATGAGATCCTTCAAGTGCTGTGCGCACACGGCTTACCACTGAACGCGTCGCTGCCAGATTGCCCGAAGAACCAGATACTGCACCACTCGACGTACCTACCCACAACGCATCGGCCTTATACGACAACCTGAAACCATTCCCGCCACTGCCGATCAATTCGCCGCGCGTGCCCACCGCAGCCAGCGACATCGACAGACCCGCAGACAGTTGCAAGGCGTCTTCTTGACTCAACAGCATATCACCCACACCGTAGCCACCTACTGCCCACACCGTCATCCGATCCGTCAAACGATAGCCCAGCCACGGATAAAGACCCGTCACCGACGAAGCCACACGACCACCACCCACCCCACCCGTGTAACTGCCCAATCCCCAACTGCGAGACAAAGACAAGCCCACCAGAAAAGGTCCCTTCGCGTAGTCAGTACCGAGCATCGCCGTGCGAACAGTGCCATCCAGACCCAGATCATCTTCGCGACCAAAAAAGGACGACCGCGCACCACGGCTCCAGAAAGAGAACACGCCTCCCCGATCCATCTCACGGTTAAGCGTAAACGACGAACCCGTCAGCACATCGCCCGTCCTGAAAAGGGAACGCAACACTCCCGAAAGACCAAAGTCCCTATCGACGTCATCACCATATCTCAGACCGCCAAGACCATACACAAAGCGATCCGCCACGTCTGTAACCATATCCTCAGCCCCGCGCAACTGATGACCCGCCAAACGTCCCTCAAAACCCGACTCACGCCGTGCCTGCAGACGCTCCTCCACATATTCCACCACCTGCAACGCCGCCGTCCGACCAAACCGCGCAAGCAGGCCCTTAGGCATTGGATCGATGTTCACGATCGTCCCGGTCGCGTCGCCGTCGTCGATCCACACGTCGCCGCCCGACGCGTTGGTCAGCGTCAGCTTGAACGTCTCCTCGCCCTCGTCAATGGCATCGTCGAGCACCGCCACCGCCACCGTCGTCGCCGTCTCGCCGACCGCGAACGTCAGCGTGCCCGTGGCCTGCGTGTAGTCCGACCCTGCTCTCGCGGAGCCGTTCGCAGTCGCGTAGTCCACCGTCACCGTCTCCGACGAAGCCCGACTCAGCGTCACCGCGAAGTCCACCGTCGCCCCGGCCGCCTCCGTCACCCGCGCGTCCGCCACCCTAAAGGCCGGCGGCCCCTTGATCTCCGCGGTCGCCGTGTTCGACAGCGCCTCGCCGTTGGGCATGCACACCGCCCCCTCGTCCGAACACGAGCCGCTCGGGCCGATCGACACCTCCATGTCGGTATGCGCGATCGGCTGTATGACGACCACCCAGCGGTCGTTGCGCGCGCTGTCCTCACGCCGTACCCTGACCCTTCCTGGCACGTTGCTCTGCCGCATCTTCAGGGCGTGCTCCTGCAGCGTCCGGTAGCTCAAGCCTTCCGGGTTCTTGTTGAACACCAACCGGAGCTCCACCTCGTTGCTTCCGTCATGCGTGGCCGGCACGTCCTCGAATCGCACGGTGAACGGTTCACCCGGGACCACGCCTGACACGGCGGCTGCCAGCGGGCGATTGTCCGACGTGCAGATCGCGTCGCTTGCCGTGCAGTCAGTCGTCTCAGGCAGCACGATCGACACATCCGCTCCCACCTCCGGCTCCACCCGGATTCGCCAGCGCCGGTTGTTGTCCGCCTCGAAGCGGCTCACGCCGGTCACCGCGCCGCCGGTCACCTGCACACCGTCCTGCAGCGTCCGGTAGCTCAGCGAGATCTGCTCGCTGAACCGCAGCTCGAACGTGAACGCCTCGTCGCTGTGGGTATCCGGCAGGTCGTGGAACTCCCCGGACAGCGGCGACTCGGTATCGTTGTCGGAGATGGTCACCACCGCGGTGCCGTCGACTATGTGCGACCCGCCGCCAGCGGGATTGGAGAACTGCAGCGTAAAGGTCTCGCCGCCGTCGTCGAAGTTGTCGTTGAGCAGCGGCACCGATACGGTCGCCTCGCTCTCGCCCGCCGCGAAGGTGAGCGTCCCGGACGTAGATATGTAGTCCTGCCCCGCGATCGCCGTGCCGTCGGCGGTGGCATAGTCCACCGTCACGCTGCCAGCGGATGCCCGGCTCAGGGTGACCCGCACATCCGCGGTCGCGTTCCGGTCCTCGTTGGCCCGCGTGTCGCGCACCGAGACCCCCGGCGGCCCCTTGATTCTCTTGGTGATCTGGTTCGAGAGCTTCAGGCCTTCTTCCGTACACACCGCGCCCTCGTCCTCGCAGTTCTGGGTCGGGCCGACGCTCACGACGATGTCTTCGTGTTTGGAATTCTCATAGAACGGCATGAACGGGACGTCGAAGTGCCAACGCCGCCCGCTGTCGTCGCCGATCTTGTACACCCTGGTCGCCCGGATATCCCGGTATCCCAGGCTCATCAGCAACACGTTGGCGCGCAGGGTCGCGGCGTCGAGGCTGCTCTTGGGTGCGAGGCTGAAGGCGAGCCGGATGGAGAAGGCGGTGGAACCGTCGTGGGTGTCCGGAATGCGCTCGAATGCCACCGTCAGCTTTTCTTCCTTTACTACCTCCTCTTCCTCCTCTTCCTCCTCTTCCTCCGGCTCCTGCACGACGACCGGAGGCGTCTCCGGTACCACCGCCACCACCGACGCGGCGAGCGGTCGGTCGTCTTCCGTGCAGATCGCCCCGTCCGCCTCGCAGTCGTCCATCGCTGGCAACGTTACCACCACGTTGCCCGAGCTGATCGGTTGGACGGTGATTCTCCAGCGCAGGTTATTGTCCCGTTCGATCCGCCCGGCCCTTATCACGTTCCCGTTCATGACCGTGAACGCCGTACTGCGCAACGTCAGGTAGCTCACCGGCACCGACTCGCTGAAACGCAACTCGAAGGTGAATGGCTGCGTGCCGTGGCTCTCCGGCAGGTTGTGAAACGTCGCCGTCAACGCGTCGTCCTCCATCTGCTGCGTGGAGGTACCGGGCGACTGATTGGTCACCTCGTGGCCGCTCACCGCCGCGGCCGCGTTGCCCGCGATGTCCTGCAGCGGGTTGCTCGCCGGCACCGTATAGCTCACCGTCACGCTCTCCCCATGCACCACCGCCGTCGCTAGTGCCAGCGTCACCGTGCGCCCACTCACCGACACAGGTTCGCTGTCCGCCAGCACGCGCGACGCGCCCGCCACCGTCACCGCGAACGCAGAAGCGGGCGGCGGGTTCCCGTCCAGATCCTCGCTGTACGTCAGCACCACGTACTGGCCGTTCGCCGTCGCCGAATGCAGCGTCGGCGCCGTGCTGTCCGACTCCGGGGTCAGGTTGCTCACCGTGTAGTCGCTCACCGCCGCGGCCGCGTTGCCCGCGATGTCCTGCAGCGGGTTGCTCGCCGGCACCGTATAGCTCACCGTCACGCTCTCCCCGTGTGCCACCGCCGTCGTCAGTGTCAGCGTCACCCGGCGCCCGCTCACCGCCACCGGATCGCTGTCCGTCAGCGCGCGCGACGCGCCCGCCACCGTCACCGCGAACGCAGAAGCGGGCGGCGGCGTATCCTCCTGCAGCCCCTCCGCGTAGGTGAGCACCAAGCTCGTTCCCGTCACTTCCGCCCGCCTCACCTCCGGCGCGGTCTCGTCGGGTGGGCCTCCGTACATGAATTCCCAATGGATCCGCTGCGACAGCTTGCGTCCGTCCGAGGTGCAGATCGCGCCTTCGGCCTCGCAGTCCGTGGTCACCGGCAGCACCACCCCCATACCCTTGTACGACAGCGGCAGGATCCAGAACACCCAGGTATTGTCCTCGCTGCCCAGCACCCGGTACGCGTTGGTGACTTCGGCGTTGGTGAGCTGGAAGGCGTGGTTTTTCATGTCCTCCGGCGTGATCGTCACCGGCCAACTGAAATCGATCCTAAGTTCGATCACCGTCGGCCCGAAGTGTACGGGCTCGTACCCGTGGCGCGTCCCTGTCAGCGGAACGCTCAGCGGCCCTTCCACCCGCAACTCAGCGGCACTCGACAGCATGCGCCCGTCCCTCGCGCACACCGCCCCCCAGGAGTCACACGACGTGGTGGGGGCCAGCGCAACCGTCACGTCCTGAACCGCCGTCGGTTCGATGGAGACCAGCCACTCGTCCGCCCGCCCGATCGTCATCGTCACCGACCGCACCCGCCCGTTTGTCACGCTCAGCGCCGGGCCGCGCTGCTTCGAGGGGGTAGTGACCGCGCTGCTGAAGTTCACATAGACCTCGAACCGCTCCTGGCTATCGTGCGTGTCCGGCGCCCCCGAGAACCAGGCCGTCAGCGGCGGTACCGTCCCCTCCGGCACCGTCACCGTGGTCGCCGCCGCCAGCGGCCGCCGGTCGGCCGTACACACCGCGTCCGCGTCGTCGCAGTCGGTGGTGGCTGGCACCGTGATCTCCAGGTCCCCGCCGTGAGGCTCGATGGTGATTCTCCAGCGCGCGGTGAGGTCGTAGCCGTTGACATGTACCATGTCGCTGGCCCGCTGCGCCCGCGTCACCTGCCCATTGGTCACGCTCAGCAGGCGGTCGCGCACCGTCTTCCAGCTGGCGCTGACTGGCTCACTGAATGCCAGGTCCACGACAATGACCCGGCCCTCGTGCGCGTCCGGTGCTCCCTCAATCGCCGCCGTGAGGGGCTCGGCATGCGCTGGCACCGCAGGCCAAGCCAGCATCGCAAGTGCAGCACTGGCAAGCGCGAGCACCGCCGCACGCAGCGCGCTAAGTCTCAATAAATATCCCATAATCGATTGCTCCTCTTCAAGATTGATTTAAAACCGAATAGACGCGCTATTTCAGCAGCAAAAGACGGCGTACCTGCACCTCCTGTGCACTGGACAACCGATACAGATAGATCCCACTGGCAACGGGCGCACCATTATCGTTGCGCCCATTCCAGACCACCCGATAGCGACCAGCCGACTGGACCTCCTGCACCAGAGTCCGTATCCGCTGTCCCAGAATATTGTAAATCGCCAACTCTACAGCACCCGACGTGGATAGGCGATAGGCGATATGCGTCTCGGGATTAAACGGATTCGGATAATTCGCTTCCAGTCCGAAGGTCAGACTCGGCACTATGGGCTTAGACGACTGTGACTCGACGACTGTGATCGTAGCCTGACCGCTCCAGTCGCCAGCAGTGCCGTTGTATCGGGCGCGTATCTTCACCTTGTATTCCTCACCCGCCTCCAGACCCGTAATCGCGTAGGAAGGTTCGGTGGGATAGGCGTTGCCAGTGTTGTCGGTCCAGGTCTTGAAGGACTCATCGACCTTAGCCCACATTATGCGGTAATCGGCTGGAGACTCGCTGGGCGCCTCCCAGGATGCCTGGATCGTTGCTGGGGTCGCTGCCGTCAGGGTAATCGTTCCGATGTCGCGGGCACCGCGCGGTTCTTCCGGCTCCAGCACAACGGTATTGCTCGGGGGTGGGTTGTTGACAGGCGGCTCGTCGTCCTCCGGCCCCACGACCGTCGCCGAGACCGCCGCCGATAGCGGGCGATTATCGCCGGTGCAGACAGCCCCTGTGGCCGTGCAGTCGGTCGTCGCCACCAGCGTGATCGTTACGTCCTCGTCGCCGTCGGGCACGACCGTCACATTCCACGCCTGATTCTTCCCCGTTTCTTGGCGTCCTACCCCGGTGAGTTCTCCGTTGGTCACCTCCAGCGCGTGGTCTTGCAGCGTCGTGTAGCTCAGGCTGAACTCCTCGGAGAAGCGCAACGCAAAAGTGAACGCCGACTCGTCGTGGGAAGCCGGCATATTCTCGAAGCGGGCCGTCAGCGGTACGGCCGGCTGGTTGTCAGGCGGAGACTCGGCGACGGTGATGGTGGCTTGGCCGCTCCAGCCCCCTGCAGTGCCGTTGTATGAAGCGCGCATCTTCACCTTGTATTCTTCTCCCGCCTCCAGACCCGTAATTGTGTAGGAAGGTTCGGTGGGGTAGGCGTTGCCGGACGGGTCGGTCCAGGTGAGGAAGTTTTCGCCGACCTTAGCCCATGCGATGCGGTAGTTGGCCGGCGTCTCCGTTGGCTCCTCCCAGGCGGCCTGGATGGTTCCAGGGGTGTCTGCTGTCAGGGTAATCGTTCCGATGTCGCGGGAACCGCGCGGTTCTTCTGGCTCCAGCACGACGGTATTGCTCTCGGGTGGGTCCTCCTCCTCCGGTTCCGCCGTAGGCTCCGTGCCCCCATGGGACAGATCCGCCACAAGCCCGCTCGCTCGCGAAGCGATTGTCCCACCGCTCGCCCCCAAGCTGTTCGCAGTGATCCCGATCTGGGTGTGCCTTGCCTGTTCGTCGGCCACCTCATGGACGAACACCAGCGTGGCGCTCCCAGAACCGGACGCAAGACCCAGTATGGCCGGCCCGCCGGCGATCGTGATCCCAAGGGTCGCAGCGCCCCCCTTAAACGACACCGCCTCGTTGAAGGCGACGCGCACCTCGATGGTCTCGCCATGCGTCCAGATGCCGTCGCCCGACGCGTCTGCGACCAGTTCCACACCGGTCACGTACGGCACTGTCGCGAAATCGAGTTCCGCCTCTTGGTCGTTGTTGTCGCCGAGCACGGTGCCGTTCAACGACAGCCCATTGGCTGCCACCCGCGCCTTCCGCGCTCCAGCATCCGCGGCCGTCACCGCGTAGCTAAACCGCAAGAGGGCGCTGCCCGAACCTCCTGTGTAATCGGCTTCCCTCCGGGTTCCGTCGAGCAGAATCCCAAGCATCGGGCCGACGCCCACCGGTCCGGTGACCGCCACCGGACCGCTGAACCGCACCTCGGCCACGACCGTCTCACCGGTGTCCCAGACCCCGTTGCTGCCCGGATCAGAGGTCACTGACACCTCCGTCACGTACGGCACGGGCTTCGGCCCCAGCACCGTCGCGGACACGGCCTCGGCAAGGCCGCGGTCGTCCTCGGTGCAGAGCGCACCGGTCTCGGTGCAGCTTTCCTTGGGCTGAAGCGCGATCGTCACCTCGGCCTGGGACGACGGCTCCACCGTGATCGTCCAGGTCTGGCTCTTGCCTTCCTCGACCTGCTCGGCTCCCGTCACCTGACCGTTCGTTACATCCAACGCCGAGTCGCGCAGGACGGCCGCGTCCACCGGAAACTCCTCGCTGAACGCCAACCGGAAGGTGAACGCCGTTTCCGCGTGGTGGGTGGGCACAGACTCGAAGGTGGCCGTGACCGGCTCGCCGGGTACCCGTTGGGCTTCGGGGACGCGGGTGGTAATCGTGGTCGAAGCCGCGAGGTTGCCCGAGGGGTCTTGCAGCGGGTTGGTCAGCAGTATCGTGTAGCGCACCGTCACTGGCTGCCCGGCTGCCACCGCTGAGGCAAACGTCAGCGTCACGGTCGATCCGCTTACTACAACCGGATCGGTCTCGGCTAGGCTTTGCGCTTGGTCTGCCACCGTCACCGCAAACGCCGCCGCCACGGGTGTCGAGGTCTCGTCGAGCGCCTCACTGTAGGTCAGCACCACCGAGTCCGTACTCGCCGTAGCTTCCTCGAGCTCGGGTGCGGTGGTGTCTCCTTCCGGGGTGTGGTTGGTCACGGCCTGATCATTCAGGGCCGCCGCCGCGTTGCCCGCCCGGTCCTGAATCGGGTTCTCTGTCGGCACGCTGTAGCGCACCGTCACCGTGTCGCCGTGGGCGACCGCGGATGTGAGCGTCAGCCTGACCCGCCGCCCGTCCACGGCCACCGGATTGCTCGCCGCTAGGCTCCGCGGCTGGCCTCCCACCGTCACCGTAAACGCTTCCACCGCAGGCGTGGAGGTCTCATCGAGCCCCTCGCGATACAATAACAAGAGGTGCGCGCCATCTACCTCCGCACGCAACAACTCCGGCGCGGTCTCATCTACTGCGTTCGGATCCCTCGGCATGATATCCCACAGCACCCGGTTCGTCAGCGGCCGTCCATCCTCGGTGCAGATCGCCCCCTCGGCGGTGCAGTCGGTGGTCGGCAGTAACTCGACCCGTATCGTCTCGTTGTACAGCGGCTTGATCCGGAATACCCAGATCTTTGGCTGATTGCGTTTGGGGAACGCGTTCGTGGCCTCGCCGTTGGTAACCCGAACCGCCTGCTGGTACATAGCCTCGCGCGAGGTCGCCACCGGCCAGCTGAACTCGGCGTTGAGCGTGAACACCTTCGTGCCGTCGTGCCTGCCGACGTACGTCTGCCAATGCGCCGTCAGCGGAATGTTCGCCGGTCCGGTCACGCGGACCTCCGCACCGGATGACAGCTTGCGCCCGTCCGGCGCGCACACCGCGTCCGCGTCGCCACAGGAGGCGGCGAGTGGGGCGAGCACCAGAACCACATCCTCGATCGATGTCGGCGCGATGGTGAGCAGCCACCGGTCGCGGCGTCCGAGCTCGTGCTCGGCCGACCGTATCCGCCCCCAGGTTACGCTCAGCACTTTGGTGCGCATTGCCGTTTCGGTCACGTTGACTGGACCAGTGAAGTTGAGCCTCACCGTAAAGTCTTCCGATCCGTCATGCTCTTTCGGTGCCTCGGCGAATGCCGCTGTCAGCGGCGGCACAGTTCTCTCGGCAATCGTCGCCGTCACGGCTTCCATCATGGAACGGCCATCTTCCGTACACACCGCATCCTCGGCCTCGCAGTCCGTTGTCGCCGGCAGTTGGACTGTCACATCGCCGCCCGACGGCTCGATCGTGATCTCCCACTGCTTGTCCCCGTCGTTGCCGTGTCGGCGCGCCCGTGTCACCCGCCCGTTCGTCACCCTCAGCAGGCGGTCGCGCATCGCAGTCCACGAGACGCTGACCGCTTCGCTGAAGCGCACGCGCAGCACGAATGGCGCACCATCATGCGTGTTCGGCACGCTTTCGAAACTCGCGGTCAGCAAGGGCCTCAGGAGGGTTTCAATCGTCGCCGAGGCGGCCGGATTGCCCGCGATGTCTCGTAGCGGATTCGAGGACGGCACCGTATAGCTTGCGGTGACGGAATTGCCCCACGCCAGCGCCGAGCCGGTCAGCGTCAGCCATACTATGTTGCGCTCCAGCCGCACGCTCTCGATGCCGCGCGAAATCTCATTCACGGTCACCGCGAAGGCCCCCGGGGCAGGCGTAGAAGACGCGTCCAATATCTCGTCGAACACCAGCAACAGCGCGTTTCCGTCCTTACTCGCCGACTTGAGTTCGGGACCGCCCTCCTCGTCGACGTCCGCGAGGGTGACGGTCAGGGTATCACCCACCGTGTTCGCACCGTCGCCCACCTGCACCACCACTTCGTAGCTTCCGTCGCGATCGGTGTCGTCTGGTGTCTCGAAGTCCTTGGCAGTCCTGAAGGCGAGTGCGCTACCCTCGGTGAAGGTGAGGTGATCTGCATCCACACCGCCCTCGATGGACCAGACTAGGTCCTGGACCGGCGTGTCCCCGTCGGTCGCCGTCAAGGCGGCCACCGCGGTTTCCCCCTCGTACACCGTGAACGGACCGGTGCTGGTGATTATCGGTGGCTCAGTCACGAGAAGTGGCTCACTGTACACGGTCTGCTGGGTGTCGTCGGTGTAGATGGCGCGTACCTTGAGCGACTTGCCTTGGTCGGACGGCCTGATGGTGTATTCGGTCCCGGTGGCTCCGGCAATCTCCGCAAAGGAATCGCCGTCGCCGTCGCTGACCAGCCATTGCCACTGGAACGTCGGAATGGTTAATCCGTCCTGGTCATGGATGCCGGTGGCGGATGCGATCAGCGTACGACCCACATTCGCACTGCCCGTCACGGTGATCGAGGGAGCATCCACCAACTGGTATACCCGGACCCAGTCCACCAGGGCCTCGTTGGGGAACGTACCGGTATGTGCGTTGCCCGCGAACCAACTCACCCCGGTGGACAGAATGACGTATCCGTCACTGTGGGATACGGCATCGAACATCTGCTCCTTCCGTTGTCCGTCTGCGTAGAAGGTGTAGCTGTCCGGTGTCCACGCGAGCCCGTAGACGTGGAACTGTCCGCCGTGTATCGGAGGGAACTCGGCCTCCTCGACGAGACTGCGGCCGCCGTCCCAATGAACGGCCATGGCATAGCGGTCGGTAGTGTACACCGACTCGAGGATGTCGATTTCGGCTCCGTCGGAGGGCCCGTCGACACCGCCGTTACTGGCCTTTTTGTTCCGGTTGTCGTTCTGCAGCCAGAAGGCCGTGTGGACGCCGTCCCCGGTGGGGGCGATCCTGATGCTGGCCTCGAAGTAGCCGTAGGTCTGCTCGAACTTGCCCTTGGTGTCGATCGCGGCGGCCTTGACCAGGTCGTATTCATCACCCAACTGCCGGGTATTGCGCAGTACCAGGTGGCTGTTCGCGATACTGACGTTGTCGTGCTCGTATCGCCACTTGATCCGGTGACCGTTGTGCGAGCGGTCACCTCGAAACGCCTCACTCCGGTGATTCCATTTAGACTCATCGAGCGCGGTGCCGTCGAAGTCCTCACTCCACGCAAGGACCCAGCGCTTGCCGTAAGGGGGAGGGGGAAGCTGTGCGTCGGCAGCCCGCGGCTGGAGGAACAGGGACAGCGGTATCACCCACGCAACAAGGACCCAGGCACGGGTCCTAGGATGCGAGAATCGCGAGACGTTCCAACGAGATAGCATATTGTCTGTCATTCCCTGAACGGTGAACGGTCTATTTGTTCGCCGGATGGCCAGCGATCTACTCACATACCCCATTGTCGTTTATCTCCTTTCCCAATGATTAGACAGGCTCCAGCGTAGATAGACGCGCTATTTCAGCAGCAAAAGACGGCGTACCTGCACCTCCTGTGCACTGGACAACCGATACAGATAGATCCCACTGGCAACGGGCGCACCATTATCGTTGCGCCCATTCCAGACCACCCGATAGCGACCAGCCGACTGGACCTCCTGCACCAGAGTCCGTATCCGCTGTCCCAGAATATTGTAAATCGCCAACTCTACAGCACCCGACGTGGATAGGCGATAGGCGATATGCGTCTCGGGATTAAACGGATTCGGATAATTCGCCTCCAGCCCGAAGGTCAGACTCGGCACTATGGGCTTAGACGACTGTGACTCGACGACTGTGATCGTAGCCTGACCGCTCCAGTCGCCAGCAGTGCCGTTGTATCGGGCGCGTATCTTCACCTTGTATTCCTCACCCGCCTCCAGACCCGTAATCGCGTAGGAAGGTTCGGTGGGATAGGCGTTGCCAGTGTTGTCGGTCCAGGTCTTGTAACCCTCGTCCTGCTTTGCCCATGTTATGCGGTAGTTGGCCGGAGCCTCCGTTGGCGCCTCCCAGGATGCCTGGATCGTTGCTGGGGTCGCTGCCGTCAGGGTAATCGTTCCGATGTCGCGGGAACCGCGCGGTTCTTCCGGCTCCAGCACAACGGTATTCTCCTGAGGTGGATCGTTGGCGGGTGATTCTGCGACCGTGATGGTGGCCTGACCGCTCCAGTCGCCAGCGGTGCCGCTATATGAGGCGCGTATCTTCACCTTGTATTCTTCTCCCGCCTCCAGACCCGTAATCGCGTAGGAAGGTTCGGTGGGATAGGCGTTGCCGGTGTTGTCGGTCCAGGTCTTGAAACCCTCGCCCTGCTTTGCCCATGCTATGCGATAGTTGGCCGGTGCTTCACTGGGTGCCTCCCAACTGGCCTGGATGGTTCCCGGCTGAGAACTGACCAGAGTGATCCTTCCTATGTCGCGAGTGCCACGCTGCTCGGGTGGCTCCAGCACAACGGTATTCTCCTGAGGTGGATCCGCAGGAATGTTCTGGACTGTGACGATAACCGTGTCAGAGTCTGTGGCGCCGTGCTCGTCGGTGGCAGTAAGCGTAAAGGTGATGGTGGCATCAGAGTCCACCTGGGGCGCAGTAAATGTAGCAGAGAGAGCTGCTGGGTCATCCAGCGAGAGGTCCAGATCATCCTGGTCGTGGGTCCACTGGTAGGTCAGATTATCGTTGTCAGGGTCAGAGGCTGTTCCGGACAGCGTCACCTCAGAGCCTTCCTGAACGGTCTGGTCAGATCCGGCGTCGGCAGTCGGCGCTTCGTTGGATGGAGACCCTGTGACCGTGATGGTGGCCTCGCCGCTCCAGCCTCCGGAGGTGCCGCTATATGAGGCGCGTATCTTCACCTTGTATTCTTCTCCCGCCTCCAGACCCGTGATGGTGTAGGAAGGTTCGGTGGGATAGGCGTTGCCGGTGTTGTCGGTCCAGGTCTTGTAACCCTCGCCCTGCTTTGCCCATGTTATGCGGTAGTTGGCCGGAGCCTCCGTTGGTGCTTCCCAGGAGGCCTGGATGGTTCCGGGCGTGTCTGCCGTCAGGGTAATGGTTCCGATGTCGCGGGCACCGCGCGGTTCTTCCGGCTCCAGCACAACGGTATTGCTCGGGGGTGGGTCGCTGTCATCCTCCGGTTCCGCCGTAGGCTCCGTGCCCTCGTGGGACAGGTCCGCCACGATGCCGGTCGCTCGCGACACGATTTTCCCACCGGTCGATCCGAGGCTGTTCTCCGTGATCGCGATCCGGATGTGCCTTGCCTCTTCGTCCGCCACCTCCTGTCCAAATACCAGCGTTGCAGTTCCGGAACCGGACGCAAGGGCGAGTACCGCCGGCCCGCCGGAGATCGTTACCCAAAGAGTCAGGCTGCCCTTCACGGACACCGGCTCGCTGAAGGTGACGCGCGCCTCGATGCTCTCTCCGTGTGTCCAGGCGCGGTCGCCCGACTCGTCCGCGACCAGTTCCACGGCGGTCACGTAGGGCGCGACCGGCGGTGTTCCCAGCACCGTTCCCAAAAGTGCTGCAGACCACTCCCCATCGCCTTCCGAGCTCGTCGCCCTTACCCGCACCTCATATTTAGCTCCCTCCACCAGCCCCGATATTTTCGCGCGGGTCTCCGCCACATCCTGCGGTCCGTCTCTGAACGGGTCGCCGGCCGGCCACCCCACCAGGCGGTAGCCCAGGTCGTAGTGCAGAATGTCCGGTTTGCCCGAGTTTGCCGGGGCGAGCCACGACACCGTCAAACTCTCGCGGTCCCGCGACTCCAGCGTCGGCGCGGCCAGGCTGTCGGGTGGTTCGTCCTGATTCGAGACCGTGATCGTCAGTCCGTGCTCGGCGCTATCCTCACCGTCCCGCACAATGATCGAAAGCGCGTGCTCGCTGGCCTTCTCGAAGTCCAGCACCGCCTTCGTCCTCAGCTGCGCAGTCGTCGAATCAATCGCGAAATCGTCCTTGCCGGGCCCGTCCAGAGAATAGGTCAACGCAGCGTTCGGATCCGTGCGGGACGCGGTGAAGGGTTCGCCGATCTTCGTGTCCGTTGGCGTATTCTCGGCGACTGACAGCGTCACCGGCAGACCTGCGTCGAATACGAGCGGACGTTCAACGCGTGCGCCCAGGATCTTCATCTTCATTACATAGTCTCTGGTGCTCCATTCAATCCAGCCGGTTTGCTTCCAATGACTGTCGTCTGCAATCCGCCAGGCGTCCGTTCCGGATTCGGCGCCACTGTTGGTCGCCTCGATCTTGAACCATCGCTCAGTGCCTGAAGTGTGCAATGCGAACTGGATCACATAGTCGGTATTGGGCTGAAGAATCCTGCTCTCCTCCGACGTACCATCGACAGGTACGAACGTCACCGGGCCGCCGTCGCCGAGGAACTTGCCGTACGTCGTTGGATTCTCGAAATCCAGGATCTTCTCCCCGAGTGGGTCGCTTGCGTCACCGAACAAATGGAGCGATGCCTCCAGATTATCCCCGTCGATCTCTTCGTAGAAGCCAAAGTTCAACACGACCGATGTCAGTTCGTAGCCATCCCTTGAATCGCCGGTGGTAAAGACCTGTGCCCCCCGCTGATTGAGGCTAGTGCCGTCTGCCTTGCCGATTTTGGGTCGCCAGTCCAGCGGTCGATCCAGGTTGCTGACCAAAACATCGCCCTGCGGGACGCCGACGGGCGGTGTCGTCGAGTCATCGTCCGCGATGGTGCCGGTTGCCGTGGTGTCCGACAGATACGCCCGCCCGCCCGACGCATTGCTCAGCGTCAGCGTGAACGTCTCGGCGCCTTCCTCGACTTCATCTGACAGCAACGGCACCGAGACCGTCTTGCCGGTCTCGCCCGTCGCGAACGTCAGCGTTCCCGACGTGGCCGTGTAATCCGCTCCGGCGGTCGCCGTCCCATCGGAGGTTGCGTAGTCCACCGTCACGGTTTCAGCCACCGTGCGGTTCAGCGTCACCGCGAAGTCCACGGTCGTGTTCGCACCCTCCACCTCGCTCGCATCGACCACCGACAGCCAGGGCGCCGGACCCGGAACCGTCGCCGCCACCGGCACCGAGAGCGGCCGCCCATTGTCGGTGCAGATCGCGTTGGCCGCCGAGCAGTCCGTCGTCGCGAGGAGAGTGATGGCAATGTCCGCAACGTCGCTGTCCGGAGCGATGCGAATCCGCCAGACAAGATTCCGGTGGTTCGACCCGTACCGGTACGTCCGCTCCAACCGTCCGTTGACCACGGCAAGCGCGCCCGCCCGCCTTCCATCCCCCTTCAGGTTCAAGTAGCTGAAGAGCGAATCCGGTTCTTCGCTGAAGCTGAGCAGAAATTCGAATGCCGCCCCGTCGTGACTGGTCGGCACCCCGACAAACTCTGCCGTAAGCTCGGCCCCGTCGATCCGCCCTGTCGCTATCGCGTCCAGGACTCGCGCGTTGGCGCTCGGGTTGCTCAGCGTCAGCCTGAATTCCTCAAAGTCCTCGTGAACATCGTCGTCGGAGATTGTCACGGTCACGGTTTTCGAGGTCTCGCCCGCGGCGAACGTCAGCGTCCCCGAAACGGCCGTGTAGTCGGATCCGGCGATGGCCGTCCAGTCGGAAGTCTCGTAGTCCACGGTGGCCGCATTCGGCAGCGCCCCGTCCATCGTCACGACGAAGGATGCGGTGTAGCCCTCGACAGCCATCGCGTCGGCTACGTACAGACCGCCGGGTCCCTGGGTGTCGGGCGCCACCTGGAAAACGGAGGAGAGGGCATAGACCCGGGTGGACAATGTGCCGTCGGCACCAGCGCCCCGGTCAACGCTGTACATGGGCATTCCGCCGGAGTTCAACTTTCCGCCGCCGACCCTTTCGCCCTCGGTCGTAATATTGCGAAACGGCCACTTGGGTTTGGAACGGCCGTCCGACGTGCTGCCGTTGAGTACGCCAAGTGCCTCGTCCGATCCCGATCCGCCCGCCTCGGTGGTCCAGGATTCGCTATCCCAGTACCCGTCGTACAGGTCCTCGTAGTCGTCCGCGACCCTGACGCCGCTGCCAAGCCAGTAGATGGGCTCGCCGGGGCCATCCGTGTTGGGGTTCGTACCGGTGTTGTCCCGCGCGGCTACCGCGGCCGTACTGGCCAGGACCCGGAAGAGTGAACTGTGCGATTGAATGGCCGCGTGGCCCGCCGCCGCGCGGGCCTGCACGAACGCGTTGTAGTCGTCGATGTCGTTGGAGTTGAGCTGGATCTCAGTGGAGGTCACGAACAACAGGCGGAACGTGTCTCCGGCCCCTACTTCGGGCGGAATCAGCGACCAGTCCGACGGAACCCTGGTCTGTGCCCAGGCTGGCACCCCCGACAGAAGCGCAGCAAGCGCGAGGAGCACGGCTACAGTCCAGCCCGCAGTGGTGGATCGCGCCCGACCGTGGCGGATCAACAATCCATGCCGGACCACATCGTCCACCTCGTTGTGAGTGTTCGGACAGGGCTCGAGACAGCTAACTCGCATGGAAGTGCCTTGCTTGTCAATCGGTGCTCCGCAATTCAAGGTAGCCGTTTGCTGGACTGAAGTTGTCATGCTCATACCTCAACTTTTGAAGCTCTGGATTAAGATTATATATGCAAAAAGCGTGCCACTGTGAATAGAACCCAAAATTATACTCACAACACATTGTTTTAAAAGAATATAGAACTGTAAATAAAAACAAAAAACCAGACTGAATTTTATACCAGGGGGCAAGTTATCGCCCCTGATATAATCAGCCTGGCTCATTTTCTACTTATTATTACAATATTTATGACTGTTGGGCGGCGATTCGCCCTTAAAAATGGCTATCGGGCTACTATTCGCCCCTAAGAGCGTTTAATGCCCAGCTTTTTTATTTTGCTAAAAAGAGTAGAAGACGGTAATCCCAGCAGGGCCGCTGCACCCTGAGCGCCTTTTACCCGATAGTTGGTCGCTTTGAGCACTTTGAGGATGTGACGGCGTTCGAGTTCATCCAAAGTCACAACTGCTCGGCTCTGATCTAACTCGTGAGCGAGATCTGCAATCTGAGCCTTAGACAGTTCAAGGTCACTTACGCCAATTTGAGAATTGCGACACACAATTACGGCGTGGTTTATCGCATGCTCCAATTCCCGCACATTACCCGGCCAATCGCAGGCTTGCAACACCTCAATAACCGCTATCGTCAAAGGAGCTATGTCCTTGCCCAGATGCGCTGCCATGCGGGCCTTGAAATACTCCGCCAACTCCGGGATGTCCTCCCTGCGCTCGCGAAGCGGCGGCAAAGACATCGGAAACGCGTGGAGGCGGTAATAGAGATCCTCCCGAAAATCACCTGTGCCGACCATCTCCTCAAGATTGCGATTCGTCGCTGCCACAATCCGCGTCTTTGCCATCAGCGTCTCACTGCCCCCAACCCGCTCATAAGTGCCCTCTTCCAGCAAGCGCAACAGCCTGGCCTGTGTTGCCAGAGTCATATCGCCGATCTCATCGAGGAAGAGCGTGCCATCTTTGGCCAGTTCCACCTTGCCCAGCCTGCGAGAAACCGCACTGGTAAACGCCCCTCTCTCGTGACCAAACAGTTCACTGTCAATTAGTGTTTCAGGCAGTGCACCGCAGTTGACCTGTATAAAAGGCCCATCGCTATGGGCACTCTGTACGTGTAACACCCGTGCAGCCAGTCCCTTCCCCACACCTGTCTCGCCCATAATCAGCACCGTAATAGCAGTGGGTGCCACCTTCAGGAGTTTGTTTTGAAACTGATACAGAGCAGCGCTTTGTCCAATAAATCTATTGTCTCCCTGGCTATTGAGCGCCGTTTTCAGGCCTTCGATACGCGGATCTTCCTCTACCGAGATCTGCACCTGCACAATCTCCGAGTAATTGAGGTCGCGATCTATCGCCCGGACCTGAAAGGTGTAGTCTCCCGGCGGCAAGTCCCGGTAATGCGCCCGCGTCTTTCGGGTCGGTAGCTGCCAGTTGGGGTCGTGTCCTTTTAATCGGCAAACATACAGCATATCGCGGGAATGGGTGGAAAAACTCAGGCCCTTGTACTCTAAAATCACATTCTGATCTGCGGTAGATACGATAATTTCCTCCGGACTCTCATAGACCTGATTGGCAATCACCTGCAGCAGGCGAATCCGGGGCGGCGTTTGTAGCGGACGGTAGCGTATGACATTACCCTGCATAGTGCCAAACCAAAAGGCGCCGTCGCGATCTTCGAATATCTGAGAAACCGGTCCTATATGCGGTGACTTGATGGCCTGAAAATGCTGTCCATTGTAGTGAACCACGCCCCTATCTGTGCCGAACCAGAGGTGGCCTTGCGAATCCTCGAATAGACAACGGATGTGGTTGCTCGGCAACCCGTCTTCTGTCGTGAAGGTGTGGAAAGTGCGACCATCAAAGCGGCACATACCGCTCAAAGTGGCGATCCACAGGTTGCCTGCGCGGTCTAAGAGCAGGTCAGTGACCTGGTTGTCTGTCAGCCCATCTTCAATGCCATAAAATTTGAGACCCTCTTCGGGATGCCAGCGCGCCAGACCCTTGTCGCCAACTGAGAAATTGTGGCAGACCAAATGAAAATAGATCTCGCCCTTGCGCCCGACAACCACAGTGCCAATGCGGTCTAAAAAACCTTCCTTTTTGTCCTTTAAAAAAATGGTTTGAAACTGCTCGCCCCGCTGGTAAATGATCTTTAATGGGCTGGGCGAAAGCACTTCTTTTTTTATAAATTCGGTTTTATAGGTGCTCTGTTCCCAATAGCCAAAAATGAATTGGCCTTCCTGGTCCTGCGCGATTGCACTAACACTTTTTTTGTCTAATTCTGCGATTGTTTCTATTTTTTTAACCTTCTGCCCATCGTAGCGGAACACGCCATTGAGGCCGCCAAACCACAGATACCCTTCGCGGTCCTCGTACATAGAGAAACAGTTGTGGATATCGAAGCCCTGCTCGGAGCCTAAAAATGCAAAGTGTTCGCCATCAAAACGGGCGATGTCGTTGCTCTGGGTGACCAGAATAGGGGAAACATACCCGATCCATATATCACCTCGCCGGTCTTGCGCGATCTGCGAGACCTCGCTCGGCTCTTTGGAAAACGCCTTACCCAGGTCAAAAACGCTGATACTATGTGCATCGTAGAGCCCTAAACCGCCCCAGGTGGCAAACCAATACTGATGATTGCGATCCTGAAACACGGCTTTGACTGCGGGATGGGGCAAGCCATCGGCAAGGGGAAACCTGTTGAATCCTTCTCCGTCCTGGTATAATACGCCCTCAGAAGTGCTGAACCACATCCGACCTGTACCGTCACACTGAATTTTACGTAATCTACCACCCAAATCTATTTGAACAGACTGGAAGGTCCCATCGGCATAGCACCGGAGTTCATCTCGATTTCCAAACCGACCGATCCACACTTTGCCGGTATGATCTTTATCTACGATATAGGCGGTTCCATCTGGCGGAAAGCCATCTTTCTCCTCATAGCGGTGGAAGGATTCACCATCAAAGCGGATGAGGAAACTACAGCCAAACCACAGATGACCTTGCGGATCCTGGGTAATACCCCAACACTTGGCCCACCTATCAGAAGGCGGCTGCTTGTATTGCTGAAGGTAGAGCGGAATCATGTCGTGGAAAGCAGTGCCATCGCAATACCCCAGAGTTCTCGGGCCACCGCACCATATACGCCCCTCACGGTCTTCGTAGATGGACTGCACGTCTCGGCCTGCAATGCCCTCGTCATTCAAATGGTGAAAATCTGTTCCATCGTACCAGCATACGCCATTTTCTGTACCGAACCACAACCGATTCTGACTGTCTTGTAAAACAAAATAAGTACGATCGTGAATAAGACCGTCCTGTTTGGTAAAATTCTGGAACTCGTCCCCATCAAAGCGACAGGCACCGTTGTCCCATGTGGCGAACCAGATACAGCCCTCGCTATCTTCGGCGATGTGTTCAATGCGCGTCCCGGTCAGGCCATCGGCTATCGAATAAGTCCGATAGGTACCCGTGCGGTCAAGTGGTTTGATCATAGGAAGAACCTTGTGATAGTGAGAATGGTTGAGGGATTTGTCGGTGTTGGCATTGGGGCGCTGACATAATCCGGCTTTATGTCATTGGCTCGGTCTTATCCTTTATTAAATGTTATTACTTTTTTTGGTGTAGGGATAAAGATGTCAAAGTCTTCGGGTGGTCCGTAAGTAATACCGACCTGAGAAAGAGCAATGGTAAATTCCTGCGTCACATTTACTTTGGTAACGAACTCGACCCGAGCTAAAAACCCGGACGATGGTAGGCGCACCTTTGGTTGTTCATTTCTCACAGAAAGAATACTTTCATTGGCAGATGCTATAAAAGCATTGAAGAAGACATTGTTCTCGATTTTGGAATACGTTAGAATATTTGAATCAAAATCAAACTTAATGTACGCGCCTAAGAAAGGTCTGTTCACGATGGCGAATACTTCAATGGCAATTTTCTTACCCTGTCCAGACACTTGCCCTGAAGTAACGCGATCATCTCTCTTGTTACCTATCCCACCATCGATAATAAAATCAAGTGCTAAGGTGTCAGAAGGAGCAGTCTGTGCGACCTGTTCATCTCTTTCATTTGGCGTATCTGGCTCAACCGGCTGAGGCCCTGATATCTTGTTACCACCGCAAGACAACACCGATAAACAAAAGAGCAGAACGCAAGATAACCACAATCTATTGCTCAACATGTAAATCTCCCTTTTCTTGTCACAATATAAACTTGCCTTCCGTTATACTGCAAAAAGTGTGCCAACGGGTCAAGTCCAAAAAGTTCTGTAAAATAGTAGCTCCGTGAAAGTGGTGGTCAGAGATAACCAGTTGCACACCCTTTAACCCACGCTTTTTAAGGTCTTTAAACAAATCCCCATACGTGGCTTCTGTCTCGGTGTGTGCCACGTCAATGGCCAAAATGTCGCGGTGCCCACTCTCTGCGATCCCAGAAACGATTAAGACGGCCTCAGAAGCGACCTGTCCTCGACTACGGATGTGGAGAAGGAATAACAAAACAAGCCAAATACGAAAAATCGAAATAAAAGACACGCCTTCTACCCACCCCCACTTTCAGACTCGTCCAATTAAGTCTTCAAATGTTCGATAGCGATTGATCGATCAAATATATCATTGGAGGTGCCTGACAAAACTATGGAGGTGTCCCTATTGAGATAGACAATTGTAGGATAGTGTCTCTTTTGAGACTGACAATTGCAGGATTATGTCTATAACTGCGGAGGCATCCGTGAAAAATCCAAAAAAATAGGGCAGACCTTGTGTGGTCTGCCCTACTATTGGGATTATTTTGCTTCAGATGAATCCAGAAATGCCTTAACGCTGTTTACTCAGCCGTTGGATCAAAGCCTTCAATACGCCCTTCCTGAATCTCTATCTCATCGCGGCGTCTCACCCGCTCAACCTGTCCATCGCGCAAATCGACCACGCGGTCAGATACCCCGAGCATCTTGTGGTCGTGGGTATTGGTCACAATGGTCACACCGCTTTCGCCCTGCATCTTGAGCAACAACTCAATAATTTCCTGCCCGGTCTTCAAATCGAGGTTACCAGTCGGCTCATCAGCCAAAATCAAATCGGGATCATTGGCCATGGCTCTCGCAATAGCCACGCGCTGCTGCTGTCCGCCCGACAGTTCGTAGGGTTTGTGATGCAGGCGGTCGGAAAGCCCCACCAGCGACAATTTGTGTGCGGCTTTTTCTTCGTAATCACTGCGCGACATGCCCGAAAACACCATGGGCAAAGACACATTTTCAAGTGCCGACATAACGGGAATCAGGTTAAACGACTGGAAAATATACCCCACACTGTGGCAGCGCAAATAGGCAATTTGTCCCTGACTCATATCGCCCATATTGGCACCATTGACCAATACGGTACCCTTAGTGGGTGTATCCAATGCCCCGACCATGTTAAACATCGTGGTTTTGCCCGACCCCGAAGGCCCCATAATGGACAAATATTCACCGCGAATCACATCGAGATACACCCCGCGCAGGGCATGCACTTCCTGGTCGCCCATCCGATAGGTCTTCCAGACCCCCTGGACTTTGATAATATAATCTTCAGTATCAACCTGTTGTTCAGCAGCCGATTCCTGAGCCATTGTGTTCTCCTCTTAAACAGTAATTCTACCATTGAACTCCCGTATGGTAGCGAAAACCCATGAGCCTGTCAAGCCATTTTAATCGCAATAAAATTCTGCGTGATTCCACAGGCGTCTTCTGCTATATTCTAAGCCGCATTGTGCTACTCACCAGTAGCGTCTCCAAAACCACGACAGAAAGGATCGCATCATGAAACTCGCAGTGTGCAATGAATTTTTTGAAGATTGGAAAATCGAAGACGTCTTTAACTATGCAGCGGAAATCGGCTGTGACGGCGTGGAACTCGCGCCTTTTACACTCGCGGAAAGCGTCACGGAAATTTCTACCAAACAGCGCAGCGACATTCGCAAAGCCGCTGAAAAAGCCGGCGTCGAAATTGTTGGCCTGCACTGGCTACTCGCCAGTCCACCGGGGCTTTATCTCACGCATCCCGACAAAGCCATCCGCGACAAAACTGAAGATTATATTAAAGCATTGATCAATTTCTGTGGCGACCTGAGCGGGCCAATTATGATCCACGGTTCACCGGCACAGCGCAACATCCAAAAAGGTTGGGACCGAGAAGAATGCTGGAAATACGCTGTCGATATCTTTTCGAACTGCACCTCAGAAATGGAACAAAACAACGTTACCTATTGCATCGAAGCACTCACGGGCAAAGAAACTAATATTTTGAACTCCATCTCTGAAGCCCTCAAAATGGTTGCCGATGTCGGCCACCCAAATTTTCAGACCATGGTCGATACCAAAGCCGCAGCCGCTGAAAACAAATCCCATGTGGATGTGATCGCCGAAGCGGGCAAAGCTCTGCGCCATGTCCATGTCAACGACCCCAATTTGCGCGGTCCGGGATTTGGCGATCTGCAATTTGCATCTATTCTCCGCGCCCTCAAAGACCGCCACTACGATGGTTATATATCCGTAGAAGTCTTTGATTTCAAACCCGACCCACAAACCATTGCCGCGCGCAGCATCGGCTATCTCAAGGGTATTCTTGAAGGATTGGAAGGGTGATTCTCACCCGGCTGCGCGACCTGATTCCTCACGGGACGGGGTGTCTGTTGTTTAGCTTTATCAATCATCAGAACCTCCGCGTTCTGGCAACCGCTCTGCTACAAAACCCAATTCTTCTTTAATCCGGCTCACATCATAAACACTATCGTATTCATGCCCCGGCCGTTCAAAATGCGACAGATCTACCTCATCGCCCCACCAGGCGCGAAAAATCTCCGCCACGGGGACAGCAACCCACGCCTTTGGACCGGCGGCATTCATAATGCGAACCCCGGGTTTGTGCGGTGATAGTGCAGACAGCGCGAATACCCGAACGGCGTCTGGCAAATCCATAATGGTCATACTGCCCAAACCCCACTGCCGCGTCGGCGAAATATTTCGCAAAGGCGGCAATCCAGCGTGTGGCACCGAAGACAGCCGCAAATTAATCACATCGATATCGCCATTTTGCCGCGCATAGAACTTTGTGATCTCCTCCATCAAATATTTCGACAAACCATACCCATTGCGATCCAGACATGGGTGTTCGTCGGGAATCGGCAATGTCTGCGGACGAAAAGCCTCATTCTGCATCCCGACTGCTGCGATCGAACTCGCCATCACAAATTTCCGGCATCCGCGATCCATCAAATAGCGCATCAAACACCGCGTGCCCTCCACATTGACAATCAGCGCGTCGCGCTCCGAACAACCACCAGTCACAGCCGCGAGGTGAATCACAACATCAATCGCCTCATCATTGAGTTGTTGCAAATCTTCAAAAGATCCAAATTCGCCATTCACATAGGGCAAATCCAATTCTGGATCTTTTCGACTCATACAAATCACCCTGTGATCTGCTGCCATCGAGACCGACAGTGCCCGACCGATAAAACCACTCGCTCCAGTAATCAGTACTGTGCTCACAATCCCTCCTCATTTAATCGCTAAAAATATCACTCGCCCCACTTAAAACATCTGCGGTGACCTCTCCCTCTTTCATCACCATCTTCACCTGCCGCAAGCATGCGATATCTTCAAACGGATTGCCGTCCAGTGCAATCACATCTGCGAACATCCCAACACCGAGATGCCCAACGCAATCCGCCATGCCCAACATCTCAGCCGTATTCGTCGTTACCGCCTTCAACGCATCCAGATCGAAATGCGCGCTCAAAGGCAAATGGAACCGATTGTTAATCGTAATATGCACATGAGAATCAATCAACGCTGGCATTACAGTATATGACGAGCAATCCACCACCTCGGCGTTTGGAGGTACATCTACTTCCGTTCCAACACCAATTACGCGGCCTTTATCTACCACGACCATCCCCTGCGGAACAGGTACACAATCGGGATGAACAATCAACAAGTTGGATTTAATCACTTTTGACATGATTATTTTGTTTGTATAATGTAGGTGGAACAACAAAACACCGTCATATTGATCACCGGAGATCTATTCATGCAATTTGGCATCTTTTACGAACACCAGATCCCCCGTCCCTGGGCAGAAGGCGAAGAACACCAGCTTTTCAAAGACGCACTCGAGCAAGTCGAAGTCGCAGATCGGATTGACATTGAATATGTTTGGGAAGTTGAACATCACTTTTTGGAAGAATATTCCCACTCCTCAGCCCCCGAAGTCTTTCTCGCCGCATGTAGCCAACGCTCGAAAAATATCCGCCTGGGACACGGCATTGTACTCATGCCCCCCAATTACAACCATCCGGCTCGCGTTGCCGAACGCATCGCAACCCTCGACCTGATCAGCGACGGACGCGTCGAATGGGGCACGGGTGAATCGGCCTCGCGCGCAGAACTCGAAGGATTCAACGTACCACCCGGAGAAAAAAAAGCAATGTGGGCGGAAACCGTACGGGAAACCGCCAAAATGCTCGCATCAGACCCGTATCCCGGATATGACGGCGAATTTTTCTCAATGCCCGAACGCAACGTCTTGCCCAAACCCCTGCAAAAACCCCACCCACCGCTATGGGTCGCCTGTTCCAACCGCGAAAGCATTCGCTGGGCGGGAAAACACGGCATTGGCGCGCTCACCTTCGCCTTTATCGAACCCGAAGACGCCAAATACTGGGTTGACGAATACTACACCGCATTTGAAAACGAATGCGAACCCCTCGGACAAGCCGTCAACCCCACCATCGCTATGGTCGCCGGATTTATGTGTCACGAAAACGGGGAAAAAGCGCGAGCACAGGGCCTCGAAGGATTCCAATTTTTCGGCTATGCACTCTCCCATTACTACCGCCACGGGACTCACATTCCCGGCGAATTTGACATCTGGGCAGACTTCCAGCAAAACAAACCCGAACGGAAAAAAGGTTCGGGATCGGGCTGCATTGGCTCCCCGGACGAAATACGCGCTCACCTCGAATCAATGGAAGATATCGGCGTCGATCAGGTCGTCTTCCTGCAGCAAGCTGGCAACAACAGACACGATCATATATGCGAATCTCTCGAATGTTTCGCACAAAATGTATTGCCAGAATTCAAAGTGCGACACGAAATATACGCCGCACAAAAAGCAGAACGGCTCGGCCCCGCCATCGAAAAAGCACTTACTAAAATTCCACCAATTGACAAACCCAAATCCACACCCTTCGAAGCCTATCCACTCTCAAAATCACCCGACGAAAAGCAAGAAGACCTCGAAATTGTGGAATCTGTTGCGGGAAAAAGACAAAAGAAGACAGCGAATCAACGATAGCAGTTGGGTGGTAGGGCGGGGTTGGTCTATGAACTGGTCTGGGAAACGACCAGTTTTATCCCGCTCCGTCTATTCGTCCAATCGCCTCGCGCACCGCTTCTATTGTATCTTCAATATCCGCCTCTGTATGGGCAAGAGAGAGAAACATCGGATGCGAGGGATGTAAGTAATACCCCTGAGCAAGACATCCCCGCAACATCTCCATGCAGCGGTCGCGGTCAGAATCTTCCATCACGGGACGCGGCATTGGCCCAACGCCAATGAGCCGATAACTCAGCCCTCCTGCTTTGCACACCGCGTTGATACCTTCAATCAACCGATTCCCAATCTTCCATTGATAGGCAATGCCATTGCGCCTCTGCAGTTCCCCTATCACGACCTCCATAGCCGTCAAACTGAGCGGATCTCCGTGTGCAGTGGCTGTCATCCACACATACTGGCACGCTTTTGACGCCAGAATCTCGCGCTTCCCGGCAATAAAACTTCCGGCATACCCATTGCAACACGCTTTGCCAAACGTCGCAATATCGGGTACAACCCCATAATACTCACCCGCGCCGCCCATTGCCACGCGAAACCCCACCTTTGTCTCATCAAACACGCAGATTGCTCCGTGGGCATGCGCCAGATCCACGCATCCTTGCAAAAACCCATCTGGTGGTCCCCCCGCTTGAATCGTCTCCATCACCACACACGCCACCTGATTGTCATACTTTTTCAAACGCGATTCCAAAGCGTCTAAATCGCCGTAGGGAACCGCACAGGTCAACTCGCTGACGGATTTCGGGACACCCTCATCGTCCGGACGCGCCCAATCGTGCCAGCCGTGATACCCGCACATAATCACTCTATCGCGTCCTGTATATACCCGCGCCAGTCGCACCGCGCTTGAAGTCGCTGCACTGCCCCCAATAAAAAACCCCACCACCCCAGCCCCCGGGATAACTTCGATGAGCAATTCTGCAACCGTCAACTCCCGGGGATGAGCCAGACCGTACACCGTGCCATTCGCCATTTGCTCCTGTACTGCACGGCATACAGCAGGGTCATCATACCCCAGAACAATCGGCCCAAAACCCATTAAATAATCCAAATACACATTGCCATCCACATCCCAAAACCGCGCCCCCGATGCGCGCTGGACAAATGTGGGATAGCCCATGTCCGCCTGGCGAAAAATATTCTTATGCGGAATGTATCCGCGCAACAGAACATCGTCATAGCGATTCAGCAGAGCCTTTGACTTTTCAATGGTGTGATTTTCTTTTGACATTTATTGACCTCCCCCACGCGTAAATTGAACCTCTTTTTCTAACAAATAAACTTATCGCACAGACACAAGCACAAAATAGACTGCTTCCACGCTCCTATTGTACTTGCCCCCCGTCTTTTCTTACCTTATCCTATTTTGATAGGATCGCCCTCACCCCTCACAGGATAATTTATGCCACGCGAACTCATCGCAGACCGACCGGGACACACGGCATTGCGAGAATACGATGAAGCCCCCTTAAAACCCGATCAAGTGCGTGCAAAATCCTTATTTTCAGCGGTAAAACACGGTACTGAATTTCGGGGATTTCAGGCCAATACCCTCGATGCGTCCGATGTTTTTAGCTGGGAATGGCGCATGCACCTGCGCGGACAAAAACAGAAAGATGCGTTTCCAAAACGGCTGGGCAATATGTATGTCGCCGAAGTGACAGACATGGGACAAGACGTGTCCAATATTCGGGTGGGAGATCGGATTTTTGGTCATGGTCCCGTTCGAGAGACGCATATACTCTCGGCGGATCGCGTAGAAAAAGCACCGGATAGAGTTCCGTGGCAGGCTCTAATGGCTACAGATCCCGCGGGCGTTGCCCTCGGTGGCATCAGAGATGCCAATATTCGCATTGGGGATCGCGTCGCTGTCTTTGGTCTGGGGGCGATTGGATTGATGTCCGTACAACTCGCCCGCATTGCCGGCGCGCGCTGGGTCGCGGCAATTGACCCCATTGAAAAGCGGTGTCTGATATCCGAAGCCTACGGCGCGGACCTCGTCCTGGACCCGCGCGAAGCCGATGTGGGCATGGTCATTAAGCAAGCCACCGCAAAACTCGGCGTCGATGTATCTATGGAAACCAGCGGATCATCCGCTGCAATGACCGACGCCCTGCGTTCAACGCGCTATCAGGGCACCGTTGTATCCACAGCCTATTACAACGCCCCCATGCAAAATCTGCATTTAACCGGCGAATGGCATCGCAATCGAATTCGCATTATATCCGTGAGATCCGACAGCGAACCCTGGCTGGATTACGGCTGGGACAAAAAGCGCGGAAATAAAGAAGCCTACGACTTGCTCGTTGAAGGCCGTCTAAACGCCGAGGGCTTAATCGATCCCATCGTGCCATTTAATCGCGTTGCCGAAGCCTATATGCAAATGAACGAACATCCCGAAACGGGCATCAAACTCGGTATTGATCATTCCCTCTAATGGGTGATCTCACCACTTTACACATGCCAAAAATTCAAACCATCGCGATATGTCTATCCATCCTGTTGACCTCTACAGACCTGCTGGCGAATGAAGGCACAGTGCAGCAAGTCTCGGGGGATCTCGTTTACGTCACCGGCATGAACGGTTTGGCTCCGCTCTGGTCAAATCTCACAGTGCAAAACGGACAGGACACCGGCGCAAAACTCGAAGTCATCAAAGAATTGTCAGAACTGGTCATAGCAAGAGTCGTAGAGGCCAACGGAACAGCGGTGAATACCGGCGATGCAGTGGTGCTGAGTACCGCACAACCAGACGTATCGGCGCGAAAAGCCAGGCGGACTGTTTACGCCACCCGCGTTGGCGAAAATCCAAATGTAGATGGCGTACTGGACGACCCCGTATGGTCGCAGGCAACGCCGATCAGGGGTTTTGTACAGCGCGATCCAAACTACTGGATGCCAAGCCCCGAACAAACAATCGTGCGGATTATCTACACGGACAAAAGCATCTACTTTGGCTTTGAATGCCTCGTCCCGGACTCCTCTCAATTTATCGCAAACAACATGCGACGAGATTCCGAAATCCGCGGCGATGACAATATTCAAATCCTGCTCGACACGTACAATGATCGGCAAAATGGCTTCTTTTTCTCTGTCAATCCCCTGGGGGCGCAAAGCGATTTGATGCTCTCCAACGAGGGGCGAACCTATAACCGCGATTGGGATTGCAATTGGACCGCACGCACCAAACACTATCCCGACCGATGGACAGTCGAAATCGAAATCCCGTTCAGCCAACTGCGGTTTAAGCAAGCAGCCGACGTCACCTGGGGCATCAACCTCGCGCGTTATCTTGCCCGAAAAAATGTGGCGACCCAACTCGTCGTTGGCCTGCAAAGTTCCTCATCCACAGAGCGGTATCGCATGGCGGACATCGGAGAACTGCACGGTCTCCAACACATTCGCGCCAGACGTCCGATTTATCTCAAACCCTACGCCTTGCCGGGCACGACCATTGACGATCAGGCAACCAATCCCACTGAAAGCCGCACCATTGAAACGGGCCTCGATCTGCGCTATGGCATCACGTCAAACATCTCGCTCGACCTATCCTACAACACGGACTTCGCACAGGTAGAAGGCGACCAGGAACAAACCAACCTGACGCAGTTCCGCCTCTTCTTTCCCGAAAAACGCGAGTTCTTCCTCGAAGGCGCCAACCTCTTCCAATTTGGAGAACTGGCGCGAGTAACCGGCAGTGGTACCAGACCCCCCACCCTCCTTTTTTATACCAGACGCATCGGTCTTGAACAAGGAAAAAAAATTCCGATTATCGTCGGATCAAAAATTGCCGGAAAAGAAGGGCGAACCAGTATTGGCGGCCTCAATGTACTGACCGACGCGGCATTGTTTGAAGACGAGGATGACACAATCCAGGTACACCGCACCAACTACTCGGTCCTCAGCATAAGACGCGACATCTTCGCGCGGTCAAACTTTGGTCTCATCATGGTCAACAAACAAATCGATGATCCTCACGCGGGATGGAACCAGTACAACCGCGCGGGCGGTATTGATTTCAACTATTCCCCAACGTCAACCTTGAATTTCCAGGCTTTTGCAGCGCGAACATGGGATTCACAGGTTGAAAATGCAGACGATGCGCGATTTGTATCTATGAACTATCGCGGCACCAAGTACTGGGCGCGTTTCAAAGTGCTCGATGTCGAGGAACAATTCGACCCCGCCGTGGGATTCATCAATAGCAGGAGTGGATTGGAAGGTTTCAGACGCTATGACCTCTATGCGCGCTATCGCCCCAGACCGAAATTCGGCAATATTCGCTACATGTCGATCGGTCCCGAAGCGCAAATCTTTACAGACCGCAATAACAATGTGAAATACTGGACAGTCGAACTCTCGACATTTGCCATCTTTAATACCGGTGACTATTGGCGGTTCGAATTAAAGCGTACTTACGATGTGGTCGATGAGGCATTCGAGCCATCCACACGCCGCGAAGATGTGAGCATTCCCGCCGGGACCTATACCTTCACGTCAATTGCCACGGGACCGCGTCCCAGCCGGGCCAGAAAATTGCGCCCCGGCATCGTCTTCGAGGCAGGGACATACTACACTGGAAGACGCTATACCATACGCTCGGAAAGCGCTTTTCGCCCCTCTGGCCAACTGTCTTATGAAGTGGAATATCAGGGCGACTGGGTCCGACTTCCCCAGGGTAATTTTAACATCCACACACTCAGCAATCGCCTGCAATACTCCTTTTCCACAGACTTTTTTGTCAAACTCTTCGTACAGTGGAACAACGACAAAGAGTTCGCAAGCGCGAATTTTCTCCTCAACTACCGGTATCGCCCCGGCAGCGACATTTTTCTCGTCTTCGACAGCGCTTATGGCACCGATCCGACCTTAACCCGACGAAACCGCTCGGTGCTCCTCAAACTCTCCTATCTCCTGGGTCTGTGAATTACATCTCGCATTTCACATTCTCGACCGCCAGCGCGACGGCCTCGCCTCCGCCAATGCAGAGTGCGGCAATACCAATGCGCTTGTCGGCGCATTTTAAGGCGTGAATAAGAGTTACGAGAATGCGCGTGCCGCTCGCTCCAATGGGATGTCCCAGCGCGACAGCACCGCCATTGACATTGAGTTTTTCCGCCGGGATGCCCAGATCATGAGCAGCCGCCATTGGAACCCCGGAAAAGGCCTCGTTGATTTCAAACAGATCGATATCCGAAACCTTAAGGGAGAGTTTGGACAAAAGTTTGGAGATGGCGCCAATAGGCGCGAGCGTGAACCATTCCGGCTCCTGTGCGTGTGTGGCATAACCCAAAATCTCAACTTCGGGTGCAATACCGCAATCTTCTGCTTTTTCACCTGAAAGGACAATAACAGACGCCGCGCCATCGTTGATACTCGACGCATTTCCGGGCGTCACAGTGCCATCTTTTGAAAATGCAGGGCGCAGTTGGCGGAGTTTGTCCTCGTCAAATCTCAGGGGTTCTTCATCCCTGTCCATCGTTGTAATTGTCTTGCCAGAGGATACTTTTACGGGTACAATCTCGCTGCGGAATCGGCCTTCACTATCGGCGCGAAGTGCTCTTTTATAACTGTTGATGGCAAAATCATCCTGATCTTCGCGCGAAAAATCGTAGCGCTCAGCACATCGGTCGCCACAGGTTCCCATGTGCAGGTCATTGTACACATCCCATAAGCCATCGCGGATCATTGAGTCAACGAGTTCGCCTGTCCCCAGTCTGTAACCCGTTCGCGCATTTTCGAGAAGATAGGGTGCGCGGCTCATGTTTTCTGCACCTCCAGCGAGAACCAAATCGGCATCGCCGCACTGGATGGCCTGAGCGGCAAGCATAACGGATTTGAGGCCCGAACCGCAAACTTTGTTGACCGTTGTCGCTCCCACCGACGTATCGAGACCCGCGCCAATGGCAACTTGACGCGCGACATTTTGACCCAGCCCCGCACTGAGCACATTGCCAAAAATCACTTCATCGACATCATCGCCGATTATGCCCGCCTGTGCTATCGAAGCAGCCGCAACAGCACTGCCCAATTCAGGCGCAGATACTTCGGCAAAGCCCCCCATAAATCCACCAATCGCTGTGCGCTTGCTCCCGGTGATATAAATGTGTTTCATAGTCATTCCTCCATTTTGTAAGACTATCAAGATATATCCAAACCGGGAAATGATGCAAGAAATAAGAGGTAATAGGTGAAATATTTAATCGCCATTGCCCTGTGTAGCATTCTGTGTGTATTGATCCTCATGATGGCCTGTTCTGCCCCCCCCAATGGCAAAACCGTATTTATCGAATCGGGTTGTGCAAGATGCCATGAAATCAACGGCTCTGGCGGATCTCAGGCACCGCGACTACAGGGCTTACAGAGCCAGTGGACACCCGAATCACTGGAAAAATTTCTGACTGATCCCCCTGCTTATGCAAAAAACAATCCCCGATTACAGGCATATCAAAAAAAATATCCAACACCAATGCCCAGACTTGAAATCGCACCTGCACGGCGAAAAATACTCGTCCAATATCTACTTAAAAGGTATCCATGAAAAATCAGATCGACAAAAAATACGAGCGGATATACAGAGAAGTTGCCAAAATCCCCGAAGGCACTGTGGCAACTTATGGGCAAATTGCCGACCAGGTTGGGTGCGGCCCGCGCGAAGTGGGCAGAGCACTATCGGAATTGCCGCCGCATACATCCTGTCCCTGGCACCGAGTTATCAATGCGCGGGGAATGGTGTCCATTCGCAGCGGAAATCACCTAGCACATCACGACCAGGAAGCCCGCCTCGAACGAGAAGGCATTGTATTTGTCAATGGCCGCGTCGATCTCGAAATTTACAGGTGGGAAGCAGATCTTTAAGGCCTGAATGCAATATCACTGGCATGAGCATGCAAATTTGTGTATTGACAAGGATAATCGGTTTTTTTATCATTCACGCGCTTAGGGGAGAAGTACGTCTGTAAATACTGAGAAAGGGGATGCAGTGACCAAAGCTGATATTGTCAATCAGATTGCCGACGCTACGGGGTTGACCAAAACAGATACCTCTGTCGTTGTAGAGGGCTTTCTCACTTCGATCATTGCGGCAATGGAGCAGGGTGAACACATCGAAATTCGTGGCTTTGGCACGTTTAAAGTCGTTCATCGCGCACCGCGCACAGGTCGCAATCCCAAAACAGGTGAAGTGGTCAAAATTCCCTCGCGCGCAATGCCCGTGTTCAAACCCTCACGTGAATTGCGTAATTCTATTTCTGAGGTTTCTGTTCTTCCATCCAGTTAATGCACCCACAGGAGGTAGCTCTTGCCCAGCGGAAAAAAGCGCAAACGCGCAAAAATCGCAACGCACAAGCGAAAAAAAAGGCGCCGAAGAGACCGACATAAAAAGAAGATCTAAAGACGAGATACTACACTGGTGTTATGGGTTTAGCCCCTGATCCTGGATATACCGACGTTTTCAGCCCAAAACGGCTGTGGTATAGACCATGAGGGCAGGGGCCTATCCGCAGTCTGCCCATCAGAGAGATCATCTGCGGCATTAGCTCAGTTGGATAGAGCACTGGTCTCCGGAACCAGAGGTCACAGGTTCGAATCCTGTATGTCGCACCACAACCAATGGGGCGAGAGTCACAAACGACTCTCGCCCCATTTTTTTGCGTCTCACTTTTTGCTACGCCTATGCGTCTATCTGCCTTATCAGATCCCGCAACTTCTGAATAAGCGCGTCCAAACCCTGACCTGTGACAGAGGAAATTCCCATATCTGTTTGACCTTGAAAAAATGGACCCTTGCGTTGTTCCGGCGGCAACAAGTCCAGTTTGGTGGCAATAAGCATCGCGGGTTTCTCGCGCAATTTGGGACTGAAACGGTCGAGTTCTTCTTTGAGAACAGCCAAATCGTATTCGGGATTGGGGCTGGCGACATCAACCATAAAAAGGAGAACGCGCGTGCGTTCGATATGGCGCAAAAATTGAAACCCAAGCCCTTTACCGCGATGTGCCCCTTCAATCAAGCCGGGAATATCTGCCATAACAAAGCTATCGTAATCGCCGCATTTGACAATGCCCAGATTGGGTTGCAGGGTCGTAAAGGGATAATCGGCAATTTTGGGTTGCGCCGCAGAAACTCTGGAAAGAAGGGTCGATTTGCCTGCATTTGGGTGGCCGACCAGACCGACATCGGCGATGAGTTTAAGCTCGAGTTCCAACTGGCGTTCTCGCCCCGCTTCTCCGGGCTGAACATACTCTGGTGCTCTATTTGTCGCCGTGGCAAAACGCGCGTTGCCACGACCGCCACGCCCCCCCTCAATCAAAACAATGCGCTGACCGGGTTCGGTCAAATCCGCGAGGATTTCGCCTGTCTCTGTATCCTTGATGAGCGTGCCAACCGGTACGGGAATTTCAGCGTCTTCACCCCGTCGTCCCGCTTTCTTTTGGCCCGCCCCATGTTCTCCATGACCTGCACTCAAGTGTTGTCGATACCGGTAATCGAGCAGTGTGGAAAGGCGCGGGTCTGATATAAAAACGACATCTCCCCCATTGCCGCCATCGCCGCCATCTGGCCCTCCTCGCGGCACATGCTTTTCTCGGCGAAAGCTTTTGCATCCAGTGCCGCCGTTGCCCGAACGGGCATAAATTCTGGTTAGATCGACAAACATGGGAAAATTCGCTATGTTGCGGACTCTGCCTGTGCGCTATTTTTCAAAAGCAGGGCCTCTTCAATGGGGATATGCTCATCTGCGCTGTTGATGAGATCCCGCGCCGTATTGTAGGTAAAAGAAATGACTTCAACACGCGGTCCCAGGGTTTTAACGAGTTCGACCAGAGGTACAAAATCACCATCGCCACTCACGAGAACCACGACATCGAGTTTATTGACAAATCTCATAATGTCAATGGCCATGCCCATGTCCCAATCGCCTTTTGCCGATCCATCACTGCGCTGCCGCAAATCTTTTCTTCTCACTTCGTAGCTCTTTTGTTGGAGCATCGAGATAAAATTACTCTGGTCAACATCTGGCGATTGCACGACATAGGCGATAGCGCGGATCAAGCGGCGTTTGCCCACACTGAGTTCCAGCAGTTTTTCAAAATCGAGACGCGCATTAAATGGTTTTGCGGCATAAAAGATATTCTGCACATCGACAAATATCCCAACCCGCAATTCGGTCGAGGGAATGGTTGTTCGCCGATCCAATCGGGTGCTGGCCTTGGCCTGTAGATCGGCGATACTTTTCTGGATGTTATCGAGAATAGAAAAAATTTCCCGGCGTTCTCGCGCACCGCTGATAGCTTCTTTATAGACTCTGTTCTTAATCTCGCGAAGGTCTCGAATAGCAGCCTGCGCTATGGTCATCTGATCTAATTTTTGCTCGATACGCGCTATGGTTTCTTGCATTTGTTTAATCTGATCGTTAAAGTCTGACATTTGTTATGAGGTCTCCGATATCATTAGTTTGTGCAACCCTGCGCCAAAGGCAAGGGCAAATCTGCTCGCGTGTCCAAGTTTTGCGCGATCTCGTTTAGGCAATTGCGCAGTATCTATACCGCGAAATATTGGATATTCTGTAAGGCTGAGGTCATCTGGCGGATCAATGGGCGGTATATCCCCCGATAGATAAACCTGTTTGCAGGTGCGGTGTGGAGAACAGGCGAGAGAGAGCCAGCGTTTTAAATTTGAAGAATCAGGGCCTGCGGTTTCAACGCCGATTAAAATACCATTTTCAACGGAAATGTAAAAAGATCCATCGGGGTCTCTGTGAACGGCCATCTGCCTACCCGACTTCCATACGCCAGCGGGTAGTCCCGTACAAAATAAGGCCAGCGGAGCGACAGAGAGATGCAGGCGGGTTTCTCCCAGTGCAGAGCACAGGGTTTCGTATGCGTCAATCACCCCGTTGCGTACTGCGGTCCAAAAAGCCACGCGCCCTACCGGAATAATATCGATTGCGCTATTGTCAACAGGAGAAATGAGTGCCTGCGATGCTTCCCACAAAATCTGCTCGCGGAGGTCTTCTTTGCCCGCGACTTCGAGAGGAACTTTTTGCATGTGATACAGGCTACCTGAAAGACAAAAAGAAAGTGTGCCGCGCGGTTTTGACAAAATTCCAAGCACTTTTCCCAATTCCTCAACAAAGGATTCAGGTACTTCTTTTTGGGGATCAAAATCAAACGCCTCCGATACACGTTGGTTAATCAGACCCCTGAGATAGTACGCATTGTCCAATTTTTCAATGTGAGCCACGCGTAGTGTATTGCCCAAAATATGAATGCCCGTAGCTGTACTCATGGCGTACTCATCGTAAGGTGCGGACGCAAGCGCTCGAGGGTTTTGGGACCAATCCCCCTGACCTTTGTAATATCGTCAACGCGCTTAAATGCCCCATTTTTTTCGCGATAGGCCACAATACGCCCTGCAATTTGAGGCCCAATACCGTGCAAGCGTTCAAACTCTTTTGCCGTTGCAGAGTTGATATTGATCAATTCCCTCACCTGGGGAACATTTTCTTTCGGTGAAGGGACTGGACTTTGCCTCTGTGTTAGAGATGTAACCTGTGGAACTTCTGTCTTTTCTTCTGGCGATGGAACTTCCACGGCATTTTTATGCACCTCAAAATCGGGAATGTGATCCGGATTTTTACTATCGAGATAACGGATGACAATCCCTATAATAAGAACGCCGCAAAGCAGCAATAAGATAATTTGTTCGTTGCGGTTAAAAGTAAACATAGAAAAGTCCAATTATTGAAATCCGATTTCACCCCAGAATCGAAAATCCCAGGTCACATTTGTGAGTTCACGCAGGTGGTCTTTGCGCCGTTCATGGCGAAACGTCGTACCGCCTGTAAATCGCGAGCTAAAGGCATATTGCGTCCCCAGGCTTACAGACCAGGATGTCGAGTTTTGGCGGATAATGGGGTCGGCTGGCACATCTGGTTCGGCACTTCGGGGCATTTCGGTTTGCGTATTCGAGGTACGCGAAAAGGAAAGCGTGAGGTCGAGAGTGCCTTGAAATTTTCCGCGCAGCGAATAGCGCATATCTGCTTGCAATGTACCGTTTTCCGTCAAAGTGGTTGAAAGCAGGCGGTCGGCAAGGGTCGGTTGGACAGAAGCGGTATCGACAGTCACATTGCGCTGGTAGCGGATTTCATCTGTGCTCGTTTGTCGGCGGCTAAATGTCGTCTTCACATCGCCTTTCCAGCTCGCGCTCCACTGAAAAAGTGGATTGTAGGATATTTCTTTGGCATCGCTTGTCAGATAAAGCGGCGAGAGACTGAGGCTGCCATCGCCCCGTCGGGTGCGCGATTCCTGGTATCCAAAAGTGGCATTGGAACTGACCCATAACCAGCCGATCAAAGGCACGCGATCAAGGCCGCGCCAACTCGCGTCAAATTTGGGAAAGATGACCTGATCGTCTTTCCCGAGTGTACTGCCCGTGCGTTCGTTTTCAGAATAATTGGCAGAGGTGTTGAAATTCAGGCCCAGAGGCAGTCGAATACCGCTGGATACCTGAGCCTGTCTTCGCACATTGATAGCATTGGTTCTCGTTCCCGAACCCGTGATTACAATGGGGACCTGCACCGTATCTTGAAAGCCAAATTGATAGGCCAATGAAGGACGGGCTGTGAGGCCAAATAAATTATTTGATTTATTTTGAGAAACACTGCTCGTCACATTTTGAAGACGACCGCCTACTTTTCCAATCCATTGCAAAATGGAAAAGCCACCATCTTTGCCGGATCTGCGCGTCCAGCGTTGAAACAACCCGGGCAAGTTGAGATTGACACGCGCATTCGCCGTCTGCTGGTTATTGACAGTAAGGCCGCGCCGGATACTGCCGTACTGCACGCGCTCCCCACCGATTTCAAAGCGATCCGTGTACGTGGCCGAATACGACGGGTTCACGGTAATCCAGTTGGAAAAGCGCGGTGTAAATCTGAAATTGAGCGATTGGTTACGCGATATTTCGCGTCCAAATTGGAGTTGGGTCAGGGCATATCCATTTCGCAAATCGCGGTTGATCGTGAGCGAATAATCGGCATTTAGACTGCGAAATGGCGAGAGTTTTATAGCGTAACTTTCGGTCAGATTGAATGTTTCTCGCACCGTATCAATCACATTTGAAGTGTCGCCAGCGATGGCGCGAAATGAGGTTTGGTCCGACACGCCACGATTAAAACGCAGGTTGTAATTGATACTGGTGGGCAGGTAAAAAAATTGTGCTTCTTTGAGCGGCTTGTAAAAGGGCAACCACTTAAAAATAGCCAGAGTCTTGCGCTGAGACCACGCCTGATTATAGGTCATGTTGCCGTTTAAGTTCTGGTTCTGGCTTCGCCTGCGCTGTGTAATCGCACCCGTTGTCGATGCATCAGAACTATAGTTGAGCGACGTGGAGGCTTTGTCAAAAAAAATGCGAGACAGCAAGCTCGGATCTTCGCGGGCAGGCCGCTTTCTCAGCGAAATGGTAAAGCGCGCCTGAGAGCGCACATCGCTTTCGTTTATTTTTTGTTCGGGAGTGAGCACAATGTCCGATCCCGGGCGTATGCGAGGGCTTGATGTAAAGCGGTTATAGCTAAATCGGGCGGGTATAGAAGTATTCCATTCTTTAGGGAAAAATTTGTCGATATTGAGCTGGCTGTCAAAGTTGAAGCGCGTAGTGGTATTGCCCGAAGCTCTGCCTTGCAGGTCTTGAAAATCGCCGCTTCGGCGTTCCAGATTGACCGTCAAATTGCCCAGATCGGCGAGGGTTATGCGTGTATCAGCCAGAGCAGATAAAGCTGGTTTTTTGCGGATTTCATCAACGCGCAATTCATCTATCCATATCTCGTTCTCACCCAGGAGAATCTCATCACCGCGGTTGCGGATCCCCACAGTAAATGCTCTAATCGAAGACAACGCGGGATTGCCGCGCACAATATAGGTACGGCCATCCACGTCGGTCTCTATGCGATTGCCCACCTTGTCGTAGCGAGCGAGAAAATCGCCACGGCGAAGCGAAACACTAACGGTATCAGATGCTTGCTCAATGGATTGAAGGTCCAGTAATTGACCTTTGAGTTGCGACATGATCTCGAGGTCTAAGCGCACGGTATTGGTTTCTTCTGCCCAGCCGCGATAAACCCGTGACCGATATTCGTAAAAGTTGAGAGAATCGTCATTGATGGGGGAAAATCGCATGAAAAATTCGATGGGACTGGGGCCAGTGCTCACGGAATCTGCTGCGTCTGAAAAATTGGTATTATACGTTGGATCAGCCGGGTTTCCGCCGTGTAAAAACAGCGTCATAATGCCGTATTCCGTATAGTCATCACCATCGACGAAGTTGCGAGACGCAGAGATGGATTCGCCCGGGTAGAGATCGACAAATTCGAGCACCAGAGAATTTTCCGACAAGCGGATACCAGTGGTGGGATCAATTTCTCGCTCGAGTCCCGGGGGGGACTCGTAAAAGGAATTGTTGGTGCCAATAGTCGAAACCTGAAAATCGCCAGAAGACTGCCCGAAAGCGACCGGGTCTTCCTGCCATTCGCTACCGGTTGCGCTAAAAGTATAGATTTCGACAGAGGTGGTATCGTTGTGTTCGAACCAGACGCGTACAAAGTCAAGCGCGCTGGCAAATGTGGTGTCGGGATTACCTTCAAAGGTGCGGGGCGCGTCTTGTCCTTTGAGGGGAATGCGCAATAAACGCCACGGGGGATCCGCAACACCACCCAATTCGGGGAAGAGATCGGATTCAGTGCCGGGTACAAGCGTAGATGAGCCGGTAAATGTGCCCGATACAGAGGATAGGCCCCGATTGCTGGACAAATCAACACTGTATCGGATAAAACTTTCTCGCTGGTCGAGAAAACCATTGCCGTTGAGATCTTCGGTATCTGGTCGAGATTGGCGCTCTGCCCTGTTGCCCTCTGTTCCGTTTAGGCCAGAGGGATAGCGGCGCAGGATATCTGTCGTGTTTTGATCTACATCTTCAAAATTATCTCCCGAAGGATCGTTGGGCACAGTTACACCTGGAAATATTTGTCGAAAAACCTCGGCTTCTTCGGCATCGGTCAATCCATCCAGACCTATATCCTCTTCTTCGACAACGATATCGTCTCCTGTGGGCAAGCCGCCGATGGGTTTGTCCTCTGTGCGAAAGCCACTCTGAAATCGCTCTCGATCGCCTGGATCATTGTACAGGGGATGATCGAGGGGCAGAAGGACGCGCTCAGATATGTCGCCCAAATCGATGTGCAGATGCCCGTCGTCTCCCCGAATCCAGAGTTCGAGAAATTTAGACCGCGACAAATCGAGGCCATTGACATAGCGCATAATACCCGCCCATGATTGTTGGGGAATGCCACTTTCGCTATTCTGCGAGCGAATGGGAAAGCCATTGCTACGCGCGGGATCAAACCGCAGTTTGAGAACATCGACAATGTCTTGTTCCGCGGTTATGTCATCGCGGGTGGGCTGAATTCGGGAAAGAGATGCCCTATCGCGGTCAATGGGATTATACCACGTAAGCCGCCCTTGTGGCAATGTGAGCGATCTGTTGTTGCGAATGGGAACACTTGCGCGATTCCACCCAATTTTTCCAATTGCAAATGCCGTACTATTCAGAGCGCCTTCAAAATCATCGATGTACGCCACATTTTTGGTATTGGGATTTGGCAAACTCTGCGCGATTTCAAAGTCCATGTCGATAGAAGACGGAGCCTGTGTATTCACAAGAGGAATGGAGTTGACGAGGTCACTCAATAGTTTGGGTTGCATCCGAAAGCGGGCATTGGCATCCCACAAAATAGTACGCGTGGGTTCCTGCCCCACCCGAACGCGCGGCGTGGCGGTACTTTGACTGCCGTATAGCAAGGTCATGCCAATAAGTGAATACTGATCTTCAAAAGGCCGCTCGAGGCGCAAGCCCAAAAGGCTTTTAGACGATTGCCCCAAACCCAATAGATCTTTGGTTTGATACGATATGTCCAATTCGGCCGTGGGGTCTGCAACCTCGTTTTCTGCCTCGCCAATAAATTTCAAACGGCCTATCTCGTAATTTATTGTGTAGTCTTCATCGCGTCTTAAGGTTCGGCTGTTCAGACGCACGACTTCGCTGTCCTTAACCAGTCCACCAAATCCGCCGAGGTTGAATTCGGTCGATTGACTCGTCGAACGCACCCGAATAACATACCGCCCTGCGTCCTGGCGGTTGGACACATTGGTTTCGTTGTAAATGCCCGGCACGCGCACCTCGAGGTCGGGTGCCCCCAAACCCTCCTCGCCAAAAGGCTCGAGAAAGGGAAAAACGAGATGCCCTCTGGGGAGACTCAGGCCGGGGATCTCATTCCCCGTGCCAATATCGATGAGCCGATCTGGTGGAGAAGATTCAGAAGAGCCGTTGGTGCGTCGGTCAAGACCAAAAATTTCCAGGAATGGCGTACCTGCCTGATTATCCTGTTCACTTTCACCCGGCACCTTGCGAAAGATGCCGACGAACAGACCAATTTGATCGATGTTGCGCCCGCCAAGGTAATAGACATTGCGCCACGCGAGTTTCCAGGTCGGGTCTGTGGGGCGTTGTTGTCTGGCTTTGATGAGCTTGAGTTGAATTTTTTTGTCGGGATTTCCCGGCTCGGGAATAAATTGTATATCACCAAAATTTTCACCCGACGCGGTTTGATAAGCCACCGCAAGCGTGTAGCCCCTCGATATCCGACCTCGGTCATGGATGAGATAGCCTTCGGGTAAGGTCGTAAATTCGGAGGGGGCGAGTTCGTGAAACATACCTTCTTCAACGCCCTTATCAAAACCACGCGATGCCTCTTCATCGGGCGATCCATTGTTCCACGCGAGGTATGCAACGCCGGGAATGGCCGAGTCTTCGAGGTCGTTTTGCGCGTTGTAGTCGTTTATGAATACGCGCACGCTCTGTTCATTGACGCGATCGCCCGGCGCGGGGAACAAGCTGTTGCGGAAATTTTCTCGATAAGTATTATCGAGAAAAAAGTAGGTGTTTTCGACGTACTCGTAATCGTGGATTTGATCGGATCTTTCTTGCCCTTGCCCCGTAAAGGTCTGGCGATCGCTCGACGATTTGTCCTGAGATGTGACAACCGTAAAATTGATGGCGCCAACCCGCCCCCGCGTTTTGATGCCAAATAGCCCACCTCTGTTGCCGCCGCTAAATCCAATCAGGCGGGTACCGGGTAATGCCAGCGACGTGTTGCCCGCTTCTATGGTTTCAATAATGCCGTCTTCATCGCCTGTGTATTGCAGGCGCAGGCCCTCGGCCAGATCAAAGCCCTGTCGCTCGCTATTTTGCTCCAACGAAACCATGATCCGATCACCAATGGTGCCTTCAACAGCGAGTTGGGCCTCTTGCTCAAAATTGATAGTGGGAAAGCGAGATGTGCTCAGGTGAGCCGCTTGCGCCTGTCCCAAAGTGTATTGCGAGAGACCCGACAATTCGATGCGGCGATGTCCCCTGATGGTAAGATTGGCGGCCCCTTCCCCAGTAATAGCACTCAAACGCTGGGGAACGCGAATCGGTATTTTGACATCAATCAATCCATCGCCTTCTTCATCGTCATCCATGCGGCCTCCCAATCGCTCCAGTGCAAGGCGATGGGTATCATGGTGGAACTTGTAACGCATAAAGTCGCTTAGACTGATAATCACCGGAAGGCCATAAGGCGCGCCCCCCAGGTCGCGGAACACCATCAGTGTATATTCGGCGGTTTCTGTTTCTATCAGTTGCGCCGTAGGGGACGCATAAGGGCGTCTTTGAGGAAAATAAGAAGTGGATCCAGGCGTATCGCGCAAAAAGGCTTCAAGCGTTGACACACCTATTTGCGGGCGCAAACCCGGCGTGGCAAGAGCAATACTCGGGCAGAGAAACGCGAGAAAAAACAAAACACTGAGGTTGCGTGGCCACAGGTGAATGTGAATAAACTTCATAAGGGCTTTGGGTAACAGTCGGAAAGTTGTATTAAGGAGCCGGTGATAGGTCATTGAACAAAGTACATAATAGCACAAGCCACATGAAAGTCAAGGTAAAATCCTCAGAAATTGGCGGGGAATAAACATCGGTAAGCGCGTCTTTTTTTTGGAGGAAAAAAGCCGTATATTTCGTTGTCGTTAAACTCATTTTTTAAAAAAAGGTTCCTCATGCGCTTGCGTCGGTATGTGCTATCCGAACTGATGATGCCATTTTTATTTAGTTTTTCGGTTATCATCTTTCTCCTGATCATCGATCTCATTTTGCAAATGCTCGATCGAATTCTGGGAAAAGGCGTCCCCATAAGTGTGGTTTTTGAGTTGTTTTTTTTAAACACAGCCTGGATGATTGCCCTCGCCGTTCCAATGGCCGTGTTGGTCAGTACCCTGCTGGCATTTGGGCGATTAAGTGCCGCAGGCGAAATTGTGGCCATGCGCGCATTGGGCATTGGAATTCACCAGGTTGTAGGACCGGTACTACTCGTCGCCGTACTGCTGGGAATTGGGCTGGTGGTTTTTAATGACCGCGTGTTGCCCGAATTTAATCACCGCGCCCGCGTGTTGATGACAGACATTCACCGCAAACGCCCCGCAGTCGCGCTGGCCGACAAGGCCGGAGTAATGATTGGCGATTTCAAAAATTATCAGATCTTGTTTGATCGCGCCAATACAGGTGGCAATATTCTTTACGACTTGCTGGTATATAGCTTTAATAGCAATGGGTTCCCCGAAACAGCGGTTGCCGATTCGGGCGTTGTCGAATTTGATGAAGCGCGAGACGAGGCTCTGCTCTATCTTTTTAGTGGGGAAATGCACCGCATTGATCCAGATGATCCCACAGTCTATGCACTCACGACATTTGCCAAAGCCAGATTGCGGCTCGGAGATGCGGGCCAACAGTTGTCGAGGTCTTCATCGGCATATCGCAATGATCGAGAAATGGATATCGCCACCATGCGGCATAAAATTTCTCAGTATGAAAGCGAATTGCATCAGGCGAAGGTCAAAAGGGCGAACCTTTTAGATGCGTTTGTGCGTGAAGTATTAATAGATTCCGCAGATGCAAAACCCGTGCAGTCGCTGCGCGCTGTATTGGGGCGTGGAGCAGCCGATACGCGGATTGCACGCCATAAGTCGAGAGCCGCAGATCGATTGCGCGTGGAAGTACACAAAAAATTTTCAATCCCCGCAGCCTGTGTTGCATTTGTACTGGTGGGCGCGCCTATCGGCGTGTGGGCGCGCAGCAGCAGTGCGGCAATTGGCGCGGCGATTAGCATTGGCTTTTTTTTAATCTGGTGGATCTTTCTTATCGGTGGTGAAAAATTGGCTGACCGAGGTGTACTCATGCCCTGGTTAGCGATGTGGATGCCCAATGTATTGACCGCCCTTATAGGTGCTATCCTATCTGCGCGAATTATATGCGAGTGGGGCGCAAAAAGGAAATAACTGTGCGTATTTTGAGCCGCTATGTCGTCGTCCAATTTGCAATGCCCCTTGGCGTCAGTTTGATGGCTTTTGCCGTTGTTTTTGTCGTCATTGACCTGGTAGATCGCCTCAGCGCATTTATAGACCGCGAAGTGGGCCTGGGAACAATTCTATCTTATTATCTCTGTTATTTGCCATATATTGTCGTCCTCGTGCTTCCAATGGCGGTCTTGCTCGCGGGGTTGTTCTGTATGGGCGGGCTGATACAGCGCGGAGAATTGCTGGCAATGAAAAGTGCCGGCATAAGTCTTTATCAAGTCGTGATTCCATTGCAAATGCTGGCTCTTGGAATCAGTCTTTTGGCTGCTGCGATGGCCGATCAAGTCGTACCGCGAGCAAATCGGGCACGATCGAAAATTGAACAACCGCGTCAATCGGCAATCGGGCCTCAGTCCGTCCGCGTACAGGTCGCGCTGCGAGATACGGGCAGACGCGTTTTCTCAATGGTAGAATACGACGCCACGGCTATGAAAGGGCGGCAGGTCGTCCTCGACAAACATGAAGGCGGGGTGCTCACAGAGCGCATTCGCGCCGAAGAAGCTATTTGGGCCACCTCAGAATGGCATTTTATGAATGGAGATCGGCGCGTATTTTTAGATGGAAAAGAATTTTATCGCGCATTTCGCGTGTGGGCGGCAAAAGATGTAACCCTGACGCCCGAAGACCTCGTCCGCGATGTCGTGCCCGAAGATCAGATGACGTATTCCGAACTGACGGACTTTATCCATCGCAAAGCGCGCAACGGCAGTCAGACGCTTCGAGAATCTGTGGCGCTCCACATGCGATTGGCCTTTCCATTTGCGAACTTCGTTATTGCCCTTTTTGGCCTGCCTCTGGCCTCTCGTATGCGACGAACAGGACGCCCCATTCAAATTGGCATGTGCTTGCTTATCTGCTTTGCATTTTACGGATGTATTCAACTCGGGCGCGCCATGGGTTGGAACGATGTGCTATCCCCTGCCTGGAGCGCGTGGGGCGCAAATGCGATCTTTGGCACAATCGGGATAATCACGCTTCTCACAACGCGCAAATAGTTAATACCTCAACATCTGAGGACCACATGTCTGAAAAATACAATATTCTCTTGATGATCTCCGATCAGCACAGCAAATATCACATTGGTGCTTATGGAGACCCTCTCGTGCGTACGCCCAATCTCAACCAACTCGCAGAAAACGGTACGCGCTTTACCAGCGCGTACTGCGCCTCACCCGTTTGCGTACCCAGTCGCATGTCATTTATGACGTGTCGCACACCTTCGGCCAATCGCGTGTGGAATAACAATCATTTGCTACACTCGGGCATTCCCACCTGGGCACATGCCATGGGACTGGCCGGGTATGAAACATCGCTTATTGGGCGGATGCACTTCAACGGCCACGACCAGCGACACGGCTTTGAAAATCGGCCTTTCGGAGAATACGGTGCCATACATCCGGGTGCAAACAGGCGGGGCGTACCCCTCTTTAAAAGCATTTCAACGGCGACCACCGGACAAAATCGCACAGCCGTCGAAATAGCCGGACGAGGATATGGCTCGTACCATGTCTTTGATGAAATGGTCGCGGAAAGAACCAGCTCGTATCTGCGCCACAAAGCGAAAAATCCAGGCAATCGTCCCTTTGCTGCTGTGGCGGGATTTCTTTTACCTCACTGTCCCTTCATCGCGCACAAAGAGCTTTTTGATTATTACTACGACCGCGTCGATATCCCTCAACACACGCCCAATGAACCCGGACCTATTCGCAAATTCAAACAGATTCGCGGCCTCTATCCCCCCCTCGACGAAGAACGCATCCGCGTTGCCCGCGCCGCTTATTTTGGCATGTGCGAATACCTCGACCTGCAAATCGGGCACATCCTTCAGACCCTGCGGGAAACGGGCCTCGATCGCAACACTCTGGTCATTTATTGCTCGGACCACGGCGAAATGGCCGGGGAACACGGCTGCTGGTGGAAAAGCAGCTACTACGAAGGATCTGTTGGCGTCCCCCTCATCGCAAGTCTCCCCGGCGTGATCGCACCAAATGCGGAAAGCAACCAGATATGTAATCTGATGGACATTGGCCCTACCCTGCTCGACATGGCAGATGGCGATCCCATGCCAGACATTCACGGATACTCACTCTGGTCACTACTTACAGGGCGAGGGGCAGGCGACCATCCCAACGAAACCTACAGCGAACACCTGGGGCAAGAAGGCATACCCTCGCGTATGATTCGAACGGGGCCCTGGAAATGTTACACATACCACGACAATACCGCGCCCGTCCTCTACAACCTCGAAGACGATCCAGATGAAATGCGCGACCTGGGCAGCGATCCCAATTACGAACCCATCCGCGACCACCTCCTATCCCGCATTTTTGAACACTGGGACCCCGAGTACGTACTCAAAGAAAGCGCGGATGCTGACCGCGATATACGCCTGATTACCCGCTGGGGACAGGCCATTCAACCCACCTTGCCCGACAGCGTTCCAGTGCCCGATGACGCCGAAGATATTGAATGTCTGTGAAGCGAGTTGTCGGTTGTCAGCCCCAACCGCCCAACCCCGGTATGGCGGTGCGGGGTAACTGACTACTTTTATTTTAAGTGACAAATGATTCTTTTTTACTTTACTTAACATCCCGAAATTATTCGCTACCGCATTATACACCTTTTGACTGAACAGTTCTGCGAGATGTCTCGGTCATTATTTTTTTCGAGGGCATATTTATGCAACGCAAGTTTTTAATCCCAACAATATTTGTCATTGTCATTGGGTTTGGGTGGTTATCATCGTATTACACCGATTGGCTGTGGTTCTCGAGTCTCGATTTTCAGGCTGTCTTCTGGACCACCCTGAAAGCGCGTTTCCTGTCTGGCATATTTTTCGGTCTGATTGCCGCTGTGGTCATTGGAATCAATCTCCACTATGTCGGTCGATTCACCCGCTCCGCGCTCGAAGCAGACGCCTCACTTTATGAAGGTGAAATGCCCGGCGCAAGCCTGTTGCGCTCAAATACTGGCTATTTGTTAATCGCCGCCGTTCTCGTCCTCATTATGGGCAATGTCGGATCCTCACAATGGCCCACCCTGTTGCGTTACTGGTACGGTGGTTCATTTGGCACTTCCGATCCCATTTTTGGACGCGATGTTGGATTTTATGTCTTTGAATTGCCCTTTTACCAGTTTACAGTCGGTTTCCTCATCGGCACAGTAATCGTATCAGCCCTGGCATCAGGGGTTATTTACATGGCCACAGGCGGTATTCGCTTGCAGGAACGCATTCAGGTCATGCCGCGTCCCGTCGCACACCTGTCTGCCCTTGCCGGGCTATTCTTACTGTTTTCGGCTATCAATTATTACCTCAAAATTTATGGCTTGCTCTATTCTCCAGGCGATGTCTTTTTCGGTGCTGGATTTGTCGATGTCAACGTTCAACGCTGGATATACTGGCTCCTCATCATTGCTTTTGTCGCAACTGGCATCATGCTCTTGCGAAACATCAAAGCACGTGAAGCACGCCCGCTTCTCATCGGTGTTGGCGTCTTTCTCATTGGAACCATCGGACTGGGCAGTATCCCGGGTGCAATTGTGCAAAAACTCATCGTAGATCCCACCGAACTTCAGCGCGAAAGCCCCTACATCAAGAATAACATCGAATTCACGCGAAAAGCTTACGCGCTCGACAGAATTGTGGAACAACCCTTTGAAGCATCCGAGAACCTCACCGCAGCAGACATCGCCGCCAATCCTTTGACCATTCGCAACATCCGCATCTGGGATGAACGCCCAATGGTGCAAACCTATCAGCAGGTTCAAGAAATCCGTCCCTATTATGTTTTTCCCAGTGTTGACGTGGACCGCTACACCGTTGACGGCGTGTATCGACAAGTCATGCTCTCGGGCCGTGAACTCGACACCAATCGCCTGCCTGCCCAGGCGCGCAACTGGGTCAATGAAACCCTGCAATACACACACGGGTACGGCGTTGCCATGAGCCCGGTTACGCAAGTCACTCCCGAGGGCTTGCCAGAGTTTATGGTCAAAGATATCCCCCCGGTATCCGAATGGGCAGAGCTACAGATTTCCCGTCCGGAAATCTACTATGGCGAACGCACCTACGGCAACGTAGTCGTCAAAACCAGCGCCGAAGAATTTGACTATCCCAAGCGCGATGGCAATGCATTTACCACTTATGAAGGCAATGGCGGAGTCCCCATGGGAAATTTCATCAACCGCCTGGCATTCACCATTCGCATGATGGATCCCAATTTGCTCTTGAGTAGCTACATCCTATCCGAAAGCAAAATCATGTACCACCGGCAGATCGCCCAACGCGCCCGCGAGATCGCGCCCTTCCTCTTCTTCGACTCCGATCCCTATCTCGTTATCTCCGAAGGCCGTCTGTACTGGATCTTAGATGCGTACACAACCACCAACATGTATCCCTATTCCAAACGCATGGGTCGGTCGCAGATCAACTACATCCGCAATTCGGTCAAGGTCGTCATGGATGCCTATCACGGTTCTGTCACCTTTTACCAGGCTGAAGATGAACCCGTGATTGCCGCTTATGCCGCGATATTCCCCACCCTGTTCAAATCAATTGACACCATGCCTGCTGATTTGCGCGCCCATGTGCGGTATCCCGTTGACCTCTTCCGCATTCAAGCGACGATGTATCGCGAATATCACATGCAGGAAGTGCAGGTGTTTTACAACCAGGAAGACCTGTGGGAAATCCCAAATGAAATCTATGGCCAAAACGACCGCACACAGCCGATGGAACCGTACTATATCATCGTCAAATTCCCCGGCGAACAACGCGAAGAATTTCTGCTGCTCGTGCCCTTCACACCCGCCCAAAAGGACAACATGATCGGCTGGCTTGCCGCGCGATGCGACGGGGAAAACTACGGCGACTTGCTGGTCTATACCTTGCCCAAAGAAAAACTCATCTTCGGTCCCATGCAACTCGAAGCCCGCATTGACCAGCAACCAGATATATCGAGTCAACTCACCCTGTGGGGACAGGGCGGCTCCGAAGTCATTCGCGGCAACCTTCTCGCCGTGCCCATCGAATCATCTTTCCTATACGTTGAACCCATCTACCTCCAAGCCCGCCAGGAATCCGAGCAATTCCAACAACAGGGTTTTGAGGGCGAAGGCGGTGGACAGCCTCAGCAAGGACAACCACCGCGTCAACTCCAGCAAAGCACAGCCATCCCCGAACTCAAGCAGGTGATCGTTGCATTTGGTGGACAGGTCATCATGCGCGATACATTTGAAGAGGCTCTCAACGAACTGTTTGGCTCTGGCGCGGGGAAAACCCTGGAATCCCCAGGTTCCGAAGAAACACCCGCGACCACATCAGAACAGCCCGCTGAACGCACCGCAGTAGCGTTGGCCTCAGAAGCTGATATGCAATTCCAGCGCGTGCGGGAATCGCTTCAAAAGTGGGATTGGACAACCGCGGGCGAAGCGATGAAACAGTTGGAACAATCGATTCTCGAATTGAAAAAAACACTGGAGCAATAATCGCTCCCCATTTTCTCAGTTCAAACATGGATAGACGGGATTATTCTGTCTATCCATGTTTTTTACAACTTCACAGAAAGGAAAAAAATGGCTGTAAAAATCGGATTTATCGGAACTGGCGGCATTTCGCGCCCCCACCGGAAACATCTCAAAAATATGGATGACGTGGAAGTGGTGGCAATGTGCGATTTGGAAGAAGACCGCGTCGCAGAAGCCGCCGAAGAATGGAATGCAGTTGTCTATACAGATTACAAAACAATGCTCGAAAACGAAGAAATGGACGCGCTATACGTATGCATTCCGCCCTTTGCACACGAAGACCAGGAAATCATGGCCGCCGAAAAAGGCATTGCCCTCTTCGTAGAAAAACCCGTGTCTGTCACAATGGAAAAAGCCCGCGAAGTCGATGCGGCCATTCGAAAAAACAATGTGGTATCGTGTGTTGGATTTCAAGGGCGCTATTTAGATATTATCGCTCAGACAAAAGATCTGCTCAAAGATCGCCCCGTTGGCATGGCAATGGGATACTGGATGGGCGGCATGCCGCAAGTGCCCTGGTGGCGGCGCAAAGAAATGTCGGGTGGGCAGGCCGTTGAGCAAACCATTCACGTCACCGATACGGCGCGGTATCTCTTTGGCGACGTAAAATCCGTCTATGCGGCAGGGCGCACGGGGTTAATGACCGACGTGCCCGACTACAACATCGAAGACAGCAGTGCAGCCACACTCGTCTTTGAAAATGGCCTGGCCGCCACCATCTTCTCCGCGTGTTTTCTATCAGGAGGACGGGGCAGAGGCGGCATTGACATCTTCACCAAAGACATGAACATCGAATATCGAGAGCGCAGATCCATTACCATCATTCAAGATGGCAATTCAGAACTGGTCGAAGTGCAAAACGATTACTGGCAAGAAATGGACAATGACTTTATAGATGCCGTGCGAAAAGGCGACGACTCATCACTCAAAACCACCTATTCCGATGCCGTCAAAACACAAGAAGTCGTCATGGCCGTAAATCGTTCAATAGAAACGGGTGAAGTCGTTCAAATATCGGATATGTGAGGCATCACTGTAAAAACCGCTCGAGGCGATATCGTCTCAAAAAATCTATCCGAGCGCCATCCAAAATCTCAATCGCCGCGCATTCGCCAATTAAAGGCGCGAGCGTCACCCCGCTGTGGGTCACAGACAAATAGAGATTTGGAATCCGCTGAGAAAATCCGAGAATCGGGTGACCGTCCTTTGGAATTGGCCGTCGCCCGCGTCGGACCTCGCGCACGGGCACGCCTTCAATTGCAGGTAAAAAACGCGCCACCGCATCGACCACTCGCTGCACTTCTCGATCATCCTGCCCAAGCGAACCGCCATCGTACACCCGACCGTGTGCCCCGCCGTGAAGCATCACCGAACCATTGGGCAACTGCCTGACATTGGTCTGCGGGGGACAATCTCGCGGCGAATGCACCACCGATACATTTTCAAAAACAGGTGGCACAGGCTCTGTCAAAATCGTACATCCAAATGTGTAATACATAGGCACATCAACATCTGCCATTGCCGCGAGATCTGCCGTATCTGCTCCCCCTGCAAGCACAACCGCATCACACGCAATCTCTCCCCCATCAGTCACCACAGCCGCTATATCCGACCCCGAACGCGCCAGCCCTGTGACGCGCGTTTCAAAAAAAATATCCGCATCCCATTCCTTTAACCGTTCAACACATGCCCCAACAACAGCCCCCGTATCCGCGTGTCCTTCTATATCCGTATAAGAAGTTGCCGTCACAACGCCGGGTGTCAAACGCGGCTCTAATGATTCAACATCCTCCCCATTCAACAGACGGATGGGATATCCCCACGACTGCAAAATGCCCGCGCGATTCACAATTTCCCGCGCGCCATCATCCGTAGATGCCCACCGCAATTCACCACCCCATGTCGCACTTTGCGGGATACCCAGTCGCTCGACAAACCGCGTCCACATATCCAGCGAGCGCCGGTTGAAAAGGTGATAATGTCTGGGATTTTTGTCGCGTGCGTTCATCCAGGCAAAAGATACAGCAGTTGCCGGTTGAATAGTTGATCCCTTCCCGGGTTCACCCGCATCGATCAACGTGACCTTTGCGCCGCGTCTCGCCAGATGAAATGCGATTGATACCCCCACGATACCCGCACCAATCACAGCGATATTTGAAAAATTGTTCACTCGCCTCTCCCCTTTAACCATACAGAAAACGGGTTCGCCTTTTGTGGTAAACCCGTGTTATTCAGCTATTTAATACTTATAAATGAACAAAACTCAATTAAAGAAATTGAATATTGTTTTTCATTTCTTCAGCAGATATTATCTGTATTAAATTTATTACGCGCCTTATTTGTTCTCCAATAGAGTAGCGTTGCCGATAAACCACGATAATGCCCGCATGGTTTTTCCCTTGAGCGATAAATTCTGTGTGAAGCTGACAAAAATGACCGACATTAAATGTATAGATTACTCGCCCTTGCTGTGTTGCATATTCAAGTTGAGCCTCATCACTTTGTCCCAACATTCCTTCTTCAAATACGGTCTTTAAATCCACATTCCGAGCGCGAAGCCCGCTGACAAATGCACGAGCCATCGCATCTTCATCTATATACAACCTGATGGGCATTTAAACCGGCCTTGATATTTGCTTGTGTGCTTGTTCAAGCTGGTCAGATTTTTTTTCCTCAGTCGCCAAAGACGCTTCTACTTCTTCTTTGTTTGCGTGGTAATACGCCAATGCCGTATAGACTTGCGATAGCGTCAAATGTGGATATTGATCTGCTATTTCTTCCGGGCTATACCCTTGTTTATACCACACGACGAGTTGATTTACTGTCATGCGCGTACCATCTATGCGTAAATGTCCACCACATATATCCGGGTCTTTAACCAGTAAAGTGCCAATTTCTATACTCATAGTGCTAACCTGTATTTTTTCTTGCCGACACGATTATGATAGTATGACGTAATAGACAACAGGAGGTTCCTGTGTTATTTGATATTAGTCCAAACAAAAGGAACCTCCCATGTGCATGATAGATCAAAATACATTTACATGTATTGAAATATCAAAAAATCAACCGGTTATTTATACACCGTCAACTCCCCCGCCTTGTAACGCGCCCAGTATTCTTTGAGCACAGCCTTGATCTGTGGACTCAAGATAACGCCGCCAATAATATTCGGGAACGCCATGCCCAAAATCATCATGTCTGAAAAATCGAGAACATTCTTTAACGCAGTGACCGATCCAATGAACACAAAGCAAACAAAAATAATGCGATACGCCAGAATAGATTTCATACCAAAAAGATATTCCCATGCACGCTCGCCGTAATAGGACCAGGAGATCATCGTCGAATACGCAAAAAGCATCACGGCAACCGCGAGCACATAACGCGCCCCGGGAATAAACGAATCAAATGCCGCAGCCGTCATTTTGGCACCAACTACCCAGTCTGACTGACCTTGAAACTCTGCAAGCTGATATGCACCAGTGATCATACAAACCAATGCCGTCATCAAACATATAATAATGGTATCGATAAAAGGCCCGATCATCGCGACCATACCTTCACGCGCGGGTTCATCAGTTTTGGCTGCTGCGTGGGCAAATGCCGCAGAACCCAGACCAGCCTCATTGGAAAAAGCCGCCCGCTTAACCCCGTTAACCAATACCCCAATAAATCCACCATACATAGCCTCTGGGGTAAATGCCTGTGAAATAATAGTCGCAATAAGAGCGGGAACTTCTGTAATGTGGGATAAAATAACCAGAATAGCTGTAAGAACGTATAACCCGCACATAAAAGGTACGATGCGCGATGTTACATTGCCAATGCGCTTGATGCCACCAATGATGACAATGGCTACAAATGACGCCATAATAATACCCATCAGCCAGTTATATGTTATAAAGCTCTCTGATACTGTGCTGAGAATTTCAAGGGTCTGGTTGGCTTGAAACATATTGCCGCCACCCAGAGAACCGCCAATCGTCAGAATCGCAAAAATCACAGCGAATGTGCGCCCCAATGGCCTGAGGCCTTTTTCGCCAAGACCGTGTTCCAGATAATACATCGGGCCACCCGACACGCGACCATCGGGATGGATTTTCCTGTGCATCACCGCCAGCGTACAGGACGCCAGCTTTGAAGCCATGCCAAAAAACGCCATGCCAATCATCCAGAAAACCGCACCAGGTCCCCCCAGACTTATCGCAATTGCAACCCCAGCGATATTTCCCAACCCCACTGTCGCAGACAGCGCACTGGTCAGTGCCTTAAAGTGCGAAATTTCACCCGGGTGATCGGGATGGTCATACCTCCCGCGAATCACGTCAACCGAATGTTTGAAACCGCGCAGCGTAATCCATCCAAAATAAAAAGAGTAATAGACGCCACCACCAAACAAGACAACGACAATGAGAGGAATATTTGTACCGAAATCCTGAAATAAAACATTGCCCAAAAACCCGACAACCGTACCCAGGTGTTCATTCAAAGCCATTGTAAATGCTTTAATTCCTCCCGGCGATTCACCCGACGATGCTTCCTGTGCAAATGCATAACCGACTACAGACAGACCCAGAAGCCAGGCAAACCAAAAAAACGTGCGATTCTTGAAAGACATGTAAACTCCTTTGTTTGGTAAGGCACCTGTAAATGGACTTTCTCGCTTGCACAAACATTAAATAAACAATGCAACCTTAACCCTCTTAGCCTATATGCAGAATGTGTAAGTGCCGTTGAAGTTCATCGTGAAGACGCCCCGACACAGCACATCGCGCCCCAACAACATTTGATAGGGAGACTGTATAGCCTGAGCAAATTCCAGCATTTGCAGACTGGGCAACACTATCGGTGGATTAAATGGCAGCAACAAATCCACGATATATTGATTAACTGGCTCTGCGCCGGTAGCCGACACCATAGGTTGCTTGCCCACAGGCTGTACACCTATCGCTGTGGCCGCCGAGGCTGCTATACACGTACAGGATGCACCGGTATCCATCAAGGCGGCGAACCATCTAACCTGCCCTTGGACAGCCGTACCGGGGAGGGCTATCCCCACATTTGCCATCGGCCCCAACTCGGTTTTATATTCCCCGGTGAAACACGGCATGCGAATAAAACCCCAATTCAATTGGTCCCTGTACAACTTCCTGAACAGAGAAGTAAGAATCCTGCTTATACAACGCCTGTCCAGCTACATAAGCATCGCGGGCAGTGTCGAAGAACGCTACAATTTCACCATCGCGCATCAAGGCAAATTTGCCTCCGTGGCTCTGCATCAACTCGGGCAACCGCTTCACAAAAGCATTGTAATTGCGATCCACCTGGTCTTGTTGTTTGGACATAATAGCCTCCTTCTTTTTTCAATAATACAAACAAATTGAAGGGATGTATAGCACTTTTATACCCTCCGTGACTTTATCCTTGCACTTTCCCCTCGCGTTGAGCAGATTAAATATCTGGATAGAACAACCATACAGTATGGAATACACATGTCAAATTCACTACTCCATCGCTACCTGCCTTTTCTCAACTGGATTGGAGAACTCAAAGATCGGCACATCCTGCGCGCCGATATTATTGCGGGCATCACCCTCTCGCTGGTATTGATCCCACAGGCCATGGCCAATGCCCAACTGGCTGAGATGCCCCCCTACTACGGCTTCTATGCGTCATTTGTCCCCATCATCGTCAGTGCCCTCTTCGGATCCTCTCGCCAACTCTCCACAGGACCCGTCGCGCTCGTCGCCTTGATGGTCGCTTCTGAATTGGGACAACTCGCAGTTGATGAACAGGCGTATATCGCCTATGCCATTCTGCTGGCTCTCATGGTTGGCCTCTTGCAATTCGGACTGGGTGTATTGCGCCTGGGCGTATTGGTGAACTTTCTCTCCCATCCGGTGGTACTCGGCTTTACCAATGCCGCAGCCATCATCATCGGCACATCGCAAATCGACAAATTATTCGGCGTCACCGTAGAACGCGGCGGCGCACATTACGAACGCATGATACGCATGTGGGACGTGATCTCTGCTGGCTTTCACACCCCCACCCTGATCATGGGCCTCTCTGCCATCGCATTATTATTTATTTTGCGCCGCATCAACCCGCAAATTCCGGGTGTGCTAATTGTCGCCATCACAACAACAAGCGTTTCGTGGCTCATCGGATTTGAACAAAATTACGGCGGACAGGTCGTGGGCAACATCCCCGAGGGCATCCCCGCATTTGCACTGCCAATAATTGATTGGGGTATCGTACCACACATTATCAGCGCCACCATAACCATCGCACTCATTGGATATCTGGAAACCATTTCAATTGCCAAAGCCATTGCCACGCAGACCCGTCAACGCATTGACGCCAATCAGGAATTGCTCGCACAGGGCTTGAGCAATATCGCCGGTAGTTTTTTTCAGAGCTTTCCCGTCTCCGGCTCTTTTGTCCGTTCAACCGTTACATTGCGCGCTGGCGGACAAACCGGCTTTGCATCCGTCATTGCGGGGCTGGTGGTCATCCTGCTACTCCTTTTCTTTACCCAACTCTTATACCACATGCCCCTATCCACCCTGGCGGCAATTGTCATCGTCTCTGTCACCGCGCTGATTAACGTCAAACCCATTGTAAGCGCGTGGAAAGTACACAAACACGATGGCATTGTCGCCATATCGTCATTTGCGCTCACCCTCATCTTCGCGCCACACCTGGACCAGGGCATATTAATCGGCGCATCCTTATCAATCGCCCTCTATCTCTATCGCACGATGAAACCGCGCGTGGCCTTCCTCGCCCGCCACCCCGATGGCGCGTTTCGAGACGCAGTAGAACACGATCTGGAATTGTGCGATGCAATTGCCACCATCCGATTTGATGGCTCATTGTATTTTGGCAGCGCAGGAGCTTTTGAAGACACGGTATTGGAACGGATTCGCGATCCCAAATTGCGCTATGTGATTGTCGATGCAGAAGGGGTGAATGAGATTGATGCGACTGGAAAAGAAATGCTGGTCGGCGTGGTGCAGCGGCTACATGAGGCTGGCATTGAGGTACTATTTACACGGACCAAAAAACAGATCATGGACGCACTCAATCGCGCAGGCGTACTCGAAGAAATTGGTCCTGACCGATTTCACGCTACTCTTGACCGCGCAGTGGCTCATGTTTGGGAGGCCCTGGAAGATCAGTATCCCTGTACCAGATCGTGTCCCGCCGAGTGTCCACTCCACCGCCCCAGACCAAATGGGGACGTATTTTATCGCGTGTAGAAAATCCGATCCTTTTGAGTGTACAAACCATAAAAATTTTAACACTTTATTATAGTTTCATGGGAACAAAAATAATCTGTCGCTTATCTAAAATATTGTAATTGTAAATGAGACTAACTGCTGTTCGCTGGTCAATAAATAATAATTATCATAAATTGTATTGATTTTTTAAAAAAATTTGATAACTTACGGCAGTATGGCTTTTGTACCGTAACAGATTGTCTCCCTTCAATTTCAGACAATCTGATTCAGTTCTAATACGAAACAGCGCAACTGTCCCTTTCACCACAGGAGGAAGTCTATGAGACGGACGAGTCTGTTTTTATTTTTATTCATAGCCCTGGCATTCTCAGCCAGTGCTGTTTTTGCCGGATCGACCGGTAAAATTTCGGGCAAGGTCGTGGAGAAATCCACGGGCGAAACCCTGCCCGGTGCTAATGTCGTCATCGAAGGCACCACATTGGGCGCAGTAACAGATTCCGATGGCAATTATTTCATCATCAATGTGCCGCCAGGTACTTATACCGTCAGCGCGAGTATGGTCGGTTATCACAAAACAACACAGATCAATGTGCGGGTCTTTATCGACCTGACCACGACGATGAATTTCTCCGGTGACTTCGGCCTCGTCGAAGAGACCATTGAACTGGCAGAGATCACAGTGGTTGCCGAACTCCCGGTGGTGCAACCCGATATTTCCGCCAATGTCGCCAATATCTCCGCACAAGATGTCGAAACCCTGCCAGTGACCAGCGTGAACGAAGTCGTGCGATTAGAGGCAGGGGTTCTCTCCTCTGCCAATGGCGAACTGTCGATTCGAGGCAGTGCTTTTAATGAGATCGCCTTTTCGGTCGATGGTATGTCCATGCGCGATGGGCGCAATAACGAACCGTATTCAACGGTGAGTTATACCTCAATCAAAGAAATGAGCGTGCAGTCGGGTGGGTTTAACGCCGAATATGGCAACGTGCGCTCGGGCCTGGTCAATATCGTGACCAAAGAAGGCGACAGGCGGCGCTACAACGGCGATGTGTTGTTGCGACACAGCGGCGCACAGCGCGATTATTTTGGCCCGTTGCCGAACCACTCCAATGGCTTTTTTTGGCGGCCATTTACAGATCCCGCTGTGAAGAACGTGGGCACCCATTCGCCCGAAAGCCCCTGGGATGTGTACACGCGGCGTCAATATCGCGTCTGGACCGGGTGGAATACCATTGTACAAAGATGGGCTGCCACCCCTACTGATCCGTATCACGGCGTGGGTGTGAGAGACACGGGTGCAGATGAATCGACTCTACCAGCCAGTGAACTGCAAGTTGATGACGCAGTGATTGCGGAATTGTTCGAGTGGTATCGCCGCAAAGACCTGGAAGTTCGCAATGCGGATTTCGATATCGACCTGGGTTTTGGCGGTCCGTTGATTCCGGGATTGAGCGAAAAACTGGGCGGTCTGAGGTTTTTTGCTTCGGGCAAGCGGGAGCGCAGGGCCTATATGATGCCTCGCGTGATTGATGAATATGAGAACGACTGGGGCCGTGTAAAGCTCACGTCGGATATTCGCAACAGCATGAAATTGAGTGTCGAGGCGATGTCGGGTGAAGAATTTGGTTTGAATCCAAACAAGAGTGGTTTTCCCAACATGTGGCGCGGCAATCAGGAAATGGGGCTTAATGGACTCGCTGCTATTTGGGGAAATCACAACGATAACACACTTTCGATCAAGCGCAATAATATTGGTCTGAGTTTTTCACATGTGTTGAGTCCCCAGACATTTTACGAGTTTCGCTTTCAGAGGATGCAATCGGACTTTTTGACCGAAAAGTATCCAGACCGAGATTTGACGGCTGTTGAAAAGACTATTCCCCGCAATCCGGACTTCGCGCCTCCCAGTCCGTCTTTACAGGTTTCAGAGGTCACGCAGAACCACATCGGGTTGACTGCTGCCCCTGATGAATATTTTATGAAAAATGAAGTCTTTGTTGACGGCCTGTATTTTGGGGGGCACTGGGCCAATGGACGCGATAATTCTGAAGTCGTAGCCTATACGACGCGCTTTGACATTACCAGCCAGCGCAATCAGGTCGCGCAGTTTAAGGCGGGTTTTGAATGGATCGCCAGTGATTACGATGTCAATCACGAAAATGCACAGCCTTTCTTCAAAAACAATGCGGCACCCAAATACATCTGGCAACGCGATCCGAACCAGTTTGCCGGATACGTGCAGACCAAGCTCGAATTCAATGCGATGATCGCAAACCTGGGGGTGCGTTGGGATCGCTGGAATGGGAGTGGCGAATGGTGGGTTTATGAGGATTTCTCCGGTGCGTTTGGGCCTAAAATTGGCAAAGACAATCTCGAGGAAGCACTCGACCAGGCGCCTGTTAAGACCCTGTCTTATTTAAGCCCGCGCCTGGGTATTTCGTTCCCGGTAACAGCAGATAGCAAATTGTTTTTTAACTACGGGCACTTCCGCCAGATGCTGAACCCGCACAATCTCTTTCTCGTAGATGAAATAAATACGGGCGCAGTCTCGCGGATTGGCAACCCCAATCACCCCATGCCGCGCACGATCAATTACGAACTCGGCTTTGAGCAGAATTTGTTCGACCGGTATTTGCTGCGCCTGACCGGATATTACAAAGCCAACAACGACCAGTCAATTGGTGTGCGCTACACCAATCTGGACCAAACCGTATCTTACAACCTTTTTGAACCCCTCAACTACGACGATATCCGGGGCTTTGAAATAACCATTAGAAAGCGCAGGGGCAAGTGGTTTAGCGGATCAGTCAACTATACGTATCTGCAAACTAAGGACGGCAATTTTGGTCGGCGCCAGATGTACGAGAACCGCTTAGAGCAAGCCACTTATGACGCGACCTCAACACAGCACTATCAAAGCCGACCCGCCAGCAGACCCTTCGCCAGATTGTCGCTGGAATTTTACACGCCGCGCGACTTTGGGCCCCAGGTCTCAGGGTTTTATCCCCTGAGTAAATGGGATATGTCTTTCGTGGGCAACTGGCGAACGGGTCAGTACAGCAACTGGTATGGGCCAGAAGGTGGAGATATCCCCGGTTTGATCAGAAATGTCCAGTACAAGAGTATCAGGAATATGGACCTGCGCCTGACCAGGCAATTTGCGATGATGGGCGTCAGGGCCATGTTCTTTTTAGACGTGGATAATGTGTTTAATCTCAAGCGACTCAATAGCAGTTCTGCCAACCCGGGGCTCGAAGACTGGGAATTCTATATGGTATCCCTGCATTTGCCAGAAGACACATTTGGCGAGTTCGAACCGCCCTATCAGTTCATTCCCGGCAATGACTCACCCGGCAGTTTCAGAGATTACGGCACGCAATTTGTGCCCATTGAAATTGTCAATGCAGCTGGCGATTTGCCCGCCAATGGATTGCCCGGCGATGCGGAAATCACGGCTGTACTGCCCACGGGCCTCGAACCCGACCGCCGCGTGTTGTGGTATGTGCAGGAAACCGGGCAATATCACGAATATCAAAACGGAAACTGGGCGCAGGCCAATCAGGACTTTGTAGATGAAGTCCTGGACAATAAGCTGTATATCGACATGCCCAACAACGACACTATCTGGTTCTTGAACCCGCGCCGCGTGAACCTGGGCTTGCGGTTCTCGTTCTAAATTCAAATGCAACCACAGAGTTTATCTCTGGTTTCAACAGGAGAAGTATAATGAACAGATTGTTAAAACCGCTGGTTGGAGCAGCTTTTGCACTTGTGGCTCTGGTGTTCTGGGGCCAGCCAGCCAAAGTACAGGCGCAGGCTGACCTGGCGTGGTTGGATGTGGGCGATTATCACTATCGATACGCCTCGACAGGCACAGAGCCTTCAATCACAAGCCCTCCGTTCCGGGCACGTGTGAAATACTGGCCCGGTATTTATTTTCGAGAGGGTGGAACCCATGTGCGTTCGCGTCACTATATTGGTGTGAGAGATTTTATAGATGAAAATGGCCAACCCTGGCCATTTAAGGTCGCCCGTGCGGGACCGCGCGTATTTGACCTGGGCGAACACTTTGCCCTGCAAATGGAACTGATCGGCAAATTTGACAAACCCGACGTGTTTGTCGATGGGTTTCAATCTTTTCCCAGGCCCACAGTATTGACCCGCGTCGATCCTTCTATTCCATCAGATCGAATGATCATTCGCGGTGCCCATACCAATGTAGGCATTACCTGGGAAGAGAGGATCTACGCATTTTCCAATCCCTATCACGATGACTACCACATCCGGGAAATAACCTGGACAAATACGGGCAATGTCGATGCCGATGAAGAGATCGAATTGCCCGATCAAACCGCGAACGAGGTGATGTTGTCCTTTGCCGCCAAAGAGCACCTATGGGGACCTCGCGGAGTTACGGGTGCGGGTGTCTCCGGCACAATGTGGGATTATGTGGGCGACGGCAAGGAGCCTCTGGGCAAATGGGAAGGCATACGCGCCACGCTCGGCTGGATGGGCAATGGTACGAATGTGTCCTTCCTGAACCGCCTTGGAGGTCCTACCTGGAGAGGTGGGCGCGGAAATGCTAACTATCGGATTACAGAAGGCGATTCCATTGGTCGGCTCGGCGGTGCTTATATGCTGACCCGCGCGATCTTGCACGCAGATACAAGCCCAGCAGATCCGACAAATGATCCTGGACAGCCCAGAACTACGGGCTTCACCCGAGGCGGCGAATCGAATACCAACCCGTCGTTTGGCGATGCCGAACAGATGGCAGACACCTACCATTTTATGCACCCGGACCTGAGCTATGCCGAATATGGCAACCCGGGTGACGATGGGCACTTTTTCCCGCACGAAGCCGACCGTTCAGCGCCGACAGAGCCTGCGGGTCCTTTCGATTCGGAATCGTGGTACGAACGCATGGGGGCACAAACTGATGTCTCTCGCATGAGAAGTGGAGGTATGGTGCCAGTGTTTGCCTTTGGTCCCTACACACTGGCTCCGGGCGAAAGTGTCAGTGCGGTCTGGATTGAAGGTATGCACGGACTGAACCGGGATGTGGCTGTTGCAGTGGGCACGGCTTACAAAAATTCGGGTTATGACGATACACTGCCCATTACCTATGAAGGCCAGACCCACACGAAAAATCGCTGGGTACTGGGCTCCCGGGATTCGATCTATCACATGATCCGAAGAGCAACGGCAAACTGGCAATCGGGGTATAATATTCCACATCCCCCACTACCGCCCAGAGTTTTCAATGTGCAGTCCGGCTCTGATCAAATTGTGCTTTCGTGGGAGACCTTTGCCAATGCCAATCACACGGGTTTTGAGATCTGGCGCACGCGCAACTTGTTCGAAGGCAATGTGCAAGACCTCTGGGAATACCAGTTGATCGCCACCCTGGGGGCAGGGGACCGCGAATACGTAGATACGGACGTGGTGCGCGGCATCAGTTATTTCTACTATATCCAATCCGTAGGACAGGTGAACAGCGATGGAACTGGACTCACGCCCACCGGCATGGTGATGAAAAGCAGCCGGTATTATACGCAGACCTATGATCCCGCGTTTTTGAAGCGTCCGCCCGGCGGCGTAATGAGTGACGTGCGCGTTGTGCCCAATCCTTATGTACTGGAAGCCGATCAGAATATTCGATTCCCAGACCAGCAGGACAAGCTGGCATTCTTCGAAATTCCGGGTGAATGTACCATCCAGATTTTCAGCGAACTGGGAGAATCGATTTTCACCATCGAGCACACAGATGGCACAGGGGATGAATTTTGGAACCTGACCACAGAATCGAATCAGGTGATTACAAGCGGCATTTATTTTGCGGTGATCACAGACCTTCAGACCGGCGAAAAGATAATCAAAAAATTCGTCGTTATTCGTTAAGAATGGAGTATTTCAATGACCAGAAAATTTCTTACACTTGTCGCGCTGAGTCTGATGTGTCTGACGCCGCTCTATGCACAGGACCCTGTGGATACGACAGATCCAGACGATCTTCCCGTGCCCGAACCGGGACAGGATCTTCCGCGCGAACGCCGCGCACAAGCGGGCTTTAAGTTTTTGAGCGTATCGCCCGATGCGCGCGCCGCCGCCATGGGCGATGCGTATTCCGCATTGAGAGTGGGGGCATCGGCGATGTTTTACAACCCCGCATCAATGGCGTATGCCACTCGCAAATTTCAACTCGCCGCCGGTCAGATCCAGTGGATCGCAGATGTGACCTACAACATGGGTAGTGTCGCATTGAATACGGATTGGGGCGTTTTCGGATTGTCAATGATTTCCGTCAATTACGGCGATTTTGAGCGCACCATCCGCGCAGACAACGAAAAGGGATTCCTCGACGTGGGTACGTATAGCCCATCTGCCTGGGCAATCGGACTCGGTTATGCCCGCGCAATTACTGACCGATTTTCTGTGGGCGGCAATATACGCATCGCCAAGCAATCCTTCGGCAATGTTCCCGTGGGGCTTGAAGGCGCATCACCTGTAAACAAAACTTTTGACGAGCGCTCGACCATTGTCGATTTTGGCGTGCTCTACTGGACGGGATATAAGAGCCTGACATTGGCGCTGAACACGCGAAATTTCTCTCAGGAAAACAAGTATAGCGAAGAGAGTTTTGAATTGCCGCTGACATTCCGCATGGGGTTGGCGATGGATTTGATCGATTTCACGGATATGGACAAGGATACCCATTCCATCATTCTATCGCTGGACACCGAGCGCCCGCGCGACTTTTCCGAGCAAGTCAAAATCGGGGTGGATTATACGATTATGAAAACCCTGTCTTTGCGCGCCGGATATATAACGCCAACCGATGAACAGGGCATCTCTCTGGGCGTCGGCTTTGGCCGCGACCTGGGCAGCCTCGCTTTGCGCGTGGATTATGCGTACACCGATTTTGGCGTATTTGACGGTGTCAACCGCTTGACGCTTCAGGCGGGCTTTTAGACTCTATTCCCCGCCATTTTGAAAAGGGAGCCAGTTTTTGACCGGCTCCCTTTTTTACGTGAAGTCCACAGGCTAATCTCTGACTCCTACCATGGCAGAATCCACACAAAATATTCAGACCCAAAAGCTGAGTAGCAGGAGTTTACGCACGTATCGAACCGCCCTTGCATCGGTCGCCATGATCCTGGTCAGTGTGCTGTGGAATGAGTGGATGCCGTATTACACATCGGGATCCAATATCAGCCGCAGCCATTTTCCCGTAGCGCTCTACTATCCCTTTTTGATTTTGTGTATATGTAACTTGCTGGCAAATCATCGGCAGTTGACCTGGGCATTGACGCGATCGGAATTGCTGGTGGTCCTGGCTTCTGGACTGGTCGGCATCTCGGTGTCTTACGACGGGGTCAGTGGGCATCTGGTCGGCGTGGTAGCCGCGCCCTATTATTTCGCCTCAACGGAAAACGGCTGGACGACGTACTTGCTCGAACATATCCCGCACTGGCAGGTGCCGACCAATGCGGGCGGAGAGATGACGCGGTTTTACGAGGGCGGACAGGGAACATTCCCCTGGCGCGTATGGGTCGCACCGATATTCTGGTGGATGTGCTTCCTGGGCGCGATGGGATTTGCGGTATTCAGCGTGGTGGTGATTTTGCGAAAGCAATGGGTGGATTACGAGCGGTTGGCATATCCGCTTGTCGAGGTGGGAAGCCTACTGACCGAGACTGAGCCGGGTGGCACGCTGGAAAAAATGCTTCGATCCCCATTGTTCTGGATAGCGTTTGGCCTGGTGATGGCGTTAAAGATGTGGAATATTGGATCTTATTTTTCTCCTGCTTTCCCGCATATTTCTATTGAGGGAATGAACTGGCGGGCTTTTCCCGATTTTCCAGCATTGCCCTTTCGCCTCAGTTTTTACGCCATAGGTTTTGGCTATTTTGCGCGATTAGATGTATTGTTCAGCGTGTGGTTTTTTATCGTCTTGACGGCATTTCAGATCTATGCCTCGAATATTTTCGGATACCCTCTCGGTTCATCCAGTCTGCACTGGGAAAATGAGCTATTAAACTGGCAGAGCATGGGCGCACTCATTTTTCTCGCAGTATGGGGTTTGTGGATGGCGCGCGCACACTTGAAGGCCGTGTGGCGCAAAGCGTGGGATCCGAGTTGTGAAATAGATGACCGCGGAGAGTTATTGTCATATCGCACGGCTGTATTTGGCCTTGTGCTCTCGCTCGTATTTGCAACGTGCTGGCTGGTTGCAACCGGCATGGCGTTATGGGTCGCGATAGTATTTCTGATTCTGGCAATGTTGTTATTCTTGGGCCTGGCACGCGCTGTTTCCGAACTGGGTCTGGTCTATGCCTATTATCGGTTGGAACCAAATGACGCGGTCGTGCAGGCATTTGGCTCGGCGTCAATCATGGGGGTTTCGAGCATCATCGCGCTGGCATTTATGCGGGTATTCAATTTTTTTCCCGACATCGGCAAAGGCTTTTTGATGCCGTCGTTTTCGCAGGCGGTGAAAGCAGTGGATAAGACCGTAACACCCCGGCGGATTACAGGCGTGATCTGGGCATCGCTCGCCGTGGGCTTTGTGATTTCGATTGTCAACACGCTCTACTTGAGTTATGAATACGGGGCGTACAATCTGGGAAATATGGGCCTCAAACACGTTGGCCCGCGGGCATTTGATTTTGCGATGAACGCGATCCGCAATCCCCTGGGGCTCGGAGGTGATGGCCGCGTGATGTGGGCGGGAGTTGGCGCCAGTGCGATGGCGATTTTGACTGTAGTTCGCTACTGGATCCCTGCCTGGCCGCTGCATCCAATTGGCCTGGCCATGCAAGGGAACTACGGCGTGAGTAAAACCGTATTCTCAGTATTTATTGTGTGGTCAATCAAAGTTGTTGTGATGAAGATGGGCGGTGTACAGCTATACGAAAAAGGAAAACCGTTTTTCATCGGCCTGCTGGCAGCGCAAGCATTCAGCACCGGGCTGGTATTTGTCATAGATTGCATCTGGTTCCCCTTGCAGGGACACAATGTACACAATTTCTAAAGCACAATGATTACGAGAAGAACATTTATACAGCAAAGCCTCGCAACTGCAGGCGCACTGGCAATTGCACCGTCGGCTTTTGCATCAGCGCCACAGGTGATGACTGTAACCGGACCGATAGCTCCCGAGCAAATGGGGTTCACCCTCCCCCACGAACACATCATGTCCATTTTTGGTGGGCAACCGGTCAAAGTGGCGCAATACGACGAAGAAAAATTATTCGCTAAGGTTATCCCCTATCTCAAAATGTTAAAAGTATTTGGCGTGCAAACGCTTTGTGAATGCACGGGGGCTTATTTTGGACGTCGCGTGGATTTGCTCCGGCGCATCTCACAAGAAACCGGGATGCAAATACTGACCAATACCGGATACTTTGGCGCAGCGCACGATCGCTATGTGCCAGCGCACGCCTTTGAAGAAACAGTTGATCAAATTGCCCAACGCTGGATTGATGAATGGGAAAACGGGATTGACGGGACAGATATTCGCCCGGGATTTATCAAAATTGGCGTTGACCCCGGCATGCCCTCTGACATAGACAAAAAACTCATTTTGGCAGCGGGCAAAACCCATCTCAAAACGGGCCTGACAATTGTCTCGCACACAAGTGGCAGTACGGATGCGGCTGTCGAGCAGGTTGCGATGCTCGAACAAATGGGCGTCCATCCCGAGGCATGGATCTGGGCACACGCACAACGCGTCAAAGATCCCGCCGACTTACCTCCGGTTGCACAGGCAGGTGCGTGGATCGGACTGGATAGCATTCGCGACGAAACCCTCAATCAGCATCTCGATATGCTGCGCCACCTGAGAAGATTTGGCGTTTTGCACCGGGTTTTGCTTTCTCACGACGGCAATTCATTTGGATATGGCGACCGTCCCTTTAAGCCTTATAACGCCATTTTTGATCAATTTATTCCACTGATGCGAAAAGCGAATTTTACCGATGAAGAAATCCACCGGATCACAGTAGAAAATCCGCAAGAAGCTTATGCCATTCGAGTTCGGAAAAGTCAAGTGCAACCACAGATGAACACAGATGAACACAGATAAAAAGCAAAAGAGCGGGAGGTTGAGGGGTTGGGTCTAATAGCTGACTGCTGATAGCCTGGGCTGCTGGGGGTTGGGCGGCCTAACCAACCGGAGATAATCATGAACAGACGCGAATTTATCAAACAAACTGCCGTCGCGACCGTTGCAATGCCATCGCTCCTTCGGGCGCAGGCAGATGATCGCCCCAATATTGTATTGTTTTTAGCCGACGATATGACGTGGCGAGACTGCGGCGTATATGGCAATGCAGAAGTGCAAACGCCAAATCTGGATCGCTTGGCGCGTGAAGGCAGGCGTTTTGATGGCTGTTTTACCTCCACGTCCATTTGCGCGCCCACGCGGCAGCAGTTGTACACGGGAATGTTTCCAGTACGCAATGGCGCGTATCCCCAGGGGGGATTTGTGCGTACGGGCGTTAAGAGCATGGCACATCATTTCAAAACACTGGGCTATCGCATTGGAATCATTGGCAAGCAACACTACGGACCGCCCGAATCGTTTCCATTTGAAGTATTGAAAACAACCAGCACCAATGAATTGCTGGACACCGATGCGTCAATCCGCGTTATTCAAGAATTCATCAATCGAGAACCGGGACAGCCCTATTGTCTGGTCGTCGCATCGCGCAACCCCCATTTGCCATATACAAAGGGACCGCAGGATCTGTACGATCCAGACAAAGTGACCATTCCACCGTATTTAATCGACACCCCGGAAACGCGAAAACGATTGGCGGCGTATTATGCAGAAATTACCGCACTGGACGCCGAGTTAGGCCGATGTATGCAAGTCATATCGGATAACACCCTCGTAGTTTTCTCAACAGAACAGGGATCGGCATTCCCCTATGGCGGCAAGTGGACGTGTTATGAAAACGGATTGCACACCGGATTAATCATGCGATGGCCGGGCAAAATTGAGGCGGGTTCTTCCTGCGATGCCCTCGTGCAATATGTGGATATATTGCCAACGCTCCTACAAGTTGCAGGTGGCGATCCCACGCAAGTCGATACGGGCAGGGCAGGCGCGCCAGACGGGGGTTCTGGATTTGACGGGAAAAGTTTTTGGCATCTCGCCATGGGAAATGGCAATCACCACCGGGATTACGTATATGGCACTTATACAAATCGCGGTGTTCGAGACGGAACAGATTATCCGATTCGCTCGGTGCGCTCCAACAGATACAAATATATTGCAAATCTCAATCACGAAGGTGTGTTTCAGTGCAATGTGACGCGATTTATGGACGAAATGGGATGGGCAGAGGCAGCCGAAAAAAATCCAGCCCTCGCCCCCCGGGTACACGCCTTGAGGCATCGCCCGGCAGTGGAATTTTACGACCTAAAAAACGATCCCTACGAGTTGAAAAACTTATCTGAAGATGCACAATACGCAGATATCATGAAAGAACTGCGAACCGAACTCGATACGTGGATGGCGCAACAAAATGACCGCGGTATGGAGACAGAATTGGAAGCGTATGCCCACGTAAATCCGGCATCGGCAAAGTACAAGCAATATCGTGAATCCCAAGATCAATAAAAAACAGGAGTATTTTGTGTCCACAGATAGAACAGATCAAAAAGCAGCACCCTGGGGCGAGGGCGAACCCATTGGACGTGAGTATCCGTCGATACCACTGCTCGAAAAAATCGCTTATGGCGTCGGCGTCTTGCCGATGAATACAAGTGTCAATTCGATCAAAAAGCTCTCAGGCCCCATTTTTAATATTACACTGGGCATGCATCCATCTAAGGTTGGCACTGTCCTGTTGCTCTCCCGAGGCTGGGATGCGATTACCGATCCCTTTATGGGATGGCTTTCGGACAACACAAAATCTCGCTGGGGCCGGCGCAGACCCTATCTCTTGTTGGGCGCGATTTTGACAGCCATTGGCTACTCACTCATCTTGAACGTGCCCCAAGGACTGAATCAAGACGCACTGTTTGCGTATTTTCTAATTGGCAGCCTGGCACTCTATACCTGTGTCACCATTTTACAGGTATCCTACAACAGCCTGGGCTTTGAACTGAGCCACAATTATCACGAGCGGACAAATATCTTTGCGTACCGCTCGTTTTTCCAGCAGATCAGCACCATTCTCGTGGGCTATCTCTTTTATTTTTGTACGCTCGATATTTTTGGCGACACCATGACAGGAGCCAAATATGTCGGCATTGGCGTTGGACTGGTCATTTTTATATTTCTGTTGCCCACTATTTTCCTCGTGCGCGAAGGCCACTCAGAACAGGCGGCCAAACAGGAAAAAGTACCCGTCTGGTGGGCTATTAAAACAACCATGAAGACCAAACCATTTCTGGTTCTCAGCGGTTTGACAGTCGTAACCATTTTTGGTGGTAATTTCACACTGGCATTGGGACCTTATGTCAACATTTATCACGTTGCTCAGGGCGATGTAAAATTTGGAGCCGAGATACAGGGGCACGCAATTCTCATCGGAACTATCGTGTCCTTCGCCGCCATTCCCGTATTGGCCTATTTGTCTCCTCGGATCGGAAAGGTCAAAACCCTTGGGATTTCAATCTCCTCCCTTCTCCTCGGTTCTATCTTAAAGTGGTTTTGCTATACGCCAGCAATGCCCTATTTGCAACTTATCGTACAGCCTTTTATCCGCATCGGCGAGATGGGCTTCTGGCTTATTATTACGTCGATGAAAGCCGATATCTGCGATTGGGACGAGTGGAAAACCGGCTTTCGGCGAGAAGGCATGTACGGCGCGGCAACGGGCTGGTTTCAAAAAGTAACACAGGCGACGACATTCGCGCTCGGGCAGGGATATATTCTGGCAATCATCGGATTTGACGCTACAAAAGGCGTGGCGCAGGATCCGGGCGTAATGTTCTGGATGCGCTTTCTCTTTGCCGTATTGCCCGCGGTCCTGGCCGTGGCGGGATTGATCTTATTGAAATTTTATGAAATCGACGACGAAAAAGCCAAAGAGATTAAGGCAGATTTGGATAAACGAAATAACTAAGTGAAAATCATGGCAGAACAATTCAAACAACTCTCAGAAACAACGCCCGTGCGAGCGGTGACAACGCGGTCGGTAATTGCATCGGTAGTGGTGATTACTGCAAGCGTGTTGTGGAACGAGTGGATGCCGTACTATACGTCGGGATCGAATATCAGCCGCAGCCATTTCCCCATGGCGTTTTTCTTCCCATTTTTGATCGCGTGTACTCTCAACCTGACATTGAATCACTTGCGAGCGGGATGGGGGCTTTCGCGTTCGGAATTGCTGGTGGTTCTGGGATCGGGTTTTGTGGGAATCGCGCTGGCTTACGACGGGTTGACCGGCCACTTCTTCGGCGTTCTGGCAGCCCCTTATTATTTCGCATCTGTGGAAAATGGATGGGGTTTTATACACAACACCATCCCCACATGGCTCGCGCCGTCGAATGCCACTGGCGAAATGACGCGGTTTTTTGAAGGCGGAGGCGGATCTCCCCCGTGGCGCGTATGGGCAGTACCCGTTTTCTGGTGGATGTGCTTTTTCGGCGCAATGGGCTTTGGGGTATTTTGCCTGGTCGTAATTTTGCGAAAGCAATGGGTGGATTACGAGCGCTTGGCTTATCCACTTGTCGAAGTCGCACAATCTCTGGCAGAAACAGAGAAAGGCGGCGGACTGGAGAAAACATTTCGCTCTCCCCTATTCTGGATCGCATTCTCCCTCGTCATGCTCTTGAAATTGTGGAATATCGCGTCTTATTTCACCCCGGCATTTCCACATATAGACATTGAACAAACACAGTGGCAACCGATTCCCGATTTTCCCTGGATGGTAAATCGCCTGAGTTTTTACGCCATTGGATTCGGGTATTTTGCGCGCCTGGACGTTCTGTTCAGCGTGTGGTTCTTCATTATTTTGACCGCGTTTCAGGTATATGTATTCAATATCTTTGGGTACCAAATCGGCGCAGCAACCCACCACTGGACAAGCGATGCCCTGGGCTGGCAGAGCATGGGCGCATTGATCTTTTTGTCTGCCTGGGGATTGTGGATGGCGCGAGCGCACTTGAAAGCCGTGGTGCGAAAAGCCCTATATCCCAACTGCGAGGTGGATGATAGCGGCGAGTTATTGTCCTATCGCATGGCAGTATTCGGCTTATTGGGCGCATTTGCATTTGTCTCGGCCTGGCTATATACGGCGGGCATGCCCTTGTGGGTGGTATTCTGCTTTCTCATTTTGGCGATGTTGTTATTTTTGGGCCTTGCCCGCGCCATTGCGGAATTGGGATTGGTCTATGTGTATTATCGCATTCAGCCCCACGATGCCGTGGTGCAGGCATTTGGCTCGAATATGGTAGGGCTTTCCGGTGTGGTGGTGCTCGGATTTATGCATGTATTTAATCAGTGGCCCGATATTGGCAAAGGATTTTTAATGCCGCCGTTTACGCAGGCGGTAAAAGCGGTGGATAAGGTCGTCAGTCCGCGGCGAATTACACCCGTGCTGTGGCTGGCACTCGCACTGGGTTTCACCATTTCAATAGTGGATACCCTGTATTTGAGTTATGAATACGGAGCCTATAATCTGGGCAACATGGGGATGAAGAAGACGGGACCCGTGGCGTTTGATTTCGTAATTACAGAAATACGAAATCCCCTGGCGCCCGGCGGCAATGGCAGGGTCATGTGGGCATTTATCGGGATGGGACTGATGGCGGTTTTGACGACCGTTCGCTACTGGGTGCCGTGGTGGCCCCTGCACCCGATTGGCCTGGCCATGCAGGGGAATTACGGCGTGAGTAAGACGGTCTTTTCGATTTTTATTGTCTGGTCAATCAAAGCGGTCGTCATGAAAATGGGCGGCGTACAATTATACGAAAAGGGAAAACCATTTTTCATCGGCTTGCTCGCAGCACAGGCGGTCAGCACGGGCCTGGTATTTATCATAGATTGGTTCTGGTTCCCTCTGCAAGGGCATAATGTGCACAATTTTTAGAAAATGCCCGCACCGCCCTATAGCCACTCGTCCATCCCCGCGTCTTGCAGAGCACCCAACAAATGGGGCACGCCAAAAAACAGCAGACTCAAGTACATAGGGCTCATGCCCACTGCGCCGCGCCTTTTGGGATCGTCGCTCCAATCCTGCGATTCGGCCAGGCGGCGTAGCAGTTGTCGCCCCACCTCCAAATAGCCCCGCTCGCCTGTCAGCCTGTACGCATAGCTCAGGTGGCGACACAGCACCCCGCCGTAGCGCTGCTTCCATGCCATTTCGGGATCGAAAACGCCAGGCCCACCGCAAAACCAATCCACAGCCCGCAGATAACACTTTGCCACATCGGTCCGGCCGGTCAGCCGGTGCAGCAATTCGAGACCGATCATTAAATAATGAGTCTGGTAGCCCTTTTGGTCGGCGTAGGACAGCACTTGCTTGCCCGCGGCAGAAGCCCCGCCCAGAGCCTTGTGCTCAGCCGGGGTAAAAGGTGCTGCGGTACCCATTTCCACGGCCAGGGTCGTGCCTTCGGTGGCCATGCCGTAGGGCGCCTGGTCCGGCAGCCGATCGGGGGTGGAAACCTGAAAGCGCTTGTGCCAACTGCCGTCGTCGTTCTGACCCCGGGCGATGACCTGAAAAATTTCTTCGGCGCGCTGTTTGAAACGCGCTTTGCCCGTTAGTTCCCACAAGTACAGCAGGCCGCGCAAGGTGTTGGCAATGCTGCGCAAACTAAAGGAGAAACGGGGATCTTCGCTCCAGCGATAGCGCAGAAAAAATTCGCCAGCTTCCCCGAGTACCTCCAATGTCCGGTGGTCGCCCGTCAAGTAGTAATAGTCGATCCAGTTGTCGATAAAGGTGTGCGAAGCGCAAGGCTCGTCGCCAAAGTGGTCGATGCTGTGCCGGAAACAACCGCCGACCCAATACGACCTGAGCGGGTGGTAGTGGCAGGTATCGACATCCATCGAGTGCCGGGTCATGGCCTCACCGAGACGGAACCAACGCCCTGACCCGCTGCGCAAATACTGGATCCACACCCCGTGGCGCGGGTCCCACTCGCTGTTGCACCAGCCCCACCGCCCCCGGAAGCGCCAGTCGCCGGTCGATTCCTCCCATGCTACGAGCACATCACCCCAGTCAAAAAAACCGCGCCAGCGGTTGACTTCAATGCTGCGCGCCATCCACTCGAGAAAGCCGTCGAGCATGCGCTCGGAATGCGGGAAGGCATCTACCGCACGGACCGCAAAGCCGCCAGTAACCTGGCAGTGAGCCATCCAGCCAGGATCAACCGCGACGTGTGGCCAATCGAGCAAAGCCGTCAGCCGTTGGGGGGCTTCTTCGCTGGTATTGCGTTGGAAATAATCGATGAAAAATTCCGAAGTTTTAGCCGTGCCCAGGCCATCGCTGTACACGCCTTCTCCCTCGTGCCAGGCCACTTCCTCGGCATAGCGCCTGAAATGCAGTCGCCCACCGTCCGGATCTTTCCACAAAAAGACGTCGATTCCCCCTCGATCCACACCTATGGCTTTGGGGTATTCCTCAGCCATATAGCGCAACGCCACCCCAACCCCGGCTTCCTCGCCCTCCAACACGGCCCACCCACTGGCCCGTTCGCCTTCTGCCATCCTCTCTGAGCGTCCGCCGCGCCGCCGTTCCAGGCGGAAGTGGCGATCCTGACGCTGGGCCAAAAGCAGGCCTTCGTCCTCACCCAAAACACCTTCCATCCATCGTTTTCCACCCAGCCGGTAGCGCCGTTTTCCCTCCCACGCCACGGGAATCCGCACAGCCAATTCCCGCAATTCGGTCTGATTTGGATCGCAGGCCACCACTACGGTGTGCAGGACTCGCAAAAAGGCGTGACCGGCAAAGGCGTATATCCGCGTCACGAAACGAAAGGGTTGGTAGCCGACGTAGTGGTGCATGGGTGCCTCGGATTCCAGGGCGCCTTCGCAGCGGATCACCGCCCGCAAAGGCCCGGATTCTTCCACCTGGACTCGGTACGCACTTTCCCCCAGCGATGCCCGGCACATCCCGCCCATGCCGTAAATTCGCCGCTGGGTCTCCCCGACTTCAAAAGCCTCGCAAATATCGGCCCAACTGTCACCGCCTTGCGAACTCACAGCGACTTCTTCGACAAAACCATCGGCCTCCTGCCTCCCCAATGATACCGCGTGTATCAATCCATAGCATCGCCGACTCACGGCAAAGCGCAGGGGGCCGGTACACACGACAATGCGCTCGTCGCTCTCGCTTATTTGCAGTCGATTCGCTGGAACAGCGCGAGGGGCTTCACCGGCATAACACAAGTGGTAAACCGCCGATCCGACCACGTCGGCTTGAAAATCGACCAGGACCCACTTGATACTGCCGTCGGGCCAGTGACTCAGGGAACGACTTTGCAGGGGTACAGACCGTCCCCGAGCATCCTCTAACCACAAATCGGCGCATTCGGCTACATCCCCTTGTGGCAGGGGCACGCCCCGGGTCACAGGCCACGCGCGGCGTTCGATCCCGCTCTCTTCCTGGACAGTCAATGCTATACGTTGCATATCTTCCTCCGCTTGTGAACACACTGGATATTTTAAAACAGCTACTCAAAAAATGCCAACATTTTACGCACTGCATTTGGACAAATTGACAATGCACAAACGCAAACCTTTCTTGTACTTGACTCACAGCCCAAAAGCTGGTATTGTTATGGCTTCTGAAAATAAGTGGTGCTTTTGATCAAACCCTTTTTTTGAGAATATCCTTTATGAACGCCGAACTGGTACATGCAAAAACATTTGTGAATGACTTATTTGTTTTAATTAAATTTCGGATTGGACTAATGGTCGTGTTCAGCACTTCTGTGGGATATGTGCTGGGCATGGGATATGTCCCCGATCCAATTCACATCTTCCATGTGCTATTCGCCACATTTTTGACCACTTCTGGCACAGGTGTTTTGAACCAGTTTATGGAGCGCGAGCGCGATGCGAGAATGGGACGCACGGCTGACCGACCCCTGCCTGCGGGACGCATTGCGCCAGAATTGGCCTGTTGGTTCGGGCTAATTTTAAGTGGTATGGGCATTGTCTATCTGGGAGTACTCGTCAATGTTTTGACCGCGCTGATGGGCTTATTAACCGTAGTGATATATTTGCTTCTCTATACGCCCTTAAAGCCCAAAACACCGCACAATACAGCTATTGGGGCCATCGCTGGTGCACTCCCGCCAGTGGGTGGATGGACCGCAGCAACAGGCGTTTTGAGTGGCGAAGCACTGGCACTGTTTGGCATTTTGTTTTTGTGGCAATTTCCCCATTTTTTGTCTATTGCCTGGCTTCACCGAGAAGATTACGCACGAGGTGGGTTTCGCATGCTGCCCATAGAAGACCCACAAGGCCATAGAACCGCCCATCAAGTGGTGCTTTATACCCTGGTCTTGTTGTCGTGCAGCCTGATGCCAGCGCTATTGGGTATGGCTGGTGTGGCGTATTTTGGGGTTGCCGTATTACTCGGCCTTGGCCTGTTGTACGCCAGTTTGACCTTCGCGCAGTCGCGCACAGATATGCAAGCACGCCGCCTGATGCGGGCAACGCTCATATATCTGCCGGTGTTGTGGACAGTAATGATGTTGGACAAAATTGCGTAACAAAAAAATGTGTATCCGACCTGAAAAAAACAGGAGGTGATAGGCTGACCTATCACCTCTCTTTGTATGTGCAGGAGCGGTCAAGTGCAAGCAGCAATATATGTCGAAAATGTAAGCCACAAATTTGGCGAGCGCATTGCCTTAGATGACATTACGTTACAGGTAATGCCCGGAGAAATGTACGGCCTTTTAGGCCCAAATGGCAGTGGAAAAACCACCTTATTCCGCATGTTGTGTACGATGCTGCCCCCCGATCAGGGCAGGATTTGCCTGCTGGATAAAAACGCCGGTGCTGTACGCGCACACATAGGGGTGGTTTTTCAGCATCCCAGCTTGGACGCGCGTTTGACCGTACTGGAAAATCTGCGCCATCAAGGTCATCTCTACGGTTTGAAAGGCCGCCCGCTCTCGCAACGCATCGAAGAAGTACTGGACATGATGACTCTCACAGACCGCGCAAAAGACCGGGTGGAAGTACTATCTGGCGGATTACAGCGACGCGTTGAACTGTGCAAAAGTTTGTTGCACCACCCAGAAGTATTGATCTTTGATGAACCCTGCACCGGGCTTGATCCCGGCGCACGCCGAAGGTTTTGGGATGATCTGGATATTTTGCGGCGAACCTACGGCACGACACTCGTGCTCACAACCCATTTTATGGAAGAGGCCGAGCGCTGTGATCGCATTGGCATTTTAGATCGCGGACGGCTAATTGCCGAAGGCTCGCCCGAGGAATTGAAGCGTACAGTGGGACGCGAGGTGATCACCCTCGAGACGCGTGATCCCAAAGGCTTGCAATTGCAAATCGAAAAAATTGTACGCCGCGATATCCAGATAATTGACGGACAGGTGCGTATTGCCTGCGATGATGGGCAAAGGCTGTTGGCACAGTTGTATCCCCTTCTGCGAGAAGAGGTTCAAGCCATGACCTTGAGTGTCCCCACACTTGAGGATGTTTTTGTGCAGCGAACAGGACACGGATTTCAAGTGGAGGATCTATAGTGCGAATGGCTTTCTGGTTGCCTGTCGTGTCGCTGTGGCGGCGCGAGTTGGTGCGCTTTGCTCGAGACCGCAATCGATTATTCGGTGCAATAGGCCAGCCTCTCGTGTTCTGGTTGCTATTGGGCGCTGGTTTTGAAAAGTCTTTCGCATCCCAGGGAATTGCCAGTGGATATCTGGAATATATTTATCCGGGAATATTGTTGCTGATTCTATTATTTACAGCGATCTTTTCAACCATTTCTGTAATTGAAGACCGGCGCGAAGGATTTATGCAATCGGTGCTGGTCGCACCTGTATCGCGGATCGGATTGGTTCTCGGCAAGGTCCTGGGCGGGGGAACCCTGGCATTTTTGGAAAGCCTGATATTTCTGGTATTTTTGGTATTTTTGGATATTCCCATCAGCATTGCGTCTTTGGGCCTGACCCTCATTTTTTTAGCTGTAATGGGCATTGCCCTCACAGCTTTGGGATTTGCGATAGCCTGGCAGGCTTCATCTACTGCAGGATTTCACGCGGTAATGAATTTGCTTTTATTCCCTATGTGGGTACTATCCGGCGCGTTTTTTCCCGCAGAAGGCGCGGCGCGTTGGCTGGCATATCTGATGGCAATAAATCCATTGACTTATGGTATGGATGGTTTGCGCCAATCTCTTTATCTAACAACATCCGGTACTAATACCCATTTGTGGTTTTGTGTTATAATAAGTGTGGCATTTGCAGCCCTGACCCTCAGTGCAGCCGTATGGCAGGTATATCGGAAAGAGAAATAAGTGAAGACTGGGGAACTTCACAAATTTCTGGAACAGATGCTTTATTTAGTTGTTGGATATTGTATTGACAAAATGAATCCTTTGCGTATGGTCTTGCCATGCAGAAACTAACGCATCTATTATTTTTTACCTGTGTCTGTATGTCCTGCCTTGGTGGCTGTAGCTTACTCGACCGTCAACAAGGTCCCAAATTGCTGGATTTGCGTACAGATCGCGGGTCTGACCCATCGGTGGGGCGCGGGCAGGAAGTGCAAATTACCATCGTGACGGATGATCCAGACAATGACGAGTTGGATTTTCGCTGGATTGCGACCGGAGGCGAATTTGAAGCCAGCCGTGCGGATACACTGATTGATCTGTTTCAAGATTCGGTAACAGTTGTATGGAAAGCACCCATTGAACCCGGCGTTTATGAGTTATTTTTAGAATTGGGTGACGGCCAATCTGAGACACTGGTGACCTCAGGGATGCGTATTGCCGTAACACAAGCCCCTCCCATTGCTGTTGTCGGTCCAGATCGGGAATTGGATTTCCGCGATGAGTTGCGCGTGGTTTTAGATGGCACTGGTAGTTCGGATCCAGATCAAGATGCACTGATGTATTTTTGGAAACAGACTGCCGGACCGCGTGTGGGATTGCAAAATAGCAGTGGACCATCGCCCGAGTTTCCTGTGCCTGCACCGGCGGATTACATTTTTGAATTGCGCGTGGCGGACTTGATACAAGGTGTGGGCGATACGAGCAATGTGGCAGTAACGCGTGTTCGCGTAACAGACCGCACTGGGCGCGTGACCGAAACAGGCCTGGCTCGGTTATTGGAGCAAGGGCAGTAAAAGAAAGTGCGAGCCTCTACATAGGGACAAAAAAGAGCAGGTAATTACCTGCTCTTTTTTATTAGAACAGGCGGAGTTGATCGCGTGCGACGGGTTGGATCAAGGGAAACAGGCGGCGAAATTCGCCATCGGGAAATAGAACGCGAAAACGCTCGGCCATATCGTGCAATCGGCGCAGCAAGTAGCCCCGATCTTCGTCGTGAGTAAAAAATTCTGCGCGGGACAGGGAGCCATCCTGACACTGGTAAACCGCGATGCGCTCGCCAATGCGACAGCCTTCGGCAGCCCTGGCAAGCCGCCTTAGATTCGGGTTGGAAAAGGTTTTTTTCGTAATGCGCTCAAACCGACAAAAATCTTCGGGATCAATCTTGCCGTCTTGCAACTTGCGTCCAAGGGATAGATATGCGCGAGAAACGGCTTCTGTGTCGCCATCGATGAGCAAGGGTGCGAGCTGTGCAATAAATTGGCGAAAAATGCGTTCATCGCGACGGCTTCGCAGGCTACTGCCCACAAGCGATATACCGCCATCGTAATCGACGAGAATATAATTTTTTGCCTTGAGACTGATCATCCCTTTAAAGCGACCATCGTGCGAAAGATGAATGCCACGGGGCAAAGTAGCTGAAATCTCTTCAATGAGCTGTTTCTCATCAACCTCTGTTTTGACATGCGGCGGCGCGACAAAATAAGCCCCATCGGTATCCACTTCTATAATTTCCCCACCGGCATCGCGCAACTCAGATACGAGTTGGCGGGCGATTTGCTGCCCGATTACAGTAATTTTTTCCGCGGCGTGGTAGTCATTAAAACACGCGCGTCCGTATCCCAGGTATCCGTAAAAAGAATTGATGAGAATTTTGTAGCTGCTCTGCAACCCATTCCAGTATGCGCGATCAGTTTCGTCATGCGCGCTTTGATAATTGTTTTTTGCCTCAAGGCGTCGCTGCGTGAGATGTTCGAGCATGGGCAAAAAAGCATTTTCAGTGTCAGTCGCCGGGCGGATCTGTTGGGTTAACATAATCGATGGATAAAGACTTTCCACATCGGCTTTGACCACACGCTTAAAAATGCCCGAAGCCACGAGTCGCGTATAGCCTCCGCTAAAGCCCTTTGAGGGACGCGGTTTGGGAATGGCGAGATTGCGCCGCAGATAAAGCCCAACCATCAGGGCGTTGATTTTCTCTCCTGGCCCGCTGAGTGCGGCGTCTTGAAAGCCATAAGGCAAGATCTGTGTCTGATAAAATTCGGTGGGAACAACCACCTCGCTCAGTGCTTTGACATCGCGCACATCGTCGAGTGCGTAGTTGATGAGACGTTGCGGATTGGTGCGCCAGGTGCGGGCAATATCTTCCCCATCGACAAACGTGCGCCCCGCCCGTTCAAGCCCGAGTGCATGGATGACCTGCTTGAGGCCATAGCGCTCCAGCTTACCCCCGGTATCATAACGCTGCACTTGCTGTAGAGTATCGATGATATGTCGCCCGTGAACATAAGCCGGGCGAAAACCCGGGATTTGTGCCCCAACTTTGAAGACGCGCTGCCCGTTTCCCGCGCGCAATGCCGACCCGTCTCTCCCCCATGTGAGGGCAATACCATAGTGCTGGGCGCGCGCGACGAGATAGGGCAAGTCAAACTCAAAAATATTGTGGCCTTCAATCGTATCGGGGTTGCGCGCGTCAATCACTTTGTTGAGGTTGCGAAGCAGATCTGCCTCGCTCATATCCGTAGCACTCAGCACGGTTTCAAAGCCACGCGAATCGGAAATTGAGATGAGAATGATTTGTGCATCGGGTGCCTGGGGATCAAGCGTGAGGGTCTCGATATCGAGTTGCAATCGGTGGAGATCACCGTAGCGCATGCCGCGAAATAGAGTTTGGCCCGAAAGCGTCAGATGCTGCCGCACGGGATTATTGAAGTTAAAATGCGGTATGCCATCCTGGGCGAGGCGGTCGCGTGCGTTAAGAAAATGAGACCAGTTGTGAAAGTGTATCCGCGCGCGAAATTCGCCGCCGCCTTTTAGACGCATGCAATCTGAAACCCCTGAAAAGCCAGATCGAGCGAACTCTTCGGGTGTCTCAACGAGCAACCACGGGGAAAAGGGTTGCAGGTCACAATGATCGCGCGTGTAGAGCGCCATCTGATTCCCGCCGACGAGTTCGGCAGCGAGAACACCGGGGAGATAAGCCATTGTGTTGCTCCAATTTGTTGCGGGAGAAGGGGAAAGCAACTTGTTTAAATATAGCCAATTTTTTCCTGCCTTGCAATGTGACGGGTTCGCAAACTACGAAGTCACGCATTTCTCAAGCCTTTTGATTGACGTATAAATCTGTAAAGGCTATGTTATATGGAACCTGGAAGACGTGATTGCGTAAAAAGGTTCAGGAGAGGAGATTTATCATGAATAACACACTGTTCAACATCGCGGTGATGTTTATTGCAGGAACAATGGCTATTGGCTGTACTGCTAATAACCAAACACCTGCTGATCACACCGTATTCGAGGGCGGCATTGCCATAACCGATACCAGTAAAGTGTCGCGCCAAATGCTTCCGTGGAAAATGCGCGATGGGCGCTTGTGGTGGCATGGTAGCGATGGGCTTTATTTGCAAGATGGAGATATGTGGCAAAAATTCACATTGCCAGAAGGTGGTTCATTGAATTACATCAATGCCTTTATGCAAGCACGCAATGGCTCAGTGTGGTTTGCTGGCTCGTATAAAGGTCGCCCGATTATCGCGAATTTTATTGGAAAAACCTGGCGTATATGGGATAGCAAAACGGGTTTGGGAAAACACGGAGTTGGATTTAAATTTGCCGAAGATCTGAACGGCGGTATATGGATACGCACGAGCAATAAAGATATTAAAGCTCGCGGTGGCGCTGATCGCGTCAAGGGTGGAAACGGGGTTTTGCACTTTGATGGCAAAACGTGGCACAACTATACTGTGGCAGATGGATTGATTCACAATAGAGTTTACGATGTGGAAGCCGATCCCAATGGCGGGATGTGGATCGCAACCCTTCGCGGACTGAGCCATTACAAAGATGGCAAATGGACATCTCACCTTGTCGATAATATTCCCGTTGAAGAGATACGCAGCACCCATGTGTACGAGGGACGCAAAACCTATAAGCTATTTTACGATCAAAAAGGCACGCTTTGGGCCGTACATGGATCGGTTATTGGGCGCACCATAACGCGGTGCAGAGGAGGTATATCCAGCTTCGACGGCACAGCCTGGACACACTACGATGCACATGATGGACTGCCTATAAATGCGTCTCGAAATATCTGGCAAACAGAAAATGGCGATCTGTGGTTTGGTACACATCGAGATGATCAAACAGTGGTAGAAGCCAGAGGCTTGATGCGGTATAAAGATGGGATGTGGTTGCGATTGACGCGCAAACACGGTATTCCCCGCGATTCTGTATGGGGTCTGGTTGAAAAAGGCGATGGGTCTTTTTATCTGGGTGTTTCTGGTATTGTATCTTATAAGCCACCTATCGATCATCTGACAACAATATCTGGTAAAGTGACCGACCAGCGCGATGGCCAACCCGTAGCAAATATGGGCATATGGGTTGAATACGACGATGGCGAGGTGCATGCCGGAACCATGACAGATGAAGATGGCCGCTATCGCGTCGAAGTCACCCCGGGCGTATATCGCGTACGGATCGCGTCTAAGAATGCAACTGAACCCGCGACTGTTGACGCTGAATCTGATCGTGAAATTGACAATGTCGATCTGATCTTGCTCAACTCGCGCCGCGTATCAGGTTTCGTACGCGACACCTCTGATAATCCGATTGCCAATGCCGTTGTAGTGATTTCCGATGATACTTCAAATGATCGGCGATTGTCCCCTCAAGTTGTAACCACAGATGCCAATGGGAAGTTTGAAGGCTGGCAGGTCGCTGGCCCACAAGCTACTTTCGAGGTTACCGCAGAAGGATATGCACAAACCGCGCTAACAGTTGAAAATGCAGCCACAGGCCTGATAGCAATTGCCCTAAAAGAAGGAATAACCTTACGCGGTCGCATTGTCGATGAATCTGACCAACCCGTTGTCGAGGCGCGCGTAGCCCAGGGACGATCCCCGGTTCCCGGTGCTAAATATACAGCAGCACCTCCCCTTCCCTTTCACCGCAATACCTATACCGATACATCGGGTTTATTTACCCTTCAGAATATAGATGCGTTCAAAGGTCATATATGGGTAACCCACCCCGAGATTGAAATCGCGAATCAAAAAATTGTACCTGTCGATAATACAATAAAACTCAAAATTGACGATGCAGGGCAGGCTGCGATGGACATAGATATCCCCGTGAAACGTATCCGTGTGTATTCTGTTGCAGGCGTGGTATCGCTAAATGAAGGTTCTATGGAAGGGCTGGAAATCACGGCTTTTTCATTTGAAAGATCAAGTGGTCCTATTTATCCGGAAACGGACCATACAGATGCTAATGGTGCATATCGTTTAGACGATCTGGAGCCAGGGGAATATCATATTTCCGTGAGAGCGCCTGAAGAAATGGAAATAGACGGGCGCAAGATGACAATACATCGCCCAATTCAAGCTCAGACACTGGTCGTTGAAGATCGCGATGTGACGCTGAACTTTGAACCCCTGGGCGATGCGCGAATCACCGGTGTTGTAACTTACAACGACCAGCCTATTTCAGATGTTTATGTAAATACCCATATTGTAGCCGATAGCCCTGATAATTTTGTCGCACTAAGCGGTGCGAAAACGGATAAAGACGGGCGGTTTGAGTTGCGAGATCTACCTTCCGGACGGATTGCCATTTCTCTTCACAAAATGGACAACCCCGATTCTGGAGGAAAACGATGGAGCAAAGTCGATACTATTGATCTGACAAATAAGAAAGAATTGAGTTATATGGCGACATTGGAAATGGAGGAACGCCCGACTTTGAGCGTGGGAGATATAGCCCCTGAATTTGAGGCTAAGCGACTAAATGGTTCAACCTTCCGACTCGCAGATTACCGGGGCAAAAAAGCCGTGTTGATCGACTTTTGGGCAACGTGGTGTCCTCCGTGCGTCGATGAAATTCCAGCAATTAAAAGCATTGCCGAAACCTATCGGGATCAGGGCCTGGAAGTCGTAGGCGTGAGTTTGGATCACGATGAGCAAGCACTGCGAGATTTTGTAAAAGAAAAAAAGTTGAGCTATGTGCAGGTATTTGACGAAGAAAAGGCGCGGACAATAGCAAAATCCTACGGCGTATGGGGCATCCCATCGGTATTTCTGGTAGATAAAAACGGCGTCCTCAACGCGCTGAAGCTGCGTGGTGATCGCACAGAAGCGGCTGTGAAGGCGTTATTGACCAGTGGATCTATTTCGGCTAATTGATCATATCAATCAAATTGTGACGTATGGTTTTCTACCATACTGAGCTTCTGATATGCGTCCCAAACCGCCCAGCAACAACGGGCGGTTTATTTTTTTTTAACTTCAATCCCCTGTATAAAAAATATTGCTAATTATTTCGCATTTTAGGCTTGACAACGAATTTTTAATCAGCTATCTTTCTCAAAATTAATATGCTAATTATTTCGCATAATAAATAAAAAGGAGCTAAAAATGGCAAGACTGCGACAAGAGGGATTGACCACTCGCGAAATGGAACTCATACAGGTACTCTGGCAACAGAAAGAAGCAACCGTCGAGGTGATCCAGGCAAAATTACCCAACCGATTAGAAGGATCAACCATTCGCACACTCCTGCAAATCATGGAAGACAAAGACTATGTGACGCATGAAAAGCAAGGACGTGCCAATGTGTACCGCCCCATAATCGAACAACATCGGGTCCAATCCTCTGCAATGAAACACATCATTCAAAAACTATTTGGCGGATCAACCGAACTCTTGTTGGCACGGCTGGTTGAAGACGAAGAGATAGACATGGACGACGTAGCGCGATTGCGTGAAAAACTCAAGCGTCGCAAAGGAGGCACATCATGATCGGCACATTGGTCAATGTCCTGGACCCGATTGCCATCTTTCTCCTTGATGCGACTGTAAAGACCACGCTCTTTATGGGTCTTGTTCTACTTGCCGTATGGCTCCTAAGCACGCGCCAGGCAGCAAAGCGCAGTTTGCTTTTGAACTGGTGTCTTATTGGCGTACTCGTCATTCCCATCGCGTCTTTGTGTATGCCTTCACTGCGATTTCAATTTGATTCGCCATCGTCACCTTCGGAACCAGCAGTACCGCCCGCCGAACGTGTTGTTGCGCCCGATACACCTCTGGCAAAATCCACACCTGCCCAGCAACAAAGGGTATCTACCAAAGGGAATTATATACTAAAGTGACCAAATTTAGAAGGCGTGTGGTTTAGGTTCACACGTCTTTTTTCTTTTCAGGGCTTTGATTGGAACGCTTGGAATACAATAAAACTGGTTGCCTGTCAAGTGTATTTTGTTATATTGTTGACAAGTTACGAGTTCTCTGTAATGCTCATTTGTTCAGCTTAAGATTATCGGTAAGGAAATAAGATATGGCTATCACAGAAGAAACGAACCCAATAGACAAACGTCTTGACAAAGTAGAGAGTGCCTGTATTGAATTGAAGAATGGACAAACAGAGATAAAGGGGCGATTGGACAAAATAGACGGACGCTTAGAGGGGGTAGAGGGTACGTGTATTCGATTGCAAAAAGGCATTGCCGATTTACAGAGAGGGCAGGCAAGATTAGAAAAAGGACAAGAAAAGTTAGAAAAAGGACAAGTAGAAATAAATAAGCGTTTGGACGGAATGGATAAGAGATTTGACGGAATGGATAAGAGATTTGACAGAATGGATAAGAGATTTGACAGAATGGATAAAAGATTTGACAGAATGGAAAATGATATATCCGAGATAAAGGATTTACTCAAGAAATCTCGCTAAAAGCGACAAACAATGGGTAGGTAAATTGACCGATGGGACATGGGGATTATCTCTATGTCCCACCTGTTTTTTAGACGAGGTGTGTCATGTTTAATGGCGTCATAAACTGTGTATTTCTCTTGCTGGTGTCTATATCGGTGTCCCATGCCGACCATATCGCTCAGGGCGATTTTGACCAAGACGGCGATGTAGATTTCGCCGATTTTCTGGTCTTTGCAAACAACTTCAACAAGCCAATATCCGAACAGACGCTTGTTCAGCACAGCCCCGATACGGTAGTCGTCAGGGACTGGACTTGACCCGTTTCGGTGGGTACCTTAAAGACCTGATGGATATGGGTATCCTTGTAGGTAAGAAGCGCGTAGCGCGTCTGATGCGTGAGATGGGCATTTGTGGCGTTTCTCGCCGCAAGAGCACGCAAACGACGCGTAAGGCGCAACGGTCTGATAAGGCTCCTGATCTGGTAAAGCGCGACTTTACTGTGCCAACGGTCAATAAACTCACTGTGGCTGACATCACTTATGTACCCACTTGGTCGGGCTTCTTGTATCTATCTGTTGTCGTGGATGCCTTCTCCCGCCGCGTCGTGGGCTGGGCAATGGCAACACGCTTGCAAAGTGAGTTGGTCGTCTCAGCTTTAAATATGGCCCTGTACCAGCGCCGTCCCGAAGACGTGATCCACCACTCTGACCAGGGGGCACAATATACCTCGATAGCGTTTGGAAAGCGTTGCCGTGAAGCTGGCGTGCGTCCCTATGTTAAACGGCCAAGAATAATATAACGGGCAGTGGCTTAAGCTACTGCCCCTAAACACACAATATTTCCCCTAATCTTTCTACCAGTGCTTTTTCAATGTTCAACAGCCTTTCCTTGTCGCAGTTCTATCCAAAATCTTTATTCAAGTTTTGGTCACTTTAGTATATAATTCCCAAAATTTGAAGGCTGGCAGGTCGCGGGACCACGAGCTACTTTTGAAGTCGCTGCAAAAGGATATGCACAAACCGCGCTAACAGTTGAAAACGCAGTCGAAGGCCGGATAGATATAGCTTTGAAAAAGGGAATAACCCTGCGCGGTCGCATTGTCGATGAATCCGACCAACCCGTTGTAAGGGCACGTGTGGCCTTTGGCCGCCCTCCGATTCCTCGTGCTAAATATACAGCACCACCTCCCCTCCCCTTTCACCACAATACCTATACCGATACATCGGGTTTATTTACCCTTGAAAATATAGATGTGTTCAAAGGTCATATATGGGTAACCCATCCCGATATCGGAATTATGAATCAGCAAATTGTATCTGCCGATACAATAAAGCTCGAAATTGACGACGAAGGTCAAGCAGTGATGGATATAGATATCCCGGTGAAGCGTTTCCGTGTGTATTCTGTTTCAGGCGTGGTATCCCTCAAAGAAGACGTCGTAGAAGGGCTGGAAATCAGAGCTTTTCCAGTTGAAAGATCAAATGAGCCTGCGTATCCAATCGTTTAGAGGATCTGGAGCCTGGGGAATATGGCATTTTCATGAGCGTACCCAGGCCCGAAGAAATGGAAATAGATGGTCACACGATAACAATACATCACTCTGGTCAATCTCGGACAGTGGTAATCGAAGACCGCGATGTGACACTAAACTTTGAGCCTCTGGGAGACGTGCGACTTACAGGTATTGCAACTTATAACGGACAGCCTGTCTCAGATGTCTATGTAAGCACCCATATTTTAGCGGATGATCCTGAAAATTTTGTCTCATTAGGCGGTACTGAAACAGACAAAGAGGGACAATTTGGATTGCGCGGTCTGCCTTCTACGCGGATTGCCATCAGGTTTCGCAAAACAGACCACCTCGGTTCTGGTAGAAAATACTGGAGCAAAGTAGATACAATTGATCTAACGAATAAAAAAGAATTGCGTTATAGGGCGGAATTGGAAACGGAGGAACGCCCGACCTTGAGCCTGGGAGATATGGCACCTGAATTTGAGGCCAAACGGTTGGATGGATCAACATTCCGACTATCAGATTACCGGAACAAAAAAGCCGTGTTGATCGACTTTTGGGCAACGTGGTGTGGTCCCTGCATTGATGAAATTCCGACAATTAAAAGAATTGCTGAAACCTATCGCAATCAGGGCCTGGAAGTCGTAGGCGTGAGTTTGGATCGCGATGAGAAGGCACTACGAGACTTTGTCAAAAAAGAACAGTTAAGCTATGTGCAGGTATTTGACAAAGAAAAGGCGCAAGCAATTGCAAAATCCTACGGTGTATGGGGTATTCCATCGGCATTTCTGGTAAACCAAAATGGTCTCATCAATGCGCCGAATCTGCGCGGAGACCGCGTTGAAATTGCTGTGAAGGCATTATTGACCAATGGGCCTATTCCAGCTAAAAACTGAACTGACAAAAACTATTTACAGTATTGGCACAAAAAAAGGATGAGAATGCGGTTCACAATTTATATCGGATTGATCGCGTTGATCAGTTTCTTTAGTACTGGCTCGTCCAGGGGCGCAACGGCAATAGACTCGCTATTTCACGCAGCAGAGCAGCAAATCGGCAAGGTGAGCCGTGAAGAAAGCATTGCGACATTTCGCGACATTCTTTCACGCGATGATGCGTATGCCCCTGCATACAACGCATTGGCGAACCTGTATTTACAAGCCAATACCGTGAATGACCGACAGCGCGCAATGCGGATGATACAGCATGCTATCGCGATTGACCCTGATAATACTGAATATCGGCTGACACGCGGGAAAATCTGGTGGGCACAGGGCTTTCGCTCACGAGCATTGGGTCAATACGAAAATGTGAGCGAAAAACATCCGGACAATGCAGAAGCTCTCAATAGTGTGGGTATGTATTGGGTATATGATTTTCTGGTACAAACTGATAGAAGAAGTCAACATCATTCAAAAGATTTCAAGATATTTGCCCAGGAAGCCAAAAGAGAAGCAGAACAAACGCTGAGAAAAAGCATCCAATTGGATGCGATGAATCAGAAATCTTATTATTTACTGGGCATACTTTACTTTGAAGATGAGGATTGGAGTTCCTTTCAAGCCTTGATGCAAGATCTCCACACCCAATATCCAGATGACAAAAATGTGTTGCTATTTTGTGGTCTTGCTCACTATCAGCTTGGTGAATACAATGAATCGCATGAATGCTATCAGCGCGCTTATGACTTGATGAGTATTGAGGAGCGCGAGTTGCTCGATTCTATTGATCTGCTTGTCCTTATAGAAGATCATGCACCCCGCGATACGATGCAGACGGTTGATGAGCAATTGGAACGTGCGATGTTTTGGAAGAGCCAGGACCCGCTCTATTTATCAGACTTTAACGAAAGGAAAATGGAACACTTTGGCCGTCTGGCTTATTCAAATCTGCGGTTTAAACGATTTTCTGCTAATGTCGAGGGGTGGCAGACGGACATGGGAAAGACCTATATCAAATTTGGAAGATATAGACGACGGATATCCGGTTATGGCAGTTGTGGAAAGACGGCCAATCTGATGGAAACCTGGTTTTACGAAACTTTCAAGATCCAATTTTGTGGTGATGGTACTGATCGTTGGAGTTTTGGTGGCGGTGATGAGGTCGGCGGTGTCAGTTTTATTCCCCCAAATAGTAGTCTCTTTGACTACTGGGACGAAGCACCTGAAAATGCTTTTAGACAGCGAACATTTTCTTTTCCCAGTACACCTCAAGAAGCCTCACATCATACCTTTCGAAAAATAGCCCAACGCTTTGTCGATCCGTATTTGAAACGAAAATACACCCTACCCTATCAGGTCGCTGCCTTTGAAGAACGAGATAGCGTGCGCGTGGAACTCAGCTATATGATTCCCAAAAACCGATTAGAATCAAATCCCGAGACTGGCGAGGTGAGCTTTTGGGATGGCGTGTTCTTCTTTGATGAGCAGTGGCAGGACATTTATACGTATCGCAAAGCCGTAAACTTCAAACGCAAATCCGTGAATTCCACAGTGTCGCCTCAGAAGCCGACCCAAAATGCCGCCGCGCAGCATCGCAATGATCACTTGCTGGTCTCGCGCATGTTATCCGTCCCTCAAGGCAATTATCATTTTTCAGTAGAATTATTGGATCAGACATCCGGTGCAATTGGCATAGCACGCGATGAGGAGCAGTATGTCTATGACGATGAGACCTTTCATCTGAGTGATTTGCTGGTCGGTAGTAATATCCAAGCGAGGAATGCATTGCCTGAAGGTCGTGATGACCTGATCATCACACCCAATCCCGTCCGCACGTTTTCACCGTCTGAATCGGTCTTTATCTATCTGGAACTGTACGATCTCAAACGCGATGACTTTGGTAGTACGCAGTATGAGATCTCCTACACCATCGGCAAGCCAGAGGTAGATACCCTGTCTCCTACCTTATTCGCGTCTCAAAACCTGATTGATACGATGGGTAAAACGGAGATTGATCTGCGGAGTGGACAAGGATATTACACCGCTTCCGAGGGTTTGCAAACCGGGCGTTCGCAGGATAGCGATGGGGTTGGTAGTATATTCGCCGATAGCAATATATGGGGCGAGACGAAGGTTTATACGAGTGGTGGGCAGGTCCATCACATTGCCGCTGAGGGCTTGAAGATCGAGCGATCACAAGATGGGGATTTGACCCGCACAGTGACAGCCGATTATGAAGGTAGTCGGGAAAATGATTTCACGTATTTGCAGATCGATGTAAACCAGGTACCTGAAGGGATTTATCAATTGACGGTGCTGGCGAGGGATAAGAGAACTGAGCAGACGGATAGAAAATACGTTTATTTTCGCATTGTAGAGTAAAGAGCGGATACTACTCTCGAATTATATCCTGATCTTCACCCCACCTGTTCTGCGCCATTGACCGCTGAACAAACGTAAATCTCAGGCGTCAAACCCGTTGTCCGGGGATACCGCTCATTTATCGCATCTGTCAGGGCTGGTACAGCATCGCGTTCGACGATATTCACAGTACATCCTCCAAAACCCGCGCCAGTCATCCGCGCGCCGAACACCCCCGGCACATTTAGAGCGATTTCTACCAGCAGATCGAGTTCTTTACCACTCACTTCATAATCACCTCGCAAACTCTCGTGAGATGCGACCATCAACTGTCCAAACCCCGACAAATCCCCATCCTTGAGCAATGCGACCGCCCGTTGCGTGCGTTCATTTTCCGTTATCACATGGCGACACCGCTTCAGCACTGTCTCCGACAACGCACCACCGTACACATCCAGAATTTTCATCGACACATCGCGCAGTGCCCTTAAATCTGCCTCCATCGCCCGCGCGAGAAGCGAAACCCCACTTTCACAGGCAGACCGCCGATCATTATATGCCGAATCCGTCAGACCTCGCGTCACGCCCGAGTTGCAAATTACAATCTGCACATCATCGCCAAAAAGAGGGACAAGCTCAAACAAGAGATCGCGGCAATCGAGAAACAGCGCGTGACCTGCCCGACCATTTGCCGAGATAAACTGATCCATGATCCCGCAATTAACACCCACAAAATGATTTTCTGCGCGCTGTCCCAAAAGAGCCAGATCAGGCCCGCTTATTTCAATGCAGTTTAACACAACCAACCCCATGCCCACCGCCATCTCCACAGCAGCCGAACTGCTCAACCCCGCTCCCATAGGCACATTGCCCACAATCGCCGCATCAAAACCACACAGCGAATACCCGAGCTTTTGAAACTCGCGTACCACGCCCTTTGGATAATCTGCCCAATTGCCCTGTGCCTCCAACACATCATCGGCCCGGAACTCAGCCAACTCGTCGTGCATCGCCGAGTAAATCCGCACCCGCGAATCAACTCTCGACCGCGCAGCAACAACCGCCCAGCGGTCAATTGCCGCGGGAAACACAAAGCCCTCATTGTAATCCGTGTGTTCCCCAATCAAATTGACGCGCCCCGGTGCCTGCACGGTGACATCCGCCTGCCCCTCAAAAACCGATTCAAAAGCGTCCCTCGCCTGTGTGATAATAGGATGCAACATCGAAATTAATCCTTCTCAACTTTTCGTATCGCCCACCGGATCTCCTCTGCCGTCATATCCGGATCTGAGGGATTGATGAGATTGCCAAAAATATCTGCCCCCACCACATGTTTCCGCAAACCAGGTCCCCGCAAAAGCGACGTAATGTGAATTTGCATGTGATAGCCGCGATCTACGCCATCTGTTGGTGCTTGCATCAATGCCAGGCTATAGTGATACGGCGCACCAAACAACTCGTCTAACCCGCCGAGAACATCGCGCAACCCCACTGCCAGATCGCGCCGACCTTCCCTTTCCAAATCCAGCAAACTCGCAACATGTGCCTTTGGTACAATAATTACATCATAGGGAAATTGCGCGGCAAACGGAACATAAGCCATTACATGAGGGCGATCAACAATAACTCGCCGGCCATCTCCGGCTTCCAGACGATTGGCATCGCACACAAAACAGCGTCCCGTTTTCTCGCGATGAGATTTAAACATAGCCAATTGCGGTTTTACCATCAAATCCGGAATCTCGCAATACGCATAAACCTGTCCGTGCGGATGCGGTTGAGAATTGCCCATCACCGTGCCCCGGTTCTCAAAAATCAGCGGATACACAACATCAGGCTCCTTCCCCAACCGATCGTAAATCTCTGCCCATGCGTCAATCACCTGAACGAACGCGTCCAAAGATAGCGTTGACAAACGCTGTGCGTGATTCGGTGTATAGACCACCACCTCGCACACACCCCGAGATGTACGCGAGAGATATGGACCCAATTGCGCCTGCGTTTGATAGGCGTCCAATACCAACGTGGGAAAATCGTTCTCGAATGTCCACACGCCCTTGTAATTGGGATTTACATCGCCCGTCGCGCGCATATTCCCGGGGCAGAGATAGCATTCGGGATCATAAGCCTTATCATCTCCCCCCTCCATAAGCTGCGTTTCTCCGCGCCAGGGTCTGTCTGCGCGATGGGCGGCAATATTGACCCACCGATTCCAAAAAGGATTAAATCGCTCCTCCTGCACAACCCGATACCCCTGAGGATGAAGGCGATGCCAGTGCCAGGCGGATTCCAGCGTCTCGTGTAGCGTTTCCCTCGCAACCCATCCCATATCGCGCTGAATGCGACTCGCATCGGCAATAAGCGTTGCGGGATCGCCACTTCGCGGCGGTCCAATCGTTTCGGGAATTGCCTGGCCAGTCACCTCGCGCGCGACTTCCAAAATCTCACGCACACTCACGCCCTGTCCCCTACCGAGATTGTACGTCGCAGACCGCCCCCCTGCCAACAATATATCCAGGCTCTTAATATGGGCATCGGCTAATTCCACTACAGAAATATAATCTCGTACAGCCGTGCCATCGGGGGTTGCATAATCATCGCCAAATACTGTCATCTGTTCGCGCTGCCCCAAAGCCACTTGCAACACAATGGGAATCAAATGCGTCTCGGGATCGTGATCTTCACCAATCAACCGCGAAGGATCGGCACCTGCGGCATTAAAATAGCGGAGAACAACATATCTTCCACCAGCCTCTCGCTCGGCATGCAGCAGTATGCGTTCATCCATCATTTTCGTAATGCCATAAACATTCGTGGGAATTTTTAGTAGAGCAATATCTTCTTCGGAGAGTTTGAAAACGATGTGTTTTTTATACCACCCCAAAAGTGTCTCAAAATCTACTGCAGCGGGCATTAACTGGCTTTTCTCAAAGCCGCCATCAGCGATCCATTTCCGCTGATAATTTTCCTTCAAGGGAATGTGTTCTGCGCGGGGTTCGCCATAAGTCGCCGCCGTAGATGATTTCACAATGGGCAATCCTTTGCCCACATCCAACAAATTCTGAAAAGCAATCACATTATTCTCAAAATATTTGTACGGCATATCTTGAGATTCTCCTACCAGCGTCCGAGCGGCAAAATCGATAATGCCACAAAAATCGTGACTATCAAAAACAGAAACCAGAGCACTGCGATCGAGCAAATTGACATGCTCGAAACAAAATTGCTCTGGCCCATACACCCGATCAAACAGAGTAACAACTTCCCGGTGTCCCTTTGACAGGTCATCCAGCACCACAACCCGGCGGTGATCTTCCAACAAACGCCGCACCACGTGACTGCCAACATAGCCTGCCCCACCTGTCACCAAAACAGCATCTACCATATCTGCTCCTCTACAGAATGGTGTACAACGAAAAAAAATTATCACTTTGCACACAAATATACACATTGAACAAGAAGAGACTGAACTATTTTCACAACGCGATATATACCTCGCATTTGTTTTGAACTTGACATCTTGTCATAAAGGCCTTATTTTCTACATATATAGACGACACATTGCCCTTTCCTATTATGCTGTGTGCAAAAAAAAGTCTATCTCGAAACCCAATATCGGCTTCCGAGATAGACTTTTCATTTCATGGGATATTATTATGAACCGCGTTTACTTAACCAAAAACGGGTATGAGAAAATTCGAACTGAGTTGATCCGTCTGCAAACCAAAGAACGACCAACTGTCATAGCGGCGATCAAAAAGGCACGCGAGTTTGGCGATCTGAGCGAAAATGCCGAATACCACGCAGCCAAAGAACGACAGGCATTCCTCGAAAAGAAAATTGTCGAATTGCAAGAAAAACTCACGAACTCGGAAATTATCGACGAAAGCCAAATCCCCAAAGACAAAGCCTATTTGGGTGCAACGGTTAAATTACAGGATAAAAAAAATGGCAGAGAAATGCAGTACACGCTGGTCACTGTAGATGAAGCCGATTTTGATCAGAAAAAAATATCGACAGCATCGCCCATTGGCAAAGCTCTGTTGGGAAAACGCGTTGGCGAGGTCGTCGATGTACAGGTGCCCGTTGGCATACTCACTTATGAGATTCTCGATATATCAAGAGACTGAGTTTTTTTACAAATTTTTTGTCTTTCAAATCACAAATAAAAAGGGCAAACCGACATCTGTCGGTTTGCCCTTTTAAAATACATAGAAGGTCAAGCTTCTTTTTTCTTTTCTTCTCCTGCTTCCTCTTCTTCAGCAGAAGTGTCAGACTCTGTTTCCACATCATCAGTTTCGGATATTGTGCCATCGACCACCAGCTCAATCAAACACAATTCGCTGCTATCACCTCGTCTGGGACCGAGCTTGAGAATGCGCGTATATCCGCCACTTCGATCAGCAAATGAAGGGCCAATTTCTTCAAATAACTTTGTGAGCACCACCTTATTCTGAATGCGTCGTAAGACTTGACGCCGCGCATGCAAGTCGCCACGCTTGGCAAAAGAGATCAATCGTTCAGCGACACCGCGCAATTCTTTCGCCTTTGGCAGTGTAGTACGCACCTTGCCGTTGTCAAACAGAGATGTGGCCATATTGTTGAGCATGGCTTTTTTATGGCTCGCCGTGCGACCCAGCTTTCTGCCCCTTTTCCCGTGCCTCATTGGTTTCCTCGTTAAAAATCGTCGTCCAAAATCGAGATGTGATCAGATTCGGCAGCGACGTCTTGATATTTGCTTACATCAATGCCAAATGCAATGCCTAAATCTTCGAGAATAGCTGTCAATTCATTGAGCGATTTACGGCCAAAATTGCGAAATTTGAGCATTTCGTTTTCCGTTTTTTGAACGAGATCTTCAAGTGTTATAATATTGGCAGCTTTTAAGCAATTGGCCGACCGCACAGACAATTCTAACTCATCTACAGGCCTCTTGAGCAGTGTTGCAATGCGGCGCGTTTCCTCATCGACAACTTCTTCCAATTCTTCTTCTGGCTCTTCTTCAAAGTTGATAAACAACTCGAGATGATTTTTCAATATTCTCGCGGCATGAGCTACTGCATCATCGGGGCGCACAACGCTGTTTGTCCAAACAGCCAATGAAAGTTTATCGTAGTCGGTCTGCTGTCCCACTCGCGCATTATCGACTTCATAATGCACTTTGCGGATTGGGGAAAAAGCAGCATCCAGCACAATGGTCCCCATGGGCTGCTCTATCTGCTTGTTCGCCTCTGCCAGCACATAGCCCCGACCTTTTCCAACGGTGATTTCCATGTCGAGCACACCGTCTTTGTCGAGTGTCGCAATATGTAAATCGGGATTCATCACTTCGACATCAGCATCGACTTGCAGATCGCCAGCCTTGAGTTCTCCCGGTCCTTCTTTTTTTACATATAGCAGTTTGTCTGCATCTGTATGCACGCGCAGACAAATTTCCTTGAGATTTAGAACGATTTCCGTCACATCTTCCACGATGCCTTCAACCACGGTAAACTCGTGCTGAATCCCTTCAATTTTCACGGCCTTAATCGCAGCCCCCTCAATAGAGGAGAGCAAAACGCGGCGCAAAGCATTCCCAATTGTAGCACCAAACCCGCGCTCAAGAGGTTGAACACTAAACAGACCGTAATTGTCACTCAGGCTTTCTTCATCGATCTGTACAAATCGAGGCATTTGAAAATTTTTTGCGTCCATAAACAAAAGCTCCTGGTGCGCGTCCATTACTTGGAATAAAGCTCAACAATGAGCTGCTCTTCAACAGGCGTCGGTATATCATCTCGCTTTGGATATTCTACAAGCGTACCACTCAAGTTCACTTTATCTACCGAAAGCCAGGACGATTGACCTGCATCACCAGTGCGCGTGAGTGCATCGTGAATGAGTTGCATCTGGCGACTTTTTTCTCGTACCTGCACAGTATCTCCCGGCGAAACCTGAAATGAGGGAATATCTACGGTTCGTCCATTGACAGCGATGTGGCGATGTCTCACGAGTTGTCGCGCTGATTTTCGAGATGGCGCAAAACCCAAACGATATATCATGTTATCCAGACGACATTCGAGCATCTGCAAAAGCAACTCACCCGTCACACCCTTTCTGCGAGCGGCTTTTGAATAATACGTGCGAAACTGTTTTTCCAGTACGCCATAGATACGCTTTGTTTTTTGTTTTTCTCGGAGTTGAAGCGCGTATTCCGATGGCTTTCGACGCATATTTTGTCCATGCATGCCGGGCGCATAACTTCGTCGGTCAAATGAACATTTGTCCATTTGACACCGCGCACCTTTGAGAAACAATTTCATACCTTCTCGGCGGCACAATTTACAACTTGAGCCAGTGTATCTCGCCATTCAATATCTCCCTGTTTTCTGTGTTAAACGCGACGTCGCTTAGGAGGGCGGCACCCATTGTGTGGAATTGGCGTAACATCTTTGATCGCTGAAATTTCCAATCCAGCTCCCTGCAGCGATCGCACGGCGGCTTCTCGTCCAACGCCAGGTCCTTTGACCCAGACTTCTACCCGACGCAAACCCATTGCCATCGCCTCTCGCGCCGCATCCGTAGCAGCCAGCTGAGCAGCATAGGGTGTACTTTTTCTCGAGCCCTTAAACCCCACTTTTCCCGTTGATGACCAGGAAATAACTCTGCCTTCACGATCACTCAGGGTGACAATAGTATTGTTAAAACTGGCATTGACGTGTGCGACGCCATGAGCTTCAACGCGTCTATTCCGTCGTCTCCCTCTTCTGACTGCCAAACGACTCCTCCTTTGATTGTCCTGCGTTTTGTTATACAGTTCGCCTTCGACTGCCAATACCGGGTTTCTTTCCCTTGCGCGTCCTGGCATTGGTGCGCGTCCGCTGGCCTCTCACCGGCAATCCCCGACGCCACCGCAAACCGCGATAGCATCCAATATCCATCAATCGCTTGATGTTCATTGCAACTTCGCTTCGCAGGTTTCCTTCAACCTGGTATTCGCCTTCAACAACTGAGCGCAATTTAGCGACTTCCTCATCAGTCAAAGTATCTACGCGCGTATCAGGCGAAATCTGCGTCTGTGTCAAAATTTTTTGTGACGTACTCAAACCAATGCCCAAAATATATGTCAACGCAACTTCCACGCGCTTTTCTCTGGGAATATCTACACCTGCAATTCGAGCCATGTTATTGCGTCTCCTATGAGGTTATCCCTGTCGCTGTTTATGTCGCGGATTGACTTTGCAAATCACGCGCACAACACCGCGTCGGCGAATAATTTTGCAGTGATTGCAACGACGGCGAACGGATGATTGGACTTTCATAAATAAATCTCCAGCATTTAAAATAAATCAGGCTCGGCGCCCTCGAATACGGCCTTTTTTCATAAACCCATCGTAGTGGCGCATCAACAAATGCGATTCAACCTGCTGTAAAGTATCGAGCGCCACACCGACCATAATCAACAAACCCGTGCCGCCAAACACTTGCTCGAGACCAGGATGAACCCCCATAGAATTAATGATAAAGTATGGGCCAACGGCTATTGCAGCTAAGAAAATCGCACCCGGCATGTTGATTCGCGTAAGCACCCGGTCAATAAAGTCTGAGGTGCGTTTGCCCGGTCTGACGCCGGGAATAAATCCGCCTTGCCGTTTCATATTATCAGCCAGATCAATCGGATTAAACACAATGGCAGTATAAAAGTAGGCAAAGAAAATGACCAACAATGAGTAAATCGACCAGTAGGGCAATGACACCCAGGACATACTCGGCGTAAAAGCGGCCGCGAGATTTTGCATAAATTCATTATTAGGGGCAAATCCGGCCATTGTCGCAGGTAAAAACATAATGGCCTGAGCAAAAATAATAGGCATCACGCCAGAAGTATTGACTTTAAGTGGTATATGTGTGCTTTGCCCACCATATACTCGCCGCCCAACGACGCGTTTGGCGTATTGTACCGGAATTCTACGCGTACCCTGTGTGATGAGCACCACCAGGGCGGTCAATGCAACAACGATAACTAAAACAGCTATTTCGATCAAAATTGGTTTGTCATTGGTCACAAAATCCCGATATTCCTGCCGCACGACAAAGGGCAATGCCGCAATAATGCCAATAAAAATAAGTAGCGACATCCCGTTGCCGATGCCGTGTGCATCAATCTGTTCGCCCAACCACATAATAAACACGGTTCCGGCAGTAATTGTCAATACAGTCAACAGACGGAAGCCCCATCCGGGATAGAGTACGACCGAAAGGCCAGTTTCTGGCGACTGAAGGCTTTCCAGAAAAAAACTCACTCCCAGAGACTGCGCTGCTGCCAGTGCAACTGTGCCATACCGCGTATATTGAATGATCTTTTTGCGCCCTGCTTCACCTTCTTTTTGCAACTTTTGGAGAGATGGCACCACAGCACCCATCAATTGAAAAATAATGGACGCACTAATATAAGGCATAATACCCAGAGCAAATACCGTTGCACGGGTAAACGCACCACCTACAAACATGTCGTAGAGGCCAAAGATCGTCTGGCTGGTGCCTGCAAAAAATTCACCCAGAGCAACCCGATCTATTCCGGGTATGGGAATCTGCCCACCCAGGCGATAAATCGCCAGAATACCCAGCGTAAATAATACCTTATTTCGCAGTTCCGGAATCTTAAAAACGCTCTTGACGCTCTCGAGCAACACCGCCTCCTCTCAGCCGTGCTCAGTCGGTTTTGGCCGCGCCACCGATGTTGGCCTCAACTTGTCCCCCAGCTGCAAGAACTTTTTTTGCTGCTGCAGCTGATATCGCCTGAACTCGAATCTGTAATGGTGCAGAAATTTCGCCTCGCCCCAAAATCTTCACAGGGCGTTTTGTAGAGGCAATCAAACCTGCGGTTTTGAGCACTTCAGGGGTAATCTCACCCGAAAGTTCTCTTTCCGCCAGGTCGTCGAGATTTACGACCTGATAGGTCACCCGAAAAGGATTGTTAAACCCAACTTTCGGCAAGCGCTGCTGCAGGGGCATTTGTCCCCCTTCAAACCAAATTTTGCGCTTGGATCCCGAGCGCGCCCGCTGTCCTTTGTGCCCTTTGCCCGCAGTTTTACCTGTTCCGGAGCCAGGACCAATGCCCAAACGTTTCTTCTTAAAAGTTGCCCCTTTGGGCGGAGAGAGATTCCCAAGTTTCATTATCGCATCCCGTGTTTCAAGTTTCTTCAACTTTGACCAGATGTGCAACAGTCGCCAGCATGCCGCGCAATTGGGGAGAATCAGCGTGTTCCACAGTGTGCCGAATGCGGCGAATTCCCAACGCATCCAGCGTCTGTTGTTGTTTTTTTTGCCGCTTAATTGCACTGCGAATTTGTGTAACCCGCAGTGTTTTTTGATCGCCCATCACTACCCCCGTACAGAAACCAATTCGGATTCTTCTACACCGCGCAATAGCGCAAACATTCTCGCATCTTTCAACCGCGTTAATCCCTCCATCGCGGCTTTAACGGCATTCTGGGGGTTTTGCGAACCCAATGACTTTGTCAACACATTTTGAACGCCAGCCAGTTCCAAAACCGCACGCACACCGCCTCCTGCAATAATACCCGTGCCGGGCGCGGCGGGTTTGAGCAAAACGCGAGAAGCACCAAACTTTCCAATAATCTCGTGCGGCAATGTACCATCAACGACTGGCACGCGCACCAGATTCTTTTTTGCCTCATCAGCAGCTTTGCGAATGGCTTCAGAGACTTCGCCGGCTTTCCCCATCCCAATGCCAACAATACCTTTTTTATCACCAATTACACAAAGCGCGTTAAAAGCAAAACGCCGTCCACCTTTGCGAACGTGAGAGACCCGCTTAATACTGTTGTTGATGACGATTTCCGTCAGATCTAGACCCGTGGCTTCAATTCTGCCCAAAATCGACTCCTTAACATTAAAATTTCAATCCGCCTTCGCGTGCACCTTCTGCCAATGCTTTGATACGGCCGTGATAGAGATAACCGGCACGGTCAAAAACAACCTGCGAAATTCCAGCTTCCTGCGCTTTTACAGCCAAAGCTTTGCCCACCTCGCGACTCCTATTGCATTTGCCTTCAACAGTTTTTAACTGATCTTGGAGTTGCGGAGTATTTGAGGATATCCCCATTAGAGAACATCCATTCACATCATCAATCAATTGCGCCTGAATATGTTTTAGGCTCCTGAAAATCGTCAGACGCGGGCGATCAGCCGTTCCCAGAAGTCTCTTTCTTATACGCATTTGACGGCGTTTGTGCATCTTTGTCTTTTTAATTTGCTTGTCTGCCATTAAACAACCTCAAAGTTTAAGCTACTGCGGCCTTGCCAGCCTTGCGCCTCACATATTCGCCGCTATAGCGGATACCTTTCCCCTTATAGGGTTCGGGAGGCCGAATACTTCGGATGTTCGCCGCTGTGCGTCCCACGAGTTCTTTGTCGGCCCCACTGATCTTGACCAGCGCTTGAGAGTTTTCTATCTCAGTGGGAGGGGCATCGATACTAAATTCAATTCCCTGAGGCGCTTCAACCGTCACTGTATGGCTGAACCCCACGTTGATGTCCAAATTCTTCCCTTTCATATCTGCGCGATATCCCACCCCAACAACTACCAGTTGCTTCTCAAAACCAGCCGAAACACCCTGAACAGCATTTGCCAATAAGGCACGCGTGAGACCCCAAATAGATTTGTGATGTCGGTCTTCGGGATCTTGTACCGTAACGGAAAGGGATTCGCCCTCTTGCACGACCTGAGTGAGCGGATGTAAAGGTACCTGTAAAGTCCCTTTAGGCCCTTTTATTTCTGCCTGTGTGTCCCCTAATTGCACATTGACGCTACCTGGAACGTCAATCGGCTGTTGACCTATTCTCGACACGATGCACTCCTTCCAGACCTCTACCAAACACTGCAAATAACTTCACCACCAACACCTTCTCGACGCGCAGTACGATCAGTCAAAACACCTCTTGATGTCGATAAAATAGCGACACCTAATCCATTGAGTATTCGAGGAATTTCGTCTTTGCCCACATATTTCCGCAAACCGGGGCGACTTTCGCGCTTCACTCCTTGAATCGCGCTTTCCTCGTCGTGACTGTATTTGAGATAAAGGCGTAAATAACCCTGTCGGTTGTCATCAATATACGCATAATTGTGAACAAAACCGCTTTCTTTTAAAATACGGGCAATTTCGCGCTTCATCCTGGAACTCGGAATATCCACCTTGCGATGTCCAGCGCGACATGCATTTCGCACACGCGTCAACATATCGGCTATCGGATCCGTCATCATGTGTGCTTCCCCCTCAATTACCAACTTGCTTTTGTCACGCCGGGAATCTCACCAGCGAGGGCCAACTCGCGAAAACATATACGGCAAATCCCAAATTTGCGCAAATAACCACGTGGCCTGCCGCACCTGTGACATCGGTTATAGCGTCGGACCGCAAATTTCTGCTTGCGCTTTGCTTTGGCAATCATAGACTTTTTAGCCATATTGGATCTGACCTCGTGTTAATTTTTTTATTTAATCTTGATTTTGAAACGGCATGCCCATTTCGTTAAGCAGTTCAAAAGCCTCTTCATCGGTAGAGGCCGTGGTGACCAGAGTCACATCAAGGCCCCGAATTTTATCGATCTGATCGTAGTCAATTTCGGGAAAAATAATCTGTTCTTGAATACCGATCGTATAGTTGCCTCGCCCATCAAATGAGCGCATTGAAAGGCCGCGAAAGTCGCGAATACGCGGCACAGAAAAATTAAAAAACCGGTCGAGAAATTCGTACATACGAGATCTGCGAAGGGTGACAGCACAGCCAATGGGTACACCCTGTCGCAACTTAAAATTTGAAACGGCTTTTCTCGCCCTGCGAATGGAGGGGCGCTGTCCTGCAATGCGGGTCAAATCCTCAACAGCATTTTCGATGACCCTGGCATTGAGGACGGCTTCACCAACGCCCATATTTAAAACAACCTTTTCTAATTTGGGCACCTGCATGCGATTTTTATACCCAAACCGCTGGATGAGCTCAGGTACAACTTCATTTTCGTAGTATTCTTGTAATCGGGTTGCCATGTCGTCCTCGTTATTCAACTTCGGGAATTTGCTCATCACTTTTTTTTGCAATGCGCACACGCGCTCCGTCTTCAAGGCGTTGAATGCGAATCCTGGTCCGCTCATCGGTTTGCGGATCGACGATCATGAGATTGGACACATGCAAGGGCGCTTCCTTTTCCACAATGCCGCCTTGCTGATTATTGGGATTGGGTCGCGTATGGCGCTTGACATTGTTGATCCCTTCCACCAACACGCGTTTTTTCTTTGGCCATACATTCAAAACGCGCCCGCGTTGACCAGTATAAACACCGCTTATCACCTCAACTTGATCACCCTTGCGAATCCTCATCTCAACACACTTGCCTTTCTTTTTTAAATCACTTCGGGCGCCAAAGATACAATGCGCATAAATCGCCTCTCGCGCAACTCGCGAGCGACAGGTCCAAATATGCGCGTCCCTCGAAGTTCGCCTTCCTCGCTAATCAAAACAGCGGCGTTGTCATCAAATCGAATATAGGACCCATCTGCCCTTCGCGTCTCTTTCTTTGTGCGGACGATCACGGCACGAGTAACATCACCGCGCTTTACACCGCTGTTTGGCTGTGCATCTTTAACTGAAACCACAACGGTATCACCGAGTTTGGCATACTTGCGTTTGGTGCCTCCTAAAATGCGAAAACACATCACCTTTCGGGCACCTGTATTATCCGCGCAATTTAATACCGAATATTCCTGGACCATGTTTTCTCCGTCTAATGCGCCTTTTTGATAATTTCCACCAACCGCCAGCGTTTGGTCTTACTCAAAGGCCGCGTTTCAACAACCATCACTTCATCACCTGTTCTGGCTTCATTGCTCTCATCATGTACTGCCAATTTTGAACGTCTTTGCATAACTTTTCCATAAAGGGGGTGTGGCACCTGCCGCCGTACCTCAACGACAATTGTTTTATTAGATTTGTCGCTGACTACCAACCCTACACGTGTTTTGCGATGCCTACGAGTTTCCACCATACAGCGATTCTCCTTAAAAATTACGCATTGGGAAGTTCGCGAATACCCAACTCGTGTTCGCGCAACACGGTTTTTAGCCGAGCGAGATCCCTACAAGCATCTCGAAACGCAATTGGATTATCGAGCTGACGCGTAGCCAACTGAATGCGAAGATTTACAAGTTCATCTTCCTGTTCAGCAATTCTTTCCCTTACATCGCTTGCGGTTAGATCTCGAATTTCATTCGGTTTCATTCGTCGTGCCCCCCGCGTTCTACAAAGCGGACTTTAATGGGCAATTTCTGGCCGGCCAATTTGATTGCGCGTTGCGCGCTTTCGCGTGGCACGCCCTCAATTTCAAACATGATCCGCCCGGGTTTGATGACTGCTACCCAGTATTCGGGATTGCCTTTGCCTTTTCCCATACGGGTCTCTGCTGGCTTAACCGTAAGGGGTTTATCTGGAAAAACGCGAATCCAAATTTTCCCACCGCGTTTCAATGATTTGGAAATTGCCACGCGGGCAGCTTCGATCTGTCTGTTGGTAATCCATCCCGGCTCAAGGGCCTGCAAACCGTATTCGCCAAAAGAAATATTAGCCCCTCGAGAGGACATACCTTTGCGACGGCCCCTCTGCTGCTTTCTCCATTTGACCCGTTTTGGCATTAACATAATAGCGCTCCTATCCCTACGCTTAAGTTGCCAGATGGGCGTCCTGGCCCATTTTTTCCCCGTGACAGATCCAAACTTTTACCCCTACAGTACCCGAGGTTGTATAAGCAGTAGATCTGGCATAGTCTATGTCAGCGCGAAGTGTATGGAGTGGAACACGCCCTGCAGGCTCTGATTTTTCAACGCGAGACATTTCCGCTCCACCAAGACGGCCTCCACACACAACTTTAATCCCTTCAGCCCCCATGCGTACCGCCGAAGCAACGGCTTTTTTCATTGCACGGCGAAATGAGACGCGTTGCTCAAGTTGTCGGGAGATGTTATCGGCGACGAGTTGGGCGTTGAGTTCCGGTCGCTTAATTTCGTTAATGTTGATATAAATTTCTTTACCTGTCAGATGCTTTAACTCATCTCGCAATTTATCGACCTCTGCACCTTTACGCCCAATTACAATCCCAGGACGAGCAGTGTGAATCGAAATTGTCACCCGCTTAGGCGCACGCTCAATGTCTATTTGTGCGACGCTTGCTCGCTGCAGACGGCTGGTAATATATCGTCTGAGCATGAGGTCTTCTTGAAGCAGGCTGGCAAAATCGCGATTGGCAAACCAGCGCGAGCGCCAATCTTTGACAATCCCTAACCTCACTCCGATTGGATGCGTTTTCTGGCCCAAAGTGATCTCCTATTCCTCATCTGAAACAACCAGCGTTATGTGGCTATATCGCTTGCGAATCATGCCAGCAGCACCACGTGGCTGAGGACGCAACCGCTTTAAAGCGATACCGCCATCAACAAATGCTTCTTTCACAAAGAGCGCTTCTTCAGCCGCGGATTCTTCTTCGCGGTTGATCGCATTTGCAACCGCGGATTGCAAGGTGCGCTCTACAATACGCGCGGCCTTCTTAGGTGTAAATTGAAGGATGTGGAAAGCTTCTTCCACATCTTTACCCCGCACGAGATCAACCACCTGTCGTACCTTGCGCGGTGAAATTCTTGAATAGCGCAATACCGCCCGAGCTTCCATTTAAAATTCCCGTCTCAAAATATCACTGTAAAGAAGTGGCGCGTTCAGTAGATCGTCCCGCACGCGCGCCCCGATGCGTGCGCGTGGGGGCAAATTCACCGAGTTTGTGTCCCACCATGTTTTCTGTAATATAAACGGGGATAAATTTATTTCCATTGTGTACAGCCAGTGTATGGCCAACAAATTCTGGCGCGATTGTCGATCGTCTCGCCCATGTCTGAATAACCCGCTTATTACCAGCTTTATTCATCTGCTCGATCTTTTTTATGAGACTCGGCTCAATAAAAGGCCCTTTTTTAATTGACCGTGCCATAAAATAATACTCCTGATTACTTGCGCCGCTGAATGATCATTTGGTCAGATTTGTTTTTCTTTTTGCGCGTTTTATATCCTTTTGTGGGTTGCCCCCAAGGCGTCACCGGATGCCTGCCGCCTGTTGCCCGACCTTCTCCACCACCGTGAGGATGATCAATTGGGTTCATAGCAACACCACGCACTTTTGGACGTTTGCCCAACCAGCGAGTCCGTCCCGCTTTTCCGACAACGACATTTTCATGCTCTAAATTGCCGACCTGCCCAATGGTCGCGTAACACGATATCAAGACCTGCCGACGCTCGCCAGAAGGCAGACGAAGAGTTGCAAAATTGCCTTCTTTAGCCATCACCTGAATTTCAGCACCTGCTGAGCGACCAATTTGTCCGCCTTTTCCTGGCTTGAGTTCTACATTGTGCACATTGCTACCCAAAGGAATATTCGCCAGGGGAAGCGCGTTGCCGGGGCGAATCTCTGCATCTGCACCAGATGCGACCTCATCGCCAACACTTAAGCCAATTGGTGCCAAAATATAGCGTTTTTCACCATCGACATAATGCAAAAGTGCAATGCGTGCCGATCGATTTGGATCGTACTCAATGCTATGCACAATTGCAGGCACACCGACTTTATCGCGCTTGAAATCAATTCGGCGATACTGGCGCCGATGCCCACCACCGCGACGACGGCTCGTGATACGCCCCCGATTATTGCGTCCCCCAGATTTTTTATTGGGTTCAACAAGTGATTTCTCAGGTGTATTTTTGGTAATTTCTTCAAAAGAAGAGACTGTCTTAAATCGCAACGAAGGCGTTAATGGGCGAAACTTTTTGACCGGCATGAGATTTATCCTTCAAAGAAGTCGATGCTGTATCCATCGGCAAGGGTGACAACGGCCTTTTTCCAGTTGGAACGACGGCCCTGAAACCGTCCAAGTCGTTTGATCTTACCGTGCACTGTGCTCGTATTGACCTTTACGACCTCGACCTCAAACATAGCTTCAACCGCACGCTGAATATCGACTTTGTTTGCACCGCGGAGAACTTCAAATACATATTTATTCTGGCTTTCTTGCAAATTAGAAGCCCGCTCTGTAATAACGGGACGCCGAATAATCTGCATAGAATTTTTCACGAGGCCCCCCACAGAGTACGAATGCGAGAAACTGCACCGCAAGTGAGAACCAGAACATCGGCATTGACCACATCATAAGTGGAAACTTGCGAAACAGGTAATACGGAAAGTCTGGGGATATTCCGACAAGATTTGACGATATTTTCAGCAACATCATCTGTCAAGAGCAATATCTTTTGTCCCTGAATTTCAAATATTTGTGTCATTTGTGCCATTCGCTTTGTTTTGGGCTCCTCAAGCTCAAAATCTTCCAGAACAGATATAGCTTTGCCGAGTGCTTTTTGCGAAAATGCCGAGCGTATAGCCAATTTTTTGACTTTCCTGGGCACCCGTTCCCGAAAATATCTCGGTCTGGGGCCATGGGCTACCCCACCGCCGATCAGAATAGGCGACCCAGCCGTTCCCTTACGGGCACGACCAGTACCTTTTTGTCGGTACATCTTACGTTTTGTCCGATTGACTTCTGAGCGGGTTTTGGTCGAGGCATTGCCTTGCCGCTGATTGGTCAAATACGCTTTAACAACATAATAGATTGCGTCAGCCGATGGTTCAATTCCAAAAACTGTTTCGGGTAGCTCCATCGAGCCAACTTCTTCACCTTCAAGATTGCAAACATCAACAGATGCCATAATAGCCTTACCTCAAATCAGCTGCGTTTCTCAATAACAACCTTAGCTCCCTTACCGCCTGGCACGGCACCTTTTAAGAGGAGCAAATTTTGATCGGTATCTACACTCACGACCTTTAAGCCCCGAACAGTTACCCGCTCGTCACCCATATGGCCTGCCATGCGCATCCCCTTAAACACCCGTGAAGGATTTGAGCTTTGACCTATTGAACCAGGCGCGCGATGCCGATCTGATTGTCCATGGGTTTTGGGGCCGCCTCTGAATCCGTGCCGCTTGACACCGCCCTGGAATCCACGACCTTTTGATCGGGCAGTAACATCGACTACCTCGCCTGCCTCAAACATGCTGACATTGAGTGTCTCGCCTATAGCATATTCGGAGACATCATCAACGCGAAATTCTGCAAGACCTCGATGGGGATTAACACCAGCCTTCTTGAAAACCCCCTGATCCGCGCGGTTTAGCCGATTGGACCGAATCTCATCATACCCAATTCTCAAAGCCAAATACCCATCCGATTCCCTATTTTTAATCTGAACAATAGGGCACGGAACAACTTCGAAAACTGTGACAGGCACCAGCATTTCTGCGTCATCAAATGCCTGAGTCATACCGATTTTTTTTCCAATCAATCCCAGCACGATTACACCTTGATTTCAATATCGATACCCGCAGGTAGATCCAGTTTCATCAGGGCATCTACCGTTTGGGGTGTTGAGTTGTGAATGTCGATAAGGCGCTTGTGTACGCGCATTTCAAACTGCTCACGCGCTTTTTTATCGACATGTGGAGATCGCAATACCGTATAGAGCGAACGCCTCGTCGGCAGTGGAATGGGGCCCGATATAAGCGCCCCAGTCCGTTTTGCTGTCCGAACAATTTCTTCAGCGGAACGATCCAGTGCATTGTGGTTGTATGCTTTTAGTCTAATTCTAATTTTTTGTGCAGGCACAAGGCTTCCCTTTGCGGTTCTTATTCAACAATCTCAGTAATCACACCCGAACCAATGGTTCGACCACCTTCCCGCACGGCAAATCGCAGTTCGGTTTCCATAGCGATTGGCGTAAGCAATTCCACAGACATAGTCACATTATCGCCGGGCATCACCATTTCTACGCCTTCGGGCAACTCTACCTTGCCAGTCACATCTGTTGTGCGAAAATAGAACTGGGGTTGATAACCCGTAAAGAAAGGTTTACTCCGCCCCCCCTCTTTGTCTGTCAGCACATAAACTTCGCCTTTAAACTTTTTGTGAGGTGTCACTGAGCCTGGCTTGGCAACCACCATGCCGCGTTCAATTTCATCTTTGTCAACACCGCGAAGCAACAAACCGACATTGTCACCAGCCCTGCCCTCATCGAGCAATTTGCGGAACATTTCCACACCAGTAACTGTTGTTCTGCGACTCTCGCGAATGCCCACAATCTCAACTTCTTCACCGACATTGACTATGCCGCGTTCTATACGCCCAGTACCTACAGTACCTCGCCCAGTAATCGTAAACACATCCTCAACCGGCATCAAAAATTCTTTGTCAATCTCGCGCACAGGCTCTGGAATATTTTCATCTACTGCTTCCATCAGTTCCCAGATACAGGCACAATCTTCGGAATCGGGATCGTCAGACTCTAAAGCTTTAAGAGCAGATCCTTGAATCACTGGCACATCATCACCGGGAAAATCGTATTGATCCAGCAACTCGCGGACTTCCAGATCGACCAGTTCGAGCAATTCTTCATCATCGACCATATCGACTTTATTCATAAATACCACGATAGAAGGCACATTAACCTGACGTGAAAGCAGAATATGCTCACGAGTCTGAATCATGGGACCATCTGCAGCACTAACGACCAGAATCGCGCCATCCATCTGCGCGGCCCCCGTGATCATGTTCTTCACATAGTCAGCATGCCCGGGGCAATCTACGTGGGCATAGTGCCGGTTTTCTGTCTGGTACTCAACATGCGCCGTATTAATGGTGATTCCACGCTCTTTTTCTTCGGGTGCTTTGTCAATGTCGTCAAAGGGCATAAAATCGGCAAGACCCTTGGCTGCCAGCGTCTTGGTAATAGCGGCAGTCAGTGTGGTTTTGCCGTGATCGACATGCCCAATTGTGCCGATGTTGACATGGGGTTTGTCCCGTTCAAATTTTTCCTTCGCCATATTTTCCTCCTAAAAAGATCGAACGAAAGTAAAAAAACGCGTTCGCTTAAGTTGCAAATACATTGACTGAAGAGAGAATGTCTTCAGCGATGCTCTGCGGCATTTCCTCAAATTTGGAAAATTCCATTGAATAAATCGCGCGGCCCTGTGTAATAGACCGCAACTTTGTTGCATAACCAAACATTTCACTCAGTGGCACAGTAGCTGATATGACCTGTGCATCGGGGCGGTTGACAATGCCTACAATATGCCCTCGACGCGCATTCAAGTCACCCATAACATCGCCCATATAGTCTTCGGGTACAACAACTTCCACATCAAAAACAGGTTCCATAAGATAAGTTTTAGCCCTTCTGGCAGCCTCTTGAAAAGCTATTGAACCTGCAATCTTAAAGGCTATTTCAGAAGAATCAACATCGTGGTAGGAACCGTCAAACAACTCGACTTTGACGTCATCTATTGGATATCCCGCTAAGACTCCTCCTGTCATCGCTTCCTGAATTCCCGCACGTACGGCAGGAATATATTCAGACGGAATTGCACCACCTGTAATTTTGTTTTCAAAAACAAGTCCCTTACCAGACTCACCGGGTTCCAGATTGATAACAACATGACCGTATTGACCACGACCACCACTTTGGCGGACAAAGCGCCCGTGAATATTTTGAACAGCGTTACGGATGGCCTCTTTGTAAGTGACCTGTGGTTTGCCAACATTGGCCTCAACCCTGAATTCGCGTTTGAGGCGATCTACAATGATCTCCAGATGCAATTCACCCATTCCCGAAATAATGGTCTGTCCGGTGTCGGGATCAACAACTACGTGAAAAGTCGGGTCTTCTTCGGTCAACTTGCTCAATGCGACGCCAAGCTGATCCTGATCAGCCTTGGTTTTTGGCTCAATTGCCACAGAAATTACGGGCTTGGCAAACTCCATTGCTTCCAGTATCACAGGCTCTTTTTCATCGCACAGCGTCTCTCCTGTTGCCGTGTCTTTTAGCCCAACAACGGCTGCGATATCACCCGCGAACACCGCATCAATCTCTTCCCTCTTATCTGCGTGCATTTGCAACATACGTCCGATGCGCTCGCGTTTGCCCTTGTTGGCATTGAGAACATAAGAACCTTTATTTAGCTGACCTGAATATACGCGGAAGTAAGTCAACCGCCCAACATAAGGATCTGTCATCACCTTAAAAGCCAAAGCCGCAAAAGGTACTTCGTCGGAAACCGGACGAGAAACCCCAATGTCGAAATTTTTGAGATCGTGTCCCACAATTTCAGGCACATCATGAGGCGAGGGCAAATATGCGACAATAGCATCTAACAAACGCTGCACACCTTTATTCTTAAAAGCCGACCCACAAAGCACAGGCACAGCAGCACTGTTGATTACAGCCTGACGCAAAGCAGATCTAATCTCATCTTCGCTGATATCTTCACCTTCGAGAAATTTTTCCATCAAGGTATCGTCAAAATCTGATACAGCTTCCAGCAATTGCTCGCGGCCTTCATAGGCGCGTTCTGCCAGATCGTTTGGAATACTACCTTCCGTAAACTTGGTGCCTAAAGAATCATCCTCGTATGTCACGAGTTTCATCCTGATCAAATCAATCAAGCCCGTAAACATCTCCCCAGCCCCCACAGGCAACTGAACGGGAACAAAATTGGACGCCAACCTTTCACGCATCATTTCTACTACGCGGTCAAAATCGGCACCCGTGCGATCCATTTTGTTGATAAATGCAATCCGAGGGACGGAATATTTATCAGCCTGACGCCAAACAGTTTCCGATTGGGGTTCAACACCTCCAACCGCGCAAAACAGCCCTACAGCACCATCTAAAACGCGCAATGACCGTTCGACTTCGGCAGTAAAATCAACATGCCCCGGCGTATCGATAATATTGATGCGATGGTCATCCCAAAAACACGTCGTAGCCGCCGACGTAATGGTAATGCCACGCTCGCGCTCTTGAGCCATCCAGTCCATGGTGGCTGCACCATCGTGCACCTCACCCATTCTGCGCAAAATGCCCGTATAATAGAGAATGCGCTCAGTTGTGGTGGTTTTGCCTGCGTCGATATGCGCCATAATTCCGATATTTCGGGTGCGCTCTAAGTCGTATTTTTTTGCCATCTTATTCACTTACCAGCGATAATGCGCAAATGCGCGATTAGCTTCTGCCATGCGATGCGTTTCTTCTCGTCGCTGCATTGCACGTCCTTGTCCGTTTGCTGCATCCATAAATTCACCGGCCAAACGCTGAGCCATCGTCTTTTCGCTCCGTTCTCTAGCAAATAAAATCAACCAGCGAATAGACAGCGCAAGACGTTCATCGGGACGGACTTCTTCTGGCACTTGGTAAGTCGCACCACCGACGCGGCGCGACCTCACCTTGACAACCGGTTTGACATTGTCAAGTGCTTTTTCAAAAGTCTCTAAACCGGAATTTCCACTTCGCGCTTCAACCAGATCAAGCGCTTCGTAAAAAATTCGTTCCCCGACACTCTTTTTACCCTTGCGAAACAAGCAGTTGACAAAACGCGTCACCAACAGACTGCTGTATTTGGGATCTGAAGCCAGATGTCGTTTTTCCGCTCGCCGTTTTCGCATATCGGGATATACCTTCTTTACAATAAGGGGGATACACCACCAAGGTGGTATCCCCCATGTTTATCGAATAATAGGCACTTGGGATTAACTCGCTTTTTTTGTGCCGTATTTGGAACGACCCTGTTTGCGGTCTTCCACACCAGTTGTGTCGAGTACGCCCCGAAGAATGTGATACCTAACCGAAGGAAGATCCTTGACGCGACCACCTCGGATGAGTACCACGGAGTGCTCCATGAGATTGTGTCCTTCACCTGGAATATAGGCTGTTACTTCAAGACCATTCGTCAACCTGACACGCGCTACTTTGCGCAGAGCTGAATTGGGCTTTTTGGGCGTTGTGGTATAGACACGTGTACAAACACCGCGTTTTTGAGGACAGGCTCTCAGAGCGGGTGCAGAAGAACGCTTGCGCTTGGCTTTCCGCCCCTTCCGAACCAGTTGATTAATTGTGGGCAACTCAACCTCCTTAATTATGGGAGACTTGTAATATACCTGGTACAATGATAGCTGTCAAGCATTAATTGGAGGTAAACCAATGCTTTCAGTGCTCTCTTCTGCGAGGGCTTCAAAGACCTGCGATTCTTCCACCACATCTGTATCCAAATCGCGATATTTCAAAGCACCTGTACCGGCGGGAATGAGGTGCCCGATGATCACATTTTCCTTTAATCCCAACAGCGCGTCAACTTTACCCTGTACTGCTGCTTCGGTAAGCACGCGGGTAGTTTCCTGGAAAGACGCTGCCGAAATGAAACTCTCGGTCAAAAGAGAGGCTCGGGTAATCCCCAACAAGACGGGATTGTTAGTTGCGGGATCGCCCCCTTCAGCGAGGACCTTTTCATTTTCCTCGAGGAAGCGGAACCGGTCAACGAGTTCGTCTTCGAGAAAATTGGTATCTCCAGGATCTGTCACCTGCACTTTCTGCAACATCTGTCGGACTATGGTTTCAATATGCTTGTCATTGATTTTCACACCCTGGAGCCGATAAACCTGCTGAATTTCGTCAAGGAGATATTCTTGAACTTTCCGGTCTCCCAGAATAGCCAGAATATCGTGTGGATTTACCGACCCCTCAGAGAGACGGTCACCAGCGGTCACATGATCACCTTCTTGCACGCGCAGATGTCGTCCGTAGGGAATGGTGTATTTTTTTTCTTCGCCCTCATCCGCCGTGACCAGGACAACACGCGAGCCTCTCACCATACCACCAAAACGCACCGAGCCGTTGATTTCTGTTACCACAGAAGCCTCTTTGGGGCGACGCGCCTCAAAAAGCTCAGCAACACGCGGCAAACCACCTGTAATATCTCGTGTTTTGCTGCGTTCTCGCGAAATTTTAGCCAGTGTATCGCCAGCTTCTACTCGATCGCCATCGCGCACCACCAGACGCGCTCCGAGAGGAATGATATAATGGCCCAGTTCTTCGCCATCTTCATCAACAACCAGAATGTGCGGAGATAAGGTGCGATCCCGGTGCTCAATCACGACCAGTCCAGCAATGCTGGTGGTTTCATCAATCTCTTCGCGATATGTCATCCCTTCTACGAGATCCACAAACTGAACCCTACCAGCTTTGGGCGATACAATCACATTATTATAGGGGTCCCATTCGTAGAGTGCCTGGTCCTCTTCCACATTTTGCCCCTCCCGCACGCGCAACACGGCTCCATGCGGGACATGGTAGTGCCCCCCTCTTACACGCCCCTGATCATCCTGTACTTCGATCTCACCATTCCGCCCGACCACAACCCACGAATTTTCATCGCGCTGGACAGACTCGAGATGCTTAAAGATGACTTTTCCCGCACGCTTTGCACCAATCTCAGCCTGCTCGGCAATGCGGTTGGTAGTACCACCAATATGAAAAGTGCGCAATGTCAGTTGCGTTCCCGGTTCACCCACACTCTGGGCAGCGATAACACCCACAGCCTCTCCGATATCAACAGGTAGTCCGGTGGCGGGATTGCGACCATAACAGGCCATACAGACCCCTCGCCGAGTTTCACACGTCAGTACGGACCGCACCCAGACGCCTTCAATACCTGCATCGGCAATTTTGTCAGCCAATTCTTCATCCAATAAAACGCCTGCGTCAACAATGCGGTCACCTGTAATGGGGTCTTCCACATCCTCTAGCACTGTGCGTCCTACAATGCGGTCAGACAGCGATTCAACAACTTCTTCTCCTTCTTTCAAAGCTTCCATTTCAATGCCTAATATCGTTCCGCAATCGGCTTCAGAAATAACCACATCTTGCGACACATCCACCATGCGACGCGTCAAGTATCCCGCTTCAGCGGTCTTCAAGGCCGTATCGGCCAGACCCTTGCGACTACCGTGCGTCGAAATAAAATACTCAAGCACGCTCAGACCTTCTTTAAGCGACGAAATAATAGGTGTTTCAATAATTTCGCCAATCGCTCCCGTCAATTTCTTTTGCGGTTTATTCATCAGCCCGCGCATACCACCGAGTTGCTTGATCTGATCGTCGTTGCCTCGCGCGCCTGAATCCTTCATAATCCAGATCGAATTGAAGCCATTTTCAGCTTTTTCAAATGCACCAATCATGGCCTGGGCAATGTGATTAGTCGTATGCTGCCACACATCAATCACTTTGTTGTAGCGTTCGCCCTCAGTAATAGCCCCGATCGCGTGTTGTTCAATAATTTTTTCTACTTCGTCCATAGCACCGGTAATCAACTCTTCCTTTTCAGGAGGCACGACCACATCGCTCACCGCAATCGAAATACCCGAACGCGTCGCATAATCGTATCCCAATTTCTTTAAGCCATCGAGAAAATTTGTCGTAATGCGGTTGCCATACCGACTGTGGACTTCAGAAGAAACTTTGCGGATACCTTTGTCATCGATCAACTCATTGATAAAGGGCATCGTTTCAGGGATAATTTCATTAAAAATGACGCGCCCAACTGTAGTTATCAAAAGTTTGCCATCAATGCGAACGCGCACGGCTTCGTGCAAGCCAATGCGTTCAAAATCATACGCCATGCGAGCTTCACCGGTACTGCTAAAGGTTTTGAGGTCCTCTTCCTTACCGTGAACAATTTTTGTCAGATAATACAGGCCCAATGCTATTTCCTGGGGTTTATCGACCACAACAGGAGACCCGTCGGCGGGTTTGAGCAAATTGTTTGAAGACAGCATCAATACTCGCGCTTCAATCTGGGCCTCAAAAGAAAGTGGCAGATGCACGGCCATTTGATCACCGTCAAAATCGGCATTAAAGGCCGCACAGACCAGAGGATGAATGCGAATGGCTTTGCCTTCCACGAGCACGGGTAAAAACGCCTGAATCCCCAGGCGATGCAATGTCGGGGCGCGATTGAGTAAAACGCAGTGATCCTGGATAATTTCTTCGAGAATATCCCATACTTCGACGCGTTCGCGTTCGACCAATTTCTTTGCACTTTTAACGGTTTGCACAAGCCCCTTTTCTTCGAGCCGCCGAATAATAAATGGCTTGAATAATTCCAGAGCCATATGTTTGGGCAGACCGCATTGATAAAGTCTCAAATGAGGATCAACCACAATCACAGAACGGCCCGAATAATCGACGCGTTTACCCAAAAGATTCTGTCGGAACCGGCCTTGTTTACCCTTGAGCAGATCGGAAAGCGACTTGAGGGAACGGTTGCCATCACCGCGAACAGCACGGGACCGACGACCATTGTCAAACAGAGCATCTACAGCCTCTTGAAGCATGCGTTTTTCATTGCGTAAAATGACTTCGGGCGCTTTGATTTCAATCAGTTTTTTTAGCCGATTATTTCTATTGATCACGCGGCGGTATAAATCATTGAGGTCCGAGGTTGCAAATCGCCCTCCCTCTAAGGGTACAAGAGGACGCAAGTCGGGCGGAATGACGGGAATCACATCGAGAATCATCCAATCGGGCTGATTGTCCGATTGACGGAACGCCTCAACGACCTTGAGGCGTTTGAGCGCCTCCTGTTTGCGTTGCACCGAAGTCTCGAAACGAGCTTGCGTTCGCAGTTCTGCAGACAAATCCTCAATATCGATATCAGACAGCAGTTTCTTGATCGCACCAGCCCCCATATCCACATCAAACGAATACCCCTCGTCTTCGAGATCAATCACTTCGTCTTCTGTTAACAAATCTTTGGATTTGAGATCGGGCGCGTCGCCAGGATCAAGCACCACATACGATTCGTAGTAAATGATCCGCTCGAGATTGCGAACGGAAAGATTGAGCAAATACCCCATGCGAGATGGCAGAGACTTAAAAAACCAGATATGTGTCACCGGAACCGCCAATTCGATATGCCCCAGCCGTTCTCGTCTGACTTTCGATTGGGTCACTTCTACCCCACACCGATCACACACCACCCCCCGATATCGAATGCGCTTGTATTTACCACAATGGCACTCCCAGTCTTTAACAGGTCCAAAAATGCATTCGCAAAATAAACCATCGCGCTCGGGCTTAAAAGACCGATAATTGATGGTTTCCGGTTTGGTGACCTCGCCGCGAGACCACCCGCGGATGGTATCTGGCGAAGCCAGTTGAATGCGAATTGAATTAAAATCTAAGGGTTGATTAGCAAAATTGGCATCGGCCACGAGAGGACCCCCTTTTCAAATCTTATGTCGTCAGTCTATCTGCGCGCTTTCGAGTACCACGTCTAAACACAGGCTTTGCAATTCTTTAACCAGAACATTAAATGATTCCGGCACACCGGGTTCGGGTGGATTTTCTCCTTTTACAATGGTCTCGTAAATTTTGGATCTGCCCGCCACATCGTCGGACTTGACAGTGAGCATTTCCTGTAACATGTGTGCAGCACCATAAGCTTCGAGCGCCCAAACTTCCATTTCCCCAAAGCGCTGTCCACCAAATTGGGCTTTGCCGCCCAAAGGTTGCTGGGTGACCAGTGAATAGGGTCCAATCGAACGCGCGTGAATCTTATCACTGACCAAATGCGATAGTTTCAACATATAAATGATACCGACCATCACTTCTTTATCAAATGGTTCCCCTGTTTTGCCATCGTAAAGGAGTGTTTTTCCGTTTTCGGGCAAACCAGCTTCTCGCAACATATCCTGGACATCGTCCATGCTCGCGCCATCAAACACAGGGGTCGCAAAGTGGAGGTCCAGTTTGTGGGCTGCCCAACCTAAATGGGTTTCGAGGATTTGGCCAAGATTCATGCGAGAAGGTACACCGAGCGGATTCAAAACCAGGTCAATAGGTGTACCATCGGGCAAATAGGGCATATCTTCTTCGGGCACAATAATCGAAATCACACCCTTATTGCCGTGCCTACCGGCCATTTTATCCCCTACCATCAGCTTTCTTTTTCGAGCGACATATACCTTGACCAGTTGCACAATGCCCGGCGGGAGTTCATCTCCGCGTGCAATTTTTTCAAGCTCTCGCTCGAGTTCTTCTTCAGCCTGTTGCATCACGTAAGCCGCCAGTTCAATCAGTCGATCCACTTTTTGGGTTATCGCTGGACTATCACACCAATCCCCGTCGGGTGTTACAACGCCCAGGTCAAATTTTTCCAGCAACCTTTCATTCAGCGCCGTGCCAGCCTTTACAACCACCTTGCCGTCTTCATCGCGCAGGGTATTGACTTTGCGGTTTTTGAGAAGAGCCAAAACCTGCTGATCGCGGCTTTGTTTCAATGACTCAATCTTGTCAGAAATGCGTTTTCTGGCAGCTTCGGTCTTTCCTTTGTCTTCATTTCGCGTCTTTTCATCGCGCTCTTTACGAGAAAAAACTTTGCGATCCATGACTACGCCATCCATTCCAGGGGGAGCTTTGAGCGATGCATCGCGCACATCGCCAGCCTTTTCGCCAAAAATCGCACGCAACAAACGCTCTTCGGGCGACAATTCGGTTTCGCCCTTTGGGGTCACCTTCCCAACGAGAATATCACCCTGATTGACCTCTGCCCCCACGCGAATGATGCCGTGTTCATCGAGATTGCGAACAGCCTGCTCACTCACGTTGGGAATTTCACGCGTAATTTCTTCTGTGCCGCGTTTGGTATCGCGGACCTGGAGTTCAAATTCTTCAATGCTAATTGACGTGAAAATATCCTTTTTAATGAGCCGTTCAGAAACAATAATGGCATCTTCAAAGTTGTACCCATGCCACGACATAAACGCCACGAGCACATTGGCACCCAGTGCGAGATCTCCTCTATCTGTGGCACAACCATCGGCTAATAACTGTCCCTTTTCAACTTTATCTCCAACCTGTACGGCTGGGCGCTGGTTGATACAAAAATCTTGATTGGATCGCTTGAATTTGGTCAGATCGTAAATGTCTTCATCAGACAGCGAAATGGTTTCAAGACTGCGACTTTTCCTGCGTTTAATGACAATTTTGTCAGCACTGACATACGTCACAACACCGGCGTTTTTCGCAATGATCACAGCCTTTGAATCAACGGCAACTTTGCGCTCGAGGCCCGTTCCAACACGCGGGGCGTCCGTGATTAAGAGAGGCACACCTTGCCGCTGCATATTGGACCCCATCAACGCGCGGTTGGCCTCATCGTGTTCGAGAAAAGGAATGAGTCCGGCGGCGGCACTCACAAGCTGGAAGGGTGAAACGTCCATATAGTCAATCACTTCGGGATCAACCACGGGAAAATCGCCTCGCCGCCTCGCCTGCACGACAGTATTTTGAAACTCGCCCTTATCATCAAGAGCCAGATTGGCCTGTGCAATAGTATGGCGATCTTCTTCGTCGGCAGGCAAATATGCAATATCCTGTGAAACTTTGCCATTTTTGACCTTCCGATAGGGCGTCTCGAGAAAGCCAAAGGGATTGACCTTGGCATACGTTGCCACAGACACAATCAGGCCAATATTTGGGCCTTCTGGCGTTTCGATAGGACAAATGCGACCATAGTGCGTGTGATGCACATCACGCACCTCAAACCCCGCCCGATCGCGCGTTAATCCCCCAGGTCCTAATGCCGATAAACGGCGTTTGTGGGTCAATTCGTCAAGCGGATTGATTTGCTGTAAAAACTGCGACAATTGGCTGCTGCCAAAAAAGGCCTGAACCACAGTAGATACAGTCCGTGCGTTGACCAGATCGTGGGGAGTCAGTTGCTCGGAATCGCGCAAACTCATGCGTTCTCTAATCGTGCGCGCCATGCGTGCCAAACCAATACTAAATTGCTTGGAGAGCAACTCGCCTACAGAGCGCACCCGCCGATTGCCCAAATGATCGATATCATCGGTAAACCCATCCCCCATAGCCAGGATGAGTAGATAGTCAATGACTTTAATAAAGTCATCAATACACAGCATGGTGAAGTCGAGCGGAATATTATCGACCATATCCAGACGCTGGTTAATGCGATAGCGCCCGACAGTACCCAGATTATAACGCCGAGGACTGAAAAAATGTCGCTCGAGCAATCCGCGCGCAGTTTCAATATTGGGTGGATCGCCAGGGCGCAGCAGGCTATAAATCCGCGCGAGTGCTTCTTCTTCGTTATCACACGGATCTTTGTCCAGCGTATTGTTAATAATCCCGCCATCGTTTTCGGGATCGATATCCATCACAGTGATTTTGACGATCGCATTTTCCTTAAGGGCTAAGAGATGTTCCTCCGTCAACGTGGTATATGCTTCGACAATCACTTCTCCCGTCTTTTTATTAACCACATCTTCGGTAACAATGCAATCGACGAGTTCTTCAGTAACTCTGACTGTGGTATCACCGTGAAAAATACCCAGAATTTCCTCGGACTTGTCAAACCCCAAAGCTCTCAACAAAGTCGTAACAGGCAATTTGCGTTTGCGGTCGATATGGACGTACATAATATCGTTGATATCGAGACTAAATTCGAGCCAGGCTCCGTTGTCGGGAATGATTCTGGCTGAAAATAAACGCTTGCCATTAGGATGAATGGAGTCGTCAAAAAATACGCCAGGAGAACGGTGTAATTGGCTGACGATCACACGCTCTGAACCATTGATGACAAATGTACCTTCATTGGTCATCAACGGCAATTCGCCTAAAAACACTGTCTGCTCGACGATATCTTTAATGCGAAATTCGCTATTTCCCTGCTTTTCTCGGGAAACCAGACGAAGTGTCGAACGCAGAGGTACGGCATGAGTCGTACCGCGTTCGAGACATTCTTGTACATCGTATTTAGGAGTTCCAACGGAATAATCTACAAACTCTAAAGAATAGAGATTGTGGGCGTCTGTGATCGGGAAGATACCCTGGAAGACCGCCTGTAGCCCTTGCTTTTCGCGTACTACAGGCGGTGTATCCTTCTGTAAAAACCAGTCATAAGAATCGAGCTGGATATCCAGCAGATTCGGCATTTCGATTGCAGACGTGAGAGTTCCATACGATTTCCGGTCAATAAATCCTCTATCTGCCAAGGGCTCACGCTCCTGTGCTGGAAGGCTAACGGTCAGTTACGGATTTGTATTGCTGCACAAACTTACGACAACTCTACTTGAGTTCCACCACCGCACCGGCTTCTTCCAGTTCTGCCTTGATTTGTTCGGCTTCTTCTTTTTCCACGCCTTCTCTTACGGTGTTGGGAGCCCCATCAACCAGAGCTTTGGCTTCTTTAAGGCCCAATGAGGTAAGGCCGCGCACAACCTTGATCACCTGGATTTTTTTATCCCCAGGAGACGACAAAACCACATCAAATTCTGTCTGCTCTTCTGCAACAGGAGCAGCATCGCCGCCACCACCGCCGGGTGCTGCAACAACAGCTGCCTGCGCAGTCACACCAAACTTTTCCTCAAGAGCTTTGACCAATTCGGCCAACTCTAGCACTGAGAGTTTTTCAATTTCGCTAATAATGGATTCAACAGCCATGAACATGCCTCCATCCAACAATGAATTGGGTGTGTAATAAGCGGTCTATTCGCCGCTTTCTTCATCTTTTTTTTCAGCAACAGCTTGAAGTGTACCAACGAGTTTTTGCAAAATACCATTCAGCGTAAAGGCGAGACCACTTATCGGACTTTGCATTGCAGATACCATCTGGCCCAGCAGAACATCGCGCGAAGGTATTTGGGCCAGCCTCTCTATCTGGTCTGCGACAAATATATCACCATCGATATACCCGGCTTTAATCGCGGGCTTGCCTTCGGTATCTTCAGCGAATTTGGACAGCAAACGGGCCGGTGCTACGGGGTCTTCATCGGCGCAAACAAGCCCAGTGGGACCGCGAAACACATCGTCGAGCCCCTCAACTCCGGCTTGTTTAAGTGCCAATTTAGCCAACCGATTTTTTATTACGCGATAAGAAACCGATTCCTCGCGGAGTTGCTTTCGCAACAGGGTGAATGAAGGAACGTCTAACCCCGTAAAATCAGTTAGATACACCCCCTTAGCCCGTTTTAAGATATCTGTCAATTCTGCGACAGTAGCCTCTTTTTCAGCAGTTGGCATTTCTGTACCTTCCTTGTTCAATTGGCCGCCAGCGCCGTGCGGTCCAGGCGGATGCCCGGCCCCATTGTAGTAGATAATGTGACCGAGCGCATGTACTGCCCTTTTGTAGCAGCTGGACGCGCTCTAATAATTGCATCGATCAGTACCTGGGCATTTTCCCGAAGGCGCAGTGCATCAAAAGACGCTTTGCCCACAGGCGTATGCACATTGGCCGTTCTATCGACTCGATATTCTACACGCCCCGCTTTGGCTTCCTGTACCGCACGCGCCGCATCGGGCGTCACTGTGCCACTCTTCGGATTGGGCATCAGACCTCGAGGTCCAAGAATGCGCCCCAATCGTCCGACCTGTCCCATCATGTCGGGCGTAGCAATAGCCACATCGAAATCTGTCCAGCCACCATTGATCTTTTCTACCAGGTCTTCGGCTCCTACAAAATCTGCCCCCGCCGCTTCGGCAGCAGTAGCAGGCTCCCCTTTGGCAAAAACTGCAACGCGTACGGATTTGCCCAGCCCGTGTGGCAAGACGACTGTGCCGCGCACGAGTTGATCGGCTTGCCGAGGATCAATGCCCAGCCGAAACGAAATCTCAACCGTTTCGTCAAATTTCCGAGTGGGCATTTTTTTTAAGATGTCAATGGCGTCGGCCAGATCGTAATGTGTTTGGCGGTCAAAAAGCGCAGCCGCTTGTTTATAGCGTTTGGATTGCCCTCGTGCCATACATACCTCCGATCAATTGTTGACGGTCAGGCCCATACTGCGAGCCGTCCCTGCAATCATGCGCTTGGCAGCCTCGACGCTGCCCGCGTTGAGGTCTTGAACTTTCATTTCTGCAATTTCCTGTAGTTGGGCATCGGTCACGGCCCCCACTTTGTCTCGGTTGGATTCCGGCGATCCTTTGGCAATCCCCGCTGCCCTTTTGAGCAATACGGATGCAGGTGGGCTTTTCAACACAAAAGAAAAACTCCTATCTGCGTAAACCGTGATAATCGCGGGAATGATCAAACCCTGTTTGTCCTGAGTTTGTGCATTAAAAGCTTTGCAAAACTCCATAATATTGACGCCGTGCTGTCCCAAAGCCGGACCAACCGGTGGTGTGGGAGTCGCCTGCCCAGCGGGAATTTGCAACTTGATTGTCGTGAGAATTTTTCTCGCCATTGGTGCCTCTCAATTATCGCGATTCGACAGCTTCTTCAACCTGCAAAACATCTAATTCTACGGGTGTGTTGCGCCCAAAGATACTAACCATTACTTTGATCTTGCTCTTTTCTGGATTGATGTCGTCAACCAGGCCAATAAAATCACTGAAAGGCCCATCTATCACCTTGACGCGATCACCTACTTGATATGGAACATCAGAGGTTTCCTCAACGGGACGGCGCTCAATTTGCCCCAAAATGCGGTTCACCTCTTCCTCGCGCAAAGGTTGTGGTCTCCGACCCGGACCGACAAAGCTCGTCACGCCCGGCACACTGGTGACAAAATAGAGGGACTCTTTGTCCATATCCAGTTCAACCAAAAGGTAACTGGGCAAAAATTTCTTGAGGGAGGTCGTTTTCCGTCCATCCTTCATCTCGACGACTTCTTCAGTTGGCACAATCACCCGACCAATTTTGTCGCCAACATCGATGTTTTCTTTGGCGGCCTCAATATAGCTCTTGACCTTATTTTCGTGCCCAGAATAAGTGTGGACAACGTACCATTTCATCAGTCGAAGACTCCCTGACAAAAAATCCCGTTAAATCAGGATAAACTCCATAATACTCGCCAAAAAAGTATCTACAATATAAATGAACCCAGCCAGTGCAAGTGACAATATAAGTACTATTGTAGTTGATGATTTGAGTTCGTCACGAGTAGGCCAGGTGACTTTTCCCATTTCAACGCGCACTTCGCTGAGAAATTGACTGATTTTGCCAAACATAAGAAAATAAAAAAAATGGCAGGCCAGGCAGGACTTGAACCCGCAACCGTCGGTTTTGGAGACCGATGCTCTACCAGTTGAGCTACTGACCTACCCAAAAACAATGGAGCCCACGACCGGACTTGAACCGGTGACCTCTTCCTTACCAAGGAAGTGCTCTACCGTCTGAGCTACATGGGCGTTGGGCAATCCCCACTTGAGATTCTGGAGCGGGAAACGGGACTCGAACCCGCGACCCTCAGCTTGGAAGGCTGACGCTCTGGCCAACTGAGCTATTCCCGCCCGACTGTGTATAAAAAACGACCCTTTTCTACAAAAGGGACCGGTATTGCCAAAAAATATTTTTCCGAGAATTAGCAAGATATGAAAAAGCCCGTCTAAGGTCAAGAAAATTTTGTATAAACCCAAACCTGTGATAGATCAAAAAAGGTGAGTCGGTATCTTGTGTAATGCGAGCTTGGCACGTTCGCATTGTTTTGGGGGGAAACAGTTGGAGTTTTTGGTGGGGGGTGGCGGATTCGAACCACCGAAGGCATAAGCCAGCAGATTTACAGTCTGCCCCAGTTGGCCGCTTTGGTAACCCCCCAAATTGTACAGGCTTCAAAAAATACCAGAAGATATTTCGATAGTCAAGACCAAAATCGCTCACCGCCAATTGCAGATTGACAAATCTGCCGACCTTTACTATTTTCCGAGTTCAATTTTCGGCAGTTAATCTTCTCTTATCGGATGCCTGTTGTGAAAGGAGCAAAATGACCGACCCTATTCAAAATTATGCGCGTATCGGTATTGTTCACTTTATGGCCTATAAAGCCTGCATTGGCGGCGAAGGCCCCATTTTGGAAACCCTGGAAAAAATTGCCCTTGACCCGTATTTCCAGGTCGTAGAAGTCACCCACATGAAAGACCCGCAAGTGCGAGCACAAGCACGCGACTTGCTCACCGCAGCCCACATGGATGTGGCTTTTGGAGCGCAACCCATTCTGCTGGGCAATCAACTCAATATCAATGCCCCCGATGTCGCCCACCGTCAAAGTGCTGTTGACGCCGTCAAAGCGGGGATTGACCAGGCAGAAGAACTCGGTGCCCCAGGGTGTGCCCTGCTTTCAGGCGTAGATCCGGGTCCCGAGGGCCGCGAAGAAGGTCTCGACCTGCTGGTAGATTCTTTGAGCCAGTTCTGCGAGTATGCCGGCGAAAAAAATATGGACATTGTACTTGAAACCTTTGACCGCGTACCTTACGGGAAAAATTGTATTGTGGGGCCAAACGCCCTCGCGGTTGAAATATCAAATCGCCTCAGACGTCAATATCCCAATTTTGGCCTGATGCTCGATTTGAGCCATTTCCCCCTCCAGGGTGAAGACACAGTTTACGCCATCAACATCGCTCGGGATCACATCGTCCACATGCACGTTGGCAATTGCGTGATGTCCAACCCCAATCACCCGGCTTATGGCGATAACCACCCTCGCTTTGGCTGCGAAGATGGCGAAAACGATGTACCCGAAGTTGTAGAATTTCTCCGCGAACTGTTCAACATCGGTTATCTCGACCCCGATAAGCGTCCCATATTGAGCTTTGAAGTCTCTCCAATGGAAGGAGAATCTTCGGAAATAATTATTGCCAATGCCAAGCGCGTACTCGACGAGGCCTGGGCGCAAGTCTAAACGCGCACCCAAACCAAAAAAGCCGGACTTTCCCAAAAGAGAAGGTCCGGCTATTTTTTACTCGCGAAATACTCAATTCCAATATTCACTTTGTGCAGGAGGTCCAGATTTTAATGCCCTGTGAATCAACACGCCCAAAACACGCGTAAAAACCACCAGTAAAAAAAAATTAAACACCGAAGTCAGCACCAACCCCACCCAGGCTAACTGTCCCAATATCAAACTGCCGAGCAGAGATATCCCAAATAGACCAAAACACGCTTGAATATAGTCGAGTCGAACAATCTGGCGCAAATCCCTCCAAACTGGCCCCGGCTCAAATACCATCCACACACGTCCCTTAGCGGCAAATCGCGTAAATACAACAGGAAAAAAACCGTAAAAAAAGATGACCATAAGTGTAACCAACAGCAACAGAGGCCCGGTTTCTTCTACAGAACTCGGTATCAAACCCAATACCAAAATCACCATCGAAAAACTCGCAAATCCAATAACGCTATATCCCAGGACAATGAGGAACAACCAGAAGCCAGCTACTCCGTAAGCCCACCAATTGCTCCACGAAGGCAAGCTCAGTGATTCTGTACCGTTGAGCGCATCGACAAAAATCCGGTATAAGTAACCCCAGGTAATGAGCAAAAGTCCAAAGGTTACAATTAAAAACACGATCCCTATCTCAAGCCCAATTTGCCCAGTGAGAATCAGATTCAGCACCAGTGCGAGCAGCAAATTTAATGCGCCGCCAGGGACAATTTTTTGCCACCATCCAGGCGTCTGAAACACAGTGCGGAGTGTATTAAATAAAATAATGCCAAACATAGCTTTCCACATGTCAGACTGCGTCAAGTGCCCGTCCAACATCGGCAATAATATCCTCGGCGTCTTCAATGCCCACGGCATAGCGCACCAACTCATCGGCAATGCCAATTGCCAATCGGTCTTCGCGTGCCAATTCGTAATATGAAATAGATGCAGGATGCGAAACAAGACTCTCCACACCTCCCAGGCTGGCCCCTATACACGGAATTCGCAAGCGATCAATAAAACCCAGCGTACCTGCCTCATCAGCATCTAAATCAAAACTCACCAGCCCACCAAATCCACGCATCTGCGCTTTGGCAACACCGTGGTGTGGGTGGCTTTCCAAACCGGGATAATACACGCGCTTTACCCGATCGTGCTTTTCCAAAAACCGCGCTAACATTAGCGCCGTTTCATTTTGCTTACCCATTCGCAGTGGAAAAGTCTTGATCCCCCGGATCAGCAAATAAGCGCAATGAGGATCAATCACCCCTCCCAAGATACCTCGATAGTCTCGAATCGCACCAACCAGAGGCGCGTTGCCCAGCACAGCACCAGCCATCAAATCGTTGTGCCCCCCCAAATACTTGGTCGCCGAATGAATGACCAGATCGACGCCAAATTCGAGCGGGCGCTGGTTTAAGGGCGTAGCAAATGTGCTGTCAATAATTGTCTTGACCCGATGCCTTTTTCCAATATCAACCAGTTTTTCCAGATCGATCACATTGAGATGGGGATTTGTCGGAGATTCGGAAATAATCACGCGCGTGGTGTCCCGAATCGCACCTTCCAATTCGGCGTAATCACCCGCGTGAACAAATGTGGTTTCAATGCTAAATTTTTTTAACACCATCTGGCAAAATTGCGCGGTTTTGCGATAGCAATCATCCATAATCACCGCGTGGTGCCCGGTTGAGAGCATGCCCAGTAGCGTAGTCGTCACAGCACTCATACCCGAGGAAAATAAAATAGCGGCCTCTGCGCCTTCCAGTTCTGCCAGCTTGGATTCTGCTGCATGCTGTGTCGGATTGCCATAGCGTCCGTAGTCAATCTGTGGGTTTTTGCCCGCCACAAATGCCTTAACAGCATGTGTATCTTCAAATACATAAGTCGATGTTTGCGCAATGGGCACTGTCAGAGAATTTCCCCAGTGTCCCCTTTCTTCACCTGCATGTACAGCCCGTGTCCCCGAACAGGGCCCGTGCGTTTCGCACTTTTCAGACATGCGCCATCTCCAAAAAAAGCGGAGCCACAAAAGCCCCGCGCAGTACGCAAAAAAACCGGACTAAAAAGCCCGGTTTTGGGAATAACTTTTTAGCGACTTGTTTAAAGTGGCTGCAATATGCCGCAAATCACCACTCGCCATAGCTGTATTTTGGGAATGTAACCAAAACCCTCAACCCTGTCAACTCCCGCATTGAGTATCTGATTTTATCTGCGTCCATCTGCGGATGCCTGTCAACTATCTGTTGGCTTCAATCCGGTCGAGAATCGCCTTTTTTACTGCATCGATTTCAGGGGGCAACACAACGGGTTCATTGCGGTAATGCGGGCTTACCCCCCAATCCCGTAACTGATCCCGATGATATCCGAGCTTAAACTCACTAAACTTCAACCCGTGAGCCGTTGAAATCACGATCACGCGATCGCTTTTCTGAATTACGCCCCTGTCAATCAACTTGAACAATACGGCGAAAGCCACCCCGGTGTGCGGGCATGCAAACAAGCCCGTACGGTCGGCACGCGCAGCCGCATCGGCCAATTCCTCCTCGCTGGCTTGTTCTACGACACCACCGAAGATTTTGAGCGTTTGAATCGCTTTTTCTCGACTCACCGGATTGCCGATCTGAATCGCACTGGCCAATGTCGGCTGTGCCTGAATCGGTTCAAAACTATCAAAATTCTTTTCAAAACTTCGGTAGAGAGGATTGGCCCTATCGGCCTGTGCAACCGCAATGCGCGGTAGTCGGTCAATTAGCCCAAGGGCTTCCATTTCGAGAAAGCCCTTGCCCAGCGCACTCACATTGCCCAGATTTCCGCCGGGAATCACAACCCAATCGGGCACTTCCCAATCAAATTGCTGCACCAATTCGATGCTGATTGTTTTTTGCCCCTCTACCCGCAGTGAATTCATCGAATTGGCCAAATAGATATTTTCCTCGCGGCAAATCTCCTGCACGAGCCTCATACATCCATCAAAGTCGGTCTCTAAACTCAGCACCAGCGCACCATTGGCCAGGGGCTGCAAAAGTTGTGCAGTCGAAATCTTATCCCTCGGCAAAAAGACCACCGATTGTATGCCCGCCGCTGCACAATACGCAGCCAACGCCGCCGAGGTATCCCCAGTAGATGCACACGCAACCGCCGGAATACGCGTCCCTTCAAATAGCATCTGTTTCACCATGGATACCAGCACCGTCATGCCTAAATCTTTGAACGATCCCGTATGGCTGTTACCGCATTGCTTAACCCACAAATCCTCAACGCCAATTTCTCGCCCCAAACGCTCGGCCCAAAACAGATTACTACCCCCTTCGTACATCGACACCACATTGTTTTCGTGAACTACGGGGCAGACCAGTTCTTTTTTCCCCCATACAGAACTGCCATAAGGCCATGTGGTAGTCATATAACGCTTATCAAATAACCCGCGCCAATAACTGCTCGACTTGCGTTTGAGCATCTCCATATCGTGCGCCACTTCGAGCAACCCTCCGCACGTTGGACACGCGTAAATCACATCCGTCAGCGCATATCGCCCTTCACACCCTTGAAAACACCGAAACCACGCATTATAAGTTGTATCGTCCATATTTTCGTTACGCCTTATGACAAAACTCAGCACAAACGCACCAAACCCGCCAACACTTCCACATATCACAGAGTTATTCCAATGGAGCTATTTTGCCGGGATCCTCTAAATCTTGTACTCGTTCCCAGGCTACCCGCAATTCCGCTTGATGCAAAGACGCCCAGCGAAGTACAAGCCTTTGTTCTCTTGTCGGCAAGAATCCTTTTAGTACTTCAAGAGTTTCAATTCCAATAACTGCCTGATTACCACCATACAGTGCGTGAAAATGCGCTGGTGGATGTTCTCTAAAATGAATTTGGATGATAATTCCGTAAAAGCGACAAAGTTCAGGCATTCTCAATCGCAACTTGTGCGCCTGGCATCACTTCGTCCACAGACTTACCCGTGAGTTCCATATATAGCGCGTCAGAACAAATATCCAGATCATCGCCCCAAGCTATTGCATCCCCTTCTGCCACGCGCACAGTCTCAAAGAATGTGCGGTCATTCCAGGCTACAAACACGCCGCGTCCAGCCATATCCGATAAGTCTATCTCGCCCGCGACCCCATCCGAATAGCGCACCCAAATACAGTAACCATCACGCGGTTCCACTGCAATTGGTCGTATCATTGCACTTCTCCTTTTGTTACTGTTTCGTCTATAATTATCGCCATAATCACAGATGTATCGGCCACCATCATTTCGGCAGACCCTGATCATGGTATAGCTCATCCTGCCAGACTTTGGATGGTGGATTTTCGTCGTCATACGGATGTCGAGCGCGGTTCCGACGGCCCACTTCGGTCCAATACGCCATTTCTGCCGCTATTTCCTCTGGCGTCATCTTCCGGCATACTGGAGCCGTTTGGGCTTCCAGATCGTCCAGTGCCTTATGAAGCACCTGCTCCACTGCGTCCGGACCAGCAAAGCCCAGCCGCTTTGCTAAATCAGCTATGCGAGTTTCTGTTTCCGGCTTGAGCGTTGTAGCCATGTTGTTCTCCTTGTCTCCAGAGTTGCAACAGGGTCAGTTGATCAATTCGAAAAAATAAAGCAGAGGGGAGACATCACGCCAAATCCTTTTGATCAAATCTATGCCACATTTCTTTTCGGACTTCGGCTATGTCTCGATCGGTTATTGGCTTCATCTGATCCCATAAGCCTTCGGGATTTAAGAGCTTGCCTTGATCAAACTCTGACGAATCCAGTGCGTTTTCCATAGAGGCTGAACCGTCTTTCTGCATGATAATCAATTTCTCCTCATTGGCCGCTTCTTTGACCAATGCTGCAAGACAGATTTTTGCTTCTGTCTCAATATGCCTCTACTCGTCTGAAGTTGTGATAGCTGTTACAACAGCCGGACGGGATGGATACTGCACATATTTACGACCAGATGATTTTTGTTTTTTCTTGATATCGCGGAATATCTCTTTGAGATCGTAGCCAAACTGAGCAGCGTGTTTGTCGCGTACTGCTCGGACTTCCGAAACAATGGGATCATTCGTCGTCATGATCGCGCTCCATGAGTTCGTCAGATGTGCAGATGATCGCGGGTTCAAATCCCGCATTCCGACATACAGTTTCGATTTGTGATCGGATCGTCGCATTGGCGATATATGGACGCATCGACACTACAGATTCCTGGCACCGGAAATATCCTTTGCCAATTCTTCTGCAGTAAGATTGATAGGGGATACTTGGTAGGATTCTAAGGCATCTAAAAACACAACGCGCTCCATGCCCGCAAACCGAGCCGCCTGCCCCGATGACAAACGTCCGAGTTCAAACAGTTTGACAGCGATGAGCATTCGGCCTTGTTCGGCGAATTGTTCAGGCGTTTCACTGAGGATTTGCAAAATGTCATCTGGACATTCAAATGTGACTTTTAACATGCACGCCCCGTTCTATCCATAACCGAGTGGTTAGAACTGCATGATTTCCTCAATCAAGAGGAAATCATGGTTCGACTCTTTGGACATGTTCAACGCGGTCAAATTCTTTATCAAAGGTATATAGTTCACTTGATCCAGCACGTTTCATTTGTATGGCAATATAGGCATCTGTAAAACTGATATTCTTTTCAGCATACAGAGAAAGTGCTTCAAGAAAGATATTTTTATCTGATATTTTGAGACTTTTGAGTTTGAGAATTGATGACATTTTGGAGGCGACATTGCTTTTTGAAAGTTTGTAGAACCGTTCTAATGTCCATACAATTTCGGCAGCCGCGAGAATTGACAATTCTACTGTTTCCCTGCCATTTTGAATGCGTTGCATAAGCATTGAGGCTTTATCGGCCTGTTCAGGTAGATCGTTAGTGAGAAAGCGAAGTAAGATATTTGTATCGACAAATCTATGATTTGAGGGCGACATGTTCAGCGACCCTCTTTTCAACTTCAATTTCAATCGCATCAAAGTCCTGCGGGCCATCAACCGGAACGCTGCCTCTAAGTGCCATAACATCATCTTCAACCGGAATAAGTTCAGCGCGACCATTTTTGACGACAACAGAGACGATGGAGCCTTTATTCAGGTTGAGTTGGTTTCTCACTTCACGAGGAATAGTGATCTGTCCTCTTGATGTCACACGTACATACATGATCGTTCTCCTGTTTTTTTAAGTTATCTTGATAACCCAAAAATGTCGCAATGATGTGCTTTTGTCAACCGCATTTCAAAATATCTCGCGGTGCATATCATCAAGCATTTTCAAATAATCCCATAAGTTCTTTATCTATCAATCCAATATCTTCTGGGAATTTATTTTTGATTATCCGAATAATTCGACCACTCTCGACATGTTCAATAAACTCTGAAACTGAGGAAAACCCTAAATCTCTCGCACATCGGGCAGAAACAGTCCCGTACGTGACTTCCAGTTTTTCAGCTATCGAATGGAAAGCCTCTGTATGACTTTTATCATTTCTCATCAGTCGAATAACTGGTATGAGATAATCTTGAAGATGATCATAAGGACCATTACCCCCGTTGTTATCTGAGTTACCATCAATATCACCATTGTCGTCAGGTAATAGGTCAGCAGCTTGCGCTTCGCACTGCAACAGATGCATTACTTTGTTGCGTGCGCTGTTGAATATCGTCTGTTTATCAATTGGCCGATTTTCCAATTCGGTCAACTCTTTTTTCCACTCGGCCAGTTTTGACTTGAGATCATTTTCCCAATCGTTAAACATACGCCACTTCTGAAGATTGCTGGCTGGACGTTCGCCAATGGGAAGGTCTTCAAGATAGCTTTCAAATAGGTGCTCTAACTCAACCTCATTAGCCAATTCCGCCTTGCGTTGTCCAATAAGCTGATTCAGTTCATTGCGTCGCTCATCAGCAGCTCCCATAACACCCTGCCGTTCTGCTTCCAGTAACTCTTTGAGCAGAGCAGACAGGCGGTTGGAAAGATCGGCTTCAATCGGGGGGTATCCAGTCATATCGTCCTCCGGGTCATAAGAATCAATCAATTCATCCAGTGGTTCTGTAACAGGCAAATGCGCCTGTATATGAGCATCGATATGGCACAGGTCGCACACCAACTGATGGGCGTCTCCGCAGACGTTCTCAAATCGCCAGCGTTTCAATGACCGCCATTTGCCACAACGCCCACAGTCTTTGCCAAAAGCGTAGCCACAATTTTGGCAATGGTGACTGGCGGCAGGAGATACAGTTTCGCATATCGGACACCAGACAACCGGTGCCTCCCCTGGAGGTTGTTCTGCACGCGGTTTCAGAGACCATACCCGTTTTTCTTCGGGCAATCCGTGCGTCACTGAATTGGCGGCCAAATCCAGAATCAAACAGTTGCTGTCTTTTGGTCGCAAACCGCGCCCTACCATCTGCAAATACAGAGCCAAACTCATCGTAGGCCGGGCAATTGCGATGCAGGATCCGTCGGGCAAGTCAAACCCCTCGGTCGCGACAACGACATTGACCAGCACTTTGATCGTCCCATCTCTGAAACCTTCTATCGCTTTATCCCGTTCCTCACGCTTGCTATCGCCGAGAATAACCGCAGCCGGTATGCCAGCCTCCTGAAATACGTTGGTCAAATTACGGGCGTGATTCACGGAAACGGCGTAGGCAATGGTTGACCTGCCCTCAGCATGCTTTTTCCAGAATGCCAGTACCCCTGCTGTCATCACATTCGGATGACTCTGATTCGCCTGTTCAATGCCCGATTCAGTGTAATCTCCCGTGAGGTCAATCTCGCCACCTCTGATGCGCTGTTCCAAGGGTGGGAGCAGTGTTTGGGCATCGCACAGCCACTTATCGCCCTGCAAATCGGCGACTTGCGGTCCGCAGCGCAACGTGTCAAATAGGTGGTCAAATCCCTCCTTTTTCGACAATCTCCATGGTGTAGCGGTCATCCCTAAAATGTGACCGGGCCACTGCACCATCGCACGCTCCCACCCCTCTGCTGCAGCGTGATGCGCTTCGTCAATCACCATCAAATCATCGGCGTTATACCTGTTCCAAATTTCCTTTTTGGCGGTGCGCCGCCCCACGGTCTGAGCCATCAAAATAACTGTGCCCTGACTCATCGCAGGCGCATCGGTTCCCGGCGTCCAGTTCACATCCGTCATTGCCGAAATGTGGGCATCGGTCAACATCTTGCACGTCTGATCGGCCAATTCTTTGCGATGGGTCAGCCAAACCGCCTTGCGTCCGCCCGTGAGCCAATCAGCCAGCAGTGCCCCCGCAATAATAGTCTTGCCACCGCCAGTAGGCAACTGCATCATCACCCGCGCTTTGGCATTGGCATCTAAAGCATCTTTGACCTGCTTCAACAGGTCTTGTTGGTATGGACGCAGTTTAATCATAACGGTCTAAATATCTCCAGAGTTGTCACTGAGCATTCGCTTTCTACATCACTCAGAGGCATTGAATACCTTCATCACTTCCCGAATATGTGGGGTCTGATCTCTATGCGGAAAGACACAAGGGCGATCAAGCAATGTCGCTTGCACGAGTTGTTCAATTTCCTCTGTGCGTCGGCAGTCCAGTGCAATAACCTTACCGAAGCAACACTTCTCGCTCAACCGTGCGGGCAACACGGCGTCATAAGGGAGCGGTGGTCCGATTTTATTTACCAACAACTCCATCGTCTGCGCGAGACGCTTTGCGATCTTCGGCTGACAGATAAAATCCGGGAAGCCAGTATCGGCCAGCGAGAAGTCCACTACGAGTACGCGAAGATAATCCAGGTTAGGTTTCCCACACTGACGTTTCTCCAACTTGTCGAGCAATTTTCGTCCCCATTCGCTCTCAGCAGTATCCTCTGGTTCGCCTATTGTAAAAAACAACTTGCTATCAGTTGATTGGGAATAACTAAAACAAACAGAACGATTTTTTGAATTATCGCAAACTTCCTGAAGCGTTGCTAAGAACCAGATTCCCTCAGTCGGACCTGCGAATTGCCGTTGATGGCCTACCTCTGCATTCTGTAACCATTTTGCCGCTTCTGATTGCAGACGGGTAAGCCAGCGTCGAACGCTTTTTTCGTAACCAACTTCGTACGCATAAAACCCATCCATAGCTTTTGAGGTTTTGAGTTGTAGTTCAATTTCGAATCCCCTGTCTATGTCCAGATACTTAAAAATCGAGGAGATAAGCCGCTTCATGAGTTGAAATCCAAAGAAATCAACTGGGCTATACAACTCAATGTATGCACTCAACCCACTGGCAGTCAGATCTATGTCATAGCGTTTCGACCGAGATCGTGCTGGGACCGCCCTCGCCTGCGCTTCTGGAACATTCTGGAGATGCACGAGAAGGAAAAACTCTCTCAGTGCCTGATCAAACTGGATCGGATCGGTTTGTTGCACGACTCGTTTGCCTATAGTGCCTGACGACGGCAGGTGTTTGTTCAGCAATATGAGTAATTGTTCAAGGTGTTCGTAGTGCGTATTGCCGAGCACACGGACGATCTCAAGTTCGCTTCGGCCTGAATACGGTATATTAAACACTCTGTCGATTTCAGGAAAACGCTGTATCATATCATGAACGTTTTGAGTGATTGGATAGCTTAACATTTCTTGACCTCTACGGATATAAACCTATAAATGTGAATAATTTCAGACATCACCAAAAAACGCGATTTATGACCCTTCCCTGCCAAAGGCATTGACAAAGATCAGAAAATCGCCAAATCCAATGACGCCATCTTCATCCAGATCATACTTCGCGTCATACTGCTCATCGCCGCGACTTAATCCAAACTGGCTTGCAAAGAGCAAAAAGTCACTCAAATCAACCCGCCCATCGCCATTAAAGTCAGAATTAGGAGTTTGAGGTGTAATGTATAGCGACATATCCCATAGCAGAACCGTGCCATCTCTTGACCTCGAAGCGAGTAACATTCCATCGGGGGAAAACATTATAGAAGATACTCCTAAGTGCTCAAAAGTAGCGATGGAGCGGCCTGTCATAACATCCCACAGTTTGACTGTATTATCCCCTGGTTCTGAAGCGAGCGTTGTACCATCAGGCGAAAATACCACAGAATTAACAGCATTAGTATGCCCCTCCAGCGCGGCGATATTGCGTCCCGTCGAAACTTCCCATAACTCAATCGATCCACTATTTCCCCCTAACGCCAGCATCGTCCCATCAGGTGAGAACTCAGGTGAAAACACCATAGAATGATACCAATTCGTTATATTGCGACCTGTCGCAACGTCCCACAGTTTGACTTCATTACGTTCTCTTGAAGCGAGGATTGTACCATCGGGCGAAAATGCTATAGCTCTGTCACTTCCACCTAAGATTCCTTTCCCTATACGAGTTATTGCACCATCAGGTAAATGCCATGTCCTATAATCACCACTCATGATCGTAGGCGTTCCAATCCCCATCGACAGAAAACTTAAAGAATCGAGCCCTGAAACACTCACTTCAACTCTGTTCGGACCTGGATAGCTACCAAGTGTCAGGCGACTCTCTGCTCTTCCTGCAGCATCAGTCGTTGTGTTCTCAACAGTGAATCTTCCGGCAAATCTTCCTTCGCCTGCGGCGACTGTGAACGTGACCTGTACATCTGGTAAGGGATTATCGTACTGATCTTTCACTTCAACGACAAACGGGTTTGCCAACTCCATACCGGGCGTGCCCTGCTGATTATCACCTGAGATTTTCACAAGTGTTCGAGGACGGGGTCGTATCCACTCAGACACAGCCCACAGTTTGATCGTGCCATCTTCTGATACCGAGGCAAGCGTTGTCCCATCAGGCGAAAATGCAATAGAATACACTGAACCCGTATGGCCGGAAATAGTGGCGATATTTTTTCTTGTCCCTACGTCCCACAGCCTAACCATAGTATCCGAGGCCCCTGAAGCAAGTGTTGTGCCATCGGAAGAAAACACCACAGAAGTGACTAAACCCGTATGTCTTAATGTGGCGATATTTTTTCTTGTCCCTACGTCCCACAGTCTGACAGTACCGTCATATCTCCCTCCTGCTGAAGCGAGTGTTGTGCCATCGGGCGAAAATGCCACAGAATACACCGAACCTGTATGCCTTAAAGTGGCGATATTTTCTCTTGTTGCAATATTCCATAGCCTGACCGTATTATCCCATGCTCCTGAGGCAAGTATTTTGCCACTGGGAGAAAATGATACAGAAGTGACAAAACCTGTATGACCTTCAAGAGTAGCGATATGGTACGGCGAAATTTCCGAAAGCACAAAAAACTCTCGGCTTACATTACCATAACTATCAACTGCTTCGACAAAAATCGGATGCGCCGGAGGGTCGGAAAGACTTGAAGATACAGCAGATGGAATAACGCCATCATACTCAAATTCAACTACAGCATCTTTTGCATCCAGCAATCCACGGCACAATTTCACTTCAGAACCTCCGGCGGCGGAGTGTGGTTCTCTTGTTTTAACGAATAGAAGCACTTGATGGAGCCCATCTGGATCACTAACTTTCAGTTGAACAGAGACGCTCTTTGATCCTGCTGTATATACGGATGGCGAGATGAGTTCTATTGTCGGTCCCGGTGTCGCTTCATCTGGAATATTGAGATTGAAGTAGGGATGTACAGCCAAAAATTCGGCAGCACACGCAGATAGAGAGTGTCGTTGACCACCACCATACGACATGATGTAATTTCCATCCCTAAAGTCGTGCGACAAGCCGAAGGCATGTCCAAGCTCGTGTGCCGCTATGTGGAAGCTAAATCCACCAGGAACTAACGCAGATCCGCTATTTCTTCCCCCACCACCGACTCCTGCTATACGCCTGCCATTAACACTACCAATTGCATCTATACTATTGTCGATGACAACGAGGTAAACGTTATTCGCTTCGGTATCAAACACTTGTTTAACCTCGTCGTAAACAGTAGCAGGTGTGTTGTCCAGATAGTGACTGTCAGGATATTGGCCATCCAGACGATGAATTAGTGGTTCGCCTTGGGTGTCGGTCTCAAAGCGAAAGGTCTTGTAACCATATCCATGTGCCTGCATCTGCTCAGCATAAAAGGTCTGAATCTGGCGAATTGCTACTTTCATCGAATCAACCACTTCCTGACGAAACGGACGGTCATTCGGCAAGAAATAGATCATCCGCACAGTACGAGGTTCGCCGACGTTTAGATTAAGTGCGTGCTTTGTAGCGGCGTAGATGCTATCGCGTGCTCGCATATCTTCGAGATTGAGAGGCAGGCAGAAATGCAGATTGTTCGATGGCTGTGGAGAAGCATGACCGATAGACGAGAAGCAACCACAGATAAACGCAGATAGACACAGATAAAAGGCAAAAGGCGAAAAACAACCAACATACAGGCAGACTACTCGCATGGCTTTTGGACGGACGACGCTATACAAGAGGTAGGGCAATGTAAATAAGCACGCGCTCAATACACTTGCAGATGAAAAACGAAGATTTGGATTTTTCATTAGTATTGTGGTCCTTTATCCACAAATTCCTCTTCCATGTTCTCAAATACGCGTAACCGTTTGAAGGCAGTATTCACCTTGGTTTGAAATGAAGCACGCCCCGGATTGCCCAGATCCTGATTCTCATAAATGGCTTGCGTCACCAGGTCCACTGCGCCACAGGCCGATGTAATGGCACCACTGTAATCACCTTCAATAAGCCGAGACATTGCTCGACCAAGCTCAGTCGCAGCAGATTGTGGAATAAACTGGGCTTCTCTTGCATCGAGTTCCTGAACGGGGACGAAGTTGCCATCTATAAACTGATAACCATGACGGCCCAGAATATCTTGGGTGTTGGCGTCCAATTCAGAATTGTGTTCTGTAAGCCGCTCAGCCAGAATACGTAAGGCTGTCTCTTGGAAAGATTCGCTCATCTGTCCGAACAACCGATCTACGGCTGGCATCACCTCGGCTCTACTTCCAGCACCGCCACGCGCTTCAGAGTTGGCTGTGATCTGAGAGACATTAAACCCTGCTGCAGCTACTGTATTTCTGATATTCTGAACTGATAGATTATTGAGTTCGGAGCGAAGGGCACCGAATAGCCGTGTCTTATCTTCCTTCGATAATGGCATGGGGTTCCTCCTGTAACAATTTAGATATTTGGGCAGGCGATTTAAGATTGTTGCCCCATATCATCCGGATCAATGGGAGTACCATTAGACAACTTAGATTTTATTGCCATTTCAAGATTCCAGAGCACGACGATCACCTTTCCAAATCTATCCAATATTGGGCTATCATCACCTAAAAGGGCTTTCAGTTGATCTTCAAGTGACTCAGCCTTTGACCAAAAATCCGAAATAATTTTAAGTGCTTTTTCTTCTTTTTTCTTTTCTGCCTTAGCCTGCATCTCTAATAACATTTTGAAAAGCGAGATAAGGTTTTCAACAATCACATCTCGAGATATCTTATGGCTCTCGGAACATCTATTGAGCAAACGCAAAACTCCTCTACTAATGACAAATGTTTTTCGCGTCTGTTTTGTAGAAATGACTTCTGGATTTTCTTTTGAGGTTTTGATTGCAACATCGACGAAATTTTCGTCAGAACACATGAGATCGAAAATTTCTTTGGGTTTAAGATTATTTGTTTTAATGAGCCAATCAATTGCATTGTTACTACTATCGCTCAATTTGAATGTGGTACGCACGGACTGTTTGTCTGTCTGTGACACCCGATCCAGATTTCTAAAAACTTGATTGATCTGTTTTTCCATGATTTCTCCTTTCTGCAAAGATAAGTGAAGGACATAAGATAGATACTAAAAAATTAAAGTGTGTCAATAAAATTCTTGATGTATTTTTATATAAAATAAATTATTTCGTAATCAAAAATAAAAACCTACATCTTTTAGAATTGGTCTTTTCCCGCGGATAAAAAAAATACCGCCCTCCCGATATTGGGAGAGCGGCACAGAATGGGCCAGTGCAAAGGAATTCTCGATAGCCCGGTCTGTTCCAGCGATCAGTCAGGCGGCGGGCTACCACACCTCAGGCACGCCCGCTGGCTCGTCCCAAGTCTGCTCCCTGACGATTTGTCTCAACAGCCCCTCCACAGGCATCAACGCAACATTCACCGCTGCGACTGCGGGATTCAAGATACCATCCTGATACGCCGGATGTCCCATTTTGACCATCTCGTGTTTCAAACTCCCCTTGCTCACTCTCATCCGCGTAGCCCGGGGGGACTTCGCCTTCAATATCTCAAGGGATGCATCTGCAAGACCGATACACAGGCTTTGCAAGTCTGCTTCACCCATTACTTCCTCCCAATGGGGTAAATCGGTCAGGTCCTCATACACCGAGTTCGCAATGATGTACCGGAACCAATTCTCCCATGTCCGCTCCGCAGGCGTGTTCCAGAACCGGTCCCCAGGAATTTCGTCCTCTACGACATCGTGCTCATCTTCCTCACCAGATGCACCGAAACGCACGATGGTATAGATGATCCCGATTATGAGACTGGCAATCATAGATAGCAGGGCACCTTCAAACAGAGAGAAGGGCAGAAAAAGCGTCAAGAGCCAGCCGATCAAAAGAAAAATGCCGAGCACAAGGGCAAGGCTGATAATCACTATAATAACCGTCAGAAGACCTGGAAGAATAGCACCCATAACTCTATATCCTTCATCAAAACGCGTTCTAAGTCAAAAATGGTTAGAACGCCTATCGCCCTCTCAAATCCGCTCCAACGCACGCGCCTCAATCCAGCCGCCGAGGCCCGATCGCAGGCGCACCAGCAACCACCCACCTTCAACGCGCTCAATCTCGACCTTGGTGCCTTCATGGAGGGTGAACACCTGTAAAAAATCGGAGCCAGGCCCGCTGCGGCCAATAGCCTCATCCACCAGAATGATAGCTTTGGGAATGCTGTGTTGATGCGCCTTAAACGCCAGCATAGTCGCACTGCCCAAAAGTCCGCCTACAAAAACCACCAGCAACCCACCCCACAGCAAACGACGGACCGGCACAAAAATCCAACACACCGCCACACCGCCTATCAAAAAAACAAACACACAAACCATAACTGCCAACGCGTCGAGGGTAAAAAACGCAAAAACCGCTTGCAAAAACCGCGTCAAAATATTGACGTCATCTTCGGTTTCTCGATCTATCTTCTGGGCATTGGCAAACTGCAAATTCGCCAGAACATCCCGATCGCCCGGCATCAAATTCAAAGCGCGTTCATAAGATAGAATCGCACGCCCGAGTTGCGCGTTTTTAAAATACGCATTGCCCAGATTATAATACACCTCACCATTGTTCAGCCCCTGGGCAATAACGCGCTCATAAGCCGAAATCGCCGCATCAAAATCCCCGGCGCGATAGTATTCATTGCCCCGATTGTACAGCGCGACAAGAGCTTCTGAGGCGAATACCGCATCCACGCCAAGTATCGCAACTGCGACAACGGGGTATAACAACCGTTCTATCACCGTCCTCATAACTAAATACACCGCTCCAGCGCACCGATCAAATCTTCGGTCTGCGCGAACAGCGCCTGCATCTGCTCAGCCGAAATCTGTCCCGGCGCAAACCGCGCCTGATCGCATTGACCAAATACGTCCTGAACGCCCGAAATTACCTGTGCATCTACACCGTGCCCCACCAGCACAGCACCAATCTGGTCCGCCGTTAAACCCGCCGCAGCGCGATTGGTTCGATCTGCGACAAACTGCGCCAAAGACCTGTGAACTTCACCGTGAAAACCCGCGCTATCTCCCGCCTCCATTAACCCTTTCGCCTTGCCCAACCGCCGCTGTGCTTCCGAGCGCGAACGCCTTCTGCGCGCATAAGCGACATCACCTGCCAGACGCGCGCGATGACGCCGATAAGCATACGCGCCAACCACCCCCAAAAAGGGAACCAACTGCAAAAGCCAAAACCCACTGCGCTGATAGAGTAACAGACTCTGATCGACCAAATGCATTCGATCGGGCTTGATATACCGAATATCGCTGCCCAGCGCGCGCACTTCTTCACCCCGCAACCCGTCAACTGGCTGCGGAGCCAATTCACCTGGCGTCACATGCAACGTAATGGGTTTGGTCTGTACGGTTTTATACCGCCTCTGCACAGGATCAAAATAGGCCAGGGTAAAAGGCGGTAATATCACCTGCCCCGCTTTTTGCGGGATAGCCACATATTCAAAAGTTTTTTTTCCGCTTATACCCTGCTTTTGTGTTTCCAAATTCGTCTTGGGATCATAAAACTTAAACCGCGCCCGGTCAGGACGAATCGGCTCGCCAATCGCGTGCAAGTTTCCCGCTCCCTGTACCACCACCTTCACAGCAACGGGATCGCCAGCTTTTACCTTACCTGGAATCGCCTCAGCGCGCATCTCAAATTGCCCAACAGCACCGCCAAACCCCTTCGGCGCACCAGCTGGCAACGGTTTCACCTCAATTTCAATATCGCCTGACCGCACTGTCACCTGCTGCGTATCAAATGCACTGAATGGATCAAAATCGAACAGACCGCGCGACCGTCGCCCCGCAACAATTTCGCAATTCACCTCAAGTTGCTCCAGGGCGTGCTTACCCGCCGTTGTCGGAAACAGCGCCAAACGCTTGAGCAATGCCGTATTAAACGCGCGCCCATCGACAACCTCTCGCTGCATATTCAAACGCTGAGCATCAAACACAGTCTCTGCCCAAAATCCCGTAAATGTCGGCACATGGCCGTATTGCACATTTCGCAAATCATAACGCGTAAACAATTTATAGGTCACTCCCACTTGTTCCCCCACATAAACCACTCGCTTTTCGGGAATCGCCTGCAAAAACAAATTTTGTTCAATCTCCCGAATCTCTGATCCTCCCATTGACCGTCCTGTTGGTGGCGCGGGGCGCGTCTGCGGACGACCACTCCTTTTCACGACCTCAACGCGCACCTGATCAGACTGAATCGTCTTACCATCATGAGCCAACTGTGCCGGACCGAGCACATAAGTGCCTTGTCTCTGTGCGCGAAAAGAGAAAACATACGCCGTCGTGCGCTTTGTTGTCATCTCGCCATTGACAATATTAACGGACATTGACGTAGAAGACGTACTACCCGTCAATTGCAACCCATCAGGCGTGGGAACCTGGGGCGCAGACACACTCCCCATCTGCGCAGCCTCAACCTCCACAGTAAACCGAATCAGATCGCCAACTTCTACCCGAGTGCGATCTACTGACGCCTGCACCGTCACATCCTGTGCATCAACCCCCTGTGCCCACAACAGAGCAAACAAAACACCGCACAAAAATATCCACCTTTTCCTACCATGCATTGCCATCATATCGCCTGCCCCGCAACTTCAATTTGCGTCGCTTCTGGGATTCTTCTTCTCGTGCCTTCATAGCATTGAGAATCCGCGCCGCCTCCTCGGGCGTCATCTCTCTGGGATCGGGCTGTTGGTCCTGCTGTTGATTCTGTTGATCCTGTTGATCCTGTTGATCCTGTTGATCCTGGTCCTGATTCTGATCTTGCTGATTCTGGTCTTGATTTTGACTTTGGTCCTGCTGATCCCGATTTTGATCTTGTTCTTTATCCTGTTCATCCTGTTGATTTTTATCCTGCCTATCCTGATCCAGTTTTTCCAATGCCAATTCTAAATTAATTTTGGCGTCTATATCATCCGGTTTCAGTTCCAGCGATTTTTTATAAGCCCCCACAGCCTCCTGAAACTTCTCCTGCCGAAACAGCGCATTGCCCAAATTGTAATGTGCAGCGGCAGACATATCCGGATGAGTACCTTCTGCGGCACGTCCCATCTCCTGCAAAGCCTCGGCATATTTGCCCTGCTTGTAGAGCGCATCACCAGCATTAAAATGCAACTCCGGTCGGGGTTGCCCCTCTTGCTGCGCTTCCAAATACCGACGCAATGCAGCTTCATACTCCCCCTTCTCAAACAGAGCATTGCCCTCTTCATTCTTTTTTGCCACGGGATCGAGGAATGTCCACCCCAGGAATGGCACCGCCAGCAAAACATATAAAAATCGCGTCATAAAAAAGCCTCTTTGTAGTCAGTAGCCGGTTGTCAGTCCCATCCCCCAGCCCCTTTTTATCTCAATTCATCTGCGTTCATCTGCGTCCATCTGCGGATACCTTTCGCTTCATCCCTCAAATCGCCCGCGCCATGCTTCTTCACTGCGTCGCCGATCCGATAACAGAGCCTCGCTCACAAAACAAAACAGCGCAAGAGCCAGCGGCCATTGAAACCTGTGAATATACTGTGCGTAACGCTGCGTCCCCAAATCGCGCTTCTCCATCTCTGAAATCCGTTCATGCACCGCCTGCAATCCAATCCCTCCGCCGCTGGCACGCACATATAAACCATCGGTCACACGCGCAATCTCCTTCAGAATTGCTTCATCCAACCGCGTCTTGACAATCTTGCCCTCAGAATCCTTCAAATAATCTACTCTATCGCCATCGCGGATCGGAATTAACTCACCCTCCGCAGTCCCTACACCCACAGCAAAAATTCGCACATCTTCTGCCGCTGCCGCGCGCGCTGCTGCAATGGGGTCGCCCCCATGATTTTCACCATCTGTAATCAAAATGAGCGCTTTGTATTTCCCATTGCGCGACCCAAATCCTCGAATGGCCGCGCGAATCGCTTCGGCAACTGCCGTGCCCTGCTCTGAAATCAATGTAACATCGACCTGTCCCAAAAACATCTTTGCCGCACCATAATCCAATGTAAGCGGACAGAGTACATGGCTATACCCGGCAAAAGCTACTAAACCGATGCGGTCGCCTTCAAGGCGATCGATCAACCCCTCAATTTCAAAACGCGCGCGATCCAGCCTATTGGGCTTAATATCCTCGGCCAGCATACTCAACGACGTATCCAGAACAATTACCAGATCAACGCCACGGCGATGGATCAATTCCAATTCGGTGCCTAACTGCGGTTGTACCAATGCCATAATCAAAAAAATGAATCCGACACACACCAGCGTGGATTTTATGCCTTGCCGCATGCGACTGACACCTGAAGCGAGTTTATCCATCAACTCGGGAGCACCAAACGCATACAGCGCCCTGCGCTTACGTCGAAATGCCCACCAATAAAAAAGCGCGAAAACCGGCACACACAAAAGAAAATAAAAAGCCTGTGGATCGCCAAATCGCATCTAAGGCAACCTCCGAAATCGCGTATTGCCCAGCACCAATTCCAATGATAGCAACGCCAACCCGGGATAGAGAAACAGGTGAAACAACTCGCGATAATCCACATATTCGCGCACTTTGATCTCTGTCTTTTCCATTTCGCCAATCTCCGCGTATATCTCCTCCAGCTTTTCTTCACTCGTCGCTCTGAAATATTTCCCACCTGTTGCATCCGCTACTTTTTTAAGCGTCTCTTCGTCAATCTCAACTTTGACCGGTACAAATCGCTTACCAAAAATCCCATCAACCTCCTGCATAATCGTACCCCTGCTGCCAGCGCCAATCGCATAAATGCGAATCCCCACAGCCTCTGCTGCACGCGCTGCGGTCATCGGATCGATCTCACCGCGATTATTCTTCCCATCTGTCAATAAAATAATCACCTTACTCTTAGCCTCAGATTCTCGCAAACGATTCACCGCAGTTGCGATCCCCAAACCAATGGCAGTGCCATCCCAGTCTTTGCCGGCAATTTCAACACCATCGAGAAAACTCAAAAACACGCCGTAATCCAGGGTAAGCGGGCATTGCGTATAGGCTTCTGCGGCAAAGACCACAAGCCCCAGACGATCATTGGCACGCCCCTGTGCAAATTGCGCTACCACCTCTTTGCACACTTCCAACCGGGTCTTGCGCTGGTCCGCCAGATCTTTGGCCTCCATACTGCTCGACACATCAATCGCCAGCGCAATATCAATACCTTGACTTAAAATTTCTCGGCCTTCGCGCCCTGACTGCGGCCGCGCCATCGCCGCGATGAGCAAAGCCAGAGCCACACAGCGAAACGCGATCAAACTATGCCGCAGTTTCAGCGAAAGGGACGGGCCAATACGCCGAAAAAGGCGCGTATCGGAAAAACGAATGCGCCCCGACTTGCGCCTTTCGCGCCCAATATAGCGATAGATGAGTACCGGAATAAACAACAGGAGCAGCAACCACTCCGGATTGGCAAAACGCATCACTGGACTGTCTCCTGCGTCACAGAAGGTGTAACCAGAGTGCTCACAATGTCGCGCACGCCATCCATCGCCTCGCGCGCCATGTAATCACGCGGTGCAAATTTGGCAAACTTGACCCGATCTGCCTCATTCAAAAAACCTTCTATAGCCATCACCAATTGGTCGTCAAACGCCTGGGTACGCAGATCCCGCCCAATTTCAAATGTCGTGCGCTCTACCGCATGTACTGGGGTTTTTTCTTCCAAGCACCGCCTCAAAACAGCCGACAATAGAGAATAATACTGCCGGTAATTTTCCCGCTCTATCAGCCCCAACTGCCCCACTCTGTCTAATTCCTCTAACCAGTTGACAGGCGGCGGGGGCAACTCGGATCTGGGGCGACGTCTGCGTCGATAAACATACCAGACCAATCCTGCAAGCAATAGAATCATCCCGCCAACCGCCAGCCAAAACCACACGGGAATCTGTGCGACCACAATCATCGGAGGCTTCACATCGCGAATATCCGTTGTGCCTTCTGGTCTGACACTCCGCACCAATACATCAATGGGCTGCGACGTAATCTTTCCAGAATCTCCCTCTGCATCGACAAAATTCACGGAAACGGGTGGCACGCGAAATGCGCCCACCTGATAAATCGCCAGCACAATGTCTTGCGTTTCCCGCACCCGTCCATTTTCAAGTTGCTCTATTTCAACTTCGCCTGTGTACCGAATTTCAAATGGCTGGGGAAAATCTTTTTCGTACGCGATTTCCGCCTTATCATCAGCCCCGCGATGGATGCGCAGACGCAAAACAAAAGGGTCGCCAATTGTAATGGTATCGCGGTCAACCCCTGTCAAAAATTCTACCGCTGCATCGGTCGGAACGGTTTGTATTCCGATCCAAACTATGACGAAAAAGAAAAAATAAATTTTACGCATGACGAATTTACGGAGTGGTGTACAACTGGTTCAGGCCAGTTCAATCGAGCATGACTGCGCCAGCAGTTCATCAGCGAATCTCGCACTAATTTGGGGGGGCAGGGCGGGATTCGTCTATATGAAGTTGCAACCACGACATCACCGAATACGGCAACACAACCACCTCGCGGCGCGTTTTTGCCGTGCCGTACCAAAAATTGTTGGCCTGCCCAATGATCAGTTCTTGCACCAGAGTTTCACCCCGCCACAGAGAAACCGTCAACACGGGATCATTCAGACTATCTGCGGCGGATTTATCCACTTGATCGGGAAACTCGGCAACGACCAGATTGTAAACGCGGTCAATCAAATCATCAATGTTGGCGTTCCCTTTGACAACGCGCCTATCCCCTACCACCTGCCATAAGCCATCCCCATCTTTCGCACAATTCACCACACTGTCTCGATAGGCCAACCGCACGCGATCAACTCCTGTGCGATCAAACTCAAAAACGCGCTTATAACGCAATCGGGTCAATGGAATATCCAGAGCTTCTGCGAGCAATTGTTCGACGATAAACACCTGCGGCCGACTCATTACGCGCCCATACCACAGTTTCTGCCGATTATTGGGAACGCGCCTGCCCAACAACAGCGTATTGGGCACTTCATTATCTATTAAATGCAACACAACTTTGTAATCCGGATTGTCGAACCCGTAAGTTGTGGGATCATCCACCGCCTCTTTGTGAAAAGATGTAACGCGCTCATCTTTCAACTGTCTCAACAATGTCAAAATCTCGCGCGCATCAGCCCGCTCTTTTATCGGCTGAACGAGATGCCACTTCAACCCATCCCGCACGACCTCATAAACACCCATAGGCGTTTGGAAATACGCTCGCGAGACCAAATCGGGATCAAAGGAAAACGCCCGCGTATCGCGCAATGCCATCAGCGGACGATTAAACCGCGCGCGATATTGTTTTTTTGTCAACACGACCTTATCCCCTCCCGACCAGGTCAGATAGCACCCCTGCTTTGAGGGAATATCATCTCCAAAAAACAACCACACGGGATCGCCTGATACCGGTTCAAATCGCACCTCAACCACGGGCGGATCCAGCCCAAAATCGGCGAGATTAGTCCCTGCGTAATCGCCTTCATCAACCACAACACGACCGCGTTCAACAATCTGTGCGATCTCGATCATACCCTCAAATTCTATCCAATCTGCAGGTACTTCCAGCGGCGCGATCAGCACCCACTCATTGCCGCGCTTCTCAGCGATAAAGTGCCCGTAGTCATTGGCCAATGTCAACCGCGCAACACCGTGCCGCTGAACTTCAATAAACGCATTCTTCGCCTCAATCTCGCGTTGTTTCTCTGCCATGCGAGGACGTTCAAATAAAAAGACAAACCCCACCAGGCCCAAAAGAAAAACCGCCAAAATCGCTGTTATCTTAATACCCACAATTCCCTCAGTTGTCAGTGGTTAGTAGTCAGTGGTCAGTTACCCCACCCAACCAGCCCTTCTTCTTTCATCTGCGGACGCCTTTCACACTTCTCAACGCCTGCGCCACCAGACCAGCACCCCCGCGACAATCGGGACGCCTGGCAGCACCAGCCAATACACCCACCGAATCCAAAATTCATCGCCTGGATTCAATGTCAGCGGGCGAAAAAGCGTACTTTTGGGCCGAATCGTAATTTTATCACGCGCCCGGAGCAACCAATTCGCTGCATTCATAAACAAATCGCCATTGCCCGCCACTTCCACAAAGCGATTGCTCGCAAAATCCGAATCGCCAAATACCACAATCCGCGCCCGCGCGCCACGCCGATCATCACCCGCCTTTGCAGCAATAGTGGCCGGGCCTTCCACGACCATCGCCAGCCACAGCGGCCCCGGGCGGTCTGCCCCCGATGTGTATTGTACCGCCTCTTTGTCTTTAGCGGAAACAGCGTCCAAATTGGTCTCGCTCCAACTATTCGGCGAAGACAGCACCAGCGAAGAAACATCGGCACCTGGCAAAGATCCCACATGTTCCATTGAGCGCACCAATGGATAAAACGTCTGCAATCCCGAGTGCTTATCCGTAATGGGATGTTTGCTGTAATGTGTCGTCACGGGAACCGAAAAATCTGCGCCCGGCAGCACCTGGCTTTTATCGACCACAAAATCATTTCGCAGGCCAATAGACCACTTGTGCAACAGCGGCTCAAGCCCCGTATCGATGAGAGGATCCAACAAAAAGAACGCCGCCCCGCCCTGATTGAGATACGTCGCTACAATATCGATCTCTGCTGGCAAAAACGGGCGTTTTGGTCCCGCGACAATCAGCGCATCACAATCTTTTGGCACGCGCTGTGATTGCGCCAGCACCAGGGATGGACGCACATCGTGGTTGCCTTCTATGAGCAACTGCTTGATCCCGGAAAATCCCTGCTCTGATCGATCGTCGGGATGCGCCTCATTGTGTCCCCCCACAAAATATACCACCTGCCGCTCTTCGCTCATCAAACGCGCAATGCCATTAGTCAGCACTTTTTCAGACGCTTCCTGGATCCGTTCTTCCCGATTGCCGTATTCGATCACCGAAACACCATATCGCGTCACAGTATATCGCCGGGCCTCAATCGGCTCTCTGTCGGGATCGACAAACCGGTATGCAAAACGCCTCGAATGATAGGCGTACTGTTTGAGCAAATGCTCGTAATCGCGCTGCTCTGCTTCGCGGAAAAACGCCACCACATTGACATCTTCAGACAAATTTTCCAAAAGAGAAATCGTTTGGGGCGACAGCGTATAAAGACCGCGAGCCGTCAGGTCAAAGCGCGCGTGATACCGCGTGGTCAAAAAATTAACCACCGCCAGAATACCCAGCGTGATCAACACTGCCACAAGGGCATTAGACCCGTATTTCAATATCCGATGCGATAAAAACTTGGGCATAAATCTATCCTCTATTTCTCTCCTGAGTAATGGCGCACCGCATCCCAATCGAGTTCTATACCGAGCCCAGGATCTGTGGGAATGGTGAGCAATCCGTCTTCATCCAGTACAAACTGCGTGGTGACAATATCTTCAATATAAGGCGATGGGGTAATATATTCGACCCAGCGCGCAATGGGGTGTGCGGCGGCCAGATGGAGGTCTGCGAAGAGACCAATGGCGGTGTTCCAGCCATGTGTAACGACCAGAACATTGTGGTCATACGCATACCATATCAGGCGACGCACTTCAGAAATACCTCCCACCTTCGTGACATCGGGCTGGATAATATCATACGCACCGCGCTCAATCCACGGTATAAAACTCTGGCGACGAGTAAAAACTTCTCCACCGGCAATATGGACTGGAGAATATTCTCGCAACTTGATATGGCCTTCAATATCGTCGGGGGGGAGGGCTTCTTCAAACCAGGTGACATCGTAATCGCCGAGCATGCGCGCGGTTTCAATCGCCCATTTGTAATTATGAGGCCAAAAAGCATCGCTGCCGCCCGCATCAACCATGAGTTCCACATCGGGACCACAGGTATCCCGGGCGATTTTGATGAGGCGTTCATCCATATGGCGGTCAACGCGCCCAAAAGCACCCCAGCCGAGTTTGAGTGCCCTGAAACCGCGGTCGATCGCGTCTTGCAAAGTGTGGGGAAATATTTCGGGATCTTCAAAGAGAATTGATCCGTAGGGTTTAATTTTCTCCCGATAATACCCACCGAGCAAGCGCCCAATGGGTTGCCCAACCACTTTGCCTAAAATATCCCACAGCGCGATATCAATACCGCTAATCGCATGTGTAACTGCACCCCCGCGTCCCTGCCAGAAGGTCATCTGGTGAAGTTTTTCAGATACGCGCTCGGGTTCCAGCGCGTTCTCTCCAATGATATTGGGGCGCAACAGTCCCATCGCACCATCGACTAATGCTTTGCTGGTAAAAACACTTCCAATACCGTTCACACCTTCATCCGTCTGAATTTCGACCAGCGTATGCATATTTTCATCCGGCCCAGGCTCCACTGTCCAGCCCGTCATAGGCGTTTCTCCAAAAAGCGGAATCGTGCGAACACCGGTGATTTTCATACGTACTCCTTCAAGTATTCGGCTACTGCGCGTGCCACAATAACTTCTTCGTCGGTTTGGACGATCAGCACGGCAACCGCACTGTTAGATGCTGAGATCATCCCATCTGTGGGAGGATTGGCATTGGCGACCTCGTCGAGATAAACGCCTAAGTATTCGAGACCGTTACAGACGCGCTGGCGCACATTTGCTCCTCGTTCGCCAATTCCCCCGGCAAAAGCAATTGCATCCAGACCGCCCAGTGCGGCGGTGCAAGCACCGATTTCTCTTTTGATCCCATAACAAAATGCCTCCAGAGCGAGACGCGCACGCACGTGCCCCTTTTGAGCGGCTTCTTCGAGATCGCGCACATCGCCGCTAATACCCGAAATGCCGAGCAAACCGCTTTCTTCTGACAAGATGCGGCTCATCTCGCTCGTCGATAAATTTTCTCGGTCCATTATATAGGGAATAATGAACGGATCGATAGTTCCAATGCGCGTACTATTGATAATACCCGTTTGGGGCGAAAAGCCCATTGAGGTATCTATGGATTGACCGTTGCGAACCGCGCATAAAGAAGCACTCCCACCGAGATGGCAGGATACCATGCGGAGATCCTCGCGGTTGAGTATTTGCGCCGTGCGTTGCGAAACGTAGCGATGGGACGCGCCGTGGAAACCGTATTTGCGAACCTCGTATTTTTTATACCATTCATAGGGTACGCTGTAAATATAGGCATAATCGGGTATATTGGCGTGGAAGGCAGCTTCAAAAAGTCCAATCAGAGGCAGGTTGGGAGCGCATTGTGCGAAGATGCGAATCGCCTGGATATAGGGCGGATTGTGGGCAGGCGCGAGGCTGTTGTAGTCCGCCATGCGCTGCAAAATCTCTTCCGTAAGAAGATAAGTACCCGCTTCTCCGCGCATGTGAACAGTTTTGAATCCAACGGCATTGAGGTCAGATAAGTCAGTTAGAACGCCGGTGTGCGCATCTGTCAGACGCGCAATAACATCGCGGACAGCAGAGGGATAATCCGGCAAGTGTTGTTCAGTTTCAACAACGTATTCGCCAATCTGATGGACAACGGGTGAAGACAAATCGCCGATACGTTCGAGACGACCTTCGGCGAGCACCGCTTCACCGGTCATGTCAAACAAGCGATATTTAAATGACGTAGAGCCTGCGTTTGCAATGAGGATTTTCATGTTCTAACTGTCTCAAGCCTCTGCAGGGGCTTATCGGCAATGGGCAGATGAACGAGCGATGAAGTCACAGCCAGGAGAATCGCGGCAATCCAAATCATATCGTAAGACCCCGTTGCATCATACACGCGCCCGGCCAGCCACACGCCCAAAAAACTGCCGATCTGATGACTGAAAAAAACAATGCCATACAGCGTGGAAAGATAGCGCGAACCAATGATTACACCGAGCACAGTGTACAGACCAAGAGGCGTGCTGACAGAAGACAAAAGCAAAAAACAGACTGCATAGAGCAATGCGCCGCCAGCAACAACCCATCGCGGCCCAAAACGATCTGCAACAATACCCAAGACAGGCAAACCAAAAATGAGGTTCTGCCACGCGATAGCCAGGCTAAAGACTTCGCGGCCAATGCCGAGGTCCTGGCTGATCGGTGACAAAAAAAGGCCAAAGGATTGGCGAATGCCCATGCTGACAAACACAATTAGGGCACTGCAAAATATGACAATAGTCGCTTTGCGGTTGGGCACTTTCCGATCCCACCTCATCTATGAACTACTGTCCCATATTCATTGGGAATCGGCCCGTTGTATTCCCAGGTTTCCCAGGGCGTATCTCGATGCGATTCCCGAACTATGGTTCGAATTTCTGAAACAATATCTGGATATTCAGTTGCGAGATCATTTTGTTCGCCGATATCCGCTGCCAAATCGTAGAGTTCAACAACGCCTTCGGGATTGGTATGACCCTCGGGTAAATACGCTTTCCAATCGCCGATTCGAACAGCACTGACACCACGTCGCTCCCAGTAGAGAAATTCGTGCGCTTGTTGGGTATCGCGGTCCAGGAGTGCGGGCAACATAGAAATCCCATCAACCGGTTCCTCAATGGACGCATCTGCCAATTCGCAGAACGTGGGCAACATATCCTGAAAACCCGAATAATGTGTGCTCACAGTACCGGGTTGAATCGTTCCCGGCCACCGGGCGACAAAAGGCACGCGGATACCACCTTCATAGAGGCTCCCCTTTTTTGCGCGAAGGGCACCAGCCGCATCGAAGTGTTCAAGCGTATTGCCACTGCCGTGGGGACCGTTGTCGCTCGTAAAGATAACAAGCGTATTTTCGGCAATTTCGAGCGCGTCGAGCATATCCAAAAGCGTGCCAATATCGCGGTCCATACGCGTAATCATAGCCGCCTGTGTTTTCTGATTTTCTGTCCAGGGCTTGTCTTTGTAAATATCGAGAGATGGAATTTCGAATCTGGTGTGGGGAATAGTATAGGCCAAATAGAGAAAAAAAGGATTGGATTGCTGATCGCGCACAAATTGCAAAGCCTCAGCTGTGAGCAGATCGTGTGAATACGATTTGCCGTAGAGCATAATCTTCTGATCGTTGCGCCAGAGGTGCTGCGGATAATACGTGTGGGCTTCGCGCTGGCAATTGTACCCAAAAAAGTGATCAAACCCCTGATTGTTGGGATCGCCTTCCGATCCCGGATACCCCAATCCCCATTTGCCAATACAAGCAGTGGCATAACCGCTCTTTTTGAGCAATTTGGCAACCGTCTGCGTCTCCCCGGGAATGGGCACATTGCCCTCAATCGGCAAAGCGCGATTGTCCCGCACATAACAATGCCCCGTGTGCAGACCCGTCATAAGCACACACCGCGAAGGCGCACACACCGAAGACCCGGCATAGTGATCCGTAAACCGAATACCCTCTGCTGCGATGCGGTCAATATTGGGCGTATAAATAAACTCCTGTCCAAAACAACCCAGATCGCCATAGCCGAGATCGTCTGAGAGAATGTAGATGATGTTGGGCAGAGAATTTTTAGACATGAATTATGGCCTCATCTTGTTCTAACTGACTCAGAAACATCTGCGGTGTCATAATCTGAATACCGCGAAACGGATGAAGAACAAGCAGATCATTGTCTCCACTGATAAGGTGTGTAGCCCCACCACTAACAGCCAATTCCAGAAATTTGTTATCCTTCGGATCTCGACATTCGAGTAAGACCTCTGTCACCCGAATCCATTCAGCTTTTCCGATCAGTGCCGCGAGAAATTCTAAACGCTGGACTTCCTTTACATATCTTTCAAATCGCTGGCGGCGCAGTACTTCATTGAGTTCGTCAACAGTTGCCTCGGAAATTAATACTTTTCCCTCATCTTGAGCACGATCAAAAGCTCGCCGTGGAACAGAATGGGGCAAAAGCACAGCACTGACGATTACGCTCGTATCGAAAACGGCCCGTATCACACATCCTCCAATAAAGATGCTAGATGTTCCGGAGTCAATCCACGAGCCTGCGCCTGTTGTCCGATTTCATCCATCACAGCTTTCAAAGATCGCCGAGGACTGAGCGTGAGGTCCTGGAGGCAAAGGCGCAAAAGGTATTGCTCTTGAGGTGACATCTCGGCATAAGCTTTTGCGACCTCTTCATCCACCTGAATCGAGATTGTTGCCGTAGCCATATCAATGTTCTCCTGAAATCTACCATTTTCAAGAAAGTCATAATTTAGATATATTATACACAACGCGAAATTCTGTCCATCCCGTTCATCCATATCGACGAGGAGCGAGCATTGAAATCTCCAGCAGAAGAACGTTTGCGAAATCCTCCGCCAGACAGTGCCATTGCGCGAGCACGCGATTTTGGCATAGATCTCACATTGCTCATTGAACGATTGCAACTGACACCAGAAGAACGCGTGTTGCGCCTGCAACGCGAGATGTTAGCCTTTGACCAAATACGCGGTATAGTTAAAAAATAGGCATAAAAGCGCATGGTTAATCTAAAAAAACTTATCACTTGCCTTAAAAATAATCAGGTCGAATTTGTGATAATTGGAGGCGTAGCTGCTACTGTTCATGGTTCGGCTTATGTGACTTATGACCTCGATATTTGTTATAGCCGTGATATGCAGAATTTAGCGCGAATGGCAAAAGCACTTGCGCCATACCATCCCAGACCGAGAGATATGCCGGATGATCTGCCATTTTTTTGGGATGAAAGAACGCTACACCGCGGTTTGAATTTTACACTCAAAACAGACCTGGGTGATATAGACCTGCTGGGCGAAGTCGCGGGTATCGGCATCTTTGAACAGGTATTAGCCTCATCTATTTTAGTTCAACTTTTCGGAGTGGAATGCGCGGTACTCTCCCTCGAAGCATTGATCAAAGCCAAACGCGCTGCTGATCGCCCCAAGGATCATCTGATTTTGCCAGAACTGGAAGCTTTACTCGAAGCCAATAACGATGCTGCCCCTCATTGAGCAGGCGTCAATATCCGCTCAAGTCACATTGGACAGCTTTGCGCTGGCGGCATCGAAGGTCTCGGCAGTAGGTTACTGAGCCATGGTATTGATTAACGCCTGGTAGATGTTGGCCTGGGTTTCCCGCCCGTCATCCAGCCCGTTGCCGTTCAAGTCGATGAATACATACTCCGACTTCTTCCTTCCCAGATTGTATTCTTTCTTTAATCATAGTGCATCTCCTATTTCAACTCTTCCATAACCCTGCGGGTGATTTCCGCGATAAGATCATCCTGGGAAGTTTGGGCAGAAGCTGTGCCACCAGCGCTCAACGTGCGAATCGTGGGAATGCCACCATTGGTCTCAGGTTGCGTTGTGGGTGTATCGGGGATATCGCACGCTGGATCGGGACCGCGAAGGCCCATGCGGTTGCGAATAGCGACCAGTTTATCCACCTGTTCCGCATTGAGTTCGTTATAACCGCCGAGTTGTTGTGCCACAAAAAGTATTTTCGCAAAATGCTCCAGTGTTTCCATCTTGTAATAGGCATTCATCACATCGGCGCCAATCGTAGTCGCACCGTGATTTTCAAGCAAATAGGCGTCGTAATCTTTGACATATTGCTTGATCGGTTCAGATATCTCTGGTCCCCCCGGCGTACCGTATTCCACAATGGGTATAGCACCCAGCGTGATAACCACCTCGGGCAAAACACACATGGTAAGGGGAACGCCAGCCACCGCAAAACCCGTAGCAGTTGGCGGATGTGCGTGTACCACAGCGCGCACATCGGGGCGCTCGCGATAGAGAAAAATGTGCATACCAATTTCTGACGAAGGCCGCTTTTGCCCACTCACGAGCGTGCCGTCCATGTCAGTAATACAGAGATCTTCGACCTTGAGAAATCCCTTGGACATGCCTGTAGGCGTAGTGAGAATGCGGTCTTCTTCAATTCGGCATGAAATATTGCCATCGTTAGAAGCGACAAAGCCGCGTTCGTACACGCGACGCCCGGCTTCAACAATATCGAGTTTGGCCTGATGGAGATTCATTTTCTGTCTCACTCCTTGATATCAATATCGTCAACAACACCGACGATAACGGAACGCACCGCAGGCAATTCCACGTTGAGAACGAGACCTGCTGCGACGCCCTGACGGATCACGAGGACAATTTCACCGCGCCCCACGCCTGTGGCATCAACTGCGAGTGCTGATGCGCCGTCATCTTTACCATTGGGCGTAATGGGCTGCACGACCATGAGTTTAGCGCTGTTGTAATCGCTGTGTTTAATAGTCGATGTGACGCTACCGAGTACGCGAGCCAGGAACATATAGAATTTGGGATTTGGGATTTAGCTGCTTTCTCCCCTTCTTCTATGGGGAGCCGGAGGGTAGGGCCTCATACATCAACCTGATCTACAATGCCGACAACTGCCGCGTCAACCGGGCCGTATTTATCGGGCAGGGCGTTGGGAGCTTCTCGTGAACCGACCCAGTAGATGGTCTCGCCATCGCTGGCATTGACCACATCAATTGCGACAAAAGCATCTCCTGCTTTTTTGTGCTCGTGATCAATCGGTTCAACGACAAGCAGTCTAAAACCTTTGAGCGAGGCATCTTTGCGCGTCGCCCAAATTTTGCCAATGACACGGCCGAGGAACATTTTTACCTCGCGAGATGCGGGACCTATACAATTCTGAAGTAGTCTATTAAGGCACAGCGGCGCTGGCGGGTAAATGTGCGGGCAGACGTGCAACCTTCGCCGGTAGGTGTAGCAATAGAGAAAGACGTATAGCCTTCGCCACCTGCGCCCAATCCCGCAGATGAAGCACCGTTTTTCACAAAAATCGTACATTTACATCGGCGAGCCATAACCGTCATATTCTCGACATTCTTAGAGTGCATGACCGCTGTGTGGCGATACCCCTGTTCGGCTCGAATAGCCCAGTCAATTGCCCTGTGTACATCGGGTGTGCGAACAATGGGGACAAACGGCATCATCTGCTCGTGTTGAACAAAATCGTGCTCATTCTCAACCTCGCCAATTAAAAGTTCTGTATCGGGCGAAATATTGAGGCCAATTTGAGCAGCAAGCACATGCGCGCTGCGACCGACGAGATCGCGACTGAGCATCCAATCGCCCTTTTCATCGCGAGGAAAAGCGATTTTGGTCAGCGCATCAATTTGAGATCGGTCGAGTTCCACACAATTATTTGCCTTCAGATGACGCATCAGATCATCGACCACGGATTGAACAGCAAAAACTTCCTTTTCACCAATACACAGAATATTATTGTCAAAACCGCCACCTTCAATAATGCTGATAGCGGCCTTTTCGATATCGGCGGTCTCATCCACCACCACAGGTGGATTACCAGGACCGGCCGCGATCACGCGCTTGGGCGCTTGCATGGCTGCCTTGACAACACCGCCCCCACCGGTGACGAGAACGAGATCGATGCCGGGATGCACAAAAAGGCTCTGCGCCGTTTCTATGGAAGGTTCCCGCACAGCAACGAGCAAATTTGGTGGCCCGCCCGCACCAGCAATGGCGCGATTGAGCATTTGAAGACCTAGAGCCGAAACATTTTTTGCGCTCGGATGGGGCGCAAACACCGCACTATTGCCCGCAGCGATAAAGCTAATTGCATTGTTGACCATCGTGGGGACCGGGTGCGTGGATGGCGTGACCGCTGCTATCACACCAAAAGGTGCCATTTCAACAACCGTCAAACCATTGTCGCCCGTCCACGCCGTGGGCTGCAAATCTTCAACGCCAGGCGTGTGCTGTGCAACAACCTCGAATTTGCGAATTTTGTGCGGCACCTTGCCCATGCCGGTTTCTTCAACGGTTTTTTGCGCGATACCCTTTGAATGCGCCATAGATTCGCGGCGGATCGCAGAAATAAGCCCGCGGCGCTGCTCCAGGCTCATCGCTTCGAGGGCACGCTGGGCTTCTGAAGCCGCGGCAATAGCTTCTTCCAGATCTTCAAAAAGACCATCGTCGCCTTTGTCTTCATAGCGAGCTGGCGGTGCAATAACCGCAGGAGCTTCGCGCTCAGCCACAAGGCGACGCACAACCTGCTCAACCACCGATTGGATTTGGATTTCGTCTAAGTTCATATCTCACTTCACACTTCTCACTTCTGATAAACCGCTTCACCATCGATTTCTGCCGTGTCGATAATAGCAACGATCACAGCATCGACAGGACGATTTTCAGTCACACTTGTCAGGCGAGCGGAACTCCCACTACAACAGAGCACGACTTCGCCATCGCCTGCACCAACAGCATCTACGGCGACCAAAAAATTTTCTTTAAGTTCGAATGCGGGCAAATCGAACGTTTGGACGATCTGGAGCTTAAAACCCGCCAGGCCGCTGTCTTTTTGGGTGGCAACCACCGTTCCCACCACCTTGCCGAGGGTCATAGTTTAGTCGTTTGAAGAGCCGATAGGCAGAATATTTTCAAGGCTACCATGTGGTCGCGGAATGACGTGTACGGAAACGAGTTCGCCAATTTTGCCAGCAGCAGCAGCACCGGCTTCCGTTGCGGCTTTGACCGCTGCCACATCGCCGCGAACAATAGCAGTGACATATCCCGCGCCAATGCGTTCCCAATTGACAAATTGGACATTGGCGGCTTTGACCATTGCATCTGCCGCTTCAATCATCGCTACGAGACCTTTGGTCTCAATCATACCGAGGGCTTCACCCATGTTGCTATTCCTCCTGAAAAATGATCATTGGGTACTAAAAATAACTGCTTCTACTTGTGGATCGAGACTTGGGATAACGTGAGCGGAAATGAGATCTCCAACGCGCTCGGCAGCTTCTGTTCCCGCTTCGATAGCTGCGCGAACCGCCCCCACATCGCCGCGCACCAGTGTAGTGGTATATCCCGCACCGATTTTTTCGTACTTTTCAATCGTGACCAGGGCTGTCTTGACCATCGCATCGGCAGCTTCTGTTGTGCCAATAACGCCGAGTGTTTCAATCATACCAAGTGCGGTCATTAAGCCCCTTCTTATCTTATCATAAATGCCGTATCACCGCAGACGAGATCGGCTGCGTTGGCATCGTCGGTATCCAGATGGAGTTCGGGCAAATAGCTTTCGTCTATTTTGAGGCGCACATTGTCATATACAACGCCTTTTTCGCCTCCCACGCGCACCCTGACAGATTCCCGTCCTTGAAAGCCATAATCTATTACATCAGATGGACGCAGGTGAATATGGCGCGCCGCGCGAATGGCTGCGTTGACCGTGACCGACCCTCTGGGACCGATAAAAGTAACAGGTGGCGCATCTCTCAGGTCTCCAGAATCCCTCACAGGAGGATCAACGCCGATATAGATGGCATCTGTTCGGGCGAGTTCAACCTGATTATAGTCGCGACTGGGACCGAGAATCCGCACGCGCTCGATCGCACGCAGCCGGGGACCAACAACGGAAATGACTTCCTCGGCGGCAAAAGCACCCGGTTGGTAAAGCTCGCGATAAGGCGTTAAGGTATGACCTGCACCAAAAAGGATCTCCAAGGTTTCGTCATCAACATGCGCATGCCGAGCAGATACACCTACGGAAACGGGAATATCTTTGCTGTCTCCACCGCGTATCTGACGTACGACTTCTCGTGCAATGCGGTCAATCGCATCGCTTTCCCCACTGTTTTGCCCGAAAGAACAAAGACCGCAGTCATCGCATGCAGAGGCATTTTTTCGCATTGGAAGCATTGTCTAAAGTTTTGTATCAGGTGCTGTTTACAAGAGGCGAAAAATAGCCCATGACTGCTGTAAAGTCAAGAGCTAAACACGCCGTAAAAAGCGCCATGCTTGACAAGTATCGCGCTTTGAACCAAATTCAGAGAGATTGTTTTATTTTTTCTAACCATCATGAGAAATATACACTTGCTACTCAGATTGCTCAGGTGCATCCTGCTGTTTTTCTGTATAGTCAGTCCAGTAATCAGCGAAGATGCCTCACCCGATATCCCGCTGCGACATCCCGTGTATTCCCTGTTAGATCGCCTGAATGCGCGAGGTTGGATTGCCGCGCCCGATACGCGGCCCTTGACCCGGATACAAGTTGCACAGATACTCTCCGCCGTATCAAATCAATCTATGTCGGCAACCGAGCGCGACCTCACCGACCGATATATCGCAGAACTGGAAAATCTCGCGGCTTTTACACGCGAACCCCGCTGGACCTGGCGCGATTCTGCGACATCCATCATCATCGAACCGCTGGTGCGGCAACAGGTGATTGCACGCAGGGGCGATGGATTTGTGAACGAGACCGCGTCTCAAACCCATATCGGCGGTTCTGTGCGCGGGCGATTCCACACATTGGGATTTTATACCCGCCACTTTGAGGCCCGCGAATGGAGCAACCAACCGCGTCTTCGCCGAGAAGATGTGCTGGCTCACCCCATTGAAGACGTACAACTCAAGGACAAAAAGGCAGATTTTCGCGAAAGTATATTTCAACTGGCCTGGGCAAATTCATGGATGCGTATAGATGCGGGTAAAGGAAGCCTCAGTTGGGGGCCTGGGCGCACGGGGAATTTATTGATCTCCAACAATGCGCCTTCTTATGGCCTGTTTCGATTGCAGGCATCTCGCGGCCGACTGCGCTATACCCATATCGCTTCATCACTGCGCGCCCGCCCGGGATTAATCGACACAACGCGACGGTGGATCGACAATGGGCATGTGCGTATTTTTTTGCGACAAAAGCGACTGGCCGCGCACCGACTGGAGATTGCGTTCTCAAAAGTGCGAATTGGGTTGCACGAAGCCGTGGTATATGGTGACCGGGGATTTGAGCTGCTCTACGTTCTGCCGGTGGCCGTATTTGCCGGAACTCAAAATCACCTGGGAAATCGCGACAATCTCGTAATAGGAGCCGATATATCGGCTCGCATCCGGACGGGACTGACGTTTTACGGCGCGTGGTTTTTCGACGATATGGTCAAATTTGATCCCGATGCATTTTCCAACCAGTTTGCCTTTCAAGTGGGTGCGTTCTGGGTTGATCCGATGGGCTTGCGAGATACTGATGTGCGCGCCGAATACGTGCGCGTGGAGCCTTATGTGTACGCGCACAATTTTGACATCAATACGTATGAACACTACGACACCCTGCTGGGCTATCCAACCGGACCAAATGCAGACCGATATTTTGCGCAAGTGACACACCGCTTTTCATCGAGCTTGAATGTGTCTTTAACTTTTGCAAAAGAGCGGCAAGGTGAAAATCCAGTAAATCCAGATGGAACAATTGTCAATGTGGGAGGCAATGCACAACTGGGACGTCGGTTACAGGATGCCCCCACGCGAGACTTTATGTCGGGCGATGTGGAGACATACCAAAAAATAGGTGGCCGCGTGGAATTTACACCCGTGACAAATTGGATTTTACAGATACAGTATCAACACCATCGTATTATAACCCCGCAAAATAGAACAACGGGGCATGAGTGGACAGCGACAATGGATGTAAACTTCTATTGATCGGAAAAGAGAAATGAGTCATCGCCAGTGCCTGTGGGGCCTTCTCGCATTCGCATTGTTATTGCGCGTAGGCTTTGGGTTGACGCAATCCGATTTGACCAATGCATCTGATGAGGTACACTGGGATCGCCTCGGGCAGGCTTATGTCGCCTTGGGGATTTTGCACCCCGATACTGGAATGTACCGCCCCCCATTATACGGCTTATTTCTGGCGGGCATGTATCGTACATTTGGTCATAATCTCGTCCTGGTGCGGATTGTCCAGGCCATCATGGGCACAATCACATGCTATCTCATCTATGTTCTGGGCTGTAAAATGGGCAAGGTTGCAGTCGGTTTGTTCGCTGCGGGTTTGTTCGCTATTTATCCGTTATTTGTATTTTTTTCTGGCGTATTGATGGCCGAAACCCTTCTGATTTTGCTGACGACTATTAGCTTTGTGTCTTGTATTCAATTTTGGCAAAAGAGCACCTTCACAATGGCGATGGTATTTGGCGGGATTGTGGGGCTGTCCGCACTTTGCAAGCCCATTTTATTGCCCTGGCTGCCTCTTATTTTCTTTTTTTGGTGGCGAAAATCGAGCCTGACACCTGTACAAAAAACAGCGCGTGTACTAACTGTAATCGGCGTACTTTGCCTGATTATTTTGCCGTGGACAGCGCGCAATCATATCATCTCGGGCGAATTCGTTCCCATCTCGACAAATTTGGGAATCAACTTGCTGGTGGGGGCACATCCCGAGGGACACGGTGTTTACGACAATCGCATCGATTATCTGGCACTTTATCACACACTGGCCGACACATCTCAGGGCGCAACAGCCGACCGCCGCGTCGCAGGCATTGTGCTGAAGTGGATAATCGCACAACCACTGCACTATCTGAGTTTGAGCATTGACAAATTGCTCTATTTTTGGTGCTCCTGGGTTCCGGGAGAACCGCCATTGTACAATGCAATTGCCGTGATTTCCTGTACCCCCCTCCTGATACTGGGACTTGCCAGCACATTTATCCAACGCCACAGGCCCGAAGGTCTGGTGCTTATTCTACTGATAATTTGCATGTCACTATTGCACATGGTATTCTTTGCTCACACACGCTTTCGGCTACCTATTGATGCGGTTTTGTGCGCGCCTGCTGCGTGGATATGCGTACAGTGGATTAATGGGACGGAACGGTAATTGTAAATGCGCGTGGCAATGCACATACGCGGCAATCGGGTTTTGCGATATATCGTCGTTTGTGGCATTTTATTTTTGTCTCTATGGGTTGCTGTTTTCGGGTTTTCATCGTTCAGACAGTTTTGGAACATGCCGCAAACGCCTCTTATTTTTCCCGACTCACACACCATTATAACCGGTTCCGAATCGCATGCCTTGGGCTACGATCCGATGTTTGAAAACATCGCAGATCCTTATGATAGAGAGATGAACTATCCAAGAATCTGGCAATGCCTGTTTTGGCTGCCGATCAACAGCGATCACCTGGTAATTTTAGCTGGGGCTTTTATCCTGCTGTTCTTTGTCGGAATTTTTTTGTTTTTAAAAACAATTGATACCCAAACAGCTTTCTTTTTAGGGGCTGTGACGTTTTCACCTTCAGCGATTTTTGGGCTACAATCTGGCAACAACGATCTCGTTGTTTTTTTTGTCGTAGCACTGGCATTGAGGTTGGGGGATCGCTCGAAACTTTGGGGATCAGTCGCTATGTTCTTCGCAGCTGTGCTGAAGGTATTTCCAATTTTTGGATTGGCACAGCTTTTGACAGAAGATAAACGCGACTTCTGGCGAATTCTAATGCCACTTGCTGCGCTTTTTCTGGCCTACTGCTGGATATCACTCGATGATTTTCGGCAAATTTACAGTGTAACACCTCGAGGACGCAGTGGTGCTTATGGCGTATATGTTCTGCCCCTGATGATTGAAAAAAACCTGCAAAAGTGGGCGATTTTCCCCGACTTGCGCGCAGGGATAATTGCGGCAGCACCGATATTTTTTTACGTCATCGCCGGTTTGATCTTTTTGATTTCGCTTTACGCGCTGGTTAACAAAAATACCTCGCCTCGCCCGGTTGCGGGGATACATATCAGTCCATTTCGAGTGGGAGCGTGTATTTACATCGGCAGCTTTTTGCTCGCCAGCAACTGGAATTACCGGATGATCTTTCTCATTTTTACAATTCCCCAACTCTTTGCATGGTTGCCCGTCGCAGATATCCGACTTTTGCGTATTCTTCGGATCATCCTGGCCTGCATTTTATTTTCTTGCTGGTCAATGTTTATACAGGGTATTTTGGGATCTTACATTTTTATTCTGGACGAGATTGCCAATTGGGTCGTTTTTGCTGGACTCATATACCTATTTCTCGCATCACTGCCCAACTGGCTATTCGATACCCTGCTATGTCTTGTTCCTGTTCGACGATAATTGAGACGCGAACAAAGCAATCCATTTTTGAATAAAGACCTCACTACTGGAACCTTTTTTATTTTATGATGACGCTTCGAGCAGATTTTTTTGACCCTGCAAAACCTCACCTGCTGGTTCTGGTGTGCTTTGGGCAGATATTGTTGATTGCACTGCCGTTTTTAGTAAATGACGCGCTTGCGGCGATTCTCGTCTTGAGCTTGTTGTCGGCGATCGCACTTTTTGGCTCTCTCACGCTATCAGTGCTCTATTTGTGTTTCACCGCCGCGGTTGTGCCTTCCTGGTTTTACGAAGACTATCTGACCTTGCCTCTGGACTTCAAATTTTATGAAGGCCTTCTCGTCGTGGTAATGGGCATTGCCGGGCTCAACTATTTGTTGGAAGGCCGATGGAATTGGCGACGGCATACGTTTTTGGATCGACCAATGCGCGTATTGCTGGGGCTGGTCGTATTTTCCTGCTTATTGGGGTTGATCTACGGACAATCGATCTCGCAAATGTTACGCGACGTGCGCTATCCATTGTACTACGCGTTGTTCTTTGTGGTAACATGGTTTTTGGATGTGCGGCGATTCTCCACATTCCTGCATTTATTTTTGCTCATCGCCGCAATTGTCGGCATCGAGTATTTGTTTGAATTCCTTTTACAGGTGGATACGGACATTGCGGGTGGTTTCGTTAGAGTCGCACGGCTCGAAGGCATTGTGTTGCCAATGGGCATGCTCATCATCGCCGCCATTTTGTTATTTGAAGCACGGGCATATAGACGAGCATGGGCGTGGGGCGCGATATTGCCTATCGGGCTGGCCCTGGTTTTGACAATGGGTCGGGGCATGTGGATTTCCCTATTCGTAGGGCTGGGTAGCCTGGTCGCGTTGACCGCACTGGATAAACAGGCTCCACCCCGACGCCTGTCGCGTCTTTTTGTCGTGGCATTGATCCCCCTGTTGCTACTGGCGATAGGGTATATTTTTCAGCAACAAACCCGTGCTGCCGTCAGTGATATCGCATTGGACCGCGTAACGCGTAGCGTCGAAGCCATAAGTGGGCGATTGATATCTTATGGCAATGCACTGGAAAAAATTCGTCAGCGCCCTTTACTCGGCGGCGGACACGGTGAAACTGTGACTTCTTTGGTGACATTTCCGCCACCGCCACAGATATTGACAGTAGGTGCAGTTGACAATGTTTATTTAACGATTGGGATGCGAATGGGGCTGGTTGGCATCGCGGCGTTTTTGTGGGTCTTTGGTTTTGCCCTCTGGCGTGCGTATCTATTATTCCAACGAAGTTCCGATGCTCGCGTACGTCTGTTTTGTGCGGCATTTATCGCTATCTACGCTGCACTCCTCGTCTATGGTATGGCAGATGCAACCCTCTTTGCCAATCGGTTGATCTTTATCCATGCGACATTTTTGGGACTTATCGCGCGGCTGGTAGCAGAGGAAAAAAATGATGCCTGAGCACGTAACAGCAATAGTGGTCAATTGGAATGCCGGAGAAAATCTGGCACAGTGCATTGCCGCCTTGATCAACCAGGAGGGAATTGATCTCGATGTGATCGTAGTGGATAACGCATCGTCTGACGACAGCCTGGAGGTATTGGAAATTTATGGTGATCGCGTACGCGTGATTCAAACCGGCGCAAATCTGGGATTTGGGCGTGCCGTGAATCGCGGTGTGGCTGTCTCGCATAGCGCGATAGTCGTGGCTCTGAATCCCGATGTCGTGCTGCGACCAGATGCAGTGAATAGGATGGTGGAATTTTTGAACACACACACCAATGTGGGCCTGGTGGGGCCAAAGCTTAAAGACCCGGATGGACAGGTGTTCGCCTCATGCGGTGAAACACCCAGACTCAGAGACGAAATTTGTCGTAAATTCTTATTGCATCTAATATTTCCATTGCTTAAATTTCGGCGACGAAAGCCCTCCAAACCCGAAGCTGTAGCCTGGGTGACCGGGGCGTGTTTCGCGGTTCGCCGCCGCGTGCTGGATGCTGTCAACGGGTTGGATGAGGCCATTTTTATGTACTACGAAGATGTGGATCTCGGCCTGTGCATCAACCGGGCGGGTTGGCAGGTTATATATTTGCCCGACGCTGAAGGCATACACATTGGGGGCGAAAGTTCCAAACAGGCATTGACGCGGATGCTCGTGGTCAGCGAAGCATCTTATACCTATTTTATTTCCAAACACCTGGGACAATGGGCCGCACGCTTACTCAGGCTCCTGCGTCCTGTAGAAATGACGTTGCGCACATTACTCTGGGGAAGTGTGTTTTTATTTGCACGCAGGCATCGCACAGAAGCGCAAGCGCGTTTGCGGGCTTACTGGTTTATCCTAACTCACGGTGCTGTGGAGGAAGGTCCATGATTCCCATTTTTCGTCCCTGGTTTGACGACGCAGAAGTCGAAGCTGTCCGCGAGGTATTGATGTCCGGTTGGGTTGGTCCCGGGGAAAAAGTCGAAGAACTCGAAGCGCGATTTGCCCATTATGTAGGGGCACAACACGCCGTATCTGTCAACTCGTGCTCTGCAGCACTTCTGTTGGCTCTAAAAATACTGGATATCGAAGGGGGCGAGGTCATTACCACACCGCTGACCTTTGTCTCAACCAATCACGCAATTTTGCAAAACGGAGCCACGCCAGTATTTTGCGACATCAATCCCGAAACACTCAATATCGATCCAAATGCAATTGCCGCCAAAATCACGCCGCGCACCCGAGCGATTATGGTCGTGCATTTTGCCGGACATCCCTGCGACATGGATGAGATTCTATCCATTGCAAACCAGCACGGGATTCCAGTTGTGGAAGACGCCGCACACGCCAGTGGCGCGCGTTACAAAGATCGGATGATCGGCGGTGTAGGCACAGTGACGTGTTTTAGTTTTGATGCGCGCAAAAATTTGTCAACCTGTGACGGTGGGATGTTGACCACCAATAATTCAGACCTCGCCGAACGCGCGCGAAAATTGCGCTGGATGGGCATTTCGCGCGGCACTTATGATCGTTTTCGAAAAAATGGCGCAGAGCGCCGATGGGAATACGAAGTAGGCGAACTCGGCTATAAATGCTATATGAACGATCTCAATGCGGCAATTGGGCTGGTACAATTGGGTAAATTGGAGTCAGCCAATGCACAACGCCGAGAGATTTTTTTGGAATACGGACGTGCATTTGCCGCCCTCGACTGGATGCAAACACCTGTAGAAAAACCCCATGTTCGCAGTGCAATGCACGCTTATGTGGCACGCGTGTCCCAACGCGATGAATTGATAGATCATCTGGGACAGCACAATATCGACGCGGGCGTACACTACAAACCCTGCCATTTATTTGAAGTGTACAAACCCTATCGCACAGACTTGCCTGTCACCGATGCTGTGTGGCGCGATCTGGTCACGCTGCCCTTGTTCCCAAGCATGACCGAAAACGAAATTGGACAAGTCATCGCAGCAGTAAAGAAGTTTGAAGTTTGAAATCCATCCTTTCACACTTCCTACTTCACCGTGAACTGGTCTGAACTGCGACCAGTTGTACCCCGTTCCACACTTCTATGACGCCTGTTATCTTATTTGGTATTATCGCAATTCTATCGGCTTTATTCACGGCGGTTGCACGCCTGATAGCACGCCGTTTTGATGCGCCCGATGCGCCTGTTTCAACTCTGGGCGGTACAGCTTTGCTGGCCGCTCTTTTTTGTGGCTTTTGGTTCTTGCCTCAATCGCTTCCATTAGGCCTCGTTATCGGTGCTGTGGGGATGGCATTTATCGGCATTTTAGATGACTGGAAGCCTTTTGCGCCGCTACACAAATTTGCATTGACCCTCGCAGTCGCAGGCATTGCCGTCTGGCTTGGGCCGCGTATCCATCTCACAAATATTATCTGGATAGATGCCCCTCTGACCGCGTTGTGGATGGTCTGGATGTGCCATGCGTTCAATGTTCTGGACATGGAAGACGGCCTTTCGGCGGGCAGTGGAACCATTGCTTCGCTGAGTTTGTGGCTGATAAGTGCTGGCGATTGGGCACTCGTAACAGCGGGTGCACTCCTGGGATATCTAGTACACAATTTTCATCCCGCCCGTATCCTGATGGGCGATACCGGAAGCCTGTTAATTGGCTTTTTGCTGAGTGGTATGGCTGTAGTTGTCGCAAATCATATTGGTGGTCTCATGGGCGTCATCGGACCTTTGGTCGCCCTGGGCCTACCCATCTTTGAAGCAGTATTTATCAGTGCGATCCGATTTGCCAAAGGTCGGTCCATTGTCCGACCCAGTCGAGACCACGTCGCACAGCGATTGATACAATGGGGGCTACCAGTGCATGCAGCAGTCGCTCTGATGTGGTTAGCAGGCATTGTTTTGGGTGGTCTGGCCCTCGTATTCGCCCTGGGACACTGGATCAGTCTGGTTGGTGTTGCGTGTCTCGCCATTGGTGCGTGGAGGGGATTGTCGCGCGTGGATATGGAAGGCGATGAATGTGATGGACGCCCAGTTGGCCTATTTGGCAAAAACTGGTTGATTCACCGCACAATGCGCCAGATAATGGACGAAATAAAAGGGTTTGTGAGTGGGAAATTGCTTGATGCAGGATGTGGCAATAAGCCTTATGTCGGCATTTTTGGGTCGCACGCACAACAATACATCGGCCTGGAAAAAGGACGCACGCGATATGAACGCGCCGACGTATGGGGCGATGTGCTGGCCCTCCCCTTTCGCGATGGGACCTGCGATACCGTGTTGTGCAATCAGGTCCTGGAACATGTGCCGCAACCCCAATTGGCGATTGATGAAATGGCACGCGTATTGCGACCGAATGGCTACTTGATTCTCACCGCACCCCATATTTGGGGTTTGCACGAAGTCCCCCACGATTATTTTCGCTTTACGCCTTATGGATTGCGCCATCTCGCTGAGAAATCGGGTCTGACGGTCCATACAACGCGAGCGCTTGCGGGATTTTGGGTCACAGCCGGGACGCGATTCTGTTATTATCTGGCGCGTTTTGAACGCGGCCCTCTAATCCCCTTTGTGCGCGTTGGATTTTTTGTCGTCCAACTCGGTGCTCTATTTTTAGATCGCTTGCACCGCGTGGAGAGCGATGCGTGGAATTTTCTACTCATCGCACAAAAGCGCGCAAAGGATTTATCCCATGAGTGATTTTATCGCGTCCATCAAAGCCAATTTTAATAAGCGATACTCGGGTATCCACCATGCGATAGTGAAGCACTATTTCACATCTATCATCATCTTGGTCATCTTCTTTGCATTTACCCTTCGATATTTTCAATTAAACATCGGTTTGCCCTATTTGTATTTTTGGGATGAACCGCTTACGGCCAGCAACGCGCTTCAGATAATGAAAACGGGGGATTACAACCCCCATTTTTTTAAATATGGTTCCCTGATGATTTATTTGAACCTGCTGATTGATCAATTATACCGTATTCATCTCTCACTCACAGGCGGGTTATCAAGCTTAGAAAACATACGTATTGCAGCCGATACTGGCTGGCATTGGACGATATCTCATCCGAACTTTTATTTTTGGAATCGTTTTTTGACTGCCACAATGGGCACCGCAACAGTATTTATCACCTATTTAATCAGCAAGACGATATGCAACAGATGGACGGGCATCATATCGGCCCTTTTCTTATCTGTTCTATCTATCCACATCGTTCATTCGGGCTTTGTAACAATGGACGCACCAGTCGCCCTATTTGTCTCGCTTGTCGCCCTATGCTCCATTTTGTTCATCGAACAAAAAAAAATCATCTATTTCATTTTGAGTTTAATATGCGTCGGATTTGCCACAGCGACAAAATACAATTCGGGTCTGGCTATTTTGCTGCCCATTGCATCGCTGATTTGGATGTCTTATCGAGATGAAATCTCGCGCCAAAAATTTTACTGGCTCGCGATCCCTTGCCTACCTGCGGTGACTTTCTTTCTCTTTATGCCCTATGCAATTCTCGACTTCCCAACTTTTATCAAAGACATTTTACATCAAATTACATACTACAAAACCACGGGACACCCAGGCGCTACAATCAACCCTGGATGGGATTATTTTGCGTTTCAGATACAAAAATTTTACCAAAATATCGGACTAACCGGCACCATCCTGTTTGCGATCGGTCTGGCGGGGACAATTTCCCGACCGATATTGCTCCTGATTATATTATTTCCCGTGATCTATCTTTTATTTATGAGCGACATGACCGTCAATTTCCACCGCAATTTTATACAGGTGTACCCATTTATCGCCGTTTTTGCAGGTGTTGCTTTTCACAATCTGCATGTGGCATTGGTGCACTTTTACCCAAAGCTCAAAAAACCAATTCCGATTGTATATCTTGCAGCCTCGCTCGTTTTACTACCGCGCGCTTATGACGCCTATCAAACAGGCATAGTATTGCACAACACCAGAGATACCAGAAGCGCAGTCATAGATGCTCTCAACACGATGGAAAATGTGCAAAAAGTCGTCTTTGCCAGAGAACTGCGTATTCACAAACAAGACCTCGACAGATTAAAATACGACTATGCGATACAACCCATTGAAATAATGAGCGCGGAACAAATCCGAGACCGCACACACTATGTCTTGCCAGCCGAAGTATCTCAGATTTACACTTATCACCAGGAGGAAATACAGGCCAAACAAGCAATCATCGACAAAATCTCCGGCGAGCATATTCTGCAATACATCGACAACAATTACATCAGTCAAAATATTGGAAAGGGTTATATCAAACAAAATGCCGCAACCATGCTCGATGTATTTTCCACAAGTCCCTCGCTGATCATCGCAAATCAAATACCACACGAACCATTGCACCCCGGTGTTATTGCATTTGATACCTGCAAGCTATCTCCCGCAGGCGTGCAAATCAACATCCGCAATACCGCAACACTTCGCGAAGGCGTCACAACAACCCCGACTTACAACCTGAAACCCGGAAAATACCTGTTCACATTTCAAGCAAAAAAACCTGCGATCCCAGAACGATCACAAAGTTTTGTCTTTGGTGAATACGAAACAAGACTCACAGTAAAACGCCTGAGCGCATTCCGCGAACAGGCGAGCATCAGGGTTTCAATCTTTGCAGATCAGACGCTCTTAACACAACAAATCTTCATCCCAACGGAAAACTTCGCCCAAATGGACGCCTTTTTTTCTCTCCAAAAAAAACAGCGCGTTTCAGTCCAAATAGAAAATCTCCATGATATATCCGATCCCCTTTTACCTGTAGAAACAACGATTAAGCAACTGAAAATAGAGAAAACAGATAAAAGGTAAGACGACCCTACCCTATCCCCCTCATACCTCACGTCTCACCGCCTTCCAAACTGTTGTAAAAATTCACACCTGTGCCATAGCGTCACATATCCCGCCCTCACCGATCTATTTATATCTCATTTTAATTCAATAACTTAAAAAAATTTATCCCAATTGGCACGCTATTTGCAGAACACTTTTACCGCACGCAAAAACCTCAACGGAGAAATGCGCGGTGAAATCAATTTACTACACAGTGCTTCTGATAGCAGTCTCGCTACACGGCTGCACAACATATTCTCACTTTTCAGGCGACTTTCGCACGAGCCTGCGCGCGCGCAATTACGAAGATGCCCGTGCAAAAATCAAAAAGTCGAGAAAAAGAGGTAACCAATTACTCTATCTCCTCGAAAATGGTCTCCTCACCCACTATCAGGGCCACTACGAAACATCCAATCGCTATTTTGCCGAAGCCGAGTGGCTATCAGATCGACTCTATACCCGCTCTGTTTCCCGAGAAGCCGCCGCATTTTTGACCAACGATGCCATACGCAACTACCGGGGCGATAGCTTTGAAATGGTTGCTATCTACTACTATCGCGCGTTGAACTACTGGTATCTGGGCCTTCCTGAAGACGCCCTTGTCGAATGCCGAAAAGCCAATTTGAAACTCGACCAATACGCCATTCACAATGGGCAGGCGAGTTACAAAAATGACGCCTTCATTCACTACATCACCGGCCTGTTCTACGAAGCCACTGGCGAACTCAACGATGCCCGCGTCTCCTACCAACACGCACAAGATGCCTATTCATACTACGAAAAAAAGTTCCACACCGCCCCACCTCAAACCGTCGCCGAAGACCTCAAACAGATAGATAACATTCTCAATGGCGAAGGAACCGACATGCGTTTTGCCTCCCTCAACACCCCGCCCTTTGTACCGCCCGCAGGCAATGGCGAACTCGTAATCTTTTCTGAAATCGGTTTTATCCCCCGCAAAGTGCAAGAGGAAATAGATCTCCCCATTTACGAAGAAGACATCAAACGCAGCAAGGGCGACAAAGTATCTTCCATCGCCACTGAAATCTCACACCGTCGTCACCGCGTATATCCCATTCGCGATGTCGAATACTGGTTGCGCGTCGTCCTTCCCAAATACGAAGCCATCGCCCCGCGCACAAAGCGCATTCTCATACGCGCAGGAAGCCGCACCATTCAAACGCAGATCGCCCAAAATTACGCCGCAATTGCAAAAACATCACTCAGTGATCACTACCCGAGGATTATGATCAGAACAATTGCACGTGGGCTTGTGAAATACATAGCCCACCGAGAGGCCAAAGACGAAAATGAAGTCCTCGGTTTCTTCGTCAACCTGTTCAACATCTCAACCGAAATCGCCGACACGCGCAGTTGGGTTTCATTGCCCCACAATATACAAATCGGCCGCCTCGAACTGCCACCCGGCACCCACACCATCACACTCGAAGCACTCGACGCCAACGGGCGCATTATCGAAACCGAAACATTTACCAACATCGAAATCAAGCCCAGCCAACGCACGTTCTTGAATCACAGGGTCTATCAATAATTCCACAAGGAGGAACACAATGAAATTTTCATACCAAAGCCTTCTGTTGATCGTCGTTCTCAGCTTATTAGTTTCAACGGCAAACGCGGCAAAATCAGACCTGCCGCCCACGCGGGGCATTGTCGTCAACCTCGTCGAATGGGACGGCGGAGAATTGCCCGCGGTTTATGAACGCACGGACCAACTCCCCTTCACCCGTGAGGACCTTTTGCAATTGGTACAAAGCGACTTCAAACCCGATCAAATCGCGCAGATGATTTCCGAGCGCCGATATGCGGGCGATGCGTCTGCTGAGGGGCTGATCGCGCTCAAACAAGCCGGTCTTGAGTCCGTCGTCATACAGGCCATCTCCAAACACGCGCTCGCGCCCAATCAATCACTCAACCTCACCATTTACCTGACCTTTGACGGGCATTCCCAAACAGCGCGCCATCGCTTTCTCTACGTCATCATTCCCGACGGCGAGATCCAGCGCGTCTTCACTGCCGACTTAAACACAGTGCTCGCCGGACAGTGGAAAAGAGACACCCTGATCGATGCCACAGACCCATTGCTCCCGCGAAAAATTCGACGCGTCACCTTCTCGGGAACAATCCCACTCAAAACACACGGCAGCAAAACCGTACGAATTTTTACATCTTCGCGCCCGGGCATCCATCAAATCGACGAGATACCGGCGATAGACCTCTCGCGGGTTCAAACATATCAAATGGATTATCCAGTCAGTTCACCCATTCAAGACTGCCGCGCCTACATTCGCTACAAACAGGATGTAGTGCTGCCGGACAAATGGCACATGATTGACACGCGCATGGAATGCGAATGGCGGTAAGATACGCCTTCACCTCTCAACAAGGAGTTAAGCCATGAAACTCATCACCTATGCAGCAATCGCCCTGATCGGCCTCACAACCGGATGCGCTGGTCCCAGAGCCTTTACAAAAGGGACGTATGAAGATCCCAAAACCATTGCCTTGCTCGACGACCGCTTTAATGAAAACGACATGCAACTCATCGCCAAAAAAGTCGTCAACTCAATCCTCGAAGCACCGTTGAACAGGCCCGACCCCGCCATCATGCTCGGCAAAATGCGCAATCGCACCACCGAACACATCGATATGGTGGCCCTCTCTGACAAAATCAAAACCGCATTGATCCAGAGCGGCAAAGTACGCTTTGTCGATGTCACCAACCGCAAAGACATCGCCACAGAATACGAATATCAACAATCGGGCTACGTCGATCCCGCACAGGCCAAAGCACCGGGCAAACAGACCGGATCAGACCTGATCCTCACGGGCACACTCAGCGCGAACGTGCAGGAAGTGGGCAAAGACAAACTCATCTACTACAAAGCCACCTTCCAACTGACGGACCTGGTCTCATCAGAAATTATATGGACAGACGAGAAAGAAATCCGCAAAGCCTACAAAAAGCGCAGCATCGGATTGTAATTGCGCTGAAAGCCTGGGATTATTAGGTTGAGCATAAAAAAATTAAAGGTTGGGCGGTTGGGTATTCTGCACATCCTTCCATCCTTTAATCCTGATCAAGAAAGGAGCAAAACCATGAAACACCTGTTCTACACACTCGCAATCGCTCTGCTTTTGGGGAGCAGTGCCAGCGCGCAAACTGGCCGCACTGATGGGGCGGAAGAAAGCGAATTTGGCAAAGGGGGATACCCGTTTGGTGGCCCGAGTCATCGCGTCTATCTCAACACCGCCTTTGGCTCCGGATTTTTTGATCTGACGGACGTCAACAAAACGCGCACGGGTTTTCTCTACGGGATTGATCTCGGCGTCGAAATGGACCAGTGGCTCGGCATTCAGGCGAGCTATAATTATCTTTCCGACCGCGACATGTCCATCTTCAGCCTCGGCTCGCGTTTTGCCTACGCCTTTGACCCCTTTGTGTACCACGTCTCGCTCAACGCCGGGCTATATGCGCCCAATGAGGGCAGTCGCAACTTTGGTCTGGCCCCCGGTGCTGGTATAGACATCGTCCTCCACAAAAGGGTGCGTATCGGACTCGACTACAAACACGACTTTATCTTTACCGACAACCGCACCACCGACATGGACCGGATTTACGCGGGTCTCAAATTCTTCTTTTAATGAAAAAACAAGAGGCGAGGGACTGTTTGGCCCTCGCCTCTCTCCGTCTTAGCCACATACCACCTATCCAAACACCTCACTCGCGACAAAAGCCATACCCAGTGCAGCGGCAGAATCGCCGCCGCGCGCCCATTCGAATTGCGTTGAGACAGCCTGAGAATCAAACGGATTTTCGAGATAGATCGGCCATGACCCATCCTGAAATCCTTCGATTATCCACGCCATATACCGATCGCGAAAAGACGCTTCTGAAAGTCCCCCACCGATCACCACAAGCCCCGGATCGAATAACCGCACCCAATTCGCTATCGCATAACCCAGAATAAATGCCTGCTCCTTAAAAAGCGACACCGCGAGTGGATCGTCATTCTCCGCATAATCGCGGAGTTGATACGCCTTTTCCTCAATCGACGCGTCAGAAGCATTCAGCGCGTGATCTTTCCATTTATCCCCTGCTAATTCAATCCCGAGCCTGCGTCGCAATGCCATAAGCGATACCCAAGCCTCCGCACACCCTGTAAGCCCGCACGAACAATCTGGTAACTCCCCATCCACCTCCCGAAACGGAACCGAAGCATGCCCCACTTCCAGCGCGAGGCCATTTGCCCCCTCGTAAATCTGCCCACCGGACAAAACCAATCCACCGCCCAGACCCGTTCCAGGCGCAACGAGCAAAAGGCCTGCATCGGAATCCGGACGCGCCGCGTATTCACCAGCCGCCGCTGCATTGCCATCATTTGTCATATATACAGACACACCCACACGCGTAGAAAACTCGCCGCGAATATTCGTCCCCACCCAATCCGCACCCAGATTGGCCTGCACCCGAATCACCCCACTGCTACTCGGCGCGGGAACATCCAGCCCAATACCCGCGATATCCGATTGACGCCTCCCTGCGCGACCCGTCAATAACTTCAGTGCTTCCTCAAGCTGTACAAACGTAGCCTCATACCCATCTTTGACGCGACTGGGCACTTCCACCATATCGCCCAATAAATTGCCAGAAGCATCGACGAGAATGGATTTTACACTCGTCCCCCCAATATCCAAACCCGCAAAACAGCGCGTATCGCTCTCTCTCATAATCCCATTCCTATCTTCGGGTAATCACAAATAACTGGCGCGTCCCATCTCGGGAAATCGATGGAAAAAGCACCTGATCACTCGTGCGATTCCAGCAAGGCGCGGGATCGCTCCTCAAATCCCCCGATATCCACTTCCCCTGATCGTATCGCTCAGTTCGCGCCCATACCCCATCAGCCATGCGATACATCACATAAACCGTTCCACACTTTGGTCCCGAACCATTGATGATCCACTTTCCGTCTGGAGAAAACGCATTGTCTCCGCCAGGCTCTGGAAAAACGGACTGATCCCCCAGCGTCCGTACAATTTTCTGCTCATCGGTATCGTACACCACCAGATCATCGGCATTGTGACCGAGAATCTCATGCCCTTCCAACCACTCGGGATGACCGCCAATAAAAACCTTCTGTATGGTCAGATCGCTACCATCGGGATTCACGGTAAAAGGCACATTGAGCCGCGCTTCGCGCTTATTGAACTTGCCTCGCGCATAAAAATAAATCCGATCATCATCCCGGTTCCAAAGCGTATGATTGATAAACATCTCCTTGCTCTCAACTTCCGGGTGGTAATCCCGCAACGCATCTCCCAATTGGGCAAAAGATGCAATCAGCTCTTTTTCGCCCGTATTCACATCAACCTTAAAAATCCCATCGTCCTCGGGATGTGCAACCCCTTCGGTCCAGTCCGCCGCGCCGAGATACCCAGTCACCAACCGCAGACGCGCCATGCGCGCGTAATTTAATCCCAGAAAATAGCCGCCATTTTGCGCTACGCCGCTGTTGCCAAACGGCGTATCCTCATAGCGATATTCGCGGATCCTTTTACCTCTGGAAATATCGAACAAAACCGTAAAAACTTTCTGCGTCTCCAGATCGCGATCATTAAAGAAAAACTGCGTCTCCGGCAATTCGGGATTCCAATAAAACATCGTGCCCTGCTGAGGATTCCATCCCTGCGATTGATCAACCACCTGGATCGCATGCTCATTCTCAGTATCGATCAAAATCACATCTGCCGCCTCGCCAGGCCCGGGCATATGATCCTGAAAATCATTCCGCAATGCGACGATATAGCGACCGCTCTGGTTCCAGGGAATGGTCTGCGATTGACCGATATACCCAAAAAAGTGATGTTTGGGACCATACGTGATCTGCTCAACTTCAAGCTTAAATGAATCCAGCAATTTATTCTCCTCGTGTATTTTACGGACTAAATTCCTATCGCATATCCATCGCGCCTCGGATCTGCGCCGCCCATCAGCGCGCCGGATTCTGTATCCACCACAATACCCTGCGCACCCCCGCAAACAGGTGAATAATCGGGCAACACTTTCACATCGTGCCCACGCGCTTTCAGCGCGCGCCGAACAGACTTCGACATCCGCCTTTCAATGGACACCTGCGTACCCGCAGTTTCAATACGGAACCGGGGTGCTTCAATCGCCGCCTGTATATTCATACCGTAATCCAGCACATTGGTCAAAAATTGCACCGATGTTTGTTGAATCCCCCAGCTTCCCGGCGTACCCAACGCAGAAAAAAGTGCGCCATCTCGAAACACCAGCATCGGCGACAGGCACATATCCACTTTTTTGTAGGGCGCAATACAATTTGGGCTATTGGGCACAAGATCGCCCCATCGAATAAAATTGTTCAAAAACATACCCGTATCACCCATCATCACTCCGGACCCAAAACCCGACCCCAAACTCTGGGTTATAGCCACGGCATTGCCATCGCCATCAACCACATCGAAATGTGTCGTGCATTCATTCAGCCATGCCTTTGGATCGCCCGGTTCAATCTCACCCGGCAACTTCGTCGCCGGATACCACTCGCCCCGATGCACGCCCGCGCGATTCCCAATCAGCTTTCGGCGTTCTTCCGCATAGCCCTTCGCCAGCAATCCTTCAACAGGAGCCTGCGGGGCTGCGGCGTATTCTATCCGATCCGCATTGCCCAACTTCACAGCTTCGATGAACAGATGTAATGCCTGCTCCGAGTGGTGTTCCATCTCCGCCAGATCGTATCCCTCCAGCATATTGAGCGTCTCGAGAATCTGAAATCCCGCACTCGGTGGCGGCGGACAAAACACCTCATAACCTCGATAAGTCGTCGCTATCGGATCAACCCATTCCGGTTCAAAATCCGCCAGATCGCGCTCGGACAACCAGCCGCCTTCTCCCTGGATATATTCCGCCATTTCGCGCGCGAGATCGCCGCGATAAAAAACCTCTGCTCCTCCTTCAGCAACCCGCCGAAACGTTCGCGCCAGATCCTTTTGAATTAAAATCTCCCCCGGCAGAGGTCCGCGCCCACGCGACAAAATAACCCGCTCCCCCCTGTCGTTCAACCGCCCTCCACTACTCATCGACTGACTATTCCTCACCGTCACAGCATACCCGTTCTCCGCCAGATCAATCGCAGGCCCAAATACTTGTGCTGGCGCCATCGTGCCATAGCGTTCCAACAATTCCAACCAGCCACCACAAGCACCCGGCGTCAAGCACGAACGCGGCCCAGCATCTTTATCCGCCGATCCATCGAACAACTCGGCACGCGCTTGATACGGCGTTCGCCCGCAATAATCCAGCACGCGCCTGTGGTCATTTTTTGCATCATACACAATCGCATACCCCACCCCCGCAATACCAGACATATAGGGTTCTACAACATTGAGCGCAGCGGCAACCGCAACCGCAGCATCAAACGCATTACCCCCTTCGAGCAACATCCGCGCGCCGGATAGTGCAGCCAGCGGATGTGCGCACGCCACCATACCACGCGTACCCGTAACCGTTGGTCTATGTGTCACACCATGTGCTGAAAAAGCCATAACACTGCTCCTGATAGTTTGATTTCACGCCACAATAGGCCGAATTGAGATCGGTATAATCTACGTCCGAGAAAAAAAATTGGCAACCGTAGAGTCATAGCGATTATTGTTGCAGAATCTATTGCTCCATTTGTCACACCAACGTATATTTCCCCATCCGCTATCACATTCATCCATTTCTGACTCAAATATGGAAAGAAACCTTATGGACCCTATACAACTCACGCGCGAATTTGTATCCTTCAACTCAACCAGCTATTTGAGCAACGTCGATTGCTCAAATGCCATGGCAGAAAGAATGCGCAAAGCTGGCCTCGCGGTTGAACGCATTCCCTACACAGACCCAAACGGCGTTCCCAAACTGAACCTCGTCGGCAAAAAAGGAAATGGCACCGGTGGCCTCGCCCTGATGGGACACAACGACGTCGTACCCGCCGAAGGTTGGGCCTGGGACCCCTTTGAAGTCGTCGAAAAGGGATCCCGCATCTACGGACGCGGCGTAGCCGACATGAAAGGTTCGGTCGCCTGCATGATCGCCACGGCAAGCCGTTTCTCCATCGACGAACTCACACAACCTATCTACGTAGTCGTCACCGGAGATGAAGAAATCAACTGCGGAGGCGCCGATGTCATCGCCCAAAAATCCGAAGTATTAAAAGAATCCAACGTGCGCTACGGCATTATTGGCGAACCGACCCTGCTCGACGTGGTACACGCCCACAAAGGCTCGGTCAAAATCAGCGTCACAGCCACGGGAAAAGCCACGCACAGCAGCATGGGAACAGGCATCAACGCCAATCACAAACTCATCCCCTTCCTCAACGACATGCTCGCCATAGACCGCGAACTCCAAACCGACGAAAAATACCTCAACAACGCCTTCACCCCCCCACACGCCACCCTCAACACCGTCATACATGGGGGTGAACAAGCATCGAACATCACCACGCCAGAAAGCGGGGCAACCCTCAACATGCGCCCCATGCCGGGACAGGATTTCGCGCCCTTGCTCGACAAAATCAGAACACTGGCCGAAGAATGCGGAGTCCACGTCGATATCTACGACGGCCTCGCCCCACTCCACACCCCCATAGAATCTCGCATCGTGCAAGAAGCCCTATCCGTCACAAACAAGGGTGAGCCCAAAACCGTAGCTTATGGCACCGACGGCATGATCTTTGGCAAAACCATGGAACTCGTCGTACTCGGTCCCGGCAATATTCAACAGGCGCACACCATTGACGAATGGATCGAAATCGAACAACTCCATCAAGCTGTGGATACCTTCTCAGAAATGGTACGGCGGTTTTGTAGTTAGCGTTCAGCAGTCAGCCATCCAGTACCAAGACGCAAACTTGGATTCATAAATAAACAGCGATTATGATTTTGTACCATATCAGACGGCAAGTACACTCTCATGAAAATTCTAACGACAGCCTAGAAATCAATATGGAGACGAAAACATGGCCATACCAGATCCGACGACGGTTCGCGAACAGATCGCTTGGTCATACGCGAACCTTGCAAGGGCTCACGCGGCACTTGAACATGGTGTCACTAAATACAAGGTGGTCCATCACGTCATTCGGAACAGGACGTACCATGGATTGCTGTCTGGGAAGATAGCTATGCGTTCTCTATACGACGATGAACGCCTGAAGATGACGATGCCACAAGCATGTTACTACTGCCGTCACAGGGACAACCTGACGGTTGATCATCTCGTTCCTCTAGTGCGTGGAGGTCCAGACGAAGCGGACAACCTGATCTGGGCGTGCCGCTCGTGCAATAGCTCCAAGCATGGACGAGATATGCTGGTTTGGGCAAAGTCAAATGGATTTTTCCCCTCAATATTGTTATTGCGACGTTATATCAAGATCGTTGCTCGTTATTGTGAAGAGATGGGTCATATGGATACCAACCTCGAAAATTTCAATCAAGTGAACGCCCCGTTCGATGTGCGTTTGTTGCCGACGAAGTTCCCGCCATTGGCCGAATTGAAGTTGTGGGTCAAGCCGAAATAGCAAGAACTCGACAATTTGACTGCATTCCCATTGCCCTCATTAGATCAGATTCGCCTTAAGCCACTCAACTACAGGCCCTCTATATTGACGACAGCTACTCGCTGAATTAGACTTTGACACATCCCCACAGAGATGACGAAAGTAATGTGTGACTTCAAATCTATCCCATACAAAAACAGCCCCGTGACCTTTCAATCATGGGGCTGTTTGAATGTGCTATCCGAAAAAGCGTTTTTCATTCCAATTTGAACAAAATAAGCGTTCCAAGTGTCAGCAATGTTGTGACTTGAATCCCCACAAGCCAACAGAACAGTGTAAGCATCCGATTTGACAAGCCATCAATCCGAGTCGTCACACTATCAACCCGGTTCGACAAATCACGGTGGGATTGCTCAAGGCCAGTCAAGCGCGTTGCGACTTGCTCAATAATCCCCTCAATGCGAGATAACCGAGCATCTATTTCCGCCAGCTTGCTGTCAACAGGTGTTGGAATCTGCATTATGATTCTCCAAATCAAGGTTGTAGTAGTGTATCTCTTACTAAAGCCCAAAGTGGCGAGCATACCGGGATCCAATACGTCTTGTCCACATTTGTGCATCTAATCTGCGGGCAAGAAGCCGGTCAGATGCAGCCAGTTCATCTCGATCAACCTCATATTCTCCCATCTCGATGTCGATAACCACGAATTTACCCTCATCGGCAGGTTCAATATGAGGCCTTATGTCTCGGTCATAAATCTCATCGCCGAGTCGCGCGAATTCCTCTTTGCTATACCGTGGTTTTGATATGGACATATCATTCCTCCTCACGCCTGTCCTATCATTCCCATTACCCACCCGCAATCGACGTTACAAAATGAACCTCGCTATCGGGGGGTATCTGTGTCCGCAACCCTTCTTCGGTGACAACGCCATCAATCGCAACAGCCAGTCCAGGTGCAATCCGATAATCCTCGTACACCACCCGATCTTTAATACCGGGAAATTGTGCATCCAGATTTTCGATCACCTCACGCAAGGTATTACCACCAACAACCACCTTCTCCTGGCCATCGGTCAATTTGCGCATCAGCGAGGGAATCCACACTTCAGGCATGTCAACACTCCTATTTCTCTCGCCTATTCGAGTTTGAACAAAATGAGCGTGCCAAGTGTCAGCAATGTTGTGACCTGAATCCCTACAAGCCAACAGAAAAATGTGAGCATCCGATTTGACAAGCCATCAATCCTGGTCGTCATACTATCAACCCGAGTCGTCATACTATCAACGCGATTCGACAAATCACGCTGACCTTGATCCAGGCCGGTCAAGCGCGTATTCATTTGCTCCGTTATGCCTTCAACGCGAGATAACCGGGCGTCTATTTCCGCCAGCTTGCTATCAACAGGTGTTGGAATCTGCATTGTAATTCTCCTGTTTATCAGCGGATCAGGCCGAGCCGTTCCCACCGTTTTTATCCCACCAGGCTTCCAACACGCGCGGAGGCGACATGGGCAACTCTGTCAGACGCAGGCCAATAGCATCGTAAATCGCATTGGCAACCGCTGCTGTAGGTGGCACAATCGGCACCTCTCCCACCCCGCGCACACCATAAGGATGCCCCGGATTGGGAACCTCGACAATATGCGCATCAATCATCGGCAAATCCAGACACGTTGGCATCCGATAATCCAGCAAGCTGCTATTCCGCAAAATGCCATCTTCATCGTACACATACTCTTCGTTGAGCGCCCAACCAATCGCCTGTGCCACGCCGCCCTGCATCTGCCCCTCCACATAAGGAGGATAAATCGCTTTCCCCGCATCCTGGAAAATCGACGCACGCAAAATATCGACCTTGCCCGTATCGGGATCGACCTCCACATCCACAATCGCCACCGCATAAGCCCCCCCAACACCTGTGGGTTTTGCCGTGGCGCGCCCCATCACTGGCCCGCCCGTTGAATCGAGCTTGGCCGCCAAATCCTTAAACGTAATCGACTTCGACGGATCGGACTTCGATTGGAACACCCCTTGATCGAACTCGACATCATCCTCAGAAATCTCCCAAAGGATCGCCGCACGCGCCATCATCTGCTCTTTGATATCCTGCGCGCATTTATAAGCCGCCCAACCCGTCGCAAATGTCGTGCGCGAACCACCCGTCACACCCGTATAACCAATCGAATCCGTATCGCCTACCTGCGGACGAATCTCCTGTTCTGAGATACCCAGCACCTCTGCCATCTGCATCGCAACCGACGTACGCGTGCCCCCAATATCTGTCGAACCTTCCACCAGATTAATCGTACCATCGTCATTCACACTCGCAGCTGCACTCGAAACACCGCCTCCATTGCCCCAGAAACCAGACGCCACGCCGCGACCGCGATATTTCCCATTGAGTGCCATCTGATAGTGGTCAGAAGAAGCCGCAGCGCGAACGCATTCCTCGTGCCCAATGCGCTTATTCACGGGACCATCTGCGCGGCGCGTGCCTTCTTTTGCAGAATTGCTCAACCGAAATTCCAGCGGATCGACCCCCAATTTCTCTGCAAGCTCATCCACCACAGTTTCAACGGCAAAAGCCGCATTTGTCGTGCCCGGCGCACGATAAGCCGAAGAGGAAGGCTTGTTGTTCACAACATCATAACCATCCACCAGAACATGCGGAATAACATAAGGGGCCAGCATATTGCGCGCGCCCGCGCCCACGGGACTGCCGGAAAAAGCCCCCGCCTCATAAACCAATTCACTCTCTGCTGCCACGAGCTTGCCATCATTGGTCGCGCCCATCTTCACCCGAATCCACGAACCCGACGTTGGACCAGTCGCCTGCAAGACCTCAGTGCGGCTCATAATCATTTTCACCGGATGCCCGGTCTTCCTCGACAACAGCGCGGCAATCGGTTCCAGATACGCTTTGATCTTGCCGCCAAATCCCCCGCCAATCTCCAGGGGCACAACCTTAATTTGCGACACGGGAATGCCCAAAATTCTCGCGGTCTGATCCCGCACGCCAAACGCGCCCTGATTGCTGCACCAGATCGTCACCACGCCATCGGCATTCCACAACACCGTGGCATTTTGCGGTTCGATATAGCCCTGATGCACCATATCCGTGAGAAACTCGCGCTCGACAATCACATCGGCTTCGGCAAATCCCTGTTCGATATCGCCCAATTCCGTGCGAAAATGCGACGCCACATTGCTGAAATTCTCGCTCTGCTCGCCCATCGAACGGGTTCTCTGATCTTCATGCACCAGAGGGGCACCATCCTCCATCGCCTCCCGCACATCCAGAACATGGGGCAGCACCTCGTACTCTACCTCAATCAAATCCAGCGCTTCTTCGGCAATATGGACATTAGTCGCCGCCACCGCCGCCACGGGATACCCCTGATAGAGCACCTTTTCGCGTGCCAGTACTGCCGCACACATATCCTTAACCCGCACCACCTCTTCGCCCAAATCGGCCAACTGCTCCTCGGCATTGAGCGCCAAATCCTGCCCCGTGACAATTGCGCGCACGCCTTCAAGTGCTTCGGCCTTACTCGTATCAATCGACTTAATCCGAGCATGCGCATGCGGGCTTCGCAAAACTCTGGCATGCAACATATCGGGCAAATTGAGATCCGTACCGTAAATCGCCCTGCCCGTCACCTTATCCGCGCCATCGTGCCTCACGGGCCGCGTCCCCACGACCTTGTAATCTGTAATGCCTAAATAATCTTCCTGTGGAATCGCCATTTATTCCTCCTGTAATAATAAAATTGCGGTCCTGATCAACTATAAAAAATAATGCAGACCGCGCACCCTGTCCAGTCTTTAATCATCCATCGCTGATCTTGATACCTGACAGAGTCTCAATAGTCTTTGTCACGGCTGAAAAATCGAGCGCGCCAGCACCCAGGCTACTGGCGGCCGCATACATTTGATAAGCCACAGCTCCCAGGGGCACGGGCACATTCATCGCGCGGCCCATCTCCACGCCGATACCGATATCCTTCTTCATCAAATCGAGCATAAACCCCGGCGCGTACTCATCCTTGAATACAAAATCTGCAACGCGCGCCTGAAAAGCCGACGAATCGCCCGAACTCACGCTAATCACCTGCCGCATCACCTCGGGATCAGCACCCGCTTTAACACCGAGGGTAAGCCCCTCTGCAATCGCAGCCATGGTAATACCGCCGAGCAACTGATTCACAATTTTAACCGTTTGCCCCACCCCAACATCCCCCACATGAAAAATATTCTCGCTATTGCCCATCGCGTCAAAAATCCCCTGACAGCGATCAAAATCGGCTTTTGCCCCGCCCGCAATAATAGTCAGCGTACCGTTAATCGCCCCAATATCGCCACCACTCACCGGCGCATCCATCACGCGAACCCCTTTTTGCGATGCCTGTTCTGCCACACCCTGAATCGTCAGCGGCGAAATCGTACTCATATCCACAATGAGATCGCCTTCCGACGCCCCGGCCAAAACCCCCTGATCGCCCAAAATAACCTCGCGCACCTCGGGATCAGCCGTCACAATCGTAATAATAATATCCGCTATTTCGCCCACCGCCTGCGATGAAGGCGCAAAAGTCGCCCCCGCGCCCTCCATCTCCGCCACAATCTCGTCTCGCCGCGCGTAAAATGTCACATCAAAACCGGCTTTCAACAGATTGTGGCACATAGGTTTGCCCATAATCCCCAGACCGACAAATCCAATCTTATCCATCTCATCGCTCCTTCTCTGGTAAAACATCTATTTGTCTTTGACAACTGAAATGCTTCGATATAATATAACCCTAACCCGCCCTATCATCAGAAAAAAGAGCCAACCATGAACACAAAAACATCCTCCGACCCTTTACTCATCGGCATCGACGTTGGAACCACCAATATCAAAGCCCTGATCTTTGATCATCGAGGTCGCGAAATCGCACGCGCACAGGCCAAAACGCCCACACACCATCCACAGCCAGAATGGGCGTATTACAAACCCGATGAACTCTGGGAAACCGTATGCGGCGTCCTGAAAAATACTGTTGCACAAATCGACAATCCCGCCAACATCACTGGCATAGCCACCGCGAGCATCGGCGAAACAGGCGTCCCAATCGACAGGAGCGGAAATCCAACCGGTCAGGCAATTGCGTGGTTTGACCAGCGCACCCGCCCGCAATGCGAACAACTGCAAAAAACCTTTGATCGAGACAAACTCTTCTCGCTTACAGGGCTTCCACTACAACCCATTTCCAGCCTGTGCAAAATCCTCTGGATACGCGAACATCAGCCCGAAGCCTTTGCGCGAACCGCCACCTGGCTCAACACTGCCGATTATATTGCTTTCCGACTATCGGGCATACCCGCCACCGACTATTCCCTCGCCTCTCGCACCCTTGCTTTTGACCTCCACAGGCGTCAATGGGCAAATGATCTCCTCAGTGAAGTCCGTATTTCTCCAAATCTCTTCGCGCCACTTTGCAATGCAGGAACAAACCTGGGTCCCATCCTTCCCGACATCGCACGCGAAATCGGCTTGCCCCGACACACGCGGATATGCGCTGGAGGACACGATCATATTTGCGGCGCACTTGCTGTTGGCGTTACAGAACCGGGAACAATGCTCAATTCTCTGGGCACCGCAGAAGCCATGTGCCTGCCCATTTCCCAGCCGCTTACAGACCCGCAAATAGGCCGCCAAAACTTCACCATAGGCGCGCACGTCGCACCCCACCAATATTACTTCCTCGGCGGATTATTCACAAGTGGTGCGAGCATCGAGTGGTTCCGCAGTTTATTTGGCGAAGGCGCAGACTATAACACCTTAATTTCCGAAGCGAGCGAATCGCCCCCCGGCAGCCTGGGTGTCGGCTTTCTTCCACAACTGCGCTTTACCAACCCGCCCCATGCAGAAGCCATAGCGCGCGGAACATTTATTGGCCTGACACCCGACGCCAACCGCGGCACGCTCTTTCGCGCAATCCTCGAAGGTCTATCTATGGAAATGCGCCATATTATCGACACGTCCAAATCTCATCCCGGTGTGCCCAAAACAAAAAATATCGTCGCAATCGGCGGTGGCATACGCAACCAACTCCTCATGCAAATCAAAGCCACCGTTTTGAACCAGCCCATCGCCCTGGCCGAAATGGATGAAGCAACAGCTCTGGGTGCGGCAGTGCTCGCGGGATTGGACACAGGTGTTTACGCGGACGTCGCCGATGCCTTGCACACGCTCGACATCCCCAAGCAGACCATTTACCCCATACCCGATCAGGTCGCGCTCTACAACACAATTTACAACCGCGTACACAAACAAATTTATCCAGCAGTGCAAGACCTCCACCAACAGATTGACCAGATCCAGATGGAAAACGAATCAACGAATAGACGAATCAACGAATAGACGGAGCGGGGTACAACTGCGCCAGCAGTTTATCAACGGAGTGGTGTACCTGTCTGCCTCCATCACAGGCAGGCAACTGCACCGCCTCACCAGCCTTTCATCCGTGTTTATCTGTGTTCATCTGTGGTTGCTTTTTTTCCATATTCCGAAATTGCAAATCGCACAACTCGCGATAAAGCCCACCCCGGGCAAACAACGCCCCATGCGTTCCACTCTGCACGATCTCTCCCTGATCCAGCACCAGAATGCAATCTGCATGTTGTACTGTTGACAACCGATGTGCAATAATAAACGTCGTGCGTCCCGCCATCAACCGTTCCAAAGCCTGTTGCACCTGTGCCTCTGAAGCCGAATCCAGCGATGAAGTGGCTTCATCCAACAACAAAATGCGCGCATCTCTCAGCAAAGCACGCGCAATCGCAACCCTCTGCCGCTGTCCCCCACTCAATTTCACGCCCTTTTCCCCAACCAACGCACCGTACCCCTCCGGCAAATCCACAATAAAATCGTGGGCATTCGCATCTCGGGCTGCCTGCTCGACCTCATCGTCCGTCGCATCCAATCGCCCATATCGGATATTTTCGCCAATGGAAGTACCGAACAAATCCACATCCTGTGATACCAGCGCAATCTGTTCGCGCAGCGATACAATCTGCACATCGCGCACATCCACGCCATCCACGCGCACAATCCCAGAAGTCGCATCGTAAAATCTCGGAATCAGATTCATCAGCGTCGTCTTTCCCGCGCCACTCACCCCCACAAGTGCTATCGTCTGCCCTGGCAAGGTCTCAAATGAAATCCCTTTGAGCACCGGGCGGTCGGGCTGGTATCCAAACCAAACATCTTCAAACGCCACAGCACCGCGAACATCTGCAAGCGGAAACGCACTATCACTATCGGCAATCTCCGGTCGCGTATCGAGCAACTCAAAAATGTGTTCTGACGCACCCACCGCAGAATTTAAAGACGCATAAAGACGCGAAATCCCCATCACAGACCGGGAAATATTCATCGCGTAAAAGATAAACGCCACCAGATCGCCCGCCGACAAGCGCCCGGCCAGCACCTCTGTGCCCCCATACCAGAAAATCACCACCAGCGCCAGCATAAAAAGAAACGCGATACAAGCCGAAAAAACCGCTTCCATAATTACGCGATAGCGCGATGTGCGAAACAAATCTTCGTTTGCTTCGCCATATCGCTTCACCTCAAAAACTTCGCGTGCAAACGCCTTGACAACCCGCACAGCCGACAGGGCTTCTTCGGCAATCGCCGTCGTATCGCCCAGCCGATCCTGAACCGTGCGAGACAACTCGCGGATGCGCTGTCCAAAATAGCGCGCCCCAACAGCGGCAACCGGCGCAGCAGCAAACACCACCAGACTCAATCGCCAATTGAGAGCAACCATAGCCGCCACAGAGCCGACAGTCATAATCCCCGTCATCAAAACCTGCGAAATAGCCCCCGTCGCGGCATTTCTGATGGCCCCCACATCATTGGTTAGACGCGACATGAGTTCGCCCAACCTGTGATCGGCATAAAAGCGAAGTCCCAAAAGGTGCAAATGCGCGTAAACCTTCTTTCGCAGATCCGTCACCACGCGCTCACCCACCCAGGAAATCCAGTAATGGCTGCCCACATGCAAAAGCGACTGAAGCACAAAAAGCACCAGCATGCCAAGCGCCAGCAAATCCAACTGGTGTCTATCCCCCTGCTCGAACACAGAATCCAAAAGCGACCGCAAGCCCAGCGGAATCATCAGCCACACACCTGAGGAAAACGCGGTAAATACCAGCCCCAGGACGAGCCGCAACAAGTATGGCCGGGCAAAAGCAAAAATGCGCTTCCACGCCAGCCACAATGCCACGGGGGAATATGTCTGGCTATTTTTTTCAGTCATTTATTTTCTGCCTCAAAACAGCGGTCTCCTCAACATTCACCTCGAGATCAGCCGTAATCGCCACGCCGTAAGCATCTCGCGCAGCTTCAATCGACAACCGCTCCTGTTTAACATCCTCCAGCACCCTTTGGGGATCGCGTTCAAAAGGTGCCCCATAGCCTCCACCACCCGGAATACGCAATGTCACCGACTGACCGGGTTGGAGATCATAGCGCCCCTTTGGCGGCAAAACAGTGCCATCCGACAAAAAAAGTTCGCCGCACCTGCCATCGCGCCCCCCCAAAAAACCGCGCGGTGCATAGCGCGTGCGATCGTACATACACGAATGCAGCGCGGGATGTTCGGAATCAACAGACAACACCATCTCCTGCCCCAGACCACCCCTAAAAGTACCCGCACCACCAGAATCGGGAATCAACCCGCGCCTGTGCATAATTACCGGCGACACGGACTCAATCGCTTCGGCAGGCACGCCCTTAATCCCACTGGGAAAAGCCGTCGCCGAAATCCCATCATCGCCGGGACGCGCACCCATACCACCCGCGGAAAAAAAGATATACGCAAAGCGTTCACCCGTGCGCCCTATCCCCTCCAACTGCGTATTCCAAAGCCCAGCCGACCCATCGGCAATCACGCGATCGGGAATCGCCTGAGAAAGTGCCCCAAACAGCGGTTGTGAAAGAAAATGCCCAACGAGGTGCCGCGCGCCCACAGCACATGGAAATTGCGCGTTTAAGATACATCCCTCAGGTGCCGTAACTGTTATGGGACGAAAACTGCCTTCATTATTGGGAATATGCGGACTAATGGCGCATTTCAAAGGATAAGTCGTATAAGCATGCGTATAATTGTACACCACATTGATCCCGCGATCCACCTGTGGCGATGTGCCCGTATAATCAACTACCAAACTGCGATCTTTAATAATAACTTTTGCGCGAATAACCAGCGGTCTATCGTACCCATCGAGTTTCACCTCATCCTCATAAACGCCATTTGCAATCTCCGAAATCGCCTCTCGGGTTGCCGATTCTGACCGATCCAAAATCAGTGTCGATAACCCTTCGAGATCTGCGAGATCGTAATTTTCCAGTGCCTGAAGCAACTTGACAGCCCCCACATCATTCCCTGCCTGCTGCGCGTACAAATCGCCGACGACCTGATCTGGCTCGCGCACATTTGCCCGCACAATGGCGATCAAATCGCGATTGATCTCCCCTTCATCAAACAATTTCATAATAGGGATATTCAGGCCCTCTTCATACACCTGACGCGCACCGGCTCCCAGCGTACGACCGCCAATATCCATTGCATGGCAGGTATTGGCAAACCACCCCACGCCCCTGTCCCGGTAAAAAACAGGCGTAACAACCGTAATATCGTGCAAATGCCCCGACCCCAGCCACGGATCATTGGTGAGCAAACTATCGCCGGACTTCAGCGTATCAATCGGATATGCTTTCACAAAATGCCGCACGCAATTCGCCATTGTATTGATATGCCCCGGCGTCCCCGTCACTGCTTGCGCCAGCATATTACCCGCGCGGTCAAACACCCCCGCAGACAAATCGCCAGCCTCGCGCACTACCGTTGTAAAAGAAGCATGCATCAGTGCTGCAGCCTGTTCATTCACAATAGAAATGAGGCGATTCCAAAGCACTTCCAGCTCAACTGCATCGATCTCGCGCCCCGTCATACATCCTCCATATAAAAAATCATCAACGAATCAACGAATCAACGAATCAACGAATCAACGAATCAACGAATCAACGAATCAACGAATCAACGAACCCCACCCATCCTCCCAAAACCGATATGTATTTCCATTCGTCCATTCGTCTATTCGTCTATTCGCACTTTTCCTACATCCTCCCTGATGAGAATCAGATTACCCGTATCATCGACATGCAACACCCATCCGGGCGGCAATACCGTCGTGGATTCAACTTCCTCGACAATAGCGGGACCTTGCAAAACAGCCCCCTTTCCGAGCTTGTCTCGCCTGTAAACCGCGGTCTCGTATTTCCCTTTCGAAAAAAGAACGTCGCGCTGGCCCTCAACCTCCTGACCACCTATGTCCCCAACAGACGCAACATCGCAAATTTCCGGCTCTGGCCCCGAAACCGTCACGCGCCAGTGGATGGCCTCAACGGGAACCCCATCGCACAGACGCCTGTATAATTTTTTATAAGACGCATCAAAAGCTGCTTGAAGCGCGTCATCGGAACTTTCAATCAACTCTCCCAAAGGCACGGGAACGCTTATCTCGTGCCCCTGCCCCACATATCGCATGTCAGCCGTGCGCACCACGCGAATCTCAGAATCATCGATCCCAGCCTCTCGCATGAGCGCGCGTCCCTCGTCTTCCATCTCGCCATAGAGCTTATTGACAACCTCGCGATCCAATGCGGCAATCCGCGACACAAAACTCCGCACATAATCAAAAGCAATGGGCGCGAGCATCAAACCAAAAGCCGACCCAACACCCGCAGCCGGCGGCACAATTACCCGGTCAATCCCCAAACGCATCGCAACGCCGCATGCGTGTACAGGCCCGGCTCCACCCGTTGCGACAAGCGCGTACCCATTCAAATCAATCCCGCGCTCAGCAGCGTGAACCCGCGCGGCATTGGCCATATTTTCATTCACCAAATCGTGAATTCCCTGTGCGGCACGCACGCGATCCAATCCGGTAAAACGCGCAAATTCATCAACCGCATCCGCAGCGCGCCCCGCACTTAGCTCCATCTGTCCCCCCAAAAAATACCCGGCATTCAAATAGCCCAACAAAAGATCGGCATCCGTCACCGTAGGCAACTGCCCCCCGCGCGCATAACAAGCAGGACCGGGATCTGCCCCCGCACTTTGCGGCCCAACCGTGGGCAAACCCAATTCACTCGCCTGCGCGATACTGCCCCCACCTGCTCCAATCTCGATCATATCGAGCACGGGCACAAGCAGGGGTAAGCCACTACCGCGCTTGAAGCGATAAACCCTTGCTACTTCTGATTCAGTCGTAATAGGAAACGCCCCATTTTCGCTCAAAATGGCCTTTGCCGTCGTGCCCCCCATATCAAATGCGAGAATCTGCCGATATCCCGACCGATTGCCATAATGCGCCGCGGCAAGCGCGCCGCCACATGGACCGGATTCTACGAGACGCACGGGAAAACGCACCGCGGTCTGCACAGAACACGACCCGCCGTTTGAAAGCATAATATGCAGCGGTGCCAAAATCCCCAGTGCCTTTAATCCATCTTCTAAACGCGCGAGATATTTTTCCACCATAGGCTGCACATAAGCATTTGCCACAGTCGTGGAAGTGCGCTCAAATTCTCGAAGTTCGGCGGCAACCCTGTGCGAAACCGAAATGCCTACATCGGGCATAAGAGAACGCACAATTTCCTCTGCACGACGCTCGTGGTCGGGATTGACATAAGCGTGTAAAAATACAATGGCGACTGCATCCACCTCGGCTTCGCGCAACACCTCGCAGGCTTTGACCACATCATCTTCGTTTAAAGGCGTCATCACCTCGCCACGCGCGTACAGCCGCTCCCGCACCTCAACGCGCAACCGCCTCTCAACGAGAGGCTCGGGCAATTTCAAAAACAAATCGTATATATCGTAACGCCCCTCCCGCCCAATCTCCAGCGCATCTCGAAAACCCGCCGTCGCAATCAGCCCGGTCTTAGCCCCCCTGCGCTCAATCAGGGCGTTTGTCACCAGTGTCGTGCCGTGAACCGCCCGGGAAATCGCGCCGGGCGACACCCCATTGAGCACCTCTTTTACACCTTCCAGCACACTGACCGAAGGATCTGGAGACTGCGTCAACACCTTCGCCACAGACAAAATACCCGAAGTATGTGCTCTCAACACAACATCTGTAAACGTACCGCCGATATCTATTGCAAGTGTGTATGACTCCTCACTCACCCTAATCTCCTTGTGTATTTATTTTTTTTCATTTCAAAAATAAAGAACAGTTCCTTTACCAACAAAGGCAAAAATGACCTTGACAAGCCATGATCCTTTTTGTAATTTTTGGTTCCTCATAATGAGCGGGAATAGCTCAGCTGGCTAGAGCATCTGCTTGCCATGCAGAAGGTCGCGGGTTCGAATCCCGTTTCCCGCTCCATTAACTCAACCCGTTAAATTAACGGGTTTTTTTTGTGGAGCAAACCGCTTGTCGTCAGCCTTTGCCCGAGAAATAGCCAACCTGCGCCTGCCTGTGCTTGCCCTTTGGGCACCTGGACCGCACATGCTCACCCCGGCGGTCCGCAGGGTTTTGCAAACATATCAGGCGACCTATTCTCACCGATCCACTGCATTTCAAGCCCGCTACCAAAAAACCGTGGATTTGCTGCGCGAGGTCTTTCAAATTCCGCGCGGATTTACCCCGCTCATCTTCGGCCACACCGGCAGCTACAACTGGGAAATGGTCGTCACCAACACGCCTTGCAATAGTGCAACATTGGGCATGGACATCGGTGCTTTTTCAAAAAAATGGGCACAGGTTTTCACAAGTCACGGACGCGACATCGACATCTTAAAAGCAGCCTGGGGCGACGGCATCTGCGCTCGGACCTGGTCCAACGCCATTGCAAAAAACTACGACCTCACCCTTTTGACCCACAACGAAACATCTACCGGTGTTATGCTGCCCATTCAGGAAATGTGTGACACCATCCGCAACACATCTCCCAAAACCCTGATTGCCATCGACGCAGTCAGCATAGCAGGGGCATCAGATACACCAATTGAGGCCCTGCGCCCCGACTACTATCTCTGGAGCCTGCAAAAAGACTTCGCGTGTCCCACCATCGGCTCTGTCATGATTGTATCAGACCGCGCGTTTGACATCGCAGCCAACACGCCAAACCGCGGTTATGTCCTCGACTTAATCGAATGGCGAACGCGCGCAAAAACAGCCCAAACCCCGATGACCGTAGCCGACCTGACCTTACAATGCCTGAGTGCGCGTCTCGAAGAAATGAAACGAGAAGGCGACCAGCGCTTCAAACGCCACCAGAGCCTCGTCCGCATGCAACGCGAATGGGCAAAAAAACACGACCTGAATCTCATCGCCAAACCGGGATACGAGAGCCTGACCGTAAATGCCATCCTCTTACCAGACCACATCTCGGGTTCCGATTTCGTCGATCACGCAAAAAAATTGCTCAATGTTCAACTCGCCCCGGGCTATGGCGATACCAAAGACAAAGCTTTTCGCATTGCAGCTATGGGCCACACGTCAGAACGCGATATGCGGCGCGTACTCAAGGGCCTCTCGCTCATCCTCAACAACTGGTCAAAATTCGAGTAATCCTATGCAAACCCCCACCTCAATGATCTGTCCAGGCTGTGGGACCCTCATCAATACCGATGAGAAACGATGTCCCCATTGCGGCGCTTATAATCCCAATCTCTGGGGTCTCGGTCCCGCGCTGAACCGACTTTTTGGCGGTCGCATCGATGTCCTCACCCTGATACCCACCGCGTGTATTGCCCTTTACGCAGTCAGTCTATTGCTCGACCTCGGCGCCGCGCTGTCTATGGGTGGTGGGCTTTTTGGCATGCTAAGCCCCGGTAATATCCCGCTAATCGTTCTCGGTATGACCCACGGCGAAGCACCCTGGTGGACAGTACTCACCGCGACATATCTCCACGGCAGCCTCCTCCACATCCTGTTCAACGTCTTGTGGATCCGGCAACTCGGTCCCGAGGTCGGGCAGTTCTTTGGACCCGCGCGCTATTTTATCATCTACACCGTCGCAGGGGCTATCGGCTTTATCCTCTCCAATCTGATCTCAGGCTACCCAACCGTCGGTGCTTCAGGGGCTATTTTTGGACTTTTTGCCGCCATCATTGTATATGGCCGCAACCACAAAACGCAGATGATGTCACTCATGACGCGACAGATGTGGCAATGGGCCATCATGCTATTCGTCCTGGGCTTTCTCATGAGCGGCGTCAACAACTGGGCGCACCTGGGCGGTTTTATCGGCGGCTGGATCGCAGCACAAATCCTCGTCTCAAGTGCAGAATACCGCGAAGGACGCATCACCATTCTCATAGCCCTGCTCTGTCTTTTGCTCACTGTCCTCGGCTTTGTCCTCTCAATCTTAGAATACTTCCCACTCCTCTTGTCCTGACACAGGCCTATCCCCCCAATCGTACATCCACAGGCTCAGGGATCCAAGAAGCAGTAATACCCAGATCACTGTGAATAACCTGTGCTGCATTATACCCCGGCAACCCAGTCACATTACCGCCGGGATGGCAGCACGCCCCGCAAAGATACAGCCCCTCAAAACATCCCCGATAATGCCCTGCACCGGGAAAGGGGCGGTTATACCCCGTCTGCCCATTTGTAAACGCACCCACGAGCAAATCCCCCTCCCGCATATTGGGCAATGCGCGTTCAACATCCAGAGGACTGCGAACAAAAGAATCGATCACACAATCCTTCAAATTGGGCGCGTATTCAGACCACATATCCAGCATATCGCGACCAACCGCATCCCGCTGGCGATCCCAGTTTGCAGAATCACCATACAGGTGAAATGGCAACTTCTGCCACATAAACGCCGTGTGTTTTCCCAAAGGAGCCTGTGTGGCGTCAAAATGCGTTGGACACGCGCCCCACATCACAGTCGGCGGAATCGTCCCCTTCTCGTGATGGGCAACAATATCCACATATTGATCCGCGTGTTCCAGCCCCAGAATAACCATCAGCGCATCCGCCACTTCCGGATGTTTTTCCAAAGCCCGATAACGCGGCGATTCATTCAAATTCAAATGGAGCGCGAACAGCGGAGCCAGCTCATTGTACTGAAATTTTTCGACCCGGTTTTGCCAGGTTTTGGGCAACGCCTCGCGGTCAATCAAATCGAGAAAGGTCTGATGGGGATTCAGACTGGACACAACCACAGGTGCTTTGATATACTTGCCATCCACCGTTTCAACACCTCTAACACAATTATCCTCCACCACAATGCGCCCGGGTTCGGTTTGCAACCAGATCTCCCCACCCATATCAGAAATAGCAGCAATTAGTGCGCGCGCCAGCCCGGCTGCCCCGCCCACACACATCTGCGCTTTCCCCTTGCTCGCCAGCAAAGCCGGTATATGGTGTCCAAACCCCGTGGCGCGCAAATCCACTTCGCGCAGCCCATTGAAAAACAACAACCCGGCTCGAATAACCGGGTGTTCAAATTCCCGATTCACAAACTCGTGCGGAGAAAGCGTACTGACATCGAGCAACATCTTCCCCTCTCGAGTCTGCGACAGAATCTCTTGCCTCTGTTCTTGCGGCAAAGGTGGCGCCTGCGCCTCTACAGACAGAATATTTCGTACAACAGGATCAAACGCATCGCGCCATCGCCGAAGTGTCTGTGCATCCCTCTTGCTAAACCGCGCAAAACTATCTTCCGTGCGTTCAAAATCTGTGTACCATTTCAGCACATCGCCATTTCGCAGCACAAGCGCCACATTCAGTTCGGGTTCAATATAGCGCGCGCCATACCGTTCCAGATGCAAATCGCCAAACCACGGCATTTGCGTGATAGCGCGATGAAAAAAAGAATGCGTATTGTGCAAAAAACCCGGATAACGGGGGTCTTCAACAGTCGCCAGCCCGCCTCCGGGTTTATCCGATCGCTCCAGACAAATCACATTGAGTCCTGCGCGACACAAATACGCCTGCAAAATGAGGCCATTGTGCCCGGCACCCAGCACAATCGCATCAGTCGTTATATCCTCTCCCATATCTCACCAGTAGCGTTCTATATGTATCTGCCCGGGATCTCTCCGCTTGTGCTCCTTAAAGCCCTCTGAAATCAAAATTTCTGTCACATCATCGCACATATAGGGATTACCACATACAAACACATGCGTATCTTCCGGTGTGGGATGCCCACCCCAAACCTCATCGAGCGGGCCATCTGTCCACAAATTCTGCACATAGCCCGTATATCCGCTCCACGCCACATGCTCATTTGCCGGACGGCTAATCTGGGGGATATAAATAAAATTAGCGCATAAATCTTGCATCATCTCCAACTCTGACCGATATCCCAAATCCCAAGAATGTCGCGCCCCGTGCAACACCACAAATCGCCGCTCTGTGTTTTCCTTCAAATAAGTCCGCAGCATACTCATATAAGGCGCCAATCCCGTGCCCGTCGCCACCATCACGACATTTTTATTTGGCGGAACATCTTGCAGCGTAAACATACCCGTTATTTTTGGTCCCAACCAGAGGCGGTCGCCAATTTCGAGCGCGAATAATCTGGGCGTCAACGCCCCCGACCTCACCAGGGTAATATAAAACTCGAGGTACTCTGTTGCCACCGAAGAAGATGCAATAGAATACGCCCGCCGGATCAAACCTCTCTGTGGCTTCTCATAATCTTCGACAGGATCTGAATACTCGGTGCGGGATGCCTCGGGAGGCAATCCGATCACGCCAAATTGCCCAGCCTCAAAAGCTGGCAATTCCCATCCGTCGGGCACAACGCGAAGAATAATCAAATCGGGGGTCACTTCGAGGCGCTGTGTCACAACGGCATTGAGTTCATCCTTCGGCAAACCACCCTCCTTAAGCTAAGTTTATACCAACTGCCTGTCCTGTTTCGCAAATCTGTCGCCAGGTCTCGTCATCTATATCTACACCACGCGCTTCTTTCTCACGCCGCATGCGCGCTTCCATCTCGCCTGGCATCAAAATTTCATCAAACCCGGGCGCGAGCCGGGCACTCTTCAAAAATTGCACAAAGGATTGCATCTCATCGCGAAATTGATCTCGCCCGACAAAAGCCCCAATATCCAGCGCCATAATAAACACCCCATTGCCACCGGAAAGCCCGCCCTCGCGGCTACAACCACCGCCACCGAGTGCGCCAGACAAAACATCAACCACCACGGAAAGCGCGTAGCCCTTATGCGCGGAAAGCCCGCCAAAAGGCAAAATAGCCCCTCTGGGTGGACCGTAGAACTTTGCCGGATCCGTCGTCGAATCACCTTCTGCATCAATAACCCATCCTTCGGGCAGCGATTCCCCCAAATTGCGCTTCACCCGGATTTTCCCTTCCGCAACAACACTCGTGGTCAAATCCACGACAATCGGAAAATCGCCCCCCGTGGGAATACCCACGGCAATGGGATTGGGCGACATGCGCGCGTCAATGCCGCCAAACGGATGCTGAAGCAATCCCCCGCCGTGATTATTGCACATCACAATGCCAATCATCTCGGCCTCGGCAGCGACCTCCACATATTCACCCAAACGCCCAATATGCCCGCTATTGAAAAGCTCGACCACCGCAACCGACCGCTGTTTTGCCTTCTCCATAGCCAGCGCCATAGCCTGATGGCAAACGGTTTGCCCAAACCCCCAACCACCATCGACAACCGCCGAAGCATCGGCCTCGCGCACAACCGCGATCTCCTGCCCGGCCTGCACGCGCCCTTCCTCAAGTGCTTGAACGTACTGCACAAGCCGAATCACACCGTGAGAATCGTGTCCCATCAAATTGGACAACACCAGCGAATGCGCAATCTGACGCGCTTCTTTCGCGTCCAGACCCGCGCCTTCAAACACCTGTGTACAGGCCCCTTTGAGCCTCTCAACATCCAAAACAGGCATACGACACCCTCCTCGCCAGATCAGAATCGGGCCTAAATCTACCATTAACGGGCATAATGGTCAATAATTGAGTCTAACTACTCACCCCTCAAAGCATCTTTTCTTTGCGATGCACCAGTTGCACGCAAACGCCCCAGGGATCGCGCAACATCGCCAGCGTATCCCCTGCATCCGTGGGTTCGGGTTCCTGCACAACTGTTGCACCCGCGGCTTTCAAACGCGCAAAATCGGCCTCAATATCCTCCGTCGCATAAGCAAAATGCAGTGCCAGATGGTGCATCGAAGCATAATCTGGCGTCTCCACCTCTGGCTGATGATAAAGCTCGTACATCGTCTCCCCCTCCGAATCCGCCACAAACGTCATCTTGATAGGTGGCGGTCCCTGGCGCACAACGCGCATACCCAGATTATCGCAATACCACTTTGCAACCACATCGGGATCATCAACCACAAAAGCAATGTGTTCAACCTTCATCTCTTTCTCCTTATTAAAATGATGGGCAGATAACCGGGTCTGCCCTAACCCGTCATACCTTCCAACTGCAATACATCGCTCAAATGACAGCGCACCGCCTGCCCTGGCGCGATCTCGCGTAATTCTGGAACTTCCTCCTTACACCGATCCTCAGCATAAGGACAGCGCGGATGAAACGCGCATCCCGAAGGCGTATCCCCGGGATCCGCCACCTCGCCAGAAAGTAAAACGCGCTTCTTCTTGCGTTTGGGATCTGGATTGGGCACCGCCGACAAAAGTGCCTCGGTATAGGGATGCGCGGGACTTTGAAAAAGCTGATCAACCGGCGCCAATTCCACAACCTTACCCACATACATCACAGCCACGCGGTCAGAAATATGGCGCACCACACTCAAATCGTGCGCGACAAACAAATACGTCAACCCGAACTGTTCTTGCAATTCCTGAAGCAAATTGAGCACCTGCGCCTGCACAGAGACATCCAGCGCGGAAACGGGTTCATCCGCCACGATCAACCTGGGATGCAATGCCAGTGCCCTCGCAATGCCAATACGCTGCCGCTGCCCCCCGCTAAAAGCGTGTGGATACCGCCGCAAAAAATGGGGATTCAACCCCACCTGAGCGAGCAATTCCCGCACGCGCGTCTCCCGCTCAAGACGATCTGCAACTCCATTGACCAGCAACGGTTCACCAATAATATCGAGCACCGTCATACGCGGATTCAAGGAGGCATAAGGGTCTTGAAAAATCATCTGCATATCTCGGCGCAGAGACTTGAGCACATCATGAGGTGCCTGTGCAACATTGACCTCCTCACTGTCTCTGCGGAACCACACCTCGCCAGCCGTGGGAGCTATCGCCCGCAAAATCGTGCGCCCAACCGTTGTTTTACCCGATCCGCTTTCCCCAACCAGCCCCAGGCACTCCCCTTCAAACAAATCAAAACTCACGCCATCTACGGCCTTGACCTGACCGACAACCGTATTAAAAAAACCGCGCGTAATGGGAAAATACTTTCTCAAATCGCGCACCCGCAACAGGGCGTTCTGTTCACGCATCGCGCACATCCTCTCCATAGAGCACACACGCAACCCCATGCCCATCCTCAACAGCGAACAATTCTGGCCTATCGCCCGCATTGCACACCCCGTCCTGCGCCACGTCACATCGCGGATGGAAAGGACACCCCTGCAATTGCGTATAGGGATTGGGCACGGACCCCCTGATCGTTTGCAACCGCGTCTTTCTCGCCTGACTCATTCCTGGGATAGACTGCATCAGCGCCTGCGTATAGGGGTGTTTGGGATTTTCAAAAATCTCCTCTGTCGCCGCGTGTTCCACAATGCGCCCCATATACATCACCGCAACCTCATCTGCCATTTCTGCAACCACGCCCAAATCGTGTGTAATCAGCATAATCGACATCTGAAATTCGTCTTGCAAATCGCGCATCAAATCCAGTATCTGCGCCTGAATGGTGACATCTAATGCCGTCGTGGGTTCATCGGCAATCAACAGCGACGGACGGCACGAAAGCGCCATGGCAATCATCACGCGCTGTCGCATCCCACCGCTCATCTCGTGCGGATATTGTGCAAACCGTCGATCCGCATCTGGAATCCCAACCCGATCCAGCATATTTACGGCGAGTGACCGCGCTTCTTCACCCCGCAAATCGAGATGCAGCCGAATCGCCTCAACAATTTGAAATCCCACCGTATGCACCGGACTCAGCGACGTCATCGGCTCCTGAAAAATCATCGCAATCTCATGCCCGCGAATCGCGCGAATATCCTCGCCCTCCTCGTCCAGATCCGTCAAATAAATCTCGCGGTCTGGACGGTGCAAAACAATCTCACCCGCCACAATCCGCCCGGGCGATGACACCAGGCGCAAAGCCGAAAAAGCCGTCACGCTCTTCCCGCACCCACTCTCCCCCACAATCCCCACCGTCTTCCCCCGGGGAATATCCATCGTCACACCATCCACTGCGCGAACCGTTCCCTCATCGAGAAAAAAGTGCGTCTTCAAATTATTTATGGTCAACACATTGTCCAAATCACACGGCTCCCTTTGCCCGCGCTATGAATCCCTTTGCACCCTTCTAAACCGACCCCCTTGCTCTCTATCTTGCTCTCTTTGCTCTTTAGACCGAGAGTATGATGACCTGCGTCTTGGTCTTTTTGCCCGCGCTATAAACGCCTTTGCACCCTCTTGCAGCCACCCGGTGCTATTCACCAGCAGCATCTGTACCCCGGCAGCGGCAAATTTGCCCACATTATCCGACGAGGTCATCGTACCCGCAACACGCCCCGACGCGATAATCTTCGCAAGCGCGTCGTCAATTGTCTTTTGCACCACTTTATTTTCCAAATCGCCAATATATCCCATCGACGCCCCCAGATCTGAAGGCGCGACAAAAAATACATCGACCTGATCCACAGTCAGGATCTCATCCAAATTCTCCACCGCGACGATGTCTTCAATCAAAATGGTGAGCAACACCTCGTCATTGGCCTTTGCAAAATAATCCGCAACCCCATAGCCCTGCCGGCTCGTGAACATACCGCGCTGACCAATGGGTGCAAACCGACCCCCCGCCACGACATTTTCCGCTTCTTCGCGCGTATTCACATGCGGCACCACAATACCCTGCGCCCCCCTGTCCAGCGTGCGATAAATAAGCGTCTGATCGTTGCGATTCACGCGCACAATCGACGTCATGCCCCACAGATCACAGGCGCGCGTGAGATTGCCCAACTCGTCAAAAGCCATGGGGCCGTGCTCCCCCTCAATCCATATCCCATCAAAATTTGCGGGACCAAATGCGTCGATATCATCCGCGTGCGTAAATCCACCGGCGATATACGCCTGTTCGCCGCGTCGCAACTTGTGTTTTACCCGATTCTGTCGAAGTTCCATAAGTCTAATCCCCTAACGTGAATAAGGATCGGCGGCGTCGCGCAGACCGTCGCCGACAAAATTAAATGCGAGAACAGTAATAATCACAAAAATCACAGGCGTCAAAAGCCACGGCTGAAAAGCCACAGCCTGAACATTTTGCGCCTCTTTCAACAGCACCCCCCAACTCGTCACCGGCGGACGCAACCCAAGACCGAGAAAACTCAGCGAAGTCTCGCCCAAAATCATACCCGGCACAGCGAGCGTCAAACTCACGATAATATGGCTCATAAACGAAGGCAGCAGATGCCGCGTCATAATCCGCCAGCGACTCGCGCCGGCAAGCAGCGCAGCAGTTGCAAAATCCTCCTCGCGCAACGACAAAATTTTTCCGCGCACCTGCCGCGCCAAACCCGTCCATCCAATAAAAGACAACACAACCGTAATGCCCATATAGATCTGCAAGGGCGACCACGACGAAGGCAGTGCCGCAGCCAGAGCCATCCACAGCGGAATAGACGGAAAAGACCTGAGAATCTCAATCCCGCGCTGAATGAGATTGTCGATCCAACCCCCGTAGTACCCGGACACCACGCCGATCACCAGACCAAACACAAAACTCAGTGTCACCCCCACCAGCCCTATCGTCAGCGAAATGCGCGAACCGTAAATAATCCTCGAAAGCAAATCCCGCCCGAGATGATCCGTCCCCAACAGAAAAAGCGTCCCCCCATCATCAACGCCAAAAGATGGACATCCGTCTCAAACAAGCCCCAGAACCGATAGGGCGCGCCCCGCACAAACAACCGTACGGCATAGCGCTGTGAGCGGTCTTCGATATAGAACTTCCGAAGCGTTTCCGGATGTCGCACGCCCTTGATCCCATACACAAACGGCCAGAAATGCACGCCCTCATCCGACACAAATTGCAAACGCTGGGGCGGGGCAAACGCATAGGCAACCTGCCGATGATTGAGCGTATAAGGCGCCAAAAACTCGCAAAACACAGCCACCACATAAAGCGCGACAATAACCATACCCGCAGCCATCGCCAGGTGGTGCTTGCGAAACTTCCACCACATCAACTGCCACTGAGACGCGGCATAAGCCTCCGTTTCCCCGGTCTGAACATCTCGCTCGACCACCTCTTCCCGCTTGGGCATAGCCATCTAATGCTCCCCCTCTTCGTAGCGAATACGCGGATCGAGCCACAACAACAAAATGTCTGAAATGAGCGTACCGACAAGCGTCAACAGGCTCAACATCATCACCATACTGCCCGCCAGATACATATCCTGATTCATAAGCGCGCGCAACAACAGCGGTCCCGTCGTCGGCAAGCCCAACACCACCGACGTAATCGTCGCCCCAGACACAATGCCCGGCAAAACCCATCCCACAGTACTGACGAGCGGATTGAGCGCCACGCGCACCGGATACCGCATCAACAACACCCAGTAGCGCACGCCTTTGGCGCGGGCAGTCATCACGTATTGTTTCCGCAATTCATCCAGCAAATTGCCCCGCATCACCCGTATCAATCCCGCCGTACCCGACGTGCCAATCACAATCACAGGGATCCACAAATGCCAGAGCAAATCGAGAAATTTGCCAAAGGACCACGCCGCACTCTGATACTCCGGTGAAAACAGACCGCCTGCACTCACCCCAAACACGGAATACCCGATGTACATAAAAACGAGCGCGAGTAAAAAATTGGGCGTAGCAAGCCCGATAAAACCCAAAAACGTAAAACAATAATCCGGCAGTGAATACTGCTTCACAGCCGAATAAATCCCAACTGGAATCGCCAGTGCCCACGTCACCAGCAGCGTCACAATCGAAATAATAGACGTCAGCAAAATGCGTTCGCCAATCAGCTCTGTCACGGGCCGATTCCACTCAAACGACATCCCCAAATCGCCCCGCACCATGCCTTTCAACCACCGCCAGTATTGCACTATAAAAGGCTGATCGAGATTGTACCGCGCCCGCAGTGCCGCAGCCTGCGCCTCATCCACCGTCTCTCCCGTCTCACCCAGCGCAGCAATATACGACGTGAGATAATCCCCTGGTGGAAGCTGGATAATTGAAAACGAAATGAATGAGATGATAACCATTGTGGGGATCATCCACAACAGGCGTTTGACGATGAGAATGAGCATATAAAAATTTCCTGGGAGGTAAAAAAACTATCCGCAGATGAATAAAAATAAAAATATTTTGAATTCAGCCATTATGGTCTTCAGACCCTTCTCGTGCCCGTTGCAATAATTCAGACAAATTTAGAGATTCCGCCCAGTGCTTCAGGTAATCCCAATCTAACCTGTCGCCCTGTACTTTCAATATACCCGATACATCCCGTAATTGTCGGTCTGAAACTTCGCCACCTTTTCGATACCAGATCAATTTTTGCAGTACAATATCCTCTGGCGTTGCCACGACCAATTGCGTGCCAGCAATGGTCTGCGACCTTCGACGACGCATTTCTTCACGGTCAATCGCTTCAGAACCAGGTACAAAAATATCTACCTTAATCATTGTTTCGAGATGGATAACATTGAAGGAACTGTGCCGAGAAACAGCGCGAATAACATCTTCTTCTTCGATGTAAAATGCGTTTTGGGTATTTGCAATGAGAGCTTGAATATGGTGATTCTTCAGTTCTGCAACCATGTCGATATCCTGTGTGGCGCGAGGCTCTCCGTAGATGGAACTGGCAATTGACCCGCCCACCAGATATGGAATATCCAGGTTTTCAAAAATTTCAGCCATTTGCAGAGCGACGCACAGGGGTTCAGAAATCACCTCAATAGCCCTCTTTGTGTGGGTCCCAGCCAAATGCTTTAATCATGGTCTGCCGGGGGAGCCGCAACGCGCCGAGGCGAAGGCGAATTTCTCGCTCATCTGCTTCGGGATACCGGCTGCGAATGCCCGAAATTGCAAGGTCTGTACACGCCTGAGAGAGTTGGGATATTTTTTCGGCTTTTTCGTGTGGTGTCATTCGCCGATACGCTTCAATGAGCAGGCGTTCTACCCTATGATTCGTGTCCCGCGATTGTGTTTTATAAGCCATACGACTCTCCAGCTATTTGGGTTTTGATATTTCAATATACGACGTGAGGTAATCCCCCGGTGGAAGCTGGATAATTGAAAACGAAATAAATGAAATAATCACCATTTTGGGAATCATCTACAACAGGCGTTTGATAATGAGGACGAGCATGTAAAAATTTCCTAGAGGTAAAAAACAACCACAAAAACTATCCGCAGATGAACGCAGATAAAAGGCGAAAGGGCAATCCAACCCCGAATCAGGATTTACAGGATTAAATGAGGGCAGGATTAGCGGTCATCAACGAACACAGGCACACACGTCATTCCTGTGCATGCCGTAGGCAGGGCTTAATAGCCACTCTCAGGAATCCAAGCTATGAGATTAAGGGAATTCCGGAAAAGCCAGAAACTATTGGTATTAGTAGAGACTTTAAAATTTCCATGGCTGAACTAGCTGCAAAACTAGAAAAAAAATTTTCTACCCATCGCTTCAATCGCTCCCTTCCGTTGCCATCCCCAGAGTTTATTGAGGCTAGTTCTTTGATGTGTTCTTCAATGTGTTCTTCAATGTGTTCTTTAATGTGTTCTTTAATGTGTTCTTTAATATGTTTTTCAAGCAACTTAACGAGTTCAGCAACCTTATTCCATTCGGGACTCTCAGCGGTAATATGTTTTTCAAGCTGCTTAACGAGTTCAGCAACCTTATTCCATTCGGGACTCTCAGCAGTTTTTTGGTCTAGTTCGGCAAGATGCTTTTTGGCCTGCTCAACAAATCTCTGAACCCTATCCTTATAGTCTTTTGACAGTGCATCTATAGTATCTTGGATATTTTCATTAGCGAGAGACTTTATCTTTGTCCCGTTTTTCTTAGTCTCAGTCTCAAGGGTGGTAATGCGGTCTGTCGCTTCAGTAAGGGAGGTGTTGCTACTTTCCATATCAGTCTCAAGGGTGGAAACGCGATCTGTCGCTTCAGTAAGGGAAGTGTTGCTACTTTCCATATCAGTCTCAAGGGTGGAAACGCGATCTGTCGCTTCAGTAAGGGAGGTGTTGCTACTTTCCATATCAGTCTCAAGGGTGGAAACGCGATCTGTCGCTTCAGTAAGGGAAGTGTTGCTACTTTCCAAACCAGTCTCAAGGGTGGTAATGCGGTCTGTCGCTTCAGTAAGGGAGGTGTTGCTACTTTCCAAACCAGTCTCAAGGGTGGAAACGCGATCTGTCGCTTCAGAAAGGGAGGTGTTGCTACTTTCCAAACCAGTCTCAAGAGTAGAAACGCGATCCGTCACTTCAGAAAGGGAGGTGTTGCTACTTTCCATATCAGTCTCAAGAGTAGAAACGCGATCTGTCGCTTCAGTAAGGGAGGTGTTGCTACTTTCCATATCAGTCTCAAGGGTGGTAATGCGGTCTGTCGCTTCAGTAAGGGAAGTGTTGCTACTTTCCATATCAGTCTCAAGGGTGGTAATGCGATCTGTCGCTTCAGAAAGGGAGGTGTTGCTACTTTCCATATCAGTCTCAAGAGTAGAAACGCGATCCGTCACTTCAGTAAGGGAGGTGTTGCTACTTTCCAAACCAGTCTCAAGAGTAGAAACGCGATCTGTCGCTTCAGTAAGGGAGGTGTTGCTACTTTCCATATCAGTCTCAAGGGTGGAAACGCGATCTGTCGCTTCAGTAAGGGAGGTGTTGCTACTTTCCAAACCAGTCTCAAGAGTGGTAATGCGATCCGTCACTTCAGAAAGGGAGGTGTTGCTACTTTCCAAACCAGTCTCAAGAGTAGAAACGCGGTCTGTCGCTTCAGTAAGGGAGGTGTTGCTACTTTCCAAACCAGTCTCAAGGGTGGAAACGCGATCCGTCACTTCAGAAAGGGAGGTGTTGCTACTTTCCATATCAGTCTCAAGAGTAGAAACGCGGTCTGTCGCTTCAGTAAGGGAGGTGTTGCTACTTTCCAAACCAGTCTCAAGGGTGGAAACGCGATCCGTCACTTCAGAAAGGGAGGTGTTGCTACTTTCCATATCAGTCTCAAGAGTAGAAACGCGATCCGTCACTTCAGTAAGGGAGGTGTTGCTACTTTCCAAACCAGTCTCAAGAGTGGTAATGCGGTCTGTCGCATTTGCCACATCACCTATGGCGAGGATTGCCAATATCATCGCCATTAATGCCATAACGATCAAGATAATCCCTAACATCACCATCAAAGTCGTCTCCATGACACACTCCTTATGGATATAAAACGCTAAAATTCTCCTGGCGTGCCTCTTGCGTGACCTTCTGCAATATTCGATGAAATAGAAATTCTTGCACGCCGCATCTGACTGATCAAGCCAAACTTTTCCTGCTCTGGAAACTTTTCTGTTGCACGATAAAGTTCTTTAGCCAACACAATGCCCTGTTTCCAAACTTCAAGATCGCGATAACTTCTAATGCCCTTCATACACCACCTTCCCACTTACAACCACCAACCAGCCCCAACTCTTAATCCCCAGCCTCCTTATTCAATCGCATAACATTCAACCGCCGTATTCCCTGGCGTGCGAAATGCCCAGCCGGACATCGCGACCTCGGGCACATTGCGAAATGAATTTTTGACCAGATAAAACGAGGGCAATGCTCCCACCGTGCCGATGACCCACAGATTCTTTCGATTCAAATCGATAATTTCTCCCATAAGCCGGATTTGTTCATCTTCGTCAATCGTCTTCTCAATCTCCCAAAACAGCTCAATACACCGCCGCATATCACTGGGGGGTTCTTCACCGCGTTTTTTCTCCGTGCGATACCAACGCGCATAATCCACTGCGTGTACAGACTCATCGCTAAATGGAACGAGCCAGCGCGGATCCAGAACAGCGATCTGCTCATCTGACCCACCCCACACGCCGACATCGTGCAGCAAACCCTTTTTGCGCTCATAAAACAACTGCCGCGCTTCTTCCTTCACCTCTGACTGCACCCCCACCGCAGTCCAGTAGCTCGCCACCAGTTCCAGAATGCGATTATTCAGAGACGTCGTCTCAATATAGAGCTTAATCGGTTCGCCATCAGCCCGCAATCGCATGCCATTGCTCCCGCGCTTCAGCCCCATCTCGTCGAGCAATGCATTTGCGCGGTCTGGATCGTATTCGATATATGCGTGCTCGTAATCCGCATCGTAAAACGGCGACGATGGCGGCGGACAAACTTGCCTCGGCTTCCCAATCCCAAAATAATCCGCCTCGTTTAATTCATCGCGATTCAGCGCGTGCGACAGGGCTTTTCGAAAGCGGCGATCCCCGATAATTCTCTTCATTTCCGGATCGCGGTGATTCAAATTCAACGCCAGGATATTTGACCCCGCCGACCCATTGATCCAATGTACAACCCGATAATCGCCCTTCTTTCTCCCCTCCATAAACAGCGGATAATTCTGGAACTGCAGGTGCCGCCCCTGCATGCCTATTTCCCCGTTGATCGCCTTGAGATTGATGGTCTCGGGATCAAAAATCTCAAAGGTCATGCGGTCGATGTACGGCAGTTGATTCCCATCGGGATCGACCTTCCAATAATAGGGATTGCGCTCCAGCACTGCCGGACGCGCAGGCGGCGGCGCAACCACAATCCACGGCCACAAACGCGGGATATCCGGATTGCGCCAATCGCGCATATCTTCAAAAAGCTGCTTCCACAAATCAAATCCCGCGGCCTCGCTCATGGCCTCGAGCTTTTCCAAAGACGTGTACTTCGGATGAAATTGCTTCATATAATGGGCCGGATAGCGCAGCATCTCATAACCGCGTCCCGACGCCAACTTCATAATAAACAACCCATTGGGCTCCAAAAACGTGAACCGCACCGTATAATCATCGACCCTCTCCAACCCCATCACCCGTCCACCCCGCTTAAAATCGCGCGGCACAACAGGCGTTATCTCCTCGTCTTGCAACACATCTTCATACCAGAAAATGAGATCATCAACCGTAAACGGATGCCCGTCTGACCACCTTACCCCTCTGCGCAAATAAAATGTAAAACTGCGTCCCCCATCGGCAATCTCCCACCGCACAGCCAGATTGGGAATCACCTCCTGCGCCATCGCATCCCACCGCACCAGACCCTCATACGCAAACCGGGCTTCGACAATACCCACATCGCGGGGACCAGTCGCAAACCGCGTCCACGTCCCCCCATAAGGCCCATGCTGTTGCGGCGGTACAATAACAAGAGGATCTTCCGGCAGGCGTTCCGATACCGACGGCAAGATCCCCTCTCGCACCCGCTGGGCGAGCATAGGCGCTTCGGCAAATCGTCCCTCCGACCATTCAGCCACCTGATGCACCGCCCCTGTTGCCTCGGGATGGCGATTGGGAATCTCAACATCCGCCATCACAGCCTCGAGATCCCGCGTCCCATCTGCTGGCACCACAGGCACAACACCATCCTCGGGCGCACGCACCAGACTGCCCATCACGGCCTCAAATTCCGATGCCCGTTGTATCGCATCCGGATCGCGCGGCGACAGGTAAAATGCGACATATCCCATCCCCTGCACCAGAAGCACAAAACTGGCAAAAACACCGATAAGCGTGATCCACACTTTAATTCCCATTATTGCCTCTCATCTGCCATTCATCTGCGTACATCTGCGTACATCTGCGTATATCTGCGGATACCCTCATCTACTATATGCCCCACTGACAAACTTCTCAATCTCATCTCGCCCTCGCGCAATAGCTTCATCGACAAAACGCGCTTTTATATTCTCATCAAAAAACGCATCTGCCCGTCTTCTGTTCTCAGCAAGATGCTTTTCCATATCATCAGACAGAGGGCGACCTATCATCTTGAGAAATATCTGCTCGAGAACAACGGGGTCTGCATTCTCTGCCCATCCCCGCGCGCGCCTCACAAATCGAGATACTGTTTTGCGATCAATAAATCCCACCTCTCCACGTCCATCAAACTGATCCAGCACTCCCGCGACACCTGGATAATTGATCGGCAATTCATCTACATAAGACCACAACCCATAAATAATGGGCCGCCAGTCCTCAACGCCGTGGACGTGAATCGTCACCTCATCGCGAAACGCTTCATCCGTCGTCAAATGCGCGATATACCCCATCAACAAAACGCGATCTCGCGGGTCCATATTCTGATAATCTGCCAGATTGGGATGCGCCTCAAACATACCCGAAACGGATTTGCCCCACGTCTCGCGCTGCTCCTCTGTATAAAAATGCGACCCGTACTTGCCCATCTTTCCGAGCAAACGCATCGCATCCGGCGCCATAGAACCCGCCACAAGATCCGGCAAATACCGCCGATTTAGAGCACCGACCTCAGGCAAATCGCGCTCGAGCTGTACCTGCAACCCGAGCACCAATGCAAAATGACATCGCCCACGAGGCATCCATTTTCCTTTCTCAAGCAGAATTCATCTGTAATTCTGATCGTATTTCAGAATATGCTCGAAAAGCCGTTGCATCAATGCGCGAAAATCTTTGATTGACAGCACGACTGCGGTCTTCCGCCCTTTTGCATCCACGACATATTTGGGTTTGATATTGAGCATCATTGTTCAACCGTTTTGAGCACAGTTATTCCCATCATCGCAAAATGATCGTCAAATGCATACGTCTCAGAAATGTTATGCTTCTGACAAACCGCGAAGCTGGTGCAATCTGTAAATGATAATTGTACGGAATCATATTGCCGAAAGAGTTTCTTTGCTTCTTGAAACAGGATCTTATCAATTTCCGCGACAGTTAAAACACCAGTTTTTTCAACGCTTTCAACCAAGTCAAGAAACTGCACTGCTACCTGATGGCTCGATCTATATTTAAGCCATGTCACAGTCTCATCAATCACATAATCTGTCGTTAAAAGTCTCGCTTTCTGCTGTTTTAAGCCGTTGTAAATTACAACAGCATCGTCATGATATTGATCCCTCTGATTTAAAAGAGCAATCCAGGCACCGCTATCGACAAAAATCATTATTTTGAACGCTCTCCATAGATAACTTCATCACGCGATGTGTGACTTCAAAATGTTACGAGGCCGTCAAAATCCAGCGGGTCTCTGTAATTGATGATATTTAGAAAGACACACATGGTATGGGTTAAGATTTTGGTATGCCACAAGTTTAATAGATGCCAAGCATCTCGCACTTTCATGCGCGCAATATGCAAACGTTCAGTCAATTGTGCGTAAACGGTTTCGACTAATCGCCTTGTGGTTCTCTTGGCTTTGGGCAAAATGAAAGGGGTGCGTTGTGGATTGTCTTTCATATTGGACTTTAAGGGTGTCTTTATGCGTATGCGGTAGGTATCAAAGCACCTTTTTTGCCAGTCCAAATCCATAAATGCTGAATCGGCTAAGACGGTTGTATCTCCCATTGTGCCTTCTATGAGTGCGTCTCGGCACTGCTTGTCGTGTCCATAGGCTTGCAGGATGGGTGCGTGGAGGATAAGGCCATAATCCGTGATCCTCAGACCGCCCTTAAAACCAAAATAGGCTTCGTTTTTAGCAGCACAGAAGCCTTTTGAAGGGGTAGGGAACTCAAAGACAGGCTCTGTTTTAAAAATCTTGCGCGTGTGTCGCCTTGCCAGTTTACAGATGGGTAAGGGCAAGGTGTCTATGATCTGACAGGACGCCTGATGCCCTTCGAGGCAGGCCACAATCCGCTGTTGCATCCACATCTTGACAACCCACAAATTGGCACATTGACGCACAAAGGCCGGACGATCTTTCAAAGTGGGAAACCAGCAAGAAAAATGTTCTTTCATCTGCTCATAAAGTTTCTTCTGGCTTGAATACCCCAAAAAGTGACCCACAATTTCTATGGTGAGGCATTCCACATCACTTAAACCGGGGTCAAAGCCTGCCCGACGCGGCTTGCCATGCACCTCACAATACGCTGGATAGAGGTCGTCTTCAATAAAACAGTAGATTGCAATGACAAAAAGGGCTAAATTATACATCGGAGGTTCCTTTCGTTGTATGGCTTCTTGTTTTATGGACAATCCAAGATAGCCGAGGAACCTCTTTTTGTCTATTTAAAGTCACACATCACGTAACTTCATCATGATTGACAGACCCATCAGTTCGGTCAGATTTTGCAAATCCAACCATCTCATCGAGAATCGCGTATCCTTCTTCTATTTTATTTTTTTCTACGATTTCGGGGTTGATTGGACCGCTCCGCACAAGAAAGATAAAGTAATCGAGAACGTCTAATGCCTGCCAGATAATTCCTGTGAACACATCTCGTAAATGCTGACTCTCAATGCCAAAGTCCTTAGCAATTTTTCGATAGTTGCGACCTTTGCGATGCGCGGCACTGCTGGAACGCAGACTCTGAAGCTTTCGCAGAAAGGCGATGCGCTCGGCAACACCTTCAACATCATGGGCACTAAGCACAGCTTCCAGGCGTGCAATGCTACCTTTAAGTCTCGCTTTCTGATCCTCAGGAATAAGCGTGTTTAGACGTCTTTCGTTTAGGGAATCAATGAGTATCTTTGTGAGACTCAAAATCAACGCATCAAAATCGCGTTGCTCGTCAGTAGATGGAATTCTCAAGCCTTGGAAATGATAATCATCATCTGTGTCCAGTGGCAGCAACAACTGCCACCCCAGATATTCTTTACAGGTATCTTGCAACTTCTGATAACGTGCCCTAAACAAGTGTTCTGGCTGGTCTGATTCCGTAGCTTCTCCCATGAATTGACGACTAAAATAAGTCCTACTCACACCGCCTTCGGGTGGGATATTGTGTGATCGCCAGTGTAGCTGTTCTGTATAGGGAAGGGCTTGCCCAAGATCGCCCAACCACGCACAGACTTTGTCGTCGTGATGGTTGTCAATAGTCACTATCCACAAAGAGCCACAGTGCAGCGTCGAATCCTCTACGGTGTATTTACTGGGCTCTTGGTAGTATTTGTCTAAAACCTGTTTGCGAAAATGCACAGGGGTCAGATAATGGGGAGCATCGGGGTTTGCGCCAGAATAATTTGCCAGAGTACTCGGGTCAGATGTATGGGTAATTTCATCTCCGTTCTCATCAACATCAATGATAAATTCCACATGCTTTTTGTTTCGTTTTTTAGATTTCGGTAGGGGTTCAATAAGTCTCTTTCCTTGTACCAGACTAACCGCTGAAGAGTTACTCTGATCGAAAAAATCATACTTCCAACACATAAGTCCATCCCTCTGCTCACTATCGCCTTTCTTAAATCCAAGTTCTCGCAACGAATACTTCGAGTGCTCTGGAAAAAAGAATTGGACTGATAGGTACATATCTTTGGCCGCTAAAAACTGACGAATTTCCTTAAGCCTTATCTTGATGCAGTCTGGCTTCACAATAGCTACTATTTCTTCATTACCTGCATCATCAATCTTAATGTATTCATCCGCCTCTCTATCGTGATATAGATTGTGAAAAAGGCGAAACTCCTCGGATATTTCCCTGTAGCCCTCCCGCATTTCATCAAAGTTACGATCAATGATCAAAGGTTTAATTTTGTCGGTGGCTCCATTATCGGGTGAAAAGTCCCAATATGGGATAGAAAGTGTTTGCTCAATCTGAGCAGGGGGAATTAAAGCACAAGAGATATCGTAATCGTGGGACTCTTGGCGGTCCAGTAGATACACAGTGATCATCTCGGTCATTTTTAGATCGCGTTGCAACCACTCCAGCCTCTCAGCTTGCGATAGCCGTTTTCGATCTAAATCAATGCTCATCACTATCCTCCTTCCGCTATTTTGAATCCTGATCAAACAAATGTATAGCACAAAAACCACGTTTGTCAACTTAATCCCCTCATCTGACTCTCTATCTCACCTCATAACTACCCGTATCATCCCGCCGCAGTCTTCCCCATGCAATATCCGGATCGTGCGGCCACACCATAATCCAGTCCTCGGAAACAGCCCTCTCCATAACCTCTTGCTTAACCAGATAGGTCTGCCGGGGATACAGATCGTAAGCCATCACATAAATCGGCTTTAAGTGATGCGTCGTAGGAATCAAATCCCCCACAAAACAGAACGTATCCTTCCCTGTATGCACCAGCACAGATTGATGCCTGCGGGTATGCCCTGGCGTAACTATGACCTCGATAAGAGGACAAATACGCTCATCCCCCTCCAACAGCGCGAGCACAGGTGACAACGGCCTCATCACCTCATCGTATCGATACCCATTCACCGTCTGCCCATCGGCATTCTCCGCATCCTCCCATTCCCCCTTTTGCACATAATAAGTCGCATTTGGAAAAGCGGGCACATATTCACCACCCTCTTGCACCGTACACCCGCCAGCATGATCCTGGTGCAAATGCGTCAGCACAACCCGTGTAATCTCCTCGGGCGCAATCCGCAACGTCTCCAGAGACGATAGGAGACCATCCGACTCATCAAGCGCGTAAATCTCCCGCAGCTTTTCCGTCACTTTGCCCCCAAACCCGGTCTCAATCAGCACGGTCTCCCCTTTCCCTCTCACAAGCAAACAATTCATCGTCAACCCAATGCGGTTGCGCTCATCGGGCGGGTAACACCTCTCCCACAGCGGACGGGGCACAACCCCAAACATCGCGCCGCCATCCATCCTCACCTGCCCAGCAGATAAAACCCACACATCGCAACCACCACTTTGCTTATAATCTACAATCGCCATACTTTTACCTCCAACTTTGCACTTCGCACTTAACCCTATATATCTTATCTTATCCCCATAAAAAATATTCGCAACCAAAAACAGGAGGAACCATGCCAGCAGCACTCGTCACCGGATCCAGCAGAGGCATAGGCAGAGGCATAGCTTTCTGCCTTGCCGACGCGGGCTACGACATCCTCGTCAACTACGCGGGCAATCTAACCGCAGCAGAAGAAACCGCAACAGGTATTCGAGAACGCGGACAAAACGTCCACATTTGTCAGGGCGACGTAACCCGCATAGAAGACAGCAAACGCCTCGTAGATACCACACTCGACGCCTTTGGTCGCCTCGACATGCTCGTCAACAACGCCGGCATTGCCCCTCGCGTACGCGCCGACATCCTCGAAGCCACCCCAGAAAGCTACGAAGACGTCATGAACACCAACCTCAAAGGACCCTACTTCTTAACCCAATACGCGGCAAACCACATGATCGCACTCAAAAAACAGGAAAAAATACAAACACCGCGCATCGTCGTCATCACCTCCATATCGGCCTACACCTCTTCAACGGCACGCGGCGAATACTGCGTCTCAAAAGCTGGCCTGAGCATGATGACGCGCCTATTTGCCGACCGGCTCGCAGAACACGGCATCCCCGTCAATGAAATCCAGCCAGGCATCATCCAGACCGACATGACAGGACCCGTCAAAGAAAAATACGACCACCTGATAGCCGATGGTCTGACCCCCATCCGCAGGTGGGGACAACCCGAAGACATCGGCAAAGCCGTAGCGGCCATTGGACTCGGCTATTTCGACTTCACAACCGGCGCGGCAATCCCGGTTGACGGCGGATTCCACATGCACCGGCTCTGATTTAGCAGCCAGTCTATATACCCCAAATGGCCTTTGATTTTTTGGGGTATGTAGTTGACATATTTTCTCTTATATCGTACCTTATAAGTAAGCATAATAAGTAATCATAAACATCGCAATTCTACGCTTTCAAGTGAGGACGCAAATGCTGAAGCGCTTTTTTAGTAAAAATGCTGAACCAGAGAATGGTACAACCAAAGAAAGACAAATCCACATCGAAGGGCAAGACGAGCACGTTCAGGAAGCCATGGACCTCCTCGCACAAGAGGATCAAGATGATCTCGACGAAGCTCTTGACGAAGTTAATGAAACCGTGCGAGAAGCCGCCAGAGCCTCACTGCGCGACCTGAGACTCATGCAAGAAGGCCACTGTCCATCCTGTGGTCACAAAACACTGCGTCAATTTCTCTTTACCACTGTGTGTTCCAGTTGCGGTTGGTTTTCATTTATCTCGCCCGAAGAAGGCAAATCTCACATCCACCTGCAAAGTGGACGCACCATCGAATGCGGCACCACATTTGACACCAAAGGAGACTTTGTACTCGGCATCACAAATGGCGTTGTTCGCGCCAAGGTACCCAAAGAAAATGTCGAATACATCGAATTTGCATGGACTGCTGAAGAAATCCAGCGCAAACGCGAATCCCGCGCAAAAGAGGAAACGGGAATATGTAGCTGGTGCGAAAAAGCGCTCGCAGATGATGGTGATGAAAATATCATTGTCTATGCGGCCTTCGGCACCACCCAGATGCGCTATGTCTTCTGTTCAAACAAATGCAACGAAGCCTTCCAAAAACAATACCCCATTCGCATTCACAAAAATTGCTACGAACGCTCCTGCCTCGATTGCGACCTGTGCGACAAACGCTACCTGGGCGAAGACGAGACCTTTCTCAAATTGCTCGAGCAAGGGAAAGTCTGATAAGGCGGTCACTCATCAACCTAAAAAATCAGTCCCCCATCGCAATAATACGCGATGGGGGACTTTTATTATGTCCTCAAAACCGCTTTGCATAAAGTCTTTTACTCGAGTTCAAATACACCCCACTTTGAGTCGGCTGAGTCCTTGAGGATTTCCCTGTCCGAAAGCAGGACATGAAATCTGTATCGACTGCCATTAACAGGCATCTGAGCATAGATCGAATAGCAACGCCTACAAGCCGTTATCTTGATCTCTGTGTCGCAGGGGATACAGTCCCAAACCCCCAAAGGTTTTCTTTGACATCGCAGGCACTCGATTTGTTCGATCAGATTTTTGTTGCGTTCCCGAAATTTTTCCAACTCGCCAGAAACCACCATGGGACCTATATACGATACACCTGCAGAGTTGCACACCTTGCAGAATGACCTTTCGTCACCATCCATCGTTCGCCTTTCGCCCGAAAAGTCGTCGTACACCAGCAGGCAATGCCCACACGCGAAAATGCCCTCTTCGTCTGGCTCGCGGTCCTCAAAACGCCTGAAATACGCCAGAATATCGGACTTATCACTATCGGGCAATTTCTCGAATGGCTGCATTTTGGTTCCACATTCATGGCAGCAACAGCCAAAGAAACCCTTTGCCCATCGGCCAAAAGTTCCAAGGATTACGATAATGAGAATGGCTAAAATGATAAACGCTTCCACAGTCGGTTCCTCATGTTAGTAGTTATCACACTTGCAACCACACCTGCTTACCTGTAGCTATGAGCTTTGCGATGGCGCACTGATTTTTCCAGAATTGGTAAATTGCATTAGAAAATTGAACATCTATCTCTTTCCTCTGATCTACGGGTTTTTAGCTCTATCCATCCCCGTTTTCACAGGGACATGCCTGCGGCTCTATTCAATCAATTCTTTACCACCGTGAACGCGAATATCAACTTCAGGCAAGTGTTTATTCAGAATGTCTATGATGTGATCCTTCGGTCCGACAAAGATCATGATCATATTTTCTGGCACAAAAAACTTCTCGAGATAGTCACGTACCTCATCATCGGTAACCGACGTAGAACCGCCTTTGTGAGTTGGCGGATTATAGATGGATAAACCGTTGCACGTCATATACTCGCTGTTTTTTTATTTAAATGAGCATAAACCCCATCTTGCATAGTCAGCCACTCAGGCGTGCCCTGCTCTGCGATCTGTCCCTCATCCAATACCACAATTTCATCTGCGTTTTGAATGGTCGATAGCCGATGTGCGATGATGATTGTCGTCCTTCCTTTTCGCACGGTTTTCAATGCTTCTTGAATGTGATATTCAGATTCCATATCCAAGGCGGCAGTAGGTTCATCTAAAATCAAAATGGGCGTGTCCATCAACAGCACACGCGCCAAGGCAATGCGCTGTTTCTGCCCTTCAGACATCTGCGCCCCTTGTTCTCCTACCAGTGTTTCATATCCTTCGGGCAATGATGCGATGAAGTCGTGGATGTACGCAGCCTGTGTTGCAGCCTGAACATCTCGCAAAGGTATGTCGTGTCCAAAGGTCAGGTTGTCCAAAATACTGCCCTGAAATAAGGTGCTACCCTGCATGGCGAATCCTACCTGCTGACGGACAGATTTTAAGCGGTAGTTCCGAATATCGTAACCATCAATAGACACATATCCCTCTTGCGGATCATAAAATCTCGGGATCAATTTGGCAAGTGTTGATTTGCCAGACCCACTCTTGCCGACCAGAGCAATGGTGGTCTGCGCGGGAATGTGCAGGTTGATGTGGCGCAAAACGGGTTGGTCTTCTTGATACGAAAAACACACACTGTGAAACCCGATTTCACCTCTCACCTGTGGCAAGGAGGGCATATCAGGACGCTCCTGTATTTCGGGTTGCAAGTCATAGACCTCAAAAAAGCGATTGATGCGAACCAATGCCATTTCAACCTGTCCTACGAGACCGATGAGATTGCCGATTGGACCGTAGAGATATCCCACATACCCCGAAAAAGCCATATAACTGCCCAGAGAGAGATTGCCGTTTAGAACTTCTGTCCAACCGTACCAGCCATACGCCAAAGTACCCGCTGTTTTTACCAACGACCCGATAAACCCAAATCCCCCACTTAAATGCGTTGACCGGATTCGCAATTTGGAAACATCAATAAAAATATCTCTGATCTTATAGTAAAACGCGGCTTCCAGTCCCAGTGCTTGCACAGTGCGAATGCCCGAAAGCGATTCGTATGATGTGGCAGATGACTCAGCCGAGGCTTCGGTTAATTTTTTAGACACTCTGCTAAGATATTTCTTTGAAATCATAACCAATACGGTATCGAAAGGTAGTACCGCCAGACTGATCAATGCCAGTTTCCAGTTAATATAAAGCAAAATAGGTGGAAAAATGAGCAACTGAAGCGAGTTCATAATCAGGCTGTTCACCATCCCTACGGTGCTATTGACAGAACTATCCATATCTCTAAATCGAGACAGGATTTCGCCCGTCTGCCGGTTGTCAAAAAAGCTGAAGTCCAGCGATTGTATGTGGGAATAGAGTCGCGATTTGAAATCCAACCCCATGTTGACACCCACATAACGCGCGAAATAAGTGCTCAACAGATTTGTGAATCCCAATCCTGTCGAGAGCACAGCACCCAAAATCAGAATAAAGGTCAGGAGCGTGTAGTCTTTGTGCGGATACACATCATCAATCAAAACCTTAGTGATGTACGGTCCCGGAATTTGCAAAAACATGACCATGATGCCCACGAGAAGAGACTGAAAGATAAACCGCCAGTAAGGACGGAGCATTTTGATGATTTTGAATATCTGGCGCATTGGATCGTACCGTGGTATTTCAAAAGAAGGTCTATAACGAATGCCGAAAGCGTGTCATCTATCAGGACTGGCGTTGTGCCTATACGTTGACGAGCCTGCCGCAGAGTACAGTACTTTGATATAGTGGCCTATGAAAACCGGTTTGCAGACTGCCCTACCTCCGGTAGGCAGGCACGCGGGCAAGAGGTAGATAGGCGCGAACACAACATAGCGATCCACCGTCGAGAAATTATTATGGGTGTTCAACACACTCCTATAAGACAATACGGTAAGCATTGAACACCCAATGATCAGAGGTCATATATTTTGTTCTTCTAAGCGGCTATCAATGATTAAATCCGAAATTCATTTGATCTTTTGACATCCGCTAATTACCCTCATCCTTCTTCTTTTCTTCCTCCTCTTCATCCTCTGTTTCTATTTCCGGTACAGGCGGTTCCTTTGGAGGACTTTCATCGTGGCAAGCCACCCAACAAGATTGATATGATGAGGCTAATCCAGTAACGGTCGCCGCGATGGCTGCGCCACCTGGTCCACCGCCACCAAAACCTGCCCCAAGAGCAGATGCCAACATGTTTGATCCAACTGTATTCACGGCATCTTCATGCACTTCTTGAACTGCTTGGTTACGCTGATGAATTTCTAAACTTCTTTCGAGAGCCCTTTGCTCAGCAATAGGCGTTTCAGTGGTATCCACCTCCACTGTCGGCATAGGGAGATTCAGATTCATGGTTTACTCCTTTCTTGAAAAGTGATGACCTCTGATCAAAAAATAAAAAATTCTCTATATTGAAATACCACTATAGCGACCAAATTCGCAATAGAATGAAACACAAAGCTTGCGGTTAGTGAATTTGTACGTTCTACTAAGTATGCTGTTACCAAACCATATAAGAATACAAAAGGAAGGTTTGTAACAGCTAACCAGTATTGAAAATGGTATGCTGTAAAAATGATGGCTGAAATTAAAACGGCATTTCGTTCGAGATAACGTTTACGTAAGGTTCTGTACAACATCCCTCGAAAGTACAATTCTTCTTGAAATGGAATTAAAAATCCCATCACTATTATTTGGTTATAAAATATCGCCCCAGAATACTTCGCGGGTATGTTGTCAAAATTTACGATTTTCCAGTTCCATATAAGTGACAGGAAAGCACCGAGGATTAAAGCAAAAACGATATCTTGAGTTTGAGGAGCCTGGATACCCCATATTTTCCTGAGTGATAACTTCACTTTTTTATATTGCCATATAAGAAATGCAAGAAAGGCAAGTATCAAAACCAATCCGAGATATATTTGCCCAATAAGAACAATATTTTGAACCTTTAAACCCCATCTGTTGACGTGATTAAAATGTGCCATCAAAAGGCCAAACACGGCAATAACTACGAAACCGATCACACAATATAAAACTAACCAGAGAATTAATCTTTTAATAGACCAGGGGAGTTGTAGTCGCTGAGTGCCATCAAATCCCAAATTATTATCTATATCTATTTTGCTATCTTTCATGTTCTTCTCGCATGTAAAAGGTGCAGCTCTCGAAGGCCATAATGAACTTGATTCGCGTCACTATCTACCGCCTCTATCTTCCAACCCATAAATCTCCGGACGCCCAATTTTGCCCACGGTTTTCAAAAACTTCTTCCACAGCAAGCCAACGATAGGACCGCGCTTTGTCACGATCTTGGCTTCTATACCCATGCCATAAGCAAGCGGACATTCTTTCTCACCATTAGATAAATGCGGATCTATCACACTGATCTTCACCGGATAAACAGTGCTCATACCGCCTGGAACGAGACCGGCACCTATGGGTGTAATAGGTTCGGGTTTTCTCGGCACGTCTGTCACCCTGCCCTCAAAAATCTTGTATTCCATGTGCGGGAAAGCATTCACATATATTCGCACCTTATGTCCCTCTTTCACCTTTGGGATATCCACTTCTTGAATCATCACCTCTGCTTGCCAACTGTGCAATTCGGCCAGTTCAATCACGGCTTCACCCGCCTCAATGCGGTCTCCTTCGCGTTTATCCAAATCGCGTGTCAACACCGTTCCAGAAACAGGTGCGTATATCTTCATCTGTTCCAGACGGGTTTTGATAAGACGATGGCTGACCTCTAATTTTTTGTATGTCTGCTCCAGCATCTCGTGTTCCTGCTTGCGATTGTCCAGAGCAACCAACCGTCGTTTTGCACGCTCAATTTCTACTTTTGCACCCTCTACCCGCGTCTGGTGTACCCGAATAGGGATCAACGTATCAACAGGTGGTCGCACACTCCCATCTTCGCGATAAGGCGCGTATTTGCGATAGATCTGGTATTCTTGCCGAACCTGTTCCAATTGCAACTGCGCGGTCTCATACGCCACTTCAGCCCGCGCTATCTCTGTCTCCAAAACAGCGCGCTCGCGTTGCAATTCTGCGACCAACGCCACACGCCGCCCCTGATTTATTCCCAGTTCATGTTCGAGTTGCTCCAATTCCGTGCGTAAATCGGTATCGTCCAGAGTCAGCATCAAATCACCCTGTGCAATCTCTTGTCCGTGTTGCACATGAACCGTCTGGATCAAACCTGATCGCTGTGCTTTCACTTCATAACGCGCAGTAGGCTGCAAGCGACCTTGTCCTGCAACCGTAATTTCCATGCCCAAATGCCAGCCCAAAAGACAGATAAACGCGACCATACTCCCCACAACGCACAAAATAGTGAGCAAGAAATAGCGCACAAACCGGAACCCAATTCCCGAAGTTGAGAGGGCTTCTCGCGTCTCCGTGTTTGCAAAATCTCCCTCTTTTTGGGGATAGCCATTGAATCGTACAACCTGTTCACTGTGTACCATAACTCATTCAGCTCACTGTTGAAAGTGAATTTCGACCAGACAAATGAACATTCAATTCAAACATCTTCCGAAAGCGTTTGAATTTCTCCGCGCATAACTTTTGTGCGGTACTCGGTAGGCGGCATTCCGTGTATGGTCTTGAAAGCCTCGCGCAAACGATTTGGTGAAAGAAACCCGCACGCACTTGCAATTTCATAGACGAATACTGAAGGTTCTTTTATCAAATGCTGTGCCCGTGAAACCCTTATCTCTCGCAATTTTTCTGAGAACGTCTTGCCCACATGTTTTTTGAACAATTTGCAACCGTGCGATCTGGAAAATCCGAAATGGGCCATGAGGTCATCAAAGCTCAGCCCTGGGTCGCTGTAATGCGCCTCCAAAAACGACTCCAGACTCCTTTTTATCCAATCTTGTGATGGCATGCACTTCTTGACCTTTGCCAAAAATTTATCCTTGCGGATCGGTTTATCCAGCACGCCTACAGCACCCAGCTTGAGCATCCTTTCCATTAATTCCAGGCGTTCCATCCCGCCCATGATCAGGACAGGTGTTTGAATTTCCTCTACCTTTAGACAAGTCAAAAGAGATATCGCATCGAGGTCTCTTATATCTTTGTCAACCACAGCGAGATCAATCTTCTCACGTCTCAAAGTTTTAAACCCTGCTACGCCATCTCTCGCTGTGAATACGTCGTAAAGTTCATCATTCAAGTATTCACAAAGAGTCGATATAACGCAGCTATCGCGATCTACAATTAAAACTTTCTTCGCATTCATATTTTCCCCATACGCTAAAAATTTCTACAACCATATTCAAAACATGCTCTTTGCACGAAAACAGATATATGCAACCTGTGTGCCAATTTAAATTTTTCAAGCAATAATACATGTAACCTATTATCTTTACTTCATATAGAGTTATTACCGCACAAAATCCAGACCGAATATCAAATTAAAAAGTGAAAATATTGTTCACTTATTCCCGATCAATTGAACATTACTTGCACCTTATGCGCTTTAATTCGCATTGACAATCACCCTTTGGGTCGCTACCTTAGTTTAGTCTTCTCAAGACCTATCTTGAGATACTCACCGCCGCTGACAGATGACTTGCCACGGTCTTGTCGGCGGCTCTTTTATGATAATACTGTCACACCTGAAATTTCAACACAAAAAGTCCCCGCGTATTTGTGATTTCCACCGCGTATTTCTGTTTTTTTTATTGTTTTTGAGATTAAGCATAAAAAAACTGTGAATGGACTTCCCATTCACAGTTCGCAAAAATATGGGGCGGGCACGGGGCACCGCCCTTACGCAGGCCTGCGCTACATCTATCTATATCTCGCCTTTCATCTGCGTCTATCTGCGTCCATCTGCGGATGCCCTTGTAATTGCTTCTTTCCCTTTTCAACCTCTTCCACCGCCGTCATAATCCCATCAATAAATTCATCTGCTATATCGTCTTTCTGCTTTTGCTGCTGTTCGTAAAGCAAGCGATAGACCTCGCACTCTTCCAGCAAATCGTCGTGGCCTCCCCAGCCCGCCATGCGACCGTTGTCCAGCACCAGAATGCGATCCGCCCGCATCGCCGTAGAAATTCTGTGCGTAATCACAAAAGTCGTGCGCCCCTCCATCAAATGATCCAGCGTCTCTTGAATCTTCGCCTCCGTCTTTGCATCCAGTGCTGAAGTCGTATCGTCCAAAATCAGAATACTGGGATCGGTGACAACAGCCATCGCAAAAGCCAAACGCTGTTTTTGACCGCCCGATAAATTGGTACCGCGCTCCTCGACCGGCGCTTCGTATTTCTCTGGCAGCGTCATAATAAAATCGTGCAACTCCGCCGCTTTAGCCGCATCCATCACCTGTTCGGGCGTGGTATAGGGCTGACCGTAGCGAATATTATCGGCAATCGTCCCGGAAAAAAGAACGGGTTCCTGGGGCACCATACTGATGTGCTGTCGCAGTGAAGAAATTTTGACATCTTGTATATCGTAATCGTCCAGAATAATTCTCCCCTCTGTGGGTTCATAAAGACGCATCAACAAACTCACCAGCGTACTCTTCCCCGAACCCGAAGGCCCAACCACGGCCACCGAAGTGCCTGGCCGCACGACAAACTTGAGATCTCGAAGAACGTAATCGCCCGCATCTGTATAGCGAAACGACACATTGCGAAACGACACCCGCCCGCGCACTTTGTCGAGGGTCTTCGCATCTTCCCTATCCTGAATAATCACCTCTTCATCCAGCACCTCAAACACGCGACTGATCACCACCAGCATCTGTTGCAACGTAGCATTCACATTGGCAAGAGCAACCAGTGGCGAAAAGAGATTCCCCATCGACATAGAAAAATAAACCAATTCCCCAACCGTCATCACACCGCCGCGAACCTGTAATGCGCCATAATAAAAGATCAGACCCATTGCAACCCCCCCCACAACCGAACAGACTGACCCCAGACCAGAACTCAAAACAGACTGTTTGACGCCCAAACGATACAACCCGATCAGCCGCCTGAAAAAGTCCCGAAACTCCCGTCTTTCTCGCGCATAAGACAGGATGAGACGAATCCCCTTTGAGCGTTCTTCCAACAGCGCAGAAACCTCGCTATAATCCTCTCGAAACCGCATAAAAACATTTGCTATCGGACGCTGAAACACCTTATAAGTCACGACATACGCGGGCAATGCAACAAAAGCCATCAGCGCGAGCTTGACATCAATCGTAAACAGAATCGCCGTACCCATCAAAATGCGCGCAACATGCCGCAGCGTCTCTACAAAAGTCGTCGTAATTTCGCTCTGCAATAACCCCACATCATCCAAAATGCGCGCCATAATCCGCCCGGTTTGCTGGCGATCAAAAAACGTCATCTGCAACTGCTGCACTTTCTCGTGCAGCGCAAGGCGGATGCGGAAAACAATCCGCTGCCCCACATAGGAGATGTTATAGGTATAAAACCAGTTGAGTGTGGCAAAAAACGATCTCACGACCAGATAGAGAATGAAAATCCACCCCAACCATGCCAGTTTTTCCGTGCGCGTTTTGGGCAGCATTATCCCGCCTTCTTTGCCCAGCCCCGGAATCGTCGCCTGTGGATCGCGCTTTGGGCGCCTCTCCTCCTGAATCAAAGACTGCATGTGGGCTTCTGAAACGACTTCACCCGCGGGCTTGAGTTGCAAGACCTCATCAACCGTAATTTTTGAAATAAACCCGAGCAAAAACGTATAGGACGACGTAATAGTGGCCATCGCAATGACCATCAACATGCGCCCCCAATACGGCTTGATATATAAAATGATAAATCGCTTTAAGTTTTCCATAACCTCAACTCGCCATCGCCTCCACAGCCTCTTCAATAGAACCCGCGGCCTGCTGTTCGTAAAGCTGGCGATACTTTCCATCGGGTATTTGCAACAACTCGCTGTGCGTCCCCTGCTCAATAATCTCGCCGTGATCCATCATAACAATAATATCCGCATTGACAATCGTCGATAATCGGTGTGCAATGGCAAAGGACGTGCGCTCCTTTAACACCCTGGTCATCGCCTTTTGTATCAAAGCTTCCGATAGGGAATCGAGTGACGAAGTCGCTTCATCGAGAATTAAAACCGACGGATTGGTCAGCACGGCTCTCGCAATGGCGAGGCGCTGTTTTTCTCCCACAGACAGTTTAATCCCATCTTTCCCCAGCATCGAATCGTAACCCTCGGGCGTACGCATAATAAATTCGTGAATCTCGGCAATACGCGCCGCCTCAATCAACTCGGCATCTGTGGCATCTGCGCGGCCATATAGCAAATTTTCTCGAATCGTCCCATCAAACATCACCGAATCTTGCAACACCTGTCCAATTTGCGTGCGCAAGGTGCGCAACTTCACATCTCTCAAATCGTGACCATCAATTGTAATACGCCCGTCCTTAACATCGTAAAAGCGCATCAACAAACTCGTCAAAGTCGTCTTTCCGCATCCCGTATGCCCCACCAGCGCCACCATCTGCCCCGGCTGCACCTCGAGATTGATCCCCTTCAAAACAGGCTCACCCTCTTTGTACTCAAAATGTACATCTTCAAATTTAATATGTCCTTTTATCGGCGGCAGTTCAACGGCATCTTCCTTATCCTTAATCTCTATGGGAAAATCTAAAATTTCCAAAACGCGATCCACAGACACCATCACGGCTTGAAGGCGCATGGCAATTTGCGTGAGATTGAGAACAGGCTGAAACATCCGACTTGAATAAGAAAAAAAGGCCATCACAGCCCCATAAGTCATTTCACCCTCAATCACGTAATAACAGCCCAAACAAAAAATCACCGTATTGCGAAGTCCCGACACCCCCCAGGAGCCAGCCATATAGCCAGCGCGATTTGTGGCAGTCTGCATCGCCGCATCCAAACTCTGGTGCGTATCTTCCGCAAATGCGCGGTGTTCTCTGCGCTCTCGTCCATAAGATTTTACGAGTTGCACCCCGGACAACCGCTCTTGTAGTCCAACCGACACCTGATCCATTTTTCTACGCCAGAGACTGTACGACTCCCTCATTGGCGTGCGCCACCCGTAATAATTAAAAAAATACAGGGGCATCAACAAAAGCAGCAGACACGCCATCTTCCAATTCAAGCCCATGCACAGCGCAAGCGCCACCCAGAACGACACAAAATCGACAAGAATGCCCAGCATACGCGATGTCACCATACTGCGCACACTCGCAATATCAGACATAATGCGCGACATAATTTTGCCCGTACCCATCTCGTCGTAAAAGCGCATGGGCAATCTCAACATGTGCTCATACGTAAACTTTCGCATACTCGTCGTTATCCCCCACCCCACATAGGCATTGGTAAATGAGACCCAAACGCGCATCGCAGCGGACATGATAGGCAGGCAAATCGAAATAAACAGAAGCACTTCCAGCAACTGCCAGTTGCCCAGGGTAATGACATCATCAATGATAAACTTCATCACCAGAGGAGGCAACATGCTCAGTGCCGTCATTGTCGCCGTCAGGCACACCAGCAAAATCAGGCGCGATTTAAAAGGCGTGACAAAATGCGCGAGCTTGCGCAGCTTGTCAGTATTGCTCTCATCTGCCATATCGATCTCATCTCAAAAATAAGTTGCAGATTTTTGGATCTCGACGCTTCTTTATTTAGATAGCTTTGGGTAAACATAAATAATATTTAAGAACAGATATAAAAATATAAAGATACCTTTTAATTTAATCAAGCCCATCTCATCCGATGACGCATCTTCTACCACTGGTTGAGCTATGAAAAATCTCGCAACAATGACCATCGCGCAAATTCGCGCCCACATCAAATCTATCAATCGCCCTGGCGAAGCATACCTCCGCGCACTCGAGCAGGACCCTCGTGCTGGTGTTCGCGCAATCGCAGAACAGGTGAGAAAAAAGCAAAAAGCACAGGCACGTGAAAAAGCGCGCCTCGAACAAATGCTCACCATAGAAAAAAAACTCAGAGAACGGGGCATCCAGCACATTGCAGGCGTAGATGAAGCCGGACGAGGTCCCCTCGCGGGTCCCGTTGTCGCCGCCGCGGTTATCCTCCCGCCAGATACACTCATCCCCGGCTTGAACGATTCCAAAGCACTATCCGAAAAACGCAGAGCAGAACTTTTTGAAACCATTCACAATACAGCCCTTGCCATTGGTGTAGGCAAAGCATCTCCACAGGAAATAGACAAATACAACATCCGCAACGCCACCCACCATGCCATGTGCGAGGCACTCGCCGCCCTCAACATCTCGCCCGACCGCGTGCTCATCGACGGCAATGCCCTCCCGGGTAGTCCATTTCCCGAACAAGCGGTCATAGGCGGTGACCGGAAGTCGCTTTCTATAGCCGCCGCGTCTGTCATCGCCAAAGTAACGCGCGATCGTCTGATGATCGATTACCACGCGCAATACCCCGCTTACGGCTTTGCCGGTCACAAGGGATATGGTAGCGCCGATCACCTCGCCGCCTTGCAAAAACACGGGCCCTGTCCCATCCACCGCCAATCTTTCCGGGGTGTCTTTGAAGCCAGGAGTTCTGAAGACTTTAAAATTTTTGCCGAAGGCATTCGCGCAGCGATGAACCTCGACCAACTTCAAGCCATAGGAAAAACCATTGCCAGTGCCAGCAAACATATCCCACAGGATGAGGTACAGGCCCTGCGCATACTATTTCGCAAACAACGCACCCGCCTGCAACAATCCGGTCCCAAAGGCGAACAATTGGCAGAAAAATTTATAGAACAAAAGGGATACGAAATCCGCGCGCGCGGATTTCGCGCCCTGGGCGGTGAAATCGACCTCATTGCGATGAAAAACGACGTGCTGATCTTTGTCGAAGTCAAAACCGCGACCACGCCACATTTTGGACAACCAGAGACCCGGGTAACACCAGCCAAACAGGCGCAAATCATCAAAATCGCAAAAGCCTACCTGAGACAACACCCCGATCACGCAGCACCGCGATTTGACGTCATTGCCGTTGACCTGACACAACCGCGCCCTACCATCCGCCACTACGAAAACGCTTTTACAGCTTAGACCAGTACCCAAATTTCTCCTCTTAAACCTTGACAATACCACCTCTTACCTTTATTTTCGTTTTTTCTTATAAAAAAATAATCTGCAACGGATATACACCCATGCCCCAGTTAATTCCCAAGGTAAAAGGCACCCGAGATTTTTATCCCGAAGATTGGGCCTACCAGAAGTGGCTCTGCGAGAAATTTATCGGCGTTGGCAATCTCTTTGGATATAGAGAATACGAAAGCACAATACTCGAATATATGGCCCTTTACCTGGGCAAAAGCAGCGAAGAAATCGTCACACAGCAGACATTCACGCTATCTGATCGAGACGATAAACAACTCGTCATGCGCCCAGAACTCACCCCCACACTCGCGCGCATGGTCGCCCAAAAAGAAGGCGAACTCACCTTCCCCATTCGCTGGCAATCATACGGCCGGTTCTTTCGCTATGAGCGTCCTCAACGCGGGCGCGGGCGTTCCTTTTTTCAATGGAATATCGACGCCCTCGGCAGCGATAGCTATCTGGCTGATGCCGAAATAATCACCATAGCTTGCACGCTATTCAAACACCTCGGTCTCAGTAACGAACACGCCACTATTAGAATCAATGACCGACAGGCCCTTGAAATTTTAATTGCCAAAAAACTGACCTTATCGCCCGAGGATATCAAACCCGTTTTTGGGGCCATTGACCGCATAGACAAAATTCCCGAGGAAAAATTCCGCACCTATCTGGCCAATGACCTGAATCTCAGTGCAGGTCAAATTGACGCCCTCTACGAAATCCTCCACACGACAGACCTGACATTTTCTCCCTGGCTTCAGCACATTTTTGAGCAACTCGACCAAAATGGTGTTATAGACCTCGTAGAACTCGACCTCAAAATCGTACGAGGTTTTGACTATTATACGCGTACGGTATTTGAAGCCTGGGCCAAAACCTCGCTGCGCCGCGCCCTCTTTGGAGGTGGTCGTTACGACAATCTCACACGTCAAGTAGGCGGGAAGCGCCAGGTACCTGGCGTGGGATTTGCAGTTGGCGATATGGCCATCACCGAATTACTCAAAGAAATAGACGCTTATCCCCAACTCGAAATGCCCGGTGCCCGCGTATTCGTTACAGTATTCTCCGAAGACCTTCTCGCCCAATCGTCTTCTTTTGCCGAAAAACTGCGCCAAGAGGGTATCGCAACAGAACTGCATCTCATTCCTGGACAGCGTCTCGACAGACAATTCAAATATGCAGATCGCCAAAATATTCCCTTTGCAGCGGTTATTGGACCAGACGAGGCATCTGCAAATACCATCGTAATCAAAGACCTCAAAGCGCGCGCGCAACAAATTTTTTCACAAAACGACCTGTGCGCGATAAAAACAACGCTTAAAAACGGAATTACCCAAGCGTAGGAGACAGCCATGTCAGAGTCGCTCGGCGACTGGAAACGCACGCACAACTGCGGCGAATTGCGCATCGAAAATGTAGGCGAAGAAGTCTGCCTGATGGGTTGGGTTGGCAAAAGACGCGACCACGGAGGCGTCATATTTGTCGATTTGCGCGACCGCTACGGCATCACCCAGGTGGTCTTTCGTCCCGATCTCGAAGAAGAGACACACGCCATTGCCGAAAAAATTCGCAACGAATTTGTCCTCGCTATAAAAGGCAGAGTTGAACCGCGCCCAGAAGGCATGACAAATCCCAAACTGCCCACCGGTGCCATCGACATCGAATGTTCAGATCTGCGTCTTCTCAACGAAGCGGACACCCCGCCATTTGCCATAGAACCCGACATTGACGTCAACGAAGAACTCCGCCTGCGCTATCGCTACCTCGACCTGCGCCGCCCCGACATGCAACAAGCTCTGTTCCTCAGACATAATGCCGCACAGGAGACGCGCAAATATTTAATCACTCAGGGCTTTCTCGAAATCGAAACACCCTTTCTCATGAAAAGCACACCCGAAGGTGCGAGAGATTACCTCGTCCCCTCTCGCGTTCAAATAGGCAACTTCTATGCCCTGCCCCAATCGCCTCAAACCTACAAGCAGTTGCTCATGATCGCCGGCTATGATCGCTACTTTCAAATCGTGCGCTGCTTCCGCGATGAAGACTTGCGGGGCGACCGCCAGCCCGAGTTTACCCAAATTGACATTGAAATGGCATTTGTCACAGAAACCGATGTCATGCAACTCGCAGAAGGGCTTACGCGGCACCTGTTTGAGCATATCATAGGCTTTGATATCCCCTCTCCCATACCGCAAATGACCTATCGCGAGGCGATTGATCGCTTTGGCACTGATCGCCCGGATACGCGCTTCGGTCTCGAAATTGTCGATATTGCAAAAGCTGCCCTCGCTTCGGAATTCCGGGTCTTTAGATCTGTAATTGATTCCGGTGGGCAAGTTCGCGCCATTAATGCCAAGGGATGTGCAAACTACTCGCGCAAACAAATCGACGATCTCACGGCTTTTGTTGCAAAACACGGTGCTAAGGGACTCGCCTGGATCAAAGTGACAGACCAGGGGCTTGAATCATCAATTGTCAAGTTCTTCCCCGATCAAGCCCAACAAATGCTAAGGGAATCACTCGACGCCCAGACAGGAGACCTGCTTTTATTTGTCGCTGACCAACCCGCAGTCGTCGCAAACGCACTGGGCAATCTGCGCTTAGAACTCGCGAGACAACAAGACCTTATGGAGACTGGTGACTTTCGTTTTTTATGGGTAACGCAGTTCCCTCTCCTCGAATTTGATGACGTTGAAAAACGTTACGTTGCCTGTCACCACCCCTTCACGTCTCCCCTGGAAGCAGACCTCAACGAGCTTGAAACAGCCCCGGGTGATGTTCGCGCCAGAGCTTATGATCTCGTTCTCAATGGCAACGAAATCGCTGGTGGAAGTATCCGTATCCACCACAGAGAAACCCAGGAGCGCGTGTTTCGCATGTTGGGGATATCCGAAAGTGAATCACGAGAAAAATTTGGCTTCTTACTCGACGCCTTTCGATACGGCGCGCCTCCCCATGGCGGTATCGCGTTTGGATACGATCGCCTGGTCGCCCTCATGGCCGGCAAAGCGTTTATCCGCGATGTCATTCCATTTCCAAAAACCAATACAGCAGCATCGCTCATGGATGGTGCACCATCTATAGTAGATCCCGCCCAACTCCGCGAACTCGGTTTGCGATTATTGTAATCACAGAGGGTCATAACACATTCAAAACTTTTTCTTGACTTTCTGTATTTTATGTAGTACTTTGTCTGAAAGTTGTATTATTGGATTTTTTGTTTTTACTTTACGTCTTGATAATTTAAATACTTACGCCAATATCCATGAGGAGGCAATTGGGTTATGAAAAGACTCAAAAAAGCGGCAGGTTGCGGTCTATTACTCGTTCTGTTATCTGGATGTTGCACGCCAATGGCCTCAAGATCGCAACTCCAAATGCTTGAAGAAGCGCGTAAAGCCGCAGAATCGGCTGAAGCCGACCTCGCAGCCTGCAAGCAGCACCGAGCCGAGTTGGAACGCCAATTGGCACAGAAAAAACAGGTTCTGGCCGAGTGGCAAAATATCTTAAGTCAGTGCAACAGGTCTTGAGCCAGTAATTTTTTGGTGTGTGGAAAGGAGTTGGTCGGATGACAGGTTTGAAGCTTTTCGGGTTCTTTCTCGTTTGTTGCGCAATCACTCTTTTGGTTTTCCCTCAAAAGGGAATTGCCCAAATGGAAATGACCTATGATGAATACAGGATGAAACTTACAGAACAGGAGCAACGGCTTGCAGAACTTAAACAGACTCTGCTCGAATGCCAAACTGCGTCTAATGACCTTTCTAACCAGATTTCGAGTCTGGATACCCAGATTAGTGAAATCAAACAGCAAGTCTATAGTCTTGTTGAGTCCAATGAAGCAGGGGTCGATGAATATATACAAGAACTCGGCCGCATTGAAGGCCGCCTCATGGGCTTGCGCAGCCTGGCAGAAGATGCTCTTTTTGAAGTTCGAGATGAAATTGATCAAATAGAAGCCCGCGTATCAGAGCTTAAAGCAGACAAAAGAGCCTGTTTTCCAGCTGCACAGGAAAAACTGGCGAGTATCGATCAATTACTTGAACAAGTCAAAGCGCGGATGCCTCGCAAGCGCATTCGACAATATTCGGTTGTCAGAGGTGACAATCTCTGGAAAATCGCCAAAAAAGACGATATTTACGGCGATCCTTATCTCTGGCCCCGTATTTACGTTGAAAACCGGGATAAAATTAAACATCCCGATATAATTTATCCCAAGTGGGTTCTCAATGTTCCTTTTGGCGTCGATATCAATCAACATCTCGTAATGAGCGGCGAAAACCTCTCGTCCATTGCTGGCAAGGTGTACAATGATGTCACCAAATGGAATCGGATCTACCAGGCTAACAAAACACAGATTTTTGATCCGAGCATGATTTTCCCTGCTCAAGTATTCGATATTCCGGCAAACTGACCTCAACCTTTTCGATCCCAGAATTTGGATCTTTCATAAATCCAATGGAAGGTTCATCTATAAACCTTTAACTCTAAAATAAAACTCTCATTCCCGTAGTCTGTTTGGGAATGAGAGTTTTATTTTTAAATACTCAAATCGTGGAAAATAGAGAACTCTCCCATAGACTATCGTTGCGCGGTGTTGACCTCCTATCGTTATACGGTCACAACGATGCAAATTTGCTCGCCCTTGAAGACCGCTATGGCGTGCGTTTAACCGCCCGCGGTGATCAGCTAAATGTCCAGGGGCCACAACACAAAGTTCAACACGTCTCTGGTCTATTAGAAGAAATGATTTCGTGCCTTCGGCGTGGCGATCAGTTTGACCCTCTGCACCTGCTTGCGCCACCGCCGGAAAATTGTGAATCTGAAATTGGCGAATACGCAAAGCCCATTCTTTCAACACCCAAAATTCTCATTCGCCCCCGCTCCCGGACTCAGGTTACTTACTCGGCAGCTATCGAAAACCACGACATTGTTTTTGGCATTGGGCCTGCGGGCACGGGAAAAACTTATCTGGCAGTCGCAGCGGCTGTTGCTGCACTAAAAAGCAAACACATCTCCAGAATTATTCTGACACGGCCGGCCGTAGAAGCTGGCGAAACCCTGGGATTTCTTCCGGGAGATATACAGGATAAAGTTGATCCCTATTTGCGCCCGCTCTACGATGCACTGCGCGACATGTTACCCGATACACAATTGCAACACCTTATGGAAATGCGCACACTTGAAATTGCACCGCTTGCATTTATGAGAGGACGCACCCTGAACAACGCTTTTGTCATTCTCGACGAAGCTCAGAATACCACCGTCAACCAGATGAAGATGTTTCTTACCCGCCTGGGCAACAATGCCAAGGCTGTGATTACGGGTGATATAACACAAATAGACCTGCCACCGGGTATTCAGTCTGGACTTATACACGTCCAACACATCCTGTCTCATATAGAAGCCATCAAATTTGTCAGTTTTTCAGAAAAAGATGTCGTACGACACGCATTGGTCCAGCAAATCATAACAGCCTATGAGCAAAGTGAACATTCCCCTGAACCAGACGTAGAAGAGGCACTGCCAAAACCATGATGTTCTTTAGAAAACGTCAGCGCGAACGCACGCGTCGGACAAAACAACAGTGGAAACAGCGGGGAAAGCAAGCCTTTCGCATGGCATTGATGCTCGCCCTCTTAGGCGTACTAACCGTCTTATTTCCCACGCAACAGCAGTACGAGTACAGTGCATTTCGCGAAGGCGCGATTGCGCCAGATGAAGTCATCGCCTCTGAATCATTCTCCGTGTACAAAAGCGAAGAAGCATACCAGAATGAAGTCGCAGAAGCTCGCCGCCAGATTTTGCCGGTTTTGCGCTATGATAGCACGGTTCAGCAAAGCAAACTGAACGCATATAAAACATTTCTAAACGACATAAAAAAGCACATAGGCTCCGGGGTAAGCGAATCGCTCTCACACGAGTTGCGGCTTTCACACCCGGAGATTAGCCCCCTGTCGGAATCCACCCTGAAACATCTCGTACCCGTATCTCGAAGGCGATCAGCCAGCCGCAGTACATTGACCACCGCAGTTGAGAAAATTCTTCAAAGCACCTACCAGAACGGGATTATCGACCAGGAAATAAATACCGTCGAAGAGGGGTACGCAGAGGTTATACTACTCAACAATGGCTCAGAACGCCAAATTAGCCTTGAAGAACTGGCCGATATAGAAAATTTCACCTCGGAGCTCCAACAAACCATAGAACAACAAGTGCCAAAAGCGAGCGCTATGGAAATGAGAGCGGGTAGTGAACTGGTCCTGGCCTATCTATCCCCCAACATTGCCTATGACGCTACCGAAACGCAGAGGCGCAGAGATGAAGCAGCCAGCAATGTCCAACGCGCCAAGCCTGGGACAGTCCTCAAAGGCGAGCGCATTATTGACAAACACGACCGCGTAACATCTGACGACATAGATAAACTCAGGTCGCTGGCAGAACATATCAACCAACGCCGCCAGCAAGACCCATTCATTGACCTCATTCAACGAGGTGCTGGACTATCACTTTGCGCGTTGACGCTAATCATATTTTTTGCATTTCTAAAATTTTATCGTCCTGACCTTTATCGTCCATCCAAAAACATCGTACTGTTTGGCATCATTATTTTAATCCCTACTGCCGTGGCTGATTACGCCGCCCAAAGTCAGGCCATATCGCCGTTTCTCATCCCCGTCGCACTATCTGCAATGCTGGCAACCGTGCTCTTTGATGCCGTCATCGGCATGGTGATCACCCTTGTCGTTACAACGCTTTGTGCCAGCATACTCGGCGAACTTCAATACGGAATCATCTTTCTCACCACAGGCATTATTGGCGCATTTTCGGTACATCAGGTGCGCCATCGCAGAGATTTTTACCGTCCGGGGCTGTATCTGATTGCCGCTTATGCCTTGACAATTACCTCTACAGTTGGACTCCTTTTTTCTTATGCCAACACCACCGAGTTTCTCACGGAAATACGCGAAGATTTATTCTGGGGCATCTTGTCTGCCTGTGGTTCCTTAATCCTCACCATTGGATTACTGCCTGTATTCGAAAGTGTTTTCAATGTCGTAACATCAATGACATTGCTCGAATTGGCAGACTTAAATCGCCCGCTGTTACGCAATTTGGCCATTCGTGCTCCTGGCACCTTTAGTCACAGCATAAATATGGCCAATATCTCGGAAGAAGCCGCGGTCGCAATAGGTGCAGACCCCTTGCTCGCGCGCGTTGGGTGCTATTACCACGATATTGGGAAGATGAGACGCCCACACTATTTTATAGAAAATCAGCATGGCGTGAATCCTCACGATGAGTTGCAACCTCAAATAAGTGCCCTGATTCTCATCTCTCATGTCAGGGACGGGATCGAATTGGCGAAAGAAGAAGGCCTTCCTCTTGCAATCATTGATCTCATCCCACAGCACCATGGGACTTCAGAAATGACTTCATTTAAGCATCAGGCACAACTCATAGACGAACAGGCGGTCCGCGATGCCGACTTCCACTATCCTGGTCCCAAACCCCAGACCAAAGAAGCGGGCATTATTAACCTCGCAGACGCTGTTGAATCTGCGACGCGGTCTCTGCCCAACAATGATCCAGACGAAATTAGAGAACTCGTCCATACAATTGTCAAAGGCCGTTATGATGCTGGGGAATTGGATGAATGCGATCTTACATTGCGCGACCTGACCCGAATTCAGGAAGCCTTTTTACCTGTCTTGCAGGCTTCGCACCATCACCGAGTCCCCTATCCCTGGCAAGTACAACAACAAGAACGCCAAAGCGCGAGCGCATGAATACACTGGAAATCACAACTTTGGTCGATGTCTGCGATCTGGATATCCCTCAATTAGAAGCTGTAGTGAAACAACTTCTTTCAGACAACGAGGTGCATCTTCCCATTTCGTGCGTTCTAACCCATGACGCCCATATCCGACAACTCAACAAACAATATCGGAACATAGACAAAACGACCGACGTTCTTTCATTTGAGCTTTCCGATGCGATCCATCCAGAAGCGCATTATTGTGGAGAGATATACATTTCAGTAGATCGCGCACGACAGCAAGCAAAAACGCATAACCGATCCCTACAGACAGAAATAACTCATCTGACAGTGCATGGGACCCTGCATTTGCTGGGATTTGAACACGATACCCCCGAGGGGTACACGCAAATGCAAAACGAAGAAAAAAAATACCTGACCTTGATGGGATAACCCTTGCTATAAACAATTCTTCCCCCGAAAGGAGCGTGATTTTTTTGGACGATCCTTGGCCAGCAATCTTTATAACCATCGCTTCTATTCTCCTGACAGCAGCTTTCTCCAGGCTCGGATCAATTGTTGTTTCGCGCACAACTCTCGAACGCCTTCACGAAGAAAAAATAGGACGTGCAGGGCTCTACCTCTGGCTCTATCGCTCCCGCGATTTTGTGTCACAAATGGTTTTGCTCGGTCAGACAATCGCCATATCTATAGGCGCTCTGGCACTGTTTTCCATTCTTTTTCAGACGTTAAAACCGGGTTTCTGGCTATATCCCAGTGCAGCATTGCTCATCGCACTTTATGTATTTATCGCCCTGGTCATTCGCAGCATCGTTCCCCCCTACCGCAGGGAAGAGGGATCAGACCGTCCGCTGCCTTTTTTGCCGTTATGTTTTTTGCCCTTTTACTTTATTCTTGTTCTTCCCACACTCTTGTTGCTCAAAGCGCAAACTGTTTTCTTGAGCGAAGACGATAGCCGAGCACTTAAAGAAGAAGAATTGCGAAATATCGTCGAGTCGGAAACAGAAGAAGGCACAATCGAAGCAGAAGAAAGAGAAATGATTGAGGGCATCTTTGAATTTGATGAAACAACGGTCAAAGAGGTGATGATCCCGCGCATAGATATAATTTCTGCCGAAATAACGGCCACGCCCAAGGAGCTTCTCGAACTGATCCAGCAATCCTGGCATTCGCGAATCCCCATCTATGAAGAACGAATCGACAACATCAAGGGCGTCGTTTATGTCAAAGATATTTTGCTCAATCTGGCGACCAATCAGCCGTGGTCTATTCCAGAGATCATGCGTGCGCCATACTTTGTGCCGGAAAATAAGACACTCGCTGAGCTAATGGCCGAATTTAAGCGCGAGAAAGTACACATGGCGATTGTTGTCGGAGAATATGGTGGCACGTCTGGCCTCATTACAATGGAAGATATTATCGAAGAAATTGTCGGTGAGATTCAAGATGAATACGACGATGAAGAACCGCTTTTTGAATGGCGCGAAGAAGGCAAAATACTCGTCGCAGATGCGCGCATTGACATTGAAGACCTCAATATCGTGCTCAACGTCGAACTGCCACAAAACGGTTACGAAACGCTCGGAGGATTTATATACAACGTGCTTGGACACGTACCTCATATAGATGAAAATTTAGAACACGGAAATCTATTTATTGAAATCCTCCAGGTCGTAGGACAGCGCATTACACGAGTAAAAATCACCAAACGCGGAGAGCCTTCACAGGATAGCTCAGAACATGTTGAAGAGACACAAATGCAAAACGACAAACCGCAGAAATAGCTTGACAATAACCCCAAAATCCCGTTCTTTTTTAGTGCTTATCTGGACATAGGGTCGCGGGGTGGAGCAGCCTGGTAGCTCGTTGGGCTCATAACCCAAAGGTCGGGGGTTCAAATCCCCCCCCCGCTACCAAAAAAATAAGGGAACCTAAAATTTCGGTTCCCTTTTATTTTTTTCTTCATCTTCATCAGGCATCGAGCAAAGATCGAAATGCAGCTTTGAAATTGTGCGGGGCGCTCCGCCAGAGTTGAATACCCTCAATAATATCATCGGTTTCCGATTTGAATATCGGCTGCAACGCTTTCCTCAGTTCGGCGATCTGTATTGTCTCCTGACCTGCTTTATGATCCGTCAACAAATCTTCGACACTTCTGCCCAACACATCTGCAATTTTTGCCAACACGGGAATGGACCCGCGCTGTTTGCCCTTTCGAATATCGCTAAAATAGGGCGCACTAATCCCAACCATTTTGGCGATCTCCTGGCCCTGTAAACCCGATTCGCGTTGCCAGCGCTGAATCTTCTCACCCGCTATTTGTTTATCATAAAGCTCTCGCCTTGTCATGCATACACTCCTTTTTTAGTGAGAATGCTTCACCACCTCGACCAGCCACGCAATGTCATTCAGGTCGTGAAACACGATATCCTCTGCCCCAATGCCACACGCACCGAGATTGGACGCGATGCTATCTTGCGTCCACCTTGCAGACCAAAAACCTTCAGCAGTCGCCACAAATCGCGACCCCAAAGGCGTCACAACGCGCTGCCCTGTATGCTCGTAGAAATCGACTTGCGCGGCCTCAGTTTCCGGCACATTCTTGTACATGGTGAAAAATGCGGAACCGCCGATTTTCAGAGCGCGATAAAAACGAGAAATCGTCTGAATAAATCGCGGATTGCGGTCGAGATAGGCGTCGTTGTACAGGCTGAGGTCATCGGATTTATCCCTGATATTGCCCGGCGTAAAATACAGACAGAAAACGAGGTCGTAAAATTCCTCCTCAACCACTGCCTCAGCGGCATCGCCTATAAATATCTGTGCGTTGTCAATGCGTTCTTTTTTCCACAGCGCGTGTGCGTCTTCAGCCATTTCGGGCGATATTTCAAAGCCGTGGTACAAAAGACAGTGCGGCGCGAATAGAACGGCGTGATAGCCATTGCCACACCCGATATCCGCAATTTTGTATGGGCCGTGCTGAAGTTGCTCGCAGAGTATCTCATCCTGTTTCTGCCGAGCCTCTCTAATCGGTTCGGGACAATAGGACGACTCAAGCGCGCGTTTGACGGCTTCATTTTCGGATTCCAGCGATATACGACTCACTTGTTCCCTCTTTGGTTTTTGCTTAGACAATTAATTATTCATGCAGAAATCTACTATGCGGGTCAAGTTGTAAATATCAACTGTCTATGTATTCCCAACCCGTACTGTATCAATTTTACAACACCTGTGCTAAAAAGGCACACATTTTGCTTTCTTTGTAAAATGTCATGACAAAATACAAAATGCTATAAAAACAAGTATTTATATCATTTTTTTCAAAAAAATAATTTACGGCACACATTTTGCATACTATAATCAATAGCCGGGGTCATACACTTTCAGGAGGTTACCATGTCACAGATTCGACTGTTTTTGCTCGCCGCTCTCGTCTGCTTACCAGTCACTGCATCGTCTGCACCGCACCTTGAACCCACACTCGAAAAATCCAAAGTCCAATTATCGGGTTCAATAACCAATGGTGTCATTGACATCAACTCCAACGGAGAAATAAAAATCCACATCCCCCAGGGCACCCTTACACTCCCGACTGATTCGCTCTCCACAGCGCCCAAAGGACCATCCGGCCCCTATGCCCCTTGCATCCTCGGTGGTCCTGGTCAATCAGTTCTTAGTAATCCAGCCAGACTATCTCCAGTATATACACCGATGCCAGACCCGATGAAATTGCTCAATCATATCGGGATGTTTTTCTCAACGGCCAGTGGCGGATTTGGCTCTCGTATCAATTATGACCACAAAATATCTCCAAACACACGCTTTACCGCCAGCCCGGAATTTCTCACCTATAGCCTGTCCAGATCCAGTGCTATTCTGGGAGACCTTATGCCCTCAGGCACAACGCGAATCACCTTGATCGCCATACCCATCGGTCTCCAACGCCACTTTGCGCCCACATCGCGTATCAATCCCCACATAGGATTTGGTTTTGGCCCCATAATCCGGCTGGACCACCGCTCACACCGACTGGGGTACTACGGGAACAATTTGGGTTTAGACAGAACAATTCGCAATAGACACAACAGCCTCAATCTTACGGTCCCCCTTACCCTCGATGATTTTCCAAGCACCTCCTTAACTTTGGGCGGCCATCTCGCCTCTGGCCTGAACATCCATTTCGGCGCGAAAAAAAATCTCGCCCTCACCATCGAAGGCCGCTACACCCTGGCTCGATTCATTGACGCGATGGGTTCACCCGGCGATTTTAGTGGTCTCTCTCTTGCTATAGGATTTGGAAAAGCGTTCTAAAAAATCACCGCATAAAATCAAAACGGGACGCATCGGGAAATGATGGGTCCCGTTTTCTGTACTTGTCATTAATTTTCACACACATTTACAATTCCTTGCTTGACAGTACCCTATATTTAGTGCTATAATTTGGGCAATATACAATATCATGTTGATTTCAAGAAAGGAACTCTATACTTATGAAATGTCCTTATTGTGGCGTGATCGAAGACAAAGTGGTAGATTCCAGATCGAGCAAAGAAGGCACCGCCATTCGACGCCGCCGAGAATGCCTGGGGTGCGAACGTCGATTCACGACCTACGAATACATTGAAGACACCCCTCTCACCGTTATCAAATCCGATGGACGACGCGAAATCTTTGACAAAAACAAACTCATGGATAAAATCCGACTCTCCTGCACCAAACGTCCGATCTCGACAACTCAGATCGAAGAAATCGCCGACCGAATCGAAGATCAACTCGTAAGCAGAGGCGAACGCGAAATAGAAGCCAAAGAGCACATTGGCGAACTTGTCATGACAGAACTCAAACGTCTCGACGACGTTGCCTACGTGCGCTTTGCCTCTGTGTACCGCCAATTCAAAGACCTCAGCGACTTTGAAAAAGAACTGAGGCAACTTGAAAGATGAGATGTTAAAGAGCCAGTACTCACCTCTCCAAAAACTTCGCTTTCCCCTCATGACAAGTCTGGCACGTTGCGGGCTTGCCCGTTTTAATATCCAATAAGCGATCTGTAAACTTCTCCATCATCATGCGTGCAACAACCTTATTGGGGGTAGGCGTGACCGGATCGAGCCGGCCATCGCGCCTTCTCACATGGCAATAGTCACATGCCTTCACACCCAGAGCTTTCTGCATTTCTTTCATCATCGCCACAATTTCTCCACGCGACATACCCGCCAACCGCGAGGGTTTGGCCGCACTCGTATCGCGCACTACAAACCGCACCGTGCCCGTGTGGCAAAAAGCACAATCAATCGTTTTTCCCGCTGCCGTAACCAGACCATCCACAAAATGATGCTTCATATAAAATGCTGTTTTCTTAAACGGAGACGGTGCTTTGTAATCGCGTTCACCAGCCTCAGTCACAGACGGATGGCAATACTTACATTTTACCCCCAGAGCATTAGAAATCGCTTCCATACCCTCTTTGCTCGTATCCAGAACGTGGTGATCGCCCGCGTGTATATCGGCACAAAGCAAGATAACCGCACAGCAAAAAATAAAACGTTTCACAAAGCTCCTCTCACGACTCGACCATCCACCCCTTCAGGACTTTCCAGCCCCAACAGAGCCATCATCGTAGGCAAAATATCCATCACAATCGCGTCATCAGATGCCAGATCAGGCGCATTGACAAACCACAACGCATCATCGAAAGTATGCGTACCATTCACAGGGCTGGATTCAAACAAAACGCGCTTTTCAAAACCGCCCTTCAAATCATATCCCCGCGCAGGCACTGCCATAAGATCGGGTGCTGCATCGAGGTCATCGCCGGAAAAAGCCTCTTCGCGCATCAACACGCGATCAATGATTGGTACCCCACCATCGGGGTCGCGGATTTCCATCAATGCATCTGCCACATCTCGCCGGACTTGCTCGTATTCAGCACCTGCCTGAACGCAGCCCTCGCGCTCCCTGCCCTTTAGATTCACGTAAAATCGCCCGGGCAACAATGAATAACACCGCGTTCGGGGATCCAGGTCTCTCAACTGTTTTGGTTCAGGCGATGCAAAAGACAACAACCCCATCTGTTGCAGCCAAAAATTCAAATGCACCTCGCGCTGTAGGGTGCAAAAACCGTGGTCCGACACAATCATGAGCAACGTATCGCTGTATAACCGCGAAACCAATTCTCCGATGATTTCATCTACGCGCGCGTAAAACTGATTGAACCACGCGGTGTACGACACATCTCCTCGTTCCACATCGCCCCAGAGAAAGTGGTGCAATCGATCGGTATCCATAAAATGCGCTACAAATAAATCCCATGACTCCTGGGCATAATACTTGAACATAGCCTCTGCACGTCGGTCGAGTGCCCAGAAGATCTCATCGAGAAATTTATGACGATTTATCCGCGCCTGCCAGGCGTCAATATCGATCAAATATCCCATGGATTCCAGCTCAGATGCGATAGAAGGCGGATAGGTCGCTCGCTTCAAATCGGGTGCTAAAAATCCCGAAATCAAGATGCCATTGACTTTGCGAGGGGGAAAAGTAGTCGGTACCCCCATAGAAAAAACCCGCTGTCCCATATTGCTAAACAGATCAACCCACGTCTTGCCCTGCAAAGTTCTCGAAGATGGAATAAACATCTCATATGTTTGGGGTACGCGGTCAATAAAACCAAAAATCCCGTGCTTACCCGGATTGCAACCCGTCGCAATTGACGCCCAGGCCGTTGACGATACCGTAGGTAGCACCGACGTCATAGACATCAATGATCCCTGAACGATCAACTGTTGAAAATTGGGCATAACCCCCTCGGCAATCAGACGTTGCAACAAGCTATGTGGCATACCATCTAAGCCCAGAACAACGACCCGGCTAAATTTGGATCTATTTCGTCGAAAAAAATTAAGCATCTATCCCCATCCCACAATAAAATAGGGCTTTTAACCCCTTGTATATAGAAGCTAAAAGCCCAAGATACTGAATAAAACCTCTTCAGCACATGCATAGTAAATGTAAATAATGTGGGGTGAGTGAGGGGATTTGAACCCCCGACCTCCTGGGCCACAACCAGGCGCTCTGACCGACTGAGCTACACCCACCACACAAAACGCAAAACACTCCCGGCAGGGCTCGAACCTGCGACCTACTGCTTAGAAGGCAGTTGCTCTATCCAGCTGAGCTACGGGAGCAAAAAACCTGCCCTTAAGGATTCTATCAAAGGGCGATACTGATATGATACACATCCTATTTGAGAGCAAAATTATCATATTGATCAAAAAGTGTCAAGCAAAAGTAACATCTCTCACCCCATCCTCAGCTTGAGTTGTAGATCCTTCGCAAAGCTTTAGTCTCGCGCGATAAGTGGCAGAGTTTACACTTTAATTTCTTCCAAATTCCAGTTTTTTTTTCAACTTGACAACTGTTCTTCCCCTGATGATATTTTTTTATCTAACTATTCTTCCCAAGATTACTGGTCCGCACATGCCCAGAAAACGACTTACACAAGCCGAACGGCGCACCCAAATTATCGAAGTGGCGATGACGCTTTTCGCCACCAAAGGATTTACCGGTACCACCACGCGTGCCATTGCCCGTGCGGCAGATGTTTCAGAAGCCATTATCTTCAGGCACTTTGCGACCAAAGAAGACCTCTACAATGCCATTATCACATACACAGTTGAAAAACGCTCAGAACAATGGGATCAAGACACAGCACCTCCGCCAGCCCCGAGCAATATCGAACGCCTCTTGCGCGACTTTGCCCAGACATTTGTCAATCGCAATCGCAAAGATTCGACGTTCATACGCCTGATGATGTACAGCGCACTCGAAGATCACAAATTCCGAGAAAAATTTTTCGCAATTTACAGCAACCCCCACATGCGATCCATTCGCCAGGCCATTCAAACCGGTGTCGATCAGGGCCTGTTTTGCGCGGTTGATCCGGCTGAATCGCTTCGCTCTTTCTTCTATGCACTCCTGCAATACTGTATCAGCCGTTTTGTTGCGAGCAATGAAACCGATATGCCAGAACGCGATGACGCCATGATCGAAAATCTCGTGACGATTTTTGTGCGCGGACTGCGAATAGATAATCACAAAAGCTAATCCTCTCATGATCGATTTACGCTTTCTCGAAGAAGGCAAAGCAATTCGGGATCCCATTTGGGGCTATATCCACATACCGCCCGATTTTTTATCCCTCGTTGATGCCGAAGAATTTCAACGCCTTCGCGATATATCGCAACTCGGGCACGTCTTGCTCGTGTATCCCGGAGCTCGCCACTCGCGTTTTGAACACGCTTTGGGCGTGTTTCACATTGCGGGCCATTTCCTCAAACAATTGCTCAAAACCCAGCCCCCTCCCAATATTGATATCGATGACGTCCGCGTGCTTCTCGCGGCGAGTTTGTTGCACGACATCGGTCATTATCCCTTTTCGCATCTGCTCGAAGAAATGCAGATGTTTTTTATTGACCATGAAACGCGGGGGCGCTACATCATTGAAGATCCAAGCACAGAAATTCATGCCGCGCTTCTCAAAGTGGGTATTGATCCCCAGCGCGTTGCAAATGTCATCGATTACCAGCAACGCACCATTCCCGACCGCGATATGCGCCTTGCCCACATTCTCAGCGGCACACTCGACCCCGACAAAATTGACTATCTTCTGCGCGACGCACGCTACTGCGGTGTCCCATTTGGCGAGAGCGTGAATAGAGACCGCCTCCTATCCTCAATTACATACCATCACGCGACACAGCGACCAGCCATCACTTACAAAGGCGTATCTGCGGCTGAAGCACTCATCTTTACCAGTTATCTGATGTATCGCAACGTCTATTGGCACCACGCGGTTCGCTCAGCCAATGCCATGTTCAAGCGCGGGATACAAGACCTTTTGGCGCATCCCAACTGTTCGCTGACAGAAAATGATTTTGACCGCGCCACAGAATCCGACCTGCTTCACCGTCTCGAAAAAGAACACACCGAACTCGAGATCTCCTATCGAACCAGCCTGATTGGCCGTCTCAAAAGACGCAAACTCTTCAAAGTTGCCCGCATATTCTTTCCCCATGAATACGCGCACAACCTCATAAACCTATTTCGTCGTCTCTATGACGCACCCGACCAACGGCGAGAACTTGAGATGGCCTTTTGCACCCACCTTTCCTCAAAGCACAATCTCAACCTCTGCGGCGATGAAATACTCCTCGACATTCTCCAATTTGACAAAATTCCCGAAGTAGATCTCAAAGTCTTTTTTGACGCCCACATCCCCGTAGAAAAAACAGAACCCTTGAGCTTTGACGACCCGGAAGTCTCTTTGCTCAAAAATTATCTGATCGACAATTTTGAGGCACAGGCCAAAGTGGTGCGTATCTTCTGCGACGATATTCCCAATTTACGCCAGGCCGTGCGCGATGAAGCCTTTCCTTTCCTGAAAAAATGGGGAATAGTCAACGCTTGATAAAATGAGTAAAAAGTTATATATTGCACACTTCTAAATGTAGATTTACCTGAATTTATTGAAAGTTCTATATTCTCCCTCAGACATAGATAAGTCACTCTCACCTTTATCTGGATTTTTTGCATGAAAAAATATCTGACTTTAATGTTTATCTCCCACAATGAAGGTTATATCAAAGAATACCATCTCTCACGACCCAAATTTATCGGCAGTATAAGTGCATTATGCCTACTCCTATTGCTCTCACTCGGCTATGTAGCCACAATTGGCAAAAGGGAAAGACTTGCCGAACTCAAGGAGGAAAACACGACACTCCAACGCGAATTTGTCTTAATTCAAGAAGAATTGGAAAACATGCGCCACAACATGGATCAGCTACAGGAAAAAGATCGCATCATGCGCGCCTGGGTTGACCTGTCCGAACCGAGTGACGAAGTCCGTCAAATAGGTGTGGGGGGTGGAGATGCCATACTGCCAGAAAGGGAAAATGCCATCTCAGACGACGTCTCAGATCTTCTGACTTATAACCGCACCAATATGGATCAACTCTTGCGAGAAGCGCACTTTCTGAAAACCAGTTTTGATACGATTTTGACAGTACTCAGCAAAGACATCCAAATGCGCCAGCACATACCTTCAATTACCCCTGTAAGGATGGAAAATCCGAGAATATCATCGGGATTTGGTTACCGTCGCGATCCATTCACCGGGCGTAGGCAATTTCACTTTGGGATCGATTATCCCGGTCGCAGGGGCACGCCTATTATCGCTACAGCCGATGGGAAAATAGATAAAATTAACTATAACAATCGTTTGGGATGGTATGTGATTATCGACCACGGCTATGGCTTACAAACGCTATACGGGCACCTCAATAGCAGGCCGTCTGGCAAGCAGGGTGATCGCATCAAACGCGGTGAAAAGATTGGAGAGATGGGCAGGACTGGGCGCTCAACAGCCCCACATCTCCACTACTCGGTCTACAAAAATGGCGATCCCGAAAATCCCAAACACTACATCTTTGATCAAAAAACGCGCTCTTTGTTTTAACGAATCAGAGGATAAACCATGAGTTCCGTTTACAGTTCGATATCTGTCGCAACGGTCTGGTCTGGTCATCCCGTCGGGTTTGATCTGCTGAGCCAAGGCGATATGCAGTTTATCGCTTTTTACAATGCCGAACGCAAAATGACCGTTGGTATGCGAAAGATAGATGAAGAAACATGGACATTTGCACACCCAGAAGGTGTATGGCTGGAAAATCGAGGGCGACTCTCTTCGGAAATCGGATGGGACAGTCACAATTCACTAACCATGGCCATCGACGACGATGGCCATATTCATTTGTGCGGCAATATGCATGTGGATCCCTTGATTTATTTTCGCACAACGCGCCCACTCGATGTCACGAGTTTGGAACGCATAGACTTTATGGTCGGCAAAAATGAGGATCGCTGTACCTACCCCGTGTTTATGCGCGGTCCCAATAATGAATTGATTTTTCGATTTCGAGATGGTAAAAGCGGCAATGGGGTCGATTTTTACAATTCGTATGATGTCCAAACAAAAACATGGCACCGAATGCACAGTACACCATTGCTCGATGGACTCGACCGCATGAATGCGTATGCGCGCATGCCGGAAAAAGGTCCAGATAGAAATTATCACATGGTCTGGATCTGGCGCAATACTCCCGATTGTGCGACCAATCACAGTATTTCTTATGCCCGCAGTCCAGACCTCCTGTCCTGGGAAACAGGCGGTGGCAACGCACTAACTTTGCCAATTACAATAGAAAGCGGCGCCACTGTCGATCCCGTACCCCCAGGAGGTGGATTGATCAATATGACGCAATCACTGGGCTTTGACGACCAGAAACGCACTGTGATCAGCTATCACAAACACGACGAGAATGGATACACACAAGCCTATTGTGCGCGGTTGGAAAATGGCGAGTGGGTATTTTATAAGGTGAGCAATTGGACCTATCGATGGGAGTTTGGGGGCGGCGGCTCTATCGGTGCAGAAATTCGGCTGGGTGGCGTTAAAGTAGAGGCCGATGGGAATCTCAGCATGCATTATTGGCATATAAAAGAAGGCCAGGGAATCTGGAAATTACATCCCCAAACTCTGCAAGTGATCGGGACATACCCACTACCCGATAACGAGATTCCCGATGAATTGGAACAAGTGACATCTGATTATCCGGGCATGACTGTCAACCTGCGCGGTGCTCGCGGCAATGGAACACGTCCCGGAGAGCAACACGTCTTGCGCTGGGAAACACTGGACCGCAACCGCGACAGACCCAGAGAAAAAATCCCACCGCCGAGTGAATTGAGACTCTATATCCTGAAAAAAAATTAAAAAAGCCCTCCGGTGATCACCGGAGGGCTTTTGGGTTGCGTTCATTACGCGCCAAGTGCCCAACCCACAGGCAGTGCCACAATGTCATTGCCGAGGTCGTGAATGCGAGGGTCGTTGGAGAGCACCAATCCCTGCAGGATGGGTTTGTCTAAAATTTCGTCGAGTTTGCGCAAATGGCGGGCATCTGTGGAAGCAACGCGTTCCGCCATTTTTATTTCAATAGGCACAAAGCCCTGTTCGGTTTCGAGCAACAAATCGACTTCGCGTCCATCAGCCGTGCGCAGATGATAACAATCAATGGGCAACCGACTATTTTGAATTTGTTTGTAAATTTCAGCAATAATAGCACTTTCAAATTCATGGCCTGTGAGTTGACCGCGTCGATTGAGCAACGCACGCTGGATGCCGGGATCGAGAAAATGAACTTTTGGTGCTTTGGACAGGCGTTTATTCAGGTTGCGAAACCACGGTTGTAACAAAAGGACCTGGTAACTTATTTCGAGATATGAAATAAAGCGTTTGACAGTTTTGGATGTGACGCCGGTAAGTTGAGCCAATTCATTCATATTGAGCAACACGCCAGTCAGCCCTGCCAATGCACGCTGCATGCGAGCAAAAGGCGTGAGATCGCGCAAATTGGCGAGATCGCGCAGGTCGCGCTGAAGATAGGTCTGGATGTAGTCGTGCAACCAATCGTATTTATCGCGGATAGTGAGCCTGGGATCAACGACGGCTGGCATAGCACCAAAATTTAGATAATGTGCCATGTGATGTGCTACCTGTGCGTAGCGTTCGCTCTGGAGTGGCATACCCGAATACAACATATCGCGTTCACCTGTTTTTAGAAAACGGATGAATCTGGAATCCACAATAGTGTCATCCCAGGAATCCGTCAGCATTTCCGGCAATGTGAGAGGATACAGTTCAATAAGGGAGATCCGTCCGGCCAAACTTTCGCGGATCTGTTCCATTAACAGGATTTGGCTGGAACCGAGCAAGATGCTGCGCGCATCGGGATACTGATCGTAAACGGCTTTGATAGACTCTATGATCGCAGGTGCTTTTTGCACTTCATCCAGAATGACATTGGGATACTGTTGATACCATTGTGCAGCCGAAAGCGCAGTGAAATCTGGACGCGTGATCGGATCATCGAGGGAAATGTATGAATAGTCGGAAAATCCCGTTTGTACCAATGTGGTCTTGCCCGTTTGTCGCGCTCCTGTCAAAGCAATGAGACGCCCCAACCTGGAAGCAGATCTTTGTTTGATAAGTGAAAGGATGGTTCTATTTTTCAAGTTATCACCTCTATCGGCGTAAAATTTGGACTTCTATTCCATAATTTACGCCAAAATCTGGAATAAACAACCATAATTTACGCCAATATAGTGTAACCCCTTGCTGAAAGTTGATAATATTTCTCTTTGGTGATGAGATTTCATAGATTATTTTCTCCAGGTAGATATATTTTGTGATAGCGTTCTAAAAAAGGAGACACCATGAGTTCTGATACATTTCGCGGGGTATTTACCATACCCTCAACACCGTTTAAGCAAAATGGAGATGTCGATTGGAGTGACCTCAAGCGCGTGCTGGATTTTTGTATCACCTGTGGCGCACACGGAATTGTCTGGCCCGTAAATGCCAGTAGTTTTCCCGTATTGACTGACCGGGAACGCCTGCACGGAATGCAGATGGTCGTAGAACACACCGCCGGACGCATTCCTGTAATTCTCGGCGTTCAGGGGGCGAGTGGTAATCACGCGGCAATGTTCGCACGCCACGCTCAGGCATTGGAGGCCGATGGCGTCATAGCAATGGCCCCTTATATAGAGCCAATTGAAGACGAAGATGCGATGGTACACTATTATCAAGCAATAGACCGCGAAGTGGATATGCCAATTTTTATACAAAATCACATGCGGGGCAGCGAGTTGTCAATCAATACAGTGGTGCGCTTGATCAGCGAAGTAGAACACATAGAATACGTTAAGGAAGAGGTCTTCCCCCCAACGCACATGATTACGGGCTTAATCGAACAGGCCGGGCCAAAATTAAAAGGCGTATTTGGCGGAGCCAGCGGTCGCTATTTACTGCTCGAACATCCGCGCGGTGTGGCCGGACAAATGCCGGGCTGTCACATAACAGATGTTGTGGTGCGCCTGTGGAATGCTCTGGAAGCTGGAGACTTGAAAGAGGCAAAACGGGTATACGGCATCATGGCTCCCCTATTTGCGCTCGAGACAGTAAAAGGTACGAATTATCCCGAAATACTGCGCCGACGCCAGGTCATCAAAAGTTCGCACAGCCGTTTGACAACCCGCTTCCCAACTCAAGATGCGTACGATCACGCGGCCCTCGACGATATTTTGCGGGATATAGAACCGCTATTTACCTGGAACGAAAAGCCATTGCTATACGGCCCTCCCGAATGGCTCAAGCACAATGATCGAGTAAAATAAAAGACTTATAAAAAGGAGCAAAAAATGTCGAACTCCCGTCCGAATGTCCTCTGGCTTTTTCTCGAAGATGTGAACCCGTGGATGAGTTGTTACGGCGACCAGACCATACAAACACCGAATATAGACGCGCTCGCCGCTTCGGGCATAAAATTTGATCGGGCGTATCAAACCTCGGGCGTATGCTCGCCTTCTCGCTCGGCAACAATTACCGGGATGTATCAAACCACCATAGGCGCGCACAACCACAACAGCTCATACCCCCTTTTACCCGAAGGGATAAAGACAATACCCGAGTATTTTCGAGATGCCGGATATTACACATTTAACGAAGGCAAAACGCATTATAACTTTGTCTTTGAGTTAGATGCTTTATTTAATCACCATGGGAGCATGGATTTCAAAGGGGCAAAAGATGGAAGCGACTGGTCGGGCTGTCCCCCTGACCAACCGTTCTTCGGACAAATTCAGCTTCGGGGTGGCAAAAGCATTGGATTGCTCAAAGGACCGGGCATTGATCCCGCCTCGGTACCCGTGCCATCGTTTTATCCCGACCACGAAATCATCCGCAGAGAAATTGCCCTGCACTACGACTGTATCCTGCACACAGACCGACAAGTGGGATGGATTCTGGAGCGATTAGAAGAAGATGGATTGCGCGAAAATACGATCATTTTTTTCTTTAGCGATCACGGGATGCGGTTGCCGCGACACAAGCAATTTATTTATGAAGGTGGTCACAAAATTCCATTGATAATTTCATGGCAGGGCAATACAGATATCGTAAAACCCGGAAGCGTGCGTCCCGACCTCGTCAGCGGCATTGACATCGGTCCCACCTCTCTCGCGCTCGCTGGCCTCGGTGTGCCCGATTACATGGAAGGTCAAAATCTGTTTGGCGAACGTTTCGTCGAGCGCGACTACGTGATTGCGGCAAAAGACCGCTGTGATTTCACAATAGATCGCATGCGCACGGTGCGGACCCAACGATATCGCTATGTGCGGAACTTTATGACAGATCGCCCTTTTATGCAGGCGCAATACCGCGATGGATCGGATTATATGGAACTGATTCGGACCATGAACGCCAACGGTGAACTGACGCCCGAACAGGCATTTTTCTGGGCAGAAGAACGCATCGCAGAAGAATTTTACGATTGTGACGCCGATCCCGAAGAGGTGAACAATCTCGTAGATGATCCAGACCATGCCGAAGCCTTGCAACACCACCGCGATATTCTGACACAGTGGATTGCCCAGACCGATGACCAGGGCCAATATCCCGAACCCGCAATCGGCTTGCGATGGGTGCTGAAACAGTGGGGAGAACAGTGTGTAAATCCGGAATATGATAAAATAAAAAAGGAGACACAATGACCAGACCAAATATTCTCGTGATCTTGACCGACGATCAGGGGTGGGGCGATTTGAGTGTACACGGCAACACCAATCTCAACACGCCCAATGTGGATTCTCTCGCACGGGATGGCGCGCTATTCGACCGGTTTTACGTCTGCCCGGTATGCGCGCCCACGCGGGCAGAGTTTTTGACGGGGCGCTACCATCTGCGCGGCGGAGTCCACGGCGTGAGCACGGGCGCCGAGCGACTGAACCTCGATGAGACCACCATTGCCGATGTCTTCAAAGCCGCTGGATACGCCACGGGAGCTTATGGCAAGTGGCACAATGGCACGCAACATCCCTATCACCCCAATGCGCGGGGATTTGACGAGTTTTTTGGGTTCTGTTCCGGACACTGGGGACAATATTTCGATGCCGAACTCGAACACAATGGCGAACTCACCCGTGGAACGGGATATTTGCCCGATGAGTGTACAGACCGCGCGATGGATTTTATGGCGGCAAATGTTGAACGAGATCAACCGTTCTTCTGTTATCTCCCCTACAATATCCCACACACCCCATTTCAGGTACCCGACGAGTTTTACGAGCCTTTCCGCGACAAACCGATTGAGATGCGGGCGACCAACCCCGACCAGGAAGAAATAGTGCGCACGCGGGCGGCACTGGCTCTCTGTGAAAACATCGATTGGAACGTGGGACGCTTACTGGACAAACTCGACGAGTTGAGAATCGCGGAAGACACCATTGTATTTTATTTTGGAGACAATGGGCCCAATGGCGCGCGCTGGAATGGCGGGATGAAAGGCACAAAAGGATCAACAGATGAAGGCGGCGTGCGCGTGGCGGGCTTGATGCGCTGGAAGGGGCATATTCAAGCGGGTACAGTCATTGAAGAAATCGCCGGAGCAATTGATCTATTGCCCACATTTGCAGACCTTGCGGGTATCGACCTGAAAGTTGAAAAACCCCTGGATGGCCGCAGCCTCAAACCCCTGCTATTGGGCGAAGATGTCGAATGGTCTGACCGCATCATTCTATCACACCAGCGGGCACAATTGAGCGCGCGCAATCAGCGCTTCCGATTGGACATAGAGGGCAAGTTATACGATATGGTCGCCGACGGTGGACAGACAACCGATGTGTCAAAAGAACACCCCGATGTCCACGCGGAATTGTCAGATGCCGTAGCAAAATATCACGCTGAAGTCTTGCCCGTCAACGACGACCGTCCCTTTGCCACGGGCTACTGGAAAACGACCCGCTTGCCCGCGCGAGACGGAGTGCATCACGGCACAGTCCAGCGCAGTGCAGGTGCGCCCAACTGTTCTTATTTCACGCACTGGACCCAGGTAGGCGATCGGATGACCTGGGATATTGAAGTCGGCACAACGGGCGACTATGAAGCAGCGATTTATTATACATGCCCGGAAGAAGATGTGGGATCAACCGTCGAACTGGCATTTCATCCCACGCATGGCCAGGCAACAAAAGTGCAAGGACAGGTGACCGACGCACACGACCCACCACAAATCGGCGCAGCAGATGACCGCTATCCTCGCGGAGGCGAGTCCTATGTGAAGGATTTCGAGCCATTGACATTGGGAACAATTCATCTAAACGAGGGCAGAGGAACCTTGACCTTGCACGCCCTTGACGTACCCCATTCACAGGTGATGGACGTGCGACGCGTGATGCTGACGTTGAAGGAATGAGGATCCGCAGATTACGCAGATGGGCGCAGATGAAGGCGGATCAGGATTTTCAGGATGGGAGGATGAACAGGATGAAAGGCGGGAGATGTCCGCAGATGGCGGAGAAAAAACGCGAGTGAGTGGTTTACTACTGCGACAGCAGTTCATTTGAACAGAACGCCAATTTGCGGCTAAATGAAGAATTTCCCTTGACAGACAGAGTGAAATCTTTTTCTTTATTCTGCGAGAAAGTCTTTCATGTAATATTTTTACTCAGACCAGCAACTCTTATATTTATACCAGTTATTATGAAATATAAACTCAAAGACATCGCCCTCGTTCAGATGGGTCTCTCCTTCCGGGCCCGAATCGAACCGGATGCAGATGGAAATGTGGCAGTCATTCAGATGCGCGACCTAACCGAAGATAACAAGTTAGATCATAGCAATCTGACTACCATTAATATAAACGACATAAATGAACGCCATCTGGTCGAATGCAAAGATTTGGTTTTCCGCTCTCGAGGTAGAACGACTACTGCCGCAATCATCGACCAGGAACTAGGCCAAGCAGTTGTTGCAGCCCCGCTGTTTCTCATTCGGGCTATAAGCGAAAAAGTACTGCCAGAATATCTATACTGGTTTATCAACCTGCCCTCATCTCAGGCATTTCTGCACAGCAGGGCGACCGGAACGATGATGATTATGATAGGCAAATCGGCTCTCGATGCTTTGGAAATCCCTCTCCCCAATCTGGAAACTCAGAAGCAAATCGTCGCCCTCGCCGATTTGTTAAATAGGGAACAAAGGCTGATGAGAGAATTGACAGAGCAAAAGGAAAAACTGGTCAAAGCAATTCAGATGCGATTGGCAATAGAATCTGAAAAACCTTAAATCAACAGGAGTAAAACAAAATATGAATAATCAAATCCAACAAAAAGACATCAACAATGCTGCCTGGGCTGCCTGCGACACCTTTCGCGGCGTGATGGATGCCGCCGGATATAAGGACTACATCCTCGTAATGCTGTTTCTAAAATACATTTCCGATGTCTGGCAAAACCACTACGCGGAATACAAAAAACGATACGGCGACAACGATGAACGCATCCGACGCAGGCTGCAGAATGAGCGTTTTGTATTGCCGGATGGCAGCAGCTTTTACAGCCTTTATGAACAGCGCTCTGCTGCCAATATCGGCGAACTCATCAACATCGCACTGGAGGCGATTGAAACGGAAAACAAACAGAAATTGGAAGGCGTTTTCCGCAATATAGATTTCAACAGCGAGACAAATCTCGGCAGAACCAGAGACCGCAACCGTCGCCTGAAAACACTGCTGGAAGATTTCAACAAACCCGAATTAAATATGAGTCCCAGACGGGTTTCAGAGGACGTGATTGGCAACACGTACATCTATTTGATTGAACGTTTCGCATCTGACGCGGGCAAAAAAGCCGGTGAATTCTACACGCCGCATAAGGTATCCGAACTGGTGGCAAAACTGTGCGCGCCCAAACCCGGTGCCCGCATCTGTGATCCGGCCTGTGGGTCTGCGGGTCTTCTCATTGAAGCCGCGCGCGTGGTAGGCGACAAAAACTACGCCCTTTACGGAATGGAAGTGAACGGCAGCACCTGGGCATTGGCGCGTATGAATATGTTTCTACACGGAGCCGACGCAGCCCGCATCGAATGGTGCAATACACTCACTGCCCCCGCACTGGTAGAATCCGACCGACTGATGAAATTCAGCAATGTGGTCGCCAATCCCCCATTTTCACTCAATAAGTGGGGCGCGGAAGACGCCGAGGCAGACATATACAACCGCTTCTGGCGCAGTTTGCCTCCCAAATCCAAGGGCGACTATGCGTTTATCAGCCACATGGTAGAAACAGCTTTGGAAAAACAGGGACGGGTTGCTGTGGTAGTCCCACACGGCGTTTTGTTCAGGGGCGGTGCAGAAGGACGCATTCGCCAGCAACTCATCGAAGAAAACTTGCTCGACGCCGTTATTGGCTTGCCGGGCAATCTATTCCCCACGACTTCAATACCAGTCGCCATTCTGGTCTTTGACCGCTCGCGCGAACAAGGGGGGGCGAATGAGAACTGCAAAGATGTCTTGTTTATTGATGCAAGCCGGGAATATCAGGCAGGCAAGAATCAAAATGCATTGCTGGACGAACATATTGAGAAAATCACTACCACTTATAAAAAACGCCATGATATGGACAAATACGCCCACCTCGCCACCTTTGAAGAAATTGAAGAAAATGACTTCAATTTGAACATTCCGCGTTATGTAGATACCTTTGAAGAAGAAGAGGAGATTGATATTGATGCGGTGCAACTTGAGATAGACCGGCTGGAAGAGGAGTTGAGCGTGGTGCGAGGAGAGATGGGGAGATTGATGCAAGGTATCCGCAGATGAACGCAGATAGGCGCAGATGATTTGAAAGCGGTAAGTTAGAGGAGGAGTCAGTTATTTCCATTTTGGAAACAACTGCCCAAGATGGCAAAATCAAAAGGGATCCGCAGATGAAAGGACAAAAACATGAGCAAGAAATCCTCAAAAGATTTGACGATCCGCAGCAGCACAGCGGAATTTCTGATCTTCACCCGTCAATCTGGCGAAGGTGGCATTGAGGTTCGCTATGAGGATGAGACCATCTGGCTGACGCAGAAGCTGATGGCGGAGTTGTTTGAAGTTACCACCCCAACGATTAACGAACATCTGAAAAACATCTTTGACTCCAGCGAATTACAGCGCGATTCAGTTATTCGGAAATTCCGAACAACTGCCGCCGATGGAAAAAACTACAATACCCAGTTTTACAATCTGGACGCCATCATCTCGGTCGGTTATCGGGTAAACTCCAGGCGCGCCACGCAATTTCGCCAATGGGCAACCCAGGTCTTGCGCGATTTTGCGATCAAAGGCTATGTTCTGGATAAGCAACGGTTGGAAAATGGCGCGTTTCTCGGCGAGGATTATTTTGAGCGGTTGTTGGAAGAAATCCGCGAGATTCGTCTAAGCGAACGGCGGTTTTACCAAAAGATCACCGATATTTACGCCACCAGCATGGATTATAACAGGGATGCGCCGACCACCCGCGAGTTTTTCGCCAGAGTGCAAAACAAACTGCATTATGCTATTCACGGCCATACCGCAGCGGAATTGATCCGACAGCGGGCAGATCAAAAAAAGAAAAACATGGGATTGACCAGTTGGGAAAACAGTCCCAGAGGCAAAATCCTGAAGTCTGATGTGTCTGTTGCAAAGAACTACCTGTCGAAAGAAGAACTGGAATCTCTCGGGCGTATCGTCAACGCCTATATTGACCTCGCCGAAGACCGGGCACAGCGCAAGATTCCCATGACAATGGAGGACTGGGCAAAACGGCTCGATATATTTCTCGAGGCTTTTGACCGGCAGATATTGAAAGACAGCGGACAAGTCAGTGCCGAGATTGCCAGAGCCCATGCCGAAAGCGAGTTTGAGAAATACCGAATTGTTCAGGATCGTTTGTTTGAATCTGATTTTGATAGAGAAACTAAAGAATTAGAACGACAACTGGGTCGGAAAGACGAGGGTTCTGCGAATATCTGCGGATAATATTGGACAAGCAAAACCTATTGGCAAAATTACAAGGAGACCGACCCTACGATGAGACAGATGAGAAATTATCGCGATTATTTGATCGAAAAACTTTCTGACCGCGAGAGAGCCATCTCCTACCTTCAAACGGCATTGGAAGAGCATGAAAAAGATCCGGATAGTGCCGCGTTTTATTACGGATTCAGTGCGGCTGTTGAAGCCCAAGGCGGTGCGCGAAAATTTGCCCGAAAGACGCATAGCGATCCTCAAGATGTGGTGAATGCCCTGTCAAATAAGGACGAGACGCTGATTGCGAACATCATCGCCCAACTGCCCGCGACGCAATGCGAGATTTCTGAAACAGAGAAATTGCAGGCGGTCAAGATAAAGCAGGAGGGCAAAATCAAAAGGTATCCACAGATGGACGCAGATAGACGCAGATGAAATGTAGGGGCAGTGCCTTGTGCCTGCCCGTTAGATGAATCCGCAGATGAAAGGACAGAGATATGGATAAAAGACTTTTAGACAATCCTACCGAAATGGTCTGTGAGAGCAGCATCTTATATGGTCGAGAAAAGAGGCTTACCTTCGAAGATATTATCACTGGGAATGCCCCTCACTATTCAGGGCAGATGGACAATATCCCGACCTTCATCACTCGCAAGCGCGGCGATGAGGCCATAGCCTATAACTACACCAATTTAGATCCGATGTATGGGACTATAGTCTATGGGGGACCGAGCATGCGGAAAAAGATTTCGCACAAAATTTTGAGAATCAAACCAAATCCTCAACAGATCTATTGGAAGCCAACCCTGCAGATCGAAATTGACCCCAAGGCCGACACGTCAGATGATCGTGCGAATGAACTTGTGCAGTTGGTTCAATCTTGGGTGGACGAGGGAGATGCTGACGAACAGCGAGAAACACTCGAATACCTCATTCACGCTTTGGATGAAGATCGGCCGTCCAACCGTAAACTCTTCCCAAAGGAACTGAAAGGAAAGAGTTGGTGAGCCAGACCGTACTGCTCGATAGCGGCCCTCTTAGTATGATAACCCACCCAAAGAGTTCGGGAAAATCCATGCAGTTTAAAAACTGGTTTCAGCAGTTAGTAGCCAGCGGCGTGACAGTGATAGTACCAGAGATCACAGACTACGAGGTTCGACGCGAGTTGCTCAGAGCACGCAAAATCAGCAGTATTCAGCGACTTGACGCGCTTATCACCAAGACCGAATACCTGGCGATCACAACCGAAGCCATGCGCCAGGCTGCAAAGTACTGGGCCAATGCTCGTCAGCAAGGTCAACAAACTGCAGATAATAAAGCACTTGATGTCGATATGATCCTGGCGGCGCAAGCGACAATGCTGAACCAGACTGACGTGGTTATCGCGACGACAAACGTAAAGCATCTGGCCCCATTCACTCAGGCGCTGCTCTGGTCCGATATTAGTCCGGAGATTCCGAGCAGTTCAAACGGAGATTTACAGAATGACAGTGAAAAATGAACTATTGCAGGATGGATGGCGGGAAGTGAAGTTGGAGGATGCTTGTGAAGTTATTGTCAGTCCAGTTGACAAAAAGACTGTTGATGGAGAATTGCCTGTCAGATTATGCAATTACACAGATGTTTATTATAACAATACCATTGATTCTGAAATTGACTTTATGACTGCCACAGCCAAACCTCGAGAAATAGAAAAATTCTCGCTTTTTAAAGACGATGTAATCATTACTAAAGATTCTGAAACACCCGATGACATTGGTGTTCCTACCTATGTCAAAGAAACCATTGACAATCTGTTGTGCGGCTATCATTTGACAATTCTTCGCCCAAAGAAACGGACGATAGGGAAATATGTTTGTTATGCCTTGACTTCTCAGAAAACAAAGTATGATTTTTATAGATTCGCTAATGGGATTACACGCTTTGGATTGACCTCTAAATCTTACAAAAAAATCAAAATCCTACTTCCACCCCTTCCCGAACAAAAAGCCATTGCGTCTTTGCTGGAAAAATGGGACACGGCCATTGAGAAAACTGAGGCACTGATAGAGGCAAAAGAGAAGCGGTTTAAATGGTTGCTGAAAACCCTCATCAGCGACCAGCAGGATAATCCTGAATGGCAAAAGATGAAGTTAGGAGAGATTTGCACATTTGAATATGGTAAGCCGCTCAAAGAACAAGATAGAATCGGTTATCAATACCCTGTGTTTGGATCAAATGGAATTGTTGGTCGTCATAACGAGTATTTGGTAGCTGGTCCATTTATCGTGGTTGGGAGAAAAGGTTCGGCTGGTACAGTTTCATATTCAATGAGTAATGGCTTCCCTATTGATACAACATTCTACATAAATTTACAAAGTGGAGAGATTCACCTTCGGTTCTTATATTACTTAACGCGATGTGTGACTTCAAAATGTTACGAGGCCGTCAAAATCCAGCGGGTCTCTGTAATTGATGATATTTAGAAAGACACACATGGTATGGGTTAAGATTTTGGTATGCCACAAGTTTAATAGATGCCAAGCATCTCGCACTTTCATGCGCGCAATATGCAAACGTTCAGTCAATTGTGCGTAAACGGTTTCGACTAATCGCCTTGTGGTTCTCTTGGCTTTGGGCAAAATGAAAGGGGTGCGTTGTGGATTGTCTTTCATATTGGACTTTAAGGGTGTCTTTATGCGTATGCGGTAGGTATCAAAGCACCTTTTTTGCCAGTCCAAATCCATAAATGCTGAATCGGCTAAGACGGTTGTATCTCCCATCGTGCCTTCTATGAGTGCGTCTCGGCACTGCTTGTCGTGTCCATAGGCTTGCAGGATAGGCGCGTGGAGGATAAGGCCATAATCCGTGATCCTCAGACCGCCCTTAAAACCAAAATACGCTTCGTTTTTGGCTGCGCAAAAGCCTTTTGAAGGGATAGGGAACTCAAAGACGGGCTCACCTCTAAAAATCTTGCGCGTATGTCGCCTTGCCAGTTTACAGATGGGTAAGGGCAAGGTGTCTATGATCTGACAGGACGCCTGATGCCCTTCGAGGCAGGCCACAATCCGCTGTTGCATCCACATCTTGACAACCCACAAATTGGCACATTGACGCACAAAGGCCGGACGATCTTTCAAAGTGGGAAACCAGTCTATAAAGTGTTCTTTCATCTGCTCATAAAGTTTCTTCTGGCTTGAATACCCCAAAAAGTGACCCACGATTTCTATGGTGAGGCATTCCACATCACTTAAACCGGGTTCAAAGCCTGCCCGACGCGGCTTGCCATGCACCTCACAATACGCTGGATAGAGGTCGTCTTCAATAAAACAGTAGATTGTAATGACAAAAAGGGCTAAATTATACATTGGAGGTTCCTTTCGTTGCATGGCTTCTTGTTTTACGGACAATCCAAGATAGCCGAGGAACCTCTTTTTGTCTATTTAAAGTCACACATCACGTTATTACTTATTATTGCATGTAGAACTTGATAGAATTAGTGCTCAGTCTGGTGTGCCGGGTCTAAACAGAAATGATGCGTATAAAATTTCAATATCAATACCGTCTTCTGTCGAGCAAAAAGGAATCACTCGAACACTAGACGCAGGAAACCGTGAAATTGATCTACTCAACCAACTCGCCGAGAAATACCGCACACAAAAACGCGGATTGATGCAGAAGTTGCTGACGGGAAAGTGGAGGGTAAAACCAAACACGAAGGCGAGGATGTGAATTTTATAAAAAAAGGAGCGACCAGCCTCAAATGAGGAGGATTACTGAAAAGGAGCAATCCTCACTGGTCACTAATATGATCATGTGCCATTATGCTGCATTTGTCAACCAAGTAAATGCTTAAAACAAAAAAATTAACTCAAAAACGCGGATTGATGCAGAAATTGCTAACTGGCAAGTGGAAAATAAAAATATAAGGTAATAAATATGGCTACATCAAAACGAAATTATTCACAAAGGACACAGAGGATTCTGGACATCCAGAGCTTAAATCAATGTGCATTCCCAGGATGTACGAGCCCTTTGGTCGAGCCAGGCGCCGGACAATCAGGCCCTGCTGTTATTAGTGATATATGCCACATTTATGCTTCGAGCCCTAGTGGTCCAAGAGGGCAAGGGGGTCTCACAGAAGATGAACTAAAGTCTATAGATAACCTGATTTTGCTTTGCCCGAATCACCATAGGGTGGTGGACCGTCAACCTGAAACTTATACAGCTGAATTGCTCAAACAATGGAAGGAAGAGCATGAAGCTAAAGTGAACAAGCAACGCCCTGCTGGCTTAGATATTATAAGGGAAATCGTTGATCAAAAAATTAAGGATGAAACCGATATACTCCGCAAATCTCGCTTTTTTGCCGAGTTTAACAGTACCCTATATTCATTAGAACTCGCAAGAAAGTTGGTAGAAGGAGAACTTTCGGTTGGTACTAATGCTGTAAGGAGACAGGCCCTTGCTTGGTGTGTGCGAATCCTATCTGCCAAAAAATTGGATAAAGCAAAAGAATATCTCTATCATGCGAAAAAAATAGGTACTTGTGAAGAAATAGATATAGCAGATGCCTTTATATCGTCACAGAAGGGTGATAAAAGCACTGCTCTAAGTGCTCTGACAAGCATTGATTCACCAATGTCTCTGTCCGCAGCCCTCATAGTTGTCGCAAATCATGATGGGTCACAGGAGGCTATTGACTGGCTAAAGACAGTCGGTATTGACACTGCTGATTTGGCCCCCGAAGGCAAACGGTTTCTTTTGCAGTGTCAGCTTGAACTCGCTGATTGGGAGGCAGCACAAGAATGTCTTGATGTACTGAGTGATGACGATTTGCGTGATGCCCCAGTCCTCCATCACTTGAAGGCTATAACACACCTTCTAAGAGCAGTGCCAGATGAACTTCGCTCTAGCATACTTCAACAACCACCTTTTGAAGCTGTCAAATTTCCTCTTGGATCAGATGCAGATGCAATTGAAGCCCGCCGACTGGCACACCACCACTTTATAGAGGCTCAAAAAGTAGCAAATCAGTTAAATTTTCCACAGGCAGCAGCAATAGATAATGAGTACGCACTGTGGCTTGAACTCAAGGATCCCAATGAATCGGACAATGGGCGGAAACGGCTGGAAGTTGAACTTAGCGATCCCAAGTCCGCTCTACACCTCGTTCATCTCGGATTTCAATTTGGCATAGAATTAGATACAGCATTAGTCGAACGGGAGATCGAAAGACAAATTGCTCTCAATGGCAAAACGACCTATGACGCGGCAAAAGCGCGTCTTGCTATCGTTTTCAGGCAACAGACGCCGAAGGAGGCCACAAATTATATCGCTCGGTACTACGACGAACTTGTCGACCATATTAGTAAAAAATCACTACTGTTTCTCCAAATAGATCTGTTTTCTCAAACTGGACAGATAGGAAAGGCAAAAGAGTGCTTAGACATCCTTTTAAAAGAAGGACTGCCTGAGATAGATAAAAGCCGGCTTGAGTTCATAATTGCTGAGGCAGAAGGAGAAATTGATCCGGTTGAGAGTCTCAAAGAGCAGTTTCAAAAAACAAACGCCCTTAATGATTTGGAAAACCTTGTCCGCAGGCTCAAAGAACAAGATGACTGGAACGGTCTTTGCGAATATAGCGAAATTCTGTTTGACAGAACCGGCGAGTTGCGCCAAGCGGAGGATTTAGCACTCGCTTTATACAATACACAAAAGAATGAACAACTTATAAAGTTTCTGAAATCAAACAAAGAACTTTTAACGCAGTCCGAACTACTACAAATGCTCTATTGCTGGGCTTTGTTTTTCGAGGGCGATTTACTCAAGGCTCGCTCCGAATTAAAAAAATTAAATGGTGATTGGGATGATGAGAAAAACCGCAAATTACATCTTTATCTTACAATCTCTTTGGGTGATTGGCCTGATCTTTCTGAATTTGTAGTTAAAGAGTATCAGAAGAAAGACAAGAGAAATGCTCAAGAATTGATACAAATTGCTCAACTGGCCCTTCAAGTGAACTCACCCTATGCAAAAGAGTTGATACAGGCGGCGGCAAACAAAGGGAATAATAATGCTGATGTATTAGGAACCGCCCATTTTCTTGCAGCAAGAGCAGGTTTGGAAGATGATCCAGAGGTCTCTCAGTGGATTCAACAAGCCGTTGTGCTCTCTGGTGACGATGGACCAATCTGGAAAATGACGCTAAAAGATTTCTGGGATCAAGTGCCAAATTGGAATCGTCAAGCCTCTGAAATATGGCATCAGTTGAGACGTGGCGAGATCCCGATGTTTCTTGCCGCAGAAGGTACCAATAGGTCCCTTAGTGATTTGATGCTTTTCCCCGCTTTGGCGAATCCATCAGTAAACGATCCTCGGCGGAGAGTCATCATCCCTGCATATAGCGGTCAGCGACACCCGTTATCTCTCGATATCAATAGACAAATCGGAATGGATGCAACCACATTGCTCACTTTGAGTCTTTTGAATCTGTTGGACGATGCACTGGACGCTTTTGATACGATCCACATACCACATTCAACTCTTCGCTGGCTTTTTGATGAAAAACAGAGAGTTGCATTCCATCAGCCAAGCCGGATCAAAGATGCGAAAGAAGTATCTAATTTATTGAACACTGGTGCGTTAGAAAAATTCTCGCCAAGTACTGTGCCCAACAGTGATTTATCCATCCAAGTTGGAGACGTGTTGGCACAATTTATAGCAGAGGCAGAAAAAGCGAGCGACAATGACAATACTCAACGCATCGTCGTGCAGCCATCCCCTGTTTATCGGGTTGTCTCTCTGATGGAAGAAGAAGCAGACTTACAAGCGCATGAAACCGTGTTGAATAGTTGCCAAGCTATTGTGGAGAAGTTGAGACAAAAGGGCCAGATTACGGCGAATGAAGCACAGAAGGCATGTGACTATTTGCAACTTCACGAGAAACCCTGGTCAAACCAGCCAGATATAGCTGATGGAGCAATACTGTATTTAAGTGACCTGGCTATAGCCTATTTTCAGTATCTCGGAATATTGGAAAAGCTGCATGCTGCTGGCCTCAAACCTATTATTTCGCCCCAAAAGGTATCTGAAATAAATCAACTCATTTCTTATGAAAATATTTCTGAAAAGGCCGAAAATACCATAGAACACATACGGCTGGCCGTCAATTCACGGATAGAGACAGAAAAAATACAGATAGGCAGACAATTCTATGTCGATCAACCAATAGACAGGTCAATATCCGAACATCCAAGTGTGGGTATTTTCTCATTAGAGAAGGGCTGCAACGCAATCATTATGGACGACAGAGTCCTCAACCAACATGCCAATTCCAATCATAGCGACCCACCTATGCCGATATTTTCAACATTGGACCTTATAGATGCACTGGTCTCTAATGGTTCTAAAATACCTGAAGAACGACGAGAGTACAGGACCCAACTTCGTAGAGCTGGATACGTATTTATCCCCGTAAGCGTAGATGAACTTGCCCATCATCTTGAAACCTCTGAGGTTGTGGATGGCAAAGTTGTTGAGACAGCCGAATTAAAAGCTATCCGCGAAAATATTCTTCTCGTTCGAATGAGTACCTGGCTTCAACTTCCAGAAGAAGCATATTGGCTTGTTGAGTTGCAAAAAACTTTTGTCCATGTGCTAAAAGATCAGTGGAAAGCCGATGCTGACTTTTCGGTTGCCCGGACCCACTCTGACTGGATCTTGGATCAAATTGGCATCCATGGCTGGGCACATAGCTATGGCCCTGAGATCGGATCCAACATTGTCAAGACGGGAAGTAGCGCACATATTATGGCGGTGCTCACACCCCCAGTTGAAGAACCACAGAAAGTCAGGAAGGAATACTGGAATTGGGTTGAAGGGAGAGTTTTAGCTCCGATCAAAGAACAATATCCCGATCTGTACCTCGAGCTTGTCGAATGGCACCGAAGATGGATTGCAAAAATTGCTGATATGGATATGATTGAGGAAAGGAAAAATGATGAATAGCCCTTATGTCAAATCTGCATTGGCACAAACAGCTTTGGATCTTACTCCTCCACTTATACGTGAGACTTTGCTTAAGGAGTCTAATTTTCGGGATGAGTACAGTCTCACAGCGAATGTGACTCTTTCCTTTCCCGATATTGATACTACATTTCACCTTTCCAGCCTGTACGATGCTATCCGAAGCGTTCTTGCAGGTGCATCAGAAAAGAAAGTGATTGATACGGAAGGCCAAAAGTGGAGGCTAAAAAACATCGGCAAGAAAGGAGAGCCGCATCTTTCACTTTCTCGCGGCGAAAAGCATTTCTCTCTTCCTGACCTTGCGACACTTTCTCCAGATAGAGATACACGTCTACGTTTTCTTGATGAAGCTATTTTTGACGTTAATCTTCCCAGCAGTGTATCAGATCAATGGCGTAATATTCTTTCGGAACGCGCCCTCGAAGATGACGAAGTTGATACGTGTCTTAGTGAGTTTCGCAATACACCAGTTGAAATGGTACGTGCCATACAGAGTGAGATTATGGCGGGACAAAGTAACTTGTCCTCGCTGGTTCCTTCTTCCCATAGATATTTTGAAAGACTTGTGGGCGTATATGACGACAGTCCTACCATTCGCGATTATGCTGCCAGTGGTGGTAGAAAGCTCTTTGCTCAACTGTCTGCGTGGCGACCCTATGACGGCTTTTTATTTAGCCTCCTTCTGTCATCACACACCTCGCTAACAGATGAAATCAATGTCGATCAGTTGAGTAGTGAAGATCTTGTACGCGCCTACGATTTTTTGGCAAAACATGGTGATAGAATTTCGCAGTTGGGTGCTATTGAAGTCGGCTTGCGCGTTCTTCCATCAAGGCCTGAGATAGAACAGGGTCTTATCAGTCTCATTGAGCAAATTCGTGATGACGATATTGAGGGACAAACAAGCGATTTCAAACTACTCTGGGCATTGTTTTGCCTTGTGGATGGAGAGCTATCAAGGACCCGTCTTTTGTCTTCGAAACCACCTTTTTATAGAAGATTAGCAGCCTTATCACAGGCTGCATTGATTCATCGCCAGCATGTGAATTTACCTATTGATGTTGACATTGACCGCTTCAGTAAATGGACTTTTAGCAATCGTGGACAACAATATTACCTCCAATCGCTGGTCGATATGCGTTTGGAACCGCGCTGGGATCCCTATCTTGCAATGGCTTCGCAAATGAAGGCATATTTCTTTGGTCGCATACTGAGCGCAGCAAAGAAATACGAGCAGAATATAAAGGGTAATCAAATATACGATTTAGTACTCGCAAACAAGACCGGAAGCCCTCAGCCTTTTGGTGATGACCCTGAGACATGGTTACCTGGTCCATTAGAGGGAGAGGAAAAAACGCAAAAGAATTTGCCAGCCGAAATCGCAGAAACAATTGAGACACAGATCCGGAAAGATGAAGTAGGACCATTGTCGTTTGTTGCGCTTGTTAATTTCGCCTTGATTTTTCCTTTTAGTACAGATCATGCTGAATTGGCGGCAAAAGCATTACAGCGTGCTAACTATCGAATTCCGGACATAGAAGACAGATCGCAGCTTGTTATTATATTAGATGGACTGGCTAAGGTTGCCGCCGTTTCGAGGAGTTTAACACTCGCGGATGAATTGCAAATCCTTGTACGTAGATACAGGCATGATGCTGAGTATGAGTTGTCCATACAAGAGGTCATAAGAATCTGCCTCTTAGCCGCTGCAAGTCGTTCAGATCTGAGTGAATGGACAAAATTTGTCGGTGACTGGCTAACGGAACTCGCATTTGGCGATTTGAAAGACGAAGAAGCACAAGGACTCCATTTGTGCTTAAATAGTCTTTGTCATGCAGTTCCTGAGCTATGGGTATCCTGCGGAAGAGCCGATGCCGCTCTATCCGCTTTGATAAACAAATGATCCATCTAACCAGAAAATTCGTTCGCCCTTGCATCTAACGGCTTTCCCTCTGGACCTGGTGTTGTCCCTATATTAGTTGAAATAGTAGAGGCTCCAATGTAAATTGGATACAGCAGATTCAACCGTGAAAACGCTGTGTCCACAACCAAAGGAGCCCGTGATGAAAAAAGTATCGCACAAAGCCCCCAAAGTCAAGGCAATCCACAAAGACGATGCAACGTCCCAGACACCCACACAAGAAGAACTGGACATACTGGATACCCGCATCGCGCTGATCCAGGCCTTGATCCCATTAGGATTAGACGCCGTGGCAGAAGAATTGCAGGAGGAAGTGAGCCGCTTGGCCGGGGACAGATACAGTCGCAAAGACACCGAAAACCCCAATCGTCGGTGGGGCAGTCAACAAGGGTCTGTGTATCTGGCCGATCAAAAAGTGCCGATCTCTGTACCGAGGGTACGTAATGTGGAGAGGGATGAGGAAGTCTGCCTTGAGACCTATCATCACCTCCAAGTTCCCAGACGTATGGATGAAGGGCTGCTCCTTCGCGTGATCAAAGGCATTGCGACTCGGTCTTATCAAGCCTGCGCTGAGGCGATCCCGAAAGCCTTTGGGCTGTCCTCATCAACGGTATCGAGACGTTTTATCAAGGCGTCGGCACAAAAGCTGAAGCAGTTCCGTGAACGCTCTTTAGCGCCGTATGACTTGGTTGCCCTCTTTATAGATGGCAAGACCTTTGCAGACCAAGAGATGATCATTGCTCTGGGCGTGACGATAGAAGGGCACAAAATCCCAATAGGCTTTGTCCAGGCTGCCACTGAGAACGAACGCGTCTGTCGGCAGTTTATACAGTCTCTCATCAATCGTGGCTTGGTCTATCACAAGGGCCTGCTGTGTCTTATTGACGGCTCAAAAGGCTTGTATGCTGCCCTTACAAAGGCATTGGACGGTTACGTGGTCATCCAACGTTGTCAGTGGCACAAGAGAGAGAACGTGCTTTCCTATCTGCCTAAAAATAAACAGGATCAGATCAAAAAGGCCCTACAAAATGCCTACGACCAGCCCACCTACAAAGATGCTAAAATGGCACTCTTATCCCTCAAAGCGGAATTGGCCTTGATCAACGAAGACGCGCTCTCCAGCCTTGAAGAAGGAATAGAAGAAACCCTTTCCTTGCATCGCCTCGGACTGATGCCGCACTTGAAGCAGTCCTTTCGTACGACAAACTGCATTGAGTCCATAAACTCAATGGTCGCACAAATCACACGAAATGTGAAGAGATGGACAAACTCGAATCAACGCAGGAGATGGTTAGCCACCGCTCTGCTGGACATTGAACCCCGATTGCGAAGGGTCAAAGGCTACAAAAGCCTACCCAGGCTCAGGCGCGCACTGCACAAGCACTTGAAACTCGATACAGACTGGCAAGACCCAATTGCTGCGGATTGAAAACACCGGCCTCAATTATTTCAACTAAATATAGGACTTGACCAGACAACTGGCGAGCATCTCAAGTTCGCAATATCGGTGTTATCGAAGGCAATAGGCCAGCGACAGATAATGATTGGGAAACGATTAAAAGAGGTGGAGACGCAGCCATAGTGAGGTGGATCAGAGGCCAAATGAGGGGAAAGACTTGCACCATTGTTTTGGTAGGAACAAACACCGCGAATCGCAAGTGGATCAACTATGAAATAGTAGAATCGTGGCGTCAAAAAATGGGGGTGGTGGGCATTCATGTCCATGGCCTGAAGGATAGATATGGTCGCACTTCAGCAATGGGCTATAATCCCTTCGGCTACTTCACATTTCCAAGAACGGTAACAGCAATGTCAAGCGTTGTGCGGTGCTATAACCCACCGGGCCGGAACAGCACAGAGAGGTATAATTGGATTGCCAATAATCTTTCAGCGATGGTTGAAGAAGCAATCGACATCCGCAAAAAATTCCAAGCAGGAAGGTATGTCAAATGAACAACAATGAATGTATCTTGAAGCACCTGGAGTTTATTCAGGATATCGTAAACCGCTTGGAATCCAATGCCTTCCTTCTCAAGGGGTGGAGCCTTACCGTCCTTGTCGGAGGATCCTTATTGATGGTGAGACTTAGGCCAGACCAACCTCTATTAGCATTGACACTTCTCGTACCTGTTTTCGGGTTCTGGATGCTGGATGCATATTTTTTGTGGCAAGGGCGGTTGTTTCGAGATGAGTACAACCGGGTGCGTAAACAGGATGAGACCGACTTTGCCCTGGATCCGATGCAACATAAGCATAAACCGAAACGTAGCTGGTGCTCAACATTTTTCTCCGGTACGCCGTTCATTTTTTATGTTGTGGAAATTGGGTTTGTTTCAGTTCTCGTTTTTTTTCTATGGATGGCAGGCATCCCGGCACCTGAGAATTGCTTCCCATGATTTTCCTTCTTCGCCAAAGGTAACTAACGGTCTCTTAGAGATAGTTTTATCAGCGTCTATCCTGGTCTTCACAAGGACAGGCCTATGTCCATCTGCGGATAACACTTAATTTTACATTTTACTCAATACAATGAGCAGACAACCATTCACCAGACCTCAAGCTGCGGAGTTGGCGCGGCGGTTAAAAGAACCCCGACGATTCATTCAAGTCGTATTGGGAGCGAGGCAGGTCGGCAAAACGACCCTTGCATTGCAAGTGGCAGATCAGGAGGATATGATGAGAAATTTTAGAATTATCGTTGAAAGATATTCCGATGGCTATGTGGGATATCCGCTCGGATTGAAGGGGGTCGTCGTTGGGCAGGGAGATACTTATGAAGAGGCATTGGCAGATGTAAAATCTGCTATTCGGTTTCATATTGAGACGTTTGGTAAAGAAGCGTTTGATGAAGATCCGCCGGTTCTGGAAACTTTTATGATTAATGCAGAAATGGCGGTATAGATGGCGAAGTTTCCTGTGGACGCACCCAGACGAAGGGTGATTCGCGCTTTCGAGTCTTTAGGATTCAAACGTGTACGCGAGGCAGAACATATTGCTATGCTTAAGGAAAATGCGGATGGTTCAAGAACTCCTTTGACGATGCCCAATCATCCGCGACTAAAGTCATCAACTTTGCGAACGATTTGCACGCAATCAAAAATTTCGCGCGATGATTTTTTGCGTGCCTATCAAGATGCTTGATATCATTTGGAGGTTTATTCAGGGCGTCTTGAATCGTTTGGAATATTACCTAACCATCTATTTTATAAGGGTTTTATCTGCTTCCATCTGCGCCCATCTGCGGATAAAACAGGAACGGAGCAATGCCTACCTTCCCCTTCAGCGAAAAACATCTCTCCCAAATCCCTGCCCTGCAGCAGCTAATTAACATGGGCTACCGGTATCTCCCCCCCGAGAAGGCAATGGTAGAACGCGGCGGTCGCGCCTCCAATGTTCTGCTGGAAAACATCTTGCGCGATCAGCTTAAAAAAATAAACCGCATTCACTACAAAGGCGGTATGTATCTGTTCAGCGAGGAGAATATTCAATCCGCCATTCAGAAAATCAAAAATGTCCAATACGATGGCTTGCAAAAAACAAATGAAGTGATCTACGACCTGATAACGCTTGGCACATCGCTTGAACAAACAATTGAGAGCGATTCCAAAAGTTATACCCTGAACTATATCGACTGGAAAAATCCCGCGAACAATGTGTTTCACGCCACAGCGGAATTTTCTGTTGAACGCCCCCGCAGCATGGAAACCGCAAGACCGGATATTGTGCTGTTTGTGAATGGCATTCCCCTTGTTGTAATGGAGTGCAAAGGCCCCGATGTAGATGTGGATCAGGCCATATCTCAGACAATTCGCAATCAGGGCGAAGAATATATCCCGCGTCTTTTCATTTACGCGCAGTTATTGTTGGCTATAAACAAAAATGAGGCAAAGTACGCAACAGTGGGAACTTCAAAGGCGTTCTGGAGTATTTGGGACGAAATGGAAGATTCTACTCACGAAGTGAATGCCAGCATCAATAAACCCCTTTCCGCTGAAGACAAAGACGCCCTATTCCGTGGCGATTTTGCCCTATCAGAATCGCACTTTGCCGCGCTTGAAAGCACAGGCGACCGGCTGCTTACGGAACAGGATAAATGTCTTCACAGTTTATGCCGCCCGGAACGTCTGTTAGAACTGATTTACGGCTTTATAGTCTTTGACCTCGGTATCAAAAAAATTGCCCGATACCAGCAGTTCTTTCTCGTTCGTTCCGCAATGAAGCGCATCAAACAAATAGATAATACAGGACGCCGCCAGGGCGGCATTGTCTGGCACACACAGGGGTCTGGAAAATCCATCACAATGGTTATGTTGGCTCGTAATCTGGCTCTGAACTCCGAACTGAATAACTCCCGAATGATTCTTGTTACAGACCGCAAAGACCTGGACAAACAACTCGGCAACACCTTCGCGGCCTGTGGACTGATCATGGAACGAGCGACAACCGGACGGAATCTGGTCAAACACATCAAAAACGAAGTAGGCATCATCACGACGCTAATCAATAAATTTGATACGGCACTTTCTGCTGAAAAATACGTTGATGACTCAGCGAATATTGTCGTCCTCGTAGATGAAAGCCACCGCACAAACTTCGGCTCTCTCGCAGCGCGTATGAGGCAGATGTTACCCAATGCCTGTTACATCGGTTTCACGGGTACGCCATTGCTCAAAAGAGAGAAGAACAGTTTTGTTAGATTCGGAGGTCTTATTGAACCGCACTATTCCGTGCGACAGGCGATCAAAGACAAGGCAGTGGTTCCCCTGCTGTACGAGGGGCGACATGTGGAGATCGAGCAAAACAAAATCGCTGTTGATTTGTGGTTCGAACGCCATACGGAAAACCTGACAGACGAACAAAAAGCCGACTTAAAAAGAAAATATTCCCGTGCAGATGCACTCAATCAGGCAGATCAGATCGTCTATATGTGCGCGTTTGACATAAGCGAACACTACCGCGCAAACTGGCAGGACACCGGATTTAAGGCGCAACTTGTAGCACCCAACAAATCGACTGCCCTGAAGTATCGAGAATTTTTCAGTGAGATAGACGCTATTTCATCAGAGGTCGTTATCTCTCCCCCGGATACGCGAGAGGGACATGAGGAGGTAGGCGAAGAGACGGACGAGGTCAACGCGTTCTGGAACAAAATGATGGCTCGTTATGGTTCCGAAGACCAATACAACAAGCAAATCATCGCGCAGTTCAAACACGCGGATGACCCGGAAATTTTGATTGTAGTAGATAAACTCATCACGGGATTTGACGCGCCTCGCAATACCGTGCTCTATCTGTGCCGCAAGTTGCGCGAACACACATTGCTCCAGGCTATTGCCCGGGTTAATCGCGTACACGAAGATAAGGAATTTGGCTATGTCGTTGATTATGCCAACGTGCTTGGTGAACTGGATAAAGCACTGAACGAATACGACGCACTTGCGAATTTTGACGGAGAGGACCTCGCAGATGTCCTGATCTCCATCCAGGAAGAAATACAAAAATTGCCGCAACGTTACTCAGACCTCTGGGACATATTCAAAGAAATTAAACATTCCCGAGATGAAGAACGCTACGAAGTCCTGCTATCCGATGACGCATTGCGGGAAGATTTTTATGAACGCCTCACGGAGTACGGCAAGACCCTCGCCATCGCGCTTTCATCTGAGCAGTTCATTATGCAGACCAAAGAGGCTCAACTCAAACGCTACAAAAGCGACCTCTTACGTTTTGAGAAGCTGAGAAAGGCTGTCAGACTGCGCTACGCCGAAGCCATTGATTACGGCAATTATGACTCCCGAATTAAAAAGTTGCTAAACACGCATATTCAGGCAAATGAGGTTACCCAATTAAACGCCCCCGTGGATATTTTTGATGACAACGCCTTTTCTATGGTCAGAGAGACGCAAGGCATCTATCGCACCCGAAATACAGCGGCAAACGCCGACCAGATCGCGCATGCAACCAAACGCAAGATTACCGAAAACATGGACAAAGACCCCGCTTTTTATGAGAAATTCTCAAAACTCATTCAGGAGGCAATCGACGATTTCAGGCAGCAACGGATATTAGCCCTGGATTATCTGCAAAAGGTGAGCGAGATTCGAGATAAGGTCGAAAGCACACAACGCGACGATGTACCCGACGAAATTCGCAATAACGGTGAGGCTTGTGCATATTTTGGCGCAATTAAACCCTGTTTCTCAAAAATTGACATTGGTGAAAGCCAGACCGATAACATCGCAATAAAAACAACGCTTGCCATTCAAACCGCGATAGATAAAAATTGGAAGGTAGATTTTTGGAATGATGGTGACGCGCAAAATGCCGTAAAAAATGAGATTGATGATTTCTTCTACGATGTGGTGGAAGAAGTGCATGGCATTGATCTATCGTCAGAACAAATGGACGAAATGATCAGCCAAACCATGAGGATCGCCAAATTCTGGAGACCCGCTTAATGTCGGAAACTCAGCACGCCATCATGTATGCGGGCGAATCCATCCCCTTTCATCTGAGTTATTCCAACAGAAAATCTATCGAAATTGCCGTTCACCCAAATGGCTTAGTAACTGTAAAAGCACCACTGGAAACAGATAAAAACCTCATCGAGCGTCGCGTTTACAAGCGCGCGCGTTGGATAAGACGCCAGATCCGCTATTTTGCACAGTTTGACCCGCGGACTCCAGAGCGGCGGTTTGTCGGAGGTGAAAGCCACCTTTACCTGGGGAAAAAGTATCGGCTAAAGATAAGACAGGCCGAAACGAACAAGGTCTTGCTAAAGCATGGATTTTTTTATATAACAACCGTTAATAACGAACCAGAACATATCGCGATGTTGCTCGAAGAATGGTACCGAAGCAAGGCGAATATTTATTTTTCACGAGTGTTTGAAGAATGTTGGCATCCCTTTCAGAAAAAAGGGATAGATAAACCCACCCTCAAAATCCGAAAGATGAAAACGCGCTGGGGAAGTTTGAGCAGAAAAGGCAACCTGACGTTAAATCTGGACCTCATCAAAGCACCCAGAGAATGTATTGAATACGTCGTTATCCACGAGCTATGCCACCTGTTTCATCCCAATCACGGGGCAGAGTTTTATAACTTGCTTGAACTCATGCTCCCCGATTGGATAAAACGAAAACACAAATTGGAAATGGCACTGTCTTAGAATCAGATCCGGCATTCAAATCACAACGTATGCAATTTTTGCGACAAATTTTCAACAGGTGTAAACACCCACTGTTTTCCTCTTTTTACCGCATTGAGCAATCCTTGAGCCTGTAAATTCAGCAAATCTGTACGTGCGGTCTGATAAACCACATTGTGGCTATTCTGGTGGCCATAGATTGTATAGCGATGGCGGGGATGGCGAAGTGCATGACTCAAAAGTGCGCGTTGTCGATGATTGAACACGGCAGAATTTTTCAACACCTGATCAATGTCTTCAAATAGTCGCGCTTTGCGTTTGGCATATTGATGAAATACATCCACAGTTTGCTCAATAACGCGCAATTGGTATAAAATAAAATACGTCAAATCATTGTCATCCGTCTCAGTGTACAAAAAGGACCGGCTATATCTTACAGGAGCCTTGTGCAAAATTTGCGAAATAGACAAAAACTTAAACAGCCCGTAACCATTGCGTAGCATCAACCAGTAGAACAGTGCGCGTGCGGTGCGCCCATTGCCATCGACAAATGGGTGGTCATATCCCAGCCAGAAATGCAACATAATCGCTCGAAGCGCCGGATGAATAAACCAATCTGGCGTTTTGCCATTGGCAAAATCGCACATCGCCTGCACGCGCTCGGGGAGCTCTTCCGCAGGTGGCGGACGGTGCAAAATCTCACCAGTAATGGTATCGGTAACATAAACAGATTCTTTTGCATACCGAAAACGACCAGTACCTGATGGATCGTCCAGAGTATCTTCCGTCACCAGGCGGTGCAGATGAAAAATCAGGTCTTGAGTTAAAGGCTGATCTTTCAACTCGCCAATTGCATTCATAGTGAGATAATTATTCAAAATCATCTGCTCACTGCGATTCTGTGGGGCTCGTCCAGTGCGGAGCATTTCTCTGGCGACCTGGCGCGTGGTTGTGGCACCTTCGAGTTGGCTGGATGTAATGGCCTCTTCAATCAGTGAATCCACAAAGTAGAGATTGGAGAACTCAGATGTAGTAGCCTGTTCAAGCAGACTAGAAAAACCAGACCTTCCCAAATCGATTTGGTGCAAATACTCGGGAATGGGGTCTATAATCAAAAAACGAAACGGGATGCCCGAGCCATCAACAAGTGGGATTTCTTTCCACAATTCCTTGCGGTGCAGCTTAAGGCCCAACCACCACTCGCGATGTGTCAGCCCCCGGGGAGGAGTCCGATAACGCAACTCATCCCAATGCAAGTAGTCAGCCAACTCCACTTCCGAAATCAAATGTGGAAGTCGTCCAACTTCCACATCGCGCATCAGATCATCGAAAGCCGGTGGTATTTGCGGTTTTTTCATAATCACTGCCCATCCATATTAAATGCTCATACTAATTTCATACTAATATATGTAAAATTAGTATGAAAGGCTATCTATACTTGTCCATATCGCTGTCCATTCATATTGGATGTTCATACTAATCTATGTAAAATTAGTATAAAAAGCCATCCATACTTGTCCACTAAAATGTGGTGTGCTTAGTAGAAAACGTCGTATATTATGAAACATCAAAACCTACATAAAGAGGGTTATTAATGGGATTACTCAAAGGAAAAGTAGCGATCATCACGGGTGGCGCGAGCGGCATTGGTCGCGCAACTGCTCGCCTCTTTGTTGAAGAAGGCGCACAAGTCGTCATCGCAGACATCCAGGAAGATAAGGGTCAAACCGTAGCAGAAGAACTCGGTCCCAACGCCATCTTCCAGCACACCAATGTGAGACGGGAACCCGATATCAGAGCCATGATCGGCCTCGCGGTCTCACACTTTGGACGCCTGGATTGCCTCTTTAACAACGCCGGATACGGCGGTGTAGCAGGACCTGTTGAAGAAACATCCATGCGGAGTTTTGACAAAACCGTAAGCATTCTCCTGCGCGGCGTATTCATGGGCATCAAATACGCGGCTCCCGTGATGAAAAAACAGGGATCGGGCAGCATCATCAGCACGGGTTCCGTCGCGGGCCTTCGCACGGGCTATGCGCCGCATGTGTACAGCGCGTGTAAAGCCGCCGTCATACACCTCACCCGCACAACGGCAATGGAATTGGGACCTCACAACATCCGTGTCAACTGTATATGCCCCGGTGGCATTGCCACCCCCATATTTGCCCCGGCATTGGACCTCGCGCCCGAAGAATCCGACAAAGCATATCAACTCATGACCGAAAAACTCGCTGGTGGGCAGCCCATTCACCGCGCGGGGCAACCCGAAGACATCGCACACGCAGCCCTCTATCTCGCCAGCGATCACGCCTCATTTGTCAACGGTCACGCCCTCGTCGTCGATGGCGGCCTCATCGGCGGCCAAAAATGGGACAGATCCTGGATCGCCCGAGAGGGGCTTACGTCTGATGAGGACATACGTGAAGAAGGAGAATGATATGAACCGCGTTTTAATCTCATTGGCCCTCATGCTCTTTATCGCTTGTGGCAGTGAACAAACCGGACCGGCAAAAACAACCATTGCCGTCATCCCCAAAGGCACAACCCACGAGTTCTGGAAATCGATTCACGCAGGTGCTGTCAAAGCGCAGCGCGAGTTAGACATAGAAATAATATGGAAAGGCCCGCTCAAAGAAGACGACCGCGAAGACCAGATCGCACTGGTCGAAAACTTCATCTCTCGCGGCGTTTCGGGCATTGTACTCGCGCCCCTCGACGACACTGCCCTTCGCGTACCCGTCGCCAATGCCGTGCGCAGCGGCATCCCGGTCGTCATCATCGACTCAGGGCTTCAAAGCGAGGACTTCGTCTCCTTTGTCGCCACCGATAATTATCGCGGAGGACGCCTCGCAGGTGCCGACATGGCCCAACGCCTGAACGAAAAAGGCAAAGTCATCATGCTGCGCTATCAGGAAGGCTCTGCCAGCACAATGAAACGCGAACAGGGATTCCTCGACGCAATAGGCGAGTATCCAGACATCGAAATTGTCTCATCAAATCAGCACGGCGGTGCCACCACCGAAAGCGCGTATCAGGCCAGCGAAAACTTGCTCGCTCCCTTGAAGGACGCAAATGGCAAACTCACCATCCAGGGCATCTTCTGCCCCAATGAATCCACCACATTTGGCATGCTGCGCGCCCTGCAAGACGCGGGCCTCGCTGGCAGTGTCATATTCATCGGCTTTGACAGTTCGGAAAAACTCGTCGAAGCCCTCGAAAACGACCAGATCCACGGGCTTGTACTGCAAAACCCCTTTAGAATGGGCTACCTCGGCGTCAAAACCATGGTCGCACATCTCAAAAATCAACCCGTTGAAAAGCGCATCGACACCGGCGTTGCCCTCGTCACCAAAGACAATATGAACGCCCCAGACATCAAAGACGTATTAACGCCAGACCTGAATAAATGGCTTAAGTAAATGGAGGAAATAGGTGAAAAAACTTTTTCGAATTGCGCTAATTATCACTGCCATCCCTTCAATTGCCCTATCGCAGACCTTACCCAACCTGACTGCGCTAAGCGAAACTATTAAGCCACAGGTATCGTCAATTCGGTTACTCAACTTTATCCAGCCATTCACAATACGCTATCAGACAAACGCGGAAATCACCGCATTCATAAGCGATGAGTTCAATCAGACTGTACCGCTAACAATTCGTCAAAACTACGATCTATTAATCCGCGCCATCGGGTTGTACCACGGAGGTATCCCCTTCGACTTCGAAGCTCTGATAAGAGCTTCACAGAGCCAAATAGGTGCCTATTACTATCCCGCAAACCGTTCTATCAACATCCCGATAGGATCAATTCCCATACAAGAGCTTCGAGTAATCGTAGTCCATGAACTGACGCATGTGCTACAGGACCAACACTTTGGACTCGACCGTTTACTCAGCGCAACAAACAGCGACAAATTATTAGCCCATCAAGCTCTCGCCGAAGGCGATGCAACGCTGGTGGAATACCTCTGGTTTTTAGATCGCACTGGACAAACGATGTCAGATGCCCAACTACAACAATTCGTAAACAATATTGCCAACACGACGGTTGGCGAAGTCAAACGCAACCTCAAAGATGCAACAGCAGATCCACAGGTCGTCAAAGCGATTGACGAAACCCCCGATTTTATATTCGAACAACAACTTGGAATCTACTTTCGCGGGCTGGCCTTTGTATTTGATCTGAAAAAACGCGGAGGCTGGGCAACAGTGAATCGCGCGTACACCAATCTGCCAATGTCAATGGAACACATCCTTCACCCAGACAAATACTTCGCAGGAGAATCTCCCGAGGAGATCGCACTTCCAGATCTGGCAAACGAAACCTTCACAGGGAGCTGGGAACTGTTGGACCAGGATACACTGGGCGAATTTGGCCTCAGAATCATCTTCAATACCTTTGATGTCAATACCCCATCACACTCGGCGGCCGCGGGCTGGCATGGCGACCAGTATGTCGTCCTCAAACACCGCCAGGATGATACACCCGCTCTCGTCCTGTTCACGACCTGGGATACGGAACGGGATGCGACAGAGTTCAAAACAGCCTACGAAGACGTGCTCGCAATAAAACACCGTGGATCTACAGACTTCAGAATTGAGCAGCGAGGGACAGATGTGTTAATTTCTGAATCATCTCGGGACCTCGACCTGTTATTTGCGTACCTCGAAAAAGTTCGGTTCACCCCCACGGTAGCCCTCGAACTCTTCGATTTTGACGGCGATCGCACGATCGGCTTCTCGGACTTCCTCCTGTTCGCTGCCCACTTTGGCAAGAACAGTTCTGACCCTGATTTTGACCCGCAATTCGACATCGATGCAGATGGTATGGTCGGCTTCTCGGACTTCCTCGCATTTGCTTCTGCTTTCGGAAAACAAATTACGCGCAACTCAAAACCCACTGTTGTAATTGACCCGCACGTTATCCACCGCACGTTGGGATTCGTCCGATAAAGCGGTCAGGCATATCCTCTATGTCTATTCCCAGACATCCGCGCTTTGCCATGCACGGCATTCGCAAAACCTTTGGCGCGACCGTCGCGCTCGACAATGTCGATTTTGCCGTTTCAGCCAGCGAAATTCACGCCCTCATCGGTGAAAATGGCGCAGGCAAAAGCACCCTGATGAAAGTGCTATCGGGAGCCTTGCAACCCGATGCCGGGGAAATGAACGTTGACGGATCGCCCTTCGCACCTGCCAATCCCCTCCAGGCGCGGCAGCAGGGCGTCGCCATGATCTATCAAGAACTCTCCCTCGCGCCGCATCTAACCGTTGTAGAAAACGTCCTCCTCGGAATGGAAATAACGCGACGCGGGCTATTGCAAAAATCAGACATGCACGCCCTTGTTCAAAACGCGCTAACAGAACTCGACCATGCCGATATCGACCCCCACGCACGCGTAAGCACCCTCACCATTGCCGAACGACAAATCGTAGAAATTGCACGCGCACTATCTGTTCAATGCCGCGTCCTCGTCCTCGACGAACCTACCAGCAGCCTCACGCGCGCAGATGCCGACCGTTTATTTCGCGTGATGCAACGCCTGAAAGCGCGAAATTTGGCAATCGTCTATATCTCGCATTTCCTCGAAGAAATCAAAGAAATCGCCGATCAATTCACAGTTCTGCGAGACGGCAAAAAAGCTGGCAGTGGCCCGGTCGCTCAAACTCCCATATCCGACATCGTCCGCCTCATGGTCGGTCGGCAAATTGACGACTTTTTCCCGCGCTCCAAACGCACGCCGGGCGAACCCCTCCTCGATCTCACAAACGGCGCCCCTCTCCCTCACAGCGCGTCCCTCGTCCTGCACCGCGGAGAAGTACTCGGTATTGGCGGACTCATCGGCGCGGGTCGCACGGAACTTTTGCGCGCCATTTTTGGCCTTGACCCCATCAGTAAAGGCAATATCACCTTCGCGCACAGCACGGGCCGCGCAACACCTGTACAGCGCCTCGCTCAAGGAATGGGATTGCTCAGCGAAGACCGCAAAGACGAGGGCCTCGCCCAGTCTATGAGTCTGGCCGACAACCTCACCCTCTCACGCTTGCCCAGAGGGTTCATCTTTCCCAAAAAACTGCACACCATTGCCCATCAGTGGATATCTCGCCTCGACATTCGCACATCGGGACCTGCACAATCCATTGCAGATCTTTCCGGCGGCAATCAGCAAAAAGTCGCGCTCGCCCGCCTGCTCTATCACGATGTAGATTGCCTGCTTTTGGACGAACCCACGCGCGGTATTGACATTGCCAGCAAAGCCGACATCTACCACCTGATTGACCAACTCGCAACACAGGGAAAAGCCATTCTCCTCGTAAGCAGTTACTTGCCTGAACTCCTCGGGATATGCGACCGCATCGCCGTCATGTACCGCGGTCAACTCGGCCCGGCGCGTCCCGTTGACAAATGCAGCGAACACAGCCTCATGCTCGAAGCGACCGGGCAGGAGGTCGCACTGTGAATTATCTATCGCGCTTTGCCCCCTTGCTGGGCCTATTTGCAGTGTACGGCCTATTCGCCATTCTCGGTCCCGACAGCTTTAGCAGCGGCCGCAACCTCGAGACCATCGCGCGTCAAACAGCCATTGTCGGCACAGCAGCGCTCGGCATGACCCTCGTCATTATTGCCGGGGGCATTGATCTCTCTGTCGGCTCCATCATAGCCCTGACCACCGTCACCATCGCAGCAGCGCTCCAGGCTGGCCTGTCACCCCTGTTCGCTGCACTCATCGGCATACTCACAGGCGCCCTGTGCGGCCTTGTCAACGGCCTGATTATCACCCGTTTTCGCGTCGTACCTTTTATCGTAACACTCGGCACGCTACTGCTCGTGCGCGGCATTGCCAAAGGACTGGCCAGCGAACAGAAAATCGACGCTCCCCTCACCTATCTCATCGACCTGCTCGCAGCACTTCCGCAAGATGCGTGGTGGATATTCCCGCCCGGCGTATGGCTCCTCATCATCCTCGCCCTCCTCACCGTCGGATTCCTCGCCTATACGCGCCCGGGCAAACACATCGTAGCCATTGGCTCCAATGAAAACACGGCTCGCCTGTGCGGCATTCGCGTTGAAGCCACCAAATTACTCGTCTATACCCTCGCCGGAACATCCGCAGGCATAGCCGGACTCCTCCAATTTTCGCGCCTCACGGTAGGCGATCCCACGGTCGCTGTTGGCCTCGAACTCGACGTCATCGCAGCCGTTGTCATCGGCGGGGGCAGCCTCTCGGGCGGCGAAGGCTCGGTACTCGGCAGCGTGGTCGGTGCCCTGATCATGACCGTCATTCGCTCTGGCTGTTCACAAATGGGCCTGCCAAATTGGGTGCAGGAAATCGTCACTGGCATTATTATAGTCACCGCGGTAGCTGTCGATAGACTGAGACATCGAGAAAGATAGTGAATACCCATCTCTGTTTTTTGCAACTTATTTCCCATACCTGAGTTAGAAAAAACATATCTTATTGCAGACCGGAGCCAACGCCATGGCTCATTCACCCATTTCAAGGAGTAAACCCATGCAAACCCGACGCACTCTCTCCCTCATCGCCCTCGCTTTTTTGTTCACCACAGCCCCTGTCTTTGCAGGCACCGTGGAAGTAGAAGGCGAAGGCACGCCAGCCCTGTACGTGGTCAAAGTACACGCCGACTGGTGCGGCTCCTGCAAGGCACTGGTGCCCATTCTCGACGAAGTCCGAGAAACCATGTCTGCCGAGCCTGTTCTCTTTCTCACCCTGGATGTAACCGACGCAGACCGCACCGGCCAGGCCCGCCTGCTGGCCGCAGCCCTCGGCATAGAGCAACATCTCAAAACCAATAACAAGACCGGACTGGTCCTGATCATCAACCCCTCGGACAAGGCCCTGCTGGAAACCCTGACTAAAGAAAACACCGCCGATGAAATGGTCGGCAAAATTGAGGGTCATATTGCTGAAACTGCGGACGCAGACGATATGGATATGTGAGGCAAGAGATCAAATTACGGTGCATCACTTAGCGATCACTGGGCGATGCACCTGAAAAATCAACTATATTACAATGCTACTTATCGGAATCACAACATGAACAAAGACACCGCATTTCAAATGGGAGCCTCAAACCTGCGCTTTGGGGTAGGGACAACGCGAGAGATCGGCATGGACCTTTCCGACATGGGCCTCAAGCGCGTCCTCGTCATCACCGACCCCAACCTCGTCGATCTACCCCCTGTTCAAACCGCGAGAGAGAGCCTGGAATCCGAAGGCATAGAATACGATCTGTTCGATCGCGTACGCGTGGAACCCACAGATATCTCTTTCAAAGACGCCATTGCAGTCGCCACAGAAGGTGCTTACGAAGGCTATGTCGCCATTGGGGGCGGTTCATCTATCGACACGGCAAAAGCAGCCAATTTATTTGCAACCTATCCCGACGACTTCTTCGCCTATATCAACGCACCCATCGGCCAGGGCAAACCCGTTCCCGGCCCCGTCAAACCCCTCTTTGCCATTCCCACCACAGCCGGTACGGGAAGCGAAACCACGGGCGTAGCCATTATGGACCTCTCTGACCGCCACGTCAAAACCGGCATTGCACACCGCTATCTCAAACCCGACCTCGCCATTGTCGATCCCGAAAACACGCGCACCATGCCGCCTTCCATCGCGGCGGCAACCGGCCTCGACGTCCTTTGCCACGCCCTCGAATCCTTCACCGCTATCCCCTATACCGAACGCCCCAGACCCAATCGCCCAATCGAACGCCCCGCCTATCAAGGCGCCAACCCCATTTCCGACATGTGGGCACTCAAAGCCATTGAAATGACGACGCAATACCTGCCCCGCGCGGTTCGCAACCCCGATGATGACGAAGCCCGCGCGCAAATGATCCTCGCCGCATCGCTCGCTGGCATCGGCTTTGGCAATGCAGGCGTTCACCTCTGCCACGGCATGTCGTATCCCGTCTCAGGTATGGTGCGAGACTTCAAACCCAAAGGCATGATCACAGACCACGCCATCATCCCACACGGCATGTCCGTCGTCCTCAACGCCCCTCCCGTCTTTCGATTCACAGGACCCGCGCAGCCTGAACGCCACCTTCAAGCTGCTCAGATCATGGGGGCAGACATCTCCAACGCATCTCCCGATGAAGCGGGCCACATTCTCGCCAATCAAATCGTCGCCCTGATGAAGCAACTCGAAGTCCCCAATGGTCTGTCAGCAATCGGATTTACCGAAAGTGACATCCCTGCACTCATAGAAGGCACCCTCCCCCAACACCGCGTCACCAAGCTCTCACCGCGCCCCGCAGAAGCCGAAGATTTGGAAGCCTTGTTCAAAGATGCAATGGTTGCATGGTGAAATCAAAGGTTGCCATTCTGTTTCTGAAATATTATGATGTAAGCACCAACAGCATTGATATGCAGGCATAACAGGAGGGGTTTTCGTGGACGCTAAACTAATCTGGCTTTTTGCTTTTGTGGGACTTTACTGGGCTTATTGCCTCTTCTGGGGTGTCAGAGGCGCTATCTCTTCACGCACATCAACCGACTACTTCGTGGCCGGACGCACCATTGGCTTATGGGTATTTGTTCTTGCGGCCACCGCCACCAGCTTTTCTGGCTGGACCTTTGTAGGACACCCCGGCAAAATCCTCATCGATGGCCTGCCCTACGCATTCGCTTCCTTCTATGCCCTCACAATACCCTTTACAGGCGTGCTCTTTTTGCGCCGCCAATGGGTCGTTGGTCGGGCGTTTGAACACATTACCCCCGGCGAAATGTACACCACCTACTACGGTGGCAATGCCATGCGTCTGCTCACGGTTCTCGTCGCCTTCCTCTTTTCAGTACCTTATCTCGGCGTACAACTCCGCGCCTCTGGCGACCTCTTCCACGTACTCACAGACGGCATGATCGGCATTGAAGTGGGAATGTTCGCCCTCTCTGCCATTGTTATGATCTACGTCGCCTCCGGCGGTCTTCGATCCGTTGCCTATGTTGACTGCGCCCAATGCGTCTTGCTCGCCCTCGGCATTGTCATCCTGGGCGGCATCGCCATCAGCTTTGCAGGAGGTTGGGGCGGGTTTACCGATGGCCTTGCAGCCTATGTCAAACAAGACCTTGCATCGGGCCAAAAACTCACCCCCGCCGGTCACTCAAATATTGTCGCTATGCCGGGAACGATCCAGGCCGTATCTTCAGGGGCAGAAGCACAGGGCAGCGTGTGGACCGGCATGATGTGCCTCACCTACATGTTCGCACTCATGGGCATCCAATCCTCACCCGCCTTTTCCATGTGGTGCTTTTCCAACAAAACCAGCGAACCTTTCCGCTGGCAGCAAGTCGTGGCATCCTCGATTATCATCGGCATCATCCTCTTCACCTTTACCATCTTTCAGGGTATTGGGGGCAATATCCTCATTGCAAACGGCATCTTTGAATCCGCCAATGACAAAAACCTCGTCCCCCAACTCATCAACCTGCTCACCGACTCAGCACCCTGGCTCGTTGGCCTGCTCGCAGTTTGTGCCCTCGCCGCAATGCAATCCACCGGCGCTGCCTACATGTCCACCTTCTCCGGCATGGTCACCCGCGACCTCTACAAACAGTACGTCGCCCCCGACGCATCGGACAGCGTACAAAAACTCTGTGGGCGCATCTTCGTCATCGTCGTCACAGTGGTCGCGCTATTCGTCGCCGCACAATTCACCGGCGCCATCGTCATGCTCGGTGGCCTGGCAGTTGCCTACGGCTTCCAGATGTATCCGGCACTCATGGGCGTATGCTACTTCCCCTGGCTCACCCGCAAAGGCGTGGTCTGGGGCCTTGTTGCCGGCCTTATTGCCGTTACCCTGACTGACCGTACAGTAGCCGTATTTGGGCTCCCCTGGGGTGCATTTCCTCTCACCATTCACAGCGCGGGCTGGGGCATCTTTGCCAACCTGATCATTGCCCTGTTCGTCTCAAAATTTGCCTCAGAAAACAACGGAGAACGCGAAAAACGCAAAAAACACCACGCCTTCATCCAGGCCGTCTCTGGCCTCACCGACGACCAGAAGAAATGGGTGACCCCGGCGTGGATCCTCACAGTTTTGTGGTTCCTCGTTGGATTCGGGCCTTTTGCCACGGTTGGCAACACCCTATTTTCCGACCCCAACACCCCGGCCACATGGGCACCTTTTGGTTTGCCCTCGCTGTGGGTCTGGCAACTCCTCATGCTGATCTTTGGCATCTTCGTCATGTGGATGCTCGCCTTCAAAGTCGGCCTCTCCAAACCCGTTCCGTCGAAAACGTAGAATCACAGCGCAAAGCGCTTTTTGCAGAATAAAAAAGCTCGGTGGAAAATCCACCGGTATTTCATGGAGATAGATGAATGGCAAAGCCTCACATCCCTCTAAAACTGGATAGAACAGCTCTCTCTATAGGCTCACTTTCCGACACGTCGGAAGAACGTACATATTGGCTTACCCAAACGCCTCGCGAGCGCCTGAAACAAATCGAAATTCTTCGTCGGATCAATTATGGAAATCGAGCTACCAGACGACTTCAAAGAGTTCTTGAAGTTGCTCAACGAACATGGCGTTGAATATCTCTTGATTGGTGGCTATGCTGTCGGTTATTACGGTTACCCACGAGCCACTAACGATTTAGATATTTGGATTGCAGTCCATCCTCAAAATGCCGAACGCCTGGTCACTGTCCTGCAAGCCTTTGGATTCCCCACATCCGATCTATTTGCAAACATATTTCTCAATGGAGAAGACATCATTCGCATGGGCGTTCCTCCAATGCGTATTGAAATTATTCCATCTATCTCTGGTGTTGATTTTGATACATGCTATGCAGAACGCATCGTGGATACCATAGATGAAATTCAAGTCACTCTAATCAGTCTTGAGCACTTAAAGGCGAACAAAAAAGCCAGCGGAAGATTCAAAGACCTCGACGATTTAGAACACCTTCCTTAAAAGCCTTCAATATTCCCACAGATCATCGTCGAACCACACCCCAAACCCCGGTCCCTCACCTGGTGCCATTTTGCCATCCATAACTTCCGGCTGATCGCGCACCCAATTCATCCAGGGGCGCCTACTTTCAGCCAGCGGATCGGGATCGAGTGCGACAATCGCGTGCAGCGCCCACACCTCTCCCCCACGATGCGGACACACCTCTGTATTGTACTCCTTCGCCAACGCGTAAATTTTCACCAACTCTGTCAATCCCCCGCACCAGCACACATCAGGTTGATAAATAGCGTGTAATCCCCGCTGCATCAGCGCCTCAAATCCACGCGCCGTATATTCGTGCTCGCCACTCGCAATGGGAATGGGACTCTCGCGCATCAACCGTTCATAGCCGTCAAAATCCTCTGGCAAAAGCGGCTCTTCCAACCAGTCCAAATTGAACTCAGCCAACCGATCCGCAGCGCGCAATGTGCCCTCTACATCCCACGACATTGACGCATCGCACATCAACTGAATATCGGCACCCACGGCTGCTCGTGCATCCGCAAAAAAATCCGCTATGGCATCCAATTCACTGTGGGGATCCATCCCGCCAACACCAAATTTTAATGCCTTATAACCCAGCGCGAGTGCGCCCTCAAGACCATCCCGCGACCACCCCGTGCGATACGACGGCACCGCCATTCGCGTTCCACCCAGCACTTCGACAAGCGGTTTATTCGCCCGTTTGCCCCGCAAATCCCACAATGCCAAATCCACACCACTAATCGCCATCATCGCAATCCCCTTGTATCCATAAGCTGCGGTATGGCGATACATCGCATCCCACAACCCCTCGACATCCTCGGCATTCGCGCCGATTAACACCTCGCGCAACACCGTCTGAACCACATGAATACCCGCCGGGCCGCCTCCACCAACACCGTATCCCGACAACCCATCATCCGTATCAATACGAACGAGAATCTGTCCAATCGTTCCGCGCCAACCAGCAGGCGCGCGATCCGCCTCGGGCTGCACTGCGCGAACATGTGTAATGATCATATGCGATCTCCTATTAAAAATAAAAAATAATTGCCATTCTGCGTCTTGATATAAGACCCGATTCAGGATATATTTACTACAACTGACTTACCCGCCAAATTCCCGGAGAAATATAATGGATAAAACAATCAGACGCACGCCTGATGGAAAGCCCGAACGGCGCACGCCCGATGAAATGCTGCGCGATGCCGTATCAGACGATACCGATATTCCCGGCAAGGGCAAGCCACTCGACTTAAAAGCGTATTTCCGTCCCAATGAGGAACATCGCATGGCGGGCAAAATTCTGCGCGACAACAACGTGCTTCCCGCACATCTCCAGGAGCGCAAAGATGCGGAAGAATACCTCAAAAAAGCCGAAGAGCACCTGCAGCGCGCAACCGAAAAAATCGCACCATTGCAAAAAGCAATACGCCCCCTCGCGCAAATACTCATCCGCACATTTTCCAACGACAAAGAGATGTGCGAAGCGCTTGGCCTGAACGCACTACCAGAAAATTTTCACCCCAACGCGAAAACGCCGCCCGCGTCCGATCTCCTTGAGACCATCAGCACCTTCGACCAATTGTGCAAACAATACAATGCACGGGTGCGCGACCTGACATACCGCTACCTCGAAAACCTGCGCCTCGCGCACGAAAATATCGAAGCCAGCAAAAAGCGGCAACTCGTCAACCGCTCGCTTTTGCCAGCTTATGCACCCATTGCCAAAGTCGATATCAAAGCGCAGAGAAAATACATACAAAAGATGTTTCCCCCTCCTGCCCGAACGCCCACGCGACTGGCAATCGCGTCTCAAAACATGGCAACGCTCTCAAAAGCCATCCCTCTGGCATCGCATGTTCAGATCTGTCTAATCTTCTTTTTTCTTTATCTGTGTACATCTGCGAAAAACGCTCAAATTATTCGCGTTTTTTTCTGCGGATACCTCCACCTGACCCACTCCTATCTTGTCTTGACGCATTATCCAAATTCTTGTAATTTATAAGTAAGTAAACACTTTCTTTTTTTATCAGGAGTTGATCTGTGGCAAACGGTTCCGAGATAAATCTTCTGGAAATCCCTCCGCAGCACATTTTAGATGGCCTTATCCCATCGCACGAAACGGTCCAATTATCGGTCAGTACCGACATTTGTCTCGATGGCACGTATGGCATCGCTTATCTCCTCGCCACGGACAAACACTTGTTTGCAATCAGCCCCAACGGCGATTCGACACCACACACAGAGCGTATCCCACTTTCAGAAATTACCAATCTCGAAGTCAAAGACCTGTTTGGCAACAGCTTACTCAAAGTCCGCACCGGAACCACAGGTGCCACACTCGCGCGATTTACCAAAGGTCAGAACCAGAAATTCAATCGGATAACGCACCAACTTGAAACCCTTGTAAAAGACGCACGCAAAACCGAAGAAAAAATCGCAAAAGGCCAACTTGGGCGTGCGATTTCGGGCAGACGGTGTGACGTGTGCGGCACAATCATTTCCCGCAGAGTGGGAGTCTGCACCAACTGTCTCGACACCCGGAAACTGCTGTATCGCTTGCTCGCCTATGCGCGTCCCTACTGGAAACTCGGAACCCTGAGCCTTGTCCTGCTCCTCACCGCGACATTCATTGGCCTTACCCCACCGCTTTTGATGCGCGAACTCATCGATGGCGTACTCGCACCTTCTGCAACATATGAAACGACCTTCTTCCGCGACATCACAAACAGTATATTTGGGATACCAACCGGATACCAAATCCTCTATTTTCTCGTGGGCCTGCTCCTGCTGATCAACCTCTCACGATCGGGCCTTCGCGCCGTACGCTCGTATATCCTATCCGTTCTTGGACAGAAAATCACCTATAACCTCAGGAATGAGGTCTATCAGCACCTTCACCGACATTCTCTCAGCTTCTACAACGAACGCGAAACCGGCACCATTATGGCCAGCATCACCCAGGATGTGGGGCGCCTGCAAGATTTTATCAGCGATGGCCTGCAAGAAATCATCCGCGACATCGTTACCATCGCCTTTATATGCATCATTCTCTTTACGATGAATATCAAACTCGCCACCCTCGTTTTAATCCCCACGCCCCTTCTGATTATTGCAACCCTCAAATTTGGTCACCACCTGCATCGCACCTATCGCGGCCTGTTTCGGCGTTGGGCTGCCATCAGCGCACTCCTTGCCGACACCATTCCCGGCGTGCGCGTGGTCAAAGCCTTTGCACAGGAAAACCGCGAAGTGGGTAAATTTCAGACGCGCAGCGAAGACCTCCTCAAGGGCGAAATCAAAATTGCGGGCATTCGCAGCATCTTCAGTCCCGTCATGGCTTTTATTACATCTATCGGAACGCTGATTATATGGCTCGTGGGAGGCTCCTCGGTTCTCGACGGCGCATTGACCCTGGGCAACTTTGTGGCATTTACACAGTACATGTGGCAGTTTTATGGCCCGGTTGAAAGCCTCTGCCGCCTCAACCACCGCTTCCAGCGGGCCGCGTCTTCTGCCGAACGCGTCTTTGAAGTGCTCGACACGCAGCCCGACGTAACCGACAGGCGCAGCGCGTACCCAATGCCCTCAATTGAAGGACGCATCCAATTTGACGACGTGACATTTTCTTACGAACCCGGCAAACCCGTTCTCAAAAATCTCAATTTTACCGTTGAACCCGGCGAAATGATTGGCCTCGCCGGACATTCTGGCGCGGGCAAAAGCACCCTGATCAACCTGATTTGCAGATTTTACGACATTGAGGACGGCGCAATTTTAATTGACGGACGCGATATCCGCACTGTCACCCTCAAATCCCTGCGCGATCAGATTGGCGTCGTTCTGCAAGACCCCTTTCTCTTCAATGGGCCCATAGCCGAAAATATCGCATACGGCAACCCCGATGCAGCACTCGATGAAATCGTCGCAGCCGCCAAAACAGCCAATGCCCACGATTTTATCCTCCGCCTACCCGATAGCTACGACACACCCGTAGGTGAACGCGGCGTTCGGCTCTCGGGCGGCGAAAGACAACGCATCTCCATTGCGCGCGCGATCCTGCGAAACCCGCGTATTCTAATTCTCGATGAAGCCACCTCCAGCATGGATACAGAGACAGAATCACAGATTCAGGAAGCCCTTTACAGACTCGTGCAAGGGCGCACGACCTTTGCCATTGCCCATCGCCTTTCCACGCTCAAACACGCAGACCGTCTCTTTATCATCGACCAAGGCGAACTCGCCGAGATGGGATCACACGCCGAACTCATCGCCTACGATGGTATTTACGCGCGCCTTTGCCGCATGCAAACCGAACTGTCAAAACTTCGCGCGTGGTAGCGAATAAAGGTATATAAATGTCTTCACTCCCCAATCTGACCGGCGACCTCTCTTTACTCTCGCCCCGCGACATTCGCCTGTATCTCGACGATTTTGACGATCTCACACTCGACCTGCGCAGCGAAATCCACGAGCGGGTTGGTGTTCAGCGCGCTTTTCCGCTCAACGCGTCCACAAAATTTATCGTAATTCTAAATTCAGACGGCGACGAAATTGGCATTGTACGCGACATGGCCGATCTCGACTCAGACAGCCGAGATGCATTGGAAATAACACTCGAACAGACATATTTTATGCCTCGCATTCTAAAAATAAATAGCATTGTTTCCAATTTTCACGTCCCCACATGGGATGTGGAAACAGATCGCGGGCACCGCGTATTTGAAATCCCCAGCAGCAAGCGCGACGTGCGCGTAATTGACGACGTACGCGTGATCCTCCGCGATGCCGATGGCAACCGCTACGAGATCGTCGATTACCGTCGCCTTGACCCCGATAGCATTGCATTTGTGGAAACCATTGTTTGAAACCTGTATCTGGGGAACAATCGCACTACAATTTTCGTCAAAACCAAAATGAATTGATGCGCCTATTTTTGTATTAGAAAGGAGGGACCATGAAACTCAGTGAATTTGCCATTAATAAACCCATCAGCACCATTATGATTGTGCTCAGTATTATGATGATGGGTTTTATTTCCCTATTCAGACTGCCGCTCGAATACCTGCCCAGCCTGACATTTCCGCGTATCTTTGTTTCCGTCAATTACCCCTCCTCTTCTCCGGAAGAAATTGAGCGGTTCATTACGCGCCCTATCGAAGAAATCCTCGGCACGCTGTCGGGCGTTGAAGGCATAAGTTCCTCATCGAGCGGATCCAGTGCACGCGTCGGCATGGAATTTGCGATGGATGCCGATATGGACATCATCGGTGTTCACATCCGCGACCGTCTCGATCAAGTTCGCGCCGACCTGCCCGCCGATGTCGATCGCATCGATATTCGCAGCTTCGACACCGAAGACTTTCCCATTCTCGAATACTCCCTCACCTGGCTTGGCGAAAACAACCAGGAACTCGTCAATGTTTACAATCAGCTAATCTTGCCCAGAATACAGCGTCTCGAGGGCGTCGCCAATGTCGCGCTCGAAGGATTGCGAGAAAAAGACCTTCTTATTGAAGTCGATCAAAAAGCCATGACAGCCTATAAGATGGACTTCCGCACTATTAATCGCGCTCTGAACAGCAACAATATCAATGTCTCTGCGGGATATGTCACCGAAGGCAACAAACGTCTCGCCGTGCGCAGCATGGGCGAGTTTGAAACCGTTGATCAAATTCGCGCACTGCCCATTCGCCCCAATCTCACTCTCGCCGATGTTGCCGATGTCACATACGATTATCCCGAATCCCGCAGCTTTGAACGCCTTGACGGGCGTCCTTCGCTAAACCTTGAAGTCCAGAAAGCCTCAACAGCCAACATGGTCGATGTCTGCAAACTCGTGCGCGACGAACTCGCCCTCATCCACGAAGAAGTCGGCAAAGACAAGCTCCGAATGCACATAGTGCGCGACCGATCTATCGACGTGACAAATAGCATCGCCAGCCTCAGCCAATCTGCTATTTTGGGAGGCCTGTTGGCCGTCATCGCCATCTTTATTTTTCTTCGCAATTTCCGCAGCACGCTCATCATCGGCTCTGCTATTCCCATCAGTGTGCTCACCGTTTTCCTGATCATGTATTTCATGCGGCAATCCGGATCGAACATCACCCTCAATCTCATTTCCATGATGGGGCTAATGGTCGCCATCGGCATGCTCGTCGATCCTGCTGTCGTGGCCCTTGAAAATATCTTTCGCAAACGATTTGAAATAGGGCAAGGTGCCAGGCAGGCCGCGCTTGAGGGCAGCAATGAAATCGGGCTTCCAGTTCTCGCTGCATCGCTCACGACCATCTGCGTATTTATCCCGGTCATTTTTGTCACCGATTCGCGCACATCGCTCTTCATGCGCGACTTTGCCATTACCGTGATCATATCTGTTATTGCCTCGTTTTGTATCGCGCTCTCACTTATCCCGCTTGCAGCCTCTCGCGCCTTCAATGATGATGGTAAAATCCTTGATCGCGTTCTCAAGAGTATTGTCGGCCTTGTAGCCGCGCTCGGTTTGGGAGCCTTTATTTATTACACGGACTTCAGCAAAATTGATTACGCTGGCCTGTGGGCAAATTTTAACACGACCATCAGCGCGTTGCCGACATTTGCCAAAATCGGTTTTCCCGGCATCATTGCCCTGGTCATCTTTCTCTATTTTCGCTATCGTTCAATTGGCCCCAAAGCGATGTATGCCAAATTCGTATCTTCCACCCTTCACTACCGCTGGGCAACTCTCTCGGTAGCATGTGTTCTCCTTTTTGTCGGCAACTACATCTACGGCAAAGTAGAGCAACAGCCCTTCCGATATCAGCCCAGTCGCGCCGTAAGGCTCACCATTGAAATGCCCCGCAGCTACGATGTAGATAAAGCGCGTGAGATCTTCAAAATTGCCGAAGACATACTCATCCCCTTAAAAAACGATCTCGACATCGAAGCCATTGGCAGCCGATACAGCGGTCGGCGCGGCACCCGCCTGACCCTTTATCTCACGCCAGCAGACGAAGGCAAACTCACCACAGATGAAGTTCAGCGCAAAGTTATCGCCCTCCTGCCCAAAGACATTCCAGGTGTGCGTTTCAAATCCGGCGGTGGCCGCGGTAGTTCTGCCGTGGGGGCTGGCGTTCAACTCAAAGGGCGCAACCAGGAAACACTGGCCATTTTAGCTGAAGACATTGAAACCAGCATGCAGGGAATGCCCGGCGTTCACGAAATACAGACCAGCCTCGAAAGCGGAACCGAGGAAATTCGCGTCACAGTCAATCGCGAGCGCGCACAGCGCTATGGTCTCTCTCCGCGCGATATTGCAAACACCATAGCCTCTGCACTCGGTTCGCGCGGTGGCTCCAACTTCAAAACCCCCGATGGCGAAATCGACATCACAGTGCTGCTGCGCGAAGAAGATCGCGCCACCCTCGAACAACTCAAAACAACGGAATTTGAAAGCGATAACGGCGGCATGGTCACCTTCTCCAGCCTGGCGAATTTCGACCTGACAACGGGACGCAACACGATTCAACGCGAAGATCGCATGTCAACCGTAACCGTTTTTGCCAATACAGATCAGCAAGCGGTATTTCGCGTGGGGCAGATCATGAAAATGCGCATGGAAGGCGTCCCCCTGCCCAAGGGATATACGTATGAAATGGATCGCCGATTCAGATCTATGAATGCAGAACAAAACCAGGACTACGAGACCTTGATTTTAGCACTCATTCTCATTTACATCATCATGGCCTCACTCTTTGAATCCTATGTCCATCCACTCACCATTATGTTCTGCATATTCTTCGCATTCATCGGCGTCGCCCTCGGTCTCTACACCTTCAAAATCGCCATGGACAGCAATGCCAAATACGGTCTTCTCGTACTTTTTGGTATCGTGGTCAACAACGGTATTGTCCTGGTCGATCACATCAACAGATACCGAAAACAGGGGCTTGTTCGCCGCGATGCTATTATCCGTGGAGGGCAAGATCGCTTGCGTCCGATTATGATGACCGCTACCACCACCATCATCGGTCTGATGCCGCTGGTACTGCCGATGCTCTTTGGCAATGCAGAAGGCACCTCAAGGCGCTGGGGACCAATTGGTCTGGTGGTTATTTCCGGGCTATCTATCTCAACAATCCTGACCCTCGTACTCTTGCCCACGGTCTATTCCCTCATGGATGACCTCTCCCAATTTGCCAAGCGCGTCACAGCCGTAGCACGCGCGCAATAACAAAAAACCCCAAGTGCTCGGCAAACCTTACCGAGTACTTGGGGTTTTGCTTCTTCCCTAAAAGGCACTACGCTTCCTCGCGCAGTGCCTTTTATGTTTCATTTGATGTGATCAACCTCTTGTATTTCACTGCCCGCATCGCAGTCGGCCTTAAAAACGGCGCCATCTTCAACAATCAAGACACCCGTTTGAATTTTTCCAATAAAAGTGGCTTGCGACTGCAAATGAACCTTCTCCTCAGCCACCAGATTCCCCACAATGCGCCCGCTGATCAATGCGTCGCGCACCTTTACATTGGCCTCAACAATACCCGACGTTCCTACAATCAACGTACCGGATGACTCGAGTTCGCCTTTCAAGACCCCATCCACACGCACGCCAGCCTCAATTTGAAAATGACCTTCAGAAACTGCCCCACGCCCAATAATGGTATTCATGGTTTTGTCAAAATTAGTATTGCGATCCACGGATCTCTCCTCCTGAAAGTTTTCAACGGGCACCTAATATAAATCTTATGTACTTTGAGTCAATTTCTTTCTTCAAATTTTCCGCTTGACAAGCATTTTTTACAAGCGTACTTTGCGAGCCATTTTACACCCAAAACCGAGGAGAAACTGTGGCATTCACAATTACTAAGACCGTTCGCCCAAACGCCGTGTGGCAAGAAATGTACCTCCAGATACAAAAAGACCAGCGCGTAATTATCACTGCAGAGGGCCTCTGGTCTCCCGAGATGCGTCCGCTTACAATTGTCTGGTGTGGCCCCGATGGCATTGAAGGGCGTCCCGCCAATGATCAATATCTCTTGCCCGGCACAAATGTGGGGGCACTCGTTGGGCGCATTGCCGACAGTCCCATTCTTTCGGTGGGCAATTATTTCGATTTCTATTCGCCCTACGAAGGCCCGCTATTTCTCGCCATGAACGAAAATCCCGAATACCACAGCCAGGCCGGTTCCCTCCACGCTCAAATCATCTTGTTTGACCTGTGAAACTAATCCGATTTTTTGCCCGAGAATACGCCCTTTCTGGGCTGTTTATCATCCTGCTACTCGGCTTGTGGGAAGTGATCGTGCGAAGTCTCGACATCGCCGCATTTATTCTTCCCCCACCCTCTCAAATCCTGTCTAAATTTGCCGCATCCCATCGCCTCCTGCTCTCTCATGGTCTCGTCACACTCACCGCAGCCCTCGGCGGCTTTTTTACAGGCGCGTCATCGGGGCTATTGTGCGCCATAGCAATGGCCCGTTCCCGCCTGATCGAACGAATGCTCTATCCGCTGGTCATCTCTACCCAGACCTTCCCCAAAGAGGCACTGGCTCCTGTCTTTGTCATCTGGTTTGGATTTGGCCTTTTGCCCAAAGTGATTATTGCGGGCCTCATTTCTTTTTTTCCAGTTGTGATCAACACCACGCGCGGTCTCTTATCCGTTGACAAATCCATCCTCGACTTGATGCGTTCGCTCTCGGCCAGCCAACGACAAATTTTTTTTAAAGTGCGCTTGCCCAATGCCATTCCCTATCTTTTTGCCGCCCTCAAAATGTGCATCACGCTCAGTGTGATTGGCGCTGTAGTCGGCGAATTTGTCGGCTCCAGTGCGGGTCTGGGCCACCTCATTCGCCTCGCCAATTCAGAACTCGCCACTGATTTGATGTTTGCCGCCCTGCTCGCACTCGGGTGTATGGGCACGGGCCTGTTTTTGCTCGTTGACGGCCTCGAAAAAACAGCCCTGCGCCGTTGGGGCGGCGCCGTTGAAACCATAGGTCGCTAAAAGGAGTATTCCCATGAAAAAAATATTCATCGCTCTTGCCCTCACACTCATCACTCTGTCTTGTACGAGTACAGACAAAACACAGGTGCAGTTCATTCTCGACTGGAAAGCGCAGATGGAACACGCGGGCTTTTTTGTCGCCAAACAAAAGGGGTTTTATGAACAAGAGGGACTTGAGGTTGAAATTCTCGAAGGCAGTGGTGCCCCCACTTCAGCCCGCGTCGTGGGCAATGGCACCTACAAACTCGGCGTAGCCAGCGGATCGGCAACTGTTATGGCGAGAGTGCGCAACATTCCCATTGTATCGCTCGCCGTAATCAATCAGCAAACCCCGGTAGTCGTTTATTCACTCGTAGAAAAAAATATCACAACACCGCAGGACCTGATCGGCAAAAGCATCGGCGTCAATATCGGCGGCACAAAACACCGCGAATTTCAAGCCTTCTTGCGCCAACAAAATATCTCTGAAGAAGACATACAACTCATGGGCATGAGCGAAGCCAGCCCAGCACCGCTCCTCGCAGGTCAAGTCGATGCTATGCTCGGATATACCGAAGACCAGCCCGTCACAGTTGAACTCCAGGGCCACGCGGTCAATCGCCTTGCCCTATCGGATTACGGCATCGATGTATATAGCACTAATATCATTGCCAACGAGTCTTTTCTCAAAGAAAATCCCAACCTGATCAAACGCTTTTTGCGGGCGAGCCTGCGCGGATGGCAACACGCTGTCGATCATCCCGAAGATGCGGTAGCAGCCTACATGGCCGCGCGTCCCGAAAGCGACGAGGCCTTCAATCGCGCCAATTTCAAATATCTAATCCCCCTGTTGCAGAGCACCGACACCCAACAACAGGGCCTGGGTGCCCAAACAGAAGCAAAATGGCAACAAACACAGGATATCCTCCACAGCCTGGGCATGATCGACCAAAAAGTCGATCTCAACCTGCTCTTCACCACGACATTTATGCCTGAGTGAAGTCGGGAGCTAACCGCACACCAACCGCTTGCTCATAAGCATACGCCAGACGCAAAATTTGAGCCTCGTCATAAGGCTTGCCTATAATCTGCAAACCGATGGGCAAATTCTCATCGGACCATCCACACGGAACCGACACCGCGCACAAACCCAAAAAATTGACCAGCCGCGTTGTCAACCTGACGGGCGCGACATCCACATCTGTGATATGCGGTGCAACCGTCAACATCGTCGGACAAATCACGGCATCCACATCTCGCAGGGTCTCGCGGGCCGAGATTCGCAACTGCTCGCGCCGCTGCAAAACCGCTGCATAATCTGGCGCAGAAAAAGACGCGCCATGTGCTATCCGCGTTCGAATGCGCGGATCCATCATCTCGCCCTGCCTGGCAATCAAATCCCCATGGCACGCATACCCTTCCACGCACATAATCATCGAACTGCCGCGCCCCTCGAGCTCCTCGTCTAATTCCTCCCGCGCTTCGGAAAAGTACATCTCCCTCACATCAACCCCCAAATCACACAAAACCCCTGCCGCGGCTTCTACCGAAGCGATAACCTCAGCATCTGCCCCATCGCAAAACGGATCGCGCACAAACCCGGCGCGCAACCCCTTCACATCTCGCTTTAATCCGCGAACCACATCTACCAGCGGCTGATTTAACGTCACCGGATCAGCCGCATCAGGCCCCGCAATCGCTTCAAATACCAGCGCGGCATCTTCCACAGACCGCGTCAAAGGTCCCATGCTATCCAGCGTCCACGAAAGCGGCATCGCGCCAGCGCGGCTCACCCGTTCCAGCGTAGGCTTGAGACCCACAACACCGCAAAACGACGCCGGGATCCGAATAGAACCGCCCGTATCTGTCCCCATCGCAACAGGTGCCAGCCCTGCCGCCACGGCCACCCCCGACCCACTGCTCGACCCACCCGGCACGCGTTCTGATCCCCAGGGATTGGGCGGTGTACCGTAATGGGGATTCAAACCATAAGGCCCAAATGCGAGTTCTACCATATTGGTCTTACCCATCAACACGGCACCCGCCTGCGAAAGGCGCTTTGCGACAGTTGCCGAATCCTCCGGTACAAAAGTATCCCATATTTTCGCACCCGAAGTCGTGCGAATACCCGCCGTGTGAAACAAATCTTTAAGCGCGATTGGAATGCCGTGCAAAGGCCCCAAATCCGATCCCGACCGCAACATCGCCTCCGCCGCCTGTGCCTCGGCGCGCGCGCGTTCTGCCGTAACTGTAATAAACGCCTTTGTCCGATCGCCGTATTCGTCAATGCGATTGAGCAGCGCATCCACCACCTCAACCGGCGATACATCGCCCACCCGATAGCGCGCGCCCAATTCCGATAGGGATGCAAAATGTATATCCACAGTCAGACATCCTCCCCTGGCGACCACGTCACCCGTCCGGCAACCATGTCATCTAACAACACAAGCTCCCCACCGCGTTCTGCCGACGCATTGGCCCCCAGTACAGCCGCCAGACTGTTCAGCGCATCGCCATACGAACTCCGCATCGCGGTTCTGTCTCCCTTGCGTATCGCATCGACAAATGCCTCTGCCTGAAACGCAAATGCATTGGGACGATTATCCCACGCCGCGACTTCTTCACCATTCGACACGACATTTTGCGCCGACCACTCCAAAAGCGCGTCGTCGGCAACCACCGTCACATTGCGCCGCGCATAATTCACATTGGTCAACACCCGCGAAGTTGTCGCATTGGCAACCACGCCGCTCTTAAATCGATAATTCACATTATAGGCATAAGGCATATTGATCGGCTCTGGACCATCACCTGCCGCGCGGTAAAAATAAAACGCCGATACCGCCTCAATATCGCCCAGGAAAAAACGCAATAGATCGATCATGTGAATGGTATTTTCCACATACGATCCCCCACACAGGGCCATGCGACTCGTCCAGTATCGGATATGCCGCCCGCTGTAAAACAACTGCACCAGTGCGTGTCGCGGAATCCGCGTTTCGAGCATCGCCTTCATATATTCAGCAGAAGGATAATAGCGACTCATGAATCCCACCTGGGAAACAATACCCGTCCTATCAATCGCCTCGCCAAATGCTACAGCCTGAGCCATATCTAAACTTTGCGGTTTCTCCACAAAAAGGGCGATCCCCTTTTCTGCTGCGATCAACTCCGCATCCGTATGCAAGGTCGGAGGCAAACACACATAAACCCCGTCCAATTCCTCCTTGTCAAACATCTCGCGGTGATCCGTATAAACAGATTTCGCGCCCCAAATTTTTGCCTGATCAGACACAACGCCCTGATCCACATCGCAAAATGCCTGCAACACCACCTCGCCCTTTTCAACCAATTGGTATAGGGCAGGCAAATGTGCATTCTGTGGAATATGACCCAATCCGATCATACCCATGCGAACGGGTTGCATATACTAACCCCCCTCAATTTCTGCAATCAATTCTCCGGATAATTGCTTGCCATCCGACACACGCACACAATCCTCTAACTCATCAATATCCGATACCCCACACAACAACATCGACACCCGATTGTCCGACAACAAATAGCGCAAAGCCGTGCGCGTCATAGGTTCATTTACACCTTCAACTATTTTCTCCACTCGCATTAAATTGTCATACAAATCGGCAAATCGCTCCTGTGCCATCCACTGCCCCCTTTTTGAGCCCAACAACCCCGCGTGCAATGGCGAAGCACAAATCACAGCAACGCCTTCTGCTGCTGCCGTGGGAATCAACTCCTCGGTTGCTTCTCGCGTCAGCAAATCGTACTTGCAAAACGTAATCACCGAAACAAAAACATCGGTCTCTTTGAGCACCCGAGACATCAAACCCAGATCAGAACCCGTCAGCCCAATATAATCACAGATTCCCTGAGACTGTATCTCCAACAACGCTTCTATAGTTCGACCCGCATCAAACAACCCGGGCCACCCGGCTTTTTCGGCCTCATGCACCTGCAAAAGATGAACATGATCGCGCTTTAACCGCTTCAAACTCGCATCGAGACCGCGCCACACTGCATCGCGTGTATAATCAAACGGCTCGGGATAATATCCCACTTTTGTCGCCAGATAATACGGCTCACGCACCCCTGACAGCGCGACACCCAGCACCTCTTCGCTGCGACCGCGTCCGTAAAGCGGTGCCGTATCGAAATAATTTACACCCAATTCCAGCGCCCGTTCCACCACCGCTACGCCATGCGACATCGGTTTTAGCCCCATCTCGGGACGCCCGTAGAACCAAGACCCGCCAAGCCCTATCTCGCTGACCTCCCATCCCGTTTTACCAAATATTCTGTATTCCATTTTAATTACCGATACCATCGACTCAATGTGATATCCGACACGGAACACGCATAGAGGAGGCGCAACACCCACATCTCTACCACAGTGCGAACAAAGCCCCACTTGCGCCACCGCCGCGTGGAACTGCATACCTGTGCATTGAGCATCACAAATTTTCCCACACGCACTACACGCGCGCAAAACTCGGAATCTTCAAACAACTGCAAGGATGGAAATCCCCCCACACCTTCAAACGTATCGCGCCGAACATAAATACCCTGATCGCCATAAGTAATCCCCAAATACCGGGACCGCAAAGTGCTCAAAAACGCAACCAATCGAAAACCAATCGTCTTCTCCGACAACCCGAGTTGAAACCGCCCGCCCACCACACCGGGTACGCGCAACGAGTCGCGTATCAACATCATCCCCTCAGAGGGTAAAAACGTATCGGCGTGTAAAAACAAAAACACATCGCCCATCGCCTGTTCTGCTCCGGCATTCATCTGCATCGCCCGTTCTGCTCTCTCTGCCTGAACCCATTGCACCCCACTACGCGCCTCAACCACTTGTTGCGTGCCATCTATACTCCCTCCATCTACCACAATCAGTTCCACATCCTCAACACCGCAAAACTGTGCCAGGCATGCGCCGATAACAGCCTCTTCATTTAGAACGGGAATAATCACACTAATCTGCACACCAACTCCGCTATTTTTTTATTATATCAAAAAACTGCCGCCCATAACTAATCAGCGAAACAACGAGACATGCAACACTCAGACCAATCAGCGCGGGTTTGAGCACATCGGCATCCCACAAATAGGCCAAAAGCAACCCACTCAGCACCAGCGTTGTGACCTTGCCCCAAAAATTGGAAGGCAACAACACATCATGTCGCCTGACCAGATACATCCCCGCAAAAAAAATCACCACATCGCGCATCAAAACAACCAGAACCAGCCATACGGGTAAATCTTTAAACACAACCATGGCAATTGTAATTGCCCCAACAGCCACCTTATCGGCCAGAGGGTCGAGAATCTTCCCCCACTGTGAAATTTCACCCCACCTGCGCGCGAGCCACCCATCTACCCAATCGCTGACAATCATCACCACCACCACGCCGAATGCTTCCCATACATAATTCGGGCCCAATGAAATAAGCCACACAGCGGGCAGGATCAGCACCGCGCGCAACAAACTAACGGCATTTGACAGCGTCCAAAACCGACCGCGTTCAGCAGTTCCCATTCAATACCTCACGACAACATCAATTTCAGACCAATTCCCAGTACCAGAACCAGCACACAGCGGTTAAACCACACAGGGGACAATCGCCGGTTCAAAAACAAACCGACCGCAGCCCCCAGGAACAAAGCTGGCAACATCCACACATCCATCATCAAACTCTGGAAATTGATCAATCCCAAAAAAACATAAGGCGTCAACTTCAAAAGATTCAAAGCAATGCCAAAAATCCACGCCGTGCCTACAAACGTACGCCCGACCAGACCCTGCGGCAACAAGTACAACATCAAAATCACGCCACCTGCAGAAACCAATGTGGAAACCACCCCCAAAGTCACACCAACGCCAAAACGCATCCACGGTCCCGGCGGTTTCACATTCGCCAGCACCCGGTCCCTCAGAGCCTGTAGCACTGCAAAAATGCATGCCAGAGCGCCTAACATACGCCGAAACCAGACCTCTGGCACAATATCCAGAATACCAGCGCCAATCAAAATACCCAGCACCATGCCGGGCATCAATGCTTTGACGTGATCGCCAACCCAATGCCCCCAGTAGTACCGCGCACTGATCACATCGGTTGCCAACGACAGCGGCAAAACAAGCCCCAATGCGGACTTCGCAGGCACGGCAAGCGCGAGAACCGGCACAGCCACCACACCAATGCCTCCGCCAAATCCCGCGCGCATCACGCCAATCAAAAAACCGCCAACCCCCAACACGACAAAATCAATTATGTCCATCAGCGGTTACCTTCACACTTCCTTGCCATATCTCAAACGCATTCGCCGCAGGCCCCACTATAAACAGCGCGTAAAACGGCGCGTAAATCGCTTCATTCAAGCGCAAAATCATCTCGACAAAAGCCACCAGAAACGCGACAAAACACTGCCCCTTTCGCGTGAACACAGTCGTTTTGGGATCTGTAATCATAAAAAAAATGAACAACTGATACATCGGTCCTGTAATCGGCGCAATACTCGTCAAATACGCCTGCCCGGTAAACAAGCAGCGAATAAGAGCAAAAGCCAAAAACGAAATAACATATACCGCGCAGATATGAAACCGCCGCAATCGCCAGAGCGCGGCACTCCCCAGAACCCAGATAATTACCATTACCGATAGAGTATTGCCCCACTGGATACTCAACCCCGCCACCACTTCAGGAGCGAGAAACAGCATAATACTCACTCCAAAATTGGACGGATTCCACAAATGCCTGCCGCGCCATCGCAACACATACTTAGATGCAATAGACAACACACTACACAACACATAAGGCCAAAACAAAGGCGAGCGGATTAAAATGCCCACACTGATCCCGGTAATATACGCACTGACCAGCCCCGGCCAAACACCCCACGTCAACCGCCCCAATACAAATTCCGCCAGCACGCTGCTCAGGATAGCTGTCAGCGTCTGCCCCAAACTCTCCAAAAAGCCAAAAGTAACCTGTCCTCCAATCAAAATGCACGTAATCAATGCCGGCGACAGATAACGGCTCTGCAACCCCGTCCAGACCGACTTCCAGAACCCGCTCGCTCGATCCATTACAATTCTCTCTGTACACGGCAATTGTACATTGTTCCGTCTATGAACTGGCCTGAGAATCGGCCAGTTGTACATCGCTCCGTCTATTCGTCTATCCGATGCACCCGCCGCACATCGGGCGCGTAAAACATCTGCATATGTCCCGACGGCCAGCGTATTGCAACGCTATCAACCGCCGCACCCTCACCTAAACCAAAATGCAGCGGGCGTTGATTCTGCGCGGCATATCCACTCCCGCTCGACACCTCCTGCACCTGCACCTCGCCATTCCAAAATACCCGCACCCGCGCCCCAATCGCACTGCGATTGCTCTGCTGCCCAAATAGCTCGAACCCAATCCAGTTCGCCTCTACCCGCACTGTATTGCGGTATAAAAGAAGCGGTCCCCGCTGATTGGCCACCACCACATCCAGCGCCCCCCGATTCCACAAATCTACCAGCGCCACAGCCCGCCCGTCGAATCGGTCCTGCACACCTACCGCCTGTGCCACCTCGACAAATTGCCCCACCCCGTCGTTCACCCAAACGCGCTTGGTCTGATGACCAGCCAGACTTCTGCCCCGCATCGGAGGCCAATTTTTTGCATCTGAAATAATCGCGCTATGCCCGCCCGCCACCTGAGAAAAATCGTACCAGTAATTCCCACTTCCCTCTGCCGAAATATATCCATTGGTCAAAACGATATCCAGCGCCCCATCGTTGTTCAAATCTCCGAACTGCGCGCCAAAACTCCACCCACCCAGATCCACGCCCATCGCCCCGGCCAGATTTTCAAACCGCAAGGCCTCATCTCCCATGGGCACCCACAAATTATTTCCCTGAATAAGAACACCAGCCTGGGAAATATTGGTCTCGTAAATTGCCAGATCTCCTCGATTCAGCACATCGCCAAATGCGGCATTCATACCGCTCTTCGGTTGGCGTCCCACCCCGGTTTGCTCTCCTGTCTCGACAAACCGCTTTCCACCCTCGTTCACATATAACTCGGATATCCCGTAATCATTGGACAAAAACAGATCGGGAAATCCAGAGCCGTTCAAGTCCGCCGCACCCACCGCCAGTGTCCACCTTCTGCTCGTGATTCCGACCTGTATAGTCACATCTTCAAATGTCCCATCGCCCGAGTTCCTCAGCAAGTACTTTCGCCCCCCATTATTCGCATATTCAAAACTCTCCGGCATCATCCGAGTGGTCTCCAAATCCCACAAATCCAGGGACTCGGACCAGTAACCCGCCACAAAAATATCCAGATACCCATCGCAGTCGTAATCTACCCAAATCGCACTCCCGGCATTGATCCACCCGGGCAAACCCGCTATTTCTGTCACGCGCTCAAACACCTTCCCCTCGCGATTGCGAAATAACTCGGGCTGGCCCCATTTATACAAAAACAAATCTTCGAACCCATCGTTGTCGTAATCGCCCCACACAGACCCCATACTCACACCCGCCCTGTTCACATCTGCCACGCCCATTGTCTCAGCCACATCTTCAAAACCCATCTTCCCCAAATTTCGATACAACCGATTCAAACTGCCCTTGCGACTACTGGTCACATACAAATCCTGCCATCCATCCCGGTCGTAATCCACCACCGACACCGCCGCACCCATCGACGCGATAATCGGCATAATATGATCCAGCTTTGCATCCAGCACAGGCGCTTCATGTACAAAATCGATCCCCACCTGTTTTCCAACTTCCTCCAGATGGAATCCATATCGTTCAGAGCCAGTGCCACTCACTTTCCCCACCTGCCATCCCCCCCACTTCATCGCGACCAGCACCACCAGCAATAGTCCAAAAAACAGCACTACCAGAATCCGCACAACGCGATTGGGATGCCTCTCCTCTATCCCGCTGTCTTTCATGGCCTGTCATTCCTCAGCACCCGATCAAACCAATCAGGCGTCACATACCGCGTGTGAAACCGCTGCCAGTCCTCTGCATTGCGCTTAAACACCGGATCATCCTCAAGTGTTTCAGGCGGGCGATCATAAGACAAAACCCCATGCACGGGCAAGGGCAACACCGTCGTTGAAAAAGCCGTATTATAATCGCCATCCTTAACCCATCCATCGCCTTTCAAAACAAAATCCCGCACCAGCTCTCCAGGATCGGGCAAAGCCGCAAACAGCAACTGGATTTCATCTCCCGCATTCACAATCGCATATCGATCATCGACCTGTGCCAGCAATGGCTCTACATCTCCATATCTCGTGTAATATCCCACGAGATCTCGCCACATTTGCGAAGTCCCACCAAGCGCGTGATAATCCGGCACCTCGGGCGAACTCGCATCTGCCTCCGCCACCTGAGAAAACCCGCGATAACGCAACTGCGCGCGGTCCAAAGGTACAGAATGAACCGTCATCACACTATCTTCAAGCGGCACGGCCCACGCCAAACGATCCCAATAAATCTCCAAATTGGTCTGCAATCTAAATTTTCGGGGAACATCTCGCGGAAAAACACCGCTCAGATCGATCAATACCGTCTTGCGCTTTCCGGCGGGAAACCCCAGGTCTGGATGTGCGACGCGCCAACCAGTCCCATCAAATACATGCAGAGAAAGTCCCTGGGGTGGCGGATGGCTACCCTGCCCCAGCGCCACATTGATCGAACTATCCGTCGGATGAATCCATCCCTGACCAACCAGCCACAGAGGTCCTTCTCTCGGCACCTCGTCTCCCACCACCACCTCCACATAGTGTTCTCGCGTCACCCCTTGATACGCGCCCCGCCCAAAAGTATCCACATACTGTCCATCCCGCGCCTGCACCCTATCGGTCACATCGCGCCCCCGATCATCTTTCACAACAGCAAATGACCGGGGCTGCGTAGTCGCGTAAATATCGAGCGATGGAGAAACCCGGGCAAAACGCTCATCCACAAAAATCGACGTCCCCTCGGGATGATCAACTGCAACAAGAGAAACCCAATCGACAAAATGCGTCTCCCAAAGTTCACCCGTAATCCGTATGTCGTACACCCCATTTTGAGCAATTAGCTGATCGCCTCTGACCTTTACCCAATCTTCCGTCTGATCAATACCCGCAACAACCTGAGCATTGATCCGCATCCCCAGAGGCGACCGCCACAGAAAATCCGTTACAAACCCCATCTCCGACCCATTGTACGCAAAAACCCAGGGGCACGACCCCTTCAACCGCTGTACAGCACGCACCACCTGATCAACCTCCAGATCGAACTCCACCTGAGGCATCCCATTGGGCCACACAATCCGCACGAGATCTGCCCCCGTATAAGTCCCCAACCCAAAATGTAATACCGGATTCGTCACCACTTGCTTCTGATAAAATGCGCCAGAACGCAACTCCACTTCTGATCCCAAACCCAGTGCATTGATCCTGCCATCGCCAGAAGCCCTACCGCCCACGGGACGAATCGCCTGCCAGTGATACGCCAAATCGCCCCGATTCACCAGTTGCAACGCCTCTCCTGCATCCGAAACACCCAGCAAATCGAGCCGACCATCGCCCGTCAAATCCGCCACACCAGTCACGCGCGCCTGCAGATCCAGAGCATGGTAAGCCTCTTCCGACGCCAGATAGGCGCGTTTGCCAAACACCAGATCCAGCGCGCCATTATTATCCAGATCCGCTATGAGAAGCGGAGCAGGACCTGCGGTTGAATCACCCTGGATCAGAGTGCGAATCCCTCCTTGCGATACAGCGATCACAGCGCCATCTCGATCTACAACCACGCGCTCTAAGTGCCCATCTCGATCCAGATCTCCCGCGCTTAACGCAATCCCGTTCATCGCCTTCCTCGCCCCCGGCGTAAATACACCAGCCCGCTCGTTAATCGCCTCGATCAATTGCCCTTTTCGATCCAGCATCGCCGCATCGGGATCGCCATCCCCATCGCAATCTACCCACACAAATCCCCTCAGTCCATCTACATTACCGAAAGATTCTCGCGCCACAAACGAACCATCCCCATTGTTTTGCAACACGAGAGGCGGTCCTGTAGAACGCCCCAACACAAAATCGACATCCCCATCCATCTCTACATCTGCTCCCCACACGCCAGCTATCTCTTCTTCGTCCAACCCAATGGAATCAGTCACATCCTCAATCCCGCCATCTCCATTACGTCGGAACAATCGAAAGCCCTCTGACCCCACCAGCGCCAGATCTAACGCAAAATCGTTATTCCAATCAACCGTCAGCATCCCATCCATCTCCGACACATCTGGAAAATCGAGCGCAATCCCCTCCATCCCCCACACTTGAGAAGCACTTGCCGCAACCACCTCTACCTCTTCTTTGGACCAGAAAGGCTTGAGCACCTGCCAATCACTTCCCTCCAAATCCGCAACGGGTTCGGGTTCAAAGTGCATGTTCAAATCCGCAGGTGCTGGCATAGCCTGAGGCATACTGAACTTCAAAAATTTAACTATGGGATCTCCCAGGCGTTCAGCCGGCACAATCAGCGCATCCAGCGCGCGTCGGTACATCGGATCGCGCAACAACACATTGTGCAAAAACATCGCTTGCAAAGCTACTTCACTCCCCCCTTCCATCTCGCCCTGCAAACTGCGCAACTGCACCCGCGCCGCAGCCGGCCAGTCTTCTGCCCACTCGCCCAACTTCTCCACCGATGCACGCAGAGCCTCCTCCTCATCCCGTTTGCCCGCCTGCCTCGCCCGCTCAACCCACAATGCAGGATTATCCGGCACCTGTCTGATCAATACCTCCAACTGTGCCCAGACCTCGTCCTCGCTCCCTGCTCCTCCCCGTCGCTCAACCTCCTTCATCAGCGCGTACTGCGCCTTCACAAGCCCCTGTTGCGCCGCGGCCTCGAAAAACGCGATAGCAGCGTCGGATTGTCCTCTACTGCGCTCGACCAATCCCTGTAACATCGTAATAGTACCGCTTTCGGGCATCAGTGAACGCGCTGTCTTCAGGTCTTTTGCCGCCCCACCGTAATCCCCGCGCCGCAGCCGCAACACCCCGCGATTTGCCCACGCAACCGGCTCATCGGGTTCCAATGTGAGAGCGCGGCTCAAACTGGCATCCGCCCGGTCAAAAGCACCCACCTCCAGCGCGAACACACCCGTATAGAATGCGGAGACATAATCCGCGGATGGCGTAGCCATCTCCTCTTCTCCGCATCCAAAACTCAACACCATCAACAACCCGATCACGCGACGAATATCAAGCATCGTGCTCCTTCCATCCCGGTATTGAAATATCCATCCGCCGCTCAGGCGCGTAGATCCTATCCCCCTTATAAGGCGTATCCTGCGTCAGAATATAAATGGCGCCCTCGTGTACATACGTAATCTCATCCCTCGAATCTCCCACCACATCTTCCACAACCCCGCCCGCCCAATCGAATGGCAAGCCCTCGCACACGGGTTTAATCACCTTGCGACACTCTGCATCGTAAAACCCGAATGATTCCGCACTGGTGCCGATAAACAACAACTCTTGTCCATCACCTCCCCAGTTCACAGCCGGACCTCCCTGGCTCATGTTATCCGGCTCCATTCGGGACAGCGGATCCCCCTGCCCACTCACCAGATTCATAACACCATAAGTTCCCCACCGATCGCCCATCCACATCTCCAACCCCGGCAAATCGGGTCTAAAATTCCCCGCGTAAATCCCCTGCACATGTCCATAGCGGTGGTGTCGCAACAGTGTACCATCCCGCGCATCCACCAGGAAAAATCCCGGATCACTCCCCGCAATCCCGACCTCTGGCCCATTGCTCTCATCCCCATCCAATTCCCCAAAAGAAGCGTGGTCAATATGCCCTGCACCGCCAGAATCCTCGATGTACTCCGACCCCTCCATTGTCCAGAGATGATTTCCATCCCCATCGTACAGATCGTAACCGGGCAAAATTTCATCCCGCCCGTCGCCATCCACGTCGTAAAACCAGATATACATCCCGTACCACGCATTGTGCGCGTCCTGCCGCCAGCGCAAGTTCAGATTTTCGTCAAATGCCCAGATCGAATACCCTGTGCCCGCGCCATCCCCATCTCGCAAAATCAAATCCTGCGCCTTCTCCGTCTTTCTAATTTTACACGGCCAGATCACCCTGAGCGAATGCAAAACATCTCCCATGCTCGCATTCCTGTATCCCCGATACGGTCCCGTCCTCGGCAATTCTGTTTCCGCCGTCACCTCGCCCGACTTTCCGCTCACCAGCTTTAACCGATCATCCTCAATACCGATAAAGTCTTCCACCCCATCCCCATCCAGGTCGTGTACCACAGATCGTTGCAGCCCTTTTGCAGCGGGAAAAGTCCGATCGTATTGCACTTCCCCATCAAAATCCAGGCACACGACGCGCACGCCTTCATCCGTCTCCTTTTCCAACACAATTTCCTTTTCCCCCGCCCCTCTAAAATCGCCGTATCGAACGCCACACGGCCAGAACTCGCCAATATCAATCCGCTTCCACAGCACGGGTTTTGGATACTTCTCCGCCTCCTCCGCCACCTCTTTTTGATATGCATCCAACCGACTCACATACGCGGCATTACCAGATGCACTCGTTGTGACGCGCACCGCGCGCATGCGACTCCGCGTATTTGTACGCACGCCCACTTTCCCCGTTGGAAAGCGATCGTCATAAGCCACAAATGCCTGCTCCCCATTCACATAACACGCAAACCGCTCGCCCTCACACACCACCTTTAGCGTGTAATACTGTCCCCTATCAAATCCATTGGGCAGATCCGCCAGCATCGTCCATGCCTCGTCTTCTCTCCGATAGAGCACAAACCGGTCAAATCCCTCCATACAAAAATAATAATACCGCCTCAAATCCCGATACCGCACCATAACCCCCGACCGAGCGACAATCGCGTGGGGATCGTCATTGCCCGGCTGGGTATATGCATTCAACTGCCGCACCTGCGCTTCCACCGTGTAATCCCCCCACAGCGGCTCACCCGCCACCAGGCACCGATCCGACTTGGCAGTGTGCTCCAACACCTCTGTGTCCCCATCTTTCACCACCCGGTAGTTACTCAGCATATTCCACTTGGGAGGTGCGACCAGCGCATTTCCCCAGCCCTTGAAATATTGCTCCTCGATACTCTGATCCGGTTCTGTCTTATCCAGCACCGTCCCCAGCGGACATCCCGTCAGGTCAATTTCTGCCAGCAATTGTTCATTGCTTGCCATGTCTTCCTCCCGGTAAAAAATTGGAAATTACATCGACGCGGTGTCTCTTATCATACCATCAACAAAGCTGAACTCAAAATACATGCACCACATGCCCCTGTCCCGGAAACCAGACCATATCTACCACAAAAGATAGCGTTACTGCCAGGGCATATCCAACCAACAGACCGATAAAAAAAGGCTGCCACTGGCGGTACAACACCATCCCCCCTCCCTTCAGCAACAACCCCTTGATCGCCCAAACCAGAAAGGCCGAAAACGCCAGTTCTCGTGTAAAATTAGTGCCGGGAATGGTCAGTCCGATCGGGTGAAGCGGCCACCTCGGAAACCGGTAACGCAAAAAACTCAACAGTCCCATCAGCGCGGCACCGATACCGAACAGCATCAGTCGAATACTATCCGTACCCTGTGGCGACTTCATCTTGGCAACTGCCGCATTAAAGGCCGCTTTGTTCCCACTTCGATAGGGCCACACATCAAAATGATAGGCTCCATGGGCATAAGCAAGGTGAAGCGTTAATACAAGCGATACCACTGCACTCAACCCGAGGCCAAATACCACAGCCCAGAGCAGAAGGCGTCGGTTGCCACGCACAAAATCTGCCAGCCGTGCCCCGTGTACCAACCCGGGCATAAACAGTCCCCGATAGGAAATCAACGCATAGGAAAATGCCAATGCCGTCATCGTCGCTCCCGACAGGGTACGCGTACCCAGAGCAGCCATCGTAAATGCCTGACCGCTCAACGGGGTGCGCACATAAATCAACCCTGTCTCCGCCACGATCTTGGCGACCCCCACATACGTCACCAGCGTTGCCAAAACACACAACATAGCTGCACCATAGGCCATTCCCGCCGCGTGTAGCCACAACACCAGATAACCCAGCCCGATAAACAACCCCCATACCGCCACCCGGTAGCCCATCATCTCGTCCGAATCTCCGGCGTTCCGATCCCCTCTAAAAGCACTGCGGAATGCGGCGTAAAAGTGCCTCCGGGCCATCCACAACCCCCAGACCACAAATACGGTCAACGCCCCGAACCCCTCCCAGCCAGCCACCTCGTATGACGAACCCCAACTGTCGGAATTCTTCAAACCAAACCCCAGTCGCCTTAAGATACCCACCTGGAATACATTCAACACATAAAAAAACCAGACGCTAAACAACACTTCCAGATTGGCAAAATACACAAACCCGATCGTAAACAGATTGAGCTTGATTCGGATTCCAGGGAAACTGCGGCCCAGTGGTAGCCATGTTCCAGACCGGTAACTGCCCGTGGGAAATTTAGGCACCCCAGGAGAAAAATACGACAGGATGTTCCAGGCGATCATCCCAAATCCCGTCACAGCACCCGACCAGAACAACCTTCCCCCAATCATCCGTATCCCGTGTTTCGGTGCCGAGACCAGATCCACCGCCACATTTGCCAGCGGATAGACCAATCGCTCGTGATCCACCCACTGCCGCCGCAACAAAACCGCCAGACAAATCGACACACACGCCGCTGCACCGATAAAACTCAACCACCAGAACAGTGGCAAAACCCACTCTCCCCACGGCACAGCCTGTCCGGGCGGTAATCCCTCAAAAAACCATGTCATCGCCCGCCCGTCTTCCGAGGGCGCCATCCACGGTCTGATGTGATTGTGCAGGTAAGGTGCCCACCCATTCTCCGGTGTCGCAAAATAAAATGGTGCCGCAAGAATCCCCAACAAATATCCCGGCAGTCCATCCGCCGCCGGGATCACCGCGCTGGCCAACCCCATCGTCAACGCCACCAGCAAATCCGAACGCCCGAATGCCCACTCGGGTTTTTGCGCTTTGAGCACTGGATTTACAATCAGGGCACACAGTACAAAGGGGACAAATAGGGCCAGCGCAAAATTGCTCATGTTCAACCGGGAGGCCCGCACAATAAACTCAGAATAGGTAGCCCAAACACTCACCAGCACCACAAAAAATGACCCCAGTACCACCGCACGAACCTTAAACCGATCGTCTCGCACCTGCCCCATTTATTTCACCTCAACATCATCTCCGCTACTCGGTTTGCCTCGGAGACCAGCGGGGTGCAGAGACCTCCATATCCACAGAAACTTCATGCAAATCTGTGCCATTGGCATTTATCATCATCAACCTGTGCTCCAGGCGGCCACCCTGTCTCTCAAGGGTTCGCCGCACTTCAAAAGCAATCCTTTGACCGTCGGGAGACCAGGTAGGAGAAAAAAAAGCCACTGTGGAACTCGCACCCAGAGTCAACCGGCGCACTGCAGTCCCGTCGGAATCCATAGTATAAATCTCGTATTCCGGAAACTGATCCCGCACAGGTGGTTGATGCCGATTTGACGCAAATGCAATGCGCGTTCCATCTGGCGACCAGGCCGGGTGAATATTCTGAACACCATTAAAATCCGTAAGCCTGATCCGGTTAGAACCATCTGAATCCATGAGAAAAATGTCGATATTGTTTCCTTGACGCGATTGAAAAGCAATCCTGCGCCCATCGGGTGACCAGTCCGGGGCTTCATCACTGCTGGGAAAATTTGTCAGATTTTGCAATCCTGTTCCATCGAGGTTGACCGTGTAGATATCCCATCTATTCCTATTATCCTTCCTCGCCTGAAAAGCGATCTTTCCACCATCGGGAGACCAGACTGGCCCGAGATCGGGACCGGGCAAATCAACCACCTTCTGTATGCTCCTGTCCTCCAGATTAAAAATATAAATATCGAAATTTCCCACGGCATCCCGGTTTGAAGCAAATGCAATGCGCCGCGCATTCGGAGACCAGGAGGGATTGGTATAGCCTCCCTGCTCGCTCGTAAGCCTCATCAAACCTTCGCCATCGGGACGCATCAAAAAAATTTTGAATGTCCTGAAATCTCCCGGTCCCACAAACGCAATGCGGCCTTCAACAGTTGAATAATCGGAATCCAGCAGACCGGTGTTTCCAGCACAATGAAGCAGAGGAAAAAACAGAAGATACAATATCCACTGGTTCCTCACAGCACACCTCCTGCGCTATGCTGGCGCGCCATATACCAGAATCTTCCGTCGGTCGTAAATCAGCACCTCATCTCTGCCATCCCCATCTATGTCCAACACCATCGCGCCATATCCGATCCCATAATCGTACGCCCGAAATCCCCGGATGCGCTGTTTGGGCTGTTTGAAATCCTCTCGAAAGGGAAATTCCATCACCCGGTTGCCATCTCCATCCATCAAAAACGGCCAGTAAAGATGTGTGTCTTCTGGCTCGCTATCATAAGGCACATCCTCCTGTTGTTTCTTTAAAGCCGGGGCATAAATCACCAGATCCAGTCCGTCATCTCGCCAGCCGCGCACAGCATGTTGCGCGTATCCCACACCGGATTTTTGCCACAGTGCCTGTCCATCGGGCGTATAACACGTCATCCCAATCCACTTTTCGTTCAAAATCATCGTCTGTCCATCTATATCACTGCGAAAACACCCCACCGTCGTATTCTGCGAATGCTCATGCGGGCGTCTCCATATCATCTCGCCCTGCGTATTCGCCACAAAAAAATCCCTGCTACCCGAATACGCAATCTCAATCTCCCCATCCCCATTGAGATCTACCGGATTGATATTGTCCGCATGCTCTTTCGTGGCATTTTCCACAGGGATCGACCACAACAAAGTCCCGTCGCTATCCACCAGATTATACCCGATCAACATCTCGTCACACCCATCGCCATCCACATCGATCAACACCGGCGCATGGCCCGCCCCGTGATAATGCGGCGTCATCCACAATTCCGACAAATCGCTATCCAGAACATAAGTCGGATTGCCGTATTCATAAGGCGAATAAGCACCATCATTGACTTTTACGACCAGTTGCTGCCGCGTCGGGTCGCCCTTCAAATTTCCTGCCTTCACCTGGGAAAAATTATCTGCTGGCAACTTCTTCTCTGCCTGAACCTCGCCCGTTTCCCCGTCAAAAACCGTCAGCACATCCCACACAATTGAAACCACCTCCGCCTTCCCATCGCCATCCACATCAGCAGTAAGAAAATCATTGCCCCCATGCGCGCAGTACGGATCCGCCCCCCGATGCGGCTCGCCCACCTGCCACAGCTGATTGCCCTCCTGATCAATCGCCGTAATGCAGAACAAACGCCGTTCCTCATCCGTATTCCATCCCCGCTCAATGTAGAGATCCGACTTCAACTGCCCCGGACTCTGCCGCAACAAAAACTCCAGTTTTCCGTCCCCATTCACATCCGCCACAACCATCTGCCCGCCAATACCTTCTACATCCAGTTCCCACAGCAGCCGCGCATCTTTCTGTGCATCACTCATAGTTGGTCTCCTTATATCTTTGCATCCCTTGTCTGCGCTCTTATGTGGTTATCTCTTTTGATGGGCGGGCACAGGGGCACCGCCCCTACATTTGATTTTGACTTTTCATCTGTGTCTATCTGCGTTCATCTGCGGATGCGTTTTCTTCCACAACCACAACGCGGTCCACCCCAACATCTTCCAACACCTGCACACGCCCACTCACCCAACGCACCTCAATTCGATCCACGCGACGCGCATTGCCCAGCCCAAAATGAAGTCGCAAATCGCTCGCCGACAAATAGCTCGACTGACTCCGAACCTCGCGCACCTGGATCTTTCCCCCCGCGCTCACGTGTACTACTGCCCCAATCCCATCCCTATTTGAAAACCCCTGTCTCGTCTCCTGAATACCCCCCACCAGTTTTACAACGATCCAGTGTCCCGCGTCCCTACCCTCATTGCGAAACACCCGCGCTCGCTGTCCCGAATGCAGCACCACCAGATCCAGATCGCCATCCCCATCCAGATCGCCAATCGCCGACCCGCGACTTACCCCCGGTACTTCAACGCCCGCATTGACCATCTCAAATCGCCCGCCCATATTGCGAAGTATCTGATCCCCCTGTAAATAGGACTCAGCCCTGGAAAACGCCTGTACATTCGGAAAAATATGTCCATTTGCCACAAACAGATCCAGATCGCCATCATTGTCATAATCTAAAAAATGGGTGCCAAATCCCAGAGGCAGAAGAGACACCCCCGCAATTCCGGTTGGCACACTTCCCTCCATAAAAAAACCACCCGCCATGCTCTGATAAATCGCATTGGTCTCATAAGAAAAATTCGTCACAAAAATATCCGACCGCCCATCCCCATCGATATCCCCTACATCAACCCCCATCCCCGCCTGCGTCCTCCCCTCTGCATTAAACGCCACGCCCGCCTCTATCCCCACATTTTCAAACCGTCCCCCCACGTTGCGATACAAAAAATTTGGCGTCGTATCATTTACCACATAGAGATCGGTATCCCCATCCCCATCATAATCCAGACTCACCACCCCAAGCCCTTTGCCCGAAGGATCCGCCACACCTGCTTCAAAAGAAACATCCGTAAATAGTCCATTCCCCTCATTCCGATAAAGCAAATCCGGCGCACCCTCAAAATAGCCCGGATCGCAATACGTGCGAATGCCCATCCGCTCGCAATGCGGCTCGGTTTTCATATCATAAGTCAAATAGCGCACCACATACAAATCCAGATCGCCATCCCCATCCGCATCAAAAAAAGTGGCACCAGTAGACCACCCACCGCCATCCACCCCCGCCTTTTTCTCCACAAAACCGCCACGACCATCATTTTGATACAGCACATTGGCATCATAACCCGTCGTATAAAGATCGAGATCGCCATCATTGTCATAATCCCCAATCGTACACCCCATCCCATACCCCACACCAGGCGCGCCTGGAACAGCCGAAAAGCGAAACCCACCATCGTTCCGGTAAAGCGCGTTCTCACCCACCGCCTGCCCGTGTTCCCCATTGACAAAATACAAATCGAGATCGCCATCTCCATCCGCATCAAACACTGCACAGCCCGACCCCATGGTCTCCAAATAATGCCAATTTCCCCGTGCGCCAGTCCGATGCACAAACGATATGCCAGACGCTTCTGTGACCTCCACAAATTGCTCTGCGGCAACAGAACTCGAAAATAAAAGAAGCCATAAAAAATAAAGTGCATAAAAGAAAAACATAATAGTCCTACCACAATACAAAGTCCGAATAGACGAAGAGATGAACCCTGCCCAAACCCCAAAGTCGTTACAACCTCCGTCGCTGATGAACTGGCCTGAGAGACGGCCAGTTGTACACCGCTCATTCGCGTTTTTTTTCTATGGATGCCTTTGCCGCCATTGCCTCTGCCTCTACTTTCCGCCCTGCCCGACCATAGAGAACCGACAACTGAAGATACAACTCGCGTGGATCTTCCGCCCCCTCAATCACCTGATCGTACAACGCCCTTGCCGCGTCCATATCTCCCGCCACCGCATATGCCACACCCAATCGCACCAGCAATCCCGCAGAATACGCAACCTGATCTGCCCTGGTCTGATATGTCGAGATGCACTTATCTAAATGTCCCGTCTCTGCCTGTGTCTGGCTAATCTGATCGTAAATATAAAACGCGGCATAGGCAATAGGATCCATAGCCACAATCCGCTCATAGCCTTCCACCACATCGCGCGACAACCCATCGGCACACAAAAACATATCTGTCCTGTGTCTCAATGCCTCGTCAGATACCATGCCTCCTTCACCCAGCGCAAAAGCCGCGTCATAAGACCGCCGCGCTCGCTCTACGTCTCCCAACACCTGATAGGATTGTCCCAGAGCCAGATACACCAGGGGGACCTCTGGACTAAACCGCCACGGCAAATCCGGATCTTCCACCAGATCGACCGCTTCCCTATAAACCTCTATAGCTTTATCGTGATGCCCCAATCTCACAAACCTGTCTCCGAAATCCAGCAAATCGGCTACCTTATCAAATCGCACGGGCAACACATACTGATCTCGAACCGCGTACCGGTGACGCTCGTCAAAAAACTTAAACGCCTCCCACGCATGTCGCGCCGATAGCGAATCACCCGATACCTGATACGCCTGTGCCAGTCCATAATGACCTTTGGGATCTTCAAAATCTATTTTTGTCGCCCGTTTGTATGCAGATATAGCAGACGCATACTTACCATGCATCATCATAAGTTGTCCGATTTCCAGATGTGCCTCTTTGCGATCCGAAAACATATGGACAGCCTTTTGAAATGCCTCCAGCGCCTCGTCGTAACGCGCTTGCCTAACCAGCGCAAGACCATATCCGTAAACCGCCAGATCGTCCGTCGGGTCTCGCTCCAAAACAGCCTTAAACGCCTCTTCCGCATCGGAATACACCCCCGCCAATTCGGCCACAAAACCCAGATTCCGGTAAAACATTGTCTCATCGGGTTTAAGCGCGACCGCCTGCCCAAATGCTTCAATCGCCGGACTGTAATTGCGCTGAAAAAAATACACCACCCCAAGATCGTTGTGCGCGCCTGCATCCTCTATTTTCAGATGAATGGCCCGCCGCAAATTCTCCCCGGCCTCTTGCAAATCGCCCTGCCGCGTCACAATCTGGAGCCATCCCAAAAATCGGTATGCATCCGCCGCTGTCGAATCGGCTGTGATCACATCCTCGCACCGCACCATTGCCCCGTAATAATTGCCCTTAATAATATCGACCAGCACCGAATCCATCTGTGATGGCTCAACATTTGAGACAAACAGCATCCACACCATTAGCCCATAACCAAATCTTTTCAAAATCACCAACCTCCTCAATACAAATGAATCCAATGTCCCCGTCCCATAAACCACAACACATCCACCGCAAACGACACGCCAACCCCCAGTGAATACCCCGAAAGCAATCCCGTAAACAACGGACGATACCGCCGATAAAGCGTCACACCGCCAATTTTCACAATCAGAAACTTACACGCCCAGGCAATAAAAATGGACCACGTCGCTTTCGTGGCGCGACCACTTCCACCCACTGCAAATCCAATCGGATGCAATGGCCACCAGGGCAAGCGGTAGCGCAACACCGTCAACAGCGTCATACCCACCACGCCAACCCCGAAAAACATCAGACGAGAAGACGCTGGTCCCTGAGGGCTTTGCATCATGTTCACAGCCCGCGCAAACACGCTATCGCGGCCATAGCGAAACGGAAACCCCCCAAAATTATACGCGCCCTGTTCATAACCCCATCCCAGACTCAAATAAATACACAGGGGAATCCCCACCAGCAGCGCCAGCCCCATGCTCTTGCCCAGTCGCCTTTGATCGGTACCGGCCAGATCACCCATCTTCGCACTATTGGCCAGAGACGACATAAACATGCCCTTGCCGTGAAAAAACAGCCCCTCTGTAAATGCCAGCGTTGTAATCGTCCCCCCCGCCATAGATACCGACCCCAAAACATTGGTCACCAATGTCTGCGGACTCACCCCCCATGCCAGATAGAGCAATCCACTCTCACACACCACCTTTGCCAGCCCCAAACATACCCCGTAGAGCGCGAGCAAAAACAGAACGCCGATGTACCACTCAATCCCTGCCATACACAGCCATAGCAAACAAAACCCCGACCCCAGAATCACGCCCAATACAGCTGTGCGGTAAGACACCATTTCACCCGAATCATCCACCCCGTACTTCGTATTGATCGCTTTTCTCACCACATCCCGCAGATGATGCCTCGCCGTCCACAATGCCCACCAGACCAGCGCGAACAACGCTCCCAGATTTTCCCATGCACTCGCCGCACCCGTTCCCGGTCCCAAATCCAGACCAATGCGGTTGAAAATCCCATTCTGCGCCCAGTAAACCAGATAAAAAAACCAGAGACTAAACAACACATCCAGATTGGCGAAATAACCAAACCCGATAATGTACAAATTGACCCGGTTGGTCATCGCGGGGAACCCATCGATAAATACCAGATCTTTGCGTCCAAAAAAATTGATGCGAGGCCAGGCATCCCAAAAATACCACACAAAATTCCATGCCAAAAGTCCAAAACCCAAAACAAACCCAAACCAGAACAGCTTATTCCGCATCAGGCCTGACAATATTCCCCCAACGCCGTCGTCTTCAATCAGATCGGACACCGGTGAAATCAGGGGATAGACCAGACGCTCGTTTTCCACCCATTGCTTTCTCAGCATCACCGCCATACACAGCAGCACAAAAGTCAGCACCCCGATCAAACACATCCACCAGAATAACGGCATAATCCAGACCGACCAAGGCACTGCGCCTGAGGGCAGTCCCTCAAAAAACCCCTGCATGGCACCGCGCTCATTCAAAGGCGCCAACCACGAAGGGATAGTCGGATGCAACAGGGCTTCCCATTGATTCTCTGGCGAGGCAAAATAATACGGCGCAGCCAGTACCCCCAGAAAAAATCCCAAAAGACCGCTACCGGGGATATGTGCCCCAATTAATCCCATTGCGGCAACAGTCAAAAGCTCTGAACGCGAGAGCATATACCCTGGATAAATCCATTTCAAAAGCGGGTTCAAACCCAAAACCACAACCACAAACCACATAAAAAAACCCACAGGGAAGTGACTCACATTCATAGAAGACGACCGCGCCACCGGCTCGGAAAATGTAATCACCGCGACCTCTGCACAGACCAGCACCAGGCCCAGCAACACAGCGCGGGCGGTCACACCCCGGTCGGCTGACTGAATCGCAACAGATGTATCAAAAGCCAGACTCATTACTCTTTCTCCAGCTTATCCAGTTTCCGGCTGAAAACCAATTCAATCTCTGCTTTGATATCATCAATAGGCTTTGGATCGCCTGCCATACGCACCTGCGGCAATCCCAAACCGATCTTCATATTGTGAGAAAGCACAAGCCCGCGGTCGATATCGATCTCCCACTCGGCATTCCCCGATCCCTTGCCATCAATCACAAGCGACAACACCTCAATGTGAAACCAAATTCGGTAATGTACCTCGCGCTCCTCCTCAATCTCCACCACCCGGTACCCCTTTTGCTCTTTGACCTTCTTCAGCTTATACGCACTGTTAAACTGCACAAGTGACGGCTCTAAACCAGCATCGAAATCGTAAAACGGCACCTCAATGCGCTGCTCACCCTCCCATGTATCCCCGACCGACACCGCCCGGTCGGGCAGCACGGGCGCGAGACCGGGCATCCAGACCTGCCGCAAATCCGTAATCATATCCTTGCGCTTAGCCTTGAAAGCCGAAAAATCGGGACCAAACGCACCCACCTGTCCCCCGGGCGCAATCTCCCAGGCAAACGAAAGGTCGTTCAACAAATCCAGGGTATAGGGGAATTGCTCATAGGTCAACCGCTCACCCGTCAATATGGCCTGGCTCCCGGCCTTATCTACTCTGGCAGTCACTTTCACGCTATCGCCCCCTCCGACCACCATTTCTCGGCTCCGCCATTCCCCATACCCCTGCATAGTAAACGAGCCTTCTCTCAAAATCATCTCGGCCTTATCGCTAAAATAGTCCAGGCGATACTTGTTCTTATAGCGAGCGATTCGCCCTTCGGGATACTGCAACTTCAACACCACCTGATCCGTAGCACAAACCTCCCCTCCCACCACCAGAATCCCTATCGCACATAGAACCCATCTCAAGATCTTCATAGCATCCTCCTTCCCGATGCCTTCTCTATCCACCTGGCCTCTTTCTTCTTTCCCGGATCAACACTTCCAACTCGCGCACAGCATTCGCATCTCTCGCAATTTGCCGGTATCTATCCAACGCCGCCTCAGCCTCCACCTCCCGCCCAGCCTCTGCACAGACCAGTGCCAGATTGTAATAAGGTACAGCGTAATTGGGGTCGGACTCAATGGCTTTCCGGTACCAATAGATTGCCACATCCAGAGAATCCCGAAGCGTATATGTATCCCCCAGATCGGTATAATCCCGGGCTGTGCCGGGACGCGTTCTAAACCCCTTCCGAATATCAGCCTCCCACAACTCGCAGGCGTGATGCAGAGGTGCAACCAGAGTCGAATCCCTTGCCGCTGCTTCCCGCCACATTTTTACCGCCTCCGAGAATTGCCTATTCCTGACAAACACAGTACCAAGCCCCGCATAAGCATCTGCCATTCCGGGCCAGACCTTCAGAGCCTGCCGAAACGCAATCTCCCCGGCCAGGTCATCACCTTGTTGCAATGCCTCAATGCCCACCTGCACCTGTGCCTCTGGATCATCGGCAAGAAGACCTGTCACTATTGTCCGATATTCCGTCAGAGCTTCCGATAGCTTATTACCCCCATCGCCCGATAGATTCACACCCTCCAGCATCGAAGCCGCCCGTATGCGCACCAAACGCGAGGGATCATCCAGCCGCTCGGCTACGGCCTCAATACTCGCATCGCTCCCATGCCCCATCAATCCCTCTATCGCCCGGGTGCGTACCATCGGATGCGGATCGTCCAGAGCATCTATCAAAGCCTTTTCAGCCCTCTCATCAGCCTGTCTGCCCAGCAATACGGCTGCCGAAGCCCGCAACACCATACTCTGGTCTTTCGAAAGCGCGATCAAACCATCCAGAGCCTTTGGATCTCCCATCCGTCCCAGAACAATTGCTTCAGCCTGAGCCACTTCATCCGCCTGTGAACCCCACCACGTTTTTACCCAACTCGCCGCCCAGTTGGGCGTTTGATCGCTATGGCATTCGTTGCACGCATTTGGAATGCCAAACCGAACCGTATTTTCCGGTACCGGCGACAGGATGCGGTGGTCGTATATCCCAATGCGCTTCACCTCTTCTACAGGTGGCATATGGCAATCCACGCACCCCACCGTCTTGTGATTGCTATGCCTTTCAACAGGCTCTCCCACATCCACCCTGTGACAGTCCAAGCACACCCGGTCATAGGTTGCAGCGCGGGTCTCGCCTTCTCCTCTCACAGGACCCAGATGATGAGAATCGTGACAACCCGCACACGTCAGATGCCCCACCGTATAACACGAACTCATCAAAAAAGCCAGCGTGTTGTAGTTCAGTTCGCGGTAGCGTCCATCTGCCCAGAACTTTTCGCTGTCCAGCACTTCCAATTCGTAAAAGTCGTAAAACGGATCGCCCGGCTGATATCCCTCTTTGATAATCCTTTTATGTGCATGGCACTGTGCGCAGACCTCCACTGACTGCTCCGAACTCAAAAATTGCAAATTTACCAGTGTCGTATCCCGCGCTGGCACCTGATCCGGCAACGCTTTCCAGAATGCCACATGTTGGCCTCCAGATCCATGACATGTTTCGCAATTGATACTCAGGTCAGTCCAGCGCGTCGCGTAAGTGCCCGTCTCTGGATCGTAATTTTTCTCAATCTGACTCGCGTGACAATCGTGACATTGAAAATTCCAATTCCGCCCAAAATTTGTCCAGTAATTGACATCTCCCGGCGCAAAGCCCTGTGGGTGGTCGAACAACCCCTCCACCGGATCGTACCATGTCTGTTCTCGAACGTCCCAATAGACCGGCAGCACCTGAATACGTCCACCTTCGAGCGTGGTCAAATACCACTGCGTATCCCGGTCTCCGATCACATATTCAATGGGATAGACCCCCCGTTTCCCATTCGCGCCATCCGTCTCCATAAAATAGGTCCCATCCCGCACAAACATTCGAGAAGTCATTCCCCTATACGTATATGTATTGTTCTGTCTGAAATCTCCCCGCACAGCCTCAATCGAAGGCACCTGCATTGACCGCTGATGCAATGACCTCTGCCATTCTTTATAGGCATTCAGATGACACGTTGCACACGCCTCTGCGCCCGTATATATCGCTTTGGAAGTTACCGGATGTGGAGGATCTTCCTCACACCCACATACCATTACTACAAAGAGAAAAATCCCCGGGATCACTGCACGCATCGATCTTCCTCTATTCTAAATAGCTCCCAAAAAAGTCTCGGGCCATTTCGGCTCGTAATCGCTCTCGAATAGCCAGTCGAAATTCTCGGGCACAAATGTACGCGCGTTCGGGACGCAACTTCTCTCGCAGCCGCGGAAAAAACGACATCAACCCATCGCGCTGATTCTTCGGCAACCCGCAGGACACACCCGTAGCGACCCATGCCGTTAGCATCGCCTTGCGGGGCTCCGTATCCTCGTTCTGCCAGGCAGAGTGCAATCCCCCGCTACACAAAATCAAAATCTGACCCCGACGCGCGACAGCCGGAACCGGCTCCTGTTCCAGCCAGGGCGTATCAATTAGTTCGGGCACATGCTCGGGATAAGCCGGCGCAGTATCCGGCGGCTCTGGACGCAACCCGTGGACGCGGGGCAACATCGCCTTGTGCTCTGGCGTCAAAACCCGACTCCAGTGTTCCATAATCGGACGATGACTACCCGGCAAAATACGCATAGCCCCCCGATGCTTGGGCACGTCATTGACCCAGAGCCACAACTCAGCGCGCATCCGTCGGGGCGTCGCCTGAAAATCCTCCCATGTCGCCTGGATATCGACATGACACCCATTCCTCCATTGCTCGCGGCCACTCGCCAAAGGTGCGCTACTCGGTGCGCGTTCGTGGGGTGACAATCCCCACCATAGATGTACGGACTCGGCTTGCAACACCTTCCTGGCGACCTCCTCCAAATAGGGATGCTGGACAACATCGACATAATCCGGATCTTCATAAGGCGGACGCCCGCTCGCCTTCAGCCGATCCCATGCTGCTTCAGCGCGGTCCAACTCCTCAGTGGTGAAGGGACTATCAATCGTAACGGCTCCCTCATCATCGTACTGTCTCATTTGTGTATCAGTAAATAGCATGGTTTTTTCCCTTACCCTTTATTAAAATAGAAATCACTCGAATCATACGATCCATATCAAAATAAACCGAATCATAAGTTTATTGCCTCTCAAGCCGAAATTCAAGCCAAATACCAGGGGCCTCATAAATAAAAAGATGACAAAATAAAAAGGCAACCGAATAAAAGTTCGGTTGCCTTTTTACCTGCCTCAACACAAATTTTCTATCATTTTTCATTTTTGTTCGCCCCACAGGATTCCCGCACGACCAGACGCGATCTCAAGGTCACTTGACGAGGCGTATCCTGCCCCTCGAGTTGTTCCAGCATCAGATCTATAACGGCCTGAGCAATCGCCTCGTATGGCATTGCCAGTGTGGTCAGAGCTGGCGTCATATAAGCCGCAGCTTCTATATCTCCGTTACCTACCACAGCCACATCATCGGGTATGCGAATACCCGATTCCCGTAGCCCCCGACAAACGCCTATCGCGGTATAATCGTCCCGGCATACAAGAGCAGTAAACTGGTCGCCGAGTTCTTTGCCCAGGCGATACCCCCCTTCTGCATCGATGGTACTGACAGGTGCGTAGTTGGGCGTCAGGCCGTGATTTCGCATCGCCAGGCCATACCCCTTGCCCTGGTTTGAAAGCGAGGTGTTATCATTCCAGTGCGATCCGAGAAACCCGATCCGCTCGTGACCCAACTTGATCAAATGCTCTGTGGCCTCGTAATACTCTGCTAACTGGTCCAACACGACCCCGCTCAGGTTTGGAGTCGAATAAAAAAATGTCACTACTGGCACGCGTCCCTTCACAACATCCAAAATACGCTCTGATTCTCCTGCGTCCCCTCGCGTATTAATTAAAAGTCCATCTACGCCCCAGGAAACCAATTGCTTGATCTGCACAGTCTGGTCGTCTCGTGGATTTTTAGAAATCCGGTTAGAGGCCACTCCCATCATGATCTGATAATCATACTCGTCAGCCGCTTTCAGTATCTGATCGGTCTGATATCCAAACGCCTCCTGGAAAATCTGGTAGGTCAGCAGACCCAGTGTACCCGTCTTCCCCATCACAATCCCCCGCGCCATCAAATTGGGGCTGTAGTCCATATCGGCGGCTGTTTGCCGCACCAGTTCTCGGGTCTCCTCCTTCACCAATACCGAAGCGTGTGGAGACAGCGCACGTGAGACTGTTGAATACGAAATACCCAACTGCCTTGCGATATCTTTAATCGTAGCTTGTTTTTTTTTCATTGGCTTATCTCTCACCAATTAAGCGACATAAATGAGGGTGCATAACTCATAACTCACGAGCAGACCGTTTTGATTTGGCTCAGATTGGGATCTATATAATGCAAAAAGTGTGCCAATGTGAGCATTGTTCCAAACACATACTCGCAAAGGGTTATTTTTTATCAGGAAAGAGAGTCATTCTGCCTATAAGACCGTTCCCAAAGAGTTCTGATTGGCTCTTACAAAGGGCGTAAAATGGTCCCAAAAGACTAAATATAGTCCCGAAACTATCACATCTTTAAACCTTTTCTCGATACCTCGATTCCATTATATCTAAAAAAGAGCGATATATCGTCCCGGGACAATATATCGCCCCCAATAGGAAATAACAAGTCCTATTTTTCTCAAATCGCTCTGCTTGACAACGCCTGCTTTTCATAGGTAGCCATCTCCCAACCTTTTTGGTCATCGCAATTGCTTCAACAAGCCCAAAGCCGCATCGACAATCTGCTCGCCACACCCCGGTGCAAAAACGCTCGCCTCCGGCTCATAGCCCCCTTCTTCATAAGACTGCCTCGTCGGCAAATAACCCACCGAATCATTGGCTAACTCGATCACTATAGTCTGCGAAAACGGAGATCGAGCTTTCAAATCCAACCCCAATTCCACCAGCAACTCCCCCGGCACAGCCGCAATCCCCAGATCCCCAATGCGAAGTGCCTGCACCCATGTCCGCACCCGATCCGGCACATCGGCCATGCGCCTGGTTATTCGACGCACAAAAGCGCGCTCGGCCATCGTGGGACGCTCCATATCTCCAATCTCCCTCACCCGCGCCATATCAGCCTCAGAAGGTGCTGACTTGCGCGCCAGCACCACCTCTTGCATCGGCGATCCGATCGATCAAAAACGCCGTATAAGCATCATCGCCCGTGACAGCCCCCGTGTGCGTATGCGTGCAACAAATCAAAACCCGTTCCGCACTCAATTCCGTCTCCACAGCGATCCGTTCCTTCGCGCGGTCCAGATAGTCCCGCTTCACCCCGAGCAAATCGCACACCACAATCGCCACACCTTCTCCCTCTCGTTCCACCACAAAACTGCGCACATGCAATGGATCGCGCACCTTCTCGGCGAACCGATCCTCAAACGATCCCGGAATCATCGTACCCAGCGGCGGCGTAATATCCAGACAGGCAACCCCTGCAGTAATCATAGGACACTCCTTATAGGGGTCATTCAACCCAATCCAAACTGCCGCTTCAAAAACTCAACCGTCTCTCTGTAAAACCGCGCCTGAATCGCCCCTTGATCCTCCTCTGGTACATCCTCCCGCATCCGCACCACGCATTCCACGCCCAGCGCATCCATCTTCTCCTTCAGCACCTGTCCGAATATCGGATGGTGGATTCCCTGTCCCGCATCCGGCTCGGGGTCCATCGGCAAATTTGGCGTGGTGTACCACAACATCACGGGCGGCGCGTCTTTAGACACATAATTGATCGCCGAAGCTGCTTTAAACATCGCTCGGGCCTCTGGCTTGTCGAATTCTTCGGGCGAAAATCCAAAAAATAATTGTAGCGCCTCGTGTGCACACGCCGGCCCCGAAATAATCGTACGAATAAAATGCGGATCGTAAGAACACTGCCCCTGCCACGACGCCACGCACGTCAGCCGCGTGGATTGTCGGGCCACCGGATCTTCGCTTTCCGGCTCTGCTTCTTCCCCGCGAAACCCGATCCACATCGAAATCCCGGCTCCAGCAGATCCACCTCCAGCCGCCACCCGGGAAGCGTCCAGGTTCCACTCCTCTGACTTCCACCGAATAAACTGAATTGCCCGCTGGCTGTGCTCCATCGCCGCCGGATACCGATCCGTTCCCGAAAGCGGATAATTGATCGCCGCCACAGAAATACCCGCTTCCAGACAGCCTTTGAGCAACACCTGCGAAATCCCTGCTTTGTCTCCACCCCGAAATCCACCGCCGTGAATATACACATATACTGGTGTCAGACCCTCCGAATCCGCCTGATACAGATCCACCACATCCCGCTCGTGATCTCCATACGCCACATCTTGAAAAGTCGGTTCGCCCATTTTTTCCCCTTGAAAATCTCAGTTATACATCCTCGAAACCTACCTATTAACCCATATTGGACTCGACCATGCAAAATCGCCCTGTGCTACCTGCAAATTTCCACAGCGTCCACCCATCGGCACCCTGCGAAGTGGCTTTAGTCTAACCTCTAAATAATAAAAATGTTCTCCAACACCTGGCTCGTCCTCAAACCTCAAAACGGCCTGTTGTTTTCCGACCCATTGCTCCTGTACCTGCTCTCCATCCCTGAACAGCGCGATCTCCTGCACCATTCGGGATGCCTGCACCCTGCAGATTAAGTGTACCTGTCCAGCCACCCGCACCTCCGATCCCATGGGCATTCCGTTCACCCGGACATCCATCATAACACGAGCACCGTTGGTGGCAAAACACCGCCGTGCCCACAGAGCTTCAAATAGTGCCTCTCGGGTCAACGCCTCTGCCCACACACCCGTCAGAGCACCCCCCATCCCGGGCACAATCCGATGGGAATCGCTATTCCCCATAAACGCCAGGCGATAGCCCTGCCGCAGTGCCTCTGGAATCGTATCCCGCATCTGAATGTAAATATCCCAACACGAACACAGTTCCACACCCCCGAGCCGACTGCTCGGAATCACCCACCAGGTGGGATGGTGCGGAAATGTGAAAGCCCGCGTCTCTACCATCGCTGCCACCCACTTCTCCAGTGTATCCGCATCGGACTCAGTAAAATGATATAGCGGCACTGCCCCATCCGGAAATAGCATAATCCGATGATTCGGTCCACTCTCTGATTCCTTGCGGTAGGTGCGCTCATAGGCGGGGACAGCCACAAATCGTCCCGGATCATTAAAGTGATCGGCCTCCGCCAGAATCAGCTCGAGCTCAGATGGCGTGAGAATATTATCGTAAAGCGCATCATTATCCGTCACCGCCATAAAATCCAGCCGTGCTTTGTAGCGCCCATACGCGTAATTCTCGTCGATCTCACCCTCCGCATCGCCCGATAGATTGCCGTGACAGTGGAGATCCCCCCAGTAAAGCTTATAGGTCTTTCCCCCCACCTCTATTTCGGGCCGCTGATCAAACACAGGCGGTTCCGGCAGTCGGACCGGTCGCCACGACCGCCACGCCGAAGCCGGGCGTTCCTCCACAGACCGCGCCCGATCCAGCGGCAAACTCCCGGCACAGATATCCGCATAATATCGCCCCTCGGAAATCTGGGCGGCAAACGGCAACCTCCCATCCACCACCGGTAAATCTCCATTCACCGTATAGGCGTGTACCTGCCCATCTACCTCGCAGGACCGCCCCTGATTTCTCCCGGTCAGGGGCCGGGCATAAAACAGCGCATCCGGACCGTGCCGGTTGACCAACTCGTCCTCTTTGCGCTCATAAAGAACCCAAACATCCCCATCTGTTTCCCGCACAATCTGCGGCCGTCGCCGCCACCCCACAAACCCCATATAATGCTCGCGCCCCAGCAATCCATCGTAGAGATGCGCCACATACCCTTCGGGCATAGTGCGACCCGGACCTCTATAAGGTGTCCAGGACCGGCCGTCAAAATGCGAAGCCATCGCCTCTACTTTGTGGTCCACAAATCCTTTGGGATGGATCACATCGCGCGTGACCGCCCACGTCGCCCAGACCCCGCCCGAACCATCGGGACACAACCTCGGAAACAACTCCCAGTCATCTGTAAGCGAGAACTTCTCCGGTCGCCCCACCCCATCCGGCGTCCACTTTCTCAAAAACAGATCACAGGCCCCATTTTGGAGCGTCTGGTAAGCCACCCAGGCACCCCCGGCATGACCACACAGCACGGGCCGATAGTGATCTCCCCCACCCAGCGACAGATCCACGACCTCAGCCCAGCGATCTCCATCCAGACATCGCCCAAACACCCGACGCCTTCTACCCACCAGCGCTGTCCAAACCACCCATATCCTGCCCTCACCATCTGAAGTCACATTTGGGAAAGCCAGACTCGCATCCGCCTCAGCCAATCGCACCACCTCGCCCATTTCGTCTGCCGATCGGGCCAGCACGCACCATCGTCCCTCCCGCACAGCGCACCACACCACCCACACCGCATCGCCTCCACACGCAATTCGCGGCTGAAAATTGATCCCTGCCTCTTCACTCACCGATAGCAGAGGACCTCGCCGCTGGCCCTTAAAAGACCGCACCAGAATCCGGTCTTCTTTGGGTCTGTACCCGTGCCATGCCACCCAGAACCGTCCAGATTCATCTACAGTCAGCGCCGGGTCTTTATCCACATGCCCGCGGCGATGTTCTGACAATCGAATTTGCAAACGCTCCATACTCCGATCCCCTCGGAATCATCCTGTGCGTCACAAGATAACTTTTATTTTAGAGAATAATTGGTATATTCTTCACAAGAACTCTGATACAACCCGTGCATTTCCCCGGAGAACCGACAGTGACAACAAACACCATTCGCGTGGGCATCATCGGAACTGGCAGCCGTGGCATCAACTGTATTGGCCATCAAATTGCCGAACAAGCCAGCGACCTGGACATCACAATCACCGCCTTCTGCAACCGAACAGAAAGCCGAATGCACATCGCCCTTGAAGATGTGAACAGGATCGCGACAGCAGCGGGCAACAGAACTTTTTCACCCACATTCTACAGCGACCCAATAGACCTGATCTCCGACGACAAGGTAGATCTAATTGTCATCACCACACCCACGGCAGCCCATCGCGAAGCGGCAATACCCGCACTGCGCTCGGGCAAAAAGGTCTATCTGGACAAGCCCATCGCACATACGCTTGAAGATGCCGTAGCCATCTACAAAGAAGAGCACAAAACAAATAATCCGATGATCATGGGCTTTACCCGGCGCTATGAACAGCCCTGGACCGAACTCTACAACTTGCTGAAAAGCGGCGTCATCGGCGACCTCAAAATGATGCTCATTCGCGCCGTAATTCCCTACACGCATTATTTTATGACCTGGCATCGCACGCGGGCCTTAAGCGGCGGTGCGCTCAATGACAAGGCATCGCACTACACGGACGTATTCAACTGGTTTGCGGGCGGCCACTGTCTCCAGGTCAACGCCTTTGGGGGGCGCAACCTCTTTGAAGTACGCGAAGACGCGCCCAAATTTTGTGCTGTCTGCGACGACTGGACCTGTCCTTATCGAGCGGAATTGGTCGAAACGGGTACACAGGATCAGACCCGAGGCGCGATTGACCAGACCTTCGCCCAGGAAACCGATCCCACGCGCCGAAAAGACAACTGCGTATATAAACCCGGCGCAGACATTTTCGACCACGCATCCATCCACTTCCAGTACGACAACGGAATCGTCGCCTCCATCTTCTACGCCATTTACGGTCCCAAAGCCGAAGATGAAGAAACCTTTGAACTGGTCGGCACAAAAGGCCGAATGATCCTGACCCGCTTGAAGGGCGAAATCGACCTGGTAACGGACTACGGGGAACGCAGAGAAGAAATCATACAATGCAAAGCCGAAGCCTTTGAAACCTCTCACTTTGGCGCAGACCGCAAGTTGGTGCAGGAAATTGCCAAATTTACCCGCGGCGGTCCATCCCCAGTAGATGGCCGATACGGCATGGAAGCCACTCGAATGATCCTGTCTGCAATGCAATCCATCGACCAGGGCGGCGAAACCATTCGCCTCACCAACGGACCAACCTGAGATATATAAGGAGGAAAAATGACACCAATACCCATGACCGACGAGCAAAAATTCTTCTTCGACCTTCGTGGCTGGATCCTGCTACCTTCTGTGCTATCAGCAGCCGAAATAGAAGAGATGAAAGCTGAAGTGTATGCCGGTGCCAGACGGAGTTATGAGGGCGCGCTTCAGAACCTGCTGGACCACCCGGCAATCGTGGGCATTCTAAACGAAATCCTATCCGAAGCCCCCTTTGTGAGAGACGACTGCTACGGCTTCCGCTGCGAAGGCTCCTTCACCACCGTGCGGCCTCCCGGATGGAACAAATCAGAACGGAGAGACAACGGCCTGCCTCACGTCGTGCGCCCTCCCCAACAAGCCAACGCCATGCGCTATCAAGTCGCGGGAAATAAAATTTTTGCCGGGCTGACCCGGGTCGTGTGGGAACTCGAAGAAGTGGTGTCAGGACAGGGCGGCACCTCTTTTCTCAGCGGGTCTCACAAAGCCCACTTCAATTACGGCGGGCCGGATCGGTTTCGACCAAATATCGGCGGCTCCCCCTATGAATCCAGCATGAGAGATGCAATGGAAGATTATAGCTGCCCCGCAGGCTCGGTGGTTATCTTCACAGAAAGCCTGATCCACGCGGCCAACGACTGGATCAATCCGAATAACCCGAGATGCGCGGTCTTCAACTGCTACAACTCCATCTGGGCACAATGGCACCGCCTCAATCTCGACCACGAAACAATCGAAGCCATGCCCCCAAAGCGGCGAACGCTCTTCCGCGGCACCTGGGCAATTGGCGGCGGCCCAAATGGCAACCGCGAGTACTCGCTGGATAATAGAACCGTCTAAATACTGCTTATACTATATATGTTGCCGAGTAAAAAGCAATCAAATCCAGAATCGGGAAACGTGACAAAATATGACCACACGAACGCGAAAATCACCCGATGAAATCAAAAACCTCCTGGAAGGACCAGTCACATCAATACCAACACCTTTTCTATCAAATGGAGACATCGACTGGGATGGCATAGGCAACATCATCGAAATCGGCATTAGAGGAGGCAGCGGCGTCATCTTGCTGACAGCGGGCGACAGCCAGTACTTCTGTCTCAGCGAAGACGAAATTGCACAACTCACACAATTTACCATCGAGCGCACTGCTGGCCGCGCCCTCACCATCGCCGCGACCGGGGCATGGCCCACCCGGCAAGCAGAAGCATTCGCCCACAGGTGTGTCGAATGGGGCGCAGATGCGCTCATGTCCGTCACCACATTCCACGGCTCAGACCCCGAAGGCGTGGCCGCCCACAATGCCGCAATCGGCAAAATCATCCCGGTGATGCTCGTCGGCTATCCCTCGCACCGCGCACTGGATATGCTCATAGACGAACCCGGCATCTGCTGCTTCAAAGAAGACGGCGACACGGCCTATGCCGTAGAAACCCTGCAAAAATACGGCCACCACTGGAAAATCATGACCGGAGGCACCCTGTGGCGTCACCTCCTCGAATGGCCTTTTGGCTGCACCACCTTCATGGACTGGTCCACCTCATTCGCCCCCCACATCGGCTCGGAATTTCACCAGGCTCTCTGCCGCAATGACATAGCCGAAGCACGGCGGATCACCGTCGAAATCGAACGCCCGCTCTGGGATCTACAGCCCAATTTCCGGGGCGGATGGCAAACCATGTGGCGCGCCATCCTGGAACTCTACGGCGTCTCCGCCCGATATCTCAGATTCCCCCAACTCTCTGCTACGGAAGAAGATATGGAATTTCTCCTTACGTCTCTGGATCAGATCGGCCTGCTCCCGAATGGCTAAAATGTGAAGCCTACACAAAACCGGGACTTGCGGTAAGCCCCGGTTTAGATACCTTGCAAAACTATCTATAACCCCTGCAACTCAATCTCTCCAACGGCAATGCGCTGCAACGTCCGGACGTAAAGCCTGTGTTCCTGTTGCAGCACCCGGGCCGATAGGGTCTCGACCGAATCCCCAGGCTCAACCGGCACCTGGACCTGGTCCAAAATCTGACCGTGGTCGTATTCTTCGTCAACCAGATGCACCGTAGCCCCGGTCTCGCGTTCACCCGCGGCCAACACCGCCCGATGCACGACCTCCCCGTAAAAACCCTGACCGCCAAACTTCGGCAACAGGGATGGATGGATATTGAGAACGCGCCCCCTGTACGCGGCCAAAGTCCGAGGTCCCAACCGTTTCATGTACCCGGCCAGGCAGACCACCTCGACCTCATATTCCTGCAAAATCGCCAGAATAGCCCCGTCCAGAGCACCGGGCTTGGGGTGGGTATAAGTACTCAAATGCACGGCTGGCACGCCCATCTTTCTCGCCCGGTGTAGAGCACCGGAATCCGAGTTATTGCTGATAACCACCCGGGGCCTGGCCTGCAATCGTCCTGTTTTGCAGGCGTCGAGAATAGCCTGCAAATTGGTACCTCTATGCGAAGCCAGAAAGCCCAGTTGCAAGACCCTTCTACTCAGCATTTTCCCGTTTCTCCTTAATCCACCTTCTCCCCCGGCTTGCGATAAGACGCAGCATAACGGTCGCCCTCTGGATCGTACGACACATGCACCTGTCCATCCCGCACGACCAACCTGGGCACCGTGCGATCCCGTCCATCGCGTTCGGGACCGCGCATAACCGCAAACTGTTCCTCAGTCATATCTTCGACCATATCGCCCCAGCGCTCCTGAGGATCAATCACACCACCGCCCCAGTTGGAATTTTTGGACTGATATTTAATCAGCACCCCCCGCCTGGGAATCGGATTCTTCCACGCCAGCGCGCCGTGTGTACACCCGCCATCCATAAAAAATAACACGTCTCCCGCTTTCATCGCTGGCTGCACGACCGGCGGCCATTTTGAATAAAATACGCCCGGGACGGATTCCGGGGTTCATCCCCACCAACCAGGTCCTGCCCGATCTCCCCCTCCCGGCTACCCAGCAACCGGGGTGCCTGATCCAGCCGGAATCCATGCCCAATAATCTGGTTCAAATACCACACCAGTTGCGGATGCACCAGCAAATCTCGAAACAGATCTCGCTGGGGTGCCTCTCCCCCCAGCATGCCTTCAGATTCACCCGCCTCGTCCAGCGCTCTGTTCAAAGCCTCGACTTCCCCGCGACTCAACACCCCTGGAACATGCAAATATCCGGCGACATCAAACGCATAATTCTCTTCATTGCTCATCTCTTCCCGGTCCATCTCTGACCTCCTGTTGGAAGATTGGGGTTTATCTCTGCATTGTCAAAATATTGTACGCCAACTTTTTGCTCAATCCAACAAAAAAGTTTTGAAGTTCCGAAAACGCAAAACCGGGACCAGCAGCACAGCCGTAAGCCCCGGTTTAAACACCCTGTATTTCCCCCAAATATTAAATCTGATGCACCGCCTTGCGCTTCGCCCGCATACTGGCGTGTGATTCTGGCGACCCATCGTGAAACGTGCCAAACCAGTAATCAAACGGAAAATCATTCTCCCCGTAATTGCACTCAAAATAGCGGTGATGCAACTGGTGAAAAAACGATGCTGCGGGCATTCTATCACTGCTTCCCACCTCAATTTTATCAAACCCTACATGCCCCTGCGCCGGTGTAAACGCCGCATGTTGTGCATTCATCAACATGTGAATCGGATGGGATGGCACCACCCAGTGAATCAGAATACAGCTAAAATACAACAAATGCTCAATCGGGTGCATAGCCAGCCCGGACCACGGCCCGATATTGATATTCTTGTGATGCAAATAGTGCGCGGACTTGTACAGGGGCTTCCAATGCGTCAGGCGATGAACCCAATAAAAATGGAACAGCCGCCAGAACTGAATACCGCACAGCAACGCAACAAAGTAGATCGGTTCTGTGCGCCAATCGACATAGGGAATTATCTCATTCGCAAATGCCCACATAGAAACCACTTCATAAGCCGTCCAGATCGTCCCCCCACTCACACAACTCCAGAAAATATTATCGCGCAATTGATTGCCCCACAAAAACTTGCGATTTGATGTGGCGAGCCATTTCGACGTGTATTTATACCGCGTACCCTGCGCCTTGAACCTGTAGAAATACACATGCCACGCGCCCGCGATAACGATTAGCATCGCAATATTCCGTACATACATCTCGGCAATCCAATCCACGCGAAACGCCGCACAGCGTTCGAGCGCGGGTTGTAAATAAAGCCATGTGCCAATGGCGATAAGCATATAAATTGCGTTCCAGGGCCACAAATAGCCCGGAAAACCAAACATCCACTTCAGTGCCTCAACAGGGCGCGGAGGCCATGCAAAAATCGGCGCAGGCGCCGGGCGTTTTGCGGGCTGCCACTCACCACTTTCATCTCGAGCAACGCCATCTACGACTTCCCTGGTATCAGCCATAGTGTACTCTCCTCAAATGGTTGAGACTACGTACTAAATCCTCCCGCTGACCCACTGAATACCCCGCACTAACACCGACTGAAAATTTCCATCCTTCCACGTCTGATTGTCGTGCCCGCTTTGGAAGCAAAACACCCGCGTACCATTGTATTGCCGCGTCCAGCCAATCGACTTCATACACGCCGGGTGATCTGTCGTCAACAGCAAATGGCTATCCGAATCCGGCTCGTCCATCAGGTATGTCTCATCGATCATCTCCCAATCGGATATCCCTCGCGTAATCGGATGATCCCCATCCTCTACCGCAATCCGCATCACCTCGTCGTGGCTGAACGATTCAAACGACCCCGCCACAACACCGGCCATCTGAACCCAGGGATCCCAATTTGGAAATGCCAAAATCGCGTGGTGCAACAACACCATACCCTTACCCGTCGCCAGCCAGGACGCCAGCGCGCTTAGAGGTCGCCCCATCCACCCGGGGCGGTTCTCATCTGTCGGACCTTCCTTGTGCATATTGTAAAACACAACCGCATCGTAAAAATCGCGCTCCTCTGCTCGTGGCGATGCAAAATCCTCCAGAGACTGAATATAGGCATCCACGCCTTCTATCTTGCGAAACAACCCGTGAAAATTCGGCACATCAAAACGGTGGCCGCCGGTCACCACCGCAACCTTAATAGAATCGTCCATAAGCATATCTCCCTTAAAATAATCTACCGACCTCGATTAGTCTCCCAAACCGACCTTTCCTGCCACGGCTCAAAATCTGGATTCTCCTCGGGCATTTTGGCTTCGATCTCCTCCTGCCACGTCTTCAGAAGCTCGTGCAACCGATCTCGCACATCGGGCAATTCATCTGCCAGATCATTCTCCTCGCCGATATCCTCTCGCAAATTGTACAACTCGGCATGCCCGGATTCAAAAAATTCGATCAGCTTATAATCCCCCGCTCGAACAGAAGATCCAGGTGTCCCTCCCTGATTGCCATAATGTGGGAAATGCCAGAAAATCGCATCGCGCGCCAGGTTACCCCCCTTTAGCAAAGGCACGATACTCACCCCATCGCAATGCTGTTCGGGAATCAGATCCAGACCTGCCATTTCCAGTATCGTCGGATAATAATCTGTACTCGTCACCGGAACATCGCAAACAGACCCTACCGGTGTCACACCGGGCCATTTGACAATCAGCGGCTCTCGCGTTCCGCCTTCATACATCCAGCCCTTGCCCTCGGCGAGCGGCGCATTGCACGTCGGCGAACCTTCACTCGTCGCTAGCCCACCATTATCTGAGGTAAACATAATCGCGGTATTATCGGCAATACCCGCTGCTTCCAGCGCGTCCAAAATGCGCCCCACACTCTCATCCATGCTCTCGATCATCGCGGCGTACACCGGATCGGATTGCACCGTCCGCCGCGTAATGCGCCTGTCCTTTTTGTGTGCCCCCGGGAAAAAATCACCCTCTTCAAACGGTTCAATTTTATCCAGCCCCATTGCTCTTGCCTTCTCTTCGTACTTCTCGATCTTTTCTCGCTTCGCCTGAATGGGCGTATGCACCGTATAATACCACAAATTCAAGAAAAACGGACGATCGTCGCGGTTCTCGATCAAATCTATAACCCGATCCGTCAAATAATCCGTCAAATACGTACCGTCTGGTACATCGACATCGTCCAGCACCGGAATCGTCCATGGGCTAAAATAACCCCCTCGTCCGGGAGACCCGTGTTCGCATCCGCCCACATTCACCTCAAACCCGTGTTCATCGGGATAAAATCCAGGTCCACCCAAATGCCATTTGCCAACATGCCAGGTCGCATACCCCCCGTCCTTCATCGCCTGTGCAACCGTGCGCTCTTCATGGGGCAAGTACCTGAAATAGGGCACATCGATCAATTTGCCGCGATTGGGATGATTTCTCCCGGCCCAATCGATAAAATTCGTCACCCCAACCCGCGCGGGATATTTGCCACTCATCACACTCGCGCGCGTTGGCGAACACACCGGACACGACGCGTACGCATCCGTAAATTTCATCCCCTCGGCGCACAGCCGATCCAAATTGGGCGTCTCGTAAAATTCACTTCCGTAACACGTCGTATCTGCCCACCCGTAATCGTCTAACAAAACAAAAATAATATTGGGTTTGCCCATTTCCATTATATCTCCACATCCACACTCTTGCCAGAAGCTCCCGACTCGCGCGCAGCGTGTAACACCTGCATCACCCGCAAACCGTGTTCAGCGGTAATAATCAACTCCTCGCCCTCGCGCAAATGCCGCGCAATATTTGCGTGCAGATTTTCTCGCGGTATCGCATCGGTGCGCACTTCCTCAGAATCTTCCCCGTAAACCGTAACCTCATTACCTCCCCCACGCGCGCACACAAGCGTGGCCTCCGTGCCCAGAACGATCCATTTATACGGCAGAGAATAAAAAGAAATATCCGCCTTGGCAGCGCGCGCGCGCACCCCATTGTCAAACACCATCACAATATCGAACAAATCGTCCGAATCGCCCCACTTCGTATGCCGCACATCGGCAAATACTGACACCACCTTGTGACCTGACATCAAATCGATAATCTGCTCGACCCAGTGCGGTCCAAAATCCAACAAAGTTCCCCCACCCGCCGCAGCCGTCACGCGCCATTGCTGATTGTAATCGGGCACGCCAAAACCCACAGCGGGACGTGCTCCCATCGTGCGATTCTCAAGCGCAACAATCTCGCCAACCGCACCATCTAAAACCGCGTGCTTAACCAGACAATAATCGCGATCGTAATGCCGATTGTGGTGCATCGTCAATACCACGCCATTCTCTCTGGCCGCCTGCACCATTTCCTCAGCCTCTGGCCCGGTCAGTGACATCGGCTTTTCAATCAGCATGTGTTTCTTCGCCGCCGCCACCTTGAGTGCATCCGCATAATGCGCTGCCGAATGCGTCGCGATCAAAACCAACTCGATATCCCAACCGAGAAATTCATCGAGATTATCGGTCGCGCGCATGCCCTCGGCAACCGCCTCTTCCCGCCTGGATTCCGTAATATCGCACACACCCACCACATCGTACAATCCCGTCTCGCGCATCGTTCTCAGATGGCCGCCAGCCACCCGCCCAAATCCAATAATACCCGCCTTGATCTTTTCCATTTATTTTTCCTCATCATCTCCGTATTCTTCACCGCGATAAGCCGCACGCAACTCGGCGATATTGGTCACCTTCTTAACGCGTTCTTGAAGTGCCTCTTCCCCTGCGATCAGTTCCTTCACATTCGCCAGCACCTCCGCCATCCGATCTGCGGGAAATTTAACCGCGCCATTTTCATCCATGTGAATAATCTCGCCAGGCGCAACATCCATGCCGCAAATCGACACTGGCACATTCACCGCCTGCACAGCTTGGTCGCCATGGCCCGGCGATATACCCGTCAACAAATACTGAAACGCCATCGGGCGGATTTCATCGATATCCCTCGACGGTCCATTTGACACGCATCCCACGCACCCGAGTGCTTTCATCGTCGTTGTCATATTGCCGCCCGCAAGCCCTACCTTACCCGCAATCTCCGGCGGAAACTTCTGCTCCAGCGCCAGTACCGTCGGCTTTGGCGACGCATCCAGCGCTTCTGCCACATCCATAAATGACAACCGACTAAACCCAGCATCTGGCAACGCAAAAGTACACGTCACAGCATACCCACACCGCGCGCCGAGTTCTGGATACATACACTTAATCGTCTGATCCGTGTACCAGTTTTCAAGCCACGGATTATAAAGCCCCAAACACAACGGATTATTCGGATACGTCGCCACCACATTTGTAATAGACGGCGTATCGAAATTCTCCAACTCCTTCAAAATCTCCTGTTCTGTCATGGTATTCTCCTTAAAAGTTGATCCTACCTGTTAGCCTTTTACTCTATTTTTATCGGTGTTTATCTGTGTTCATCTGTGGTTGCTTTTCCCCACCTTCACCACATGCTCTTGATCCCAATCCTGGATCAACGGTTTCAGATCATCCCAAAACGCCTCGGGAATTTCAATACTGCCAGCTTCGGCATTTTGAATCGTCTCCGCTTTGTTTCGCCCCCCGCAAATCGCCGTCGCAATCAACGGATGCCTCGTACACCACTGCAGCGATGCAGCCACCAGTGGAATGCCATAATCGTCGCAAAGTGCTTTTATCCTCCCAACGCGATCCAAAACAGCCTGACTAAAATTGCGATTCACATAAGAATGCCCGGGCAAGGGTCCCGTCGCCAATAAACCGCGTTCCAGAGGTGTTGCAAGCGCAATCCCCACATTGTGTTTTTCAGCACCGGGAAAAATGAATGTATCCGCCGTGCGATTCAACAAACTCCAGGCATCGGGAACCACCGAAGCATCAAACTCGCCCGTATCAATATAGGGACCATTGGAATCGGGATCATTCGCCGCAATACCGACAAAACGCACCACACTCTCATCCTGCAATTTTCGCAACGCCCCAAGCGCCCCATCTTTCGCCATCACCTGCTGCATGGGAAAATCCATCGGATCGTGAATATACAACACGTCAAACGCATCCAGACCCAACCGCTCCTGACTGTCTTCCACCTGCTGCATCACCCCGTCGGAAGAGAAATCGTATTCATTTCCCGATCTTCCCACCTTTGTCGTCACCGTACACTTTTCAGCCAGGTCAGGGCGTTCGCGCAACGCACGACCAATAATCTTCTCACTCACGGTATTCCCATAAAGAGGCGCTGTATCGACCAGCGTACACCCAGCCTCAATAGCAGCCACCACATTCTCTACACCCACATCTTCATCAACGCCCGACGACAAACGACCATCTGCCCCCATCACACGAGCGAGAAATGCCGTGCCAAAACTGACGATTGGAACCTCCAACCCCGTTCTGCCCAATATCTTACTTTGCATCACAAATCTCCTCAAGCGAATAGACGAATAGACGAATCTACGAAGAGGTTACAACTGCGCCAGCAGTTCATCTACGATCAGATTCTCAGAGAACGCTCACGCATAATAGACGACAGAACCCTGCGTGTCAATGCGAAAAACTCCCCTGTGCTATGTCGTAAAATAAAAGTAGCGATCCCCGCCTGTTCGGACAAATGGTGATAAAAAGAATATTGACAGCCTATTTGCAATCTGTTATACTGTAAATATGACAAACATAACAGAAATACACGACATTTCGGCTGTTTTGCGCGCCATTCGCGCCCATCTTGACCTGACACAGGAAGAACTCGCGAATCGACTCGGCGTTGCATTCGCCACTGTCAACCGCTGGGAAGGTGGCGTAACTAAGCCTCAGAAGGCAGCGCGAGAGGCCATCGTCGCACTCGCAGACGAGGCGGGAATCGACATGGCGGAAGTTGCCTCAGAACCAGTCGAAGCCGCAGCACAAGTGACGAGACGACGGCGCGTTTCCAAAGCTCCTTCCACGAAAACCATGGAACAGATGCTATGGGACGCGGCCTGCTCCATCCGTGGCGAAAAGGACGCGGCCAGATTCAAGGATTATCTACTCCCCCTCCTCTTTCTCAAACGCCTATCCGATGTCTTTGACGACGAGATCGAGCGTCTCGCAGAGGAATACGGCGACCGCGCAATAGCCATAGAGATCGCTGAGTCCGACCACAGCTTGCTACGATTCTATCTGCCGGCAGAAGCACGATGGAGTGTCATCAATGGGCGCGAAAGTTACGAATGGCCTGATAACCAGGGGCGAAGCACACGCCCGAAGGACATTGGCGAGCACTTGACAAGATCTGTCCGCGCTATCGTACGGCATAATCCCTCGCTCTCCGGCGTCATTGACCTTGAGGATTTCGCCTCTGAGCGCAACGGAGAACGCGATATCAACCCGGCGAAACTCACCGAGGTTGTCGAGACCTTCTCCGATCCGCGCTACCGCCTGGGGCTTGCTGACGTTCAGCCCGATTTCCTCGGCCGCGCCTACGAGTTTCTCCTGCGAAAATTTGCCGAAGGCTCTGGCCAAAGCGCGGGTGAATTTTTCACCCCAACCGAAGTCGGCCTTCTAATGGCGCACATCATGCGCCCGAGGCCCGGCGAAGAATGCCACGACTATGCCTGCGGTTCAGCTGGCCTACTCGTTAAGCTCCAACTCGTCGCCCGCGAACTCGACCCTACAAGTCGCGTGCCGCTCAAACTCTATGGACAGGAGCTACAGGCCGAAAGCTATGCGGTCGCCAAAATGAACGCCATCATCCACGACATGGAAGCGGAGATCGAGCGCGGCGATACAATGATCAATCCGAAGTTCAAAACCGCAGACAGCAAAATCCGTACTTATGACATCGTCGTCGCCAATCCAATGTGGAATCAACCATTCAACCCGGACATCTTTATCGACGATCCCTTCGACCGCTTCCGCACTCAGGGCGGCGTCACCACCGGCAAAGGCGACTGGGCCTGGCTTCAGCACACACTCACATGCTTGAGCGAGCGTGGACGTGCGGCAGTGGTACTCGACACCGGCGCAGTGACGCGCGGATCTGGCTCCAGAAATGAGGACAGAGAACGCAACATCCGCAAGTGGTTCGTTGAACATGACTTGATTGACGGCATAATACTCCTACCGGACAACCTCTTCTACAACACCAGCACCGCTGGCGTGATCATCGTCCTCTCAAAGCGCAAGCCTGCCTCACGAAAGAACAAAATCGTGCTCCTCAACGCCAGCCAGCGCGTGCGTAAGGGCCGTCCGAAAAACTATATCCCGGAAGAAGACCTGCGCCCACTCGCAGCCGCCTATCTCAAAGGCGAACCAGTTGAAGGCGAGGTCGCAGTCATCACGCGGGAGCAAGTAGAGGAAGCAGACTACAACCTCAGCCCGAGCCGGTGGGCAGGGCAGACGGACGCCTTTGACCACCGGCCTATCTCAGAGATTATTGCAGATTTGAACAAACTGAATGAAGAAGCCCGTGAGATTGACGGGCATTTGGCAGATATACTCGCACAATTGCAAGAAAAATGAACCTCGAAAAAGAAAGGAGAAAAACATGGGCGCAACACACGTCACAGTCAGGATTACAAACCCGGCGGATCCGGACAGGTTTTGGGAAGGGCTTTTTCTGGTGGATACAGGGGCAACCGATTCCCTGGTGCCCAGACCTTACCTGGAAGCCATCGGCCTCAAACCCGAAGGAAAACGCGTGTATGAACTGGCCGACGGCAGCGAGATCGCAGTGGATGTCGCCGTCGCCAAAATTGAGTTCATGGGCGAGTTCGTCGGGGGGACGATCATATTCGGCGAGGCCGACGCGGAGCCGTTGTTGGGCGTGACTGCGCTGGAATCCGTCGGTATAGAAGTAGATCCGTTGAATCAGCAGTTGAAGAGGTTGCCAGCCGTGCGGCTGAAAAGAATGGCGGATCTGTAATGAACGAAGCGTGGACCTGGCATCCCCTTGGAGAACTGTTCGAGATCGGCGCGGGAAAAAGCATGTCTGCCGCCGCCCGCAACGGTCCTGACAAGACACCATTCCTTCGAACCTCAAATGTCTTTTGGGACCAGATTGACCTTTCTACTGTCGATGAGATGGCGATTCCCGAGCACGAGTTATCCAAAAAACTTCTGCAACCCGGCGATCTGCTGGTTTGCGAGGGAGGCGAGATTGGACGTGCGGCAATCTGGAATGGCGAAGTCAAAATAATGTCGTTCCAGAACCATTTACATCGACTACGGCCTATTGTTGAAGAGGTCGAGCCGCGCTTCTACGTGTATTTCCTACAATCCGCCTTTACCCAACTTGGCATCTTTGAGGGCGCGGGTAATAAAACGACGATACCAAACCTGTCACGCAGTCGGTTAGCAGGACTTGAGGTACCGCAACCAAATATCAATGAGCAACTGGCAATAGTCGCCGCGCTTTCGCGGATCCGGGAAGCTATCAAAACACATGATCAGAGCGTCGCGCTTGCACAGGATTTGAAACGCACCGCGATGCAGATGCTCTTCACACGCGGTCTGCGAGGCGAAGTGCAAAAGGAAACTGAAATCGGCTCGATGCCGGAGAGTTGGGAACTCATCCCCGTTGCGAATATAGCAACGGTAAAAGGTGGGAAACGGATGCCAAAAGGCGTTTCGCTAACTGACGAGAATACGGGAAAGCCATATATTCGTGTGACCGACTTTCAGGACCATAGTGTGGCAGTAGATCAGGTGCTTTTCGTACCGAAGGGTTATGAAGACGTGATTGCCCGCTATGTTATCTCTAGCGATGACATCTACATTTCAATTGCAGGAACAATTGGGCTTGTTGGGCAAGTTCCTGAAAGTCTCGATGGCGCCAACTTGACAGAGAACGCTGCTAAAATCTGTTTGACCGATCCGAATGTCGATGCACGTTTCCTGATGTATGCCCTCTCTTCTCACGCCTGCCAGACTCAGATTTTGGAGGCAACAGGGCGAAATGCACAGCCTAAATTGGCGTTAAATCGAATAGAACAAATAAAGTTACCGATTCCGAAAAATCTCAATGATCAACGAGAAGTCACTTCTATCCTCGACGCCATTGACCGCAAGATTGACCTGCATCAAAGAAAACGTGCTGTGCTTGACGACCTGTTCAAAGCACTGTTGCATAAGTTGATGACGGGTGAGATACGAGTTGGAGATCTTAATTTATCAATAATTGGTAGCTCTCGGTCTCGGGACTGCCGACAGGAGTAAATTGAATATGGAAGCCACAGCACCTTTCGCGCTCCATATAGTCTGGCATCCAAACCATGACATAGGTAGAGTAGTCGCGAATCGACTATTTGAGCACTTCGGTGCTAAACACAATCAGAGGCTGGTGGGAGATACGGGCGTACGCGTAGTCTATCGCCAAGCCATTGCGCCAGATGCTCTGGTTCCTTTGCCAATCGACTGGCAGAGTGGGAATGTTACCGCCGTAGTGATTCTCGTCGATAATGAGTTGGCGAGTGACCCTGCGTGGACAGAGTATGCTCGTGAAATCGCAAGAGAAGCCGACATGAAGGGGTTTAGTGCTGGCATTTTTCCTGTAGTGATGGAATCAGGGATCCTTGATAACATTGACCTTACAGAGCAGGCACTACGCTGGGACAGTTGGGATGGGGAATATAGAGAACGCGAACAACGGCTCCTCAGAGACCTCACGTACGAATTTATCAGGATGCTCAGGCATTATTTGACTCAGCTTCGACATCCGAATGAAGGCGTAGCTGATCTCGAATCTTACTTACAGAACGTCCAAGTCTTTCTCAGTCACTCTAAGCACGATGACCAAGGAGAATCTATTGCCAGAGAAGTCCGCGATTGGCTCCACCATAACAGTGCATTGGCAAGTTTCTTGGACATTCAAGACATACCAGCCGGGCTACCCTTCCGGGAAGTTTTACTGTATCATATTGAAAACAGTATTCTCGTGGTAGTGTACACGAACTCCTATTCGTCACGTGAATGGTGTCGGCGAGAGGTCATCGAGGGCAAGAAACAACAGGTCCCGATGATTGTTTTTGACTGCTTGCATGGCATCGATCCAAGAAGTATTCCTTATATGGGCAACGTACCATTCGTGCGGATGGACTCGGATCAAGGAGATCAGGTCGGGACGGTTATCGGATGCCTGCTTGACGAAGTTTTCTGGACCTACATCTGGTTCTGTAGCGTCGAACGCTTTAGGACAGAGCACCCCGATGTACTGTTCATAGCTAGGCCTCCCGAGCTAATCGCGCTGGCGACGCTACCGGATCACCAGAGTGAAGCCGGTTCAACAATCGTGTATCCAGATCCGCCATTGATTACTGACGAAGTTCAGTTATTTTTAAAGGTTGCGCCGAAGGTACGTACCTATACACTATCCGAATGGATGGAGGAAGTACTATGATACTCGATAAAATAAAAACAACATCCACAATTGCTATTTCTATATCCGAGAGTCCAGATATGGAAGTACTTGGGCTAAGTGAAAGGCATCTGCAAGATGCAGCGGCTAAAATCGCGCTACGTCTGCTATCTTCTGGAAGAAGCTTGGCTTATGGTGGAGATCTACGTACTAAAGGGTTTACAGATCTGTTATTTGAACTGGCCTTGCGCTATCGGGGACATCCGCATCACAATGGAATAATTACTGTGACTAACTACTTAGCATGGCCCATTCACCTTAGCATGACGGCCGACGAACTCGAGAAATATGTCGCAGAATACCATGGAACCGCCCAACTCGTCCTCATTGGGGAGGATGGGAAGCGGCTGTCGATGGAAGACCGCAAGGCACTATCATCTCGTAAACCCGATGCTAGCGAGAGGTCAAACGGACTGACAGCTATGCGACAGGTCATGTGCGAGGAAACAGATGCACGCATTTTGCTCGGCGGGCACGTAGAGGATTACAAAGGGCGGATGCCGGGTATCGCAGAAGAAGCGTTGCTGTCGCTTCAGGTCAACCAGCCGGTATTCTTAATAGGCGGTTTTGGCGGCTGTGCACGTGACATAGCGGAAACAGTCGGGCTTGTGGAGCCTTGGACTGGCTCTCGCCAGACTTGGTCGAGCCGGGAGCGGTTCAAATCCTACGGTCCAGACAGCTTACACAACGGACTTTCCACTGAAGAAAATCAGCTACTCGTCCAGACGCCGTATATTGACCAGTCAATGAGCTTAGTCATGAAAGGTCTTCATAGGCTACGCAATAGTAAAACTAAAGATGACCTAAACCAAAAGGAAGGCAACTATGCACAAGGTGTTTATTAGCTATCACCACGAAAACGATCAGTATTACAAAAACGCCTTGGTCGAATTCGGCTACCAGCATTCGATATTCATCGATGTCTCAGTCGATACCGGAGACATCTCTGAGGATCTAGATGATCAGCGCATACGAGAGATAATCAGAGACGGATACTTGCGAGACTCTACGGTTACGATCGTCTTGGTGGGAACTGATACAAAACGCAGAAAACATGTGGACTGGGAGATATACTCCAGTATGTATAGCGGTGTTGTGAACAAAAAATCCGGAATTGTGGTTGTCAATCTACCTGGGACATCGGATCTATGTACGGTAGCACACGAAGGCGAAAAAGAAGCTCTCTATCCAGATATATCTTCGTGGACATCAATCTCTACTAGGGTGGAATACGAACAGCGGTATCCGTACATGCCAGATCGCATTATTGATAATCTACTAAATCCAAAGGCTAAAATATCTGTTGTTCCATGGAACAGAATCAACGCGACAAGTCTTAAGTTCCTGGTTGATGCAGCCTTTAATGATCGTGGCCGTTGCGAGTATGACTTAAGCCGACGAATGAGACGACACAATTCGTGATTTCGCTTGGTATAGAGTACCACCCTGCCTATCCCCGGTTATGGCTGAATATCCATAAACAACGATGAAGGGGAAGAACTAAAATCGGGAGATGTAGGCACTATCATCCACGTCCACCCGGATGAAGAAGCCCTTGTTGTGGAGTTCATGTCCCTTGATGGCGACACAGTGTCGCAGATTTTCGACAGTGAGAAGATTTCCGAGACAGCGTTGCGGATTTTATCCAATCCGTCAATAGGAAAGATGCGACAGACAGTGTCTGTTAAATCTACTGAACACGCTGAGATTTCGCAGACACTGTCTGCAAAATTGGCGAAACGATTCGCGCTTGGCTAGTCCCACTACGTCATCCTTCTGTCCATCGACAACCCCGAAGAACGCCGCTTCTACGAATACTTCAACTACTTTGACCGCTATGTGAAAACCGAAGACGAACTTCCGACTATCGGCATCGTGCTCTGCACCCGTAAGAACGATGCACTGGTCGAACTGACCCTGTCGGAAGAAGCCAATATTTACGCGTCGAAGTACCAACTCTACCTGCCATCAAAGCAAGATCTCGTGACCCAGCTTGAGCGCATTCAGAGAGAGCTTAGAAATGGAAAAATGATGGATAGCCCGACGCTCAGGATCTATGACAAGGCATCATAGAATCGTGAGAGAATGGGCTGATACATGTTCGGGGGGCGTAATGGGGCGTAATGGGGCGCAATAGGGGCGCAATAGGGGCGCAATTGACCTAAAAGATACGCTCAAACTCTGGAAACCACAACATGACCGACCTTAAAATCACAGAGGCTGGCACTGTCCAATTCCCCATGGTTCGCCACGCAGCCGAGATCGGTTGGACCGCGATCTCGCCCAGTGTTGCCAGACAGAGGCGCGGCGATGAAGCGGAGATGCTATTTCGCGACGAACTCGAAGCAAAGCTCACCGACTTCAATCCGTGGATGTCTGCTGACACCATACGTCAGATCATTGAGCGGATAGAAGCAATACCACCGACGATTGAGGGAAATCGTGAGATGCTCAATTGGCTACGCGGAGAGCGGCAATGGTATGATGAATCCGAGAACCGACAACGGCATGTCCAGTTCATCGATTTTGAGCATCCAGCCAACAATATTTTTCACGTCACATGGGAATGGAAGATCAAACCTCCATCCCGCAAGGGCAACCGAGCAGACGTAATGTTTGTCATCAACGGCATACCAGTCGCCATTGTCGAACACAAGAACCCGAAGACCGCCAATGCCATTGAACGGGGTATCACCCAATTGCGACGCTACGAAATGGAGACACCCGAGTTGATGGGAATGGCGCAACTCTTCAACGTCACGCATCTCCTCGAATACTGGTACGGTGTCACCTGGAACACCTCGCGCCGATTCATGGCACGCTGGAAAGAACGCCCGGATGAAACCTATCGCTTCGCTGTACAATCCTTCTTTGAGCCAACTGATTTTCTACGCACGCTACGAGACTGGATACTTTTCTATGTCGAAGATGGCGAGACGCGGAAATCTGTACTGCGCCAGCATCAACGCCGCGCAATCGACCGCATTCTCAAACGCTGTGCCGAACCATCCAGGCGTCGGGGGCTAATATGGCACACCCAGGGATCCGGCAAAACCTTTACACTACTCACCGCCGCACGCCTGATTCTGGAACACAAGGAACGATTCCACACGCCAACCGTGGTGGTAGTCGTAGATCGCAGAGAACTCGAAGGACAACTCAAGGAATGGGTTGAACGCCTGCTCGGTGAAATGCATCAACAGGACATCGCGGTATGGCGAGCAAACTCCAGGGACGACCTCCGGAACCTGCTCAAAACCGACAAACGCGGGCTAATCCTGTCTATGATCCACAAATTTGAAGGCATTGAGCGGAATGCCAACACCCGCGGCAACATCTATGTATTCATAGACGAGGCGCACCGCTCAGTCGCCAAAGACCTCGGCACGTATCTGATGGCGGCGGTACCAAATGCCACTATCATCGGTTTTACCGGCACACCGATAGCCAGGACAGAGCATGGGGCAGGCACCTTCATGATCTTCGGTGCCGATGACGAGCAAGGTTATCTCGATAAGTATTCGATTCGTGAGTCAATTAAGGACGAAACGACGCTGCCTATTCGCCATACCATGGCACCGAGTGAAATGGCTGTACCAGCCGAGCAACTCGATAAAGAATTCTTTGAACTTGCTCAAGCCGAAGGCGTTACCGATGTCGATGAACTCAATAAGGTCCTCGACCAGGCCGTGGGCTTACGCACCTTCCTGACCGCCGATGACCGCATTGAGAAGATCGCCAAATACGTAGCCGAGCACTTTGTGGAAAACGTAGTTCCACTCGGCTACAAGGCATTTCTCGTGGGCGTGAACCGCGAAGCCTGCGCCAAGTACAAACGCGTACTCGACAAACTCCTACCACCCGACTGGACGGCGCCTGTCTATACAGAGAATACTTCAGACATCATTGACCGTCCACTCGTTGCGGAACTTCAACTCACTGAGGATCAAGAGGCGGACACGCGCCGCCTATTCAAAAAGGCGGATGAGAACCCAAAGATCCTCATTGTGACCGACAAATTACTGACAGGCTACGACGCACCCCTTCTCTATTGCATGTATCTCGACAAGCCAATGCGCGATCATGTCCTCTTACAAGCTATTGCGCGCGTGAACCGCCCGCATGTGGATGCGAACGGCACCCGCAAGCCCATCGGCCTCATTGTCGATTTCGTCGGCGTACTCCGTGAACTGAGAAAAGCATTGCGATTCGACTCGTCTGATGTAAACGGTGTGATTGAGGACCTCGACCTGCTGCTGGATGCCTTTCTAAACAAGATCGAAAAGGCGAAAACGGACTACCTTACTGTCCGGGAAAATGGCAGCGCAGACGAGCATCTCGAATGGGTTGTCTATGGACATTTCTTAGACTTAGAGGCGCGCAAAGCATTCTGCGAAGCGTACAAGGATATTGAGGCACTCTGGGAGATTTTGTCACCTTCGCCAGACCTGCGCGACCACATCGACACCTATAAGCAACTCGCCAATCTTTATTCAGCCGTACGCAATGCCTATACTACCAGCACTACCCCCGTAATAGACTTAGCCAACAAGACGCGCTCCCTGGTCCAGGACAGCGCTACCCAAGAAGGTCTCGGCTACCTGACAAAAACAGCGACATTCGACGTAAACACGCTCAAAACACTCCAAAACGAGTCTGGCTCACACGAAGCCAAAGTGTTCAACCTCGTGCGCGGCTTGCGGAAGGAAGTCGAACAAGAATCGGAAATGGCGTCTGTGCTGCTGCCTTTGAAAGAACGCGCTGAACGCATTTTGGAGGATTTGGAGAATCGCAAAATAACCGCACTCGAGGCGATGGATCAGTTAGATGCCCTTGCAAAAGAAAAAGAGGAAGCTATCGAGGCCGCGCAGAACAGCGGACTTTCGCCGCGTGCATTTGGTATTCATTTGGCACTAAAGAACGATCCGAATATAGTGGCTGTCGGCATATCGACATTGAACGTGGCACAGGAAGTGGAAACACTGCTCAACCGCTTTCCCAACGCGGCTGTCAACGCCGACGAACAACGGCGACTACGTGCGGCTCTCTATCTCCCGCTTCTAAAACTGGACAAAGACGAGCGCAGCCGCGCTGTAGATCGCGTCCTTTCAATTCTTCTGGACACAAACCCCGATGTGTAATGAACGGCGCAAGGTCATCCGCGACCGCGTCGAATACTGGGCGCGGCGATTGAACGTCCATCCCCGGCATGTTCGCGTTCAACACATGACCCGGAAATGGGGTTCCTGCTCAACATCCGGAATCATCACACTCGCCATTGATCTGGCTGATCGGGAAGTAGGATTTCAGGACTTCGTCATCGCGCACGAGTTGTTGCACCTCCGCGTTCCCAACCACGGAAGATTATTTAAGGCATTGATGACCGTTCATATGCCTGAGTGGAAGAAGTACAATATCACAAGATAGAGTGCCGTCTGCGGTTCTCTAACTGACCTAATCTACACAGATTAGTACAAAAAATGACCCCCCCGACTACTCCTTAATGGAGAGAACCCCTTGGGTTCTTGTCATCGGGGGGGAACCTTTTATCCATCGGGCTGGATGAACCCTGAATCAACAAATCTCTAAACCGCCATCGCCTCTTCTTTGAGATCATTCAGCCCTTCAAACTCGCGCCAGATATCGGCCATAGCATCCGTGCTATTTTCTCTGGCATTGACGTGTCGGGGTCTGAAAATCACGGCGTATCGGATATCGGGCGAATGATTTGGGCCTCCATTGTGATACATCTGGTGATGGCAGATCACCGCATCGCCCGCTTCGCCCATCAACTGAATCGGCCCATGCGGCAAATCGATATCGGGAATCCGGCGATTGGCCTTTGCCGTCTCCACGTAATTGGGATCCTTTTGAAACGCCGCCTCATAAGCGCGATGAGACCCGGGCCAAAAACAGAAATTGCCCATAAATGGTCTCGGAACATCGTGGACCAGAATCACCACCAGCAGCGTCATACCGCGACTCAGCAACCCATCCTTCAGCTTCCCACCCAAATCCAGATGCCCTCGCGTCAGCGGACGCTCCTCTGCATCGGGAAAATTGAGCTTCACATTGCCTCCCTGCGGTGGAATCAACTTCCCCTCTCCCACTACTGACTCGCACAGACCCCAAAGCGGCGATTTATTAAACAAATCTGTAATCACCGGCTCATTGCTCAACCCCGGATTTCGTCCCTGTTGCATCACGCGATAACGCATGTGATAATTAATGGCCTTGCGCGCCTGATCGGCCATCAACTTTGGCACAGCACCTCGCACAAGCACATATCCTTCTTCGAAAAACTGCTGCTTTTGAGCTTTGGTCATCTGCATGGGAATCTCCTTTCAGTTAGCAGTTGTCGCCTCCAACGACCAGTCCCACCCAGCCCCTACTCATAATCCAACACAACCTTAATCGCCTCGTCTCGATGATCGATAAACAATTCAAAACCCTTTTGCACCTCTGTAAACGGCAAATGGTGTGTAATAATCGGCGAGACATCAATACGTCCCTGCGCGATCATATCCATAGCCAGGGGATAATCGTTCAGCGAATCTGGACCCACAGAACCGACCAGCGTCACATTCTTACTGAAAAAATCGCGATAATTAAACGCATACACATCGTCATCGGGCACGCCAAACGCCAGCACCGTGCCCAGACGTTTGGTTAAATTCAGACACAAATTGACCGTATCCTGATTATGCCCCACAATTTCCACCGTCAGATCGGCCATGCGTCCATCCGTAATATCTCTCACAACAGCCACCACATCTTCCCTATCGGGATTCACCACATGGGTCGCCCGCATCTTTTTGGCCGCCTCGAGACGAAAATCAACCGTATCCACGGCAACAACGGTCTTCGCCCCCAAATTGCTCAACAAATGCGTCATCAACAAACCCATTGGCCCCTGCCCCACCACCACGGCGTCCCAATTGAGAATATTGCCCAACTTGCGACACGCCCAAATCACCGTCCCCAAAGGCTGTGACATCAACAATTCATCGAGCGGTTTATAATCCACGAGATGAACCCCCACTCTTTCGCTCGAAATATAATACTCAGCCAGCCCACCAATACCCGCCGTGGGCCGCGCCTGCACAAAATCCCCCGGTTGAAACCGATCCGACGACGACGCAACCACCGTTCCAATACACTCGTGAATTGAAGTCCCAATATTCATCGGATACACCGCGTCTGGCTGTTTCAGTACAAACTTTGGCGAATCCGACCCACAAATCGCGGTCATATGCGCCTTAACCTTTATCGATCCCCCTGGAAAATCCTCAATATTCGGCTCATCGGCCTCAAACATCTCAATCTGCCGATGAGCGACAACGTGTGCTGCTTTCACCAATTCCTCCTTTAGAAACTGTTAAGATCAATCCGCCGCCTCAATCCGCGGCGCCTCCAACTCACTGCGCTGTCCCAGCCATATAAACACACCGCCAACACCCAGCACAAAACCGCCCACAAACAAAATCCCCAGGCGTCCGATCAGTGGATTGGGCAACAAGACGAGCGCGCAAATCACCCCGCCAATAACCGCAGCAAAACTACCGATAATTTTGAGCTGGCGCAAATCATTTGGCACGCCGATCTCTTTCTCAAAATCAACCGGTGTCAGCATGCGATCAAAAAAGTCCTGCGCCTGCCTCTTATATACTTCCGACGTGCGATTCCAGAACGGCATCGTCAACAAATAAACCACTATCCCCACGGCGAGATTGACAAACACCTTCTGCTGAAAAGACCAGGTCTCGCCAAAGAGTTCCGCACTAAAAAACCCGATTGCAGATGGAATCAACGTCACACACACCGTCACAATAGCCGCCCAACTCGGCGACGTGCGAATAAACAGCCCCATCAACGCGGGGACAGCCATCGGCAGAGCCAGCAACGCGCCGATATTCAACATATGTTCAAACACCCCTCGGCCCTCTGTATTCGCAAAATACGTGGCAATACTCACAATACACACCCCAAACACCGCAGAAAACACCTGCCCCAACCGCATCAGGCTTTTGCCCTGCATAGTCGCCCGTCCAAACAACCGACATAACGTCGGATAAATATCATTGGTAAAAATCGCCGCATTGCGATTCAACCCCGAATCCATCGAACTCATCGTCGCCGCAAACATCGCCACCACCATCAACCCCGTCAGGCCCAGCGGCAACACATTCAAACTCGCAATTGCATACGCAGCTTCCGCAGCCTTGGGAATATCGACCGCCATCACCTCGGCGTGAAACAAAAGTCGCGCAGTCATCGGCGGAATAAACCAGATAAAAGCACCCGCCGTCATCAGCACAAAGCCCAGCCACGCCGCCTTTTGCGCCTCGCGCCCATCCTTCACCAGAAAATACCGCTGTGCCGACGTAAGCGTATTGTATCCAATCACATTCTTCAGCAGCATCGCTATAGCCCACGCATACGTATAAGCCCGCAGCGGAAACTGGTCAGGCGCATTAAACACACCATAAGCCGACGACAGATTCATATCCTGAATGCCCTGAAACAAAGCGCCCACACCACCGAGCTTCACCAGACACAACACCCCCACCAGAATAGTAATGGGAATGAGGATAAGCGTCTGCAGAAAATCCGTAGCCGTCACCGCCCAGCTACCGCCGATCAGCGAATAGAGCAACACCACCGCGCCTACCACCACGATCACCTGCTCAATTTTATATCCAAACACCGCCGAACAGAAAATCGCCAATCCCAGAAGATGTAGCGACGAATACAGCGTTTGCATCACAAATGACATCCACGCGTAAAATTGTTGCGTCGAAATGCCAAAGCGCAGGCGGATAACCTCGGGACCCGTAATAGCCCGGATCTGTCGAAACCATTTGGCGAGAAACAAACCATTAATCGCAAAACCCACTGAATTAGCCAGATAAATCACCAACACACTCCAGCCGGCTTCATACGCCGCACCCGCTGCACCCGAAAAAGTCCACGCACTAAACGCCGTCATAAACGCACTCGACCCCACCAGCCACCAGGTGCCCTTGCAGCCGTTTCGAAAATAATCACTCACATTTTCATTAAAACGGCGAAACACCATCCCCACCCCAACCAGCACGACCAAATAACAGCCAATCACAACATATTCAACCGATGTTTCACTCATAGAGAGTTCTCCAATTAGCCATCACCAGTGATGCACCAGATGCCCTTGCCCAAAGAAAAACAACACATCCACGATAAAAATCAACCCAATGCCCAGAACATAACCGAGCATCAGCCCCATAAACAAAGGTAGCGATTGGCGATAAAGTCCAATACCGCCAATTTTTAACAAAACGGATTTAACCGCCCACGCCACAAAAACAGTAAACACCTGCCGCTGCAAAATACCCGTCGTAAACACCGTCAATCCAATAGGACTCAACGGCCACCACACAAACCGATAGCGCAAAAAACTACACACACCTGCGATACTCGCGCCAATACCAAAAAACATCAGCCTCTCCAGACTGATGCCAAAGGGATTTTGCAATTTCATCACCACATTGCTAAAAATCACCACATTCCCGGAATTAAACGTATAAACATTAAAATTGTACGCACCATACATATAACCCAGATAAAGCGTAAATACCGCCGAAATAACCAGCGACACCACCAGAGCGCACATCGTCGTCCAGAATAGCGAACGGGTCTTGAGCTTGAGCCTTGCCCCCATCTGCGCGATATGAGCCAGCGTAGCAGCGCCAAAAGTATTACCCAAGCCAAACGTCGAATAAGACAGCGCCAGAGACGCGGCACTATTGGTATCCATCTGCCGAATACCAATCGTATAAAAAGTAAAACTCTGAGGCGTAATAGGCATCCGCGCATAAGCCAATCCCGACTCAGCCACAAACCGCGTCACACCCACCGTCATCAAAATCAGTGCAAAAAGAAAAACACCGGCCACGAGCGCGGACATGCCCGAATGCCACAACCAGAAAAAGAGAAAAGCCGCCCCCACAATAATCCCCCACACCGCCGCCCGATAAGACAACAACTCATCCGAATCATCCACCGCATCATCGCCGCGCATCGCCTTGCGCCACACATCCCGCAAATGCGCGCGCGCCATCCACATACTCAATGCCGTAAATACAAAAAAAGCCCCCATCGCCTGCCAGCCCAACGCAGCACCACCGCGAGACCCCCAGATATCCGACGCCCCAATAGTATATCCCAAACGGTCAAAAACACCGGTTTGCACAATACCCAGCGCGTAAAAAAACCACAAACTGAACAACACATCGAGATTGGTAAAAAACGCGAACCCCAGCACAAAAAAATTCAACTTAATCGTAACACTCGGAAACCCGCGCCCAAGTGGCAAAGCCCATCTATCCATCAACGGAATAGGTGGAAATGTGTGCCAAAAATAACCCACGATATTCCACAACACCACAACCACGGGAATGGTCAGTCCAACCCAGAACAGGCGAGAATGCAGGAGCCTGTATTTTCCTGCCCCAACCTCCTCCAACATCGTCAGCGGTGCTTCAGCCAGGGGAAAAGGCAGGCGTTCTCGATCCACCCACTGCCGCCGCAACACAGCCATCAGCGCCACGCTCACCAGCGCCAGTGCAATGAGAAAAACACCCCACCACACAAGCGGCGTCATCCACGCATCCCAGGGAATATCAACCCCAGGAGGCTTGCCCTCAAAAAAATACGTCATCTGCCTGGCGTCATTGGGCGGCGCGGCCCATTTGGGCAACCCATCCAACAAATAATCGCCCCACTGATTCTCGGGCGAGGCATAATAATAAGGCGCGGCAATCCCCCCGATAAACAAACCCATAAAATTCGCCGCAGGCACAGCCCCTGCAATCCACCCCATCGAAAAAACCACCACCATCTCGCCCTGCGACAGTGCCCATTGAGGCTTTACCCGCGCCATCAGAACATTCAACGGCCACGCCAGCACCGTGAAAACCACCATAGTCGCCATGGGCAAATGGGCAAAAACCATACGCGACGAATGCACGATATAGGCCGAATAAGCGGGCAACAAATTCACCAGAAACGTCACCGCAATCCCCACGCAAAAAGCGCGTGTGGTCACGCTCAGATGTTTGCTCTCCGGGTGTAAATCCCGATCCATCGCTTTCAATTCGGCCATCGCAATCTCTTAAAAGCAACCACAGATAAACACAGATGAACACAGAGAGTTGCATTGTTGCTCATCACAAAATCCGTGCAAGCGTGGTTGTTTTTCGCCTTTCTTTGTGTCCCTTGGTGCTCTTCGTGGATATTGTTGTGCAATGTACCTCAAAAAGAAAGTGTGTGCAAGGAATCCATCCCCTGCACACACCGGTTGTGGTTCAGGATCTATCAGCGATCCACTAACAGAACGCTATCAAAACGACCCACTAACAGCAATGCGCAACGGCGGATCGAAATACGCGCCGCCATCGCTATACGACAGATCCACGCGGATATCGCGCCCGCCAAAATCGTACTTCAGGCCAGCGCCCAAACTGTAATCCTCCACGTCGTAGTTGACCTTATATCCACCGCGCAATGCGAGCATATTGGAAATCCAAAGCTCACCGCCAAAATTCCACCGCTGACCGTAATCAGTAGCCATAATGGTCTCGGCCGCAAGCGTCAAATACGTCGGGTCGCCTTGCTCGCCATAGACCTCACCTGCCAGCCCAAAATTGAAATTGATCGGCGGTGAAAACTGCTCGGTCTCCACAGTAATCTCAGTACCCACATTGCGCGCGGCGGCAGCAATGCGCAAACTGCGATAGCCCGTATATGCCGAAATGCCCAGATCAAACTGAAAGGTACTCGTCGTTTTGAGCACCAGGTCTTCCTGCACCCACCGCGCCTGCACGCCCCAGGACACTTTATCGGTCATCTGACGCGCAAACATAAATCCAATGGCCGTATCGCCGCCCTGGATCATGCGCCCGGTACCTGTGGCCTGAAAAATCGTCGTTTCCTCCACCTCTTCGGGCACAAAGCTCACAATTGAAACGCCAAACGTATTGCCGCCCCATTTGTAAGCCAACGCCCCCGAATACAATCCCGAATTGACCAGCCAGCGCGTGTAGGACAGCGCGTATTCACCGCCCGAAACAAATCCCAATGCGCCGGGATTGTAAAAAGACGCATCAATACCGCCGTTCATAGCGACAAAGGCTTCGCCCATAGCCACGGCACGGGGCGACGCACCGATTTTGAGAAATGCCAGCGACGACTGGCCCTTCACCGGCAAAATCGTACCGTATTCGCCAAAATCCGACTGTGCAAAGGCCGGTCCTGTCATCAGCCCGACCCCTATAATCAGCACCAGTAATATTCGTTTGTTCATGTTGGGCTCCCTATCTCAAAATGTAAAACGTCCCCGTCACCGTTTGCCCCATACTTTCGGGCGTCAGCGATTCAACGACGTAAAAATAAATTCCGCTGGCCACATCCGGTGCAGTCACATTGCGTTCAATTTGAAACCACGATGCCTCGCCTGAACTGGCATCGTCGTGCAGGATTTCACCCACAATATCGCCCGCCACATTGAAGATCAACACGCGGCTTTTGGGGGGCAATCCCAGAAAGCGGATCTTTTTTGAACTCTGATAATTATAAGCCGATTCCGACAAACTGAACGGATTGGGCACCACGCGCACGCGCTTCTCCGGCCAGGACGGTGCCAGCCCCGGCTGAAACGGACTGAGATCCAGATTCACGCGCTGCTCGGGGGCAGAATATCCACCTTCGAGTCCAGACTGTAAATGCCCCTGTACTTCTGCGGGCAAATCCCCCATGCTCGACATGCCATTGCTCCATGAACTGCGCGGTTTGGCAAAAGCCCGCACATTGTAAAAGTATCGGAAACCGGCAACTGCTGTATTATCGCGCCACACGTATTGACCGCCCGAATAGTCCCAGGTCGATCCGGAGGTACCTGCAGTGACTGTACCGACGTGTTCCCAGGGACCAAATTCCTGATACGCGGATCGGAACACGCGATATCCCACCACATCGGCGTCGCCAAAATCGGGATGCACCGACGATTCGGCGGCGGCGTCCCAGGTCAATGTAATCTCTGCATCCTGATTCACCCCAGGCGAAAACTTCACATCGGGTGGATAATCGGGCAGATCGTACATATTGTCGTACGCGAATTGTGCGGCCTTCAAATGCGCCACAAGAGCAGCTTCTCCCTTGCTCAACCGCGCCAATCGTTCTTCTACGGGCAGTGGAATGTCTTTCATACAAAATGCCTGCACATCCACTGCATAAGCCGACTGACCTTCTCGGGATATCGCCTGCGCGCCTGTCCCGGCGACATAAGCCACCACGATCTTGGCCTTCTCGCCCACAGCCAGATTATACGGCCCAAAAGTGAGTGCATTGGCCATCGCATTGACAATGGTTGGATTGTCATCGGTTGTTCCCGAAAACGTTTCGTAAATGCCCTGCTCAGAATCGCTCTGCAAATTTGGCAAATCCGTGTTCAAACCCCAGAAATCGCGCGTTTCCCACCACTTTGACGTCCTGGGTTGTTCACCTTGCGGATTGACGTATTTGCCCTGATCATTGACATTGAACACATGCGACGGTCCACTATCTCGATAAGCCAATGGTGCAACGCCCACGTACTGCGGCGATCTCATTTGCCCGTCGAATACGCCCCCCGGCAACCTCTTCGCATTGCCGTGTACGCTTTCAATATAAACGGGCTGCCCAGTGTCCTCTTCCGCACGCTGGATACTGTCGCCATCCCATTGATAGTTCATCTTCAAATCGACGTACTCAGCAGGTCCGTCGTAATTTGGCGCACCCGTATAGCGATATTGATCGTCTTGCGGCTCAAAAGATCCGGGCATGCCAGATCCGATGCTATTCCAATTGCCCTCGCCCGACATGCTCACCGTAAAACCCTGAACAAATGCAAAATACGCACCGGTCAGGTTGTGTCCAGCACCGCCGTTCACATCGGCCACACCATCACCATCGGAGTCACCCGTGTTCTCAAATTCCACTTCCAAAATGAAGAAATCGTCAAACCCCTGATAACTCCAGGCCATGGCTTTGCGCGTGATGGTAACACCGTGCCTGGTCGTCCACCTGCTAAAAACGATATCTTCTGCGCGGTCGTCCTTATCGGCGTCCATGTACTGGCCCCACCGATGATTGAGGACCTCATAGGGCACGCCCGTTCTCGGCGCGTCGGTTTGCAATACAGCACCGGGATACCAGTTGGGCATAATTGCTCCCGCACCCAAGCCATGAGGCGGCACATCAACTTGATATCCCCAATTGGCTTCGGGACTGTTGGCGATATCGTAATACATCGGCGCGATATCTGCCGAAGGCGTCCACGGTCCCGAATACGACACGCCGTATTCGCCGCCAACATTGGTCAACACCCATATACCTTCTCCCGCCGACAAATTCTGTGCCTCATTTTTTTGCTCGGCCCAGCTAAAACCGTTCTTTTTGCCGAAATACTCAATGTAGTCCGCGCCAGCCATATTGAGCATAAGGCCATTGCCCATGCCCGGATACGTCAAGCGCGGCGCGCCGCGAGAACTTCGGTCGTCCCAGACGCCGCCCTGAGTACCTTCATTGCGAAATCCGGTCCAAAGCTGCCCGCGGGTGAGTTGCCGCATATTCTGCGTGTCCAGGGAATAGACCTCAAACGCCCACCCCACAACCACTATCATCAGGACAGCAGCGAGAAATTTCCTGTTCATATCACTATCCTCCAATTTTCAAAACTGAATTTCCAGACCGATTTCCAATTCGCGCGGCTGGTACCTGTAGCGCGTGGCTTCGTTTGGATCACCATAAAGCAAATACTCGGTATCATCTGGCGGGGGTAGCCGCAGCCCGTACTGTATATACGTGAAATCAGAATTTCGGCTCTCCGTACTCTTTTCATTGAACAAATTGCTCACCTCCACAAATAACGTGGGGCGCAAATTGCCAATGGCTCGAAAATCTTTGGCTGCGTACAGATCCGTCTTCATCACCGGTGTTCCGGTGCGAAATTCGCGCGGGCCAACCGGGGGAACGTACTCAAACGGCGCGCCGCTGAAAATGCGGTAGATCATGCTCACGCGCAGACCGCCAAACGGATTTATCGCACCCATTTTGGGACCATAAGCCATCGGCGTGGCATAATACAACTGAAGCGACAACTGATTCCTGCGTTGTCCACTGGTAGGCTCAGCAGAAAAAACCTGCCCATTTGAAGCTGTCCAGATACCGTTCTCATTGGTTTTAATAGGCGGCTGCCACGGACCAGCACCCGGTCCCTGTGCCCCGGCCTGCTCGGTCCACGACACGATATTTGCCTCGGCTTTCGCGCTGATGTCAGCCACTTGCTCAGACGTAAGCGGCACGGGCCTTTCCGAACCATCGGATTGCACTTCCCAATCGGTCCAATAATGTCCAGCACTAATAAAATCGGCATCGGGAAGTACATACCAGTTTGCCGAATGTTTGCCGTAGTGAATGCCGCCCGGATCGCGCACCCATTCGGCATTGTAGGACAGATTGAACTGGAAATTATTGCTAAACGTCTTTTTTAGCGACAATTCGAGACCGCGCGCTGTTTGCCAATAGGTATTGCGTATGGCGTTAACCTGTGAGGATTGACCAGTGAGGGGATCTACCCAATAAGAAATATTGTTGCTGGCGTACAACCCCTCGTCGCGCCGATAGTGCGCTGTAATACTGGCCGTATAATCGGCCACAAAATTCCAATCCACCCCTATTTCCATACTCGTCGTACGCTGGGGTTTCATGCCATCGGATGGCTGCCGCGCTGTGGTATGTACTTCCATAGCATTCCACTTTTCGGTCTCATCGATCATGCCATTCCCATTGAGATCGTTATCTGGCGCCTCGCTTGAAAACTGCCTGCGATGGGTTTCGAGAAGCACGGGAAAGACATTCGACCGACCGATAAAATAGTGCGCCGCCAGGCGGTCTGTAATCGGATGTGACAGACCCACGCGCGGACTCAATGCCGTCATCGTTGGCGTCGAACTATCGAGATGATCCATTTCATACCGCGCCCGCGTAAACGTGCTGTACATCGGCGATTTGCCCAGTGCCTCTCCCATTGAGCCATTGCGCCCAAAATTGTAATAATCCCAGCGCAAACCCAGGTTGGCAACCAGACCCCCGTACTCGATCTTATCCTGCACATACAGATTCAGCGTCCACGGTTTCACATTTTTGCCCAACTCAAAACCATCGGCCACAAACTCGAGAAAGCGGCTCTTGGTATTGGCAAAATTTTCGTGCGTGCGGTGATACGCCCGCTGCGTGAGCACCAATCCCGTCTGAATCAAGTGCGATCGATTGACCTGGCTCACAAAATCGTATTTAATGCCGTATTTTATATCTTCTTCTTCGGTGTATTGGCGCAACAGCGTGGGCAAATTGAAAAAACCCGCCTTATCTTTCCGCAAGGCTTCGGTAGCATCCGGCACATCGAACGTATCGCGATCGTACTTGTTATAGAAAAACTTCAGATCGTAATACGTATTTTTGCCCAATGTATGCGTCAGCGTCAATATCTGAAGTTGCCGGGACAATGTATAAGTGCCCGAAGCTGAAAAATCTTCGGGAAAGAAAATATTTTGTGCATTATTGCGCGTCGATCCCTGAAACTGATCCGACCGTTGATACATCCCCAGTGCTTTAACCTTGATATCTGCACCGGGCCGATACGTCAATGTCGCCTGCATTCGCGGCGGATCGTCCGACACCTGTTCAGCCGCCGGAAACCTGGCTGGGCTGCGCGCATAACTCAAACTGGCAAAAAACGAAAAATCGCGTGCGAGCGGTCCACCCAGTGTACCTTCCAGACGGTGTCCGATATTATCCGTATAATCAACGCGCTCGTGCGCCATGCGCTCGACATCATCAGACGTCCCCAGGGTGCGATCCGGTCCCGGATCCATATATGTTTCGTTCACCCAATCGGGATTGTCCCACTGCACATTGTCTTCAAATCCGGGGCTTTCATAAACATCTCGACCCCAGTGTTTTTTCCCCGAAGGCGTGAACTTATACTCCACCCGTCCAGAGAAATCGCCCCGGCCCTCTCTTGTCACCAGACTCACAATGCCAGCACCCGCATTGCCAAATTCCGCATTCATACCCCCGGTCAGCACACTCAATTCCTGAATAGCCGTGGTATTCACGCCTGTGAGCAAGCTTCTATCGACCTCAATCCCATCGATATAATAGCCCACCTGCGTACCCGTTTGCGCCCGCGTCGTGCTTCCGCGAATGCGGTTGGTGCCATCCAGCGCCATCCCCGGTTGCAACGCGATCAATTGCGATGTCGATCTCACCTGTGGCACAGCCTGAATATCTGCCGAAGAAACCACATATTTGCTCGTGGTTTTATCTGGCTCCACAGGCGGACGCTCCGCAACAACAATTAGTTCAGCCAATTCCAGACTGGCCTCTTTCAGTGCAAAATTCACCGTAGATGTATAATCCACAATCACCTGCACGGCCTCTTTCTTTTCTGTGCCATAGCCTACCATCGTCGCCGTAAGGGTGTACATTCCGGGATCTACAGCCAGAATTAAATAGCGGCCCTCGGCATCGGTAGTAGCTCCTTTGCGGGTCCCTTCGAGCGCCACATTGGCCCCCGGCAAAGACTCACCCGTGGCGGCATCTGTGATGACACCCGTGATTTTACCCGCTGTTGTCGCCATGGCCGATGTACCCATCAGCAACAACAAAATAAATCCCAATATTAACCGCTTCATAACCCTCTCCTCTTTGAGATCTACCAGTATAATTTGAACGCCGTCCTGAAATCGAACATTGCAATGGGAAATACCCCGGGCAGATTCCACGCCTCCATAGGACGCAAATCACCCAAAATCATGTGATAACGCCCGCGAATATCCAGCCCGAATCGCCCCTGCACCACCGTCATTCCCAACCCAAAATTCGCCCCCAGAGCCGTATGTTCATCCTCTCGATCATCCAGCATCAAATCCGCGTTCAAAGGCTCTTCTTTTTGCCCCGGATAAATCAGACCAGTGATCCGATCCTGATAATCGTAGAACCCAGCCCCAACAGCGATATAGGGCAAAAGCTGCAAATCGCTGCCGGACTTGCGGGTATTCAGATACGCCAGCGCATTGATCAAAAAGCTATTGAGGTTAAACCGAGAATTGGCATCTGGACTCAAATATTTTTGCTTGTCAATGGGCCAGGTAAATGCCAGACCTTCGATCTTTCCGTCATCCATTGTCAGGTGATGGTATTCAAACTCCATCGTAGCGCGCGAACTGATCTGATAATCCAGCATCGCACCATATACCTGAGAAGCCGAATACCTATCGTGAAATCCCAGCACGGGCACGCTGCGGTTAAAAAACACGCCAGCGCCGTATCGAGCCTCCTGGGCAGAAACCGGCACCGCGATCAACAATGCCAGCAGCCATGCGTTCAACATCAAATATCTATTCATAGATATGCCTCCTTTAACAGTCAACGGTTGTATAACATTCCACACCTCATAGCATATTGCCTCCTTTCCAGGGAGCACAACGGGTTATTTCTTTCGCTCAAACCCCCAGCTTTTTGATAAACGCCAGATTCTTCGCGTGATCGGCATTTGGATCATCGCCCGAAGGTGTCTCCAGAACAATATACCCATCGTAACCGATCTCGCGCATCGCCGCATCTACCGAATCAAAATCCACGCGCCCATCCCCCAACGCCTGTCGGTCCGTATCCTTGGCGTGAATCATCCCGACACCCTCACTTCCCAGCTTCAAAATTTCCTCAGCCGGATCCTGTCCTCGCGTCATCGTATTGCCCGTATCGTGATAGACCTTCACCGCACGAGAACCCACGCGGTCCAAAATCATCGCCAGTTGATCCGCGCTAAAGGTCGTCTCCAGATCTAAAATCACGCCGTGTTCTTCCGCAATATCGCCCAGTGCTTTGAACCCATCCACCAGTTGGTCCCACGTCGCATCCGGCCACGCATCCATATCTCTCGGAAACATCGGCACCAGAATATGCCGCGTATCAACTGCTGCACACGCCCCAATCACATGCGTTAAAATCTCAACGCCCTCGGCGCACTTTTCCGCTTCTGGCAATGCGGGATGAAATTGTGAAAATACCCCCGGCGACAGTGAAGAAATCTCAACACCTGCCGCATCTGCCAAACCCTTCAGCTTCTCTGCCCCACCATCCTCCCACAAAATATTCTCCCCATAGTCTCGCCCAACACAAAATTCCACCCCATCAAATCCAATATCCTTCGCCACTGAAAATACCGCTTCCAGTGGTGCTTTTAACATATTATCTCGAATACCGTATTTCACAATAGATCTCCTTTATCGTTTAGCGGAAGAACCCTTGAAACGCTGTCAACAGAAGATTTCGTCTCCAATATCTAATTGCGGCAACACCGCACCCAACACCTTCGCAAAGGCTTGCCGCTCGGCGGATGGCCCCACGGTCACGCGAATGCAGCGGTCGAGCGGAGCCACGCCCGGCATCCGCACGAAGACCCCGTGCTGCAAAAGCATCTGCATCAGCCGCCGCGCTCGCGCGCCACTACCCACGTCGAGGGCCACAAAATTAGTCGCCGAAGGCACCGTTTGCAACCCCAATTCCGCCGCCAGCACCGCGTATTCCCGTCGGCCTTCCTCTACTTGCCGCACCACCGAGCGCACGAACGCATCGTCGCCCAGCGAAGCAAGTGCCCCGGCCTGGGCGATGCGATTGACGCCAAAGTGATTGCGCACCTTGTCGAGCGCGGCCACCACATCGCGGTGTGCCAGCGCATAGCCGACCCGGGCCCCAGCCATGCCGTGCGCCTTGGAAAACGTCCGCAACCGCACCACCTGTGCCCGTTCCACTTCCAGCGGCAACAGGGCATCCTCCGGCGCGAAGTCGATATACGCCTCGTCGAGCAGCAACACACAATCCGGCGGCAACCCCGCGATAAAATCCCGCAACTCGTCGGCTCGCTGATAGGTGCCCATGGGGTTGTCGGGATTGGCCACGTAGATCAGCCTGGGGCGCACTTGCCTCGCCTTGTCCAACAGGGCTGGCAAGTCCTCCCGATCCGCGCGATAGGGCACCTTGTGCAACACCGCCCCGTGCCCCTCGACGTGGTAGTTAAACGTGGGATAGGCCCCCAGCGACGTCACCACTGCGTCACCCGGCTCGGCAAAAAGGCGCACCAAAAGCCCCAACAGTTCGTCAATCCCCGCACCCAGGACGACCTCTTCCCGCGCCACCCCGTGCCGCACCGCCAACGCCGAGCGCAGCTCGTATCCCTCTGGATCGTTGTACCAATGCACTTGCTCCACCGCCTCTACCATGGCCTGCCGCGCCCGCGGCGAGATACCAAAATTACTCTCGTTAGCCCCAACTCGCAGGGCGAGCGGCTGCCCTTGCTCCCGCTCCAATGCCTCGGGCGGCACAAAGGGAACGGTCGCTGGCAGGGCGCGGACGATGTGCGTAAACGGCAACACGGGTTAAGACCACACGTAGATTTCGTCGTCGTCTTCGGCATAGCCAATGAAGACGGCGAGCACCACCCGCGGATCGTCTCCCTGCACCGCAGGGACCTCGTGGATGCAGCGCGTATTGAAGAAATACAAATCGCCCGGGTCGAGCGCGACCTCGCAGTGCGCCACGCCATGCGCGGCCGCATATTCGTGAAAACGGCCCTCGGCGATATACGGCTGTATCTCCTCGGTCCACAGACAGCGATGCAACACAGCCTGCACCCCAGGCCCTGCGGAATCCGCGTTCTGCACGCACAGCACACCCGCAAATTGGTGGGTAAAGCGCGCCACCTCGTAGTTGAACCGCTTTTCGCGCAGAACGACGTGGTCGATGTGCGGACTATAGGCGTGGGTCTCGTAGTGGATGCGAAAGATGGCCGGGCCGTACAAGCGCCCGTCGCGCTCGCGCGCCGTCTTAACCTCCCTATTGGAAACCAACGCCTGCAAGTGCCGATAGAGCAGTTCCACCGGGTCGAGCAAACCCGCAAAAAGGGTAGCAAAAAGTGCGTGCGTCTCCTCCGCATCTGCCAAGAACGCCTCTTGGTCGCCGCCCAGGTTGCCGAGGCTGGTGCCAATGTCTATGCGCGTGCGCTCGTCGCCCGCAGCGCGCAGCAACCCGCGCTCGGCAAAGCGTTCCATCAGCCGCTGGCAATCGGCTGGCGTACAGACCTGGGGCAACAGAATCGCCGGTATCTCTGCCCGAGCCAAGGCGCCGAGCGGATCGGCGCACGCGTCCGGCCCCACGGGCCGCCAAGCGGCTCTTGTGTGACCCTGTGGATACTTCAATGCGGATCCTTAGTATTGCTTGATAATACATGAAGGAGGTTAAATTTTTCAAATAATTTACAACATGATATCCAAGTCCGCCAGCGATTGTTTACTGTGGGATTTATGAGAAAGTGCCTTCTGATATCTCAGAAGCAATCGAACAGGCAGAAGTGGTTCTATTGTCCTGCCCCAAAACAGGTTGACAGAACAATGATAATATGATTTTTTTTGTTATCACTAATCAAGCGAGAAGGGCAGTCCTGCCCCAAAACAAGTTGACTAAACAACGATAATATCGTTAGTAAATACTAACCGTTTTGACCTTATGGTCTAGCGCAGCGATATGACGGCCTCCTGGCTTATTCGGCGCTACAGGCGCGAGTTTATCGAGTGTCATAACAAGACAGGGTGGTCGAGCTGACTTTGCCGCTGGTCACACATGCTAACTGAGAGGATGAGCGGTTCATGGCGCAGAACGCCCTGCAACAAGTAACACAAGGCTCCTTTCCCGGCATGTGCCCGGTCAAGGATGCGCTGAATAAGCTGGCGCAAGCCGGAATTGAGGAACGCGGCGCAATTTTTACAAAGCGCGAGGTCGTCGAATTCATCCTTGACCTTGCTGGCTATACCGCAGACCGGCCTTTGCACAAGATTCGCCTGCTTGAGCCTTCTTTTGGTGGTGGCGATTTTCTTCTTATCGCGATCGAGCGCTTGCTCAAGGCCTGGGGCGAGCGAAAAGGTAAAACCGATCCGGGAGAAATGCTGACCAATGCCATTCGAGCTGTCGAGTTACATGACGATACATTTCAGACAACGCGCGAGAAGGTCATCGCCGTGCTCAAGGCGGAAGGGCTTGAAACAAAGTCGGCCACGGCTCTTGCCGATACCTGGCTCATCAAAGACGATTTTCTTCTCACGCCGATGCCGTTTGCGTTTGGTTGCGTAGTCGGCAATCCGCCTTATGTGCGGCAAGAACTGATTCCCGATGCGCTCATTGCCGAATACCGCATTCGCTATACGACCATATTTGACCGCGCCGACCTCTATATCCCATTTATCGAACGTTCGCTCAACCTGCTGGAGCCGGGCGGTGCGCTTGGATTTATCTGCGCTGACCGCTGGATGAAAAACCGTTATGGAGGACCGCTGCGCAAACTGACTGCTGATAAATTTCATTTAAAAATGTATGTCGATATGGTCGATACACCGGCCTTCCATGCAGATGTTATTGCCTATCCAGCGATTACTATTATCGCCAATGAAAAGCCGGGCAAAACTCGCGTCGCGCGCCGTCCCGAGATTAAGCCAGCAACGCTCAAGGCTTTAAGCAAGACCCTGCTAGCAAAAGAAGAGCCTACCCCAGAGAGTGGGGTCAAGGAAATGACCGGAGTTGCGGCGAGCGTTGAGCCTTGGATATTGGAGTCATCCGACCAGCTTGCCCTTGTCCGGCGACTGGAGCGAGATTTCCCGCTAATCGAAGAGGTAGGGTGTAAAATCGGCATCGGTGTCGCTACCGGTGCAGATCAAGCCTTTATCGGTCTCTATGACGAGTTGGATGTAGAGCCGAATCGCAAACTACCACTGGCGATGACCCGCGATATTCTCACAGGTACCGTCAAATGGCGCGGCTTTGGCGTCGTCAATCCGTTCGCCGATGAAGGAGGGCTTGTTGATCTAGCAAAATTCCCCAAACTCAAAACCTATCTGGAAGCCCGAAAAGACCAAATAGCAAAACGACATATTGCAAAGAAATCACCTGCTAACTGGTATCGTACGATTGATCGTATCTATCCGGCCCTTGCCAGTAAGCCGAAACTGCTAATCCCTGATATCAAGGGCCAAGCCCATATCGTCTATGAATGCGGCAAGCTGTACCCGCACCACAACCTTTATTTTATCACAAGCGATGAATGGGATTTGCACGCGCTGCAAGCCGTGCTGCTATCGGGTATCGCCCGCCTGTTTGTATCGATCTATTCGACCCGGATGCGCGGCGGGTACTTGCGATTTCAGGCGCAATATCTGCGCCGTATCCGATTGCCTTACTGGCAAGACGTGGATGAAAAGCTCAAAAATGCTCTGAGGGAAGCTGCTAATCGCCGCGACATTGACGCCTGCAATGCGGCTGTATTCGAGTTCTATGGATTATCAAAGGACGAGCGGGCTGCACTCGGCGGCAGCGATAAATAAGAGTCCCCTAATAAAACCTTTTATGGCATTTAGGCTGAGTTCTATTACTTCTGAGTGTCGAGGTGAATATGCCGGAACACTATGTTGTGGGTAACAGATTGTAGCGTAGAGGGTGTAACACGCGGCGGTACCCGAGGATCAATGAGTTGGTGAACGGGGTCAGAGACTCTAAGATCTAAGAAAGAATTTTTATGGCGATTGATCTGGCAAATTACGAACAAAAAGCACGTGAGGCAGTCCAGGCATTTTGGGGCCATCGCGAACAGGCGCGACAGAAACAGATCAACACTAGCAAGGCGGACCAAGGCGAGCGTGCCGGCGTCACTGCCGGAAAAAACATGGACGGGTTTTTGGCCTTGGTAATGGATATTGTCAAGGCCAATGGAGCAGTTGCTTATGCACATCTGGTTATCCCACGAGGACAGATGCGGCCACCTCACCCAGAAAAAAATAAATAGCCTGCTTGCACCGCTCTTCGGCCATGTGATTGGTTCTAAAATTCGCGCTCATCTTATACCGTATTTCACAATAGGTCTCCTTCCTACGCCCAATTCTTCGGCCAGTCAAAATGCTCGTTGATATCTTCCACGTATTTCATCGGCTCATTGGGTTCGATATTAAACAACGCGTCCAGCACCTCCACCCCGTGCTCGTAAGACCTTGTCTCTTTGCTCTCCAGCACACCAAATAGCATCATCGACTTATCGCCCGACAAAACCGCCTCGAGCGTACGCTCCATATTGAGCCAATCGGGATAAATGCACTCCAGCATAATTTTTTTAGGCAATGGCGGCACGCGCAAAGGCTGAATCCCCTTCTTATTCACAATCGCGGGAACCTCCACCGCCACATCGTCGGGAATACCCGGCAACACGCCGTGATTGGGCACATTCACCTGAAACTGCCCTTCCACATTGTTCACCAGCCCATTCATAATCGGAATATGCTGCTCGTGCGTCATCTGATCACCAAAAAGATCAACCGGCCGAATTTTCTCATCATAAGCCGCCGCCTTCATCTGCTCGTATTTTTTTGCCTTGCCCGCCAGCACCGCATCGCGGCCAGCCGGCGTGTCTTTACCGCCATTGGGATCATACCAGTATTTCCGCGCCTCCAAATCCGTATGATACCACCAGCCGCCCCGCCGGGGCGTATCGCCAATAGGCATCAAACCATACATTTTGTATTGATGAATCGATGCACGAGACATCTGCGTGGGAATCGCCTTGCCCTCTCGGGCCAACCGCTCCCAATACGCCTCGCTCTCCTCGGCAATCCATCGATCCAACTTCGGATACATATCCTCATTTTCATAGATAAAATCCGTCATCCAGATATTGTGATTCAACCCCGGTGCCTGCCACGTCACCTCATCCGGGTCCAATCCCAATGTGCGCGCCACCCCCGCGTAGCCATAATGCCCGTGACACAACCCGCACACCTTGATCCCCGTCTCCCGCGTCATCAATGTAGTTCCGGCAAAAACTGGATTACCCGCCAGCAAAATCCACGCATCGGGACACAGCTTCTCCATATCCTGCGCCACATCCAGCATCAGTTGCAAATTGTGATACTCGGGCATCCCGGTCTTATCGTAAAAATAACCGAGCTTCGCCGTCATCTTGCGTCGCCGCTGCATAAAATACTCATTGTGCGTCACCGTCGCCGTATTAATCACAAAATCGGCATCCTTCAACGCAGCCTCCCTGCTCGTTGTCTTCTCAAACGTCATATCCGCGCTCAAATCCTCGGCATATCGCCGCCCGAGTTCGTAAATCACATCGAGCACTTCCTCGTTGATATCCATAAAACAAACGTGGCTGCCATTCAACTCCTTTGTCAGACACAAATCCTTCACCAGACCGAGCGAAAACACCACGCTACCCGCACCAAAAATCGTCACCTTATTTGCCATTGCACACTCCCTATAAAAACATGAAAAACAGCACTCTCGCACAATTTACGACATAACATCTAAACCCGCCAGTCATTCAGAAACAGGTCTTATGATAAAAAACAGCGCAAAGACCTTGACTTGATGTGTAATATATGTATAATTATATGTATCGAAATATGTCAATCAATATGAAATTGTGTAAAGTAAGGAAAGTAGTGTTGTGAATATAGATTACGTAAATACCCCTTCTGATATTGCAGAAGCAATTGAACAGGCAGAAATCATTGAGGACTTTCTGCCATCACTCTATCAACTTGATCTGAAGGAAGCGACGGGGAACAGGTTTGATTCTTTCATGGTCAGAGAAAAAAGCCCTATAACAAACTTTGAGTGGGATTCTCAAAAGGACATTATTAATCAGTCTAAACACCAGGTCTCATTTTCCGAGGCCCAGCTTGCGTTTAGGGATTCTCATCGCATCATCGCCGTTGACCATAAACACAGCACACCTGAAGAAACGCGATATTTTTGTTTTGGAAGGGTTGGAGGATCGCGTCTTAACAGTTCGATTTACCTATCGGACAGACAACATTCGCATATTCGGTGCCGGTTATTGGCGCGAAGGAAGGAAGCGTTATGAGCAAGAAAAAATATGAGAAAGCACCTTCTGATATTGCAGAAGCGATCGAACAGGCAGAAATCATTGAGGATTTTCTACCGCCACCTGATCAACTCGTCCTCAAAGAAGAGACCGTAAGGATCACACTGAACCTCAACAAAAAGAGTGTCGATTTCTTCAAGCTAAGAGCAAAAGAAAACGGCATTCCCTATCAGCGTATGATCCGCAAAGTGCTCGATATTTACGCCGAGCGATTTGTATAAACCGCTCCGAATTGTGATCTCTCCTAACCAATCGTATAGACTCAACGATTCAGACGTCTTTTCCATTCATCGCCATCAAATTGCGGGTGATACACCTCGCTGAAAAACCGACGGTGTTCTGGCGAAAGTGAATTGAGCATCTCGCCAGTAAAACCGGGTTTGTGATGGCGCACATTGATGTGATTATAAGCGTAAAACAGAGCCATCCTCGGCACATCCTGCGTCCATACACAAGACGTATGGCGCACCGCCTCGGAAAAAACCAGCAGAGAACCCGGCGGACAGCCATACGTATCCCACACCCCCGAATCGGGATCGTCGAACAAAGGCAGCTTTTTCCTGTAATTGGACTTGTGGCTCCCCGGAATAAACGCCGTCCCACCTTTCCCCTTCTCCACGCCATTTAATTCCCAAACCACCCTCGTCATACCGGAGTAAATCCGCCCATCGTGGTACTGATAGCTATAATTGGGATTCACGGACTTACCCCCGGCATGCGGCGTCCATCCCCTGTGATTATCTCCCTTGAAGCGATAAGACAAAAACGCGCCTTCCAGGCGGATCTTCTCAGTCTCATCGTCGATAACCGTATGTAACACCCGCATAATCGCCGGATGATCGATCAATTTCGACGCTGGACCACCTGGCAAACAACGCGCCTCGGGCGGCAGAGACGCTTTATCGGTACGCAATTTCTCACACTGTTCCACAATCGGCGCAATCTCATCCTCGCTCAAAACAGCCGGAAAAAGAATATACCCTTTCAGATCAAACATCACGGTCTCTTTCTCCGTCAAAGTCGGCGTCCACTCTTTAGTCGAAATACCCATCGCAAACCTCCTGTCTTCCGGTCAACGGTCAGTAGCCAGCCTTGTTCCCGTCCCCTTCTTCCAATTTTTAATTCCTAATGAACTGGTCTGAACAGCGACCAGTTGTACATCACTCCCTAATTTTTAATTGCGTTCCACCCACCATTTGTCCCGATGCTTTTCAGCCAACACCTTGAGTTCTTGCGCCACCTCGGGATACTCGTCAATCACATTCGTCGTCTCGTAGGGATCGTTCTCCATATCGAAAAGCGACAACTCGATATGCGCGGTCTCGTATCGCCCTGGCTCTCCGTCATTGCCCACTTCTACAAGCGTGCGATAATCGTGTGGCAAATGCAACTTCCACTTGCCATCGCCACTGACCACCCCATCGAAATTCCGCCCGGTTGACACCGGATAATACACATGCGAATTCGTCGCACCCGGCTGGCACGTCACAATATCCCAAACATCGACCCCATCAATCGTATAATCCGGCAAATCCGCCCCCGCCAACTTCGCAAACGTCGGCAAAAAATCCACCGAACAAAATGCCTGATGCGATACCTCACCCGCTGGAATGCCATTGGGATAGTGCATCACACACGCCGAACGCGTACCCCCGTCAAAACCCGTACCCTTCGCCTCGCGATACGGTGTCTTTCCCGCGTGATTGCCATAAGAAATCCACGGACCATTATCCGATGTAAAAACCACAACCGTATCATCTGCCACACCCGCTTCTTCAAGCGCGTTCATAATCTCCCCCACCGACCAATCGATCTCCATCATCACATCGGCATACAAACCCTCCCCCGATTTTCCGTCAAACTTATCGCTGCAAAACAGTGGCACATGCGGCATATTGTGGGGTACATACAGAAAAAACGGCTCACCGGCATGACGCCCGATAAAATCGACCGCATGCTCTGTGTACCACGTCGTCAGCATCTTCTGCTGCTCTGGCGACACATCGTCAATAACGATCTCTCCATTTTTCCAGAACTGCAAACCAAACTTATCGAAATTCCTGCTCTGCGGATGGTATCTCCACATATCATTGGAATACATCAAACCCGACGACTCGTCAAAACCCCGAGCGGGCGGGCGCGTATCCTCGTGATCCCCAATATGCCACTTGCCAAACACGCCTGTTGCATAACCCACGGGCTTGAGCACCTCGGCAATCGTGGCAAAACTCGGATCCAAACCCCGCGCCCGGGGCGGAATCGCGCCATAAACCTTATGCCTGCCCGGATAACATCCCGTCAACAACGAAGCTCGCGACGCCGAACAAACCGCCTGAGGTACGTAAAACTGGTGATAACAACATCCCCCTGCAGCCAATTTCTCCACATTGGGCGTCGGATACGCCGTCTCTCCAAATGGCCGAAAATCTGCCCATCCAGAATCATCTAAAAAAATCACCACAAAATTTGGTCTTCGGTTCAAGATATGATCCTCCTTTTTACAGTATGCATTGTTCTTGACGACAACGCCCTACTACCCGATTATTATAGAACGAACTTGCTTTATCAGTCAATCTCCATGGAGCTTTCAATGGCAACCATCTACGAAAAAGCCACCTCTCGCGTTACCGAAGACGACGTGGCCTTTTATCGCGAAAATGGATACCTCGTAATCCCCGATGCACTCACCCCCGAAGAAGTCGAAACCCTGCGCGACGAAACCACCGCTCTGTGCCGCGGGGAGCGCGGCGACATAGGCAATTTACCAGCCGTCTCGCCCGACGATACCGATGAGGATGTAATCAAACGCATCCTATGTATCCACCACGTACATAGAATCTCGCCCATCATGTACGACGCGCTATCCCATCCCGTAATGGTCGATGGCCTCACCAGCGTCATCGGACCCAATGTCAAATGCATGCAATCCATGCTCTTCATCAAAAGCGCGGGAAAACCCGGACAAGCATGGCATCAGGATGAAATCTACATCCCCACCCGCGACCGGTCGCTCACGGGCGGCTGGTTTGCCCTTGACGATGCCACCACTGAAAACGGCTGCTTGTGGGTCATTCCCGGCTCGCACAAACGCGGCATATTGTGGCCCCAACACGTACAGCACGACAAGCGCTTTGACTGCGCCCATGAAACCTTCCGGTTTCCCTATACAGATGACGACGCCATCCCCGTCGAAGTCAAAACCGGTGCGCTCGTCTTCTTTCACGGCTACCTGCTCCACCGCTCGTTCCCCAACCGCGCCAAATCCGGCTTCCGTCGCGTACTCGTCAATCACTACATGAGCGCGGAATCCCTCCTCCCCTGGCGCAATTTGAAACCCGGCGAACGCATGGCAACCGCAGACATGCGAGAAATCATCATGATCGCAGGCGAAGATCCCTATGCGTACAAAGGCACCAAAATAACGGGACAACCGAATGTGCGCACGGCTGGCGATGGCGGATGCGGCGACGGCAGGCAAGACGTGCGATCCTGAAACGCTCACTGGTACTGATCGCCCGGCGCGGGTTGGTACGTTTTCGCAATCTCCGGGTCGGTCTCTGTATCCTCAATCAGTTCCAAAAGCGCCCTGTGCAACCGCCTTGCTGCTTCGGGATGCTCGACAATCACATTGTTTTCCTGGCCGGAATCTTCTGGCATATAAAACAACTCATCCATGCGGCGCTCTGGCATATTGCGACAATCGTAGCGCTCGGTGCGAATCGGTTTGGGTCCCTTGTATTTCAAATCTTTATTCGGCCAATACACCAGCGTCCAGGTGCCATCGGTTATCGTAGCAGGCACAGTACCCCAGCTATCATTCAAATTGCGCCCGCTAATTGCAAAATCCCGGTGCTTCACCGTCTTGCCCGACAAAACATCGGCAAATGCTTCCCCCTGCACGCCATTGGGCACATCCAATCCCGCCAATTCGCAAAGCGTCGGAAACACATCCACCGGCTGCACCAGACTATTCACCTGTTTGCCCGCCATCGCCCCATCCGGATGATACACCATAAACGGGATATGAACCATCGGATCGTAAAGCTGCCCCCAATCTCCCCAGGGCTTGCCCTGCAAACCGTGGTCGCCAAAATAGTGTCCGTGATCTGCCATCAGCAAAAAAACCGTATTCTCCTTTAAGCCCAACACATCTATCGTATCCCACAACATCCCCAACCACCGATCCGTCATCGTCACCTCAGCCGCGTATAACGCGCGCACATGGTTGAGTTCCTCATCCGTCATATAATTGCTGAACCCATAACACGGATAAATAAGCTCATCGCCTTCATAACCCGGATCGTACATATCCACATAATACTGTGGCGGATCCCACGGCTCGTGCGGATCCCACGAATCAATCCACAGAAAAAACCCATCCTTCACATAATTCCGCTCCAGCCAGTGCATCGCCTCGGTAAACACGCGGGGACCCAGATAATCCGATTCAAACAAACGCCCGCGCTGATTCGCCAGATAGCGCATCACCCCGGATTTTACTTTATCCTCACTGGCCGGCCATTTGATCTCCTGCAATTCATCGCTAATCCACGGCTCACCCCCCTGCCCGCGAATCCACGAAATAGAACCAAATCCGCGATCCAAAAAATTGCCCTGGGTCATAAACATCGGCGTATCAAAAACCAGCCCCGTTGTGTACCCCGCACGCCGAAAACGCTCGGCCATCGTGGGCAAATTCTGTTCCATTTTATCCCATGTATTAAACGGATGCCCCCACCGTCCCGTAAACAAATCGCGTCGGCACGGCAGGGTTGGAAACGACCCCGAATACGCCTTTGAAAACACCAGCGACTCACGCGCGATGCGGTTCATATTCGGCGTCCTTGCCCGGTCGCCATAAGCACCCACGTGATCTGCCCGCAACGAATCCAGCATCACACAAATAACGTTCATATATTTCTCCTCATTCTCAAAGATGCCCAACGCCTCGCAACACAGCCTCTTGAACCAGCAACTCGTGTTCATAAGATCGATCCGGCGCGCGCTCACCCCGAATAGCCGGTAAAAACGCCTCCAATTCCAGATCGTACAAATCCTGCCGAGATTGTTGCGCCACATCGACAAATTGAACACCCGCTTCATACCCATCGCGCGCCTCGTCCAAACACAGGCGGATTTTCTCCGCAGGCTCCATCGGCTCCATAATCGCACTGCCCTTTGTGCCATACACCTCAAACCGACGCGCGTTGGGCCGCGGCTCCAGCGCCGCAATATCGACAATGGCAATCGCCCGCTCAAATTCAAAAATACCCACCCCATTATCAGTAAATCCCTCAACCTCGCGCATATCGTCGCGCAAAAACGGCGTCACGCGCTCGGGCCTTCCCAAAAGATGGACAACCTGATCGAGCTGATGCCCACACAAATCGAAAAACACCCCACCCTGATGCACTACAACCCTTTCTTTTTGCACCTTACCCAAAAACGTGGACATATGCGCCCGAACCGCAAACACATCGCCCAAAAAACCCGAATGCACCCACTCTGCGATCTTGCGATACCCATCGTGATACCGAAACATGTACCCCATCTGAATCAACAAATCCCCCTCCCGTGCCCGCGCGATAATCCGCTGCCACTGATCCCAATTCTCACCAGCGGGCTTATCGTACCACACGTGCTTGCCCGCCCGAATAATGGCCTCAGTCTGATCCAGACTCTCGACATTTGCACCCTCTGATGCAACAGCCACAATTTCATCATCGTCCAGCATCTCCGCTTCAGACTCAAACCAATAAACGCCTTCATAACCGCCCGATTGCACCACCTCCTCGCGACGGCTCTCATCGGGTTCGAACACACCAACCACCTCCACCTCAGCATTGGTTTGCATCGACCGCAATTTGCCAGCTGCGTGACCGTGTTTTGTTCCGTATTGCGCCATTTTAATCATTTGTCGTTCTCCTTTTGAACGGGTTCGAAACCCGTTCCTACATTACATATTGCGTACGGGCAGGCACGAGGCACTGCCCCTACATTTCATCTGCGTCCATCTGCGTCCATCTGCGGATCAGATGTCTCTAAATATCAACAAACCCTTGTTGTGCCCGTTCTTGTTCCGCCACATCCAGAATGCGTCGAATCAGCAAACTCTCCAGGCGCGGGATATTCGCTTTGCCACTTTCAAAAAAATCCATAATCGCCGCAGTAGAACGCGGGAAAATCACCGCCCGATCCACCTCCATATACCGGGTCTCCTCCGTCGTCGTCACAACAGCAGCCTGCGGCGTCCTGTGTTTCTCATTCATATTGATCACCGCCGTTCGGTTGCCCGTAAAATCGATCAAAATCTGATTGTACTTTCCCTTACCCCGGCGCATCAACCGTTTTGCTCCCGTACCCATACAACTCACCACAATTTCTGTCGGATGAATACCGTACTCGTCAAAAGACCGCCCACTCTGCCAGACAATTAGGTGTTTCACCTTGCGAGGACCGACTTCCCGCACAAAATCCTGCACATTGCTATACCGCAGAGCAGATGAAGTTTGTATTGGAACGCGGTACTTATCTGCAAGCGCGAATATCTGTTGCGCCGTATCGAGATCGGGCGCAAAAGTCTTATCCACATAAGTAGCTTTGCCATAAGGAAAAATCGCCTCACACATAGCCAGGTGGCGCTCCGGAGTCCTCGGCGCCAGAACGAGATAGTAATCAACCACATCGTTCAAAGCCTGCACGTCCGAAAAATAGGGCACCCCATTTTCCTCTGCCCATGCAAGACTCGATTTCTGGCGAATACCCGTACAACCCGCCACCTCAAATCCCCGGTCCTTCAACTCATTCCTGAACGCACTCAGATACACATTTGCGTGAAAATTATTCAGATCGAGATCGTAAAAACCAACGCGTTTCAAGCGGTGACCTCCTTTCAAAATAGGGGTCAGTAGATTACCTCAAACCCAGCCGCACATACTGTTCCGGGGGCGCATCACATGCTTCCATCCCTTGAATCAACAGATCCACCATCCGTTTTTCAACCTCCGGATCCTCCAGTGGCTTTTCCTGTTTTGGATCCTGTTCCAAATCGTATAACAAGGTCCCAAAATCATGGATTCTCAACAATCTGGGATTAACACCCTTGCTATCCAGACCAGTGTGAATCTTCAGCACCTCACACCCTTTGGTAAAACTGAGCGGTTCAGAAAGCGCCATCTTGCCCACCAATTCCTCTGGTGCAAAATGAGATCGGATGTGGGTTGGCATCAACGTATATTCAAACAGAGGCTGATTTTCCCGGTCTGCCGATGCCCGCATATACACATACCGCCCATCCGTCACATTGCCCTGATGTCCGTGCATCCCAAAAACCGCTGCCTCCCGCACCGCCGTATCGTTATCCACCGCATCGCCAAGTGGTTTGCCGAGCATATCCACTGTCGGCTCCAAACCAAAAAAGTCCAGCAACGTCGGCCCCAGATCAATCGACGGCTGTACCAATGCCTCCCGCCGTTCCCCTTTCTTACCACATCGCGGATCCCAGATAAAAAACGGTGTGTGGGCCACTTCCTCATAAAAAGGCATCCACATCTTTGCCCAGCAATCGTGCTCACTCAGCAAAAACCCGTGATCGGTCCACACCACCAGCAACGTATCTTCCCACATCTCCAACTCATCCATCAAATCCAGCACATCGCCCAGCTTGGCATCGCACATCGACAGCAGCGACGCATATTCAAATCGCATATGCTCAATTTGCTCCCGCGTCTCTTTCACCGGTTCATAACTCGGCCAATCATGCAACGGACCGTCGTAATCGCGATAATGTTCGGCGTAGAGATCCTTAAACTTGCGCTGGGAGAAAAACGGCTCATGGGGATCAAATGTTTCAATCTGCAAAAACCAATTGTCTTCCGTATGGTTCCGCCGAATAAAATCAATCCCCGCCTCAAACGTCTTCGACTGGGGTTGATCTTCTTCCCGCCGCATAAACTGCCGATTGATCAAATCCTGCCGGGACAGGTCATCCTCACCCGAATTTCGCCCATACGTATTTTCCGTAGAAGGATCTGCCACCTGTCCCTTCCACAGATCTCCTTCCTGTCCCCTGAAAAACTGCCAGGTGCTATACTGGGTGTGATACGTACACCCGCCGTCTTCCCAATAATGCTGATGATCGCTCACCAGATGGCTCGAAACACCATGCTCCTTTAACATGCGGGGCACCGAATCGTCAAACGGCTCCAGCGGTCCCCACGAACGATGCAAAAAATTGGGCCGCCCCGTATGAAAATCCCGCCTGGCTGGCATACACGGCATCGAACACACATACGACCTGTCAAACGTCACCGCGCGCTCTGCCAACCGTTTAAAATTTGGCGTATGCGTCCAGTCACACCCATAGGGCGACAACAGATGTCGATTTAGTGAATCAAACATCACCACAACTGCCTTCATATCTCCTCCTCTTTGATCAAATCCCCACTTCCAATTCTAACGCCTTTAGAATATAACGCTATCGAACCGAAGTCAAACGAGATAACTCTGCCTTGACTTCCCAATCGCAAATCCCTACCATGCAATTGCTTTTGATAAAGGACAAGCAATGGATAAACAAATTCCAAAACGCGGGCTGGTGGAGCGCCTGAACGAAAGCGGTGTAATATGCGCCGAAGGGTATGTATTTGAACTCGAGCGCAGGGGATATCTCCAGGCGGGAGCTTATGTGCCCGAAGTTGTCTTAGAACACCCCGAAGCAGTCGCCGCTTTACACCGAGAATTTCTGCGGGCAGGCTCAGATGTCATCGAAGCCCTCACGTATTATGCCCACCGCGAAAAACTCCGTCTAATCGGCAAAGAAGAACTGCTCGAACCCCTTCAAAAAAACGCCTTATCACTCGCCCACGACATAGCGCGAGAAGCCACTGGAGAGCCACCTCTGGTCGCGGGCAATATTTGCAACACAAATATCTGGCATCCCAATGACAAAGCATCCGACGCGCTTGTTCGCGGCATGTTCGAAGAGCAAATCAACTGGGCAGCCGAAGCAAATGTCGATTTTATAATCGCCGAAACCTTCTCCTTTTTTGGCGAAGCGCGAATCGCCCTCAATGCCATCAAAGAATCTGGCCTACCCGCTGTCGTCACCCTCACCCCGCACAGGGAAGACGACCTCAGAGACGAGATTCCTCTCGAAGTCGCGGCCAAACAATTAGAGCAAGATGGTGCAACCGTCGTCGGTATTAACTGCGCGCGAGGTCCTCAGACCATGCTGCCCGCTGTCGTGCGCATCCGGCAAGCAGTCTCATGCCATGTTGCGGCATTGCCCGTCCCCTACCGCACCACCCTTGATCATCCCACCATGCAGTCCCTCCGCGACCCGCGCTTGCCCGAAGACCGCCCCTTTCCCACTGCGCTTGATCCCTTTACCTGCAATCGATACGAAATGGCAGAATTTGCCAGAGAAGCATATAGCGCGGATATCCGCTACCTCGGCGTCTGCTGCGGAGGCGCACCTCATCATGTTCGCGCTATTGCAGAAGCACTCGGTCGCACGCCAGAAGCCAGTCGCTATTCGCCAGACATGTCCAGGCACTATGCCTTCGGCACCCACAAAAGCCTGAAAAAATACAATCTGGACAACGCAAAAAATCTCTAATACAAGACCATGAAAACAGATTACGAATACATCGTCCTCGGTTGTGGAGGCATCGGCAGTGCAACAGCGTATTGGCTCTCGCGCCGAAAAAGCCAAGACGTCTTGGGCATAGAACAATTTGAACACGGTCATCACTACGGCGGCTCCCAGGATCACTCGCGCATCATCCGCCTGACCTATTACTACCCTCAATATATCCGCCTGGCACCTGACTCGTACACTGCATGGCATACGCTCGAAGAGGAATCCGGCGTCCAGATGGTCTTCAAAACGGGTAGCATCCAATTTTCACCCGTCGATCATCCCTACCGATATGAAATCGACAAATACACGGGCGCAATGGATGAAACAGGTGTTCCCTACGATCGCGTTGACGCCGATGAAATCGCGAAACGCTTTCCGCAATTCCGTCTAAAATACGAAGTCGATGGTATCTATCAGGCCGATACCGGATTGGTAGATGCAAGTCGGGGAAATGCCACCCATGTAGCCATGGCGCGTTATCGCGGTGCCACCATGCTGGACAACTGTGAAGCCACGCGCATTCGCCCAACGGACACCGGTGTCACAATCGAAACCAAACAGGGCAACTTCTCATGCCGCAAACTCATCGTCACAGCCGGTGCCTGGACAGATCGCCTGCTCGCCAGCGTGAACATAGATCTTTCTCTCACCGTAACCCAGGAACAGGTTACATACTACGCCACGCCAAACCTGCCGGACTTTGCCATTGGAAAATTCCCCATATTCATCTCTCATGCCGACGAATCCATCTACGGATTCCCCATCTATGGCGAAGTCGCCACCAAAGTCGGCATTGACGCATCCGGTCCCGCAGTAACAACCGATACGCGCACCTATGACCCCGATGCCGAACGCGAACGTCGCCAGGAAGCCTGGCTCAAAGAAAACATCCCCGGATTTCTCGGCCCAAAGCTCTACACCAAAACCTGTCTTTACACAATGCCCAAAGATCGCCACTTCGTAATCGATACACTCCCCGAGCATCCCCAGATCATCGTCTGCGTCGGCGCCGGACACGCGTACAAATTCTCTGGCATCCTGGGCAAAATCCTCAGCGAACTCGCCATTGATGGACACACAGATTATCCAATAGAACCCTTCGCACTGCAACGCGACGCCATCACCGATCCCAATTTTAAACCCGTCTTTCGAATGTGATATGCCTGATATCCTGCGTCTAAACATGTGGAGTGGTCCCCGCAATGTCTCAACCGCCCTCATGTACTCATTTGCACAGCGGTCAGACACCCGCGTAATCGACGAACCCCTCTACGGTCATTATTTACGCGTGTCTTCTGCCGCACACCCGGGCGCAAACGAAGTCATGTCCGCCATGGAATGCAATGGCGAAAACGTCATTCGCGATATCATTCTCGGCCCATGTGATCGCCCCGTGCTCTTTATGAAACAGATGGCTCATCACCTCGTCGAAATAAGCCACGACTTTTTTGCACACACCCACAATGTCCTGCTCACGCGCGACCCCGTTGACATGCTCCCCTCGCTCGTCAACCAGCTCAAAATCCCCACCCTGCGCGACACGGGCTACAAAATGCAAGCCCAGCTTCTGCGCGAATTTCACGCCACAGGTCAAAAATACCCCGTACTCGATTCCCGAGAACTCCTCAAAAATCCACGGCATGTCCTCACAAAACTCTGTGACGCTCTCAACATACCCTTTGACCCCGCAATGTTCACCTGGAAATCCGGACCTCGCTCCGAAGACGGAATATGGGCGAAACACTGGTATCACAACGTCCACAAATCCACTGGCTTTCAGCCTTATCGCCCCAAAACCGACCCCTTTCCCGATCATTTGCGACCACTCCTCGAAGAATGTCAACCCTATTACGATCAGCTTTACGCACATGCCATCAAAGCTGAGTAAACGGAGTCCCCGTGTCTATCCAATTACCCGACCCGCGAAACGAAAACATCCTCATCCACGTCGGCGGTGAACTGTTCCCGCGCGAAGACGCCAAAATATCCGTTTTTGATAGCTCGGTCCAGGGCGGCGATGCCGTGTGGGAGGGCCTGCGCGTGTACAACGGCAAAATCTTCCAACTCGACGCGCACCTCGACCGCCTCTTCGACTCTGCCAAAGCCATGGCTTTTGCGGATATCCCCTCTCGTGAAGCAATCAAAACCGCGATCTTTGAAACCCTCAAAGCCAATAACATGCGCGATGAAGTACATATCCGGCTCACGCTCACGCGAGGGAAAAAAACCTCATCGGGCATGAGTCCGCACTTTAATCAATACGGCTCCTGCCTCATTGTGCTACCAGAATGGAAACCCCCTGTGTATTCCTCAGACGGCATCCGTCTGATCACCGCCTCTGTTCGCCGCAATCCGCCCATGTGCATCGACTCCAAAATCCATCACAACAATTTGATCAACAACATCCTCGCCAAAATCGAGGCCAATGTCGCAGGCGTTGATGACGCGATCATGCTCGACATCTTCGGCTATGTTTCCGAAACCAATGCCACCAATATCTTCATCATAAAAAAAGGGGCGCTTATCACGCCCCACGCGGATTCCTGCTTGCCCGGCATAACAAGAGGTGTAGTAATCGACCTCGCACGCGACCTGGACATCGAAGTTACCGAACGCAACCTATCGCTTACCGAAGTCTATACAGCAGATGAAAGCTTCACCACGGGCACCATGGGCGAACTGTCACCCATCCTCGAAGTAGATGGCCGCACCATCGGCAACGGCAAACCCGGTCCCATCACCAACCGCCTGCGCGAACAATACGCCCAACACACCGCAGAACACGGCTACTCCATTCCTTAAACATCACATACAAAAAAAGCCAACGCACAAACGTCGGCCTTTTGTGATTTGAGCTATTGGTATTGTTGATTAGATCAAAACATCTTCAAATCTCCCAGTTCGAGGTATAAGACCGGTCATGGAGTCGCTCTGCAAGTTCAATCAGCACATCCAGTGACTTGCTCAATCTCGCCTTCCTCTTATCATCGAGTTTGCCTTCCTCAACCCAATTGGCATCGTGAACATACACGTTATACGGGCTGATAATACACTTAAAATCCAGCATAAGAGATGTTGCCAGCGAAGCAAACGCCATATAGCTGTGTGGCAATCCGCCCGCATTGACAAACATGACGATCTTATCGTAGAAAGCTCCTCGGAGGGAACCATCTTGTGGCGTGGAGCCTATATACTCGACAAATTTCTTGAGTTCCGAGCAACACGCCCAATTGTACACTGGGCTGGCCAATATCACAGCATCTGCGGCTGCGATGACTCTGTGGCACGATAGGTAAACCTCTGAGGAATAGATCTCATCGTCGTCGAAATTTGGTGGGTCAAGTTGCCGGAGATCGATAAAGTCAACAGAAATGCCCTTGTCCTCCAGAGCGGTTTGGCACATGGCAGCGAGCATCCTACTGCGACTATGGGTATTGAGACTACTGCTGACAACTGAAATTCTCATCTGCACCTTTCTTCAAAGTATAGTGTCGATATGTTATGTGTAAAAAAATAGCCTCTTTGTAATCCCAATACATCGTCCTCAAGTACCAAAATAACCTGTTCTTTTGGACAGGTTATTGAAGCCTGAAAAACACCTTTTTTCAAACTCATTGCAGTAGGCCGAGCCGAAAAAAAAGCCAACGCACAAACGTCGGCTTTTAGTACTCTTTTTTTCCTTCACCTACACTTTATACCTCTCGACGGATCGCAACGCTCGCTGTGTCCTACTTATAGACCAGGTGATCAGAAGTACGATCTTGATCTACCTGTACATGTAGCCTTCCCTGCCGATGAGATACCGGTTCCCTGATAACGATTTCTACGTCACGCCCAAGTGCTGTCAACAGACGCAAAAGACGCTCCATGGAATACTCACGAAAGTCCCCTCTCAGGAGACGCGAAACATCAGGTTGGGACAGACCGAGCAATTTCGCAGCCTCGACCTGCTTGAGTCCGCGCTGACGAATAATTTTGTCAATGCGGGTGACAAGCTCTGCCTTTAGTAAGTGAGCTTCGGCGTCAGGTCGCCCCAGGTCGGCGAACACGTTACCACTTCCACGTTCGATATTGATCTCTTTTGTCTTCATTGCTTTACCTTTCGCCATAGACATCCTTGTAGTGTTGTTCCGCTGTCCTTAGCCTGCGTTTGATCAGATCAATCTCCTGTTTTGGTGTCTCAATACCTCGCCTGGCTTTCTTCTGGAAGGCATGCAAGACATAGACCGCCAACTTGAATCGGACTGTATAAACCGCTCGGTAGGTATCGCCGTCGTGACGGGAAACGACCTCTAAAACACGGGGGCCCACCCCCTTGAGCGGTTTGGCATCGCGGTGCCTAAGTCCGATCTGGGCCTGATACAGGGCAAAACCGACCCGGTCCTGCACGGCAGCCGGAAACTTCTTTAAGTCCCCTTTACTCGATCCGACCCATTCGACGGGCTTAAGCATCTCACTGGTCATATCTAAATTATAGTGATTTCACCATATTTACACAAGCACCTTTTTGTAAACGTCGGCTTTTGTGATACCTTTTTTCTCTCACCCATGAAAAACCTGCACTTGATCGGACGCTTTGCCCGACACAGTCGCGGGATCGAGTGCGCCTTCTCCAAAGAGGCGCGGAAACGTCTGACCAGTCTTCAAAGAACGCGTTCGCGCATCCATATAAGTCGCACTAAAAGCGCGTCGGGACGACGGAGTCGAATTGAGAGCCGAACGGTGGAGCAAAAAATTGTGCAGCAGAATAGCCTCTCCCGCCTCGGTCTCCAGATCGATCACATCCTCTGGCCCGGCATACCTGGCCTGATCCTCTTCAGAAGTATAGTGCCGCTCATTGAGAATACCCAGATTATTGCTACCCGGCACAATCTGCATACAGCCACTGGCAACAGTGGCAGCATCCAACCCCGTCCACACCGTGATAATTGGATTGGTATCAATCCCCCAACCCACGCCGATATCCTGATGCCAGGGCAAAATCGTACCGCTCTCAGCGGGTTTATTCATAAACATAGAGCGAAAAACCGAAACATTTTCGCCGATATAGCGACGGGTAATCTGGCGGATAAGGGGATGCTGCATATAAGTGAGAAAGAGCGGATCCTGTTCCAGATCATCGATACGTCGATAATGGAGCGTCGGCTCCTGATTCCCCAGCGTGCGATCCATTCTGACGTCAGGCGTTTTGGGATTGAGCTGAAAGCGCATATTCTCGTAACGGACGCGCCCCAGCATAATATCGTCAATGCGCTGCTGCAGTGCAGCCAGTTCCCCAGGCGACAGGAGATGCCCCAGACGCAGATATCCCTCAGCCATAAACTGTTCGTGGTGCGAATCTTCAAACGAAGTGAGAGGATTCACAGTGTGACCTCCTCGAAGATTGGACTTGTGTGGATTGACTTTCAAACTATCACCGGGACTCGCCAGAAGCAACTGAAAAACGCCCAGTCCTGCGAAACGGCCCTGCTTGACAGAGAATAAATCTCTATACATGATGCCTATACTACAAATCTCCAATCACCAGAAAGGCGGGAAACCATGAGCAATGTGAGAGAATTCGGAGCCAGAGGGGATGGGATCACCGACGATACCAAAGCAATTGAAGACACGCTGGCAAAAGGAGATGGAACGCTACAATTTCCAAAAGGCGACTATCTCATTACTCACACGATTAACGTAAACTTAGCCGACAGCGGACGGATAAGCATAGATGGATCAGGAGGCACAGCAAAAATCCTCATGGGTAGTGCAGGACCCGCCTTTCACATCACGGGCACACACAGACGATCAGCCGATCCCAAAACCTTTGAGCCGCGCGTCTGGACCCACGAAAGAATGCCCACAATATCAAACCTGGAGATCGAAGGCAAACACCCGGAAGCAGATGGCTTCTTGCTAACAGGCACCATGCAGGCGACCTTTGAAGGCGTACTCTTGAGGAAGCTAAACCACGCCATCCACATACGCGCCCGCGCCCGAAATGTGCTTATCTCCCACTGCCATATACACGACAACCGCGGTGCAGGCATCTTTCTCGACCATGTAGATCTACATCAAATCATCGTAACGGGTTCCCACATAAGCTATTGCAAACGCGGAGGCATCAAAATCATCGGCTCACAAATCCGCAACTTGCAAATCACCGGCAACGACATCGAATACAACTTCGACAAAGAAACAGACCGATCCGCAGACATCTGGATCGACACCAGCGACGGAGTCTCCTCAGTCCGCGAAGGCACCATATCGGGCAACACCATCCAGGCAAAACCCTCGCCAGGAGGCGCGAATATATTGATGATCGGCCACTCTCCCCAAACGAATAACAAAGTAGGCATGTTCACCATCGCGGGAAATTTGATCGGCTCGCAACAAAATAACATCCACCTCATTGCAGCCAGAGGCGTCACCATCACGGGAAATGCGATCTACAATGGAGTCAACAGAAACCTCCTGGTGGAACACGCGCAAAACATCGTAATCGGCAGCAACAGCTTTGATCACAATCCCGATTACGGTCCCTCGCGCTGCACTGGCGTCCAATTTATAAACAGCACAGACAGTATTATGAGCGGATCAACGCTTCAAGAATTCAAAGGCATTCAGGATGAAGAAGACGATCGTCAGGGTCTATTGGAAATTATCCGTTGCGCCCGACTCACTGTAAACGGCTGCCAGACCCTGGACGGCTATCCCAGCGCAATATACGTATCCAACTCCGACGACACCAGCATCACCGGATGTACACTACTCGAAAGGCGGAAACAAAAAGAAACCGTTTCAACCATCCGCTGGAACGGCACAGGCAGTGGCAATTTATTGAGCAACAACCGAATCGGAAACGGCACAGCAGGTGCATTATCCATAGACAAAGCTGCTGGCGTTCAAACCAGCCATAATCGGATGGATAACTAAGGAGATAAACTTGTCTTTAAAACCCGACCACTCAAAAGTCCCTGGCGTTGTGATTGATCACAGACCCGCCAGTACAAAACAATACGTGGGTAGCCCGAGCATCGTCATCATGCCCAACGGCGATTATATCGCATCCTATGATCTTTTTGGACCGGGCACAAATTACGACCGCATGGCTGTATTTCGTTCGCGCGACAAAGGGGAAACCTGGACTCAAATATCCGAACTGATCGGTCAGTGGTGGTCCAACCTTTTTTTGCACAAAGGCGACCTCTATTTGCTCGGCACAAGCCGCGAATATGGCTATGCCGTAATTCGGCGATCTACGGACGGGGGTAAAACCTGGACAGTACCAAAAGACAAACGCACCGGACAAATCTCTACTGAGGATCGCTATCACTGTGCCCCAATGCCCGTCGTCGCCCACAATGGATATCTCTGGCGCGCATTTGAATTGGCACATGGTCCGCGAGAAGAGTGGAAAGCGCAGGTTCTTTCCGTACCCGAAGATGCAGACCTGCTCCAGGCTAAAAATTGGCGATTCAGCGAAGCGTATCAACACCTCTGGTCAAGTTCACAGTGGATTGAAGGCAATATCGCGATCACGCCAGATAACAAACTGGTAAACATCTTGCGTTCAAATCTACGAAATGTCTCGCCCGAAGAGATACAGACGGGAAGCGATAAAGCGGCTATTTTGCACATCTCGGAAGATGGAAAAACACTGACACACGACCGGGACAGAGACCTGATCGATTTCCCGGGTGGCGGTGTAAAATTCACAATTCGATTTGACGATCAAACACAGCGCTATTGGTCGCTGGGATGCAAACAAACCAATCCGCCAGCATACCGAAATATACTGGTCTTGACCTCGTCTGAAAATTTGCAAACCTGGCGAATCGAATCCGTGATCTTGCACCATCCCGATCCAGATAAACACGCATTTCAATACGTTGACTGGCAATTTGAAGAAAACGATCTAATCGTGGCATCTCGCACAGCTTATGACGATGGCCTGGGCGGCGCGCACAACGCGCATGATGCGAATTATATGACATTCCACCGAATTGAAAATTTCAGAGATCGAACAATAGACGACCCGCCCTTAAATGAGAAAGAGTAGCTCTCGGAGAGGATACAATGAAAGCAATTCACAACCTGCAGCCAGACAGGATATTTTACAATGGCAACCTGATCACCATGGCCGATCACAAAGGGACTGCGGTTGCCGTGTTGAAAGGATCTATATGCGCTGTGGGATCTGATCGTGAAATTATCGACCTTGCAGGTCCCAACACCGAACTTACCGACCTGGCGGGAAAAACCCTGCTACCCGGATTTTACGACACACATGGACATTTTCCAAGCGCGGGCCTCGTGGCTGTTTCCTCTGTAAATTGCAATTCTCCGCCGATGGGACCCGTGGAAAAAATCGATGATATTGTCCAGCTATTGGCAGAACGCGCCAAAGACGTACCAGAGGACCAGTGGGTATTGGGCAGAGGCTACGACGATACCTTACTGGAGGAGAAACGACACCCCACACGAACAGACCTGGATCGCGCTTCGCAGAACCATCCGATTTGCATCGTCCACACCTCAGGCCATTTTGCTGCAGCAAACACACGCGCATTAGAACGCGCCGGAGTCCATTCCGACACGCCCAATCCAACGGGTGGCGTGATTCGCAAAGACCTCATCACGGGTGAGCCGGATGGTGTCCTGGAAGAGACCGCAATGCGCCCGGTGAGAAATCTGATCCCCCCATTGGACGAAGCCCAGTGGTTTGAGGGATTGGAGATCGCGGTAAATGAATATGTCCGTGAAGGCGTAACCTCCGTAGTAATCGCTGGCTGTACTCGCCGCGACATTGCGCGCCTGCAAACAGCCATCGACAGCGGCAAGCTACCCCTGCGCATGGTTTGCATGACCGGGAAAAGCAAGCCCGGTCAGCAGTCGATTCTGGAGACAAGCGGATTAAAAACGGGCTTTGGAACAGACCGCTTGCGATTGGGTGCGGTAAAAATGTTTCAGGATGGATCAATCCAGGGCTATACGGGTTATCTGAGCAAACCCTATCACGAACCATTTATGGGCGATACTCAGTATCGCGGTTATCCGATGCGAAGCCGAGAAGCATTGGTAGAGATGGTAGATGAAGCTCATAGAGCTGGTAAGCAGATTGCGATACACGGCAATGGAGACGCGGCAATCGACGATATTTTATCTGCCTACGAACAGGCACAACAAAAAACGCCCCGCACAGATACGCGGCATCGCATAGAACACTGTCAAACAGTCAGAGAAGATCAGCTCGATAAAATGCAGACACTGGGCGTAACCCCCTCTTTTTTTGTTCAGCACACCTATTACTGGGGCGACCGCCACGAAGCGATCTTTTTGGGACCCGAGCGCGCGCATCGAATCAGCCCACTGAAATCGGCGTCCGACCGTGGAATCCGCTTTACCATCCACAACGACTCGCCAGTAACACCTACCAAATCGCTCTTTTCCGTCTGGTCCGCAGTGAACCGCCTATCGCGCAGTGGACAGTGCATGGGCGAAGCACAGCGGATCGATCTTGAACTGGCATTTCGGGCAATCACTATTGACGCTGCCTGGCAGAATTTTGAAGAAGATGCAAAAGGATCGATAGAGGTTGGCAAGCTGGCGGACTTCGTAGTTTTAGAATCAGATCCATTCGCAGGAGATATATTGGATGTGAAGGATATTGATATAATGGAGACAATTGTGGGAGGCAAAACAGTATATCGAAAAGCGTGATAACGACCGCAAAATACAATCATTTAAAAAGGAAAGAACGGCAACTTTTCAGCAGTTTGCCGTTCTTTTTTTAGTGATTACAATATGTCGGACAGAATTCATTTCGCTTGCATTTGAAAATCAAGTTCCTTAATATATTAAAGTAAAATATTTTATTTTTTAAATAAGTTTTAAAATTATAGAACAAAATAAAAAATAATATCATATAGGGAGGTCAAATGAAAAATGTATTCTCGATTTTATGCATTGTCGTGCTGTTGCCAAATGCGCAGGCAACAGCACGAGAAGGTGCTTTTGGCGCTGGCGGATTTTTCGACTTCTACATTCCCGTCTTTAACTTCAAAGATATGTACGATAGTGGTACAAAATTTGGAGGCACAGCGCATTATATTTATCACAAGCGCAAGATGGCCGAAGTAGAATTTCACCATGCCCGCTTTAACAATGGCAGCCTTGAAACACGCACCTTCAGTTTCAGCGACGGTAAAGAGTACACCAGCCCACAGGCCGAAGCCAACATGACCATTAACAGCATCAATGCCAACTGGCTATTTGCACTGCGGGAACAGGGGTTTGGCCAGGGCACAACGCTCTATCTCACATTTGGCGCGGGCCTTCACGATTATTCCAGCAAAGTCAGCGGTCTGATCTTTGCCGGTCAAACACCATCGGGTGCCGGTGCGCCCCCCGACCCAACCATCCTCCTGGAACCCATCAACGACACGCGCACAGCCTTTAGTGCCAGCTTTGGCGGCGGGGTTCAAATCGGTATGGGAGACAAAGCCGCGTTAGATGTGCGTGTACGCTATAATGTTGTAATGGGGGAGTTGCGCCCTTTCCTTGTTTGGGGCATTGAAAAAACATATCCCTTCAACCTCATTGATATCGGTGCAGGTATCAAATTCAACTTAAATTAAGGAGAGCCGCGAATGAAACGAATCGTTATGATTTTCACACTTCTGTGTTTAGCCTCTCACCTCCAGGCAGGCACCACGGGTAAAATCGCTGGTATCATCAAAGACGATCGGGGCAATCCGCTTCCCGGCACTAATGTAATCGTAGAAGGCACGCGACTCGGTGCTGTGGCAGATGCCGACGGCAGCTATTTTATCATCAATATCCTGCCGGGAAGATACACACTCACGGCCTCGCTTATCGGATATACCAATCAAACCCAGAGCGATGTATCGGTCAAAACGGATTTCACCACGCCTCTCAACTTTGAACTCAAAGAAACCACAGTCGAATTAGCCGAGCTCACAGTCGTGGCCGAACGCCCACCCGTGGAAAAAGACAAAACCACGAGCAAATACATCATGGGCGGTGATGCGATTGATCGGCTATCTACAGCGGCAAATACCTCAGAACTCATGAGCCTTCAGGCCGGTGTCTCTCTCGACAACAACGAACCCGCCATTCGCGGCAGCTATCAGGGCAACCGCGGCACCTCGGAAACACTTGTCTATGTGGATGGCGTTGTCATGGATGCGGGCACTGCCCGGGGCGACGTTCAATTTGTCGGTGTCAACAGTGCCGCCGTGCAAGAAATTACCGTCATCACTGGCGGAATGGAGGCCGAATACGGCAATGCCACATCCGGTGCCATTCACATCATCACCCGCGAAGGCGGCAAAAATTTTCACGGCAAGAGCCGCCTCACCTATATTCCGCCCGGCAAAAAACACTGGGGTGGCAATGTCTATGACAGTCCCATCCACAAAGGCAGAATGAAATGGGGCGATGCGACCTGGGAAAATGAAACATACACAGACCCCGGTCCAGACCGCCAGATGGGAACGGGCGACGACATCACCCGCCTGGCGCACGAGCGCACGGACTATACCGGCATTCACGGTTATGAAGTCGATGGGGCTCTCTCGGGTCCATTGCTGGGAAATGCTTCCTTTTTTGTCACCGCACAGCACGAGGGGCAAGCCTCGCATTTTCCCTCCCCCACCAAACGCGGCATCTTCCATCAGGCCGTCTCAACATCTCCACAAACCGCCCGCTGGATCGAATCGCCCTACAACATCAAAGGCACCTACAAGCTGGGATGGGATGTACAATCCAACATAAAGGTTAAAGTCGGTGGGGTTTATGCACGCCACGAAGCCTATCAAGTTGGCGAGGGTGAAAGCTGGGTACAGGGCGTCAAACGCACCGTTGGTCGAGAACTTCAGGGCATCGACATTTTCCTGCCCGCAGAAGAAGCTGGCGCGGGCATCGCCAACGTCAAACACGACCTGGCATACATATCCCTCACGCATACCCTGAGCAACAAAACTTTTTACGAAGCCCGGCTATCCTATTACCGGGACGCCACGGACACGACCAATGTGCCCGGTGTCACCAGCCAATTTGGCGGCGGCATTACAGAACCGCTCAGAAAAGATCAGGACGGGGTATTCACCATTGGCCCCAGGCGGGTCTCCATCTGGATCAACGACCATCGCGCCCGCCTCAACTTCAAACTCGATTATTCCAGCCAGATCAACAAGAACCACTTCATCAAAACCGGCATTGACCTGACGCGACACACCTACTGGTGGAACCAGATCAACTGGCCTCAGGCGGGCAAATCGCGCTATCAGCTCGCGGGCGTGCCCTACGAAATGGGCGAACCCATTAACCCCATCCAATCCGCCTTCTACCTCCAGGACAAAATGGAATTCGAAGGCATCATCGTCAACCTGGGCATCCGCTACGACAGACATGACCACAATGGCGATTTTTACTCTCCACTTGCCAACAATGCCTGGGGCGGAGCCCCCATGACCAACTCGTGGTCGCGACAGCGCAAATTTATGCCGCGCACCTCTGTATCGACCAAATCGGCATGGAGTCCTCGCCTGGGTGTTTCACACCCCATTACGGCCAGTGCCATCATTCGATTTTCCTACGGTATCTTTCACCAGATGCCCGGATTCTGGCACCTCTATTCCTATGAATGGCGCGGCGTTGCCCCTCCCGAAGACTTCAACAACAATGGACAGATCGACGATACCGAATGGCTGAACAAAAACAACCAGCGAGCCACTACGGGCAACCCCCATCTCGACTACAAACGCTCCACCAATTTCGAGGTGGGTACAGACTGGAACTTCTATCAGGATTATGTCCTGAGCTTTACGACTTATCAGCAAAGTGTAGATGGTCAGGTTCGATTTGGCAATGCCCTGTGGCGAGATCCCAGTCGCAAAAGTCAGGTGGGGCGCAACACACCGCTGGGCTATGTCTTTACAGACAATCGCGGATTTGAAATGAGCCTGCGAAAGGACTTCAGCCAGAACTTCTCCTTCCAGGTCGCGTACAACCACCAGTGGCAGTCGGGAGGTAATGCGGGAATCAACCGGATTATTTACTTCCCCAACTCGCAATTTGTCGCATCCGATCTCTATTTCGTCCAGCACACCAAAGACACCAATGGCGATGGCGTAGTCAATGCCAGCGACGACGGTTCAGAAGCAAAAGTGCCGCTCACATCGCAGCAGATTCAGGACATCGGTGCCGAGGCAGACCGCTATATCCAGACCATCCGAGAAGGCACCAACCCAGACTGGAATCCGCTGACCGACAGCGAGATTCAGGAAGTGGAAAATCTTCCAGGCGTCTTTTACTTCACCCGCAACACCACCTCTGATCGCAGTGCGGGTCGCGGGGGCCGCGCAGAAACCGCTGGTTTTGGCGACCGACGCGGCACCATGAAAATCGCGTTTACGTATGAAACGCCAATGCATTACGGCCCAGCCCTCGGCGGCTTCAGACTCAATTTGATCAACACCTTGAAAACGGGACGCCGAATCAGCATTCCGCATCCCACACAGGGCAATGTCGAGCGATTTGGACCTATGGAAACCAAGACCCACCTGTCTTTGGAAAAACGCTTCCGCACAGGTCGAACCGAAGCCACCCTGTTTATGAACGTGTACAACTTCTTCAACCAGCGCGACCCGGCCACCGAATATTTCTGGCGCGGTCCCTGGTTTGATCGACACAATCAGGGCCCACAGGCCGAACTCTGGTATCTCTACGGCATGGACATGCCCAAACCCACGGACAACAATTATATCCAATACGGCGATACCAAAGAATACCACCGCTGGGCAGGACGACCTCGAGAGATCAGCGTAGGTCTCCAGCTCGGATTTTAACTGAGGAGCAATAACATGTATCCATTGAAACACATCGGATGGATGGGCGTTCTATGCGTACTGATATTTGCATCCGAAATCTATGCCCAGCAACCCGAACTTCAACGCCACTTGACCCGGGGCAAGCTCTGGGCCACCTTTCGCAATACTGGCACCCAGGGCCTGCGCGACGACAGCCGCCTGGGCGCAGATGCCGGCTTGATGTATCCCGGCTGGGGCATTGGGGAACGCGATTTTACCGAATACTGGATCATTGGGCAGGACAACGACCACCGCTATCACACCAGCCAGGGCGAGGGTTTTTGGGTTTTTACCAGAGAAGGTGGATCATATAATGTATCCACCTCCAACCCACGCTACAATACCGACGACATCTTTGAAATGATCTACGATGCCGCTTCGGGTCCAGAGCGCGATCTGGGCGTTGAAACCCGGTCGTTCCTCACGGGCAATACCACGGCCAATTACTGGCCAGGAGCACCTGCACTGGTGGCCGACGAACCCATCGAAATCCACAATTACGATTACGGACGTTACATTCCCAACGACAACGAGGCCGAAGAAATCATCATCTCCAAATGGACGACAGAACGCGGCCTCACCATTACCCGCAAAGCCAGAGCGTGGAGCTATCCGGACTACGACGACTTTATTATTCTCGAAGTCATCATCGAAAACACCGGAGATAACAACGGAGACGGCATACCCGATGCAGGGCTACCCGTTGATCACCAGGATGTCTATTTCGCCTTTGTGAATAACCTGGCCCCATCGTGGGCCGGACACCGCTGGCAAAACCAGACTGTACCGTGGGCGTATTCCGACCCGATCATCCTGGACGATTGGTACAAATACAGCGAAGCATCCAATTTCGATGGCTTGCCCGCACTTCGGGGGAAAAAAATCTCTTATGTTTATGACAGCGATCTGCTCTCTTCTTCCGGAGACGACACGGGCCAGCCTTTCGATAAGAACAACGCCCAGGCAGCCTATATCAACCGGGGCCAGCTCAACCACGGTGAACTCATGGCTTTCCAGTACATCGGCCTGGCACCCCTCGACTACGACCCCACCGACGGGTTCACCAACGACACCGAGACCTACGTGGCCCCCAAAACAATGGACCAGCCCGCCTTCGCCAACTGGTGGGAGATCTTCGGGCGCTTCGATTGGGACACGCCAGACATTACCAATCTGAATAGCGACGAGAACCTCTACAATGAATTTATTGGTTTGGGTAGAGTTCCAGCCGATCAACCCAACCCCGACCATATCAGCCGCGTAACCTTCGCACATACTTATGGACCTTATGATCTGGCTCCCGGAGAAAAAGCCAAAGTCGTGGTCGCCTGGGTCGCCGGATCGGGTGCTGAATTTGCCGGTCCCGGCGGCAGTCCCATGGATGTTTACGAATGGGCGCGCCAGGGCAACCAGAGCCAGGTAGCCGACGGCGAACGCGCGATGGCACAACATCTGGAACGCGCGCAATTTGCCTACGACAACAATTACGACCTGCCAGACGCGCCTCCCGATGTTGCCGTATTTGTAGATAGCGACGAAAACGGGAACAACGCCATCACCTGGTCTGACCGAGCAGAAAAGTCCCCTGACCCGGATTACACGGGCGATGAAGCCCTGGATGTGCAGGGCTACCGGGTCTATCGCACCCAAAACAACCATCTGGGACCCTGGGAACTCGTGGCCGATATCCCCAGGGGAACTACCCCGACCAACACGGAGTATGCCCCCAGCACGCCCTGGACTTCTCCCACGATCTCCTACGCCGATGGGGGAACCTACACCTATCGAGACGTAAATTCAGTGCCTGGTTTCAGATACTGGTATTCGGTGCGCACGTACGATTCCGGGCACAGCGACTGGAACGGCACAGGCCGATCCATTCCATCTCTGGAATCCGGGCACAGTGCACCGGAACAGCGCATGAATGTTTCGAGAAGCCCCATTGTGATTGCAACCGCTGAAAAAGACGCGCTAGCCGAACAGGTGCGCGTGGTACCCAATCCTTTTCGAGACGATCCGGGAGACGCCGATCACCGGTATCCACCCGCCAGCAACAATATTCGCTTTGTCAATATTCCCCGAAAGGCCAAAATCTCCATCTTTTCTATCTCCGGAGATCTAATCGCCGTCATCAATCACCCGCAACGCGCCACCGACCCCGATAGGGGCGAAGCCACCTGGGATCAGCGCACGCGCACATTTTCCGGGCGCGTCGCCGCCGGACGCTATTACTATGTGGTAGAATCTCTGGTTGCTGGTGAAACGGGCAAAAAGCAAACCGGGATGTTTATGATCATCAAATAGTACAAAGGAGATACACGTGAAACGCTTACAAACAACGCTCATCCTGGTCTTCACTGCCTTTGTCCTATCGGCAACAGGCGCAGAAGCCGGGTTAAAAAAACTCGGCAATGCCGGGTTCACCTTCCTCAAAGTCTCTCAAAGCGCGCGCGCAGTTGCTATGGGCGATGCTTACACCGCAGTGGGCACAGGTGTCGATGCCATGTTCTGGAATCCAGCGGGCATCACGCAAATCAATCGCGCCGCTTTTAGCCTGGGATACAACAACTGGATGGTCAATTCCCAATTTTATTCAGGTGCATTTGCCTATAATTTGGGAACACAGGCCATAGGCATCACGGTCTTGTCTTTCACACCCGATGAATTTGAAGAAACCACCATTTTTCAGCCCAATGGCACGGGCAATATCATTAAAGACAGCGACTTTGCTGTTGGCCTGACCTATGCCATCAAATTCACCGACAGATTGTCATTTGGCGCCCAGGGCAGATATATTCGAGAGACGCTCTATACCGATGTCAACAGCGGCCTGGATATCTCGATAGGCACGCTCTTTTACACCGGATTCCGCTCTTTGCGACTGGCCATGACACTAAAGAATTTCGGACAGGATATCGTCATTATCGATGACACAGCCTTCCGCCCCCTCATCTACAGCATCGCGGCTTCAATGGAACTCTACGGCAATCTGGGCGATCCAGTTTCACTTACCGTAGCTGCGGAGAATGCCTTTTTTGTGGATTTCGAAGGCCGCATTCACACAGGCGCCGAACTCTGGTTGCACAATATTCTCGCACTGCGCGGCGGCTGGAAATTCAACAACGACACCGAGAGTTTTGCCCTGGGATTTGGCCTCAAATACGCGCTCAATGAGCGTCCCTTTACCCTGGACTTTGCGTATAGCGATATGGGAGAGCTATTGGACCCCACCTATCGGATAACCATTGGCGGTTCCTTCTAAGAAGCGGTCGCGATATGAAACAGGTCCTTTTGTCGCTGTGTCTCGCGCTGGCTCTCATCGCACCAATTTCAGGCGAAGATATCCCCGTTATGGCACAGGGAGCCATCCCATTTTGGGTCGATAGAGCTGGGTTTTATGCGCCAGACAGCCTGAACTATGGCGAACTATATCTCCAATGCCTTTGCCAGCACCTCACATTTAAAGAATCAAATGACCGCCAACGGGCCACCTACCGCGTAGAAGCAACCTTTTACACCGAGCGCGATACCATTCCCTTCAAATGGGAAAAACAGATTGTCACAGGCGTGGGAATAGATCTGCGCGACCAAATGATTACAGAGGCGTTGCGCTTCAGAATCGCTCCCGGCACCTACCGGGGTCGCGTTCGCCTGAAAGATTTGCAGGCCAATGCTGAAGGCACCTGTGAACTTGCCTTTACAATGCCCGAATTTGACAGCGCCGCCTTGATCATGAGCGACATCCAGTTTGCCCATCGAATTGACGCCGAGAACTCACAGACCAGCAGCAGCCTGGTCAAAAATGGGTTCAAAATCATTCCCAATACGCGCAGGTCAATAGACACGACCTTAAACATCTACTTTGAACTGTATGGCCTTGCCGAAGGCGAGGGACGCGCTGCAACTTTTGACCTCGCCTATACCCTCCTGGATACCGCGGGACAGCGGATCAAAAACTTTCCCTCAGCGCGCTACCGCAAACCCGGCACAACTGCAATTAAAACCGAATCTCTCGATCTCAAAGGTGTACCGCCAGGGCATTATGTACTGCAAATCACTACCCGCGATAATGGCACTGGCAAAATGACCACGCGCCAGAGAACCTTTTCAATTGTAGATGTGCAAAAACCCACACTGGCAACAGACCCCGCCTCTTTAAAACGCTATTACAAACAAATCCGCTACATCGCCACAAAAGCTGAACGAGAAACCTATGCCTCCTTGAGCACGGCCGAGAAAGTGAAATTTATTCTCTCTTTCTGGAAAAAACATGATCCAACGCCTCTAACGCCCGAAAATGAATTTGCCACCGAACATTTCAAGCGCATCCGCTATGCAGACGAACGCTTCTCTGCGCGTCCAGGACAAAAGGGATCGGATACCGATCAGGGGCGCATCCACATCAAGTATGGCCTGCCAACAGACATTGAGCGCAGTCCGTTTAGTGCTACCGGCAAAGCTTTTGAAATTTGGACCTACGAACACCTCAACTACTACGAGTTTGTATTTCTGGATCGCCTCGGAGATGGCGTTTATGAAATGATCCACGCCACCATGCCAGGAGAACGCTACAACCCCAACTGGCGAGACGAACAAGCCATCGGTGACCAAACCGACCCCACATCGCTGCCATCTGAGGCATATTCTCCGCCATAAGCAATCGATCAAACCTATGGCAAAAACGCCAGTCTCTCAATACAAATCAGAATACCTGTCCAAACCCAAGACAAGTGGCGTAAGCCTTCGCGCCATTGTATTGGGTCTCGCGCTCGTTGTCCTGATCAACCTCTGGATGCCCTATTCAGAGTACATCGTGCGGGCATCGCGCATGAACCTCAGTCACTTTCCGGTCGCAGTATTCATCCTCTTTCTCCTCATACGCTACCTGCTCACCCCCCTACTATCAGCCTGGAACCCCACCCTTCTTTTAACCCCTTCTGAACAGTTCGTCATCATTGCAATGGGACTTGCAGGTGGTGTCGTGCCCGGATCAGGTGTACTCGGTTTTCTCTTTGGGACCATTGCTACCCCGTATTATTTTGCCACGCCAGAAAACCGCTGGGCGGACTTCTTTCACGCCCACCTTTCCACCTATTTGGTACCCCCCAATACCAACGGCGCAATGCGCGATTTTTACGAAGGCGCACTGCCCGGCACGCCAATCCCCTGGTCTATATGGGGCGCACCCCTTTTTTGGTGGCTTGTTTTCATCGCCGCCATTGTCTTTGTTTCGGCCTGTATTGCAGTTATCTTGCGCCGCCAGTGGTCTGAAAATGAACGTCTGGCATTTCCTCTGTTAAGTCCGACCCTGCATATTGTTTCTCCAGAACAAACACGCGATAACCCCTTGCAGTACAGAGGTCTCTACTGGGCGGGATTCGCTCTTTCCTCTGGCATTCTCGCCTGGAATATTCTCCATTTCTTCTGGCCTATCGTGCCCGATATTAAACTGACACTTCCCTTTTTTTATTTCGCCAAAGGTTATCCCCCTATCTTTCCCCGGTTCAATATTTACGTCATGGGATTTGCCTATTTTGCCAACCTCGACGTGCTTTTCAGCATGTGGTTCTTCCATCTCCTTTTTTACCAAATCCCAGGTGGCCTCTTAAATCGCATTGGATTTGACATGTCCGGCCGCGGCGACCCTTATGGTGCGCTTCACTTTTCCGGCGCGGGCTGGTTGTGTTTTGGCGCTCTGTGTTTTTTCGTTTTTTGGGGATTGTATATCTCTCGCCATCACCTCAAAGCAGTCCTTCTCAAAGCCATCAATCCACAACACCCCATTGACGACACCCGGGAACTCTTATCTTACCGCACCGCTATTTTAGGACTACTTATTGGAACAATTTTTATTTTTTTTTGGTTGTATCAATCCGGCATGGCCCCCTCAACAATCGCCTTTTACATTGTAACCACCTTTGTCATTTACGTAGGCGTGGCGCGTGTCGTCGCGCAAACTGGCATCCTTTTTGTGCAAGCCCCAATCAGCGCACAGGTTTTCACCATTTATTCTCTGGGCGCACACGCCCTTTCGATGCCCACGATGACATCGCTCGCCCTCTCCTACGCACTCACCAATTATATTCGCGGTCTGTTTATGCCCGCATTAATCCATATCGCCAAACTATCCGAATGGATCAAAGCCGACCACCGCAAACTTTTAGGCGCGGTCTTTTTGGGATTAGTCGTCGGCTGTCTGGCGTTTATTGTATATGTCATACCCCTAGGTTATGAAAGGGGAGCTTTCAATTTTAACGACATTCCGCTCAAATCGGGTATCAATCGGATCTATCCGGTGATTCTCAGCAAAATTGTCAATCCCTTTGATCCCGACTGGCAAAGACTGGGCTTTTTTGGCGGCGGTGCAGCATTGATGGGATGCCTCACATTCTTACAATATCGCTTTCCCTGGTGGCCCCTGCACCCCATTGGCCTGACTGTTTGCAGCACCAATGTCGCCCGCAGCAATCAGGTCTCTATTTTTATTATTTGGGCATTCAAATTGTTCGTACTGCATTTTGGCGGTGTCTCTGCTTATCGTCGTTTTCAGCCCTTCTTTATTGGCCTGCTTACCGGTTATGGCCTGGGAGTCGCGCTGTCTTTTATTGTCGATGCCCTGTGGTTTTCCGGTCAGGGACATTACGTACACAGGTGGTAAACAAACGCGCGAAAAACAGTGCCAAATATTAAAAAGCCGATGTAAAAACATCGGCTTTTCTTGAAAATCTGTCGCGCGATCGCCTGCTGATCCTCCATACGCAACAACACAGCGCCCAGCTTTGTCACCGCATCAACATCATCCGGTTCCAGGGACAAATAGCGCGTATAATACGCTGCGGCTGTTGCATTGTCTTGAGACAATGCGTAAAAATCATCGCGCGCAAACCAATCCCCCAACAACTGATAGGGCGCGCTATACGTCGAATCAATCGCAATCGCCCGATACGCCATATCCACGCACTGATCCGTACCGATATCAAAATACACCGACGCCATCTGGTAATACAAATCTGCGTGCGTCGTATCCGCCTCTATAGCGCGATAAAAATACGAAATCGCGCGCCAGCGCGACCATCCCCCGATTTACCCAGCCCGGTCCGTCTTGCGGCTCCGGTTGATTTGCCCAGGCATCTGTCTGAGTACCCGATTTAACCTTTGCCAATCCCGCGACCAGATCCGTGGCAATAGTCTGTGACAAATCGTCAAACCGATCCTTGCGCCAGACGCGCCGACCATTGGCACTACCCGCCCATAAGATACGACCGGAAGACGTATCAATCAGCCGCAGTGCAACCCCCACAGCATTGATCGCATTGTCCTTGCCAGTAGCCATCAAACTACCGCATAAAACAGCATCTGATCTATGCGCCAACAGCATTCGCTCAGCAGCACTCAGACGCGCGCCTACTCGCTGTGACATATCCAATCCATCAAATAACCCATCACCTATTATACCCTCTCTAATCAACCGCTCATACCCGCCCACCAGTGCTTTTTGCGAAGTATGCAAAGGTGAGAATACCGCCTGCAACGGCCACTCATCTGACCGCATCATCCGCCCGTGCCGATTGGCTTCCTGAAACCCGAGTTGCGCCATCAAATTGCCCAGTGCAATCTCTCCAATATCGCGCTGGGCATAGATCCACTGCCATTCGACATCATCCCGCGCCTTGCTCGTCCAAATGGGTTCTCCAGTATCCAGATCCACAATCCACACATGCAATGTGCGCGTCCCGGCATCAGAAACAAATCCGATCAACGCCTGCTCTGCACGGGCCGCTGTTTTCAACAAAAACAAATCATAGTCTTTCAACGCCTGTTTTGTCTCCACCATCCCCTTCATCTTGATCCGTGGAATCGTATCAGGCTCCACCAGTTCAAACCAGCGCCCCTGATAGGCGGGAATATCCCGATGCCGCATCAACTCATCTACCAATCGGTCAGCCATAAAAACCCCGTAATCGGGATCCTTCTCTGAAAGTAGTGGAAACACCGCCAGACGAGGAGCCGCTTCGCGCTGCGGCAAGTCCTCCTCACACTGCACCGCTGAGGAAAACACAAGCAATAGAATTGAAAGAGAATATCTCACGTCTCACCGCCTTTAATTATTAATCGCCATTCGCGTCGCTTCTAAGAACGTTTCGTATCTTTGAGGGCCACCGCGCAATACGCGGACAATCTCACCTTTGGCATCAATAAAAAAGGACCTGGGAATACCAGTGTTCTCATACGCATTGTTCACTTCTCCCACCGCGTCGAGAACAAAAGTCCAGGTGTAGCCATATCTTGTGACAAAACGCAGCACCAGGCTACGCGATTCTCGCAGGTCAATACCGACGATCTGGATGGAATCGCCCATAGTATTTTGCAACTTTTGCATGTCGGGCATTTCAGCAACACAGGGGCCACACCAGGTTGCCCAGAAGTTGAGAAGCACGGGTTTGCCGCGCTGTTCATAGAGATTGAACGATTCCCCAGTGAGGGTTCTCAGCGTAAAGTCAGGAGCTTGCATCCCAACTTCAATGCCAACGGGAGCGTCGGTGGTTGGCGGAGGGGTTGGCGCGGTGGTTGTCTGCCCGTAGAATTGGGCAAAAATGACAAAGTCCCGAAAATTGACTGCGCCATCCCCATTTAAATCAAACTGGGTCTGGGTTGTTCCATAGCCCTGTGAAAATGCGATAAAATCGGCAAAATCCACTTTGCCGCTGTTGTTGAAATCACAATCTGCTACGGTTGGTGCTGCGTGTACCGAGGCAGGTAGGAGCAGGAAAATTAATGTCATAACATACTTCATGGCATTCCTCCATTCACGATGTCCTCGTTTGCCGCAGGGGGCATGCGCCGCTCATTCTCCTTTACCGTGGGCTTCAACGCGCCAAACCGCACATCAACCCCTCTATCTCGAAGGGCTGGAATATGCGTGTTGAGCGATGTGGCACTTAAGGGGTTATTCCGTACATCAACTCTGTCTCCACGGCCCAATCCCCTGTTTGCAACCAGAGGCGAAAGGTCTGTGATGTTGTTGTTGTAAAAAAACAGATAGTCCAGACTCATCCAGCTAGATAGCGCAGATATATCTGAAATGTCGTTGCTGCCAAGATCCAGTAATCTCAGGCTGGCCAAGTTTGATAGTGGTGCAATGTTCGAAATGTCGTTGCCGGAAAGAGACAGCCGTTCCAGGCTGGTCAAGTTTGATAGCGTAGATACATCTGAAATGTCGTTGTTGAAAAGATGCAGAAATCTCATGCTGGTCAAGTTTGATAGCGCAGATACATCTGAAATGTCGTTGTTGCCAAGATTCAGTATTTCCAGACCGGTCAAATTTGATAGTAGCGTGATGTCCGAGATGCCCGTGTCGGCAAGATCCAGCGTTCTCAGCCTGATTAAGTTCGATAGGGGTGAAAAGTCCGAGATGTTGTTGCTATTGCGCGGAAAACCGACCGTATCACCATAACCAAGATGCAGCCAGGTCAGATTAGTTGCAAGCTCAAGCCCGGTCAAATCACTGATGTTCGCGTTCGGAGCCTCAAGTTTTGACACAAATGCCATCTCAAAACTGGTGATCGGTTCATCTGATGCCTTGCCCAAATTTGTTTTAATGGCCGCACGCAAGTTGGCATCTGGGATATATGCTTCTGATAGGTCGGACAAGCGAGACAGCAACGAGCTGTCTCTAATTGTGGTGCCGTAAAGACTGAGCGATATCAATCTGGTTAATCCCGACAACGGCGATATATCCGAGAAGAAATTGTCGTGAAGTCTGAGGCTTGTCAGGTTGATTAAACCCGACAACGGCGATATATCTGTGATGGCGTTAACGGAAAGATCCAGCGATGTCAGATTGGTTAAGCCCGACAGCGGTGTGATATCCGAGATGATATTATTTGAAAGGTCCAGCGATGTCAATTTGGCTAAGCCCGATAGCGGTGTGATGTCCACAATGATATTATAGGACAGGTCCAGCGGAGTCAGACCAGTGGCAAATTCGAGCCCGGTCAAATCGCTGATGTCCGAGCTTGACGCTTCAAGGCTTGTCAAACTCGCCATCTCTACTCTCGTGATCGGCGCACCTCTCGCCTTGCCCAGTGCGGTCTCGATTGCTACACGGAGGTTCGCATCTGGAATGGTAACCGGTGTTTCCTCTCTACCATCGCCAGCCTCTTTGACAAAGTTGCTGCTAAAAATTAGAAAATCGCCAAAGCCAATCGCGCTGTCGCTGTCCAGGTCGTATTTTGCTTCATATTTCCCATCGCCCTGGCGGGTCCCAAAATGACTTGCAAACGCCAGGAAGTCGATAAAATTAACCGCACCATCGCCGTTAAAGTCCAGAGTAAGAACCTGTAACTTTAATTCAACGCTCGTATTCAGGGTTACAGTGTCAAATCCTCCACCCCGACCGAGTTCTGCACGCACCAGCCGAATCGCTGTGCTCGAAAACGAGGCTGTCGTGCGAAAGCGAACTGTGCCTGCCAGACCACTGTTGGCAGTTGCTTGACCACCCAAAGATGCAATGCCTATCTCAATAGAAGTTGGATTTATGCCCTGCTCTATGAGTGCCTGAGCATTGGGCAACACATCGCCAGCATCAAAGCCCTCATAAGTCACTTGACTGGCATCGTATTCAAAACGCACGGCAAGGCCGATCGCATTTTGTATATCCTTGCCAAATATCTGAATAGCGACAGCTTGATCCGCGGATACGTTGATAGATGTGATCGCTTGATCACCTGCGGCACCATCCACATCCAGTGAAACGGAAAAGCTGTTCTGTGCCAAAAGAGACAGGGGGTGTATCAAAAGTGCGAGTATTGATAAAGTTGACAGGATCAGGTTACGCATCGGGATCTCCTGCTGATGGCCTTCTCACGTTGGTTTCAGACGTGTCCTTTGAAAGACCACCACGGCTTTGCTTACGGCGAAAGGGTTGAATCTATAAAAATATAAAGCAATTTCTGTGCCAAAAACCTCTTCTCTATGTTTTACAATCAGTTACGAAAATTTGTGCCATGAACGCAGTTTAATAAGTGTCCGATTTTGATACAGTAGTATCCGAAAATGAACACTTGAAATAAAAACCATATCCCGAATAATGTTATGCGAAATAATTAGCATATAAATTTCAAAAAAATAACCAATTAAAAACTCGTTGTCAAGGCCAGGATGCGAAATAATTAGCATTTTTTGATACCCGGTAAAAACGGCGGTGGATATTATGTCCACCGCCGTCCTTTTTACTTTTTACAAACAAAATTGAAAATCAGAGTTGAAAATTTAATCCAACAGAGAGAGGTTGTTCGAGAATGCCTTCCGCCTTCGCAATGGGGATCGTCCAGAATGTGTTGAGATTCAGGTCAACCCGCTCAGACAGTGAAATAAGCGCCCCGACCTTTGGCTGAAAGAAAACACCGGAATTGGCAGGTCGATAAATCGTGCCACCCGAAAGCGTATAATAAAATCCGAACCGCCCCACAATCTTATGAACATTGCGGATACCCACACCAAGCGTAAACTGACGCCTACCATCTGATTCCCAGGGATGTTTATTGATCTGATCGCCATAAGCCATTGCAACTTCCAGGCCAATAGATGATTTCAGCCCTAATACGCCTAATAGCTTTATTCGAGATTGGTAGCCATCAGTTGGAGAATTTGCAAATTCTCCCTCTACACCCACATAGTTGTGCTTCATCTCTTCGGCAGCAAGCGGACTGGACAAAAGCACCAAAAACATCGGGAAAAAAAGTAAAGTTTTCATCTGGTGGTAACCCCCTGAAAATGTGTGACCCCGGCTGGATTATTGTATAAGCAAAATTCGTGCCGTAAACTGTTTTTCGGAAAGAAATGATATAAATGCCTATTTTTATAGTATTTTGATTATCTCATTCTATTTAACAAAGAAAGCAACAGATGTGCTTTTTTAGCACAGATGTTGTAAAATTGATACAATATGGAGTTAGGCAAGTCCCCTGCTGCCTTCATCGTTCAACCACCATCATCCACACGCCTGGGCGGAGACACCAGTGCCATACCCCGGGCATAAGCCCAATGCCGAGCGGCTTTGGCGAGTTTGGGGTTGTCAGACGCGAGCATCGCGCTGGCCATGCGCTCATCGCCTTCGTACTCCAGAGCCTGAACAAGAGCAGAAGTTGCAAATGCGGAATACTCGCGGATAAAAAATGGATGCGCCGCTGCAATAACATCCAGTTCGCGCTCTCGCAGAGCGCGTTTTAAGACCTCGACAACGCGATCGCCACCTATCTCAGAAAGCCTCATGGCCGCCGCAATGCGTTCTACACCTTTGCCATTCTCAAACGCTGAAATCCACGCATCAACTTTCTCCTGTACATCGCGCCTATTGCGCCAATCTGGCTCAATATCCCGAAGTGCGCTCACCGCCATCTGCACATTCGCCCCCTTGCTCAGCATTTCTACCAGCACAGGTACCACACGCGCATCCTTCAATGTGACAAGTGCCCACGCCGCAGACCAGCTCACAAAAATCGAGCTATCATTTAATGCTGTCGCCAGAGCATCCGCCGCTCGCAGATCGCCTATTTGTCCCAACGATTCTACAGCAGATCTTCGAACCTGTATCCTCGGATGGCCCAACAAGCGGATCAAAGCATCTATCCCTCGCCTGTCATTTAAGACACCCAAAGCACGGGCAATGGATTTCATCAACTCATCTCCGGATCGCCCCTGCAAATGCATCTCTCGATCCACGACTGAGATCAGCATATCAACAGCGCTCGTATCGCGCAATTGGCCCAATGCTCGCGCCGCTGCTCCGCGAACATACCCGTCTTCTCCCATAAGCGCGTGCCTCAACACACCTGCCGCGCGCATATCTCTCATATTGCCCAGTGACTGAATGGCTTGCCGACGCACATCGCGGTCTTGATCTTCTATTGCGACAAGCAATGCCTGCACTGCCCGTTGATCCTTCAAATCGCCCAAAAAACGCGCCGCGACTTTTCGCTCATCATCATTGCCCTCTATCACCCATCGGTGCCAGTGCATCACCAGTTCTTCTCCCCAATTTTTCTCTCGCCAGCCGGGAACAACCGCGTTGAGACCCACCAATGCGCGGAACCGAACGATTGCCTGCTTATCGCCCAACACATCATCTTGCATCAAACCGCGCCGAAATCTCTCCACAGCCATCTCGACCTCTGGCCGCGCACGCCAATTCTTATCAATCTGATCCAGAGCAAACAGAACAGTCTGGCGCATCTCCTCATCGCCCAACAAATTTGCCAAAGGCCCAATCGCCCGGGGCGACCCAATGCGTCCCAAAGCCACTGCTGAAACCCATCGCACCTGAGTCGTTTCACCTTGCATTTGCAAACACAGGACATCCACCGCAGCCGAATCACCGATCTGACCCAATGCATCTATCGCCGCCAATCGCAATACAGACACCTCCGCTTGCACAACAGCGATCAAAGCATCCACCGCAGTCGAATCTCCAATCTGACTCAGCGCATCCACCGCTGCCAATGCCAGAACCGCTCGCTTGTCCTGCAAAAAGGGAATAAGTACCTCAGTCGCCTGCCTGTCTTTCAGCATACCCAGTGCATCAATCGCTGCCAACCGCACCCGCACTTTTTCATCTTTCAACGCCTGAATCAAATGCGGTACAGCATCCAACTGACCACTCTCCCCCAACTTCCCAACCCCATAAACCCGCACATCGACATCCACATGGCGCGACTGACGCACGTATTCATCAATACCCCGAGAGCAACCGCCCAACACAAGCGCGATAATCAACCAAATGTATAACTTTCTATTGTCCATCTATTATCCCCAATTCAGACCCCCCGAAATACGCATTCCGGGGGATCATTTTTTTAGCTATTTCGACACCCTACTTCAACAACGGAGCAATCTATTCCGTTGGCAAACGAAAAGAGACCGGCTGAGTCATCCATACAGCTACGGGTTTGCCATTGTGTTCGGCAGGCTTGAACCGAAATTGCAATATCCCATCTATCGCCGTTTGATGAAACGCCTCTGGCCCCCTCAGGACACGCACATCGCTCACCGAACCATCCAAATTGACCATGAACTTCAAAAATACTTTGCCTTCCAAACTATCTTTGAGTGCCTCCTCCGGATGCACAAACTTAACAGAGCGCAGGATCTTGGGCTTTACTTCAACCATATAAAATTCGAGAACCTTAATACTGTCGGCATCGCCAGATGCAGGCGGCGTGGTTTGTTGCTTTGGCAATCGAAATGTAACCCACTGTGTCATCCGCACGGGCACAACTTTGCCGTTGAGTGTCCCCGGCTTGAACCGATATTGCAAGATCGCGTCTATCGCCGCTTGATGAAATTCCTCCGGACCTTTCAAAACCTTCATATCGCCCACCGAGCCATCCTCATAGACCCTGAACTCCAAACGCACAGTAACTCTTGTTGGATACACAGATTTAACAGATTGCAGGAGTTCGGGCGTAGCTTCGACCTCGAAAAATCTGGGGATCTCAACCTCATTACCGTCAGCATCAATTGTCACGGGCGATGTGAGCTGGAGATCTGTGTCCGTGAAATCTAATGAAAACTCAATCGGCATCACTATCCACACGGGCACAACTTTACCATTGTGCTCCGCAGGCTTGAACTGAGACTGAGATATCGCATCTATCGCCGCTTGACGAAAGATCTCTGGTCCTTCCAAAACACTCACATCACTCACTGAACCATCCACATTGACTACAACCTTCAAAGTCACTTTGCCTTCTATCCTTTTCTTTTTTGCCTCTTCGGGATATACAGGTGTAACAATATCTATGGGATGGGGTTTTACTTCAACCTCGTCATATGCGAGGACATCAACTCGCCTCCCGAGGTGAATTAGATATTTGACATTTCCCTTTATACCTTCGACCCCGGCATAGATTTCTTTGATCTCATCATATTTGAGGGCCTCAACCAGACTACTGTCAGCACTGTCAGATACAGGCTGTGTGATCTCTTGCTCCCTGAAAACTAATGCAAAATCAATCGGCTGAGTCATCCATACAGGCACAACTTTGCCATTGTGCTCCGCGGGCTTGAATCGAAATTGTGATATCGCGTCTATTGCCGCCTTTTGAAATATCGCCTTCCCTTTCAAAACACTCACATCGCTTACTGAACCATCCACATTGACCATAAACTTCAAAAACACTTTGCCAGTTAGACCCGCTTTTCGGGCTATATGAGGATACACCGGTGGAACAGTATCTATGAGTTGGGGTTTTACTTCGACCTCTTTATATTCGAAAACTTCACTACTATCGGCATTGCTAGACGCAGGTGCTAGCTCTCCTTTTGAGGCTGTTTGGGATGACTGAGTATATGCCTCTCGAATTGAAAAAGGCACAATCGCCAGACCAATGAGAATGGGAATTGCCAACTGCCATCTGGACCGTTTCACATTGTCCTCCTTGAAATTAAGGACATACTCCAGGCGTTTCTTGAGCGCGGTCCCACGCTCATTGAAATACAGCGCACTCATAGCAGGGCGTCTGTCAACAAAACCGAACAACAGCCGCCCGTATTCGGCAGGCGTTAGATTTGTCTCGCGCAACACTGCCTCGTCACAGCGCAACTCGCGCAAAAAAGCCAGCCTTCGGTTCAGCAGCCAGACCAGCGGATTTATGCAAAACAGTGCCATTGCAATCCCCTGAAAAATCAGCACCCAGATATCGCGATTATCCCGGTGTGCCAACTCGTGTGCAACAACGCCGCGCAACTCCTCGGGCGACCAGGATGACCAGTGCGCTGGCAAATACAATCTCGGTTTTACGATACCGACCAGAAGCGGAGAACGCAGACTGGCTTTGACATAAACCTTTATATCCTGCGCCTCGTTCAGTGATCCCACTTCCCTCGCCAGATCAACCGGCACTGCCAAACTGAGCGCGCGGTGAAACGCCGCATTCTTCCACAACGTCACCCCCACCCATACCACAACCGAAACACCCCACACACAAAACAGATAAAATGCCAGTGGGAGCGGTGAGACTTGCACAGGAGCAACAACCCCTTCCCCAGAAATCACATCGGTATAAACCGGTCCAACTGGCACATTGTCGGATACCGTCAAAAACTCTGGTAGCGGAATAGCGTAAAAAGGCGGCACAAACACCTTCGCCAATGCCAACAAATAGAGGACATACCGCAACCGCGTATCCAGCGACATCCAGCGATCCACCGCCCACACCAGCAAAATGAACAGCGACACCTCTATAAAATGCACCGCATAAAGCGGCCACCACGCCTCGGCCAAATAGATCAACGCATCCATTACGCACCTCCTTTCTCCCTTGTCTCAATCAGCGCGCGCAACTCATCCAGTTCCTTCTGCGAAAGCTCTCCCGAATCCACGAGATACGTTGCCAGCGCTCCAAAAGATCCCTCGAACATACGCGACACCAGCGTGCGCGTCTCGACCTGCGCCGCATCTTCTCGCGATAGAGCCGGTTTGTACACATTCACCGGACCGATCTTTTGCCGATTGAGCACACCCTTTTCAAACAGAATATTCATAATCGTCTGCACCGTCGTATAAGCCTTCTCCCCATTGGGATACAGGTAATCGACAACATCGCGCACCGTAACCCGACGGTCGAGATGCCAGATGCCATCCATCACCTCCCATTCGGCCTCAGATAGTCGTTTCTTCGCGGCCATAAGACCCTCCTTGAAATATTACTAATTTTTTAGTAATATGACGAATCAATTAGGAGAAGTCAAGCAAAAATCTCATTTCTTAAAGAAAAAAAAGAGCGGCAGGTTGCAGAAACCCACCGCTCTTAAGAAGTAAGAAGCCCACCCCAGACCGCCCCAAGGTAGGTGCTTGCTTCATCACCTTTACACTCCCCAATATCAGGTACTATCAGAGCCTGACTCTTTTTGACGAGATTTTTCTATTTCTTCCAAAACCTTCAAAAATTCACGAATGCGAACAATTTTAATACCAGAATATTCCTTTGTTGGAAAATGTCGGATATTTTTCGTTACAAGATAATCTGCATTTCCCGAGACAGCACATTCTAAAAAGCGATTATCTGACTGATCGGTGCAAACATTCAATTCAAATGATGGTTCCATCCAGTCAGACTGCAAGCGCAATGTACTCAATACTCGTTCTCTCTCCTTCTGTTTCGAATCGGGAATTAACCAATCAGCTACTGCTCTGTATTCATCCAAAATGGGTTGGGAGAGCAACAACTTAAAATAATCGTCTTCTCGAATCATCCAATTAATCAGTTTTGCAGAGGCCCCTCGATTACTGAGAATCGCTGACATGATATGATTTGTATCAATTACAACGCGTAATATTTTATCCATGAATCGTGTCTATAATTTGCGGCACCTTTTTATTGTATCATCAATTGTCTGAGCTTTGATTCCGCCTTTTCGCCGCACTTCGGAACGGATAGATTTTACATCTTTACAGAGTTGCTCTTTCCAGCCAAATTTCTCATGCAATTTTAAGAAGGCTTCAATCGCCGCCTGTAAGTTTCCATCATAGTCATCTCTTACAATATCCCGGAAATGTTTTTCAAGGCTTCTCGGCAAATCTATGGAAATCATATTAACCTCGACTTAGAATGGGGCTGTGTCAAACTCACTCCCCAAATACCTCATCACCTGTACATAAAAACTAAACTCTTTAATAAAAACGAATTTATTGTGAAAAAGCAATCAGATATTTTCATAACAGCTAAAAAAAAGCGGCAGGTTGCAGAAACCCACCGCTCTTAAGAAGTAAGAAGTGAAAAGTGAGAAGAGAGAAATCCACTCAATACCTCCCCAAGGCGGATGCTTCTTCACCTTCACACTTCTACCTTCACACTTCACACTTCCATCGGTAACCCTACAAATAACCGGCTATACTCATCCGTCAATGGATCGCGCTCGCCCTTTTGCGCCGCTCGGGCAAATACCACACCAGGTGTATCCGACCTGCGCGCCCGCGCAAAAACGCCATACCCACCTGGCGCACTCTGCGTTTCCAGATCGCTTTGAATTGCTATCATCTCTGCCAGCGCATTGGCCAAACCCCAGCGTGCACCAATCGCCCGCGCAAAAAGCTCCTCTGGCGTCAGCCCCTCTCGAAAACCATGCTTCAGAGGCGTAAACCTACCCTGATCATTCCGCGTCACGCCCTGGGGAGCCACATAAAGTCTAACCTGTTGCCAATTGGCACGCGCACCGCATTCCACCAGAAGCGCGGGAATCCCGAGATCATCGTCGTCATATCCGCGAAATCGCGCCAACACAGCCGACACCTCATCGGGATAATCGCGCCAGACATCTGGATCATCCCCCTCTGGCGGATCGGGCCAATCGAGCGACGAACCGATAAACGCACTCATCGAAGCCCCTGTCTTGCGCGCGGCATCAAACCCTCTATCCCACAATCGCGCAGCCAGATCCAATGCAGCCTTCGCGCCATCGCGCGCCATTGCATCTGCCATCCAGCCCATCACCTGATACTTATCTACAAATACCCCCTTTCGCTCAACCTCATCGCCGACAATCTCCAAAATCTCCTGCAACCCCTCGTCCGTCATACTCATATACGCCAGGCCAAACAGCGCGTCGTGCATCGGGTGTACCTTCTCCCGCGCAATCAGTCCCGGATCCCGAGTCAGGTGCGCCACCGCCGACAGATGTTCTTCAGCTGACCGCTGGCCTTCTTCGGTCACCGGCACAAAAATCGCCACCTGATCGCCATCAAAATCCATATCCATCATCTTGCAAATCGCCACACACACGCGCACTGCATCCCCCGCCACACGCACCGGATGACACGCCACAAAAGCCATTGGCGAAAACGCGGGTCTGCGAAGCACCACAACCCACAATTTAGCCATAGCTGCATCCAGAGCTTCCTCTGCTTTTCTCGACCGCCTATCCACTTCTTTAGCCCCCACCTCTCTCGCTGCAAACGGCCCAAACAACGTCCACGCCATTTCTTCGGGCACACCGACCTGATCGTATCCCAATTCGGGTGCAGGCACAGCCACCGAACGTCCGCTGAACAACGCACGCGCCTGAAATTGCAAACGCGACAACTCGCAAAATGCGCGAACTCGCCCAGACAGCGTATCAACCGCGCGATGCACCAGCACATCTGGTGCGCCATTGGCAATCATCTCCTCCAATCGCTCATTGGCCTCTCGCAATGCTCCGGGCACATCTCTCCCACTCACATGTGTCAACGAATGCCCCGGTAGCCACGGATGCGGAACCGAACGCGCAAGCGCGACATCCCCACCGCCTTTCAACGAAAACTCTACGCCGCGTTCATCCAGTTCAACAGCCACCCCACCCTTTGACAAATGCCCAATTAGCTCATCAAACTGAGGGGACGGCATAGCGGGAGCAACAGACCCCGCAACGACGCGGTCAGCCAGAGTATCGGCATCATCTCGATCTACCGCGCACGTATTGAACAAATCGCCAATCACCCCAAAAGCACCCGCTTCTCGCAACGCCAAAAACTCTGTCTCGCCCAATCCCTGGCTTCGCTGATCTAATTTTACACTTACGGGAACGGCTTGGCGTAGATCCGCGGCGGTTTGACCCAACTCTCGATCTCGTTTCCCCGGCTTCACACCAGCCTGAATTTTATCCGCCGCCAAATGCACCGTGCGTCCCCAATACACCCACCCTACAGTGGTGCGACGCGGTAGCGTTTCCCCATTCAGCGTCAGCGTCTCCAGGCCATCTTCTGCCAGCCCTGAAGCCCTCAAACGACCGCGTATCTCATCATCTTTGGGCGCATTGAGCGCGGGAACAATAACCGGCTCTCCCTCGGCTTTTGCAATGCGCCCTGCCACTGCTTCGCGCACCTGCCCAATATTCAACCGCGACGGCAAACCACACACACTCACAATAAGCTCCACAGGCGTGCGATCCGATAACCTCGGCATCTCTTCATCTCGTACGATGCGCGACACCACCCCCTTAAAACCGTGCCGATTGCTCAGTTTATCGCCCGGCGCAACGCGATTGGGCAACATCATCCGGTTCGCAGCCGACTCGCTGACCACAACTGCATCTTCGTGTGTATCACCATTCCACGCCATAAAGGCGGTCAGCAAATTGTACCCCGTCCAGAAATGCGGATCGCGCGGTTCACACCCCGTTTGCACCAGCGCGGGTTCCGACTCCAGTAACTTGCCGTCATATTGCGCGTGATACGCGTGCCACACGCCCTGCTCATCGCGCTGCATATCGGGACCCGGCGCGCCAATCCACTGCCGCATCATATTCACGCCCATCAAAACGCGATTGGTATCATTGTGTTCCAAAAACGGAACCACCGAAGCACCTATGCCCAGCCGCTTTTCAGGCGCATCGTCTTCAATCACCAGCTTGCCATCGCGAATAGTCGCCCCTTGAGCCACCTCTAAAATCCGCGCGAGATTCGGTCCCTCGGGCGTACAATAAGGACACACGCGCCCATCGTGCGAAGGATGATAGCAATTCTCTATCCCCTCATCGGCCTCACCGATAATTGGGATCAACGTCACCCGCCGCAAATGAACGGACATATCCTGCAAATTGGTCGCCTGCAAATACTGCGATGTGGGTTCTTCTGTAAAAAATGCGTGAATCCAATTTCCCAACAGCAACCATGTTTCAACGGTATCTCCCAGCATATCGGGCATATTTTCCAACCGCTCGGCGATATAATCGCGCAGTTGCTCACCCACACATCGAATTTCAGCACGCGCCAAATCCACATCAGTCGGCGCAGGAACCACCGTTCGAAAAAAGCCATCTACCTTAAACCGCCCCCATTCGTCGGGCTGAGGAATATTTTTGTACACAACCTCTTGCCCTCCCTGAATCGCGAGATGCAATTCACAGGTGTATTCATCCACCGACACCACCCGGTACCCCGCCAGCGACACCCGGTCTGCCAACAATTCGGGCAATCCCTTTTGCACAAACATATCCCACGAAATTTTATGCCACGGCGCCTTCACTGAAAGACTCATCAAATTTCTCCTCTCTCTGTTAAAAGACACTTTTCAACTGTTTACCCTCTCCCATACCTCCGACCCCATGCCTCTGCGAGTTGCTTGCGCGCGTGGAACAGCCGCGATTTCACTGTCCCCTCTGGAATCGCCAGCCGTTCGGCAACTTCTCGAAGTGCCACCTCATCTTCGTACACCATCTGAAACACCTCGCGTTTTTCCTCCGGCAACGCATCGATCAACGCCTGCAAAATGCGCCGTTGTTCAGCGCGTTCCAACTGCACATCGGGTCCCAACGCAGCCCGATCGATCATCCATCCCGGAACAGGTTGCTCTTCATCCTCCTCATCGTAAAGCGAAGGCATTTCCAGAGGCTGTTCGCGACGGCGACTTTGGCTTCGCAATTGATTCAGCGACAGATTTCTCGCAATCCGAAACAGCCACCCCCGAAAAGACCCTTGCTCAGACCATTGATCTGCCCGATTCCAAACCCTGAGAAAAACCTCCTGTGTCAAATCATCTGCAACACCCGGATCCCGCATTATCCAACGCAGGCTCTCGGTCACCTGTGCCTGATAGCGCGCAAACAGAATCGCAAAAGCCTCTTGATCCCGCGCCACAATCCGCTGCATCAAAATCGCGTCCGATAATGTCAAAAAATATCCTCCTGTAAGAATCGACACCGCCCAATGCTCAAAGGTTCAAAAAAAGTGTGATCCGCAGATGAACGCAGATGAATGCAGATGAAAAAGGTGTGAAGGACCTGATCTCCGCCAGCGGTGCGTCCACCCAGATATAAAAAAGCGCAGTCCTGTGAGACTGCGCTTCAATCTTCCTATTCAGATATGTCTCGTGCCTCTCACCCATCATCCTCAGGCTGATCTGGCAACAAAAAGACCCCTTTGAAAGGGCTGAAGGACACCTCCTCTAAAAATTCAACTTCCGCCTCAAATTCGCGTCGAATCACCATGCGGTCTTCCATATCTTCAACACTGGTCTCAAGCTGTCGATCCACCAGTTCAAACACCTTGGCGCGCACCTCCTCCCTCATCTTCCCTTCTTCAAAACACCTCTGGCGAAACGCCTCAATCTGCACATCCGATGGCAAAAGCGATTCCATATCCAATGCCAGTGCCAGAACGAGATTGCGCAGCAACCCGTCATACGTGCGCCCTTCAACAGCTATTTCTACCTCGGTCAGCGCAGCCCCGGGAATAGACCGCAAAAACGCAAGCCGCCTGAACGCAACTTGATAAGCCTCATAATCGCGCTTTGGATCAACCAACTGGGGTTCATCTTCCTCGTCATCCTGGGGACGCATCCAGGTCTCTGGCACCGCGGTTGCCCAGCGGGATATCGCGCGATATTCAGACTGCAAAAATTTCACTTCAGGGCGCAGCAACATCGCCCGACACATCTGTGCCATTTCTTGTAATCGAAAAAATGCGATCTCATATCCGCGTTTTCGGCACGCCTCAAAATCTCCTTGCGCGATAATATCCACAGCCCGGTTTAAATCGCTTTCTGCACACGCCTCCAAACCGAGATCCATAGAAATCAGCGCCTGCCGCACCCCGTGTTCCAAATTCTCACGCCTGATTGCAATACCCGACCGGTAACGCTTGCCATAGTGCAAACCCTGCAAGCGCAAAAAGCCCAAAAGCGCATCTCCAATATTGGGCGGCAGCTTTTCAAAGCGCGTCCCCAATTCAATGGCCTGTCCCACGAAGCTCTCGGAATCAATGCGAAACCTACTCAAATCCAGCGTTGCAAGTGGATTTTGCACAGAACGCCCTTCACTGTTCATCATCGTACCTCCTCTCCCACGCCCCGCGAATGACGGACCGCATCAAATCGGCATCCGCATCGAAAAGTGCATCCAGAACACCTCCGACAACGGGATCCTCTATTATCGTACTCGGCATTTCACCCACAGCAGCGCCTTCGGAAAAGAGTTGGTGCCGGTAAACCTGCACGCCCGCAGAACCCACGATATCATTCATCCGCATATCCTTCACATAAGGAATCAGAGCTTCTTCGAGCAACCCGGGATCCACACTGTTCAGCAATTCAGCACACTTATTGGCGTCTCCCAGCATAGATAGTGCCCGAAGCCATTCAAACGATACCTTTGACCGGACCTCGGCACTGTCCATAGGCTCTAACGTATCTTCCACAGTGCGCCGAAAAGTACCCGGCGTCATAGCGCGTATCAAATGGGCGTTAAAACCCTGCCGCTCCGGGTCATAATCAATTAGCCCCGTCAACATCTCTGTAGGCAAATGCGCCACCACATCTGTCGAATAGCCCGGATTTCCATCTTCATCCATACCCGTTATCGACAGCATATTCTCTGGATCTTCATCCAGAACAACGAGCGCGGCCTGCGCTTCAACCGTCAAAGTCTGCACCAGTGCCCTGGCATCTTCTTTTTTTCCCTCGCGAAGCAGATCGCGTATCTGGCTGCTCTGCTCTGCCAATTCCATAAACCCAGTTGACCATTTACCGACGACCAATCGATCTTCCTGAACCTCAATGGGTTTCACTTCGGGTTCTTCTGCATCAACCGCGTTGTCCAGCAAATGAGATTTGAGACGAATCTTCCCCCTTTCTACTTTGTCCTTACACGTCACGCACAGGCGCGTATAGGGAACGACCTTGAGGCGTTCTTCTGAAATAACCGCCTCGCACATGACACACCTCACCCCCGTCCCGCCATCGAGCGGCTGTTGTGCCATATTGCCCTCCATTGGGGTTTTGAAAACCCTCCGCACACATTGCGGAGACGACAGAATCACAGCGGAGATAAATGTAATCGAATAAACTCGGAAAGTCAACTTTTAACTTACTGTTTATCAAAGATTTACAAATTTGACAAACAAGGCGAAGTATGTTATATTAATACCGTCGCCGAAGAGATTGCATCTGATCCCTTCGGCGTTTTTTTAGTGAGCCACAACAAACAAAGGCCCGATTCAACAATCCCGATCGAGCCTTTTTATTTTTTCACGGACACAGCATCCCGTTTCCTATCGGAACAACAGACTGATATCCAGCGCCTTCACCGAATGCGTAAGTGCCCCCACTGAAATAAGATCCACGCCTGTTTCTGCAATTGCCCGCACGCTATCTAAGGACACATTGCCCGAGGCTTCCAATTCGGGTTTTTTGCCTTTTAATTTTTGCACCTTTTCCACGGCTTCGCGCATTTCATCCAAACTCATATTGTCTAACATCACGCGATCTGCGCCCAAAACGAGCACCTCATCGAGTTCTGATAGTGTTTCCACCTCCACCTCCACGGGCACTTCTCGGCCCTCAAAATCCATCCCTTTCCACACCGAAAGCAGTGCCGGTCCAATGCCATCCGCCGCCTCAATGTGATTCTCCTTCATCAACACCATATCGAACAACCCCACCCGATGATTCACACCACCGCCTGCAACAACGGCATATTTATCTAATAATCGCAATCCCGGCGCAGTCTTGCGCGTATCCAGAATCCGCGTCTGTGTCCCTTTTACGGCATCTACAAACTGCGCCGTCATCGTTGCAATCCCCGACATACGCTGCAAAAAATTCAGGGCAACGCGCTCGCCTGTCAACAGCCCACGCGCGGGACCAGAAACCTCAGCCAAAACATCACCATCCGCAACGCGCTCGCCATCTTTCACCTGAGCCTCAAATACAATCGCTCCATCTACCGCTTCAAACACCCATTGCGCCACATTCAATCCCGCAATCACGCCATCTGCCCTCGCAATAATTTTCGCCTTCGCCTGCTTTGTCAACGGCACGGTCCATTTTGTCGTAATATCCCCATCCCCCACATCTTCTATCAGTGCCCGTTCAATTACTGGTATAATGTCTTCGCGCTTTAACATGTCAAAACCCTCTACGCCACTTCCGCCTTTAACCTTGCAATCTCATCGCGATATTGCGCTGCCTTTTCAAACTCCAAATTCTCAGCCGCTTCGCCCATCTTGCGGGTCAACTCTTCGATTATATCCAGCCGATTGGCACCGTCCCTGTACTCTGGCGACTCTTCGGCAACCAATGGCAACTCTTCTGCCTTCTCATCAGCCACGGCTGTTGTCTGAAGAATCTCTTCTCTCGTCTTGTAAAGCGTCTCAGGCGTAATGCCGTGTATAAGATTATAATCCTCCTGCAATGCCCGGCGGCGATTCGTCTCATCAATGGCGCGCTGCATCGAATCCGTCACCTTATCCGCATACATAATAACCGTACCTCTGGCATTCCGCGCGGCTCGACCAGCCGTCTGAATCAACGACCGCTCCGACCGCAAAAATCCTTCCTTATCCGCATCCAGAATAGCCACCAGCGACACCTCTGGCAAATCCAACCCCTCGCGCAACAAATTCACCCCCACAAGCACATCAAACTCACCCAAACGCAAATCTCTGATAATTGCCACGCGCTCGAGCGAATCGACATCCGAATGCATATAACGCGCCTTGATACCCAACTCGCGCATATACTCCGACAAATCCTCTGCCATGCGCTTGGTCAGCGTCGTCACCAGCGCGCGATCACCGCGCTCCACCCGCACCCGCGATTCCTCAATAAGATCATCAACCTGTCCGCGCACAGGCCGCACCACCATCTCGGGATCGAGCAACCCCGTCGGACGAATCACCTGCTCTACCACCACGCCCTGACACTGTTCCAACTCGTAATCCGCAGGCGTGGCCGACATAAAAACAACCTGCTTTGCCTTTTGTTCAAACTCTTCAAAATACAACGGGCGATTGTCCAATGCCGCGGGCAACCTGAACCCGTGCTCTATCAACACCTCTTTGCGAGACCGGTCCCCATTCCACATTCCGCGCAACTGCGGAATCGACACATGGGATTCATCCAGCACAATCAGAAAATCATCCGAAAAATAATCCAGCAACACATAAGGTGCTTCCCCGGGTTTTCGCCCATCGATATACCGCGAATAATTTTCAATCCCCTGACAAAAACCAATCTCGCGCATCATCTCAATATCGTAGCGCGTGCGCATCTCCAATCGCTGCGCCTCCAACAGCTTGCCCTGATCGTTAAACGCCTCAAGTTGTTCGGCCAAATCCACCTCAATCTGGACAATGGCTTTCTCTATTCGATTGCCACTGGTCACAAAGTGCTTCGCCGGATAAATAACAATGCGATCTCGTTCCGCAAGCACCTCGCCCGTCACGGGATGCACCTCACTCAATGCGTCGATCTCATCGCCAAAAAACTCCACGCGCACCGGATGCTCGCGCTCGGGCGGATAAATTTCGACCACATCGCCGCGCACCCGAAATGCAGCTGGCTCAAAAGCCACATCATTGCGCGTAAAATGAATATCCACCAGCTTGCGCAACATCGCATCGCGATCCATCTCTGCACCGCGATCCAGAATCACCAGATGATCTTCGTATTCATCGGGATTGCCAATACCGTAAATACACGACACACTCGCCACAATGATCACATCTCGCCGCTCCATCAAAGCACTTGTCGCACGCAGGCGCAAGCGGTTGATCTCATCGTTGATATCCGCTTCTTTTTCTATAAACGTATCCGTAACCGGTTTATATGCTTCGGGCTGGTAATAATCGTAATACGAAATAAAATACTCCACAGCATTATTCGGGAAAAAACTCCGAAACTCGCCGTAGAGTTGTGCCGCCAGAGTTTTGTTATGGGAAATCACGATCGTGGGCTTTTGAACAGCTTCAATCACCTTGGACATTGAAAACGTCTTACCCGTACCCGTTGCCCCCATCAAAGTCTGGTATGGTAGCCCATCTCGAATCCCCTGGGCGAGTTCTTCAATCGCCTGAGGCTGATCGCCGGCAGGCTCAAAAGGCGATATCACTTCAAATCGCGGCATAATGATTTCCTCAAAAAAATTAGTGATTACGCTTCCGCTCCCCACCCTCTCTTGACTCACACCCTATAACTACTTTAATTTAGAAAGAGAATTACCGAAATGCAAGGTCAACCCCGTTGTTTTTACCTGCAGGTAAACTCGCAGGAGGTCTCCGTGAAATTTTTTTTCAAAAGCACAATACTATTCGCGCTATTTGGCTTGATGACCTGCGGAGGAAAAAGTACAGATACACTGGGACCGGGAAACTCGGACAATCCTACTGACGCTTCTGGTGGGACAACATCCGGCAATACGCAAACCTCTGGCTCAATCAATCGCGCGCCGCAAGAAGGCGGTAATTTTCTCAGTGACTTTCCCAGAGACAGAATTTTATCGGGCGGCGTACCTCCCGATGGCATTCCAGCACTCACCGACCCTCCATTTGTCGAACTCACATCCAGCGAAGCCGCTTACCTCAACGATGAGGACCTCGTGCTCGGCGTGGTCCTCAATGGTATAGCCAAAGCCTATCCCCACAACATGGGCTGGTGGCACGAAATCATCAACGACGTGGTTGGCGAACAACCCATTGTCGTGAGCTTTTGCCCACTAACGGGAACGGGACTCATCTTTAACGGACGAGGCAGCGACCAATCGCGCATCCATTGTGGGGTCTCTGGCTTACTATTCAACAACAACCTCATTATGTACGACCGCCGCCAACAGGGAATTCTATATCCGCAGATGATCCACATCCCGGTTGAAAGTGGAACCGAAGAATTACAACTCTTGCCCGTAATTGAAACCACCTGGCGCTACTGGAAACAACTCTATCCCGATTCCAAAGTCATCAGTGACAATACGGGCGTTTACGCACCCAGCAGATACCAGAGCTATCCCTATGGCGACTATCGAGATCCGAATACTGCGCCGCTTTTCCCCTCCTTCCCCAGTTTGCTCGACAATCCAACCGCGCAGATATTCCCGCCCAAAACCCTCACACTGGGTATTCGTTTTGGCGAAACAGCCAAAGCCTATCCCTTTCCCACCATGGGAACAGAAGCCATCATCAACGACGTAGTCGCGGGCAATGCCATTCTCGTCGTCTATTACCACCAGGAGCAATACGCAATACCCTTTGATCGGGCGGTCGATGGTCAGACCCTCACATTTGAGAAAGCACTTCCCCGCGACACAGTCTATCCTTTTCTCCTGCGCGACCAGGAGACGGGCAGCACCTGGAACCTCAAAGGCGAAGCCATTGCCGGGCCACTCCAAAATAAGACCTTAGAACAACTACCTTCCCACAATGCCTTCTGGTTTGCCTGGGCAACCTTCTGGCAGAATACCGGAATTTATTAGACAGACATATCCCTCTATGCCCTGCTTTTATTGGCTCGTCCTCTTCATACTCTTGCCCCATACCGCTTATGCAGGTGCCTGGACACTTGCAAAAGGCCATCTCTGGGGCAAAATCACCGGCATGGCGCAATCGACAAATGAAGAATATGTGGCCGTTGGCGGTGCAGGACGCGAACCCGATCTCAACCGCCTCTATGAACCCGGAGACCGCGCGCACTATCGTGAAAATGGGCATTACAATTCACAAGCACTCTTTATCGACCTGTTTTACGGCCTGAGCGATCGCATCGACATCGGCATACAAATCCCCTACTATCGCCGGGAATTTGAAAACGTCGGCTTCCGGCCAGCGAATATCGCATCGGGTTTTGGTGACATGCGAGGGATTGCCAAAATCAATATTGCACAAACCCCTGTTGTGGGCACAATAAAATTGGGCACCAAAGCCCCCACAGGCAAGTTTCAAAACCAGGATGGAATTATTTCCGCAGGTGAAGGGCAATGGGATTTTGAATTAACTGCACAAATCGGCCGATCTTTTTGGCCCTTTCCAATGTACGCCAACATTGATCTGGGGTATCGCGTCCGCCTGCAAAACAATACCACCAATTACGACCCTGGCGACGAGTGGTTTTTAAACTCAGAAATAGGTTATAATCCCATCGACAAACTCATCATCATCCTCAAATTAGAGGGCATCAAAGGTAGGCCCTCTCGCGTATTGGGTCTTGAACTATCCAGCGATATCAGGCGCATTACCTATTTCGCGCCCACGCTCCTCATAGGCCCCTTTCAAAACCTGAGCCTCGAAACCTCGGTGCGTATAACAGTTGGCGGGCGCAATTTCCCCGCCGGCCATATATGGACCGCAGGGATTTCATACTCGGGTCCCCTGGATAAAATGTGACGCTACCCCGAACTCGGGTTTATGCATCTATCTACAATGTACTCGTTTACTCCATTTCCAAACATTTGCAAAATAGCCATCTTTTATTTATCTTCGCACCTGAGTAGTTTGAACAGCGGACTAACGCTGGGCTGCTTGTGGTAAAACACTTCATTAGAAAGGAAAAAAATGAGCATTTCCACGCCACATTCTAACCCATGTATAAAGTTCCTTCTCGCCATCGCCCTCTGTGTCCTTTTACCGCATACTGCTTATGCAGGTGCCTGGACACTGCAAAAGGGCCATTTTTGGGGCAAAATTACAACCTTAATTACATCGACCTCAGAAAGATATGACGCGGCAGGAAATACAGGTGGATTTGGACCAGCCGCTGCAGCAGCTGTATATAATTCACGGTCAGTATATCTCGACTTTTTTTACGGCATAAACGACCGCGTTGACATTGGCATACAAATCCCCTTTATCAGCAATAAATATGATCACGACAATTTTAATTTTCCAGGTTTTATTGCTCTGGACGCATCGGGTATTGGAGACGTTCGCGGATTTGCCAAAATCAACCTCGTGCAACAAGATGTTGTGGCAACCCTCAAATTGGGCTTCAAAGCCCCAACAGGCGCTTATGACGATGGGCAAGACCCCGCAGGTGTATATAAAAATGAGGGCATGTCCGTGGGATCGGGCCAATCAGATATTGACTTGATTCTGCAATTGGGCCGGTCTTTTTATCCCGCTCCCGTTTACGCCAATCTCGATCTGGGGTATCGTGTCCGCATGGAAAACAGTACCAGCGGATTTAACCCTGGTGAAGAGATAATTTACAATGCTGAAGTCGGTGTCACTCCCACCGACATACTCCTCCTCGCGCTCAAATTAGAAGGCATCGCTGGCGCAGAAGGCAGCAGGGGGAATGACGATATAGGCATCACGTATCTTGCCCCCACAGTGTTCATTAATGTGCATCAAAATGTGAGTATTGAAGCCTCGGTGCGCATCCCTGTTGCCGGACGCAATTTCTTCGGTGGCCGCTTGTGGGGCATAGGGCTTTATTTTCAAAAGTAATTCTGTAAATGCACAACGAGCAAATTTGAGCGGGCGGATATTTCGCCCGCTTTTTTTTATTACAAAATTACATGCTCACCACCCGTACTCAAACGCCCGTGATCCCAGGGCGTAATCCAATCTTCGGCAATATCCATTCCAAATCCCGGCGCATCCGACGGCACCAGATAGCCATCTTTTGGCACGGGCACGCCCGGCATCCGCGCTACCTCTTCCAGGGGCACTCCCACGGGTGTACTCAAATGAAATTCACACAGAGTACACTCGGGCATCGCATAGCAAAAATGCTGCCCATAAGCCGAATTACAGCCCCCGTGCGGACTGCTCTTAATACCGGCGGCTTCGGCAATGTGGTGAATCTTCACGGCTTCGGTCATCCCCCCGCACCAGTGCAAATCGGGTTGCACCACATCCACACAGCGATTTTCCACGAGTTGGCGAAACGGAATTCGCGTGTGGTGATCCTCGCCTGTTGCGATGGGGATCCAGGTCATAGCTTTTTTTAATTCAATATGTCCTTCGAGATCTTCTGGAAACAGCGGTTCTTCCATCCATCGCAATTCGTAAGGTCTGAGCCGCTCTCCCAGACGAATGGCAAACTCCACATCGTAAGCCATCACGGGATTGATCATCAACTCGGCATTCACGCCCACAGTTTCTCGCGCAAGGGCGACCTTTTCCTCCATAATATTTATACCCGTGATACCCTGCTCGTAATGCACGGGATTTGTAATTTTAAACGCCTCAAATCCCAACTCCATCGACCAATCGAGATCATCGCCTGTACAATAACACCGAATTTTCTCTCGGGATGGTCCCCCGAGCAATCTGTAAACCGGCTGATCGAGCAACTTCCCCTTCAAATCCCACAAAGCCAGATCAATTGCACTTTGAGCGCAAGCAGACAACCCCAGCGACCCATGCCGTTTGGAAGCTCGCCACATCATATCGTTGAGATGCTCGGTAGCAAAACAGTCTCGTCCTTCCAATAACGGCGCGTAAAAAGCATCGACCAGTGCGGCAACAGGTTCGCCAAATCCCGTTCTGCCCAGCCCCCATGTACCATCCTCAGCCGTTATTTTAACCCAAACGCCTCGCCCGCCAATACCCGGCGACTTGCTCGGCACATCTGGCGGAAACTCCGGATATTTATTCATCGGTAGGCCAATCGGTGACGAATGCCGCCAGCTCGAACGGCGTGCGGGCGTTATCGGTTTCTGTTGTGGAATGGAAACATTCACTGCTTCAATGGACTTGATCTTCATAATTCCTCCAATTCATGCATTGAGCATATAGCCAAAAATGAGAAAGGCAACCCCGGCCCCCACAACACTACCCACCAAAACTTGAGATACAGAATGGGCCTGTAATACGAGCCGCGCCCACGAAACCAGACCCGCGGGAACAACCGCCCACCAATTGCCATAGAGCGCGACTACCACACCACAGGCAGCCCAAAGCCCCATAGCGTGTAAGCTAATTTTCCACTGCATCGTTATCAAAAACGCGACGGTGCTCAGAACGGCGACACAGACCATCAGCGCATATAGCGCAGGCGGCGAGTGTATGAGATAAAGAATACCAACACCCAGCCAGGAACTCGCGCAATAAAATAAAAGCGGTCGCAGTCGATCGCGGCGTTCTGGAATAAACAACTCGCTAATCTCACCCCGACGGCGCAGGTACAATACCACACCCCAGGGCGCGAAAACAGAAAAAAAAAGCGCGACCAAAACACACAATACAATCCAGGTACCCGAACCAGACGCCTCAAGGGATACCAGCACAATCACAACCCCCAGTACAAACACGGGATTTAAAACCCGAGAAACGCACATGGCAAACTTCTCTTTATCAATCATGAGTCTTCCCATCATTTTTAGACAAAATAATGAACCCTGCTCAGAAATCAAAACTCAAGTTTTGCTCTCGGATACGATACCTTGACAACACCTTTGCATTAAACTATTTTGCTGACATTATCCACTGATTTGGCAAAGGGTTAGAAAAGAGGAGCATAACATGACACCTGAAACAGCCCTGAAAACGCGGAAAAACATGCTCCGCGATGGGTACTGCGTCATAGACGATATTTTGACCGACGAGTTCCTCGAAGAACTGCGCGAAGAATCCGAGCGGTTAATTGCCAATCACATTGAGCATGAGGAATTTAGATATCAGGGTCAACACGTGAATGTGCGTGGTGAAGACAATCCGATCATCCAAAAACTACTCGACTGGGAACCATCGCGGCGGGCACTCGAACAACTGGGCTTCGGAGATTTCCAAACCGGTGGCGGCATCATCCTCCTCACCAAAGAACCCAAAGGTCCACCGCTCTACTGGCACCAGGACTGGATGCAATGGAACGATCCCATCAGTTGCTCACCATGGCCACAAATCATATTTCTGAACTACTATCTAACCGATACCGCAATAGAAAACGGCTGTTTGAAAGTCATCCCCGGCACCCACCTCAAGCGCATACCACTCCACGACCAACTGGTGCCCGCGCACGAACAGGGCGCCCGATTTATAGAAGAAACCCATCCCATCATGTTCAGCGACCACCCGGATGAGGTCAATGTACCCGTCTCTGCACGCTCGCTGGTATTGGGCGATGCCCGCATCCTGCACTCTGCCGGAAGAAATTATACAGATGAGCGCAGAACTCTGATTCTCGCCTGGCACAGACGCCCCACCATTGACGTACCAGACTACTGGGAAGGGGATATCCCCGAAGTCATAGCCAACCGCGACCCCGATCAAAAGTACGAGGGATCTCGCCTCCCCGGCAAATACCTCAAACCGTAAAAGAAAAGGCTAAAACATGCAAGCCACAGCACTCATCGCCCATGAGGGGCCCACCTTTGCCTGCGAAGACATCATCCTTCCCGATCCACGCCCCGACCAAATCGCGGTACAAACCCGGTATTCTGGCGTCAGCATCGGCACTGAATTTGCCGCCATCACCCGAAAGCTCGACTACGGTCCATATCCCCTGTGTACGGGCTATCAGGCCGTCGGCACTGTCGAACACGTCGGCAAAGATGCGGCCGGCTTTGCCGTTGGCGACCGCGTCTATTACCGCTGGAACCGCGTTTTCTCTCTCGCTTCATCTGGTCAGAAAGTCTCTGCCAGCCAGGGCGCGCACACCTCTGCCGCAGTCCTGGACACACAGGGACCGCGAGCCTTTGTCGCCCACCTGCCCAAAGGCGTCAATGAAGCCGCCGCCAGCTCATTTGTCATGCCCGCCGTGGGCCTCAACGGTGTGGATATGGCCAACCCCCGAATGGGAGACCGCGTTGTCGTGTACGGCTGTGGTCTCGTCGGCCTGGGCGTCGTCGCTGCATGCAGCCACCGGGGCTGTGAAGTCATCGCCATAGACCTGGAGGCCAACCGCCTCGACATCGCGCAAAAACTCGGCGCCGATCACCTCATTCAGAGCACAGATGCAAACCAGGCTGTCCGCGACATCGCCCCCGACGGTGCCGATGTCGTCTTCGAATGCACGGGCATACCCGCCTGCATTGATCCGGCCATCGCCCTTTGCCGCACTCATGGCACCTTCATCCTTCAGGGCAACTACGGCCGCCACCCCATTTCTTACAATTTCTTACCGCCCCACGGAAAACGCCTCACCATGTACTATCCCTGCAACGATGGTGAAGCCCCCTGCCGCCGCGCCGTCATCAAAAACATGGATACTGGCGTTCTTCCCTGGCACCATACCATCACCCATGAGGTCGCGTCCACAGATGCGCCGGAGCTTTACCGCGATATCCTCAACGGCGAAGACAAAAACATTATCGGTGCTGTTATTCGGTGGGTCTGAGGGCAAATAGACGAATGGTAACACACACTGATTTTGGGAGGATGGGCGGGGTTCGTTGATTCGTTGATTCGTTGATTCGCAAAGGAGCAATCACAATGGACAACTTAAAAGTTGGAATTATCGGCCTGGGTGGCATTGCTCGATCTCACTGCGATGCCATTGAAACCCTGGACAATGTCGAAATCGTCGCCGTTGCCGACCTCATTGAGGAAAAACGCCGCGAATACATGGGCAAATACGACATTCCCAAAAGCTATCCCTCCCACACCGACCTCTTGAAGGACCCCGAAATCAATGCGGTCGCCATCACTCTGGGCCACCAACTCCACCATCGCCTCACCGTTGACGCTTGCAATGCCGGCAAACACGTCCTGGTAGAAAAACCCATGGCCATCAGCCTGGAACAGTGCGACAACATGGTCGCTGCCGCCGCCGATAATGGGGTCAAACTCATGGTCGGCTTGACGCAGCACTACTACGGCACCAGCATCAAAGCAAAAGAAATACTGGACTCTGGCGCACTGGGACCCGTCATCACCGCCGTGTGTTACATGTCCAAAAACTGGAGCTATGCCGGTCGCCGTCCGCAGTACCGTAGCCGCTACCACGGCGGGGGCATGTGGTTGACCAATGGCGTACACGTAGTAGATCGGCTCACCTGGATGATCGGCTCACAGGCAGTATCCGTCTCAGCCGCTATTGGAACCCGCGCCCACTATCAGGCCGCAGATGACTCTGCCACGGCCTTTATCCGTTATAAAAATGGTCTGGCAGGCATTGCCGTAGCCGTTGGATTTGCAGATGGTGCGCCCGACTACGAATGCCAGGTTATCTGTGCAAATGGCACATTGCGCTTTACCGAACACGGCGACAAATACGTCAAAGTCGGAAAAAACAATCAATGGGAAAGCGTCCCTTTCGACGAGCCGCCCTCGACCATGCACAACGAGTGGAAAGCCTTTGCCGAAGCCATCGCCCTGGATATTGAACCACCCACCCACGGCGAATGGGCGCGTCACATTATGGAAATTTTATTCGCCGCCGAACAATCTGCCATCACCGGTCGAGAAGTCGCATTGGAAAGCGGACCGGGCTGGTTCAACCAGCGCTCTGGCTCGCCCGTGACAACGCAACACGGCTGGATATGAAAATTTTATTTGTCGCGCAGTATGGCCCCTTAGCTGCCAGCAGCCGTACGCGGGTTTTCGATTATTTGCCCCTGTTGCGTAGAGTGGGCATCACCTGTGATGTCAAAGTCGTAACCCCCGATGACCTGGTCAAACGCAATACCAGAGGGATTTTCTCGCGTCTTCTGTACTATGTCCTATCCTATTTTCGCGCCCTATGGACGGGATGGGTTTGCGTGTTTACAGCACCGAAATACGACGCTATATTGCTTCAAAAAGTGTTATTTTCATTTCCCATACCGCGCCTGTTGCGCCGACACAGGCACAAAATATTTTACGATTTCGACGACGCTATCTTTACACTTGAAAACTCCAACGCGGGATGGATCAATCGGTTGCGAACCCGACGGCGTGCAATGGGCGTACCCGCGATGTTGCAAACCGCACACTACGCCATCGTAGAAAATGCCTACACCGCTGAATTTGCAGCCCGTTATTGCCATCATGTTTCACAAATCACGGGGCCTATTGATACTGCGCGTTATATCCCCCAAAAAAAAGCAGCGGTCGAGAAAGTCGTATTGGGATGGATTGGAAGCCAGTGGACAACGCGGTATTTGGACTTGATTCGAGACCCATTGGTCGCTCTTTCGCGGCAATATCCCAATTTGGAATTGCGCTTGATTGGTGCGGGTGACTTTGATGTATCCGGCCTACAAATCGCGCGCATGGACTGGACACTGGAAACCGAAGTTGTTTATTTGCAGACATTTGACATTGGCTTGATGCCCCTACCCGACGATCCTTTTACGCGGGGCAAAGGGGGGTATAAATTGCTGCAATACATGGCCTGCGGATTGCCCGTGGTGACGAGTCCCGTCGAAATCAACCGCGAAATCGTCACCCATGGAGAAACCGGATTTTGGGCTGAGACAGATTCTGAATGGATTGAATTTTTGAGTACGTTGATCGAAAATAAAACCCTGCGTAATCGCATGGGGGCTGCTGGCCGCGCCCGTGTGGTTGCACATTACGCACTCGAAAAAAGTAGCGAACAACTGCTGGCCCTCCTGCAGCGGAGCATACACCAATGCGACACGCTTTCACAGTAGATGTCGAAGATTGGTATCAGGGCATCCCGATCTCCAATCAAATGTCCGTGCAAAGCGAGCCACGCCTTGAGAGAAGTTGCCATCGCTTGCTCGATATAATAGCAGAATATGATGTTCGCGGTACATTCTTTATTCTGGGACCCGTGGCACAACATTATCCCCACTTAATACGCCGCATAGCCGATGAAGGTCACGAATTGGGATGCCACGGTTGGTCTCACGATCTGGTCTATGAAATGACGCCTGAGCAATTTCGAGAAGAAACACAGCGGGCTACTGCTGAGATCTCCAATATAGCGGCACAACCCGTAACCGCCTATCGCGCGGCCTACTTCTCCATTACCGCGCGATCATTGTGGGCTCTGGATATTTTGGCAGAACTCGGCTTTCAGTGCGATTCGAGTATTTTTCCCGTGCATAACTGGCGTTATGGGATTCCCGATTTTGATTTGGCTCCCCGTATTGTAAAAACCGCGTCGGGATCAATTTGCGAAATTCCAATATCTGTGCGCGAAGTGGGAAAAATGCGATTGCCCGTAACCGGAGGCGCGTATTTCAGGCTATACCCCTATTTTGTGAGCCGCGCAAATATGCGAGCCGTGAGCAAACAACAGCGGGCTGTAGTCTTTTATCTGCATCCGTGGGAACTCGACCCCAATCATCCACGGATCGCATTTTACTGGAAAGCGCGTTTGACGCACTACGCGAATTTGAAAGCAACAGAGCCTCGATTGCGACGATTATTGACCGATTTCTCTTTTTGTCCGCTGCGTGAAATTGCAGTACAAATAAAAAAAGATAGATGAGGTCATCGGAACCTATCTACGAGCGGTGTGTTTCGCTTTAGGTTTCTGATTGCCTTTAAGCATTCGAGACCTTATATTTACATGTTTTTGGGTGGGGTACTGTGTCCTGGGATGTATAAAGAGTGGGAATTGTATTTGTCGGAAGATATGCCCTGCTCGGCAATGGGAAAGGAATGAATACATGAGGTTTTTGGTTACGGGCGGTGCGGGTTTTATTGGCTCACATCTGGCCGAACGGCTTTTGAAACAAGACCACGAAGTTTATGTTTTAGACGATCTTTCAACCGGAGATCTGGACAATGTGCGGCACCTCGAGGGGAATTCGAGGTTTCAAATGAAAGTGGGCACAGTGCTCGATCCAGAGACACTCAGACCCTTAGTCGAGTGGAGCGATGTCATTTATCATCTCGCAGCGGCTGTGGGTGTAAATTACGTCATCAACCACCCATTGCAGTCTTTGACCACGAATATTCGAGGCACCGAACTCCTGTTGGAATTGGCAAACAAAAGAAAAAAACGGGTACTTTTGGCATCGACCTCAGAGGTTGCGGGAAAGAAAAACGGCAAAGCGACATTTAGTGAAGACGATGATCGCTTGTTGGGACCAACAACCGTTGCACGATGGAATTATTCAACCTCTAAAGCCGTCGGTGAAATGCTGGGATTGGCTTATTGGCGAGAGAAAAAATTGCCCGTAATCATGGTGCGATTTTTCAATGTGATTGGCCCTCGGCAAAGCCCAGAATACGGCATGGTAGTACCCCGATTTATCAAGCAGGCATTGTTGGGACATCCCATTACTGTATATAACGATGGCGAACAACGGCGGTGTTTTACCGATATAGAAGATGCTTTAGATGGATTGACGGCATTGATGGAAAACGATCAAACGCCGGGCGAAATTTTTAATTTAGGCGGCAATCACGAGACCAATGAGATTTGTATCAAGGGCCTCGCGGAAAAAATTAAAGTGCTGACGGAAAGCGATTCACCCATTGAATTTGTGCCTTATGATAAGGCATTTGCAAAGGGTTCGTACGAAGATCTCAATTATCGCGTTCCCGATTTGACCAAGATCAAAAAATTAACGGGTTATAATCCCAAAATCAGTTTGGATACCACATTGCGGCGCATTATTGAATACTACGAATCGTGATATCCGCTTTATTTTTATGATAATCGGCGTTTGCATTGCCCATCGGGAAGTGTAAACGCCAATTTTTGTTATGAACCGACGCCCCAAAATACTCCATACCATGACCTGGCTTGCGCCTGGTGGTGGCGCAGACCGAAATGTGTATCTTTCGATGAAGGACATGCGAAAGGATTACGAGATTCACCTCGCCGTTGGACGACAAATCAAGCGAGACGATTTGTTAAAACTACACGGAGTAGCCACGCATATATGCCCATATTTAGACCGGGAAATCAGACCCTGGCGCGATTTTCGAGCATTGCTGTGGTTCATGAGATTGATTCGCCGCGAGCGATTTGATCTGGTTCACACCCATGAAAGCAAAGCGAGTTTGCTCGGGCGCCTCGCCGCGCGATTGGTCGGCTGCAAACATATCATCTACGGGCTTCACGGTGTGGTTTTTAACGATCCGGGCAGTTATATAAAACGACAATTCTACATCGCACTCGAAAAAATGACGATATGGGCTTGCGATTTGATCATAGCCGTTGGTCGAGACACAATTCGGCACTATAATAGGAAAAATATTGGTCGCAACATTCCCCATCAGATCGTTTACAGCGGCATCGATGTTACGGAATTTGAAAAGCGTCTGGACAACGTAAAGAAAGACGCATTTCGGCGCAATATAGGCATTCCCGACAACGCGCCCATACTCGTCAATATTGGCCGTTTTTCACCTGCAAAGGCACAGCATTATACGATTGAGGCATTTGCCAGATTACAATGTCCGGAAGCCCGTTTGTTATTGGTAGGGGAAGGACCCGAACGCGTAGCATGCGAGCGGCTTTGTGCCGAGTTGAAAGTTGAAGACCGTGTCATTTTTGCGGGATTTTTTCAGGATATTACACCTGCGTATGCGGTTGCTTCTGTGCATGTTCTATCCTCTTTGCGCGAGGGCTTGTCCGGCGTTGCCGTAGAGGCATCCCTCTCGCGAGTACCCACAGTGTCGTTCGAAGTCGAAGGCATACGAGAGATTGTAACACATGGGCACTCGGGTTTTGTTGTACCACAAGGCGATATCAAAGCGATGGTGACGTATTTGGAAAAATTGATCGGAGACTCTCAGATGTGTCACACTTATGGAGAACGCGCATACCAGCACGCGATTGCGCGATGGGATCACCGCGTTATGGTGCAAAAATTGGATACGATTTATCGTCAAAGGCTCAAAATATGAAACCGCGCAAAGTGGGATACGACTGCGCCAGCAGTTCATCAACGCAGGCTGTCGGGCAGTTTTTTGACATTTATGCCAAAAATTTTGATGCGCTCTACGGGCATACAGGACATCGAAGCGCGCTCGGCAGATGGGTAGATCGCACATTTCGGCAGGTGATGGTGCGGCGCTTTGAGGAAACGCTTCGACATACAGAAAAGCCAGTGATCCATTCTGTATTAGACATCGGGTGTGGCCCGGGACGATACACGGCTGCGTTTGCACTTCAGGGGAAAGGAGTCGTGGGGATAGATATTGCCAAAGAAATGCTAAAAATCGCACAGGACAATATCGACGCGCTCAATGTGACAGCAGACCTCATTCTGGGCGATTATCTATCTGTTCGTTTTGATCGGGTATTTGACGCGGCGTGTTTGATGGGGTTTTTTGATTATATTGAAAATCCCGTACCGGTTTTGAAAAAATTAGCCACAGAAGTGACGGACGAGTTCTACGCGAGCTTTCCAAAGTCGGGCGGTTTTTTGGCGTGGCAGCGGCATATCCGATACCGACTGCGAAGATGTCCGCTGTGGTTATACAGCAAACGAGATGTTGAAGATGCACTAATTGCAAGCGGCTTTGCCGGATGTTACGAAATTCGCGATTTTGGACGCGATTGGTATGTGGTCGTCCAAATACAGAGCACAACCAACGACTAACTCGTGAAAGACCTGAGCCAGTTTTTTCCCTATGTCAAAAGGTCTCACATTTTTTAAACTATGCGCTACCGCGGCCTTTGCGATACTGGCGTGGATCGCTTCGGGCATCTCATTATTAGATGATGATTGGGGCCATCTCAAATTGGCGTCCAAAGGCGTTGTCTTCGCTTTGACAACCGGATGGGAGGGCCTGATTGGACAAGGGGGATATTATCGCCCGGCAGTTGTTTTATCGTTTTATCTGGACTATTTAATTGGCGGTTACGCGCCCGCGATTTATCACATCCACAATATTTTGATTCACGCGGGATGCGCGTATCTCGTTTTTTTATTTGCGCGATGCCTCACCATAGATACCACAGTAGCCTGGGGCGCCGCGCTTTTGTTTTTTGTGCTACCCATTCACACCGATTCCATCTTCTGGATTGTCGGGCGCACAGATCTCTTATGTGCGTTATTTTATCTAAGCGCACTAATTTTATTTGTTAAATATATGCAACGCGGTTCCACCGGCGCGCTATTGGGACTTGCCGCTTGCTGCGCCCTCGCTTTTTTGTCCAAAGAAATGGCCGTTTCCCTACCCATCGCACTCGCTGCCCTGGTCGCGTATGACAAAGCGTGGAAAACAGTACAGGCCCAGCGCGGATTGGCGGTTGTCTGTATCGTATTGCTGGCGTATTTTGGCGTCCGATGGGTCGTGCTGGGCAGCGTATTGGGAGGAACACCCCGCGTATCAATGATAGATTGGGCACGCGACGGCGTGAAAGCAGTGGCAAAATTTGGAATGAGTGATATCTGGTGGTTGGGCATTGCACTGGTGGTCGGAAGTGCTGGAATCTTTATTTTTCAACATGGTCGCGGCATCTCGCACAAATTCTGTCGCCTATTTGTCTTGATCTTCCTCCTCGGCGCAAGCCTCGCCCCGACATTGGGGCATTTGCACAACTGGTATTTGTATTTGCCCTCCGCCTTCTTTTGTCTGGGTATCTCTGCTATCTGGGTAAATAAAAAACAGCCGATTCTCTGCTATCTCTTCGCTATTCTAATCCTGTATTACGGAGTGGTGATCGGGCGCGAGGGCTTTTTCTGGCGCGAGGCTTCGCAAATGAGTGAAAATGCGATTGCCAATTTGATGCCCCACGCGCGAACAGCCACCGGCACGTTATTCGTCTGCAACGTACCTTCGGCGTGGACTCCCTCTGGCGCATTCAGCGGCAAACCGCTATTCGCTTATGCACTCCAAAATGCACTTGCCATGCGCTCACCCCAATCATTGCAAGCTGAAATTGCAATGGTGAATCACGTCTGGCTGACAGGTGATTTTGAGTATCGCATTCACAGGACAAATACGGGGTTTGATCTTGCGATCGAAAAAGGAGGCTTCTTTTCATTTCACAGCAAAGGGCAAGGGCAAACACCGCCTTTTGCCATTGACCAGATGTGGGGCCGTGTAACGGTACACGCAACCGACTCTCTCTCGGTCGCGCTGAATATGCAACCGGGGGATCGCGTGGTAATTTACAACAAAGGTGAATTTGAGAAATTGTGGCCATAAAAAAGGTACGATCGTGAAAGTTTTCTGGCATAGCATCCCTGCAATCACTTTGCTAATCGCGACGAGCGTCGCACACGCGGGAGACGTGCGCGTGGTGGCAACGGGAGAAAACTGGGTGGAAATTGTAGTGGGTACATCCGACTTAGTCGTCACCTCAAAGTCTCCTTATGATCGCATAGACGTGCCGGGATGGATGTGGTTGCACCAGCCAGGGGCACCTGCTGTACCCGTGCGCGGTGCAACACTGGGCATGCCTTATGGCTCTCACGCGGTCATTCAAGTGCTCAATGCAGACTATGAGGAAATCGAAGGCCTGGATCTCATGCCAGTGCCACAGATGCAGTTGTTGGGATCTGAACAACATCCATTTTCGAGATCGGCCTACCTGAAGGACCAGACAATTTACGACACACCGGGATTTTATCCCGGCGCAGAAGCCGTTATCGCGCACACAGGCATCTTGCGCGATCAACAAATCGCGATTCTGTCATTGCGTCCAGTTCAATACGACCCCGTTCAGCGCAGGATTCGAATTGCGCGACAATTGCGGGTGCGCGTGTTATTTGTCGCGGATGAAACGCGCCCCCCTATTCGGCTTTTGAGAGACACGGACGATTTTGAGCCCGTCTATCAAAAGGGACTGCTCAATCCCGAACAGGCGCGCTTGTGGCGCGGGCGACGCATTCGCGCGACAAAGCGCGTCCAGGATTGGTACGATCCCACGACCATGTACTACAAGATCAGAATTTTTGAAGATGGCCTCTACCGATTGGATGCGCGCTGGTTTTCCGAATCCGGCATTGTATTGGCACCGGGAGATTTGGATCGATTGCAGATATTTTTAGACGGAGAAGAAATCCCGCTACTCATTGAAGATGGAGAAGACGGCGTATTAGATACGGGCGATGGGGTGCTGTTTTGGGGCGCATTTCGGCGTGCACCAGATCGAGATTTTAAAAGTGATTACGGTACAGAACGCATCTATTTCCTGCGTATTGGTCGAGAATCTGGCTTGCGATATACACGGGCTGAGGACACATCTACGAATGAGTTTTCGACGCATTTTTGGTCGCGCAAACACGTTGAAATCGATTCGATCTATGAAGCCCTGGGACATGCGCGAAATGCCAACCGCGATCACTGGTTCTGGCAGCGCACCGCATCTCCATCGCGCCCGGGCGATATGCCCACAGACGTCGTAATGCCCGTGCCTTTGCCGGGGCTGGCGCGCGAATCAGGTAGCAATGCACAAATTCGTCTGGGCATGCATTCGTTGACCCTGAACCATAACATAAACCCCGATCACTACGCAGTGATACAAATTCAGGATGGTCCGCTCATCGCAGAAGCGCGCTGGGATGGACAGGACGCCCATATCGCGACGGGTACAGTACCCGTATCGGCATTGTCAGATACCACATACGTGGTATTGCGAACGCCCGGCGATCCTTCGTTTCCACTTGAACCGGTTCCCTACGTCGATCATGTGTATTTCAACTGGGTGGAGATTACTTATCCGCGGCGTTTTGAAGCCATAAATGGTATGCTGCGTTTTAACCAGGGCATTGTGCTTTCACCACGCGCGATCTCAATTCCCAATTTTGAACACGAACGGGTTAGAGTCTTGAATTTGGACAAGAACAAGATCGTCGGCACGGTGCGAGGTAGCGAGGGAATTCGGTTTGAGATTTCTGAAGGCGGCAATTTTGTCGCAGTGGATGAAACAGCGATAAAAACACCCGAACTTGCAAAACCTGATACACCTTATGATTTGCGCGGATACTCTGGCGCAGATTACGTGATCATTGCAGGTACAGATTTTATGGATGCCGCCGAGCGTTTGGCCACACACCGGCAGGGACAGGGGTTATCGACACTGGCAGTCAATATAGCCGATATATATGACGAATTTTCCTTCGGACAGGTCGATGCCGAGGCCATTCGCCGTTTTGTACAATACGGATTTTACACATGGGCACAACGCCCTGAGCACGTATTGTTGCTCGGTGAATTCAGCTTTGATTATCGCAATATATTTGGAGCAACTCGGATCGCGCGTCATAATCTTGTACCGGGCATGCCCTTTCAATCTCCCAACCGCGGTCTGGCATTTACCGATGAGTTTTTTGGGCGAGTAGATGATGATTTGTTTATGGATGTATTTGTGGGACGGTTCTCTGTCCGACGTACGTCGCAGGCCAATACAGTTGTGGAAAAAGTGATCGCTTATGACGAAACACCGCCAGCACAATGGCACAACCGCATCACACTAATGGCAAATTGGGATGATCAGGACCCATCCCTATTTATTGCGCCAAGCGATACGCTGGCAACAATTGCGCACGCTATTGGCCTGGAGAATTTCAAGGTATATCACGATGCAGATACGCCGCCCGAACCCAATGCCTCATCCCGCGAAGTTATTCGGCAGATCAATGAAGGGCGTCTGATTGTAAATTTTATGGGCCACGGCAGCGCTTCATCGATGTCCAAATATTTTGCCGGAACATTTCAGCAAGGGGCATTCAATTACCTGAGCCAAATTCAAAATGCTGAACGCCTGCCCTTATTTATCGGGATGTCATGTCTCAATGGATTATACTGGGATCCGCGCATCACAAGTTTGGCCGAAGATATGACCAACAAACCCGATGGCGGCGCAATAGCATACATATCCGCGTCTTCTCTCTCTTTTATTCGCATTAACAACCAGCTCAACACCGCGCTATTCCGACATATGTTTGAAAATAGTGCACTGGCTTTCGGACAGAGTCTCGCATTGGGCAAAATGGCCGAACTCGCCGTTCTTCCTTCGAGCGAACTGGGACTGGTGGGAATGAATTTGATCGGCGATCCCGCACAACAAATCGCGGTGCCGCAAAATCCGGATTTTGTACTTGGCGATGCGGCGTTGCAGTTGGACCAACAAGGCGAACTGACCACAGGAGACTCTGTTCGGGTAACGCTACGCATAGATAATTGGGGTATTTTGCCCGATCGCAACGTGGATATCATCCTGATTGATCGCAACCTTGATTCCGCTGTGGTCGATACCCTATTCATGGCGGCTTTACCGCCTTTTGGGATACGCGACAGTGTGACGGTACTCTGGCATCTTAAAAATCGCCCTGGACGCCATATATTAGAAGCGATAGCCGACCCCGCCGATGCGCTTGTAGAAGGCGATGAAACAAATAATCGGACTGCGGTAGAAGTCGATGTCCTCGGTGCGTTATCGGCTGTACAGCTCTTGCCATTGCCAAGTCAGACCGTCGCGAATGCCCAGACGGTATTGGGCGTGCGGTCTGGGGAAAACTTGTTCCATCTAACGGGCGAATTTGAGCTGAATAGATCTGGCGACTTTCAAGCCCCCGCGACAATGCGCTCAGGCAGCGTGGCCGCCGCTGAGGGCATCATCTTATGGCGTCCGACGGGTTTGCGCGCGGGGGCTTATTTTTGGCGCGCCCGATTATCCGATGGACAGACAACGGGACCCTGGTCCGATGTGCGACATTTTGTGGTGACATCCTCTGTACCCGAGCGGCAGGTGGTGTGGCAGCAAGACGGCACTATTGCATTATCGCGCGGCACAGGTGAAGATGTCGTGTTATCTGATGACGGTTCCGTTGGACGCACTATGTCTCCACCGCCGATCCGATTCAATGACGCCGAAGCTTCTTTTTTAAGCGAAGGTGTGGCGGGCACAGCCGTTTTGTGTACGGACGGAACATACCTGTATGTGAAGCGATTCTATTCACCACAAGGCTTGTATCCAGGCAGCGATTTGTTCGCGCGCATTGGCACGGGATTCAATGGCACGGTAGCGGGTCAAAATTACGGGATCGTGACCGAAACACCTATCCAGGGTATTTCAGCAACATTTCACAGCGATGGATTTATTTATGCCGAACACCAAACCGCTCGCTCTGTATTGCGTATTTCTCCCGTCACTGGAAGAATCGATACCGTTGAAGTACCCGACCGCTTGCTGGATTTGGACCGTGCATTGCCCTTTGATGACCATGCTTTAATTACCTCTGATGGCGAATTTATCTACAACGTGTCTGCAGGGATCAATGGCATAAAGCGCAGCGGGTGGACCGTACGCGTATTTGACCCGGCTAATGCCTGGCGCATCGTACGACAATTTACTGTACAGCCAACAGAAACGGGATTTGGATATCTATTTACAGATGGCGCGATCGCCGATGGGCGGTTTATCTACTTAATCGAATTTGGCACGGGATTGACACATCGCGTGCGCGTGGTAGATGCACATACCGGAGCTTATGTGGAAGAATTTGAAAGCGATCAGGCGCAGACAGATATTCTGGGCGGACAATTTGATTGGGTGAACAACGCGGTGTGGTTGGGACAATTGCACGGGGGCATGGTATATCGATATCCGGGGCAGCGCTTGCCCGAGTTTGGCACCTTAACATCTGAACCAATTGGACCGGCGAGGGCCTGGCATACAGTAATAACGGCTTTGTCGGGCACGGGCAAAGCCGAAGTAAATTTACTGGGCGAGGTCGATAACAATACTTTTGCTCCATTGGCACAATGGCAAAATTTATCACCTGGAACACAAAATTTGGACGGTATAGCCGTCCCGCGACTAAAAATTCAGATCAAATTATTTGGTGAAGGACTAAATCCATCCCCCGGTCTGCAAACCTGGACCACGACATATCAGCCGCTTTCAGATATTGGCCTGAGTAACTTGCGGGCAGAGCCTTTTGAAATAACGGAATTGCAACCTGTGTTCCTCCATCTCGACGTGCAAAACCGCGGTCCATTAGACCTGGCTTTGGGCGCGTCTGTTGCCTTTTATAGCGGCTCTCCCACGCTGGGGCGTCTAATAGGGCGCGTGGCTGTGCCCGAAAATAGCCCACTCGGACAAATAGTCCCCCTGCGCATGGCATGGCAAACCGCGCAATGGGCAGGACAACACATGGTAACGGCCCGTTTGGAAAATTTTCAAGGACAACCAATTTTCCCAGGTCGCGAAGTGATACTTACAGAGCCAGTGCAGATTACCCCGAGCTCTGACCGCGATATGCCAACAATTGAAATCGCGGCACTGGATGCCCTCGGCGAAGTTCGACCAGAAGATTATTTGCCCTCCCAACCGACATTTCGCATTTCCATGCGCGATACAGCGGGTCTTGATTTGTCCAGTATTCGTCTATCGCTTTCGGGAACAGACGAGGCACAAGAGAGTCATTATGAGTCAGAAAAAATAAAAGATCGCGCTGTCACCCCCATGACACTGTCTTTTGTCTATACCCCAAACGCGCTTGCCGATGATCGTTATACGCTCACTGTTGAAGCCTCTGACAGGCTGGGAAATGGCCCTGCAAAAATTGCGATAGCGTTCCAGGTCTCTTCAATATTGGCGATAGAAAACGCACTGGTTGCGCCCAATCCCGTATCTGACACAGGACATTTTACGTTCATCTTATCGCGTCCTTCAGAAGTCACCGTGCGGATTTACACCCTTGCCGGACGGCTCGTTCAGAGAATTGAAGAACCTTATGCACGCGCGGGATACAACCAGATTTTTTGGGATGGTCGAGATGCCGACGGCCATGTGTTGAGCAACAACACGTATTTGTACACCTTGACAGCAGACAATGGCGAATCGCAGGCGCGGGTTAAAGACAAGTTGATTGTGTATCGATAAAGTGAAAAAATCATGAAAGTACTCGTCATAGGTCTGGATTGTGCGGCACCCGAACTGATCTTTCAGCGATTTCGAGATGACATGCCCACCATCGGCAATCTGATCCAGACCGGGATTTTCGGCAATCTCAAAAGCACCATTCCGCCCATCACCATTCCCGCCTGGATGAGTATGGTAACGGGTAAAGATCCCGGCACGCTGGGATTTTACGGGCTGCGCAACCGCGCCGATTACTCCTACAGCCGTCTATCTATTGCCAATTCATCTCTCGTACACGACGAGACGGTTTGGGACATTATTTCTGCTGCGGGCAAAAAAGTAATCCTCGTTGGCGTGCCCCAAACCTATCCCCCCCAGCCAATCAACGGCTGCCTGATAGCCTCTTTTCTCACACCGAGCAACGACAGTCCCTATACCTATCCCGACAGTTTAAAAACCGAAATCGAGCGCGTATCCGATGGCTACATCATCGATGTACCCAATTTTCGCACAGATGACAAAGCGCGCTTGCTCCGCGAAATTTACGCCATGACCAAAAAGCGATTTCGCGTGACCCGGCATCTCATGCAAACCCGCGAATGGGATTTTTGCATGCATGTAGAAATGGGCACAGATCGCATCCACCACGGATTCTGGCGATTTCTGGATCAAACCCACCGAAAACACGATCCCAATTCCGAATATGTGAACGCAATCCGCGACTATTACCGATATCTCGATAGTGAAATCGCATCTCTAATCGCTCTAACTGATAAAGACACAGCCATCCTCCTCGTCTCAGACCACGGTGCCAAGCGCATAGATGGCGGCATCTGCATCAACGAATGGTTGATCCGCGAAGGGTATTTGACACTAAAAAAATATCCCCAGAAGCTCACGGCTTATGAGGATCTCGAAATCGACTGGACAAATACCACAGCCTGGGGTGCAGGTGGCTATTACGCGCGCATCTTTCTCAACATTACCGGACGCGAACCAAAAGGCATTGTGCCCCCCGAACAATACCAGAACTTATGTGCTGAACTCTCAAAAAAAATCGCGGACATCCCCGACGACAAGGGCAATCCCCTGCCGACACAGGTCTTCAAACCAGAAAATATTTACAGCACTATTAACAATATCCCGCCCGACCTGATCGTCTATTTCGGCGACCTGCACTGGCGTTCTGTTGGCACAATAGGCCATCGCGCCATACACACCCTTGAAAACGACACCGGGCCAGACGATGCCAACCACGCCCAACACGGTATCTGTATCCTCAAAGACGGCACGCACACCGGCGAAAAATACAATCTGGAAATACGGGACATCGCACCGACCATACTCGGCCTCATGGATATGCCCATTCCCGCTGACATACAAGGCCAGGCAATAGTCAACACCCCTTCAACGCAGGTACCATCAGACGCACAACCTTCACACACGGACGACGAGGTCTATACAGAAGAAGAAAAAAAAGCACTTGAAGATCGGCTCAGAGCGCTGGGATATTTGTAATTGTCTGCTAAAAAACCCGAAAACGCACAGGCAAAGGCGGCATCCCACCGTCCTGTGTCGTAACAAAACCGCCAACGGCATTGGCTTGCTCAGCGCATATCTGCATTGGTGTCCCAGCGAGTAAATGCACGACAAATGCCGCCGTAAAAGCATCGCCAGCACCCACCGTATTCACGACCTGTTGTCTTTTCCCCACCGCCTGCCAAATGCCCCCCTCACTCACAATCCGACACCCGTGCTCTCCCAGCGTCAAAATCACACATTGCAGGTCAAAACGCACACAAATATCTGTCAAAAAAGCATCCACATCTTCTTCCCCCCCCACATAATCGCGCAGCAGAACCACTTCCTCGTCATTTAACTTCAGCACGTCAGCGCGTGCTATAGACTCTCGCACAATCTCATAAGTGTGATGGTCCTGGCGAAAATTGACATCGAGTACGCGCAGACAATTCGGCGACGCCGCATCCAAAAAATTTGTAATTGCTCGACGGCTCTGCGCGTCGCGTTGGTCCAGTGTACCAAAACACAAGGCGTGAGCAGATTGCGCTATCGGTGCCAATTCTGAACACCAGGTAATCGCATCCCACGCCACGCCTTCGACAATTTCATAAGCTGGTTGCCCATCTACAAGGGTCACGTTCACGCTACCCGTTGGCCGATGGGCATGTATTTGCAAAGCATCTACCGCCACGTCTCGTCCGCTCAAAATCTCAAGTGCTGCCTTGCCCCGCGCATCGTCTCCCACGCAACTCACCATAGCAACTCGCGCACCCATAGCAGCCGCGTGCACGGCAAAATTTGCCGGCGCGCCCCCCAATCGCTCGCCATCTGGAAACACATCCCACAACACGGCACCAATCGCGACCACACAGGGCGGATCACGGCGCATTACCGCGACACCTTCACGGCCTTTTTTGCAGAAGCCGAGCGATAAGCGGCCTCGGACAAACGGGCGACCTGCAAAGCGAAATCCGGCGGCGAATACCCCACGCCATTGTTGCGGATCAGATCAAAAAATGCCTGATCGGGCGTCGTCTCCTGAATATGTGACGGAATTTCGAGTGGTTTGTCATTCAGCAAAACCGACTGCACCTGCCACCGGTGTAAATGGAATACCATGCAGCCCTTGCTTCCGTGAATGGCGATTCGCTCATCGTGATGCGCCGCATTGCCAAAGGTATTCAGCGTACCCGCCCCGCCACCTTTGAAACGCACATTGACCACCATATTGGTATCCACGGCTTTTCCCGCGTTCTCCGCAAAGGCCGAGACCTCCACAGGCTCCAATCCCGTAATCCACAACACAGAGGCGACGAGATGGCTACCCGTATCCATAAACATGCCGCCCCCCGACAACTCGGGATCCAAACGCCAACCGCGAATACTTCCCCAATTCTGTGTCACATAAGCCACCACGCCGCGCAAATCTCCGAGTTCACCTTGCCGGATCAATTCACGCGCATAAACGTGGGGAGCCATATAATTGCGCTGATAGGCTACCACCAGATACAATTTCAATTTATCCGACAAATTGATCAGCGACTTGGTCTGCCGAGACGCAACAGTCAGGGGTTTCTCGACCAGAACGTGTAATCCCTTTTGCAAAGACAAGCGGGCGTGTTCATAATGCAGCGCATGGGGAGAACTGATCAGCATGGCATCGAGTGCCTCATTCCGCACGAGTTGGCGATAATCTTCATAAAAAGATACCTCACTCCCCCAAGCTGCCATCAATGCCTCCGCCTGGCTCTCATCGGGATCGGCCACCCCGATAATCTCCACGCCCCCATCTGCTTTCAAACGAGGCAAATGCGCCCTCTGCATATTGCCGCCACATCCGATCAAACCGAGCCGAATTTTTTCTTTAGACATCGCGCAGAACCTCCCGGTTATTGTGATTAATATTTTATTATCAAGCCGCCGACTCGGCGACCATCGTGACTTCTTCCCGGCCTTCTAACCCGGCAATCACCGGAAACGTGCGCGATGAATCCGATCCACGCGCAATATAACGCACAGTGGGTGGAAAATAGGCGTAGAGTGCCGTGTGCCTCGGGCGAGATGAATGATTGGGGCCAGAACCGTGTACACACAAACTGTGAAACAGGAGGGCTGTTCCCGCCTTGAGCGGCACCTCAATCGCCTGTGAAGTATCCAAATTTTTTCGATCTGTCAACTTTGCATCTTGAGGCCGCGCAATATCGCCCCATTTCTGCATGCCCCACTTGTGACTTCTGGGAATCACTCGAATGCATCCATTCTCCGAATAGGCATCTGTCAACGCAATACTCACCGTGACAAGCTCGGGCGGCTCCATCGGCCAATACGCCGAATCTTGATGAAAACCATGCGAAGACCCGTGAAACGCGGGCTTGAGCATAAGCGTGCTGCGAAACAACAACAAATCGGGTCCAATCAGATTCTGAACCACGGGTATGAGTTTGGAATGTGCAGCCAAATTCTTGAACACATTGGAAAAATCGCGCGTCTGTTCAATCTTCCGCAACACGGGCAGGCCATCTTGCTCTTTGTCCCTTGCATAAGGCTCGCGCTGAAAACTACCCGAACGCTTATCGCCACTGCCTGCCAACTCCGCTGCGAGTACGTGTAATTTATGAATCTCTTCTTCACACCCGACTAACTCTTCTGACGACACCACATCTTCAACCACGAGATAGCCCTGGTCGTAAAAAAATGTCTTTTGTTCTTCAGGTGTCATCTTTATGCCTCCTCAAGAATTGATGAGATAAATCATAACACTATAAATACTGGTGTCAAGTAAAGAAAAAGGGCGTCAATTTGTAACCGGCGCCCAAGGGAATGTATTTGTGCAATAACCTTTACTGCGAGGGACGAGGCAGCACCACAAAACCCACCGAATCCACAGACGCCGATCCAAAAATCCCTATGCCCCCATCAACGTTAAATAGCGGACGCTCAAAATTGTCGCCCGCCAGACCCCCAGGCTGAAACGCATTCCCATCATCATCTTGAAAAAACTCGGGCACAGAACGAATCAAATCAAACCAGTTTTTGTCAACCGCATAAATGCGAATGACATGAGGACCGGCATAAGCCACCGCAAACCAGGGGAAGCGCACGATGCCATCTGTGGCCTCAAATGCTGGCGAACTGCCGTATCGTTCAAACTCCGCCCTCTCATCTTCATCGACCAAATCGGAATAAACCACAAAATCCGATTCCGGATCCAGGCTCTCAATTGCAATGTGGTAGCCACTGGCAGGAAGCGGATCAAATCGCATTTCCAGAAGGCCATCTTGATAGACAACGCGATTCTCCTGCACATTGCCATCTTCATATCTGTTCAATGAGCGGATGACCTCAAGTGTCTCATCATCTATTAATGCCGCCTCTCGAATATCGAATCTGCCCGGCGTGATCGTCTGCGCTTTGGCTTCCCTACCCTGAGATTGCACGCGCAGATTATAAATTGTATTTGGCAAAACGAGCGGCGCATTGGGCGGGGGATCATAATACCCTGTGCCGCGACCCGGCCTGTACAAAAACGTCTGTTCCCCCTGAGCGATCACGACCTCGGCATCTCCTACACCTGTCCAGCGTTCAGAATACCCCGCGTTTGCTTTTACCGTCTCACTAACCAGCACCTGGGGCAGGGGTTGATCGACGATCAACAGCGCATCTACAACCAGAACACCCGAGGCATCTGGTCCAAAAAGACTCGACGGATCGCGCTCGGCCTCACACCCGGCCAGCAACATCAGACAACCTACCGCCAAAACGACATATTTCATCACAATCCTCTCAAAAATTAAAATTAATTCCCAGCGTTGGCACTATAGGCAACATCTTGATCACATCTGGATCGGACTCATCAAAAATGACAAACCACTCATTGCGCCGATTAAATACGTTAAACACCTGGACGTAAAATTCTCCATTCACCTCAAATGCGCGAAACCGCATCTTCACATTTAAATCCAATCGCTGATAGGGCAATAAGCGAGCACTATTGCGATCTGAGGGTAGCACCAGGTTTTCGGTTTGCCGGTGGGGCACTGCGGGCGAGCGCAATGAATAACGCGCAGATGCAGGCGTAAATGCCTGACCCGTGCCATAGACATAATTCGCCCCAAACGACCACCGCCCCAAACGATAATTGCCCACAAAAGACACATCGTGGCGTCGGTCGTATTTTGGGGGAAATGTCTTGCCCTGATTGAGTTCGGCAAATTTGCGCCGCGTCCATCCCAATGTATAACCTATCCATCCCGTCAACCGTCCCGTGCGACGCTGCAAAAAGACCTCGACACCTGTTGCGTACCCGGTCCCCCCACTCACAAACGTATCCTCTACGGTCGTCGCATCGATATCTGCGGCGATGCGATTGTCCAGTACAATCAGATTCGCCATATCGGTATAATAGACTTCTACAGTCGCCTGATAACGCTCTGAAGGTTCCCACTCCACACCAGCCACACCCTGCCAGGACCGTCCGGGCTTCACCGATTCATCCAGCGGCACCCAGTAATCACCGCCGCTAAACAACTCGGTAGTCACCAATTGCAAATACTGGTGAAATGAACCGCCAGCCGCCTTATAGCGCACATTTCCCTTCCGATAACTCATGGATAAACGCGGCTCGACATGAAAGCGATCACCAGCGCTAAAATAACTGCTCCGCATGCCCAGACGAATATCTGTTGCAGAGCCTGGCTGCCAGTGATCCTGCACATACGCCGATAGCAAATTGGGCTTCAGGCTCAGGTCGAATTGGCTTCCCCGATTAAATTCCTGATAAAATTTAAAATCGTAATGGGTAGCCAAAAACCCACCACTCAAGGCGTGATCGTGCGCGGCAAACCAATCCACATCGCCTTTGATGGTAAAATCGGTAATACTGTTGGAAAGCAAAATGGGCGTATCGAGAATATTCAGTTCTATCTTGCTGGCATAATCGCTGCCCGCCACCACAAAATTGCCAAATAGCGCGGGCGAAAACACATGCGTCCACTTGCCCAGAAAAGCCGTATTCCCCCACCGAATGCCGAAAAACGAATCCTCATCAACATCAAAACTCAGATCATCTCGACCAAAATACCCACTGATCTGCACTTTGTCATTATCCGAAAAATCCTGATTGAGCTTGGCATTTAAGTCATAAAAATAATACGTGGGAACATCTGTGTCTTCATTCCGAATGAAAGACAATAGCGGATCGATATAAGTGCGCCGCCCCGACACCATCCACGATCCTTTTGGGGTTGGGCCTTCGAGTGTCAAACGCGCAGCAATAAGACTGACTCCCCCGCTGGCATCAAATCCCTTGCGATTGCCGTCCTTATTGTGTACGTCGAGCACCGACCCCAAACGACCACCGTATTTCGCGGGATAAGCCCCTTTGTGCAAACTCATATCCCGAATGGCATCGGGATTAAACGTAGAAAAAAAGCCAAATGCGTGTGATGGATTGTAAAGCGGCATTTGATCCAATAGAATCAAAGTCTGATCTGGTCCACCACCGCGTATATAAAGCCCCGAACTGATATCCGACGCGGCCTGAATACCGGGCAACAGGTGTAGCGAGCGCAAAATATCCGCCTCACCAATAGCTGGCATCTCGCGAATTTTTGCCGTTTCTACCTCGACAAAACCCGGCTGAATGCGCTGCTCTTCCTCCTCTCGCTTGCCCTCCACCACGATCTCCTCCACGACTATTAGCTCGGGTTTGAGTTGCACATTGAGCCGCCTTGTTTCCCCCGCTCTAAAACTCAGTGTATCCTGGAAACTGATATACCCAATATAAGAGATGGTCAACACATAGGGGATACCCTCAGGAACTCCTTGAATGGCGTAATATCCATCCACATTGCTCAGCGCACCAATGGGCCTGTCTGACCCTTTTAACACCACGTTCGCATAGGGCAGCGACTCGCCATTACTCTGATCCGCAATAAACCCACTCAGCGTTGCTGCTCGAACAGACAATGGCAATAGCAACAACAGCACCCCTAAAAACTTCATTATTGCTCCTTCTAATGACTTGTGAAATACATATCGCGCAACCGTCCATAGTTTATAACACCTCTCGGCGGTTATAGTGTCACCAGATACTCCTTTTTGTGGCAACAACTCCTTCTTCGTGCTGGGCAATTAACCGGATGCGCTCTTGAATACGCACGAGAATTAACCGCAACCGATCTCTATCGGCGTCTGATAGCCCGTCATTGCGCCAGGGATCATCACCACTTCTTTTTTGCTTGGTCAACTGCACATTGACCTCCTGAGTAGAAAAGTCCATCACAACCGAAATGCGCGTGCGCCGCGAAACATCGAAAAAAGTTTGGCTCGCATAACTCGACTCATCGCGCCAGCCCGTCGTGACCACACCGGCTATGGGATCAACCGTTTCTACCGTATAGCCTTCTTCGTGCAAAATAGTCACAGTGGCATTGGCAAATGCCGCGGGCGAAATTTTTTCTACCGACCCTGAGATCGACACGGGATCGACCACATTGCAACTCAGCGAAAAACCCAATAAAAGAAGAATCGTAACGTATTTCATACCGTCCCCCCAGCTAAAAGTTCCAGATTATCCGGAAAACCTGCTCGCGTTGAAGGCAGACGCCGCACTGCCTCCTAACTGCAACTTCTGTGCCAGATGGACTCAAACCAAAAGAAAAATTATAACATCATTATTTTTAATACGTTACAAAAATTCACCCGACTAAAAATTTTCAAAAATAAATGTAGCAAAAATTCACACTGTGCGTCAATATCACAACAAAAAAGGCCCCTTCCTTTATGGTAGGGGCCTTTTTTGATCATTCCGATAAAACTAAAAACAATTCCACATCGGCTTGTACCGCATTCCAAACATCTCTCAAGTCCCACACAAGGTTTTGCATTTTATCCCACACCAGGACAAATGTATAAGTATGCCTTGATACATGGCGAAAACCAAGATATGGCTGAAGGCGTTCTACGGTTGCTCGAGAAATGACAGGCTTTCGAGACTCGGTTTTGCGTCCCATCTGAAGCAAAAGATCCTTGTGCCAGGATTCTCCCTCAGGAATTTGCCCATCAACTCGTTTGCCAATTGTCTGAAAAATATTTTCTACGCCATTGTAGAAAGATTGCAATACGGCACCAAGGGCTGTATATTCTATCAGCGTTGGCGCAATTGATCGAGAAGACTCAATAAGATCATCGTATTCAGAGAGCAATTTTTCAATCTGTTGCAATTCACGCCGCACCAGAACTTGGGTCCGATCATCCAACATGGATCAACGTCGCTTCGCGTTCAAGAAAGGATGCCAGATCGGCATCTGAATCCAGATCTATAAGGTCTGTAACTCGTGTAAGTTCTAAGAGCAGTTTACCCTGCAGATTGTAAAATTTATCTGGTGGGCACCCTCTGACTGCAAAGTCGATATCAGATCGGTCAGTGACATGCCCTTCGGCAACAGATCCAAAGATATAGATAGATTTACATCCTTCGGACTTCAATATATCCACGCCTTTTTCAATGTCTCGCAATATTGTGTCTGACAACTCTGGAAGACTGTCAACTATTGCCATTCTGCTGCGCTCCTTTTACACCGTACAATACACCTATCTTTATTTCTAAAAACAAGACCGTTTTGGTAACTTGCACAATGTCCTGATTCTTCAAAATAAAAATGTAAGTGCATTTTTATTCGGTACTATTTTTACAAAAAAGAAATAAGTAAATTTCTACAAGTATCCATAAAATAATGGAGCCATCCAGCGGATTCGAACCGCCGACCGCCTGATTACGAATCAGGTGCTCTACCAGCTGAGCTAGGATGGCTCTAAGATATAAAAAAATACTATTCTCGTCCCATGCGAAAAATACACAAAGCTCTAAAAACTGTCAAGAAGGAAGAAAAAAGGAGGTACCAATGAAATTTGTCGTCGCTGTCGATTGCGAAGGCGTAGCCTGTGGCGTGGGATCACCTGGCGCATCCCTGAACTCTTCTCGAAATTTAGAATTCGCCAAATTACAGGCCACGCGAGAAGCGGATGCGGCTGTGCGCGGATTATTTGCAGCCGGAGCAGAACAGGTCATTGTATGGGATAATCACAACGGGAGCTTAAACCTGAATTACGATCTCCTGGACGAGCGATGCGATATCGCGCTCGGCGTGGGATTTGAACACCGATTTCCCGGCATGGACGAATCTTATGATGGCGTAGCGCTGGTCGGCTATCACGCCATGGACAATACAATTGACGGCGTGATGTGTCATACCTTTAGTTCTGCGACGTATCAATGGATCAAGATCAACGGACGAGAAGTGGGAGAGATGGCCATAGATGCGGCCGTTGCAGGAGAGCGAGGGGTGCCAGTCATTTTCGCCTCAAGTGACGACAAGGGAACCGCGGAAGCCGAGTGTTTTTTCCCCGGCGTTGTCACAGTCACCACCAAGCAGGGGATGGGATGGAATTGTGCGGTAAGCAAACACCCCAAACGGGTAATAAATGAGATCTATGAAACGGTCCAAAACGCCGTAACAAAACGCAACGCCATAAAACCCTTTGCATTCTCATCGCCACTCACCATGGAAGTGCGCTACAAACGGCTCGAATCCGCGCAGTCAGCCAGCCGCGGATTTTCCGGTGCAGAGCGCGTTGATCCCTATACTGTGAGGCGAACGCTGCAATCCATCCAGGATTATTATTGAGAATATGTAAAAGCACAGGAGAAAAAATGAAAATTCTGCTCGCAGCCTTCAAACAAGAAACCTCCAGCTTTAACCCCGCGCGCACGCCCTACGATATGTTCGACGTAATGTTTGGCGAAGAACTGCTCGCCCTGCGAGGCAGCAATACCGAAATCGCCGGCGCGCTCGACATCTTTGCCGAACGCGGGGACATCGACCTCGTCCCCATCTATTCGGCCTCATCCGTATCCGGCGGGCCAGTCGCCGACGAAGATCTCAACAGGCTCATGGACGAACTGCTCACAGGCATTCGCAACAATGCCCCCGCAGAGGGGATGCTCATGGTCTTTCACGGCGCAATGGCTGGCGAAACTGAAGTCGATCCCGAAGGACATGTTCTCACTGAAATCCGCAACATCCTCGGCGGTGTACCCATTGTCACCACCTTTGACCTGCACGGTATTATCACAGATCGCCTCATCGCGCAATCCGACATTATGGTTCCCTTTCACACGTACCCACACATCGACATGTACGAAACCGGACAACGTGGTGCGCGCAACCTCCTCTCCCTTCTCGATGGCAATGTCAAACCCACCGTCGCACACATTCCATTGCCCATGCTCGTGCGAGGCGACGAACTCATCACCAAAACCGGACGATTTGGTCAGGCCATCCGCTGGTGTCAGGAAATAGAAAATTCCGAAGGAGGCCTGGGTAGCGGTGTCTATATCGGCAATCCCTTCACCGATGTACCCGACCTGCGCTCCAACGTCATTGTATTTACCGACAACGATCCCGAACGCGCACAACGCGAAGCCGAACGCATAGCCCAATACATGTGGGACAATCGCAACCATTTCACCGCACCACTCACGGCAATTCCAGACGCCATCCACCTGGCCGAAGAAACCCGGGGGCTTACCGTCTTTTCCGACGCTGCCGATGCCACATCTTCGGGCGCATCAGGCGATAGCAACGCCATTCTCAAGGGCCTGTTTGAACACAACTACCAGGGCCGCGCACTCCTGCCCATAGTCGATCCCCCCGCTGTTGAAGCAGCCTTTAGCGCAGGTGTGGGTGCCACCATAACCATTCCCATTGGCGGTGTCATTGACAAAGCGCGTTTTTCCCCCATCGAATGCGAAGTCTATGTCCAACTGCTCACCGATGGAGCATATATTACAGGTACGGGCACATCGGGACATGCGGGCAACACGGCTGTTCTCCAGGCCGGGACTTACAGCATCATGGCGACCACGCGCCCGGTAAGCATCATGGATCGCAAAGTCTTTGAAGCGCGCGGCCTCGACCCGCGAGACTTTGATCTGGTCGTGTGCAAATCACCCAATGGCTTTCGGGTTCACTTCGAAGAAATTGCCGCCCGAATCGTGCCCGTTGACGCACCCGGCTCCACCAGTGCCAACTTAAAATCCCTGCCCTTTACCCAATGCCAACGCCCCATATTTCCGCTGGACGATAATGTACAACCACCACGAGAAATAGATAGATAGTATGACACACCAGCTATGCCAAATCTGTAAAAAGACCCATAGCGCCAATACCTTGCAGTGGCACTGCACCTGCGGAGGCCTCTTTGACCTCCACTTTGAAGCCGAACTTTGCGTTGACGCGCTTCCTCACCGTCCCTCCACCCTGTGGCGCTACCGAGAAGCCATACCCATTGAAGACGACGCCCATATCGTCACCCTTGATGAAGGGTTCACACCGCTAACACCCGTAACCATCGCCGACAAATCCCTCCTCGTCAAACAGGACCACCTGTTTCCATCCGGCTCGTACAAAGACCGCGGCGCAACCGTTTTGATCAGCCATGCAAAAGCACTCGGCGTTCAGCACATGGTCGAAGATTCGTCGGGCAATGCGGGTGCGGCTGTCGCGGCTTACGCAGCGCGTGCGGGAATTGCCTGTGACATATACGTTCCCGATAGCACATCAGCGGCAAAACTCGCGCAAATCCAGGGCTATGGCGCAACCCTTTACAAAATTCCAGGTACGCGAGAAGATACGGCGCGCGCGGTTCAAGACGCGGCACAAAAACACTTTTATGCAAGCCATGTCTGGAACCCCTTTTTCTTTCACGGCACCAAAACATTTGCCTATGAAATCTGGGAGCAACGCAATTTCAACGCGCCAGATACACTCATCATACCAACCGGAAATGGAACGCTGCTGATCGGTGCTTACATCGGATTCACAGACCTTCTCAAACAGAATTTGATCACCCACATGCCCAAACTCATCGCCGTTCAATCCGCCCATTGCGCCCCTCTCGCGCCCACCTGGACGGGTAAACCCTCTGCGACCATCGCCGAAGGCATCGCCATTGCAGAACCCGCCCGCGCAACGCAGATCGTCCAGTGCATTAAAAAAACAGGGGGCCGCATCCTCACCGTTGACGATGACGAAACGCGCAACGCCCAAAAACTAATGGCCGAAATGGGCTTTTACATTGAACCCACTTCGGCCACAGCCATTGCCGCTTATGTGAAATACCCATCTCAAAAAGACGAAATCGTCGTCGCCCCCCTCACGGGACACGGTCTAAAGTCTTTGGGAAAGTAGAGGCTAAAGATCGGTCTCAGGGATAGCAGCTAACAAAGATGAGGAAATCGGCAAAATTAATGGTGCCATCGTTATTCAAGTCCATGCGACCGTCAAAGCCTTCGTCTGATAATCTTTTCCCATAAACCGCAACAAATAACAAAAAGTCGTCAAAATTCACGGCCCCATCGCCATTAAAATCGCACGAGACAAGAGGCGTATTATTCTTCGTGTTATTCACCAATATCACATTATCCAGTATCTCGATGCCATTTCCCTCCAGACCGACCACGGAATGTTGAATTTTACAATTCTTCAAGGTCGCAGTGCCGTAATTGCGGATGCCATACCAATCGCCGGCTTTCGGTCGAGAATGCTCAGTCATTTGACCTCCAAATGCGATCTCCTGCCCGCCTGACGCATCGGCATTTATCGTTCCGTAGTTCACAATATCGACTCGCGATATATCCTCTATATCGTGAATATCTATATTGGGATACGCACGGATCACCGTTCCTGCCTCAATCGTCAAGGTCGCGCCAGGATACACCACAATATCACCTATGAGGTCAATGGTATCTCGCCAGGTAACCGCTTGAAGAATAGGGTAGTGGTGAAACTCGGTATGAGGAATCTTTGTCCTGTCATAACTGCCGGTTTCAAATTTCTTCCAGTTGCTTTTGTGAAACGGTCCCTCGGGAGATTTATTTTGGACAATCGCAGTTATCGGTAGCCAATCCAAAGGCGAATCCACTTCCAGTTCGCCCCATCTTACTTCGGCCCCCAACCAACTCATGTCTGTTGACAACCCCATATTATGGGCGTTATCTCTATCGGGCGTGGGCAAAAGCACCAAATCATAATATTGTGCGAGATCGGGATTTGTGTTCTCATCAACCACAGTACTCAAGACAATCCCACGGTTTGTCAGATGTTCCGTAAGATCAATAAACCATACTCGTCGGGGATAATCACCACCGGTTGGAAAACTGCCATGGGACCCCGCCCCTATATAAACCACGGGATGCGTGCCCCCTTCTGCCGGAGCAAATTCTTTCTGAGGATTGAATTTTCTGCCGCCCTTTTTTGTATAACTTAACCCGTCACCGTGAAACGAGTAGTTCACGCCAAAAAGCTCCGCCCTATCGGTATCGCGGTCTGTTATAATGACGTCAATGAACGGCCAATCCCCTTCGTGGTTGTTTTTCCAATCATTAAAAGGATAAAAGTAATAATACCGTATTGTAAATTTGTCACGATATGCGGGAACGCTGCTCTCAATCTGAAAAATATGCGCGTATGCTGTATTCTTAAAATGCTTTCCAGCGTGAGGGTGAGTAGTATTTTCATAATAATGATACCAGTTTTCCGTGTCAGAGCCTTTTTCCTTATTGCCGGGATAGTCAAAATGTGGATCAAAAAAAAGTGCCGAATCTACCTGTGCTATTTGTGCTATCTCTATAGAACTTATCTTTGCAGAACCTTCCTGTATAGGATCTATTTGGATTGCTGCCTGTACAGGACCTGCCTGGACAGAACGGGTTTCTAACACTTTTAAGACGCCTAACAATATCGTATCCCGATAAATGAACTCTTTGGGTAAAAAAGCAAATTCATTTTTTGAAAAATCGACTTTGGGAAGCGAATTGAATTTGGGAAACGCTTTTATTACATCTGAATATTTGTAATTTCCGATACGCGCTTGCACGTATTTCCCTTCCGTTGTTCGGCCATAGACTTTCACTGAAAACCAAAGGTTGTAAGCGGATTTCGCGCCCATGATTTCTACGGGTTCGGGAAATATTACTCTGCGACCTGGATTCTCTGGTTCTTCTGCCAAAATCAGAATTGGAGAAAATTTCTCGGCGAGCAGTTCGTCTGGCGTTTTGCTATGGGCAAAGCTCGAAAATACAAAGATCAATATCGTCGCTATCCCTATCCCGTGAGCCCCTCCACGGAACGAGTTTTGTACAAATTTTAAATTCATAATTCCATCTAAAAATTACCAGGGCGAATAAGCCCCTACACCCGCCAGGAAATTTTCTCCCAATCCTCATCCTCGCATTGCTGCACGTATTCCCTCACGATCCGAAACGCATTGTCGGAACTGCCCGAACGATCCATATCCACCCAATTTATCGCATCGCGTTTTGCGACCATCCAGCTTTTCAAAATTTCAAAAGAATCACCCGTTTCAAGATCTGATTTCAATTCCGCGAAAAAGTAGAACTCGTGCAGCGTACGCTCTACCGCCTCCCAACCCCACAGATCTTTGCGCGCTCGCACCTGGGCAAAAGACGTACTATCCACAACACAAAACAACTCAACGCATTCCTGCTCAGCCGATGGCAGAATCAGCACTATATTTTTCAAATTACCCAATTCCGCATCGCGCCTGTGTACATCGAGCTGCGTATTAAACTCGGGCTGGCACAGCGCGATCAGTTTTGCCTCGAGCAGGAGCGCCTCAAGCTCAGATCCCACCGTCTCAACTTCCATGGACCATATCCGATTCAAAATCTGCTGCGTCTTCTCTGGTCGCTCCGATCTTCTGGCAAAATAACTGCCCACGCGCCTTCGCAAATTCACCGCCTTGCCCACATAAATCACACCACCCTCGCGATCCCGCATAATATAAACCCCCGGCAACTCGGGCAACGAACTCAAAAATGCCGCATCAAAAGCATACGCATCAAAATTTATGGAAATAGGATCCGGGTATAACGCTGAGGTCACAGCTTCAATAGTATTAAGACCCTCCTCTTCACACCTTTCCAAAAGATGCAACAAAACATCGGCCTGCAAACTCGCCTCTCCTTCAGTTCCGCGGTCCGACACAAAGGACAGTCCCATAGCAGACGCCAGATCCTCAATAGAATGTAACTGCGCATCGGGAAAGAAATGTCGCCCCAAACGAAACAGGCAAATCCCGGAATCTACGACATCTTTATCCATCATTAGACGACTCAGCCTATTCAAATCTCTCCGCATTCTGGACCACTGAAATCCCGCGGGAATCGCATCTCTCACTCCTTCGGCATAAGAATCCAAAATTCCCTCCCGATCACCCATGCGAACCTGAACCGGGGGAAACAGCGTCTCGCGCGCGCCCATCTGCACCTTGCGACCCGCGAGTGCATAAACCTCCGCATCCGCAGATGGAATCAGCCCAAAACAAAAAAAAGAAACCTCCCGCAGGGTCTTACCCTGTCCCGGAGGTCTTAAATACCACATCCCACTGCGATCGCATACAAACCTGGGATCATCTTCAACAGCTGCACGCACCACTTTATCGGCTATAGGACCGCGTGCGCCGTGTAACCCCAGTGCCTCAGAAGCCAGCACCTCTGCGTGTACACCCGTATCGCGCTGCTCTAAAAAAGCGTAGATGCGATCCTTAACAGTTTGGTCCACAGTTTATCCTATCGGGATTTGCGCGCAATCGCACACAACCATTCGCCATCTTCTATCATCTCATCAATCACCAGATCGGTCCTGTCCAGCACCGTGCAAAATGCCTCGCGCTCGCGATCCAAAATCCCTCCCAAAATCGCGCACCCTTCGGGATGCAGTCGCTTTGCCAATTCTGGAACCATAGGCAATAAAATACTGCTGATCATATTGGCAACCACCACATCAAAAATGTCCGATACCCTATCGACCGAATACTGCCCTAAAACCACCTTTGTATCCACGCCATTCAAAACACAGTTGGCCCGGGCATTCTCAATCGCATCCGCCTCAATATCCACAGCCATGGCCTCTGCCGCGCCCAACTTCACAGCCGCAATACTCAAAATTCCCGATCCCGTTCCAACATCCAGCACCCGGTCCCCTGACATTATCTTCTTCTCTAAACCCAAAAGTGCCAAGCGCGTCGTCTCGTGATGCCCTGTGCCAAACGCCATTTGGGGATCAATCGCGATTGTAAAACCGCCCGGGGGATCGGGCACCCTGTCCCACGGCGGGCAAATTGCCATGCGGGGAGTGGGATAAACAGGCCGAAAAAAAGAACGCCACGCCAGCGTCCAATCCGTATCGGGCACCTGTTCAAAGCGGCACTCATAGGGTACGAGAGCCTGTCGTATCTCTTCCTCATTTTGCTCCGCCCCAAAATACGCAGTCAGCCGAACCTCATCGCTTATATCTTCCTCCACAACACCACAGCAGCCCAGCTCAAACAATTGAGCAGACACAATTTCAACCTTTGCGCACGGCAGCACCACAGATACTTGAAAATAGGGATTCACTTTCTCACCACGAATGTGTGTGATGACCCTGCCCGGGAAACCATATCTGATCGACAAAAAACGACAGAAGCACACCCAGAGCATGGCCTACGAGCAATCCTAAAAAGAAGGGACGCAAACGCCGATAGAGATCCACGCCGCCTATGCGTAGAATGATCGATTTGATGCCCCAGGCCATAAAAACAGAAAAAACTGAATGCACGGCATGCGTCAGCGGCACAACCATGCCAATGGGCGCGAGGGGCCACCATGCAAAACGGTAGCGCATCAGACTCACCGCGGCAAAAACACCAACGCCCAACAGCAAAAACAGGGGACGCTCACTCTCCCATTTTTCTTCACCCTTCAGGGCTGTGACCAACCCATCGTAGGTTCTCGGCGGATAGCGCGTAAATGGAAAATCATTGAAATTATAAGCCCCGTGCAAATAGCCCAGATAAAGCGAATATGCAATTGCAGCGCCAATACCAATCACAAGCGTCAGCCCAATACCCAAAATGAGTCGTTTCTTATTTCTCCCCGCCATATCTGCAATGCGCGCCGCATGCACGAGCGGGGGCATAAACATCGCCTTGCTCTGTGAGCGCACCGAATCAACCAGGCGCAATGCCGTCAGCGTGGAAGCATCAAATGATTTGGGTCCAAAAATAAACGGCAAGAGACCATTGGGCGACATCGGCATACTAAAATAAACCACGCCAGTCTCGGCAATCACCCTTGCCGTACCCAAATAGGTAACAAAAATACCCAGCGTAAGCGCAATCGCAACAGCCCAGCTAATGCCCACAGCCTGGAACCAGAAAATCAGAAAAACCAGACTGAACAGCAGGCCAAACGCACACGCCCGATACGAAAGCATCTCGTCTGAATCATCAATCTGACGATCCCCGCGAAACGCTTTGACAAACACATCGCGAATGTGGAACCGCGCCATCCACAATCCAAATAAAACCATCGCCACAAACGCGCCCCCAGCTTGTAGCGAGGTCGTCGCATCTGCAGCACTGCCTTTATTGCTCAAATTGATCCCCACGCGCCTGTAAAACATAACCTGCACGCAATAAAACAAATAAAATACCCAGATGGAAAACAGCACATCCAGGTTGGCGAAATAGGCAAATCCCACAGTATAAAAATTAAACCGCACGTGAATGCGCGGGAAATACACACCCATGGGCATCCACCCCGGTCCCAAGCTGATAACCGGAAATCCGGGAGAAAAATAACTGATGATATTCCAGGATAGGATGAGAAATGGAATGGCCGCACCAAACAGGAAGAACTTATTCTTCAAAAGAGGCACTCTGCGCTCTGCTTCAGCCAGATCGCCTGCCGGATGCAAAATGGGATACGCCAATCGCTCGTGCTCTGCCCATTGCTTGCGCAACATAACCGCGAGACAAATACATCCCACAACAATCGCGGCAATAAACGTCATCCACCCAAACAAAGGCACAAACCACACGCCCCAGGGAATGGGCATGTCCGGACTGGGCAGACCCTCAAACAACCACTGCATAGCCCCGCCTTCATTGGAGGGAATCAACCAGTTGGGCAAATACTGATGAAAATAACTTCCCCACTGATTCTCTGGCGTGGCGAGATAATAGGGAATGGAAATCATGCCCAAAAAATAACTCGTCAGCCCAAAGGCGGGAACAGCAGCTCCCACCAATCCCATCGCCAGAATCGTCCACACTTCGGTACTCGTCAATGCCCAGGGGGCCTGCCATCGACGCGCGAGTGCATTGCCCAAAGTCAACACCACATAAGGCGCGAATAATGCGATCGGAAAATGCGTGATATTCATACGCGCGGTGTGGGCGATATATTCGACATACGTATTCCACCCAATAACGACCAGCGCGAGTACCAACCCCACGATGATCGACCGCGCAGTCACACCTTCCCGCGCGGCGAATGCATCGCGACCAACGATTCCCTCCTCAAGAGCCATCTTATAATATTTCCTCCTGTTTTAGATATCACACCAGTTCGTCAGGGCTTCAATTTTTCAAAGAACTGTTGTCGATCTCTTTCAAAAATAACCCGCAATTTTTTTCCTACCTCCACGAGATGCGCGAGTTTATCAAACTCCAGTTCTGTAAGATATGCATGCCTGAAAAAATGCCGAAAACGACGCAATTCATCTAAAAGGGTAAAAGCTTCCTCAGATATGCATGCGGGACGAATGCCCTCAATCGTCAGACGCATTCGACGCAGTAAATCTGTGTGATAACGCTCCCCCGCGATATTATTTTCGAAAAATTGGGCAATTATTTCAAACACCTGTTCAAAGGCGCAATAGAGATTGTGAAGTTGATATCCCATACTATCGAGATTTTCTGTGCGATTGCCAAATTCGGAATGTCGTTCTTCAATGCGCGCATAAATCTGATCAATCTGTCCACAGATATCTTCTACTTCCGCCTTCAACAGGGCGTATCTCGCTTCATCCATACACTTTCATTCCTTTTTCCCGAAAGCGGTCCGCAGACCTGTGCAAATCGAGATCAATCACATCCACATCCCGTTTAACAGCATCTTCGACGACCTTCATCACATCCAAAACGCGCTCAGAAGCACCGCCGATTGCCACATCAACATCGGACTTGTCATCCCATCGATGTGCAATAAGAAGCGACCCAACGATAAAAGCCTCGCGCACCCCATACTTCTCCCGACAAACGCGCAATGCACTCACCACCTGATCTATAAGCGCGACACGCTCCCTATTTCTCTGCCCGCGTCTTGACTTCAACGCTCTATCGAGAACATCTGTCTCAAACATATCGCCACCTCACTAAAAACCAAAGGTGTTTCAATATATACAAATACACAGAAGGGAACAATGAGCAATGGGCGAGCAAAGATCAACAAAAAACTCCCGACCTATTTCAAGGCCGGGAGCAGAATATCTTCAATGGTATCCGATTTTATCTAAAGAACACCGACACGCCACCCTTCACAAAATGGCGTTTGATGCGGTCTTCCCCAGCAAATAAGACCGAATACCCATACATCGCGGTCAGAGCCGTGTGTTTTGACAGCACCTGACGCGTACCTGCGCCACCGCCCAATTCACTAACATTGCCCCATCCCAAAAAATCGCGCGCGGCAAAGGCTTCTACAAACGGAAAGGTGCGCTTTTTAATCTGGATGGGAATATTCAACCGATAAAAACCCGACACCGAAGACCCAAACCCGTCATCCACAGTCAAATAACGCCCCCGAGCATCTATCGTTGCATTGTCCAGCACTTGCGTTAGATCATCCCGGGCGGGGGTATCGAGACCTGCGCGCCGGTCGTATTGCCTATTCCCCGCGATAAAAGAACCGCCAATTTGGTGCCAGCGGCTAATCGAATAAGCCACTTGAACCCCAGCGCGATAGAACAAGCTGCTACCTGAAAACCGCACAGACATAATCGGCGTCACTTCCAATTGCCCCGCGCGAATAGGACCTATATTGACCTCCCCTTCACCCGTTTTTTCCTCTTCACCAACCACATCGGCCTGAGCAGGTGCGCCCAACGCCAACAGCCCGGCAACCGTACACATCAGCCAGTATTTCATAGCATCTCCTCCTGAAAGGTTCTACCCCGGCACTTAATGTAAAATATCCAAAAAAATCTCGACTGTCAATGGCTCTTGTTCACAACCCATGTCGAGACACCGCGAACTTTTTGGAAACACGCATGTATTGACTTGACGTACCTTCGTATTCCCCATTAATTGTTGCGCTGGCACGCGTGCCGCATTTTCGAAAGGACTCTCATGGCAAAAAAGGCATTAATCACTGGCATCACCGGACAAGACGGCTCTTATCTCGCAGAACTCCTGCTCGATAAGGGCTACGAAGTACACGGCATTGTCAGGCGCGTGGCTCTCGAAGACCCCGAACACCGCCTTGGACGCATCACCCACTTGCAACACAAAGTGGAACTCCATCCCGCATCGCTCGAAAGCTTTCCCAGCATCTACAATGTCGTGCGTATCGTCCGCCCCGACGAGTGTTACCACCTCGCAGCGCAAAGCTTTGTCGATACCTCTTTCAAAGACGCATTTTCAACGCTCAATATCAACATCAATGGCACGCACTATGTCCTCGAAGCCCTCAATGAACTCGTGCCCGAGTGTCGATTCTACTTTGCCGGATCGAGCGAGATGTTTGGCAAAGCCGAAGAAGTGCCCCAAACGGAAATCACGCGTTTTCATCCGCGCTCTCCCTATGGCATATCCAAAGTCGCGGGATTTGACCTCACCCGCAACTATCGAGAAGCTTATGGCCTGTACGCCGCCAGTGGCATCTTGTTCAACCACGAATCCCCTCGCCGGGGATTTGAATTTGTCACCCGCAAAATTACCTCCCACGTCGCGCGCATCAAACTCGGGCAAATCGGTCATCTCTCGCTCGGCAACCTCGACGCCAAACGCGACTGGGGGCACGCCCGCGAATACGTCAAAGCCATGTGGATAATGCTCCAACAAGACGCGCCAGACGATTATGTCATCGCAACCGGCGAAACTCATTCGGTGCGCGAATTTTGCGAAATCGCCTTCTCACACGTCGGCCTCGACTATCGGGAACACGTTCAGATCGATCCGCGATTCTTGCGCCCGGCCGAAGTCGATCTGCTCATCGGCGATTGCACCAAAGCCAAAGCCAAACTCAACTGGACTTACGACATCTGCTTTGAAGACCTCGTAAAAGAAATGGTTGACGCAGACCTCAGATTATTCTCAAAAAATTCATAACCCAAGGAGTTTGTTATGTCTCGCATCGGACGCGCCGCAGTGATGAGCGGTGAAAAATTTGAAATACGCGAATATCCCGTTCCCGATCCAGAACCGGGATCGATTTTGCTCAAACAAGAACTCGCTGGCATCTGTGGCACAGACCTGCACAACTGGGAATATCAGCGCTTGCAGGGCGAGATCATTCTCGGCCACGAAAATGTCGGCATCATCGACAGCCTGGGATCCGGTGTAGAAACCGATTATCTGGGCAATCCCATCGCGCCCGGAGATCGGGTCCTCTTCGCACCCGGTACAAATAAGGGTGCATACGGTTTTATACAAGCCGAAGAAGCCCCCTATTTGCGGGGCGGCTTTGGCGAATACATCTACCTGTGGAATCCCGATTCAGTCGTGCTCAAAACCGATATGCCCGCCGAAGTCGCGGTCATCACCGAGCCTTTTACCATTGGCGTACACGGTGCCATGCGTTCGGGCTTGCAATTTGGCGACACCGTCGTCGTACAGGGATCGGGCGCCATTGGCCTGCTCACACTCGTCGCCGCCAAAGTCAGCGGCGCGGGTCGGCTCATCATGGTTGGCGGTCCCAAAGGGCGTCTGGAACTGGCAGAGCGACTCGGTGCAGACCTCACCATCGATATCGCCGATATACCCGATCCCGAAGAACGCACGAAAATTGTGCGCGAAAACACGCCCCGCGGCGAAGGCGCCGATGTCGTCTTTGAATGCGCGGGATTTTTGCCCGCCATTCCCGAAGGCGTCACATTCCTGCGGCACAGCGGCACCTATGTCGCCATGGGCCATTTCGTCGATGTGGGGTCTTTTGACTGCAACCCCAACCAGATGTTTATGCGCCGCAACATGCGCCTCGAAGCCGTGTGGGCAAGCGCGCCCGAACACTTTGTGCGCGCGCTCCCCATCCTCGAACGAAACGAATACGCCTTTGCCGACCTCGTCAGCCACACCATACCCATTGACCGCGTAGCCGAAGGATTCAACGCCCTGCACAGCGGATACAATCTCGACGGCAAAGATACAATAAAAATTGCAGTAAAAGGCGGATTGGTATAAAGCGATTATAAAATAAAAAACGGCGATGGACATACTATCCACCGCCGTTTTTTGGTTTAAGGGTTAATCAGAAACTAATCGCGGCACTCACCATCTGCACGGGATCGGTAAAAGACGTATTGAAATGCTTGAATGCATAATCGATGCGAACGCCTTTTCCGGCCTCAGTTTTGTAATCGATACCGGCACCGAGCGAATAATCTTCCAGGTCGTGGTTGTGCTTATACCCACCGCGCAGGGCGAAACCCATTGCAGAGGTCGCCTGCTTGAACCGATATTCCAGCCCCACAAGCGTGCGTTCGTCGAAATCTATCGGACTGTCGATCTCGGTGACGAGATTCAGGTGATGCGGCGCAGGGGTTCGGCCAGTCATCGAAATCAGATCAAAGACAAAACCCAGGCGGAACGACCGGGGCAACTCGAAATGCTCGCGCTGAAACTGAGACTCCCCTCCCGGACTAAAATTCCGCACACTCATAGCAATCACCAGATTTCGGAACCCCGTATTAAAATAAGTCCCGATATCCACGGCAAAAGCATTGAGATCATTTGACTGCGTTTGCCGACTACCAGCGACAAAGACCTCACTCGATCCCAGCCCCTGATGAGCAAAACGCGCCATTGCCCCTACTGAAAACCGATCGGTAATCTGAAAGCCCCAGCCTGCGGACAGGGCGTAATTCGTCGTAGTAAATGTACCTGTCTCGGTAAATCCCTGGCTGGCTGGGTCGGGATTGATCGCAGTGCCGTTGATCTCCCCCGCGCTGTGCGTGACAAAGCCCACACCAAAGGTACCCGGTGCATTTGGAACTTTGAAAACCGCGCCGGCGACCTGGTGATTTGTCTCAAAAATCCACTTGGCATAGGAAAAAAATGCCTGCCGTTCGTGTACAAAACCCAGCAAGCCCGGGTTTAGAAATAGCGCACCCGGCGCATCGCCGATCAGACCTGCGCCCGCATCCGCCATCGCGGCTCTGCGAGCATCTGTGGAAAATCCGAGAAACACAAAACCGCTCTGCGCGGCTTTCACGCCCGAAGGTCTGACTTCTTCCTGATTTGGATAAATGGGTTCCAGATCGCGAATCCTTTCACCGTCGTCGAGAACCCGGGGATCTACAAATTGTGCATTGGCCTGCATGCCGGAAAGGACGAACGCCAGCAGACAGACCCAGATAATATTATGTAATTTCACAACAACCTCCTCGTCTGAATGCGAGCCTACCGAATAACCACGAACTTCTCGATATCGGTTTCGCCCGTGTCGGGATTGGTAATATGCGCCACGTACACGCCGCTAACAATGAACTGGTTGTTATCATTTGCCATCAGCGGCCACTCCTCGTCGCCCGAACCAGAAATGTGATCAATGCGCGTGACCAGGTCGCCCTGAAGCGTAAAGATCCGGATAATAGCCCGAGCGGGCAGATTCACAAAGAGCAACTTGTTGGGCTGCCCCGTAAAGTTAAAACCGCCATCCGACAAATTGCCACCCAGAATACTGTAGGGATTGGGCACGACGCGAACCTGCGTCAGATCGTTGACAGGAGCCGAAAATGGACTCACGCCATTGCCGAGACCGCGCGTGGCAAAAATGCTGCTTTCTTGCCCATCGGCATCCACAGCCGTAACCGCATAGAAATACCGCTCGCCGCGCACGACATCTGTGTCGATATAGCTGGTTCCCGTAATGAGCGTATTGCCATTGATCGCTATCGGCGGATCGGGCAAATTGGTTTCATGACCAACCATCTTATAGAGATTGTAGCCCACGGCATCGGAAACCGCTGCCCATTCGATCTCATTTTGCGCAGGACCCGATTTATAGGCCACATTGGAAGGCCATGACGGACCGAGGGGAAGACTCGGCGCAACCCCGATGGGCCACGATACTTCCTTTCCCTGCACAGTACCGTTGACCGCGCGGCGATCTCTCCAGGCCTGTCGCGCCAGTTCCACATTTTTCATAAGCGAATCCTGACCGCTATCGAGAAATGCCTCTTTCTGCTCAAAGGAAATCGACCCATTGGCCCACTGCGCGCCAACGCGCTTGTTCTCATCTGCATGCGGGCCAGCCACGACCCAGGCTTCTACGATATGGACCCACTCTCCGGGTCTCATATCCCACGGTCCCCACGTAATCTGAAACGCCCACATATCGACAGACGTAGGTTTGTGGTCGGGCGCGTCACTCTGGAAGATGCGCTGAGCACGCGTCGTCCCCGGCTCCACGATAAAATCATAGACCTCGGCGCGGGTACCACCATCTGTCGAGCGCCAGTTGGAACCATCAACGCGCTTTATCAAGCGAGGCTGAGAGGTTTGAGAGTCTGGATCATTGAGAAACCAGTTGTTCGTATCGGACATATCTTCAAAAGTTGTGGGATTTTGCGAGACATAGAGCCAGACCTTGCCCTTGTATTCGGACTCTAAGAACTCTCCCGCCGAGATCCGCGCCGCCTTGGCCAGTTCGAGAGCATCGTGCCCCTCAGCGGGTGCCGGTTCGCCGCGATCATCGCCATCCGAACGATAACCACTGTTAATGGCCGAATCGCCATCTCTCGCATAGAAGAGCTTCTGCTCGTCGTCGTAAAAATAAAGCTCATCCCATTCTCCGAGCGCGCCGAGATTTGCCGTGCGGTGTCGAGAGCCAACTTCTACTGCGCCCTCATCCCGCACCTCGCCAGCCGGACCTTGTCCACCGCCTCTCTGGATGTACGCGTTGTGCCCGATATAAAGGTTCTCAAACACCGGATTGGCCGTGCTCGACTCTGGACTCGGCGCAGACCCGCGCGCGCCAACTCTTGAATCGGGAACATTGGGCGGATCGGGACGGCCATAACTCCGGATCAGGATAAACAGATCATCCTGCTCTGGACTTTGCCAGGCATAGAGCCTGCGCCGCTCCGTAAGACCACCCGCATACCCCACTTCGAGCGGGATCAACAGATCGGCAGTCAGATCTGGGACCACCTGATCGAGGCGGTCGGGAAAAATCGTCCACAGCGTCTGCGACAAATTCACACCATCCTGCGTGACAGTTGGCGGCTGGTTGCGGAAAATTTTTGGCGTAAGACCATCACCGACTTCAAAATGCGTGCGCGTAAAATCCCGCGCGTCCTGTTTATGATCGTTCACAAATTTTGTAAATGGCTTGCCCAGCAACTCGGGCTGGTCGCCCTGAAATGGCTCAAAATAGGAAGGAACATTAAAATCTCGTATGGCAAACTGCCACCATCCGTCCATAACCTGGGCATTGACAGTACTGACGTCGGGATTGGTGAAACCCGTAGCCCGTCCACCCGGAGACCTGATGGAGACAAAATAGTCGATATTGGGCCAGTTTCCCCACATCCTTCCGATCCACTGTGCGCTGGCATCGCTCAACGGCAGGAGCAATGCCGCGAACACCAGAAGTGTTGTAATTCGTCTTTGTATCACATTTCTCTCCTATTCGTTATTAGAAACTAAACCTGGCGCCAAACGTAATGTCCCGCCGGTCGCTAAAGAGGAGCGAAGGCCGTCGTATATCCGGGAAATCTAAGACATCGGTACCCGGTCGGTCGCCTTCTTGCAATTTGCCATTAGAATCTACCGTCCAGCCTATCGATTCCATATACGCTCGGAAGCGATTACCAGTATTCGTGCCGGAATATACAAAAGCCTGGCCACCACCAAAGCTCCCCACGCCTGATCTGGGCGTATCTTCGGGGTTAGTCCCAAAAATGTCGGAGCGATTGCCACCGCCCAGGGTGTGCGTATTTTTGAAGTTGAGCGGATTGGAAATCTCTATGAAAAGCATAGGCGATCCCACTATATCGAACATCTTGGAAATACGCAGGTGCGCGGCGTATTCATCAACCCACTGTGCGTTTAGCACATTGATCAGCGAAGCATCCGCATTGCCCGGGTTGTAGTTGAACCACTCACCCGCCTCGCGATCAAGGTAGAAACCGAGATTCCAGCCGCCTTTGAGCATCCTCTGTTCGCCGCCGTAATCGAGGGGCGTTCGGAAATTGCCACCCAACTTTATTTGAGGCTTCGCCTTGAATGGCGGCGCAGCATTGTTCGGGCTATTCTCAAGCACGGTTGTCGAAGGCGTTGAAACCGTCTTCGCATCGCGGATATCTTGCCACGCTGTGTTGCGAACCCGCGCCTGGCGAATATCATAAGACAAGAAACCAGTAAAGAACTGGCCCCGCGTCTTCTGCAACTTCAGTTCCAGCCCGCGCGCATCAGTTACAAAGGCATTTTGCGTGTTGCGAGGAGCACCCGTGTTAAATGCCCCCCTGATCCGCACGGCAGGCCAGGCTTCGTTCTCACCATCTTTAAAATAAACCGTTCCCGTCAAAAGATACTGGCCCTGGAAGCTGCGTTCATATCCCATTTCGTACTGAATCGTGCGCTCCATCTTCATCCACGGATTGCCAAAAAACTCCAGCGACTGCCCCAAACCGCTCTGCGTGCGATACATATCGCGCGTATTCACAATCTGGTTGAAGTGCCCGTAGTTGATGAACATTTTGCTCAAATCCGTAATCGGATAAGACGCGCCAAAACGGGGGCTGAAAGCCCAATCGGTTGGTGGGCGCACCTTGCGCACCGCGCGATAAACCGCTTCGGCATCTCTGCCAAACCACGGGAAATGGGTTTCATTCGGAAGATCGAAGTAAAGGTCGGGGCGATGCCAATCCAGACGAGCACCCGCATTGACCACGATATCGCGATACTCCATCCTGTCCTGGAAAAAGACGCCCCCGAAGATCGGGGTTTTCACAAAATAGTTGTTGTGGTCACCCGTCGCGCCGCCCGAAGGCACATCCGATTCATTGAGAACGCCATCTCCGTTGATATCGCCACTGTTGGGCAAATCCGAATCATTGCGCCCTGTCCACGGAAAGATCACATCACCCGATGAACTGGTACGCGGACCTTCGTATTCATCTCTGAAAAGGGGATCGCTGTATTCGGGAACCGCGGCTGGCACATAACCCCGATTTTCGTGCAAATTGAAATGATGCACCTGAACACCAGCTTTAATCTGGTGATGCGGGGTAATCTGGCTGGTAAAATCAGCCGTAATATCGAGTTCGTCAATGGTGGACCAGTCACCTGCTCGGCTATTGCCGCCACCGCCCTGCATTCGGAAAATATTGAGAATATCATTGCCACCGGGATTGTAATTCCAACCAAAGGGTGCTTCGTTCAGAACCACGGCCCCCCGTGCTCTGGCTGCATCCGCGCTATTCTCGTCAACTTGTTCGCTCGAACCATCTGTGTGGATGGCTATTGCGGGCACGTTGGACTGCTTTAGCGGATGCCATTGCGTTGTCCAATCCACACCCCCAAACCGCGCCGTCAAGTTGTAAAACGTCTTGGCAGACAAAGTGTGTGTCCAGGAGACCAGCCCATGACTGCGCTCAATTTGCATCTTCTGGTAATCGGCAGAGGGCATAAACATGCGGGAATGAGTGTAATTCTCAAAAACCGCCTGCTGTGTGCGCTGCGGCACACCCACATTGTTGCCTTGATGGCTCCCGTGCTGGAATCCCCGGATATATTGCACACTCAATTTGGTCGTGGCAGTGGGGGTAAACGTCAGCTTGAGTTGTGTGGTATTGTCCCGATAAGAAACCGTACCCACATCAAAAGGATAGGCCATGCGCTCTTTGCGGCTCGACGCCGTGAACCCCACCTTGTCCTTCAAAATCGGACCACCAACCGTAATATCCCACAAATAATCGTAATCGCGGTCTTCTGGATTTGCGTTGAACGGACCATCGGCATAAGGATCGTCTCCGTCATAACTCCGATGCTGCCAGTCCCATATCGCCTTCGCCTGCGCAACAGTGGTAATGGGATCGCCACTTACGCCAGCCCCCCATGTTCCGCCACCTGCTGTGCGGTTTGCGAGTTCCTGGTTCCAACCAATAAAGTCCGGCTCACCATCTCCATTGCGGTCCTCGGTAGGCGTATTGGACTGAAAACGTCCCACATCCCACCAATTTTCTTCAGAATAAAGATTTGGACCAAAGTGCTTCTTGCCAGCGGGATTGTACGTGCCTTCTGCCGAACTGAAAAACCGGCTGGGCTCTTTGGTCACAAAATTCACGACTCCGGCGCGAATATTTCCGTATTCGGCATTAAAACCACCCGTGAGCACCTGAACCTGCTTGACCGCGGTCTTGGAAAAAGATGTATAAGCGCGCTGTTGGCGATGGTCAGCCGAGGTCACGCCGTCCATATTAAAACCGATTGACGTAGAGTTTTCACCGCGAATGGTAATACCCCATGCATCTTTATCTAAACCCACCTGCGTGGCGACCTGATCCCGGATGCGCGCACCAACGGGAATGGTTTCGAGTTGAGCCTGCGTAATCGCCTGCTGCGCATACGATACGTCCATCTGCACGGGATCGAGATCGGCAGTCACCACAATAGCATCCAACTCGACCGTCGATTCTTTGAGTTGGAAGTCAACCGTTGCAGTGCGGTCTAAAAGCACTTCCACCTCGGTCTTGGAAACGCTCTGATAACCCACGAGGGAAGCCCGCACTTCGTAAATACCCGGCGACACGCGCAAAATGAAATACTCGCCGTTGACATCGACCGTCGCCCCCATCGTTGTGCCCATCACCACGACATTGGCCCCGGGCAACGGCTCGCCAGTGTCTGCATCTGTAACGCGCCCGGCGACCTTCCCCGTGGTCTGAGCTTGTAGCCCAACCGGTAAGACAAGCAACACTGTACACAACAGTGCTACCCAAAATCCCGGCGAGCGAAAAATATCTCTGTAAACATTTTTCATGCTCTACCTCCTTTGAGGTGTGAAAAAATAACTTTTTATATTTTGTGAACCTTACGTAAGTGTATGGACTAAAATGGCCGATGTCAAGCGGAACTTTTACTATTCATGTAGGAGAAAAAAGTTGCAAGTACAGAAAAATATCGTATGCTAATATTTCGACAAAAAAACCGCGAGATCACCCCTTAAAAAGAGACTTATAATGAAACTTACCAACATCAACACCACCGACATCACCGACGCAATCCGCCTGGGCTGCCGAATGATGAGCAATGTCTTCAACGCGGACGACAACGACAGGCCCTTCTTCGGTTCCGAAGTCAGACCGAACCCGCAATTGCGGTTCAGTGGCGTCCACTCCGAGTCCCACGTGCCCGGCCGACACCTCAACGCATTGCTCAACGCCGAAGACGCGGGCAACATATCTGTGGATCCCGATGCAATTGAAAAACACGCCAACGCCGCCTTCTTCTCCTACAGCGGCCCGATCGCGCTACCCCTCAACCGCACGGAGATCGATGGACCGGTCAACAGCTTCACGACCCACAACGTGCGCGAAGGCTTCCACGCTCTGTACTCGCTGGTCAAATACAGAAATTCTGATCGTGCGCGCGAAATCGCCGAAAACAGCATCCACGACATATTCGAGCTATTCAAACCGGATTCGGGTTGGGACTTCAATCGCCTTGAGAAAGAGTACGGCATAGAAGTGCGCGAGAACACCTTCATCACCGGACTTGCGCGATCAATCGGTCCCCTCGTCAAATACTACCGCGCCACAGGCTATGGACCTGCGCTCGAACTCGCCGTAATCCTGAAAGAAAAAACGACCCGCGAATTCTTCCTCGAATCGGGTGCTTACGACCGCGAAAGCTTTGGACCGCATACCCATTCGACAACCTGCGTCATGTCTTCGCTCGCACAACTCGCAGACCTTCTCGATGACGCGCAATTGCTCAACCGGGTCAAGACATTTTACGATAACGGACTGTGGGAAATCCGCGATGAAATTGGATGGGTAATTGAAAATAGTGGAGATGATGCGAGTCCCGATCGCGGAGAGATCAACAACACGGGCGATATTGTCGAAACAGCCCTGATTCTGGGCAGAAAGGGATATACCGAATACTTCGAAGACGCCGAGTGCATCACGCGATGTCACATATTGCCCTCGCAATTGCGCGACAACAGCTTCATCAAAGACCCGCCGAACCCGCACAACATAGACGGACTTCGCCAGGTCGCAGACCGGCATCTCGGCGGCTTTGGCTTCCCCGCACCTTATGGTCACGCGCCCCTCGGCTTTGAGCGAATCAGCTTCAATACAGACATCGTAGGCGGAGGTGTCGGCTCACTCTGCGAAGTCCTGCGCGAAGCCGTACGCACCGAATCCTCAATTCACCGGGTGAATCTCCATTTCGACCTCGAAACCGAACATATCAAAGTCGAATCACCCTACACCAATAACTGCCTGAGAATCACCGTCAAATCCCCCGGTCCCCTGTATGTCCGCATCCCGACCTGGGTCAATCCGTCCGATATCGCCGTCGCCGAACGCTCCACGTACTCCAATGGCTATCTCTTAATCTCCGAACCCCAGATCAACACCCCCATCGAAATACGCTTTCCCCTCGCCGAGCGCGAAATCGTATTGAAACACCGCACGCGAGACATCAGGGTGCTCCTGAAAGGAGACTCAGTCCTCGCAATGGAAAATCACGGCGCTGACCTGACCTATTTCGATCCTCTATAGACGAGAATTCCGAATACCAGACGCCGTGATAAACTCCCGATACCGCGCAAAGGCACCATTGACCGCCTCTGCCGTGAGACCATAATCCTCCAGAGCGTAGCGATGCCGCGTCTCAATCCGTCGTTGCTCGTCTTGCTGGAATTGCCACTCTTCCATGGTGTCAACAACTGCCTGTTCAAGAGTCCAGCCAAAGTGTTTATAGATACTGCGAACCACACCAAACGGGTCCTCAATCAGATCGAAGTAGTTCACGTCCATCCAGCGGTCTTCCAACTCGGGATGGGCTAACCTGAAGTCCACGGCTTTATCCATCATGTTGCTCATGAAGGCCAACTGCTCGGCGCCGAGTTCGTCCAGGGAGCGAGGCTCGCTGGACAAGGATCGCACCCGTTCCACCAGGCTATTCCAGGACCCCATGAACTGCGAGGGTTCTCGATGGGTCTGGATGAACAGGGCATCTGGATAGGTCTCGATCAGGGTCTCCAGTTCCATGAGATGAAAGGGCATCTTGAATAACCATTGCCCCTGGTTTTCGGTCTGACGCTGCCGGCGCTGCCATGTGAAATGCTGTATGATGCGGCGGTGGTAGGCGTAGGCATTTCGCGACCCGTTCTCGGTCATCCAGCGGCCGAATTCCGGTATATGGAATTGAGCGAAAGAAGCCCATGCCGAAAAGGCCATCCTGAAGATCGGAAAATCCTCCTCCGGCTCATCGATATTGAAATGATGAACACCCTCCAAGACCTTGAAGAGATCGGATGCGCGCATCTCATCCTCGGTTCGCGCCCGGCGGGGATCGTCGGGTGTGCCCGCCACCGTGGCGTATTCATCCTTCGAGAGGACCGGCTCGGCGTACTCGTATATCCGCATCGCCCAAAAACGTTTGTCGCGAGACATCAGGCGGTGCAAATACGTCGTGCCGGTACGGTTAATCCCGACAATAAAGACCGGACGCGCAATCTCCTCGCGTTCGATCTCAGGGTATTGCTGCCGTTCACGGGTAAGTGCTGCGTTGTTGCGCAAGAAGCGGCTCAGGTCGAAGACGATGTCGCCGAGCTTATCCTTCAACAGTCGCGCATCGGGCGCTTTCATAGCCCCAACCAATTGCCGCAGGGCTTGACGCATCCACGCAGGGTACGCCAGGTCGAAGGGGACGCCTTCGACCTCAACGTAGCACTCAGCCCGGGCAATCAGGCAGTTGAAGTCCAGATGGCTTTGCGGAACGGGATAGGGCCATTCTTCCCGATGGCCCTTGACCCATTGGTGGGAGCGTCTAAGCTTAGTCAATGTGCCCGGCCACTCTATCGGGTGCGGACAGTCCTCACGGATGGCGCGGTCACAAATGGGCAACCTGTCCATCGGCTTGTTTTTGCTCAACCAGTATTTCCCTAAATGATCAAACACGGCCCAGTAACCATGGAGCGGCGATTTTTCGCCGCGTGCCTGGCAGGCGCGTTTGAACGACTCGTAGGAAACCTCGGGCCAATAGAATCCGAAATCGGCGGGTTCGAGGTCGTAATGATCCAACTGCGGGTTGCAACAATGATAGATCGTGAAACGCCGTTCGGGATTCAAAGAAATGGCCGTACAGGCTCGACTCAGCGTATCGACTGTTTCGTTGCTGGATCGAAATGTAAATTCTTCCGGCAATGTCTCGCTATCGACCACTGCAGCAAACATCCGCACACTCAAATCGTTCGCCGGGGTATATCCCGCGCTGGACAGACTGATTTGCGGCAGCCGAAAAATCGCCAAAGGCATACCGGCCTGTTGTGCAAAAAGAAGGATCTGCTCGGATGTCAGCTTGCTCCACGGGTATCCAAGCAATCCGATAGGAAACACCCTCTTCATGCTTTCGAGGTCCGGTTGCATCTGGTGGTCAATGTGGCTGTGCTTGAATTCGTGTGCGAAGGCGCAAAAATACTGGGGGAACACACCCATGGTCGAGGCGTAGAACAAGTGCTTGAAGCGCCTGCGCAAACACAATTCGATCGCATTGCGAATGCTAAACGTATTGATCGTGCGTATGTCAATATAAGACGAAGTGAGATTTATATCGGCGGCAAGATGATAGACAGCGTCGATCCGCTGACAAAGAGAGTCGAATTGTTCTACTGGAAGACCGAATTGGGTCTGACCGATGTCTCCGACCACGACGCGTATGCGCGAAGCAAACCTCTCATCCCAGATGTCGGCTTGCTGCAAAGCGGCGCGGATACGCTCGAAGCCATGTTTGGCGTTATCGGCCCGGACAATGCAGTGAACCACCAGATCGGTGCTCTGCTGCAAGAGATCCCACAAAAAGAAACGACCTATGAAACCGGTCGCTCCGGTCAGAAATACCTCTTTGAAATCACTCGGAGAGACGGCGGCGGCCGGTGCTTCTCTGCTGATTGTCTCGTGAACGAATCGACGAAGGGTATCGACGTCTCTCTGGCAATGCGGCGGCAAAGATCCTACAAGCGGAGCCACCGCCGTGTCGGCAACGGTTTTTTCGATCATGTTTCCTTTCCTAAAAATCGTGCATATTCTTTACACCGCCGCCAGGTGTTCTGCCTGTGCATTCACGGCGAATCGGAAGGTCTCCAAAGCCTGCTCAATTCCATCTTCATTATAGCGAAAATCATCGGGTATTGATTCGTAGCGCGCCTGAACTCGCGTGAGCAACGCTTGCCTCTGGTTCCCAATTTCTTCCACATCCTGTTCCTTGAACATCTCCAACTCGGCCGCCAGAAATTCCTTAAAGCCATGGATCGCATTTTGCTGACTGGTGATCTTTTCAAAGTGGTAGCCCAGGGCAGCCAGACGGATCGCTTTCGGGAGCATGCGGGGATGATCCTTGGTCACTTTGGCGATGAACTTCATGTAGGTGGGAACTTGATTGGTGGAAAGTCTCCCGCGCACCCCCATAAGGTCTGCATAAATCGCATTCTTACTCCTCGGTTTCAGCAAGTGTGGGACTGGCTTGAGGTGCTCAAACAACGTCAGGCAGCGCTTGAAATAGTTCTCGAGCGTCGGGTCATAGAGCGTGGCTGTCACGCGTCGATACCCCTCAATCAATATCCTGGGATCCATTTCTGGCCTGAAGTTGAGGGTCGTAGCGTTACCCCCGATAGAAACCTCCAAAAGCCGGTTCTCCGACTTTAGACGATTGTACATATCCGTACCCTTCAAAGCAGTCAACAAATAGATTGGGGCCACGGGAATGCCCACCTCCTGGATAAAGTCGATCTGGGCATCAAATACATCCTCATCATCACCATCCAGACCCAGGATGAAACCTCCATCGACTCGCATCCCTTTCTGCTGGATTTTGCGAACGGCATTGAAGAGATAATTCTCTTCCCGCTTGCTGACATTCTGTGGTTTCTTAGTCTTGAGCAACGCCTTGGGATTGGGGGTTTCAATGCCCAGAAACACAGTATCGAAACCCGCTTCGATCATAGCATCCATCAATTCACCCATACGCGCGAGATTCACACTCGCCTCCGTGAGCAATGTAAAGGGATACCCACGTGCCCTTTGCCACTCGGCGAGCACCGGTAGCAGATTCATCGCATCTCGCTTGTTGCCAATAAAGTTGTCGTCAACCAGGAAAACCTGACCTCGCCAACCCAGTCGATACAGCAATTCAAACTCGTTCACCATCTGATCCGGCGTCTTGGTGCGGGGCACGCGACCATAGAGCTTCGTGATGTCGCAGAATTCACAATCAAATGGACACCCACGCGAGAACTGTACGCCCATTGTGTGGTAATTCTTCATATCGATGAGGTCAAAGCGTGGGAGCGGCGTCTGGGTCACATCGGGTTTTCGCGGCTCCCGATAAATCGCTTTGGCTGTACCGTTCTCCAGGTCCCGCAGAAATTCGGGAAAGATCTCTTCAGCCTCATCCAGTACAAAATGATCTACGCCTTCCATCTCATCATGAAATGTGGTGGGATGAGGTCCACCAGCCACCACGGGAATGCCAGCCCGATTACATCGCTCGATAACGGCCTGCAGAGAGACTCGCTGAACGATCATGGTGGAGGTAAACACCATATCAGCCCACTCCAGGTCCGACTCCTCCAGGGAAGTCACATTCATATCCACGACGCGGAGGTTGTATTTCGGTGGAAACATCGCGGCGACAGTGAGCAGACCCAGAGGCGGAAAGGCAGCCTTTATTCCCACAATCTCCAGAGCAAAATTCGCCCCCCAGTAGGTCGGTGGGTGTTCGGGATAAACCAGAAGCGCATTAGGCATGGCAACATCCTCCTCTATCCCTCTTTTCAGGGTTATCTTTATGCAACACTATTTCCCTGCGGAAAATGGTCCTCAATCGCGTTTGCAAAAACCGACGGCGCACGGCGGACGCGTTGCTGAACAACGCGGATAGCATCCTCGAGGTCGTCCGTATCCTCCTCGACCAGGTCATCCTCAATATTTTCTTTTCCATGGATGATACCCTGTGCCAGCGACAGACATGAGGCAGTAGTCATCAGTTCAAGTGCACTCACCCGGTAGTTGAACTGAGACTGAATAAAAGTCCCCAGTTCGGCGACTGAGATCGAAGTAAGCCCAAAACTGGACAATGGTTCCTCCACACCGCCCTCGTCATGACCGCATAACTCGGCGACCTTGGCGGCGATTTGCGCCACGACATTATCAAGCGTCAGTTCGCCCACAGCATCTACAGCAAATGCATCCTGATTGCTCATAAACCGCCCAATACGCATGTAATCCGGGAAATCTACCGTCCAGGGGGGGCGTTTGAACAAGACCGTGACCAGATGGTCCTGGTCAGCCATCGAACGCATTGCGTAATCAAGGTTGGCAATAGCGCAATCGCTGCTGATTGCAGGCATGCCAGCAGCCCTCATAATGCGCAACACATGGAGGCTGCGCGCGGCCATGCCAGCGTCGGCAACAGCGGCCATATTATAACACAAAGCGGGTAGCCCACGACGGCGACGGTTGGCTGCCAAACCATCCAAAAAAGCACTGGCAGCACCGTAGTTAATCTGTCCGGGGTTGCCCAATGTCGAAGCAGTAGAAGAAAATAACACAAAGTGATCGAGGTCACAACCTCTGGTGGCCCGATGGAGATAGAGAGCACCGTGAGCCTTAGGCGCGAATACTTCCGCCACAGATTGGGTGGTCATATCGACGAGCAGGCGATCATCCAATATACCCGCGAGATGAAATACGCCTTTTAGCGGTCTCTTTAATTGAGCGATACAGCGTTGAACATCCTCCTCCACCGACACATCACCTGATAGGATATCAAACTCGACATCGTCACTCATATAGGCCAGAGCACTCGACTGACGGATCCACTCGGCATCCCGACGGCGCTCGGGGTCGCGGTCCATCAGCGTGATATGGCGCGCACCTGAAGCCACCAGATAAGGCAACAATCGCAGTCCAAAGCCACCCAGGCCACCAGTCACCAGATAGGTCCCATTGGGATCGAGCAGTGGCCGCACATCGGCAACCGTGAATCCGGAATTGGCAGAAGCCTGCGGAGCCGTCAGCACCAGTTTTCCCTGATGCTGACCGGTCGTCATAAAGCGCAGAGCTTTGGTGTAGTCCTTGTAAGGAAAGAGAGTGACCGGCAACGACGGCAAGGCGCCTTGATCCAGCAATTCCAGACAAGCCTGAGAGATTTCGCGCGAAAGGAGCGGATCGTCGATCATCAGGCGATCGACATCTATGGCCGCGAAGCGCAGATTCTTGCGGAAAACACGCAGGCCGAGTTCGTTGTCCTCGTATATATCGACCTTGCCGATCTCGCAGTGCCAGCCGCCCGGACGCAGGGCTTCCAGACATAATTCAATGTGGCGGCCAGATAGAGAATTCAACACGACATCGACACCCTCACCACTGGTCGCCTCCATCAAGTCATCATACCAGTCATGGCTGTGAGAATCAAAGGCCGCTCGTGCGCCCAATACCAGCAATTGCTCGCGCTTGCTCTCATTGCCAGCAGTGGTGTAAATCTCTGCGCCCACATGTTTGGCCAGGGCAATAGCAGCCTGCCCCACGCCGCCCATGGCCGAGTGGATGAGAACGCGCTGGCCCTTCCGCAGACGAGCCAGATGAATCAGAGAATAATACGCGGTGACATAGACAGACAAGGACGATGCAGCCTCTTCCATACTCAGGCAGTCGGGCTTGACAAAAACGAGATGCTCATTGACCACCACGCGATTGGCAATACAACCACTCTGTATGAATGCCACTTCGTCGCCGACGCGACAATAGCGGACGGCTGAGCCAGCGCGGCGGACGATCCCGCTGCCCTCCATGCCGACTTCGCGTCCGAGAGCCGAGCGCTCGTAGGCCAACGCGGGCAGGAGCCCCAGCGTGACCATGACATCCCGGAAGTTGAGAGCTGCCGCCGTCACCTCGATTTCCACATCTCCTGGCCCCAGCGCAGAAGGCTCATAAGTCTTCATTTCCAGACCGGAAATCTGTCCCGGATTGTCCAGAGTTAGCCGATACGCGGGCTCCGAATCAGAGGACACCCGCGAATACCGCTCCTGCATGCTGACCATTCGCGGTGCCCACAAGCGCCGCTGCCGCACTGCCAGTTCGCGCTCGCGCAAATCGCATCGAGAAAGCCAGGCCAACGTCTCCAGATCTTCGGGATCGCCCAGATCTACCAGACGGAAATCGATCATGGCCTCTTCGTCAACTTCGATAGACATGCTCCGAACAGCACCCCACAGCGCACTCCCGCGCGGGTCTTCTACATTGAAAGCGGCCCTATGCGTAACCACGGTCAAGCGGCACGGATGATTCGCCTGCTCAATCCTTTGAGAAACCAGAGTCTGGACAAAATCGATGAATTGCGCCGACACTTTTTCGCCCGTCGGATCCTCCGGGTCCATCCCGCAAAAAAAGTCAATCGCCTGCACATCCGCGGCCTGTGGCCACTGCTCAAGCACACCATTGACAAGAGTCTCATGGGAAATCGAGTACACCTCGGGCGCATCAATCAAGGACTCCCAGTCCGCCGCCCAACTATCCGGCTCGCCCAACACCCACCGAGGTCCCGGAAGTTCCATGGTATCGGAGGCATCCCCGTAGGACGCCTGAAGCAGGGTCGTGCGCGTGCCTGCGCGAACCGTGGACCACCCGGCACACGGCTCAATGACATCGCCCTCGTCGTGACAGACCAGTGCCAGCCCCCCGGCTACTACCAGCCCGTGCAGAAATTGCCACTCATCGAGTCCGAAAGTATCGCCATCCCCATGCAGGAAAATTATCTCTGCTGCGCCCGGACGCAGCAGACCGGCATCCAGTTCTGGCCGAGCATCCGGATCCATGCACTCGAAACGCAGCGCAGCATCGTGTTGCTGGAAGGCATCGTAGCAGGCACGGGTACTATCTTCATCATCGCTGACGATCCAGAACTCGGTCTGTGCGTCCGCATTCGAGAGATAGTCAATGCACTGATTGAGAATGGTCTGATCTGGCTCTCTACAACCCGCAAACTCGACGACATGGCAAACGTAGCTTTCGCCGCGTTTTGGCTGTTCGAGAGCGGCAATCAACGCAGCGGGCCCGATCTCCCCAGCGGGCAATCTGTCAACAAGCGATTGCCCTGTGGGTATGAACTTCGGCTGCCAGGAGACCCTGTGCTTACTGTGTGGCAAGTCGGCCCACTGAGGATTGGACGTGAAATATGTGTACTTACCGATGTGGGCAATAAGGTCCCCAGTTGCGCTATCGTAGAAACTGATGCTGCCCCCAGATCTTTCGCCGCGTCGAACAGAAAACTGCCCCCTTTCATTCGCATCCATCCAATCTTCATCGGGCTTAGTCACATGACAGGTGATTCTGGGTCCGGTCGGCGGACGAAGAAACGTGAGGTATTCGGCTCGCTGCGGTATGGCAAAAAGGTCGGCGGCAGTCAACAAATTATACAAAAATATCTGCAATCCTCCGTCGAACAAGGGCGGACATGAGACATAGCCCTCTCCTGTTCCTGTCTTCCATAACTCCTCATCCATCTCTACTTCAACGAGAAAAGATTTCTCGGACTCCAGATCCAGGCGAACACGCTGAATGGTCCTGAAAAAAGGACCGTATTGGAAGGTCTCACTAAGGACGGCTTCAAGGCGTTCATAAAAATCCCTATCATCGGCGAGAAACGAGCGTTCAAAGCGGGTCGTGTCTATATCCGCCAACTGGACTGGCACATCCACCGCGTAGTCGCCGCTCACCCGACGCACTTTACCGCGACAATGCAACTCACTCTGCGCCTCAATATCGTACGGTCGGGAGGAGATGGTAAAGGTAAATTCGTCGGGAGCATTGGCAACTGGATGCAAAGCCGTTTGCAGACGTACCGGCGTCTTGGGAATGGGACAGGGCTGGAGAAATTCGAGAACTTCAATATGAATCGGAACACCCCCAAACGCCTCCAGAATCAATTCAATATAACCGGCACCCGGCATGATCGCCGCATGATGGACGCGGTGGTCTGCCAGATAGGGAAAGTCCCGCTCCGACAGCCTCGCTTCGAAAAGTATGTAATCACAGGGAACTCTGCGCCCGACCAATGGGCCATGAGAGTACTCGCCTTGTCGAACAAACATCTCGTTGTCGCACATGATATCGATCATCGCCTGCTCTTCTCTCGGATGACCAGGCAGCAAGTGGACGATAGGCTCAGGCCGCGGATATTGTGTGGCAAAATCCAGATCTACGCCAACCCTGAAAAGCGCACCCAGAGCCTCATTGAAGCCGAGGCAAACATCGCTGTCTCTTATCAGAGTCGGAATGCAGACCGGCACTGGCACACTGCTTTCCAGGCACTGCGCGATGGTGGTTTGCAGGGCTCCGTGCGGAGCGATTTCCAGTACGACATCGGGCCGATAATCCCGCATGATAGTCTCCATCGCCGCCGCAAACCGCACGGGCTGGCGGATATTCGACCACCAGTACGCACTGTCCAGCTGCTCCGTTTTCACACCCGTCACTGAAGAAATCAACGGCACTTCAGCGTCGAAAGTACAATCTTTCAGGAAGGACAGAGCCGACAGTGCGTCGTCTTTAATCGGATCCATAGCACTGGAATGGAAGGCGATATTGCCCGGAATCAGCCCATTCTGCAGGTTGCGCCGATCCAACTCTTCCCTGATGGGCTGTAAGGCAGTCTCCTTGCCGCAGATGACGGTACTGGCCGGTGCATTCTCACAGGCAATCTCCACCTGGGTCGGTCCTTCCTCGGGCCGAAAGGGAACGCGCAACGTCTTGAGCAATTCCTCCACGCCCGGTCGATCGAGACCGATCGCCAGCATGCGACCAGAACCGGCTGTGCGCTGTTGCAATGTGGCGCGATGGAAAACCAGATGCGTCGCCTCTGCCAGCGAAAGTGCTCCGCAGGCATAAGCGGCAGCCACCTCGCCGGAGCTATGCCCGACCACACAGTCTGGATATACCCCCCAGGTCTTGTACAATTCCACCAGCGCGCACTGAATCATAAAAATGACAGGCTGGGCAAGCTGGACCTCATTGAGTGCCTCTTGCTCAGCCGAGAAGCAAGCCTCGCGCAACGAAATATCCGAGTACTCTCGCCAGTGTTCCTCTACGGCATCAATAACGCGGCGGAAAACGGGATCGGCGTCGTAAAGCGCACGACCGCAACCTGCCCACTGCGTACCCTGTCCGGAAAACACCATCGCTATCCGTCGCTCTCCCTCATCGGTCGTGGTGACAGGAGTTGGATCTTCCTCAAAGCTCTTTAGTGCCTCAATCAATTCCTTTTGGGTGTGTACTGAAAATGAAGTACGCGTGACAAAATGGGTGCGACGGCGACTGAGATTTCCCGCCAGCGTATAGAGATCCATCTCCTGCTCATCGAGCGTTTTCCGTAGCTGTCGGGCACTCTGTTCTAACGCCCCAGACGTACGCGCCGACAGGGGGATCATAAAGCCAGCTTCGGGAGCCAGCGCCATCGACCAGGTCCGCGGCTGTGACGGACGGTATTCCCGCACCACACAGTGCCCATTCGCGCCTCCAAACCCGAACGAATTGATGCCGACCACCACGGGGTGTTCGGGAAAGGGTTCACAGGTCGTCTGCACCTGCATGGGACAGCTATCGAAATCGATCTCGGGATTTGGCACCAGGAAATTCTTTGAAATCGGCGCAAAGGTACGCCGCTGCATCATCAGGATGACCTTGAGCAGGGCGCAACTAAACGCCGCGGCTTCCATGTGCCCCACGTTGCTCTTGACGCTGGCGACTCGTAATGGCAACGCGCGACCATTACCACCGAACGCCTCTGCAATGGCATTTCCTTCAATGCGATCACCCACCACAGTGCCAGTGGCATGGGCTTCGATATAGTCGAATTCCTGTGGCGCATGCCCCGCACGGGCGCACGCTGTACGCATCAATTCAGCCTGTGCGTGACGGGTGGGTGCGGTAATGTAGCGCCCCTGCGCCAGACCATCGGTGCCGTCGGCTGCACCGGCCGCATTGACCGCGGTTGCCTCCACCACGGCGTAGATGGGGTCCCCATCTCTTTCGGCCGCCGCCAGAGGCTTGATCGCAAAAACGAACGCCCCTTCCGAACGCATATATCCATTGGCTTCTGCGTCGAAGGAGTGGCACTTGCCATCCGGGCTGATCACACCCAGCGCATTGAAGGAAGCACTCACCCTGGCTGTACCCAGGTAATTGACGGATCCGACGAGAGCTTGTTCACAATCGCCGCACCGGAGTGCGTTCATCGCCGCGTGCAATGCGGTCAGACTGGCGGAGCAGGCCGTACAATAGGTGGTTGACTGTCCCATCAAATTGAAGTGATAGGAAATGCGATTGGCCAGCATAGCCAGACTGATGCTTGTAACGTCAAACTGACTGGCACCATGCACAGGACGCCAGTTGGCGACCGGCGGAATCTGTGCGCCGATGAAGACACCTGTGGGACTGTTGCGCAAAGAATGAAGATCCCATCCTGTCCACTCACAGGTCTCCCAGGTACACGTCAACAACATCCTAACCTGCGGATCCGTTGCCATCATTTCGTTGTGAGACAATCCGAAGAGGCTGCGATCAAAGAACATCTCCCCATCCTCTCGAATCAGCCCTTCGTAGGGACTGGCAAAGCGCCCTGGCCCAGAAAATTCACCAATCGGTTGGTAGCCCTTACCGTACCGGTCGGTTACGGGTTCCTGAACAATCTCGCGTTCGCTAAGCAGCCGCCAAAAATCGTCATCGGTGCGGATTCCGCCCGGCATGCGATAACTGTACCCCACAATGGCAACTGCATCTTCGGACTTTGGTGAATTCATTTGAAGTCCTCCTCGACGATCTGAAATGCAAAAGCCTTCCTAAAATCTCTGACGGTCTTCACCTACCTTGCCCGTCGCTTTTTTGACCGCGCCCGGGGCGTACCCGAAATTTTAAAAAGGCTTTGCAGATTATAGCTATAAATCCGAAATCATTTCCCCAAACGCAGGCCATTACCCTTTCGGCAACTATCTTCAACGCTCTCTGGCGATTAAAAGCCGCCAACCAGGGTCTGAGTGGTCATTATTACTTTTCATCAAGCACTTCATTGAGCTTATCTTCAGCGGCATTGAACATCCTTACCAAAATCTCCCTGCGCCGCAGCTTCATTTCTTCAATCTGTTGCCACAATGATTCATTTATCTTCGCAATAGCTTCCTCGCGTATCTCGGCAGAGAGGGTGATGTCATTCTTGAATTCGTATTTCTCTATGGTGAACTCAGCCATGTCCTGTATGTTATCCCCTACGATATCGAAATCGATTGAATTTCTAACCGACATTATTTTTTCTTTATCATTGCTATTACTCATCTCTCTACTCCTTTGTGATATGGTTTATGCGCAGGATGGTCATCCCACACAAAGACATAGTTCATTTGCCTGCGTTGATTGCCGCGGCTTGAGAATCATGAACCGCGATGATTTGATCAAAACCGCTGATCGCGATAATATCGCGGATCGGATCAGAGGGTGTACAAATTCCAAATTCCTTGCCCGGTTCGTTAAATTTCTTGGCGATGACCAAACAGACCCGAAGCCCTGCACTGCTGATGAAGGATACCTGCTCAAAGTCCAGGACCAACGCCCGCTCTCCAGGATCAATCCCTGATTCCAGTTCACTCTGCAATTCACCAGCATTGTTACTGTCGATACGACCGCTGAGCACTGCAATCAAGACCCCATCTTCTCGCTCCCACTTAACATCTGCCATTCGAATCTACCTCCTTGTAACTGGGTTACGACAAAATTGCCACTTAAAATTGCCGACATATACGATAGTCAATGATTAATAAAAAAACAACACCTTAAAATTTGTCCTGGTTTCCATTTTTTTATGTTTGGTAGATCAACGGATCTTGAATGCGTCAATTGCCTCTTTCTGAGAGTCATAGACAGCGACCAACTGATCAAAACGCCCGAGCGCCATAACCTTGCGAATTGGATCAGATAGGGCGCAAACTCCAAATTGCTTGCCCGATGCCTTAAATTCCCTGGCAAAGATCAGAAAAATCCGAATCCCTGCACTGCTGATAAAGGATACCTGTTCACAGTCCAGAATCAACGCCTGCTCTCCCGGATCAATTCCAGATTCCAGGACACGCTGAAATTCAGAAGCAGTGATACTGTCAATAGGACCACTGGGCATTGCTATCAAGACGCCGTCTTTCCGCTCCCACTTAATATCCACTTGAATTTACCTCTCTTAGTGAAGTTTTACCCTTTACAACAGTATAAAAATAATATGCGCGATTATTCGGCCCAAACCCTCGCTATTCCATTCAATAACGCCAGTCTTCATGAGCGAGCGGCGCGCGATTGAGCGCGTCTCTGTGCAAGCGCCACTGAGGCATAAACGTATCCATCAGATCCCGAAACCGATCATTGTGACTCGGTTCAATCAAATGTACCATTTCGTGTACAAGAATGTACGCCAGACACACAGTCGGTTTTTTGGCGAGTTCCAGATTTATCCAGATGCGCCTATCTTCCACATTACAGGAGCCCCAGCGGGTCTTCATCCTTTTAATGCGAACCTCGGCGACCTTCACACCAATTTTTTCTTCCCATTTGGTGAGCAGTGGAGGCAAATTGACCGCTCCAGCGACCGGAACAGATCCTTGTAATCAATGATATAGCCGTATTCCTTATCCTCACCATCGAGACGATTGACGCGGCAGATCGCCTGGAACAGACCGTGATCTTGCATCTGCTTGTCGATGTAGAGATACGTCGCCGATGGTGCGTCAAAGCCAGTCAGTAACTTATCGACCACGATCAAAAGCTTCATCCGACCCGGCTCATCGACAAAGCGTTTCTTCACCTCCCGCTCAAACTGCCCAACCTTATTCATCGCTGTGTCTTCCGGTTCGTTAAAGTGAGCCACGAGCATCTTTCGATAGATGTCTTACTGGCGCAACTTCTCGGTAAGCCCCTCACCGGTCTCTTCGCCTTTGATATCCGCAGGAGCAGGTCTGTAAGAAGTCACAATGGCGCATTTATCCGCCAAATCGGTCTCCTGAAACATCTGAAAAAAGCGGCAAGCCGAGTAGATGCTGCCAGATACGAGCATCGCATTACCGTGGCCACTTTGCAGACGGTCACGTGTTTCCATATCGAGCAGAATATCTGCGACAATCTTTTGCAGACGGTCCTGCGAACTCAGCACCTGTCGCATCGTACCCCACCGTCTTTTGAGCTGCGCCTTCGCCGCGTTGGTCAGCCCCCTGGTTTTAAGCTCGAACCACTGATCAATCCTATCCTGTGAGGTAATATTCTGGTCAATATCGCGCCTCATAACGCAGATCCAACACCACATTGTCGCTCACAGCCTCGTCGTACTTGTAGGTATGGATGTACGGCCCAAAGGTCTCGATGCTCCGCCTTTTGTCAGCTTTGAGCAGCGGCGTCCCGGTAAAGCCGATCAGCATTGCGCTCGGCAACACGGTCTTCATTGCCTCGTGGAGTTTCCCAGACTGGGTGCGGTGGCACTCATCCACAAAAACGAATATCTCGCCCTTTGCGTGGAAACCCTTAGGCAGATGCCTGCGAATATCCTCGATAAATGCATCGATATCGCCTTCCTCTGACGTGCCGAACTTTTGGATCAACGAACAGATCAACCACTCTTCACCAGCATTGAGCACGCGCACCAGATCAGCCCCGCTACTCGTGCGGTATATATCTTCGCTGACACCCTTGAAGACCTTTTCAATCTGTTCATCCAGTTCCGTGCGGTCAGTAATGATCAGCACCCGCGAGTCAGTAATATTTTCTCGAATCCACTTCGCCAGCCAGACCATGACCAGACTCTTGCCACTTCCCTGAGTATGCCAGATAATCCCGCCCTCGCGTCGCTTCACCTGTTCCTGAGCCGCTCGCACACCAAAATACTGATTGTGGCGACAGGTCTTCTTGATCCCCGCATCAAACACAATGAAGTTATGCACAATATCGAGCAACCGCTCCTTGCTGCAAAGTTGGCTCAGTTCCCGCAACAGCGGATTATCGCCAGCATCCGGATGCGCCTCAGACTCCTTCCAGCGCAACCAGTACTTCTCCGGCGTCTCAATCACGCCATAGCGCAACCCCTCGGTTTCATTACCCGCCATCACGAGTTGCACCGTGGTATAGAACGGACGAATGAACTCCTTTTTCTGACTATCGAGATTCTGCCGGATACCCTCAGTCACCGAGACCGTAGAACGTTTCAGTTCCAACACACCCAGCGCAATACCATTGACGTAGAGAACGAGGTCCGGACGTCTGGTATTCTCTGCAGTAACCGTCACTTCCTCAGCAATGGCAAAGTCGTTATTGTCGGGATTTTTCCAGTCAATCAACCAGACTGTATCGGTATGCTCGCCCACATCCGGCTGCACCTTTACGCCATAGCGCAGCAAACTATAGACCTCTCGGTTAACATCATAGAGCGTCTTACTCCCGCCAAGTGCCACCGCCTTGCCCAGATCAAACAGCACCTTCTCGATGATCTTCCTGCTGTGCCCCTGGCCCTTGAGCCAGTCAATAACCAGATCTCTCTCAATATTGCGATTATTATCGCGGTCCTGCCAGTTACCCAGATAGGCATAGCCCAGCGCATCCTTGAAAAACGCAATCACGCGCTTCTGCGTGCGAATCTCCCGTTGTCCGACCTTACTCATCCTTCGTCTCCACTACTTTCCAATGGCCTCCTCTGGCAGGCCCGATCCGTTCAAGGACACCCATTTTTTTCAGCTTACTGATCTGCCACTCAATTCCCTTTGCCGTGATTTCGAGTTGGTTCGCCAGTTCCGCTGTGGTGATTGAGGGATTGGCGGCGATCAGGGTCAAAATTTTCTCCCTAGTTTTCTCCCTAGTTTTCTCCCTAGTTTTCTCTTGTTCTTGGGGAGTTTCTTGGGTAGTAGCGCGATTAGTTTTTGGGGTAGTGGCACTATCGGCTACTTGATACGCAGCGGAGAATGGAAACCTCAACCACAGACCGTCGCCGCCCGGTTCCAACTCCCACTTTGGCGTGGGATTGCCAGCCTCTTTGCAGATGTCCACGATCCGCCGAATGCCCCGTCCCCACGCTTCAATCATTCCGGCTCGGAAGAAAGCGTAGGCAATCCGCGGGTTATACGGTTTTGACGAAAATTCCCCGGTAAGTTGACCGGCGTCCCATTCAGGCGGTAACTGCACCGCATTCCAGATCGCGATCCGGTCGTCGTACACGCGAATCTGAATCGTGGTAGGGCTGGCGTAGTCGCGGTGAATGATGGCATTGATTACCGCTTCGCGCATAGCTTCGCGCGGTACCGGAAAGGTCTCCACGCGGTAAACGCCGTCGTAGGAAATCAATGCCCTCGTATATTTTGTGTACAGCAAGTCCATTGTTCGATTGACCTGAGTAAACAGATCGCCTTCGACAATATCCTGATACAGCAGTTCCGAACCGCGAAAATAGCCGATCTTCACATACGCTTCCATCACGAACCTGTCCGGTGCCGGATGAAAGAGCATTACCGCAGCGCGCTTCAGGAAATCCGCCTCTCGCAACTGAAGCCTTTCGATGACGCCCTCATCGGATTCGTCCAAAATGTCCCGTGGCAAGCGTTCGCTGTCAGCACCACGCTGGCGAAACTCATCAAAGATACGACTGTCCAGATCCTCAAGACCGACGCCCGGCAAAGGTACATCGTCCCATGTTCGGCCATATTTCTGCAATAGGAAGCGGCTAAGTGCCACGCCTCTGAGTACCTGCTTGGTACTGCCACTTCGATAGTGGAATTCGCCCTTATAGCTAATTGGATTCGGATAGGGATCAACCGCGATTTCCAGATATTCCCCACCATCTTCCGATTTCAGGTTCACGTCAACCACAATACCGAGCAATGACTGAGCCTTATTGGGAATCTCTTCGAGCAATCGGAGAATGTTCTCCACTCCGACCACCTCACCCCGGTCATTCTTGCCGATTTCCAGTACGCCGCCCTGAGCGTTGGCGAATCCGCAGACCCATTTCAGGTATTCGTCTCGCCACGTCTCTTTCCATTCGATGTTCTGGCTCTCGTTCATGTCGCCTTCTTTTTTCTAACCTCGAACTGCCTTACGACTTGTCCTGTGACTTGCCCTGTAACTTGCCCTATAAAGTTGTAATCTTCCGACCTCCAGCTCTATCTTGGCCCCTTACTTGGACCCCTACTTGGACCCCTGCCTCTGACTTGATCTATCTCACGACTTGCCCTGTGATTTGCCCTGCGAAATCATCATCTTCCACTTCCCATAACCAATCTTGCACCCCAGCTTGCACCCCTACTTGTACCCCTGTGGCGTTAATGGTGTTACGCGTTAAGGATACATCTATTTGTTGCTTGCTGAGTGTGAAACGTTGTCAATCGTACTTTCTTCTGTCCAAGTGAACTGCTGTACTGACGTTGCGCGTGTGTAGTTGTACTACCGCTTCAGATTATACAGTAAACCACCTAAAAAATATGATCAAGACATTTCAAGTCGTCAAGCACCGCTGGTGATTGAACACAGATTCACATTGGCAGATAATATGACACCTCAGAAATTGTGAAAAGTGTCTGCGTAAAGGAATGAGGATTTTCCTTTGGCCGTGCTTAGTCGGTGCTCATTCCTCCTCGCCTTGTTCACTCTGTTCGGCGTCATTGTCCAAAGCATTCCAAAAGGTGTTTAATACGAGCTTCAATCCAAACCACCAGGCATAGATTGCGCCGGAGGAGTAGCAGACCGTGTCATCAAGCAGGCCATGTGCGAGCTCATTCCGGAGATTTGGTCCAAACGGACCACAGAAAAGTGCCTTTATCTCAAAACTCAGGTCCTCACCAAATATCTCTTCAGTTTGTGGAAGTTCCATAAGCGAGCTTAAACCAATTTCATTCTCTATACCATCGCTGTCCAAGTTTGTGGTTTGTACTCCTGCTTGTTTCAGGTGGTAGCGCACCATGTGTTCAATCTGGGGCACCAGAATATGTAGAGACGTGACAAAATCCCGGTCATAACCTGCGAACAATGCTTTGCCGAAGAGCCGTTCCCGTCCAATAGGCACGATGGGAGAGTGCCTCGCAAGATTGACAAAATCGGCTTCCCGCAAACGGTGCTCCAGAAGCAAAACCTCTTGTGCAGGCAAGATACAACCCAGAACAACGAGATTGACGTGAAGGCAATAATTCTCAATCATTTTGGCACGGATGGTCTCCTCGCCTTCATCAGCCTCACCATTATCAGAGAGTGTGCTACTGGGAGCCATTCCAGGTCGCCTTGCAATAACGCGACCATCACGACTCATTAATTGTCCGGAAAACAAGAATTGTATCGGATAGTTACGGATTTGCTCAATCGTACTTTCGCGCAGTTCTTTGGCATTCTCGTTACTAACCAGGTTGACAAATGCCTCCAGTGCCTCATTCAACGCTTTACCTCTCACTGAATTACGGGCATCATCAACGATCTGCCTGATGTCCCCACCAGGAATACGGATGACACCCATTTCATCCAGCGATCTCTCTCCAGATTCGTTGAGATGCCTTCGCAACTCCGAAATTCGTTCATCTACCCGATGCGGTGCTCGTATTGACCTGGGAATGGTACGGTAAGTCTGGATGGCCTTCTCATAGTAGGTCACTGCGAATGCGTGGATCGGTTGATGATCCGACGACAATCTGGCGTCAGCCTCTTTAACCCAGCCCTCGGCTACCTCAACTATCATTGTGGTTGACTTCTCATTATCTCCAGACTCTTTAAACCAATCAGCCGATGTCTGGAAGTATTCGCGTGCTTTGGGGAACTCACCTTCATCCTCAAATTCGCGAGCAAGAGACTCGAGCTTTGTTGCAATCTTGGTTGAGTGATCCCTTCCGAGAGCTTTAGACTTGAGTAGATCGGCTAACCAACAGCCAAGAAAGCCATCCTGACTCGTCACTGACGTGAATGCTTTGATGATTGAGGCTTCAATTTCGATAAGACGCTCGCCAGCCCCTGATCCGAGCAGACGAGCCAGAGTAATTGCTCTCTGCCAGCATTTATCTCCGTCACGTAACCATGTCTCCGTGTCCAATGGGATAGACCGGTAGCTATCAATAGCCGCCAAAGCGAACCTGACATCGCGGGGGCGTTGTAAAAGCCAGACCAGATCAGCCAGACGTGCCTTTAGCAGATGTGCCTTTGGACATGGGTCATCAATTTCATCAATGATTTCCGCGAAGAAAGCGATATCGTCTTCCGAAAAAACATCTGGAATGATTGAGAGTTGACTATCCGACAATGTGAATGGCTTGAAAGGCTCGTTAAAACTCTTAGGAGAGGACTTCATGGAACAAGCAGCAGCTAACAGAGACAGCACCTTGCCATGGACCTGGCGGTCTTCGCTAATAGCCCGCCTCGCAGCCTTAGAGAACACCTGCGAAATTGAGTGATAATTATCCCTGTCTGTACCAGCCAATACCTTCTTCCAACCACAACTGGCAAAATCTTCAGAAGTTAGACTTACGTCTTTTTGACAATCATTTTGGGACATGGTCATTCGTTTCTCGATTCGTTTATTAGCCGTATCCGGCCAGTAAGGAGTTGCTGCATCATGCCCTGCTTGATGACACGAGCCTTGTCCCGGCGTTGTTCCAGCGCAGCGATCTCGGTATCCATGTCAGATAGGACAGCGACGATGGCCTGTTGTTCATCGACAAACGGAATTTTGAAACTCAGTTCGCCAAAAATTTTCTTCGAGATAATGCTTGTTGCTGTTATGCCAGCCTTGGCTAATAAGTAGCGCGTGTTGAGTTCGAATAGATAGTAGAGAAACTCAGCACTATAAGCAGCGTTTGGAATCACCGCATTGATTTGCTGATTACAACTCCCCTTGGTCTTGAGAATAGCGTTCTTTCCGATGCTAGCAATGCATGTGACGAGTACACTATTAGCAGGGAGCGTTCTTATCGAATTCAAACCTTCCTGCGTAATCATCCTCTCAGAAGAGATCATGTCTCGCTGAAAAGAAATGTCAGTCGGGGTAATCCACGGATATTGTTCACCCCAAAAGGCATCAATATCAGTACGAGGTGTTGCTCCAGTTACGATGTCTCCAAATTCAGATACACGTTTTGTCTTCCACTTCCCACTAAACCCCGGCAGGCGGGTCTTGCCAGTGAGGAGTTTCTGCATAGCGGCCTGCTTGATAGCTCGCTTTTTGGCGATTAGTTCCTCCAACGCTTGGAGCAATCCATCCACATCCGACAACGCCTCAGCGATAGCGCGTTGTTCAGGATTTGGGGGCACTGCGATCCATACAGCCGATAGGGTTCGACCATTGGTCAGGGCACGCGTTGTGTATGTTGCATTTGATACTATCTGGGATCTAACTGCTCTGGGCGCGAAACAATACTGTTTGTAGTAGTGGTCAAGTCGTCCATCGCGAGGCCGGGCGCGAAGGACAAAACCACTGAATACGGTATCAGGAGGATCGTCGAGCATAACGGATGCAATACCAACCTCCTCAACAGTTTCAGATGTACGCGTAAAGAACACATCTCCCAGCCGAACCTCAAAGTTTTTAATCTCCTGGGTACTTAGATTTACCCGTCCAGATAGATCGGCCATCCTGAGTCCCGGATTTTCAAAAACGTCCATGTAGTTGACGATAGGTATCCCAGTACCGAAGAAATGCTTGGCTTTGTTTAGACCATTCTTGAATGCAAAGAGATCGCCTAGACGCACTGCGTTCCAATCATTGGGAAGTAAGCCGAGATCAGTCCGCTTGTACCTCACTGGCACCTCTTCCGATGGTGTGTGCTCGGCTTCAAGGGCGTTGCCCATTGTCTCTTGTTTCTTACTCATCCTTTTTATTGACCCTCAACCTTCGCGCTGAACGCTACGATCAGTCTCTGCACAACATCAACCGCAAGTAGTCCTCCGCCTCAAACTACGCTATCCCTGACACAACTCAGCTACCATCGCCGAATTTTCCCCGAGTTGGTCATTGAATTTTTGATACATCCCTACCAGAAGGACATCATTGGATTTGATATTTTTAAGCGTAAAATCAAATTCTTCGCGGATCTGATTTTTGGAGTTAATAGCACGCCCAGCAGCGAGGACTTTGAAGGTAATGCACGGCTTGTCGGTGCTGCGAATAATACCACACATGCGGTCGCGGTGTTCGCGGAGATAGATTTCACTCAAGGGTTGATGACCAAATTTTTGTTCAAATTCTTCGCGTGCGCCCTGCAAATAATACAACGCGGTCATGTAATAGTCGATATCCCAATCCTCTTCTTCGGCAATCTCAATAATACGGGGATTGTGTACCGATAAACCGACCATAACACCCGTGTCGCGGATGCGCTTGAGAATATCACGAAGATAATCCAGGCGATTTTCCTGAAAGCACCGCCCGGCAACACCGCTTCCATGGGGTGCCATACCAATGGGATTGTGTTTGGCGGCCTCGTCAATCAGCGAGGGATCGTCATACCAGTGTCCCCCTCTGCTAAGACAAAAGTAATGGATCGAACCTCCCTCATCTCGGTATCGCTGAAGATCGGTTGCCGAGCGTTCGGTAAGCGTATTTTGCCAGGCATTAATACCCACCTCTTCTGCGCGCCGCAAAGTCGCCATAACCTGATCGGATGTATTGGCTTCTTGTTGATGTTGTGAGAGCAACTGATTGAAATGTGCATATCCGTAGATCGGATTATCACCCATAATGAGACGGCTGATCTGATATTGTCCAAATGGAACTGTTGGAAGATTCATCGTATTTGCCTTTGTTTTCGGTTTACTTGATCTCAACTCAATCAAACACCAGCACCGTACGCGCCACTTTCCCCTGAACCATATCTTCAAACGCCTCATTGATCTCGTCCAGCGGGCGGAAGCGCGATATCAACTCATCCAATTTAATCTTCCCCTGCCGATAGAGATCCAGAATCCACAAAAAATCAACGCGGGCACGGGCAGCGCCGTGCCACGAACCCATAAGGGCGCGGTCGCGCAAAAGATCTGTACCATCGACAGATATATCCTCCCCAGTCGGCTGCACCCCCACCACAATTGCGGCCCCAGTCGTCCGAACCGACGCGAACGCCTGCCTCACCAGCGCGGGAAACCCGACGACCTCAAACGCGTAATCCGCTCCACCGCCCGTAATCTCCATAATTCTTTGAACCGGATCTTCCCTATCTGCATTCACAAAATGCGTCGCCCCAAACTGCTCCGCCAACTCCAACTTATACGGCACCGTATCCACCGCGATAATCTTCCCAGCAGAAGCGAGAACACCCCCTTGAATAACATTGAGACCGACGCCCCCGCAGCCGAACACAGCCATTGTCGCGCCCGCCTCGACCTTCGCGCGATTCACCACAGCGCCGATACCCGTAATCACTCCGCAACTGATCAGACACGCTATCCGAAGATCTGTATCATCCGGCACCTTCACACACGCATCCGCCAACACAACCGACTGCTCGGTATAAGTGGGCCGCCCGTGGTGATAAACCGTCCCATTTTTGGAAATCCGACTCGGCACACCTCCCGGATGGGTTTCACAAAGCGCCGGACTGCCCTCGCTGCAATTCCGACAATAGCCACACATCGCGTCGAGAGAAAGAACAATCTTGTCCCCAACCTGAACACTGGTCACACCGGGCCCCACTTCCCTAACAACACCCGCGCCCTCGTGTCCCATAACCCAGGGAAGTGCGCGAGGCCTGACATGCCCATCCACATAGTGATAATCGCTGTGACAAACCCCTGCCCCGACAATATCGAGAAGCACTTCTCCCTCATGAGGAGATTCGATATCCACATCTTCGACAGAAACGCGGGTATGCGGTTTATGGAGAATAGCTGCTTTCATTTTTTAACTCCTATGGCTAAAATGCAAAAGATCCCGCTCCAAATATGCCGCCCATGCGAGCAATGCCTCATCGCGGTGAAACGGGGCAACAAACTGAATCCCCAGCGGCATCCCCGAATCGGACGCGAGTCCCGCGGGCAAAGCGATCACCGGCATACCCGTATGCGTCCACGGCAAATTCATACAGGGATCGCCCGTACTCGCCAATCCTTTCAAAGCCGGACCCGTCGCCGCCGGACAGGCAAGGAGATCAATCCCCCCTGCCTTCATCAAAGACTCGACCTCTTCCCGTAGCTCTATGCGCCCCATTCGCCCCGCATCGATCTCGGATTGCGAAAGCGCGCGCCCCTCCTCAACCAGCGCACGTGTACCCGCATCATAAGTCGATGCGTATTTATCGAACCACGGCGCGTGAACCTCTGCCATCTCTCCCTTCATCATATTTCGATGCCGGTCATTGATATCGGCAATATCGTCGAACATCTGCACTTCCACGACATTATACCCCACCGTTCTAAGAGCCTGTACCTGCGCGTCAAAATCCATCCGCGCCCGTGGTTCTGTCTGATCCAAATAGGGACCCACGGGTATGCCCAACGTCGGCTTTTCCGGCCTCGCAACAGAAGCGCGCCATTCACTACAAAGAACAGCAGCCACCATCTCCATACCCGCAACATCCTGCGTAAACACCCCAATCGTATCGACTGACGGAGAGCAATGAACAAACCCGGAAATATCAATACGCGCATAACTCGGCTTAAAGCCGACAATCCCGCAAAACGCGGCCGGGCGGATAACTGAGCCAATAGTCTGCGAACCGAGCGCAAGGGGACAATACCCGGCCGCCACTGCCGCAGCCGAACCGCTACTCGATCCACCAGGAGTAAAACCCAGATCCCGGGGATTGCGCGTTGGCCCCGGCTTAAAACACGCAAACTCAGTCGTAACCGATTTGCCGAGCACCAGCGCACCCGCCTCCCGCAACGCCTTTATGCACCCACCTTCGGACCCCGTGAGAACCTCTGGCGGCACACCAGAACCCGCCCGCGTCTCAAACCCCTCAACATGAAAAATATCTTTAACCCCAACCAGAGTGCCGAACAACGGCGGAATCTCACCACCACTCGCAAGCCCAGCAGCAGCATCCAACACACGTTGCAGGCGATTCGTCTCTGGCAACATCGCCCGGATATCCCCATCCCATTCATCAATGCGTTTGCAGCAGTCCGCAACGTAATCCTTCAAATCCCGCTGTCCAGAACGCAACTCAGCAGCAGTTTGAGCCAGTGGATGCGCCGCTGTTTTTTCACTCTTCATTTGCATAATCCCCCAAAACTACCATCCATTAATTTTATGACCCTGACCGGGAAACCAGATAAAATCCACAATTGCACCGCAGGCAATCGCCGCCAAAAAACCGACCACGAACCCCATAAAAAGCGGCGTATTGCGCCGGTAACTCTCAAGACCACCAAAGCGCAAAATCAATGTCTTGCACACCCACACAATAAAAATCGACGAAATACCACTGCGCAAAACATCGGATGCCGAAATCGCAAAACCGATGGGATGCAACGCAATCCCCGGAAAACGGTAGCGAAGCGCGTACAGCCCCAGCGTAAAAATCGCGCCAAACCCCAGCCAACCCAGACGCATCCAGTCCGTCTCTAACGCATTGCTTCGAATGCGGTTGGCCGTCAAAAGCCACACCCCAATCCCCCCATCCCCCGAGCCATTAAAACTCACACTGCCAAAATTATAACTCCCCACCGTGTAATTGCCCTGATAAATGATAAATACAAAAACCGCCAGCGCGCCAGCGATAAACGCCATGCCCACAGCAGGCGGCACGAGCCTCCGACCGCTGCGTCCCATTGCCTGCCCAAGACGCGGAATATGCGCCAGCGTTGTCACGCCAATCGTCTTCGCATCGGCAAAAAACGTGTACGCCAGACCAAGCGCCATCGCATTCATCGGCCCAATACCCGTTATCCCCAAAACATGCCAGGTAAAAGCCTGTGCGGTAATCGGCGTTCGCAAATAAATCAGCCCCGTCTCCACAATAATGCGCGCCAGCCCGAGGTAAAGCACCAGCGTGGCACTCCAAAAAGCCAGTGCTGCCCATCCCGAAAGCCCGAGTGCCCAGAAAAACAACACACTGAACAGAACACATCCCAGAAAAACAAATACCGCCGTGCGATACGAAAAAAGCTCACCCGAATCATCCACATCGCCCCCACGCGAAGTAAACGCCTTCCGAAAAACCGCAGACAAATGATCTCGCGCAACCCACAGCCCCCATAACACAAATGCCAGCAACCCGCCAAAACTCTGCCATCCCACTGCGGGATGATAAGAACACCACGGATCAGGCGACCCCATCTCAAATCCCAAACGATTCATCAGCCCCACTTGCAACACCATAACCAGATGGAAAAACCAGATGCTAAACAGCACATTGGACTCCGTAAAATAGCCAAACGCAATCGTCAGAGGATTCGTCTTAAACCGCAGATAGGGAAATCCCTCGCCAATGAAAATTTGCCGATCAATATTCGCCTGAAGCGGCGGAATCAGCTCGGTAAACCAGGAACCGATATCCCATGCAAACAGAAAAAAAGCTACAAAAAACCCGATCTTGAAACGCGGATTGTGCAACAACTCCCACAACGCGCCCCGTTGCCCGTGCTCGCCAGTGAGTTCCAACAGACCAGCAGCCAGAGGAAAAGGCAAACGCTCGTAATCCATCCACTGCCGCCGAAAGATCACCATAAGACACAAATTGGCAGCATAAAATGCCAAAAAGAAACACCCCCACCAGAAAAGCGGAACGATCCAGCTTCCCCAGGGAAAAGCCGCCCCTGCCGGCAACCCCTCGTAAAAAGCAACCGCGGCGTGGTGATCGGAAACCACAGACCAATCGGACAAACGCGTAAGCAGTGTATCGACCCAGCCATTTTCGGTAGAAGCAAAATAGATTGGCGCTGTAATCACACCCAGAAAATATCCCGCAAGCCACTCGCCCTGCGTCAGGGCAGAAACCATCCCCATCGAAGCGATGAGAATAAGCTCAGAAGGCGTAAGCCCCTTACTTTTGCGAGAAAAATAGAGATTTACCAGCAACAATACGAGAAAAGGAAGGAGAATTGCAACGGAGAGATGCGCGTAATCTGCGCGCGCAGATCGGAGGATATACGTGGTATAAGAAGGCCATATACTGGCGAGAACAGAGATGAACAACCCGATGAGAAAGGCGCGTAGAGTCATGAAATACAATTAAAAATTAAGAATTGAAAATTAAGAATTGCCCAGCCCCCCGACCTCGAGTAGTCATTAGCCAGTTGTCAGTTGCCCAGCCCTTTACCCTTAATCTGTGTACATCTGCGTACATCTGCGGATTAATCTGCAATAAAAAATACAACCGTCTTCTCAGCGGTTTGCTCGCCATTCAAATCAGTAATCACGACTGCAATTTCATAACGCCCTGGTTTTGATTCACCCGGGTCAATCTCCAGATAATTGTACTCGTCAGACCCTGTACCCGTCCGCTCATAAGAAATCGTAACAACTGCTTTTTCTTCAATACCGAGCAACCGCCCCAGCGTTCGCAAAACCTGCACGCCACTGAGCTTGCCCTCCCGGGGCGTAATCCGGTAATCCACGCGATATTTCGTCTGTCCAAAATCGTCGTTTTTCAAACCGTAAACTTCATAGTAAATAACAACCGGCTGCCCTGTCTTATAGGTGCGAGACGGCAGCGAAATAACCTCGACACCACCCTTATCAGTGGCTGAAGCATCTACTTGCACCCTTCCTGCAAGCTCTATATCGCTGATCTTGAGTCCAGCGACCGCATAATCCTCCACCACGAGTTCCTGCGTATATCCTCCCCTGCGTCCGGACGCCGGGTGATTGATCTGAAGCCCCAAATAATATCGCCCGGGTAAAACCTGAAGCGCGAGTTCATCTATCGCCAGTGTACCGGCCTCAACACCGCCCTCCTCCACGCGCACCGGCATCGGATCCAGCCTGCGATAAACCGGAGTCCAACTGCTGTCAAAAAGCGCGATACCGCGCTCAAAAACGACCTCTTCTCCCCCATCATCAATCGCATCTAAAACCGGCACCCCATAATACACCTCCAGCCGAGATTTATCATCTGCGCCCCTGAAATCTGCCGAAGCAGAGTGAAAATCCAGCACGCCCTTGCCAACGGGCACATAGCGATCGGGTTGCGCGCTCACCGCCCGTGAAATAATAACCTCGGGCCGCGTATCTTCCCAAAACCGCTGGTTAAACCGCGCAATTTTCCGCCCCTGAGAAACATCGGGAAAGTCGAAATCGCCCCTCGGCGTCAACGCCGTAAAAACGACTTCAATACCCCCGCCCACATCCGGATAAATCCAGTACTCCCACGGCTCGCTTCCATTTACCGGATAAAGCGGTATCCCCCGCATCGGACGCTCGCTCATGCCCGGACGATCCCGCCCAAAGAGCTCCTTGCCGCGAACATAAGTATTCACATCATCACTCTGCCTGGCAAAAAACACGCGATTGGGATTCATTTCAAAATCGATAGACTCGAAATCGCTAATCGAGACCACTTCTCCCAAATCAGACTCGATCTCGACATCGCGCGTCGATGTGCGCAATCGACCTATCCGCGCGATAATTTCTTGCTTGGCCTCTGGCGACAGCACTGCTATCAACCGCTCCTTTACCCGCACGACCTCCGCATCAGTCTCAAACCGAATATCCGATCTTTTACTCACATGCGCGGGTTCGCCATAGCGGATATACACATCGCCGCGCCTGTCCCATTTTCGTCCATCTTTTGAAAAATTCTGCAACGCATAAACAACGCGCCGATAGTGCTCAACCAACCGCTCGTTACCAGGTGTTGCTGGCGTGGGATCGCGTTTTTGCCAGAAGACCCGAATAAACTGCGCCCGCTCCTCGGGTGCCAGACGCTGGTACGCCGCCAATTCCTCTGGACCCGCCACGAGTGAAATATCTTCCACACGTTCTCTCGCCTCATCGCTAAGCGTGCGCAACGCCTCTGCAATCAGCGCGTGCGCTTTACCCGTTTCCCCAATATTGAGATACGCCTCCAGAAGCGGATGCATGCATAAACTGCGAAAATCGGGCCTCGCCTCCATCAATTCTCGCCAAATAACCGTAGCCGAATCAATACGCCCTTGCTTGAACAACACGCGCCCAAAGTCAAATTGCGCCCGCGCAAACAGGGGATCTACTTCAATCTGCCGCCTGTATGCAGCCGCACTCTCGGCAAGTTCACCCCTGCGCTCTAACACGCGCCCCATCATATAATAGAGAAAAGGATGGGTGGGATCTCGTTCAACAGCCGCCTTCAGATATTCCAAACCCTCGCCCTTCCCGGAGAGAAAACGCGCCAGTTCTGCATTTGTCCAACACGCCGCCTCTTGAAATTTTTCAACAGCGCCATTCCAGTCGCCACGCCCCACACCCACAATACCCAATGCATTATGCGCCTCGGGCAAATCGGGGGCAATATCGAGCGCCTTTCGCACCCAACGCTCGCCTTCGACCAGCGCACCACTCTCAAGCGCGATCAATGCTTTCGCAGTCAACGCATAGGGATCAAGCGGATCTTCACCCAGCACAAAATCGACCACATCGCGCGCCTTTCGTACTGCAAGCGTATCCGCCTCGGGCAAACGCTCGCCAAACGTCTTGTCAACGCGTTTCATAAGCGTTTTTTCAAGACCTATCGCCCGCAACATCGCCATTCCAACCTCGCGATTGCCCAATCCCGCGACCGGTGAAATATACGTCTGCGCGAAAATTGGTACCCGCTCGAGATAATGCCCGTACATAAAAGCTGCGCGTTCCCCCGCATCGACTTTCGCGTATTCCTGTACGGTCTCTGGCATTGAAAAGCGTTCCAGAATCTTTCCCATAAGAACCTGCTGCTGTGCCGTGAGCGATAATTCAACAGGAGAACCCAGAATGCGAAATTCTCGCTGCGTACGCGCAACCTGATCGCCTATACGCGCTTCAACGCTCAGCGTATATGTCCCAGGCGACAACCTGCGCAGCGGAATACCCTCGACAAATTTTGCATCCCCGCGATATGTGGGAAATTCCCGCCGATGGTCAAAAACAACATGACCGAAGCGGTCGCTGATCTGAAAACGCACACTGTGGGCGAGCCGCCCGATCTCGTAAAGCTCGACATAAAAGCGCAGGGGCGCGCCATCCCCGACCTCGCGTTCGGGCAACGGTAAAAGAACATGGCCCGCCTTGAGAAAGGACTCGGCTTCAAAATTCTGAGAAGGCGGATCTATTTCACTTACAAAAAACAGATCGCTAAACGCGAGTTGGCCCGTCTTATACTCAGGCACCTCAATAGAAAACACTGCCCGTCCCCGGCGGTCATTGCCCACGGCATTGACGTCCAGAACCGCGTGATAATATCCCGCTGGAACTTGAAATCGCGCGATATCATAGACAAAGTGTTCTGGATCGTCGATCCGCTCAGCAGAAGAAAATACGCGCTCGCCCTCTATCCTCTTGACCGAATTGCCATTCTCATCAAACAACTCGAGACGCGGGACATAACGCGCAACAAAAAGGCTATCACCCCGTTTTTCGAACGCGAGTTGCGCCGCGGGAAAACGGATAACAACCTCTTCATAAGGACCATCGTCTCCGCGAAAACTACATACATCGACCGCAAGCGCGAGGCTGCCTTCTGAAGATATCCGTCCCTCTTCAGAAGTCGCCAGCAACGGGAGAAACAGGAAGAATATGAAAAGAATTAGAGTACGCATAATCAAAATCCATTCGCGATCTCAGATAATCGCTCGCGGTGGGCTACCGCCTTGGCAAATGCCTGCGCGGTCTGCGCCACCCATTCGGCAGAGGGCGCAACCGGCGTAGCGAGCCAGAAACTCATGTCCTGCAACCGCTCGCTCACCGGCAAATTGCACACAGGCCGCCTCGCCTCTGTGGGCAAATCCGCCCATGGCCCGCCCAAACCATCGAACGAAAAATCGTTAAAAAGCGGTTCAAGGTGCATCGCACTATACCCCCACGCCGTAGTCTCTGCGACATACACCCCTTCCGCAACCAGTGCTTTTATAATAATAGGAAGCGGAGCACCAAACAAATCGGGATCAACCGTTCCCGCGTAGAGCAACATACCGCCTCGCTTCGCCTTCGGATACGTCTTTTGTGGAGTCACACCGGGAATCCCATCGAGCAGACTATCCATTCGCCCAAACCATGCCATCCGCTTCTCATTCAGCCCCGGCAAGCGCTCCAACTGTGCGCGGGCCATCGCAATACCCAGAGGATTTGCGCGGTATTTGACGCCCAACCCCATATTGCGAAGCGCCTTAAAACGATCCGTCTGCCACAGCGCATCGCAACGCCCGCATTGCCCCAGAGCCAGCATACGATCGTAGAGATCATCATCATTCGTAGTCGCAATACCCGCTTCTATCCCGGACACCGGCTTTTTCTCCTGAAGGCTAAAACACCCGATATGTCCAATAGAGCCGACCATCTTATCGCCCCACATCGCCCCAGGGGCATGGGAAGCATCCTCAATCAGCGCGATATCGGTCCCGTCTATAATATCTAAAAACGCATCCATATCTGCCGGATTGCCATAAATATGTGTCACCACAATCGCGCATGTGCGATGCGTAATCCGCTTTTTGACATCCTCGGGATCAGCACAAAATGTTTCCGGATCTACCTCGCAGAACACGGGCGTCGCATTGCAGTGCAAAATCGGCGTAATCGTCGCGTGCCACGTCGCAGTGGGCACAATCACCTCTTTCCCCGCGCATGCACCCGCGGCAAAAATCGCCGAGTGTAGCGCGGCTGTGCCATTGCACATACAAAGCGCGTGTTTGGTCCCCACAAAAGCTCGATACTCGTCTTCGAACTTGTCGAGTTCTACATAAGCATCATCCTTATTATTCAAAACATAATTGACGTACTGCTTCTCCAAATCGCTCACATCCTGCCACGAATCACTCATCGGAGCAATAACAGTTCTGGGACCACCGTCAATTGCCAGATCAGACATCTTTCCGCTCCTCTCAATAGACCGCTGAGTTTATGCGATGTATCACAATATAGCGCAATTCAGCCCTGGAAAGCAATCCATCTCGACATTCAACAAACTAAAAACCAAAAAACCGATCGCTATAACTTCAGAGATCGGTTTTTTATTCTAAATTTATCGACAGCCCCTGGTCTCTCGCTCCTTAAAACAGAATCGACAACGTCTGTGTTCCACTGTCATAGGTACTCTCAAATCGCGGCAACGGTGCGGTAGCTGGTCCGCGTAAAACCGCCCCTGTTGTCCTGTCAAATCTCGCACCGTGGCATGAACACCAGATTTGTGGATCGCGGTCCCCCGGCAAATCCACCTCGCACGCCTCATGCGTACACACAGAACTCAAAACCACAAAATTTTCTTCGGCAGCGCGAAAAATGATCACGGGCGCGCCGCCATTTTGACCGCTAAAAACTTGCTTCACAGACCCTCCCACCTGTGCCAACGCAGGCGCGCTGCCCACATCAAACTGCACACTCTCACCCGATGACTTCAACACATCATTCTCACATCCCGAAATCCATCCGGCGCACATGCACCCTCCCACAAGTGCGAGGGCCTGCGTCAAAAACGCCCTTCTTTCCGTCTTATCATCCACTGATATGCCTCCTCAATAAATCTTACGCCACAAGTGCCTTGTAAAACGGCCTCAACAATTTGCGAAGTTGGGCACGCGCCCGAAACAAACGCGATTTTACAGTGCCCACTGAACACCCCTCAACACTGGCAATCTCCTGATATGACAGCCCGTTCAACTCGCGCAGAACCAGCACAGACCGAAAATTGGGCGGCATATCCGCCAACACCTGCGTCAAAACATCGCGCAACTCACCCTGCTCAACCCTGTAATCCGTTCGCTTTGGACCTGCGAACAGCGCTTCACCATCTGATTGTCTGAACCACCATTCATCATCCATATCAACATCGTATTTGCGCTGTTGCGACTTAATCCAATCCAGACAACAATTGACGCTGATGCGATACAACCAGGTGGAAAACAGCGATTGCCCTCTAAACTGGTGAAGCGACTGAAACGCCTTGATGAACGCAAGTTGTGCCAGATCATCGGCATCTTCCCTATTGCCCACCATACCAAATGCCGTATGAAAAATCCGCATATGGTGCCGCCGAACCAATTCAGAAAACGCCTTTGCATGCCCCTTTTGAGCATACCCAACGAGCAATTTATCGTCGCATGTTGACCAATTGAGCACAGAAAATCTCCCGCTTAAAATTCGACAATCAAATCTAAAGATACACTTTGTCGCCTGTCGTAGTGATAAAATTCATCATTTGAAAAATTGCGCGAAATGCCGTATCCAAATTCCGTTGTCACACGCTGCGTTAGGGGCAACTCTAAAAACGCGTCAAAAAACGAATACTCATCCCGGCGCAACGCGCCCCCTACCAAAATCGCGCCACTGACATCCCGCGCCATATCATCTTTATAAGACTGCCTTTCGTATCCACCTTCCAAAATAATCCGAATCTGCAAGGGCAATTGCTGGGTCAGCCGAGCGGTTATTTGGTCGCCGCTATAATCGTAGCGATCCTTTAATATATCATCATCGCCGTAAATGAGCGCATTAAATCTCGTGGGCGTATCATTTGCAGCCCGCAAATTGATGCGCCGCTGGTAGCGCACCCGCAAGCCCGTATGATCTGCCAGAGATTGCGCCACCTGCAAACCCAAAACCACCTGTCCCTCAGCTCCCTCGCGCAACTTATAGCCCAAACCGAGATCGCCTCTCAGTGTCGTGCGCGTGGGCAAAAAATAGTTGATCTGAAAAAATGCATAGTGATCGACATAACGCGACACATTCAAATTTGGATATGACCGCCAGTTGAGCTGATATCCCACCCGCTTCATCGTATTCTCGGCACTATACCATTTGCCCTGCAGGTATCCCGACAGCCCGGTATAATCATACACATCGTAAATGGAACGATTTGTGCGCGCAGCCAGCGAAAAACCCGCAAATATCCTATCTCGCGCACTACTATTCAGATCGCGCGCAAAATCCACGCCCAATCGATTGGTCGCAAATGTCCGGTCACCATTGTAACCAAATAAAAAGCCATCACCTGCAAAAAAGAACCGCAGATATGAATCATCCATATCCACGGGACGCATCACAGAAGCGGAAAACTGTGTCACAAAAGAACTCACCCCATCATAAACCCCATCCACATTGGTATCGTAAATCGTTCCCACAGTCACATCTGTAAGCACATCTGCATCTGCGGTTTTCAGCCCCAAAAGCAATACGCAAGCAAAGGTTGATAGTCGTTTCATAATCATTCCCTTTTATAGCGATGGATTTATCATAAGGGGAAGGGCAGATACCCTTCCCCATAGACCGATGCATTATCCCGATGTCGTCGATTCAGAGGGCGTTTTAGGGCCTCTGCGCCCACCCCGCTTACCACCATGTCCGCGCATTCCCTCCCGCGAACGCTCCGGACGCTCAATACCCCACTCTTCCAATTTCGCATCCACCGCTGCACGAATATCTTCCCTCGACGTATCCGATTCTTTCAAGCCTTCGATCAACGTCGTAAGCGCGGCTTCCTGTTCATCGGTAAGCAATTCTGCCAGACCGGGCGAAATGGCCGAGCGTTCGGGAAATTCGACACCCCATTCTTCCAGCTTGGCCTTCACTGCTGCGCGAATATCTTCCCGAGATGTATCCGACTCTTTTAATCCATCAACCAGCGTTTTCAATTCAGCGCGTTGCTCTTCGGTCAACTGAGAAGATGTGCCGCGTCCTCCCAAAACCCCCCTGTGCCCCCGATGATACGATATTCGCACATTATCATCAATACCATCGGCATTTTCATCCACAAATAGAGGCCCTGCCGCCTGCGCGTCCTGACCGCCCCACAGGGCACATGTCAACACCAACGCAATACTATAGGTCATCCACTTTTTCATGGCCTTGCTCCTCACTGTTGAACTTCTATGAACCGCTCTCAAGCACCGATCTCATTTTGTCCGGCCGGAACCAAAATCCGATCAGCACCATCAACCTGCCGCACTTTGCGGCTACAGTATTTTAAACAATCAGCAGGCTACTTCGTTCCCATGAAAATTGTAATAAATTGTTAGAATTGTTATAGTTTGTACACATAAAAAAGACCGATAATACTCGCGCTGCTACGCCTTGAAATGTGGTTATATCTGTGCGGCAATATCCCCACATCCATGCAGAAACGATCCCCGGTCTTGTATCCTTAGATCAGAAAATAGCCTCGCGCGTTCCATAAAGACTCAAAAAAAATTGACCTATTATTATTGATCCCTTTTCCGCTTGCAATAGCGGAAGGATAGCATTAGGTTAAGCACCGATATTTCGAGAACAACACTGAAATGGGAAAGGAGCAGATGATGATTCGGTTGGGAACAATGACGAGTGTGTGTCCGGATTGGTCTATCGAGCAGATCATTGATGGAATGCAACGCCATGGCTTCGAAGGATTGGAGCCTCGCGCGGGGTGGGGACACGCCTCGGGTTTTGAACTGGACATGCCTGCTGCTGCTCGAGATGCAGCGCGGGGAAAAATTGAAGATGCTGGATTAAAAATATCCTGCATAGCTACCGGGGCGAAATTTGCTGCAGAAGACCCCGCTGTTCTGGACCAATCCATCGCCGAGGCCAACGCCGCAATAGATCTCGCGGCTGATCTGGGCGCCGGATTGATCCGCACATTTGGCGGCGCGCGCGGTAAGGGCGAAATATTCTGGATGGTGAACCGCACGGCTGAGGCATACAAGCGCGTAATGGATCACGCGGCAGAACGCGGGGTTATCGTAATGATGGAAACACACGACGAGTGGTGTGTCTCGACGCAAGTGCGCGCAGTGGTTGAAAAAGTGAATCATCCCAATCTGGGTATCTTGTGGGACCTCATGCACCCGCAGCGCCACATGGAACGCCCCGAAGAAACCATGCGGACAATTGGTGCTCTGACCAAACACCTGCACGCACACGACGGGCGTTATGACACCGAAAACGGTAGAATTACCACCGTCGCTCTGGGCGAAGGCGATCTGGACTATGTCACGCCCCTAAAATTATTGCACGATGCCGGATTTGACGGCTTCTTTTCCGTGGAAGTAATCCACAAGCCAGGAAGCGATCACGATTCAGATGAAACCCTGAAAGCTTATGGCGATGGATTCAGAAAAATTGTCGAAAATTTTTAATTGGAGAATAGCATGGCAAAACAGAATGTAATTTTATTTGGAATCGATAGTTTGTGGTCGGATCACATGAGTTGTTATGGTTATAATCGGCTCACAACGCCACATATCGACAAATTTGCCACACAGGGCGTCTTGTTCGAAAACACATTTAGCGCGCATATCCCCACCACACCGGCCTATGCGTCAATGCTCACGGGCATGGATTGTTTTTCCACCGATGTCGTGGCACTGCGCCACCGCGGCGGGTTGACAGAAGACGTCGCGACCTTGCCCGAAATTTTGAGCGGAGAAGGCTATGAAACCGTGTGTGTGGGCTTTACGGGAAATCCGAGTTCTCGCGGCTTTGATGAATATGTGAACTTCAGAGCGTGGGGAAGTTGGGACGAACGTCCGCTGCACAAAGCCGAATTGCTCAACGAAGTGACATTACCCGAACTGGAACGCCTATCCGCGGGCGACAAACCGTTTTTCCTATTCTTGCGACACATGGATCCGCACGCGCCCTATTTGCCACCGCCACCGTACGATTCGATGTTCTACAGCAAAGACCCGTGCGACCCGTCCAAAACCAGCATGGAACCGGTAAAAGCATTCAAGCCATTTAGAGATTTTCATTTGAGCTGGATGCCACCGGGCATTACCGACGCCGATTTTGTGGTGGCGCAATACGACGGTGAAATTGCCTATATGGATGCGTGTATCCAGCGCCTGCTCACCCGTGTTGATGAACTAGGCCTGAGAGATAATACCCTAATCGTAATCAACGGCGACCACGGCGAGACCCTCGACGAGCACGATTGCTATTTTGATCACCACGGGATGTATGAATGCACCTTGAAAGTACCCCTCGCAATGCGCCTGCCCGGGCAATTGCCCGAAGGCGTGCGCGTGAAGGGTTACAATCAGCACAAAGATCTCACACCGACGATCCTGGAACTCCTGAATATAGAAACAGACATCGCGTTTGACGGACGCAGCTTAATCCCGATGGTTGAGGGAAAACGCCACACGCACGAATCGGAATTTTATATTACCGAGTGTACCTGGATGCGAAAACACGGCTGGCGCACACCCGAGTGGAAATTGATCGTAGCACTGGAACCCGACTTTCATTTTAAGCCCGAAGTAGAGCTTTACAATCTGATCCAGGACCCGGGCGAGACCACGAATCTGGCAGACAAAGAACCCGAAATGGTCGCCCTATTGCGCGGGCGGATGGAAGCCTATATTGCCAAACGCGAAAAAGAAGTGGGCCATACCAATCCCATGTACACAAACCTGAACTGGCACGGCCGCAAGAATTACGACGGACCCTTCAAATCCTCAGAAGATGCGTATAACCACATGCACATCGGTTCCGCCAGCCAGGCCGCGCGGTTGCAGGCGGGGAATAAAAAGGTAGAAGGAACGGTCGAAAAAAAGAAATAAGAGAAAGCATATGAGAATAATCACATTGGCATTGCAAAGTCTTTTGACGCTGTTGATGCTAGCCAGTTGTTCCACCCCTGGGAACATGCGGTCGCACTGGCCTGAATACCCCGTAAATCCATTCGTCATCCAATTGGATATTCCCGGCCCTACGGATTCTGCTGGCGGCCTCATTGTCGCCGATCTGAATGGAGATGGACGCATGGATTACCTGGTCACCGTTCCCAATTATCTCACGACTCATGCCCACGATGGCCGCAAACTCTGGGTAATCGAAACCGACCTCCGGGTAGGCGGCTCCTCAGAGCGCGTCGGCCTACCCGGCCATCACGGTCCAGGTGTTCAGGTTACAGACGTCGATGGCGATGAACAGGTCGAAGTGCTGTTCCTTACCCAGGATGGCACGCTCCACGTAATTGATGGCACTACAGGGCGCGAGCAGTGGACCGCAAAGCCGCCCATCCCCAAAGGCGCCCAACGCTGGGAGCACCTGGTCGTAGCCAATTTCCGCGGCGCGGGAGATCGAGATTTACTCCTCCAAGCCACCAATGCCAAAGGTTACCGCATGGGGCGCTTTCTAGCGGCCTATGCGCTGGCCGATCTCCGGCGCGGACATTTTGTCCCCCTGTGGGAACGCGACGATTTCGTTGCCTGCGCCCACAACGGCGCACGGCTGGCGGATCTGAATAGAGATGGGCAAGACGAAGTGATCGGCACTACGGTCGTCTCTGCCGATGGCAAAATTTTACTGCGGATTCCCCTAAAAGGTCACATCGACTCGATCTTCATCTACGACGTGCGGCCCGATATACCGGGTTTGGAAATCATCGCCTTAGAAGAAGGGGGCGGCAATCGCATTTTCCTCTACAACCACGAACAACTCTTATGGGAAACGCACTTTCGCCACCGGGAACCCCAGAATGCGGCGGTCGGCGAGTTCGACCTGGAGCGACCGGGCCTGGAGATATGGTGCCGGAGCCGCTATAACGAGCATCAGAAGCCTTTTGTTTTTGACGCGCGGGGAGAGAAAATCGCGGATTACCAGATGGACGATGTAGCACCCGAGGGCTGGACCACAAGAGGGGTCGAGGTCATCCACAAGATCGATTGGACAGGTGACCGCAAACAGCTTGCCGCAGCCAAAGAGCGCCATATCTCCGGGGATATTGGCATCTTCGATCCGCTTAGCGGGCGCTTTCTCCACCGGTTTGAGGAAAAGGCCGACCGGCTCTATGTGGGCGATGTGGCTGGAGATTGGCGCGAAGAACTGATCGTCTTGCACAGCAACCAACTCCACATCTACTTCAATGAATCTGAGAATCGGGGTTCTGACCGTCAGCGCCTGTGGTCGCAAGACCACTACCGCCGCAGTAAGATGACCTGGAACTATTACAGCCCATAAGGTCAGGTAAAAATGAATCCGAGAGTAAAAGAAGTAACACCACTTGCTGATTATCAACTCAAAATTCCGTTTACAAATGGTGAATTTGGCATCTATGACTGTCGTCCCTTGCTGGATTTCGGTGTGTTCAAAGAACTCGCGGACGAGGCTTATTTCCGCCAGGTTCGAGCAGAAGGTGGTACCGTCGTATGGCCCCATGAACAAGACATTTGTCCTGATACTGTTTATTTGGACTCAAGGAGATACAAGAACAGCGAAGTCTCATTATCTTTTTAACCGGTTGAGGAAGGTTCTGCCAGCCAGGTCGTGCGGGTGCATTGCGAGCAATAAGAAAGTGGAAGGCACAATTGCGTAAAACAGAGGTAATTCATGCTCAGAGGCGTAACGAGTCGGAGTGAAACAAGAAGATGTCAAAAGCTCCTTGAGGACACGCTGGGCAAGGGACTGAACTTGAAATGGCACCTCAAGATTGGATATCCTGGTGGAAGTGGCCGATACTCTGTAAAGCACAACCGGATAGTTTGGTTTACATCAGAAAAGCACAAAGGAAAAAAGTTCTGGAATGCGTTTGGTCTGAAACCAGATAAAAATAAGCAAAACGATATTGTGGCTGAAATAAACATACCAATTGATGGGATAAATCTTAGTATTGGTGCAGGTATGTTTGCTGTTGATGAAAAAGGTTCTATATTTTTGTTACACAGCGGAAGGATTGGCGGTGGCTATCCAGGTATTAACAAGGCAAACTTTCTCGCCTGGTATTCACAGTACGAATCTATGATAGAGGTAGAGAACGGGACAAAAGTTGAGAAAGGTATTCTGATTGGCAATGTTTCTCAAAAAGAGGACTTAATCAACGGCCTTATCAGATATCTTAGAGACGTTGAGTATTTCAAACAGCTTGTCCGAGACCCGTCTTCATTAAATGAAGGTAAGGTTATTAGAGGTCATAAAGGTAAGCCAAACAAAAGGGAAATAGTTGCAACAACTTACGAACGAAATCCAAAAATTGCGGAGTTGGCAAAAAGAATGGCGAATGGAAAATGTCGCTTATGTGGAAAAAAGGGGCCTTTCAAAGACAATTTAGGTAGGCCGTTTCTCGAAACGCATCATGTCAAGTGGCTTTCAAACGGCGGAAAAGATTCAATAGATAATATCGTCGCGCTATGTCCGAATTGCCACAGAAAGATGCATTATCTGGATAATAAGCAGGATAGGGATCGACTGACACGTATAGCAACCTCGCAAAGAATATCGTGAAAAGGGTCACAGGTCTTAACCTAATGACTACTATCAACCTTTTATCTTTCCACCTATAAACACTATGATGAGAGGCTAGCCATGACCCAATGGAATATCGTTATATCAGAGGAAACCGACCGCCAGGTTCGGAGCTATCTGGCCCGGACTGGCGGAAAAAAAGGCGATCTGTCCCGTTTCGTTGACCGTGCGGTACGTCAAGCAATCTTCTGGGAGACAGTCGAAACGATCTGGGAACGAAACAAGCACCTCCCAGCCGAAGAAGCCCAAGTCCTCGCCGACGAAGCTGTGGATAGCGTACGTGCGAATCGTTCTTGATACAAATGTGCTCGTAAGCGCGCTGATCGCAAAAGAAGGACCGCCAGGCCTCTTGTTAGCAGCTGTCAGACGTGGAGACTTCACACTGGTCTCTTCATCTTACCAAATTGAGGAACTGAGGGAAGTCTTGGGCCGCGACCGCTTGAAACCGTACATCCAGCCCGAAGAGGCCAGCGACTTGCTTTATAACCTGGGATCGATTGGGGTGGTCGTCACTGAGTTGCCGGATGTAGATATATCACCGGACCCAAAGGATGCTCCAATCTTGGCAACCGGGATAGCGGGCCAAGCGGATCTGATTGTTTCTGGGGACAAAAAGGACATGCTGGCTCTCGGTCATATTGAAGACATCCCGATAGTCACTCCTCGTGAGGCGGTTAGACGGCTACCTCAGCATCAAAATAAAAATAATGGCTCCGAAGGATAGGCAAATAATGCAGATGTTCAAATAAAAGCAAGCATTGAGCATTGGAGGAATACAACATGGCAATCGATACCATAACATCCGAAGCCATTGAAGTAATAAATCCGACCGGGAGGCGGGTATTGCAACTGACGACAAATACGCGGCGATCGGTGCATGGGTATTACGATCTGCCCCCGTGGTCTCCCGTAGATGGGCGCATTGCATTTAGCCGCATGGATGCACCCGATTCAAAAACAGGCGATATTTGCGTCATGGATGCCGATGGGGACAACTTGCACAAAGTGGCCGAATCCCGTGCGATGTCCGCCAATGGCGGCGCACTGGCGCAATGGGCTGCGGATGGATCGCGGATCTACTTCAAGGACCGAGACCGCGAAACCCGTTTGATCGGATGGGTCGATCCAGACACGGGTATGTCGGGCACGCATCCCGGAGACCTCCGAATGATTTCACCAGCTGGACACCTGCATGCCTATCACACGATGCACGGGGATTACGCCGAAGACGACGTACCCAAAATGAAAGACATACACGGTGTCTTCGCGCAGGATCTGAAAACAGGGGAATCCAAACAACTCGCAACCCTCTCCGATTGCCTAACACTCCACCCCCGCCGAGACGAAATAGCCGACTGGCACATGTTCGTCAAACACACCAAATGGTCTCCCGATGGATCGCGGATGATGTTTGTATTCACCAACGAAATCCATTTTGATCGAAAATACGGCGAACTTCCCAGAGTGAAAGATGTGTACGTCATCAATGCAGATGGCTCAAACCTCAAGCGCGTAGGCGAATTTGGCAACCACCCCCTGTGGCATCCCAATGGTCGAGAAATACTGACCAACAGCCCGTTTGAAGGCTCACCGGGCAATAAACTGGTACTGACTGATGTGGAAACGGGTGAAGAGCGTTTGGCCGCAACCTGTGCAAAGGGATCGGGGCATCCCTCCTTTTCACCAGATGGAAAATACATTGTCATAGATGTCGTGAACAACACAACAAAAGAAGCCAAATTCCTGCTGGTAGATGTCGAAACCGATACTATTGAAACCCTGTTGGAACTCTCGGTCTTCGACCACTCCCATGCCGGAACCCATCTACACCCGGTATGGCGGCAAGATAGCTCGCAGATCCTTTACGCCAGCGATGCATCCGAAATTTGCCAATTGTGTGTGATTGAACGAATAGACGAATAGACGAATAGACGAACCCCGCTCCACCACCCAAAGTTGTTACAAACTCCATCGTTGATTCGTTGATGAACTGGCCTGAACCAGTTGTACCCCGCTCCGTTGATTCGCAAAGGAGACTCTCATGCCCGTAAAATCCGTTTACATGATGACCGATTTGGAAGGTTCAGCCGGAGTAGATGATTGGGATCCGAGACACCGGGAAGATGCGACAACGGCAAAAGGCGTGTACGACCGCGCTGAGATGCAGCGATTGTTGACAGGTGAAGTCAACGCCGCAGCCGAAGGATTATTTGCAGCAGGCGTAGAAGAAATAATCATCAATGATGCACATGGAGCGGGACGCACCATCTTATCAGAAGAATTGATCTCAGGCGTAAAACTGGTGCAGGGCGTCAACCGCCCCTGCTGGTTACCCGGATTATCCCCCAGATTTGACGCATTGATCCAACTGGGCATGCATGCGATGACTGGCACGCCCAACGGATGTCTCGCACACTCGATGAGCCGCAATATGATCTATCGCGTCAATGGTGCCGAAGTCGGCGAGATGGAAATGGCGGCTTACTTGTGTGGGGATCTGGGTATTCCCTGGGTCTTTACATCGGGCGATCTGCACGCATGTACCGAATCCGAGCGCTGGGTCAACAACATTGTCACAGCACCAGTAAAAGAAGGCCTGGGTGAATTATGTGCGCTCCACCTGGCGCCAGTAGATGCCCGTGCCCTCATCAAGACGCGCGTTTATGAAGCCCTGGAGATCGTTGAAAATATCGAACCACTCGTTGCAAAAAGCCCTGTGGTCATGGAAGTCACGCGCCCCGAACCCGGTCGCCTTTCCGTGCCAGAAGGGGTTGAGCGTGTAGATGACTTTACAATTCGGTGTGAAGGCGAATCCTTCTGGCAGGTGTTTCACAACATGGTTTATGGCAAACCCGATTTCCCAGTTCCCGCGTAATTTCTTCGCATTATAGGAGGATATATGAAAGTCAAAATAGAGAATCAATTTCGAGCGCCTTATGGCGTACCAAACGGATTGCAACTCACTGGCGAAGGCTTGTGGATTGTAGATCAGGTGACGGATAGGGTGGCATTGATGAGCATGGAAGAGGGTATAGACGATTATTACGGCAATCGCCGCCTATTGAGAGACATCCCATCGGAATCCTCCAACACCAGTGGCATGGCCGCGGGTGATGGATCGTTGTGGTTGGCAGCCAATGGGCCGGGGCAACGCTGGCGGATACCGCGCAAGACCGATGCGCCTCAGGGTGAAATTTTGCGCGTAGATCCCTGTAATGGAGAAACACAGGGCCGCTGGGCACTGCCCACGGGCGGCGGCACACACGGCGTAGAATACGACGCAATTGAACCGGGCACATTATGGCTGACGACCTTGAAAGAACAGACCATTACGCAAATGCGTATTAAAGACTGGTCCGTCATCCGAACATTAAAACTGCCCTTGCATCGCGCACACGGTGTGGTCCGAATGGAAGAAGATTCGATCTGGGTGGTTCATACAGGTGATCGGGTCATTGTAAATCTGGATCTGGCGACAAATGCAGAACTCGATCGCATAGAAGTGCCCGAACCCCATCCCGAACCACACGGACTCTCCATCTGCGACGGCGGATTTTTGTATTGCGATGCCACATCGGGGTGGGTTGCCAAAATTTCCTGGTGATGGGACACGCCTGTTATCTTTACAATTAGCCCCGGTCCTCCGGGGCTTTTCTTTCTCACAACTGAGGTACGCGATGAGTAATCGAGCAGTAATCGGCGTCGATGTGGGCACAGGCAGCGTGCGGGCAGGCGTATTTGACCTATACGGCACGATGTTGGGCACAGCATCCTCCCCCATTCTGGAATTTAATCCCAAACCCGATTTTTACGAACAATCCTCGAAGAACATCTGGGCAGAAACCGGAAAAGTCGTTCGCCAGGCCATCGCCCAATCTGGCCTCTCGCCCGATGCGATAATCGGCATGAGTTTTGACGCAACCTGTTCTCTCGTCGTCCTGGACACTGCTGGACAACCCCTGACCGTATCTGAAACGGGCGAAACCGAGCGCAACATCATCGTGTGGCGCGATCACCGCGCAATAGATCAGGTAAATCGCATCAATGCGGGTGGATATGATGTATTGCAATACGTCGGGGGTACGATGTCGCCCGAACAAGAACCGCCCAAACTCTTGTGGATCAAAGAGAACCTGCCCGAAACATGGCAAAAAGCGGGCAAATTTTTTGACCTGGCGGATTTTATGGTCTATAAAGCAACGGGGACCGACCGCCGCAGTTTGTGTACCAACGTATGCAAATGGACCTATCTAGGCCATGAATCGCGCTGGGATCGCACCTTCTTTAGTGCCATTGGTCTGGGCGATTTATTCGACGGCGGAAAAGTGACAGAAGATGTCGCGCCCATGGGCGAAAACGCGGGCACACTGAGTGCAGAAGCCGCCGATTCGATGGGATTGACAACACAAACTGCCGTGGGTGTCGGCATCATCGATGCACATGCGGGAGGCATTGGCGTTGGCGTCAGCGAACCGATATTAGCTTTGATCGGCGGCACCTCGTCGTGCCACATGGCCGTGTCAAAAGACGCGCGATTTATCCCCGGCGTGTGGGGACCTTACTTCGGAGCGATGCTACCGGGTTTGTGGCTCAGCGAAGGCGGGCAAAGTGCAACGGGCGCGTTATTGGACCACACCATCGAGCGATTTGGCATGGTGAAAGAAGAAGATCACTACTGGCATGTACTCACGGGAAAAGAAATCAATGCCGTGTACGCAGAACTCAACGCGTACATCGCCGCAAAAGGCGTGCGCTCAGATTGGACAGAACGGCTGCATATTTTGCCCGACCACCACGGAAACCGCTCTCCCAAAGCCGACCCCAACGCACGGGGAATGATGGACGGCTTGACCCTGGACATGTCCTACAACACACTGGCGCAAATTTATCACGCAACCATCCAGGCGGTCGCTTATGGCACGCGCAATATCATTGACGAAATGGAAAAACAGGGCTACGCAATTGAGCAGATCAATGCGTGTGGAGGCGGCACAAAAAACGAACTGTGGATACGCGAACACGCCGACGCCACACAGCGCCCCATACACCTGCCCAAAGAACCCGAAGCCGTATTACTCGGATCAGCAATCCTCGGTGCCGTCGCCGCGGGTGCATACCCATCAATCCAGGAAGCGATGGACGCGATGTGTCACGCGGGCGAGGTCATTGAACCCAATCGAGACACCGCAGATTATCACGCCTATAAATACGAACAACAGTTGGCCATGTACGACCAGCACATAGCCCGACGCAACATCGACTGATTGGAAATTCGGTTGTGTTTCGCGCGATATCGCATTAGCATGGAGTTGTGAATTATCAACTGAAGGAGGCAATTGTGAAAATCGGATACGGCACTTATGCAATGCAAACGGAAAACATCTTCGACGCGCTCCCGCGCCTGCGCGACACAGGTTACGAAGCCCTCGAAATCAACACGGGTGACGACTGGCCCACCGCCCCGCAAAAACTCGACACCGCTACCCGCGAAACACTTGTCAACACCATCCATGACCTCGGCTTTGAATCCCCCGTCACCATGGCTTTGATGCCCATCTGCACACAGGGTGATAGCCGTCCCGCCATCCTCGAAAAATTTGACGATGCCTGTATCCTCGCCAGTGACCTCGCCTTCGGCGATGTTCCCGGCATCATCGTCAGCACACTCGGCGGACTGCACGGCACATGGGACGAAGTCAAACACACCTATTGCGATCAACTCATCGAATTGGGCGACCGCGCCGCCAAACACAACGTCATCCTCGCAACCGAACCCCATGCGGGCCACCCGCTCGACACCCCCCAAAAAGTCGATTGGCTCATGCGGCAAACCAATCACGACAACGTCAAAGTCAATTTCGACATGAGCCACTTTTACGTTGACGGTATCGATCTCCAGCCGAGCGTTGACCTATGTGCCCCTTACACCGTCTCCACCCACATCAAAGACGGCCATCGCGTCAACGGACAGGTGCGCTACCTCCTGCCCGGCGAAGGCGACTTCGACCTCGTCGCCTTTTTTAAAGCCGTCGCAGCCGCAGGCATCACCGTCCCAATCACCGTCGAAGTCACCGCGCAAATCTGGAGACAACCCGACTACGACCCCTGGCCCGTCGCCGAACAATGCTTCAGAGCCCTCGATAACGCGCGAAGAGACGCAGGTGTGTAAGAGATACGCCAGAATCCAAGCAGGGTATGGAAAACCTCAAAGGAATATGTTATTTTTGGGGCTTATATTCAATAATGCCGGTGGTTTTGAGGTGATTATATGGCGTTAATAGAAATTTTGTTTGTCTCTTTTGCTGTTGCGGTTATTTGGAATTGGTGGAGGGGCAAAGAAATAAGTTTCTCGAACATTCTCAAAGTGGGTGCTATCGTTTTTCTTGTACTATTTGTTTTGTGGACAATTTTTGTTGCGTTTTTTGTCGCGTCTGTGATGCCTCCATTTCCTACCTATTGATCGCGTGGTGATTTCTTAAAATGAAAGGAGTTTTACATGAGACGGATTATCATTTTTTGTTTACTTGGTATATGTATTCCGTCAGAGTCTTTTGGAGAAGGAATTTTTGGACTCAAAAAAGGGATGACGCTGAAAGAAATAAAAAAATTAGAGTTTGGATATATAAAACAACTTGAGGATGATCCCACTGTTTTTGGGGTTGAGCAACCCAAAAAGCCACAAGGCGCAGACTATGTGTATTTTGTAGTGATACCAGAAATGGGATTGATGAAAGTCCGTTTTTATTGGACGATAGAGGCTAATCCTTACGGGGATGAATTGAAAAGAAAATTTGACGACCTGAAAAGCATATTATCTGAAAAATATGGCGACGGGGAAAAAATTGATTATTTAAAATCAGATTCTATCTGGGACAACCCCCAATATTATATGAGAAGTTTAAAAGATAACGAAAGAGAATTAGCTTGGCATTTAACAGGTTTTTCCGATTCAAATAAATGGGAACTTGAGTATGTCGGAATTGTGGCAGGGGCAGAAGAAAATCCAATGTTGTTTCTTACCAGAGGTCTTTTTGAAGGTTTTGTATATTTAGATTACGAGTTTCGAGGATTGAGAGATTATTGGGATAGACAAAATTCACAGTTTTAAGTGATTAGTGCTAAAAAAAGCGTCGCAATTTTGTCTGTAAATTTCCTCGGCACTATTGAATATAATCTCCTTATTTTTAGATAAACGAATGATCTGACCTTACTCTTGGAGAAAAACGCCATGCAATCTGCCAATGGCTCAAAATCGACACCCGTGACATTTCGGTTCAAAAATATAGGTCCTGTAAAAGAGGCCGAAATGGAACTGGGCGATCTCACGATCATTGCTGGCCGTAATAACACCGGCAAAACGTATTTGGCATATACGCTTTATGGCTTCTTGAAAATGTGGCGAGAATGGGCAGATCTATCATCTACCCCATCTGTCAATATGCCAGCTCCAAACTTTGAGCAACTCATCGAAACAGTCATCACAACGGGCAAGGCAAAACGTTCGATAGATAGAGAATCGTTCAACACGGAGCGAGCGGCAGTAATCCAAGTGCTGGCAAAGGATTTCTCTAACGATGTTTTGTCAGATGTGTTTAGTTCTGCAAAAATCGCTTTTGAAGACGCATCTCTCGAAATTGTGCTGAACGATGCGTTTCCCGTGGAAATTCTGCCTCAGAAAGAGGGTAATTTTTCTGTTGCCTATGACGGAAGCAATATTGTCATGGAACAAGACCCCATCTCGCTAAATGACTCCTTGTTTCAAACGCTATCTCGGATTTATAAACTTTACTTGTCGTTCTTATTTCCTGAGCTTCCTACGCCATTTATTCTCTCAGCCGAACGTTTCGGCATCTCGCTTTTCTACAAGGAACTCGACTTTACCAGAAACCAATTGGTAAATTTACTACAAAAGATGGGAGACAAGGACAATCGAAATCGCTTTGCTTCATTTCTCATTGACGAAACAACCAGTCGCTATGCTCTTCCCATAAAGGACAATATCAACTACACCAGAAGCATAGGTGATTTCCGCACGCAAAAAAGTGCGATTTATGAAGATAAATTATTCAACGACATAAAGAATATGATGGAAGGCTACTATACAAGCTCTGACGACGTTATCGAATTCAGGTCAAAAGCACGCGGAAAACGCAGATTCCACATACCATTGCACATCGCCTCATCTTCAGCGCGTGGTCTGTCTGACCTATACTTCTACCTTCGTCATGTCGCAGAGAAAAATCATCTTCTCATCATTGACGAGCCAGAAAGTCATCTCGATACAACCAATCAGATACTGTTGGCACGCTTACTGGCACGGTTTGTTCATGCTGGCTTAAAAGTTCTGATAACCACGCACAGCGACTATCTCATCAAAGAGATCAATAACCTCATCATGTTGAGCAAACCTTTTGACAACAAAGAGGAGGTCGTTCAGAAACTCGGATACAAAGAGAACGATTTACTTGAATCAGATTCCGTCCGGGCGTACGTCGCAGAAGGAGATGGCTTAAGCAAGTGCGAAGTGGATGACTTTGGCATAGATATGCCAGTCTTCGACGAGACCATCGACAAAATCAATCGCGTATCAAATGAACTCGCAACACGACTGACGGCGGAGGATGGAAAAACGTAAAATGTCTCTAAACTCGATATTGGAAAAGGTTTTGAAGGAAGATGCGCTACTAAAAAAAAGAAATGATGATTTAATTCTCCGAGAGCGTCAAGCGAATATGATTGTTCAAGTCGTCGGTGCTCCCGTGCTCGTCACCGCGATACGCCTGAACAAATTTAGCCACTTTTCGGTTTTGAAGAACGACAATTCTCGGACAACAAAATGCGACTATCTATTAATCGTTGAATTGGACGGTACCATCCACGCCATTTTTATAGAAATGAAAAAGACCTTTACACAAGAAAATGAACCAAGAGAACAGCTACGACGATCGCGGCCTTTTCTGGCTTACCTTCTTTCTGTCTGCGAAATTGAAAACGAGTTTATCCTTGATCCAAAACCCATCGAAAAATACGTTATTATCGCAGAAAAATTCAGCGAGAGATTCGATAAACAGCGAGTGAAGCCAAACAACATTCCTACAGAACACTACAAGGGAATAGAAATAAGAAACATAGTAAAAACCACCGTCTCTCTTGCCGACTTGACAAATAGCTAAATCTGAGCAGGTTTACTCGAAGACCTGACCCAGAATGGGTTGTTGAATAAGGAGAGCCATAGTGAATTACTGGCAGATCGCAACAGGAGCCGAAGGCCGCGACTATGCTGAATATATGCTACAATATGGCATTGCTCTTGTTGGAGGAGAGGAATACATAGACACAATACAGAAGGTGCAGCCTGGTGATGTTGTGATTTTAAAAAAGGGCAACACACAAATTGTAGCAACTGGACATGCAGTTGAGCGGAATGGCGTCTGTTCTGGAAAAAGAGAGAGTCGTGATTTTGATGGGTGGGATCTTGGCGGTTACTGTTATGTCAATTGGCATGGACCTCATCCACCTATTGCTGCTGGAGGACTGGCAAGACAGACGATTTGCAGGGTTGGCAATAACAATCTCCCCCCAAGGAATCAAGCAGATAAAATAATGAATATGTATAATGTCAATGAAGCATACGATCCAGAGCCTTTTATCCAGCAAATTGATGACGAGCAAATCCTTAATTTTCTGATTAGAGAGGGATTTCGGCCTGGTGCGGCCGAAGATTTGACAGAAGCTTTCAGTCGAATTCGACGATTGGCTCGCTATTATATAGATCAACCTAGAGATCAACCTTGGGAAAATATTCGCGAGCACGAAACCCGAACTTTTTTGGTAATCCCACTGCTTCTGGCTTTAGGTTGGGCGGAACAGCAGATAAAGATTGAGTATCCTGTAGGACGAAAAAAAGCTGATATTGTCTGCTTTTCTCGACCCTATTTCCAACCTGATAAACAATGCGAGATTGTAATTGAAACTAAAGATTTCAAGACAGGGCTGGATGATGCACTTGATCAAGCCATAGAGTACGCGGAGATACTTGGTAGTAATATCGTCGTTTTAACAAATGGATATTGCTATAAAATTTATGGTCGCGACGATCCGAATGGAGAATTTATGCCCCATGCCTATCTGAATATTTTTTCTCCTACAGACTGTTATCCCCGAGATGAAAAAATAAAAGGAGCACTTGAAGTGTTCCGACTACTTCTTCCATAGATGTCAAACAGATCCATATTTTAATTTTTCATGCCCTACAACATCCTCCTCATCCTGACCGATCAACAGCGCTGGGACTCGCTCGGTTGTTGCGGTATAGGCGGCGTACACACCCCCAACCTCGACCGCCTTGCCAGTGAAGGCACGCGCTACGACCAGTGCTATGTCAACAATCCGATATGCACGCCCAGTCGCGCCAGCCTCTGGACCGGCAAACACCTGCCCGGTCACGGCGTCTATCGCCTGCACGATGTTCTACCCCAGGATGAAATCCTCTTTCCCCATCACCTGCGCGAAGCCGGATACGACACCGCGCTCTTTGGCAAACTCCACGTTGCCGGTCACATGTGGGAAATGCAATACCGCCACCGCTTCGACGGCTTCAACACCTATGAATGGGCACCCGACCCCAATGGGTATCGCGGATGCGACACCGCGTACTTCCGCTGGCTTGCAGTACATCACCCCGACATTCTCCAGCGCTGGAAACGCGACGGCAACCGCATCGGCCATGTGCGCGCCGAAGCCCACTTCACCACCTGGGCCGCCGACCGCACCACCGACTATCTCCACCGCATGCAGGGCACACATCAGCCCTTCTTCTGTTGCATGAGCGTCTTTGATCCCCACAGCCCCTATACAAATTATCCCAAAGAATACGCTGACTATCTCGACATCAATGCCCTGCCCGAACCTTTTGCCGTAGATGAATCCTTCGATCACCGCCCAATCGCACACTGGCGAGAGCATAACGGGCGATCTTTCCCCTCAACGGACACCCTGCGCGAAAGCCGCATCGGCTACCACGCTGCCATCACCCTCATCGACGAACAAATCGGGCGCGTCTTGCAAACACTCGACGACACAAATTTTGCGGACAACACCATCGTCATCTTTGCCAGCGACCACGGCGACATGCTCGGCGATCACGGCCTCACCGTCAAAGGCGCGTACATGTACGACACCTGCACCCGGGTGCCCATGATCATCCGCGTGCCAGGCGAACCCGGCGGTCAAATCATCGACGCCCCCTGCCAACTTCACGACATTGCTCCAACCGCACTCGCCATCGCTGGATGCGAACAACCCGACCTCATGCCCGACGCATGCGACCTCCTGGACACCAACGCCTTGCAACAACGCGGCTATGCCGTCTGCATGCACCGCAACTCGAGCACCACCCGCGGAGGCTATCACAACCCGGAATTGCACATCACCATGTGGCGAGAAGACCGCTACAAACTCAGCATCTACCACGCGCCACAACCCGGACCCGACGATTGCCCCGGCGAACTCTTTGACCTGGAAACAGACCCCGACGAAATGAACAACCTCTGGTTCGACGCCGACATGTCCGACACCCGCGACCAACTCATCCACAAACTCACGACTTTTCTCGTACAACAAGATGCACAGGGACGCGCGCGAGGTAGCGAAGCCCTGCCGCCGGGATTTTAGAAAGAACGCTCATGACAAAAACCATCATCATGCCCAAATATGGGCTTCAGCAAGACAATGGCACCGTCGTTGAATGGCGCGTCAAAGAAGGCGACCACGTCAACAAGGGCGACATCCTCCTCGACCTGGAAACAGACAAAGCCCTCTTTGAATACGAATCGCCCGAAAGTGGTTACGTCCGCAAACTCGTCGCCCAAAACGGCGAAGAAGTGCCAGTGCTCTCGGTCATTGCCATCATCACCGACGAAGCCGACGAAGCCATTGAAGATCAAGCACCTGCCAGCACTGACGCCCCCACAGAGGAACCGCGCCAAATAGCGGACACCGCAGAGCGAGAACCCGTGCTGGAAGCCCCCACCCAGCGCATCAAACGCTCTCCTGCTGCCCGCCGCCGCGCCCGCGAACTCAAAATTGACCTCGCCAACATCGCAGGTACTGGTCCCGGTGGTCGCATCGTACTCGCCGATGTCGAACTCGCGGCATCTGCGGCACCATCTTCCACCACACTATCGCGCATGCGCCAGGCCATTGGCAGAACCATGGCCTATAGCAAAAGCACCATCCCGCACTTCTACGTTGCCACTGAAATAGACATGACCGACGCGGAAATCTGGCGCAAAAACCTCGCTGAAACCGACGCCATCAAGCTCTCTGTCACCGACCTCTTTGTCAAAGCCGCTGCCGATGCCCTCACCCAATACCCGGCACTCAACGCCAGCCTTGACGGAGATACCGCCGTTATCGTACACGACACAGTCGATATCGGCCTTGCCGTTGGCACCGACGACGGCCTCGTCGTCCCGGTCATTCCAAATGCCGATCAGGCATTTCTGACCGATCTCGCCGACGAACGCACCCAGCGCGTCGAAGAAGCCAGACAGGGCAAAATGCGCGGCGATGCCAGTGCCACCTTCACCATCTCGAACCTGGGGATGTACGGTATCACATCTTTCACTGCCATCGTCAATCCCCCCGAAGCCGCCATCTTAGCCGTCGGTGCAGCCATCGCTCGCGTTGTCCCCATCGGCGATACCATGACCATCGCCGTTCGCCAAATCGCTGAAGTCACACTCTCCGCTGACCACCGCCTCGTCGATGGCGTGGTTGCGGCTCAATTTTTACAGGCACTAAAACAAAATCTTGAAGACACAAACAAATTGGAAAGCTGGTTGTAAAAAGGAGCCTTTATGTCCCTACCCTCTGAAATCCTGATCAAAATGTACCGCGCCATGCTCCGCATCCGCCGTTTTGAAGAACAAATCTGGGAAGTCTATACCGGCGGCCTCATGCACGGACTGGCACACCTCTACATCGGCGAAGAAGCCGTTGCCGTGGGCGTTTGCGCTGCGCTGCGCGACGACGACTTCATCACCAGCACCCATCGCGGACACGGGCACTGCGTTGCCAAAGGCGGGAACCTCGAAGCCATGATGGCTGAAGTGATGGGCCGCGTCACGGGCCACTGCCGCGGAAAAGGCGGCTCCATGCACATTGCCGACATGTCCGTTGGTATCCTCGGCGCAAATGGCATTGTCGGCGGTGGATTTGGCATTGCCACAGGCGCGGCACTCTCAGCCCAAAAACGCGGCACCGACCAGGTTGCCGTCTGCTTCTTTGGCGACGGCGCCTCCAATCAGGGTATCTTCTTCGAAGTCATGAACTTCGCCGCAATATGGAAACTCCCGGTCATCTACGTCTGCGAAAACAACCACTACGGCGAATACACCCCCACCGGAAACGTCACCGCGGGCAAAAGCATCGCGGATCGCTCCCTGCCCTTCGGCATTCCCAGCACAACCGTAGATGGCAGCGACGCCATTGCCGTGTACGAAGCCACTGCTGAAGCAGTCGAACGCGCCAGAAAGGGCGACGGCGCCACGCTCATCGAATGCGACACGTACCGCTATCGCGGGCACCACGTTGGCGATCCCGGAGAAGGCTATCGATCAAAAGAAGAAATCGAATCCTGGATGGCCAAAGACCCCATCCAGTTGCTTCGCACAAAAATCTTAGACGACAACATCGCCTCTGGAGCCGAACTCGATGCGGAAGAGCGCGAAGTCGAAAAAGAAATGGAAAACGCGCTCGAAGCTGCCAAAGCCGCGCCTTATCCCGATGTCGAGGAGGTCCATCAACATGTCTATGCGTGAAATGACTTATGGCGAAGCCGTCAAAGAAGCCATCGCCGAAGAAATGCGCCGCGATCCCACGGTCTTTCTCATGGGCGAAGACGTCGGCAAAGCGGGCACGGTCTTCAAAGTCCTCCTCGGTTTGCACGACGAATTTGGCGACGATCGCGTCATCGACACACCCATTGCAGAAGCGGGTCTCGTCGGCCTCGGCGTCGGTGCTGCGCTTACCGGCTCGCGTCCCATTGTCGATATCATGTTTGGCGACTTCATCACCCTGGCAATGGACCAGATCGTAAACCAGGCCGCTAAACTGCGCTACATGTCCGGTGGTCAGGCCATTGTGCCCATCACCATCCGCTCCACAATGGGCGCGGGACGTTCCTCTGCCGCACAGCATTCGCAGAGCCTGCACGCCTGGCTCGCACACATCCCCGGCCTCAAAGTCGCCATCCCCTCCACACCCGCCGACGCCAAGGGCCTCTTCAAAACCGCCGTTAGAGACGACAACCCCGTCGTCATTTACGAGGACAAAATGATGTACGCCCTCAAAGGCATGGTCCCCACCGAAGAAGACTACACCATACCCTTTGGACAGGCCGACATCAAACGCGAAGGCGACGATGTCACCCTCATCGCCACATCGAGCATGGTCCACGTCGCCCTCGAAGCTGCCGACACACTTGCCGAACAGGGTATAAGTGCCGAAGTCGTTGACCCGCGCACCCTCGTTCCCCTCGATAGCGAAACCCTCATCGAATCCGTGGTCAAAACCACCCGTGCCGTCATCATCGACGAAGGCTATAAAAATTTTGGTATCACAGGAGAAATCGCCTCCATCGTCTATAACGGCGCCTTTGACTACATCGACGCGCCCATTGTCCGCCTCGGCGCAATGGACGTCCCCGTACCGTTTAGCAAACCCCTCGAAGACGCCACAATCCCCACGCCCGAAGATGTGATCAAAGCCGTGCAGGACATGTAAATCATCCGCGGATGAACGCAGATAAACGCAGATGAATTTTAGGGGCAGTGCCTCGTGCCTGCCCGTTCATCGAAAAAAATAAGCCCGGCGATCTGCCGGGCTTTTGTATCTATCCATGCTATCCACGCGCCAATTCAATCGTATAATTGCCGAACTCCCATGCACCTATTTTATACAGATAGGCGCATGGGGATGTTATTTAGAAGGGTTAGAATGGGTTAAAAAGGGGTTGCTGTTGTGTCACCGTGCCAGTATCTTTTTAGAGTACTGAGCGAGATTACCAGGAAAAGTACTTAGAGAAGGAGTACATTTCCGGTGAAGCCGGACAGACACCCACATATCTGTCCAGCAGGCAAAATCTTGCAAAAAACCCACAGGAGGAGTGTTCCCATGTCCGTTTTAGAACAATCGACCTCACAGGAAAAGAAAAAAAAATGGTCAAAAAAATGGTCCATTGGTCAATCGTGGTTTGGGTGGGCTAAATACTTTCGCAAGGCAATAACAATAAAGATAAAATATAGATACTGGCGTTCTGATTTTTTGTTTGTTGGATTCCTTGAAGACTATCCAGATTATTGGACGCAAGGCGAAACCCTTCAAGAATTGAAAGAACATCTGGTTGATATTTACATGGAAGTTAATAATCCTGAGTCTCTCGGAGCTAATAGTGTTCATGATAAACTCCCGAATGATGACGTTCCCTCAGCACACAAGACTGATGCACTGGTACTGACACTCAGAGTGCAGGTGCATGAAAAGAGTTGACTTAATACGAAAATTAAATGATGAGGGTTGTGTGTTTGTCCGCCATGGGGGAAAGCATGACATTTACAAAAACCCCAACACGGGCATATCTCAGCCTGTTCCTCGCCATAGAGAAATTGACAAAGGAACCGCAATGCGTATCATTAAGGCACTTACGGCTGGCTGAGTCAGGCATTGCCTGACCTGTTTCCACTCTGTCTCAGGCTCTAAAAAAAACCTCAACTTGACACAATAATCCGTTTTGTCGTGTACTGTGTTGTACAATAAAAAAATGCCGAGGACGGGACTCGAACCCGTACGGGCGATTAGCCCAAGGGATTTTAAGTCCCTCGTGTCTACCAGTTCCACCACCTCGGCACAGTATGGCAAAAAATAGACAAAGACGCCATGCTTGTCAAACACGCAATTTCCCATACAAGTAACCGGTCAATCCCATCGTCGAGATTGACCGGTTGATTTTTGGAGGTGCCGGGCGGATTCGAACCGCCGATAAAGGCTTTGCAGGCCTCTGCCTTACCGCTTGGCCACGGCACCCGATATGCTGTTTTTAATCCGCGAAGCGTTAAAATACCGTACTTTATATCGAATGTCAAGGGGGTGTATTAACGCGCAGCCCAGTTAATACCGCGCCGCTGGATCTCTTTCGCCTCTGGAACATTGAAATCCACGGCTTTGTGCCCCAGGGAAGAGTAAAACACGCGTCCCTGTCCCCACATGCGCTTCCAAACCACCGGCATTACACAACCATTGACCCAGGGGGCCACATCGGTCTCAAACGTCGTTGTCACCAGCACTTCATTTCCCGGATCAGTATGCATATAATACTGCTCGGAATGCATCGCAAAATCGCTCAGACCCGCCACAATCGGATCATCTGCTTTTTCCGGCACAATATTGACCTCATAATCGATCACCCCACCCGGGTGCGACACCCACTGCCCGCCCGTCATCCACTGATAGCCCGTATTATTGCGAAATGCATCGCACATCCCACCGTGCCATCCCGCCAGTCCAACGCCACTCTTAACCGCCCCTTGAAGCCCCTGTTCCTGTTCTTTCTCAATACTCCCCATCGTCCAACAAGGCACAACAACGCTCAGTTCCGACATGTAATCCGCATCCGTATAAACATCCATTGAATCGCGAACATCTACGTCAAATCCATCCGCTTCCAGCAACGGCGCAAAAATATCCACACATTCCTTTGGCTCGTGCCCTTGCCAACCACCCCATACCATCAAAGCTTTCTTGCTCATCTTTGTCTCCTTATTTGAAAATCTATCAACTGCCCAGCGCAAAAGCCAGACCTCGTTCCTCTGCTGTTTTCTTCAGATCATTCAACGTAACCGCATTCAACGGTATGCCACGCGTGCGATACTCGTTCCGCCGCAGGGCTTCGGGTTCACCAGGAGCAAATAGCCGATCCACCCCAGGCGCCCTTTTGCAGGCATGAATCTGCTGAATCGCATTGTCAACCCGCGCCTTGAATCGCGCCACATCTTCAAAAGCACCCACCCGAATAGCCGCCACAAAATGACCATCTTCACCTGCCTGTGGTCCCTCTTCCATATTGCCCAATTCGGTGCCATAGCTCGCGCCGGATAACATAGAAGACAAAATCCCCATCACCATGGCCAGCGCCACACCCTTAAATTGCCCAATCGGCATCAGCAGGCCATCTATCGCCTTTACGGGATCGGTCGTCGGCACCCCGTCCGCATCCATGGCCCATCCTTCTGGCAAGGTCAGCCCTTTTTGTTCATATACGCGGATTTTCCCATGCGCAGAGCCGGAAAATGCCGCGTCAAAAACAATGGGAAATTCCCTACCGGCGGGAATCGCCACGCTCAGAGGGTTGATACCCAGGACGCGCTCGGCGCCTCCCCACGGAGCCATTGTGGGCAGGGCATTGGTCGTCGCAATCCCAATCATATCGCAATCCAGGGCCATACGCGCAAAATACCCCACGGCACCGCAGTGATTACTGCCCCGAATACCCGCGGCTGCCATACCAATATCCCGAGCACGATCAATCACCTGCTGCATCGCAAACGCCGTCCCAATCTGCCCCATAGAATTGCCCCCATCCACCACGAGACACGCCCCATTATCCTTCACCACCTCGGGTTTACCATCTGGATCCACGCCATCGACCGTCAACTTCCTCACGTATTCGGGAACGCGCAATACCCCATGCGAATGTATGCCACCGAGATCGGCATCCACCAGCGAATCCGCCAACAGATATGCATCCCCTGCACGCATCTCACACGTCTTAAAAATCGCCTGCACCAGATCCAACAGTGCCCCAGCAGCCACACGCCTTTCATTCTCCATTGCACTATCCCTCAAAAATCTCTCTAAATTTTTGGGGTACGGGTCTGATCCTCCGATTGCCATAATCGAGAAACACAATGCCCGTCTTTGCCCGCGCTACCTCCCGCCCATCGGATTTTGCACGCAAAAGATAAAACAAATCACACCCCGTGCGCGAAAAATTGCACACCGCCACATCGCCCACAAGCGTCTCGCCGTAAAAAGCCTCGCTTCGAAAAACAATCACAGCATCAATCATCAAAATACCCACGCCATCCACATCCAACTCCGTAAAACCATACTCTGCAAACAAACGCGCACGCACCTCATGGCACAGGGACAACACCGCATCGTTACCCAGATGCCCACCGTAATTGATATCCGAAACTCTCAACGAGATTTCAGTTGTAAAAATGAACTCATCGGGTAATACCAGCTTCACCCTGCCCATCTGCCCTCCAAATCTACGCGCTCAACACTTGCACGCCACATGCCGATCTTCGTATATCCCCTTCAAAAATTTCTCGGGATTGAGTTCTTCTGGCAAATAATGCCAGGCCGTGCTATAGCGCGTGCGATTGCTGTGATTATCATAGGAACCGTGCAGAAGATTGGCGGAAAACAGAACAACCGTACCAGCGGGAATGACCAGATCTACAGCCTGCGCTTCATCGACCTCTGTCCAACTGCCGTGCCGGCCTATGTTTCTGCGGTGCTCGGCAATCTCGCCCATCCGGTGACTGCCGGGCACCACCCGCAAACACCCATTCTCCACATCTGAATCTTCCAGATAAATCCCGCAACTGATAATGCAATCCGTATCAGTTCCAAAATAAAAATTATCCTGATGCCAACCCGTTGACGTACCGCCATTGGGCAACTTGGGAAAAAACTTGGTACCAAACACATCGATATTTTCACCAATCAATACTGCCACGCGGTCTAAAATCGCCGGCTCGCGCGCCAGTTCCAATACGCGGACATCAACCACGCAAACGCCTTGAATTTTATGTAACAAACCCGCTCGGGGCACACCTCGCTCGTCTAACTCGAGTGTCCAGTGCGGCACCTGCTCGGTCAGCTCGCGCCCCTCTGCGACCAGTTCATCAAAAACCTGCTTGTAATAGGCCAATCTCTCGCCCTGGATCAGGGCTTTAAAAACGAGATACCCATCTTCTCGAAACTGCTGCACCTGTTCGTCTGTCAACATAAAACCCTCCCTTGATCAGGATTTTCAGGATCTTCAGGATACCACGGATCACAACAGCGGGCGACCACGAGGGTCGCCCCTACAATCATCTGTGTTAATCTGTGTTAATCTGTGGTTGCTTTCGAATTTCCCGATTCAACTTCGCGGCCTTCACCAACCCGCGCTCAAGCAATTGGTAATAGGCTGCAGAATCCATCGTCGCTTTTTTTTTCACCAGAACCTGCACCTCGTCAATCGCCTTGCCATAAGCTGCAACAAGCGCGGGCGAAGCACCTTTGGGAACGCGAAAATTGAGCAAAAAACAACGGTCAGCCAACAACCCATCACCCTCGCCAATATCGGACAGACGCGTACCCAACCTATCGCCATTATCGTCCAAAATCGCGTTCTCTGTCGCGATCAGCCCCTCACTCAAAAACCAGGCATCTGTCAGCGAAGATGCTTGTGTGCAAATTTCCAGAACCGAAATGTGGTCATCGCGATTTTGATCGGCGCTGCCATCCTCCAATGCCTGCACAAAAAAACCCATAAATTGCGTGGCATTGCGCTGATCTGTACTGCGCGTACTCGCGCATATAATACGCCCATCTCGACTCAGTGCATTGACAAAAGGCGCACTCATCGACGCGGCATTGACAACAATAATGCGCTGCGCGGACAGCATCTTCAAAAATACATCCAGATCTTCCGCTGTCAAATCCGCACCCGGAATATTCAACTTGCCAACCTGACGCCGATAGCTCCCGTGCCCAATCAAAAAAATGAACACATCGTCACCCGGCGTTACCCGCTCCGACAAACCGCGGAATACATTGCGGATGCCTTTTAACGATGAATTACCATCGGCATTCTCACCCGTCTCATTCACCAATAGCACATTTGCCGCGGGATGATCGCATCGATCAATCAGCACCCGGCGCAAACGCTGCCCCCAATCGTCAAACCGCTCGGAATACTCATCCTCTCCACCACTGCCACTGATAATCACATCGAAAACAGCGGCATTTGTCTGCGCCAGCATCAATACCCAAATAGGGAAAACCCATAATTTCACGGCTCACCCCGCTTCCGTCTCAAATACCATTCAAGGCCGAGCAACAACACAAGTACTATATAAAAAGGCGGAAAATGCCACAACGGAAAACGATCCAATCGCGCATGAGCCTGATCGGTATATGGAATCTGCTCGGCCAATTCATCCAGCGCGTCCAACTCGATAAATTTGCCCCCCGTGTGTGCAGACAGACGTTTCAAAAAATCGGGATTATAACGCGCAGACAAAAACTCGAGATTATCCGGACGCGCCAGCACAGCAGCGTCCAGTTGCCCGACATCTGCGCCATCGGCATCGCGTGCAGTAAGTCTTACGCGGTGCAATCCCGCTTCTGTGGCCTCAAAAATCGCTGAATACGCCCCCACCTCGGCAATAGACTCAGAAACCGGCAATCTAATCGTCCCACCATTCGGTATCTCGACCTGCACATCGACGGACAGCCCTTCTCGGGATTCAAAAAGAGAATCGCGCACCACAAACTTCAAATCGCGCAGGTCCCCCACCACAACATCCTCGCCGCTATCGATCATCGTCACAGGCTCTGGCACCCGCATCGCCAGCAAACGCGCCAACTGCCGCCAAAAGCGTTCGTGGGCGGCATTGTCAACATTCTGCATCATCTGCCACTGCCACGTCTCGCCCGTTCCCAGTGCCGCACTCAAACCCTCTCCATATCGCTGCCATGCAAACAGCGGTTGTCCACCCACAGCTTCAGACTCGGCATCCACCGTCGCCATCACCGTTGCACCAGCGCGCACAGACGCAAACGCATTGACCCCGTAAAGCGCCGACAAATTCGCCCACTGCTCCGCATTGGCTTCGGCATCTTCACTCAAAGACCAGACCCCTGACAATAAGCCTTCAATCGTCGGCTTGGCTCGAAAAGCCACATCGTCGTAATCGCCCGCAGGTCCCAACACAACGGGTAACATCGGTTCAATAGTCGAATGTGCCCATCCGCCCTCTGAGTATGCACGCGGACCGCCCAGCATCAAAAAACTGCCCCCGCGTTTGGACACAAATTCCCGCGTCAAATTGAGTTGTGCAAGAGAAAAGAAATCGCGCTCAATATCCCCCCAGATCACCAGATGGTAGCGAAAAAGTTCTGAAACATCTGAGGGATACCCACTTGCCAACTCCGATTTTGACACACCAATGCGGATAAAAACCGCTTCGTCATAACGCGGCGCATTCAACGCCTGATCGTCAAAGCCCTCAAAAAGGGGATTCGCCATCGTCGCATCGCGTCCCCGAAATACAAACTTGCGCTCGGCACCAGAAATGCGAACCAGACTCGACAGAACGAGTTGCGGCGCCCCATCTAAAGCACGTCTCAAAAACTTGCCCTCCCAATTGGGCCGCCCGCTAAAATACAAAATGCGAAAAACGCGCTCGCGATTATCCACCAGAATATCCCGCGCATTATTCGCAGCAATGCGATCTTTGGTCGCAACACCCGTAGTATCTGCCAAACGCGTTCTCACGCGATGTGATAGCCAGCCATCTCTTTGCGGGTCAAAATGGAGCCGAACATAATTCTCTTCTTGCGGTCCCACAATAGAGAGCGGTGACGACGCCACCACCCGCGTGCCGTCCAGCACCTCAACCATTACATCTTCACCACCCAGCCCCTCGGCCACCACCCGCGCTGTAACCGCCACCTCATCGGACCGCACGCGCGACACCGACACATCGGCCAATGCCAGATCGCGCCAGAGATCATCGCGACCTACCCCCACCGTAAAAACGGGCACATCGCGGGGCAAATCCGTTATCGGAACAGGCGCAGCACTTTGCTGTACCCCATCGCTAAACACCACCACAGCCGATACTGCAGCACCCGACATTTTCTTGAGCACCCCGCGAACTGCACCGACAATATCTGATCGCCCCTGATCAAACACCAGGTCTTCAACCGCATTTACGCGCGCTGTTGTGCTGCCAAACCGAAACCGCGCCACCTGGTGAGACTGTGTCAACACGCGCTCAAAATCCGACGCCTGATACGCCTCCACAAATCGTTCTGCCCGCGTCTCTCCACCATTTTCAGACACCGTCATACTGCGAGAATCATCAAACAGAACAGGCACAAAATGCGTGCCAGGCTCCAATCTCTGCGCCACCAGCGCAGGCCCCAATAACAAAAATAGCACCAGCGTCAATGCCAGCGCGCGCAACCCAATCAACACCTTTGAAAGCGCAGGGCGCCGCCTGTGCCAAAGAACCAAACTCACACAAAAAACAACGCCGAGCAAGACCAGCGCCACAGGCCCTGCGACATCCAGTGCAAACCGCACATCGCGATACGCAACGGCGCGATCCCCGGCCAATAAGTGTAATAACCAGTCAGTCACTTCTCATTTTCCGTCAATGCCTTAAAATACTCGGCAACGCGGGTGCGGTATTGCTCGGGAATTTCATCTGTCTTACCAGCGGAAAATCCGTAATCGCTTTTTCGCTCGCGAATCAGATCCGACAATTCTTCGGCAGACAGCGTCAACGGCTTGATCGCGCGATCAAAAATCAAATCGTATTGCGGCACCGTCCCCTCGCGATAATAATCGCGCCCAATACCCGCCAGATCTTCGCGGATACCCGTCAAACGCTGTCGCACACCCAAATCAGCCGGCAAAAGCGACTCGGCCTCGCGCAATCGATCCATCCAATCGCGAAAACCGCCTTCGGCAAAACGCCGCAACGCATCGGGGCTTTGCGGTCCCCATCCAAATCGCCCGTCACCATCCCCTCTTTCTCCCCCCATCACACTCTCCAAACGCTCCTGCGCCCGCTCCAGCGCTTCCAGATCATCGCGCACCAGAAGCTGCGCGACACCATCGAGTTTTTCCGCCGCCTGATCCAACTTCTCCGCCACAACGCGCTCGTGTGTTTCCGACGCACGCCATGCCCCCAATCTCACCAATCGCTCGCCCGCTTGCATATCTTCAAAAATACCCTCCCGGCTCGTCTCGCGCAGCCAGTCATTGAGCTTTTGCGACATCAAACCCTGGCTTTCAGCGGCCTTTTCTGCCAACGCACTCGCCTCCTCCATCATATCGCGGAACTCATCGGCCGTGTGTTGCTTCTCTTCGAGCATCTCTCTCAACCCGCGCTCCGAATCAGACAGCGTTCCGCGCTGCGCCTGCTGTTCCTGTGCCTGTGCGACCAAACCCCGCTGTTGGGCGCGCAAACTATCCATATTATCTTGCAGCATCTTCATGCGCTCAGCAGCTGCCCCGCGCGATAAATTGCCCAATTGCTCCTGCACATCGCGCAATGCGTCTAAAGCGCGATTGCCCGCAGCCCGTGCCCGTTGCAACTGATCGTTCTCCAGATTTTGCGCGCTGCGACTCATTTGCCGCCGCGCACCTTCCAATTGCTCCCGCGCCTGCCGCGCCTGTTGTGGATCCATATCCCCGGAAGCGATCTCGCCATTGACCGCATCGAGCGCATCCATTGTCTGACGCTGCGCCTCGCGCAACTGCTCCAGGCGACGTTTGGCCTCCTCACGCGCTGCGCCATCCAGCTTTTCCACCTCTGAAATCAACTGCGCCACATCTTCGTTAATCGCCGCCTGCCGCCTCGTCAATTCCTCAATTTTGTTTTGTGCCTCTGCCGTCTCGGCGAGTTGCTGTTGCAGTGTAGATGCCTCTTCCCGAAAATCTCGTCGCTGCGCCAACTCCAGACCATCTAACTCGCGTTGTTGTGCCTGGCCCCCACCGCCACCGCGCTGCCGCTGCCTGCCTTGCGCCACTTCAGACTCTCTCGGTCTCCTCTGCAACAGGTATCGATACGCGCGCTGAGCGTGCCCCCATGCCCTTGCCAATGCCGCATCGGGATCGTCAAAAGACGCCTCGCTCAGTGCCCCGATAACGCCCGCAAACTCAGCTTCCAAATCCGCCGCCGGATTCCTCACAGAACCCTGGACATTCTCCTGTGCTTCAATAATAGCGTGCTTCTGCTCATCGTATTCTTCCCGATCCATCCCCGACGCGCCTTTGCGCAAATTCCAGATCGCAATAATCACCTGCTTCTGACCCTCAGCACCACCCCGCTGCCCCCTGCCCTGCCCCTGCTGACCGCCCTCGTTGCTCACAGCCTGGCGATAGAGCCGTTCAAAAGGCCGAATCTCCAAAAAGTAGGGATCACCCAGATTCTCCACCTCAGACCGTCCGGGCTTGCCATCTTCTGCCCAAACCGTCCAGGTGATAAAATCGCCTGCCGCGAGACCCAAATCTTCCAATGCCATCGGATACTCACCCTCTGCACTCTCTATCCGCGCTGTCTCCGTCTTGAGAGAAATCCGCACGGGATCGCGCCCTGCAACCTCGTATTGCAAACCGTAATCCATAAGCCTGTAGTCATCTTTTATCGAAAACCCAAAAGCCACTTCCTCTATTGCCGTAGCCTCGTCATCCCCGCGTGGAAAACGAACCTGTATGCGCGGCGGCTGATCGACCTTAGCAGTAATTTTATACGCGCGCGCATACTCATTTTCCTCGCCATCGGCATCTCGCAACGCCACCTCATATGAACCGTTCTTTATAATCGCCAGCGTACCTTCCCACACGGAATCGTCCGATTTTTCCAACGCCATTTCTTCCCCACCATCCAATACCAGGGCTGCCTTCTCCAACACTTTGTTCACCGTCACCGACACCACCACCTCCGTGCCTTCGGGAGCCGTAATATCGCCCCCATAAGGCACATCTCGATCTTCCATTTCCAAATAGTCGGGATAGCGATATAGAAGTCCAATTGACACGACTGCGGGCGGCGTCCACACCGAAAGTGTATAGACATCGGAACGATATGACCCAACCTGCACCTGGTATTCTGTATCGGCGTACAAATCGCGCAATTGATGGGCAAAAACATCGCCAGTCTCTCCAGGCTCTAAAGGCGCAGTTTGCCAGTCCCCGCCCGATGCTCGCCACTGAATCGCCTTACTCGCTCCTGAGAGATCTGTCGTCACCCACACCATCTGATGCGCCCCGCGCCGCACCCGTGCATCGCCCGGTTCAACGGTATAGGGCAATGGCAAACTCGGTACAGAAAACAACCGCCCTGCAATATCGCCCAGATCAACCTGCCACAGTACCAGGAGCAACACAACAGCCCCCAACCCCCACACCCCAACAACCGCGCGGCGCACGCGCGTCAAAACGCGCAAATCAATCACAGGAGGAGCCTGTATCGCCGACAATTCGCGCACCTGCTGAAACACCTGCTCGGTCATCCACTCGGAAACCGGCGTTGCCCCGTGCAGCGACACACTGCTCACGATCAGATCCTCAAGCTCGGGATGATGTGCATCGAGAAACAACGCGATCTGCTCTCGCGTCGCCACCGCCCGCTGCGGTACATACAACCACCTGTAACCCGCGCCAAAGACCAGAATAAAAAATGCTATCACTGGCACAACCACGGGCACGCGATCGGCAAAAGCTACCACAGCGCACACCCCAATCAGCAAGCCCAAAAACACCGCGCCAAATATTAACCGACCCTGCAAACGCCGCCGCCGTTCAAACTGCGCAGCCACTTCGCGGATCGCGTGTTCCAATTTAAGCGGTAGCAATGGTATCATGTCCGTACCTCCCGCGCGCTCAAATACGCGGCGTAAAAATGTTCGAGCAAAAGCAAGATGAGCAAAAATCCAAGCACCCAGCGGCCGTATTCATACACAATCGAAAGATCAACCGATGGTTTCCCATCTCTCTGAAATAATACGGGCGTATCGCACAGCCGAATCTCAAATTCCGCGGGCGTTATCCGCGCCAAATCGCTCTCTCGATCCGCAACATTGACCGATGCGATTTGCGTCCCCCACTGATATACGCCGGGCCCGTGAAATATGCGCGCATCGCCAACTACAGAATCCAATCCCTCTGGTCCCAGAACCCGTTCCATTACATCAGAAGTACTTATGGCATCACCAACCAGATAATCTGTCTCAATCTCCCGATCACCTGACAAATAGCGCAACGTCTCGTGCAACAAAGGTACAAACCGCGGCGTCCGCGCCAGATTTGACCGATCAAACCCCATTCCACCACCCCAGACCACGATGCGACCTTCTCCTATTTTGCCTTCGACAATAGCGGGCATAAGATCGTCGTATTTTGCCAACACCGCGGCTGAACTGTCGGCGTTAATAACGTGGTAATTCTCATAGCGTACAGACGAAAAATCGTTAAACCGCGCCCCCTTAAAAGGACGAAAAATTGGGTGTTCCAAATCGACCCACGCCAGCGCGGCATAACCCGCATCCTCCACCCCGGAGACCCGTATATTTGCACGAGCGAGCAAGGCATTCACAGACTGAATATCAGCATCTCGCCGAAGTGGCAAAAACAGCGCGCCGCCTTCTTCAACATAATCTGCAAACTCACTTACAGAAACCACATCTTCGGCAATCACCACCGATCCTATAAGTTCCCCAGACCAGATCAATCGCCAGTCCGCGCCTTCGGGCACAGCAGCTTTGAGCATAAACTGCGTGACCTCCGAAGTGTTCAACACCGCGATGGGATGTTGCGGTTTGGCAATCCACGCAAAAAAACGGCGATCATCTCGCTGTAATCCATCGCCTCCGGCAAGTGCGACATATCCGTTTATCCCATCCTCCAGAGGCACGGAGAAAGCCACCTGCGTGGCATTGCCCTGCAACACCGTCATATCGCGCGTTTCTACCACTCCTCCACCGACCACCAGTTGTGCGGCAAGTCCCCCTTGCCCAGACCAATTTCTCACCCGGGCGCGAACCCGCAAAACATCGTCCTTTACAGCCCGCACAGCGAGCGCGTCAACCGACGCATTGGACACAGCGTTCTCCCCCACATCCACCGCTTGAAGCTCAATCGCGCCCGGCAGTCGCCATCCCATATCGGACACCGGCATGCCACTCGCCTGAAAATCGCTGATCACATGAATCACGCGCCGCACCTGCGCAGTATCAGCCGCAAAAACATGCTCAACCGCCTGAAGAGCCAAAACATAATCCGTATGTCCCCACGTCACATCGGCGATCTCAATAGCGTGTCGAACATCTGCCACATCACCCGAAAGCGGCACATCCACCACGGCCTGCTGTGCAAATCGCACAAATCCAACCCGATCCCCCGGCTCCACAGTCTCCAGCAAGGATTTCGCCCTCATCTTCGCACGCTCCCACACCCCGTCATATCCCATACTCAGCGAAACATCCATCGCAATCACATGATCAGTCGTTCCCGAAGACACCGCCTCAGCATCCAACATCATCTCTTGAAAAGGCCGCGCAAACGCAAGTGCCAGGGCAACCAACGCAGCCATTCGCAACAACATCAACACAACGTGTTGAACGCGCCTGCGCTCAATCACCTCGCGCTTAACATCGGGCACAAACATCAAACTGCTAAACCGCACAGTCTCGCGCTCGGGACGGCGAATGCGATGCACAAAATAGGGAATGCCAATCAGCGCAACGCCAAATGCAAATAGCGGGACCAGCAACCCCATCACACACCTCCCGACCGCCTGCTCGGCGTGATCAGCCCATCGTTGCGCCGATGTAAAAATTGATGCAACGCCATATCTAAGGGTTCAGAACACGCGAACTCTTCAATATCGATCTCCGCTGCCAAACACGCTTCTCTTATCGCGTTAAAATGTCGCCTGCGATTTTCCAAATAGGATTCGCGCACCTCCTCTGGCACGGCAAATTGCTCGCGACTGTCCTCGGCATCCACCAGCGTCACCGACCGATCAAAGGGAAACGTCTGCTCAGCCGGATCGCTCACTTGCAGCACCAGCACATCGTGACGCTGTGCCCTCAGGGAACGCAAATGCACAATCATCTCATCTGCCGGATGCAACAAATCGCCGATCAACACCACCATGCCCCGTGCAGGCAATACATCGCCCATCACCCGCAGCGTCCCCGCCGTATCCGTCTCTTCACCCGCGGGACTCAAATTGTCGATCTCCATCAAAATGCGATGGCGTTGCCCATCTCGACGACGCGCTGGCACATGTGCAATCAACTCCCGATGATAAGCCGCAAAACCCACGGCATCTCCCTGACCAGAAGCCAGCATCACCAGACACGCCGCCAGCATCTGCGCATACCGAAACTTACTCACTTCTCCCGAACCATAGTCCATAGACGCGCTGCAATCCAGCAAAATAGTAGAACGCAAATTGCGCTCATCTTGAAACTGCTTCACATGCAGCCGATCACTCCGACCGTACAGTCGCCAATCCACAAAGCGCAAATCATCACCCCAGGCGTAGGGACGATACTGGGCAAACTCGACCGACGCCCCGTGGTGAATACTGCGATGCGCCCCGCCCTGCAACCCGGAAATAACCGTACGCGCCAAAAGCTCCAAATCCGCAATACGCGCCAATTCTGCCGGATCGAGATATGTGTAAATGGAATTTTGCATTAGTAGTTAGCCTACACCAGATCCGCTTCTGGCGGTTGAATAGTCTCCAGCAGCCGATTGATAACATCCTCGGCATTTACGCGATCGGCTTCGGCTCTAAAATTGGTCAAAATGCGGTGGCGCAACACATTGGGCGCAACTGCTTGAACATCGCCAAAAGAAACGTGGTATCGCCCCTTGAGTAGTGCCCGCGCCTTCGCCCCCAGCAACAACCCCTGCACGCCGCGTGTACCCGCGCCCCAACTCACCCATGAAGTCACAAAATCCGGTGCCGCATCCCCCGGGCGGCTCGCCTGCACCAGTTGCACCGCATAACGCGCCACAGGCTCGGCAACCGGAACCATTCTCACCAACCTGGCAAAATCGAGCATATCTGCACCCGAAAACACAGGCTCGACCTCTTCAGCCTCCATCGCCGTCGTGCGCGTCGCCACATCCAACTCTTCATCCTCCGCCAAATAATCGATCCAGATATTCATCATAAAACGATCCAACTGCGCCTCGGGTAGTGGATAGGTCCCCTCCAGCTCAATGGGATTCTGCGTTGCCAAAACGTAAAACGGTTGCTCCAGCGCGTGCAAATTACCCCCTATTGTCACCTGCTTCTCCTCCATCGCCTCCAGCAATGCAGCCTGCGTCTTGGGCGGCGTGCGGTTAATCTCATCAGCCAGCAAAATATGCGTAAAAACAGGACCAGGAATAAACCGCAACTCGCGGTGCCCGCCCACTCGGTCTTCATCGATAATCTCTGTACCCGTTATATCCGAAGGCATCAGATCCGGCGTAAACTGCACGCGCTTAAAATCCAAATCCAAAATCTTCGCAATCGTACGCACCAGCAGCGTCTTCGCCAAACCCGGCGCCCCCGTCAACAAACAATGACCGCCGCTAAACAACACAATCAGCAACGACTCAATAACCTCATCCTGCCCGACGATCACCTTGCGAATCTGCTCCATCATCCGCGCTCGACCATCGCGCAACTTGTCTATCGCCTCAGCCTCAAATGGCGTTTCTCGAACTTGAATGGTTTCTCCCAAAAGTCACCTCAAATGTTTCGAATCAACGAATCTGCGAATCAACGAATCAACGAATTGAAGCTCGCACTGAATTTGGGTGGCGGGGTGGGATTCGTCTATTCGTCTATTCGTCCTCAATGCGTCATCGCATACACCACGATATTAATACCCATCGGATACGCCTTCGGCGCGGAAAAATTGCGAAAGTACTCGTAATTCTCGCCCTCGCGCTCCCAGCCATCACCCAAATCTGTATTGTGCATCACCACCACCATCAACCGTCCGTCCCGATCAAAAATGCCTTTGCAGTGCGCCTCAGAACCGTATTCGTCATAACGCCCGGCCCAGCCCTCATAAGTAATCCCCGTCAATTGCCACTCCCAGAAACTCCCCAGACCCGGCACCTGTGGCACCTCCTTAATATCAAACACAATGTGAAACAACTCGTGATCCAGCGGAATATCCACCAGGGGGAATTCATCGGGCGGCAACACCTGAGAAATCTCGTACACCCAATTTCGCCATGCATCATCCCCCCAGAAATCATCCACCAGCAAAAAACCACCGCGCAACAAATACTCGCGCAACCCCTCCTGCTCGGACACACTCAGCGCCATCCGCCCCACTTCGAGCATATAAACAAAAGGATACTTAAACAACTCGGGATCGTCCAGACGCACAATCACATGCTTAAACTGCCCGTCTTCTGTGCGATTGACATTGAGCGTTGTAATTTGAGATAGCCGCAGTGAAAAATTCTCATCCGACTCGGGATAATCCACCGACCAACTGCCCCGCCGCCGTCGATATCCCCAATCATCATCACCCGTATAATTCGAATACTCAATGCGGCAAAACGTAAACGTATTGCCCGGAAAAATATCGCGTTCCATCCGCTCAAGAGGGCCTCGCCGTCTGCGCCCGAACTGTGCATCGACATCCCACTCGGGCATCAACAGCACCAAAAAACACGCCAGTAAAATCCTCATTGTAAAACCTCCAACCAGTCCCCAACCCCTTATCTTTTATCTGTGTCCATCTGCGTTCATCTGCGGATACTTTGCATCCACCAATTCCAACAACAACTGTTGCGCATCCCAAAAATGCGGCATGGTTTCCAACAGCGCGAGCACCTCGGCTTTTGCAGCCACAACCTCACCCTTTTTTGCCAGAGCCTCCGCCAGATTGAGCCGATGCGCGGCTCGCCCCGGTACATCCAGATAAATCAACCGACGCCAATCGGCAATAGCCGCATCCCAGTCCGCTAACATCTCGTGTACCTCTGCTCTTCGCGCCAGAATCTCAACCTGAAACGGACGCACCGCCAATGCCCGCTCCAGCACCGCAAGCGCAGCCGTCCAGTCTTTATCCTCCACATAAAATCCACTCAATGCCAGACAGGCTTCAGGCGCCTTCGCATCCCATTCAACGAGCTTTTTCAAGGCTTTGCGATGCCACTTTGGGTCCCCACGCACCACCCCTGCATCCGCCCATAGCCGCAAAGGCGCATCTTCCGCAACATAGTCTGGATACAGAGCATACGCTTTGAGAAAAAATCGCTCTGCATCCGCCCAGTTCTCTGCCTCAACTGCCTCTTTCCCTGCATTTAATTTCTGGCGAAACTCCGAATTTTTGGACATAGCCTTGAGAGGCGCACATCGATTCCCCAGATATTCCATAAACCGCTCATCCATAAGACGGGCAGAAACACCACTGGCCGAAATCAACGCCTCAACAGCCTCCATACCATCGCCAATGCGGTCGAGTGCCTTCACCAATGCATCGTGGCCGTAGTGATTCACGTAAAAAGCCACAAACTCGCCCGATACAAAATACCCATACATCAGATGCATCGGCGTTTCTGGATCCGTAAAAAACCGCCCGAGATCGCCTACAGCCGGAAATCCCTCGCCATCCACAATATGCTTAAAATTTGGACTCAGCCGCTGTCCCCACGACACATCTTTTTGCGTCTCTTCATAGACCGAAATCCCCTCTGACAACCAGCGCGGCATGCGATTGTGGGTCTTTTGCAGCGTAATCACATGTACAAACTCGTGCCACAACACCTGTTGCCAGTTCATCGTGCCAGGTGGTCGCGCCCGAGGGGAATCCATCGTGACCAACCGCCCAAAACAAATGCCCAAATGCCCCGCATTGCCCGGCAGCCCAACCGACCGCACCATAAACACATCGTGATCGTCAAATACCTGCACCACCACGGGCGTGTGCAATTCAATATTGTATTTTCTCTGATAGTACAAAGCCGCTTCATTGAGCAGACCCAACAATCCATCGGACATCACCTCGGCTTCTTGTCTGGGCAATTGCAACTTGAAAATACCCCGCGATATCGTCACAAAACCATCGATCGCATCGGCAGCCTCGAGCAAATTATACGCCCGCACGCTATATGGATCAGCCGCAAAAACACGCTCCAACTCGCTTCGCGCCTCGGCATCTTTTCCCAACCGCAACAAATCATACGCCAACAGCAAACGCGCCTCAACATCTTTTGCATCAATTTCCAATGCACGCGCTTGAAAAGCACGCCCTTCTTCAAACCGGTATTGCCGAGACGCAATGCGCCCGGGAATGCGAAAAGCACCTGAAAAATACCCATTAAAAGCCAATGCCCGTTCCTGCATTTTTTCCATCGTTGCCGAATCGTCCAATAAAAAAAACGCCGCTGCCTTTAACCCCAGCGCTTTCAGGTGGTTTGGATTAACAGACAGGATAGAATCCAGCACCGCAAGCGCGGCATGTGACTCATTGCGACCCAACAATTGCTCGGCTTGCAACCGCCGGACCTCCAGATGATTCGGATTGAGGGCGAAAAGTTGCGCCATCACTTCCAAAACCCGATCATCGCCCGCGTGGTAATAACACCACATCAACCCCGCCAAAGCCTCCTGATTTTCGGGATCCAACGCAAGCGCTGCACCGTATTTCTCGGCCGCCACATCAAAAGCGCGTTTGTCCAGAGATAGCTTACCCGCCGCAATAAACACAGGCACGCTATTGGGAAATGCCTGAGCCATCAAATTGTAAAATCGCAACAGCGATTTTGGATCTTCGCCCTTCAACTCGCGCAGCCGCGCAGCCGCGAGAAAATCATCGACATCAGGGCGATATTCCGACAACAATTGCACCTGGCGCTCGGCCTTCATCAATGCCAGACCATAATCGCCCATCCGACCGCGCATGCGGTACAACTCGACCAATCGCACGGACACATCGGGCGAACTTGTCGAAAGCCCTTCCAATTGCGCGATCGCTTCGTCAACGCGACCTGTCAACACCAGCAATTCGGCATAATCTCGCCGCGTTGACCGCGGATGATAAGACGCCCGCTCGAGCACTTTCACCGCCTCGGTATAATCGCCCCGCGCCCACAACGTGCGATAATCCGTCTCTTGCCCCCACGCGCTTTCCGAAACAAGGCCAAAAAGGAGGGCACAGGTTAAATATGTAATTCGAGAAAGCATAAGAATACACTACACTTTGCATTTTAAGGTTTGCATATAAATTTCGACCTTGATATCATCAGGTTTGTTCCCTTCACACTTCACACTTCACACTTCTCATCTCACCTATTATACGGAAAATGCCCCCCGCGCACATTGCGCCACACCGCGTCGCAAGCCCTTAACACATCCTCATCCAAACGCCCATCTGCGGCCTGAATATTGTGCGTCAGATATTCCAACTTGCTCGCGCCCAAAATCATCGAATCGACAATTGACTGAGACATCAGCCATTGCAAAGACAATTCAATCATCGTCTTGCCCGCATTATGTGCAATCTGCTTCAATTCATCAAGCGCGTCAAAATTGCGATCATACCAGAACCTGCCGTAATAATCCCGATTCAAATCGAAACGCGTACCCTCTGCCGGTTCAGTACCCCGCGTGTGTTTGCCCGTCAGCATACCCGCTGCAAGCGGATTATATACAGCCATCCCAATATTCATTTCACGACTAAACGCAACGCACTCCTCATCGATACTCCGCGTAATCAAATTATAGGGCACCTGCAAAACCACAGGCGGCGCCCAATTATTCACATCGCATTTCCAAAGCGCTTTCATCACCTGCCACGAAGCGAAATTCGACATCCCCACATATATGATCTTGCCCTGTTGTACCAAAGTGTCAAACGCCGCCATCGTCTCTTCAAGAGGCGTATTCCAATCGGGCTTGTGCAAATACAAAATATCCAGACAATCGGTCTGCAACCGCTTCAAACACGCTTCCACTCCTCGAATCACATGCCAGCGGTGCAACCCCTGATCCTTAATCTCGTCCTCCCCGACAAAATTGGCGATCTTGCTCGCCAGAACCACCCGATCGCGTTTGCCCTTGAGTGCCTTACCCACAATTTCCTCGGACACGCCATTCACATAAGTATCAGCCGTATCGATAAAATTCACACCGGCATCCAGAGCCGTATCCACCATGCGAATAGACGTAGCCTCATCGGCCTGATCTCCAAATGTCATCGCTCCCAAACATATACGCGACACGCGAATACCCGTCCCTCTCAAAATGCTATACTCCATCTCTCCTCCTAACAGTTGCTTGTGCAATCTTTTTCCTTATCTTTACTTATCGCTATAACATAACACCGTTTCGTGACTTCGCAATATACTATGATCTGGCTCTTCATCTTTATTTTTCTCGCATTTTGGGTCTATATGGGTATTGAACTCTACCTGTATTTTCGCAAACCCAAAAATACTGACAATTGGGACGACATGTCCGAATGGGCGTGGCGGCGCACAGTTCGCAAAGCCATCAACGAAATGTTAAAAGAGAAGCAGTAGTCAGCAGGTTTTATGAACGCATTCCAAAAAACCGCCATCACCACCCTCGTTGCGATCCTCTTGCTCATCGGCGTTGGCAGTCTCGTGCGCGTTTCAGGTGCGGGCCTGGGATGTCCCGACTGGCCTCGATGCTGGGGCTGCTGGTTCCCGCCCTCGAGTATTGACGACATCGACCGGGTCTATCTCGCAGAACGCGGACTAAATATCGAAGACTTCAACCCGGTCAAAATGTGGATCGAATACATCAACCGCCTCATCGGCATGATCATCGGCCTGCTGGTCATCGCCACCTTTTTGCGCGCCATCCCATATCGAAAAACACATCCCGCCATCTTCTACGGATCGCTAATAGCCGTCTTCCTCGTCGGCTTTGAAGGCTGGCTCGGCGGGCAAGTCGTACAATCCGGTCTCAAACCCGGCATGATCACCCTGCACATGGCAGGCGCGATGGTACTCTTATGCCTGTTGCTCTACGTCACATTTCGCGCCGTTGACATCCGCCTTCCCGCCACATTGCCCACCCCCAAATTACTCGCCCGCCTCTCGGCCATGCTCTTTATCATCGTATGCCTTCAAATGCTACTCGGCACACAGGTGCGCGAAGCCATCGATCCCTACATCAAAAACAGCGAGGGCGTCGCTCGCAGTGCATGGATCGCCAATATTGGCCTTATGGATCACATCCACCGCTCCTTCACCTGGGTGGTAATTGCCGTTGCCGCTTATCTCATCTATATCATACACAAAAATGCAATAGGAGGCTTGCTCAAAGTGAGCAGCCACCTCGCATTCGCCCTCATTCTGTTTCAAGCAGCCACTGGCATTGCCCTGGCTTATGGCGGATTACCCCGCGTATTTCAAGTACTCCATCTCGTAACCGCAGCCCTGCTAATCTGCGCGGTCTATACGCTTTGGCTCACACTGAGAACCATCAACACAAGGAGGTCTTCATGAAAATTTCCGTCTGGCACCGCGAACTCTCCGATTCGTATCTGCGATTTGTCACCCAACTCGGCGCTGACGCCCTCGATTTTGGAACTGATACGGACATTCCCGGCGTTGCAGAACAGGGGTATCCCGACCTGGATGAACTTCTAAAAGTGAAGAAAAAAATCCAGTCCTGGGGCCTGTCGATCAACCGCGTCAGCCTGCCAAATATCACGGAAAAATTTATGACTGATCAGCCCGGCGGCGAAAAAGAACTCGAAAATACCTGTACGGCACTGCGCATACTTGGCGAAGCAGGCGTACCCATTGCCCGACAGCGATTCTGGGGCGACACCTTTAACGAACTCATGTTTCGCTACCGATCTGAACACCGCGGAGGATATCTCTCGCGCGGCGAAAGTCAGGCATTGACCAATCCCGTGCCCGAAACACCCGATTACGAAGCCCTGCAAGACTGGTGGAAACACTTCTGCATCGTCTATGAAAACCTCGTGCCCATAGCCGAAGAAACCGGGATTAAGCTCGCCATTCACCCCTCCGACTCTCCCAACCCGGACACCCCATTCGGCGGCCTGGGATTTCACCGCGTCATCGACGCCTTTCCCAGCGCACAAGTGGGCTACCTCTACTGCTGTGGCACCCGCGCCGAAGCCGGTGGCTCACCGCTCGTCCTCGACGAAATTAACAACTACGGCCGCAAAGGTCGCATCTTTATGGTACACTTCCGCAATGTGCGCGGCTCATTCGCCACAGCCCGCGGTTTTGAAGAAACCCTGCTCGACGACGGCGACATGAACATGTTTAAGCTCTTGCTCGAACTCAACCGCGTGGGCTTTGATGGCTGCCTGAATCCCGACCACATTCCCGGACTCGAAGGCGACAACGCACCCATCACTGGCGGACTGGCTTACTCCGTGGGCTATATCAAAGCACTATTCGCCGCCCTCGCTGCCCTGCCATAATGCGGAGGCTGCGACGCGCTCACCGTCTTGACAACCCATAAGCGATTTGATATATTTGCCTTCACACTGGATCGGGTGCCGAAGTGATGGAATTGGTAGACGTGCGGCGTTCAGGGCGCCGTGGGCTTAGGCCCGTGTGGGTTCGAATCCCACCTTCGGCACCATAAATTCTCACATAGAACACAGAAAGGGTTATGCCGCTCGGCATAACCCTTTTTTATACACAACGGAGCGCGAGGGTGATCAATTACGGCGAAGGAGTTGCACTTGGGGCGTCACTGGTATGGGCATCCACCAGCCTCGTCTTAAGAACGCTATCCCAGCACCAGCCATCGGCACTCATCACAGCCATCCGTTGTGGGATTTCTGGTCCTTTCTTTTGGATGCTGCTCCCTTTTGGTCCCCCTCTATCCACACTCACCGACGTACCGCTGCACGAATGGGGACTATTGATCGGCTCCGTATTCATCGGCATTGTCATTGGCGATCAACTCTATTTACACGCCATGAAAGAAATTGGCGTATCGCGCACAATGGCACTGGTTGGCACGCTTCCAATTACAACGCTAATTTGGGAGCAATTGTTGCTCGATGTACCCGTCACCCATACCTTTATTTTTGGATGTGTGTTGGCGGCATCCGGTGTTATCTTACTCTCTCAACGACCGCGTCAAAAACGCCAGGACACACAAGAACAACCCATTCGCCTCAAACGCGGGATAGCCTTTGCCCTTATCACATCTTTACTCTGGGGTTTAAGCACCACCATGCTCAAACCTGCGATGGCACATCTCACCAGTATTCAGGCCAACAGCGTACGAATGCCGCTCGTAGCCCTATCATTATTTGGCATTTGGCGGCTCAATCAGGGACGCGGCAACCTGCGCGACATCGGATGGCGCACATTTGCTCTGATTGCCATAACCGGCCTTTTTGGCATGGGCTTCGGATCTTTCTTCTACGTCGAAGCTGTTCTGTTCATCGGACCCGCCAAAACAGCAACAGTAACAACTGCAACACCCGTCCTCGCACTCATCCTGGCCGTAATCTTTCTCAAAGAACAAATTACGCTCCGCATTCTCACAGGCGTTGCGCTCTGCGTAGCTGGCGTTCTGCTCGTGCTTTGATCCTTGATTGCACAGTTGACAAAGTCTCAAGTACAAATTAAACTATGACCCCTCTCGGAAACCCAGTGAATATACACAACAGCTAAAAACAGGAGCAAACATGGACGGCATTCACGACATGGGCGGGATGCATGGATTTGGTCCCATAGAGCGCGAAGAAAACGAACCCTTATTTCACCATCCCTGGGAAAGCCGGGTACTCGCCATATCCGTAGCCACACCTGTGCCGATTCCCGGAGGCTCCCGCAACAACATCGAAAACATGGACCCCGCGCACTACCTCTCATCCAGCTATTACGAAAAATGGCTGTACTCCCGTATCAAAGGACTGATCGACGCTGGCGTCCTGACCCCGGAAGAAATGGAAACGCGGATGGCACTCTTGCGGAACAATCCCAATGCCGAAACTCCGGTACATCCCGATCCCGATGCCGTCAGAGCAGAACTCAAACGATCCCGTCCCGCTAATCCACCCAAACAAAAAACGGACATCCAGCCGCAATTTTCCAATGGCGACCGCGTAAGATCGCGCAATATCCACTCCGAAGGCCACACCCGGCTTCCCCGATACGTAAGAGGCAAATACGGCACCGTCACCAATTACTACGGCATCTACAATCTCCAGGACGCCGAACTGCCCACAGGATGTACAAACCGCCAGCAACCCTTATACGCCGTGCGCTTTGAAGCCTCCGAACTATGGGGTAACGCTGCCGAAACAAAAAGTGCCGTCTATCTGGACATGTGGGAAAGCTATCTGGAACCCGTTTAACCATCCCCAAGCACAAAAGGATTTTTTATGAACACTGTTTCCCAAACCGACACTGCTCTGCGCACCAGAGCGCTCGAATCGCTCCTGATTGAAAAGGGATTGCTTACAACGGAGATTATAGACGAAATCGTAGAAAAATACGAAAAAGACGTAGGTCCTCTCAACGGCGCCAAAGTGGTTGCCCGCGCCTGGACCGACCCGGACTACAAGCGACGGCTGCTTGAAGATGGTAGAGCGGCAATTGCCGAACTGGGGTTTGACAGCGCGCAGGGAGCCAAAATAGTCGTACTGGAAAACACCCCAGATGTCCACCACCTCGTCGTCTGCACCCTGTGCTCTTGTTATCCCTGGTCCGTGCTCGGCTTGCCTCCGAACTGGTACAAATCCTACGCGTACCGCTCGCGTGCCGTACGAGAGCCAAGAGCCGTCTTGCGGGAATTTAACCTCAATCTATCCGATACCGTAGAAATCCGCGTCTGGGACAGCAACTCGGACCTCCGCTACATGGTCCTGCCCGAACGCCCTGCTGGCACAGAAGACTACACCGAAGAACAACTCATCTCACTTGTCACGCGCGACGCAATGATCGGCGTCGCCAAAATCGAATCGCCTTCAAAGTGAGGCTGGAATGACGCAAAAAGCCGACAAAAACATCGCCACCATGGAAACACAAATCGCCCTGCCCAGAGAAAATGGAGAACTCGTTTTTCAGGCGCCCTGGGAAGCGCGCGCTTTTGGCCTTGCCGTTGCACTCAACGAAAAAGACCTCTACGAATGGCGAGAGTTCAGTTCCCAATTGGCTTCGGAAATCGCGATAGCAGAACAAAACAACAACCCATCGAGCTACTATGCCCGATGGATCGCTTCCCTCGAAGAATTGCTCATTGATAGGGGCTTGATCAGCCGGGAACAACTGGACGCCAGAACAGCGGAATACGCCATTCACGACGATCACGATCATGACGATCACTAAAAATTACGAACCTCAAACCAGAAAGGGTTACGCCGAGGTGACGTAACCCTTTTTTTGTTTCATTTTAGCCGCTAACTGTGACCGCTTGTTTTCGCTAAAATTTTTGTCAGTTGATTTTCCCAGCCTGAAATTGCTCGAATAAAACTTCCTCTAAGCGACATTTTAAGGTTCTGGGTTTGAGAAATAGCTGTTTCTCTTCTTCGGGTGGACAAACATCCACGGGTACTGCATGTGCAAGCCGCGTGAATTTGTACTGCACGCCATCAAGTTGAAATTCGCGATTCTCAAGCTGGGCATATAATGTGAGCAAAGCAGGCCAATCGCGATAATTTTCTCCGTAAATGTCAACCAAAAAAGGGTACTTGATATCCCGTTCCAGCTTCAAATGCCAGTTGAATCCCCACGCGGGATTTTGGAGTAACACACCCCATATTTCTTCCCGTTCAGAATACTGAAAGTACGTGTTTGTGTGCCAGATAAGGCCAAGCCAGCACATGCCAGCCCCGCGGGCATTGATATCCACACCTCCAGCCATCACCTTCCATTCTGGCCTTTGCTTTGCATTTTGGAGAAACAATTCAGACGCAAATGCATGGGTATGCGGAAACCAGCAAAACCCCGATAAGTCTGCATCCGTCCCAATAAATCCGCCCTTATACGAATCTGAGAGCCAGCGAACGTGCGTACCTGTCCTGAGCCGCGTAAAGTTGATCCCCGTGTGAATAAAATCTCTAAAATTTGATTCTGTAAGATATGCATCTGTCCAGTCGGATACTCTGCCATCAGTGCGAAAGAACGTGCAACCTTCAACGGTCGTCCTGGAAAAGTCTGCGCCCATCATCTGGGCATGATCGAAGGTACAGTCCAGAAATTTGGCTCCTCGAAAAATCGCTCTGGTGAGATTGGCCCTGCTAAAATTACAACGAGTGAAAACCGATTGTGAATGATCTGATAACGATAGATTGAGACCTGAATAATCCTGGTCTGTGTGCTCACAATTTTTTCCCTTTTTCAAGACCTCAGCGGCAAGACCATTCGCATTCAAAAGGTAATCTATCGATATCTTACTCTTTGTCTCTTTTTTGATAAATTCAGCTAACTTCAACGCTGTACGACGTTGAAGTCGCGCATTTCCCTGAATTGCGCGATGCACCGTTGATTGTGGGACACCTGAACAGCTTGCAATATACTCCAGTGTAAGACAATCATCCTGCTCGCGTAGCCAACGCAGTTCACGCGATATTCTCTGGCTTAAACTTTCCTGATACACTCCTTTACCCTCCTCAAAATGGAAAAAAATGGAATGGAAATAACTTGCTTATTCGATGGCTTAAATTACATTCCGAAGCAAAATTTCGCCACTATTTTTTATATATCTCTCTATTCAATATCATCTATGCTCATGAAGAACTCAATTAAAAATAAAGTGAAAAGCGTGGTTATTGATTCATTAGAGCTTAGTATTGCTCCAGATGAAATGGACAATAATGATATATTATTTGGTGAAGGATTAGGTGGGAACTCAATGGCACTGATGGAAGTGATCGTTGGCCTTGAAAAGGCTTTTGAGATAGAAATATCTGATGAAGAGTTAATCATGGGTGTTTTTGAGACCGTAAATAGCATTGCTGAGTTCATAAAATCCAAAATATCCTGAATGAATACAAGTGGGACCGAAGTGTGACAAGAAGAAAGAGACTAATTTTTTATAGCCAACATCTCGTAGGTGTAGGGCATCATTTTCGCAATCGCCAGATCATTCGCGCATTGGCTGACGAATATGACGTTTATTTTATTGACGGCGGCAGACCAGTGCCAGGGGCGACGCTGCCAGCTTCGGTGCAAACATATCATCTGACTCCTGTCTTCAAAGACCTGACTTCCGGGCGCTTAACCTCGGAAACTGGATATGATATCCAGACAGTATTAAAAGCGCGGAAGCAGTCACTGAATAGAGTGGTTACCCGTATTTGCCCTGATATTTTTATCATCGAATACTTCCCTTTTGCCCGTTGGGAACTCGCCAGTGAATTGCTTGCCGCCATCTGCAAAGCGCGATCTATTAACCTCAATATTCGCATTATATGTTCGCTGCGCGATGTGCCAAGGCGCACACAAAATGCTGATCGGGTTTATTCGATTTTGAATCGGCACTTTCACGCGCTCTTGATACACGCAGACCCCCAATTGACCCGGTTGGAGGATCATTTTCCCTATACGAACAAGATTCACATACCGATTCACTACACGGGGTATGTTGTAGAACCATTCAAAGACGTTGATAGTAGGTTCCAGAAACAGAACAGCGTGCTGGTCAGTGCAGGTGGTGGGGCTGATGGTTATAATCTGATCAAACCGTGCATCAGAGCATGGCTGTATTTGTCTCAAAAAAACATTATTGAAAACCAAAAAATGGTCATATTCACAGGCCCTTTTATGCCACAAGTACAATATGCTGATCTTAAATGCATGTGCAATGGCGGTCCTTTCCAAATTGACCGGTTTACATCCCACTTTCTCCAATGGATGCAGTGTGCTGATCTTTCCATCAGCCGGGCAGGATATAATACCTGCATGAATATCCTGGAAACGCGCACCAAAGCCATTCTGGTCCCAGGTTCTCTCGTCAGCGATCAAAAATTCAGAGCAAAGAGAATGGCGGCATTAGGACTTGTCGAGTGTATAGCAAGTGATAGGTTGAATCCATTTTGTCTGGCTGAGTCTATACAGCACGGCCTGACCAAAGAACCATTGCATCATAATATTTCTCTAAATGGAGCTGAAGAAACTCGCCGATATTTTGCTAACGTCAAATGAAAACGATGCCTAAAAACAAAGCCTTATCTCCTATTGGTCCATATATCAATCATATCTACGGACCTTCAAGAATAGACTATAATCCTGATGAACTGATTGTGTTGTGTCTCGTTCGCGATGGGCAAGCCTACATGCGAACATTTATTGAACATTATTTGGAGCTTGGAATCAGACATATTGTTTTTTTAGATAATGGCTCAAAAGACAGGACGCTTGCCATTGCCAGGCAGTATCCTAAAATATCCATCTTTTCTACCGCGCTGCCGTATAAAGAATATAAATATCAAATGAAGGAATATTTGATTCGACGGTTCGGAAAAAACAGATGGTCGCTTTACGTCGATATCGACGAACTATTCGACTTTCCTTCATCAGACAAAATCGGCATCACAGATTTTTTGGCTTACTTAAACGCGCATTCATTTACTGCAGTTGTGGCACAAATGCTCGATATGTTTTCTGAGGATACATTGGGAAATTTGCCCAACGCAGAATCGACATCCTTAATGGCTACTTGCAATTATTACGATTTGTCGGAGATAACTAAAAAAGTGTATTCAGATGCCAAATTTTGTCCTCATAATTTTGTTTCTAACGAAAAGATTACCCACTACAAAGGTGGCATAAGGCAAACACTTTTTGGCGCGGATTGTTCATTGACGAAACATCCGCTTATTTTTTTAGATGATGAAATTGAGCCTATGTGCCAGTCTTCTCATAAAATCGAAAATGGGTATATCGCAGATATTACAACTGTGCTCTACCATTTCAAATTCATTGAGGGTTTTGAAAGCCTCACTCAAAGGGCGGTTCGTGAAGAGAATTACTCAATGAACTCACGAGAATATAAGCGGTACTACGAAGTCCTGAAACGCCACCCCAATCTGAAGATCAAACAAATAACTTCGAGAAAGCTGAACAACGTCAATGAATTGGTGGAAAACGGGTTTCTTGTTGTTTCGGAAAATTTTCAGAATTGGATTTCCTGAGATCTCCTAATTTGTGGAAAAAAATGAAAAAAGAATTGCCAATCGGAATGCCCCGAATCACTTGCGCACTTCACCATGCTTATCCCCTGTCCATATTGGCAATCTCGGATGATTATCTTCCCTGGTTTTATAGCCATTACATCCAGATGGAATTTCAAACAGACGAAAAACAAAAATTCAACTTTTATCGCTATCCCAAATATCATATGGCTGTATCGCCCTGGTTGCAGACCCAAATCGTGCATCATAATGTCATTCGCAAGGCGTACAAAAAAATCGTAGATTTTGTTATAGACGCCATTGATGAGGATCTATATGTCCAGATGGATGTTGACGAGTTTTATATACCTAACAAGGCATTGTACCACAGTCGGCATTACACCCGTGAATTGCTTATTTACGGATATGACGCACCAAACCAAACCCTTACGATCTTGGGCTTTGACGCAAAGGGAAATTACACATCAAGTGAGGTCCCTTTTTTTAATTTCGAGCAAGCGCATATAAATTCTATATCGCGCAATGAACAGGATTGCAGAGTACGGATGTTTAAATATCTCGATAATGCATACTATGAATTCGAACTTGAAGTCGTGCTTGAGCAATTACAAGATTATCTCTATGCCGTAAATACGTCAAAAAGATTTAGAAGTTTTTCGCGTGTTAAAAACTATGCGTATGGTCTTGCGACATATCGGGTTATTCAGAATTATCTTTCGTTTTTTGCCAAGAATGCGAGCGATATTAACCGCCTCATTTTTCACACACTTTGGGAACACAAACAATGCATGCAAGAACGCCTTCATTTTTTGGAACAACACGGGTTTTTAAGTTCATCTCATGCCTTGTCTATGGCTTATGCAGGCGTGAAAAAAGAGACAGAGAAATTGCGTGCGATGTCTTTTAAGTATGTCCTGACAAAAGATGCTGCGATTCTGGGAAGAATGATCGAATTGATCAATATAATTGCACTGGAAGAAGAGGCGATATTGGATCGCGTTTGTGATGCACTGAAGACCATCATAAAAGCAAGAAGGAGGAATAATGGCTAAGTATGCCGATCCTATCAAAGTCTGTTTTGCAACCTGGCAGTATCCGCCGGATAAGGGAGGAGTCGGTCGGTCAGCACAACGGATTGCGACATATCTTGTGGAATTGGGATTTGATGTTCACGTCTTTGTACCAGATACCTCAACGCCTTTTTCCGATGATATACCAACACCCGTCACAGAGAATGGTATTCATTTATATCGCGTATCCACTGGGGCATCTGTATCTGGTAAAGAACAGGCGATGTTTCTGACCATCAAACATTACGACGACTTGATATCCTTTGACATATTTCATGGCTTTTTCTTGCCTATCGCATATCCCTGCATCCTTGTTGCTGGGCGTACAAAGAGACCTGTTATTGCGAGCATACGAGGTGTTGATGGTTTTGGTCTGCTGGCGAATCTCGATTACTTCCCTTATATCTCTGCCGCAGTAGAAAGAGCGTCCTGGATTACCTCCGTCAATAGTGCGTTGTTAGACAATGTTTCTGTGATTTCAGATATTGAGAATAGATCGTCATTTATACCCAATTCAATAGATGCCACAACATTTCCAAAATGGAGACCAGAGGCAGAAAACTCCGGTACGATAGGGACAGTTGCCATATTTCGCAGTAAGAAGAACTTGTCCTTACTTATTTCTGCGTATGCTAAAATAGACCCAAAACACCGCCGAAAGCTTCTACTGGTCGGCGAATTTGCCGAATATTCTAATCCCACAAAGGCAAATGCCATAGACACCGAAAAAGCCAAAATTACCGCGTTGATTAAACAACAAGCTCTAGATAGCGAAGTCGATATGACGGGTTTCTTGGATAAAGCAGGTGTACAAGCACAGCTATTAAACATGAATGTGTATGTGCAGTGCTCTAAATACGAAGGACTTCCAAATGCTCTTTTAGAAGCCGCCGCTGTTGGCCTTCCGATTGTTTCTACGGCGACTGACGGCATGAAAGATGTGTTGGTAGATGGCGAAAGTGCCTTGCTTGTACCACCTGATGATCCCACTCGGCTTGCCCATGCAATAGAGATGATTTTGACGAACGACACTCTAACACAGAAATTGTCAGAAGGAGCTCTCAAATTAGCGGAACAGCTAAGTCCGGCGTGCGAGCGAGATTTGTGGGTCCAACTTTATTATCAATTGCTTGATATGAAATAGCCAATCTGTCCACCTACAAAAAAAAATAGCTATGAGTGTAAAAATCGCTGTTGTTGATAGTGGTATTGAAAGTTCTCATCCTGGTATAGGAACAGTTGCCGGTGGTGTGAATTTGTCATTGAATGAAGAAGGAAATGTTATTCAATCTGACGATTATGAAGATTATGCGGGTCACGGAACAGCATGTGCAGGCATTATTCGAAAGAAGGTTCCCGATGCTGAATTGTATAGCATTCGGATTTTTGATCCGTCACTCTCTGCCCACGGTGATGTTTTAATTGCGGCGATTGAGTGGGCGATTGAGAATAAAATGGATGTTTTGAATCTGAGCCTGGGTTCGACAGATGTATCCTATAAAGAGCGGCTTAGAGACGTATGCCTGCGAGCCGTTAAAGCCGGGATGATCATTGTTGCTGCCGAGCACAATGCGGGTCTTGAATGCTATCCGGCTGTCTTCCCTGAGGTCATAGGTGTTGGTGGTGGAGATATCTACCATCCAGATACCTACCTTTACAGAGATGCACAGACTATTGAATTTGTCGCAAGGGGGAATAAACAGAGACTTTGCTGGTTGGATGGCAAGGAAATCATCAGCGATGGAACCAGCTTCGCAGCACCCCATATTACAGGGATTGTAGGACGATTACTTCAGGAAAATCCCGGGCGATCATTATCTGAAATCAGGCAAATACTCATTGAGAATGCAGAAAAAATACCACCTGATTCGCAGGCTGTTCAGTCCCTACGGAGGCAGAGATCTCTTGACAGGGATTACAGTTGGGTTAAAAGGGCGGTCTTATATCCGTACAATAAAGAAATGCATTCTCTGGTGCGTTATCGCGACATGCTGCCATTTGAGATTGTTGCTGTCGCCGATCCGGTAGCAAAGGGGTTGGTGGGAAAAGATGCGGGCGTGGTTATAGGAGAACAACCGTGCGGGTTGCGTATTCAGCCCAATTTGTCTGAAGCATTGCGCGAAGGAGATACACTTATCCTGGGCTATGTGGATCAGTTAATGCGGATACAACAGCGAGATTTGCTCAAGGAACTGATCAAGATGGCATTGGAAGCAGGTCTAAATATTTTCAGTTTTCAAGTCGTCGATCCAGATCGCTATCGAGACTTATATCAATTGGCTGAACAGAACAACCGGTCTATTGTATTTCCACATATTGGTTTTGACGAAATCGTTGCATCTCAAGAGGCTTATGATCTTTACCCTAATGTCGATGCGCCTGTGGTCGCTGTGATGGGTACGAGTTCTCAACAGGGCAAATTCACGTTGCAGATGGCTTTGCGCCGGTCATTCTTAAAGGCTGATTACAAAGTGGCTCAGATTGGTACAGAACACCACTCGGAACTGTTTGAAATGGATTTTGCCTTTCCGATGGGGTATGGATCAACGCTCAAAATGCCTCAGCAATCTTATGTGCCGTTTTTGGATTTTAAGATGCGCGAAATCAATCACCACAAGCAACCCGAGATTATCATCACGGGTTCACAATCTGGCACCATACCTTATGATGTTTATGATCACAATACACATTCTCTATCTTCGCTTGCATTTCTTCTCGGTGTCAAACCAGATGCGTGTGTGCTTGTTGTCAACAGTATTGATACCCATGAATACATCCGGGACACGATAGATGGCATACGCGCGATATGCAAAGCACCGACTCTGGCACTTGCCATGGGAGACAAAGAAAAGCATGTCCGCACGGCTTATGGCAAAAGCCTTGTGACGACGAGTGAGTTGTCACAAAAAGAAATCAATTCGCATCTCAAACGGTTGACGGATACGTTCAGCTTGCCAGCAATACAAATATTATTAGAGAACGATCAAGAAAGGTTATTCAAAATCATCGTGGAATATTTTTCGAGATAGCAGCATTTGGGAGGGGTAAATGCCACGTCAATCAATGGTTCTGGCCTGCGCCGATTCTGTCTTTCTATCCGAAATGCGTTCTGAAATAGAGAAAAATTTTGAAATCGAGATCATCGAAACCATAGACAGCAAGGACAGACTTTGGGGTTGTTTGAAGGAAATGAGGCCCTCGGTCCTCTGCATCTCAACGGATTTACTCGACAGCATTGGGCAAGTCTCTAAAATCAGGAAGTCGGCGAAGAGATCAAAACTGATTATTTGGGGCGAGGATAATATCGCCCTTGCTGTTGACGCGATGTATTTGGGGGCTGATTACTATGCCCTGAAAGGAGGGAATCTCGCGTTCTTTTTGGAAAAACTCCAGAAGATCACGGGTTTAAGAAAAAGATCCCACTCTGTTTGGGCTTCAAAATTAGATGGTTTTTTGAGAGACCAGTTCAAAAATTCATCCTTAAATTTAAGCGTCTTGTGCGATCATTTCGGGATTTCACCGAGCTATGCGACGCGGTTGTTCCGCGAACATATCGGGATATCCTTTCACAAGTATTTGTCCTTTTATCGCGTGGAAGAAGCAAAACGCTATCTTGCCGACACCAAAGACCTGATTTATGAGATTGCTGACAAATGTGGATTCACAGACAGCAACCACCTGATCAGAGTTTTTTTTAAATTTACAAATATGTCTCCAGACCAATATCGAAAGTCTTTACAAGACACTGATTGGTTGGAATACAATTTGTCTGGTCATTCTATGCAGTTAAGCACCTCCCAACACCTGACGCGGCCCAACCAATTACAAAAGAGAATATTCCGATACGACAACAGCTCTGTGACCGGTTTTGCAACAAAAGCGGAGTGTTCCAAACTCTGTTCTCGCATATGAGGACGAAGAAGACGGCGTAGGCAAAACTACTCTATACGTGCCCTCAGCTTACTGTAACTGGGAAATTGAAGGATGTAGTACTCGTTACAATTATGATGGAGATTGCACTGCGATAACTTGGACGGGTGATGGTTGGACTATATTCACTTGTTTTGATGGTTAAGTACGGGGTAAGGAATGGATGATCCCTGTAGGATTTGTCTCATATTAGATTACAGGACAATGTACTTGCTATAGTATGTTGTCCTGTTTCATATTTATTATGAGCGATTTTTCGATTCCGCTGAATTTTGTTCTGAGAGGTAGTGCTATGAGAAAATCAATCATTCTATTTTGTGCTTCTTGCTTATTTTTTTCCTGCAATCAAAATGCAGAAATATCTCAAGACAAGCCGCCTTTGCAAAATGTAGCGGCACAGACAGTAGAGAAACAGAAGATACGGATGGAGAAGGTTTCTGAGATCCACCTTCAAGAGAATGAGGAAATTTATATTGGAACAATTCAGAGAATAAGAGTTGACCAAAACAGAATTTATCTCATGGATAGGAGCCGTAAGCAAGTTCTGATATATTCTATGGAAGGTGAATTTATTCGCGCCTTAGGCAGAAGCGGCGAAGGTCCTGGAGAGTTTCGCTATTTATATACAATGGATGTCAAAGATCACTTGGTTGCCTGCTTTGACCAAGGAAATATGCGAATGACTTTGTTTGATACTTCGGGGGTATTCATCAGGTCTTTTGGAACCCGCTCACAAGACTCTGTTCCTTTGGGCAATTGTGTTGCAATCACACAACATCATACCATTCTACACTGCCAGCAATCTACGAAGTTAACAAGAGAGGATGACTTGAAACTCTCCTATCCGTGGTTGATCTGTGAATTTGATACATTGGGTAATGTTCTCTCGCATCACGGAAAATTCAACCGCCAGATTGTTGGTGATAAAATTGACAAACCGTTCACTGAATTCAAGTGGTCATTTCCTCGTTTTATCACAAGCAGAGATTCTCAAATATTTCTTTATTTTTTTAATATCCCTATTGTTGTTAGATATGACGAAAGCCATGCGGTTTCCCAAGTCTTCAACGTTGCAACGTCTATTACGAAACCCAAGTGGGTTGATAAAAACGCGGAAAAACTTCAGCATTTGAGTCCAGAGGCAAGAGCAAAATTGGCCATTCAACGAATGAAAAATGAGCATTCAATAATAACATTTATTTCCGATATTGCTTATGTTGATAAGCATTCACTTCTATTTATTTTGCAAGGAGAGGAAGGACGCCAAGGCATTGATCGGACGCGCTCTTATTATCTGAGTGCGTATGATGTGAATACTGGGCATCGTTTAATGACGGATATGCACCTACAATCAGAAAAATCTGTGTACTTCCAGCGCATAGCCGTTGACCAAAATGGCTTTATTTATAGCATCCATAACCATCAGCCTGACAATTTTGTAATCGCTAAATATGAGATCATCAGAGAGGAAATTTAGAGATCAAGAACTGGACTAAATTCAATTCGAATACCTTTCACTGGAATGAGACAACAGGACAATGCACTTTTATCGTGTGTTGTTCTGTTGCATTTTAATGATTTAATTATCGATATTCGATAATGATTTGAGCTTCACATGGGACATAAAATGACAAATTGGACAGTCTGTGTTTTGATCTGTGCGTTGGCGGTAGGCTGTCAGTCTGAGCAAGCCCCTGCTGTGGACGAGATACCGACCACCGACGTTCAAACGAAGCCATCTAATCAGGACAAAAAATTCGCGCTACAAAAGGTCTCAGAAATTCTGCTTGTAGAAGATCCCGATGATCCAATCGGAATTATCAAAGGTCTTCGCATTGACCAGGACCGCATTTATCTGATGGATACCAGCCAAAAAAGAATCATGGCTTTTACCATAGATGGGCAATTTGTTCGCACCATTGGACGACAGGGCGGCGGACCGGGCGAGTTTCGTCAGTTATTTACCATGGATGTGAGAGACGGTTTAATTGCGTGTTTTGACCAGGCCAGGAGTCGCATTACCCTATTTGACACTTCGGGCACTTTTTTGAACTCCTTTGGAGCACGCACCAAAGCGTCTGCACCTTCGGGGAATTGCATACGCATTACCCCGCAAAAAACCCTGTTGCTTTGCCATAAATCGTCTGAAGCACCCAAAAAACAAATAGAAGAAAACAATTACACCTGGACAATATGCGAATTTGATACACTCGGCAATGTGCTTTCGTATTTTGCACCGTACAATCAAGACATTGTAGGAGATAAACTTGAGCGTCCTTTGAATGAGTATGCGTTTTCGTTTGCCCAATTTCGTGCATCCAGTCCAGCCATAACACATCTTTGGAGGGGAAATATTCCGATTGTCGTTGCATATAAGGGACGTCAATCCATAGAGAAAACCATTGATATAAAAACAAATCTTACCAAGCCCAGATTTAGACAAGAGGCTGGCAAGATGCGTCAATCGCAGGGACCACCAACTGCTGCAAGCGTTAGAGCCAGGATAGAGAAACTTCAAAAAAATCCCCGTATAGAAACTTCTATACGGGATGTTTGGAGTTACCCCGCTTCGGTGGAGTATTTAGGGCTTGTGTATCAAGCCTGTGATAGATGCAGTTTTTCATAAGCTATCGGCGCATAGTAGGCGATGGAAGAATGCCTGCGATGCGGGTTATACCATCCTTCAATATAGGAGAAGATAGCTAACCGCGCTTCCTTATGCGTACGGAAGCAACGACGATTGATCAACTCACACTCCAAGGTGGCGAAGAAGCTCTCGCACAGTGCGTTGTCATAGCAGTCGCCAGCAGATCCCATTGAGGGACGCACGCCAGCCTCACGGCAACGCTTTCCAAATGCTATGGAGGTATATTGTGCCCCCTGGTCAGAGTGGTGGATCACGTCTTCGGGACGGCGCTGGTAAAGGGCCATATTTAAAGCTGACACGACCAACTCACTTTGCAGGTGTGTTGCCATAGCCCAACCCACGACGCGGCGGGAGAAGGCGTCCAAGACAACACTCAGATACAAGAAGCCAGACCAGGTGGGTACGTAGGTGATGTCAGCCACCCAGAGTTTATTGACCGTTGGCACAGTAAAGTCTCGCTTTATCAGATCGGGAGCCTTTCTATCCTGATGCGCCTGACGCGTCGTTTGCGTGCTCTTTCGGCGAGAAACGCCACAAATGCCCATCTCACGCATCAGGCGTGCTACGCGCTTCTTCCCTACTCGGATACCCATATCCATCAGGTCTTTCCAGATGCGAGGGGCACCATAGGTGCTATCTGATCGGGTGTGAAAGGCTTTGATATGCGCCTTCAACTGTGCATCAACCTTTGCGCGTTTAGAGGCCGGACGTGCTCGCCAGGCATAATACCCGCTGAGGGAAACACCCAGCGTTCGGCATTGCATGGCGATTGGCCAACGTGCCTGGTGCGCTTTCACGAACGCGAAGATTTTTTGGGGATCGCGTCGGTCTCCGCTGCGAACCAGGCCGCTGCTTTTGACAATATCTCGCGCTCAATGCGCAACTGCTTGTTCTCACGTCGAAGACGACGCAACTCTTCGCGCTCAGAACTGGTCAGGCCGTCTTCTCGAAGTCCTTCATCTCGATCAGCCTGACGTATCCAGTTTTGGATCGTCTGAGCGGTTGGCTCAAACTCTTTGGCCAACTCGGATGGAGAGCGACCAGCGCGCACAAGCTCGACGATCTGGCGCTTCAACTCGGATGGATAAGGCGGACGTGTTGGTGGCATAGTGGGTCTCCTTTCTGAGTACTGATAAGGTACCCACCAAAACGGGTCAAGTCCAGTATTTGATGAAGCGCATTCAATTTTGCTTGTTTTACAAACTAAAAGCATATATCGAGGCACAGGCCCTGGAGGAGTAGGTGCGGAACGCTCTTGTTTCTTAAGTCTTTTTGACTATGATTCAGGACAAAATATCCTATCCGATATGCGATTTCCGGACCGCGAAGAGCAGCCAACGTATGTCAGAATAGATATGGATGCAGATGGGGCGATTTATTGTATAGAAAATGATGCGCCTGATAACTACGTTATTGGGAAGTATCGCCTTGTCGGAGAAAGCGCGAGAAAGGAGTAAATTTGTAGGTCGGGAGGTCGTGCGATTCGTTACATCGGGAACTGGTCTTCGTCGCGAAACAAAATTCTGTTACTTGGCATAAGAGAAAGCAAAAGGACAACCTCCACAACAAGAGGTTGTCCTTTTAATATTCATTGCAAGTTTTTCTTTATTCATTGCAAGTTTTTCTTTCGCGCTATATTTTGGTCAATGCGTCATTGTTTGAAGCGGCCTTGCAATACGCGACAATGATTTGAGCCTCACATAGGACATAAAATGGCAAAATGGACAGTATGTGTCTTGATCTGTGCTTTGTCGGTGGGATGTCAGTCTGAACAAGCTCCTGCTGTAGCTGAGGTGCCTAAAGACGACATTCAAATGAAGCCACCCAATCATGACAGGAAATTCACACTACAAAAGGTCTCAGAGATTCTGATATTAGAAAACCCAGATGAGCCCATTGGGGTCGTCAGTGGTTTGCGCGTAGATCAAGACCGTATTTATTTAAAGGATAAAAGTCAAAAAAGGATCATGGTTTTTACCATCAATGGGCAATTTGTTCGCTCCATTGGGCGACAAGGAGGCGGCCCGGGTGAGTTTCGCCGTTTATATACCATGGATGTTAGAGATGGTTTAATTGCATGTTTTGACGAAGGAACCCGTCGGATTACGCTGTTTGATAGTTCTGGCGTTTTTTTGAACTCCTTTGGAGTACGTACCAAAAAGTCTGTTCCAGCAGGGAGTTGCATCAGCATTACTCCGCAAAAAACCCTGATACTTTGCTCTGAATCAATAGAGTCGCCAAAAAAACAAATGGCAGAACACAATTATCCCTGGTTAATATGCGAATTTGATACGCTCGGTAATGTGCTTTCGTATTTTGCTCCATACAATGATAAAGTATTGGGAGATAATCTTGAGAAACTTGAAAGACCATTGCACGAATATGAGTTTTCTTTTGCAATCTTTCGGTCAGACTCTCCAACCATAACACATCTTTGGATGGGAAATATTCCTATTGTCGTCGCATATCAGGACCGTCAATCCATCGAGAAAACAATCAATGTCAAAACTGCCCTCACCAAACCCAAATTTAGAGAAAAGAAGGAAAATGTTGGTCAACAGCAAGGACCAACCGCAGCAAGCGTTAGAGCCAGGATAGAGAAACTTCGGAAAAATCCCCGTGTAGAAACTTCTATATCGGATGTTCTATTTGACGAAGAGCATTCACTATTGCTCGTTTTACAGCAACAAGTAACACTGCGAGGGGGACCACCGGAACGCGCCTATTTCTTAAATCTCTTTGACTATGATTCAGGGCAGAACATCCTATCCGATATGCGATTTCCTAATGTTGAAGAACAGCCAAGGTATGTCAGAATAGATATGGATGCTGGTGGCGCGATTTATTGTATAGAAAATGATGCGCCTGATAACTACGTCATTGGGAAGTATCGCCTTGTCGAAGAAAGCGCAAGAAAATAGAGCCTCAAATCAAAAAACCGTCTGAATCAGGATGGGCAAGATGAGCGGATAAGCAGGATAAGGCACGGGTTGTTCCATAGCACTTAGAAGTTAGATCACAGGACAACGTACTTGCAGAGTATGTTGTCCTGTTTTAATATTCCTGATGAGTATTCCTTATGAGCGATTTTTCTATTGCATTGGACTTTGTTCTGAAGAGGTTGTGTATGACAAAATCAATCATTCTGTTTTGTGTTTCCTGCTTCTTTTTTGCATGCAATCAGGATGCAGAAGTATCGCAAGACAAACCGTCTTTGCAAAATTCAGAGGCACAAACAGTAGAGAACCATCAAATACGTATGGAGAAGGTTTCTGAGATCCACTTAAAGGAAAATGAAAAAGCGTATATTGGAGAAATAAAAAAAATAAAAATTAATGAAAATCGAATCTTTCTTATGGATAAGAGTCTGAAGCAGGTTCTGATATTTTCTATGGAAGGTGAATTTGTTCGTGCCTTAGGCAGGAGCGGTGGAGGGCCTGGCGAATTTCGCTTTTTGTATACGATGGATGTCAAAGACAACTTAGTCGCTTGTTTTGACCAGGGAACACGTAGAATGACCTTGTTCGACACTTCGGGTGTGTTCATCAGGTCTTTTGGAACCCAGTCGCAAAGGTCAGTTCCTCAGGGCAATTGCGTTGCAATCACACAACATCATACGATTTTACACAGCCAAAACCCTAAGGGACTACCCAAAAAGCAGTGGCTATCATACACCTATCCTTATTTGATCTGCGAATTTGATACATTGGGCAACGTCCTATCCCATTATGGAAAATTCAACCAGCAGATCGTCGGAGACAAACTTGATAAACCATTAACTGAATTTGAGTGGTCATTTCCTCACTTTATCGCAAGTGGAAAGTCTCAAACGTACCTTTGGTTTGCTAATATTCCTCTTGTTGTCAAGAATGACGAAAGTAATGAGATTTCCAAAGCCTTCAACGTAGCAACGCCGATTACGAAACCGAAGTGGGTTGATAAAGACAGAAAGAAAAAGGAAGAAGAAATGCGACATTTGAGTAATAAAGAAAAAATGATGCTGGCCATTCAACTCATGAAAAACGACCATTCGACAACAACACAAATGTATGACATTGCTTATGTTGATAAGCATAAAATTTTATTGACTTTACAAACAGAAGAAGTGCGCCGAGGCTTTCCTCACTGGACGCGCACTCGCTATCTGAGTGCGTATGATGTGCATACTGGGCAACGTTTAATGACGGATATCCCTCTCCAATCGAAATACGAGACTTTGGCCGTTGACCAAGATGGCTTTTTCTATTGTATTCAGAGTGATAAACCTGACAATTTTGTAATCGCCAAATATGAGATCATTAGAGAGGAAATTTAGAGGTCAAGAACTGGACTAAATTCAATTCGAATACTTTTCACTGGAATAAGACAACAGGACAATGCACTCAAAAAGTGTGTTGTCCTGTTCCTTTTTGCAGAATCGCACGGACACGCATTTGGAAGAACCTGGATATTTGCTACAAAAGATGTGTTTCAGTGTGCAAAATAGATACGTATGGCAGAAAATGATATTCATAAGGTTTGTCGCATCAATCACAAGGCTATATCTTTAGATCAAGTTACGATGCAGAGTGCATTGAGGTTGTTCACTACAGAGAGCCGCGTGATTGTTTGGTCAAAAGCATTTTGCTGACCTTTATAGCCGCCATCCAGCGGATCTCTAAACATAACGAAAGGAGTTTCAAATGAAGCGCGTATTGTCCAAACCTCAGCACGAGGTTGCGAACTCTGTTCTCGCGTATCAGGACGAGGACGACGAGCAAGATTGTTCTGGTTCGTACTGGTACGCAAACAATCAGTGGTTCGCGCATTGGCCCTGTGATGCCGTCTGTGAAGACCATGATTGCTGGGAAAGAGAAGGCGCAGGGTCTTGCACATTGGTTTCTGATGGCAGCGAGCAAACATGTTACTGATTTCATTGTTTCGTGGTGAGTTTATTCCAAATTCTAAGGAATACTTTCCCTAGAAATCAGGAAGGTATAGGTGACAGGGCAACGCATTTCTGTAGTGTGTTGTCCTGTTTCATATTGACACGCACGATATTTGACTTGATGATGCGTTATTTCAGAGGCTATATTACAATCATATGTGGGCACTGCCCTTTCGCGGATGACTATTTGAATCTCATAATGGGGTGTAAAACATGAAACGATCGGTAATATGTCTTTGTTTTTTTTTCTGTGCTTTGGCAGGAGGCTGTCAATCCGAAAAAGAGCTAGCTTTACCTGAGGAAGAAGATCAAGCAAAGATACCTGATCAAGCAAAAAAATTTGCTCTACAAAAGGCCTCAAAAATTCTACTCGTGGAAAACCCAGATGACCCAATCGGAGTCATCAAAGGGCTCCGCGTTGACCAAGACCGCATCTATCTGATGGATACGAGTCAAAAAAAAATTATGGTTTTTACAACCGAAGGCAAATTCATTCGCTCAATTGGGCGGCAGGGTGGTGGACCGGGTGAGTTTCGTCAGTTATTTACCATGGATGTAAGAGACGGTTTAATTGCTTGTTTTGACCAAGCCAGACGTCGAATTACGCTGTTTGACAGTTCAGGCGTCTTTTTGAACTCCTTTGGAGCACGCACCAAAGAGTCTGCTCCTGCAGGGAACTGCATAAGCATTACACCAGATAGAACACTTTTGCTTTGCCATGCATCGTCAAAATCGCCAAAAAAACAAATAGCAGAACACAATTATCCCTGGTTAATATGCGAATTTGACACGCTTGGTAATGTTTTTTCTTATTTTGCCCCGTACAATAACAAGATATTGGGAGATAAACTTGAAAGACCATTGCAAGAATATGAGTTTTCTTTTGCCCAGTTTCACGCACTTAGTTCAAACATAACACATCTTTGGAGAGGAAATATTCCGATTGTCATTGTATATAACCATCAATCCATCGCGAGAACTATAGATGTTAGAACGGCTCTTACCAAATCTAAATTTAGAGAAAAGAGAGAAAATGTTCATCAATCACAGAAACCAACCGCATCAAGCCTTCGAGCTATGGCGGAGAAACTGCGGAAAAATCCTCGTATAGAAACTTCTGTAAGGGACGTACTGTTTGACGAGGCGCATTCATTGTTGCTCGTTTTGCAGCAAAAACGCACATATCGAGGCAGTGGGCCAGGAGGAGTAGGTTCGGAAGATGCGTACTTCTTAAGTCTCTTTAACTATGATTCAGGACAAAATATCCTATCAGATATGCGATTTCCAGACCGCGAAGAACAGCCAACGTATGTCAGAATGGATATTGATGATTCTGGAGCTATTTATTGTATTGAAAATGACGCACCTGATAACCACGTCATTGGGAAGTATCGCCTTGTCAAAGAAAACGCGAAAAAGGAGTAAATTTAGCGGCACAGGCTACACCAAATTTAATTTAGAAAATACCTTTTACTGGAATTAGACAACAGGACAATGCACTCAAAAAGTGTATTGTCCTGTTCCTTTTTACCGAATCGCGCTGACATTCATCTCAAGGTCCTGCCATTTTACCCGATTGTCGAAGCGATTCACGCTGCTGTGAACGGCATTGCGCTAACGATGAGCGTGATCCTCAGCGGCGTGAGATAGGGAACATTTCAGGCATCAAAAGTTATAGACATAATCCTATAATTGTCTATCCCAATAGAGACAATTTCCGTGTTTTGTCAGGAACATCTCCAACACCGCGCTTGATTACCCTATTCCGTTTTTGCTACAAAAGATACATTTGAGTGTACAAAATAGATACGTGTGGCAGAAAATGATATTTATAAGGTTTGTGCCGACAATCATAAAGCCATAGATTTAGAAATCGTTACGATATCTTGGACATCACAATAGGACTTCAGTTTGAATCGATTTTGAAAGAGCGTTTTATGGACAAAACCTTAAATCATACCCCCTTAAAATTGCCGATACCCAAAAAGGCGATGATCGGTTTGGGAAGCCTGATTCTCGTGGGATGGGCAATCATTACAGTTATCTTGTTTGTCGAATATCGCAAAAGCAAGGTGTTGCTTACCGAGTATTCACCTATTGTAGAAAAGTATAATTATTTTAAGAATTTAGGAGAACAACACAGAACGCTGGAAACGATGACTTTTCCTGAGGCTTCTCTAAGAATCTTGACTGGCGATTCAACAGCAGTAAGCAATCTCCAGGAAAGAACGGATTACGCTGTTGCGATTCTTTTTACGAAAAATGATTGTTCATCCTGTTTGGAGACCGAGTTGGACTTATGGCAAAAGTTTTACCCCCACAATGCAGAAAACCTCGATGTGGTCGCCATAGCCAAAATCACCCCACTGACAACGCGAGAAAAAATTGAAAGAGAACTTGGAGGCCTGTGGAAAGAGCCTGTTTATTATGATGAAAATAAGCCTTCGCTATTCGAACATCTGAATATTATACATACACCGACTTTGCTATTTTATGAAAAAAGAACGCGCAAAATTATATACGCGCACCTCGGAATGGTTGGTGATCGCGTTGGGCCAGAGAGTTTTAAGCAAAAAGTGGCAGCCTGGCTCAAGCTCAAAGGTAAGACAGTAAATCTGGACTATGATAAATCTTGAGGCAATCGGAATGCAGGCTGCGTTGAATGGGTAAATTGACGGGATCATAGCCCTGTGATTTTTGATTAAGAGTGGAGGTTGTTTTGGACACTTATAGCTCCACTCTTTTTTTGTCGCGCATGTCTTCTCTGTTTGGCGTGTATTATGAGTAATTTCTTAAAAATAGGCATACTGGTCGCCTTTTCGTCTTTCCTCAGTATTGGAAGCCTCAGCTTTCAGAATACAGATCATCTGTTTCATTCCAAAGATATTCAACCCATTTCTCTACAAGCCGCAAGATGGTTTTTTGACCAACAGGGCATCGTATTTCTCGATGCGCGGTCTCATCAGGAATACGCTATAGGGCACATACCAGGAGCCATCAATCTGTCTATCTCAAATTTTGAAAAACAGAAAACCGTTTTGTTAAATATTCCACTCAGTGTCACGATCATTGTGTATTGCTCTGGGGCGACTTGCCAGAGTAGCTTGAAAATTGCGGAATGGACAAAGGACTACCTGGGTGATCATAGAAACGTGTACGTATTCCTGGAGGGCTTTCCCGCCTGGGAGAAAGCAAAATTCCCCGTTGCAGTTGAGGAAGATCAATAATGTCCTTCTCTTCCCTGCAAGTCATCATGCGCCTCATTTTGGGAGGTGTATTTTTCTGGGCTGGCATCGTTAAAATACCAGATCTCGAGTTATTCTCATATACTGTGCGAGCGTATAATCTATTGCCTGAGTTTCTGATTCTTCCAGTCACAATATTGGTGCCTTGGCTTGAATGCGTCATCGGCCTGTGTTTGGTCGTGGGGTTTTGGACGCACGCGAGCACGCTCATTGCTTCGGGACTGCTCATTACCTTTGCCGGTGCATTGGGCACTAAAATTTATCAGGGCGTGAATATGTCCTGCGGATGCTTTGGCTTTGGTGCTGAACGCGGTTCTTTAGAGTGGGTTCTCTCGCAGGATGTGTTGCTGCTCTCCTTTGCTTTGCTGCTCTTTTGTAAACAGAAAATTTCATTTTCTCTCGATGAGTATTTGAGCGTCAGAAATTGGCGGTTTAACAACTGCTTAGAAGAAGCTGACTCACTGCCTTAGAGGTTTATAGGATTATGCTTCGGAGCCTTTTGCCGTGAATTTTAAGGGTGTGATATGATTCCGCTGATATTCGCTTGCCAGAGACGTTCGGGAGGCACATTTCTCATAAATCTTGCGCGTACAGCTCTGTTTATTCATCCACAACAATTTGGAAATCATTTTCGGTGTATTCGTCCTAATCGCAAAAAGGAAGATATCTGTAAAGGGTGGCGCGAAAAACAGGATCCAGAAGAACAAAGTAGATGGCTTCGAGGTTACATTCAGAAACACAAAGTGAAATATATCAAGATCGAGGAGCCGGGTATCAATTCATTTGCCGACCATGTAAGAGAGACCTTTCCTGAGGCCCTGTGGCTGACTACCGTGAGAAATATATCACACATCGTTGCCTCACATTATAATATTAAATCTTGGGGTGAATCTGTAGATGTTGTTGTTAAACAATGGGAGCAGAATCTTGATTTCTTCGAAAGATTGCAGGAGTCCCAAACGCACACGGCAAATTTATTGGTGCTGAATATCGATGATCCTGGTTTGATTCAGGTTGAAGAGTTTGCCCGTTTTTTGGGAACTTCGCCCAATCCTATATTGGTTGAGGTATTTCAACACTGGTCTCCTGTCAATACACTGGCTTATCAACAGCACAGGAAGAATGAATCTGTGATTCGAAGGCCAGTTCCTAATGATGTAATAGACTTCAAAGCGCATTTTCCCCAAATAGAAGGAACTGGGGTACGTTACCACAAATTGATGAAGCGAAGTTGCGAAAATTTGAGACTTAATTTTGAACCCTAAGCTATTTATTCTCAAGCATATTTCGAATAACAAACACCGTTTTTATCGCGTTGAATTAACAGCCAATATGTGGATATTTTAGATATTATTCGGCTATTGGCTGTTTCATTTATCTATTCACTTCCTGGACATTTTCAAGATTCTCAACATTTGGTAGAAAGCAAAATGAAAAAAAACAAAGATATGATCGCATTCTTTTTAAAATTCGTCATTCCCTACTGGCATTATGGCCTGATTGTCCTCGCCGTTATGCTGGTCGGAATAGCTACATCACTTGTATTTCCATACATCTTCAAAATTATTGTTGATGAAGCACTGCCGGCACAAGATTATGAGTATTTGGTGATGCTGGTCGGCATATTGCTGGGGATCACGGGTCTCAATTTGATCCTATCGTTTGTATCGTACTATGTGTATAACTGGATCAACAACCGTGTCATCAATGACATGCGGAGTACAATTTTTGCACACCTTCTCTATGTTCCTTTTGAATTTCATCAAAAAACAAAGACGGGCGATCTGGTACACAGGATCAACAACGACATCGGTATCATCAGAAATTTTCTCACCTCAAGTGCATTCAACTTTTTGCACAGTTGCTTGATGCTATTGGGGCTATCGACAATTATGGCCTATTTGAATGTGAAACTCTTCCTCCTGTGTTTGATTGCAGCCCCTATCTTTATTGCCAACCTGATTTATTTTCGTCCCAAAATTAAAAATGTCACAGAAGAACGCCAAAAGGAGCGGTCTGAGTTGCTCAGCTTCTATGTCGAGCGATTTAGCCGTGTTTTACTGATTCAGTCTCACAACGGATATGGGATTGAAAAGAATATATTAGACAAGAGGCTATCTACACTGATGGACTTAAATTTGCGAAATGTCTTCTATTCTGCTTCTATGGGTACGATATCTGGCGGAGTCCGCGCTGCGGTCCCCGCATTGATCTTACTCGTTGGGGGGTATCAAGTCATAATGGGCACGATGAGTTTGGGAAGTCTTTTTGCCTTTCTCCAGTATTTTTCCCGCATATTTTCGCCAATTCAGAGTTTAAATGGCTTGTACGTCAACTATGTACGGACAGCCGTTTCTATGCGTCGCATATTAGACCTGATGGAAATTCCCGCGGTATCTTCAAAATCTCATCCCCAGGCCCAGCCCTTTGCGCTTCAAGATCGCATTCGGTTTGAGAATGTTCACCACGCTTATGAAAAGGAAAAAATTGTTGAGAATTTGAATTTAGAATTAGTGAAAGGAAAGTCTTATGCATTGATCGGTCCAAGCGGATGCGGTAAAACCACATTACTCCATTTACTGTGTGGATTTGTCCAGCCACAGAATGGCTGTGTCACCATTGACGGTGTTAATATTCAAGACATGGATATACATGACCTGAGAAATCATATTGCTTATGGCACACAAGCACCCTTACTCTACCAGGACAGCATCCGGGCCAATATTTCTTATGGCAATTCGGAAATTCACGCTGAGGCTGTTGAAAGTGTTTTCAATGCTATGGGTTTTGAAAATCTCAGCCTGGACACCCTTGTTGGTGACCAGGGAACGAAAATTTCTGGCGGTCAACAGCAACGCATTGCGCTTGCTCGTTTATTGCTGAAGAAGGGTGATATTCTACTGCTCGATGAGGCGACCTCAGCACTCGATTCTGAGAGCGAAGGCGTTATATACGACTTATTGCGTTCACATTATCGAGACAAGACGATTCTCGTGGTCAGCCATCGCTGGTCCACGATACAAAAGGTTGAGGAAGTGATTTGCCTGTCAGATGGCGAAGTCGCAGAACAGGGAACCCCTGAGGAACTGATGCAAAAACGCGGGGTTTGCTGGCGGCTGTTTCAAGACCAGCATCGCAAATCTTTTGAGCCGAACCGTGAATTAAGAGAGACTAAACCCTCTGAACGTCTCGCCCTATTGAAAAGTTGATGTTTATCTTTTGATATTAGGAGAAGATTAGAGATGTATTAAATCCCTTGCTTCAAGGGATTTTTTACTTGATATTGTCTGAAACCGACTATTTGACATCTCTTGATGGTAGGTAATGGGCTCAAAATTATGAATCAAAAAAACAAAAAATGGATATGGGTCATTGTCGGGGCTTTTGGTATTGGTCTCTATTTCCTTGAATTTGGTCTCAAGGCTGAAAATACCGCGATTCCCCAGAGCACGGGAGAAAGCACACCGATTGAGACATCCGTTGAAGCGCGCAAAGTTCAGATAGACATAGAACCTGTGCCGGTTGAGGTGGCAATCGCACAAAAACAAAAATTGATACAACACGTCCGGGCGACGGGTTATACTGAGGCACTGCAAGAAATGTCGATGATCTCGCAACAGGGCGGGCAGATTACTGAATTGCCGATTCGAGAAAATATGCTTGTGGAACGGGATCAACTCTTATTGGCCTTAAATTCAGAAGAACAAAGGCAAGCATTCATCGATGCCCAAAACCTCTACACGTCAAAATTGTCACAATATGCTGTTGAACTGGGATTTGATTCTTCAACAAGTGCAAATATTTTGGAGAAGGCTGAAGAACATTTCCAGACCTCTATGGCTGAAGAGTTAGAGAGAGTTGACCGTCAAACAAAAAATCGTGAGGCGGATGTAATCGATAAATCGACCAAATACAACCGACTCTGGTTGATCGCTGGTCGAGTGGGGTTGATTACTGCCTGGACCAATTTGGAACGCGCCAGATTAACCCTTGAGCAAACAAGGCTCTATGCTCCTTTTGACGGGCATATTGTGGAATTGAAACTCGCTGTGGGAAGTTGGATCAAAAACGGTGAGGAAGTCCTGCGACTGATTGATTTAGATCAAGTGGTTGTCAATTCTCGCGTGTTGGAGAGCGAGATGCGCCATATCAATGTGGGATCACCTGCTCAGGTGATTTTTGTTGCGTATCCCGATACGGTTTATACGGGAACAGTCGATGTGATTCGCTCTGTGATTGATCCCGAAACCGGCACTTGCGAGGTGCGTATTCTAATCGACAATCCCAGTTTCAGGCTAAAACCCGGCATGTTTGCCAATGCTCAAATTGCGGCTCGCGTTTACAATCACAGGTTGGTCGTAAGAACCGATGCTATCTTAAATCGAGATGAGAGAGATGTCGTTTTTGTTGTCGAAAATGGACTGGCAAAATGGCGATATATCGCGAGCGATCTAAAAAATGAGATTTACACGGAGATCTTAAACGGTGTTCAAGAAGGAGATTCCGTAATTGTATCTGGGCATTACAACCTCGCTCACGACACACCTGTTGCGGTTGTCAAGACGATTGAGCCGTAAAATTTAAGAGATTCTGGACAGAATGCATATCTCCGAACTATCAGTCAAAAGACCCGTTGCGACTTTCATGTTTTTTGTCGCGTTCTGCCTTTTGGGAGCTTTTGGATTTTCCCATTTAAGCGTGGAACTGCTTCCCGATATTGCGATTCCCCGTCTGGTGATAGAAACGAGATTTCCTGGGGCTGCGCCCGAGGAAGTTGAGACCCAAATAACGCAACAAATTGAATCTCAGTTTGCGACACTCAAGGCAGTGAGAAACATACAATCGGTATCGAAATCGGGCATCTCCCTTGTTACGCTCGAGTTTTATTGGGGCACACAGATGGATCAAGTACTCCTGGAAGTGCGGGAAAAACTCGATGACTTGTCTTACGCACTTCCAGAATCTGCCGGGAGGCCAAATCTTTTGCGATTTGATCCGGCTGCCGATCCGATTATGACCTTAGTTGTCACTTCTGGTCGCCTTGAAAATCCCAAGAATCAGCGCGATGCAACCGAAGCGTTAATGGAGCTTAAAAATTTTGTCACATTTATTGTCAAACGCAGGTTGGAGCAAATCAATGGCATTGCACAAGCCGTTATTTTAGGTGGGCTTGAACGCGAAATAAGGGTTATTGTCGATATAAACCGCCTCAATAGCATGGGCATTGCATTGAATCAGGTCGCTCAAGCACTTGACCGCAACAACTGGACACAGCAGTCTGCAGGCACAATCCGAAAAGGACTCTTCCGATACTCATTCAGAGCCATTGGGCAATTTCAAGACGTAGAGGATATTCAAAAAACCATCGTTGGACATAAACCCAATGGAGCAGTGATTTCTCTTTCCGATGTGGCATCCGTTTCTAATACCTATCGAGAAAGATCTGGTTTTACAAATTGGAATGGACGCGAGATTGTCGCGTTGTCCATCTTAAAAGAGGGCAGTAGCAACACCGTCTTGAGCTGTCGGGAAGTACATCGAATATTGGGTCAAATACAGCGCGAATTTCCAGGCTTTAAGGTAGGGGTTATTTCAGATCAAGGATTTTTTATTGAGCAAGCCATTAACAATGTTTTAATGGCCCTTTTTTTAGGAGCCTGCTGTGCCTTCGGTGTTCTGTTTCTGTTTTTAAGGGGTGGGAAAATTCCCGCGATGGTCGGTGTCGCCATCCCGATAGCAATCACTGCGACATTCATTCTCCTGTTCCTTCTGGACATAAATTTTAACGTTATTTCCTTAGGCGGCCTGGCATTAGGCACGGGATTGATCGTCGATAATTCCATCGTTGTTTTGGAAAATATTCAAAGACACCGTGAAAGCGGCAGGCCGCTTATGGCGGCTGCAATTTCTGGAAGTCGTGAAATTAGCCTTGCGGTCACAGCATCAACACTGACCACTGTATCCGTTTTTTTCCCACTAATTTTTGTAAAAGGATTGGCAGGAGAACTCTTTTTTGATCTGTCAATGGCTGTGACCTGTGTACTTTTAATCTCCCTATTGGTATCTTTAACCCTGCTCCCAATGTTGATTTCTCGTCTCAGCGACATGGAGCAAACGCCATCTGATCACAGGTCAGGGGCTATAATACGCGGTTTCTTACAGGGCCCTGTTATGCGGCCTATTTTTTTTGTTTTTAATCTCCTTTTTGACGCATTTCAAACCGCGTTTAACGCATTTGCCCGCTGGTATGAAGCGCGGTTGCGGTGGGTGATTCAACACCGCGTCTTTGTAATCTGCATTTATGGATGCCTGCTGGGACTCTCTGCCTATCTGTATTTGGGGCTTAAAAAAGAGCTTGTACCATCGGTTGACCAGCGAGGCATCACAATTAAAATTTCTCTGCCCCAGGGAACAGACCTGCTCGCCACGCGCCATATTGCCAGTAAAGTAGAAAGTTTATTTTTCAATCAGCCAGGAGTCAAAGATGTCTTCTCTCAAGTGGGCATTGTACATGCAGTTTTGTCAACACAACGCGATGAGTTATCCATAGAAACTGCAAAAATTGAAGTGCGATTCAAGGAGGGTTATTCTTTTGATCCATTTATTCAAAGCGTTCAGGAGGTCGCAAAGAACTATCCCAATTGCGATATCGAAATACAAGAACCCCAGTCCCCTTTTGTAACGCTTTTTCAGATGTCTTCGCGTGAGGTTCAAATGCGTTTCTTTGGACCTGACCTGAAAAAATGCGAATCTATCGCACAGAATATTGCAAAGACACTGACCACCTGGCCCTCACTCGATTTCATTCGAGTTGTTCCGAAACTTGGAAACCCCGAATACCACATTTACATCGACCGGGATCGCACCGCCCACTATGGTATTACATCACAGCAGATCATTGATTTTTTGAGCGCGTACTTGCGAGGTGTTGAGGCGAGCCAGATTGAAGCCTTTGGTGGTAAGACACCTCTCGAAGTGACAATAAAACGAGATGTACAGGTGCAATTGTCCGATCTCTTGAACGCTGAAATACCGCATCCGTCCGGCACTATGCTGCCCATGCGGGAGTTTATTCGCGTGAGAGAAGGCGTAGGATATGCCGAAATCCGACATGAAAAGGGCACGAGAGTTGTGGCAATTTTGGCGGATGTTCGGGGAGAAGACCCCGTCGAGATTTCCCAGAAATTACAGGCGTATCTCAATCAATTGGAAATACCCGAAGGATATGATGTTGAAATCGCGGGACAAAATGCCTTCATCGCGGAGTCACTGGATAATTTAACTGTCATTATTGCCCTGTCGATTGCACTCGTTTTTATGGTCATTGCGTCCCATTTTGAGTCTCTGCGGCTGCCATTTGTTATTCTCACGGCAGTTCCACTTGCCATGGCAGGTGTCGTTCTTATCCTCCTGATCACAGGACAATCTCTGAATATTATGTCTCTGATTGGCATTGTGGTGCTGGTGGGCATTGTCGTAAATGATTCTATTGTTAAAATCGATTTTATTGATAAGCGATATAAAGAAGGCGCGACTCTGCTGGTCGCGATTCAGGAAGCCGGGCAAAAACGTCTTCGACCTATTGTTATGACGACGGTGACAACAATTTTGGGATTGGTTCCCATGGCTCTTAGCAAAGGGGTAGGTGCTGAGTTGTGGCATCCGCTTGCGTGGACGATTATTGGGGGTATGGGGTTGTCAACCTTTTTGATTTTATTTGCTGTGCCTGCCTTGTATGGCATAGTAGTGCGTAAAAACTGATGACATTTACCGATAAATTACAAAAGCGCCCCATAGCGGTCGCCATGTTTACGATTGCGGTCATTTCAATTGGCATGATTGCTGTTTTGCAATTGCCTATTGAATTGTTGCCCGCTCTGGAATATCCCCGGATGAGTCTTTCTGCGTCCTGGAAAGGGGCTTCACCGGAATCGATAGAGTCACAATTAACAACGCCTCTTGAAGCGATCGCTGTCAGCATCCCCGGCGTTAAGAGTGTGAGTTCCAGTTCTGGTTTTGGATATGCACAGTTGACAATAGAGCTGTTGAGAACAGCCAACCCGACATTCGTACGTCTGGAGTTAAAAGACAAATTGGCGCGTTTCTATGAGCAACTTCCCGAAGAGATTAAACCTCCTAAAATTCGACCTTATATTCCCCAGGAATTTCGCGATAAAATTGGTTTTATGCGTCTGAGAATAACAGGATCCAAAAGCCTTGATCAACTTCGCAAAATTTCAGAAGAAGTTTTAAGGCCTGGACTTATTGGTATGGATGGAGTTGGTGAAATTAGCATCGCTGGAGGGGCACAGAAAGTCTTGCGGATTCAGGTTTCGCGAGCACTGATGCATTCTCTGGACCTGGATCTCCAGGATATTTATCGACAAATTTCTGCGTTTAACAAAAAAATTTATCTCGGGAAAATATCCAATAATGACCAGACATTCTGGGTCAAATTGGAATCTTTGGATACACACCCTGTTTCCGCGCTTTCCAAATTGCCAATTTCAGCAGATGATCTGACTGTTTTGCTCGGTGATATAGCGACCATAAAATACGATTATGACGATCCCGAAACGTTCTTTCGAATCAATGGGCGCGACTTTGTCGTCATGGAAATCACGCGCGAACCGGGATCTAATATCCTGGCCCTTGCAGACGATATTCACAAAAAATTGGAGAATTTCAAAAAAGAAAGTGCTTTACCGCCTGATGTCAAAATCGATGTCATTCAAGACAGAAGTCAGGACCTAAAAGAAGATATTTCAGTTTTACTTAAAAGTGTGGTTTTTTCCGCCGGGTGTCTGTTCTTGATTTTGCTTGTTGCATTTCGGTCCATGGCAGCCGTTATCATTGTATTTGTTTCTTTAATATTTTCTCTATGTTTGACGTTTATTGTGATGTTCTTTTGCAAAATCAGTGTGAACAGCGTGACGTTGATAGGGCTTGGCATTGCATTGGGCATCATGGCAGACAACGCCATTGTGGTTATTGATCGGTTGCAAAAAGACCACGCGACTCGCAAAACTGGTGAATTAGAAGAGCGTGGTATTCAAAGTGTTAGAATGCCCATATTCGCATCTACGCTTACGACACTTGGCGCGTTTTTACCTCTGGTCATTTTATCTGCTCAAACAAAGCTTTATCTGATACCCTTTGCCATTGTCGTATCAAGTGCTCTTGTGGCCTCGACTTTGTCTGCTTTTACACTGGTTTATGTCGCTACACACCACTTTATTTTGCGATTTGAAAAAAATTATCCGCAAGAAGTTATTTCTGATGAGACAGAATCCGAAAAACGAGATGGGTGGCGGGCTACATATTGGTGGCTATTGAATAAAACGATTCGCTACCGACGCTTTGCTATAATTGCGATGGTGTGGTTATTTGGAATACCATTGTGGCTTTTGCCAGATAATATGGCGTCGAATATTCAAAGCAAAGAGCGTGCGAGGGAGTTATCTACCACACGGATGATTAAATCGCAGTTTGCTGAATTATACGATGCGATCTTTGCAAGTGAGGCATACTTGAATGCAAGACCGTATATCGACAAGGTATTGGGAGGAAGCCATTATTTATTTTATCGCCATGTTCCAATTGTTGGTTCCGTGGGGGGGCGTGTAAGATTAGAAGATAGCTATGTAACTGTCGATATTAAAATGCCTCGTTATACAGAGGTCAAATACCTTTTACAAGTCGTGTCGGCTTTTGAAACCCATTTGGACAAATTATCTTCAGATATTTATTATGAAACGCGGGTTGCGAATAATTACGAAGCCCTTTTGAAGGTTAAAATGGCGCGCAGGCAGGATCCAGATGATTTATTGATTGAGCTACAACAGGTATTTGAGCAGGTGGCTGTTTCGCTTGGCGGCATAGAATGTTCAGTTCAAGGGTATGGCCCGGGATTTCGGAATCTGAGAGGGGCTGATATCTCAAAACTTGTCACTTCTGTGAGTGGTTATAATTATTTGAAAGTAAAAGAAATAGCGCAAGAATTAGCTGTGGAAATCTCTAAACACAGACGTTTTTCTAATATTTCAATAGATCAAGCATCATTTGGCAGAAAACCTGCATGGAATGTTGTCGCAATACCAGATAGAGAGCAATTGTGGAAAGCGCGTGAAGACGTTGGTACTATGTTCAGCCGTATTTCCAGTTTAACCTTATCGGACGGGATTTATCGGTCTGCTATAGGGGGACAAAAGAGGGGCATTCCAGTATATATAGATTATCTCTCAGAAGATCGCGTCCATACGATTTCTGACCTGAACAAACAAACACAGGCGACAGAAAGGGTATTAGTAGAAGATATTGCACAAATCGAAAAAAGCCCCACACTACCTGTTATTAATAGAAAAAATCAAGCCTACTCGCGTTTGGTGACCAGTGACTACGCAGGGCTGCGCCGCTATGGCGGTCGAATTATCTGGGAGGTACAAGACGCAATGATTTTGCCTCTGGGATATGGTTTTAACAGGGGAGGATTTGGTTTCTTTGATGATGAAGGGACATTGTGGGGCGCCGTTCTTCTGAGTGCTATTCTCATTTATATGATTTTGTCCGCACTATATGAATCATTTCGACAACCTTTTATTATTCTCTGGACTGTGCCCATGGCTTTTATTGGGCTTTTTCTTGTGTTTTTCATTTCTGACGGCGTATTTACACAGGGTGGGTATTTTGCGATGGTGTTCTTGATCGGGATTTCTGTTAATAACGCAATCATCTTGCTCTATCAGCTACAAAAAAGAGCAGCGAAGAATCAAGCCCCTCTTCTCCAGTCGGCAATATTCGAGGTGTGTCTGAGTCGGCTTCGCCCCATTCTGGTCACTGGCGCGACTTCTATAGGCGGGTTATTGCCCTTCTTAATCTGGTTTCCAAACGGCACACTCTGGCACGCTTTTGCCCTGGGTACTGTCGGTGGACTCTGTTTTTCCTCTGTTGGCGTATTATTGATACTCCCCGCGCTTTTTTTTAGGAAAACCCATTTTCAACGCTCTCGCCCCGATACAAACAAATCATAAGAATTTGACTGCCAGCCGCCATCGTTTACAATTCCATCGTTGGTATCTCTCAGCCATTTGACCATGCGATCCTTCATGCGCCTGAGCACATGTTTGTACCCCAGCTTGGGGGCTAAATTGTGCAACTCTCCGGGATCACTCTCCAGATCGTAGAGTTCATCTTCACTACACGGATTGTAGATATACTTCCACTTTTGGGTCTGCACCATCCGAATCGTACACAGCGCAGGCTCATACCCGTGATGCTCTGCAAAAATATCCTCCCGCCAATCCGGCGGCGTTTCCCCGCGTAGTAAAGGCAGCAAAGAACGCCCATCGACCTTATCGGGAATATCCACACCCGCCAGTTCGAGAAACGTCGGCATCATATCGATCAAACTCACAAAATCATCGCAAACACGATTGGGTTCAACAACACCCGGCCAACGGATCGCCAATGGAATCTGGTGCGTCTCATTGTACATATTCATCATCTTATTAAACAAGCGGTGACTGCCCAACATATCGCCGTGATCCGAACTGTACAAAATCACCGTATTGTCCAGTTGACCCGCTTCCTCTAAAGCATCCAAAACGCGCTGCACCTGATCATCGATAAACGTGCAATATCCCCAATACGTCGCAATTACCTTCTGCCAATCGGGCCAGGTCAAATGGCTGGCATTCCACCTGAGCATCTCCTTTTGCTGAACACTCGGTTTATCGACAAACTGCTCGTCGAAATTGATCCAGCGCGCCACAGTATCGGGATCGTACATCGTATCATAAGGTTCCGGCACACAATAGGGAAAATGCGGACCAAAAAAACTGCTACAAATCACAAAGGGTTTATCGGCCTCACAAAATCCTTCAATCAGATCAATCGTCCTATCCGCAGTCCAGTGCTCCTGCATATACTCGGCGGGCAACTGCGACCGACCGCAAAAAGGCGCGTCTCCCCCCCATTCCATGCGCTGCACCTCCTGTGCATATCCCCAATCAAAACCCGCATCGCGCACACTCTGGTTCCAATCACGCGCCGTATGCCACGGATCAAACCCCCAAAACTCGCTATCGCCCTCCCTGGGCAAATGCCACTTCCCCACGTAACCGACATTATAACCCGCGTCAGATAAAATCTGAGGATAGGCGGGCTTATCCAGAATATTCAAATCAAAAGCCCGATTAAAATTGCCCATATTCGACATCTGCCCGTGATTATGCGGAAACATCCCCGTAAGCAGCGATCCCCGCGCGGGAGAGCAAAGAGCGATGGGCGTATAAGCCCGGCAAAAACGCATACCCTCTCTGGCAATGCGATCAATCGCCGGCGTCTTGCACACCGCATTCCCATTAAACCCCAGCGAATCATAGCGCTGCATATCGGTGAGCAAAAAAAGGATATTGGGTCTCTCCGTATTCATATCAACCTCCTGTATGTCTATCCCTCCGAAAACAAATCCAAAACAGCAACGCCCCCATCCCCGTGAACACTGCCCCGGTGAGAAAAAGACTCGAATATCCCGCAACCGGGATCATATACCCACCGCCCAGAGCCATTGCCGAATAGCCTACTCCCGACATCATAGCAGTCGCACCCGACATCGCTGTACGCCAGCGCACGGGCACCAATTCCTGGTGAAAAATGGCAAAAGCTGAGCGCCGTATCGAAGCCATCGCCATAATCCCCATCAGGCAAATCCCCGCAATAATCCAATTTGAGACCAGCGCCATAAAAAAAAGAAAAATAGCCGTAATAACCGTTACCAGAATTACCGTGCGACGGATGCCAAAACGCGCAGAAAAAAATGGTAGAGACAGCGCAGCCGGAACAGCAAGCAACTGTCCCGCGGCCAGTTGCACACTAATAAGAGAAAGACTGATATTGAGTCCCTCATCCATATAAACATTAAAAAATGTTCGCGCAGCCGCTTCGCCGGCAACGTGGAGAACAGAAATCAGCGCGGTAATAACAATAGCCGCAAGTGGAAGCGCAGGCGCATTGGAAACATCGCTATTATCTCCCTCTTCCCGCTTGCGTTCAACCTGAACATCCTGCGTGGCGAGCAACGCGAAAACCGACGGAATCAGACAGAGCACCCCAATAAACAGCGTATAGCGATAAACAACCGGCTGCGCGAGTGAAACATCGAGCACATCTGCCAAATAATCCGGAACAACGCCCCCTAACATACTCCCGACAAAACCCGAAAATGGCATCAATGCGGCCTGCACGGCAAAAACCGGATCGCGCTCAACCGGACCGGTAATACCCATCAGATAAGGCGTGCCATTCACAATAAACAGCGCAATACCTATCACACCGAGCGAATAAGATATTAAAATAAAATAATCGCGCGGGCTGCCGGAAGAAATCAACTCCGCCTGTGAAAGCAATCCAAAACCCACCACAGACACACAAATCCCAACAACCATCGTAAACCGACTGCCCCAGCGTCCCCCCAGCATCCCGCTGGGCAAACTGGACAGGGCAAAACAAAGTGCTCCCGTCGCATTGGCCAACCCCACAAACTCGGTATTATACCCCAGGCGCAACAAATAGAGATTGTACAAAAGGGGATAAATACCACCAAAAAGGACAAAACCAAACAGCGCATTAGCCATTAAATAGAGGCGCACATCGCGGGAAAAATGCACATTTGAAAAGAGAATAGGCATCTGGATCAGGATGTTCAGAGCTTGCACTGGAGTGGTTCTATCCAGTGATAGAAGGATGTTCAGGATGACCGGCTACTGATTGCCACCCAAACCGAGCTTTTGCCATGCCGCGGGCAGATTGCCTTGCAGGAGTTCGCTCTTCAGGCGGATATGTGCCGTATCTCGATCTGCTGTATGTGCGGCCCAAAAAGTGCTATCTCGCGTGGTTGCCTCTGGCAGAATCACAATTTCCGGCCCTTCAAAAATTGTGGGAGGCAAATCCGTATTGAGATCATAGCGCAAGCAACGCGTTGTCGCTTGCGCGGTATAATCGCGTGTTTTAATCGTGCAAATTTGACGCTCGGGCAACCAGTACTCGTTGAGATACCGCGTATTTTGCTGATAAACCTGCCAGTGATCTATGCCGCGCAATTGCAAGAGCGCGGGAAAATTGAGACGCAGATCATAGCCCACAAGCGAAAAGTCATCGCGGGCGATCCATATATCGCCGAGCAGCCCCGGCTCATTCCCGTGCCGCGGTGACACACCAATACGCGAAACGTGAAGATCGCCCACCTGCACCGTAGAAATGCGTTCATAGTGGTAGTGTTCAAGCGCGTCGGACGACAGGGGATGCGGCGCGATTTCAAAGGATTTATCATCTACAATACCCCGTGCAGGGCTTTGCGTAAGCCCCGGAGAAACACTCAACCGCCACCTACCCCAATTGCGTATGCCCGTAATATGCTGCGCGAGGCTATCGGGGGATTGATAGTAGCCTTTGATCGTGTATTCAATACCCGCAACGACTTCTTCTGTTCTGCGATTGATCACCTTCTGGCTGCTATACGCATCAAAGGCGTAAGTATGCATATTCACATGAGATGTGTGGAGATATTCGAAGCGCGTGCTCGCAATCAGGCGGCGGATTAGCTCGGGTGCGGAGAGGTCCTGTACTCTGGTTTCCTCCCGCAGGAGTATAGGGATGGGTAAAAGTGAAAGTTTTAGTGTGGAGATCAGACCGAGCGAAAGCACGAGGGTTGTGTCCGACGGGGTATAACCGTGGTGGCGTGCCTGAATGCGGATACCCCCCGGCGCGAGTCCTTCTATCTCAATACGCCCGTGCAGGTCGGTAATATAAACGCGGGGCAATTCGCTCGCTCGGCGGATAACAACGGTGGCATAAGGCAGGCTCGCACCGGTATCGGCATCGCGGCACTGCACGTCGAGAATAGATGTCGAGTCAGTCTGGGCAGATGAGATTGAAGGCCAGAGGAAAGCAGAAAAAAAAAGAGGCAAAAAGCGGATCATTGTTTTTTGCCGCGCGCGAGAATATCCCACACGACTTCTACGCGATCATTGCGCGTACCGTAGATCTGATCGTGCAAAAATACGGTCATGTCGGAATACCCGGAAATAAATTGAATTTTATCGCCAATCTTTAGCTCACTATGCGTCAGACTGAGCAAAGCGTGTTCTGCTGCCAGGCCCGTTACGACAACATCTGTTCGGTCTTTGACCTCGGGCAATGAAGGATGGCTGCTCGTTGTCTTGCGTCCGGCATCGGCAACCGCGCGGTCGGGAGCCGCGCGACTGATAACCGTGGTCAACACGGAAAGTGCGTGTTCCAAACCGCGAACATGGAGTCCATCGCGATAATAAGTATCCATAAAAATGCCCCCGCCAGCCTGTATCTCAGTAATGCCGGGAAAATCGGGGGTAAACGCGAGCGTGCCCGTCCCCCCCGCACTGACGATACCCACGCGCAACCCCGCATCCTCAATGAGATTGCGCGTCTTTGACAATTCTCCCACAGCCTTCCTGCATGCGGCTTCTTTGGCGGCATTATCCAGAGCCATTGCGTGCCCCTCATAACCCATAATCCCCGCAAAAACCACACCGGGCGCGGCATCAGCCTCCTGTGCCAGCGCGAGAGTTGGATCACCCGGCGGCACGCCACAGCGTTTCATGCCGACATCTACCTCAACAAGCACGCGCACGTTGACGCCAACATCTGTAGCCGCGTCACTTATTGCGCGGATATGAACGGGATCGTCAACCGCCACCATAACATCTGCGCGGCGGCACAGGTTGACCAGACGCGCGACTTTTTCTCGTCCAACAACTTGATTGGCGACGAGTATATCCGAAATGCCGGCGTCTGCCAGCACTTCGGCTTCACCGAGTTTGGCACAGGTGATGCCAATAGCACCTGCGCGCAGTTGTTTGTGGGCAATAGCGGGCGTTTTATGACCCTTCGCATGGGGCCGCCAGTGCAACCCGCTGTCTCGACATCGAGCCGCCATCTTCTGGATATTATTATCCATCTTATCCAGATCAATGAGCAGCGCGGGCGTATCGAGTACCTGTATGGATTGACCAATCGGAGAATAGGGCATGATGAACCTTACAAGTAAGAAGTGGGAAGTAAGAAGTGAGAAGACCTCCCAACACCGCCTCAAAGCGGCTGCCTTTTCACACTTCACATTTCACACTTCACACTTCTTAAAGATGAACATTGCTACCGCCCCACTCAGAAAGCGGAGGCAAGATACCGTCGTCAATAGTCTGGTCTCGCAATGCAGTCAGATGGGCGTAGGATTCGCGCAGGGCATTAATATCGTCTTCAGTGCCTTCGGGCATGGACCAACTCACACCCGACGCAGACAGAGCCGCAGGCATAGCCATCATAATATTGCCAAATCCCCTATCATTGAGATATGCACCACAGGGCCAATCATAGGACTCACCCAGAACGCCGCGCAGCATAAAAACACTTTGTTGTGCCGGCGATTGGAACGAAGAGCGCCCGCGCAGATCGATAATACGAGCACCACCCCCGCGTACGTGTTCTTGAACATCAGCCCATTCATCGGCACTCATGCCAACGCCATTGACAGCCTCTCCATTGAGAACATCGGTGAGAGGTGTGCCGTCAATCTGAATACCACCGATAAACACGGCCATCTGTTCTCCGTGCCCCCCGTACGTGCGACAACCAGTGACTTTGCTTTGCAAAATGTCGAAATGTTGTGCCAGTCGGGTTTGCAAGCGCGTGCTATCGAGTGCAGCGAGAGTCGTCACGCGACCAGGTTCGAGTCCCGAATGTACCAGCGTGGTCAGTCCCGTAATGTCGGCGGGATTAAAAATAATGATGACAAACTTACAATTTGGACAATACTGTTTGATATCGAGACCGAGCTGTTTGGCAATTTCTGCATTATCGCGCCGCAAGTCTTCGCGCGTCATGCCTTCTTTGCGCGGCGCGCCTCCCGAACTGATAACATAAGATGCGCCTTCAAGTGCTTCGGCAACATCGGTTGTCCACGTAACATCGGCATTGGGGAAACCACAGTGATAGACCTCCTCAGCCGCGCCTTCAAGCCCCGGCGCAAAAGGATCGTACATAGCCACACGAGACGCCGTGCCCGAAGACAAGAGCGTTTGCGCAAGATTGGAACCAATGGCGCCTGCTGCGCCCATTACAGCAACTTTTTCATCTGTCAGGTACATCTACACTCCTCTTTCTGGTGGTGTATGGAGAAAACCCCGCACTTTGGTACGGGGTTTTAGGATTTAAACTATTGGTAAATCGAGACGCAATAGACCATCTACTCTGGATTTTGGTTCTGAAGCGCCTCGTACATCTGAAATGCCTCGGTTGCTTTTTTCACACATTCTGCGGCAACTTCACCTTCTGATGCTTCTGATTTGCGCGCATAAACGCGAGACAACGCCGCCCATGCTCTGGCATTACTCGCCTGCAACTCGGTCACTTTTGAAAAAGCTTCAATAGCCTTGTCATAAGCATCTATTTTATCTGCGAGCAGGCCAAGCTGGTACCACGCATCGGCGTCAGTCGGATTTGCTTCAACGCTCTTTCCAAACAGATTGAGTGCTCTATCGCCTTTGTCGAGTTGCTTATACGCGATTGCGAGGTTGAACAGCGCATCCATATTATCGGGTTGTATCTCAACCACTTTTTCGAGAATCTCAGCAGACTTTTCGTAATTTTCAGCCTGCAAATAAATGCTTGCAGCAATATTTAAAATTTTCGGATCATCGCCAGCGACAGCCAGTGCCTTTTCCGCTGATTCCGCCGCGCCTTCCTTGTCGTCCAGTCGATATTGGGCAATCGCCATTTGCTGCAAAATATTTATTTCTTCGGGATCAATCGCGTGGCCTTTTTTGAACGATTCAAGTGCTTCTTCAAATCGGCCAACATTCATAAGCGCGCCGCCCAAATTGAAAAATGACTGGGCTTTTTTGGGATTGAGTTCAATCGCTTTTTGATACATCTCAATACCCGCTTCTGAATTGCCCGAATTGAGATGCGTAATAGCCATCCCTTCATAAGCATCGGCTTCATTGGGGTTAATCGTAATGGCGAGATCGAATTGCTCCATGGCAAAATCGAACCTCTGGGCATTCATCCCCTTGACGGCCATATTGTAATACCGCGTCCAGAGTTCTTTGCGATCGCTATTGACTTTATTTTTCCACTTTCTGTCCGTTGCCAGATTATAGTGCTCATTCATCTCTTCAAAAAGCTCTTTCTGACCGTAAAGCCAACCCAAATAATACTGCACTTCGGAATCGTCGGGGCGTCCTTCTGCCGCGATCATATACTGTTCCAGTGCCTTGTCGTATTGGCGCTGGTTGATATACAATTTGCCCGAGCGTTTGGCTACAGAAGCCTGCCCTTTGGTCACTTTTGCCTCTGCGGTCTGTACGAACAATGGCGTCGCAGCAAAGGCCAGTGCAAGAGCAACAATAAATCCGCGCTTAAAAAATGTCATGGGAATCTTCCTTTCTCAATGCAACCGGCGCGTTCCGGCAGCAGGTTAAATGACAACGCATACTGCCAATATATGCAGTGTACAAAAGCCTGTCAAGTCTCTGCGAACCACACGCCGCGATTGCCCTTATTGCTCCGAAAGAAGCGTGCCGCCTCTCGCCCAGTGATCGCGGGGAATATCTTCAATAACGACCATCGTGCCATCGGCTTTGGCATCGCAAATATTGACCATCGCATCGGTAATAGCTCTGGCGAGTTCGCGTTTTTGCTCGTGCGAGCGGCCTTCGAGCATTTTGACATTAATGAAAGGCATCGTACCTCCTTTTAAAAAATAACCAGTTCTGGACTTTGCAACCTGGGAATCGCGGGTTTGGATGCGCCAAATGAAAAAGCAACCGGCAGGCTAAAGCCTCGGATGGTACCCAGAGTTCTATTATCTTCGAGATCGACAATAAAGACCTGCAAACCCGTTGTAACAAATTCATCGAATCTTTCAACACCGGCGACATACACGGTTTTACCGTCGGGTGTGAGGCCGATATTGGCCACATTTTCTCCGACAAAAATTTCGGCAGTTTGCATCCAAGTTTGTGTATCGATGACCACAATACCGCCCCAGAACGCAGGCACGGTATTGCCCAACGCATCAAAGCCCAAAAAGATTCGGAAGAGAGATGCGACAAGGCGCGTGCCATCTGCGGAAAGCGCAATATCTCGGACTTCAACGCCCAGATCATCGGCCTGGCCGAGTGTGAGGCTATCGGCAATCGCTTTGGTACTGGTATGGACGTTGAGCACACGGCCCGTGCGGGTGTTGTTGAGATAAAGGTTTTGTCCATCTGGCGAGATAGCCAATCGACTGACGGTTTGGCCCACGGAGATGCTGTCAATCAAAGCTGGAATACCCGTGTCAATAACAGACACGGCAGTTGTAGCAGTACCGTGCCCAACGTAGAGGCGCGTGCCATCGGGTGAGATGACAATACCACGGGGAGTAGATGGAACTTCTATGATGTCCAGAGATTGACCTGCCAGTACATCAAAAACTTCGACCATCGCACCGGATTCTTCGGTCACATAAGCAAACTGGTGATCCGGAGAAAGCACAATGCGAAACCCACCTCGACTTGTGAATGCTCCGCCCGGTGCAACTGGTATTTCGAGTGAGAGTTGAAATTCGGGGGTTCCATCTTCGGCAAATGCGTGAAAGGTATCGATAGCTGCCACATAAAGCCGCTTATTGATATTGGAAACCGCAATACCCCGGGGCTGAGAGACGGCAAGCCTTCGGCTGGGGTCGAGCAAATTGGTCGAGGTATCGATAACCTGGATATTGTCACCTATAAAATCGCCAATATAGAGAAAACGGGGCGCAGGTTCTTCAGGTGGAGTCGTCGGACTTGAAGACCCACCGAAAGCATTGACAAAAAGTAGAAAATCCGAAAAGTCGATTGTGCCATTGCCATCGAGATCGAGATTTGCGTTGAAATCAGCCTGATCAGCGGACTTGCCAAAACCCTGAACAAAAGTCAGAAAGTCAGTGAAATCGACTGTACCATTGCCATCAAAATCAGCCGACTTTGTTTCCTGGGCATTGAGCAATGGGACTGCTAAAAACAGTGTGAGGGATAACGCAATCGCGGTATATTTCATAACATTTCCTTTTTTGAAGAATACGTATGATACACTTGACCATTGAGACTGTCAATCTGATTTGATTACATTTTGGGACGCCTTCCATTTGCTTATAGTTCCAGATTCCAAATAAATAGGAGATATTGTGTTACCTGATTATCCGATGGTTTTTTGGATATTGGCTGTTATTTCTGCGATTTTTGTCGGTATAGCCAAAGCCGGGTTTGGCGGAGGCGTTGGCATTTTGGCAACGCCACTCATGGCACTCGTCATTCCCGTAGCAGAATCAGCGGCGATTTTGTTACCACTCTTAATTATCTGCGACGTATTTTCCGTCGCACACTACCGCAAGCATTTTCATCGACGCAGTGTAAAATTGCTCTTGCCCGGTGCAGCAATCGGGATCGGTATAGGAGCATTATTCTTTGGGTACTTCAGCACAAATGAGCGCGTATTGCAAATCGGTTTGGGAATTTTGAGTTTGTTTTTTGTCGTATTCCAGGCTTTGCGCGCAGTGATTACAGGCGCACTTACAAAACGACACCCACACAGCGCAGAAGGCGTTTTCATGGGCGCAGTAGCGGGCTTTACATCGACCATCGCACATGCCGGCGGTCCCCCCACAACCATCTATTTGCTCCCCCAACAATTGCCCCGCGACCTCTTTGTGGGAACAACCGTAATTCTTTTTGCAGCGATCAATCAAATGAAACTAATTCCCTATTTGGGATTGGATATTTTGCGGGCAGAACATCTCGTCGCAATTGCGATCCTATCACCATTGAGTTACGCGGGCGTGAGATTGGGTATTTTTTTTAATAAGCGTTTTACAGATCACTGGTTTAATATAGTCGTCTATTCAATTCTATTTGTCGCAGGCGTACAGTTGATTTCGGGCCAAAATCTGATTCAGTTGTTAGGCATTGTGTAAACTGTAAAATTACCCTATTTTTTAGAAATAAAGGGCTGGGGGCTGGTGTGATCCCTTCACGTCTCACCTCTGGAGGTTGACCATGGCATCGCGCATCTGCTTTATACTGACCTTTCTCGTCGTTTTTGCCGGATGTTATACGCAGCTTCGGGCACCGCGCGTTCATCAAAAACAACGCGCTGAATCTCCTGTCAAGCCTTCTGATAAGTCTGTGCAACGGTTTGAATATTACTACTACAATTACTGCAATCCATCTGATGGGTTTTACAGTCCATACAGATCATACAAGCCATATCGGAGATACCCGTTATGGAACCGGCACCGCCTCATCTGGAAATATTCGTCCTGGGCAAGCGTGTACGATCCGTGGTGGCGGGGGTGGTCGCCGAGGATTTTGGTGCCTCATATTGTATATGCGCCAGCAGTAAGACCTCAGATAGAACGCGAACAGGTCACCCCGCGTCCCCGTATCAGGTACACAGGCGTGCGTGGCGAACCCGCATCGGCCAGCGCAATTCGGTCGGGCAGCACCACAACGGAAAGCACACAACAGACGGGAAACTCGCGCAGCACCAAAACGGAAAACACTCAGCAAACGGGAAACTCGCGCAGCACTAAAACACAATCAGCAGAAAAATCAGAAAAAAAAGAAGAACAGTCTGAAAAGCGCGAAGAGAAACGCTCAACACAGCGCCGCAGAGGGGAAATGAGATAATGCGAAAACATCTCTATATCCCGACATTTGTGATTTGCGTCTTCGCGGTATCTATCCCCGCACAAGAAGTCGCTCTCGATAGCTTTTCTGGCATTGGTGCCCGCGCCATGGGCATGGGCGGTGCTTACATTTCCGTATCCGATGATTTTTCTGGCCTGTTCTGGAACCCCGCGGGATTGGCTCGGGTCGAGCGAGGAACTGTAAACTGGGGTGTTTCACACGACCGTTTTCGCAACATATCGCAATTTTTTGACCGCTCTTCAACCTTCGAATTGCGCAGTACGCGCATTGCATCCCTGGGATTTGTCTATCCCGTTCCCGTGTATCGCGGGAGTCTGGTCTTTGCCGGAGGCTTTGGGCGCAATCGAAATTTTGACGGAGGATTGCAGATTGATGCGTATGATACCAGCGTCAATTTTGATAAAGCGGGATTTTCAGAAGACAAAGGTGCTCTGGGCGCGTGGACATTGGGGGCTGCAATTGATCTGATGCCGCGTTTGTCGGCAGGGATCTCGTTGTTTCGCTGGGGTGGAACAAACCGCTTTATGCAGGAATTGACCCTTGAGGATGTGCAACGGGTACACGCCGACACCATCCGCATCTTCCAGCGTTTTGAATCTGAGGAACGCTATTCTGCCTGGGGTATCCAGGGCGGCATTCGGTATTGGCATCCCACGGGTTTCCGGTTTGGCATTGTGGCAACAGCGGCCACGCCTTTGCGCGTATCGGCTGAACTGGCAGATGAATTTGAAGACGCATTTGAAGATCGCACAGATACGTATCCACGCGAATCTTTTTCGGACGCATATGAAATTCGCCAACCCCTGACTTTTGGGATGGGAATCGGATGGTCGGCGGACGGATTGACGGTGAGCGGCGACGTGCATTACGGTGATTTGCAAGAAGTAACCTACGAGATTTTGCCAGATAATATTGCACCTTATGTAGATGATTTCCGGCGGCAATATCGCAGCGAGGCGCGGTTGCATTTGGGATGTGAATATGCTATTCCGCATTGGGGCATCGCGTTCAGAGGTGGCTACTACCGCGACCCGGTTCGCTATGTGGGAGGTGGCAGTGTCCCAGAAATTCAAATTGAGACAGACCGCAATGCGTGGACACTCGGTTTTGGCGCCGAATTGGAAAAGGCTGTAACCCTGGATTTTGCCGCTGTTATTGGCGGCTACAAAGCCATTGAAGGCAATCGCACAGATCGCGTGCGTGCAGTGCGGGTACTCGCGTCGGCGCGTTTTTATTTTTTTACAGGACTTTAGAGATCACAAAATTCAAAGGAGTTAGCATGGGGCAGTATATTTTTCAAGCCCAGTGGGCAACTTATGAAGCGCAGGGGTATCTTCACCTCGGCAATGTGATGGATGATGGCGAACTGGAGGTGTTACAGCAGCGGATAGATGAAATCATGCTGGGTACCGCATCCATTGACTACGACCAGGTGATGATGCAACTGGATTCCGACCCCGAAAACGATGGAAAACCCGGCCCGCAGAGCAAGGGACATAAATACGCGACACTTGGGTATCGCAAAATACAAAATTTGGAATTGGACCCCCTCTTCCTCTCATTTTTACAAAAACCGCTGTTTCGAGAAATCTGCGAACACATATATGGCAAAAATACCCCTGTAGATTGTTTTCGGGCGATGTTCATGAACAAACCCGCGCACGACGGCACCCCACTGGTGTGGCATCAGGACCGCTGGACCGATCTAACTCTCGATCCCCAAATCACGATATGGACGGCTCTGGATCCCACATCCGTTGAAAATGGCTGTGTAAAAATTATTCCCGGATCGCATAACAAATTGATAAATCCCGAGCAAGGGTCCGGATTTTTGACCGACGAACACATCGAGACCATTGTATCCCAATACGAGCCAATAGATTTAATATTAGAAGCCGGCGACTCGGTTTTGCTCCACAACTGGATGCTACACAGTTCGGGCGTGAATACCACAGATATTGCGCGACGCGCATTTAGCGTGTGTTATATGCATGGTGACACGCGCTCATTGCGCGGCAGCACCTTCACCCGGGTCTTTGGCAAAGACGAATAGGAGATTTTTATGTACCGCATTGGACAACCCGAAAGCAAGCGCGTGGAGACCCTTCTGGAAAGCGGTGAAATTTTTCGCTATGGAAAGGCTGGCGAATGCGATCAATTTGAAGCAGATTGGGGAAAGCGATTGGGCGATGTACAGGTGCGAATGACCACAAGCGGCACGGCATCGCTTTATTGCGCCCTCATTGGCCTGAAAGTTGGGCCGGGCGATTCGGTCATTGTGCCATCGTGTACCTATATGGCGACCGCACTCGCCGTCGTCGCAGCAGGCGCCATGCCCATTATAGCCGAAGTAGATGAATCGATCACCCTCTCGCCCGAAGATGTCGAGCGAAAAATTGCCCCGCACACAAAAGCCGTCATTCCCGTGCATATGTGGGGATTGCCCTGTAACATGGACGCACTGATGGACATAGCAGAAAAACGCGGGATAAAAATATTAGAAGATGCGTGCCAGGCCGTGGGCGGGGGATACAAAGGGCGCGAGCTCGGTTCCATCGGGCATGCCGGGGCATTCAGCTTTAACTATTTCAAAAACATGACCAGCGGCGAAGGCGGCGCATTTGTCTCTGCCGATGAATCGGTGTTTCGGCGCGGATCAGTGGCTGCAGATTGCTGTTCTTATTACTGGAATCCCGACGAACACCGTCCAGATGAACAATTTGCCGGATTGAATTTCAGAGCCACGGAAATCTCAGGTGCCATTCTCAACGCACAACTCGAGCGCATCGACGAAATGCTGGATCGCATGCGCGGCCACAAACGGACCCTGACAAAAGTGGGCGAAGACGCGGGCCTGACATCTATTACAAACCACAGTCTGGATTGCGAATGCGGTACCCATGTCGGCTTTATTTTCAGTTCTGAAAAAAATGCGCGCGCCTTTGCCAAACGGATATCAGAATTAAAAGGACGCGCTTTTTTGCCCATTGATACCGGACGACATATTTACACGCGATGGGATCCCATTATGCGAAAGCAAGGCGCACACCATCCCGCGCTCGACCCATTTAATCTGCCGCAAAATAAGGCACTAAATATCGAATATTCAATGGATATGTGTCCTGAGTCACTGGATATATTGAGCCGTGCAGTACTCATTGGCATGCACCCGGACAACGACCGAGAAAAAATAGATGAACTTGCAGACGCTATTCGAACATCTGCACAGGTCGTAAATTCATCCCAACCACAGCCTACCACAAAATAATCCGTGAAATCCGCGCATCCGCGCAATCCGCGATCAAAAAGGAGATTTTGGCATGAAAATACAATGGATGTTAATTCTGATTTTGGCTCTGAGTAACAGTGTATTGGCTGCACCGAGTAAACCCGCACCTCGCAAACCCAAAGAAGGTCAAAACGAAGTCGCTATCCGCCACCACAAAGAAGGCTTACGCCACCGGGATGCGGCCTGGGTCTATGAAGAAAAAATGTCGGGCACAGAAGGCGAAGAGCGAGAAACGTATGCGCGGTTTATCCAGGACCTGTACAATCGCGCACTGGGAGAATTTGCGAAAGCGACCGAGCAGGACTCGACGTATTACCAGGCATTTAGCAGTTTGGGATATGTCAAGCGCAAAACCGGAGATATGGACGGAGCAATGGCAGCGTACAAGCGCGCTTTGACATTAAATCCAAACTACGCAGAAGCCATTGAATATCGCGCAGAAGCGTATTTGATCATGGGACAGGTGGAAAAAATGAAAAAAGCGTATGGGGTATTAGCCGTACTGAACCGCCCTCACGCAGCGCGATTGTTGACCTTTGTAACACAATGGGCAGATGGCGGAGAGAACGATGCAGATATGGCGACCTCTTTGCGGACATGGGCATCTGAAAAAAAAGAAAAACTCGGCGAAATAAAAACATTTGTCGAGAAGTGGTGATCCGCAGAATGAAGGCAGATGAAAGGCAAGGGGCTGGGTGGACTGACTACTGACTACTGACTACTGACTACTGAAGCAATCAAACCAATAAAACCACCAAAAACCCCGCCCCAAACAACCAACCAGCCCAGATGTTTGTGAATCATATCCTGGACAATGGTCTTAACCATTTCGGGTGTCAACTCGTTTAGACGCTGCATAACAATGGCATCAACCCTGTCAATCATTTCGTCCGTATGATTCTCGGTATTCAATCCCCTCTGGATGGTATCGAGAAATTTGGGTGAGGATAGCAAGAGGCGAATTTCTGCCTGAACTTTTTCGATAAAAGGATCTCTGAGAGGCTGTAATACCGCCGCACCGCCGATCATATTGATCATGCTGCCAAAAGGAGAAGTCATAACAGCCTCCATCAGACGACTGAAGATGCGGTCGCAGTCAACGGCCTCAACAACGGGGTCGGCATTGAATTCATCTGGAATTTTTTGTTCGGCGAGAAATTTTTTAACATTTTCAGCGGTGAAAAACTGGTTCATAATCAAAGCGTGGATACCCGTCTTAAATTCTTCAAACCGACTCGGTACAACGCCCGAACCGTAGAGTCCCGGTACTCTCTCAAAAAGCATGTGAACCGCCAACCAGTTGGTCAAAGCACCCGAAGTTGCAAAAAGCCCAACCGCGAGTAAATGATCGGAATAAACAGGACTGACATAACCTGCACCGATCACGCCAACCGCGAGCAGATTTGTCACAAGACTTTTATTCATACTGGTGTCCTTACAGGGAATCTCAGAGATAACAGAACAAAGTGGCAATCAGATTGTCAAAAACGCTCAGACGGCAGACCTCATATCCGTGAGAATTTTCTCGCGGATACCCAATAGTTGCAGCCCGGGGCGCGTGGCCCGCCTGTAAAACGCCCGAGGCATCGGACGCCGCGCGATCGTACACGGCGTATTGCAACTGTGTACCCGCGCGTTGCGCCGCTGCGGCAAGATCGGCAATCAGGCCCTGATCGAAATGCATCTGGCTATCTCTTGACCAGACCGCCGGACGACCATCGAGCTGAAGTTGTTGATTTCTCGGCATAGGGGCAGAATCTACTGCGATAAAAATCTCGACCGGATTTCGCGCGGTCCAACCTCGTGCGCCAATCAACCCTGTCTCTTCCTGAACGAGAAAACACAAACAGATAGTGCGACTGGGTTCTGTTTTTTCTTCCACAATGCGCTGAAGCAGACGCAACAGCGTGAGACTCCCGCCCCGGTTGTCAAATAGCCACGCTGAAACGAGCGGATCGTCAGGAGACCCCAAAAAATGAGGACCGCGCACACCTGCCACTGGTACAGCAGTCGATCCGACGCGCACACCTGCGCGGGCGAGTTGATCGGGTGTCAAACCAGTGAGCAAATGGCAGTAGGGCCAGGTAATGCCGCTTTGCCCCGTTGCAAATTGCGTGTTGGGATCCGATGGATCAGTCGTATGCGTAGAACCAAAACAGAGATGCGCCGCAACTCTCTCCACACCATCTGTAAGGATTTCAACAGGACATTCACCGAGTTTCCAGGGATGCAACCCACCGCTCGGGCGCACCTGCAAGGTACCATCGGCATTAATCTCGGTAATCACCATAGCGAGTTCATCCATGTGACTCGCAAGCGCGATACGCCCCAGATCGGGATTTTGCCCGGGAATTTCCACCCAAACATTGCCCTGCTGGTCTTGTTTCGGTGCATGCCCCAAATCGGCAATGCGATCCATAATAACCCGGGCCATAAGTTCTTCGCGACCCGATGGTGCGGGAACGCGCAAAAGGTCTGATAACAGAAGTACATTGGGATCGTCTTGAGGATAAGACATAAAGTGTCACCTTTTCGTTTCATGATTATTATCGACCACTAAGAATACGCTGACGCGTGTGATTTATCAAGCTATTTCAAAATTCATGAAGCCTTTTAGTGATTTATCCGTCCAATGATTTGACGTAAAACCTTACTCCCTTTCCGCGTGAGAAAACTATGAACCGCCAATCCGCCCTCTTACCGCGCATTTCAGTGAATCGCCCCGTTACGGTTGCGATGTGCCTGGTCGCGTTGCTACTGGTGGGTATTATGGCCTATTTCCGCGTACCGGTAAAATTCTTCCCCTCGGGATTTACACCGGCTTTTTTGTATGTGGATATTGAATACAATCACCGCAACGCCTCGCCCCAGGAAGCCGAACAACAAATCGCCCGACCCCTGGAAGAACAATTGCGCGCGGTAAAAGGCATAAAGAGAATTCGCACGTACAGCGCATCTTATGGCGTGGATGCGCCCATTGAGTTTCAGCCAGATACAGACATGGTCCTGGCTTATAATCAGGTGATCGATCGCCTCGAGCGTCTCAAATTAGAATTGCCCGAGGAAGTGCGCGATCAAGTCTATGTGTATAAGTTTAATGTAGATAGCTGGTCAATTATGTGGGCGGGCGTCTCTCTGGATCCATCGGTTGTCGATCCCTATCAGTTCTTAAACCTGCATGTAAAACGGCGTTTGGAGCGGGTCGAGGGCGTGGGCAGAGTCAGCTTTTGGGGCGTAGATGAAAAAGAAGTCATGATTGAACTCAGCCACGAGCGATTGATGACCCGGGGAGTGGATTTGGGAACGGTGGTGCAATCGCTGCGATCGGACAACTTCGCGCTTTCGGTCGGGCATGTACGCGAAGGCGGCAAACGGTTTTTTGTGCGCTCACTCGCCAAATATCAAAGTATAGATGAAATCAAAAATATTCTCATCCGCACGCCACGGGGTGAAGTCCGCCTTGGAGATATATCAGACATAGTTTACGATATTCCCGGACGGTCCTGGTTTCAGCGCATTGATGGGCGAGAAGCCGTATCGATCGCGATTTATCAAGAATCGGGCGCCAATATTGTAGAAGTATGCGAGCGCGTGGTGGCGGCTTTTCAGGAGATTGAAAACGATCCGTTAATAGAAAAAAAGATCGCTTTCAATGTGTTTTTTAATCAGGGAGAATACATCAACGATTCGATTCGCAATTTGGAAACCACAGGGCTTTGGGGTGGGTTGTTTGCCGCGATGGTCTTGCTATTCTTTTTGCGAACAGTGCGGATGACGGCAATTATCACCCTATCTATTCCCCTTTGCGTGATGATTACGATTACGGCACTTTATTTTCTCGGCTGGTCGCTCAATGTCCTGACCATGATGGGACTGATGGTAGGCGTGGGGATGGTGGTCGATAATGCCATTGTGATCCTGGAAAACATCTATCGCATGCGCGGCAAAGGGCTACCCACCAAAGAAGCGGCCATCGCAGGTGCCGGAGAAGTCGGGTTGGCGATCACCATGGCGACTCTGACAACCGTTGTCGTATTTTTGCCGCTGATGTTAATGAGCGGCAGTGTAGAATTGACCTTTTTTCTCGCGCGCATTGGTGTGCCAGTTGTGGTCGCACTTGTTGGATCGCTATTTGTAGCCCTCATTTTTATTCCACAGGCAGCATTGCGCTTTGGCAGTTCCCAGGTCAAATCCGACCCCGCTATCATTCAGCGCACGCGCCATTATTACGCGCGCATGCTGAACTGGACACTCACCCACCGGCGCGATGCATTTTTGATCGCCCTTGCCTTGCTCGGAAGCATCAGCTATCCGATGAACGAACTCAAACGCGGCGATTCGGACGGCAGCATGCTCAACGATTTTCGCATCGAGTTTAATTTTCCAAAGGATTTTAGCATTCGAGATGCCAGCGACACAATCGCAGAAGTCGAGGATTTTTTAGATACCCGTCGAGAGAAATACGGGATTGAAACCATGCGCGTGTGGTTCAGATCTACGTATGGCTCCATTCACGTCTTTCTGAAAAAGACCAATGAAGCCTGGTGGCAGACAACCTATAAATCCGTACGCGCATTGATCGGTATCCCCATACAACAGCACTTACCGCGCAACGCCGTGATCGAAGACCTGAAAAAGCACGCCCCCAAATTTGTAGGTGTCAAAGTGGCTGTACAGGGGCAAAGCAGGAGCGGTAGTGAAGGCGGCGATTCTTCTGTGTCTCTGGCTCTCTATGGGGATGATGTCGATGTACTCGCGGATCTGGTGCAAGAGGTTGACCGACGGCTAAAAGAAATACCCTCGGTCATAAGCGTAGATTCAGACCTGGAACGTGCCAATGATGAGGTACAGGTCATTATCGACAGGGAACGCGCACAAAAATTAGGACTCGTAGCTCGAGATGTGGGACGCAGCATTGGTTTCGCGCTTCAGGGCGTACAATTGCCCTATCTCCAGTCTGACAACCACGAAATCAGGGTGCGATTGTATTTGGAAAAATTGAATCAGCAAACACTACAACGCCTGAAGCGTTTGACTTTTCCGTCTGAAACGGGCACACAGGTTTCATTGCTGGACTTTGCCACCCTGCGCGTAGATCAAGGACGCGGCACCATCAGACGAGAAGATGGCAAAACGCGGTTACGGGTGCGGGCTTTTACGACCAAAGAAGATGTCAAAGAACTATATGGAGAAATTGACCGCGCAATGGAAGGATTTGAAATGCCGCGCGGCTATAGCTGGGACAAAGGGGAAAGATATTCCAAGCTGCAAGAAGAAGATTATACCATGTATTTCGCCGCGATTATGGCCGTGACCTGCGTGTTCCTTTTGATGGGCGTTTTGTTCGAGTCCTTTATCCTGCCATTTTCTGTTTTGTTTTCCATCCCCTTTGCCTTTCTGGGAGTCTATTGGACGCTGTTTGCGACCCAAACACCTATGGCTGGATTGGCTATGGTGGGCATCATTGTGCTCATCGGTGTGGTCGTCAACAACGCGATTGTACTGGTCGATATGGTAAATCGCCTGCGCGCAGAGGGCATGCATCGAACCGCCGCGATCATGGAGGCCGGCGCAAATCGCTTTCGACCCATTATGATGACGACATTTACAACCGTCTGCGGCCTTTTGCCAATGGCTTTGGGAAGCAGTAAAGTTTTGGGACAGCCCTACGCACCTATGGGATTCACCATGATCGGCGGCCTGCTCTCTTCGACCCTGCTCACCCTCCTACTCGTCCCCTTATTTTACACATTTTTGGATGACTTGCGCTCAGCCCTCAAAAGGTTGACAAATAGCGCCTTCAACGCACTGAAAGTTGGCGACACGCAGGCAACAGATATGGCGGATTAAAAAGGTGAGACGTAAAAAGCACCCACAGCGCAAGTGGGTGCTTTTATTTATTCAATCAAACTCTGCCTACTCTGCTCATGCACCTCAGCTTCAGGCCAATGCTTATTCAGAATATCTCTAATATTATCCTTCGGTCCAGTAAAGATCATGACCATATTCTCCGATACGAAAAATTTTTTGAGAAATGACTTTACCTCCTCATCAGTAACCGAATCATAACCGTCTTTACGTCTTGGTGGATTATAGATGGCTCTATATACCTCATTATCCAATCTTCGCTGTGGTGTCCGTTGTTCATGGAAATGGGCATAGGCGACATTGCGACTTTCACGCAACGCTTTTATTCCCTCCCAAAAGCGAGGGTTGTCGGGAAGCTCTCGGATAAAATCGGACATTTTTGCGATCAGTTCTTCGGCACTCTGCAGCCGGGGATCGGCGGAAATTACGAGAAACCTGACATTTTCTGATGATCGATAACTGCAACCAATGCCATAGATCAATCCCAACTCTTTTCTGAAATACTTAAAGAGCAACCCTTGGGCACCAGATCCTCCAAGCGCTCTGTATATCATTAATGGAATAAGATCTTCTTCCCCTCTCATTCCACAAGGGATTAGCCAGGAACAAAAAACATTCTTTGTGTTTGAATCAAAGACAAAAGCCGATGGATCAGCAGAGTCATTGACCACTGGATGTGCCAATGAATACACAAATCCACCTGCCTGTTGTAACAGACGATTATCCCGCTCTTCTATAATTGGACGAAGCAGTTTGGCAATCTCAGTAGAATCTCGGTCTGAGATTACCTTAAAAAACACCTCTTCTGTTTTTAGAAGCCGCGCATAATATTGCCTCACGTCCTTCACAGAAAGGTTCTTCAGCGTTTTTAAGGACCTTAGTTTCTTTATCCCCCATGTTTGTGCAAGTGCGAAATTGCGCATAAGATAAGAAGCATATCTCTTCAGATAATTCTGATAGTCAACAGCCTTCAGTTTTTTCACATCTTCCAGGTCGGACTCAGAAAACTCGAGATTATGTATGAGACTATAGACTATTTCTATGGACTCGGCGCAGTTCTCAGACAGGGTGGAGATTGATATGGTCAGGGATGTTATATCGGCAAAGATGTTCAAATCAGTACCTAATACTGCCAGTTGATCTATGTACCCCTGCTTTTTTCCAGATTCCCAAATCAATTTTGAGACTGTCAGCGCAAGCCCGGTCTGAGAAGGTGGTTCCTGATTGCTTCCCGCGCCGAGAAAGACAATCTCAATTTTGGTCAATGGCGCGCGTTCGTCCTGGCGATAAAAAATTTGGTGGTTAGAAATCTCTGCATAAGCGGGCAGGATACCAACCACGTAGCACAGGACAAAACTAAGTATCACTTTCGGAAACATATTCATTAGTCTTTTGGGAGAGTTTACTGAGCAGTTTTCTGATACCCCCTATCACCCCAAATAGAACTATAATAGCAGGAAAAATAATAAGAATACTTCCCACTATCACGGTAGCTATAGACCATTTTTTTTCTGGCAACGTTAGTGAGAGGGTTATGGAATTGTCATCCGTCAGGTATTGATCTATCAAGCGCGGGATATCGTCTCGGCGGACAGATTTGAGATCTTTTATCAATTTTGGATACAGCAGGGGATCTTTGGCATGGGCGAATGCTCGCCCGAACTCATTGGCCATGCCTAAACGATCATAAAACTCAGAATACATCGACTTTAACTGCAAATTTCGAGCCGCAGTAAAGTCACCCTCAGAGACACCACGCACTCTGATCTCCTCCAATTCTGTTTGGATAGCATTCTCAATGGCATCTATGGAAGTGTCGTGTGGCAGATCTGCCGTACAACTCAGTAAACCAAATCCTTTACTATGATAAAGCGACACTATGAAAACCCTTGCGAGCTTAGAATCGATTAAAGATGATCGCAAGGAATTTGAGTTTGCGTTCAACATACGAGCGAGAATAAGCAAGGTCGCATAGTCGCGATGGCCTAAATGGGGGGTTCGCCAACTCTTTCGATATTTAGCAATCCTGAGATTTTTTGAAGTATCTTTTATTTTTTTTCCGAGTATTTCAGGATCGGGGAATTGCGGAGGGGGCGATTCGCTCGAAATTTCACCTGATATTTGCTCATTGCCATAAGCCTCGTCCAGTTTGGTCAGAACATGGTCAATATCCACATCGCCGATTACAACGACCAATCTCTTCTGGCGGCGCAGAAAATTTTCATGGTACGCTTTCAGAGCAACGGGTTCGAGTTGTTTAATAAAGTCCTCTGTCCCAACGCCACTAAAATCCTCTTTTTTATAGACCAGGCCCCAAAAGCGATTGACAATTTTTCTTTGAAAATCTGACCGTCTGCGGCTTATTTCCGTCAGTACAATTCTCTTCTCCTTTTTAACGACTTCTTCATTGATCACTGTGTCGTAATATCTATCGCGGTCTATCTCAACTGCGAGGTCAATTTTGTCCTTTGGAAATCTCATTACAAAGTATGTGAAATGAGAAGAAGTAAAGGCGTTTAATTGTCCCCCATTCTCGTTAACGATTTGTCTGAGTTGCCCATATTCCTGGCTGCCAGTACCTGATATGATATGCTCTAAGAAGTGTAGCCGTCCTTGCTTCCCTTCCTCTTCATCTGCTGAGCCAGCGCAGTAGTAGGTATGGTATTCAAAGGTCGAAATTGTGCTATCTACAACAATAACGGCGTCGAGATTGGGATTGATAGTATAATGCTGTGCGGTGAGTTTTTTGGACAAAACCTCTGTCCCAACAAGCTCATAGGCCGGACAGATATCCGACAAGCCGCAGATAATGAACACAATGAGTACATGTGTTTTCATCATATTTAATACTCACGAAAGTTCGACATCCACCGGAGCTTTTCGCTCGATACTATCGCAAATCGCTTCGCATACCACCATCGCCTGACACGCATCTCTCAGAGTTGGCGAACCTGACTCCCCTTTTTGTACAGCCCGCGCAAAAGCCTGCATTTGCCCCCAGTACCCACCTCGTTTTTCCGCATTGTCCCGCACAGCGGGCGAATACGATTGGGATGGAATACCGGGTGAGGGTTGGTATCCCCCTTCGGGCGAATGGGGTTCAAAATCCAACGTGTGCAAATTCACCAAACGCAAATGCGCCCGCGCATCGCCTGACGCTTCAATCTTACACGTCCAATTTGGGGTACAACCAGTCAGCGTAATCATCCCCGTGGCACCGCTATCAAAATGCGCGGTACAGGCAATTGCAAATCGCCCACCCTCACCAACCGACAAATCCGCGTAAACCCGCTCGATCTCCCCACCCAAAAAACGCGCGAGATCTACCGCATGTGTTGACTGAAAAATCATATACTGCCAGCCCGCGCGATAGTCCATATCATCCGGCCACATCGGACCTGGCATAAAATATCGGCTCTCCAAAAAGAGCAATTTACCAAACTCGGGCGTCGCCATCAGTTCTCGAAATTTCTGCACCCCAGGCGCATGCCGCATATTGTGACCAATCTGCGTAATCAGTCCTCGCCCCCCAGCCATATCGGCCAACTCCCGGGCATGGGCTGTTAAACGCGCTGGAGGTTTCTCCATCATCACCGGCAACCCCGCCGCCAGCACCTGCTTGCCGCACTCAAAGTGCATATCCGGCGGCCCCACGACCATCACGGCATCCAGGTCTTCTTTCTCGATCATCTCAGACAAATTTGTGTACCATCTTCTCGCCCCAAAAAACCGCGCATTCCGCTCTGCCAGTTCCGCTTGCAAATCACAGCAGGCGTACAGGTCCAATTCCGGTATGGTTGCAAAATTGGGATACCACGATGCACTCGCCTGTCTCCCACAGCCAACAAACCCAACGCGAACAGGTGCGTCACTCATTTCTCACCCCTCAGTTTATTGCGAAACGACTTGCGAAACTTTTGCACCTTGGGATTGATAACAAAGATGCAATACGGTTGATGTGGATTCTCGACAAAATAATTCTGATGATACGCTTCCCCCTCGTAAAATATTGGAAGCGGCGCAATCTCCGTCACAATCGGATCGGGCCACAAATCCGATGCCTCTGTCTCTGCCATTGACTGCTCGGCAATTTCTTTCTGCTGTTCATCGTGATAATAGATCACCGACCGATACTGCGTACCCACGTCATTCCCCTGGCGATTCAAAGTCGTCGGATCATGCGTGCGCCAGAAAATGAACAGGATCTCCTCAAACGAAATCACAGTCGGATCAAACACAATCTGCACCACCTCTGCGTGCCCTGTAGTGCCTGAACACACCTCCTGATACGTCGGATTTTCTACCTCCCCTCCCGCGTACCCCGACACGACTTTATGCACGCCAATCACATCCTGATAAATCGCCTCCACACACCAGAAACATCCGCCCCCAAGCGTCGCGGTCTCCATTGTACTGGACATAGTAATACTCCTTATATGGCTATTTACACGCTGCATTTTGCATGCATCATATTCCCCCCCACGTCTTTTGTCAAGGTGAAATCAGAATCCCACCGTGCAACAGATGGCAATTTTCTATTTGACACACGCGCGCGATCCTGTCAAATTAAACCCTTGTCTTATACCGTTATTTTTTCGCTAACCTTAAAGGAGTGTTACATGCCCCAACGGGAATTCAACCTCAAATACGCCCCGCATTACGGCCATTTCTCAAACAGTGCGGGCGATGACTATCTCGACCAGCTCAAATACGCCGCGGATCAGGGCTTTACAGCCTGGGAAGACAATGGCATGCCCAAACGCGACATAGGAATGCAAGAAAAAATCGCCGCAGAAATGACCCGATTAAACCTCGAAATGGGTGTTTTTGTCGCCACGGGATCTTTTTCAGATGTCACATTTGCCGGCGACGATGAAGACGCAAAACAGGCCGTCTTAAAAGATATCAAAGCCGCCATTGAAGTTGCCAAGCGCGTAAATGCAAAATGGTGTACGGTCGTGCCCGGGCTTTACGACTTAAAACTCGCGTGGGATTATCAAACAGCCAATGTGATCGAACTGCTCAAACGGTGCTGCGACATTCTCGAAGAATCGGGTCTGGTAATGGTGTTGGAACCGCTCAACCGCTTGACAAACCATCCCCGCGTTTATCTGGCTGGCTCGCCGCAAGCATATCTGGTCTGCCAGGCCGTCAACCACCCGTGTTGCAAAATCCTCTTTGACATCTACCACCAGCAAATCACCGAAGGCAATCTCATTCCCAATATCGACCGTTGCTGGTCTGAAATCGGCGTTTTTCAAGTGGGAGACAACCCCGGTCGCAAAGAACCCACCACTGGCGAAATCAACTACAAAAGTATCTTCAAACATCTACATGAAAAAGGCTGTACAAGCATCGTCGGCATGGAACACGGCATCAGCCTGCCCGGCAAAGAAGGCGAAGACCGCCTGATCCAGGCTTATGTCGAATCGGATGATTTTTAGATCCGCAGATAGACGCAGATGAAAGGCGAGGAACCGGTGAAGTGGCCCTCTTACGTCTTGCGTCGCACCTTTCACGCCTTTTAAGGAGCCTATCTCATGAAAGCAATTCTCGTCGGCCTCGGTGGTCGTGCGCGTCACTGGCAGGCCGCGTGCGAAGCACATCCCGAAGTCGAATTGGTCGCCTATGTCGAACCCTCAGAAGAAAATAAAAAACGCGCGATAGAAGAACGCGGCGTCCCTGCGAATCTCATCTACGACGACCTCAGCGATGCCGCCTCAGTAGAAGCTGACTTTGTCGTTGACGTCACCCCACCCGCTGTTCACGAAATCATCGCGATGAAAGCCTTTGATGCGGGCCTCAATCTATTGGGCGAAAAACCCCTGAGCGATAATTTCGAAGCCGCCAAACGCATCGTTGAAGCGGGTAAAAAAGCGGGTGTCAAACACATGATCACACAGAATTATCGCTTTAATGAACTGCCCCGCACCACGCGGCGCCTGCTCGAAGCCAGACATATTGGCGATGTGGCGCAACTCGACGTATCGCTCTATGTCGATTGGGCAGACAACCCGGGCAGCCACTATGTGACGGAACCCTATATGTTCCTCACCGACATGGGCATCCATCACTTTGACATGATGCGCTATACCCTCAATGCCGACCCCGTCAGCGCACACGCCATCACCTGGAATTTGCCCTGGGGCTGGCATCGGGGCGACGCCTGTCAGATTATCGTCTTCAAATTTGAAAACGGCATTGTCGCCACACATCGCGGTATTGGCTGTACAATGGGACATGTACCTGCGGGACACAACGGCGAATGGCGCTACGAAGGACCAAAAGGCACGTTGACCTGGGAGGGTTTTGATCTCTTTTACACACTCAAACACAAACAAAATCCACAAATCCGCGAGCAAATCGAACTCGACGAAATCGACGGACCCAATCCCGTGCTCAACGAATTTGTCCGCGCCCTTCGCGAAGACCGCCAACCCGAATGCAATGCCGAAGACAACCTGAAATCCATGTCCATGGTCTTCGGATCCGTCACGAGTGCAAAAGAAGGACGCGAGGTACAACTATCAGAACTTTAAGTAAAGGATCTGTGAGATTCTTGAACTGACATCAAAACAGATTGCACAATCTCGAGTGATCGCCAAAGGCAATCGCATTCGCGAGGTTCAACGTCTGATTCATACTTATGGTGGTCGCGCATCGAGATGGGTTAAAAAGAGCAGTCCCCGCTTTGAAATTGCCGGGTATCAATACGAAATTCACTGGTATGAACATCCCGATATTGGCCGCATTGAGTTAAAACAAAAACGAGTTAATTCGCTATGATTGTTCAATTTAGAGAACAAAACAACGAATACCCCGATCTCACGCCTAATCAATATTATGTCGTAATTGGGATAGAAGCCGATGATTTTAGGATTTTGAACGACGCGGGCAGACCCTTTCTCTATAATGCTTCGTCATTTGAGGTAGTCGATCCTAAAGAGCCTGATGATTGGGTAACAGAGATTGGCGAAGATGGCGAGCGTTATGCCTATCCATTGCCGTTAAATTCGGTTGGTTTTTTTGAAGATTTTTTTGACGGAAAGAAAGACGCAGTCGTCACATTCTGGCGGGTTGTCAATCATCAGCTTGCTGCTGCATCGGAAACTGTTTAAGATAAAGGAGACCACATGTCAGACCTGCAGGGTGACACGAGTTGGTTTACGCACGACCGTTTTGGATTATTCATCCACTGGGGATTATACGCATTGCCCGCACGGCACGAGTGGGTAAAGCAGCGAGAAGAAATATCCGACGCGCAATACGATCGGTATTTGAAATACTTTGATCCGGATTTGTACGATCCCGAAGCCTGGGCAGATGCGGCGGCCAATGCGGGCATGAAGTATTTTTGTGTCACCACCAAACACCACGAAGGCTTCGCGCTGTGGGACTCCAAACTGACGGAATACAAAGCGACCAATACACCCGCGCACAGGGATTTGTTAAAACCCATGGTAGAAGCGTTTCGCTCACGGGGAATGAAAGTCGGCTTTTACCATTCCCTGATCGACTGGCACCACCCGCATTTCAGAATTGACGCCATTCACAGCATGCGGAACCACCCCGATAAGGACAAACTGAACGAACCGCGCGATCAAGCCCAATACGCGGCGTATTTGCGCGGTCAAGTCCGCGAATTGCTCACCGAATACGGCAAAGTGGATATGCTATTTTACGATTTCAGCTATCCGGCTGGTGCAAAGGGCAGACCCGAGGGTTTTGACGGCAAGGGACGAGATGATTGGAACAGCATCGAACTGATGAAAATGACGCGCGAGTTGCAGCCGGGTATTGTGATTAACGACCGACTGGACCTGGACGATGTGGAAGGCGGATGGGATTATCGCACACCCGAACAATTCATGCCGCGAGAGTGGGTCACCTATCAGGGCGAGCGCGTATTGTGGGAGACCTGTCAAACATTTTCGGGGTCGTGGGGCTATCACCGCGATGAAACAAGTTGGAAAAGCATCGAGCAACTCGTGCAAATGCTGGTCGGCGTGGTAAGCCGCGGAGGCAACTTATTGCTCAATGTCGGACCCACCGGACGCGGGGTATTTGACGATCGGGCATTGCATTGCCTGAGCGAAATGGGCGAATGGATGAAATGGCACAGCCGATCCATTTATGGATGTACTGCCGCGCCAGAGGAATTTCAGACGCCAGAGGATTGCCGCTTGACCTATAATCCCGAGACCAATCGGATGTACGTACACCTGTTCACCTATCCGTTCCGCCATCTGCATCTCGACGGATTTGCCGGCAAGGTAGAATACGCCCAGTTATTAAACGATGCTTCAGAAGTGCGATTTCACCAACCCCGCGCTGGACACACGGGAGACAGCAGTATCGAAAGAGAAACCCTCACACTGGAATTACCCGTGCAAAAACCCAATGTAACAGTACCCGTAGTCGAGTTATTTTTGAAGTAGGGGCGATCCGTGAACTGGTCTGGGCTGCGACCAGTTGTACACCGCTCGTGGTCGCCCGTAGTCAAGTTATTTTTAAAGGAGTAAAAAAATGACAATGACAGAAACGACCTTGCGAAAACTCAGTGCCGACGAGTTGGAAATCTATCGCGAACAGGGCTATGTGATTGTGCCAGACGTTTTTCCGCTGAAGGAACTCGCGGAAATCGACCGCGAGATCGATCGCCTTCAGGAAACACAAAAAAAAACGGGGCGCAACAAAGGATGGATCATGCAGTTGGGATTGCGCTCAGAAGTGACCCGCCAATTTGTCCAGGATGAGCGGGTATTGACACTGATCGAAGACATTGTAAAACCCGGCATTTCGATTTATTCGGCCAAGTTGACGGCAAAAGTGCCGCATTCCAACGACATCTGCCACTGGCACCAGGACGACGCGTATTACAATACGCGCGCCCTGAGCAAAACGCGCATGTCCACCTGGATACCGCTACAGGATGCGGATGAGACAAATGGGTGTTTGTGGGTCGTGCCACAAAGCCATAAGGGCGGCGTGGTCACGCATGGACCATTTGGCGGACAATGCCCAAAGTGTATGGGACCAGCCGATCTCATGTTCGATGATGCGATCCCCTGTCCTGTAAAAGCCGGGGATATCCTTTTATTCCACGCCTGTTTGTGGCATCATTCCAAAGGCAACCAGACAGACCATGTGCGGCGGGCATTTATTGTCTCTTATCAAGAGGCCACCGTGCCGCGTGGCAATGGCGATCAGTATAAAATTCTGAGGTCCGCATAAGGAGATGGTAGAACAGGAGTTTGGGATCTGTTGTTCCCGCTCGACTTTTACCTTGTATGAAATATAAAATCCCAAAACTAAAGATTTTCTCGCTTCTCCCCCCCATCCGCGTATTATCCTTCCTATTCTTGTGCGCTACCCTATTGCACGCACCCACCTGGGCGCAATCTCAGGCGACCACCGGCGTTATCCGCGGCTTTGTCTGGGATCAGTTCGGCAACCCCATTGGCAACGCCACCATCGCCCTCAAAGAAACCAGCACCAATTACCGGCGCACCCTCACATCATCCGATCTGGGGATATTCACCGCGACCCTGTTGCCCCTGGGTTTTTACGACATCACAGTACAGGCGGAGGGACAGGCAGAAGTGCGTCAAACAGGGGTGCAAGTGCGGGTTGGCGAGACAGTGGAACTCGTCTTCAAAATGGCATTGCAAATGGACGAAGTCCTCATCGAAGCCACGAGACCCGCCGTTGACATTACCCAGAGCGAAACAGCCACGCGCCTGCCCGAAGCAGCCGTGCAGGACCTGCCCAACAACGGGCGCAATTTCCTCAATCTCACGCTGTTGACTCCGGGCGTGAGCATCGTGCAAGGACCTGATGGCGATGAATTGACCATTGCCGGTCAGCGCGGCATACACAACAACATCTCGGTAGATGGCGCGGATTTCAACAACCCCTTCTTCGGCGAACAGCGCGGCGGACAGCGCCCCGCCTTCACCTTTAATTTAAACGCAGTAGCGGAAATGGTAGTCGTACCCCAGGGAGCCAATGCCGAATTTGGACGCTCCAGCGGGGGCTTTGTCAATGTCATCACCAAATCGGGCACCAACCAATTCCAAGGCTCCGTACATTTTTTTGGCAAACACGACGCCCTGTCCAGCACAGCAAGGCACAACGGGATGGAACGCACGCCCAATTTCAAACAGGGGCAATTCGGCTTCACCCTGGGTGGCCCACTCAAAAAGGACAGGGCATTTTTCTTTGCCGCGTATGACCAGCAAATTTTCAGAGATACCAAACAGAACAATATCGAGCGAGGGGATGCCCGCCTGCGCCACTTCATATCGACCGGATTCAATGGCGTTTTATCCGACGACTACGGTGCCATAGATCGCACCAACGATGCCCGCGCGTTTCTCCTCAAAGTCGATTACCACCTGTCGCAGGAACACTCCGCCACCTTCAAATACAATTACACCTGGTCCGAACAGGAAAACGGCACCTTTGATGTGGACTCGTGGGCGCGTAGCGCCAATGCGATAGAAAGGGACTGGTCACACGCCTTCAATGGCAGTCTGGTCTCGCTTCTATCCACCAGCACGGTAAATGAATTCCGCTTCCAAATCGCCCGCGAAGACCGTCCTCGTCCCTACGGTGGACCGCAAAATCCCAATACCGGGCGTCCCTTTCCCGATACGGGCATGGACTTTGTACACGGCTATCGCTTTGGCATGCCCTTCTTCATTCCCATCGAATACTACGACTCCCGCATCCAGTTGCTCAACAATATCTCTATAAGCAAGGACAATCACCTGATCAAAGCCGGGATCGAATGGAACCGCGTCGAATCCGTACAAACCTTTATCGGTTTTGCCAATGGGCGCTACATCTTCAATTCCGTAGATGGCTTTCTCAACTTCGTCCAGCAGGGCAACAGTTATGTCGAATGCTCAGACGGCAGCACCAGTTCCACCGGGACCTGTCCCGACGGAACGGAAATCACCGGGCCTGTTCTCATCTACTTGCAGCAGTCCGGCGTCGGCGGCCTGAGCGTAGAAGATGCGGGCACGCAGAAGATCCCCCAGCACGAACTGGCTCTGTTTGTGCAGGATAGTTGGCAACCCTCGAACAAACTCACACTCAATTATGGCTTGCGCTGGGAAGCGCAGATCCAGCCCGATGTAATCACCGATCCAGACGAGGTCTTTTTCGCAGATTTCATTGGCAAAACTGTCACCAACCAGACGGGCACATACACATTCCCATCCAACGGCAAAATCCCCTCTGCCTGGGATATGTTCCAGCCGCGGTTGGGCATAGCTTACGATGTACACGGCGACAATAAGACCCTGTTGCGAGGTAGCGCGGGGATCTACTACGCCCGCATTCCCGGCTTGAACCTGGCGGGCACCCGCTCGACCAATGGCTCGCGGGGGCAATCCATCTTCCGCTCCAGCGCACTGACGCCCATTTTGGGTCCGCCCCCGACCTACGGCGAGTTATTGCCCTCACCCACTGGCGATCCCTTTCGCCCCAATATCTTTGTCTTCGACAAAAATTTTAAAAACCCCCGCACCATCAGCACGCATGTGGGCCTCGAACGCGAATTACATGCAAAGGGGGTAGTCGGTACCTTCGGCTATACATACTCCCACACCAACAACTTGACGCGCTTTGTCAACCGCAACGACGCGGTCTTCGGTTCACCTTGGTCAACGGGTTTGGGTCCCGATAGCAGCAACGGCGTCGGCGACTTGGCCGTGGTCGAGAGCACAGCCAAATCGCGCTATCATGGCCTCAGCTTTGGGCTGCGCCAGATGGTGCGAGACGATTTCCAATTCCAGATGAACTATACCCTGTCGTGGGACAAATCCGACGACGACAACGAGCGCGATCCCTTCACCTTCCGCTACGTCGATGCAACGCAATTGGACCGCGAATGGGGCTATTCAGACCGCGACCAGCGCCACCGCTTCAATCTGTGGACCCTATCCAGATTGCCCGGCGATCTATTCCTCAACAATCGCATAAGCTACTATTCGGCACAACCGACCTCCGCATCCTGCACGGGCCAGCCCACGACCAACCCCTGGGGCGCTACCTCTGACCGTATATGCGCCGACGGCAGCATTATCCAGCGCAACACCCTCCGCAAAGACAATGCCTTCTTCTCATGGGACACGCGCCTGTCCCGCCCCATCCCATTGGGCAACGGCCACTTGGAAGCCATCGTCGAAGTCTTCAACCTGCTCAACACAGACAACTTCCGCGATCCCTCCACCGCGGGCCTGCTCTTCAACTTTGACGGCACCGTCCAATCGGGCCTCGGCGACCCACGCGAAGTGCAAATCGGCATGCGCTACGTTTTTTAATTGTAGTGAGAGAGAAAATGGCAAATACGCGAGAAGAAGTACTAAACACTGTTGTGGCTTCGATACTGTCCAAATATGATGACAGTATCGAGGCTGCCCCTGAACAGCGCGAAGGTCCAGAGGCGATTGATATTACGGTGCGTCATGAGAATGCCCGCAATACAGAGGTGGTTATTGAAGCCAAAATTGGAACGTCTGCGGGAAAGAGGAAAGAAGCCACCAAACAAGTTCGCCAGCGTTTGGAGAGTCGGCCAAGTGCTATGGCATTTGCGGTGTGTTATCCCAATGATCTCAAGGGTCTTGCCTCTCTGTCACAACTGGAGACAGGCATGGCAAATACGCAGCAGTTATGGTTTGCTCCTGTGACCCGCGTAGGCAAGACACCCACATGGCGTGAAGGCTCTGTGCAGGAATTTGCCAGCGTTTTATTTCAAAATGATCTTCCACAAAGTAATGTTGCGGATGCGATTGAGTATTCGGTTCGTCAGGCGGCAGACTTGATTTCTGATAGAACGCTCTTCAGCCCTACCCAGGCAGAAAAATTGCCCCCTTTGCTCGCCGAAGCATTGGCATTGCCTTCTAAGACGCCAAAAGATAAACGCGCTACGGTGTTGATTGCCGCATTGATGGTATCCAATGCGGCTTTGCTTCACCATCGGTTGCGTGTAGTAGATAACCTTTCGGACGTGCCAACTTTGCAAAATTGTATGGATCGCGGTGACGATACATTTTTGCGGGCATTGATAGATGCTTGGAAAGCCATATTAAAGATCGACTATCATCCTGTATTTGATCCTGCGGTATCGGTTTTGGAAACTTTCATGGCAGTTGACCACAATGCGCGTATAGGTGCTGTTCATGCTGTCCGTTTGCTGGTCCAATACGCCCTTGCACATGCGGATGATTTGGCCGCACTACGCTTCGATCATGCGGGGCCACTGTATCATCGCCTGTTGGAATCGGCAAGGTATGATGGATCATTCTATACAAACAACGTTTCCGCATTGCTGTTAGCGCGACTGGCCCTGACAAAAGATTTTACTGACTGGTCAGATGAGGAAGGTCTAGGAAAACTGAAAGTGATTGACCCGGCGTGTGGAACAGGCACGTTGCTGATGGCTGCGATGCACACCATCCGCGATAGGTATATCAATACTGCGGGTCAGGATGCCGATTTTTTGCACCTATTTATGGTAGAAGATGTGCTTCATGGCCTGGACATCAATAGGCATGGCATACAGTTGGCGGCCTGCAACTTGACGCTGGGCAATCCGCGGGTGGATTATACCAAGATGAATTTGTTCACCATGCGTCATGGTCCTCATACCAATGGCAAAACGCACATTGGGTCGTTAGAATTGCTTGCAACAGCAGAGGATGATGGCACACCAAATCTCACACAGTTTATTTCGCCACTGCCGAGACTGGAAAACCTCGAAGCAGAACGCGCACAGCCTGGGGATGTCAATGGAGATTCTTACGTCGGTATATTTGATGTGGTGATCATGAACCCGCCATTTACCCGCAATGATATACGCAATAGGCAATACACCGCACGTGATCGCAAGCGTATTCAAGATCAAGAAAAAGAGGTTGTTGATTTTGTTCGGCAACGCGACCCGGAAGCCGGTGAAGCTATAGATCATACCAATGCGAGAGGCTTTTTTACACCATTGGCGGATATGTTATTAAAGAAAAAAACGGGTGTATTGGCTGAAGTTCTTCCGACAACGGCTTTGATTGGCGCATCAGGAAAGCGGGAGCGCATGTTTCTTGCGAATCGTTTTCAGATTGAGACCATTATCACCAGCCATGACCCATCGCGTGTGAATTTCTCTGAGAATACAGCGATCCATGAATCTCTGTTTATTGCGCGTCGATCTGATGCGGAGAAAAAACCTACCCGATTTATTTCTTTGGGACGCATGCCAGGAGATGCTCATGAGGCGATGTTGCTATCAGATATGATCAATCAAGGCAAAATTTCTACCGAGTGGGGCAGGGAGCACGAATGGCGATGGGAGCGAATGCGAGAGGGTGATTGGCAAGCCGCGTTGTTTTACGATGGGGAACTGGCTGAAGCGTATTACGATCTTGCCGCGCTCAATGGCACGCGATTACAAATTGCTGGCAACGCATGTGCCATAGAACCGGAGGGACGACGTGTGCGAGACGCTTTTTCTCGTAACTCAAATTTAGATACCCCCTGGAAAACACCGGTTCTGTGGGATCATCAGACAGATGTCCGTACGACGATGGCTGCAAAGCCTGATGTGGTAGCAACACCCAAGCGAGGTAGAGAGAAGTATGCACAGAGTTTGGTGAAGAAAGCCAGCCGATTGGTTATCTCAGGACGTCTTTATACATACGCCGTGCGAACAGCAGCATGTTATACAGAGGAGCCAGTGCTTGGCTCTGCCTGGGTGCCTGTCACCTCACTATCAAAAACACCTCACTTTGATCAGGCGCTGTGTGCATGGTGGAACTCGACGCCTGGGATACTGACGATGCTTCATGCCAGGTCCAAAAAGTTGACATATCCAGCATATTCTTTGGACCTACTACGCAAATTGCTCATCCCCAATCCGCGCAATGTCAATGTCTCCCCGCTCATTGATGTTTTCGCTAAAACTCACCAGCAAGTACTCAAGCCTTGGAAAGAGATGGACACCTGCCCTGTACGCGCCCTTATCGACGAAGCAGCAGCACAGGTTCTTCACATGGATGGGACAAAGATTGCGGACTGGCGCAAGCGAATCACGCTTGAACCTACCGTCTCTAACCGTCCGGCAGTGGAGCATTTTGGCTGAATAGAAAGGCGTTGAATTCGGGCTTGAGTAGGATGTTGCTTTGGATAAATTTCAATGGGGTCGCTCTGCAGAGAGCGACCCCATTTCAAATCAAGTTACTCGGGCTTACTTACTATAGGGAGAAGAAAAAGTCGTTCTGATCCCACAAAATTGAGAAGATCAACCCGTGCCTGTATTGGCGAGCTCTTCTGGACTCTTACTCGTCCATTCACGAGCATGGAGAAGAACCGGCGCACGATCTTCCTCCGACCAAATGGGCATAGAAAGTCCCCAGTATAAAAAATGGATCCTATGCCCATTTTCTTCTATCTCGTTTTCGCGACCATCTTTTGTGTAAACCACTACGATGTCACCCGTTTTTACTCTTTTATCGGGAAACCAATAGGTGTTGTACGTATGCGTGGTTAAGCCGCTGTCATCGTAAACCGTTTGGAGCAATATATATTCACCAATATCTGTATTGGCACGCACATTAAGGATCAGGCGTTCCTTTTTCAGATCCCCCTTATTTTCTACGGAAAGAATAGCCAGTCTCATGACTTCACCACCTTCTCACTTTAGCGGCAATACCACCGAGAATCAATATTATTCCTAATGCCAAGATGATCCCATTGTCTGGTTGTGCAGGCGCGTACCCGACAGCGGCAGCTCCGATGGTAAGGCAGGCTATTGAGATGACTTCAAAAGCGATGTTCGTTTTGATCTTCTCTTCGAGAACGGCAACCTTTTTATTTTCTACATGGAATTGATTCCGATATTTATTGAGTTCATGGTTCTCAATATCAAGCCGCTCTATCTCGTCAAGCAAGAACTTCTGCACCACCGGACTTGCAAAATCCTCATCAGACAGTTCCCGCGTAATCCCTTGAAGTGCCTGACGATGACGCTCTTTCTGTTGTCTTTGGTGTCTCTGGCGAGAGCCTTCTCCAGGATCTTCAGGCACCAGGTTGTTTACTTCTTCTGCCATAAGTATTCACTAACGCATTGTAAGCCCTAATAGCCTACTTGCACGTATATTCTCTCTGATTCTGGTCGCCATCGCATAAGAACAATTTAGGCACTTGCCCTGTAATGTCAAATAATAAAAAGCAAAAAGGTTGGCTTTTCTATGACAGCTTTGTAATAAAAAAAATACTTTGCTTTTTTTTATTTGCATTTTTGTTCAATCTCTGTATCCATGTCTAAGGATTCACTTTGAATCTCGACGAAATATTTTAAGTGCTCGTAGCCTTGACAACATCAAAAATTTTGGCTATTTCATAGTGAGTTTTCTAATATCGCTCGACTTCGAGATGGTCCAACCATATAGAATTATTGTTTCACAGCCCTATAGCCATCGCCCATGATCTAGATGCGATTATTTCCTGGAACTTCAGACATATGGTGAATCCTTTGCGTCGGCGTCAAATCCAGTCCGCCTGTCTGATGTTGGGGCATCGTCCAATCGATATTATTTCGCCTCCGGAGGTGATAACAAATGGAGCCTGAAAACAAACCTCTAAGTCCCGAATGGTTGCGGCGTCTGAGAGATACCAATTCCGAAAAAGGTCCCAAAGAAGCTCAGGATCGTCGAGAAGCTGCACTGCAACTTGCCAAACGTTTCGGTTTAAAAATATCCAAATCAGACACTTGCCAAAAAAGGCAGGGAGCGTTTTAGGGCTTTGCTACACCCTCAAAAATTCGCATCCTCTTTAAGTACCTGACAGCCTTGACAATACCTGAATTTTCGGCTATTTTGCAGTGTAATTGCAAAATAGCCGTTTTTTTGGGTATCTCAAAATGTACATTTCCCGCACACTTGAACCCTTTGTCGCATCTTCCCGATTTCCCGTCCTCATGCTCTCTGGAGCCAGACAGGTTGGCAAGACGACATTTCTACGACACTTAAGCGAACCGGACCGAACATACATCACCCTGGACGATCCGCTTGTCCAGAGCCTGGCAAAAGAAGACCCTGCCCTGTTCATGCAGCGTTACCCGCCGCCCGTGCTTATCGACGAAATCCAATACGCGCCAGAGTTATTGCCCCATATCAAAATCGCCGTGGATCGCGACCGCTCTCCCGGTCAGTTCTGGCTTACGGGATCGCAGCAATTTCATCTGATGAAAGGCGTATCCGAATCCCTAACTGGTCGGGTGGGCATCGTGCAGCTTTTTGGTCTTTCGCGACGCGAGCGAATCGGGAGCGACTCATCTCCATTCTTGCCTGTCTCCGACATTATTCACAACAGACTCCAGACCGGAGATCCCCTCGGCCTGAAAGAACTCTACAGGCTGATATGGCGCGGCGACTTTCCAGCCATTGCTCTGGACGACCAGATGGATTGGAACCTGTTTTACAGTTCATACTTGCAAACCTACCTCCAGCGCGATATTCGGGACCTCGCCCGGGTGGGCGATGAGCTATCCTTTCTCAGGTTTCTCAGAGCTACCGCTGCCCGAACCGCACAAATGTTAAATTTTTCGGACCTGGCGCGCGATGCGGATGTTGCGCCAAACACGGCAAAAACATGGCTATCCATTTTACAGGCCTCCGGAATCATCTATCTTCTGGAACCCTATTATACCAACCTTACCAAACGACTGGTGAGAAGCCCCAAACTCTATTTTTTCGACACCGGACTATGTGCCTACCTCACCGAATGGACCAGCCCTGAAACACTGGAAGCTGGCGCAATGTCCGGCCCCATTTTGGAATCCTGGATCGTGAGTGAACTGTTGAAAAGCTACCGGCACAACGGTCACATGCCCCCGTTCTATTATTACCGGGATCGAGACGGAAAAGAAATTGATCTCCTCATCGTGCGGGATGGAACAATTTATCCGCTGGAAATCAAAAAAACCGCTTCCCCCAACAAAAACCACGTCCAGAATTTCCGCGTACTAAAAAAATTAAACCTGCCCATTGGACCGGGCGCCGTAATCTGCTTATCAGAACAACTTTTACCACTCACAGAAACTGCCATGTCGATTCCCGTATCTGCACTTTGACGGACAGGCTGGGCAGGCACAGGGGCACTGCCTCTACAAAGGCCATCTTATGATACCCGATCTCTTACCCTTAAAACCCTACCTCCGCGAAACCGTCTGGGGGGGACGCAGCCTGGGGACACACTACAACAAAGCACTTCCCCCGGATGTGCCCATTGGCGAATCGTGGGAAGTCTCGGCATACAAAGGGATGGAAAGCATCGTTGCGGACGGTCCACTTGCCGGACAAAATCTCGCCGACCTCGTCGCAATTTATGGCGCAGACCTCCTCGGACAGCGCGTTATCCAGCGTTACGGCACCGAGTTCCCATTGCTCATCAAGCTCCTCGACGCGCGCGACGACCTCTCCATTCAGGTACACCCCGACGACACCTACACCCGCGTAGAAAACCTGGGCACGTATGGAAAAACAGAAGCGTGGTACGTACTCAAATCAAATCAGGGACGCGTGGCGTGTGGCTTGAAAGACGGCGTTGACAAACACAGCTTGAAATTATCCATCCGCGAAAATCGCGTACAGGACACCGTGCAATTCTTCGATGTACAGGAAGGCGATGTCATCTTCGTACCGCCCGGCACAGTACACGCCCTGTGCCAGAACGTCATGATCTACGAAGTACAACAATCCAGCGACCTCACCTTTCGCATCTACGACTACAACCGCCCCGGCACCGACGGCAAGCCGCGCGAACTGCACATTGACCGCGCCCTCGACGTCATCGCCTTTGACGCATCCGCACCAGAACCTCGGCACTCACGCCACGAGGCAAACGCCACACTCATCGGAGATGAAGACACCGAATACTTCCGCCTCGAACGCTTTGCCCCTGTAGGCACCATCCAACACACCTACCCCACATTCGCAGCGCTCACCATCCTCAACGGTCAGGCACGACTAAACAAAACCTTCACCGCTCAAACAGGCGACACCTTCTTCATCCCGGCCAATCGCACCGTCACCGTCTCGCCTGAAGAACAGGTGGAATATTTGATCTCATCATGTGGGTAGAAAAACGAGTCGGCGATGGAGTTTGGAACAACGTTGGGAGATTGGGCGGGGTTCGTCTATTCGTTGATTCGTATATTCGTCGATTCTTAAACCTGAGCTTCACCGTAAAGATCAATGCGGGCGCGGAGGGAGGGTTTGATGAAAACATCATCGAGGGGCAATTGAGAAAAAGCGTGTGCGAGAATATCGACCTGCGTGGGCACATCGAGGCGGTAATCGAGAATCAGGCGCTGTTCGCCGCGCACCACACACAGGCCACCTGTACCACCCATGAGATCTTCGCGGAATAAGGGAATATTCAGGCGATGAGCAAGGGCTTCAAATTCTTGGAGAAGTTGGGAATCTGTCATCATGTAAAAATTGGGAAAGAAACTGGAGGAAAGTCACATCTGATATTTGCAAATATAGCGAAAAAAAAGAAATGCACAACTGGATCGGCGAAGGTCGGTCCAGTTTTTATGCAATAATATGTTCTTTGATATATTCTTTCAGGGCAGATAACGTATTTGCATCCCCCGGCAAGAGCGGAAGGCCGCCAATGCCATGGGAAAGACTGGTATAAAAAGCGTGGGTCTGATACGCGGAATCCACCTGAGCGGGAAACAGAACAACAGCACTTTTGAGAATGCGTTGAAAATCTGTATCTATTACCTGGCCGATAGCGTCCCGATAAGCGTGCATCTTATCAATATCCTCGCGCATGGGAATCCACGTCCCATTGTAATCTTCGCGGCGATATTTGGCGTCAAATGCATAAATAGCGCGTTCCCTACTGGATTTAGACATTCCAGCACATGCATTCGAGTTGTTGATCTCGATAATCATATCGGGTCTCAGATCGTGGGTGAGCGCGCGTCCCGACGAAGTAGTATAGGTCATATTGTAGAGACAACGGATGCGGCACTCGCCGCGCTGAAGATATATCGCAGAGGCTTCGCCCTGCGTGGGAGAAACGCTCAAACCTCGGTTGGTCAGGTGAAAAAGGTTATGGTCGCGGGTCGGAACAAAGCCGACATCACACAAAGTGTGAACGAGCGTAAAATAGACCCAGTATTCGTAAAGAGCGTGTGTATCGCGAAAGGACAGATCAAATGGGCCACCCGTACAGGGCGCGAGCGCGCGATTGAGATCTCGGATAAGCGCGAAAGCTGTCTGGTAACGCACATCGACATGAACGGGCAAAGCGTCATCGCGTCGCGCAGGTGGCAAAGGGAGCAAACGCAAGCAGCGATCCACGTATATTTTCAGGCGATGTCCCAGATCGGTATGTGCAATAGATCTCGCGCGCAGTGACAGACGCTTTAAGCGTGCAACGAGATGGCGATTGAGCGATGTATCAATACCGGAATGGCGATGGGTCTCGCGCAAATGCGTACAGACGACATCGTCCGCTATAGGCAAGTGTGGGAGATCGGTTCCGCTATGCGTCCAGAATTGTGGCGAGCGAATCATATCGACAATCGCATCGGGGTCGCGGCCCTGTGCGCGATCAACCGCGCGGATGCTTTGAACGGTTTTGAGACGGCGATGCGGGCGTTTGAGAATCGCCTGTAAAGTGCGGAAGAGTTGATTCAGAAGACGATCCAGCACTTGATGAAAATCTAAATTGCTACCCCTATCATCTATCAGACGAGTCGTAATACGGGTTTGATCGGGCAAAAGGTAAACGAGTTCACGGCTGATGCGCTCGAGATCGGCGCGCATGATTTGATAATCGGTTTCGTAGTCGAGATGCGAGGGGCGCACATCGAGTTCGACATAGAGCAGATCGGCATCTTCTGAGCGAATGCAAAAACGGATATGTCCCGGATGATCGCCCGTAGCGAGCCGTCCCCACAGCGCGTACCCATCGCGGAGAAAACCGAGAGCCTCAGCGGGTTGATCGTCGATATAGACCGAAATATCTTTCTCATTGAGCGGACGAATGAGGCAGTTGCATTCGGTAGCTTCAACCAGATGGTCAGCAATTACATTACCCTGCACCGGAGAGAGCAAAATGCGGGCGTGTTCATTTTCTGCAACAAGACCATCGGATGTTTTCGAAAAGGAAGCGCGGATGTGTTGACCTGAGTCCATTGTTCACGTAGATTTCAAAAGGGTTTATTTTTAACCATTTCAAGGAGGGTGTCATGGCTGTTGATATTACTATAAAAAATATGCCGTCTAATCTCTACAAAAAATTGAAGGCACGCGCCACTGCACACCGTCGCAGTGTGAATAGCGAGGCAATCAATTGCTTAGAGAAAGTCTTGAATCCTCAGCACGCAGATCAGAATTTACAGGATCCTCCTGATAATCTCGATAATCCTGATCAAACGGAAGAATTGCTGGCCAAGATCAAGGACCTGCACAAGCGCGTTTCCCCTATTCCCCCTCATTTTTCGACGGATGAATTTTTGAGAAAAGCAAAAGAAGAAGGTCGTCCATGATTGTTGCAGACACGAATCTTATTGCGTATCTCACCATTCCAGGGGATAGGACAACACTTGCAAAACAAATTTTACAAAAAGATGCAACTTGGGTTGCCCCGCGGATGTGGCAGAGTGAGTTCCAAAATGTGATTGCGATATATCTTAACCAAGGGTTATATACGCTGGATGAAGGACTTGAATTTATTCAGACAGCTAAAAATTTAATGCGACACGGTGATTATCAAGTTGCATCTGAGCAAGTTATTCGCCTTGCCCATCGTTCAAAATGCTCCGCCTATGACTGCGAATTTGTTGCTTTGGCTCAAGATTTAGGCGTGCCTTTGGTTACATCAGATCGAAAAGTCTTAACGGCTTTTCCCGAGATAGCGGTTTCACTTGAAGATTTTTTGGTTGATGAAGAAAATAAAAATGAAGAGGAAGAGGAGGAGTTGTGATTCGTGCAATCTTATGGGATAACGATGGCGTGCTGGTGGATACCGAAGGTCTGTACTTTCAGGCGGGACATGAGGTATTGGCAACACAAGGAGTTGAACTAACACATAGAGATTTTGCCGAACAATCGCTACAAAAAGGGCTGAGTGTATTCGATTTTCTGCCCGATCAAAATGCTGAATTGATCGAGCAGTTGCGCTTGAAACGCAATGCGCGGTACAGCGCGTTATTAGCCGAAGGCGTGCAGGTCGTGGATGGCGTGGTCGAAACACTCAAAACTTTCCATGGCCGCGTAAAAATGGGCATTGTAACGGGTTCCCGCAGAGATCACTTCGACATTGTCCACGCAAAGACGGATTTGCTCCCATTCTTCGATTTTGTGCTGGCAAGAGAAGATTACCGAGAAGCAAAACCACATCCAGATGCGTATTTGACGGCCATGAGATTGCACGGGCTACAACCCGATGACTGTGTAGTTGTGGAAGATTCTGAACGCGGATGTGTCGCGGCAGCAGCGGCTGGTTTGCGCGTGCTCGCCGTGCCAAATGCATTGTCGAAATACGGAGACTTTTCATCCGCGTACAAAATACTGAACTCAGTGCGAGATGTCGTAGATGAAATAGAGAAGTTGGATTGAGTCTATTTTTCTGTTCATAACAAACAAAATGAGGAATGTGTGATGAGTGAATTAAAAAACAATCCCCTGCTGGTCAAAGAGGGATTGCCGCGGTACGACAAAATTGAGCCAGAGCACATTGTACCGGGCGTAAAACATATGCTATCAGAAGCAGAGAAACAGATTGCGGCATTGGAGCAAAACATGACCCCATCGTGGAATGGGTTGCTTGCTCCCCTCGAAGAACTCGACGTCCCCTTTTCTTATGCCTGGGGACCAGTGGGCCATTTGCTCAGCGTAAAAAATTCCGATGACTTGCGCGAAGCACACGAGGTAGTCCTGCAAGACGTCGTGGCATTTGGTCTGCGCGTACAACAGAGCCGTCCCATTTACGAAGGCCTGGTGGCAATTCGAGACGGCGAGGAATGGGCGAAGTTAGATGAGGCTCAAAAGCGATGTATCGAGCTGAAAATTCGCACAGCCGAACACGCCGGAGTGGGATTAGAGGGCACAGCAAAGGAACGCTTTAATGAAATCGCCAAAAAATTGTCGCAAATCAGCACAGATTTTTCCAACCATGTGCTGGATGCGACCAAAGCTTATGAACTAATTATTGAAAATAAAAAAGATACGGAAGGCTGGCCGAATAGTTTGCGACAAGTGACCGCGCAATCTTATGCACAGGCCAATGAAGGCAGCGAAGCCACACCGGAAAATGGCCCCTGGCGTATTACACTGGATTTCCCGAGCTTTTATCCCTTTATGCAACACCATCGCAGGCGCGACCACCGCGAACAAGTGTACAAAGCTTATGTCCAGCGTGCATCCTCTGGCGAATGGGACAACAGCGACTTGATAGCGCGCACCTTAAAATTGCGCAAAGAGCAATCCGCACTCCTGGGTTTTGCGACCTATGCGGACAGGAGCCTGAATGTCAAAATGGCCCCCGATGTGGCATCTGTCGAGCGCATGATCGGCGAATTGCAAGCGGCTTCGCAGCCCCATAGCGAAAAGGATTTCGGCGCGCTGGAAGCACTGGCAAAGGCAAATGGTCAGGAAGAACCAGTCATGCACTGGGATACATCCTTCTGGTCAGAGCGGTTGCGTGAGCAAAAATTCGATTATACCGACGACCAGTTGCGCCCTTATTTTCCACTTCCCAAAGTACTCGATGGCATGTTTGCATTGGCAGAACGCCTTTTTGATATTGAGATCGCGCGAGCAGATGATGAAGACGCGCACAAATGGCATGAAGATGTGCAGTTCTTCAAAGTGCTCCGTGATGACGAGCGCATAGCATCGTTTTATCTGGACCCCTATTCGCGTCCGGCTGAAAAGCGCGGTGGCGCGTGGATGAACGACTGTCTGGGACGGCGATGGCTCAACGGCGAACTTCGCTTGCCCGTAGTACACCTCGTGTGCAACGGCACGCCACCTGTGGGAGACACGCCATCGCTGATGAGTTTTTCAGAAGTGGAAACCCTGTTCCACGAGTTTGGACACGGGTTGCAGGGCATGTTGACAACCGTTGATTACGCCGATGTAGCGGGCTTGCACGGCGTGGAATGGGATGCCGTAGAGATTGCCAGCCAGTTCATGGAAAACTGGTGCTACCAAAAGCCCACACTGATTGGAATGACCGCACACGTAGAAACGGGTGAGCCTTTGCCAGATGATCTATTTAAAAAAATCGTCGCCGCACGCACATTTCAGGCGGGATCTTTGATGATGCGCCAGTTGTCCTTCGGAAAAACGGACATGCTGCTGCATTCCACCTACGATCCAGATGGCGAAGAAACGGCTTTTGATGTAGAGCGCAGGATAACCGAAGAAATGTCCGTATTGCCCCCCCTACCAGAAAGCCGCTTCTTGTGCTCATTCTCCCATATTTTCGCCGGAGGCTATGCCGCCGGGTATTACAGCTACAAGTGGTCAGAAGTACTGAGCGCAGATGCATTCGGCGCGTTTGAAGAGGCCGGACTGGATGACGAAGAAGCCGTAAAAGCAACCGGACGCAAATTCCGCGACACAATTCTCGCCCTGGGTGGCAGCAAACACCCCATGGATGTGTACCGAGAATTTCGCGGGCGCGAACCGAGCACAGAAGCGTTGCTGCGACACAATGGCCTGTTGTAAAGTTAAAAATGAAGGAAATCATAATGTTCGAATTCATTTACGACTGGTTACTCAGCCTGGGCACCGAACCAGAGATGGCTCAAAATTGGACCGCACCACTATTGGTGGGACTGTGCATTCTGGCACTCAGTGTGATTGCCGATTTTATCGTAAAGCGCATAGCTCTGCGAACGCTAAAGTACGTAATAGAAAAAACGACAACACCCTGGGACGATGCATTTGTGGAGCATCGGGTTCTGGATCGGTTGGCACATCTGGCCCCAGCAGTGGTCATCTACCTTTTGGCCGATTTGCCATTTGCGGGAATGACAGAAGCAGACCGGGATTATTGCGTAGCAATTGTTCGGGATGCCGTGCAGATTTTTGTCGTAATCATCAGCATCTGGGTGGTTGCGGCATTTCTCAATGCCGCGCTATCTGTTTATCAGACATTTGAGATCTCCCGCGAAGTCCCCGGCAGGGGTTTTGTGCAGGTCTTGAAAATACTGACGTATTTTGTAGGCGGCATTTTGATTTTGTCAATTTTGTTAGATCGCAATCCCGTATATTTCCTGAGCGGATTGGGTGCATTGATGGCCGTGTTTTTGCTGATATTCAAAGACGCCATCCTGGGACTGGTCGCGGGCATACAACTGAGTGCAAATAAAATGGTCGCCGTTGGCGATTGGATTGAAATGCCGAAATACGGCGCAGATGGAGATGTCATTGAAGTGGCATTGACCACCGTAAAAGTGCAAAATTGGGATAAAACAATCTCTACGATCCCGGCGTATGCATTGATCAGCGAATCGTTTAAGAACTGGCGCGGCATGCAGGAATCGGGTGGCCGTCGGATCAAGCGATCAATTTTAATCGATATTCAAACAATCAAATTTTGCGACGAAGAGATGTTGACGCGATTTTCAAAAATCAAATACATCGCTGCCTATATCGAACACAAGAAAGACGAACTCGCAAAATTCAACCAGCAGCAAGAGGTAGATGAGTCGAGCCTGGTAAATGGACGGCGCATGACCAACGTGGGCACATTTCGGGCATACATCGTCGCGTATTTGAAAAATCATCCAAAAGTCAACCTGGACATGACGTTTTTAGTGCGACAACTGCCGCCACAAGAACACGGCTTGCCAATAGAAATTTACGTTTTCTGCAGCGATACGGTATGGGCGAACTACGAAGCGATTCAGGCGGATATTTTCGACCACATCCTATCCGTAGTACCCGAATTTGACCTCAGTGTATTCCAGGCACCAACAGGACATGATTTTAAGCACCTCGCTGAAAAAAATGAAAACTAACTCACTTGTCTTATGTCAGACCAACTCAAAAAACGCAATCGCGAACTCTCAATCCTCAACGCGATTGCCCATGCACTCAACCAATCCGTCAATCTCGATCAAGCCCTCGAAACGGCACTTGAAAAAGTAGCCGCACTGCTCGGCTTGAGCACGGGTTGGATCTGGCTCATGCACGAAGACACACACCAACCCTATCTGGCTGCCGCGCAAAACCTGCCCCCCGTACTGCGCGACAACCCCAGTAAAATGGGCGGCTGGTGCTATTGTCTGGACACGTACGAAAAAGGCGACTTGAAGGGTGCGGCAAACGTGAATGTCGTGGCCTGTAGCCGCCTGAAAGGACTTGTAGAAGGCACAGATGGCTTGCAGTATCACGCGAGTATCCCGCTGTACGCGCAAGACAAAAAAGTGGGCGTATTAAATGTGGGCAGTGTCAAATGGCGAGAACTCTCGGATGAAGACCTCCGCTTGCTCAACACAGTGGGCGACTTGATGAGCATTGCAATAGAACGCGCGCGTCTATACGAAAAAAGTATTGAAACTGGTGCAGTAGATGAGCGTTTCAGACTCGCGCGGGAATTACACGACACCCTGGGACAGAATCTGGTGGCTATCTTAATGCGTCTGGAAACTCTGGATGCCTTGCTCGACGGCAATACAGATCGCAAAATCCTGTCCAAAACCGTGCGCGATGCCATAGCTCTGGCGCGCGATAACCTGGAAGATGCGCGTCGGGCAGTGCTGGATTTGCGCGCTGCCCCACTTGAAAATCGCACATTGATTGAAGCGCTGGAAACTCTGGGACAAAATATTGGCGGCGCAGCGCGTGTACGCGTAAAAAGTATTGGCGAACATCCCCTATCCGTCAGAATAGAAGCGAGCTTATACCGCATGGCACAAGAGGCGTTGAACAACATCGCGCAGCATGCAGATGCCCAAAAAGTCCTCATCGAACTGACGTCAACACCTCAATACGTCCAACTCGCAGTCGAAGACGACGGTCGCGGATTTGATCCGGCAAATGTGCGAGAAGATCGACACGGCCTCATTGGCCTGAATGAGCGGGCGCATTTGCTGGGCGGTTTATTCGCAATTGAAAGCGCGCCCGACCACGGCACGCGTTTGGAAATCCACATCCCCCTGGAGCGCGAGATATGAGCACCCCCATTCGCATTGTCGTTGCAGACGATCATCCCGTTGTGCGCGATGGCCTGATTGCCATGCTACAGACCCAATCCGATTTTGAGGTCATAGGAGAAGCTGGCGATGGCGCAGAAGCCTTGCACATGGCCGCCGAACGCACCCCCGATGTGCTATTGCTCGATCTGGAAATGCCGCGCGTAGATGGTATAGAGACGCTCCAGCGACTGGGAGAACTGGGAAGCAACGTGCGGGTAATCGTATTTACAGTCTTTGATACGGACGAGCGCATCGTATCGGCAATGCGGGCTGGCGCAAAAGGCTATTTGCTCAAAGGCGCACCCCGAGATGATGTGTTTCGCGCCGTGCGCGTTGTGAACGAAGGCGGGTCCCTGCTCGAACCCCTCATCGCTTCCAAGCTATTGGACAGCGTGAACAACCCCGATGCATTGACCGCACGACAAAAAGAAGTGCTACACCTGTTGGCAACGGGGCTATTGAACAAAGAAATCGCCGACCAACTCAACATTTCCGAACGCACGGTAAAATTTCACGTCAGCGAAATCCTGGGCAAACTCGGCGCAGGCAACCGCACAGAAGCCGCTGCAATTGCGATGCAGAGAGGACTGATATAGAACTGATAATTAATATTAGAGATAGAACTTGCTCCTCTTTTCGCTTCAGGAACGCTACCGAGACCCGGAGTATCAGAGACGGTTTTCGGATTGCCCGGTCTTTTTAGTCCCTGATTCTTTAATTTTTTGTCTTCAAAAGGAGAGAGACATGGTCAGATTGATAGTCATATCCACACTTATGATAGCAACGGTAGCTTCTGCCAACCCCCCAGATACTTCAGTACATAGAACCCGAAGAAAACGATGACGAAAACTTCAAAAAATGGACCTATTCGGTGATACGCCCGTTTAAAAAGGATTCATTGATCGTTCTGCTTGAGATACCCGAATGCACATACGTTAGCCTTAAGTCTCCTAATTCAGCTACACTGCAACAGGAGCGATTAGATGGAAACTGGTTAGAGCTCACTTTCATTGATACCACGGATACCACGGATACCACGGATACCACGGAAAAATCAAAAAAACAAAAATTTACCTTCGAAGTCATAGATTTGCGAAGTATGACAATGGATGGCAAAATCAAATGGACTACCAAAAACCCTAAAGGCAAAGGGAGAATATATGGTCCAACGGTTCTGTACGATCCCAGTTTGATTCGTTTTATCTTTACAGTGGGTATTAGCTATAAATACGACGATTTCGTCAACTTCAAGACTTATAACAACGTCTTGTTGGTCAAGAATGACAGTAGATTGCGGCCTTCAGCTGTCATCGGCTTCTTGATAAAGCTCTTCGACTTTCAAATGAAAGGGAAGAAGACAGTTGACCTCCTGCTATCATTCGAATTCGCCCAGGATACCTCAAACATCTTGGATGGTTTTTTTAGCGGCGTCGGACTTGGTTTGAATCGATACTTCGAAATCTTTGGCGGGTTCTCGTTCCGCACCGGGCAAGAAATAAGCTTTGGATTTAGGCAAGCAGCAAAACAACTCTCGGAGGAAATAGAAGCACTACCAAGCACGACAGATGAAAACAAAAGGATTCAGTTGGATTTCGCCCGCTTCAAAAATGAAACCGACGAATACTTTGAAACCGACAAGTACTATGATGGATTATCAACCATCAGTCCCATAACTAAGGAAACATTTTTTCCTGGCTCGCCTCTGACCAACAGCACGAATAAGGCCATAGTATTCGGGATCGCAATGCCCTTAGATATTTTAGATATAATTCGAAATAAGAACCAATAGGAATTGGGAATCGAGCGACACCCAATATCGGGAAATTACTTTATCATAGCTGCTCGTCAGGGAGCTATCGCGGAGATTACGCCGGGTGGCCGGGTCGTTGCAGTCAGAGAGTTTCCTGCCCAGTGGCATCGTCAGGCTGAAGGTATTACCTTCGCTGCGGACGGCACGCTAATAATTGCCGATGAAGGCGCGGGGAAGAGAGCGAGACTAACCCTTTATCCGGTCTCGGATAGTCAATAACAACAGTATAAACCCAACCTGCATCCATAACTAAAAAACAGGACACGCAATGGCACATTCAAAACCCAACCTGCTATACATCCACTCCGACCAGCACGACCCTTATGTGACGGGCTGTTACGGCGACAAAGTCGTACAAACCCCCCATCTCGACAGCCTCGCGGCAAATGGCGTTGTATTTGAAAACTGCTATTGCCCCTCGCCGATATGCGTGCCCTCGCGCATGTCCATGTTATCGGGACGCTATCCCTTTGAAAACGAAGTATGGACAAACTCCCATAGTCTCAACTCGAGCATTCCCACATTTGCCCATGCAATGGGCGCAGGCGGTTACGACCCCGTGCTCGTCGGACGCATGCATTCCAATGGACCGGATCAGCTACACGGATACGCCCAGCGCCTCGTAGGCGACCACGGGCCCAATCATCCCGGTGGCGGCGGCGTCAACCACGGAATGCTCTCGGGCACAGCGGGTCCTGCCCGCGTCAGCCTGACGAAATCGGGTATCGGGCAAAGCGCGTATCAGGTACACGACGAAGACGTAACCGCAGCAACCGTTGCATACCTCGACCGTCTGGGCGTAAAAAAACGCGCGGGACAACCTTCAGAGCCTTTCTCTCTAACCGTTGGGTATATGCTCCCCCACCAGCCATTTGTCGCGCGCCGCGCCGACTACGAACGCTACGATGGCCGCGTACCGCCCCCCACTATCTCTGTCCCTTTCTCAGATGACCTGCATCCCCACATCAAATCCTGGCGAGAACGCTGCGGTATTAAAACCGTCACAGAAGCCGAAATCCACCGCGCGCGCACCGCATACTGGGCACTCGTTGACCGCATGGATTACATGATCGGACAGATCCTCACAGCCCTCCGCCAAAACGATTTAATCGATAATACCCTCGTCATTTACATGTCAGACCACGGCGAACAAGCCGGCGAACACGGCCTGTGGTGGAAACAAACCTTCTACGAACACTCAGTCAAAGTACCCGCCATCCTCTCCTGGCCCGGTCACCTGCCCGAAGGCACGCGCTTTGACAACGTCATCTCTTCTCTCGACCTCAACGCCACCATGATCGACGCCCTGCAATGTCCCGAACTCCCCCACTCTCGCGGGCGTTCACTCCTGCCCCTTATGCGCGGCGAAAACACATCCTGGGACAACCTCGCCTTCTCCGAATTTTGTCAGGACAGAGCGGGAGGAGGAGGCCCCTTCTCCGCCGAAGGCGTGTACCAGCGCATGATTCGGCAGGACGAATGGAAATTCAATTACTACCACAATCAACCCTGCCAACTCTTCAACCTGAAAGAAGACCCCAACGAATTGCACGATCGCGCAAATGACCCGTCCTGTCAAAGCCTGATCAAAAATTTCACCACCCGCATCCTCAATGGCTGGGATCCCGACGCCATCGCATCCCAACTCGCCGCCCGCAACAGAGACTCCCGCATCCTCTCGGCATGGGCACGCCACACCAAACCCGCAGATACGATCCGCTGGGACTTGCGCCCCGAAATGGATTATCTGGAATAGCGGTGCCTATGAAAACCGAATTCACCAGACTCGATTTGGCCTGTTGGGGCGGGTTTATGATGTTCGCCACCAGCGGTGTCGTCACCCCAATATGCCTGCCTGAAATATCCAGAGCCCTATCCATCTCCCTCTCTGAAAGCGGCGGTCTGGAAACCGCGCGAACATGTCTCTTGCTCGTCGTCTTAATCCTGTCCGGCATCCTCGCGCGCAAATGGGGCAAAAAACATTTTGTGACCTATGGGCAATATCTCCTCGCCATCGGCCTCCTCATGATCAGCTATGCCGACAGCTATCCCATGCTCATCCTGTCCCTCATGGTCACTGGCATTGGCGGTGGATTCACCGAAGCCCTCATCAATCCCCTCGTCATCGACATTCACCCCAAAGACTCGGGCAAATACCTCAACATCACCAACGCCTTTTATCCCATCGGCGTCCTGGTCTCCGCGCTCCTCTTTGGCGAACTCCTGACCCTTGGATATTCCTGGCGGCTCGTGTTTCGCATTGCCGCAGCGGGCGCGCTTTTCATGGGCATCTCGTTCCACCTGTCGCGTTTTCCCATCCCCGTAACAGATCAGCAATCATCCAAACACCTGATTGCACAAATTCTCAAAACCCCCAAATTCTGGCTCTTTGCCATCGCCATATTTTTGGGCGCAGGTATCGAAGCGGCATTCACATTCTGGAGCCGCAGCTATGTGGAAACCTACCTCCAGGACATGCCCCGCGCTGGCGCAATCGCAGTTGTCCTCTTTGCGATCACAATGGCACTGGGCCGCTTGCTCTCCGCAAAATTGTCCCAGATGATCAGCCTGAAAACCCTTATGCTCGGTTCCGCCATCCTCGGTGTTGTCGTCAGCAGCGGCATACCCTTCTCCGAAAACCTGATCGGATTTTACATCCTGCTCCTTTTCGCTGGATTTGCAACCGCCTGCTTCTGGCCCACCATACTCGCCGAAGCAGCGGCACACTTGTCCTTTGACACCACCATGCTCTTTGTAATACTCGCCTGCTTTGGCATCGCCGGATTTGGCCTCATCCCCTGGATCATGGGTGTTATCGGAGACGCCGCTGACCTGAAAGCGGGCTTCTCTATTATCCCCGGTCTCTTTGTCGGCTTAATCGTAGTAATCGCCATCACAAAGCGTTAATCACTCTGGCGGCCAAACCGTTTCCTTTGTATATGCCTCTTTCAAATCGCGCCAATAGCGCCTACCCTTGTGAACCAGATTTGTCGGCGCAAACCGCTTGTTCAAACCCTTCTCGTGACTCGACCGCCCCGTATCGGTCCGATATTGCAACGTGAACCGCATCAATTGTGCGAGCAAATCAAAACGCACATCTGCATACGCTGGATCGGCCCAAACATTTTCGATCTCACCCGGATCATTGCGGTGATCGTACAACTCTCCCTCCTCCAATCCCCCGTAAAACACCAGCCGAAAATCGCGCGTGCGAATCGCCGACACCTTGCCCCCGGGATTGCCCCAATCCCACTCGCAAAACGCCGCGTCTTTTCCATCTGCCCTGCCATTCACAATGGGAATCAAATCGCGCCCATCGCGCCCATCGGGAATGGGAATATCGCAGAGACGGCACAGCGTGGGATACCAATCGACCGATTCTACAATCTCATCACACCTCACGCCCGACGGACCACCCGGATAGCGCAACACAAAAGGAATGCGGTGAATCGAATCATAAATCCCAAAATTCTTGTGAAACAACCCGTGATCACCCGCAAAATCCCCGTGATCCGCGCAATACAACACCACGGTATTCTCCAACTCCCCTACCTCATCCAGATAATCCAGCACCCGCCCAATCTCGGAGTCAATCGCCGTAATCAGCGCGTAATAACTCGCCAAACAGCGCTTCAAGCGATCGGGATTTGGATCGGCCAGAGGATACCCACACTCATCGGCCAAACGCTCTTGCATAAACTCGGGCTTGCCGGCAAAGCGACGCTCAAAATAATCAATCGCACTATCGGGCAACACCATCTCATCCGGATTGTACATATCAAAATGCTCTGCCGCAGGCGCAATCGGCGCATGGGGCCTTTGAAAACTCATGTGCAAAAAAAACGGCCGCTCATCGTCTCGCTCCTTCAAAAACGCCAGCGACTCATTGCCCGTATAATGCTCAATCGAATGCTGGTATGGCAATTTGGCTGGCGCACTGCCATCCATCGTATATTCCTGCCCGGGTCTGGCCGAGCCTTCTTCGTAAAAATCCGACAACCCCAGATCTTCCAGATACTTAAAATAATGCGTCTCGGTCGGATCCAAATGCGTCGCATCGCACAAATCCGTATATCGGATGCGCTCAAAACCATCTTCATCCCAGCGCCGAACCATGTGCGCCTTGCCGATCACAGCCGTTTGATACCCATATCTCCGAAACTGACACGCCAGCGTATTGGGATTCGCCTCGGGAATCTCCGAATGATCATTGCCAAACATCCGATGTGTGTGGCAATACTGCCCGGTCATAAAACAGATCCGCGACGGCGAACAAATTGGGTTATTGCAAAAAGCGCGTGTAAACACCACGCCCTCATCCGCAATGCGGTCCATATTGGGAGTCTTGACATTTGGATGCGCGGCAAATCCCGTGCAATTGGCATTGTGCTGATCCGACATCAGCCACAAAACATTGGGTCTTCGCGCCATAAATTTCTCCTTTCCAAGTGTATGTGTTTGCAGACTATGAGATAAAGCATTAAATTGTTCCGGTTAGATGAAAATGAATCGATCTCTTGCATAGGAAAAACACCATGTTTTTTGACAACATCGCGCTCGGCGTACCCAAAATTTTGCTCCCAAACCCGGAAATCGATTGCAGCAAATGGGCAGTCATCGCTTGTGACCAGTATGTACACGACATATCGTATTGGGAAGAAGTTAAAAGCATTGTGGGAGACACGCCTTCAACCCTGGACCTCATCTATCCCGAAGTCTATCTCTACGACGACGAACACGAAGAACGCATTGCCCGCGTACACAACAACATGAAACGCTTTGTCACCAATGGCATTTTCCGCGACGAAACCGAAGGCTTTTTGCTCGTCGATCGCATTTTGCCCTCGGGAAAATCGCGCAAAGGACTTGTCGTAACCCTCGACCTCGAACATTACGACAGCCGCAGCCAGTCCAAAACCCTCATCCGCACAACCGAGGGCACCTATCCCAAAAACCTCGAAGCGCGTTTTGAAGTTCGAGGCAACGCCTCCCTCGAATCCCCGCATATTTTAGTACTCATCGACGACCCCAAAAAAGAAATTATCGAACCTCTCTTTGACGAAGGCCATCCCAAGATCGTCGATTTCGAACTCATGATGAATGGGGGACACCTCAAATATCACTTAATCGACAATAAAAAAGACATCGCGCGTATTGCCCAAAAACTCGCCAAACGCATTGAACCCAATTACATCCATCAAAAGTACGGCGTCGGAAACGAAACACTCCTCTACGCCATGGGGGATGGCAACCACTCATTTGCCGCCGCGCAAAAAGCATGGAAAAAAATCAAATCAACACTCAATGATACACAACGCACAACACGACATCCGGCCAGACACGCCATGGTCGAATTGATCAACCTGCACGACGACGCGATAGATATAGAGCCAATCCACAGATTGATCACCCGCATTGATCCAAAGACCACATGCAACACCCTCGTCGCACTGCTCAACACATCGGGCACCCGGGCGCATCTGGAAAAAGTCTCATCGCCCGACGCGCAACATCAGCGCACCGCAGCCCTATCATCTGCATCCACCCATTGCCTCCCCTATCGCGCCGCGGGAGACCTGGGCATACTCGTAATTGAAAACCCATCCCAAAGAACCATACCCGAAACAATGGAAGCCGCGCTCGACCTGTTCACGCGAGAAAACACCGAAGCCGAAGTCGGATTTATCCACGGCGAAGACGTGATTGACGACCTCGGCAACAAACCCGACGCCCTCGGCTTTTACATGCCACCCATTTCAAAGGACAGTGTCTTCGAATCTATCGTTCGTTACGGCGCCTATCCCCGAAAATCCATATCCATCGGCCACGCCGACGAAAAGCGTTACTATATGGAATGCCGAAGCCTTATCCCTGCTAAACGATAATATATGATGATTTCAATTGCAATTCAGATATAGGAGATATATGACTGAGATATACGACATGATCATTGTTGGCGCGGGACCAGCAGGCGCGACAGCGGCGTTATACGCCCATCGCGCGGGACTCAATGTCTGTCTGGTGGATAAGGCGCGATTTCCGCGAGATAAAATCTGTGGTGATGCGCTATCGGGCAAAGTCGTGTCGATTTTACACGAACTCGACTTATTCGATCAGATCGCGCGATTGCCTGGCGCGACCATTCGAGAAGTCGTATTTGGCAGCCCGAATCACGTGGATGCGCGTGTGGATTTGCGGCGGTATGACCACCGGGATCAGGCCACGGGCAAAATACTGCCGATGGAAGGGTTTGTGATCCGGCGCGAGATACTGGATAATTTTCTCTTTGAAGAAGCCCAAAAAATTGTACGCACCTGTTATGAGGGATTTGCCGTTAAAGACCTGATACTGGAAAACGAGCAAATTGTGGGCGTGCGCGGCGTGGTGGATGGCCGGGAACGCGAAATACATGGCCGCGTCGTGCTCGGCTGCGATGGTTTTAATTCAATGGTCGCACGCAAAGCGGGATTGTACGCCCATGATGCCGTCCATTGGGTCGTAGCGATTCGCTGTTATTACGAAAATGTGGCGGGTCTGGGGGATCAAATCGAGTTACATTTTGTGGATGAAGTCTTGCCTGGCTATTTCTGGATTTTCCCGCTGGAAAATGGGACGGCAAATGTGGGCATTGGCATGCGTCACGATGTATTGAAAAAGCGGCGTGTGGATTTAAAAGTAGCACTAAACGAAGTAATCAACCGCTCGCCTTATGCCCATCGGTTCAAAAATGCGCGTCCAACAGAAGACCCGGTGGGATGGAATCTGCCAGTGGGAAGTACTCGTCGAAAAAGTTATGGAAATGGCGTATTGCTTTTGGGCGATGCCGCGGGATTGATCGACCCCTTTACGGGCGAGGGAATTGGCAATGCACTGTATTCCGCGCGTTTCGCCGTAGATGCCGTGCAAGAAGCCATTGCAGCAGACAATTATTCAGCAGCTTTTCTAAGGCATTACGAAGACCGATTATGGGATGCAATAGGCGATGAATTGGCGACCAGCACGCGAATGCAAAAATTGGGACAATGGCGTCCCCTCCTCAATTTTACCATCCACAAAGCCGCACACAACGACAAAGTGCGCGATCTAATCTGTGGCATGATGGCCAATGCCGTCCCCAAAAAACAACTCACCAATCCCCTGTTTTATTTGAAACTGCTGTTTAGTTGAACCATTTGTATTCTCAGGTAACGTCATGTGTGACTTCAAGATCAGTGGCCAATTAGCCCTGTCATTCTGAGCGGAGCGCAGCGGAGTCGAAGAATCTGCTGCCTCAACGGCGTTTATGGGTAACAGATGCTTCGTCAGCCTATCGGCTTCCTCAGCATGACATGGTGTAGTAGCACATTTACTTTTAAAGTCACACATCGCGTTTCTCAGGTAATGAAAAACCATGAAACGAATTTTAATATGCTGGATCGGCAACACAGACTTGCTAGCCTCTGAAGGGGAAGATGTAGGTGTGGGACCTATCGCTCAGGCACTGGACAAGCGCGAATTTGACGAGGTCTTTTTCATCTCAGATTATGAAGATACCCGCGTAAAGCCTTACATCAACTGGATAAAAAAAAGAGTCCCAACACCACACAAACTATTTTATCGACAACTTTCAAGCCCCACCCACTTTGGAGAAATTTACGAGATTGCCGCAAGCGTCTGTCAGGAAGCCCTAAACCAATATGGTGATCAAACAGAACTGACCTTCCACCTCAGCCCCGGCACGCCAGCAATGGCCGCGGTATGGATCATCTTGTCGAAAACGCGCTTTCCCGCTGAATTGATTGAATCCTCAAGAGCGCACGGCGTTCAAACCACCTCTGTTCCCTTCGATATTTCTGCAGAATTTTTGCCGACCCTCCTGCAAAAGCCCGATGCAGAACTCCGCTCATTAAACGAAGAAAAGCCCACAGAATCAGCGAACTTTGGAGACATAATATACAGAAGCCCAGTCATAGCTCGCGTGGTCAAAAAAGCGCGACGTGCTGCCGTGCGAGATATTCCCGTCTTATTCGAAGGGGAATCTGGCACGGGAAAAGAACTCTTTGCACGCGCCATTCACCAGAACAGTCCGCGAAAAGAGGGACCATTTATCGCCGTAAATTGCGGTGCAATTCCCCCCAATCTCGTGGAATCTGAACTGTTTGGGCACAAGGGAGGTGTGTTCACAGGTGCCCCTGATGATCGCAAAGGCCACTTTGAAGAGGCAAATAAAGGCACCATCTTTTTGGATGAAATTGGCGAATTGCCCAAAGATATACAGGTAACAATATTGCGCGTCTTACAAGAAGGAGAGGTCGTGCGACTCGGTGAATCCAAACCCAGAAAAGTAGATGTACGCATTGTTGCGGCGACAAACCGGAATCTCATTGAGGAAGTTGGTGAAGGACGGTTCCGCGAGGACCTGTTCTATCGGCTTGTAGTAGCCTATCTCAAATTGCCCCCACTGCGCGAACGCGAGGGAGATATGGGGCTGTTGATTGACCATTCGCTCGAATTGATTAACCAGGAGAATGAAACGCAACCCGGCTACAAACATAAAAAAATTTCCGCTGGCGCAAGAAATCTTATCTTCAATTACCATTGGCCCGGCAATATACGCGAGTTACAAAACACGCTCAGACGCGCAATGGTGTGGACAGATGGAGAAACTCTTACACGACAGGACATTGAAGAAGCCCTCTTACCTCCGTTTGGAAAACGAGATGACGGTATCCTGAATCGCCCTCTGGATGCGAATTTCAGCTTGCCCGATCTGATTGATGAAGTTGCAAAACACTATCTTAATCGCGCTTTACAAGAATCAAAAACAAAAAAAGAAGCCGCCGAACTCGTTGGCCTACCCAGTTACCAGACCCTCGCCAACTGGGCAAAAAAATACGGCGTAGCAATTGAAAAAAAAAGAAAATAGAAAAATTTTTAAAAAAATATCCAATTTTAGCGTGTATTGGCACGAAATATGCATGAACAATGGGCGTGACAGCGACGCGGACTCCCGTCACCTGAAAGAATTTCTTGACAAAACTGATGTGTTAGCGAAAAAATCAGTATGCTGACCCATTCCAAATCGTAGAAAGTTGGATATTCCCAAAATTTGTCAACCTCAAGTGTTTCAGACAAGCCTGAACGTTTTTTTCACCTTGTGAGAAATTATGGCTATTACATCTATCACCATTGAGAACTTCAAGGGCATTGGCGATGCCGTGACCATTCCCATTCGCCCCGTCACCTTGTTGTTTGGTAAAAACAACTCGGGCAAGTCAACAGTGTTGCAGGCATTGCGTTATTTACGCAAAATTTACGAATGCGAATATCTAAAATTTGAAGAAAAGTTAGAGGCATTACAAGATCAAGAAAGAGGCGAATCAAAATTGGAGGCCCACTACTCTCTACTCACTTTGTTGCAGGAGTTACCCAATCTTCGTACCCACCTCAGTACTCGTAATTTTCGCGAAATTCAAAAAATTATATCGCAAGAGATATTAAATCTTGATCTATCCAACTTTGACTCCCTACGCGACAAAGCTCTAAAATCCATGCAAGAAGAATTCTACTCAACATACGTTGAGCTTGCCTCAGAAGACGATTTTCTTAACGAAGATTCCGATTATGGGGAATATGGAGAAATCAATCCAGATCACTTTACTGCGTTGGGGAATTTTTCATCCCTTGTGCATCGCCATGAGTTAGATCGGAAAATTCGAATTCGTCTTGAATTTGACATAAAACCCGAACAATTGACAAGTTCGAATAGTATTTTGCATCGTGCTATAAGGCCGGAGGAAGTGACGAATCCAAAGTCCGCGTGGATAGAAATGATAACAGGTTGGGACGAAAAACAAGGGATTATTTATCTCGATTCATACAAGTACGCTTTGAACGGCGTAGAATGGATTTGTCTTACACCAATGGATAGACCATTACCTGATAAAGACAGATGGAATTATGAAAGGCGGTTTACAGACCTAAACATATATTCAAATCCTAATCATCCGTTCACAGTCACCCAGGCAATTGAGTTTGGTCTGAGTCAAAGTGAATTTCTGAAAGATTTCTCTTGGCTTCTCGGCACTGATAGTAGTGAGGGTAAAAAATTGGGTTTGAGCGAAAGTAATAAAAAAAAGATACGATCTTGGTTGGAGGCACATGAGAGCGAAGATATCGTAAAGAATATAGTTGAAGAATTACATCGCATTTTGGGAGAATTATGTGATATACAACATTTAGGACCTGTGCGAGATATTCCACGTCGGGATTATGCCCCATACTCATATGAAGAATTGCGATGGGCAACAGGACTACAGGCATGGGATGTACTGGTAGGAAAACCTCAATTGGTCAAAAAGATAAACCAATATATGAAAAATTTAGCTCTTGGATATAGCTTCAAGCTATCTGAAGACCGCAAACAGAGGATGCAACTTTATGATGAGACCCATAAAATATACCTTCATCCCTTAGATATCGGTTTTGGTATCTCTCAAGTTATTCCAGTCGTGGTCGGTGCGTTAGATGACACATCTCAGATTTTCGCGGTTGAACAACCAGAGCTTCACGTTCACCCTGCCGTTCAAGTGGCTTTAGGCGATGTGTTCATTGATGGCATACAAAACAGCAATCGCACTATCCTCATTGAAACGCATTCAGAGCACTTGCTACTGAGGATTATGAGGCGGATGCGTGAGACTTTTGAAGATAGGATTGAAGAAAATCGTTTCCCTATAACCCCCGATGATATTGCCGTGCTATTCGTCGAATGGCATGATTCGCAAACAATCATACGAGAAATGCCTGTTAATGAACGCGGAGAATTGGTAAAAGCCTGGCCGGGCGGTTTCTTTGAAGAAGATATAGAAGAGGTATTTGCTTAATGGCTTTATTTTCTGAGTATGCTGTAACACCTGATGTATTCAATGAGAGTTGTTATGATTCTCCGGCATTGTGTGACGTACATTTTAAACAATTGCTGGAAGTTTTTTTGAGTGAAGGGCTCGTTCGAAATCTTCGCAATGGCGAATGGCAAGCGTTCTTTTCAACCCATGCAAGACCCTGGCACGGCCGTACAAAGCATATTTTGAAAAATTTGATAGATGCTGGTCGTTTGGTACCAAGTGACCCAGCATCAAGTCACACTCCTCAGACTGATCGTGGATGGTGCAACGAGGCGTTAGAGTCACATAAAACCATACCTTTGAATGGCATTATAGTAAGCGATGACATTCAAAGGACCTATCGCAGAAATCAGTTGGTTGAAAGTGTGAGCAGACTATCGCAATCTACCTGCGCGTGGTGGGAACCCACAAATAGTTCGCTTCGATTAGAACGTACTATCAGTCAGTATATAGACGCTCTTAAACTGATTCTCAAACACGCTAAATCCATTATGTTTATCGACCCCAATATCGATCCGGCAAAGAACAACTATGCTGATTTTGTACAATTACTTGAAGCAGCAGGTAATAGACCATCACAATCACCCCAGCCACTCGTTGAGATACACCGCAAAAGTCTTCGCGGCTCTGGGAAAAATGCTCCTGTATGGGATCAACAAGATATGGAGAATACATTTCGAACCGAATTTGGCCCAGTTCTTTCGCAGTCAAACTTAAAAGCAGAAGTCTTTATATGGGATGATTTTCATGATCGTTATCTGATCAGCAATTTAGGGGGAATACTGGTCCCCTATGGATTTGACACGTCAAGCAAGCCTGATGACTTAACTACCTGGTCACGACTTGGACGATCAGATCGAGATGATGTACAGCGCGAATTTGCTCGCGAGAGTAATAAACACAAACTGCAGTTTAATTTTACTATACCGTGAAATAGATACCTGACCGAACAATGGCTTGAAGGCGTCCGGGACCAATTGTATTTTTTATTTCACTACTCCCCGACTTTATAGGGTAACATTGATTGGTTTGTTGACCCATTCCTAATCGGAGAGAGTTGGATATTCCAAAAGTTTGTCAACCTCAAGCGTTTCGGACAAACCTGAACATTTTTTTCAGCTTGTGAGAAATCATGGCTATTACATCTATCACCATTGAAAATTTCAAAGGCATCGGCGATAAAGCCGTGACGATTCCCCTTCGCCCCATCACCTTATTATTTGGCAAAAACAGCGCGGGCAAGTCAACAGTGTTGCAGGCAATGCGCTATTTACGTGAAATATACGAAAGTCTGAAAATTGAAGAACCATTGCCGGAAATGCGTGATCGCGAAAAAAACGAAGATATGGAACTTGAGCCAAGGTTGCGTAAAATTTATAAACTACATGACCGGTTGAAAGCAGCGCACTTTTTATATTTAGACGACCCATCTAACTATAGTAAAATTTCAAGTTCTGTACAAAAAATTATATCAGAAGATATATCAAATATATCGCAGACTGATCCTCTAGACTTTGAATCTCTACGTGGCGAAGCTCTAAAATTCCTACAAACAGTAGAAGATGATATAGATGATTGGGTAGATGATTGGATAGATGATTGGGTAGATAAAAAAGGAGTAAGTGATCTAGACCACCTTACTAAGTTGGGCGATTTTCATTCTCTGGTACATTGCCAGGATCTGAGTCGGAAAATTCGAATTCGTCTTGAATTTGACATAAAATCCGAACAATTGGAAAATTTGAACGATATTTTGAATCTTGCGATGAAATCGATGAAGGGAACAAATCCGGAGTCCGCCTGGATAGAAATGATAACAGGTTGGGACAAAAAACATCAGAAAGTCTATCTTGATTCATATACGTATGCTTTGAACGGCGAAGAGTGGATTTGTCTCACGATGAACAGATCCAGGCAAGATGAAGCGGAATGGAATCATGAAGGGCAGTTTATAAATTTAGACATATATTCAAAGAATTTCGGCTTGAGTGAATGGATGAAAGACCTCTCTTGGCTTCTCGGCACTAATAATAGTGAGGGTAAAAAATTCGGCCTGAATGAAAGTAAGGTAAAAAATATAAGGCCTTGGTTGAAGCAGTGTGTATTCGAAGATAGATCAAAGGGTATACTAAAAAATTTGCATAATATTGTACTCGGAGCATTGAAGGACATACGATATTTAGGGCCAGTGCGAGGTGTGCCACGTCGCACTGGCGACTCATCAGATGGGTCCGAAGATCCAAAGGGATTATGGGCCTGGCGTGATCTTAAACAAGATCCTCAATTGCTGAAAAAGACAAATCACTATATAAAAAAGTTAGCCCTTGGATACAGCATCAGGCAACCTAAAGATGACGATCATGAGGTTCAACTTTATGATGAAACTCATAAGATATACCTCCATCCCTTAGATGTTGGCTTTGGCATCTCTCAGGTCATTCCAGTTATGGTCGGTGTGTTAGATGACACGTCTCATATTTTTGCAGTTGAACAGCCAGAGCTTCACGTTCACCCTGCCCTTCAAGTCGCTTTGGGCGACTTATTCATTGACGGCATAAAAAACAGCAATCGCACCCTGCTTATTGAAACGCATTCTGAGCACTTGATGTTGCGATTGCTGCGGCGCGTGCGTGAAACAACCCGTCGTAGCAGACGCCGCCAGACCACCGACTTAGAACAGACAGCTCACGAATTGACACCTAATGACCTTTCTGTGGTCTATGTTCGGCCAACGCCAGCAGGCGTTAAATTCACGCCACTCACTGTAACGAATGACGGTGATTTTGATGCACCATGGCCAGAAGGCTTTTTCGAAGAACGTGATTCGGAGTTGTTTTAATTATGCTGAATATTTTTGCTATTGATCCCAAAATATGTCAAAATTTGGAGTGGTTTCGATATTGCACGGAGCACTGTCAGCCGTCACAAGGACGTGCAATTGCAGATTTACCGTATGACCAATGGTATGAAAATGCGTTTGCGATCATTCAAGACCTTCAACTTCCTCCTATGGAAGAAAAAAGCCTGAAAAGGCGTCTGGATCTGGTGCGAGCACAACTGGTAAATCGTCCAAGAACTGATTGGACAGATTGGTATTATGATGATTTTTCAAAATTTCCCTGGATTGCCGAAGTAGAGAAGGAGCATCAGCGAGCGCGTTTTTCTGCCGTTGTCAGCCCTGATTACGAGGGGGCTGATGATACGGAACTCAAGTATCATCCTGATGAACTCAATAGAACCGTAGAGGCCTAGAATACTCCCAGTGGCGTTTCAATTACGCGCAGCCCTGGAGACTTCGTAAATGCCATTCTGCCAATGCTTCGGATTGCTCGGAATATTCACTTTTTGGATCGATATTTTAACGTGGACAGTAACAGTTCATTTACCCAAAATTACACGCAGATGATCCAGGATTTAGCCTCATATTGTGATTCCTTTCCATCACTGACAATCCATTGCTGCCCAGACGAAAATGATACGCCTGATTCACGTTACTTTGAAAATGAACTGAATAAGCACTACGCGTCCTTAATACCAACAGGAAAATCTGTAAAGGTTCTTTTGTGGCAAACAAATCAAGATGCCCAAATAGAAAGAGGTGCTCATCCCTTTCACAATCGCTATGTGCTATCTAATCATTGCGGTGTCATTGCGGGATATGGTACGGATAGTGCAAAAGCACCGACTGATGCACCAGATGTCCTTCAGATTGTTGACCACAAAATATATTTAGAAATGTGGAATCAAATTCGGGATGAAACATTTCCTATGATCCACATTGAGGAGGAAAACAAGTTTGTGATTAACGGTACTAAAAGCGCGTGATTAACAGCGTATAATACGATACCGAAAAATTGAGACCTGTCATAAACGACGGGCTGCAATTGTTTTAGATATTCCAAAAATTTGTCAACCCCAAGCGTTTTAGACAAACCTGAACGCTTTTTTCACCTTGTGAGAAATCATGGCTATTACATCTATAACTATTGAAAATTTCAAGTGCATCGGCGATGCCGTGACCGTTCCCATACGCCCCATCACCTTGTTATTTGGCAAAAACAGTTCGGGCAAGTCAACTGTGTTGCAGGCACTCCTCTATCTACGCAAAATATGCAAAGCAGAACCAGAACCCTGGGAATTAGGTGGCAGAGGCGAGGGCTATGGCAGTGGTAGTGGCGAGCTTTTTGGCGGAGACTCTGATAGAGTTAGTAGCGATAGCAATAGAGAAATCGATCCAAACCACTTTAGAGGATCGGACGATTTTCGTTCTCTGGTGCATCGCCAGGAATTAGATCGGAAAATTCGAATTCGTCTTGAGTTTGGCATAAAATCAGAGGATGTGACGAAGTCGAAATCCGCATGGATAGAAATAATAACAGGATGTGACGGAGAACTACACATCAAACCTGATAAAACTGCGTTGCAGCAGTGTAGGCGCGAATTGCGAGACCTATTAGAGTTAGGACCAGTGCGAGATGTGCCAAAGCAGGCTCTTGGATCAACGTCTGATTTTGCTAAAGGTACCTGGACAACAGGGTTAGAGGCCTGGTATATACTTGCACAAGATCCCCAATTGCGAGAAAAGACAAACCACTATATGAAAAAGTTAGCACTTGGATACAGTTTCAGGTGTTCTGAAAACGGTGAACACGAAATTCAACTTTATGATGAAACCCATAAGATAGACGTTCATCCTTTACATGTTGGTTTTGGCATTTCGCAAGTCATTCCAGTCGTGGTAGGTGCATTAGAAAGTTCCCGTCGGCTTTTCGCAGTTGAACAGCCAGAGCTTCACGTTCACCCTGCCCTTCAAGTCGCTTTGGGCGACTTATTCATTGATGGAATAAAAAATAGCAATCGCACCATGCTCATTGAAACGCATTCTGAACACTTGTTGTTGCGATTGCTGCGACGTGTACGTGAGACTAATGTTCGTAACTCGAAAAAATACGAATGGCGACAAAGTTCAATGTCCCCTCTACACCAAGAGATGTCAGAGGCCGCCATTCGTGACGCAGAAAATCAAGACTCAAAAGATCACCAATTGACGCCAGACGATCTGTCTGTGGTCTATGTTCGACCAACGCCAGCAGGAGTTAAATTCACTCCACTCGCTGTAACGAATGACGGCGATTTTAATGCACCATGGCCAGAAGGCTTCTTCGACGAGCGAGTGGAGGAACTTTTATGACAAAAGAACAGCGCGATAATAAAAAGCTGATTCATGATTATGCGTTAGAACCCGAACTGATCGCAAATTGCGATCAATTCTTATTTCGATACCTTACCCAATACAAAAAATTTGGCTGGGACACAGGCTGCATCGTAGTTCAATACCCCAATCACTGGCGAGAACTGGTTGAGAGACTATTCAATGATAACAAACGGTCCGAACTATTGCTGACGCGTTTGCTTAGAACAAAGGCCGTACGCCATGACTCCACGTGGAACGATTTATTCCCTTGGATTGAAAACGCTGCAAACGAAAAAAGTCCCCATCCGTTTCATGTGATCTTGGCCCACAATAATCCTAACCCACAGAAATGGTCCAACATCGTATGCGCGGAAGATATTTCTCTCGGAGATGATAGAGCTTGGGACGATCCTCCTTCTTCAGCCACAGTAAATCGGACTGCTACTTCAATGGCAGCTTGCATTGAGCCTCTGCTAAGATATGCAACGCAAATTCATTTCATTGATCCACATTTTTGCCCGTTGCAAGATAGATTCAAGAATCCTTTAAGTAAATTCCTAAAAATCATTTGTCACGATAGCCATGAGGTCTCACTCGAATATCACACCTTAGCTGACAACACATTGTGCTGGAAAGATTTTCAACAGAAATGCGAAGATGAGCTTCCTCATCTAATTCCTAAAGGTTTTACGCTCACTGTCCGCCGTTGGAAAAACAGGGTCGGAGGTGAGCGTTTTCATAATCGCTATATCCTCACTAACATCGGTGGTGTAGCTTTCGGTAATAGTATCGCCGAAGCTCCGAAAGGAGAGGATAATATCTCCCGCTTGAGTGAAATTGATTCTCAAAGATGGCTCAATAAGTACTCTGGTGACTCACCTGCATTTGATCTGGAGGGAGAAGTAAATATAAAAAGCACACTATGAAGAATCAGATAATTGGTGGAAAATAAGACAGAAGAGTGACTTGTCACAAACAACGGGTTGCAAGTATTCGAGGCAAGTCTCTTTTTTTATTAGTGGGAGGAATGGGCGGACTAACAACTACGGGCGGGCACAGGAGCACCGCCCCTACAGCCTTGGAATGGCTGGATGGACTAATAACTGACTGCTGATCACTACTCTAACCAAACGCCTCTTGCAAATACCCCAAATCGAGTTCGGGATAAACCGGGAATCGCTCGAGAAGATTGGCGATCCTCTGTTGGGCGTCTTCGAGCACACCATCCTGAATCCTGTATTGGACCTTACTAAACTGTCCCGCACTTCTGCCCTTCGTGAACTTCAATGGCCGTGCATGGGTGAGCACATTGCCCATGACCGCGCCGATCTCTCGCATCTCTTCTGCCCCCATACCAAGCGTCGTAAGCGCCGGTGTCCCAACCCTGAGACCACTGGTGTACCATGGACCATTGGGATCAAAGGGAATCGTATTTTTATTCAGCGTAATCCCGGCATCGCGGAGCAAGGTTTCGGCCTGGCGACCCGTGAGATTAAAAGGCGTAACATCAATCTGCAGCAAATGATTGTCAGTACCCCCAGTAAGAACTGTAAGCCCCGCATCCATACACGCCTGTGCGAGCACCCGGGCATTATCGACAATACTGGCGGCATAAGCACAAAATTCAGGCGTACTCGCCTCCTCAAACGCGACAGCTTTGGCCGCCATCACATGAGGCAGTGGACCACCGAGCACCATCGGGCAGCCTTTATCGACCTGTTCGGCAAATTCTTCCGTACACAAAACCATACCCCCTCTGGGACCGCGCAGGGTTTTGTGTGTGGTCGTCGTAACGACATGGGCATGGGCAACCGGATCAAAATCGCCCGCGAAAACTTTGCCAGCAACCAGCCCGGCAAAATGCGCCATATCGACCATAAAAACAGCCCCCACTTCATCGGCGATTTCCCGGAAAATGCGGAAATTAATTTTGCGCGGATATGCACTATAACCCGCTAAAAGAATCAAAGGTTTGATCTCTCTGGCCTGGTCGCGGACTTCATCGTAGTCGATCAGGCCAGTTTCTTTATTCACCGTGTATGCATGTGCCTCAAACATGCGCCCAGACACATTGATGCGATAGCCGTGCGTGAGATGCCCCCCGGATGAAAGATCCAGCCCCAGGAGCTTTTGATTGCCCAATTGCGTGCGAAGCACGCCCCATGCTTCATCCGAAAGATCAAACGGCGATTTTTTCCCCATTTCTTCGAGTGCGACATCTTGAACGCGCCCCGAAAGAATCGCCCAAAAAGCGACCATATTGGCATCTGCGCCCGAATGGGGTTGAACATAAGCGTGATCCGCACCAAAGAGATCGCACGCCAGTTTTGCAGCCTGACTTTCGATCGCATCTACATTATCACAACCCGCGTAAAAGCGGTGATCGGGAATCCCCTCGGCGTATTTGTCAGTCAGCAAATTGCCCATAGCCAGTTGCGTGGGCAAAGAACAATAATTCTCGCTCGCAATCATTTTGAGATTGGAACGCTGGTCGGCCAACTCGCGTACAATATTTTTTGCCACATCGGGCGATACGGAGGCGACCTGTTCCAGCGAGGCCAAATAGGCGACAAATCCGGGATTTGGGGTGGAATTTTGAGACAGATAGTTGGCAAGGGTGCTGGACATGGATGTTCTCCTCGTATTTGGCCCGATACAAAAATAGCCCGGGCTGTGTGTGGATTTTCATAAGCCCAGGCGATCGGCTATCGGATGAAGAGCGCTGCGCTTCCCCGTGGTCGATTCCACGTTCATTCGCCAGTCACGCAGACCCTTGTCAAAAATCAATATACAGAATTGCAGACCAAAGTCAACGGTTTGTTAGGACGTAAAAAAACGCCAGCCCCACAAAATAAGGGGATAGCCCGCAACAAAAATAACACGCGCAATAACACCCTCTATTGACGTATCGTGAAGATATGGGGATAACACCAAAAAAACGACTGCCCCCGCAATACATATTTTCCCCAAACGCCCGTACTCGTAGGGAACCGGATAAAACCGACGCACGATGAGATAAAGCAAAACTGTCATCAAAACATGCGCGACAAGCGTACTATAAGCAGCGGCAATAAATCCGAGTTTGGGTAAAAGGAAAATATTAATAGCGATATTCACACACGCACCCATCCCCACAATAAACGGCAGAGATCCTGCCCGACCTTCGGCATATACACCCGCGGTGAGAATGATATAAAGACCGTGAAAGAAAAATGCCAGCCCCACCAGCGGGACAACCCGTATGCCTTCGAGATAAGTCTGTGCATTGTCGCCAGTGATCAGAACGATTATTTCGCGTGCAAAAGTGGCTAATATCAGACAGCCAAAAATACCGAACAACGTGAAATACGTGGTGACACGCGCACACATCTGCCGCGTATCTTCCTCTGTATTTTCATCCTCGGTTTCGTCGAGCACGGCAGGTGCCCAGGCAGAGCGAAACGCTTTAACCACAAAATAGATGGGCAAACCGAGTTTATAGGTAATGCCGTAAATACCCAGATCGTCGAGGTCCAAAAAAAAGCGGATTAGAAAGCGGTCAGACAGGCTAATGATGAGAAAAGAAAAGGCCGAGGGTACAAAAGGCAGGCCAAAATGCAGAAGTTCGCGCAACGCGCGCATATCAAAAGTTGGACGAATTAAGCGCAGTCCAACGGGAAACATGACAATAAGTGCAAAGAGAGAACTGATGAAATTGGCTTCAAAAACCGCGACAGGCCCGCGTCCAAGACCGGCGATGAAATACGCGGTGAGACCGAGTTGTAGCGTGTGTTGAATCACCCGCACAATCGCATAGTGAAAGGATCGCTGTCGAGCGCGACAAAGCGTGAAAAGGGGTTCTGACAGCGCGTCCAAAAGGACAACGGCGGCAATAAGTTCGAAGATCGCACTGTAATCCGAACTGCCCAAAAGATGATGCGCGAGACTCTCCGCATTGATCCAGACCAGACTCGACAGAATAACACCTGTGGCGAATAGTGCCCAAAATGCGGAGCTAAATGCGGCGCGATATTTGCCGAGATCGGCCTTGCCAGATAAGAGGCGGACCAGCGCGGGATTGAGACCGAGAGAATAAAAAACCGCGCTAAATCCAATAAATGCAAATGCCAGGGACAAAATGCCATTATCAGCAGGTGTGAGATGCCTGGCATAGATGGGTACGAGCAAAATGGACACAGCGCGACCGAGCAGATCGCCCATGCCATAGACTGCCGTGTGTTGTGCGAGGGATTTAATTCGAGAGAACATAATTCACCGCTCAAAGCATCGACATCGGATCGACATTGATCGCCAGGGTGACACCACGAGATCGGCGTTTATTGGGAGCAAATTGCGTGGCGGCACTGCGGGCGGCGGCATTGAGATGGCTGTGCGAATTGGACTTGAGCAAAACCTGCCAGCGATAGGTGCCCTGGATACGCGCGAGAGGAGCCTGTACGGGACCCAGAATTTCGACATCGGGAGATGTTTGTTCGCGCAAAGCCTGCGCGATTATGCCAGCCGTGCGTGCAACTTCGTGTTCATCTTTGCCCTTAAAGAGCAAAAGCACCACGCGCCCAAAGGGCGGATAACCCAGACTTTGACGCGCACTGAGTTCGCGCTGTGCAAAAGCTTCAAAATCGTGGTGCTGCGCGCATTGCACGGCTTCGCCATCGGGCATATAAGTTTGAATAACGACTTCCCCCGGAATCTCGCCCCGCCCGGCGCGTCCACTGACCTGAGTCAGCAATTGGAATGTGCGTTCACTGGCACGAAAATCCGGCAAATGGATACTCGTATCCGCAGAAATAACGCCGACGAGTGTCACGCCGGGAAAATCGAGTCCCTTGGCAATCATCTGTGTGCCGAGTAAAATATCAGCCTCGCCTCGGGAAAAGCGACTGAGTATGCGATCATGCGCGCCCTTGCGGCTCGTGGTATCCACATCCATTCGCAAAACGCGCACACCGGGAAATTGCGCTTCGAGGGTCTCTTCAACGCGCTGTGTCCCCACGCCCAACAAATGAAAATTGCTGCTGTTACACGACGGACACGCCGAGGGCGATGGCTCAATATAACCGCAATAATGACAGAGCATCAGGCGTCGCGTCGCGTGATAGGTAAGAGTGACCTGGCAGTGATCGCACTGAATACTATGCCCGCAGTCGGCGCATTGAACCGCAGGTGCATATCCGCGCCGGTTTTGAAGCAAAATGGTGCGTTGACCCTTTGCAATGCGTTCGCGCATCTTTTCCCGAAGCGGGCGAGAAAACAAGCTGCCACCTTCGTGCCGCATATCGACCAGTGTGACAGTGGGCAATGGACGATTGTCGATACGCTCTGGCAATATGAGTTCGTTGAATTTTTGCGTCTTTGCATTGTGATGCGACTCGAGAGAAGGGGTTGCCGACCCCAGCACAATGGGCAAATTTTGCAGATGGGCGCGCATCACAGCGACATCCCGCGCATTGTAGCGAGGTGCGGGATCGTCTTGTTTGTACGAACCATCGTGTTCTTCGTCGATGATGATAAGACCCAGATTTTCCACAGGTGCAAAAATAGCTGAGCGCGCACCAATAACAACGGCGCGTTTTCCCCTGCGAACCTCGCGCCAGGCATCGTAGCGTTCCCCAGGGGATAATGCACTGTGCAAAACTGCGACGCGATCGCCAAAATGGGCGCGAAAGCGGCGGACGGTCTGCGGCGTCAGAGTGATTTCCGGCACCAGAACAATCGCGCCTTTTCCCGATGCGAGTGCGTGTGCAACCGCCCGAATATAGACCAGTGTTTTGCCGCTACCCGTCACCCCGCGCAAAAGGTGAACCCGAAAGGTGTTTTCATCAATGCTCTGTCTAATCGCCTGGATACCCCGCGCTTGATGAGGCGTAAGCGTTACATCCTCTGGCGGAGGAAGATCGGCATCGGCATAAGGGTCGCGCACCACTTCGCGATCTATAAAACAGATCAAATTGCGCCTGACCATTTCTCTCAGTACGCTCGAAGAAATCCCTTCTGCGGATAGCTGTGAGGCCAAAAGGGAACGATTTGCCGAACGCAGACGGCGAATACATTGCGCCTGTCGTGGGGCGCGTTTTTCCAGTGTGGGCAATTCCAGATCAAACCAGCGCGGATCATTGGGCACAAGTGCCACTGCACGCTGGGTTTTTGTTTTTACTTTTGGGGCTGACATCTTTTGAAACGCGACCAGAACACCCCGCCTCAAAAGACCGTATATCGCGGGCTGTACGCCCTGTTTTCCAAGTCGTTTTTGGAGTTGGCGCATCGATGCCGAACCGAGTTCGCCCAGTGCAGTGACGACCTCCCGCTGGCGTGGGGAAAGCAGGCGAATGATCGCGTCGTCAAAGTTTTTTTCAAGGGCAAAATGCTGTCCACTATCCAGGTGAATACCCGATGGAAGAGCTGCAGAAAGCACTTCCGAGAGACTACATAGATAATACCAGGCCATCCACTTGCACAATTCGAGCATCGGCGGTATTACAAGCGGGTAGGAATCGAGGATTTGTGCAATGGTCTTAATGCGATTGGAGGGCAGATCGCACGTTTCGCAAAAGCCGACGACAATACCCGTAACCCAGCGTTCTCCAAAAGGAACGAGAACGCGGTAGCCCGTTTGCAGATCGTTCTGGAGATCGTCGGGAATGCGGTAGGTAAATGTATCGAGGGACGTGCCCAGAGGAACGATGTGTGCAAAGGGGTGTGCCATAGAAACAAACTATCGGCCTATCTGCGAGTTAGAAGGCTTTTCGTCGAGTTCTTCGACTTTGATGAGCGTGCGGGAAATGGTCAAGCGAAGGCCGCGTTCGGGTGGGCTGGCAAATTCGAGAGGCTGGTTCTGCAGTGAAAGCGAAATTGAGCCAGCACGCTGTATCTCCACTTGAAAGCGGTCATGGGCCAGCCAGCGTTGCTCCAGGTCGGGTGAAAGCACACCAGTAAAAACCCCGCGACCATCGGCAGTAATGGATAGATGCACGGTTTCACTTGCAACGCCAGAAAGAGTCATGATTTGCTCCGCAGCAATGACGCCGGGAATGGGCAAATTATATGTGGAGAGCACAGCGAGTGCTGGTTGGGAAGTTGGCGTCTCCTCCACAATATCCGGTGGCATCATCTGGTTTTCCAATAGAGGTTGAGATGGCATAACAGACTCCGTGCTGTCTCGTAGTTGCATCTCTTGTACGGCGTTCGCACTGTCCTTCTCTGCTTCGGAAATATTTATTTCTTCGAGTGGGATAACCGATTCCGTGCTATCTGGTATTGGAAGAGGTGATGTGGTTGTATCGAGCGGCACTGTGAGCGGTGTTTCTTCACGCGAGTTAAGAATGATGATCACCACTGCAATCACCGCGAATGCGAGTAAAGAGATAAATATTGCGCTGCGGTTTATCCCGCGTTCTGGAGGGGACTGTACTGTGACCCGCTCGCGCGGCAACGCAACGCTTCTGTCAAAAAGAATAAGGATGTCCCGAACATTGAGGTTGAGTTCTTGGGCATAAGTTTTGAGAAACAAACGCGCGTAAGCTAAGGGCAATAAATCAAATTGCCCCGCTTCAAGCACTTTGATAAACTCGGGATTGATCCGCGTGTGTTCATATATATCACCGATACTCAAACCCAGATTCTCGCGCTGCGTTTTGAGTAATTCACCAATGTCTTGTTTTTCATCTGTCATAGATGGTTGTATTCCCGTTATTTGTTAGATCTATTTCGGGTATAATCGCCCAAAGCGATTGCCCGATCAGACGGTGATAAAGGCTCCAAAAACTCGCAAGTGGCAAACCCACCACATTGTAGAAGCAGCCAGAGATGGATTGAATAAATGCAGATGCACGTCCCTGCGCACCATAAGCACCGGCTTTGTCCATAGAATCGCCAGTGGCGACATAGCGCGAGATATCCTCCGATGAGAGCACGCGCATGGTGACGTGAGTAGTAGCAACCTCTGTGAGGGTCTGACCGGTTTCCGTATCTGTAAGGGCCAGCCCGGTATAGACTTGATGGGTTTTTCCCGAAAGTTGCGCCAGCATGTCTTCGGCGTGTTTGGCGTCATTCGGTTTCTCAAAAATCGCATTTTCCAATACCACAACTGTATCGGCACCCAAAATGAGCGCGTGGTCAAAACGATGGACAACTGCCTGTGTTTTGCGCTGCGCGATTTCCCTCACATATTCAGCGGGTGGCAAAATAGTATCCAAAGACTCATTCGCATTGCTCGGCGCAATCTCAAATGGAATATCCAACAAACGCAACAAACGCGCACGCCTGGGCGAAGCAGACGCGAGAATTAGTCTCTTCTTCATATCTCTGAGTCAATCATCAATGTAACGGGGCCTGTATTGTAAATTTCGACCTGCATATACGCGCCAAAAACGCCGGTTTCAGTATGAATGCCAAGAGCACAGAAGTGCTGGACAAATTGCTCGTACAGGGATTTGGCAATATCTGGTGGAGCAGCCCGATTAAAACTCGGACGGCGGCCTTTGCGGGTGTCGGCGTGCAGGGTAAATTGCGAAACCACCAGCGCCTGCCCACCCGTGTCGAGCAGGGATCTATTCATTTTTCCACGATCGTCCTCAAAAATTCTCAAATTCGCACATTTCTCAGCAACATATTCCATATCCGGCAGACCATCGGTATCGCTAATACCCAGCAAAATCAAAAGACCGCCATCAATTTGCCCAACGATTTGTTCTTCAACGCGAACCGTTGCCTCGCACACCCGCTGAATCAATGCCCGCACGCTGCCCTCCATTGCTTAAGATGCATGTATCATTTATAACTTATTTATGGCATGTGTGCAAGGTGAAAGATGTAAGAGGAGTGAAATGTGAAGTTGTCATTGTAGCCTGATGTTAAGCCGCAATCCATTAACAGGAATACAACGAGCCAAACGGCTTGTATTTTATTAGAGATATTCGTATTATGGACGGTCATAGATTTTAGAATCTGTAAGACGGCTTCTCAGGATTATTTCTGATCGAATGAGGAAAAATGAACACAGGTGACAATTTCCACGGTGAACGCCCCGGACCGATAGCCTACATGGCTGGTAACAGTGTAGCCGCCAATCTACTGATGTGGGCCATTATCGCCGCCGGGCTGGTGTCGCTGACCGGACTCGACCGGGAAGCGTGGCCCACCACTCCCTTCTACCATATTGAAGTGTCGATGGCCTATCCCGGCGCCACACCGGAGGAGATCGAGGAGTCGATCGTCGTCAAGATCGAAGATCAGGTCAGTGGATTGGATGACGTGAAGGCGGTCAAGTCCGTATCGGCCCCGGGTATGGCATCCGTGCGGGTTCAAATGGATTTCGATACGGACATGGCTCGGGCGTTGAACGATATCGAGTCTGCCGTCAATCGCATACAGTCTTTCCCGATCAGTGCCGAACGTCCCAGTTTCAGGGAGATGACTAACCGCATGAGCATGATGCGGCTCATTGTTTATGGCGATGTGCCCGAGCGTGCGCTGAAGGAATTGGCGTATCAGATCAAGGATGAACTCACGGCTCTTCCCTCCGTCTCCCAGGTCGAGGTCAGCGGTATTCGGAAATACGAGATCTCTATCGAGGTACCGCTTCATCGGCTAAGAGCACTTGGACTCACCCTCACCGACATAGCCAACACGATTCGTCGCAGTTCACTGGACTTATCTGCCGGCAGTATCAATACCCGGGAATCCCAGGTGCGGGTCCGGACTCTCGGTCAGAACTACGACCAAAAGGATTTCGAAGAGATCGTCCTTCTCAGTGGCAGCGACGGCACGGTTTTGCGCGTTGGCGATATCGCCGAGGTTCGCGACGGTTTTCAGGAAACCGACCTGATTGTCCGGCATCAGAACCATCCCGCTGTATTCGTCGAGGTCTATCGGGCCGATGGTGAGCAAGTGATGGATGTCGCCACGACCGTTCGAGAGCACCTGGCGAACGAGGTGATCCCATCTCTACCGGACGGTGTGGGCGTCACCATGTGGAATGACGAATCCCAGGTCTATGAGGAACGCGCCGATCTTCTCCTCAAGAACGGGATCCTGGGCCTGTTGCTGGTGCTGATCGCACTCAGCCTGTTTCTCGAAATCCGGCTCGCGCTTTGGGTCGCCGTGGGCCTCGCCGTTTCGGGAATCGGTGCCCTTGCCATCATGATGGCATTCGACGTGGCGATCAACACCATCAGCCTGTTCTCCTTTGTCCTCGCCATAGGAATCATCGTCGACGATGCCATCGTCGTAGCCGAGTACATCCACTACGAACGCAAGCGGGGAACACCCGGGGTCACGGCCGCGATCCGAGGCGTACGGCGGATCAAGGTGCCGTTGACGTTCGCAGTTCTGACGTCGGTGGTGGCCTTCGTCCCGTTGCTGTTCATTCCCGGCGGCGTCGGTGAGGTGTGGCGGGCCCTGCCGATCATCATGATCGCCATGCTGCTGGTTTCCCTGGTCGAATCGCTGTTCGTGCTGCCCAACCACCTGTCTCACCTGCACGGCCCGGAGTGGGTGCCGGCCAATGCCTTCGACCGGTTCTTCGCGCGGCTCCAGGGGCGCGTTGACGCGCTGCTGAACAGGTTCGTCCAAGGCCCGCTGGATCGGGCCCTGCAGTTCGCCACCGACCAGCCCGTGGTGACGATGTCGGGGGCTGTGGGAATGCTCGTGCTGAGCATCTCCCTGTTGCCCGCGGGGATCGTTCCTACCACGCTGGCCGCTGACGTGGAGGGGGATATCGCGACGGTCGTCCTGGAGATGCCCGATGGGGCGACCGCTCCGAGGACGTACGAAGTGGCGCAGGAACTGGAGGCCGCAGGCCACCGGGTCATCGAACGACTCTCGCGCGGCCGGCCCGGGGATGCGCCACCGCTGCTGACTGGCGTAACGGTGACTGTCGGACAGGGCTCGAGACTCGGGGGCGGACTCAATCCGGAGCCGACCCTCAATCCGCAAGCCAACATCGCCACCATTGAGTTCAAACTCCTGGGCGCACAACAGAGAGAAATCTCCACCGGAGAGGTCGTGCAGGCATGGCGGGAGGAGGTGGGTGTGCTACCCCACGTACGCGGCATCACCTTCAGCGGCGAGGTCTTTGACTTGGGCAACCCGGTGGAGGCCGTGTTGTCGCATCCGGACCCGGAGCGCCTTGCCCGGATTGCAGACTCCGTGGTCGATGGTCTCCGTGGAGTGGGAGGCGTCTTCGATATACGCTCGGATCACACCCCGGGCATCCCGGAAGTTCAACTGGAGCTGCAGCCAGAAGGTCGAACTCTCGGTCTCACACTCCACGACCTGGCCGGGCAGGCACGGGCGGCGTTCTTCGGCGCAGAGGCCGTTCGGGTGCAGCGCGACCGGGAAGAGGTCCGGGTCTATGTGCGCCTGCCCTCCGATGAACGAAAATCCATCACCGATGTCGAAGGATACCTGCTCCGTACTCCGAGTGGTGCCGAGGTCCCGGTTATGAGTGTGGCCTCCCTGAACCCGGGGGTGTCGCCGCCGGCCATTCGACGGAAGGACGGCCAGCGCGTCGTCACGGTCACTGCGGACGTGGATGCTTCGGTGATTTCAGGCGACGAAGCCAACGACATCCTGGCCAATTCGATCCTCGCGGATCTGACCGCCCTGCACCCGGACCTGACATACAGCTTCGGAGGGGAACAACAACAGCAGCTCGAATCCCTGGATGCGCTGTATCGCGGATTTGCGATTGCCATGCTCCTGATCTTCGCGCTGCTCGCCATCCCCCTCCGATCCTATACAAAGCCGTTCATCATCATGGCCGTCATCCCCTTCGGGTTCATCGGAGTGATCCTGGGTCACTGGGTCCTGGGAGTAGCCCTGAGTGCCGTATCTTTCATGGGTATCTTCGGCCTGAGTGGGGTGGTCGTGAACGATTCCCTGGTCATGATCGATTTCATCGATCAGGAACTCGAGGAAGGCATGCCGGCGCAAACTGCAATCATAGAGGGCGCAAAAGGGCGATTTCGCCCAATTATGCTCACTTCCGTGACTACGTTCCTCGGCTTCACTCCCCTTATTCTGGAACGTGCCATCCAAGCCCAGTTCCTGATCCCCTTTGCCGCGTCTCTCGGTTTCGGCATTCTCATTACCACGGCCATACTTATGATGATCGTTCCCGCGCTATACGCGATCCATTTGCATCTGATTTCTCTGCGCAGTAATACGAGTTAGCAATCTCTCCGACCTGCGGTCGGTCTCAGCTACGTAGCAGACCAGTTCCACTGTTTCAAATGAGAATAAGACTTGCCTTCCCTTGACCAAATATTTGTATTTATTTATATTTGCCATAAGTACAGTAAGGGCAAGTGCCTTATGGTATTGAAGTAATGCAAGGAGGCCGAGGCTATGGCTAATACTACCGAGGGTTTCCAATCGCTAAGTCTCACCGAAGAGCTCATCCTGATGCTCCTCAACGAGGAGACTGGTTACTTTCACCAGGTACCCGGCTGGCATTTGCACTGCGCCGTGGTCGGTGCCGTGCTCGCGGAGCTTTCACTCAGATCGCGCATCGACACGGACCTGGAATCCCTGTTCCTCGTGGACGAGTCGGAAACGGGGAGACCTGCCCTGGACCCCATTCTGAAAGAAATCGCAGCCGAATCTGTTCAACGGAACGCCCAGTACTGGATCGAACGGCTCGCTCCCCGTGCGGAATCGATCATTGATTCGGTTCTGGACCGCCTGGTTGACCTGAAGATCCTGGAATATCACGACGGTGAATTCTGGACACTGGCTCCTACCGTCTGGCGTGGAGAACTGTCCAGCAAGTCGGAAGAGAGCACTGCAGGCCAGTTCATAAAAACGCGGATCAGCAGGGTCATCTTCACCGACGAGATTCCCGATCCGAGAGATGTCATCATTATCTGCCTCGTCAATACCTGCGACGTCTTTCGTTTCATATTCCAGCTCGACGACGAGGCGGAGGAGCGCATCGAGTTCATCTGCAAGATGGATCTGATCGGCCGCTCCCTGGCCTCTGCGGTCTCTCAGAACCTCGCCCGCCGAGCCCTTCGCCGTCCTGCCCTTGCCAGGAAAATTCCGACGGTTTCGCTGCCCAAGCTGCTGCTGAACCCGCATAGTCGAGACGGCAACCTGAACGCGCTCTTCGGGAACCTTGCGGAGGAGTACGGTCCGGTGTTCCAGATCCGCCCACCCTTCTCGAAGCCCATGATCTTCCTGGCCGGACTCGAGACAAACCGCTGGGTGCACAAGCGCGGGCGCATGTACCTGAGAGCCAGGGACTACTTCAGCGACTTCGAGAAGGTCTATGGCGCGTCCGGCGTCCTGCCCGCCCTGGACGGAGCCGATCACTTCCGGCTTCGCCAGTCTCTGTCGCCCGCCTATTCTGCCGTGAGGCTGGGAGGGCAGCTAGGCCAGCTCTACAATCAGGGGCGCAAGTACATGGCGAGCTTGACGGTTGGGGACTCATACCGCGCCACGTCCATGTGTCGGGAGATGGTGAACGCCCAGCTCTCCCCACTGTTCATCGGCGTCGATACCCAGGACCTCATGGACGACCTGATGGCGTACAAGGAACGGGCCCTCAGCGTGCACGTCGCCAAGCTTCTGCCCAGATTCACGCTGAACACCCCGGGCATGAGACGCCGGGCGAAAGCCCTGGACACACTGATGCAGCGGGTCCAGGACATCCATACCTCCGCCCAACGGGCGGACAGCCCGCGGGATCTGGTGGACGATTACCTCAGCCTGCACGCGAGCGACCCGCAGTTTCTCCCAGAGTCCAACCTGCTGTTCTCCTTTTCCGCGGCCTTGATTGCCAGCGTGTACCTCGGCGATACGTTCAGCCTCGTAGTCTACGCCATGGCGTCACAGCCCGACCTCTACGCCAGAATCCAGGCCGAAGCAGATGCCCTGTTCGCCAAGGGAGACCCCGAGAGAGAGGATTTCACCCCCGCCAACATTGACGTTACCCACCGCTTCCTCATGGAGTGCATGCGCATGTACCCGATCGTCTCCATGTCCATTCGGAACGTGATGAATACGTGCGTGGTCGAGGACTACGAGCTGCCCATGGGGGAACGTATCCACATCGCCATGACCGCCACGCATTACATGAGCGAGGTCTTTCCCGATCCCTACAAGTTCGACATCGACCGCTACCTGCCATCGCGCCATGAACACCGAAGCCCCGGGTACGCCCCGTACGGGCTGGGCACGCACAAGTGTCTCGGCACCCGGTGGATGGAACTGCACCTGGCGGCCAACTTGTTGATGCTGGCGCACTACTTCACGATTGAGGTGTCGCCGGTGAAGTACAATCACAAGCTCCGTTTCAGTCCGTTCCCGTCGCTGAAACCGAGCAAGAAGCTGAAGTTCCGCATCTCCCAGCAGAGACGGGAGCTGTTCACCTGACGACTTGGCTCCTTGTGGAGCCAGGGGAAACACCACAAAATGCGGCTGTGCAAACTATCGAGAGAGCTGAGAGATGCGTACCGGGGATCGGGCGTCGCACGTCGAGTGCAGCACTTCGACGGCTGGCTTGACCGGGCGGCGCTGGAACCCGGTGGCCCGGGCGGGTACGATCACACGGAAACAGTGAAAGACTATTACGACCTTTGCAGCGGGTTCATGGTGTGGGGCTGGGGCCAGTCCCTGCACTTCGCGCCCCTCACGCCTCATGAGAGTCTGGAGGAGTCTCAGGTCCGGCATCAGCGGCTGATGATTTCCAAGTTGGAACTGCAACAGGGTATGACAGTGATCGACGTTGGTTGTGGAGTCGGCGCCCCCATGCGCCGCGTCGTCCGTGAGGCTGGTGTCAGGGTTGTAGGAATCAACATCAATGAGATCCAGTTGGAAGAGGCGAAGAGGTTGAACGCCGAGGCAGGGCTTGATCACATGGTCGATTTCGAGACGTGCAGCTTCATGGACATGAGCATCATTGAGGACGACACCTTCGACCGGGGTTATGCCATAGAGTCAACGTGCCATGCACCGGACAAGCAACGCGCCTTCGAAGAGGTATTCCGCGTGCTGAAACCCGGTGCCCTGTTCTGGGGGCAGGAAATGTGTCTGACGGGCAAGTTCAATCCGAAGGACGACCGGCATCGGGCCATCAAGGAGGATCTCATGCGCGGCATTGCGCTGAGGGACATCGCCACCTTCGAGGAAGTGAATCACGCGCTCGGAGCCGCGGGATTCCAAGTCATGGAAGGGATGGACCGGGCGATCCAGGAAGGACCCTCCACACCTTGGTATCAACCCATGGAGAGTCGCCATGGGACGGTTGGAAACGCCTTGCGCAGGCTTCCTTGGGGCCGTAAAGCGGTCATCACAGGATCGAAGCTGGCTGAAGTACTGCGGCTCTTTCCGAAGGGCTCCGCGGAAGTCATCCGACTCCTGGATCGGACCGCGGAGGCTTATATCGCGGGCGGCAAGGCGGGTATCTTTACGCCGCTGTACTGTTTCTTGGCTCGCAAGCCTCTTTAGGCGCGCCTAGGCGCGCCTTCGCGCGGGCCCCTCTTAGTCGGAGACCGAGTCCCCACTTCCCTTCGCAATCGTCGGATCGGGATAGAACTGCTGGCAATACCGGCGGTACTTCCCTATGGGGCCGTCGGCCCTACACAGCCTGGGGGGAGACCGATACCGCTTCCGTTCCCAGATCACCACATCCTGCAGGACATCCCGTTTCTGTTGTGACATTAAAATACGATTCATTAACCTGTGCCGCAGCTTCATCGGCAGAAACCCCAGACCTGAGATAAATCGCCGGGGCTTGCGGATTTCCCTCAGTTGGCTGACCAGTACAAGATCGATGAGGGTGCCATCAATGGGCGTTGCGAGTACCCACAACCTCGCATTCATATCAATAGTTTTCTCGTGGATCTCGACGAAGGAGTAGCCCAGTCCATAGACATGGGTGATAGCCGAGGGTTCGTACACGAGGTCCTTTACACCCAGGATCCTGCGAACGCGTTTGAAGTCGAAGCAACTCTTCAGGTAGGCGCCCTCCACCTTTACCGAACCGACCGGATTCACATTGTCGTAACCATGCACATAGCGCAGGTGTCCCAGATCTACTGAGTTCTCGGTTGTTTCCTGGGGATGTCCACGGAACCGGAATATGTTGAATCTCAGTTCACACCACTCTTGTCCAGTGGTTGGCTCAGCTGGTAGATCCCACTGCGACGACCGTCCGCCGCTCCCAAACCAGGCGAAGACCATGCCGAGGATCTCTCGCGTCTCATATACTTTCAGCCTCGCGGCTCTCGGTGCCGGGGCGTTCGGAGTCGCAACGCATTGACCGGTCGTATCGTACTCAAATCCGTGAAACGGACAGACGAGCCTACCATTGCATATCTTCCCACCGACCTCCGGTCCCATGTGCGAGCCCAGGTGCGGACATACCGCGTCGGCCACACAGACACGGCCTGCATCGTCGCACCATGCGACGATTTCCTCCCCCAGCCACGTCTTCTCGATCAGTTTCTCTCGCAAAATGGAATCGCGGCTTGCGACGAAATACCACCCTTCAGGGAACGGCGGTAGCGCATCAGCGCCATTCATGACCGGTCGATTAGTATCACTGGTTCGTAAATCCGCAGATTCTGTCAAAGACATAAAGGGTCTTACCTCATATTTAAAACATACAAAGCCATATCGCATTATCATCTATAAGATATCTACGGCAGATGAGCAAGGTGAAAGATTTTATATTCCAAATCCCCCGCGTCGGTGTTCAAACTTTATTTGCGGGATGTCCTTAATATTGATCTTAAAAAAGAACCCCTTATTAAAACCCGCGGGATACCACGAAAATCGCGCTTCCCAACAGTGCAGATCGCGGTAAAGCGATAGGCTTTGCGCCGAGATTTTGGCATCGGGCAGAACATCGATATTGATCGAATAGTCAATTCTTATAAATTGGCGAGGATTGATGCCAACATCTGCTTTGATCCAGGATGTTTTGCTCGTTGTACTGCCAAACCGCCGCATCGCAATATAGTGTGAGAGATTGAATCGCCAGGGTTGGCTGGTGCCACCGAAATCGCTATATAGATCGCGTTCAAAGCCAAAATCTGCGCCATATCCCCCCCCGTATCCACCGCCATATCCAGCATCATACCCAGGGTCGTATCCATCGGGAAGAGCGGACTGGATAACCATATTGCCTCGTCCAGCTCGACCGCCAGAAAAACGGAAATTGGAGGTAATGGTCAGATTCTGCATGCGCGGATGCAAAAGCGAACGCTGGCCTGTACTGTCATAGAGCGTATGGGTCATCGCAATGCGAACATCCACGCGGCGATCTGGTTTGAGAGACGCGCTGGCACGAAGCGGACGCCATTTTTGTCTCGGCGCGTCAAAATCATATCCCGTTGACAAATTGAGCGTCGCCAGGGTAAAGCGACGCACATCGTCGTCGCGCTGGGTTTTGAGTTCAAAAGTATTGCCGATATTAAAATTTATGCTGCGTCTGGCATCGTCCCATCTGCGATTGCCCCCAAAACCCAGAGTTCCTTGAAATATGCTTCCCGATTGATTGTAATTGAAATTGATTCGAGGCTGAAAACGATGTCGGATGCCGCGCAACTGGCCAATTTGCGGTTGGAAGATGCCGTATAATGTCGTACCCGAAGACAGTGCCGCATTGTAAGACGTGCGTCGGGTTGTCGAATCGGTATCGCTATATATAAACTCTTCGCCAAAATTAAAGCCCGGCGTGAGATCGAGCCAGCCCATGGGACGGTGTTGGCTGTTGACCGTGACGCGGTTTTGAAGAGAGACGCGCTCCGTATTGGGCGCTGGATCGGGGTTGCGCGCAAAGTTATTCGACAAGGTACTCGAAACACCATAATAAAAGGCACGATACCACGGTCCCGTAACAGATGTGGGTTCATTACCTCCAAATATGCGGCGTCTGTTTTGTCGAAAGCTGAGGCGGGGAAAGCCCTGAAAACTATTATTTTTTGTCCTCAGGTCGCGGTAATACGTTAGACTGCCGTCAATGCTGCGCCCGGATTCTATCCAGCGTTTGTCAAAAGAAAAACTGGACCTCAGTTGCCGATTGAGATAGCGATAGAGATTATTGCTATTGCGTCGATCAAAGTTGGTACTGGTCGAAAACTGCCCGCTCCCCCTGATATTGGTCGTGGCGTTGAGGCGTTGCTGATGTTGCAAATTAAAGCGCCAATTGTGAGCCGTAGCATCGCCTGAGGTATCGTGGTCGTATCCGATATCCATTGAGCCACTGAATCGATTGCGTCTGGCATAAGCAAATCGCGATTCGAGCAAGAATCCACCACGCTCGCGCAAAGTACTCTTAACCGTGGCATCCCAGTATTCACTCGGCGCAAAATAATATCCCAAATTGTGAACAAAAATGCCATCGCGGCTGTTGCTGCCCACGCCCGGCGTGAGCAAGCCCGATTGCCGCCCGCGCTTGACTGGAAATACAAAAAAAGGAACCCAGAAAACGGGAATCGGGCCAATGCGAAAAGTAACAGATCGCCCAATCGCCTTATCATCTTGCAAAATACGCACATTTTTGCACAAAAAATCGTAGTGTACATGGTCGCGGTCACAGGTACTCAAAGAGAGGTCCAGAGCATTTAGCGCTTTTTGACCATCGAGTACAATGCGGGCACCGCGATAGTGTTTGCGCTGATGTGACGCGCGTCCATCTCGCACCCTACCGCGTTCTGTATCCAGGTTATAGATCATGTACTCACCCGATATTTTTTCGCTGCCGCGGGTAAATTGGGGTAGTCCCACGGTTTTTGCCCCGGTGGAATCGGGCAATGCGCGTGCCGTAACATGCCGGATGTTTTGATCGTATGTGATATAACCGGCTTTGAGTTGCAAATCGCGATAGCGCAAGATGGCATTGCCGATCAATTCGACGCGCCTGGTCTGTACGTGATAAACAACCTCGTCGGCGTCAAATGTTATGGAATCGCCAGCCACTTTTTGCGGCAAAACGGGTTGGCACCATCCCGGCGTAATCGCAAATAGCAGGAACAAAACGAGCCACACGGCTTGTATTTTATTACAAGTATTCATAATTTTAAAGTGTGTTGTGGATTTTGTGGAGTACAAACGTAAATTCGAGGATTGGAAAAGTCAACAGAGGTTCTATGGTAGAATCCTCTGGATCAATGCTTTGCGTCATGTCCTGTACAAACAAGGGAATACCTCGGTTGTTCCGTTTTTATTGATATATTTCAGCGGAATCTGTATCTTTACTTTTCGCAACAAATATGCGGACGTGGTGGAATTGGCAGACACGCCAGATTTAGGATCTGGTGGGGTAAAACCCGTGGGGGTTCGAGTCCCCCCGTCCGCACCAAAGAACAATCAGGCGATTTGAGATCACGCCCCGAATTGCTGGCGAGAGAACTCCCTCTGGGGAGCTTTTTTATTTTTTTACATATCCAATAACAAAAAACAACGTGAAAGCGAGGAATTTGTGGCAGCATTTTTGAATGACGATCAAGTGCGAACAATTCGAGAGGAATTTGGCACCCCTGTATATGTTTACGACCAGCGCACGCTGGAAGCACAGGCCGAGGCAGTATTGAATTTCCCCAATGCTTTTGGACTAACCGCGCGCTATGCGATGAAGGCATTGCCCAACAGCACCGTAATTCGCATCTTAACGCAAAAGGGATTGCACATCGACGCCAGCAGTGGATATGAGGCCGAGCGCGCCATGCGGGTTGGTGTGCCTGGTCCGCACATCATGCTTACGGCGCAGCAGATACCCAATAATTTGAAACACCTGATCGAACAAGGCGTGATTTTTAATGCGTGTTCCTTGAACCAATTGCGAACTTATGGCGATCTGTTCCCCGGGCGATCCCTTTCCGTGCGTATCAATCCCGGCATGGGATCCGGGCACAGCAAGCGCACCAATGTGGGAGGACCGACGGCGAGTTTTGGGATCTGGCATGAATATATCTCCGATGTTCATAAAATTTGCAAACAGCGCGATTTGACAATAACGACCATGCACACGCATATCGGATCGGGCAGCGATCCCGAAGTATGGGAACGCGTCGCACTGATGTCATTGAAAATTTGCGTTGGATTTGAAAACGCCACCACATTGAGCCTGGGAGGTGGGTACAAGATTGGGCGTATGTCGGGTGAAGTATCAACGGATTTACAGGTGATCGGACAACACATGGCAGAAGCCTTTGAAATGACCGCGAGACAAACCGGACGATCGTTGCGTTTGGAAGTGGAACCCGGCACATATCTGGTCGCAAATGCCGGCGCAATCGTTGCAACGGCGATTGATGTGGTAGATACCGGGAAAGACGGGTACAAATTCATCAAAACCGATACCGGTATGACCGAAGTGATTCGACCGAGCATGTACGGGGCGCAGCACCCTATTGCCGTGGTGCCCGCCGAGAAAGAAGAACGCGGGATTGACGAATATATTGTCGTAGGACATTGTTGTGAAAGCGGCGACGTATTAACCCCTGCGCCCGATGATCCCGAAGGATTACTGCCCCGGTTATTGACAAAAACAAAAGAGGGAGACGCAGTGGTCATTGACGGAGCGGGAGCGTATTGTGCGGGCATGTCCTCTAAAAATTACAATTCCTTTCCCGAAGCAGCCGAAGTATTATTGGACAGAGACGGCGCATTGCACTTAATTCGGAAACGCCAGACATTAGATCAGGTTTTGGAAAACGAAATTGTACCGGATTTTTTGACCTCTGAGAGCTAATCTATGACTTATGACGCAATTGTATTGGGCGCCGGGATCAATGGATGCGGTATCGCGCGAGAACTCGCCGAGCGCGGGCAACGGGTGCTGGTACTGGACAAAGGCGCGATTGGCGGCGGCACATCATCCAAATCGTCGCGATTGATCCACGGTGGATTGCGCTATTTGGAAACGCGACAATTTGGGCTGGTGCGAGAGGCTTTGGCTGATCGGTTGGAGCTTTTGGGACGCTATCCCGAACTGGTCTCAATGCGACCGTTTTATCTGCCGATTTATCGCAAGAGTCCGCGTCCCGTCTGGAGGTTGTGGACGGGCATCAAGCTCTACGACGCACTGGCGGGGCGACACAATATCTATCGGTCTCGCAAAATATCTCGAAAGCGATTTACGCGTGAATTCCCCGCATTAAAGCGAGAAGGAATTCGGGCGGTACTGCGCTATTACGACGGCAAGACAAATGATCTCGCACTCACAAAGCGCGTGGCAGAAGACGCGCAAGAACTGGGATGCGTATTTCGCGAAGGGATAGACATTCAATACGTGGCATGGGACGAAACCGAATTTGTAGTGTCGGTTGGGGAAACAAAATACCGCAGTCACACCCTGATCAATGCTACAGGACCGTGGATTGATGAAGTCATAGCGCGCTATCAGTTCCCCTCGCGATTTCAGATTCGCAAAGTGAGCGGCATCCACATTTTTGCAGATGGACTGCTTACACCCCACCCCTTGTTTTTGCAAACCCAGGGCAAGCGCATCTTTTTTCTTATACCCGAACCAGAACGCGATCAGACAATAATTGGCACAACCGAGCGCGAAGAGCACGGACGGATTGATGACGTAGTGGTTCAAGAGGAAGATATCGAGTATTTGATTCGGGCAGTAAATGCGTACCTGACCCCAAACCGCCAACTTCGACGTACAGATATAACAGATGCCATTGTGGGCGTTCGTCCTCTCGTAGAAAAAAAAGGCGACGCAACCGCGCTCTCGCGGGAATACGAACTGGACTTGCACACGCGCGGGCAAACTCAATTACTCAATATATTCGGCGGAAAACTGACGACGTACTTATCGCTATCGCGTCGCGTCGCCAAAACACTCGGCATCAAAGAAATTGTGTCGATAGCACTGCGGGCTTAACCGGAGGAATAGATGCTAAAAAAATTGGACAATTTCAAAACAGCCGTTCTGCCCGAACGCAAATTTGGATTTTGGCAAATGGTGGGACCGGGTGCCATCCTGGTCGGGCTATCCATCGGCGCGGGCGAGATCATTGTGTGGCCTCTTGTAGTCGCCGAATACGGAGCGAGCATGATCTGGGCTGCGGTACTCGGTGTATTTTTGCAAATGTGGATCAACTTTGAGGTCGGGCGATGGACAATTGCCACGGGTGAAACAGTATATACGGGATTTGCGCGCGTGTGGCGTGGTTTTGCACCGCTATTTATACTGATCACATTATTCTCCTGGATCGCCCCGGGATGGGGACGCGCTTCGGGATTGGCTCTCAAAGCACTGCTGGTCGGTCCCCATGGTTGGGGATCGGACACGTTTTGGACCGTGATTACATTTATCGGCGTCGCACTGATATTGTTTGGCCCCAAGCTCATTTACAATTCAATGGAAAAAGCCGTTGAACTGATGGTGGCGATTGTCACCATAGGATTAATTATGGTAGCTTTTGCCGTGGGCACGGCAGAAACGTGGATCGACCTGGGAAAAGGAATCGCGAACATCGGTTACAAAGATCCAAATATGTCCGTAAAGGCACTATTTATCGCCATCGTATTTGCCGGCGCTGGAGGAACGGCAAATTTGTTTTACACCTTCTATTTGCGCGACAAACACATCGGCATGGGCGCGCATGTGCCAGTCATGCAAAATCCATTGCGAAGCCGCGCAGAAGCCGTTCCATCTACCGGATTTGTATTTGAAGAAACAGAAGAAAACGCAACGCGGTTCAAGGCGTGGTGGGATTATATAAAAAAAGATCAGATGTTGTTTTTCTGGGGATTAAACTCCGTTACAATGATGTTATTCATCTTTGGATCCCTCGCAGTCCTGCATCCCCAGGGCATTGTTCCCGCGCGCGGCACGCTGATTTGGGACGAAGCCGCTATTCTGGGCGAAATTTGGGGCGACATAGGCCGCGTTATCTTTCTCCTGGTGGGGCTGGCAACGCTGTTTGGCACACAACTCGCCCTCGTAGATGGGGTCTCGCGATCAATCGCAGACATTGTATATACCAATTTTAAAGGCGCGCAAAAACGAGAACTGAGCTGGTGGTATCTTCTGGTCGCGGGAATATGGATTGTGGCCGGTTGTGTGATCACTTTTGTGATGGAACAATACGGTGTAAGTGAATTGGGCTTTCTGTTCAATGCGGCCTATATGGGCGGATTTGCCATGGCGATTTACGTACCGCTGATGCTGTACATAAATTATCGCTACTTGCCAAAAACCGCCCGACCGGGCAAAGGATGCACCGCGATGATGGCGATTGCATCACTGGTCTATGTGGTATTTGCCATAGCCTGTATTTTGTGGGAAGTGGGTATTGTATAGGAGATCTTTATGCCCAGAGAAATAGAAGCATCGTGGGAAAATGGGATTCGCAGCGTGCGCCGCGATGAAATGGGGCGTTTGTGTCAGCTACTCGACAACGTATTTTTTGAGGGGCTGTCAGATATGCAACCACACGCCTTCAATGACGATAATATGCACAATTTGCGCGTGGTCGTGGAAAACGGCGAAGTCGTATCGCACATCGGCACAATTCGGCGGAACATATCCATTATGGGATGCACACTCCGCGTAGCGTCTCTGGGAGGGGTGGCGACTTGCGAAGCCCATCGGGGCAAGGGCTATGCCACGGCACTCCTGCGAGATACCATGCACCACTGCCGCAAAGATGACGTAGATTATATCATGGTATCGGGCTATCGCAACATGTACCACCGATATGGGTGTCGATATGTGGGGCGAGACTGGATGTTTCAAATCGCGCGTGAGAGAACAAACGATTTTGACGATACAACCTGGACGATAACACAGGCATCAAAGGCAGATGTCGAAACTATTGGAACCATCTACCGACGCGAACCCGTGCGCTGGCTGCGCCCGCCTTCGGACATCGCCTTTGGCATAGATGGATGGGTGCAGAACCGTCCGGCAAAAACCTATCTGATTTATCGTGGAGACCAACCCGTCGCTTTTGGGGTCATGCAGCAGGCACGCGAGCGAGATGATGGGCAAGTGCACTTGCTCGATTATGCCGGTGAGCGGTCTGCAATCGTCGGCGCATTGGGCAAGTTTATCGAAAAGCAGCATTTGAATCGACTATCAGTGCACGTCAAAGAATTCGACACCGTATTGCGCGGCTTGCTCGAAGCGCGCGATTTGCCAGGCGAACCAGCCAATCTACCCGGCACGACGATGATCATTCATTTCGAACAATTACTCAAAAAAATGCGTCCTTATTTTGTCGAACGAGTCGGAGAACACGCCGCCTATGGGCTGGTATTTCGGGAATCAGGTGATGAATATCACATCTACTACGGCGGTGACCGCGTGGTGGCCGAAAGCCGCGGTGCAGCGGCACAACTGATTTTTGGAACCCAAGAAGAAACTGAGAACGCGATGTTGGATGCCGGCGGACATGCAGGTGAGATTTTGCGCGCCTGCCTACCGATTCCGGGAGTTTGGTACGGGGTGAATCATCTTTGAGCGAGCCAGATAGCTAATCCGCATCTCAAACTCTATTTTATCTTGCTATCTTATATTGTGTGCCTTATAATTACGGTGCAAATCTAATTTTCATAAATTTGTAAGGATATTTTCATGGCAACTCCAGATGGTGATTCCACAGACATACTCTATGAGCAAGTCCTCGATAATGCACGTCGGGAAATTGAAGATGCACTGGCTATGATGGACGAATTACGCCAATCGATTCGTCAGATAGAAGCCCGGGTCGAAGCTGCCCAATCGATTTATAACGCCGTTACCGCGAGATTGAATTTGGAAGATGAACTCGCCGAGGAAATACAACTGGACATACCTCCTGTTGCGCCACCTGAAGTAGCGCCAGAACCGTCGCCACCATCCGAGCCATCTGAACCGGAAGAACCCCTGGAGGTCGATGAGGTAGAATCCCCATCCGAACAAGAGGATACGCCAGTGCTCTCTGAAGCTGAGCGCGCGCTTATCAGTGAGCATCTGCGCTCAAAGCGCAAAGGATAAGTACCCATATACCTATCATTTTCATAGAACAGGGCTTCTCATCTTGCAGAAATCCCTGTTCTTTATATTTTAGGGGATGGCTTTTAGAAAATGCAAACACGCCAATCGAAGGAATTTTTATGAGCATGTGTGACACGGAGAAATCCGTTGACGAGATGGACGCCCGGGAACGGGCACGCTATATTGACGCTCTGACGCCCAGAGGTGGTTTATATACCGAAGTACAACGCGAGGTACATCCGCAGTCGAATAGTTCGTGGCGCGTATCGCCCGATCCGTGGTGGCTACCGCCCCCGGTTCTATCACACCTCGAGGCATTGGGGCAGCATCTCTATCAGTTTTACAAAGCACTGAATCTATTGTATTCGCAAAGTATAAGGGGTATTCAGCCCACATGGATCGCACGGTATCTGGATCAAGGCAAATCGGAAGAAGTGATCAAATTTGGACAAATGAGCCGATTCAAAAGCCATGTGCCCCTCGTGATTCGGCCCGATGTGATACCCACGCGAGCGGGAATGATTGCAACGGAATTGGATTCCGTACCCGGTGGGATTGGATTTACTGCAAGCCTGGCAGAGCGATATGCCAAACTCGGCGATCAAATTGTGGGCGGCGCGAACGGGATGGTCACTGGATTTGCACAGATGGTTCGTGACGTTGCCAACACAGACGCGCCTGTGTTGGGCATAGTGGTCTCGGAAGAAGCATCGGCTTATCGACCCGAAATGGCGTACCTGGGCGAACGATTGAATGCCGCCGGTCTGGAAACATATGTCATTGGCCCCGAAGCAATATCTTTTATCGAAGATGGGCTATTTGTCGATGGAGAGCATGGTCGCCGACGCATAAACGTGATATACAGATTTTTTGAGTTATTCGATTTGCGGAACCTGCCCCAAATAGATTTGATTTTATACGCAGTGCGTAAAGGCCTCGTCAAAATCACGCCCCCCTTAAAAGCATATCACGAAGAAAAGATGATGATGGCACTATTCCACCATCCCTTGCTATCGAATTTCTGGCATCAACATTTGGGCAAAAAATCCGTGGCCTTTTTGCAACAAACCTTTCCCAAAACGTGGATCTTAGATCCCGCGCCATTGCCACCTCAGGGCATTATTGCGGGGTTGGAAATTGATGGGCAATCCTTTTCCGATTGGCGTGCGCTGGGGCACCTGGGGCAAAAACACCGGCAACTGGTCATCAAACCCTCGGGATATTCGGAAATGGCCTGGGGCAGTCGCGGTGTAACCATTGGGCACGACATGGCCGAGCGCGATTGGCAAGGCGTGATCGACGAGGTGCTATGCGCTTTTGAACAAACGCCCCATATCATGCAGGAATTTCACAATGGCGCGACTTTTTCTGCTTCGTATTACGATTACGAAACCGATCAAATCGAAACATTCAGAGGACGGGTGCGATTGCAACCCTATTATTTTGTCATAAAAAACAAAGCAGTACTTTCGGGCTTACAGGCGACAGTCTGTCCCGCAGACAAAAAAATATTGCACGGAATGGTAGATGCAGTGGTGATACCTGGCGCGGTTAAGAAGTGAGCGAGGATGAAAAACATGACACTTGATGAAAAACTCACACGGCTGAATGATTTGTTCAAAGACATGGGCAGTGTAGTCGTGGCATTTTCGGGCGGAGTTGACAGCGCGTTTTTGGCAGCGGCAGCGCATCGGGTTCTGGGCGACCGCGCACTGGCAGTAACCGCGGTCTCCGCGAGCTATGCCTCTGGCGAACTCGAAAAAGCGCAATCACTGGCCGAGCAAATTGGCATTCGACTCGACATTGTCTATACCCGGGAGATGGAAAACCCCGACTACGTAAAAAACGATCCCGATCGGTGTTTTCACTGCAAAAGCGCGCTGGCCGATAAGCTGGACGAAGTAATCAAACACTATGCAGGAAAGTTCGAGTATCTGCTCTACGGCGCAATAGCCGACGATGTAGGCGACTATCGCCCGGGTATGGCTGCCGCTGAATCCCGGGGTATTCGCGCGCCGATGGTCGAATTGGGATTCACCAAAGACGATGTCAGAACATTGTCAAAGCAATGGCAGCTCCCCACCTGGGACATGCCCGCATCGGCGTGTTTGTCTTCTCGAATACCCTATGGCACAGCCGTCACAGAGGAAGCATTGCGTAAAATTGATCGCGCCGAACAATTTTTGAAATCCCGTGGATTTGTGCAAGTGCGCGTTCGGCATCACGAAGACATTGCCCGAATTGAAGTTCCGCCTGAGGATCTGGCGCTGTTTTTTCAAGATGGTACAAACGAGGTAGTGGCCCAGGCACTCAAAAATATCGGGTATCGCTATGTCACTTTGGATATTCAGGGATATCGCACGGGCAGCTTAAATGAAGCGTTATTAAGGATAGATATGAAGGACTAAACTGATAAACATGGCCTTACTCGAAATAAAAAAATTCGGTTGCCCAACATTGCGAAAAAAAGCAACTCCCGTTCAAGATATAACCGATGAAGTGCGGCAGCTTGTTGAGGACATGTTCGCAACAATGTATGAGGCGGAAGGCGTTGGCCTTGCGGCGCAACAGGTGGGCTATACAGGACGACTTCTGGTACTGGATGTGCGCCCGCGCGATCCCATGTCGGAACCTCTGGTATTTATCAACCCGGAAATTTTATGGACAGAGGGTGAATGTGCTGGCGAAGAAGGTTGTTTGAGTTTGCCGGAAATTGTCGGAGATGTCAAACGCCCGGCACAGGTGCGTGTACGCGCGCTCAATGAGAATGGAGGTGCATTTGAGACGACACTGGATGGCATTGCCGCCAAAGCACTTCAGCACGAAATTGACCACCTGGATGGCGTGCTAATCCTCGAACATTTCAACGCGATCAAGCGCAATTTGTTGCGAGGTCAATTGCGCAAACTACAGCGCGAAGGCAAAAAACAGACACCGGGATTGACGTACGTATAACACTGACCACTGACTTTTCTATGACATCTTATATTGATTTGCACCTGCATTCGACGCAATCGGATGGCTCTTTCTCCCCCACACAGGTTGTTCAGCGAGCAGCCAAATTGGGACTATCGGCCATCAGTCTGACGGATCACGATTCGGTTGCCGGCGTGCAAGAGGCTCAGAATATCGGTCAGGATATCGGTGTAGAAGTAATTCCCGGCATCGAATTGAGCGCACAGGAAGCCGGTATAGACATCCATATTTTGGGCTATTTTATCGATCCTGAAAATTCGAATTTGCTGGTGTATTTGCAAAAATTTCAAGATGCGCGGCGCAATCGCGCTGAAAAAATAGTGGCCCGGCTCAATCGTCTGGGCGTGCGGATCACAATGGCGCAGGTGTTATACAAAGCGGGCGATGCTACTATCGGACGCCCCCATGTGGCAGACGTGCTGGTCGAAGAGGGTTTTGTGTTTTCCCATAATCACGCATTCCAAAAATATCTGGGATATGGCAAACCCGCGTACCAACCCAAATTTGTATTGACGCCGCGCGAAGCGGTAGAAGTCATCCACGCGGCTGGTGGGCTGGCCAGTCTGGCACATCCCATTTTATATCGCCGCGACGCTCTGATTCCCGACTTGATCAAACAGAGATTAGACGGTATAGAAGTGATGCATGTCAAACACGACCGCTCGGATATGCGTCACTATTCAGATATGGCAAAACACTATGGCTTGCTCACAACGGGCGGATCAGATTGCCACGGTGATGGTCGCGGTCAAGCCGTAATGGGAACCGTTCGGGTTCCTTCGACATTTTTGGATGTAATGAAGGAAAAATTGACGCAGTAGAGGCGGCATCTTTTTGCCTGCCTACTCCGTATTTTAGATATGAATGACATCCCATTCCTGGACAGACACCGGACAGATCAGTATTTTCTAAATACCCTCGAAGTACTTAAAGCCGAAAACCGCAATCCATCGGTAGTTATGGAGGTATTTCCCAATGCCGATGGACTCTTATGCGGCATCCGCGAGGTCCTGGAAATTTTGCGTCAGACATTGCCCAAAGATGCAGAAATTTGGTCGCTGGATGAAGGATCACCAATAGCGCGCAAAGAAGTAGTATTGCGCCTTCACGCAGATTATTGCGCTATCGGAATTTTTGAAACGGCATTGCTGGGCACGCTCGCGCATGGCAGCGGCTGGGCCTCTGCGGCGCGCGCCTGTGTGGAAGCTGCGGGAGAGATTCCCGTGATCAGTTTTGGCGCGCGGCACGTACATCCCGCCGTATCAGACCGCATGGAATACGCCGCATTGATCGGGGGTTGTGCTGGCTGTGCAACACCGGCAGGCGCTGCCCTATCCGATCAAAAAGCATCGGGCACCATGCCACACGCTTTGATGTTGATTTACGGCGATACAGTAGCCGCTGCCCGAGCTTTTGATACCCACATGCCCGATTCCGTACGGCGTGTTGTACTGGTAGATACATTTCGCGACGAAGCCGAAGAAAGCGTGCGCGTTGCGCGTGCAATGGCCGGGCGGTTGTGGGGCGTCCGCCTGGATACACCCTCGGAATTGGGTGGGGTAACACCCGATCTGGTCTGGCGCGTACGCAAAGCATTGGATAGCGCGGGCTTTGACCAGGTGGGGATTTTTGTAAGTGGTGGATTAACGCCCGAGCGGATTTCAGAATTTGTGCGGTTGAAATGTCCAATTGCCGGTTTTGGTGTGGGCAGCGCGATCAGCGGCGCATCGCCAATTGATTTTACGGCAGATATTAAACAAATTGACGGCAAACCCATCGCCAAACGCGGTCGCAAAGCGGGTCTTCAGGATAACCCGAGGCTTAAAAAAAATTAAAAAATCGTCTCTTGTGGAGTAAAAATTGAATATTAAAGTACTTTTTTTTGCATCTTGTCGCGATTTGATTGGCACTGGTGCGCGGGAAATGACACTGCCAGACAGCGCGACAGTAACGGATTTGATATCAAAGCTCGCATCGGAACAGGCGCGATTTATAGACATGGCACCGAGTTTGATGGTATCGATCAATCAAGCGTATGTGGAACGGGATGCGAAACTTCAAGATGGCGATGAGGTGGCATTTATCCCACCTGTAAGTGGTGGATAGGGCCTACTTGTTAGTCTTTAGGGGAAATTATTATGGCTGGTGATGTGTATAAAATCCAGGACAAAAAAATAACACCAGATGCGTTATACAATGCGGTACTGGCGGATTCGGACGGCGCAGTAACCACATTTGCGGGCGTGGTGCGAGACAATACAAAAGGGCGCGGAACCTCCTATCTCGTCTATGATGCGTATAGAGATATGGCTAAAAAGAAAATGCGGGAAATTGGAGATGAAGTAAAAGAAAAGTGGGAGGTGGATTGCGTGGGAATACTACACCGCGTAGGACGGTTGGAAATTGGGGAAATCAGCGTCCTAATTGCGATTTCTTCTCCACATCGCAAAGCGTCTTTGAAAGCGTGTCACTACGCGATTGATCGGTTAAAACAGACCGTGCCTATCTGGAAAAAAGAAGTGTGGACAGACGGAGGTGAAGCCTGGATCGAGGGCGACCCATCTGCTCTGACTTCGCGCTGAAAAAATAGCGGAGAATTTCAAAAAAACCGCAGGACTTACATATAAGCTATGGGACTTCCCTTGCATCACCACCTTCCCGCTTCGCTGCATCAATCACCTCTGACCGCAGTCCGCACCACCATGCCTTCAGTTGCGACCTGAATCCCGCCTATGACGACCGCCTGGCCGGCTTCCAGAGTGCCGGTTACGAACACTTTATCATCGGAACGCTGAAGGACGCGCACCGGGACGATGGTCAATCGTTTGTCATCGCGCACTGCCCAAATCTCGTTGCCTGGCCTGAGTGCTGACCGTCGCAGGATGAAGTACCGGTCTGGGATGATTCCCTCAATTCGTACTTTCACAAACTTACCCACAAGAAGGGGCGGACCTGGACCAGCATTTGCATTATCGCCATCTGCTCCAGCCCAGGTGCCGCTTGCAAAGGGGTCCGGAACGCGTACGATGACGTTGATGGTGCGCGTCTGTTCGTCCAAGGATGCCTCCGCCCGATCTACATAGCCCTCCCAGGCATAGCTCCCTTTGCCGTATTCAGCTATGACGTGAGCCTTGACCCGCCGGTCTCCGTCGCCCGCTTCCAACTCCCATAGGCCGGGGATGAGAACCGCGTTGGCGTCGGACAGGGGAACCACTACTTCGACGGCGTTGGCCGCGTAAAGTCGCCCTGCGCTCTGGCCAGCTACCACGAACTGCCCCACATCTATCGACTCGATCCGCACGACTCCGCTGAAGGGCGCACGTATCTCTGTGCGGGACAAAGCCAATTCAGCGTCAGCGAGCATGGCACTATCTCTACCTAAAGCGGCTTGGGCAGCCTCGAGCTGAGGCTGCCGCAATACCAGAGGACTGGCCTCCGTCAGAGACGTGCGATCCGCCTGACGGCGTTTATATTGTGCGTATTCAGCGCGTGCGATCCGGGCCTCTTCCTCCTCCTGAAGAAGTACTACCTGCTGTGCGGCCACGTTGGCACGTGCCTGCTGCACTCTGTTGCGATAGTCGGCGTCCTCAATGCGGAAGAGAACCTGCCCTTCGCGAACTCGTCCGCCACTCTGAAAGGCCGGATCCACCCAAACAACCTTACCATTGATTTCGGCAGCGACATCTATCTCTGCGACAGGTCGAACCGTCCCGGCTCCGTACACGGGAATTGCACTGGTACCGACCACTGCAGGCGTTGCGGTTACGAAGGGAATCTGGGTGGGAAGAGGTCGGAGTTCCGGATTGGGCTTCAACCAGACCATAAGGCTGGCAAAAAACAAGGATATGAGAAGGACGGCACCGGCCGTGAGTAAGCTTCTTCCTCGATTCATCTCTTTTCTCTTTTCAGTACAGGCTGATTCGGTGTGCGGCTTGGCATTGATAAGCTAAAAGGGAATGTAAACGTGCCAATTACTTGTCCCTATATACCATAGCATACACTTTTACAAAATGCAAGATTTTTAAATCTGATTAGTATTAGAATGTCTTGCGGTTTTTTTATGCTTCTTGCAATGCGGCGTGGAAGGTCCAGAGACGCCATTGGGCATTATCGAAATTTGAGAGTTTGATTCGTATTTCAGAAGGTCCAACGGGAAGTTCACATGGAATATAGTCGATGGCGAACCCATTCTCATGTTCCTCCGCATGGATCTCCGCACCATTGACCCACACGCGCATCCAGTCGTCATAACCGATGGCGAGGGTGTACGCGCCCGCTTCAGGCGGAGTAATTTGTCCTACTGCATAAGCGGAGACATTGGCGGGTTGAGTACCGACATTGGTGCGTTTGCGACCTCGAAGGTGCCGCGTAAAATCGCACCAGCCGCGTTCTGAATCCGCTTGAATGGGCAGAGAAAGTGTAGTGGGCGCATTATCACCCATGTAAATGTCAAAATCAGCAGTATGCGTGTTGGGCCAATCGGAGACGGATTTTTCGGCCCATTCGGACCGATTGAAATCTTCGCGTGTATTGCAGGGAAAAGGCCCGGCGATTTGCCATTGATCTGGGGTGAGAATAGCCGGAGGATCAGCGGGATTGACATAGGCGTAAATAACGCTTTCGAGATCATTCCCACGAGATCCAAAACGAATAATAGCCGAGTGATCAAACCATATTGGATCGGGACCGAAAAAGCGGTACATCACCCCTTCGTAACCAGAACCTCCCGCTGTGTGTTCAGCACTCCGATGGATATGCGGCGCGCCTACCCAATCGGTTTGTATCTTCCATATCCCAAAGCTCATATTGAAAATATCCTCACCCCCAATGCCGCGCAGGGCGTGAGGATCGCTTTCTCCATCAAGCAGCCACAAGTCTCCGCCGGTATGATACCAGCTATCAGCGCGATCCCTTACGACCACCCCCTTGACCATACCCGCGATAAATCCACTGCCCGAATAGTCAGCCATCAGCATACTACCCAGCGATTGAGCGGGGTATTCGCCGCGGGGCGTGACGTGGAGGCGCAATGGAGTTAATTCGGTATTGTCATACGACGACCAATCGGCCATAAACCAGAGCGGAATAGCGCGACCACTATTATTCGTAATTTCGAGACGCAGCGATTTGAAAGGGATGGGCAAATAACAATTGAGCGCGTTTTTGGGAAGGATTTTGATGACCGCGCTATCAATGGGATAAATATCGTGTTCAAAGAGAATGGCAAAAAAACGGGCGAGGGGAAGATCGACAGCGGGATCGTCCTCCCCATCGCAATAGAGGCGGAGTTGCAAATCGTGGATGGGATCGCGCGCATCGCCTTCGCGCTTATACCCATAAGTGAGCCACCAGTGATGGATGCACCCTGGACCCTCTTCATCAAAGAGAACTGCCGTTTCGCCAGAAGCCACATTGGGACGACGGGTAACGCGCTGACTTTTCCCGCGAATGGGCAATTCGAGCTCTGCGTGAAAAAGGCGATTCATCACTGGAATATTCAATCTGATTTTTTGTGTTCAGAAGAAATAACAATAAAACCAATGACGAACAAAGTCACTATAAATGTCATAAACAGCATCATTCCAACAGGCATTGTGTGTCTCCTTTTAAAATGTGAATGTCAAATCAGCATATTAATCGAAACTATGCGACAAATTTGAGCAGGGTATGGCTTTCCAATGTCAGCAATGTTGTGATCTACATCCATCTTTAAATTTGTTCAGTTTTCTGCTGTATAACTGTCCAATGCAACTCCAACGAATTATTAGCAGAACAGGATAGTGCCCTATGTTTCTTCAAGAGGTGTGTATAGAACACCATCTTTCCTGTCCCCACTGATCTCACCTATGCAATTCAAGAATCTTATACCAACACTGTTTGTATCAACGAGAACAAATTGTTGATTTGTACGCATACCTATTGTCACCGAATGCATTTCTATTCTTTTTATTGAGTTCACTACCTGTTGTCCAGCTTGGTAGGTCAAATTCAGTAGGCAATTTTCAGCCTCAAGCTTTTGTTGAATACGGGGCCACTGGGCATTGACAGATTTGATCAACTCGGCATTGAAATGCTGTCGGGCACAAGAGAAGGTCGCTTCTTTTGAGCAATTATGAAGGTCAAGGATAACTTGATACCCAAGAACCTGACGTCTTTGCCACTCGGCATCAAAGTGTTCGACAACTTCCTTCTCTGGATTAGTCGTCACTGGAAGCGAAAATGAAGAAAGATAGTCCTGATAAAAGTCATTGAGGCTTCCGGAACCGGTGTAATACCTTGCCACAACAGCATAACTGCTTAGGACACACGATCCGTATCGCTGGATAAAATCTTTAGGCAGCCTTGTAATATCAATCATTTTGTTTATCCTACATTTAAAAATCCGATTCAAACAGTTGTGTACTTATGTCCAGGGGGTGTGGAGACCGGCTTCAGTATGTATATCTTGCCCTGCCGTGCTGCTGACTCAATATCTCCGCGGCGAAGAGCTGCTCTTACCTCGTCGAGCTTGTAAGCGTCTTGCAAAGAAAGATAAGGCGACCACTCATCCTCGGTTTCCAACAACTCGACATCAACCTCAGCGACATACTGACCTTCATGAATCAGTTTTGTACGGCTTCGCTTTTTCATCAGCGTCTCCTGAGAAAATCGTTTTCCCACAACTCTATATCTGGCCTATAAGCCGTCACCAGAACCGCAGGACTGGCATGGCCTTTCGGTATCCCCCAGACAACATGGACTGGCTGACTGTTCGTGTCTCGTTGAAGCACGAGAACACAAGGACCTTTTGGATAGTGCGGATAATCTTCCACAACGACGGCATCAGTGACCCCCTCCACCAATTCCCGAGCTAAGAGAGCGTCCTCCGAAAGTTCACTGTATCCATGGACTGAAATACGCACTTCGCCTTTTTGGATCAACATCTGGATATTTGCAAGCGTTTCGCTCAACAGATTCTCTCATTTTTTGAACGAGTTAGAATCCCATTACGCGGTGAAGATAGCGACGACGGTCCAGCAGATTGCGGCGAGTCCGGCGGCAATAGAGGCTTGCGGAATTTGCGTTTTGACGTGATCCATCAGGTCGCAACCCGTACACATAGAACTTAGAACCGTAGTATCTGAAATTGGCGAACACTGATCGCCGTAAACACTACCGTCTATGACAGCGGCAAAACACAGCGTCATAAAAAGTTCGGGATGTGACAGGCCATTTGCCATTGCGACCGCCCAGGCCAGTGGCATAGCCAGTGGAAAAGCCACCGCATACGTGCCCCAACTCGTACCTGTGGAAAAGGCAATCGCCATCGTGAGAATTTGGAGCAAAACCGGCAAAATGAAATACGGAATGGTATCCCCGAGTTGCTCGACCAGGAAGATGCCTCCACCCGTTTCCTTGCTGATGCCACCAATAGTAATAGCCAGCAAGAGAATAACCGAGCCGAGCACCACGCCTTTGAGACCATCGTGAAATCCCGAGACAATATCCTTAAGCGACATGCCCTTGGCAAGAGCCATACCCACGGCTATCAGAAGTGCGATGCCAAAAGCCCATTGCACATTCGGAGATCCGCTGATGATAAAAGTCCCGATAGCAATGGCGATAAGCGCGCCCAGAGGCAGGAAAAACTCGAGAACATGCGGCGTGTAGCCTTCGGGCACATTGCTTCCCTGCAGTTCTTTGGCACTCAAAGGATCGGCATCGTCGGCGTCGAGTTGCCCTGTCTCTCGAGAGCGCTGCATAGCATCCTTGAGTTGCTTGCCCAAAAAGAGGGGTTTTTCAATACTGAGCAAGAACGTGCCCAACACGGCGAAAATCGCGTAGAAGCAGAACGGGACACTCTTAAAAAAGAAGAGAAGACGGTCGGCTTCAGTAGCTAAAAAACTGACACCTGCGACAAAAATAAAGGCCTGAACATAGCCCGGCCAGGCATTGAAAGCGAGCTGTGAAGCAATCGGTGAAGCGGTCGAATCGACGATGTAGGCCAATTCCTCGTGGCTGATTTTTTCCTTATCCGCAATGGGTTTGACAGTCGTACCGACCAGCACCGTACTAACGGTGCCGCCCTGAAAGAAGATGACACCGAGCATCCAGGCGACGAGCTTGGCACTCTTGGGACCGCGAACAAAACGCACAGTCATAAATTCGGCAAAAGCTTGCGCTGCACCCGTGCGCGACCATATCCCCATAAGCCCACCCAGGAGCCACAAATAGAGCAATAAGATACTCGCGGCATTTGACGTTGACAATGAAGGGATTAAGACCTCGCCCGTAAAGTCATAGCGGGTCAAAATAAGCGCGCCAGAGATAATACCACCCAAAAGAGCTGTGACGGGTTCTTTGGTAATCCAGCATAAGAGCACGGCCACCACCGCGGGCAGCAGTGACCAGTAGCCCCAGTGGTGTTTTGCCAGGAGTTGATAATATTTGATTTCTCCATCCTCTACCGATGAGACAAATTCCTCTTTGATGGGAGGCGTTTCATTCGAGCCGTGTATTCTCGAGCGATTGAGCTGCGCTTGTTCAATCGGCACCGCATCGAAATAGGCGGGTTTGCCTCTGTAGATGTAATACAGTTGGCCACTATCGTCTGTGAGAACGTCTAAGGTAATTTGTTCAACGGTCCATGTGGGCGGCACAGTTGACCCCACAATCCACGATACAATTATGGCAACGACAAAAATGACAAAATTGCGAATACCAGTAGGCATATACTCCCTCCGGAATAAGGGTATAAAAAATGCGGCGAGAAGGCGCACCAAAATAAGGCGGTAAAATGCACTTGTCAATTGCTTTGGCACAGGATAAACATAGAAAAATGGGATAAAACAAGTTGACTTTGTACATAAGTTTGTTACATTATCTTTAAATTTACCCCTTGGCCATGACCACCCCTATTTATGGCCGAAAGGGTTGTGTGCATGGCGAGATTTTTTTAAAGACGCCAGTGGCGAGGAGGGTCTTATGGAGCAAGCGTTTCCACAGTGTTTGAAGTGCAACACGGGTATTTTGCTACCGCTGTCGGATTATGGGCGCGATGGGGCATCTATCATGTACAAAGCATGGGTATGCAACAATCCCAACTGCGGATTTAATTTGCGGATTGACAACGGTGAAATTAGCACGGGCCGGGATATTACCGAGTCCTACAAGTAGAGCTCCCATTTCGGTGGGGTATTCCTCACCGAAATGGTTGTTTTTTCCCTCACCGGTTTGCCGTTTCACCTTCTCCCAAAAAGGGCGGCACCGGTTTCTTTCTTTTTTCCCCTTCGTATGCCGATACACTCCCCTTAATTTTTCAACAACTGATACATACTTATGAGCATTTCTGATCGGCCCATTTTAGGTATTGAAACATCCTGCGACGAAACTGCAGCTGCCGTGGTAGCCGATGGACATATCTATTCCAACACAATTTTTTCCCAAACAGAACACAGCCTCTACGGCGGCGTGGTGCCCGAATTGGCATCTCGCAACCACATACGAACACTCCTGCCCATCGTCGATCGGGCACTTTCAGAAGCCGACCTGAAACTGGACGACTTAGGTGGTATTGCTGTGACACAGGGGCCAGGATTGGTGGGTTGCCTGCTTGTGGGCATTTCCGTGGGCAAAGGGCTTGCACTGGGTTCGGGGCTACCCCTCGTAGGTGTGCATCACATAGAAGGACATTTATTTGCAGGCAGTATGGCACATCCCGACCTGGTGCCGCCTTTTATGGCCCTGGTGGTTTCAGGAGGGCATACGGAATTGATTTATGTCTGTGCATGGGGTAATTACGAGCGCTGGGGACGCACGCGCGACGATGCCGCAGGTGAAGCATTTGATAAAGTGGCTAAAATACTGGGACTATTGCGCGAGGGGGAGGTCACCATGGGCGGACCGCGCATTTCGATGCTCGCAGAAGAGGGAAACCCCGAAGCCTTTGATTTTCCGCGTGCGTTGATCAACAATCCGGGATTTGATTTTAGTTTTAGCGGATTAAAAACGTCTGTACTCTATCGGATTCGCGATCTCGCCGTAGAGAATATTGAAGCTATCGGAGCAAATATTGCGGCGAGTTTTCAGGCGGCTGTAGTCGATGTATTGGTGGATAAGACACTCAGGGCCGCGCGAGAAGCAGGTACAGAGCGGGTATTGCTTTCGGGTGGTGTGGCCGCCAATCGCGCGCTGCGAGCACAACTCGATGATGATGCTTCCAAACTCGGGATGGGTGTATTTTATCCGCCGACGGCCCTGTGTACAGACAATGCGGCGATGATTGCTGGCGCAGGTGCTTTTCGCCTGGCCCGAGGTGAAATTGCCAGGGGTAATTTGAATGCGGCCCCGCGGTTGCCACTGCCTGGACTGCGCGAGCGGCAGGTATAACAATGCTGCGCGATATTGGGTTTTCCATCTCAGACGGATGGCTGCTATTACTCGTTGGCTGCGCCGGAATTTATCTCGCTTTTTTAATGTATCGCTCGCGCCTTACGGGCATACATCAATTGTTGTTGAGCTTACGCGTCGCGGCACTCGTTTTGTTAATTGGCCTTTTAATAGAGCCGATTCTTGCGCTGACGTTGCACACGCAGCGTTTGCCCTTAGTCGCCGTGCTCATCGACGACAGCGAAAGCATGAAAATTGCAGATGGCGATACCGCGCGTTTTGAAGTTGCAAAAGCCGTGCTGGACGATCCCACACTCAAAAATTTGCGTGCGCGAGTGACTCAGTTTCGGTTTTCCGATGTTTTAACGCCCCTGCGAGATAAAGAAGAACTTACCTGGGCGGGGCGAGCGACTGATCTGGCAGGTGCATTAGATGGGTTGCGCGAACGTACAATGGGTGAAGGGCTTGCTGCCGTAGTGCTCATCTCAGACGGCGGACAAAATTTGGGTGGACGCCCCGAGCGGGCAGCGGTCGATCTGGGCGCGCCTGTGCTCGCGGTGGGAACAGGTGACCCGGTTCCCCCGAAAGACGTGTCCATTGTATCGGTGGTTATTGATCCTCTGGGCTATGTGGGCAGGTCGCTTGTGATGCAAGTCCGCGTGCTTTCTTCCGGATTTGAACGGGTGCGCGAGCAGGTGCGCGTGCTCTTGGATAATCGGGAAGTAAGTGCCCAAACCATTGCGCTGTCCGATGGCGAACAGACCCTTGAATTTGAGATCAGCCCCGAGCGATCCGGGCGGCATGCATTTTCAGTACAGATTGCGGCACAGACAGGCGAGCGCACAGTGGGCAACAACCGCGTAGTGGCCTCGACAGATGTGCTCGAAAGTCGCGTGCGAATTTTAATACTTGCGGGCAGTCCGAGTGCCGATCTGGGCTATTTGCGGCGCGTGCTGCAGGAAGATGTCAATCTGGAACTTGAAGTGCTGGTACGCACATTGACGGCCGGGTGGGAAAAAGACGTGCATCGCGCGCTGCGCTCATTGGACGAGCGCGATATTGTCGTGTTGATCAACTCTCCCTACGAAGTACTTGCAGGTATGCCTGAGCAGACACTTGTCGCCTTTGTGCAAAAAGGCGGGGGACTGTTGACCCTGGGGGGCAATGCCGCTTTTGGTGATGGATATGCGCGCTCGGCATTGGCCGATGTTTTGCCCGTGCAGTTTTTGGGATCGTCAGACACATTTCAAGAACGCGCCTTTGCCCTTTCGTTTCCCGATTCTCGCCACCCCATCTTGCGCGTATCCGACGATCCACTAAGCGACCGCGATGCCTGGGAGGCATTGCCGCCACTACTGTCTTATAATCGCGTGGGAACTGCTGTTTCCAACGCAACTGTGTTAGCGCATCATCCCACAGAGCGCGTTGATGGTAAACCGATGCCCGTACTGGCAATTCGCCGCGTAGGCGCAGGAAAAACCGCGACTGTAGCGTATCATACATTTTGGCGTCACGGGCTAATGATGTGGGGCGACGGCAAGACCGATGCCGTGGCACGCGCATTTTGGAAAAATATGGTGCGCTGGCTGGTCACGCGCGACGAGGTCTCACGTCTAAAAATCACGACTGAAAAGCCCACGTATCGAAGCGGTGAGGCAGTCGCGGTACATGCAAGCGTTTTTGACCGTCTATTGCAGCCGCGTCCAGGTGCGCGGGTTCTCGCGCGAGTCGGCGACAGCCTGGGTGTAAGAGAAGTTCTCCTGCGTGATTTGGGCGGTGGACGGTATGCTGGCAATTTGGGGCGTTTTCCACAAGGCGATTATGAGCTTCAGGTACAGGCACGGGCCGATGATGGTGATCTGGGTACGGGTATGGGGCGTTTTACTGTGGGAAGATACAGCCTGGAATACGAAACCGTGCGCATGCGTGCCGAACTGCTCGGCGATATTGCGACGCGCAGTGGCGGGCAATATGTGAGACCGGGTGATCTGAAGACCGCGCTCGATTCGCTTATTCTGGCTCCTGAGCCTGTTATCACCCATCACCGGTTCATGTTGTGGGGGCATGAGTGGCCGCTATTTTTGCTAGTGGGGCTGCTGGTATTTGAATGGACTATTCGACGAAGATTGGGGATGGTATAATGGATAGAATACAAAATTTGGTAAACAAAATGTACTCAGTAGTTCTCGCATTGTTTTGTTATACGACCCTGCTGACCGTGGAAGTCTCCGCACAGGTGGTGATCAACGAAGTGATGGCACGACCTGTCAATGGATCAGAGTGGGTCGAGCTGTACAATCGCTCGTCAGACGCAGTTCATCTATCCGGGTGGACGCTATCCGATTTGCGAACAACGGGACAATTTAAAGCAAGTGCAGTTATTGGTGGCGGAGGATATGTGATCGTCGCAGAAGATGCAGATGCTATTGGTCTGCAATTCCCCAACCTCGATGTTCCCATATTGTCGCTTACCCGCTGGCCCCGGCTAAATAATGGAGGCGATGGCCTCATTTTGCGCGATGCGATGGCAACACTTGTCGATAGCATCTTTTATCCAGCACAAGAGGCTTCTATAAGTCTGGAACGCATTGATCTCACTGTAGCAGGTGATCAGGACAACTGGCTCGACAGCCAGGATCCGCGGGGGGCGACCCCTGGGGCTGCAAATAGCGTTCAGTTTAACGACGACATAGCGGAGTTATCTGTGGCGGTTGCCCCCAATCCCTTTGTCGATCAAGTCGCCATTACATATCGGGTGCCCTCCCCCAGACTCCACGCAAATTTGTGGGTGTTTGATCGCACGGGGAGGCGCGTGGCATCCTTACTTGAAAGTGTTGGAAGTGGCAGTCAGCGCGTTGTAAATTGGGATGGGAGCAACGATAATGGACAAATTTTGAAGCCCGGTATTTATGTTATCTACCTGGAAGTTGGCACGCCAGAAGGCAAATTATTCCGCACCCGAAAGCCTGTGGTGCTGGCAAGAGGAATCAGTCAATAAAACCGATGTCCCCACATCGGATATATTCTCCCCTTTGATGCTGTGAGGAACGGATATGGAACAGTCATCGAAGGCATTACCTGAGACACAAAAAGATCGGCTAGCATTACCCTTTCAAATTTTAGGTGTGTGCTTGATTGCTATCGCACTATTGATGGCTTTGAGCTTGCTATCGCACTCGCCAGAGGACCCGCCCAATTCGACGCGCCCCAACGAGTTGGCACAAAATCTGGTCGGATGGCTCGGCGCACACGTCTCCTACCACTTGCTATTTAGCGTGGGCTATGGTGCTTACGCACTGATAGTGTTGGCAGTTGTGTGGGGATGGAACCACCTCAGGATGTCGAGCGTCAGATCGCTTGTGATGTACAGTGTCATCCTGTTTTCACTAATGGTGATCTACTGTGGCGCGACAGGCGTGCTTTTTTGGGAGAGGCCCACAATGGCCTGGAAATTGGGAGGTTGGCTGGGCTTTATGCTATCGTCTTCCCTGCTGGTCCCCTATTTAGGTGCTGTTGGTTCTTATATTTCTTTGGTAACGCTATTTGTGGTGTTGTTAATGGTTGCCACCGATAGTCCGTTTAACCGAATTCCCGAATGGACTTTTTTCAAAAAGCGTGAGGAGAAATCCGACAATAACGGGATACCGCCCGAAGCGGTACAAGTTGAGGATACCGATCAAATCGAGGACACCGATCAAAAAAAAAATATAATTGAAGAAGAAATTGTTGCCGATCCCATTTTAAATAATTGGGAAAAGGATGAATTGACCGAGGTACCCAAATCCGATATCTCCGATGACATTGATGAATTATTAGAGAAGCACACAAGAGAGACAGTTGCTGACCCCATTCCAGATATAGCACAGGTTGAGAAAGAAGAAGACGAATTGGTCGAGGTGCCCAAACCTGAGATCGCCGATGACAAGTCAGAAAAGCGCGAAGAAAAAGAAGAGATTGTTGCTGACCCTATTCCAGATGTGGCACGGGTTGAGCGGGAAGAAGACAAATTACCTGAGGTGGAATTTGAAATAGTAGATGAAACGCCAGAGCCAGAACCAGAACCTGTTCCGTCAAAACCCAAAAAGAAAAAGAAAATCGTGCGCAAGCGATCTTCGACATATCTGTTACCCAATTTGAAGCTGCTGGAAGATCCCCCTCCGGGTGATGGGATTATAGACCGCGAAACCCTGTTAAAAGGGGCACAGGCGTTGGAACAAAGCCTGAGCAATTTTGGCGTTCAGGGCAAAGTGGTACAAGTCAACCCTGGGCCTGTTATTACGACATACGAAGTTGCGCCTCCCCCAGGCGTGAAAGTCAGCAAAATTGTCGGTCTTGCAGACGATCTCGCCCTCGTGATGAAAGCGCAGAGCATTCGCATTCAGGCTCCCATTCCCGGCAAGGCTGCGGTTGGTATTGAAGTGCCCAATCCAGAACCTTATACAGTCTTATTAAAAGAAATTTTGGAATCGCGCGCATTTGAGCAGTCCGATTCAAAATTGATGCTCGGGTTCGGCAAAACTGCTTCGGGTGACCCCTATTGTGCCGATCTGGCAAAAATGCCGCATTTGTTAATTGCCGGCGCGACCGGGGCTGGTAAATCGGGGTGTATCAATGCGTTGATTTCCAGTATTTTGTTCCGCTGCACGCCAGAAGAAGTGCGTTTTATTATGGTGGATCCCAAAATGCTGGAATTATCAATTTACAACGATATTCCACATCTCTTAGCCCCTGTTGTCGTCGATCCCAAAATGGCGTCGGGTGCGCTCAAGTGGGCGGTGTCAGAGATGGAAAACCGATATCGCACGATGGCGCAGTTTACAGCGCGCAATATTACTGATTTTAATGCCAAGATGGCGCGGCTGCGACAGGAAGCACCCACCGAGGAAGACCGCGACGAGATTCCCGATGCCTTGCCCTATATTGTCGTGGTGATCGATGAATTGGCCGATTTGATGATGACTGCACCGAGCGATATTGAAAGCTCACTGGCGCGATTGGCACAAATGGCCCGCGCTGTGGGTATCCATCTCATCATTGCAACCCAGCGTCCTTCAGTAAATGTGATTACTGGTACAATCAAAGCCAATTTCCCAACGCGTATTGCATTTCGCGTGGCGTCCAAGGTCGATTCGCGCACGATTATTGACGCCAATGGCGGTGAAAAACTCCTGGGTCGAGGTGATATGCTATTCTTGCCTCCTGGACAACCAGAACCCATTCGCCTTCACGGGGCGTGGATCGATACTGAAGAAACCGAACAATTAGTGGCCTGGGTGCGCGATCAGGGCGTCGAACTCGATGGCGTTGAATTTGAGGGTGAAAATAGCGATCTTTCTGTTGCAGATAACGAGCGCGATGCCCGGTTTGACGAGGCATTGCGATTGGTGGTTATTCATCAACAGGGTTCCGCTTCTCTCCTGCAGCGCCGGATGAAGGTGGGCTACTCGCGGGCCGCCCGCCTTGTTGACGAACTCGAAGCCGCCGGGATTGTTGGTCCGCCCAATGGGTCGAGCAAGGGGCGCGAAGTCCTCGTTGACGAAGATTATTTAGAGGAACTCGAGGAGTTAGATGTATGATGAGTGAAAAGTACCACAGGCGCAACCTGCATACGTTTCTCGCCATTCTCGGTATTTTATTTTACACGGGAACTGTGCAGGCCGATACGCGCGGCTCAGAGGTAGTCGAGAAATTGCAAAAAAAATTTGCGGATCTCGAGACGCTTTCCGCTCACTTTGTCAAGCAACACTACTGGCGCGTGATGGACCAGCACCAAGAAGTCAAAGGCAAGTTGCTGGTTCAGCGCCCCGATCAGTTTCGAATGGATTCGGATGTACAGGTAGTGGTGAGCGATGGCAAAACCGTGTGGCATTACGCGCCTGCCAATGCCCAGGTGCTGGTGAGCGATTACACCGCGATGGAAAATGATCGAAACTATGAAAAATTGTTATTTGATCTGATTTTTTGGGGTGGGTACGACGAAAATTATGTGCCTGTTTATGTGGGCGAAGAAAAGATACATCGCAAAACGTGTTACGCGGTTGATCTATTGGCAAAAAAAGAAGATACGTATATCCATAAAATTCGCCTGTGGATAGACAAACGCCTCTATCTGGTACGGCAGGTAGAATATCGCAATATCCACGAAGATGTGACAACATTTGTGTTGTCGGACTTAAAAGTCAATAAAAAAGCCAGGCCCGATCAATTTACATTTCACATACCCAGCGGAGTGGAATTGATCGATTTGCGTTGATATGTCGTTATGAATACAATGGGAAAGGAACAAATAATGGCTGTGGAAATTCAGGTGCGCGAACTACAAGACGCACTATCCGATTATATCGCACGCGTGGATAAGCTCGGGAGGTATCTTTGACCTCGATCAAAGACGGGTCAAAATTGCCGAATTTGAAAAACTAATGGAAGCACCAGATTTCTGGAATGACCGCGAAAATGCACAGCAGATTATCGATGCCTGCAATGCGGAGAAATACTGGGTTGAAAGTTGGGAAAATTTAAATGCACAAGCGGACGATCTGGACGTGCTTTTTCAATTGGCATACGAAGAAGGCGATGCCGAATCTCTATCGGAAGTCGCCGCCGAATTGCCCGATGTTGGCGCAGCTTTAGACGCACTTGAATTGCAGCACATGTTGGGCGATCGAGAAGATCGCAATGACGCGATATTGACCATTCACCCAGGTGCTGGGGGTACTGAAGCGGCAGATTGGGCGCAAATGTTGATGCGTATGTACACGCGATGGGCAGAGCGGCGCGGGTTTCAAACCAATGTCCTGGATACGCTTCCAGGCGAAACAGCAGGGATTAAGAGTGCGACAATTGAAGTGAAGGGCGATTACGCTTTTGGCTATCTCAAGTCCGAATCAGGCGTACACAGATTGGTGCGAATTTCGCCTTATGATTCCAACAATCGTCGCCACACATCATTTGCATCTGTTTTTGTCTATCCCGACGCCGAAGGCGATATCGAGGTGGAGATTAATCCCAATGATTTGAAAGTAGATACCTATCGCGCTGGGGGTGCCGGAGGACAACACGTGAACAAAACCGATTCAGCAGTGCGTATTACCCACGAACCCACGGGGATTGTGGTGCAATGCCAGAACGAGCGTTCTCAGCACAAGAACCGCAATACGGCCCTGAAAATTCTCAAGGCGCGATTGTATCAACACATGCGGGAAGAAGAAGACAAAAAGCGTGCCGAACTCGAAAGCACCAAAAAGCGCATTGAATGGGGTAGTCAAATCCGCAATTACGTTTTCCAGCCCTATCAGATGGTAAAAGACGCGCGAACAGGCTTTGAGACATCGGATGTTTCGGGAGTTATAGATGGCGATCTCGACCCGTTTATCCGCGCGTATTTACTGACGTCGGACTCCACGTGAACTGAGTTTTAAGCGGTGATCGCAAGTGGGCAACGCGCTTGACTTGAATATACATATTGGTTATAGTTTTATGACCTTCATAACGTTTAATCTTATAGATATTAGAGGGGTTGGGAGGCTTCTGTCTTGACTCGGGTTGTGGGACAAACGCCAGAATCTCAATTAATCGAACAGCGCCTGCAAAAACTCGACACCATTCGGGATTTGGGCATTGAGCCTTATCCGTATCGCTTTGAGCCTACGCACTATTCTGTGGATATTGTCGCGTCTTTTGATGCACTGAGCGCATCGGACGACGAGGTGCGGGTTGCCGGTCGATTGATTGTTACGCGTGGTCATGGAAAAGCGGCCTTTGCCGATTTGCGGGATGCCGTGGGCCGGCTTCAAATTTATGTGCGGCTCGACAATGTTGGCGATGATGCTTTCGCGCTGTGGAAATTGCTGGATATCGGTGATTTTATCGGCGTATCTGGCCCGGTTTTTAAGACCCGCACGGGGCAAATATCCGTTCAAGTACAAACGATCGTGTTGTTGACCAAAGCCATTCGTCCGCTGCCCGTCCCAAAAGAAGAAATACGCGATGGCAAGCGCGTTGTACACGATCAATTTAGCGACAAAGAACTGAGATATCGCCGTCGTTATCTGGACCTGGCGCTTAACCCCGATGTGCAGGCGGTGTTTCGCAAGCGTAGCGCAGTCGTATCTGCAATGCGCGAGTTTTTAGATGCACGCGGTTTTCTCGAAGTCGAGACACCGGTGTTGCAGCCGCTCTACGGAGGGGCTTCAGCCCGTCCTTTTGTCACACATCACAACGTGCTGGACATGCCGCTGTATCTGCGGATATCCGATGAATTATATCTCAAGCGCTTGATCGTAGGCGGGCTTGAGCGAGTTTATGAGATCGGCAAAAATTTTCGCAATGAAGGCATTGACCGAACTCATAACCCCGAGTTTTCGATGCTCGAATTGTATCAGGCTTATGCCGATTACTCAGATATGATGGCAATAGCCGAGACACTCTACGCCTTTGTGGCCGAAAAGGTGAATGGTGCAACAACACTCGAATATCAGGGACAAAAAATTGATCTTACCCCTCCCTGGCCGCGCATTCCCATGCTCGACGCCATCGAAAAATACGGCGGTATCAATGTGGCGCGTTCCTCAGATACCGACCTGCGTGCTGCATGCAATCGCTTTGATTCCGATATCGAACCGAATGCAGAGCGAGGTTTGTTGATCAACGCATTGTTCGAAGCGTGTGTCGAGCCTGAATTGATTCAACCGACCTTTATTACCGACTACCCCATTGCAGTGTCTCCCCTGGCCAAACGCCATCGGACCGAAAAAGGCCTCACCGAGCGGTTTGAAATTTTTATCAATGGTTGGGAAGCGGCCAATGCATTTTCGGAGTTAAACGATCCGATTGATCAGCGGCAACGGTTCGCCCATCAAAAAACCTTGCGCGATCGAGGCGACGACGAGGCACAAGTTCTCGACGAAGATTTTTTAATGGCACTGGAACACGGGATGCCGCCGACGGGTGGGTTGGGCATTGGTGTTGACCGGATGGTCATGTTGCTCGCAGACGCGCCTTCGATTCGAGACGCAATTCTGTTTCCGCACATGCGCCCAAAAGAGGGCCTTAACGACCATGAATAAGTTGCTTCGCGCAACAGGTATTTGCAAGCACTATGTCATGGGGGATACCCACATTGAGGTACTCAAAGGTGTTGACCTCAGAGTTGTTCGCGGCGAAATTGTAGCAGTGGTTGGGGCTTCCGGTGTTGGAAAAAGTACTTTGTTGCACATTATGGGCGGGTTAGACCATCCGGTTTCAGGGACGGTTGTCATCGATGGCGTCGATATATTTGCCCTTTCAGATACTGATCGCGCCAAATTTCGCAACCGTCAGATTGGGTTTGTTTTTCAGTTTCACCACTTATTGCGCGATTTTACCGCGCTTGAAAACGTGATGATGCCCCTGATGATTGCCGGGGTTTCGCCCGATGAAGCGCGAGCACCTGCGCAAAAACTGCTACGGGATGTGGGTCTGGAAAAACGGCTTGCACATTTGCCTTCCGAACTTTCTGGCGGGGAAGCACAGCGCGTTGCTGTTGCGCGGGCATTGGTGACACAACCCGCTGTTGTTCTGGCTGACGAACCTTCTGGTAATCTTGATGTCGCGCGCAGTGCAGAGCTTCACGCACTAATATGGGAACTTGCCAGAACCCGACATCAAACGTGCATTATTGTAACACACGACCAGCATTTGGCCGCTCGCGCTGATCGGGTGGTCGAGATGGAAGACGGTCGTCTCGTTGCTTAAATAACAAAGCATGTGGGACCAAAAGAAACTGTGTTGAGTTTTCCTTTATAAACTGTTATACTGGGAATCAACATCACGCTTCGTCAGATTTCTCGTTAGGCAAGAGGAGTATTCGATGAATAGTATGTTTTCAGACCAGGTAAAGCAGGTCATGCAACTCGCTCGCGAAGAGGCAGCGCGCCTGGGACACAATTACATCGGTACCGAGCATTTGCTGCTGGGCATCATACGCGGGGGTAAAAGTACGGCCGTTCAGGTGTTGACAAATCTAAATTTAAATCTCGAAAGTATCAAGCAATCCATTGACGATTTTGTCGCTTCTTCTGGCAGTTCAATGACGATGGGTGAAGTGCCTTTTACGCCCCGTGCAAAGCAAATTCTCGAAATCGCTGCCAATGAAGCCAAAGAAATGAAAAGCCGAGTCGTGAGAACCAGCCATCTGCTGTTGGCACTATTAAAAGATAAAGACGGGGTTGCCGCACAGATTTTGGTCACATTCGGCGTAGATCACAGAACCGCTAAGGAGGAGGTGATTGCCGTTTTGCAGGGAAAATCTTCGTCGGGTAGGCGCGAAAAAAGAAAAAGCAAAACGCCTTTCCTCGATCATTTCGGACGCGATTTAACCGATCTGGCGCGGCAGGGCAAATTGGATCCGACTATCGGTCGCGATCGCGAAATCGAACGGGTTTCACAGGTGCTGGCCAGACGTAAAAAGAACAACCCGGTGCTGGTAGGCGAACCCGGTGTGGGCAAAACTCAGATCATCGAAGGATTGGCACAGCGCATTGTGGAACGGCGAGTCCCACAAATTTTGCTGGACAAGCGCGTGGTCACGCTCGATATGGGTGGCATTGTCGCCGGTACAAAATATCGAGGGCAGTTTGAAGAGCGTCTTAAAGCCGTGATGAATGAACTGCAACAAAGTCAGAATGTGATCATTTTTATCGATGAGTTGCACACTATTGTCGGCGCCGGCAGTGCCGAGGGTACGCTCGATGCTTCTAATATGTTTAAGCCCTCTCTCTCCCGCGGCGAATTGCAGTGCATTGGTGCAACAACCTTAGACGAATATCGAAAATATATTGAAAAGGATGGCGCGCTTGAGCGACGGTTCCAGACGATTGTGGTCGATGCGCCTTCAGTGGATGAAACCATTGAAATCCTCAAGGGACTAAAAGACAGTTATGAAACACATCACAAAGTGTCTTTTTTACCCGAATCTATCGAAGCAGCGGCGCAAATGGCCGACCGCTATATCAGCGATCGGCACTTGCCCGACAAGGCCATTGATGTGATCGATGAAACGGGAGCGCGGGTGCGATTGTCCCGTCTCAACCCCCCCGAAGAGATCAAAGAAATCGAGATGGCTATTGGCGAGATTACGAGAAAAAAAGATATAGCTGCCGAAAATCAGCAATTTGAAGAGGCGGCCAGCTTGCGCGACCGCGAGCGAGAACTCAAAAGCGAACTCGAAAATATGCGCCAGGCGTGGGAAGTACAGGTAACAGATGATGTGGTAGATGTGACAGAAGAACACATTGCCGAAGTGATTTCGAGCATGACGGGCATTCCCGTGTTTCGGCTGGCACAGGCCGAGTCCGAAAGACTGATCAACATGGCGTCCGAGTTACAAAAGCGCGTGATCGGTCAAGAAGAAGCTGTTTCTACGGTGTGTCGCTCCATTCGGCGCACGCGCGCAGGTCTCAAAGATCCCAATCGCCCAATCGGCACGTTTTTGTTTCTGGGTCCCACGGGTATTGGCAAAACGTATTTGGCGCAAGCACTGGCACAGTATCTGTTTGACGATGAAGACGCTCTCGTAACCGTAGATATGTCGGAATATATGGAGAAATTTGCGGTATCTCGGCTCGTGGGTGCACCACCTGGTTATGTGGGATACGACGAGGGCGGACAGCTAACGGAAAAAGTGCGCCGGCGTCCCTATTCGGTGGTTTTGCTCGATGAAATTGAAAAAGCTCATCCCGATGTGTTCAATATCCTCTTGCAGGTATTGGATGAAGGGCGTTTGACAGATAGCTTTGGGCGCAAGGTAAATTTCAAAAATACCATTTTGATTATGACATCCAATCTGGGGACCAAAGATCTGCAAAATGCAGGTGGCTTGGGGTTTGGTCGATCAGATAAAAAATCAATTCGCGAAAAAATGGAAGAGCGCATCAACGAAGAGGTCAAAAAGACATTTAATCCCGAGTTTATCAACCGCCTGGATGAAACGGTAATTTTCAATCCGCTGGATCGAAAGGAAATTATTCAGATCGTCGATATCGAGCTTGAAAAAATTCTCGCGCGCGTTGCAGAACGCGATATCGAGGTACGCCTCACACAAGGAGCCAAGAGCTTAATCGCCGAGAAAGGCTATGATCCGACTTATGGCGCGCGGCATCTGCGGCGCACCATTCAAAAGATGATTGAAGATCCCCTGGCCGAAGAGATCATTATGGGCCATTTTTCGGATGGATGCAGCGTTCGGGTGAGCAAAAAAGGCGATGCACTCAACTTTGAGGGACATTCTATCGCGAAAGAAGAACCGGAAGACACGGCCGAAGTGCAGATGAGTGAAAAAAACAATAATCTCAAATTCGCCGATGAGAGCGAAGCCAGTGATCTCAGTAAGAAAGTAGGAGACCAGGACAAATCGGGAGATCCTGTCGGCGAAGAGGAAGTGGTAAACAAGGACAAAGCATGATCGTGAAGGTGCGGTCAATACCCAAACGGCCCGGACTCCCGTCCGGGCTGTTTGTCGTACGGTCGGAACATTTTTCCATGTTGGGCGTTTGAGGCTTACAAAGTCCCAATAATCTGTTTTAGATAGGTATTTCGCAACGTGAAAAAATTTTGTACATACAATTTTTTAGTCCTCATTGTACTATTGGGCGGGAGCACGGGCGCACAAGAAGGCCCGGTGATTCAGGAGATCCGCATTCGAGGCAATGATTGGGTCGAGATTTCTTTTATCGAATCTCAAAGCGGCTTATTCAAAGGACAGAATCTGGTAGAAGGCGAAGTCGCGCGGGTGATCCGCAATCTTTATAAAAGCGGTCTGTTTTCCGACATAAAGATCTCTATAGATAAGGTGCCAGAGGGTGTGGCTGTCATTATTGATTTGAAAGCCGTGCCGCGTTTGGGTGAGGTGATCTTTAAGGGCAATCGCGCAATAAAGGATAAGACACTAAAGCGCGAATCGAAATTGACTGAAGGCCAGTTAATAAAGCACCGAGAAAAAAAGAGAACGGTCAACAAGCTGGTCGCGCTCTATCGCAAAAAGGGCTATTTGCTCGCCTCAGTAGATGTACAAGAAGAGGCGGTTGATAAAGATGGGCGATTGCCACTGACCTTTGAAATTCACGAGGGCGAAAAGGTCAATTTGAAAAAGATTCGTTTTCACGGCAATACGGCATTGACCGGGAAGCAACTGCGCAAGCAAATGAAAGAGACCAAACAAGACGGCTGGTGGTTTGGGGGAGGTAAATACAGCGAGGAGACTTATCCCGACGACAAAGAATTGGTCCTGGCCTTTTACCGGCAAAAAGGATATCGAGAAGCGGCAATTGTATCCGATAGCTTGTCCTATGGCCCAGATAAAAAAAATATGTACCTCGATATTGCGATCGAAGAAGGGCCGCTTTATCGCTTTGGCGCAGTGAGTTGGTCGGGCAATGAGAAAATCACCGATGCCGGTTTTTCTCACTTTATTGTAGTCGATTCAGGCGCGGTTTACAACGAAGAGCGCGTCTTAAAATCGCGAGAGCAATTGCAAAATGCCTATATGGACATTGGGCATATTGGCGCGCAGGTTTTTCCACAACAAAAACCCATTGAAGGTCACGTCGTCAATGTGCATTTTGACGTAGTCGAAAAAGATCCGTGGACAATTCGCAAAATTTTGATTACGGGCAATACCAAAACCAAAGACCGCGTGATTCGACGCGAATTGCGCGTGCGACCAGGTGATACGTTTAGCCGCGCACTTTTGGAACGCAGCGTGCGCGAAGTCATGCAACTCAACTTTTTCACCAATGTGTTGCCCGAACCTATTGCCGTAGAAGAAACATCAGAGATCGATCTCGAGTTCACCATAGAAGAAAAGTCAACGGGTACGGCGTCTATTGGGGCGGGGTATAGCGAACGCGACAAGCTCATTGGCACCATTGGATTGCAAATTCCCAATTTTAGAGGCAATGGACAACAACTCGATTTTCAGTGGGAGTTTGGATCGCGCCGCGAAACCTTTAGCATTGGATTTACCGAACCGTGGTTCCGCAACACCCCCACGAGTATATCGGCATCGCTGTTCCGAAGCACCATACGACTGGCAACTTATGGTGTAGCAGACTTCGACCAGCGTACAGAAGGCGGTGCATTTCGCCTCGGACGCAGACTGCGCTGGCCAGATTATTCGCGCATTTCTGGAGGATATCGCATCGAGAAGGTTGCTTTTATCAATTTTTCCGACAGTACAGATGTAAACAATCCCTTTTACCAGGACAATATAACCAGCAGCATCAGCGCGAACTTGACCCGCGACAGCCGCGATTTGCCGATTTTTCCCACATCTGGAGGCGTAATTTCCTATTCGCCCGCATTGGCTGGCGGATTTTTGGGCGGTAATAGAGATTTTCACAAGCACGATATTGTCACGAGTTTTTACTTTCCCATATTCTGGCGATTGGCCTTAAATGTGCGATCACAATTGGGCTTTGTCGCCAGTTATGGCACCGAGCGTGTCCCGTATCAGGAATTGTATCTGCCGGGTGGCGTTGACATTTTTGAAGGCACCATGTTGCGCGGTTATCCCGACCGCTCAATTGGCCCTCGTAATATTGCAGGGGAGCCAACTGGAGGTGTCGCCCAGTTGTTGTTTAACGCAGAGATCAGCATTCCCATTGTGCCCAATCAGTTTTACGGTCTCATTTTTGCAGATGCGGGTAATGCCTGGGACAATCTGGATCGGATCAGCCTGACGGATATGCGTCGGTCAGCCGGTTTTGGCATTCGGATTGTAGCACCTGTAGTGGGTATTATGGGATTTGATTTTGCATGGGGATTTGACCGTCGGCGTGTCGATGGTCAGTCCGTACAGATGATGACGCATTTCCAATTCGGTCCGCAATTTTATTAGCGGTCAGACTCCTCCTGTACCCATGGATGGCAAGGGAGGGCCAAAAGCACTATTCACGGAGGGAATTTTGATGACACGCTGTCGCTTACTTTATGTCGCGCTATCTCTGGCACTAACTGGAATAGCCAGTACTGCTGGCGCGGAGCTAAAGCTGGGGTATATTGATTCGCAGAAAATTTTGGATCAATACAAACCCTATCAAGATGCTTTGAGAGAATATAGCCGTTACGAAGATGAACTCCAGCGCAAGATGAGCACCATGCAAAACGATCTCGCCAAGATGCAAGACACCTACGAACGCCAATCTCTGCTTTTGAGTGACAAACGCAAACAAGAAGAGCAGCAGGCCATTTTGAAAAAACAGCAGGAACTGCAGCGGTTTGTACAAGACACCACCTCGCCACAAGGCAGTCTCGCGCGCAAGACCGCGGAATTGTCCGAACCTATTATTCAAACAGTGAATGCGGTTATCAAACAAGTGGCAGAGGACGAAGGCTTTGATTTTGTACTCAATTCGACTGCGCTGGCCTATGCGAAAGAGACACACGATTTGACCGATAAGGTCCTCGAAGCACTGGCCAAAGATCTCGAGGCCAAAGCGAAAACCGAGGGACCATAGTACATTATCTATATATGTTGTTTTCTATTGAAAGTCTCTGATTTACCCAGCAGGGTGACCGGAGACTTTTTAATATAATATTGGAGGATGTCGTGACTTTGGATATTAGAGATATTGAAAAAATTCTTCCGCATCGTTATCCTTTTCTCCTGATAGATCGCGTAACCGAGTTGGTGCCCGGCGAGCGGCTGGTCGCGTACAAAAATGTGTCAGCTAATGAGCCGTTTTTTCAGGGACATTTTCCCGGCAATCCCGTGATGCCGGGCGTGCTTATTATCGAAGCACTGGCTCAGGCCGCTGCAATTTTGATGAGTGATGGGCAGGAAAGCGATTTGATCCCATTGTTTATGGGCATTGACAAAGCGCGTTTCCGAAGGCAAGTTGTGCCCGGTGATCAACTCCAGCTAAAAATCGAAGTAGGCCAAAAACGCCGCAATGTGTGCAAAGGAATTGGCGAAGCCACAGTGGATGGCGATGTCGCTGCACAGGCGGAATTGATGGCGATGTTTGCAAAGCGCGAAGATTTGTAGCACCTATCCTCATTCTAACAAAAAACTCGGCACCAATCTAAAAGCCGAGTTTTTTGTTTTATAAAAGTGTTCAGCGAAAATATCCGCGCGCCACTCATTTTTCTCTTTCCAAAACTTCCCATTCCTCAAATAAGTGATCCATTCTATTTTGAATCCCTTCCTTTTCCTGTGCCAGTTCTTTCAGGCGATGCCAGTCGGTAGCGAGGTCTTCTCTCGCCATTTCTTCCGTTAGCTGGATAGCCTGATCCTCAAGTATAGCTATCGCTTCTTCTATTTCGGCTAAGCGGCGTTCTCGTCTTTGCTGCTGCCGCATTGCACGCTTGCGATTTTTATAGTCGGTTTGCGTTTTGGGTGCATTCTGTACGGTCGGTATTTCTACACCCTGTATCTGACGCTGGTAAGTATCGTAATTGCCGTCCACCAGTTGCCACTTTCCGTCGCCAAGCACGATCAGGCGATTGACCAGACGGTTGAGAAAATATCGGTCGTGTGAAACCGCGATTACAGTCCCCTCAAAAGTCTCAAGCGCGTTTTCCAGCACATGGCGGGAGGCGATATCCAGATGGTTGGTGGGTTCGTCGAGCACCAGCAGATTGAGGGGGGAACGCATGAGTTTGGCCAGGGCAACACGGCTTTGTTCTCCCCCACTGAGCGAACCCGTCTCGCGTTCCACGTCGTCCCCAGAAAAGAGAAAAGCACCCAGAAAGTTTCTAATCTCCTCTTCCGGAACATTGGGCGTGAGTGACCAAATTTCTTCGAGAACGCTCAAATTGGGATTCAGGTCCTGACGGGTTTGCGCGTAATATCCAATCTCGAGACCTTTGCCCGGAATAACGCGTCCCGAGTCCGGTGCGAGTTGTTCCATAAAAATTTTCAAAAGTACGGATTTGCCCGAACCATTGGGACCTATAATGCCAAGGCGCTCGCCCCACCACAACGTGAGATTGAGATCGGCAAACAGAGGATGGTCAGGATAGGCTTTGGTAAGATTTTCAACCTGTAAAACGCGATCTCCCCCCCGTGAGGTGGCGTCAAATTTGAGCGCGATATCGCGTTGTTGTACAACGCGTTCTACGCGATCGAGTTTTTCAAGTGCCCTGCGTCGGCTCTGCGCCTGCTTGGTCTTTTGTCCGGCGATATTCCGGCGGATATACTCTTCGGTTCGCTCAATATGCGCTTGTTGCGCACGATAGGCTTTTTGCTGCTGCGCACGACGCTGTTCTTTTTCGTAGATATAAAAGGAATATGTTCCCGAATACTGTTCGACCACGCCTCGTTCCAGATCTACAATTTTGGTCACAGTGCGCTCGAGAAAAGTGCGGTCATGGGAAATAATGACAAAGGCTTTGGCATAATCCGAAAGAAAGTACTCGAGCCACTCTATAGCCTGCAGATCGAGATGATTGGTAGGTTCGTCCAGAAGCAACAAACCGGGTTCTCTTGCGAGCAATTGGCCAAGAGCCAGGCGATTTTTCTGCCCGCCACTGAGCACTTGCGTTGACAATTTCAGATCGGTTTCGCAAAAACCAAGACCGAAAAGAATGGCTTTGGCACGGGCTTCTGTCGCATACCCACCCATGTGCTCATACTGGTCTCGGAGATGCCCGTAATCATCGAGTACTGCATCGGAATTTTTACCCTCAGCCATAGTTTTTTCCAAATCCTGAAGGCGGTGTTGCAGAGCCAGAATATCGGCAAAAGCATCGAGTGCCGCGTCCATAACTGTGCATTCTGGATCAAATGTGGGTTCCTGTGTCAGAAATCCAATATTGAGATCGCGCTGCCTGTGCAGTTGCCCTCGATCGGGTAGGCTTTCTTCGGTTATGAGCCGAAGCAACGTGGTTTTGCCACACCCGTTGGGACCGACAAGCCCAATGCGATCACCTGGATCAATTTGCCAATGAATACCAGTGAGCACATCGTACGCGCCGAAAGATTTCCAGATATCTTCGAGTTGGATAATCACCTTTTACCGCCTCTTGCGCTATTAAGCACCTGACGCAGATCTTCCGCAGATTGTCGAGCGGCGTCTGCAAAATCAATACCACTGGAAGCGTAGAGGATGCTGCGCGACGAGTTGACGAGAATACCGCTGCCTTTTCCGTTCAGACCATTTTGGACAATTGCATTAGTCTGACCACCTTGCGTTCCCACGCCGGGCAAAAGGATGGGGAGGTCAGTGGCAATCGCACGAATGGTTTTTAAGTCGTTGGGATGTGTTGCACCCACAACGAGACCGCAGGGTCCTATTTCCGACCATTTCACAGCTTTTTGCGTGAGCACCTCATACAGCACGCCCAGATCTGTGTTGAGGCGCAAAATATCAGCCGACCCGGAATTGGATGTGAGACACAAAAGGAAAGCACAGCCGTTTTGATAAGCCAAAAAGGGAGCAATAGCATCTGTTCCCATCAGAGGGTTGACAGTCACGGCATCAACGCCGAGTTGGCAATATGCCATGTATGCATAGTGTTCTGCTGTATTGCCAATATCGCCAGCTTTGAAATCGAGTATAATTGGCATATCGTTGGGAATAGCATGGATCGCACCTTGAAGTGCCTCCCACCCCGCTATACCCTGCGCGCCAAAAAATGCAAAATTGGGTTTATACGCACATGCAATATCTCGCGTGGCGGCTATAATTTCCTTGAGAAAAGCGAGTGTGGGATTGGATTTCCCTTTGAGGTGTTCGGGCAGTTTTGCCGGATCGGGATCAAGCCCCACGCACACAAAACTATCGTTGCGTTGTACCGTATCACTGTATTTCTCTAAAAAAGACATTCAATCTCTCCGTTAAGCAAATGGCGGACCCCTCGTGGGAATCCGCCGTTACTGAATAACACCGCTTCAGCACATGCTTTGAAACAAGCGGGCCTGTAAGCCGAGTTCTGTCGTTTGGTAGCCCAAACGGATGGTCATTTATCTGGGACGCCGGTTACCCGACGCCTCTTGCGGCCTACCCGAGCGTAATAGCGAGACGGGCCATCTCTCCGCTCCTATTCGGCCTTGCTCCAAATGGGGTTTACCGTGCCGCGCTCGTCGCCGAGTCGCGCGGTGGGCTCTTACCCCACCGTTTCACCCTTGCCCGCAGCGCGAAAAATCGCGCCCGCTGGCGGTCTGTTCTCTGTGGCACTTTCCATCGGGTCGCCCCGCCTGGGTGTTACCCAGCATTTTGCCCTGTGGAGCTCGGACTTTCCTCATCCCGAAAGGGATGCGACCACCCAGCCCACTTGTAATATTTTTATTTTTTAGACGTATCGGCACTGTCTTTTGTTGCAATGCCCTGATTTGCCAATCGGTCAGCTTCTCTATTTTGCTCTCGGCGCACATGTCTGATCCGAAAGCCATCAAAAGTTCTACTCTGCATCTGGGCAGTTTGATAAAGCGGCAAAAGCCCCCCACTTTTGACTTTGTATGTCCCATTCATCTGGTGAACCACGAGTTCGCTGTCGGAAAAAACTGTCACCCGATTGGCTTTGAACTGTGCCGCTATTTCGAGCCCCTTGATCAGCGCGCGATACTCTGCAACATTATTGGTCGTACAGCCAATATATTCACAGTGTTCTGCGAGCAACTCTCCACCTGCTTCAATGCGAATACCAATACCAGCATGCCCGGGATTGCCCTTGGATGCCCCATCGATAAATAGGGTCAATTCGGTCAAGCCGCAGCCTCTTCGTCACTCCACACCAGAAGGCGACCACAACTTTCGCAACGCATGATGCTATCGGCACGTCTGACTTCCACCAGGCGTTGAGGAGATAATTGGCGGTAACAGCCGCCACAGGACCCTTTGCGAACTGGCACAATAGCAATACCGCCTTTGACAACTTTGCGAATGCTATTGTATATGCTTAAAGGGCGGCGTTCCACACCGGGTTCGATGGCTGACCGTTTCTTTTTCCAGGCACGCACATCTTTTTCTACAGAATTGAGTTTGACCGTTAATTCGTCAATGCGTTTTTGCCGGTCTTCTTCAATTTCCCGGTAGTAATTTTCGTCTTCGCGGAGTTTTTCCACAATTTTTTCAACTGTATCGATACTTTCCAAAATGGCGGTTTCGTGTTGGTCCTTGCGGTCGTGGAGGGTCGCAATTTCGATTTGCAAGGCATCGTATTCTTTGTTGGTCTTTACCTCATAAAGCCTATCTTGATGTTTTTTCAGGTCTTCTTCTATTGCGCTGAGTTCTCTTTCGAGTGCCCGGCGATCTTTTTCCAGTTCTTCACTGCGCTGTTTTTGGGCGTCGAGTTGATCGCGTGCATCTTGCAGTTCACCGTTGAGACTGTTGATTTCTTTGGGATAATCGGTTTGAGATTGGTGCAACGCGTTGATTTCTTTATCGATTTCTTGAAGTTTCAGCAAATTAACCAAACTCTCTCTCATGCGTGGGTCTCCTTGTGAAGCGAAAAAAGAAAAGGTGCTACCCTGAGCAGGTGCACCTTTCTATGGCCGTCTTTGCTACAACTTGAACCTCTTGATCAGAGGCATTGTAATGGTGGGCGATACTGGATTTGAACCAGTGACCTCCGGTATGTGAAACCGGCACTCTAACCAACTGAGCTAATCGCCCAATTTTGCAATAATACCGCACAGAACAGCCAACCTATTTTTTAAAAATTAAGAGCAGGACAGAAAATTTTACAACGCATTTTAATTAACAAAAGATAGTTTGGGATGTCAAGCCCGATTCCTGAAATCAGGCTCTGGCTACCCCCCACATTTACGCATTTTCTTCTAACTGCACAGTATCGGGCCGCCGACCTATTGACGGTGGAGCCATTAAGCGAATCTGTTGTGCCGTCAAATTTTCATAATCATCGACATTGTAATACGTATTTGCCCACGATGAATGTCCGGGACTGTATTTATACAGAAATGCGCGCCGCTCGTGACCGGCTGTCCACGGCATCGTTCCATGTACCAGTGCCTCTGTAAAAATCAACGCATCTCCCGCGTTCACTTCGGGCTGTACCACATAGTGAGGCGCCCGTTCATACTCCCGCACATCCTGTGGAATGCTGTTCAAAAAATTGGTCTTGTGCGTGCCGGGAATACAACAAAACCCACCATCGCCTTTGCGTGCAGGCATCGTAAAAAAGGTCACCACCGTCAACCCGGTTCGAATAACACCATCGCGGTATTTGTACCAGTGGTCGCCCTCGCGTCCATTATCGCCCCCGTGCAATCGCCCTCGTTGCCCACCTTTTTGCATAAAAATGCTGTAATCGTGATCAATTCGCACCTTTGGTCCCAAAAATTCCAGCAGATAAGGCATAATCTTCGGGTGATCCAACAACCTCTGAAAAGGTATCCCCCACGTTGAGGGCCGCCCCACATTGCGATATTTGCCATCGACCTTTTTCATCTTCTCATCGGCAATCGCATTGAGTTCATCCACTTCCCGCTCTGAAAGCACATTCTCAATGACAATATAGCCATCTAAGTCAAATACAAATTTCTCTTCAATATCCACCGATAACGGCATGCTTTACTCCTTATGGATATGGACACAAAACAATCGGATTTTAAAAAAGATAATAGCCTCAACAACCCTCGTCAATGAAGTTCCTTAAAGTGAGGTTCCATGATACAGAATGCTTTGTTCCTTGCCTATGTTGATAAACTGAAGTATTTTTTACAGGATATTTTGAATATCGGGCCTGAAGGAATTAGACATGAAACCCGAAGATAGTGCCAGAAAGAACATTGACAGGCAACTGGAAGCCGCAGGCTGGCGTATCCAGGATCGTGAGAATTTGAATCTCGGTGCCTCGCTGGGCGTGGCTGTCCGGGAATTTCCACTGAAATCCGGTCTGGCGGATTATCTGCTTTTTGTCAACCGAAAAGCCGTTGGTGTGGTAGAAGCAAAGCCTGAAGGTACGACACTGAGCGGCGTAGCAGAACAATCCTATAAATATCTAACAGGGGTTCCTGAAGGTCTCCCACATGTAGGAGATCCGCTTCCTTTTGCCTTCGAGACTACTGGTATTGAGACGTTCTTTCGGGATGAGCGTGATCCGTATCCGCGTTCCAGACGGATATTTGAATTTCACCAGCCTCAGATCCTTCAGGAATGGGTGGAAGAGAAAGAAACGCTTAGAGCGCGGCTACTGAATCTACCACTGCTGATCAAAGCACCGCTGCGGGACTGCCAGATTGAGGCCATTGAAGGACTGGATCAGTCGTTTAAGGAAGCCCGCCCAAGAGCACTCATTCAGATGGCTTCTGGCAGTGGTAAGACATACACGGCCATTTCCTTTATCTATCGCCTGATCAAATTTGCCGGAGCCAAACGTGTCCTGTTTCTGGTAGATCGTAGTAATTTGGGACGTCAGACAGCGCGGGAGTTCCAGCAGTATAGCCCACCCGACGATGGTCGCAAATTTACAGAATTATACAATGTCCAGCACCTGCGCTCCAATAAAATCGACAAAGTCAATAAGGTATGCATCACGACGATCCAGCGCTTGTATTCAATGCTAAGTGGTGAGACTGAATATCACACAGAAGATGAGGAAGGTTCTCTGTTCGACACTTCCCCAGTGCGTTTCGACCGTGAGCAACAAAAGGAAGTCATTTACAATCCGAGTATTCCTGTTGACACGTTTGATTTCATCGTCACCGACGAGTGCCACCGCTCAATTTACAATGTGTGGCGCCCGGTACTGGATTATTTCGACGCCTTTGTGATTGGTCTGACAGCAACGCCTTCCATGCAGACCCTGGGATTTTTCGACCAGAATCTGGTAACGGAATACAGCCATGAGCGCGCTGTAGCGGATGGCGTGAATGTCGGCTACGAAGTGTACAGGATCAAGACCCAGATTACGCAGGAAGGCAGCAAGATCGAGGCTGGTTTCCATGTGGATAGACGCAACAAGTTGACGCGAGCGCGGCGGTGGAAACGCTTGGATGAGGACCTGGAGTATGAGTCTCGCCAACTCGACCGAGAGGTAGTTGCTCCCGACCAGATCAGGACTGTGATCAAGACGTTCAAGAGCCGGTTGTTCACTGAGATTTTCCCGGGCAGAACCGAAGTACCAAAAACACTCATCTTTGCCAAGGATGACTCACACGCAGAAGATATAGTCCATATCGTGCGAGAGGAATTTGGCAAAGGCAATGAGTTTTGCAAGAAAATCACCTACCGCACCACAGGCGAGAGTCCCGAAGACCTAATCACCAGTTTTCGCAACTCCTATAATCCCAGAATTGCGGTAACCGTGGATATGATCTCCACCGGCACGGACATACGCCCCCTTGAGTGTTTGTTATTTATGCGTTCAATCAAGTCACGGGTGTATTTCGAGCAAATGAAAGGCCGTGGAACACGCACGATTTCAGATACGGATATCAAGGCAGTAACGCCGGATACCGAGCACAAAACGCATTTCGTAATTGTCGATGCCGTAGGTGTGTGCGAGGACGACAAGACCGATTCCCGACCTCTGGCTTTCTATCTCCATTAAATAAAATACAGAGAGGAACAAGCTATCCCGCTGTGAGAGATTCTGATGTTTTTTCACAGATAGTGCCTATTCCACCAGAAAATGAGCAAATTCGCATCGTCACCAAAATTGAAGAGCTTTTCACCAAACTCGATGCGGGCAAAGAAGAACTCTTGCAGGCGAAAGCGCGATTGAAACGCTATCGTCAGTCTGTCTTGAAAGCAGCCATGGACGGAAAGCTGACGGAAGATTGGCGAAAGAAGCATGGGGACGAGGTTGAACCAGCGTCTATATTACTGGAGCGGATTCTCAAAGAGCGGCGAGAGAAGTGGGAAGCAGAGCAGCTTGAGCAGATGCGGGCAAAGGGGATGATGCCCAAAAATGATAAGTGGAAGAATAAATACAAGGAACCACCAGGACCGTATACCTCGAAACTATCCGAGTTGTCGGAAAGGTGGATGTGGGTAACGCTACCTCAAATTGGCGAATTGAACCGTGGCAAGTCAAAACATCGACCGAGAAATGCATCTTTTTTATATGGCGGTCGATACCCATTCGTACAGACTGGAGACATTAAACAGGCAAATGGTCTAATAGGACATTATAATCAGACATATAGTGAGGAAGGTCTTAAGCAGAGTCGCTTATGGCCTTCAGGTACACTCTGTATTACTATCGCTGCAAATATAGCTGATACAGCAATTCTTGGATTTGATGCATGTTTTCCGGATAGCGTGGTTGGTTTTTTGCCAGAAATAGGACATTGTAATATACGCTTTGTTGAGTTCTTCTTGCGGACAGCTAAGGACGACCTTGAGCGATATGCTCCTGCCACTGCTCAAAAAAATATCAATCTGGGGACATTAAAAGATTTAGCTATTCCTTTTCCGCCATTAGCCGAACAAAATGTGATCACTGAAGAAATAGATCGCCACCTCTCTGTTGCCGATGTAGTCGAAGCAACTGTTGACGCCGAACTCAAACGATCTGATGCGCTCCGTCAATCTATTCTTAAGCAGGCGTTCTCGGGCAAACTGGTTCCGCAAGACCCCAATGACGAGCCAGCGGAGAAATTGCTTGCGCGTATTAAAAAAGAAAAAACTAAACTGGAGACCGAGCAGAAGACCAATAGAAAAGCCAAAAAGCAATTGGCGTTATTTGAGCATTGAAGATGGAATAAAAAAAGGATAGAACGATGGGAAAAACCACACTTAAAATGCAGTTTCACCTTCCGATTGAAAACATCTCCAAAAAGCATCAAATGGTAGCGACAAAAAAGGCAAAAGCTGCCTTCGTACTTGAACTTCTCCGACAAGGGGACATCAGCGCGGGAAAAGCAGCAGAACTTCTCAACGTTTCCCGATGGAAACTCTCGAAAATGATGGCTGATGCAGGGATTTCCGCCTTTGATGAAAGCCAGACAGCAGAAACCTTACAGGCGGAAGTTGACAACGCCCTGCAAGACTTCGAAAATTCCACACCATGAAGGTTGTCGCAAATAGTACACCGCTAATTGAACTCTCGAAAATCCGCCAATTGGAACTCCTTCGGGATGTATATGGCTCAATCATCATTCCAGAAGAAGTGTACACCGAAGTGGTCATTGATGGTGCTGGTGAATCGGGAGCCGCAGAAGTGGCAGCGGCACAGGAGAGTAATTACAAAAATGCCATCAGAAGTTTCCAGATTAAATGATCCAGCGTCAATTGTGCAAAAATTGTGGAATTACTGCAATGTCCTGCGCGATGACGGCGTCAGTTATGGCGATTATGTCGAGCAGTTGACCTACTTGCTTTTTTTGAAGATGGCCGACGAGCAGACCTGGCCGCCCTACAATAGGGAATCAATTATCCCATCAAATAAAGACGGCAATGCGCTTGATTGGCCCAGCTTGATTGAAAAAGATGGTGATGCCCTCGAAAACCATTACCGACACATCCTCACTGAGCTTGCCAGAGCTGACGGGATGCTGGGTGTGATCTTTCGCAAATCTCAAAACAAAATACAGGACCCGGCCAAGCTCAAGCGCATCATCTATCTCATTAATGAAGAAACCTGGATGGGAATGGATATTGATGTGAAAGGCGAGATTTATGAAGGACTCTTGCAGAAAAACGCCGAGGATGTCAAGGGTGGTGCCGGTCAGTATTTTACCCCACGTCCCCTCATCAAGGCGATGGTTGAGGTAATGCAGCCAAAACCCGATATGACGATCTGCGACCCAGCCTGTGGCACGGGCGGTTTCTTTCTGGCCGTGCACAAATATCTATCAGAGAACTACAGGCTTGATCGGAAGCAAAAGGAATTTCTGCGCTTCAACACGTTCACCGGTACGGACATCGTTGACGGCGTCGTCAGACTGTGTGCGATGAACCTTTATTTGCACGGCATCGGCGGAGATGAAAGCCCGGTCACGGTGGGTGACAGTCTGATCAGCGATCCTGGTGATCGCTTTGACATGGTGCTCACCAATCCTCCCTTTGGCAAGAAAAGCAGCGTCACCATCGTCAACGACGAGGGCAAGGCCGACAAAGAAGCCCTCACCTATGAGCGCGAAGACTTTTGGGCAACCACCTCCAACAAGCAGTTGAACTTTTTGCAGCACATCAAGACCCTGCTCAAGATCAACGGCAGTGCGGCAGTGGTACTGCCCGATAATGTGCTCTTTGAAGGGGGGGCTGGCGAGACGGTGCGCAAGAAACTGCTACAGGAAGCCGACGCACATACCCTTCTTCGCCTACCCACGGGCATCTTTTACGCGCAGGGCGTGAAAGCCAATGTCTTGTTCTTTGACCGCAAGCCAGCAAGCGAGCATCCCCGGACAGAGAAGTTGTGGATTTACGATTTGAGGACGAACAAGCATTTCACGCTCAAGAAGAATCCATTGCGCTTTGAGGACTTGCATGATTTCATCGAATGCTACAACCCTGAAAATCGACACGACCGCAAGGAAACCGAGCGGTTCAAGTCCTTTGCGTATGATGAGTTGATGCAACGGGACAAGGTGAGTCTGGACATCTTTTGGCTGCGAGATGAAAGCCTCGAAGAGTCCGAGAACCTTCCAGAACCAGACGTGATTGCTGCGGAGATTACTGAAAATCTGGAGGCAGCATTAGAGCAGTTTGCGAGTATTTACGAGGAGATTGCTCCCAACGAGGATGAGACAACCGAAGAGTACCTCGAATCTCTGACCCAAACTAATTGACAAAAAGGAGCATTGATGCAGAAAGATTATTCTGAAGTCAAAGGTCAACTGCGAAGTCAAGAGTGGTTCAACAACCCGCACAACATGGGCATGACAGCCGTCTATGTCGAACGCTACATGAACTACGGCTGGACGCGCGAAGAACTCCAATCGGGCAAACCCGTTATCGGCATCGCGCAAACGGGCGGCGACCTTACCCCCTGCAACCGCATTCACGTCGAATTGGTCGATCGCGTCAAAGCCGGTATCCGCGACAACGGCGGCATACCCTTTGAATTTCCCGTACACCCCATTGCCGAACAGGGCAAACGCCCCACCGCTGCCCTCGACCGCAACCTCGCCTACCTCGGACTGGTCGAAATCCTGCACGGCTATCCCATTGACGGCGTCGTGCTCACCACCGGATGCGACAAAACCACACCCGCCTGCATCATGGCCGCCTGCACCATGAACCTGCCCGCAATCGTCCTCTCTGGCGGCCCCATGCTCGACGGGCACTGGCGCGGTCGTCTGGCCGGATCAGGCACAGTTGTATGGGAAGCCCGCGAACGCTACGCGGCTGGTGAAATCGACTACGACGGATTCATGGATATCGTCACATCATCCTCGCCCAGTGTGGGCCATTGCAACACAATGGGAACCGCCCTATCCATGAACTCCCTGGCAGAAGCCCTTGGACTATCGCTTACCGGATGTGCGGCCATCCCCGCACCCTATCGCGCCCGCAAGCAAATGGCCTATCGCACGGGCCTGCGCATCGTCGATATGGTCAAAGAAGATCTCACCCCCGACAAGGTCCTCACGCCAGAAGCCTTCCAAAACGCCGTTGTCGTCAACTCTGCGCTCGGCGGTTCGACCAATGCGCCGGTCCATATCACCGCCATGGCGCGACACATCGGGCTGGAACTGCCAGCAAAAGACTGGCAAACCCAGGGTCACCACATTCCCCTGCTCGTCAACTGTCAGCCCGCAGGCGAATACCTCGGCGAAGCCTTTTACCGCGCCGGTGGCGTACCCGCCGTCATGGCCGAACTCGTCAAAGCCGACAAACTCCACCTCCACTGCCAGACCGTCACAGGCAAAACCATAGGCGAAAATCTCAAAGGCATCGCCATTGAAGACGAGCGCGTCATCAAGCCCTATGAACAACCCTTAAAAGAAAACGCTGGATTCATCGTACTCAGCGGCAATCTCTTTGAAGCGGGCTTGCTCAAAACCTCTGTGATCGGCGACGACTTCCGCAAAAAATATCTCCAGCGCGAAGGCGACGAAAACGCCTGGGAAGGCATAGCTGTGGTCTTCAACGGCCCCGAAGATTATCACCACCGCATCAACGATCCCGATTTGCCCATCGACGAAAATTCCATGCTCTTCGTGCGCTATTGCGGTCCCGTAGGCTATCCCGGCTCAGCCGAAGTCGTCAACATGCTCCCGCCCGACCGCCTCGTGCAGGCCGGCATTTCCGAACTGCCCTGTATCGGCGATGGGCGTCAAAGTGGCACCTCTGCCAGCCCGTCTATACTCAACGCCTCGCCCGAAGCCACAGTAGGCGGTGGCCTTGCCTTTCTCAAAACGGGCGACCGCGTGCGCATCGACCTCAACACATGCACGGCCAATGTCCTCATCAGCGATCGGGAACTCGCCCAGCGCAGAAAAGACTGGAAACAACCCGACCTGGTCCACCAGACGCCCTGGCAGGAAATCTATCGCCAAAATGTGGGACAACTCGCCGATGGCGCATGTATGGAACTGGCAGTCAAATACCAGAATGTGCGCGACAATACCCCGCGGCATTCGCATTAAATCTTTACCTCGTGATCTTTCCAACACCCGAAGAATACACCGTCCTCTTTCTATCGCTTAAAGTGGGCCTGCTCTGCGTGGTTATAAGCCTGCCCTTTGCCGTATTGTTGGGCTGGGTGCTGGCGCGCAAAAGCTTTCGCGGCAAGCTCATCCTCGACGGTCTGTGTCACCTGCCCCTTGTGTTGCCACCTGTGGTTGTCGGGTATCTGCTCCTCCTCCTGTTGGGTCGCCGGGGGGTTCTGGGTCAAATTTTGAGCGACTGGTTTGGAATGCAAATCGCATTTACCTGGCGAGGTGCTGTATTAGCCGCCGCTGTAGTGGGTTTTCCACTCATGTTAAGAGCCGTTCGCCTCGCCATCGAAAGTGTTGACCCCCGCCTCGAACGCGCTGCTCGCACCCTGGGTGCCAATCCGATCCGCGCCTTTTTCTCTATAACGCTGCGCCTGGCCGCGCCCGGTGTACTCGTCGGTTCTCTCCTTGCATTTGCACGCAGTCTCGGCGAATTTGGCGCCACCATCACCTTTGTCTCCAATATTGCTGGCGAAACCCGCACACTTCCACTCGCCATTTTCACGTACATCAACCAGCCCGACGGCGAAGCCGCTGCCGCACGCCTCGTCTTACTCTCCATCATCCTATCTCTGGGTGCGCTCATCGCCAGTGAAGCCATCGCCCGCAAAATGAAAAATTAAACACCATGCTCACCCTTTGTGTACACAGGCAACTCGTCGAATTTACCCTCGAAATCGATGTGACGTGTGCCTATCTCGTCACCGCAATATTTGGACCTTCGGGCTGCGGCAAAACCACCCTCTTGAATCTCATAAGCGGCCTGATGCGACCAGATAGCGGTCAAATCAGTATTGATGACACCATTTTATTTGACGCCAAAAAAGGCATTGACCTGCCACCGGAAAAGCGACGCATAGGCCACGTATTTCAAGACGATTTGCTTTTTCCACACCTGACCGCGCGCCAGAATCTCCTGTATGGGTATCAATTTCTCGCGCCATCAGAACGCAAGTTTCATCCCGACACCATTATCGACCTGCTCGAACTAAACACCCTGCTCGACCGTCTCCCAAATCTCCTCTCAGGTGGTGAACGCCAGCGCGTCGCCCTGGGGCGAGCCATCCTGACTTCTCCCAGACTGCTCATCATGGATGAACCCCTGACCGCGCTCGATCAAGAGCTCAAAGACCGCATCATGCCCTATCTGCGCCACATTCGCACGGATTTGGGCATACCCATGCTCTACGTCAGCCACGCAATTGGCGAAATTCTGCAACTCACCGGACAGGTCATTGTGCTCAATCGCGGGCAAGTACTCGCGCATGGAGATTTCTTTTCTATCGCTCATCAGCCCAAAATTCTGCCCCTGCTCGAAGCGCATGGTTTTGAAAATGTCCTGCCCGTTGAAGTCATCTCATCCAATCGCGTGCAATACAACAATCAAATCCTCCATATCCCCCCCTGTGACCGCGCATCGGGCACACAGATCTTTATAGGCATCCGGGCAAACGACATCATTTTGTCCCGGCAGCGACCTGCGGGTTTAAGCATTCGCAACGCCCTCTCCGGACGGATTCTCGACATCGTTGAAACGCATGGACGACGCCTCGTGTACATCGATGTGGGCAAACGCCTCGCCGCTGAAGTTACGCCCGAAGCGATAGAAGAATTGGCTTTAAAAATCGGCGATTCCGTAATTTGCCTGATAAAAACACACGCCATTCGCATAGGCCCAGATGTCTCTTGAGACCTGCGCCACCTCCACTTTCTCAAAAAAACCAAAATTTCTGAAACCCATTCTCAACTTGCACTGTCTATTGTATGTGACATTGGGTAACTATTTTCTTATTTTTCGTTCTAAAGTGCATCCAAAGGTATGTAACAGTGAAGATAAAATTTGCAAAAAATTCCAATTTCTTCCTTGACGTAATGAAGTTCTCTAACTATCTTTTTAAAGCTAAACATTATTGTTGCAATTCACCAACCTCAAACAGGGAATCCATCGTGTATATTCGTAAACCCGCACCACAGGGCTGAGTTTCCTGGAACGACATCCAGGGTAACACCTTTACACAAGAGATTTTCGTGTTCAATCTCGCCATTGTTGCCTTTAACAGTCCTATCCAGGATAGCTCGCAATTTAATTAAATTGCACGCGCTCTTATTGCGCCTGGGGAGGACTATATGGCTTGTTGAATGCATCAAAAAGACACTGCCATCCTCTCCGGATGGCTTTTTTAATGGCCACAGCGCAAAACGAGACGCGGTGGCCCTTTTTTTCAAAGGAGGCACTATGATTATTTGACAAATGATTGGTAAACAAATATCTGGCTCACCATTTCTCCCCCTTCATCAGAAAAAGGAGATCTGATATGAGGTCAGTACAAACAGAAAGGCCCTCACGCGAGTCTTTGGCGGGACGACGTGAGGACCCCAGATCACACCGACAAGTACATGCGGTGTTCCGCATAATTTAGGACAAATTTCCGATAACTGCAAACGAAATCACAAACTTGTAGAGAAATTAGATGCAAACCTGGAAGGATGTATTCCGCAGAAAAGAAGAATTGCAAAATCTGAAAAACATCGGATTCTGCTTTCTGATCGTCGTTGCCCTTATCACGGGGTCTTATGCCCTGACGGGGTTGCGCGACATCTTTCAAGTCTCGCTTGCGGAGCCTACCGAATGGGAAGTCACCGCAACGCCTGACGATATTGACGAGTAAATAGACAATCATTCACAGAGGGGGGATCCTAACCATGGAGTACGCAGAAGAGCGGGATCTGGTGCGTCGCACGTTAAATGGCGATGCCGGGGCCTTCAACAGCCTTTATAAACGCCATCACGCCCGGATTCTCGCCACACTGATTGGGCGAACCAGAAATCGACACGATGCTGAAGATTTGATGCAAGTGACTTTCCTGCGCGCCTATCGCGGCTTGTCTGGATTCCGCGGGGAGGCCGCATTCTCAACATGGCTAATGCAGATTGCCCTGAACGTGTGTACCACGCACATGCGATCCAAACAAGCCCGCAGATCCTGGCAACAAACTATTGAAGATACACAACTCGGTTATCGAGATACGTGGGAGCCAGCCAGTACAGAGCGCCCCGACGATGCGTTGTCTCGAAAAGAATGCCGCGAAATGCTCGAAGAAAGCATAGAAGAACTGCCACAGCGATATCGCCATGCCGTGCGATTGCGCTATGTAAAGGATCGATCTTATGCAGAAATTGCCAGAGAACTCGGCGTGCCAATGGGCACCCTGAAAACCTGGCTTCATCGCGCGCGACACCAGTTGCAAGAATCTCTTAACGACACGGAACTTGCGGCAATGTAAAACGTCTTACAAGGTGTTATCGCAATAGCTGTCAAATTTTAATAATCAAAGGAGAAATTCATTTTATGCACTGCGACATTTGCGGGCGTGAAAACGCGCACATCCACAAAATCGACCGCATGTATGGCAAGGGGAAACACACCGTCACCATTCGCAATATTCCCCTTGCGATATGTTCGACCTGTGATGAACGCTATTTTGCGCCTCGCATACACGACAACGCCGAGCAACTGAGTCCAGCACTTCAAAAACACTCAGAATCGACCTGTCTTGTATAAACAAACAGCTTTAAAAAAAGCCGCCGGTACATCCATCGGCGGCTTTTTTGTGTTCATTTTCGGACACTACTGTATCAAAATCGGACACTTGCCCATGTAATTAAATTTTGATGAGGCCAGTTATTTTTTATTTTACGCCAGTATTTAAAAGTTCTTTCAAAAATTAAACGATTTATTTTCAGCAGGTTATAAATACAAAAAGTGATTCCATCATCAAAAATGTGCCTGAACCACCGACTTATAAAAAAGTTTGGCACGATTTTCGCTTAAGATAATCCAAACAATCTTTCCAATTTTCAAAGGAGGTTCTCATGCTCAAAAATTACCTGACCATAGCCCTGCGAAATCTGGTGCGCTACAAAATATACACCGCGATCAATGCCTTCGGCCTGGCAACGGGCATTGCGTTTTGCCTCCTCACATTTCTCTACGTGCGGCACGAATGGACTTATGATCAATTTCACGAAAAATCAGACCGCATTTTCCGACTCGGCATGTCTGGCGGAATGTTTGGCGGAAGAGACAATGTCAGACATGTCCGACTATCGGATCAAATTGGACCACTCATGCGAGATAACATCCCGCAATTTGCCCATGTTGTGCGAATCCATGAAGGCCCAGGCACTGTGTCTCAAGGCAACAACACCTTTGAAGTGAAATCTCTGTTCACCGACGAAGACTTTTTTCAATTATTCACGTTTCCGCTCATTCACGGCGATCCCAAAACCGCACTCGCAAACCCAAACAGTATTGTCTTAACGCAAAGTGCGGCAAAAAAATATTTCGGACAAACTGATGTTGTGGGACGAGAAATCAACATCCGCGACAAAATCTGGAACGAGGAAGAGAAAACTTTTGTCGTAGCGGGTATCGCACAGGATCCTCCTGAAAATTCCTGCATCCAATTCGATCTGATTTTTTCTCAGGCAAGCCGTCCTCCTTCGAAAAATAAAGTAACGTCATTTATCATGACACCAGACGGCAAAACCGAACGCAAAGAAATTGCCCCGCCCGTCTTTTCGAAGGGAAGAAATGTTACCTATATACAGCTAATTGACAACATACAATTGACAGACATGGCTCCTGTCCTGAATGCATTTGTTGAAGCAAACAAAACCCCCGCTCCTTTAAGTAGAGGCAATTCTAAACGCAGTTTTTTGGACCCGGATGTGAACCTGCACCTGCAGCCCATTGCGGATATCCATTTTGATCGCGAAATAACAAATGGACTTTCAGCGCCGAGTAACCCCGCCTATTCCTACATCCTCGCGGGCATTGCCCTCTCCGTATTGCTGGTGGCGTGCATCAATTTTACGAACCTCGCCATTGCGCGATCTGCAACCCGAGCGCGAGAGGTAGGAGTACGCAAAGTGGTCGGGGCGATGCGTTTTCAACTGATGAAACAATTTTGGGGCGAATCTCTGCTGCTCACGGGTGTGGGAATGTTACTGGGGCTTGCACTAACAGAGTTTTTTCTCTCGACCTTCAATGCTTTAACACAGGTAAATTTAACACTGAATTATCAACCTTCCCTATCTGGCTTACTCTTTGGCATGGTGCTCTTATTGGTTATCAGTCTGGTATCGGGCATCTATCCGGCACTCGTACTATCGGGTTTTGACCCCATTGCCGTTTTGAAGAACCGATTCAATATCGGCGGCAGGTCCTGGTCCGGTCGCATGTTGATCGTTGGTCAGTTCGTCGTTGCGATTTTATTTTTAATTGCCACCCTTGTCATGTCTCGGCAGCTAACATTTTTAAAAGAAAAGAATCTGGGCTTAAATGAGTCGCAGGTCGTGTTGATAACCCCGCGCTACTCGTCACCAGACCGTCAAGAACGCCATCGGATACTGCAACTCTTCAAGCAAGAACTCAAACGGCACCCTCAGATCGTAAACGTGACGCAATCGCGTTTGTTCTCCCACCTGGAAGCAGACTCAGACACCCGCAAAAGCAATATTACATTTCCCAATGGAGAAATCGTGGAAAAAGCAGAAATTTCCGTGGATTACGACTTCTTTGACACATTGGGTATCAATCTACTGGCGGGACGCAACTTTTCGCCAGATTTTGGCACAGATGCAACACAGGCCGTTCTGGTCAATAAAACATTTGTCGAACGCGCGCAATTGGAACAACCCCTGAACGCGACCTTGCCCATGACAAAAATGAGGGCTTCTTTTGCGACGGGAGACAGCTTACCAAAAGTTCAACAAATAAAAGATCCCAAAATTATCGGTGTCGTTGATGATTTTCATCTACGGTCACTGCATCATGCCCTGCCCCCTCTGGTGATATTTTTAGACGCCTTTAGCTTAAGCAGCGATTTCCTTGTACGCATTCGCCCAGAACGCATACCTGAAACGCTCGCCTTTATGGCTGAAAAATGGCAGTCTATTGCGGGCGATTCACGGTTTGATTACGTCTTCCTCGACGAAAATTTTGATCGCCTCTACCGCGAGGAAGAACGCTGGGGCACCATCGTCCAATACGCCTCCTTCTTCGCGCTCTTTGTCGCATGCCTCGGGGTCCTGGGCCTCACATCTCTCGCCATTACCCGACGCACCAAAGAAATCGGCATCCGCAAAGTACTCGGCGCATCGAACCATCACATCGTCGCCTTATTGTCCAGAGAATTTGTGGTGCTTATTCTCATCGCCAACCTGATCGCCTGGCCCATCGCCCATTACGGCGTCGAGCACTGGTTGCGAGATTTTGCCTATCGCATTGATGCGGGTATGGGCCTCTTTCTGCTCGGCGGATTGCTCGTCTTTTTAACAGCCCTGCTCACCATTGGCGTTCAAGCCCTCAAAGCCGCACAGCGCAATCCCGTCCACGCCCTGCGATATGAGTAAGAGCGATTTTCCCATTTGACAGAACGGGATAAATCGTGAATATTTGAACAAGAGAAAACAGAAATATTGTTGATCAGGAGACTCAAATGGCTCGCATAGATATTCCCCGAATCGCGTATCCCCATATCGAACGGAATCCAGATATCCTCTCAGGCGAACCCATTATACGAGGAACACGCATTGGCGTACGGCACATCGCAGAATGGGACCGCCGTGGATACAGTGTGGATGAAATTATCGCACAATACCCTCACTTGACCCATGCACAGGTTCAAGATGCCCTATCTTATGCTTTTGATCACAAGTCTGAAATTGATCAACTCATTCGGGCAAATACAAAAGATGCTGTCCGATCAAAATATCAAGATAGTGCATGGATGCCATAAAGTTATATTTAGATGAAGATATTTTTCGAATATTAGCACCAGTGTTGAGAAGTCGCGGTTATGATGTCCTCAGTGTCTATGATGTTGAAATGACAGGCAAAACAGACCGTGAGCAACTTGAGTGGGCTGCTGCTCAGGATCGCGTGATAGTTAGTTTTAATGTGCGCCACTATGCCGATTTAGCAGAAACATTTTACAATGGAGGCAAAACACATGCAGGTATTCTTGTCTCTCCTCAGATTAGCTTTTCCGATCTGTTGCGATTAATTTTGAATGTCCTATCAAAAAGCAAACCTGAAGATTTGAGGAATACATTTCAATGGTTACAAGGTTGGCGTTAAACCATTGATTTTATTTTTTTAGAAAAGTTTAATTGTTTTCCATTAAACTGTAAAATTTCCCTTGACACCTGTTCTTTTGTTTAGTATTTTTGTGCATAGAACGTTGAGACATAATCCTTCGACAGGAGGTAATCATGGCAAGCATTGAGGTTCAGACCGAGCAGGGAACGGTGTACAACTGCGATAGCAGTTCAATTAGTGAAATTCTATTGTCCGATTTGAGTCGGGATTTGCTCAAAGTTGCCGATCGCATTCAGGCCGAGATGCCACATGTACCTTTTGATGCCATTCGTCCCGAAGCCCTGGCGCGCGTCGAAGCCGCCGAGCAAGCTGTCGATACTCTGGCACAAGATTTGTGCAAGGGGCAAGGAGAACTCACTGAGTGGCACGGTGCCCTGACGGCTTACGAATCGGCCTGGTTTCAGGTTATAGAGTCTTTAGGCGTCCGCAATAATTAAATCACATATACTCACGTTTATTTTCGGCAATAAATAACCCGTCGTATTGCCGATTTCCACGAAAGCAAAGGAGAGATAGCAATGTCCCAGCGAGATATGAAAACGAATAACTCAAATATGAAGGCGACAGCAACCCAACCCATCGACCATATCAAAACTCAGATTGCAGAATCCGAAGGTTTTCCCACCGAGAAAATCGATGAGTTTGTGATATTCATCCAGAACGATCCCTACATCACGTCTGCGGGGTTGCAGTACAAAATGTTGCAAACCTATAAGGCTGGCAAATTCGCTGTGCAGGCTGTAATGCCTACCAAAGAAGAATACGCTTTATTGCGGCAAATGATGGGATTAAAAGATGAGGAACCGCTGGTGGTAATGCGCGGTGAAGTGTGGGTTGATGGGCTTGCGCGGCCTTTTGTCGATTACGGCACTACAACACCTAAAAATCTCAAAGGATTTGTGCGGTTTTCAGATTATCCACTCGAAATGGCGACGCGACGCGCCACCAATCGGGCGATGCGTTTGGCTACTGCGACGGGAATGTGTTCTGTCGATGAGCTACAGGTAGCCACAGACGCCGCACAGACCAACGGCGATGTTGAAGCGATGCACAACGGTTCATCTGCTACGCAAAGTCAAATTGATCTGATTAAAAATCTGGGGCGCAGTCCACGGCTAACCGAGCGAGAACGCGAGCGATTGAAAACCCAGATTGAAGGTGGATTGGACAAGCGTCAAGCATCGGAATTGATCCAAAAAATAAAAGCGAGGTTAGACGCCCGGCGCAAAGCCGATGCACAACCTATCGCGGCTTGATTTTGAGCCGGTTGTCGCGCGCATTCTTTCGTCAGGGGAGAGGGGAAGGATTTAGCGTACAACCGGCACTTAACAAAAAAGCGGGAGCTCTTTGAGAGCCCCGCTTTTTTGTTTTTTCGGTGAATAGTGCCCTCTTGTGCTTTCGTTTCCTTTTGTGTATCATGGGGCAATTGGCAGACGATCAAAAATGCGATAAAAGGTATATTGTTATGAAATCAATAATACTGGGAATTTTGTGCATTGCGCTAACGGCAACAGATGGCCTGGCAAAAGATGCTTCGCCAGAAGCCATTGCCGCGGCAGAGAGAGCATATCGTGAAGGGATGAAACACTTTGAGGCAGAAAATCTGGACGCGGCACTTGTATCGTTTCAATCTGCGATTGCCCAGAACGAAAAGTACGCACCCGCCTATGTAGGCCTGGGTCATGTCTATTTGAAACAGGGCGATTTGGCCGAAGCGGAAAAGGCGTTTAAGACCGCAGTCTCAAAAAACAAAAAATACGCGCCGGCTTACAATGGATTGGGCCTGGTCTATAGCCGCAAAAAGAACGAACTGCGTCGGGCAATTGCGTATTTTCGGGATGCAAATCGAGCAGATAAAAAATACTCGGAAGCGCAATATAACCTGGCGCAAACCCTGGAAAATTACGGCAGCAGTGAGACTCTCAAAGCCTATCGCAATGTCTTAAAGATCGATCCCAAACACCCCAATGCAAACTATCGCATAGGGATATTGCTCGATAAAGATGGAGAACGCGAAAAAGCCGTGCAAGCGTATCGCGATCAGCTACAAGCAAAACCGGATCACCGCGGGGCGCGCTTGAATCTGGGCATTGATCTGAAATTGCTCGGGCAATTACAAGAGGCACTTCAGCACCTGCTCAAAGTTGCAACCGTTGCCAGCGATTTTCAACGCCGCGCCGTATTGGAATTGGCGCAGGTATTTCAAAGGGCAAGGGCATTTGAACAATCAGCGCGATTATTTGAATCATATATCAAACAGTTATCCGAAAAAGAACAAGAAACGTATTGCGATCTGAATCTCGTCGCATCGGGTCCCATTCTCAAGGAATACAACGATGCCGAGACACTTCCAGCAAAAAAACGCGTTTTTAGAACATTCTGGTCGCGCTTAGACCCGGCTCCCGTCACCGAAGCCAATGAACGGTTATTGGAACACTATCGCCGCGTTGCGTACGCGCGTGAATTTTTTGGGACACTTCGATTTCCCTGGGACGCGCGCGGCGAAGCCTATATTCGCTATGGCCCGCCCGATCATGTGAGCAATTCGGGCAATATTCAATTGGAGCGGACAAAAAAATTGGTTGACGTAAAAGAGCGGCTCATTCAAAAAGCCGGACCAGCGGTAGATCGATTGCTCAGAGCGCGGGCCGACGCGGTCGCATCGAGCATGGTGGGTATGCGCGGACAATTGCAGCGCACAGGGGACCGAAGTCCCGGCGCGCGCGGCGACCGACAGCAAGTAACCAGTGGAACGATTTTGGGCTGGCCGGTATATCCGGTAGATGGGATATGGGAATACTGGATCTATGCCGATGTTGGCGATGGTATAGAAGTCGTATTTGAACAGCGCGTAAACCAGGGAGCATGGGATTATGCCGATATACCGCTCGGCAGAGGGCGGATTGCGAGAATATGGCAGGACATGCATCCAGAAATTGTCTTGAAGGGAATTGCAGCTATTACACCAATGACATATCGCCCCGACTTTGCGACTGGTGCGTTGGATTTTTATCTCGCCTCATCGGCTTTCCGAGGACAAGATGGTCTAACCACGCTCGAAATTTATTACGGTATTCCAACCCCGCAATTGCACTTTGTGGCCGGGCAAGATGGCGCGAGGATCGCACAATTAGACCGCGGCATTGTCGTTTACAATCAGGCGGGCGATCCCATCTATCGCACGAGCCAGGAAATGCTACTGGCCGCGTCGGGTGAGGCTACTCAGGCACCTGGCGCATATATGCCTGAAATGGACCGCTTATTTTTAACACCGGGCAATTATCGCATTTCCGTGCAAGTTTTGGATCGTCGTTCGAGAAAATCACAGGTATATCACATCAACCGCGTCGTACCCGAATACGATATAGACGACGAGTTAAAAATCAGCGATGTGGAACTCGCCGCCACCATTGATATAGCCGACAAGAGCCGGTTCCAAAAGGGCGATATCGAAGTGATTCCCATAGCCTCAAAAACTTATTTGCCCGCGCAGCCCGTATTTATCTATTTCGAAATTTACAACTTAAAACGCAATGCCTTCGGCCAGACCAAATACCGCGTATCTTATGTCGTGCGATCGCGCGACCAAAAAACCATCGGCGCGCGAATTTTAGGCGGCGTAGGCAAAATGCTCGGACAAAAGAGCGAGCAGGGCGTTGTCTCAATCGAATACGAGCAGGTGGGAACAGAGACACAAGAACCGGGATATCTCGAATTGGATATGTCGCGCTCTGAACCGGGCGAAAAAATCGTAGAAATCGCGGTTGTGGATGAAACAACAGGCCAGACAGCAACCGCGACAGCGACATTTGTCACTCAATAGGACAGGAGCAAATTCAATGCGTATTTTCAATGTTGAAACCATGCGCACACACGCGCGTGAGATTTTTGATACCGCAGTCAAAGCAGTTGATGCCGAACAGTGCGTGCGGCAATTTGTATCGCTGGATGGCAATATTTTGCGCGTGGGCGATCAAAATTATGATTTAAGTGTTTACCACCGCATCCTGGTCATGGGCACGGGCAAAGCCTCACCGCAAATGGGCGTAGCTCTGGAAGACATATTGGGTGATCGCATCTCCGGTGGATCTATGAATACAAAATACGACCATGCATTGCCCTTAAAACATATCGACACAGTGGAATGCGGCCATCCCGTACCCGACGAATCGGGAGTTGAAGGCGTCGGACGCATGGTTCATTTGCTGGAAGAGGCGGATGAAAACACGCTGGTGATCTGTTTGATCTCCGGGGGTGGCTCGGCACTTGCACCCGCACCTGCTGATGGATTGACGCTTGCAGACAAGCAAGAGACGACGAGCCTATTGTTGGCTTGTGGTGCAAATATTGTAGAACTCAATGCCATCCGCAAACATCTATCGCGCCTAAAAGGTGGGGGGTTAGCGCGTGCGGCGTTTCCCGCAACAGTTATCGCACTAATGTTGTCAGATGTGATTGGCGATCCCATGGATGTCATCGCATCTGGCCCCACAGTGCCGGATACCGCGACATTTAAAACGTGTATGGATATTCTGGACAAATACGAATTGGTCGATAAAATACCCGAAAGCGTTCGACTGCGACTAAAAGCCGGTTTGGCCGGGGATATTGAAGATACGCCCAAGCCCGGCGATGCAGCACTCTCCAAAGTCCAGAATCTCGTGGTCGGCAGCAATGGTCTGGCCGTAGCTGCGGCGAATAACAAAGCAATGGAATTGGGATATAATACGCTGGTATTATCCACGCGCATTGAGGGCGAAGCGAGAGAAGTCGCTTATGTGTATGCGGGTATTGCCAAAGAAATTGTGACATCTGAACAACCCATTGCTGCACCGGCCTGCGTGATTGCCGGCGGAGAAACAACCGTGCTGGTGCGCGGAGACGGCAAGGGCGGGCGCAATCAAGAAATTCCGCTATCGGGCGCAATTCAGTTGGCCGGGTGGAACAATGTCGTACTGTTTAGTGGAGGTACCGATGGCACAGATGGCCCAACCGATGCCGCGGGCGCCGTAGCCGATGGACAAACCATAGCGCGAGCAGAGACACTGGGACTTTCCGCGATCGCACATCTTAAAAACAATGATTCCTACCACTTTTTTAAACCACTGGACGACCTGATCATCACGGGAGCAACCGGAACCAATGTGGCAGATGTCGCGCTGGTAATGGTCGGAAATGCATAACTTCGAAAAATATGTCTCATGTCCAATTTAACCGAACCCATCCTCAACGAAGTCGAAGTCGATTATTTCCGGCGTCATGGGTATATCGTGCGCACCGATTTATTCACCGATGAGGAACGCGACGAATTTATCGCCTTATTCGACCGTGACCGCGAGCAATTTGTGTTTCGCTGGCATCCCTATGGCTACCATCAGCAAGCCAATTACGACGCACTCGTCACCACGCCCGAATTTGACCGCGTGATCCGTCACCCAAAAATTCTCGCTGCCATCGAACAACTCATGGGGGGACCGGTTTGCTTTGGCGAAATTGGCGCGCGTTACATGCTCCCTTACGACGGCGAACTACACCGCAGTTGGCACCGCGACCGCCCTCACTGGGACGAGCATCCATTTCGAATGGACTATATCCAGCTCATGCTCTATCTCACAGACGTCGGTGCAGACACCCACTGCTTCTCACTCTCTCCCGAATCGGTTTACGAACCCACGCTCAAAGATAACGAGGCACAAATTAAACGCGGGGGCATCACCGATATTCACGGTCCCGCAGGCACGGTCTGTCTTTTCAATGTCGCGGCACTACATACAGCCACCACGCGGCCGACGAAATGCGACCGCAAAACCCTGCAAATCTACTATGGACACCGCGATCGCAAATACCTGGCCAACGACTCCGTCATCCCCCCCATCTTCTGGCGCGACCACAAAAACCCGGAAGTGCGCGCCTTTTACGGCAACCTCAACGAAGTCTCCAATATTTACAACAAAGCATTTGGAATCCGGTTGTAATCTTCCAAATTTCCGACTAACCATGGCAGCAACATCTCCCCAACAAGAACACATTCCCTCGCGCATCACGGGACGCTCTGTCTTCTTTGGCGCGCTCACCGCCATTGTTCTCAATGTGTACACCGACCACGCCGGGCTGGTGATGGGATCGTCATCCCTGGTCAAATCGCAATACCCCATGGCCATGTTGCTGCCCTTTGTACTCTGGTTATTTGCCAACATCGGTCTCAAAACCTTCTGGCCCAAAGCGGCACTTTCGGGCACCGAACTGCTGGTCATCTACGGCATGTCCTGGATCGCGGGCGTTATTCCCCTCGAAGGTTGGGCAGCTTATTGGACGAGTACAATGGCCGTACCCACCTATTATGCGTCACCTGAAAATCGCTGGACCGAAATTATCTTTGACATCTTGCCCTGGTGGACCCTGCCAGACATATCGCCTGCAGTTATTCGTCCTTTCTACGATGGATTGCCTCCCCATGGTTCCATCCCCTGGGCGGGCTGGTTGCAACCCCTATTCTGGTGGACCGCCATCTCATTGGCTGTTTTTGCAGCGGGATTGTGCTTGTGTATTCTCTTCCAACGCCAGTGGGAAGACCACGAGCGACTCGCCTTCCCGCTCGCGCAATTTGCAGTAGAACTGACCTCTGGCTTTGACCAACCCGGACGCGTCCCCGACATATTTCGCAACAAAATTTTCTGGGCGGGTTTTTTTACTGTTTTTGGCGTCTTCGCCTGGAATATCCTCGGTTATTTCGCCACGGGCTTACCGAGCATCACCATTTATGCCGGGTACCTGAGCAAACAAATCGACCTCGCCCGCGACTTTCCACCCATCTACCTCCGCATTCTGCCCCCGGTAGTCGGCCTCACCTACTTCTGCAATCTCGACATCCTCTTCAGTTTTTGGGTTTTCCGCCTCGTCGCCATAGTCAAACTCGGTATTATGGACCGCACGGGTTTCACCCTGGGCCTGGCCAACCAACAGGCAAAATCATCCGAAATCATCAATATCGAAAGCCACGGCGCCCTTGTTTTGCTGGCACTCTGGTCTATTTGGGCCGCTCGGGGGCACCTGTCCCGCGTCTGGCAAGCTGTTGTGGAAGGCCGACAGTCTGTTCATAACGACGGCATTATATCCTACCGCATGGCGTTTATCGGCTTTGTTCTGGCAACTGCCTTCATCATCGGCTGGATGAGTGCAATGGGCATGTCTATCCCCATTGCGCTCTTGCAAACCGCGCTACTCTACACGGCATATCTCACCGTCGCCAAATTCACAGCCGCCAGTGGTTTTCCCCACCTCCTACCCATATATGGTAAGGGCGGAGGCATGGTCTATACCTTTGCCGGCACTGCCAACTTGACCCCCTCGGACTTTGTGGGTACTGAGTTTGTCAACTCCAGTGCCTTCTTTGGCAACGCTCGCATTCCAGCATGGCCCGCGCTACCCCACCATCTGAAATTGCACGGCGCAACGCCAAACGCCCGCATTGCCCATATCGCCGCGCTCGCCTTCGCGGCGGGCTTGCTCGCATCCTTCATCTTTATTATTTATTTGGCATACGCCCACGGGGGACAAAATCTGCACACAGCCCCATTTTCTGGCCGCTCAAACTCGGCCTCGGTCCGCCTCTACAGCAACATGACCAACCACATTCTCAACGAACAAAAAACCGTCTTTGATCCATATAAAATGTCCGTATGGTTCATTGGCATCTTTGAAGCGCTCGTACTCATCGGCTTGAGAAGCCGCCTGCCCTGGTGGCCCTTGCACCCCATTGGACTCGCCTTTCAAAATACCTCTGGTCCAAGAATCTACAGCTTCTCCATTTTTCTTACCTGGGCGGCCAAATCACTTTTCCTGCGTATCGGCGGCATTGCTCTATACCGCCGCGCAGCACCTTATTTTATTGGCCTGCCAGTGGGCTATGTCACCGGTGTCATCGTTTCGTCTATTGTCGATCTCATCTGGTTCCCAACGGGTGGGCACTGGACACATGGATGGTAGGCCTGGAGCTACTACAGAAAGGTTTGTCATGTCCGAACAAAAAAACATTCTCATCACAGGTGGTGCGGGCTTTGTCGCTGGCATGTTGCGCCAGCATTGGGGCGCGACCTATCGCCTTCGGCTTGCAGATGTGAACCCGGTTGAAAATCTTGCAGATCACGAAGAATTTGTCCAGATGGATATTACCAATCTCGACGAATTTCAAGCTGCTTGTCGAGGCATTCATACCGTCATACACCTCGCCGCCGATCGCAGTCCGCGCGCCGACTTTTACGAAACCTTGCTCAACCTCAATATTATTGGCGCATACAACGCCTTTCACGCTGCACACCTGGGCGGTTGCAAGCGCATTGTTTTTGCCAGTTCGGTCAATGCCGTGTTGGGCTACCCGGGCGATTCCTCCATCGAATGGGATGTACCCGTATTTCCCACCAATGTCTATGGTGCCACCAAATGCTGGGGTGAAGCCCTTGCGCGGGTATATTCCGAAACCCACGGACTATCCTGCATCTGTGTGCGCCTGGGCGGCCCGAGATGGAATGCCAATGAAATTTACGACCCCGACAAACCCAGCATACTCATCAGCCCACGGGATACCGCACAGCTTTTTCAAAAATGCGTGGAAGCAGATACCGACTTTGCCATTGTACATGGCGTATCTGATCACAAAAAATCCTATCTCGGAATTGATGCCACCAGGGAAGTATTGGGCTACACGCCACAAGACGGCACTGCAAAAAACCAGTAAACAGAAAGGATCCCCATGGGAAAGGGAAAGTTCTCATCGACAAAAACATATCACGATCTGCCCTGTGCACACCGTCAGGGGTATCACGACGGACACTGTCGCTTTATTCACGGATACAATCGCGAGATCACATTTTATTTTACCTGCAACGAACTCGACGAAAACCACTTTGTCGTCGATTTTAGCAAGCTCAAAAAACTCAAAGCATGGTTGGAGCACATGTTTGACCACACGATGCTCATCAACGAAAATGATCCCGAACGCGAATTTTTTAAAGAAATGCACCGCCGGGGTCTGATTGATCTGCGAATTATGCCCAACGTCGGTATGGAAGCGTCATCAAAATATGTCTTTGATTATGCCGACAAACTCGTGCGCGACATGACCCACAACCGATGCTGGGTCTATAAAGTTGAAACCCGCGAAAACATGAAAAACTCGGGCATATACGAACTTGTAGATGGCTGATCTATACACCTGGAGGGCGCTTTTTGCCCTACTGCACAAAATACTGCACATATTTTTTCTTTTAACACAATAAGTTGTTTATAAACAAATATTTATTGTGTTATTTTTTTCTTGACTTATGAACAAATGTTCACTATATTCTTGCTCAGCCATAACTGAGGCCAAAGCAAACAGATGTTCCGCACAGGGTATAGGACCTCAGAACACCATAAGGAGGAAACATGATTTCCGAAATGAACCAGCATCGCACCCCAGTCCTGCAGGCCTTTCGCAAAGCTTCAGATTGTACCTCGCCCTATGTGGGTGATGAGCCCTCTCTGGCTTATTACTACAAGGAGATCGAACGACATCCACTGCTTACGCCAGACGAAGAAAAAGCACTGGCAGATCAAATTGCTCTGGGCGACCTGCCAGATGCGGGTGCTCGTGCTCGGCGAGCAGGAGAGCATGCTCGCGAAAAGCTCATCACCAGCAACCTGCGCTTTGTTATTCACATTGCCAAAAATTTTAAGAATCAAGGGCTACCCATGGCCGACCTCATCAATGAAGGCAACATGGGTTTGATGACTGCCGCCCGCAAATTCAAACCCGAAAAGGGTTACAAGTTCATTACTTACGCAGTCTGGTGGATCAGGCAGAACATCCTCAAAGCCCTCGAAGTTCAAACACGATCCATCCGGATTCCCGGTAATGTTGTCAACGACCTCAACAAACTGCGCAAAGTCGAAGCTGACCTGACTCAGCACCTCGACCGACAACCCGATGCCGATGAACTCGCCCGGGAAACCGATCTGCCTATAAAAAAAGTTACACACACCCTCGAATCGGCTTACAATACCGTATCTCTGGATACCCCGATGTACGATGAAGCCGCAAACTCCGCACCACGCGCTATCACCCTGCAAGAAACCCTATCGGACCCCCAAACATTGTCTCCGGAAGACGCCTATATTCAAGATACTATGCACAGTGATATACACAACGCGCTCAGTGCCCTGCCCGACCGTGACCGGCAAATTCTACATCTCTATTACGGTTTCAGCGACCCGGCAGAACGCGCCGAAGTTAGCAGTTCAAAACCCGCAACCTATCAACAAATAGGCGACAAACTGGGAGTAAGCCGAGAACGGGTGCGCCAACTCAAAGAGGAGGCACTCAATCGGCTGCGGCATCCCACTCACAGTAAGCGACTTGCCACCTATTGCAGTTAAAATGAGAAATTATACACCGCTTGCCTTGTAACACATAGCCCTAAAAAAATCAGAGCGTCGGCAGACCGCGTCGGCGCTCTTTGTGCTTCTACACCCTTGTATTTCTACTTGCGTTTAAAGCCGAAACCTTGCTATTTATTATTCAATCTTCTTGGAACTTTGCAAACTGCTGCTCGTCCAGAATATAGCTCATACAGTAAATCATCTATGAAAATCATTCTCTCTACACTATGAAAATCCTCATCCTCTCCACACTCGGCACACTCATCCTGCTCGGCGTGGGTGTGTACATTGTTTTTTATATTTCAGAGCGCGATAAAATTGAAGGCAAATCCTTCTTCCGCCTTGAAAATCGTTGGCTCTACGGATTTTTGGGCTACGCATCTGTCATTGTCATCACTTTTCTGGTCCTGATTTTGCAAACCTCGCTCACGCGCCAGGAGAAAACCCTTGAAAATACCCAGGCGCGGTTCCAGCAAGAACTCACAGCTTTTCGCGAGCGACTCGGCGACCAAACCGATCGCCTCATGTCCCAAATCAATGAAAAAGCGGAACTCACTGGATCTGAAGTCGAGGTACGGGGCAAGCTATCCAATGAAATCGCCCATCACCAACGCACCCGCACAGAACTTGCCGCTACACGCGAACAATTGCGCCTCACACAAAGCGACTTAAATCGGGAAACCCGCGCACACCGCGCCTATATGGACAGCCTCAACACCGAAAAATCGCTTCACGCATCAACCCAAAACCAGCTCAAGCGCGAGGAAGCACAACACGCCAAAAACCGCGAGACATTGCGGAACACCCGGCAAAAGCTCGACCACGCCAACGAACGACTAAACGTGCAAAATCGCCAGATTACAGAACTGAGAAGCGACCTCAAAAGCGCGCAGGACAACGCCAATAGCGCACGCCAGATGGCCAGCCAACTCTTACAACAATCCGACGACCATCAGCGGGCACTCATAACCCTTCAAGCCACCGTCGATTCTCTCTTTCTAAAAGAATTTAAACGCCCCCGAGTTCCCTCAGACAAATAGACGAGGAGAAAAATACATCGTGAAACTCAAAATCTACCTTCCAATCATTGTCCTGATCATCGGCGTACTGGGTGCTTATGCACTTGTCAAAAGCCGGGAAGTCGTCCAGCCCAAACCAACGGAAGTGCCCCCACCGCTCGTACGCGTTCAATCTGTTTATCCCACAGACTTTCAACTCGTTATTCCAGCGCAAGGCACAGTTGCCCCGCGCACGCAAACCACACTCGTTTCACAAGTGGCAGGCCAGATCATTGATGTATCGCCCGCATTTGCCAACGGGGGATTTTTTGAAAAAGGCGATGTCCTGCTCACCATTGATCCGCGCGATTACGCAGTCGCTGTCGCACAGTCACAGGTTCAGGTTGCACAGGCCAGATTGCGATTGACACGCGAAGAAGAAGAATCCGCAATTGCCCGTGACGAATGGAAACGCTTAGGCAATGGAGAGCCAACCGACCTGGTTCTGCGCAAGCCACAAATTGACGAAGTCCGTGCGACCATTGCTGCTGCCGAAAGCGCATTGATGCGCGCCAACCTCAATCTCGAACGCACACAAATTAGAGCACCATATCCCGGACGTGTTCGCACCAAAAATGCCGATGTCGGACAATTCGTCAACCCCGGTTCTCCGCTCGGCCAAATTTACGCCATCGACTATGCCGAAGTGCGACTGCCCGTGTCCGATGATCAACTCGCTTATCTGGACCTGCCGCTCTCCTTTCGCAATAATCCCCATCATAATTCAGGCCCCGATGTGCGCTTTCACGCCACATTTGCCGGACGGGAACACACCTATATGGGACGCATTGTGCGCGTTGAAGGTGAAATTGATGCGCGCTCTGGCATGATCGCGCTCGTCGGGCGCGTAGATAATCCATACCACCGGCGCGATAGCAACACGCCGCCATTAGCTGTGGGCATGTTTGTCACAGCAGAAATCCTGGGCCATCACGCGGAAAACGTCGTGGTCATCCCGCGCGCTGCACTGCGAGGTAAAAATCGCGTTCTCTTAGTTACAGACAATCGCCTCTACTATCGAACCATCGACATCTTGCGCGCCGATGCAGAAAAAGTCGTTGTCAGAAACGGACTAAAATCGGGTGATCAACTCTGCGTATCGCCAATCGATACCGTCGTTGATGGCATGCGCGTACGCACCGTGCGCACTGGAGGTATGAAATGAAAAATGCCATTGAATGGTTTGCCCGAAACAGCGTGGCAGCCAATCTGTTGATGGTATTGATCCTGGGAGGTGGTATTCTTCTCGTATCCCGCATTCGCATGGAAGTATTCCCAGAGTTTTCGAGTGACATGATTAATATCTCCATGATCTATCTGGGCGCTGCTCCCGAAGAAGTCGAAGAATCCATCTGCATACGCATCGAAGAAGCTGTGCTGGGTCTCGACGGCATTGAGCGCATCACCTCCACGGCATCGGAGAACAGCGGTATTGTCAACATCGAACTCGAGTCGGGTGCTGATATGCGCAAATTGCTCGACGATGTCAAAGCCCGCGTAGATGCCATCACCACGTTTCCAGTGGAGACGGAAAAACCCATCATTCGAGAAATCACCAACCGCCGCCAGGTCATCAACGTTGCTATCTCGGGACCGACAGATGAAAAAACTCTCAAAACAATTGGCGAGCAAGTTAGAGACGACATTGCAACCATTCCCGGCATCACACAAGTAGATCTCGTAAGCACACGTCCTTACGAAATCGCTATCGAAGTCTCAGAAAATGACCTGAGGCGTTACGACCTCACCTTTGGCGAAATTGCCATGGCCATAAGGCGCTTCTCTATTGATCTGCCCGGCGGTGCCATTCGCACAAAGGGCGGCGAAATCCTATTGCGCACCAAAGGGCAGGCATATCGTGGCAAAGAATTTGAATCGCTCGTCTTGCGCTCCCGTCCCGATGGCACGCATCTTCGCCTGGGCGATGTCGCCACAGTTATCGACGGGTTTGCCGAAACAGACCAATCTGCCCAATTTGATGCAGAACCCACCGTGACGGTCAAGGTTTATCGCGTGGGCGATCAAAATGCTCTGGATATCACCCAAAAAGTCAAAGCCTATATCAATGAAACGCAACAACGCATGCCCGATGGCATCAAACTCACCGTCTGGGCAGACTTTTCTCGCATCTTAAACGACCGCCTGGAACTCATGCTGCACAATGGCCAACTGGGCTTTATCCTCGTCTTTATCGCGCTGACGATGTTTCTCCGTTTGCGACTCGCCTTCTGGGTTGCTCTGGGCATTCCCATCTCATTTCTCGGCGCAATCGGCCTGATGCCCTTCTTCGATATCTCCATCAACATGATCTCCCTTTTTGCATTTATCGTGGTACTCGGCATTGTCGTAGATGATGCGGTCATCGTAGGGGAAAACATCTATCGCCATTACCAAATGGGCAAACGCGGTTTGCGCGCAGCCATTGATGGCGCGCAAGAAGTATATGTTCCCGTCATTTTTGCTATCCTCACATCTATTGCTGCCTTCTCTCCCCTGCTCACCGTTGAAGGCAGCATGGGAAAAATCATGAGACTCATTCCCATGATTGTCATCCTCACCCTCATATTTTCACTCATCGAATCGCTCTTTATTTTACCAGCACACCTCGCGCACGCCAAAATAGATTCAAAAAAAGACAGCGATCCCCCGCGCAAACGCGCCATTGCCACTCTGTGGCAACGCGTTCAAAATGGCGTGGCCGATGGTTTGCTCATCGCTGTTGACCGCTATTATCGCCCCTTTCTCGAATGGGCACTTCAATGGCGGTATCTGACCCTCGCAGGGGGTGTTGCCACGCTCTTTCTCACCGTGGGCCTCGTTGGCGGCGGGTGGATCAAGTTCGTCTTTTTTCCCAACGTCGAAGCCGATAATATCGCAGCTATGCTCACCATGCCCCAGGGCACACCTGCCGAGGTGACAGAAACCGCAGTGCGTCGCCTGGAGGAGTCAGCCCGCCAACTTCAACGCGAAATCGAAAGCGAGAATTCGGGTTCGGTATTTCGCCATGTTTTCGCATCTGTGGGCGAACAACCCTATCGCGCGGCACAAGGTCCGCCCACCGGGAATACCGCCTCATTTTCATCGGCACATCTGGGCGAAGTCTATATTGAACTCGTGCCTTCGGAAAATCGCAACATCGGCAGTGAGGAAATTGCCAACCGCTGGCGCGAACTCACCGGCGCTATTCCCGACGCGGTCGAACTGACCTACTCATCCTCGCTATTTTCAAGTGGCGAAGCCATCAATATCCAGTTCTCAGGCCCCGACTACGGCGAATTGCGCGAAGTCGCCGAAAAATTCAAAAACGCGTTGGATGACTATCCCGGTGTCTTTGACATCGCCGATTCATTTCGCCCGGGGAAAGAGGAAGTGAAACTCTCCCTCACCCGACAGGCCGAAACCCTGGGCATCACATTGGCCGACCTCGCGCGCCAGGTCAGACAGGCATTTTACGGCGAAGAAGCACAGCGCATTCAGCGCGGACGCGACGACATCCGCGTGATGGTGCGCTATCCCGAATCAGAGCGACGCTCCCTTGGCAATCTCGAAGACATGCGCATTCGCACGGAAGGTGGCGAAGTGCCCTTTTCAATAGCCGCGAGTGCCGAACTCGGTCGGGGCTACGCATCCATCCGCCGCACCGACCGCCAGAGAGTTATCAACGTCACTTCCGATGTCGATATAAGCATCGCCAATGCAAACGAAATCATTGCCGATTTCACCCGCACTGTCTTGCCTCAAATACTGGCAGACCACCCCCGCGTGCGCTACGATTTTGAAGGCCAGCAAAGAGAACAGGCTGAAATGCTACAGGGACTGGCCCAAAGCTTTGTTATCGCCTTGCTCATCATTTATATTTTGCTCGCCATTCCCTTCAAATCCTATGTCCAACCCCTCATTGTGATGGGGGCCATCCCATTTGGAATCGTCGGCGCGGTCTGGGGGCATGTCGCTCTTGGATTTAATCTCTCTATTCTCTCCGTATTTGGCATCGTTGCACTTACAGGTATCGTCGTCAATGACAGCTTGGTCATGGTCGATTTTATCAACAAACAACGCGAAAAAGGCCACCCACTTTCCGATGCACTCCGCGAAGCCGGTGCCGTGCGTTTCCGCCCCATACTCCTGACCTCAGTCACGACATTTCTCGGCCTCACGCCCCTGCTATTGGAAAAAAGCCTTCAGGCACAATTCCTGGTGCCAATGGCCATATCCCTCGGTTTTGGCGTTCTCTTTGCAACCGTCATCACCCTCTTGCTCGTCCCCATCAGCTACAATATTCTCGAAGACATCATCAACGTCTTCTACCGCCTCATCGGGCGCGAACGCCGCGCATTTCGCGCAGATTTGAATCGCGCAGCAGATTAATCGCACGTAGCTTTCTCGCAATTACAAAGGCCGATTGCTTTTGCAACCGGCCTTTTTTGCTCACTATTGACAAGCTTGGTCGATGCGTGTACATTGCGCTCTCGGTATATAAAGCTCCTGTATAGCTCAAAATTGAAAGGAATAACCAATGGCTCCCAACATCATCTTTATCCTCACCGATGATCAAGGACCCTGGGCTGCCGGATGTTATGGCAATCCAGAAATTCGCACTCCCAATCTCGACCGCATTGCCGCCACGGGTATTCGCTTCGACAATTTCTTTGTCACCATCCCCGTGTGCTCGCCCAGCCGCGCCTCTTTTCTCACCGGTCGCATACCCTCACAACACGGCGTACACGACTGGATCCGCGAAGGCAACACGGGTCCCGATGCGGCTTCTTATCTCCAGGACGAAATCTGCTATACCGACATCCTATCCGAACACGGCTGGACGTGTGGGCTATCGGGCAAATGGCACCTGGGCAATAGCACCTTGCCGCAGCACGGTTTCTCTCACTGGTTTGCCCACGAAAAAGGCGGTGGTCCCTACAACGACGCCACACTGGTACGCAATGGCGAACTCGTCACAGTACCGGGTTATGTGACCACCGCCATCACAGACGACGCCCTCGCATTTATCGACAATCACGTCAATAACGACAATCCCTTTTACCTCAGCGTTCACTACACAGCGCCCCACAGCCCCTGGACTGGGCATCCCCAGGATATTGTCGATTCCTACGACGATTGCCCATTTGAATCCTGCCCACAAGAAGATCCACATCCCTGGGCGGGTGGCTTGAGCAATAATTTGGGCAACCGCGAGAGTCTCAAAGGTTATTTTGCCGCTGTCACCGCAATGGATTATGACATAGGGCGCATTCTCGATAAAATTGAGGACAAAGGAATTCGCGACAACACCCTCGTTGTCTTCACCTCCGACAATGGTTTTTCCTGTGGTCATCACGGCTTTTGGGGCAAGGGCAATGGCACGCGCCCCTTAAATATGTATGAAAACTCCATCAAAGTGCCCTTCTTGGCCAGCCATCCTGGCGTCATCCCCGAAGGCAGCGTGCAGCCTGCAATGGCTTCGGGATACGATTTTATGCCCACCCTCCTCGACTATCTCAACTTGCCCCTACCCGAAGACCGCAACTACCCCGGCCGATCCTTCCTCGCCGCGCTGAAAGGCGAAGAAGATCCCGGACGCGACAATGTCGTTATATACGACGAATACGGCACGACGCGCATGATCCGCACGGCAGAATGGAAATACGTACACCGCTATCCCGATGGCCCCAACGAACTCTACGACCTGCAAAACGATCCCGACGAGCGCAACAACCTCGTTGACGACAACGCACAAACCAGCCGCATCAAAACGATGAAAACGCAGATGGAAGCGTGGTTTGCAACCTACAGCGTTCCCGACAAAGACGGGCGCGATTACACTGTCAGCGGCGCCGGACAACTCCGCCCCGTCGGACGAAAATGGGAAGACGACCGCAAACCCTTTGCGTAAGAGACCCGTGAGAGAGGCGTCCCTATCTCGGCTATTGCACTCGGTACTTGTCTTTAACCCACGGGATGACCAGAAGGATGTTCAAAAGCTATCTAAAAACGGCGATTCGCAACCTCGCCAGACATCGCGTGTACTCGGCGATCAACATCATCGGCGTTGTTCGCGATTTCCATACGCGACGGGGTTTGCCATCTTCATCGCAGGACTCGGTGCGTTTGGACTGGCTACACTAATTGTTGCACGACGCACCAAAGAAATCGGCATTCGCAAAGTATTGGGCGCATCCCAGGCGCAAATTTTGTCTCTACTCTCGCGGGAATTTGTCCTCTACATCGCCCTTGCAAGCCTTTTTGCGTTTCCAATCGCCTATTACTCGATAAATCAATGGTTGCAAACATTCCCCTACCGCATTGAGCTGGGTTTGGTTACATTTCTACTCGGTAGTTTTGTTATGTTTATAGTGGTTGTTACAACGGTTGCCACTCAGGCCCTCAAAGCGATACGCGCAAACCCGGTCGAAGCTTTGCGATATGAATAGAGGATCGATGAATTGGCCAATGTGGTGGGATTGGGAACTGGAAATAACACCGCATGTTGAAACGCGAATGGAAGAAAGAGATTTCACTGAAATCGATCTGAGAACCATGCTGGATCGCGCTGATGCTTTTGAACCAGATGAAATTGAAGGACGGTATATGATTCAAACGCGACATCGTCGAGACGATTGGATAATTATTGTTGAGCCAGATGAAGACGATCACTTATTGGTGGTTATAACCGCTTTTCGCACATAAGGTACCCGATGAAAACTCGATATTTAGAAGTGACATTTCGAAAAGGTAAACCACTCGTAGCCTATTTGTATTTGCCGAGAGAACCTGGTGCTAAGAGTGCCAGAACAGAACTTATGGGGTCTGGCTTGCTGGTGGATTATCAGGCCGATGGTCGTCCGATTGGCTTAGAGATCACAGCACCTGACAAAGTCACACTGGATCAGATCAACAGTATTCTCAAGCGGTTGAATTTACCCTTACTGGACCCCCAAGAATTGGCCCCCTTACAAGCGGCATAAGGCATCGGAGACGGAATATGGACGAAAAATTAGCTCTTTATGGCGGGCAAAAAACGCGCACATCCCCCTTCCCTTCGCGCGAGCCATTTGGAAAAAAAGAAGAGGAATTGTTGTTGGACGCCGTGCGCAGTCAAAATTTATTTGGCAAGAGCGGCACCTATGTCAAAGATTTTGAAAAACAATTTGCCGAATTTTACGGAATGGAATACGCACAAAGTTCAACGAGCGGCACGGCGGCCATTCACCTGGCAGTGGGCGTTGTCGATCCCGAACCGGGGGACGAAATCATCACCGCGCCCATTACCGATCCGGGCAGCGTAATGCCCATTTTAATTCAAAATGCCGTGCCCATATTTGCCGATGTCGATCCCCTGACAATGAACATGACACCCGAATCGATTGAAGAAAATATTACAGACCGAACGCGCGCAATCATCCTCGTACACTTGTTTGGGCGCCCCTGCAATGTCGAAGAAGTGATAAAAATTGCAGAAAAATACCACATTGCGCTAATTGAAGATTGTAGCCAATGTCACGCCACCAAATACAAAGGTCGCTATGTGGGAACTTTTGGACATATGGGTTGTTTTAGCTTGCAGCAGTCCAAACACATGACCACCGGCGATGGCGGGATGACAGTCACACAAGACCGAGAAACCTATATTCGCCTCAAGCTATTTTCCGATAAAGGATGGGATTATCAATATATGGCCGATCGCGATCACGCTTTTGTCGCACCCAACTATCGCATGACCGAGATGCAGGGCGCGGTTGGCCTCGCACAGTTGGAAAAGGTGCGCGGCGTAGTCGAAAGACGTCACGAATTAGGCGCATTGCTGTGTGAACTGATTGCCGATGCGCCGGGAATAACGCCCGTTCCATACGAGGGAGACCGCGAAGTTTCATGGTGGAATTTTGTTTTTCACGTCACGGGCCACGATCCCGATGAATTTTGCAAAGCCGTACGCGCCGAAGGCGTATCCATGGGGGCGCATTATATTAAAGATCCAATTTTTATGCGCGGGAATTATCTGACCGAAAAACGCACCTATGGAAACAGCGGATTCCCCTTTCACCACGGCGTGACAAGCCGCGAATATAACTATGGCCCAGAACTTGTTCCCGGCGCAGTACAGGCATTGAGTACAGTCGTTGTATGGGGCTTGCACGAGCACCTCGACGAAAAAGACATCCGCGACACCGCCGCCGCCATCAACAAAGTCGCAAACGGCCTGAGTAAATAGATAAAATAAAGGAATCAAAATGCACCAGTCTCGTACACGGTGGTATTACATCAGAGGCATTTTTGCACTCTGTATTTTTGCTCTTTCTGCTTGTGGAAACACACCATCGGACATCACGGGACCGGGAGAACCCGACGCAGATGCAATACCGGGTGGCCCTGGACAGATCGCATATATAAAACAGAACCTGCAAACGGGCAGTTTTCATCTTCATATTGTAGATCCCGATGGGAAAAATCCGATCAATCTTAATCCCATGGACGACCTGGCTGAATATTCCGGGCAATCGTGGTCGCCAGATGGCACACAACTCGCCTTTGCCTCAAACCGCAGTGGCAATGCCAATTTCAACATTTTTGTCATGAATACCGACGGCAGCAATATCCGCAGTGTGGTTGAAGATTCGGGGGGCGATTTTGCATCATCCTGGTCGCCAGATGGACAAAAAATTCTCTTTCAAGCATGGCGCAGCGATGAGACAGTTTGGGATATTTATATCGTCAATATTGACGGCTCTGACGAAAAGGTGCTGATCAATACAGATATGGAAGAGCAACTGCCCGTCTGGTCGCCAGATGGCACCAAATTTGCCTATCAGGCTGGACACCGCGGTCAGGGAATCGATATCTATGTCGCCAATGTCGATGGTACAGGCGCAATGCGTTTGACAGATGGCAATGGCACTTTACACGCATCACCTGCATGGTCGCCAGATGGTACACAGATTGCGTTCGAATCCAATCGCCATCAACCCCCTTCAACAGGCACGAGAACGCCCCTGGCACAGTACGAGATTTACGTGATGAATCGGGATGGTTCAAATATGCGCCGTCTCACGTCTTCCCAACCTCTCGAAGCATTACGCAATCCAACCTGGTCGCCAGATGGGAAGCAAATTGCATTTGAATTTCACAGTTATGCAACAGATCTAATCTCGGGATTTTCGACCATTAAGGTCATGAATGTAGATGGGGCCAATGCTTTTTCTATTCCCAATATCCCCCTTGGTGCGCGCTTTCCGCGCTGGTCGCCCGTGCCGTAAACACACATCCATTCCGTTGATTCGCCCAAGTCTCGGATTTTATCCGAGGCTTTTTTGTTTGACTTCACCGCCTTTGTCCAATTAATTGTTCGCGGCGTGTATATGGTATCGCGGAACACTTGTCAGGAGATGCGTATGAGACGGCCAACAGATGCTGAACGGCAGGAATGGGAAGACAACGGGGTGTTGTTTTTAGAAAATGCAATTATGGGAGAAGACCTCGCGCGGTTACAGGCGTCATTTGACCGATGTGCCGCCGAGGCCAGGCGCGAGTGGCTGGAGGGAATTGCGAAAGGCACGCGTCCGGCTGCCCATTTTGATATTCCAAAGCCATTGGAAAAGGACGACGTATTTATCGACCTGATCGATTATCCGGGCTGGTACGGGTTCTTGATGGATTTCGCCGATGAAGATCTGATCTTGCTCGCGCCGCAAGTGCGAACCCTGCCGGTCTCACCCATCAGTTATGTGGGCTGGCATCCTGATGTACCGCATACGACACCGCTCCACATGAAGGTACAGATTTATATCGAGGATGTTCCGGCCGACGGCGGTGCATTTGGATATGTGCCGGGCAGCCATAAACCCGACGCTGGGCTGTGTCCCGTGGTTCGCCCACTCGATTCAATGCCGGGGCACAAAGTGTATCCCGGCAAAGCGGGCGATGTGGTATTATTCAATTCTTATGGATGGCACACCGCAATGGTCAACCGCACGTTAAAGCCGCGCAAGTCGATTATCATCATTTACGAAAAGTGGAGTAAGGATCGTATATCGACCAAACATTTTGCAGCCATTGCAGATAAATGCATAACGCCAGACCGCAGGCGGTTGTTCAGCCTGGATGAAAGATGATAGTATGCCTATTATTGATTCGCACCTGCATGTATTTGAAAAACTATCGGACGAATTTCCCCGCGAGGTGAATGATCAGTGTCCAGCAGACAGGGCAGAGACAGCGGAAAAATTGCTGGAGGTCATGGCGACCAATGGGGTCAATCAGGCAGTATTGACGCAGATTGGCGGTGAACAATTGCCGCACCACCAGTATTTGCAGCATTGTTTGAAGACCTATCCCAATCGCTTCCGGGGAATTGGCTTGATTCCTCGGGACAAATGGGACGCGCCAGAAGACCACATGGACCAGTTGGCTGAAAATGGGGATATTATCGGCTTCAGGATTAACGAAATTGGCGGTCCTGCCGATCCCCTATCCCAAATGGATGTACGAACATTTACGTCGTATCGCATCTGGAGACACGCGGCTGAAAAAAACTACGTGATGTGGCTGTATATTCGGGCAAAAGACGCGCATCAAGTCGCCTTTATGGTTCGGGCATTTCCCGAAATTCGCGCTGTATTTAACCACCTGATGGTCTGTCCGGGCGAGGGAATGTTTTCCTGGGACAACGAAGGTCGGCCGCACATCAATACCCCCATACCGCCGCTGACGCGCTACTCAATGCTGGGCTTGCACGAATACCCAAATATCTGCGTACATCTATCGGGACAATATGCATTTAGCCAGGAGGCATGGCCCTATCGCGACCTGCAGAGCTGGCACAAAACACTGCTTTCCAAGTTCGGCGCAGACAAATTGATGTGGGCGACGGATTTTCCCTGGATTCTGGAAGATCCGGGATATGATAAGCTCGTGCAGGTAATTGATGAATTGCTACCGGATTTGAACGCGCAGCAAAAAGCAGAAATTATGGGGGGAACGGCAAAACGGGTTTTGGGCTTTCCCGACGTGGCGGATTGACCCCTTTGAAATTGACCTTGTATTGTTCGAGGGCCCCGAGCGCCTTATTATCGGGATGGGGATATATGTCGCGGGATTTCCCAAAAGACGCGACAGCTTCTACCCTCTGGCCCTGTTTTTGCAGCAGACTTCCTTTCAAGTAGTACAGCCGCGCCAGGGTTTGCTTTTTCAATGCCTCGTGTTTGAGGGTCTCCGCCCTGTCTAACCACGCCGAGACCTGTTCCCAGTGCGAGCTATTCCCATGCTCTATAAGTGTGGCAGCCATCCCGATGAGGCAGGCGTAACTTCTCTCTGAGAGGCGAAACAATTCCTGCATTGAACTGAGGAGCCCCGGATCGCCTGAAAAATAAATCAAACCCAAATATCGCCCGTACTGGAACAACAATCCGTTTCGCCGCACGCGCTCCCAGCGATCAATGGGTTGCAAATGCATCAGATAGGTGAAATATTCCTCTCCACGCGGATGGCGTTTTATTTCTATGGTACCCGGCTTGCCATCTTTAACCACCTCCATGAGAAAACCATAGATCCGTCCCCGGCGGTCGGGAAAAATGTCGTAATCCATAGGAAAAAAGAGGGTGCGTTCTGTCGAATCGGTGAATTGTTCCAAAACCTCCTGCTTTTTCTTTTTGGGCAGGAATGGATCGTAGAGACGTTTGCCATATACGAGTCCCTGAAGATTGTACAACGCCACATCTGGACGGCGGTTCTCGATGTATTGATAATAGCCCATCGGCCCGGTTGCATCGCCGAATACAAACAGGACCGCGTCCTCCGGCAAAATATCCAATTGCATGTCTGCATAGTGCTCGGCAAAGTCGCTATCGGATCGGTCATTGACCCGCCAGTGTTCGTGCACCGACCACGCAACCATCGCCGCGCCCACCAGCACTACCATAGCAAGTCCGAGTCCTGGTCCACGGGCAAATTTGGAAGGCAACCGTTCTGCCAACCAGTCGAGAACAACCTGCAATCCAACGCCCAACCACAGAGCCGCTATGCCGTAACACAACAGAGAATAGGGACGAAAAATCGCGCCCCAAAAAAAATCAAAATCGAAACCCAGCAGGGCGATCAGTACAATGCTACTGCCCAAAAACACCAGCAACCCCGAACCTGCTTTTGCGATCTGCCGCCGCTGAAACAGAACGATCAGTCCGAACACAGCGAGTGCAAATCCCGGCAGCGTCAATTGCCACAAAAACTCATTGCCCAGCCATTGCATGAACCCGAATCGGTCCTGCCATCCCGCGCTGGGGCTGGCATCTATATGGGCATAGCCCTGCCGACTGAAATAATGCCAGAATTCTTTCAACGTATCGATAGAGCCGTAAAAATTGATCAGAGGATCTTGATGCGACCGCCAGACCATCCAGGCATAAGGCAATGCCGCACACGGCAGGGAAACTCCAAAAAGTAGCGGCAGTTTCCGATACAAGGTGCGCCAAATGGGAAAAACCAATATCATTAAACCCGGCGTTGAAAGCACCATCAGCGGCCAGTGGTTGGTCAGGCTCAATCCATAAGCGCCAGCCGCAGCAATCCAGATCCCGGTGCGCTGTGGCTGGCGGACGCCGTACAAAAGCAGCGCATAAAGGCCAAAAAAGAACAGTGCATTGAGCGTATAAACTTCGGCGATAATAGCCTGCGCCCAGAAATGCTCAGAAGCGGCAAACAGCCAGGCGGCGGTCCGGGCCGGAATTGGCGATGCGCCCAACAGGCGGACACACACATAAACGCAGCCACAGGTGAGCGCGCCCAATACCGCGCTGGACAAATGGCCGAGGAAAGCAACACTGCCAAAAGGCAATTGCGTAAATAGATAGACAATAAGGGTATAGAGCGGATAGCCCGGTGGATGGGCCACACCGAGGTGCGCGCCGGCCATGAGAAACAAGCCGTCATCTTCCAAAACAACAGTGCGCGGCATAGTAAGCACATAAAGCACAAACGGGGCGACAACTGATGCGGTCAGTGCGATCCCATCGCGCAAGGGCTTAAATGCTTCAATTTGGGCATCCACGCGATTCATTGCTTACCGTCCTCCTTATCTTCTGCTCGCTCGTCTGTCACCTCGCGAAATGTCCAGCGGGAATTGATAAAATAGTTAAACAATGTGGCTGGGGCAATCGCACACCCCTGCAAAATGACCGCTGGCACTGCTGGCAAAAGAAAGGAAAGCGAGACAAACGTGCCATAACTCAGCACGAGAGTCACTAGTGAAACGAGGTTAAACTTCAAACCTCGAATGCGTTTTCTCCCCGCCAGTGCGCGATCGCGGAAAGTCCAGTAGTTATTGAGCAGAAAATTTGAGATTATCGACAGCTCAATAGCAACTGGCGATGCCAGCAGCTTATTCACACCGAGATTGAGCAGGAACTGGAACGAACCGAGATTGACAAATACCCCCGATAAACCCGTAAGGGCAAATTTGATAAATGTTCGGGACATAAATTTTCCGATAAATTGGATTTTCAACTGATCAAAGTAACAACGCACCTTCGAGAAATCAAGCGCGAAACTATTCAGAATACACAGACGGTTTGATACGGTTCTCCTATAGTGAAACGAATCGCTAAAATTTTGCTCCTCTCTATATTGTTGTTCACTGCACTGTGTGTTGTGCTATCCATTTGGAGGAAACCGATGCCCGATCATCCTTTCATCAAAAAAAACGCGGGTGTTGAAGTGATTGCACACCGGGGGGGATGGCGATTGTGGCCCGAAAATACGCTATATACTTTTCAACACGCGGTAGATCTCGGCGTGGATATGCTGGAAATGGATATCCGCAGTACAAAAGACGGTCATATCGTGGTCTTTCACGACGAGACCGTAACGCGCACAACCAATGGCAACGCGCGTGTGAATGATTTGACCCTTGCAGAATTGAAACAGTTAGATGCGGGATACAAATGGTCGGCTGACAAGGGCGCGACTTTTCCCTATCGCGGAAAAGGAATTGTACCACCAACGCTGGACGAAGTCTTTGCGTCTTTTCCGCACATGCGAATGACCATTGAAATCAAACAGAAAGAGCCGGATATTGTCACGGCATTTGGCAACCTGATTCGCCACCATGCGATGCAACACCGCGTGCTGGTCGCGTGTTTTGACACCGGGACATTGAAGCGTTTTCGCAAGCAGTTTCCCGAAGTAGCAACATCGCCAGGAATGACGGAAGGAATGATTTTTTACGCCCTGTGCTGGCTGCATTTGAGCGCGGTTTATCAGCCCAATGTCGAAGTATTGCAGTTCCCACTAAAAATGGGACCGATAAATGGCAGCCATCCACGTCTTTTATCTGGGGCGCGCAAAAACAATATGCAAGTACAAATATGGACTGTAGATGACGAAACGAAAATGCGAATGCTGATTGAAAACGGGGTAGATGGCATCATCACCCGCCGGCCAGATCGCCTGTTAAAAATACTGGGGCGAGAATAGGTCTTTCACAAACGGAATAAATACCATGTCTGAACAAATCAACTTGCTTTTTATCTTAACAGACGATCAGGGATATTGGGCGATGGGATGTGCGGGTAATTCGGAAATTCGCACGCCCAATCTGGATCGACTGGCTGCAACGGGATTGCGCTTTGAGAATTTCTTTTGTGCATCGCCGGTCTGCTCGCCGGCTCGGGCTTCCATCTTAACGGGCCGCATTCCATCGCAACACGGTGTACAGGATTTTTTGCGGGCAGGCAATTCAAATATCTACGGCGCAGATGATCGAGCTATCGAATATCTATCGGGACAAACCGCATATACAGATATCCTGTCTGAACGGGGTTATACGTGCGGTTTAAGTGGCAAATGGCATCTGGGCTATTCGGAAAAACCGCAGAAAAGTTTTGCGTTTTGGGATGTTCACGCAAGTGGCGCGGGACCGTATTACAATCCCCCGATGATTCGCGATGGCAAAGCGTATCAAACATCGGATTATGTGAGCGATCTGATTACAAATAATGCACTGGACTTTTTGGAAAATGCAAATCAACCGTTCTGTTTGAACGTTCACTACACAGCGCCTCATGCACCCTGGGGACGCGAACACCATCCGCCTGAGTTATTCGAAGATTATTATCAAAACTGTCCTTTTGAATCAACCCCCGATGAACCCATGCATCCGCAGCAGTTGTCAAAGACGGGATCATCGGGTTCTTTGGGATTTACGGAAGAAGAACGCAGTGAAACACTCAGCGGTTATTTTGCCGCAATGACCGCGATGGACGCCAACGTGGGCAGATTGCTGGATTGGCTGGAAGCCAATGGACTGCGAGAAAACACACTCATCGCATTTACAAGCGACAACGGGATGAACATGGGACATCACGGGATTTACGGCAAAGGCAATGGAACATTCCCGCCAAACATGTTCGACACCTCGGTGAAAGTCCCCATGCTCTTTTCGCGTCCAGGTCGCGTTCCCGAAGGCAAAGTTATTTCCTCACTGCACAGCCATTACGACATCATGCCGACCTTGCTGGACTATCTCAACGTAGAAAACCCCGACTCCAATTCCCTTCCCGGGCGCAGCTTTTCTGCGTTATTAGAAGGGCGAGAAATAGGTGGCGACGACCGGGTGGTTGTATTTGACGAATACGGTCCCACGCGAATGATCCGCACCGCCGAATGGAAGTACATCCATCGCTACCCTTATGGTCCTCATGAACTCTACGACCTGGTAAACGACCCAGACGAGCGACAAAACCTGATCGCAGAACAAAAACACCAGCCCATTCGAGAATCGCTACAGGCCGATCTGGATGCGTGGTTTGTACGCTATGCCGATCCCGAGCGGGATGGCTCGCGAGAAGCCGTGATGGGCAGAGGACAGTTGGACATCGTTGGTCCTGCAGCAAAGGGGCGGAAGCGGTTTGGCGATGATGTCGTTTATGAGCGCGATAAAAACGGAGATCTTGACAATGGCAGATCTACTTGATGAAGACATTCTAAAAAAATAAAATGAGGATAACATGGCAAATAACACACTCGTAGTAGCTGCCCCCCAGGACGCTGGCATATCATCCGACCAACTCGAACGGGCCTTTGGCCTGCTCACAACCGCTACAGAAACCGGGCAAATTGGTGCGGCCTCGCTGACAGTTGCGCGGCACGGCAAGGAAGTCTTCGCCCGGGGATGCGGGCAACAGCACCCTCGCACACGCCAGCCAGTCGATGCGGACTCGATATTTCTCCTCGCCTCAATCACCAAACCCGTTACAGCCTGCGCGCTGATGATCCTCGTAGATCGGGGTCTGATCTCACTCAACGACCCGGCCATCGATTATCTACCCGAATACACCGGCGGCGACCGTCCCGCCGTCAAAGTGCGCCACTTGCTCTCGCACATATCCGGCATGCCCGACATGCTACCCGAAAACACCAGCTTGCGACAGGCGCATACACCCGTAGCTGGCTTCGTCGAACGGGCACTCCAGACCCCCTTGCTCTACAAGCCGGGAACCGATTTTTGCTACCAGAGCATGGGCATCCTGCTCGCAGCAGAAATAGTCGAACGAGTCAGCGGGCAGCGATTGCGCGACTTCGAGCGCGAGGAAATTTTCGCGCCGCTGGGAATGGCGCGAAGCGCATTGGGCATGGGTAATTGGACACTTGAAGACCTGGTATGGTGCGGAACGGACGCCGAAGAGGACGAAGAGCAACAGAGTTGGGGGTGGAATTCCCCGTATTGGCGCGACTTTGGGGCACCGTGGGGCGGCATGCACAGCACCGGACGCGATCTGGCGATCCTCTTGCAAACCATGCTCAACGGCGGTACTTATGGCGATCGGCGCATCTTCAGCCGCGCCGCAGTCGCGACAATGACGCAAGATCAAAACGGGGCACTCAATGCACCCTGGGGAATCGGTTGGGGCGTATCCGGAGCGCGGGTATGGGGCTTTTGGGGCGACCTGGTATCGCGGCGAACCTTCGGACATACCGGAGCGACCGGCACAGTAGCCTGGGCAGACGCCGAACGTCAGCTCAGTTGCGTCGTACTCACCAATCAGATGGTCGCTGGAGGTAGCCTCCTGCGACGGGTTTCCAACGCAGTCGCAGCAGCAGTGGAAGAATAGTTTTCAGCCATACACTAAGGAGACATTATGAATACCGCAGCAAAAACGCGACAGACCAAACGCGACCGCGAGCGCATTGCATGGTGGGAAGAAGCGCGGTTTGGCATGTTCATTCACTGGGGCGTGTATGCGATTCCCGCGGGCAAATGGAAAGGCAAAGCCATAGAGGGCATTGGGGAATGGATTATGCGCCGTGCGGAAATTCCCGCCGCGGAATACGAACAACTCGCCTCACAATTCAATCCAATAAAATTCGACGCCGATGCGGTTGCCAAACTCGCACGAGATGCGGGTATGAAATACCTCGTAATCACCGCCAAACACCACGACGGCTTTGCCATGTATGACTCCCCGTGCAGCGACTACGACATCGTCGATGCCACGCCTTATGGCAAAGACATTATGGCAGACCTGTCCAAAGCCTGCCAAAAATACGGCATTCGCCTCTGCTTCTACTATTCTCAAGATCAGGACTGGCACGATCCCAACGCCTCTGGAAACAACTGGGATTTTGATCCCGCGACCAAAGATTTCGCCTATTATCTCGAAAACAAAGCCAAACCCCAGGTGCGCGAGTTGCTCACGCAATACGGACCCATTGGCCTGATATGGTTCGACACTCCCGTCTCCATTTCCCTGGAACAGAGCCAATCCCTCTCCCGTCTTGTCCACGGTTTGCAACCCGACTGTCTCGTAAGCGGTCGCGTGGGCAATGGCGTGGGGGACTACGGTAGCCTGGGCGACAACCAGATCCCCACCGGTCGTCTCGAAGGCTATTGGGAGACACCCGCCACCCTCAACGATACCTGGGGCTATAAAACCGATGACCACAACTGGAAAAGCGTAAAAACACTGCTCCATCTTCTCGTGGAACTCACCAGCAAAGGCGTCAACTACCTGCTCAACATCGGGCCGCGCGCCGACGGCAGTGTGCCCCAGCCCAGTATCAATCGCCTTCGCGCCATTGGCGAATGGATGAAAACCAACGGCGAAGCGATCTACGGCACCAAAGCCACGCCATATCCCTATGAATTTCCCTGGGGCGGTATCACGCAAAAAGACAACCGTCTCTACTTGCTCTTTACCACATGGCCCAGCGAGAATTTCACCCTTCTCGGCCTGCGCAACCGCGTTACAAAAGCGACCTTACTCGCCGACAAAAGCGCGCACATCGACATCTCTCAAACCCGCGACAGCGATTGTGATATCTTAACATTGCGCCTGCCCGAATGCCCCGATCCAAACGTCTCGGTCGTCGCCCTCGAACTCGATGGCGCACCCGATGTCGATCAAACCGCCCTCCAGCAAACCGACGGCTCTATCACCATGATCGCCAGCATGGCGAACTTGCACACGCCCGAATCGGGAACGCAAATTCGCATTGGCGAAAGCGGCGTTATCGAAGACTGGTTTGACACATCCAACTGGATCGATTGCGACTTCAAAGTTTCTGAACCCGGCACGTTTGAAGTCCGCGTTCACACCAGCGCACTTCGCCGCGCTCGCGAATGGACAGGCGGCCATGAAGTGCGCGTTGATATTGCGGGCAAAACATTCCGCAAAACCATCACACCCGACGCCTGGAGCGACAGCCCCAAAGCGCAGTATTTTCCCGAAGCCGCAACCATTATCGGCCCGATCCAGCTCGACGAACCCGGCCTTTACACCATCGAAGTCCGCGCTGAATCTATCAACGAAAAATCTCAGGCTGGATTGTCTATCTCAGCCATTTCCCTGATGTGCGAATAGACGAATAGACGAACCCCGCCCAACCACCCAAAGTTGTTACAAACTCCGTCGCTGATTCGTCGATTCGCTGATTCGTTGATGAACTGCTGACGCAGTTGTACACCGCTCCGTTGATTTTTTAACAGGAGGATCCCATGCCACTGGAAGTATGTGCCCTATCGCCCGAAAAGATGGAACTGCGGGAATACGAGGTACCAAAAGTTGGAAAAGGACAGATGAAAGTGCAGAGCCTGTACGCTGCTGCCAAGCACGGAACCGAGCTATCGGGCATAAAAGGTGACAGCGCAAAACGCGGACCTTATGATCCGGAACTCCAGGTATTTCCAAACACGGGCAAAGGGCGGTCGTCCCGGACGGGCAATATGTTTATAGGCACTGTAATCAGCGAGGGCGTAGATGGGTTCTCAGAAGGCGACGTAGTGCTGAGCTACGGACCATTTCGAGAAGTTCATGTCATCTCGACAGAACGGTGCTGGAAAGTACCAGAGGGGTTTTCGTGGAAATCCGCAGTCTGTTTGGACCCGGCGGATTTTGCCATGTGTGCGATCAGAGATGGACAGGTAAGAGTCGGAGACGCAGTCGCCGTATTTGGAATGGGAGCCATTGGCCTGATGGTCGTACAAATCGCCAAACTATCCGGGGCATATCCAATCATCGCGGTCGATCCATTGGAAAACCGCAAAAAAGTAGCCCAAATCTGCGGTGCCGATCTGATCCTTGACCCCACAACCTGTGATGCAGGCGTGGAAATCAAAAAAGCAACCGGGAACCGGGGAGTAGATGTAGCAATTGACTACAGCGCCAATGTACACGCTCTACAAGCTGCCATACGCGGCGTGGCATTTGGGGGCAATGTAGTGGCCGGCGCTGCGCCAGCACCTTATGGCCCCGGACTGGATCTCGGCGCAGAAGCGCATTACAACCGCCCCAATCTCATATTTTCGCGGTCCTGCAGCGACCCCAACCGGGAATATCCCCGATGGGACGAAAAACGCGTTTACGCCACCTGCTGGCGGCTACTCACCGAGGGAAAGCTGACAGGCGAACCCATTGTAACGCCCGTAGTCGCTTTTGAAGACATCGTCACAGAATATCCAAAAATTACCAGCAATCCCGAGCAGAATATCAAATTAGGAGCTTATTTTAAATAGCTCCCAAGCTTTTTTGCCATCTCGTAAGCAGACTTAGAGCAGATATGCTACGCGCTGTTCGAGGATTTGACCCGCCAAGACAGAACCCAACACAAAACAGCCATCCAATGTGGATGGCTGTTTTCTTTATACGTATTTGTGAATTGAACCACTATTCGTCAGCATGCCCTGTCGCCCACTGTCCGCGTCTCATTCTTCGTAATAACGTTGCGTGACCGCCTTTGCGGCTTCGTCAAGACCGGGGGAAAGACTCTCGCGGGTGATGTTTAGAAGGCTTAGATCGTTCATAATGTCCCGCTTGTTCGCATCCTGCACCGTCAACATGTAATGGTCGTAAACTGTAAACTCTGCGTTCCAGTTCAGGATTTCATCGCGCTCGAATCGCTCGTGAAATGCCGAAATGAGAAAGGCACCAGATTGTGCCCTGATGCGCTCAAAAGACTGCTGCGGCTCAACGATAAAAACGCGAAATATATCTCTGAGAGCAATTTCCTCCAGAAAATACGGTTTCTCGTGTCGAATAAAATGGTAGAGACGCCTCATAATTTCGGAGTGTTCGCCTTCGAAACTCAAGCTGTTGCCCTCACCAGTATCTTCCTCTGTTATGCCCAATAACCGGTTTTGCTCGCCATAACGGAGTTTTGCGAAATTGGCGATGACGCTGATCGTGTCGCTGTTGAACGGCTTGATCATATCCTTCGGCACTGCGAAGATATGCAGACGACCATCCTTGCTGTTAGCGTCGTATTTCTCGCAAGCATTGAACAGAGCGACGAGTGGGTTTCGAGTTATATCGAGGAGGCGTGTTTTAAGCCCGTGATGCTGCGCGAGCACCCATTGCTCAATCGCCGAGTTCAAACCCCTAAACGCCTCCGGCTGACGTGCCATAAGATCAAGTAGCATCTCGCCCTCCGAGGCACGAAGTGTAGATTTATCCTCTGTTGTATTCCGCATTATAGAGGGTCGAAGTTCCCAAGAGTCGCAACATTCTCCCCGAAAATAAAGCTGATCATCATGATGTTTGTTTTGCAGATCGCGACACGTTTTCAACAAATTCTCAATGCTTTTGATCTTCGTGTCATCATTCCCCTGATCTATTCCAGTGTTTGGGGATTCACCCATACAGTCTCGCTTTCCATGGCTGTGATCGCGTGAAATTTGTGCCTATGAGGTTGGCTGTGCGAAGGTCGGCATTGGAAAGATCCGCATTGGAAAGATCCGCATTGGAAAGATCCGCATTGGAAAGATCCGCATTGGAAAGATCCACGCCCGTCAGGCAGGCATTGGAAAGATCTACACCTGTTAGGCAGGCATTGGAAAGGTCGGTGCTGGAGAGGTTGGCACTGGAAAGAGCGGCACCAGAGAGGTCGGCACCAGAGAGGTCGGCGTTGCCAAGATAGGCACCAGTCAAGCTGGGCGTCTCCCAGGGCCGCGCTCGGAAGATTTTGCCTCCGGTGAAACTGGCCCTACTGGGATAGACATCAGACAAATCGGCACTGATCGGGTCGGCTTTAGAAGGGTCGGCACAGGAACTGAGATTGATCCCAGAGAGAGGAATTTGCCCATTGCTGTCGAGCTTTCCCGCCTCCTGAAATTTTTTGTAGAGATTCACGCCCGCAAGATTTGGCACAAAATCTTCGCGCTCGCGTCTTTTGTTCCAAGCCTCAACGCCTTCGAGAAGCCATTGAATGTGTTGTGTATTCGCCATATCTCTTTCTCCTCTATATCCCAAAATTCATCCGTTTAATCGTTTCAGATCAATATAGCCAACATCATATCATCGTGCAAGGTCGCCGCTTTATTTCGGACGGATTTGAGATCATTGTTCGGAGCAAAGTCAAACAAATCAAAAGGGCCAGAGTCGTTTGACTACTGACCGCTCGCTACCCATTTCTTATGCGCCTATGCTACGGCATCTGACCTGCGGGTTTTATCCTGATCATCCTTTCATCCTGTAAATCCTGATGAACTGGTCTGAAAATCGACCAGTTGTACACCGCTTCCGACCATGTTTCTCACCCCAACACCCGCACATCCCCTTGCCGGATGGTTATACCCCGGGTATCAAAATAATTCAACAGCGGCACGGCAAATTTGCGCGTGGTGCCGATCAGACTGCGAAAAGTCGATACATCGATCTCTTCATTTTCTTTTAAATAATCGACCAATTGCCGCATCACATCTTCCAGCACCTCGGGGTGAAAGAGCAACGTATCTTCCAGGCGCACCAGACCGCCCATTGCCTGCATCGCCGACACCACATCGTGCACAGATCTCGCGTTGAACTGGATAGCATCGGGCAACGTCTTCAAGTCCTCAGGCATCGTCCCCCCATCTTTTAGCACCCGCGCAACAGCATCGCGAATCTTCTCTTGTTCGGGCGTCAACGCAATTTTGTAATCGCGCAACCCAATCAGCGCGCTTTCGCTCCTTAAAACACCTTCACGGACGAGATGTTCAACACCCTGCACAAACAAATCGTCCGAAGGTGCTCCCTTCACCAATGCGCGAAGCTCCTCGCGTCGCGCACCTATCCGAAGGGGATGCGCCTCGTGAAAAACCTGCACTGCATCGCCAATCCCGTCCAGCAATTCAAGCCAGCACATCGCATGGACATACATCGTTTTACCCGCCTGTACATAAGAAACCACATCGCTCGAATCTACAAGCGCCATTAACTGGCTCTCGATCTCGCTCACAGACACCGCCATTTCAGATGCGAGTTGAAGCGCGGTTCGCGGTTGCAATCGCGCGGCCTTTAAGCGCGTCAACAAAACCCGTGTGGGATCATCCTGCTCCAATTCTCGCAGTGCGTCATTGACATCGTCCCGAAACCGCCTATGCTTCACAGGTTGCGGATCCAGCACCACACCACCGCCCAGCGTTTGCACCGGTGAATACCGCCGAATCACAAACCGATCGCCCCGCGCGGCAACACCCGGTTCCTCCAGACGCAACTGCACCAGTTGCGACTCCCCCGGCAACAATGTCTCACCTTCGAGCAACACCACACGGGCCAAAACCTCTCGCGGTCCCATCAGCAAATGCACGCGCGTGCGATTTGTCACATGCGCGGGTACATCGGGTAACATGTGCAATCGCGCATCGATCATATACGTCGTCTCAAAATACCCCGGTTGTGCCAGAAGATCGCCCCTCGACACCTCATCTACTTCGACCCCGCTTATATTAATAGCCGCACGCGCGCCCACCTGTGCCACATCTACATCCCGCCCATGCGTTTGCACGCCGCGCACGCGAACCCCTTTGCCCGACGGCAACAGCGACAATGCGTCTCGCACGCGCACATCACCCGAAATCACAGTGCCAGTCACCACAGTCCCAAACCCCTGCACAGAAAAAGCGCGATCAACGGGCAAGCGAAAAATACCCTGATCTGGCCGCGCCTCAACCCTTGCGACCTCCGCCTCAACCGCCGAACGCAACGCATCAATCCCCTCACCCGTAATCGACGATACGGGCACAATCGACGCATCCTCCAAAAATGTCTCGGCAAACACCTCCTGTAATTCCTCTTCAACCAACTCCAGCCACTCTTCTTCTACCAGATCGACTTTAGTCAACACCACAATGCCGCGGGGCACACCTAAAAGATTCAAAATACCCAGATGCTCGCGCGTCTGCGGCATCACCCCATCGTCGGCAGCCACCACAAAAAGTGCCAGATCAACCGTACACACACCCGTCACCATATTCTTGACAAAGCGCTCGTGCCCGGGCACATCGATAATGGTCACATTATCTTTCCAATACGCAAAGCCAATATCAATCGTCACGCCGCGATCGCGCTCCTCGGGCAAAGTATCGGTCTCAATACCCGTCAATGCCTTGACCAGCGCCGTCTTGCCGTGATCGATATGCCCGGCCGTTCCAATAATTACATGCGCCATCAGCCCCGCACTCCTTTTTTCACCGCATCGCCCACAACACTCACCTCGTCATCTCTTATCGTGCGCAAATCCAAAAATAACTGCTCCTCACGCACATAGCCAATAACGGGCGGATCATAGCGGCGCAACTTATTAGACAAAGATAAAATATCGCCACCAGAAATTGTGACCGCAACACTCGGAATATTTTCCAAAGGCAGCGCACCACTGCCAGTTTGTGCCTGAGAATCGACCAGTTCACACGTAAAACCCTCAAGTTCACCAACCATCCGCAACAACCTCTGACCGCGTCGCTCAAGCATTCCCACAGGCTCTGTCAACATGCGGAGTGTGGGATGTTCGCGCGCTAATGCCTCTGGATTTAAGAACAACTTCAACGTCGCCTCCAGCGCAGCATAAGTCAGCTTCCCACAACGCAACGCGCGCATCAAGGGATTTTTGCGAATTTGTTCTACGACACTTTGTTTGCCCACAATAATCCCACACTGCGGCCCACCGAGCACCTTGTCACCGCTAAACATCACCACATCTGCCCCTGCGGAAATACTATCGGATACCAGGGGTTCATAAGGCAGCCCGTAATCTCGCAAATTGACCAGCACGCCGCCGCCCAAATCGTGCGCCACAGGCACGCCGCGTTGTCGTCCCAATGCCACCATATCTTTCAGTGCAACTTCGGCGGTAAATCCCATCACCTTGTAATTGCTCGGATGGACCGCCAGCATCACCCCCGTATTTTCCGTCAAAGCGTTTTCGTAATCGCTCAAATGGGTGCGATTGGTCGTACCTACCTCGACGAGTTGCGCCCCACTGCGCGACATAATATCGGGAATGCGGAACGACCCTCCAATTTCGACCAGTTGCCCACGCGACACAATCGCCTCTTTCCCACCAGCCAGTGTATTTAACGTCAGCAAAACAGCCGCTGCATTATTATTGGCAATCGCAGCGGCTTCGGCACCGGTCAACTCACACAGCAATTCTTCCACAAGCGTCGTACGCGACCCGCGCTGTCCAGTCTCCAGGTCCAACTCCAAATTGCTATACGAACCAGCAATATCAGCAATATGTTTCACCGCAACATCGGGCAGTGGTGCGCGTCCCAAATTGGTATGCAGAATAACCCCGGTCGCATTCACAACACGCCTGAGATTTGGCGCAAACTGTTCTGCTAATTCCCTCTGCACATCCCCGACAATCCATTTAATCAACGCCTCACGCGACGCACCCACCGCCTCGCCATCGCGCATCATTCCCCGCACGCGGTCTATCGCCTGCCGAATCATGTCGGTCAAAACAGATGTCCCACACCGCTTTGACAGCACCTGTATCGCACGTTCATTGAGCACCCGATCTACACCGGGAATAGTTGAATAATCTATATTCTTTTTTGAATCACCATTCATCGTTCACTACCCTACGGCACAATTTTAAACACAATCTCTTGCTTCACATCGCGATCCGCCAGCAAATCCGTCACTTTGACGCGGACTTCTTGACCGCCCGGCTCGGCATCTTTCAAGTCCAATTCGACATACGCCATATCCTCTGTGGTATCACCCGATTGCTCATAAGAAATCACCACTTCCCGGCGCTTCTCTTGCAAGCGCAACATGCGGCCCAATCCGCGCAGCGCGCGAATCGGCGCAAGCCCTTTTTCCTGAGCTCGAAAAGAATAATCCACGCGATACTTCGTCCGTCCAAATTCATTGCGTTTCAAATTGTACACTTCAAAATAGACAAATGCATTTTGATCTGGGCGAAACGCCTTTGATGCCATTGGAATAATTTTTAATCCGCGTTTTTGAAACGGACCTTGCTCGTCACTCGGACCAACATAAAATGCAAGGGCAATATCGCTCATCAGAAGATCATCGCGCCGCGAAAAATCTGCTACAGCCAGTGATTGCTGATACACCTGCGATTTTCCCGACACCACATCGCGAATCTGAAAAGAAAGATAGTGCAGCCCAGATTCAACCTCAAACGCGAGCACACCCGGAATAAACGCCCCATCCAACACTTGCTGGTCTGAAGGTGCCTGAAATGTCAATTGATCCTGCACGCGATAGACCTCCGTCCACAGGCTATCAAACATCGCAAGACCGCGGTCCAGCATCACCCGATCGGTTTTGTCATCAATGGGCAACCGCGCCATTTCCGTAGCTGGCAACCCATAATAGATCTCCAGCCGCGTTGCGCCATCTTCACCGCGAAATCCAGCGGGAAAATAATAAAAATCAACGGGAAGCTCGGCAATATCTGCATCGTAAACAGAGGGCTGATGCGCTGCCACTTGCCGCAAAACCACCTCGCTTTGATACGCCAGCAAATCCGTTGTTAGTGATAGACTCAAACCATCGGGCATCGGTGCAAAATCATACCTGTTCCCCTTGCCGCGGCGCACAAAATCGAACTCTGTACCCCCCTCCAAATCCGCATATACCCAATACTCCCACCACGACATCGCTGGCACGGGAAAAATGGGTTGCCCTGGCCTGATCCTCAGGGCAATACGTCTGCGATTTACGTAATTTTGTCGCGCATCCTGTATCTCTCGATCCATCTCATTTTGAATATCGCCCGACTTGCTCGTGTGATCGGGTTTGCCAAACCGCACATAAACCTCGCCCCGATCATCCCACGGGAACTGTCCCTCACCGTAATATCGGCGCGCATACGCCACGCGCCGATAATGCTCAATGAGCCGCTCATTAGCCTTTGTCAACGGCGAAGGATCCAGACGTCGCCAAAAGCGGTCGGTCAACTCGGCGCGCTTTTCCGTATTCGCATCCCGGTAAATTTCCAGATCATCGGGTAATGCCACCTGCGCCAAATCGCGATAGAGCACCTGTTCTTCTTCTGACAATTCTTTGATATATTCTTCAAACAACGCCTGCGCCTTCGCATAGTCTCGAACGGACTGCGCCTGTACCGCCTGTACCAACAGCGGCTCGTCAAAACCGCCCTCCTGCGCCCAAAGCGTTGTGCCCAACGCACACACCATCAGAAACCCCTTCAATATCGCATGCATAACAACCACCTTGTGAAATATAGATATGCCGTATATCAAATCTACCCGATAATCCCCCGACCCGCAAAGAAAATCTCCCACATTTATTGACAAGCAACACGCCTGCATGTATCTTTTTCTCCTATTTTTGGAAAAATCAGCGCGCGCTCGCAAAACTTTTACAATCCCAGTAACCTCACCGGACCTGGCCCCAATTTAATTTCTTTAGAAGGAGTTCTCCATGGCAGTTGCTGTTCAAAGTGGCATTGACAAAATCGCAGACTACCTCGGCAATGACGCCGACGACTTACTCGATTACGAAGCACTGGTAAATAAAAACTTTCTCACACTACCCGGTCCCGACTTTATCGACCGGGTCTTTGCAGACTCTGACCGCACCATTCCCGTACTCAACAACCTGCAACGCCTCTACAGTGCGGGGCGGCTCTCGGGCACGGGGTACATTTCCATTCTACCCATCGATCAGGGCATAGAACACTCCGGCGGCGCATCCTTTGCTCCCAACCCCATCTACTTTGACCCCGAAAACATCGTCAAACTCGCCATTGAAGGGGGCTGTAATGCCGTGGCAACCACGCTGGGCGTACTCGGGATGGTCGCCCGCCAATACGCCCATAAAATTCCCTTCATCCTCAAATTCAACCACAATCAACTACTCACGTACCCATCCCAATACGACCAGGTCATATTTGGACAAGTCGAACAAGCCCGGGAAATGGGATGTGCAGGCGTAGGAGCCACAATTTATTTTGGCTCGCCCGAATCCAACCGACAAATTGTCGAAATCAGCGAAGCATTTGCCCGCGCACACGAACTGGGGCTATTTACCGTACTGTGGTGCTATTTGCGCAACTCGGCATTTGCGACCGACGACATCGACTATCACGAAGCCGCAGACCTCACGGGACAGGCTAACCACCTCGGTGTCACCATCGGCGCAGACATCATCAAACAAAAATTGCCGACCAACAACAACGGTTACACAGCCCTGAATTTTGGACGCACCCACGACAAAGTCTATACCGAACTCTCATCTGATCACCCCATTGACCTGTGTCGCTATCAGGTCGTCAATTGTTACATGGGCAAAGCCGGACTGATCAATTCCGGGGGCGCATCCTCAGGCGCCAGTGATTACGCCGAAGCCGTGCGAACCGCTGTAATCAACAAACGCGCCGGAGGCACGGGCCTCATCTCTGGGCGCAAGGCATTTCAACGCCCCATGCACGAAGGCATCCAACTCCTCAACAACATTCAAGATGTCTATCTCTGCCCCGATGTGACCATCGCCTGATTTACACACAAAAAAAGCGGAGCTTTCGATCTATCGAAGGCTCCGTCTTTTGTTTTTAAGATGGATGTACGGGAACTGTCCGCTACTATTCAAACCAGCTTTTCACCGTCGAAAATCATTTTGTCCTTTTCGTAAATCGCGCCCGTTTCTTCATCCAACTCGTACTTCATCAACTGCCCCATAGACATATGGTTAAACACCTCTTTGGGATCGCCGTATTTTTCCAGCAACTTTTCAATCGGACCTTCAAACTCATAGGTTCGGCGTTTGGGCCGTTCGCGTGCTCGGCGCTCGGATTCTTCCTTGCTCAAAATGGGCAATCGCTCGGCAGCGGGTCCCAATCGACTCGCGTATTCCTGACGCCTGCGGTACTGATCGTGCCGCTTTTCAACCTCATCTTTGGCCTCTTCTCGCTCCTTAGCACTGAGCAGATCTCCTGCCCGTTCTGACCACTTTTCCTGTTCGCGCTCGCGCACATCATCGCGGCCCACTTTTCGCATAATATCTCGCAGTGAATCACTCATCTTTCAAACCCTCCAAAGCCAGATAAATTTAAGACTACCGGATGACCCAAAAATAACGCACCACATCCCGCTTGTCAAAAGGAAATTCTCATTTTTAAAAATATCAGGGTTGACGCTGGTCGCCTTTACAACCATATTGCAGTCATGCACACCATGCGAAAGGAAATATATGTCCAATATGAAACGACTTATCAACATCATGGCGCGCTTGAGAGGGCCTTCGGGCTGCCCGTGGGACAAAGAGCAAACGCACCAGAGTCTAAAACCCTATCTCATTGAAGAAGCCTATGAACTCCTCGAAGCGATTGACGACAATGACAATGACGAAATCAAAGAAGAACTGGGAGATCTTTTGCTACAAGTCGTCTTTCACGCGCAAATCGCCAGTGAAGAAAACCGATTTACCATAGACGACGTAGCCGAAGCCATCGCCGACAAACTCATCCGCCGTCATCCGCATGTTTTTGGCGACACGCAAGCCGACACACCCGACGAAGTAATCAAAAATTGGGAAGCCATCAAAGCCGAAGAAAAACCCAACAAAAAAGCCTCCCTGCTCGACGGCGTACCGCAATATCTGCCAGCATTATTGAAGGCCCGCAGACTTCAGGAAAAAGCCGCGCGAGTGGGGTTTGAATGGGAACACATTGCGGATGTAGCTCGAAAAGTGCGGGAAGAAACAGAAGAATTAATGCACGCACGAGAAACCGGCGCAATGGAAAAGATCCAGGAAGAATTTGGGGACTTGCTATTTGCCCTGGTCAATCTCGCTCGATTTCTCCAAATATGCCCCGAAGAAGCACTCATACAAATCAACAGAAAATTTCAATCGCGCTTCCAGTACATCGAAACCGAACTGAGCAAACAGGACAAAACACCTGATGACGCTACACTTGAAGAAATGGACGCGCTGTGGGAAGCCGCAAAAAAAGAGAATCAGCCCCAAAAATCGTAGTGTGCAGACAATTCTAAAACGGGAATAGGAGCAGATTCCCAATCGTCAATCCAACAAATAATGCTATCACAGGCCATATAATCGAGATTTTCGCGCTCGAAATCACTGCTGCGCAACACAGCGTGCGCTCGAACCGGCAATTCATTACTCGACAGAATATAATTGGGAAACGCCTCCTGGGATTTGAGCACCTCAAACCCCAACTTGTCGTAAACCCGAATAAACAACTCGCGGACATTGGTCGCATTTCGCACAGCCGGATATGTCAAAAGTGGTTCTCGACTGACAGGCGCTAATTGTTTTTCAATAACATCAAGCGTACTCTGGGGAACCGTAATAGATTTCGCATTTTTGCGCTCCAATTCAGCTTCGACCCGCTTGAGAGCCAACTCCGCAACCTCTTTGGAATCGCTAATCGACTTCCGCACGCGCTTGCCCTCTTCATCGTAATACCCGATCCACCACTTCTTTCCCCGCTGATAAAGCCACGCCATAGTTGTGCTCCCACCGCAAAACGTCAGTGTGTCTTATATTAGCCACAAAAAAAGAGAAAAACAATTTACTTCTGATATTATACAATATATTGTATATCGCTCTCAAAACAAAGCACAATATATAAAACAAAATGTGGCTAATAGCCACAAAATGTCCATCAAATAATAATCTAAGCCACACTTTTATGCAACTCTAATTTACCGAATTTTTTCCCAAACAGTCGCCGCGGCGTGGACATCTTGAATCGCCAGACCGCTCGAATACGCAATACATCCCTGTCCGCGCAAGTGTTCCAAAAGTCCCAGTGCCGCATGCCCGATATTCAGCACCTCATCCTCGCCTTTCACCCAGCGGGGCGTCTCATCTCTCTGGTACAACGCGAGAAACTCGCCCGAATTCAGCACCTGCTCACCGTGATCGGGCACCACAAATCGCCGCATCAACAATCCCGGATCCAATTGCGTAGAACGCCCATCGCCCCCAATCACCGAAATATGCACATGGCTTTCCACATCGAATAGAATAGGCTCAGGCGTCGGCACAGAAGTAAAAATAGCATCTGCCCCATCAATACAAGTCTCAATATCCGCAACCACCTCCAGATCACAGGAAATATCTCCTCCAACATCTGCTTGATATGCCGCGCGCCTCTCGGCTGTCCTGCTCGTTACGCGTATGGTCTCTGGCACCAGAGCCACATCAATACATCTGCCCATTGCCTGTGCAATGCGTCCCGTCCCCAGAATCGCCGCCGTGCGTACAGGCGTCTTCGCCAAATATTTAGCACCCAACGCACCCGCCGCGCCCGTACGCATATTGGTAATATACTCGGCATCAAACGAAATACGGTCGCCCCTCCGCACATCTTCCAACTCGATCACAGCGGTTCTCGAACCCAACCGCCCCACCTTGACATCCGAACGCTCTTCGATAACCTTTTGTCCCGTAAATCTCCCCTTCCACCAGCCCGGCATCACCAGACGAAAAAGGTCCATTTCTCCCTCGCGCGAAACCTCCTCTTTGCGCAGCGGATTGACCATTTTTCCAAGACCATAAAGCCGAAACGCCTCATCGCAACTCTCGACAAAATCCCGCGTTGTCATCACCGAAGCGATTTGCTCATCTGAAATATACTGTCTCATGTATTACCTCACGTAAGAATGGGCGAACCTCACCCAACGGGCGGGCACGGGGGCACCGCCCCTACATTGATTGAATTACCATACTGACGTTGTGCTACGCGTGCGCCTGATCATTGACATTTGTTTTTGGGCGATCTATTTTAGGACTATAGGGATACAATATAATCAACTGAACCGGACGAGGTGACGAGTGAGATTACTTGCACTCAAAACAGCCTCTCTAATCTTACTGCTCGGGGAGATTTTCATGGCACAATCAACTCATGCCGATCGCCCAATGTACACCATTTATCGCGCAGGCACGCCAATTGTAATTGACGGACGCCTAAATGAACCCGCATGGGTCGCAGCCCCAGACGTGGGAGCCTTTGTATTTCCGTGGTACGAATCGGGCAAAAAAGAACAAACCATAGCCAAAATACTATGGGACGACAATAATTTATACGTCTCATACATCTGTGAAGATGCACATATTTGGGCAGAACACACCACGCGCGACTCCGACGTATGGAAAGACGACACCGTCGAAGTATTCACAGCGCCCAATCCCAATCGGCCCCAGGCTTATTTTAATATTGAAATGAACGTACTCGGCATCTTTCTCGACCAGTTTCATCCACAAGGTCCCGACGCGCCCGTACCCGGCGAGTGGAACGGCGAAGGTATTCAAATAAAAACACAAATCGTCGGCACATTAAACGACGATAGCGACGAAGACGAATACTGGATATTGGAAGCAGCCATACCCTTTGCAAATTTTGCACATGTCGCCGTGCATACCCCCCCAAAAACCGGTGACATCTGGCACCTAAATCTAAATCGTCTGGGCGGAAAAACCAATGAGCAATTCAGCCAGTGGTCGGGCAGCCGCACGCCGGAACCGCAATTTCATTCACCAGATGATTTTGGGCGGGTAGTATTCTCAGATAAGACGAGTCCATTCTGGAGATAATCTCAAAAGGAGAAAAACATGTCACAGACATTGCCATTGCTCGAAGTCAGTGGTTCGCCAACAGAGCGAGGTCAGGCGCATGGTGAGACATTTAAGGAACTGATCCGGGACCTTGTCACCGTCAATTTTGAGGATATGGTCCAGGGAACACAGGGCTATCTGACAAAAGAGCGCGTGTATGAAATTGTATCCACTTACGCGGGACCCAACCGCGACTATGCACCCCACCTCTTTGAAGAGATGGAAGGGATCGCCGAGGCAGCGGATGTACCCGTAGAAGACCTGCTCGCATTAAACGGCTTTTTGGAATTACACGATTATTATTCCGATGCATTTATGGTATCGGGTTGCACATCGTTCATGGTTCCGGGAGACACATCGGGCGAAGGCGCGTTAATCGCGCAAAATTACGACCTCTCGTCAATCTATGCAGCGGCAGCAATCTTGATCAAGGTCAAAAACGAACACGCACCCGACGCGCTCTTTTACACATCTGCCGGGATGCTGGGCTGCGCAGGCGTGAACGATGCGGGCATTGGCGTGGTCATCAACAACCTCGTGCCATCAGATGCGAGCGGCGGCGTACTGTATCCCTTCATCATTCGGCGTATCCTGGAATCCGTGCGAATTGGAGACGCCATAGATGCAGTGATAGCAAAACCGAGAGCATCGGGTATGAATTACGTAATATGCGATGAAAATGGCGAAATATACGACCTCGAAACCACGGCGAAAGAATACGAAGTCATCTGCCCCTTTGATGGCCCCATGGCCCATTCAAATCACTACCTGACGGATCGGCTCAAGCCCTTTGAGCGCCGTCAATGGGATCAGCGCGGCCAGAGCATCTTGCGCTGGGGTCGCGCCACCAGATTGTTAAAGTCCTGCGACAAACGCAATGCAGACGCCCTGAAAAATATGCTATCAGATCGCGTAAATACCCCCGTGGGAATATGCCGCCACAACGAAATTCACAATGGCGAAGCCTGCGGTCAAACCATTGCTGGCATCGTACTCGATCCCCCGGGACGAAAAGCGTGGTTCACCAGAGGACCGACCGGTGAAAACGAGTGGGGTGAATATCGTCTAAACTAAAAAATCCGCATTCCCGTTGAGACCGTTGCGAGAGGTGATCCTTCTGCAACGGTCTTTTTTCTTGAATAATATACAAATGTGCAGTATATTTTTTAGAATATTGAAGCGAACGGGAGGCGGAAGACATGCCATCATTGCACATTGACGAGACCAATGTACGGACAGTACTCGTGCCCCAAAATCCACCCGGTGAACCCATAACGGAATACACGCTCAACCCCTATTCTGGCTGTGGCATGGGATGTGCCTATTGCTATGTGATGAAATTTCCATTCGCCTACGAATATCCCAAAGCATGGGGTGAGTGGGTACAGCCAAAAATGAACGCGCCTTTTTTGTTAGGCAAGGCGCGTGCCAAAATTTATGGGCGCAAAATTTTCATGGGATCAGCGACCGATCCCTATCAATACATCGAGCGAAAATATCGATTGAGCCGACGCTGTTTAAAAGTGCTGGTGGATTGCAATTTGAAGGCTCTAACCGTTCATACGCGCAGCCATCTGATTTTGGACGACCTGGATTTGTTGACACAATTTAGCAGTCGATTGCGAGTGGGATTTTCCGTGCCGACAAATGATGATCGGGTTCGCAAACGCACAGAGCCGAAAGCGCCAAAAATCGGCGTGCGTCTCAAAGCGATGAAGCAATTGCGTGAAGCCGGCATTCACGTCACCGCATCGCTCGCGCCAGTACTGTATTGTCAACCGCGCCAATTTGCCGAACAAATAGCCGAAGCAGCCGACGGGGTATATTTTGGCAAGATGGATTATACGGACAGGACTGGAATAGCGTCCATGCCAAGAGCGCGACGCTATTTTAACAGTCTGACATATCGAGAATTGATTGCAGAACTCAAAGCGGAATTAATCAATGTGGGAATGTTGAAAAACGAAAAATGATTTACCCTCATCCCCCATCACTCGCCGCCGTAATAAATCGCCTCTCTCTTTGACTTTTGAGCACCTGTTGTTCAATCCCTTCTGGATCGCCCCAAATTTCCAATAGCCGCTCGCGCATGACATCGCGTATTTCTCGGTGTTGTGCCGACTCTGACAGGTCGTTAAACTCGCCGGGATCTTCTGCAATATTGAACAACTCAAGCGGATCTCCTGGGCTCATATTGAGTTTGTAATCGCCCTTTCTGAGCATACCCACGGGCCGAATAACACCGTGTGCGAGGTATTCACAAAAGGCTTCGTCCTTCCAGGCTACAGCCTCACCATTGATCAGTGGCAAGAGGCTATCGCCGTCAAGAGGCGCAATATCCATCGAAGCACCAGTGGCATCAATGATGGTAGCGACGAGATCCACGAGTGAAACATTTTGCGCGACGCGCAATCCACCTGAAATATGCCCGGGCCAAACAATCTGAAGAGGCACTCGGGAGGATGCCTCATACATATTTGATTTGCGCCACATACCGTGTTCGCCATTCATTTCCCCGTGATCTGAGGTATGCACGATAATCGTATTCTCAAGCTGGCCGGTTTCTTCGAGCGCATCGATGAGCCGGCCTATTTTTTCGTCCAAATACGTAATAAGCCCGTAATAACCCGAGCGCCCCCTCCGCACGAGTTCTTCAGGAAAGTCGGTCATACCAAACATCAGGCGCAGGCGTTTGTAAACCGGGTGCATATTTTCCAGATGGCCTTCGGGGATATCGGGCATATCAATCTGATCGCGCGGATACATGTCCCAGAACCGCCGCGGAACCACAAGCGGAAAATGGGGTGCGATAAACCCCACATTGATACACCAGGGCTGTTCTTTGCGAGCGGGATCTTTGATATACGCGAGAGCAGCCTCTTCAACCTGATCATCAACCTGTATCTCTGTCGTTGTACCCGGTCCTGCCTGTGCAATACCCCCCCACGGCTTTTTTGCCTCAACAACCCCCGCATCCCAATTGCCCTCGCCGCGCGGGACACCGTTTTTTGTCCACGATTCCGCATGCAAATCGCGCGCGAGTTGTGTGCGAAAACCGTGCAATTGATCGAGACCACAAAAGTGCTGCTTGCCCGAAATCACAACATCGTAACCGACATTTCGCAAGCGATGCGCCCACGTAACCGTATCCGACGCCATGGGAAAACCATTGTCATAAGTACCGATGCGATTGATATAACGCCCCGTCATAAACGACATCCGCGACGGACCGCAAATCGGCGAATTACAATAGGCATTATCAAACGTAACCCCCATCTCAGCCAAACGCTCCATATTCGGCGATTGAACCAGTGAATGCCCGTGAATACTGCTGTATTGAGGGGCGTGCTCATCAGACATAATAATCAGAATATTGGGCTTATCAGACATAGAAACTCCTGTTCTTCACGCCGAAATCACATCCACAGGTTCACCGGCTTGATCGGCGAGTGCGGTATCAAAGATGTTTTCAAGTGTACACTGCGGTTCATATCCTATCAGTGTGCGCGCCTTGCTATTATCAGACCAATAGATCCACTGCATGGGAACCTCAACCTCAAAAAGAGGAACACCCGTTATCTTAGCGAGATACTCTGCTACCTCTGGAAAAGCGAGCGGGCGGTAAATCGGCGCATTGAACGCCTCACCCACTGCAGCGGGATGATCGAGCGCGCAAATACACGCCCGCGCAGTATCGCGTGCATCAGAAGGCGACCACATCCACGGACGGCCCTCGTGATCGGTAACAGCACAGGGCTGATCGGGACGCTCGGCGCGGTCGAGCATATCCCGTGCAATAGCCGCGCCATCGGGATGGTAAATACCACTTTCCGGATTATTCGCGGCATCGCGGATGCGCCCTGCCACAAACTGAACATTCCAACGCCCGAGCACTTCACTACCTGCAAACATGCCAGACGGGCGAATAATGGACAACTGAAGATCGTGTCCATTCATATACCCTTCGGCCATCGCTTCGTTGATATATTTCAGCGTGCCATAAAGTCCACGCGGACGCTTGGGATGGATTTCATTCACCGGCTGATAACAAGGCGGAATATGCTGATTGCCCATGGGATAAACCGCGTCGGTGCTGACATGGACAAACCGGTAGAGACGATCTGCCAACGGTGCTGCCGCTTCAAAAAGATTGAACGTACCCGTAACATTAATCTCGTAAAACGTCTGATTATCCATATCGCGCGGTGGACCCAGAATATTTGCCGTATGAACAACCGCATCTACCCCATCCACAATACTGCGACACAACGCCGCATCTCTGAGGTCGCCTTCGATCTTTTCAATATCAAAAGGATCGAGCTTGAATTTCTTGGGATCATCGGGAAGAATCAGCGCGCGAACATCATCTCCACGCTCAACCAACTGCTTGACCACATTCGCACCCAAACGCCCCGTTGCACCCGTAACGAGGATTTTGCTCATAGTTGCCTCTGATGAATTTTCTATCTGTGTTCACCTTTTTTTGCGTTCATCTGCGGATCACACCTCACACTTCTCCCCCGACTCCTGCGACTTCTCGAGCGCCTCGAGCACAGCAACGGGCGTGAGAATTGAACCATCTGTTTCATCTGTCTTCCCCGTACTGAACATATGGCAAAAATCGAGAACTCCCGTAAGATACGTATTCGCATCGTACGAGATCACATGATCAGTGCGCCCCTTTTCCCCAATCACAGAAACGTGGAAACCCACACGACCTTCGCCAATGAGATTCATCGTTGAAATCGCGCCACTTGCAGAATAAAGCGTCGCCGTGTGATTTTGTTGCCCGCGATTGAGTTGTACATGCGTAATATCCCAATCGAGCAAGCGCACGACCATATCGACCTGATGAATCCCATAAAAAAAGACACCGCCATATTCAGAATCAATATCGCAAGGCCCCGTCGAAACAACTGAAATAATGCGCCCGAGTTCTCGAACATCCTCTTGCAACTGCGCGAAAGACGCCTGCTTGGGCAAAACCGAAAAAGAACACACAGGCACATCGAGCTCACGCGCTCGAGCCAGAAACTCTTTGCCTTCATCGAGACGATAACAAAACGGCTTATCGACAAAAAGTGGAATTTTGGCCTCCAGCAACGGACGCACGGCAGGCAGGTGATATTTCGGGTGGCGATGATCCACAATAGCCGCGTCAACCTCTCCGATCAGATCTTCGGGATCTTGCACAATATTGGGAATCAGCCCCCGCTCCTGTGCATCTTTCGCATCATCCGGCGTCTCTCCCCAAACATGTGTAACACTAAAACCGGACACCAGTCTATCAATATTAATCGTCTTTGCAATCGCCACAGTATGGCTATTCTCCGCCCCAATAATACCAATATTAGGCATAGTATCGCTCCTTTCGGTTGTCAGTTATCAGCCTGTTTTTTTCTCAACTCCACAGCCTGTCATTCACCTGTTCATCATTCCACGCATCTGTCGGTTCAAAATAGCCCGGCAAATTGGGATTGATGTGCTCTTTAATCTCTTCCTCATTCAAATCAACGCCGAGTCCGGGCGCGTCAGGCACCTGAATATAACCATTTTGAACAATGGGATTGGGCGAGCCAGTAACGAGTGTATTCCACGGTGGATAATCAACGGCGTGGCATTCCAGAACCAGAAAATTATTTGTCGCAGCCGCGCAATGCACACTCGCCATCGTCGCAACCGGCGTCGCCGCCATGTGCAGAGCCATCGCAATACCGTGTTCCTCCGCGTAATCCCCAATCCGCTTAGTTTCGAGAATCCCCCCCGACGTAGCGAGATCCGGGTGAATAATCGAAACGGCTTTGTTATCAATCAGCGGCTTAAAATGTTCCAAAAGATAAATATCTTCACCCGTACAAACCGGAGTCGCCGTTGCGTTCTTGAGGCGCACCCATTGATCGGTCAGTTGCCACGGAATCATATCTTCCAACCATGCGAGATTAAACCGCTCGAGTGCGCGCGCAAGGCGAATACACGACTCCACATTGATATGCCCAAAGTGATCCGCAGCCAGAGGAATCTCATACCCCACAATATCGCGCACGACTTCCACATACTGAACGAGAACATCGATCCCCTTATCGGTAAACTGAATACCCGTAAAAGGATGCATAACCTGCGTAGTTTCCAGCATGCCCGCGGGGGAAGACACCGTACCCGGAATATCTTTGAGCAAACGCACACCAATATCCATCTTCAAAAAAGTAAAACCACTTTCCATACGCGCCTTTAAGCGATTGCCCATCTCTTCGGGATCCGGCGTTGTGGGCGTATCGCAATAAATTCGGATCTGATCGCGAAATTTCCCACCTGCGAGCTGATAACAGGGCACGCCATAAGCCTTACCCGCCAGATCCATCAAAGCCATCTCCACGCCACACACGCCGCCACTCTGTCGCGCATGCCACCCGAACTGTTTGATCTTGCGAAACAGCTTATCCACATTGCAGGGATTTTCACCCAAAAGCTGGCGCTTCAGTTGCAAAGCGTAAATATGACTGGCCCCATCGCGCACCTCTCCCAAACCGTAGATACCCTGATTGGTATCCAGGCGAATGAGCGTAGAGCGCATAGGCGCGCCGGAAATATTGACAACGCGCATATCGGTAATTCTGAGATCTGATGGGGATGAATGAGTATTCATAAAATTCTCCTGTGTCTTCATCACGGCCGCATGGGCGACCCATCTGGAGCCCGCGTTTGCGTCCACTGAATAATCTCATCTTCGGGAGGATATTTTGCAGCGAGATCTTCGTCGATATCAATGCCCAGACCGGGATTGTCATTGGGATACATATAGCCCTCGCGCACCTCGGGCAAACCGGGGAACATATCATAGACGAGATCATTGAAACGGCACCACTCCTGAATACCGAAATTGGGTGCCCACAGGTCCAGATGCAAATTGGCTGCGTGACCAACAGGCGATGTATCGCCAGGACCGTGCCACGCTGTGCGCACATTGTACATATTGGCATAAGCAGCGACATTCCGTGCGGGAGTAATACCACCCATCTGGCTGACGTGCATGCGAATAAAATCAATGAGCCGATCCTGGATAAGGGGCATCCACTCGTGCGGATGATTAAACAGTTCGCCCATCGCCAGGGGCGTGGCGCACTGCGCGCGCATGTGGTGAAAATACGCATTGTCTTCTGGCGCGAGAGCATCTTCCAAAAAGAAAAGTTTAAAAGGCTCCACATCTTTGGCAAACTGGATGGCGTCAATCGGGCGCAAACGCTCGTGAATATCGTGCAAAAGCTCAATTTCAGGCCCGATCTCTGCACGCACATGCTCAATCATATCGCACATGCGACGGCAATACTCTCGCGGATGATAATAAGCACCATCGGGCGCACCATCGGGTTTTTGAATACTCTCCGACTGCCCTCCATATCCCCCCATCTGCACGCGGATATGGCGATAGCCCTGTGCCATATAATGACGCACGCTATCCACCACTTCGTATTTGTCGCGCCCACTGGCATGAGCATACGTATCTGCCGCCTCTCGACACTTCCCACCCAGAAGTTGATACACAGGCATACCCGCGCGTTTGCCCTTAATATCCCACAACGCCTGATCCACCCCCGATATGGCATTATTGAGCACAGGACCATTGCGCCAGTACCCATTGACCATGCTCATCTGCCAGATTTCCTCAATGCGATCCACATCGCGTCCAATAACAAAAGGCTTGAGATGTTTTTCAATCGCCGTACGCACCGCGTGAAATCGCTGCGTAAATGTCGCGCACCCCAACCCGTAAAGACCTGGTTCCGACGTGATAACCTTGACAATAACGAGCCGCGAACCCGAGGGCTGCGTCACAATGGTTTTGATGTCTTCGATTGTTACAATTTTTGGCATATCTACTCCGTTTAGACAACTCTATCTTAGAGTAATTGAAAAAATAAAAGGCTGTGATTTAAACCACAGCCTTCTGTGTATTTGAGAATCCCCCAACCTCAACAGATACGGCATCAAACCGCTCATCGCCTGGGCGGTAAGATAGCAATTCCATGCCAATGGGCTGCCCGCTCGTTTCATCTTTAATGATGATAATGCCATCGCCAATTTCCGTACACAGTTGATTTTTGCGAGGTGACTGCCAGTAAATCGTCAGCAATTCGGCCTCAGCCTCATAGAATACTTTAACCTGGGCCATACACGCGCCTCCCTTCTTTGATTGCATCCGTTCTGTAAGCCGTAATGATAAAGCCTTCTCCATTTAGACGACGTACAACAACAACCGTCCAATACTTTTCTTTTTTGCCATAAAATAGCAAAATGTTTTCATCTCTACTGCTTGTGCGTACTTCAATCGGGGTTCTCAATGTACTTTTTATCTTATCAAGCCTGTCCGCAATATCGGGATGTTTTGAGACAATTTTTTGCCAATATCCGCGATTTGTGCGAACTGTAAATCCCAGTGGTGTTAAAATATTAAGAAGCAGGTCATTCATAAAATATAACGGGTTAGAGAAATAGTGTCAGCCGATAATGATGTTATAGCAACCGCTCTTTTTGACGATAAACGATATGGTGTTCAATAGCTATCCCTAAAGCCCCTCAGGCAACGCGAGATCAAAGCGCTGCGCGGCTTCGCGGAGTTTTTCCGCCGTACCCGCCGGAATGGGAATACCATCGACAGAGCGTTGGGCAAGCGTGCGATTTTCGGGCTCGCCAGGCATGAGAACATCGTCAAAGCCATCTGCTCTGGGCAGTGCTTTGAGTTCATCGATCAAATTATCGACGTGATTTTTATAATCATCCAGATCAACAAAAAAGGAAATATCAATCGCAGCGACAATGCCGTTTTGCTTTTTCAAACTCTCGCCCCCGCGCAATACGGGAACGAGCAGAGGATTATCGACCATCAAACTGGACAAACACTGAAAAATAAGGGCAAGACCCGATCCCTTGGGGCCACCTGCCGGACGCAAGATAACCCCCTTACGCGCGTCTATCGTCGGATTGCCCTCGGCATCGAGTGCCCAGTCTTCGCCCAGCGGCACACCCTTATCCTGCGCGAGCTGAAGTTTGCCCCCCGCTGCCACACTTGTCGCCATATCGAGACTAATGGGATCGCGTTTATTCGCCGGAACCGCAACGGCTATCGGACTATTGTGTACGCCCGCTGCCTTCGCGCCAAAAGGGGTCATATTGGGCGGACTACAAACAATGGCAATCCCGGCAAAGCCCTCCTGTGCCGCCATCAAAGAATAATAAGCCATCGCACCCTGATGCGTGACATCGCTGAGCAACACCCATCCGATACCCACATTTTTGGCCTTCTCAATGGCTTTTTTCATCGCTGGCACGGTCACCACAGGCCCAAGAGCGCGGTCGCACGCGATATGGGCAACCGCTGGCGACTCTTTCACGACGCGAATATTGGGCCGAGGATTCATCGCGCCCGTCTTAATACTGTTGAGATAGGAAATAATGCGCAAAACCCCGTGAGAATCGACCCCACGCAGATTTGCCCAAATGAGCACTTCTGCTTCTATGGCGGCATCTTCGGGCGGCATACCCGCGTGTTCAAAAACGGATTGGATAAACGGTTCGAGGTGTTCTGCGCGAACGCGAATGTCCGACATGGCAATCCTTTCTAATAGGCTTCAAGAGACCTTGACTTTGAATTTTTTTTCCGCTATGCTGTCTGACAAATTAGTTTCGCGTTTTCGAAGCGTCAAGATAATAAATTCCAACGGCCAAAAAGAAAACAACTTCTGGAGGGCTTATGAAACAGAGCTTTGAACATTATCGAACATTGCGAAAAGAGATGGATGCGTGGTTAGATCAGAGCCGCAGTATGGACCCGCCGAGCAGACATGGCGGAGGCGAAGATGAAGCGAACTATTCGCTGGCTTGGTTCCCCCACTATCTCATCACGGGAAATGACAGGGTGAGAGAGCACTTTGAACACCTGCGCGATATGCTCGCCGGATGGGTGGAACGGGATTGCCTGCACGGTTATGAACCCGAAGCCGAAGCCCATCACGGAACCGAACCCTTTCTGCTCTTTTTGCCGCGTTACCTGGGACTATTTCCCGAAGACGAAAAAGCAAACGCACTCCTGCAAGACGCAGCAGAACACATCGGCAACTGGGTTGAAGGCATTCCCGAATGGTTTGACTGGGAGCGCAACCGGTTTTACGGATATTATATTGGCACGCGCACAGTCGGGCGAGACGACGGCTATGACGCCGAAATTGCCGAGCATTTCCGCTTTGTCCACATTGCCCTTGCCGCACACAGAATGACGGGACAAGACCGGTATCTGGACTGGGCTTTGCAATACGGCAAGCGTCGGGCAGAAATGATCGTCGCCATACCAGATGGTCCCTTGCCCATTGCCTGGGATGCAAACGGACAACCGAGATTTGGCAAGCAAGCAACTGGACAACAAAAAAAGGCGGCACAAGCCGGGCATCACGTCCCTGGCGATCCGCTCATCGGAGTCGAAGTACTGCTGGCTTCCGGCGTCATATACGCGCTGGGCGATCTATTCGAAGCATCGGGAGACGCTGTATTTCACCAGGCGGCGCAACGAATTGCAGAACCGATGGTCAACGAACTGCTGGACCCGTATTCGGATCCCGGCGCAGCGGCGATTTCCCATTTTCGACGACAATTCTCCGATTCCTCTCTGGATGACGCAATTCGGGCGCAGATCGCGCGTTTTCTCGACATGCAAGAAGGCGAATTGGCCATGGTCTTTCCGCAGGCGCGCCGCCGCGATTGGCCCGGCGTGGGCAAGCGCGCCGATATGACCTATTGGGGAATATGGAATCGCGATGGCTCCGTAACACCCACAACAGAACCGAGCACTGCGGCACTAACGCTGGCATATCAGGTGACGGGCGATGAGCACTATGCCGAGCGCGCATTAAAACAAGCAGCAGACAAGCTGACGATGGCGCGTCGGGTGCTGCGCGGAGGTCGGGAACACGCCGATATGGGTGGCGCAATCTGTTCGACAGCGGCCGGACACGGACGCAACTGGGGCATTGGATCCGTGACCGGATGTTACGGCCCATTGCTTTTGGGCACGCGAGAAGTAAAAAGCAAAGTAACGCCAACAATCGAAGTAAAACACGCCAATGGCGAGCGCGGTGTCCCCAATCAAATCCTTCCACTCGTGATCCATTCCGGAACAGATGTGGATGGCGTGATGTTTTACAATGGCGGCGATTCAGACATCTCATTCTCGTGGCGATTTGAAGACAACGGATGGCAGATTCTCACAGTAGAAGCCGACGAAGTTGTCAATGTGGAGTTGACAGGAGTCATGGCATGAAATATCGCACACTGGGAGAGACCGGCCTCGAAGTGTCGGAAATCGGATTGGGCGCCTTTCCCATCTCGGGAAGACAACAGCGAGCAGATGGAAGCATTGAAGTCTGGTCGGGCACAAGCGATGCGGAATCCATCGCGCTGATCCATCGGTGTGAAGAACTCGGTGTAAATCTAATCGATTCTGCGGAAGGCTATGGCGACGGACACAGCGAAGAACTCGTCGGACAAGCCTTACAGGGACGGCGAGACAAATGGATCATTGCGACCAAAGTGCAGCCAAACCGGGACATCGACCAGAACGATGAAAAATCGGTACACAACCGGATTGTAGAAGCATGCGAAAATAGCTTAAAACGCATGCAAACGGATTTTATCGACATTTATCAACTGCACGCGATCCCGCACGAATGGGCCATGCCCGCCGTCATGAAAACCCTCGAAAAATTGCAACGAGAAGGCAAAATCAGGTGGTACGGTATCTCGACCAACAACCGGGAAGCCATCGACAAACTGCGGGCATTGGGCCCCATCCACATCTTGCAGATCGGATACAATTTGTTAGAACGCAGTGCCGACGAATTACTGCACTGGTCAAAAGAGCAAAAAATAGGCACACTCATCCGCGTACCCCTTGCAAAGGGCCAATTGACCGGAAAATACTTTGGACAGAATGCCGAGCAAATACCGCAAAACGATTTGCGATACGAGCGGTTTCAGCGTCCCGAAGTACAAGAGGGATTAAAAAAATTGCCCGAACTTTTGTTTTTGCAAACAGCGCAGCGAACCATGGCACAGGCGGCTCTGCGATTTGTCTTAGATCACCCCGGCGTATCCTGCGTCATTGCCGGCGCAAAAAATCGACAACAAGCTGAAGACAACACAGCAGTGTCAGACATGCCACCGCTCACACACGAAGAACTATCTCGCGCCCTTCCCATCGCAGATGTGATTGGCACAGCGGGATGGATTGGGTGAATCAGGAGGATTATCATGAAAATCACCGCATTAAAAACATTCGTCGTTCCCAAAACGGGAAATTTTTTCGTCAAAGTCGAAACAGACGAAGGCATTTACGGCCTAGGAGAAGCGGGCTTAAAGCGTCGCGGAACCGCGATTGCCGAAGTAATCCGCTCGTTTTCCCCAGACGTCATCGGACAAGACCCCTTTCGGATTGAACACCTGTGGCAAGTCATGTTTCGCGGCGGATTTTTCCCGGGCGGCGTGGTACAGTCATCGGCAGTGAGTGCTGTTGACATTGCGCTCTGGGATATCAAAGGCAAAGCCCTGGGCGTACCCGTCTATGAACTCCTGGGCGGCAGAACCCGCGACAAAGTGGCGTGTTATCCGCATATTGGCGAACGGGACAATATCGACCGCCTGGTCGCAAATTGTGTGCAACGACAGGAAGAAGGCTGGAAATTTGCCCGATGGGGCATGAGCGATCCCACAGACCCCAATGTATTTGAACCTTCGCGCGCCGTGCGTTATGGCATTGAACAGGTAAAAGCCGTGCGCGAAGCATGTGGCGATGAATTCGAAATCTGCGTCGATGTACACACGCGACTGGACCCCGCCTGGGTCATCGCATATTGCAAAGGCGTGGAACCCTATCGCCCATTTTTTATCGAAGACCCATTGCGAAGTGAAAGCACACAGAGCCTGCGCCTCGTGCGACAAAACACGCATCTGCCCTTAGCCATTGGCGAACAATTCGATAGCAAGTGGAAATTTCAGCAGGTAATCGAAGAAGATCTAATGGACTATTGCCGCGTTGACCTCTGCATTGCAGGCGGTTTGACCGAAGCCAAAAAAATCGCGGGCTGGTGCGAGACACATTATATTCACCTGGCCCCCCACAATCCACTGGGACCCGTATCAACAGCAGCCTGCTTGCACCTGTGTTTATCCTCTTCTCTCGTCGGCGTACAGGAATTGCCCAGACCTCCCATGACCACCTTGACAGACGTATTCCCCAAACAAATGCCCTACGCCAACGGCCATCTGCTCGTCCCCGAAGGACCGGGATTGGGCATTGAATTTAACGAAGACGCGATTGCAGACGCATCTCCTCCTGAACCATCTACAGGCTCGGGGTTCCGCCGTGAAGACGGATCGTACACAAATTGGTAAAAGGAGCATTACAGATGCGGAAACAACAACACCCCGGCCTGCTCGCACTGATCGCTTGCATCCTCCTGCTGCCAGCCGAGGGAATCGCCCAAACCTCATTCCAATTTCAATATGGCAAACTCACAAACCCGTTTTCCGGGGCCTCGGAATACACCACGATCCTCACCGTACAACAGGCAGCGCAGTGGCGATATGGAGACAGTTTCTTTTTCATTGATTTTCTGGACGATGGCCTTCAGGACGGCTTCAACGACAAAAGTATCTACGGAGAATGGTATCCAACCCTCAGCATTGGCAAACTGACGGACACAGAATTCAACCTCGGTCCCATCAGAGATATTTCCATAATCGCAGGATTCAATGTCGATTCCGATGCCAATGTCCTCAAATACCTGCCCGGCGTCCGGGCATCGTGGAACATACCGGGCTTCTTCTTTGTCAACACCGACCTGACCGCCCTGATCGACGCCAGCAGTGGCACAGCGCACGGCGGTGCGCCCACAACGAGCAACAGCTTTTTATTCGACATCAATTGGGGGGCTGCCTTTGGAACCGGCGGTCAGTCCTTCGGATTCTTCGGTCACGCGGAATACGTCGGCTCCCAGACCAACGAATTTGGCAGCGAAGTCAAAGGCTGGATCCTCGCGCAACCACAACTCACTTGGGACTTGAGCAAGGCAATAAACGGCGAGGGCAACACGCTCTTTGTCGGCATCGAATACCAGTACTGGTGGAACAAACTCGGCACCACCGCCACCGACAACGTCGTGCAATTACTGGTCGTATGGCAACTCTGATTTCTTCAAAAAAAGGAATTTCACCATGAAAGTACGGATCGGCATCATCGGGTGTGCGCGAATACTAAACGCCCATTTGCGCGGCTATAAAATTTTACAGGAAAACGGTTTTGGCGATCTCTTTCAGATCACAGCTTTGTGCGCACGCAAAGAAGAAGACGCCCACCGCTTCCGCAAGCGAGGCGAGGGCCCCGGTCCCCGCCCAGCACCTGTAGATGCGCCGGGCGATCCGCTCAATGCGCCGCATTCGTTTATCAGTGACCTGCATCCCGATAGCGACACCGAAGTGTACACCAATTACAACGAAATGCTGGATAAAGGCAAAATCGACGCAGTGATCATCTTGACCGGACACGACAACCACCACAGCATCGCCATCGACGCCATGAGAGCAGGCAAACACGTCTCGGTCGAAAAACCTATGGCGATCTCGGTCAAAGCAGCCCAGCGAATGTGCGAAGTCGCCGACGAAACCGGACAAATTTTGAGCATCGACGAAAATGTGAATTTCAATCCCTCTACCTGGGCCAGCCAATGGGCCGTAGAAAAGGGTCTCATTGGCGATGTACAAATGCTCTATCGCGGCGTCATTGGATTTCGCAATTCGCGTCCAGACCTCGTGGCTGCGCGAACGCCCTGGCGTCAGAGCAAACTGGGCGCAGGTGGAGGCGTTGCCATCGATCTGGGCGTCCACCTTTTTAACGGCGTCCGCACAATTTGTGGACCCGTAAAATCGGTACAAGCCCTGTGGCGCACGCTCGAGCCTGTGCGCGTCTTAATGTCCGACGACGATCGCGCCGTAGTCGATCAAATCGAAAACCAGGTGGATGATGCTTTTTTTGCCAACTTTGAATTTGAAAACGGCGGCATCGGACACATGGCCGTCTCGAGAAGTGCGAGGGGAACACAGATCGGCGTACCGGGTGGCACGAATATTTGGGGCAGTAAAGGGGCAATTTCAGACGGACAACTATTTAGCGAAGACGGTACATCGGAAAATGTGGAAGACCGATTTCAACGCGAAGCCGATCCATCGCGCATATCCGAAGTCATGCCGCGCGGAATCACCGACGCATTTGCGCTTGAAAACCTGAACTGGTTGCAAGCCATCGCAAACGGCAAACCCGTCCAGATGAGTGGTGAAGAAGGCACTATTGATCTGGCATTAAGCTATGCGATTCTCGAATCGGGTTTGCTCGGACGCGCCGTCACCTTAGACGAAATGTTAAAAGGTGAAGTGGATGAGTATCAGAAAGAAATCAACGACTATTACGGATTATAATCCTGGAGCACGCGATGGAAATCTCACCAGAACATCGACAACAATTAGACGAGCAGGGCTATGTGATCATCCCTGATGTACTCTCTGAATCCGAGATAACGCACTATCGGGCACTATTGTTGCGCCTCGCTGAACAAGAGCGCGGAGACGGCTCGGGACGGGTGCATACCAGTGGCAGAGGCCAGCATGTGCGGTGGCTGGTGAACAAGGGAAAGCCATTTGAAAAGCTGGTGGCGCATCCCAAAGTCGTACCCTATTTTGAATATATGCTCGGCGAAGATTATACCCTCAGCACACTCACGTCAAACGTGATTTACCCGGGCGCCGAAGACAATGCATTTCACGTCGATAATGCGCTTGGCAAAATGCCAGAGCCGCTGCCCTCATTCCCCATGTTTGTCAACACCCTGTGGCTCCTGAACGATTTTACCCCACAAAACGGAGGCACGCGCTTTGTGCCCGGCAGCCATAGGTTCTTAAAAAAGCCCCCGCCAACAGACCATCCACACGTGCTTTGCCATCCCGACGAAATGCGGCTCTCAGCCCCAAAAGGCTCGGTATTCTTGTTCAACGGCGCAATATGGCACGCCACAGGATCCAACCGCACAGATGACGCCCGCGTGTGCTTGATCTGCTTCTGCTGCCGGTCATTTCTAAAGCCGATGTTCGATTTTGTACACCACCTCAAACCCGCAGTGGTGGGTCGAGCCACACCGGAAATGAAACGCATCTACGGATTTAATTCTCAACCCCAGCCGCCGGATGTACGCGATTAAACCGATCTCACAGGCATCAATCGCGCCCCCGATTCGCCATTGAATCGGGGATACTTTTAGATAATCCAACAAAAGAGGCAAGCCATGAAAATCACCGATGTCAAAGCCACAACATTGAAGGGCTACAAAGATTGGAACTACGTAAAAGTAGAAACCGATGCTGGCATATCGGGCATAGGAGAAGCGCATCCGGGCGAAGGCATAACCGACGCGGTGACAAAGCGATTGCGCCCCATGCTCATCGGGCAAAATCCCCTGAATGTCGAGCCACTCTACACCCGGATGCTCGACCGCTCCACCGGGCAATCTACCGCCGGGATACTCCTCGGCGCAATCGGCGGCGTGGAAACAGCACTCTGGGATGTCGCGGGCAAAGCCATTGGTGTGCCAATCTATCAATTACTCGGCGGAAAGTATCGAGACCGACTGCGGATGTACGCCGATGTGGGCAGGGGACGAAATCGCACAAATACCCCAGAAACATGGGCCGAACGAGCCAAAGAGGGCGTGGCAGATGGGTTTCAGTCCATCAAATTCGACATCGACGGATCGGCAAACGAATTGCAACACGACCCCGTAGATCGCGGGTTATCACTCGCCGAATTGGACAAAATGGAAGCCATGGTATCCGCAGTCCGCGACGCCGTCGGATACGACATCGACCTGTGCATTGACTGCCACGGAAAATACAATGTGCGCGACGTGCTCTTACTCGCCCAGCGCCTGGAAAAATTCAACCTGATGTTCCTCGAAGACCCCGTACCCCCGGAAAATATCGACGCCATGGGCAAAGTAACAGCTTCCACATCCATACCGATCTGCACGGGCGAATGGGTTCACCGCAGAGACGGATTTCGCAGGCTAATTGAGAATCAGGCATGCGACATGCTACACATCGATATCTCAGCGACCGGCGGCATGCTGGAAGGCAAAAAAATCGCAGACCTGGCAGACCTGTACTACATGCCCGCCGCATTCCACAACATCGTGTCACCATTGGGCATGGTGGCATCCGCACATGTGGGCGCAACCGTGCGGAATCTCCACACCCTGGAACTACCCTACCACGCAGACCAGATAGAATGGCGCTGGGATCTCGTGATCAGCGACGAGCCATTGATTCAGGATGGACAATTTGTCCTCCCGCAGAAACCGGGCCTCGGCGTCGAATTTAACGAGGACCTGGCACGCGCGCATGTGAAAGAGGGGTATGACTTCTTTTAGAAGATGTTATAGAAACCGTTTTCCCTTGCTTTATAGTATCGTTATTAGTATCATAAACGCATCAAAGCAATCGAAAGCGAAGGACATGCAATGAGTGACCATTACACCTACCGCATCACATGGTCTCCTGAAGATAACGCACATGTGGGTCTATGCGCTGAATTCCCATCGCTAAGCTGGCTGGCCCCTACCCCCGATGAGGCTTTGTACGGCATCCAGCGACTGGTACGCGAATGCCTCGCAGACATGCACGCAACCGGAGAAGAAATACCACAACCAATAGCTGACCGCACCTACAGCGGGAAGTTCATAGTGCGCCTGCCTCCAGAATCGCATCGTGCCCTCGCCATACAAGCGGCAGAGCAAGGCGTGAGCCTGAACCGCCTTGTGAGTGCGCGACTTGCAAACACCACCTGATTGATATTGCCGCTTGATGAGTTCTTCTTGTGAAGAGGAGTTCCTCGATGAAAGCCATTGAAAAATTAGGATTGGATTACAGATCAGAGATCATAGGACAATCTCTGATTTTACAGGCAGATTGTTTTGAATGGTTCAGCCGGATACCCGAAAATAGCATCCATGCAGTTGTAACTGATCCGCCTTATGGCGTCAAAGAATACGATTTGCAACAACTTGAAAAACGGGAAAGTAATAATGGAGGGATCTGGCGTATCCCACCCTCATTTGACGGCCATAAACGCGCGCCCTTGCCAAGATTTACGGCGTTAAATCAGAAAGAGCGCGAGATTTTGAGGCAATTCTTTGTAGAATGGGCGCAACTGGTAGTCAATGCACTGCGACCAGGAGGTCATGTATTTATTGCAACCAATGTGTTTCTCTCTCAGTTGGTTCTTTCGGCACTGGTGAAGGGCGGATTGGAGTTTCGAGGCCAGTTGATTCGGCTGGTACGAACACTTCGCGGTGGGGATCGCCCTAAGAATGCCGAAAAGGAATTTTCCGAGGTATCGTCTATGCCGAGAGGCTGTCACGAACCTTGGGGAATTCTGCGAAAGCCAATGCTTCCAAAGATGAAGGTAAGTGACTGTTTGAGAGAATTCCAAACAGGAGGGTTGAGAAGGCGTCCTGATGGCACACCATTTGGCGACGTGATTATGAGTGAACGAACTCCGCGAAAAGAACGAGATATTGCGGATCATCCCAGCCTAAAGCCGCAATCATTCCTCCGTCAAATCGTATATGCAGCCCTTCCACTCGGAGAAGGTGTGGTTGTTGATTCATTTATGGGATCAGGATCCACAATTGCAGCAGCAGAGTCCGTGGGTATCTCATCTATTGGAATTGAAAGACATCAAGAGTATTTTGAGATGAGCAGTGATGTGATTCCAAAGTTGGCAGTTTTAGAGACGCCCTGTGGTATTGGTTCGGATACACAACTTCAATTACTGTAAGTCTGATGCTTTATAGATCCAGTTTTCCATCATTTTTTCGTAACCTGAATTGGCGACACTGGCAGTAATCGTTCGCCGGCTGGTACTACTTCGACCAGAGAACCGCCAATCGTCTTTTGTCAGAGACGCTCCAAGAACCATAAGAATATCGAAAGGGTAGTGGGTCTATCCCTTTTGAAGCGTCAATTGGCCGATTGCTCTCAAATACAAATACCAAAAGCCAGCTATCCTCCGGGTTGTGGCCTTGCCATCCTCTCAAATAGCGCGATGCTTTGACTTCAATACCCTCATCGGCGTACTGGACAGCATCTCCAGGAAAAATGCCAGCGGGGAGTAAGTCTGGATGTCCATTGTGATACAGATTTTTAACAAGTCCGGGACAATATTTAGGAATATTGGCATTCATGAATTCACTTACCATGCTGCTGAAATTCGCTGGCATTAACATAGATTCAAGACGTGGTATTTCTTTTAAGTGGAGTTGCTCATTGACGAATCTCAAAAAGTCAATAAACTCATTCATCGCAAGCTGGATGTGTTGCGTTTTGCATCCGTATGGCAATTGTGCAGCAGAATTAAAATTTTTGGTCTCAACAGGTTGCGGGCTACACGCTCTTACTTCAGCGTTTTGGTTCATGCTAAAATTTCCTCCTGGACTGTAATGCGTATCATATTGGTGCCAGATAATTAGATTAATCAAAGTTACGCCTGATATTTTCAATAAGTCAACATCTTTCTCTGCGAGATTTGAAAAGCCGACAGATAGGTGATGGGTCAAGCGCGCCCTTATTTGGTTTTAGTCGTTGACAAGGGATGGTAGATTTCTATATTGATGCGGCTTTTGAGAAAAATTTTAGATGTACATAAAAAAGGAGACATCTATGGAACTCAACATCGGCATGATCGGATATTCATTCATGGGCAAAGCGCACAGCAATGGATTCCGCCAATTGCCTGCATTCTTTCCCGAACTCGGTGTAACACCCGTACTAAAAGTAATCTGTGGACGCAACCACGACGCCGTAAAAGACGCGGCTGAAACATATCAATGGGAAGAATACGAAACCGACTGGGAAAAAGTCGTCGATCGAGACGACATCGACGTCATCGACATCTGCACACCTGGCGACCAGCACCTGCCCATGGCACTCGCCGCATTAAAAGCTGGCAAACACGTCATCTGTGAAAAACCCCTCACAAACACCCTCGCAGAAGCCAGAGAATTATTGGCCGTGGCTGAAAACACCGACAAAAAAACCATGGTTGCATTCAACTACCGCCGCGTACCCGCTGTGGCATTGGCTCAGCAATTGATCGCCGAAGGGCGAATTGGAGAAATTTATCACTGGCGCGCCGTGTACTTGCAAGACTGGATCATCGATCCCGACTTCCCACTCGTCTGGCGATTGGAAAAAGACAAAGCCGGTTCGGGACCGCACGGCGATTTGAACGCGCACATCATCGACCTCGCCCTGCATCTCGTAGGCGACATCGACAGCGTAGTCGGCGCAGATACCACCTTCATCAAAGAACGCCCGCTGCTCGAAGCCGTTGATGGGGGCCTGGGGGCGCAAGGTGGCGAACAAATGGGCCAGGTGACCGTTGACGACGCCACCATGTTTTTGGCCCGGTTCCAAAACGGCGCACTCGGCACCTTTGAAGCCACGCGCTTTGCCGCCGGACGGCGCAACTACAACCATTTTGAAATCAACGGAAGCAAAGGCAGCATCGCATTCAACCTGCAAAAAATGAACGAATTGCAATTCTATTCGCGCGACGACGAAGATCACATCCAGGGCTTCCGCGAAATTATCGTAGGTGAAGGCAGCCAACCCTTTATGGGCGCGTGGTGGCCTCCGGGACATATTATTGGCTGGGAACACACATTCACGCACGAATTCAGAGATTTCTTTGAAGCGATTGCACAGGATGGAACCTTTTCCCCCGACTTTGCCGAAGGCACCAAGGTACAGGCCGTCCTGGAAGCCGTAGTCGATTCGGCAGCGACAAGAACCTGGCAGGATGTGCCAAAAATTTGAGATAGAACAGGAGTGAAAAATGGCAAGACCAGTTACGTTATTCACCGGACAGTGGGCGGACCTGACACTGGAAGTCATGTTGCAAAAAGCCAGAGATTTTGGCTATGACGGCGTGGAACTCGCCTGTTGGGGCGACCACATGGACGTGCGCGAAGCCGCATCGAACGACGGCTATGTACGCGAAAAACAGGAATTGCTCGAACAATACGGCATGCAGTGCTTCGCCATTAGCAATCATCTGGCAGGGCAGGCCGTATGCGACAATATCGACGCGCGGCACGAGGCGATTTTGCCGCCCCATGTGTGGGACGATGGCGATCCCGAAGGCGTGCGACAACGCGCCGCCGAAGAGATGATAGCAACAGCCGAAGCCGCAAAAGCCATGGGCCTGACCGTGGTCAACGGCTTTACCGGATCCTCAATCTGGCATCTGTTGTATTCTTTCCCCCCGGTGTCACCCGATCAGATCGACGCGGGATTTAGCGACTTTGCCGATCGCTGGAACCCGATTCTGGATGTCTTTCAAAAGAACGACGTGCGATTCGCACTCGAAGTGCATCCAACGGAAATCGCATTTGATATTGCTTCATCTGCCCGGGCATTAGAAGCACTGGAAAACCGACCGGAGTTTGGCTTCAATTACGACCCCAGCCACCTGGTCTATCAAAATGTGGATTATGTTGGCTTTATCCGCGAGTTCAGCGACCGGATCTATCACGTCCACATGAAAGATTCTTACCTGTCGCCCAATCCCAAACGAGCGGGTATATTTGGCGGGCATACTAATTTCGGCGATCCAGATCGCAGTTGGGATTTCCGCTCGGTGGGTCGCGGCAGCGTGGATTTTGAAGAAATTATTCGCGCATTAAACGACATAGGCTACGATGGACCGCTGTCCGTAGAGTGGGAAGATTCGGGTATGGACCGCGAACACGGCGCAACCGAATCCTGCGCCTTTGTCAATGAGATCGACTTTGAACCCTCAGACGTGGCATTTGACGCGGCGTTTGAAGAATAGCTTTCAGCAATCAACTTTCAGCGGTCAGCCCTCCCATCCACCACCCCAACAGAGCGGAATAGTGAGGGCTGACATTTTTTTTGGGAATACACAATGGCACGTTATCTATTTCTCGCAATATTGATGTTAATAACCGCTTGCGGACAACAGACCGGGCGCACGGTTGTTTTTGGGCGCGGTGGCGATTCGGTCGGACTGGATCCCGCGCTGGAGACAGACGGCGAATCGTTTAAAGTATGCGATAATATTTACGAAACACTCGTCGCATTTGTGCCCGAACGCACCGACCTCGCACCCGGATTAGCCACTTCATGGCAGGCATCAGAAGATGGTTTGACCTGGACATTTCAGTTGCGCGAAAACGTCGTCTTCCACGACGGCACGCCCTTTACCGCCGATGCCGTCGTCTTTTCACTCGCGCGTCAATTCAAACCCGATCACCCTTTCAACAAAGTAGAAGGCGCGTATCAATACTGGGCAGGCATGTCCATGAGCGATATTGTCAAAGACGTCCGCAAAATAGACGACCTGACTGTATCCATTGACCTGAAACGCCCCAACGCACCCTTTCTCGCAAATCTGACGATGAATTTTTGCGCCATCGTCAGTCCTGTTGCCGTCGAAAAATGGGGAGCTGATTTTGCGCGGCATCCCGTGGGCACAGGGCCGTTTCGATTTGTCGAATGGATCAAAGACGACCGCGTGGTATTAGAACGGAACCCCGATTATTGGGGACCTGCCCCCAAAATTGATCGCCTGATTTTTAGAAGCATTCCCGAAAACTCCGTCCGACTAATCGCCCTGACCCAGGGATCTATCGACGGCATGGACAACCTCGTGCCAGACTTCTTACCGACAATTGAATCGGACGAAAATCTCGCATTGCTATCTCAACCGGGGATGAACGTGGGCTATCTGGCGATGAACATGGACAAAGAGCCATTCCAGAACCTCAATGTGCGGCGCGCCATAAACCATGCAATCAACAAACAGGCCCTGATCGACAACCTGTATCAGGGATTGGCCATTCCAGCGGTCAATCCCATTCCGCCGACGGTCTGGAGCTATCGGCAAGAAACACCCGGCTATGAATACGACCCGGAAAAAGCCCGAACACTCCTATCCGAAGCGGGATTCCCAAACGGATTCAAAACCACCCTCTGGGCCATGCCCGTACCGCGTCCCTATATGCCACAACCCCAGAAAATCGCCCAGGCAATCCAGGCCGATCTACAAACAGTGGGCATCGAAGCTGAAATCGTCACTTATGAATGGGGAACATATCTGGATAAAGTCCAGCGCGGACAGCACGATATGGCATTGCTGGGCTGGACCGGAGACAACGGCGACCCCGACAACTTCCTCTATATTCTGCTGGACAAAAGCGCGACTCAAATGCCAGCCAATAACATCTCCTTTTACCGCAGCGACCCCTTGCACGACGTGTTGGTGGCCGCCCAAAAGGAATCCGACAAAGCAAAACGCACAGCCCTGTATCAAAAGGCACAAGAAATCGTCTTTCACGACGCCCCCTGGGTACCTCTCGTACACGCGACCCAAACAGCGGCATTCCGCACCCGCGTCAAAGGCTTTAAGCTACACCCCACCGGGAGCAAATGGTTTCACGATGTGATGATTGAAGAATAAGTGATCAGTGTATCGTACATCATCCGAACCCATCCCGAAGAGAACGACACTCCCGCCGGTGAAAAGCTGACATGGCTAACCGACTATGCCGTAAGATATCGCTATCACGGCATAGAGGTCTGCGTGGAAGATCGTTTCGAGTTGCTCGCTGCGGTAAAAGAAACCGTAGAGACCATCATCGCCCGCATTCGGACGCTGAGCAAAATGACTGAATAAACGACCACTTCGTATCCGAACAGTCGGTCACCATAGAGCGACATGTTCCCAAGTCGTTCTATGCCAATGAAATATGGTACGCAATACGGTTTGTTGACACCCTTTTGGATTTGGGCTATATTGCTTGAAAGATCACTTTATTTTTTTAAAATGCGACCTTATAGCACGCGGACATAACAGATTCCACGGTTTGTAAAGGAAGAAATAATAATAATTTAAATCCAGACCGGAGTTTCACAATGGCAACATTTACTGTTGATGAATTGGTCAAAGCTGCTGAGCAATTGCCTCAAACAGATTTGGAAAATCTGACAGCGCAGGTACTTACACTCAAGGCAAAACGCGCAGCACCAGAATTGTCGAAAAATGAAGCCGAGTTGCTCCGGAATATCAACCGGGGAATGCCCGATGCGTTACAGAATCGATATCGGGAACTTATTGCTATCAGACGATCAGAAACACTGACCGAATCCGAACATGCCGAATTACTTCACCTGACAAATCAGGTTGAAAAACATGAGGCAAAACGGCTGAAATATCTTACCGAACTTGCACGTATTCGAAAAATTTCTCTGACAGAGCTTTTGGATGAACTCGGCATTGAGCCAGCCTATACATAAGCTGTGAACACGAGACTGAAACAAGCTGTTATTCATCGTGCTCAAGGATGTTGTGAATACTGTCAGAGCCAGGCTCGTTTTGCAACCCATCCATTCTCTATTGAGCATATTCATCCGCTTAGCCGAGGTGGCGAAGATACGCTCAATAACTTGGCCTTGGCTTGCCAGGGATGTAACAACTACAAATACACCAAAGTCGAGGCACCTGATCCCGTCACTGGTCAGCCCGTTCCACTCTTTCACCCAAGACAGCAACTTTGGATAGACCATTTTAGATGGGCGGAGGACTTCACCCACATTGTCGGAATTACGCCAACAGGTCGCGCGACTGTAGAGGCTTTACAACTGAACCGTAGAAGTTTGGTAAACTTGCGCCGAATCCTATTTGCCGCAGGTGTACACCCACCATCAAATTTTGATCAAAATAGATAAATCTCCATAAACCTCCTTTAAAGATTGCTGCATCGGCAAACACAAAAAGCCCAACGGCCTCCTCCAAACCGTTGGGCTTTTCCTATTAGAGCCTCAATGGAACGGGTCAAATAGACTTGTCTATCGCGCCTGAAATATTAAGGTGTGCAGCGTAAAAATAAAACTACATATCAAAAAAATGGAAGGTGGGCGATAAAGGTCGCTTGAATAACTTTTGACACTTCGTTTTTCACACCACCGAGAAATCACTTTGTGGTCAGAAATAAAAACGGCAGTGGGCAATAACACCCACCGCCGTTTCTTTTTTTGCGTGCATGCCCAATTGAGTTTGTTGGAAGTCTTGCGCGAAGATTACTTACGCACCGCTTGGGTAAAAGCTTATAAGAGCCAACTTTCTATTGACATTTTATTTTTAAGTGCACACATTATATGTACACTTTAAGGAGGAATTATGAAAGCATCTATTCTCGACTTAAGACGACGCATGAAAGATGTCTTGCTCGCACTTGACCGCAACGAATCGGTCACCATTTTCTATCGAGGCAAGGAAAAAGCCATCCTCGCTCCCAGCCGACAACGAACAAACAAATCTGTAAAAGATCATGAAGCCTTTGGAATGTGGCGAGACAGAAAAGATATAACAGATGTCGATGCTTACGTCCGCAATCTGAGAAAAGGCCGCTTGAATGATTTTTGATACCGATGTTGTGATATGGGTTTTCAGAGGACATGAAGAGGCTGCAAAACTCGTTGAAAGTATCGATGATCGTCAGATATCGATTGTTACTTATATGGAATTTATCCAGGGTGCGAGAAATCGGCAGGAATTAAAAAAGATCAAGAATTTTCTCACTGATCATGCCTTTCAGACTTTACCTCTCACTGAAAATATCGGACACAGAGCGTCTGTATATATGGAAGAATATACCCTTAAGACAGCACTGTATATGGCAGATGCCCTGATTGCAGCAACCGCTATTGAACATCATTTAACACTTTGCACAGCCAATAGAAAACACTACCGCGTAATCAACGAACTCAATCTAAAAATCTTTCGTCCTTGACCTCTGGCGACCACCCTTAAACTGCTATCGCATTCATGCTCGTTTTCGGATATTACTTGTGCTTATCCATTGAGTTTTTACAACTTTTTTTGCATATCTACCCATGCACATCTACATCCTCAAAAGATTACTGGCACTGATCCCTACCCTATTGGGCATCACAGTGCTGGTTTTTTTTATGGTACATCTCGTACCTGGAGACCCGGCACAGATCATGCTGGGCGAACGGGCAAGTGCCGAAAGTCTGGCAGCCTTGAGACGCGACCTGGGCCTGGACCAGCCATTGCATATACAATTTGGACGCTATCTATCCGACCTGCTACAAGGCGACCTGGGGCGGTCAATTAAATCGCACGAACGCGTATCCGTCGAACTAATGGCGCGTTTCCCCGCCACCATGGAACTCACCTTTGCGAGCATGGTATTCGCCTGCATACTCGGCATTGGCGCAGGTATAGCATCCGCAGTCCGACGCGGCACCTGGTGGGATTATATTGGCATGACAGCATCATTAGCAGGAGTCTCAGTGCCCATCTTCTGGTTGGGATTACTGCTCATCCTCGCCCTTGCAGTCTCCCTACCGCTGTTCCCCGTCTCTGGAAGGCTCAGCTCCCATGTATTTATACCCACACTAACGGGATTTTACCTCATAGACAGCCTGCTCACAGGTGATCTTCCGAGTTTTGGGGATGCCCTCTGGCATTTAATCTTGCCGGGCATAACCCTGGGCACCGTGCCCGCCGCTGTTATCGCGCGCATGACCCGGTCGAGCTTGCTGGAAGTCCTGCGCGAAGATTATGTGCGCACGGCCTGGGCAAAAGGCTTATCTGAACGGGTCGTCATCTTGCGCCATGCACTGAAAAATGCCTTCATCCCCGTCTTAACCGTAATCAGCTTGCAATTCGGCTATCTATTGGGCGGCGCTGTCTTGACCGAAAGTATCTTTGCCTGGCCCGGGGTCGGGCGCTGGTTGCTCCTCTCGGTTTACGCACGCGACTTTCGGGCAATACAAGGAGGCGTGCTAATCGTCGCCACCACCTTTGTGCTCATCAACCTGATCGCAGATCTGTTATACGCCTATCTGGACCCACGGATAAAATACGGTAAGGAATAGATGCGCAATGTCACACATTCAAGACACCTTACAAACACCACCGCAAACCACTGCGCTATTGATCTGGCAGCGCTTGCGAAAAAACCGTCTCTCCATTGTCGGAAGCGTATTGATCGGCGGCTTTCTACTCCTGGCTTTCGCAGCACCGTTAATAGCCCCTGCCGATCCCATGGCGCAGGCACTTTACAATCGACTATCGCCTCCAACACTCGAACATCCATTCGGCACAGATGACTTTGGTCGAGACATATTGAGCCGCGTCATCTATGGCGCGCGGATATCCCTGCGCGTCGGGGTATTCGCCGTACTGATCGCCCTTGTGCTGGGCACCTGTATCGGAGTGGTCGCGGGCTACTGGGGGGGGTGGATAGATCAAATATTGATGCGACTGATGGATCTACTACTCGCCTTTCCGAGCATATTGCTCGCAATCGGCATCGTAGCTATTTTGGGACCCGGCTTGGAAAACGCGATGTTGGCCGTCGGCATCGTGGCTATGCCGCAATATGCGCGCCTGATTCGCGCGTCCGTCTTAACCGTGCGAGAAACCGATTATGTCATGGCCGCACGCGCCCTGGGGGCATCGGATTCGCGCATACTATGTGTGGCCGTCTTGCCCAATTGTCTCGCCCCATTGATCGTCCAGGCGACATTGGGATTGGCAACCGCGATCCTCGACGCTGCAGGACTGAGCTTTCTCGGCCTGGGCGCACAACCCCCAACGCCCGAATGGGGGGCGATGCTGAGCCAGGGACGCGAACTGATTGTGCGCGCACCCTGGGTACTCACCTTTCCCGGTGGGGCAATCTTTTTCACAGTACTGGCATTTAATCTGGTCGGCGATGGTCTGCGAGACGCGCTGGATCCAAAGGCTTAATTCAACTCTGCCATCGGGCCGAGTGCGACAAGCGCGGGATCCGCATCGAGGGGATATTGATCGAGATAATCGGCAATGCGTTCTGGCGTAACAGCATCGATCTCCGCACGTTCTTCCTCGAGCGTTTTGAGCGGCGTATCAGTACTCAGACTACCCACAATTTGAGAAAAGCGAGAAAGACCGTTTTCCCCGCTGCAAACAATACCAGTAGCCTGTTTGGTCTTGGCGCGTTGGAGCGCATCACTATCAATACCGTTCTTTAAATCCGCCATTTCGCGCCGCACAATATCGAGAACCTGAGACGCATTTTGCGGATCCACGGACAGATAAACATAAAAAAGCCCCGCATCGCTAAAATTGATATACTCTGCCGACGCTTCATCAGCCAGACCCTCTTGAATAATAGACCAGTAGAGCCGGCTATTGGTCGATGCCCCCAAATAAGCAGAAAGTAGATCTGCAGTAGCGGCATGATCATCGGAAGATGGCGGCGCGGGAAGCGCGAGCGCGATATGTTCGCGCGCCACACCATCGCGTTGTACAACGCGGTTTGCAGCGTGAAAAGTCGGAATAGATTGCTTCCGACCATTATCTGACATCTGCCAGTCTCCGCAATGTGCGTCAACAGCGCGAATAATCTCATCGCGATCAAACGCACCTGTAATGGCAAACGTGAGGTTATTGGGACCATAGCGTCGCTGATGATATTCTGCCATCAAATCGCGGGTAATAGACTTCACCGTATCCTCTGTACCCAGCACACTCTGTCCCAGGGGATGAGCACCAAAAGCCTCTTGAATGAGATCGTCAATAATAAGCGCATCGGGCTGGTCGTGATACATCGCAATCTCTTCGAGAATAACCTTCTTTTCCATATCAAACTCATCCGATGGCAAATTGGAGCGCATCATATCGCTGAGAATCTCGATAGAATCCGTTGCCCGATCACTTTGCACCCAGTGAAAATAGGCCGTGCCCTCCCACCATGTGTAGGCATTCCACATAGCGCCCAGATCATCGACATCGAGCGAAAGTTGCCGCCAGTCGCGCCTGGGCGTCCCCTTGAAACACATGTGTTCGAGAAAATGTGAAATCCCCAAAAGGTCTGGCGCTTCATCGCGCGATCCCGTCTGCACAAAAAAACCCAGCGCGGACGAACGAATGCGCGGAATCGTTTCAAAAACAAGCGAGAGACCATTATCGAGGGTATGCGTGGAAAACGGTGAAGACATGGGTTGCTCCTGAAAAAAATAGTGAAACGTAAAACGCTGATAGCTTATAAATTCTTCGCCATAGCAATAGCTTCATGTTCGGGCAAATAGGGCACATCCGTGCGATCCCAACTGCGTCTGCCGGCGACACAGTGAATGCCCATCAGTTGTCGCTTTTGGGGCGTATCGGCCCAATCGACAATGCTTTGCGGCGGTGGGCTCGCGATCCACTTTTTCACGAAAAAGGGCATATAACCATAAATAACGATGCGCCGATCCATCGCACTGGTATTGGCACACCCCGTATGCCAGCAGACCACGTTCCACAGCACGGCATCGCCAGCATTGAGAGCCATCTTCTCCATATTGGGCATGGTTTCCAGGGCATCTCTCGAATATTCGTCTTTGGGCGGATAATCCGGATTTGTGTGCGTACCAGGCACCAGTGAAAAGCATCCCATGTCTTCGGTCTGATCGTCGATAAAATAAAAAACTTTAATCTTGAGCGTATATTGCGGGTGCGTCCAGGGCGGCCAGTCTCGGTGCCAGTTCGTGTGTGCAGCAGTACCCGCATGGTGATTGTGATAGAGCATCTCCATCACCTGATAATCCGGGCCGACGATATTTTTGACATAGGGAATAACACTGGGATTATTGGCCAGATCGAGAATGGTCCCATCTGTGTCAAAATCCGGACGGATAGTATGCGCGTAAGGTCCATTGCCATAGCCACTTCGGAACTTGCCGATCCGAAGCTCTTCTTCCCGTTCGGCAAGCATTTCTGCCTCGCGGCGTTCAAAAGCCCGTCGCACCCGGTCCAGACCAATGGGTTCAATAGCGTTTTTAATCACAATATACCCATTTTCAGCGTAAAAAGCGCGCTCCTCATCGGTTGGTGTCGAATATTCTATTGCATCAATCGTTGCCATAAATTGCTCCTGTGAGAACTGAATGATCCTCTTACCTCTTAGCCCTTCAGCGGTCGAGGTCCTAAAACCAGCAATGTACCAGGTGTTGAGGGAAAAGTCTCAATATATTGCGGAATCTGATCGAGGGTAACGGCATCAATACCAGCGGCGATTTCGTCAATCGTGCGTACGCGGCCCTCGAGAAATAAGTCTTCGATGATACCTCCAGCGCGGCCCTCGGGCAAATCGCCAATGGTAAAAAGGCGCCCCTTGAGCACTGTCTTAGCCCGAATGAGCTCTTCGGCAGTGACATCGCGGCGCAATCGCGCGAGCTCCGATTGGCAGACATCCAGAGTCTCCTGGGCGCGGTCGGCAGTTGTCCCTGCATAAACAGCCATCAGGCCCCCGCCGCGGTATGCCTGATAAAAAGCCGACACACTGTAGGCCAGACCGCGTTTTTCGCGGACCTCTGTAAATAATCGGCTCGATCCACCACCGGAAAGAATGGCGATGGCGAGTTGGCCCGCGTAATAGAGATCCTGGCCTCGTGGAACACCGCGAGAAAGCGCACAAATATGGGCTTGCTCTGATGGCTTTTCGTGATGTACACTGCGGTCGGCAACAGAAATGGGATGGACTTCCTCCCTGTCTGCTGATTCACCTGTCCACCCGCCAAAAACATCGCCAACAGTCTCGATCACACTCTCCGCATCCAGACCGCCTGCAACCCCAATGAGCAAATGGGCTGGCCTGCAATGTGCATCCCAATGGCGGCGAACGCCTGCAGGTGTAATAGCCGATACTGTATCGGGTTCTCCAAGGGGAATCCTGCCCATCGGTGAGCCAAGCCCCGCCTTATAGGCCATATACATAGCCTGTTGTATGGGGTTATCTTCTATGCGTTTGAGTTCCTCAAGAGTGATGGTCTTGGCGATCTCGACCTGGTCACTGGGAAAAGACGCGCTGCGAAAAAGTTCGGCATAAAGTTCGAGTGCGGGTTTGAATTTGTCGGGCAGGACTTGCGCGAGAAAAGAGGTATGTTCGACAGAGGTCGAAGAACTGCGCCTTATCCCAAGACCGTCAAAAGCGTCAAATATGGCGCGTGCGTCGTGTCTGGGCGTACCTTTAAAAAGAACATCTTCAGCAATGCGCGTAATGCCCAATCTGTCGTTGAGATCGTCTTTCGCGCCAAAAGTAAAACGGAACGCAACAACAACCGATTGTGCGTCGGGCATAGGTTCGACAACCACGCGAATGCCGTTGTCGAAGGTATAAATTTGTGGCTCGGACATTGTGGTCCTCACATAAAATTTTAGGGGCAGTACCTCTGTGACTGCCCAATTGGTTTTTCTCATATAATAACATGAGTATATATTGTCAATAGATATTGTAACACTTATTCCCTTTCAGGAGGTCATCATCTTCATGAACGTCAAAGTCAAAAATTTGCGTGCGTTATGCCAGTCTATCCTCACCAACCGCGGACTCGACGCGGCTGACGCGCATATTGTGACAGATATTTTGATCGAAGCCGAATTGCGCGGACGCCCAACACATGGGATGATTCGCCTGCCCGGCATTGCCGAGCGCGTATCTCAAGGTACCCAATTGCCCATGGTCGTAGAAAAAGACGCGCCAGCTTATACCCTCATCAATGGCCGAGATAATCTGGGCTATCTGGTAGCACATCGGTGTGCGTGCGCCGCGATTGACAAAGCCAAACAGAGTGGCGTAGGCGTTGTGGGTACGCGCGACACGAGCCATAGTGGGATGCTGGGCTATTACGCCTCTATGATAGCCGATGCGGGCCTGATAGGACTGGTTATGTGCAACACAGGCCCGCGCATTGTCCCCTGGGGCGGACAGCAACCCGTGCTTGGAACAAATCCCATCGCTGCGGGATTTCCCACAGCAGAAGGCCAGGTACTGGTCGATTTTTCGTGTGCGGCGATTACCAATGGCGAAATATTGATGGCACTCAAAGACGGCAAAGAGATTCCCGCAGGACGCGCATTGGGACCAGATGGCAAACCGACAACTGATCCCGAGCAAGCACGCGCAGGAGGAGCATTGCCCTTTGGCGAACACAAAGGATACGCTTTGAGCGTAATGATTCAAATCTTCTCTGGTGTATTGCTCAATGCGGCACCCGTACCTGAAATGGGAAAAAATTACGGGATTTTCATGCTGGCTCTTGATCCCTCAATTTTTTTGGGGATGGACATTTTTCAATCGGGCGTTAGCGAAGTCATCCACACCATTAAGAATTCAATGCCCGCAGAAGGCATAACCGAAATTTTGATCCCGGGTGAGCGCGCATTTAGGGAACGCTCGACGCGGATACAGTCGGGTGTGGATATCGACGATGAATTAATGGAAGAACTCCAGCAATTAGCGTAGAGAGCACCTCTTTACCCTTGACAGCCCGAATGGGGTTGGCTACCTTTCCGTTCCGCAAGGGTAGAGGCGCGAGCCATCATCAGTATGCGGTGCAGGAGGCGAAACGGAGTACTGCTCCACTGTACCGACAAAAAGGGATCGTTCGCCGAAGTCCTGACCTGTTTCGCCACAGGAAAGGGCTGGTTCAGTGGATAATATCTGCTGAACTGTCACGGGAAAAGTTTCCGTGGAGAGCTCTCTTGTTCGCGAGATTTTCTGCTGCGTTCAGCGTCTGGCGATGCCCTTGAGAAGCCAGCGCTTTTTTTATAGCAGAATGCAGAAACTGGAGGTTTTTATGTTAAAAGGATGTCATACGGCGTTAATCACCCCCCTGACAGCCAACCATGCCCTGGACCAGGATGGTCTGGAAAAACTGGTAGCATTTCAAATTTCTGAAGGGATTGATGGCCTTTTGGCCTGCGGCACGACGGCTGAAAGTCCAACTCTGAGCAATGATGAACAAAGCTTGATCACGCGCGTAGTGTGCAGCCAGGCCAGAGAACAGTGCCGCGCCATTGGAGGAGCGGGCAGCAACTCTACGGCAAAAACCTTAAAAGCAGCCGAATACGCCGCGCAAGTAGGCGCAGACGCCATCCTGCTCGTCGATCCCTATTACAACGGACCGAGTTCTCTGGAAATTCGCAAAGAATACGTCGAACCCGTTGCCCGTGCATTTCCCGAATTGGACATGATCCCCTATGTCATACCTGGTCGGTCCGGCACGAAATTGCTCCCCGAAGACCTCGGCATCTTGTTTTCCGAATACAAGAATGTGAACACTGTGAAAGAGGCTACAGGCGATCTGAACAACATGGCGCGCACCCGCGAATGTTGTGGCGATGCGTTTTCGATCATGTCCGGAGATGACGACAAAACATTTGACATGATGACCAGTAACCATATTGACGCCGCGGGTGTAATCAGTGTAATATCTAATGTGGCACCCGGTCCTGTAACAAAAATGGTACACGCCATTCAAAGCGGGAATATGGCCGAAGCAAATCGCCTGCACGCCGCACTAAAACCCTTATTTGGTATGGTCGGCGTTGTATCCGAAGAGCAAACACCTCATGGCGTGACAGAAGTCAAGGCGCGCAATCCATTACCGGTAAAAACCCTGATGAATATTTTGGGCATGCCAGCCGGGCCGTGTCGCCAGCCATTGGGAAAAATGAACCGCGCTGGACTGGATATCGTGCTGGGCATTGCCCGCGAATTACAGGCCAATAACCCAGAGGTGTTCGCACCTATAGCATCATTCTTTGATACAGACGTAGCGCAACGCTTGAACGATGATTCGGTACTGGAAGGACTGGCGTATTGATAGCTTTTTTCTGGAGCAATTATGATTAAAGTGGGTATTTGTGGTATTGCCGGACGGATGGGACAGCGAATTTCTCATCTGACCCTCGAAGCCGAAGGATTGGATTTGGGCGGTGGAGTCGAGTTTCCAGGTCATCCCGTAATTGGAAAAGACATTGGCGAAGTCATAGGCGTTCCTCCCAAAGGTATATCAGTAATGGATACTGTCGAGGCGATGGCGGACAATGTCGATGTAATCACGGCATTCACCGCGCCCCCCGATCCAACAGTTGTTGCAGCAGAAATAGCGGGGCGCGCTGGCGTGCCGATGGTCATTGGCACAACGGGTTTGTCGCCCGATCAGGTAGAGACCATGACACATGCCCTGAAAGACGTGGCCTGTGTATTCGCACCCAATTTTAGCGTAGGTGTAACAGTATTAGTCCAACTCGTCGAAGAAGCCGCGCGCATTCTGGGCGGTGATTACGATGCAGAAATCGTCGAAGCGCACCACCGATTTAAAACCGATGCGCCATCGGGAACGGCTTATGCACTGGCCGAAGCCGCAGCAAGGGGATTGAATCTCAACTTGCAAGAAGTAGGCGTATATGGGCGCTATGGCGATACGGGCGCGCGAACACGCGAAGAAATCGGCGTACACGCCATTCGCGCTGGCGATATCGTCGGCGAACACACGGTCATGTTCGGGGGCATTGGAGAAACCGTCGAACTCGTCCATCGCGCTCAAAGTCGCGATACATTCGCCTCTGGCGTGATTCGGGCCATCCCCTTTGCTTTTGAAGCCACCCCGGGGATGTATGACATGCGCGATGTATTGGGGTTGAGATGAGAAGGTAAGACGTAAAACTAAGATGTAAAACGCAAAAGAGGAGGAAATTCATGAGTGTTGATGTGCATGCGGCATTTGATGCCGGACAAACCCTTGCTGTGGCAGACCAGATTTTAATTTCACCGCAAGCGGGTTCTTTGCAGAGCCGCGTAGATGAACTCTTAGATGCAATTGAGAATAGCGGGGCCTCTGGCGATTTAATTTGCAAGACATTGATTCAGTTGGGCATGAACTTTGTCGGACGCGATGCCGAGATTGTTGGATATGGTGTTGGGGAAATAGATGTAGCACTCGACAGCGTGTTGAACGCGCTCGATAATTTGGAAGGCGATCACGCCACAGGTGTTGTGGAAGGCTTTTTGGCCGACATGAAATCCGTAAATCTATCCGATAGTCTTTCGGGATTATTAGCCGAGCGCATTGAGTCAAACCTGGACATGGGCAATCCCGCCCGGTCATTTCTGGAATTGCTCAAAACCAATATGCGCGGCGGTGTGTATTGGCAGATGATCGGTGAAAATGTCTGTAAATTTGGCAATGACTTTGCGCGCGGTCTGGAGTACTTGCGACACTACGGCTTTTGTCAGGTCTCCACAAATCCGGTATTGGCTGCCAAAGCATTTGACGAAGACCCCTCGCTGGACGATGAACTCAAAGCCGAAATCGCCAGGCACGACGAATGGAAAGCCGATCCCGAAAAATATGCCGATGACATTGTAATGGCTGCCACACTGATTGCGCTGTGGCCCAATCTTTCAATCTTTCGGCCCCTGGCGATGCATACGGGACTGAAAGACTACATGGTGAGCTTTCAGCTCAATCCCAATATCGCAGATCAGGCCGATGCCAGCATTGAAGATGCGCACAACGCATATCGCATTGCCGATGACTATTTGAAAGGATATGACAAATTATTGGGCGTCAGCGATATAACCCTGGATCCCAATATCGTATTCAAGGTCGGCGGCGGACACGAAGCAGCGCGAAAAATCACCACCGTGCTCAACAGTGAAGGCATTGGTACAAATAATACGGTCGTTTACACAGTGGCACAGGAAGTGCAACTCGTCATCGATGCCTTTGAAGGCAAAGCCAGAGCGGCACAGGCGGGCAAGCAAGTGGTGAGAACTTATGAAACGAATATGGGGGGACGGTTTGTAAGCCATTTGCGCGAGGTAGAAGCCGAAAAGCTATTCGAAGCATTATCAGAAGATCGCGCCAGTGAATTGCTCGCCGAACTCGCTTCTGATCTGGAAGTCGATATACCCGAAGGGACATTGGCCGAACAAGCGACTGAAATATGTTCTTATGCCTACCTGAAGTCTCTGGATCATCCCATAATCTTAAAAGTTGCCGAAGCGGCCGGTCAATCTTCAGAAGCAATTGTGCAACTTGAAGCCGATTTAAAAAAAGCGGGGACGGTCGTTGCGCGACGCGTACATTGGATTTTCTACGCGCCTGAAAATCGACCCAAATGGGTTGCCTACTTGTCAGACACCTACGGTTTGTCAGAAGATCAGGCACAGTGGATTTTGGCGTCAATGGATGTGCTGCCAGCGTCCAAACGCGTTCCCGATGACACGCTTCACGCACTGGGCGAAAACATGTGCCATACAGAATTTCCCAACCATCAACGCGCCGTTCAACTCGTGTCAGAAGAACCCAATTTTGACCTGGACGAACTCAGGGGATCAATCGGTCATGAATACGAACCCGGCGTGACACAGCGACTTTACGAATTACCCGATTTCCAGAAGGGCTACGATCTGACGCCCTCTCTAAAGGATTTTATCGAGAACGAGGTTCAAATTGATCTGAGTGGCTGGCAAACGCGGGGCATGGAACCCGGCGACTGGCCTGAATTTGGATCGGTTCAAAAAACCACCACTGAGTTTAAAGTCGCGTATGACACATTTTTGATGCGTTGCGTTGAACTGGCCAAAGAAGTTGCTGGATAAGCGGTTTACAATGCAGATATCAGCGGGGATGGATGAGGCTGTTACCCAGAACTCGTATCACTTATCCCCGCTTTTCATCTGCGCGTCTAAAATAGTACTTCCCTCCCGATTCTCTCTCATGCGTGCAAAATACGATTCTTCGTGTCCTTCTGCCGAGAGCACCATCACATCCCACATTTTTTCGCCGCTCTCATCCCCCTGTTGCTCCAATCGCCACATCATCACATATTCTGTTCCCGGGTCGCGTTGCCAGGGCACCAGAGGATCTACATCAACCAACTTTCGAGGTTCTGCCCCACTAAAATCCACACCTGTGGAAGTATGCACGGTAAACTTGATCTGCCCATTGCGCATATCGTAAACCACCTGCCCTTTTTCCACAAAATTTCTCTGGATATGGGGCTCCTGCACCGTCAGTGAATACGTACTATCGCTAAGTACGAGAATTGTAATTTCTCGCTCCAGATCATCTTCTCCACGTATCCCGGTCTCACTCCCTGCATACATAAACCAGGCGCCCATTGGCGTGTCCAATTTTTGTCGTGTCGCAATCTGCTCTTTCTCTTTTTCCTCCCCAGCGCATCCCGCGATCAGACACAATAATACCACACCCAATACCTGTTTCATGAACCCTCCATATATAAAAACGGTCCAAAAAGAATTTGGACCGCTCGCCTGTTTTCCGTGTGATGTACACTATCCTCCAAATGCTTCTTTGAAGCGCTCAAAAAAGCCTTTCCCGCCCTCTGGCGGCTGTATGTTTTCCAATTTGGCCAACTTGGCAAACAACTCCTCTTCTTCCCGGCTCAATTTTGCCGGCGTCCAGACCGCCACGCGCACGAGTTGATCGCCCGTGCGATATCCATCCAATTCGGGAATGCCCTTGCCGCGCAATCTAAAAATCCGCCCCGACTGTGTTCCCGCAGGGATCTTCATACTCACGCGACCAGTCAGGGTTGGCACTTCTATATCTGCGCCCAGAGCTGCCTGGCTAAAACTGATGGGCAAATCGTACACAATATCGTTACCGTGTCTTTCAAAATATTCGTGTTCTTCTTCTTCCACAAAGACCATACAATCGCCCGCAGGCCCGCCATTTGGCCCGGCATTCCCCTGCCCCCGCAGCGGAATATAATTGCCTTCGGAAATACCCGCTGGGATATTGACCGAAAGGTCCTTCTGCTTCTTCACTCGTCCTTGTCCGTGGCAACTGTCACATTGCTCGCGCACCACGTTACCATTGCCATTGCACTGCGGGCAAGTTGTGACATTGACAAACTGCCCAAACAAGGAGCGCGTCGCCTGCCGAATCTGTCCCACGCCACCACACATATCGCAGGTTACGGGCGCACTTCCCGGCTTTGCCCCAGCACCTCCGCACGTATCACAGGTTTCCAAACGCGATAGCCGAATGGTTTTTTGAGCACCCTCGGCAATCTCCTCTAAGGTCAAACTGATCGAAATCCTCAAATCCTCACCGCGATTTGACCGCCGTGGGCTGCGCCGACCAAACAAATCGCCAAAAATGCCCCCACCAACCCCACCAAAGATCTCGTCCAGATTGGAAAAAATATCTTGAAAATCACCGGCATGCGAAAAATCTGACCACTGAAAGCCACCGCCCCGAAAGGTACTGCTGACGCCTTCGTGCCCAAAACGGTCATACGCCTGTCGTTTTTGTGCATCCATCAGCACTTCATAAGCTTCGGCACCTTCTTTGAACATTTCCTCTGCTTGTGGATTGTCCTTATTGCGATCCGGGTGATACTTCAGCGCGTGCTTGCGATAAGCTTTCTTAATCTCATCTTCCGAAGCTCCGCGATCTACCCCCAATATCTCGTAATAATCTCTTTTGGCCATTGACCTTTCCCATCAACATGCAAAAAGAGCCGCGCTGTTGCGACCCTGTTTATTTTTTCAATCTAACTTTTATCTGCCTCCGCGTCCTCTTCCTGGACCTCCGGTGCAGGCTTGCCCTGGCTTACCACCACTTTCGCCGGTCGCAGCACCTTATCGCCCAGGCTATATCCTTTTTCAATCTCATCTGAGACGATACCGACATCGTAGATTTCAGATGGCATTTGCATCAATGCCTCATGCACATTCGGATCAAATGTTTTGCCAACCGTCTCAATTTCTTTCAGATTGCGATTGTAGAGCACGCGCGGAAATTGTTCCATAATCATTTTTATGCCTTCTTGAAATCCCTCCGACTCTGTATCCCCATTTTCGCTGTGTGCCAATGCGCGACCAACACCGTCTAAAATGGGCAATAAATCGCGAATCACATCTTCGCTGGCAGATTCTACAAGAATCTCAAATTCTCGTGCCCTGCGTTTTTTGTAATTCTCAAACTCAGCGGCAAGACGCATCCACCGCTCTTTGTACATTTCGGCTTCTTCGCGTGCCAAAAATAAGGGAGTAGCCTCTATCTTCTCCTTTGGCTCCTCCGATTGATCGGCTTCACCATTAACTTCATCTTTCGCTACCTCTACATCCTCCACCGCCTCATTTTCCATCACATCTTCAGCTTCCACGACTTCTTCTTCCAGTGATATTTCTTGTTTTTTTTCTTTTTTCTGCGCCATGATTTTTCAACAACTCCTTTATCTGCGATCCAGCATCTCTTCTGTCAGATTTGCCATATACTGCACCAGGGGAACGAGCCGCCCATAGGGCAATCGCGTTGGCCCAATAATCCCGATAACACCCGACACATTGCCCACCGAATACGTAGAAGTCAGCAAACTGCAATCCTTGAGCGCGGGAGATTCGTGTTCGTCGCCAATCGTGATGGAAATACCCGCATCGCGCGCGCGGTCACTCAACAAATGCGCCACATATTCACGAGCCTCCAGCATGCTAATCAGACCGGCAAGGCGTTCACTGGAAAAATCGGGCTGCCCAAAAAAGTTGCGCGTGCCATCCATATGCAGATCTGCACTGCTCGGAAATCTGAATAGATGATCGGCACTATTGGCAAGCAAATGCAACAGCTTGGGAGACCCGGACGATGCAGACGCAAGCCGTTCTTTGACAGATGCCATAATCTCGCCTATCGTAAGCCCGGAAAGCCGCTGGTTGACCACCCGCCGCGTTTCTTCCAACTCGTCCTCTTCAATTTCTGAGTCGATTTCGACAACCATCGTCTTGACCAATCCAGACCGAATAGTCATCACCATCAGCAGCTTGGATTCGCTCAACTTGAGCATTTCTAAACGCTCAAAAATACCCTGGGTGAATTGGGGACCAAGGGCAATGCCCAGATTGTGCGATACATCGGCCAAAACTTTGGACACTTGCACCAATAAATCATCGGCGTTGCCTTCTCGCAAACGCTCAACACTATCCCGAATAGACCGCTGTGCAGCCTCGGCGAGTTCCTCCCGATTCATCAGCATATCGACATAGTACCGATATCCCTTATCGCTCGGCACCCTACCCGCCGAAGTATGGGGCTGGTACAAATAGCCTTTTTCTTCGAGATCGGCCATCGAGTTTCGAATAGTCGCCGCGCTGAGTCCCAAATCCATCTTGGAAATTGTGCGCGACCCCACTGGCTCGCCTGTGGTGACATAAGTGCCAATTAAAATGTCGAGAATTGCCTTTTCCCGAAGTGTTAGTTCGGTCATAGCATGTCCCTTTCCGTTTAGATGAAAGGGGAAGAAAACGACCTATCCACGTTGATACAGCTTAGTCTATGATATATATAGGAAGAGCCAGCGATTGTCAAGCCCCATCAAAAAACGGGCTGGCCGACTTATCTGACCAACCCGTTTTCGATCTCAGACCTGCTTATTTTTTAACCTCCACTCACTGGCTTGCCAAAGGCATCGGCAAAGAGCAAAAAGTCTGAAAATGCGACCGTACCATCCCCGTCCAAATCAGCCGCGGCATTGTATCCCGAGGCCCCCTCGCTTGTGCCAAAAGCAGCGACAAAGAGCAAGAAGTCGGAGAAATCGACAGCTCCATTGCCATCCAGATCAGCACTGCGCGTCTGAGACGGTGCCTGGCGTATCACGATTAACGCTTGAATTGTGGTCTCGGAAATAGGGAATCCGAGAATAGAGACGGTATCTCCCACCATCAAATCGGAAATGGGAAAAATAAGTTGGATGAGATCATCAACATTACCAGAAAAGAATATTGCGATAATATCCTCAACACTCTTCTGGTCGAGGGTAATCATCAAAGCCTGTGAGACATCCACGCTCACCTGTTGACCATTGCGTTGGATGGAAAACGAATTCGTTTCAGCATTCACACTCTGAACACTGACGTCTCTAATGTCAACGGGCTCCGGCGGCGTTTGCAGCATAATTTGCAAATCAGTTACACTGGCACCATTGACAACCTGAATCAGTGCCCCGGGATCGACTTCACCTGTAAAGAGATTGAGCCCCATAGAAGCAACTAACTCAACCGTATTTCCCTGTGCATCCACCACATCTTGTCCCAGAAATAGCGCGTAAGATCCATCCGGCACATGTTTCAACTCAAACGCCAGTTGTTCTGGAAAGGATTCTAATACATTGAAATTAGAAATACGAACAATAGCACGCTCAAACGGGTCAGTGTCATCACCTTCCATCAGAGCTTTTGAATACAATTCAGGATCAATCAGTAATGCTCCACCTGGACCCGGCGTAAAACCCTCGGGCAAAATACCTATGCCGGACACAAAGGCATCTGGCAATTCCACTGTGCCCCAAAAATACTGTTGCTGCTCGGCAATAGGAGCCATATCTGAACGGCCGATAAGCATCTGATAGGTCGCACCCTCGGGCAAATTAACAGTACCCGTCAACTTTGTGCGATCTTCGCTGGCGGTCAAATCGGGTGCGGTTGCAATCGCTTCAATTAACCCAATGGGATAGGAAACAAAATCCAGCCCAATATCTACACCTGCCGCGTCAATGGTTACAATAGGCATGTTAAATGTAATCTCAAACTGTTGCATCCCACTCGGCACGGGCGGATTCTTCACATCTTCCTGAAGCGTCACACCGCCTATAACAAACGAAGTCACAGCGGGCGTAACGGGTTGTTGTGGCACAAAACTATTGGGATCCCCGGGATTTGTCACCTGAATGCTTGCATCTGGTGTACCATCGCCATCTGGATCACCCAATTCTTGACCATTGGACACGCCATCGCCATCTGAGTCGAGCATTGCGAGCATGGCATTCCACTGAACGACACCAGTGCGACCACTCGGCACGAGATAATTGCTGTTGATAGCACTACCAAAAGACGTGAGAGTACCACCGCCACCTGGATTCACATGACACGAAGCACACCCGATCATACTGCCATTGGGCAACTGACCAACCCGTGCTGGACGGGCATCTGCCTGTCCCCACCCAACAAAAACAAGGACCAGGACCGTTAGTACTCTGTGAGAGTTCAACCGCGACATAAACAATCCTCCTGAAGAGGGTGATAATTAGAGACAACACGACGTAGCGTCTCATTTCGGAAAATGTAGAACATGTCCCATTGAAAGGCAACCGCTTTCTCAATAAAAAAATTAGCTTGCAACTTACAGAGAAATGTTTATAATTAGATCTTGTTTTTTTCGCATTTTTCTATAATTGAATCTTGTCATAGGGCATCATCGCCCGACAGTGTAACACGCATTTAATACATGAGAAATCACGCGGAAACAAACACCATCTATATTTCGTGTCGATATGTTGGGTCGGCAAAACTGTCGATCCTTTCATTTTTCAATACCAGGCCACTTTTCTCACAATGAAAGGAGCAGAATATGGCCCAAACGCCACAAGATGTTCTTGCAATGATCGCAGATCAGGGCATTAAAGTCGTCGATTTTCGCTTTACCGATTTTCCCGGACATTGGCAGCATTTTACTGTCATGGCCTCTGAGGTCGAAGAAGAAACCTTTGAAGACGGACTCGGCTTTGACGGATCCAGTATTCGCGGCTGGCAGGCCATCAACGAATCGGACATGCTCGTCATACCCGATGCTGCCACGGCGGTTATCGATCCTTTCCTCGAAGAACCCACACTCGTGATGATCTGTAATATTGCCGATCCCATCACCAAAAGCGGCTATTCGCGCGATCCGCGTTCGGTCGCTCAAAAAGCCGAAGCCTATATGCAATCCACGGGCATTGGCGATACGGCATTTTTTGGTCCAGAAGCCGAATTTTTTGTCTTTGACGACGTGCGCTTTGGCGAAGGGGCAAACCACGCCTTTCACAGCGTAGATTCAGTTGAAGGCTACTGGAACTCGGGCAGAGATGAAGGTCCCAACCTCGGTTACAAACCCCGCCACAAAGAAGGCTACTTCCCCGTGCCGCCTCACGACACGCTGCAAAATATACGCACGGAAATGGTACTGACCATGGAAGAAGTCGGCATTGATATAGAAGTTCATCACCACGAAGTGGCAACCGGCGGTCAGGGCGAAATCGACATCCGATTCTGTCCGATGGTCACATGCGCCGACAGAATGACCCTTTACAAATACATTGTCAAAAACGTGGCGCACAAACACGGTAAAACCGCCACCTTTATGCCCAAACCCCTCTTTGAAGACAATGGCACAGGCATGCACACACATCAAAGCCTCTGGAAAGGCGGTGAGCCTCTCTTTGCCGGGTCGGGATACGCGGGCCTGAGCGAAATGGCTCTGCACTATATCGGTGGCATTCTCAAACACGCCGATGCGCTGATCGCATTGACCAACCCGACCACCAACTCGTTTAAGCGTCTGGTGCCCGGGTATGAAGCTCCGGTCAATCTGGCCTATTCGCAGCGCAATCGCAGTGCTGCAGTACGCATCCCAGTGTATTCTCAAAGTCCCAAAGCCAAACGCGTCGAATTTCGATGCCCAGATCCGAGTGCCAATCCCTACCTGGCTTTCGCGGCCATGTTGATGGCTGGCCTGGACGGCATTCAGAACAAAATTGATCCAGGGGAACCGCTCGACAAAAACCTCTACGATCTGGAACCCGAAGAAGCGGCATCTATCCCGCAGACACCGGGTTCACTGTCCGATGCCCTCGACTCTCTGGAAGCAGATCACGACTTCTTGCTCAAGGGTGATGTCTTTACCGAAGACGTAATCGAAACCTGGATCGAATACAAGCGCGAAAACGAAGTTGACGCCATCAACCAGCGTCCTCATCCACACGAATTCGCACTTTACTTCGATGTGTAATATTGTAAGTCGTTTTTAGAAAAAAAGAAAAGCAGATGGTCATATCCCGACCATCTGCTTTTTTTACACCCTCTCAATCCCTCAACTTCGTCTTCTCATCCCACCTCACCACATCCAAATATTTTTGTGAAAAGCCAATTGCATCCCGAACATCGGCACCGCGCATATCGGCATTATCAAACTGGGCTTTGTAGAGATCGGCTTTCTGCATGCGGGCGCGCTGGAGATTGGCCTGGCGCAAATCCACTTTGACGAGATCGGCATCCTGAAGTCTGGCACTTTGCAGATTAGCTCCCCTCAAATTGGCGTCGGTCAAATCCGATTTTCGAATATCGGCTGTACGCAATATAGCATTTTCGAAATCCACTTTGACCAATATAGCCTCTGACAAATTGGCCTTGTAAAAATGCGCGTTTTTGCATTTAGCTCCGCGCAAATTGCATCCCACCAATTTTGCCCCCTCAAAATTTGCGCCTTCCATATTTGCACCGCTGAGATCTGCCAATTCCAAATCAGACGGCGATACCTGTGCACCTTTCATATTCGCTCTTGTGAGGGTCGCATTCTGCAAAAACGCCCCACACAGATCGGCACCTTCGAGGTTTGCATCGCGCAAATTGGCCTGTAAAAGACGCGCGCGCTGTAAGTTCGCACCCGATAAATTGGCACCCCGTAACTGCGCGCCACTGAGAATGGCTTCGCGCATATCGGCACGTTGTAATGCGGCATTTTGCAATTCCGCTCGGTTTAAATTTGCACCGGCCAGATCAGCGCGCACTCCCGCTGTCCCGTTGGACGCTATCCAGGCTTGATGTTGTGCAAGAATCTCGCGCACCTGTGCAGGTGAAAGAGTTATGGGCATTTGATTTTTCCTCTCGCTAAATTCTGATAATTTCGTTTTCGGTTATGATCAAATCCATCTTCACATCGTGTGGCTCGGCAGGCACGCGATCTATAATCTGAAAACCATAAGATAAACCGATCCGAACAGCTTTAGTCTGTACCAAAAATCGGTCATAATATCCCCCCCCCGATCCAATCCGATGACCCAGGCGATCAAAAGCGATGCCCGGAATAAGGACGAGGTCAATGGTATGAGGCAATAGAACCATTTCGGGATTTGGAACCGGTTCGCGCAAGCCATAACGCACAGGTCGCAGATCACTCAGGCCCAAAATCGCTTGAAAATCCATGCCTCCCTCTTCCCGAGTAACGGGTACGCCCACCTGCTTACCACTCCCAATTGTTTTTTGAATCACTGTTCTCGTATCCACTTCACTTTTTATGGACACATAACAGGCAATACGCCGTGCACATTGGTATGCTGGCATATCGATCAACCGACGATAAATACGCAAACTCTTCTCGCGAACAGCCCGTTCGGACATTTGGATACGCTCTGCGTGAAGGCGATGTTTCAGATCTAACTTTGTCATAATTACCATCGTAAGGAACAGCTTCCGTACCGTCCCGAATGATTCGTTTCTCGCTTCTCGCTTGACTTTAATAAATTAAACTGTTAAAATTTCACAACATTTTTAATGATATTTTATCGGTGTTTGGGCGCGCAAGTTGAATTTTTCATTATTAATAATATGGAAGACACTCATATAAACAACTCTCGTGATTGTACTCAGCTTCAAGATAGGCTAAAAGCGCGCGGCAACCTGCCGTCTCACATTGCAATAATAATGGATGGCAATGGACGGTGGGCGCAACAACGAGATTTACGCCGCACGGATGGGCATCGGTCTGCCCGTGAAACCGTGCGCGATATTGTGCGTGCCTGTGGCGAACTCGAAATAGATATTCTCACCCTGTTCACCTTTGGCACAGATAATTGGCGTCGGCCTTGGTCAGAAGTGTTGTCACTGATGCAATTGTTGCGCGACTGTTCACACGAAGAACTCAATGAGTTGCAGGAAAACAACGTGCGTCTCATTGCAACCGGCGATATGGAGCGGCTGGTCAAGCACTCGCGTAAAGCACTTAAAAATGCCATTCGCGAAACGGCTAATAATACGGGACTTACGCTTAATCTCGCATTGAGCTACGACGGTAAGAGCGATATTCTTCAAGCCGTACAAAGCATCGCTGCCGACATCGCACAGGGACGCATTTCGCCAGACGCTATTGATCCCAATTTATTTTCCAAACGCCTTTATACAGGTGATTTGCCCGATCCCGATTTATTGATTCGCACCAGCGGTGAAGTTCGCTTGAGCAATTTTATGCTCTGGCAGTGTGCTTATACTGAGTTCTGGTTTACAGATGTACTGTGGCCCGATTTTAAGCGCGAGCACCTCTACAAAGCCATCCGCAGTTATCAAAATCGAGAACGGCGGTTTGGCAAAACAGGACTTCAAGTGCGCGATGAAACGCTCGCAAGCGAAACCAATGGGTCTTCGGAGGGCTTGTGGCAAAGTCCAATCTAATCCAGCGCGTATTGGCAGCAGCCGTTTTTGGTCCAGTTTTGGTGGTTTTATTCTGGTTGGGTGACTATTGGCTATTTATACTGTGGTGCGGTGTGGTCTCTATAGGCACCTGGGAATTTTATCGCATGCTATCTCAGAAAGGACTGCACCCCTGGACGGGATTTGGCATTGTTATATCTCTCTCCTGGTGTGTTGTAGCTTATGTTATTGAGCAAACTGCTTTCGCATTTTTATTTTTTTTTCTCGTATTATTGCTATTAATGTTCAGCGTAGCCCTGTTTCGAGACACCACAGGCTATCGCCTGCTCAATGCAGGAGGCACGCTTTTAGGTGTGCTTTACGTCGGTTTTTTGGGCAGTTTTGTTCTCATAGTGAGAAACTCATTGCCCTTTGGTGCGTCAGAACAGGGGCAAGTTGCTGTTCTCATCTTACTGGGGATTTGGGCCAATGATACAATGGCCTATTTTTTTGGACGGTGGTTTGGCCGATGGCATCCCTTTCCTACCATCAGCGCGGCAAAGACCGAAGCCGGATTCATCGGAGGTCTTCTATCCGCGTTTCTCGTCATAGGACTTGGCGCGCAGATACTCGAATTATTTAATATAACCCAAAGCCTCATACTCGGCCTTCTCATTGGCATCGGGGCATCTTTGGGAGATCTCGTTGAATCCATGATTAAACGAGATATGGATGTCAAAGATACGTCGGAACTGATCCCTGGGCACGGTGGCGTGCTGGATCGCTTTGACAGTGTTTTTTTTGTTTTCCCACTTGTTTATATTTATTTTCAATTTTTATGATAAAACGCGTTGCCCTTCTCGGATCCACAGGCTCTATCGGCACAAACACGCTGCATGTTCTGAATAGCCTATCCGACCGATTTGAACTGGTGAGTTTATGTGCCGGACGCAATGCCGAGTTGCTGTGTGAACAAGCCGAGCACTGGCGCCCTAAGCGCGTTTGTATTGCCCAGGGAGCAAAAGAGGTGCAGGCGCGTCTTGCCCCACTGGACATTGAAGTGCTCGAAGGCAGCGCGGGCTTGCAGGACCTGTCTGTCGATCCCGATGTCGATCTGGTCATTAACGGCCTGGCGGCAGGCGTGGGACTGCGCCCTACGCTATCTGCTGTACGCGCGGGCAAAGATGTGGCAATTGCCAATAAAGAGACACTGGTTGTCGCAGGGCATCTGGTAACTGCCTGGGCCAAACAGACCGGTGCCACATTATTGCCGATCGACAGTGAGACAACGCCGCTGTGGCAATCGTTTCAAGAGACGAACCGAGACGAGGTCAAACGCATTTTATTGCCCGCCTCGGGCGGTCCTTTTTTTGACTATACGCAAAAGCAAATGGCGAGTGTTTCACGCGACCAGGCACTAAATCATCCCACCTGGCAGATGGGACCAAAAATTACGATTGACTCCGCTACATTGATGAATAAAGGCTTTGAAGTGATCGAAGCGCAATGGTTTCTCGATTTACCAATCTCGAAAATCGATGTGATTATCCATCGGCAGTCTATTGTGCATTGTCTTATCGAATACGTGGATGGCGGCATGATGGCGCACCTGAGCACACCCGATATGCAGTTGCCCATTCATCAGGCTCTGGTGCATCCCGAAAAGCTGCCCACACAGGTTGAACGCCTGGATCTGACAAAGGTCGGCACATTGAGTTTTTTTCAGCCCGATACCGACCGATTTCCCTGTCTTCAATTGGCATATCAGGCCGTAGAACAGGGCGGAACTGCGCCCGCAGCACTCAATGCTGCCAATGAAGTCGCCGTGTATGCTTTTCTCGAGGGCCGCATCGGATTTCTCGATATCCCTCGTGTGATTGCACAAACCCTTGATGAACACGAGGCATCTGAAGATACCCTCGAGGCGATCTTTGACACAGACCGCTGGGGGCGAGTCCGTGCAAATGAGCTGATTTGTTCACTTGAATCATAGAAACGAGGTTTCCCGTGATCGTCGATCTTCTCTACTTCTTTTTTGTCCTGGGCGTACTGGTTTTTGTTCACGAACTCGGGCATTTTTTAGTCGCTAAAAAATCGGGCATCCGGGTTGAAACCTTTTCACTTGGCTTTCCACCCAAAGCGATAGGCGTGAAAATTGGCGAGACCGAATACTGCCTTTCGTGGTTGCCATTGGGCGGCTATGTGAAGATGGCCGGCATGGAAGATTTTGGTCACGAAGAGCGCAAGGGTAAGCCATGGGAATTTCAGGCGAAGCCGCGCTGGATACAAATGGCGGTGCTCATCGCTGGTCCAGCAATGAACTTTTTTCTTGGCTTTTTGCTATTGCTCACTCTGTATATGTCGGCGGGTGAATACGCATTCTTGGACGATTCGCGCGTGGGTGAAGTTAAGACAGACTCGCCCTTCTATACAGCAGGCCTAAGACCGGGAGACCGCATTTTGACCGTTGGAAATACAGCGGTAAATGACTGGGAAGAAATGTCAGATGCGTTTCTCCTTCACGCCGGTGATGTCGTGCCCGTTGAAATTGAACGCATCCCTACCTATCAAACAGATAGGACTGAGCGATTCACGATTTCTGTCGATTTGACCACCACCCCGCGCGAAGGACTGGGACTGGGATATTATATGGCCACAGAGGTCGGAGCCATAATGCCCGGAATGCCAGCCGCAGAGATTGGCCTGCAACCAGGCGATGTAATTACATCGGTCAATGGTGTCCCGATGACGATGTGGTGGGAGATGAGCCGCGAGATATCTGCGAAACCTGGTGTGGAAATCTCATTGACCTGGCAGCGCAATGGCGAAGAGATGACGGCGCAGATTATTCCCGCTTCTCAAACTTTTAATGGCGAGACCGTAGGGCGCATTGGAATTGATTGGGCTTCCAAACGCAATCCCATTCCCTTTTTTAAGGCCGTGCGCCGCAGTGCAACAGAAACCATCAATTTGTCAACAGCCATTTTTGGATTTGTCAAACGCCTGGTCACAGGACAAGAATCCAGCAAGAATTTGGCTGGACCTGTTGGGATTTTCCAGCTGGTGGGCCAAAGTGCTGAGCACGGTTTCTCCTCTCTGCTGTGGTTTATGGCCATGCTAAGCATTAACCTGGGCGTGCTCAACTTGCTACCCATTCCCATGCTCGATGGCGGCCATCTCACCATTCTTGCGGTTGAAGGCATTATCCGCCGAGATTTATCTGCGCGACACAAAGCCTGGCTCCAGCAAGCCGGATTTGCATTTTTGCTCTTCCTGATTATTTATGTAACCTTCAACGATATCGGGCGCATTTCCGGATGGTTTGGAAACTAAAGCTCCAGCCCATCTGTTAGATAAAATCCCCCACATTTTTTGCGGGGGATTTTTTTATCTGCAACCAACCCTCCTCACTTTTCATCTTTCTTTTTCGTCTTTTGAAATGCCCTCATCTCACGCTCTGATGCCTCGCCAAATCGCTGCTGGATCAGGGCAATGAGCGCATCCCATTTTTCGGGGTGATCCCGACGGTCTTTGAGAAATTTCTCAATATCGGCTTGTGTGATGCCATGGCGTTTGAGCAATTTTTTTCGTTCCACCAGTAGCGAGTCGGGCGTGTGTACATAACGGCGGTGAAGTTCCATAGCATCTGAAAATATCTCGATAAATTTCTTATCTGATAGCTTTGGCGATGGAGCGATTGCGCATCCAACCACACCGAGCAAAAGGCACCAGAGGAGCAGTTTTTTCATAATAGAGTTCCAGGGGAAATCGCACGGCGGCCCTGCCGTAACACCTTCAAAATATCCCGTAATAATACGTACATATAAATAACTTATTTTTTCCATATAAAACAATTGACTTTTGAAACGCGAATTACTAAGTTAAGCCAAGTGGTATATTGTGGTGGATTGTGGTGGATTTGAATTTCTTGTATATCATTTTGTAAAATAATAATTTATCTCTCTCAGGGTTCTCGGATGTCCGATAACCGATCCACATTTTCTGGCGAATATGAAAATATCCCTATGGATGCTAAGGGTCGCTTAATCGTTCCCGCAAAATTACGGAACGCGTTGCCCAATGGTGTTGCGTCAATTTTCGTCACGCCGTGGTTTGATGGTTGTTTGGCTGCGTTTGACCCCGATGAATGGCGGCGAATCATTGATCAACTCCGCAACATGGGACACTCACAAGTCCAATCAAGACAATTAGTTAGAGCAATGGCAGGACGCGCATCTGAGGTAAATCTCGACCGCCAGGGGCGTGCATTGATCCCCAAAAAGCATCTGGATCTGATTGGTATTACAGATCGCGCAACGCTGGCAGGCGTTGTTGATCGTATTGAAATTTGGGATCCCGATAAGTATAACGAAGTTCAAAATGCCGTCAAGATGGAAGAGATAGCAGAATTATTAGAACGACAGTGAATATTCCAAATTTTGGAATAAATATTTGGAATAAATATTCAAACACTCGTCAATCAAATTAAAAACAATAAGTTATGCACCACAAGGCCCCAGAGTATCACATCCCGATTTTGGGGCCAGATGTGTCAAAATACCTCATAACCGATCCCAATGGAATTTATGTCGATGCCACCTTGGGTGGAGGTGGACACGCTGAAATTGTGCTCAAGCATCTGGGGCCTGATGGTAAATTGATCGGCATAGACCGCGATCCCAAAGCCATCGAAGTCGCGACAAAACGCCTGATCCCGTTTAAAAATCGCGTTTATACTGTACAAGCACCGTTTTGGAACCTCCGACATATTTTGGCAGAACAGGACCTTGCGACAATCACAGGCATTTTATTCGATCTGGGTCTTTCGTCTCACCAGATTGACAATGCCGACCGGGGATTCAGTTTTCAACAGCGCGGTACACTTGATATGCGTATGGGACCCGATTCAAAATGCACGGCACACGAGGTGGTCAATTCGTATTCGCAGGAAGATTTGGCCCGCATCATCAAAACTTATGGTGAAGAACGCGCTGCTGCCCGCATCGCCCGAGCAATCTGTGAAAACAGACCACTCAATTATACAGATGATCTGGCCGATGTAATTGCGCGGCACAGCTATGGGCCTCGAAAGCAAAAGACGCTTGCGCGGGTATTTCAAGCGATTCGCATTGAAGTGAACGATGAATTGACACATCTTGAAGACGCGCTCCAAACAGCTATTGATCTACTCAAACCCGGTGGGCGCATTGGCGTCTTGACTTACCATTCGCTGGAACACCGCGCTGTCAAACGGGTTTTTGAACTGGGTACGCGCGATTGTATTGGGCCTGTTAATCTGCCCATATGTGCCTGTGATCGCCTGTCCGTATTGACCTTGCCGGGAAAGCGAGCCATTCGACCAAATCGGGCGGAAATCGCCCAAAATCCACGGGCACGCAGCGCAACACTTCGCGTGGCGCAACGCCTCGGTGTTTCCGCTCAGCCCTGGTTATGCCATCGAGGTCCTCTGTCGTGACTTCAGAACCGCGCCCGCCCTGGGGAATTTATCGCTCTGGTTTTTTATCGGTTATTCTTCTCGTTTCGGGATTGCTGATTTATATGTGGGGACATGTGGAAACCCTGAATCAGGGGCGTGAAATTGATCGGCTGCGTGCAGAGAAAAAAAACCTCTTGCACCAGCAAGAACGACTCCTGGCACGTACAGCGAGTTTGAAGCAGAGCAGTCGCATTCGCGATATTGCCGTTCGAAAATTGGGCATGGTGTTTCCAAGTGATCCACCAAAAAATTTGTACTTGAGTCGGTAATGAATATTCGCTTAAGAATAATCGCGCTTTTCGGTATAGGATTCGCGCTACTTTTGGCGTTTCGGCTGGTTTCTCTACAGGTCTGGTCTGTAGAGGCGTACACTGACCAGGCGCGCAGTCAGCATGTCAAGAAGCGGGTTTTGCTCGCAGAGAGAGGGCGCATTTTTGACCGACGCGGCCGGGTGCTGGCGACAAATCTCGAATCCCAATCGTTCTTTCTCAACCAAATATCTGATAGAGACAGCCTGCGTTCGCTCGCCATTCGATTCTCTCGACAATCTGGGCGCGATGAAGCAGCTCTCCTGAAGAAGGTTGATCAATCGCGCTCCTTCGTATGGCTCGCCCGTCAAGTCATTGATGCACCTACCGGATTGCCAGAAAGTATCGGACGCATTGTCGAGATGCGACGCAATTATCCCATGGGGGCTCTGGCGGGTCAGGTATTGGGATACACCGATACCGATGGCCTGGGAATTGAAGGCATTGAACGCGCTTTTGATCCAATCTTGAGAGGTGAACCAGGTGAGTTATCCGCACGCGTTGATGCGAGAGGTCAAATGCTCAGCACACTCGGTGCAGTTCGGCAGATGCCTAAAAATGGCGATGATATCACCCTCACCATCGATGCCGATTATCAGGCTATTGCAGAAGAAGAGTTGCTAAAAGGCATGCAGAAATTCGATGCTAAAAGCGGCATTGCTATTGTGATGGAACCCCATACGGGCGAAATTTTAGCACTGGCAAACGCACCCTTTTACGATCCAAATGATTTTTCAAAATCAGAACTCTGGATACGGCGCAATCGGGCAGCGACCGATCAGTTCGAGCCGGGATCTACCTTTAAGGTTGTAGCATTTGCCGCCGCGCTCGAAGCCGGTTTGGTTGAGCCAGAAGATAAAATTTTCTGTGAAAATGGCAGAATGCGTATCGCTGGCGGCAAAATACTTCGAGACTCACATCCCGAAGGCTGGCTGACCGTGCGAGAAGTAATGGAAGAATCGAGCAATATTGGTACGGCTAAAATCGCGCGTAAAGTGGAAAAAGGTCCCTTATATCGCCAGATGCGCTTATTTGGCTTTGGCGCAAAAACAGGTGTGGATTTGCCGGGCGAAGTCAGCGGTCAACTTCGCCATCCAGATAAATGGTCGGCACGATCATTGGAAACCCTTTCCATTGGGCAGGAGATCGCAGTGACCACCCTCCAGGTCGCCGCTGCTTATAGCGCGATTGCCAATGGGGGACGATTGATGACACCGCGTATTTTCTTAAGAGCTTCTCGCAAAGACTCCACAACGGAAGAAGGATCGCGCAGACCTATTCGACGGGTAATATCGCCCGAAACAGCGCGTACTCTTACCAGTTTTCTCGAGGGCGTTGTCAGTCATGGTACCGGTAAAAATGCGCGCATACTCGGTTTCCGTGTTGCGGGAAAAACCGGAACAGCGCAGCAAGTGAAAGAAGGGCAACCCGGATACGACCCCAATCGCTACATTCCGTCTTTTGTGGGTTTTTTGCCTGTCGAACGCCCCGAACTTCTGTGTCTGGTAGCCATAGATAGTCCTAAAAGGATCAACTGGGCAAGTCAGGTTGCCGCGCCTGTTTTTAAGCGTATTGTGCAGCGAATTTTGAGCCTGCGACAAGCTCCTCTGCGCCACAGCGCGCCCCTGCTCGATGAACAGCCGCCTCCGCCTCCACGTGCCGACATTCATCTGGTGGGTCTTTCGCGGAAAGCTGCAACAGATGCTCTGAAACGTCTGGGAATGACCTATCAAATTGCGGGCGAGGGAGACCGCGTTGTTGGACAGCATATCGACATTGAAGAAAATAATGTCTCGTTGTTTTTAGGTTCTGCGCCTATTGCCACTCCCGATTACCGCACAGAGGCCAAAGGTTCAGACTCGCTTTACATGCCCGATGTGCGCGGAGCACCCGTGCGGCAGGCGGTTGCACAATTGACACAACTGGGGTTTCAGATCAAAATTTCGGGTAGTGGGCGGGTAATCGCGCAGTCGCCCGAACCGGGTGTACCCGTAAAACCGGGAATATTATGTACGGTCGAATGTAAACGAGAAAGCTGAGATATGCGCCTGAGAGAACTGATATCCGACGTGCCAGATGTCGTGAGGACGAGCGGAAATAATCCCGATATTGGGGGTATTGCAACCCATTCGGGACGCATCAAAGAAGGTGATGTATTTGTCGCACTCAGTGGCGATGGCAGCATTCCAGATCGACATCCATTTATTTTTCAGGCGGTTCAGGCAGGTGCTCAAGCCGTTGTTGCCGAACGCGATGTCGATGTAGGAGATACGCCCTTTGTTCAAACGACCAACACGCACCGCGCACTTGCATATATTGCCCACCGCTTTTACAACAAGCCGAGTAAACAGTTGAAAATGATTGGTGTTACGGGCACTAATGGCAAAACATCGACCGTTTATCTTATCCGCGCGGTGCTTGATGCGGCTGGTTTGGCACCGGGTTTGATTGGAACTATTGAGCACGACCTCGGCATAACACGCGAAATATCGCATAATTCTACGCCGCAGGCTCACGACTTACACCGCATGTTTCGCGCTATGGTCGATGCGAGTTGCCAGTCAGCCGTGATGGAAGTGACCTCACACGGGCTGGCGCAAAACCGCGTGTTGGGCATTGATTACGAAGTTGCAGTATTTACCAACTTGACGCGCGATCATCTGGATTATCACAATACACCTGGCGCCTATTTGGCTGCCAAGGCACGGCTCTTTGACAATCTCAGATCGGATGCTTATGCAGTCGTCAATACAGACGACGCGGCATCGAAAATATTGATGCAAAAATGTTCGGCACACTTGTTGAGCTATGGCCGCGCAGAAGGTGCGACAGTGCGCATTTTAGAGGGTAGCACTTCGCAAGGCGGTACGCGACTTTGCTTGCAAACACCGCGGGGAAAAATAGATCTGGAACTGGCACTTCAAGGTGATTTTCAATTATACAATGCCACTGCGGCTGTCACTGCTGGCCTCGCATTAGAGGTCGAACCTGATATCATTGCAGGGGCTTTGCGTGAGATTCGAATTCCCGGTCGTTTTGAAGGCATTGATTGCGGACAAAATTTTGGGGTATTTGTCGATTATGCACACGCCCCAGATGGGCTGAAAAATGTGCTTCAAACCGCACGCGCATTTGCCCGCGGGCAATTGATTTGCGTATTTGGATGCGGTGGGGATCGCGATAGGGGCAAGCGACCTGTGATGGGCGACTTGTCTGCAAAGTTGGCCGATCTATCTGTAGTGACATCAGATAATCCACGCACCGAAGACCCGGATGCCATCATTGCCGATATTTTGCCCGGTCTGGGCGATGCTCCGCACATCGTTGAACCCAATCGCCGGCGGGCAATCGAAAAAGCCATTGCAAAAGCGCGGGCAGGCGACCTCGTACTCATTGCGGGTAAGGGGCACGAAAATTATCAGGAAATCAATGGGATTAAAGCCCCTTTTGACGATCGGGAAGTTGCACGGGAAATACTCAAGTGCAAAGTGGGGTGATGGGTTATATGGAAGGGCTAACACTATCAGATGTAATTGAATCGACCCATGGTCATTGGATTGGAAAGAATGATCCTTCCGCTATTGTGCCAACAGGGGTCAGTATTGATACAAGGACGCTCAAACCGGGCGAAATTTTCTTTGCATTGCCCGGGGAAAAGGTCGATGGTCACCAGTTTTTGGACGCTGCATTTGCCAGAGGAGCCTGTGCTGCGGTAGTCACAAGGTCTGGTGCTCGGGAATCGCGGCAATCAGAACTGTTGATCGCTGTCGATGCTCCCGATTTGGCCCTGGGCGATCTGGCCCGATCTTATCGCAGGCGTTTCGACATTCCCGTTATTGGTATTACGGGTAGCAGTGGCAAAACGACAACTAAAGATATGGTCGCTGCTGTTTTGAGTACGCGGTATCGGGTTTTGGCGACAAAGGGAAATCTCAATAGCAGACTGGGGGTACCGCTCACCTTATTCAACCTGTCGGCACATTGCGATGTCGCAGTTATTGAAATGGGCATTAGCGAACGCGATGGCATGTACTATCTGTGCAAAATTGCTCAACCGACCATCGGCATGATAACCAATATCGGACCAGCACATATCGAGTTTTTCGGCTCTGTAGAGGGTGTGGCAAAAGCCAAAGGGGAACTTCTGGAATATCTAGACGAGTCTTCTATGACTATCTTGAATCTCGATGACCTGTTTTTGTCCAAGGAGCAAGCAAAAGTTAAGGGGAGACTCCTGGGCATTGGCATCGAACGGATATGTCAATTTCGTGGGGAGGGACTCAAACTAGATCAGAAGGGTTTTGGTCATTTCTCTCTACAGGGCCATTATTTTCACCTGTCAATTCCGGGCAAGCATAATGTGTATAACGCGCTGATGGCCGCAACGGCAGGTTGGGCACTCAATGTGCCCCTACAAGATGCGGCAAAAGCACTTGAAAATTTCACGTTGACCGAATTGAGAAGTCAGGTGCTGGAACACAATGAGATTCGCATGATCAACGACACTTACAACGCCAATCCCGCATCGATGCGGGCGGCGCTTGAGACCCTATCGCAAATTGAGGTGGATGGTCGGCGGATTGCAGTAGTGGGGGATATGCGCGAATTGGGAGCAATGACCTACGACGCACATCGGGAATTGGGACGAGAAGTGGGCAATCGACAAATTGACGCACTCTTCGCGCTGGGCGACCTGGCGGAGGTGGTCGTTGAAGGGGGGCGCGAAGCAGGTATAGATCAGGCGTGGGCTTATGCAGACCGAGATGCGTTAACCGGAGCATTGCAGGCTTATTTGAAACCTGGAGACTTGATGCTCATCAAGGGATCACGCGGCATTGCAATGGAAAGAATAGTTACAGCACTGGGATTTGAAATGTAATTAAGGCACGAAGATGGGGTGGTCTGCTCATCCCTTATCTCTTACGTTTTTTATGACACTGACAAACGAACAAAGAGATGATCGAACCTGGATTCTATTGCTGCTCATTGTGGTCATGCTGGTGGGCTTTGGTACAGTAATAGTGTATAGTGCCAGTTCTGGATTGGCACAACTACAATTTGACAACAGCAATTTTTTTCTCAACCGCTGGGCCATTCGCATGGCCATCAGTTTGGTTGTGATGGTTCTGCTGATTCACATAGACTATCGCGTCTGGCGCAAAAAGGCGCGTTTGATGCTGGCGATAGCTTTTGCTTTTTTACTCGTGTTGCTCATCCTCAAGCTATTTGGCATTGGCGGGGTGCGAGGTGCGTATCGCTGGATACCATTGCCAGGTGGGCAATTTCAACCCGCCGACATGATGCGCGTGGTGCTGGTGCTTTACCTGGCCGATTCCCTGACGCGCCGCCAGGATGTAATTGAAGGTTTCAAATCGGGCTTTTTGCCACATGTAGTGGTAATCGGCACAGCAATGGTGATGATTTTGATGCAACCCGATTTGGGTACGGCGATGGCAATTGGCGTGACATGTGCATTGATGCTCTATCTGGGCGGGGTGCGGTTGCGACACCTCATGGCGATATTCGCAGGTCTTTTGCCTATTCTGTATGTGATTGTTTTTGTTTTTGGGTATCGCCGCGAGCGTGTAATGACGTTTATATTTCCCAGCGACGATGTGCAAAATACGGGATATCAGATCGCGCAATCCCTTCTCGCCCTGGGCAGTGGTGGATTTTGGGGCACGGGCCTGGGGCAGGGCCAGCAAAAATATTTCTTTTTGCCTGAGCCCCATACCGATTTTGTATTTAGCATTGTTGGAGAAGAACTCGGTTTGTGGGGCACCCTGCTCGTTTTAATTTTATTTTTAATTTTTGGTCGGTGCGGATTTCGCATTGCCCGCACAGCCCCTGATACCTTTGGTTTTTTATTCGCTTCTGGCACTACCATTATGATTCTGACTTACGCTCTGATCAACATGGGTGTGGCTACCGGATTGCTGCCTGTCACGGGACTTCCCCTTCCCTTTATCAGCTATGGTGGTTCATCCTTGATGTTTACACTCTCCGCGACAGGTGTGCTCATTGGCATTGGACGGGCGAGTACTCGAAACAAAACCCGTCACTCACCTGCTGCATCGCAAACCAGTCCCCGGCACGCGATGTACAGACGACACCACCTCATCACTCCCCGACGTTGAACGATCTCAAAATGGTCTCATTCGACGCTGGAACCCGGGTGCATTTTATCGGCATTGGCGGCATAAGCATGAGTGCGTTGGCCGAATTGCTCGCCACACGAGGATCCCTCATTTCGGGTTCTGACCGGCAAGATTCGCCGCTCATCCGGCGTTTGGAACAACTCGGTATTCCCGTGCGTATTGGACATGCGCGCGATGCCATTGCTGGAGCCGACTGCGTCGTTTATACATCGGCGACGGATTCTGAGAATCCCGAAAGAAAAGCCGCGCGGGAAAACGGCATCCCTCTGTTGCGCCGCGCTGAATTGCTCGGTCAACTTGTGAACCCACATCCCGCGATATGCGTGGCGGGTACACACGGCAAGACCACCACGACGGCAATGATCACGACCATGCTCATCGCCGCAGGCCATGATCCAACAGCTCTTGTGGGGGGGATTATTTCCGGCTGGGAAACCGCGTTGCACATAGGCAATGGCGCGCTCTGGGTAGTAGAAGCCGACGAATACGATCGCTCTTTTTTGACATTAAAACCCAAAATTGCCGTGGTAACAGCACTGGAAGCCGACCACCTCGACTGCTATGAAGATATGAATGATATTCGCGCGACTTTTGAACAATTTGTCAATACCCTGCCCGACGATGGCTGCGCTGTGTTGTGTGCCGACTCCCCTGAGATACGCATGCTCAATCTCGATGGGCCATATAAAAAAATAACCTATGGCTTGACAGGCGGCGATCTTCGCGCAACGAATATTGAACAAGACGGTTTTGGGGTGGCCTTTGACGTAGTTAAAAAAAATAAGCGGTTGGGGCGCACGCGCCTTCAAGTGCCAGGCAAACACAATGTGACCAATGCACTATCAGCACTTGGAGTTGGCGTGTATGTCGGCCTCAATTGGGAAGAAATTTGCAGTGGTATAGAAGCATTTCGAGGTGTTCATCGTCGGTTTGAAATACTCGGCAAAGCACAGGGTATCGCGGTGGTTGATGATTACGCTCATCACCCCACAGAAATTGCCGCCACAATTCAGGCTGCGCGGGCGGGATGGTCTGGCCGCCTTGTGGTCGCTTTTCAACCGCATTTGTACACCCGCACGCGAGATTTTGCGCCCGATTTTGCCCAGGTGCTACAACGCGCCGATCGCGTTTGGATCACCGATATTTATCCCGCGCGAGAAGAACCCATTGCGGGTGTTGATGGAAAGTGGCTTGCCAATCAGATTCCCGGCGCAAATTACGCACCTGCGTTAAATGATCTAAAATCGGCATTGTTAAACGACTTGCACGCTGACGACCTGCTCCTGGTTATGGGTGCTGGAAATATTGAAACAGTTGCCCGCGATATTTACCAAATCCTTAGAGAAATATAAGGCAATGTACGATGCACGACGCGATTTGCTCGCGCGAGAGATTCAAAGCCAATGCCGGGGCAAGCTCAAGCGCGATGAACCCCTCGCCAAACACACAACATTTGGGTTAGGCGGCGCAGCGGACCTCTTTTTTTCACCAGCCGATCTCGGTGACCTGGCCATTGCTGTCCCCCTGATCAAAGACGCCGGGCTTCCAATTTTTCCGCTGGGCGGAGGAACCAATACGCTCGTGCGCGACAGCGGATTCCGCGGTCTGGTCATTTCACTTACAACGGGCGCGCGACGCATTGAGATTGGAGATGATGAAGGCGTCATACAGGCGGGTGCAAGCACTCAGGTGGTATCTCGGCAATGCCAGCGGGTAGGCAAAACGGGATTGGAATTTGGATGCGGAATTCCCGGCACCATCGGCGGTGCAATATGGGGCAATGCCGGTGCCTGGGGCGGCGAAACGATGGATTGTGTAAACTGGTTGCGCGGTATTGATCTCAGAACGAGTCGAGAAATTTACCTTGAGCAATCAGACATCTCTTTTGGATATCGACACACTCACTTGCCCGATGATCTGCTCATTGTCGAAGCTGGATTTCGACTTGCAGAAGGCGATCCCAAAACCATTGCCGCCGAGATGGATCGCATGCTGTCAGAGCGCAAGAGCACGCAACCGCTGTCAAACCGCAGTTCAGGGTGTATTTTTAAGAACCCACCAGGACATTCTGCGGGAGCACTCATCGACAGTGCCGGATGCAAAGGGATGGCGGTAGGGGCAGTGAAAGTGTCGGATGTACACGCCAATTTTATGGTCAACCTCGGCGGGCATTCCACCGAAGATGTGCTCGCGCTGATCGCACGGGTTCAAAAGCGCGTTTTTCAGGTTCACAAAATTGAATTGGAGACAGAAGTAGGAATATTAGGTGAATAATGAACTTTTCCCAGGAGGGTTTTATGTCGGGATATAAACCAATCTACATATCTCACAGGTCTAAAAATATACCGGACGCGGTGAACATGACCCTGGACACAACCCCTACACCGCAGAAGAGCCGGCGAAAGCTCGCGCGCTGGGTAATTGTTATGACGCTGATGAGCCTGCTGGTTGTGGGCATCCAAAATGCCTATTCATCTCTGGCAGATTCAGATTTCTTCCTGATGACACATATCCGAGTCCACGGCAATTCCATGATGTCTGAAGCTGAGATCGTGACTCTTTCACAATTGCAGGTGGGCACAAATCTTTTTGCCTGTGATATAACATCTGCAACGGAACGCGTGACACAACACCCCGTGGTTAAAAAAGTGTTGCTACATAGAGAACCACCGGCAACACTGGTCATTAGCATCGAGGAACGCCATCCTGTTGGGCTGTTGAACACGCACAACGGTTTGATGGGGCTGGATGAGTCCGGCAAAATTTTTCCCCTGCCACCTGCTGCGCAGGTGGATTTGCCCATTCTGACAGGTGTTGATTTGCAAAGGGATAAGGATAGCTCCTGGGCAATTGCTCTGGCGGAATTTGTGACGGAATTACAAATCCACACGCCGGCATTTTGGCGCGAAATATCAGAAATTTGCACAGACACTCCCCATTCTGCTACGGTTTATCTGGTGGCCGATGATCTGGCCCTCAAAATGCGTTTTGAAAACCCCGAAAAGCAGATTCGGAATTTCCGGGCCTACACCCAGGCCTCATCTGGACTTGGCACAGATCTCGCGTATATTGACCTGCGCTATCGGGATCAAGTAATCGTGGGAAGGCGGTAGTAGTTCATTAGCGAAAGGGACCCACACGATGGATCGGATTGTTGGACTCGATATTGGCTCCACTAAGATCTGTGTTGTTGTAGCTGAAGTAGATGATGATGGCACGCTCAAAATCACGGGATTGGGTAGTAGTCCCTCTCAGGGCCTCAAGCGCGGTGTGGTGATCAATGTGGAAAAGACCGTGCAATCTATCCGCACGGCTATAGAAGAAGCTCAGGAAATGTCGGGGACGCGCATCGGTGCTGTTTATGCGGGCATTGCCGGCGATCATATTCGCAGCGTTAATACGCGGGCGGTTGTGGCCGTGTCGGGACCGGACAACGAGATTACGGCCAATGATGAAGAACGCGCAATTGAAGCAGCCAAAGCGGTTTCTATTCCCATGGATAGGGAAATTGTTCACGTGCTGCCGCAATCTTTTGTCGTTGACGATCAGCCCGGTATTAAAGATCCCATTGGCATGTCGGGCGTGAGACTCGAAGTCGATGTACACATCGTAACCGGTGCTGTGACTTCAGCACAGAATATCTGCAAAAGTATCCGACGCGCAGGTGTAGAAGTGGTGGATCTGGTACTTGAACCCATTGCTTCAAGCTACGCGGTATTGACGCCTGACGAAGAGGAAATGGGCGTGGCATTGGTCGATGTAGGGGGTGGCACGACCGACCTCGCGGTGTTCTACGACGGTGCTATTCGCCATACAGCCGTTGTGGGATTGGGGGGAACAAATGTGACAAACGATATGGCTATTGGTTTGCGAACACCCTGGAAACAAGCCGAAGCCATGAAGCGAGAAAGCGGCTGTGCATTACAGTCACTGGTCAGGCCCAACGATATGGTCGATGTGCCGGGTGTTGCCGGACGACCTTCTCGCGAGGTCTCTCGGGCGAAAATGGCCGCGATTATTGAGGCGCGTATGGAAGAAATTTTTGGACATATAAATCAGGAGATTCGCCGCACCGAGTATGCCGATCTGCTTGGAGCGGGCATCGTGCTCACAGGTGGAGGTTCAATGCTCCAGGGTTGTGCTGAACTGGCCAAAGAAATTTTTGACTTGCCCGTGACTATTGGCAAACCCCGGGGGATAACAGGACGGGCCAATGCCGTGAGCGAACCGCTCTATGCCACCGCTGTTGGACTGGTGCAATTTGGTCTGTTTCACCAAAATCGCGATTTTATATCCGATGACGGCGTTTTTCGCAATTCAATTTTTGGTCGTATGAAAAACTGGGTTCAAAATTTTTTCTAAAAAGTTTCATCTTTACTAATGTTGTGCTCTGCGCCCAACCCCACACTCCCCCGATTGGGGGGTTGGACGAACTGTTAATAGCCTATCATTTTCTACCAGTTGTTCAAAGAGGGGGTTCTCATGGTTACTTTTTCGATTGTTGACGCCGATAGCCAAGCCAAAATCCGAGTCGTAGGCGTCGGAGGGTCAGGTGGCAATGCAATCAATCGCATGATTGAGTCGGGGTTGCAGGGCGTTGAGTTTATCGCCATCAACACCGACGAACAAGATCTCGAACTTTCACAGGCACCTCAGTGCATTCAAATTGGGCGCGATGCAACAAAAGGGTTGGGCGCAGGTGCCAATCCTGAAATTGGCGCAGAGGCCATTGAAGAAAATCGCGACGAGGTCGCCGAAGCATTGGCCAGTTCCGATATGGTTTTTGTAACTGCTGGCATGGGAGGCGGCACGGGCACGGGTGCAGCGCCCACCGTCGCCGAAATTGCTCGCGATGCAGGCGCGCTCACTGTGGGCATTGTGAGTCTGCCTTTTAGAATGGAAGGCATGCCGCGCATGCGCAATGCTCAAGCGGGTATTGATTCCTTGAAAAGAGCTGCGGATACGGTGATTATTATTCCCAATCAGCGGCTTTTAGAAATCAGTTCAGAAGATACAACACTGACAGAGGCGTTTCTCATCGCCGATGATATTTTGTTGCAGGCCACGCGAGGTATTTCCGATTTGATCACCATACCCGGCGAGGTGAATCTCGACTTTAATGACGTGCGTACGGTAATGCAAGCCGGTGGTGATGCGCTGATGGGCACAGCCGAGGCTTCGGGCGAAGATCGGGCAATTACAGCAGCTGAAAAAGCATTGAATAGCCCATTGCTCGACAATGTATCTGTTGCAGGTGCCCATGGGGTGCTGGTGAATATTTCGGCCAGCAGTGAACTGAAGCTGTTTGAAATGGATAAAGCTGTGAATCTCATTACCGATGCCGTGGGCCACGAAGCCAATATTATATGGGGCACGGTGCTCGATGATAACCTCGGGGACGAAATGCGCGTCACAGTTATTGCCACGGGCTTTAATACTGGTTCACCGCCGAAGCCAAATGCGAACATTTCCTACTCGAAATTCACGCCCGAACCCCCTGTTAGCACAGATATCCCCGCCTTTATACGCAAAATTGAATCTGAGGATACTGGGCCTGCAGATACAGAGGCAGAAGTCGAGGAAAAAGTCGAGGGAAAACCCGAGAAAACATTCGAGAAAACATTCGAGGAAAAATCCGAGAAAAAATCCAAAATCGACACCATATCCCTAAACGATCTGCAATATCCCACATTTCTTCGCAGACAAAAGCAGCAAGAAGGGTGAAATAAGACGTGAGACGTAAGACGCAAGATGACGTAAGCTCCCCCTTGCGTCTCATGCCCCCCCCAAAACAAGCATATATCTACGCAATTTCTGCCGTCTTTCTGTGGTCAACAGCAGCCACGGCATTTAAGTTATCTCTGCGCGTTTTAGATCCTATCCAACTTTTGTTCTACGCTGTACTTGCGTCGTCCATTGTTCTGGGCCTAATTATAGTGGTTCAAGGCAAATGGTCGGCGATTTTTTTGTGTACACGACGGCAGTACTTGCAATCCCTCGGATTGGGGTTACTCAATCCGTGTGCCTACTATCTGGTGTTGCTGCGCGCTTACGAACTGCTGCCTGCGCAGGAAGCACAACCACTGAATTACACCTGGGCAATAGCACTGGCACTATTGTCCATTCCCCTTTTGAAACAGAAATTGACCCTGTGGGATGTGATTGGCGGGACAGTGAGTTATGCGGGGGTATTTGTGATTTCTACTCGGGGCGATATAATGGGATTTAGATTTTCCAATCCCCTGGGAGTGGGACTGGCTCTTTCCAGCAGCTTTTTGTGGGCGCTGTACTGGATCTTCAACAAACGGGATACGCGAGACCCGGTTGTGGGAATGTTTTTGAATTTTGTTTTTGCATTGCCCTTTGTGCTAACAATCTGCATCGTATTTTCAAATATTCAGATCAATATACAGGGGTTATTCGGCGCTATTTATGTCGGATTATTTGAAATGGGCATCACATTTGTCCTGTGGTTATCGGCGATGAAGCTGACTACTCACACCGCGCGAATCGGGAATTTAATTTTTTTATCCCCATTCTTATCTCTCGTCTTTATCCACTTTTTGGTGGGAGAAGATATATTTCCTTCCACTTATGTCGGGCTGACGTTGATCATCGCGGGCTTGATTGTACAACAAAGAAAGCCCGAGAGCGTTGCCTGAACCGCTTTACACACCACGCATTTGACATTAGTTTAGTCCGATTCCACAACGATTGATCAAGGAGGGTTTATGTCTCAACGTCCGAATATCCTGATTTTGCACAGTGACGAACACAGTTTTCGCTTTTTGTCGGCACGCAGCCGCGAGCGGGGTGGTGAACCCTGTCACACGCCCACCTTGGACGGTTTGATCGCACAAGGCGTCAATTTTGACGCGGCCTATTGTCAGATGCCACTGTGTACACCAAGCCGTATTTCGATGCTGACAGGACGGCACGCTCATCGGTGTGGCGCGTGGTCCAATGGGTCGATTTTAGATCCCGACTTGCCAACTTTTGGCAGTCATTTTCAAGCCAATGGGTATGAAACAGCGGTCGTGGGCAAAACGCATTTGGGCGGATCTTTGCAACACGCCGGATTTGGCGCGCGGCCCTATGGCGATTTTGGTGGCCCCTGTTCCCATCAGCCCGACCCATTAAACAAAACAGGAGATGGTTTGCGGACGCGCACAGTCGATGCGGGAATCAGCGAGGTACCCGAATCGCTCTTACAAGAAAATATGATTGCGCGCGAGTCGCTTGCGTGGCTGCGCGAACATCGCCATGCCAATCCCGACACGCCGTGGCTGGTCTATACGTCATTTAGCCGCCCGCACTTCCCGCTAACTGCGCCGAAGCGGTTTTTCGATCGCTATTATCCCAAAGGGGTGACCCCTCCCTGGGTGCGCCGCACAGGCGATAGTGCCGACCATCCAATGACAGTGGGCGCAATCAAAGGTTTTCGTACCGAAGAGATTGCCGAAGATGAAATGATGAAAGCGCGCGCAGCTTATTTTGCTGCAGTCGATTTTTTGGATGAAATTCTGGGCGATTTTCTGGCCTTACTCGACCGCGATGGATTTTTGGATAACACAGTCATTGTATATACATCCGATCACGGAGAACTGGTGGGCGAACACGGGATATGGTGGAAAAATACATGGCACGAAGCCGCCGCCCATGTACCTTTTATCTTTTCGCTTCCCGAACACCGCAACGGTAGCCTGAACGCGCGAGAAATACGCACACCCGCAAGCCTCGCCGATCTCTTTCCCACACTTTGTGGATTGGCGGGTCTAAATTGTCCAGATGGAGTAGATGGTGTGGATTTGACAGATGTATTAAAAGGGAAAAGGAGTTCTACTCTCGATGACCGCGCAGGCGTGATTACCGAATCGCCAAATCCCCGCTGGGGCAAGGGCACAGAGTTCCGTATGATTCGCTCTAAGCAGTACAAGTATATCGCATTTCGAGATTGTGAAGACCTCGCCTTCGATATGGAAACCGATCCCGACGAGCAACGCAATTTGCTAAAACATGATCCCGACAATGCCAACTTAAAAGCATTGCGAGAAGCAGTACTGGATGGATTTGACTTTGCCGAAGTAGAAGCCCTGCGCGAAAAACAAACCGCTGAATTGCGCGCCAAATATCCAGCGCGGGTTAAAATGCAAACCCCCAATCAAATTCTGCGGGGCGACGGCAAATTGGTCGAAGTCGATACACCTCTATACGCCCCCAAAGTGATCAGCGATGATCTCGCACGAGACTTTGAAGATTATCCCGGTCAATAGAGCGAATAAGTCCGACAAAAAAACCAGACGCTACATAGTGTCTGGTTTTTTATTTTTACATCATCCATTTTACATTTTTTTACGCCATAACAAGCTCAGATTGAGATTGCCAGAGCACGGTAACCTGCTCGGTAATCGCGCGAATAAGAGATTCTTCAGCGCGTGATTTGTGGTAGGCAAAATTGAGATCGCAAAAAAAAGATTCTGTTTCCCGTATGGCAATTTGGTCAGACTTTTCTGCAAGACATTTTTCAATGACCGACATGCCAATACCTCCCTTGATCAATTCCAATCGGGTAGCATCGTCGCTAATAGACATAACCTTATTACACGTAAGTCCACGTTCGGCAAACATATTGTCTGCGATAGCTTGAAACGGACAGTAATAAGGATCGCATATCCAGGGCAGAGTTGCCAGAGCCTCCCAGGTCGCACTTTCAATCTGATCAGCCCAGCGCGCGGGACCAGCAATAACGAGTTCGGTCTTCAATAGGCCGCGCGTTTCAACTGTATCAGATATAGGATCGCCAAAAATATAGCCAACGTCTAAGGTGCGATCTTCCAGCGCTTCTGTGATACGTTGAGTAACCGAAGAAATAAATTCGAACGTGACATGTGGATATTTTGCGGTTGTACTTTTAACAAGCCTTGAAATTTGAAGCCATTCGGGCGGGATATTAATTCCAAATCGCACACATCCTGAAGGCTGGTCGCAAAATGCCCGGGCGCTGCGTGTAAAATCTTCTACAGTGCAAAGTGCGTTTTCAGCTTTTTGTTTCAGAAATTCGCCAGCCTGGGTAAGGCGCATGCCCCTCGGTGTGCGAATAAACAGTTCGACATTGAGTTCTTCCTCAAGTGCTTTGATATGTGCACTGACCGAGGAAGGTGAGATGAACAATTTTTGTGCTGCTCGGGTGAGGTTTTGCTCGCTGGCAACCGCGATAAATGTGCGTAAATGATAAAGTTCCATTTGTGTTCAGAATTTCTGCATGAAGAGTTTAGAAAGTGCAAATAGCCGAAAAAATGGATTTTGATTATAATATAAAAATAACACGATATGCGCTTCTTTAATTTTTTACACCTTTCTCGGAGGTTGCAATGACAGCTTTTTCCCGCGTTTGTGAAACACCACCCGCTTCGCCTGATAAGATACAACAATACTTCTCATATAAGTTGCGATGTGAGACCGATCCGTTTGATGTGAATGCGGATCTGGAAAATGGGATCGATAGTTTTGAGTTTATTGATGTCCGGGATAAAGAAGCCTATCTCAACGGTCACGCCGCCGGAGCCATTCACATTGATCACAATGATATGACCGAAGCGCGAATGGCCGAGTTTCCCAAAGACCGCTTGCTCGTGGTGTACTGTTGGGGACCGGGGTGTAACGGCGCGACAAAAGCCGCTGTAAAATTGAGTGCCTTAGGATTTTCTGTAAAAGAAATGATCGGCGGGATTACCTATTGGAAAGAGGAAGGATATCCGGTAGTATCAGGCGTTTAGGGCCTGGCCTGAGCTTGTGTAAGCAAGTGATCAAAGATGTGATCGAAGATCGTATTGGGCATTTTTTCGGGATGAAATTGCACACCGATAATGCGACCATCTGGCGTTTCGATGCCCTCTATGACTCGATCTTCACTGCGGGCACTTATATTGAGTTCTCCGCCAACCGCCTCGAGCCCTTGCAGGTGAAAGCTATTGGTCGTACATTCGGTCTCGCCCAGAATAGACGAGAGATGGGAATTGGAATCGAGCGAGACCGCGTGATAAACGGGATCTTCGGTGCGCCCGGGTGAATGCGGATCGACATCGCATTGTATTTGAATATCGGCATAGATCGTGCCGCCAAATTGAGCATTGATAAATTGCATGCCATAGCAGATGCCCAAAACGGGCATCTGTTTTTTTTGCGCGTAATCAAAAGCGCGAATATCATTTTCATAGCGCGTGGGCGCAACTGCGGGCAGGTCTTTGGGCAACTTGCCAACCAGACCCTGCGTAATGCCGGGACCGCCTGTAATAATCAAGCCGTTGAGCAGGGCGAACAGCGGCGCGAGCGTTTCCTGTTCCTCTGTCATAGGCAGAATAAGAGGACAACCACCCGCGCGTTCTACAGCAATCACATACTCGTGATTTAGCGATTGCTGTTTACTTTTCGAAAGAAAGCTGGTCGTGATACCGATTATCGGACGTGACATTCTAAAAATTGGTAAAAAAAGGGTGTGAAATTGGCAATGCATTTTTCTACCTTGACGGATGCACAAACATGTAGCATTATTGAATTGAGAACAAGGTCAAAATGTAATGGAGGAACTGCTGATCTCTGCACGCTCATCGGTGAGTAACAAATAAGTCAATATCAAGGTAGGAGAGTAAAATAATGAATGACAACGTAGAAGTGCTCAATTCGGTCGGGTTGGACGACATGACCCAAAAAGCGATCAAACTGGTGGCTAACGAGATTGAAGAGAAGATTCGGGGAAACTTGCAAAGGGCGTTACACGAAGCTGCCGTAAAGGAACTGTCTGAAGTCAAATTTAATGTGCAGATGATTGAGAACAAGATCGCGGAAGTAGGGAAACGCCTATTAGCAGAGCATAACACTCGAATTGACGAAGTAATTTCCAAGCAAGATGAAGTGGCTACCAAACAACTGAATGACAGTGAGGTGATCAAAAGCACGCTTGCTGAAGTTGAAAAACATTTGCTATCGGAGTATCGCACTCGGATTGACAAAGTGATTGCCAAACAAGACGAAGTGGTTGCCAAGCATCAGGATGTGCGTGAGTTGATCGAAAGCACATTTGCAGAAGTTGAGAAACGCTTGCTATCAGAGCAACGCACTCGAATTGACGAAGTGGAAGGGAAGTTAGTAAGAACACAGCAGGCATTATTGGGGCTGATGGTAGTCACACTATTAGCTACCATCACCGGAATTTTTCTTTAGCAATTTAGGGTTGGGAGATTGAAGGATGCGACATAAACTAACTGGCCATGATCATGCGGCACTGCTGATCGCCCATATAGCTTGTACCGACAAACAACTGCATAATAGAGAAATAAAGCAACTGGCGACGTTTCTGAAGAATGACGCTTCGGATGTGGCAACGCAAGAGATCAATAAGATTTTGGTAGAGGCAGATGACGCTATCGACTTGACCTCGGTACTATCTGCGGTTCCTGTCACGGAGCAAAAGCGTACGCTTGAAATAGCATTCCGCATGGCATACGCTGATGGACATCTCCATCTGGAAGAATCGACTTTGTTGAAGCAGATCGCCGGAAAATGGAACATTTCGACAGGAGGAATGAAGGCGATTGACGCCAAAGCGCGCTATGGCACCGCACACGAAGATGCAATAGTAAAGAAACCAACTTCGCCAGAGGCAAAGATCGTACAAACGCTCGACTTATTGTTTTCCAAAGGGTTGCTGAATGCTGTTGCAAAAGCCGACGGTGGCGTGTGGCAGCGCAAACTCAGGCGGCTACGCCATCAGGTATTATTTGCCGGACCGGAATATGCGGTAGCTGTGCAGCATTGCCGAGCGGTGGCTAAGCACGATTTCAAACGTATAGAGTCTCATCTGAAGCGGATCCAAAAAATGTTGGAAAACCTACAAACAAATTTTAGCAAGACAATTGTGAAGATGGATACCGGCTCTCAAAAGACAGGCAACGAAAAAAAGAAAGTATTGGATTCCCTGCATGGGTTGCGAAACGATTTGTCCACAACACTTGCCGACAACGTGATCAAAACACGAGAGGGCCTCGCGGCAAAGCATCGTGCGCTACAATACTTCACTGTGGCATTCATGGGAAAGACAAAAGCTGGCAAGAGTACCTTGCATGCGGTTATTACCGGCCAAGGATGGGATGAGATCGGCACTGGTAAGCAGCGTAAGACACGTCATAACCGCGTCTATGAGATTGATCATTTGCGGATCATTGATACGCCCGGTATTGGCGCGCCTGAAGCCGATGGGCGCACTGACGAAGAGATCGCCCTGAGTATTGTTGACGAGGCAGATATAATCTGTTTTGTCGTAACCAACGACAATCAACAAAAAGAAGAGTTTGAATTCTTGCAAACACTGAAGACAGCGGGCAAGCCGCTGGTGATTCTACTGAACTGGAAGAGTGGGCTAAATAGTTTAAGAAAATTGCGTGAGTTTATTCGCTATGCGGACGAGATTCTTTCCCCAAAACCAGTAGCTGATCCTCAATCAAAAAATGCCCGCGACGTAAGTGGACATTTGCGACGCATTCGCCGATACGCGTCCGAGTATTACGAGAACGACTTCTTCGACATCATTCCAGTTCATTTCTATGCAGCGCAACTTGCCCGCACAGGTGAAAAGCCGGAGTTTGAGAACGAGTTGTACGATGCGAGCAAGGTAGAAGATTTTCTAAATTGCATTCGGATGGACATCCTTCGTGACGGTGCCATTCACCGATCGCAGACCCTACTTGGATCCACCGCCGGAAGCGTTGAGACCGTTAGAGATTGGTTAGAGGATAAAGCGACAGAACTCCATGATATGGCGACCGAATTAGAGAAAAGTCGGGACCGTCTTAAAAAAATTATGAGCAAGGCAGAATCTGAAGCCAAGCGGGAAATACACGGTCACATCAAGTCGTGTTTTCAACAGTTGCGAGAACAAGAGGTGCCGAAATTTGCCGAGCGTCATTATAATACAAGATCTGAGCGATTGGGCAAAGAATGGCAGAATTGGTTAAAGAAAAGTAATCAGATCGATGCGTTGCAATCGGAAATACAGGCGACCTACAGCTACTTTGAGGACAAAGTGCAAGAGGGACTCGAAGAAGTTGGGAAGGATCTCGAAATGATGGCAAGATTGAAAATGGAACGACTAACATTTGACGGCCCCCTGCTGGAGTCTTCGTGGCAAAACTATGTTCGTATCGGGAGTGGCCTCGTAGGATTGGCTGGAACAATAATAGTATCATTAGCATTAGCCTCGAATCCAATTGGCTGGGTACTCATGGGTATTGGTGCTATTGGAGGGATTGTTGCAAGTCGTCTTCAATCTAAAGACACAAAGCGCCGTAAGGCTATAGCCAAGATCAGCGACGAGTTGTGTAAACAACTCAATTCACAGGAAGGTAAGGTGCTGAAGGCGCAAACCAAAGAATTTGAGAAGTACTCAAAAGAAATACGCCAAGATGTGTTTCAACATTTTGCGTTGCTAAATGAGTCTATAAAAGCAATTGGATCCTTATGTAGAACTGGAAAAGATAATCTTGGCAGAGAGATTGATAGCATTAACCGGGCGTATGCCTCGCGCGTGCTGCAATGGTTGACACAGGCTCCTCAGTCAGAGATTACCATGGAAGAGCAGGTGATTGCCGTAAATCGACAGTGTGGCAACCGAATGGAGATTCGCACATCCCTCGTAAAACAGCAAATACGGCCATGGGAAGATGTGCGTCGCGCTTTGCAAGAAGATTTAGAGATTTCTTGGGGTAGCAAATAAACTAACACCAAAGGAAGAGGGTAGATCAATGGCATTGCAAACCGTGAAATTCACTGTGGCGGAACGAATGGCAGAACTGGAAGCAAAGGCGGAACGTTTTCGGACCTTAGTTAAGACAGCAGAAAGCATAGATGCGAAGACACTAATCAAGGCATTTGATGAGGAATGGAACCGAGAACGCAACTTATTGTCAGTTGGGTTTATTGGACCGTACAGTGCTGGTAAATCAACGACGATCGCGGCACTTACGGGACGGGACGACATCGCCATTGATGCCGACATTGCGACGAGCGAAACCACTGAATATGACTGGAACGGTATCAAGTTAATCGATACTCCCGGGTTGTGGACGGAGCGCAAAAAACACGATCAGATAACCTACGATGCTCTGCGCCAGGCTGATTTATTGATATTTACCTTGACCTACATGCTGTTTGATAAGGCGACCGTCGATCACTTCAAGGAGTTGGCATTTGAGGAAGGGTATCAGAACAAAATTCTGCTGTTAATCAACAAGGTGAATGATGAGGCAGGAAACATAAATGAACGGATCGAAGCCTATCGCGACAGCATTGACATAGCACTTAAGCCACATGATGCACAGACGTTCACGCAATGTTACATCGATGCTCGCGATTACTTAGACGGGATTGATGAAAGTGACCAAGAGTTGATTGATGAAAGCCGTTTTAATGCGTTCGTCAAAACCTTGAACCATTTTGTGGACCGACAAGGAAAGATGGGGCAATTGGAAACACCAGTGCAGATACTAAAGACCCATATTGACCTCGCGTTGCAGCGACTGGAGCAAGCCAAAGGAGAGGTAGCCGTATATCCCGAGATCCTCAACCGAGTCACCCGCGAGGTCAGAAATGGTCGTCATCAGTTTCGAGCAAAGGTGCGCGTGATCATTGCCGATATGGTTGCATCTGTTGCGCGACAGGGAAGCCTGATGGCCTCTGGTGTCGGTACCGAGGATTCGAATGTTAGCGAAGCCGAGAGTAATAAGGCTATTGAGGAAGCCTGCGAGAAGGCACAGCAGGGGATATCTGAGGTCATTAAAGACATTATCTCTAACCTCCAAGAAGAAGTTAAGGAAATTTGTACCAGCAATCTGGCGGATACTTATTTTTCGCCCGCGCTGACACACGACGCGGTATCCAGTCCAAACCTGACCGATACCGAAGGCATTGCGACGCGCCGCCGGCAATGGGAGAGTCTGTCGCAAATTGCAGAGGGGGTCGGTGTCGAATTAGCGAAATTGGCTCAAGGTGCTGGTGCTATGGGTAAAGGCGGTCTATTAGCCGCTGGACAGGTAAGAGGGGCTCCCCTGCATAAAATTGTACTCCAGGGAGGTAAGGCTTTTGGCATGAAGTTTAAGCCGTGGCAGGCCGTCAACGTAGCAAAAAACATCGGCAATGCAGCAAAATTTCTCGGTCCGGTAGTGCAGGGGGTCGGGATAGGTTTGGACATATTGCAGATGCGCAAGGAAGATAAGCAGTCAAAGAGGATTTCGGAGGCGAAACTCAAAGTTATGGCTCAGTTCAACGAGATTGGACAGAAACTAAAAAGAGAGTTTGAAGATCAGTTGCGGGAAGTTGAAAAACAGACCTTTGACCTAATCGCTGATGAGGTAGAAAATGCACAAAATGCCTATCAAAAAGCTAACACGACAAATGATGAAACATCTAAGGCACTCTTAGAATTGCGCGATGAGTTGAGCGCACTCCTAAAGGCTGACCGCAAGGCTGTAATTTTGGCCTAAATGACTCTGGTTTGAATGCAAATATTACAAATTTTGTTTCACCAAAGTAGCTGTAAACCGCTTGGAGCAAGGACAAACAATATGCCATATTTGATGCAAACAAATAAAGGCGAGGAACTCAACAGACTTTATCCAGAAGATCGCCCTGTAAACGACTGGTATCGTTTTGTTTTGTCATACCCACCACATCTTGTCAGGCATTATATTTCGCGTTTTGAACTCGATGAAAAAAGTTCTGTTTTAGACCCCTTTTGTGGCACGGGTACAACTTTAGTAGCCTGTAAAAAACGGGGGATAAAGAGTGTTGGTATCGAGGCTAATCCCGTTGTCAAATTCGCCGCAAGTGTTAAAACTGATTGGAATATAGACCCAGACGTTCTTATTGATCATGCAGAAATGGTTGCGTCAGAAACAATAGAGCTACTTTTGTCGGAGGGTGTTGAGGACGACCCTCTCTTTCAATCTCTGGATAAAGATGAAACCACAGAGCTTCGGACACTTACCCCAGACCAGGAAAAGTTAATTATTACAAACTCAATCAGCCCCAAACCTTTACATAAGGCTTTGGCTCTTATAGAAAAAATCCACGAATTAAAGCACAACAGATGTTATGATTATGAACGTTTAGCACTCGCAAAACAGTTGGTTTATACAGCGAGCAATTTGCGTTTTGGACCAGAAGTTGGCGTAGGCAAAGCAAAACCCGACTCGCCTGTGGTTGGCCCCTGGTTAGCTGGTATTAGAAGTATGTGTGAGGATTTAATCCAGGTCAGACCCAATGCCCATATTCCCTCAGTCGTTCATTTTGGCGATGCACGCAATATGAGACAGTTTTTAGAACCTCAATCTATCGATGCTGTGATCACATCGCCGCCGTATCCGAATGAAAAGGATTATACCCGAACAACGCGCCTGGAGTCTGTATTATTGGGATTTATGACTGATAGACACGACCTGAGAACTCATAAAAATAACTTAATAAGATCCAATACTCGAGGTGTTTACAAAATAGATAATGACAAAGACTGGGTAGCAAAATTCGATAGCATACAAAAATTGGCAAAAAAAATAGAAAGGCGTCGGATCGAATTAAACAAAACATCGGGATTCGAAAAATTATACGCTCATGTTGTTCGACATTATTTTGGAGGCATGACTCGGCATTTAGAAACCCTGAAACCAATTTTGAAACCAGGTGCTTGTCTTGCCTATGTCGTTGGCGATCAGGCTTCTTATTTTCGCATTCTAATCAAAACGGGAAACTTATTGGCAGAGATTGCGGAGCGATTAGGTTATAAAGTCATAGATATCGATTTATTTCGAAAAAGATTCTCGACTGCAACTCAGCAATATATCAGGGAAGAGGTTGTTCTACTCCGCTGGGAAGGTCAATCTAAGGGTCAAAAATATGCCACCAAATAACGATCCACGCTATTCACAGATTATTGCGAAAATCTTCGAAGCAAAATTTCGAGAAGGTAGAAGAGCAATTCGTTTTGAAAGAACCGAGATTGTCAATGCAGCGAGAGATTTGGGAATTGAATTACCAAAAAATCTGGGAGATATCATTTATTCATTCAAATTTCGCAACCAACTTCCCGATTCTATAAAAGAAACAGCACCGGACGATAAAGAATGGGTGATAGTAAATCGGGGAAGGTCTCAATACGCATTTGAATTGAAAGGAACATCGAGGATTTTGCCAGATCCAATGCTGACAATCACCAAAATACCAGACGCAACCCCTGGTATTGTTGCTAAATATTCTTTCGATGATGAACAAGCTCTATTAACCAAACTCCGCTACAATCGAATGCTCGACATTTTTACTGGCATCGCCTGCTATTCTTTACAGAATCATTTACGCACAACTGTCCCCGGAGTTGGGCAAATTGAAACGGATGAAATCTACGTTGGAATAGACAAAAAAGGGGTTCACTATGTCTTTCCCGTTCAGGCAAAAAGTGGTAAAGACACGCTTGGTGTTGTCCAGATTGAACAAGATATAGCATTATGTAATCACCGATTTCCCACTTTGATTTGCAGAGCAATTGCTGCTCAGTTTTTACAAGAAAATGTGATTGCGCTATTTGAATTAGAGTTAATAGATGGCGAAGTGAAAAAAGCCTCAGAAAGGCACTATCAGTTGGTCCCTCAAGAATATCTTACGGATGAAGAATTGATGAACTATCGTCTGAGATTTGATGACCCATAGTGCGTCGCGACGTAAGCCATACCCCATATGGATTGCGGCTCAAAACCATGCCGCAATGACAATCGCAAAATCGCCTTTTTCAAGATGCATAGTTATTAAGGCCCTGAACAACAGGAGACGAAAATGGACGCGGGAGACAGAGCGGCTGTTGAAGCCGCATGGAAGAACGGCGTAGGCGTCTTGCACAACTTGCTCTCGCAAGATGAACTGGATACAATCCGCCGGGAGTTAGAACAGGCGTATCTGGATTTGGATATGGGACCGGGTGAACCCGGCAGCCGGGACAGTCTGCGAGATGAACCACTGTTAAATTATTCGGCTCTGGGCAGCTTATTTTCCCATCCTCGCATTTTGGGGATCGTATCGGCGATCCTGGATGAGCCGCGGCCTTTTCTCTTGCAAATGAAAACCAACCGGTACACGCCAAAACACAAAGGCGTGGGACGGCACTCAGACGGCAGCCCGACGGAACTCGCCGCGCCCTTTCAGTGGCTGGCAACAATGATTTATCTGGACGATATCGACGTCAATTCCGGAGCGTTGACCTATGTGCCGGGCACGCATCTGTATCATTTTGCATCTGCGTGCGATCCGGGCCGCGTACTACCCACAAAAGAAGATATTCAGGCGGGTCATTACATCCCAATCGACTTGAAAGCGGGCAGCGTCGTCTTTCGCGTACCAGAGGTCTGGCACGGCGTAGTGCCCATCCATCGGTTGCGGCGATATATCACGGGATTGTACACATCTCGCAAAAAGGGAAATACGCCGATCAAAGAGCGGATACAGGGGGTTCGGCAAAGCCGAAAGCAAATCCCGGAGACATCCATACCCGAGCACGTCAGGGAATACTGGCAGTATTAATCAATCGAATGCCGGTCTGCGTATAATCCCCATCCGGCGTAATTTGCATCGTCGCCCGGGGACCGTGTTCATCGTACCATCCAATTGGACGCACCAACTCTTTCTGCCACCCATACCGCCACAGCGACAGCTTGTACGCCTCCACCGCGTGTACCCTGAACTCTGACGGCTGTCCAGACTGTACCCACTTTGGCCACATATATCCCAGCAGTCCATCGGTCAACAGCCGGAACTGATAGGGTTCCCTGGTCGGTATCTTAAGCGGTACTGTTTTGAATCCATAACCCGACTTGTAAAGTGTCACGCTATACTTGCCGGAAGGCAAATCCGCATAAACCGCGCCGGTCGCCCGTGAACGCGCCTCAAATGACCCCGCTTCGCCTTCAAACTCCAGCAGCACCTCCGGCACTGCTACATATCGTTCATCGCTCACATATCCAATCAGCATATTGTTCCCTTCTGTTCAGCGATCTATCCGGCGTGTGACCCGATGAACAAAGTGTATTTTCCCATCAGGTCAGGTCCTTCAACCTTTCAAAATAGAAAATCCGCCCATCGTACGTCCCTACAAACAAGCCTTCTTCCACCACACAAGGAGGTGCTGTAATTGGAGACCCAAACGCCGCACGTCCCCGGCATTCGCCGGAAGCGGCATCTAAAGCGTACAAACACCCATCACATCCACAAATTAGAAGACAGTCCTCAAAAATGATCGGCGCAGCTAAAATACTCCGCACGCCTCTGCGATAGGGCACCATATCCAGCAGATCACCCCCCGTCTGGAACCGCCACAGTAGCGCCCCGGAATTGAAATCAAAACAGAGGGCCTCTCCCTCCGGTGTAGTGGCGTAGATCAAGCCATCCCGCACGAGCAGTCCAGTCGGGTAACTGGACGGGAGAATCGGCTTGTCCCACACCACCTCCCCCGAAATCGCCCGTAACGCGGTTAAATGCGACGAGTCTCCCCCACTTACCAGCAGGTCTCCGGACACAATCGGCATTGGATATGGATACTCAACCCCCATCTGCTGTTCCCACACCACATCCCCGCTTTGCCGGTCCAGGGCCATCAGCCCCCGCCGCTGCACGAACAGGAGAAGCAGATCCCCATAAACCTGAGGACTTGCGTAGCACGCCCAGTTATCGCTGTCTTCAACAGGCACATACCACTGTTGCTCTCCCGTTTTGAGATCAAAAGCCGCATAACCGGCCTTCGCCCCTGCGTACAACGCCCCATCTGCAATAACCGGAGACATGTAAATCCAGCGGTCCGGATACCCGGGCAGATTCGCATGCCACAGCAGGTGGCCCAACGCCTCCTCCAGCGCATGCACCCGCCCGGTAACTGACACAGCCGCACAGATGCCATCATCTACAGCCACACTGTTCTTCACAGTCGCATCCGTGCGTGCATGCCACACCAGATCTCCACTGCCCACCTCAATACAACAGATCCCGTCGTGTCCGGGATAACCCTCGTCCCGCAGGCTCAACAGCAGCCGATCTCCCGCCTGCACGGGTGCTGCCCGGTGCAATCCCCCCGGAAGTTGCTGCTCCCATCGAAGGCGCAACTCCATTCCGTCAAAAGAAATCTCTATCGGCGTATCCTCGGAAGGCAACGAGACGCCAGTGGATTTGTGCGCGCAGAGTTCCAATTCCGCCCCTTCTTCTCCGAACCGCGCGACGCGGTAGCCCCTCGGCGACGTATCAATCCCACCAAAACAGAACGACGGAGTTGCGGCCACAACCATCTCACCGTAAGAGAACACCTTGCTGGAATGCCAGTGCCCGTGCAACACCAGGCGGACATTATACCGACTCAACGCCTCCAGAAATGAAATCGGCGGAGGCGTATGAACCACCACCACGATCTCTCGATCCGCAGGCTGTAGTGCCAAATCCGCCCAGAACCACACCTCCTTTCGCTCCTGGTCTTCAGGTGAAAAAAACGACTGTTCATTGGGATAAAACGCAAAATGGCGCCCCCCCCAATCAAAGCTATAATACGAGGGACCGAGCACCGCTTCGAAATTCCGGGTAAACGTATTGTCCGCTAAGCCCCCCTCGTGGCGCTCCTCGTTCCCATCGTGCCCGCCGAACAGTGGGAACACCGGCGTTGGAACCGTCTCCTGTGCCTCTCGAAAACGGTACAACTCGGCAAGCTCCCCCCTGTTCGTGAGATCTCCGCTCACCACAATCACATCCGGATCGGCTTCCCGGACAAGTTGCTGTAGTGATTCGGCGAGAACCTCTCCAGAAGTCAGCACCACTCCTTCTGTCACAACGTGTGTATCGGTAATCTGCACAAGCTTAAACTGCCGTGCAGCCCGCTCAGGCGCAGACGCAAGCCCAAAATCCACCCCATCTTGCGCGCTCATCCAGTTCCGCGTAGATGAGTAAAACTCCGATGTCGCCCGAAAACCATCTGGAACGGTCACAAATACGAACCGATGCGCCTCCGGTTCCACCGCAAGCGCGTACCGGCCCTCCTCGTCCGTCTGTACGATCTGCTCCCCATTGGAGACCAAAACACCGCCCAGACCGCGTCCAGACAGATCTTCCATCACCCTGCCTCGAACTTCAATCACCATAGCGTACCTCTTTGTTGTCAGTTATAGGCAAAATACAATATTCACACCATCAGGCAAAACAAACAATGATTGCCTGCCACATAAAGATTATGCATAATAGAATCAGAATCCAATATGTAACCTTAACAAAGGATGGAAGATGAGTGATAGACCGAATATTCTGTGGTTATCCTTAGAAGACACAAGCCCGCGATTTGGGTGTTATGGCGATAAAGTAGCGCGTACGCCAAATCTCGACAAACTGGCGTCCGAGGGATGCCGGTATCCCAATGCATTTTCAACGGCAGGCGTATGCGCGCCGAGTCGCTCAGCAATTATCACGGGCATGTATCAAACGGCCATTGGCTCGCAGCACATGCGCACGCGCCACACCAATGCACACGCGCCGCAAATGCCCACGCCCTACGACGCAGTACCGCCGCATTATGTCAAATGTTTTCCAGAATATTTGCGGATGGCCGGGTATTACTGTACAAACAACACAAAAACCGATTATCAGTTTGCCCCGCCAATTACTGCATGGGATGAATTGAGCGCAGACGCGCACTGGCGCAATCGCCCAGATGGCGCGCCCTTTTTTGCGGTATTTAATCGCACCGTAACGCACGAAAGCGGCATGTGGCCAGAGAAACGCCCAGAAGTAGAAACCGATCTAGACTCTGTCACACTACCGCCTTATATCCCCAACACACCCAAAGCGCGGCTGGCATTGGCGCGGCATTACGACAACATCGCCGACAACGATGCGTGGGTTGGTGAGATGTTGCAACAATTGGAAGACGATGGATTGGCAGACAACACCATTGTATTTATCTGGAGCGACCACGGCGAAGGACTGCCTCGAGCCAAACGCTGGCCCTATGATGCGGGCATTCGCATACCGTGCATCGTGCGCTGGCCGGGTGAATTGGAACCCGGCAGCGTCAATGAGCGATTGGTCAGCATGATCGATCTGGGTCCGACCGTACTATCACTCGCCAGCGTACAAATCCCAGCCCATCTCCAGGGCCAACCCTTTGTGGGACCACAGGAAAAAGACCGGGATTATATATTTGCAACGCGGGATCGTTACGACGAATCTTATGACATGATGCGCGCCGTGAGGGATACGCGATTCAAATACATACGAAACTACATGACGGAAAACCCGTATTTATTGTGGATCCCCTATCGCAATCGGCATCCCGCATTGCAGGAAATGTGGAGACTTCACCTCGCGGGCGAATTGGAAGGTGTACAAAATATAATGTTTCAAAAACGCCCCGTAGAAGAACTATACGACACGGAGAACGATCCATTTGAAACAAACAATCTCGCGGACGATCCCGCACACGCCGAAACATTGAATCGCTTGCGCGAGGCACTGGACGACTGGCGCGAAAAATACGACGTATGGGGCGATGTGCCCGAAGATCAGATGGTATTTCGCATGTGGCAGGGCACAGAGCAGCCACAGACCGAATTGCCGGTTTTTGTGCCAATATGTGAAGAAAGCCCCGGCCGAGAAGCTGCGCCCGAAGGCGGAACCTTCAAGGGACCGATAATCGTACAATTTTACTGTGGCACCCAGGGCGCGTCAATGGCGTATCAACTCGCAGGCGATGAACACTGGCGATTGTACACCGGTCCCATTCCTCTGCCAAAAGGCGAGACCACCATTCGCGCCAAAGCTATTCGAATAGGATACAAAGAGAGTGAAGAAGTTGAAGCGACATTTATCGTAACCTGACCGTGAAGGGAGGGCTTGATGGCAGACGAAAAACATGAAACAGGAGGTACATAGTGCGCAGGATGCAAATACTGAATAACAGCATTTCAGCACATGCTTTACTGCTCTTATTGGTGGGAGTGGCGGTGATCTCTACATCGCATGCACAAGACCTCATGGAGCGATTGCGAGAACGTATGGTAAGGACACAGATTGAAAATCGAGGAATTAAAGCCCCCGCTGTCCTGGAAGCAATGCGGAAAGTGGAACGCCACCAGTTTGTGCCCGAGTCTTATGCTTCACGGGCATACGGCGATCATCCATTACCCATCGGCGAGGGACAGACCATTTCTCAACCGTATATTGTCGCACTAATGACCGAAGTGTTGAACTTGAAGGAATCGGATAAAGTGCTGGAAATCGGAACGGGTTCGGGGTATCAGGCGGCGATTCTGGGCGAGTTGTGCGACAGCATCTACACCATAGAAATTGTAGAAGTGCTGGGCAAACGCGCCGCAAACTTGCTCAACACATTGGGGTATGAGAACATCAAAGTGAAAGTTGGCGATGGGTACAAAGGATGGCCAGAACACGCGCCTTTTGATGCGATTATCGTGACGTGTTCACCAACGCAAGTTCCCCAACCCCTTCAAGATCAACTCGCCGAAGGTGGACGCATGGTAATCCCGGTCGGAAGACGCGACGCACAAGAACTCGTACTATTGACCAAGCAGGAAGGCAAATTGCAACAAAATCACATTATACCTGTCAGATTCGTGCCAATGGTGGATTCCACCGGCGCGACGTATTAGCCTCACCTATCAATCCACTTATACGCAGCTTTTGAATTTTTCCAGAAGAACTTCTCCATCGCCTCCGGTCCCTTGGTCTCAATATAATGGGTGACAATACTGAGCACCGTCTCATAGGGCGCTGCGCGTTCGCACACGAGCCAATTGCTGCCATAGACCAGGCGGTCTTCACCAAAAGCATGCCATAACACATCGAGCGTAGGCACATAATAAGCCGGATCGTCGGGGGCGGGTTGTTGTGCTGCGCGTTCAACCATGCCAGACACCTTGCAATACACATTGGAGTATTTAGCAATGACTTGGATACCCTGAACCCATTCGGGATCGGGCGCTTCACCCGTCACTTCCACATGTGCAACATGGTCAATAACAATGCGCAGACTGGGAATTTGCTCGGCAATAACAGCATTGATGGGCAACTGTTTGCTATTCGTCATCAAATCGAGTTGCAAATCGCGGTCAGCCAATTTTTGGAGTTGTGGCATAAGAGCATCTTGATCTTCCAAACTACCCCTCTGAAGTCCCAGACGAATCCCCCGATAGAGCGGATTGGCTGAAAAGCGGTCGAGATTCTTCTCAAAATCTTCGGTCTGGGGATCCAGACGCCCCACAAACCCGACAATACAGGGATTGTCTGCTGCGAGATCCAGGATCCACTGATTGTCTTCAACGAGCTTGCTGGCTTCAACCACAACCGTACCCCTCACCCCCATCTTTTCGGTGCGTTCAACAAAGTGTTGCGGCAAAATGGGGCGATAGAGCAATTCATTGTCTTCGGGCGGCCAGGGAACGCCACCGGGTCGGGTTGTATCGTAAAAATGAACATGCGTATCAATGATCATGGACATATCCTTTCCGATCGAGATTATTTAATTCCCGCCATTTTTCTCAGCACATCGACAATGGCAGAATTGTCCTGTTCTGCAAGACCGAGCGCAACGCCCGTGCGCAAAAGTTGGGCGTGAAGCCCGGTTACGGGCAAAGGCGTTTCCGTGCGCGCGCCGAGATCGAGGATGAGTTCCACATCTTTTAAGTGCTGATCCAATGCGGCCTGAGTGGTAAAATCTCCGGTGATCATTTTTTCGCCTTTAATATCCATCACGCGAGAATACGCGCCACCCATCTTAAAAACATCGAGCAAAACATCGATATCCACCCCTGTTTTTTGCGCGAGAACAAGCCCCTCGGCCAGTACGAGACGGTTGAGACCGAGCACGAGATTGACAATGAGTTTGGCTTCCGCACCTTTGCCCGAAGGCCCCATGTGAAAGGTCCTGAGCGAGAAGGCTTCAAAAATATCTGTACACAGTTCAAAGACAGGTAAAGTACCGCCGACCATCACGAGAACATCTGATTCGCGCACCTGCTTGCTGGATCCGAGAATAGTCGCATCGAGAAAGCGAATACTCCTGCTTTCAAGGCGTTTGGCAAGCGCAGTTGACATCTGCGGATCAGCTGTGGTAGTATCCACAATAATTGCGCCGGGAGATGCCGCAGACAAAACGCCCCTCGCACCTGTAACCACATCGTTGACAACATGGGAGTCGGGAAGCGAAAGAACGACGCGGCGCGCTTTATCGGCGACATCGGCTGGCGATTTGCAGGGCGAAAAACCATCGCCTTCATGTGCTTTTACTTTTTCGGGATCAATATCATACCCCGCAATTTCTAAACCTTTGTCGCGAAAGCGTTCAACAAGTGCGGACCCGACGAGTCCAAGTCCGATAAGACCGAGCATGGGACCTCCTGAAAAAAATAGTAAACCGTCGCACACGGCTTAAGAATATATCAAATCTTAAAACAAATAGGATCAGTACTTACAAAAATACTGTACAATCAGATTCTTGCCAAATAAGAAAATAGTATTGAATCCCTGCGGGCATTGTTTATCTTAAGACCATAACAATATGTCCGAAAACACTCACAACAGGAGCTATAAATGAGTCTGGAACCCATTCAAACACCGGATATAGAACGCCCACCAAAAGCATTGATCGACGCGTTATCACATATTGGCAGCGCCACAGCCAGTGGAGAATTATTTAAGCTGGGCATTCGCAATGCCCAGATCTTGGGACCTCTCCCCCGAACGCCGGGCAAATCAATTTGCGGCCCGGCACTGACGCTGCAATTTATGCCCAAACGAGAAGATCTGCATTCATCGGGAGAATACCAGGGTCCAGAAAGACAACTGCATCGCCACGTGTTGTATCACACACAACCGGGCGATGTGGTCGTAGTCGATGCTCGGGGCGACTTGAGTAGTGGCGTTTTTGGCGAGATGATGCTAACCTATTTTTGCGGCCAGGGGGGGCAGGGTGCGATTGTCGATGGCTGTATTCGCGATTTTCCCCACGCCAGGGAATTGAACCTCGGCTTATGGCTCAAAGGAACAACGCCCAATTTTCACGCACAAACCAACATCTTCCCCCACGCCGTGAATATCCCGATAGCGTGTGGTGATACACTTGTAATGCCCGGCGATATTATTATTGCCGACGACGATGGCGCCGTGGTAGTGCCAATTAAACTCGCGCCTGAATTGGCAGAAAAAGCGACCGAACACGCCGAATGGGAAGTTTTCAGCCGAATGAAACTCGCCGAAGGCGGCGACCTGCGGAAATATTATCCACTCACAGATGAAGCGCGTATTGAATATGAAGCGTGGCAAAAGGAACAAGGCGAGACATAAAACGCAAGCGGTCAGACTTTGCCTGGTGTGAAGCTTTACGCCTGCGCGTGTCTGGCCGCGCCTAAAATCCCCGCATCATCGCCCAGTTCAGCGGAAACAATCTGCACATGTTCTTTTACACCAACAGTACCGCGATCCCAAAAAGTTCGCATCGCCGGCTCAAAAACCCAATCGCCCGCCTGCGCCAATCCGCCCGTTAGCGCAACGCGATCCACATTTAAAATATTTACCAGACTCACCAACCCCACACCGAGGAAAAACCCCGTTTCTTCAAACATCTGCATCGCAAAATCATCACTTGCCTCTGCCGCTTGAAAAATAACCTGTGTGGTCAACCCCTCAGCTTTCAGAGATGTCTCCGGTTTTTCCCCTTCAAGTCTTTCCAGCGTGCGGCGCACCATGGCCGTCGCCGATGCATACATCTCCAAACATCCAAAATTGCCACACGGACAGCGCGGCCCATTGTGATCCACTGTAATATGCCCCACCTCGGCCGCATTGCCATTAAACCCGTGCATAACTCGCCCCTCGCTGATCCACCCACCGCCAACCCCTGTCCCCAGGGTCACGCACAAAAAGTGATCAACACCTCGACCAGCTCCCAGCCATTGCTCGCCATAAGCCGCTAAATTTGCATCATTATCCACCACCACGCCCAGACCGAGCAATGCCTCCAGGCGATCCTTTAACCGCACACCGTGCATACACTGCAAATTCTCGGGCGATATAATCACACCATCAAACGGATCTAATGGACCTGGCGCACCAACCCCTACACCCTGTACTTCTCCCAGTGAAATCCCGCCATCCCGCGCAGCCGCACGCGCACATTCGGCAATACCATTTATCACACCCTCAGCACCCAGATGCAATCGCGTCGGTCCCCGCGCCCTGCCCACAATCTCACCCGACGTTGTCACAAGCCCCGCACGCGTATTGGTGCCCCCTAAATCTATGCCAATCGTCAAACTCATTTTTTCACTCGCGCCTGCGCCACAGCATCGACGAAAGATTTTGCCGTTGCCGTCAAAGATGCCCAGTCTTTATTATCCACAGCCGCCTTATCGACCATCGCGCTGCCAGCCCCCACAGCCACCGCGCCATTCTTGATAAACTCGGGCGTTGTATTGGCATCCACCCCACCCGTGGGCATGAGCTTCACCTGCGGCAAAGGACCCAGAATATCCTTAAAATAAGACGGTCCTCCCACGCCAGCGGGAAACACCTTGACCACATCGGCTCCTGCTTGCCATGCCGTCAAAATTTCTGTGGGCGTAAACCCGGCGGGCATCACGGCCTTGCCATACCGCTTGCTCATCTCGATCACCGCCGTATTCAAAATGGGACTCACCACATATTCTGCGCCGGATAGAATCGCTGCCCGCGCCGTCTCTGGATCGAGCACAGACCCCACCCCAATAATCGTATCTTCCATCTTTGCCGACGCTTCTTCAATCACCTTCAGCGCTCCCGGCACCGTCATCGTCACCTCAATCGCCACCACACCGCCTTCGCGCAACGCTTTTGACACATCCATCAACTGCGACGGATTATCTGCCCGCAACACGGCAACCACACCGCAGTCAATAATGCGACCTACAGTACTTGACATTTTTCCTCCCCAAAATTAAACCTCTCTCCAAAATAGAGAGAGGCGTTATGTTATTGGCACATCCATCTCGGATTCTATCGTCTAATCCGCGCGCTCTCACCCTTCATCGCACTCTCGGCTTCCGATCGCGTAGCCCAGTTCACATCTCCGGGGAACGTATGTGCCAGAGCCGAATAAGCCCCTGCGAAATCCACGATATCCTGAGCTGGCTTGTCCTCGAGTACCCCAGCAATAATACCCGCTGAAAAATTATCGCCACCCCCTACGCGATCCACCATCTCCAAATTTTCATAAATGCGCGAAAAATAAAACTCACTGCCATCGTAAAGCAGCGTGCGCCAGTCATTTAGCAATCCGGTCTTCGCTACGCGCAGAGTCGTGCCCACAAGCGTCACATTGGGGTATTGCGATACGGCCTTGCGCGCGACATCTTTATAGCTCTCCGGATCCAGCGCATCGTAATCACCCGACGTGCCTTCGGCTTTAAGCCCCATCGTCTTTTCAAAATCCTCTTCATTGCCGATAAGCACCTGCACATGCGGAATACACTTTGCAATCGTCTCCTGCGCTTGTTCTTCACGCCACAATTTAGATCTGAAATTGAGATCAAAACTCGTGGTCACGCCTGCATCGCGGGCTGCTACCAGCGCTTCTACCGTGGTCTCTGCCGCACCTTCGGACAACGCGGGTGTAATCCCACTGACGTGAAACCACTTGCTCCCTTCAAAAATAGATGCCCAATCCACCATCCCGGGTTTGATATTCATAATCGCGGTATGACCTCTGTCATACGTCACGGCACTCGCTCGCGGTCCCACACCCACTTCCATGTGATAAAATCCATTGCGCTCAAGCCCCACACCATCAAAATCCGTCCACAAAATATTGGACATATCCACCCCGTGCTCGCGCCCTTTGTTGCGAATAATCCAACCCGTCCAATTATCGACCAAACGGGACACCCACGCCGCCTTCAAACCCAAATGCGCGCAACCGACCGCGACATTGTATTCCCCCCCACCGATCTCGACATCGAGTTTACTCGCATTCTCCAATCGGCGGTATTCTGGCGAAGACAACCGAATCATCGCCTCGCCAAAAGTCACGACATCGTACATATAGTCCTCCCTAAAAATTAGCAGTCAGCTACTCATCCGAGCCACCCAGAAAGCCAGCCATCCACAACAGGCGCAACAACTCCAAAATTGCCACCAGTGCCGATGCAACATAAGTCAGCGCAGCAGCATTCAAAACTTTGCGCGAAGCGGGAATCTCCTCAGGTGTCAAATAGCCCCCATCGGCCAAAATCTGAATAGCCCGACTACTCGCATTAAACTCAACCGGCAGAGTAACAATACTGAAGATCACAGCCGCAGAAAAGAACACAATGCCCAAAAAAATGAGCTCAAACCAGCTAAAAAGAAACCCGGCAATAAGAAAAACCCACGCCATCTTTGACCCAATATTTGCAACTGGAACCAGACTCGTCCGCAGAGACAGGGGCACATATCCCTGTGCGTGTTGAAACGCATGCCCGGCTTCGTGAGCAGCCACACCAATCGCAGCTAAGGAGCGATTCCCGTACACACTTTCCGACAGACGCAACATGCGATCTCTCGGATCGTAGTGATCTGTCAAATGCCCCTGCACAGGCTCCACGCCCACGGGCAAACCGCCTTGACGCAAAATATCTCGCGCGACCTGATCTGCAGTCGCACCGCTTCTCGCAACAAACTCATCGTATTTGCGAAACGTGCGCTTCACCTTAAATTGCGCCCACAGCGTAATAGCTATTCCCACAAACATCACCATCAGACCTTCCAGCATGACCATCACCTCCTGAAACAGTTGTCGGCCCATGACCCCGATGTGATTCCTAATCGGATTTCGTCGCATCTCTGTAACGGTTCTTCAAAGACGAATCGTTTTCTCTAAGAACACGAGGTTTAAGATCGGCAGGCTTATGATGATTTTGTCCTGAAGCCTCACCACTATGTTGAGTCTCAGACCTGCGGCTCTGAGAAGACTGCTGAGAGTTATCTTGTTGCTTTGTCATGTTGATCTCCTTGAGATTTGTTACGTGAACTCGATGGGTTTTCTCGCCTTGAGTCAATAGATAGTAAGGTACGGACGAAATCAAAAGTGCTACCAACCCACAGGTTATGGCGATTTTTGCTTTGTTGAGATAAGACAACTTCTCTTGATTGTTCTCAAAGTTCTTATGGGCTGACTCTTCGTACTGATCCAGAAGATTCCTCTTGATGTCCACCTCTATAAGTTCTTGAATGTTCTCCCTATCATTGTGCTGGTAGTAATCTTCAAGTTGATGAACTTGTTCTCTCCATTCTAAGGGCGTGCTCAGGTAGTAGTAATCCCACTTGATGTATGCACGAAGCAGAAAGTATATAGCTATCACAATGGCGATGAGGAGGCTACCTGCGGCGATAACAAATATCGCACCAGCAAAACCAGGCAGACTCTGTGGAACCTTCTCCGCAAACAGGGCAACTACGCCAGCAAGAAGAGCCACTATGCCAGCAGGAAACGATAAGCTCGCATTGATTCTATCCTTGCGCTCAATCTCCATCTCGTATGTGTGCTGTGCAAAATCGAATAGAGAGTCTTGCAATTCAGTATTTTCCTTTGTTCTATCCACTGCCCTACCCCAATCTCTCCCCAACCGCAATGCGATATCCCCGCACAAAATCAGCACCAGACATCCGCTTTTTACCTGCCGGTTGCACCTCGTCCAGCACGAGAACGCCTTCGCCCGTTCCCACAACAAGTCCGCGTTTGCCATCTGCACCAATCACAGTACCCGCTTCTCCCATCTCCGTCTCAACCGTTGCCCGGTGAACCTTCAGTAATTTATTCTGCCAGAGTGTAAACGCTCCCGGAAAGGGATTGGTTCCCCGAATGAGATTGCGGATATCTCCAGCACCTTTTGACCAGTCAATCTCGCCATCTTCTTTCTCTAATTTTGGAGCGCGACTCACGCCCTCATCCGTCTGTGGCACGGGAATAACAGAACCATCTGCCAGGCCATCAATAGCCCGAATGAGCAACTCAGCACCCATCACCTTCAACCGCTCATACAGTTCGCCCGCCGTCTCATCGTCCCCAATCGCCACCTTTTGCTGAATTAAAATATCGCCAGCATCCACGCGCGGCGACAATTGAAAAATAGTCACACCCGTCTCGGTCTCACCATTGATAATTGCCCATTGAATCGGTGCTGCCCCGCGGTATTTTGGCAATAGAGAGGGATGGACATTCACAGAACCCAATTTGGGAATTGCCAGTACAGAACGCGGCAAAATCAGAAAAGCCACCACTGCAAATAAATCTGGTTCCAAAGCCTGCAACTGCGCGTAAAAATTCTCATCTCTAAGCGACTCGGGCTGCAAAACCGGCACATCCAACCCCAGCGACACAACCTCAGCCTTCACATCGGTTGGTTGCATCTGCTGCCCCCGACCGCGTGGCCTATCTGGCCGCGTCACCACGCCTACAAGATCATGACCGCTTTGAGCCACGCTCACAAGCGACGGCACCGCAAAATCGGGCGTGCCCATAAACACTACCCTCATCGCCAAATTTCACCTTTCTACTATTTCTTCGCCTTGCGCTCATCTACTCTCGAAATAGACCCCCGCGACACCTCAATCTGTACCTCTTTGGCGACCTGCACAACCAAAATACCCTCTTGCTCTTTAATCCCCGTAATGGTCCCATGCATACCACCCGACGTCACAACGCGGTCGCCTTTTTTCAATTCATCAACCATCCTTTGATGATCTTTTTGTTTTTTCTGTTGCGGGCGAATAATCAAAAGATACAGAATCACAAACATCAAAATGAACGGAAACATCGTCACCAGCATATTGGGAGCTTCGGCACCTTCCTGCGCGGGTTGTCCACCGCCAAATGCAAAAACTTTACCCGTAAACAACAAAACACAAAACATCCCAAAAAGAAACCCATCTCTCCACTTTTTGAATACTGCCACCACACGATCACGAACGCAGATATTGAATTTCTCCATCTTCATTTCCTTTGTAAAAATTTAAGAAGGTCCTCTGCCACTGTGCAAATTCACCCTCGATAATTGCCTGTCTCATCTGCCGCATCAAATTTAAATAAAAATGCACATTGTGAATTGTAGATAACCGCAACCCCAGAATCTCTCGCGTATGATGCAAATGTCGGATGTACGCACGCGTGTAATTTCGACACGTATAACACGCACATTCCGAATCGAGCGGTTCAAACTCGCGGGCATGGCGCGCCGCGCGAATGGATAATTTTCCGCGTTGTGTAAACACCATCCCATTGCGCGCATTGCGCGTTGGCATCACGCAATCAAACATATCAATACCACGCATCACGCCCTGAATCAAATCTTCGGGCGTTCCACTGCCCATCATATAATGAGGACGGTCCGCGGGCAAAATAGATACCACAGTCGAAATCGCCTCCCAGGTATCTTCCTTTGGTTCGCCCACACACGTACCCCCTATCGCGTAACCCGGAAAATTGAGCGCGACGGTTTCTTCGGTAAAACGCTCGCGCAAATCGCGATACGTACTCCCCTGCACAATGCCAAACAAAGCCTGCGCGTGTCCCGCCAAACTCTTTCGTCCATATCCCTCATAAGCATCCAAACACTGCTTTGCCCAGCGCACCGTGCGCTCGCCCGCTGCCCGTGCGTAATCCCGCGAACTGGGGTACGGCGTACACTCATCAAACATCATCGCAATATCTGCGCCGAGCACATGCTCTATCTCAATCACCTTCTCTGGCGTAAACAGATGCGTTGACCCATCAATATGCGACCGAAACAACACTCCTTCTTCGGTAATTTTATTCAAATCTGCCAAACTATGCACCTGAAATCCGCCGCTATCCGTCAAAATCGCCCGTTCCCAATTCATAAATCTGTGCAAACCACCTGCCTCAGCCATCAAATCCATACCCGGTCGCAAATAAAGATGGTATGTATTGCCCAGAATAATACGCGCATCTAAATCTCGCAACTCCTGCTGCGAAAGCGTCTTAACCGTGCCCAGTGTACCCACCGGCATAAAAACTGGGGTTTCCACAATCCCATGCGGCGTGTGGAGAACCCCTGCTCGTGCGTGTGTTCCAGCATCGGTGGCAATCACCTCAAACCGGAAGCCATCAACATCAATAACACACCTCCAAAAACGATAGAAACAATCGCTAAAAAGAAACGCGGTTCAATATAACATCTCATCTCTCATGCGTCAAGGAACAGAAGTGTGAACTGCTTCTTCCGCCAGGACAAATACAAACCCCTGTTCTGCCAACTCGGGTAACATGCGTTGCAATGCCCGTAGCATATTGGGTTTTGCATGCCCAATGCCAATCGCCGTACCTTCATGCCGTGCGTGTGCAGCGAGCCTGTACAATCGCTTGACCACCGCGTCCTCGTCTTCGACGATATCCAAAAATAACGCATTGCGACCACTGGGAATACCCATATCCCGCGCGATTGCATAAGCCACCGATTGGGGTGACGTGACACTATCGATAAAAAAGAAATTCCATCGTTGCACGACTCGCAACACCGCTCTCATCGCTTCAAAATTTTGTGTTAAGCGAGACCCCATGTGATTGTTTATCCCCTTCGCATAGGGCACGGACGCAAGGGCATCCTGGGTCAACTCAGCAATCTTTTCCGGCGCGTAATCCAAAAAAATCGCATTGGGACCTGGATCGCGCTCTGGATAGTCTATCGGTTCCATAGGCAAATGAACCATCACGCCGTGATTTTTCTCAATAGCCTGTTGCGCTATCCATGCCGTATGCTTCTCGCCGGGAAAAATCGAAAATGTAATCGGCTGTGGCAACTCACAAAAAGACAGAATTAAATTCTGATCCTGATATCCAAAATCATCGATCACAATGGCAATACGCCCCGCGAGGCGCTCGAGTTCTTTATTCTGCTCAAACCTGAACAAATTGGTCTGCTTATCATTCAAACCCACGCGAAGCCACAATACATTACCCTGTCGGTCTTCGCTACCTTCAATGACTGCCCCACCCAATTCATGCGCCAGATGGGTCAAAGACAGATTGCAAACAGCCAGTGGCAGAGCATCGGGCACTTTCGACTGCACTTCCCAACGCACTTCGCCTTTGGACAAACGCACTTCTTTAATCACCTCAGGAGGAACGCCCAGCCCGATCAACACCTCTTTTGCTCTCACAACCATTGTATCGGCAAATGCGACAATATCTTCTGGGCCAGCTTTCCATCTTGGTGTCTCTTCGAGGGGAAGTACATATTCGACCGACTGTGGTCGCCAAAAATGTGACCGCAGTCGCCAAAAATACGATCGCGGCAGCCAAAAATAGGCGGCCAATCCACCGGCGATCAGAATTACTATAACACAGGACACAACCCATAACCGAGGAGATCGCCGCTTGCGAGCCATTTCCAATGGTCTTTTTTCGGACAAACGTTTCGCCATTTTGAAGACTCAATAAATCTGAATTGGATCGGGAATAAAACACAATACAAAAATAGCCAGCGACGCGTACCCAATCCATCGCCGGACGGGATCCAATTCAACATCGGGATTTACAGGCGGCGGATGATGCCGTCCCATCAGCGCAGCCAACCCCAACCACACCAGCCAACCGATCCAGCGGGAATCATACCAGGCCCTGAACATAGATTGTGCATCCCACCAGTGGTAAGGCGGCGCGAATAACCACATCAATGCCAATCCCACCATTGTCGCCCGAGAAATTAACCGGTGTTTCCCGCCAAAAATCGCATAGACAATATGCCCACCATCAAATTGTCCCATCGGCAACAAATTCAACACCGTTACAAACAACCCCAACCAGCCCGCAAAAGCCACCGGATGCAGCATCACATCATAACCCTCGGGCAGATCACCAATAACGCTTATGCCCAACCAACCCGACAAGAGAGAATCACCCAGAGTAAGTGCGCCTTCCGGTATATCTCGTACCTCAATTACTTCCGACATGTGCAGACCAGCACTCAACGCGATCACAGACATCACAAACCCGGCAATAGGCCCAGATGCGCCAATATCGATAAGCGCCCGCCGGTTCGGAATCTGAGATCGCAATTTGATCACTGCGCCCAGGGTACCAATAAAAGAGGGGAAGGGAATAAAATAGGGCAATGACGCGCGCACACCCCAGCGGCGCGAAGTCACATAATGCCCCATCTCGTGTATGCCCAAAATGATCAGCAACGTCGCAGAAAACGGCAAGCCATAGACCAAATAGCGAGGATCAATCAAAATATGCCAGTTATCGGGCATTGATGCCCATGTGGAAGACATGGGCATCCCCGCGACCGTCGTCGTGTACACAGTTGCCAAAAACAGCCCAACATGCAATCTCAAATTCTCCTGCGTCCTGGGCAAGGCCGTCTGCGTGGGAAAATACCGATTACCATTCAAATCGTCTGACACAATCACTCCTTATCCTTTTCACCTCTCACCTTATTCCCACTGCAATGCGATGCGAATCGCCCAAACCATGCGATGCAGGCACAAAAGCGTAATCCACCCGCCAGTTGCGCCGCGTGATCCCCAATCCAAACGACAACATACGCGTATCGTGCCCGGTTTGAATCCCACCGCGCAAAAACAACCTGTCCATCACCCCGTATTCCAAACCAAAATTTGCCCCTCTGTTGCCAGCTGCTGGCAGACGAAAATCGGCTGTTGCTATCCACGGGCGCCAGGACCACGCCGCCCCTACGCGAAACACCCGGGGCAAAGGGATGCGCTCTCGGTCTAACTGTGCCATCCGTCCCAAATTTCGATACGCCGCCCCCAGCATCACGTTCTCAGACAAGCGGTACAATACCCCTCCATCTACACTCATCCCCCACGCACTCTCTGGCCCGATATTTTCATGCAATGCCCGAACTGAAAACCCCACATAAATTCGCTGCCCTATCCTCTGTGCATAAGACAGTCCTGCATTGAGATCGTAAACGCTAAACGTGCCCGCAGGCGTCGCGGTCGGTTCCCGCCGCGCTTCCAATCCACCAACCCCATAAACGCCCAAACTCAGTGCAAGACCGCGTCTATCATTGCCATAAGCCCACCCGCCATACCCCTGCTTGATCCCCTGGAACGATCGGTGGTGCGCCAGAATAAAATGTTTGCCCTGCATAGCCGCCACACCTGCCGGATTCCAAAACGCCGCAGTCTGTTCACCTACCACAGCGGTCTGCGCTTCACCCATCGCAGCAGCACGCGCGCCCACTCCCTCACGCAGCAACACAAAACCAGCCTTGCGTGCCGCAGTACTGGCCTCAGTGGAAAACAGACAAAATGTCGCAATAAAAATACCGTAAACAACTTGTTTCACAAAAACCTCCTGCATATGTGTAATACCCAAAACCCAGTGCATTTTACAAGATTAAGCAAACGGGCAAAATGTGTCAACCACCCATTAGTAAAATGGACCATCTCAAGCACAATTGACAGTCTCTTATTTCCTGTTTAAATTGTGCAGACACTCATAGGGGGCACCATGGCACAAGCAGAAATTGGCGATCGCGTATTGATTTATTACAAGGGAATCCTGGAAGACGGAACCATAGCCGAAGGCACACCAGAGAATGAACCATTTGAATTTACCGTGGGAGACGAATCTGTAAAAGACATATTCACGCGCCTTGTAAATGGCCTGGAAGAAGGCGATTCTCGCACGGTCATCCTATCCCCAGAAGATGCATTTGGTCCCTATAATCCCGACTTTGTAATCGAAGTCGCGCGATCGAAATTTCCCCCTGATGCACTTCTCGAAAAGGGAATGCGCATGGAAGTACAGTCCGACCCCACTGGTACACCCATCGAAGTATCGGTAAAAGAAATAACATCCCAAACCGTGACATTAGACGGCAACCATCCCTTTGCGGGAGAAGAAATTACTATGACGATTCAATTGTTAGAGATCGTGGTTTAGCGGTACGAACGCATTGCCAAAATATAAAAGAAGACCATCCGCAAACCTTCTGGAGATCTCAAAACATGTCCTATATCCGCTGTTTCGACAATTACAGTTCCCCTTACTATGTACCTACTGGAAATCTACAGGGCTTGTTTAATGATCTGGCAGTTCAACCATTTGAAGATCATCCACGCACCACCGCGTGGATAAACCTGGTAAAAAATAAAGACTCCAATTACCATAGAGTGGAAATTCTAGGTCAAGGACGGGCCAATTTTAGTGAATGGCATGAGGGGCTTTCTCCAAAAGATAAAGTGGACCTTTATTGTGTCCATTATATGCCTATGCACCTTTTTTCTTCTTATCATATTTTCACGCAGTACCTCACCTCCGTAAGCAATAGAGTTGTATTCATTGACTTCGGTTGCGGTCCATTAACTTCAGGTATTGCGTTTTGGGCTTCCGCAAGACGCAAGAACATCACTTATTTAGGAATTGACAGTTCGCGAGCGATGGTCAATAAGGCAAAGGAAATCAACCGATATGGACCGAATAAAAATAGAGAACCTTTCTTCAGGAATTTTCAAGCAATCGCTGACTACCATAAATTGATATCCTTATTGGACTATTATATAAAAAAAGGTGATGAGACACAGATCATATTTAACTTCTGTTACTTTCTCGCAAGCAGGACATTAGACATTAGTGGCTTGTCCGAGTGCCTTACCCAAATTGTAGAAAAATATCATCAGCACAAAATGTGCATGGTGTATCAGAATCCATGCTACTCACCTTTACATAATAATTGGACATTTCTCAAAGAAAATCTGTCGATGTTTACAAGCAGCGCAACCGAATTAAATATCGAGTTATGTTATAATGGCTTAATAGATGATTCACTCCACAAGGTCCAGGTCTATTGTGATATTCTATCCAACGACGGTCCATTTAACCTTTCCAACGATCTATTACCGTTTTAGACCATTGGAGATCTAATCATGTCAGAACAACTCAGCTTCCCCTCTATATCGCTCCAGCCATCTCTATCCCCTCCAAGCAATCAGGAGGCGATTGATGCAATCGCCGGGCTTGATTACAAAGAAGACTATATCAATGAAATCGAACACGATCAGCTACTCAAACAGATTGACAAACAGCCGTGGCTCGACGACCTGAAACGGCGGGTTCAGCATTACGGGTATAAGTACGACTACAAAGCGCGGAGGGTAGCCCGTGATATGCGTATTGGTAATGGTAAATTGCCTAAGTGGCTGGAAGAGTTGTCTGAGAAATTATGGAAAGATAGACACATGCCAAAAATCGCTGATCAGGTGATTGTGAATGAATACATACCGGGGCAAGGGATATCAAGGCATATTGATTGTGAACCTTGTTTTGAGAATACGATTGTTTCTTTAAGTTTGGGATCGGGTTGTTTTATGGATTTCACAAATAAAGATGAAACAAAAAAAATTTCGGTTTGGCTTGAGCCAAGAAGTATTGTCGTCCTGAAAAATGAAGCGAGATATAAATGGTTGCACGGGATTGCCGCCAGAAAATCGGATAAGTTGGATGGCTACAAGCATGATCGGCGGCGACGAGTATCGCTAACCTTTAGAAAGGTGATTATAGATTGATGCTTGGAAAACCGCTGATTGATTGAAAGGATGAAAATTGAATTCACAGATTTTGAGTGTATATGCGGATACATCCGTTTTTGGTGGTGCATTCGATGAAGAGTTTCGTCAGGCCAGTCAGTCCTTTTTCGATATGGTTCGACAAGGACATTTTAACCTATTGACGTCAGTAGTGGTGCAAGAGGAGATCGGATCTGCCCCTGCGGAAGTTGTAACAAACTTTGAACAAATGCTCAACTTTGCAGAAATTGTAGAGGTTTCTGAGGAGGTTTTACAACTTCAGCAGGCTTACTTAAATGCGAAAATTGTGACCGAAAAATGGGCAACGGACGCCCTACACGTCGCCTTGGCCACTGTAGGAGGCTGCTCAATGATTGTAAGTTGGAATTTCAAACATATCGTACATTTTTCAAAAATTCCGCTATACAATGCGGTAAACACACTTTCTGGATACTCAAATATTGCTATCCATTCCCCTCATGAGGCGATCAACTATGAAGACGAAGAAGACATTTGATTGCGTTGAGATGAAACGCCGTGGCGCAGAACGAATCTACAATCAAGTAGCAAACATGACACTCAAAGAACAACTGGCGTTCTGGCGAGAACGTACCGAGTTGCTGCGAAAGCATCAGCAAACGGTAAAAATGAAAAGCAAGACATCTGTGAATTAAATTCAATGCACTTGATCGACTGAGTGTCACTTACATGGTAGGGGACTGAAAGGGCTACATTCGCGATCTGAATCGTAGGGGTGTGGATGAGCTTCCTGATCAAGAAACGGAACAACTGAAAGACTAACTCGAATTTCTAACCTGGAAAGCCAAGGAGAAGAAATCATCGCCAGAGCAAAGAAAAAAAATCCGACTGCGCAACGCATTATCAAAGCAATGGAAAAACCGCCGTATGTCTCCTGTAAAGACATCGAATCACTTCTACAGATAATCAAAGAAGCAAAGCAACCAACAGATTTTGAATCTCCCCCCGAACTATTTTCAGAAACCAGGTAAAACAACATGTGGCGTCAATTGGGAATCATCGCGCTTGGTATCGCGCTATTTGCATGTAGGCCCGATGTTCAATTGGTAAAAGATGGACACGAAGAATACTACGTCTATTGGGATGACGCTCACAAACGGTATCTCAGACATGGGTTATACCAGTCATTTTACGAAAGTGGTCGCCAGCGATCGGTTGGTAAATACGAACACGATATAAAAGTGGGTGTTTGGACACACTGGTATGAAAACGGGCAAAAACAAGGTGAAATGGACTGGGTAGATGGCAAGCCCGAAGGCATAGTGACAGAATGGTACAAAAACGGACAGGAAAAAAATACGGGAACGTGGGAAAATGGTGGGCGACACGGTCTCTCGACCTGGTGGTATGCAAACGGACAAAAAGAAAAAGAAGTGAACTACATAGAAGGAGAACCCGACGGAATCTGGACGTATTGGGATTCGACGGGTGTAATGACAAAAAAGCAGTACTGGGATCGCGGTGCATTTTTGCGGGTTGAAGAGGAAACGAATAGACGAATAGACGAATAGACGAACCCCACCCTACCACCCAACGGGCGGGCACAGGGGCACCGCCCCTACATTGATGAACTGCTGACGCAGTTGTACCCCATTCCGCTCATGAACTACTGGCGCAGTTGTATTTCGCCTGAAAGGATCAAACATGGCAGCCAAAACCCTGTATTTATTAGACGGCATGGCACTGGTCTATCGCGGGCATTTTGCGATGATACGCAATCCGAGGATGACGTCGAAAGGGCTGAACACCTCGACGTTATTCGTTTTTGCCAATACCCTATTGGATATTTTGGGCAACACAAAACCCTCACATTTGGCCGTGGTCTTCGACACGCCAGAGCCGACATTTCGGGACGAGATATACAAAGAATACAAGGCACAACGGGAAAAAATGCCCGAAGACATAAGTGGCGCGCTCCCCTACATCGACCAAATGTGTGAAGCATTCAACGTGCCCGTCATCCGCAAACCGGGTTATGAAGCCGACGACGTAATTGGCACACTGGCAAAAGAGGCTGAAAAGTCCGGGTTTACAACATATATGGTAACCCCCGATAAAGACTACGCACAACTCGTCTCAAACAAAACATTCATCAGCAAACCCGGACGCACGGGCGACGGCGCAGAGATTCTGGGTGTGCCAGAAGTGCTAAAACAATGGGAAATTGAGCGCGTGGATCAGGTAATCGACATGCTGGGACTGATGGGTGATTCGAGTGATAATGTGCCGGGCGTACCGGGCATAGGGCCAAAAACCGCACAAAAATTGATCGCGCAATACGGTAGTGTGGAGGGGTTACTCAATCACGTTGATGAATTGAAAGGCAAACAAAAAGAAAATGTAGAGACATATAGAGAACAGGCATTGTTATCAAAGGAACTGGTCACCATCCACCTCAACGTACCGTTGGACTTTGGATTAGATGATCTCGCAGTGAAAACACGAGACGAACAAAAATTGAAAACCCTGTTCGCAGAATTGGAATTCAGCACACTGGGCAAACGGCTATTTGGAAATGATTTTAATGTAGATCAGCAACAAATCTCGCTCTTCGGCGATGATACAGCGCCGGAAGGCGTATCAGCACACAAAACCATAGCAGATGTCGAACATACATACCACCTCGTGGATACGCCGGAAAAGCGCGCAGCATTGATCGAAAAATTGGCGCAGCAAAAGGCGTTTTGTTTTGACACAGAAACAACAGGGCTAAATCCGAGAACATGTGAATTGCTCGGCCTTGCGTTTTCATTTCAACCGCACACGGGATATTACGTACCAATACCCGAAGACCCGAATAAAAATAAGGCCGTATTGGAAGAATTCCGCGGAATTTTGGAAAATCCGGACACCGAGAAAATCGGACACAATCTCAAATTTGACTTCGCCGTATTATTGTGGCAAGGCATCAGGGTTCAAGGACCGTTTTTTGATACCATGCTCGCCGCTTATGTGACCGCACCCGAAATGCGTCGCGGCATGGATGCTCTATCGCTATCATTATTGGGTTATGAACCCATTAAAATTGAGTCTTTAATCGGCAAAAAAGAAAAGGGCAAAGAACAAAAAACCCTGCGCGAAGTCCCCCTGGACAAAGTAGCAGAATATGCAGCCGAAGATGCAGATATTACCTTGCAACTGTCCGAAGTTCTGCGCCCCAAAATCAAAGAAATGGGACAAACGCGCGTATTTGAAGACATAGAGTGTCCGCTGGTATCTGTCCTTGCCCAAATGGAATACGAAGGCATTCGCATGGAAGCATCTGTAATCGAGGCGCTTTCGGAAGACCTGCAGGATGAATTAGTCGCCATTCGAGAACGCATTTACAATCTCGCTGGTGAAACATTTAACCTTAACTCCCCCAAACAATTGGGCGAAATCCTATTTGACAAATTAAAACTGGACCCCAATGCGCGGCGGACAGCCCGGACAAAGCAGTATCAAACAGGGGAATCTATTTTGCAACGATTGGCACACAAACACAAAATTGTAGAACAAATTTTGATGTATCGAACATATTCGAAACTGAAATCCACCTATCTGGATATGTTGCCGGGAACCGTATTTAAAAATACCGGGCGCGTCCACACCCACTACGAGCAGGCGGTCACGGCCACCGGGCGGTTGCAATCGCACGGACCGAATCTGCAAAATATTCCCATTCGCACGGAAAAGGGACGCGAAATTCGCAAAGCCTTTGTACCTCGCAATGAAAATTACACGCTCTTGTCCGCAGACTATTCGCAAATTGAATTGCGCGTAGCGGCGGAACTCAGTCGAGATGAAGAGATGCACAGGGCATTTCGAGAAGGCCTGGATATCCATGCGGCAACCGCAATGAAAATTTACGGATTGGACGAACGCGATGTAACCGACGACATGCGCCGGCAGGCAAAAACTGTAAACTTTGGCATTATTTATGGAATTTCTGCCTTTGGCCTGGCGCAACGCCTGAATATTCCGCGCTATGAAGCCGGTAGATTGATCGAGCAATATTTTGAGCAATTTCCCGGCGCCCAAAAGTATATGGATGACACCATTGATTTTGCGCGGGAACACGGGTATGTGGAAACCATGACAGGACGCAGGCGATATTTGCGGGATATACACTCGCGCAATGCCACCACGCGCAAGGGTGCCGAACGCAACGCAATTAACTCGCGGATTCAAGGTTCAGCGGCCGACATGATAAAAATTGCCATGCGCCGCGTTCAGGATGCCCTATTTGAACGGGACTTAAAAACGCGCATGTTGCTGCAAGTACACGACGAACTCGTCTTTGACATGCACAAAGACGAAGCCGATATCGTGATGCCACTAATCGAAAACGCGATGAAAAATGCCCTGCCAATGTCCGTACCAATTGTGGTAGAAATGGGCATGGGAAATACCTGGCTGGCAGCGCATTGAAAAATGGAAAACACATGTTCAACTGGCTAAAAAAAATATTCGCCCCTCCTATCGAACACCTGCCGCAACTCGAAATGTTTCGCGATCACCTCAACAACCTGCCCAAAATTCAGCAAATTACTGGTTATGCCACGCGCACCTATCGTTCGGGTGACGAAGCCGCCTGGTGTCGCATCATGGAAGGCAATGTGGGCAGCAACTGGACAACGGAGAAATGCCGAGCGCAATTAACCAGCGACCCCCGATTCCAGGCTGAAAACCTCTTTTTCATCACCCACAACGACGACCCCATAGCCAGCGCGTGTGCCTGGAAAACACCCGCCCAATCGCCGGAAACAGGCGAAGTCCACATGGTCGCCGCACATGCAGACCACCGCGGCAAAGGACTCGGACATTTGCTCAACGCCCTCGTCCTCCATCGCTTAAAAGATCTGGGCTATCGAAAAGCACATCTCAAAACCGATGACTGGCGCATACCGGCCATCAAATCCTATCTCGACGCGGGCTTCCACCCCCTCAACACCCACGAAAGCCACCCCGAACGTTGGGAAGCCATCTTCGCCCAGCTAAAAATAAAAAAATAACCTCCTCACCCCATCAACGCCTTATACCCCATCCCCATCACCTCCTTGACGTATTCCAGCGTGCGTTGTCCTTCAATACGCGCTTTCGAACCGCCCAAATTCAAAATATTGCGCACCAAATCGGGCTGTTCTTCAAAACCCTTGCGACGTATCCGAAACGGCGTCATAATTTTACTCTGACCGTCCGTATCCTTCAAGCGCGTGCCATAAACGCCATCGGGAATGGGAAACACCTCGCCATAAATCCGATTAAATCGCGCAGCCACTTCCTGTGCCAATTCAATATGGGGTCTTTGATCTGGTCCCACCGGCACATATCGCGGACGAAAAAGCAAAATATCCGCCGCCTGAGACACCGGATATCCCACAAACCCGTAAGGCACCCGATTCCCCAACCCCATCTTACCCATCTCTTCCTTAACGGTTGGATTCCGCAACAAACGCGGCAACGTCACCAAATTGGAAAAAATCATAGTTAACTCTGCCAATTGCGGCACCTGTGATTGCAAAAAACAAACGCTTTTTTCGGGATCAAATCCCGCCGCCAGATAATCCAGCACCATTTCTCTGACGTGACACTCCAGGTCCTCTGTCCGATCCCGGTGCGTCGTCAGCGCCTGATAATCGGCAATCATAAAAAAACACTGAAACTCATCCTGCATCTCAAACCGATTCTTCAACGACCCGACATAATGCCCCAAATGCATTCTACCCGTCGGGCGGTCCCCTGTTAAAACAATTGTGCGACTCATCTCTATTCCTTTCTTTGAACTATTAAAAATCCATAATTTGCAAAAAAAAACGCGCCACCTTCCGATAGCGCGCGGTGCAAGCAAACAAAGATCGCCAGATATCCGGTGGTGGACATACATCTCCCATTGCGCCTGTCCACCACCAGCGTCCGCCAATATTAAACAGCTCTGTCATCGCATTCAAAAACATCGCATACTGTCCATAAAAAAAACCGCCGTCAAAAGCCGACGGCGGTCAATTCAGAATTCTCAAATAAATACAATCCGTCAGCAAATCCACACAGCAACACACCACCAACCACGGACGGTTTCAGACACACGGGGAGCCAGCACCCTATCGGGCGTCGCATCAGTCAAAGTGTGATCGTGCATAATCATAACAAACTCCCGTGATATACCGCCGAAGAAAATAACGACTTCAACCCCCCAAGTCAAGTCGTTTGATTTTCTTTAACTCACGAACCGGAACGAGTAGAGCTTTGCCGACCGCATCACGACGCGAAGCCGCAGCGGTCCTCGATCCGTGGGGATCCGGCGGCCGGCCCCCTGCCACGACACGCCTGCCTTGATTGCATTGGCGACAATCGTCTCGCACGTCTTCAGCGTGTAGCCTTCCACGGGGCGCCCCTCTTCGTCCTGCAGTTCGACCAGCAACCAGCCGCCCCCGCCACAATCCACATTCAACTCGAGCACCTGACCGTCGAACGCCAGCGGCGGAGTCACAAACTCTCCGCCAGAAAGAGACGCATCCGCCGAGACAAAACCGTCCCGCCTCAGGATCGCCCGGAACAGCCCGGTATTCCAACCTTCGCGCACCTCATCATTGTGCCGACTTCCCCTCCCCGAATAGTAGATCCACATCTCGGTCTCGGTAAGCACGGGCCAGACATTGGCCATCACCATACCACCCGATGGTCCTCCATCCAGCCCCCGGCGGATGAACGGCTCCCGGTCTCCCTGACGCGACCATATGATCCCATCACGGCTCGTGAGGAGCCGGACATCCATCGTGGCCGGGAAATCGGACGCTTCCCAGTGGTAATAAGCGGCGGGCATCATAAAGTACGCATCATCCGCCTCGGGATGCTTATAGACTGCGTTCGTGTAGTAATCGACCTGCGGCCTATCCATTGACCGGGGAGGTAGAGGGGCTTCCAGGTCCAGCGCATCTCCCTCCAGGACGATCAGCGTGGGCTGCGACCAGGTCTTAAAGTCGGGCGACGTGATCCGGCCAACGGACCGGTACCGCTTTCCGAGCTTCATTTCCGCCGCCTCGTCCCGTCGCTGGGTCTCGTGTACCCGCGTATAGCCGACGTAGAGATCCAGGCTGTCATCCCAGAAGAAGACATTCTGGGTGTCGCACATCTGGTTGGGCGGATTCGGCTGGCCCTCATCATACGTCCAATGGATCCCGTCGGGTGAATGCATGGCCCAGAGACCCGGCAGAACACCGGCCTCGATCTCATCATCCCTGGGATAGTACTTCGACCAGAGCCGGTAACGCGAATCGGCGGGTGCGCGTTCGTCTATATAAACCGTCGCGCCCTGCATGCTCTGACGCTCATCCAGCGGGACGACGATGTTGTTCGCCGTGCTACCCCGGAACGGGACGAGGTGCATCTCCGGCTTCTGCCAGGAGACCCCGTCTTCAGATTCCGCATAGCAGAGACGGACCGCCCCTTCCTGCGGACCGCCCGATTTCATCTGTGCGCCGTACCAGAGTCGGAAGTGCCGATCCCCTTCCCGGATCACCGTGTTGTATCCCCCAATCCCAAGCCTCTCCCACGGCTTGTCTGCCCGGAGCACCGGCTCGGGGGACTGCAAAGGCGGATTCATACGGAGATTGACACCAGAGACCCGATCGAAGAAACGCGCGTCGATGAAAAGCTGTTTCCGGTTCCCAACCTGGACTGTATTGGACATAGAGCTACCCCTTTTTCTGGATGGCGACCGCCGAGCAATAGCGACTCCAAAAACTCACGTCAAGCCGTTTGATCTTCTTTCTCTACCACGCGATCCCCATAAGACAACTCGCACGTCCCCGTATCGCACGCCACGCGACCTGAAAGGTGGCGATATCGCGCAACCAGCGCGTATCCCGCCCGAAAAACGAGATGCAAAATCGGCACGCGGTACAACCAGGCAAACAGATGGAAAGGCGGCAGCCTGCGATAGATTTGATACACGGCGTCTGCACCCACATAAATATCCTCTTTTCCCACCACCAGGCGCATACCCGTATTAAAATCCGACGACGCCAGCTTTGGAAAATGGTCTTCAATCCCCTGCGTCTGCCTGGGCAAATAATCAAACTGACTGCGTTTGTCTTTCTTTTTCATACGGCGAACACTCCAGATACAAAAACGACATTCGCCGTCATATACAACAATCGGTTTTTCCATCACGCCTCCGCGAAAAACCTAACTCCTCGGATAAAACACATCCACCAGAGTCTCCACATCATCCCATGCGCACAAAAATCGCTCTTCAAATCCGCGATGAATATTGTGCTCGACCTCTGTCTCGTTGGGCAGCGGGAACACAATCGTCTCTCGATCGGCCTCAATTGACGCATTCACCGCCAGACTCATCTCCTGATCCAACCGACCCATCGCAGCACCGTAATCCGGTTCGCGATCTTCTCGAACGGCATTGGCAATACTCAACAACTCATCTGCCACGGCCACTTGCCCTTCACTCAGCGCATAGTTTGCAAATGGATTCTCCCACGCAATCGCACCGCCGGGCAACTCATAGCGAATCTCGCGCAACACATTTACCCCATCTACCGTTTCCGTCACGCGCACGGGTTCATAAGCCACGCCCTGTGCACCGGTTTCCAATTCATCCTTTGGCACAACATACACATTGCCATCCACAATGCTGCCCCCTGTCCCATCAATCTCATCCATACCCGCTTGCTTGCGCCCGAGTGAACGCGCGTGAATCACATTGGAATACACCATTAGTGCGGCCACATCATTGTCAAATTCCAAAAAACTCAAACTCCATCTTTCCAACTCGTGATGCCGTTTCATGCGATCTATATGCGGAATCACGGGCGTTGTATGGCTCAACCCAATCACCTGCCTGGGATTGCCACCGGCCAACACGCGCAACAGACTCATCCCGTGATACCCGCCCTCGTGGCATATCCGATAGATCCGTCCAATTTCCCCAATAACATCTGATACGAGCACCTTCTTCTTCAACCGCTCAATCGGCGCGCGATAATAATTCTCGGCGACCTCCAGATAAACGCCCGCATCTCGCGCCGCTCGAATCATCAAATCTGATGCCGGCCGGGTCATCGCAATAGGTGTCTCCACAACCTGATGCACACCTGCTTGCGCCAAAAAACAGCAAATCGCATGGTGTGCCACCCCCGGCACCACCACATCGGCAACATCGATATCTTCATTATCGACCAGGTCCCGCACACTCGTATAAGCCTTTACCCCGTGTTCTGCAGCCAAACTCTGGGCTGTTTCCTCATCCTTATCGCAAATGGCGACAAAGTCAAAAACATCTGCCAACTGCACAATCACGGGTAAATGCGCTCCTGCACCGCGCCGCCCGGCACCCACAAGTGCAATTTTGAGACGATCCATAACATCCCTCCAGTAAAGTTTGTTTTCGCCATTCTGCTACTGGTCTAACATCAATCTGCTTGCGGAATTTTTATCTTAACCTATCTTTGCGATAATTCAAACAATAATCAACACAAAAAAGGAGCAGGTCATGTCGCAAAACAAAACCATCGGTGGTGGGGGCTTTCACCACGTTGCAATTCGCGCCCACGACTTTGAAGCATCCGTAAAATTTTATACCGAAGCTCTGGGATTTCGAAAAAAAATCACCTGGGGCGAGGACAAAAGGCGCGCCATCATGCTCGACACTGGAGATGGGAATTACCTCGAAATTTTCGCCAATGGCACAGACGAACCCAAACCTGAAGGGTCCATCATCCACTTTGCACTGCGCACCAGCGATTGCGACGCCGCCATCGAACGCGCCAGAGCAGCCGGTGCCCAAATCACCGTGGAACCCAAAGACGTCGAAATTCCCAGCGAACCCCACAAAACCCCTGTACGCATCGCCTTTTGCAAAGGCCCCGATGACGAAATCATCGAATTTTTTCAAAACGAATTGACGTAAACGGCGAATCTACGAATCAGCGAATCTACGAATCAACGGCGGAGTTTGTCGCAACTTTGGGTGGTAGGGTGGGGTTCGTCTATTCGTCTATTCGTCTATTCGTTTACGCGGAACCTCGCTTTGTTCCCAAACGTCTTACACGGGATATCACAGCCATTTACATCTGCCGGGGAAAAGGAAAAATCATGAACAAAATTATACCTGTTTTGTGTCTGATATTCGCAATCGTTGCATGCGGTGACGACAATCCCGCCGATTCGGGCCAACCAGTCGTCAATCAAACATTTAATCTATCGAGCGGATCAATTGAAGACTTTAGCTTTACCGTTGACACCGACTTACAGCAAAACGTCATCCTCCAGGGCGAATTTAGCGTTGATAACGGCACTATTCAGATGGCTGTCATGGGCGAAGACGAGTATCAAACCTGGATAGAAGGGGGCACACCCACAGTGCTCTACAGCCCGGGCGAAACATCTGGAGAAACCTTTGTCTTACCCATTTACGACAGTGACACCTACTACATCATTTTTCGCAATGCAGGTGCAAATACCGTAACAGTCGAAGCAGAAATTTTCCTGCTCAGTACCGTTGAACCAGAGGTTTAGACTACCCGGAAAAATGCCTGCCTGTGCTTATCAGATATACGGTACCTGAAACGCATCTCTATCCCAATTTTCCGATTGACGAGACAAGAAGAACAAGTTATAATTATTCCTGTTCATTATCAATCACAGTTAAATGAGGTACTTATGAACATCCCCAAGCACGACGTGCTCTTAGTAGGTGGAGGGGGTGCGGGTCTGCGTGCTGCAATCGCCGCATCTGAAACGTATCGTGGTGCAGATATTGGCGTAGTCTCCAAAGTCTATCCCATGCGAAGTCACACCGTCTCTGCCGAAGGCGGCACGGCAGCGGTCATGCGAGAAGACGACAACCTGGACCTGCATGCTTATGACACCATCAAAGGCAGCGACTACCTCGGCGATCAGGATGTGGTAGAAGCCTTTGTCAAAGAAGCCGTTGATGAAGTCATCCAATTAGAACACTGGGGGTGCCCCTGGAGCCGCGACGAAGACGGCCGCGTAAGCGTCCGCGCATTTGGTGGCATGAGTGTCAAACGCACGCTCTATGCCGCAGACAAAACCGGCTTCCACATGCTGCACGCCCTCTTTCAAACATCTCTCAAATACGACGCCATTACCCGATACGACGAATGGTTTGTCACCTCTTTACTCGTCGAAGATGGCAGGGTATGCGGCGTCACGGCTCTCAACATCCGATCTGGGAACATTCACGCCATTGGCGCCAAATCCGTCATTATATGCACGGGTGGTGCCGGCAAAATTTTCCCATTTACCACCAATGCCGCCATCAAAAACGGCGACGGAATGGCTCTGGCCTACCGCATTGGCTGTCCTCTAAAAGACCTCGAATTCGTACAATATCACCCCACGGGCCTGCCCGGCACGGGTATCTTAATGACTGAAGCCTCGCGGGGTGAAGGCGGCCACCTCGTCAACAGCAAAGGCGAACGCTACCTCAGCGAATACGTGCCCGGCAAAATGGAACTCGGTCCGCGCGACATCTTATCTCGCTCCTTTATTCACGAACAGCACCAGGGCAATGTCTTTGAAGGTCCCGATGGCAGCTACGTTCATCTCGACCTTCGACACCTGGGTGAAAAAGTCATCGACGAAAAACTGCCCTTTGTGCGCGAACTCACCCGCAATTACGTCGGCATTGATCCGGTTTACGAACCCATTCCCGTGCGTCCAGTCGTCCACTACTGCATGGGCGGCGTACATACCGACATCAATGGCGCAACGCCCATCTCCGGTCTTTATGCCGCAGGCGAAGCGGCTTGTGTCAGCCTCAACGGGGCCAATCGCCTGGGGTCCAACTCACTGACAGAATGTCTCGTCTTTGGCGCGCGTGCAGGTCAGGTAGCCGCGCAACACGCCGCCGACACAGACTTTGCAGACTCGGCCTCGATGGCCAAAATGGCGCAAGACGAGCAAAAACGCATTGAAACCCAATTCTTTGGCAACAAAGGCAAAGAGCGCGTGGCCAATATCCGCGATGATCTCCGCAAAACCATGGAAGAAGGCGCGGGCATCTTCCGAACCGAAGACGCGCTCAAAACCACATGTGACACCATTCGCACCCTCAAAGAACGCTATGAAAATATCGGCATAGACGACCACTCGCGCGTCTTCAATACCGATCTTGTCAATGCCCTCGAACTGGGTTACATGCTCGATGTCGCCGAAGGACTCGCACACTCGGCCCTCTTGCGACGCGAATCCCGAGGCTCTCACGCGCGATCGGACTATGAAGAGCGCGACGACGAAAACTTCCTCAAACACTCTCTGGCCTATCAAACCGATGGCGACCCCCGCATCGAGTACCTGCCCGTAACACTCACCCGCTGGGAACCCGAAGAACGAACCTATTAAAGGAAAATCTATGAGCGATCTCAGAACCATAAAAATCACGGTACTGCGCTATCGTCCAGAAGAAGAGGACGCGCCAACCGAACAGACTTACGAAGTTGAATTTCGCGACGACTGGGTCGTTCTCGACGCGCTCAACCACATCAAAGACCACATCGACGGCACGCTTTCATTCCGCTGGTCTTGTCGGATGGGCGTATGCGGCAGTTGCGGCATGATGGTCAACGGCGAACCCAAACTCACCTGTGCCGCGATGTTGCGCGACTATTATCCCAACGAAGTGCATGTGGAACCCCTGGTCAACTTCCCTATCGTGCGCGATCTCGTCACTGACATGACCGACTTTATGGACAAACTCAAAGCGGTCAAACCCTGGATCATCCGAGAAGAAGAAAAACCCGTATCCGAAGGAGAATATCTCCAGACGCCAGATCAGCTCAAAGATTACAAGCAATTCAGCCAGTGCATCAACTGCATGCTCTGCTACGCGGCCTGCCCGGTCTATGGCCTCGAACACGACTTCGTCGGTCCGGCTGCAATTGCCCTGGGCCACCGCTACAACCTCGATTCCCGAGATGAAGGCAATCAACAGCGCCAACACGTCATTGCCAGCAAAGAAGGCATCTGGGAATGCACGTATGTCGGTGAATGCTCCGTCGTTTGCCCCAAACACGTCGATCCCGCAGAAGCCATTCAACAGACCAAAGTGGCAACCACGACCAACCGCCTCAAATCGCTTGTCATGCCCTGGGGAAACAAAACATGATGCTCGACTCCGAAACGACCAAAACCTATACGCGCCCCATATCCAAAGCCTGGTGGCTGCGCGACCGCGGACATTTTAATCGCAGATATTTTATGTTCTTGCTTCGCGAACTCACAAGCGTATTCGTCGCCCTGTACGTCGTGCTCTTTATCTACGAAATTTTTCTCCTGACAAAAGGGCCAGACGCACACGCAGCCTTCCGCGAATCCCTGAGCGCAGGTCCCTGGATCGCATTTCACGTCATCGCCCTGCTCTTCGCCCTGTACCACAGCTGGACCTGGTTGGGGCTAACGACCAAAATGCAAGCAGCTGGACGTGGCCTCGTCAAAATTGGCACAAAGACCCTGCCACCTATTTTTGTCGCACTGGGGTCTTACGGCGCGTGGATTGTTGCAACAATCGTCATCGCCTACCTATTCCTAACTCTTTAGATCGAGGATATCGCTGTGAATTACAAAGAACACAAAAGCGAACCCTTCTGGTGGGGCATGTTCTCGCAAGGCGGTGTTATTGCCGCACTCCTCATACCCATCCACATTTTCCTGGGCGGCATCGCCGTACATTTGGGGCTTATAGACGCCGAACTCATGTCACATGAACGCCTGACCGGACTGCTCCAAAATCCGATAGTCAAAGTCTATCTCTGTGTCCTGCTCATCTTCCCACTCTACCACGCGGCTCACCGAATCCGCTTCACCCTTGCCGAAATCGGATTGCACAGCCTCGCCAAAGTTCTGCCCTTTCTCTGCTATGGCGGCGCACTATTGGGCACAGCCGCAGTCCTCTACATCTTGTGGGTATTGTTCTAAGCCATCTCAACAAAAAATAAAAAGCTCGGATGAATGCTGCAGAAGTTCATCCGAGCTTGTGTTTTGCGGTAAAAAACCGATTTCTATTTTGTTTTCTTTATCTTTCTAATCTTCCTGACCTTTCTAATGGTCCCACCCCGCTCATCATCATCTAAAAGAGACTTCAACCTCCCCGCAACGCGCTCTCCCATCTCAATCATCCCGTGGTCTCCTGGATGAATCAAATCTACTGTCAACCCACCGATATTGCTCAACATGTCTGTTCCCTCAATCAAATGTGCATTTTCATGGGGACAACCATCCACCGCATCTCGCAATGCCTGCCTGAAAGCCGCCGTCCTTTCGCGTTCTTCGGCATCGCCACAAAATTCTCTAAAATGCGGATAAATCGTAATACACCCCACGGGCCGGTCTGGATTTGCACCTGCAACCGCATTTACCATATACGCCACGCGCTCGGAAAATTCCGACAGAGAAAATCCCGCACCCATCATATTGACCGACAAAGCCAGCGTCGCCACATCCCAATCGTCGCGCTCGGCAATATAATCTGCCAATTCGCGCTCGCAATAAGCCGATCCCCCCACGCCCAAATTGATCAAATCCGCTCCCAAACGCCACGCCACCTGACTCACATAAGTCAAATGCATAGCCGTAGCCGACGCGCCGTGTGTAATCGACGTACCATAGCTCAAATACCGCCGCTTTGGCAATTCGTCAACCGTGGGCGGGCGAAGTCCCTCGCCCTCAATACTGTGATAGTGCAAACTGGTATTTCTCAAGACCAACCGCCACACATTGTGCGAAAAAGGCAAATCCCGCACCGCTTCAGGTTCAAGCGTCTTCAGTCTTGCGGGATAGGTCAATTCCAGCGTCCTTGGCTCTTTCCCAATTTGAAACCGCTCTTTCCCTTGAAAAGGGCCAAAAAATGGAATCACTTCAGCCGATCCGCCCGGGCTGGACAGTGTCACATTGACCTTATTGCCCGCGCTCACAAAACGGATCTCCGACCCCGCCGGACTCAGCATGCGTTCCTGGGCACCTGCATTCAAACACAACCTCACATCTTCGGGCACACGCTGCACCCGAAGCCCATCTCTCCCCTCAACTTCTCGCAATTCAGCTACATTGTGAAATTCGACATTGTCGTGAATCATAAAGAACTCCTATTTTGTGTTAATACGCCCATGCCTCATCCGAAAATAGATCTCGACCAAGCGTCCATGTTTTCTCAAAAGCCTCAACAGTCAATTCAACGCGGTCATCCCCAGCGCGAAATACATCGGACAATTCGGCTGAAACGCCGGGAACATCTGTCCCGCGATAGGGCACAACCACAGTCAAAAACACCGTGGGAGCCTGCTCATTCAGCGCAAAACGAAATGCTTTGCGCGGCATGCGAGAACCATAAGTCCAGGCAAACCATCCCTCTTCTTCTGCCATACACGTCTCGCAATTTGCACCGGCCTGCACCAGCACATTAGCGTCGTCAAATTGCGTAAAGGCACGCCTTCCCGCCTCGTCAAACACCACATCGCCCGGCGCAAATTGGAAATGCAAATCCAGTTGCCCAGGGACATCGCCAATCGCCTCGTCCAAAAACGCGAAAAACTGCCGATTGACAAACCACACCGAACGGCGGTGAACCAATCCCGGATACGACCCATTTTCCACCACCAGCACATCGCTATCAGCCCCTTCTGACACCCACAACAAATGCCGCCCATCATCGGACGTATCACCGCCATCCAGTGTCAAAGTCTGATGCACTGTCGTCTGCCGGTGCCACGCGCGGCCTTCTGCATCGTGACCATAAGTATAAAAACCCGTATCAGGCATCAACCAGCGCCCATAAGCGTACAATTCAAACGTCCCATTATCCGGTTGATCGTGGCTCGAAATAGCAGGCGGCGAACAATGCAGCGCCATGTGAATCTGATCGGGGCCCCAATCGTCGCGCATCACATACAAACCCGCCTCTTGAAATGCACGACTCTTGTGATCGGGCAAAAATTCGCGATTTAGAGTCGCCCGCGCAGCGTATTTGGGATCACCCAGCAATTCCGTAGCCTCGACAAGTGAGTCATAAAGTCCCCACTTTGAGCGATCATCCGTCTCATGCAACGCACGCGACCCATCCCCAAACATCGGCGCACCCAGATCGGGCGACGCAATCCAGAAAATATAGTCGTGCATCAACCGCACGCGCTCTCGAAACGCCTCTGAAATCTCAATGCCAAAAGTATCCATGCGACCAAAAATTTCCACAGCATCCCGCAACACACCCACATGATACCCAAAAGACCACTCTCGCTGAACGCCATCTGTTGTTGTCTGCGCCAGAAAATTCTCTTCAACGCGCTCCAGTGCCAACTCCATCCATTCACGCGATTCCACAAACTCTCGGAACGTATAGGCAATATTGATAAACCCACGCTGTTCAAACACCGCCTTATTGTGAACCAATCCCATCGGAATCAGCTTTGTCTTAACCTGATGATCGTACAGACTTGCCAGCAACAGACCGAGAAACTCGGGCGTAAATGCCTCGGCATGAACCAAACTGCGAAATGCCGAACAAATATTCGTCGCTCGAATACCCGTCTGAATATCCAGCCAGACAAACCCCTTCCAGTACGTATAAACGGAATGGGTTTTCGTGTGATTTTCCAGCGGATGTTTTGAAATCCAATCGGTCGTCATCTCCACAAATGTCTGGGCGTATTTTTCATCGCGCGTCGCAGCATAAGCCTGTGCGAGCGGTGCAGCCCAATAAAAGCGATACACAGCCGCAACCCATTCAATATCGCCGCGGGGATCCCATTCCCAATCAAAATCATCGCCATAACGCGCCTCTTCATAAGGCCCCCACTGAATAATGCGCCGGCATATTTTGTCGGCTGTCTCAAAATCGCCTCCCCCAGACGCTTCACCTATTGGATATTTCGCCCGATAATAATCGCGCAATACTGTAAGTGCGCCACTTCGATCCCCAGCATCCGCAGCCCGTTTTGCGCCCTCCAAACCCGTCAGATCTAATTTTTCCAAAATTCGTCCAGGATCAAATGACTCCAAAGGCATCTCGTGATCAATTTGATCCGCGCCTGCTGGATACTCCACTACTGAACTCATAGCCATGCCCTCCTCACTTGACAATATGAATATCGGAGTTTGCCTGAGTACTACGCATTACCATTTGTTCCATACATATAATCCAGATACAATTTTTCCAAATCCTCATGCTCCAATTCAGCACGGGTGCGCTCCATGAGCAACTGCCCTTCCTTCATAATACCTACCCGGTCAGCGAGAGAACGCGCCCTGAAAATATCGTGTGTGGACATAAAAATGGCTTTGCCTTCACCTCTCAACTCTTCGAGCAAATCCATAAACTCAGCACCGGCTTGTGGATCTAAACCAGCGGTCGGCTCATCCAGAATAACTGCCGGTGCATCTCGAATGATGACAATGGCAATACCCACCTTTTGTCGCATCCCTTTAGAAAACGCCTTGACCCGCTGTTCAAAGGCTTGCTCCTGTAATCCCACGCGCTCCAAAATACGATAATATCCATCGCGGTCAGTTTCTTTGCCAGCCAAACTCGCAAAAAAATCCAGATTCTGTCGTGCAGTAAAGTTGCCATAAAGCATGACATTTTCAGACAGATATGCGACATACTTCTTCGCCTCAAGCGGGTCTCGCGTCACATCAATATCATTAATCTTTGCCGTACCCTCAGTTGGCTCAATAAAGTTCAACATCAAATTGATAGCCGTTGATTTGCCTGCCCCATTTGCACCCAGCAAACAGAATATCTCTCCCGAGGGCACTTTCAGATTCAAATTGTCCAGTGCCAGAACACCATCTTCATACCGCTTCGAAAGTTCGATTGCTTCAATCATCACGCCTCCTTATAGCCTTATCGCCGCGTCAGCTTAACACCGTACCACACCACGCCAACAACCAATCCGATCACACCGAGAATCAGCATACTACTCAACAAGAGATTCGTGCGTGCGGTAACGTGAATGCGTACCGTCTTATCCTGCGCCTCAACAGATCTGTTATCTGCCATTGCCTGTGTCTGAATTTGAACCTCATAATCTCCCACGCCGACATCGTCGGGCGGCATAAATGTCAGTTGAACAGCGCGCTCTTTTGAAGGCAGCAGTTCGGAAATCACATCTGGCTCAACCGTTGATCGCCAATTGGGCGGCATATTGGCGCGAATCGCCACATTGTCCAAACGCCTCGTCCCATCGTTATACACGGTCACTTCCATAAAAACATCTTCGTCAATGCTGATCTCATGATAGAGATTTACAGCACGGACCTCGATGCGCCCCACGCCTCTCGGCACCAGTTCCAACTTGACTTTACTAACATCAAGCGTATCCAGTTCAGCCGCCGAAAACATGCGTTCTTGAATGGGTTGTAACCTTCGCCAAACTTCCTGGGGCAACACAAGGGCGTAAAACTCGATGCGTTTGTCAATCGCCACATCCACATCTGAGCGTTCGGGCAAATACACTTGTAAAGACAGATCGTGACTCGTCTCATTTTGCCGAAAATTGATCTGGCTCAAACGCGCACCTGACCGCGTAAATTGCGCGTTGATTTGCTTCGGCAGGTTCACAACCGCCAATTGAAAAGCAGCTCTCCCACTCGAAAATCGCTCAACCCGCACCGCATAAGTTGCGCTTTCTCCCAGGTCTGCCTCTTGTGAAAACTGCATCACTTCCAGAATTGGAATCGCTTTCTCTGATTCGGCTTCTACTTTCACTGGCATTTGTTTGGTCACATCCAAATACTCCATTTGGATTGTAATCTGATCGGCCTCTTCGTCCAGAAGTTGAAAGGTGAGCGATTTTTCTTCGTATAATTTAAGCGACGGCACAATCTGATCATAGGGTTTGCCAATAATGGTTCCCCCCTGATAAATGGACACAATGATATTCTGAATCTCCAAAAGCGATGTCAGGCGTGCCTTTGACATATCCTGGTCGAGGGCGTCTAAGCCTGCGATTTCTACACCGATTTCGGCCAACTCTGACGTTCCGGATAAATAGGTCTCTGCCTCCGACACATTAGACGAGTTCTTCAAGGTCACATCAACCATCCGCCGTCCATCGGGCAAAATATATTTTTTTGCTTCCATCACTGAAATATGCGTGGCATCGCGTAAAAAATTCAGCTTTGTCTCGCGCAATGTCAACACGGCTTGCTTGTAAAGAACTGAAGCCTCCTCAAAGGCCTTTTGCGCGTCATTGAGTTCTTTCAACGTGTAAATTTTTTCTTTAAACAATTCATCTGCAATCTCCAATTCCCTTTTCTTATTTTTCAGGTCTTCTCTGCGCCGATCCAAATCCACTTCGGCTTTGCGAAGGCGCAATTCATTCAACAATTGCACCTTTGTTTTGCCTGTATTCGTCGGTGCGCTGACATCTTCTGTACCTTCAAGTTCTCCTACCCACACCATCACAAAGAACGCACAACCAACGCCCCATATCGCACCTATCCTATTCAAAATACCCCATCACCTCCCTCAAATTTTCCAGCGCATTGATATAGCCATCCTGACTCTGAAACAGCCGCTCTTGTCCCGCAAAAAAGAGATCCCGAAACGTTTCAACCTGGTTGTCTGTCACCTGTCCCAGATCGCGCAAACGCTCCTGAATTTCAAGCCGCCTGCTGTCCATTTGGAGGCGTCGCGTATTGATCTCCCGTTGCAAAATCCGATCTTGTAGTGTCTGGTAGTGTTGCCGCACATCGCGCTCAACCTGCTCGCGTCGGTCTCGAAACGATGCCTGCACCTGATACAATCGCGCACGCGCAGCCCCAGTTTGTCCATAGCGAGAAAATCCCGAGAGAATCGGCATTGAAAATTGAAAAAGTGCGAACTTATTTGTATCTCGCATTATAAAACGCGAATCCAAAGGCAGGTTACCTGTACGCAAGAGCAATACATCTGAAGAGGCATCCAGACGCCAGGTGCGCTGGCTGCGCGTCAGATCAAATCCCAGGACCTTATCACCACTTTCCATGCCAACTTTTATTCCAAGATCCGGCAAGTAGTCCAACCGCGTTTCATGAAATGCGCGTGAGACCTCAGCAACTTCCTCGCCAAGTCTTTCAATCTCTACATCGCGGCTCAGAGCTATTGCAACGGCATCTTCCAAACTCATTTCAAAATCCTCAACCTCCCCAACCAACATCACGTCTTGCACCATATCGCGCCCCATCAACCGCAAGAGATCAAAGGTCAACCGTGCTTTTTGCCCCAACAAGACACTGATCTGCGCTTCTTGTTCCAAAGAATCTAACTGCGCCGTTAGTAAATCAAATTCTTTTGCCACACCGTGTTCGTATTTCACCCGAATACGCCGCAATTTTTCCCGCACATTGTCGAGTACCTCGCGTCGGTTGGCAATTTGCTGCCTTTTAACAATTGTCAAATAGAAATTGCGCCTCACCTGTGACAACACGCGCCGCGTTTGTCGTTCGTAGTCAAGCCGCGCTAATCGCATTCGCGACCGATACGCCACTTCTTCAGGTGCATCAGCACCAAACTCCAACACGCGCTGTCGCGCATGCAAAATGGCTTCATCGCGAAATAGATCACTATCTATGTGTCGCAGATCTGGCACATTGTACCGGGTCTTCAAATCCACCTGTGGAAAAAACCGGGATCGCACCACCCACTTATCGTAATCTATCTCCTCAACGCGCTGTCTGGCAGACAGTAGAGTTTCATTGTGCGCTCGCGCCAGTGCCAAACAGGTCTCAATCTCCAGCACCCCACCTTGTTGTGTATGACTAACAGGTGCCCAGGACATCAGGATACATAAAAACACCAAGCGATTCAAAAAACGCACCATAACCTTTCCTCCGAAGGCAGCCGTTGAAGCCTGTGTCAATAACCGCACTAATCTCTCTGCTACTGTCACTGGTTCCCTCATACTCAGAGAGATAATGCACCTCAGAGCATGTAGGCCAATTATCATGCCTCATTTGCCCGTAGAGAACTCCAAAGCAGTGGGCATACCATCAATATGCCCTGTCCGCAAAAGATACGCAATCGCATCGCGATTTTCAAACTCTAAAGAAATTCTTACTGACTCTTTGATCTGCTTACGCTGGGAACATGAAACATTACAAATTGATCTTGAAAATCAAAAAAGGTTGCGGGTGCATTGCCCGAAACCTTTTTCAGGTATTACAAGCGAGATTTTTTGCTCATCAGCCAAATTTATGTTTGAACATCCACCAAAGTGATATTCACACTACTTATCATAGATATTTTACACCGCTTATCACCTGGAGACTTCACATTCAAATTTAGTTAACGCACATCGTATTTTAGAAATGACACATACGTTCCAATAAAAAGCAGTAGGGATAAGAGGATGAGCAATAGGATGTCAATGAGTGTCGCTTGCACAACAGAAACTATCGACATCTTTTGATACTGAAACACAGGAATCTCATTCAGATTGACCTTTTCGAGCTTTTGTATTTCTGAAAAAGTATTCAGCAATTCGCCGTCCTCCCGGGATTCTACGATTATTCCCTCTGTTATGATTTCTTCCGCTACGTCGCCATCAGATGTTACGCGTACTATTTCCCTATTTTCAATTTTTGTTTTTATAAATGCAATATATCTTTCTCTATATCCCCTTAATAACTTGATAAAATGCCTAAAGCTATCCATTCCTGTATCAGCGAGGTCCGCCGTTGCATATGTCATTGCAGAGGCAGGAGATAGGCGGGAAAAGGTGATTGCAAGATTAGCCAAATTTTGTTGTCGTTGTTGGTATTCTCGCTCCATCCGAGCTTGTGCATTTTCAAGCTCAGCATCTCGCTGTTCATGAATTTCTTTTTTCTTTTTTTTATATTCATTCCATCGCCTTTCCGCTTGTTCCATACTTTTCCGACTGAATATCTGATCCTGATCGTACAAAAGCTTCTCACTAATCTTATAATATTTTTTAAAAATATCATTCATTAATTGCGTTTTTTTGATACGGTATTGCTGGCTTGAAGGAACGTGAATAAACTGTGTAGCAAGGATACTGCTACTTTTGGGAATGATAAGTACGACCATCACCCAAATAAAAAGTCCGACCAAAAAGGAGATACTCGAACTCTTCGTACGAGCCGAAATAAATGCACCAATCAAAAAAAAGACGGTTAGATACAGCAGAAATATGCAAAAAATCAAAATCAGACGTAGATAGTCATCGCTTTCAAACTGAATATTAGGCAATAGAAGAAGCACAGCCATGCTCAGGAGCATGGGAATCAATAAGGGAATAAATAAACAGAGCAGTCCGCCGATCAATTTGCCCAAGATAAGCGTGTCACGCGGCACGGGAAATGAGGCGATCAAACGCAGAGTGCCACCTTCTTTTTCTCCTGAAAGCGTGTTATACGAGAAGACTACGGCTAAGAGGCTAAGGATATATTTTATGATGAAAGTCAGACTAAAATCACCGAACAGTGCCCAAACAGGATTGCCCTCAATTTTGCTGCCATGAAGTTCTGGTGTGCTATACGAATTAATATTCAGATTTCTGCCGATGTAATTCGCTATGCCGACATTGAAAATCGCCAGCACTTCTGGCGGTTTACTGATGCGGATACCTTCGCTTTCAATGTCTTCATATGTTTCTTGGGATTTCAGCGAATTTCTATTAAGTGCCTGAATGCCGTTGTAGTCATTCACAAGATCGCTATAATTGCACACACTGAGATAAAAACTCAAAAAAATCAGCATCGCACTCAGGATGCAGGCAATGACAAATGTCGCGTCGGAAAACCGCGCCAACAATTCTTTTTCTATAATTATTTTGAGCATGGAGATACATACCTAAAAAATGAAAAGAGTAACCAATTAACAGAACCACCATCGTGGTCGAAATAAGACCACGATGGTAGTAATACCAATCAGATATAGAAATCTTGCACTTTGTAATCAGGTATGGTCTGTCTATGCCTATTTTGCACGCCGAAATGCAGTCAGACAGTCAGGTTCTCGAAAATGAGCTACAATGTCATGCAAGATTAATTCATACGATTGGTATAACATAGAATGTGAAGCCCTGGACAAAAGTCTGTTAGCACTATTTACTATTTATGGTTGGACCCCACTCTTGGATATCAAACCCGACTAACTACCTGCGTCTGCGTACTCCACATCTCCCGAATCATGAGCATGATGAAATACACACTTTGCAAAATTTTTAGCCTTGTACTTTCCGCTAGGTTTGCACTTAAAACCTTTAAGATGGTGTCTCACTTCATCCGCATCATACATGTAGAAACACTCGTAACTAGCATCGTCGCTCACCGTCCTGAGAGCCTCGTCTAGCGTGTCATACTCACATTCTGTTTCTTGATAAGCATCTTCAGTCACATCATGGGCCACTGCGCTGTCAGGAATGACCCAAGGCACCATCATACCAGCCGAACACAAAATAGTGCTGAATTTCGGCACATTGTTGGGCAACCAGTTTGCAATCATTGTGTAACCTCCTGCAATGGATTAAAAAACGAAACAACCTGATAATTTACACACTTCTTCAGTTTGGGCATAATGCCCAAAACAATTACGGTTCCTACTTTCCTATTGACAATTCAACAACAGGTAAAACGCGCCCGTTCTGTATATCGACAAGAAAATCCGACCGATTCTCCTACCGACTACATCCAGGGCTTAATGCTTCCGGCGAATGAGTTAAACCTCCTTTCTGTTTATCAGTGATAAACTCTCAAATCCCTCATATTCCGCTTGTCATCCGAGACTTGGACTTTGTCTGAGAGTTTGCTACCCCTCCAAGACATTTATTTATCCGTAGATGCCGCAGAAGTTCCAATCAACGTACATCGTACTTCAGAAATGATACGTAAGTACCAATAAAAAAGAGCAGTGAAAGCAGAATAAGCAAGAGCATATCAATGAGTGTCTCTTGAATAACATAAGCAAGTGGCATTTTTTCATATATAAACATAGGCATTTCATTCACATTGGGCTTTTCGCTTGTCTCGACATTTCTAAAATCATGTAGTTTTTCTTTTATAAACGCGATATATCTTTCCTTGTATGCGTATGCTGATCTAATGAAATGGTCAAAGCTACCCAAGCCCGTGTCAGCAAAATTCATAGTTGCATGGGTCATTGCAGCGGCAGGAGATATGCGGGAAAGGGTAATTGCAAGGGTGGCCAAATTTCGCTGTTGTTGTTGGTACTCTCGTTCCATCTGAGCTTGTTTCTTTTCCAGCTCAATATGCTTTTGTTCACTAATTCCATCCATTTTTTTTAGATATTCGTCCCGTAGCTTTTCCCTGAGTTCGCGACTCGTTTCTATATTTTGTTGAGCGGTATAATCTTCTGTCAGTTGCGTCCGCTTCTGGTCATATTTATCAGAAAGATCATCCCATAATCGGACTTTTTCAATACGATATTGCTGGCTTGAAGAAACCTGTATAAACTGTTCAGCAAGGATACTGCTACTCTTTGGAATGACTAGTACGACCAATACCCAAATAAAAAGCGCGATTAAAAAGGACACATTCACACTCTTGGTGCGTGCCGAAACGTACGTACCAATTAAAAAAAAGACGGTTAGATATAGTAAAAATATGCCCAATATAAAAATCAGCCGAAGCCAATCATTGCTTGCAAATTGAACACTCGGCAATAGAAGGAGGACCGCTAAGCTCAAGAGTGTGGGGATCAATAATGGGATGAATAAACTGAGCAGGCCCCCGATCAACTTCCCCAAAATGAGTGTGTCTCGTGGCACGGGAAAGGATGCGACCAATCTGAGGGTGCCCCTTTCTTTTTCTCCAGAGAGCAGGTTATACGAGCAGATAATGGCTAAGAGGCTAAGTATATATTTTATGATGAAAGTTAGATTAAGATCGCCAAATAATGCCCAAACCGGATTGCTCTCAATCTTGCTACCCTGAAGTTCTGATGTAATAAACGAATTAATGTTCAGATTTCTACCAATGTAATTCGCTATGCCGACATTGAAAATCGCCAGCACTTCGGGGGGTTTGCTTATATTTATACCTTTAGTACTAATGCCCCAATACGTTTCTTGTGCTTGGAGTAAATTTCTATTAAGTATTTGAGTGCCATTGTAGTCATCCACAAGATCGCTATAATTGCGTACACTGAGATAAAAGCTCAGAAAAATCAGCAGAGCACTCAGAATACAGATAATGACAAAAGTTGTATCAGAGAATCGCGTCAACAGTTCTTTTTCTATGATTAATTTGAGCATAGGAGACATACCTTGCAAGGTAAGCAGATGAGAATGGACAGAGCCCCCATAGCAGTCTAAACTCTCACTGCGATGGGGGCAACATATATGTAAAGGCAACGGGCAAAACTTGTCAGTGCTATGGATGGCGTGAATTCAAAATCTTGGATCTCAAAATCAATGAACTGTTGACGCCTATTTGCGTGTGAAAACCGCGGACGAATACTCAGCATTACAACAGAGACCCATAACACTTTTGTCACCGACTAACAGCTTCTCAGGAACCTCCACCTCCATTTCCGTCGTCTCCGTCGTCTCCACAATTTGATACACACCTTGCTGTACCATCGGCTTTAAAACATATTCCCCATATGGTGTATCCGAAACTCCAATTCCCTGTTGTTTCGAGATAATCCTTGTTTTTTGAGGAACATTTGTTTCTTCCCTCAGTGTCCAACGCACTCATAGCGGCCCCGGGAGTAGCATAATCGCAGGGCACAGAGACAGAATAATAATGTATCGTGCATGCCATAGCACTACTGGGAAGTAGCCAAGGCACCATCATACCAGCCGAACACACAATCCTACCGATTTTCGACATATTATTGGACAACCAATTTGCAATCATTGTGTACCCTCCTCAAAGATAATTAAAACGAAACTACTGGACAATCTACAAATTTCTTCGGTTTGGGCATTAATGCCCTTAATCATTAAATATCACCTCCTCTCCTATTGTAATTCAACAACAGGTAAAACGCGCCCTTTCTTTATATCGACAAGAAAATCCGACTGATTCTACTACCGACCACATCCGGGGCTTACTGCTTCGGATGAGTGAGTCAAACCTCCTTTTTGTTTATCCGTTACAAACCACTCAAATTCCTCATATTCCCAAACATCCGTCAGCTTGCCGTTAATATAAAATGTAGGCGTTCCACGGACGTTTAGAATGGATGCCTGTTTTATATCTTTTTTTATTTTTGAAGCATATTTACCCGTGTCCAAACAGCGGTTGAATTGTATAGAATCAAGTCCCAATTCAGTAGCATAGTGCTTCAGATGGCCTGACTCTAATACATCTTGTTTGGCGTATAAAATATCGTGATATTCCCAGAATTTTCCCTGTTCACGAGCGCATTCAGATGCTTCATGAGCTTTTGGGGCATTCTTGTGAAACGGCAAGGGAAAATGTCTGAATACGAGACGTACTGTTTCAGAATAATTTGCCAATAATCTATTCAATACTCGTCCAGCTTGAGCAGAATAAGGGCACTGAAAATCACTGAAGACCACAATTGTGAAAGGCGCGTTTGGTGCGCCGATAGATGGCAAGCCTTCATTGCTCAGGTTGTAAATGGGTATCTCCGGAGGATCGAAGTAGATCTCTATTTCCGCTTCATCAACCAATTCGTGAATGAACTGTTCCCTTTCATTCTCAAATTTTTTGTTCCGAGCAATGCGTTCTGCGACTGGCCAAAGGCGTTCTCTAAATGTTTTTCCTTCTATTGGATCAATTTTCATCATACGCAGGATTTCATTTTCCCGGATTTCATCGGGCAACAAAGCCAATCTTGGGTTCTTAAGCATCGTGCTATGAAGTATATTGAATTGTTCTTCGACTTGCACATCTGATGGCGTAGCATCAATGTTTCGCAAGAATAAGTCAATACTGGTGCCTGCGTTCTTAGCTGCCTCTTGTAGAACAACAGGTTTGAAAATCTCTCGAATTTGTTCAACCTTCAGATCATAAATTTGCTTTGCTTCAGAGTAGAAATAATCGTCGTCAAAATCATCTTCCGTTATCATACCACCCTTAAATTTCGCGTAGATTCGTTTACCGCTATTATCTCTAACTATCTGTCTTGATTGCTGGTCACCTTGCAGTTCTAAAGTTACGCGCCTTGAAAGTTCGGAAAAATGATCCCTGCTTCTCAATTTTATCGGTCTGGAGTTTACAAAAAGAGACGGTGTGCTATGAACGCCCAGTCTATGGCCTTCTCTTATGTCTTGATGAACCCTATCTGCAAATTTGCCTGAATCGAGGTCATGTCTAAATTTCTCCAGATCGAGGTCTAATTTCTGTGCATACGCGATCAAGTCTTCTTTTTCGAGTTTATCAAAATTTTCAAATAATAAATTGCGATATTCCCAGAACTTTCCCTGCGCTCGGGCGCATTCAGCAGCTTCATGTGCTTTTGGGGCCTGACGATGAACGGGAAGGGGGAAGTGTCGAAAAACAACCTTGAGCTTATTATCAAATACGGCCAATAGCTGATTTATAATCGGCGAAAGTTGACTACAATAAGCGCATTCAAAATCGCTAAATTCTACAATCGTAACAGGTGCGTCCGGCACCCCTTGCATTGGAAATCCTTCAATAGAAATATCATATACTGGAGGATTGGGTTCTTCAAGATAGGTTTCTACACGAAATTGATTGTGTAATTTCATCATATATTCTTGCTCTGCTTTCATTTGGTTTTGATTTGCCAGTTGGTCTCGAATGACGTTCTTCAACTGCTCCCCAAAATCTTGTTGTGGGTCTAAATCAATACGCATAACATCGAATATCTTTCTCCAGCGAGAGTCTCTATCAAGATTCCTAAATTCAGGTTGCCGATTGATAGTATCAAATATGTTCCTCATCTCTTCGTCTATCTCAGAATCTTTGACAGTGGGAACATCAACTTCAGATTCGAAAATCTTGCTCGCAGGAATACCCAATTCTTTGGCTTTGTGGGCTAATAATTTTTCTCCAACAATTGCATTTAGCCGATCCAATTTCAATTCATACAGTTTTTGCTGAGCAGGATAAATTTTGGTATGGTCAAGATCATGTTCATAAATTAACCTACCATTGTATTTCGCAATCACTGTATCAGATTTTACTTGATGCCCATAAACGAAACCGCATGGCAAGTGGAACAGAAAAGACGCCAAAATTGAGGGAAAAAAGAGCCTATAACTCCAAACAGGACATTGGTATATTCTCTTGAGCATAATAGAGATTGCGTATTTTGAGGCCATACATAAACTCATTTCTTTTCTTTGAAGAATAGGACCATATTCCAGCGAGGATCCGGGTTGGAACCGCGTTATATTTTAAATCGGGACCCTACTCTGATCTTTTTTTTGCCGAATGACAAAACATCTGCGCTATTTGAATAGATGTGTTCAATTCGTTCATTCTCATTGATCATTAAAACCGTCATTTCTATCGAATCCTGGAAAGGCGGTTTCTGAATTTGGAATGCTACAGCTTGACCACTCTGGAATTCAAGCAAACCTGAAGAACAATTCTTAGCATCCATTGAAAAACCTAATTCCCTAACGACTAATAGTTTATCTTCATTTTCCTGGGGCATTAAAACGTAGGAAATCACAACGCAGCCTTTTGCATTTAAGCTGAAAATCGCTGTCGGAATGGGACGAATTTTAGCACCGCCATCGTAAAACTCCCAACCTTGTATTTGAGGCTCTTTTTGGCCTTTTACGATACGAACATCCACCGTGTGTTTTGTAATGGGATAAATACCAAAATGACGCCCAGTATTATTTTGTGTATAGATCCCCCCATGGCGATCCACCTGTGTTGCATATTCTGCGTTGAAATGAAAGAGTGATTCATAAGTATGGGTAAGACTATCTGTTGGTTCAAGAATATCCGTCATGATCCAAAAACGACTTTTTAAAAAGAAAATCGAGCGCGTATGTAAAACGTTTATTCTCTCTTTACCAAATCCTTCATTATAGCTTGCATATACAAAATCGAAATCGTCATTCGTTATCCAACCAGCGCGAACCTTTTTGAGATTATACGCCTGGGATTTTGGTAATTTTTGCCCTTGCCCATCTACAATTACCACGTTATGAGCTTGCGAAGAACGTGCGTAAGCCTGCCAACTTGATGTCAGATCGCGCGTATAGTATCCAGGGTCTATAATGTGTAGCTGTCCATGTGAATACACGATAATACTCAGTTTATCTTCATGCCCATTTTGACCAATTGGGCCAGCATCAAACAAAAGATACGAATCTTGCCCTTCTACAGAAGACCGCATGACATATTGCCCAGCATAGGGAAACGCTTTTGATTGTCTATCCGGTATGATCCCTTTTTTTCCTTTTGTTGCAACCCATTGGAAATCTTGACGTTTCGGAAAGAGTAAAGCACCTTGTTGAATTAAGGGAAAAATATCCGCATATACGCCATTATTTAGCGCAGGCATTATTCCATCCGGCAGCGATACATACAACCTGTAACTAAAGATCTGTTGTAAACCTGCCATGAAGTCGATTGGGAATTTTTCCCCATTCCGAATCCCAAGATCAATAGAAGACAAAAGAGGTTTAAACGAGCTATCCGAGCTGGATATATCTGGTAATGCCCCATCCGGATAGACCAGATTACTAAAAAGCCTCATCATCCTATCCAGAGCCAAAAGGCGCAATTTTTCAGAGTCCTTCAATTCTGGAAATAACACACCGGTATAATAAATACCACAGCTTTCCTTTAATCGCCATTTGCTATCTTCCCGCGAAAATTTAATGAGATGATGGACTTGCTCCATCATACTACACAACATTGTGCAAATAGCAGCAGAATCAAATAAAGGTGATTTTAGGAAGGAGTAAAAAGCCCAGGGCCATGAATATGTCAGTCTATGAGCACATTCAAGCGTGCGCCAATGATTTGTAATGCCACTACCCATTTCAGCATTTTCATTCCAGGCTTTGCCATTGCCTTCTAAGGGACTGAGTATCTTTTCACACCAATCCTTCATCTGTCCAACAAAAGATTTAACATATCGCTCGTTACCGGTTTTTGAGAACGCTTTTCCAAGCACTACCCAGGATTCATGTCTTGCCAACTGCCACGTTGTTTCTTTTAGATGATTTCCCGTAAATTCCCAATCTATACTCTCCTTAAAGTTGTATGTAGTGTCCAAAATCGTAAATTTGTTTTTGCAAATTCTATCGGCTTCTCTAAGAACAAAGTCTTCACTGGCCCCCTCTGGTTCAATTTCCATATCGGAAAACCACCTGGGGACTGTACGGGTTCTTAAATGCAAAGCGAGAGCATCTTGAGCAGATGTCCAATCTGACACTATTATCTTCTGTTTCACTTCCTTTAGATCTGGCAGATCTAAATCCAGCAAATCAAACAGGTCTTGAAGGCTTATTCTTGGACCAATCATAAGTATCAAACCCGCGTTAATTGGTTATAGATTTCAAGCCAGGACTCTCGCTCTTTTTCTACAGTGTAATCTTTTTTTATTTTTTCCTGGGCGTTTTTACCAAAAAAATTTCGCTCCGATTCATCTTCAACAAAAATGCCTATTTTGTCTGCCAACTCATCGGAGTCATGGCTTGCTACCAAAAAGCCATCTCTTCCGTCATCAATAACATCGCGATTCCCACATACATCAGTCGCAACAATCGGCAATCCACAAAACATAGCTTCCAACAGTGCATTTGGAGACCCTTCATGAAGCGAAGGAAAAACAAAAATATCCATCTCATGGAGCCAGGCACAGACAAGCGTATGTGGAATCCAGCCCGTGAAAGTGATATGGTTCCATAATTTTTCCTTTTTAAGCCACTTAATCCATTCCTTTTTTTCTTTTAGATCAGAAAATTCTCCCACCAACAGCAGGTGCAGATGTGAATATCGTCTAACGAGCTTTGCAAATGCTTCAAAGAGATATTTGGTTCCCTTAACGTGACCTAAACGCCCGGCCGTTCCAATAATTATTTTCTCTTTTGTCTTTAGAGCCAGAAAACGCTCTATAAATTTGCGACTTGATCTTTTTTCATTCACTGCAAGTCTAACAAGAGAAATATTGGCAAATAGCAAAGGATCGAGGGCATTGTGAATCACTGTTGCGTTTTCTATATTCCCTATGAGTCGCGCCTTATATAATAAATCAGAGTTTACGGATGTTACATAACACGCCTGTTCCAGAACCCATTTCAACGCAGGCAGTCGTTCCGTGCTATAGCGCATAGACTCTACATCGCTCCCTCTCAGACTCACAATCAAAGGGACGCCAACTTCGCCTGCAACAAGTGCTCCAATTTGCCCGGTGGGCAAAGCAAAAATACTGTGTATTATATCAAACCCTTCTGACTCATTTAATCGTATAATATAATTTCCGATTTCCCGTTTTTCTCGGTGATCTCTGTATGGTGTACTCATCTCAGAAATCGTGCGATGTACCGTGACACCAGCTTCCACAACAGGTTTAACCTGAGAGATATTTCCATTAGGACCAGGCGCAATAACATGAATATTGAGGCCCAGAGCAGATAGATTCCTGGCAAGCCTGAACGTAAAACTGCCCACTCCCCCTCGGCCAAAAGGAGGAAATTCGTAAGTAATTATACAGATGTTCATCTAAATATTGCTCACTCTTTTGTTTTTATGATTTCAGAAATAAGCTGTGCTGTTCTGTAAGCACCATTAAGTTGAATATTATATGCTACTGGCTTTCTGCATAAACTCTTCTGAATCTCTTTAGCCAGAATCTCTGGTGATAGTTTTTGCTCGTCAATTTTAGTGGCGAAACGCCTGTTGGCGAACTTCTCTGCTCGCAATTCTTGATCCCCCCCTGCCTTTGCAGGGACCAAAATAGCTTTAACTCGCTTTTCGAGAATATTCATACAGGTGTTATAGCCTGCTCGGCTAATCGACAAATCCGCTATTTCCATCCACTCCAGAAAATTCGGTGTAAATCTATGCACAATAATGTCTTTCGCTCCCGCACAACATGCACGAAGTTCGTTAAAAGATGCTGCACTCAAAAATTCACCACAAAAGACAATAAATTTGCTTTTCAAATCTTTATTGAGGTATTTCTTAGCCTCAATACAGTTTCTCAAAAAATCCATAGTACCATAAGAATCAATTCCGCTTCCAGCAGTTATAAGAATCACGCTCTCATCGGGAGACAAATCGATATGAGAGGGAAGGAAGCCTGTATCATGTTGATTCCAAGATTTTTTTTGAGAGACATAACCTGTATAATGAATTTCAATATCGATATGATGCCATGATGTGAAAAATTCCTCAACTTCACAGAATTTCGGATCGGCATGGACAAATAGATGAGCAAAATAAGTATTCAAGATTGCACAACATCTCATCATATAAGATTTTGTATATTCTGTTTTTTCTTTTGGAATATCTCTTAAAGAACATATAACCTGCGTTCTCAATTGTTTTAAAAGTTTAATAGTATGCAGGGTTGGGAGCAATTCATCGCGCAAATACCATCTGCCAAAAGGGAAAAATTCTATAATGAACACATCAGGTTTAACTTCCTCAAATGTGGAATGAATAATTTGTTGACGCTGCGTGATGATATTCGAGTAAATAGGACTGTCGGTTGATATTCCACCTTCGTCAAAATTAGGAAGGGGCCTTATTGTGACATGATCAGGATTAGAGTAATTAGAAAGTTCCCGACCCCCATTAAGATAGAAAAGGTCATATCCCTCTAACGCTTCAATGAGTTGACGAGTCCGGACATAGTGTCCAATTCCTCTAACGTGATGGCTGTAAAACAAAATTCGAGGCCGCATTATTTGTCCTATTTTGAATCATCAACACATTCGGTAGTTTGGTAAATTTCCTGTGTTCGATAATAAATATCTAACCAGGTAGTAGATTCTCGTTCAGCAGAAAAATCTTCCTCTATCGTTTTTAGAGCAGCCGTTGCTAACTTTTGGCGCAATTGAGTATTTTGAGCTAAAAGTTCCAATCTTTGGGCCAGTGCTTCAGAAGATCCTGGCGAGACCAAAAACCCATTTTCCTTATCTTTTATGACGCCTTTAATACCATCAATGCGAGATGCAACTATCGGCAACCCGATACCCATTGCCTCCAGTAACGCATTGGGCGATCCTTCGTATAGGGATGGAAAAGCGAAAATGTCCAGCTCTTTGAGCCACGCAGAAACGTGCGCGTGAGGAACTGGGCCCGTGATTGTAACTTTCTTTTTTAATTTCAAATATTTGATCTGTTGCTTTGTAATCGCTTCATCATATTGACTTGTAAATCCGCCAACGAGAAGCAGGTGTGCTCTTGGGTAGGTTACTAACAGATCCTTAAAAGCCTCTAAAAGATGATTGAATCCTTTCTTGTGTCTTATAAGACCAGAAGTGCCGATCATTGGCGTGCTACCTTCTTTTATTTTTTTAAATTTTTGAAAAAATAGACGATAGCGCAAATTTTGTTTTTTTATAATCTCTGATAGCGCATCCGATTCGAACATTGAAACATCCACAGCATTGTCAATCACTTGAGAAAAAGGCAACGAAACAATTTTTTTTGCGATCTCTAAAAGCTCCGACGTGACGGATGTAACAAATGTGGCATTCTGAAGCACCCATTTTAATGTGCCCAAATAAACAGGACTAAAGCGCAATAACTCAATGTCATTTCCTCTGATACTCAATACCAGAGGGCATTTAATTGCTTCAGCCGCCCAGGAAGCTACGAAACCCGAAGGAAAAATGAAAAATCCATGCACGAGATCAAATTTCACCTCATCATTAAGACTGATCACATATTCTGTCGCTTCCTTAAGCTCGAGAGGATTAGCCTGAAGATAGTTACCCAAAGAAGGAAAAAGTCTATGCACAACAATGCCATCTTCTACGCTTGGCAAAATTTGAGCATCGACTCGATTATTGCCAGGCGCAATGACATGGATTTGCACACCAGCGTTGACCAAATTCTTGGCAATCCTATAGGTCGCGGTTCCTACCCCACCTCGTATCATTGGTGGGTACTGAAATGTCACGAAGCAAATTTTCATATCTCAAAAACTTTTAATTTTTCTTTTTAAAGAGCCTTTACAACAGGCTAATAGGAGCTTAAATCGTTCGCTGATGTCTATGTAATCCGTAAAACCCGTAAAATCCGAGTTTTGAAATCTGATGAATGAATTTATTCCAAGAAATGAGACTTTTTTGCATTCATAAAAAAAACGCCAGCTCAGTACTTGTGCAAAAATGGGTTCTGGATAGAATTTCTGTTTCTCATTCGATGATTTAAGCTGGCTTAACCAGAACAGCAGTTGATCGAGAGACCCTCTATTGATTTTTGAAGAAAGACAGAGATATTGATGTGCTTCTTCAACTTGAGATGACTTTAAGAGACCACTTCTTTTTAAAATATTTTTTCTAACGGAATTTGAGAAGAACTTCTGCACATCGCGATATTTTTTCCCAATTTGATTAGCGTGTTCCCGGTATTTTATAAGTGGCTCATCAATATTGTGCATTTGACATACCATCGCACATTTATCCCACAAGGCCATATCCTCAGCATGTAGAAAGTAGGGATCATATTTGAGCTCATTCTTGGTTAGTACTTGCTTTCTAATCATAACAGAAGGGTGGGCCAACGGTGTTTTGAAAAGCATAAAGCATTGTATCTCGTCATGAGAAATAGGAAACTTCCGAATATATTCTCCCGATTTCTTCATTACAATTACCCAACTCCCACAGACACCTACTTGAGGATTTTGACTCATAAATTCAAGCTGCCTCTCTAACCGCGAAGGCAAACAGATATCATCACAATCTATTCGCGCTATGTACTCTCCTCTTGCTAATTTTAATCCTTTATTCAAGGAGCGGGTTAGACCAATATTGTCTCTATTCTTGATCACTCTGATTCTCGAATCGTCATATCCCTCAATAATCTCAAGGCTGTTATCAGAAGACCCATCATCAATAATTAAAAATTCAAAATTGGGCATTGTTTGCGTAAGAACGCTATTTATGGCCTCTCTTATATGAGTTGCACCATTATAAACAGACATTAAGACTGTGATTTTGAAATTCTTTTTTCCTTTTGAATAATTCATCTCAAGCTTATTCCTCAAACTCCATTGCGACAAAGGCTCTGGGCCTCAGAAACTGCCATCCTCTTTGAAACCAAATTATCTCCGGTTCCACCCGCTCACCAACAATCTTTCTGGCAAAATTCCATCCCCAGTGTTTATTTGTTGGCACTTGAGACTGTAGCAAATCTTCAAACGAAATCCTTCCTTCTACGCTCCAATAATCCTTTCCGATACTTACCTCTGTCTTGAGGCTTTTAGGATTCCATGCCTTAGGATCTGTAAAAGGCATTAACAATGGAATCATTTCTTCTGGTATTTCTTTATTTCTTATTTTAGCTTTCAATTCTATTGATATTTTACAGATATCGATAATTATATTTCCAGCATTAACATTAATCCTTAAAAAAGAATCCTGCATGTTGTCTGGCAAGATGTAGAGGGCAACATTGTCGTCCTCTGTTATTTTCATTTTGTCGTGTACACTCATTTCTATTTTCAACTTTTCTGGATTTGAATCCCAGTTCAAAAACGAAAAATACAGATGCGATTTATCATACATCAACCTTACCTGGCTGCGGAGATTATCCTCAATAAATCTTCCGTCTGCGGTCGTGAATAGATTAAATATGGGGGCTTGATTCCATACTTGATCCTCAAGTTTACCATCAATCTCAGGAACATCTTCAACAAGTGGAATACTTAGGGGAGTACTTGTATTTTGTCCTGGGATATCCTGGACATATCCCCAAAAAAATAAAATACTGCTCAAAATACTGCCAACAAGCAGACATCGAATATCAAGTCTTCTCAGTACTACCACAGATTCTTCTCCTTGTTGTAGTTACGTTGAAGCAGCCCATATCGAGACCGATTTGCCTGCGCGTAGCACGTAAACAGGCAGACAAGCGCATAGGAGCCTGTGCCCCGATCAAAATGGAAAGCAGGAAAAGGGAATGACGCACTCTGGTACAGACGAGCACCGGCTGTACGTTGGAAAGTTTTGAGAAAAAATCGTGAGACGAGGAAAAGGAAGGATTGCGCGAATGCGGGAAATGAGGAAGATGAGGAAGGTTGAGAGAAAGAGGGTTTAAATCTACCCCCCCCCTTCCTTCATAAACTCATAAAAAACAATTATTTGAGAAGGTTTTTGGGAGATCATGGAATACATCAGGCACGTTAGAGGAACGATAAATAGTTCCGCGATGGCGCGAAGGTTTGAAATAAGTTGACGAAAGGTCTTCATAAAACCTATCCTTTGGATTACGAGACACACTCTTGAACTTCAAACGCAAAATAAGCCCGTCTATTTGGGCTGTCAAGTATTTTTTTGATAAAAAAAATCTATCTGTTCGCATGCGATAAGTTTTCCACCATCTCAACCCTCAACGCACATCGTATCGCAAAATTGCCACATAAGCACCCGCAAAACCCAGCACTGCCAGCAAAGTCAGATTGAGAAAGTGATAGGCATTCCGCGCCAAGCAGGAAGAAAAAGATTCGATATCCCGATACGTAAACGGCACAAAGTCACTCACATCGCGATCTTGTTTTGCGATTCGCCCTTTCTCGCGAATGAATTTTGCCATGTACCCAATGTGTATTCTCAGCGCATCTTCAATCTGTTCCTGCTGAACAAATCCCGTGCGGCATAGATCCATAGACGCAAATGTCACAGCACTAAATGGTGAAATGGCCGACACAGCCACTGTTGTCGTGCGGCGTTCGCGCAACTGATTCCGTTGCGCTTCCCGCAATCGCTTGAGGCCGTTGACAAACGCCATCTCTGCTTTTTCTTCAATTCTATCCCGCGCTTCATAATAAGCCGCCCGAGCGTCTTCTTCAGGCTCGCCACGGTACACAGCCATCTGGGCTTCACGAATTGCCTTGAGAGAAGCTTCGGGAATGGTGATGTATTTTTTTGCAATCTGTTCGCGTTGTTCTTGCGACATGTCTCGTCCCCACTTTTTTGTCAGTTCCTGTATTTCTAAATAAGTATCTATACCCTTCACATTTAGCTGCTCAAGGCTTTCTCTTGCCCGTTGTCGCACTCTTTCCAGCCGTTCTTCATAATGCGTTTGGTAATCGTGTTTTTTGTCTCGCTTAATCTGCCAGAATAGTTCATCTACCCGCTTTTGCACGGTCACAGAACTATCCACCGGCATCCATTCTCGCGACAAACGAACGCCTATGTCGGGCACAATAAAAATCCAGATCGTCCAGAGGCTCAAAAGTCCCAAGAACGCCGTCAGGCGTCGGGATGTTAGTGCCGAAGCCAAAAGGCCAAAAGCGGCAAACACACACAGATAGAGCGCAAACACGACCATCAAAGCACCCAATCGCAACCAATCTTCGGTCTGGAGTGCGACAGAAGGCGACAGCACCAATACGCAAACAGCGACCAAAAAACAAAAAACAAAGGGCACCAGTGCCATCAGTATTGCCCCTACCAGTTTAGACAGTGCCAGCATGGCTCGCGACACGGGAAAGGATGCGTACAGGCGAAGCGTACCCGACTCTTTTTCTCCACATATCGCATCGTATATGAATAACAGAACCGCCAAACTCAAAACGAACTTCACAATAAAGGCCAGATCCAACACCCCAAAAAGCGCATAAATGGGGTCTTCCTCAAAAAGGCTGGCTTCCATGCGCGGCATCAGTTCGTGCTGGATATAAACCTCACGTCCCAATTTGCCCGACAAACCAAACACAAGTGGACTCAAAGGCTCTGGTCTGCGACCCCACCGATATCCCTTATGGGGCGTATCCCGATTATCGAGTACCGCCTGCAAATCCTGCCGATGGGTCTGCGAGGTGGCCTGATATTCCCGCATCTGCTGGGCATAATTCTCAACGCCTACATACACGCTTAGTGCCGATAAGAGAACACACAATCCAAAAACAGCTATGAATCGGAAATCCGTCAGGTATTGCGCCAATTCTTTTTGAACCAATCGTCCAAACATTCACAGCCCCTTAAAATCAACGCAGGTCATAGCGCAGCATTGAAACATGCGCGCCCAGAAAACAAAGCACACACCATAAAGCCAACAGACCCAAATTTACGATTCCCGCTTGCAAATCCGTATCCGGCCAAACGTCTCGATAAACCACACGCGGAACAGTCGTATAATCAATCTGATATTTTCCGTATTTTTTTGGATTTGCCTTGCTCAATTGATCTTGATTGAGTTCTTTCCAATACCACGCACCATGGGCATCGCGTGTGTCATCAAAAGCATTGAGATATCGCTTATGACGACCTATCCCCGTGCCCGCCAGTTTAATCGTCATCTGATCAAGCGCAAACTTTGGCGACATCCTGGCAATCAGCATCGCCAGATCAAATCGCGCATTGTACTGATTTTCAAACGCTTCTTCCAATCTCGCGGTCTCTGGTTGTGCTTTTTTTCGCATGGCATCGCGCACACGTAACCGCATCTCCTGGCGCGCTTCTCTGCCTTCAGGCGATCTATACCAGGGTTCTCCTATTCTTTGTTGATAATCATTTTCCCATTCTATTTGTTGCTTAAAACGCGTTCGCGTATTCTCACGGCTCATAGCCCTTAAATTTGCCTGCAATTGCTGTTGAGAGGGCGCAGGGCGAATCACGTCTGCCGCTATCAGACTCAGACGCGGTACGATTGCCACAACGACGACCCAAAAAAACAAAAGGATGACAAAGGAAGTCGCCTCTCGATAAACCAGAGACGATGCAAAAACCCCCGCACAAACAAAAACTGTGAGATACAATGCAAACCCCACAACAATCCAAGTTAGACGGGTCAGTTCAGGCCCTCGAATTTGCACGTCAGGCAATAGCAAAACTATGCCAATACCCGCCACAAGAGGTACGCCAAAAGCGAGCGCAGTTGGGATCAGCGCGCCCAAAATTTTGGCAACGAGCACCTGCACGCGCGCAATGGGAAATGAGCTCAACAATCGAAGTGTCCCGCGCTCCTTTTCGCCATTAATAGCGTCATACGTCAGGAGCAAAGCAAACAAACTCAAGACCATTTTGACCACACTGTCCAAATCCAGAAAGGGGAAAATACCCAGTGTTGGTTCCTCTGCCACAGGACTAAATTTTAACCGTCGTGCGTGTTGATAAGCAATATACCCCGTCCTGCCCAACGTGGGTTCAATACCCCGCACAAAAATGCTCATCGCAGTCGGTGGTTTCGATGTTGGATACCCCACATCTCCTGCCGTGCCCATATCATTTGCCTCAATCAGATAGGCCCGGTGACTTTCAGTCAGCGTCTCCGACAAACGATGGTCTGCCAACGAATCGCGATAATATCCATATCCACTATACAGGCTCAAGGCAATAATACCTGCCCCCAAAACAGTCAGGATCAGAAACCGCAAACTCAGAATATGATCCAGAATTTCTTTTCGAAGTAAATGACCCAGCATAAATTTTCTCCCACATCAGCTTCTAACACATCAGCTTTATCGGATAAGCCCGTAAGACCCACTCGCAGAGAGCTTTAGCGTTGTGCCGCATGGCGAAGGGCTTTGATTTTGGTCTCTGCGAGTGCTTTAGCATGGTGGCGCATCGCTAAGCGGCGATGTGGGTGGTGAATCATTGAAATTATCCGTTCACAGGCCACATAAGACTTGCATAAGTTACTGTTTTTGTGTATATTTATACTATGGAATACTTAACATACAAATACAAAATGTATAGTCGTTGTGACCGCAATAAGTATCTCCATCGAGATATAGACGCCTTTGCAGGTGTGTATAACCATTTCATCGCGTTGCACAAGCGATACTATCGGCGTTTTGGTAAATATCCGAGCAAGTACACGATGATCAATCATCTGGCAAAACTGAAGCGAACCACACGCTTTGCCCACTGGTGCTTGTTGCCATCCCAGGCATTGCAAAATGTGGTAGAGCGCATAGACTTTGGCTATCAGAAATTCTTTGCCAGAGACAACAAGCGACCGCCTACCTTCAGGTCAAAATTTCGGTATCTGTCCTATACGCTAAAGCAGGCAGGCTACAAGTTTCTTGAGGGTAACAAGGTGCGTATCGGCAAGCGTGTCTTCAGATACCATAAGAGTAGATGCTTCGATGCAGATAGCATTAAGACGGTTACAATCATCCGTGACCGCGTAGGCGACCTGTGGCTATGTGTTGTCGCAAAGGCAGAAGGTATCAAGCAAGTCATTGCCAAGAACGGTAAAACCGCAGGCTTTGACTTTGGCTTGAAGACATACCTGACAGCCTCTGACAATACACGCACACAATCGCCTTTGTTCTTTTCTCGCAACACCAGACAGGTCAAGAAAGCCAACCGCAATCTTTCTCGCAAACAGAAAGGGAGCAACAATCGCCATCGAGCAAGGCTACATCTTGCCAAAGTGCATCGGCATGTTGCCAATCAGAGGCGAGACTACCACTGGCGACTTGCCCACCACCTGTGCAAAGAATATGACATTGTGTGCTTTGAGAAGCTGAACATCAAAGCCATGCAAACGCTGTGGGGCAGGAAGATTAACGACTTGGGCTTTGCCAACTTCTTGACCATTCTCAAGTATGTCGCACAAAAGACAGGCAAGAAAGTCAAGCAACTTAACCAATGGCTGCCAACTTCTAAGACCTGCTCTGCTTGTGGCACTGTAAAAGAAGATCTCCCCTTGCGAGAGAGGACGTTCCGTTGCGAATGTGGGTTCGAGATGGACAGAGACCTCAACGCAGCAATAAACATTCACAGGTGGGGACATCCACCTATGCAGGAGGTTGCGTAAGACCGAGCTTGTATAGTCGGCGGCGACTGCTGATCGCACAATCCCTGCTGAAGCTACGAGCACGCGCAAGCATGCCGTAGGCACATCCCAATGCTTCAGCTTTGGGAGTATGTCAACACCACACTCTGAAGAGGTGCCAATCTCATCGACACGCCTTCATCCGTCAACGCGATACGACCAGAATCCGAGCCATCAAAAAATTGGTATGTATCGTACGCGGGAACCCGGTCTATACGCAATAGCGAAACATCTGGCAAAAGATGAATTGGACAGACAACTTCCCTGACAAAACGCGCATCCAGATTATGCGCCACCAGCAATCCCGAATGCTGGTTATACCGCGTATAGGCAAAAACGCGGTCTTCAGAGTCGGTATTGCGATGAAAATAAACATGCCCGGTTTGCAACTCAGGTCGCTGGCTCACAAATTTGTGCAAAGCCTCATAAGCGGCAACAAGTTGTGAATATGGTTCTCTATCGGCCCACTCGGGATGCAACAATGTAGATGCTTCAAAATCAGTACGCGCCTCCTCGCCCCATTCTGAACCCCACTCCAAAGCATAGGCCAAATTCACATAATGCGCCGTACCCGCCGTCGCATTGATCAGCGAACACTGGATATTGCGCAGCAGTGCCAACGTCCGAGATTGATAGCGATCTCGCCAAATTTTTGTCGCACGCGGGCTATCGTGATTCTCAAAATAAGCCATCGCCACAGTGCGAGGGGCAAAGGCACCTGAGGTGTGCTCTAAAAAATCGGCATACTGATTTCCGCACTCCGCATCCCGATGAAAATCCACCAGCAATGCGTAAATCATATCCACCGGAATATCCACCGCCTCGCTTAACTCGCACAGGGTCTCGCCCAAAACGAGCGCATCGGGCTTAACCGCATTGATGCGGTTTTTAATCTGCTTCAAAAATGGCCGATCCACAGTTTGGCTCGCGTCGATACGCACCCCATCCAGATCACAGGTACGCATCCAAAAAGGCGCGATTCCCGACAGATAATTTTGTAAGGGCCTGTTAAAAGGCAAGTCGAGCAACGCCACATCCGAATAAACCAGCCATGCAATCTGATGAATTTTGGGCTGCCCGTGCTCATCCATCACATACCAGTCGGGATATTGTTCAATCAACGGACAATCGCGGCTGGTCTGCATCAACACCAGATCAAAAATCACCTGCTTGCCCAGCGCGTGTGCCCGCCGCGTTAGCGCGCGCAATTCCGCACGCCCAATCAACTGTATCAGCGTATCGCGTCCAACCCAATCAATCAATTCTTTGAAGGTGCGAAAATTGTTAAAATCATCAACCTTGCGCAGCCTCGACAACTGTCGTTCGTGCAATAAAGTCTGCAAATCCAAGTCGACGATCAGCCCATCCGATACCAGTGCGAGAAAATCCACCTCTTCTGGCGGCGTGACCAGATTGGGATCAATCCGAAAAAAATCCCGCACGGCATAAACACTGCCCAACGCGCCTTTTCGCACATCCTGTCCCGTGTGTAAATCTCCAAAACCAGGTTCAAAAAACGGAAGCAAATACACCACATCCGTCTGCATCTCCTCAAGCCGCGATGTCACATCGCAAAATGTACCACTCACAAATTGCCCATCTGCATCCAGACGCGCGTCAACTTTTCGCACACAGACTTCGGTAATTGAAAGACAGCGGCGAACCTGATCGGGACTGATCGCGATTACCCCATCTCGATTCAGTGCAATATCATTAACCGAAATCCACGCCTTTGAGGCATCCGACAGTGCCTTATCATCAGCCGAAAACTCGACCGTATAGTGAAAAACACCCGTCTGATCGATCTGAATCACATCCGATTCAAAAACCAGATTATTCTCCGAAAGAACCGGCTGATCCGCTCCATCTACAACGATATGCATAGAAACATAAAAACCTGCACCCGTGCGAAACTCACCCCGCTCATCTACAAAGCCGCGATCATTCACATCGGTCCACAAACGCGCTTCTACATCGCCCGTGCGACAGGTAGCCAAATCGATATCCGCAACAAATAACTCAGTTCGAACACGCGCTTCTACTACACTATCAGGCACTAAAAATGCCCGAGCCATCACTGAATCATATCGAATACCATCCAGCTCAATCGTCAGATTACCGGCCCAGACATCCGCATTGTCATACGCCTGAACAGCATATCGCTCGTGCAATTTGTATTTAAATTCCAAACGCTTATCCACATATCCTCCCAGTAAAATGCGCTCCGGACAATATACGAAAGTTTGTGGGGGAAATCTCACCTTTTGTAATACGCATTTAACAGATAAGAAACGGTAAAGAAATATACGCCTAATATATTCAACCGTCAGTTTACGCCACCCCAACCATATCAGGGAGGAGTTCAGTATGAAACTCATCACAGCAGTCATCCAGCCTCACAAGCTGGACGATGTGCGCGCGGCACTCGGCGACATCGGCATCCAGGGCATGACCGTCACGGAAGCGCGCGGCTTTGGACGCCAAAAAGGACACCGAGAAGTCTATCGCGGTGCCGAATACGTCGTCGATTTTCTGCCCAAAGTCAAGCTGGAGATCGCCATCAATGAAGACGTAGTTGACCGCGCCATTGATGCGATAGAGAATGCTGCCAAAACGGGCAACGTAGGTGATGGAAAGATATTCGTTGCGGATTTGGGACAAGCCGTTCGCATTCGAACAGGCGAAACCGGGCCCGATGCGCTGTAACACAATTATATATCAGGAGAATACAATGATTAAACGCCATAACATCTTTACCCTGCTCATCGGCCTGGCATTGTTGCTCGCCTTGCCCAACATCGCGCTTGCCGACGCACACGAACCCAACTCAGGCGACACAGCCTGGATGCTTACCTCAACTGCACTGGTGCTGTTTATGACCATACCCGGCCTCGCCCTCTTTTACGGCGGCCTCGTGCGCACCAAAAATGTTTTATCAGTTCTTATGCAGTGTTTCGCCCTCACCGCCATCATGACCCTGGTTTGGGTTATCATTGGCTACAGTCTCGCCTTCAACACCGATGGCATGGAAGCCGGCTCGACCAACATAAATTCGTTTGTCGGTGGTTTGGGCACCATGTTCTTATCCGGTGTGACCGCCAGCAGCCTATCGGGCACCATTCCCGAAACAGTTTTCATCACCTTCCAGATGACCTTTGCCATTATCACCCCAGCCCTCATTGTCGGTGCTTTTGCAGAACGCATGAAATTCTCAGCCATGATTGTGTTCTCGATCCTCTGGTCCATCGTAGTCTATGCACCCATCTGTCACATGGCCTGGAGTGGTGACGGTTCCTTCTTTGGCGACATGGGCGTGCTCGACTTTGCAGGTGGCACGGTTGTACATATCAACGCGGGCATCGCAGCCCTTGTGGCCTGTATTGTCATTGGCAAACGCCAGGGCTATCCAGACACGCTTATGGCCCCTCACAGCCTTACAATCACCGTCATAGGCGCGTCCATGCTGTGGGTCGGCTGGTTCGGCTTTAATGCCGGGAGTGCCGTCGCTGCCGATGGAGCCGCAGGCATGGCCATGCTCGTCACGCAGGTAGCCACCGCATCTGCAACACTGGGCTGGATAGCCGCCGAATGGATCAAACACGGCAAACCCAGTATCCTGGGTGCAGTCACAGGTGCTGTCGCTGGTCTCGTCGCCATCACCCCTGCTTCGGGTAGCGTAGGACCGATGGGTGCAATTGTCGTTGGCCTGGCTTCTGGCGTCATCTGCTTCTGGGCCGCCACCAGCCTCAAGCGCGCATTGGGCTATGACGACTCCCTCGATGCCTTTGGTGTTCACGGCATAGGCGGTATTGTAGGCGCGCTCCTTACAGGCATCTTTGCCGCTGAAAGCCTCGGGGGACAGGGCCTTAGTGCCGATTCTATCGGCGGACAATTCGTCGTACAGCTCATCGGCGTCGTCTTCACCATCGTCTATTGCGGCGTCTTATCCTTCATCTTGCTCAAAATCGTCGATGCCATCGTCGGCTTGCGCGTCTCGCAAGACGAAGAAACTGAAGGACTCGATATCTCGCTCCACGACGAACGCGGCTACAATTATTAAAAACTGTCAGCCAAACCAAAAGAGCGGACACATAGTGCCCGCTCTTTTGGTTTTCCAGGCGCACATCTCCACAATGTGCGCTTTTTTTTTTCTTTGTAATTCAAAAATCGGGTTTTATAATACTCCTCTCCGGAAATGGATCGAAAAGCGATCCCGGCCACACACCTTATGAAGGAGGAGTACAGCATGAAACTCATCACAGCAGTCATCCAGCCCCACAAGCTGGACGATGTGCGCGCAGCACTCGGCGACATCGGCATCCAGGGCATGACCGTCACGGAAGCGCGCGGCTTTGGACGCCAAAGAGGACACCGAGAAGTCTATCGCGGTGCCGAATACATCGTCGATTTTCTACCCAAAGTCAAGCTGGAAATCGCCATCGATGACGATATGGTTGGTCGCGCTATTGATGCGATAGAGCATGCAGCCAAAACGGGCAACGTAGGTGATGGGAAAATTTTTGTCACAGATTTGGGACAAGCCGTTCGCATTCGAACGGGTGAAACCGGACCCGACGCACTTTAAAACCACAAAATGAAAAACTCTGGAGGGAACACAAATATGAAACGCCACATACCCATCTTTGCAAGCCTCATGCTCGTCTTAGGACTGCCAGACCTCGCGCTTGCCGATGGACACGAACTCAACGGCAGCGACACAGCCTGGCTACTCACCTCAACTGCACTGGTGCTATTTATGACCATACCCGGTCTCGCCCTCTTTTACGGTGGTCTCGTACGCACCAAAAATGTACTCTCCGTCCTCATGCAGTGCTTCGCGCTAACCGCAATATTGAGCGTCGTATGGGTCATCATCGGCTACAGCCTTGCCTTCAACACCAATGGCATGACAGCAGGTACCACTAATCTCAACTCCTTTATCGGTGGTCTGGGCACTGCGTTCTTAGCCGGTGTAACAGCCGATAGCCTATCTGGCACGATTCCAGAAACGGTTTTCATCACATTTCAAATGACCTTCTTTATCATCACACCTGCGCTCATTGTCGGGGCTTTTGCCGAACGCATGAAATTTTCAGCCGTACTTTTATTCTCTGTACTCTGGAGCATTTTGGTTTACGCGCCTATCTGCCACATGACATGGGGTGGTGACGGCTCCTTCTTTGGCGACATGGGCGTACTCGACTTTGCAGGTGGACTCGTTGTACACATCAACGCGGGTATTGCAGCACTCGTCGCGTGTATTGTCATTGGCAAACGCCAAGGCTATCCCGACGCACAAATTTTGCCTCACAGCCTCAGCCTTACAGTCGTTGGCGCGTCCATGCTGTGGGTCGGTTGGTTCGGCTTTAATGCTGGAAGTGCTGTCGCTGCCGATGGAGCCGCAGGCATGGCCATGCTCGTCACGCAGATATCTGCTGCAGTCGCCACCTCCACCTGGATGTTTATCGAATGGATCAAAAACGGCAAACCCAGCATCCTGGGTGCGGTCACGGGCACCATTGCCGGATTGGGCGCCATTACACCAGCTTCGGGCAGCGTAGGTCCTCTGGGTGCAATTGTCATCGGTCTTGCTGCCGGTGCGATTTGCTTTTGGGCATCCACGGCACTCAAACGCAAATTGGGCTACGACGACTCCCTCGACGTCTTTGGCGTTCACGGCGTGGGCGGCATTATTGGCACCCTGTTATGCGGTATTTTTGTCGTCAAAAGTTTGGGCGGTCAGGGATTGGCCGAAGGCATGACCATGGGCAGTCAATTCACCGCGCAACTGATCGCGGTCATTATCACCGTTGTCTATTGCGGCGTGGTATCCTTCATCCTGCTCAAAATCGTTGACGCTGCCGTTGGCCTGCGCGTCTCGCAAGAAGAAGAAACCGGGGGACTCGATATTGCCCTCCACGACGAACGCGGCTACAATTATTAACCTGCTTGACAAAGTGGACAAAAAAAGCGGGTATTATGTACCCGCTTTTTTTGTTGTTGCAATTATTTTCCAGACACCTTTATTTTCTCACCGACAACAGTCACAATCCACCACAGAAAGGAACAAAGATGAAAATTGTTTTACACCCCCCTGTCGATGAATACCTTTGCCAACAAGTTCAAGACACGGCTCCCAACGCCGAAGTTGTCATGGCAGATAATCACAATATCATCGAGACTGTCGCAGATGCCGAAATTATATTTGGAAATTTTTCGTCTGAAATTGTCAGTGCAGCCCCCAATCTCAAATGGATTCAATCCACGAGTGCCGGCATGGACAAAGCCCTGATCCCCGAAGTCGCCAACAGCGACATCACAATATGCAATGCCAGCGGCGTCCATGCCGTTCAGGTCGCCGAACACGCCTGGGCACTCACTACTGCCCTCACGCGCGGGCTACACGTTTCTTTTCGACATCAACTCGACCATGCCTGGACGCGCCCACCACTCGCCGACTTATTGGAAGCCACCATTCTCATCGTCGGATTTGGCGGCATTGGCCAATACTATGCACAACTCGCCCAGGGCTATGACGCGCGTCTGATTGCGCTGGATATCCAGGGCGGAGACAAACCCGATTATGTCGAAGCAATCTGGGACATGGATCGCCTGGACGAAGGTCTGCAAATAGCCGATGTCGTATTTATTGCCGTACCGTACACGCCCGAAACCGAAAAACTCATCAATGCCCGCACCCTGAGCCTGATGAAAAACACCGCCTTTCTGGTCAACACCGCACGCGGTCCCATCGTCGATGAAGCCGCTTTGGCCGAGGGCCTCAAAAACGGCGAAATCGCCGGTGCTGGTCTGGACGTGTTTGAAAAAGAACCCCTATCTCCGGACAGCCCACTCTGGGACATGGAAAATGCCATCATCACCCCACATGCAGCCGGTGGGTCTCCCAATCGGCACAACCGAACCGTTGGATTCTTCTGCCAAAACCTGAAACGCTATCAGGCTGGCGAGCCGCTCTTTAACGAAGTAGATAAATCCCTCGGATATCCAAAACGGGAACGGCGCGTCAAATGAGTTGGGACTGAGGACTAAGGAAATTGAATGCGCCTATCGTGGAATGAAATTCGCATCCGTGCGGCTCAGTTTGCCCAAGACTGGAAAGATGCTGGCTACGAGAAGGGCGAGACACAGAGCTTTTACAACGATTTTTTCGACATCTTCGACGTGAAGCGGCGTACGGTTGCCCGCTACGAAGAGCACGTCCAGCGGTTGGATAACTCTCGCGGCTTTATCGACCTATTCTGGCCAGGGAAGTTGCTCGTTGAGCAAAAGAGCGTGGGGGTAAATCTGGAGGAGGCTCGCAAGCAGGCGGGCACCTATTTCGACGCTCTGCCGGATAGTGACCGTCCGCGCTATCAATTGCTCTGCGACTTTCAGACCTTTGAGCTACTTGACCGAGATGAGCGCGAGGAAGTCTCCTTTACTCTCGCGGACTTGCCTAAGCATGTCGAAAAGTTCGGTTTTATCCTCGGTATCCAAAAGCGCACCTTCCGCGACCAGGATCCGGTCAACATCGAAGCATCCGAGCGCGTCGGTCAACTTCACGACGCGTTGTCCGCCTCCGGCTACACGGGCCACGATCTCGAACAATTCCTCGTCCGCATCGTTTTCTGTCTGTTCGCCGATGATACCGGCATCTTTGAGCCACGCGACATTTTCTTTGACTTTTTAGAGAACCGCACGCAAAAAGATGGATCGGACCTCGGCGGCTGGCTGGCGCAATTGTTCCAAGTACTCAACACGCCTGAAGACCGTCACCCGACCACTCTGGACGAAGACCTCAACCGTTTTCCCTACATCAATGGTGACCTGTTCCGCGACCCCCTGCTCATTCCGTCGTTTAATTCCGAGATGCGACAGCGTCTGATTGATGCCTGTACCTTTGATTGGTCAAGCATTTCGCCAGCGATCTTCGGTTCACTCTTTCAATCCGTCATGGACAAGGACGAGCGCAGGGCACAGGGGGCGCATTACACCACCGAAAAGAACATTCTCAAGGTCATTGAACCGCTGTTTCTCGATGCTTTGCGTGCTGAGTTCAGCCACCTCAAGTCCCGCCGAGACAGTCGTCGTATTCCTGATCTGTATGCCTTTCAGGAACGACTCGGAGAGTTACGCTTTTTCGATCCGGCCTGCGGCTGCGGCAATTTTCTCATCATCGCCTACCGCGAGTTGCGGACGTTGGAAATCGAGGTACTCAAAGAGCTTCGCCCATACGGGCAACTGGACGTCTGGGCAAAGTCGCTTTCAGTGGTTGATGTGGATCAATTCTACGGTATTGAGTTAGAAGAGTTCCCAGCTCACATTGCCGAAGTCGCACTGTGGATGATGGACCATATTATGAACAATCGCCTGAGCCTGGAGTTCGGCCAGACTTATGCACGCATTCCGCTGGAAAAGTCGCCGCATATTTGGCACGGAGACGCGTTGGAGACCGATTGGAATGACCTTCTTCCGTCCAGCGAATGTTCTTATGTGCTGGGTAATCCGCCGTTTGTGGGTGCAAAATTCCAATCGCCAGCGCAACGCGAACAGGTACGCCACATCGCCGCGTTGGGCAAAAGCGGGGGCACCCTCGATTACGTCACCGCGTGGTTTATCAAGGCCGGTGAATACGTGCAACAAGGCACGGCACAGATCGGTTTTGTAGCGACCAATTCCATCACGCAGGGCGAACAAGTGGCGCAACTCTGGCCAATCCTATTTGACCGCTACAAGCTGGACATCGCCTTCGCGCACCGCACCTTTGCCTGGGGATCGGACGCCCGTGGTATGGCGCATGTTCACGTCGTCATCATCGGACTGACCAAACGGGATGATGCACCGCGAGAGAAGCGTTTATTTTCCTACGACCAGCCCAAAGGCGAGCCACACGAGAGCCAACATTCAGTCATCTCGCCCTACTTATTCGACGCGGGTGGACTCGCCAATCCGCGCATTGTAGTAAAATCAGAATACCGACCAATTAACGGACTATCCAGATTGATCACTGGCTCTAAGCCCATCGATGGCGGACACTACATTTTCGACGCCGATGAACGCGCCGCGTTTTTGCGCGAAGAATCGGGTGCCGAGCCATATCTGCGTCCCTTTGTGGGAAGCCGCGAGTTTTTGCAAGGCGGAAAACGTTGGATATTGCGCTTGACCGATGTGCCACCCCAAGTCCTGAAAACCCTACCGAAAGTCCGCGAGCGCATCGCCGCTGTCCGCGTCTATCGGTTAGCGAGCAAAAGCAAGCCCACCCAAGCCCTCGCCGAGACGCCGACGCTTTACCATGTCAACGTCATTCCCACGGATTCCTTTCTTGTCGTGCCGCAAGTCAGTTCCGAGCGGCGAGACTATATCCCACTTGGATGGCTAAAACCACCTGTAATTCCGAGCGATAAGCTCCGCCTATTACCAAACGCCACACTTTGTGATTTCGCCCTGCTCACCTCCGTTATGCACATGGCCTGGATGCGGATGGTCACCGGACGGATGAAGAGTGACTACATGTATTCCGTGGGCGTAGTGTACAACACCTTCCCCCTCCCCCCTGTCCCCGCAGAACGACTACAACGCCTCACACCCTACGCCGAAGCTATACTCGCCGCCCGCGCTACCCATCCCAATGCCACCCTCGCCGACCTCTACGACCCCGACCTCATGCCCGTCAATCTCCGCAAGGCACGCCAAGCCCTCGACCATACAGTTGATCGCCTGTACCGCCGTTCCCCATTTCCCTCCGACCACGACACATCGAACACCTACTCGTTTTATACGAAAAAATGATCACCCCCCTCTCCGCTCCAAAAACAAAGCGAAGACGAAGGCGATCATAGGATCGCGGTAATGCCCAAAAAGACAGTTGGTGTAAGCACTGGCATTAGCGATAAAGCTGAAACCATCTTGACAAAAATCGCTGTTACGCCATATTTCCTTATGTCGAAAACAGGAATCACTGCCCCTCAACTCAGTCTGCCGCGCATAACACTGACATGCGCTACTCATCAAGGAGATATATCGCGTGACATACTCTCTGATAAAATCCGTGAATACCGGGTCAGGAAAGATCGTGTTAGGCCAATCTGGATTCTGTAGATATTGCCACAAAGAAAGTCCAGAGGTTTCTTTTTCCAAGGAAGCGCATGCCATACCGCACTTGTTAGGCAATAACGAGATATTCTCACAAGATGAATGCAACTCATGCAATGAGTTCTTCGGCAATGGATATGATGACGACCTATCCAAATACTTAGGAGGGATGCGTACTCTTTCACAAATCCCAGGTAAGCAAGGAGTTCCAAGCTACAAGACCAAACAGAAGTTGTCGAGAATAGATGTGGAAGAAGATGGCGTAAAAATGGTTAGTACCTATGGGGATGAGATTGTTCATATCAACGAGAAATCAAATACTGCGGAAATCGAGATACAGAAGCAACCATATTCACCACTGGGCGTGTATAAATCCCTCGTGAAGATGGCTATCGCCTTGGCTCACCAAGATATTCTCCCACAATTGGACCTCACCAGACAATGGCTGATACGAAATGACATTGACAAATATCCATATTTCAGGCCGTTTATGATACAAACCTTCATCCCCGGCCCTGCTCCAATGGAAAATACACTATTCGCAATGCTCTTAAAAAGATCAAAAGAAGTGGATATGCCATCACTAGTTTTTTGGCTTTCTGTATCCAACTACTGTTTTCAAATACCCGTGCCCTGTCCTGAATTGGATCAAAACCTATTCGGTCACGAAATTAAGTTTCCCAGAATACCGCACATTCTTGAGGGCAAAAATCCTTATGGCCCCCCAATATTCCAAAAGGTAGATCTTTTTCAAAAAGAGAAGGTCTATAATCAGTCTGAAACTGTAGCTATGCATTATGACAAAATAATTTTAAGAAATACACCCCTTGACGAAGTTATAGACCCCGATCTCGAAGCTGCGTTAAAAGACCTCCAAGACGCACGACTTGAGGCAGAGGAAGAAGGTTTTCTCCGTCCTTCGGACGAGGCCCTAAGGAATGCCGAACAGGTGCTGCGTAGCCTTTATGATACCTGGGCCTGCCGGTACGAGGTCTATCCGATGCCCGATGGGGAAATCGCTATCCATGTGAGGGGTGGGCCTCGTAAGTCGGTGGCGTTGTTATTCGAGCCAGAAGGTCAAGTATTGTGCTTGGTGAGTTTGGGGGCGAACTGGAGACGAGCACGCTATTCAAATTCAGCAACACTTCCAGACGCATTCGTAATGGAGGCATTGAAGGAACTTAGAGACGCTACTGGAGAGCAAATTGCAAAATAATATCACAGGGATGGCTCCTGACGAAGAACTCGGACGTGGCGTCTTTTCCAGCAAAACGGCTCGGAGAGCGAAACGAGGGCAGATACCAAGTCATGTATTTCTAGAAAGTCGAGAGAATCCAAGGCGAAATGAATTATCTGTCGATCGCCTGTCAATGGGTGCAATGACTGATCTCGTTGTGATTGCAGAGCAACGAGCTTCTGCACGCAATCGGAGGTTCTATGGATGGGCTGTGGTGGTGGTCAGGGATGCGGCGACAAGTGGGCGACAGGTGGTCGCTTCCCCTCTTCCGAATGGAGGCAACCCGTTTCACGCTGACATTGTTTTGCCTGCCTCGGTGATTGAGGATGAAGACGAGCGCAAGCATCACGCTGAAGAACTTGCAACCCTCTCGGTCTGGCAGACCAAGCCGGAAGATTGACCTCAAGACAGCACAAAACAACATTGAGGTGATGAGGGCTGTCTTGCGTGAAGGTGATAGGCGAGACAGCCTTCCTTCTATTCTATAGTCTGCGACGCATGGTCGTCGTGTAACCAATGTTTTGTAAAGTATCCTAACCATTGGAGAAAAAACTGTGGCAAAACCCAATATCATTGTCATTCTCGTAGATGACATGGGCTATTCGGATCTCGGCTCTTATGGTGGCGAGATCCGGACGCCCAATCTGGACCGCCTATCGGCAAATGGCTTGCGATTCACGCAAAGTTACAACTCTGCCCGCTGTTGTCCCTCGCGGGCTTCGCTGCTCACAGGACTGTATTCCCATCAAGCTGGTATCGCCAATTTTACGGGAAGAGATCAAACCGCCGAACTGGGACCGGCCTATTTGGGCAGGCTAAACAACAACTGCGTGACATTGGCCGAAGTCCTAAAAACCGAGGGCTACAGCACGTACGGCGTTGGAAAATGGCACGTTGGCGATCAATCTAACCCAACAGACCGGGGATTTGACGAATACTACGGATTCATCAAAGGCCACAGCGCTCCACAATGGGATCCGTCTTATTATCATCGCTATCCCGAAACTCGAACACCCGAACTTTCTTTTACCGACGATGCATACTACGCAACAGAAGCATTCAACGATTACGCCATAGAATTTATCGAACAGGCACAACAAAAACACAATCCCTATTTCCTCTACCTCGCCCACTCGGCTCCACATTTTCCCTTACATGCCCCAGCAGAAACCCGCGATTCATATATCGATATTTACCGCCGAGGTTGGGATGTGTTGCGCCGTGAACGCTACGCCCGCCAGAAAAAATCCGGCCTAGCAACAGAGAACTGGCAATTCACACCGCGTTCAATAGTCCCTATTGAAGAAAATGATGCCATCGCAAACGGGTATAGCGGCAAACAGAATCCCGCGTGGGAGGATCTCCCCCAAGACCGACAGGAAGATCTCGCCTACCGCATGGCGGTATTCGCTGCGATGATCGAGCATATCGATCGCGGTATAGGCAGAATCATTGATCGTCTGGAAAAAGCAGGAGACCTGGACAACACACTCATCCTGTTTACAAGCGACAATGGCGCGTGTTACGAATGGGGACCCTTTGGATTTGACGAGCGCAGCAGATCGGGCGTCACCCATCTCCACACAGGTGAAGAACTCAAAAAAATCGGTGGACCGGACACCTATCACTCTGTGGGCAGCGCGTGGTCGTGCCTGAGCAACACACCGCTGCGCATGTACAAACACTACAACCACGAAGGCGGAAATTGCAGCCCATTCATCGCCCATTGGCCCGAAGGGATTGCGCAACCCGACCGCTGGGTTCGCACCCCCATGCACCTGTTTGACATCATGCCAACTATATGCGAAATTACCGGAGCCGAATATCCCGAAACGCACAATGGAGAACGCATTCACCCACAAGAAGGGACGAGCCTTGTTCCCCTATTCAACGCACAAAACCTGCCCGAACGCAGCCTGTGCTTCGATCACTTTGAAGCCAGCGCCATACGCAGGGGAAAATGGAAATTGCTGAAAGGCAATACCCGATACCCCAACGGAGATTGGGAACTCTACGATATGGAAATAGACCGCTGTGAAACCAGCGATCTATCATCAGAACATCCCGAATTGGTAAAATCACTCGAGCGAGAATGGACCGAATGGGCTGTGCGGGTTAAAGTACATCCTTATTACAAGGAGGTGCCCTCATGAACATAACTCAATTTACAATGGAAGAGGTGCGTTGTTTTGCCGAACGCCAACAATTTAAAATTCGGCCCCTGACTTTTTTGGTTGGAGAAAACAGCACAGGCAAGACAACAGCACTGGCATGTTTTCAGGTATTGGCAAATTATTTGAAGGAGGGAGTAGTTAATTTCAATTCAGAGCCCTATTCAATGGGTATCTTTCGAGATATTGTCAGAAATAGCAGACCAAAAGGCAACGCTTTTAAGCTGGGATTTACTTTTACTGGTGATCGTGAAGATGTCGAATACACCGTTGAATGTGTGCAAAAAAAGGATGGACTTGAGCCTGCTATCGAGTCCGTAACAATAAAATTCACCGATGGTGAGATCGTTTTCAAAACAGAAGAGGGAGAGAGAAAGGGTATAAATTTAGCCTCTTTTCAAGGAATTCGTAGTCATTATGTAGGTGTAGATGCTAATTTCTTGGATCATAGTACCCTCTCTTACCTTTTAAATCATTTCTATTTGACAGAGAATGAAAGTTCCTTAGCAGAATATATAGAAAAAAAGTATGAAGAGATTGGAGGCCTGGGAGATCTGCGTGGCATATCCGTATTTAGTACAGCGCCGGTTCGCTCACGCCCCAAACGGACTTATGATCCTACAAGGGAATTTAATGACCCCGAAGGAAGCGATGTACCAATGCGGCTAATGCGGATAGAATCAACAAAAAAAGACGAATGGGAAGCCTTGAAACAAGCATTGGTCGAATTTGGCAAGAGTTCGGGATTATTTCAGAACATCGAAATTCAAACTCTTGGCGGATCCCTGAGTGCTCCATTTCAAATAAAAATTAAGGTGAGGGGACCCAATTCCAATATCATCGACGTAGGATATGGAGTCAGTCAGATTTTGCCAATTTTGGTGCATATTTTAAGTCCTTCTCCTCTTGCACAATGGCATAACGCCTACTTCTTATTACAACAGCCTGAAGTCCATCTACACCCAACGGCGCAAGCCCAACTCTCTTCTTTAATGGCGACATCGGCAAGCCAGGGTGATCAGTCTTTCATCGTTGAAACGCATAGCGATTACATGATTGACCGCGCACGCATTGAAATCAGGAAAGGCACCATCAGCCCCAAAGATGTGTCGCTAATCTATTTAGAACCTAAGGGACGCGTTGTCAATGTGCATAATATCAGCTTTGATAAGACGGGTAATATGATTGGTGTGCCGACGCATTACAGAAAATTTTTCATGAAAGAATATCGACGGCTCATGGGTTTTGAGGACTAATATGTGTGTTATTTTGGATGCCAATATGTTTGGCGAATTTAAGGATCAAGACAATGAAGACATGCAACCCTTGTGGAATTGGTTGGAAAACAAAAACGGCAAAATAGCTTACACCAATACCAGGAAATTTGACGAAGAATGGGAAAGAGGGGGCGTGACAGATTTAATAAAACTATTGAAACAAGCCGAGAAACTCAAAGAGGTACCTGCGCCAGATGTGCAACAAAAAGTGAATGAACTGACAGGCAAAATAGAATCCGATGACCCGCATATTATTGCATTAGCCATTGTCGCAAACGTAAAAGTACTGGTCTCCAGCGACCAAGCATTGCACCAGGACTTTAAGAATCGCAATCTGGTCGGTGGTAAAGTGTATCAAAACAAAAAACATGCACGCTTGCTTACCAAGGATACCTGTCCTTAGTTGCCTTCATCTCACTTTTTCAACAAACGGCCACATAAGATCGCTGTAGAAGCGGTGGCCCGCGGCACCGTAGTGGTGTTCGACGTGATCGGGCACACCGGCGACCTCGTAGAGACGCGCAATACCTTTGACTGCGCGATCGACTTCGGGTACAGGGAATAGCGTATCCTGTTTCCCATTCACAATACAGAGATGGCGCGGGGCAATAAGACCTGTAACATCCCAAATCTCGCCAAAGCGCAAAATGCCGGGCACGCCATTGCAATCGCAATGGTGAATCAAACCACTGGTGCCCACAAGCGTACAAAAAGAACAACTTGGCACAGCAATAGTAATGCGGGGATCAACCGCGGCGGCATAGCAGGTAATCACCCCACCGCCCGAATTGCCCATAACCAGAATCGTAGATGTATCGATCTCGGGAATATCCTGTGCCCAATCAATAAGACGCATCACATCCCACACGCGCTCACCCGTCGCCGTGCGCCCGGCGAGCAAAGCATGCATGAACTGGCTGCGGCAATCGCGGTTATCGTGGCGCTTGTTAATATCGGGAATAGCCGTAGTACTCGTACCGCGGGCAGCGGGCGCAATAGCGGCAAACCCGCGCCTGACCGCCTGAACAGCAACATCGCGGTCTTCGGCCTCGATCTTCTTGCGATGGTCGTCATCGCGCGATTTCCCAATATACGTATCCATTCCGTATTTATCGTGTCCATGAGGCAAAACAGCGAGCGGGAAAGGGCCATCACCCCTGGGCAGGAGATACCAGAACGGCAAACCAAAACGCGGCTCGGTAGTAATAACGCCGGGTTGCAACGTATAATCGCCCATATCTTGTGCTGCACTGAGTTGCACCTGAATCGTGTGATCGCCCAGAGACGCGCCAATACTTTCAAGGCCCAGCATATGCTGAAGCACCGGACGCGCCTCGTCTTGCCATTGAAAAAAAGATTCGCGATCAACTGCTCGACACGCGACATAGCGCAGTTCATCGGCATAAAGAGAATCGAGATAGGTGCGAACAGCACCGCTGTGTTCGGGATGTTCCATATTGAATAACCTTTCGAGGAAAAAAATGGCAGACACACTGCGAGAAGTACTGGATTTTGCAACAGATGCCGCCTGGCAAGCCGGGCGGATCACGCTACAGTATTTTCAGACCGGCGTCGAAGTAGAGGAAAAGGCGGATGAATCACCTGTAACAGCCGCAGATAAAGGAGCTGAAACAAAATTGCGGGAAATGATCGAAACGCGCTTTCCCAATGACGGCATTGTGGGAGAAGAGCACGAAGACAAACAAGGCACAACCGGACGACGGTGGATTTTAGACCCCATTGACGGCACAAAATCATTCGTACACGGCGTACCGCTCTACGGGGTAATGGTCGGCGTAGAGGTCGAGGACAAACCCGCCGTTGGCGTCGTTCATTTTCCAGCACTAAATGAAATGATTTGTGCTGCCAGTGGATTGGGTTGCACATGGAATGGTCGCCCCGCAAAGGTATCTGATATATCGGATATTCAGGACGCAACCGTGATTTTGACCGATTTCGTGAATGGGCATGGGCGAGGCGAAGCCATAAACCGGATTTGCTCACGCGCCAAACTCGTGCGCGGCTGGGGCGATTGTTATGGCCACATGCTCGTCGCAACCGGGCGTGCAGAAATCATGCTCGACCCCATTATGAGCGTATGGGATTGCGCCGCCCTCGCGCCCATCCTGAAAGAAGCGGGCGGCACATTCACGACGTGGAGCGGCGAAGCGACCATCTGGGGCAACGAAGCCGTGGGCACAAACGGAGCGTTGTTCGAAGAAGTAATGCAATTGATAAAAGGGTAATTTTACCCCGCAAATATCGAGCGATTTGATATGCCACAGATGTGGTCTTCGCGCATAAAACCGGGAACAAATTGGGCGGTTCGGCCAGAAGGTGCCACACCTGTATAGTAGCCCGAAAATTGTTCATTGAAAGTAGTCAAACGGTCGCGCGAAGCCTCACTACTCTCCGCAGCCACAATGTACGCATTGTTAAAAACCCCATTTTCTATTAGCCCTGTGCCGCCTGCTGCCACGATATGCCCATCAATCGTATTGAGAATAGCATCTGCATCGTCTCCCCCCACACCGCTCACGAGTACCTCGGAGACCCCCTGCCGCCGAATGGCTGTCCAGGTACTAAACCCATCGACAATCTCCCCCGAGCGATCAATAGCGACATCGCCGGTAACACAGCGCGGTTGGGGTTCAACAATGCCATCGAGATTGGGAATGCGCGAGACCGGATAAATTCTACCTGCAGGGCGGTGGTCGCCAAAATAATCGGCAATCACTTCGCGCACAGTTTCAATGCGCGCCCAGGTTGCCGAAGGATTGTCGTCAATCGCCACGAGAACCTCGAGATGTGCAGTCTGCGTTCTGAAATCCACATTGTCAGCCGCGAGCTTTTTTTCGTACTGTTCTACGAGCACAAATTCCATCTCTTGCTTGAGATCATCCCCAAGTGTCGTAACCGTATTGCCTCCGGCATCGGTGTGCATCACCGACGCACCACTGGGTTGGTGATCGGTCCACGCACCGTATTCGATCTTCCCATCGCCAAAGGAAATATCCTCGCCCGTAACAGCTTTAATTTCCACCTCAAAAAGTGCTACTGGATCTGGAAACCCTTCCCCATGGGTAAAACGCGCCATGCGATTAGATTTGAGTTCACAACCCGTCACAGCATCAATCATAGGGCCATATACGGCATTAAACGCATCTCGGTAAGCCTCGCAGTCTTCACGGCGATCAGATGGCGTCGTCCACAGGACATCGGTTTTGTACACATCACCCCAATTTGCGCCCCCGCGAACAAGGCCCAGACTCAGATTCTCAATGGTGCCAAACCACTCTGACCCGAGTTCATTGGGATACTGCGTGCCCACATTGCCGCTGGGTTCAACGAGGCGCACGACCTGGTCGTCGTCATAAGTCATAACGACTTCGGCTGTACTACAAAAAATGGGAATAGGCTTGTGACGGATAATATTGACGCTTGCCATAGAGAGAAATCCTTTGTTTTGGGGTTACCAGAAATTCGGTTTTCTACAAGATAGAGCTTGAAATACACAATGTCAATGCACGCGGAAGATCAGCTATCGTTGGATTGAAAAAACGCCCGCGCTTCGGCCAGAGACTCGCGGTTACCAATATCGAGAACACCGCCATCAATATCGTAAGCATAAACAGTTTCGCATGTATGCAACCACTCCAAAAAATGCCCGGGCGCATCGGGATTGCCCCCGTTGGCAATATATTCTTTAAAACGGGGCAGTATCGACGCCGGATAAATATAAACCGGCGATGCCGACCACTCGGAAATAGGTCTATCGGGTTTTTCAATAAATTGCAAAACGCGATTATCTTTGTCTAACCGGACATTGCCCCGGCACTTGCGATCATCGTAGTCGGGATTGTGGCGCACGGCAATATGGGAGACGGGATTGCATTTGAATTTATTGACCAATTTTTGGAGGGAAAACAGCAGAATATTATCCGCAGCGAGAACGAGGACATCGTCGGCAATATCGCGCGCTTCAATCGCAAACTGGATATCGCCCACAGCCCCCAAACGATTGTCATTAGAGGTCGTACCATCGTCGAGTATCTCAGTCTCCACCCCGGTCTTTATCGCTCTATTTGCACGCGCCCAATCGGCAAAGTGCCCGTAAAATCGGCGATTGGTCACCACATAAACACCATCGATATCTGCAATAGCTTTAATCTGTTCAAGCAAGTGATCGAGAATCGTCTTGCCCCCTACCTTGAGCAGAGGCTTGGGAAAATTTTTGGTAAGAGGATACAGCCGCGTGGCGTATCCCGCCGCAAGAATAATAGCTTTCACAGAATCCTGACTCCATCGTCGGGTTGACAAATAAAAACCGGGGCATTTTTTGACAAATCGAGATATTTGATGCGATAAGCCGATTGAACCTGTTCAATCGCTACACTGGATTTTTGGGGATTAACCAGCGCAACACAACAACCCCGAAAACCAGCACCGCTAAACCTGGCACCGTAAATCCCATCGGTTTCAATGAGAATACGATAGAGATCAATGAGAGGTTTACTACCGCATTCGTAATTCTCAATAGAACTGCGCCCCGATTCGGCGATCAGCCTGCCAAACGTCTTGAGGTCGCCAGCGCGCCAGGCATCAATACCCAGACGCACGCGCTCAGATTCTGTAAAAAAATGTCTGGCGCGTTTGGCAGGGGCGCCGCTTAACAGGTTTTTATGCATTTTGTATTCTTCAAAAGCAATATTGCCAAGCAGAGGTTCTCGATCGGAACGCCCCACGGCATTGAGCAATATTCGCGCTGCCTGGGCGCATTCATCTACCCGCGTGTTATACCCCGTCGAAACCAGAGCCTCGCGCAAACCCGATTGGGCAATCAGAATATCAAAGTCTGGCATAGTATTGGACCGGGGAATCAATTCGTGCGTAGCCGAAGCGCAATCAATCACCGTGAGAAAGCCCTTTTGCGATAACAAAATCGCCGATTGATCCAGAATGCCATTTTTGAGACCGAGGTAGCCATTTTCAATCGCCTGATCAAGCTGAATATTATCTGCGGGCGACAGGGACAAATCATTGGCCTCTTCATAAGCGAGCAAATACGCCACGCCAATCGCGGCCGAAGAACTCAACCCCCCTTCGTTCATTCTGCCCGCCGTAAGCCCCGTAATTCCGCGCGTGAGTTTATGGCCTTCTTGCTGCAATGCGCGCACTGCGCCACGCGGAAAATTGCCCCAATCCCCATCTATTTTGTCGGGCACATCGTCCAGTGCAAACGAGACCTCGCCCTCAAAAGTAAGACTCTGAAGATGCGTATTCCCATCGCCCGATAGCGCGAAAGCGAGGTACACAGCCTGATCAATAGCCATAGCCGTAACCTGCCCGAGCTGGTGATCAATATGTGCGCCAAGCGGACATATCCGATAGGGCGATCGTACAACGCGCACATCGGCAGGTGCAACACCAAATCGGCGATTCATTTCAGTTTTGAGTTGATCTATCATGAGTAGTCAGTTATCAATTGTCAGCGACCAAATACATTACCAAAAAAGGAGAACAACCGCAATGCCACAAATCAAAATAGGCAAAGGTATTGGCGATATTTCAAAACAGACATTGCGCTTTTATCGACAAATTGGGGTCGATGCGGTATCGATACCAACGCGATGGCGTACAGAACCGGGAACTGGCGAACGCAAACTGGTACCGCCGACACAAACGGGACCAAAAGGCGCGCAGGGTGGGATATGGGACGAACGAGAATTGCAACGCATCAAAGCGAGGATCGAATCATTTGATCTAATGCCTCTCATCGCGGGACTGGGTATTTCAGGGCGCGTATTAATGGGCCAACCGGGCAGAGAAGACGATTTGGAAATTATAAAAGCCAATATCGAAATCGCAGGACGGCTGGGACTGCGGGCATTGAACTACAGTTTCACAGCCCTCAGAGCCTCAGAAGGATATGCGGCGCAGCGAGGTGTGGGACGCGGTGGCGCAGATCTGCGAGATTTTGACAACGAGCGGATCGCCAATCTCCCACCTCTTAATTCAATCGGACGAATTGGGATGGATGAAATGTGGGACAACCTGACCTATTTTTTGAAAAACGCAGTCCCAACGGCAGAAAAAGCGGGTGTACAGTTGGCCGCACATCCCAATGATCCACCGGTTCCAGAATATCGCGGCGTTGCCCAACCCCTGGGCGATATCGCGGGCATGCAACGGTTGATCGAAGTGATAGACAGCCCATCAAATTGCATTTTTTACGACACGGGCGTAATGACGGAAAAAGGCGCGGATGCAGTCGAGATGATTCGCTATTTTGGATCGCGGAATCGCATTGGAACCGTGCATTTCCGAAACGTGAAAGTGGAAATACCTCGATTTAAGTATATCGAGACCTTTCACGACGACGGCGAATGCGATATGTTTGCCTGCGTTCAGGCATTTCAAGAGGTGGGTTACAACGGCATGATCGACCCCGACCACACGCCGGGCATCCTCGGCGATACACCAGATACGCGCATTGGCTGGGCGTATGCCATCGGTCAAATGGTGGCAATGCGAAATGCCGTAGAAAAAAACAAATAAAAAAGCCCCAACGCTTTTCCGCGTTGGGGCTACATGTGATGTTGTGTGTCAGAAACTGAGAACACTATAAACCAGAGTAATCGCAAAAATTACGCCTATAATGCCCATGGCAACTTTGAATTGTAAGCTAATTCTATCCTCTTCCCGGTCGCGCAATTCGTTGAAAGTCTGCATGGCTTTCCCCCTTTGAGTAGTGCGGACGGATATGTTCTATTCTATATAAATAATACTAATTTTTTATATTAAGTCAATAGACAAAATACGACTCTTGACAATTTATACAGATGAATCTATCGTTTGCGATAGATTTTGTATGGATGTCATACTCGGAGAAATATGCAAATGAAGTGGGTGGTCGTAATTGTAACAGTTATAGTTGTGGGTGTGCTGGGCGTTGCCTACCATCTGAAGACCAATTTTCCCAAAGTAGATCCGCCTTATAATATTCGCGTGTCGAGAACACCCGAACAGATCGCGCGAGGACGTTATTTAGCCAATCACGTCACGGTATGTCTCGAATGTCATTCAACGCGGGATTGGGCGCATTATTCTGCGCCACCGCTGCCGGGCACCGAGGGCAAAGGCGGCGAGGTATTTCCCGAAACAGCGGGATTTCCAGGCACCTTGATCGCACCCAATATCACTCCGGCAGCTTTGGGAGATTGGACAGATGGCGAAATCATCCGAGCTTTTACCAGCGGCGTAAATAAAAACGACGATCCACTTTTCCCACTCATGCCCTATCGCGCATATCGAAATCTCATGCCGGCAGATATTGACGCCATTGTCGCTTATGTGCGTACCCTATCTCCCATTGACCATATCCCACCGCGGTCCAAATTGAATTTTCCCATGAACCTGATAGTACGCACAATGCCAGAACCCTATAAACTCCCCAAACCGGTTGATCGTTCAGACCCCGTTGCTTATGGCAAGTATTTGGCGACCATTGCCGGATGTGCCACTTGCCATACGCCTCATGATCAAGCACAAAGACAGCCTGTTGAAGACATGCAATTCGCTGGAGGATTTCAATTTCAATTGCCCAGTGGAAAAACCGTACAATCGGCCAATATTACACCCGACGTAGAAACGGGAATTGGGCATTGGAAAAAAGAGTATTTCATCGGGCGTTTCAAGCAATTTGCCGGGGAAAACGCAAAGCAAATTCTATTGCAAGATGGTATGAACAGCGTGATGCCCTGGACAATGTACGCGGGCATGACAGACGAAGACCTCGGTGCCATCTACGACTATCTGCAAACCGTCGCGCCAATCCGAAATGCCGTTGAACGGTTTGCAGAACAATAGAGAGGAAAAAATGGAATCAGGTTCCGGAGCATTTAATTTTGATCGCGTCAAAGTATGGTATCATTGCCCGCAAGACCATCTTGCTGACCTACCAGTAGTATTTGCCCTGCACGGAGCCTCACGCAATGCCAGCACCTATCGCGACACCTGGGCCGGTCATGCCGATAGACATGGCTTTTTATTATTGGCTCCAGAGTTTTCACAGGCAAATTACCCCGATGAAACAACATTTAACCTCGGCAATGTATTTGCCGAAGATGGCACGCGAAATGCCATGGTCGATTGGTCCTTCCAAATAATTGAAGGCATTTTTGATCACGTCAAAAAACATGTGGGACTCCGGGCATCGTCCTACGGATTCTATGGGCATTCAGCCGGCAGCCAGTTTGTACACCGATTTTTGTACTTCATGCCTCAGTCACATGCACATATCTTTGTAGCGGCTAACGCAGGATGGTACACCATGCCCACATTCGAACAGACCTATCCCTATGCACTGTCCGGGTCGGGCCTAACTGTCGCGGACCTAAAACGGTCTCTAAGCCAGCGAGTTGTGGTACTCCTGGGCACTGATGATGTAGATGTGAACCACCCCAAATTGAGACGCACGCCGCAGGCGATGATGCAGGGCGCACACCGTTTTGAGCGCGGTCATACATTTTTTGAAACGGCAAAACGAGAAGCCGAAGCACTAAACGTGCCATTTAACTGGCAGTTGGACACAGTGCCCAACGTGGGACACAACAATGCGGGAATGGCAAAAGTGGGCGTTGCGTATTTGGTGTGATCCGCAGAAAAAAACGCGAGTAATTTGAGCGTTTTTCGCAGATGAACGCAGATAAAAAAGAGGACTGGGGCTGGGATAGGCTAATCGCTTATAAATAAAAGAATGGCCGCGATCCCTGTTATCGCGGCCATTTATGTACTACAAGTCATAGAACCTCCTATGTCAGCCGATCGGGTGAGAGGCCCTAACACCCGACCGCTGGATACAGATTGGTGGCATAGTAACCTCCTCTTGTGAGTATTGCGGCCCGTCACACCCACTCGCGGTCCGATGAACTCTCTATGCCCTGTGTGTTTGCGCGAAGGTCTAAGGAACGGTATCCAAGTCGGGTTACCGAATGGCGGTAACAAGTCCGACGGGAAAAAAGACCAGATGTAAAACACGCGGGCAAGAACCCTCTCGAGCGGAATGCCGCCTGACGATTCATATCGCCTTTTGTTAGAATATAACCCGATAAATTGTGGGATGTCAAGACCTAATTTGACATATTTTTATAAGCATCTTTAGGTAAAATTATGTACTATATATCAGTACCCAATCCACGCTAATCATTTCCGCTATAGAACAGGAGAACGCTGATATGGGATATGGCAAACGAGAAGATCCAAAATTGTTTCACGACGAGCAAATGCGTCAATATATCGCAGACGGATACGTGATTTTTAAGCCAAATGTGCCCGATGACCTGCACGAGACAATTCGGCAAAAACTGCAACTAATGGTGGATGAAGAGTTTAATTACGGCAACAACGTGCTACCCCGCGTCCCCGAGATGGACCGCATCTTAAACAGCCCAGAAGTGCGGGGCGCGCTCATCAGCGTACTAGGCCCGGGCTACATCGAACACCCGCATCGGTTTTGTCACTACATCTCGCCCGACGCAACACACAGAACACTCGCTCAAAATTGTCATCAAGATTCTTACACTCCTCTGGGGCGCCCGCGCCAGCACTACCCGCGCTTTGCGCGCATCATGTACTATCCGCAGGATTCACCCGTTGAAATCGGTCCCACACACGCGATTCCCGGCACACAGTATCACAGGCGATTGACAGATGAAGACCGCCAGAACGCCATTCCAATAGCCGGTAAAGCCGGCACAGTATCAATCACGCACTTTGATATAGGACACGCGGCAGGCATCAACGCGCTTCGCCAACCCCGTCATATGATAAAATTTATTTACGTGCGCGCCGAAGAACCGACCGAACCCTCGTGGGATTGCCAGGATCATATCTGGCGAAACCCCGAAACATATAAAACGCCGCATGATCTGCACCTAATCTGGTCGCATATATGGGATTGGCTCTATGGCAAAAAGGATCGATACGAAAGTTTTTGCGCATCAGACCCTGCAATTTGTGAATTAGAAGACCTGCATCACAACAACCTGGACAAACGACTCGCAGCCATGCACTCAATAGCCGCAACAAAAAATGCCGATGCCATTCCAGCACTGATTAACAAGCTCAATACCGACGACCAGTGGACGCGCCTCGCGACTGTATATACCCTGGGCGCAATAGGTCAACCCGCAGTACAGCCCCTGACAGAAGCCCTCTTAAATGTCGCCGCACACAAAGACGAGGACCCCGTACCCACATCCTGGAATGAAGGCGCCATATCGATGGAAGATGCTGCCCATGCACTTGTCGCCATAGGCACACCTTCGCTAAATGCGCTGATTGGGCTACTGGACAACCCGAGCGAATGGGCACGCATCAACGCGGCCTTTGCACTCGGTGAAATGGATACTCTGGCGGCACAAGCTGTCCCTGCACTCACGCGCTGTCTTGACGATGCGTCTCACTGCGTTGTGCGCACAGCCACAGATGCGCTGGGCAGCATTCGGAAAGATAGCGAAGAATTTATACCCGTACTCGAGCGACTGCTCAAAGTGGGACGCCCCGAATGGCAAATGCCCGACCGACGCGACTGGACGCCCTATGACCAGGTCCGCGTCAACGCCGCAATGGCATTTACGCGCCTGGGCAAAGACGCTGCATCTGCCGCAGCTCTCCTGCTCGACACATTATCCGACCCCAACGGTCACGTCGCGGCATTTGCCCTGGAAGCATTGCGACGGATAGGCACGCCCTCGGCAATGGATGGCGTCATGGAATATCTGATGACGCGGCGATGGGATGAAAGCATTGAGAAAGGAAGATTGTTTTGAACACACGACACCTGATTTCAACGCAGGGATCGGACCGCGGAACGGGATATAACATGAGCGGGAAACTGATTCGGCGCGATGGCAAATTATTCATCGGATGGTTGGATGCCCCATCAGAAAAAGGCACACAGGCGAGGATCATGATAGGCGTTTGTGACGAAGTATCCGGCGAGATGCACCGGGCATTTCAAATTGGCGAAGGCATTGACAACCACTGTGGACCCGCCCTGATACTGGACGGCAATGGGCGATTGCACGCCTTCGTCGGAGCGCATCACGGACCATTTCTGTATCGGTGGTCGGACAATCCTGAAGACCCAAATACCTGGAGTGAAGCAGAGGCATTGGGCACATTGGGCACATATCCCAGTTTCGCAGTAGATCAGCACGGAACTCTTCACCTGTCACATCGCGAGAGCGGAGACAGATGGGCCATGTGGTATCGGCGAAAAAAAGCCAACCAGAATTGGGAACCACCGCGTGTAATTGCCGTCAGCCCGGTCGCGGGATACAACCATTTCATGCAATCTCTGACCACAGGACCAGACGGAACCCTGCATCTAATATTTCAATTTCACTTTGCAGAATCTGGACATGCAGCAGATTGCCGGGGACGCGCAGCAGTACATGTGTATTCAGAAGACAGCGGCGAAACGTGGTTTAATGAAGGCGCGCGCTTTGACGACCCATTGACAATGGAAACAATGCGAGCCATTTGTCACGACCCGCAGGGCGGAGATGGCCAGCACAGTGTGCGCGTGGGCAATCACGTCGTAGATGCAAACAATCAACCGTGGTTCTTCTGCTCATATCCCGGATATCAAAGCGGCGTATTGTGGCATCGCAGCGACGCGAGATGGGAGCCTGTGGATCTATCCCCAGTCCTCGATGGCTTAAACATGGAAGGTGGACGCGCGACATCGCTATCCCGAGATCACAAAGGCAGATTGCACTTTGCATTTGCAACACACCCGCACAAAAAGCGGTGTGAATGGTTCAGCCCCGAACTGGAATTATTTTATGCAATACTCGACGAAAAAGGCGGGTTGGTCTCCTTAGATCAACTCACGGAAACCGACAACGCGGCAGCGAATTGGTTGCCCGCACTCGAGCAATGGGACTGGACGCGACCCCACCAAAAGTTCGATAATGGTCACTGGATGATGTACACACGCGGCTTAAATGCCGGCGGCATTGGCGGCGACAACAAAAGCGCATTGAAGACAGAAATTTATTTGACCAGATGAATTTATCAAATCCTTCCTGCTGAACCTCCAAAAAAAATGATTGACATCTGAGACCATTTACTCTATTTTCTTAATTAACTCTAAAAAATAGAGAACTCTAAAACCTATCAAAGGAAGAATCAAATGCAACCCACGCAAAAATTTGAAGAGGATGTAGCCTTCGTCCGCGAGGCTGTTGAAAAGCGCGATAGAATGCAATACAACTCCATTGCCATCGCCTTGCTCTGGGCCATCATCCTCACCGCCGGTTATATGGTCAACGATTTTCGTCCCGCAATAGGCCACCTCTATTGGCCCATTGCGACCTTCATCGGCTTCCTGATCAGTTTCTGGATCGCCAAGCGAGCAATGCGGGCGAGAGGCATCATAAGAAACGGCCTTAGGGCCAGGTATGGCTGGCACTGGGGCAGTTTGTTTGTCGTTATTCCCATTACTGTATTCATTGCCCTACGACATGGCCTGGCCATGGAACCTTCGGTAATGAACCAGTTCATCACCCTGATCGCTGGTGTCACCTGCTATCTCGCCGGGCTGCACCTGGACCGCCGCTTTCTGCTACCCGGCATCGTACACATCGTGGGGGCTCCTGCTGTTGACTATCTCGCGCCTTACCCCTGGACTATGGTCGGTCTGGCCATAGCCGCCAGCCTGATCATCAGTGCCTTATGGATGAAGCCTAATGAAAAAACCACCCTCTGAAAACACCTCCGACAGCCTTGCCCAACTGGACAAACTGCTGGAACACCGGTCTCGGCTTGGTGCCTGTGTACTCCTCGCCGACACCGATACCATGACCTTTAGCAGTTTGAAACAACTGCTAAAAGAAACCGACGGCAATATGGGTGCGCACCTGCGAAAACTGGAAGACATGGGCTATGTTGATGTTGACAAGCGATTTAAAAACCGAAAACCCGTCACCTGGTACAGCCTCACGGAAAAAGGCCGCGAGTCTTTAACCACACATGTAAAAGCCCTGCAAACCGTAATCCGCAGTGCCGGTATTGACTGATAGGAGAAAACTCATGCAATACATTTTACTCGCATCCATCGTCCTCTTCATCATCGCACAACAAGGACGTGCGGCTGCGCGGGAATCAACCGATGGACAAAACCCTGACCAGCCGACTGTCAAATCGGACGAATCCACACAACCCGTCGCCAGCCTCTTCACCAGCGGCAAAAATATCCTTCAACAGGGTGTAAGCGAGGGCAATCTCGACGCCCTGTACACCGCCCGGGCGACATTCGAACGCACCCTCACCGATAAAAGCCTATCGGCGTGGAGCCATTACTACATCGCCCTCACCGACTACCGCATTGCCAACAATCTCTTAGCCCGAGGCAAAAAGAACAAAGACCAGGCGTCTAAGCACCTCAAAGAGGCGGCTGAGCATCTGGAAGAAGCGGAAGACATCACTCGTGAAGATGCCAAAACGATCGCTGCCGAAGTCTATGCACTGCTATCAAGCGTGTACGGGCGACAAATCAGCCTGAGTGGAATCAAAGGCATATTCCTCGGACCCAAATCCGGCAACCTCTTAAAAAAAGCCGAACAACTCGCACCCGACAATCCGCGCGTAGTCCTGAGCGCGGCCATCGGTGCTTTTAACACACCCCAAATGTGGGGTGGAAGCAAAGAACGGGCGCTGGAAGGATTCCAGCGCGCCGCAGAACTCTTTGCCCAGGAAAAACCGACCGATCCCATCCATCCCATTTGGGGACACAGCGAGACCTATGCCTGGCTGGGCATCGCGTATATGGATCGCGATGAGAAGGATCCAGCGCGAGCGGCTTTTGAAAAAGCACTCGAAATTGATCCAGATAACGGCTGGGTCAAACATGATCTGTTGCCGAAGGTGACAGAATAGCATAAGCAGCGCGTTGTAAAAAGAAAGACCGCGAGTCGAAATATCTCGCGGTCTTTCTTTTTTTAGAAATCGGTTGACAGCACCTTCAATCGCCTATTACATTTGATCTTTTCCAAACAAAAATACCGAAAACCCAACTCACAAAGGAACGCACATGTCCAACGACAACATCATTCGCGTCGCCATCGGCGGCCAGGGTCGCAGTGGATACAACATCCATGCCAAACAATTGAACCAGATGCCCGACAAATTCAAAATTGTAGCCGTAGCCGATCAATTGCCCGAGCGCAGACGCGATGCCCGCGAACAATTTGGAGCCGAAGCTTATGAAGACTGGCAAGACATGATCAAAGCAGGTGGATTTGATCTCTTTGTCAATGCCCTGCACCAGCCCCTGCACCCTGTCGCCAGCATTGCCGCTCTCCAGGAGGGTTCCCATGTCGTATGCGAAAAACCCACCTGCAAAACCGTGGCACAATTCGACGACATCGTTCAAACAGCCAGAGACAACAACCGCGTCTTTGCCCCCTTCCAAAACAACCGGTTGCAACCTTACTTCGACAAAATACAGGAAATCATCAACTCGGGCGTCCTGGGCAAAATCGTGTACATCCGATCCTCCTGGGGCGGTTTTTCGCGGCGCTGGGACTGGCAAACCCGTCAGGAAAACTGGGGCGGTGGTCTGCTCAACACAGGACCTCATCCCGTCGATCAAGCCCTCTGCCTCTTTGGCTTTGACCGCACCCCCAGCGTCTTTGCCCGAATGGACTGCAACAACCCCTTTGAAGGCGACGCCGACGATCACTGCACCGTCACATTGTACGACCCCGAACGACAGGCACCCCAAATCGACATCGTCGTCAGCAACTACCTGCATTATCCGCAAAACGACACCTACACCATTAACGGCACCTATGGCGGTCTCACAGGGGGATCATCAGCACTCAAATGGCGTTATTTTGACCCCGAAAAAGCACCCAAACACGACATGTGGACATGGTCGGTAAACCGACAGTACACCCGCGAAGAGCTCGACTGGATCGAAGAAACGTGGACACTCGAAGAAGAAAAGAAAAACAACAGTTCTCCCTCCGTCTCACTCGAAAGCGGTCCCGCACGTTTCTACAACAACATCTACGATGTCCTCAAAAACAACGGCGAACTCCTCATCGCACCCGCGCAAGTACGCACACAAATCGCCGTCATAGAAGAATCCCACCGGCAAAACCCGCTTCCGAAAAAGTAAAGCACAACAAAGGGAAACCCCATGAGCATCCCCATCTTAGACACCCATCAACACCTCATCTACCCGGACAAATACCCCTATTCGTGGACCGAGGCACACCCACCACTCAAAAACACAGCCTTCCACATCGAAGACTATTTGACCCTCACAAAAGACAGCGGCATCACCCGCACCATTTTCATGGAAGCCTCGCCCGATGACCCCCACTGGCATGACGAAACGCAATTTGTTTATGAATTATCCGAACAACCCAATGCCATAATCGATGGCGTCATCGCCAACTGCCGTCCCGAATCCCCTTCTGACTTTGAAGCCTATATCGAATCTGTTCAGCACCCCAAACTCGTCGGCTTCCGCCGCATCCTGCACACCATGCCCGACGACCTCTCCCAATCGGATCACTTTACAACAAACATCCGCCTGCTCGAAAAATACAACCTCACCTTCGACCTCTGCTTCCGCGCCGACCAACTCCCCATCGCCCGCAACCTCGCGCAAAAATGTCCAAACGTCCAATTCATCCTCGACCACTGCGGCGTGCCGGACATTGCAAACAGCGAAACAGACCCCTGGCGCGACCACATCGCGCAAATAGCCGCCCTCCCCAATGTCGCATGCAAAATATCGGGCGTCCTCGCCTATTGCGCCGAGGGAAATGCCACCACCGAAGCGGTACGCCCTTATGTCGAACACTGCATCGCCAGCTTTGGCTGGAATCGCGTGGTCTGGGGCAGCGACTGGCCCGTATGCAACACGCGGTCCGATATCCAGACCTGGGTTCAAATATCGCGCGAAATCGTCGCCAATGCCGACGTAGCGGACCAAGAAAAACTCTTCCACAAAAACGCGGAACGCATCTATCTCAAAAAATAAGAACGGTCCCTCATAAAGAGAGACCGTCTAATCGTGACACATCTCAATTCTGTCTCTAACTCTCCTCTCCCCCGTCTGTGCGATCTTGCTCAACCTTCTGAGCAGCGGACATCCCGTCCTTTTTACCCATATTATAGGCGTGTCGTGTTGCGTGTTGTAATGCATATATTCCTATCCCGCATATTAGGGCTACAACAACAACAAATGGCAGATCAAACCCGAAAATAAATCGAACTGCGGCTATACCCACCAGACCAGATGCGGCATGGCCGACTCCCACCCAGAAAGACTTATTCATAATTCCTCCTATTTAACCAACACGCGCACTCAATCCTCCATCAACCGGAAGTAAAACACCCGTAATGTACTTCGCCTCATCCGAAGCGAGAAACACCGCAGCGGCAGCCACATCCCACGCCGACCCCATCTTTTGTTCAAGAGGCACCTGTGCAGCGCGCTCCTGGCGAAGCGCATCCCGGTTGACACCCTGATCTTGAACGCGAGATTCAATCGCCATAGGCGTATCCATCAGACCGGGCAAAATCGCATTCACGCGCACGCCATAAGGCGCGTTTTCAAGCGCGAGATTCTGCGTAAGCGCATTGATCCCCGCCTTGGCGATTTTGTACGCAAGCGTCCTGGGGCGAAAGCACACAGCCGCCGTGGAAGAAATATTGACGATAACACCACTTCCTTGCGCGCGCATAATGGGAAGCACATATTTACAGGTCAGAAACAACCCCTTGAGATTGATATCCATAAGTCGCTGCCAGTCTTCACCACTCAGATCAACAGAACCACCGTCTCCCCTCAGCGTGCCGACATTATTGTGCAAAACATCGATACGCCCATAGCGCTGGCCACAAGTCTCGGCAATAGCCCGACAATCATGTTCAATTGTAATATCTGCGCCGAGCACCGACGCGCTCCCATTCTCCTGTGCAATCATCCGCGCAGTCTCTTCGGCAGACGCGACATCCTTATCCACCAGAAGCACCTGCGCGCCCGCTCTGGCAAAGCGAATGGCCGTCGCCCGCCCATTCCCAATAGTCTCACCCGCTGACTGCCCTGCGCCAACAACAATCGCTATTTTATTTTTAAGCTGCATATACCCTTACTCTCCCGCACACGCATGCACAATATCCGATTGCATATTGACAAACGTATTCCCCTCAATCACCGTTCCGCGCGCTTCGCGCTCAATCGCAATCCCCACCTTCTGCTTCTCTCCCCCCGAATCCTCAATCCGATTATCTCGAATCTCCACATCGTACGTCGTACCGCGAATCTCAATCCCATACCCATTCTCGGCAAAACCATTATCGCGGATCACACACGAATGAATCTCATTTCTGTGCGCCCCTCGAAACTCGGATAAAGGCGTCCGAAACAAAATGCCCACCTTGTGATTACCCGCAATCTCGCAATTGACAATCCGGTTATCCGTATCTCTGTGCCCAATTGAAATGCCAAAATCCCGATTGTCCAAACACGCGCAATTCTCGGCGATGCCATCCGACACACCCCAGCAAAAGAAAATACCCTGACTATTGCCCGTTGACCGGCAATTGAGAAACTGCGGCCTTTGCGATCCACTACCCGGATGAAAACCCAGATTGGCATTGTTCTCCGACACACAATTTTCAAAAACAAAATCATCGCAAACCTGAAAACTGAACCCATCGCCATTGTAATTGCGCGCCGTCACATTCCGAAAAGCATAGCGGTGACAGCGCTGCAAAAACACCGCACCCGAATAATTCCCATTGATCTCTTCATTCTCCTCCATATTGCCATCCAGAACGATATTCTCAATCGCGACATCGCAAACCCCTTCTTCCGCCGTCAAAATGGGGAAAATCGCCGCCAGCGTCGCCCGTTCATCCAGCCACATATTTTTGTACACGCGCTTGCTAAGCGAAATTACCCGTCCCTCAATCGCCGTCACAGTATCTTTCACCACCGTCATCCCGGACTTGCCATAAGACCGCAACATCACCCCGCATCCCACGCCAAACCCCTGTGCATCTTCCACCTCGACCCGCGCCTCATACCAATCGGAATCCCGCACCAGAAGCGTCACAACCCCCGCAGCCTTCCTCAACACCGTCGCACTACCCGACCCACGCACAGTCAAATTTGGATGCAGATAAAGCGCGTTCCGCATCGTATATACCCCCGGCAAAATCTGCAAAACACCGCCACCCAGGCGGTGCAAATAATCCGCACCAGCCTGCAAAACCCGATCATCGCCCCCCTGCAAATCCCCCTCGCCCTGCCCCACCGTCAACACCATCTCCCGCCGCTCTGTCATAGGCCGATTAGCAGAAAAATTCGACATATCAATGCTCCTCAAATTCATAATTGATGTTACGCAGGTCTGGGGTTTCAGGAAATTTAGGGTAAGTGCTCTCCGCGATGGATGGCATCCAGTCCGGGAGCTTTAACGGGTCGGCTGATAGTTTGTCAAGTTGCCCGCAGGTATGCCCCCATAATCCTCCACCCGTTTGTTATCCCGGTCGCTCTCGTGATGCGGAGGCGTGTACGTTAGCATCACATCTTGAGCCGTGAAGGTCGTCCCTGCCTGACCCGTCCAACCCAGGTCTATTGTCACCGTATTCCCGTCATTGGCGAGGTAATTTTCTCTTTGAGGACGGACGCCTTCGATGATTATTGCCTCCTGCACACCCTGTATCGAGACCGCGTAGGCGTCAGAGGGAACCTCTGTGACCGGATTCAGTTTCTCGTTGTAGATCAACTTTAGTTCGCCGGTATAAGAGCCTGGGCTTATCTCCTCTGTTTCCAGCGTCATTCCTATCAGCGTTGGTGGTGTTCGGTCTGCTGGCAGAAAATCTGGCAGTGGCGTGTTGCGAACCGTTTCCCATTCCGTTCGAAGGGCTTTGAGCCAATCCGGGATGGTGCCATGCCTCAGTTCGAGTTGTGCGTCGAAAAGCGATTCTGGCTCAACCGCGCTGCCCTGGGATTCGTTAAGCTGGACAGTGTTTTCATTAAAGGTGGCCATATTGCCGTGAAACCCGACGATGATGGGCTTTATCACAACGCGGCCCTGTTGATCAGGACCCCGATTCCAAAAATCGTAATGTTGCGACGCTGGTCCCTGATGAAAATTCCAGGCCACAAAATGTCCGAGGTGATGAGGGCAATTCCGTGAGCAGACACCGCTGCTGCCACTCAGGTTGCCTCCATTGGCGCGGTCAAACAGAGTAGCAATAGGTTCTCCACTTCTTTGAGCGTGAAAATCAAGTGACGCGGGATAATCGTAACGATAATACACGTTTCCCGAGCGTGGACCCTGTATATTGGGACCGTGTTGATGTCCTGCGAGGTCTTCTGAAAGACCGATCCACGAGTGGTCCGTGTTCCCCAAAAAAGCAAAATGACCCTTATTTCCCGCCAGTGTGACGTGATAAACCGACATGGCTGACCCATTAATACCCAGTGCGATACTGGTGTTGATAAACGAGACGCGCCGAACCCAGGAATTGACACAGCCACTGAATTGAAGCAAATACCAGCTATAATCGTGAATATAATTCTTATGATGGACAAAATCACCTGTCCACGATCCATGAAAACTGATGTCTTCAACGCCAACTTCCTCAAGGAACCGGTATTCGTGTACCTCCCAACCATAGCTGCTGTTGACATTGGCGTGCAGGGGCTCATGAAAGCGCATCCGGTTGTTTTGGATTTCAGCAATGCGGTGCGTTTCATCCACGATAACCCCCCTTTTCCTAATTTCCCAATCGGGACTTGGTGTGAACCCGCCCATAAAATCAGAGATTGCCGCCTTGCTTTCCATCTTCAGCGTAACCCACTCACCCACATTGAATAGGGAAGCATCTGCGACTGTGACCCAAAAGGTTTCGCGGGTAGCATCTTCTGTAACAGAGGTGCTTTTTCTCGGGTTGCCCCTATACCTGAACCGAAACATGGCAGGCCAACCCCCACCAGAACTCAAGAATTTTTTGTACATGCTGTTCACTTGCCGGATGACTGTGCCTCCGGTTCGGCTGCCGCTTCCTCTGAGGACGATATTACTGCTGCGAATCGCAATGGTTGTGAACTCACCCGCTTCGGTTGTATCGGCATCGGTATTGACGAGAAATTCACCTGGTGGAAAGAAGATAATGCCGCTACCGCTGGCCTCTGCTGCAGCAATAGCAGCCATAATGGCGACCTGGTCAGACTGATCATCATCGGGGATGGCACCATACGATGTGACATCGTATATGGTATGTGTGACATCGGGAACAGGCTTGCTGAAGTGGTGATAGCCCGCGTAGGAAAAATCGGGTAGGATAGGTTCGGTACCATTCTCTTTGGCCTCCACAAATTGGCGATAGGTAATCGAGGTCTGTGGGGAACGGACACTGATCCTCACCGCGATGCTGTCGGTGCCTCCATGATCATCGCGTACGTTCACCGTCACCGAGTAAACGCGCCTGATTTCGTAATCGTAAGAGACCCCTTCCCGTGTCAGAAGTTGACCGTTGTCTGGGACAATTGTGAATGCACTCGCATCCGGCCTCGCTCAGGCTGTATGTGAGGATATCGTCATCGGCATCGGTGGCAGAAATAGGTTTACCGATAGGCGTGTCTGCCGAGGTGTTCTCATCCACTGAGCGTATAACAGGAGACGCGAAGGAGAATACCGGCACCTGATTTACCGCTTTGCCAAAGCTACTGGCAAGGATCAGAAAATCGTCAAATCCAATCGCGCCATCGCCAGTTAGGTCGTATCTTGCCTCATACTTCTCTTGACCCTCCTGAGATCCAAACGCCCCTACAAACAGCAAAAAGTCGGGAAAATCGACAATCCCACTCCCGTCAAAGTCGGGGGAAGGTTCCGCAGCGAGAGATAAGGGATGACTCAACAGAGCGATGAGTATAATTGCAAAACTCAAGGCATATGTTGATCGCACGCAAAGCAGCCTGGACATGTTGAACTTTCCACAAAAGGCAGTCGTCAATCTTTTGACGGCGTAAACCTTTACACCTGAGCACTGACCTTGTGCACCTTCAAATTCGCATATTCGCCAATCAAAGGCGCCATCTGTCGAAAACCGATCTTGCCACCGCCCAGCAAAGGCCCATACGTCTGACCATCATCAACCCAGTGAAAAATTTTTAAATCGCGAATATAAAAAACAACCTCTGCACCGCATTTGATCAGCGTAATCGAATAGGGCGGTCTGGCATCGACAACAGAAGGCAGGGGATCCGCCCCCTGACAGACCATGTGAAAACCATAACTCTTGCGCAAATTGCAAACCTGAAAAGCGCGTTCTTTGAGTGCCTTTCGCCGAAAATAAGACACGTGCAACGCATTGATATCGCTGCTGTGATACTGCTTGTATTCTCCAGCCCTCGGCGCCAATGACGAATCAAATATATCTTCACCGCCTCGCCCCAAAGCAGAAAAAAACAGAATGCACAATCCCGGCTCGCGCACCGGCCAAAAATCCCATGTCACGGCAATATCCGCTGGAAAATCTTCAGGACACCAGAAAACAAAATTTGCCGCCTGCCCTTCCCCGGGATCGCGGCGATTCTCCATTCGCATGCGACCATTCGGGAAAGTTATTGCAGCATCCCCCTCCAACCGAAACCCTTCAATATCTGACGCTGAAGACAGCGGATTATCGTAAAGCAATTCACCAAATTTAAAATCATCCATAACACCTCTCCTGATGCGCTGACGTACCGGGTCTTTCGCCGCATGAACAGCCTGTCTCAAAAACAGCGGCGCACTGCCAAAAGATACTGAAAACAACGCCATCTTGCTGCATTTTATGAACGCCCTGCGAGTCCATTCCATCATCTTAGTCTCCCTCCCTAAAAAACAAAAAGCTCTGACAAAACACCAGAGCTTTTCTGTTCCAGCGGCATCAACCCCGGTTTCAGCATATCCATATCAGGGACGTTCGATACCCAATCTTTTCATTCGGCTGTACAGGGTAGAAGACGGCAATTCCAGCCGCGCCGCCGCGCCTTTTGTTCCCTTTACCTTCCAATTGGTGATTTCGAGCACTTCGAGAATATAGAGACGTTCAAATTCTTCCATAGATACGATTTCGCGGTCTTGAGAATCCGATAAGGAGGTCCACACCAGGTCGAGAGTAGCACTTTTGATTCGCGAACGGTACGACCCGAGGTCCTCCAATTCGATCCGAGTCCCCTGGCACACGGTTACGGCTCGCTGTATGGTATGCTCCAGTTCTCGCACATTCCCAGGCCAATCATAGGCTCGCAACTCCTCGATAACCTCTGTCGTCAAGGGAGCTATATCCTTGCCTATATGCGCCGCCATGCGATCCTTGAAAAACTCCGTTAGGTGTGGTATATCCTCTTTGCGATCGCGTAGAGGCGGTAAATAAAGCGGAAAAACATAGATGCGATAATAGAGGTCCTCGCGAAAAGCTCCTGTATTGACCATCTCCTCGATATTGCGATTCGTCGATACCAAAATGCGCGTCTGTCCCTTCAGTATCTCGCTACCCCCAACGCGCTCAAACGTACCTTCTTCCAGCAAGCGCAATAGTTTGGCCTGCGTTTCCAGAGTCATATCGCCGATCTCGTCCAAAAAGAGCGTGCCATCTTTGGCCAGTTCCACCTTGCCCAGCCTGCGAGAAACAGCACTGGCAAAAGCCCCATTCTCGTGACCAAACAGTTCACTATCGATCAATGTCTGGGACAGGGCACCGCAGTTGACCTGAATAAAAGGACCACCATTATGGGCACTCTGTTCGTGTAATACCCGCGCAGCCAATCCCTTACCCACACCCGTCTCACCCAAGGTGTGGAAGGTGCTACCATCAAAGCGACTGAGACCGCTTTGGGTAGCAATCCATACGTTCCCATGCAGGTCTTCCAGCAGGTCCTCGACTTTGTCATCTATCAGCCCATCTTCAATCCCATAAAATTTAAGCCCATCTTCGGAATGCCAGCGCGCAAAACCCTTATCTTTGTCGAAAAAATTTGGGTAATGAATAAAAAAATAAAACTCGCCATTACGCCCGGCAATCACCGTGCCGATGCGGCCGAAAGGATCTCTCTGTACATTATCCTCAAGAATAGTTTGTAACTGATCGTCTCGCTGGTAAAAGAGCCTCAATGGGCTACCCCAAAAGTCTCTTTTTCTTGTTATTTTTTCTTTTCCCCAATCGCCAAAAAGAAATCTCCCTTGCGAATCCTGGGCAAGTGCACAAATACCTCTTTCGCCTAAACCCGCAATTGTTTGCATTTTTTTGAGCTTATTTCCATCATAGCGGAACAAGCCATTGCCACCTCCAAACCACAGGTCACCAGCGGAGTCCGCGTAGATGGCGAAACAGTTGTTGATATCAAAACCATCCTCAGTGCCTACGAATTCAAAGTGCTCGCCATCAAAGCGAAAAACGCTTTTCTCCACACGGTTGAGAAAGGGAGCTATATACCCGATCCATATATCTCCTCGCCTGTCTTGCACGATCTGTGAGATCTCAATCATATTGTTGTTTTCAAAAACTGCCGCACTGAGATCAAAAACACTGATACTATGTGCATCGTAAAGCCCGACGCCCCCCCAGGTAGCAAACCAGAACTGATGCTCGCGGTCCTGGAACACAGCTTTGACTGCGGGATGGGGCAAGCCATCGGCAACGGTAAACCTGCTAAACCCATCTCCATCCTGATAGAACACCCCATCTGAAGTGCAAAACCACATCTGACCTTGTGGATCCTGAGCAATACCCCGACACTGACTGGGCCAGAGAGGAGAAGGCGGCTCCTGATAATGCTGAAGGTATATCGGAATTAAATCGCGGAACACAGTGCCGTCGTAATACCCCAGAGTCCTGTGACCGCCACACCATATACGCCCCTCACTGTCTTCGTAAATGAACTGCACAGCACGCCCTGCGATCCCATCGTCCTCCAAATGGTGGAAATCTGCTCCGTCATACCAGCAGACCCCATTTAGTGTACCAAACCACAATCGCTTCTGACTGTCCTCTGAAACAAAATAAACGCGGTCGCTAATCAGACCATCCTGTCGCGTAAAATTCTGAAACTCGTCCCCGTCGAAGCGACTAACACCGTTGTCCCAGGTGGCGAACCAGAGATAGCCTATGCTATCCTCCGCAATGTGTTCAATGCGCATCCCAGCCAGACCATTTACCATAGAATAAGTTTGCCAGGTACCCGTGCGGTCAAGTGTCTTGATCATCGTCATACCCCCTTTGCCACATCGGCAACCGCTTCAATCGTCGCATCGATCACATCATCTGTATGCGCTGTCGATAAAAACCACGCGCCTCGCTCCAACGCGCGCACGCCTTTGTAATGAAGTGCCTCTGTAAATTTGATATACCGCTCGCGACCTGCTTGAAGCGAACTCCGATAATCGACAACCGGAGCATCAACACCAAAGCCCACGTGAAAAATCTGTGGAAAACCCGCGACCCTGGCTTGAATACCGGCATTTCTTAGTGCGCGCGCAATACCTTCCATAAGCCGATTGCCCCGCGCATTGAGCGCGTCAAATGCCTCTTCTTTATTCAACTCGGTCAGCGTAGCGATCACCGCGGCCATGGAAGCGGGTTGCGCATTATAAGTGCCTCCGTGCATCACACCCGCGACGAGCATATCCATCAAATCGCCTCGCCCTGCCAAACACGAAACCGGAAACCCATTGGCTATCGCCTTGCCAAACGTCGCCAGATCGGGCGTCACTCCAAAGTATTGCTGCGCACCGCCAGGTGCCACGCGAAACCCCGTAATCACCTCATCAAAAATGAGCACTGTTCCCGTATCGGTACACACCTCCCGAATGCCTTCCAAATAGCCCTCAGCGGGAAAAATTGTGCTGGTATTGCACATCGCAGGCTCCATAATAATAGCAGCGACATCCCCGCGTTTCAGGCGCGCACTCAGAAGCTCCAGATTATTCCAGGGAAGCACCTCAGTATGCCGACCAGCCAACAGGTCTTGCCCTGCACTCGCGGGAATGGGGACGGGCACATCAACCGGGCCATACTGATCGGGCGAGGGCGCGACAGACCACAGCACATTGTCAAACCAGCCGTGATAATGCCCCTCAAATTTGATCACTATTGACCGCCCTGTAGCCGCGCGTGCCAGACGCAAAGCAGCCTGCACCACTTCGCTACCCGTGCAGTTAAAGCGCACTCGATCCGCGCATGGCACCATATCGCAAACCAGTCTGGCTGCCTCTTGTTCTACTGCTGTTTGTCCGGCAAAAAGAATACCCGACTCGAGCTGTTCTCGAACAGCAGACAGCACGGGTTCTGGATTGTGCCCCAAAACCATCGGTCCCATACCCAGATAATAATCGATCAAACGATTGCCATCCACATCGTAGAGATACGGCCCTTCGCCCCGTTCAAAAACCAGAGGCGTGGGAACCATCCCCAGTCGAAAATTGCTATTCACACCACCCGGCAAATAGCGCGAGGCTTCGGCAATCAAACGTCTGGATTTTTCAAACCTTTTCATGTAATCCCCGAACCTTTATAGTGATCAGCTTATCCTGTACAGCCCGGTCCGCTTTCATCCTGTTCATCCTTCAATCCTGAAAATCCTGATCCGAGTTCCATAAATCGCACACGCGAGGAAACATCTTCGAGAAGTGCGCGGTTGGTGGCGATAAGATCGGCGACAATACCGGTGAGAAACATCTGAAATCCGGCGAGCAAGAGGATAGCGGCGAGGATAAGCGATTGAATGTGGAGTTCGCCTTCGTCGGTAAAAAAGAAAAAATAGAGAAATCGGATACCCAATAAGAAGCCCATCAAAAAAGCAATCGCCCCACAAGCAGAAAAGATACGGAGTGCTTTGTAGCGCGCGTAAGTTCTTAGACTGATCAGGCCCGACTTAAAAACAAATACACCCGGATTTTTGAAAAGGCGCGATTCGCGCGTTTTGGGATTCGTGCGAATGGGCACAGTTTCAACAGCGAGACGGTCTTGACCTGCTTGCACAACATGCTCGGCGGTGTGATCAAAATCCGTAAACATTGACAGACGCAGAACCGCTTCTCTTGAGAAAGCGCGAAAACCACTGGCGACATCGGGCACCTCAATATGGGCGAGACGACTGATGACGCGACTGCCCAAGCTCTGTAGCCATCGCTTAAAAAAAGAAAAGTGGCCGATACCACCTGTCTGCCGATCTCCAATCACAATATGGGCGCGCTTTTCGAGAATGGGCTGAACAAGCGCGACAATATCGGGACCATAGTACTGATTATCGCCATCGGTATTGACAATAATATCGGCACCGAGTTTGAGACAAGTGTCAAAACCCGCTTTGAAGGCATGCCCCAGACCGCGATTTTTGGGGAATCTGACAATATGATCCACGCCGAGATCACGCGCGACCTCAGACGTGCGATCTGTAGAACCATCGTCAATGACCAGAATCTCGACTTTGTCAATACCGGGAACTTCGCGTGGAATATCGTTAACCGTAGCGGGCAGGGTTTCTTCTTCGTTGAGGCAGGGGATTTGGACAATCAGTTTCATTTTTAATCGCCAAAAATAGCAGCCGATGCGGCCTCGGCCTTTTCCATTTTTTCTTTATCGGATAAATCGCCCATCGCTTTGTAAAAAATTTCATCGTAATCGCGCGTTTTGATAACCACGGGCATAGGTACCGCATGACCAAATACAAGAGCTTGCTGTTTGGAATCGAGACTGGCCAGAACACTTCGCAAGCCAGCGGCATTTGAAACACCCGTAAGTACCCCCTGGATGTCTTTTTCGTCATTTAGCAAAGCCGTGATTTTTGTGCCGAGTTGTGAAAGCACTTCTTCGTCAATACCCGAGGGACGCTGGTCAACCACGAGGAGCGAAACGTAGTATTTACGCATTTCTCTGGCAATCGTACCAAAAATGGTTTGCCTTGCAGTCGCGGGATTGAGAAACTTGTGGGCCTCTTCTATGGTTATAACCAGGTGCCTCGGCTGATCTTCGGGATTTTGCGAGGCGTAAAATTTTTCGCTTTTTGTGACGTATTGTTCGTGAATGCGGCGAGAGAGAATATTCGCCACGAGCAAATACGCGAGCATGCCGGTCTGCCGACCAAACTCGAGCACAATGTGAATGCCACGGTCGATGTAATCCATCATCGTATCGACGGCATCTGCACCATTGAGGCTATTGACCATAAAGGGAAAGCTTTCAAGGCGTTTGAGTTTGCGATGCAGCGCGGAAAGCGAGCTTTTATTTGCCCCAATATCATCGGCAAATTGCTCGACATCGGGACCGTCAATAGAAAGCAATTGGCGCAGCCAGCGGTCTTTGTACATTGCGTAAACGAGATAGGCAGATTCAGAAGCCGTGGGATTGAGTTGCAGTTCGTCTTGCAACGCGATAACATCTTCGACCGCGACCTGATCGTAGGTAATATACACCTCGTGGTCGGGTTGAATCCCGCGCTGACGAGACGATTCGGGATCGAGGGAAAAAAGGGCGACTTGATTCCCAAAAAGCTGCTTGAGACCCTTGACAAAGCTATTGCCCTGTCCGCCCTCTTTCATAGCGCGAAAACCGTATTCGTTGTGCATATCAAAAATGAGATTGACGGCTTTCTTGTTTTTAATCAGACCACACAATACCAGGCGAGTGAGAAAGGACTTACCCGTGCCCGTCTTGCCAAAAATGCCATTACTGCGCTCGACAAAGCGATTGAGATTGATACACACCGGCGTATCCATATCCAATGGCGTGCCCATGTTGAAAAAACGGTCATCTTTTTCCTCGCTGCCAAAAACGCGCGATACATCCTCTTCATCAGCTTCAACAACCTTGGAAAAATGACTGGGAATAGTTTTTACCGGACGCGGTTCATCGACGACTTCCTCGCCCTGTTCCAGCATGAGCATAGGGCGCAGTGCAACGGTGACATAGGTGCTGGAACCATTGAGAACACTGTGCAACAACTGGTCGCCCTCGCGCGGCGGATAAAGCAAAATTTCGGGATTGGTCGCATCCAAACTCAGGTCGGTGATCATGGAGAAAAACTGATTTTTATAGCCCTCAATAACCACAAATTTGCCAGCTTTGACGTCTTCCACACTGCGGTCGGGGTTGAGCTTCATCTCAACGCCCTCGGTCAAAGACCCTTGCGTGACAACGCCGATTTCGCCGCCATCCTGAATATTGGGAGAACCGTTTAGATTATTCCAGAGATCGTTCATAAAAGATAGCTTTCAGCCTTTCTTCCATTCTTACTTCACATTTATTGCGAAATCCGCCGCATAATAGAACTCAGACGGTCGTAGTCGTCGCGGATAAGGCGACACAGGTCTTTGCCAATACCCACCAAATAGGGCATCTCTAAAGCGCGGGCTTCCCAGGCATTTCTCACCGAGGCGATGATGAGATCGTCGGCGGGCAGGCGATTGCCACATAAAATGCTGCGGAGAAAATCTCCACTATTGGTCAGAGCTTTAATTTCGGACTCGGTACAGGGAAAAACAAAGCTGTGAATACCGGGCGGTTGCGGGGGCAAGACCTGTTGCGGACCCTGATCGTCGCCATATCCGATAATAACAGCTTCAAATTCAGTCTTGAGAAGTTCAAAAATCTGTGGCTGCTCTTCGCGCAATTCTTGCTCGGTAAGCCCATAAGCCGTGGCACGCCGGTTGGGTTCAATAGAGTGCGTACACACATTGAAAACCAGGCCATATACAGGCAATGCGCCAAGCGTCTTGACAAAGGACCCGAATGGCGGTGCGCCATTTAGCTCCCGGCTTTCAGAAGTAAATTGCGAAGTAGAGCTTTCGACAATTTCGCCAATGTATTCAGTGCTGATATCGAGTTGTGTGAGTGACATGCGGAACCTCTATCATGAAAGGGCATACCAATCTGACATTGTGATTTCGCGTTCGAGAATCGCTCCAATTTCTCTGATCATGAATCGCAATTGCGGAACAGAGTATTCAGAATTAGACGGGATGGACAATCGGTGATTTTGATAGGTCATAAATTGGTGACGTGTACCCGAATAGGGACCCTCAAATCCGAGTTTGCGAAGACGACGAATAAAATCGCGACGTTTACACGGTGTCCAACGATTCATGCATGGGCACCTTATTTAGGTCAATATCATTAATTACAGGAAGTGTATGTCCAAGTTTAATACCCACAAAAATCCAATCTTCGAGTGTGGAATGGAGTTCCGATTCACAATCGCGAAGCGAATTAGCAAATGCCACCACACCCTTACATACGGGAATACATCCACCGAATGTGCCGTCTTCAAGTTTGTCGTATTCGGCCTGTGCCATGAGGTCTTTAATGTAGTCCGTGAGGATAAATTGTGTAGCCATAATAAAACCCTCGCTATACTGCCGCAGCCATTTTTTTCAGTTGTTTGAGCGACTGTTCGGTTTTAATATTATTTTTTACAAAAGCATCTTTCAAGAACTTAAAAAATATGTCGCGGTCAGCACCGCGCACAATGGCGCGTTCGTGGGATTCGGATAAGACGACGGGATATCCGCGCCCCTTATCGACCTGATCGACAACCGTGGTGTGTACGAGATCGAGCAACTCTCGGTCTTTGGCAACCCATTCGGGAATTTCGACGCGCCCAATTTCCCAACCCGTATGCACGTAAAAAAAGCAGATGCGGTGGGGACCGTAGTCCTCGAGAATTTTAGACGCGCTGCGATAAACGCCACTGCGCTCGCCGCGTTTGAGTCTGCGGGCATACAGCATATCGTCGGTAACGCCTGCAATGGGTTCACAGGGAATGGGCGCAGGCGGTTCGGAATCGCCATCAAGATCGAGAAGATGCTGCGCCTCGGCTGCTTTCCACGGGCACTTGTCGCAGTTGGTGGGCTGTTCGGGACAGAGGCCCACGCGCAAGGCATTGAGCACATCGGCGCTACCGGGATCTGAAATATACCCGGCAATGGGAACGCGAAGTTCGCGCAGACGCTCCAAACCCGCGAGCGTGGTCTGGAGAGTTTCGCGGCGAAAATCGTAGGGTTTGCCTTCGAGCATCCACAAAATCAGGGTACCATCGGTCAGCCCAACACATGTTCGGCCCTCTGTGTGCGCCAGAGCAGAGAGGGTAACCACCTTTTCGAGTTCCATCGCATTGCGCCGCACGCCAACGACTTCTCGGGTGATTGGACTGCGCTTGCCCGCCCATTCCTGATAGAGGTCGTCTTCATCGTAAAAAAGCGTTGGTTCGCTGTTTAACACAGGGCGTTCTCCCGTGCCGTAATGAATGACGACATAGCCAATATTGATCAGAAAACAATTGGCGACTTCGTGCCGGTCGGGGAAAATCTGAGACCCGTCGGCGGCAATAACGGTGAGTTCTTTGGGGCGGCTGGGTTTTGGGCACGCCTCGGTAATCGGCCCGCCGAGTTGGGCAACCAGCCAGGAGGTGCGGCTGCGCGCAATTTTAATACCCAAAGTTTCCCAGGCATCTTCCCAGCGATCCATTTCGGAACACGCCAGATCAATGCGAGCAAAAAAGTCGTCTTGCAGACTACTGGCATCAACCGCCATCTGGTCAATCTGGCGTTTGAGCAAACCGTAATCGAGCATAAGAGGCTCCAGTGAGGTGGCTCTTGACTATACAATTGACTCATAAAAGAATTGCCGACCACCGCCGGGGACACTGCCATCGCGCACGCGGCACACGAGACCCATTTTTTGAAGGGCATTGAGCCGATTGCATGCGATATTAATATTTTTATGCAGCGCGTGGGCAAACTCGGAAGACGTGCCTTTTTTTCGAATCAGTACAATGTCAAGGGCTTCTCGAATCGGCGTTTTGAGCACACCGAGCACATGAATATCGCCTTCGCCATCTTTGAAAAGCGCGGCCAGGTCGCGCAATTTGAGCACCGCCTCGAAGGTCTCGCGCACGGAATCATTGGCATTTTGAATAAAGGTAAAGCGATTGCCAAGCTCCCCGCTGCCAATACGCATGAGCAGTTTGCAAAGCAACTCGTCGGCACAGGAGATATCGATAAACGAGACATTGGCAAAATCGAGAGGTGTAACCGCATCGTCATCGGCTGTTTGCATAAATGCCATAAGCTGATTGAGCAGGACTTCACCTCGATCTCGCCCACTCAGAATACCCGTAGGCGTCTCAAAAACGAAAGGGAGGGTTTGTTCAAGCATCTCATCGTCCCTTAAAATTCGGTTAAAATTCTATTTGTGGGGATTGGGGGAACGATGGGGAAGATATTACTTAATTGAATTCAGTTAAGTTATCGGAACTTAGGTGTTCTGAAATGATATGTCAAGTATTTTCTTTTACCTGGGTGCAATGCTTGCAAATACAGCGTGTGTGAGATATATTTCTTAATATTTAGTGAATACGAAAACACACAGGTTTGCCTCTGATTCTCATAAAGGCTTGAATGTGAACCCTCTGGCATCCAAAGATCAAATGCCCGTTTGGCGCGACGATGGCGCGATATTGCAAGTCAATGAAATTTTCTATTCCATAGAAGGCGAGGGCCTGCGTGTGGGACAACCCACAACATTTGTCAGGCTTGCGCGTTGTAATTTGCGCTGCTTTTTTTGCGATACGGAATTTGATTCTTTTGAGGAAATGACCATTGCTCAAATTGTCGATGAAGTCCTGCATCATCCTGCAAAGTGGGTGTGTTTGACCGGGGGAGAGCCACTGGGACAAAATATCACGCCACTGTGCAGAGAACTCGTCAGCGCGGGTTTTCGGTTGCATATCGAGACAAATGGAACGGTTGATCCAGATCCAATTTTATGCGACCTGATTGAACACTGGACCGTATCGCCCAAACGGCGAAAAATTGCCGATGGCCTCACGCATATCACCGAACTCAAATACGTGGTGGGCAAAGCATTTTGCGAAACTATAGTCGATGAAAACCGAGCAAAATATATTTATTTACAACCCGAATCGAGCAAACCCCAATACATTCACAAGGCATTGGAAATTTTGTCGCGACATCCCAACTGGCGGTTGTCGTGTCGCATTCACAAAATGTTGCAATTGCCATAGGGAGATAGGTACATGATTAAACTGGGTATGATCGGATGCGGCGGCATGGGGGGTGCCCACATGCGGCGGTTTCACACACTGAGCGATCGGGTCACATTAGCCGCTGCTGTCGATGTTGTTCCAGAACGTGCAGAAGCAGTCGCGCAGCAATTTCCAGGAGCCTGTGTAGCAACAGATTATCGCGAGATTTTAGACTCGGTAGATGCCGTATTGCTCGCACTACCCCACCATTTGCACTTCTCTGTAGGACAGGCGTGTCTCAATGCTGGCGTTCATGTCTTGCTCGAAAAACCCATGGCAAATTACGAAGTCGCCTGTAAAGAACTGATTGAGGCATCTGAAACTTCGGGCAAAGTGCTGATGATTGCGTACTGCATGCGCTTTCATCCAATTGTACAGCATTTGAAAACATTGCTGGATGAAGGCGCGTACGGCGATGTATTTCAAGTGTCGATCTGGACCGAACAACTCACCCGGTATCCCCCCGATCACTGGGCTTCGAGCAAAGAGCGATTGGGCGGAGGGCAGTTGTTTAGCCATGGCTGTCATTATATCGATTTGTTGCTCTGGTTTTTGGGGCGTCCCGTGCAGGGCATGCACATGGGCACAAATTTTGGTACGCCGTGGATGGAGCGGGAAGGCACGAGCAATGTGACGATGGAATTTGAAGATGGCCGACTGGGATATCACTTTGGCACCTGGGGTGCGCGGGGCACCCGGTTGCGATACTCAATCCACGCGCATTGCACAGAAGGTTTGCTCGATGCCAATCTCTCAGGTGGCAAACTCGTGCATATCCTGCGCGGTCAAGAGAAAGTTTTGTTCGAAGCAGAGCCGGGCAAACACACGGAAAATGAGATGGCCCATTTTCTCGATTGCATTGAAACCGGGCAAACACCGCTGACAGACGGCAGAAGCAGCTTGCAGGGATTGCGCGTGATCTGGCGGCTATATGAAGCCGAACAAGCAGGGCATATTGCAGATTTGACGGGTTTGGGTTTAGATGAAGTCTAATAAGTTTCGAAAATTCAATAAATTGAGGGAGTGACTCTATCTCCACAATTGGGTAATTTCCGCTTGACACTCCGATACTCTTATTATAGATTTATCAGACTCTGGCAGGTTTCTATCTTTTAATCTCATTGCTGAGGGATATCTGCGGGCGAAACTGCTCACCGAACGGTATCACGATTTCACATTTCGCGCGCTGGCAATTCCCGAGCGCGATTTTTTTATGTCCGAAAACCATTTCATAACCATTGCGCTTCCCGACGGTTCGACCAAAGAGATTGAGCGCGGCACAACTGTGCTACAAGTGGCCGAATCCATCGGCGCAGGCCTTGCCCGTGCAGCATTAGCCGGGCGAGTCGATGGTCGTGCTGTGGATTTGAGTTACCCGGTTGCTTCAGATGCTGCGGTTGAGATTTTGACTTTTTCCAACGATGGGGGCAAAGAGGTTTACTGGCATAGCACCGCACACGTAATGGCACAGGCCGTGCAGGATTTGTTTCCCGATGCCAAAGTAACCATTGGTCCGCCCATTGAAAATGGATTCTACTACGATTTTGATATCGCTCGGCCGTTTACACCCGATGAACTAAAAAAAATTGAAGCGCGAATGTTGGAAATTGTCAAAGAAGACCAGACCTTTTCTCGCGAGGAAGTCTCGCGCGATGAGGCTTCCTCGCGCTTTCGTGATTTGGGTGAATCCTACAAGATCGAGCTTTTAGATGCCATTCCGCCCGATGAGACCGTGAGCATCTACAAAAATGCCAGGTGGTTTGATCTGTGCCGGGGGCCACACCTGCCGTCAACAGGGCGCATTAAGGCTATCAAGTTGTTAAACGCATCCGGAGCTTATTGGCGGGGCGATGAAAACAACAAAATGCTACAACGCATCTACGGTATCTCATTTCCCAGCAAAAAAGAATTGCAGGCATATCTCGATAAACTCGAAGAGGCCAAAAGCCGGGACCACCGCACTCTGGGCGTGCAGTTGGACCTGTATTCAATAAATGACAATGTAGGTCCAGGCCTCGTGCTCTGGCATCCTAAGGGAATGCGGATTCGGCACGAGATTGAATCATTCTGGTACAGCGCCCATTTCGACGGCGGATATGAACTCGTTGGCTCCCCTCATATTGGACGGTCCAACCTGTGGGAAACAAGCGGGCATCTGGAGTTTTTTCGCGAAAATATGTACGCGCCGATGGATGTCGATGGACAAGAATATTTCGCCAAACCCATGAATTGCCCATTTCACAGCATGATTTACAAAAGCCGTCGTCGAAGTTATCGCGAGTTGCCATTGCGCTGGGCAGAAATGGGAACGGTTTATCGCTATGAACAGGCGGGTGCGCTACACGGACTTTTGCGGGTGCGCGGATTTACACAGGACGACGCGCATATCTTCTGCCGTCCAGACCAGGTCGAAAGCGAAATTAAACAGGCCATAGATTTTACGCTGTTTATTCTGCGGTCATTTGGTCTCGAAGATTTTAAGATCGATATTTCCACGCGACCCGAAAAAGCCGTAGGTGATCCTCGAGATTGGGATATGGCGACAAATGCCTTAAAGGCCGCGATAGATGCACAGGGCTTAAAATATGGCCTTGACGAAGGCGGCGGTGCATTTTACGGACCCAAAATTGACGTGCAAATTAGAGATGCACTGGGGCGTGAATGGCAGTGTTCGACAATTCAGTTTGACTTCAACCTCCCCGAGCAATTCGACCTGACTTTTGCCGGGCAAGATGGCAAGATGCACCGTCCCTATATGGTACATCGCGCACTTTTGGGGTCAATGGAACGATTTTTTGGCACACTCATCGAGCATTATGCCGGCAATTTCCCCGTGTGGTTGGCGCCTGTACAAGCTGTTATTTTACCTGTATCGGATCGTTTTATCGACTATGCGCAGCAAGTTGCCAGACTGCTTCGAAATGGCCAGGTGCGCGTTGAAGTGGATGATCAGGATGCCAAATTGGGCTACAAAATTCGAGAGGCAGAAGTTCAAAAAGTACCCTATATGCTCATTGTTGGCGCGCGAGAAGTTGAGAATGGCACGGTGTCGGTTCGCCGTCATGGACAGGGGGATTTGGGTACACTAAGCCTGGAAAATTTAATCGCGCGTATTCAGCAAGAGGTCGAATCCAAACAGTTTTCGTAACGCACCATGCGTTTGTGAGATTCCTATATCCAACCTGGAGGTGATCGCAATCAATAGAGGCTCAAGAAGTCGAGATGCCAGACGAGAAATCGGGCCACGCGTGAATCGGCAGATTCGCATTCCACAAGTTCGCTTGATCGGTGAATCGGGAGCTCAAGTTGGTATTGTAGAAACGAGCAAAGCCCTGACAATGGCTCAGGGAGCCGGACTTGATCTGGTCGAAGTCGCGCCAAATGCACGCCCACCTGTTTGCCGGATTATGGATTACGGTAAATACCGGTATGAGCGAGGGAAAAAAGCCAGGAAAAATCGTCAGAGTACCTCGCAATTAAAAGAAATTCGGATGCGTGTTCGTATCAGCGATCACGATTATCAATTTAAGCTCAGGCATGCTGAGAGATTTTTGACCCAGCGCCATAAAGTGCGGATTGTTATTGAGTTTTATGGACGAGAAAATGCACATCGCGATATGGGCCGCGACTTATTGCAGCGCATTGAAGACGATTTACAGCATATTGGACAGATCGAAACTCATCCCCGCGACGAAGGGCGAAAGCTCGTGATGATTGTCGCTCCCAAATCTCAGTCGTAGTCCGCTTAAACTGATCTGTGAGGCTGTTCTCATAAGGAGTTTATCGTGCCTAAAATGAAAACTCATAGTGGTGCCAAAAAGCGTTTCAAAAAGCGCAGTTCTGGCAAAATCAGCCGTCGCCAGGCCACCGCAGCGCACAATTTGACAAAAAAGACGAGCAAGCGCAAAAGAGGCCTCCGTCTGGCTGCTCATGTTCACGACTCTGACCAAAGCCGCGTCAATCGCCTGCTGGCGTCTTGACAGGGGTTGGTGTCACTGTTCATTGGAGATTAAAATGCCGAGAGTAACCAACAGTCCTGCATCGAGACGCAGGCGAAAAAAGATTTTAAAACAAGCCAAGGGCTATCGGGGGGGGCGCAGCAAACTGCTTCGCACAGCCAGCAATGCCGTGGATCGCGCATTGCAATACGCCTATCGCGACCGCAGACAGAAGAAAAGAAACTTTAGAGCATTATGGATTGCGCGAATCAATGCTGCGGCCAGACAAAACGGATTGACTTACAGCCGATTTATGGCGGGTCTAAAGCGCGATGGTATCGATATCAACCGCAAAGTATTGGCTAATCTGGCCGTAACCGACGCCAATGCATTTGCCGAATTGGCCGAAAGGGTTAAGCAAAACGCCTGAGTATCTCATTGATTCCAAAAAGCGAAATCCACACTGTGCCGGATTTCGCTTTTTGCATGAGGGTGAAATCCTCTTGGGGCGAGCTTGACTTTCGGATAAGATGATGTTAAATTGCCCCTATATTTAATAGCTTTCGATTTTTTTTAAGGAGCGGACATGGATATTAATCCCTGGACAGTGAGAAATGCGAAAGAAGAAGAGGAGGTAGAAGAAGTGGATGGCAACGCCGAGGCATCCGAAGAGACTGAAGACGCTGAAGAAGTAGAGGAAGTGGATGAGGAAGTAGCTCTGATGGATATTAACGCTGGGGCAGTGGCGGAGGGGGTAGATCGGCTCGTTGAAGCAATCAATAACGCCATTGCAACCATTGAAGATTTGCGTCGTGAAAATGCCGAATTGAAGCAACAGAGTCAGGCATTGCAGTCAGATATATCGCGCCTTGAAGAAGAGCGAGTGGCTCTGCGTAGCGAGCGGGACCGACTGCAAGACATTTACGACGACAATGTGCTTCTAATAGACAATAAGGCGGAAATCCTGGATAAGGTCGAGGCGATGTTGCAGCGCCTCAATTCTTTAAACCCCGAAAAAAATGAGTGATGTCTGTTTTGTCCGACGTGCGCGTTCAGATATTTGGCTCAGAATATCGCATTGCCAGTGAAACTGATCCCGAACACATTCGCAAGGTGGCGAGTTACATCGATCAGAAAATGCGAGAAATAGCCAGTGCCCTTGCACTCCGCACCAGATCAACAGTAGCTGTATTGACGGCTGTGAATTTGGCTGATGAGCTTTTTAAGATTGAGGAAGAAGATCGCCGAGTTGATCGGCTTTCACGCGAGAAAGCCGATCAACTCGCAGACTCAGTCAACCTTTAACTCACGAGCGGAAGTGAGTAAATCGCACAATGCGAGTGTGAGACAAGCTATCTCACGGGATTGTGAACCCCGCCGCGTTTGTCCTTAATAGTGAGCACAAGCGCAGTGGGGATTTCTTTTACAATGGAGAAAGTCATGGAAATCGTATCTGTGATTGTCCTATCTACCGGGCTGTTGGTGCTGGGATTTGTTGTGGGATGGCTGATGTGCAGTAAAATTGCTCACAAGAGATTTTATCGCACCGATGCCACAATCGAACAAATTTTGGAAGATGCTCGAAGAGAGGCAGAAACTGAAAAACGCACCGCGCTTTTAGAAGCTAAAGATCAGATTTATCACGAGCGCGTACAAGCCGAAAAAACACTGGAAGACCGCAACAGTGAAGTGGAACGCAAAGAAGAAGAGTTAGATCGCATGTCAAACGAGCTAAATCGGCGTGCAGATCTGCTCAACCACAAAGCTGGACAAATGGAAGAATTGGAACAAAAATTGGTACAACAGCAAGACGAACTATCCGTAAAAGAGCTGGAATTGGAAGCGATTTTAGAGGCTCAAAATACGCGATTAGAACGCATTGCGGCCCTGACGCGCCATCAGGCCAAACGCGAATTGATGGAAAATTTGGAGGCCGAAGCCCAGCGCGAAGTCGCCTGGCGCTTAAAAGAAATTCGGGAAGACGCACAAGCGCGGGCCAGTGATGAAGCGCGAGAGATTATCGCAAGCGCGATTCAGAGATTGGCAGTCGATTACACGGTAGAATCAACGGTAACAGTTGTCGAGTTGCCAGCCGATGAAATGAAAGGCCGAATAATCGGGCGCGAAGGGCGCAATATTCGATCTTTTGAGATGTGTACTGGCGTAGATGTGATTGTTGATGATACCCCCAAAGCCGTGGTGCTGTCCGGGTTTGATCCCATTCGCCGCGCAATTGCCAAGACGGCTTTGGAGGACCTTGTAATGGATGGACGCATTCATCCGGGTCGAATCGAAGAAGTGGTCAAAAAATCGCGAGAAAATATGCACGAATTGATTCGACAAGCGGGTGAAGAGGCCATCTTTGACATGGGAGTGCCCGGCCTGCACGACCGTCTGATCGAATGTCTTGGGCGATTAAAATTCCGGACGAGCTATGGACAAAATATGTTAAACCACAGCAAAGAGGTCGCTTTTTTAGCCGGGATGATGGCCACTCATTTGGGGCTGGATGCACAACTTGCCAAACGCGCCGGTTTGCTGCATGATATCGGCCAGGGAATCAGCCACGAATTTGAAGGTACACCTGGACAAAATGGTGCTGATATGGCAAAAAAATACAACGAGGATGATGAAGTGATCAACGCAATTGAAGCCCATCACGGCGAGGCTGACCCGATCTCGCCAATTGCAGTGCTGGTCGATGCCGCAGACGCCATTTCGAGGGTTCGTCCAGGCGCGAGGCGCGAGGTGCTGGAAAACTATGTGCGCCGATTGGAACATCTGGAGCAAACCGCTCGAGAAATAGAGGGAGTAGATGCGGTTTACGCTATTCAAGCAGGTCAGGAGATTCGGGTAGTCGCCAACTATGGATTAATCAGCGATGAAGACACCGAGCGACTATCTGCACAAATTGCCGAACGGCTGGAAAAAACGATGACGTATCCGGGGCATATAAAAGTGACCGTGATTCGCGAGGTGCGCGCCGTTAATTTTGCGCGATAAAAATAGCGGATGAAAATTTTATTTGTAGGCGATGTTTATGGCAAGCCCGGACGACGGGCCGCCGCACATTTGATTCCTCAACTGATCGCACAGCACGCCATTGATTTCTGCGTTGTCAATGGCGAAAATTCTGCTGGCGGTTTTGGTATTACCGCAAAAATCGGACAAAAATTTCACACTTACGGTGCCGATGTAATTACCATGGGCGATCACGTCTGGGACCAGAAAGATTCGGTTGATTATATCCAAAAAGGCGACCGGATTTTGCGTGCAGCCAACTTCCCCAAAGAGGTTGGAGGTATTGGTGCAGCGGTTTTTTCAGCGCGCAATGGAACATCGGTTGCAGTGCTCAGCCTGCTTGGGCGAACATATATGAAAATGGCGCTGGACTGTCCCTTTAGAACAGGGCAATGCGCCGTGGAAAAATTACAGAAGAAAACGCCCATTATTCTCATCGACTTCCACGCCGAAGCGACCTCGGAAAAAATTGCTTTGGGGCACTATATGGACGGCAAAGTCAGCGCAGTTTTGGGCACGCATACCCATGTTCAAACAGCCGATAATGAGATTTTGCCCGGCGGAACCGCGTATATGACAGATGTCGGCATGACAGGGCCTCACGATTCGGTTATTGGCGCTAAAAAAGACCCTGCAATTTGCCGATTTATAAACCAGATGCCCGTGCGTTTTGAGCCAGCTACAGGCGATATAAAACTCTGCGGAGCGCTCATCGATGTAGATGAACGCTCTGGGCGTGCACAACACATCGAGCGACTACGCCTCAATTTAGAGGAGGGATAAGGTGGAACACCCGCTTTCCGTATCGGACGTCACACAAGCGGTCAAGCAAACCCTTGAAATGCAATTTCCGCCCATGTGGGTCGTCGGTGAGTTGACCTCCTTTTCTCAGCCTTCATCTGGACACCGGTATTTCACGCTCTCAGACCCTCACAGCCAATTGCGCTGTGTGATGTGGCGCTCGCGTCCCATAACCGGATTTCGTCCCACAGCGGGAATGGCCGTGTTGGCACAGGGACAGTTGACGGTATATGAACGGCGGGGCGAATATCAGTTCAATGTATCACAGCTATTTCCCGCAGGGGTGGGACAACAGCTAATCGCCTATGAAAAACTGAAAAAAAAATTATCAGAAGAAGGCTTTTTTGACGACGATCGAAAACGACTCCTGCCCAAATATCCGAGAGCCATTGGGGTTGTGACTTCGCAGACAGGTGCTGCTTTTCAAGATATTTTGGATGTATTAAAACGGCGGTTTCCCTCTGTTCGCATTGTTTTGCGTCCCGTGCTGGTACAGGGATTAGACGCGCCAGAAGATATTGCACAAGGCATTGCCGATCTCAATGACTTTGGCAAAGTAGATGTATTGATTGTCGGACGAGGCGGCGGCTCAGCTGAGGATTTGGCAGCATTTAACGACGAGGAGGTCGTGCGGGCAATTGCGGATTCTGAGATTCCAGTTATTTCAGCCGTAGGACACGAGATCGACATCTCCTTATCGGATCTAACGGCTGACGTGCGCGCACCAACTCCTTCTGCTGCTGCAGAAATTGCCGTACGCGATGTTTTAGAAGTGCGCGAACAAGTCGGGCGGCTCACACTTCGCACGCGGGAGTTCATGCAGCAGTTGTTAGACGAGAATGAAGACCAGCTAAAAGCGTATGAAAGCAGTTATGGCATGCGGCGGTTGTCCGATTTGATCTTTCAAAACGCGCAACACGTCGATGAATTAAACCGCGATTTATATGCGCTCCTGCGGCGGCTATTTGAAAGCCGATTAGCCGACTATCACCGCATGACCGGCAAATTGGGATCGCTTAGTCCGTTGTCAGTACTCGAGCGGGGATTTGGCCTCGTACAACGCGAAGACGGTTCGGTCGTATCTGATGCAGGAATTTTGACACCCCGTGAACATCTACACATTCGGTTTGCAAAGGGTGAGGCAACCTGTAGGGTAGAAAAGATAAAAAGGTAACGTCAATGCCAAAAAATAAAACAGAAGAGCCCACATTTGAAACAGCTTTGAAGCAATTAGAGACGGCTGTGGATCGTTTAGAAGAAGGTGCACTGCCCTTGTCAGAGGCACTAAAAGTGTTTGAAGAAGGTCTAAAAGCATCCAATCAATGCCGCAGTTTATTAGAAGATGCACGGCAACGGGTTGAAGTGTTGATACGCAATAGCGATGGTGAATTTGAATTGGTATCCATAGATTCCAATGGCGAAGGATTTGCAGACAAATGAAGTCCATCGGTTTGTTTTCGAACCCGACCCAACCGGGCATGGGCGTTGCGGTCGATCAATTGGCCCAACGCATCCATCAAAGAGGCATTGGGGTACTGATCGCCGATAACTTGCGGCAAATTTGCACATCTGATTCCAAATGGTTTTGTCCAGTCGATCAGTTGCCCACACGCGCTGACATCATTGTGGCGATGGGCGGCGATGGCACCTTGTTGCGCGCAGCCGATGTGGTTTATCCGCACAGCACGCCGATTTTGGGCGTGAACCTGGGGCGGTTGGGGTTTTTGTCAGGCGCGGAACCCCGCGAACTGGACAATAGTCTGGATCGGTTGTTATGTGGCGATTATACTGTTGAAGAACGGATAGCACTGCACGCACAAACCCACACGCAAAAAGCATTTGCGCTCAATGAAGTTGTAATTGAACGCAGTGTCAAAGCGCGTCTGGTGCAGGTCGTAATGCTGGTTGAAGGTCGGCCAGTAAGCTCCTTTTACGGCAATGGATTAATTCTGGCAACGCCGACGGGATCCACGGGTTACAGCCTGTCGTCTGGCGGCCCAATAGTACATCCAAATTTATCCGTGCTCGTCGCCACGCCTATATGTCCGCATTCGCTATCTCAGCGCCCAATGGTAATGCCGGGCGATCAGTCGATAACGGTTAAGGTAATAGCTGATCAATCCGATGAAATCATGCTATCCACAGATGGACGCACTGTGTGTTCGCTTTCCCCTGAAGAACCCGTTACAGTACAACGAGCCTCCGAACCCGTGCGCTTTATCAATATGCAGGGGTTGACCTTTTACGATTTGTTGCAGCGCAAATTAGACTGGAGTCTGGATCGGCGAGACGAGTAAAGGAGTTGCCCCTTGTTGTCTCAATTGCATGTGATAAATTATGCCCTGATCGACGACATGGAAGTCGAGTTTGGTAAAGGGTTAAATATCATTACAGGTGAAACCGGCGCTGGTAAGTCCATTCTGGTCGGGGCATTGGGCCTGATACTGGGTATGCGAGCGAGCCCCGATGTGATCCGCACAGGCGCAAAAAAATGCACAGTAGAAACCATTTTTGAACTCTATCTTCAACACCCGGCGCTCAAACTCCTGAATGACATGGGCATTGAGACAGAAGATGGTGAGCTGATTTTGCGGCGGGATGTACTATTAGAAGGGCGCAGTCGGTGCTACGCCAATGGCCTGTCCATTCCCGTGCGTACACTTCGAGAATTGGGCCGTGCGCTGGTCGATTTGCACGGTCAACACGACCATCAATCGCTTCTAAATATCGATCAGCACCTGGACTTTTTGGACGGCTTTGGCGGCTTGCAAACAGCACGCACACAGGTCGAAAAATCATATCATCAAGTGATGCAATTACAAAATCGGCTGATCGAAAAAACTGCCGTTGCCCAGCGCCAGCGAGAAAGGCGCGAACTGTTGAATTTTCAGATCAAAGAAATCCATGCGGCAAAACCAGATCCCGGTGAAGACGAACGCCTACAACGCGAACAGTCCGTGCTTTTGCATGCTGAACGACTACTCGAGATCGCCTATCAGATCGAACAGGTGCTTTATGAAGGTGAACAATCCGTGGCCGATCAACTCGGCGAAGGCGCGCACCTCCTGAATGAAGCCGCACAAATGGACAGCAGTTTGGAGTCGATAGCCGAAGAACTCAATGGTCTGAGGTACGGTGCAGAGGAACTGGCCCGCGCCTTTGGCGATTATGCCAATCGCGTAGAACACAATCCTCAACGCCTATCAGAAGTAACAGAGCGATTAGAAACGCTGAACGCGCTGAAAAAAAAATACGGCGGCGATCTGGCAAGTGTGCTTTCCTATGAAAAAAAAGCCCAAAAAGAACTGGAATTGACCGACGAACTCGAAGTATCTATAAAAAAAATCCAAATTAAAATTGACGATGCGATACAGAATTTCGCACATTGTTGTGAGAAATTGTCAAAAGGAAGACACAAAGCCGCTGGCAAATTGTCAAAAGCGATATGCCGCGCATTGCGCGAACTGGGCATGCCCGATGTGCAATTTGACGTCCAATTGGATCGGCGGCCAGATCCCGAAGGCCTGATTGAATGCGATGGTCAGCGATTTGAAGCGGGACCACAAGGCATAGAGCGCGGCGAATTTTTTATTTCGACCAACCCGGGCGAAGCCATCCGTCCGCTGGTAAAAGTAGCGTCGGGCGGTGAAATTTCACGTATTATGCTCGCGATGAAAACCGTGCTGGCGCATACCGATTCGGTGCAGGTGTTAATTTTTGACGAAATCGACATCGGAATTTCTGGACGCATTGCAGAGGTTGTAGGCAAAAAATTGCGCGACCTATCAGAAACGTATCAAACCATTTCAATTACGCATTTGCCACAAATTGCAAAAATGGCTGATCGGCATTTTTCAGTCAGAAAAGAAGTGGTTGATCAGCGTGCAGTAACCCGCGTAATTCCGCTAAACGAAGAGACACGCGCCGACGAACTCGCTTTGATGATGGGTGGTGAAGAGATTTCTGAACTGACCATGCAACACGCCCGCGAGATGCTGGCTGAAAAGCCATAATAAAGAATGAGGAGCATAGTGTGAGACCGATAATTCCCGACGATCTCCGAGACATCGAAGAAAAAGTAAACCTGGGGCAACGACTTTCTGCCGAAGATGGCATGCGGCTTTACGAGACGCCCGACCTCAATGCCGTAGGATATTTGGCCAATATCTCGCGCGAACGCCTGTGCGGCAATGTGGCGTGGTACGTGCGGAACCAGCACATCAACTATACCAACGTCTGCAACAAACTGTGCCGATTTTGCTCTTTTTATGTAAAACCAAAAGACGAGCGGGGCTATGTATTATCGCCCGAAGATATTCAAAAGCGCGTATTGGAATACATCGACCTGCCCATTTCTGAAATCCACATGGTCGCGGGCATCAATCCCAAACTTCCCTATTCGTATTATCTCGATATCGTGCGCGCTGTCAAAGATATGCGCCCCGATGTCGCGGTAAAAGCATTTACCGCAATCGAATGGGTGCAAATTGCGCGTATTGCAAAAAAGCCACTAAAGGATGTCATGACCGAATTAAAAGCGGCTGGCGTATCGTCCATTCCCGGCGGGGGCGCAGAAGTATTTAGCGATCGCGTCCAGGAAGATTTATTCTGGACCAAAGCGGATTCCGAAGAATGGCTCGAAGTGGCGCGCACGGCACATGAAGTCGGCCTGCCTACCAATGCGACAATGCTGTATGGTCATATCGAAAACCCAAAAGAACGCATCGATCATCTCGTGCGATTGCGCGAATTACAGGACGAAACCGGCGGTTTTTTGACGTATATCCCCCTGTCATTTCATCCCGAACGCACAGAATTAGAGCATTTACCCGGCCCGACAGGTATCGCGGATTTAAGAGAAATTGCCGTGGGGCGATTGATGCTGGACAACTTCCTCCACATCAAAACATTCTGGATTATGAACACCATTGAAATTTCACAGGTGGCTTTGTGGTACGGCGCAGACGATATCGACGGCACAATACAGGAATACGAAATCACGCGCCGTTCATATTCAGAGACGCGACAGGTGCTCACCCGCAAGCAACTGGTCGAACGCGTTATAGAGTCCGGACGCGATCCCGTCGAACGAGATAACCTATACAATATTTTATCGACCGAGCGAGAAATTTTAGAAGAAACACCTATAGGAATCCCGGGTGAAATACCGGTGATTTCGTAAACTTCCCTATATCCCAGGATTCGACATGATCGACGACATTGTTGAAAAAGTATATAGCGACGAGCGCATTTCCACAGATGACGCCATGCGTTTGTTTGCACATCCCAATGTAACCGAATTGGGCTTGTTAGCCGATGTAGTGCGGCGGCGCAAATGGCCCGAAGACACGGTAACTTATAATATCGGGCGAAATATCAATTACACGAACGTGTGCTGGGTAAGATGCGATTTCTGTGCATTTTATCGCCCGCCGGGATCCGACGAAGGCTATACATTGCCCAGAGAACAGATCTATGAAAAAATTGACGAACTCATTGCCGTGGGCGGTGACGTGTCAAAAGGCAGCGAGATTTTGATGCAAGGGGGATTGAACCCAAAACTGCGCGTAGATTACTACGAAGACCTCTTTTCCTCAATACGCAATCGCTACCCGCAAATCCATCAGCATTGTTTATCTGCCACAGAAATTATTTATATCGCGCATATCTCGCGTATGTCACTCGAAAAATGCATTCGCTGCTTGCGCGATGCCGGTCTGGATTCTATTCCGGGAGCTGGCGCGGAAATTTTGTCGGACGAGGTGCGCGACATCATCGGCTTTCGCAAAGACCGCGTCCACGAATGGCTTGCGGTACATCGCATTGCACACGAATTGGACATGCACACATCGGCGACCATGATGTATGGACATGTCGAAACCATTGAACAGCGAATAGAACATCTGGAACACATTCGCAATTTGCAGGATGAGACGGGCGGATTCACCGCATTTATCGCGTGGAATTTTCAGCCGGATTACACCGCCCTTGCCAACGATCAAGGGCGATGGAATGGCATAAAAGCCACCGGATTTGACTATTTGCGAACCATCGCCATCGCGCGCCTATTTTTGGACAATATCAAAAGTTTTCAAGCATCGTGGGTCACGCAGGGCGCCAAGGTCGCGCAGGTTAGCTTAAAATACGGCGTAAATGATTTTGGCAGCACAATGATGGAAGAAAACGTAGTCAGTGCAGCGGGCACGAGCCATACGGATACCATGACACTTCAAGAGATGCAACGGCTCATTCGGGATGCGGGATACGAGCCTGTAAGGCGAAATACGCGGTACGAGATTTTGAATTAGGGGTACGTAACGATGCGTGTGCGTTTGGGCGTGGTGTCATATTTAAACTCGCGGCCACTGGTTGAAGTGCTGCGCACGGGTGCGATCGATCGCGATTTTGAACTGATCTACGGCGTACCCTCGCGATGCGCCGAACGGTTGCACACGGGCGAAACCGATGTGGCCTTAATCCCCGCTGTAGAAATTGGACGCGGACGTGATGCCTATCGGATTGTGCCCAATATCGGCATTATTTCAAACGGGCCTGTTGGCAGTGTATTTATCGTACTAAACAAAGAACCCGAAGAAATTCAAACACTGGCTCTGGATCGCGGATCGCGCACATCAGTCGTACTGGCGCAGATAGTAATGGCGCGGCAATTTGGCTGCCGACCACAGGTATTTTTTCATTCCCCAGATATAGACGCAATGCTCAAACGCGCCGATGCCGCCCTGTTGATTGGCGATCCCGCGCTGGCATTGCCCCGCAAGCACTATCGAATCCTGGATCTGGGCGAAATTTGGACGCAGATGACAGGGTTGCCTTTTGTCTATGCCTGCTGGACCGGACGCCCCGATGCATTGACGCCATATCACATTGACAAACTGATCGAGGCCAGGGAAAAAAGCAAGTCGCTTATCCCCAGCATCGCAAAGGACTATGCCGCTGAAACCCGCACCCTATCGCCCGCATTTTATGCTGAATATCTAACCAGAAATATCCTCTACGATCTGGGCGATTCAGAACTGGAAGGCTTGAGGCGATTCTATGCTTATGGTGCAGAACTGGAATTGATGGACACAGTGCCAGATATCCGCTTTTATGTTTGAATTTAAAAAAATCGGCGATAGGCCGGTTTTTTTTATCGAAAACTGGAGAACTTGTAATGCCCGAAAAAAACAACCCAATTCGCGTGGGCGTCGTTGGTGTGGGACGCGGGCGATCATTTATGCGGGCGGCAGCGCCGACGGGAATGGAACTCGTAGCAATTTGCGATACCTGGGAAGAGCGACTAAGACCCGAAGGCAAAGCACTCGGTATATCGACATATGGAGATTACCAGGCATTTTTGGAACACGATATGGATGCCGTGGTACTCGCCAATTATTTTCACGAACACGCGCCCTTTGCCGTTGAAGCACTGAACGCAGGAAAACACGTCATGAGCGAAACCGCTGCCTGCCATACATTGGGCGAAGGCGTCGCACTTGCGCGGGCGGTAGAGCGCAGTGGTAAAATTTATATGTTTGCCGAAAATTACCCCTACACGGCGTACAATCAGGAAATGAGGCGGCTCTACCAGAAAGGACACGTAGGGGAATTTAAATACGGAGAAGGCGAATACGTACATCCCGATCCACCAGAAGTAAAATTGGGGCGCAGTTGTGGGCGCAATCACTGGCGCAACTGGATTCCCTCGACCTATTATTGCACGCATTCGATTGCACCGGTAATGTACATCACAGATACGCGCCCCGTAAAAGTAAACGGATTTGTCATACCCTACGATTTTGGCGACATGACCAAAACTCTACACATGAACCGCGCGGATACGGCAGGCGTGATCATCTGTCGGATGGACAATGACGCCGTCATGAAATCCCTGCACGGCGCATTGCGCGGGCACGGCAATTACGTCAGAATCCACGGCAACAAGGGCGTGATGGAAAACTGTCGCAACGGCGATAAATATCGGCTGCGCGTGTGGAAAGAGCCGTGGGAAAAGCCAAAAGGAGAACCCGTAGAAACCGTTTATAGACCAGATTTTCCAGTACATCACGACCGCGCAACACAGGCCGGACACGGTGGCGGCGACTTCTTCACGAGTTATCATTTCGCCGAAGCGATTCGCACGGGCGAACAACCCTACCTCGATGTGTATCGCGGCATCGACATGAGTATTGCGGGCATTCAAGCGTGGCGATCAGCACTCAGTGATTCGGCACCGATGGAAGTGCCCGATTTTCGCAATGAATCCATAAGAAAAAAATACGAACGAGATGATTGGTCGCCCGATCCCACACGCAAAAAACTGGGACAACCACCGAGCAGTATTCTCGGCGAAATCGAACCATCCGATGGCGCCAAAGCACTGGCAAAAAAAGTCTGGGCAAGCAGGGGATACTTTGGAGAGTGAGGATCTAACCATGATTGAAATAGCACAAGTAGCACTGGCGATTTACGGCATATTGTTAATTGTCGGAGGAATTATTGGGAAGACGAAAACCGGGAGTTCTGCATCCTTATTCGCAGGCGCAATCTGCGGTATTGTTGCGCTCGTTGGATACTGGCAAAGCCTGAGCGATCCCGCCGTTGGGTTTTTGACCGGCGGATTGGTCGGCTTGTTGCTCACGGGCATATTTATGAGCCGATTTGTCCGCACGCGAAAATTTATGCCCGCGGGATTGGTGCTGCTACTCAGTCTTCTGGTGGGTATTTTGACAATGATGGCGAGACAGGAATACCTGCTCAATCAGGACAAACCAGTGGAAGAACTGACAAAAAAGGGCCAGGAACAATGTCCCTGGCCCAACGTCTGAAGGGTCACAGCCTGAAAATCAGGCGTTCACCTCCGAGTTAAAATGTTTCACATTAACCTCCTTTCGATATGCGCGATCCGCTTCCGGAAAGCGTTTTGCGCGGTGGATGCCAATATATCAGCAAACCGCACCAACCCGTTGGCCCGGTCACATAAACACCGGAATGGATGCAGTTTTTCAGAAACGCAGTGTACTTTTATCGCGTCTTTTCCAACCAAAAACGCCTGAGCTATAACACTCAGGCGTTTTTTAATTTGTAATGGCAATACCGTGTTTGCGGCAGAGTTTGCGAAGTTTTTTCACAGCACCGCCTATGGATTTTCCATTTCGCGTAATACCGAACAGATGCTGGCTGACCACCCTGCGCGAAATACCCATAATCTCGGAGATTTCCCGCTGGGTCTTGCCGTATTTGAAATACAAAACAGCAGCTTCAAATTGTCTTTGCGTAAGCGATTGATTTAAGAGCGTATCGATCTGCGGGAAGAGACGCCCAACCCGGTCTTCATATTTATAGCGCAAATTCTGGTCTTCGGGCGACTCGTACCACAGGCCAACGTCATCCGGCATCATTTCCAGGTCTGATTGATCTAACTGAACTTCCCAAAAATCAGGATTATACATATGTCCGTTCGTCTCCTCCAGGGAATGAATATGTCGGGCGAAAAACCACCATACATACCAGACCCGCGGCTCCGGAGGGACGATAAAACTGCGACGGACAGATAGTGAATGACCGAAGCAGCTACCTCACCGGAGGCGAACCGGGTATGTTATTAGTCGTAAATGCGAAAATTAAAGCCATCATGTTGCCTCCTTTCAAATAGACTTATGTAAACGATCACCCGTAAAACTGCGGGAATCTCACTGCATTGTCAAGACATACCTCCTCGCCCTTACACCGGCATGGATGCACTTTTGGGCGCCATATCAAAAAGCTTTTTTCTTTCTCAATTCATCCCACCAATCCATAAGCGCGCGAATGTGCTTTTCATAGCCGCGATCTGTGGGATGATAATAGGTGCGGTCTCTCAAATTATCGGGAAAATACACCTGATCAATATAGCCATCCGGATCGTCATGTGCATATTGATACCCCTTGCCATAATCGAGATCTTTCATAAGCTTTGTCGGCGCATTGCGAATATGCAGAGGCACGGGCAAATTGGGATGTTTCTCAACATCGGAAAGCGCATTATTATACGCGGCATAAACGGCATTGCTCTTGGGAGCTGTAGCGAGATAAACCGTCGCCTGAGCAATGGATAGATCGCCCTCGGGACTGCCCAGAAAATCGTACGCCTCGCGGGCATTGAGCGCAACTTGCAAAGCGCGCGGATCAGCAACGCCCACATCTTCAGAAGCAAAGCGAATCATACGCCTCAAAATATAATGCGGATGCTCACCCGACGCCATCATACGCGCGAGCCAATACAGTGAGGCCTGTGGATCGCTGCCGCGAAGACTCTTGTGAAAAGCCGAAATGATATTGTAATGCTCCTCCCCTGTCTTGTCGTAAAGATGAGCCTTGCGACCGAGAATTTCGCGCACCGTTTCGGGCGTGGGTTCGCAACCCGTAGCCTCAACAGCCGCAGCAACGGTTTCAAGCGCGTTCAGAGACCGACGGGCATCGCCCTCCGCAGTTTCGGCAATGAGGTCCAAAGCCTGGTCATCAATCTGTAAATCGGGAAACCCGTGTTCCGAATCGGCAATAGCGCGGTCCAGCACCTGGCGAATATGGGACGTATCGAGCAAATTGAGCACAAAAACGCGAGTACGTGAAAGCAAGGCTGGATTGACCTCAAAAGAGGGATTTTCAGTAGTGGCACCAATAAGCGTAATAACACCATTCTCCACATGCGGCAGAAAAGCATCTTGCTGCGCCTTGTTAAAACGGTGAATCTCATCCACAAAAAAGATGGTACGCCTGCCCAGGCGTCGTTCCTCTCGCGCCCGCGCAATAATCTCTCGCGCCTCCCGGATCCCCGCAGTAACCGCGCTAAAAGACACAAATCGGCTCTCCGTCGTACCCGCAATAACCCGGGCCAGCGTTGTCTTGCCCGAACCCGGTGGTCCCCAAAAAATCATGGACGGCAAGCGGTCGCTCTCGATAAGCACCCGAAGGGGCGCACCCGGCCCAACGAGGTGATCCTGCCCCACAATATCGTCCAGCACCTGGGGACGCAGGCGTTCGGCCAGAGGCGCGTTTGCCATCTCCTGCTCGGCTTGCGACACGGGTTTTAAAAAAAGGTCTTCATTCATCAGTCTCACCTCTCGCCAAAATATACTCAGATTCCCATACTTTCGCCAATACTCGGAAAAGTGCTTGTGAACGCATCTATATTCGCTATTTTGAAATCCATTCTCCCATCCCGATCATGAAAGGACCTTATGATAGAAAAACACGACATGACAGAAGAACAAATTCGCAGATATTACGGCTGGGCAGAAATCAGTCCGGACCGCGCGGTTATCGCCGGAGGAACCGGCACATGGCGCATTGTATATCACGCGGGCAAATACGGAATAGACGATGGCGGCGTAATCAAAATCGCGTGGCGCGACGTGAGCGACTGGCAGCAACCGCAATTTGACGATCCCGCCGCGCCTGCTTATGCATCGGTCTCGACCACGGGACCGGCAACCTTAAAAGCCGTATTTGACAGACAGCGCTATATTCGACCGTGGCGGTATTGCGTGACCATCGATGTATTTGACGACTCATTGTCAGAAGGCGACACCATAACACTAATACTGGGCGACACATCCGGCGGAAGCGCGGGCAGCCGTGCCCAAACCTTTTGCAAAGATGCATTTGAATTTCGCGTATCGGTTGACTGGTGCGGCACATGGGTATATACAGAAGTACCTTCCCCCAAAGTACCAATCGTAAGCGGTGCGCCCAATAAACTCATCGTACTGGGACCTTCTGAAACAACACCGGGAGAAAACACCTGGATCGGAGTAAAAGCCGAAGACATCTGGGGCAATCCGTGCGCTGAATACAGAGGCACGGTAAAAATCGACGCAGATGGCCTGGACGGATTACCCGAAACTTATGTATTTCAGCCGGAGCATCGCGGTGTCAGGCGATTTGAAAATGTGACAGCCCCTGCAACAGGCATTTATCGCGTACGGGTCAGAGATGAAAACAGTAGCATTGAGACAGAATGCAATCCGCTAATATGCATTGAAACCCGCAAAGACGCGCAACCCTTTTGGGGGGATCTACACGGACAAAGCGAAGAAACCGTGGGAACCAATCCGGTCTCATCCTACTTTCGTTTTGCACGCGAAAAAGCGTGGATAGATTTTGCAGGACATCAGGGAAATGACTTTCAAATTACAGAAGCAATCTGGAATGAAATCAAACACCAGGCAAATACACAGAATACTGCGGGCAAATTCGTCGCCTTTGTCGGTTGGGAATGGTCGGGCAACACACCTTCAGGCGGCGATCACAACGTCTATTATCCCGGCGACGATGGACCATTACACCGCTCCAGCCATGTCCTCATCGAAGACAAATCAGATATAGAAACAGATTGCCAGCACATAACCGACCTCTACCGCGCACTCAAGGGAAAAGACGCGCTGCTAATCCCCCATGTGGGCGGGCGCTATGCCAACCTGACCTGGCACGATCCAAACCTGGAGACCGTAGTCGAGGTTTTATCTGAATGGGGAGAATTTGAATGGTTCTTAAAAGAAGCCCTTGAAAAAGGCTATCGCATCGGATTCACCTGCGGCAGTGACGACCACAAAGGCCGTCCGGGTGCCGCACATCCGGGCAGTGGCGCATTTGGTATCTACGGCGGAATCACATGTGTATATGCAAAAGAATTGACGCGAGAAAGCATCTGGGAAGCAATAAAAACAAGGCGGTGTTACGGCACCAGCGGACAGCGCATCCTCATAGACGTCACCGTCGGCGGACAGCCCATGGGATCAGACCTGGCAACAAACATACCACCTGAAATCGCCGTCAGTGTTTGGGGCACTGCGCCCATAGAAAAAGTAGATATCTTCAGAGGCACAGAAATCATTTATACACATCCCAAAACCATTCCCCGACATCAAACAGACATACGCATTGCGTGGTCCGGACAGCGCATCCGTGCGCGCAACCGACTCGTGCGCTGGGATGGCGAAGTAACGATAGACAAAGGGCGAATCACAGACGCCAGAGGCTTTGCCTTTGACTCGGCATCCGAAGGTATTCAATCTGTCAGCGACCAATCAGTAACCTGGACATCGGTAACAACCGGCGATGCCGACGGCATCATATTAACTCTGGATGCTCCCCCCGATGCAACAATCAAATTTGGAACACCCGTCTTGTCACATTCACTGAGCCTTGCAGAAATCGCAAAAGGACCGGTTGTAATCGATGCTGGTGGCATTGATATGCAGGTCGTATTCGAATACAATCCCACAGGCATTGGACGTGACATCGCATTTACCCATACCGAGAGCCAGTTGCATCCCGGCTGTCATCCCTATTGGGTGCGCGTAACGCAAATTGATGGCGGGAAGGCGTGGGTAAGTCCAGTATATGTGAAGGATGAAGTGTGAAGATAGCTTCACAGGCTATGCCATTCTTCAGCGGAAATGCTGCGATTAATCACAGGCAGGTCATCCCCGTGACGCAACGCGGAAATCAACCAGTCTTGAAGTGCCGCTTTGAGTTCCTGACGGCACGCTTCAAGTGTCTGTCCAAAAGCAATCGTACCCGGGCATTTGGGAATTTCACCAGAAAATGAATTATCAGCCAATTTGTCATAGACAGCGTATTTTAATGCTGAGTCCATGTAGTCTTGAATCATCTCGTCTCTCGTGGAGGTCGCGATTGGATGGTTAAACATATCGAATTAGATCCTTGATTGGAACTGAGGTGATCCATTATTTTTACGATACAAATCTGCAAGAATTTAACCTGTACCATATTGCCTGTCAAGAGAGCATAAAATCAATTTTCAGATACGTAGCCCCTCAAAGGAGATATAAATGAACGAATATGCAGTCACATTCACCGAACGCGAAACCGCCAAACTACTACCAGTTGAAATCGATACAGACGCGATCGGTGCAAACGAAGTCGCGGGTCATACCCTTGCAACCCTCATCAGCGCGGGCACGGAATTAAACAGCGGGTATCTCGGCAACAATTTTCCCAGACAATCGGGATACGCAGCTGCCTTCAAAGTTGAAAAAGTGGGGGAAAATGTCGCGGACATATCGCCGGGCGACCTCGCCTTCTGCCCGGGCAATCACGCATCCTACCAGCGAAAACCCGCCTCGCAGGTCATTCGCCTACCCGACAACCTCACGCCTGAAATAGCTGTATTTGCCCGCATGATGGGTGTCTCAATGACCACCCTCACAACCACCTCGGCGCGGCCACCCGCCAAAATACTCATCACTGGACTCGGCCTCGTTGGCCATCTCGCAGCCAAAAACTTTCAAGCCTGTGGCTACGAAGTCTATGCCTGTGATCCGGTTGCCTCGCGGCGGCAAATTGCCTCAGAAACGGGAATTCACAATGTGCTGGATGCTGTACCACTGGAAAATACCGAACTCTCGGGCCAATTTCACCTCGCCATTGAATGCTCTGGACACGAACAGGCTCTGCTCGACGCAGCAGGCGCCGTGAGAAAACGCGCCGAAGTCGTCTGCATTGCCTCCCCCTGGCGCCGATACACGGACCTGCTCATACACGACTTGCACCACCTCATCTTCTTTAACTACGTCACCGTTCGCAGCGGCTGGGAATGGGAACTGCCGCGCCAGCCGGAAGACTTTCGAACCAACAGCGTTTTTGAAAACTTTGCTGGTGCCCTCAAATGGTTGGCCGAGGACCGCGTCAATGTCGAAGGCATCTACACAAAATACGATCCCGAAAGATGCCAGCAGGCATATCGTGACCTTTTGCACAAAAAAACCGAACGCCTCGCGGTCGTCTTTGACTGGACGACTTGAGATCCACAGTTAGACACAACCTTAAAATAAGGAGATGACAACCAAATAGCTCCGAGTTTGTGTTTCACAGTTTCACTCTTAGAGCCGGGGGAACTCTTACAAGGAGGGTTGTCATGTCGAGATGTATTCGCAGTATCGTCGCGGTCTCACTCGCAGCAGGCGTGATATTGAGCTGTGGCAGCGAGCGCGTGACCCAGTCGCAGGTGGCAGATGAGCAGGTCGGACAGCCATTGAGCAAATTGGTTGCGGACCACCATACATCATCCGCTGTAGTGATGGCTACTTTGCGACAGGATGACGCGCCCGTAAGCGATGCCACAATCGAATTTTCGCATTCTATTGCGGGGCAGGCCCCAGATTACGCATGGTCTGGGACCACCGATGACAATGGTCAGGCGCGCGTGGAGATTATGTCACACAATGTGTCGGGTTATTACCAGGTGCGTGCCATAAAGGACGGGAACACAATCGGTTCCTGGTCGAGCATACCAATTAACGGAGGTTATGAAATAATGCTCGACTTGCCCGTTGAAGGAAAAGCATATGTAATGGGTTCGACCCCAATAAAACCAGAGGATCCGCCAACCCAATTTACCGTGCGTATCGAGAACATCTCACCCACTTTTCCCTTTATAAGGAGCGGGGCTTTTGCCGTGCCATCGGGCGCAGATGGTCCCGGCCCACTCCCGCCGGGCCAGTCCTATGGATTCTCGTTTGAAGCACCACCGGGAACCAAATTATCCTTTGCCACGATGTTTGTGCAGTCCAACGATCTATTCTATGCCCCGATGAATCTGGCATCGCGCTCTGGGATGATGCGGGCAATCGCATTTCGGGCGATGTAACGGACCAGATAATGTTGTGGGATTCGGGCACAGAAGTGAATCAAGCGATCGGCATGGGTGCAGATCAGGCGCCGCGTCAAAGCGGTGCAAATACGGGTGCGGCTGATGAAGATAACACCGTCCGCATCACCATGGGCGACGACATCCCCGCGGTTGACAGCATAATCCGCGTGACGATCATGACGAATAATTAACTGACGTTACGCAACAGTTTGTATTATATTTTATAGGAGAGGGTTTGAAACCCTCTCCTACTCATTGAATCAATCATAAATGTTGAAGAAGAAAATATTATTCGCCACATCAAAACGTTACAATCAAGGGCTTGCCTGCACCTTCCTGTTGATACAAAGCAAAGGATATAAAATTTGGTAAATCATCCGAACGGATATCAAATTCGTTTTTGGCAAGAGATAGTCCAACTCCGCGTCCACATTTTCTATTTAGAACAATATCATATTTCAGCAGAGAGGTATGAAAAGTGGATCAATATATTTTTAGCCATTGTGTCAAATGGAAGTATTGCGGCATGGGCTATTTGGCAGAAGTACCCTTTTGCTTGGGCTTTACTAATCGGCTTATCTCAAGTGTTCAACGCAATTCGTCCATATCTTCCTTTTCAGGTACGATCGAAAACAATTTCGAAAATAAACCTTGAACTTAAGGACCTTGCGCTTCATGCCGAGCGCAAGTGGTATGCTGTCTCTGAAGGTTTGCTCACCAGTGAACAGATTCATGAAGAGACTATGGATATCAAAGAAAGAAAAAGCAAAATGGAAAGTACATTTTTTGGTTCTTCGCCATTGCCGCACAAAGATGCTTTTCTGAAGAATGCGGAAGACCAGGCCAAAGTGTATTTTCGTTCAAATTATAATGTATGAATGTATAGGAGGCACATATGCGATCAACAAGACACAACCCAGCAACGCCTTCGCCCCAGGAAGAGGGAAAGAGTCGCGAGGACCATTTTAGTCTTCCACCGTCGTCTGTAGAAATACAGATGCCGCCTACAAAGCCACCCAAAGAGGATACGACGGAGGACACAGGCAGTGCCAAGTAAGCCACTTTCTGGCACAACCTGTGTTGCATGTGTATCAAAATAGCATCAGGATTTGCGAACCTATATTGTGTAACTTTAGATATGCATACGCAACATGGGACGGCCGAATGAAACGGGCATGTACTCCCCGGTTTTGTGGCGTTTTGTACCGGGGATCATAAAGTGGATGGCAAAGGCACGACGCTGGCGTTCCGTGTGATTGGGCGGTGTGTAGTGCAGGGTTTGGCAATGGTGAAACATAACACCACCGGCGGGCAATTCGACAATTTCGGCTCTGGATATCTCCACCTGATCTTCGAGATCAAACAGCGCATCGGTTTGAGATGAACGCTCATGGGTAAATGGCCGAAGATGAGAGCCGGGAATAACGTGCATAGCTCCGTTCTCTACATCGGCATCGTCCAGAGTGAGCCAGCATGAGACGAGATTCGCTGGCATACATTGCCAGTACCCATTGTCTTGATGCCAGAAAACCGCATCTCCATTGTGTGCGGGCTTGAAGAGCGCCTGATCGTGGAAAAGTTGAATATTTGGACCAATGAGCGCCTCGGCAATATCGAGTATGGGATCATAGTAGATCAGTTCCCGATAGTGCAGGTTGCGCTCACACATTTGCATAATTTGTAGCATTTGTGTGGGCGCCTTGTTTTTTTCACTGAGATCATCGGTATTGCTAATAGCGAGATTGCGAAAGCGGTTATCCTTACGCGCGGCTGCAAATTCGCGGTCGTATTCCCGGCGCAATATCTCAATGTGTTCATCCTCAAGAAGTTTGCCAATCGAGAGATAACCGTTCTGAAAAAAAAATTCGACTTGCTCCGGAGATAATGCAGACATTGTGTGCTCCTATCAAAAACTAATCCAACAACTCCTCTGTATAAGCAAATAACGCAGGCGTCCCTCCCGTATGCACCATCACCACCGTCTCATCTTTGCCAATCTCGCCCTGGTTCACCATATCGATCAAACCCGCCAGCGTCTTGCCCGTATAAATCGGCTCCAGCAAAATCCCCTCTGTTCGCGCCAATAACCGTATCGCGTCATTGCCCTCGGGTGAACAATACCCATATCCCTGATCGCCGACATATCGATCCACATTTTCAATCATAGATTCATCAAACGCGACATCCACATCCAGAATCTCCGCCATTTTTCTCAATACACCTAAAAATGCGTCTTTGAGATCATAAGACCACAAAATAGGTCTCACCCCCACAATCCGCACATCCAGACCCAAAACGGTCTTCCCAAAAATCAAGCCGGGCTGTGTACAACTACCAGAACACACAACAACAGTCGTAGGCGTTTCGCCTATCGCATCGAACTGATCCATCATCTCTGCCATACACAGCGCGTAACCCATTGCGCCAAACGGGCGATTGGCCGCTTGCATCACCACAAAAGGCTTGCGCCCTGCGCGCTCAAATTTTTCGATCAATGCCTGCTTGGCATCGTCCAACAACTCCTGCGTTTCAACATCGATCAGATCGACATAAGCACCCAATAAATTATCCAACAGCAAATTGCCCTGCGTACTTCCGCTCTTGTGATCCTTCACCAGAACCAGCGCACAATCCACCCCCAACTTTGCCGCTGCCGCCGCCAACTGCCGGCTGTGATTGGACTGAGACCCCGCCCCACCGATAAGCACATCCGCACCGCGAACCAGACCTTGTGCAATCGTAAACTCCAACTGCCGCGTCTTATTGCCGCCAAATGCCAGCCCCGTACAATCATCGCGTTTCATATAAATCTTGGGACCCCCAACCGCTTCAGTCAACCGCTCACAAAACTCGAGCGGCGTGGGCAAATGCCCCAGAGACACACGCGGCACCTTGCCAATGCGTGCTCTCAGTTCGTCACGGGAAATAACAGCCATCGTCTAAACCTCCTCAGTCAGAATCAGGATGTGCAGAGCCTGCACTGGAATGGTTCTATCCAGTGATGGAAGGATGAACAGGATCAATCATTCGGATAGAATAAACATCAATCCACTTTGACCGTCAATAGTCTATGAATCAGCTTCCGACCACGGCAAAGATGTCCGCGCCTTTAGAGACATAGCTTTCACTTTGCCGCCAATCCAGAGATCAAAATATCCACTTTTTTATTCAAAATTCGCTTTGATCCATCTCCACTTCAACAGGCGATCCTGAAATTCAAACACTTAATAACCAAATGAAAAATAAAAGGTTAGCGTATCTAAACCTGCTATTTATTGTCCAATTTCATGACATTGGCATAAGGTTTGCCCAAGATCTGAGGGTTGCAAATAGACACGCACCAGTAGTTCGTAGGAGCGAAATATCTTTCGCCCGTCCAGCCTGAGCGTCATGTATTCAGAAAGACTCATAGATCCAGGGCTTCCCACATGGCAAAATACGATACCATCTCCAAACACTTCATCCAAACCTACCCTCAAGACTTCATCCAACTCTCTCTCCAACGAGACGCCGTCAAAGTCCTCGACATCCTCGACACAGAGCAACCAACAACACAAACACACCACATGGATAGCCTTATCAAAGTCATGATTTCAGGCGAGGAAGCATTGGTACATCACGAGTTTCAAACCACGACCGATCCGACAATGCCCATCCGAATGGCTGGCTATATCATCAGAGCCATTGAGAGACATAATCTGCCGATCTATTCCAGGGTGATCTACTTGCGCCCCAATGCGGGAAAGAACGATCCAGGATACTACATCCAAGACTTGCCCGGCCATAAAATTGAGATTCAATACAGAGTGATTCGACTCAGCGAGATCGACGGACAACGTATTCTGGATGAGGGACATGCGGGCTTGTTTCCATTCACACCATTGATGAAACCACCTGAAGGAACAGGTTCCGAGGCGTGGTTGCATCGATGTGTTGACGTGACCAATGCCCTGCCGTTGGAAGAATCAATAAAGGTTGACATTTTGAGTGGGTTGACGATATTGAGTGGGTTGGGGTATGAGTCGGACACAATCAATCGAATAATCATTCAGGAGGGTCTTATGGATGCGATTATGCGCGAGTCATCGTTTGCCCAATACATTATGAAACAAGCCAGAGAAGAAGGCATTGAACAAGGCGAAATAAAAAGCACGCTTGCCGATATCCGCGAAGTATTGGAGATACGCTTTGGTCTGACCGAGGCGCACCCCATATCTGATCGCCTTGCCGCGGTTGAAGATTTGCAACGTCTCAAGCAGTTGCACCGTTTGTCGGTGCAGGTATCCAGCCTTGAGGCATTTCAGCAAGCGTTGGATAGGTGATTTGAATAGATGGTGAGGACACAGAAGGCGGGGGATTGTCGAATCCCTCGCCTTTTGTTTTTTATAGTTCGGATAGAATTAGTGCAAATTTTACCCTGCATGTCACCATCTGAGTCAAGCGAAAATGCCATTGACATTTCACGATATAGCGAATTATTTGTAACAGACAGTACATACGGAGTTTACGGGGAGGAAAATAGACAATGCAGACACTGGACGATTGTATTAAAGAGATCCGAAATGATTCCAATATTTCTACCTGGAACGAAGCGCAAGCCAAAGAATGGATCATTCGTCCTGTCCTGGATTTGCTCGGTTGGGGGCGTCGTGAGATCATACCGGAGTATGGCGTTGAAGCTCGAAGAGTGGATTATGCCTTGCAGATCAATGGAGACAATGAAGTATTTATTGAAGCCAAGAAACCGGGCGAGGACTTGGAAAATCATCAAAAACAACTCCTTGATTATTCCTTTGGAAACGGCGTTGATTTGGCAATTTTGACAAACGGGATTGCATGGTGGTTTTATCTTCCTTTAAAAAAGGGTGCTTGGAATAACCGCAAATTTTATACCATTAACATTTTGGAACAAGAGACAAAGGATATTGTTGAAAAATTTAGCCATTTACTTTCTCGTGAAAATGTTGAGTCTGGTGGAGCAGTTCGACAAGCCGAATCTATTCTGAAGAGCCGTCAAAGAAAGAAAATAGTAAAAGAAAACCTACCTAAAGCATGGAATAAAGTAATTAAAAGCGCCGTCTCGCCAGATTCATTACTTGTAGATCTTTTGGCAGAGACAGTAGAGGAAGTGTGTGGCTTCCAGCCTGCAGGTGATGAAATTTTGGGGTTCATTCGTTCTCACCAAGAAAAATGGCTCTTATCCCCTGAACTGGAACCGAAAGTTCTACCGCCTATAAACCACTCCGATTCCGCAACCGGATCCCAGAACAAAAATCAAACTGAGAGACCCAAACGGATACAAATAGACGGTGCGAGTTATGAGTTAGAATATAAATATGAAATTCTTGTAAATACTGCGAATTGGTTGATCGACAACGGTCATTTAAAACCCTCAGAATGTCCCGTAAAACTAACCTCCCGATCAAAGATTTATTTTATTAATCGCCTGCCAGAACGGGCACCAGATCTTAAATTTTGGCGGCCACAGAAACTAAAAAACGGTCTCTTTATTGAAGCAGACCGCAGCGACATAGCTATTGAAAATGCCCAAAAATTGCTAAAAAAATACGGATACGACCCGGGAATACTAAAAGTAGAGTAATGAAATCCTGAAGTTTGAAGACCACCGCCCGCACAGCGCGTGAGTCCGTCTCGCACCGAACATTCTTATGGCATCCAACTCTGAAGGCCACTACTTGGCTTACTACCACAAAAACGATTTGCGCTGTGCAAGCCCCCCGCAGGGGCGCCCTTTTTTTGCTTCGTTTTTTTGGGCGCGCAAAAAAATGAAGTCGCCGAAGGCATAAAAATTAAAATAGAATGGCATACCTCCCAGACTAACCGAAGGCAAGAAACAATAATTCATCCCCAAACGAACAAACATCTGAACCTCAGCGAGAGGCAGGCTCCCCATGAAAATACTCATCACCGGCATCACAGGGCGTATCGGCGGCAACCTGGCGGCGCAACTCGTTGAACAGGGGCATCAAGTTCGCGGGCTTGTGTGGCCCAAAGATCCGCGCGTAGAAAAATTTGGGGGCATCGACCTCGAACTCATCGAAGGTAGCCTCACCGAATATGAAGACGTGGAAAAAGTCACAGACGGCGTCGATATCATCTATCACCTCGGCGCGGCCTTTCAGGGGGGCGGCCCATTTGAAGACAACGACTACTTTGAAATCAACCTGCGCGGCACCTTCCACATGCTCAAAGCCGCACAACAACGCAACATCAAACAATTCATCTTTGCAAGCACAGACGCACTCTACGCCAAATATCCCCCTGAAGGAATGGACAAACCCATCCGGGAAGACGCAATGCCCCGAGAACCGAGCGGTTGGTACGCCCTATCCAAATCCGTCGGCGAAGAAATGTGCTACGGATACTGGCGCGCCCACCAACTGCCCATCACCGTCTTGCGCTTTTGCCTCGTCGTCGGAGCGGGCGAAATCCTCGACTTCCGCCAATTTTACCTGAGCAAACTCAAAGGACTTCCCGAACTCAAAGCACTGTGGCGAGGCGAAGAACGCCTCCTCCTCCTCAAAGACATGAAAGGCCGCTCCTACAAAAAACACATCGCGGACGTGCGCGACATAGTACACGGCTGCATCTGTGCCTTAAACAAAACACAAGCCGCCGGACACGCCATTCAACTCGGCGGACCACGACCATTCACATGGGCCGAAGCCATCCCGTATTTATCCCAACGCCTGAACATCCCCTATCAGGAAGCCATCTTACACGGCGCACCCACACATTACGAATACGACCTGACCAAAGCACGCGACCTGATCGGCTTTAATCCGCAATACGACATCATCCGCATGATCGAAGACGCCATTGCCTATCGAGAGGGCAAAACCATCAACGTCTTGCCCACGGAATAGGAGCAGGATGGAAGGACCAAACCAAGAGGAAACAGATGTCTCAACCCAACATACTCATGATCATCTCAGACCAGATGACGCCATTTCTCACGGGTGCTTATGCCCATCCCGTCGTCCAAACGCCTGCGCTAAACGCGCTGGCAGAAAACGGCATTCGCTTTGATGCGGCCTATACCCCCTTCCCGCTCTGTTCACCCGCGCGAGCCTGCTTCATGACGGGAAACAACGCCGCAAAAATTGGCGCGTATGACAACGGTGCTGAACTCCGCTCGGACATCCCCACATTTGCCCACCACCTTACCCGCGCCGGATATGACACCGTCCTCTCCGGCAAAATGCACTTCATAGGCGCAGATCAACTCCACGGCTTCAGACGCCGCCTCACCACAGACATCTACCCGGAAGATTTCCGGTGGGTCAAACCCGAGTGGATACACATCAAAGAAACCAGAGGAGAAAATTACCAGGCCGTCATGGAACAGCGGGGCAGGTATAACGCCTCAAATTACGACGGACACAAGCTCCAAATCGACACCTGGCACGGTCCTCTCAGCTACGACGAAGAAACGCACTTCCGATCACTGGAATACCTCCACGCGGTTGGCACACAGAAAAATCCCAAACCCTTCCTCCTGTGTGCGTCTTACCACCATCCCCACGAACCCTTCTGGCCGCCACAGTCCTATTGGGATATGTACGAAAATGCGGACATCGAAATACCCACCTTACCAGACAACCTGGACGACACATACTCCATCATGGACAAATGGCTCAACGCCTATCACGGCACGCGCAAACACAACCTGCGCGACCCGGACGCCCTCTACAAACTCCGCCGAGCCTATTACGGACTCGTCACATACATGGACGACAAAGTCGGGGAACTACTCGCCTCACTCAAAGAAAATGGCCTGGACGACAACACCATTGTCATCTTCTTTTCCGATCATGGCGACATGCTCTGCGAAAAAGAAATGGTCCAAAAACGAACCTTCTACGACTGGTCCAGCCGCGTACCCTTCTTTATCCGCTTTCCAGACCATTACAAAGCCGGCAGCACAATCGACCAGCCCGTCTCGCTCATTGACCTGTTGCCCACCCTATGCGACATAGCGGGATTGGAAGACCACTACCCCTGCGATGGCACCAGCCTGATGCCGCTCATTGAAGGCGCGGAAACAGAAGACCGAGAAATTATTGTCGAAGCCCACGAAGCAGTCGGCACTCCCTGTGTCATGATTCGCAAAAACAATTACAAATACAACCACATCCACGGACACGAACCACAGCTTTTTGACCTCGACGCCGACCCGGGCGAATGGAATAATCTCAGCGGCCAGCCAGACCATGCAAAAATCGAAACCTATCTTCGCAAGCGCATCCTCGAAAACTATGACCTCGACGCCATAGCCGAAGCCAATTTAGACAGCCTGTATCGCAGGCAACTCATCCACGAGGCAATGCAAGCCAACGGCACATCCTGGGCGTACAATCCGAGCTTTGACCCAACCAAAAACGCACAGACACAGTACCTACCATAACGAACAGGAGCAACCAATGTCCAACAACACACCATTCATCGTCGATAAAAACCTCGGCGTCAACATGACCGTCGGGCCAGAAGACCTCACGCAAACCAACGCCGATGGAGAAGCCGTCATCGCGCCGACGCAAGAGGAAAAATATCTCTTTGATGCGCGCGGCTGGTTGCTTTTTCCGGGGATCTTATCCGATGACGACATACGCGACATGCGCGAATATGCGCTACAGGTCAAACACGACCCGCAATCGCTGCCCGAACACGAACAATCCTACCTGGCAGGTCCCTTGCAAAAACTCGCCGACCACCCCATAGTCGTCGGCTTTATGAACGAATTTGTCGCACATCCCCATCTCGCCAGTCCCGATGGCTACGGCTTTCGCATGGAAGCATCCGGCATCCGATTCCGCTCGACGCGCACCGGAGAAGTCGGCAGATTTAGCCCGCACAATGGCAACGGCCTGTTTCGCTTTGCAATCGACTCGCACCACTATCAGTGCATCCCCGGCAAAGCCTATAGCGGTCTAACCCGCGTAGTCTGGGAACTCGCCCCTGTACAAAAAGGCAAAGGCGGCACACTGGTGGTCAGCGGCAGCCACAAAGCAGTTTATGCCGCGCCAGAATCTATCCACGACCCAAACTCGCCCATCTGGGACACCTATGAATGCCCGGCTGGCTCACTGCTCATTTTCACCGAAGCCATCACCCACAGCGCCACGCCCTGGACAGATGAAACAACCGACCGCGTTGCCATCTTCAACCTCTACAACACCATCGGCGCCAAATGGAGCAACTGGCATCCACATCCAGACCTGCTCGCCTCCATGCCGCCCAAACGCCAGAGCCTGTTTCGAGACGTGCGCTGTGCGGGCAATCGCATTGGCGGCAACGGACGCTATCACGGCGCAAATCTCAGTGAGATGAAAAAATAAACAGGTCATTAAAACAAAAAATTCTGGAGACTTTTATGCCAAATTTATCTAACCGTCCCAACATCCTCTTCTTCTTTCCCGACCAACTGCGCTTTGACTGGATCGGCAGCAATCCCGACATAGCGGTACGCACGCCCAACCTGGATCGCCTTGAAAAAAACGGGGCGACATTCTCCAAAACTGTCTGTCCCGCACCCGTATGCGCGCCCAGTCGCGCTTGTGTTGCAGCCGGCACAGAATACGACAACTGCCCGGTCAAAGGAAACAGCGACGACTACCCCACAGACCGCGCCACTGTTTACAGCATGCTCCGCGACAGCGGATACCACACACTGGGATGCGGAAAATTCGACCTCAACAAAGGCACCTGCACATCCAACCTGCCAGCCTGGGGACTGGATGGCAAACACCATTTGAACGAATGGGGATTCTCAGACGGCGTCAACAACGAAGGCAAAATAGACGGCGCCAACAGCGGGCGCGAAAAACCGCAAGGACCCTATTTGCAATACCTCGAAGAGCGCGGCCTGCGCCAGATGCACCTCAACGACTTTGCCAACCGCAAAGGCCAGCGCAGCACCTTTCCCACGCCACTGCCCGATGACGCCTATTGCGACAACTGGATCGGGCAAAATGGCCGGGACCTCATACAATCGGTCCCCGAGGGCAAACCCTGGTTCATACAGGTCAATTTCAACGGCCCCCACCTGCCCCTGGACATCACGGAAAGCATGGCAAAACTCTACGAAAACGTCGATTTTCCGCAGCCGAACCGCAATGACCAGCTCACACCCGATGAACTCCTCGAAGCCAGGCGAAACTACTCCGCCATGGTCGAAAACATCGACCATCAGGTCGGTCTCTACTTAGACCTGCTCGAAGAACGGGGCGAATTGGACAATACCCTCATCGTCTTTTCCTCGGATCACGGTGAAATGCTCGGCGACCACAACGCCTGGGGCAAGGGCAAACCCCTGCACCCCTCGGCCAGCGTGCCCCTCGTCATCTCGGGACCCGGTGTACAACAGGGCATAACCCATGACCTGCCCACAACCAACCTGGACCTCACCGCCACCTTCCTCGACTACGCGGGCTTGGGCATCCCCGACGACATGGACAGCCGATCCCTCCGCAACCTCCTCAAAGGCAATACTACCACACATCGAGACATCGTCCTATCCGGTCTTGGCAACTGGCGCATGGCTTATGACGGCCGCTACAAATACATCGAAGGATTCGGCGACACACCCATGCTCTTTGACCTGGACACCGATCCCCTCGAAAACAACAATATCATCGACGACCCCGGCGTCTCAGCGCATATTGAGCGATTAAAAGCAGAGTTGATATAATGAACAACCATCGCCCCAACATCCTCTTCTTCTGCTCTGACCAGCACCAGACCGCTGCATCGGGTTGTTATGGTCACGCAGAAGTACAAACCCCGAATATCGACCGCATTGCCGCATCTGGTATCCGCTTTAACAGAGCCTACTGTCAGTCTCCCGTCTGTGTGCCCGCACGCGGCTCAATCATCACCGCGCAATACCCACACACTCACGGCGCGCGCATCTTACAAGACGCACTATCTCCCAACACATGCACCATTGCCCATCACTTTGCCGAACACGGCTATCAAACCGGGGCAATAGGCAAAATGCACTTTGTGGATGAAACGCAAAAACACGGCTTTGATTACCGCCTTGAAATGGGAGACTTCAGAAAAACACTCACAGATAAAGAATGGCGGGAACTGCGTCGGGACCAGGGCGGCGGAGGTGGCACATCGGGACGACCGTCCAAATTATCAGCGCGGTATTTTCAAGACACGTATTACGCCGACGAAACCGTGCGGTATCTGCGCGAAAAAAGGGATCCCGATAAACCCTTTATCCTCTGGTCATCCTACTTCATGCCGCACACGCCCCTCATCCCCATGCAGCAATACTTCGACCTCTACAATCCCGAAACCCTCACCCTGCCCCAACGCAGCGGCAACGCGCTGGAAACCGGTTTTGAAGGCCACCTCATGCGCGCAAAACAGCGGGGGTGGTACGCGCAAACAGACGAAGAACTCGGCCACGCACTCGCCGGATACTACGGCAACATCAGCCAGATGGATGCGTGCATCGGCAAAGTACTCGACACACTCTACGACCTCGGCCTCGACCAGAACACCATCATCGTCTATACCTCAGACCACGGCGAAATGGCCGGCGCACATCGCATGTGGACCAAACACAACATGTACGAACAATCGGTCTGCGTACCGCTCATCATCCGCCTGCCCGGAGACATTCACGCCCACACCTCGCACGATCATCTCGTCGAACATGTGGATATCTACCCCACACTCGCCGAATTGTGCAACCTGCCCATCCCGGAAAATATCCACGGGCGTAGCTTTGCCCCCTTATTTGACAACCGAATCTACCAGCCGCGCGAATACGCCTACTCCGAATACGATTTTTGTCACGGCGTCTTCACGCGAGACAATCGGTATGTGGGTAAACCGCCAATCCTCATGGTCCGCACAGATCGCTGGAAACTCAATTATCTGAGCTGGGCACGCTCTGAACTCTTTGACCTGGAGAACGACCCGAATGAATTTCGCAACGTCATTGACGACCCCGCAAATGTTAGTATCGCGCGCGAACTCACCGACATTGCGAAACAGATGTATGAAAAATAATGCTATAAACCAACACAACGAGGAGTACATCATGCCTATTTTTCAAACACCCGACGGCACAAAAGTCAGAATGAGCGGAAAAGAACTCGTATTTGGTGAAACCATCTTCTCGCCGAGGGAATCCAACGACATCCTCGCAGACACGGAAGCACTGAGACAGCGAATGGAAGAAGACGGATATCTCATCATTCGCAACTTCCACAACCGCGAAGACATCATGAAAGCGCGAAAAGAAATTATCGATCACATGGAAAGTCAGGGTCTGCTCGCCGCGGGATCCACACTTGAAGATGCCATCATCGGCGATAGAAAACGCTCCATGCGCTTCAAAGACAGCCTGGTCAAAACATGGCCCGGCTTTCTCAATATCGTCGATGGCAAAAACACAATGGACTTCTTCGGCCGCTTTTTGGGCGGACCCGCCCTCTCGCTCGATCACAAATGGCTGCGCGCCATCAGAACAGGGGGCAATGCGGGAATGCACTGCGACATCGTATATATGGGCGCGGGCACCAACAATCTCTATACCATGTGGACAGCGCTGGGCGCTATCTCCCTCGACATGGGACCGCTCGCCCTCTGCCTGGGATCCCACAAACTCGAACATCTCCGCAATACCTACGGCGCATCGGATGCACACGACGACTTGATCCAGGGCGCGTTCTCCAACGACCCCTACGATGTCATAGAAACCCTCGGCACCACATGGGCCGCCACGCCATTTCAAGCCGGTGATGTCGTCATCTTCGGCATGTATTTCATGCACGCCTCTCTCGAAAACACCACCAACCGCTTTCGCATCAGCAGCGACACGCGCTACCAACTCGCCGCAGAAGCCACGGACCAGCGACACATGGGCAAAGACCCCGACGTAATACCCAAAGCAGACCTGTCCGAACGCAAGTCCATCGAAGAATACCGTGCGGAATGGGGATTGGCGAAGGAGACCTCTTGAAATGTCCGGTATCACACAGCACAAACCCGACAAAGCTTATGAAGGCTACACCCTCTTTTCAGAAACCTTTTCGGAACCAAACTGGGAAGTCGGCAAAGAAGCGGTGGTATATCTCATCGACATGGACGGAGAACCCGCCCACACATGGCACCTCACGCAACACACCGTCCAGTCCCACTGCCGATTGCTGCCCAACGGCCATCTACTCGTGCCCACCCACGACCGCTCGGGCGTCACGCAGTGCAGCAATGTCGGCATTTTTGAATACGATCCCAACAGCACACTCGTCTGGCGCGTGCGTTGTCGCACCGACCACGACTATCAGGTGCGCGACAACGGCAATCTGCTCATCCACACACTCAACGAAACCATGTGCCCGCCCCTGGGACCTGAACTCAAGCGCCACCCGTACATGATTGAGATTACGCGAGACAAAGAACTGGTCTGGGAGTGGAAAGGCGAAGAGCATCTACAAGACCTCGAAGCCTGTCTATCTCCCGAAGCATGGCAACACGTTCTGGACCGCGCCACCGGACGATTTGCATTTGACTGGGCGCACAACAACACGCTCCAGATCATCCAGTCCAATAAAAACGAGAGTGACGCCCGCTTCAAACCCGGCAACATCTTCTTCTCCTACCGCAGCAACGACGTCATCGGCGTAATCAACTACGACACCGGCGACATTGTCTGGGCCTGGGGACCCGGCATCATCGACGGGCAGCACAAGCCCCACATGCTCGCAAACGGCAATGTACTGATCTTCGACAACGGCACCCTGCGCGGATATTCTCGCGTGATTGAACTCAATCCCCTCACCGAAACCATCGAATGGGAATACGTCGCAGACCCCAAAGAAGCGTTCTTCAGCGCAGCCATTTCCGGTGCCCAGCGCCTGCCCAATGGCAACACCCTGATATGCGAAGGCGGCAAGACCCGACTTTTTGAAGTCACGCCAGATGGGGAAATCGTCTGGGAATTCATCAACCCCTATCGCCACGAAAACGGGCGCCCCGTCATCTATCGCTGTTTGAGATATTCACCCGAATACGTAGCCCCTCTTCTATCCTGAATGATCTTACTGCGCCATAAAACCAAGGAAAGTAGCATGCGCTTCTTCAACACCACTGGTCCCGTCCGCTCCAAAGAACACTACAGCATCCCGCCTTTGGATCGCCTGGACCTCGATAGCGTCCTAACGCTCATCCGCCAACAAAAGTACTTTGTGCTGCACGCGCCTCGACAAACGGGCAAGACTTCTGCTCTCCTGGCGTTGCGTGACCTGCTGAACAGCGGTGGGGACTACCGCTGTGTGTACGCAAATGTCGAGATCGGACAGGCGGCGCGAGAAGACATCCGGGAAGCGATGCGAGCGATCCTGGACGAACTGGCCTTGCGTGCCCAGTTGACACTCAAAGACAACTTTGTAGATGAGATATGGTTCGATATCTGGACGCAAGCCGGACCCAATAGCGCGCTCAGACGGATCTTAAGCCAGTGGGCGCAAGCCGACCCGAGGCCGCTGGTGCTGCTCATCGACGAAATTGACGCGCTGGTAGGCGACACGCTGCTGTCCGTACTGCGCCAGTTGCGGTCTGGCTACGACCTCCGCCCAGAGGCGTTTCCGCAAAGCGTCATCCTGTGCGGGGTGCGAGACGTGAGAGACTACCGCATCCATTCGCGTTCTCAAAACGAAATCATCGCTGGCGGCAGCGCGTTCAACATCAAGGCCGCTTCCTTGCGCCTCGGCGACTTTTCTCGGGACGAGGTCACGTCATTGTTGGCACAATACACATCGGAAACGGGTCATGCGTTCAGGCCAGAGGCTCTGCACCGGGTGTGGACGCAATCACAAGGCCAGCCGTGGTTGGTGAACGCACTCTGCGCCGAAGTCTGTTCTGGAAACAAGCGCGACCAACCAATTTTAGAGGACGACATCATTGAGGCGCAGGAGCAACTCATCCTTCGCCGTGAGACCCATCTTGACCAACTGGCAGACAAGTTGCAAGAAGACCGCGTGCGGCGTATAGTTGAGCCGCTCTTGAGTGGATCAGAAGAACGCCACTTCACAGACCGCGATTTGGAGTACGTGCGGGATCTCGGGCTGGTGGCTCAGGATCTGCCCTACCGCATTGCCAATCCAATCTACGCAGAGGTGGTCCCCCGCGAACTGACGTGGGTGGTTCAAGGAGAGTTCGAACAGGACACGGCCTGGTATGTAAAAGCCGATGGCAGCCTGGATCTGGTCAAGTTGCTCGCCGCTTTCCAGACATTCTTCCGCGAGCACTCCGAGCATTGGGTTGAGCGGTTCGAGTACAAAGAGGCCGGGCCACAACTGCTCTTGCAAGCGTTTTTACAGCGCGTGGTGAACAGCGGTGGTCGCATTGAGCGCGAATACGGCCTGGGGCGAGGGCGCACGGACTTGCTCATCGTCTGGCCGCAAGGGGATCAAACGCGTCGGTTCGTGGTCGAATGCAAAATTCTGCACAAAAGTCTGGAGCAAACCATCGCCGAGGGCATTGAGCAAACCGCTGACTACATGGACCGCTGCGCGGCAGAAGCGGGCCATCTCGTGATCTTCGACCGCAGCGACAGCCCCTGGGCAGACAAAATCTTCCATCGCCGGGTATCGGCAGGAGATAACTGCATTGATGTGTGGGGGATGTGAGCGGAGAATGGACAGAGCGGGGTACAACTGGCCGCCTCCCAGACCAGCTCATAGAGTAATCAACGCCTTGTAGATGAAGCAGCAAAACGCAAAAACACTCACAGAAAGGAGCAAAGCCATGGTAAGGATAACACCCATAAAACGAAGACAACGCCGTGTGAAGATATCTCTGGTACAACAGGAGAAGAAGAAAGTGTTGGTTGCGGAAGGTGACTCCTGGTTTAGCTACTCTTGGCAGTTTATCCATATAACAGATGTCTTGGATAAATTGGAGGATGAGTTTGGTTACGAAGTGGAAGAGGTCGCCGATGCGGGCGACTTCCTCGAGTCGATGGCCTATGAGAAGCGCCAGATAAACAAACTTATCGAATGTCTGACAGAACTCAAAGACAAAAAAATAACACCCCAAGCCATCCTATTTTCAGGCGGTGGCAACGATCTCTTCGGTAAATCCAAGGAATTCAATAACTCCGATAAATCCTATCTGGAACATCTTCTTAACTACAAGAACCCAAAGCTTAATGTATTGAATGAGGAACTGGTTAAAGCTATGATTGATTGCCGTCTCTATGAAGCGTACAAGGAACTAATCATTCGCGTAACTTGCAAAAGCGGAGAATTGTACCCTGAGGCAATCCCTATTTTCATTCACGGCTACGCCGCGGCTGTTCCAGATGGAAAAGGTATTTGGGGCGGCTGGTGGATCTTGCCTGGACCCTGGCTCAAGCGAGCATTCAAGAATAAGGGTTATAAAGATCTGAAAGAAAATACTAAAACTATGGAGAAATTGACTAATCGCTTCAACTGTATGCTATCGAAACTTGCCAACGAATTTGATCATGTTACCTATGTGGATGTCCGTCCCTGCCTGAGCAATTCGCTGAAAAACGATGCCTACAAGGAAGATTGGGCTAACGAACTTCATCCCACAGAAAAGGTTTTAAGAAAGTAGCACAGAAATTTCATGAAGAAATCCAAAATCTGGCTCAACCGGAATAGTGGTCAGCACTTTGCTGCACCATGCATTTTATAAAGGAGTTTACCTATGCCTTCTCCCAACGTAGTCTTTGTAATTACCGATGATCAGGGCTATGGCGACCTTGGATGCCACGGCAATGACATCATCCAGACGCCCAACCTCGACCAGCTTTACACCGAAAGCGTGCGATTTACCAATTACCACGTCGGTCCTACCTGCGCGCCCACCCGGGCGGGCATCATGACGGGACGCTATTGCAACTGCACGGGCGTATGGCACACCATCGCGGGACGCTCGCTATTACGCAAAGACGAAACCACCATCGCCGACTTCTTCAAAGCAGCGGGATATCGCACCGGCATGTTTGGCAAATGGCATCTCGGCGACAACTATCCATTTCACCCGCACAATCGGGGCTTTGACACGGTCGTTTACCACGGCGGCGGCGGCGTACACCAGACCCCTGACTACTGGGGCAATACCTATTTCAACGACACGTACTTCCGCAACGGCGTACCTGAAAAATTCAGAGGCTACTGCACGGACATCTGGTTTGACGAAGCCAAAAAATTCATCGAAGACTGCGGCGACACGCCCTTCTTCTGCTATATCCCCACCAACGCACCACACGGTCCCTTCAACATAGCCGATCACTACCGCGAACTCTACAACGGCGACGGCTTGCCCGGCCAGCGCGACCGCTTTTACGGCATGATCACCAACATCGACGAAAACGTCGGTCTCATGCGCGACTTCCTCCGCGAAAAGGGATTGGAAGAAAACACCATCTTCATCTTCATGACCGACAATGGCACGGCCAATGGCTGCACCCTCGACGGCAATGGCTATGTCACAGATGGTTTCAACGATGGTATGCGCGGAAAAAAAGGCTCGGAATACGAAGGCGGGCATCGCGTCCCCTTCTTCTTTCACTGGCCCGCAGGGGGATACGCCAGCGGACGGGACATCGATACCCTCATTGCCAACATCGACTTCTTGCCCACCCTTTGCGACCTCTGTGACGTCCCCATCTCAGACGAAGCCCGCGAACGCATCAACGGTACCAGCGTCAAACCCCTCCTCGAAGGCACGGACAACTGGCCCAAACGCACAATCGTCACGGACTCACAGCGCGTGGAAAATCCCATCAAATGGCGCAAATGCGCGACCATGACACAGCGCTGGCGGCTCATCAACGGCGAAGAACTCTACGACATGGACACCGACCGCGAACAACGCCACAATGTCGCCGAGCAACACCCCGATATCGTCGCAGAACTGCGCCAGCACTACGAAGACTGGTGGGCACTTGTCTCCGAACGCTTTGGCGAAGACGTACCCATCATCGTCGGCTCTGAAAGCGAACCCGTCTCTGTGATCACAACCCACGACTGGCACAACGAAAACAGCGATTCCGCCTGGAATCAGGGGGCGATCCGCCGCGGGGTGGAATGCAATGGTCGCTGGGCAATCGACGTAGCCGAATCGGGTAATTACACCTTTGAATTGCGCCGATGGCCCCGCGAAGAAGACCGCGCCATCACCGAAGGCATCCCCGGCAAACTCACGCCCTATTACGGCGGCAATGCAATTCCCGTCAGCACCGCCCGCATCAAAGTCGCAGGGGAAGAACAATCGCAATCCATCGGTCTCGAAGACAAAGGCATCGCCTTTACCTGCACCCTCCAGGCCGGTGAAACGAGCCTCGAAACCGAACTCACCGATGAGAATGGTATCTCGCTGGGAGCGTATTACGTATATGTTGAGCGGGTGGAATAAAGCGAGGAGATGGGGGTCGGGTGGACATCTCACCTATAAAAAAAACACAATGGAAAAAGGATTGTTACTCATCCTCGCGCTTTTCTTCGTGAGTGTCCCTTCATGGAGTGCGGAATCTCAGCCCGATTCTCTCGCATCGGATCGTCGCGTGCGCGGTGCGGTATTGCGGTCTATCGCACTGCCAGGATGGGGACAATTTTATAATGGCAAGCGCGTAAAAGGCAGCATAATTGCGACCGCAGAGGTCGCTTCGGCCATCGCCTGGGTCGTGCGTCGCAAACAGATCAAAGATCGGGGGACTCAGGAACGGAACCTGTACCTCTTCTCAACCATTGGGATTGTGCTCTACAGCGTGGGAGATGCTTATGTGGATGCCCATCTCAGCCGGGTAGATTGGGCGGAAGTGGAGGCGGGTATCGATGAAAATGGCGCGGCAAAATTTCGCCTAAAATTAAGGTTTTGATGTCGCTTTAGCGCGGATAGTGGAGTTACCCCGCTTTAGATGCTGTTGCCGAATTAAATAATGGGCATACCATGTAGGGTTTCTGGTTCCGTGTATCTCTTCCCTTTTACCGAGGTGATCCATGTCCCTACCCAAAGGTCCTATCGAACCTGTGCCCGCAGAGACCGTTCGCATTGCCCAAACTGCCTTCCCTAAAGGCAATATCTATATGAAGATGCGCGATGAGTTAGGCTCCATTTATGAGAATGCCCAATTTGCAGACCTCTTTCCACGTCGTGGTCAATCAGCAGAGAGTCCCTGGCGATTGGCTTTGGTGACGATTATGCAGTTTGCTGAAAATCTGACGGATCGACAAGCGGTCGACGCGGTGCGAAGTCGCATAGATTGGAAGTATGCATTAGGCTTAAATCTTGAGGATTCGGGTTTTGATTTTTCTGTGTTATGTAAATTTCGTAAGCGTTTAATTCAACACCAGGCAACCCACCGTCTGTTTGATATTCTGCTCACGCTTTTCGTCCAGCGAGGCTTCGTCCATACTCGTGGTCGCCAGCGAACCGATTCGACGCACATTCTGGCAGCGATCCGCTCGTTAAACCGATTAGAATTAGTCAGCGAAGCCGTGCGGCAGGTCTTAGAAACACTGGCCAAAGCTGCGCCACCATTTCTCCAAGGTCGCGTTCCAAGTGTGTGGGTAGAACGCTATGGACAACCCCTCAATGAGCAGCGCTTACCCACCGATGACCGAGAACAAACTCTATTTGCTGAGGCGGTTGGACGTGATGGACGCACACTTTTACAATGGATTTATGACGAGCCGCAATGGTATGGCCTGCATGTTCTACCAGCAGTAGAAACGCTACGCCAGATCTGGGTGCAACAATTTTACGAAGTCGATGATCACCTGCATTGGCGCGCCAACAATCAGACACCGCCAGCGACTTATCGCATTGTATCTCCCTATGATCGCCAAGCACGGCAAGGGCGAAAGCGAGATACAAGATGGTTCGGATACAAGGTTCATATGACTGAAACGTGTGAGAAAGATCAACCCAACTTGGTGATCCAGGTAGAAACACAGCCAGCACCTCAACAGGATGTTTTGGCAACCCCAAAAATCCACCAGGATTTGGAAGAAGAAGGGCTTTTACCCACTGTACATATTGTAGATACGGCCTATATGAGTGGTCCACTCATGGTTGAGAGCCAAAAGGCTTTTGGCGTTGAATTACTCGGTCCGGTTCTACCGGATACCAGTTGGCAAGCTCAGGCTGATGAAGGCTTTGACATCACCCATTTTCAGGTTGATTGGAAAAACCAAAAGGTAACTTGTCCTGAAGGACAAACCAATCGCTATTGGCGAACAGGCAAGGATCGGCATGATCATCCCGTGATTCGCGTATATTTTCCTCCAAAAATCTGTAATGCCTGTCCTGTTGTCACCAAATGCACGCAAAGTGCAACGGGGCGAAGCTTGAGTATAAAACCAAAAGTAGAACACGAAGCCACACAAGAGGCACGACAACGCCAAGAATTACCCGAATTTAAGGAAAATATCATGCTCGGGCAGGTATAGAAGGCACGCTGTCCCAAGCAGTTATTGCTTTAGGGATGCGAAAAACGCGCTATCGTGATCCCGTCAAGGTTCACTTTCAACATTTAACCACAGCGGCGGCCATAAATTTGAAACGTGTTTATGAGTGGCTCAATGAAACGCCACGGGCTACGACACGAACATCAGCCTTCGCTGCTTTGGCCGCATAGAATTCGGCAACAGCATCTAAAACGGGTCAAGTCCACTGACCCCAATTGTGCCATCGCCATCCAAATCGTACTTAGCGTCGTAACCAGAATCGCCTCAACTTGCCCCGAACTTCTCTACAAATGTCAGGAAGCCTGCCAAATCAACCTGACCATTTCTATCTCAGTCGGGTAGATTCGGCTAAATTTTAAGTTTTGATAGCATTGCGTTCCTTAATGGCTCTGCAAACCATTCCTCCTTGAAGGCATTGACCTCTACAGCGAGGCACGGGTTTAACGATACCCCTTAGGCGGGCCTCGGCAGATTCCGGACACACAAGCACATACCGCACGCCGCAGGCATGATGTAGCCAACCTTTATCACGAGCACAGCGAGTCATCTCTTGAAGGTTTTAAAGGCTTCCTAAGACGACTTCTACAGGCCGAGTTCCGTTTCCGTACGAATTTCTCGGATAATTGAGTTGATCTCCTCTTCGGACGAGATATGCCTTGCCAGAACGGTCTCTGTCGTTTGTAGTACCCGAGCACCAAAAAGGCTGGCTATATCTTGTCGCAATCCTTGCCCAATATAGAACTTGAGCAATGCCTGGACTGACATGTCTCGATTGGCAGCGACCTGCTTGAGGGAATTAAGCGCGTCCGTTGGCATCCCTATGGATACCTTTTCCGTCGCACGCGGACGGAACGTAAGATCAAATGTTTCTTTTGTTTTCTTTTCAGGCTTCTTCATATAATTTCCTTTCAGGGCGTGTTGCGCGACGCGCAGATATGATGCGCGTCCGTTGGTCTCGCTCCACATAAACGACCAGCAAAATGCGTTGCAGAAGCGAGTAACCAACAATGAAATCTCGTTGCTCGTCATCGGTGGAAGCATCGCCTGTTTGATGGAAAGGATCGAAGAAGACTTCGGCTGCTTCTTCAAAAGCGATGCCATGCTTCAGCAAGTTGCTCTGGGCTTTGTTCTCATCCCACTGAAACTCAATGTCTTGAAGTTGAAATAAAATGCTCATGAGACAGTCTTAATAAATCAGAGAGCCAATGTACCTTGATGTCGCTGGAATGCTATCGGCGACATCGTCCGATTGTTTTTATATATACCGAATATTCTTCCCCAGAGTCGCCACCATCTCGCCGCTTGATACCATCGGCAGCAAATTTTCCGACCAGAAAATCGACTCCTCTGGCGCGCGCAATGTCTCGAGCACAGTGCCAAACGGATCGGTAATATCTGCAACGGGATCGTCCTTTTGCAAATGATCGTAGTGCTGCGCGTGAAACTCTATAAACCCACCCCGATTGGCCAACACCGTCAAAAACCCATCCACCACCACTTGCTTCTTGGGTATAAACGGCTCGCCCGGTATAACCCCGTAATACTTCAACACATTCTCAACACCTGTAATACCCTTCTGAATACTCTCCCTATCCCAACCCATGCATCCACCGAGTTCGGGATCAATCGTCGGAATTCCCTCATCTGGAGCAGAACGCGCGAGTTGGCCTGCGGGACCACGCTGGTCGAGAATATAGCCAATGCCAAACACCTGAGCCATCTCCATACACACGCGGTGAATGCGCTTGCGCCGATCCACCCGCACGCGCACCTCGTCAATCATCGGTCGGCGCCCCCCCTGGTGCAAATCAATACAATAATCGGACTGCAACACCGCATTGTGAAATAACCGATAGGCAATGCGCTCGCTCGACGTGCCATCTTTGCGTCCGGGAAAACACCGATTCATCTTTTTTTCATCAACCGGACTAAATGCCTGATGCGCGTGAAACGCGTGAAAATTGACAATCAACACCGCAATAACCCGCCCGCTCATCACCGTCGGATCCAGCCGTTTCAACACCTGTCGAATCACGCTGATGCCATTTAACTCATCCCCATCGCTAATTGCCTGCAAATAAATCGTCGGTCCTTCCTCAGCACCATTGATCAGAGATACCGGAACGCGCGCAGGCGACCCATCCTGCATCTCAGCCACCTTCAAATAGCCATCCGTGCGCTGTCCAGACTCAGCCCGAAGATGTTCAACGCGAAGCAATTCACCCATAATATTTATCGCTCCTGAAAAAAGCCGAATATCTCTTTATTTTTCGTGTTAAAAAAACAGGTGAAACCATGTGATGTCAACCAAAAAGAGCGTAATATTTTTTTGTTAGGTTTGACAACTGTCATGTGACACATTACATTAAAAATATGATACGCACCTTTGCCAATAGAGAAACTCAGGAACTCTTCACCAAAGGACAATCAAGACGTTTACCACCTGATATAATTAGAAGAGCCATTCGCCGTCTGGAATACATCGATCTGGCCGATACCCTCGACGATTTAAAGATACCGCCGAGCAACCGTCTTCATGCCTTAAAAGGAAGCAGAAGAGGACAACATTCTATTTCCATTAACACACAATGGCGAATCTGTTTTCGATTCATTAATGGCGATGCTTATGATGTCGAAATCACTGACTATCATTAGGAGAAACCAAAATGTCCATACCGAATATCCACAAACGTGAAATCCCGCCAACACATCCCGGCGAAATGCTCCGAGAAGATTTCATGTCCGATTTTCATTTGACCCCGACCTCACTCGCGTCTGCTCTGGGTGTTTCGCGTCAAACAGTACATGACCTATTAAAAGAAAAACGCGCTGTAACCCCCCTCATGGCCCTTCGATTATCCCGTCTATTTGGCAATCCCCCAGAATTTTGGTCGCGAGCACAGCAAGCAAGAGACCTGTGGGAATCTGAACAACAATATCTCGATGACCTCGATCACATTCATCCGCTTACACCGCAGTATTAAATTTAAAAAGAGCCGATCCATTTTCGGATCGGCTCTTTCATTTATTACACCAATAATAGATTCTCTCTACCCCTCATCATAATCAGTCAACGGACGGATCCAGATATTGCGATAACGCACGGGATCTCCGTGATCTTGCAGCATCAACGGTCCGGTAGGCCCGTGCGGCGTATCGTAATTCGACACATTCCTGTGTCCGGTCGGCCCCATAGCCTCTTTGCGGTTGTGCAACACGACACCATTCAAAAACACCGTCAAATAAGCGGGCTTCACCAGCGTATCGCCATCGTATTCCGGTGCTTCAAAAACAATATCATAAGCCTGCCATTCACCCGGCGGACGCGTCGCATTCACCAGCGGTGGAAACTGACTGTAAATCGCGCCCGTCGTACCATCGGAATACGTCGGATTGTCATATCCATCCAGCACCTGCACCTCGTATTTCCCGATCAAAAACACACCGCTATTTCCCCGCCCCTGGCTGCTGCCGCGCACTTCTGACGGACAGGCAAACTCTATATGCAACTGCGCGCTTCCAAACTCATCTTTCGTCCGGATATTCCCTGTACGGGGATTCACCTCTACATACCCATCCTCCACCGTCCATGTCGGATCTCCACCATCGAGACTTTGCCAACTGGACAAATCCGTACCATCAAACAGCACCACGGCATCCGATGGCGCATCACCTGCACTGGCTCCCGGCGTCACCACGCGCGGTGCTGGCCGATTCTTATCGTGAACGCGCCACGGTTGATTGGGCAACATTGGCGTATCGTCATACCCCACCGGCGTGTGTTTTTCTGCTGCCATTTCGTTTCCTTTCTAAAATGAAGTGAATATTTTATTTTCAAACCATGATCATAAAAATACAAAGATGTGTCAAGCCCGCAATACACAATACCTCAGTAATAAATCCCACTGATATCCCATCCAAAGACAGACACATCCACCCATCCGTTATTGCCCTCCCCTCCTGCATTGATCTCAACGCCCTCGCATTCCAGCAACGCCCGCTGATTATCTACATGCGGAGTCAAACACCCTTTTGAATCCAGAATGCGATGCAAGGGATATGTCTGTCCCGCCACGCGTTTCATATACGTAGGCAACACGCGATAATACGAACGCGACACCCCCAGAACATCCACAATCTGCTTATAAGTCATCACCTTCCCAAAGGGAATCTGCTTTACAACCCACAAAAATCGATCCGAAGTGCGATCGGGCACGGGATCATAACGCCTGGACAAAACCCTGACCGGATCGCCTTCACAAACGACACCCCCCGTCAACACCACAGCCAAAAACCCTCGCCGATTCTCCAACAATTGAATCGGTTTTACGCCCAACGTCCCGATATACTTGCACACCTCACAGTGATACGTCAACCGAACTGTGGCAGAATCCCCAATTTGCAACACCGAACCCGATGGCAAATCGTCCAGCGGCAACCCGACAACAACTATATTCTCTCGCAAATCACCCAGTTGCAACTTGAACTTATTCAGGGTCTCCATCGCAACCAAAAGCACCTGCCGCGGACCAACACCACCTGCATTTGCATCGCCTTCAATGCCAAAACGAGCGCGCAGCAAAAATTTACCATCGCGCGGTCTGGACAAAGGCACCCCCTTCTCTATCTTCATAAACAGAGAAATGACGCGCCCCTGTGTATCCATCTGCACACTTTCCATTACTCCGACATCCATCCACCTGCAATCCGCGCCAATTCTTCCATCACGGGTTCATCGGTATTTCGCCGTTTCAAAATTTTAAATCCGTGATCCGCGGTATCCACCACGTGAAGCGTCGCGTTCTCCAGATTATCCACCACTGGCTGCAACAGTTCTAAATTCGCCATCCTATCTCGCTGCCCCGATAAAAACAGCATCGGCACGCGCACATCCTTCAAATGCTCGGCGCGCTCTGTATTCGGCTTGCTCGAATACAGTGGAAAAGCGAAAAACACAATACCCTTCAGCCCGTCAACAGGTTCTTCGGCACAAGCCATCGAAACCATCCGCCCGCTCATCGAATGTCCACCGGCAAAAACTGGCAATCCGCGCGCCTGCTTCATCCCTATCTCTATAGCCGCACGCACAGTTGCCAACCGCACCTTCTCCCCATCCATGCCACCACCGCCCCTCTCCGAATAAGGATAATTGAAGCGCAATGTCGCAATCCCCACATCGTTCAATGCATCGCTCAGTTCCTGCATAAAAAGATGCCGCATATTCGTACCCGACCCGTGACCCAACACCAATAGTGTCTTTGCCCCACGCGGTCGCGCGTACAAAGCCGACACCTCACCCTTTTCCTCAGTCGCAATAAATTTCAACTCTCTGGGTTCAACAGCCATTTAGATCTCCTCTTCTATCCAGGTAATATGAGAAGCCCGCGGCGTAGCGCAAAACCGTACGGATCTTCAAAACGCGTACCGGGCAATTCGGTACAAATCACTTTTAGTTTCAGTTGTTTTTCTTTCATGCATCACCTCTTTTCAGAACTTGCACCAAATGATATAACGAAGTATAGTATAGAAATACCATTTACGCCGCCCAATTCTTTAAAATATCGCGAAAGGAGACGCATGCAACCCAACATCATCTTGATCAACTGCGACGACCTCGGCTACGGCGACCTCGGCAGTTACGGCTCAAAAATCAACAAAACGCCAGCACTCGACAAAATGGCTGCAGAAGGCATAAAATTCACCGACTTCTACATGGCATCTCCCGTGTGTTCGCCCTCTCGAGGCGCCATGCTCACGGGCTGTTATCCCCCGCGCATTGGCTTTGGCTCTTTTGACGGACGTTGGGTCCTCTTTCCCGGTCAGGGCGTAGGCCTGAACCCCAGCGAAATCACCATCGCCAAACTCCTCAAAGACAAAGGTTACGCCACCAAAATTGTCGGCAAATGGCACTGTGGAGACCAGCCAGAATTTCTGCCCACCCGCCACGGATTCGACAGCTATTACGGCATACCCTATAGCAACGACATGGGAATCCAAAAAGAAGACGACAAAAATCCACCCCTGCCCTTATTGCGCGACGAAGAAGTCATCCAGGCACAACCCGACCAGCGCGGCATCACCGAACGCTACGTCGAAGAATGCGTCCGTTTCATGCGCGACAACAAAAACCAGCCCTTCTTCCTCTACCTCGCCCACATGCACGTCCACCTGCCCCACTATCCCCCCGAAGCCTTTGTCCGAGAATCCGAAAACGGCGTATATGGCGCGGCAGTCGCCTGCATTGACTGGGCAGCCGCCGTCATTTTCGACGAACTCAAAACCCTGGGACTCGACGACGACACCCTCGTCATCTTCACCAGCGACAACGGCTCTCGCGCCCGCGACGAAGGCGGCAGCAACAGCCCTTTGCGCGCCACCAAAGGCACCACCTGGGAAGGCGGACAGCGCGTACCATGCCTCATGCGATGGCCCGGCAAAATCCCCGCGGGCGAAGTGTGCAGCGAACTGACGCTATCCATGGACTTTTACCCCACACTTGCAGCCCTCGGCGGAGCAGAAGTACCCACCGACCGCATCATCGACGGCAAAGACATCCGCCCGTTCATGTTCGCAGAAAAAGGCACCACATCGCAACACGAATCCTTCTTTTACTACAAACGCAACAGCATCGAAGCCGTGCGGAGCGGCAAATGGAAACTCCACATCCGCAAAGACGACCAGGAAATCCAGGAACTCTACGACCTCGAAGCCGACATCGGCGAAACCAATGACATAAGCGAACAACACCCCGATATCGTGCGGGATCTCAGAGCGCAAATTGACGCCTGCCGCAAAGACCTCGGCGACGATGCCGCGGGCATCACAGGCGAAAACACCCGCCCCGCCGGCCGCGTTGAAAACCCCGACACCCTCACACATCTCGACCGCGACCATCCCTATATGATCGCCATTTACGACCTCAAAGAACGGGGTTAATATGGCCCTTACACCCGAACAAATCGCCGAGTTCAAAGCATTGGGATATGTCCTCGTGCCCAATCTAATCGATCCCCCGGTATTGGACAATTGGCGCGCGCAAATTCGCGCCAAATTCGGCGATCTCTCTGACCCCGTCCAACAAAACGCCGCAGGACCGCCCCAACAACACCGCAAAGACATCACCATATTGAGAGGCTTTCGCTTTTCCCCAAAAGAAACACAACTCGTCAACCAGCCCAAAGTCAAAGCCATTGTCGATCACATGGGCGGCGGGCAATTTTGCGGAGAAGACGGCAACCTGCGCCTGCTCTGGCCCGAACTCAAAAGCGAATGGTGCTTGCCAGAGCGCGGGCACATCGACGGTTATCTCGGCAGACGGCGCACCATGCCTTTTCTCCTCGGATTGGCGACCTATATCTACGACGTAGAACCGCGCGGCGGAGGCACGGTCTTCTGGCCACGCAGCCATATCAAATCATGGGAATTTCTTCGCAAACACCCCGATCACCTCAACCACAGCTTTAGAGAACACTCCGAATATCTCAACCTGGTCAAAGATATTCAACCCGTTGAACTGCATGCAAAAGCAGGCGATGTCATCTTCTGGCACTGCAACATCCTGCACGAAACCTCTCAAAACACCAGCAACAACATCCGCTATGGTCTTTTCGCCCGCCTCCCTCACAAAGACCAGGAGACATTCCGAGACGAAATACCCGATGACCTCTGGAAACGCTGGCGAATATAGGTAAGCGGTGAGAGGGCCTCACACAAAGACACGAAGAACACGAAGGGATAGAATGTAGGGGCGATCCGTGAACTGGTCTGGACTGCGACCAGTTGTACACCGCCCGTGGTCGCCCATTTCTAAGATACAAGAGGTAAGAAAAGCAACCATAGCAAAAAAATAAAGCCAAGTTAGCTGGTGAACCTGGCCGTTCAAAGAGCACTCGTATCAAAAAAACAAACCGCCATTACCGTTCATATCTTCCTTCACTCACAATCTTTGCCATAGACCCTTTGAACTTAGAAGTGATCCTGAGCACTTCCCTCATTGAGGCCGCGTCATCCGCAGTTTCGCGGCTCAAATCCAATCCCCACAAATCATCCTCATGCAGATCGTCCAATGGTTCCCGAGAATGATTGGCTTCTTCGAGTTGCTTTTCAAGCCTTCGCTTAACTTCCTTCAGATCATCGGGGGGAAGTTTACAGAGGGTATCAATGAGTTTTTCAAGGTTACGATCGGCGTCTTTGTCAATACCAGTCATCTTTTCTCCTAAAAAATTTGGCAATGGCTTTATAGACCACCTTTAATACGATACCATACTTCTGAAATGAAGCAACCAGGAAACAAAAAGGATTCGCGCCAACAAGTAAATAGTTACTAACTCACGTTACTCAAGAACCACCACCTGGTCAAGCGGTACATATCTTTCACCTGACTGCCCATTCATGGCTCAAAATGTACCCTCTCGCCTTTCATCTGTGCCCTTTCCTGTTTTCACAAGGACATGCCTGCGGATTAAATTCAAGTTGTGAACAAGTATGCAATACAGCATATTTAAAGCACAATGTAGTGTTCAGGCGTCTTGCCATGCCAATGTAACATCGCTCAATTCTGTGATAATTTCATTTTTGGCCTGATATTTGCTTTGTGTCTGAGTGTCCCACGCACTCACCCCATCAGACGCGAGGCATCTTACATGGCAGATATTGACACCATATCCAAATACCTCATTCAACACTATCCCGACCACTTCGTACGCTTCGCCCTCGCGCGAGACGACGTCGAGGTCATTGAGATCATCGAAACAGAGCAACCCACGGTCAGGGCACGCCGAGCAGACAGCTTCATTCGCGTGCGAATCGATGGTCAGGAGACATTAGTCCACAACGAGTTTCAAACGACCGACAGCACCAATCCACCCATGCCGCGTCGCATGGCTGGCTATATCGGACACGCCATTGAGCATCATGGTCTGCCGATCTATTCCAATGTCATCTACCTGCGTCCCAATGCGGGACAGAACGATCTGGGATATTACATCCAGGAGGTTCCCGGCTACGAAATCGCGATTCGGTATCGCGTGATCAGACTGATCGAGATAGAAGGCCAACCCATCCTGAGCACGGGGCATTCGGGGCTGATCCCTTTCACGCCATTGATGAAGCCACCTGACGGGATGGCCTCTGATGCGTGGTTGCATCAGTGTATTCACACGGCTCGGACGCGCCCCATCGCTCGGTTATATAGGGCGGATTATCTCGCTGGCATGGTGGCCTTGAGCGAGTTGGTGTATGATTCTGAAACCATTTCTGCTGTTATTTTTCAGGAGGACATCATGGATATCATCCGCGAATCATCTCTTTTTCAATCCCTTACCCAACAAAGCAGAGAGGAAGCCAGAGAGCAGGGCCTTGAGCAGGGGGTCAGGCAACGTGCCATTGAAGATCTTCTCGACGTGCTGGAGATTCGATTTGATATGCCCGAGACACACCCCCTATCCACTCGCATTGCCGCCATTGACGATTTACAACGCCTCAAGCAGTTGCTCCGTGCGGCGGTACAGGTGCCCGATCTCGACGCATTTCAGCGCGTATTAGATGCGTAACGTGATTTCCATAAGCCTGACGAGATACAGGGACACCGCGTAACATCTTACCTCTTGACCCCAAAAACTCAGATATTTATACTTTCTGTGAGACGCTCACCTTTGAACGAGGACATCTCTAAACGATGCCTGAAGTTATGCTCATCCATCTTTGATCTCCTTCTCACTACTTTTCTGTCTGTTTACTGGTTTTTCTCAATCACCCCTGATGAGTCTGAAATATAGCCAAGATCATTTGAAAATTCGATTTTTTTTTACGATCTTTCCCTCCAGCCTCAGTATCAGCCCCTAACTTTCTCTTGACCCCGAAAATTCAGACATTTATACTCCCTTTGAGACACTCTTCACCACAAAAGGAGATTTAACATGTCAAAAATCACCATCTATCACAACCCCAACTGAAGCAAATCCAATGGCGCAATGGACATATTGCGCGCTGGCAACGTCGAGTTCGACGTCATTGAATACTTGAAAACACCGCTGAGCGAACAGGACTTGAGAAAATTTCTCGCACTCCTGCCCGGTGAACCCAAAGACATGATCCACCCCAGTTCGTTCGAAAAACTGGGACGCGACATAGATGACTACAACACCCCCGATGCACTCGTCGGCTTACTTTTGGAACATCCCGAAGTCATGAATCGCCCCGTGTGTATCCTCGGAGACCGTGCAGTCATTGCCCGTCCCTCAGAAGCCGTACATGAACTCCTTACATAAAAAAACAGCCGCCGAGACCTGAACCTCGGCGGCTATTTCTTTTCCATCTTATAACTCACGCACCCTCCACCGCTTTTCTCAGCTCATCGCCATTGCTTCGCCACCACGAATGCAAAACTGAGATATCCACCCCGATATTGAAATGCCGCACACCCATATCGAGATATTCCTTTGCCTCATCGGGTGACATAATCTCTGCGCGGGGATGCACACCCATACTCAGCGCAGTCTTAAACACCTCATTCCTCGCATCTGCCACTGCGGGATCACCGCGCTGCCCCGCCTTGCCAACACTCATCGAATAATCCGAAGGCCCCCATTGCACCATATCCACGCCTGGAACCGAAAGAATCGACTCCAGATTTTCCACCGCCTCCTTCTTTTCGATCATCAAAACCACAACCGTCTCCCGCATCGCCTTCACATACTCAGGCCCCCCGCCATATCCCATATACGTATTGCGCCGCGTGTACACACTGTACAAACCGCCATCCTCCGGCGTATCTGGAAGCGTCACGCGCACACATTCCTTCGCATCTTCTTCAGTGCGACAATCCGTAAACAAAATACTCCCAAAACCAGACCCGATTGCCCGCTGCGACAAAAAGTACTGATGGCTGCGATCAATTTTGAACATCATACCCATATTGTACAACTCGGCTGCCCGACACAAATTGTCGAGATCGTAGAGATCAAACGTACCGTATTCGCCAACGTATTCGACATAGTCGTAAAGTCCCGTATGTCCAATCGCCTCAACAATCGCTGGCCAACTCGAATGAATCCGCGTGCCAATCGTGGGTTCGCCCGCATCCAATTTTTCTCTAATTCTATTGGGTTTCAAAATAAACTCCTTTGTGAGTGGTTAATCACCCAAACAACGACTGAAAAACTCGCTTTGTCTTCTCCAACACATCTTCAGGTAATACTTCTCCATCTGAAATTTTCACATTATCCGCGAGATGATCCACATTGGTCGATCCCACAATAGCAGTACACACATCTTCGTGAGACAGCGTAAACCGCAACGCAAATTCAATCAGCGGCATATCGCCCGCCAATTCCCGCAACGGCATCTGCTGTGCCCGATCCCACGGATCGCCCATATACGAACCGTCTGGCCGGTCGGACATGAGATACACCCCATTGGCAATCGGACGCTTGATAATCGTCCCCATATCCCGGTCGCGCAAAGTCGGCATCAAATTTTCAGCAGACTCCTGGAACAACACATTGTACGTAAACTCCTGCGTATCCAAATCCCACCTCTGCGCCGCCTCAGCCGCAGCCGACCCATCAGCCGATACACCGACAAACTTCGTCCATCCCCTATCCTTAGCTTCCAACAGCGCATCAAACGCCGCATCCCAATCGTCCGCTTCTCCCGGCAACCCGTGAAATTGCACAATATCGATCACATCCATCTTCAGCTTTGCTCGACTCGTATCAATCGTCCTCAAAATACCCTCGGGCGAATAATCCTTTACAACCTTGCGCTTGCCGCCATTGATCACCTGATAATCGCCGCACTTTGTCGCCAGAACAAAATCGTCCTGCCGATGGGCGATAAACTTCCCGATCCGCTCTTCGCTATCGCCATACATCGCAGCCGTATCGATAAATGTGATACCCAAATCGAGCACCGTGTTCAGCACCACTTCGACCTGCGATTCCAGCAACGATGGATTCCCAATCTGCGCTGCGCCAAAACCGATCTCCGAGACCTGCAAACCCGTCTTTCCCAATGTCCGAAATTTCATCTCATTTTACCTTCACATATTCCGATATTTGCACAAGCCACCCAAATGTCGTATATAATACAACCAAAATCCACCAAAACCACCAAAAAATCTCCAGGACAAATCCAAATGATACAACGCCCAAACATCCTCTTCTGCATTGCCGATGATCAATCCTGGCCCCACGCTAGTGCCTATGGCTGCCCCTGGGTCAACACCCCTGCTTTTGACCGCGTCGCACGCGAAGGCATCCTCTTCAACAACGCCTTCACACCCAATGCCAAATGCGCCCCATCCAGAGCCGCCGTCCTCACTGGCCGCTATTCCTGGCAACTTCAAGAAGCCTGCAACCACCTCTGCTTTTTCCCATCCGACTACGCCACCTACCCCGAACTTTTCAAAGAAGCCGGATACGCCACGGGATTCACCGGCAAAGGCTGGGCACCGGGCGAACCGGGCACTTATCCAGATGGCTCACCGCGCAAACTCGTCGGTCCCGAACACAACGACCTCAAACTCGATCCCCCCACAAAAAGTATTGCTAATATAGACTACGCCGCCAATTTTGCGGCTTTTCTCAATGCCAAACCCGACGGCCAGCCCTTCAGCTTCTGGTATGGCGGCAGAGAACCCCACCGCGGTTACGAATACGGCTCTGGCGTGCGCCTCGGGGGAAAATCCCTCTCTGATATTGACGAAGTACCCCCCTGCTGGCCGGCAACCGAAGACGTCAAAAACGACATGCTCGACTACGCCTTTGAAATCGAATGGTTCGACAAACACCTGGGCCAAATCCTCGACATCCTCGAAAAACGCGGCGAACTCGACAACACCCTCATCATGGTCACCTCAGACAATGGCATGCCCTTTCCGCGCATGAAAGGCCAACTCTACGAAATAGCGTACCACATGCCACTGGCCGCCATGTGGAAAAACGCGATGGAACCGGGCCGAATAGTTGACGACCTCGTCAATTTCGTTGACTTTGCTCCCACCTTCCTCGAAGCCGCGGGCATCGACATCCATCCCCAAATCACCGGCAAAAGCCTCATGCCCATCTTCAAATCCAGCAAATCGGGCATCATCGACCCGGAGCGCACCGCTCTCATCTCGGGCAAAGAACGCCACGACATCTGCCGTCCCGGCACCGTCGGATATCCCATCCGCGGCATCCGCGACCACCGCCACCTCTACCTGCGAAATTTTGAACCCGACCGCTGGCCGGCTGGCAACCCCGAAGTCTATTACCGCAACATCGACGACTCACCCACCAAAACGCGCGTCGTCGAAGAAAAAGAACAGGGCAATGAGACCTATTGGCAACTCTGCATGGGCAAACGCCCCAAAGAAGAACTCTACAATATCCAGACCGATCCCCACTGCATCACCAACCTCGCCGAAAGCGCCGACCACCAGACCATCAAAAGCGCGCTCTGGCAAAAACTTCAGAAAACCCTCAAACAACACGGCGATCCCCGCATGGAAGGTCAGGGCCACATCTTTGACGAATACCCCGTCACCAATCCAGAACAAGAGCAAAGAGTCAAAGAACGGTTCCGCATCGCCAGAGAAACGGGTATCTTCTTCAAAAACTTTTAAATGAGAGGGGTATATGAATTGGCCAAGTTGGTGGGAATGGGACCTGGGTTTTACGGCACATGTGGAAGTCCGAATGGAGGAACGAGGTTTCTCTGAGATCGAACTACGAACAATGCTTGATAACGCTTCAAAATTGACCCCTGCACGTCACCCCGATCGTTGGCTTATTCATACTCGCCATGCGAGGCATCCCTGGGTTGTCGTCGTCGAGCCAGATTTGGACGACAAAATTCTTATGATTGTAACCGCATATCCTGAAGAGGTACGCCCATGAAAACAGTTTCCTTACAAATCACATATCGCAAAGGCAAACCATTTGCTGCATATATTTACCTATCTCACCGGTGCGGACAGAAAAGTGTACGCACCGAAGCGGTAACAGAAGATTTGCTCATAGACTATGCTCAAGATGGTACACCTCTTGGAATTGAGATCGTCTCGCCTAGAATCGTGAGTATAGAAGAGATACAGAGCGTCTTTGATCGTTTGGGGCTTGGCAGACCGGAACCCATAGAGTTGGAGCCGCTCAATGCAGCGTAACTGTAATTTGGGGTATTATTAATACCCAATCCCCCGCAGATACTCGCGGTTAGACTTTGCCGCTTCTGCGGCAGGTTTGGGCGGATAGGGTCGGTCGAGTTCGACGGACACCCACCCATCGTAGCCCACGTCTTCCAACTTCTCAAGCGCTGCCCGTGCGTCAAACCCCATATTCCCCGCGCCGAGTTCCGCAAATCGCGCCTCCTCATTAAACTGTCCCATACGGTGATTCCAGGACGAGGGATCATTGGCATGCACATCCTTCAAATGCACATGTCCAATCCGATTCCGCAACACATCGCGTTCAAAAACCTGCATCGGATCGCTACCTGCCGCCAGCATGTGTCCCGTATCGTAAAGCAACCACAAATCGGGCGCTGCCGTCATCAATCTCTCGGCATCCTCAACCGTCTCAATCAACGTCCGCATGTGCGCGTGGTGGAAACCCTTCACATTGTGCGCCTTGCAATATGCCAGCACATCATCGAGCGAACGAGCCGCATTTTCAAAATCTTCATCACTCGGATCATCGCCCCCCCACATCGCTCGGCGACACGACGGCACCTCTGCCGCATCATTGCCCAAAGAGATATTGTACCGAACCCGATCAAGCGGACTCGGTCCCCCCACATTGACCAGATGCAACCCATTCTTCCTCGCGAGATTGGCTTTAGCAACCAGATCATCGCCACTGTCGATCTTCAACCCCTCAACTCCATCCCACCCGGCCTCTGCCACCTCTGCCAACACCTTCTCGGGATTTTCGTGCTGCTCGCCCCGAAACTGAATCAAATGACAAGCCAGTCTAAATTTGCCCATATTTATGTCCTTTCTGAAAGCGGGCGACCACAGGGGGTCGCCCCTACAATTACACTTCATCCACCGTCCGGTGCGCGAAGGCATTCCACACACCAGCCAGATCGTGAACGGCCTTAAACATCGGATAAAGCGCGTCCCACATCGCATCTCGCGCTTTGAATGCGGCTTCCCTATCGCCCTCTGCGAATGCCTTCTTAAAAGCCGCCACTTGTGCGCGCTGCGTCTCTGCTGTCTGTTCTACACGCGCGACAAAATCCTCCACAGACTGCAGATGTTCATCTGCTCTTGTATCTGCATCAACGCTCAAATCTGGTGCCTGATCATAAGAAAAAGAGTTCGCAAATCGCGGCGGCTCCTTCTCTCCCTCTGCCGTCCAATACGTATGCGTAGGCAAAATATGCGGCGTCACAGACAAATACATAATCACCTCATCATCGCCCACATTGCGTACCGTATGCGCCTCATCCGTTAGTGCAATACACATCTGTCCGGGACCCAACACCTCCTTGTGCCCCTCGATATCAAACTCTGCCTGCCCTTGTAAAATCAGAAAAATCTCATGCCCCAAATCGTGTGTATGGCTCTGATTGAACTGCCCCACCTCCATCTTCAAAAAACGCGAACGAATCTGGGGTGTCACCAGCATATTGGTAATATCCTTGCGATAGTCAAAAACTTGAAATGGCATGATACCCTCCTTATTAGGTCGCGGATAAAAAAAACCAAATGATACTTGCTTCAACATCCCGAACACAGCATATTACGCGATGCGCGGGCGACCACAGGGGGTCGCCCCTACAATCACACCAACCGAAAGAAATGCATGAGCCTACCCAATCCCGCGCCACAGCCTGACCCCGCGTCACACATCACCACCCGCGCCATTATCGTTGGCCTGATCCTGACTCTTGTCATCTGCTATTTTGCCACAGACACCACCTATCGCCTTCGCGCATCTCGCGTATCTCTGGGCCACATGCCCATGTCATTGTGGCTGCCATTTCTTCTCATCTTCCTGATCAATCCCCTGCTCAAAAAAATCCGGGACAACTGGATGCTTCGCCCGCATGAATTGGGACTCATCCTCTGCATGGGATTTATCGGCAGCGTTTTTCCCACCAAAAACGTCGCCGGGCGCCTGATCGCCGTCCTCGCCAGCCCCTATTACAAAGCCACGCCGGAAAACCGATGGGCGGAATTTACCCACGAACACATCCAACCCTGGGCTGTACCCAGCAATCGCGCGGGCGACATCACCAATTTGTGGGAGGGATTGCCAGCACATCTCTCCACCCCCTATCACGCCTGGGCTGTACCGCTCTTCTGGTGGTTCACATTTTTCTTCGCCCTATTCATCGCCTGTTTGTGCATCACTGTCATCTTGCGCAAACAATGGGTCGAACACGAACGCATCACCTTTCCCCTCGCGCAGTTGCCCACTCTGATGATTCGGGATACAGCGTCGGGACAAATAGGATTTTTCAAAAACAAATTATTCTGGACGGGATTTGGCATCGGCGCATTCATCTTATCCTGGAATATCCTGCCCCTCTTCTGGCACAATCTCCCAATCATACCCATTGGTCCCACCCATAGTACCGCCATCTCATTTGGGCACGACTTTCCACCGCTACAAATCAAATTCAACTTTGTCATGGCGGCCTTTGGATATCTCACCAACCTCGAAGTCCTGCTCTCCATCTGGCTATTCCATATACTCTCGCTCATCGAAATCGGCGCATTAAACCGCTTTGGCATCACAGTGGGCAGAGACTTTGGCAGCGGCCTATTGCTACAGCAAGTCGGTGGCTTCATCGCATTTGCCCTGTTTGGCCTCTTCATGGCGCGGCAGCATATTGGAACCGTCATCCGCGCACTCTGGCAACCCGATGCACAGGACAAAACCGAACTCCTGTCTTACCGCACCGCAGTAATCGGCCTGATCATCTCACTCATCTATGCCAGTGCCTGGATGTACGCACTGGGCATTTCCCTGCTGGGCATTGCAATACAACTGGGCCTGCTCTTGATCTACTTCATCGGCCTGGCCAAAATCGTCGCAGAAACCGGCCTCGTATATGTCGAAACCCCACTGCGAACCCAGGAACTCGCCGCTGCCGCGCTCGGCACAAACGTGCAAACCCCCGACCACGTCGGCATGGCACTATCGGCCAACAGCGTGGAAAGCCACCGCGAATACATCCTCCCGTCTCTCACTCACACCGCCAAAATCCACGACGTATTTCGCTGGCCGCGCAATCGCATGGTCGCGGCCCTAATGCTCGCCTTTATCATCGGCTTTGCCGTCTCAATTATCTATACCCTCAACCTCTGCTACGGCGCGACCGGTGCCGCCAACATCCGCCACGTCTTTGTATTCGGCGGATACAGCCAGCGCATGTTCGACCGCGTCGTCTCCTGGGCATCGGAACCGACCTCTTTTGGCCGCGTTGAATGGCAATTCCTGGCTGCGGGCGCGCTCGGCACCCTGTTTTTGAGCCTCATGCGCTTGCGCTTTGCGTGGTGGCCCCTCCATCCCGTGGGATTTACAGTGGGATATGTCTATCCCGTCAGAGTCACCGCCTTCACCGTCTTTCTCGTATGGGCATTCAAATCCATTGTATTGCGCATCGGCGGCATCCGGCTCTACCGCAATTTGCAACCCTTCTTCATCGGCCTCTTAATCGGCTACACCCTCGGTGTCGGCCTCTCCACACTCGTAGATCACATCTACTTCCCCGGCAACGGTCACATGGTGCATTCGTGGTAAGGCACGAATCAGCGAATCAACGAATCAGCGAATCAGCGAATCGAAGTTCGTAACGACTTTGGGTGGTTGGGCGGGGTTCGTCTATTCGTCTATTCGTCTATTCGTCTATTCGCAAAAAAGGGGCACCATCGCGCGATGACAGCCCCTTTCAAATCAAGATGGTTCTCGAAATGCCTGTTCCCCGATAGTATTTACATACGGATGTCCCATCTCCTCCATCCACCCCAAAATGCGGTCTCGCATTGATGCGGCACGCGCGCGATCTCGATACGCCAGATTGTGTTCCTCATGGGGATCATCCGCCAGATTATAAAGCTCGTCCAAATCGCGCACATCACCGCTCAGAGGCTTCCAATTCAGCACAAACTTCCACGATCCCTGCCTGAGCATCACACCGCGATTCATCAAATCCGTAAAAATCTCTTCCCGCGCAACATCGCGCTCACCCTTCAAAACACCGCCTATACTCTCGCCATCTACCCCCTCGGGAATATCCATATCCGCCAGATCCAGCAGCGTGGGCATCACATCCACACTGCTATTCAAAGAAGTATTCACAGATCCCGCTTCAATGCGCCCGGGCCACCGCACCAAACACGGCACCTTCATCAACGTATCATACCCACAATACGTCAACTTATACACCATCCCAAACTGCCCCACCATATCGCCGTGATCCGACACAAACATCACAATCGTATTCTCCGCCTGCCCATTGGCATCCAACGCATTGAGCACCCGCTCTACCTGTGCGTCGATATAACTCACATACCCCCAATAACGCCGAACATAATCTCGTACCTCATCTCTCGACCAGACATCGCGCACATAAGTGCGATCATGACCCGATTGAAAACGCGGCTTATCCTCCAATGGCGCGTCGTAATTATCGGGCAGGGGCACATCGTCCAAATCGTACATCGAATCCCAGGGTTCAGGCGGACAGACGGGCGAATGCGGTCCGTAAAAAGACAACACCGCACAAAATGGATTGTCCCGATTAGCGTTGAGAAACGACACCATCTCATCGGCAAAAAAGTGTGCCATGTGGTGATCCTCTCCCAACAAACTCACGTTGTGCTCCCGATCTGGAGCACTCGGCGCTGCCTGGTGATTGCCCACGCGAGGCGAATTTTTAACCTCATCTGGCAAATCAGTCGTCTGCAAATACGCTTTGAAATGCTTCCATCCCCCAACCCAGTGATCAAATCCACTCCGGGGTTCATCCTCACCCGTCCCGCCCTCCACCTCCACAAACTCAAAATCGCGCGTACTATCTACCCGCTTTCTGACCCAGCAATTGTCAAACGGACCGCGTTCCGCAATCCCGCGATACATCTGCCCCCCCAAATGCCACTTGCCAATCCACGCGGTTTGATAGCCCGCATCGCGAAATACATTGCCTATTGACGGCAACGCATCGTCCAGTTCCACATCGTTAATCACCACCCCGTGGTTGTGCGAATAGCGCCCGGTCAAATACGTCGCCCGAGACGGTGTACACGCAAACGCCGCAATATAAAAATTGTCAAACCGCATGCCCTCGCGTGCCAGGCGGTCTTGCGCGGGTGTCTTAACAACCGAATTGCCATAACAACCGATAGTCGATACAGGTTGCTGATCCGTCATAATCAAAAGCACATTGGGACGATCACCGGACATTGTAACCCCCTCTCTACACCAAAAACTTCAGGCAAACGGGCATGGGCACTTCCACGACATGCCCGGTCTCTGTCAATTTCCCGGTCTCTCGGTCGATGGCAAAAGAAACAATCGTATCGCTACTTTGATTCTCTGCGAGCAAGTAATTGCCATCGGGCGAAAGCGCGATATTGCGAGGCGTTTGTCCGCCAGTGGAGTGAATATCGACCGGCGTCAAGTGACCGCTGGACGCGTCAACCGCAAAAATGGCGACACTATCGTGACCGCGATTTGACCCATACACAAACTTGCCATCGGATGAAACGTGAACATCCGCCGTATGACTCGTATCTGAAAAATCGCCGGGCAATGTGTCGATAGATTGCAACTCGGTCAACGCGCCGGTCTCTGCATCATAGGCATAGGCATTGACAGTATTTCCGATTTCGTTAATGAGATAGGCGTATTGTCCCCCGGGATGAAACGCAAAATGGCGCGGTCCCTCACCAGGCGCCACAGAGACAGATGGCGGATCATTCGCAACGAGTTTGCCGTTTTCGAGATCAAGCTCAAAAATCAACACCTTGTCCAAACCGAGATCGGCAACATAAACCCGTTTGTTATCCGGCGAAATATTCGCAGAATGGGCGTGGGGACCTTGCTGCCGTTGCGGATTGACACTGCTGCCCTCGTGCTGAATAAAATCCGACGCCTCGCCCAGCGCACCGTCTTCTCCAATGGGCAACATACAGGTGCTACCCCCACCGTAATTTGCCACCACCGCATAGCGCCCCGTAGCATCGATATTCAAATGACAGGGACCAGTGCCTATTGTCGATTTCCGGTTGATAAACGCGAGATCTGCGGCTTCTGCATCAATAGCATACGCGCTAATCGCCCCCGCGCTCTCGCCATTGTATTCACTGATCTCATTGACCGCATAGAGAAACCGCCCATTGGGATGAATGGCGAGAAATGTCGGATTCTCACTCTCGATGCTATTCGCCGGAGTGAGTTCACCCGTCTCGGTATTGAATCGGTGAACGTAAATACCTTTGCTGCCAGTGCGAGTGTAGGTACCGGTAAAAGCGATGATATTGCTCATAATAAATCTCCTTTAGTGGCTCAAAATATCGACGACCATATCGCCAAAATCACTGGTCGAAAGAACATTCTTGGGATCGGTTATTTCTGAGGCGAGTTCAGAAGTGGCATATCCTCTCTCGAGAATATCGAACATAGCGTTCCACAAAGCGTCGGACTCCTCTTTAAGCCCCAGACATTTATCCAGCAAAAATGCAATACTGCCAATCATCGAATAGGGATTGGCGATATTTTGACCCGCGATATCGGGAGCCGACCCGTGCGCCGGTTCCACATAGCCCTTTTCTGGCCCCATACACGCCGAAGGCATCAAACCGAGAGAGCCGAGTAAGCCCCCCGCCTGATCGGTCAGAATATCGCCCTGCATATTTTCCAAAAGCATAACCCCATTGAATTGCGTGGGATCTCTGACGAGTTGAAAAGCCGCATTATCGACGATAATCGACACGTATTCGACATCGTCGTATTCTTTTGCCATATCTTCGATAATCGCGTCCCAAAGCCGAGACGTCGCCAGCACATTCGATTTGTGAACATGGGTCATTCTGGTGCCGAGACGTCGGGCTTCGTCAAACGCAACCGTTCCAATCGCGCGCACCTGCTCTTCGGTATAAATACAATCGTCGCGCGCGTATTTCATCCCCGTAGCAGTACCCTCTTCTTTCTCCCCAAAATAAATACCACCCACCAGTTCCCGAATCATGAGAATATCAATACCCTCTCCAATAACGCTATCGCGCAGGGGAGAAAATGACGCGAGAGATTTGGGCAGCCTGACCGGGCGATAATTGGCATACGTATTGAAACGCTTTCGCAAAGGCAGAATAGCACCGAGTTCCGGACGCGACTCCTGTGGAATTTTCTTCGTCTCTTCAATGGAAAGCCCCACCGGACCTTTGATAATCGCGTCTGCCCGATCGCACAGGGCTTTTGTTTCATCGGGAAACGGACTACCCTCGTCAAAATACGACGCCGCACCAAAAGGCGCGTATTCCAGCACAAACTCGTGATCGAACTTCTTTTCAATCGTGCGAAGCGCTTTAATCCCTTCCCGCATAATCTCGGGACCAATGCCGTCGCCTTCAAGCACGGCGAGGGTTTTTTTCATAATAAACCTTTCTGTAAGAATGGTAAGAGGGAAATCCTTTTCCCGACCCCATCGCGGCAGGGATGCCGCTCCAACGCAACGGCGTAGTAAGAGGGAAATCCCTTTCCCGACTAACCACTGACCACCGACGCCGCCTCTCTATCTAAAATAAACGTACAATCCGAATGTGTCTGTAAAAAACTCGCCGGACAGGATGGATGGGGAGCACCCTGAACAGCGCGAGCAATCGCTCCTGCCTTATCCTTACCCATCGCCAGAAGGAGGATGCGTCTCGCCTCGCAAATCGTGGCAATCCCCGCAGTAAGCGCCTGTTTGGGCACATCTTCAACGCGCTCGAAAAAGCGACTATTCGCCGCAATCGTACTCTCGGTCAAATCGACCAGACGGGTGCGAGAATCGGGCGCACTGCCAGGCTCGTTAAAAGCAATATGTCCATTGCGACCAATGCCGAGCAACCACAGATCCACACCACCGCACGCCCGTATCCTGGCTTCAAAAGCCTCGCACTCGAGACCGGCATCCACTGCCATGCCATTGGGTACATGAGTATTCCACAGTTGAATATCAGTACCGTCAAAAAACGTGTGATTCATAAAATAACGATAACTCTGGGGATGCCCACCATCAAGCCCCCAGTACTCATCGAGATTAAAAGTAGTCAAACGCGAAAAACTCAGCCCCTCCCGATTCATCCGCACGAGTTCGGCATACGTCCTCACCGGCGTTGACCCCGTTGCCAAACCGAGCACAGCATCTGGCTTCTGGCGAATAAGCGCGGCAATTACCGATGCAGCGGCGCGGGCCACATCGTCGGGCGTATCGCAAATTTTCACTTGAATAGGCATAATCAAACGCGGCGCAGCACCTGACCGGGCAACGCACCTGTGGGTTCCCCATTGGCAATGACGGATTGACCATTGACAAAAACGTGCGAAATACCGACTGGCGGCAGCGTGGGATTTTCAAAAGTAGATCTCGCAGCCACCGTATCGGGATCAAAAACAACGAGATCAGCGGCCTTGCCCACAGCGAGTTCGCCCCGGTCGGGAATATTGAAACGCCGCGCGGGAAAACCGCTCATCTTGTAGATCGCCTCCTCAAAGGTCAGCACCTCGCGCTCGCGCACAAAATGACCCAGCACGCGCGCAAAACACCCAAAACCTCGCGGATGCGGATGCGGAATATTAAAAATACCGTCGCTGGCAATCATCATACGCGGATGAGTGGCTGTACGCGTCACGGTCTGCGCGGCTACTTCGGGATCAACCTGCCACGGAAAAATAACAGCATGGGATTCGCGCTCCTGAAAAATCAGATCGTAGGCAAAATCTTCGATAGATATATTTGCCCGAGCCGCGAGATCGCTCAGGCGTTCTCCCGTGTACCTGCCCGAGCCAGTATAACCAACAATCTGATCGCCGCGCCCGAGCCATGTTTTGAGTTCGGCGACGGACTCAGCGCGAATTTCTGGGTCTTCAAGGCACGCATTGACCTCATCCGGGCTACCGACCTGGAACTTCATAGGCAACATCATATACAAATGCGTCATCCCGGCCGGATAGAGATAAGATTCAAAAGTCAGATCGATATTTTCGCGCTCAATTCTATCCAGCAAATCGGCATTCTCGTCGTTGACCCGCTCGTGCGAGATATGAACCGGGATATTTGCAGCGCGGGAAAGCGCGATAGTCTCTTCCCATGCAGCAACGCGCCCAATCGTGTGATAGCGCACATGAGCCGCGTAAATACCTCCGTATTCTGCCGTAACTTTGCAAAGCGCAACAAGCTCCCGAAAATCCGCATTGGCACTCGGCTGATAATCGAGACCCAAATTGAGCGCACCTGCCCCCGCTTCCATCCATTGGCGCGTGAGATCCGCCATCTGTGCAATCTCATCATCTGTTGCCGGTCGCGCATCCCACCCACATGCAGACAGGCGAACCGCGCAATGCGGAACTTGTGGATACACATTTGCCGCGCTGTTATTCGAAAAAAGACTCAAATAATCCTCAGGCGTTTGCCAGCCAATCGGGATATCGACCTCGCCAACGGAAAAGCGCGTATAGGTCCACAATTCGCGCGTGCGCTCGGGCGACAGCCCCGTCCACCCAAACCCATCGGGCGTCAAAAGCTGCGTCGTAATACCCTGCTGCACTTCCGCATAGCGATGAACACCCGTGAGAAGGGCAATCTCCGAATGAACATGCACATCGATAAAACCGGGACAGACGATATGTCCCGTCGCATCGATAACCGTATCGGCCTCTGCTTGAGACAAATCTCCAATGGCCTCAATGCGATCCCCGCAAATGCCGACATCTGCCTGAAAACCGGGCGTTCGCCCTGTGCCGTCAATTACTGTGCTATTGCGAATAATGAGATCGAAAGTCACTTTTTACCACCTGTTGAGTTTGTGCCCATTGCCCGGGAAAAAAAGCGCATCTACAACAACACCCAATGCAATACCGGCAATTTGACCAGCCAGCATACCCAGAAACAAAGGCGCGATTTTGCGATAGTGTTCAAGACCGCCAAATTTGAGGATGAGCGTTTTGATCGCCCAGCTAAAAAAAATAGAAAATAAGCTACTCCGCAAGACGCCCGACGATGAAATCGTAAACCCAATCGGATGAAGCGGAAAGTGGGGAAAACGATAGCGAATATAGAGCAAAATACCTGTAAAAGCAGCACCAATACCCAAAAAACGCACGCGATTCCAGTCCGTACTCATCGTCCCGGCGTGTACGCGGTTGGCGGTATAAGTCCACGAACCCACGGCACCGTCACCAGACCCATTAAAACTAACCACCCCAAAATTATAGCTACCAATACCGTAATAACCCTGATACAGGGTAAAAGCAATAACAGTGGTCGCGCCGATCAAGGCACCAGCGGCAATCGCGGGAACAAAAGCGCGGCGGCGCTCGGTGGGCACACCCGCGGCCAGACGCGGGACATGTGCAAGCGTTGTAATCGCAAATGTCTTGGCATCGCAAAAAAATGTATAAGTCAGCCCCAGTGCAACCGCACTCGGTGCCCCCATACCCGCAATACCCAGTACGTGCCAGGTAAATGCCTGAGCAGTAATAGGACCGCGCAAAAAAACCAGACCGCTTTCGGCAATAATATGCGAAAGGCCGAGATAGAGAATCAGCGTAGCACCCCAAAAGGTGAGTAAAGTAACGGCATTCATACCCGATTGCACGAGAAAAAAGATCGTGTACACACTGCACAAGAGCAAAATAATAAATGCCGTACGATAGGACAAAAGTTCTCCCGCATCATCTATCTGCGCGTTGCGAGACCACACCTTGTGCCAAACATCGCGCAAATGTGCGCGCGCCATCCACAGCCCCCACAGAACGAGAATAATAAACCCCCCAAAACTCTGCCACCCAATAGCAGGTGCCATAGAACACCACATATCGGAACCGCCAAAATCCAACCCAAAACGATTGAAAATACCAACCTGAAGAATGGCGAGCAGGTGAAAAAACCAGATGCTGTACAACACATCTGATTTCGTGAAATAGGCAAATGCAATCGTCATCGGCTGAAACAGAAACCACAGTGGAGGAAAACCCCGACCAATAGGGATATTGATCTGCCTCATAACATCCAGACGGGGCAAAGCCGTAATGAACCATGAGGCGACATTCCAGCAAAAAACGCCAAAAATGAGTGCAAATCCAATCTGAAAAAAGCGCGAGCGAATAAGATTGGCAAACGCATCTTTCGAATCACCCGTACCCGTCAGTTCGAGAAGTGCCGTAGCAATGGGAAAAGAGAGCCGTTCGTGCTCCATCCACTGTTTGCGTAAAAGAATAACCACACAGAAATTGGCGAGAAATACAGCACCCAAAAAAAGGATCCAGCCGGGAAAAAGCGCGATCCACGCATCCCAGGGAAAAGGGGTACCGGGCGGTAGCCCTTCGTAAAACCCCGTAGCCGCAGCGCGGTCTGTCAGCACATTCCAATCGGTAAAATGTGGCCACAGCCTTTCATCCCACATATTCTGCGTTGAAGCAAAATAAATAGGCGCAGTAACAACACCGAGAAAATAACCCGAAAGCCACTCGCCTTGCATATTGGCAGCCACCATGCCAATGCTACATATCGCGATAAGTTCAAAGGATGAGAGGCCCTTAAATCTATGCGAAAAGACGTAATTGAAAGCGAGCAAGGCCAAAAAGGGAATGAGAAAAGCCACAGACAAATGGGCAAAATCCGCGCGAGAAGAACGCAGAATCAGGCTGCTATACGCAGGCCAAAAATTCACCCAAACAGATAGACAAAGGCCAATGATGATCGCGCGAATGGTCATAGGACACCGAAATATGGAAAATAAACAAAAAACCGGGCGTCCATAATAACACCGAGAACCGTCTCGGTCAAGCTGCGTACTATTATTATTCCCATTCCGACACCTTGACATGAGAGAAATGGCGACTTATCATGAGCGTTCAAAACGCGAATAGACGAATAGACGAATAGACGAATAGACGAACCCCACCCTACCACCCAACGGGCGGGCACAGGGGCACCGCCCCTACATTGATGAACTGTCCCGAACCAGTTGTACCCCGCTCCGTTGATTCGCTGATGAACTGGCCTGAGAGGCGGCCAGTTGTACCCCGTTCCGCTGATTCATTCAGCCGAGGCTTATTATGCACCAGACTTTCTCAGGCATCCTGGAAGAAATGACCATAGACGACGTGCGATCACTCGCGCCCAATGTAGCGGTCATCCCCATAGGCTCCACCGAACCGCACGGACCTGCATTGCCCTATGGAACGGACAACTTTCAGGTCGAATACGTCGCTTACGGCGGCACGCGCAAAGCCAATGAAATGGGCGGGCGCGTCGTGTGTTTACCCACGCAGCGGGTGAGCTTAAACAACAACTTCCGCGCTTTCCCATTCGCCTGCCGCATGCAAGTCCCCACATTTATGAACCTGTTGAAAGACCTGGTCGCAATGTGCCGCGCGGAAAATGTACACCGCATTGTATTCATCAATGGTCACGGCGGCAATCCCGACGCCATCCGCGCAACACAGCGCGATTTAGCCGCACAAGATAACCTCTTCACATGCTTGATCAGCACGGGATCCTGTGCATCGGAAGACGCAAAAGCCTTATGGGAAAATCGCAGCGATCACGCAGGCGAAGAAGAAACCTCCCAAATCCTGTTCTTGCGCCCCGAACTCGTGCGCGAAGATCTGATAGCCAACAATCCCCCCCAATATCCCAAATTGAAAACACTACGGGAATTTGACATCCACTTTGTGCGTCCCTGGCACTTGTATTTGCCCACATCCGCTGGCGGCGATGCCCGAAAAGCCTCAGCGCAAAAAGGTGAAACAGTCTTAAACTCAGCCGTGGAAGGAACCGGGCGATTCCTTGCTGAACTATCACAGGCAGAGGATTCAGAGACATTTCCTTATTGAAAGGACCACAGCATGATCACCTACGACACACTCGGCGTAAAACCATTTATCAACGCGAGTGGTACCATTACCACACTCGGCGGTAGCTTAATGTCAGATGAAGTACTGGAGGCGATGTGCGCGGCGGGAGGATCATTTGTCGATTTGAACGACCTGCTCGTAAAAGCAGGCGAATATCTGGCAGACCGCATTGGCGTACCTGCGGCCTTTATCTCGTGTGGTGCAGCCAGCGGTGTACAATTGTCCGCCGCGGCGTGTTTGACAGGACCTGACATATCAAAAGCGCGCCAGTTGCCGCACACACAGGGATGGCAAAACGAATTTGTAATCAGCCTGGTCGATAGCCATACGTACATCCATCAGGGCATTGAAGTCTGCGGTGGCAAACTCGTGCGAGTAGGCAGCAAACAAGCGGTAACAAGTGAAGACCTCATTGGCGGAATCGGTGAAAAAACAGCGGCTGTGGTACATTTTTTGGGCAAACAGAGCAAAGAACAACTCGCAGAAGTCATCGCCAGCGCCGAAAAAAAAGACGTGCCCGTCATGGTAGATGCGGCGGCACAGTTGCCTCCTCGCTCAAACTTAACCGAACTCGTCGAAATGGGTGCGAGCCTGGTGACATTCAGCGGAGGCAAGGGATTGTGCGGGCCTCAAAACAGCGGTCTGGTCGTGGGCAAAGAGGATTATGTAGAAGCCGTGCGGATCAATGCAAGTCCCCACTCGGCAATTGGACGCGGCATGAAAGTCGGCAAAGAAGAAATCCTGGGATTAATCGCGGCTATAGATCTGTTTTTGAGCCGAAGCGATAATGAAGACTGCCAGCGATGGCACGGGCAAGCTCGCGTCGTGGTAGATGCAGTCAAAAACATCGCAAACGCCTATGTGATGACCGAAGGACAGGATGCCGCGCCCGAATTTGCGCCCCGTGCATACATAGACCTGCCGGATGAACAGCGCGACGCCGTAATCCACGCGCTACGAGAAGGCGAACCATCAATTGTCGTGCGCCGAAGTCCCAGAGGTATTTTGATCGACCCCATGACCATGCAAATGGGTGAAGAAGCCATAGTCGCAGAAAAATTGCTGGAGGTATTGACATGATCGACGCGCATTTACACCTCACGCACAACGGCAGATCGGTTGAAGAAACCATCACGCATATCAAAGCTATCGGCGCGGAAAAAGCCGTCATGCTACCCATTGAAGATGGCGACGACGAGTTTGGCTGGATGACCGAAGACATAGTAAAGGCGCATCGGGATTATCCCGATACCATCATCCCCTTCTGCCATGTAGATGTCACGCGGGAAGACGCCGTGGCCGAACTGGAAAAACGCGCCGCCAGCGGCATATTTAAGGGCTATGGCGAACAAAAACAGCACCTGCGATTGGACGATCCGCGATTGGAAAAAGTACTGGCAATCTGCAATGAATTGAACTGGCCCGTAACCTGGCATTTTCAAGAAGGCGAGCGGGGATATAACCAGGGAATTGAACACCTCGAAGTGCTCCTGAAAAAATTCCCCAATATTAAATTCATCGGCCACGCCCAATCGTGGTGGGCGCATATCAGCGCCGACGTACCCGCCCCCGAAGAGACCCTGTATCCCACGGGCGAGGTCAAACCCGGGGGCTTAATAGATCGGCTATTGGCAGACTACCCCAATATGTTTGCCGATTTATCCGCGGGTTCGGGTCTGGGCGGCCTGACGCGGGACGAGGATTTTACCGCGGAATTCCTGGCGCGGCATGGCAAAAAATTGATGTTTGCCACAGATTGTCCGTGCAGGGATGGCAAAGGTGCGGGCCTCTCCCGCGGCGCGTGTTTCGCGCAATTGAGTCTCCCATTCCTCAACCGCATGCTCTCCCCCAACGCACTGGAAGATATCTTGCACAACAATGCGGTGAGGATTTTAAACCTGTGAGAACCAGACTATCATAATTGAACGGGAGGAGACCGTGCGAATCGATTCTCACGTACACGTATGGACAATGGGGACACCGCCGTTTACCCATAACGATGGCATGACCACGCAACGGCCCGATTATCCGGGACTGGTGGAAAATCTCATCAAGTATATGGATCTCAATAAAATCGATCGCACCGTGCTGATCCAGTGCATGTATCACGGGTATGACAATCGCTATATGTGCGATTGTTTGAGGCGATTTCCAGATCGCCTGCACGGGGTGGCACTAATCGATCCCCTGAAACCCGACGCGCCCGAAACACTGGCACGTCTGCACCGGGATCACGGGGTGCAGGGAATGCGATTGTATCCGATTAAAGATCGAGATGCGTCGTGGTTGTCAGATCCTGGGCAGCATGCGCTTTGGGAGACGGCACAAAGGCTGGGCGTGCCGTTTACATGGTTTGGACGCTGCCATCAGATTCCACTGCTGGAACCGATGTTGCAGCAATTTCCCGAGGTAAATGTGATAGTAGATCATCTGGGCGAGCCGATCCTGTCCGAGGGGATAGACGGCAGTTTCGGGATTTTGCTGGCAGCGGCAAAATACCCCAATCTCTTTGTTAAAGCGACCCGGATTGATGGGATTTCCGAACAACCCTGGCCACACGAGGATGTGTATCCCTATGTCAGAGCCGTGTACGAGGCTTTTGGGCCAGAACGGATGCTGGGGTGTACGGGATTTCCGGAGAATCCGCAGCGCGGAGAGGCCGTTGGTTTTCGCGTGGTTGAAGCGATGGATTTTCTGTCGGATGAAGACAAAGCATGGATTTTGGGCAAGACAGCCGATGCACTCTATGGCACATAAGGGAAAGGCCGAAATGTACAACTCCCAGGATATCGAAAACGCCCGGCAAAATCTATCTCGCTACAGCTGGGCACAGGAAATCGTGAATGGTTGGGCGCAAAGCGTTGTATTTGCCATGCAGCAAAATCGAGCGTTTTTCGAAACAATGATCCCCGAATTAACCCCCGGCACGCATTACGGCCAGAACTGCCCGAACTGTGTGGGCAAACAATCGCTAATGGGCGGCGGACTCTTTGACTGGCACATTGACAGCCCGGATGAGATTACCTGTCGCGCCTGTGGCGCAGTTTATCCCAACGCCCAGTATCCAGAGACCGGCTTACTGGTATGCCCGCGAATGGATCAACAGTTCACCTATTATGAAACACCTGAAGAAGTGGCCGACCCCGAAAACCGCGCAAAACACGCGCTCAAATGGCTGGGGGACCGCCCTACAATGACGAGTTTTAGCGGACATATTCGAGATCGCAAAGCAGGCTGGGCGCGAAGCCAGGCATTGACACTCGCCAAGCTGTACGCAGTAACAGATGAAATTGGATACGCGGAACGCGCAGTGTGGATCCTCGACCGAGTCGCCCGGGTATTCCCGAATTACCTCTACCATTCCTATGACGGAAGTATTGCAGACTGGCCACCTGCAGAGGTGGCGGCCAACATGGGCAAAGAAGAGGCCGAAGGTGGCCCTCGTGGGGGACGCTTTCCAAAAGATGCGATCTGCCATGCTTACGGTTTGCACCAATTTGAGGATTATTCGACACTAAATAACGGATTCTGGGGCGCGGGCCGCATGAATGTCCACGGAAAGGGAAGCGATGCCGGGGCGCTATTTGTATTAACTGTTGCCTACGATCTAATCCGCAATGCAGAGTACGCGCCTGGTCGCCGATTGCTGGACGGAGATACGGAGCGACGGATAACAGAGGACTTAATTCTGGCCGGATGTGCGGACATGATGCACTGGAACTCTCTAAGCAACAAGGGCACAGCGGTTTTTGTGCTAAGCGCTGCGGTAGGAACACTTCTGGATCACCCGCAGAAAGTGCGGCACGCGCTGGATGGCTTCAATCGGATGCTGGCAGAGCGATATCATCACGATGGTTTTTACTCTGAATCGCCCGCCTATTCGGCTCACAACCTTTCCAACGTATATGAACTGGCCGACTTGCTACACGGATATAGCGATCCCCCCGGTTACCAGCCAGAAGCAGGTAAGCGGATCGAGCAGTTAGACATGTTTTCAAGCGGGCGTTACCCTCTCTCCCTGCTATCTCTGACAAAAATGCTCGCACCCGGCAACCGCATGCCAATAATTGGCGATACGCGGTACGATACCGAAGCAAATCTCCTCTCCGCTGAAATCCTCGCCGCTCGCCTCGGTGGTGCGTACGCTGGCTTGCTGGAACTCATTCAGGGAGCGCCTTTATCCAAAAAAGGCGGAGAATACGCGCTCTGGTACCGTCCTTATGATCTACGGGCAGAGACAGCGACACTACCCCTGCATACCGAGTGGTTCCCCGGCTGGCATGTGGGCGTCTTGCGCGGCGGTCGAGATGACACCGCGCTTTATTTAAACGGCAATGAGCACCGGTGGACCTTGCAAACCAGTCACCGGCAGCAAGATATCTTGAGCCTGAGCTATTACGCTTATGGGGAAGAACTCGCCTCGGACCGCGGTTATTTTTCCGGCAGTAGCCAGCAACTCCCAGACGGCCGCAGCGGACAAGTTTGGGTAAAAAGCAGTCTATCGCACAACCTCATAGTAGTCGATGAGGAAGAGCAAAACAACACGGCTTGCGGTTCCAACCTGGAATTATTTGGCACAGCACCAGGCATTGAAGTTGTACAGGCCTCGGGCGTGAATGTGTACCCCCAGTGCCGAGAATATCGGCGCACCTGCGCGATGGTGACAACGCCGCAGGGACAAACCTATAGTGTGGATTTTTTTCGGACCAAAGGCGGGCGGATCCATCAATACAATTTCCACTGCAATGGCTCACCAATGGGTATGAACCCGACAACGCCATCGCCGCAGACAGTAGCTCTGGGAGACACCTGGGATATGTGGCTCGAAAATCCTCAGGCGATTGCGCCCCAGGGACCGACCACATTTACATGGCAATTTCGGAGTGTAAATCTGGATCTGATGTTGTTAAATGCACCAGACCGCATTATTCTCGCAGATGCGCCTGGCTGGCGGGTTGGAACACCTGAGGAATTGGAAAAACCATCAATCAGACAAATTTTCGCGGAGAACCGCGCTGGGGATGGCAATGAGACACTTGCAAGCCAGTACGCCGCCGTAATTGCGCCCTACGAAACTGGAGCATCTCCACTACTTAGCGCGCGATTGCTCGCAGATGACCCAGACGCCGGTGTTCTCGCAATTGAAGTAAAACTACCGGACCGCACCGATTATATTATCTCGACAAAGGACCAAAAAGAGCGACAATTCGGCCCCGTAACCGCTGCCGCTCAATTCGCATTTGTATCGGTAAATGATCAAGGCGTACAGGGCTATTTGCTGAACGGCACAGTATTGTCGTGTGGCAATCTAAAAATTTCACTAACAGAGCCAAGTACCACACTGAAGGTACAGTCGGTAGAGAAAAATGTATTTCATCTCGCAGAACCATTACAAAACCCACAGGCAGTCGTCGGCTCTTATTTACTCGCCGGAGAATCACCTCAGACCGGTTTTGAAATTGCATCGGCCACAGAAAACGCGATTACCGTGCGGGACTATCCCGCGATTATTTGCGACAAAATCAGAATCTTAAATTCCGCCTGGGCGCATGTCGCGTCTTAAAATAGGGAGGGAATCACATGCAAATCTTCGATCAATATTCAGATCTCCTGCAGCAGATTGAACAGAAAGGCTATCCATCCCAGGTACTCGGACATACGCCGGATGGGGCACCGCTGGTATGTATCAGAACCGGAGGAGAAAAAACACCGGCTATTTTTATCAGCGCGGGCAGTCATTCGACAGAACAGGCCGGAGTCGGAGCGGCAATGGGACTTCTGGACGTACTCGACACAGAACACCAGGTCTATGTGATACCCACCCGCGATCCAATGGGAATGAACGGATACGCGTACGCGCTGAGCTTGAGCCTCGGCGAAGAGCCGGAATTAAACTCCGTAGAAGATGTCGAGAAAATTCTGCGAGCACACGGCGAGGTACTCTACGAAGAGGATGAAACAGTAGTCGCAATCATAGGCGAATACGGGTACTCGACTAAGGGAATTTTCGGGAAATTCGAGGTGGGAGTTAATTTTATAGAACCGCTCTTTGGACGGCGCATTTTTTTTCCATCAAGCGCCGAAGGCATTGAAGGCACTGCCCTCTGCCAGCGAGCATATACCCTGATTGTAAGTCCAGAAGGCGAGATATTGCACATCAATCGCTTTCACGATACAGCGTGGTCGCCCGTGGAACCGCGTTGCACGCGCAATTTAATGGCCGAAATTCAGCCCGGACTGACACTGGACCTCCACGAATACGGAGGAGACGGCTTCTGGTTCTCCGCCCGTCACCAGCGCAATGCAGATGATGAAATGTGGGAAAAGCGGATGGCAGATGCAATAATTCGAGCAGTTGCCGATTCCGGAGCCAAACTTGCGCCAGAAGGTTATTCGCCCGGATCGTTTTTTGAAACAGGAGAACGCGGCGTATTCTGGTTGATCGCCCAAGAACGAGGAGAGGGCCTAAATCTGGCCGATTACGGGGCGCATCAATACGGTCCATCATTTACAATTGAGACGGGAATGACCATGCAGGGCGGGTATCAGGAGCGCGTGCAAACATCTATGCTGGCAGCACAAACCGCGATCTCGGTTTTTGAAGAACGATGGGTTAAATAAGGCGTTTACATGCTCATGCAGGAGATCACGATTCTGAGATTAATGAACGGAGTGCTTTATTTACAGAATTGGAATCGGGGAAATGTTGTTTTACATCTGGGTCTAACATAATAGAACCGTCTTCCTCTGTGAAACAGCGGGTTTCTATTGAGCCATCCTCTTTTCTTATTTTAACCGTATGCCCTTCACGGTAAGCCTTAAAATGTTTTCCCTGAACCCCGTCAGCGAAATCGTATTCTGATCGCATGTTCTTATCTTTATTGCCCTTCATAATTGCGTCGCTCCCTTCGGGTAGCTTCTCTACTGCTGATGAGACGAATTCGTGAGCCTCTCTCTGTATAGAATACAACCAGGAATCTTCCTTTTGATGAAAGTCCCAAATCAATATACCGGTCTTCATTTATCGAATGATCTGGATCATAAACCGTAATAGCAAAAGGATCGTTAAAGATTGTCTTTGCTTCTTCGAAACTGACACCGTGTTTTTTCTGGTTCTCCCTGGATTTATTCTCATCCCATTCAAATACCAGTGACAAAGGCACATCTCCATTTTGCTTGATTTGTTACATCTGTAGCATTTCAATAATAGCCAAATTTCACGCGTACTACAAGAGAAGAAATCTAAAGGACGAATAATGGACAATATCTTCACAGGTATTCCGAAAACTCTGGAAAATGAATTTTTTGAAGTCTTGCTAACGGATAAAAGCCTGAAAATAGAGCGCATTGTCTCACGCGGACATCGCTCGCCTGCTTCGGGCTGGTACGACCAGGATCAAAACGAATGGGTGATGGTCGTACGCGGTAAAGCCATCATCTCGTATAAAGACGGCTCGTCAGTCCACCTCAAAACAGGAGATCATATTCACATACCCGCCCACACCGAGCATCGAGTGGCGTGGACGGATCCCGACAATGATACGATTTGGTTGGCCGTGCATTACCCTTGAGGGGAACCACGTTATGAATTTAATCCAAAAAGTTGCATTGTGTGTTTTTGTCACGCTTATTGCGTGTGGTGATAAACCCACAGAACCAGAAAATGGAGATAATCCCACAGATAGCGGTCTGGATGCACACCGCTTTGATATTACGGAAAACCAGACCAGCGATTTCGGTATGAGCACGCCTGGTGGACGCGGGGGCAGGGTCATTCGGGTGACAAATCTATTGCCGAGTGGACAGGGATCGCTGGATGCGGCACTATCTGCATCGGGACCACGTATTGTAGTATTTGAAGTGGGAGGGGTAATTGACCTGAACAAAACGCGGTTGAACATCCGCGAGCCGTTTGTAACTGTGGCGGGACAAACCGCACCGAGCCCGGGCATTACCATCATTCGCGGTGCCATTTTCATTCAAACACACGATGTAATTATGCAACATATTCGCGTGCGACCAGGCGATGCGGGAGAACCCAGGAGAAGTGGATGGGAGCCGGATGGCATCTCCACAGCGGGTGCTGATGCGTACAATATATTGATCGACCACTGTTCGATTTCATGGGCAGTAGATGAAAATTTGAGCGCGTCTGGTCCAAACACCGAAGGCCCGGATGCGACTTCTCGGCGCATCGCATTTGTCAATTGCATCATCGCCGAATGCCTGAATGATGCATCCCACAGCAAAGGCCCGCACTCCATGGGATCGCTGATTCACGACTTCTGCCGAGAGATCGCCATCATCGGCAACTTGTATGCCCACAATGCAAATCGCAACCCGTATTTCAAAGCATTTACAACCGGAGTGATCGTGAACAATTTAATCTACAACCCGGGATCCCGAGCGATTCAACTGAGTTTTTCAGATGCCGAATTTAGCGACACCAATCTCGTACCTCAAAATGCACGCGTGAGTGTGGTCGGCAATGTGATGATTCACGGAGGAAATACCCGGTCGGGACTGGCACTGGTATCCTCAAAGGGCGATGCCTACCTCGAGGATAATATCGCGCTGAATCGAACCGGTGCTAATGTGCCTTTGACCTCGGGCAATATCCGCATTTTGGAAGAGAAGCCCATCTGGGGCAACATCACACCGTTGCCCGCATCTGCGGTTGTAGAACATGTGGTGCAAAGCGCTGGTGCGCGTCCAAAAGACCGCGATGAAATAGATCAGCGGATTATACACGAATTTCGCGCGCGCGAAGGCCGGATGATAGATAGCCAGCAGGAGGTGGGTGGATATCCTCAAATAAAAATGGTCAGACGACCGCTGAATATTCCCGCGGATGTAGATGCGTGGTTGGCGCAACTCGCAGCAGAACTCGAAGGAAAATAACCGTAAAAAGAAAAAGGATAACACATGCAAAAACGAACCCTTGGACGTACCGGGCATCAGAGCACTGTAGCGACCTTTGGCGCATTCTCGGTTGGATATGTAGATCAGGACGAAGCAGACCGCGCCATACAACTCGTCCTTGACCACGGCGTAAACCACATCGACATTGCGCCGAGCTATGGACATGCGATGGAACGCATGGCCCCGTGGATGCCCGACATACGGGACAGCGTATTTCTCGGCGCAAAAACAACTGGTCGCACGCGCGACGAAGCGTGGCGGGATGTGGAACAAATGATGAAACGACTAAACGTCGAAAACTTCGACCTGTTCCAACTCCACTCGGTCGGCAATATCCTCGAACTGGACAAAGCCACCGCATCGGGCGGCGCACTTGAAACCCTGATAGAAATGCGCGAACAGGGTTTGACCAGATGGCTGGGCATCACCGGGCACGGACCCCAGGTGCCGAGTACCATCCTGGAAAGCCTGAGCCGCTTCGATTTCGACACCGTCATGTTCCCACTGAACCCGGCAAGCATGCGAGACGCGGATTATCGCCGGGACGCCGAAGCACTACTCGCCGAAGCAAATGCGCGCGACATTGGCATCCAAACAATCAAAATGATCGCACGCGGCGGCTGGGGTGAAAATTCAAAAGACTGCCACACCTGGTACGACCCGCACCGGGAACAAGAAGCCATAGACCAGTCCCTGTGGTGGGTCCTGTCCCAACCGATACACACTGCCCCCACCTGTGGTGAAATCAGCTTGCTACCCAAAGTCCTCGACGCCGCCGAGCGATTCGTCCCCCTCACCCCCGACGAACAGGCCGCCGCCATCGCCGCACAGCGACCACCCCAGCCACTTCCAGCGCTGGCGATTCCCGAAGTGTGAACCACCCCCATAACCTCTTGCCAGACACGCAAAACTTTGGCATCATGCAAAAAAGAAAGCGTTGGACTCTGGGCTTTTTTCCTTCTATGAACCAAGCCAGATCTGACAAACAACCATCCTCAAATCGGAAGGGAGCTTATCATGCTCAAGCAAATAGTCGGCGCAATTCTCCTTATTGTGGGGGTGGCGGTTGCCATCCACACCGTAGTAGAACCGCTCTATCATGTCTCCACCGACGAGCAGCTATACAGCTCGTTTTGGGGCATCCTGAATCCGTTGATGGTGCTATCAATTATACTGGGCTTAATATTCGGATACATCCGCAAAAAAGGCGTCGCTGGTGACGACGCCATCACCCGCGAATACCTCGCCGCCAACATCCAGTTCTACGGCCTATTATTCGTCGGTATCATGTTCTTCTGGAACTATTTTAACTACTATTATGGCCCTAAATTTACCGCAATAGGAGCCGACACCCAATCACTCGTGTGGATACTCATCGACGCCAGCCTCCCGCTACTTTTAGGCGCAATGGGCATATCTTTGCTACGCAGCAACGACGAGTAAAGTGGCGCAGTTACTATTCATAGCCGGTGGGGGTGCTCTGGGAGCCTTATTGCGCTACGGGATGTCCATAAGCATACACATCCTGTTCGGACGCGGCTTTCCCTATGGTACGCTCACGGTCAACGTCACCGGATCGATCCTCATGGGGCTCCTTTACGTATGCCTGTCTGAATATATGGACATGCCCTGGCGCGATGGCCTGCTAATAGGTCTCCTGGGAGCGTTCACCACTTTTTCGACCTTTTCCATCGAAACCCTGCACCTGCTGGAAACGAGCCATCCTGTACTCGCCTTGATGAACATCATCTTAAGTGTCACCCTCTGCATCGCGGGATGCTGGATCGGCATTGTAATAGGGCGAGCACTATAAAGGGATTTATCATACTAAAAAAAATTAAATCCACAAGAACACTCTGACCAATGGCGTGTATAAACAGCACAGACAGAAGACAGTTACAGACACTACACAAAGGAGAATTGCATGGTCAAACGCATCATCGCCATTGGCATCATCTTTTTCTGCATCGCAGTAGGCTGGATTATTCTGAGTGCCACCACCTACATACGCACAGAGGAACAGGACGACAAGCTCAAAAGTGCAGTGGGGCAACTCTGGGGCACAGCACAGACCCAGCGAGCACCGCAAATCTACTGGTTGGAGCGCGTCACCCACATCGAAACTATTGACGGCGAGTCTGTCTCACGCACAGTAGATGAAAAACACTTCCTGAACCTGAAAGTCAGTCGCATTGAAGTTGACCTGTCTCTGGAACACCGGCGCAAAGGCTTGCTGTGGTATTCCACCTACCAGGTGCAATTCGCAGCCTCGTACACCTTGATCAACCCCACAGACCAGAATCGGCACCTGTCCTTCGACCTGGAACTACCAGCCCCGAATGCAGTGTACGACGACTTCACCTTAACCGTTGACGGTCAATCCATTGCCGAACTCCCAATCCGCAAGGGTCATTTAATCCAACCCATCGACCTATCACCTGGACAGGAACTCTCCATTGACCTCTCCTATCACTCCCAGGGCCTGGACGAATGGCGGTACAGTTTTGGGGACCACGTTAACCAGGTATCGGACTTTGAACTGGTGATGCATACGGACTTCGCCGCCATTGACTTTCCCCAAAACAGCATGTCTCCCACCTCGAGGACCCGCGATGGCGACGCCTGGACCCTGACGTGGAAATACAACCATCTCCTCACCGGCATTGACCTGGGAATGATCCTTCCAGCCCGTCTCAATCCCGGCCCCTGGGTCGGCAAAGTCGTTGCCGCCGCCCCCATCTCCCTCTTTCTTTTTTTCTTTTTGCTCTTTATCTTTTCCATAGTGCGCGACCTCGACCTGCACCCGATGCACTATTTCTTCATCGGTGCCGCCTTCTTCAGTTTTCATTTGCTACTGGCTTATCTGGTTGACCACCTGATCATCCACTACGCATTTGTCCTATCTTCGGCGGTCTCCATTGTCCTCGTCATCTCGTACATGAGACTGGTCCTGGGCACGCGCCTGGCATTTGTCGAAATCGGCCTGGGGCAATTTGTCTATCTCGTACTATTTTCCTACACCTTTTTCTTCCCCGGCTATACCGGACTGGCCGTCACCCTCTTGTGCATTGCGACCTTATTCGCTGTCATGCAATTCACCGGCCGCATCGACTGGAACGCGGTATTTAATAAGGAATCATCTCGATGAGTATATCAGTAGATAAAATCGACCTCAACGTTTTGAACATGCACACGCGATTTCCGTTTAAATACGGAATAGCATCGCTCGTGGCATTGCCCCATTTATTTGTGCGAGCGCGGGTCAAAGTCGATGGAAAAACAGAAATTGGATTGGCTGCAGAGGGACTGCCACCAAAGTGGTTCACCAAAAATCCAGACGCGCCGTTTGATTCCGATCTGGATGAAATGCTCACCGTTATCCAAAATGCCTGTGATATTGCCCTGCACAGCGATGCAGAAAATTCGGTATTTGATCTCTGGCAGACGATTTATGCCAAACAGAGCGCGTGGGCCAAAACAACGGCCTATCCGCCGCTCTTATGGTCATTCGGCGTCAGCATGATCGAACGCGCAGTAATCGACGCCTTTTGTCGAACAAAAGGCGTGACATTTGCACAAGCTATAAAAGAAAATACATTGGGCATTCGCCTTGCCGACATCCACAGCGAATTGCACGGCAATGCCCCCGGCGACCTCTTGCCACACGCGGCGCGACGATCAATCACCGTACGGCACACCGTGGGCCTCGCCGATCCATTGACCGATAAAGACATCGCAGACGAAGATCGCGTCAATGATGGCCTGCCGCAGTCATTGGCTGCAAATATCGAAGCCTATCAGTTGACACACCTGAAAATTAAGCTATGTGGCGATGCAGAACAGGACCTTGCTCGCCTTCGGCAAATCGCGGGCCTGATGCCCGATCAATGCGCCTTCACACTCGACGGCAACGAACAGTACACAGAGGTCGAACCCTTTAGAAAACTCTGGAACACCATTCAAGGCGATACCGTGCTCTCATCTTTTATGGAAGGACTGATCTTTGTCGAGCAACCACTTCATCGCGACATGGCCCTCAGTGCAACCGTCAAAGCCGTACTAACAGATTGGACCGACCGTCCCCCGATGATCATCGACGAATCCGACGGCGCGCTCGACAGTGCAACGCAGGCATTGGATTGCGGCTACGTGGGCATGAGCCACAAAAATTGTAAAGGCATCTTCAAAGGCATTGCCAATGCGTGCTTAATAGCCCATCGCCAACAACGCGACCCCTCGGGAACTTATGTCTTAAGCAGTGAGGACCTCGCCAATGTCGGTCCTGTAGCTTTATTACAGGACCTCGCGGTACTCGCTGTATTGGGCGTAGATCACTCAGAGCGCAACGGACATCACTATTTTGCGGGATTGCACATGTATCCCGAAACCATCCAAAAACAAGTACTCGCGCATCACAGCACCCTTTATCGCCAACACGCGCGTGGCTTTCCCATTCTAAATGTACACAATGGCACACTCAACGTAGAAAGCGTAGTCGAAGCACCATTTGGTTATGGATTCGAACTGGACACCCTTCAATTTACCTCCCTCGCGGACTGGACCATAGATGAACTCGCCTGAGGGCTAAAACAATGACCATAAACTGGCACCACATCGAAAAAGAAGTAACAAATTTCTTACAGCACCTGATTCAGTGTAACACGACCAATCCCCCGGGCAATGAAATCCTGTGTGCAAATTATATTGCCGATGTATTGAAGCGCGAGGGCATTGATGCTACGATTACAGAATCAGAACCCGGACGCGGAAATGTCACAGCGCGCTTAAAAGGTGGAAAGGAACCCGCGCTCATGCTATTGGGACACACAGACGTCGTCGCCGTAGAACCCGATAAATGGTCGCGCGACCCCTTTGGGGGAGAATTGCACAACGGCTATATCTGGGGGCGCGGCGCACTGGACATGAAAAACATGGTCGCGGCAGAACTCATGGTCTTCTTGCTCTTAAAACGGCAGGGAGTGACACTAAACCGCGACGTAATCTATGCGGCAACCGCAGATGAAGAAGCGGGCAGAGGAAACCACGGCATTGGTTGGCTCATCGATCGCCATCCCGAACAAGTCAATGCAAAATACGTATTGACAGAAGGCGGAGGCGGAGATTTTTATGTAAATGGAAAACACTTTTATACGTGTCAAACGGGACAAAAAGGCATTTTTCGCTTTCGCCTGCAAGCAAAAGGACGCCCAGGACACGGCTCCCGCCCGCACCGCGACAATGCAGTCATCAAACTCAGCCGCGCCATTGCTGCATTGGGACAGGCAAAACTTCCAATGCATCCCTCAAAAACACTGCGCGCATTTTTAGAAGGCATTGCGGCGACACAGGACGATGAGACTGCACAACAGTTGCGTCGAGTACTCGATACAGAAAACAGTGAGAACGCATTGCAAAAATTGCCTCTCGCGCCAGATATAATCGCCTCACTGCGCGCCCTATTGCAAAATACGATCTCACCAACAATCCTCGAAGCAGGCAGTAAAATCAATGTCATACCCGCCGAAGCAACTGCGCGGATTGACGGCCGGCTCGCGCCCGGCCAGACCGATAAGAGCTTTGAAGCCGAAATCCGACCCTGTATTGGCTGTGAAATCGACCTCATCACAGATCAATACAGCCCCCCCTTAGAGACGAGTACAAATTCGCCCCTGTACGAAACCATTGTCCATGTTATGGCAGAACGAGACCCAGACGCCACCGTAGTTCCCGCTCTGATGACCGGAGGCACAGACGCCAAGCATATTTGCCCGCGCTGGCCCCACGTACAGGTTTACGGATTTATGCCCCACCGGCAAGTCCCGGGAGAAGAAGAAATGAATCTGATACACGGTCATAACGAACGCATCTCAGTCGAAAATCTCGTCTTTGCAACGCGCATTTTATACGATATTGTAATGCGATTTTGCCAATCCTCACCGGGAGATAACGCATGAAAATTCTGGTGACAGATTATGCCTGGGCAAATTTAGACGTAGAAAAAAGTGTCCTAAATGAAATCGGTGCCGAACTCATTCCCGCATCCGATGGCGAGGAAAAAACACTTGTCCAATTGGCGCAAGGGTGCTGCGGCATCATGACCTGCTGGGCGCAAACAACGCGCGCGGTTATCGCATCTGCATTGCCCGATCTGAAAGTAATCGTGCGATACGGCGTAGGACTGGACAATATCGATGTAGCCTATGCAACCGAACAGGGCATTCCCGTAGCCAATGTACCCGATTATTGTTTTATCGACGTAGCCGAGCAAACCATGGCCCTGCTATTGGGACTTTCGCACAAAGTCGCGCAATTTGATCGGCTAATTCGCAGCGGCACATGGGATATTCAGGCCGGCTTGCCCATGCGGCGTTTAACGGGACAGGTACTCGGATTAATCGGCTTTGGACAAATTGCGCGCGAAGTTGTTCCCCGCGCACGGGCTTTTGGGCTACATGTATTGGCCTACTCGCGGTCTTTGACACCAGAACAAGCGCGCGCCTGTGGCGTCGAATCCACAGACCTGGACACCTTGCTTCGCACATCGGATTTTGTATCGCTCCACTGCCCATCTACCGATGAAACGCGAAGCCTGATCAATGCCGATAACCTCTCAAAAATGAAGCCGACAGCGTGTTTGATCAACACATCGCGGGGCGATATTATCAATGAAGCAGCACTACTTGAGGCATTGGAAAATAACACCATTGCAGGTGCTGCCCTCGACGTGCGATGTCAGGAACCGCCCGAAGCGGGGGATCGTTTAATCCACACAGATCGGGTAATTCACAGCCCACATTCGGCTTTTTATTCGGAAGAATCACTCATTGAATTACAAAAAAAAGCCGCCTGGGAAGCGCGGCGAGTTCTGGCGGGAAAGACCCCCGTGCATCTGGTCAATCCGGAAATAGACGAATAGACGAATAGACGAATAGACGAACCCCGCCCTACCACCCAAAGTTGTTATAAACTCCGTCGTTGATTCGTTGATTCGTTGATTCATTGAAAGGAGTATCAGTGTGAGCAAACCAAAAGTCGGTATTGTAATTCGGAAATCGCTCAGAGAAAGAATTCTGAGTGATCGGGAATTGGAAACATTAGAAAGTTTTGCAGAAGTGACCATAAACGACGAAGACCGCGATATCGTAGATGGTGAAGCGGCTGAATTTCTGAACGGAATGGACGGGGCAATGACGAGTTGGAACTCGGGCGATTTGACACCTGCCATTCTGGAAGGCGTGCCAACGCTAAAAATTTGGGCTTATGGCGCGGGCACTGTAAAGGGAAAAATCTGCGATGAAGCCTGGGAAAAAGATATTGTGGTAACAAGTGCCGCACCCGCGATAGCCGATGATGTCGCAGAAATGACCATGGGATTCATGACCATGGGATTGCGCCGGGTATTTTCCCATTCACGCGCCATGCGAGAAGGTGAGAGAAAACCGGACAAGACCGAATCCCGCTCGCTGTATCGGCGCACAATCGGCGTCATCAGCGCCAGCCAGGTCGGGCAGCGCGTAATGCGGTTGTTGCAACCTTATCAGACGCGCACATTGCTCTACGACCCCTTTGTGTCGCCAGAGCGAGCAGAGGAATTTGGCGCAGAACTCGCGGACCTGGAGACAATAGCGCGCGAAGCAGAAGTGGTAACCGTTCACGCCCCCAAATTAGACGCGACATATCACCTCTGGAATGAGACACATTTCAAACTCATGCGCGACGACTGCGTATTTATCAACACATCGCGCGGTGCCAATATCGACGAAGCTGCGTTGATCGCAGAATTGCAAAAAGGGCGATTCTCCGCTTTCTTAGACGTAACCGATCCCGAACCCCCTGCTATGGACAGCCCACTGCGCCGTTTGCCCAACGTGGTCTTAACACCGCATTGTGCCGGGCTGCAATCCTATCGCATCGGCGCACTGGTAGTCGAAGAACTGCGCCGATTTTTTGCGAACGAAGACCAACTATTTCAAGTCAAACGAGAAATGCTGGATCGGCTGGCATAGGAAGGATATAATGCAAAAACGCGTAGATTATTTATCGTGGGATGAGTATTTTATGGGTGTGGCCTTGCTATCAGCTCAACGAAGCAAAGACCCCAATACACAGGTGGGCGCGTGTATTATCAACGAAAAAAAGAAAATCGTGGGCATTGGATACAACGGATTGCCCATTGGATGTTCGGACGATGAGTTTCCCTGGGGCAGAGAAGGCGACTTCCTCGACACAAAATATCCCTATATCTGCCATGCAGAATTGAATGCAATCCTGAACAAAATCAGCGCAGACTTACACGAATGTACGCTTTACGTCACTTTATTTCCGTGCAATGAATGTGCAAAAGTAATTATTCAGTCGGGCATTCGTGAAGTGATCTATCTGGCGAATAAATATCCAAAGTCCGATTCTATAAAAGCCACTTACCGCATGTTTGACAGCTCGGGTATTCGCTATCGCGTTCTAAAAGAACATCGAGAGCGCGTTGTCCTTGATTTCAGAGTCTGAGGCAGTCATGGCATCTCCGACACTTCAAAATAGCATGGACACTAAGGCATTGTCAGGCGCGACCGATTTGAAACGCGCACTCGTGGACGTTTTATACCGAAGGCAGTTTGGTGCATTGCTAATTTTTAGCATTGATCCCCTCAATCGGGCGCCCGGGGACAATATAGAGCAAGCGCTTAAAGTGCTAAATTCCATTGTTATTCCCACCCCCGAAAGCTTTCGCATAACAGATGACAAAATTGTCGTGCTTTTTGATGCCGATGATGCGCGTGTTCGTGAAATCCCATCATCTCTGCCTGCCGTGATTGCCGGGCAAACAGGACACCGCGTATCTTGCGGTGGTGTTAAAATTTCGAGCGAAGATTATGGCCTGCACCCCCAAATGTCCGAGATGATCTTTTCCACTGCCCAATGCGTACTCGCCCGGGCGCAACAACACGCAATCCCGCACGTGGTCTGGTTGACCGAGAAATCTGCAGAGGATATATTATATCTAACAGATATTTCCCTGAACTTTTTTCGAGAAATTGCGCGTATCAACGCCACGCGAGTGCAAAGAATGACATTGGAATCGCGCACAGATTTTTTGACAGGTCTTTACAATCGGCGCGGTTTTGAAGCAGTATTTACACGTATGGTGCGACGCGCAAATCGCAATGGAAACCCCCTCGCGCTCTACTACATAGATTCCGATTCGCTCAAGGCGATCAACGACAGCAAAGGGCACGATGCGGGCGACCGATTTATTGTAGATTTGGCACAAGTATTGAATGACATGCTGCGCGCATCGGATTTGTTATCGCGGTGGGCGGGAGATGAATTTGCTGCGGTAGTTGAAAATACGCCGCGAGCGCGTGCTTATGCGATAGCCCGCCGTTTGAACCGGGCCGTTGATGAAAGCACAGAAGGCACGATATCCATTGGGGTTTATCACGGCGTACCCAAATCAATGGAAGACGCGTTTCGACAAGCAGATGCTGCCCTTTACCGCGTAAAAAACCGCGGTAAAAATGATATAGAACTGGCTGACCCGGTTTAGAAACCCGGAATGGGTTTACATCGTCTTATTAAAGATTACGAGAAGGATCTACCCGTTCATTTGAAGGAGACATATCATGCCAAAAAAGAAACGCTACGGAATGAATAAATACCAGAAAAGAGCAAAAAAAGTAGGCGAACTTCGGTTGCGACAAGAAGATATTCCGCATTATCTCGCACTGGCGGAAAGCGACGACCCGGCAGACCGGCACGAAGCCGCTGCCAATTTGTGTCCGTGCCATGTGCGGCATCCCGTTCCCGAAATACAGACCGCGCTATTTAAGCTCATGGAAGACCCCGACTCAAACGTGCGCGCCCGCGCCTGGCACACGCTGGAAGATGGCGGCGTACCTGACGATCCGAGAATGGATGAAATTTTTGAACGCGCCCGTCAAAATGAAACCGATAAGACAGTGCTGAACTTTATGCGACAGGTGGAAAACGAAAATTACGCGCACAAAGAACGCACCATGCTCAAAGTCGCAGCCCAATCGGAATACGATCAGACTGGCCGATGCGATTTTTGCGGAACAACCGGCAGGGTAAAAACAGATTTTGACACCGAAATACCCGATGGCGGGCAGATGCGCTTTGCATTGGTATGCGAAGATTGTAGATAAAAATGAGTAGGGGCGACCCCCTGTGGTCGCCCACTTTACCAGAGTGCTAATGTAGTTGTATTCCAATTCAACAAAGGATTTTTTTTATGATCGAAGGACCATCAGAAATTGAGTATCCGTGTTTATGGAATTTTAAGATCATTGGCCGCGAAGAAGAACACATGCGTCGGGCGATTGCCAAAATTGTGGGCGATAGCGATTATACCCTGACCTTTTCAAATCAGAGCAGGCACGGGAAGTATCGCAGCTTAAACCTGGACATGGTCGTCCTCGACGAATCCCACCGCCTCAATATCTATGAGGCTCTCAGACATCATCGCAGTATTCAAATTGTGCTTTAAATCCGTCCGTTTTTCCTATTTTATCTTGACAATCCACGCCATTTCTTGCACTATTTACGGCTTGCGATCCTCGCTTATTACGGTGCTGTCGTAGTGGAATGAAACAACCTCTACGATTGAGGATTGGAGCAAAAAATGGCTCGCGTACCCAGCAATCGAATTGCGACACATCCTGGTGCTTTGTTGCTTGAACAGATAGAAGAAATGGGACTGACCGTTAATGGCGTTGCCCGAGACATCAACCTGCCAGCAACCCGCTTGCATGAGATTGTCCATGAACGCCGAGGCGTGAGTGCAGAGACAGCAATCGCTCTGGGAGTGTATTTTGGACAGACTCCAGAATTTTGGATGAACGCTCAGAAGACGTATGAGCTATCAAAGGAATTAGTTGAAAACGGTGAGGAAATTTACGCGAGAATCCGTCGCCGTGCAAAAACTCAAGCTGCGATTTAGCATATCATCTGGGGACGACATTTTCCTACGGTCAAATGTTGTTCTTTCAAGGATAATGTAACTACAATAATCACAGGATTTTGCCGTATCTAATACAAGTAATTCAGTTAGATTATCCAAAAAAAGATAGTGTACTTCCCGAAAGTCGTGGTCACTGGCTAAGCTATGTTTATGATCGGGCTACTTGTTACTGCATGAGGTCATCATATACTCATTCAGAGAATTAGGCACTCATAAAATGACAAACAACTTTCAACGTGAAGGATCATCTAGCAATTCCCATGTTGGGAGAGATTTTGAAGAGGCTGCAATTGGTGTGCTTGCCGAGTGTGGTGTAAAAGTTCGAAAGAAATATTCTGTAGAGGTAGGAGTCTCTAATTTCAAAAAGCATCACGAATTTGACTTAGGTGCAGATCACCCTCCTACCATAGTTGAGTGTAAATCCCACAGATGGACAAAAGGTGGGAATGTCCCGAGTGCCAAGATGACCAACTGGAATGAGGCGATGTATTACTTTGCATGTTTGCCACCCAAATTTCGTAAGATATTCTTTGTTTTGAGAGATGTTCGAGAGAAAAGAGGAAAATCAGAATCATTGGCTGAGTACTACATCAGGACATATTATCACTTAATTCCCTCTGACGTTGAAATTTGGGAGTTTGATGATAAAATAAATGAAGCCGAGATCGTGTATGAAGCATCTTTAGGTCTGAAATGAAGGCAGTGCATCGCACTGAAGGTGTATTTTGGGCAAACGCCGGAATTTTGGATGAATACTCAGAAAATGTATAAACTATCAGGTGCCGAGGCGAGTTAGTCAGTGACCGATTGCCTTGAGGTATCCAATATCCAAGCAATATTATACTCTTAGATATTTTGTGAATGGTGGTTTGCTCTTACACGCCATCTACAGGGAGAACGAAATGGGCGCATCGAGAATAACCATAACGCTGGATGAAGGGTTGCTCAAACGCCTTGACCATCTCGTGCAGGCGGTACCTTATTCAAGTCGTAGCCGGGCGATTCAAGAGGCAGTTGAGGACAAGCTCAGAAAGGCGAATAGGGATGACTTTGAGAGGGAGCTTGTCAAGTTAGATCCGCAATTTGAGCAGGAAATGGCCGATGAAGGGTATGGCCTTAACCAATTAATCACGGCGCAATGATGAAAAAACCCCTATCCTTTAGGGTTCCCTATGTACAATTTTAACTTTAACGTGCAAAATATTGAAGACGGTCAGGGCATGGGCATTGCGCTGACCGGGATGATCATTGTATTCTGCGTTTTGACATTGATCAGCGTATTTATTGTAATATTGCCCAAAATATTGGCTGTTGTAGCAAAGAAATTTCCCGAATCTGCAGGACACCATGGTGTGCCCGTACAGGATGAAGACGACTCTGCCCTGGCCGCAATCGGTTATGTCATGCACATGAGGCGTAGTACCGAAATCAAACAGAAAGTTTAGAACAGTTTCTAAGGTATTTGATGGACATATTTTACGATTTTTTGAATACAACTGGATTTGCCAACTTGAGTTGGGGCAATGTCATTATGATCGCAATCGGCATTGTGTTTATCCACCTGGCGATCACCAGAGATTACGAACCCCTGTTGTTGCTGCCAATTGGTTTTGGCATGATCGTGGGCAACATCCCCGCTATCCCGAGCATGGCCCTCGGCGTTTACGACGAGGGCAGTGTATTGCGCTATATTTACTTTGGCGTGACATCGGGCCTGTTCCCGCCGCTGATTTTTTTGGGAATTGGCGCAATGACAGATTTCTCCACACTCCTATCCAATCCCAAACTGGTACTATTGGGCGCAGCGGCGCAAATGGGCATATTCCTGACCCTGATCGGTGCGCTCTATCTGGGCTTTTCACCTTCCGAATCTGGAGCCATCGGAATCATTGGAGGGGCTGATGGACCGACGGCCATTTTCTTATCGGCTAAATTGGCTCCTCATCTTTTGGGTGCCATTGCCATTGCCGCGTATTCGTACATGGCACTCGTACCGGTAATTCAGCCGCCTGTCATGAAACTGTTGACCACAAAACGCGAGCGCCTGATTCGCATGCCCGAACCGCGCAAACCCTCCAAGCGCGAACGCATCATTTTTCCAATAGCTGGCTTCTTAATTGCAACCTTAATTGCACCGGGCGCATTGACCCTGCTGGGCATGCTATTTTTTGGCAACTTGTTAAAAGAGAGCATGGTCACAGACCGATTGGCAGAATCCGCACGCACCGCAATGGTCGATATTGTGACAATCTTGCTCGGTTTCTCCGTGGGCGCCAGCACAGAAGCACAGACATTTTTGACCCCTGATTCGCTTTTGATTTTTGGCCTGGGCGCGCTATCTTTTGCAGTCGCTACGGCCAGCGGCGTCCTGTTTGCAAAATTGATGAACGTGTTGACAAAAGAAAAAATCAATCCCCTCGTAGGTGCCGCAGGCGTATCGGCAGTGCCCGACTCTGCGCGGGTCGTACAGATGGTGGGACAACAAGAAGACGCACATAATTTCTTATTGATGCACGCCATGGCACCCAATGTGGCTGGCGTGATCGGCTCGGCTGTTGCCGCGGGCATCTTGTGGTCGGTACTGGTTCAGTAGGCACTGCATTTGGCGAAGGATTTTAGTTATGGCAAAGAAAAAAGTAATATTTATGTGTACGGCGTTTCGCGATGGCTTTCAATCGGTTTATGGCGCGCGCGTGTTTACGCCCGACTTTTTACCTGCGGTAGAGGCCGCACGCGAAGCCGGAATTGATTACCATGAAGCTGGTGGCGGAGCGCGATTTCAATCCCTTTACTTCTATTGCAATGAAGACGCGTTTGCAATGACCGATGCGTTTCGCGAAGCCGCAGGACCAGAGGCCAATTTGCAGACCCTGGCACGCGGCGTGAATGTGGTAGGACTGGAATCGCAGTCGAGCGACATCATCAAGCTACACGCCGAATTGTTCAAAAAACACGGCATTACGACCATCCGCAATTTTGACGCCCTCAACGACGTCAACAATTTGATCTACAGCGGACAATGTATCGCAGAAGCGGGATTGCACCATCAAGTATGCGTGACATTGATGGAATTGCCACCCGGATGCACCGGGGCACACGACGCGGATTTTTATGAACAAACACTCCGCGAGATTTTAGATGCCGATATTCCATATCACTCGGTGTGTTTCAAAGATGCCTCAGGTACAGCCGTGCCAGCAAAAGTATATGAAACCATTAAACGGGCGCGCCAACTGCTACCCGACGGCACATTTATCCACTTTCACACCCATGAAACGGCAGGGATCAGCGTCCAGGCCAATCTGGCCGCGCTGGAAGCGGGAGCCGATGCTATCGACCTGTCGTTGGCACCTTGTTCCGGGGGCACATGCCAGCCCGATATCCTGGTCATGTGGCACGCACTTCGCGGCACAAATTACGATCTGGATATCGATATAGAAAAAGTCCGCGACGCCGAAGAAGTATTTAAGGAATGCATGGCGGATTACTTTTTGCCACCAGAAGCCACGGCGGTTGAACCCATGATCCCCTGGAGCCCAATGCCGGGTGGCGCGCTCACGGCCAATACGCAGATGTTGCGCGACAATGGCATCATGGACAAATATCCCGACATGATCAAAGCCATGGGCGACGTGGTAGAGCGGGGTGGTTTTGGCACATCTGTCACACCCGTATCGCAATTCTATTTCCAACAGGCATTTAACAATGTGATGTTTGGTCCCTGGGAAAGAATCGCCGAACCTTATGGGCAAATGGTACTCGGTTATTTTGGCAAAACTCCCGTCCCTCCCGATCCCGAAGTTGTGAAAATCGCGTCAAATCAACTGGGACTTGAGCCCACAGACCAGCCACCTCTCGAACGCAATGATGCCGATCCCGAAAAAGGGAGAGATGCTGCGAAAAAACTGTTGGACGCCGAGGGAATTGAGGCGACAGATGAGCACATCTTTATCGTAGCGACGTGCGGCGATAAGGGAATGGATTTCTTGAAAGGCGATGCCGAAATTGGCGTGCGAAAAATCGAAAAGCAGGATGACGCACCCGTACCAGTTGCCGACGGCGCAGCAGAATATAAGCTACAGGTCAATGGCAAATCCGTGCGCGTGCAAATTGACGGCAATATCGCCACGGTAAATGGCACAGCTTATACAGTGGATATAGAAGATACAGTATCTACACAGACGTCAACACCCGCCAATGCCGAACCTGTAAGCGCGCAAATGCCTGGAAAAGTCATTCGGATTTTGAAACACGCAGGGGATCAAGTCCAGGCGGGCGAAACGATCCTCATTCTGGAAGCAATGAAAATGGAAGTCCAGATCACCTCTCCAAATGCGGGCACAGTCATCGAAATGCCCGTCAACGTCGGCGACCAGGTATCCAATGGTCAGACGCTTGCGATGGTAGGGTAACACGCCTCCCTTAAATCGCCGCGACATCACCTGCCCAAATCTCACTTATCTGACCGTCTGACCCGCGCAACAAAAGCTGGCCGCAGTCGCCAAATCCCGCGAGAACGCCCGTTTTCACGTCATCGCCTTCTCCAACTGAGATCTCCTCACCGAGATAAACACAGCGGTATTCCCATGCTGTGCGAAGAGCGGCAAAACCCTCGCTTTCCCAGCGATCAATCCACGGAGCAGTACTTGAAAGAACTCGCGCGAGCACTTGTTCGAGATCGTATTCGCGTCCCGTTTCAAGACGCATAGACGTGACGTGACGGTCGATAAGAGCCGCGGTCGTCGCATCCATATTCACGTTGAGACCAATACCAACGACAATAGCCGTGCCATCAGGCTGTTTTTGGTCGCTGCGCTCGAGAAGCATGCCGCAAATTTTGGCGCTATCGATCAAAACATCGTTGGGCCACTTGGTACGCGTACTTATAGCATAAGTTTTCAGCGCATCGGATACACCCAGAGAAATAGCAATGGGAAGAGAGGTCAACTGAGAAACCGTGGCTTTCGTGATAAGAAGAAAAGAAAACGTCAGATTCTCATTGGCCTGCGCGATCCATTGACGCTGATAACGTCCTCGTCCCGCTGTTTGTTCCCGCGCAGCGAGGACAAAGCCGGAAGAAAGCCTCTCACCTCTATATAGACGCTGAAGAAGGTGCGTATTGGTCGAAGCGAGTTGATCGTGCCATTCGGAGGGTAGAAAATTCATAGAAATTGAGTGCATAAATAAATGTGATAAAATCTGACCTCGTGTGCTCAGGAATTATCACTTTTTTTAGTGTGTCTCATAAGGGACAAACACAGATCTGTCCATTTGCCCGCTTGACAATAGAATGGGAATGCCACATACTTCACAAGGGCAGACGTAGCAGCAGGCGTATAGGCACGCCTGTTTGTCTGCCCATCACCGTATATGCCCTCTGCCTTAAACATTTTAACAAAGGAGCCTGCTCATGAAAACTATTTTATTCGCGCTGGTATTGAGTCTATTGGTTGTCGCAATGCCATTGGCAGATCAGCCCAATTATAAAGGGCACGCGATCTCGATGTACGGCGACTTAAAATACGCGCCTGACTTCAAGCACTTCGACTATGCCAACCCCAACGCTCCCAAAGGCGGCACCGTGAAAAGGAGTGCTGGCGGCACCTATGATTGCTTGAATCAATTCATCCTCAAAGGCGTGTCGGCTTATGGCTTGGGGTTGATCTACGATTCATTGACAGAGCGTTCACTGGACGAGCCTTTCTCTGAATACGGTTTGCTCGCAGAGTCGATAGAAGTGCCCCCTGACCGCTCATGGGCACTCTTTACACTGCGCGCTGGCGCACGGTGGCACGATGGCAAACCCATTACCCCGGAAGATGTCGTTTTTACTTTTGAAACAATTCAAACCAAAGGCCACCCTTTTTATCGAAATTATTATGCGGATATCAAACAGATTGAAAAGGTTGGCGAGCGGCAGGTAAAATTCACATTTGGCGGAAAGGACAATCGAGAATTGCCCCTCATTGTCGGTCAAATGGCGATCTTGCCCAAACACTATTGGGAAGGCAAAAATTTTGAAGAAACAACACTGGAACCGCCCCTCGGCAGTGGACCTTACAAAATTGAAGCACACGATCCCGGGCGTTCGATCACATACCGACGTATCGAAAATTATTGGGGCACTGATCTGCCGATAAAAAAAGGACGCTATAATCCAGACGTCATTCACTACGATTATTACAAAGACGGGACCGTAGCAACCGAAGCACAAAAAGGCGGTGAATTTGATTTTGCATTGCAAAACAATTCCAAGTCGTGGGCAACAGCGTACGATATTCCGGCTGTAGCCGAAGGCAGATTGATAAAGGAATTAATCCCGCACGAAAATGGCACCGGCATGCAGGGATTCTGGTTTAACACGCGACGCAGCAAATTTGCCGATCCCAAAGTGCGACACGCACTGGCCCATGCATTTGATTTTGAATGGACCAATACCAATCTGTTTTACGGGCAATACGCGCGTTCAACGAGTTATTTTTCCAACACAGAACTCGCCTCGTCGGGACTGCCCCAGGGACAGGAACTCGAAATATTAGAAGCATTTCGCGGACAGATCCCCGAAGAAGTATTTACCGCAGAATACAAACCACCCACAACAGATGGATCTGGCAATATTCGCCAGAATTTGCGCGTGGCCGCACGAATGTTGAAAGCAGCCGGGTGGTCCGTAAAAGAAGGGAAGCTCACCAACGATGCATCTGGCGAAACCATGATAATTGAATTTTTGATCAATAACTCGCCTTCGTGGGAGCGCATTGTAGGACCATATATCCAAAATCTGGAGCGACTCGGCGTAGAAGCGACAATTAAAATTGTAGATACATCGCAATATCAAAATCGCGTTCAAGAATACGATTTTGATGCTATTGTAAGCCTCAGGGGACAGTCACTAAGCCCGGGCAACGAACAGCGCGGTTACTGGACATCGGCAGCTGCGGATGAACCCGGTACGAGAAATTACGCGGGCATCAAAGATCCCGTCGTAGATACCTTGATAGATCAGCTAATCAACGCACCCGATAGAAAAACCCTCGTATCAACCACCCGCGCACTGGATCGCGTACTCCTGTGGGGGCACTACGTGGTACCGCACTGGCATATCCGCACGCACCGCGTGGTATATTGGAACAAATTTGGCAAACCCGATATTTCGCCCAGGTACCTGCCTCAACCCTGGCAGTATTTCCCCGATACGTGGTGGGTTGATGCTGCAAAAGAAGCGGCATTAAAGAAAAATTAAGTGTTATGGGATCCTATATTTTAAGACGGTTTTTGCTATTCTTCCCAACGCTACTCGGCGTCATGGTGATCAATTTTCTGATCATTCAAGCCGCGCCCGGTGGCCCTGTCGAGCAAGCCATTGCGCAGATACAGGGACATGAAGTAGATGCGTCTGCCCGCGTGAGTGGTGATGGCGGCGAACTATCATCCACCCAAACCCAGCGACAGCGCAGTGAGGGATCAACGAGCAAATACCGCGGCGCGCAAGGGCTTGACCCCGACCTAATCGCGGAATTGGAGCGGATGTATGGCTTTGACAAACCGGCTCATGAACGCTTCTATCAGATGATAGTGCGCTATTTGCAATTCGACTTTGGCGAGAGTTTTTATCGCGATCAAACCGTTGTCGATATCGTTCTGGACAAAATGCCCGTGTCGATCTCCCTCGGCTTGTGGACGACATTACTCGTTTATCTGATCTCAATTCCACTGGGCGTGACCAAAGCCGTGCGCGACGGATCCAAATTCGACATATGGACCTCAGGCGTGATCGTCATAGGCAATGCCGTGCCGGGATTTATGTTTGCGATCTTCTTAATCGTATTATTTGCCGGTGGCAGTTATTTCGACTTTTTTCCCCTGCGAGGATTGACCTCCCCCGAATGGGACCAGTTTGGCCTACTTCACAAAATCACCGACTATTTCTGGCACCTCGCACTGCCCATCGCATCCATGGTAATTGGTGGATTTGCCGGATTGACCCTCTTGACAAAAAATTCGTTTCTGGACGAAATCAACAAACAATACGTCATGACAGCACGGGCAAAGGGATTGGAAGAGCGCCGCGTATTGTACGGACACGTTTTTCGCAACGCGATGCTAATCGTGATTGCGGGATTCCCCAGCGCATTTGTCAATATCTTGTTCACGGGTTCACTACTGACCGAGATTATCTTTTCACTCGATGGATTGGGCCTCCTGGGCTATGAAGCCACAGTCAACCGCGATTATCCAATCATGTTTGCCACGCTTTACTTTTTTACCTTGCTGGGATTGGTAATGCAACTGGTAAGTGACTTGACTTATACACTGATAGATCCGAGGATTGATTTTGAAAGCAGAGAAGTATAGCACTCGCACTGAGCGCGAAGATCGTTTTTGGGGTTTTCAGATCTCGAGTCTCACGCGCCGACGCCTGGACAATTTTAAGGCAAATCGACGTGGCTATTACAGCCTGTGGATATTTCTCGTCCTGTTCGGATTGAGCTTGCCCGCAGAATTTATCGCCAATGACAAACCCCTTTTGGTTCGACACAAGGGGGCATTTTATTTTCCGGTATTAAAAGCCTATCCCGAAACGCTTTTTGGCGGCGATTTTGAAACCGAGGCAGAGTACCGAGATCCATTTGTAAAAGAATTAATCGAAAAAGACGGATGGATCATCTGGCCTCTGGTGCCATTTCGATACGACACAATCAACTACGACCTCAAACATCCAGCCCCTGCACCACCTTCTATACAAAACTATCTGGGCACCGATGATCAGGCACGCGATGTAACCTCGCGATTGCTCTACGGATTCCGGTTATCGGTCTTATTTGCCCTCGCACTCACGGCATTCAGTTCTGTAGTCGGCATTGCAGCCGGCGCAGTACAGGGCTATCTGGGAGGGTGGGTCGATCTCATTTTTCAAAGATTCATCGAAATTTGGGGCGGATTACCCACCCTGTTTATCCTCATTATTATCGCCAGCATTATTGAGCCAACCTTCTGGACCCTCTTGCTCATCATGCTGCTATTCTCCTGGATGCGCCTCGTCGGCGTGGTGCGAGCCGAGTTCTTGCGAGCGCGCAATTTCGATTTTGTACGCGCCGCACGCGCTCTGGGAGTCAATGACTTGACAATTATGTGGCGACACGTCTTGCCCAATGCCATGGTGGCAACACTGACCTTCTTGCCCTTTGTGCTCGTGGGATCTGTCACGGTATTGACCTCGCTGGACTTTCTCGGTTTTGGCCTTCCGCCCCCCTCTCCCTCGCTGGGAGAATTGCTCAACCAGGGCAAGCGCAATTTGCAGGCTCCCTGGCTGGGTCTATCCGGATTTTTTATTCTGGCAATTATGTTATCGCTACTCGTATTTATCGGCGAGGCCGTGCGCGATGCATTTGATGTCCGCAAGACCCTGTCGCAAACGGAGGGCAAGAGCGCGTGAGCTTGTTAAACGTTCAAAATTTGGGCGTGCATTTTCAACTCGAAGACCAGGTCGTCGAAGCTGTGCGCGGCGTATCGTTTCACATAGAAAAAGGCGAAACCATCGCACTGGTAGGTGAATCGGGTTCGGGCAAATCCGTCTCGGCACTTTCCGTAATGCAATTGCTGCCCTATCCGCGCGCCTCGCATCCACACGGCAGCGTACAATTTGACGGAGAGGAAATGCTGGGCGCGCCGCAAGAGCGACTGCAACAACTGCGCGGCGACCGCATTGCGATGATTTTTCAGGAGCCGATGACCTCCTTGAATCCGCTACACACCATTGAGAAACAGATCGGCGAAACCCTGATGTTGCACCGCAAAATGACGCGAGCGCAAGCGCGTGAACACACGATAAACTTATTGCAAAAAGTACACTTGCCCGCCCCCGAAACGCGCCTCAAATCGTATCCACACCAGCTATCGGGTGGCCAGCGGCAGCGCGTAATGATCGCCATGGCCCTGGCCAATGAGCCGGATTTGCTCATTGCCGATGAGCCTACAACTGCGCTGGATGTGACCATCCAGGCACAAATTTTGAAATTGCTCAAAGACCTGCAAGATGAATTTGGCATGGCAATTTTGCTCATCACGCACGACCTGACAATCGTGCGGCATGTAGCGGATCGCGTCTATGTGATGACACAGGGGAAAATTGTAGAAGAAGGAAATACTGCACGCATCTTCGATCAGCCGCAACACACCTATACACAAAAACTCCTGAATGCACAGCCAAAGGGGACGGCATCCGCGCTGAATGGATCGGCACCCATTGTGGTTGAGGCGGATAATCTGAAAGTATGGTTCCCCATTCAGCGGGGATTTTTGCGGCGAACCATCGGGCATATAAAAGCCGTAGATGGCATTTCAGTAACCATTCGCGCCGGGCATACCGTCGGCGTTGTCGGCGAATCCGGATCGGGTAAAACAACATTGGGATTGGCCCTGTTGCGATTGCTGAGCAGTCAGGGACCAATCGAGTTTAACGGACAGGGCATTCAGAACCTGCCGAGCAAAGTACTCCGCCCCTTGAGGCGAGAGATGCAAATTGTTTTTCAAGACCCCTTCGGATCCTTAAGTCCGCGCCTATCGGTCTTTCACATTATCGCCGAGGGATTGCGGGTTCACAACATGGGAGACAGCGATCACAAACGCCGAGACCTCGTAGCAGAAATAATGGACGAAGTAGGACTTGAACCCGAAATGATGGACCGGTTTCCACACGAGTTCTCTGGCGGCCAACGGCAGCGCATTGCCATTGCGCGCGCCATGGTACTGCGCCCCCGATTTGTGGTCCTGGACGAACCCACAAGTGCGCTGGACATGACCGTGCAGTCCCAAATCATCGACTTGCTCCGGCGCTTGCAAAAAGACCACGATCTGGCTTATTTATTTATCAGCCACGACCTGCGGGTCGTGCGCGCACTGGCCAATGAACTCGTCGTAATGAAGGACGGCGTCGTTGTAGAACACGGCGCAACAGAAACCGTATTTGCAAATCCACAAACAGATTATACGCGGGAATTGATTACAGCGGCATTTGATATTGATGTTGTTGAAAGCAACCACACCTGAAAAATCTCATTTAATTTTTTCATACGTCGTATCAGTCTTAGTCTCAAGGGGACCCATGTATCTATGAGCCAGATCCAATACCAGATATGTCAGCAATTCTTCCCAAATTTTACCCACTTCCTCCTTATGGATTTCACTCTGAATTTCACTCTGGGTAATAACCAAATTATGAACAAGCGTGGTATCTGTATAGGTTGTGTCTCGACCATCGTTTGTAATTTTACCCCGAATTACAGCACCACTGACTCTGACAGAATCCACATGATGTACTATAGTCATATTCTCAAGCCTTACTACTCTGATGCCCGGTGGATCATGATCATCGCAACTGGCAAGCAGAACGAAACCAGCGATCAGACATAGAAGAGATAGTCGTTTCCGCATGCTTAAACCCCTTTCAATTCGAGTGGACAATAGAGTCTTTAACTGCAGTTGCATACCCCCGGGAAAGGATCCCAAAATGGATTTGACGGCACTGATTGACGCGGTGCCATCTCAATTTAAACAAAAACTGATCGCCGAATACAAAAATCTGGATATGATCTACTTTCCGCAGTTGTAGGCAACCACTTAGTTGCATTAAGTGATTCGACAAACTCTGGAATCACTTGCTCCCATTCCAGTGTGTTGGGCTTTTAATACAACAACAATTCGCTCTGCGGTGTTGCCATCCCACAACTCGGGTAAGCGGCCAGATTTATAATGTCCGTTCAAAACAGATTCAGCCTCTGCAACAATGCGTTCAGGACAAACACCCACAAGTGTGTTCGTCCCAATATCTATAGTCTCTGGGCGTTCTGTATTCTCTCTAAGCGTCAAACACGGCACACCCAAAGACGTCGTCTCTTCTTGCAATCCTCCAGAATCTGTCATCACAAATTTTGCATTCTTCTGAAGTTTCAAAGAATCGAGATAGCCAACGGGATCCATAAGTTTGACATTATCCATCATCTCAAGCCCTTGCAAAAAACCGAATTGAGATAGGCGATTGCGCGTTCTCGGATGCAAAGGCCACGCGATTGGACATTTGAGAACTTGCAACGCGGATAAAATGCCAGCCAACGTATCTGGACAATCGACATTTGAGGCGCGATGGAGGGTTAGAAAAACGTACTCTTGAACTGATAAACCGTGTATATCCAGAATGCTGGATTCATCAGCTTTGGGAGATAGCAACACAAGGGAATCGATCATCACATTGCCCACAAAATGAATGCGGTGATCTTCTATGCCTTCGCGCCTCAGATTTTCACATGCCTGCTTCGAGGGTGCAAATAACAGATCGCTTATGGCATCCACAACGAGCCGATTGATCTCTTCGGGCATTGAACGGTCCCAACTTCGCAACCCTGCCTCTATGTGCCCAACGGGGATTTGCAATTTTGCGGCATCCATCGCACATGCCAAAGTGGAATTTACATCCCCAACCACAAGAACCCAATTCGGCCTTTCTTGAAGTAAAACCTCCTCAAATCCCATCATGATCTGCGCTGTCTGGTAAGCGTGACTGCCCGACCCCACATTTAATTCATAATGTGGCCTGGGAAGATTTAAGTCTCGAAAAAAAATCTCGGACATAAAATCGTCGTAGTGCTGTCCCGTATGCACCAGAATCGGATCAAACACATCGGGCGTCTTGACAAGTTGATACCACAGCGGAGCAACTTTCATAAAATTCGGCCGTGCACCTGCAACAAGAATAATTTTCACCTGCCTACTCCTTCTATTTCGGAGTTTCCACCTGCCAAATCGGATACCGTATATCTGCCCGCTGCATCTCTCGTTGCAACCATTGATTAAACAGAAGCTTTCGGATCTCCTTTGCTATCCGCCCGTCCAGCATTGTCGGATAGAGTTCCTGTAATAAATACAGCGCAAAGCCTTTCGATACTTTTTCTGGACCAAAAATTTCACCTATCGAAGCGGCAAACACGCGCGCAGCAATCCCCTTTGGCAACTGCTTCCGCCGAACACGACCCAAAAAGCCACTACCTGATCGCGTGTGTGCATCTTGAGAAAACCGACGCGCCATCGCGTGAAAATCTGCACCTTCTTCCCGTATCTGCAAATCAACCTCGTCGATCACATCCTTATCCATGTGAAAAATCCAGCAAATCTCCGCCTCATCAAATTCCAGCGTGTGCTGTGCAAAATAGGATTCGACCTGCCCCTCGGCGATCTTCTCAGACAGCAAATACTCCAGTCGCCTCACCTCGGCATCTTCTGCCACATCCTGAAGTGTAATACCCCGCTTTGCAAGATAGGCTTCTGTATCTTCTACCCGCTCCAAACGATGTTGATACCGCCAGTCATTCACCTTGCGCTGGATATCCTCCGGCGCTGCACAAACACCCTCGCGTCGGGCGAGTTGGCGTATCAATTCTCTACGCGCAAATTCATTAAAAAAATGCAGATTATCAGCAACACCCAATTGTCGCACGACATGGTGCAACGACACCTCGACATCATTGACCTGAACCAGTATAGCATCCTCTGACATCACAACGCCCCCTCTTGCACATCGTATCTCGCCGACTCGTAAAGCTGTCGCAAAGGAGAAAGCAACATCAGCAAAACCGATTGCCGATCGGTCATAATCTCCGCCGTACCCTTCATGCCGAACATCAAAGGCTTGTCATATCCCTTCACACGCATCGTATTTTCTTCCAGTTCAACAACGCACTTAAATAGCGGTCCAATACGTTCATCAATCACCGCATCAGGTGAGATGTATATAAGCCACCCGCGTTTGATGCCAAAATCCTGAAAGGCATAAGCATCGTATTTCAGCTTGACCAACTGCCCGGGCTTGAGCAAACCCACATCTTTATTCAACACCATCACCTCTGCAACCATCGGTGCCGAGGTCGGTGCCAGCGCAATTAGAGCCTGCCCCTTGTTGATCACCTGTCCCATCGCATTCACCATCACCTGTGTGACAATGCCCGACTCAGGTGCTAAGATCAAATCCGACTCAGCTTCAAGGGTCCGATCAATGCGTTTGCGTGCCTGTTCCAATCGCAACTGTGCAGTCTCATAAGCGTGTCGCATCTGCGATGCCTCCCGCTCGTGTGCAATACGCGCCTCTGTGATTTGACGCTTGAGATCAGCCACAGCCATTTCATTCTTGTATATCTCCGACATGCGCGATGGAAGCGCGGATAGAGCACTCAAATACTGCACACGCGCGCGATTCATAGCCGCCCGGCTGATCAACTCGCGCTCAAACAGCGTCTTTTGCTGCAAAAACTCCCCTTTCATAAGGTCAATCTCAGCCTGTCGAAATCCAATCTGCGCTTGCAATCCCGCATCAGATGTTTTGCTTTTCGATCCGACACCATCCCCCACATCACTGTGATAATCTTCCAATGCATCCTGGTGCGCCTCCATAAACTGCTGCAAAACAGACAGGCGTTGCTCCAATACCCCTATCGTCTCTCGATTTAACCTCGCCCTTTGTGGCAACACCGTCTTGAGATCGTACTCTGCCTTTTGAAAAGCCATCTTTGCCTGCTCCCATTCCCGCAACTCTCCCCAGGTCTCCCACGATTTGAGCTTAAACAATACCTCACCCTTCTCGACATGATCTCCCTCTTTCACGCCAATCAACTCAATCTCACCACCTCGCTGTGCCTGCATCGTCTTCACCTGTCCGAGGGGCACCAACCGAAAAGGGGCTGATGCCACCACATCCACCTCGCCCCACCACGCCCAGGTAATGGCAACAATCACAAATAGCAGGACAATATAGAGCAATGCACGACCCCAAAAGGGCCGCAAGGATCCCATAAACGCATGCACCTCTTCTGCCGCGTCATCTTGTCCCTGAATGATACCGGGAGACATTGTTTCTGCTGGTGTCTCCAAAAACCGTTCTGCCATCATACCACCTGCAACTGTTGACTACACATGTGATAGTACAAACCCTCTTGCACCATCAACTCATCGTGTGTGCCCATCTCCACAATATGACCCTTGTCCAGCACCACAATCGCATCCGCATCGCGCACCGTACTCAACCGATGGGCGATAATCAATGCCGTGCGATCATCTAAAAACAGATCTAAATTCGCCTGAATCACCTGTTCCGAATCCGTATCTAAGGCATTGGTCGCCTCATCAAAAATCAAAATTTTCGGATCGCAATACAGCGCCCGTGCAATCGCAATCCGCTGCCGTTGTCCACCAGACAGCCCCACACCCTGCTCACCCACCTTTGTCTCATAGCCCAAAGGCATATCGCTCACGAAATCGTGGACACACGATAGCTTTGCCACTTCCAAAATGCGGTCCATGTCCGCATCTGACTGACCAATAGCGATATTTTCTGCAATCGTGCCAGAGAACAAAAACGGCTCCTGCATCACCATACCCACCTGTCGCCGCAACCAATGAGGGTCCAGATCCCGCACATCCATACCATCTAAGGTCACGCGCCCTTCTGACGGATCAAATAAACGAGGTACCAGCTTGACCAACGTGGTTTTACCCGCGCCACTACGTCCCACAACCGCAACTTTTTGACCCGGCTCAAGAATCAGATCAATGTTATTCAACACATACGGTTCATCAGAACCGACACCATATCTAAAAAATACCCCCTCAAAAACCACGCGCCCTTCCAAATGCTTTAAGATCAAACCCTGACCCTGTTGCCGCGCATCCTCCATCTGCGTGTCATACACATCATTCAGCCGATCCAGAGCAATACGCGCTTCTTGCACCTGCGGCCATATCCCAATCAAGCCCATAATCGGTCCCATCACATTGCCAATCAGCGCATTAAACGCCATCAACTGTCCAACCGACAGATTACCTGCAATCACCAGGGAAGCACCATACCACAAAATCACCGTACTGCTCAACAAATTGATCACGCTTCCGATCCCCCCAAACAGCATCTGCATTTTTAACCGTTGAAAGCCAATCTGCATTTCCTTTGTGAACTTACCTTCCCAATGCCACCGTGTCGCGCGCTCAACCGCCTCGGCTTTGACCACATCAATGCCGTGTAGCGAATCAATCAAAACCGATGATTGTTCGGCACGCGCCAGAAAAGCGCGCTGGCTGAAAGCCTTCAAAATGGGTGTGTAAATCAGCGTGAGACCTATAGAAAGCGGCACAAATATCAGCATCACCAGCGTCAGTTCGGCATTGTAATAAAACATCAGACCCAGATAGACAAAGAGCATGATAAAATCCAGAACCGCAGAAACCGTCGCACCCGTCAACAAACGCTGAATCGTTGCATTCTCCCGAAACCGCGTGGTCAAATCTCCCGTGCGCCTGAGAGCAAAAAACCGCATGGACAGCGCCAATAAATGCCGATAAAAACGCGACAACATCGCAATGCTCAACCGCGCACTTACATATCCGATTAAATAGACGCGCAACGTTGATGTGCCCATCTGGAACAACGCAACCACGACCATCCCTACCAGCATCAAATTCAACAAATCCTCGTCGTGATGCACTAAGACCTGATCGATAATCGTCTGCATAAAAATAGGCGATGCCAGACCGAACAAACTGAGCACTAAAGACGCTAATAGTACCTCAATCAAAATGCCCCTATAAGGCCGGATCAATGGAAAAAACCGCTTAAAAGAAGACTGGGACGGTTCGTTCTCTGCCACCTGATCCGTGTATTCCAACAACAGCGCCATGTTCGTCCACCCCTTCTCAAACTCTGCCCGCGACAGCTTGCGAATGCCCACACCTGGATCTGCTATCTTCACCTCCCTTTTATTTATCTGATACAAGACCACAAAATGATTGCCTTCCCAGTGAAGAATGGCTGGCAATTCTGTCCGCATCAGAGCTTCATACCCCGTGCGCACACCGCGCGTGACAAAACCTATGGTTTCCGCAGCCTCGGCCAAAGCCGCCATCGACGTGCCAGAACGCGACACATTGGACATATCGCGCAGCCTGTTCAACCCAATAGGCATCTTGTAATACTTACAGATCATGCCCAAACACGCCGCGCCACAATCCGATTGATCGTGTTGCTTCAAGAATGGGAAGCGAAACCAAGTGGATGGTTTTGCACCGTCTATTCTGATATTAACCACATTGGATGCTGTATTGGATACCGTGTCTTCTTGGATAACAGATTGCTCAACCGGTGTGGCCTCTTGATACCCCGATGGGGACAGGGCTTGCCGATCATCCCGTGCCTGTCTAAACCCTGCTCCATTCGTTCGCTGTTCTCCGCGCGATATGCGGCCTGCCTCCAACGCAGCCTCAAATCCCGGTATCATAGCTTTTAACTTATTAAAATCGCTTTTATCTATGTAAAAAAGCACACTATCACGCCGAGTGCGAATGATCGTTTCGTCATCTCTACCATCGCCAAAATAATCCCCCGGGCGTAGAATCACCGTATTCCCATTTTCCAACACCGCCTCCAACTGACCGCTGCCAATCAAATAAAATCGCTGTCCGAATTGCCCTTGATCAACAACGGTCACACCCTCCTCAACCGCCTCGCGCTTTAGCCGCGCGAACAACACCCGCATCGCCTCGCCCGGAACATCCCCTTTCAAAAACCGCGTAAAATCCCGATACGCAATACAGGCAACCTGCTCTTCAAGATATGCCCTTACATCAGAACTTTTTCTCACAGCCTTAAAAAATTCATCCTTCGGCACCTGCAACATCTCCGCATCCTCAACCGCTCGCACCGTTGCCCGATGCCCCTGCCTGCTCAACAGTGCCCCTTCGCCAAAATGATCACCCGCATACAAATAGCCCACGGTCATCGAATTGCCATTCCCATCCTGCTTCATCACCCGCAACCGTCCAGACTGCACAATGTAAAACGCCTCACCTTCTTGCCCCTGTTGAAAAACAACACCTCCAAAGGGAAAGTGAACAGATTGTGACCGCACCGAGTTTTTAATGAAAAAATGCGAAAGATTCATTTTTCTAATTACTCCATTATGTGGATGAGCGCATATCCATCTCAATTATCGCATACCGGAGTTTCCTCAAGCTCAACCTCCGCCTCACGGTGATCTGTTTCTTCGCGCTTTGCCAACTGATAAAACCACCACAACCCAAGAACAGCCAATATTGGTCCGCACACATTCAACCACCACGGATTGTGAACCACAACATTAAAATCTTCTGAAACTGGAAAACCCGGTACATCGAAATGCAGAAATGTTGTAGCCAGAAAATTGTTCAGAGCGTGTCCCCAAATTGCAGGCCATAAAGACCCCGCTTGGATGACCCAATAGGCAAAGACAAGCCCTAATACAAAAGCCCCTGGAAATTGCCACGGATTCAAATGTATTAGACCAAATAAAATTGCCGACCACATAATCGCCCGATTTTGAGTACCATGTGCCAATAAACCTTTCAAGATAATGCCTCTAAAAACGACCTCTTCAATAAAAGGTGCTATCACAACTGCGCCCAATAAGGCTGACAGATAAGATGTTTTTTTGCCGAAAGATTGATGAAAGATGTCCTGAAATATATCTGGCATTGGCAAAACAGATATAACCGCATTGTACAATTCAGAAAGAACAACCCCCAGTCCAAAGATAGATAATCCAACGGAAAGCCACATGCGCCAGTCATAGTCTATATTTCTAATCGCAAGAGGCAACATATCTTTCCAGGTTCGACCCGTTCGATGCGAAATATAGCACAAAATCAGAATAAATTTTACCAACGACAAAAGCCAGAAAGAGTAATCATACTCAAACAAAGGTTTGTCAATAATGGCACCTATAATGTCAATCAATATGGTCAAACCAAATGCGATGAGGATATATAATACCAGCAGCCAAACAGACTGTTTCAGATTTGGATACGTCATCTCTTTCCTTCTTGATAACTGATGTTACGCAGTGGTGAGTTGATTTTTTGTTCAAAGTATGGACAAAAAATCTAATAAGCTGTTTTAAAATTATTGAGAGTTAAAAAGTTTCGCGCTTCGCCACCTGAAAAAACCACCACAACCCAATCACAGCCAATAGTACCGCACACACATCTACCCACCACGGCAAAAAGATCAAAGCTTCTGAAATTTTCCCAAAGCCCGGTATTCCTGATCGTGCCAAGGTAACGGCCAAAAAACTGTTCAGTGCGTTTCCCAAAAGACAAGGCAACAAAGACCCCGTTTGAATAAACCACCATGCGAATACAAGTCCAAATGTGAAGGCCAGGGGAAATTGCCACGGATTCAGATAAGATAAAAAAAATAAAATTGTCGACAAAATAGCGGCCTGAGACTTTGAGCAACAGACCAATAAACCACCTAAAATAATGCCTCGGATCTGTAACCCAAAATTTGAACCAGTTAGTAGGCTAATTTACGCTAAGGGTCAGTCGTGATATTTCTCATAAGAATGGCCTGCACCACTTCTTGTGGCGTCTGGTAGCCCAAGGCAGAATGCCTTCGATCTTGATTGTAATACGTCATTTGTTGCCCAATCACACAAATCAGTTCTGTCAAAGCGTCTGCGTGCATAATCAACGTTTTGTTTTCGGTCTTAAAACGTCCCCAAAAGGACTCTATCCACGGATTATCTTTTGCCCCATTCATCGCAAAAGAAATCCCTGCACCTTCTCTTATCAATACACGGTGTAACCAGTCGTATGAGGTGTAAACCGAATCGCGGTCGTGATGAATGAGGATGTCAGACAGTCTCCTGTCCAAACAGCTCAGGTTGTTTTGCAACTGGTCCAGACAGTATATCGCCAGGGCACGGTTGCGATGTGCGCCTACGCCAAAGCCTGCGATCCACCTTGTCTGGATGTCCAAAAAGGCCATTAACCACGCTTTTTTCTGTCCTTGGCAATAGAACAATTCTGTAAAGTCGGTGCAAAAGACACGCAAGGGATCAATGGTGCGGTTCTGGACTAAATTAGCGTCTTGTCCGACTTGGCTTATCAGCTTCAATACCGGATTCTTGCCGCGTTTTGGCAGATGACGAGGTAAGTCTAACTCATAAGTTGACAATAGCTTACGCAACCGCTTATGATTGATCACGATGCCAGTACGGGCTTTTATATCTTCCTTGATGCGACGATACCCATAATCAGGATGATGCCTGATCGTCGTGATGATCTCATCCTTTATCTGGGCATCTTCACCCGAACAAGAGGCCCGACCGCGACGATAGGCAAGCGTCCCTTTCGACAAGCATAGGGCACGGCAGCACATATTTAGACCATACCTGTCTTTATGCCTCTCGACCAGTTCTACTTTGTCTGACACGCTCAACGGTTGCCTAAAAAATTTTTGAGCAGAGCCAGTTCGACTTCTTTCTGACCTAACAGGCGCTCCAGATCAGACACACGCGCTTCATACGTCTTGACCGTATCGTTGCCAGAGAAAATCTCTGCACCACTGTCTATAAACTGACGCTTCCAATTTGATAGACTCACCGGGTGCACATCGTAAGCGCGAGCGATTTCTGCATCCTCTTTGTCTGAGGTCAGTGCTTCTAACACGATCTGGAACTTGAGTTTAGCCGAGTAGGACTTCTTGGTTTTCTTACCCATGGTATCTCCTCCTGTTGGTGAGAAAATACCACGATGATACTCAATGTCAATTAGCCTTTATACCGGGTCAACTTTTGGGGCGCACCTCAAAACGTTACAATCAGGCATTTTTAGATTATCTATGATGGTGTTCTTCTGAGGATACAGCGATAGCTTCTGGTAGTATATAGGGAACCTGGTTTTGATGGATGATCTTGAATCCATTTGTCATTTTTCACTGAAACTATAAAAATACTCACCTGTTCCTCTACTCCTCTTTTTTTTGAAATATTTGAGCTATACCAAAAGCTGTAGGATGTCCTATAACGATACATTCTCTATTAAATTTTCTTAGTTTTATAAGATCTGAGATATCTTTAGCACTAATTGCGAGCGCAAAACTCAATATATTGGCGGACCAATAAGATAAAGAAAGGCAAAAAAGTACTATACAAATACTGCCAGTAGTGATGAGAGGGGTAATTAATGCTTTTCTTTGACAACCTACTGAAACAGGGACCTTACATGCACAAAATAGCACTAACCAGTATATATAAAATCCGAAATAGATATTATCTCGATCAATTTTTCCCAATTTGTGGTAAGCGACAAAATGAGAGAGTTCATGTATAACTAAGATAATAAGAGCTGCAAGAATCATTGTTAAATAATCATCTTCCCATTGGACCTGAATCTTTTGTTCCTCCAAAAAGGAAAGTATCGACAAAAGAAAAATTAGCATGCTTGAATAAATGAGAACAGATGTGCCCCAAAGAACAATCAGGTTTGTTTTTATTTCGCCAACTTTATGTAGTACTTTTTTCATATATAACTCAAGTTGTGTGGTATAGCGTAGCCATACTATAGGCCAAGACAAAGAAGCCCTTGCTGGTAACTTCAGGTTGTGGACACAGCGTTTTCGGGTGTGAATCTGCTGTCTCCAATTTACATTGGAGCCTCTACTATTTCAACTAAGATAGGGACAATACCCAGAATAAGATGAAAGTAGAGAGAGTCGATGTCAAACCACATATGTAATTTGACATCGACAAACAGTACTACAGATTAATCAATAAGATCACTAACAAAATCTACGGCCGCATCCACACCTGCTTTAATCTCTTCCTTCCAGGTACCAGCAGCTACAGCTACAGCTGCAATTGCAGTTATAATAGGTGCTGCCCCTCCTCCTCCTGGCCCTGCGTTGTTTATTGTTGTGGTTGTGCTGTTGATAGTAACCATAACAGGTGGAGGCAGGAATTCAGATAGGAGCTCAACCAAAGGATTTGGTCCCAGGGGGACAACCATACGACCACCACCTACAACGTCTTGCATTTTCGGCAAATCCAACAACTTGTGTTTTACCTGCAATTTCGTACAGGTAACAAATCCTTCATCCGGATTCGTGATAATTCGATCAGTCTGTGTTTGAGTCATGATATCCTCCCAAAATAAATGAAGCAGAATTTATAACAAACTTTTCCACCTAAACTGGCCAACATATTCACTTTGCCAAATACTTATCGGGTTCTGAACTGTATTGGTCAGGGAAAAGGGTTAAAGATATCTTCCAAAATATCGTCCAAAATATCGTCCAGCGTCGGGTCAAAATCCTCACTGGTATCATCACCTGGGACCGGGAAACATCCATCGGTACCAGAGATCCGAGCAATTTCAAGCCTATTCAAATCACTCGTTTTAATCGGCAGATTGGTCACACCTGTGACCGATTGCTCAGGAATTGATATAATTCGTCTCGCCATTCTTCCTCACCTCCTTTCTTTACTGCCTCAGCGCAAATCGCTGAAATGTCGAATTTTGCGAAACGTTCTGTGGATCGTGGCACGATTCCTACCAAGAATCCCACCATTCACTCACTGTATCTTCGACATAATCCACCGCATCTTCGATATAATCAATAATATCTTCAAAGAGCTCAAGTGGATCTTCTCCTGGCAAAATGCATCCTCCTGCTGCATTCGCCATCTCACCATGTGCCAGTTCTATTTCTTGACCGGGGAGTTGAACACAGGTCACAGAAACTTGTGCTGGCATTGATGTAATGCGCTTCGTCATTTTCTCGCACCTCCTTTCTTTTCCACCTCAACATAAGCCATATCCCTTCGCCAATCAGGGAGCCGTGAGCATATCGCTGAAGTGTCGGATTTTGCGAAGCGTTTTGTGGGCTGTCGCGCGCGTTTCACATAAACCCAACAGGACGGCTTCGACTTCGTTTGGGTGTAAATGTTGCATCAAGTGAAGGCCCAGGCCTTCAATAAGGGACATATCTTGTCCCAAAAACGAAATGCGCGGCAATGGGCCTTGCACGCTTCCCAAATAGTTAAATCCCTTAGACACACTTTGCGGCACACCAGATACATCACAACCCTGTGTAAAACTCACGGTTATTGGTATCGGGCAGGCGGGTGCATCGCGTTTGATCCGCAAATTTTCAAACAGTGCCATGTGCTGCTGCGCCGTGTGATCCCAGGAAAATTCGAGCGCGCGTTTGCGAGCACCCTCTCCCAATTTCTCCCGCTCCGTTTTGCTATTCAACAAATCGCGTACAACATCTGAAATCACCTCAGGAGCGATATAACCCGTCACATTCAATGGCTCATCTTCAAACCGCTCAATCTCTATCAACCGCCCACAACTACCCAACAACTCTGGCGCACCCGCAAAATTTGTCGCCACAACCGGAAGACCACACGCCATGCCCTCTATCACAGTTGAAGGACACGACTCATACGAATACACCGACAACGCGCACAACACATCCAGCATATTGTAATACAGCGGCATATCCGTATAGGGTTGCGCGCCCAAAAATATCACATTGGGCGAATGTGTCACAGGTGCGAACTGCTTGCCAATCACCGCAAACAACACATTGGGATTCAGATCGGCCATTCGCAAAAACGGATACGCACCCTTGCCCGGCTCAAACCGCCCACAAAAACCCACCACAGGCATCTCCAAAAAGCGTTGATCACCCGTCTTATCCGCGACCTCTTTGCGCGCTTGCAACTTATCCATCGGCACAAACACCTCGGCATCTACCCCATTGGTAATAGGGCGCAAATACGATCGGTCAAACACCAGCTTGCCCACTTCCTCAGCGACATACGCCGACTTGGGGGACAAAGCATCATAAGGCCGCAACAGCGAATAACATTGAAGCACCTTATCCATAAAATCGCGATTGCGTCCAAAAGAACACGACAGCCGAATCACAATGGGCGCGGGACACACATGGCGGAAAAATGCCAGGTCATCTACCCTGGGTTCAAACATCAGCACACCATCAAAATCCTGCCGCACAAACCACTGGCGCGACGTATCAATCGTCTCAAATGCGGGTTGAATACCGTGCATATTCGGACCATAATCCACCGCTTCAGACGCTGGCATATACACCTCGCAATACTTCGATAACGCCTGCACATGGTTAAAACCCGAAAGGGACGCCCCGCTATTCGACGCCATCACTTTCTCGCAGTCGTGATACGGGTGTGACACATAAATTTTCATCTTTCACCTCATTTAGACTGATTCTATAAACTTTCGCGTTTGCTCGGCACCATCCATGGACAGATGGTGTTCGGACACAGAACTTTCGAGCATTTCGGCAATAGCTTTTGCCATCTTTCCCGTACCTATTTGATCGGGGTGTATCACCCCTGCAATACCCAACGCCATCAACTGCTGCGCGCGAAATTCCTGATCATCCATTGCAATACTCGGCACCAGAATCGACGGGGCCTGTGTCTCGAGCACATTCATACACGTATTGTAGCCCGCCCGGCTAATCGATAAATCCGCGTGTTTCATCCACGCCAAAAAATTGGACGTAAAGCGCTCAAGGCGAAACGGACCATCACCGCATAACGCGCGCAAAGCCTCAAAATGCGTTTCATCGATAAACGCACCGGCAAAAATCACCATCTCGCGTCCATCGTGCGCAACGTCCTGCTCCAATTGTTTCCACGCTTCAATACAAGGTGCAATAAGCGCAAGCCCCTCAGCCCCGCCACCAGCACTGACCAACACATACCGATCAGGCGCAGGATCAGGTCGAGATACGTCCTCGAGTTTCTCAGAGATAAACCCCGTATAAACCACGGGAATATCGATATCACCAGTCCAGGGAAAGTGATCTTCCAGCCGGGACAATTTGGAATCGCCATGCACCAATACCGCATCGAAATACTGATTCAACACGGGCACGACCTCCTCGTAATACTGCCGATTAAAAGCCAAATACTCGTGATGTATCCCGCCAAAAGGCACCGAATAAAACCGCATCGCATCTCCATCGCGTCTCTGGGTAAGCGGAAAAGTCAGTTGCAACGCATCGCTTTTTGCCCGCGTTGGAATATCGCGCAGTGAACACAGCACCTTCGCGTCGGGATTGACCTCATTGAGCCTGACAATGGTATTGAGGATCTCGTTCTTGAGCGACCATCGGGAAAAGGGAAAAAACTCAACACAAAACACATCGGGACGAATCTGCTCCATCACGTCGGCAAGCTGTGTCTGGCGCTCGCGCATAACAGCCTGCAAATCGCGCTCCTTATCAACAGACTCAATACCCTGCGCACCCGTGCGAAGCGGCGGCAGAGGAATACGTACCACTCCTTCATCGAGATCAGCTTCGGGAATTGGTCGCCCGCCATCGATAAAAAACACATCGCATGTCTTCACCAGTTCATTGACAATCTGTCGATTGCGAAAATGGTGCCCAACGCCAATGAGGTGCTGGCTGTAAAATGCAACGCGTGTGCGGGTTTTTGCTTGTTGATTAATACATTCCATACGGGCAGGACAAACGGCTATCGCGGCCTCATAGATCCCGCGATAGCGTTCCACAACCTGCCTCCATGTGTGCTCTGACCGCACCCATTCGTTGCCCCCTTGCCCCAATTGCATCCGCAGCGAGGGATTCTCGATGAGTTCGGCACACGTCTGGGTGAGACTTTCGACATCATCTGCCACAAAAACGCGCCCGGTTTCGCCGTCTGTAACCACCTCCTTGAGTGCGGCTACATCGCTAACGACAACGGCTTTTTCCATCGCCATTGCCTCATAAGGCTTCATCGGCGTGACCAGTTCGGTAACGCGGCTACGCGTACGCGGAATAACAAAAACATCTAACATCGCGTAATATGCAGCTATTTGGTCGTGCGGTATTTCACCCGTAAAAATCGCCACATCCGCCAGACCGCGTTCCTGTGCTTCGCGCTGCAATGCTGGCAGGTCTCGTCCACCCCCCACAATCAACACTTTGAGATTGGCATACTGCCCGCGAAGAACCTCACACGCCTGCAACAACAACCGCAATCCCTCCAGTGACCGCACCAGACCGATATAGCCCACCACCACATCTTCCGGTTCAATCCCCAGATCATTGGCAAGTTCGCCTGACCGATTTTTGGGTGCATATTGCTCAACCGCCACACCATTGGGCACTACGCCAATTTTCTCTTCGTCAACCCCCTCGCGTATGCATTCTGCTTTCAACACCTCGGACAGCGTCACCACAGCATCGGCTCGTTGCATCGCATTGACATGTTGCGCGTGTTGCTGGCGATACACCTCTGAATCGGGAGCCAGCATACCCTGCGCCACACCGCTATCGTGCCACAAACCCCGCACCTCGTACACCACAGACAGACCACAGTGATGTCCTATATCAATCGCAACCTGTGCATTTCTACCCGGTGACGCCGCGTGCAACACATCGGGTTTTTCTGTCTCAACAGCCCGCGCAACGCGTTTGCGAAAGTGTTGCTCCTGCCCCACACGATAGATTCGTGGGGTATCTGGCAATTGAAATTTGCCCAGACGTTCGGACAGACGTGCTGTGTATGCTTCAGAAGTATTTCTCAAATAAGGCACATCATTGATATATTCAATATCATCAGCGAGTTGCTCAGACACACCCCAGCGCGTGAGCACCACAGGATCAAAGCCGAGCGCTTTCTGCGTATTGATGATATACTGGCTTCGCAAACTGTAGCCGCTTTGTCGGTGTGGCAGCGAAACATCCAGAATATGTAATATCTTCATCGGCATAGGATTTTCAAATTGTCTCATGTCTTTCCAGTACTTTTAAGACCTATTCTTTTATGAATTTTTTTGAATAAGGCTTTCGCATCTCACTTTTGCGCGGTAAGCGGTAAGAGACATGTCATTTACCTTCTTAAACACCTCACAAAAATACTTTGAGGACCGATACCCACACGCACTTGCAACCTCATAGGTCAGCAAGGATTGTTCACCTATCAAGTGCTGTGCATGAGCAATTCTGATCTCTCTCAACTTTTCTCGGAAAGGCTTGCCAACATGCTTTTTGAACAAGGCACTCAGATGCGTTCTGGAAAGTTTGAAATGATCTACGAGATCACTAAATTTGAGGTCCGGGTTGCTGTAATGCGCCTCCAAAAAGGCTTCAAACGCGATTTTCCAACTCGAATCTGATGGGATATGGGTTTTGACCTTCGCCAAAAACTTGCTCCTTTCAACTACACTATTCAAACAGATATTTCACAGCTTAAACAAATATGTGCAATATGTGTGCCAATGTGAATTTCTCAAGTAATAATGATCATAAAGTATTGTTTTTATTTCGTATAAAAATTATTATCGAGCAAAAGACAGGTTGAATACCGAATTAAAAAGTGAAAACACCATTCACTTTTCTCTTTTCGATTGAACATTATTTGCACTTTAATTCGCGTTGACAATCGCGTTCCGGATTGTTATTTTTTACATCCTTCTCAAGTTCTCAGCTTGAGATATTTACCTGCCGCTGACAGTTGACTTGCCCGGTCTTGTCGGCGGCTTTTTCATACAACAATAATGATAATACCAACTCTTCTGTCGCTGCAACAAAAAAAGATTCCACTTATGTCTTATCTGACCTCTTTATGTCTTATTTTTGGTATTTTTTTTCGAAATGTTGTTTTTTATTTAACTCCTGAATGGAAAGACAAATGAATCAACTCGTCAATCAAAACGATCAAATTATTCCGCTCACTTCACTAACAGAGTGGGAAGAAAAGCGCGCGAAAATACTCGAAGCCGCGCAGGAAATCATGGGTCTTTTGCCCGGAGACGAAAAGCGATGCTCACTCGCCATAGATCTGGCAGAAGAAGTGGATTGCGGCACTTATATAAGGCAAATGATCACTTACGCCGCAGAACCCGGCGACCGCGCACGGGCGTATCTGCTAATCCCAAAACAGGCGCTGGATGGTCATGAATGTCCAGCCGTCTTGTGCCCGCACCCGACGCATGCGACATTGGGATACAAAACCGTCGTAGGACTGGGCGACCGCCCCAATCGGGCTTATGCCAGCGAATTGGCCGAACGCGGCTTTGTCACCATCGCACCGTCCTACCCCATGCTCGCGGAATATTGGCCCGATGTATTCGGTCTGGGCTATGAAAGCGGAACCATGAAGGCGATATGGGACAATATCCGGGCGATCGATCTGCTGGAAACACTGCCGTATGTAAAGCGGGGACCCGTCGGGGCAATCGGACATTCTCTGGGCGGACACAACTCGGTCTATACCGCTGTTTTTGAGCCGCGCATCGGCGTTGTGGTATCCAGTTGCGGACTGGATTCCTACATAGACTACAAAGATGGAAATCTCGCTGGGTGGACGCAGGATCGGTACATGCCCAAATTGAAAAATTACGCCCATCGGCTGTGGGATATACCCTTTGATTTTCACGACTTAATCGCGGCATTGGCACCCCGACCCTGTTTTATTGCCGCGCCTTTGCGCGACAGCAATTTCAAATGGCAAAGCGTAGATGCCGTTGTCAACGCAGCCGCCCGCGTGTACGCCCTTTACGATGCAACAGAAAATCTGATTGTCGAACACCCCGATTGCGAACATGATTTTCCCAACGCCATGCGCGAACAGGCGTATCAATTATTCGAAAAACACCTTTGATGACTCGAGATCCCCATGCAAAGCAAAGTCGCACTTCTCCGCACATCGCCGCGTACGATCTTTGAAGACTACCACCGCCTGCTCAATCTGGCGGATTACCAGAATATAATTGCCAAAGAAGTGGAAACCGCGCTCAAGATCAACATCTCATGGCACTTTTTTTTCCCCGGATGTTCCACAACACCATGGCAACTCGACGGTGTTATCCGCGCCATGAAACAAGATGGCTACGACCCCGACCTCATTCACGGCTGCCACAACCGAACCGTGGTCATTGACGCGCGTTTGGGCGAAAAAGAAAACAAACACCTCCCCGTCATCAAAGCGCACGGCCTGAAAAATATACATCTCTACGAAGGCGAAGAATGGATCAACGTACGCGACGCAGTCGGCGACCTCACCGCAAAATTTCTCTGTCTGAACGAAGTCTATCCCAAAGGCTTTCACATTCCCAAACGCTTTATCGATGAAAACATCATCCATTTCCCCACGGTCAAAACCCACGTCTTTACCACCACCACAGGCGCCATGAAAAATGCCTTTGGCGGCCTGCTCAACGAGCGTCGCCACTGGACCCACCCGGTCATTCACGAAACCCTCGTCGATCTGCTCATGATACAAAAGAAAATCCACCGCGGTGTCTTCGCAGTCATGGACGGCACCTTTGCAGGCGATGGCCCCGGCCCGCGCTGTATGATTCCCCACACCAAAAACGTCATCCTCGCCAGTGCTGACCAGGTCGCCATTGACGCAGTCGCCGCCAAAATGATGGGCTTTGATCCACTTTCAATCAAATACATCCGCATAGCACACGACCTGGGCCTCGGATGCGGAGATCCCTCCCAAATCGAAATTGCGGGTGATCTATGCGCTGCAGAAGAAAATTGGGACTTTGTCGGTCCGTACAAAAAAATGACATTTGCCTCTAAAATGCAGCACAAGATCTACTGGGGGAGCCTCAAAAAACCCATCGAATGGTCGCTCAAAACCATCCTCGCGCCCTGGGCTTATATGGCTTCGGTACTCTACCACGACAGTTTCTGGTATCCTTTTCATGCCAAAAATAAAATGCAAGATGTACTAAACAGCGACTGGGGCCGCCTCTTCCGCAACTGGGAACACCTCACCCCAAACGCCCAGGGCTTCCCCGATGTGGGCGACACCTCTGCCAAACTGAAAAAAACAAATCTGCAAGTCCTGAGAGATTCACTCGGCATCTTGCGCGATTGCATTGTCGAAGCCCCCGAGTTCATCCAATCGCGTAAAAAAACAGCGCACCGAGGATAAAAGAGGGCGCATACAAAGACGCGGGCGGGGTACAACTGGTCGTAGCTCAGACCAGTTCACACACGGAGGGGCCCGTATCGAAAAAAATAAATAGGCGGATAATCGCAAAGATCATCCGCCTATTCTACTTCAGCATTGAAAAAGCTGTTAATCGGAAAATTCAACCTCTAAAAATCGTTTTGGAGAGCCTATCAAAATATCTTTATACTTTTCGATATCGAGAAGATCATCGTCTCCAGAAATAATCCACTGAACCTTTCCTGCAATAGCACAGGCTATCACATGATCATCATCTGGATCTCGTTCTACAATACCACTCACACTTGCGGGTTCATAAAGTTCAACCTGTTTCAATACTTCCCGCATCAACTCTGGCACACTGCTTTCTCGTGCAACTAGAATTGACGCAAATTTATCACGCCCTAAAACCTCTCGCAGTTCTTTGACAAGAACAGGCGAGATAACGGCTTTTATTTTTCCATTCTCAATCAGTTTCAAAATTTGATTCGGTAAGCCTGTCCAGAGCAATGCCGAAACCCAGACACTGGTATCAAGCACCACGCGCACCGCATTTTTCCTTTCGATAAGCGTGGACCTCGTCGGCTATCTCACTTAATGGAGGCTCTATAAGGCTTGGCCCCCTGTTGGCGATTTGAGAAAGCAATGTTGTCCTTTTGGGTTTTAGGATCAGCGTATCACCCTCTATAAAAGCTGCTAGGCTTTCGCCGTTTTCAACATTTTCAATCCAGCTTTTCATTGCCTCTGGCAAAATCAGTTTATCATCGATGACTTTAACAGCATATTCCATAGCACTTGTCCTCTTAAAAATACGGGACACAATATTCTTTTTCAAAATAGACAACTACATCTCGAATGTCAATCTGTGATTCCCAATTGATTTTTCCGATACGCGACTATATATCTTCTTCAAGATGTTTATCTGTAATCTCTTTCCAACTACCGGCAGCAGCTCGGAAACATCGTATTTTTTTTTCTTCTGAAAAATCAGAGCACGACTCTATAATCACCGTGACGTTTTCACCTTCAGACAAAACAAGAGGTTCTTCTGGCTCCAACACACCGTTCCGATACATTGCTTTGATTTTTATCGCTTCCATAGTGATTGTCCTTTGAAAAAGTACAGAGCATAATATCTTTTTCCAAAATATACAACTCTACCTTAAATGTCAAATCTGTGATCTCCGATTGTTTTTTCCTTATATTACTACTTGTCCCCCTAACTCCCATGATCGAAACTATTCACCGCTTATTCCGCGACCAACTGCCAGAACAGCGCATTGCAAAAATCGAACCGCTCTCCGAAACCCGGGCGCACACAGTCTGGAAAGTCACAACTGACCGCTCGGTATTTGCAGTTAAACACCACCTCTTTGCGCCGCTCACATGCGGCAAACCATACCACTTGCTCGCCGTTGAACAAAAAGTCACCAACCATCTCCTCGCCAGCGGCGTCTCTGTCCCCCGCATCATCACAACCGATCACGACATGGTCATCTACGAATGGTGCGGCAATCACACCCTCGACGACATCTGCCAGACCGTTGATCCCAGCCCATTCATGCACAGCGTCATCAACACCCTCTGCGCGCTCGAAAAAGCGTTTTACAATCACAGCGCCAAATTCATCCCGCACATCGCGCCCGGGTGTAGCGCAGATGACTTGCGAGAACAGTGGCACAACACCACCCAATCACTCGCAGAAACGCTTCCCCATCTCGTAACGCGCGACTCCAATGCCCCAAATCTTCTATCGGCCTGGGAAACCATCGTAAACGAACTCATCCACGCACCGCCAGCACTCGGCCCCACCGACTACAACGCCCGCAACATCGCGTGTCCAAATCCAGAAACGGCAACCGTTCTCGAACTCGCCAAAATCGGCTATGACTGGCCCGAACGCCGCCTGATACAATACACCACATCGCTCGGCGCCCACAAGCCCCACGGCCGCATCATTGGCCTTCTCACACCAGTACTTGCGCAATACTACGCACATCTTGCATCACAATTGTACTCTACTCCAGCCGAAACCATCCTCTTTCGTCTCGATGCACACCACCTCATCTATCACCTGTTCGCAGCCCATATATGCCTCACAACGCCACACTGGCAAAATATCAAAACCCGCATCGCACAACACAAAAGTCAGATATCCCAGCCCTTATCCGACCATCCCCTGATAAACAAATTCCGCGCATATTTTCGCAAAAAATAAAGGCGATCCCATTTCCAAGATCGCCTTTTTATTTATTTTCACTGTTATAGAGTCGAGGCAGGGATGCCTCTCTTACGGGTCTATGAACTGGCCTGAGAGTCGGCCAGTTGTACATCGCTCCGTCTATTCGTCTATTCGTCTATTCGCGCTTCTACCACCCGCTCAAAAATCGCCCTTGTCTGTGCCATATCGTTCTTCAAAACATCTTCAAACACCTCAGCCGTATCAAACCCCATCGCCCGGGCCACTGCTGTCAACGCGCGGTCTTCGGTCGGCAAATGGGTACGTGCCTGTTCATCCTGGCGTCTGATCACTTTTTCTACAGTACGCAAAAACACATACGCTTGCTGAAGCCGTTGTGCATCTTCTGCCCCCAAAAACCCGCCTTCTACCAATCTTCTCAGTGCCTCAAGCGTATTGGCACTGCGCAACTCCGGATGATCTTTGGCGAACTTCAACTGCAAAATTTGTGCAATAAATTCAATATCCACAATCCCTCCCGCATCTGTTTTAATACTCAACACCTTACGGGATCTTTGTCCATCTTTGCGCTCCATCTTCTTGCGAATATCCAGCATTGTAGCTACCTCTGCATCTGAAAACCCGGTACCCACGACAAAAGGCTCAAACAAATTTAGCAGCTTTTCTCCCAAAACCGCATCGCCAGCGACGATCCGGCTGCGAGACAATGCCATGCGCTCCCATGTTGACGCGCGCGTATCCAAATAGCGACCATAAGATTCCAAAGACAGCGCCAAAAGCCCGCTCGCCCCCTCGGGACGCAATCGCGGATCCACCGGATAGAGCTTCCCCTGTGGCGTATTCTGCTCCAGCATCGCGATCATCTGCTGCGCCAGATCGATAAAAAATTGCAAATTCCCCTGTGGCTTTGCACCATCCGTTTCGCCATCTTCCCCATATACAAATACGATATCCAGATCCGAACCAAAACTCAATTCGTCCCCACCCATCTTGCCCAGACCCAGCACCACAAACCCGACCTCCTCACCGCTGCGATTGCGCGGCACCCCGCGCTTTTTAACCAAGCGCGCATAAACCACCTCATAAACCGCCTGCACAACCACATCGGTCAACATCGTCAGCGCCTCAAATGTTTCAAACGTATCGGTCAAGCCCACGAGATCGCGCGTCCCAAAGCGCAGCAACTCCCGATTTTTTACAGCATTTATCCCCCCCGCCAATTCGGGCGTATCGCCATACCGCTCAACCTGTGCGCGAAACTGTTCTCGCAAAGCATCCACACCCGGACTCAGGTGCAAAACCTCTGCTTCCGGATCCAGATACAAAACCTCTGGACGAACCAGCCAATCGAGCAATCCGGGATTGCGCCTTATCACCTGCACCAGAAATTGGCTACCCACACACAGCGATAACATCAGTTGGCGAAACCCCTGATTAGATGCCAAAATGCGAAAAAACATATCGCCTGCCCCATAAGCAGACACCAGACTCTCCAGATTACTCAACCCCTGATCGGGATCGGCTGACTCCTGAAGTGCCTGCATCAATGCCGGTGCCAGTTCTGTAAAGCTCTGACGCGCCCGTGTGCCCCGAATCCGCGGCACATGTCCAAAAGCCAGATAAATGAGATTGCGATGTGCCTCGCCCGGTCGAGAAAACCCAATCTCTTCCAATAACCCGCTGGCCTCTGCATCGCCTATTTCCATATTTACCAGCGCGCCTATAGAACGGCCCTCGCTTTCTCGCGCTTCCGTAAAGACCTGGGCATACACCTCCTGCACAGCCTTCAAATGGACATCCAGTATTTTGCGATACACCTCAGCAGATCCCATATCCATCGTGCGCGCCAGTATTCTCTGTTCATCCTCCCCTTCGGGCAGCGAATAATCACTGCGGTTGTGCATCATCTGCAAACGGTGTTCCAAACGCCTGAAAAATACGTAAGCGTCCCTTAGCTGATCGGCTTCCTTCCCCGACAGCGCAGATACCCGTTGCAACTGCCGAATAGCCTCGAGCGTATTGTCCGACCGCGCATTCTCGTGTATGCGCCCCACCAGCAATTGCAAACACTGCACAATAAACTCGATATCCCGAATGCCTCCAGAGCGCAACTTCAAATGCGTTTCGCGCTGCCCCTTGCTGCCAATCTGATCTTCTATACGCGCCTTAACGCGGTTGATCTCCGTTGCCGGGCTGGTATCAAAATAGCGCGGAAAAACAAAGGGCTGTACCATCTTCAAAAATCGCTGTCCCAGATGTTCAGACCCGGCACAACAACGGGACTTGATCAACATCTGCCGCTCCCACAATTCGCCCCGCCGCATATAGTAGCCCTCATATCCGGCAAGAGGCATCACGAGCGCGCCAGCCGCGCCATCGGGACGCAGGCGCATATCCATACGATACAAAAACCCCTCTGGCGTCACCTCTGTCGCCGCACGCACAATTTGCTCACACAATCGGGAGAAAAACTCCTGATTGGTCACAGAACGTTCACCATCCGTATTGCCCTCGGCACTATAGACAAACATCAAATCGATATCCGAACTAAAATTAAGCTCCATACCGCCCAACTTGCCCAACCCAAAAATAGCAAACTCCACGGACTGTCCATCGCCATTTCGCGGCATGCCATAACGCGCTTGCAGGTCGGGCAACAAAATATCAATCAGCTTTTGCAAACACACATCTGCCAAAATCGACAAATCAGCCGCAACATACTGAATGGCGCGACCACCAGCCAGATCGCCCACGCCAATACGCAACAATTCGCGTCGCGCACTTCGCCGAACAGTATTGAGTTTGTCGTCGCGCGTATCCACAGCCTCGACAGCCCGATCAAAAGCCACCATCAATTGTTCTTTCTCACACGATTGTGCAATGCGATCCGGAGCATCGATCAACCAATCCAAAATATCGGGGTCGCGCACCAGCATATCAGCCATAAAAGGACTACCGCCCAAAACGCACAACAACATGCGACACAACTCGGGATACTCATTGAGCGTGTGCAAAAACGACGCGCGACCAGCCTGCACAATGCGCAAAAAATTATTCAGCGCCATATCGGGATCGGGCGCATCGATCAACGCCTGAAAAAAATCGTCGGGAAGTTGACCATCAGCCTCTGAGCCAGCCAACTCTTCGAGATTGTGCAACGCGCGTTCAACATCTCGAAATCCCGCCTGTGCAAGCGCGTCTTTTGCGTCGGGTGTATTAAAATCAAAAATATCCATGAATGAACCTCAAATTCACAACGCCGCTTCTCCTGTCTCCCGCGTGCGAATGCGGATCGCTTGCTCAACGGTGCTCACAAAAATTTTTCCATCGCCGACTTCACCCGTACTGGCGGTCTCCAAGATAGCTTCAATCGCGTTTTCCAATTCGCTGTCGGGAACCACCAGTTCAAGTTTGAGTTTCGGCAAAAAATCCACATGATACTCGCTGCCTCTGTAAAATTCCCGATGCCCTCGCTGGCGACCAAACCCCCGGTATTCGCCAACAGACATCCCCACCAATCCCAATTCGGTAAGTGCTTCCTTTACTTCATCTAACTTAAACGGCTTGATAAACGCCTCAATTTTTTTCATTACAACCTCCTGGATCGCGGATTACATGGATTACGCCGATGGCGCAGATGCAATACAATATATTCCGACAATCACATCTGTTCAAATGCGTTGTTGACACCACAAAAAAAAATCTATATTCTGTGCCCATTCAAAACCATCACCAATACGCACAAAAGGAACCGCTATGCCCGTTACCAGACTATCGGAAACCACAGCCGAAGAATTTCCCTGGGGCACCCTCAACTGGCTCATGGGCCAGGCCATTGATCCCGATGCCAAACAGACCTTTGGCATGGCCATCATTCAACCCGGCCAGCAAAATCCACCGCATTACCACCCCAATTGCGAAGAAATCCTCTATGTCGTCTCCGGAACATGCGAACACACGTACGGCGACGACAGCTATCAACTCGAACCGGGCGATAGCATTCGGGTTCCCGCTGGCGTGATCCACCACGCGATTAACAACGGCGATGAACCGCTGCGTGCAATCATCTCCTTTTCATCGGGCGACCGTCAAACCGTATTTCTCGAATAGGCGAACTATGACTATTCGGGCCATCATCTTCGACATGGACGGTACACTCACAGAATCGTACATCAACTGGCCAGATCTGCGTTCAAAAATCAATTGCCCGCCCGAAAAAACCATCATCGAGCACATCGACAACTTACCCGCAAAACAACGCAAACAGGCCACTGATATCCTTCTCCAAAAAGAATGGGAGGCAGCACAACACGCCGCCATTCGCACTGGTGCAACAGAACTCATAGACGCACTGCGAGCGCGCAAGTACAAACTCGGCCTGGTCACCAACAACCACGGCGCCGCCATGCACTGCGTAATCAACCGACTCAATCGCGCCTTTGACATCGCCCTCAGCCGAGACGACGGTCCCATAAAACCCAGCCCCTACCTCATCCACAAAACGCTCCAGGCCCTCGACACTTCTCCAAACGAAGCCATAAGCATCGGCGATAGCCGTTACGATCTCATGGCCTCTGCCGCCGCCCGCGTGCGCTGTATTCACTTCACCGATGGCGCATCCGACCTCACGCACGATCTCCAGGTCGCGTCACTACCTGCGATCATACCGCTCCTGGATCGGCTTTAGCACACGCCAACCTTTCCGCACACACTCGGATACGCGCCAACGCCTTTTCGATATTTTCCACAGAATTCGCGTAAGAAAACCGCAAATATCCCTCGCCGTATTCCCCAAAGTCCGACCCGGCCAGACACGCTACGTGTCCCTCATTCAAAATCACATCTGCGACTTCCGCAGACGACTTGCCCAATCTCATAATATTTGGAAACGCGTAAAAAGCCCCCTCGGGCATCGGGCATGTAATCCCCTCAATCGCATTCAAACCCTCTACAATAATCGCACACCGTTTGCGAAACGCATCCACCATATCCTCAACAGCATCCTGCGGACCCTTCAACGCAGCTAAAGCCGCCATTTGCGTAAACGCAGCCGTACACGAATTGCTATTGACCATCAGCCGGTCAAAATGCGGCACGAGATCCATCGGCATCACCCCATAGCCAATGCGCCAGCCCGTCATCGCATACGTCTTGGAAAACCCATCGAGAATAATCAACAAATCGGCCATACCCTCACACGCCGAAATGCTGTGAAACGCATCGCCATAGACCATCCGGGAATAAATCTCATCGGACAACACGGGAATCTGATGCTCGACCGCCACCTCGGCAATCGTCTGCAAATCGCCTTCTGGAATTATGCCACCTGTGGGATTTTGCGGTGAATTTAGAATAATCAGCTTTGTGCGTTCCGTCACCAGATCGCGCAATTGATCCGCATTCAGGCTAAACCCGCGATCCTCCGTCAGAGGCACGGGCACGGGTTGCGCACCCGCAAAGCGAATCACCGACTCGTAAATCGGAAAACCCGGATTCGGATAAATCACCTCATCGCCACGCTCAGCCAATGCCAGAATAGAATAAAACATAATCGGCTTGGCACCGGGCGTCACCACCACCTGATCGGGATGCACGTCAATCTGTCGCGTTGTCGAAATCTCTTCCGCTATTGCCTCGCGCAACTCGGGCAATCCCACGGGCGGACCGTAATGCGTAAACCCATATGACAGTGCTCTCTGTCCCGCCTCGACAATATGTGCTGGCGTGTCAAAATCCGGCTCGCCAATTTCCAGATGCACCACATCGTGTCCCATCTCCTCCAGCGCACGCGCCTTTACCAGTACCTCAAAAGCAGACTCCGTACCCAACAGCGACATGCGATTTGCAATATTCATCATAAAATCCTTAAATGCAGTAAAAGGTGAAACGTAAAAAGTAAGAACGTAGAGGCGGTGCCCATTATCTCGTTTTCTAATGTTGTGATCGTTCCGCTACTTCGTAAGCTGTGTCGTGAGGTCCCACAGCTATTGCCCAAGCTGTGTCGTTATCCAGAATTGAAAAAACAAAGCGAAAATTGCGATTCAAACGCACCGAGTACAGATTATTGCCAATCCGCAGTCGCTCCAAATTCCGTCCGGGAGCCAACTCGCCAGCACATAGTTCGTCAATCACGCGCTCCAATTCTCTTTGCATCCGAGGGGGAAGACGCCTGACCATTTTGGCGAACTTGTTATTCGGTCTTATGAACGCGGTAATTTGTAACGGACGACTGGTCATGGACTATAGATCTTCCAAAGATGCCATAAATTCTGCTCCGTTCGTGTATGTTTCTCCTGAGTTCGAAGGAAGCGACCCGTCGTTGATCAGAATGAGCCAGCGAAGCTCTTGATACCATGCAACGAGAGATTTGAACAGATCGTCCAGGCGTTCCAATTCTTCAAAGACCTCGGCGCCGTGTGCGTTTGCCCCACCACTCTGCTGTAAGACGTCTCGAATATCGCGCAATGCTTTTCTTTCATTAATGAAGTATGCCTCTCCCTTTTCCAGCGCAGGCACCCCAACATCATCAGGGTCCATTTCCTGACCCGGCGGAAAATCTTTAGCGGCTTTCAAGAGCCGATCATGAAAGGTGTCAAGGATAGCGGCCTGGGCATTGTACCGTTCCCGAAAGCTATTGGTTAATACCTGTATCACCTTTTTATTCTGGCTTTTGTGCAGATTTGACAGCGCATTTTCGCGGAGTACCTCTGGGTGTTCCAGGGGTTGTGCTCCCCAGACTAATGCACCGGCGACATCGCGCACCGCTTCACCGCTAAATTCAGCGACTTGTTGCGTAATCATGCTCAACCTCCCTTTCAGGTGATTGAAGGGTATGCTTATACTATACGTAGAACGGATGTGCAGAAGCTAACCGCTTATTTAATAACAATTGCGTGTGCAACTTCGGGACCGTGAACCCCCAGCGTCAGTCGCATCTCAATATCTGCGGTTCGGCTCGGTCCAGAAATAAAAGTTGCCGTTGCATTTTCGGGATGATCCAGATAAAACTGGCGCAACGGCTCAGCGGCATCCTTCAAATTCTCCAGCAGCGTACTCGCCTTAAAAATGCCGATATGTACGCGGGGCAACGTCGAAACAAGACGCACGGCATCGTCCAGAGCAAACTCGACGAGACTCCCCGACTCAGCCACTGCAAAAACCGCCCAGGACACTCCCGCCTCGACAGCATCAATCGCGTGGGGCAATTCGGAACTGTCAAAAGGCGGCACGCGCACATCAATCCCCGCATCCACACACGCGCGTTCAACAGCATCGTCCAACCCATCGGGCAACTCGGCGCACACAACCCGCTTACAACCGATCTCCCTGAGCACACTGACCACAATGGGCGCAACCGCATCAACACCCTCAGCCACATGCGCGACACCGGACAAAGACGCGTACTTTTTCACAAAAGCATCAATCAATTCATCACTCATAATCCACCTATCAATTGAGAAAAATTGCCCCCACCCTCAATTCGCGTTTTAATTTTCATTCAGGGGACATTTATTGCAACGCTTTAATTCGCCATCAAAGTATCAAAGAACATTCAAATTAATGTGAAATACCTTTCCACGCAAGTACACATACGGAGTACACCACTACTTTACCCTTTACCCTTTGAACTCTCCACTTTATCTTTACTCCATTCCGCACGCACTATCCATTGTTCACTGGTAACTAACATGCACTCTCCAATACGCATCGCACAAATCGGCCTTGGGCCACTCGGCCAGATGCTCACCCCCTATCTGGCAAAACGATCGGGCATTGAAATCGTCAGTGCCGTTGACATTGACCCATCCAAAACAAATCGCGATCTGGGCGAAGTGAGCCAATGCGACCCCCTCGGCATAGCCATCACCGACGATCTCGACAGGGGATTGGCCGACGCAGACCTCGCCGTAGTGACAACCGTATCAGAACTCCAACGCATCGCCCCCACATTAAAAGAAATTATCGACCGGGGCGTCAACATCGTCTCGACCTGCGAAGAACTGTCTTATCCCTGGACAACACAACCCGAATTATCCGCAACCATCGACACCTGGGCAAAAGAACGCGACGTCTCAGTCCTCGGAACCGGCATCAACCCCGGCTTTCTCATGGACTTCTTGCCCACAGCGGCCACCGGCGTGTGTCACACCGTGCAATCCATACGCATAGAACGCACCCAGGACGCCTCTGCGCGCCGTCTCCCCTTTCAGCAAAAAATAGGCGCGGGACTCACAGTTGAAGAATTCCAGAACCTCGTCGCCCAACAAAAAATCCGCCACGTCGGCCTCACCGAATCCATGCACATGATCGCCGCGCGACTGGGATGGCAACTCGACCACACCGAAGACATCGTAGAACCCGTCCTCGCAAAACCGGGGCATTGTGCAGGCGTATTGCAAACGGGACGGGGATACCACAACGGGCGGGAAGTCCTCACCCTCATCTTCAAAGCCGCCGTCGGACAACTAATACACAATGGCGACTCAATCGAATCTCAGGAGCGCATCCAGATCAATGGCACACCCGCTTACGACCTCATCATACCCGGCGGCATCAACGGCGACATCGCCACCTGTGCAGTCATCGCCAATGCCATCCCAATAGTCGCATCTGCCGCACCCGGACTGCGCACCATGATCGACATCCCCCCACTCTCCTGCGCTCAAGAAATCCCCGAGGGATAAATGCCTCCTATTCTAAGCGATTTTGACCTGCACCTGCACGGCGAAGGCAATCACCATAACATCTACGACTGCCTCGGCGCACACCCCACAGAAAAAGGCGTACATTTTGCCGTGTGGGCACCCAATGCTCAGCGCGTAAGCGTGGTTGGCGACTTCAACGCCTGGAATGGATGCCAGCACCCCATGCAAAACAGAGGTAGCACAGGTGTATGGGAACTCTTCATCCCCGACCTGATGCCCGGCACCCTCTACAAATACGAAATCAAAACCCAAAACGGCGATATCTTTACCAAAAGCGACCCCTACGCCTTCTGTATGGAACACCGCCCGCACACAGCCTCTGTCGTGTACCAGCCCGACGATGCCCTGTGGTCCGATGCCGATTGGCTGCAAACCCGCCAGAAAAGAGACCCATACACAGAACCAATCGCCATATACGAAGTACACCCCGGCTCATGGCGGCGCAACCCACACGAAAACAACCGGCCGCTCACCTATCGCGAACTCGCGCATGAACTCGTCGAATACATCCTCGAAATGGGCTACACCCACATCGAACTCCTCCCCATCATGGAACATCCCTTAGACGAATCATGGGGATATCAGGTCACGGGCTACTACGCGCCAACCAGCCGTTTTGGTACGCCAGACGATTTCAAATACCTCGTCAACCACTGCCACATCCACGGCATTGGCGTCATTCTCGACTGGGTACCCGCACACTTCCCAACAGACGCGCATGGACTCGCGCAATTCGACGGTTCTGCCCTGTACGAACACGCCGATTCGCGGCAAGGAACACACCCCGATTGGGGCACCTTAATTTTCAACTACGGACGCAATGAAGTACGCAATTTTCTCATTGCCAATGCTCTCTTCTGGATCGAAAAATATCACATCGACGGCTTGCGCGTCGATGCGGTTGCATCCATGCTCTACCTCGACTATTCGCGCAAAGAAGGCGAATGGATCCCCAACCAATATGGCGGCAGAGAAAATTTAGACGCCATCGCCTTTATGCACCAACTCAACACCCTCATCCACGAAAAGTTCCCGGGCGTCTTGATGATTGCCGAAGAATCGACCTCCTGGCCCGGCGTCTCCCGCCCCGTTTATCTGGGTGGCCTCGGCTTTGGATTCAAATGGAACATGGGCTGGATGAACGACACCCTGTCCTATATCTCCAAAGAACCGATCCACCGCAAATACCACCACGACAACCTCACCTTTGGCCTCGTCTATGCCTTTCACGAAAACTTCATCCTCGTACTCTCCCACGACGAAGTCGTCCACGGCAAACGCGCCCTCATCGACAAAATGCCCGGCGACCGCTGGCAAAAATTCGCCAATCTGCGCGCCTTTTACGCCTTTCAATACGCCCATCCCGGCAAAAAGTTGCTCTTTATGGGCGGCGAACTCGGTCAATGGCAAGAGTGGAATTCACAGGAAAGCGTACACTGGCACCTGCTCGCAGAACCCGACCACGCGGGCCTGAAACGCTTTGTAAGAGACCTCAACACCCTCTATCGGGGCGAACCGGCACTCTACGAACGGGATTTTGAACCCGAAGGCTTTGAATGGATCTCGCTCCACGACGCCTCAAACAGCGTCCTATCCTTCCTGCGCCGCGCGCGATCACACGATGCCCCTTTAATTTTTGCCTGCAACTTTACCCCCGTCCCAAGAGAAAACTACCGCATAGGCGTACCCACCCCAGGCACCTACCGCGAACTCATCAACAGCGACGCCGAACGCTATGGCGGCAGCAACATGGGCAATCTCGGCACCGTCCAAACCGAACCCATCCCAAGTCACGGACATCCGCAATCCCTGCAAATCACCCTTCCCCCACTCGCCGCTGTCATGTTCAAACCCGGGTAAACGACATACATGTTCTCCTTGCACATCAAGCATAACGTTAGTAAAATATCAACATAGAAAACTATATTGGGCTGATCTCTATACTGCTTCAACCAATCTCTCCCCACAGTATCTCTTTCGTCATATAAAATTTATTTTTTCTGTTTCCATACTCACAATTTGGGGGATTCAATGTCCAGGAGTGAGGGTTTTCAGATCGCTGATGTGACTATCTTTAACCAGGATGTTTTGGAATTATATGACCGCTGGAAAACACCAGATGTAATTGTTTCTGATGGAGGTTATGGTGTATCCGGCTTTAAGAAAGATGCGAAAGAGCCTTCGACGCTAACAGCCTGGTATCAACCACACATTCAAGCATGGTCCCAACATTCCAGACCTGGTACGACACTCTGGTTTTGGAATACAGAAATCGGATGGGCGACTGTACATCCTCTGTTAGATCGCTCTGGATGGGACTATGTGTGCTGCAATATTTGGAATAAGGGCATACAGCATATAGCTGGAAACTGCAATCTTCCAGCTCTAAAAGGTTTTCCAATTGTCACAGAAGTCTGCGTCCAATACGTTAGACGTCCAGAATTTCAAGTTGAAGACCAGATATTGACCTTGAAGAGATGGTTGCGATTTGAATGGGAGAGAACCCAACTCCCTTTATACAAAACCAATCAAGCATGTGGTGTGGCCAATGCTGCAACACGGAAGTATTTTACAAAAGATCATCTGTGGTACGCACCTCCTCCCGAACTTTTTGCAAAACTGGTATCCTATGCAAATCAACACGGCGAGGAAAGTGGTAAGCCTTATTTTTCCGTGAATGGAAAGGAACCCCTTACACAAAAAACATACGAACATTTCTTTGCAAAATTTAAGGGCAAATACGGTATAACCAATGTTTGGGATCACCCTCCGCTTCACAATCGTGAAAGAGTCAGATTGCCGGGATCATCAAAATATGCCCATCTAAATCAGAAGCCGCTACAACTGGTGAAAATGCTGCTGGAAGTATCGTCTGATCCCGGTGGCGTTATTTGGGAGCCATTTGGAGGTCTATGTACTGCTGGAATGGCTTCATATCTTACCGAAAGACACGCTTACTGCGCCGAAATTGACAGTGAAATTTACCAGATAGCAGTTGATCGAATAAAATCACATTCCGTTCCACTGCTTGACGTATCTGAAAAAAATAAGGCAAACAAAGGAGCCGTAGATATCTATGCCTGATGTTCCGATAAAGTTTGAACCAGACCCCGAATGGCCCCACTTTAAGGTGTGGGAGCGAATAGATGATGTTATCTACTCAATTCCCGCTCACTTCGAAACAGAATTGCTCATAAAAGGAATCAATGTCACTGAAATATTTTCAGTTGGAGGCGCATTTGCTTCAGTCGTCGAAAACCAGGTTGTAAATATACTCAACAGTTTGCGAAATATATGGGATCCAGATAGCGAATATGCTGATTATGCGTTTGTCAGACAATCTCAGACTTTTCCCGATGTTTTGCTGAGAAGTCTTAGAGATGAAAATGAGATCCTATTCGGTATTGAACTCAAATCCTGGTATGTACTCAGTAAAGAAGGTGAACCGAGTTTCAGATATCAGGTGACACCTGACGCCTGTGCCCCTGCTGATTTTATTGTCATTATTCCCTGGCTATTGTCAGAAGTCATTTCAGGTACACCCAAACTTCTGATTCCTTACAAAGAATCGGCCAGATTTGCTGCTGAGTACCGAAATTACTATTGGCAAAATTCACGCCAAGAGAGGGATGAAAATCCCGACATCCAAGCACCACCTGAAGAGTATAGACATCCTTATCCGAGCAGCAAGCAAGAATCATCTGATAAAGCCGCAGCAGATAAGGGTGGCAATTTTGGCAGGATTGCCAGAGCGGGAATTCTCGATACATTCGTAAACAAGATCAAATCCCTTGATTATTTGGGAATAAAAATTATCCATTGGATTATGTTTTTCAAGGCGATTTCAGAAACCAGTACAGATGAACAAATCGGCAGAAGACTACAAACATTAAAATCTCAAATTCAGGCTGATATGAGTGAATCTGAAAAAGATAAAAAGAGCTTTGAGTATAAAGAGTCGTTCTCTGATTTAATACAACAACTCGAAGACCTATGGCAAAAATCTTCGTGAAACAGCCGCAGATTCATCTGATATTCTGGTAGCTTGACCACATGTTCAACCCTCTACCCTGTATAACAAAATGAAAAACTGAATATCAAGCGTCCCTGATTACCGTCCGTATATGGATTATAGTCCATATACGGATGTTTAGATATAACTATTTATTAATCAATAACATAAGAGCCAGTCTGAATTTCTTTTGTACCGTATACGGGATACAAGGGGGACTGTAGCTACCGAGACGAAAACACAGGCGAGATCCGCGTTACCGGTGAGAACACAGAAACGCAGGTATGGCGACATCGGGGTGGAGCCGGGTCGAAAGCGCGCATCATCGTGGAAACAGCGAGGTGACCGCAGGCAAAATTGATGAAAGGAGGGACAAGATATATCGTCACAGTATTTGTGCAGGTGTATTAATTCTTCTGAGCCTTCCTCTATGGTCCCAACAGAACACCGGGAATAGTGCGCCTTCACCTGGAGAAACTTTCCAAGATTGCGACGAATGTCCAAAGATGGTTGTCGTGCCATCGGGAGTGTTCACGCTGGGGTCACCCAAGCGTGAGGGGGGTGATGATGATGAAAGACCGATGCGCAGGGTGCGTATAGATTACCGGTTTGCGGTGGGCGTATATGAGGTGACATTTGCCGAATGGTATGCCTGTATAGATGCAGGAGGTTGTGGAAGCTATGTGCCGGATGATGAGGGCTGGGGACGTGGAAATCGTCCCGTAGTCCATGTGAGTTGGAAAGATGCGCAGTCTTATGTTAGTTGGTTGTCATCCTGGACGGGTAAAACGTATCGTTTATTGAGTGAATCGGAGTGGGAGTATGTGGCGCGCGCAGGCACAGAGACAGCGTATAGCTGGGGGGACAGCATAGGTGTCAACCGCGCCAATTGTGACGGTTGTGGCAGCCAGTGGGATGATGAGAAGACAGCGCCAGTGGGATCATTCGTAGCCAATGCCTGGGGCGTGTACGATATGCACGGCAATGTGTGGGAGTGGGTTCAAGACTGCTATAATGACAGCTATGAAGGCGCACCTACAGACGGATCTGCGTGGGAGTCTGAGGACAGCTCTTATCGCGTATTGCGTGGAGGTTCGTGGCGCAGCATTACGAGGAATTTGCGTTCGGCGAATCGCGACAAGGGCATTATCCGGTCCTCCGTCCGCGGTTTTCGAGTTGCCCGGGATCTTTGACCCTTTTGTAGGAAGAGAGGAATGGGTTTTTTGGGGGCGGTTTGGGGAGTACGATTTTTGAGGAAAGTGTTATGGGATTAGCAAGAGATGTTTTCCCTAAATACTAAACGCAGAGGAATTTCAAAATGTCAAAAAATTCAGGCACACCTGATCACAAGCGAAGCCTTTTGGTCGTTTTCTCGGCCCTGCCGTTTCCTGCTATCCATGGGAGGATGAACGATGAGTAATGATTCCGAGAACGGCAACAAATTCTGGAAGAAAGTCGTCCCTCTATTGCATTACGTCCTTTATTTTGTCGCCCTGATCGCGATACTTGTGTCGGTTCTGATCCCACTTCTAATTCCATTTCTAATTCTAAGCGTTGAGTTATGGAAACCGGAGCTATTTGAACCCTACAAAGAATTCACAAAATATAAACAATGCGTAATTGGGATTATTATCCTGCTCGTCGGCGTGGGGCTGTTGTCTTTTCTGCTTCAAAAATATATGAAGACTGATCCTGAAAAGGCTGACAAAACCCAAGATGTCTCCCCCTCCTGGGTGCATCTCACTCTTCGTCTCGCCACTTGGTTTCTGTCAATCGTGATACTTACGGCTGTCCTAATTCCTTTTTTCACTCTAACCCTAAGTGTCGAGTCCTGGACCCCGGAGCTATGGGAATTTCTCAGAAAATCCATTGAAAGTGAAAAGAATTCAGAGCTATTAGGACGCCTCGATAACCTCAAGGAATTTATTGAAAATAAACAACGGATAATTGCGATTATTACCCTCGTCTCCGGCGTGGGTCTGTTGTCTTTTCTGCTTGGAAAAAATATAGAAAGCATCCAGAATTCTCTATCAAATATTAAAAAGGAGAATATCGAGATCTTCAAAATTTTAGGCACCACCAGACTGCCAAAAACAAAAAAAAAGGAAAGCCTGCCGGAGACCTATCGCAGTGTCGCAAAGGTCTGGCCATTTATGAGAAAGACATTCACCGAGTCTGGAAAGCTGATCTTAAACGTATTGATCTTGTGCATTATCTTTTTAAGTGGCTACGTTTCGGCAAAAACAGTCTTCTTGGAAAAGCTGGACGGTATCAAGAAAGATATAGAGGGCCTTTCGTATAATCTATCCAATGAGATAGAATCTCAGCGTCGCTATCGTATAGAACAACGCACATTCAACTATATATCGAGAGTTAAAATCGACACTCTGCAGGTTAAAATTACAGCTATCTCTGACACTACAGAGGTTGCGGGGCTCCAAATATCCGTGGATAGCCTTCAAATATCTGTAGATAGCCTCCATGCATCCGTGGATAGCCTTCAAATATCTGTAGATAGCCTCCATGCATCCGTGGATAGCTTTCAAATATCTGTAGATAGCCTTCATACATCCGTGGATAGCCTTCAAATATCTGTAGATAACCTTCATACATCTGTAGATAACCTTCACACGTCCGCAGATTCCCTTAAAGCAGACGCAGTTTATGTCTATTTCGGCATCGAAGATACTTTAAAAAAGAAGGAATATCTCAAAACTTCGGGATTCTTTATTTTTAAAAACTACAAAATTATAAATTTTCCCGATATCGACAGCAAAGGCGTCAAAAAAGTTGTGATAGGGGACACTATTCGTGTACAGGATAATCTCGCAGCTCTATGCGATTATAAAGGCAGACTCCGCAAAGGCATAGAATACGCACTTATTAAGCCAGATAAATCGTCAGATAAACCCCAAACCCTTATCGTCTTTTCTCGTTCCTTGATCGCAGGACAACGCATCCTCGCTGTGATAAAAAATAAAGACAGTTCCTAAACTTCGGACAGCATGGTCATTGCCGACACTGATGCCAAAATTCAGCATTGCTTCAATAAACTCAGGCATAACGACTGAGTTATGGGTGAATATTCAACGGAATCACGACTTGGTGAGGAGTTGACCCAAAAAGATACCAAAGCTGTGAGCGGTGGGATAAAATTGGATCAGCTTTACGAGAATACTAAATACAACAATCGCTAAAGAGAGCCGCGAATGGTATAACACAATTGTGTCGAAATTGCTGACTGTTGGAACGGCATAGTAGCCGTCCCTTATAATGATATTGTGGTTTGTAGGGGTAGGGTGTCCCCTGTGGTCACCCGCTGCACGCGCAGCACAACGCGAGTACCGCTAATAATCATGATTTCAACCCCTTAATTGGCATATATAGGTGATAATGAAAGGAGATACACCATGAGGAAAGTACTCAGTAGCTTTTTCATTGTTGTCTTACTGGGATTTTTCACGGCTGCATCCACCCAACTGTCGCCAGAGATCTTGGTGGAGCCTGAGATTACTCCTGAGAAAACGTGTACCGGCAAACCTGTAGGGTCCAGTTGTTGGATGGTGTTGGCCAACCAGCCTAAATGCCATGTCTGGAACCCTAACCTTCAAAAGAACGAGACCATGACTTGGTCTGGCGAGTGTTCCGGTGGCTTTGCCCAGGGCAAGGGAACACTCATTAGGAAGTATAGTAGTGGTAATTACGAGAAAATAGAAGAATCAACAGGACACTTCCAGAAAGGTAAGAAGCACGGACATTGGGTCATTCGCTACGCAGACGGGAAAGTAGAAGAAGGGCCCTTTATGGACGACAAGAAGCACGGACATTGGGTCATTCGCTATGCAGACGGAGATGTAGAGGAAGGGCCTTTTGTGGACAATAAGAAACACGGCCACTGGATCTTGCGGAGAGACGGAAATATAGAGGAAGGACGCTTTGTGGATGACAAGAAACACGGTACTTGGATAATTCGCTATGTGAACGGGAGTTTCAAAAAGGAGACCTATGTGAATGGCGAGGGACAGTGACGGCCTTTGCAGAACTGGCTGAACTGTTTTTTTGGTATTTTTCAATCGTCTTTTAGACGGGCAAGAATGCCTAGATTTCAACTCTTAATGGGGATATACAGGTGATAATAATAGGAGAGACATCATGCAGAGAGAGATCAGCAGTATTTTCGTTCTATTTTTACTGGGATTCTTTACGGTTACATCCGCCCAATTGCCACCAGAGGTCATGGTAGATAAACATCTGATTGCGGCAGAACAGCTTATTGGTGCCGAGGACTATGTGAATGCATTCAATGTGATGAAAAAGATCATCGCATTGCAAAAAGAGCACGATCTCACCTTGCCGGACGAGTTCCTTTTCAAGTATGCACAGGTTGCTTTGAAAGCAGGCGAACCTGGGGCTACGCTTGATGCGGTGAGTCAGTATTTAGCCACAGCAGGGAAGAAGGGGCAGTTCTACAAGGAGGCACTGGCGTTGTTGAGTGAGGCGGAACAGATGATACCGCTGGATCCGGAGATGGTAGTGATACCAGCGGGCAGTTTTTGGATGGGCTGCGTGTCGGGTAAGCACTGCTCCAACAATGAGCTACCTGTGCATGAAGTGAGGATTGCATCGTTCGAAATGTCGAAGTACGAGGTGACGTTTGAGGAGTACGATCGTTTCACGGATGCGACGGGACGCGAGCGGGCAGACGATGCAGGTTGGGGTCGTGGTCGGCGTCCCGTAGTCAGAGTTTCGTGGCTTGATGCAGTGGCCTATACGCATTGGCTATCGTCTCAGACGGATAAGACCTATCGTTTGCCGAGCGAGGCGGAGTGGGAGTATGCTGCTCGAGCAGGAACTCAGACGATGTATAGCTGGGGGGATAATCCTAGTTACAACCGCGCCAATTGCGATGTATGTGGCAGTCAGTGGGATGATAAGATGACAGCCCCAGTGGGATCGTTTGAAGCCAATGGTTGGGGTCTTCACGACATGCACGGCAATGTGAGAGAATGGGTGCGAGATTGTCGGAATAACAATTACGAGGGGGCACCGACAGATGGTTCTGCCTGGATGTTTGGAGACTGCTCTGAGCACATATTGCGTGGTGGTGCGTGGCACGACGGACCGAAGGACTTACGCTCTGCGTATCGCTTCAGTCGCTCTACTGATGTCCAATATAGGTTCCACGGTTTTCGAGTCGTACGGGATCTTTAACTCTTGGTTCTTTACATCTTTTTTGGGGAAGAGGTTTGAGGCAAAGGGTTTTACGATTTTTTTTGAGGAGTGTTTTATCAAGAGTTTACCTTTTGCCTGATCTATCAAGCACCAGCGCACATGAGACTGGACCGGCATTGGAAGCGCATTGCCAGTTTATCCTGTGGCTGGTGACCTCGCTGGATCGTTTTCCGCGCTGTTGAAAACAGGAGGGATCATGACCCGATTACCGAGTGAAATAGGCTGTATCCATGGTATGAAGAATGATGGGGCTATGGTTCCACATTTGCAGGGTATTGCACATGTAGGGGAATACACCGTGTTATCGTCGTCTATTAAAGGTGCCGCATTGATCGTTGCCCATGGTACCCATTCGAACAAAAAGATAGTGTATAGGGAAAAAGCCCTTCCCAATGGGTATAAGCATCCGGGTGGTATTGGTGTCTTGCCGCCTCAAAGTGGTCAGAATAGTGAATGGATGATTTTTGTGCCCGTGTTTGGCGAGGATGGGGGTGCAATTATTCCTTATCGCCTCAACTATCCAAAAAACGGAAAAAAAGTGTCGTTAAAATGTGAGGATAGCTTTATCACACGTCTTTCGAGAAACGCGATGGCTTATGCGGTGGGGATCGCTCGAATGGAAAAGCATGTGATTATGGCCGTGGTGATCGACAATAATGGAAACCAGGTCCTATTTTTGGAGTGCAATAATCCGACTGGTCTGGGTACGTATCAACCATTAGGTAATGTCTGGGACGTGGTCGAGGCGGACAAAGGCCAATGGCAACCAGATAAGAAGTGGGGTGGCTATCCGGATAGCATTTCGCTGATCTATCATGACGGATGGCTCTATTTTGTAGGAATGCACGGTAAAGTTTTACTTGGTAATTGGATAGATATTTACGATGTGAATCTGGACAATTACGTTTCCGAAAGGTTGATCAAAAAATGTAACGCCCGTGCTATATGCCAGAAAGGGGCTTCTTTTCGTTGGGGGGGAAGTGCGCGAATAATACCGGGAAACAATAAGATTGAAATTCTGGCTGTGGAGAGCGATTTCAAAAAGAATGGCGTGGTCAGGTATAACACGTTTAACTGGTGTAGCTGGCAGTCGCTATCAACCGTGTCGTAATCTGTATCACCGCAGCAAGAAGCCGTTCACTGAATAACTGATTCATGCAGCTTTAAGTATTAGTAATTCATTGAATATAAATGCATATTTGCGTAATAATCAGTTGGTAAGTTCATAAAAGGAGACAAACACAATGTGGATTTGGAAAACGTGCCTGGTATTACTGCTTTCAGGAGTACCCTTAATGTCCGCAACGGCTCAGCTTTCGTTACCATCGAACTGGCAAGATATGGAAATCGAATCGAAGTGGGAACTCACCGAACGCAATTTCTACACTCTAATGGAGGCATTTCCGGATGAATCTAAACGGCTCGATTACAACGTAAGATTAAGGTGGAGTGGAATCGCTCGGCGTTTTCACGATGTCTATTACGACACATCAGATGATATTCTTAAGAATGATCTTCATTCTATCCGTCACCGTTCTCGGTCTGTTTCTGTACCACTCGCAGAAAACAACGAACTGGCAACACTTAAAGCTGCCCATTGGAAAGAACAATGGGAACGGGTTCAGTACAAGAGCACTCCTTGCCGAATCGAGTCTGCTTGGCTACGTATGGAGTCAGGTGATTGCAAGCTGTCGGATGAGGATGGAGAAGACCTCTGTTCCTCTGTCCCTATCTCAGCAGATAAAGTACTATCCGGTGAGTTTCCCGCACATAAGTCTATCACTGCACTGAAGCAGGATCATCCCAAACTTGATCTGGCGAGGCTGGAACCAGTTCTCAAGGTCATTGACTACCGCTACCGGATTGAATTGCTCAATTCGACGGGGATGGTGGTCTACGAAATCTCACTTGATCGTGTATTAAGCACAAATCTTCGAACTGGTGAGACTAAGCAGTCGCTTGAAGCTGAATTAGAAATCGTCACCGATATAGTCACTGAGAATATCATACACGAATTTCTCAAATTCTCGGAAAAGTTTGAGAAAAAGTTCAACTTGGTACATCATCGATCCAAAACTAGTAAGGGAGGTGTAGGAGTTCCAGATTGCGGTGCGACGGGAGCAACCAAATGAATCGAACAAGCTAAATGTGGATTTCCCAGTTTTGGTGAGTATTTAAGGCTTGGGTTTCAAGCCTGCCTGTCTGCCGTGCCTGCACAGACAGATGATCAATGCTGCTTGTCGTATAGAATCATTACGGCACATGCTTCGTAGGCCATTGGCGCGTGTAGGCGATTGAAGCATGCCTGTGATGCGGATTATACCACCTTTCAATGTGTTCGAAGATGGGCAACCGAGCGTTCTTGTGCGTTCGGGAACCACAAATCCGTGTTCATCGGTGTTTACCTGTGATTGCTTTTAATAAAAGGAAGGTACAGCAATGAACAAGATATGATACATCTTAATTTTCTCAACACTGCTATTTTCAAGCTCGGATGCGGAACAGGGCGAGGTAGGATATGTAATCAAGCCCCAATTTGATGATGTTGGGTCTTTTTCAGAAGGCCTGGCTCCTGTAAAAATTGGTTACAAGTATGGGTATATCAGTAAGGCGTCTTTTGAGAAATGATGGCGTGCTCCCCTTTTGGTTTTGGATCCTGGACATCATCCGTAAACACAGTCCTGACGCCTACGCTAAGATCATGGAAAAGAGTAAAGAAAGGAGGTCTAAAGATGTATCGACACTGTATTTGTATAGGCGTATTAATTCTTCTGAGCCTTCCTCTCTGGTCACAACAGAACACCGGGGATAGCGTGCCTTCACCTGGAGAAACTTTTCAAGATTGTGATGAATGTCCAAAGATGGTGGTGGTGCCGTCAGGGTCGTTCACGATGGGGTCACGCGCGCGTGAGAGGGGTCCTGCTAATGAAAGGCCGCGGCATAGGGTGCGTATAGATTATCAGTTTGCTGTGGGTGTCTATGAGGTGACATTTGACGAATGGTATGCCTGTGTGGATGGGGGAGGTTGTGGAAGCTATGTTCCGGATATTCCAAATGATAGCTGGGACCGCGAGAATCGTCCTGTGATCAATGTGAACTGGGAAGATGCACAGTCTTATGTGCGCTGGTTGTCAGCCCGGACGGGTAAAAGGTATCGTTTATTGAGTGAATCGGAATGGGAGTATGTGGCGCGCGCAGGCACAGAGACGAAGTATAGCTGGGGGGACAGCGTAGGTGTCAACCGTGCCAATTGCGATGGTTGCGGCAGTCAGTGGGACGATAAACAGACAGCACCTGTGGGATCATTCGCAGCCAATGCTTGGGGTGTTTACGATATGCACGGCAATGTGTGGGAGTGGGTTCAAGATTGTTGGAACAAGAGTTATGAAGGCGCACCTTCAGACGGTTCTTCGTGGGAGTCTGGGGACTGTGATAGGCGCGTATTGCGTGGTGGTACGTGGGCCATCTATCCGAGGCGCTTGCATTCGGCGGCTCGCGGTAGCCGCTCCACCGAGGACGACCGGTACCACTACGACGGCTTTCGCGTTGCCCGGGATCTTTAACTCCTCTCATCTAACAGGTGCCCAAATGCTTCAAGACTGGACACCTGTATCGCCGCGCGGTACAACTACTTGAGGCGTGAAATAGGGCATGTCAGACATCAAAAGTTATAGACATAATCCTACAGTTGTCTATATCAATAATTCCGCAATTGTCAGTTTCAATAGAGACAATTTCCTACAATTGTCATTCTCAATAGCGACAACTTTCCACAATTGTCTATCTCGATAGGTGTTTTGTCAAGAACACTTCCAACACCGCTCTTTTATTTAACGAGGTATCAGACGAATATCCAGACGACAGCCAACAGCTTCTGCATATTTTTTAAGGGTGGCAAGAGAAGGAGAATGCTTTTTGTGGCGTCCCGATGCTTCAAGACGTGCAATTGCAGGCGTTTTGGTGCCCATCTTTTTAGCCACATCAGCCTGGGTTAGACCTGCATTTTTTCTGGCTCTGAGCATTTCGTCAAAAAGCGCAAATTCATCCGCAAGCGCGTCGTATTCAGCGACAAATTCTGGATCTTTCTTCCATTCGCCAATCATTTCACGATGTGTTTTCATGTGCAATCTTCTTATCCTTCAAATGGCTGAACAGGTGCCAAGACCGACGCTGCAAGCAGATGTTTTCGGACCAAAGACAAAGACCTGTGTACCTTTCAAATGTGGCAAATACCTGATAGGAAAAAGAAGGTAGAGTTCACCCGTTTTAATGGAAATCAATTCTGGTGTTTGTTCCACTGTCCGATGTTCAAGCCATGAAACACGATCTAAAAAGTTAAGGCCAGAGGCTTTTTGGCCTCCGGCCAGAATTTCATCTATTACAGCGGATGGTGCGATAACACGAGAATACAATCTGGACAATAGGTTGAGTCGGTTCACGCCCGCCAATGCAATGAGAGGGCTGGAATCTGCGATCAGAAACACGTCATTTATACCCAAATTCTGTGTCGAGTTGATCATCATCCAGATCAACAACAGGGATGTTCAGTGCACTGACCTTTGCGAGAAACTCGGGCTTGCTTAAACCGGATAGCTCCGGTGCTTTTCCAGCAGAAATCCGGCGAAGTTCAAAGAATTTCAAAGCCAATAAAAAACGCGCTTCTCGTTCAAATACTTCGGGTTCTTGCCCGGTGATCAAGAGCAGGTCTTCAGAATATGGGATATTCAATGTTTTCATATTTTACCCTGTCAGATCGGACATAAGACTAAAAAACATTTAGTTACTCGAAACTACAACATCCCAATTATATCAAAAAGGCCCTGTATTATCAAGGGCTTCTTGATAATGGTCAGAAATTGGGATGAAAGGCAAAACCTTCTGGATCGCGGCTAAATTCAAACGTGCGTTATTGGGCGCGTTGACGCCACCCTCTTATTTTACGCCTCTGTTGCCTGACAAGTGTGACGACTTCCTGCGTAGAGATGTCTGCCTCGATTGAAGGAACATCCAGCGGTGATGCGGTGGGACGTTCTGGCACCAGGGCATAAGTCCTGCCATCTTTTCTGCGTATAAGAACCTTACCTGTTGACTCCGCTTTGTCCAGCACGCTGGAGAGTTTTTGTCTGGCTTCCGAGTACGTATATACGTCCATCTTACCCCTCCAAATTAACGAAGTTGATACCGAGTGCGTCTGCAGCCCGTCTAAGTGTTCGGTCCAGCGTTAATAAAGGAGCCGCATGCCGCAAAGCGCAGTCCAATAAGTACGCGTCGTATGCGTATGCGTTCACCTGAGCCGCAATAGATAGAACATTTGCCATGTCAACGTTCACGTATTGCAGCGGAATGCGATCGAGAATCTCCAGACCCTGCTGTGCATCCGCGACACCAATACGACGTTGCTTGATCATCGCTGAGAAAGCATTTCCAATTTCCCAGGGAATAGAACCGGGACCAATGAGTGTGTGACCCGATGTAGCTGCGATAATCGCGTCTCTTTCAGGCTCGGCTACGATCACCGCAATAATCGCTGACGTATCAATTACAATGTTCATTATGATCTCCTCAAGACATTATCAATTGTACAATTGTCTGCGTAAATGTCAAGAGATATATACGCCAGGTGTGATTTTCCCAACGCCGCAGAGCGCGAGTCGTGATGGATGAGCGGTATAGTGAAAGAATTGCCCCTTGAGTCAGGGAGAAAAGTGCCAGGGCGCGATTGAGATGACAGGCAAAACCTGTGAGATAATATCAGAAAATATTTACAGACGCTATATTGCTCCGTGTATTCAATTTCCTTATATTGATTTGACTCAGGCACGTTATTACCCAATTCCGCTGACTGGACGAAGGATAAAACGGCTATTGAGGAAAATCTGTGAACACCACGATTCATACGATAGAAGATCTCATTCGCATTTGAGGCGATAATTCTGAGTGGCCTGATATGTACCGCGTACTATGAGCTCGCACTCAAGAAGGTAAATTAGAGAAAGGTTGTGACGTGAAAAATCAAGAAATTACAATTTGCGTAACGCCAGAGGCTGCTCGTGTTTATCAGTCTGCATCAGTACAAGATCGGCAAAAATTAAATGTTTTGTTAAGCCTGCAATTGAGTGGTTTGAGAAAACCGGCACGTCCAATTGAAGATATTATGCGCGAAGCCAGTGAAGAAGCGCGAAAAAATGGTTTGACGCCTGAAATATTGAAAGAACTGCTTAATGCAAAATAAATCGCGCTATGTATTCGATACGAATGTCATTGTTAGTGCTCTTCTTTTTTCTCAATCAACATCTGGTCGTTCATTAAAAATTGCGCTGAATCAAGGTGCGTTACTTCTTTCAGAGGCAGTCGCCGAAGAATTGGAAGAGGTGCTTCGAAGGGATCGTTTTGATCGCTATGTGAAAAGAGAAACACGCGAAGAATTTCTTCAATCACTCATTCAAAGCGCAACATTTATTGAAATAATAGCGCACATAGAGATTTGTCGAGACCCCAAAGACGACCAGTATTTGGAACTGGCAGTCAATGGTAAAGCGGACTGCATTATCAGCGGGGATGCAGATCTCATTGTTCTAAGTCCTTTTCGAGGAATTGACATACTACCACCTCATGAATTTCTAATGACGCTCGGTCCCAAGTAGAGCACCTACCTCACATCTCCTGATATTGTGGGCAGGACTGCTGTCGTGATTCGTTTTTTTTATCTCTGGTCATTCTGGGCCAATCATCCGTTTTCGCAAAACTGATCTCATAAGAACGCCCCGGCATTTTTGATGCTGGGGCGTGTTCTTTGTGTTGGGCATAAGTGTCGCGCACTATCAGTGAGTGACACTGCATCAAGACCGCCAAAACGGATAACAAATCCAACTTTTTCTACCGCAAAGTCCTTGTGTACTCAACGGCTGTGTTTTATAATGTGTCTCAACCTGACGAAACCCCAAACTAACCGCACAAAAACAAAAGAGGCCGCGATGAACAACACCGCCACAATACACACCCGTGCCTGGGCGGGTGACGAAGCCCTCACCCTCACCTTTCCCGAAGGCTGGACCGTCGAAACCTTTGGCCCAGAGGAATGCCCTCAAGTCACCGCAGACCAGATCCAAACCGCCTTTGACAACCCCATCGGCACACCGCGGATAGCGGAACTCGCCAGAGGGAAAAACAGCGCCGCAATCATCGTAGATGACCTGAGCCGTCCCACACCCGCTGCCGAACTCATCCCCTATGTCCTCAAAGAACTCGACACCGCTGGCATACCCAAAAATCAAATCCGCTTTGTCGTCGGTGGAGGCTCTCACCGTCCAATCGACGCAGAGGAAATCGACAAAAAAGTGGGAGCGGATATCGCCCGCGCATATCAAGTCACAAACCACTATTTCATGAGCGGCGACCTGCGCGCCCTGGGCAGCCTGGACAGCGGCCTGCCCATTTACATCGACAGAGTTGTCGCAGATGCCGACCTCAAGCTCTGCGTAGGCGGCATCTATCCCCACGGCAACGTGGGATTTGGCGGCGGCGCCAAGCTCATCTTACCGGGCGTCTCGGGCTTTGCCACCATGTTCTACTTTCATACCTTTTACGCAAGCCGGGGACACGCCAATATCGAACGACAGGGCGACGAACCAGACCATCGAGACGCCGCCGAAGCAGTCGCCAAAGTCCTGGGCCTCGATGCCGTCGTCAACGTGACACTCAACCGCAAACGCCAGATCACCGGTGTATTTGTGGGCGACTTTATCCAGGCGCAGCGCACCGGCGCCCGATTCGCACTAAAAACCTACGCAACCCGGGCACCAGAAACAGAGCCTGACCTCGTCATTGCCAACTGCTATCCACTCGACTACGACCCCATCCAAACCGGCAAAGCACTCTGGCCGCTTCGACTGTTCAAAAACGCCTACAAAGTCGCCATCAATCCCGCCACCGATGGCATATGTCACCACGGACTATACGACGAAATAGACTACGCGCGGTTTTGCAAACAGAAATCCGAACAGCCCCAGCAAGAACTCCCCGAACCCAAAATCGAAGGCCCGCACCAGACCCTGATGTGGTCTGAAAACTTTCCGGTTGACGAATTTTACAAACGCAACCCCGACGGTGTCCTCTTCCGAGATTGGGACATACTCCGCAACCAACTCATTGTAAAATTGCCCGATAATGCCCGCGTCGCCGTTTTTCCCAATGCGGCCATTCAAATTTCTGCAAAATAATGGCCTGAAAAAGCGGAATTTTACTTTCACTCACGCGCCTACCATGCTATATTGGGCCGATGCAATGAATAAAAAAATCACGCAAGAGAACGGGGAGACGTAGGGACTGGGGGAGATCCTTGCCAATCCCTTGTTCTCTTGCGTTATTATATTTGGAGGCCACCATGCTGACACAAGAACAAATCGACTTCTACCACGAAAATGGATATCTCAAATGCGAAGCACTCTTTACCCCTGAAGAAACCGCTGAACTCGGCTCGGAAATGGTGCGCATCATCGAAAACTGGGGCAATGAGACCATTGGCTGGCGGGGACCCTGGCGAGATCGATACCTGCCCGAAGACGAACGCCTCAACACCAAAGCCGTCTTTATGCACAATCCCCAATTCTACTCCGCAACCTGGGGGCGTGCCATCTTCAACGAACGACTCGTCGGCTGTGTAGAAGACCTGATCCGCGACACCGTTCAATGGCACCACACCGTACTCCATGCCAAACCGCCAGAACTCGGCACGCCTTTTCCCATGCACCAGGACTATCCCTTTTATCCGCACGACGGTCCCGACTTTGTCGATTGCTTGCTTCACCTGGACGACACCCCAATAGAAAGCGGGTGCTTGCGCGTGGTACCCGGCAGCCACAAAAAGGGTCCGCTCGTTCACGTCCTGGGCCCAGACACCTCTCCTCATCTGCCGCCAGACGATTACCACCCCGACAAAATCGACTCCATCCTGATCCCGGCAAAAGCAGGAGACGTCATCTTCTTTAGCTATCAGATCATTCACTGGTCCGACTGCAACCGCACCGACGAATGGCGAAAATCCGTGCGCTTCGGCTACCACAGCACCCAGATGCAACCCGTGGGCCGCGCAGAAGACGACCCCTACCGCATCGATCCCAACAACATTTTGGAACGCAAAGACAGCACCATTGTATCCGGCTTTAGAATGAATGAAGTGAATTAAACGTATGAATAAACCCAACATCATCATCGTACTGGCCGACGACATGGGCTATGGCGATTCCAGTGCGTACGGGGGCTGGATCGACACGCCCGCAATGGAACAAATGGCCCGCGAAGGGCTTAAATTCACCGACTTCCACGCCAGCGGTGCGGTTTGCAGCCCCACGCGCGCCGGACTCCTCACCGGACGCTATCAACAGCGCGCAGGCGTACCCAAAGTAATCGGCGCCAATCCCAACAGCGCCGACCACTATGTGGGACTGTACCCCTCTGAAATCACCTTTCCCAAACTGCTCAAAAAAGCGGGCTACACCTCTGCCATCTTTGGCAAATGGCACCTCGGATACGACAAAAAATTCAATCCCCTGCACCACGACTTTGATCGCTTTCGCGGATATGTAAGCGGCAACATCGACTACATCTCGCACTACGACCGCATGGAAGTGTACGACTGGTGGGAGGGCCTCGAACACATCGAAGAAGAAGGCTATACCACACACCTCATCACCCAGCATTCCGTACAATTCATCAAAGACCACAAAGACACGCCCTTTTGCCTCTACGTTGCACACGAAGCCGTACACACCCCATTGCAGGGACCTGACGACCCCGCCATTCGCGGTCCGGAAAAAGCCGACTTTCATCCCGACGACCCCCGAGAAACCTATTGCCAGATGATGAAAGCCATGGACGACAGCCTGGCCGAAATCATGGGCACAGTGCGGGAACTCGGCATTGAGGAAAACACCCTCGTCTTCTTTTTTTCCGACAACGGCGGCACCCGTCAAAATCCCGAATCCAATGCACCGTTGCGCGGGAACAAAGGCACAGTATGGGAAGGCGGCCACCGCGTCCCCGCCATTGCATGGTGGCCCGGAACAATAGCCCCCAACAGCGTCACCGACCAACTCGCCATCAGCATCGACCTCTTTCCCACCATGTGCGACCTCGCAGGGGCACCTGCACCCGACAATCACTTTGACGGCATCAGCCTCAAATCCTCCCTCCTCGGAGAAAATGAACCCGGTGCCCGACAATTGTTCTGGAATGGCCTTGCCATGCGCGACGACAATTACAAACTCGTAATCGACAAAGGCACGCCACATCTATTCGACCTATCCCGTGACATATCGGAAAGCAATGACCTCGCATCGCAACAACCCGACCGCGTTCGGCAAATGTGCGATGCAATCGATGCCTGGAAACGCGACGTAGCCGACGGTGCAACACCGCAAAAAGATACGTCCTGAGAGAGGAAATATATGCTTGGACTACACCTGCTGGACTTTGCCACGCTCGCCATCTATTTAATCGGCATCATGATTGCTGGCTTATGGGTCGCCCGCAAAATCAAAAATACGGGCGACTATTTTATGGGCGGGCGCAGCTTTGGCAAAGCATTTATGATCATGCACGCCTTTGGTACCGGCACCCACACCGATCAGGCAGTCACCGTAGCAGGCGCCTCCTACAAATTGGGCATGGCGGGAATCTGGTATCAATGGCTCTATCTATTTGCCACCCCCTTCTACTGGCTCATCGCGCCAATATGGCGAAGGCTGCGCTACCTCACCATAGCGGACTTCTTTGAAGACCGATTCAGCAACTCGCTCGGTTATTTCTACGCCCTCTATGGCCTGCTCTACTTTGCCATACAAATAGGCATCATGCTCCTCGGTACCGGCAAAACAGCCAGTGCCATGACCGGCGGCGCGATTTCTCCTGAAATCGCCATCGGTGTGATGACCGTCCTCTTCCTCTCCTACGGCCTCTTAGGCGGCCTGCCCGCAGCCATCATCACCGACTTTATCCAGGGCATCTTCATCATCGTCCTCTCGTTTCTCCTCGTCCCCTTTGTCATCGACGGCGTCGGCGGTTTCACCGGGCTTCACCAACAAGTACCCATTGAAAAGTTTAGCCTCGAAGCACCCGGTGATCCCCCGCCTGGATACGACCGCATCACGCCCTTCTTCATCGTCATGGTCGTCATCAACGCCCTCGTCGGCATCATTGCCCAACCCCACCACATGGAAATTGGCGGTGCGGGCAAAACCGAACGCGAAGCCCGCGTGGGATTCACCTACGGCAACATGATCAAACGTCTCTGCACCGTAGCCTGGGCATTTACCGGCGTAGCCTGCATTGCCCTTTATCCCAACATCGACGATCCCGAACACGCTTTTGGGCTCGCCTCGCGCGACCTCTTGCCCATCGGTCTCGTCGGCATCATGCTCGCCTCAATGATCGCCGCAGTCATGTCCACCTGCGATTCATTCATGGTCGATGGCGCTGCCCTCTTTGTCGAAAACTTTTACAAACCCCTCTTCAAACCCGAAGCCGACGACAAACACTACCTCACCACGGGCCGCATCGTCGCCCTCATACTGGTCATATTCGGTATTATCATCGCGCTCTACTTCACCTCTGTCGTCGCCATTATTCGCCTCTCCTGGTCGCTCGTGGCATTCTTTGGGATTGCCTTTTGGGGAGGAATTCTCTGGCGCAGATGCAATGCACCCGGCGCCTGGGCGGGCCTGATCGTCTCGGCATTATTATTCGCCATATCTGGCCAAACAATCATCAATTTGGAAAGTCTGGGCATCTACATTGGCGGCCTCGACTGGGAATTGCCCTATCGCTACGTACTCTACATCGCCGGTGGTTTTGCCGCACTCATCATCGTAAGCAAACTCACCAAACCGCAAGACAAAGAGCGACTCGACCGCTTTTACACCTTGCTCCACACACCCGTTGGACAAGAGCACAAATTGCGCGAAGCCGGCATAAAAGTCGTTATGGAGTAAGGAGTCGCCATGCGTCTCAGAACCATATTGCTTATCGCAGTACTCTACACGAGTTTGGGAGCTACAGACGACCCTGCACTGCATATAGAAATTGACCGCAGCGAAACGCAAACCCTCCCCAAAAGCCTCCATGGCTTCAACACGAACATGATGAGCGGTGACTACGGATATCTCGACTCCAGCTTCGTCGCGCTCACAAAAGCCCTGCAACCCCAAACACTGCGTTTCCCCGGAGGCACAATCGGCAATTTTTACCACTGGAAAATAGCTGGATTCATCCAGAGCGAAATGAGTTCAACCGGAAGCGAGCAACTCAACAGACGAAACAGAGGCAATTTTGTCAGACTGAGAAAAAGGAGAAATGGGAGACTTGCATTTGACGACTTCATGCAGATGTGCAACGCACTAAAAATAACGCCCACCGTAGTCGTCAACCTGTGGACGGGGAGCCCAGAGGAAAGTGCCGAATGGGTCCAATACGCAAAAAACAAGGGATATGAGATCGCGTATTGGGAACTCGGCAATGAGCATTATCTGCCGTGGTACGCGGAAAAATACCCCTCTGCCGAAACCTATATCGCACAGGCCAAAAAACACGCACAGGCGATGAAAGCCGTTGACCCAACCATAAAGGTCTCGGTCTGTGCAAGCCCGGTAGCCTTCCACAAAAACGGCTTTGAAAAAAACGTGGATCAACGCAAATGGGACAGTGCATTGGCGGCTGCGGATCAATTTTACGACGCCTATACCGTTCACGTCTATGCTTATCGAACCGCTCGAAAAAAAGAAATTGAGGAATATCGGGGCTATCTCTTTGGTTGGATCCACTGCGATATCGATGACGCCATGGACTACTATGAAAAATTATTCCCCAACTTGGAAATGTGGATAACAGAATGGAATATCGCCAACCCCGCAAACCGGGTCGCCAATACACAATTGCACGCCATGTACACGGGCGACTTCTTCTTAAAAATGCTCACATACCCGCGCATCACCCATGCAAATTTTCACGTCATTGCTGGCCCCGGCAAAGGATTCCCCGCATTCTCCCCAATCGCACCCCCATCGCCGAGAACCAATTGGAAATACGGGGGCGAACCAGAAGCGGACTTTGGAAATACAATTCGGCGCGCCACCTACTATCCCCTTCAGTTAATCGGAGAAGCATTCGCGCAATCGGACACAAAATACTCCCTCGCCATCCAAAATCCACCCATCCTCAATGGACAACTCGAATACGAAGGAAAACAAATACCGGGTATCCAGGCACAGGCAGTCGGAAGCGCCGCGCACCTTTTTGTACTCATCAGCAACCGCACAGCAGACGACCTATCGCCGGACCTCACCATCGACGGCAACAAATATGAAGGCGCGCTCACATATCGCTACGTAGCCCATGAAAGACTCAACGCATCAAACGGCGGAAATGCGGAAATGGAAGGCGCGGGCAAAATAGAAGTCGCGATCCACGAATGGTCTGGCGCCTTAACTAATCTCTTGATTCCCAAAAATAGTTTTGGCATCTTAGAATTATCGCCCAACTAATTAGGAGGCTATTATGTTTGGCCTTGAAATTCGCAAACCATCCAAAGAAACAGTCATAGGCTTCATCGTCACCTGGATCTGTGTGATCGGCATTATATTTCTCACACTGGCCCTCGTCCGCATCGGTGCGTAAAGGACTTATCCCATGATCCGAAAATACCGCCCAGAAGACCTCGAAGCCCTCAAAGCAATCACCGTTATCTGCTTTGATGGGGTATCGATTGACCAGAACATCGAAAAAAACTTCGGTCAATTTGCCGACACAGATTGGAAAGCACGCAAAGCCAAACACATAGACGCGGACGTCGCAGCCAATGCCGACGGCATCTTCGTTTGGGAAGACAACGGCAAAGTCGCGGCCTACATCACCACGCGCATTGACCATGAAAGCAAAATAGGCGGCATACCCAACCTCGCCGTCTTGCCCGAATACCAGGGCAAAGGAATCGGCAAAGCATTGATGACAGCCGCCTTTGACTATTTTGAAGAACAGGGCATGGCCGTGGCAAAAATCGAAACCCTCGACCAGAATCCCGTTGGGCAGAACTTTTATCCGCGCTCGGGCTTTACCGCAGTCGCCCGACAAATCCACTACGCAATGCCCATGAAAGATCGGAAAGTGTAAAAGCGTAAGACGTAAAACGTGAGACGTGAGAGGGGTAGGGCGGTCCTCTTACCTTTTACGTCTCACCTCTCACCCGCCTTTTGCCACACCGTTGGAAAGTGTTCCCCCCGCAAAATCTCGCCATCTTCCACGGTTACAAATTCCTTCATCACATGATCGCCACTCGCATCGTAATACGTATCCTGCGTCATATAGTGAATCGCAATCGCGCGTCGGGGTCGCTTGCTGCGATTGTCGTGCGAACCGTGCCAGGTCAGAGCGTGGTGATAATGCACCTCACCCTTTTTCACCGGCCGGCGCACCACCGATATGGACTGGCCTTCAAACTCCGACGGCATCGCGTCAAAATCCTTTACCTCCCGCACAAACGCAATCTGATTGCCCCACTTATGCGAACCGGGCACCATACTCATACACCCATTCTCCACATCCACATCGTCCAATGCCACCCACGCGCTCACCTCTGTCATCGGTCGAATAATCGGCCACAGCGGCGCGTCCTGATGCCATCCGGTCGTTCCCCCAATTTCAGCGGGCTTGTACTGAATCTGATCGTGCCAGATACGCAACTCCGTCGCCCCGGTCAACTGCGCCATTTCCTCCACAATCTTCTCTGAATACATCAAATTCTTAAAAGGCTCGCTCGCTTCCCAAATATTCACAATCTGCCAGACCGGCGCCGAATCATTACCGCCCAAATTGCGCAACAAAACCGGCTGCGACACATCATCGCGATCTTTATTCTCAATCACCCGGTACAACTCCTCGCGCAACACCTCGACCTGCGCGTCGCCCAGCACCGGGCCCCCATTCAAAAACCCATTCGCGTGAAACTCCGCCACTTGCTCTTCTGTCAGCATGACTCATCTCCTGTCAAACCAAATTCCCCTCTGCCCGGCTATTCCTTCCCACAACAGTAATAGCCTTGTCCATCCCCACACACAAATTACCGCTAATCATATTATAGTCACTCTCGCCACTCTCCTCAATACCCTTCAACTGCGTCGGCTTCTCCTGATCGTCTGCACACCGATTGCCCTGCATAATCGAATGGGTCAAATCCTGCACACGGATACCGGGATATTTTCCCTTCTCCGCCCGAGAATTGCTCAGCAGCAAATTCCCCGTAATCACCTGCTCATCCCCTCTATTGGCATCTATCCCACACATCCCATTGTACGAACACACATTATTACTCACAATATTGTGGTGATCCCCCCCATTTGCCACACCGCCAATCCCGTGTTGCCCATTTTCGGAAAACACGCTATCGCTACACACCGAATGATGCACCCGCGCGCAAAAATAATACCCATCGCCCCCATTCCCCTTCCCGATATTGTGCGACCACACACTGCGGGCCAACCCCGTTCCGGGATGAAATCCATGCCCGCGACAACCGTGAGCCTGGCAATGCGCCACCTGGGCATCGCAACCGCGCTGAATCCCAAACCCATCGCTGGGCCATCCAAACACCGAACAATTCAGAACCCGCACGCGCTCACACCCCACAATATGCACCGCCGAATACGTAAAATCCCACCAATCACCTTCGTAATCCTCAGGCCCCTTAATCGTCAAATCCCGTATCTCAACATCCGTCTCACCCTCTGACCATATACAGGGAAACAGATTCACCACCCGGGCATTGTCACGCGCCAACAACCGCCGATTAAACGGCACACTCATCCACACGCGATTGCCCACAACCCGCTCAACCTCCCCGTGCGTCCCCCACCACCCCCTGTGCTTATCGTCGCAAACCCCTATCCCCTCACCCACGCGAAAAGGCGGCTCGGTCTTACAGGTCAACACCCGACCACCCTTGCGAATATCCTTTGACAGATACGCCACCTGCAAAGGCCGAATCCGCAACACCGTCGCTGGCCCATCGCCGACCAGACTCACCCGACTGGGTATGTACAGCGTCTTGCGCAAAAGATACGTACCCGCTGGAATACGCACCCTACCCCCGCTCTCTGGCAAAGATGCAACCGCATCCTCCAAGCCACATGTCATCGACTCCCGATCAAAAAAATCCCCTGCATTCACCTCATCTCGCGGCGCATCGGGCAATGGAATCTCTCTCGCTGGCATAGCAGGCATAATATCCTCCTCCTGATTGTTTTAAGCACTCTCCAAAAACACCGTCGTATCCGCCTTTCATCTGTGTCTATCTGCGTTCATCTGCGGATGACATGTCTTTAAGCACTCTCCAAAAACACCGTCACCCCCATATCGGCGTATTTCTCGCGCGTATCCGGCGTGCGGTTGCGATGACAGACCGCTACGCCAGTCCCTTCCAAAGACCTGCACAAATACGCGATCGTATCATCCACAGACTTCAACCAGTGTTGCGGATGTGCCTTAATGCTCATAGACAAATCCGTCGGACCCATCGACAGACAATCCACACCCGCCTTCGCGAGCAAATGCCCGCGCGTTGCGGCCTCTACCGACTCAATTTGCAACCACAAAACCCCAAAGCTATTCCACCAATCGGCGTACTCCTCCGGAGTTTTATCTTCCGCGCCTCGCCGATGTCCCCCGCCAAAACTGCGCCCACCAGCCGGCGGATAATAAAAATAGTGCAACGCATCATCAACCGTCTCTTCCAACTCAGTCTGCGGAATCTCGATCCCGCATGGACCCAAATCGAGATAATTGCCAATCAAATAGGCATTGCGCGTGTGTTTGATCCGAAACTGCACGAACACATCGCGCTCGGCAGCCATATCGCAAAACGCAGCAATGCGCTCCTCGCTCAACGGCGTATGCTGGCTGTCAATAGACACGAAATCGTAATCATCTTTATCCATAATCTGATCGAATCGATCCGGCGGTGTATTCGGTGCCATAGACACGCCAATAATGCGTTCACCATTGCGGTATTTCTGTTTCAGTCCAATTGCGTTTTCAAACATAATTATCTCCTCTCCCATTCTCGAAGCTTATCTGCATTCTCGCGCACCTTGACAAATGCGCGCGACATATCCCGCATCCGCGTTTCAGAAGCCAGCAAAGCCCTCTGGCTTATCGACAGCCGCTCCTTGCAATACTGCTCGACCTTTGGCAGGTGCAACGAGCGATAATCCTGCGCCGCATCTGTCCACGCAAAAGGCGTGTAATCGCGGGCTTTCCAATCCTCTTGAAAAACCGGATGTTTGTACACCGGCGTCTCGTATCCCGTACTCACCGGCACCCCTTCAGCGCGTATCGCCCTGACAAATGCATCGCGAGAAACGCCATCAAACGCCTCGGATAAATACCGCGCACCATACACATGCCAGTTGACCCGGGTTGCATCTTCCAACCTGTGAATCGGCTCAATACCCTCAACCTCCGACAACGTGCGCGTCAACATCGCCCCATTTTGTTCGCGGATCTCCGTATGCTCGGGAATGCGCTTCAACTGGCACAATAAAACCGCAGCGACAAATTCCGTCATCCGGTGGTTCCCGCCCCATTGTCGGGATTCCTCCGTACGACCATACCGCGACCGCCCCACATTGACCGCACAGCCAATCGCATCGGCAGTTGCCTCGTCATTGGTCAGGGCAATGCCCCCATCTCCTCCCGTCATATTTTTGCTCTGCTGAAAAGAAAACCCCGAAGCCAGTCCCCAACTGCCCAGCCCACGATCTCTATAAGTCGATCCCCACCCGTGCGCCGCATCTTCTAAAATCGCGAGATTGTGTCGCTCGGCAATATCCAGCAACCGCTGGAGATCACACGCCAACCCACCAAAATGCACCGGCATAATCCCCTTCGTGCGATCTGTAATAAGGCTCTCGACCTCCGCCACATCGAGATTATTGGTATCCGGATCTATATCGCAAAAAACAACCGTAGCACCTGCTTTTAGAATCCCCGAACACGTACCGATAAATGTATAGGCACTCGTAATCACCTCATCGCCTACACCAATACCCGCCCCGCGACAAATCATCTCCAGAGCCACCGTGCCGCCCGTACACGCGATCCCGTATTTCGCATCTTGAAATGCCGCAAATGTCTCTTCAAACTCCTGGCACTTCGAGGAATTGTACCACGCCCGACTCTCCAGCACTTCAACAAGCGCATCTCTTTCGGCCACATCGTACATCGGCCACAAAATATCATCCTTCTCTTTAACCTCACGCTCGCCACCCAGCAGTGCTAACTCTGCCATATTTCCCTCCTTGATCAATCCCGCTGCAAACATTCGACCAGCAGGTCCAATGCTTCGCGGGCAAACACCTCCATATTTTCACCCCGGTTCTCGCTACCCGTTGCGATCGCAATCGCTTGCTCGGTATCTGGTCCCACAACGCCGATACACGTATGACCGGGCGGATCGCCATACCGATTTCCCGTCGGACCAGCCGCGCCCGTCTCGCCGATACCCCAGTCTGCCCCCAAACGTTCGCGCGCAGCGCGTGCCAGATGCAGTGCATGCGTTTTTGTCGCAGCCCTCGCCTCGCCCATTGCCGCATCGGAAACAGCCATCAATATCTGCTTTGAGTCACCCGTATAACACACCCCACCACCCCTGAAATAAGCCGAAGCCCCCGGCACAGCCAAAAGAGTTGCTGAAATGATTCCCCCAGCCGATGACTCCGCCACCGCCACAGTCTGCCCCTTTTCTTTTAACAACGCACCCACATCTACGGCCATTGTCTTAAAATCCGCCATATTAAACCTCTGCATGTTTGGGTAATTATTCGCCTTCCTCTTTTGACCTTCTATCTCCCACCGGAGCCTCAACGCGAACCGTTACAATATCCGCATCGTGATATTGCTGGTGGCGCACAGACGACGTGAAATGCTGAAGCAATCGCAGCGAGATTTCATGTTCGACCGGCATCTCGTCTGTATGTTCTCTGAGATAGGCCATACGGTCCTCGATATTTTCCTCACCAGTCGAAGCGATAAACTCGAGTTCCGCGCCATTACCGCCATCGCTGCGCACAATTAGAAGCAGGCGTTTTCCCGCTGGTTCGCCCTCCCCTTGCTGAATGAGAATCAGAAGGGTTTCTTCGGCAGACAGACAGAGACGATTCGTCATCTCGGCATCCCACCCCCTGCGCGAGGCGAACTTTTCGAGAAATGCCACAATCTCTGGCAAAACCTCGACAGTGAGCGCCGTCTCAATGCGCTGCCGGCGCGGTGCTGTCAACTCCATAAACAGCGTCAGGAAAATCGCTGTGAGACCGCCAGCCGTCATCCCATTGCCGAGCAGCGCTCCCCACCACTCTCCGAGATATTCCGCAAAAATGGCCTGATCCTGAAACCCCACGCCAATCCAGAATGCGACGCCCGCGATCATCGCCTTGCGATAATCTACCCCATCCTGGACGATAATCCGCATACCCACAACAAAGAGAAGTGCCAGCAGCACCGTCACATAGGCTCCGACCACGGGATTGGGGATTGCCAGCAGAAGTGCCGACACCTTGGGAATAAAGGACGCCACCACAAATACGATGCCAATACACACACCGACGCCGCGTGCGGCAACGCCGGTGAGTTCCGTGATTGAAACACTTGACGAGTAGGTCGTATTTGGAACTGTCCCCGCAATACCAGAAAGCAAGTTGCCCACGCCATCTGCGGTAACTGCGCCCTGCACCGCTCGAAAATCGGGCGCGCGAGGCGTACGCCACGAAACCTTCTGGATCGCGATAGCATCCCCTATTGTTTCGATAGCACCGACCAGAGTCACAAATATAAAGGCGGGAAGAAGCGACCAGAAAACAGGACCAAAGCTGAGGTCAAAACCCGGCCAACCGCCCGCTTCGGGAAAACCTATCCATGGAGCATCAATAACGCGCTGGATGTCGTACAGCCCAAAAAATGAGGAGACAACACATCCCACAACGATTCCGATAATCGGCACCCAAAGACGCCACATACCCGAAACCCGCAGCGCGAGCACGACCACGACGAACAGCGTTGCAATAGTACATGTGGGCGCGGCAGCCGAGGGCGTTCCTTCGGGCACATCCGCCAACATATCAAAGACAATCGGCATAACGGTCACCGCGATCAACATGATCACCGTTCCCGCCACGGTTGGCGTAATGATTCGCCGCAACAACGAGAGCCGCGTCGAGAGCGCAAATTGGAACAACGACGAAATGATGACCAGGGTTGCGAGCATTGCCGGACCGCCCTGGGCAAGTGCCGTCACGCAAACCGCGATAAAAGCACCAGAAGTGCCCATAAGAAGGATGTAGCCAGCACCAATACGTCCAACGCGCACAGCCTGCATCACTGTGGTCAACCCGCTGACCAAAAGCGCGGCAAAAACCGCCCACGACAAATAAGGCTCGCCCCCACCCGCGGCCCTCACCACGATGACAGGCGTGATCACAATGCCCGCAATACAGAGCATGGCAGCCTGAAAACCGAGTGCGAAAGTAATGGTATTTGGAGGCCGCTCATTGGGTTCGTAAAGCACACTCTGATCGCGGCGGTCAGTCTCAGATTGCATCGTTCAAATCCTTTCATAGTTGTAAGACGAATCAACGATAGCAGTTGGGTGGTTGGGCGGGGTTCGTCTATTCGTCTATTCGTCTATTCGCGCTTTTTATTTTAGCAACTCATCGCCATAAGCAAATAGCGCAGGTGTCCCACCCGTATGCACAAACACAACCGTCTGATCCCTGCGATACCATCCCTCGCGGATATGCTCAATCATTGCACCATACGTTTTGCCCGCATAAACGGGATCGAGCAACAACCCTTCAGTTTGCGCGGCCAACAACACGGCCTCTCGCGCTCCAGGCGTCAGGACCCCATAAGCCGGTCCCGCGTATTTGCCATAACTCTCAAAATCATCTGCAGTAAAATTCAGATCCAAATTCAGAATTTTGCACACCTCATTCGCAACCTCGGCGAGTTGCACATTCTTTTTTTCATCGTCTTGTGGACTTGGACTTATGCCAATAATCCGCACATCAACACCCAGTGCTCTTGCCCCAACGACAAGCCCAGTATGCGTATGCACGCCTGCACACACATATATCGCATCGGGTATCACATCCATCGCCTGCATCTGTTCCCACAATTCCAAAAAACCATCCACATAAGACACGCTGCGATAATAATACCCATCCGAACTCGTATTATAGACCCTGTGTCCATCGGCCTTTAACTTCTCGACAACAGCTACCTTCTCCTGCTCGCTCTCTATCAAATGCACCTCTGCGCCAAACAGATGCGTAAGCAACAAATTGCCATTCACGGGATCTGCATGGTCATCCTTGCGCCCCACCATCACCGCCTTCAGACCCAACCTCGCCGCAACCGCTGCAGTCAACCGCGATTGATTCGACTGCGACGCCGCGCCGTGGAGCAACACATCATACCCTTCATCCACAGCGGGTGCTACGGAATATTCAAACTCGCGCACCTTATTCCCCCCAAATGCCAACCCCGTCTGATCCTCGCGCTTAACCAAAATACGCGGTCCACCCAACTTCTCTGCCAACCTCGGGCAATCCATCAACGGCGTGGGCAAATCGGCAAGCGACAATCGGCTGCACATTCCCAACGCCTCTCGAATCTCTCGAATCGAATAGCTCAAGGGTATCGCTCCTCTTTTTAATTTTCTATCTCCACCGCCTGAAGCAGCGCTTTAATAAAGCCAAATTGAAAGGCAAATGCCTGTTCGAAATGCCCTTGCGCAGTGTGGCCGGGCGCGTGATCGGGAACGATCATGTGCGGATAGCCCACTTCCTTGAGCGCTTTCATCAGCACAAACATATTCATATCGCCCTCGTCCGGATAAACCTCCTGAAACTTGTTGCGCCCACCCGTGATATTGCGAAAATGGATGAGGTGAATTTTTTTTCGCCTCCCAAAATAGCGAATAATATCGGCCACCTCATTGCGCGGATCCACAACGCTCTCCGCCATACAACCGAGGCACAGATTGAGACCATGGTAAGGACTTGGACAAATATCGATAAAACTCTTGAACCCATCGTATCCACCCAACACGCGATCAACACTCTTGTAACCGGGCGGCAACCAGGGGTCGCACGGGTGACAGGCCATACGCACTTTGCATTCGGTAGCAACGGGAATAACGCGCTCCAAAAAGAAAGTAATATTTTCCCAATTCTGTTCCGCGGTAACCGGTTCATCATACCGCGGCGTATCCACATCGGCCTTAGACAAATCCCATGTGGAATAGCGCACACCCCCTCGCCCGAGCGGAACGCTTTCCGTGCGTTGATTTTCCATTTCGCAAAGAAAATACTTCAGCGCGGGAATACCCGCATCTGCGGCAGCGCGCACCATATCGCAGGCAATCTCGATTTCTTTTTCGCCATCCTTCATATTCCCGCGCATAAACTCGGGCACAAAACTACCATCGACATTGAGATGTTGCACCGGCAATGCCACCATTTCCACGGTAATACCGTGTTTTGCTGCTTTCTCTTTCTTTTCCACGATCTCTTCCACTGTCCAGCCGCGACTGGGATCTGGCGTAACTTCCCTGGCATCGTTAATCGCCATATTTGTAACGCCACACCGCGCGAGAAATTCGAGATGCTCATCCGATGTGGAAAAACGCTGTGTACCAATATGCATGCGCGGGTTTTCCGGATCCCATTCTGCGCCTGCATACATTCCGGCTGCCATGGTAATTCTCCTGTAATTTTTAAATTTAAATGAACTGCGACCCGTTGTACACAATTTGTCATGATAATGCAAGAAATTCTGGATAGCAACATGATTGGGGATTGTGAGAGGTGTAAAATTGTGGTATCTTCTCACTTCCTCAAGCCCACCCCTATAAACAGGAGCTTGTTATGCAAGTCGAAATCAACAAACACGCCTTAGACCGCGTGCCGATATCGATAATTTTTGACGACTCAACCGTACTGATAAATTTGAATTATTTTTTTATGCGAGACCGCCAGGCCGTAGATGGAACGGATTACCGCTGGGAAGATGTACCTGTAGTACATCCGGAATCGTTCACGCGCGAATTTGCCGAATTCTGTCTGGAAAACGATGTAAAAGGCAAATTCAGCGTGGTACCGTGTCCCGCAGCGCTTGGGCGAATAGACCATGGACTCCCCCTGTTCTCCAAAGCGCAGCAGGAAAGCTGGTTGGCAATGTGTCGGGAACTAATTATGCCCAATTACGACATCACGCCGGAAATGATCACACACACCTTCGTAGTAGATCTGGAAACATTGCAACCTGTTGATCCAAACGTGTGGGAACAATGGGGATGGAACAATTTGCCAACCGACGAAGAAGAGCGGGTGACAAATTATATCGCACTGGCATGTGAGATTTTACACAATGTGGGATTAACCCCTGCAGGAGTGACAAGCCCAGGGGGATTTGGCAATCCAATAGACTTTTATGCCAGATGTGCGGAAAACGCCGTGCGCAGGACAACGGGCAATCCAACACCGTATCTATTCAAGCGCGTATCGTCCAGCGGTGCGGTAGATTGTCCAGTGTGGTATCCCAAACCCGAGCGCGGCGAGGCAATGGGTGAAGTGATCGCCGCGACGGGCGATCGCACGGGATCGTGGACCGGATATGGCGAGGTAGATGTAGATTATTACATCACATCGGACCTCCAGGGTGGGCGTTTGCCCGAAGTCATCGACGCGGGCGACCCTGCCGTGATGATCAGCCACTGGCAGGGATTTTACGGGATTCACAATGAAGATCGGCGCGGATTTCGGGCATTTCAGACCATTGTGCGAAGGTTAAAAGAACGCGATCCCAATGGCGAGAAATCTCAGTGGCGCAAATGCAGTGAAATTACCAACTATGCAATCGCGCGCGAAATGGCCGATATCGAGGTGGCAGAACAAATAATAACACTCAATTTACCCGTACAGGTGCCCGAATTCACATTGCGATTGCGTGAAATAACAGTTGCAGGCGTAAAAATAAACGACAAACCCCTGACACCCGCGCTGACGAGAGCGGCCTTTCGAGATGGCACATATTATCGAGATGGCGATATAACACTGGTAGCTTTTACGCCCGAAGACCGAAATGTCAGAGTTGAAATAGAAAGCCACTAAAAGGAAAATAAGTGACTCCAAAAACAGCAAAACTCAAACGAGAAATCGGCTTACTCGGTGTTTATGCAATCTCAACGGGTGCTACTCTGAGTGCTGGATTCTTTTTATTACCAGGTCTGGCTGCTGAACAGGCCGGTGCGGCCATTGTGCTGGCCTATATTATCGCCGCTGTTCCACTGGTACCAGCGATGTTCAGCATTATTGAACTGGCAACCGCCATGCCTCGCGCAGGTGGCGTGTATTATTTTTTAGACCGGTCCCTCGGACCGTGGATGGGCACGCTTGGAGGCATTGGCACCTGGCTGGCACTCGTATTAAAAGTATCGTTCGCACTCGTGGGCCTGGGAGCTTATATCGCGCTCTATGTACCCGAGTTGCCAATAACTCCCGTAGCTGTCGCAATTGCGATTGGACTGGGCATACTGAATCTATTGGGCGCAGAGAAAAGCGGTGGATTTCAAATTGCACTGGTGCTGGGTTTGTTGATAATTCTGGGGATATTTATCGGGGGGGGCGTACCCACTATTGAACGCACGCGATTAACCGCGATATTCGAGGTAGATACCCACACAATTTTATCCACAGCAGGGCTGGTCTATATCAGTTATATCGGCGTGACAAAAGTCGCGAGTTTATCTGAAGAAATAAAACATCCCGAGCGCAATTTGCCTCTGGGCGTCATCTTATCATTTATCACAGCGGTTCTGGTGTATGCTCTCGGCACCGGCGTCATGGTCGGTGTATTGCCGCTCGAGCAACTCGTGGGAGATTTAACGCCCGCTGCCTCAGCAGCCAAAGCCGTATTTGGTGATTGGGGCGCGATAATCATCTCTGTGGCCGCCCTCCTCGCCTTTACATCGGTCGCCAATGCCGGAATGCTATCGTCTTCTCGCTACCCTCTGGCAATGAGCCGCGACCACATGATGCCGGGATTTTTTCAGCATTTGAATGCAAAAGGCGCACCTGTCCAGGGGGTATTGGTGACAATGGGCGTAATTGTTTTAATCCTCATCTTTCTCGATCCAACCAGAATTGCCAAATTGGCCAGTGCGTTTCAATTATTGATGTTCGCGCTGTTGTGCCTGGCTGTAATTGTCATGCGCGAAAGCGGGTTGGACTCCTACGACTCGGGATATCATTCACCGCTGTACCCGTGGATGCAGTTATTCGGCATAGTATCTTCGTGTGTGTTAATTGTCGAAATGGGCTGGCTCCCATCCTTGTTTTCTGCTGCACTGATCCTGCTGGGAACGATCTGGTACTTTAAATTTGCCCGGGACAAAGTCACCCGCGATGGTGCGATTTATCACATGTTTGAACGCTGGGGGCAAAATCGATACACCGGTCTGGATGCCGAACTGAGGGGCATCCTGAAAGAAAAGGGATTGCGCGACGAAGATCCCTTCGAAGAGATCGCAGCGCGAAGTCTGGTCATCGATCTGGATCGCCCGGCTGAATTTGAGGAGGTCGTGCGGCAGGTAGCGGACTGGCTCGCGGGTCGGGTGCCGCATACCATCGATGAAATCGAAAAACAATTGCTGGACCGCACGCATATTGGATCGACACCCGTGACGCACGGCGTGGGATTGCCACATCTGAGGATTGATGGAATTGAACACTGCGAAATGGTCCTCGTGCGATCACTGCCGGGCATTCACATCCAGTTTACAGATTCTCTGACCGGGCACGAAGTAGAAGCGCAGCTAACCGCGCTCTTTTTCTTATTCAGCCCAGAGCACGACCCCTCACAACACTTGCGTATTCTCGCACAAATTGCGCGGCGAGCAGACGATGAAAACTTCTTGCGCGAATGGCACTCCGCCAGCGATGAAGTCGAGTTAAAAGAAGCCCTGTTGCGCGACGAAGCCTTTTTATTATTGACATTGCGCCACAATCACGCAACTACAGACCTCATTGGCCGTGCGCTACGCGAAACGAATTTTCCAGAAAGCTGTCTCGTGGCAATGTTGCGCCGCGGCGGGCGCATGGTGATTCCCCGCGGCGATACCGTGCTGCGAGAAAATGATCGATTGACAATTTTGGGAAACAACGAAGGATTGCGAGACCTCGAAGCGCGATTTGGCGAGCGGTGAGTCTCGGCAACGAGATCACCCGTAGAGACGGCCAACAGTCTTGGGGTCTTTGCGAGCCTCGCGAATGAGGCGATTGCCCCATGTTGTGGGATATTTTCCCGTGACACATCCCAGACACAGAGTATCTGTTTCACACCCAATGCTGGAACCCAGATCGGGAACATCGAGGTACCTCAGGCTATCGACATCGAGATCGATAGCCATCTTTTTTAGCGTTTGTGCGCTGGGCAAACCGCGGTATCGCACCGGAACGTGTTCAGGGGCAAAAAGTTCGTCCAGGGTGGACATATCAATGCCGTAAAAACACGGCGCAACAATGGGCGGACAGGCCACGCGCACATGCACCTCGGTCGCACCACCGATATCGCGCACCTGATGGGCAAGGGTGCGAAGCGTAAGGGAGCGCACAATAGAATCTTCGACGAGAAAAACGCGCTTGCCCGATAAAACAGAAGCCAATGACGTGTACTTGCTCTTGGCACTCTGTGAGCGGGTAGTTTTGGGCTGGATAAAAGTGCGCCCCACATAGCGATTGCGGATCACACCTTCCATACAGGGCATATTCAGGTGGTGGGCATAGGCATCGGCTGCTGCTTTGGCCGTATCGGGAACGGGCACAACCACACATGAATCGTCAATTTTCTGGTTTTCTTTTTCGGCCAAAATACGACCGGCCTCAGCGCGAGAAGTATAAACGCTGAGGCCGTCAATTTCACTGGCAACATTGGAAAAATAGACCCACTCAAAAAAACAACGAGCTGTTTTTTTGGGTTCCGTATAGTGCGCAACGCGCAAGTTGCCATTTTCGACAATCACCATTTCGCCGGGTTCGAGCCATTTTATATCGCTAAAACCAAGATTGGAAAGAGCCGTTGATTCATTGGCAGCGGCAAAGAGGCGGCCTTTGACCCCCCAGCACATGGGATGCAAACCGAGCGGATCGCGCGAGACGAACATGCGCCCCGAAGCATCGAGAAATGCGATATTATAAGCACCGTCAAAATCTCGGGAAAGCGAACGCATCACATCGGCCAAATCGGGTGGGTTTTCACCTTTCAATCGATACGCCAGAGTATGCATGATAATTTCGGTATCGATATTTAGGGTAAAGTGATACCCCTGCTTGGACAACAAGCGTTCGCGCAACAGCGTGTAATTGGCCAGATTGCCGTTAAAAGCCAGGCTGAACCATTTCCAAATACGCCCGTGCTGCCGTTCAAAGGGCTGTGCGTAGCGCACATCGTCTTCACCACTGGTGGCATAGCGCGTATGTCCAATCGAAGCTATCCCTGCATATTGGTTGATAATGGACTGGTATTTGCCGGGATGCGACATGCGGAAGGCTTCGGTAACGCCGCCCAGATCTCTGAATGTGCGTAAAAGATGATCGCGGTTGGGGTGATAGGAACAATATCCCGCTGCGAGTTGTCCCCTATTTTGAAGGTCGAGCAACATACTCGGCATAAGTGCTGCAACATTTTCAAAATCATCGGTATCACCGGCATCGCCGTTTTCCCCGAGCCAGTAGAGGGCTGCCACGCCGCATTCGTGACCAATATCTTCGCTCATAAAAATCTCCTATCCCAACGCTTGATGCTGCATATACTGAATCCCCGCAACGATTTCTTCGTGTGCCACATCATCTCGCGGCACAATTTTTCCGATCCGCTCGGGCAATACAAAGCGGATGATACCATCCCGCGCTTTCTTATCGCTTGCCATCCGTGCCAACACCTCATCGACCTTCAAATCAGGCACGCCTTTGGGAATGCCCAGACGGGCAATAAGTGCATTTTGCCGCTCGAACGCATCCCCCGACCACATTCCCTTTTGCATAGCAATATACCCCGCGGCCAGCATCCCCAAACACACCGCCTCGCCGTGTTTGTAATAATCGTAATGTGTCACTACTTCCAGCGCGTGTCCCACCGTATGGCCGTAATTCAAAATTTCGCGCACGCCTTTCTCGGTTTCATCGGCAGCCACAACACCCGCCTTGATGCGACACTGTTGGGCAACGAGCCAATTGATCTGATCCGCAGGCAAGCTTAAACTTGCCGCGCCCTCAATGTGATCTTCCAAAAACGACACCAGACCGGGATCGCGTATAATCCCGTGCTTGATCACCTCTGCCATACCCGCCCGCACTTCGCGTTCAGGTAAAGTATCGAGCGTAGCCGTATCGATCAACACCCACTTTGGCTGGTGAAAAGCACCGATCATGTTCTTTCCCAATACGTGATCCACAGCTGTTTTACCCCCCACACTGGCATCGACCTGCGCTTCCAGCGTCGTGGGCACCTGCACAAAATCAATCCCCCTCAAATACGTCGCAGCGACAAAGCCAGCCATATCGCCAATCACACCGCCGCCCAATGTCACAACACAGGACTTGCGATCCAATCCCCCCGCGATCAACTCGCCATATATCTGTCCAGCCGTCTCAAGCGTCTTGTATTGCTCGCCATCGGGCACCGTTACGACCACAACCTTCACACCGGCGCGGGCGAGACTCTGCTGAACCGTATCGAGATAGAGCGCGGCAACCGTCGGATTGGTCACAATCGCCGCTGTTTCTCCCAACCCGCGTTCCACATACAAATCGCCCAAATTGCGCAAACAATCACGACCGATTAAAATATCGTAACTTCGATCACCTAAATCAACCGTCACCGTTTCCATCACACCTTCCTTGGCTACGGAAATATCCTGTAAATATCTCTTCGATGAGCAATACGTTGGCATATAATCACTCTGTTTTCTCGTTCAACCGCGATCCCTATACGATAATTGCCAATGCGGATCTTATATTTGTCTCGGTATCCTTTCATGCTTTCGATATATCCTAATTGAAAGGGGTTAGTTGAAGAAAGTTGATGAAATACAATGGCTTCTGCTCGTTTTTGAATATGTTTGGGGAGGCGGGCCAGTTCCCTCAAAAATCTCTCCGTATAATCAACTCTCCAGTTCATTTTTCAGTGACCGATAGTGTTGGTATGCTTCTTCTCCTGTGAGACAAGGCTCATCTTGGACTTCATCCATCAGGCGTGAGAGACCGTAATTTTCAATGATCTCTTCGATGCGCTCAAATTCCGCAAGCGGAATCTGCACAGCGATTGGATTTTGGTTTTCGTCGAGAACGTAGTTTTTGTGTATTTCCAACATTTTACCTCCTCATTGTTCGTCCCTGTTTATCAATGGTTCTAAAAACACTCTGTAATTCAATCAAAGCCGTCTCTGCCGTATCTTCGGGCGTGTGATCATTTGTCGAGGTTGCAAACGCATCTGCACGCGCATAAAAACGTTCTCGCTCTGCCATCATTACCTTAATTTTGTTTTTCAAATCCTCGTCATCCAGCCTGGCCAGCAAGGGCCTTTCATCGCGTTTGCGACTGACCCGTTCAAAAATTGTATCGACAGAAGCGCGGAAACACAGACATACGCCGGTCTCGCGAATAACTTCCCAATTCCGTTCCTGAGTAATGGCACCACCGCCGAGAGAAACGACCACATTGTCCATCTTCGATGCCACGACAACCGCCTGGTGTTCCAACTGGCGAAACGCGGTTTCACCGTCTTGTTCAAAAATATCGGGAATTGTTTTCCCAGCAGCATCGACCAGCAATTCATCCGTATCGACAAAGGTACGCTTCAACCACCCGGCCAAAATGCGCCCAACTCTGGTTTTCCCCGTTGCCATAAAACCGGTGAGGAATATGGGTTTATCAGGTAGATCAAACACAGTGTTCTTCCACGATATGGTATCACATCTGTTCTGGCGCTTTCATCCCCAGCATAGTTAGGCCCGATGCCAGCACCGTCTTAATCGCATAGACCAGTGCAACGCGGGCAACCGTCAAATCCGCTTGTTCAGAAATAACCTGATGGGCATTGTAAAACCGATTGGCGACCGTACACAATTCAATCATAAGCGTTGTCACAGCAGAGGGTTCGTATTCGTCCGCAGCCTTTTGAATCTGCCCGGGGAAACGCGCAAGACATTTGACGACCTCAATGGCTTCTGGTTCATTTAACAACGCGAAGTCGATATCCCGCGGCGGCAAAGTACCGTCATAACGCCGCAACACACTGCAATATCGCGCATGAGTATATTGCAGATAGGGACCGGTTTCGCCGTTGAAATTTAGAACCTCGTCCCAATCAAACACAATATCGCGCGTCCTTTTGGAATCCAGATCCGCAAAAATAATCGCACCAATGCCCACATCTCGTGCAATCTGATCACTATTTGGCAAATCGGGATTCTTATCGGCAATAATTTTCCGCGTTAACTCAATCGCGCGATTCAGCACATCTTCTAAAAAAACCACATTGCCCCTGCGCGTTGAGGCCCCACTGCCATCTTTGAATCGCAACCGCCCAAATTGCACATGCGCGCATTTTTCTCGCCAGTCGTGTTCCATCAATTCCAACACCTGAAACAACTGGCGAAAATACAGCGATTGCGCTACATCCACCACATAGAGCAACTTTTCAAAGCGATATGTTTCCCACCGGTACTCCAGCGCGGCCAAATCGCGTGTACCGTACAATGTCGCATCGTCGCTTCGCAATGCAATCAAAGGCGGCATATCCCATTTTTCCAAATCCACAATAGTTGCGCCGTCACTCTCGGTCAGCAACCCCTTTGACCGCAATCGATCCAATGTCGCGGACATCTTATCCTGATAAAAACTCTCGCCAGCAATCGACTCAAACCCAATGCCCAGCATATCGTAAACGCGATCAAACTCCTTAAAACTCACATCCACACACACCTGCCACATCCGCACTGCTTCTTCATCGCCGTCTTCGAGGCGGCGAAACCAATCGCGGGCTTCTTGTTCGAGTTCGGGATTGTCTTCAATCTCTTCGTTAATTCGAACATAGAGTTCCAGCAACTTCTGAATGGTAATATCCGCCGTCAATTCGCCCTCACCCCAGTAATTCCACGCCAGAATCAATTTCGCAAACTGGGATCCCCAATCGCCCAGATGATTCACCCCAATCACTTCGTAGCCCAACGCCCGATAAATATTTCGCAAAGCATTGCCAATCACCGTTGACCGCAGATGGTGAATGCCAAATGGTTTGGCAATATTGGGATGCGAAAAATCGATCACAATCGTCTTTCCAACGCCTTGATCTCCGCGCCCGTAATCCGCACCTTGTTCGAGAACTACCGAGAGTGTCCCCTCCACCAAATTGGCCTTCGGCACAAAAAAATTTAGATACGGACCCGCGGGACGCACCTCTGAAATTCGATCACCCGTCGCAATTTGTGCACATAGCTCTTCGGCAATAAGATGGGGTGCTTTGCGAAAAATTTTAGCCAGTGTAAAACACGGCAATGCATAATCGCCCATCTCGGGTTTGGGCGGCGTTTCGATCAGCGCTCTCACATCGCCACAAGACATCTCAGTTGCTTTTGACACCTGCAATACAATTTCTTCGACAAAAGGATTGACCATAAAAGACTACCTCTCCTCCAGTTCCCTTATTTCAAAATATCCAAATCCAAAATTTTCTGTACATCGGCCTTAATCTGTACGGGCACCCGAAATCGATAGTTTTTTCGTTGAGAAATGAGTTCCAAATCGCGCTCTGTACGCCACACATATCTCGAAAAACGCTGCCAGGGCATATAGCGCATACCCATCAGCAATCCGCGCTCACTCATAGTTACGCGAATAGTAGCATACGCGATATAAAAAAATTCGAGAGACAGCAAAAAACCGAACAATTGCGGCACAAATCCCACGCCATCTGAGATCGCAGCTCCCCGAAACAGCACAATACCCCCCATCACTATCAAAAACACATCCCATCGCTTCTGCAAAAAAACCACCACAGGCTCTTGCGCATTGGACACATGACGTCGCAATCGCCAATAGGCCACAATAGACGCGCCCAATAAAATGGGAGCGAGAATCAACACGATTTGTATGAGCGTCAAAGACATGTTACGATTTCGAAGCCAGATAAATGGTTGCAATCCCAAAGCTCAACCGAACTGCCTGTATATCGACAAATCCCGCATCGGACAATCGCCGACAAAAATCATCACCTTCGGGAAAAAGCATCACAGATTCATACAAATATCGATAGGCATTCGGATCGCGGGAGACCATGTGTCCAATACGAGGCAAAATACGCTGAAAATAAAAATTGTAAAGGCCGCGAAACACAGGGGTTCGCGGCCTGGAAAACTCCAGCACAGCCACGCGCCCACCCACCTTGAGCACGCGACACATCTCACTCAGGGCCGTTTCCAACTCGGCCACATTGCGAATGCCAAATCCGATTGTCACGCCGTCAAATGTCTCTTCCTCAAAAGGGAGACACTCCCCATCACCACACAAAAACGCGACCGGATTTGCTCGCGACTCATTTTTTTTTGTGCCCTCGCGCAACATCGGCACCGAAGGATCGACACCAATCACCTGAATATCGTCAGCGCGCTTGCCGCATTCAAACCCCAAATCGCCCGTGCCCGTAGCCAGATCTAAGATGCGCCAGTTCGGCCCGGGTCGCAATCGGTCAATAGTCTTTTTTCGCCAAACAATATCAACGCCCATGCTCAACAGGTGGTTGAGCAAATCGTATCTGCGGGCAATCCCGTCAAACATCTGTCGCACAAAAGCGCGCTTGGCTTCTGGTTTGAGCAACACATCGTGCGCGATACCCGCAGAAGCTTTAGGGCTATCCCTGTGCTCACCTCTCATTTTTTGTGCCGACCCGTTTGACAACGACATTTTTCATCACATCGGTCGGTGGCTCAACACCCGTCCAGATCGCAAAAGACCGCGCCCCTTGAAAAACCAGCATATCCAACCCTCCAAAAGCCGGCGCACCAACCGACTGAAACGCACGCATCAACTGCGTTTCCAGCGGATTGAACACCGTATCGTAGAGCACCAAATCTGAATGTACAGCACTCACATCGTCAAGAGGCGAGGCATTGACCTCGGGATACATCCCCAGCGAAGTGGTATTCACAACCACGCCTGCATCGGTAAACGCTCTGTATTGCGCATCGGCATCCAACGCGCCCACATCCATTTTTGTACCCGTTATTTCTTCCATATCCACTGCCAGATCCTCGGCGCGCTCGACCGTGCGATTCAAAATCGTCACCCGCTGCACACCTTCTTGTGTCCCCAGCGCGTACGTCACAGCGCGGGCAGCCCCACCGGCGCCGAGCACCACGCAATGCGCGGGAAATGTCTCAATCCCCGCAATATCGCGCAATGCCGTCAAGACGCCATAGACATCCGTATTGTATCCGACCAACTCATCTTCTTCGCGCGAAATAGTATTGACCGCACCCACAGCCAGCGCTTCTTCTGAAATGCGATCCAGGTGTTCCATCACCGCCAGCTTGTGCGGAATAGTCACATTTAACCCGCGAATATTCAGCCCGCGCAACCCCTGCATCGCCTCGCCCACGCGGTCGGGCAACACGTGAAAAGCCACATAACAATAATCCACATCTAATGCGGCAATTGCCGCATTGTGCATATCGGGGGAAAACGAATGAGCCACCGGGTCACCAATAACGCCCAGCACCTGACTTGTTGCGCGAATATTCATGTCATAAAATCCGCAGAAAAAACGCGAGTGAGCGGGGTACAACTGGCCGCTTCTCAGGCCAGTTCATTTGAGCGTTTTACGCAGATGAACGCAGATGAAAGGCGAGACGGATTGCCTTTAATGTCTCGCTTCTATCTCGCGTCTCACCCGCCTTTATTCCCACCCAACAAATCATTCACAAACTCATCAGCGATATCAAAACTCTCTCTCCACGAGCAGTTGTATGTATAGCGTATAAACGCCACACCACCCAGAATCATCAAAATCGCAAATAGCGCGAGCTTAAAAAGTATCTTCATATTTTCCCTCTTTTGGTTGAACAACAGTAGATAAACAGGCAAATAACCCGGCGAAATCGCGGCACATATCGCCCGTATTTGACACCCGAGTTTCGCCCTCGGCTACCAATCCCGCCAGAGCAAAGGTCAATCCCATGTGGGCATCGCCGCCGGCATCGACCTCTATTCCCTCAAGGCGCACAGGCCCCTGTACCACCAGACCATCGGGCATTTCGCCTACCTTAGCCCCCATTTGACGCAAATTTTGAATCGTCAGTGCCAGACGATCAACCTCTCCCTGACGCAAATCTTCTCCATCTCGAATAACCATTTCACCTGCCGCCTGCGTACCCATCACAGCGAGAAAAGGCACTTCATCGACAAAGAGCGCGGTTTGCTCGCCCCCTATGCGCGTACGCCGCAATTCAGACCCCTGGACTTTGACCGTGCGAGTGACTGGTTTTGAGCGCGTCACCTGAATCTCCAATTGTGCATTCAACCGCCGCAACAAATCCAATGCGCGGCGGGTCTTCCAATCATCACCCACGCAGTGAAGGGTCAAATCCGACTGCGATAACATCGCCGCAGCGCCGAGCAAATACAGCGTAGTCTCGGGATCCCCCGGAACATCGCACTCCCCAATAAGCCCACGCGCTTCCTTTACCTCATACATACTCACGTTTTCGATCTCCCTTGGCAAATCAACGGAACGAGATTAGCACTGCCTTTAAGGGGTGGGGTTCGTCTATTCGTCTATTCGTCTATTCGTCTATTCGTCTATTCGTCTATTCGTCTATTCGTCTATTCGTCACCGCAACCGCACTTGATAATCCGCATCTCGCAAAATATCGACAGACCGCTCGGCTTCCTCCTGCTGCCCAAACCCCATCCGAATCGTCCCCCCTTCGCCTTCGCGCACCTTTAGCACTTCAATATCCTCAATATTAACCCCTTCGTCAGATAAACGCGAGGCAACATCGGCAATCACACCGGGTTTGTCCTCCACCACCAGCAAAATTTCGTGAAGCGGATGCAAAAACCCCTTGGAATCTCTGGGAATCTCCCCGCGAATGCGGTTGGCAGAGTCAAAATCTTCTGATAGTGCTCCTCGCCCCACCTTCTCTCGTATCGCTACAAGCGCGTCGAGATACGCATCGATCATCTCTCGAATAGGACCGGCATTCGTCTGACAAATATCTCGCCACATCGCAAACGGACTGGAGGCAATGCGCGTCAAATCGCGGAACCCACCCGCCGCCATTTGCAGGGGAAGGCCATCGACCTCATTGAGCCTGCCCACCAATCCCACGAGCGTGGTAGCCATCATCTGCGGCAAATGGCTCACCGTTGCAGCGACCCGATCATGGGTTTCGGCCTCCATACGCATAGAACGCGCACCAATGCATTGCACCAGTGCAGCAAGCGCATCCACAATTTGATCGGGAACACCAATTGCGGGCGTAAGCACATAAAGCGCGTTTTCAAACAAAAAGGGATCGGCCGCGCCCACGCCGCTCTTTTCCGACCCCGCCATGGGATGCCCGCCCACAAAATGCACATCTTCACGCGCAACCTGTTCTGCACATGCGACAATCGCGCCCTTGGTGCTACCCACATCTGTAATAATACAACCCGGCGAAGCCGCTTTCACGACCGAGGGCAACTGCTCCAGAATACGCACAATAGGCGAACATAAAAATACCAGATCTGACCGCTTTACGCCACTGTCCATCGCGTCGTATTCATAGCCACTGTCAATCACATCGAGCGCACGGGCCTCTCGCAGGGTCTCCGCGCGACTAATACCAATAATCTCGCGTCCAATACCCAACCGCTTAAACGCCAGCCCCAGCGACCCACCAATCAGCCCCACACCCACAATGGCAATCGTCGAATCTGTAAACGGAGGATCGTTCATACAAATAACCTGATACGACATAAAATCCTAAACCAGACCCGCCAGGTCTTTCACAAACACTTCCGTATCTTCCCACCCCAGACATGGGTCAGTAATCGACTTCCCGAATATCCCCTCTTCGGGTTTTTGCGCGCCCTCCTCCAGATAACTCTCCACCATCAACCCGCGTACCACATTGTGAAGCAACGCGGAATGGCGACGGCTGCGCATCACCTCCAGACCAATACGCGGCTGTTCGGAAAACGTTTTATCTGAATTATTGTGATTGGTATCCACAATAATCGTCGGATTGCTCAACTTGCGCGTAAGATATTGCTCGGCAACATGCATCAAATCTTCGTAGTGATAATTGGGAATACTCCGCCCATTATACGACACCCCGCGCAACACCGCATGCGTCAGCGGATTGCCCGACGTACTGACTTCCCAGCCATTGTGAAAAAATACATGCGGCATTTGCGCTGCATAAATGGCATTGAACATCACATCCAGATCGCCACCTGTCGGATTTTTCATGCCCGCAGGCACATCGACACCGCTAATGGTCAGGCGATGGTTCTGATTTTCAACGGACCGCGCCCCCACGGCAATATAACTCAGTAAATCCTCCACATAAGGCAAATTCGAAGGATAGAGCATCTCATCGGCAGCCGTCAAATGCGACTCGCGAAAAGCGCGAATCTGCATCTGCCGAATGGTCTTAATCCCAACAACCATATCGGGCATACCTTTGGGATCGGGCTGATGGGCCATGCCCTTATACCCTTCGCCGGTCGTGCGCGGCTTATTGGTATAAATCCGCGGCACGAGCACCAACTTGTCCATCACCTGCTCTTGAAGCCGCGCCAGGCGATTCACATATTCGCACACCGCATCGACATTATGAGCCGAGCAAGGACCAATAACCAACAAAAACTTATCGCTCTTGCGCTCAAAAATAGCCCGAATCTCGGCATCGCGTTCTTCTTTCTTAGCCTTCAAATCATCGGGCAGTGGCAAAACATCCTGGATTTCTTCTGCACTGGGAATGGGCTGAATCCGTTTGAAACTCATGATAATTACCTTTTTTAAAACTCTGCGGAATCTTCTTCCAACCGCAGTGACTCATCGATAATCTGTCTAAAAATGCGTTGTGCTGCTTCGTGACTCAAAGGACCGTTATTCAATTCGCGAATGCGGTTGAGAATCAGGGTTTCTCGGTCGGGGGCATGCAGGGGCAAACCCTCGACCTGCTTAATTTTTCCCACAGACAGCGCATACCGGGCACGCTCATTGAGCAACTCGAGAATTTGATCATCTAAGGCATCAATTTTTTCGCGCCAGAAATCCAGATCCCTCTCCATAACCTACACACCTTCTCTCAAAGGGCCGATCAAAGACCCGACAAAAGCACCGACCTTTGAAACCAGATCGACATCGTTTTGGTATTCCCCCACACGACGTACAATCGCGCTACCAACCACAACCGCATCGGCATACTGCGCAATTTCCGATACATGCTCAGGCGTTGAAATACCAAACCCAACGGCAACGGGCATATCTGTGTACTGGCATATCGCAGACACCTTGCTTTGAATTTCATCAGCCAGAGAATCGCGCTCTCCCGTCACCCCGGTGCGCGACACATAATAGACAAAACCCCTGGTATGCGACGCAATCAGCTTCATCCGATCATCGCGCGTGGTAGGCGTCATGAGAAAAATCGTATCCAGTCCATGCGCATCCATCTGCGCTTTGTAATCGCCGCCCTCTTCCGGGGGCAGATCCAGCATCAGCACACCATCTACGCCCACATCAGCAGCGCGTTTTACAAAGCGCTCCACACCGTAGCGATGAATCGGATTATAATACGTAAACAGCACAATGGGGATTTCGGTCTCAGCCCGCACACCTGCAACCATAGACAACACGCCCTCGAGCGTGGCACCTGCATCTAAAGCGCGTTGTGACGCCTCCTGAATCACGGGACCATCGGCCAGAGGATCTGAAAAGGGAACACCCAATTCCAGAACATCCACACCGCGCCGATCCAACTCCAACACCACCTGATGCGTGGTATTTAAGTCCGGGTCACCCGCTGTAATATATGCGACAAAGCCCGTCCTGCCCGTTTTTCTCAAATCATCAAACCGCCGTCCAATCCGCGTCATCTCACTCCTTCTATAAATCGCGCCGCCTGTTGCACATCTTTGTCCCCGCGTCCCGATAAATTGACCACCACAATCTGATCTCGACTCATCTCGGGGGCCAACCTGCAAACATGGGCAATCGCGTGAGAACTCTCCAAAGCGGGAATAATCCCTTCGGTATGACTGAGCAACTCAAAAGCACTGAGAGCTTCCTCATCCGTCGCATACGTATAAGCCGTACGCGCCATATCTCGCAAATAGCAATGCTCTGGCCCCACACCCGAATAATCGAGACCAGCCGATACCGAATGCGTCAACGCAATTTGCCCATCATCATCTTGCAACACATAAATGCGTGCACCGTGCAAAACTCCCAAATCGCCACCATTAAATCGCGCAGCATGCTCGCCAGACGCAATACCGTGCCCGCCGGCCTCCACGCCGATCATCTGCACATTGGTATCATCCAAAAAAGCGTGAAACAACCCGATAGAATTGCTTCCCCCGCCCACACAGGCGACGAGTACATCGGGCAATCGGCCTTCTCTCTCCAAAATTTGAGCACGAGCTTCAACGCCAATAACCCGCTGGAAATCGCGCACAATCATCGGATAGGGATGCGGTCCCAAAACCGAACCAAAAATATAAAACGTATCCTCTACATTGGTCACCCAGTCGCGGATAGCCTCATTAATCGCATCTTTCAGCGTTTTGCTACCCGAATGGACACCCGTAACTTTCGCTCCCAGGAGCCGCATGCGAAACACATTGAGCGCTTGCCGTTCCATATCTTCGACACCCATGTAAATTTCGCATTTGAGACCGAACATCGCCGCCACAGTTGCCGTTGCCACGCCGTGTTGCCCGGCACCGGTCTCAGCAATAATCCGTGTCTTGCCCATTCGGTTAGCAAGCAAAATCTGCCCCATGGCATGATTGATTTTATGCGCCCCCGTATGGGCGAGATCTTCGCGCTTAAGATAAATTTTAGGCCCGCCGAGTTCTCCTGTCAACCGCTCGGCAAAATAAAGCGGCGTGGGCCGCCCGACATACTCGCCCAAATATCGATCCAGTTCAGCCCAAAACTCAGGATCTCGCTTTGCCTCCCGATAAGCGGCCTCCAGGTCTTCCAAGAGTGCCATAAGCGTTTCGGGCACATACTGCCCACCATAAGGCCCAAAATGCCCGTGCGCATCGGGCAAATCACTCGCGTTTACAGCCATATTGTATATCCTCTTAAATATCCCCAACGACCTGATCGTAAAACGCCAGATACTGATCGCGGTCATCACCATCGAGCAATGCCATTGCCTCGCGGGGATGCTGGTTGTGCTGGCCCGTGATATTATAGGGCACCAGAGGCCCCCACATCATTTCGCTGCGCAACTTGACAAAATGCTCTTCCAGCAACTTATAGACGGGACGTATCTTAAACTTGGGATTGCGCAAAAAACCGAGCAACAATTCCATGGGACAATTGCCCGCACCGCGCCCCAATCCATCCACAGTGGCATCGATCCGATTGGCCCCTAAAATAATGGCCTCAATGGTATTGGCAAATGCCAGTTGCTGATTGTTGTGCGCGTGAATGCCCACCTCTTTGCCCGAGCCTTTGGTCGCGTCCATGTATTTTCGCACGAGCATATCGACCTGCTCGCGATACAGCGCACCAAAACTATCCACAACGCAAATCGTGCCCACAGGGGTTTGCACCAACACTTCTAATGCCTGATCAATCTCGACATCTTGCACAGTCGAAATCGCCATAATATTACAACTCGTTTCATACCCCTTCTCGTGGGCATCGAGCAACATTTCGACAGTCTCGGGAATCTGCTCGACATAACACGCCACGCGCACCATATCGACCACGCTCTCGCTGGCTGGCAGAATATCTTCGGCCCAATCGCTCTTGCCCGCATCGGCCATAATTGCGAGTTTCATCCCCGTCGCTTCGGGATCGTGATCCCCGGTAATTTTGCGAATATCCTCCTCATCGCTGTGGCGGAACGCACCAAAATCTCCTTTGGGGAACATCTCCTTGGAGTTTCGGTACCCAATTTCCATATAGTCAACACCCGCCGCGACACATGTTTCATACACGGCTTTCACAAAATCATCATCAAAATGATGGTCATTCATCAAACCGCCATCTCGGATCGTACAATCGAGTACCTTGAGTTCCGGGCGGTAGGTAATCCAGGGTGCTTTCATAAAAAAAATCCTTCCTTTGGAGTTAAACAGTTAGTGAATAATTTACATGCACCTGCCCAGTCACGCCAACCACCTCACCAAAAAGTAGCTGCGTTTACCGCGGCGAATCACCAGATATTTTCCAGCCAGCCTTTCATCAGTCCCTATGAGCCCCTTTGTCCAACGTTCCCCATTGATATAAATGGCACCGGTCCTGATATCTTCGCGCGCCTGTCGCCTGGACGATGAAATCCGAGCATCCACGAGCAAATCGATCAACCCCACTTCATCGGCACCATTGAGCGCGTAAGACGGCACATCGCTAAACCCTTCTGCTATCTCCTGTTCATTCAAATCCCGCAAATTGCCGTAAAACAACGCCTCGGAAATATGCACAGCGCGATTCTTTGCGGCCACACCGTGGATAAAAGTCGTCACCTCTTCGGCCAGTACGCGCTGCGCCTCGCGCTTCTCGGGCCGCACCTCCACTTCTCGTTCCAACTCCTCTATCTGTTCGTGGCTCAAAAAAGTGAACAACTTCAAAAATTTCACCACATCGCGATCTGCTGCATTCACCCAAAACTGATAAAACTGATAGGGCGATGTCTTCTCGGGATCGATCCATAACGTTCCCGTCTCGGTCTTGCCAAACTTTGTCCCATCCGATTTTTCCAGCAGCGGGAAAGTCAATCCATACACAGTCTTATTGAGCACGCGACGACACAATTCTATACCCGCCGTAATATTGCCCCACTGATCGCTACCCCCGATCTGAAGCTCACAGCCATACTCCCGGTTCAACGCCATAAAGTCATAAGCCTGCAAAACCATATAACTAAATTCGGTAAACGAAATCCCGGTTGAAAGACGCGACGACACCGACTCCTTGCCCAGCATATATCCCATTGAAAAGTGTTTGCCCACATCGCGCAAAAATTCAATCGTACGCAACTCTGAAAGCCAGGTATAATTGCTCACCATCAGCGCCGAATTGTGCACAGCCTTAAAATCCAGATACTTTTCCAATTGCGCGCGCTGGCTCTCGGTATATGCATGCACCACCTCCAGTGAATTCAGCTGTCGCTCTTCTGTTTTCCCGCTCGGATCGCCGATCAATCCCGTGCCCCCGCCCACGAGTGCAATGGGCTTGTGCCCCGCATCTTGAAAGCGACGCAATCCCATAATCGGAACCAGACTGCCCGCATGCAGACTATCGGCTGTGGGGTCAAATCCGCAATACAATGTCATCTGCCCCTCTGCCAAACGCCTGCGGAGCTTATCTTCATCTGTCATCTGAAAAATATAGCCACGAAATGCCAAATCGTCTAATACATCCACGTTTTTATCTCCATATTCATATCACGCCTTTACGCGCGCCAAAAAATCCTTCACTTTTTTGTGATCCTTCTTTCCCGGCTCGGATTCTACGCCACTACTCGTATCCACTGAGTATGGATCAACTCGCTCAATCGCCTCCCGAATATTGTCCGGATTTAGCCCACCGGCAAGAATAATGCGCCCATACCTTTTTGCTTCTACTGCCTTTGTCCAGTCAAAGGTCTCCCCCGTACCGCCGTAAGAACCCGCTTTCTCTGTATCCAATAAGAAAGTATTGACCAGATATGAGAGCAGAGTCTGCACATCAAAATCACATCCCACGCGAAGCGCGCGAATCACAGGAACCGCATGCCCCAGACATGCTTCGGGAGGTTCATCGCCATGCAATTGAATCGCCCGTAGCCCCGCCAACTTCACGGCTATATCAATCTCTCGCTCCGATGCATTCACGAACACCCCTACGGGAGTCACAAATGGCGGCAAATCAAAAACAATTTCTCCGGCTTTTTCGGGTGCGATATAGCGGAGACTCTTCTCGTAAAAATTAAACCCCAGAGCATCTGCACCATGATCAACCGCGCACAGCGCATCATCCCGATTTGTAACACCGCAAATTTTAGCTTGCACCATACCCCATCAGCTCCTGCAACTTAACGGCAATATCCGATTCTCGCATCAAACTCTCGCCCACCAGCACCGCATCTGCGCCCGCATCTCGAAGCGCGACAACATCCTCGCGCGTATAAATACCACTCTCGCTCACCTTCAACACCTCATCGGGTATGTGATCGATCAACCCATAAGTCGTATCCAGAGACGTATCAAAAGTTTTCAAATTTCGATTATTAATCCCAACAATCTCCGCACCCGCATCGAGCGCGACCATCAGTTCCTCGCTCTCATGCACCTCCACCACCGCATCCAGACCCAATGCCCGACTCTTCGCTATAAATGAAGACAATTCTCGAGGCGTTAAAATCGACACAATCAACAACACAGCCGAAGCCCCAATCGCGCGCGCCTCGTAAATCTGATAGGGATCAACCGTGAAATCCTTTCGCAAAATGGGCCGATCGACAACTGTTGAAATCTGAGTTAAATAATCTGCCGATCCCTGAAAAAACTTCTCATCCGTCAATACCGAAAGCGCCGAAGCCCCATTTTCCACATAAATTTTCGCAATGCCCACTGCGTCAAAATCCCCGCGTATCACACCCTTAGACGGCGAAGCCTTTTTCACCTCGGCGATCAAAGCAATATCATCCCCATCTATCAGCCCATCAAAAAACGAAGGCGGTTCCGGCGCCTCCTCAGCCAACTGCGCCATCTCCTCAAACGGCGTCTGCGCCATACACCTGGCGAGAAACCTGCGTTTATACGCCACAATTTTGTCGAGAATATTACCGGCCATAAAATCCCACCATCCTCAGACAGTGCTAAAGCCAGGACCGCGGGTCTGGAACAGACACCCATCCATTTTCGCGCACAGCCTGCAACCCCGCAATACCCGGCAGTGTCATATCCAGTGCCTGCATCAAATCTATCGGCGATCGCAATCCATTCACAATCGCCTGCACAAAATCCAAAACAATGAGCATACTCGTTTTGCCGTGCCCTGCACCGAGCGCGTCCGAAAACTGGGGCAACTCGGGATGGCAACATTCTTCTCGCGTCACCTGCTCCTTATTCCCCACCGAATAATAACACACCGTTCGGGCTTCGCGAAATCTCCCCGTCTCTAAAGAACCCTCATCGCCATAAAAACTCAAGAAATGGCTCATCCCATGCACATTCTGAAACGAATTTGTCAACCTGAACACCGCGCCTTCTTCAGTTCGAAACAAAGCCGTCTGTACCCAATCTGCTTCATACCCTTCTAAAAACTCATCTCGTCCCGATGCCGAAACAGCCATGACCTCAACCAAACGGTCACCCGTCATATTCAAATACGGCGACGTCCCATGTGTCGGATAAAGAAGGGGTTGCAGACCATTCCGCCAGGTCGGCCGCCCATCGGAATGTCGTCTCAACGCTTTTAGACCGTGAATATACTCGGCCTCGGCATAGTAAATACGCCCCAACTTCCGCGCTTCATAAAGCGATCTCGCACGCACCACACTGGGTTCATAGACCCAATTCTCAGCCATCATATAAATGCGATCACTTTTTGAAACGACCTCGACCAATGCCTTTGCCTCATCCATAGTCAGCGCAGCGGGCACGGCACACAAAACGTGCTTACCTGCCCGAATCGCTCGAATCACATGTTCTGCATGAAGCGGCGCGGGCGTAAAAATAGCCACCGCATCAACCCGTTCATCGGCGACCAGATCATCAAAAGCCGCATAACAAACATCGACACCCAACTGCTCTTTTGCCTCGTCCTGTCTCTCCTCCTGAATATCACAAACAGCGACCAACTCAGTCTCGGCATACGCATCAAACACCCGCGCCCAGGACATGCCAAATCGCAAACCAGCAACACCTACAGAGAGGGCCATTTTACCTCACTCCAATCATTCCTGACTCGCCGCAACCAACCCCTCCAACTTCTCCAACGCCTTGCCCGAATCAATCACTTCAGCAGCGACCTGCACGCCTTCGTTCAAATCACGCGCCTTATCCCCCGCCACAATTGCCGCCGCCGCATTCAACAACACAATATCTCGCCGAGGACCTTCTTCGCCATTCAGAATCGACCGCGTAATCTCTGCATTATAATCGGCATCTCCACCTTTTAACGCGTCGGCTGGCGCCTGCATCAGCCCAAAGTCCCCGGGTAATACATCATACGTCGAAACCGATCCATTTTTCAATTCGCTCACCCTCGTCGGACCCGTCAAGGTCATCTCATCCAAACCATCCGAACCGTGAACGACAAACGCGCGCTCCGCCCCCAGAGTCCCCAAAACACCAGCGAGTGTCTCGGTCAATGCCGGGCTGTACACACCGACCACCTGCCGCGTTGCGCCCGCCGGATTGCTCAGCGGTCCCAGCGCATTGAAAATAGTCCGTGCACCAATTTCCCGACGCGGCCCAATCGCGTATTTCATCGCCCCATGCAACGAAATAGCAAACAAAAACCCAATCCCCACATCGTCCAGGCACCTGCTCACCGTCTCGGGCGATGCCTCAATATTCACACCCAATGCACCCAGCACATCCGCGCTACCACACTGACTCGTCGCCGCGCGGTTGCCGTGTTTGGCCACACACAAACCCGCCCCAGCCGCGACAAATGCCGCCGCCGTCGAAATATTAAACGTGCCCGAATGATCGCCCCCCGTGCCACAAGTATCGACAATCACATCGTGCTTTGTCGCAATAGGCGTTGCCTTCTCGCGCATCACAGACGCGGCCCCGGCAATCTCATCAACACACTCACCCTTCACGCGCAACGCAATCAAAAACGCGCCGATCTGAGCATCCGTCGCCTCGCCCGACATAATCTGATTCATCACATCCGTCATCTCACCCTGGCTCAAATCCGCACCTTCAATCACTTTTGCAATCGCCTCTTGTATAGTCATGCTCAGCTCCTCGGCTCACAAATCATGCATCGAGAAAATTTTGCAGCAAATTCTTACCCTCATCCGTCAAAATCGATTCGGGATGAAACTGCACGCCATCTACCGCCATATCTCGATGGCGCAAACCCATAATCACGCCATCATCGGTCTCTGCTGTAATCTCCAGACAATCGGGAAGGCTATCTCTCTCCACTATCAAAGAGTGGTAGCGCGTGGCAATAAACGGCTCAGGTAATCCCTCAAAAATAGAATCCCCTCTATGATGAATCTCCGACACCTTCCCGTGCATAATTGTCGGCGCGCCCACAATTTTTCCACCAAACGCCTGTCCAATAGATTGATGCCCCAGACAAACCCCTAAAATCGGAATTTTCCCGGCAAAATGCTGCACCAGAGCCACGGAAATCCCCGCTTCGTTAGGTGTGCATGGACCAGGAGAAATCACGATCTTCTCAGGTGCCATATCATCAATCTCTTCAAGTGAGATTTGATCATTGCGATACACCACCAGATCCGCACCCAGTTCCCCGAGATATTGAACGAGGTTATAAGTAAAAGAATCGTAATTATCAATAACGAAAATCACAACAACTCTCCTCCTTCAGCCATCTCTACCGCCCGAAACAGTGCCCGCGCTTTGTTCACGGTCTCCTGATATTCGTATTCCGGCTCTGAATCGAACACCACGCCACCCCCTGCCTGCACATACGCTTTGCCATCCTTAATCACCATCGTGCGAATGGCAATACACGTATCCATATTGCCCGCAAAATCGATATAACCCACTGCACCGGCATAAGGCCCGCGGCGCGTTGGCTCCATCTCGTCGATAATCTCCATCGCACGAATCTTCGGCGCGCCCGACACTGTACCAGCAGGATAACAGGCAAAAAGCGCGTCCAGCGCATCGACATCCTCGTGCAATTCGCCGCGCACATTCGAAACGATATGCATCACATGCGAATAGCGTTCAATCGTCATCTGCTCGGTCACGCACACCGTATCAAACCTGGAAACGCGTCCCACATCATTGCGTCCCAGATCCACCAGCATAATATGCTCGGCACATTCTTTTTTATCTGCCAACAACTCCTGTGCCAGCACCTGATCTTCTGCCTCTGTTTTACCTCGCCACCGCGTCCCCGCAATAGGTCGCACCTGCACCACCCCATCTTCTACCCGGACGAGCAACTCGGGCGACGCGCCCACGAGTTGATGATCTATCAAATCGACGTGAAACATATAAGGCGACGGATTCACCGTCCGCAACGCCCGATAAATATCCAGCGCCTCCACCGTCACATCCATTGCAAAACGCTGCGAAGGCACCACCTGAAAAATATCACCTGCCACGATGTATTCTCTGCAACGCGCCACCACATCCATATACGCTTCTTTGCTCGTATTTGAAGTCACCGCGCACGAACTCGTCCCTGGCTTTAAGGACGCATCCGCAGGTTGCGCCAGTAGCTCAATCAGTGCATCGATCCGCTTGACTGCATCCGCGTAATTAGCCTCCAAATCGCCCTCTGTATGCACATTGGCCATCACATGCACTTTGTGTGTCACATTGTCAAATGCCAGCACCGAATCGTAAAATGAAAAAAACATATCATCCAGACCGAGATCGTCTTCAACCGTCTCGGGAATGCGCTCAATCAAACGCACGGCATCATAACTCACGTAGCCCACAGCACCGCCTGTAAATCGAGGAAACCCTTCCACGTGTTGCGAGTGGTATTTTTTTAACAAACCTCGCAATACCTCGATAGGCTCCCCGTCAAATAGTCGCAGTTCACCCGTCGTCGTATATTCAACCGAAATTTTTGTTCCGCGCGAACGAAAAACCAAAAACGGATCCACGCCCAAAAACGAATACCGCCCAATCTGTTCACCGCCCACCACACTTTCAAACAAAAATGCATGCGATGATCTGGCGCGAATTTTCAAATAAGCCGAAACAGGCGTCTCTGTATCCGCGAGAAGTTCTCTGGAAATGGGAACGAGGCCACAGCCTTCGCTCAGCTTCTCGACAGTCTTGAGATCGGGTTGAATCACTGAAAAATCCTTAAAGTCAAATCCGCAGATGGGCGCAGATGAAAAGTCAGAAACAAAAAAGGTCGTGAGCAGTTTGCCCACGACCTCGTACTTTTATTCACTTACATCACACTTAAAACGCAGGACAAACCACACTCTTGGACGGGCGGCGATAATAATATCGGCCGTCAAATCGACGCCAAAAATACCAGAAGTGGGATGTCAAAGCGTTCATTTTAGAGTCCAATTTTCAATTAAAACAGACACAACGTTATGAGACAAGTTCTTCAGCCGGGATGGTTTTTAAAAGGTTCCCCATCACTTTTTTTGCGTTAAAGATATCAACCAGATAAACCTGATTGTCCTTAAATTCAACTGTAAAACCATCACCTTCAATCACCTGATCAGATATACCTCGCATATCTCGCCGGAAAAAAAGAATATTTCCGGTTTCAGGATCAATCTTTTTTTCAAAAAGTTCAGGTCTAAAGTTTAAATCCATCTTTTTGTCTTCTGTCGGTTGTCAATGATTTTTTGATCTGTTCGATAAATTGTAATAAGATTTTTAGTGCCCGGATCAATGACAAGAACGAATAGTATGCCCGTAATGCGAATGATTTTGATATCGGTGCTTTGAGTTTTGTCGTAGAAGGTGTGTATTGAACTGCTTTTTGTTACAGCATCTGGATCAATTCCATAAAGTTTAAGTTTATCGAGAGCGTGTTGAGTAAAATTCATTATCAAGTGCGCCAAAGATAACAAATTCTAAAACAAATTGTCAAGAAGGAAGTTTATTCATGACCGTCAATCGTGCCCACCTCAATTTTCAACTCGTCGCGATCAATAATGCGATCTACGCGGCCATCGCGCACCCACACCACGCGGTCGGATACCGACAGCATCTTGTGATCGTGTGTCGCTGAAATCACGGTCACGCCCGACTCCTCGTTCATCCGGCGCAACAACTCAATAATCTCCCGCCCCGTATTCAAATCGAGATTCCCAGTCGGCTCGTCAGCCAGAATAATCGCTGGATCGTTGGCAAAAGCCCGCGCAACAGCCACGCGCTGCTGCTGACCGCCTGAAAGCTCAAAAGGCTTGTGCATCACGCGCTCGCCCAGACCGACCTGTGTCAACAATTCTACACCCTTATCGCGTGCCTCGTCGCTCGTCAGCCCGGCAAACACCATCGGCAGGGTCACATTCTCAAGCGCTGTCATCACCGGAATCAAATTATACGATTGAAAAATATAACCGATCTTTCGACAGCGCAACCACGCGAGTTCATAAGCGTCGAGTTGGGCGACATCGACATCGTCGATATAAACCTTGCCCTCGGTCGGCTTGTCCAATCCACCCACCATATTAAACAAAGTACTCTTCCCCGACCCAGAAGGTCCCATAATGGACAGGTATTCTCCCTGCGTCACTTCCAGATCCACACCTTTGAGTGCGTGAATCTGCTCCTCGCCCATTATGTACACCTTCTTCACATCCTGTGTGCGTACAACCGTTGCCTCTTCGGCCTCTGCATTCGTTTCTGTTTTTTCTTCGGCAGCCATAAAACACCTCACAATCGGTTTGTCATTTAAACTTCCAATGACATCGCATCAACCGGCTCCATCTTGGCAGCGCGATAGGCCGGTAAAATACCGCCAATCAGCGACAAAAAAGAGCCAATGACAATAGCTTGAACACCATCTTGAAGGATTTGAACCATGGGAAGGTGATCGAAAATCACTGTACCAAAACTCGACATATTGAGCAATGCAGTCAGCAAAAACCCAACGACCACGCCAATAACCGTGCCCGCTGCACCCATAAACGTCGATTCGAGAATAAATAATTTAATAATAAATCCGTCCAATGCGCCCATACATTTCATAGTGCCAATCTCGCGGAACCGCTCGGTAACAGACATCAGCATAGCATTGGCAATACCCACCAAACACACGAGCAGCGACAACACCACCAGCCATTGATCCTTTGATCGTTGCTGGATCGCAGCGGCACTATCGGGATCAATTTCAACGCCCTTTTGCTGCAAGATCAGGTTAATCTTGGGATCGCCAGCACCCATCAAACCGTCAATAATGGCATTGCCTGCCCAAATCGACATCAAAAAAGCGATAGCAAGCACAATGCCACTCACCGTAATCAAAGACCGGCCAAATCGAATCTTAACGCTATTAAAGCTGATCTCAACCGCTTTGGAAAGCGGAAGAGATATCTGGGTATTGAGTTCGTGCTGCTCTGCCATAAACGCCTCCAATTACAAAAAATTGCACAAATCAGTGCTCAACATAAAAGCCTATTGCCCCTCTGTCAAGCCAAAATACCAGACTCATTTATTATCGGCGTTGGTCTTTTTTCGCAAAAAATAGAATGTCACCAATTGCTTCATAAATAAATAGTACTCAGTCCAGTTCAATTTGCTGCTGCTGTGTTGCCGGTTGCGAAACACGAAGGGCACCTCTATAAAAGACTTATAATGCCCCTTGACCAGAATCTCCAGCAAAATTTTATACCCTGGTGAAGTCAATACCATGTCTTCAATAACGCGCCGATGCAAAAAGAAATAGCCCGCCAGTGGGTCTTGTACGCCGGTTAATTGCCGGGCGAGAAATACCCCCAATTGAGAAATAATCCTGCGGTACCAGGCCCATTGTTCGACGTGACTATCCGCATCAAATCGGCTGCCAATCGCCAGATCGTGATCTCGCAACCCGTAAATGAGTTGAGGCAAAATAATGGGATCGTGGCTCAAATCGGCATCTATCACACCTAAAAGATCCCGCTCTGCCTGCTCAAAACCGGCCATCACAGCACTGCCCAATCCCAATTTTCCGGCGCGGTGAACCACCTGCACAGGATAGCGATCTACAAGTGATTCGGCCACCTCTCCCGTACCATCGGGAGAATTGTCATCAACCACAATCAATTCGAGATCAATGTCGGAATAGTCTTTCAAAACGTCGAATATTTCTTCGACCAATAAGGAAATATTCTCGCGCTCGTTATAGGTGGGCGTAATCAGAGAAATGCGGAGTGTATTATCAGGCATAGGTATTAGCGATCTTTTGGGAAACACCCTTTAATTGCCTCAAGTTATGTTCAAAAGAGGCAGGCACAATATCATCACATAATGTTCTGGCAAGTGTGGTTGTCAACCCGGCTCGCAGCGGACGCTGTGCGGCCCGCCCAAATTCTGCAGACGTTACGGCAGATACCAGCGAAAGGTCAAGCCCCATCACCGCACAAATCCGCTCGACCATTTCAAAGCGCGTCAAAAAATCCGCTCCACCAAAATGCACCACACCGCGAAAGTCCGTGCGGCACAATTTTAATATAAACGCGGCGAGTTCATCGACAAAAGTCGGATTTGTCCACTCGTCTGTCACCACGCGAATCGCCTCGCGGCCCGCCAGCGATGAAATGGCCCAGGTTACAAAATTGGGCCGACAAGACGGGCGAAAACCGTACAACACCGCCGTTCTTACTACAATGCCGGGACAAAGTGCATTCAACAGAACAACTTCGCTTTCTAACTTGGTCTGTCCATACACATTCACCGGATGTGCTTCATCGGCCTCAGCAAAAAGCCCTTTCTTTCCATCAAACACATAATTGGTCGATAAGTTCACCAGACCACATCCAACCCGTTCACACGCTTGAACCAAATTGCGCGTTCCATCGACGTGTATCGCATGTGCAAGCCCGGGATTTCGCTCACATCCATCAACGCTTGTCATAGCTGCTGAATTGATCACCCACTGAGGGCGCACCTGCGCTACCACCTCGTGCACCAAATCGGGCCGTGTTAAATCTACGACAAGATGTCCTCTTGAGCCACTACGCGACACAGGTACTCGCTCCCAGTCACCACCGGATACATCGCAAAGTGCGTGGCCTAAAAAGCCCGATGCACCGACAATGAGCAACCGATTATTAGCCATTAGTTTTCGCTTTCTCGAACAAATAGTGCCAACGCGCGATTCAGTGCGCCAGCATATCCGATACGATCTATATTGGGTCCAATCAGAACTGTCAAAATTGTCTCTGCTCGATCTCGATAGCGCGGCATTTTCGTATGCACAAAAAGCCGCATTAAAACCTGCGCCGCCACACCATTTCCCGAAGGCAACCACCGATCAATAGCGGGTGAGTTCGAGACCTCTGCCTCCGGCGTTCGGTCTTTCAAAGCACCCGAAGAATCGGCAAAAGCTGTCATAACCCGATCTGCATGCACTCGCGCAAATAACAAATCGGTCTCGCGTTCTTGCACCTCAAACAAATCGAGAGCAGCGCGAATAATTAAAACCTGATCCAGCAAAAAATGGGGTGTACTCAGAGATCGCGCGTGTGCAAACAGGCTATCTTCCTGCACAAAACGCGTCTTAATCGCTTCAAAAATTCGCCGCCCAGCATCTAAAAAACGCGCCTCTCGAGTTTCGAGAAACGCCGCGCATAAACCCGAAACTGCCAGTGCATTCCAGCCCGAATAAACCTCTGCATCCCGCAATATATTTCCCGCCTGATCTCGAAAACCCGTCAGCCCGGCCCCCAACAAAACACCGTCAGATAAGGCAAATTGTTCGAGCATTGCATCAGCCAGAGCGCGGGACAAATTTACCTGTGCAAATGCCCGCAATAATTGAGCATTGACCGCCATGTGTTTTTCTGCATCAATCACAGGCCCACGATGTGTTAACATCCCCAACACATAAACGCCATCTGTATCGCGCCGTGCGCTGTGTACAAAATTGATCAAAGGCGAATCAATACCCGCTTCTGCAAGCGCGAGAAGACCTTCGGGACCTGGATCAAAACCGCTTTTTACCACCGATTTCAAACTATCGCGCACCCGGTGCAAAAGCGCTGCGCTGGGATTGATACGAGGGCGCGGATTTTTCTTTTTATCGCGTTCTGCTCGCCGCATCAATTCTGCCCGCTGCACCTCGAGCCTGACGAGCCTATCGGGATTGTCGTACAAAATTTGCACCCACCGCAACAGATCCGTCATATCCCCGGGGTCGAGATAGGTGCTGCCTGTAATCCACTGCCCATCTGGTGTCAAAAAAGCGAGAGAGGGAATCGCGCCCAGACCAAAACGCTCAAACAAATCGGGCCGTTGATCGGCATCAATCCATATCGGCAGAGTGTAACGGGCAATCGCCCGCGCAATTTCTGAATCTTCAAAACACCGCACGACCAGATCGCGGCACCAAACCGACCGCTGCGTGTACAAAAACAACAAAATGGGGCGCCCGAGTATTCGGGCAGAATCTCTTTGGCTCCATGTCCGCCAGCTTATTCTTCCGCCATCCAACGCCGTTACATCTAATTTTGTCGCCTCATCTCCCCCACCACAGGCCAAAACCCCAAACACGAGCGCGATCCAGATATTTTGCCGCATAACGACCCACGTGTGACCAATATCATATATTATATAATTTTTAAAAAAATACGGAACTCGCTGCATGGGGAAACGTCTAAACCGAACAAAAAAGGCTTGACACATGGGAAGGATTTGCTGAAGTTTTAAAATACTTTAAAAATGAGGAAAAAACTATTGCACCGCGAATTTTTCTATTGGGATGGCTTCGTCGGTCAACATAATGGGAATCGCGTCCTGAATGGGATATAAAAAGATGTAATCTTCCCGCACCAGGCCTCCATCAATTGGCTGTTCAATTTTTTGTCCGCCTCGGTTTTTAACCTCGCCTTTTGCAATCGCACTGTTAATGGCGTCAATCAGCGGTTGATCGGCCAATTTTACGGGCATTTTGTTCTCTGGACAGGCCAAAATATCGAGTAAATCTCGGTCAATCACGGTTCTTCCCTTTCATCAATCAAAAATTCGTGATCTGAAAATAGGCAACACGCGAGTCTCAAACAAGCGGTTTTTTTGATCTTGTCTCACCATTAATCAGGAAATTTATCTATCGCATCACCGCTAAAGCGCTGTTTTTTGCATCAGTAAAATCTTGTCCGATATTCGAGATGTGCTTGCTTTAGCGCGCGATGTTAGAATGCCCCCCGGTTGGTGGCGCGTTCACACGCGCTCACGGCCGGGTTTTTTTCATGTTTTGCAAGCTTCCCGGCCAATTCCATAAAGGAGAACCCCAATGAAATACCGTCTTCTCACCCTATTTGCGCTTGGCATTGGCCTGCTCAGCACACCAGCGTATGCAACGCCCGAAAGCCATGCCGCAGCCAATTTTCTATTGTTCGCGCCATCGGCCCGTGCAGCGGGCATGGGCAATGCTTATGTCGCTATTGCCGATGACGCAAATGCCACGTACTACAACCCCGCCGCACTGGCTTCATTACAAATTCACAGTCTCAGCACCACCCTGTACAAACCTGTTCCCCAACTGGCCGGCGACATCTTTTCGTCATTCGGTGCTTATACACACCCCTTTAGTGGCATTGGCAATCTGGGATATAGCCTCATTTATAGTGCTTTGGGCGAACAACAACGCACCGATGAAGAGGGAAATCTTTTAGGTACATTTAAAAGCTACGGCATGGCCCTGGGTGTATCTTATGGCACGCATCTCTTCAAAAATCTGGCACTGGGCATCACGGTTAAGTTTATCCATGAAAACCTCTCCGACGCAGGTGCGGGCATTGAGCAAGGCAAAGGCACAGCGACTTCTTTTGCCGGAGACATAGGTCTCATGTGGGCCGCCACAGATCGGCTTAGCTTCGGTAGCGTATTGCGCAATGTTGGCCCAAACATGACCTTTATCGATGCCGACCAGGCAGATCCACTGCCGCAAAATTTCGTTTTTGGCATCGCATACAAAGTGATGAAAAACAACTCGTCTTCCCTGATGCTCACCACAGATATTTACAAACCTCTCGCCTCTGATAATTTCTTTTCCTTTATTTCGGGCTGGCACGACGACACCTTTGGCTGGAAACCCAATCCGGGCGGCAACGGTTTTACGGAATTTGACGATATAGATTACCGCGTAGGTGCCGAATGGATGTACCAGCTATCTGAAGATTCGTCTTTTGCCCTGCGCAGTGGCTATTCCTACGACAAGGATGGCAAACGCAACTTTCCCACTTTTGGGCTGGGTTTAAAATACAACTGGGCAAATTTCGATATCTCGTATTTTGTGCCGACGGAAGATACGCCTGCCAGCAATACATTTCGCTTCACGGGTGGATTTATATTTTAATCCTCGCAGGTTCAGCAAACTGACTTCCCTTGCGACGAAGACATCAGTTGAAATACAATGTTAAATCTCTTGAAATATAATGCCAAACCGCGCCTTCTCGCGCTCGGTACCGCCAGTTTGCTGAACTTCACACTCTTGATTTCATCTCTTTTTTCTCAAAATAGTAGCCCCCCTTCTTCGGACTTTAATGGCAATGGTGCTGTCGATTTCCCCGACTTCTTGCTATTTGTCACTGCATTCGGATCTCAAGCCGGTCAAGAGCGGTACGATGCGAAATACGATCTGGATGGAAATGGCGAGATTGCGTTTGACGATTTTCTGTTATTTGTCAATAGCTTTGCGACATCATCAACGGCACCACAACCACCCAGCGATCCACGCCTGATGCGAATTGAATTACCTGAAGGATTCTACATTCGCATATACGCCGAAGGGATAATAGGTGCTCGCTCGATGAGCCTCAGTCCGCACGGCACCCTCTTTGTCGGCACTCGCCCCAGTGGCCGCGTGTACGCACTACGCGACGAAGATGGCGACCACAAAGCAGAACGAGTCATCATCCTCGCCCGCGACCTGAATAATCCTAACGGCGTCGCCTTCAAGAACGGCGACCTGTACGTAGCCGAAATCAGCCGCATCCTGCGCTACCGCAACATCGAAGCACAACTCGACAACCCACCACAGCCGGAGATCATCAACGACGCTTTCCCCACAGATCGGTCGCATGGCTGGAAGTTCATCCGCTTTGGACCCGACGGCTTGCTATACGTACCCGTCGGCGCACCGTGCAACATCTGCGCACGCGGCGATCCTTACGCATCACTTGGAAGATTGGACTCCGATGGCACCTTCAATATCATAGCGCGAGGCATTCGCAACACCGTCGGCTTCGATTGGCACCCGAAAACGGGCCAACTGTGGTTCACGGACAATGGGAGAGACAGGATGGGCGACGATGTGCCGCCAGACGAACTGAACAGAATAACCACTGATGGGCAGCACTTCGGCTATCCCTACTGCCACGGCACCAACATCGCCGATCCTGTATTCGGCGATCAGCGGGCCTGTGGCGAGTTCGTCGCGCCGGTCCAGAATCTCGGTCCGCACGTAGCGGCTCTGGGAATGCGTTTCTATACCGGCGACATGTTTCCAGAAGAGTACCACAATCAGATCTTCATCGCCGAACACGGATCCTGGAATCGCAGCAGCAAGATCGGCTACCGCGTCACCCTGGTGCGCCTGAATGGCAACGAGGCAATCAGCTACGAGTCATTCGCAGAAGGCTGGCTGCAGGGTGAATCGAACTGGGGCAGGCCAGTCGATGTACTCGTCATGCCCGACGGTTCCCTGCTCGTATCGGACGACCAGGCCGGCCTGATCTATCGCATCAGCTATTCTCACTGATCTCGCATTATGAAACCGAATACACGCTTGACTATGACCCTTCTGTGCAGATGCGGGATCCTCCTGTGTCTTGTAGCTCTTTTTGTACAGCCTATTATAGCTGACGAAACCTATCGCGTCTTAGCCGTGCGCGTCTCTTTTCCCCCCGAAGATCCCGACAACGAAACCACCAGTGGAAACGGCACGTTCAATCTCAGTACAGTCGAAAGTCCCGATCGCATCTACCCCTTTGACGCCCCCCCTCATGACCGCACCTATTTTGAAGCCCACCTGCAGGCACTGTCCAATTATTATCGCGACATATCCCGAGGTCAACTGACCATCGAATACGATGTCTATCCACAAGACCTCGCCGCGAGTTACATCCTCGACACTCCCTTGATCGAATACGGCAATGGACGCACGAGGCGCGAAATAAATGAGCGCGTCACGCGGCTCTTTCGCGATGGTATCCGCGCTGCAGATAGCATTGATGGCACAAATATAGACTTCTCAAAATACGACGCCTTTGCAGTATTTCACGCGGGACTCGGCGGAGAAGCAGGTCAAAAGCTCAACGACATACCCTCGGCCTTTATTTTTCAACGCGACCTCACCGAACTCGCCGACGGCGCGATTGCCGTCAACAACGGTGCTTTTCAAGTGGCTTCGGGCATGCTATTGCCCGAAGCCATCAGCACAAACGGTCAGGGTGGTCTCAATGGTACGATCGCCCGTTTTTTTGCCTCGCAACTCGGCTTGCCCGGTCTTTCGGACTTTGAAAACGATCTGCCTGCAATTGGCGACTGGAGTTTGATGGACACAGGTGCCAACAATCAAATAGACGCCGCGCGTCTGGGTCTCCAACCCCTCAGAAACGATCCCGAATTCACCAGTACAAACCTGATCGGATTCTTGCCCAGTCGCATGATCGCCTGGTGCCGCATGCAACTCGGCTGGCTCGAACCACTCGTGATCACCCACAACGACACCATAGAAATCGCTGCATTCGGTAGCGCGTCCGATCTTCCGCAGGCTATTCGCGTGCCCATCAGCGCCACAGAATATTTTTTAATTGAAAACCGCTACTCGCGCCTCAATATTGAAAACCGCATCCCGCAAATCGATTTTTCTACCCCTCATAATGTCTGGCTTTCCACAGATGACTACGATGCATTCATACCCGGCTCGGGCATTCTTATCTACCACATTGACGATGCGATTATTCAGGCCAGCGATGCAGAAAAACACATCAATAGCCACCCCGATTACAAAATTGCACCTGCCCAATATCGCCGCGGCATTGCCCTCGAGGAAGCCGATGGCCTGCAAGACATCGGCAATGTATCGGCCAGCCGCATCATTCAAGCTGGTATTATCTCATTAAGCAGTATCGAAGGCGCGCCAGAAGACGCCTTTTACGTGGGCAACAACGCCGTATTTGGCCCCAACACCTCGCCGAACACCCGCAGCAACTCAGGCTATGAAAGCGGCATAAATATCGAAGTACTCAGCCCACCTGGCGAAGTAATGTCAGTTGCTATCCGTTTTGCGAATCGGCTGGACAACTGGCCGATTACAAACTTGAATCCCACACGAGGGGCACCCCGCGCCATCGACCTCGACAGAGACGGAAGCAAAGAAATCCTTCACAGTTCTGGCGCGTGGACAATCGCGGGTGTACAGCACAGCCTGGACGGCCCGCCTTTGGCATTTGCTACAACCCCCGCAATTGGCGACCTGAAAGAACCTGGATTCATCTATCATCGCGGAGCAACAACCCGAACGCACTGGCGTCCCAGTGGTACAGTCCACGAAACCATCGATATCAATCCATTTTTCTCTTCAACACCCGTCATTGCAAAATTCCCCACAACATATGTCGATATCTGGGGATGGAGCGATGGGAAAATCGAATGGGGCAATCTTCTATCTGAAACCGCGGGCAGCATCACCCTGAGCGATGCCATCCAATCGCTCGCCGTGGGCAATATCGACGGCGACCCGGACAGTGAACTCATCGCCATTACCAGCAGTGCTCAGCTCCACCTCATTCACGGAACCAACCAATCCAATCCACTCGCCACATTTGCATCTCCTATCATCGGCGGCCCGGCAATAGGTGACCTCGACCGCGATGGCAATGACGACATTGCAATCATCTCAACAGACGGCATCCTCTCCATCCTCGACGCCAATGGTCTCACTTTCGCGAGCGATCCCGTACCCGGCGGCGCGCATTCACCTCCTGTTGTCGCCGACCTCGATCGGGACGGATTTGTCGAAGTCCTCTTTGGCGGCAACGGCAAACTCTGGCTTTATCGCTTCAACGCCATCTTGCAAACCGAAGGCGCCTTCGCCTTCCCCATAAAAGACGATGCCGGCCCCATTGAGGCACCGCCCATTCTCGCCGACATCAACAACGACGCATCCCCCGATATTTTCGCAGGTACACGCGGTGGCCTCCTCTACGGTCTGACCGCCGAAGGACATTCCCTACCGGGCTTCCCTCTGTTAGTACCCGGCCCTATTCTCTCATCACCACTTATCGAAGACCTTGACAACGACGGCACCCTGGAACTCATTATCTATACCGCCAACGGCAGCGCGCAACTCTTCCACCTGGAAACAATTGACCCATCTTATACCGGTAACAAAATTATCTGGGGACAACTCGGCGGCGGACCGGGCAACGCGGGCAAATTGCTCCAACAGCCGGGCGAAATCGCAACCCCAACAGAAACCTCGCTTTTACCTGCGGCGCGAGCATATCTCTACCCCAACCCGATCCGCAATGGCGACAGGGCGCGCATTCGCTTTTTTTTGTTAGAACCCGCCGAAATCACTATGACCATTTACAATCCCCTCGGTGAAAGAGTCGCCGACCTCACTCACAACAATCCCATGCCCAACACTGACAACGAAATCGCCTGGGATGTATCCGATTATGCCAGCGGCCTCTATATCTGTCGCCTGCAAGCCAGCAACAGCACGCGCACAGAGGTGCGATTTATCAAAGCCGCGGTAATTAAGTAAACCATCAACACTATGTCTCGCAAATTCACACAAACGATCCTCATCCTCCTGACCCTGAGTACACAGGCCCTCGCGCAATTTGACGCCAATCACCCCGAACTGAACTGGCGCGTCATTGAAACCGAGCACTTCAAAGTCTATTACCATCAGGGACTGGAAAAACTGGCTCCGCGTGCTGCCCAAATCGCCGAAGACGCGTACAGCCCGATCGCGTCCTTTTACAATTTTGAACCCGATAGCAAAGTCCGCATCATTCTCAAAGACACCGAAGACTATGCCAATGGCGCGGCGTATTATTACCACAACACCATCGAAATCTGGGTCTCCAACCTCGACTTTGCACTGCGCGGCAGTACAGATTGGCTCCCAAACGTGATAACGCACGAATTGACGCACATCATCTCGCTCCAAATCGCTCGAAAATCCTCGCGGCGCATCCCCGCCATCTTTGTCAACTATCTGCAATATCAGGGCGAAGGCAAACGCGACGACATCCTCGCTGGCTATCCCAATGTCCTTGCCGCATACGCCATTCCCGCCACCATCATCCCGCCCTGGTTCGCCGAAGGCACGGCGCAATACATGGCACCGGGCGCACAACACGACCGCTGGGACTCGCACCGCGATATGGTTTTGCGCCAGGCCATGCGCAATGGAAGCTTACTCACCCGCGACGAAATGTCCGTCTTTGGCGCCAAAACAGGTCTCGGATTTGAAAAAGTGTATGACCACGGCTACTCGCTCTCCCTCTTCATTGTCGATACCTTTGGGCGCGACAAACTCCCCGAATTGTATCGGCAAATGAAAGTCTGGTGGCGCACGGATTTTGGCGGCGCAATCCGCGCAACCCTGGGCATCTCTGCAAGCGAATTGCACGAGCGCTGGGTCGCGTCGCTCAAAAAACGCTATGCGGATCAAATCGCACAGATCGAAACCAGTCCCGCACAGGGCGACCTCATCCGCGAAGACGGCTACCTTAATCTGCACCCTCGCTGGTCCCCCGATGGAACAAAACTCGCCTACCTCTCCAATAAAGGGCGCGACTATGGGCGCACGAGTTTGATGGTCTATGCCCTCGCCGACAGCAGCGTAGAAATCGCCGCTCCCAGCGCGGTCACGGCCTTTGACTGGTCAACCGATGGCGAGCAATTCCTCTACGCGCGCCACAGCCAGCCCAATAAATACGGTGCGCGGCAATGGGACCTCTACACCATGGATACCAAAGCCGTCAAATCGAGCCTATTTCAAAATGTCAAAACCACAATTGGTCTCACACGAGTCACTTTCCCGGGCGAAACGCGCCTCAGCACTGGCTTGCGCGGCATCCACCCGGCCTATTCGCCAGACGAAACGCAAATAGCGTTTATCAAAAACGGCGGGGGCAGCACCAATCTTTGTATCCTCGACATCGCGGCAGACACTATTCGCTATCTCACATCTTTCGACGATGGCTCACAGGTCGCCACTCCGCGCTGGTCTCCCGATGGATCGCAAATCGCATTCTCGCTCTATCAAAGCGGCACCTCGCGGGACATCGCCACCATTCACGCAACAGGCGGTGACTACACAGTGCGCATCGCCTCCCGCGAAACCGACCGCGATCCGTGCTGGACACCCGATGGCTCATCCCTCGTATTTGCCTCTGACCACGACGGCATCTTCAACCTCTATCGCGCCAATCTATCCAACGGCGCAATAGACCGTCTCACCCGCGTGTACGGCGGCGCATTTCAACCCCATGTGCATCCAGATGGCCATCGCATCGCCTATGCCCACTACGGCAAAAACGCCTACGAAATTCGCGTTATCTCTCAGCCATTAAAAGAGTCCGTAGAGACCAACATTTTTCGAGTCGAACCCTTCGCCTCCACACCGCCCAAACCCGCAATAGCGAGCCGCCCATACAAAAATGAATTTGCAACCACCACCATACTTCCGCGTCTGGCGATTGACAGCGGCAAACTCAAACTCGGCGTCATAGCGGGATCCGACGACGTCTTGCGAAAACAAACCTTTTTTATCAGTGGCCTGCTTGCCCACGATCTGGATATGGACCTGTACGCGCTTTACGAATACCGCAAAAAACGTCCCACCTTTTTTCTCGAAGCTTATCGTCTATCGCGCCACGTTGAAGAAGATGTAATCAGCCGTGACGAAGACTTTCGCATCTACAACCGCACCTTTGCACTCACAGGCATTGAAATAGGTGGCAAATACACCCTGAGACGCGGCGGTACGATCGACGCGCGCCTCGTGTACAATCGCACGGGCGCAGTCCTGGATCAAGCGCGATTCAACGGCCTCAATCGCGACATAGTGGCCGCCACCACCCTCAACGGATTTGACCTCGCCCTCACCTACCGCCTCGATGCCATAGGTCGATCCCGCGATTCGGAAATCAATCCCCGAACCGGACGTCGTCTCGCGCTGCGTTACGACCGCTATTTCAACTGGTTCATCAGCGGCTTTGAGGAAAATACTTCGCTAATCGTCGAAACCTACGACCGCTATTTCTACAACCAACTCTCCCTCGACTGGAACGAATTTATCCCGATCGCTCCCGGCCGCAGTGCCCTGAGTTTCCGCTTTTTTGGCGGCGTGATCGACAGCGAAGTTGACGACACCTTTGACTTCTTCCTCGGCGGTTTGCCCGGCATGAAAGGATATACGTTTTACAGTCTGGAAGGCCGCCGCGCCCTGATGTTGCGATCGGCTTATCGCTTTCCCTTATGGTCGCGCATCGATCGACAAACCGGCCCAATCTACTCCGATCAAGTCTATGGCGCGTTCTTTGCCGGAATCGCCCGCGCCTGGGATGGCACATCTGACGACGCGATACTAAAACGTGGATGGAAGCGCGAACTGGGCACGCAGTTGCGCTACGACGCCACCTCGTTTTATCTTTTTCCCACACGCGCCAGCCTCGACGTGGCCTACGGCTTCGACCATGTGCCTTTGCAACGGGCTGGCGATCCACTTGAACGAAGTGGTTTAAAAGTATATTTTACATTATTATTTGGATTTGTTACGGATGTTGGGAAAGTCAACTTTTAGCCAAAGGAATTCCCATGCGAACATTCACACTCTGCACCCTTGTTTTTGCGCTCATGTGCGGACAGGCCGCCGCGGAAAAATCACCTAAAACGGCCTTCTTTCTCTCACTACTTGTACCGGGATTGGGTGAATTATATGCCGGAGCCAAAATGCGCGCAGTCGGATTTATGGGCGCAGAAGCCCTCACCTGGACCGCTTATGTTTCATGGCGGGGAAAAGGCAATGACATTAAGGAAGAATTTCGGGCATATGCCGATCGGCATTGGCAGGAAGCACAGTACACCGCCTGGCGAGAATGGAACCAAATTCAACCCGAACCGTATCACGAAACCCACGCCCTGCCTTCCAAAAGCAACGACACGCAGCAGTATTACGAACTCATTGGCAAATACCATCAATTTGTCTATGGCTGGGACGATGTGACGGCAGACTTTTCCACTGACAATAAGAACGTGCCATCGTCTCGCAGGCTGGACTATGAAACCCGCCGCAACGACAGCAACAAATACCTCAAACGCGCATCTGTTGTCACAGGCCTGGCAGTACTCAACCACATTGCCAGTGCCATACACGCCTCGGCCTATACGCGTACGCTCCAAAAAAAGACCGGTCCGAGCTTGTGGATCGACATCACGCCAGTCGATAGTCATGGACGGTCCATGGTTGAATTGAAAACGAGATTTTAAGCATCATGAAAACACCATCCCAAATCCTGATCGCATTTTCAATCGCCTGTTTGCTCGCTCCGTCTGCCGCATTTGCACAAGAAGCGAAATCACCTAAAAAAGCCGCCTTTTTATCGATCCTCTTACCCGGCCTGGGCGAGCGATATGCGGGCGGGCGAAAATCCGCGAAATTTTTCCTATTTACCGAAGGCATGTTCTGGACGGGATTGTTTGCATTTCAAAAACTCAACACCACGCGAGAACATACCTTCCGCGCTTATGCCGCAGCACGCGCTGGCGCAACCACCGTCAAAAAACCCAACTCCCATTACGACCGCCTATCCAATTACAACAGCATCTACGACTACAACGCCCGATTGCTATATGTCGAAGGCACATCGGGCACCCCACTGCCAGAAACACCCGAAAACTTTTGGGAGTGGGACACACCGGCTTCCCGCGAACACTTTCGAGAACTGCGGAGCAAAGCCACCTGGGCACGCACACGCGGCTTTCTCTTTGTGGGCGCACTCATCTTCAATCGCTTTGCCAGCGCGTTAAATGCCGCCAACATCGCCGCCAAAACCCGTCCCATTGCAACTGTTTCCCCCAATACCTCTGGGGACTTACAGGTGCGACTCTCAGTCCGATTTTAACAATGTCTCCGCCAACAACTCGCAAATGCGACCACCTCTTCGCGAATATAACAGCCGGATTGCGGTCTTATTGCGTTACCCACTTCTTGCGTTTTAGGCTGTACTGCATTTATCTGCGAAAAACGCTCAAATTACTCGCGTTTTTTTCTGCGTTCATCTGCGGATGGTTTTCCGTCCACGCCCAACCCATCCCCCAAAGCGGAACCCACCTGATTCCACGTCAAACCGCATCCTATCGCTCCGCACCCAAAATCTCCTTCTCCACGCCATTCCGCGTTGGCGATACGCTCACGCTGCCGGCATACAGTTTTCAACTCGTTGGCGGTGGAAAATACCACACCACAACAACCTGTCGCTATGTGGGCGATCACTGTTACATCTTTGTAGAAGATGACATGTGGAACACCCCGCGCGTAACACAAGCGGGCATTGAATCCCTTGCCCTTGCGTTTGATCAATCCACCGCACGTCATCCCGACCGCGGCATTTACGAGACAGTCACCGACCTCTTTGGCGATCCCCCGGATGTCGATGCCGATCCTCGCATACTCATCCTCGTACTCGATGTGCTCGACAGTCCAATCACGGGCATCACATTTATCGGTTATATCGATACCGACAACGAAGCCCCGCCCGTCTCGCGCGAAATCATTTATATCGACGCTCGTCCCCTCGACATTAACAGCAACCTCGCACGCGCCACACTCGCCCACGAATTTCAGCACCTGATCCACTGGAAAGCCGATCCCGACGAAGCCAAATGGCTCGACGAAGGGTGCTCGGAATACGCCGAACTCGCCTGTGGATACAAAGACACTACAGCAGCCGCTACTGAAAATTTTCTCTCGCTCGCAGCCAATACAGACCTCACCTATTGGGAAGATCAGTTTTTTGATTTTGACCAGGCATATCTCTATATGACGTATTTCGCACAGCGCTATGGCGACAGCGCACTCCGCAAACTCGTCGCAGATCCAGACAGCAGCATAGCGAGCATCGACAATCTTCTCCAATCGCTCAACATGCCCGAACGCTTCGATCACCTCTTTGGGCAATGGGCCGCAGCCATGTACCTCGACGGTGAGGGCGACCTCGGCTATCGCGCCATTGACCTGCCCCCGGTAAAGCGCGAAATCCTCACCACCCCAACCAACAATCTCACGCGACGCGCCACGCGCTGGGGCATAGACTATCTCGATCTGGGCGAAACACCCGACCTCGCCTTCACAATTCAATCCACAGGTGACAACGACCTTCTCGTCACACTCATTGCCGAAGGGAATCAATCCTTTGCTGCGCCAATTCCCATTCCAGCCTCACAGACAAAACGCATACACACATCGGGCAATGCCATCAGAAGCCTCGCCATCACCTCCACATCTGGCACAACAATTGGTTACACCCTCTCTGTATCTGAACTCGCTCCCGGTCCCGCAACATCAGACTTTGATGGCGATGGGGAAATAGGCTTCTCGGACTTCCTCGCCTTTGTCTCGGGCTTTGGCAAAACCGCAGGCGACGTTGGCTTTGACCCCACCTTTGACCTCGACGGCGACCTCCGCGTTACATTCTCTGATTTCCTCATATTTGTCCAAAACTTCGGCGCAGACTTGTAATAAAAAAACGAAAGGGACTCCCATGCCAATCACTACCCTTATTCACTCAGGCAGGATCATTGACGGCACTGGCAACCCCTGGTACTACGGCGATGTCGCTCTACAAAACGGCAAAATATCCGCCATCAAACCGCCGGGTTCCATCCCCCGCGATAACATCGGTGAAATCGTCAATGCCTCCGGTCACATCGTCTGTCCCGGCTTCATCGACATACAGAGTCACTCCATCGTCCCACTTATGCGCGATGGCCGATGCCTCTCCAAAATCACCCAGGGCATCACGACCGAAATCATGGGCGAAGCGTGGACACCAGCACCTGTCGGCGGCTCCAATACCCTCTCCCGATCTCTCCCCAAAAACTGGCGGGAACGCGCGCAAGGCTGGCATCGCTTTGGCAACTGGCTCGACGCCATGATCGAAGCCGGTGTCTCGCCCAACGTCGGCTCCTTCCTGGGTGCGGGCACCCTGCGCGCGCACGCAATGGGCATGCGGATGGGTGAGCCAACCCCCGACGAAATGAAAACCATGCACCGCATCATGACCGAATCCATGGAAGACGGTGCCTTCGGTCCCTCCTACGCTCTCATCTATCCGCCGGACACATATACCAGCACGGATGAAATCGTCGAAATCTGCAAGACAGTGGCGAAATTCGGCGGCATCTACATCACCCACATCCGGTCCGAAGCCGACAAACTTCTCGAAGCCCTGGACGAAGCCATCGAAATCGGACAGCGCGCCAACATCCCGGTCGAAGTCTATCACCTCAAAGCCGTCCCCGAGCGCAACTATCCCAAGATGCACCAGGTCATTGAGCGCATAAATCAAGTACGCGCCGAGGGCCTCGACATCACCGCCGACATGTATCCTTACCCCGCCAGCGGCACTGGCCTATCTACAGTCCTGCCCACCTGGGTGGCTGCAGACGGCAAATTCTTCGACAACCTGCGCGATCCCGACACCCGCGCGAAAATCGCCTCTGAAGTCAGAAACCGCCAGGGCGAGATTCCCCGGTGCCCCGACCGAATCGCTCCGGTCGGATTTAAAAAATCCGAAAATCAGCAGTACATCGGCAAGCGCCTTTCTGAAATTGCCGAGATGCGCGGCCAGGACTGGATAGAAGCCACCATCGACCTCCTGCTATCGGAAAACCAGCGCATCTTCACCATCTACCACACCATATCCGAAGACAACGTTCGTCTCCAACTCCAACTCCCCTGGATCAAAGTCTCCACAGATGCGGGCGGCGTAGATCCAGAACGGGTGGCTACCGAAGGACCGCTCCATCCCCGGTCGTACGGAACCTATCCCCGCGTCCTGGGCCACTATGTCCGCGACAAAAAACTCATGCCACTCGAAGAAGCCATCCGCAAAATGACCTCCTCAGTCGCCAATCGCCTCTCACTGTGGGACCGCGGGCGGCTCCAGCCCAACTGCTGGGCCGACATCGTCGTCTTTGACCCCGACACCGTCATTGACCGCTCGACATTCGACGACACCCACCAACTCTCTATTGGCATCCGCGACGTCTTCGTCAACGGCGTCCGCGTCCTCAAAAATGGCGAACACACAGGCGCAACCCCCGGGATGTTCGTCAAGGGTCCGGGTGCGTAAGCGGAATTACACCGCGCTTGCACAGCACATCATCCACCTCATCATCGCCCGTCAATTTATCGGCAAAGTTGAACTCCGATCCCACATTGAGCAATCCATTTCGGTCAATCGCTTACATTCTCTGGAATCATATCCGATCCTCAGCCCATCGGACGACAGCTTCGGCGATTTCCACTGCTTCCAAGTGCGGCTTCATATATGACCCTTCCCTGAACAGATGAAGGAAAGCCCGTCGATCGGTAATGATCAACGGGCTTTGTATTGTAATCGAGGCGAGATGCATCTGATTGGGAAGGTGAGACTTTTCATCGGTTTGTACTCTTCATGCAAGTGCTGTCTCGAATGCTATCAGATTGCGGGTCTCGCGGCTGAACTCTAACCCGATCATAAAAATCGACTGATCCAGGTCGCGGTATTTGTCCGCATAGCCCTTTGCCTGCAATTGCGCCATTGCAGACCCTTCCGGTGCCAATTCCACCACTTTGAACTCGAACAGATACACAGTGTCGTTGAAACGAACCGCCATGTCCAGACGCCCATCGCTGCCACTGTCTTCCACAACGATGTCGAATCCCACCGATGCGAAGTAGGAGTAGAACACGCTGGCGTAGTAGCCTTCGTAGTTCGCTATTTCATTGTTTGTGTGCCACTGATAGGGAATGCTGGCGAAGAATGCCTTGAACAGGCTTTCCAGGCCAGCGAAGTCATTGACCAGCAACAGGTCGTATAGACGGGCACTGTGCTCTGCCTGTTGCGCGGGGCTTCCTGTCAAATGGTTGAGCAAGCTTTCGTTCAGGCTCTGGCGTACTTCCTGGTTTGGGTAACTCAGACGGTAGTAGGTTCTGCTACCTCGCGGTTCGATTTGGATAATCGTGAGATAGCCGGTCTGGAACAGCAATGCTTCGGTGGCGATGTGGTCAACGTCGAATGTAGATAACAGTTCGTCACTGCCCAATATGTTGTCCAAGTCCAGCGTACCAACCCCGCGCGAGATCAGGGTCTCGATCAGGAATGTCGGGGTACCGGTCTCGAACCAGTAGGCTTTAAAGTTGCGGTTTCTGAACAGCAAGAGGATGTCGAAGGGGTTATAGACCTTCTCCTGTCCCAGCCAGCTATAGCCATTGTACCAGTCGCGGATCTCATCCCGATCCAGACCCGGCAGTTCTGGCGCGAATACGGTGTCGAGGTCCTCCTCGGTGTAGCCGCAGATGGCGGAATATTGTGGATCAATGGTGATGTCTGTAAGATTGTTGAGGCCAGAGAACAGGCTGACTTTGGAGAACTTGCTGACGCCCGTGAGGAATGTGAATTTGATATGGGCATCGCTGTCCTTGATGGTCGCGTAGAGACCACGCAGGAAGTCGCGGTTGGCGCGTGCTACCTCTGGCACCTCAAGCGCGTCCAGAATCGGCTTGTCGTATTCATCAACAAGCACGACAACACGCTGCTCAGCCTGCCGATGCAATACCCGGATCAGGTCGCCAAAGCACTCTGAGGCCGTATCGTAACGCGGCACAATCCCGGCTTCTTCCGCTATCGTGTGGAGTTGCGTCATTACATTCGCATGCAGATAGTCCGCTTCTTTGAAATTGCCTCTGCCAAAGCTCAAGCGCACAACGGGATAGCGAACGCGCCAGTCCCAATACTCATGGATATGAAGCCCTTCGAACAGCGGCTCATTGCCCTCAAACAGTTCCTTCAGCGTATCCAGAAACAGGCTTTTGCCAAACCGACGTGGACGCGATAGAAAGTAGTGCTTACCCTCGTCTATCAGTCGCCGCATGTGGACCGTTTTATCGACATAGTAGTAGTTCTCCTCTCGTATCTCGCGGAAGGTCTGAATGCCGATAGGCAACTTGCATCTGTCTGATATGCCCATCTCTTATCTCCAGAGTGTGATGTCAGCACGGTCGCCCTGCTCGATACAGTATTATACCGCTTTCGCTATCTATTTGGAAGTCAAAATTTTTCATTGTTCTGTGCCTACATCTATTAGGCGGATCCGGATATGTATGCTGAGGACAATGAGGTTGTTATTGAGGTGGAGGATAACGGGGTAGGGATGGATGATGCGACCCGGCAGCGTCTTTTTGAGCCTTTTTTATGACAAAAGACGCGGACCGCGGCACGGGTTTGGGATTGTCGATTACTTATGCCATTGTTCGCAATCACGACGGGGAGATTACCGTGGAGAGCGAGCAGGGGAGGGGGACGACGTTCAAGGTGATGTTGCCGGTGGTGGACGAAAGCTATCCGCAGATGGACGCAGATGGACGCAGATGGACGCGGATGAAAGGCGGATCAGGATTTACAAGATTATAGGATGATCAGGATGAAAGACAAACTGCATCAATCACAGGTTTGAAACACAAGCCCTAAATATTTCACTAAAGCGGGGGAATTCCACAGTCATGCGCTTTTGCCGGATAACGGACAAATACCGCTACCGAAGATCCGGGATACCCCGGCTGAAGAGCACTTCCACTCCCGGTTTCACCGCAACCGCGCCTTTCGCAGCCACCTGAGCCGCTTCCCCTGAAGGAAGGTCTGACAGGAAACCACGTACCTGACCCGTTTGCTGATCGCGTAGAATGGCCATCGGGCGGTCCGTCTGTCCGTCCAGCGTGGCTGATCCGCCTGGACCGGAGAGCGTAATGCTGGCGAGGCTCTCGGCCCACTCGGGCCGCACGGGCAGCGTGAAAACGAAGCCAGAACTGCCAGCACCGTCCGCCACTTCAGGCATGGAGAAACTGAGAAAAAAAAGCTCGCGTCCGGCGTTGGTCCGGCCTGTGAGCTGGTATTCCCCGGTGGAATCGGGTAGTGCTGACGGAGCATCAACTACAAAGGCCGGATCGAGGTACGGATTGCCGTCCGCATCGACACCGCCCCACAGGAGAAGGGACCTGGTAGGGGCGGTGACAATAGCGGCGCCGAGGAGGCCTTCGTCGAACAAGCGGAAACGCAGCGCATTGGTGAAGTGGTAGTCGCTTATCCAGCGGGGAGGACGGTCATAGGACATGAGGTCGGGCTGATTCGGCGGTACCAGTTTACCGCCATCGCGGAAATCGTACCCCCACACGCCGATCCTTCCATTCGGGTGGGGAAACGACGGGTCTGGGCCGGGAGCGGGCGGCGCGTGCAAAAGACTCAGATTATGTCCGAGTTCATGCGCCATGGTCCATGAGTCGGGCACTGAAAAGCTGTACCTGCCGTGACGGGCGGCCACCCCTCTGGCACCCGTCACGGGACCCGACATCATGCCCATGTAGTGGCCGCTCCCACCCTCCATAATTCGGATCGCTTTAGTCTGATCCCGCAACCGGAAAGCACTGTTCGTCGAGCTTAGTACGGGTTCGTGTACCGTCAGGCTGAGGTCACCGACTGGCAGAAGCGTGCGCGTGTCCCAGAGTAAGTCGTCATCGGCCGTCAAACCTCGGGTGATGTCCAGAATCGACGAGTCAGGTGACGAGGTCCACAGGAATGGAATCAGCGTGAGATCGAAGACGGGCATGGCCCGAATTTCGAGCACCGTACGACCCGTCTCCGGGATACGTTTCGTCACCCCCAGTCCCAAATCCAGTGTCCCCTCCGGGTCAATCTCAACCACCATTTCCAGGCCTGGCTGCAATACCTTCCCCGGAATCCTGGCGTTAGACGACATTTTCAGGTTCCCTTCGCCCACCGAGGTGGGAGTGGGGGCCCGCTGTCTGGGGATGTCGACCACATGCGTTTCCGCGCCGTCCAGATAAAATGTGGCCCGGACGGGCGGGATATCCTCATCGGTAGCGCGCGCCGCCGTCACGAATACCCGAAGTAGGGCCTCCTCGCCCGCGACGAGAGGGACTGGAAACTCCCGTGATTGCACTGCCTGAGTCAGATACGCCATGGGCACACCCTCTCCGGCGCAACGGGGTACGCGCTGTCTGTAGACACCTTCCAGCCACCGTAAGAACTCCGCGTCGGACGGCGCGCACAGATCCGTGCTTGTGGCAACAAGCACTTCAAGCTGGCGGAGAGCCGTGAAGCTCATGGGAAGGGGGCCCGACAGCCTGCCATTGTAAGAGAGACCCATTTCAACCAGACTCGTCATCCTACCGAATTCCGGCGGCACGGAGCCTCGTAGATCATTGGACTCGAGCCTCAGACGTTCCAGGCTGGAGAGCTTACCCAGTTCGGGCGGAATCAGACCCGTCAGACTGTTCTGGTCAAGCCACAAGGATTCCAAGTTGGAGAGGTTGCCCAGTTCGGGCGGAATTGGACCCGTCAGGGCGTTATCCAGGAGGACCAGCAATTCCAGGTTGGAGAGGTTGCCCAGTTCGGGCGGAATCAGACCCGTCAGGGCGTTACCCCAGAGGTTCAGCGAAGTCAGGCTGGAGAGCTTGCCCAGTTCAGACGGAATCGGACCACTCAGGGCGTTATCGAAGGCAGATAGGCTTTCCAGGCTTGCCAAGTTGCCAAATTCTGGCGGGATCTGACCGCTCAGGTTGTTGAAGTGAAGCCCCAGGCGTTCCAAGCTGTTGAGCTTGCCCAGTTCGGGCGGAATTGGACCCGTCAGGGCGTTCCACCGCAGGATTAGCTGTGTCAGGCTGGAGAGCTTGCCCAGTTCGGGTGGAATCAGACCAGTCAACCGGTTACTACCGAGATCCAGACGTTCCAGGCTAGAGAGCTTGCCCAGTTCAGACGGAATCGGACCACTCAGGGCGTTATTATAGAGTAACAAGGAGGTCAGGCTGGACAGATCGCCGAGTTCAGGCGGAATCGGACCCGTCAGACTATTGCCGTATAGGTAAACGTTCTCCAACTGGGACAGATCGCCGAGTTCAGGCGGAATCGGACCCATCAGGGCGTTACTACTGAGTGACAAGGAGGTCAGGTTGGAGAGCTTGCCCAGTTCAGACGGAATCGGACCCGTCAGGGCGTTTGATCCAAGGGACAGACGCACAACCCGGCCGCGGCCATCAACCCGAACGCCGTACCAATCCGCCAGCGGCGTGTCGGTAAGCCAGTTGTCGCTGTTGTTCCAGCCAGACCCGCCCGTCTCTTCGTACAGCACCTCGAGGATGTCGCGGTCCGAAAGAGGGGCACACTCCACGCCCGTGTCCTCGTGCGACTGAATGGCCTTCAGCCAGTCACTGAACGCCTCCTCGAATGGCGCACACAAGTCGGTGTCGGCGTAGTGGAATGTCTGGAGCGAGAGCCTGACAAGAGACACCGGCAAGCGGCCGGAGAGGGCGTTACTGCCGATCCTCAGTTCGGTCATTTGCGCTAAGTTGCCTAACCCCGCCGGGAGCCGTCCGGAAAGTCCGTTCCGGCTCAGGTCCAGGGCACGTACGCGGCCCAAGGAATCAATACGGACTCCGTACCAATCCTCGAGTGGGGCATCGCTCAACCATCCACTCGAGTTCGTCCAGTCCTCGCCAGCCGCACTTCCATGCAGCGACTCCAGCACAGCGATGTCAGATTCGTTGCAGAAAGGCCCTCGGTGAACATCCAGTCCGCCAAGCCACGCGACGAAAGCGGCGGTGCCCGGCGCACAGAGGCCAGCATTGTTTTCGAACTGGAATACGTTTAGCGGAAGATTGAGGAGTTCGGGTGGGATCGGTCCCGTTAGCTGATTATTGTAAAGCCTCAACAGCCCCAGCTTTCGAAGGTTCCCGAGTTTGGGTGGGATCGGTCCCGTCAGTTGGTTGTCAGATAACCAGAGCGTTCCCAACTCGGCGAGGTTGCCCAGTTCGGGCGGAATCGATCCCGATAGCTGGTTATTACCCAGTTCCAGCCGTCGCAACTGGATTAGGCTCCCGAGTTTGGGCGGAATCGATCCCGATAGCTGGTTCTCCCCCAGACGGAGGTATCGCAACTCGGAAAGGTTGCCCAGTTCGGGTGGGATCGGTCCCGTCAGTTGGTTGTTACTTAATCCGAGCATTCTCAACTCGGCGAGATTCCCGAGTTCAGGCGGAATGGATCCCCTCAGGTAGTTGGAACCGATCCCCAGAGACCGCAGTTGGCTGAGCTTGCCGAGTTCCGGCGGGATCGATTCGGTCAATTGGTTGTCGTACAAATCGAGCTGAGTCAAACTCGCCAGTTGGCTGATTTCCGGCGAGAGTACTCCGGTTAGACCATTCTGCGTCAGTTTGAGTGTGATCACACGCCCGGATTCGTCGGTCTCAACGCCGTACCATTCTCCCAGCGACGCGTCGGTCAGCCAATTCTCGTTGTTGACCCAGCCCTGTCCCCGAGTCGCGCTGTACAGCAGCGCCAAAGCCGCTCGGTCAGACAACACGCCAGGCGAAGTTTGCTCGCACGTCGTGCCAAATACCCCCACAAAGGCCAGGAAATCCGAGATATTGATGGCACCGCTACCGTCCATATCCATAACCGCGTTGTATTTGGCCTCCCCAAACCGCGTGCCAAACGCACCCGCAAAAGCCAAAAAGTCAGCAATATCCACACGCCCATTGCCATCGAAATCACCGGGACACGCCGACACTTGCGCGGCGTTTATCACACCTGACGGCGTAGCCGTCGCAGTCCCCCTTTCAGCCAACGCCAACGTCGTTCCGTCGCTGGCGTTGGGATTGGTAAACACCTGACCTGCTAAGGCCAGCAACCCAAGGACGACAATAAACCGGAACCCTTTAAACAAATAGTCCCACATAGCCGTTTCCCTCTATAAAATTGACATTTATCTGCATTAAATGAAACTCACCTGACAGATCTAATTCGTGCTCTTTCTGCAGGCGAAGGATGTTTTGTATTGCGGCTTGTGCTCGGAAGGTGCCTCCAGCGCATCTATGCGAACGCAGAACGTCATGAAGGGAATGCATCTTTGCTCCCAATATTTCTTGTTCGAGCGGGCTCACTTTTCGCTTTTCAGGCACTGGTCCTGATACAATTCAAGTCACGCCCCTTTCTTACCAAAGTTGTTGACAAAAATCAGAAAATCGCTGAACCCAATTACACCATCCCCATCCAGATCAAACCGCGCTTGATACGCCTCATCTTCCCGGCTAAACCCAAACTGTTCCACAAAGAGCAAAAAGTCCGGAAAACCCACGGTCCCATCGCCATCAAAATCGGGCGTAGCCACTGCTGCGACGAGAAAGGTCACAGGCTGCTCAATACCTGCGACTGTCACTACAACAATAGTCGTCTTCAAAGAATTCCCAAGCGTCAACACCGTCTGCGCACGACCACTCGAATCCGTCATCGCAGTCTTAACAGAGAGTGTCCCTTCCCCTTCTGTCACCGAAAACGTGACCGCAACACCTTCAAGCACATTCCCATTCTGATCTTTCACTTCAACCACCAGAGGATTCGCCAGCGGCGTACTCGGCACGCCTTCCTGCTTATCGCCAGAAATTTTCACCAGAGTATGAGGCTGCGGTTGCGTGAGCTTCGCAATATCCCACATCAGAACCGTGCCATCCTCGGATCCGGATGCGAAGGTGGCCCCATCAAGTGAAAATGCCACAGATTTGACCCAACTCGTATGCACTTTAAGCGTAGCGATGTTTGTCCGCGTTGCAATGTCCCATAATAGAACCCTGCCAGACGCCCCAGCAGCCAGTGTTGTCCCATCAGGTGAAAACGATAATGATGTGACACTACTCCGAGGCCCAAATCTAAGTGTGGCGATAGTGCGCCTCGTTGCTACATCCCAAAGCGTGACCTCACCAATTGTCCCAGCAGCCAGTATTGTCCAATCAGGTGAGAACGATATGACACTACCCCGATGTGCTTTAAGCGTAGCGATGTTTGTCCGCGTTGCAACGTCCCAAAGCGTGACCTCATCATTTGTCCCAGCAGCCAGCAGCGTCCCATCAGTAGAAAACGATACTGAACTGACCCTATCCCGATGCTCAAATGTGGCGATATGGCGCCTTGTTGCTACATCCCAAAGTATGACCTCACTACTTGCCCCAGTAGCCAGTATTGTCCCATCAGGAGAAAACGATACTGAACTGACCTCACTCCGATGCACATCTTTAAGTGTGACGATAGTGCGCCTTGTTGCTACATCCCAAAGCGTGACCTTAAAGATGGACCCTGAGGCAAGCATTGTTCCATCAGTAGAAAACGATACTGAACGGACCCTATCATTCCTATCCGTATCGAGTATGGCGATAGTGCGCCCTGTTGCTACATCCCAAAGTACGACTGGGGCCCCATAGTCCCTTGATGCCGAAGCAAAAGTTGTAAAATCAGGCGAGAAAGCCATAGAGTCGAAAGTCATATGCTCAGAGAAAATGGCTTTGCTTCCCATTTCTATATCCCAAAGCGCGACCCCATCACTTGCTCCAGCAGCCAGTGTTGTCCCATCAGGAGAGAACGATGCTGAAAAGACCGAACCCTGATGCTCAAGTGTGGCGATAGTGCGCCTCGTTGCTACATCCCAAAGCGTGACCTCACCAATTGTCCCAGCAGCCAGTATTGTCCCGTCAGGAGAGAACGATACTGAACGGACCGTACCACCCTGCTTAAGTGTGGCGATAGTACGCCTCGTTGCTACATCCCATAGCTGGACTGTTTCATCATAGCCTCCTGCCGAAGCCAGAGTGGTCCCATCGGGAGAAAACGACACAGATTTAATCCAATCCGTATGTCCTTCAAGCGTGGCGACCTGTTTTTGTGTCGCTACATTCCACAGTCTGACTGTGCCATCCTGAAACCCTGAAGCGAGCAGCGTCCCATCAGGAGAGAACGACACAGAAATCGCGTCAACTAAATTGTCCTTCCGAGCCACCTCCCAGGAGCCAACCTCTTCTCTTTTCGCTACATCCCAAAGCTTGATTATTTGATCCCATGATCCAGAAGCCAGAGTGGTCCCATCAGGTGAAAACACCACCGAAGTGATCCTGCTGTATCCAGGAAGCGTGGTGACTTTTGTGCCCGTTTCTACCTCCCATAGCTCAACCCTGCCATTATCTAAACCCGAAGCAAGTAACGTTCCTTCGGGTGAAAACACCACAGAAAGGACCGAACTTGCAGTCGGTAATAGCGCGAGTTCACGGGAGGTCGCCACCTCATACAGCCAGATGCCAATGCCACTTGCCACAGCGAGATGTTGACCATCAGGCGAAAATACCACCGCCCTGTCATTCTCACCAATGGCTCCTTTTCCCAGACGAACGATTGCGCCAGTGGGTAAATGATACTTCGGGTAATCATCCCCTATGAATGTTATGGTAGTTGTACCAACACCCACAGCATTAAAAGTCAAAGGACCACTTCCAGCCAAAGATACTTCAACTGTATTGGTTCCTGCATTGGGACCAAGCGTGAGCGAAATCTGTGCTCTACCGTTGGCATCGGTCATTATGTTCTCAACAGTGAACCTCCCGTTGAGTCTCCCATCACCTGCGGTGATTGTAAAAGTGACCGGAACACCTTGTAAGGGCAGGACAGAACCGTACTGATCTCTCAATTCAACAACCAGAGGATTTGACAGCGGCGCATTCGACATGCCTTGCTGGTTATCGCCTGAGACTTTCACCAATGCAGCAGGACGGGGCCGCATCCACTCAGACGTATCCCACAGCTTGATCGTTTTATCCCTTGATCCTGAAGCAAGCATTGTCCCATCGGGCGAAAACGACACAGAAGTGACATCATCCTGATGCACCCAAAGCGTAGTCAAATTATGATATGTTGCAACGTCCCACAGCAGAATGCCTTCATATGACGGGGAAGCGAGAATTAAGCCATCAGGCGAAAACGCCAAATCACGACCAGAGCCTCCAAAAGTGGAGAGTTCGCGCATCGTGGCTACATCCCACAGCGAGGATCCATAGGCGAGAATTAAGCCGTCAGGCGAAAATGTCACCGAACTGCTCCAGGACCCCCCAGTAAGTGTGGCAATATGTGTCCTTGTCGCAACATCCCAAAGCTTAGCCGTATCATCCCATGACGCCGAAGCGAGCATCGTGCCATCGGGCGAAAATGCTACTTCATTGACCCTACTCGTATGCCCTTCAAGGGTAGCAATATTTTCTCTAGTAGCTACATCCCATAGCTTGATTGTGCCATCGTATAACCCGTAGGCGATTATTGAGCCATCGGGCGAAAATGCCACAGCGGATCCCCCTTCAAGAGTAGCAATATTTTCTCTGGTAGCTACATCCCATAACTCGCCTGAAGCGGAGGCGATTATTGAGCCATCGGGCGAAAATGCCACAGTATTCGCCCTTCCTTGAAAGGTGGCGATATGTGTCCTTGTCGCAATATCCCAAAGCTTGACCGCATTATATGACGCTGAAGCGAGCATCGTGCCATCGGGCGAAAATGCTACTTCATTGACCTCACTCGTATGCCCTTCAAGGGTAGCAATATCTTGTGTTGTTATCGAAGCGTCTCGAATCCTAAAAGACGCCCTACCAACATTCCCACCAGTATCAACTGCCTCGACCAAAAATAAATGCATAAGAGGATTGGAAAGACTCGTACCTGTGCCATGAGGATCATCGGAAAATGGAATAACACCGTCATAATCGAATTGAACGATAGCATTTGTTTCACCGTTCAAGCGCCGGCAGGCTTTTACTGTTAAGGAGTTTTCTTTTTCTGTTCGCACGTATAGAATCACCTGATGAAGTCCATCAGGATCGCTGACTTTGAGTTGGACAGAGACACTTCTTGAACCTTTTGGATATAAGTTCGGTGAAATAAGTTCAATAGTTGGAGGTGGTGTCCCTTCATCTGGAATATCGGAATTGAAATAGGGATGCACAGACAAATATTCCGCATGGCAGGCAGATAGGGAGTCCCTACCAGACGCACCCGCACCATACGACATGATGTAATTTCCATCCCTCCAATCGTGATCCAACCCGAAAGCATGCCCCAATTCATGCGCGACCGTTAGCCAGCTAAATTCATCACCAGACCATGCACCGCCACCATTTCTTCCTCCCCCACCCCGTGCAGTCACATCACCCAGCCCAAATATACTATTATCCCAGACCATCCAGTAAACGTTGTTCGCCGAGGTATCATACTTCTGTCTAATCTCCTGCCAACAAGAAGTATAACCGCCATCGTTAATATAGTAACTATCGGCATGTTGACCATCCACGCGATGGACCACTGGATCACCTTGTGCATCGGTTTCAAAGCGAAAGGTCTTGCGGCCATAGCCGTGTGCCTCCATCTGATCGGCAAAAAACGTCTGAACCTGGCGAATTGTCACTTTCATCGAATCAACCACTGCTTGCTGAAACGGGCGGTCATTCGGCAAGAAGTAGATCATCCGCACGGTGCGTGGTTCGCCCACATCCAGGTCAAGTGCCTGCTTTGTGGCAGCATACAGACTATCGCGTGCCCGCATGTCTTCGTAGTCGAGAACTTCGCAGATATGGACATCATTGGTCGATGGGGACGAAGCATGGCTGATAGACGAAAAGCATCCACAGATGACAAGCAACCACTGCACAAACGGCACCAGTCGCCTACAATGAGCGCAGCGAATATCACTACCGATGAACACAGGTAGGAAGCGAGAGATAAGACCCAGTAGTGCGAATAAGCACGCACGCAACTGGATCGGGAAGGTGAAATTTTTCATCAATTTGGAGTCACCCCGTTTCAGTAAATAGTGTCTAAAGTTCACCCCAGTCATCCTGAGCCAAAGGCGGATCAGGATTTGCAGGATGCAGGCAAAATCAACCACCGATGAACACAGATCAACACAGATGAAAAACACCGCCCCAATGCTTATCAAAAAATCATAGGCAATTTTGCGTATGGATTGCGTCTTGGCGCATAAACGCATTATCAGTCACCGCTGATAGGCTTCTGCGCCAGCATCAATCAGAGCTTTGATAACACCTGGATCCCCGCTGTTCGCTACCGCATTATGCAGGGGCGTCCGATCACCTTTTTGCCATGCATTGGGATGAACACCTACCTCAAGGCACATGGTCACGTTCTCAAGGGTCGCGGTCTTGAAATAGTCTTCTGTGCCCCATCCATTGCAGTTCTCCAAATTATTTATAATGCAAAAAGCGTGCCAATGTGCGCGTTGTCTCAGAGCGCTTATTCGTAAAGGATTGTTTTATAGGAAATAAAAGAGCCAAATTTATCATATCATAGCGTCGTAGAATAGTTAGATTGGCTCTTTTATAAGACCTTATATGGTCTTATGAAGACCTTATCAAGTCTTAATACCATATAAGGTCCTTAGCCAGAGCCGCTCGGATAAGGATATCTAACCCGCTGCCAAGCTCGTATAGAGAAAGCCCAACGGTTTAGAGAAGGCCGTTGGGCTTTAAGAAAAAAATAAGGTCTGCTTGTGCTGTGATGCACGAAAACATCAAAATGTATAAAGACATAATCTGTCCGTATTCTGGTTGTGTGACCTTGCTTTTTGCAAATCCCGTCTTATTTTCTCAAAATCTCAAACAAACGGTTGCGAATAATTGGGGGAAATAAGGATGAATGATCAGGTTAGCATGACGGTTCTGGTGATCGATGACGATGCATATATCCGGTCTTCGATAGGGAGGTTCCTCATTGCGAGGGGACATACGGTTATCGAAGCGGCAGATGGCGAGAAGGGGGTGGAGGTGGTGGAGAGCCAGGCTGTGGATATTGTGATTACGGATGTGAAGATGCCTAAGATGGATGGGTTTGAGGTGATTCGGCGGGTGCGGTCTGTTTCTCCAGAGACCGAGGTGATTGTAATTACGGGTGTGCAAGAGGCGGAGAATGCGTTTCGCGCACTGCGAGAAGGGGCGTTTGATTTCTTCAACAAGCCTTTCAAAGTGGAGGATCTGAATGCGGCTATCCAGCGCACAATGCGCTATCAGGTGCTTCGCAAAGAGACGAGTAGGGTGCAAGCCAGACTGGAGCAGTTAGTGGCGCAGGAGCGAGAGAGAAGCGGTTTGAATGCGATTATAGGGGAGAGTGAGGTAGTTGTGAAGATGAAGGCGCAGATCAAACAGGTGGCTGCGACTGGTCAGACAACGGTGCTCATCATGGGGGAGACGGGTACGGGGAAGGAACTGGTTGCTCGAGCCGTGCATAGCGAGAGCGATCGCGCTGGCGGTCCGTTTATTGCCGTGAATTGCTCCGCTATTCAGAGCAATTTATTTGAGAGCGCGTTTTTTGGACACAAGAAGGGCGCGTTTACAGATGCGAGGGCAGACCAGAAGGGCTATTTTGAACTGGCAGATGAGGGCACGCTGTTTCTGGATGAGATCGGGGATATGCCGCTGGAGATGCAGGTGCGTTTGCTACGAACACTGGAAGAGCGATGCATTCGCCCTATGGGGAGTAGTGATGAGGTTGCGGTGAACGTGCGCGTGGTTGCGGCTACCAACAGGCCGCTTACTGAAGCGGTAGAGGATGGGAATTTCAGAGCGGACCTGTATTATCGATTGAATGTGTTCAAGATACAGGTGCCGCCGTTGCGCGATCGGGCGGGGGATATTCTGTTCCTATCGCAGCACTTTTTGACTAATTATGCCCGCGATATGCGGAAGCCGCCGATGGAATTTTCGAAAGAAGCCGAAGACTGGCTCCAGCAGCAGGAGTTTCCAGGCAATATCCGGATGCTGAAGAATGCGATTGAACGGGCAGCTATTTTGTGCGAGGATGGCGAGATCGATGTGGATGATCTGGGTTTTGATCTCGTTGAGCGCGCCCCGATCGCAGACAGTGGCTTTGACCAGATGGTGCAGAGCCTTCCCGAGGATCAGATGAGTTTGCCCGCGTTTGAGAGGGCACTAATTCAAGAAGCATTGCGACGAACAGGTGGGAACCAGGTCCGCGCGGCCGAGCTCCTGGGGATCTCGAGGATGGTCTTGAGGAATAAAATGAAAAAATACGGGTTGCTTTGAACGGATCCGGGTCACATCCCTTTAAGTCATTTATTTTTCCATAGAGCATACAATATGGCAACTGGGGTAAATCAAGAAGCAGTCGCCAATCTGCGAAAATAGATCGCAAAACTAAGTCATGATCTGGTGGAATTCAGAATTGATCATGTTTCCACCATAGACTACGATACGTTGACCAAATTGACTGAGGATGAGAATCGGCTCTACGATCTCGACGAAGAATTAAAGGCACTTGAGAAGCCAGCTAGGAAGATTAAGGTGTGATGTACGATGACATATCCCACAATAGCGTGTTATCTTCTGACCCTGAAGCGAGGATATTCCCATCGGGTGAAAAGGACACTGAAACGACTTGATCTGTATGTCCTTCTAGGGTATTAGTTTTAACATTTCTCCCTGACTTGTACGTAGAACCAAAAAACTCCGATACTAATGCTGTTCCATTGAACAAAAATGGCACTGAATTAACCGAACGTGTATTTTCTCTCAGGGTATCGATATTTGTGACCTCTGCAACATCCCACAGCCTGACCGTTTTATCATATGACCCGGATGCGAGCATTTTCCCATCAGGTGAAAAGGACACTGAAATTATCGGATGGCTATAGTGAAGGAAGAACCCCCGATTGATTATAGGTAAAGTTGTCATATTGTAAAGCAGTACACCATTTTTCTTTGTCACTGCGAGTAGTTGGCCATCAGGAGAAAACGCAATAGCCCCATCCGCATCAACCTCGGGGCCTGAACTCAAGCGGACGATTGCGCCCTTGGGTAATTCCTTGGGTAATTCTTTGAGTAATTTCCTGTTCGAAGGTGTACAGGAAATAAAAAAGAGGCTGATCAATGCAAAAAAAATCACGTCCAATCTGGTTGGAAAGGCGAAATTTTTCATGGTTTATTACCTCCACATTTATAATTTTCAGTGATGAGATCAGAATAATTTACGCATGCTATCCATTGATCTCCACAGTTCGATTCTGGTTCATATCAACTCAAAAGTAACTTTAAAATGCCGGAATGCCTCAAAGATTGGTTCACGCTTTTCATCTGGACATGGATATTGTCTATCGCCTTGACGATTCCAAGGTCTCGGCATCTGAGATCAGCTAATTCCTTGCAATGAGCAATCCAACACGTTTTCGGCACCCAACCGTATTGTTGTCGGAGCCAATGAATATCTTTATATCCTGCCATTACAGCAAAATACAATAATATAAAATGAAAACGGGAAATTTATTTGGGTTACACTTTCCGAATATTATAAAAAAAGGGACCGGATATCCGATCCCCTTAAAGTTTACTGTATCAAAACCTTACTGCTAAGATTTACTCAGCGTCAAAATGATGGTGATAGCCGTTCCGATATTGGCAAGGAGAACAGTAATCAGCAAGCCAACAAGCCATTTGAAGTTGCTGTTGATTAGATTCTCGACATTAGTAAAACGAGGGTTATGCGATAGCCCTTTGCCATCGCATGGGCAATACTCAACTTCGCTTCTTTATCACCCACAACAAACAATGGGGACTTACCATTACCACTCTTTTTAACACCCATATCTTCAACCTCCTTATTCGGGGGAATAGATCCATTGCGTACAGCTCGCTGGCTAACTTTTTCAACATCAGAATCCCAATGAATGCCTGGATAAAACATCATCATGGCGATCCTCCTTTCAATTTGATAACCAATTGACCTTTTGAGACCTCAACCTTCACCTTATCGCCCATCTCAAAGCCAGCCTCAGCCAGCCAATGCCCAGAGAGTCTGAGCAATGGACAAGAATTATCGACAGACTTCATCTTGTCATAAACGACTTTGCCGAACATATCACGGGTCGAAAGATCGATATAGCATCGGCGAGAACGACGACCAACGGTAAGACAACGGACAGACTGCATAACCAACCTCCTGTGAAATGACAGCCATCCGCCAGCAACAAAAACGCCCTTCCTCACTTCCCGATTGGAAAGCAAAGAAGGGCGACTGACGGATTAGCCATCTGCCTTTATGGTGTTCTGCCTTTTCCAGACAGATTATAAATACACTTTTTACACACGGGCGCTGTCAAGAGTGGCAGCACCGCGGCGTTTTTTTTGGGCGTAGCCTTGGGGGTGGGGTGGGGGGCGTAAGGGAACCGAAAAAAATGGCGCCCCCGCTTGGAGCACGGAGACGCCGGACTTTGTTGTGTTTTTGAACGTTCTTGCCCCTCTTGACAGTGACCGTAAATTCCCGCCGAAGATTGCCCTCAACGGGTAAGATCGGCATGGGGTGGGGTAGCTGGTGCTTCTTGTTTTGCTGGCGAGGGTGGGGGCTTCACATAAGAAAGGATTTGGGAATTTCCACCGGGAAGATGATCGAGAAGCCACAGAGGTTTTGTTGGGGTGGTGGGAGCTTCTTCTGCGAGAAGGATTCAGGTGTTTTTCATAAGGAAGGATATCGAGAAGCGACCCGGGTTTTGCTGACGCAGATTGGGGGAATACTATATTGCAAATAAAGCGTTAAAAAGATCGCGTTCGTGATTGATATAGATGTAGCCTATTTTATTTATAAAAAGTATGGCGAAAAGCGCATTAGGACTTCCATCTTGCTGCATTTTATGAACGCCCTGCGCGTCCATTCCATCATTTTAGTTTCCTGTTTCACTTTGGAAGCGGAATCTTGCGAAGCGATTCCCATTCTGTACGTAGCGTATTTAGCCAGACAGGAAGATTTCCAAGCCTCAACGCGAGTTGAGCCTCAAAAAGAGATTCCGGCTCAACCGGGCTGCCGTTTGATTCCAGAACCTCAAGCGCACTTTCATTGAAAGTGGCGGGATTGCCGTGAAATCCCACAATAATCGGATGCAAAAATCGGAGATACCCCTGCCAAAAATCGTAGCGTGTATCATCTCCCCCGTGGTTGAAATTCCAAAATATAAGACGCCTGAGATGGTGGGGTTGAACACCGGCACCACTACTGCCATATAGCCTGCCGTTATTCACGCGATCGTACAAATTGGCATAGCTCGGTTTGGTCTTATGGATATCGAGCGACTGTTTGGACCCCATATCAAAGCGATAGACCACATTGCCAGTCGTGCTATGGCTCATGCCCACGCCATGGAGCTGATTTGCAAGATCCTCTGACAGCCCCACCCATATCCCGTAACTGCCCTGGCTCTTAATCGCATAATGCCCCTTATTGCCTGCTACCGTAACTTGATAAACAGATACGGCTGCACTGCTGAGTATATCAAGAGCGCAACTGACATTGACAAAAGAGGTGCGCCGAACCCATGAATTGACACATCGGTTGAGTTCGAGCAAACTATAGCCTCCATCGTGGATAGAATTTTTGTGATGGACAAATTCCTCCAGGAACGAACCGTGAAAGCTAATGTCTTCAACGCCGACTTCCTCGAGATGCGGATAGACACGCACACGCCATTTATGTGCGGGATTGACATGCGCGTGCAGAGGTTCATTGAGGCGAATGCGATTGCCCTGAATCTCGGCAATACTGTGTTCTTCATCTATGGTAATTCCCTCGTCAAAAAGTTTTTTCCAGCGTCTTTCAGGTGAACGCGGGGCCAGGAACTCATCGATTGCATCGGGATTTCTCATATAGACCTTGATCCATTGACCAACTTCAAGCCTGGAAGCATCTGCCACTGTAATCCAAAAAGTCTCTCTATCTACACGCTCTGTAATGCGCGTTATGGTTGGGGAGCGTGTCGTGCCGGGTTTAAAAATGAACATATAGGGCGTTGAAAACAGTTGATTGGGATTTTTGGGAGGCAGATGGGTAGCCTGTCGAATGACTGTGCCTCCACTTCGGCTACCGCTACCTCTCAGAACAATATTGCTGCTGTGGATATAGATAGGCTCATGGATATCAGTATCTGTATTGACGAGAAATTCACCCGGCGGAAAAAAAACAACGCCCTTGCCATTGGCCTCTGCTGCGTTAATGGCCGCCTGGATAGCTTTCTGATCAGACAGATCGTCATTGGGGACCGCACCATACTTTGTGACATCGAAAATGGGATGCGCGACATCGGGAACTGGCTTGCTGAAGTAGTGATATCCCGCGTAGGAAAAATCGGGTAAGATAGGTTCTGTCCCCTTCTCTTTGGCCTCCACAAACTGTTGATAGGTGGTTGAGATGCGTGGCATTTCCGCTGGAATGGCAACATCTCGATCCCCTTCTGAACCATCCAGACTCAAAGATGCTTGAATCAACAGCACGATAACTGCAAAGATACAAACACGGGCGAAACGCCTGCGATGTAGCAACTCGGGCATATTGTAATCCTCCCGTAGATAAAATCAGCCATCAATCTAAGTCCAATACTCACTGGAACATCCAATCCTATATCCACAAGATACTATACTCCATTGTATGGTGTCAGCAAAAAACTGTCTGGAGAGAATGAGACTGCGAAATTTTAGGGAATGAAGGTGTACGAATTTCTGGATTGTGTGAAGCGAGTGCATATTCGGTCTATCGAGTCGATCTCCCAGATATAAACGTGTAGGCGACCGACAGGAAAAGGGCCATGTAGAAGGCGACAAATGCACGCATAATTATCGCCATACATGCGACACATGAAGCGTGGCGAAAGGGCCAGAAGCCCTACGAACCATGCCGGAGACCGAGCCAACTGACGGGGAGCAGAGACGGGAAAGACCCCACCCGGGCCACGCACAACAGGCGACGAAGACCCAGCGGCCAACTCGCCAAACCCAGCCGGCAACCACCAGCACACCTGACCACCCTGCGCCAGAGCACCAGCAGACGCAGCGCTATCAACGCCCAACGCCCCACCGGACCAGAGAGGACGAGAACGCCCCACCCAACGGCCAAACCGAGCAACCGAAAGCAACGCCCCAGACGGCAAAGAACGCGACCCCACAACAGCCACGGGGCCAGACAGAGCGGACAACCCCGAGAACACAGCCGACGGAACGACAAACGACGAACCTGACATGACAACCTCCTGAAAGAAGCAACAGCCTGAACCCAACGGCCAACACCAGCGCTGACCGCCCGCAGGCATTTAGACATCCTTGCGACGGGGCCTCGCAGCGCAAGTCCGACGCGGAGGGGATTCTGTCATTTATATAGACACTATTGTTTTGGGAAAGAGCAGGATGGGATCCTACAACCACTGAGTTGGTCGCCTTATGCGTCGGCGCGTTTCATTTTTTTCGCCCGCGCTCAAGCCCAGCCATTCATTTGGCACTTCGCCAGCACATCGCTACCATTGCGTTGGGGCATTGACCGGGCTATTTTTTTGCCCGGTTCATTGGGCGGACAAATTTCCCATCATTGTATTTATGCCAAGAAATTTTGATAATCGCACAAAAGAAAAAGGCCACTGATCTTTGCGATCGGCGGCCTTTTTTGTTTGTCTCGCTGGTCAAGGTGGCGTACATATCCCTTGACATTTCTTTAGACAATTGTACAATTAGTGTTTTAGGGAGACCATTATGAACATTGTAATTGATACGTCAGCAATTATTGCGGTGATTGTAGGTGAACCTGAAAAAGGCGCGATTATCGCAGCCACATCGGGTCACACACTTATCGGTCCCGGTTCCATTCCCTGGGAAATCGGAAATGCTTTCTCGTTGATGTTCAAGAAAGGCAGCCTCGATGTTGAGGATGCACAGCGGGGTCTGAAGATTTTCGATAATATCCCGTTGCAATACGTGAACGTTGACATGGCAAATGTTCTGTCTATCGCGGCCCAGGTGAACGCATACGCATACGACGCGTACTTATTGGACTGCGCTTTGCGGCATACAGCGCCCTTATTAACGCTGGACCAAAGCCTTAGACAGGCCGCAGACGAACTCAATATCAACCTCGTTAATTTGGAGGGGTAAGATGGACGTATATACGTATTCAGAAGCCAGACAAAAACTCTCCAGTGTGCTGGACAAAGCCGAGTCGTCAGGTAAGGTTCTTATACGCAGACAAGACGGCAGGATTTATGCCCTGGTGCCGGAGCGTCCCACCGGGTCACCGCTGGATGTTCCTTCAATCAAGGCAGACATCTCTACACAGGAAATCGTCACCCTTGTCAGGCAAGAGAGGGGTAGAATAAGAGGGTGGCGTCAACGCACCCAATAACGCACGTCTTAACACCAGCAACCAGGCGCGAAGTGCCACACACTTAAAGAGGAGAGCGATTTCGTCTTTATAGAATTTAACCTTGTGGAAGAGATAACCCGACTCTTCCGCAAATGGAAGAGAAAGGAGAAGCCAATGGACATATTAGAAAATGAGGATATCCAACACAAAGGACTCATCGTTATTGTCAATAAGAACTGGGATGGGAGGACCCAGTCAAAACTGTATGATGCTGCTCGCTTTGCCTGGGGAGTGGACAAAAAGAGGGCTGATGAGGTAGAAATTGTCTTGGCCTGCTATCATCGCAAGATTGTAGGGGTATTCGAGGTAGAACAATGGCGACCATCAACACATCCGGCCTTTGCAGATTTCCACCCAAATCCCGATGACAAGCGTTACGGATTTATCGGGCACGAAGCCCCTGCCTGCATAGCAGATCGTTATGTAGGCAAGCGTGTATCACACAACGTAAAAACAGGACGTGGATCATTTGGCTATGTCCCGAGAGAAAAGAAGTGACCAGACAAACTTATCCTGAAATTTTGGTAGAACCCGGAAATGGGTGGGGTGATGCAGATATTCCAAACCTTAAAGCAGTATTTGAGGTTGTGAGAGATGTATTCTGCGAGACGTTAATGTATCCTTATGATTCTACAATTTCTGTTCGGCGTGTCATCGGAGATGATTATCCGATGATATTGTATCGACGGACAAAGAAAAAGGCCGCCGATCGGTGAGGATCAGTGGCCTTTTGTGTGTATGGATTATTCTTGCTGTTAGATTTCTATTTCGTTACCTTTTTTGAAGCTGGGGGAAATTTCCCCAGAGAAATGGAGCGTCAGGAACAAATGGAGCAGAGGCAAAGCCCCGCAGATGATCGAGTAGATATTTGGAGTTGTACGCCAGAGGAAAGAGAGTGGATCATTGGGTTGGCTCTCGTGTTTTTTGTGCCCTTGTTGGGTCTGGTTCTTTGGCGTGACTGGGACAAAATTATCGGACTCGATAGGGATGGTCTCATTGACTTGGCTATCTCCATAGGACATGTGGGTATTTTTGCTGTCGTCTTTGCCTTTTTAGTTATACAGGGGGTAGGTATGAAGTCACTTTTAGTCGAAAAATACCGTGATCGGAAGGAGCAGCGGAAGGAGCAAGAGCGCAAAGCAAGGGATGCCCAGTGGCGTAGCTGGTTGGGGGAAAACCATCCTAACGTTCCAGTGCCACCCTTTGCTGCTGATGACACAGGCAATGATAGACAGCAATAACAAGTCAAGCTATCAGATAGCCAAACACATCCTCAAAAAGATGTAAAGCGAATAGAAAAAGCCCACTGATCGCAATGATCGGCGGGCTTTTGTGTTGTACTCGAGGCGGGCGAGTCTATTCGCTGTATTTCAATTTCTCTTGGGGGTACACATGTGGAACTTCGCACATTGTCGCCGGCTATGTCCTTGGCGCGTCAAAATGTTCGGGCCGCAGACGAACTCAATATCAACCTCGTTAATTTGGAGGAGTAAGATGGACGTATATACGTATTCAGAAGCCAGACAAAAACTCTCCAGTGTGCTGGACGAAGCTGAGTCGTCAGGTAAGGTTCTTATACGCGGATAAGACGGCAGGATTTATGCCCTGGTGCCGGAGCGTCCCACCGCGTCACCGCTGGATGTTCCTTCAATCAAGGTAGACATCTCTACACAGGAAATCGTCACACTTGTCAGGCAAGAGAGAGGGAGAATAAGAGGGTAGCGTCAACGCACCCAATAACGCACGTCTCACGGACGTTGCGGGCTTAACTTTTGAAGGGGGCAAAATATGTGGGTGACAGATGGAGACAGGACACCTGGTTGTGCGATCAGCAAATGAAATCTGGTGGCGTGGGAACGTGGACTTGACCCGTTTCGGCGGGTGCCTTCGTAGGCATGAAACTCAAGCCCTACATACTCCACCAAAGCGGGACAACACCAGATTGAGGGCGGTTGGGTTTGTATTATTGCCGACGGGTATAGACATGCCACCACCTATGGCTTGCAGATCCCAGTTGATTTCGAGAGAGGGTCTAAAATAGAGGGTCTAAAATTTACATACTGTGTTAGTAGAAGGAGATCATGGATGAATATGAACGAAGAACTGAAGCAGTATTACGAGAGCGTTAACATTGCGCCTGTTGATAAGATGAGAACCTACGACAAGATGTTCAGCGCGTTTAAGTGTGGGAACAAGGACGACTGTTGGGCTGTCTGCAAGAATGCTTGGTGTCAAGATCAAAACCAGACCACTATCTCTTTTCTTTTTGCACCTCCTATTAAAGGCGATGGCGTTCACGTCAGCCAATGTTATCAAAAAGCGCGGTACCAAGGCATCAAAATCCCCCGTATCGTGGTTCTCTCCCTGTCTCGGCCACAGCCGGAACCGAGCGAAGATCTGTGCCTTTCGAATAATACATCTCAAGCCCAATCCGAGGGATCCGGAGGTGGTAGAAATCAGCATTGGCCAAGGACTTTGCTGACGGTGCGGAGCCTGCTTAATTCCTTCATCGGCAATATAAAAGAAAAAAGCGACGATGAGCTGTTCGATCTCTTCGTTCATGTGAGAACGGCGAAGTGTTGCTCCAGCGCTGGTGGATGGAGTAACGAAGATAAAAAAGTGTACACGAACTGTGGCGGTTATCTCCGTAAGGAATTGAGTATTCTTAAGCCTGACGCGATAGTTACCCAAGGTGTGCCCGCCTATAAAGCGGCGCAGAACCATGCTCTTAATGTTAATGTTGCCCAAAGAATAATAAAAATCAAGGTCCCATGTATCCAATCGCGTATCGTGACTCTAAAGGAAAACGACCAGAGTACCTATTGGCTACCGATGATCTTTCCTACATTTCGGCATATGAAAACATGGGACAAACAAGCTGGTGAAGAGTGCAATGGTGTGCGAAAAAATCTTGTGCGTTACGGCGAAAAAATAAAGAAGTTCATCGAGAATAGATAATACGATGAAATGGAAAGAGATTATCGCCAGATATGAAGGCGCGACCGCGAAAGGTAGGAACACCAATGGGAAAATTAAATGTGGCAAATAGGACATTGTTCACTTATGACAATCTGCCTGTGATGCGGGGTATTAACAGCGAAACGATTGATTTGATTTACTTGGATCCACCGTTTAACTCAAAGCGCAATTACGCAACTCCTATTGGGTCACAAGCTGCGGGGGCTGCCTTTAAGGACACCTGGAGTCTCGACGACATCAAAAAAGAGTGGGTGGAGGAAATTGAAGCAGATAATAAATCGACCTGGGCGGAAATAACATCAGCAGGGCATATTTCTGGCGAAAGCACTCAAGCATATTTGCAACTGTATTACGCGGCCAACGATAAGAAGACGCCAAAGTGGGCAAGAGGCGTGATATATAGCGCACTTGTTCATAAATGGGGAGTGCCCCAAGTAATACCTTCAAAACAGGAGGTTTCAGATGTGCGGAAATATAGATCGCAATGAATTGGCTTGCCGCCTCATTCAATCTGTGCGAGATGCGTTCGAGAAGGAAAATATCAGCGACATGGGGTTTGGGGATATGACTCGTAGCCTATTCTCTAAATTGGATTGTCTGGGGAAGGAGCTTTGCGCTGACGTTCGACATGGACCGAAAGGACAAGAGGAAAAGAATCTGAATTGGGAATTTCTCTACGACGTGTGCTTTTTTAAACCTCGCGATAAGCGTGAGGATGGCTACTTCACCCCTAAAACCCCACTGAATCAGGCCCTTATCGTTCTGGAATGCGAGTGGAACAGGGGAAATAAACAAAAAGACATACTGTACGATTTTTCTAAGCTACTCATAGCCAGAGCAGAACTGCGGTGTCTCGTTTTCTATACGACGATCAAATGTAAAGATTTTGTTTGCATATTGGAACGCGTAAAGAAGTTGATAGACGCCTTTGAACAAGGCGACGTGAAAGACCGCTATCTCATATGTGGGATTGGGTGTCGGAGCCTTCGGTTTGCTCTGGTGGATGGCAAGGGTAAAGTACTGTGTAGGAAGAATTATTGAAACAGGTCAAGATGTTGTGTTACCGCGGCCAACTGCATCCACAATACCTTGTGGTTGTGGTGCTTGACCAGACATAAGAAAAAAGCCTGTTGATCTCATTCGATTGACGGGTTTTCTCGTATTTGTTGTCCATTGGGGTAGGGTGGTTGGAGGGGGAACCGAAAAAAACTGATGCTCCCCCGAAGCGGCGCTTGTCTTGGGCTTGCGCTGTGGGGTGTCGCATACATTTTGAAGACCTGCGGGCGGGCACACCATCAATAAGAGTGCGCCCTGTGAAACGAATAATACGGGGTTTTGCGATCGGGAAAGATATTGCGGGCGCGTCATAGCATTGGGAACCAATGATGTCGTCTTCATACTTATACATATAAAAAGACTTGTGTTGAACTGCTTTCACAATTGTAAACTACCCACGTCTTGGCGTATCCACACGCCAGCAATGGATTGCAATTCCTTACCTACAAGTGTTCATTTTCGGACACCACTGTATCAAAATCGGACACTTTTCAAACCATCAATTTAAAGCGATTTTTCATAACCTATTGTTATTTCAACATTTGAATTTTTTGGCACGGTTATTGCTGTAAAAAATTGTGCAACCTGACCGCACCCTATTCACTGGCGAATATGGACCGGGAGAATAAAATGTTTTGGAATTACCTGATTGTCGCGCTGAGAAACCTGTTGAGAAACAGGGTTTACACATACGTGAATGTGATCGGCCTGGGTATTGGAATGGGTTGCTGCGTCATGATCATGCTCTTTGTCCAGGATGAACTGAAGTATGATCGGTTTCACGAGAACGCAGATCGCATCTATCGCGTGTTGTGGCAGGGCAAAACGGGAAAAAATGCATGGCTTCTTCCGGTATGTTCTGCAAGAGTTGGAGAAGAACTCGGCAGATACCTCAATGTGGCGCAGGTCGTTCGCCTGAATCGAGATGGGCGTGGTGTGCGCCTTGGCAATGAGTATGTGCGAGAAGAACAATTTTTTTATGTGGAAAACAGTTTTTTTGATGTATTTACAGTTCAATTCATTGCTGGCTCTGCTGAGACCGCCCTGAATAATCCAGATGCCGTGGTCATTACCGATGAGGCTGCAAAGAAATACTTTGGAAGTGACACCCCATTGGGAAAAACACTCGCGCTCAGTGATGGGTCTCTACTGACTGTAACGGGCGTCGTGAAGGGCTTTCCGTCTCAGTCGCACTTCAGGTTCGATTTCCTCGCCTCCATCAATGCCTTTGTTCCCTATCAGTTTGCTCGCAATAAATGGGGCGAGGCGATCACCTATACCTACGTACTCTTGAAAGAAAATGTAAATCCTTCCCAAATAGAAGCGCGACTACAAAAACACGTTGATAGCCTCAATCTCGAAGGTCAACCTTCTTATTCTTTTGAACCCATTACAGACATTTATCTCCACTCGCATGCAACGCGATTCGCACTATCCCCTCACGGAAGTGCAGCCACTGTTTACACATTTGCATTGGTAGGTGGCATCATTTTGCTTCTGGCCTGTATGAACTTCATCAATTTGACCACCGCGCAGATGAAGCGGCGCATGCGAGAGATTGGCATGAGAAAAGTCCTTGGCGCAGATCGGACATCTTTAATCGCCCAGTTTCTCATGGAAACCTTTGGTTACGTCATCGTCGCCACAATTTTTGCAATGATGTTCTGCGAGTTGGGTATGTCGATTGTCAACGATCTTTCCGGGAAAAAGCTGTCAGAAGAGGTCTTACTTTCACGGGAGGGAATAACCCTTTTCGCGAGCACAGCATTTTTTGTCATCTTGGCAGCGGGGGTATATCCGGCGTTTATCCTCTCCGGTCTCCAGCCTGTTCAGGTACTCTTTGGACACCTGAAATTGCGGATGAGAGGGGGGCGGCAGCGCGGATATCTGATCGTTTTTCAATTCGCCATCTCCATTTTCCTGATCATAGCTACGCTCGTTGTCGATACACAATTGAAGTACGCACAGAACAAAAAACTCGGCTTTGATAAGGAGCACTTGCTCGCAGTACATGTACAGAGACAGATCGGAAGAATCGCCTACGCACTCAGAGACCGTCTTGCAGACCTGCCCGAATCTATCGCGGTCTCTTTTGCGTCAGCTATCCCCGGACAAACTATCAGCGCAATTGCTGTCTCTCCCGAACAGCCTGCGCTTGAAAGGGAATCCTCACTGCTATTCGCCCGAGCTGATGAATATTATGTCGATGCCTTAGACTTGCACATTATCGAAGGAAGAAATTTTGCACCGCTATCATTTCCTTCAGACTCTACGGCATTTCTGATCAATCAGGCAGCAGTTCAGGCCATAGGCTGGAAAGGCGACGCGATTGGCAAAAGGATCGGGATAAGTGGGGAGCTGAAAACGATTAATGGCCCAGTGATCGGCATTGTCGAAAATTTCCATATCGAATCTCTGTATAAACCCATCCAGCCTCTGGTGATTCCATTTCTGCGCGGGCCTTCGCCATACATCCTGATTCGATTCAAACCGGGCACTGTGTCCGATCAGATCGCTGCAGTGCAAAGGGTTTGGTCAAAAATCGTCCCAGGCTATCCTTTCAAGTATTCCTTTGTCGATGAAGACATTGAACAGCTCTATGCGTCAGAGCACCGGATCGGAAAGGTCTTCCAAGCCTTCGCTGTGGTTGCCATTTTCATTGCTTGTTTGGGGCTTTATGGCCTGAGTTTTTACATAGGGGAGCTGAAAAAAAAGGAGATTGCCGTTCGAAAGGTACTGGGGAGCTCTGTGAGTGGCATCGTAGGATTGATTTTGAAAGACATTGCAAAATTGATTGTCGTGTCCTTTCTGATTGCCGTGCCGATCTCCTATTATGCGATGGGTCACTGGCTTGCAGAGTTCGCTTACCAGATTGATTTGGGTCCGTGGTCATTCTTATTGGCGGGTATGATGGCAATGACGATTGGCATGTTCACTGTCAGTTGGCAAGCCATCGCGGCTGCGCGAACAAATCCCGTGGATACGCTTAAAAATCAGTAAGAAGGCTTATCCGTAATTTTACAGATGCGGCACACACGCGGAGATATCCGATGATACCAGTCTTTGTTGTTCAATCAGATCCTGACGGTATGAAAGCAATGGGGGTCAGAGCATATCAAATAGCGATAGAGCAACTCTCCTTCGACGCAGTGGCAGAGCAGATTTCCAATCTGTTTCAGGAAGCTACTACGAACAAAGCAGAAGAATGTAAACTCAACATCACAGGAGGCCTACGATGAAACGATTACTGATCGCAGTGACAGCCCTATTATTGGGAGCGAATGTTTGGGCTGATGGAAATCACCTATTGGGAACCTGGCGCGGCACGCTTCCCGCCACCGAACTCAAATTGCGCCTCGCGTTTCACATCAAAAAAACAGACGATGGACAGCTATTTGCGAAGATGGACATCCCAGATCAGGAAGTGATAGGCATACCGGTTTCCCAAGTCACGCACAAAGATTCAAACTGGTCCTTCATGATCAATTATATAAACGGCAAGTATGAAGGAATAGAGTCTGGTGCGGGTAAAATTGAGGGAACATGGACCTGGACACAACGCGGGCAGAGTTTGCCCCTCACCCTTTTTCGCGAAAACAACACGCTGAGCGGAGCGTTGGGCATGCCGTTTCCAGAAACTGACATCATGCTCCAGTTTGCGAAAGATGAAGAAGGGCATTTTTCCGCCAAATTCGCAGGTCCCCAACAAAGAGGAAAAATCATTTCTGTACGTGCCGTACGCGTTGAAAAAGACAGCATCACCGTGGTCGTAGATGACAAAAGTTCATTTTTCGGCGTATTCGATGAACAGGTTGCGAAGGGCAAGTGGAAGATAGAAAAGTTTATCATGCCGCTGGAACTTCGCAAAGAAACTCAAAAGGATGAGTCTCATGCCAGACCAGGCAATCCATAAAGTTATCATTACAGGTACAGGGCGAGCGGGTACTACTTTCCTGATGCAATTGCTAACTTCCATCGGACTGGATACGGGTTTTGCAACCCCGCAAGAAGGGATATTCCACAACTGTAATGCGGGGATGGAGTGGCGAATCACGGAGCCTAACGCGCCCTATATCATCAAGGATCCCAGATTGTGCGACGATCTGGACTGGGTGATGACCACTAAGAAATGCGTGATCGATCACGCATTTGTTCCTATCAGACATATCAAATCAGCAACAAAGAGCCGCATCCGAGTTTTTGCCCAAGGGGGATTTAGGGCTAAAGGTGGATTGTGGGATACCAAGAATCCGGACGATCAGGAAGGCATTCTATTGGAGAAATTTTATACCCTTGTTTTTACTTTGATGAAATATGACATTCCCAGCACGTTTTTGAGTTTTCCCAGAATTGTGAAAGATCCAGAGTATTTATATGCCAAAATGAAGCCTGTCCACAAGGGTATATCGTATTCGATTTTTTTTGAAGCATTTCAGCGTATCTCTCGGCCAGAACTAATTCACTCATTTGTCTAATCAGGGACAATCCTATTTTTAGTCGGAATAATAGAGGCTGGTTAGTCAGCAGCAAAAGCGGTTAATGGTTAGCTGATCGCTTTTTAAAAAAGGAGTCTTAAAATGATCAAAACCGTCAACCTCGAGAAAGTCTATACCACCGAAGAAGTGGAAACCACTGCCCTGAACAATGTCAACATAGACGTTGAAGAAGGCGAATTTGTCGCCGTTATGGGACCATCGGGCTGCGGCAAATCCACACTCTTGAATGTGATCGGCCTGCTGGACAATCCGAGCGGCGGGGAATACTATCTGAACAGTGAAGAAGTATCCAAACACACCGAACGGCAAAGAGCCAATACCCGCAAATCAAACATCGGCTTTGTGTTTCAAAGCTTCAATCTCATCGACGAACTGACTGTAGCCGAAAACGTGGAACTGCCCCTGTTATATCTGGGCTTACCAGCCAGCGAGCGCAAACAGCGCTTGGATGAATCGCTCGAATACATGGGCATCAAACACCGAGAAAAGCATTTCCCGCAGCAATTATCCGGCGGTCAGCAGCAGCGCGTGGCCGTGGCGAGAGCCGTCATAGCAAACCCCAACATCATCCTGGCAGACGAGCCAACGGGTAATCTCGACTCGGCAAACGGCAACGAGGTCATGGACCTGTTGACCGAACTAAACAAAAACGGCACCACAATCGTCATGGTGACGCACAACTCCCACGACGCGGGATACGCGCATCGCATCATCCACCTGTTCGACGGTCATGTCGCGACAGAGAATATTAAAGAACCGCGCGATTATCAACGCCACAAAATCCAAGTACAAGGAAAGAGAGAAATGGTAGGTGTGGAGGATGGGATTGGGATGTAAGTAGATCCCAGGTGAGAGAACCGTCACGATGATGGTGTGGATGTTTCGAAGGAGATTGATCGATCAAATATGCCAGCAGTTTTGAGTGCTGATGTCAATAGTCCAATGTAGTTTTCTTCGACCCAGTCGGCCACCAATTGATCTGGGGCATCGAAGACTACAGTTGTCTTTCCTACCCCTGAGATGAAAAGCGGCTCAAACCAGGTCTCAAAAGACTGGACCTGTATCCTCTCACCTATATTTTCACTCACCTCTTCCCATAAGCTCGAGTATGGGGATTCTGTGCGGCGTTTTTCCCGCTCAGGACATACAGCAGTACTTGGGCCGAAGGAAACCGCTGGCACAGTTGTACGCCGCTCAGCAACGGATAGCGGGATCACATTGCTCGCACTATCGGCCTCTGGATCCGTTGCGTGGTCGCCTGATAGATCTCGCTTAAAATACTGCGTTGGGATCGATGCATCGTTTTCCAGGAGAAAGCGGATATAACCGCCCGGGTTCTTCACACCTTGCCCTTTGGCTCGCACATAAGCGATGGCTGCACGGCAACGAGGCGCGGGATATGTGTGACCCAGATGGTGTGCATTTGTCTCATCAATACCAGCTTCCATCAGAGCCTGCACCCCGGATAAAGAATCACTACGGGGCAAGCTCTGAGGAAATAATTGAGTAGCTCGCGCTGCGGGATCCCCGTCTTTCTCAGCACCGGTCGGCCGCGCGGGATGGCACTCGTTCGAACCGGCGTCGGGTTCCGGAGGACCCGTAAAACCGTCAACAGAATAGAGCGAAACAACAACAGGATCCGGCGTTGATTCTACATCCGCTTTTGTACCTTGTACCATGTTTTTTGTTGTTATAGAATCCTGTAAACAATATTCCTTTATAACATGGTGGCCGTTTGCAGATTTCTGCAAGTTTGTAGATTTTTGCAATTCGCCATTTGCAGATTTTTGCAATTTACTATCAGCATTTGAATCGCTACTGCAGGTGCAGTTTTTTTCTTCCTCATTCAATAGCTGCGATCGCAGTTCATCAGGCAAAAGGGAAAGCAGGGCATATCGCGCCTGATCGACGACGTGGATGCTGCTCGATTCACTCGCTTTTCGTCCCTTGCGCGACAATGTGATATAGCCTCGCCGTTTCAGTTCGGCGACCTGGTGGTTGATGGCCGAGACGGACAGACCGCGCCATTTGGCCAGGGTTTCGCGACGTGCAAAACAACCTCTTGGCCCGCGGTCGAGCTTACAAATCAAAGTAAATGTGCGGAGGGCGCCGTCGGATAGGTCGGCATCTGTGAAAGGATTAAGTGAGGCGGGAGAGGGACTACGCATAACGGATTACTCCAGGTAAAGGTTACAGGTTCAGGACTGGTCGAGGATCGCATTTACCGTGTCGTTGAACTCGGCAACTTCAAATGGTTTTCGGATAACTGCATCAAAGTGTGGGGTGGCTGGGTGTTCCGTTGAACTTCGGGGTTCGTTGGTCGATGAGACGAGGGCAATAACAGGTAGATCGGGATGATATATTCTGATTGCCCTGGTCAAACCATAGCCGTCCAGATCGGGGAACTCCAACGCGGTCAGCACCAGGTCAGGTTCTTGGTGATTGAGCACATCGAGTGCCCTGCAAACATCTGGGGCGAGTACCGGGCAATGTCCTGCATCTCTAAGGGTGTCTCGAGCCAAGTCCCGGATATCTGGATCGTCATCAACTACGAGTATATAAGCCATTATTGATTCTTCCCGTTTGAACGCGCATCGCGTGTTATGATGGTCACATCGACCAGGGCACCGGGACGGACATATTTTCCCGCATTCAAAAAAAGACCCGTTACTTTGCACGTCCCGCTGTCTGGATCAATAACAGGACTGATCCCGATAACGCGCCCGGGCAACGCGCGCTTTCCACCGGCGGTCGGCACGGCAGACAGCGGCATATTCTTATGGATCGCGTTCAGCATGTCCTCGGGCACAAGCAGATGCACCTCAAGGTCCAGATAGTCGATCACCCGCGCGACCGCGGTGTAGGCCAGTATCCAGTCGCCTACCTTTACATTGACCTCGACCACCATTCCGTCCTGGGGCGCGATGATTGCGGTTCTGTCCAGTTCCATACGCGCGGTGACCCAGTTGCAGTGCGCAACCTCGGCATCGAAGCGAACATTTTCAAGCTGCTGGTCACTGATCAGCTTCTTATCGTGCAACACTTTCCATCGCGCTTGCAGGGTCTGGGCCTTCTTCAGTGCGATTCGGGCCGCAGTTTCCTTCACCAGCAGATCTCGGCGGGTTAAGACCATGAGGGTATCCCCTTGGGTCACCCGGTCTCCCACCTCGAAGTTGACCTGCTGCATCCGTGCGTTCATCCCGGCATAGACGGTCGCCGATCGCGCAGGTACTAAAGGTGTCCTCAGCATCAGTTCTTCTGCGCTGGCCCTTGTGGCAATGAGCATGAGGAACAGACCGCACAGAAACATCGCGTTGTATATCATAGTTGATCTCCTGTCAGACGAATTCGTAACATACCCCTGAACCGCACGTTTTTGCGTTTCAGGGCCTCGATCTCTTTCTGCTTTTCCGCCAGTTCTTTCTCAATTTCCCTCCGTTTCAGGTAATGAACGGGTGGACGAGCCATTTTTAAAGCCTCTATTTTCGAATAAATCCCTTGCTCTGCCCTTGATAACTCTTTTAATCGCTCTTTGAGGCCTTTAAAAACGGGCTGAAACCGCGAAATCTCCTCTTTTTGGGCAAATTTGAATTCATAAGCCCGGGTGGTGATCGTAATAGCACTGCTCTGGAAGTCTTCTTCCCCAACTTCAAAAGAAGCATCTGCCTCGATCAGCCCAGACACAAAACTGTTTTCCGGGATCCGTTCCACCAGCTCCTGATAGGTCTCGCCTTTCAACCGGAGCGCCTGTATTCTCACGGGCCGATCAGTTTCCTCCACGCGCACCTTATCCGGCAAAATGGCGCCGTGTTCTCCGCACGTCAGAACCCGTCCATCGAAAAAGATCCAGAACCAGGCGGGTTTGGCATCGAGGATCAGGGCTTTTCCACTTACCTTCTCCCGCGTGTGTCGCCATTGTCCTTCAAAATTCAAATAGGTCTCTGTATTGGCTCTCCGATAATCTGAGTATGCGGCCGAAGGCGTCGCCATCAGGTACCTGAATGATCGCCAGATACCGCCCATAGTCGATATGGGCATGAACGCCAGGAGCAGTATTAGAATCACGGCCAATACAGTACCCTCCCCCATGAGGGATCCGGTTTTGACCCTGTACCTCGCACTGCCGGGAAAAACGCAAACCGCAGGATGGGGATAAAACAGGGGCACGCCGCTCTTGGTCGCACAATCGGCGATCAGGTGGCTCATATAGCCCAGGAGCAGAGCCGCATAACACGCGCTTTGATAGGCGAGCAAGGGCAGAGTGACAACCGATAGAGCGAGCATACAGAGCAGCGAATGCGTAATCGTGCGGTGCCCCCATCGCCGCTCGATCGGGATGGAAGCAAAGGGCACCATCCGGCCAATAGAACTTTTCGGCGAATCCACGTCCGGAAGCAGGCTCCCTATGATCGCGCATGCGACCGCGGGAAGATTGCGGTGAAAGGACATCGAAAAGAGCGAAAAGGAGCTCGCCACCGTGAGCAGCCCAAATGCAATGTGTGTAGGTGCAGTCATCGTTTGAACCTGTACATGAAGAATCGAATGCCTACCAGAAGCGCGCTGCCAATGCCGGCCAGCACATAACCCTCCATACTTCCGATACCGCGCATGAAGAACCGCGCCGCGACCACGAATAGTAGAATCAGCACCACGGCAAACGTGAGATCGATCTGCGCTCGCGCGCCGGTGTGGGATACATCCCTGACCGCGGATCGGGTTACCGCCGGCTCTTTGCGAAGCCGCTCCATGATCTCAATGATGGCGCGCGGATTGCCAGCACTCTGTTGTAATACGCGGGTCTCGGTCATGGGATAGTCTTCTATATGGGCGCCAGCGGCACACTGCCGGATCAACTTCTTGGCGTCCGCGGTCGAGAGATGCTCGATTTCCACGCGGTCGAATTTCCAGAAGTGTTTTTCGTAAGGCCTCCGTACTTCTGGCAGAGCAGCGATAATGGTGAACTTGCGGTTGAGTTTGTCGATCAGCCGCCCGACGGAGCTCGTCATATCGGATAGGTCATCCACGATTAACACGAACTCGTCTTTCTCCACTGAGCCGAGTACCATATCTGTCCAGCCCTGGATGGTCGTGCGGGCGTGTTGCTTTTTGATGGTTTCAAAGGGAATGGATGCCCCGGGCGCGATATTGGGAACTGAGTGATCTGTTTCAATAGCATCACCTCCTTCGGTTGTGTGTGATTGGTTGTTGTCTTGATCTGCCCCAACATCAGCAATCAGAGTCTCCCCCTTCATCTCCGCTTGCTGTTGCCGTGCCCGGGGCCTCTCCCCTTCCTCTTTGTCCGGACCATCCGGACATAGCCTTCCTATTTTGTGCAGCTCCTCTGCAATATTTATCAGGGCCTCTTTCGCCGGTGAAAGCGTCTTCACCCTGAGCACATTTTCAGCCTCGAGCAGCGCGAGCAAATGACTTTTGCCCACTCCGATCGGGCCGAGCACCAGGGTATCAATGCGCTTGCTCAAATTGTCTTTGAGCTGGCGCAATTCCTCATCGCGTCCCACTGTCTGCAGTACCCCGATATGCAAATGCTTTCTCGGCTGCGCGAAGAATCTGTAATCGCGGTTCTTCTGGCGCGACCACCACCGCGACAACCGCGACCTGCGGTCGATGCGGTCAACAGAATGCCGCTTTTGTTCGGCACTCACAGAAATGTAGATGGACGACGTCTCGATGGACGCATGCCCCATCAGGTCTTTGATGCGCTCGACCGGCACATTTCGATCTGCCAGGTCCGTGCCGAAGGTGTGCCTGAGCATGTGCGGATGGACGTGGCGGATCCCCGCGCGCTGCGCGTAGGTCTTCATAGCCGCCCACACGGTCTTGCGGCTGAGACGCTGCCCGTTGCGGAGATTGCAGAAGACATAAGGAGAATCCGAAAAATGCCGGGACTCCAGCCACTCTCGGAGCACGTCCTGAACCTCGAGGTTCATCGGGACAACCCGCTCTTTGCCGCGCTTGCCCGTGAAGCGAAGACTCGGTGTGCCCGTTGACCAGTGGATATTGTCAACCGTGAGTGAACACGCTTCGGATACGCGCAGACCACACCGCGAGAGCACGGCGATCAGTGCACGGTCGCGCGGGTTCATGCGTACGGATTGGAGTGCTTCAAGCTCGTCTTGCGCGAGCGCTTTGGGGAGTTTCTGTATGGATGATCGTGATGTCATAAGCAACTCTGGGGGTTAATGGATTAACACATACTTTCTACGGTATTGGGGACGTACCTGACATAATTCGTATTATGTCTATATCTTTTTCTGCCTGAAATCCCGATAAACCGGGTATCTTCACGGCCCTTGTATCCCCAGGCGGATGAGGATCAAAGCCACCGTCAGCGCAATGCCGTTGACACCTGCGTGAATCGCCGCGGTCGTCCAATACGCGCGCTTGCGGCCAAACTGACGCATGTGCAGAAATACAACCGCCAGGAAGAAGCCAGCACCAACGGTCGCAACAAACCCGTACACCCCGGCGTGCAGATGAAAGACGCCAAAGAGCACGGTCGAAAACCAGACCGCAACAACGGGCCTGTGTGTCACCTTCATGGCAAGCCAGATCGGGAACCACTGGTTCATCAACGTCTCGATAAGCGGTGCCAAGAAGATCGCCGCGATGAATGTTATCCAAAACCCGTTGTCGGCAATCATCGCCCTCGGGTCAATGGCTTTAGCAGCGGGATCATCGGCAATCGAGTAAAACGGCATGGCCTCGAGCATGAATCCCAGTGCCATATCTACGAGCGTCGCATAGACCGCGAAAATGGCAATCATCGCTGGCGCAGAGAGACTGAGGACGCGCTGAAAGTGCTCTCGAATCACATTATCTCGGGATCCGAAGACATCGAGGACGTCGCGTGTAGAGTGGGATTCTGGCGGGACTGTACGGGATGGTACTGCTGGACGGGTTGCGAGTGACTGGTGAACCATGGGAATGCCCTCCTGAATGGGTTTGGAACTGAAAATTTTGATCGTGTGCCCTTTATATACTGCAAAAAGCGTGCCAAAATTTGCCCAAAACCCCGTAACTGCTTGCAGGAGAGCGTGTTTTTAAAAAATGCCCAAAAATGGACATGCCGAAAAGTGTGTCAAATGAAACAGTTGGTGTTTCAAATGAAACAGTAAGTGTTTCAAATGAAACAGTTTGATTAGAATTAAATAAGTGTTCTATTAGGGAGATTACACAAAAAATGCCCTGAAGAACACAGGGCATTTTGGAAGGTATTTATGGTATTGGTGCTCGGATGAACACTGATAATTAGAGAATTTGTCGCTGTCTCTTTTCTAGGAACCATTTTGCAAAACTTTCAATACCTTCTTCAATATCCACTTTAGGAGTAAAATTATACAGTCTTTTAGCTTTTGAAATATCCGCATACGTTAGACAAACGTCACCGGGTTGTTCAGGATATTGATCAATAACGGCTTTACACTTCAACGCATCCTGAATTATTTCAAGAGCATAGCTCAACTTAACAGTTCTCGAGTTACCAAAATTGACGATCTCAAAAGAATTTGGATATTTGAGTGCTGTGGCCAGACCATCTACAATATCAGAGATGTAAGTATAGTCTCGTTGGGTACTTCCATCACCAAACATGCGTATAGATTCATTTGATATCATTTGTCTTGCAAAAATATGAAATCCCATATCTGGACGTTGACGAGGTCCATAAACCGTAAAAAAACGGAAACAGGTAATAGGAATACCAAATAAATGATGATATGCATGGCAGATGAGCTCAACACTTCGTTTTGTGGCAGCATAAGGCGATATCGGTTTGTCTGCTGTATCTGTTTCTTGAAAAGGTACCTTATCAGAATTTCCATATACAGATGAAGATGATGCCACCAAAAGATTTTCAATTCCCAACTTGCGGCAAGTTTCGAGCACTGTGATAGTGCCACCAACATTGACATCTTCATAACTCAGGGGAGTTTCTAAAGATGCTCTTACACCTGCTCGAGCTGCCAGGTGGACTACTTTTTTGATTTTGTGATTCTCAAACAGAACTTCAAAAGCATCTCGATTTCGGATATCCCCTTCAACAAAAGTATAATTGGGAAGATTCAGAACTTTAGAAATATTATCTTGTTTTATTTTTCGCGAATAACTGTTATTTAAATCATCGAAGACTACGACTCTTTCCCCTGACTCAAGTAGTTTTTCTGCCAGATGGGATCCGATAAAGCCAGCCCCTCCTGTAATAAGTACGCTCGACATCGCGTTTTCCTCCTTTCCGTGCTATAGTTTAAAGACGTGATCTTTCTTTCCAGATACAGCCTGCGTGGCATTGCGCGTATCGACAATACAGCGCGCGTGCTTGACTATCCATTCGTAGTCCCAATCGCTGTGATGCGTCACAATGACCACACAATGGGCTTCTGTTAAATGTTTTTTATTTAAAGAAGTACTCTTCAAGTCCAAACTTTCCGTCTGCAAGTGATCTACAAACGGATCGCAATACGAGACTTTCGCCCCTTTCTCCTGAAGCATTTCTATAATATCCAATGCTGGTGACTCGCGAATATCGCGCACATCGGGTTTGTACGTCACGCCCAATATCAGGATGTTCGAGCCTTTCAAACACCGCTCGTGTTCGTTGAGTGCGTCGGTGATTTTATCGACCACATACCCTGGCATGCTGCGCGTCACTTCGCTGGCCAATTCGATAAAGCGCGCATTGTAATTCAAGGTCTTCAGCTTCCAGGCCAGAAAGTGCGGATCAACCGGGATACAATGCCCGCCCAACCCAGGACCGGGATAAAATGGCATGAATCCAAACGGCTTGGTCGCTGCGGCATCGATTACTTCCCAAACATCCACTCCCAGGCGGTCACACATCAGGGCCACTTCATTGACAAGACCGATATTTACACTGCGAAATGTATTTTCCAGCAACTTGGTCATTTCAGCAGCCTGAGTCGATGAGACTGATACGACTTCGCCGATCGATTGTCGGTAAAAATGTGTGCCTATTTCTGTGCAAGACGGGGTAATACCACCCACGACTTTGGGCGTGTTGGTGATGGTATAAACCCTGTTGCCCGGATCGACGCGCTCTGGGGAAAATACCAGAAAAAAGTCTCGACCGACCTTCAAGCCACTTCCTTCGAGAAGGGGCAATACCAGTTCATGGGTCGTACCTGGATACGTCGTGCTCTCCAAAATCACCAGTTGTCCACGGCGCAGTCGGTCTTTGATTGCATTACAGGCTTGTACAATAAATGAGACATCCGGGTCGCGTGCTTTATTTAAGGGTGTGGGCACACATACCACGACTACATCGGCTTCATTGAGTGCGTTGCATTCTTGTGTTGCTGTCAATTTTCCTACAGTTTTAAGACTTGTCACTTCAAATTCCGATACACCCTGCACATCGGACTTTCCCGATTCTACCAGATCTACTTTGCGCGCCGATGTATCGATTCCCGTGACGGAAAATCCCACCTTGCCCAATGCCACAGATAAAGGCAATCCCACATATCCTAATCCCATCACTGCCACCTGTGCCTCGTGTGACGCGATCTTCTCCTCCAGAATCTGTGTGGAATCGACGCTTCCCCAGGGTAATCTTTCTGTCAGGGCCATTGTGTCATCCTCCCATAGTAAATCTATTTGATTTTCAGGACAGGATTAACTTTTTAATACAGCAACAATTCGCTCTGCGGTATTGCCGTCCCACAACTCGGGCAAGCGACCGAATTTATAACGCCCATTCAAAACAGATTCAGCCTCTGCAACAATGCGTTCGGGACAAACGCCCACCAGTGTATTCGTCCCAATATCTATCGTCTCTGGGCGTTCTGTATTCTCTCTAAGCGTCAAACACGGCACACCCAAAGCCGTTGTCTCTTCTTGCAATCCGCCAGAATCTGTCATCACACATATTGCATTCTTCTGAAGTTTCAAAGAATCGAGATAGCCCACCGGATCCATAAGTTTGATATGATCCATCATCTCAAGCCTTTGCAAAAAACCGAATTGAGACAGGCGATTGCGGGTTCTCGGATGCAAAGGCCACGCAATTGAACATTTGAGGGCTTGCAACGCGGAGACAATGTCGGCCAACGTATCTGGACAATCGACATTTGAGGCGCGATGGAGGGTTAGAAAAACGTACTCTTGAACTGACAAACCGTGTATATCCAGGATGCGGGATTCATCGGCTTTGGGAGATAGTAACATCAGGGAATCGATCATCACATTGCCCACAAAATGAATGCGGTGATCTTCTATGCCTTCGCGCCTCAGATTTTCACACGCCTGCTTCGAAGGCGCAAACAATAGATCAGATATGGCATCCACCACGATTCGATTGATCTCTTCGGGCATCGACCTATCCCAACTTCGCAACCCCGCCTCTATATGTCCAACGGGAATTTGCAATTTTGCTGCATCCATCGCACATGCCAGAGTGGAATTGACATCACCAACGACAAGAACCCAATCCGGCCTTTCCAATGACAAAACCTCCTCAAACCCCATCATGATCTGCGCTGTCTGATACGCGTGACTGCCCGACCCCACATTTAATTCATAATGAGGTATGGGAAGATTTAAGTCTCGAAAAAAAATCTCGGACATCCGATCATCGTAGTGCTGTCCCGTATGCACCAGAATCGGATCAAATAAATCGGGTACCTCAATCAGTTGATTCCACAGTGGGGCAACTTTCATAAAATTGGGCCGCGCACCCGCAACAAGGATAATTTTCACCTGTATTCTCCTTCTATTTAGAGGCTTCCGCCTGCCAAATCGGATACCGTATATCTGCCCGCTGCATCTCTCGTTGTAACCACTGATTAAACAGATGTTTGCGGATTTCCTTTTTAATCCTCTCGTCCAGCGTTGCTGGATAGAGTTGCTGTACCAGGTACAGCGCAAAGCCTTTTGATACTTTTTCTGGTCTCAAAATTTCACTCGGTGAAGCAGCAAAAACACGCGCAGCAATCCCCTTTGGCAACTGCTTGCGCCGAACACGACCCAAAAAGCCACTACCTGATCGCGTATGTGCATCTTGAGAAAACCGACGCGCCATCGCGTAAAAGTCCGCACCATCTTCTCGTATCTGCAAATCAACCTCGTCAATCACACCCTTATCCGTGTGAAAAATCCAGCAAATCTCCGCTTCGTCAAATTCCAGTGTGTGCTGTGCAAAATAGGATTCGATCTGTCCTTTGGCAATCTTCTCAGACAGCAAATACTCCAACCGCCTCACCTCGGCATCTTCTGTCACATCCTGAAGTGTAATACCTCGCTTTGCAAGATAGGCCTCTGTATCTTCCACCCGTTCCAGGCGATGTTGATACCGCCAGTCATCTACCCTGCGCTGAATATCTTCCTGTGCTGCACAAACACCCTCGCGCCGGGCGAGTTCCCGGATCAATTCCCTGCGCGCAAACCCATCAAAGAAACGCAGATTATCAGCAACACCCATCTGCCGCACGATATGGCGCACTGATACCTCGGTACCATTGACCCAAATCAGTGTCGCATCATCTACCATCACAATGCCCCCTCTTGCACATCGTACTTCGCCGACTCGTAAAGCTGTCGCAAGGGAGAAAGCAACATCAGCAAGATTGATTGGCGATCTGTCATCATCTCAGCCGTGCCCTTCATACCAAACATCAGAGGTTTATCATATCCTTTCACACGCATCGTATTTTCTTCTAACTCAACAACGCACTTAAATATCGGACCAATACGTTCATCAATCACCGCATCTGGCGAGATGGATGTAAGCCACCCGCGTTTGATGCCAAAATCCTGAAAAGCATACGCATCGTATTTCAGCTTGACCAATTGCCCGGGCTTGAGCAAGCCCACATCTTTATTCAACACCATCACTTCTGCAACCATCGGCGCTGAGGCCGGTGCCAGTGCAACCAAAGGTTGCCCCTTACTGATCACCTGTCCCATCGCATTCACCATCACCTGTGTTACAATCCCCGATTCAGGTGCCAGAATCAAATCTGACTCAGCTTCCAGGGTGCGATCAATGCGTTTGCGCGCCTGTTCCAATCGCAATTGTGCAGTCTCATAAGCGTGTTGCATCTGCGACGCCTCCCGCTCGTGAGCAATGCGCGCCTCCAAAATTTGACGCTTGAGATCCTGCACAGCCATTTCATTCTTGTATATCTCTGACATACGCGAGGGAAGCGCGGACAGAGCACTCAAATACTGCACGCGCGCGCGATTCATATCTGCCCGGCTGATCAATTCGCGCTCAAACAGCGTCTTCTGCTGCAAAAACTCCCCTTTCAAGTGATCAATCTCAGCCTGACGAAACCCAATCTGCGCTTGCAACCCCACGTCAGAGGTTTTGGTTTTCGATCCTACAACACCGGCCACATCGCTTTGATAATCTTCCAGCGCATCCCGATGTGCCTCCATAAACCGCTGCAAAACAGAAAGACGTTGTTCCAATGCCCCTATCGTCTCTCGATTCAACCTCGCCCTTTGTGGCAACACCGTCTTGAAATCGTACTCTGCCTTTTGAAAAGCCATTTCAACCTGCTCCCATTCCCGCAACTCTCCCCAGGTCTCCCAGGATTTGAGCTTGAACAATACCCGCCCTTTCTCGACATGATCCCCTTCTTTCACGCCAATCAACTCGATCTCACCGCCTCGCTGTGCCTGCATTGTCTTCACCTGTCCGAGGGGCACAAGCCGAAAAGGTGCTGATGCCACCACATCCACCTCGCCCCACCACGCCCAAGTAATGGCAACAATCATAAATAGCAGGATAATATAGAGCAATGCACGACCCCAAAAGGGTCGCAAAGACCTCATAAACGCATGCACCTCCTCTGCGGCGTCATCTTGTCCCTGAATTACACCAGGAGACATTGTCTCTGCTGGTGTCTCTAAAAGCGGTTCTGCCATTATGAGGCTCCTTAAAAGCAATCAGCAGTCAGCTATCAGCCCGCCCAACCACACCACCCTAAAACTACACCACCTTACTCACCCCAGTCTCCAGCCCCTCATACTACTTGCAACTGCTGACTGCACATGTGATAATACAAACCCTGCTGCACCATCAACTCATCGTGCGTACCCATCTCCACAATATGACCCTTATCTAAGACCACAATCGCATCTGCATCGCGCACCGTACTCAACCGATGCGCGATAATCAACGCCGTGCGATCATCCAAAAACAGATCTAAATTCGCCTGTATCGCCTGTTCTGAATCTGTATCCAACGCATTGGTCGCTTCATCAAAAATCAAAATCTTGGGATCATTATACAGCGCCCGTGCAATCGCGATCCGTTGCCGTTGTCCACCCGATAATCCCACACCCTGCTCACCCACCTTTGTCTCATAGCCCAAAGGCATATCGCTTACGAAATCGTGCACACACGATAGCTTTGCCACTTCCAAAATGCGATCCATATCCGCATCTGTCTGACCAATAGCGATATTTTCTGCAATCGTGCCAGAAAACAAAAACGGCTCCTGCATCACCATACCCACCTGCCGCCGCAGCCAATGGGGATCCAGATCCCGCATATCCATTCCATCCAGCGTCACACGCCCTTCTGACGGATCAAACAAACGGGGTACCAGCTTGACCAACGTGGTTTTACCCGCGCCACTGCGTCCCACAATTGCAACTTTCTGACTCGGTTCAAGAATCAAGTCGATGTTATTCAACACATAAGGCTCATCAGAACCGACACCGTATCTAAAAAACACCTCATCAAAAACCACGCGCCCTTCCAAATGCTTTAAGATCAAACCCTGACCCTGTTGCCGCGCATCTTCCATCTGCGTGTCATACACATCATTTAACCGATCTAACGCTATACGCGCTTCCTGCACCTGTGGCCATATCCCGATCAATCCCATAATTGGGCCCATCACATTGCCAATCAGCGCATTAAACGCCATCAACTGTCCCACCGACAGGTTCCCTTCAATCACCAATGAAGCGCCATACCACAAAATCACCGTACTGCTCAACAAATTGATCACGCTTCCGATCCCCCCAAACAACATCTGCATTTTTAACCGCTGAAAGCCAATCTGAATCTCCTTTGTGAACTTACCTTCCCAATGCCACCGCGTCGTGTGCTCAACTGCCTCGGCTTTGACCACATCAATGCCATGCAGCGAATCAATCAAGACCGATGATTGTTCGGCACGCGCCAGAAAAGCGCGCTGACTGAAAGACTTCAAAATGGGCGTGTAAATCAACGTAAGACCCACAGAGAGCGGCACAAAAACCAGCATAACCAGCGTCAGTTCCGCATTGTAATAAAACATCAGACCCAGATAGACAAAGAGCATGATAAAATCCAGAACCGCAGAAACCGTCGTACCCGTCAACAAACGCTGAATCGTTGCATTCTCCCGAAACCGCGTGGTCAAATCGCCCGTGCGCCTGAGCGCAAAAAACTGCATGGACAGCGCCAATAAATGCCGATAAAAACGCGACAACATCGCAATGCTCAACCGCGCACTCACATACCCGATTAAATAGACGCGCAACGTCGATGTACCCATCTGGAACAACGCGACGACCACCATACCCACCAGCATCAAATTCAACAAATCCTCGTCGTGATGCACTAAGACCTGATCGACAATCGTCTGCATAAAAATGGGCGATGCCAGACCAAACAAACTGAGCACTAAAGACGCCAGCAACACTTCAATCAAAATGCCTGTATAGGGCTTTATCAGAGGGAAAAACCGCTTAAAAGAAGACTGAGAGGGTTCATTCTCTGCCACCTGGTCCGTGTATTCCAACAACAGCGCCATATTTGTCCAGCCCTTCTCAAACTCTGCTCGCGACAGCTTGCGAATGCCCACGCTGGGGTCCGCTATCTTCACTTCTTTTTTATTCATCTGATACAAGACCACAAAATGATTGCCTTCCCAGTGTAGAATAGCTGGCAATTCTGTTCGCATCAGAGCTTCATAACCCGTACGCACGCCGCGCGTGACAAAACCTATGGTTTCCGCAGCCTCGGCCAATGCCGCCATCGATGTGCCATACCGCGACACATTGGACATATCGCGCAACCTGTTTAATCCAATCGGCATCTTGTAATACTTACAAATCATGCCCAAACACGCTGCACCACAATCTGATTGATCGTGTTGCTTCAAAAATGGGAAATGCAACAACGTGGGCACTTGTGGTTTTGCACCGTCTATTCTGATATTAACCACATTGGATGCTGTATGAGACTCTGTATCTTTTTGGGTAATAGAACGCACAACAGGTGGTTCAGACACAGAGCGCAATTCCCCCCTTGATCCCTCTTTTCCACGCGATATACGCCCTCTCTCCAGTGCTTCGTCAAATCCCGGCATCATAGCTTTTAACTTATTAAAATCGCTTTTATCTATATAAAAGAGCACACTATCACGCCGACTGCGAATCACCCTCTTATCACCTGACAAATTCTCATCACCAAAATAATCACCTGGCCGTAAAATTACCGTATCCCCACTTTCCAACACAGCCTCCAACTGACCGCTGCCAAGCAAATAAAACCGCTGCCCGAATTGCCCCTGGTCAACAATGGTCACGCCCTCCTCAACCGCATCGCGCTTCAACCGCGCGAACAACACCCGCATCGCTTCGTCTGGAACATCTCCTTTCAAAAAACGCGTAAAATCCCTATATGCAATACAGGAGACCTGTTCTTCGAGGTAGGCTTTCACGTCAGAACTTTTTCTCATAGCCTTAAAAAACTCGTCCTTCGGCACCCGCAACACATCCGCATCCTCAACTGCCCGCACCGTTGCCCGATGCCCTTGCCTATTCAACAATGCCCCTTCGCCAAAATGATCGCCCGCATACAAATAGCCCACAGTTGTTGAATTGCCATTCTCATCCTGCTTAATCACCCGCAACCGTCCAGACTCCACAATGTAAAACGCCTCACCCGCTTGCTCTTGTTGAAAAACAACACTTCCAAAGGGAAAACGAACAGATTGCGACCGAACTGAGTTTTTGACGAAAAAGTGCGAAAGATTCATTTTTTAGTCCATTGTATGGATGGGCACATATCCATCTCTATTATTGCCTGCCAGAGTTCCTTCGGGTTCAACTCCCGCCTCAAGGTGATCTGTTTCTTCGCGCTTCGCCACCTGATAAAACCACCTCAACCCAATCACGGCTAATAGTACGGCACACACATCTACCCACCACGGCAGAAAGATCAAAGCCTCTGGATTTTCCGCAAAGCCAAGTATTTCCGACCGTGCCAATATAACGGCCAAAAAATTGTTCAACGCGTGTCCCAAAAGACAGGGCAACAAAGACCCCGTCTGAATGATCCACCAGGCGAATACAAGTCCCAATATCAAAGCCACGGGAAATTGCCAAGGGCTCAGGTGATATATAGCAAACAAAATTGCCGACCAAATAGCAGCCTGATACTTTGACCAATACGCCAACAAACCACCCAAAATAATACCTCTAAAAAACACCTCTTCTGTGAAGGGTGCTTGAATCACCGCTACATAAAAAGCGAGTAAATAAGAGGACTCTTTACCAACTAACTCGCGAGACGCATTCTGCAAAATCTCGGGCATTGGAATCACATACAATACCCCTTTGCCTAATTCCAGAGAGACAATAAACAACCCGGGAATAGATATCACAAGTGGAAGTAGTAATTGCCATGAAATGGCTTTTATGGGCATAATATCAGCCCACGACGACCATGTTCGATCGGTTCGACGCAAAACATAGTTTACGACCAAAATAAAACTCGCCAAGGTCAAGAGCCAGATCACATAAGGACTTTCATGGAATGGCTGGTCAATAATCACTCCTATTATCGCAATCGGTACCATCAAACCTGCGCTAATCAGGAACAACAATACCAGCAGCCAAATCGATTGCTTCAGATTGGGATACGTCATTTCTTCTCCTTGTCGATAAATTTAAATCACCTGCTCATAAATCTGTCTACCTATCTATTCCTCTTGTTTGCTACCATTAGATCCAGAGAACTTTGCCATTACTCTATCTGCCCAATCCCAATACCATTTTGCATGTTTGAATGATAAGACTGCCAAGCCTCCCATCAAACCACCATTTATGGCAGACATCATATTAGAGCTCAATCCTGGAAAGAAAAAATGTTTAAGAGTTACCATCAATGCTGAGAAAAATACCCCCAAACAGAGTGCCAAAAGAACAAAACCAAAAATGCGACCTTTCCAAGGACCGCCAAGAAGATATGCGGGTTTCATTAAAACCTCCATTTTTATTTAGAGTCTTTCCTTGTGATGAACACCGAGCAGACACGCTTAGAAGGCTCTAGGCTCAAAAACATCAAATTATAGAAAGCACTAACCAATGGTGCGTGTTTAGAGACTGAAAACCTTTTAAAAACTCGCACCATTGGTTACTTAACAGCAATCCTAATTACAACTACAGGTGCATCCTTGCGGATCGGAATCTTCTGACGTAATTTCGCTCAAAATATAACCTGCAGCACCACTTACAACACCACTTACATAACCAATTCCCGCCCCTAAGGCAGCACCTGGAAGAGCACCTATACCACCAGCCATAGCACCAGTGGTTGCACCTGTAGCAGCACCAGATATAGTACCAACAACAGCAGCTGTCTGTACAGCTTCATTAAATTCATCCCAATCCCATAAACCATCAATACCCGCCATTTCATCAACATTGAGCGTTGTTTGCTGGACGGGCAGTGCTGCGCAAGAAGCAAAAACGGCATCTGAATCTGACTTTACACGATTGTTCAAAGCGATAACGGACATAATATTCTCCAAAAGTAATAAATGGTAAGGCTCATCAAGCCAGTACCTGAGTAACAGAAATTTGAAATTTACAACAAACGACCAATATGTTCACCTGGCCAAATACTTACCGGACCCTGAACTACATTGGCCAGGGAAAAGGGTTAAAGATATCTTCCAAATAATCTTCCAAAATATCGTCCAGTGTTGGGTCAAAATCCTCACTGGTATCATCTTCTGGGACCGGAAAACATCCATCAGCACCAGAGAGCCGAGCAATTTCAAGCCTATTCAAATCGCTCGTTTTAATCGGCAGATTGGTCACACCTGCGACCGATTGCTCGGGATTTGATACAATTCGTCTCGTCATTCCTCTCACCTCCTTTCTCCATAGCCTCAGCGCAAGCTACATCCCCGTGGCGCCGATCAGGGAGCTGTAAGCATATCGCTGATGGTATCGGATTCTGTAAAGGGTTTTATGGGGTGTGGCGCAATACTACCAGGAACCCCACCATTCACTCACCGCATCTCCAATATCATCAATAATATCTTCAATAAGTGGATCGTGCTCAGACAGATCTTCCCCTGGCAAAATGCACCCACCTAATGTATTCGCCATCTCACCACGCACCAGTTCGATTTCTTGACCAGGAAGTTGAACACAGGTAGCAGAAACTTGTTCTGGCATTGATGTAATGCGTTCAGTCATTTCTTTCACCTCCTTTCTCCATAGCCTCAGCGCAACAGCGTCTCCTGCACCTGTACATCGATCAGGGAGCCGTGAGCATATCGCTGAAGTGTCGAATTTTGCGAAGCGTCTTATAAGCTCTATCGCGCGTCTCGCATAAGCCTATCAGAGCAGCTTCGACTTCGTTTGGGTGTAAATGTTGCATCAAATGAAGGCCCAAGCCTTCAATAAGGGACATATCTTGCCCAAAAAACGAAATGCGAGGCAACGGACCTTGCGCGCTTCCCAAATAGTTAAATCCTTTGGACACACTTTTCGGCACACCGGACATATCACACCCCTGTGTAAAACTCACGGTTATTGGTATCGGGCAGGCAGGTACATCGCGTTTGGTCCGCAGACTTTCAAACAGTGCCATGTGCTGCTGTGCCGTATGATCCCAGGAAAATTCTAGTGCGCGTTTGCGAGCAGACTCACCCATTTCTACACGCTCCGTCTTGCTATCCAAAAAATCGCGCACAGCATCTGAAATCACTTCTGGGGCGATATACCCCGTCACATTCAATGGCTCGTCTTCAAATCGCTCAATCTCGATCAACCGCCCACAACTGCCCAACAACTCTGGCGCACCCGCAAAATTTGTCGCCACAACCGGAAGACCACACGCCATGCCCTCTATCACAGTGGAGGGACACGACTCATACGAATACACCGACAGCGCGCACAATACATCCAGCATATTGTAATACAGCGGCATATCCGTATAGGGTTGCGCGCCCAGAAAGATCACATTGGGCGGATGCGTCACGGGTGCGAACTGCTTGCCAATCACCGCAAACAGCACATTGGGATTCAGATCGGCCATCCGCAAAAACGGATACGCACCCTTGCCCGGCTCAAACCGCCCGCAAAAACCCACGACAGGCATCTCTAAAAAACGTTGATCACCCGTCTTATTCGCGACCTCCTTTCGCGCTTGCAACTTATCCATCGGCACAAACACCTCGGCATCTACCCCATTGGTAATCGCATGCAAATACGATCTGTCAAACACCATCTTGCCCACTTCGTCAGCGACATACGCCGACTTGGGCGACAGGGCATCATAAGGCCGCAACAGCGAATAACATTGAAGCACCTTATCTATAAAATCCCGATTGCGTCCAAAAGAACACGACAGCCGAATCACAATGGGTGCGGGACACACATGGCGAAAAAATGCCAGGTCATCTACTTTGGGCTCAAACATCAGCACCCCATCAAAATCCTGCCGCGCAAACCACTGGCGAGACGCATCAATCGTCTCAAACTCAGGTCGAATACCGTGCAAATTCGGACCATAATCCACCGCTTCAGACGCTGGCATATACACATTGCAATACTTCGATAACGCCTGCACATGGTTAAAACCCGAAAGGGACGCCCCGCTATTCGACGCCATCACTTTTTCATGATCGTGATACGGATGTGACACATAAATTTTCATCTTTCACCTCATTAGGAATCGGCTTTCAGCCATCAGCTTTCAGTTCCCCGCCCAGACACCCAAAGGTAATAGCTTGCTTGTTTTGCTAACTGCTAACCACTGAACGCTGACTGCTGCTCTATGAACTTTTGCGTTTGCTCGGCACCATCCAGGGATAGATGATGTTCGGACACAGAACTTTCGAGCATTTCGGCTATAGCTTTTGCCATCTTTTCCGCACTGAGTTGATCCGGATGTACCACCCCGGCAATGCCCAACCACATCAACTCCTGCGCGCGAAATTCCTGATCATCCATCGCAATGCTCGGCACCAGAATTGATGGGACCTGTGTCTCGAGCACATTCATACACGTATTGTAGCCCGCCCGGCTAATCGACAAATCCGCGTGTTTCATCCACGCCAAAAAATTGGACGTAAAGCGCTCAATGCGAAACGGACCATCACCGCACAACCCGCGCAAAGCCTCAAAATGCTTTTCATCTATAAACGCACCAGCAAAAATCACCATCTCGCGTCCATCGTGCGCATCGTCCCGCTCCAATTGTTTCCACGCTTCAATACACGGCGCAACAAGCGCAAGCCCCTCAGCCCCGCCGCCAGCACTGACCAACACATACCGATCAGGCGCACGATCAGGCCGAGATGCGTCCTCGAGTTTCTCAGAGACAAACCCCGTATAAACCACGGGAATACCGATATCAGCAGTCCAGGGAAAGTGATCTTCCAACCGGGATAGTTGGGAATCGCCATGCACCAATACCGCATCGAAATACTGATTCAACACGGGCACGACCTCCTCGTAATACCGCCGATTAAAAGCCACATACTCGTGATGTATCCCGCCAAAAGGCACCGAATAAAACCGCATCGCATCTCCATCGCGTCTCTGGACAAGCGCGACAGTCGGTTGCAACACATTGCTTTTTGCCCGCGTTGGAATATCGCGCAGAGAACACAGCACTTTCGCGCCGGGATTGACCTCATTGAGTCTGACTATTGTATTGAGGATTTCGCTCTTAAGCGACCATCGGGAAAAAGGGAAAAACTCAATACAAAACACATCGGGGCGAATCTGTTCCATCGCTTCGGAAAGCCTGACCTGGCGCTCGCGCATCACAGCCTGCAAATCGCGCTCCTTATCAACAGACTCAATGCCCTGTGCGCCCGAGCGAAGGGGCGGCAGGGAAATACGCGTCACCCGTTCATCGAGATCGGCTTCGGGAACAGGGCGCCCGCCATCGATGAAAAAAACATCGCATGTCTTGACTAACGCATTGACAATCTGTCGATTGCGAAAATGGTGTCCCACGCCGATAAGATGCTGGCTGTAAAAAGCAACGCGCGTGCGTCTGGTTTTGGCCGCTGATAATGGTTCTACACGTGAACTTTCCGCCTGGACGAGACAAACGGATGAACCGCTCTGACACTTGTACACCGCTTGCGCAGATTCATATATCCCGCGATAGCCTTCCACAACCCGCGTCCATGTACGCTCTGACCGCACCCATTCACTACTCTTTTTCCCCAATTGCATCCGCAGTGAGGGATTCTCGATAAGTTCGGCACATGTTTGGGTAAGACTCTCGACATTATCTGCCGCAAAAACGCGCCCGGTTTCGCCATCTGTAACCACCTCCGTAAGTGCGGCTACATCACTCACAACAACGGCTTTTTTCATCGCCATTGCCTCATAAGGCTTCATCGGCGTAACCAGTTCGGTAACGCGGCTACGCGTGCGGGGAATAACAAAAACATCTAACATCGCGTAATAGGCAGAAACCTGGTCGTGTGGTATTTCACCCGTAAAAATCACTATATCCGAAAGACCGCGTTCAAGTGCCTCGCGTTGCAACGCCGGCAAATCTCGTCCACCACCCACAATCAACACTTTGAGATTGGCATACTGCGTGCGAAGAACCTCACACGCCTGCAACAACAACCGTAATCCCTCCAGCGACCGCACCAGACCGATATAACCTAACACCACATCGCTCAATTCAATACCTATGCGATTGGCAAGTTCACCTGACTTATTTTTGGGGGCATATTGCTCTATTGCTACCCCATTGGGCACCACGCCAATTTTCTCTTCGTCAACACCTTCGCGTATGCACTCGGCTTTTAATACCTCGGACAACGTCACTACTGCATCGGCTTGTCGCATCGCATTGACATGTTGCTCGTGCTGCTGGCGATACGCCTCTGAAGCGGGAACCAGCATCCCTTGCGCCACACCGCTATCGTGCCACAACCCCCGCACCTCGTACACCACAGGCAGACCATAGTGATGCCCTATATCAATCGCAACCTGCGCGTTTCTACCCGGCGAAGCGGCGTGCAACACATCGGGTTTTTCCATTTCTATTGCCCGCGCAACACGCTTGCGAAAGTGTTGCTCCTGTCCCGCGTGATAGATTCGCGGAGTATCTGGTAATTGAAATTTGCCCAGGCGTTCTGATAGACGTGTGGTGTATTTTTCAGAAGTATTTCTCAAATAAGGCACTTCATTGATATATTCGACACCATCAGCGAGTTGTTCAGACACACCCCACCGCGTGAGCACCACAGGATCGAAGCCGAGTACTTTCTGCGTGTTGATGATATACTGGCTTCGCAAACTGTATCCGCTTTGTCGGTGTGGCAGCGAAATATCCAGAATATGTAGAATTTTCATCGCTCGATTCTCCAAGGATCGTAGGCATACAAGGGGTTCATCATCTACAATTAGAATTTTCTACTCGCCCATTTGTTATACGAAAACAGCGAGTTTCTAAAAAACATATTGACGATTGTCATATAACAGGCATTCTGTTTTCTATTTAGGGCGTCTGGTAGGAGCGTAGAATTTCGATCTACTAACTCCTGGATGTGCTCAGGCGTCACGCCATAGATATTGCGAAGGGTATTGAACAGACCAATCAAATCTGTTTCACAGCAGTTATTCGCTTTAGCCAGTGCTCTCAAATACACATCACCGATATGCGATAATGCCTTTGCTATTCGGGAGCGGGTTTCACTGACAGACTGAACATCCGAAAGTCTGGAGGGCGCATCCCAACATGGTGTCACGGACCTGATCTTACGCAACACCGCCAGATGGTGATCTTCGCGGATCATTTCCACTTTAAAACTACCGGAATAGACGGACAGCCAGTTCTCGACTATTTGCTTCTCATAAGACCTTCTGAAATCATCCAGAATGACCAGACCACCAATCTTGATCTGATCATAAACCTGGTAGAGACATGCCTCCCGACCTCGCAAGGTATAGACAGGCGGACCATCAATAATCACGCAATCCATCTCTTCCTCCCAAAACACCCCATCTTCATAAGTCAAAAATTCCGCATCTCCATAAGATTCAAGTGTAACCGGACGATATTTGATCGATAGATTGCGCTTATCCCAGAATGATCTCATCAGACTCGTGGTCTCTGCAAAATTCCGCCAATCGCCTTCTATAGACAGAACCTCGGCTTCCGAAAACGCCATTGCCAGACGGATAGAACTCGGACCACTTCCAAATTCGAGAATTCTTTCTACTGGAGACATCTGACGAAGTAAAGTTTCTATTTTCTCAAACGCTGTCTCACCAATGCTCCAACCTGTGTTCAGATTAAGCTGTTCCGACATTTTGAGGTCTGAAATTTTATGCATTATTCACTTCTTTCTTCTAATAGCCATCATGTGCAAATACATACACATACCAGGAAGCCTGTTCTGGCCCTACCCCATTAGGGGGAGCATCACAATCCCAAATTTCAGCGAGTCGCGTCTTTTCCTGCTGGGCTTCCCGCTTAGAATTATAATGTCCCACAATCCTCCAATTTCTGAAGGAGCGATACCTGGATCGCCAATATCGCTTTCGCTCGTCAGGGTTCATAGTAATTCCAACTCGACAGGCCATATTCACTCCCCATGGTTTATGAGGTCACTTCCAAATCATAACGTCGCTGTAACAAAGACGCTTCTGCTTCTATAATTTCCATTCAAAGCCCAAAGCCTCGGTTCTTCTCGAACAGATTTAGTGGATGATTCGCTTAAGAACAGGAGGCCTTGGGCTTTCAAAAGTTTGCGATTCCTATGATGCCACTTCCAGATCATATCGCCGCTGCAACAAAGACGCATCCGTCTCTGCAATCTCCATACATATCTCCATCGCCAGTTCATAGCGATAGCGCGTCTGTTCACAAGCAACAGGATTGGGATACATCGGATCACCCGTCGTCGTCCGCGCCTCCCAAAGACACCCGCCACCACACAAATTGCGCGCCCAGCACGTCTTGCACTCAGGCCGATTATTGACATTGAACTGCGCGTCAAAATGCTGCTGTTTTTCGCGATCAATACCCGCGAACACATCACCCATCTTAAACTCGGGCGCATCGGCCAAACTCGAACAAAAATAAATCGACCCATCCGCTGCAATCGCCAAATACTGCTTACCTCCCAGACACCCGTGACAGGATTTTTGGCGCGTCAAAAGTTTTTGAATCCTCGGATCAAACTCTTCACACTCTTCACCATTTAGAATAGCTTTGAGCGCACGTCGGCTCCGCCTGTAAATTTGCTGCTTCAAAACAGGTATGTGTTCTTCCCCAATAGCATAAGGCGCATCCGGTGAAACAACAGCCGAGCTAACAAGTGCGTTTTCAGTACCCAGAGAACGCAACGCATCGGCAATCTGATCCTCATCCATATCATACGCTGTCATAACAGCCTGCAGGTACACGCGCTCAGGCACCTCATCAGTCAGTTTCTCCACATTCTTTGCCACAACATCATAAGTGCCAGAACCATTGTGAAACTTGCGAATGCGATCCTGTGTCTTACGCCCCCCATCCAGGCTGACCTTAATCTGAAACTTTTCATCAACCAAAAACTGCTTCATCTCTTCGGTCAACAGCGTGCCATTGGTCACAATGCCAAAACCAACCTGCACACCCAACCGCGCGCCCAGGGATTTGGCAAACGGGACAAGCTCCTGCATCAATGGAAAATTCAGGAGTGGCTCCCCGCCAAAAAAATCAATCTGGCACCGTCCGAACACCTGGGCCTCAGTAACAATCCAGCGTATCGCCTGCTCTGCAACGTCTGGTTGCATCAGCATCGCCTTACCGCCGTAATCTCCACCGTGGGCAAAGCAATAAGCACATTGGATATTGCACGAATGCGAAACGTGCAACGACACCTGCAAACGATCTGTCTGCGAAACCCCACAGGCAGCCACCCCTTCTGTTGTCGGCACATGGGATACCACAGGTAGTGCACCATCCGAAATCAAACCCACCTGAGCCAATTCCTCAATAGCCTCGACAATCTCCTCTGCCTCGTATTGATCGGCTAACTTCTGAACAACTTGTGAAGCCGACAACCCCTCACAACACTCTAAAACCGACAGGAAAAGAGTATCCAATTGAAAAAACAGACCCGTCTCTACCTGATAGACAATTGGCTGTTTTTGTTCTTCAGTTTGAAAAAGATGCATGTCGCATTTCTGAATGGATAGCATACGAGGTACTCCTCAGAACAAAGATGTCACTCGGCGTGATCAAAATCGTCCCAATCGTCATCGTCATTGGGAAAGGGCAAGGGAGGAACAGCAATAGGAGTCGGAGAACAGCCATATTCAAAACTATCCGTCGTCTCATATGTGTGAATACCTCCCTCTTTATCCATTGTTCCATTAATCAAGGTCAACTTGTGCCGAGTCGTCATATTATCCTCCTTCAATACAAAAATCTAAATGTCGTCACTGTCTTCGCTCCGTTTATATTGCAAGATGCGTGCCAAAAATCGTTTTAGCACAAAAAAAAGCACTTGACGACACTCAAGTGCTTGAAAAACAAAGAGATAAAATTTAAAAATTATTTGTATTGTAAATGCGGCATCCAGATATATGTGCATCTAATAGATACACATATAACCGTTCATTTAGATAAAATATGCATAACTAATTGATTAATATAAAAATAAATTAAAGTGCATCCAAATGATACATTTTTGCAAAATGATACACCTGTTCAACATCTATCTCAACCCCAAACGATTCATCTTTCTATACAAGCTGGCGCGCACCAACCCCAGTTCTTCGGCCGTACGCTTAATATTACCCTCGTATTTTTCGAGCGCATCCATAATCAACCGTTTCTCATACTCCTGCATACGATCTTGTAAACGCCCTCCTACTTGCGTGTGGGCATCCGTCCGTGCAGGCAAGTGATATTCGACAGAGACGCCCGACACCGCGTGCCCGATAGATTCTGAAAACAAATCGGGCGTAATATCACCTTCTTCTTCTGCCAATGCAACCGCACGCCGAATCTCATTCTCCAACTCGCGCACATTGCCCGGCCATTTGTAACTTGTAAGTGCCCTGATTGCACCTACTGTCAGCCCTCCAATCGGCTTGTTTACATTTTCTTTTATCCGGATAAGTAGATGTTCGGCCAGTAACGGCACATCTTCCATGCGTTCTCGCAAAGGCGGCATATCAATCTGAATCACATGCAACCGGTAATACAAATCCTCGCGGAAAGAACCTTCTTCAACTTCTTTTTTTAAGTCTCGATTGGTCGCTGCAATAATGCGTACATCCACTGCCCGATCCTCTGTTTCCCCCACCCGCCGGATCTCGCCTTCTTGCAACACCCGCAACAAACTCCTTTGCAACTGTGGCGGGGCATCGCCGATTTCATCGAGAAAAACCGTACCCCTATTGGCTTCCTCAAAAACCCCTTTATGATCTTCAGTCGCTCCAGTAAACGCCCCTTTTTTATGCCCAAACAACTCGCTCTGCAACAACTCTGGTGATAGTGCGGCACAATTTTGTGACAAAAACCGCTGGTCTTTGCGTGTACTATTGTAGTGTATAGCACCCGCTGCCAATTCTTTGCCCGTACCTGTTTCGCCCTGCACAAGCACGGGAATATCGCTCTTTGCAGCACTTTCTATAAGATAGTAGATCGCCTGCATCGCATCACTTTGCCCAAACAGATCGCCAAGCTGGTGCCGTCTTTCGACCTGTTGCTGCAAATATTGTGCTCTCTCTTCCAATTGTTCGTACATCCTCGCATTGACCAGTGCTACACCCACCAGATTCGCAAATACCTGCAAAAACGTCTGATCTTCTTCAGAAAATACGTTGCCCAAGCCGCGATGATCTACATATAGCGCACCGATAACACCTTCTTTAACATGAAATAAGGGCACGCACAATACAGACCGAATATTGTAGTCTATCACACTCTGATATTGATTGAGCCTATCGTCTGTCTGTGCATCAATGCTCAAAACGAGTTCATTTGTCTCAATAACGCGGTAAATAATACCCCTACTCAGCACGTCTGCATCATCTACTTCTACATTGTGGTAGCGCACAGCATCGACCTCAAAGCCTTTTTGGGTCTCATTTTTAATCGCAACAATCACCCGCTCTGCTGGATAGACAGTTAACAAATTGCCCAGAGTCCGGTCCAATAGCACTTTGACATCGCGCTCGGTTGTCAATTCGTGGCTCACATCGTAAAGCAAGCGCAAACGATCAACAGACAGCGTATCGACTGAAATCTCAGAACTGGATACGGATCCACGAGAGGATTCATCCAATTGATCTAATAACACCTGTGTTTTCTCCAGAAAATAGGACATTTGCATTTCTTCAAACGCCTGTTTTGCCGCTTTGAGATGTGCTTGTGCTTTTGGTATATCATCGCGCTCAAGATAAAACTCCCCAGCCATCAGCAATGCACGCGCCCAGTGATCGCCTTTGGATTCTATTCGGCATTCAATCGCCTGCTCAAAAGCCTCTTCAGCCTCAACAATTCGCCCTACTTTAGACAAAGCAACACCAATACCACAATACACCAGAGGCAATATGCCCGTGAACATACCCGATGTTTGTTGCGTACCTTCGCTGGCTCTTTCTGCCCATTCAAGAGCTACTTCTGTATCGCCCATTCTTGCAGCAGCCGTTGCCGCTATTGCATAAGCGCGATAGACATAATCTCTTCGTGGTGTGTCCAAATAACGTTGTGATGAAATCTCTGCATATTCCAATGCCTCGGCAAAATCCCTGCGTTCCAGTGCCAATTCACTAAGCCATAGGAAATTGGCTGCTTCCAAGTATATAACCCCTCGCTTCTGCCACTCTCCAATTGCTTCATTGCAAACCGCTTCCGCAAGATCGCATTCACCCAAATAAAAATAAACTCTTGCGAGTAAATTGAGTGTCCCTATGCGATGGTGTTCAAATCCAACTTGTTGAGATGTCCTTAAGACTTCTTCCAAATGTACTCTCGCTATCTCAAATCGAAATTCGATTAAGGCGAGTTGTCCTTCAGACTTTTGAACGTCAGTCTGATTATGCGCGTCAGCATTACGCTTCTGTTGTTTTTTGATATATTGACGGACATAATCAGCAGCATCCTTGTGCCTTTCTGACACATCGCACAAGTAAGACAAGCTACTTAATGCCTGAATTTCGCCGTCGAAATCACCCAATTCACGGTAAAGCCGCAATGCCTCCAACATATATTCTTCTGCTATTTTTCCATGTTGAAGTACGCTGTGAATACTACCTGTATAATTCAAAATACGCGCTTTCAAATCTTTCCGATCAGCGGGCAATAATGCCTTTGCTTCCTCTAAAAGTTTCAGTGCTTTATCGTGCTGGCTGCAATTGCGCAACACATCTGTATAATCGCACAAAAAGTCAATAGCATCTGCTGGTGATTCAAAAGCGTCATCTGCTGTCCAGTCTCGCACAGCCTCAAATCGTCTCAATGCCCGCCGATACGCTTGTCCCTCCAATGCTTTTTTGCCTGCCAAGCGTGCATATTTAACAGCTTTATCTTGTTCTCCTGCCACGGCAAAATGATCCGCCAATTCTTCTGTCAATTCTTCTGCATCTTCCAACTCTTCCAGGGCATTGCCAATTTCTCGATGCAACAAACGCCGCCGCACATCTTGCAGGCGGTCATAAATTGCCCGCCGATACAAACCCTGTGAAAAACGATATTGATCTTCACCCTCCTCACAAGGAACCAAAAACCCTTCTGCAATCAAGTCGTCCAGCACATCCAGCAGTTCTAACTCATCACCGCGCCAAACCTCAGCCAATAATTCAAAAGAAAAATCACTCAGAAAAACACAGGCGTATTCCAGTACCCGCTGTTGTACAGCAGACAGAGTAGCCACGCGCTTGTACAAAACCTCTGAAAAATCATCGAATAATAATCTTTCGGGAATTTCTCCCCACTGCCAATCGCCAGACACATTCTGCCGAACCACATCGGTATTCACCAGCGTCCTCACAGCCTCCACGACAAACAGGGGCTGCCCATCCGTTTCTCTGAACAAAGTTTGTAATGCATCCGGCGGTATGGATCGCTCCCCCAACATCGACGCCGCTAAATACCCTACCTCTTCTTGTGATAGATTATTCAACTGAATATGAGTCGTCTCAGCAAATTCATTGCTGTGTATAAATTTTTCAACTTCCTCTGAAAGCGGTTCCAGATTAGACCATCGGCAAGTCAGACATAACAAAAACGGGCACGGTTCTGGATCGCGCAACACATACTGCAAAAATTCCAGAGTCAATTCATCAAGCCATTGAATATCTTCCAGACACAACACAATGGGCTGCTTCTGCCGCAGACGTTTAAGCACCTGCAACCAGTGCTCCATAACAGAAAACTTATCCGTCTCCCCCATCAAATCCGCCGTCTCTTGAAAAGCATCAATCAACGCAGCGTATATTTGTCCGCCCTCTTCCCGCCCTGCGCCCTTCAAACATAGAAAATCGTGGATCAGAGCGTCGGCCAGCAATTCTTCGGCCAGTCTCGATTTGCCTACTCCCGCCTCACCCGAGATCAGAACCACACGCTGCTTGCCAGCCTGTACATCCTGCAACATCGCACTCAGTATCTTCATTTCAGATTCCCGCCCGACAAATTGCGGGCGCACAACTTTTCTATGCACATCGCGAAGCTCATCACTCGGCAGCACAAACTCCGATGGTAAGGCACCAACCAGTTCCTCTGCCGACTGATAACGATCAACACGTTCCTTTGCCAGCAACCTCAGCACAATTTGTTGCGTCTCTTCGGGAACAGCGATATGGACTTCGCCCATCGGAGGCGGTGACTCTCGAATATGCTTCATAATAACAGATATTGGGTTTTGTCCAGAAAAGGGTGGTGCGCCCATGAGCATCTCGTATAAAATTATGCCCAATGAGTACAAATCTGATCGATGATCCACCCAGAGACCCTTACCCTGCTCTGGCGACATATATTCTACCGTACCCATCGTCGCGCCCGTCTGCGTCATGGAGACTCTATGCAGATGTTTGATTTTCGCCAGCCCCAGATCCAAAATCGTGGTCTCAATCCCCTCTTTTGTCTCCAAAACCATAATATTGGATGGCTTGAGATCGCGATGCACTGCGTCCTGAGCGTGGATATATGCCAATCCCTCGGCAATTTGTTGTATCAAGTCAAAAAAGTGAGAAGTCCGAAATTGTCCTAACATTGCACGATCGGCAATTATCTTTTCCAAAGTCTTTCCAGGCAAATATTCCATTGTAAAATACGGACGTTCTTCGGCAAAGCCCCAGACATACGTGCGTACCAGACGCGGATGCTGAAGTCTGCTCAACACCTGAAATTCTCTGTGAAAACGGCGACGCACAGCCTGCTCATCCATCATTTCATTCAAAATTTTGAGTGCGCACTCCTGGCCTTGATTCAGGTCCAACACCCGATAGACTTCGCCCATGCCCCCGGTTCCCAGATGCGCCTGGATTTGGTATTTGTTGTCGAGAATTGTTCCGTTTTCAAACATGATCTCTTCTACTTTCTTTAAGTCAGCAAGACTGAGGCGCAGTTTTTCCTATCGTATTTTTCAGACTCATCAAAAAACGGTGGAAAAACGTGGCATAAAGTACGTGACTTTCAAGATCACTGGGTACGCGTTTTTCTACGCGCGAAGGCATCCAGTTCATGCCGGACGGTTGAACTACTGGCGTAGTTGTACCCCGCTCGACCGGACAGTTCGGCATAGCGCTGCGTGGTCTGCAAGTTGCGATGACCGAGTAGCCAGCGCACTGTGCCAACACCCACGCCACTGTTCACCAGCTCCGTCGCGACCGTGTGCCGAAGTTGGTGGATCTGGCATTTGACCTCTGCCTGATCACACAGCTTTGTCCATTGATAATACGCGCTTCCATCCGCATTTCTCACGCACCTGCCACCTCAAAGGCCGTTATGTTGCGAGTATCCTTGCTGAACTCTACCCCGATCAGATGGATCGGCCGATCCAGACCCCGATATTTGTCCGCGTATCCCTTCTCCTGCAACTGCGCCATCGCCGCTCCCTCAGACGCCAGTTCCACCACCTTGAACTCGAACAGGTAGATGTTATCGTTGAAGTGAACAGCCATATCCACACGCCCATGACTGCTGCTGTCTTCTACCGTAATATTGAGACCCAAGCCCGCGAAATAGGAATAGAACACGCTGGCATAGTAGCCTTCAAATTTGGCGATGTCGTTGTTGGTGTACCACTCATAAGGGATACTGGCAAAAAAGGCGTGGAATAAGGTCTCCATGCTGGCGAAGTCGTTGGCTTCGAGCAGGCGGTAGAGTTGCACGCTGTTCGCCATCTGCTCAGACGGGTCTTTTACCAGGTAGTCCAACAGGCTCTCGTTGAGGCTCTGGCGCACCTCACGGTTGGGATAGCCCAGCCAGTAAAGGGACTTGCCGCCGAGGTTCTCCTCACTGGTAATGGTCAAGTACCCGGTCTGAAACAACAGAGCCTCAGTCGCGATTTCATCCACATCAAAGGTCGATAGCAGGTCGTTACTGCCCATCATCTCATCGAGTTTCAGAGAACTGACACGGCGTTTGAACAGGGTTTCGATGAGGAACGTGGGCGTGCCGGTCTCGAACCAGTAGGCTCCGAACTCGCGGCTGTCGAAGAGCAGGAGAATATCGAAGGGGTTATAGACCTTCTCCTCGCCTCGCCAGCTATAGCCATTGTACCAGTCGCGGATCTTCCCTCGATCCAAGCCGGGAAGCTCGGGCGCGAACACCGTGTCCAAATCCGCATCGGTATAGCCGCAAACAGCCGAGTAGCGCGTATCCAATGTGATATCCTTCAGATTGTTGAGGCCAGAGAACAGACTCACCTTGGAGAACTTGCTGACGCCTGTGAGGAATGTGAATTTGATATGGGCATCGCTGTCCTTGATGGTCGCGTAGAGACCGCGCAGAAAATCGCGGTTGTCGCGTGCAACCTCCGGTACATCCAAAGCATCAAGTATCGGCTTGTCGTATTCGTCAATGAGAACAGCCACGCGCTGCCCACCCTGCCGATGCAATACCCGAATCAGATCACTAAAGCACTCCGGTGTCGTATCGTAACGCGGCGCAATACCGGCTTCTTCCGCTATGGTGTGTAGTTGCGCCATCACATTCGCATGCAGGTAGCCCTCGTCTTTGAAATTGCCCCTGCCAAAGCTCAAACGCACAACGGGATAGCGAACAGACCAGTCCCAGTGGTCGTGGATGTGAAGCTCTTCGAACAGCGGTTCATTGCCCTCGAACAGTTCCTTTAGCGTATCCAGAAATAGACTTTTGCCAAACCGACGTGGACGTGATAAAAAATAGTGCTTGCCCTGGTCGAGCAGCCTCCGAATATAGGCGGTCTTATCCACATAGTAGCAGTTATCCTCTCGCATCTCGCGAAAGGTCTGAATACCGATGGGCAGTCTGCGTTTGGTCATATTATGCACCTTTGTCTTTACATCTCATCCAAAAGCGATTCTGTTATTTTTTGTTCTTTGGCATTCATCTAAGCATTTTCTGCCGTGTGCGGTCGATTTCCGCAGCCAGGAGTTCCTCGTCGGGTAGCGTGGTTCGATACTCTGCGGCCATCACTTTGTTCGATAATCCTTCGAGCGAGTACCGGGCAACTGCTTCATCTTTCTGCGAGCAGAGAATCAGCCCTACCGGCGGGTTTTCATCCTCGTGCGTCCAGTGTTCCCGTGCATAGTTGAGATAGAGGTTCATTTGTCCAGCGTCGGCGTGCGTGAATTTTCCGAGTTTCAAGTCAATGACCACCAGACACCGCAGACGACGATGATAAAACAGCAAATCTATCCGATACCATTCGTCGCCAACACGCAGACGTTTTTGCCTGCCCATGAAGCAGAAATCCTCTCCCAATTCCATGAGAAAAGTTTCCAGGTGCTTGATTAACGCATCTTCCAAATCGCTTTCGGAGTATTCGTCCTTGAGATCGAGAAATTCGAGAACGAATGGGTCTTTGATTTCCTCTTCGGGGAGAACGCGGTCTTCTGGCTGTGCCTTCTGGCCTTTGGTCAGCATGGCGGCTTTGTTCTTTGAAAGTGCCGTGCGCTCGTAGAACTGGGAGTTGATCTGTCGGTTGAGCTGGCTAATCGACCACCCTCCGCGCAGGGCCTCGGTTTCGTAGAACTCACGGGCGTTTATGTTCTTGATCGAAAGCAGTCGTACATAAGCGGACCACGGAAGAGGAAAGCGTGAGGCGATACTGGCCAAAGAAGATTCCGCTGATGTCTCCGGCATATTCTCTGTATCTCCCAATTTTTCAGACGGCATCTGAAAAATTCGTTCGGATGGCCATAACAGATAGAATCTCCTCATCTGGCTCAGATTGACCGCTCCGAAGCCTCGGCCAAACCGCTGCGTCAAATCCTCTGCCAGCCTTTTAATGAGCGCGGTTCCGTATTCGGCTCTCTCCTCACCTGACTGCTCGAACTCCACGATGTGCTGCCCGATCATCCAATACGCAGCGGTCATGACAGCGTTTATTGAACGCGCAGCCGTTTGCCTTGCCTCGTCGATAATACTGGATACATCCCCAAAGATGGACTGGTACTGGGCATCAAGCGCGTCAGTTTTGACTATTGGCTTTTTCATGGTGGGGTTCCTTCACTTTGCAGGCATTTCGGCCTATCTGTACATCTACAAAGCGTTGTCATGCTTCGCGTCCATTCACGATCACCGGGTCCGCGTTTTTTTACGTGCGAAGGCATCTAACTCATGCCGAACGGTTGAACTACTGGCGTAGTTGTACCCCGCTCGACCAGACAGTTCGGCATAGCGTTGGGTGGTCTGCAAATTGCGATGACCGAGTAGCTGGCGCACCGTGCCAACCCCCACACCGCTATTCACTAGCTCCGTCGCGGCCGTATGCCGAAGCTGGTGGATCTCGCATTTGACCCCGACCTCCTCGCGCAGCTTTGTCCATTGATGAAGTGCTGCCCGATAACTCATGCGCTGATCTTTGTATTTTCCGGTCCTGAAAAGCGGTCCCGAAGTTAAATCTTCATTGCGAAGATACGCGCGCAACAGTTTCAGGCTTTCAAACTCAAAGGGCAACGGGATCTCGCGTTCGTATTCCCCTTTGCCTCTAAACCGAATACCCTCTTGTCCGGCACTCAGGACAATATCCTCAACGTAAATCCCCAGTGCCTCATTGATCCGGATCCCGGTTTCGGCCAACAGGGTGAAGAGCAGGCGTTCCCGCGGTTTTGACTTCCGAATCGCCTGCATCAACCGCTCCAGGTCTTTCCTGTGGATCGGCCGCGGCAACCCGGGTGTAACTTTTGGCGGGCGGAACTTTCCCATGGGATTGACGGCAATCAGATCGTGCCGATAACACCACTCGAAAAAGGTCTTTAATGCGGAATGATGCCGCGCACGGGTCGCTGGGGCAACATTCTGGAGTGAGCCCAGGTAAGAGCGGATCAACACGATGTCTAAAGGTCTCCCCTGCTCGACTATGAACTTCTGAAATCGACTGAGGTCTGAGCGGTAATTCTTGATGGTGTGCTGCGATCGACGCGAGATTTCCAGGTCCATCAGGAAGTCTTCGATCAGGGTTTTCAACTGGTCATCGGCCTGCGCGGGCAGGACGGTATCAACGGTTTCAACAGCTAAATCGGCCATGTTTCCCCTTTTTTGGCGTATAATGATAAATGAGTAGATTGCAATTATCTGCAATTTACTCGAAAAAACAGGGGTTTGCAATAGCAATTTGGCGTATAAAGATTATTATACGCCAAATTTAACCCCTTCAAAATGTCTCAAGACGAGGATCCAAAACGCACTTGCACACTTTCGCATCATATCCGTATATTGATGAACCGAACTGGTGCGTGAATGACGTAGTGCAGCGCAAGTTCAGCGGTTGCTCCAAAAGCAATGCAACGCTATCTTGGTGACGGATATCGGACGTATTTCTCTGAGTTACAAAACTCACACATAGGGAAAATATCAATGACAGAGGAAACAAATGGTAAGATTGCCAAAATGAGGAAAACCTGCTGGGAAAATGCACTTAAGGCATTTGGTACTAGTGGGTCATTTGCTTTGGTTATAGCCAATGCGTAATTTTAGATATATCTTTATGCATCAGCAAGAGCTTTCACATTTTCGTCTTTATCGTGGAGGTATAATGGCCCGAAGGCAAAATAACCCCCTGCGTATTTTAACAGCAGAAGAACGCACCACCCTGTATGCCATCAGCCGTAGTTTAACACAACCGGCTGCCCCTGTTGCGCGTGCCAAAGCCTTACTGGCCGTATCCGAAGGGCATTCGTTTAGTGAAGCGGCTCGAAGGGCAGGTCGTCGCAGTGGTGATGCCGTCAGTCAGTTAGTCGCCCGCTTTAATCAAGAAGGGATAGCAGCCATAGAACCCCGATACGGGGGTGGACGACAAGTGATCTATACAGAAAAAGAACGCCAACGTATTCTTTGTGAGATAAACCGTGTGCCAGATCGCATACAGGATGGGACAGCAACCTGGTCGCTTTCGACGCTTCAAGCAGCACTGAGAAAAGCCCCTGATGGGTTGCCCAATGTCAGCACCTATACGATTTGGACCGTATTGCATGACGCGGGCTGGACCTATCAAAAGGATCGGACATGGTGTATGACTGGTCAAGTGGTACGTAAGCGAAAAACAGGTGTGGTCACCGTGACTGATCCGGATGCACAAGCAAAAAAAAAAGCTCATTGAGAAAGCCTACACGCTCGGTGAAAAAATGGGGCTATCCGTCTGGTGTGAGGATGAAGCCGGTCCCTTTCAAACCATCCCTTACCCCGGACAGCGCTGGCATCCTGAAGGGCGACCCCATCGTTTGCCACACGAGTATGTTCGATCAGGTACAGCCAAGCTGATGACGCTGTTCCATCCCAAAACAGGTCGCCTGCGTGTGCGGGGAACCACAAGCACAGCCAATCAGGTTTTGCACCCCTGGCTGAAAGAAGAACTCACCGCGATCCTGAAAGGCTTACCAAAGGTAAAAAAGACGCATAAAGCAAAGCAGAATCGCGCATTATGGCAGACCTGGCAAGCGGGATTAGAGATGCCTATAACCCTGCCTGAAGACCTCCCGCCATTGCGCCTGCTACTTGTGATGGATAACTTGAAAGGACATCACACGACATCGTTGATCTTATGGCTATTCTCTCAAGGGGTTATGCCGCTTTATACCCCCCTTGGCGGATCTTGGTTAAATATGACAGAGTCCATACAGCGCATCTTGAAACGGCGAGGACTGGACGGACACTATCCCCAAACACCTGAGCAAATCATCGACTGGTTGGAAGCCACTGCTGCGGGATGGAATGGTAATCCAACGCCTTTCGAGTGGGGTGGTAAAAGAGCAAAACGACGACAGCACAGCAGAGATAGACGCTATGCCATAGGCGGATCAAGGGCCTTCACCAGATCACCTTTGAGACGGTCTAAATCTGCACTCTATCAATGGCAACGCGCATACCAAATGACCCACTAGTTGGATATTCGAACAACGAACGCATAAGTTTAGATTGCGCCTGAGAACGCTGACATTCTTAGGCATCGTCGTCCCAGCATTTGTAGGTGGTGTGGTTGTTGCTTCTGGGGATAAGTATCTTTGGATTATTCTTACTATCGCTTCTATTCTTGGTCTTTTTCAGTTAGTAATGTCAATTTGGGCAGCCGCCGCAAAATGGGATGATGCATTTGCATATGCAACCGAATCGTTGACTTCAAATCAACAGCTATCAAATGCCTACAAAGATCTTGCATCCAACCCTCCCAGTTCTGCTGCAGCTTTTAGACGCCAACTGAAACCAATCAATATCGAGAATAAGTACCGCGAAGCCCAAGATCTCAAACAAGGCATAACAGGCGCAGAGAAAAAGGCAGGTCTGCGTGCTGCACTAAGACAATTTCAATCTAAGTGTGTAGATTGTAGGAATGTACCAACATCAATGGAACCCACGGATTGTCCTATATGTGGCAAATTCAAAATTAGCCGTCTCTACAATGTGAAGGAGGCAAAAAGATGACAAATCAGGGGAGAAAAGTAGTTGCTGGTTTTTATAGACTTAGCATATCAGATCGTGAAGAGGTTTTGACAGCAATACACAGGTACTGGAGGGCAAATATTGATGAAAAAAGGCAACTACGACATAGGATGGAAGAGGTGTTGGCTATAGATTTAGGGCCGCTTGATTCCGACAGGTGTCCGTGTTGTGGTAAGTGAGGATTCATCCGTGAGGGATAGAGAAATTTCTTACTTCAACCCTGCAGGTAATGACCGCGTGCGTTGATCAATGGTCTGGGGGCATCGAGTTCGCCATCTCCAACGTCCAATTTGCACGATATTTGTTGCCAACGTCAATGCCCACCATTTTACTTGTGCGGTCCGTCCCCAATACGAGCAGAAATACGCGCTGCAAGCCTCTGCCGCAATTCCTCCGGATTTTTCCAAACAATGTGATTGTACTGGCGTGTATCGAAATGGACATGTTTCAAAGCATCCTTTCTACAGGTAAAAAATACCTCGATACCAAGCCCATGTGCAAAGCCAGCTTCGTAATAGACACCCCCGCGCTCCGTCATCTCCCTGGGTGAAATCAGCGACAACAAAACGAGACCGCCTGATTTCGGCAATAATCTCGTCGTCTATCTTGTTGGTATGTTCTTTTTCATCGATTCGGACTGCTTCGTATCCTGCATCTTCGATTCCGAGTTTAATACCTTCTTCCCACGCTTTTTGGGTGGATTCATCAAACCACATGGCCACAAAACCTTTTGATGATTCGGCATTCGCTGTCTCAAGTTCTGCAAGTCGAGCGTATCCCTCGACTGTTATGGTGTATATATGATAATTTCCTTTTTCTACTACCCAACGCTCCTCTTTCAAATAATTTAATAGATACCACACTTCATTCTCACTGACAGATTCCGACCAAGCTGCTACAGCTATGTTGGACATCTCTGAGGACGAAAAATCAACTCTTTGACCGATCTCTACAGTTTGATCTCCAATGTACTGGAGAAGTCGGTCTGCACGCTCGTGGACGGACAAATCCCTTTTTTCTTCCGCCATCGTGATCGTGTTACTGTCTATTTCAGGACAATTGACGCCCAATCGCCGTTGATCGACCAACCACGAGGTCAAGCGTGCCTTGCCGCGTTCATCGATCCGTGGCAAGCATCCAATAGCTGTTCCAGAAATGAAGTACTTACCGCCCGCCCGAGGCGAATCCACCAATTTTCCATGGCGACCATCTGTAGATTCTTCGGAAGCCGGTGTACCCCAGATTGGACAGAGTGATTCCTGGTTCATGTTTTCACATCCTCGTTTTAATATTTGAAGAGTTTATCACCCTTTTCTCTGCCTAAATTGGAGCGCAAAAAAACCGGCAAAAGCCGGTTGGGGTTGGTCTGGCGAAAATTAACTTAAATTATGGCACAGCATCTCCACTGAGTGCGTGTGTGATGACCTGTTGAAGACATTCTTTCTCGTTCAGGAAGTAAACACCATCCTTTTTCCACTCACTCGCACGACGACCGCCATCATCAATCTCCGAAGCTGGTGTGACGGACAGAATATAGGCTCGCAGATACAGATCCGGGTCGTTCTCGCGCACCCGCTCTTCTATTTCCGCGATCTCGTGATGCAGTTGCACTTTTCTGCGCTCCCTTTGGCCGAACCTGCTTAAGCCTTTGGGGTCGAGAAATAGAACGTGCTGTTGGTCGTCGTCTTTCAACCAGACGATAAAGTCCGGGTAATAACCGAAGTCGTCGAAAAAGGACACGCCTCGACCGCGCGTCAGATTGCGAATCAGAAACAACTCTTTACCTTGCAGGCATGGGTCGCCGTTCTGGATCAGCTTTTCCAGCCCCTCGACAACGCGCTTCTCGTTTACATCCAAGGGAACGGGTTGGACCGTAACGATGCGATCTTTTCGGGCATGTAGTAGTGGCTGATACGCATGAGACTGTGAACAGATAACACCGATTCTCAAGCTCTCATACCAGTTTTGTAACTCTTCGTACTGGCGTTCGCGGATGTTGTACGCCAGCTCACCCGCGTCCTTGACCAACTGATCTTCGGTCACATCCACGGATAGCTCGTAGCTTATGACATTATTTGGGTCGTCCTCATCCAGCGTGACGACCTCAAGCTCGCCGTGTTCCCAGCGCCTGCGCTTCTTGCGCCAGAAGTCATCGGCGTACTCAGTGATCAGATCAAGGGCGATGTTTTCCAGTCCACGCATCTGCGCGAATCCGATGGGATTCAATCGATCTGGCGGCATATGGAGTTCGTACCAGTCATTGCTCTGCAATAGCTGCTCCACCGTCCGCTGCTCAATAACCAGATTGTGCCAGCCTTTTTGCTGCTTGCACGACAACAGACGCTCGTAAATGCGGGCTGTGTTGAAAAAGGCAGCATGCGGCCTGAGATCGACCGCATTTTGTCTCGTTTCTTCGCTGAACGCAGTGCCGTCGGATGCAACGGATTGAAGCTTCGAGTACAGATCCAGCTTTACAGGGGGGCTGCCGTCATCCCCTGGACCCGGCAAGATGGGACGCTCAGCGGAAAGATGGTATTTTCGATCATCCTTGAGTCGGATCAGCTTCAGGTCTGTCTTCCTGGCAAAATTCCAGGTGGTGGGCAAGCTAAATGTCTCTTGTTCGGCGCGCATCCCTTCCTTTTCCAGAAGATCCCGGAAGGTCTGCATGTAGTTGGCACGTAGCCCAAAGATGTATAGCTTCTCCAATTCTGCCAGTTCATCGCTATCCGCTGGCAGTTCCCCTTCGATTTCGCGGTGCCGCTTCAGGCTCATGTTATAGCCCTTCAGGCGTACGCCGCGTCCGAACATCTGGATGATTTCAGGACCTTCGTTCACACCGACGTGCATCAGCCCCATCGTACTCACGCGCCATGAGTTCCAGCCCGCGATGAAGCGACGTGCGCCGATGACGATATTCACGGTTGAGTCCTGACGATCTACGTCGGCGAATAGCCGCGCGGCAAAGCCCAGTTCTCGATCAACGTCGAAATCGGGGTTAGAATTTTCCGTGAGCAGGCTGTAGAGCTTCGTCGAGTCCCCGACATTGACCACGCCAAAAGGGTCATTGTCCGCGGTGCGAAGGTGTAACTCGCCCGCGCCCGCGGTCAGATAGACGACGTGCAGCCGTCCAGCTCCGTGAAACACAGTCTCACAGAGATCGTCGTAGAGGTCTTCCCCGCTCGGCAAATGAGAAAAGCGGCCAGAAAAGTAATCATTGCCGGTACTGTCGAGCAATCCTGATTCTCCGGCTAACAGGCGTTGGATCATAGACCGCACGTCTTTCTCGTGGGCCAGCACCCAACCGAGAAAATCCAAGATGCTGATGACATCGGACCGGGTCTCCTGGTCCGCTTTGCTCGATCCTGTCACCGTCTTGCCGAGAAACACCCACAGAGGTTTTGCCGGATTGAATGCTTTCCAAAACGCTCCCTTGTCTCGCCAGATGCGGTATTGCTGGTAAAAGGTCAGCAGGCAACCCAGCAGGTACATGTTGCTGTTCTCGTCTTGCGCCCCGCCCGGCAGGTTCAGGATCGCGTAGTCTTTGCCGTAGCCATCTGCGTGAAACCGACGGTACGTATAGTCGAATAGCAGACACTTACCGTAGGCGTTCAGCAGGTCGGCACTCTTTCCCGCTATCTGGTTAAAGGTCGCAGAATACTCAAAAGTAAAGCCACCGCTCGCCAATTCCCGGCGGCGTTCGCGCCAAGCATTGCCCGATGCGCCCAGATGCCCTTCATCAACCAGCACCAGATTGTCGTCGCCAAAATCCGTCACCGCAACGCGTTTCACGCCCGTTTTCTCAGCCAGCTTATTCAGGTCAATGATCTCGACGGTCTGGAACAAATCAGAACTGGCCTCGCTGGAGAACAGCCGTGCCCCCAGACCGCTTTCCCGCATTTCGCGCTCGTGCTGCACAGACATCTGCTCATTCGGCGTCACCAGCACAATATTGTTTAGCTGTTTTCCCGCACGCTTTAGATAATGCTGGTATTGCAGAATATGGGCGTGCATGAGGAGCGTTTTTCCAGAGCCAGTCGCACTCTGGAAAGCGAGGGTGTGCAGGTCTTCTACTGTGTAGTCCGACATACCCGCAGTCGAACGATGACTGGCTTTTTCATGGTTCAGGTCGGCGCACAGGGCCTCGAGATCGTCGAAATAGCGGTGCAAATAATGTTCGGTGAACAACAGGGCAAGGTATTGGTGGGGTTTCCAGGTCCGTCCGTGTTCCTCTGTCATGCGAAGTCGCCGGCTGTGCTCCACGATGTTGGCATCGTATTCAGCAAACTGGCTGGCGGGAACGCGGGCGCGAGTGGGATGCGGACTCAGTGCCTGGGCATAGTCGCTCTCTCCTCCCGAGATGAGAACGCCCTGGGCATCGCGCAAGCGTTCGAGCATCCTGTCCATGTCGTCGTAGCCGAACTCCCGGCAGATAAAGCGATGCAGGGCGAGGCGACTTTGTAGGCGTGTCATTTGTCGTCCTCTTCTTGCATCTTATGGTGTTTGTTTACGAGATAGGCAGCAAAGGATGCGCAGGCTCCAAACATAAACATGGCCTCGTCCAGCCCGACATCTGGCGAGTTCTTGTCGAGTAGTGCGTGCCGAATCCCCTGTTCGTCGTTTGTGTATTTAAATAGCTTGGAGAACGCTTCTTTGAGTGCCTGGTGCCTTATCAAACCGGCTTTTTCGAGGGAATTTAGCGCAGGATTAAGGGTTTGTGATGATTCTGGATCAATTTGGCGAGCAACAGATTCAACCGCGTGGATGCTATCTTTAATTGACTCGGCAAATCGCTGTGCGTTAATATGCGCTGCGGCCTGGCGCAAGTGTGTCTCTGCGCCTTTCATACCGCCATCGCGGATCGTTTTGATAGCTTCTCGCGTTGCCTCGCCTTGCGCCTTCATTACTGCGCGGAAAAAATTTATACGGATGGCGTGACATATCCAGATAGTAAGCAGCGCACATCTTTCAAATGATTCACTGATAGGTTAACTAATTTTTCTCCATACGTGCTGTCATTTACCATGAATTGAACAAAGTCGAGAACCTTATTAGAAATTGCCTTTCAGAATCACTTGCTTGAACTGGTTAATTACTTTTCATAAGAAGTATTGATTTCATCTTCGGGTTTTTTTAACAACTTTCCCAAGACACGTTCGAAAAATCGACTTGCCTTCTTGGTAAAATACACTCGTCTGATAGGCATTTGGTTGAAGCTTGAGATTCAAGAAACTCTCGTGTCGCATTCCATATTTCTCGCCTTAGATCATCCGAAAGCTCTTCCAATTGCATTGGCTCCGGTAAAGATTCATAACCGTGACGCTGCGAGAATGTGAGATGATCGTCGGACTGGTATCGGTTATCGCCCATCGTTGGTCTCTCCAAACATCAATTCACGAAAAATCGGCTCAATGGTCTTCGCGGTCCAATTCTCACCGGGCTGTTGCATGGCGTTCAGGGTATGATCGCCGTTGACGTAGATGATGTCCAGTGGTTCGGCGAACAAATCGCGGTTGCGATCAAACCAGGCGTCCAGCGCGGTGAGGTCTATCTCGTCGGTATTGCGCCAGAGGATCAGACAGTTGTGTCCCTCGGGCTCCGTACCCGTGATCGCGAGCACACCGTCAACTCGCTGTCGGGATTCTACACGCAGACCTATCAAATAGTTGAAAGTCTCGGGCAGATCAACCTGAACTTCTCGACGCACACCATCGCGCACGACGGAGAGCGTGTAGGAGAAGGGATCAGCGAACGCTTTGCCCAGCAGACACGCGCTACCAGCCGTCTCCTCACCGAGCGCGTAACGCAGCCGATAATCCTCCGCCAGCGCGGGGTTCTCGGCCAACAAATCCTGCTGTGCGCCCGAAGGTGGCGTCACTTCAAGACTGTCCATTGTATCTTCGTAGGATTCCAGTCGGATGTACTTGAACAACTGCGTAACGCCTTTACGCAAAACCGGTTTGCCATCCTTCCAATCTGGCGAATAGATGACCTTCTTCATACGCGGTAATAGAACAGTGTCGAAGTAATCGCCGATCTCCACAAGAACATATTTACGCTGTCCATCATCCTCGCGGTTGAGGTTGATGACCGCATGACCAGTGGTACCAGAACCAGCGAAGAAATCAAGAACTTGTGCACCTATCCGTGAAGCACCTGCCGTATATATCGAATCCATCACTGCGTGAATAGATTTTGGATACGAGAAAACAGTCTTTCCAAACATCGCGTTGAGAATCACTGTACCGTGTTCAACCGATGAGTATTTTGCATCAAACCAGCAAGACATAGACATCACACCTTTATTATGAGGACGTCTTTTGTAGTAAACATAATCTCGACCAGAGCGATCCTTGCGTACAGCAATTTCTTGCAAAGCACTCATCACTTTCTTTGCTTCCCAACGCCAAGTCTTCTGAATTCCTTTTTCGTTGTCTGGAAAAACTACCAGTTCTCCGGCGCCTGATTTTTCCTCTATAATCCATTCTTCGGTCACTGTATTCCAAGTCATTTGGGGAATACGTATAGTCTTATCTTTCAGGTATATAGGATAATAAAGTCCAGGTCGTGCTGTTCGATCTGAATTTGATCCTTCTCGCCGTAAGTTTCTCCACTCGAACACCCCTTTTTCGTCTCGTTTTGAGAAGCGCGCTGCCTGTTTCTTTGTCGGTGGCATTCGTTCAATTGTCCCCAATCGGTGTCTTGCCCCACGCCTGCATACAAAAGGTATTCGTGTGCTACAGAGTATCCGCCTTGTGTTGGTCGTCCTGAAGGATTTGTACGGACCAGTATTGTCCCAAGTAGTTTCTTGTTGAAGACAGTAGAAAGCAAAAAACTCAGCTCTTTTTGTTGTTCATCATCAATTGCGGCAACTAGAATGCCACTGTCCGTAAACAGCATTCGAGCAGCGCGAAGGCTACCCTCCATGAGGGATACCCAGGTTGAGGACTTATATCCATTCTTGTAGAGGATGGGAGACGCATCAGTATTGAAAGGAGGATCGACATAGACACAATCCACCTGTCCCTGATATCGCGCTTGCAGCAGATTCAACGTCTGAAAATTCTCGCCATGCACCAGCAGTCCGTCCAACTGTTCGTCCAGCGATTCAGGTTCGGAGAGTGCTGCCAGTAGTTTGTCCGTGAAATCGCAGTCAAAGTGCCTCGTGTCCAGAACCAGGTAGGGATTGGATTTGAGGAAATCAACGCTCGGCGGATTGTTCCAGGTCGCACCTCCGTTTATCAGATCGCCCGGGATCTCGTCAACGGCGAACAACTCAACCCATTCCTCGCACTGCGCCGCGTTGTCGGCGATCTCGGGATATAGCGTTTCAGGAACGCGATCCAGAGTAACGCACCAGTTGGTTTCGAGGACAAATTTTTTCTTTAGCCAGAGTTGCTTCTGAAAGTCCTCCAGTTGCGCCAGAAAGTCGATGATCTTCCCACCGATGTGACGGGTCGCACGCACGCGCGCCAGTGCCCGGTCCAGCCGGAGGGCGTCGCCCTGCTCCAGATCGTCCAGGTTCAGTACTTCCGTGTTCAGGTACAGGTCCAACTCGCGACGCAGAAAGCCGCCCAGGTCCTTGTGGATGAAGTAGTCAAAACTGTTCTTCGCTGTATATCGCTCGACATGCTTCTCCAGCAACGTCCGCTTTTCATTCGCGTCTGTTGGTTCCAGCACAGCGAGTAGATCCCGCCAGTCAGAGGCCACCGAGTTGAGTATCTGATCGACCACTGTCTCGTTGATCCTACCCTGTTGTCTAACACCGTTGCCCGTCCACGTCTTCTTTTCGCTATCGGTCAACGGACGGTGCTCAAAGTGCATAATGAGCACGCCATCCTCAACCGCAATGGCATCATCCGCGAGAACGAAACGACGTTGCTTGCTGTCGGCCTCCTTGATGTTGTCCCTCTCGTTATCGGCTGCCGCGATCTCAAAGCGCACGCGCCTCTCTGTTTCGCCTGTGCCAACCGTGAAGACATAAGAAGAGTAGTTCTCTGTTGTCTTGACGTAGTATTGATCCGCGTTGGCCCAGTGCAACTTGACTTCCTCACCATCGTAAGGGATCAGATAGGCCGAGCGGCCGCCGCTTGAGTAGCGACGTTGCGAGATAAAATCGCCCTCGGCATAATAGCGTGCGAAAAAATTGGCGAGATGGTTGTACACATCGGCCTCAGAGTCCGCGTCTTTTTGCATCTCAGCAAGCCTTTGGTTCAGTTCAAGGATCTTGGGCGAGGGCTGGGTATCGGGATCATACCCACCCTTTCTGGCTTGCTCACGGGCGTCCTGTAGTTCCTGTTCCAGTCTGACGCGTTCCTGGTTGTCCGTGAGATTGAGTTGCTCCTGCACCTGCGGCAGCAAGTCATTGTCGAGAAATGTCTCAATCTCAGCGGTCTTCAGGTTCATGATGCGGTATAGGCCAAAGTCCAGATCGCCGCGGTCGAGTTGAAACATCTCGCGCAGCAGTGTCTTCAGCCGGTCGAACTTTCCTTCAGATCCCCGGGCTGGCTGCACGTCGTTTGATGTCGAATGCGATGATGTTGAATTATTCATGATGGGAATTTTTGTTTGGAGTGAAAAAAGTTAGAAATGGTGCAGATACCAGATATCGAATTTCGGGGGGAGTACATTGAAATCCAATGGTTCTGAATCGAAATGAGGGAGTGATCAATTATACTCAGCGAATAGCGAGCCGTCAAGCAAGCATTGAGAATGTCATCAGAAACTATGATGAGATATACAAACACAATTAAGATTATGGGCTAAATTGGACTACCGCGCCAGACTAATGGTTTACCGGTCTCAACGTCAACTATGCCATCCAAACGAGGGGGATTGTTTGGGTCAGCGTGAGCTTGGTCAATTTGGGCTTGAGTGAGGTTACGCACACCTGCTTTAGAAGAACCATCTTTAATTCGTAACTTAGTAATCATGCCTTTCCACATCGTTACAGATAGATTGGCTCCTGAAAGATTTGCTCCCGAAAGTTTTACTCCTGACAAATCTGTTTCAAAGAAAATCACGCCAGATAGATCAGCACCAGATAAGTCCGCATTTGATAAATCCGTTCCTTGGAGACTTGCGTTACGCAAGTCAGCACCGTCAAGCAATGCGTCTTTCAGTATTGCATCTATCCATTCTGTTCCGGATAGGTTTGCACCTGAAAGATGTGCGCCAGATAAATTTGTTTCTTCAAACTCTGAACGAGACAGGTTCGTAAAATCGAGATGTGCATTTGATAGATCGACATCCCAAAAAACTACGTGCGATAAGTTTTCATTGAACGACGGCTTCTTTTTAATATCGCTTAATTCTATCGTGTACCTTGTCAATCCTCGAATTCGTGCGGAATGAAGATTGATCTCATCAAGAAGGAAATGAAATTTAGCTTTTTTTTCTAATTCAATGTCTTTTTCACTCCGGGTTGCGATTGCCCGTAGAATACTCTCAACATCCTCGCGTAGATATGTATCACTATTGATCTTCTGCCTATTAGCAGATACTATGTTGGTGTGTTCGTCAATTTCCATACTATTATCCTTGGTCGGATGACGCATGAAGGCGCAGAATAGGCGCAGGATCTGGACGTGATATTGCTCTGGATAATCCTCGGCGAGATGTTGCAATGCATAGATGCCTCCCAATCGAACAGAGAGAACACTATTGCCAAGCATCTCGGCTCCCTTTTGGTACCGTTCGTTTAACAAATTCTGCTGTGCTGTATCAGCTTGCCGCTCCCCTATCCAACTGCGCCATATCGCTAAAGGCAGAGCGATTACGCCTGCGATGAGCAAACCGATATTGCGTATCTTAGTGATATCGGTTTCGGTCAAGCGATCCCAGAAGTCGATAAACACGACAACGCATGCGACCATCACAAAAATTGTCCAAATAGTGACCCAGAAACCAACTGATTTAATCGGGATACGATTCGGATGCAGGTGGCGTAGCCATTTTTTGAGGTGATTCATTAGTCGATTTTCCTCGCATTAGAGGATAGTTCAAATTCCCATACGTCCCTGTGTAGGGGACGCCGCACGGTAAATCAATTTTTTTCTTGATAAAATCAGGCTCGGTGTTATTGTGGGCACGCAACCTATTGAGATAATATTTAAACCTTCTTGCAGTCATCAACAGATGAACAAGACGCAACGGATCACATGCCCCATACGTCTATCTCAACACCACCTTCAGACGCACAGCGACGGTGGAACACCTTATCCTCCCAACGTCTGTCTGTGCGACGGTCAAAAATCACCAGATGACCTGCCTCTGCATCGCACCGATCCATGTACTCCGCGGTCTGTTCCAGACCCTCGGCAATGGTCTGCTCCAGACTCTTGTGGAGCAATTTACACTCAATCACGATTTTGCGCGTCTCATCGCCCTGCGGCCATAAGATGAGCAGATCAGTGCGTCCACGTCCCAAACCATACTCCCGTTCAATGCGTCCACCGCTGTTCACAACGCGCTGGAGAAATGCTTGTAACAACAACTGTGGCCCCGCCTCCTGATATTGAAACCGCGTCACCCAATGCTCTGAATGTTCGCGGAAAAAGGTCTGAAACTCGGTCAGCAGTGCAACCACGTCCAGGCTGCCATCAGCAGTGACATACCAGGCTGTTTCCTGCTCAAACTCCTCCTGGACCACCCACGTCAGTTCGCGGGGAACGACCTCGGCGTAGATCGGATTGGCGATACGCACGGGACGATCCTGAGCCACCAGACCGAGATCGCGCACATACTCTATGTCGCGGTCAATAAAACGGCGTTCCTCACCCCCACTCAGTAGCGGCTCAACGACACGCCGCACGCGGTCTTCCTTGAGCTTGTCGGCTAACTGATCGAGGTGTATCTCCCGGCGCAGGATGAGTTGCTCCCCTGCATCGTATATCGCCTCGGCTGTGATGGGCTGGCTGCGATCCTGCCCGGTCTTGTTCTTAAAGCAAGCTTCATACGCCAGTGCGTTCACCAGCCAGGGTTGTCCCTGCGTCTGTCTCCAGATCGTCTCCAGTGACTCGGCTGTGAATGCCTGCCCCGTTTCTGCCGTATGCTGTGAGATGAGAGCGAACACTTCATCCTGTGAGAAGTCCCCCAGGCGCAGGGACTCGGCGCGAATATTGAACGCACTGCCACCGGCAATGATCGCATTCTCAGCAGTGGATTGGATGCGGTAGTCGCGCACATCGCGCACGCCACACAAGATGACGCTTTGTGGAAAACCCTCTGGACGCAGGTCGTAGCCATCCCGCAACTGCCGCAGTACGGACAGCAGAGAATCGCCGATCAGAGCATCGATCTCGTCAATAAGCAGCACCAGAGGCTTTGGATCGGCTTTGGACCAGCGCGTCAACGCCTCGCCCAGGGCAGCGTGAGGCCCGTATTTTGTCAAGATGTCGGGCCAAATCTCGTCCAGAAATTCGTCGTCCAGCGTCAAGCGTGCTCGGGAGGCCAACCTACCCAGAAAAGTGCGCGTCACCTGTTCCACATCTTCGCGTGCGGCTTGCCCGGCCTCGACATTGACATACACACAACGGTAGGTGCCCTCAGCATTGAGCAAGTCGCGCAAAGCCAACAAGGCAGAAGTCTTGCCCGTCTGCCGAGGTGCATGCAGGACAAAATATTTTGCATCCCGGACCAGGGCATGCACCTCGTCCATGTTCAGACGTTCCAGCGGCGGGATGCAATAGTGCCTTTCGGGCTTGATTGGGCCAGCAGTGTTGAAAAAGCGCATGATGCAAGTCTCCTTTTTTATCGTCAGCAGATTGTGCCGTGCGTGGGGCGGGTTGCGATCCTGCTTGCGCCAATCTGTGTCTGCAACTTGTTATCGTGACCATTTCCTTGTAACAGCCTGGCCATTAAGATATCTAAACTTAAAGATAAAAGGGATAACAAAAGATAGCGTCCTTAAATTTCTGTAAAAAGCAAAAAAGTCACCCTTGACCCGCTATCAAGACTTGAGTTTGTCGTCACGAGTAATGTCCTCTCTCGCCACAGCCAATTTTTTGCAACCTTAATCAACTCATCTGCATCGTATTATGATGATGACAAAGGAGGTGAAAATCATGTCTATTGCTACTTTCTGTATGATAGCTACTGATTGGGATATATCCGGTATATCGGCACTCTACAGAGAGAGTTCACCGAAACCAGAAGACTTGATAGAGGATATGCCAGATGTTAGTAAAGGATTAACCGAAGTAGCCGATGTAGTGGAATTAGCAGAAGCAGGAGGGAAAGCAGTAGAAGGAAAACTTGAGCCACTGCTAGAGTGGGTAGGAGATTGGATTTTGGGAAAAGGAGTGGAAGAATTGCTCACAGTTTTATTATCCCATATCCCAAATTTCTAATCAAGAAAGAAGTTGCTGTTTCTTGGCCTGGTGAGTGTTGTCGCACTCGCCGGGCCTTTTTCTTTGTTTATCTGTAAATATCAGGATAAATCTATTTACCAAGCCGGATCATCCACGTTTTGCCATTTACCAACTCTATCTTATTTTTATTTGAAAAAAAAGGAGACGGTAAATGATCGACCAATACGCAAAATATCTGATTCTCGTGATACTCGTGGGCTGGATAACTGGCGCGCGTGACTGCGCCGCGGCGACGCCTTTTACGCCGCGGCATGCGGATCCCGTGCAGGAGTTCTGGCGCTGGCGAGCCTTTCCAGAATTGAAGGGTCAGGGGCTGTCGTGTCTGGCGCAGGATCGGGATGGCAATTTCTTATTTGGGACGGACAATGGGATCTACCGCTACGACGGGACGAGCTGGCGCGTCATTCCGCTTGATGAGGAAATAGTTGGACCACGGATCAACACACTCTATGTCGCCCAGGACGGAAGTATTTATGTGGGCTCCGACTTGGGCATTGCTCGATTCGAGAACGGGACCTGGGAACGGATCTTTCCAGCCCAGGAGGATTATAGATGGTTCACATATAACTTGACGGAAGCAGAAGACGGGAGTTTGTGGGCGGGTACGGAATGGGGCGCGCTCAGATTGACGCCGGGTGGTGCAACGCTGTATGTAGCTGCGGAAGACACAACAGGTATTCGGCAGGTCGTGTCTGATGCTGTGACCTTTGTCGCGGTTCCCGATCGCGTCTTGCCGAGAAGAGCCTGGGGCGTTGGCATCGGGGCCGCGGTTGTGCTGTCTATATCGGAACCCGGCATCATTGTCAAAATAGCCGATGGCGGCCCAGCGGAACGCGCGGGTTTGAAAGTGGGGGATCGCGTGTTGTCTGTGGAGGATGATGTAGAGGCCGAGGGAAGGCGTGTGACGGTCGTACAGGTACAACGGGTTGATGGGCAGATTGACACCATAAAGCTCGAGAAAGAACGGATAGCGGCGTCTGATCAGCGTTTTAGGGTGTATGATGTGTATGACGCATTGAACGGAACGATCTGGCTTGGGGAATACTACGGCGATCTCATCCGATTTGATTCCGCATCAGGCTATCAGCGTTTCGATAGGGGAGATGGGATCGACCAGGGCATGTATCCGAAGATCTGTGTGACAAAAGATGGCACGGTTTGGGCTGTGTATGGCGACAATAGCAAAAGCATCAACCGATTCGACGGCGAAAAGTGGGAAGCTCTCGAAGTTGGAGATCTCGGCCGCGGTCATCATTACACATCGATCATAGAAAGCCGCGATGGGACGCTCTGGATTGGCGGTAGCCATCTGATTGCTCATAAAGACGGCGTATGGCGCGTCTATGACCCGAAAGATACTGCGCCTTTACCCGGGCACCGCACAAAACTCCTCGAAGCCGCGGACGGCGCCCTCTGGATTATTGGCCGCGGAGAGGAAGCTGTGCGTCTGGATCTGAGTGAGACGCACTATCAGACTTATGAGGGCCTCATTTTTCAATGTGATACGCCGGATGGGGCACAGTGGTTTATCTCACAGGATAACGGCGTTGTGCGTTATGATGGGGAAGGGTGGACGCGGTTTGGGGGAGAGGATGGGTTGATGGACGAGCCCAGCAAGCTCATTGTGACCCGAGAGGGCGCATTGTGGGCCGCAGGCAGCCACGAGCACGTCGCCGCTACAGCGCGTTTAAATGGCTCTGAATGGATTCTTAAACGCCATTCCCAACTTTCCTGGAGCATTGATCCACGTGCGGTTTATGAGGCTTTTGATGGCTCTCTGTGGTTTGCCGCGGCTGTGGATTGGTGGTTGTATCGCGATCGCGACTTTCTCGGTGGGGTCGTGGTCTTCGACGGAACGAACTGGACACATCACACGCCTCCGGCTATGACGCCTTATGCTTATGGGATTGGGCAAAGTGCGGATGGGACTTTGTGGTTTGGTGGGCGACTGGTCAGCTTTGACGGAACGCGGAGGGCACGATTCACTGGGCGGCCAGAGGAGTTGGCAAATGACTTTATCGATGCTGTCTATACCACGTCCCAGGGCGACCTCTGGTTGGGATCCCGAACTTATGGGGTATTTCGCCATAACGGGACGGACTGGCAGCGGTTCGATTACCAGGACGGACTGGCCGACAACCGGGTGCGAAGCATTTTCCAGGATCGAGACGGCGCGATCTGGGTGGGAACGGCAGAGGGGGTCAGCCGGTTTGATGGACGCACCTGGTTCCCGAACGCCTTGCCGCCCGGGCTCCCGCTCACGGAGTTTTATGATCCGATTCTTCAGTCTCGAGATGGGACACTCTATCTCAATTCCGCATCTGATGCCGATGCCTGGCGCAACAGGTCAGGACCCCAGCATGCAACAGGTCCTTATACCCTGCGCACGATCCGATATGTGCCAGAGACGGATCCTCCTGAGACCATAATGACCATTGACCCGGGTGAAGCCTTTCAGGGCGGAGAGATAACTTTCGCCTGGACAGGTGCAGACCCCTGGCAAAGCACATTGCGCGAAGATTTGCAATACGCCTATCGTCTGGACGGCGGGGAGTGGTCGCCTTATGGCGCAGATATGATCCGATCTTTTGAGGATCTGGACGTGGGAACGCATACTATTGAGATTAAGGCACGCGATCTGGCGTTCAACGAAGATCCTACGCCGGCTATGAAATCGTTCAGCGTTGTTCCGGTGGTGTGGCGGCGCCCGTGGTTTATTGGGTTGATCCTGGGATTTGTGACCATCACCGGCTACCTGATCACGCGGATTATTGTCAGGGATCGGAGACTGCGTCAATCGAATGAGGAACTTCGGCAGACGATGGATGAGCGCGCGCGTTTGGATGACCAGCTCCAGAATCTGAGATATCTGTATCGCTTGCGATCGGAACTCGACGGCGAGAAATCACCGCGTGCCGTGATCCAGCGGGCGGGAGACGTCATGATGAACGTTCTGAACGGCGCGGCCAACGCAGCCGTCCGTGTCTCTTTCGATGGACAGCAGTGGGAATTTGGAGATGGGATCCAGAATGGGCGGAGAAGCTATACACGGACGATCTCTATTGCGGGAAAAGAGCGAGGGAGGTTGGAACTCCACTGCGGAATTGAACTCACAGAGGGGCAGGAAAGGGCGCTCCTGGGCGAAACCGCGGGCCAGCTTGCACGAACACTGGAGGCACGGGAACTCGAGATGCAGCTCCTGCAGTCCGCGCGTCTGGTCTCGCTGGGGCAAATGGCCGCTGGTGTGGCGCACGAACTCAACCAGCCGCTGACGGTCGTCGAGACAACCGCCGGTGATATTTGCCTGCGTTTGATAGAGGGGATACCGCTTGGGACAGACGAGTTGAGGGAGATGATGGAGAATGTTCGGGGTGTGGTTGATCGGATGGCGGGCACCGTCGATCACCTGCGCGTGTTCTCACGCGATGTGTCTGAAGAGCCGCGCGAAGCGATGGATGTGAATGCGGTGGTCGAGAGCAGCTTGGAGTGGATGCGTACGCAGTTCGAGAATCACGAGATTGATCTGGTGCTGGATCTTTCTGACGCGCTCCCAGAGGTCTGGGGGCATCCGCATCCGCTCGAGCAGGTGGTTCTCAATTTGCTGTCAAATGCCCGGGATACGGTGGGTGATCGAGCAGAGATGGAGGGAACGGGTTATGACAAACGGATCCAGATCCGAACGTGCGTTGAGAACGATGCGGTTGTTATCGAGGTAGAGGATAATGGAGTTGGGATGGATGAGGCGACCCGGCAACGTCTTTTTGAGCCGTTTTTCACGACAAAAGATGCCGACCGCGGCACGGGTTTGGGGTTGTCGATCATTTACGCCATTATTCGCAATCACGATGGGGAGATCACTGTCGAGAGCGAGCAGGACGTGGGCACGACGTTCAGGGTGATGTTGCCGGTGGTGGGCGAAAGCTATCCGCAGATGGACGCAGGCATGTCCCTGTGAAAACAGGGATGGACGCGGATGAAAAGGCGAAAACAGTCTGAATCAGGATTTACAAGATTATAGGATGGTCAGGATGAAAGGGAAACTGCATCAATCACAGGTTTGAAACACAAGCCCTAATCTCTACACCGAAACGGGCAACTCCAATACAACATTATTAACCAACTGTTGCGTAACATCAGGTAAAAATTAAGAATTGGCTTGTTGGGAGGCACTGTTAGGTAGGGTAGCGGTAGCTGAAAAGTTCGTTACCGTTGCCATCTATCAGAACAAAACGAAGGGCATTAGCCACAAGTCCACATATAAGATAGCGATCAGCCTCTGCGCCTTGTTCAAAGGCCGCGATAGCCAACTGTACGTCTTGCTTGATGGACCTAAACCTGTTATTGGAACTCTTATCGAAAACGAGGACCCGCAGTTCAGATCTGGCCATGAGAAGTTTAGAGAAATCGTACAGTATGTCGTTATTGTGCGAGATGTTTGTTTTGTTATTTTTCCATTCGCATTCGAGAACGATAAGGGCCTTTCTCAGTGGGGTTTGCGGGGCAAAGTAGCCGTCCTGGCTAATACCTCCAGTTACCAAAAAGCACACGTCGTAGAGAAATTCCCAATTTTGATTAGGCGTCACTGTTCGTCTAACGTCAACGCCAAGTTGATTACCCAGATTATCCAATTGAGCGAATAGGTTATCAGTCATCTCCGGGTACGTCATGTTTTGGATATCTTGATCTTTGAACGTAGCCCTCACAGATTGGATGAGTCCGTTAATCAATACGTTGATATTACACATCTGATACCTCCTGTTGTATGGTTACCCTTAGAAGCTGTTTTAAAACTCATTTTGCCCCTTCTCGGTGCTGCGCTATTGCCCTGTCATTCTGAGCGCAGCGGAGTCGAAGGAGCGGGGTACAACTGCGATAGCAGTTCATCTGCTGTCTCAACAGTGTGCATGGGTAACAGATGCTTCGTCAGCCTATCGGCTTTCTCAGCATGACGTGGTGTAGTAGCACATTTATTTTTTAAGTCACACATTGCGTTATGGATGATTATGCGGGCGACCACGAAGGGATCGCCCCTACAACAATCACGCCGCTCAGGCAAGAGCTGTCTCGAATGCTATCAGATTGCGGGTCTCCCGGCTGAACTCTACCCCGATCAGATGAATCGGCTGATCCAGGTCGCGGTATTTGTCCGCATATCCCTTTGCCTGCAATTGCGCCATTGCAGACCCTTCCGGTGCCAATTCTACAACCTTGAACTCGAAGAGATACACATTGTCGTTGAAACGAACCGCCATGTCCAGACGCCCATCGCTGCCACTGTCTTCCACAACAATGTCGAATCCCACCGATGCGAAGTAGGAGTAGAAGACGCTGGCGTAGTAGCCTTCGTAGTTCGCTATTTCATTGTTTGTGTGCCACTGGTAGGGAATGCTGGCGAAGAATGCCTTGAACAGGCTTTCCAGGCCAGCGAAGTCATTGACCAGCAACAGGTCGTATAAACGGGCACTGTGCTCTGCCTGTTGCGCGGGGCTTCCGGTCAAATGGTTGAGCAAGCTTTCGTTCAGGCTCTGGCGCACTTCCTGGTTTGGGTAACTCAGACGGTAGTAGATTCTGCTACCTCGCGGTTCGGTTTGGATAATCGTGAGATACCCGGTCTGGAACAGCAATGCTTCGGTGGCGATGTGATCAACGTCGAATGTAGATAACAGTTCGTCACTGCCCAATATGTTGTCCAGGTCCAGCGTACCAACCCCGCGCGAGATCAGGGTCTCGATCAGGAATGTCGGGGTACCGGTCTCGAACCAGTAGGCTTTAAAGTTGCGGTTTCTGAACAGCAAGAGGATGTCGAAGGGGTTATAGACCTTCTCCTCTCCCAGCCAGCTATAGCCATTGTACCAGTCGCGGATCTCATCCCGATCCAGACCCGGCAATTCTGGCGCGAATACCGTGTCAATGTCCTCCTCGGTGTAGCCACATAAGGTGGAATATTGTGGATCAATGGTGATGTCTGTAAGATTGTTGAGGCCAGAGAACAGACTGACCTTAGAAAACTTGCTGACGCCTGTGAGGAATGTGAACTTGATGTACGCGTCACTGGACTTGATGGTTGAATACAGACCCCGCAGAAAGTCGCGGTTGGCACGGGCGACTTCAGGCTCATCTATCACATCTAAGATCGGCTTGTCGTATTCATCAACGAGAACAGCCACGCGCTGTCCCGCCTGGCTATGCAACATCTGGATGATATCGCGAAAGCGTGCTGAAGCCGTATCGTAGGGGCTTTCTACACCTGTTTCTTTTTCTACGGCGTCCAGTTGTGCCATAACCTCTTTGTGCAAGATCTCCGGCTCATCAAAGTTGCCGCTGCCAAAGTCGAGGCGCAGGACAGGATAGCGAACAGACCAGTCCCAGTGGTCGTGAATGTATAGCCCCTCGAACAGCGGTTCATTGCCCTCAAACAGTTCCTTCAGCGTATCCAGAAACAGGCTTTTGCCAAAGCGACGTGGACGCGATAGAAAGTAGTGCTTACCCTCGTCGATCAGCCGCTGAATGAGGGCCGTTTTATCGACATAGTAGCAGTTTTCCTCTCGTATCTCGCGGAAGGTCTGAATGCCGATAGGCAGCTTGCGTCTGTCTGATATGCCCATCTCTTATCTCCAGAGTGTGATGTCAGCACGGTCGCCCTGCTCGATACAGTATTATACCGCTTTCGCTATCTATTTGGAAGTCAAAACTTTTCGTTTTTCTGTGCCTACATCTATTAGGCGGATCCGGACGTGCGCTGAGAATGATGCGGTTGTTATTGAGGTGGAGGATAATGGAGTAGGGATGGATGAAGCGACCCAGCAACGTCTTTTTGAGCCTTTTTTCACGACAAAGGATGCCGACCTCGGCACGGGTTTGGGATTGTCGATTATTTACGCCATTGTTCGCAATCACGATGGGGAGATCACCGTGGAGAGCGAGGAGGGTGTGGGGACGACGTTTAAGGTAATGTTGCCGGTGGTGGACGAAAGCTATCCGCAGATGAACGAGAATGAACGCAGATGAAAAGGCAAACTGCATCAATCACAGCTTGAAATCCAAGCCTTAAATATCCCACTAAGGCGGAGTAACTCCACTCTCGATGCTCACCCATGGGGAGGAGCATTCCGGACAAGCCAGCATTGGGTTCTGGTTAGACTTAGTAATGGAAGAATGGTGATAGGATGGCCGAAGAGAATCAGTAGCCGAGACGATAAATATACTCTGTCCCTTCAAGACGCTTCTTGGGTCCGTGATGATGCGACAAAAGTGGCGATTTATGCCGATGAGTTCTTGATCACGGGTGACATAGATTGGGTGCAATTTCTAAAAACAAAATAACTGTGTTAAATTTTTCTTTTGGACTTGATCCGTTTCGGTGGATACAGCAACGCCTGATCCAGGACATAGACGGTTTCCCTATCCACAAACGCAACCGGGAATCTTCTGCGAAGGCTATTGCCTTTCGCCGTACACATAGGTCGATTCGATTTCCCTTCCATCCGAGTCACGAGAGATCCAGCGTCCGTGCTTCTTGCCGTTCTCATAGGGGCCTTTCTCTGTGAGTATAGTCCCATGTGATTGTCCCTTCCCCCTGAGCCACGTTCCCCGAACATCTGCCAGACCAGGTTACAGTTTCGCCTTCTTGAAGATAAGGGTTCCAAACATAGCATTCAGGACGGTCGGCCAATGCCATCCAGCAACTCGAACCTAAAGGTTTTCCGGCACAACCTCAGCACTGATCGGTATTCCTTCAGTCTCGATCAACAACGCCAGTGCCTCCTTGTAAAACTCGCCCTCTTTCCCTGTTGCTGATAGATATCTGGTCACAGACTCAAGCGCGATCCGGGTTGAATCTGCTGAAAGAGCCACCTGTGCATATTTGAAGTGGAACTCGTCTGGCAATGTGAGATTGTGTTCTTTTTGCAGCGCAATGATCTTATCCATCATATTAAGCGCAGCTACATAGTCTTTTTTTGCATGTAACAGTTCTGCCTGCATCAGATATTTGTCCGCTATGATCTCCGGCGGCAGTTGGGCAGACGCAACCGCAAAGAATCCCAATAAGGCCGGAATGAAAAAGCCGATAAACATTCGCATGAGTGTCTCCTGTCATCAATTTTACGCGGCGAAGGCGAAAGTTGCGGTAAAGAATCAAGAACTAAAAAGACCGAGCGACACGAAAACCGCAGGAGAGGGACCGATCCTCGGAGGAATCTTTGTGGCGATTCGCCGAGCGCAAGCCCCTCGGCCCCTGCAAAAACGATCCACCACGCATCGCGTGCCTATTGCAGTCTCCACGTACCCCCGCAGAACCGTCTGTTGGCACGCCCCTGTAGCTGGGTCTCCAACAGTCCTGTACCCACTCACTCACATTCCCGTGCATATCGTACACGCCCCAAGCATTCGCCTCGAAAGATCCCACTGGTGCTGTCTTCCACTCACCATCCCATGCACTAACGCAACCATCGCAATTGGCACGGTCGTAATCTATACTATCGCCCCAGCTATACGCAGTCCCCGTTCCTGCTCGCGCAGCATATTCCCACTCCGACTCGCTCGGCAAGCGATAGGTTTCCCCTGTCTGATCCGATAGCCATTCTGTGTACGCTATCGCGTCATACCACGAAACTTTGATTACCGGGCGACGGCCACGCCCCCAACCTATATTATCATCTACCCGCTCGCGACCAGTCGCATCCGTGAAAGCGTCGTACTCCTCAAACGTCACCTCATACTTCGACAGGGCAAATGAGTCTATGTTCACTTCACGCACAGGTTTCTCATCGTCGTCACAGTCTATACCCGACACACAGCCCATCAGAAAACTGCCCGCAGGTATCACCACCATCTCAGGCATTGGAAAACTCGGTTGCGAATATACTGAATACGCCGTCCAGCAACTCAACACTACTGATAGTACAACAAATTTACGCCACATACTGAACCCCTTTCCCCGCTATTACCTAACTGTTTCAACATTTTGAAGTGCCTGTTGCATCGAATCTTGCGCTTGCCCGCCTTGTGTTTGCGAGGGTGTAGCAACCGAGCTGCTATTCTCATTCCTAACAGGTTGATCTTTTAATACACCTTCCATGTATTCGCGTGCAGCTTCTGCAACAGCTTCCTGGTCTTCACTATCCTTGCCAGCATACGCAATCGCCGCAGCACCTATAAGCGCGGTGGCCGTACGGAAACCATCTCCTTGCGATTTTCCCGTTATCTTTGTCTGGGTGGCCCCGGCAGCGCGCAGAATCCTGGCAACATCCGGCCTGTCCTTATCTTCGGTCGCAAAATATGCATAAATTTTTATACAAAATAAGGGCGATATATCGTTCAATCGAGACAATATATCGCCTTTATTAAGAAAATCAAATTCTATTTACATAACTTTCTTATACCAGTAAACTGCGATGCCTGTCCCTGCATGTGGTAAGCAGGGATCTGTTCATCTTCTACTAACGCCGGAAGAATGAGCAACGACAAAGAAAGCCCGTCAATCGGTAATGATCAACGGGCTTTTGTATTGCCTTCAGCGGCGAGTTATGCTGCTGTTTGGAGGGAATCGCTCCACACTGCGGAGCGTTTTGAAAAGGTTCGGTAAAATTGTCGCAATCTACCCGATCACACCGCGCTTGCGCAGCACATCATCTACCTTATCATCGCCCGTCGCTTTGTCGGAAAAGTTGAACTCCGATCCCGCATTGAGCAACAACTCGATCACCCCGGCGTAATCGGCATCTAACACGGGATGATTTGCCAGAAAATACATCGTTGAACCAAGCGCTGTACCACCATAGTCATTTTTCAGCTCAACAGACGCCCCGCAATCCAGAAGCATCTCGACCGTATCTCTTCGACCGCGTTGTGATGCCAGCATCAACCCCGTATTATTCGCCCCGCCCCTTGCGTCTATATCCAAGCCGCGCTTGAGAAGACATTCTGCCACCTCAGTGTAGCCATACTTGCAAGCAGACCAGAATGCCTCCTCCAACTCCCTGCGGGATGCACCTTTCCCATCGACAAATTTCTCGACCAGTTCAAGCTCTCCCAAACCAGCGGCGACTTCGACATTCATGATCTTTGCACCGCATTTGAGAAGAGCCTGAACCGACTCGGGATACTCAAAACTAAGCGCGAGCCTCAGTGGTTCGCCATCTCCCTTTAACCCATCTACCCTGGCACCTGCATTGACGAATACGCTCACAAGCTCAGCGGCAACACCCGATTTATGTGGGTGAAAACTGGTCACCAATGAAACAAGAGGTGTGGTACCCGATCCCCCATCCAGGAAAGTAGCATCTATTTCGGCACCAGCATCAATGAGCACATTTGCTACATCGACCGCGTTAGTTGGTGTACTCTGCCGCTCATCTTCCACGCCATTTGCCGCCACATAGTGAATCAACATCGCCCTATGCGCCTTGGATGATCGCATGCGAATCAGATCAGGCTCTCTCTTAAGCAGCGATTTAAGCGTCTCAATATCACCGGAAATCACGGCATCAACTGCTTCCTCAAATTCCTCAGTCATCTTTCACACTCCCTCATCTTTCACCACTTCCCCATCGAGCAGATGCACAATGCGTTTGCTATAGCCCGCCCAACTGCTTCCTCAAATTCCTCAACAGAAGAGAGTCATGCTTTCACATGGCTCTGAAGAATCTCATCCACCATGCTTCCCCATCACCTCCTCGACCAACACCTTGAGCATGCACGTTATGAATCTCGCATGCGTTTGCTTGCGGCCACTCCCGCCCACTTTTCAGAATGACACCACAAAATGTGAATCTATATCTTCTAACACCTGCAAAATGATTTAAGACAATCGTTTCAGAAGGACATCCGCAAGCGCCAACTGCCTCCCTTGATCCCCACCCCCTCATTCCCCATCGAGCAGATGCACAATGCGTTTGCTATAGCCCGCCCACTTTTCCGAATGCGTCACCTGCACAATCGTTGTCCCACCCTCGTGCAATCTGGTGAACAAATCCATCACATGTTCGCCCTGCGTCGAATTTAAGTTTCCAGTAGGTTCATCGGCCAGAATCACACGCGGTTTAATCACCACGGCACGCGCGACACCCACGCGCTGTTGTTCGCCGCCGGACAATTGGTGGGGAAACAAATCCTTCTTCTCCACCAGATCAAACTCATCCAGCATCGCATTCACCATCTCCTCCCGTTCATCCCCCTTCACCTTCTTGTACAACAAAGGCGTCTCGATATTGCCGTACACCGTCAGCTCATCAATCAAATGATAGCTCTGAAACACAAAACCAATATTATTCTTGTGACAATCTGACCGCTCGCGCTCGCGCATCTTATGCACGGCTTCGCCATCAAACAAATATTCCCCTCTATTCGACGAATCCAGCATCCCCATAATGTGCAACAACGTAGATTTGCCCGAACCAGAAGGTCCCATAATAGATACAAACTCCCCGGACGCAACCCCCAGATCAATACCCTGCAACACAACCGTCCGAATAAAACGCGACGAATACCACTTTTGAACACCCGACATCTGAATCATCTCGAACCTCCTCTATAAACTAATTTTGAACGACGGATCAAATTGTAACTCCCATCCTATGCAATATCCGTGCCAAAATATTTATCTCATTATTTATCAACCTGTTATAAAAAATCAAAAAGTTCCACAACGCCACAAGTGTCCGAAAATGATACACAAGTGTCCGAAAATGAACACTTAAAACCAACTATACCTTCACCTTCAACGCACCCGGAACAACCTCAATCTTTGCGGGCACCTCACACATCGGTTCTCCATCTGCAAAAATCCACAAAAGATCATCGGACTCAATCTGCAAAGTACTGGTCTGCACAACGCGCACAGCAGAATGACCAATATGAGCGCCGGAATACGCACGCAAAAACATCCTCAAAACCGTCCAGCGCGAAACATCTGCCACAATGCACACATCCAGCACCCCATCGTCAATAATGGCATCAGGTACAATTTTAATCCCACTCCCATAAAAAGGCGCGTTTGCCGTTGCCGCCAGCAAAATACGCCCTTCAAAAACGCCAAAATCTCCTCGCAGACGCACAAGGGAAGACCGATATCCGACCAGTGTTCGCAAAACTGTCAGCCCATAAGACACTTTTCCTCCCACCTCCAAAGCCCGTGTGAGAAAACCAGCCCTCTGACTCCGCATCCTTTGCGCCACCGCCGTATCGAAACCCAAACTCGCAACAGTCGCAAAAAATCGGTCACCCGCTTTCCCCAGATCAATCGCGCGATCCACCCCATGCACCAGCGTATTGACCACATCCACCACATCTTTGGACAATCCCAATGCCCGCGCCAGATCATTCCCGCGACCACAGGGAATAACCCCCAAAATCGCATCTGAATTTACGAGACCATTGACCACCTCATGCACTGTCCCATCACCCCCACACGCAGCAACCTGGCGTGCCCCACGCGCCAACGCTTCCCGCGCTAACCGCTCGCAATCGCCCGGTGCCCCCGACATCATCAAATCGGCATTTACACCGTGCTCGCACAACAAATCCGCAACCCGCTCACCTATGCGCCTTGCACGACCACGTCCCGAAACGGGATTTGCAATAATTGTCCAATGATTTGACATAAAGCTAATCACTCAAAAAGAAAACTCACCTCACAGTGAGATGAGTAGGATCGAACCCGATACAGACGGGAACGATTCTATCGAGCTTAGGGGGTAACTTAGGGGGTAACTTGGATGGTAACTTAGATGGTAACTTGGATGGTAATTGCCAACCGGGCATCCGCCTCAGATCGCACTTCTGGGTTTGGATGCAGGTCAGAATACGTCACGTTCTCTCCCTTAAATCCCGAACCTCTGTTTCAATCTTTGAATCCGATTAAAAGATTCGCAAATGCGATCTTCTCTAACAACGCCATCTGCTACCGCCTGTACAATAGCATTTTTAACATCGTACACCTGATCAATATTGTATTCCCCAATCTGGTTGGCGAGCAGAATCATATCAACACCTGCTTTTACGGCTTCAACAACCGCTTCTATCAACCCATACGCCTCAACAATCGCTCCCATTTGCATATCATCGGAAATAACGACCCCATCAAAGCCCATCTCATCCCTCAGGAGCTTTGTCATAATATCATGCGACAACGTCGCCGGTCTTCCGCTCTTATCGAGCTTCCGATTCACAATATGCGCGGTAAGAATCGGACCTTCATAGCCTCTCTGAATAAATTTTTGATACGGCAAAAGCTCTTTTGCACGTCGGTATGTCTCCGTGACATCGGTAACACCGAGATGCGTATCGTCCGCCGCACTTCCGTGTCCGGGAAAGTGTTTCAGCGTCGGTATCACCTGCTGTTCTCGATGCGCCTTAACAAACGCATTGGCATGCGCTACCACAGCCCTCGGAACATCGCTAAACGACCGCTCTATTGCGCCAACAGCAGGACTTTGGGGATCTATTCCCACGGCTTCTTCTACAGAAATTCCAAGATCACCAGGTGTCACGCCACATCCCCCAAACCCTGCCCCCTCATCTTCCTCCTCACCAGCCACTCGACAATTTTGGGATGAATCAATTGCAGATAGGGCAATGCGCGGTGGTGCCAGGGAAGCACCAGTTCGCGCCTCTGCTTTCGCATAGCTTTCAAAATTGCCCTGCAACAATATTCTACAGAAAGTGCCTCTTTATTGTGCCGCTGTGAGGAATCGCCCAGTGCTTCACCATCCTTCCCAAAAGCGCGTCGTCTCAAATTCGTCCCCTGAAGCCAATGCGGCAAAACCGTCAAAACATGAACATCTTCCACTTCCAGACGCAGAGCATTTAAAAAACCCAGCACCGCGTGCTTTGATGCGCCATATCCCGTATGCAGAGGCACGCCAAATTTGCCCTGCAAAGATGCAATGGCCACAATCATACCCTTCGAAACTTTCAAATGTGGCAATGCCGCATGCACGCAATAAACCAGACCGAGATAATTGGTCTCCATCAGCTTGCGAAACACGTCCAGATCTTCCACCTCGTCAAACCGCGCCCACATACTAATCCCGGCATTGGCAATCAAATAATCAATGCGACCAAATGCAGTAACCGTCGCCTCAATTAATTGTTCACAATCTTCGATCTTCGTAACATCTCCCACCACGGTCACCACCTGTGCGCCCAAATCCCGACACTGCTCAGCCGTCTCGCTCAGCTTTTCCTCCCGCCGAGCAAACAATGTTAGGTGTGCGCCCTGTTTCGCCAGTTCCAGAGCCAACACAGCCCCAAGCCCCGAAGACGCGCCCGTAATAATCGCTACTTTATCGCAAAACATTGCGCCGCTCAAAATCAATAGTTCCTTTCCATTTTCAATCCGCAAACGCCCCATTGCCAATGGCAAAGATATTATTTGGATCCATCGCCTTTTTCATCTGCCGCAGCACCGCAAGACTATTTTCGCTTTGAATCTGCGGCAAAAATCCACTGCGGAGCTTGCCCACGCCGTGATGGTGTGACAAAGACCCGCCGTGGTCTAAAATCTCCTGCCGCAACCGGCGCTCAATCGCGTGATAAACGCCAACCGCATCCTCAAGCCCCTGCGCACAAAAACCCATAGTAAAATAAATGCACACACCCGTGTGATAGGTCTGCGTCACGCGATAAGCCAAAAAGGGCTTGCCCGGCACGCTGTATTCTTCACACAAAACAACCAACTTCTTTTCCACCGCACCAATAACATCGTGAATATTAGTCCACGGCACAGAAGTCTCAAATGTCTCGCCCAAAATGTGAAACTGAGTAAAAAAATCGCGAATATACGCAATCCCAAACGTCAACATATACCCCCGCTCGCCTCTGTGCGCCCCGCCCGAAATACCGCCGTATTTCTTCGCCAAACGAAAAATCGTCTTTGCCTGCTGCCGAACCTCGTCTTTTGTTCCCTCCATCACAATCGTACACGCCACCAACTGCTTTGGATCAAACCCCTTGACCTTAACCAAAAAAAATTGCTGAATATCCTGCTGGAGCTTCTTGAACCCTTTTGCCTCGGGCTTCAGCGCCTGCCCAAGCTGTAATTCCGTATTGTTCACCAGCCGAATACTCGCCGGAACTTGCCCCGTTGGCCGAAGTGCTTTTAAGTAACTTACACCTCGTTCAAATGACGGAAACACCAGCGAACCAAACGCCTGTGCCTCGGGCTGTTTGTGGATCTTGATCGTCGCCCGGGTAATAATCCCCAAATTACCCTCACTCCCAAACAAAAATGACCTGGGCTGCACACCCGTTGAATTGCGCGGCGTCGCATGGTGTGTCTCCACCTCCCCCGTTGGCGTTACCAGCGTGGCCTCTATCACAATATCCTCAATATTGCCATACCGATTCTTTTTCATACCACTGGCATTGGTCGCAATCCATCCCCCCAGAGTTGAAAACTCCAGACTATCTGGATCGTGTCCCGATGTGTATCCCAACTCATTCAGCGCAATCTCCAATTGCTTACCCGAAATCCCTGATTGTACACACGCTTGAAAATTCTCTTCATCCACCTGCACAATGCGATTCATGCGACGCATATCCACCGACGCGACCATCCGCGTCTCTGAAGTCGGAATTGCGAGCGCACCGCTCACATTCGTCCCGCCGCCATAGGGCACCAGCACCACATCGTGTTCATTTGCAAGCTGGATAATAGCCTGAATATCCGCGTCTTCCTCTGGGAACAACACCACATCCACCAGGCGTTCGGGCGGCCGATGGTACAAAATTTGATACACCTCATCCACACTCAACTGCCCGTGGCTATGTACCAGACGCTCTATGTCCTCTTGAGAAACGCCATTTTCGCTGAGCGCATCGCGCACCGCCCTCAAAAATTCGTCATTTGCCACGGGCGCGGGCAAATCGCGGTGCTCAACCTCTTGCCCCATATCTTCGGGACGGATCGGCACCTCGAGCACCTCTTCGACAAAAGGCAAAAAATAAGGCATCCGATAGCCACACAACGGATACCGCGTTCCCGTCACCTGCACAGTCCTGTCATCGTCAAACTCAAACCGCGTATCCTTATACCCCCACTTGTGTGCAAACCGCTCGCCTTCTGCCCCCTCAGAAAAACGGTCTTTACTGGCAAAAGCGCGACGCCCTCGAACGAGCAAAAATACCAGCACCAGCAAAAATGCGACAACCATCAGTTCATTCATTTCACACCTCAATTTTCAAGACTCTTCCGGATTCAACAACGTCGCAATATGCACCGCTTGAAACAGCGCAGCAGCCTCGGACTGAATCCGCAGCGATCGTCTTTTGGGCAACAGGGTCGTCTCTCCCAACATCGGCGGTGAGACCCACACATCGACCTGCCCCGGATTGATATTGATATTGCCCTTTGGACACTTGGGCCACAGCGCGTGAAGCCCGCGATACGCAATCGGCACAATCACCACATCCTGGGGCAATTGTGCAAACACTCCGTGTTGAAGCGGAAATTGTTGAATCGCAAAAGCCGCCGTCGTCGCCATGGGATAAATAACACCCGGTCGCTCTGTCAATGCCTGTGCCACGCGCTGTGTCGTATGGCCCGCAGCACGGGATCGCTCGAGCATCACATAGCCATCGACATTTTCCAAGATCTGATCAAAAACCTCCGACGTCATCCCAAACTGCGTGATCTGTTTCGACCCAATTTTGATACCCGAGCGCGCCAGCCCAGTACGCGCCAGAATCACACAAGGTTCGGGTCTTTCCCATCCCATTGCATTCATAAATTCTCGAGACTGCAAAACCCTGTACAAAACGGGATGGTCAAATAAACTCTGATGCGTTGGCAAAAAAATAAGACGCCGACCTTCCGCATCGGCTCCCAAATCTCGCACAATGGCTTCAAAATGGGGATCGATATAAACGTTGACGCGAATATCAAAAATATCCAGCGTGCGACGCCCCCAATCGAGCCAGGTGCGCCATCCGGCTTCGCGGCGACGGATGGGATCGGCTTCTCTTTCCAACAATTTCTTTTTTTGACGTCCCACCTTGAACGAAGTCCCCATCCACCTGACAAAACGCATCCCTCGCTGCAACTTTGAAAATTGCCCCCGACGCCCGACATTGGGATATTCCAAAAATCGCCCGCGCGCCGTATCTGCGAGCAAAGTGGGCATTTCTATACGCGAGCCTTTTTGTCCAACGCGATCGATTTGCGCGTTCAAATCGCATATTAGCTTAACCGACAAATCAATCATATCCCGCGTCAAATAACTATACTCCTGCCCATACCAATACAGCCGGGGACGCAATTTGGTAGGATCTTCTTGATGCGCATGCAAAAATTCAATCAACAGCGCCTTGATGTGCAACACATCATCATCTATCCCATCCATCTCCACATCACTCGCCTCGTGCAACTGCGCCAAAGCCACCTCAGCATCCACAATAACCTTCCACACCGATACGCCAAACCAGCCAAAATTTGTCAAATAATTATACCGCGTTGACAGCAACCCCCCCGCGGCGATCAAATTGAGCGTGCGCTGTGCCACATCTTGCAACAAATCGCGCAAAGAGCCCTCAATTCTCTCGCCATCTCGTTCACAACTGTACTCCTCAGCCCAGTGCGCGTCCTCATCCGCCTCCACATTGTCAAGAGCCTCTGCAACGGCGCGGGCATGCGACATCGGCACCTGTGTAATATGCACCTGAGCCAGAGCCTCTTCAACGGCTTCGGGCGCGTGCAACTCCGCCTGTGCCAAAGCCTTCAAATACAGAGACTGATACAACTTCAAAAAATCTTTCGCATCCCCGCGTCCACGCTCGACAAATTGTCGTCGCAGTTGCAAATAAATTTGGCTGCCCGTGTGATATTGCGGAAGCAACCGCGCAAAAGGACGGTACGCCTCGTCCAAACGCTCATTGCGGACCTCGGGCAGGTCTCGAAAAATCGCATCCACAAGCTGAGCGCGAAATTGAAGTGCCTCCATATCCATCGCCCCACTCTTACTTTTGGGCCAGACCAGCGCATCTGGATCGAACGCGTCAAAATAGCCATCGTGACGCACGGCTTCGAGCATAAGCTGAACCGATTGGTCATAAATAGACAACATCTGCTCCAGATCCTCGAGCAGTGTTTCGTGCAATGGGCGAGTATCCGATTTATTGCGTAAGGTCATAAGAGAAGCCTAAACACCTGTCTTGAGCACATGCCGTTGCAAGCCGGGAATATGAATATCTTTTACGTAAACGGGCCAATCTATGCGCGAAACATCACAATTAAAAATCTCTTTGTCTTCTGCATCCAGGCTGTCAAACAACCGATTCATATTGTCGTTTTGAAACACGCAATCCAGAGAAATATAAGAACCGTAAATATCGGTAAGTGCCAGCGTATTTTCCAAAGTGGCATTCAAAATCGATAATTGGCGTTTGCGTTTTGAGACATTGGCCATTGGCACCCAATCCAGTGCCCGTTGCAAAATTTTGAGTGGCAATAGATACTTATAGCGCAACTTTCGACGAAATTGTGACAATGTCGGATAGGTCCACGGCGTCACCGCAATGGGTTTGCCATTGCGATCGCGCATTGGATTGTTCACAAAATACTCGTACACATACTGGACGACCTCACCCACCGTGACCGGATTTTTTGCACTTGTCGTCACATGATAAACCTTCAAATCGGCATTTGCACGGATAGAAGGCAAAACACTGATAATAACATTGATAATAATATCCACGGGAATAACGTCTAAAACCGCTTCTGGACGCGCTGGAAAATCCGTCAAACGCCCCTTGCCGTAGTGTGCAATAAGCGGATCGGCCACTTTTAGCCCCTCCAGCCATCCCGGCTCTGGATCGGACAAACTGCTCTCAATAATAGAAGGGCGCACGATCACGGTTGGCAAATCGCCCCGGGTCTTGGCAATCATCTGCTCACCCATGGCTTTGGTAAAAGAATAACTGTCGTGCCAGCCCAACTCTCGCCCGCGCTTTATGCCGCGTGCCACCATCCGTTCCCGCACCCAGCGCTGGCGCAAGGCCTCCAACTGATGTTCTCGCCGATGTGCTGTAACGCGCTTGCCCCGGTCCTGCCGGTCCAGCAACCGCGTAAATTCCGCAAATCGCTCGGGACTCCGCGACGACGCCTCTACTTCGCGGCTATACGTTAGAATATCTTCAATTTCCGAATCCAGACTATAATCGGGCGCGCGACCATTTCCCATCTGTTGTGCCACCGTTTGATCGGGCACGGGCGCGTCTTCAGAAATAATTCTCTTTTGCCGCCCATTGACATAAGCCGTTGAAACATGCACCAGCACAGCATCTCGACATGCTTTGGCAAATTCGACAACGCGCCTGGCTCCAAGTGTATTTTGCGCCAGGGCCAAATCCAGTGGCGCGTCAAAAACCACATTGGCCGCGCTATTTATCACAATATCAACTTCATGGATCAACCGCGCATATGTCTCCGCGTCCATGCCGAGATGATCTTGTGTCAAATCGCTCGGCACTGCAATGACTTTTTCGCGCATCACAGAATCAAAACGATCCCCGAGTTCTGTGCGCAATCGCGTAAAGGCACTGGATTGCAAAATCTCCCTTTGCAATCGATCTTCGGCACTAATGGGCTTGCCCCCTCCTCGCCTTTGAGGTCGCACCATGAGATAAATGCGCCCAACATCTGGCGCATGGCAAAGGATTTTTCCCACCAATCCCTTGGCCAAAAAACCAGTTGCACCTGTAACAAACAGAACCTTGTGATTCAAAAATGGAATAACGGCACTCATAAAAAGACCCCGGCATTTCCAAAAAAATTAAAACGCAACAGCACGAAAACCACCATCCCAATTAAAGGCGACCATTAGACTTGTGTCAACCCCTTTCTCGCGCAGTTCACAAGCGCAAATCCTTATCAAAAATGGGGTTGACAAAAAAAAGCTCAACTCCTATCTTGTCCATCTTCGAGCCGATATGAGCCTATTTTCTTTATGGAATTTTATGCATGGAACGCACCTTGCTCATCGTCAAACCCGACGCTGTTGCACAAAATGTAATCGGTGAAATTATTCACCGTCTCGAAAAAAAAAGCTTTCGGATTGTAAATCTGGAAATGGTTCGCCTCACGCGCAAACAGGCCGCCGAATTTTATGCAGTACATCGCCAACGACCTTTTTACAACGACTTGCTCGATTTTATGACCTCCGGTCCCTGTGTACCCATGGCACTCGAGCGAGACAACGCCGTCGCATTTTTGCGCGAAGTCATTGGCAACACCAATCCTGAAGAAGCCGCAGAAGGAACCATTCGCAAAGACTTTGCAACCGATATTCAAAACAATGCCGTACACGCCTCAGATTCACTGGAAAATGCAGCCAAAGAAGTGGCTTTCTTTTTTGGGTAAAAGAGATCAACTACCTTATGAAAATCGACCTGAGAGATATACAAGAAGGCGAGACCGAACTTTCGTTTGAAGAAACGCCTGCCGACCTGCACATTACCGAAGAAGACACCCAATTTGCAGGTGCCATAAACACCCGTCTCGTCGTGTACAAATTTGGCGACTCGCTCTCCGCCAAAGGGCAAACCACCTGTCTGGTGCGCCCCGAATGCGCGCGGTGCCTGGAACCCATCGAATTTCCCATCGCCATCTCATACACATTCGTTTTTCAAAAAGGGCGTCCCGACCAGATGAATGATGACGATGACGAAACGCTGGTCTGGCTCAATGAAGAACCCGGAGAGATAGACCTAGGCAATGACGTGAAAGATTATATTTTGCTCGAACTGCCCATGATTCCAACCTGTGCTGCATCGCCTTCTGGCCCTTGTGAACGCTATGAGCAAGACCCCCATGAATTGCTGGAATACGAGCGTGAAAAGAGTCTCGACCCGCGCTGGGATGCTCTCCGCGCACTAAAAGAAAACGAACAGTAAACAGAGCATCAATCAAAAAGGATACCACCATGGCCAACCCCAAACGAAAAAGTTCAAATTCCCGCACAGGTAAACGCCGTGCCAATTGGAAGCTGCGTCAACCCACTTTTAACGCCTGTCCCAACTGTGGGCAGCAAAAAATACCCCATCGGGTCTGTGGAAATTGCGGTTATTACAATGGACGCGAAGTGGTTGAAACCGATGGCTTTTAGTTTGGTCTAACATCGCGCAGACTTTGAGGAGCAGAGTAATTATCATGTACCCCCTTACAGCCACCATTACCGGGGTTGGGCACTATGTCCCAGAACAAAAGCTGACCAATACCGACCTCGAAAAAATGGTCGATACATCCGACGAGTGGATCACATCCCGCACTGGCATCAAAGAACGCCGCATTCTCGACGAGGGATTGGGCACATCTTTTATGGCTCTAAAATCTCTGGAATCCATTCTGCACAACAAAGGACTCGATGCCAGAGATATCGATCTGATCATCGTTGCGACCATCACGCCCGACATGGTATTTCCATCAACGGCCTGTCTGGTACAGGACCAAATTGGTGCCACAAATGCCTGGGCTTTTGATCTGGCGGCAGCCTGTAGCGGTTTTTTATATGCTCTGATGGTAGGGGGGCAATTTATTGAAACGGGCGCACACAAACGCGTAGTCGTCATCGGAGCCGACAAAATGAGCAGCATTACAGACTACGCCGATCGCGACACCTGTGTGCTCTTTGGCGATGGCGCGGGTGCCGTTTTACTCGAATCAGGCGAGCCCGGTTTCGGGCTTAAAGACTTTATCCTCTATTCTGATGGCAGCGGCGTAAAATATCTGCGGCAACCCGCTGGCGGCAGTCTGCTTCCCGCCTCTCGTGAAACCGTTGAAAAAAAAATGCATTATATTTATCAAGATGGTCGCGAAGTTTTCAAATTTGCAGTCCCCAAAATGGCGGAAGTTTCCGCTCAAATTCTCGAACGAAACGGCCTTATCGGCAAAGACATCGCGCTTTTTGTGCCGCATCAGGCCAACAAACGCATCATTGACGCCTGTGTCAAACGTACAGATATACCCGAAGATCGCGTTGTGGTCAATATCGACCGCTATGCCAACACTTCGGCTGCCACCATTCCCCTTGGTCTATCTGAAGCAGCCGAACAGGGCCGTCTCAATCGCGGTGACAACGTGTTGCTCGCCAGTGCCGGTGCGGGATATACCTGGGGCAGCACCCTGCTAACCTGGGCTTATTAGATGGAAAAAAAAACTTTCCTATTTCCAGGACAAGGCTCCCAATTCGTTGGCATGGGATACGATCTGTATAGAAGCGCACCGGAAGCGCACCAAATTTTTGATCTTGCCGACGATGTGCTCGATATAGACATTAAGTCATTCTGCTTCAATGGTCCTGCCGAGTCACTCAAACAAACCGCAGTCACACAACCGGCAATTTTTGCCCACAGCATTGCCGCTCTTGAAGTAATTAAAAGCCGGGGACTGCACCCCGACCTCGTGGCAGGACACAGTGTTGGAGAACTCGCCGCGCTTGTTGCGGCGGGTGTTATGCGCGTCGAAGATGGCTTTCGAGTCGTCAGCGTTCGCGGACATGCCATGCAAGTCGCGGGAAAAATTCGGCCAGGTGCCATGGCAGCTGTGCTCGGTCTCGACGACGACGTAATGATTCGGCTTTGCGACGACCTCAGTTCTTCGGGTCATGTCACAACAGCCAATTTCAATTGTCCGGGGCAAGTAGTCTTATCTGGCGAGGAAAATGCCATTGACGAAGCACTTGAAAAAGCCAAAGCACTGGGAGCCAAACGCGCTGTGCTCTTGCCCGTAGGCGGCGCATTTCATTCGGCCCTGATGCAACCAGCCGTAACAGCACTGACCGATATACTCGAAGATGTGCCATTTGTGCGGGCGCAAATTCCCGTGATCCCCAATGTCACGGCTGAACCCACACGCGATCCAGACCTGCTCAAAGACCTGTTGATCAAGCAAGTTATTTCGCCTGTTCGATGGACAGAATCCATGCAACGGCTCATAGCAGAAGGCATGACCGAAGCCCTCGAAGTGGGACCAGGCAATGTGCTCAAGGGTCTCATGCGCCGAATCGACCGCAATATGTTAGTCCGCGAAGCCGGCACATTGGAAGCCATTGAACAACTGAAAGGCAGTAGTCAGTAGCCAGTAGCCAGTGACCCCGCACAGCCACCCTGGGTTGGGTGGTTGGGACTGACAACTGACAATCATCTCATGAACCGACTCACAGATAAAACAGCTCTTATAACAGGTGGGTCTCGCGGTATTGGCGCGGCCATTGCCCTGCGCCTTGCGCGCGAAGGAGCCAACATCGCCGTATGTGCCAGCCAAAGCACGGAAGCTGCAGAAGTCGTGGCCAAAAAAATCCGCGAACAGGGCAGAGAGGCCATTGTACGACAAACCGATGTATCCAATGCCGAATCAGTTGAAGCCCTTGTAGAGACCGTCCTCGACACCTGGGGCAAAATTGATATACTCGTCAACAATGCGGGTATCACCCGCGACAATTTGCTGATGCGTATGAAAGAAGATCAGTGGGATGCTGTTCTTGACGTCAACCTCAAAGGTGCGTACCATTGTATCAAAGCCGTCACCCGTCCCATGATGAAGGCGCGAACCGGTCGTATCATCAACGTCTCATCGGTCGTCGGACTCACGGGCAATGCAGGGCAGATCAATTACGCCGCATCCAAATCGGGCCTTATTGGCCTGACCAAATCGGTAGCCAGAGAATTAGCCAGCCGCAATATTACGGCCAACGCCATTGCGCCCGGATTTATCCCAACTGACATGACCGCCAAACTCAACCCTAAAATACAAGAACAGTTGATCGCACAGATTCCACTGGGCAAACTCGGTAGCCCCGACGATGTCGCTGCTGCCACAGCCTTTCTCGCCTCTGACGACGCTGCTTATATTACTGGACAGGTTCTCGTTGTCGATGGCGGAATGGTGATGTAAATAATCACTACACACTACACACGGAGGGCTTCACATGACCGATGATATTCAACAAAAAGTTACCGACCTGATCGTTGACCAACTCGGGGTCGATGCCGATAGCGTCAATGCCGACGCCCATTTTATTGACGATCTGGGCGCAGACTCACTCGACACAGTCGAACTGGTCATGGCTTTCGAAGAAGAATTTGACATGGAAATCTCAGATGAAGACGCTGAAAAGCTCGAAACAGTTGGCGATGCCATTGCATACTTAGACGAACGTCTGGATTAATTCGGAAACTGAAGACTGGAAACCCTATCTCCAGCCTTCAGGAGGTCATTCTTTGAACAAACAACGCAGAGTGGTCATCACCGGCATGGGCACACTTGCTCCCAATGGCAATACCACACAAAGCTATTGGGAAGCACTGTGCAATGGACAAACAGGTGTTGGCCCCATAACAAAATTTGACGCCACCGATTTCCGCGTGCAATTTGCTGCCGAAATCAAAAACTTTGATCCAGAACACTTTGGCATTGATCGTCGCAGCCAGCGTCGTATGGACCTCTTTACCCAATACGCCATAGCATCATCTGTTCAAGCCGTGGGAAACGCGGGGCTCGACATCTGCAATGAACAGGCCGAACGCATCGGGGTTGTATTTGGCTCGGGCATTGGCGGCATCCAAACCTTTGAAGATCAGCACGAAGCCTATCGCAAAGATGGTCCAAGACGCATCAGTCCGCTTTTTGTGCCCATGATGATCCCTGACATGTCCGCAGGTCAAGTGTCCATCCACCTTGGTGCCAAAGGTCCCAATTATACCACCGTCACAGCTTGCGCCTCGGCAGCCCATGCCATTGGCAATGCAGCCCGCGAAATTTGGGACGACGAAGCCGATATCATGATCACAGGGGGGGCAGAAGCCGCCATTACACCGATGTCAGTCGGTGGATTTGCCTCAGCGCGAACGCTTTCAACCCGCAACGACGCCCCAACGCAAGCCAGTCGCCCCTTTGACGCAGACCGAGATGGGTTTGTAATTGGAGAAGGTGCCGGTGGGCTTGTTCTGGAAGAACTCGAACACGCAACACAACGAGGCGCCACTATTTATGCCGAAGTGGTAGGAGCCGGTTACACGGGTGATGCCTATCACATTACCGGTATGGCCCCTGGCGGTGAGGGGGGTGCCCGCGCCATGTGCCGCGCCATGCGACAGGCGCAGATCAATCCCGAAGACGTGTCTTACATCAACGCACACGGCACATCAACACCCGTGGGTGACCCGGCAGAAACAGCTGCCATCAAATCCGTATTTGGCGACTATGCCAAAAAGCTCGCCGTCAGTTCGACAAAATCTATGACTGGCCATCTTTTGGGAGCTTCGGGTGCGATTGAAACTATCGCGGCAACCCTATCAGTTCATCACAATGTGGTGCCGCCCACGATCAACTATGAAACACCCGATCCAGAATGCGATCTCGATTACGTGCCCAACGAAGCGCGAGAAATACCCGTTGAAATAGCCATCAGCAACTCCTTCGGCTTCGGTGGTCACAACGCAGTCCTCATCCTGCGTAAGTTTCGCAACTAACGAGACCATACATGTTACGCGACTTGAAAGGGGGCGGTTTTATCCGACTCGGAACCGTCTTACAAACAATCAGACGCTGGTCCGCAGGCAGCACAGTGCGTTCTCAAGAAGAGCTCCAGCGCAACCTCAGCTATACCTTCTCCAATACCGCTTTACTCGAACAAGCACTCAAACACCGATCCTATGTTTACGTCACTCAGGAAGGCAGCATTGCGTCCAATGAACGTCTGGAATTTTTGGGCGATGCCGTGCTCGATCTTATTGTGACAGAATATCTCTACAATCGATTTAAAAATAAAAGAGAAGGCGAACTCACACAGATCAAGTCTCTGCTCGTCAGCAAGGTGGTCCTGGCCGAAAAAGGCCGAAAAATCCAACTTGGAGAATATCTCTATTTGAGCAAAGAAGAAATCTCATCTGGCGGACGCCAACGCACCTCGATTATAGGCGATGCTTTTGAAGCACTCTTAGGTGCGATTTACCTCGACGGTGGCCTTGAAGCTGCCCGCACATTTGTAGAGCGCACAATTCTAACCGATGTTGAAGAAATACTCTCCGATGGCAACTATCTCAACTTCAAAAGCCTGCTTCTCGAACATACGCAGAGTACGGGAAAGGGTTATCCGCGATATCAACCCATATCCGAAGAAGGCCCAGATCATCGAAAAATTTTCTTTATTGAAGTAACCCTCCAGGGCGATCGATTGGGCGAGGGACAGGGGCGCAGTAAAAAAGAAGCCCAACAGATGGCCGCAAAAGACGCGCTCAGACATCTGGGCCTACACTAACCATGACACAATGCAATCCCCCCACATGGCGTTTCCTGAATACTCAACACGGAAACGCCTTTTTTAATATGGCAGTCGATGAAGCTCTCGTGCGCTCGATAGGTGCTCAGCCCGCATTTCGCGTTTACGGGTGGCAACCGCCCGCGGTCTCTTTTGGATATGCACAGCGCATCAGCCGCGAAGTCGATGCTCAAAAAGTTCGCGAGCGCGGTATCGACATTGTCCGCCGTCCCACTGGTGGTCGCGCTGTCTTGCACTGGAACGAACTGACCTATAGCGTTATCTGCCCTGCCGATAATCCCGTGATGGGGGGCAATATCAACGAAGCCTATCGCAGAATCAGCGAGGGCCTTTTGGCGGGTATTTGCGATCTCGGTATTGATGCGACCTTTGAATCCCGCCGCCAGACACAGCCCTCACCGCGCGGCAAAGAACTCACCGCGCCCTGTTTTACCAGCACAGCGCAATACGAAGTCAAATTCAAGGGACGCAAACTCATCGGTAGCGCGCAACAGCGCATCGGCACAATGCTCTTGCAGCACGGGTCTCTCCTGCTCGGCCCAGAGCACAAACAAATCGCCGATCTTCTGCCCAGCGACAAACCCGGCCTGAAAAAGCGTTTTGAACGCGAACTCGACCGCCACACCATCTCTCTCTCTGAAGCCCTCGCATCCCCCATCGATTTTAATACGGCGGCTGCCGCCATCCGACAAGGCATTCAAAAGACCTTTAACATCCAACTTATTGAAGCCGCACTCAGCAAAACCGAAATCGCCGAAACCCAACGCCTCATCGCCGAGAAATACGCAACGCATGAATGGAATGACAAGTATTGAATCTTCAAAAACCTGGACCTCACATCCCCTGCGCGAAGAGCCTTTGGCAAAATCTTTTTTACTCGTGCTCATCATCCTGAGCGTCGCGTCTATTGTCGGCGTGAGCTTTCAAAGCATCACCTTCGCCTCTCTGTCACTCATATTGCTCACCGCGGCGATGTCCCGTTATCTCTTTATAACGCGCTATGCTATTGACGCTCACGGTTTTACCATTTCACATATCGGTATGCGCAGGCAGTATTTGTGGACAAATTTTCGCCGTGTCTCAATCCATCCCGACGGCATCTTCTTAAGTCCTTTTGTCAAACCGCATCGTCTCGATACCTTTCGCGGTCAATTTCTGCGCTCCAAAAACCCCGCTGAGATCTACCATGTCGTCGAAAAACACATCGCTATTGACCCGGCTTAAGAATTATTGCGCCCATGCCTTTGCCGTCTCTCCCCCCGAAAGTGCCATCACCAAAGAAGACGAAATTCTCGCCGAAAAAGCCGCCGCCTTCATCGTAGGGCGCAAACTCACAGCACCAGCCATCATGCTACTTGAAACCGGGCGCCCCTTTAACTATATTGGCAGCCAACTTTTGACTTTTTTGTCGCCCTTCGTATCTATCATTTTTTCCTCAACAGCTGAGTTTGATCGCTTCACGCGCTTTCTGGAAAAACGGGAAAGCATTCCCTGCCTCATTCGCCACATTGAAACCCTGGAAAACAAAAACCATGGATAAACTCGATGTCATCATCGCTACCGATTGCGGCAGCACCACCACCAAAGCCATCCTGATTGAAAAAAAGGACGATGTCTATCGCCAGACCTATCGAGGCGAAGCACCAACCACAGTTGAAGCTCCCTACGAGGACGTCACGCGCGGCGTACTCAACGCCATTCAAGAAGTCGAAGAACTCTCCGGCAGACAAATTCTCGACGGCGAAACCATCATCACACCCGCAGAAGACCATCGCGGAGTTGACATCTACATTTCCACCAGCAGCGCAGGCGGCGGCCTGCAAATGATGGTCGGCGGTGTCATTCAGGCCATGACCGGCGAAAGCGCACAGCGTTGCGCGCTCGGCGCAGGTGCAATTGTCATGGACATTCTCGCATCCAACGATGGTCGGCAGCCCCACGAAAAAATCGAACGCATTCGCCAGTTGCGCCCCGATATGGTGCTCCTTTCGGGCGGCACAGATGGCGGTACTATTTCGCACGTTGTCGAACTGGCCGAATTTATTTCGGCAGCCGATCCCAAACCGCGATTTGGATCTGGATATCAACTGCCCGTCATTTTCGCTGGGAACAAAGATGCTGCACAGGAAATTGAACGCACCCTGGGCGACAAAACAGCCCTCACCGTCACGGAAAATATCCGCCCCACGCTCGAAGCGGAAAACCTCGGACCTGCTCGCCATGTGATCCACGACCTATTTCTCGAACACGTCATGGCGCAAGCACCTGGCTATCGAAAACTCATTTCCTGGACAGGTGCGCCCATCATGCCCACGCCCGGCGCAGTTGGCCTCATGATGCAAACCGTATCCAAACAACAGAATATCAATGTCGTGGGCGTTGATATAGGTGGTGCTACCACCGATGTATTCAGCGTCTTCGAAGATATCTTCAACCGCACGGTATCTGCCAACCTCGGCATGTCCTACAGCGTGTCCAACGTACTCGCCGAAGCGGGCCTCGACGATGTCATGCGCTGGGTACCTTTCAAAATCGACGAAGCCGACCTGCGGGACCGCATCAAAAACAAAATGATCCGCCCCACCACAATTCCGCAAATGCTCGAAGAACTTCAGATCGAACAGGCCATTGCCCGCGAAGCCCTGCGTCTGGCCTTTGTCCAGCACCGCGCACTGGCGGTGGGGCTCAAAGGCGTACAGGCAGAGCGCACCCTGTCCGATGTATTCGACCAATCCGCAGGCGGCGAAAGCCTCATCAAAATGCGCGACCTCGATCTTCTTGTCGGAAGCGGCGGCGTTTTATCTCACGCCCCACGTCGAATGCAAACAGCCGCCATGCTCATCGACGCCTTCCAGCCCGAAGGCATCACGCGCCTCGCTGTTGACAGCATCTTTATGATGCCACACCTCGGCGTGCTCTCATCGGTCAACGAAATCGCCGCCACCCAGGTTTTTGAACGCGATTGCCTCATTTACCTCGGCACGTGTATCGCACCCATCGTCCAGGGCAAACAGAGCGCACCTTGTGCGCAATACGAAATCGGCCTTCCTGACGGAACCCAATCGGGCACACTCAATATAGGCGATCTTCTGCACTTCTCCCTCGAAGCCGATCAAGAAGCACATCTCACCTTACAACCCGAGCACAACACAGACGCAGGTGCCGGACCGGGACGCGAACTGAACACCACAGTCAAAGGAGGCACCGCCGGGCTAATCCTCGACGGACGCGGTCGTCCCATTATATTTGCCGAAAATCAATCCGAACGCACCGATCAAATAAGTCGGTGGAGCGAGACCCTCGACCTCTATCCTCGGTAAGAGAAAGAACAAGGCTATGATTTAATTTATTTTTCTTGTAAAGTACTCCTCGCATTGTATATTCCGTTATCCGTAACCTCAGGTATTACTCTATGGCACACGCATACACACCCGGTCTTCGCGTTACCCCACAGACCCTTCTTCAACGCCAGCGCCAACTTCCCCTCAAAGGCGAGGTCGTCGTATCACAAGGCGATAGCGTGACGCGCGATCAGGTCGTTGCCCACACGCACCTACCCGGCAACGTCACCACCCTCAACCTGGTCAACATCTTGAGCTGTACGCCAGAAGAACTGCCCAATTACATGCTCAAAAGTGAAGGCGACCCCGTCGAAGCCAACGAACCCATTGCCGAAACCCGCCCCTTCATAAAATGGTTTAAAACCACCGTTAAAGCACCTATCAGTGGCACCCTCGAAAACATCTCCAAAATCACCGGGCAGGTCATCTTTCGCGCGCCCCCGCGCCCCGTTCAGGTACAGGCATACATCGATGGAAACGTGATCGAAATCCTGCCCGAAGAAGGTGTCATTGTCGAAACCACAGGTGCATTTGTGCAGGGCATCTTTGGCATAGGCGGAGAAACCTGGGGACCTCTACACGTCATCTCCGAGGAGCCAGATCAAATTTTAACCCCCGATCAAATCGACGACTCGTGCGCGGGTAAAATCCTCGTGGGCGGCAACTTGCTCACCCTTGATGTAATCAACAAAGCGCGGGAAATCGACGCCGTTGGCATCATTGGCGGCGGCATCCGCGATTCCGATTTGCGCGACATGCTCGGCTACGACCTCGGCGTAGCCATCACCGGCACCGAGAATATCGGCCTCACCGTCATTGTCACCGAAGGCTTTGGCTCCATCGCAATGGCGCGCAAAACCTTTGACATACTGAGCGAAAACAACGGCAAAGAGGCCTCGATCTCTGGTGCCACCCAGATCCGCGCCGGAGTTTTGCGTCCCGAAATCATCATTCCAGAATCCCGCATCCACGAACAAGCCGAAGAATCCGATCATCCGGGCCTCATCGAAGGGGCACTCTTGCGCGTAATTCGCGCACCCCATTTTGGTCAGGTGGGAAAAGTCACGGCCCTACCACCCGAACTGCAAACAGTCGAATCCGAAACCCATGTGCGCGTACTCGAAGTAGAATTTGACAATAGTGACCGCGCCACTGTCCCGCGCGCCAACGTCGAACTCATCCAGGAGTAAACGACTCCATCGGGAGATTGCGTATGAGATATTTTTTAATCTGCATCACACTCGTGCTTTGCACAGCACAGGTGCATGCACAACAACCCACCGGTGTCAAAGCCGAAGACACCCCCAACGACTCGGGAGGCAGCATCACCGTCACCTGGGACTACCCAGAATCCTATGAGAAAATCGAACAAATCAGATACGTAATTTACGTTAGCGAATCTGAAAATGGACCTTTTCATTCTGCCAAGATCAACGCGGGAGATTTGCAATCCAGCGATCCAGCCACCTTTGGGCATGGCGAAGAAACATTCCACAAGTTTTTTGCCAAAATCTCCGTATATGTTGATCCTGCTGACCCATCTAAAAGAATCGCCATAGAAAATGGTAAAACCTATTATGTACAGGTCACGGCCCACCTCCCATCTGGCGGATCATTTCCCTCTGCAATCGCGAGCGCAGAAGCTTATCAAAATTTTTTCAACCAGGCCAAAACCAATAACTTCGTTATCGGCACAATCTTCTCTCTCATCATTTTGATCAGCATTTTCCTCGCCCAAAAACGCGAACTCTTCATCCGGCGCATCGCCGGTCTCGAAGCACTCGACGAAGCCCTCGGTCGCGCCACTGAAATGGGCAAACCCGTGCTCTTTGCACACGGATTGGCGTCTATGGGCAGCGTATCGACCATTGCAGCAATCAATGTGCTTTCCCGTGTGGCCAATCGCACTGCCGAATTTAACACCGAATTGCGCGTAGCCAACAATGACCCCGTCGTCATGGCCGTGAGTCAAGAGGTCGTCAAAGAATCCTATCTCAACGCCGGTCGTCCCGATGCCTACTCAGAAGACTCGGTCTTTATGGTCGCCACCGAGCAATTCAGCTATGCCGCAGCCCTCGACGGCATGATGGTGCGCGATAGACCTGCCACCAATATCATGATGGGCTACTTCTTTGCCGAATCTCTGCTTTTAGCAGAAACGGGTGCTTCCATAGGTGCGATCCAGATCGCAGGTACTGACGCTTATACGCAGTTGCCCTTTTTCATCACTACCTGTGACTATACGCTCATGGGCGAAGAACTCTATGCTGCAAGCGCGTATCTTTCCCGAGAACCCAAATTGCTGGGCAGCCTTAAAGGGCAGGACATCGGTAAAGCAGTGCTCTTGATCGCCATGATTTTGGGCACACTTCTGGCGACTCTTGAAATTCAAACACTCACGCATATTTTTACCGCATATTAAGCAGGGGATTCTTTCATGCTTTTTTTAAGACGCACACTACCGCTAATCATCGCCTTTGTTCTGGGTATGATTGGCATTCTCGTTTTCTATATCCCACACAGCGGTGCCCAGGCTCTTGAACAAGAATTGACAAAATGGGATCGCATTGTCGCTGCTTTTGCTATGGTGTTGGGCATCTACAGCTTGATGCGCTTGCACTGGAGCCGCGTGCGGCGGCAACATGCAGGATGGGCATATAGCTTTCTGGTTTTTGTCGGTTTCACGGTCATGTTTATTTTTTCCATCTACAATGATGGACAAGGTCCTTTCAACTCCCAGGTCATTGATTCAGGTCCTTTTGTGTGGATGTTTGATAATGTGCAGGTACCAGCCGATGCCACCATGTTCTCCATCCTCGCGTTTTTCATTGCATCTGCAGCCTATCGCACCTTTCGCGCACGCACACCCGAAGCGGCAATTCTGCTCGTATCCGCCATTATCGTGATGATCGGTCGTGTACCCATTGGCGCGTCAATTTATCAGGGGCTTCCCGAAATTGCCCAATGGATGATGGATGTGCCAAATCTGGCAGCCAAACGCGGCATCTTGCTCGGCGTCAGTCTTGGCATTGTTGCAACGTCATTGCGCATCATCTTTGGCATTGAACGCTCTTATCTCGGCGGAGGTGAAGAATGAAAGAATTATTGCTCAATATCGACCGCCGAATCATCTTTGTTTTTGTCGCGCTCGGCGTCATCATTCCCTCGTTGGCTACCTTGCGCTTGCCTATTCCCGTTACCAAAGATGTGAAAGCGATTTACGACACTATCGAAGAAGTCGGAGCAAAAAACGGCACTGTACTCATCTCCTTTGACTACGGCCCTGGCTCCATGCCCGAAGTACAGCCCATGGCCCTTGCTGTTTTGCGCCACTGTTTCAAGCGCAACGTCAAAGTAGTGGGCATGTGCCTTTGGCCCCAGGCGGTGGGGCTGGCCCAACAAGCCCTCGATAAAGCCTCACAAGAACTGGAGACCGAATACGGCAGCGACTATGTCTTTCTCGGATTTAAAACCGGATTCCAGTCCCTGGTTATCAACATGGGCCACGATTTTCACGGCACTTTCCCACAAGATTTGCATGGCAACAACACAACTGAATTACCTGTCACCCAAAATATAAAGGGCTTGGCGAACTTCGACTATGTGATCTGCCTGGCAGCGGGCAACACACCAGATGGTATCTGGATACCCTACGGACAAGAACGCTACAAATTCAAATTTGGCATTGGCTGTACCGCTGTGATGGCACCCGATCAATATCCCTATTTGCAATCGGGCCAAATGAACGGCATGATGGGAGGATTAGCCGGTGCCGCCGAATATGAAACCCTGATTGAAACATCGGACAAAGCCACCGCAGGCATGGGTGCACAGTCCTTTGTCCATCTCATCATCATCGCCTTCATCATCCTGGGCAATGTAATGTACTTCCTCTATGGTCGGCAGAAAGGTGGTGCCCAGTGAGCCGCGATCATATAATTTTTATTGTCTTCTTGTTCATCTTTGCTGTCGTCAATATTATTCTCTTCATTTCTGGTCGCCTATCTGCGGATTGGACCGGCTTTGGCACATTTATCGCCGCTGGCATTACCCTGTCGCTTTACAGCTTTCTCTACAAGGACAATCCTCTCTTCAAATTTGCCGAAAATCTCTATGTGGGTGTAGCAGCCGCATACACACTCAATCAAATATGGTACACAGTACTTTTGGCCGATGTCGTGGAGCCCCTCTCCAAACTCAACAGCGAAAGTATGGGCAACTTGTGGCTCATCGTGCCCACATTGCTCGGCCTTTTTATGCTCACCCAACTCTCCTCGGCGAAATTTAGCTGGCTCAGCCGCATTGCATTCGCCTTTGTGGTCGGCCTGGGGGCGGGACTGGCTATTCCACGCACCATTTCGGCCAATTTGTTGGCACAAATACAGCCCACCATGGGACCTATAACAGCCGATCTGGCTGGATTCAATCTATTTATTATTCTGGTCGGCGTCGTTACAGTACTCGTGTATTTCTTTTACTCTGTCGAACACACTGGCCCCGTCGGTGTAGCGTCAAAAATTGGTATCTGGTTCCTCATGATCTCATTTGGCGCGTCATTTGGCTACACCATCATGGCGCGTCTTTCACTGCTGATTGGGCGCGTCGGGTTCCTACTCGAAGACTGGCTCGTGCTCCCATTGCCTTTATTTTGATTCGAAGAGAAGCGCGTGTCCATCCGCGCATCTCCCAAAAAAACGGGAACGTTCAAACCCATATAGAAGTCCAAAGAAAAATCGTACATGCCCAATTCCGTGCTGACAGTTAACAACCTCCAAACGCATTTTCATACAGACAGCGGAACAGCGAGGGCGGTAGATGGCGTATCATTCACACTCAACAAGGGCGAAACTTATGGCCTTGTTGGTGAATCGGGGTGCGGAAAAAGTGTCACTTCGCTGTCAATCATGCGATTGGTGCCTCATCCTGGCCGCATTGAAAGTGGGCATATTTTTTTTCAAGACAGAGACCTGGTATCTCTTTCAGATACTGAAATGCGCGACATACGCGGCAATGACATTGCCATGATCTTTCAGGAACCCATGACCAGCCTCAACCCGGTTTACACCTGTGGGTTCCAGATTGACGAAGCCGTGAGGCGGCATCAGGGATTAGAAAAAACAGAAGCGCGAAAAAAAACAGTTGAAATGCTCCACCTCGTGGGCCTTCCCGATCCCGAACAACGCGCAAACGAATACCCGCACCAGTTATCTGGCGGGCAACGCCAGCGCGTGATGATCGCCATGGCCCTCTCGTGCAATCCCAAAGTGCTGATAGCCGACGAACCCACAACAGCACTCGATGTCACCATACAAGCGCAAATCCTGGATTTATTGCGCGACTTGCAGCAACAACTCGGCATGGCAGTCCTGCTCATCACACACGATTTGGGCGTTATTGCCGAAGCCGCCGATCAAGTCGCGGTCATGTACGCAGGCAAAATTGTAGAAACTGGTCCGGCAGACGCGATTTTTCACAACCCCAAGCATCCTTACACGCAGGGGTTACTCGCATCGGTCCCCCGTCTGGACATCGCGAACAATCGCCTCAAAACTATTCCGGGCACTGTTCCCGAAGCCACGCAATTTCCATCGGGATGTCGATTTGCGGATCGCTGTGAAAAGGTCGATTCAATTTGTCGGGAAACCACACCACAATTGCAAACAATTAGCGGCAACCACCAGACCGCGTGTTGGATGACATAAGGCGAGAAATATTGCTTCTTCAAGTACAAAATCTAAAAAAACACTACCCCATTTCTCAGGGACTTTGGGGGCGCAACGCCGGGCATGTCAAAGCAGTAGATGACGTGAGTTTCGATATCTCCCCCGGCGAAACCCTCGGCCTGGTCGGCGAATCGGGATGCGGAAAAACGACAACTGGACGCGCCATCTTGCGCCTTATTGATGTGACATCGGGCACCGTGCGATTCAAAAATACCGACATTCTCTCCCTAGACAAAAAACAACTTCGAGCACTGCGGCGGCATATGCAAATCATCTTTCAGGATCCTTACGGATCTCTAAACCCCCGTCTCACCATCGGCGGCATCCTCTCGGAACCCTTGAAAATCCACGGTGACCGAACAAAAGATCGAGTCGCCGACCTGCTCAACACCGTGGGCTTATCTCCCGACGTCGCGCGCCGATATCCGCACGAATTTTCCGGTGGACAGCGACAGCGCATTGGCATTGCCCGCGCATTGGCAGTAAAACCGCAATTCATTATCGCGGACGAACCCGTATCTGCACTCGACGTATCGATTCAGGCTCAAATAGTAAACTTACTCCAGGATTTGCAGGCTCAGTTTGGCCTTTCATATCTCTTTATCGCTCACGACCTGAGCGTGGTCAAACACATCTCCAACCGCGTGGCAGTCATGTATCTGGGCAAAATTGTCGAACTGGCCGAAAGCCAGGTACTCTACGAGAATCCGCAGCATCCCTATACGCGCGCATTGCTCTCATCAATCCCCATACCCGATCCGCGCGTCAGGGGATCGCGCACCATTTTAACAGGCGACGTGCCCAGCCCGGTTAACGTACCTTCGGGCTGTGCATTTCATCCGCGCTGTCCCGAAGCAACGCCGGACTGCGCCCACCGCAAACCCGAACTCTTAGACATTGAACCCGGCCACAGCGTGGCCTGTATCTTGCGGCACAATTAGAGACGAATAGACGAATAGACGAATAGACGAACCCCGCTCCACCCACCAAAATCACTACAAGCTTCGATTCGTTGATTCGTTGATTCGCTGATTCGTTCAATCCACCCACCATTTCAAGGAGTCATAAGTGAAGGTCTTAAAAATTTTAACGATGCTGTGTCTCACCGGCCTCATATCCCACACCGCCCTGGCACAGCCCCCCTCTTTAGGTCCCGCCAAAGCCATTGGGGTTGACCTTGCCAATACCCCGTTAAACCGTCCGTCCCCCGACCAAAAAAGCTACACCTATTGGAAACCCGAAACAGTCGATGGCTTTTTCCCCTCGCTTTTGGGACTGCGGACAGCTGGCGCTCGGATGATTCGCACCAGATATTTCAACATCTACTTCTCTACTGCTGAAAAAACCGCCCGCCAAATTGCCGACTTCTGCGATGAGGTTCTGTCAAATCTCATGCGCCATTACCCCACCTTTGTCGATCGCATTGCACCCATCCACGTCGTCGTTGACGATCAGGCGGATTATTTGGGCAATGCCTTTGCCGTGTACAGTGCCAATTACATCCACTTTTGGACCAACCCCATTGACTGGGAAATCCGCGGCACCAGCGACTGGGTACGCAATGTTTTTGTCCACGAACTCGCCCACATCGTAACATTAAAAGCCGCCTATAAGGGCCTGCCATTTCAAATTGGCATAGTCAACGCCTCTCGCGCCAATGAAAATCCCGACTTTAGCTTTACACTCGGCCTGTATCACCTCGCCATGAATTCGGGTTTTGCCGAAGGCATCTCGCAATACGAAGCCACCGAATACGGTGACGACCACTGGGACACACACCGCGATATGCTCCTGCGCATGGCCGCGCTCGAAAATGATCTGCTCTCCCTATCCAGCATGGGACAACTCGGCGGCAAGGGCAATTTCCACGGTGAAATGGTCTATAATCAGGGATATGCCATACTCAACTACATTGGCGAACGCTTTAGCCCCGCTGTTGTCAGACAAATTTTTGAACACAGACCGATTATCAACTTCAACTCCTCGCTAAAAAAAGCCACAGGCGTATCGGCCAAACAACTCTACCGCGATTGGAAAACGCATATTGGGGAACAATACGGCGCGGTTCAAAGCGGCATCCAGGAAGCCGGCGAACGCGAAGGCGAATTGATCGTGGATAGAGGCGGTTTGGACTATCACCCGGTCTATTCCCCGCAAGGCGATAAGCTGGGCTTTATCTCCAACGACGACAGCGACTATTTCATTACCGAACTCAAAGTGATGGATCTGGCCACAAAAAAAGTCAAAAAAATAGCCGACCGCGTAGATAATCGCTTTGTCTGGACAGCCAGCGGCGACAGCCTGATGTACATCAAAGCCGTAGGCGCGCGTTGGGACATCTTCACATACAACTTAAAAACGAAAAAAGAAACCCGCGTCACCGTTGGTCTGCGCGGCAAAGACCCCACCCTCTCACCCGACGGCAAACAAATCGCCTTTGTAACCATGAGAGATGGCACAGCGAACATCGGCCTTGTAAACACCGACGGCACCGATGTGCGATACCTCACACATAACAACGACGCCACACAGTATTTTGGCCCAAAATGGTCGCCCGACGGCAAACACCTGCTCTTCAGTGTATTCCGCACAGGCGAAGACCGCGACATTGCCATTATCGACGTGGATGCCACAACCTGGGAAAAGAAAAAGGGCCGGCGCTCGCTAAAGAAAGAAGAAGTTGACACACAACTCGACAGCCTCCAGCAGGCAAAGGCCGACAGCCTCAAGGCATTTCCCGATAGCCTCGCCTATGCCAACAATGCCAACTTCAAAGCCATTGTACACTCCACAGCCGACGAACGAGACCCCGTCTGGCTACCCGATGGCAGTGGGTTTGTCTTCAGTTCAGACCGTACGGGCATCTTCAACCTCTACACCCACGACATGGCGACCGGGGAACAAAAGCAACTGACCAATGTTGTCGGCGGCGCGTTTTTGCCCACTATTTCTCCCGATGCCAAAGACGTAATCTACGCAGGATATCACGCAGCGAACTACAACCTCTATCGCATACCCCTATCCGAGGCCGTTGCCGTCGATCCCCCCGAAGGTGTTGAGCGGGACTACGCCGAGATTTACAACGGCAAATCCATCACCGAACTTCACGACATCGGGAGGTACTCCACGCGCCTCGTCTCCTACGGCATCACACCCATCGCATTGCTGGGTCCCACATTTATCGGCAACCGATTCGGCCTGGATCAACTCAGCGCGGGTGTTCAATGGGCCTGGGGCGACCTGCTCGGCAGCGACGTTTTTGTAACCACCGCCCTGATCGGCAAAAACTTCAGACGGCAACAAGACTTCAACTCGGAATTTGCCTTCTACTACCAGAACAGCCTCACCCCCATTCTATCTGAACAAAGCACGTATGTCCCCCGCATCTTCTTTGGAGGCAGCAGGCAAACCATCAACAGCATCGTGGATTTGGGAACCGTCCAAACCGTGCGCGATACACTGAGCGGCACATTGATCACCCAAAACGACGAAGGACAACAGGTTTTAATCCCCAATGTCACGCAGCACTTAGACCTCACGGTCACAGAAGAAGACGATTTTAAGGATGTATTCTCCGATTTTACGGTAGGCGCCGAAATGGGGGTAGGCCGCGGACACTATTTCAGTCTGGCCTATGGCTACCGCAAGTATTCTGAAAACTTGCACGCCGTTCAGGTCCTCCACGACAGCTCTCGCGTCTTTCAGACCGATTTAGGGACAGGTGAGGTTGAAGACATTACCGATCAGATCCCCGGTCCGGGCTATGCATCGCAGGAAACCCTTCTCGACGATTTTCTCTACAAAGAGCTCGACTTCTTCAAAAGTAACGAATGGATGGGTGGTTGGAGCTACATCACCCTCAAACCCGCAACCGACCTCTACATCAACCCGTCGGGTGGTCGCGCATTATCCTTCCGCTATCGGCGCATCAACGCAACCGTGATAGATTCGCTGGCCCGCACGCCAGATCTGGATGAAGACTTTACCCCAGACCCCATCGGCGAAGACCTGTCACCCGCATTTTTCCGGGGCGATAAAGTCAACGTGGGATTCAACGAATACATCGCCTCCTTCAATGAATTTATCCCGCTCGTTGGCCGCTCAACACTCGCCCTCCAGGTCTTTGGGGCCTATAAAGACGGCTATGTCAAAGAAGTACAACAAGAAGGCGGCACATTTGAAGGCGTATTCTATTATCCCCTGCGCTATTATCTCGGTGGTCTGGGCACCTTGCGCGGCTATCCATATTTCACGATCTCAGGTGGCAAAGCCCTCTTTGGCCGCACCACGCTGACCCTGCCCATCTTTAAGCACATCGGTGCGGAACTGCCGCCTCTCTTTTTTGACAAAATTTACGCCTCGCTCTTTTTTGAGTTTGGCGGCACATCCAATGCCGCCAGCATCGGCGATATTTTCGACGTAAATGAAGAAGTACACAGTGGGCGATGGGACAAATTCAAAAACTCTTTCCTATTTGACTACGGCGCCGAAATCCGATTCCAGATATTTTCACATTACCGCTTACCCATGTTCGGCTATTTCATCGTCGCCCGTCCCACCAAACTCGAAGTACCATCCCGCAATAACCCCGATATCCTCGAAGAGGTCAGTGGGACGCGATTCTATTTTGGCCTATCATTGTAAAGCCATCTCTCGCAATCCAGTGCTCCGCCTTATAACACAGGCGGAGCACTTTTCGCTGTTTTAACGCTTATGTCTCCACTCATCCACGCGGTGCGTCCACGCGAATGGGTCAAAAATGTCTTTGTATTGGCCGCTCTTGTTTTTACCAAACGCATTTTTGACCCCGACGACCTCCTGCAAGGCATCCTGGCCCTGGTCTGTTTTTGCCTCATCTCTGGCGCAACGTACCTTTTCAACGACATCCGAGACAGAGAAAACGACCGCCAGCATCCTCTGAAACGCCATCGCCCGATCGCCTCGGGTGCGTTGCGTATCTCCGTTGCCGCCATCGCCGCTATCCTCTTTGCCCTGATCGCCCTGATCGGGGGATTTTATGTACATCCCCATTTTGGTATCGTCATCCTGATCTATGCAGTACTGAACATCGCCTATACGCTGTACCTCAAACACATCGTCATCCTCGATGTTATGATCATTGCCGCGGGATTTCTTCTGCGCGCCATCGGCGGTGCAGTGGCGATTCAGGTCGCCATTTCCTCCTGGTTCATCCTCTGTACCATGCTGCTGGCACTATTTCTCGGCTTTGCCAAGCGCCGGCATGAACTCGCCCTGCTCGAAGGAGATGCCAGCATCCACCGCCGCATCCTCGCAGAATATTCTCCACAATTTCTCGACCAGATGATCGCCATCGTCACAGCCAGCGCACTGGTATCCTATGCGCTTTACACCATGTCGTCCGAAGTTATTGAAAAACTCGGCACCAAATATCTCAATCTCACCATCCCCTTTGTAATTTACGGTATGTTGCGCTACCTCTATCTCATCTACAAAAAAGATGGGGGCGGCAATCCCACCTCCACCGTATTGGGTGATCTCCCTCTTCTGATCGCCTGCGCCCTGTGGTTGCTAACCCTGAGTTTAATACTCTACGTTTGACGGGCGAAAAATTTTTCGCCCCTATCATTTTTTACCCCTGCACGCGGGCATTGTGAAAAGACCTGGTATTTTGTATTTTCAACCCCTAATCCTTTTTAACCCCCTCACATAAGGAGTTTCCGAATGGCAGAGCGACCAAATATTTTGCTGATTATGAACGACGATATGGGCTATTCTGATCTTGGATGTTACGGCGGTGAGATCCACACGCCAAATTTAGATCGACTTGCTGCCAATGGGTTGCGACTCACTCAATTTTACAACACGGCGCGGTGCTGCCCCACGCGGGCATCGCTGCTTACGGGATTGCATCCCCATCAAGCCAGCGTAGGGCACATGATGGATGACCGGGAATACGAAGGGTATCGGGGCGACCTGAACTTTAAGAGCGTAACCATTGCCGAAGTACTCAAAACCGTGGGGTATGCGACCTATATGAGTGGCAAATGGCATATCACGCGGCATACAGATGCGGACGGTCCCAAACACAGTTGGCCCTGTCAGCGCGGATTTGATCGCTTTTTCGGCATCATTACCGGTGCCGCCAATTATTGGAAGCCGCAAACACTCACGCGGGACAACGAGCAAATTACAGTGGATGAATTTCCAGAAGATTTCTTTTTGACCGACGCCATCAGCGATCAGGCGGCGGATTATATCCGCGAACACGCGCAGACAAACGGAGATCAGCCATTCTTCTTATACACCGCATATACCGCACCCCATTGGCCCCTGCACGCGCACGAGGAAGATATTGCAAAATACAAAGACCGTTTTGCCGCCGGATGGGATCAACTGCGCGAAGAGCGTTTGGCGCGCATGCGCGAAATGGGCATCTTGAAACCCGAATGGGGACTGAGCGACCGCGATCCTTCTCAAGTGCCCTGGGAAGAAGCCGATCACAAGGCGTGGCAGCAACGGCGCATGGAAGTCTATGCCGCACAAGTCGATCGCATGGATCAGGGCATTGGGCGCATTGTCCAATCCCTCGAAGAGACCGGACAACTGGACAACACCCTGATCGTATTTCTGGCCGACAATGGGGGATGCGCCGAAGAGCTGGGAGGCGGCATGCGACGCAGCGCGATTGCGCCAGCCACCACGCGCGATGGTCGCCCAGTCCAACGCGGCAACGATCCAAACATCATGCCGGGTGACGAAACCACGTACCAGAGCTACGGCGTACCCTGGGCTAACGTATCCAACACCCCATTTCGCCTGTACAAGCACTGGGTTCACGAAGGCGGCATTGCAACGCCCTTTATCGTACATTGGCCTGCTCATGTAACAGATCACGGCACATTGCGCGAGCAACCCGGCCAGCTCACCGATGTCATGGCAACCTGCCTTGATATAGCGGGTGCCGAGTATCCCGAGACCTATAATGGACACGAAATTTTACCACTCGAAGGCACCTCGCTAACGCCGATCTTTGACAACCAGGACAACGGCAAAGAATATCTAATCTGGGAACACGAAGGCAATGGCGCAGTTCGCAAAGGCAAGTGGAAACTGGTCAAGCGCTACCCGGGCGATTGGGAGCTATACGATATTGAAGCCGACAGATCGGAACTCGACGATCTGGCAAATGAAAAAACCGATGTCTTATCCGAACTCGCGGCAATTTACGACACATGGGCAGAGCGTTGTGGGATAGAACCCTGGGACAATATCCTCGCAAAGCGCGGGTAAGCAAAAAGGAAAAAACCATGACACCGACAGATATCACAGATGAAATGCTGGCAACATACCGACGCAATGGCGTCATAAAAATCCCGCAAATTATATCGCCGGATGAAGTGACGAAATTTCGTCAGGCATCCCTGGATATTCTCGAAGCCATGCCAAAGGATCCAAACCGGCCATTCAATCAAAAAGTGAATGTATGGCGAGAAGACGAAGTATTGCGAAACTTGACGCAACACCCGAATGTCGCTGCAGTCGCAGAGAAAATTTCGGGTGTGCGATTGCGGATCTGGCACGATCACATCCTGGCAAAAATGCCAGAGCTCGAAGTGCCGACAGCATTCCATCAAGACCTGGTGAAATGGCCCTATGATCGCAATTCCAATGCCCTATCTGCGTGGGTCGCGCTACAGGATACACCCGTAGAAATGGGATGCATGTCATTCGTGCAGGGATCGCACGAAATGAAAAACGTGCCTGACATGGCGACAAATAACCAGGAGGGATGGCGGGAATTCGCACCGGAAATCGCGTGGCGTACCAGGGTGACGCATCCGCTTCAAGCGGGAGATTGTACATTTCACCACGGAATGACATTTCACACCGCGGGACCAAATCAAACCGATGATTGGCGGGTCGGATACGTGATTATTTTTGTCGATGCAGCAGCAAAATACACCGGCAAAAAACATGTCGTCACAGATCCCCTGGAATTGACACCCGATACATTGCCTCCAGATGATCATTTTCCACCCGTAGTAAAATTTTATGGAGACTAAAAAATGAGCACCCCCAACATAATTTTAATGATGTGTGACGACCTGGGATATGGCGACGTGGGATTTAACGGGAACGAAGTGATCAAAACCCCGAATTTAGACCGCCTGGCGAGCAATGGAATCCGATTCACGCGATTTTATGCGGGAGGACCAGTGTGTTCCCCAACGCGGGGAACGTGTTTAACCGGACGACATTATTTTCGATATGGCGTAACACATGCCAATCGCGGACACTTACCCGCACAGGAAATAACACTGGCGCGAATGTCGAAATCCTTCGGCTATACAACCGGACACTTTGGCAAATGGCATCTGGGAACGCTGGACCCGAATTATTCGGGCAAATCCAATCGCAATCCAGCGCGCAATTACGCCCCACCGTGGGAGCGGGATTACGATGAGACATTTGCCACAGAGTACGCGGTTCCCACCTGGGATCCAACAGTAGATATTAACAATAGAACCGGAGAACGACTGGATCGCCCCTGGGCATCTCCGTATTACGAAAATGGAAAACTGGCAACGGAAAATCTGGAAGGATGTGACTCCCGAGTCTTGATGGATCGCGCAATTCCATTTATCGAACAAGCTGTTGAAAATGGCGAGCAATTCCTTACGACAATCTGGTTTCACGCGCCCCATAGCCCGGTCGTTGCCGGGCCGGAATATCGCGCTATGTATTCCGAATACAGCGAAGATGAACAGCACTATTACGGCTGTATTACAGCGATAGACGATCAGGTGGGGCGGTTGTATCACGCATTGGAAGCCTGGGGCGTAGCCGACAACACCATGATCTGGTTCTGTTCGGACAACGGTCCAGAAGGCCGCACAGGTCAAAGTGGCCGTCACCGGGGATCAACAGGCGGTTTACGCGGGCGCAAACGGTCTCTATTTGACGGCGGCGTGGGCGTACCCGCGCTATTACACTGGCCGGGCCATGCAGAACCCGGGCGCACAGTAGAAATGCCGTGCAGCACACTGGATTACTTCCCCACAATTGCCGAGGTCATGGGATATGAAATGCCCGATAATCGCCCCATTGACGGCATCAGCCTCCTGCCCGTAATTGAAGGAAACATGACAGAACGCCCCACTCCCATTCCGTATCGGTTCAACAGTGGCAAAAACTCGATGTTTGACGCCCCGACCATCTCAATGATCGACAACCGTTATAAATGCTTGACCAATCTATCGAGCGATGGCAGCGAAGATTTGTGTTTTGACATGATTGAAGACCGCGCAGAAACGACCAATTTGGCGAACGAGCAACGCGAACGGATGGGGCAAACCCGCGAGACCCTGCGCCAATGGCTCCGATCATGCGAAGCCAGTCACAACGGCGGGGATTACGACGAGGTATTTGAACCCGTCGCGCCATTTGAAGAAATCACCGGAGATTGGCCTGGTAGAAATAGAAATTAGAGGTACAGAATGGCAACTCGATTTGGCGATGAACGCGATTGGTTTTTGGAAAAGCGATTTGGGATGTTCGTTCACTGGGGAATTTACGCAATCCCCGGATGGCACGAACAACACCAGTGGCGCGGACGCATGCCCGCAAATGAATACGTGAAATTAGCCGAGCAGTGGAATCCCACAAACTTCAATCCCGACGCGTGGTTAGATCTCGCAGAAGAAGCCGGGATGCAATACATCATCGCGACAACCAAACACCACGATGGATTCTGCTTGTGGGATACATCACATACGGCATTCAACACCATGAATACGCCGTACGGCAAAGACCTGATGGCAATGCTCGCCGATGCGTGTCACAAACGCAACTTCCCCCTGGGCTTTTATTATTCAATTGCCGACTGGCACCACCCCAATTACCCCAATCAGGGACGACATCACGAACTGCCCCAACCCAAGCCTGGAGATAATCCCGACTTGATGAAATACCTCGATTTTCTAAAGGCGCAGGTATGGGAATTGTGTACCCATTACGGAAAACTACACGCATTCTGGTGGGACATGAATGTAGATGAACACTTCGACCCATCCATCAACGCGATGATTCGGTCGCTGCAACCCGCGGCAGTAATCAACAATCGGGGATTTGATCCGGGTGATTTTGGAACACCCGAACGCGATCATGTGCAAGGCATAGATACCCAACAGTCATTTGAACGACTGACCGAAGCGTGTCAGTCCGTGGGAATCGAAAGCTGGGGCTATCGGATAGATGAGGATTATTATACGGATCGCCATTTGATACGGAGCATTGACCGGTATCTCGCGCGCGACGCAAACTATTTGCTCAACGTAGGCCCCAAACCCGACGGCACAATTCCAGACGCATCCGAACGCATCTTGAAACGCATAGGAAAATGGTATCGCGCAGTAGAAGAAGCGGTCAAAGACGTAGAACCCGCGTCGCACCTGACGCGCAACCGCGATATACTATTGACGCGCCGGGACAATGTGATCTACGTACATCTGGTAAACGATCCGCGAACAAGCGGCGTAAAACTCGATCCCATTGCCGTCGCACCAAAAAGTGCCACATTACTAAACACAGGTGAAACCGTAGATTTTACCGTGGACCTGGTACCGACCAATCACATAGAACACAAACCCTATTTGCGGTTGCAAAACCTGCTAGTAAACGAACTGGTCAATACCGTGATGGTAGTAAAACTTGAATTTGATATAGTGCCTGAGTAGAGTGCAAGTCGGGATGACTTAGGTTTATTGTGGGCGGGCAATGAGAGCCGATTCCAGTTCTCTTTCGCTGTGTTCATCTTTGTGCAACCAGCGGTTGCACTTTTGGCAGATCGCGGTAGATCAGGTAAAATTCTCGCTCCAGCGGGTCCTTGCAGCACCCTATTATGACCAGATTTTTAGCCCAACTAATTTCTCCAACCAGTGGTTGGAGCATTACATTCGTATATCAACGTCTATGAATGGTAACGCGATTGATTTTTGGAGAAAATCATGTTTGGAGAAATCCGAAATAAAAACGGTGAAAAACTCGACTATGCTTTTCATATAGGAAATGCCGAAAGCAAACACATCGTAGTCCTGGGTCATGGCGTAACCGGCAACAAAGACAGACCATTTTTGGTCGCACTGGCGCAGGCACTGGAAGCCGAAGGATTCAACGTCCTGCGTTTCTCTTTTGCCGGTAATGGAGACTCAGAAGGACGCTTTCAGGACGCAACCATAACAAAAGAAGTAGATGATCTGGGTTCCATCCTGGACGCTCTGGACGGATATACAATCTGTTATGCCGGGCACAGCATGGGAGGTGCCGTAGGTGTATTGCGGGCGAGCACAGATACGCGCATTCAACATCTCATCTCGCTGGCGGGCATGGTAGATACAAAGGGATTTGCACAGCGCGAATTTGGAGATGTCACCCCCGATGAAGGCAACATGTGGGACGACCCGGATTGCCCGCTATCCAGCGCATATATGGACGACCTGACAGCGATTGACACCGTCGTAGATCGCGCGTCTCAAATCTCGATCCCGTGGTTGCTCGTACACGGCACAGAAGACGATGTGGTGCCCATTGAAGATTCTCAGGCAATCTTTGAGCGAGCCAACGAACCAAAAGAACTGGTAGTACTACCCGGTGCAGATCACGTATTCAGCGATGATGCAACACCCGCCATGATACAGGCCGTTATCAATTGGATTGCGAAACAGGAGAGCTAATGTCTTCTAAAACATACCGAGCCGCGGTAATCGGCCTGGGAATGATCGGCGGAGCAGATCAAGTCTCAGGAGATGTATTGGGTCAGCGCGTGGACAGTATGGACGGCACGCATACTTTTGCGTATCAAAACCATCCGCGCATCGACCTCGTGGCCGGATCAAGCCGCGACCAGGGGCGACGCGAGCGCTATGAAGCGCGCACGGGTGCTATAACATATGAAAATTGGCGTGAAATGATCGCCAACGAAACACTCGATATTGTCAGCATAGCGACCTACACCCCTACCCACGCGGAAATTGCCATAGCCTGTGCCGAACGCGGCATTCCCGTCATCTACTGCGAAAAACCCGCGGCGACGACCGTAATAGACGCCCAGCGCATGCTCGAAGCGCAAAAAGGCGGATTACTGGTTTTCAACCATCAGCGCAGATTTGATCCCAATTACCGTCGACTCAGCGCACTAATTGCCGAAGGAAAACTGGGCACACTTATTTCCGCTTCTCTCCAATGGCCCACGGGACGATTGGGCAATGTGGGGACCCATGTAATTGACGCGCTCTTAATGCTCACCGGGCATCGCATTCAATCGGTCTCCGCGATCCTTGACCTGGCGGGAAAGCCAGATTGTCGCGGCGATGAATTTCGCGATCCAGGAGGGTGGGGTGTCATGCGTATGAACGATGGACTAATGGTCACAGTGAGCGCACCCGATTATTCCACCGCACCGCCGCGCACGGAAATTAACGGACATAAGGGACGGGCAATTATTGAGGCAAAAGGCATCACACTCGAATACTGGACTGGTGAGACAGAACAATGGCCGCCCCATGAGGATAGCGATTCGGGAATGGACCGCGCCGTATCGGAAATCGTCGCCTATCTGGATGATCGCGTCCCATTCTCTTATAACCCCGAAGAAGCCGTTCACACACTCGAAGCCATTGTCGCTTTCCACGCCTCTCACAAACAAAACGCAGCCTATGTTGATCTTCCCCTGTCAGGAAGTGACCGCGAGATAGTTGTGTTAAGTGGATAGCGATGGCTTTCTTATGAATATTAGACAGTAGGGGGCACATCAAGAATGAAACGGAGGTACCATGAAATTTACACGTATCACAATTGATCCCAACGTATTTGGCGGTAAGCCTTGTATTCGAGGGATGCGCTTTCCCGTGTCGCGTCTTTTGGGACTTCTGGCATCTCACGAAACCGAAGAAACCATACTCAAGGCATATCCCTATTTAGAGGCAGAGGACATCCAAGAGGCATTGCAATATGCAGCTTTTAAATAAATGAAAGGAATATATGCCAATCATTGGAACACCGCTTTCACCCACCGCAACCAGAGTTATGATGTGTGGCTCTGGCGAATTGGGAAAAGAAGTTGTCATTGAACTCCAGCGCTATGGCGTTGAAGTAATTGCCGTAGATCGCTATGCCAATGCGCCCGCGATGCAAGTAGCACATCGGTCGCATGTCATTACCATGCTGGATGGAGCTGCCCTGCGCGAAGTCATAAAAAAAGAACAACCCGACTTAATCGTGCCCGAAATTGAAGCAATCGCCACAGATACACTCGTCGAATTGGAAAAAGAAGGATTCACAGTAATCCCAACAGCCCGAGCAACTCGCCTGACAATGAACCGCGAGGGCATCCGTCGGTTAGCCTCCGAAGAACTGGGACTAAAGACCTCGCCCTATCGGTTTGCGTCGAATTTAGAAGAATACCGCGCAGCAGTTCGTGAAATCGGCGTACCGTGCGTCATAAAACCAATCATGAGTTCATCGGGCAAAGGACAAAGCACCGTAAAAAACATGGCCGACGCCGAAAAATCGTGGACCTATGCACAGGAAGGGGCGCGCGGAGGCGCAGATGCGGTCATTGTAGAAGGCTTTGTGGATTTCGATTATGAAATTACGCTATTAACCCTGCGCTATGAAGGAGGCACGAGTTTTTGCGCGCCAATAGGACATCGACAGGTAGATGGCGACTATCACGAATCGTGGCAACTACAGCCAATGAGCGAAGCTGCTCTTGCAGAATCACAACGGATGGGCAAGGCCATCACCGACGCACTGGGCGGCCGCGGCATATTTGGAGTAGAGCTATTTGTGAAAGGCGATGACATCTACTTCAGCGAAGTATCACCCCGCCCACACGACACAGGCATGGTAACCATGATCTCGCAAGACCTCTCTGAATTTGCCCTGCATGCGCGGGCAATCCTGGGATTGCCAATACCAAACATCAAACACCACGGCCCATCTGCTTCGCATGTAATTCTGGTAGAAGGGCATTCGCAACAGGTACAATTCGGCAACCTGAGCGCAGCACTCGCCGAACCCGATACAGAAATCCGCTTATTTGGCAAACCCGAAGTACAGGGAGAACGGCGAATGGGAGTCGTCCTCGCGAGAGGCGCAACACTGAAGGAAGCGCGCGAAAAGGCAAAAGCGGGAGCAAAGGCGGTCAGTATCGCACTGTGAGAAAACTCTTATAATGTGTAAAACAGCCGGGCTTATTGCGCGGCAGTTTTTATTTATGATAAAATCAGCCGGGCAACAGCATCCTCATTAAGCGTAATACCCAAACCGGGTTCTTCACTCAGAGTAACATGCCCATCTTCGAGCAACAAAGGCTCTGCAAGAAGCTCATTGCCAAAAGGCCCGCGCGCAAAACCGCTGGGACATTCAGAAATAAAGCAATTGGGAGTCGCCGCGCCGACATGCAGACCCGCCATGAGATGGACAGGCGTACTCGTACTCACATGGGACGCCCATGACACGCCAAACACATCGGCTAATTGTGCGATACGCAGCGTCTCAGAAATACCCCCAGCCCGGCAAACATCGGGCAGAATGAGATCGCACTCTTTATTCAGCAACCGGTCTCGCACGACATAGCGGTTGCAGTCTGTCTCCCCAACAGCGATCCGAATAGAAGTCGATTGGGTCAACTGCCGATACCCCTGATGATCTTCGGGCAACAGAGCATCTTCAAACCATTCCACATTGCCGAGATCTTCGAGCAATCGGACAAAGCGAAGAGCGTCTTTAATATCGAATCCACCGTGCGCATCAACGAGCAGCTTGCCGCGATCTCCCACAGCCCGGGACATCTCGCGGACGACGTGCATCTGTTCCTCTATCGACCCTCGTCCGCAGGACGTCTTCACCACAGAAAACCCATCATCCAGAACCCTTCCAATCTCCTCGCAACGAGATTCAATAGTCTGACCCGGCGTCCCCGATGAATACACGGGAATTTGCAAGCGGTAAGGACCGCCAAGCAAACGCCAGATCGGTTCGTTGTAATACTTACCGCGTATATCCCAAAGCGCAATATCGATCCCTGCAATCGCCTCCAGGGTAAATCCCTGCGTATGGGAGCGCAGGCGCATCGTCGAAAACATGCGCTCCCACAAAACATCAATCGAGCGCGGATCCTCCCCGATGAGCACAGGACACAACAAATCTTCTACAATCGTTTTGACAACGCGAGGCGCAGCCGGAGCGTGGGCTTCGCCAATGCCCTCAATACCGTTATCTGTACGCACGCGAATAAGCGCTGTCGAACGCCCCGAAGGATAGACACAGAGATGTCGCGTATCGGCTCTGCCGGGAAAGGTCTGTGTGGATTGGGGAGCGACTTGCGGAAATTTTAATCCTGCGGTATCTTCATATCGCGTCGCACCCTGCTGGCGAGCGGTAGAGAGAATATCGCAGGTAATATCGGTAATTTTCATTAGCGGCTCCTGGGGTGTATTGTAAAAAATACGGACAGATAAAAAATAGAGTGAAATCTCACTATTTGCAAATCTCTGTCCGCACTGTGAAAGAGGATTAGATGAATACGATTGAAGCCCATATTGACCGGGCCACTATCCAGGCCATAACGCGACTGATTGTCGAACGCTTTGATCCGGAGCAGATCATTCTCTTCGGAAGCCATGCACGCGGAGAGGCTAACGAGCACAGCGATTTGGATCTGCTGGTCGTGATGCATACAGATGCAGGACGACGCCAGCAAGGCAATCCTATTCGTCGGGCAATTGCCGAGCATTTCGTGTTGCCCGTCGATATAATTATTCGCCCTCCTGATGTCTTAGCCGAGCAGCGTAACAATCCATATTCCCTGATTCACAAGGTACTGGAAGAAGGAGAAGTGGTATATGAACGACGAGTCGCCTGAACGAGATTGGTTTGAGAAAGCAGGTCAGGATTTGGAGATGGCGCGTCGGGCATTGAAACCAGGACAACCTCTGCCGGAGATGGCCTGCTATCACGCCCAGCAATGCGCTGAGAAATATCTAAAGGGCTATCTAATCGCCCATTCTGTCCCCTTCCGCTTCGTACACGATCTCATTTATCTCATGCAGTTATGCATAGCACGCAACCCGACTTTTGAGAAACTGATGCCTGCTGTCGAGATTTTAAACGAATATGGAGCGACAATGCGCTATCCGATGGAAGGCTCTGTGGAGCCTGATATAGAGACAGCCAGAGAGGCGATTCGTCTGGCCGAACAAATTGCTACTTTAGTCAAGAAAGGTTAGACGATGAGAGAGTGTAAAGTGAGAATAAAAATACCAAAAGAGGAAGAATGCTTAGAACTGCGAAAGAGATTGCAGAAAGCAAGATATCAAGTCTTAGAAGACGGAGAAAACTGGTTAGGGATAGCACAGGCAATTGAGGCAGTGGGGAAGGCAATAGTAAAGGGAGATAAGGATAAAGACACGCTGGGCAAGCTGAAGGAGGCACTTCAAAAATTTGTAAAAAAATGCCATCCGACAACAGATCAAGGACAATATGAGATAGAAGAGGGGCCCTTTGAGAGCACGTTTAAAAACCTCTTGGAAGAGATAAAAGAAGCGCGGAATGACGAGGCACACACGGGAACAGCAGCACGAGCAGCAGCGAGAATAGCAACCGTGGTCGGAATCTATCTGGAGGATACCTTAATGGCAGCAAGCGGCGCAGAGAAGGATGGCGTGAAAGCATACATACAAGAACAGGTTGTACGAGCCTACACCTGGCAGAGGTTGGGAGAGTGCAGGAGACTGATGTTGACACACTCTTTCTCATACCTGCCCGTACAAATAGAAAATGAATGGAAAATGTTATCGGATGCGGAACTGGCAAAATACCTGGCGGACAAAGGTCCCGATGGGCGAAAAGAGACAATAAAAGAAGCAATAAAAAACGGACTGAACGTAAAAGACGCCCCCGAAGTGAAATCTATCTACTGCAAAGAGAAAGCTCTAAAAAAAATGAAAGGGCAGGCAGCAGTTGTCATAAATAAAGAAAAAGAACTCTTGGGTATTATAACTCCATTTGACTTACTTTAGGGGTGGCGCACAGGGGTAGCCAAAACAAAAGGAGGATCGCATGCTGAAACAAGTGCTTGGAGACGGAGATTCATTTTACAAACAACTTGCTCAATATCGCTTGAAAATTCGGTAACTTGATTTCTGATCTCTAAATCAACACGCTTGCAAGAAAATTTTTAATTTTAACAGGAGGCAAACAGTGGCTCGTCAATCACATTTATTAAACGACGAAACAATATTGCATTTTATAGCGCGTGGATATTGCGTCGTCAAAACAAGTGTTGCGCCGCATATCCACGCACAAATACTGACAGACGCAAAAAAAACTCTGGTACAGGGGAACCCGGGCAATGACATATTGCATGCCGCACCGGGATTGCGCGAAATTTTCGACGACCCAGCGATGGTCGGCGCGCTATCGAGCATCCTCGGCGATTCTTATGTCATGCACTGCCACAGACATTGCCATCTCAACCGCGCGGGCACAGAAGGCCGAAGATTTCACCAGGACGGATCACCGCGTCGTTTTGCCGGCTGGAGCCGACCCTGGCAGCGTCACCATCGCCCGCGAACTGTCATGGCGATTTGTTATCCACACCAAACACCGGTTGAGATGGGCCCCACGGGCGTCATTCCCGGAACGCAGTATTACAGCGCGAAACCGAAAAATGAATTTGATTATGAATTCCCATTTGCAGTTGTCGATCCTGGCGATGTATTGCTCGTACATTTTGATTTGTTCCATCGCGTATCCAGCAACACGAGCGATCACGACCGGTATATGATGAAATTTTTGTTCAAACGCACAGAAGAACCAACAGCGCCGAGTTGGCAGGCCGCATCGGATTTCGATCCCGATTTCGACACCCTTGCCCACCGGATAAAACCCGACCATCCATCCGACGTCTTATTGCGCCATCCCCTCGTATGGGAATTTATGTGGCGCTGGATGCGCGGTGAACCCCTGCCCGAGTGGGATGATGACGCACCCGTCTCTGTGGATGACATGATGCACAACCTGAACAGCGATGATCCAGGTATCGTGATAGATGCGACTTATGCACTGGGGCGATTGGGCAAACGCGCAGTACCAGCATTAATGGACGTATTACTGGGACAAGATGAAGCACTTCGAGAGCAAGTACCCGCAGCACTATCAGCAGCAGGTGGCCACGCAGTAGATCCACTCATCCGTGCATTGACACACTCGGATGACTGGGTGCGTGCAACGGCTGCGGATACCCTGGGCGACATTGGTTTGCCTGCCCTTGACGCGCTACCCGCTATTCGCAGCGCACTCTCAGACCGCGACGACTGGGTGCGCCACAATGCCACGCGCGCATTGACCATCTGGAGCAAAGCTGCCGAAATCACCCGCGATGACTTGCTCACAGCACTAAAAGACGCCGAGCCTTTTGTCGGCTTCAACGCGCTAACAGCTCTGGAACACATGGATCGCGTTGACGATGCACAGGTACTGCCATTGCTAAAAGCAATGCAAAACCATGAACACAGCCGACTGCGCTACCAGGTAAACGAAATGCTACAGCGCGTAGCCTGACCGAATGTTAAAAATATGTTACAAGTATTGACTTTTGCGTTGAATACTTATAATGTTGCCCGTGCTTGAGACAAATTTCCACGTTTCTATTCAGCGAGGACTACAATGTCAGACAAAAAACGGGTTTACTTCCAAGTGGAAGCACCCAGAGCGGGTGCAGTTGTCGTATTGGGCGATTTTAACAACTGGGAACAACGGTCTTTGAAACTGAATAAAAAGGGCCAATGGACAACCTGGACAACGCTAACACCGGGGCGGTATGAATATCGGTATCAGATCGACGGTGAATGGCGCAATGATCCCGCAGCACCTGCTGTACCCAATGATTTTGGGTCGGAGAACAATGTCGTGGTTGTAGGATAAAACCCACTCAAAATTCCAATACAGAATCGCCTGTCCTCTATCTCGGGCAGGCGATTTTTGCGTTTTTTAACACTTTCATATATTTTCTCGTATGCGTATTTTGCACGACCATCAAGCACTGAGGAGATATTATGTCTTCCAAACGCGAACAGTTAATTCAGAACGGGTTCTGTGTATTTGAAAAAGTACTCACTCCCGAGATGGTTGCGCGCACAAACGCGGTATCCAATCGCTTGTTAGACGCGCAAGATGCCGAGTACTTTGAAGCACAGAAATCCACGGGAAGTTTGATCAGCATTTACAATGATGACTTTTTTGCCGAACTGGTCACATGGCCAAAAGCACTAAATGCTTTGCGAGAAATGGGCTTTGATCACCCCAACTTTTCATCGGGCTTTATAATCAGCAAACCCCCGCACAGTCCACCGCTATTCTGGCATCAGGACTGGTGGGGATGGAATGATCCCATCAGCTATGAAACTCTACCGCAGCAGGTATTTCTGATGTATTATCTCGTAGATACTTCGCGTGAAAACGGGTGTTTGAGATTAATCGAAGGTTCGCACTTAAAACGACATCCCCTGCACGACATAACCCCCGAAGCACACACCGATGATTTGAGGCGCGTATCTGATCCAGACCATCCGGCCTATCAGTCGTATCCCGATGAGCGAGATGTTCCCGTACGTGCTGGCGATCTGGTCATCGGCGATTCGCGGTTATTGCACAGCGCACACGCCAACAAAACGGATCAGCGGCGGACAGTCATCACACTGTGGTATCACCCGATATACAACGAACTACCCGACGGCATGCGCGCCCGCCTGGCGAACCGGCACCCGATTCCAGATTACTGGTCTGAAGAAGCCACCTGCAAAATCACGCCATTGATGCCCGTTTATACAGGTGACTGCGAAGAACTCGAATGGAATCGCATTCCCGGACCGACGTTGGTGTGATAATTATGACAAAACCAAAACTATATGAAGAAGTGGCAATAGCGTGCAACATACCGGAAGAAAACTTAATACAGGGTGATGTTGCTGTCGTGGTCGAATATGTACCGCATCCTGCGGGTGAAGAAGAAGGTGCAATTTTAGAGATTTTTAATGCCATTGGCGAATCCGTAGCCGTGGTCACAGTGCCCATCTCCGCGATTAAATCGCTACGTGCTGATCAAGTGCTCATGGTGCGGGAGATGGCTCCTGCAACATCGTAAAAACCACAAAGCGAAAACAATATGAAAATCGCCGCTCTCATCTCTGGTGGTGTCGATAGTTCTGTGGCTTTGAACATATTGAAAAATGAAGGCCACGACCTGACGGCATTTTACTTAAAAGTATGGCTCGAAAACGAACTCGCTTTTTTGGGGGAGTGTCCCTGGGAAGCCGACCTGGAATTTGTCCGTGCCGTATGCGATCAACTCGATGTACCGCTGGAGATAATCTCCCTACAATCGGAATACCTCGAACGCGTCGTATCTTATGCACTCGAAGAACTGCGCGCTGGACGCACACCCAGCCCAGATATATTTTGCAACCAGCGGATCAAATTCGGCGCATTCTTTGACCACATAGACAGCAGTTATGAAAAAGTGGCAACCGGGCACTACGCACAAATCGCACAGAGCAACGGAACTTATCATCTCAAACGCGCACCCGACCCCATCAAAGATCAGACCTACTTCTTATCCGGCATGTATCAATCTCAGGTCGCGCGGGCATTATTTCCCATCGGAAACCTGATGAAAAGCGAAGTGCGCCAACTCGCGCGAGATTTTAACCTGCCAAATCAAGCGCGAAAAGACAGCCAGGGAATATGTTTCCTGGGCAAAATCAGATATCCAGACTTTATCGCATTTCACCTGGGCGAAAAAAAAGGCGATATTATCGACAGAGAAACCGGACAAATCCTGGGACCGCATCGGGGCTACTATTATTACACAATAGGACAGCGGTATGGCCTGGGATTGGGCGGAGGCCCCTGGTACGTCGTGCAAAAAGATATCGGGCGCAACATCATCTTTGTATCCCACGCCACGAAGCACAAGAATACATCGCGGAACCAATTTGTTGCGACAAATCCCAATTGGATAGCAGAACCACCTGACAAAACCGCCCTACAATTAAAACTGCGTCACGGCCCAGAACTGATCAACTGCGAAATCGAAGCAACAGATGACAACCGATTATCCGTAACCATAGCAGAAAAAGATTCCGGCATAGCCCCCGGACAATTCGCCGTATTTTACGACGGCGATCTCTGTCTCGGCAGCGCAGTAATTGACCATTGAACACAGGAAACCCAACATGAACAAAGTAGGACTGGTACAACATCCCGATTTTCAAAAACACGACACAGGAGGCGCGCATCCCGAGCGTCCCGAGCGCTTACAAACACTACATGCCCATCTGGACGCAACGGGCCTGACAAAAGACCTCATAACACTCGAACCCCGACATGTCGATACATCCTATTTGGAAAAAGCGCACACCCCCGAACATATTGCAAACGTAAAATCTCGATGTACACAAGGCATCACGTACATGGACGATTTTGACACCAGAATCTGTCCACTATCTTTTGACATAGCCCGACTCGCTGTTGGCGCCACATTTGAAGCCATTGACGCAGTTATGGACGCGCGCGTACACACGGCTTTTTGTGCCGTGCGCCCCCCCGGGCACCACGCTGAACGCAATCACGCAATGGGATTTTGTCTATTCAGCAACGCGGTCATAGCCGCGCGATATATACAAGAAACATATTCCCTTGAACGCGTGGCAATTGTAGATTGGGACGTGCATCACGGCAATGGCACACAGCACATATTGGAAACCGACCCCTCGGTATTCTTCTTTAGCATCCACCAATACCCCCATTACCCCGGCACGGGACGAGCAGACGAAACAGGTATTGGCGCAGGCAAAGGATTCACATTAAATGCACCCGTGCCCGCAGGCAGCGATGACGCCGTGTATTTGCGCATATTCGACGACGTATTTCTACCCGCCATGCACGCATTTAAACCGCAATTTGTCATTATCTCCGCTGGATTTGACGCGCATCGGTCCGATCCCTTATCGGCCACTCAAGTGACAGAATCCGGTTTTGCCGAAATGACAAAGCGCGTAATGGCTGTCGCACGAGATCACGCAGATGGAAGACTAATCTCTCTCCTGGAAGGCGGATATGATCTCGTCGGCCTATCGCGCAGCGTCGAATCCCATATAAAGGAACTGATGAATGGGTGATACGAAAAAAATAGTCGCATTTCAAGGTGAACGCGGTGCATTCAGTGAAATGGCCGCGCGCTCGTACTTTGGCAAAGACGTCGAAGTCGTACCGCAACGCAATTTCTCAGCCCTGTTTGCCGCCGTCGAACACGAAGAATGTACGCATGGCATGGTACCCATTGAAAATTCATTAATGGGCAGCATCCACGAAAATTACGATCACCTGTCGGCGCACCATTTACAGATCGTCGGCGAACTGAAGTTGCGCATCGTACACAATCTAATTGTAAACCCCGGGGTAAAATTAGAAGACATCCGCCATATCTATTCCCAGGCACCAGCACTGGCGCAATGTACGCAATTCACTGCATCTCTATCGCAAGCCGAAACAGTTATGGCCTCCGATACCGCAGGAGCCGTAAAAGCTTTGAAAACATCGGGCGCACGCGATGCCGCTGCAATAGCGAGTGCCCAAGCAGCCTGGGATTACGATCTGGAAATTTTGCAGACGGGCATAGAAGACGACCATCAAAACTACACGCGATTTTTAGTCGTCACATCCGAGGCGCTATCACCTGAAAATCCAGACATCCAAATGCCCGCAAAAACATCAATCGTATTCGCCATGAAAAATGTGCCCGGCGCATTGTTTAAAAGTCTGAGCGTATTTGCATTGCGCGACCTCAATCTGCTCAAAATTGAATCTCGCCCCCTTGCGGGCAAACCCTGGGAATACGCCTTCTCGCTCGACTTTGAGGGCCATATCCGTCAAGAACCCTGTGCCCGCGCCATTGAACACCTGCGCGAAATCGCCACCTTTGTAAAAATCCTCGGTTCTTATCGACAAGGGGACATGGTCGAAGGCAAAGTTTGGAAACGCGAAAAAAATAAAGTGTGAAAGGATTCTACATGGCAAGCCAAAGATACAAAAATCTGTATGCACAAATAGAAACAGCATTGCGAGAAAAACCCAAACGCACGCAACTCTACAACGCAGTCAAACGAGCGCGAGATGCCCGGCGCACGGCAATTGATATTTTGCCACAAGGAGAGGCATTTCGCAAAGAAGTCCGCGACATCAAAGTGCGGTGCCTGCACAAACTGGACGACCTGGTCAATCAATTTGCCGCGAAAGTCGAATCGCGCGGGGCAAAGGTCTTTCTCGCAAAAGACGGTGCTGCTGCAATTGACTATATCTTAAAGCTATCAGCAGAGAAAAACGCCGAGACAGTGGCAAAATCAAAATCGCTAACAAGCGAAGAGATTGAAGTCAATCACCCGATGGAGGACGCGGGCTTAGAAGTAATCGAGACCGACCTCGGCGAGCTTATTATCCAAAAAGTCCACGAAAAACCATTCCATCTGGTATTCCCCGCAGTCCACAAAACCGCCGTTGAAGTAGCCGCAATATTTAAAAAAGAAACAGGTGAAGACGTCCCCAACGATGTGGATGCGATCATGAAAATCGTGCGCAAATACCTGCGACCAATTTTTCTCAACGCCGACATCGGCATGACAGGTGCAAACGTGGGCGTCGCCGAATCGGGCACAATCCTGATCGAAACCAACGAAGGCAATGCCCGTCTGGTATCGAGTATTCCAGATGTACACATCTGCATTATGGGACGCGAAAAAGTAGTGGAAACAGTAGAAGATGCATTGCAAATGATGTTGGCACATCCCGTCAGCGCTGTCGGCCAGCATACGACAACCTATGTAACGTGGATGAGTGGCAGGTCGCCTCTGGGCGAGGGCGAGGGACGCGCACCGAGGGAATCGCATATCATCATCCTGGACAATGGTCGCACCAGAATGCAAGAAGACCCCCTATTCTCGGACGCGCTCAACTGTATCCGCTGCGGTGCCTGCATGAATATTTGTCCGACTTACGGCGTAGTCGGCGGCCATGCATTTGGATACATATACCCAGGACCAATTGGCATACCCTGGACAGCTGAAGTTCACGGCGTAGATAAAGCTGGCGACTTCGCCCCACTGTGTATTTCGTGTGGATTGTGCAAAGAAATATGTCCAGCAGAAATCGACATCCCAATGATGATAGCCGGGGTAAAAGACCGCGACAGCGAAGTCAATCCGCATCCACGCGTCAACAAAATGCTAATGGCCGCTGAAAAAGCCGCAAAAATGGGCAGCTTAACAGCACCCATATCCAATTGGATAATGGGCATTGGACTGGTGCGATGGGCAATGGAAAAAGCAATGGGCATTGACCGGCGACGCCAGCTACCCAAATTCAGCCGAAAAACACTCGTAAAACGCTTCGCAAAACGCGGGCCTTCTCCCGTATCGAACCCCGTTCGCAAAGTGGCCTTTTTTACAGACCTATTTGCCAATTACAACGACCCAGACCTGGGAATGGCGGCAATTGAACGCCTGGAAGCACTCGGTTGCGAAGTCATCATCCCCCCGCAAAAAAGCAGCGGATACCCCTACATCGGCTACGGCGACCTGAAAAACGCGAAAAAAATTGCACGCGAGAACGTAGATCTCCTCCTCCCCTATATACAGCAGGGCTATGATGTCGTTGCAACAGAACCCACGGCAACGTATTGCCTGAAAATTTCATACCCCAAGTTACTCGACAAAGCAGACGACGCCGTCTCTGTCGCCGAACACACTTATGAGTTTTTCGAGTTCCTATCCCTGCTCGAAAGCAATATTGCAGATGAAGAGCAAAATACTCTACGCGGACGCGCATTTGGATTCCACATCCCCTGCCACCAGCGTCCTCTGGGTGCAGGCGAACACGCAATGGCATTCTTGCGCCAGCGCGGTGCAGACGTCGCCCTCATCGAAACAGGCACCTGCTGTGGTATGGCGGGAACATTTGGCCTGAAAGCCGGACCCCTCGGTTACGAACTCGCACAGGCTGTTGGAGAACCACTCTTCGAAGGCTTTCGCGAAGCCGATGTAGAAGCCATCGTAACAGAAAGCAGCGTATGCGCCATCCACCTATCTGAAGGAACCGAACTCGAAGTCTGGCATCCCTTAAACCTGCTTCGTCTCCTGGATTAGAGCACATCCTATCCTGTAGGACCTACCCCCCTAACCCCCCTTCCTGCGAGGAAGGGGGGATCATGTCTCCCCTCTTCGTCTTGGGGAGAGGTCAGAATTATTTTTGAAACAATTAAAAAAAACTTGCATTTTAACAGAAGTGTATTATATTAGTAATACAGTAATTCACCCATTGAGAGAATTACCCTATGTTGATCTCGATTGACCACCACAATGGCATACCCGTTTTTCGCCAGATCATCGACCAGGTGAAATTCCACGTCGTCAGCGGACTACTCGCGCCGGGAGACGAATTGCCCTCGACCCGCGCGTTATCGGGGCAACTGGGACTCAACCCAATGACAATAAGCAAAGCGTATAGCCTGTTGGAAGCAGAAGGATTGGTCGAGCGGCGGCGCGGGCGCCCCTTAACCGTAAAACCCTTACGAGATCAGACCGTACACGCCGAAAAACTGGCACAACTCAAACCACAACTCACACAATTGGCAACAATGGTTCGGCAGCTGGGGGTTGATCGGGCGGAAGTCGTAGATCTTTTTCTCTCCATCTTAGATGCCCTGGAGGAACATAATGATGGCACCTGACCAGACATCTGTATTTGAAGCCACATCACTGACCAAAAAATTCGGTGACACCTGTAGCGCTCAATTCCGTAACGCTCTCTCTTGGATCGCATCGCGTAATTGGATTGATCGGACGAAATGGCGGAGGCAAAACCACCTTAATCCAGCACATGATCGGCCTGTATTTGCCCACAGAGGGCACGTGTAAAACACTGGGACGCGCGTGCGATCAATTGGGAACAAACGAACTCTCGCGCATAGGCGTGGTGCATCAGGAAAACCGCTTTTTTGAATGGATGACCGTCAAACAGCATCTGCGCTACGTGTCCTCATTTTACGAAATATGGGACCGCGACCTGGAAGCGCATCTGCTGCGCGAACTCGAACTGGAAACCTCCGCACGCGTGGGCAACCTGTCTTCGGGTAACATGCAAAAATTGGGAATCATACTGGCAGTATGTCATCATCCCGAGCTATTGATCTTAGATGAGCCAGTCAGCGGCCTGGACCCTATCGCGAGAGAGACATTGTTGAAATTTCTAATGACACTCCTATCTGAAGACGAAAACACAATCGTGATCTCCTCCCACATTCTGCGAGACATCGAAAAAATAGTAGATTGGGTCGTATGCCTCGACGAAGGTGTGGTCAAAGCCGACAAATCGCTGGACGATCTGCACCAGACCTACGCAAAGTGGACAGTCACAGGAAACAACCTGCCCCAGCAATTTTCTGAACCTTATATCCTGTCGCAAACAGTGAACGGAGTACAGGCACAATTGATCGTCAATCAGACACTGGGCAATGCAGATCAATTCAAGCGGACTTATCAGGCTAATATCACCAGTCAGTCCCTGAACCTCGACCAACTATTTCCCATCCTGATTCGGGAGGGCGCGTAATGGGTATTTTATCATTTTTCACATTTCTGCGAAGCCCTGTTTACATTGTTAGCATATTTATTGTAGGCAGCTTCTTTTTCTTTCACGTCTCGTCGTCTTCCCACATACATCGGCTCTCTGTATTCTTTTTATTTTTATTTATTGAATTTTGTGGCGGGACTATTGGCAGTATTGTAGGAGAGAACCAGCACCGGATGCTCACCTGGACCCTGCCGCATTTTCGCAAGCGTCTGATGATCTGGTCAATAATTGTCGGACTATTTTCTGTGGTAGCGTGGACGATTATACTGACTTATGCCTCCCTCAATGCGTCCTGGTCAACGATTTTGCTCCTGAATATGTGCCTCTATTGTTTGGGATTTGCCTTTTTAGGGGGTTGGAGTTTAGATACTAATCGTCCCGGATTGATTTACAAGTACCGAATCCCCCTCATATTCATGGGACTGGCACCAGCCTATTTGTGGCAAGAGGTACTCGCTTTTGGAGAACAACAGAAGTTGGGGTTGGCTCTCATCGCATTCGCCATCGCAATTGGAACTCATTATTTTGCCTTTAATCAGACAGCTTTTCGCAGGAAGCCATTTTCTTTTTTGGTTGGGTCAATCCACTCGGGTTCTGATCCTCAAACCCGGGAGATTTGGAAACAGAATGCAATGATGATGCGAAAGACGAGTACCGGGGTATGGCATCTCGATCACATCGGTACAGGCATCTTCAATTGGCTGCGTGCCGGTCAGTACGAAAATTATGGTCAGGGTGGGTGGAAATGGCCTATTTCCGCGTTTAGCGCAGCATTGGCAATGGTATTCTTTTTTCTGAGCATGGAGACGCGTTTCTTCGGGTTGTTGTGGCGGTCTCCTTACGATTTTGAGACCGTCTTGAAAATGATTTATCACATGATGTTTTATTTTCATCAACTGGATCCCAAGATCGCCATTAATATATCGCTTTCAGTGTTCTTCGGCATTTGTATGTTTATGCTTTTTCCTTCTTGTTTCTTAAAAAGAGGATATGTCTATCCGCTTTCTCGCACCCGGCGGATGTGGATTCAGTATAGCGGTTTGCTGGTACAAAATATTTCTTTTATTACCGCATCTATTCTGGTATTGGGCGTTCTGGGCATCCTATCTGGGGCAAAGATCGGGTTTGTGTCTGAAGGAGACGTTTCTCTGGGAATACTCCGCGTTTTTGGATGGGTAGTGGTTCTGATACCGGTATTGCAGTGGTTGCAATTCAAATATGACCTGTATGGATTTCAAAGAACGCGGGGACAAAGATGGGGCATAGCTCTTGGGTTACTGATCATGATTTTAAGTATTGGAATCGGTGGTTTCACCAGTCTAATGCGCGTCTGGTATCCCGATTTGATGCTGATCTATGAAGTGCCAATCCTTCTTGTCTGCTTTATTCTTCTGCAATGGTTCCTATTGTCTCGTCTCAAACGGTATTACGCCACACAGGATCTAATTTAGTAACCGAGAGTTTTTAAGTCGCAGAACAAAAAGCATAATTTTTGTATAATTATGCATATATGCATTTGTTTTCTCATAGATTTTTTAATTTTTTATACACGTTAATAGCATTTAATAAATTGCAGCGTGTCGCCAGGGTTACGACAATAAGAGACACGAAGTATTGGCGTATCCATTCTTTCGCACACGTATGCGTTCCTATACCTGCGAAAATAACGTGTATGTTTGAAACCGGAACGATTCTCGACAACAAATACCAAATCCAGACACATCTCGGAACCGGGGGCATGGGGGAAGTGTATCGGGTGTTGGACCTGGAGCAAGGCCAGGACTGCGCGCTCAAAATTTTGAATACCATGGTGGATAAGAAGGCGGTACATCGCCGCTTTCGCAGAGAATTTCAAGTATTGAACCGATTCCAGCACCCGCGCCTGATCCGCACATACACCTGGGGCTTTGCCGAAGATCGCCCCTATTTTACAATGGAATATTTGCCCGGAAAGACATTGGAAAAAATAATTACCGATCATGCATATTTGGGACAATTCCGGGCGTCTCACTTTTTCGATTTAATACAACAACTTGCCGAAGGATTGGCTTATGTCCACGCGCAGGGTGCGGTGCATCGCGATCTCAAACCATCCAATATTATGGTTTTGGAAACGGAAGAGGGGATTGAGACCACGATCCTGGACCTGGGGCTGGCGAAATTTAGGCACCTACATAGCGTTTCCATTACGCAGACAGGCGCAACGATTGGCACGGCAGAATATATGTCGCCAGAGCAGGGTAAGGGTTTGTGGGTGGACCATCGGTCAGATCTGTACTCATTGGGTGTGGTTTTATACGAGATGCTCACAGACACACCACCTTTTTCTGGACAAAATCCAATATCTGTTATTATGAAGCATATTCGAGAATCCCCGCCACCAATGGGCGAAGTCAATATCGAGATTTCTGAACAGACGCAACAAATTGTGTTGAAATTGCTGGCAAAAGAGCCTGTTGATCGTTATCAGTCGGCAGAGGAATTGTTGCAGACCTTAAATGATGTGGCACCATCGAAGCTTGTGCTATCCGATGACGAGCAGCGCGATGTGCATAGAAAAGTTATGCGCCCGCAATTTGTCGGGCGTGAATCCGAAATGAAGATGTTGCGCACGATGTTACGGGATGTACAGACTGGTGAGCAGCGCGTGGTTCTGATCTCCGGTGAGTCTGGTGTGGGAAAAACGAGACTTATTGAGGAACTATTGGGCGATGCGCTAATCCATGACTTTCTGTGTCTGAAAGGCGCGAGTCAGGAAGAAGGTGGACAAATATACGGTGCGTTGATCAGCGCTTTTCAAGGGAAGGTGGATTTGGTGACAGAGTTACCCGACCCTGCAGAATCGGACAAGTTTTCTGTTATGGAGCGCTGGTTGCAGTTACTAAAAAATCTGCGACAGCAACAGCCCATTGTGTTGTGTTTGGAAGATATTCAATGGCTTGATGAATTGACCCTGGAATTTTTGCAGTATATATTGCGCGACCCAGAACCGTGCCCGTTTTTGTTGTGCTTGACCTGTCAATGGTCTAATCTGGAACCGCTTTCAGAGGAAATTGGAAATTTTATACACAGCAATACATTTGCAGTGGCAACCCGGATTCAGTTGAAGAATCTACCGCGAGAAGAAGTGGGGTATTTAGCGGCGTCGATGTTGGGCGAGCGATCTATACCGCGAGATGCCTTACAAACCCTGTTCAGAGAAACGGGCGGGCAACCCCTATTTGTCGTAGAGGCGGTGCGGACACTGGTAAATGCCGATGTGGTTCGACAGAATGTGTCCGGCGATTGGCAATGGGGAGAATTTCCCGAAACATTATTATCCGATGATATTTCAGAGATTCTGCACAGGCGCATAGCAACCCTACCTGCTATGCAACAGAGGGTACTGGAATATGCCTGTGTTTTTCTGAATGATTTTTCTTTCGACTTATTGGCAGCGGTTTGGCGCGGTGATGAGTTGGAACTGTTAGATGTGCTGGATGACCTAATTGCAGAAGGACTTTTGACAGCTTGTGGAGAAGATGAAGATCAATATCGATTTTCGCAGGAGTTGTGTCGGCGTACAATTTACGGCCGCCTGCAAGATGTGCGGCGGCGTCTGTTACATCGAGAAATTGGCAATGCTCTGGAAGAGACGGGTGATGCAGAAGAACTGACAGAAGAATTAGCGGATCATTTCGCGGCGGCAGAAGAACGAGATAAAGCAATAAAATATATGCGTCTATCAGGCAAAAAAGCATTGGAAAAACACGCTTATCGCCAGGCAAGGATGCGGTTTGAGGCCGTGCGAGACTGGGCAGCGGATGACGCTTTTGAATCACAAGCAGATGCCATCGATTTTTTGTGCGATTATGCAAACGTTTTACGCTGTTGTAGTCAGCACAATAACGCACTGGAACTTTTAGACGAGGCACAGGCGTTATTGCCCGATGATCGGAACGATTTGAAGGCGCGTATTTTGTGGAATGAAGGCATTATTCACAGCGTACTGCAACATGGGGGAATAGCAGAAAAATATATGCTGGAGGCATTGCGGCTTTATCGGGAGATGGATGATCTCGACGGAGAAATTCAGGCGTTAAGGAGTTTGGCTTATTTGTGCGATGTATCTGGGCGACACAAAGAAGCTATTGCATATATGCGTCGAGAAATGGCGAAATATGCTATGCTGGGAGACACCCAAAACAAGGCTATTGTACGAGTGCGAGAAGGTATGGTTGCATTGGTGGCATTTCGATTTGAGACAGCCAAAGTGCATTTGGAAGCTACTGTAAGAATATCTCAACAACCTGGACTTGAACACCATCGCATTGGAGCACTCAATTTACTTCAAAGAGTTTATTTTTTTCGGAGTGATCTCAACCGTGCAGAAGCCGTTTGCCACGAAGCCATTGGCGAGGGGCGAAAACGAGGCGATGCGTACTGGGAAGCAGTAAATTTTCTCTATTTGGGAGAATTGGCTCTGGAAGGCGGTGATTTTTCAGAAGCATTGGAATATGCCAAGATTTCGGCAGAGCAATTTTTGCAAACACCGCGAAAAGATTATGTCTATCGCGCTTATGCGATTGCGGCAACGGCTGCTGCAAAAATGGGAGATACAGAAATAGCGCTCGAATGGGCAGAAAAAGCCAGTGAAGGTGTACAGCAAACGTCGGGTATGTACACGGGCATATTGCCCCTGGTTTATTGCGGTATTGGTGTTGCTCTGACTCAAGCAGGACGGATAGCCGAGGCTGAAGAGGCTTTTGAGCAGGCTATTAAATGCCGAAGAGAATCCAAAGGTGATCACTGGGCACGCGCATTGTTGATGGCAGGGGAGTTTTATCTCCAGCGCGATGATATGACAAGAGCTACGGAGTATCTCGAAGCGGCAAAACAGGCATTTGGAGAAATGGAAATGTCCTATTTTTTGGAGAAAACACAGGTGCTATTAAATCAATTATCTCACGACAAAGATGGTCACGACAGGGAGGCCGCACCCAGTTCTGAAAATTCAGTCGATACGTTGTCTGTTGATCGCTTGCGCTTGCTTTACCATGTGAGTCGGGAATTGACAACAGAGCGCGATGTCAAAGTGTTATTGGATCGGACTTTGGGTAATTTATTGGCTGTTTATTCAGCAGAGCGGGTGCTTATTGCGATTAAAAATGAGACCCAAAAAGGCTTTGCGGTCGATGCGGTACGTTACCACAATGTAGAAGCAGATGATGCGGAAGCACTGAGTCGGGGTATTATTCGTAGAGTTATTGAAACAAATGAACCCATTTTGAGCATTGATGCCCAGACAGACGACAGGCTCAATCAATATCAAAGCGTGATAGACTACAATATCCGGTCTGTATTGTGTGTGCCTGTATTCCATCTGAACGAAGGTGTGATGGGTGCGCTATATGTGGATCATCGCGGCATAGATAACGCATTTTCTGAAGCAGATCAGACGTTTTTACAGGCATTTGCGAATCTGGTGGGTGTAGCACTGGTCAATGCGAGGATGTACGAACAATTGGAAGAGAAAGCGCGATATTTGCAGCAAGAGGTCGAAAGACGGCACCAGCTTGGCGATCTGTTTGGGCAAAGTGATGCGATGCAGACGATCTACTATCTTATCGAACGCGCTGCAAAGAGTGATATTCCCGTGCTTGTGCAAGGCGAAACAGGTACGGGCAAAGAATTGGCTGCGCGTGCCATACACTACAATAGCACGCGCAAAGACCAGCCGTTTTTGTCGCAAAATTGCGCTGCATTATCACCAGAGTTGTTACAGAGCGAGTTGTTTGGGCACAAAAAAGGTGCGTTTACTGGCGCGAATGAAGATCATAAGGGGATTTTTGAGGCGGCCAATGAGGGTACGGTTTTTTTAGATGAAATCGCCGATGCCCCGCCACAGTTGCAAAGGAGTTTGTTGCGGGTGTTGCAAGAGGGTGAGGTGCGGCGCGTGGGAGAAACAGAGGATCGCACAGTGGATGTACGCATTATTGCAGCGACCAATCGAGACTTAAAAAAAGAAGTTGAGAAAGGCTCTTTCCGCGAAGATTTGTATTATCGGTTGCATGGGATTCAGATCGATATGCCGCCTTTGCGAGAACGCATTGAAGATGTGCCGTTATTGGCTGAACATCTGCTTATTCGGGCAAAAGAAGGTACAAACAAGTCGGTTGGGGGGCTAACAGTAGGTGCAATAAAGACCCTTGTAAGTTACAACTGGCCTGGCAATGTGCGCGAGTTGGAGAATAAAATTCGGCGTGCGGTTGCATTGGCAGAAGAAGAGGGTGATATTACGCCCGATTTGTTTTCAGAAGCTGTCGAGCACGCGGGGTCAGGTACCTCTGTTGAATACCAGGGGCATTTACAAGATCGTGTTCGGGAATATGAGAAACGGTTGATTCGAGACACGCTCGAGAAATGCGAGGGCAATATTACGCATACGGCTAAAGAATTAGGGATGACGCGCGCTGGCCTACAAAAAAAGATCAATCGTTTGGGGTTGAGATAGACGTTGAACAGGTGCATCCAACTGTATGCAGTAGTGCATCCAATTGTATGCGTCTATATATCCTTATATAATTCAGATAGTTATTCTGATTTTCTTTAAATAAGCAATTTATAGGTGCATCCAACTGTATGCACTTGCGCCAGAATCTCGTAGATATAGCACAAATAATTCTCAAATTTTATCTCGTTGTTTTTCAAGCATTTGAACACATTCAAGTGCTTTTTTTTGTGCTGAGACGATTTTGGGCACGGATCTTGCGATATGAAAAGGGCAAACAGTTATGGCACAGGTTTTTCCCTTAAAGGAGGATAACATGGCAACACGACGCAAGTTGAATTTGATCAATGGAGCGATAGATCAAGAAGGTAGCATTCTTATGTATCAAACTGTGAATAGTTTTGAAATTGGCTGCGCCCCTTATTCTTTTACCGTTCCCCTCGTGCCTTTCCCTGATAATGATGACGATTGGGACGATTTTGATCAGTCTGAGTGAATCATCATCTATTCCAAGGAGTACGTGCTATGCTATGCATTAAAAAATGCGACATGCATCTTTTTCAAACTGAAGAGCAAAATCAGCCGATTGTATATCAGATTAAAACCGGTCTGTTTTTTAAACTGGATACCCTTTTTCAGTCAATTTTAGCGTGTTGCGAAGGCTTGTCTGCTTCACAGGTTGTCCAGACGTTGGCCGATCAATACGAAGCAGAGGAAATTGCCGAGGCCATCGAGGAACTGTCTCAGGTGGGCTTGATTTCGGATGGTGCTCTACCTGTGGTAGCCAATGTGCCGACAGCAGAAGGGGTGGCAGCCTGTGGGGTTTCGCAGACAGACCGTTTGCAGGTGTCCTTGCACGTTTCGCATACGTGCAATATTCAATGTGCTTATTGCTTTGCACACGGTGGGGATTACGGCGGTAAGGCCATGCTGATGCAACCCGATGTTGCCGAGCAATCCATACGATGGATCATCACTGAGGCTCAGGTGTTCGGACGGTGCCAGATTGATTTTTTTGGCGGGGAGCCGCTTCTGAACTTTCCGCTTCTACTCAAGCTCGTACCATTTGCCAAATCCCTGGGCGCGCGGTTGGGTGTGCAGGTTGGTTTTGGTATTGTGACCAATGGCACGTTGTTGACCGACGAGATGAAGCAGTTTTTGGTTGATGAAAAGTTTCAGATTAAGGTCAGCCTGGATGGTGGGCGTAAGACACAAGATCGCATTCGCAAGTTTCACAATGGTTCTGGGACTTATGATGTTGTGGCAAAGAATGTGCAGAAACTGACTGCTGAGGTGCCTGAGCGCGTATATCTGCAAGCCATTATGACAGCGTATGATATGGACGAGGATCAGATTGCCGATGCGTTGCGTTCCCTCGGTACTGATAACGCGCTTGTTGGTCCCGCTGTTGTCTCCCCCAATGCACCCTACGCTATTCGAGAAGAACACCTACCCGTTTTGAAGCAACAGATTTACAGGCGGAGTAGGCGTGCGCTTGAAGCTATTTTAAGTGGTGAAGAGAGTGAGGAGTTTGATCCGCGGATTCAAAAATTGCTGACGCGCCAAAAATCGTGTCACGGATGTCTCGGTGGTAAGCAGTATTTGGCGATTGCAGCAGATGGGTCGATTTATTTTTGCTCGAGTTTGGCCGATGCGCCCGAGTTTAAGATGGGTGATGTGTTTGCGGGTATCGACCGCGAAAAGCAGCAGCATTTTGACGTGCAGTTCAATGTGAATAATCGGCCTGAGTGCAAGACGTGCTGGGCGCGCAACCTGTGTGGTGGGGGGTGTCTTTGGGATGCGCGGACGACGACGGGTGATCCGATGTATCCAAACCCTATTGCTTGTGAGCAGACGCGCTATCGCTATGAACTGGCGATGGAGATGTGTATGGAAATTTCAGAAGCCGATGCGTCTTTGTTGCAACGACGTTATGATCTGGAAGTGGCTTCATAAGCAGAATTGACTGTATATCAAGTACTTGCTTAAAAACGGCATCCAAATGGGGAGCGCTCTATTAGATGCCGTTTGTTTTGCTTTTTTGGGTGGGCGACAGATTGTTGGTGATGGGAGAAATATATCAATCAAAAATTCGGCCTCGATAAATGGCCACTCATTGGACAGCATTCCTCACTCTTAGACGTGCAAAAGCGCGCGTACCGCGTGGCAAATAGCGAATTGCCCGTCAACATCAGTGGAGAAACTGGCACGGGTAAGGAACTGCTCGCCCGTTATGTTCACGGCATTAGCCACCGCAACAGGGGACCATTTGTAACTGTTGACTGTGGCATACTCTCTTCTGAAATGTCGCGCAGCGAGTTATTTGGACACGTTCGAGGTGCTTTTACCGGCGCCAGCGAAACGCGCACCGGACTGGTTGAATCTGCCCGGGGCGGTACACTATTCCTCGATGAAGTGGGCGAATTGCCAGCCAACCTTCAGTTGCAATTGCTACGCCTGGTACAGGAACAGGAATTTCGCCGCGTAGGCGAAGCATCCATGCGCCGGTCCGACGTGCGCCTGATCACTGCGACACACTGTAACTTGCGAAAAATGGTGCGAAAAGGGACTTTCCGAGAAGATCTCTATTACCGCTTAACTGTCGTACCTCTACATTTGCCACCCTTGCGGAAGCGACTGAGCGACTTGCCTCTTTTAATCACGCATTTTTGCAAAAGTATGAAAGAATACAATCGCGCATTTTCCCCCGAAGTAATTCAAAGGATGTCGCGTTATGCATGGCCTGGCAATGTTCGGGAACTACAACACGAAGTTGCCCGATTGATGGTCATGGCCGAAGGTAAAATTATCCGAGTATCCGACCTGCGCCCCCGCATTCGAGGGGCAAACGCCGAGGTTGATGTCTTTGACCTCCCGTTTAAGGAAGCCAGACAACTGGCGAACAGCCGGTTTATGCGAGAGTATCTTCACAGAGCTTTGCAGAGAACACAGGGCAATGTAACCCAAGCAGCGCAACAATGCGGCATTGGCCGACAGTATTTCCAGTTGCGTATGTCCGAATACGGTCTAAAGTCGGCATCTTACAAACAAAAATAATATCTCGCGGTGTACCAAAAAACGTCAATGGAAAAACCCATTGACGTTTTTTCTTGCAAGACTTTTCTTGAACTTATCTCAACTCTTCACAAGGACCTGTCATGCAATATATCGCCGACGTACACCTGCATTCGCGTTTTGCCCGCGCAACCAGCAAAACCTTAAACCCCGAAAATCTGTATCGGTGGAGCCTCATCAAAGGTCTGACAGTAGTGGGCACTGGGGATTTCACCCATCCCGTATGGTTTGAAGAACTGCGCGACCAACTCGAACCAGCCGAAGAAGGGTTATATCAATTGCGATCGGACCTCAGACGAGGTATCGACGCCGAGTTGCCGCCAGCCTGCCGCGGACAAATGCGATTTGTACTCTCCGTCGAAATCAGCCTCATCTACAAAAAAAACGACAAAACCAGAAAAATTCATCACGTCGTCCTGATGCCAAATTTTGATGCTGTGGCGCGTTTAAATGCCCGACTCGGCGCAATTGGCAACCTGAAATCCGACGGACGCCCCATCCTGGGCCTGGACAGCCGGGACCTGGTGGAAATATGTCTGGAAGCGTGTGACGAGGTACTCTTTATACCCGCCCACATCTGGACCCCTCACTTCGCGGTCCTGGGCGCGAGTTCTGGATTCGACACCCTCGAAGAATGTTTTGAAGACATGCTCCCCCACATCTTCGCCGTAGAAACCGGCCTGTCTTCCGACCCACCGATGAATTGGCGCCTATCCATGCTGGACAACTACGCAATCGTCTCCAATTCGGACGCACATTCCCCGCAAAAACTCGCCCGAGAAGCCACCTGTTTTAACACCGATCTATCATTCCGCGGAATGTATAACGCATTAAAAGACCGCGATCCAACGCGCTTCACGGGCACACTGGAATTTTATCCCGAAGAAGGCAAATATCACTTTGACGGACACAGAAAATGCGATATATGCTGGAAACCCGCGCAAACCCTCGACGCCGACGAAATCTGCCCGGTATGTAATCGCAAATTGACCGTTGGCGTACTCCACCGCGTTGAAAAACTCGCAGACCGCGCAGAAGGCGTCCACCCCGACGTGGCGATGCCCTTTGAAAACCTGATCCCACTGCCAGAAATCATCGGCTCAGTCCTCCAGGTGGGACCAACCAGCAAGCGCGTACAATCCGTGTACGAACAAATGCTATCAACACACGGAGCAGAACTAAAAATATTGCGCGAACTGCCCATCGAAGAAATCGCAAAAACAGGAGACCCCCTCATCGCCGAAGGCATTCGACGCATGCGCGAAGGCACAGTTCACATTGATCCGGGATACGATGGCGTGTACGGAAAAATTCAAGTCTTCTCCGACGAAGACCGCGCACGTCTGAGCGGACAGGAATCGCTATTTCACATACCAGCCGAGGAGCCTTCGGAAAAGAGCGAAGAGCACAAATCAGACATCTCTCTCCAACCCCCACCTACCAGCCCCCAGCCCCTATCCCTTCTTTCTCATCTGCGTTCATCTGCGTCATCTGCGGATCCTACTTCTCACTTCCCACTTCACACTTCACACCAGCAAGCAGCCGTAACCATGGACAAAGGTCCCGTCATCGTAACAGCGGGACCTGGCACTGGAAAAACCCGGGTACTCACCCATCGCGTAATCGACCTGATCCAGAACCGCGGCGTATCACCCGCTTCTATAATGGCCGTAACATTCACCAATCGCGCCGCAACTGAAATGTGGGAACGCATCGTATCACTATCCTCAGGAGGCGAAGAACTGGTCCCCATGCGCGTAGGCACATTCCACCGCCTATCATTAGACCTCCTGCGAGAATATGCCCCCGAACGACTCGGCGCAATCGCCGACCGCGGAGAAGCCCGTACCGTCTTACAGGAAGTAATCGCCGATATTGACACCGAAATACCGGTCAATGACGCCCTATCCCAGATCTCGCTATGCAAAGCCCAGGGACAGGAAATACCCGACATCACCGACACCGAACTCCAGACCATTTACACCAATTATCAACATCGCCTCACCACTTACGGCCTCATGGACTTTGACGACATCTTGCTCATCCTCAACAATGTACTCTCCGGCGACATTTTACAAACAGTCCAAGCGCGATTTACCCACATACTCGTCGATGAATTTCAGGACGTCAACGCCGTACAGTACGCACTGGTTCAAAAACTGGCCGGAGATGGATCGGGCCTCTTTGTCATCGGCGATCCCGATCAAGCCATCTACGGTTTTCGGGGCGCGAGCGCGGAATATTTTGCACAGTTAAAAATGGATTTTCCCAAAACAAGCGAAGTCATCCTGCAGCACACATTTCGCTCCACACCTCAGATTATCTCCGCAGCATCCAACCTGCTTGGCGGGCGATCGTACGATCCCGTACGAGCAGACGGCCCGAACTTGAGAGCCTTATCCACACCCGGCGAAACCGGCGAAGGCATCGCCATCGTAGAAGAAATCTCCCGGATGGTCGGCGGCGCAGACCTATTGCAAGCCAACGAAGAAGGCAAACGCAGCCTGGACGACTTCGCCATCTTGTTCCGCACTGGACGCCAGGCAGACACTCTGGAAACGTGCTTCTTACAGGCCGGGATCCCCTATCGCGTCGTCGGGCAGAAAAGCTATCTGGACGCGGCTTCGGTACAGCACGCCTTATCGTTTTTTAAGTGCATCATGAGGGACGACATTTCCAGCGTCCCAACCACCAGAGATATAATCGACCTCCTCTCCATCCCCGCATTTGACCCTGGTAGAGAAGCGCGCGCAACAATACGCCAGCAAATACAAAACAACACACTATCAGACACTGTACAGGAAAAATTGGACACCGCGATAGAAGCTGTAGATCGCTTCCGCAATGAAACATCCCACCTATCGCCTTCCGAACGCATAGCAAAGTGGGCAGAAGAATTTGCGACATCAGACGACATCGACATCGAACGACTGGGCCTATTAGCTCAAGGCGTGGATTCCATCGCAGAGCTATTGGACATCATCACCCTGGGACAAGATGGCGACTTTGTACGTCGTGGAAAAATTGCGCGTCCCGAAGCCGTCACGCTCATGACCTTGCATGCGTCCAAGGGCCTGGAATTCCCCGTGGTATTTATCAGCGGAGTTGAGGAAGGATTGATACCGCATGCCGAAGCGGATATCGAAGAAGAGAAACGCCTGTTTTTCGTCGGCATAACCCGCGGACAAGACGAAGTAATCTTAACCCGCGCCCGAAGCCGCAGACGCTTTGGCGAACGCATTGCACCCAAAATATCGCGCTTTGTGGCCGATATACCCGAAGACATCATCGAATTTGTCGATCTGCGAACCAAAAGACGCAAGCCCGCCGAACAACTATCCCTATTTTAAATACCGAGCATCTCGTGTACCGCATCGTGAATGCGGTCTTCTGTATCTGCGACGATTCGTCACGCAAATCGCGCAATCTGATACGCATCAATATCTGTCGCGAGATCTTTTTTCAAAACGAGATCCGCAATGAGCTTGCCGCTATAGGGACCGAGTTGCAAGCCCGTGGGACCGTGTCCGGTTGCGAGATAAATATTTTGAATATTGGGAACCGGACCGAGAACTGGCAAATGGTCCTCCGTGTAAGGACGCAGCCCAACCCGAATCTCGCGCACCTCTGCTTGTGCCAGACCCGGCGCAACCCGCAGAGCCTCTGCCAGAACCTCGAGCACCCCCGCGGCAGTCGTGCGAGCCTCGAAACCGGATCCCGTCTCCCGCGTAGCCCCCACAACCACACGGCCATCCGGCCAGGGAACCATGTAATGACCCCGCACCGCACTGATAATGGGCCATGACGACGTATCCATATCGCCCAGACCCAAATGGATAATCTGGCCGCGCTGGGGTTCAACCGGAATATGAACGCCAAGCTGATCCCCAAACGCCTGCGACCATGCCCCACCCGCGATAATAACTTTCCGAGCAGAGATCGTTTCTCCGTCTGTAATAACACCCGTAACCGCATCATCCTGGATCAACAGTTGTTCAACCCCGGCGTGTTTGACCGCCAACCCCTTCGCTTCAGCAGCCCTATGCAGAGCAGCCGATAGCAGCCGACCATCCACGCGGGCGGCATCGCGGTAGTAAATCGCACCGCGCACATCCCCCAAAGCGGGAAAACGCCTGCGCGCCTCGTCCGAAGAAATCTCGTACAAATCCTCCTCTGCCGGTTCACCGCGTTGATCCCGGCGGGTAAAAATATGTTGTCGCGCAATAGTAAAGGACTCTATCTCATCGTACGAAACAGCAACAAGCATCATCCCACAAGTTGCAAAACCCGTCTCCCCATCCTGCTCCGCCTGCAAATTATCCACCAATTGTGGATAATATTCAGAAGCAAACGCAGCAAGACGCAGCCAGGGATCTGGATCGCGGGTATTGGTAGCAGGCGAAAGAATACCCGCCCCTGCATCCGTAGCGCGCCCCGCATCCCTCCGATCAACGAGCAAGGTCTTTGCACCGTCACACACCAGATGATAGGCGGTAGAAATCCCAACAACACCACCGCCGATAACAATAGCATCATAAGTCATTTTTTCGATCTCTCTCAGTATTATGAGCGTTTATCCCCCCAGCCCCCATATCCTGGACGCCTGCTTCAGGCATGCAGGCGTGACGAGCACCTATTGTCATTGCGGCATGGTTTTAGCCGCAATCCAGATGTATTTGTGTTTATCCCGACAGACCCCATATCTCAGCCGCGGTCCCACCCAGAATGCGTTCTATATCCCCATCCGTCAGAAAGGGCAACCCCTCGCGAATAAGGCGAAGTTCATCAGCAAGCGTGGGCCACTTGTGCTTGACCCGGTGGTGCCCGGGATAACCAGTACCCCAAACCGTACGCTGCGCAGTAAAAACCCCCAGCGCCGCCTCAATATACGGATGCACATCTTCGTACGGATAAACTTTTTGCGAACGACCAGCAACATCCGAAAGTTTAAAAAACACATTGTCAAAACGCGCCAGATCCAGAACAGGCTGATAATCGGCAAGCGGGCGATCTATTTGCGGGTATCCCATATGGTCCAAAATAAGAACAGTATCCGGACACCGCCGCGCAATCGCAGCGACCTGATCCGCATCCTCGGGCCGCAAATGAAACTGGACAACAGCGTCGAGCGCGACGATCTCTTCCCACATCGGACCGTTCTGCTCCGTAAGCAGAATCTTTTCATCGGGATAATACATCGGATGCAAACGGAACCCAACCAGACCGCGCTCCTGAACCCAGTAGCGCACCTGCTCGGCATTATCGGGATCTTGGGGATCAATAAGGCCATGCCCGACAAACCGATCCGGGTATCGCACCACCGAATCCGCGATATAACCGTTATCCCATGTGGACCAGCTCGTCTGCACAAGCACCGTCCAATCCACCCCTTCGGCATCCATATCAGCCAAAAGTTCCTCAGCAGTACCCGGCTCATCCGGATAGCTATTCCACGTCGGTGCAGTGGGACCAATCGGATACTTATCCGAAATTTCCCAGATATGAACGTGCGTATCAACAATCATAAAGAAGTCCTATAAGAAACAAAAGCCCGATAGAATCGGGCTTATTCATATAGTTTGTGGGATGTGCATAATTCCATATAAGCGCGTCACGCATCCAACGCTTGCTCAAATGCCTCAAGGCTGGGCACCTGGATCGCCGCACGGAGCAACTGCTTGAGACGTTGCAAATCCGTGATGGTCGCAAGGCGAGCAGATAGGTTTTCTGATTCGTGTAGATCAAATCGAATCTCCAACACCGTGATAATATTTTTTATGGCGTAGCCTCTTTCCCTTTGCTCTTTGCCTTGTTGGATGAGTTGTTTTACAAAGGATGACTCAAAGACGAGGTCCATGAGATCCTCCTCTACGAGTACTTTACAAATGGTTTCAGCGTCGTACAACCTCCCGCAGAAGAACGCTCTAATTGCGAGAAAGTCAGCCTTAGTTGACCGATCCATACAAGTGGTTTCAGCACTGTTCTTCGATCCGCTCAAGATCTCCTTACACGCGAGATAATCAGCCTTAGCTGACCGATTCGTATGGATGTGACGCGGTGTTTTCGCGTCAGGCATTGTAACCCTCCTTAATCTGCTTCATCTAATATTTGCTGAAATGCATCAAGGCTGGGCACCTGGATCGCCGTACGATGCAACTGCTTGAGACGTTGCAAATCGTCAATCGCGGCAATGCGAGCAGATAAGGGGTGCGCTTCGCTCAGGTCAAATCGAATCTCCAACACTTCGAGGATATCTTCGAGCGTGCTTTTTCTTTCGCCCTGCTCAATGTCCTGCTTCATAATGTATTGTGCAAACGACGATTCGCGCATAATAGGATCCATAAGACCCTCCTGTGATAGAATACGACTGATTGTGCCTGGCGCGTAATCCAACCTACTCAAGATCGCCAAACCACCCAAAATGTCAACCTTTATTGAAGAATTCAAAGACACTGGGAATCGGTCTCCCGCGCTGTGCTCAATGGTTTTTTTTCATCTCATTCATAAGTCCAACCGCAGTGAAATCCTTGCTGCTCTGCAATTGACATAAGAGGCTCCAGGGTTCTGCGATAGGCGAATCTCAATATCTCAAAATTCAAAGTATCCTCGGGCTTATCGATATGCAGGTCTGTAATATAAGGCTCCACATCCTTTTTCCATTTGTTATTACTAAAAATGTTTCGAGCAGTAGACAGCGCGTCGCACTGAGTTTTAGCCAAGCAGTCAATGTAGATTTCTGATGGGAGACGGTCACTTTTAGAACTATTTGCCAAGGGATCAACGGGAATGAGATTCCACAACTGATTGTGCGCTACAAATTTCCAGGGCAAAAAGTGATCCAATGCATAATCGCTATGTAGCCCTTTTCCGGTGTAAATACATTGGATATTCGTTTTGTTAATAACAGTTTTCCAAAACTTTCGCTGTGTATTAAGAGGCTCCCTTCGATCAGGAGGAAACAATTTTTGCGTCACAGCAGGAATATTGGGATTGCGTCGCTGCATATAATCTGCCCAGTGCCACAGTGCCCACCCCTCAAGAATTGTTAGATGTCGCTCTAAATAGGCAATCCAATCCGGATGCAAAAAAATACATTTTCGAACATCGTCAAAACGGAAGAGAGGGCGTCGTTTCTGAAAATGTTCAGCCGCAAGTTCGACAATTTTCTGATCCACCTTTTTTCTTAACAGACTGGTTTCTTCGACAAAAAACGGGCGCAAAATTCGATAGGGTACATAACGCATCAATTTGAAATCCAGCATTTCACCATAAAAGGCAAGGTGTTTTCGCAACTTATTGCGCCCCGTTTTAGACAGCAAATTTTTATCATTATCAAAATTTGGAATCCGTCCCAAAACGGAAGGAATTCTGTCCTGAATGCCAAATGAAAGTTTAAAAAAGACATGCGGATACCATGCAGTAACCAGCATCTCAATCTCTATATCTCTCAGTGAAATGCCGTCATCAATCTCGAAATCTCTATCCTTTAGCAAAGTCAATAGAGAAAGAAAAAATAGATACTTGTACGAATTGGTCGTATTTCTGAACAATCCACTGAGTGCTGCAATATCAAGTTGATCTGAATGTGGTAATTGCTGAGTCATAGGAGATCATTCCATTACAGATGTCAGACTTTACCACCCGTGCCAGAAGGCACTGCACTATTTTCTTTCGTGACGCGAATCAAAAATCGCAGTGCCTCATTCACAGACTCTGCGTCTGGAAACACCTCGGCAACGTCAGGCGCTAACTGGACAACGGATCTACCAAAGTGCTTGCGCTCCGGCCCAACCTTTCTCACCTCTAAGGCTCGCAAATCATACTCTGGTCGAAGTTCATTCTGTGTTGTTGTCTCATCCTTCTTCATAAGCTTGTCTCTCCTTGCGGGTTGTTTCTCTTGCACTAATCAAACGAATCGCATCTTCGCGCTCAGCGACGGATACGCAATGCTTCCATCCTGCTCTTTATAAGCGCAACCAATTCTTGATTCCCCGATCGGACAGCATACCCCAGCGCGGTCCATCCCTCGAAATCTTGCGCATAAACATCTGCACCGTAATTGAGCAAGAGATGCGCCATAGCGATGTCTTCCATCATGGCAGCTTGCATCAGGGGCGTCTGTCCTTTTGCTCCCGTCACATTAATATTCATCCCATCTTCCCGACTGAGAAGTTCTTCCACCAGGTCCATGCGACCAGATTCAACAGCCACAATCATCGCCAAAGAATCACCCTGCGTTCTAACTATGGTACACGCGGTACGAGAGATGCTGTTATCTGTCTTCGCCTCAAAGTAGTACACCCCTGAGGAAATTATCTCGCCGTCTGAAGTTACCCCTTTCCAGGGATAGGCAGCGTCCCAAACCTTTCCATCCTCCCTTATTTCCGAATAAACGATCTTACCTTCCAGAGGCCTAACTGATATCGATGTTGCAGCACTGGTGTTCAGGCTCACTTCTAAGTCATCAGTGCCATCCCATGTTATTAGCTGATGATTGGGCAATCCATTTCTCACGAGTAGAAGAAAATAGGGGTTAAGTCTATTAGAAGACTCGGCAAGATCCAAAATTGTCTGCCCATCTTGATCTATCGCAAGACGATCAGCGCCAGCCTCAAGAAGCGCCCTTATTATTCCACCGAAGTTTTCCCCAACCGCATAATAGAGCGGCGTCCTACCACTGCCATCTAATATTGTGTCTGGATCTGCACCCAACGCGATTAAACGTCGTACCTCTTGCACATTTTTTGCGAGAATTGCTTGAAATAGATCATTGGCTTCTGCATCTGCATCGCTACAAAGCCCACAAAAAAAGAAACTCGCAAACAGAATCCTGCTAATCATTGGTCATTTCCATGGCAAACGGCAAATAATAGATCAGAAAAATGAAAAAACGGTGTACAACCCCTGGATCGCGGCTCAAAACCCTGCCGCAATGACGCTGGATTATGACGATTGTCAAATCATCAACCTCTTCACCTCGTGTTTCTTAGCGAAATACACACTATTCCCCATCACAGGACCGGGGATTTGGAAGGCGTCTTTTTTCTCGTATAAGGAAGTAATAGCGCGGCAGAACAAATGGGCAAGTGGTACATATCTTTCACATGACTACCCATTCATAGCTCAAAATATACAGAGATTGTTCTGCGCCAAACAGGCGATCTACAAATTCAAGTTGTAAAAAAGGGCACAATACAGCATATTTGAAAACATAATAAGGGTATTTGATGCTGTCCATACCATTTGTCACGCGATGATGTGACATTGGCCTGATATTTGCTGGGGTTCTGACTGTTCCATGTGTTACAAAAAGACGCCAACACTCAGACCCAGAGCATCTATTATGGCAGACATCGACACCATATCCAAATACCTGATTCAACATTATCCCGACCACTTCGCCCATTTTGTCCTCGCACGGGAGGACGTCGAGGTCATTGATGTCATTGAAACGGAGCAACCCACGGTAGAAGCTCGCCGAGCAGATAGCTTCATCCGCGTGCGAATCGGCGAAGAAGAAGCACTGGTACACAACGAATTTCAAACCACTGACAGCGCCAATCCATCCATGCCACGCCGCATGGCAGGGTATATCGGACGCGCCATTGAGCATCACGGGTTACCGATCTATTCCAACGTCATTTACCTGAGACCCAATGCCGGACAACGCGATCCTGGATTCTACGAGCAAGTCCTACCCGGCTATCGCGTGGTGATTCAGTACAATGTGATTCGACTGATCGAGATCGAAGGCCAGCGCGTTCTCGATGCGGGGCATTCGGGTCTGATCCCTTTCACACCTTTAATGAAGCCACCAGAAGAGATGGCTTCGGAAGCGTGGTTGCACCAATGTATTTACACCGCTCGGACGCGCCCCATCGCGCGGTCGCTCAAGGCCAATTATCTCGCTGGCATGGTGGCTTTAAGCGAGTTGGTATATGAGCCTGAAACCATTTCTGATATTATTTTTAAGGAGGACATTATGGATATCATCCGAGAATCATCCCTTTTTCAATCCCTTACCCAACAAAGCAGAGAGGAAGGCATTGAGCAAGGTAGAGAGGAAGGCATTGAGCAGGGCATTGAGCGGGGGGAAAGAAAAAGCACTCTCGAAGATATCCTTGAAGTGTTGGAGATTCGATTTGATCTCCCTGCATCGCATTCCTTATCTGCTCGCATTTCAGCTATTGAAGATTTACAACACCTCAAGCAGTTGCACCGCGCAGCGATACAGGTGTCCAATCTCGATGAATTTGGACGCCTGTTAGATTCAACGGTGTGATCTCTTTTCAAATCACCAACCGCATTGACACTGCGGATCGGCACGCCAAGAGTATGGACAGAAGACATATTTACATTCCAAAAAAATATGGGATGACCCGTTTTTGGATCACCCCACAGAAATCAAAACTGATATTCCCGCTTAGTCCTCGGCTTTTTCGGTTGACTGGGCGAGGGCAAAGACTGCGGATTTGACGTATGGATGTGACACGGGTGTTTGGGTTCAGTACCCGGCTTAAACACCTCGGTATAGCGCCTAGAACAATAAATAGACGCCACCTCATAAGTCTCCCCACAAACCTCCACCTTTGGGATATCTTCTGGTAACACAAAACCTTCAACCGGCAGCCTCAGCACGGCATGGGCACGCTGCATAAACTCCGCCCAAATCGGCAACGCCACAGCCGCACCCGACATTCGGCTACCCATCGACACCTTGGAATCGAACCCCACCCAAACCCCACACACAATCTGCGGCGTAAACCCGATAAACCACGCATCGGCATACTCCTGCGTCGTACCCGTCTTCCCCGCGGCGGGACGACGAAATCCATAAGCCGTGCGCGCACTCCGCCCAGTACCCGTCAAAACCGCGTAATTTTCACCCGCCCGCATATCCAGAATCGACTGCATCAGATTCACAGTCACAGCCGCAGTCTCCTCACTCAACACAACCCGTTCGCGCCCCTGCACATTCTCCTCGAGCACATTCCCATTCTTATCCTCAATCTTCAAAATCGACATCGGCGTCACCCGAATACCCTTATTCGCCAGCGTCCCATAAGCCGACACCAATTCCAACAACTTGACCTCACTCGTCCCCATCCCCAAAGACAAAACCGGTTGAATCTGCGAATCAATACCCATCTTCATCGCGTAATCCACCGCCGTCTTCGGACTCACCGCTTGCAACACCTTAGTCGTCACCACATTGCGAGAACCCGCAAGCCCCTCGCGCATCGTCATCCACCCCAAAAATTTTCGGTCATAATTCTCCGGCTGCCAATACGTCCCGTCGTACATCTTAATCGTCACAGCCGTATCGGGCAACCGCCAGGTGGCCGTATGGCCCTTATCAACCGCAGCCGTATAAATAAAAGGCTTAAAAGCAGACCCAGGCTGACGCATAGCCTGCGTTGCGCGATTGAACTTACTCTCTTCAAAATCGCGCCCACCCACCATCGCCAAAACATGTCCCGTATGCGGATCCAGCGCCACCAGCGCCCCCTGCAACACCAGATTGGCCAGCGTATCCTGATGCGTCTTAATCTTCGCAAAAAATGCCGCCCCCGGGGGATCGCGCTTCCATTTGGCAGCCACGCGATCTTTTAGCTCCATCAATTTTTGCGACACCACACCCTCTGCAATCTCCTGCAACCGACTATCCAGCGTCGTAGTAACAGTCGCGCCATCGTAAAGCACACTCAGACCATAGGTATGCTCCAAATACTTGCGGATATCCTCTGTAAAATAAGGCGCTTCTCCCGCCTCCTCGCGATTCTCTTTCAAAACAATTGGACGCTGAGCAACCGAATCGTATTCCGCCGCCGTGATCTTGCCCGACCCCCGCAAATTGTACAACACCACATTATTGCGCCTATCCAGCGACCGCTCGGGATGATAAATCGGCGAATAGGGCATCGGTCCCTTCAAAAGCCCGACCAACAACGCCCCTTCATCCAGCGTCAAACGCCCGACATCCTTCCCAAAAAAACGACGCGCAGCAGTCTGAATACCATAAGCACTATTGCCGAAATACATCTGATTAAAATACATTGTAATAATCTCGCGCTTGGTATAGGTGCGCTCCAAAAGCACGGCAGTCAACTGCTCCTGAATTTTGCGCGTCCACGTTGGATCCAGCGTCAGAAAAATATTGCGCGCCAGTTGTTGCGTCAGCGTACTCGCACCGTGTCCCTTTAAGGTACCCGACGTATAAACATTGCGGAACACCACGCGAATAATATCGGGAACGCTCACACCCCAGTGCCCCCAAAAACGCTGATCTTCTGTGACAATCAAGGCATCTATCACCGTATCTGGCAATTGCCCAAACGCGATGGGATCGCGCCTCTGCACCCAGAACTTCTTCAACTCCACGCCATCTCGGGAAAAAATATTAGTCGTCTGTGCCGGATCCACATCCTCTAACTTATCAAAAGACGGCAAGCCATCTTTGTACCCATAAATCACCGCAACAGCAATGGTCAAATACCCCACCGCACAAATCGCACAATAGATCGCCATACGGGAAAGATGGGGCCTTATCCCATAGATATAAGGTTTTATGCGACCAATATAAGGTTTTATCCTATCCATCCTGATCTAATCCGGGTAAAGCCACGGCACGCGGCTGATGAGATAATCGCGCTGTTCCTGCATCATCACCTCAATCACAGTAGGACCTTCCAAACCCAGCGTATCCGCAAAAACCGCTTCAAAACGGTCTGGATCATCCACGCGGATACCCCGTGCACCCAGAGACCGCGCGAGATCTGCAAGACGAGGCGTCTGCATATCCGTATCGATCACCCGACCATTAAAAGCCCTGGCCTGAGCGCCGCGAATCGCCGAAAGACTACCATCATTGGAAACAACCGAAACTGTCTCAACACCGTGTTCAGCCGCAGTAGCGAGCTCGCTCGCCGTCATCTGAAACCCGCCATCGCCACAAAACGCGACAACCTGCTGATCTGGACACGCGAGCTTTGCGCCAATAGCAGCGGGAACCGCAAACCCCAGCGTAACCGAATGACTGGGATAGAGAAACGTACGCGGAATAGCAATCGGATACTCGTCAAACGCACGATACCCAATAGACGTAACATCCACCACAATAATCGTATCCTCTGGAAGCGACTTGCGCGTAACGCCCATAATCGGCACCGGCGCGCGATTGGACGCGGCCTCGGCACGCGTGCGATCGACAAAATCGCCCCAATCAGCCGCATAACCAGCCGCTACCTCGGCGAGTTGGGGAATCGACAGCGCCAGATCGCCCGAAGCACCCGCCTCAATCGAATACTCGCGCCCAAGCTCTCGCGGATCGGGATCGAGTTGAACCTTGAGATCCGGCAGAGGAAGCGACCAACTCCGCGTATCGATCTGCGTAAAGCGACAGCCAATACCGAGCAGCAAATCCGCACTGCCGAGAATCGTCTTACCCGCCTGCGCCGAACAATGCCCCACAGTCAGAGGATGACCATCTGGCATAACCCCCTTCCCCAAACGGGAATAAACAACCGGAATATTGAGACCCTCTGCAAGAGAACAAAGCGCATCGGTAGCATTGGCGTGAATAACCGCACTACCCGCCAGAATAGCCGGGCGTTTAGCCGTGCGAAGCACCGCAGCCACGCGGTCAATATCCGCGCCATCAGGACACAGGCGATCCCCCTCAACTACAGGTGGAATATCCGCCATACCCTCCTCTGCGGCCACATCAGTCGGCAATTCAATAACCGCAGGACCGGGACGCGGCGCGCGCAATGCTTTGAACGCACCAACGACCGCATCGGGAATTTCATCAATAGATTTGGGACGTGCAAAAAAGTGCGTAATTGACTTAAAAAAAGTCTCCTGATCCAAACCGTGAAAACACTTGGCGCGATCCCGTCCGTCAAAAGCCACCTCTGTCCCCCCGGTAATCAACAGCACGGGAACGCAATCCGTATGGGCATCCACCAGCCCCGTAGAGGCATTTGTCGAACCGGGACCCGGAACAGTAAGCGCGACACCCACGCGCCCAGACGCACGCGCATACCCATTCGCAATCAGAGTCGCACCCTGTTCGTGACGGATGAGCAGATGGCGAATCCCACCAGCGCGCAGCACCGCATCGTACAGATGAATATTCTGATTCCCAGGCATACCCGTAAGCGTATCAACCCCCTGCGCTTTCAGACTCTGGATAAGTACATCAGCACCGGTCATAAAAAATTCCTTTCACCTCACAAAAAGATCGAAATATTCTACAGCAGTCTTATCCCATGTAAACTCAGAACGCACATAATCGCGGGCTTCGCGTTCTATTTCCTCGCGCTCTGTTGCGGGCAATTGAAAAAATGCGTGAATCTGATCGACAAACGCCTGGTAATCATTAGGCGAGATCAAATAACCGCCCTTGCTCACACTCTCTGTAAGCGCATCCACAGCAAAAGCAACAACAGGCGTGCCATCGTGCATACATTCGAGATGGGTAATGCCAAACCCCTCCACATCGTTGGGATAGGGCACATTGGGCATAAGAAAAAGATCGGCTGCTCCTCTAATAAATCCCAATTCTTCATCGCTCAGATAAAGCAACAACACGCGGTCTTGAAGACCATTCTCTTCCCAAATCTCGCGAATGCGCTCGGCATCTGGCCCAGAACCGCTCACGATCAGTTTGATATCTCGATCGAGCAAAGGCACGCCGCATTCCAAAAATTTGGCCACACCTTTGCGGGGCACCTGCCTGCCGAAATTCAGAACAATTTTATCCCGTCCAAATTGAACACCGTGTTCGGCTTCAAATCGCGCTTTGAGAGCCTCGCGCTGCGCCCTGGGAATACTGGGCGGATCGATACCGAGATAAATAATATCAATTTTTTCAACGGGCACACCAGCCTGAATACTAACTGCCCTGGTAATTTGACTGATAACAGCTACCCTGTCACAAAACGAAACCCCAAAGCGCATCATGCGGCTAAATATCGGATTGGAAAACGTCATCTCCAAACCGTAAATAGTCACCACAAAACGCATGCGCGTGAACAACCTCAGAAATGGCGCAATAGAACAAATCACGCCATCGCTAAAATAAATCGCATCAACCCGCCTGAAAAGAACACAAAAAAAAGAAACAAAAAATGCATAAGGCACGAACCAGATCAGATGCAAAAGCGAATCTCTACCCAGTGCGACCAGTCTGACCGAACACATCTCAATCAAACGATGATAGAGATTATAACAATGCGTCTGAATACCCCCCACGCTGGGCGGATAGCGACGCGCGAGAAAAAGGATGCGGAAGTTGGACATAGCGAATCTACGAATCTACGAATCTACGAATCAACGACGGAGGTTGTAAAGACTTTGGGCGGCGGGGCGGGGTTCGTCTATTCGTCTATTCGTCCATTCGCGCAATATCCGCCTGCTCACTGCGCTGGACGAGTTCTCGTTCGGCTCGCTCTCGGTCCGCTGCGTTTTCAAGCGGAATAACAGTCGCACCGGGACAGGGTTTGGGATACAAAATGCGACTGGCACCAGCCTGGTTCATAGCCTCAACAACGGGTTTCATATCGCATGCAAGCGCGATAATAGTACCACCACCCCCCGCGCCAGCGAGCTTTGCGCCCAGTGCGCCACCATCCAATGCAGCCTGAATCAGCCGCTCATTTTCCGGGCCCGACCCGCCCAGGTCGCGCTGAATCTCGTGGTTCTCTATCATCAGTGCGCCCAGATGCGCCCAATCTTTGGCGAGAATCGCGCGTTTGCCCATACGTGCCAGATGGGCAATCCGCAAATAGCAACGCCTGACCTCTCGATCGCCCTCTAACCAGCGCTCTCGAATCGGCAGGTGAACTGTACCCGAAGAGCGCTGGACACCCGTATGCCCCAGCACAAAAGGATAATCCCCAACGTGCTCGTGGAGCGGCTCAACAGTCGCATAAGGTTCATCGCCAAATGCGCGGTAAAACTGCTTGCCATTAAAATCCATATAATTCAAACCGCCAAACATGCACATATACGCATCTTGATACCCACATAACGCCATATAGTTCAATTCAATATGCCGCGCCATCTCAGCGCAAAAAAACGGATGCTCATCGCGTCCCAGAAATGCAAAAATCGCGTTGAGAATAGACACACTCATAGCTGACGAACTGGAAAGCCCGGCAGAAAAAGGCACATTGCACGCCCAGCGCAGAGAAAATTTCGCACTACCGAGATCCAGAAAATGGACAATAGCCCTGGCCACATCAAAATAGTCGCCATCCGGATACAAATCTTCGGAGCGATGCACTTCAAAACGCTGCCCGGCAACCTCAAAACTGAGCACATCAGACGGCGCAATCAAAACCGCGGCGCGTTCCTGCGTTGAACACGAAATAACGCTACCGCCGTACATATCGGTGGGATTGCCAATAATGCCACAGCGCCCTGGGGCAGTGGAAAGAAACGCATGGGTCATTAGAATTGTCTCAAGCGCTTTTGCAGGTATTGGCGAAGAAGGTACCCATAGCGCTGATCAAAGAGAGTAAAATCGATGAAAGATTTAAAATACGATTCAAAATCGCCGATATCATAGCGCAATTCTTCGGGATACAACTTGATACAGCGGACAGGGTGCCCCATTTTAATAAGCGTCGAAATCGCATCTGTAAGCTCGAGCTTGCCCCTGTAACTGGGAGATGTGCGTTTGAGAGCGGTAAAAATTTCGGGATTAAAAACATAACGCGCGGCCACGCCGAGATTGCTCGGTGCATTTTCCGGTGCGGGCTTCTCCACAATATGTGCGATTGCAAAATCGTCTTCAGACTCGCCATTCACAGGCTCGACAATACCATACTGGTTTTCTTCGCCCTGGGGCACTTCGACAACCGCAATAGTACAACTGGACCCATTTTCGCAGTGCGATTTGATCATCCGCCGCACGAGACCCGCATGATTGCCCGACTTTATAATCGTATCGCCAAACGCAACCACAAAAGGCTCGCCTGCAACAAAATCCTCAGCCCTGCTAATGGCATCCCCTATCCCCCCGGGCGTAATATGCCCGGTGGGAATAATTTGTCGCGTATAAAAAAATTTAACCCCTTCTTTTTCATAATCAAGCTCATCGAGTGTGTGATCGCTCTCCGAGAGATAATTCTGCAATTCCGGATCCCGGTCAAAGTGATCTTCTATCGTTCGCTTATCCTTTCCCGTCACAAAGAGTATCTTTTTTAACCCTTGCTCAACCACCTCTTCAACCACATACTGAACCACGGGTTTTCGCCCCACGGGCAACATCTCTTTGGGCTGAGATTTGGTCGCTGGTAACAGACTCGTGCCCAATCCAGCAACCGGAATAACGACTTTTTCAATCTCCATAGCGCGATGCTCCTCCAAATGCCAAACGCTTGACAGAGTGCAATTTGTCCCTTAGAATATCAGTAAAAAATAACAGGAGAAACTTGTAGAAAGCAAGGTAAAAGAGTTTCATTATGTTAAACAAACAAATAACAGACGCCCGCGCGTGGACTGCTGAAACAATTGATGCGCCTTCTGAATGGTATTACACATTATCCGAACGCTATTTGTCTGCATTGAACAGCGAAGTGCGGAAAGCGGACGCAATATTTGATCTTCGCGTTTCCGACGCCATCGCTTGTGCGCCGTGTCTTCAGCCCATCTCAGAGGCTTTGCAAACCGGACGCGGATTTGCTATCATTGAGCATTTGCCCGTAGAATATTACACGCGGGACCAGGCGCGAGCCGCATATTGGATGATTGGACAATGTTTGGGCGTACCCTTTGAACAAAATATTGAAGGCACGCTACTATACGACGTACAGGACACCGGGCGAGATGTAAAATCGGGCGCGCGTTTTTCTGTAACCAACGCAGAAAGTTCGTTTCACACAGATGGCGCATTCGGAACGCAAGTACCCGAAATAGTCGGTCTGTTATGTATCAACACCGCGCGATCGGGTGGGCGCAGTCAACTGATCAGTTCCTATGCAGTACACAATATATTACACCAGCAAACGCCCAATGTTCTAAACGCGCTCTACTCATCTTTCTATTTTGACCGACGCGGACAATATCTCCCGGGCGAAGCACCTGTAAAAAAGACCCCTGTTTTTTCCTGGGATAAACAAACACTAATCATGCGCTACCTGCATTATTATATCCAGATGGGACATCGGGAAGCAGGAGTGCCACTCACATCAAAACAAGAGCGCGCACTACAAGCCGTTGAAGACATATTAAAGCGTCCCGAAATGTGCGTGGAATTTGATCTCGCACCCGGACAAATGCTATTTACCAACAACGACTGGATCCTGCACAATCGAACGGCATTTCAAGACCATCCAGACCCGGACCAAAGACGGCATTACGTGCGACTGTGGTTGATGCAAAAGGACAATTTAGGTGGCTGAATTGAGAACCGCGATTGAAGACCGCAAAAGCCGGTGGCAGATCAGTCTGTTGTTGGACGCGCAGGCTGTCAGTGGTCTCGGTGTGGTAAAAAAACACATGCAGATCGATTCTGCTGTTGTAAAAATGGGCGGCATTGCTGGCGTATGGACGGATTCCAATCATCGCCGGAAAGGATATGCCAGTCAGGCCATGTGGGAATCGATTGCACTGATGGAGCGCCAGAACTGCGACATGAGCATTTTGTTTGGCATTGACGATTTTTATCATCGATATGGGTATGCCGTGGTATTTGCCAATCAGTCTATGTGGTTGAAAACATCGCAATTATTGTCGCTGAACGGCCCTTTGAAAGCGCGGAGAGGGCGCAGGGCTGATCACGAGGCAATGCGCCGATTGTACAGAAATTACAATGCCGCGCGCTCAGGCATGGACGCACGTCAAAAGAACTGGCAACCGAGATGGTATATGCCAAATTTAGGCAAAGATGCGGTTCGCCGTGCGGGAAAATTTCTGGTAGTGTGTGACGCCCAGAACCGGGTGCGTGGATATGCGGTTTACGACATACAGGCGGGGCGCACTGTGGTAACAGAAGTGTGCGGAAAGGACCGCGAAGCACTTGCCTCTGTTGGGAAAACCATCGCAAGACGAGCAAAACGTGCAGGCGCTGAAGAAGTACTCTTTCATCTGCCTTGCGATGATCCATTTATCTCGTTGTGCATACCCTTGGGATGTTCGTGTCTGATTGCGTATCCGTTTAATCAAAGCGCAATGGGACGCATTATTCATCTGAATCGTCTGATGAAAAAATTGCTGCCCGTATTCCAAAAACGATGGGCGCACTCGGAATTGAATTGGACAGGTGAATTTGCCATTGATACGGACATTGGGCGCGTGGGCTTCGAGATTTCCGAGTCGGATATTGTCATGGCCGATGTTGGTGGCCGTGCCCAGGTGTCAATGCCTCAAATGGCGTTGACACAACTGGTAATGGGGTATCGACAGGTAGTAGATATTGCTTATAATAAAATAAAGATATCCAGACAACTGCTACCCGTGCTGGATATCCTGTTTCCCAAAGGCAATCCGTATATGTGGTGGACAGATCGATTTTAGATTAAGAAAGGAGATACCAATGTCAACCTTCACAATCGGTTTACTCAGCCCCGGAGACATGGGCCATGTGGTCGGACAAGTGGCAATAGCCAATGGCGCCCGGGTAATAACCTGTCTCAATGGCCGCAGTGAGCGCACGCGCAAACTCGCAGAAATAGCGGGAATCGAAGACGTGCCCACATATTCCGACCTCGTGCGCGAAGCTTCACTCGTAATATGCATTCTCGTCCCCGCAGCATCAGAATCGGTAGCTGCTCGCGTGGCTGACGCCCTGAAAGAAACGAATGAACAAATTGTATATACCGACTGCAATGCCATAGCCCCGGCAACAACTGTGCGCATTGGCAAAACAATTGAAAACGCGGGCAGTGTATTTGTCGATGCGGGTATTATCGGCGGACCGCCGCGCCAGCCTGGAGGCACGCGGTTTTACTGTTCGGGCCCAGACACATCGGTCTTTGAAAAACTGAACGACTACGGGCTGGACGCGCGAAAAGTCGGCGATGAAATCGGACAGGCATCGGGCTTAAAAATGTGCTATGCCGCGCAGACCAAAGGGACGACCGCGCTACAAACGGAATTGCTCATCGCCGCACGGCGCATGGGCCTGTACGAAGGATTGATCGCAGAGTGGGAAATGAGTCAGCAAGACCGGTTGGCGGGCATGGAGCGGGGCTTGCCGGGAATGCCGACCAAAGCAAAGCGGTGGATAGGTGAAATGGAGGAAATTGCCAAAACCTTCGGCGATTTGGGACTCACGCCCAAAATATACGAAGGCGCTGCAGACATGTACCGACTCGTCAGCGAAACACCACTTGCAGACGAAGCACCTGAAACGCGAGATAGAAACCGAACACTCGCGCAGGTCATCGATATCCTTGCCGAGCAATCAAAGGGTAAATAGATCTACAGACAACACACAAAATATCCCTTCTACTATCAAATGTAGAAGGGGATTTTACTTTTTATTTATTTTTTATAAACATATGCGCAATGGCAAATTGACTTTTCGATTGTGACAAGCTATATTACGCGTTCTAAAAAAACAGTGGGTAAATTTAAACCGGGAGATGTTAGTGAAAGCAGCACAAATCGTCGCACCCAGACGCATTGTGGTCGTCGAAACAGACGAACCACAACTCATGGGTGCCGGGCAAGTAAAAATTCAACTCGAACGGGCGTGTCTTTGCGGTTCAGACGTGCCATTGTGGGATTACGATCACAACGAACTGGCAGAAAGAGCGCGACTCAATCCGCGCAAAGCAAAACGCGCACCATTTGTCGATTATGTCAATGGGGACCCGTATCCCCTGCGCGTTGGCCTCTCGATTCACGAATGCCTGGGCACAGTCGTTGAATCGACATCTGATCAATTTCGAACCGGCGATTTTGTCCTTGCATTGCCCGATGCACAAAAGGGATTGTGCGAATATATTTGTGCCCCTGATAGCCGAACCATTCCACTGCCAAAAGGGGTTGTACCCGACGAGCAAATACTGATGACACAACCCCTGGGCACAGTCGTATGGGCGTGTCAAAAACTCGGCAACATCGTCGATAGTGATGTGGCAATTGTCGGACAAGGCCCTATGGGATTGATGTTCACGCACATGCTGGCCAATTTGGGCGCGCGAACCGTAATTGGACTCGACAAATTGGATTACCGCTTACACACTGCAAAAAAAATGCACGCAACCCATACCGTCAACGTCGATAAAGACGATCCCGTGGAAGCCATCCGCGAGATCACGAACGGCAAAATGGCGGACCTGGTGGTCGAAGCAGTCGGCCATCAGACAAAAACGCTCAATTCGTGCATGAAACTCGTGCGCCACCTGGGCACACTGCTGTGTTTTGGCGTACCCGACGATGCGTATTATCCATTTGCATATCCCGAATTTTTCAGATTAAATCTCAACCTGATCTCCACAGTCGGTCCCAATGTGGTACCTAACTTTTCTCTTGCCCGAGACCTGATCGCACAAGGGCGTGTTGACGTGGCACCTCTGGTGACACACGTATTGCCCTTTGAAGAGATTCAGCACGGGTATGAGTTATTTACCGATCACCTCGACGGGGCCATTAAAGTGGTTATCAATTACAATTCGCTGCGAACCTGACCAGCGAGACAACTTTGACAAACAAAAAAGGGAGTTTTTGCCTGTGGCAGCAATGTTTGAATACGGCGCAGTAGTTGGACAACCCGAATCCGATTCTGCGGCTGTAAGCGTATTGAGAAAGGGTGGTAATGCCGTCGATGCCGCTGTTACAGCGGCATTTCTCGCCTGTATTTTGGCACCTAAATCGTGCGGAATTGGCGGTTATGGCGGCGCGATGACCGCCTATATTGGCGGTGAAGTCGTCTGCGTTGACTTTAATACAGTCGCGCCCAAAGAGGCTCATGACAGGATGTTCCGCGTAACGCGCTCCGATGGGCGATTTGGTTCTGCTGTCAGCGGTTATGCGAATTCAATCGGTTATAAGGCCATCTCCGTTCCCGGCGTACTGGCAGGTCTGGCTCTGGCCCTGGAAAAATTTGGCAAAATGCCACTGTCCGAAGTACTCGCACCCGCTATTCGCGCATGTGAACGCGGGTTTCGGGTATCTGCAAACTACGCTACGGGCGTTGCCCGAAGCGAAGCGCGCATTCGCGAGTTTTCAGAAACAACCCGCTTATTGATGATCGGTGGCGAAGTGCCCAAAAGTGGAGATCGTGCACAAAATCCCTATTTGGGCAGAATGCTCAGTCAGGTTGCAGACAAAGGGGTGCGTGAATTTTATGAGGGACGCATCGCAGAGCGCATTGTCAAACACATTCAGGATAACGGTGGGATTTTATCACGAGATGATCTGGCAAATTACGAAGCTCAGATCGTTGACCCCGTAAAAACGGCTTGTATGGAATACGATGTGTACAGCTCGCCCCTTTGCAGTGCTGGATTGAGCCTGGCACAAATGTGTGCCATAGCCGACGAAGCCGAATTAGACCTCTACGCGCGAGATTCCGCCCGGTTGGCCCATGGCATGGTCGAAATTATTCGCGCAGCCTGGATGGACCGATACCGGCACTTTGGCGACCCAAAGCAAATGCAGGTAGATATAGACATGCTGATATCGGATATCAATATCGGTGCAAATGCCAAAGAAATTGCCACCTATATTGCCGAAGGAAAACGCGGACAATCGCTATTGCGACCGTTTTATACGGGTGGCACGACGCATATTTGCACGATAGACTCGCAAAGCAATATGGTCGCTCTAACCCTCACGCATGGACCGGGCTATGGCTCTCTTGTAACAATTCCCCGCATGGGCTTGTTGATGAATGCGGGCATGTCGCGGTTTGACCCCGGTTCGGGCTTAAAAAACTCAATTGCCCCCGGCAAAGCCCCCATTATGAACATGGCCCCAACCATTGTGTTGCAAGATGGCGAACCCGTCCTGACTGTGGGTGCGTCCGGCGGAACACGTATCCCATCTTCTGTCTTTCAGGTTTTGGCGCGAAGATTAGTACTCGACGAAGATCCCGAATGGTCAGTCGCAGCCCCTCGGGTACACTCAGAGGGCAATGAATGGATAAGTATAGAAGAAGAGTTCGGCGAGGCCGCGCCAGATTATTTGAGTTCAGTCGGATACAAAATTAACAAAAAGGGCGCGGCTGCCGCCAGTGTTCGAATGATTGAGATCGTTGAAGAAGGGTTGCTGGCCATGTACGATCCGCGCATGAAGGCGCGAGAAAAAGGGTATTAAACCGGCCAGCGAATTCAAATACTCAGGAGAGCAATCACATGGAGAGATATCCTTTTGGCAGCGGACGTCCCGATCCGGCATCATTTCCCAAGCGGGAATTGGCCGAAGCCGCCATGCGTATCTTGCCCGAAATGGGTAATGAACTGGCACTTTATCCCGGTACATTGGGATATCAACCGATGCGACAGGTCCTGGCCGATCGCTTGTTGCGACGCGAAGGGATCGCCCCTCCCGTTGAAGAAATCGCATTGACCAATGGCTCAATGCAACCCGTGACCTTAATGGCACAGATGTTTATCGATCAGCCTGGCGATGGCGTCGTCATGGAGGAATTTTGCTATTCCGGCACAATTGGCGCGTATAACAAAGAAGGCGCGGAATTAGTGAGCATTCCCGTGGATGAACACGGCATGCGCATGGACGCACTATCCGACGAATTAAAAAAAAGAGCCACTAACGGAAAACTGCCCAAATTCATTTATGTACTCGCAACATTCCAAAATCCCACAGGTGCGATTATGCCGCTTGAACGGCGAAAAGAATTGTTGCAAATTGCCGCACAGTACGAGATCCCTGTCGTCGAAGATCACTGTTATGCCGACACAGTGTACGAAGACGATTATTACGTACCTTCGCTCTACACCCTGCCATCAGAAGTCCCCGTGGTACATATTGAATCACTCTCCAAAATTCTGGGTCCAGGTGTGCGCCTGGGATGCTTTTTTACCAAACAACCTCTCCTGGGCAAAATTTTGCAGATTCGTCGAGATGGCGGCACGAGTTCGCTGGCCGCAGCCATTGTGTACGAATACTTCCGCGAGCATCTGTGGACCCATGTCAATAACATCAACGCAATCGTAAAAGAAAAGCGCGACTTGATGTTTGAAATGCTGGGACAATCTCCCGACGCTTTTGAATGGTTCAGCCGTCCCAAAGGCGGATTATTTATCTGGGTCAAATTGCCCGATGCCACCGATGTGATCAAATGCGAACAAATCGCCGAATCCCACGGGATCGACTACGCCACTGGCAAAGCATTTCACGTACACCACGACGACGTGCCCTACCTGCGCCTCGCATTTGGCTACGCATCCCTCGCACAAATCCGAGAAGGCATTCCCAAGCTGGCAGAATGTGTCATGGCAACGCAGAAGTGAAAATGTGGACATCGCTATGGGTCTTTCTCCCCATTTTCTCTCACTGGACCTCGAAGTCGGCAAGCAAGATCACCGCATTCACTCATTCGCCGCAGTGCGTCCGGATGTTAAACAACCGCTGGTCTTCCACGGCGGCGATCTGGCAGCGGCGTTGGCTAAGCTCGACGACTTCGCTGATGGCGCGGACTTTCTGCTCGGTCACAACCTGATCAATTTCGATCTACCACATCTTAAAGCTGCAAAACCCAATCTACGAATGCTGAACCTACCGCCAGTAGATACATTGTGGCTCAACCCCCTCGCATTTCCCCGCAATCCCTATCACCACCTCGTCAAACACTATCAGGACGGACAGCTCAAACGCGGACGATTGAACGACCCGGAACTCGACGCCCGACTCGCGCTGGAAGTCTTTGGCAGTCAGCAAACCGCCTTACGCGATGCGCCACTTAGCTTACTCGCTGCATGGCATTGGTTGACCGGAACAGGACCTGACAGCGCGGGGTTCGACGCCGTTTTCGCTGCCATAAGGTACTCACCTCAACCAACTGAAGCAGCAGCCAACGCGGCGATCCACGAGCGACTTGCGGGCATCGCCTGCCAGAATCGCGGTCAGGACATTCTCGATAATGTCGCTCAAAGCGGCTGGCCACTGGCTTACGCGCTGGCCTGGCTATCAGTTTCCGGCGGTAATTCTGTGATGCCTCCGTGGGTACGACATCAGTTTCCAGAAGCCAGTAAGCTGGTTCGCCAACTACGGGATATGCCCTGTGGCGAGTCGGACTGCGACTGGTGCGGAGAGAGACACAATCCACGCAAAGAGCTTAAACGCTGGTTTGGATTTGACGATTTTCGTTCAGAACCGGTGGATCAAGACGGTCAGCCCATGCAGCAGGCCATTGTCGAGGCAGCGATGGCTGGGGAGCATGTGCTGGGCATTCTGCCCACCGGCACCGGTAAGTCGCTCTGCTACCAGATCCCGGCTTTATCCCGCTATGACAAGACCGGTGCTCTCACGGTGGTAATTTCGCCTCTGGTCGCGCTCATGGCAGATCAAGTGGCGGGACTGGAGGCTCATGGGATCGGCTCTTGTGTAGCCATCAATGGGTTGCTGTCCATGCCTGAACGAGCCGATGCGTTGGACCGGGTTCGACTCGGGGACACAGGCATCCTCATCATCTCACCAGAGCAACTCCGCAATCGATCTCTGCACAGGGTACTGGATCAACGCGAAATCGGTGCCTGGGTGCTGGACGAAGCCCACTGCCTCTCAAAGTGGGGACACACCTTTCGGCCCGATTATCGCTACATAGGACGCGTCATCCGCAAAAAGGCGGGGCAGGACCCGATTCCACCAGTGCTATGCCTGACCGCAACCGCTAAGCCCGATGTGATAGTGGACATCAAGCAATATTTTCAGGACGAACTCGGTATAAGACTAAAGGTTTTTGATGGCGGTTCTCATCGCACCAATCTGGAGTTCATAGTAGTGCCGACGACCGGGGGCGAGAAGTTCTCGCACATCCACCAGATTCTAATGGTCGACTTGCCACCGGACATGCCCGGAGGTGCCATCGTCTATTGTGCTACACGCCGACAGACCGAAGAGGTAGCGGAGTTCCTGCAGGACAAAGAGATCGCGGCAGACTACTTTCACGCGGGGCTACAGCCCGAGACCAAGAAGAATGTGCAGCAGTGCTTTATCAGCGGCGAGCTACGCGTGATCGCGGCCACCAACGCCTTTGGCATGGGCATCGACAAACCAGATGTGCGTCTGGTAATCCACGCCGATATTCCCGGGTCGCTGGAGAACTACCTGCAGGAGGCGGGTCGCGCCGGACGAGACCGGCAGATGGCGCGCTGCGTACTTCTCTATACGACGGACGATGTGGAGAGACAGTTCGGCTTGTCGGCGCGTTCGCGGCTCACCCGGCGAGAGATTCACGGCGTCCTAAGAGCGCTGCGCAACCTGGATCGAAAAAAACGTCTGGACGGCGAGGTCGTGGCCACTGCAGGCGAAATCCTCAGCGAGGACGATGAAAAGGTATTCGAACGAGACTCAACCACCGACGATACCCGCGTGCGAACCGCCATATCCTGGCTTGAGGAGTCAATACTATTGACCAGAGATGAGAACCGGGTGCAGGTATTTCCCTCGTCTCTTCGGGTGGATTCGGTAGAGGAAGCAGGCAGTCGGTTGGCGAAGGCGCCCATGACCGACAACCACCGGAGACGACTACTTAGAATCGCCGAGACACTGATCGATGCCGATCCCGATGAGGGCATCTCTACCGACGAACTGATGGGCGTATCCGGCCTGAGTGCCGAAAGCGTACGCAGTGCCCTGTACGATCTGGAGCGGCTGGGCATCGCCAGCAACGATACGGCGCTGACCGCCTTTGTCCACGCGGGAGTGGCGCGTAACTCGCTCAAGCGCTTTGATGAAGCGGCAGAGTTGGAGATCGCCCTGATCTCGCAGATGCGCGAAGTCGCACCGGATATGGGCAAGGGAGACACTTCAATCCTGCATTTGCGCGTCGCCGCGCAAACCCTGAGGGATGAGGGCGTGACCGATCCCCTGCCGGAACGACTATGGCGCATTCTCCGCAGCATCGCCAACGACGGACGCGGCGAAGAGGGCGACGCTGGCAGCCTCGGGGTACGACGACGAGACGCAGAGACAGTGCAGGTAATGTTGCGACGCGAATGGTCGGATTTGGAAGAACTCGCGTCGCGTCGCCGCGAGGGAGCAAAACGCCTGCTGGATCACTTACTCGCCTGCCTGCAACCCGGGAGTCGGGGCCTGGATCTACTGGCGGAGACCACCCTTGGCAAACTATTGGAAGCGATCACGTCCGACCTATTTATAGAGAGTAGCAATCCTGAGAAGTTGCTACATCACGCCCTCCTATGGCTGCACGATCAAGAGGCCATTCGTCTCAACAAGGGCCTTGCAGTATTCCGTCCGGCCATGACCATTCGGCTGGAGGAGGAGAGGCGCGGCTTCGCCAATGCCGATTTTGCACCGCTCGATTTCCACTACAAAGGGCAGGTGTTACAGATCCATGTAATGGTAGAATTCGCACAGCGGGGTCTCGACGACATGGCTGAGGCTCTGCGTCTGGCCCTTGACTACTTCAGCCTGAAGCAGGAGGATTTTCTTCGCCGTTGGCTGCCTGATCGGGACAAGGAGATTGCGCGGGAGACCACACCCGAATCGTGGCGGGCCATCGTCGAAAGCTTGAAGAATCCCATCCAGCAGCGCATCGTCGCGGATGATCGGGAACAGACGAATGTGTTGGTGCTCGCCGGTCCCGGCTCCGGTAAGACGCGCGTGCTGGTGCATCGCATCGCCTACCTCATACGCGCAAGGCGCGAAAATCCCCGCGGCATTCTGGCTCTGGCCTACAACAGACACGCGGCAGTCGAGATCCGGCGACGCCTCATAGATTTGATCGGCGACGACGCCCGCGGAGTAACCGTGCTCACCTGTCACGCTCTCGCCATGCGACTGGTCGGTGTCAGCTTTCAAGAGCGAGAACGCCGGCTACTCGACGAAGATGCATTCCGAGAGGTTTTGCGCCAGGCAACGGCACTGCTGCGCGGAGAGGGGCTGGAGCCGGAGGAAGCAGACGATCAGCGGGAACGGCTTCTCGCGGGTTTCCGCTGGATTCTGGTAGATGAATACCAGGACATTGGCGCGGATCAATACGAGTTGATATCTGCCCTGGCCGGACGAACCCTGAAAGATGAAGATCGCAAGCTCACCCTCTTCGCAGTAGGCGACGACGACCAGAACATCTACGCCTTCAACGGTGCTTCGGTAGAGTTCATCCGTCGTTTCGAAGCAGATTACGGGCCAAAACCCACCTATCTGATCGACAACTACCGTTCCACCAGCCACATCATCGACACGGCTAACGCGCTGATCACTCCGGCGCGCCAACGGATGAAGACCGGACATCCCATCCGCATTGACCGGGCGCGTGCGAAGGATCCGTCCGGTGGCGACTGGGATGCGCTGGACCCGATCTCTCGCGGTCGAGTCCAGATTCTATCCACCTGGCGCGATCCGATCTCGCAAGCGCAGGTCGCAATGGCAGAGTTACAGCGTCTCGCAGCACTCTCTCCGAATTGGGATTGGTCCACATGTGCGGTGATCGCACGCGAGTGGAAATATCTGGATCCGGTACGTGCATTCTGCGAAACCCACCATATCCCAGTGCAGATGGGAAACGAAGAAATCCCGAGCTTCTGGCACCTGCGGGAAACCCGAGAATTTGTTGAATGGCTACGTGGACGAGATACCCGCCTGGTAGAAGGTGCGGATCTGAACAATTGGGTAGATGCACACCCCTCAGGACCCTGGATTGAGCTACTACAACAAGCCCTGGAGGAGCACGCCCTGGAAACTGGCGGCACAGAAGTGCCAGTGGCCCACTTCATCGAGTGGCTGGCCGAGTGGGGGCGAGATATACGCCGCCGCCAGCGCGGACTCTTGCTGTTGACCGCACACCGCGCCAAGGGATTGGAATTTGATCACATAGCGGTACTCGATGGAGGCTGGAGCAAAATCGACAGAAGCGAAGACCCGGATGCATCGCGCAGGCTCTACTACGTGGCTATGACACGCGCCCGACAGACGCTCGCGCTCGTGCGTTTTCAAGGATCGCGTCCAGCAGGAGGTACACAACCGGATTTCGTAATGGAATCTGAATCTCCGATGTACTCAGGGCACTTGCACTCGCTACCGTATTCCTTTCCAAACAACGGCTCGGTTCTACATCGCACATCCGGTGACTCGCAACCGGAAACCCTGGAACTCGCACGTCAATATCGGCGGCCCAGTCTGCGCGAGGTCAATCTGGGATTCGCAGGGCGTTACTACACCAACCATCCAGTCCATCGCGCAATAGCTGCCCTGTCGCCGGGCGATCCGATAGAGGCGCGGATTGCCAAAACTGGCTCCTGGGAATTGCTGAACCAGTCAGGGATGGTGGTGGGGCGTCTTGCTCAGGCGTTTGACCCCCCACCGGGAATGCGGTGCAGGTCTGCCACAGTCTTCGCCATCGTGGATTGGAGCCGCGAAGCATCGGAGCCGCAGTACCGCGACCACTCGAAATGCGATGCCTGGGAGGTTGTGGTGCCGGAGTTGGTATTCGAGCCGGAGCGTGAGTAGCACATCAAAATTTGTTTACTCAGAATTTTTCTTGATGATTTGGCGTCATAATGGTAAACTTTATACGCGATGTGTGCTTCAAATTGGAGGTAAAGAAGATGGCCAGCATGACAATACGTAATCTTAGCGACGACATTAAGCAGCGTCTGCGCATCCAGGCGGCTGAGCACGGCCACTCAATGGAAGAGGAAGCGCGGATAATTTTGCGTGCTGCGCTTATTGAGCACACGCCTCCCATCAATTTAGCACGCGCTATACACGATCGATTCGCGCCCCTGGGCGGTGTGGAACTGGATATACCGCCGCGCGAGCCGATGCACGCCCAACATGCGCCTACGCTTGAACAGGTCCAAGAAATCACAAAAAAAGTCAAACTCAATGTGACACAAGCCATATTGGAATTCTGATTCATGCAATACGCCTATCCATGCAATCTGATTCCCGACCATGAAGAGGGCGAGGGATTCATCGTGACCTTCCCGGACGTACCCGGAGCCATAACAGGGGCGCAAACCAGGGAAGAATCTCTTTTCTTAGCCGAAGATGCTCTCGTTGCCATGCTCGCTGTGTACGTCCAACAGAAACGGGAAATCCCAACGCCAAGCCCTGTTGCCGACGGTCAGGAACTCGTCGCAGTACCGCCTATCGCCGCCGCCAAGTTGGCTCTCTATACGGTCATGCGCGAGCAAGGGATCACTGGAGACGCGCTCGCCAATCGTCTAAACCTGAGCGATTCTGCCATCCGCAAATTGCTCGACCCGGACTGCTTCTCCCATATCAGTCAGATCATGAAAGCACTCCGAAATGTTGGACGCAGCCTGGTCATAGAAGACAGAGCGGCATAGTCGCTCATGATTTTTGTGGTGAAATAAAAATAAACTGGATCGCGGCTTAAACCATGCCGCGATGACGGCTTTCAGACACATGCAATAAAATAAAATAGGAGTACCATGTGAGCGCACCACCAATTCCAGAACGTCCACCCATCCCGGGTGTCAGACACATCGTCGCAATCGCCAGTGGCAAAGGCGGCGTGGGCAAAACCACGACCGCGTCAAATCTGGCTGTGGCAATGGCACAATCGGGACACGCGGTGGGATTGATGGATGCGGATATTTACGGTCCCAATGTACCCATCATGATGGGTAGCAAAGCGCAGCCGCAAATGACACCGGAGCAAAAAATTGAACCCCTTGAGCTGTACGGTGTAAAAATGGTATCTCTGGGATTGATCGCCGGCGATGGTGTGCCCATTATCTGGCGCGGACCAATGCTGGCCAAAATGGTAACCCAATTCGTGCGCGACGTGGCCTGGGCACCGCTCGATTGTCTGGTCATCGACTTGCCCCCGGGCACAGGCGATGTGCAACTGACCCTGACCCAATCGACCCCTTTGGATGGCGCTGTCATCGTGACGACACCTCCTCTGGTCGCCCTGGAAGACGTGCGGCGCGGCGTCGAAATGTTTCACACCGTTGAAGTACCCGTACTGGGTGTAATCGAAAACATGAGCACTTATATATGTAGCAAGTGCGGCACAGAAACGCCGATCTTTGGCCAGGGAGGCGGCGAGCGCACAGCAAAAGCCTATAACGTGCCATTTTTGGGCGCAATCCCCCTGCATCTACAGGTACAAATGGGAAGTGACACGGGAGAGCCAATTGTAGCCTCTGATCCCGACTCGCCTCTGGCAAAAATATATCGCGACATCGCCGATAGCATCTGGCAATCGCTGGAAATATGAAAACTGCATCCACAATCGCGTATCATAAATAAGGTGGTCGTTATGCGAGCACCTTATTTTATTTCTTTCTTGAAAACTATACACCCGTTCAGTATATTTAATAATGTTTTCCGAAACCAGTCTTGCCACTGGTGCGTCAAAGGTCTTGTAGAATTCAGGCATACTCCAACCTGTGAGGATAAATGATGTTGCAGCGTATATCAATTACACTCGGAATTCTAATTCTTCTCTGGGCATTTTCGGGGTGCAGTGAAGAAGCTACGGCTGACAAAGCATCTGCTGATAGCACGGCAAAGACCAGTTCGGCCAAAGCTGATTCGGCCAAAGCTGATTCTGCCAAAGTTGCCGCAAGGAAGCAGCGCACCAAACAACCGAATCCAAAGGCCAAAAAGCAACCAAATCCCAAGCGCCAAAATCAAAAACCGAGAGTCGCCGAAGGAGTCCCCGTAAAAGTATCTGTCGTGGGAACGGGCAAAATCTCCCAGCATGTGCTCTACAGCGCCACAGTAGAAGCCGAAGAAACCATTGATATTTACGCGCGAGGTTCCGGGTTGGTGCGACGCGTACTGACCGAAGAAGGGGAAAATGTGCGCGAGGGCCAGGTGCTGATCGAACTGGTTGACGACGAATTAAAGCTCAACGAAGCCGAGGCCAAATTGGCATATCAAAAGCTGGAAAGCCAGCTCAAGCGAAAAGAAGAGTTATTTAATCGACAACTTTTGGCAAAAGAAGAATACGAAGACCTCAAGATCAATGTTGAACAGAGCAAAATTCGGTGGGAACGCGCCCGATTATCCCTCGATTATGCGCGCGTGCGCGCGCCAGTAAGCGGGGTCATTTCAAGGCGCTCGGTCAAGCTCGGCGACCGCATTGGAGCCAGCACAAAGCTCTACGAAATGGTCAACTTGAGCCGCTTGATCGCATATGTACACGTGCCAGGGCAAGGCATGCACAATTTGGCTGTTGGACAGCCCGCACTCATAACAACAGATTTTTTGCCCGGTACAAAATTCCAGGGAAAGATATTGCGTATCAGCCCGGTAGTCGATCCAGGGACAGGCACTTTTAAGGTAACTCTGGAACTAAAATCAAAGAATCGGATGCTGCGGCCAGGCATGTTTGTCAACGCACACATCGTCACAGCAACCCACCCCCGGGCTGTACTCGTACCCAAACGAGCCGTGGTGTACGACGATGGCATGCCGCATGTATTTGTCGTATCGGACAGCACAGTCAATAAAGTACGCTTTGAAATGGGTTTTGACGACACCGAATTTGTCGAGGTGCTCGCGGGCGTAAAAAAAGGCGACCAGATTGTAGTGGTAGGACAAAATGGTTTGAAGAATAAAGCCAAAGTACGGATCATCGAAGGTGAAGGATTGCGCATTCCCGCAAAGCCAGACTCAACTGGGGAACAGGCGGAAAAGACGTAATGAGGTATCTTTTGTTTGCCTGTCGTTTTACGAAAATAGCGAATCGCGGACTTTAATATGTGGGCGGTTCGCTGATTTTTTATGCGGAGCGATACATGCAAAACAACGTAGAATCGGAAACTCGGGAAAATATAAAACGGAATTTTTCTCGCACATTTGAGATTACGACCCGGCGGCCCGTAGCGATTTTTATGGTCGTCCTGGCCGTTGCCGTATTTGGCTATGTATCTTATCAGCAACTACCGCTAAATATGATGCCCGACATTTCATATCCAACGCTAACAGTGCGTACCGAATATCCCGATACCGCGCCCGAGGAAATTGAAAATTTGATCTCAAGGCCAATTGAACAGCGCCTGGGGGTGGTGAGCAACCTCGTGAGTATCACATCGATCTCCAGACCTGGCATGTCCGATGTGATTTTGGAATTTGGCTGGGACACCAATATGAATGACGCCGTGCAAACGGTGCGCGAAAACCTCGACCGCCTCAATTTGCCGCGCGGGGTCAATCGCCCATTGATATTGCGCTACGATCCCACGCAGGACCCGATAATGCGCGTGGGGATTTACGGCAACGAGAATATGTACGTATTGCGCCATCTTGCCGAAGAAGAAATCAAACAAGAATTGGAAGCACTCAAAGGCGTAGCTGCTGCGCGTGTGAAAGGCGGACTCGAAGAAGAAATTCGGGTTGAGATCAGCGAGAGGCAATTGGCACTGATGGGACTCAATATCAACACCATCAACCGACGATTGCAAGAGGAAAATGTCAACCTGGCCGGCGGCAGCTTGTTAGACGGACAGACACAATACCTCGTGCGTACGCTGAATGAATTTCGCACCATTGACGAAATTGCCAATCTGGTAGTAGGCGACCGCAACAATATTGAAATTCGGGTAAAGGATGTGGGACAGGTTTATCGCACGCACAAAGAGCGGGAGATCATCACGCGGGTCAATGGTGTAGAAAGTGTAGAAATCGAAATTTTTAAGGAAGCCGACGCCAATATCGTGGCGACAGCACAGCGCGTACGCGACCGCCTGTTTGGCACGCCCGAACAATTGGCATACATAGAAAAACTCAAAGCGGGCGAAATCGAAGCAGCCAAAGCCAACGACCGGCGGGAACAGGTGCGGCAATTTGTGCAGATGAAAGAAATGACGAGTTTTATCGCTTTTACATTGCCCGAAGATGTGGCTATGGAACTGCTGTCCGATCAATCGACATTTATTGAATCATCGATCAATGAGGTCAAACAAACCGCGGTGATAGGTGGGTTGTTGGCAATACTGGTCCTGTACATCTTTCTTCGCAATCCGTCTCACACCGCTATTGTGGGACTCGCCATCCCGATTTCAATTGTGGCGACATTTGCCCCTATGAACATCTTTGGCGTATCCCTGAATATCATGTCTCTGGGCGGGTTGGCTCTCGGTATCGGAATGCTGGTTGACAATGCCATTGTCGTATTGGAAAGCATTTTTAGATGCCGCGAAGAAGGCGACGATATGATTGCGGCCACCATCCGGGGAACAGGGGAAGTCGGCGGGGCGGTTTTTGCATCCACGCTGACAACTGTGGCGGTATTTTTTCCCATTGTATTTGTCGAGGGCGTGGCCGGGCAGATTTTTGGCGACATGGCACTAACCGTTGTCTTTTCACTCCTGGCATCTCTGGGCGTCGCGCTATTCTTTATCCCCATGCTGGCTTCGCGGCAAGTGCATCTGTCACGCGGCGATAGCGAAGGACAGGGCGGGCGTCTGATGCAGTCTGAAGTATTGCAATTGCGTTCAGTCGCGTGGTTACTCGAAGGCATGGGTCTGAAAAACAGGGACGAAAAGGCGCTTCAATATCACGCCATAAATTTTAGCACGCTGTTGATGCGCGTGCCAATTGGCTTTATCTATTTGTTGGGCGAATACGTTGCCCGCACATTGTGGCTTGCAAGTGTAATCGCGATCGTGGCACTCAAAGCCGTATTCACCGTATTGGCGATTCTTCTATACCCTATCATCTATCCCGGATGGGGATTTTACTGTTGGCTCGGTTCCGGACCATTATGGCGTCGTGAAATAAATCGCCTGTGGGGACCTCTATGCGCCTGGACTGAGGAGCGCGACCTGTTTGGCAAAGCATGGGTACGGATAATATGGGACGATTTGCTGGCATTTGTGACGCCCCAAAATTTGGGACGCGACCTGAGTGTACAAACGAAATGGACAGGTAGGACATTGAAGCGTCTGTTCCGCTGGGTCTGGGAGCGCGCGATCTGGAAGCGCGTTTTAAAAATCGCACCGGTGCTCCTCGGCGCGGCAGGTGTTTTGCTGCTCTTTGTCCTCGGCGCAGTTTATTTTCTTCTTCGATTCCTGATCTTTACAACACTCATCCTGGTAGGCAAAATACTGATTCTGACACTCATGTTTGTGTTTTTAACCGGATTGGTCGCATTGCTGTTAATCGCCCTTGTCCTGTTGCCCCTCCTCGCGCCAGTGCTATTTTTGTTTGAGCGCGGTTTTGCAGCCATTCGGCTTGCTTACACGCCTTTTATCCGCTGGGCTTTGCACAACAGACTGAGCATTATAGCGGGTGCTGTGGTGCCCTTTGCAATATGCTGGATGGTCTTGCTGCCCCGATTGGGCAATGAATTGATCCCCCAGGTACATCAGGGCGAATTTAATGTGGATATTGGTTTGCCCGTAGGCACGCCGCTCGAAATGACTGATGAAACCCTGAAACTCATCGAATCGCGGGTGATGGATGCTTATGATGTAGGTGCGATTTCTTCGACCGTTGGCGTGGATAAAACCGATATCGCATCGTCTGATCAAGGCGAGCACACCGGGGTTGTTTCCGTGGTACTGGAGGATATCGAAACAGAGAACCCCCAAAATGTAATGGCGGGTTGGGGACAAGATCTCCTGACATTGCCCGCGCGTATTTGGGGAGGCATCAGGGGGGAAAGTGTTTTGGCACAGCGCGAAGACGCATTGATGGCTGATTTGCGAAACAGACTCTCGGATTTGCCGCAGATAAAAGCCGATTTTTCACGCCCCGCACTATTTAGTTTTAAGACGCCTATAGAAGTGGAAATTCGCGGATACGATCTGCCAACATTGACCCAATTGGGACGCGAAGCCGAGCGGGTAATGAGCGAAATTCCCGGACTTTACGATGTAAAATCGAGCCTTCAGCGCGGCAATCCGGAAGTGCAAATTGTCTATAAGCGCGACTTGTTGGCAAAATACAACTTAAATGTGCGTCAGGTCGCCTCGCTGGTGCGCGAAAAAGTACAGGGCAATGTGGTAACGCGATTTCGAGAAGCCGACCGGCGCATTGATGTACTGGTGCGCGTAGATGAGGCTGACCGCGCCGGAGTAACTGAGTTGCGTCGGCTGGTGGTGAACCCGGGGCGACAGCAAGTGCCCATTCGCCTATCTGCAGTGGCCGATATTGAAGTACACGAAGGACCCAGTGAAATTCGGCGCATAGATCAACAGCGCGCGGTTCTAATTTCGGCCAATGTGAGCGGTATAGATCTGGGAACGATGACAGCTATGATTCAGCGAGCATTGGAAACAATGGAAGTGCCCCAGGATGTATCGATGGTCATTGGCGGACAAAACAAGGAAATGGAGACATCGTTGAACAGTTTGACCTTTGCATTGGGCCTCGCAATTTTTCTCGTGTACATCGTAATGGCCTCCCAATTTGAATCATTCCTCCATCCATTCGTAATTATGTTTAGCATTCCGTTGGCACTAATTGGCGTAATCGTCATTCTATTTCTCACCGGCATACCTCTCTCGGTAGTGGTCTTTTTGGGCGTTATCATGCTGGCGGGCATTGTCGTGAACAATGCCATCGTACTCGTAGATTATATCAACCACCTGCGGCGCAGTGGAATGTCTAAATTGGAAGCAATTGTGCAGGCAGGCGAAGTGCGGTTGCGCCCCATCTTGATGACCACATCAACTACCGTACTGGGATTATTGCCCATGGCACTCGGCCTGGGCGATGGCGCAGAAATCCGCACCCCAATGGCCATCACCGTCGTCGCCGGACTAATCAGTTCCACGATTTTAACACTGGTAATTATTCCAACGGTATATTCTCTAATGGACCGCGGCGAATGAACCGTTACCAGTTGTCAGTCCCAACCCCTCAACCCCGGTGTAATGCGGGGTAACTGACCACTGACTACTTTTTCCAATTGACTTTTGGCAACTTTTTATTTTCTTAAGCACTTGAAATTTTTATGGCAAGTAAACAAATACTCGGTAACTTTTTGCGCTTTTTTTCGTCTAACCCTTGTAACAACGATAGTCACCCTATTTGCCGAAACATGGAGAATTGAATGATGCGTTTTAGATATATCGCAGTATTGGCAATAATCTTTGCCCATGTGAATACAAGTGCTCAGGAAGAGCGAAGAGAAATGCGCCTGACGCTAAATGAATGCGTGGAGATCTCGCTGACGAGCAGTGCCCAGATCGAGCAATTTAAGTACACAGTTGCGATTGCTGAGACCCAGGTAGATAATGCGCGAAATAGTTTCTTCCCGACCACTTCTAATATGTCATGGAGCATCAGCAGAGGTGTTCAGGGACCTCGTGAAGGGCAGGTTCTGGATCAGACGACGGGTACGCTGGTACAGTTATTGGGGGAAGACCGCATTACCGGTGGACAGAATTTCAGAATTGGTGGCCTGACCATGCCGATTTATGACGGTCAAATTATCTCCCAGCTATCGAGCGCGAAAAACAGCCTGATGCAAACGCAAATGCAACAAACTGGCAATCGCCAAACGATCATTTTTCAGACCAAACAGCGCTATTTTCAACTTTTGCAGACGATTAAACTATTAGAAGTCCAACAAGAGCGCGTACGAGTATCTGAAGAAAGCCTGCGCAGAGCAGAGACATTGTATGAGATTGGGTCCGCGGCAATTTTACAGGTGACGAATGCAAGATCAAATCTGGCGGGTTTGCGCGCAACCCTGATTCAGCGAGAAAATGATGTACGCATCGCCCAGTCGAACCTGGCATTTACAATGGGTCTGGGCACGGATGTAGATATTATTCCATCAGAAGAAGAGTTTGAACTTCTGTCTCCCCAATATTCAGAGTCTGATGCACTGTCTATAGCCCTTAAAGAACACCCCGACATCCTGGACAGCAAGTACGGTATGCTGGCATCCCGAGACACTTATAATGCAACGAGGAAAAGTTTGTACCATCCCAGAATAACAATGAACATGAATGCCTATAGCTGGAGTATCGGTAAGGATGAGGAATTTGGCGGTATAGAAGACCTATTCCTCAAGAACTATGGCTATGGTATTGGTCTCAGTGTGAACATGCCCATTTTTAACTTCAACACGAGCAACAACTTGAAACGCCAAAAGCTACAATACTTGCTCAGCCAGGAGCGGTTAGACCAGGCCAAACGACAAAAAGCATTAACCATTCGACAGCGCTATCTCAACCTGGAGCGCTTTCGGCGTTTGATTGAAGCAAATGAAGTGGCAGTGGAAGCGGCTGAAGAAAATTTCAAGCTGGAAGAAGAGCGGTATAATTTTGGCGGGGGAACATTCCTCGAGCGATTGACTGCTCAGCGCGATTTGTTTGATGCGCGCAATAATCTGGTGCAGTCAAAATACAACTATTTGATCGAAATGGCGAATTTAGAAAACGAAGTCGGCACACCTGTTGTCGGAAATCCTGAATAACACGGAGGCGAGTTTATGGGTATGTTTTATCGAACTGGTGTGGGATTGGTTGCGGCTGCTCTGATCTTGAGCATGGCTGTACCTGCCCAGGCTGTGGGTAAGGACTTTTTGATGCGATCAAAATTTCACAGCGCGCTGATGTTTGGCCTGGGTGGCGTTCTTGTTAAGCAAGCATTCGACGCAAAAAAAGAGGCCAATGATGCTTATGATCTTTACAAACAAGCCAGTAACGCTACAGACGCACGAAGTTTTTACGATAATTCCAAGCGTCACGACACCCGCGCCGCAGTATTGGGTGTAGCCGGTGGTGCAACCATTCTTTTTGCCGTGCATCTATTTATGAAAGAAGATGAGAGTGGTTTGCCTCCCCCAAAGATGGAACGAGGCATTGTGAACATCAAGGGTGTGGCAGTAGATATAAAAGGCGATGTGTTTCAAAGAAAGATGCAGGTACAGATAAAAAAAGGATTTTAAAAACTGAAAAGCAAAAATAAAGGAAAGCAAAGGGACGATACTTACAACGTATCGTCCCTTTTTTATCAAATTTAGCAGCCTTCAAATAACGCGATTGCACGAGTATATTCCTGCATCCACTGGGCTACCTCTCGGGAGGGTGAAAAACGGGTCTGTGCTGACTGTCTTGCTGCTTCGCCGAGTTGAGTACGGAGAACCTCATTTTCAACCAAGAGACTCAAGCACTCTGCCAAATTATCGACGTTTTCAGGTGGTACGAGAAGCCCTGTAACCCGATCTTCAATCAATGCGCGTGCGCCATCAATGTCGGATGCAACAATCGGAAGCCCCGCTCCCATCGCTTCAAGCAGGCTATTTGGCGATCCTTCATAAAGCGACGGAAATGCGTAGATGTCCATTTCTTTTAAAAATGGCATCACATAGCGGTGAGCAACGCCACCAGTAAATGTTATATGGGACTCTAAGTTTAGTTCTTTGATGCGATCTTCCCATAATTTTGCTTCCTGCTTATCGTGGATCACCCCGACTGCAAGCAGATGCGCGTGCGGATGCTTGCAATGTACCTGAGCAAATGCTTCTATAAGATGGTGAAAGCCCTTTACGCGACGTAAAACACTTGCGGTTCCAATCAGACATTTTCCTCGCGATTTCAAATCTGCGAGCATCGCACCAAACATACGCAGGACACCGCTATGATCACCTTTCGCATTGGCGAGACGAAATGAAACAAACTCGGTAGGATCAAAAGCATTTGGTAGAACTGTTGACATGGAGATATCCGTGATCTGCTTTGCCATGCCGAGATATTCCTCTGTCACAGATGTTACGAGATCGGCATGCTCCAATATCCAGACCAGTGTAGGAACCATCCTGCAATCGAAGCGAGTTGTCACCACATCTCCCCCTCGAAGGCTGACGACGACGGGGCGGTTTGCGGCTCGCGCAGCAAGAACAGCAATCAAACCTGGGGGAAGCGCAAAAATTCCATGAAACAGGTCAAAATTGATTTCTGAATGGAGTTTCTCAATATAAAACCCAATTTCTCGCAGTTCAGACGGATCGGGATAATTACCGAAAGATCGTTTACTGAGAGATGGGTAAGTTCGATGGACCACAAGACCATCTTCAACCGATGACTTCACATCTTCACCTACGGTTATACTTCCCGGTGTGATTACATGGACATCGACATTTTGGGCGGCAAGATTGCGTGCGATCCGACGAGTCGCAGTGGCGACGCCACCTATGCAGACAGGTGGGTACTGATAAGTGATGATACAAACTCTGATTTTTCGTGACATAGACCTTGCTCCCAATTATTGAAATGAATTGATCGAAATGTATTCTGTATCCCGTACCAATCTTGCGATATATCTGAAAATTTGGGTTGGAAGAGTGATCAGATCTCCCAACCCAATGAGGCTAAATTCAAAAGTCGTTGGATGTATCCTCATCAACAAGAACAGTCGTGGGGGTACCAATCCACATCAAGAAGCCATCCCCCCCAATTCCAACCCGTCAGGTCCTCAATGCGACCAAGTCGTTTAACACTGGGAGTCTGGTACATACGTATCACCTCCTTTCTTATAGATTTTCGGGCAAAGTACAGAAATAACCACTGACCGGTCAATGCGTTAGCTAACGTTATGATTCCAACTGCTTTGCCCTATTTCTGATCTATCGCAATTGAATTCCACACTTAAAAAAAGAGCTCAAGTCTGAACCTGGATAAGGTGAAAGTCTTGTAGATCGTTCAACAAATTATCCAGATCTCGTTGCAGTATATTAGCGTCCACGTCAAACTCCGTTTGTAACTTGGCGAGGGTATCGCCTGGTTGGTCCACAGCCAACATTATCTCTATCATCTCTGTAGCTGTGGTATTCAGTTCAAAATATACTCCAGTCACTGTGTCAACCAGAAGGCCCTGTTCCTCAATACGCGAAAACTCAACGATGTATCGTGCTGCCCTGCAACACCGATGAAATCGCGTCCGATGTCAGGCAATGCTTGAATTTTTGAGATCCTCTCCATAATGCTCTCCTTAATCCCATTTCTTTGTGATCAATCACAAGCAGCCCATCCGATGCTTAAATAGCTGTCGAATTTGGGGCTACGCCCTGCTTTCGGTGCGTGCCTGTATTGCCTATGCTTATTCATTTTTTAACTCTTTCACGGGATCTGTTCGCACAATGCGTATGGTGTGATATGAAATTGCCGCAAGTGCCAAGGCGATACAGCCTATCGCTGGTCCCACGAAGTGCATTGGCTCCAGTGGCATTTGAAAAGGAAAGCGTTGCAAATACGCACGCATCGCAAAAAAGGCCAGGATGCATCCAATTATACACCCAATGAATGCAAGACGAACTATGGGTAAGGACAGCAAAACAAAGAGGGAGTGTGTGGAAGCTCCCAGAACCTTGCGAACGCCAACTTCTTTTGTGCGGCGGGACAGCATGTGCAGGGCAAACCCGATCAATCCTACACAGGCGACAATAATCGCCATGAATGAAGCCGTATAGCCGATGGATTGATTTATCTTTCGGATATTTCGAGTAGAATTTGCCAATTCATCCTTCAAAAGACCGAACTGCGGTGTAACACCTAGCGCGATTTCTGACCAGATTTGCTTTAATATTCCCTTGGTTTCTGTTGCCATATCCGGTTGGAGGCGCACCAGAATAGCCCGAATCTTAGTTTCGGGGTCTTTGTGAATGACCAGGGGACCCATGGGGGGCAAAATATTTTGAAAATAAAAGTCAGAGATGACACCTACAACCTGGGGGTGCTCAACCTGTCCTACTTGAAATGGAAATGTCTGACCAAGTGCGTGCGTCCATTCAAATCGCTTTGCGAGGTGTTCGTTGACCAAAACCTCGTTGGTCGGTCCGTTTGGATCCAAATTCTTGCCAGCAACTAAATCCACACCGAGTGTCTTTAGAAAATCGCCGCGCACTTTATAATGCCAAACAATCACTTCTGAATCGGTCAGTTTTTGCATGCCTGGCGACGATAATACCGGAATACTATTCACAGCAACCAATCCGACAACACCTGGGAGTTGCTCTGCTTTTTGGCGAAATCGCTCGTAATAAACTTCTGCCTCATCCCCCAAGACTTTGGGTTGTATAACCATCAAATGGCGCATATCGAATCCCCTATCCATATAAGTAAAGTGATCAATCCTCTGCACCATAATCGTGGAGGATATCATCAGAAATACAGCCACAGCAAACTGAACAACCAGCAGAAATCGGCTCAGGAGTGCTCTTTGTCCCGGAGATGTTTCACCTTTGAGCGCATCTACGGGCTGAAGCCGCGACAACAGCCACGATGGGTAGAACCCAGCTAAAATTGCCAATAGCACAGGCAATACAAGAATGAACAGGAACACCGTCATATTCCATTGAAGCTGAGGCTTATAGTGAGGAAAGGGAAAGAGAGATGCAAAATGGGGAAGCAATAGTTCACTCGCGCTCAGCGCGGCCCCCATTGCGATAAAACAAAGAATCATCGACTCGAGAATCGTCTGTCCAACAATATGGCGGCGAGTTGCACCCAAGGTCTTGCGAATGCCGACTTCCGTGCCGCGCGCCATGAGTCGACCAATGGTCACGATGCCAAAATTGACGGCTCCTACCATGAGCACCAGAATCCCCATGAAAGAAAGCAAGATTAGAAACTGCTGCGGTATGTTCATCACTTGAAGTCCCGACATCTCAAATTCAGATAACGCGGATAGGGGTTGAAGATGGATATGGATGGGAGACTCTTCCTTTCTCCATTGTCCTTCGGCGCGATAGTTGTCAATCTGTTTAGCAAAATAAGCATCTGAAAAGTAGGGCAATCGGCGCTTTATATGATCGGATGTAACATTTTCTTTTAGATATAAAAAAAGCATGCTATCAAATTCACTGAACTGATCAGAAGATGCACGCTGAGTCATGTGCTGATACGGAATCAGCATATCAAATTGCAAACTTGAATAATCCGAAAACGTTTCGACCACACCGCTTATGGCAAAATGTTCCCGCGTATTGTTTTGTACCAAAGTCATTGAAGTTCCAACCACGTCAGCTATCGCCCCATCACCCGCCAGTTTCTCAGCCAGTGTTCGAGAAATCAGAATATTTTGCGGATTTGATAGGGCCTCGCTATTCCCATAAAGCACGGAAAATGAAAACAATGATAAGAACGAGGGATCGACATACGCGGCATAATCCATCCGAAAATGTTCGTCTTCATAGAGATAAGTAAGACGTCTTGAACGATAACGACAGACCGTTCCCAATTCGCGCAACTCATCGGAGAGAAATGGCCCAGCATCGGAGCGAAAAGATGCGTTTCGCTGCTCCCATACGGTCTGACCGAGCGCATTAGTGCGATAGATCCAGAAAATTCGATCTGCGTTGTCGTGAAAATCATCCCGCGTGCGATAGCGATCTTCCACAAGTACAAACACCATCAATGCACACGTAATGCCCAACACTAAACTCAATACACTCATCACACTGGCAATCCGGTCACGTTTGAGTCGTCGCCAAGCGATTTTGAGACTTTTCATTTTACGTCTCCAGTGGTCAGTTTTACTAAAGTTGTGCTCCGCTCTTTCTGAAAAAAATAAGGTGCATAATTTTACAGCAATAACCGTGCCAAAGTCATGAAAAAAAATTCAAATGCTGAAATAACAATAAGTTAAGAAAAATTTCTTAAAATTGATGTACGCGAAAGTGTCCGATTTTGGGACAGTAGTGTCCGAAAATGAACACTGAGCTACAGAAAAATCAAAAAAGCAACTACAGATGCATACAGGGGTCAAGTGATTAGCTCAGAGGACGCGACTAAGTACCACTTCTTCTAAATATTGCGTGAATACAATGGGGAATATAATTTGTGGCGAACAGTAAAAGACGCGAAAAATAAATGCGTGCGTAGCGGTGGGCCTCTGTAACCGTCTGAAGGTACAGGGCAGCCACAATAACGATTGTCAAATTTGAGTGCGTCGTCGGGTTTGTCATTGGGCGATTTGTGGAGGGCGTTTGACATGCCATCGGGTAAGACACATACGCGGATTGATCTTTTTTTGCTGATAATCATCATCGGCATAGGAGCCTGTTTTTGGAGTCCCCTCGTCGAATATTTCGGACGCGATGAAATGGTCGAATACGGAACTGTCTTTGTGATTGCCTATTTATTTGGCACGTTTTTACTATCGCCCGATCTAGACTTAAAAGCCAGTGATCCATTGAAGAACTGGGGGATTTTGCGTTTGCTGTGGCGGCCTTATTCCCATATTTTTAAACACAGAGGGCTTTCCCATACGCCGATTGTGGGCACCTTGACCCGCGTGCTTTATATTTTTCTGGTGGTGTACGCTCTCGCTGCTATGGCGAACGCATTTTTTGATCTGGGTTGGAAAATGTCGTTTGACGACTTGAAGGACATGGATTTCAAAATCGTAATATGGGCACTTGCGGGGCTGTGTTTGCCCGATCTTTTTCACATTTTGGCCGATCACACACTTAAAAACGCCCGTTGACTTCTGGTTTAGTGCCCCTTATATTGCACACCCGCTGTGCTAAAAGCATTGGGAGATATGTTGAACTGGCAACGCAAAAATTTTTCGGTACTGGTCATTCCAGATGATGGATCGAGAACCCTGAAGTTCAAGCTCAATTATCACATGCTATTGGGGATAGGCCTGGGATCTGTCTTGGCGCTGTGTATGGTATTTGTCGGTCTGTTTTTTTTCTGGAGAGCCACGTATTGGAAACACACCGCACAAATGCTTGAACAGGACAATGAGCGCCTGTACGCCGATGTTACCCGCGTGGATGAATTGGCGCAAGTGGTAACGCGCATGAAGGTCGGAGAGCAAACACTGCGTTCTATATTGGCCAGCCACACCGGCTTGTCGCCAACACCTGTTGAAGCACGATACCTTGAGGGTGACTATCCAGTTACAACGCTATTGGTGCAAAACAAGCCACGTGATGGTCTGGATATGCACTGGGTTCCCGCAATCTGGCCTGTATCCCCTTCTGTTGGATGGGTGGCACGCGCGTTTGAAGCGGGTGACACCTGCATCAGCGTGCTATCTCCGACGGGCATATTCAAAAATCGTCATTCGGGGATTGATATCGCCGCCAATGAAGGGACGCCTGTGCAGGCCACAGCCGATGGACAGGTAACATTTGCAGATTTCGATCCCGAGTTGGGGTATATGGTGGTTATTGACCACGGTGGAATTTATACGACCCGGTATGGTCACAATCGCACACTGCTGGTCAAAGAAGGAGAGTATGTTAGGCAAGGGCAATACGTTGCACTGGTGGGTACCTCAACGCAAAGCCGTGAGCCTCATTTACACTATGAAATTATCGAAGGGGGGCGGGCATGCAATCCGCTCGATTTCTTACCTCGAAAATAGCGAAGTTTAACAAACAGAACCACGTAGAATCCATCAATACGATTGTAGGCGAGAGATCGGTTGTGGAAGGGCATTTTGAGATCGCCGACAGTATTCGCGTAGATGGAACTTTTCGTGGAAAAATCACTTCTTCTGGTTCACTGATCGTCAGTACACGGGGAGAGGTAGATGCCGATTTGATTCAGGTAAAAGATGCGGTTATTGATGGATGTGTCAAAGGACCTCTGGATGCCTCGCACTCAGTAAGGCTTGGCCCCAGTGCTGAGGTTGATGGCGACATTACAACTCAGGTGCTGATAGTCCAAAAAGGGGCTGTATTGCGCGGGACCTGTACTGTAGCACCCAATTCTGTAGATATAGAAAAGCAGGAAGAGGAAAAAGAGAAGCAGGAAGAAGACATGGATATAAAAAAACAAGAGGAGGTCGAGCAGGTAGCAGATTGATCGACACTGCGATAGACAAAAAACGCGCGTTTATGACGCGCGTTTTTTTTATCAGATACTGAATTCAGACTCGCACCGTACAGTATTCAGCACAGGCTTTGATAACGACCATTGGGCAAAAGACGCTGTGCATTGTGTTGGCTGAGTTTAACCTCCATTAAAACATCGTTGCCCTTGTAGTCCGTGTGCAAAACTTCGCCAATTCGATAGAGTTCTGACAGGAGCTTGCCTTCGCGTTGCGGAATCTGAACCACGAGCGTCAGACGGTCGCCCTCAAGATGGTTGTAGATCGCCCACCGCAAATCTTTGAGTCCCTCGCCCGTTTCAGCGGAAAGCCAGACTGCATCGGGATATGTCGCTATTAGATATTCGCGTCGGGTCTGATCGTCTAACAGATCATTTTTGTTAAACACCAGCATCGTCGGCCTGTCGGCTACGTCGAGTTCGCCAAGCACCTCAATCACCGTGGCGATATGTTCTTCACAAGCTGGATGGCTGACATCAACAACGTGGAGCAAAAGATCGGCTTCAATTGCTTCTTCGAGAGTACTGTGAAAAGAAGCGATCAGATGGTGGGGCAACTTTTTGATAAAACCAACAGTATCGGACAACAAAATATCGCGGTTATAACCAAGAGAAACGCGCCGCGTGGTGGAATCAAGGGTAGCAAAGAGCCGATCCTCAATCAGTACATCGGCGCCAGAAAGGGCACGCATAAGCGTAGATTTCCCCGCATTGGTATAGCCGACAAGTGCCGTGCGAAAAATATCGGTGCGTTGTTTGCGGGCGACCGCGCGTTGTCTGGCAATGCGGTCCAGTGCCTGTTTGAGAATAGTAATGCGGCGATTGGTCGCGCGTCGATCCACCTCGAGCTGCGTTTCACCCGGTCCGCGCGTACCCACCCCGCCAGTGCCACCAGTACCGCCAGCCTGCCGCGAAAGATGGGTCCATTGACGGGTCAACCGGGGCAACATATAGATAAGTTGTGCCAACTCGACCTGTGTTTGCGCCTCTCGGGTTCTGGCGCGGCTGGCAAAAATATCCAGAATAAGTCGGCTGCGATCGATAATTTTAACTTCAAGCAGGGCTTCGAGATTGCGGGTTTGTGCCGGCGAGAGGTCTTCGTCAAAAATAACGGCTTGGGCATCGCATTCTGCGACCTGTTCGACGAGTTCTTCAGCCTTGCCGCGACCAATCAGATACGCGGGATCTCTGCGCCGGCGTTCCTGAAGCACCTGCACAGCAACATCAACACCTGCTGTATCCGCCAAAAGCCCGAGTTCGTCAAGCGTGTCCTGTGCTTCCTCAAGTGAGACACCGGGCAACGCAAGCCCGACGAGTATGCCCCGCTCAAGCGCGTGTTCTTTTGTGAGATCGTACATAGTAGTGTTTCGGTGGATTTTTAAGCATCCTGAGACTTTCGGTCTATTGTGGCATCGTCTTTAGGCCATCAGTTCATGGTATCATAGTCAATTTGATCTGTATATCTTTGATATATCACTGTGTTATTCCTGTCGCAAGTTCTCTAACTGACACTGTGAATCTCTGCCCAATTGCATGAGACTTTGCCAAAGTAAGAAACTCTATTTCATCGCGAAGATCTTTCAACTTTATAGTCTCGTCGCTCAGCACTTGTCCGAAAAGCTTGAACCAAAACCACCGCTTCAGAAATATACTCGTAATATGGTTTGGCACCATCCCTATCTTACGCCACTTAGATGGGGTACTCTTGTGCATACCAATATGCTTTGCGACCTCATAGAATGATGTCTCGCTGACATCACAAAGAAACTCCAACTCTACGAAGCTCAGGACTTCTGAAGACCCACAGATTTGGTTGGCAATTGCTTTGTGTATTCTGTCAATCTCATCCTGTGAGATTGCGACTGTCCCATCTGGCATCTTTTTAAGATGCAACTTCGGGACAAGCCAGGTTCGACCAGCGGCCCGATACTTGTAATTTTTCTCAATCAGGCGGCGCATTTTCATTCTCCTCAAGAAAGCCTTCCGATCTGGCAAGAAGGCGTGCTGAACTTGCCGAAGTAACCGATGGCGCACCATCAGTGCCATCGTAAAAACAGTAAAGAATAGCGTAAAGCACTTCATCATCTTTGTGAAAGACTCTGATACATGCGTAGTATCCAGACCGTCCGCTCGAGTTTGAGGGTGCCCATACAGCAAGTTCCTTCACAGTTTCACTTGTGCTTTTTGTCCCGACTAATCGTCCAACTTTAATGATGTATTGCAGTTTCTGACGAGCGCGAGCATATCTATCTGTTTCTGGCTCGTGTTCAACTAAGACTCTATGTCTGGGTATAAGTCTTATGGCATTCAACCAATCCATAATTGGAATTTATCAACTCAACAAAAAAAGTCAATGCCTCAGTCGCGGAATATACAGCAATTTACTGAATCTAAATTCACTACGTCTTAAAATTCGGCCTTATGATAGACGCAATCTCTTCCGCCCGTTCCCATGACATAGTCACCTTCTGCTTCAAACCCCCATCTTTTGGCTGTAAGGCAGCGATATGAGGTGGCCCACTGCCCCAGGTGCTCGACTTTCGCCGAGGAACAACGTGCATGTGAAAATGCGGCACCTCCTGCAAACTGGCCACGCCGTTATTCTGATAGACCGTAATCCCATCCGGATTGAAAGTCTTAACAAGTGCTTCCGCTGCTATTCGGACCGTCTTCATAATTTCGCCAGCCTCGTCATCCGTCAGATCCAATATCGTCGGCGCGTGTCGGCGAGGGATAACGAGAAGCTGTCCGATCTCAAACTGCCTGGGATTGAGCAACGCAAGCGTCTTTTCAGTCGAATTGATAACATGCCTCATTTCACCCCGTCCAGCAACTCTTTCACAAAATGGACAGGGATCCCACGTCGGCATCTCAAACGGGGCAACAGTATCACTCATTGATTTTTTTTCTGTGTGATTTCTCATAAGAAACAATAGTCATCCTATCATTGATCTCTCGCGTAACGCCAGTTCTCCTGTATCCCATTTTCTCATAAAAATAACAATTGCCTTCCTCTTGTAAAATCGTCTCAAGCTCCCAGCGCTCCGCATCAACAACATCCTCAACGAGCCCGATGGTATTTTGACCATATCCCTTCCCCTGATGCTCTGGAACGATAAACATGGGACTAATCCTCGCCCGTCTCACCTCGTCATCGTAGATAATTCTGATCGCTCCGATTCGCACGCTGTCAAGCATGATGAAGTAGTAAGTAGTATGGGGCTGCTTTAATCTGTCGATAATTCGTTCAACATCTTCACTGGCCGGATTCGTATCATAATCCCGATACTTGCGAAGCAGTGGCAAAAATGACGCAACCTGAAGCCGATGAATAGCTTCCGCGTCTCTAATAGATGCTTTCTTTAGACTGATCCGCATAAGTTCACCTGTTTTTACGCGCCACCCATTCATCACGCAGTAAACCGCACCACACCATGTTTTTAAATTCGCCTCTTAGATAGATATCCTGGCGCAGGACACCTTCACGGACCATTCCGAGCTTCTCCATGACCCGGAGAGAACCCATATTTCTCTCATCGGCTGCAGCGCGAATGCGATTCAAATCTGGATAGGCCGAAAACGATTCATCGATAACAGCACCCGCAGCTTCCGTAGTCAATCCCTTTCCCCAAAAGCGTCGGGCAATGCTATAGCCCATTTCGCCAACGCGATTATCAAAATCAAATCCAATATTAATCCCACCAATAACAGAACCAGCGTATTCAATCGCCCAGGATGCGCGTGTTTTGCGATCCTGCAACACCTGACCTGCCACAAATTTTTCGGCATCTGCTCTCGTATAGGGTTGGGGAACTGGAAGAAAGCGTGCCCATTCCGGATCGGATGCATACAACAGGACATCTTCAACATCCACAAGGCTAAACAGCCTGAGTATCAATCGGTCTGTTTTAATAAGTTCCGACAGCATTTTCATGTCTCTTTTTTCAGTCAGCGCACATCCTCATTCAACCACCTGAGAAAACTCTCGTCATTGGTGTACTCATAGGCAAAACCACCACAACCTCTGAACAACTCTGGCTCCTTACTGCCATCTTCAATCAAAAGACTATTTCCATAGTGGATATCATCTCCCAGTGCCTTAAATGCAATCGGCCAGAGTACGCGTTTGTCGAATTCTCCATAATCTGAAGAATTGATAATCACATCAAATTTCTCGTTCAATCCATGCGCTGGAACGACGACATCTGAGAAAACATCCATATTGGCAGTTACAATCGCGGTTCTTCTCCCCAGACTTCTCTGCGTCAGTGCAAAATTCAGGACTGCCTCGTTAAAGTCAAGATCTCTGCATCCCAATTCCATAGTTTTCAAAACCGCAGAAATATCCATATTTGCGTGATTGGAGACAATAGCCGCAATATCTCTAAGACCCAGAGCATTCGTCATCCACATCCTGCAGATATGCCGATTGGCGAACACATGCTCTTGAATAATCTCATGCCACTCGGGGCATTCAGGTGGGGATACCTTGAAATAGAGGTCGGATGACAACGTAAAACCGAAATCGAAAACAACGCACTTGATCTTGCTCAGATCACCAACCTTCATTTCCCACACCTTTTGACTGAACTTTTGGAATAGCCTCGAAATAGTGAAGGCATCACTCTACAAATAGGGATTCAATTTTCAGTCTCCAACTTGTTTCCATACATTAGCTACATACATTAAGCCTATTTCAGGGCTGCTGAGGATTGGAACTGAAAGTTCCGGGCACAAATTTGCGGCTCCCGCCATAGAGGCTTGTGCCAACACAATGACATCTCCTTCAAGTGCTCTGTCTTTTATATTTCGGGCTATTTCACTAAAATACCCTTTGTGGTCTCCCGCCTCAAATCTACTCCAGGCGTTATCACAAAAAACTTCAATAAGTTCAACGCGCTTTTGATGAGCTTTTGCGGTTTCAAGAATAAGGTCACGAGTTGGAGCGATTGTACTCTCAAGCGCGGCAGCAACAATAATTCGGGACCCTATTTCGACTGCTTTCTCAGCCATAGGTCTATCGATTCGAACAATAACACCATCTGTTAGATTATTTACTTTTTCCGCACTTGCTCCAATTGTAGAACATGTGCAGAGTATCACAGTTGCGCCTTTTTTTATCGCGGAGAGGATACAATCCCGAATACGTTCATCCAAATTTTGAGTAATTCCTTTGTCACGGGCCTCTGTCAGAAATTGCTCTTCTATAATATGTCTAACGGGTAATTCTAAAAAAGCTTCCTCTATAAGCCGATTAAAAGTATCGACATGCACCGGTGAAGTATGAAGAAAAGCCAAATGAGATTGCATGAAATGACGCCCTTTATGTGGATAGATAGGGTTTTACACAGAAATTCTACTAATCTTGTGACAATTTCAGCGGCAAAATGGTTTCTATATTACAAAACAGGTCCACGAACAGTATGGGCAGGTTTACTCAGCCCACGCCATGCAGTGCTATCTCCGCGGGATATTCTGACTGATTTATTATACGGATAGCCCAAGGAAGTGCTATAAATGTGAGTCACGCGCTCGTATCAGATTATCTACCCCGTATTTTCCCGAACCGATAACCACAAACATCCCGGTAATAACCAGATACAGAAATGCCATCTCCTTCGTGCTGAATGGATCCGCTGCATGTTGAAAGAACGCGGCAATCAACATGGTAAACCAAATAAAAAATGCCCCTGGCCGCGTGAGTAACCCCAGTGCCAGCAGTAGCCCGCCGCCAAACTCCGAAAAGGCTGCCATCCAGGCAAAAAACTCGGGCAAGGGAAACCCCAAATTTTCTATAACGACCACAAACCGCTCGGAAGGTGGGATCTTCCCCAATCCATGTCCCAATGCCATACTCAACCCTACAAACACCCTGAGAATCGCCAACCCGACATTTGCCGGGATCGACTCAATAACCGATCCACCAAATACAAGTCGCTTAATCATATTCCACCTCCTAATTAAGGTTCACCGCTCACCCTTTAACATATTGATTGAACCAGTTGAACACGCTTTTGTAATAATCCCTGGTATCCGCAGCCGACCAATTAGCCGGAATATGGCCCTCGCGTTGATATTCTCGCATTTCCACTCGCTTGCCAAGTCGCCTGAGACCGAGGAACGTCTCTCTTGCATTCACCGATCCAGGTACATCTTTGATTCCGCATATCACCAACACCGGCGCTTCGACCTGGTCAAAAGCAAAGAGCGGCGAGTTTTTAATATACGCATCTTGTTTCTCCCAGAGACTACCACCATTTCGCGCTTGCTTCCCTTCGCACCACCCTATTCTTGCTTCATCTATAAGATAAGTGCTGGTCATGTTGATTCCGAACGGCGCATTGGCAACCGCGGCGCGGAAAACCCGTGTTTGCGTAACCAATGCCATGACACCATAAGCACCATAGCTGTGCCCCCAAATACCGATTCGATTTTTGTCGGCAAAACCCATTTCTATGGCACGATTAACAGCAGGTAGTGTTACGCCCACAATCTGCTCAATTGGGTTATTGTCCTCCATAATCGAATCTGGATATAATGCGGCATAGCCAGCACTGGTGAGTAACCGCGCTTCAGAAGCATACCTATCGCGCCTTGAGAAATCACTCCCAGGATAGATAGTGACAACCATGGGGAGCCTGTCTCCCGCCTGAGTATCTTTGGGAAGGAAAAGAGCCGCCTTCTGTACACGACCATTCGCATCCTTAAACTCTATGACTTTGCGCACTGGTTGTTCCACATCCCGTCGCCAGGGATTGATCTTAAGTAGTGTAGTGGACTCTCCACCGTCGAGAGGGTACGCATGTACTGCCTCTCTGCCGCGAGTAAAAACGAACCGTTCGGATGCTATTAGAGTGAACTCATCAGGACTTGAAAGTGGCGCAGGACAAACCTTAGCCGTCTCGCCGGAAACGGAATGGATGCGGACGATATATCTCAAGTTATCGTGTTTGTCAATTGCGTGGGCAAGAATATTGCCATGATCATCAGTATGAAGAATAGAATCACCGTGCCGTTGCGCAATCGCATTTACCCTCATCTGAGTTGAATCCTTCAACAGCCGACGATTCTTACCGCCCTCAATGGACAGGTGATACAAACATCCTTTTTGGAGCCAAATAAGGCGTGTGCCATCCTTGGTCCACCAGGGTATTTGAAAGTTACCCAAGGACGAAGTGAATTCTGTCACCATTTTAGGCTCAGTTGATCCGTCCGCTGGTGCGAAGTAGAGATGTTGAGGGTCACCCCACTTTCCACCGGTGACATAGGCAATTGTCTGACAATCGGGCGACCACGAGAAACGACAGGCAGAACTGCTGACCGGTACTTCCCGAGCGATCACATAAGGCTCGCGACCATCAAGTGGGACAATAGTCACATCGGCAATAATGTGGGGGCGATCCACAGGATATGCAATCTGATTGAGAAGTGCGACAGCTTGCCCATCAGGAGCCATAGCCATACGCTGGGTATTGAACGTGTGACCAGACGCTAACTCTGTTACAATGCCTGAGCTTATCTCCACAACACCGACGCACTTATCAGTAGTATCGGACAGTTCAAAGACTGATCTATGCTGGTCTGATGCGGGCTGTTCCGGAGTGTATGATTGTACAATGATGTCAGGAGATTTTTTAGAAACACGGGCATTCGGAATCAAAGGCACGATGATGCGGTGACCGTCAGGAGTCCATTGAAGAACGGTGCGCCACACGCGGATCACGGCGTTGGATACGAGGAATACTTCGCGCGTCTGTCTGTTCCACAATCCAACACAGGCATGAGCATCTTGTGTCACGACACAGGCGGCAAGTATTTGTCCGTCTGGAGACCATTGGCCTGCCCAACTCATTTGTAGATCAGAAAACGGCTCTATGGATTCACATGTTTCAACGTCTATAAGGACAATGTATGCGCCGTTCACTTCACCATAATTGGCATCGTCAGGCACGCGACGCTTCCCATGACTGAGTGTTACAGCAAGCAATCCGCCATCAGGGGAAAGATCCCACGGACAACGACTGGTAAACTGATTGACATTCAACAAGTCATCAACAGTGAATGCTCGCGACATATTTATCTCTCCTGGGGTTTACTGCTGTTGAGCTTCTGTTAAAGACGACTATTCGCTTTCAATTATCCCACCGAAAAATGCAATTTCTTTCCAACTGCCTTTGCATACTTCCCCAAAGTTGACAGCCTGATGTCTTTTGCATGGTTTTCTATTCTTGAAATCGCAGATTTCTTGGTATTCAGTTTCTGTGCCACCTCTTCCTGGGTTAGACCAGCCTCCTCTCGAGCTTGTCGAAGGAGAACACCGATCTTAAATTCCAAATAACCAGCTTCGTAATTCTCGGCAAATTCGGGATCTCTTGCCTTGCGTTTCTCAACATACTTTTTTAAATCGCTCATCGATTTTTCCTCCTGAAATAATCTCGTTTTCTCTGTTCTGCCAGACGGATATCTGACCTTGGAATCTTCTGTGTCTTCTTGGCAAAGGCATGGTTGAGAACCACCAACTTTGGACCATCAAAAAATGCCAGAAGCCTAAACATATCTCTACCAATGTTGACACGAACCTCCCAGATGTCATCCGTACCGACCAGTTTCTTAAAGTATTGTTGGGGAACAATCTCCAATTCCTCAATCAATCCCAATGTCCAAGTGGCTTTAGCACCTTGCCGCGCAGTAAGGGAATCCAAAAATTGTTCGACAGGACAATGTCCTGATGCTGTGCGATAAAAGGTGATTTCTCTCATATTTAAAAGTTAACGAATATGTTACCAAAAAGAAATAAAAATAACATTTATCTTTCGTGGCACAATGATCAGGACAGATACTTCTATAGATACTTTCTTTTGACTAATTCGCATAATGGAATAGACTGTCGCTCAAGCGAGTGTAGTCTGTCCAATTTCCAACCGGGAAAAACGAGAACCGCCAGATGGCACTGCAACGCCCGAGCGAGCACCTTGGCACGCTCAACGCCAAGCTGGATGCGATTATTTTCGATGGCCGAAATAGTTGATTGGGAAATGCCTGTGCGCCTGGCAAGCTCATTTTGACTAAGCTCCTGAAGTTCGCGGATAATACGGACGGACTCACCTACGGATACCTCAATCTGCTTCTTGGCACGACAGTAATTTTCCATTTCACTGTCTCCGATAATCATGAGCGGTCAATAGAAGAAGGACCGGTTTGCACCTTGTAATAGGTCCTCGTCCTGTCCGCGAAGTAATCCTTGATACGCTCGACCTGCTTTGGGGACGTGTTGCTCGGAATACGGTCTAAATGAAAATATTCAATCTGATCCGCCTCATCGGTAAGTTGGAGCGCACCTCCCGTAACCTCGCAGAAAAATGACAACACGATCTCATTCTTATCTGTTTTACTGTACACCCCACTGAGATGGACGGGCACAGCTTTCAAACCCGTTTCTTCTTCTATCTCTCGCACCAGAGCAGCCCACGGACTCTCGCCTGTCTCAACACCCCCACCGGGTAAATTCCACAAATCGAAGTCGCGTCGGTGGCACAACAAGACGCGGTCTTTATCATCGGTAATAATCCCAAAAACGCCGATTGTGAACACGGTCAAAACCCTCTTCTGATATATCGGACATATCCCAACTCGGCCTCGGAGATACCCAACCCATCCAGTTCACCTATTGGGACAAATGTCGCATCCTCCTCATAGTCATCATCGCACATCAAATCTGGCACATGTTTGGAAGCGCGGGCGGTATAAATAATTTGAAAAAAGTGAGGGAGATATGGGAACTGGAATCCAGGCGGCTTCGGCTTGAGATGTTCCAGATGGATGAACCCCAGGCGTGAGATAGATTCAACCGTCCAGCCTGTCTCTTCAATAACTTCACGGCGAAGTGTTTGTTCGAAAGTCTCTCCCTCCTCGCGCCGACCACCCGGCAAAATGTGGTTGCCCTTGCGGTTCCTGAGTACGAGAACAGAATCGTTCTGGAAAACGAGACATCGAACAGAAGTTACAAACTGCTCTGATGGCTGTTCATCGGAACAAAAATAACGCACGCGCAAAGGCATCGTCCCATTTGCCCACAGAGCCTCTGTCTCGTGAAAAGAAGTCTTACCCTTCAAAAACGTCTGTATATCTCCGTTATGATTCAACGCTGTCTATTCCTTTAAAATCGAGATAGAGACGACTGGGTTGAATACCCGTGTTATTTTGATACTTTCCACTTTTGTAGGTCTCGAAATCGCCATCCAGGGTATGGTAGTAAATTTGGCAGATTTCTACATTTGGATAGACTCGAACGGGCCGAATACAGAACATCTCCAATGTCCAGTACCCGGCAAAGCCCACATCACCGAAACCTGCGGTTACGTGTACAAACAACCCCAATCTACCCACAGATGACCGCCCCTCAAGCATGGGAACATAATTATTCGTTCTGGTGAATTCTGCTGTCCTGCCAAGATAGAGCGTTTGGGGTTGCATCTCGTACCCATCATCAGGAATCTGTATAGATCGCGTGCGATTTTTCTTCTTCATATCGAGAACGCCATCCTCGTATATCATGAGTTCATTGGCAAGTGAAAGATTATAGCTATTGGGATTGAGCCTGGCAGGATCAAACGGCTCAATAATGATGTCCTTTCCCATTCGCTCTTGGATCATTTTTCCCGACAAAATCATAACGCGCTCCCCGACTCTTCTACTTCTGGAAGATCCCTATACATGATATGCATATAATCTGCAAAACCATGCTTTCTCCAAAATGAATATCCAACGGTATTCATAGAAGCCACTCGGAGTTCAACTCTGTCTATTCCCTGAGACCGAAACCAATCCAACATTTCATTTAACATCAACTCTCCAATTCCCTTTCTCCTGTGTTCAGAAGAAACAGCCAAATCTTGAATAGTGCCACAGATTTGCTTGACGAATACGGGAGGATATTTGTCAATTCTCGCTATTCCGAAGCCCATTGGCTTTGTATTCTCAACCGCCATAATCACAAGGGCATCCTCAGCCTCAATCAGTCTTTCCAGATTCTTACCCATGCTTTCTCCCGCACCATCGGACAGAGTATATCTCGAATCAAACGGGACATGAAAATCCATGAGTTCTTTCCAGATCTCCAGTATAGCGGGTATGTCAGATTTCAAAGCCCTAACAACTTCCACTTTCATCCCCTCCAATATACGATGCGTCATTGACCACCTGCGTATATACGCCTGTTTTTGAAACCTCTGAAATTACAAAATCGAGAAAATCTATAGCCTCTTGTCTCGCATCCAATTCAATACCGTATTGCCATGCCAGAGCATTCCCCACCAAATCACGCCATCTCTCTCCATAGTTCTCCTGCACCCATGACGCAGCCATCTTCTTCGAACCAACAACGGAGCAAATCACAGTATGCAGTATTCGACACAGATTCAGAATGAAATACGCTTCATGGTGGCTATCCCTAAAATATTCTGGACTGGATTTTTTCGGCGCCCATTCCTGAAACAAATCTCGAACGCAGGCTTTTCGCACATCCTCAACATCAACCGGGGGCGACAGCTTCGTAAAACTCGGACCAAATAGCGCGATGGAATGGCTATAAAGAAAATATTTGTTGATTATCCATTCATTCCCATAGGGTGCCTCTGCATAAAGGGTACAATCACCACCCCAGTACCAGGGCCGAGGCTCCGTTGGAGGCATAACACATGGGAGCATATCAACAGGCGTATAAGAACACTCTAACCGCCGTGCCCATTTCTCGAATTTTTCTTCTATCTCTCTGTGTAAACGTCCAATTGAATCGAGTTCACTTCGAGAAACAGGTCGATGCACAATCACTGTAATATCAATATCACTGCTATGGTAGTTAAACGCTCCATGGGACAGCGAGCCGGTCAGATATATTCCGAGTACATTTTCTTCGAGAACGGGAAAAACGCCTTTAACAAAAAAGTCTATGATCTCGTTCACATCGGGATATTTCGTAAGATAGCTTGTAATCATAGATTTATTTTGACCTATTCTCTTCCAGCCAATCAACCGCGAAATCCACGACATCGCGTTGTGGCATGAGTTGACAACTCGCGAGACCGACCTTGCCATGACGCACCACATTCCCCGCGTCCGACTGCAAAAAATCCTCACCGATGCGATCAAAATCCGAACTTTTATTTCATATAAGCCACCTATTTCGCTGCAATCGCGACCATCTCTACAAGCGTACCTCCCTCCAGATTGACCTCCACACAGGCGCGCTGGGGCCAATTTTCGGCACCAATCCAGGCGTCCCAAACCGCGTTCAGGATGGGTTTCTTTGACATATCTGTGATATAGATCGTGACGGAAAGAAGACAAGACTTATCGGTTCCAGCCTCAGCGAGATTTGCGTCTAACTGTTCGAGTGCCTGTTGAGTCTGACTCTTGAGGTCTGCGGATACATCCGGTGCAGTGACAACTGTATAGACAATGCCATTGTGTTCAACGGACTTGCTGCGACCAAATGCCTTTCCCGGATATCGTTTGATAGTCATAAATGCTCCGATAGATAGCGTTTTACAACAGAAATTTTACTAATCCTGTGACAATTCTATCAACAAGATGGTTTCTGTGATACAAGCGATAAGTTTTTAGGAGATTGGCGCGATTGGAATAAGAGCCTGCGGATTGCCGAACTTGATCAAAGGATGAGAGAAAGGTTGGGTGGGTTGAGTAAGGAAAGGATTGGGAATGGGTGTATTACATCTCCTTCTGGTATGTAAGACCAGCCTCTTTCTCGTTTTTATTTTCGGCAAATGACAAAGTGTTCCATCCAGAAATGCCAGATATAATCTACGGATCGAAAGCCCGCCTCTTTTAACCATTCAACCTGGGAAGAAAAACGAGATATCCGATCCCTCTCAGGGCTATCTTCATCTACCTGCCCAATAATCTCACGCACCCGATTCGCCTCTTCAATATCAATCCCAGCTTCTTCGAACCTCTCCTCTCGGCGAAAATTGAGCCGCCTTCGACCCAACTTATAAACATCGTCGTCAAAGCGCGTGGACATGGCATCGATTAAAAAGAACCAGCCACCTGTCTCAAGCACATCGTAAATCTGCCTGAACAGGCGGGCTTTATTCTCATCTGTAAGATGATGGACAGTCGAAAACGATGCAACGAACTGAAAAGATCCCAAACCTTCTGGCAGCCCCTCATTGAGGTCTCTCTGAAGAAACTCTACACGATCTAAATGAGTACCCATCTTCTGAGCCGCAAATCTCATCATCTCATCTGAAAAATCGATAGCCACACAAGTTGCTTTTGGATATTTCATCAGAACACAATTGAGAAATATACCCGTTCCACATCCCAAATCGAGCATCCGAAATTCCGTATGGTCATCAAACGGAATAAAATCCAGAGCCAGACTGTGATAAAATTCAAACATCTCAATCCGAATCGGCTGCAGGCGATCATAATCCTCAGCGCGCGTTGAGAATTGAACACTTTGAGATTTCTGATTCTTTTGATTATTCATTTTCGACCTTTGTGACAATCTCGATTGATAACATCAAGAGCCGCTTTCACCTCACACCACGAAACATCATGGGGCAACCTATCCGACAGAGCGGCTCTGGCCGCACAAACCCCAGCAGCTTGTCCCATTGCCACGGCATTTCCAGTCACCCGATAGCTCGAATGCGCTATAAAATCACCACTGATGCAACGCCCTGCCATTAGCAAACCATTGACATCCCGCGCAATCAGCGCCCTGAGTGGAATATCATAGGGCTGTGACCGATGCGGCTTCGCCTCTACGATCTTCGTTTTCTTCGGATCAGTCGAATGCACATCAATCCCCATCGTAACCCGACAAACGGCATCCTCGAACCGCGCACCCCGCAGAAGATCCTCTCCCGTCACCTCATACCGCCCGTGAATCCGCCGTCCCTCCCGAACACCGATCTGCGCGCCCGTTGCCACCACGCGCATATCCGACCACACACCGCCGTGCGCCCGCAAAGCAGCCACCTGCGTATGAATCTCCCGACGCGCGCGAATCATCGCCTCTGTAATCGCATTGGCATCGTCGCATTTCACGCCGTACTGATGATTCGCCATAAGCGCGAACAAATTGTCCCTGATGCGAAATAACGTCGGATGACCATACGAAGGCGAAACACCGATCTCCTCCATCAGCGCGCTCAGCCTCTGCTTCGGCTCTGCCATAGACCCGCCCACGTAGGGCTCGATCTGATCGAAATGCAACCCCGTAATCAGTGCCATCAGACTCATCGGCTGGACATCCCCGGTCTCCGGATGACCGACATCGAACCCACATCCGCAAAGCGCCCCCAGATCACCGTCGCCAGTCGCATCGACAAAAGCCTTCGCATGCCACGCCTCTCTCCCGGCTTTGGACTCCGTAATCACGACCGAAAGCCTATTCTCGCTATTCCGCGCTGCCCCAACCACGCGCGTCAACAGCCGAATCTCAACACCCGCCTCGACACACATCTCGTCGAGAAGCAACTTCATCTCTTCGACATCATACGCGTAATTCTTCCCACCCTGAGCGCGAAGCCTGCGCGCATCCCGTGCATCGAGCCGAGAAGTAATCTCCGCCATAATCCCGGGCTTGTTCGCCGAATCGATAATCCAACTCAACGCACCCGTCGTCCACACCCCCCCCAGGCTACCGTGCAACTCGATCAACCGCGTCCTTGCACCCTGCCGAGCACACGCAATCGCAGCGGCAATACCAGCCGGACCTCCACCACAAACGACCACATCCACATCTTCCACAATCGGGATATTTCTTTTCTCTTCTCTATGAGTCAACACAGCAGCCTCCTATTCAACAACAATACCTCTCCAACCACGACAACATCCTATCGAGATATTCCACATGCAGCGCCGGGTGTCCGCTCCTCCTGAACCCATGAGACGACTTCGGAAAGCGCACAAACTCCACCGTCTTGCCCTGTCGTTTCAGCGCGACAAAAAACTGCTCGGCCTGTTCGATTGGACAGCGATAGTCCTCCTCCCCGTGCATCAGCAACACCGGCGTCTGCACCTCAGATGCGTACGTCAATGGCGACCGCTCCACAAGAGCTTCCACATTCTCCAGAACTGACCCCCGCCACTGATTCTCCCCAAACGACACCCCAATATCTGACGTACCGTACATACTGTGCAAATTGATACACGGAGCACCGATCACCGCCGCCTTGAACCGATGGTCGTGACCCACAATCCAGCTACTCATAAAACCGCCATAACTATAGCCGTGAACCCCCAACCGATCTGCATCCACATAGGACCGATCGCACAGCAAGTCAACCCCTGCCATCAGATCCAAAAAATCTTCTCCTCCCCAATCCCCCAGCACCGCCTTCAAAAAATCTGGCCCATAAGACGACGACCCCCTCGGATTCACAGCCAGCACAATATATCCCGCGCCCGCCAGAATCTGATGCGTGACATCGTACGAATCCGAAAACCGGCCATTTGGTCCCCCGTGAATATCCAGCACCAGCGGATAGGACCTCGCCTCGTCAAAACCCTGGGGAAACAGCACCCGCGCCTGAATCGACTCCCCACCCCGCTCGAACACCAGCTTCTCCACGCGCGCACCGGGGTGCGCCTCCAAAAACCCGGCATTCACAGCCGTCACCGCGCGTTGACGCTTCGCTCCCACATCCATCACCACCACATCGCACGGACACACAGGCGAGGACATCACCATCGCGACACGCGCACCCGCGCGGTCAACCGACAAACCCGTACAAACCTGACCACCCCCATCCACAACCTCGGTCTGCAAAGAAGGATCATCGGGATTCACCCGACACAAAAAAGATTCACCCTCCCTATCACCAATAAACAATATCCCATCCCTCGGCGTCCAGCACCGCGGCGCAAGAGGTTGCACAACCGTATAAACATCACCCGCCAAGCACACCGGTGCCTCGTCTTCCTCCAGCACAAACAGCCACGACTGCCTTGAATCCCACACATCCGCGTCCTGCGACCCCGCAACCACCAACCGCATGCCATCCGGCGACCACGCCACAGACTCCGCGCGACTCAACCCCTGCGACCAGCACTGCGACCTCCCACTCGCCTTATCCATCACATGGACCTCTGAACCCCGCATAAAATCGCGCCCCTCGACGCAATCCGTCACAAACGCAATGCGGCTCCCATCGGGCGACCACACAGGCGACCCGTGATCGCCTTCCCTATCTGTAATCTGCTCAGCCTCGCCCGTTACAGCATCTACCAGAAACAATTGCGAAAATGCATCGCCTCGCCAACCACCCTCGTCATCGCGATACCGCACGCGACGGGCCACCTGCGTCCTCGGCACCTTCTCCTCGCCATCTTCCACGCGATCTGGATCCACGCGCGACACAACGACAAACGCCGAACCATCGGGCGACCACGCCATATCCTTCACACCGTCGGGAAGCGTCGTCACCTGCCTCGCATCCCCACCATTGACCGGCATCACCCAAACCTGCTTTTTATCGTCCTCTCCCGAACGCAAAAAAGCCAGCGTCTTCCCATCAGCCGAGAGCCTGGGTGCCGTATCCCCGGTCGCCATATCCACAGCATCCCCACTCTCAAGCGACTGCACCACAATCCGCGACTCCCGCTTCATCGTCTCCTTGTTGATCTCCTGCCGAACAAAAACCACAGTCGGCCCATCCCCCGCAATCTCAACTGCCGATACCTCAATCAAATTGTATATATGCTCGGGTTTAATTGGCGACATATCTATCTCCCACGCGACGTATAAACGCGACCGCCCTTGATGAGCAAATCGTACGTCATCGCAAACTCCCTTCTCGTAAATTCCTTCACTCACCCAGCGTGTACGCGCGGCATGATCAGGCGGCGGTTGCGCGCCAGGGGCAAACCGGCAAAAGCACAGCGGTTATTCCACTGATCGATAGCCGCGGCACTTTTGTATTCATTGATAATAGCGTGGCGGCCCTGCTGCGTATAGTTGTGCCCAGCTCTGTGTACCACCAGCACATGAATAATCGCCACATCGCCGGGTTGCGCACTCAGAACAACCGGGCGTTTGGGAGCAATCAAATCATCTGCAATCGAGTGACCCCTGTACGTAGGAAACTCGCCCTCTCGATGGGAACCGGGCACCACCTCAGTGGCACCGGCCTCAAAATCAGTGGGATCGAGATACGTGATTGCCGCGGCCAGATCCGGAATCGTATGCCGCTCGTAAGGCCAATCCTGATGCCAGCTCTGCTCACAGAAAAAACCGGGCGGTTTATTGCGGATCTTCCCATTGTGAAAATCCAGATCAGGCCCCAAAAGATCGACCATAACCGAAACAATGCGCGGCTCGGTGAACTGATCGAACCAGTAGTCATCAGCCAGCGTCTGATCCATCATACCCACGACATTCTTCGGATTAAAAGAATCGGGCTGATACCCCTCGGGCACCTCCATAAAACTGTAGCGCATATTTTGGGGGCGCCCTTCGGTATGGGTAACCAACTCGTGGAAACGGCGGCGCATCTCCTCCATTTCACGAGGATCGTAAAAACCCTGCAAAAAAAGAAAGCCATCCGCGTCAAAAGCGCGCTTCTGCTCTGGCGTCAAAATCAACAAATCGGACATGACACAGTCCTCCTACAACCGCTGATTAACAGGTATTTCGTCAATGAGGATGGGTTAGTTCATGGAGATAGGGCAACAAATAGGCAATAGCGACGCTCACAATCAGACCGAAAGTAATCTTTGCAAAGTCTGAAAGCACCAAACGCGACACCTCCTTACGGCTGCGGTGCTTCTCATTCCATGCAACGGCGATCTCGCGTCCAGCCAACAAACCGACGAAAACCCAGGTCGTGCTCATCGGGAGCTTGCTAACTTCCTTGAACAGGAACAGCACAATGCCATAGATCAAATCTACAAAAGTCGCCGAACGGATATCCGTAGTATTCGTCTTCGTCAACACCACCTTCTGGATCGCACCGCCATGCGTATAAAAGATAACAGCTTGCATAGCCAACATAGCGACGATGGATGCTATGAACCACCCCAAAGCTATGTCTGGCGTGCGAGTAATCGGGTCGCGCGGCAGAAAAACATAGATATTGGCCAGATCCTGAATCAGCCACTGACTCCAGAGAAAACCAGTTGAACACCACTGAGCCACCACCCACCAGGGACTTTTCGGTCCCTCCGTTTGCCTGAAACGGGACTCTAACCCCCGCGTAACCAGCCTGTAAATAAAGATGGCGGCCATGAATGCCGTCGCATATCCAGCCAACGACTTGATCAACATGCTCGGCAATGCCTTCGGCGCAAACACCGTCAGAGTCAGGAATGTGGTACTGACTGGAATACCTCCGCGGGTCAGCAAAAGCAGTACAAAAGGCGGGATGCAGTAAACCCAGGTAAAATGGTCTGGCACTTCAATCGCCGTAAGCCTCCCATACGAGACATCGCCATCATAGACCACCCACCCATATACGAGGACCGCAGTCAGGATGCCGGCGCCAAAGAGCCACAGCACCCACCAGGGACGGTGAGAGTTGGAGCTGAGAAACGTCCCCAACGTCTGAATTGCGTCGTTACCGACAATAGAATACGCACCGAGCAAAAAGCCGATGACCATTAAAACTTCCAAACTCATAAATCCCCTCCCTATAAGGTTGTGTCAAATGTCCATTACCCGAGTCATGGCAGACATTCAACGAACGGTTGCGATGATAATGAGATCACGCAATCGAAAAATCAAACCTGACACGCGACTGATCGGGTGCTGCAGTAAATGTGATATTCGCCGTGCTACCTGTGATCTCAACAGCACGCTGTACAATATCCGTCTCTACTCCAATCTCGAGACCATCCAGACGCCATACATCCTCTTCGAACACAGCCACATTTGGTGAAAAAATCTCAAACACAAACTCCCGCGGATATCCGGCCTCTGTCTGCTGTTCATCTATAATCTCAGCCTCAATCGACAGACAGCCCGATTCCGCCTTCGCCGCAATCTGTCCAATATGCCGCAGCGCGAGCCAACCGGTCTCGCCATCTGACATGCGCCAGTGGATCGTCGCCGGATGGTATTGGAAGCTCCGACCAGAATAACCACCCGAATCCTCCGCGCCAATCATGTAATGCTCATCCAGCCACGCGGTTGCAACGCGCTCATCCGTAATCCGCTTCTCAATACTTCGCGGACCCTCAAACACCGAAAAAGCGGCAGCGATCTCTGGCGGCGCATCAACTCCCAGAATCGCAAGACAAGGTCCATAATTGAACTCCGCGTTAATCTCCTCTCCACTCGGAAACGGCGTCACCTCACGGCCAAACGCGAGCCAGATATGCAGACTCGTAAGCGCGGTATAATGCTTCATATCCATCCCATAGCTGCGCGAAAAAGGCCCGCACAGATTGCCCAATCCCGCGTGGTAATAGCGCGCAATATCCCGCCAGAGTTCTGCCTCCATATACGCGCCCAGTTCGTGAAGTGAACTGCTCTCCAGATAGCGTCGCCAGAAGCCCAGTGCGTAGAGATTGACACCGTAGTACGTCGGGGAATTGTACTCCGCAAAAGCATTATTCTGCGCGAACAGGCGATAGACCTCACCGCCAAACTCCTCTCCGTATAAAACCATCTCATCGTTACCGATACGCTTCCCAACCCACACGCACAGCGCAGCCTTCATCAAAGCGATATTCGAATACGTCGGCGGACAGCGATCCGGTGGCTCGCCCACAACAGCCATCTCCAAAGACCGGATCATGCGATCAACCAATCGCCGGGGCAACCGATCCTCATACTCCTCAAGCACAGTCGCAAACCCAAGCCCGATAAACTGTCGCCAGTTCGGATCGTAAGCTCGCCACATCACGGCATCACCCTCTGAGGGATGCGGCTCGCCCACATAGCGATAAAAAGTACCGTGGTATGGCGTCCCTGGCTCGTCGAACTGATTATCGATAATGGCATCAATCGTACGGCACGCCCGCTCGACATCATCACCCTGATTGCGAAGCAGAAGCCCCACCGCGAACCAGACCGAATTCCGAACCATTAGCACCGCATCATTCTGGCGATGAGACCACAACAGCGCACCATCGGGATCCCAGAATCCCTCTGACCATTCGAGCGACTCAGTTGCGAGATGTCTCGCATAAGGCGACAGATCGGATAAAGAAATTCCTTCAGACATTGTGTGTTTCCATGTTCAATTTTGAGTTCACCATAATATACGCTTTCATTGCAAATCCCTACCGAGAAATTTCCATTGGATTATGACGCCGCCGCATGTTGCCGCAACGCTTCGGCAATGCGTTGGAAGCGCATATCTTCGGGAAACTGCGCGAGCCATTCCATCAACGTCTTATTGTCCTCTGTAAACTCTGCATCGGGATCGGCGCCGTTCTCCAAAAGCAACTTTACCGTATCGAGATGCCCATGCCCACCAGCGCAATACAAAACCGTATGCCCGCGATCATTTGTGACATTGACATCTGTGCCATGCGCGATCAACAAACGCACGACTTCCGTATCGCCATTGCGCGCCGCGTGATGCACAGGCTGATCGCCGCGACCATCTGTCGCCGTCGCCAGATGGGGATGCCTGTTGAGCAACGCCTGCACCCGCGCTACATCTGCGAGAAAGACAGCCCCCAGGAACTGCCGAGACAAATCATCAGCCGGACGAACATGGGGATCCAGAGCACCGTATTGAATAAGCAGCGAAACAATATTTTTATTATTCGGAACCTCGCCAGCGTAGTGCAACACATAGCCATCATGAGCGGACAAATCGGCACCCGCCTCAATAAGCAGACGCACAATATCCTCATGTCGCCAGAGTCCCGCGTGAAAAATCGGCCGCCATTCGTATTCATCATCCGCGTCAACAACAGTGGGATCGGCTGCGATCATTTCCCGCACAGCGTCGATATCTCCACGCCTGCATGCATCGTGAATTGTTAGTGTATCACTCATTGCTACTCTGACCTCCTTAAATGCGACGTGCAATAACAGAATGAAAAAAAATACCGTCTCGGGGTTCCAATCTGCGATAGTACTCCAACCTGAATGACCTCTGTAAAACTTTCAGAAGCGTCTCCGTCCTTCTCAAAGAAAAAAACCGCTTCGGCTCATAAGAATCTCGCTCCAAAATCCCCTCAAAATCATCACCTCCCCACACGCCAACATACATCAACCCATCCTCCACGAGCCGCGCCGCAATCAAATTGAAAACCTCATCTATATCTGCCTGCGGGATATGCAGCAGACAATTCATAGAATACACCGCATCAAAAGTCTCGCTCAACTGATCGAGATTATAGCAATCCAGAACGCGAGCAGAAATACCCTTCTCTCTCGCCAGCTTTACCATCGCAGGCGCATTATCAACCGCAAAAACCCGGAAACCCTGCTCTTGAAAAAATTTCGCATCATGACCAGGACCACATCCCAGCTCGAGAATAGAACTTCGTCGTTCATCTCTCAAACACTGCAAAAACGCGCTTCGCTCTCGCACCTTAAACGCATCAGTAGAACTACGCTCCCTCTCCAGCGCATGTCTTTCATACGAGGCAATCAGGCTATCGGTGAACTTCATGAAAGCCTCCACAAAATGGATTGGCAGATGGGAACAGCTTGATTTTCAGCCACAGCCTCTTTATTATGCCTTACAACTTCCACAAAACCAAAGACATTTTTTGTAGATAGGGCAAAAAACTTTATGACACCAGATCAAATCAGAGCGCGTCTTGAAAGCGACAAAATACAAAAAATTAAACTCGCTGGCTTCGACATCGACGGCGTTATGCGCGGCAAATACATATCGCTCGACAAGTTCTTTTCCGCCATGGAAAAAGGCCTGGGCTTCTGCGATGTAACATTCGGCTGGGATATGATCGATCAACTCTACGAACAACCCACCGTCACAGGCTGGCATACCGGATATCCAGACCTCCTCGCCAAAATTGATCTGAGCACCTATCGCGTGATACCCTGGGAACAAAATACCGCGTTGTTCTTGCTCGACTTTTATGAAAACGAAAATCAGCCACTTGCAGTATCCCCGCGCCAACTCCTCCAAACAATCGTTCGCAAAGCGAATGACATGGGATTTCAGCCATACATATCAGCGGAATACGAATACTTCATTTTTAGGGAAACGCCCCATTCTCTTGAGGACAAAGGGTATAAAAATATGACGCCACTCTCGCCTGGATGGTTTGGCTACAGTATATTGCGAGCATCTGCGGCTTCAGAATTTGTTCACGCAATCATCGATGGTATGGGAGCGTATGGCGTTGAACTGGAAGGGATACACACCGAAACCGGACCCGGCGTATATGAAACCGCGATTCGTTACGACACGGCCTGCAACGCCGCAGACAAAGCCGCCCTATTCAAAACTGGCGTAAAAGAAATTCTATCCAGACACGGCCTCGTCGCAACCTTTATGGCGAGATGGAGTCCAGACTACCCCGGCTGCAGCGGGCACCTGCACCAGAGCCTGTGGAATCTGAAGGGAGACACAAATTTATTTGCCGATGAATCAGATCCGCAGGGCATGTCTCAAATAATGAAACACTATATCGCGGGACAAATCGCCACAATGCCCCAAATGATGGCACTGATATGCCCGACCATCAACGCCTACAAGCGGACAGTCCCCGGAGCCTGGGCACCGACCAACGCCTCCTGGGGAATTGAAAATCGGACCGCCTCTCTCCGTGCGATTCCAGGTACATCTCCCAAATCCACGCGCACCGAATATCGACTGGCTGGCGCCGACGCCAATCCCCATATCTCGATGGCGGCCAGCCTTGCCGCCGGGCTATACGGTATAGAGCATCAACTCGACCCCGGCGAGGCGTTCACGGGAAATGCCTACGAAGCCCCCGAAGGGCGATTTGATCCCTTACCAAAATCGCTTGAGGAAGCGATAGATGAATTAAAAAATAGCGAAACTGTCCGTGCCTACCTCGGCGACGCATTTGTGGATCACTTCGCAATCACACGCGAACATGAAATTGCGGAATATCGCCGCGCCATAACAGATTGGGAACTCAAGCGATACTTTGAGATCATCTGAACGCCCCCACAATATAGTTCCCCACCCGCAAGGCATTTGCCGCAATCGTCAAACTCGGATTGACGCCGCCAGACGTGGGAAACACGCTCCCATCTGTCACAAACAAATTGTCAATCCCCCGAAACTGGCAATTTTCATCCAGCACACTCGTCTCTTCATCACCGCCCATACGCACTGACCCCACGCCATGAGAAAAAGTGTCAATGCGATACGTATGAAAAAAAAACGCGCCCGATGCACGCAAAATATCTTTAGCCTTTTCCACGAGATAATCGCGGCGCTCACAATCTCGCGCAGTGTACTGATGTGTGACCTGTGCGCGGCTGATGCCATAAACATCCTTCTCACCTGCCAGCGCAACGCGATTCTCAAACTGCGGCTCATCCTCTGCAACACACAACAGATTTTGCAAAAAGCCAGCAACCATTGCCGTCAGATTTTTAAGTCCAAAAGGCGCGTGGTGCTTCAGTGCTATAGACGACGGCGTGTAAATATCCTGAATTACCCCAACAGCGCGGCCGTCCTGCCCTCGACAATCCCCGTAAAAATCCGAAAAACACACTTGCTTGTGAAACACCCCTTCCGGATTCGTGCGAAACGGAAACACCCCCGCCACAACAGCATTGCAATGACGCATCAGAAAACGCCCAATCAAATCGCCCTGCGGAAACGAATACAACTCTGACCGCAACAAAATAGCCGGACTTTGCAGTGCTCCCGCAGCAACAACAGCAATGGGCGCGGGTACTTCAAACGCCTTTTTTGTACGCCGATCCACACACGCCACAGCACGCACACGCTCCCGTTTGCAAATAACACGCGCGACCTGTACACCCGTCAAAATCTCAGCCCCAGCATCCTGCGCCAATTTGAGCAACGTCATAGTCAAATCATTTTTAGCCTCAATTTGACACGGAAAACCATCACAGGTCAAACATCGGATACACACGGTTCGCGCCCGATCCGAAAAATTGATCGCCAATGGCATGCGAAAAGGCCGATACCCCAATGCACATCCAGCATCCCAAATGCGTTGTGCAGGATGGGAAAGTTCAATAGGCGGATACAAATAGTCACCCGTGCGCGGCGGCTCGCACGGGTCGGTACCTGCCTCTCCATGCACTTCCAACAAGCGCTCGACACAATCGTAATGCGGAGCAAGGTCCCCATACAAAATCGGCCACGCGACCAAATCTTCTTCGCGCAGCCTCAGCGATGCCCCACCGTAAAACACGGACATCCCACCAACCACTTCATTCTCGACCACATCTGCAAAATTGCGGTCCTCATATTGCCTGACGCGAAGCGGCGATGGTCCTTGATAGCGTTTCTCAACCAGCACAGAACGGGGATCCCAATCCTCTGCATCGCGCCTTGCCCAATCGCCCCGCTCCAACAGCAAAACCTTCATACCCGCCGCAGCCAACACATAAGCGCAGACACTACCTCCAAATCCCGTACCGATAATAACGGCGTCGTAATCGTTAAAATTCATGGATAGTTATCAGTGTTGTCAGTTGTCGGTTATCAGTCCCAACCACCCAGCCCCTGTGTGGCGGTGCGGGGTCACTGACTACTTCATTAAAACCTCAAATACGTACAAAACAATTAACCCAACAATAATGACCAGTGCCCCGTAGTGAAATTTTTCTCTGGAATCAATACACCGCTGAATTCGCGGCAAATCCGGGCGGAACTTACCCGACATCGTGCGCTGAATATACGTCTTGTAATACTCCACAACAAAACGCTCCAAACCGCCATTCATATACACCAGAAATCCCAACGATATGGGATGCAGGGGATCATTGAGAAAATAGAACAGCGGCGAACAGACCGCCAGCACCAAGCCCGACCGCTGAAACTTCAAAATTTTAAACCCCTCAAACGGCGCGTCTTTATACGCCCCGCCAAGCGACACCAGCAGGCCCGTGACATAAGCCGTCAAGAGAAATACCCAGAAACTCGTCACGGGCGCGGGAATCAACAACACGGCAAAAACGCCCAGCACCAGCACAGTACCAACCGCATAACGCAGCAAATCGCTCGCAACATACCGCCCAAAAAACGTAATGCGCGAAGGCACAAAATATTTGTCCTGATCTTCCGTACGGAAAAACCCCTTGTAAAGCTCGGCCAAAAACCGTTCCAACCCCATAATCAGAAAAAAAATCTGAACCCATCCCAACGCGGAAAAACTCGCCTTAAAAATCGGGACAAAATACAACACCGCAAAAATCACAACATGAAAATAAACACTCCGCGGAAACGTCCTGGGCTTAAAATCCTCGTAAGGCGAGTCCTTGAACGCCCCCCACAAAGACGTATAAAGTCCAGATACAATACTCACGCCCAGACCAATGTAGAAATTCATAGCTATAATTCCGATTCGTCTAATGCCTTCACTTCACTTTTTTCACGCCCTCGATCTCCCTCAAGCACTTCCAAAATAGCGGGCAGCACCAGCACGGCAGCCACAAAACAAGTCAACAAACCAATCAACGCCAACCGCCCAATTGAGTTCAGGCCGGGATGTGTCGCCATCATCAATCCAAAAAAGCCCACCATCGTCGTCAGCATAGAAATGAACATCGCCCCACCAGTACTCCTGATCACCACCGGCATAGACCCGGGGCCCTCCTCTCGATATCGGTGATAGAGATGTACCCCATTGTCAATCCCCATACCAATTATAGTGGGCAGTGCGACCATATTGTAGAAATTGAGCTTCAAATCCTGCAAATACAGCGACCCACACATCCACACAGTGCCACAGGCAAGGGGAAAAATCACCAGCAAAGCAGAGCGCAAACTGCGAAAATCAGCCAGCACAATGAGCAACACGACCACCACTGTCAGCGAGATTGCACGCGGACTATCGCGCAACATCAAGCGCAACATATCGGCAAAAATGATATTGGAACTCGACGAATAAAATACCTTGCCCGATGAGGTGTGAATTTCGTGTGAATCTTCGGCAAATGCAATGGCATTTTTTCCATCGCGCAACTGTACACTCGGCAAAATTTGTGCAAAATACGCCTGGCTTCCATCAATAGTCTCAAATTTTCTCAATAAATTTTCGGGCAAATCTTCAACCGAAAGTCTTTTGACATCCAACAAATCGCGCAGAGAATCGAGCTGTGCCTTTTGTGTGCCCTTGATCAACTTCGCGCCCTCGCCATTGGCCAGCGCGCGAATTTCTCCAATGATATCCAGCTTTTCATTTTGACCGCGCAACTCTGTCCAGAGCGTTTTGACTTTGTCAATCGTCGGCGTCGGATCATCTTCGGCTATCTTCTTTTCCAATGCATCTACAATCTCATCGAGTTCCGCTTTGCTATCCGCCAACACAATGCCATAAGACTGCGATTCACTGCCGTATTTCGGAATCGTCGCCATCTTTTGTTTCACCTTGACCGATGCGGGCAAATTAGAACGCAAATTGGTAAAATCGTATTCAAAATCGATATCGCGCAAATGAATGCCCAAATACACCGTAAGGATCAACGCGCCGGCAATCACCAACTTCGGATATGGGAAATGCCCCCGGCTGCCACCCCAATTGTGTCCCCACACGTGCCGCATGCGAATCCACATAAACCTTTGATCCGCCAGCACCAGCACAGCGGGCAATACAGTCGTCATAGAGACCAGCGACATCAAAATACCCGTGCCCACAATAAAACCAAACTCGGAAAAGCCCCTGAAATCTGTCAGCGTCAGAGAAAAGAACGCAATGGATGTGGTTATCGCCGCCGTCAAAATAGCCTGCCCAGTCTGACTCAGCATCGTCTCTATAGACATTCGCACATCCGTCTTGTCCATGCGAACTTCGAGATATCGCGCAAACATGTGAATGCCAAAATCAATCCCCAACCCAAACAAAATCACAAATAGAAAAGCCGTCATAGTATTCAAATTGCCGATAACCCAGTACGTAATGGCAAACGCCCAGATCAAGCCCATCGCCAGCGGAATAGCCACAAAAAAAGCCGCCAATGGCTGGCGGAAATAAAACGTCAAAAGCGCGACAATACCCACGACACCAAATATCAGCGTCGAGCGGACATCGCTTAAAATGGTATCGTATTCGTCAATCTTGTTCTTAAACGGTCCTCCGTATTCAATCGACATCCGAGGGTGATACGCGCGTGGATTTACCTTCTTGACCGCCTGCTGAATCACCCACTGCATATCTTTGGCAAAACCGATATTGCTCACCGTACCTGCTGCCATCGCCTCCAATGCCAGGATGGTGCGGTTGGGATTGGTATAATACGTCTCATCTCCATTATCTGCCGTGCGATACTTAGCCTCAATATCCGAAAAATCGAGCACGGCTTCTTCTTCATCGAGAGAAATATACAACGGCGACAGCTTCAACTTTTCCTGGATGATATAATCATCTATGCGCGTGAGAATCTCATCCAAATCGTCCGTTTCCATAAACAACAGCGCGTTCTTGCGATAAAATTCCGCATCTCGCTTATAATCGACAAAGTTTATATAAGTCTCGTATTTTTCGTCCCGTAATTCACGTGCCAGATCCTCGGCAAAACGCCTATTTGCCTCAAAATCGGGACTTTGCACCAAAACCACCAGACTGCCCACGCCGCCCACGCGCTGTTTGATCTCATTGAGCGTCTTCACACTCTGATAATTTTCCGGAATCAGGGCAACGAGATCCGTCTCGAGTTTGCGTCCGAGCCTGTACACAAAAATACTGCAAAAAGCCGTCAACAAAATCGACACCACAAGAATACCTCTGTAGTGCCGATAAGTCCACCCCGCCAAAAAACGAAGCACCACTTCAACCAATGAATGCCACCTTTCTAATCCGACGTATCTTCACCCAGTTTTTCTTTCAACTTATCCATCAAGCCCGCAAAAGAAGACCTGCGAATCTCCCGGCGAAACTGCGACCGATTGCTGCGCGCAACACTCAACTCATCAATGACCATATCGTAAATCAACCACTTGCCATCAGCGAGATGCAATTTATAGTCAATCGTACTCGACTCGCGCCTGTAATACACCACCGTCTTGACAATAGCCTGTGTGCTATCAACTTCGACGCCCGTATAGTCGATCTTTTCCGCTTTCGTATATAACGCGGGATCGGCGTAATTTTTCTCGATCAACCGCCTGTTCACAGCTACAAAATCAGCCCGCTCTTCTTCTGTTCTCGCTGTCCAATCTCGGCCGAGAGACTCCCGGCTAAATGTTTCAAAATCGAACAACTCACCGACAATAGCTTTAAGCGCGGCACGCTCTTCAGCCGTATCGCCCCCGGTTTCTGAACGCACAATATCCTGAATCGCCCGATCGCGACTCTTCACCATCTCGAGCAGCGCATCGCTCTGATCAGACGCACCCGCCACGCCCATCAAAACCAGCATCAAAAACGCATGCCTGAACAATAAAAGCATAACATATCACCTATTAATATCAACTACTTGTTTACAGACGGCATCTCCGTCAAGTTTAGTATCTTTCTCACACAAAGTCAAGACAGCGGTAGCCTGTTTTTGAAAAAGAGAGCTTAAAAATTAAAAAAATAAATAAAGCCCTATTTTCCAACAAAATTCTCTAATTATCTTAAAAAAAATACCGCGTACAATTTTAGACGTATCTAACCGCCAGAAGATCCGATCAACTGGCGATAGAGCGCGATGGTTTGGCTGGCTAGCACTTTTTTCCCTGTACAAACAAACTTCTGTTGAAGTTATACACCCCCCAACAGAAGTTTATCTCAATTCAAACAGGATTTGCATCAATCGGCTTTCTCTCCCACATCCACATTCAAAGCACCGCGCGCGCGCAACATCTGCCCGCCAAAGCCGAAAATACCAGCCGTCAACAGGGCGGAACCAATCACGAGGAACCAGTACATACCCTCAATACTATTGGCGACAGCCAATGTGCAAAAGAAGGCGGCAAAAAAATCGCGGCGACTCACAAATTTGAGCGACATACAAAAACGGTGAAACCACCCGCGTTCACTCTCGGGAACATCGCTTGAAAACGCCATATTAAAACTCACAATACTGCCGGACCCCACCACTTTCATATACAGAAAAATCAGCAACACCCCCAACACATCGAGAAAAACCATCACACCGCCCAGCAGGGGATAAAATGCCTCACCAGTATATTCATACATCCCGGCGAGCACTGCGACAAAAAACACGAGATAGGACATATTATCCGCCAGGGTATCAACCCACTCACCCATGCGAGAACCCATAAATTTTAATTTCGCAATCTCGCCATCGCACCCATCTACAATAGACGCAAACTGAAACAACAGCCCGCCCAGTGCCAGATGCAAATAACTCGCACTCGCACTCCCCTTAAAAACCAGCCATGCCGACAAAAAACTCAACAACATCGTCGCAATCGACAACTGATTTGGCGTAACAGGTGTATGCACGAGCAGGCGAGAAATGCGCGTGGAGACTTTGCGATTGAAATAGCGCGACACAAAGCCATCGGTCGGCTTACCGAGCCTGCGAAACAGCTCCTGCCCCGCGTGAACATGTGCCTCGGGCGTATCCACATCGAGCCAAAACGCGCCATCGATATCCGCAGTCCGCATACTGCCTCTCTCAGCCAAAACGCGAATCCCCCCCGACAATGACCCCTCGCCCTCTGCTATAGACCGTTCCAGCGCGCCAAACAAAAATGGACTACACAGAAAAATCCCGGTATCCACCGCATTGAAATCGGCCAATTCTTTCCCAATTTTGACCACGCGACGGTTCTGTGTCATCACCTTCGTGGCATCTTCCATATCAAAAATGCCATTGATATCTGTATCGACACACAGCACGGCTTCATCCTGCCCAACCGGCATACGGCGCAACTTGACCAGTATCTCGGGATCAAACAGATGATCGGACATCAAAAGAATAAACGGCTCATCGACATATTCCCTAGCACTCAATACCGACACCCCATTGCCGCGCGCCCATTCCTTATTTTGAACCCAGTCAATCGCCACATCCGAAAGCTGCGGATCATCGGCAAGCGCGTGCATAATCTCGTGGCACCGATATCCAACCACAACCACAAACTCTGAAATGCCCGCGCGCATAGCCGACAAAATCGTGCGCTTGAGCAATGGCACACCGGCCAGAGGCACGAGAGGCTTGGGCAGATCCGCCCCATAACCTCTCAACCGACTGCCCATACCGGCGGCAATAATTACAGCTTTATTCACCATAACTTCTGCAACCTTTCGCAATATCCCGAGCGATTTACAAAAAACTGCGCCCAACAGCCCGTTGTAATTTTGCCCAGGATCGGTTAAAATTGAACACTGCTTCGTAATATTTGGCGCGAATAATGCCATACTCTTTTGCGGCATCTATCATATCTGACGCCTCTTCAAGCCCGGCATTAAACCCATCGCGAACCGATATAAACCACCGGCGGGTCGCCCGCCGCGCCGTGCTGGCAGCCGCCATATTCTTCTGTGCCTCGATCAACTCGCGGTAAATCTTCTCAATTTCAATTGCCACGCCCTTCTCGGCCAGTTGCTTCTGATACAACAACTTCTGATATTCCAAACCCGCTTTCCGCGCCTTCGCCGACGTAAGCCCAAACGACAGCGACTGCCGAACACCTATCACCGCCCCTGCTTGCAAAATATTGAAATCATCTCTGGCAAAAGGACTTAGTTGATCGTCGCGGTTCGGTGCGTAGCCATACTTAAATTGACCCGCAATAAATACCTGGGGATACTGCTCGCCTTTTGCCACCTGCATTAGAGATTCACGCACCTGTACGACAGCCTGCAACTGCTGCATATCTTCGCGCTCCCCCGCGCGTTTGAGATAAAACTCAAGCGGCTCAATCTCCACATCAACCGGTGTTAAAGGACCAGCAAGAGTCAGCGAATCCCCATCGCTCAATCCCAAAAGCAGACGCAGGGCAGACTCGGCAAGCGCTTTTGTTTTCGCCGCCTCGTGTACTTTTTCGCGCACATCAAAGGCAAACCGATCAATGCGGTTCAGATCGGCATACGTAAAATCGCCTTCCTCTGCCTCCAGTTTCTCCGACACAAACTCGCGCGCCGTTTGAAAATCACTTTGTGCCTCCAATGCCAGTGCCCATAAATCCTGCGTCAGTTGCAGCCCAAAATACACCTCGGCGACCTGAAGCTCCAGATCGCCCCGCGCTTTTCGCAGCCCCGCCTGCTGAGCCGTTACCCCTGCCATAGCCGCGGCTTTGGCCCCGGATAACTGACCAAATGTGAACAGAGGTTGCACAACTGTCGCTTCTGTACGCGTAAAAATACTCAAATGACTCAGCATGGTATTGCCAGTGAGCGCGTCACCGCGCGCCTCGGGCGAGGGACCAATAACTGACCGCAGTTCAAACTGCGGCAAAAAACGGATGGCATTGGCCTGATCTAATTGCGCCCGCGCAATATCGACATCAACCGCTGCCGCACGCACGCCGGGATGCACGCGCAGGGCCTGTGCAATACTCGCGGACAAATCATACGTTTCGGCACGCAGAGAATGCACACAGATAAAAATCCCCAAATAGGACACACATAGCTTTAGCATGTGTGAAAAAAAAATACATCTGTTGCAATTTAACAACATATCTCCTTTACACTTCGGCGAAAAACTCGGGAATATAAAAATCTATATCTATATTAAACAAATACTTAAAAAGACCATCCAAACAGGCACAAAACATCTCTCCCTATATAAGCGAAATCCGTGCCATCGTAAAATATATAAAAAAACCGGACAAAAGTCCGGATTAGCTATACTAACGTTTTCATCCGCGAGAAGTTCCCTCCTATATACCCCACACGTAGCACAACGACGCCGTCAATCACTGATCGCTAAATATTAGCTTTTTACTCTGTGTTTATCGGTGTTCATCTGTGGTTGCTTTTCACCGCCATCAAAACAAACCCAAAAGACACCCAGAAAATTTTTCGGATGCGCCGGATCAAGGCAACGCCCAACCCCAATTCGGGTGTCAATCCCAACAATTGAAAAAGAAACACATGCCCACTTTCAAAAACGCCGACACCAGATGGAATAAAGAAAAACGCCGTGTTTATTATCAACGACAGGGACGTGAGCAAAAAAGCGGTCAAAAAAGATTGTGGCTGTCCCAACAAGCTGAGAATCGCATACACTTCAAAAGTTCCCAAAACCCAACTCAGCATATGCAACGCCATACACAGCCAGAACCCCGGACGATTCTGCTTGTAAAATGCCGCTATCGTCCGATCAACTTCTTCAAACTTTTCGCGCTTCGACTCCAAAAACGAGAGACGCAACTTTTTTAAAACATCCAGCAACCACACAGACGCCCGTTGGCGCTGAGACACATAAGCCGCTACAATCCCAACCGTGCCCAACACCAGGGCAGCCCCCAATCCAATCTGCACTTCTACCGAAAGTGAAAACATCCCCACGGCTAACCCCGTGCCAATCAGCGCGAAGACCAGGCCACTCACCAATTCAACCGTCTTATTGATCACCAGAGAGGGCACGCCCTGCGCCACAGAAACCCGATCGCGCAACATATACGCTTTGGCGACCTCACCGCCCACATGGGAAGCTGGTGTGACATTGCCAATAGCTTCTCCCGACAACTTTGTACAAAAAAGTGACCAAAAACGTGGACGCTCGTCATCAAAACACATCGCCCATGCCCACGTATTGCTCACATGCCAGCCCAATGCAATGAGCAAAACAGGCACATAGCCCCACCCCATCTGCCGCACTTGCGTCCAGGCGGCGATAATCCCAACCTCGTAAATCAACACCAGCAGCAGCGTTAACCCAATTCCCCAGAACATCACTCTGCGCGCAGTTTTCATTCACCATCTATCCCAAAAGAAACGGCGACCAAAATGCGCCGCCGTTCGTCAATAATGCCTTCTAAAACACCGTCAATTAACCCGCATAATCACGTGATAGCCCAGAGGGGTTTTGACAACCCCACTGACTTCATTGGGTTTGAGCTTCATCACTGCGGCTTCAAAATCCGGATGCAAATCGCCCTTGGAAAAAAATCCCGTACTTCCACCATTTTCTTTTGAAGGATCAATAGAATAACTCCTCGCCAAAGCGGCAAAATCTTCTCCGACTTTGAGCTTGTTCAAAATTTCCTGAGCCTCAATTTCCGTCTTCACCAGAATATGCCGCACCCGCATCTTCCCCGCCTGAATCGACTTAATAATATCCAGATTGCCCTGTGCATCGCGCAGCGTACTGGCATCCTTGCTCTCGGCCATTGCCGTTTCATACGCTCTTCGCGCCTTGTCAAAATCTCCCCGGGCCGAATAAATAAATCCCAAATTGTTGTGAACTTCGGCATCTTTGGGATCAATCGCCAATGCCTTCTCGTAAATCACACCTGCAGAATCGACCTTCTCTTCGCCCAAATATAGCAAAGCCAACCGCTTATAGGGCGCAATCCACCTGGGAGCACGCGAGATACAGGTCAACAACTCAGCCTTGCCCTGTGCGATATCGCCCCTGGCCACATAGACTTCTGCCAGCCGGAATCGCACCAAATTGCCATCGGGCGCGCGTTCCAAAATGCCCAGCATCTCGCCAATACTGGCATCAAAATTACCCCTGGCCGCGTACAACTGTGCAAGTGCATCGCGCACCTCGAGATCATCCGGAGCGAGATCGCGCACCTTTTCCCAGGCCGTCTGTGCGATATCTAAAGAATCTACTTCTGCACTCATAAAACCGAGCGCACGATACACAGATGGATCTTCTGGCGCAGCAGCGACAGCCTGTCGATATGCCGCAAAAGCCTTCTGAGTCATCCTCAGCGCGTGAAAAACCCCACCCCGATTGACCATCAACATCACATTGTCCGGATTGGCAGCAAGACCGCGATCCATAATGGCAATTGCACTGAGTGTATCGCCAACCGCAATATGAATCAGCGCCAGAGATTGATACGCCTCGATAAAATCGGGACGGCGTTTGAGCGCGGCTTCAAAATTGGCAATAGCTTCTCCGGGCTTGCCCAGATCGCTATTGAGAGATGCGCGTTCTGCCAGAAGCAAAGCGGGTTCATCGCTTTGCCCAATCCCCTGATCAAGCACAGAAAGAGCCTGGGAAAATTTGCCCTGCCGAACGAACACCAGCGCCAGATCGCGATATCCGCGAACAGAACTCGGTTTTATCTCCACCACCTTTTGAAAAGCGGCCACCGCAGCGTCCAATTGCCCGGCCTCTGCGTAAAGCGTCCCCAAAAAACCGTGCGCTGCCACACTATCGGCATGTGCATCGACAAAAGCGCGTGCCACCGCGAGCGCCTCGTCAATTTTACCCTCGCTATAATGCGCCTCAATCTCTTTCAAAAAATCCCGCGCATCCACAACTGGAGCCTGAAAAAATATCATACCCCATACAAAACACAGCATCCACCGTTTCAAAATTCAACCTCCATCCTTGACAACATCAACACAACACAATATACTCACATTTCATGAACTCTTTAAAACAAAACGCCGTACCACTCATAGCCTTTCTAATCGCAGGAAGCACAGCGATACTCGCTTACGACCACTTGCACTATGTGATTCCCTATGTGGTCTTCAAGTATCCCATCGCCATTGTCGTGCTCTACGCTTTTTTTCAGCTCATCGCTTATGCAGAGCGTAGGCGCAGTGCCCAACTCGACGAAGTGGGCCTGCTTCGGCCTCTGCGCGACGGCGCATTCCTCGTATGCCTGCACGCACACCTGCGCGACCTCGGCATAGACCTGAACCTTTTATCATCGGCATCCAGCATGCACCTCGCCCTGTTGTCCTGGGCGGTCGCCCTCATCGGATATTATGCCATTGAGCAACCCGGAGGATTACCTGGCCGTTTAATCAATATCCTGTCCTCTTCTACCACGCGCATCACAATCTGCCGCGGACTCATCATCTCGGGACTGATAGGGGTAATCGGCACATTCGCGGCAATTGTGCAACCCCTCTGGCTCGGCCTCCCCCTGCTTCTGGTATTCATTCGCGTCTATCTGCGATCCGGAGACGGATCGTGAACGTAGAAAATGAACGCCTCAACACCCGCGCCGCCCTGCTCAACCTCTTGACGGCAATCCTCTGGGGTGGCAATTCCGTATCCATCAAAATGGGGCTATCTGGTATTCCACCGCTTTGCCTGGCTGGCATGCGTTTTTTTCTCGGCGGACTCGTCGTCTATATCTGGACGCTTCCGCTGAAACTCGACCTGAAACTCAAATCCAACGAGCGACGAGGCATTGTTGGCCTCATTTTTATTTTTCTGACACAAATCTACCTGCTCAATGCGGGAACCGATTACACCCTCGCCAGCCGCTCGACCATCTTTATCTCTGCCTATCCCTTCTTCACCGCCTCGTTTGCACACATCTTTATACCGGGTGACAAAATCAGCACGCGCAAAATGATCGGCATGGTATTGTCTTTTCTCGGCGTAATACTCATCTTTGCCGAAAGCCTATCACTCGGCGAACTTCAACATCTTTTGGGCGACATCCTCGTACTCGCAAGTGCCGCTCTCCTCGGCGCTCGCCAGGTTTATCTCAAGCGCCTCGTCCAGAACATACACCCCGGAAAAGTCTTGATCTGGCAATCCGCACCCAGCGTACCCATCTTTTTTTTACTCAGTACACTATTTGAAACACAGGCCATTCAACTCGATATCCGCGTCCTGAGTGCCATTCTCTATCAGGGGCTCGTCGTCGCGGGATTCTGCTTTATCCTTCTCACCAGCCTGCTGAAACGCTATTCGGCCAGCCGCCTCTCTGTATTTGGATTCATCACCCCAATTGTCGGCGTCGTCGTCAGCAACCTCCTCCTCGGCGACCCCATCTCACCCATCCTCCTCCTCAGCCTCGCGCTCGTGGGCATCGGCATCACCATTGTCAACACATCGCAGTGAAGCCCCTCTCAAAACGCACAGCCTATCAATCTATGCGGTCTCATTATACGCCGCAAGAAAAAACTGGTTTTAGAATCCAATGTACGCACTTTACCCGAGCCGAATATCGGGCAACTCAAAATCATCGCCCGTGTCTTCAATCCACTGTGCAAGGCGCGCGTGGCACCGTTCCTTCTCCTTCTGAAACGCCCTGTTATAGACGTAATTCGCCTGTTCGTAGGGATCATCCGCCGTATTGAAAAGCAACCAATCATTACCCGGCGTACAGGCGTATTTCCACCCATCTCGCATCACCACAGCCCGCCACGCCTTATTCACAGTATGCGAATGCATCTTTCGGGGAATCTGCTGTAAATACGCCGAATCGGGTTCAGAACCTCTATCCGGTTTTCCCTTAAACTCAGCGGCATTACTGGAAATACAGTGCCCCGAATAATCGTGTCCGACCATATCCTCGGGAACGGGAATACCGCAAAGCCCCAGCGTCGTAGGCGCAATATCGACGTGATTGATCACCGCATCAGTAGATCCCGTATTCATATTAGCACCACCCCCCACCTTACCGATAATAAACGGAATGCGGACCGACTCTTCCCACGGCGATGATTTGCCCGTCTGCGCGTGGCTCCACAGCATATCGCCGTGATCGGAAAAGAAAATCAGGTATGTCTCCCGATCAACACCCATATCTTTGAGCGCCATGCGAATCCGTCCCACATTGTAATCCAGATTCTCCACCATCGCGTAATAACCCGCATGATCCAGGGCTGCCCGCTCGCGGATCTGGGGAACAACCGGCACATTGCGCCGAAGCTGAATATCCGACGGATGAATCCGGGGCGCACCGCCATCTGGATTGGTGGGCGGCACAAAGGGATTGTGGGGCGGCTGCACCGAAAGCACGGCAAAAAACGGCTGATAGTCTTCTTCATCACCCACATGATCCGCGAGATGGTCTAAAAACAAAGACGTCAGGCTATCCGTTTCGTACCCTTCCAGACGCCGGGGCGTTTCGCCCTCCGAACCATAAACATAGCACTCGTTCTGATTGTTATTATTCTCATACCCCATCCAGTACTGAAAATTCCCCCTGCGCTCGGGAGGAACACAGTTCTCCCGCGCATTAGACCCGTCCAAATGCCACTTGCCCACATAAGCTGTGTGATATCCCGCATCATTAAACGGCATAGCAATGGTCGGAATCGCCGGATCCAGTGGAGACGGCGTCTGCGTCACGCCATTTTGATGCGGATAAGTACCCGTCATTAGCGCACCCCGAAAAGGCGAGCACCACGGCGCACCGGAAACCGCGCAGTCAAAACGCATACCCTCTCGCGCGAGATTGTCGATATTCGGCGTAAACACATTGGGATCGCCCCGATAGCTCAATGCATGCGCGCGGTGTTGATCCCCAAAAACCCAGATTACATTCGGTTTGCGTACAGGGCGAAACGAAAATTGTTTACTCATCGTAAAAACCTTTCTAATGCTCGTGCCCGTGATCGTGCAGGGGCGTATGATCGTGATAAATACCGTGCTTGTGCATCTGCTGGTGCAAGCGATTGTGCGCGGCCTCCAGCGTGGCGCGCATCTGTTTCAAACGCCTCGCTTCAGGTCGCGGAGCGAGCGTATCCAGATAGGCTATTGCCCCTTCGATCTGTTCCAAAACCGTCGTCGCATCCGCCTGTGAAAAAATGGGCCTACCCTCCACAACCACCTGCACGGCACTCGTATGTGCGGCAATCTCCCCGTGCTGCCCCTTATAACTCCCGCGCACCCTCAGGGCAATCCACGTCGAATCCTCCACCCGTACCTCCGCACTCCCCGACACCGACAGGCCCTTATCCACATTCACCTGCTCATGCGTCAGCCCGCCCACAACGATCTCGACCTGATCAATCGGCAAACGCACCGACGCCACCTCCCACGTCACATTGACCGTCCCGCCAGAGGAAGGCAACTGCACCTTTGAACCGGGCGCCTTCCCCTCCACCTGAATCTCTGCAAGCGGTCCCACCGTCACAAACGTATGACCCGCCTTTGTCGCCGCCATCCAGTTCTCATAACTAAACTCGCAATCTCCCAGATGCGTATAAGTACGCACCCCGCCGAGTTGCGACGCAGCCGCCATCTTATCCGAACCACCCACAACCGGAATGTGGTATCCCAAATTCAAATAGCGATACCAATCGGCAATCCCATAGGGATTGATCTGTGCATTGTGCGGATTAAACGTCATCATCTCCATCGCGTGGATCAGACCCAGCACAATATCTGCTGCGCGTTCGCACTGCGGATTTGGGCCGTGCGGCATCACCACCAGTCCACCCTGATCAATGCACTGTTGCGCCCACTCCGCCATCGTGACTTCCTGCGCATCGCCCAGCGCAGATTCCGACGGTCCGCCCGAACACAGCGGATGAATCATAAGCCCCGAATAACCCAGCAGCGAAATATGTCCCAGAACCTGCATGCGGTTCTCGGTGCCAACGCGCACGAGAAACTCGCCATCACCCCCAAAATCCCGCGCGCCAAAAGTCGTCTTGCCATCAAAATCCGACACATTGCTGAACATTTCACCCCACTGGCTCGCCAGCAAATTCACCACATTCACCCCCTCGCCCTCACCTTCCAGAAGTGCCGTTTGCGGACTCAAAAAATGCACATGCGTATCGGCTGTCACCCACCCCTTTTCCCGCCACTTGAGCACGCGATCAATCTCAAAAGTCACCACATCGGTATCCGGCCCCACCGTAAATTTCTCGCGAATCGGCGCAATCTCATACCCCTTCTGGATATCGACATACACATCGCCCAAAGGCAGATCTGCCACGCATTCCCCCGGAATATAACAATACTGATTCAACCCATTGACATATTCGCCGTAATTATCCTCAAACCAGTGCGGGTTCACCTTGCGATGATACCCCTTAGGCGGCAAATACTCCCCGGCCTCGCCGTGCATGTGCAACCGCACAGCAACCGGCGTCTCTGTCCCTTTCTCCACCACCCGAATCTCGACAGGACGATGTGCGGGCTGCACCTCCACAATCTGCTTTGCACCTGCCAGATCGTAAGCCTGCGCCTCTCCATCCCCCTCCACATAAAGCTTCCCCTGCGGGTGTGCGATATACTCGACAACCACCTCAGAAGAAGACCGCTCGGGCTGCACATCCACCTCTGCGCTCAACCAGCGTTCCGCATCGTAATCCAGCACAGCCCGCGCCGACATCACCACACCCAGATCAATATCTATATCTTCAAACTCGCCATTTCTATTCAATTGCGCGCCCTCGGGCAATACCAACTTCAATTTCTGGCGCACCCCCGGTCGCAACGGATGATCGGCGACCTGTGTATGCGTGATCCCCAGCACCAGCGACCGCTCGTTCCTGGGGACCAATGTCAGATGCCCAATGGGCTTTTCCGGATAGGGATTGGGCAACGCATAAACCCACAACTTTATGCGCCCGCCATCTCGTCCCGAACTGTGTCGCGTCTCGGCGCGACCATAAGCCGATGCAGGACGCCGTCCCAGACCGTGTTCATCCGTCGCCCCCATCACAACACCGGGCTTGGCCGCAGGCATCGCTGCAAATGCACTTGCCCCCCACCCAATACGAGACTGTTGAATCGCAAACCGGCGCAAAATGCGCGTCGCCTCGGACTCGCCATCTTCATATTCCAACACGTAATCCGACACGTGATCGCCGAGTTCATTGCCATCCATAGCAAAATCGGCCAACCCCTCCTGATAATTACTCACGCGATTCTCGACCCCGTGCAAAAACACCACATAGCTCGCCTTCACACCGCCCATATCAACGCGCACAGCATCGCCATCGAGCAATATCCCATTCGGTTCATCTGGCGCACCCAATTCAAAAGGCATCCCCAGAATAGACTGAGAACCATACATCGCGCCCAAATCTTCGCCACCAAACCCATCCAATTGCACGCGATCCACATTGTAATTTTCCGCCAGCGAAACAGGCGTAAAATGTTCAGATGGGGGAATATTCATAATGCACCTCCGCAAATCAGCGAATCTACGAATCTACGAATCCCGCCCATCCTCCCCAAATCAGTATGTACTACCATTCGTCTATTCGTCTATTCGTCTATTCGTCTATTCGTTTACAAGAAATACCGCTCCTTCTTCACCATCACCTCAAACTCCTCTCTCGCCTTCTTCACCTCTTCCACTGTCGAAACCTCGGCAACCGGCACATCCCACCAGCTCTCGTAGCCCGGCACGCGCACCTCGCGATCTACCTCCACCGCAATCACCGTCGTGCGATCCACAGATCGCGCCTCTTCAATCGCCCTCATCAACCCTTCTCTGCCCTCGGGCCGCAACACATAAGCACCCAAACTCTCGGCATTTGTCGCCAAATCGGTCGGCACATTGTCGCCATCCAATTGCCCGGTCCGCTCATCGCGCATCCTGTACTCTGTCCCAAACTCCTGCGCGCCCACAGCATCCGACAACCCCCCAATACTCGCAAATCCGTGATTATCCAGCAGCACAATATTCAGCTTAATCCCCTCCTGCACCGCCGTCGCAATCTCCTGCGCCATCATCAAATACGACCCATCCCCAACCATCACATACACCTCCCGAGAGGGATCGGCCATCTTAATACCCAACCCTCCGGCAATCTCGTATCCCATGCACGAATATCCATACTCGAGGTGATATCCCTTGGGGTTGCGCGTCCGCCACAACTTGTGAAGATCGCCCGGCATACTGCCCGCTGCACAAATCATCACATCCTCCGGCGCCGAACCTTCATTCACCGCGCCAATCACTTCACCCTGACTCAAAACGGGCCGATGCCCCAAATTGTAAACGCGATCCACCTCGACCTCCCACGCCTCCCGAAATGCGGCAACCCGCTGTGTCAAATCCCCCGACACGCGATACCCCTGCACCGCTTCTGCAAGTTCCTCCAACACCACCCGCGCATCGCCCACCAGCGGCAATGCCCCGTGTTTGGCCGCGTCAAATTCCGCCACATTAATCGCGATAAATTTCACATCCGGATTTTGAAACGCCGTCTTTGAAGCCGTCGTAAAATCGCTCAACCGCGTACCAACAGCGATCACCAGATCCGCTTCCCGCGCAACAATATTCGCCCCCGGTGTACCCGTCACACCCACCGCACCCAGATTATTGGCGTGGTCGTAATTAAGCGACCCCTTGCCCGCCTGTGTCTCGCCCACCGGAATTCCCGTCTGCTCCACAAATGCCGCCAGTGCGTCTGTCGCCTCGCTGTACAACACACCCCCGCCCGCAATCACCATCGGTTGCACACTCTCCCGAATCCACGCCGCTGCTTTTGACACCAGATCGCGATCTGGTCGGTTGCGCGGCACCACCCACACTCGTTTTTCAAACAACGCTTCGGGATAATCAAACGCCTCTGTCTGCACATCCTGCGGACAACACAGCGTCACAGCACCCGTCTCAACAGGCGAAGTCAAAACCCGCATCGCCTCGGGCAATGCCAAAATCGCTTGATCTGCCCGATTCAACCGATCCCAGTACCGCGACACCGGCTTAAAACAATCATTCACAGAAATATCCTGCGACGCATTGGACTCCAACTGCTGCAACACAGGCGCCACATTTCGCCGCGCAAAAATATCCCCCGGCAACAACAACACCGGCAACCGATTAATCGTCGCCGTTGCCGCGCCCGTCACCATATTCGTCGCACCCGGTCCAATCGACGTCGTACACGCCAGCGTACCCAACCGATTCTTCATCTTGGCATAAGCCGCAGCCGTATGCACCATCGCCTGTTCATTGCGCGTCTGATAATACCGAAACTCATCGCGATACTCATGCAGTGCCTGGCCGATCCCGGCCACATTCCCATGCCCAAAAATACCCGACATCCCCGCAAAAAAGGGCTGTTCAACCCCATCGCGCGAAACGTACTGCACTTTCAAAAACTGAACAATCGCCTGTGCCATCGTCAATCGTCGCGTCTTTCCCATTTTTTCCCTCGTGAATAAAAGCGAATCTACGAATCTACGGAGCGGGGTACAACTGCGCCAGCAGTTCATCAACGAACCCCGCCCATCCTCCCAAAATCAGTACGTATCGCCATTCGTCTATTCGTCTATTCGTCTATTCGTCTATTCGCACATCCGGCCGGTCGTGTACACCTGGAGACGCCAAAATCCGCTTCTGTTGCTCGGTCAACCCCTCATAAACCGAACCATCGTACCCCTTTGGCGCGGAAATCAAATGCCCCGGACCGTATTTGTAAAGCAACACCCTGCGCTCGTGATCTGCCCGCCACGGCAACGTGCCGTGTACCAGAGCTTCCGTAAAAAAGATCGCATCACCCGCCTTTGCCTCTGGCTGGACAACATAGTGCGGAACCCGCTCAAACCGCTGCACATCGCGCGGCAAATCCATCCGGAAATTGCTCTTATGGCTACCCCGGACACAGGCAAATCCCCCATCCCCCGCACCGGCATCCGACAACACATACGTCAACACCGACAAACCACACTGCATCACGCCATCTCGATACCTGTAATAATGGTGAAACAAATTCGGCTGCCCACCGTGCAAACTGCCTCGCTTCCCATTCTTCATCATAAAAATGGCATAATCGTGATCCAGGCGGAACTTTGGTCCCAGCAACTCAATGAGATAAGGCAACACTTTGGGATGATCGATTAAATCTCGACACGCCACATCCCAATCTATAATACTCGGCGCGCGGCGCACACCTCTGGCATTGCCAAATTCATTATCCGCCTCCACATCCCCGTAATCCCTGGGAAACGCTCTATCCGCCACCGCATTGAGCACATCCAATTCCTCGCGGCTCAACACATCTTTAATCACCAGATACCCATCGAGGTCAAACATAAACTTTTCTTCTGGGGTCATATCGCATACTCCTATCTATAGGGCAATGGCCTGGGATCGAGCCATTCTACAATTCGATCTTTAATTGCCCATGCAAAAAAGAAATTTCCGCGCGGCGTATGATGTCCAATATAATACGGTTCCAAAAACGCCCGCACATCTCCCCGATATGTCGCGTACTCTTCCCGAAAAGCATCGCGCAAATCGATCACTGGCACATCCTTTGTCGCCAACCAATTCAAAAACGTCTGGTCAAAAAGCGGCTCACCTTCCAATGCCCGAGCTATATTACTCGAACCATAAGACAAAATCACCAGCAGCTTTTTCCCATTGGCCTTTGTAAATGCCTCTGCCTTTTCAATCACAAACCGCGTCGCAAACAAAGCCGCCTCGGTATGCAAGCTATAAACCTCGGCATCCGATCCCGCATTCTCGAGTTCTCCCCCCATACTTTGTGCCATAGCCGACGCATCTTCCACACTGCCTCTGCGCGCCATAACCGCATGCAAAATCGGATCATCGCCAAAAGTTTCCCACACCCAATCCGCATCGCACAGCCGATAGAGTTCCTCGGGCGTCTTACAAAAATTCTCGCACTCTTCCACAATTCCACTTTCCAGATCCACGCGCAAATGCGGCAGCGTAAACCGCCCCTGCCTTCCCATGCGAATGGACCGCCACGCGTCCAAATTTCGAAAGTGGTCGTCATCCCACACATTCAAAATCACATACTCGGCGGGATACTCCCGCTCCACAATCAACATTCGCCGATACGCCTGATACACACTGTGCCCACCAACGCCGTAATTGCGAACAGGTTCCAGCAAATGCGCCGCCAAATACTCCTGCCATGTCTCCCCATTGCTCACCTGATCGCAATGCGTAAAACTATTCCCATACGTATGAATGCGACACGGGCGATCCGCATAATTGACCACCTGCCGCGCACCGTCTTTCTCATAAGCGTAAAACCCGCGCGAATCATCCACACCACCCCCGCGAAACCCATCGCAAACCACCCATCCGATCTCCGGATCAAACGCCGACTGTGCATTATTGCACATAATCCGCGCCAACTCTGCTGGCACATCTGCCCTGACAGGCGTCACAAAATGATCCACCATCTCGCGCGTTGGCATAATCGACTCCAAATATTCGCGTCCTGTCATTGCTATATCCTCGTATCTTTCACAGGGGCACCGCCCCTACGTCTTGTATCTTACGTTTTATCGGTGTTTATCGGTGTTCATCTGTGGTTGCATCTCACGCCTTTCATCTGTGTACATCTGCGTGCATCTGCGGATCGTCTCGCTTCCTGATCAACCGGGCCGGTGTCCCTCCAACCACCGAATACGGTTCCACATCGCGCGTCACAACCGCACCTGCGCCCACAATACTGTGCGCGCCAATGCGCACCCCGCCAATAACCACGGCATTGGCGCCAAACCACACGTCATCTTCTACCACAATCTCCCGCTTCTGCACCCTTTGTTGCACCATCGGAATATCGATTCGATCGTACCCATGCCCCACACTCGCAAAAACCACATGTGCCGCCACCGCCACATAATTGCCAATGGTCAAAGGCCCGTACAACACGCTATACGGCGCAAAATGCGTATGGCTACCAATATCGATCCACGCGCCACAGGGATTCACAAAAACCCCATTGTGAAACGCCACATCATCGCCAATACGCACCAATTCCGGATGCCGGATATCGACCAGCGGATCAAAGTGAACCGACTCTCCAATCGCCTTAAATGCCGATCTATCTATCTCTAACATAAGTGCGTCCTCAAAGCGTCCCATGCCCTAGATGCTCATCAAGAGCGGCGCTCAGCCGCTGAAAGACCTGGGGAAATTCAGCGGCGACATCGTCCCTCTCATTGCGCTGCAGATCGAACAGCAACTGGGGACGCTCGCGCTGAAGGCACTCCGTCTCATCGGACGGCACATGCATCGGTTCGAAGACATCGCCCCCGATGCGCTTTGCCGGATCATAGCCGCGAACCAGTTTGAAACGCCCATCGAAAACCATGCGCCAGGCACTCAGGCCAGAAAATACCAGATCTCGATGCCTGCGTGCGCGGGCACCGAGATAATCGACGAGAGAACGACTGTCGAGATCATCACCGGGATCCAAACCGCCCCACTCGAGGAAACTGGCGGTCAGATCCAGCGTCGTCATCGGCGCGTCGTCGCGTCCAAAAGCCGCCACACCCGGCCCAGCGATCACCAGCGGAACCCCCACCGACGCCTGCAGAGGCGACAACTTCTGCCACTGGTCGTAATCGCCGAGCATCTCGCCATGGTCGCTGGTAAACACAATGATTGTGTTGTCGAGATCACCCCGCGCACGCACACGCGCGACAAGACGCCCGAGGCAAGAATCGAGATGTTCGACAGTAGCCGCCCAGTTGCGACGCACCTCCTGGTGCGTCTCGGGCGCAATATCCTCTGTATTGAACACGGGAAGAGGAAACTCGACGGACGGCTCGCGGTACCATCGGTGCATCGCCTCGGTAATGTCCCACGGATGATGGGGATTCTGCAGATTCACCTCCAAATACCACGGCCTGTCGTCGGGCGCCCGATCCAGAAGGGTGAGCGCATTGTTGGTGATCCAGGTGTCGAAGTACGCATCGTCGGGAAGTATCGTCGGGAAAGTAGCTGTCCACACACCCTCCCGGCTTCGGCGCGCGTAATCGGCAATATGATCCTCTGCCAGGCCGCGCGCGTGCAAAAACGCCATGTACGCATCCTGAGGCACCATTTCGTTGTTGCGCATCAAAATGGTCGCCTGATTCAGTCCAGCATTGAAAATGGCGTCAGAAAATCCCCATGCCTCCATGCCCTGGCACCCATCCACACCACAGTGGAGCGCAGGTGGACTCCCCGATTGGTTATTGCCCACATGGTGTTTGCCTGCGCCCATAACATAGTATCCGGCCTCATCGCGCAGGCGCAGATGGTACTTGAGCATATTATCGGGCGCATAAGTATTGTTACCCCACACGCGCGTACGATCGTATTCCTGCCCGGCCACCAGGCAGGCGCGCGACGGGGCGCAAACGGGCGACGGACAGATGGCGTTGGCAAGCCAGACGCCGCGCTCGGCGAGTTGCCGCAAATGCGGCGTGCGCACCGGAATATCGGGGTTCATCTCGACCCACTCCGGCCGCTGCTGATCCGTTTGGACAAAAAGTATGTTGGGGCATCGATCCGGCATACGCGTTCACCATTTCTTTTTATAATAACGCATCTTCACCAAACGTCTCAACATGAAACCGAATGGCAGATTTTACATCCGCCAAAGCCTCTTCATAAGTATCCCCCTGCCCAACGACGACCCCCTTCAATCCGAGCGGATATCCCACATAACCATCGGCATATCTCTCAACGATAATTCTAAAATTTCTCACCATATTTCCTTTTTAGAGCTTGAAGTGCTTCGAGCTTTATTAATCAAGTATCTCGATGATCCCTTATGGTTCTTTATCTTCACACAACCTGTAACTTCTAATTAAAACCCGGATATATGCCGCCTTTTCTGGGACTGTAAGGCAAAAATCGGGGATCATAATAAACCAAAGGCATTTTATTGTGAACATCGGTCTTAATCACTGCTGTTTTACCAGAATCTCCAGTTGTATTGCTTATAGCGAAATCATCCTCTCCAATATAACCTACTTTGATTTCCCACAGCCAGGCTGTGTTTCCTCTATTTTCTTTTCCTCTAATAAAATTACCCTCACGATCTCCCAAGACATATCTAAAGGTTATGTACACACCGGCCTTAGGCAAATGTCCCTTGGGCTTGTTACTTTCCAAAGCCATTTTCAATTCTACATCTACGGCGGGTGCTTTGAGTGGCAATAAATCAGGGTACGCATGAGGTCGATTACGCCTGTATAGGCCCTCTGATGATTTTGCTATACCACTTCCAAGCAAATTTCCCAACATAGATGAAAAATTTGCGAGTTCGACTAATTCTGTGACCACAGGAGATTGAGAGGATATTAATTTTCGGTCAATAGTATCTAATACGCCATAAGCATACTCAACTGCATCAAGTAACACAATGCCCTCAATACCCATTAATTCTAACAGGGTTTGTTCATTTCTAATATTTAATCTATTAGGCTTTCGCGGCTTTAGAAATTCAGAATATTTAGAATTTTCCTCTAATGAAATCAACTCAGCCATTTGCACCAAATCCGATAGTGAAAATCCCAGAGCATGGGCAATTTGATTAGCCACTTGAATGGTGGGTACACGCTCGCGTCGTTCTAATAGCCCCACCATTGTTCTATGGATACCTGCTTGTTCGGCTAATTGTTCAAGTGTCAACTGCTGTTCTATGCGAACAGCTTTTATTATAGCAAGAAAATTTTGGATAACTGAATCCAATTGATTTTGCTCCATTCAACAACCCCTTAGATGATGTATAAAAAGTATCAGGATGTGAGCAATAAAAAACCTTGACAGCTTTTAAAAAAGAGACTATAGTCTCCACCGAGTACTAACCTTTCTCAGGGGATCTAATTATGAAGCAAGCCAAAATTTTCGATCTTTTTTGCGGCACAGGTGGTTTTTCAAAAGGTTTTGAAAAGGTTGCCGATATTCAATATCAAACTGTTTTGGGTGTAGATTTATTACCTATTGCTGTTGAAACTTTTTGTTTTAACCACCAGGAAGCCTTTGGGATATGCAAAGATATACGAACCCTGAGAAAAACGGCAGTTTCTGACATGCTAAAAATTAAAAGGGGAGAATTGGACTTAATTATTGGTGGTCCTCCTTGTCAAGGATTCTCTTCTATAAGACCTTTTCGCTCGTGTCAAGAGGACGATCCAAGAAATTCACTATTTGAGGAATATGCTTCATTTGTAAACTTTTTTCGGCCTAAAGCATTTGTGTTAGAAAATGTTATCGGTTTGGCAACGCATAAAAAGGGTTCTACAATAGAAATGATGGAGGAATGTTTCTATAAAATTGGATATGAATCTGACTGGAAAATTCTCAATACTGCTCATTTTGGTATTCCTCAGAAACGAGAACGATTGATATTTATAGGCGTCGTCAAAGGAAATATGCCCAAATTTCCTGTACCAAATTACCAATATAAAGGGGCGACTATCGGCCATAAAAAGAAATTCAGAATGCTTTTACCAAAGGAGCCTGATCTTTTTACAAAATCAGAATTGAACCCTGCAATAACCGTTATGGACGCAATTGATGATTTGCCTCCCGTTGAATCTGGCGAGAAAGCCACAGTATATGTCAACAAACCAAGAACGGAATATCAGCAGGCAAGAAGGAATGGAACCAAAATATTAACACTTCATGAAGCGACCAATCATTCGGGAAAAATGCTCGAAATAATACATCACGCGGGCAAAAACATCAATTCTATTCCCAAACATCTAATAAGTAGTGGGTTTAGTTCTTGTTATTCGAGATTGGATGCAAATGAGCCTGCGGTAACGATAACGGTCAATTTTGTTCATCCTGCATCTAATAGATGTATCCATCCCCTACAAAACCGCGCTCTTACACCCAGAGAAGGCGCACGCCTACAATCCTTTGATGATGATTTCATGTTTGCAGGTACTCGCTCACAAATCGTCAAACAAATAGGAAATGCAGTTCCACCTCTGTTGGGACAGCGCATCGGAGAAGCATTAGCTCCCGTGTTTTAAGCACCGACCATAGTACAAACCAACCTGTTCTCCGCTATCCTAACTCTTTCAAAACTTCCCGCAACCGTCTCGCAACAATCACATCCTCCCCCTGCTCCATCATATAAGGCATCACTTCCACACCATTTTCATGCGTAAACATCTCAATGCGCGGATCGCCATCTGACAACTGTTGCAGGACCTCCTCTGGCGCAATCGGCAAAACTGTCTGATCCCAGTGAACCTCCAGAATCGGCGCCACATTAGACCGCCCGGGGTCTCGAACCCGCGACGTCACCGACGGCAAATCCGCAACCGCACTGCCAATCGCCTGCAACCACTGCTCCCACTCCGCCCACTCGGCATCGTGATCGCGCTGCACCCACTTCTCCACCGCCGCCAGCAGCCCCATCACCTCCTCCTTACCCGCCTTCATCGCTCGCCCCAGCGAATGATGTGGCGCGCCATTGATAAAAGCCGCCTGCAAAATATCCTTTCGCCCCAACACCAGCCCCGACGACTGGGGACCGCGCAAACACTTGCCCCCGCTATAAGCCACAGCATCTGCACCCGCTTGCAAATACGCATTGGGCACATCTGGCCGCTCTGCCGCGGCATCCACAAATACCGGCACACCCTTGCGATGACAAATCGCCACCACATCCTCAAGCGGAATATCGCTATGATCCGTTTGATCCCCAAAAAACGCAAACATCGCCGTGCGATCATCAATCGCTAAAGAAAGCGCATCGTGATCCTCCACCTCCACCATCTCCACCCCCGCCGCCCGAATCGCATGCGTATAAATATGCAAATGCCCAGGCTGATACAACACCCGATTCTTCAACCCCCTTGTATCGGGCAATTGTTTGATCTTATCCGGATCATCACCCGCCACACACGCCGACGTCACCTGCGTCAGCGCCGCAGCGCATCCATTTGTCACCAGCCCCCACTCGCACTGCATCAACGCGGCAATACGCGCCCCCACCGCATCCATCAACTCATCCAAATGCACATACGCCTTCGCCGCCTCCATCATCGCCTCGCATACCTCGGGCAACATCAGCGAACCGCTGATAATCGTATATGTCCCGCGACAGTTAATCAACGGCCGCACACCAATTGAACGATAAGTAGGAACAGTCATAGTCGCCCTCCACATCAGGCAAAATAGCGCGTGTACAAAATATAAATAGCCAGACCAATCATCAGCAAAAAACAGAACCACAACAGCAAATCCGTCTTCAAAGACGGTTTCAGGCGCTGATCGAGATGTCTATAGCGCAAATACAACGTCCCCCCGGCAATCAGAGGAAACTTAATCGCCCCAAACAAATGCCCTATAGTCAGCATCCAAACCGGATTTTGAAAAAAGAAATACGCCAGAGAAGTCACCAGCGGGGAAACCACCGCCCAAACGCGCAAAATGCGAACCCGAGTCTTGTAATCATTGCGCTCGATCAAACCCATCACAGACATCCCATCCGCAAAAATGCGCACACCACCGCCCAGACCGGATATCGCCGTTGAATAAAGCACAAAAAAAGCACCCACCATAAACAACCAGAACGCCCATTCGCCAAGGGTCTGCGTGTACATATTGGAAAGCACGGGAATGGTCTCAAGACCATCGGGTTGTTTATTGAGCCGATACAACACACCCGCACCCAGCATATAAAATGGAATCGTCGCACAGGTCAGCAACCCCAGTGTCAAAAGCACATCGGTTTGCATCACCCGAATCCATCCCCTCGCGCGCTGAACCCAGGCATTGGACGGATCTGCCGGTCCCGAAAAACGCGCATAGCCCTTTTCCACACACCAATACGTATAGGCCATCTGTTCGCCCGACCCCACCCCGGTCCCCCCATACATCGCCAGCGCGGCCAACAGCGCAAAAACCGGAAAACCAAACGTCAGCCCACCGCGCACCTCTTCCCAGGTAATCGCATATTCGGTCAACTGCAGCAAAACAGCACACGCGATCGTAATAAACGTAAAGAGCACCACCAGAACCGTCATCAGCCTCTCGAGAAACCGATACGTCCCCGTCAGAATAATCACAGACGCCGTACCAGCCAGAATAACCGTCCACCATTCCGAGCCAAGAGACGGCAGCGCCATGTGAATCGCCTGACCGGCCCCCCCGTAAATACCACCGCTGATCAACTGCCCGGGAATAATCCAGAGCAACCAGAAATAGATGTACCACGACACCTTCCGCCCGTTAAACGCGGGCAACTTCCCGGGCAATCGGTTAAAAGCGTGCAAAAAAGGTTCGCCAGAAGCAACCGAAAAACGCGCGAGTTCCGCCTGAACAATATTCTTGCTCCAGCAACTCACCAGCACAAACCAGAGCATTGAAAATCCGACAATAGAGCCCAAATTCGTCGTCAAAATAATCTCACCAGACCCCACCACAGACCCCACCAAGATCAGCCCCGGACCGAGAAACTTCAGCGTACTGCGAAGTCCTTGTGGGGGGTCCTGAACCGCCCGTGGATCCAGCGCGTAGAGATCTGGATTTTCATCTTCTCCCGATGGTTGTACAGTTTTGGATTCTTCTGGCATATACCCCCCTTGAAAACAAAAAGCCACCCGGTATGCACAGCGCATTTTCAGACAGTCCGGGCCATTGGCACCACTGGCATCGTGCTGTACGTGCGAATCTCGGGTGGTTATTTACGTGTCGTTTTGAGTATTTAACGACGGCGACGCGACCTGCGGCCACCGCGGCCAGGGCGCCGGCCTCCGCCTCCTTGTGTACTCGGAGGAGGCGGTCCACCTGTTCCAGAATCGCGGAATGTAATGCGCCCCCGGTTCAGGTCATAAGGAGAGGTCTCAATCGTGACGGTATCGCCCACAACAATGCGAATATTAAAACGGCGCATTTTGCCCGACGTATAACCGAGAATCTGATGTCCTCCTTCAATCTCAACCTTGTATTGCCCATCGGGCAAAATATCGACAATCGTTCCTTCCAGTACAACTTTTTCTTCTTTTGCCATATAACCTCCAACTATGGGATGGATAAACTCGTCTCTCTTCTTTACACCATTTGGGATGCATAGAGCTAAAAATAAAGCCAGCCTTTCAATAAGATATGAGAGAAAATTTATGTTCACAAGTATTTTTGACACGCAACCAATCTCCAAATTTTACACTTGAACGCACAGCTCAAAAAATGCGATAGCTCAGGGCAAAAAGAAGACTCTGTCTAAAAGGCAACCCTTCTTCTTTGGAAATTTGCTCAATAGCCGTCAAGCTAATACTGTTTTCGACAAAAAATGTGAAACTGATATTTGAAATATATCTAAATCTCGCATCGTGATCGCGCTCTTTGCTGATGTGGAGTGTATTGGAACTCACAAAGGCAATTCTGTTGGTAATCTCGTAGATAAAATCGACATTCTGCCGAATATTATACTCTCGCCTGAAATGGTCCCTCTTGAATGGCGTATCCAGTTTGAAATCCGTGTTGACCTGTATCTGCCAGCTAATAGGTCGCGAATACCGCACATTAAGAGCCAGAGCAGGAGGAGGCCGTTCTATGTCTTTATCCCTGGTCTGTAATTGATACTGAACCCCCGCATTGACATCCCAACCAAAAAATCGGTCACTGATCTGCTCCTGTGTGAGTACCTCGCGCATGCGAAAGAGGCCAACAGGACCAATATTGCCACCCCCGGTCACAAGACCGGTTTTGTCAATTTCACTGCTCATATCTTCGTACCAGTAGTGCAGATAGGTACGGCTACCGTAGATATTGCGGTACTCATCTTCTTTTTCAATAATTTGCCCAAGCGCGATCATCGTGTCTTTGGGCAGAAAATCGCTAATAACGCCTTCTTCAAACAAAAAGTCTTCGATACGCACGGCTTTGCGCAGGGCGGTGGCATTGATAAATCGGCCATATCCAAGACCCAAAATGACATCACTCTGCGGACGGTCAAAGCCCTTACGCATCAAAACATCGGGACTGACAAAATAGAAAAACTTATTGGTTTCCCGGAAATACTTTTGAACCTGTATATCGAGATTCATATCGTAAGTACCCGTGCGCTCAGAACCTTCAAATAAAAATTGGCGAAAATATGAAGCCGAACCGATTGCGTCGATAAAATACGCAAACGGCAGGGAACTGTAGAACTTCTTGTACACAAGACCGATTTCGCCCTGTTCGTGTATAACTTCTTTGCCCTCAGTCGTAAAATTAAAACTCAACGCATCAATGCGTAGATTATCCACCCGACTCACCGGTACTTTGTAGTCGGTGACCGAAACATTTTGCGCCTCTGCCGATGTTGTAAGTGCTGCAAGCATACAGCAGACAAGTGCCTTTAATAGATATTGTGCATCCATGGTCAGCCTCCGCGATAAGCTATTTGTCAGTCCAGCAAGTTGTTCCCAAAATGAACGAGCCTGATATCCGTTCTTCATTCTGTATTCTCCGGATTCATTTCAACTGCAGGTCTCGGAATGATAAAAATAATATCATCGTAATCCGCTGCGACGACTGTCTCCGTATTATTTGAATCGGTGAGCAACCCCAACAAATCGACTGGACGGGGATCACCACCGAACAGACGGCGATAGTCTTGATATGCATTCACCTCTTCCCAGACCCATTTCCCCAGATCATCTGTACCGCTGCGCAACACAATCATATGTTGTCTGCTACTCGAAATAACCGTGCCTTTGGGAAGTGTTTCGCTCCAGATATATTTGAGTGATTTGGCTGCCTTGGGATTCCATTTACTTGCTCCAATAATCAGACGCACCGCAGCAGCACTATCGTTTTTGTCGGAGTTGGTTTCATTCGATCCCTCGGGCAAATTGTGTACCCGCCAGCGCCAGCGCAATTTCTGGAACGAACGCAAACTGATGTTGATTTCTCTGCCTCGAAATGTGACTTTTGCTTCTCTTCCAAAATTTACGGCACCGCCTTTTGTTTTTGCATTCAGATAATGGTTATTATCTTCTTCTAAAATCCGATAGTAAACATCTTCTTTTTTTGTTTCTCTGTAAAACAGACCCGATCGCCCTCCCCAAATCTTGTCGGGATAAGTATTCAAAAATTTAGGATAATCAAAGGCATCGAGAACATAGGTCGAGTCCCCCGCAGGCGTGACCCAGTGAGCAGGGGGTTGCGTGGGATCTGTTATTTTAAGTATTGTCGGAGGCTCGTGACCTGACCTGGACGGATCGGCCATTGCAGGATCAACAGCCGTAGAATCAACAGATACAGAGACAACCGGTTGGACGCCCGTAGAATCGGGACCGGCAGCAAAGCATACGCTGTATCTAAGATCAATAACAAATACCACGAGCATGCACAGTCTGAGAACCATGTTTATCAAGTATATGCTAATAAAGTCAGTATGGGAACGCAATCCCATCATCCAACCCCGCCGTTACCAATAAAATATCGGCTTTTGTAAAGTTGATTTTCCGCATCGCTGGTGACAGCCGATAGAAATCCAGAACGGGCTGCGGCTGCACCCCAATTGCCATATTTGTCAATGGCGATATAAGCCATCTGAAAAGGTCGCGCAGAGGGAACGCGCACAATGAGATGTTGTACAACAGCTTCGCAGGCTTCCTGCGGAGATTTGCCCTGCCGCATGTGTTCAACAACAGCAAACGATCCGCAGGTACGAGCGATCTCCTCACCACGTCCAGTGGCTGCGGCAGCACCTGCGTCATTATCCGCATAAAGTCCCGAACCAATAAGCGGTGAATCGCCAACACGACCGGGCAACTTAAACGCCGCACCACTTGTAGTACAAGCTGCCGCGAGATTTCCGCGCTGGTCAAGCGCGATCATACCAATGGTATCGTGGACATCTGCGGGAGGACCTGTTTGCTCCCTTTTCCATTTTTCCCAGGCTTCTCGCCCATGCTCGGTAAGCATATTACATTCTTCAAAGCCCTGTGCGCGCGCAAATTTCAGCGCGCCATTGCCCACCAGAAAAACGTGATCTGTTTTCTCCATCACGCGCCGCGCCACAGCAGTGGGTGTGGCAATCTTTCTAAGCCCAGCCACCGCACCATAACTGAGGGTGCGCCCGTCAACAACCGCGGCATCGACTTCGACCTCGCCCTCGGCATTGGGATATCCGCCGAAACCAACGCTCTTGACAGCAGGATCGCGTTCCGCCACCTCAACACCCCGCACAACGGCATCGAGCGCAGAACCACCGCTTTTCAAAATTTTCCAGGCGGGCTGATTAGAAGCCAGACCAAAGCGCCATGTGGATACAACAATGTGGGACATCGCCTTCTTTCTATTTTAGAATTTTTTACCTATTCTCCCATCGCCCGGTAAATCGCATTTCGCGTACCTTCGAGATCAAAGCACTCGTACTGGTTGTCGTACATCACACGCGACGCAATATGCATAGCCTGTGATTCGGTTAGATATCCCTCTTCTACTTCGGCCTCAAGAGTTTTGTCAAGCCAGAAGCGGGTTTGAAATGCGTAGGCAGCGGCACTGGTGGGCCAGCGCGTATCGCCGCCAAAAACAAAGAGCTTATTGATGGGAGCACCGTGTATAAATCGGCGGACAAAATCGCTCGAGGCGTAGGGATTGATAGACCAGGCCCAGCACAGATCTGCCCAGACATTTTTGTAGTGCTTGGTCAGCGCGATGAGTTCATCGCTGTAGGGATAGGCAATGTGCATAAGCACAAAGCGGGCGTCGAGATATTTAGCCAAAAGCGCGCAGAGATTGCCAGCTTTGATGCGATCTACAGGCATGCGATTGTTACCGGCGTAATAGCCCGTATGGATTTTGAAAGGCAAATTGTGTTCAATAGTCAGTTCCACACCGCGTGCCCAGCACCAATCGCCAAGGCACAATCGCATGGACTCGGAAACATTGTTATTCGAGCTAAGCGTGGCGTAAAGCGCGCGTTCGACATCGCCGCGGGCACGCGCTTGCCAATTGAGGGTGCGATTGTACGCATGTTGGGCTTTAACCGCAATGGCACAAGGCGCATGTTTCTCAAATATGGCCTCCATCGCCTTCTGAAGAGAATCGAGATCAACAACAGTAATACCAGTGTCTTTGGCAATGGCTTCCTGGTCTATATGCCCACTGCAAAACCCCGCCCATGAGAGATCGTAAAGAAAAAAGTCTGGTCCAGATTCATCGGGGTCACAGGGCCAGGAAGAATCATCGGTTTGAATATGATCGAGATTCGCGACTTCGCGCAGCAAATTGTAGCGACCGCCAGGGGTACGCAATTCGGTCAGTTTTTCCTGTGCGGGCGCGAGCACATCGGGCGTGAATTCATCAAAACCATACACATCGGTGACAATGCGCCGCACAGCCTCGCCATAACCCGTATATTGCGTGGCCTCCCACGCCGCGCGAACACCTTCAAAACGCCCGGCGAGGTCTGGGTCTGAGGCATCCGTAAGACGACGCAGAGCTTCGGGCGATGCACCAGCCGTAATGAGGTCCGCAGGCACATAATTGCCAAAAAGGTCCTGTAATACGTCGGGGCCATTATCGGTCCAATCGGACTCCCGACGAAGATGCTCGTGCGTATCGCACAGCGCGGTTTGTTCGATATGTTCAGATAAATTGGTAGTCATGGTGTTTATTCCTTTCATCATCTCGCAACTTTCAACCAATATCCCCCATCCACGCTCAACACCGTCCCCGTAATATAGTCGGCAGCATCGGAACAGAGAAACGCGGCGGCATTGGCAATATCTTCCGGCGTCCCCAGACGCTTCCAGGGCAACGCAGTAGCAGCCTCGCGGATCTGTTCTTCCGTCGCATATTGACGCTCGCCGGGCGTGTCGATATACCCGGGCGTAATCACATTGGCGCGAATGCGTTGGTCGGTAAGTTCATTGGCAATAGTCGCCGACATCTGATTGATCCCCGCCTTTGCCGCATTATAGGGCAACGAAGTAGAAAAGGGAATATTGGACAAAACAGAACTGATAAAGAGAATCGCTCCCCCATCGCCCTGTTTGACCATCTGGCGGGCACCGGCCTGTGCCATGTGGAAAGCGCCCCAAAACGTGACATCAAGCGTGCGACGTGCGCCATTCAGTTCCAGATCGAGAAACGGTTCGCGCTTGCTGTAATACGCATTGGAAACCACAATATCCAGACGCCCAAATTGCTCAACCGCAACGGCGATCATCGCATCTACCGCATCGCGGTCAGACACATCTGCGCCATAGACAAGCGCGTCAGACCCCGCATCGCGAATCTCAGCGGCAACTTCCTCGGCCTCGTCGGGATGCGTGCGATAATTGACCACAACCTTTGCGCCCGAACGCCCCATCCGAAGGGCAATACCGCGCCCTATACCGCGCGACGCGCCAGAAATAAGCGCGACCTTTCCATCCAAATTGATATTCATAGAGAACTCCTTTTAATAGGGAAAAAAGAGATCTGGCTTCACCTTGAAATGTCGTGTCAAGATACGAATATGTGTTTTGCTCAACTCCTGTTCCTCAGAGAGAAGTTGCTGTACCAATGAGACGGGTTCTCCCAAAATTTCGCCGAGTTGAGACAAATTTATATCGTTTTGTTCTAAGAGATACTTGAGCGATTGAACAGGAGAGAGATGATCCAATTGCGATGCGTAATATTGATGATCGTACTTGCTGATGAGTTCGCCGAGCGTTTCAAGATAGTCATCCTGATCTCTCGTTCTTTCATTTAACACGGCAAGTTGATCCGCAATAGCCACCGCATTTTCATAGTCAATATCATCGCGAATAGGCCGAAGCTGATGAACCATATTCAACGCCTCAAATGTATCGGGCATAGGATCGGGAAGAACTGCTATGGCATTTTTCATAATCTATCCTTCCACTGATTTTGGTTGTATTCGCTGTGCGTCATGATACGCAATACAAAAACCATGCCTGAGTTAAAATGGATAGCAGCAATGAGTCGATGTCGGTTTCGTTCAATATTAAATACATATACTGTTTTGCCACTCCCTACTTGAACGGGATCGACATTATTGAACGTGTGTTTTATATCTGATGGATTTTGCCATTCAGCTAAAAGCGTGGTTTTTTCCCAGTGTTCTAATGATGACCGAGCACCGGGATATTTATTTGCGTATTCCCGCAGTCGTTTCAACGTTATGATACGTTTCATAAATTTATATGCTTCTCAATCCGCGAGCAGACCGATACCAGGCCACTGGTCATCGCTGGAAGTAATATCCACAGTGATGCCATCGGGATCCTCTACTTTGAACGCGCCCTCCTCGAGCTTATCCGGAGCCAGGGGCTCTTTACCGCCCAGACCATCGGAAAAAATCTCGTAGCCCATATCCGTCAACCGCCGCGCCGCAGCTTCCAGATCGGGAACCCGAATACCAATATGCAAATAATCCAGCATCCCGCTGACGTGCTCTGGGCGAGAAGGCCCATTGTGCTGAAAAATGCGAAAATTGTGATACCCATCGGTCAGATCAAAAGATTGACCTCGATCCTGAACGAGACGCAAACCCAGACCATCTCGCCAGAAGCGGATGGTCTCATCGATATCTGTGGCGCGCACGCCAATATGAACAAGTGCAGTAGCCATGAGTATTCCTCCTGTTGAAGTATAATCTGTATCTTGGGCGAGGCATGCCTCGCCCCTACGCTCTGTGGTTCTTTCGCTTTTTGCTTTTATCTGTGTTATCTGCGTCATCTGCGGATACTTTTGCCTTTCCTCACCACTAATCCCACAACTGCCGCATCTCCGCACACGATTCGATCAACTCGTCCAGCGTCCCCACGCCCTCAATACGACCATTTTTCAGAACGACAATTTGATCTGCGCGGCGAAGCGCAGGACGGCGGTGAGAAACCACGAGACAGGTAGCCCGGCGGTGTTCAAAAACGCGCCGCCAGAGAACGCGCTCGGTTTCGACATCCAGCGCAGAAGACAAATCGTCGAAGACCAGAAGTTCGGGATCGCGAATAAACATGCGGGCTGCAGCAGTGCGCTGAATTTGACCGCCGGAAAGTTTGACACCGCGCGGTCCAACAATTGTATCCAGACCGTTTTCAAGGGTGGGAATATCGGTCTCCATAACACCATTGTAAAGCGCGTGTTCGAGTGCTTGTGGATCATCGGGCAACCCCAAAAGAATATTATCGCGCAGAGACTCGCTGAAAAGACGCGGGATTTGCGGCGTATAAGCACAGCGAGGAGGCGCAAAAAAAGTTTTGGGATCCGCGACCTTCTCACCATTCCAGTAAATATCCCCATCCGCAATCGGAAGAACACCCATAAGCGCGCGGATAAGCGTGGTCTTGCCCGATCCGATTTGCCCCGTAATAACCGTAAACGATCCAGCGGGAATGACGAGATCAATATTGTAAATCCCATTTGTAGATTTGGGATAAATATAAGTCATATTCCGAATGGTGAGTGCGTTGAGCCTGTCCGATTCCACACGGGATGGCAAACGCAGTTCGTCGGGTTCTCCATTGAGATAAACATCCGTGTGTTGAGAGATGCGTTCTCGGGGAATATCTTCAATCGTATAAGCCATCCGAAAATAAGAAACTTCGGCGCGTTTGTGATTGGTGAGAAGGGTCCCGAGCAAGGAGCCGCTTCGGGCAACCTGACCGACATAAGTGGCAAAAAGTGCCATATCGCCAACCGTGAACGCACCCGACTTCATTTTTTCCGCCACGAGGATCAGGATAACGCCCGTGGCAATATGCCCCAGATTGAAATTGATCGAACTGAGAATCTGAGTGAAGAGATTGTCGATAAGAGTAGAAGTGCGGCGCGCATCATTGAGTCGTCGAAAATGGTCAATCACATGGGCTTGCGTGGTAGCGACTTTGACAGCGAGGATAGATTGAAACATCTCGTTGATAAAATTGGTAGATCGCTCTGTTGCAACGCGCTGTGCGGTGCGGTATTTGTGAATATAATTGCGGGCAAAATCCACAACAATAACCACACCTATCGCCGGTATAATTGTAATAAAAGTGATATAGGGATCGATTCTCGACATATAAAAAATGGCGAGTACCGCAAATACGAGATTGCCCCACATGTGGATATATCGATTGAGGTATTGAATAATGCCCAACACATCGTCTCGAAATCGGTTGGTCACCTCGCCAGAAGCGGTGGAAATCTTTCCCGGATCTCGAACTTCCAGAATAGCAGTCATAAGATTTTTCCGCAAAAGCGTTTCAATAGCATACCACCAGCGCGGCCATGCAAAAGCCGAACCCAGAAGGGCGATGCGGTTGCCAAACTCAACAGCGACAAAAAGTGCGACAAGCGACCAGGCAGTGAACCCCGCCTCGGCTTGACCGGTGAGCGCGTCAAAAAAGCCCTTCATAATAACGCCCGCGAGAAAGGGCGCAACATCGTCAATCCCGCGAAAAAATATCGTAGTTAAAAAAAGGCCGGGACGGAACTTGAGCAACCGCCATGTCGTTTGCCCCATCGTCATGCGATAAGTTCCTCCAGACCCGTATTGAGCAGGCGTGAAAACTGCGAATTTGGATCTTCGACCAATTCTTTGCGAAGGCCAAATTCCCGCACCTGCCCATCGTCGAGAATGAGAATATTATCCACGCGCTCTACGGTCTCAAGGCGATGCGCGATAATAATACCCGTGCGATTCTGCAACAGGCGTTCCACTGCAAAATTGATATTCTGCTCGGTTGCGGGATCGAGCCGCGATGAAGGCTCGTCCAAAATGATCAGACCGGGATCTTTGAGGAAAACGCGGACAAAGGCGAGCAACTGGGCTTCGCCAGCCGAGAGACTACCCGAGACGAGTTCGGTCTCCAAACCATCGGGCAATGATGCATACCACGTACCGAGGCCGAGGTCATCCAGTGTGGCGACAATTTTTTTATCCGAAACATCGGGCCGAAAAAGGGTGAGATTGTCGCGTACGCTGGCATTAAAAAGCTGCACATCCTGCGTAACGAGACCGACGTGTTGCCGCAAATCATCGAGCAAAATATCCCGGATATTTTGATCCCCAATGCGAATTTGTCCGCGCTGAATATCGTAAAAGCGAAAGAGCAAGCGAGTAATCGTAGTTTTACCACTGCCCGTGCGCCCCAATAGGCCGAGAGTTTTGCCCGGGTCGAGAGAAAAAGAAATATTCCGCAGAACGGAATCGCCGGGATTGTACGCAAAATGGACATTGTCAAACGCAATGCCCAAAGAATGATCATCAGCCAATTTTTCATTTCCATCCCGAATGCGGGTCTGGACGCGGTGCAATTCTTCAATGCGTTTAAGCCCGGCGGTAGCGCGTTGCAAATCGTTGATCTGCTGGCTAATTTGAAAAAGCGGTTCGCGCAACATCGACGTATAGTGAAAAACGAGAAAAACCGCGCCAATTGTAAACGTACCCTCCCGATAAAGCCAGATACCCATCCCCATTGCAAGCGCGTAACCGAGCGCGAACATAATGCCGGTAATAGCACGCAATCCCTCGCTCATAATTTCGGATTTCTTCACACGGGCAAAAACGCCGTTATTCACATTGTAAAACCGATTCACGGTATAATCACCTGCACCATTTGTGCGGATGTCTTCAAGACCGATCAATCGCTCTTCGATAAATCCGTACAAACGCGCATAACTCTCGCGTTCAGCCGTATAAATGGGCACGGCAATATTGCGCGTGAGATTAAAAACAATAAAAGCGAGAATCGAAAAAGCCGTCAGCGCTGCGCCCACGCGCCAATCTTCGCGAAAGACGAGAATAAGGACGCCCAAAAGAAAAAATGAGCTTCCAATAACATGGATGACAAATTGGGAAAAAAAATTAGAAAGCGCCGTCGTATCGCCGTCAACGCGCTCGATCATCTCGCCCGGAGTATGCTCGTGGTGAAAGCCCATATCGAGATTGAGACAGTGGTGCGCGAGCGTATTCCGCATCTGATTCGTCGCGCGCCAGCCCACATCTTGCCCGAGATAAGAACTCACAATTTGCACGCCCTGGCGAATAATGCCAATAGCGAGAAACGCGATACCCGCCCATACCAGATTTTGCACGGCTCCATCTGCCTGCGCTGTATCAATAAAATATCGGACGATTTGGGGATTGAGCAGATTGAGACCAATGCCGGTAAACATGAAAACGCCAAGAAAAACAACGCGCTTCCAATGAGGGCGAAGATAGTGTATCAGGAGGGTGGCATAATGCCTGAGAGGGACGCGTTCCAAGAGGATTCCCGAAGTGGGTGAAAAAAATGGACATCCAAATCGCTCAAAGTTCTTGAAAATTAAGAGGTCGCATGTTAATTTCCAAATGAAATTTAATCACTAACACCGTCATCCAAACATTGAAGCTTGTCTTTGAGTGATTTGAAGGATATATTTTACCGTAAATGAAACTGCCGAACAGGGAAAAAGCGCATATACCTCGAGAGAAAATCCTTGATTATCTCCTTTCGCCGACACATCGGGATGGAAAACCCAAGCATGATTTTTTTATTCGGTTTGGATTTACACGGGAACGCTGGGAACAGTTAGCAGATGTATTGATCCAACATGCACAATCTCATGATGTCCAGGCATTTTTTGAAACACCTTTTGGCTATCGATATATTATTGAAGGAATAATTATGTGCCCCGATGGTCGCCAGCCCGTAATTTTAAGTGTTTGGTTTATTGATGTCCGTGGCAATGCGCCCCGATTGGTGACTGCGTATCCGGCTTGATAAGTGTATTTTGAGGATAGCTATGAAAACCATACAAGAACACGATCAGATTATTTTAATGCGTAATTTGAAAGAATTTGGCCTTTGCCTGGGCGATATAGGAACTGTTGTACTTGTACATCAAGCGGGTCGAGGTTATGAGGTAGAATTTCTCACATTGGATGGAAAAACCATTGGTGTCACAACATTGATGGCTGATGAGATACGTCCAATTGGTAACCGAGAAGTCGCTCACGCACGGTTGCTGAATACTTAAACTCTCTTGAAGATTCTACCCCGAATGTCTCCCAAATTCATTCCCCTTCTAAAAAACACGGGCCTCGACATCCATTGGGAAAAATCCGTTGCAACATTCCCCGGCAATCTTCCCTTTCTGCAACCCGGAACCATCCGCGAAAACGGCGACTGGGCAAATCTTCCGCCCAACGCCATAGACTTCGCAATACGCGCCGCTAAACAAATCGCCACAGACCCCGACCTCGCGCACATGGTCTGGCATGCCCATCGCCTCCTCTTCATCGACAAAAGCACCCAGAACTCGGCAACCCGCGACTGGCCCCTCCTCGCCCCCGTACTCGGCAATTACGGCGGTGCCTTTTATCTCCTCATCGCGCTCTCGGGCATACCACAACTCCGCACCTACCACCAATCGCGCGACGTCCCCGAACACATCACCCGCCTCACCTGCCGCGACACGTACGTCTGGGCGCAACAATACCACGACATCGGCATTTTCAAAAACGATCGTTTCTTCCACCCGGGCGAACCCGGCACCTGGGGGCTATGCACGCGCATCTTGCCCTGGCTGCTCGGCCATCTCAACGGCGACCTCTATCGCGTAGGACGCCTGCAATACAAAATCGGACCCTTTCGCCAGAAAATGCGCGCGTACCGCCATCGCACCTCTACACATCTGTGTCTCCTGTGCGAATCCGGATTGGAATTTCGCACCGACGGCAACTTCAACGGCGCGGGCGAACGGGAAGACCCACAAGCCTGGACATCTGAACTCACCGAAACCGCGACCCATATCATCGGCAATCCCATACACCCCAACGGCCACGCACAACGCCAGCCGGTCGGCCTCCCTCGCGCTCACTGGAATTGCGTCCTCACCGAAGGCGATCCCATCCTAGAAATTCACATCCCCGAAGACGGACCAATGGCATTTGAAAATTGCGGCGACTCCCTCCGCCAGGTCGCCGAATTCTTTCCCAAACACTTCCCCGACCGTCCCTTCAAAGCAATCTGTTGCACATCCTGGTTGCTCGACCCCACGTACCAGAACTTACTCTCCAAAAATTCCAACATCGCTCGCTTCCAGCGCGAATGTTATCTCTTTCCTCTCAACTCGCGCAGCAAATACAGTGGCCGTGAACGCATCTTTGGTCCATACTCCCACGACCTCTCCACAGCCCCACGCGACAGCAGCATGAGAGCCGCGGTACTCGATCACATCGACAACGGCGGTTGCCTCATCAGCGGCGGCTGCCTCCTCTGGACAGACCACCTCGACAAGTGGGGCACCCAATTCTACCTCCATCAATCTCCCAGTCCCCAAAGTTGACATCTTCTCAAACACATATTACCTTTCGCCTCACAAATAACACCCTCGCCACTCGTATCCCCGTGTCTTTGTGTCTTTGTGTGAGACATTTATCCAATCCCATATCTTTCGCCCATGTCCAACACCCCCGACATCGCCGTTCAAAATCTCCGAAAAACTTATGAAGTGCCCCAGCGAGAACCCGGATTGGGCGCAGCGATCAAAAGCCTTGTCTCGCGCACCACACGCGACGTCGAAGCTGTAAAAAATATCTCCTTTGACGTTGCCCCAGGCGAAATCGTCGGATTCTTGGGACCCAATGGCGCCGGCAAAACCACAACCCTCAAAATGCTCTCCGGCTTGCTCCACCCCACAGCCGGCGAAATCTCAGTCATTGGACACACGCCTTATGCGCGTCACAAAAATTTCCTCAACCGCATCACCCTGGTCATGGGCCAGCGCAACCAGCTCATGTGGGACATCCCCGTAGCCGACTCTTTTGAACGCAACCGCGCAATCTATCGCATTTCTCACGGCGAATACAACAAAACCCTCGACGAACTCAGCGCCTTACTCGACCTGAGCGATCTGCTTTCCAAACCCGTGCGCAATCTCTCATTGGGAGAACGCATGAAATGCGAAATCGCCGCAGCCCTGCTCCACCGCCCAAAGATTCTCTTCCTCGACGAACCCACCATTGGCCTCGACGTCACCATGCAGCGCCGCATTCGCGCCTTCCTGGGCGAATATAACCGCCGCCACAGTGCGACCGTATTGCTCACCTCGCATTACATGGCCGATGTCGAAGCCCTGTGCAAACGCGTCATTGTCATTCACCGCGGCGAATTGCTCTTTGACGGCGATTTAAATGCCCTTATCGAACGCTTTTCACCTCACAAAACCATAGTCGTCGATCTCGAAATCGAACGCGCCGACCTCTCCTCCTACGGCGAAGTCGTCACCGCCGAGGGCAACAGCGTAACCCTGCGCGTACCAAAAGCAAAAACCGCCGATGTCACCGGAAAATTGCTCGCCAATCTGCCCGTCATCGACCTCACCGTTGAAGATCCACCCATAGAGGAAGTCATCGAACAGGTGTTTTCAAATTGAAACATTATACCACCATCTACTGGGCCTTTTTCAAGACCTCATTGCTCGAACAATTTCAATATCGCGCCGCCATGGCGATATGGATGATCGGTCGCATACTCGAACCCATCATCTACCTCACCGTATGGACGACAGTCGCCCATGCACGCGGAGGCAGTGTGGGATCCTATTCACCAGCCGACTTTGCCGCTTATTACATCGTACTCATGCTCGTCAACCAATTCACCTTTTCCTGGATCATGCACATATACGACTTTCGCATTCGCCAGGGCGAACTCTCCAACTTCTTGCTCAAACCCATCCACCCTATACACGCCGACATTGCCGAGAATATCGCGTACAAAGTCATGACCGCCATCATCATTTTTCCCACGGCAATATTGCTCTTCCTTCTCTTTGACCCCAATCTCGCCTTTCACATCCAGACATTCGCCGTCTTTTTACTCGCATTGGGCATAGCGTTCATCATGCGATTCTTCATCGAGTGGACCCTCGCCCTCGTCGCCTTTTGGACCACGCGCAACGAAGCCATCAATCAGATGTACTTCACACTCGGCCTATTTCTCTCCGGACGCATCGCACCCATCGACCTGCTACCGGGTGCCATCCAGACCCTCGCCGATGCGCTCCCCTTTCGCTGGGCGATTGCATTCCCGGTCGAACTCATGCTCGGTCGTCTTTCACAAGAACAAATCTGGAACGGATTCACCATGCAAGCCGTTTGGCTGCTCGCGGGTTTTCTGTTAATCCAACTCACCTGGCGGTCAGGCGTCAAAAAATACTCGGCAGTTGGATCATAAGGAATTCATCCATGTACTACTTAAAACTAATATGGACCTTCTTCCGCATTGGCGTCCTCAACGAAATGGCCTATCGCGTGAACTTCTACGTCCAACTCCTGCAATCCCTCCTCAGCCTGGGCACAGCCATCGCGGGTCTGGCAATCGTATTTTCACACACCGATACCCTCGGCGGATGGCAGGCCGTTGATATCCTCGCACTACTCGGCGTATTTATGTTTGTAGGTGGCGTGATAGGCATGGTCATATCTCCGAGTATGAGCCAGCTCATGGACGATGTGCTACGAGGCCTATTCGACTACACCCTCACCAAACCGTGCGACGCGCAATTCCTCGCCAGCATCTCGCAAATCCGCGTATGGCGACTCACCGATATTCTACTCGGCGCGGGCGTACTCATTGCCGCGCTGATCTATCGGGGACTCGATATTGGTCCGCGGGAAGCCCTCGCCTTCGCCTTTGTCCTCTGTACGGGAGGCAGCATCATCTACAGCTTCTGGCTCATGCTCGCCACCCTCACCTTCTGGTTCTTGCGTATCGAAAACATCCTCCACATCTTCCAGAGCATGTACGAAGCCGGCCGCTGGCCCATTGGCATCTACCCCCACTGGCTGCGCTATATCCTCACATTCCTCGTACCCGTGGCATTTGCCATCACAGTACCCGCGGAAGCACTCTCAGGTCGCCTGACACCCGAAAGCACGATCACATCTGGCCTGCTGTGTATCTTTCTCATCGCATTCTCGCGCTGGTTCTGGAAACGCGGCCTAAAAAACTACTCCGGCGCATCGGCATAATAGTCATGCCCGTTTGACTTTCCAGATTCTATCGGCTATTTTACCCCTGCTTTCAACACCAGACAATACACATAAGGAGTTACAGAATGGCCTACCAACTTCCCGAACTCGCCGAACCCGAAGCACCTGAAAAGAACGAAGTCGTACTCATTGCCAACGGCGACCTGCGCTTATCTGCCAACCAGATGTGCTGGCCAGCACAAGAAGCAATGGAAAAAACCATCATAGCCGCAATCCAACGCGAAGGATGGAAAGTCCGCCGCGGACACCCCTACAAACAAGACGAGGAACACGGCTTTATCGGATCGCAAAAAGAAGGCATGGCCGTCTTCAAAAACATCCATCCCGACGCCCCCCTCATCGTAGCCGAAGCCGTCTGGCAATACAGCCACCACGTGCTTCACGGCCTGATCTCACACCGCGGCCCCATCCTCACCCTTGCAAACTGGTCCGGACAGTGGCCCGGCCTCGTCGGCATGCTCAACCTCAACGGCTCCCTCACCAAAGCCGGAGTTGAATACAGCACCCTTTGGAGCCTGGACTTTACCGACGACTTCTTCAAACGCGGCCTGCGCGAATGGCTCACCAGCGGCAGCGTCACCCACGACACCTCCCATGTACGCGACGCCAACACCTTCCGCCTGCCCGAAGCCGAAGCGCAACTCGGACAGGCACTGGCCGAGCAACTCCAGCGAGAAAAAGCCATTATGGGTGTCTTTGACGAAGGCTGCATGGGCATGTTCAACGCCATCATCCCCGACCACTTGCTCAATCCCACAGGTGTCTTCAAAGAACGCCTCTCACAATCTGCGCTCTGGGCAGAAATGCAAACCGTCACAGATGCAGAAGCCAGCGCTGTTCGCGCCTGGCTCGAAGGCAAGGGCCTCACCTTCGTCACAGGCACAAACACCACCGATGAACTCACCGACGACCAGATCGCTATGCAATGCAAAATGTACATTGCCGCCGTACGTATAGCCGATGACTTTGGTTGCGCCACCATTGGCATTCAGTATCAACAGGGGCTCAAAGACCTGTGCCCGGCATCTGATCTGGTCGAAGGCATTCTCAACAACGCAGATCGCCCCCCGGTCACAGCGCGCGCCAATGGCCAAGTCCTCTACGACGGCGAGGCACTCCCGCATTTCAACGAAGTCGATGAATGCGCTGGCCTCGACGGCCTGATCACCAACCGCATCTGGAAAGCTTTGGATCAGCCACCCGAAAACACCTTGCACGACCTGCGCTGGGGCGAACACTACCGGGGAAATGGCATTGACGACTACGTATGGGTCTTCCTCATCTCTGGCGGCGCGCCGCCCGCACACTACATCGACGGGTACAAAGGGACATCTTCCGAACGCCAGCCCAACATGTATTTCCCACTCGGCGGCGGCACCTGCAAAGGCGTGAGCAAACCCGGCGAAATCGTCTGGAGCCGCATCTTCGTCCAGGATGGCGAACTGCACATGGACATTGGCCGCGGTGGTGTCGTAGAACTCCCACAAATAGAAACCGACCGCCGCTGGCGTGCCACCACCCCGCAGTGGCCCATTATGCACGCCGTCACCTACGGCATCTCCCGCGACCAGATGATGGCGCGCCACAAAGCCAACCATATCCAGGTCGCATATGCCGAGTCTGCACAGGCCGCCAACAACGCGCTGGCCGTAAAAATTGCCATGATGCAAGCATTGGGCGTCAAAGTTCATCTGTGTGGCACGAATAATGGATTGGTGGATTGACATGAACCGTGTTCGTATTGGCGTTATCGGCGTGGGCAATATCGCCCGCAACTACCATTTACCCCCTGTACACGCACTCCCAAAAGCCGAACTCGTCGCCGTTGCAGACCTCGACGAATCACTCAGATCAAAAGCACAGAAGCAATTCGGCTTTCGCGATGCGTACACCGATTACCGTCGCATTTTAGACCGCGACGACATTCACGCCATCATGCTCCTCACCCGCGTGAATACACGCACCGAAATCATTCCCGCAGCCCTCGAAGCGGGCAAACACGTCTTCACCCAAAAACCCTTTGCACTGACAAATGAAGACGCCGAGTTTCTCGCCCAGGTAGCCAGACGCACAGGCAATCGCCTCGTCTGCAGCTTCATGCATCGCTACTTTTCGCATACCCAGGGGGCGCGTCAAATCCTGAAAGAGGGCAAAATCGGCCGCCTCGAAATGGTGCGACATCGCAACTGCATTGGCAGCCACTACGACAACGCCGTTCGCTTGTGGGGTGGTGTCCTCGACATCGGTACACACGGCATAGACGTCATCCGGTATCTCACCGAACAAGACGTCGTCAAAGTGCAAGCCATGATGGACCCCTATCTCACCAATGCAAACCTGCCGATAGACCCCACCATCAACCGCCCCAATGAAACCGTAGCCATCATGAATTTCGAAATGTCTGGCGGCACCCTCGTCACCTTTGAAATGCACTGGACCCAACGCGGTGGCGCAGGAGGCTATTACGCCGAACACTACGGCGATAGCGGCTCGATGTTCATCAAACATCCCATTGCGCCCGCAACCCTCGTTTACACCCAGAGCCGCAAAGGCGACTGGATTCAACCCGACCTCGAACAGCATCCCAAAGGCCACCTGCACCACAAAATCTTCATAGACGACATCCTCAACAACACCTGTGAAAGTGCCACCCCCGAAGACGCCGTGGCCACTGTAAAAATTATCAACGCCGCTTACGAAGCGGCACAAACCGGAAAAACAATCACCATAGACTAACAAAAGGACATAATGCTATGAGAATCGCGCTCGTCATTCGCCCATTCACCAATGAAAACCTCCAGACCGCGCTTCAAATGGGCGTGGAAGATGTCGTAACGGTCTTACCCAATGCTGGTCCCATCTGGGATTATCTCGCCATCTTGCGCCACAAAAAACGCATTGAAGACCAGGGCTTGCGCTGGTCTGTGGTCGAATCTGTTCCCATCTCGGACAATATCAAACTGGGCCTTGAAGGCCGCGACCGGGAAATCGACAACTACTGCCAGACCATTCGCAACCTCGGCGCAGCGGGCATTCCCGTAATGTGCTACAACTGGATGGCTGTCTTTAACTGGATGCGCACCTCAATGACCACCCGCACGCGCGGCAATGCCCTGACCAGTACCTACGATCACAGCGACATGGAAGACGCGCCACCCATCACAGACTATGGCGACATCACCGAAGAACGCCTCTGGGAAAACCTCGAATACTTCCTCAAAAGAGTAATACCCGTTGCCGAAGAAGCCGGCGTCAAACAGGGCCTTCACCCCGACGACCCCCCGCTCTCGCCCATTCGCGGCGTTGCCCGCATCATCACCAGCCCCGAGGCCTATGATCGCGTCATCTCTTTTATCCCCAGCGAATACAATGGCATCACCTATTGCCAGGGCAACTTCAAAGCCATGGGAGCCGATATTCCAGCCACCATTCACCACTTCAAAGACCACATCCACTTCGCCCACTTCCGCGACCTTCACGGTCAGGTACCCACCTTCTCCGAATCCTTTCACGACGACGGCGACACCGACATGGCAGAAGCCATTCGCGCGTACAAAGCAATTGGATTTAAGGGCGTCGTTCGCCCCGACCACACGCCCACCTTTGCGATAGACCAGGAGGATATAGGCGGCTATAACTTCCTCGGACGGCTCTATGCAGTCGGTTATATGCGCGGGCTAATACATGGAACAGACTAATCAATAAAAAAAGGCTGCGATCTTACGACCGCAGCCCTTTGTGTAGCTAATGGGAGAGCTTCACTTAGAAGCCAACGCCAACAGAAACGCGAATGGGATATTCATCAAGTGCCTCAGCCCTTGAATACGATACATCCACACCCACACTCTGATCGCCCAACTTCTGACGCAAGCCTGCACCCACTGTCCACGACTCGGAGTCATAACCGATCTTGTAACCACCACGCAACGCCAGCATGTTCTGTACCCATGCTTCCGCGCCAAAGTGATAACGGTTGATCGAGTCTGTGAAGAACATCTGTTCAACTGCCACTGTGACTGACAGCGGATCACCCAGATTCCCATAGACTTCAGCAGCACCCGACAGGTTGAATACCATCGGGAAACGCGCCTTCTGACCTATCACGTCCTGGTCGCCGCCCAGATTGCGCATCGACATACCCAGACGTGTGGAATGAAAGCCCGTGTAAAAGAGCGTACCAAAATCTATGTCATAAGACGAATACGACTGCAAATCCAGGTCTTCCTGAACCCAGCGCAGATTACCACCCACACTCAACTTATCTGTCACCTGCTTGGCAATGGTCAGACCAACAGCCATGTCGCCTGCTGTGGCCATGCGACCCGTGCCGCCGGGTTGAGATGAGGTGGTCTCTTCAAATTCATCTGTGGTAAAATACGCAAAGTTGACTGCAAAGGTCGCCACATTCGTCTTGGCACCAATGGCAAACGTCCCCATTGAAGACCCCACAATCCACTTCAGGTAAGAAGCTGTCAGCGCGTAGCGCTCAATCTGCGTTGCGCCAGCAGGGTTGTAAAACACAGCCGACAGATCATTGCCAACAGACGAATACGCATCGCCCATACCTGCTGAGCGCGCATTGCCCGTCAGCTTCAAGAATCCATAAGAAGTCGTCGTAACGCGAGCATACTTAATCAGATCCGTTTCAGGAGGCACGCGCGTCCTATCCACGGGAAAAGGTCCTAATGAATCCTGAGTCGGCCGCTCTTCCTGAGCCTGTGCATACATCGGCAGGGCAAGCGCAACAGCCAGACCGAAGAGCAGTGCTTTCTTAAACATTGTCTTTCTCCTTTTTTATGTCTGACGCTTCGCGCCTTACTTGATGATCACGAAAGTGCCGGTCTGTGTTACGCCTTCTGATCCCGGCATCAAAGACGTGACTTTCCAGAAGTATATGCCAGGGAACATCGCCTCACCAAAGTTAGACGGACGATTCTCGGCAAGCTGGATATAAGTCACTTCGCCCTTCAGAGGATCCTGATTGTAGAAGGTCCAGATTCGCTGACCCGTCACATCGTAAAGGTCGATCTGACAGCGACCTGGCAGATTCGTAAACCGCATATTCTGCTGGCGGTTGTACGTATGCAAATCGCTATCCACCTTGAACGGATTGGGAACCACGCGAACCTGCTCTTCGAGGCGATCAAATACTGCTGCACCAGGAACAACGGGAACAATACCCGTACGAGAACCGTACACAGCACCCAAAGAGGTGTTCTGCGCGGCTTCAAGGACCGGTATGCCTGAATGATGTACCCAGTCAGCATGACCAGAGTCATACATACGCACACTATACCAGTTGGGGAAGCCTGCGTTCGTGCCCTGATCGTCAAACAGATATGTGCCGGGAATTTCAGGACCAGCAACGGGATCAAGACCGCCGTGTACACCGGGATGGGCATACTGATTCGTCAGCAGCGGAATACCCGTTGGCCAGGAACCGCTCTTAACCGTTGTCCACGTACGAGAAGGATCATAAGAGACACCTGTGGGCAAATTGCCCGCACGCGCATCCTCGAATGAAAACTCCGTCACATACTCCCACTCGCCCTGATATTCAACATTGGAGCGATAGATGCGATACCCGCGCAAATCCTGTGCCTCGGCGCCAGAATAATCTGGATCCATTGCTTCTTCGCCAAAGACACTCCAACGAATCTGCGTCTTACCCTGAAGGTTGGAATCCCACGCCACCTTGGTATTCGGCGGCTGATTGGGAAGATCATAACCCCAGTTATACCACTGAATCGCATTCTCAAAGTGATCGAACAACACATCTTCACCAAGGGGAATCTCGGGCTGACGATCTGCCAACTCCGTAGGCTCAGCCCCCCTGCCACCGTAGTGGTTCATCCAGCCCATATTGAAGGGCATGGCATACTTCTTGTAATCGTCATACTTGGCGTGATCTGCTGCAAGACCCGCCACATAGGCGACCACCACTTTGGCCTTCTCACCTGGTGCCAGCGTGTAGGGACCATAAGATACCAGCGTTGAGTAATGCCCAGGCGTGTCATTTTCAGCAGTATAGCCGCCATTGGCAACCGCGTCGTAAATCTGAGCATCGCCCGCACGGTCTGGCGAGGGATAGTCAAAGTCATTCTTCGAGCGATAGCCGTGGAAGAGCACCGAAGCGGGCTGTTGCATGCTCTCATCGTGCCCTGTGGCCGGATTGTCGTGCGGTGCCACATACATCGCATCATCCACACCGCCATAGCGCATAAACGGCGGGAAGGCATCCACAGTGCCCAGACCAAAATACTGACCGTGCTGAATCATCCCTTCGCGCACCCAGGTCTGTTCGCGGGTATAGCGCTCACGGGCAATGGCATAGCGATAGGGATCGCCTAAATCATTGATCAGATTGGAAATGTGATCGGAGTCCCCATCGTGGTAATACGTCATAAAATGACCGTCATTGGCAAGGTCAACACCACGCTGCAAACCAGCAGATTTGCCAAGCGCAGAGGTGTAATCCCCACGGCTGACGCCATTGAGGTAATTGGCTGCCAATGTATTGCGATAATAATCATCGCGCGTGTAATCGCGCGGGTGATTCCAAGAGGTTGACCGCCAGCCAGAAGCCTGACCCGCGTGGAAGCGGTTGGCAAAGGTGATATACACACCTTCAGCCGTCGAACCCGAATTGTTCACCACTTCGTTGTCAACGACAAAATACTCATCGTGATCGGGATGCGCCGTGGAAAACCACTTGCGCGTCCATTCCAGACCCGAGGCAGAAGAACCGCCTTCTTGGATACCGATCATCTCGGGAAAATCATCTTCGGACAGCGATTCTACCCACGAAGGCGCGCTGTACTGCGGGAATTCTCCAGAACCAATGCGCTGGGCAAAAGGCTCATTGCTATTGTAGCGACCAAAACGGAAGTTCCAGACAACAACAGCCCGATTCGTCCCGGGCGATCCGCTGGAAATGCCGTGGGCTTCGGGCCACCAGTTGGTCAGGCGGTCTGCAACCGTCGATCCCGCGATATTGGGCGCATCGCTACCACTATCTCTGCGAATCGCCATTGCCCATCCACCGTTTTCTACAACGCCTACATAAGCTTCGGGCATCTGCGTCATATCGTGGGCACGACCAACAAGGTCTGAAGACGTAATACGCGGACCTGCATACGTACCGTGGGGGCTGCCACCCGTATTGGAAAGCACCCAGAAGCCTTCACCACCTGTATTCGACTTGGCATTCCAGCCTTCGCGCTCAGAACCGCCTGAATACACCTTGATATTGCGGCCCTGAGGATACGAAAACGAAGACTGTGCCAACTTTGTCTCGTTATCTTTTTTCCCCGTCATGCCCGGATTGTGGAGCGTGTGACCGATTTGACCCCGGGACATCGAGATTCTGGCATTGCCGGGCCATTGAGCCTGAGCCTGTGTGACCAGACCCGCCAGGCACATGCCAACTCCGGCGAAAAATCCGGAAGCGTAAAACCAGAGCTTTTTGGACATGGATACTGCTCCTCTATAGGAGTGATTGATGACATCTTTACTACTTGCGATCTACTGCGTTACCCCGGCGACTTCAAGCGAAAATATTGACCATCCCTCCTCTCTGCGTGAAGCCGGCAGTGTGCAGGCGCCCCTGCACACTACTCAAATTATCAGTTTTGTAGTACGATATAAACTAATAACTGGGATTAGAAGTTCCCTTTTTTTTAGAAGGGCGCGGTTTTGCGCGCCCTTCCGCAATCTACCACTTGATGCGCAAGCTGAATTGCATCTCGCGCGGAGAATCCCAATAGTTGCCGATATCGTTGATTTCGGGTGCTTGCAGACCCAGCGCAAGAATATCGACATTGGTAGGCTCTAAACCCATGATGCCATACTGCTGATAGCGATCAGAATCCCAATCTTCCGGGACCCCACCAAGGGCATTCTGGCGCCAGTCCTTCTGATTAAACAAATTGTATATCTCCACAGCCACGGTTATGTTCACGCCCGACATATTGCCAAATACCTTCTCGGCATTGAAGTCTGCACGCGTATGGAGGGGACCTTGACGGAATCCCTGAATACCGCCCGTGCTATACGTAAACCTGTTACCCGCGTAGAGATAATACACCAGGTTGGAGCGAAGATTGCCCAGAGCTTTGCCACCAAAAGGACCGTAGTTCGATGGCGTCGCAAACAAGAACGTAATCGAACCATAGCTGCGGCGGTCGGCGGTCAGCGGGGCGCGCTCGCCAGATTCCTGGTTGTGCGCCACTGCCAGCGTACCTTCGCCACTTCCCGGATTGCCGGGATGGTTGCCAGCGCGTTCCCAATATTCCCTGTCTCCATCGTCGTAATGGCCCAGACTCGATCGGGCTTCATCGGCGACAAACTGCGCGCCTTCTGACGAATAGTGAGAATACCAGGGAATCCACGACCACGCACCACCTGTGCCAGTGAAATTCACTATTCTGGTATGTTGAGTCCGCAAATAAATATTCGCCTGGTTTCCATACGCCTCAATGTAGTGATTATCGGGCAACCCTTCGCGACGGGCTTTTTCCTGCAATGACACGGGAATCTCTGCACCCGTCGTGGGATCGACATCCCAGGTGTTCCAATAGTACCCACTGGCTACGAACTGAGAGTCGGGCCATACATCGCGGCGGTGCGCGCTATTGCGCCCTCCGTCTGCCCACTGCAGGTTGTAGCCTACATTGAACGAGAACATGTTCGAGAATTTCTTGCGCAAATTGATCTCGAAACCGCGGACATCGCGCCAGTCGCCCGGTCCAGAACCTTGAACGCCCGTCACATACTGATGGCCTCCTGGATCGATCCACTGCTGTGAGGCGCTTCTGATCCTATTGCCCGACGCCTTGTAAAAAGTCGTCAAACCGAGCACATAATCGCTCACAAAGTTCCAGTCTAAGCCTACCTCAAAAGAAGTGGTTTCTTCGGGAGGCAAATACGGCGTGCCGTGCCGTGATCCCGAGTCATTGAACTCGTTGAACTGTTCGCCGGGATCAATCACGCCATTGCCATTCAGATCTCTATCCACGGCCTCATTGGACGTGAATTCGTTCATGAACATTTCGTGGAATTGCGGGCGCTGCGTAAACCGACCGTAGAAGAAGCGCACGAGGCTCTTTTCTGTAATCGGATGCGACACGCCAATGCGAGGCTGAAATGCTTTGATCGTGGGTCCCTTGGTTGTGGGAATATAGGCGGAACGCGTCATGCCATTCCAGGGAGCCTTAGCACCGTACCAGGCATCGGAGTCTTTGATATAGGTATTCGGGAAGAAAAGCTCGCCCCTTATACCCGCATTCACAATCATCCCCTCAAACTCGATCTTGTCCTGAATATAGACACCAAAATCAAGGGGATTGAGGCCCACATTGTCCCCACTGGGCCAGAATGCCGTATCTGTATAGTTCTGGGAGAACCAGCGCAGGCGACGGTGCGTGGGACCATCTGACCACCGCTGCTGATACCAGTTGTTGTAGCGGATGATTTCCACACCGGCTTTCACAAAGTTCTGCTTGTTCACCTGGCTGGAAAGATCTGCCTTAAAGCTCAACCGCTTGTAGCCATACATGCTCCAGTTGTGCGTTTCGCGGTAAATCGTGTAGTGACCTGCCGCATCCTTCACACTCGAAGACGTCAGTTTGTCACCCACCAAAAAGTGGGGATGAAATCCCGTTGTGTCGCGCGTCGTCGCCGAATACCCCAAATTCACTTCGTAAAAAGTCTTGGGAGACAGAGAATGCGTCACAGCACCGTAAAACAAGGCATCTGTGGTAACGTAAGTTACCCGTTGGATTTACGACGTGCAAAAAGATATTTTTACCGCTGTTGCGCAAATCCAATCTGCCGCCTTCGGTCGGGCCACCAAAGGTTTTCACTGCTATTGTAAACCCCCCCTAATCGCAACTTCAAGCTGGGAGAAGCAGAAAACGTCAGCTTCCCCGTATTCCGCGTATTTGGGGGCGTCGTCAAATTGGCATTCAACAATGCCTGTGGCTCTTTGCGCCAGACCGTACTGGCAAAAAATGTCATGTCCTGACTCAGCGGACCCGCGATATTGGCATCGATGCGATGTCCCATTTTGCCCGTGTAGTCCAGGCGCTTGTGCGCCTGCACGATGTCATTGGCGCCATCGCCATCGAGATCAGCGGGGATCTCGACCTGCTCTGCAACCCAGGCGGCATTATCCCACTGGTTGCTACCCCGGTGCATGGGCGAATCGTACACATTCGCACCCCAGTGCTTCTGTCCGGCAGGTGTGAATCGATAGTCCAGCATACCGCTGTATGACGAACCACCATCGCGCGTCACCATCGAAACCACGCCACCCTGGGCATTGCCATACTCGGCGTTGTAACCACCCGTGATCACCTGGAGTTCCTGAACCGCACTCTTGTTCAAGGTGCGTCCAATACCCGTGCGAGAACCATAGGAGTCGGTCGTTGAAATGCGAACGCCATCCACGATGTATGCCACATCCTCGCGGTCTCCGCCGCGGATCATAAGCTCATCGCCTTCGGCATCGATTGAAACGCCAGCCTGAAGCTCGATGAACTCGCCCATATCGCGCACGATGGGCACGGCTTCCAGATCCTCGGCACTCATAATATACTTACTCGTCGTCTTATCTGGCTCAACGGGCGGGCGCTCTGCAATCACTGTGATTTCGCCCAATTCCAGCGCAGCTTCTCGAATCTGGAAATCAACCGTCGTCGTCAAGTCAACTTGAACCCTGATGTTGGTCTGACGCTGTGAATCATAACCCACCAGCGAGGCCGTCATCGAATACGTGCCGGGATCGACGAGCAAAATCACAAAAAATCCATCGCTATCGGTGACCGCACCGCGCTGTGTGCCTTCAATCACCACATTGGCACCCGGCAATACCTCACCCGTCTGCGCGTCGCGCACTGTACCCTGCATTTTTCCCGTTGTCGCGGCATGTGAAATACCCGCGCTAACAAGCAAGGACAGCACAACTATTGAAAGTATCTTTTGCATCAACTTTTACCTCCTTTAGTCCCAAAAATAAAACTTGAACCCAGCACTCAGATCAAACATCTGAAGCGGAAATGCCTTATCCAGACCCCATGCATCTCGAGGGCGGAGTTCGCCGAGAATAAAATGATACCGCGCACGCACATCCAGCGCGATCGTCTGCGTCACATGCGCTTCCAACCCCAACCCCAACACTGCGGTCACGGCCGTGCGCGTATCTTCCTGACGGTCCATCACTACCTGGGGCAAAACATCGCCCTGGGCATCTACATTCGTCGCATCTACACCGTTGGCATCGGTCGGACTCTGCCCGGGCCACACGATATTTTCTGCTACGGTCTTGTGATCGTACACACCGCCACCCGCGACGATATAGGGCGAAAAACTCCCCTCATCCATTGAACGGTCTGCATTAAAAAACCACAATCCGGACAATAGCACGCTATTAAAGCGATTCGTGTGCGAACTATTCGGGTTGATATCTTTGCTGCTATATTGTTTGGCTGTCAAAGCCTTGGGAGACCAGGTAAACTCACCGGTTTCCAGAGCACCACCATCCATCTGGGTGTGGTGAAACTCGGCTTCAACGGTCAGACGAGAGCTACTCACACGACTGGCAGTAAGCCCCCATTTATCCACACCACTGCCAAACCGCTCACCAAAGGTGAACATGGGATTGGTATAGCTGACAAACCCGCCCAAACCCCATTTGCCGGCAACCTGAGCCGATGACATGCTTGCCGAAGCCAAAATACCTGCAGCGACAAAACTCAGAACTTTAAACCATCTCAAAGTGCTACCTCCTTTCGCAAACTGCGAAAAATGAACGACTTAACAACTTTACTATGCAACGCAAAACAAATCTGTACGCTATTCACCACCTCCTTTTGTTTGTTATCACATCTGAAACATATAACCAAAAAATAGCTATCAAGACATAATAGATTGAAACTTTGTTTCCAAATTATTTCCAAAAATTCACTTTAATGTAAAAAAAAGTAACACGCTATGCAATCATTTTTTTCAGCAATCATTTACAATGCAAACACCGGATCGCGGCTTAAATGACAGGGCGAAGCAGGCCGCGATAACGGGACGGCACAGGGGCCGTCCCTTACGCCGATAACCTAATACCTCCCCTCTGTGTTCATCCGTGTTAATCTGTGGTTGAATTTCTTGCCTCTAACCGCAACCGCTTTGCCTCCGTGCGGATCTTATCCATCTCCATCTTCATCCGCACAATACCCTCCCAATGCGTATAATCTGGCGAATGGTGATACGCCGCCTTAAACGTGGTCGCGTGATAAAACTTGAACAACCTGAAAAACGCCTGTTCAATCTCCGATGTATTTTCGTACAATTGCTGCCCACCCATTTCAAAAGCGTGCCCAACCACTGGATTCGCCGGACGGTCTTCGGGCATGGGATCCAGCGCATTTTCGTCGTACAACGCCTTAATCAACGCATAAGACTCCGCAACCAGCGCGTCTGCCTCGCGCTTAATCGCATCTGCACGCTCGAGGCTCTCGCGAGAAAACCGATTGGAATGACACGGCGCACACACCTGCAACATCGCATTCCGATTCGCTTCAAACTCCTCTTTCGTCAACCGCTTCATCGCCAGATGCGGCAGAAAATCCTCCTCGAGCGCGGCACCCGTAAACACCGCACCCAACCCGATATTGGGCACATGCCCGTGATCGCCATTGGGCATGTGGCACGTCACGCAACTCGGCGACTTCTCGGCATCTCTATCATTATAATATAGAACACCGTGAATACTCGTTTTATACGCCTCCATCACGGGATGGTCCGGACCGCCGTGACAAACGGCACAGGCCTCGGGTTCTCGCGCAAGCGCAGCACTAAATTCATGACTCGGATGACAGGTATTGCACCCCCCCACGCTACCATCGGCAAACCGGGCACCAATGCTGTGACACCCCATACACCCCTCTTCTTGCATCGCGCGCGACTGCGCCAAAAAACGCGCATCCGACAACGCGGCCAGTTCTGCATCGGCATGCCCGCTCTCTGCAAATGCCTCGACCTCTTCTGCATGGCATTTACCACACATACCCGCCGACACCTGTCCCCGAACAGCAAAAACCGTCTCGTGGTTCTCCCCATGACAATCCGCACACCCCACATTGGCTCGAAAATGGGCACTCTCTCGCCACTGTTTGTCCATGCCCGGATCGATATTCCGATGGCATCCTTCGCACGACTGGTCACTCTGGATACGCCACAAAAAAACCGGATGTTCAACAAACTGAACCGCCTCCTCGGGCTGCAAAAAATAAAACACACCAAAGGCGCAACCCAATACCAGCACGCCAACACCGACAATTTTCATCCAGACCTTCACAATTCACGCCCTTCCAATTAGGCCCCCTTCCTACCCCAAAATGCAACCACCGATGAACACAGATGAACACGGATGGACACGCTTCTACTTCGTGTACCTTCGTGTCGTGAACTGCTATCGCAGTTGTACCCCGTTCCGTGAATTAACTGCGTCTATTCACTCAATTCGCGCAACAAATCGCGCGCCTGCACATTGCCCGGCTCTCGCGCAATCACGCGCCGCAAAACCGCAACCGCGCTATCTCGCTGTCCACTTATGGCATAAGCCTGTCCCATAAACAACTCCAATCCCTGCGCTTCTGGCTCCAGTATCCACGCTTGCCGATATACAGACAGCGCACCTTCTATATCGCCGCGCTCCTGTAAAACCGTACCCAGCACAGTAAGCGCGGGCACATAAAAAGGATCGACAATCAACGCATCCAGCAAAAGGGATTCCGCAGCCTCTAACTCGCCCAAATCAGCGCGAATAAGCCCCTGCATCGCATACACATCAGCGCGGTTGGCATGGTATTTCACCGCAACCTCAAAATGCGGCAACGCATCTGCGAGCGCACCCCGCACATAAACGCGGTGCCCGGCGTCAAAAGCCGAATCCGATTTTGCTTTCCCCGCTTCTCGCGCCTGCCTGCCCAATCCAAACGATCCCGTACCCGCATCCTCCATTTCCAACGCCCTGTGGTATGCCGCGCGCGCCAATGCCCAATCGCCCGACAGCGCGTGTGCAGTCCCTCTTTCCACCCAATCGCCTATCGGCATCTCATCCCACTCATAATCATCGCGCACCTCGCCATCCCCAGCCGAAAACGCCAATAACGCGAGTTGTCGAATCGCTGGCACGTATCCCGGCGCAACAGCAAGTGCGCGGCGATAGGCTTCAATAGCACCTGCGCGATCCCCACTGCCCCACCGCGCATCCCCCACAGCCGTCTGCAAAACCGGCGAACCATCGCGCACATCGTCAAAAGCCGTATCTGCATAGCGCCCATGGTGCAACAGCAATGCACCTGTGCGCAACCGGGAAGTCAAATCGCTCTTCCCCTTCAGCAAACCCCTCATCTCCTCAAAACGCTCCTGTTTTCGCGCCAATCGCGCCAGATCCGCCGCGGTCTCCGGGTGCAGGGGATCTAACTTCGCAACAATCTCAAATTCCCGCCTCGCATCTTCAAAAAGCCCCTGCGCTTCATAGACCTGCCCCAAACTCTCGTGAAAACCCGGATCATCGCCCTGCACGCCATACACCACATCGCGATGCTCCTCAAGTGCCCTGCGAAACGCATCGCCCACAGCAGAACCATCCGGCAAATAGCCAATATCCATCAGCGCGAACGGTGCTTGCACCCGCACAATACGCGCCGAATCGGACAACGCATTCAAAAGCGCGGGCAAACCGCGCACATCGCCCAAACGCCCCAGCGAAATCGCCGCCTTCATCCGCACCATCGCATGTGAGTCATCCATCGCCTCAACCAGCGCCGGCACCACACGCGCATCCCCCAAACCGCCCAGCAAAGACGCAGCCGCTGCGCGCCACACCGCACTCTCACCCCCGTCGTTTACCAACCGCGCCAACGGCACCACACCACTGCCCTTTTGCCCATTGGCAATCGCTGTTGTACGCGCCACAATTTCGTCCTGATAATCGCCATACCACTGCTTTGCCCACGACGAAGCCCATTGTGCGGACTTATCGCCGTGACACTGATTGCACGCATTGGGCACGCCATTGACCACCGTATTTTCCGGTGCAGGAGATGCAATGCGATGATCCGTCAGATTCTCTCCCGTCACATAGTGATACGGCATGTGACACTGCACGCATTGATTGCCCACACTCCCCGCGCGGTGATGCCCATGCGCGACCGGATCGGCTGCAATGTCTTCATGACACGTCTCGCACAACCCCACGCCATTCCGATCCGCCACCAGATCGACATCGCGCGCTGTTCCGTGCGCGTCGTGGCATGTCGTACACGTCAACTCGCCCTGAATATAACACGCACTCATCAAATGCAATGCTGCGGGATACAAATAAACCCTGGGCTGTCCATCGGGATAAAAAATCGCCTCGTCATCTGGCAACACAAGAGAATAATAATCGTAAAAGTTCTCACCTGGCAAATACCCGGTCGCCACAATTTCCTTGGCCGCATGACACTGGGCACACACCTCGACAGACCGTTCCTTATCCAGCGACCGCAATAACAGCAAATGCAACGGGGCATTGACCTGTCCGCGCGTCTCATCGTGTTTGCCCGACGGCCCATGGCACGCCTCGCAATCAATACTCAGACTACCCACAGTCGTGCGATAAGACTGGGACGCCACATCGTAATGCTTTTGCACCCGGCTGGCATGGCAATCAAAACAGTGAAAATTCCAGGTGCGTCCCGCATTCGTCCAATAATAATAATCTTCTCTCGCCAAAGGCCGCGACTGAGCCACCACACCTCCTTCTTGAGCATCGACCCAATCATTTGTCGCGCCATCGTGATACAGAGGCAACACCTGCCAACGCCCATTGGGAAAAGCCGTCAAATAAGCCTGGTGCTGCCGCTTGCCAATCGCGTAATCCACGCGGTATGCTCCAACGCGCCCTTCCTCATCTTCAGTCTCCATATAATACGCACCATCCTTGCGAAACATACGCGAACGCACACCGCCATACACATGGGACACATTGTCAAAATCGCCCACAATCGTCGAATCACTCGGCACAGTCATCGCGACACTGTGCAAACTCTGCCGCCACTCGGCATACTTGTCGGTATGGCAGATCGCGCACCGTTCCAACCCGGTAAACCCCGGCTCAGAAGCGCGCACCAAATTGGGCACCTCGCGCTCCCGGCTGCACGACGCAAACACCAGAATCACCCATAAAAAGCAACCACAGATGAACACCGATAAACACCGATAAAAAGCAAGATACAAGATGTGAAATTTTCTGCACCGCATAACACGTCCTGACTAACGCGCCTGTACCTCTCCCCGCGCACACCGAAACCCAATATGGGCAAATATTTCGATATCAAAATCGTCGCGCGCCAGAGCTCGCTCTTCCATAATTAAAACCGTACTCCGCACAAATACGCGGATACTGGGTTGTGGTGAAAACCAACTCCCACCGCGAAGCGTGCGATCTGGCCCATCTTCCATACCCGAATTTTGCAAATTCACCGGATTGTGCCTGGGGCTATTTGCGTAATACGTATGCTGGTATTCATCCACCGTCCACTCCCACACATTGCCCGCCATATCCATCGCGCCATAAGGACTTGCACCATCTGGATAGCTGCCCACAGGCATGGGACCCGAACTGAAATTGAAATTACACAGCGATTCACTCGCAGGCTCATTGCCCCAGGGAAACACGCGCCCATCCGTACCTGCAGCGGCCAACTCCCACTGCGCTTCACTCGGCAATTGCAAACCCGCCCACAGGCAATAATCCCGCGCCTGAGACCACAAAACCCCCACCGCTGGCTGATCGGCTTGATCAAACCCCTCTAATCGAAAGTACTGCGGCTCTTCACTTCCCGTAGCCTCCGCATAAGCCAAATACTGCGCGTTGGTCACCTCGTATTTATCGATATAAAATGCGTCGAGCATCACCTCGTGTGGCGGGCGCTCATTGGAGGGACCATCGCTCGACCCCATCGTAAAAGTGCTGGCCGGAACAAAAACCTGCACATGCTCCGTACCCGCAGGCGTGGTCACAACAGATTCTTCAACCACATACTCTGGATCGGTGGGCTTGCCACAGGCCATGGCCAATGCAATACCCAAAACGCCGAACCGATAAATCGTTTTTGGTATCATTGCATTCTCCTGCGACAGGCGCGAATCAACGAATCTGCGAAAGCATTTGGGTGGCGGGGTGGGGTTCGTCTATTCTCTATTCGTCTATTCGTCTATTCGTCTATTCGTCTATTCGTCCTCTCACATCCAAACAATATAATTGCCCGAATCCACCATAATGCGATGCACATACGTCTCGATCATCGCGTGGTCCCGCTCGTGTTCTGTAGTCTCTAAGCTAAAAGGCCGCAACACCGGAATCTGCATCTCTGGATCTGTCCAATCTTGCACATAAACCGAAGATTTCATACCACTCAACACCACCTGAATATCGGTTATCAAATCATCCGTAAAATGATTGGGCAAATCCCACAGTGCAATCTCGGCATTAAAAGTCTGCAAATCAGATACAAACCGCGTCTTGTGACTCTGAACAGTCTCATTAAACGCCCGCTGCAACGCGATGCGCCCATCCAAATGCGTACACGTACGCACCAGAGGCCCCAAATCTTTGGGACACACCACCGCGTGAACCGTCGTCACCTTCTCATTCTCCCCCGGCACGGCCACAGCCAGCATCTTTTCTGCAACGCGAGGAGCAAAATCCGTCAAATTTGGATCGATAAACTGCCGGTGTTCCAATCCCGGCCAATAAAAATGCCTCCCCACATCCAGGTGTTCGTGCATCTCCAGCAAACCGTGAAACACGCACTCCAGCACAGTATTGCCCGCCGAAACGCCATTTGCCGAATCATTCAAATGCGGCACATCCGAAGCCTTCATATCGGTCGGCACAAGTTCGACATCAGAAGTCAACTCATAAATCGGAGTCTCTCGCCCGCTCGCCAGCGCGTCAAAAAACGAAATGCGCTCGACCGCCTCTGCCATCGCCCCCGCCAGCACCTGCTGTTTGGAAAGCCCTTTGCCCATCGTGCGAAGCGCGATACCCTCCATCAGCGGCCCTTCGTATTTGCGAAACAGCGCCGACTGCACGTAATCCGTATAACAATCGGCAATCCACACCGTATCGTAAAACCGCCGCGCGCGCGTTTGAAACCGACACTTCTTGGACAGCGCCTCCCCGAACCGCTCAATAGTCTCTTCAAACGGAACCGTGCGATCGGCAATAACGATATGATGCGACTCACTCATTGCGCCCGTGCCCGATTCATATCTTCAACCGCCTCGGCAAACCGTCCCATTTGCCGAAACGTCTCCGCGCGGAGTTCTCGTGCCCATCCATTTTCGGGATCGATATCCAACGCCCGCGTAAAATCTGAAACCGCTGCCTCATACTGCCCCAGCATCCGTCGGGACTCCCCGCGATTTGCCCAAACCCACGCATCACCATCATCCATCATCACCGCCCGATCAAAATCGATCAGCGACGCCTCGGGATCATTTTCCATCCGCAACGCGACGCCGCGCCCCATAAGCGCCCACAGATGATCGGGAAAATTCTCCAGCACCCGTGTAAAATCGCGTATTGCTTCGGCACTTCGCCCCAATTGCCGCAACATATCACCCCGCGCGGCCCACAAATCCGGATCACCAGGCGCGACGACGAGTGCGCGGTCAAAATCCAAAAGCGCATCCTCCAATTGACCGATCTCCCGCAGCACCTCGCCCCGCCCGATCAACGCGCCCAGATGATCGGGCATAGCCTTCAAAGCCTCCCCAAACATCTCCATCGCAGCCCCAGCTTCATCAGCCTGTCGATAGACCTCCGCCCGTCCGGCAAACGCATCCGGATGCCCATTGCCCACCGCAATCGCCCGATCAAAATCGCCCGCCGCCGCATCGAAATGCCCCAACTGCATCAGCACATGCCCGCGGCTGATCAGCGCGCCAAAATAATCTGCATCCAACGCCAAAACCCGATTGAGATCCCCCAGTGCCTCCTCAAACCGCCCCATCTCGCGCAGGGTCTCCCCCCGGCTGGCAAGTGCCTGCGTATTGTCCGGATCGAGCGCAACAGCCTTTCCAAAGCTATCTATCGCCGCATCAAAATGCCCCATCAACCCGCAGGCAATCGCGCGATTACTCCACACCCATGGATCGTCTGGCGCCAGAGCGATTGCGCGGTCAAAATCCGCAATCGCCGCATCAAATTGTCCCAATTGTCCATAAGTAATCCCGCGATGCACAAACACAACGGCATCGCTATCACACGCCGCAATCGCCGCATCAAAACCCGCAACAGCCGCTTTCAGATCGCCACCATCGCGGTGCGCGATGGCGCGCTGAACCACAGCTTCAAAGTCATTTATAGATAGAGGCATAAAAGAAAAAGTGGGAACCGTCAGACACCCAAAACGTAAACACAATGTAGATAAACCAAACCCCAAAATCAAGCGCAAACCCCGTGACATTTTGCACGCGATTTAGTATATTACAGCGGTCAGAGGTGAGACGACCCCACCTTATCCTTCTTGTATCTCAAAACGGGCGAGGCATGCCTCGCCCCTACATTATGGAGGAACACCATGAAACATCTGTGTATTTTTTCTATCGCCCTATTTCTGTGCTTATGCACAACAGCTTTTGCCCAGCCCAATGTGGGTGAAAAAGTAGGTGAATTTCAGCTCCAGGCCCTCGACGGCAGATCTTACGGCGTCAGTCATTCGGCCAATACCGTCTCCGTCCTGTTTTTTGTAGGCTACAACTGAGGAACTTGCATAGGGGCGGGTCCCGCCTTTGAAAGAGATGTTCACCAACGGAACAAAGACACAGCCGGCGTACAAGTTCTCACACTCGACAGATACAATGGCAACCGCGCACAGGCGCAATCCTATCTGACACAAGCCAGAGTAACGACGCCCATGCTCACCAATGCCTCTGGCGTCTCCGCAACTCTCGGCACTCGCAACGAAGATATCCTGGTCGTTGACCAGGGAGGTATCCTACGCCTCAGAACCACGGCAATCGCCACCGGCTCTCATCACCTGATCAACGCGCAAATCGATGCACTACTCAACAAAACGCCTGTTATTTCTCTATTCCCAAACGAGCTTTACTTTGGCAGAACCCTTGTCGTGGGGCAATCCAAAACCGTAGAGTTTAAGATCGAAAACACCGGTGCAGGTCCCCTCGAAATCACCGGATACTCGGCTCCCGAAGGCATCACAATGGAGCCATCCACCCTGACCATAGCGCCCGGCGAAAGCAAAACCGTACAAATCACCCTGACGCCAACACAGGCCGGCACATTATCGGGTAAAATCACCCTCCAGCACGGCGAACAAAGTGTTGGCACACTGGAAGTCCCTTTTCTCGACCTCACCATCGAAGCGCCCCAACTCCCGGTCATTTCACTGATTCAGGAAAACTTGAGCCTGGGTGAAATCGAAGTGGGCAAAGACGTCACCACAACATTCACCATCACAAATACTGGCTCGGGTCCACTCACCATCACAGACATCCAATCCAACATCGCGGGCATTGCATTTTCAGAAACCCAATTAACAGTGCCACCCGGTCAATCTCAAGACATCACCGTGACTTTCAGTCCGCCAGCCGAAGGGCCTATCACCGGCACCATCGACGTATTTTCAGACGACCCTGAAAAAGCCTCAATCAGTCTGACCATCACCGGATCGGCCATCTTCATCCCCGCTGATCCACGCACCGACTTCGACGGTTCGCGCACCATTAACTTCGCGGACTTCCTCTTGTTCGTAAGTGCCTTTGGCACGACCGATGCAACCTTCGATCTCAACGGGTCCGGCACTGTTGACTTTCCCGACTTTCTCATATTCGTCCAGAACTTTGGGAAAACAATCAACTAAAAAAGTAGGGACAACCACTCGGGGTTGTCCCTACCCTCTGTAGTTATCCCGCACTATTTTCCATGTCCCACCGCCAAACGCTCATCAACGCATTCAAACGCATCCTCGAAATATCGGATCACGACCATCTCTATTTGCCCTTTCAACGCGACAGCAAATTGCGGGCAAAACACTTTCCCGGCGCAGGGTCTAAAATCGGGCGAAAAAAACTCATCGACGCATATCTCCTTGAATTTGGCGACACAAACCCCGACGAAAAATTGCTCCAACACGCCACCTATCCCTGGATTCACGGGTACGACGCCAGCCTCACGCATATTCTCGATGACCTCCGAAAACACGAAAAAAAAGCACCCGCCGAACTTTCTACGGACCGAAGACGCGCACTCGAAAAGAAATTTACCCGCACGGGTGCCGAAGAAATCTCTGCCTTCTGGAGCGTATATGCCGCCGCCGACAACAGCTATCGCAAAAGCGTCATAGAAATGCTAGCCCGCGTCAAACCACCCGAAACGGCCCCCCCGACCGTTCAGCCTACACAAAAGCCCACAACTCGCGCCCCCTCTCAAATAGAACCCACCACACAGTCGGGATATGCTTTGATGGGCGCGCTTATCTTCTTTGTCCCCACCTTTATATTTACTATAATACAATATTGGCGACTCCCAAATGAAAGCCACTATATCGCCTTATCAATCGCCGGATTTTTTGGGATAGTCACACTCATCTTCCTCATCGACTACTTGCGTAAACGCAACACATGACCACAATGAACAAAGGCACCTACCCCCGGCCCCTTCCTGAGAGGAAGGGGAGAAAACCTACCATCCCTCGCTTCTTGCCCTTCATCTGCGTCCATCTGCGTCATCTGCGGATAATGATCTCCACCGTCCTCTTTCTCACCCTCCCGCTTCGCTCCTGGGCAGTTCCCCTTCAGATCGGCGACAGCCTCAATGATTTTGCCCTTGCCGACCTCAACGGCTCGTCCGTTACCCTCAGTGATTTATCTCAGAACCGCGCACTCGTCATCATCTTCAGTTCCGTCGTCTGCCCCGCCTCGCTAAAATACGACATACACCGCACACAAATACACGAACAATATGCCCCCAGAGGTGTACACCTGATATCTGTAAATGCCAATTTTAACGAAACCGACAAAGACATCAAAGAACACTACGCCCAAAACCCCGTACCCTTCGCTGTCCTGCGCGACCCGCACAACAAACTCGCCGATCATCTCGGCGCAACACATACCCCCCATGCCTTTCTCTTTGACGCCCAACGCCGCCTGCGCTACAAGGGCGAAATCGACAACGGCTGGGGCGTACCCGAAGACACGACCTCGCGCGGTTTATGGGACGCCCTCGATGCACTGCTCGCCAACCGCGAAATTATCAACACCAACCTGCCCAGTTTTGGCTGTGAAATCAGACGCACACCCCGGCCAACAACTGTGGCGAACACCTCTACCCCAACATTTTATCGCGACATCTTGCCCCTGCTCCAAAACCGCTGCCAGAACTGCCATCGCCCTGGCGGTATCGGTCGCGTACCCTTTTTCGACTACACAGAAGTACTCGCCTGGGCCTATCAGATGCGCGACTCCATCGAAGCCCGCATCATGCCGCCCTGGAAAGCGCGCCCAGAATACGGCGACTTCAAAAATTCCCGCAGACTCACAGACGCCGAAATACACACCTTCGCGCAATGGGTCAACAGCGGCCTGCCAGAGGGCGATCCCTCCGACCAGCCCGAACCTCTCACATTTGCCAAAAGCTGGACCCTGGGCACGCCCGATCTGATCCTCGAACCCGAAGCACCCTATTCACTCGAAGCCGTGGGGCGCGATGAATACCGCTGCTTTGTCTTGCCCACAAAACAGGACACAGGCAACTACGTATCGGCTATTGAAGTCCTGCCCGGAGAACGCGAAGTCGTCCACCACGTCAGCGTGTACATAGACATCTCTGGCAAAGCGCGCCTGCAACAGAAAAACGCATCATCGCCGGGCTACCCTTGCTTTGGCGGAATTGGCGTGCCCATCTACGAATCCCTGGGCGGTTGGGCACCCGGCAACACCCCCTTTGTCCTTCCAGATGGCACAGGCCGCGATTTACCGCCCAACAGCGACATCATACTTCAGATCCACTATCACAAAATTGGTCGCGCCGTAAAAGATCACTCCCGACTGGGAATCTACTTTGCCAAAAAACCCGTCCAGAAACAGCTCAGAGAAGAAGCCATCAACAGCCGTTTGCTCTTCATTCCGCCCAACATCAAACGACACAGAGTAACCGGAGCAATCACCATCACCCGCGACCAGCACCTGCTCGGCATCTTGCCGCACATGCACCTGCTCGGCACAGAAATGAAAATAACCGCAACCTATCCCGACGGCACACAACACCCCTTAATATGGGTTAAACCCTATGACTTCAACTGGCAAGAAACCTATGTGTACAAAACACCCGTCGCACTCCCGCGCGGTACCCGCATCGCGCTCGAAGCCTTTTACGACAACTCTGCCGACAACCCCCGAAATCCCAACAATCCACCCAGGCTGGTGCGATGGGGCGAAAAATCAACCGATGAAATGTGTACCGCATTTCTCTATGTCACGCACGATGATGAAAATTTAGAAACAGGTAAGAAATGACATGAAAAAATTCCTCAAGCTCAGCATCCTGATAACCCTGATCCACGCGCCTATCTACGCCCAATGGAACATCGCCGTATTGCCACATGAAAACACACTGGGCGATCCGCAGTGGAATTGGCTCTCCGCAGCCATTGTCGAAGGATATATCAACGCCTATTACCATGTACCGAAAATACATGCCGTTGACGAAGAATATCTGCGCCACAAACTCGGAGACACGCCAGTAAGTTCCTCTGATCTCGCACAAAAATTAGACATCCACCTGATTTTAAGTGGGCGTTACGACATTGCGGGAGGGCGCATCCAAATCGAAACCGACATGCTTCATACAACCACAGGCGAAGTCATCGAAACCTTTACAGGTCAGGCATCCACCTCTACGCCGCTCGACGCCATATTGCCCGTACTCTACGCCATTGCAGATCGGTTAAACGCGACCCTGACACCCCATGAAAAAACCCGCCTGCAAATCCCCATGTTTCACGATCCACAAGCGCTTCACATCGCAACCGAAAGCATGGTGGCACTGTATCGGGCACTGCGACAATCTCCCATTGACGACACGCTACTTACACAGGCTGAAGGCGGTCTAAAACGCGCCGTGCAACGCGATGCCAAAAGCGCGATGCCCCATTATTATCTCGGGCGCATACACGAAACGCGCAACAAAATATCAGAAGCGGAAAACGCCTATCGCAACGCCCTCAAAATCGACTTTGAACACGTTGCAGCGCGCTATCGCCTATCTCTGCTCCTCAAAAAGCGCGGACACACAGAAGAAGCCATGAACGAACTCGAACAAGCCCTCCAGCAGTCGCCCATAAACCCCGATATTCAGGCAGCCCTATCCAGCATGTTTTTCAATCAATACGCTCAAACCTTTGAAACAATCACCTCACAACTTCGCCAGGCCATCCAGGCCAATCCCGATGACCCCATTGCCTGTTATGAATTGGCCAATGCCTATAACGAACTCGACCGCATCGACGAAGCCACAAACTATTACCATCAAGCCCTACAACGCGATTCCACATTCGCCGATGCACACTTCAAACTCGGCCTGATTGCACACCGCAAAGGGGAACACGAAAAAGCCGTTGACCAACTTCAAAAAGCCGCAGCGCACAACACCCAATTCACCCGCGTCCATTTTCGCCTCGGCACCATCCTCTACCTCATCGAGCGCTATGACGCAGCGATCAAAGCCTTTTCAAAAGCCATCGAAGTCGAACCCAATTACGTCATCCCGCGCTATCACCTCGGCCTGAGCTATCTCGCAAACGCGCAGACAGACAGTGCTTATGAAGCCTTTCAGAAATACGCAGAACTCACCTCAGACGATCACCGCCCGTATTTCCAAATGGCCGAGATTGCACGGCAAAAAGGAGAAACCGAACGCGCAATTAACGGATATATGCGCGCAATCGCCATCAGCCCTGTCCACGTACCGTCACACCTCCGTCTGGGCTATCTCCATGCCGAGCACCAGCGCTTTGACCTCGCTGTCCAGCAACTGCAAACCGCGCTGCGCCTGCAACCCGATCATCCGGATGCCAAAAAAATCCTCGCCGACATCCAGAAATGGACACCGTGAACCTCCTTAAAAAATGCAGTGCCGAATTTATCGGCGCATTTGCCATCGTCTTTGGCGGATGCGGGGCCATTGCCATCAACCAGCTATCCGAAGGCGCCATCACCCACGTGGGTATTGCAACATCCTTTGGCCTCATCGTCATGACAATGGTCTATGCCACCGGGCACATCTCGGGCGCGCACTTCAACCCCGCTGTCACCACCGCCTTTGCCTTCACCCGCCACTTTCCCAAACGCGAAATTCTGCCCTACATCGCAGCGCAATGTCTCGGAGCCATCGCCGCCAGCGGCATTCACCTCTGGTCTCTCACACCCATCTTAAAAGCAAAACACCCGCAGCAAATCCTCAACCTGGGTGTCACACAACCGATGGATAACCTTTTTGCCACAGCTTTCATCTGGGAATTCTTGCTCACCTTCTTCTTAATGCTCGTCATCATGGCCGTTGCCACAGACTACCGCGCCACGGGTCAAGCCGCCGGCCTGGCCATTGGCGGCACCATCTGGTTTGAAGCCATGTTTGCCGGTCCGCTCTCTGGTGCCTCCATGAACCCAGCGCGCAGCCTTGGTCCCGCTCTGGCTGCTGGCGATTGGACCCATTTCTCCGCTTACGTACTCGGCCCCATTCTCGGCGCAACTGCAGGCGCGTTTTTTTACGAATTCATCCGCTGCCATTCCGACCCCGGCACAGACGCCAAAGGTTGTTGTTAATCCATAGAAAACCATCCCATGAACCGCGTACTCATCCTCTGCACGGGCAACTCCTGCCGCAGCCAAATGGCACAAGGGCTATTTAGCCATCTGAGCAATGGCACTTACGACGCCTATAGCGCAGGCGTCAGCCCCACAACAGTCAACCCACTGGCCATTCGCGCCATGCGTGAAATCGGCATCGACATATCCCACCACACATCCGACAGCATCGACCTCTATCTCAATCGAGACTTTGATCTCGTCATCACCGTTTGCGACAATGCCAAAGAAAATTGTCCGATCTTTCCGGGCGCCAAAAACACGCGACATTGGCCCTTTGAAGACCCCGCTGATGCCCAGGGCACAGAAGAAGAGCGCATGCGCGTATTTCGCAAAGTGCGCGACCAAATACGCGATAAAATCGCAAACTTCCTCCACATAAAAAAAGCCTCGAAATAACTCGAGGCTTAAAAAATTTCTGTGTCGGGGTATTATTTACCATCATTTAAAATAGATACCGATTATACCGCCGATAATCACAGACAAGAGTCCCAATTGCCAATATAATAATTTATCTATACGGTTTGTCGTATTATCTATACGAGTTGATATGGCACGCATATCTTGTCTATACTCGGCCTGGTCTTTAACCATTTGATCCATGATACGATTTGATACGGCACGCATGTCTTGCCTATACTCGGCCTGATCTTTAACCATTTGCTCTACGATGCCTTCAAGCCGCCCAATGTGCCTATCAGTTTCTTGTGATCGATCTGTGACAGCCATAGCCTGTTCCTCTCGCGTTAGTCTATCCGAAAATATAGCCTAAATGCCTCTCGACCAAAAGACAATTTTTTGCTATTCCGCTACGCCCATACCACACGCGGCCCATCCACATAATCCAAAAAGCGATTCGCAATATCGGCCTGCGCCGTATCCCCCGTATGCACAATCACGCGCCAGCGAAACGTCATCGACCCGCCCTCGGGCATAAGGTGATCGGGCTTAAACATCCAGCAATTGGGCGCGAACAAACCATAACCGCGCACATGCCATGTGGTTGGATATCGGAAATTCTGCGGATGATCAAAAATGGCAAATCCGGCCACCTCATCGCCCACAGGCCCGTAGTAATCCATCCAGTGTGACGGCAGAGACCAGCACCCCGTCTCATCCGTCGCGCCATAGGCATTGCGCATCTCCCCATCGGCATTGGCATTCATCGACGGATTCACGCGAATACACAAAAACCCACCCTCCTTCGTATCCCCAACCGTCACAGCACCATGAGAAGCCTTGAGCGTAAGCGCAATATCCAGAACCGCGGCATCACGCCCCGAATCGTACAGCCGATACGAACGACTATCACTCATCAGCGCGCGGTCGCCTTCATACCACGTATTTTCCGAAGCGATCACCAGGGACAATGCATTGTGCGAAATAGAAATATCATCCTGTGCCGTGCGCCCATATCCCGATTGATTGGGCCGCTCATTCCAGCAATCCACCCCATTTATAGCCCCCTGCATCAGGGTCAAACCCCGCTGCCAGGGATGTTCCCCCTCCCCCCATGCCGCCATCGGCTCCCGCAGCATATTGGTTCCATTCGGCGTTAAAATCGGATTGATAACCGGCTTGGGATAATCCGTCGCATGGTGAAATGTCATAAATGGCGAACCCGAAAGAGAAACACTGAGCGCACCATCGGCATCGCGCGACGAAATCCCCGCAGCCGCATCTGCACTATCCAGTGCCAACACCTCAAAACTCGCTTCCTCACCCCCGGCCAGCGCGGGCAGATTCACATAATAAACGGGCGCAGACGGATCGCGCTCGGCAATCAGTACCTCACCCCTACCCTTCAACTGCAACAACGGTGCACCACATCCCTCTGGGGCGGAAAAACTCGCCAGATGCGCCGGACGAGAACGCGGAATTGAAAGCGTCAATTTCATATCTCAAAACTCCTCCACAGTGTGTGAGTGAAAAATTGTCCTGCTGATTGAAAAAAACGACCAATAAACGACCAAAATCTGGTACTATCGCTCAGTTGAGCAAACACCGTGCCAGACTACGGACTCAGCTCCAATCTGCTCTGTAAATTCTCCACAATATCTTCCCAATCCATCAGCAGGGGATGGTACTCATCGGCGGCCCACAACTCGGACTGTGTGCGATAATTCGGACTGATCGGATGCCCCGACTGTCCACCCGCCGCCGTCGCCATACTCTGAGCCGGATTGCTCATATCCACCACCATCCGATAGGTCGAAAGCGACCCAACCTCAAATAGCCTGCCAAAATTATACCCCGTCGCGCGCACAGTTCCCGTACTCCCCGACGACTCAAAAGGCCCCACATCAAACATCTTTGACAACGCCCCGCCATCACTCAGTGGATGCCGAAAAGTCACAGTGTGCAACCTGCCCCATCGCCACTGCGACTTGCGCGAACCCACGCGGCGGCGCAACCAATCCAGCGCATCGCCCAATGCCGCATGCACCTCCCGATCCAAAACCCAATCATCAGGCGTCCAATCCAACGCCTGCCCCGTCAACACCTGCCGCGCCACACTGCCACCTCGCCCCACCACCAATTGAGCCACATGCTCGGGAAACCGAACCCGCACCACCCGCCGCACCCAGTGCTCCCAAAAAGTCGTAAACACCGTAGCGGCAATCGAATCCACCGAATATGCGCCATCCCAGCCGCGCAATAACTCACCCAGATCGCGCAAGCGTTTATTTCCCGCTCTCAGTGCAATCTCTGCGACAATCGGCGCCAGATCTTCTCCTCGCCCGTGAACAACATCGGCATGAATAGCACCCGTACTCTCCTGCGTATGCGTCTCCAATTCCTCAATACGCGCCCTAATCCTCCGAAACCGATATCCCTCCGACCATGCCCCCAGCGACAGATAAGGACCTCGACCACCCCACGGTGGATTATTTGCCGTCGCCACCCAATTGCGCTCGGGATCCACCAGATGCGGCAACTCGTCAAAAGCATACGGCGCGCCCCATTCGCAATCCGGATCACGAAAACCAAAATCCCCCGCCTTGCGCGTTGGCACATGCCCAACCACGTGATATCCAAGCCTTCCATCGGAATCGGCAAACACAAAATTCAAAATGGGCATCGGCCATTTGGCGAGCGCATCCAAAACCTGCGCGACGTTTTTTGATTGCATCAGCCCCAGCATCGCCTCAAATCCCGTTGTCGCCTCAGACCCTATCCAGCGCATGGACAGCACGGGTTGCTCCCCATCACCTACAGCAGGCACAAACTCATTGATAACCGGACCGCGACGAGATCGGCGAATCACCAGCACATCCGCTGCGGCATCGCGCACCAAAATCGCCTGTTCCTCCACCTCAAACGAATGCCATGCATCCCCATCCCGGTACAAATTCTCATCCTCCGCTGACACCTCTTCAACGTACAAATCGCGCACCGAAGCCGAGTGATTGGTCACACCCCACGCCGTATCGCGCGTATGCCCCAGATAAATACCCGGCGTCCCCAAAAAAAACGCACCCACAGCATCCATACCAGGCGCGCGCACCTGAGCCTGATACCACTGCCTGCACAAATTCACATCATTGTGCGGATCCGTTGCCAGCACGGGTTTGCCATTCGCCGTCCGCTCGCCCCCAATCACCCAGTTATTGCTGCCAATCCCCGTATCGTATCCCCCCACACCGGCCGGTTCATCAGACGGAACAATGGTCTCTTCTGAAGCCTCTGTCGTCAAAAACAAATCGAACAAATCGGGAGACAAGTAGCGCTTGGCCGCCTCATTTACCGCAACCCCATTCAGCCGTCCCGTCAACATCCACCACCGCCATTTCCATATCGCAATCGAATCCACCACCGTCCACGGCGCGGGATCGTAATCCAGCAAATCGAACTCAACACAACGCCGATCACCCATCGCTTCCATCCACGCATTGACACCGCCGCCCAGCGACTGCAACACCATCTTCACCTCATCCGACATCGCCGAAGCCGCCCCCTGTGCCGCACGCGTCAAACCAATCGTTCGGTGCAAGCGATCCTGCGCCAGATAATCCGCTCCCAAAATCTCCGACAACTGCCCGTGTGCCAACCGCCGCATATAATCCATCTGCCACAGCCGATCCTGCGCCATAGCATATCCCAGCGCAGTAAAACAATCCGCCATCGAAGCCGCCTCGATATGCGCCACACCCCACCGGTCGCGCAACACCGTCACCGGCTGATCCACTGGTGCTTTTACCGTCTCCTGCGTCCCGGGCAATTTCTGGCGCAAAAACCGCCGTTGAAAATCCCGAAACGACCGGTGCGAAATACCCAATTGATCGGCTGCCTCATCAACAGCTATATCGCCGCGCATCGCCTGCATCAAAATATTTTTTCGATCTGCCATAGTCCCTCCAATACCTCAATCTCACCGTTCGCGATAAGGATTGGAACCTGGATCGTACCACGCGAACAATCGCTCCTGTAAATCTGCACAAATACCAGCAAAATCTCGATTGTCAGTCAAATTGATACACTCGCCCGGATCACTTTCCAAATCGTATAATTCATGCCGCGACCCCCCATCATTATAAACGTACTTAAACCGTTCGCCCCGCACCATATACTGGGCTATGGGAGAGCGCAACCCATGCTCGGAAAACGCGGCATCGGGACCCTGGATGTCGGGATCGCGCACAACACTGGCAAAACTCTCCGCATCCATTGTATCGCGAGCACCATCAAAATCCATTAGTGTCGTTCGATCTGGAGCCGACAACCCGCACAACTCTGAAAGCGTGGGATACAGACCAAAATATTCGGTCAACGCAGAAGCCACCTGATCCTCTGGAAAACGAGACGGACAACTCACAATCAAAGGCACCTTCACCGCAGGCTCAAACATACAAAACTTCTGATACAACCCGTGCTCACCGCCCATCTCACCGTGATCCGAAGTATAGACCACAATCGTATCTTCCACCAGCCCCAACTCCTCCAGCCCATCCAGCACGCGCCCGATGCAATAATCGACAAAAGATAGATTGCCCATATACCCCGCCTTATGCGCCCGAAGCCGCTTTTCACCCATACCCTGCGTCCTATCAATACGCTGTTGTATATGCCCCGGATATTGCGAACTATCCCCCACCTCCACCAGATCTACCGATTCCGGCGAAAACTGCTCTGCCCATTCGCGAGGCGGATAAAAAGGCGGATGGGGCTTCATAAAACTCGCCACCAGAAAAAATGGCTGATCGCGATATTCGCGCATAAACTTCACAGACTCGCGCGCCACAAACATATCCAGATGATCTTCTGCATCGAGCGGCGAAGCCGTACTCGAAAAATCCCACCGCGCCACATTGCCAGCCCAGGGACTTGCGTCATCCCACAGCAACGACACATCGGGAAACCCACTACCCGTATCAAAAACCGAATTGAAAAACCCCTCGCCTATCGCGTGATTGGCAATCTCATTCGCATAATGCCCCACCTTTGGACCCAAATACATCAACCAATCGTTAATCGACAAATACGACGCAAACCCGTGATTATGTGCATCGTTAAAATGCATCTTGCCGATCAAACTCGTCAAATATCCGTGATCGGCAAAATGGTGTGCCACCGTGCGATAGCGCCAATCCAACCGATCGCTATTATTAATTGCCCCCGTATTATGAGCGTACAAACCCGTCAACAACGACATACGCGAAGCCGTACACACTGGATAGGGACAATAAGCATTCTCAAACCGCACCCCCCGCGCAGCCACGCGATCTATCATCGGCGTAGGCACCGTATTATTCCCGGCACACGTCATCCAATCTGCGCGGTGTTGGTCGGACATCAAAATGAGAACATTGGGACGATTATTATAATCCAAGATATGACCTCCTCCTACATTACTTCTCCTCAGGCATCTCAACCGGCAAATCCAGCCGGTCACCCCACTCTTTCCACGACCCGATATAATTTCGGACCTTTTCATAACCCAGCAACCGCAATGCCAGGTACGTTTGGGAAGAGCGGTACCCGCCCTGTCAGTAAGGCACAATTTCCTTATCGGGGGAAACACCCACAGCCTCGTACATCGCCCGCAATTCATCCGCCGGCTTAAACGCCCCCGTCTCATCCAGATTATTCACATACTCAACATGCACAGCACCTGGAATAGCACCCCCTCGCGCAGCCCGCACATTGCGCCCGAAATACTCATCGTCACCGCGCGTATCCAGAGGCACAACATCCTCGCGCCCCAAAAGACCATTTAAAACATCGGCCCCCATGTGACGCCCCGGCACCGCCTCTGCGACAAACTCCGCAGGTTCTGCCTCCTCGCTATCCCTCGTCAATTCATAGCCCATGGCCGTCCAGGCATTGCATCCCCCATCCAGCACGCGCACATCGGGATGGCCCAGATATTCACAAATCCAAAAACCGCGCGCCGCGCGCACCCCGGAATCATCCTCATACCAGACCACCGTCTTATCCGTACCAATACCCCGGTTACTGAACAAATAACCGAGCATCCACATAAACGCCTCAAAAGCCTGTTCGCGGGTATCATTCAAACTGATTGAATAAAGATCCAGATGAAGCGCACCTGGAATATGCCCGGCGTGATATGCATGCGTCGGCCGCGTATCCACAATGCAGACATCGGCAGCCCTCTCATACAAATCCCGCGGCGAAATCAACAACTCGGGATTCGCATACCCTTTATCGCTCATTTTCACCTCCTTGCAAAATGCGAATAGACGGAGCGGTGTACAACTGGCCGTATCTCAGGCCAGTTCATAGACGAACCCCGCCCAACTACCCAAAACCTCTGGATTGCGGCTAAAAACATGCCGCAATGACAGCTCTCATGTACATCACCTGATTCGTCTGTGTATTTTATCCTACTCCAAAACCCGAACCAAAAACCAACTCATGTGTTCTACCCCTTGACAATATCCCCTACCAGCATCCATATTTAACGCCCAAACATCAGGAGACATATATGAAAGGCATCTTACTCGCAGGTGGAGCTGGCACCCGCCTCTATCCCATCACGCGCGTGGTCAGCAAACAACTCCAGCCCGTTTACGACAAACCCATGATCTACTATCCCCTCTCCGTCCTCATGCTCGCCGGCATCCGCGATATATTGATCATCTCCACCCCCCACGACCTGCCCCTCTACCAACGTTTATTCGACGACGGCTCCTATATCGGCCTCAACATCACTTATGCCGAACAACCGCGCCCCGAAGGCGTCGCCCAGTCATTTGTGATCGGAAGCGATTTCATAGACCGCGACCCCGTCTGTCTAATATTTGGCGACAACATCTTCTACGGCCATGGACTCGGCGCAATATTAGATCGAGCCGGACAACTCACCGAAGGTGGACTCATCTTTGGATATGCAGTAACCGACCCCGAGCGATATGGCGTCATCGAATTTGACAGCAAAGGCCGTATCATTGGCATAGAAGAAAAACCCGAACACCCCAAATCGCGCTACGCCGTTCCCGGCCTCTATTTTTACGACAATCAGGTCGTTGACATCGCCCGCAACCTCACGCCTTCAGCGCGTGGAGAATACGAAATCACCGATGTAAACGAAGAATATCTCAAACGCCAACAACTCGAAGTCGAACTCCTCGGCCGCGGGTATTGCTGGCTCGACACCGGCACATTTGAATCGCTCCACCAGGCAGCGGGATTTGTGCAGGCAATACAGGAACGCCAGGGCCTCAAAATTGCGTGCATCGAAGAAATCGCCTATCGCCGGGGATACATCGACGCCGCACAACTCGAACAACTCGCGCAAACCATGGCGCAAAACAGCTATGGACAATTCCTCTTATCTGTCCTGAACGAATAGACGAATAGACGAATAGACGAATAGACGAACCCCGCCCTACCCCCAAAGTCGTTACAAACTCCGTCGCCGATTCGTTGATTCGTTGATGAACTGGCCTGGGAATCGGCCAGTTGTACCCCGTTCCGTTGATTCGCGGTTCTCACACTATCGGATGCATCGCGTGCCAATCCGTAGCCTGTTCATAAGCGCGTGCAACAGCGAGAATCGTCGCCTCATCGTACAAATTGCCCAAAAAAGTCAACCCTCTCGGCGTACCCTCGGCAAACCCACACGGCAAAATAACCGCGGGATGTCCCGTCAAATTAGTCACAGCCAAACTCGTCCTGCCACCGCGCGGCACCAGCACCGCATCCCAGTCTTGCATCACCTGCGCCACATCGCGCATCAACAGGGCACGCAAACGCTGCGCCCGCAAATACTCCACAGCCGTCACCGCGCGCGCCGCTCGAAAAGTATTGGGCCACGAACTCTTATCCGACTCCGTCATCACATCCAACTCGCCGCGCAGGGTTGCATCGTCAAACATCGCGGAAGCCTCAACCCGCAGCACCATCACAATCGCATCCGTTGGATAATCCGGCAACGAAACGGGTTGTAAATCAGCACCCAAACCGCGCATCACATCCAGTGCAGCGGCATAAACGCCAGTGGGATCTTCCCCATCTGCCTCCTTCCGAAACTCAGACGCCAAATATCCAATCCGCAACCCGGACAAATCCACATCGGGACGCCAGTTAAACGGCGCATCTACCACCGAGCGATCCTTTTCATCCGGTCCACAAATCGCGTGAAACACAGCAGCACAATCCTCTACACTGCGACACATAGGACCTAATTTATCCATTGTCCAGCTCAGAGCCATAGCCCCATAACGACTCACCCGCCCATAAGTCGGGCGCAACCCAACCACACCGCATGTGTGACTGGGCGACACAATAGAACCGTGCGTTTCAGACCCGATACTAAACCCCACCAATCCCGCCGCAGTTGCCGCGCCAGACCCGGCTGACGACCCGCTCGATCCCGCCTCGGTATCCCACGGATTGCGCGTCATACCCTCAAACCACGTCGGCCCCGACGCCAGCGCGCCCAGCGACAACTTGGCAACCAGCACAGCACCCGCCTGTCTCAATTTTTTCACCACACTCGCATCCTCATCCGGCACTTGATCCTTAAACGGCGTAGCCCCCCACGTCGTGCGAACACCCTTTGTACTCAACAGATCTTTCGCACCCCAGGGAATACCGTGCAACGGACCTCTATAATCGCCTCTGACAATCTCCGCCTCAGCGGCCTTTGCCTGTTCCATCGCCAGATCTTCTGTCAGCGTAACCACACACTTCAATTTCTCGCCATAACGCGCAAGGCGATCCAGATACAACCGCGTCAACTCAACCGGTGAAATCTCCCTCTGCTCGATCAAACGCGCAAGAGAACTCACCGGCAAAAAAGCCAGCTCATCATCGGCATCTGGCCGCGCAATATTTGCGTCACTCAGCACAAACGGCTGCTGTTCGCCCTCGGGCACATCCCCCGGCACAAACACCAGAGGTGGCTCGACATCATACCCCACCGACACATCGCGCAAAGCAACATATTGCCGCCCCTGCCTTTCAATTTGCCCCCGTACCTTTTGCCATTGCGCCCTGGAAAATGGCAGACGGGCAACATCTGCCAACCCCGACACCGCGCGATCCACCAGTGCATTCTCGCGCTCGGCAACCTCGTCCAAAAACACATGCCGAATTTCCGTATCGATATCCGGGCTGCATCCCTCACCTATTTCACCGTGCGTGTACAAAAGCTGGGGAACCCCGATCTTGTTCTCGGGCGTGGCGCAACGCTCCAAACTCGGCAACCAATCCGACACCGTCTCATCCTCCGGCGAAACCCGGTATGCCCGCCAGGTCTCCCCCACATCCCGCGATACAAACAACACAATCGCATTTGTCGGATCGGCCCAATGCCCACCGCGCTTACACACCACACCCGCCGCGTACAGCACACCATCCTTTGACACACTCAACACACACCGATCTGACATCGCACACCGCCCAAAAACTTTCTCAGCCAAAGGCAAAAAAGACTCGCGCTCCCATTTCCCCCTTTGCCAGCGATACAAAAACGTCTCCTCAAACTCGCCCTCTCGCCGGTTCAACGTAAAAAGCACCACATCGCCCGCACAGGTCACCACATTGCCAATGCGAATATCGAACCCATCGCTGTATTCAATCACACACGGAGAATCCGGCGTCACGGGCAAGCCGAGCCTCTCCCCCGCCACAGTCTCCCAGGTCTCACCCCAATCGCGCGACCGCATAATACCAAAACCGCGGCCCTTTGTATCCCCCGGATTATCCTCATTACTCCGCGCCAGATGAAAAGACAAATACAGCACATCCCCTTCAATATGGATACAATTCTCAAGGTGTACATAAGCCGGCGGACCCTGCGGATCGACCAACTTCACCGGCACTGTCCAATCCCCATCCACGGACCGCTGCTGATAAAACAAGCCCCAGGGCCGCTCCCGCTGATATGCCCCCCGATAACACGCATGCAACACATCGCGCGCATCACAAACCAGACTGGGATACGTCGCATTCACACCACCAAAAGGAGAAAGGATTCTCCACGCCGACGTATCATTGGGACGCACACTCACCGCGTGTTGCATCGGATTGTGATGCGGACCAAACGCGAGATAGAGAAACCCCTTCGCATCCATAGTCATCGCCGCACCCGCGTGATTATCAACCCCATCCGCCACAAAAACTGGATCGCCCCACACTTTCGCCTCGTGACAATAGGTTGCCACATACGTCTTGTGAATCTGATCCAGCCACACCACATGCGTCTTGCCCTCATGCGTAATAATTTTATTGCTCATCCCATAAGCCGTACCGCGCGTCGAGCCAGTCTTTGACAAAACAGTGTATTCCATGAAAACTCCCTTTGGATGGACACGCAGGGGACACACGGTCCCTACTTCTGATTCTCATCTGCGTCCATCTGCGTCCATCTGCGGATACTCTCGGTCTTGTTGCGTTCCTCTCCGCGACTCACTATAATAGACATCATCAACTTCATCTGAAAGGAAAGAAATGCCCAATCTCAAAAACAAAGTCGCCCTGATAACCGGTGCGGGAGGTGAACACGGCATTGGGCGTGCAATAGCGCGGCGTTTTGCGCGAGAAGGCGCCGATATTGTTATCTGTGATATAGATGCAAATGCCCGCGGCAACTGGGCTGGATTGCCCGCGGTTGCCGAAGAAATCGAAGCAATGGGACGCCGGGTTCTCGCAACAGAAGTCGATGTAACCAGCGCAGAGCAAGTCGAACAAATGGTACAGGCCGCACGCGCGCGCTTTGGCAAAATCGACATCCTCGTCAACAATGCGGGTGCCCCCGCTGGACCGGACCGCGTACCCGTTGCCGAATTAGAAGAAGACACCTTCGACCATGTTCAACGCGTAAATGTCAAAGGCACCTTCTTGTGCTCCCGCGCCGTTGTCCGCCACCTCACCAAGCGGAACAACGGGGGCAAAATTATCAACATCTCATCAACTGCGGGCCTGCGCGGAAGTGCCAGATTCGCGGCCTATTGCGCCTCAAAATTTGCCGTCATTGGATTCACGCAATGCCTCGCCCAGGAAATGGGACCCTACGGCATTCAGGTCAACGCAATTTGCCCCGGCCTGATTGAAACCGAACGCCTGCACGGCATAGCCAGCGGACTAAAGCCCAGCGGAACATCAATCGAAGACTTTAGAGCGCAAATGGTCGAACGCTCCTCTCAGAACAATCCACTCGGACGCATTGGACAGCCAGAAGATGTTGCAAACGTCGCTGCATTTTTGGCCTCTCCCGATGGCGATTACATGACCGGACAGGCAATCAGCATATCGGGCGGAGCGGCCATGGTGCGTTAATACAAAATGCGTTGATCGCTCAAATCCTTGCCACCAACTGTACGCGTAAGCGACCCACCCAAATATTCCACAACCTCCAGATCGGCCAGCGCATTGACAATATTATACATCGTGGGCAAATCTTCCCAACGCGCGCGGTTCCACGCAATACACCCATCACCGACCAGATGCTCTTCAACCTTTCGATGTCCTCCCTTTGCTGGCGTAATAACCGGATAGGCAATATCCTCCTTACCCCATACGCCCGTTCGCGGCATATATTTGTAGTGAAGTGTCCCATCGACTTTCGCGCCACCGCCCTTCGCAGGCGTCGGATCTTCGGATTTTGGCCTCAGATTCGTCACCGAAATATCCAGAAAATTGAACCCCAACCAACCCGCAACAGCCTGCGCCTCACTGCTCGTAATACGCGGCTCGGGCATCTCGCAATAGATCTTTGAAAACCCGAGTTCCTCACGCCCGGTAATAATCGGGTCACACAAATTCTCCCACAACACAGAAAGAAAAGGCCCGCGAACATGGTCTCTCGCCCCCTTAAACACCGCCGGAAAAGAAACACCCAGAATATTGTAACCGCGCCCCGCCAACCATTCAATTTCCTTCATATAATTGGCATACACCGACACAACAGGCTCTCCGCCGAGTTCAAAACACTCGGGCAAAAGCGCCTTAAGCTGCTCCGCATTTGAAAGGAACGACACCGAAATCGACGTATTCTTCGGATTATCCACACATTCAAATTTACGACCATCTGGCCCCTGGCGAGGACCCATAAGCGGGCCGAAATGCGTGGGCATGCGATACATCTTGCCGGGTTGAAATTTATAAGCCATAAAAACTCCTTTTTTGTGTTTTTACCTACTCCTCCTGCAAATTATCAACCATAGACAGCGGCGACCCTGCGAAAAGCCCGGCATCCACGGGCAGGACCACCCCCGAAATCCAGCGCGACTCATCGCTGCCCAAAAACACGGCAGCCCAGGCAATATCCCATGCATTTCCCTCTGTGCCCAGCGGCGCAATCTTGCGGCGGCGCTCTCGCGACTCCTGGGGAATATTGCCGACAAAAGTCGTGTGAAGATGCCCGGGCGCAATACTATTCACGCGCACATTCTCTCGCCCGTGGTGAACCGCAGCCAGCCGCGTCAGCGCGATAATCCCCCCCTTGGTAATCCCGTAAGGAACATTGCGCGAATTGCCAGCTCGCATACCGTCAATAGACGAAATATTAATCACAGAACCCCCGCCGGAAGCCGCCATCTCGGGAATCGCGTACTTACATAAAAAAACCATACTCTTAAGCCCCACATCCATCACGCGATGCCAGTTCTCCTCTTCGACTTCTGTCACCCTGCCAGGCCCGTGAATACCCACATTATTAAACAGAATATCCAATTTCCCATAGTGTTCAATCGCCGCATCCACAATCGCCCGACACTCATCCGTCTTTGAAACATCGGCCAAAACAATCTCTGCCTCTCCACCCTCTGCCTGAATCTCCGCCCGGGTCCTCTCCGCATTCTCCCCGTCAATATCCGCCAGAATTACCCTCGCACCTTCCCGGGCAAAAAGCACCGCAGTCGCACTCCCCACCCCCCTCAACTTCTCATCCTCAACCTCGCGCGTCCCCGCACCCGTAACAATAGCGACCTTATCTTTCAAACGATCCATAAACAGTCCCTCATCTCCTCAAATTTACCCACTGCTGATATTTGTCGTGATCAAAGCGGTCGCGCAGTGGACCAATATGCGTCTCAATCAGACCCTGGCGAACTGACTCAAGCTCCGCATCTTCCACCAGATTATTCAACTCATCCGGATCAGCCTCAACATCATACAATTCAACAGGCCTCTCCGAAACCGATTCCACCCCGAGTTTATATCGCCCGTCAAACACCATCGTATGGCCCAAAACCTCGCTAATCACAGCATCCTTCCCCCTCTGCGCGCCCTCTGCATCGGCACCCGCTTGAACCTGTGAAACAAGAGACTGCCCATCGGTCTGCAAAGGTACGGCATCCGCAATATCAACAACAGAAGCAGCCACATCAATCACATCGGTCAACGCCCCGGTTTGCCATCCTTGCGTACCTCCCGGCGGGCGCACAATCAGAGGAACGCGAACAGACGCATCGTAAAAAACGATCTTATTATACAACATATGATCGCCCAGCATCTCGCCGTGATCCGAGTTGTAAATCACCCATGTATTATCCGCGAGACCGGTCTCCTCAAGCGCGTCGAGCATCTCGCCAATATAGTGATCGATAAGCGTAATCTTCGCGAAATAATTCACCATCATGATTTGCTTTTGCTCAACCGTCATACCCGACAAATTCTTACTCCTCTGCATACGTCGAACATTCAGCGGAACGGGATCACCCGGCGCATCCATAATACCCGTGGGCATATCCCCGGGATCGTACATATCCCGGTACTCCTGCGGAGAATCAAACGGATCGTGGGGACCTGGACAAAGAACCTGCAAATAAAAAGGCTTATCGCCCTTGTAATCGCGAATCCAATTCGCCGCGGTACGCCCCGTATAACTATCCAAATGTGCCTCAGTAGGCAGTGGACAGGGAGGTTCCTCCCAGGGCTTAAGCGTCCCACTCTGCCAGGGAATGCGAAAATCATTGATAAATTTTCGATGCGTCCCCAACAGACCCATCTCTTCGAGATAATCGGTATAAGGCGAACTGTGTCTTCCCGAAGCAATCGGACCGTGAAGCTCGTGCGGATCGTCAAACCCCCACGCATTGAGCACATTGACGCGATCTCTGCTATGCGAAGCCGGAACCCCGCCGTGGAGATAGAGATGTGACTTCCCGATCAAAGCCGTGTGATAACCCGCATCGCGCACCTGACGCACATGGCTGGGACCTTCACAATCGGCATCCTGGTCATTTGCCCACAGCCCGTGCTCGCGGGGATACAGACCGCTCATCATAGACGCGCGAGACGGCATACACAGCGGACAATTGGTATAGCACTGCGTATAAGTAACACTCTCAAACGCGAGGCGATCCAGATTCGGCGTCTTAACTACCGGATGCCCAACGCACCCCATCGCATCGCCGCGATGCTGGTCGGAAAAGATATAGAGAATATTGGGTTGATCAGCCATGAAAACTCCCTTGCGAATCAACGAATCAACGAATCTGCGAATCTGCGAACCCCGCCCATCCTCCAAAACCAGTATGTATCTCCATTCGTCTATTCGTCTATTCGTCATCTCGGAATCACGACCCTGCGTCCTCTCGACATCAGTGCCGCCTCATAAACCTTCATAACAGACAGCGCGAACGCCAGGGACCCGACCTCTGCCGTCCTATCCTCCAGAACACAATCGCAGAAATAGCGCATCTCATTGTAAAAACCCTGCGTAAAGAGTGCCTTATTCTCAAGGGTCCCCAGCGTATCCTGAGGCTCCCATGAGATCGTACCAGAATCCAAACCCGTGGGAATATAACTTCTCGTACTTGAATAATTAAAAGGAATACCGCGTTCCAGAGTCACGCGAAGATCTTTATCAATCGCCACATGCTGATTCCCCCAAAATGCATACCGCTCGCATCCACGACGCGCAGAAACCAGATTAAAAGACCCCACGACACCACTCGCAAATTCGAGAATACACACACCGCCACCGTGATCGCTTCTATGCATAGTAACAGCCGAAACATCTCCTCCAACAGCCAGAAGCAGCGAAAGCGGATGACAGCCATTCTTCAGCCAGTTGGGCGCTTCGCGCGCTCTGAGCACCTGCTCCCCATCCTCGGGAATCGTCATCGGATACTCTGCGGAAAGTCCCCTGAGCGGACCGCAATCCTCTGTCCCCATCAACTCAATCACCTTCCGGGTCGCCGGCATAAATGCCTTCTTAAAACCCACAACAACCACGCGATCCCCGCGATGGCGCATCATCGTTTCCACCTCGGAAGCCAGCGTAGCGGGCGGCTTCTCCATCCACACATGCAGCCCGGCATCCAACGCCTCGCACGCCAGCTCTGGATGTGCTTCCGGAGACACACAGATAAAAACGCAATCCAAATCCTCACCCGCGTACATATCCGCAGTGCTGGCATAGCAAGCATCCACGCCGTATTCCTCCGCCGTCGCCTTCGCGAGATCCAGCCTCAAATCGCAAAAAGCCTTAAGCCTCACCGGAAGATAATGCATCGCAGGCAGGATATTCCTGTAGCAATGTGACCCGATGCCAACAACGCCGACATTCAGCCGACTTTCAAACTCTCTCTGATAACTCATAGCTACTATCTGGCAAAACTGGAGCGCAATTTAATACCCCATCTGCCATCCTCATACGTAAGAACATAAAGTGAATCGTGAGCGGCAATCACCGAACCGTCTTCGCGGTAGCGAGTAAATTGCGTATCAACGTGAATCTTCTCATCCGAACAATGGACGATCTCGCGCCGGGTCCAAACACTGTAGTGCCAGCCGATATTGCCCAACCCCGTCCTCACGCGCGCGATAAACTCATCGTCCATATCCGCGTCTTCCCATCGGTGCATGATTCCCGAAGCCAGACGAAAATGTGGAAAATGCATCGTCGCCTTCCACGCCTGCAGATCCAGCGCATTAAAACCGGCCATCCACGCATCCAGCACGGGAATCGCCCGTTCTCTCGCCTGTGCAACCGCTTCTTCTGATGGCATAAACCCTCCAATTCCTAACCATGTGGCAAATAATATTCGTGAAGTTGCTCTTTCGCTATGCCCTTTGCGATCAGACCATCAACATAATCGCTATCATAACCCAACTCCCCGAGAATCTCCCTCGTATGCGCTCCCTGTTTGGGACAAGCGTAAAGCAATTGAACAGGCGCATTCTTCAAACGCACATAAGCGGGCGGCGCGAGATCGACAGCACTGCCAGCCGGATGATCTGTAAAACGAACAATAGAAATGGATCGCCCATCGTCCCATGTGTCCAACAGATCGTCACACACCTCGTGCAAAAACATCTCGCGAATATCTTCCAGCGAATCAATGCGGTGCCCGGCCAGACCCACCTCGTTAAAAACTTTAACCCAATGGGCCACATCGCGTTTTTTGATCTCACCCTCTAAAAATTCGCCAGCATCTTCATCGGGTGTATTCTCCAACCCCGCAACACACCTCAACTTACCCATCTCATGTTCCAACCCACCCAGGAAAACCCAGCCATCGCGCGCGCGATACATGCGGTGAAGCGCGTGTTCACCAACAGCATCCTGTCCCGCTGGCTCATCGCCCGAGCACCCGGCTTCGCAAGCATACATAAAAGGCGCCTGCACGAGTTGCCCCCCCTGCGCGAGCGACGTCGTCACAAAATCGCCGCCATCGGGCACGCCGCTGCGCCTGCGCTTGAGCAACGCCAGCACCGCGCCATAAGTAGCCGAATATCCCGTAATATAATCGATACACGACGCCCAACCGTGCAACACCGGTCTCTTGCCCTCACCACCATAGCGCATCTGTATCCCCGTCGATCCCTGAAGCAGAGGATCAAAACCCGGTCGATTCATCCACGGTCCCGGGCGCGGACCATTAAACGCCGTCAAATTGAGATACACAATATCGGGTTTACACCGCTTAACAGCATCGTAGTCAATACCCAAACTTTGCGCAACCCCGGGCCGGAAATTGTGAACAATAACATCGGCTGTCTCAACCAACTTCATAAAAGCCGCCCTGCCAGCCTCGTCTTTCAAATTCAAAATCACACTGCGCTTCCCGGGACTAACTTCCAGAGGAAACCAACTGGAAATGCGCGGACCAAAATAAGGCTCCGGCGGATCAATCTTAATAACCTCCGCACCGTATTCCGCCAGCGTACGCGCACTGGCTGGTCCCGCGAGCACATTGGACAAATCCAAAACGCGAATACCTTCCAAAATGGGTTTTGCTGGCGAAGTAGCCTCTGTGGATTTTGATTCACCGCCACCTGCAAAAGATCCATCTGCGTTCATCTGCGTCATCTGCGTCATCTGCGGATACGCTTCTAACGGCCTCGACGGCCTGGGAATCGCGCATTCATCCGGCGTCTTGGCAAGCCACGTCTGCACGCCGAGTTGCCGCATCGGACCATACTCGGGATCATCAACCACAACAGTCAAAGCCGCTTCTTCGGTCTCGGATTTGTGCAACCACTCCTGTGCCGTACGCTGAATCGTACACGGCACGCCAGCAGCCGTCAAAACATCGACCCAGTGTTGTGCAGGTTCACTCGCCAGCACACTTTCAATTTTTTCCCGCGCTTTGAGATTCCATTCACGAGACAAATGGGATGAATCGGGAATATTATTCGTCAGATGCAGATTCTCATACACGGGCACATCGACCATACCCTCTGCGATCAAATCATCGTACACCTCCAGCGCCTTGACCAGTGACCGACTATTTCGAGAATGTCCAGCCGCAATAATATAAAGCCATTGCCCATCGCCTGCCCGAAACGTGCCACTAAAAGGCGACCCCGCACGACTGCGTTGTTTCTGACGACCAACATTAGACGGGCCGCCATATCGCGCGGGCTTGTCCGCCACATCCAGCATAATAACCGCCATAGCAGACATCGCCGCACCAACCAGAGAAACCTCGATCACATCGCCGCGCCCGCTCTCTTCACGCGCATACAGCGCAAGCGTAACAGCGATAGCACCGTGAATCGCCCCATAAGTCGAACCCAACGGCATCGGCGTATAAACAGGTGGCAAATCCGGTCTTCTACTTTGAAGATCTGTATATTGACCTATAGCCGCGCTGATAATACCTTCAAATGCGCGAATCGACGCTCTGTCATCCGTCGAAGCAAAACCCGGCAAAGAGAGATAAATCAACCCCGGATTCAGCGTAGTCATCTCTTCGGCTCCCAAACCCAATCGCTGCATAACGCCCGGGCGGAAATTTTCAATAACCACATCCGCCGAACGGATTAACTTCACCGCAGTCGCGAGATCATCTGCATTTTTCAGATCGAGCGCGATGCGCTGTTTGCCCCGATTAAAAACGCCATTTGCCGGCGTATCCCAATCCGGCTTACCCGGCCGATCCACCTTAATCACCTCGGCACCCTGATCTGCGAGCAACATCCCCGTCAAAGGCCCGGCAATATAATGACCGAAATCGACAACGCGGATCCCGGTCAACGGCACTTGTTTATCGCGTTCTGGATTCATCAACTATCTCCTCAAACAAGGTCCTCTGATAACTCATTAACTGACATTACGCATATATCGCCTGTCATCCCCATTTCATAGGCATGACAAGATATAGCGTTGCTGCGTAAGGTCAAATATATATTTTCGGAATCACCGTCGAAAACATGAGAAGTATAAACCAAAAAACCACGCCCAAAGGACGTGGTTTTTTATTTATGAACTTGACCTGTTTTAGTTGATAACAGAATTAAACCCACTGGTCGAGTCCAAAAAGTTCTGTAAAATAGTAGCTCCGTGAAATAGGGGTCAGTGATTTTGTTTTAGGTACGTCATGTCCAGATAGCGTCTGCCTGTGATCCACTCATCAGACCATTCCATACACAACGCGCCGATGAGACGTTCACAAGCCTTCTGGTTGGGGAAGATCTGCACCACATCGGCACGTCTTTTGATCTCCCGGTTGAGTCTCTCCAACAGGTTGGTGGTACGAATGCGTCTTTGGTGCTGTTGTGGAAAGTGGAAGCAGGCCAGAGCATGGATAATATCCTGGTCTATCTTGTCCACGAGCTTGGGCAGTATCTCTTCATAGGTGTCCATCATAGCAGATAGGCGCGCTTGTGCAGTGGCCTGATCGGGGGCATTGAAAACGTCTTTGAGTGCTTGGGCAACTTCGCGTTGATACTTAGGCGGTGTAATGCCTTTGACATTTCTGTGAAAATGGGTTTGACAATGCTGCCAAGAAGCCCCTTGAAAGTGTCGTTTGATGGCGTTTTGTAAGCCTTCGTGGTGGTCAGAGATAACCAGTTGCACACCCTTTAACCCACGCTTTTTAAGGTCTTTAAACAAATCCCCATACGTGGCTTCTGTCTCGGTGTGCGCCACGTCAATGGCCAAAATGTCGCGGTGCCCACTCTCTGCGATCCCAGAAACGATTAAGACGGCCTCAGAAGCGACCTGTCCTCGACTACGGATGTGGAGATAGGTCGCATCAATGATCAGATAAGGGTATCCTTGCTCAAGGGAACGCCCCCGCCAGGCTTTAATATCTGCATCCAGGTCTTGACAAAGCTGTGAGACTTGGGACTTTGAAAAAGAGGTGCCACACAAGGCTTCTGTGATCTTTGTCACTTTGCGTGTGGAGACCCCTTGCAAATACGCCTCTTGAAGGGCAAGAATCAGTGCTTTTTCACTGCGTTGAAACCGTGAGAATAACGCACTGCTAAATCGTCCTTCCCGATCTTGAGGCACGCGCAGTTCGATACGGCCTACGCGCGTCTTGAGGACACGAGGCTTATATCCGTTACGGTAGCCTGTCCGCTCGCCAGTTCTTTCATAAGGTTCTGCTTGTAAACACGACGTGATCTCGGCTTCCATAAACTGTTGCAGGAAGCGGGTGATGGCCTGATTGAGAAAATCAGGGTCATTCAAAAGTGCAAATTGCTCTGGCGCGGCAATTTTTATATCTTTGGGGTAAGTCATCGTAGCCTCCAAGGTTAGGGTTTATATTACTACTCACCCCTATTTTAAGATTTTTCTCGGAGCTACGGTGACTTTTTTTCCTTTTTACAGAAATTTAAGGACGCTATCTCCACTTCGTTGATCATGCGATAAACCACATCTCCAGATTTGTTGCGATCATAAAAACTCAATGGCAACTGGATCAAGTGGTCGAAAAGATGGCTCCTTATATCCAGCATCATGCGATTGTTTATCCAAGCAAATAGATAGTTTGAGCAAAAACCAATGATGATATTGCCGACTGTAACGCCCAGGAGCAGAAGCAAAATAAATATCAACAGCTCATAATCTTCATTTGGAAAAACATCATCAATGATAATTTTCATGATATAGGGAAAAGCCAACGAGCTAACAGTCCCCAGGATCATGAGAACAAAAACAATGCTTTGGTGTATCCAATAAGGTTTCAGAAATTTCAAGAAATGATAAAAGACATGTCCCTGCTTAGAGAGATTGAAAATGGCTGATATGACTGGTTGTTTGTTCTTCATATTCACCCGTGATGTAAACAACTCAAAGTGTGCGTATGCATAAGACGCTCTTTGCTCGATAAGCTCAAGTAAACCATTCTCTCAAGCTCATATTCCCAAATGCTTGAGCTTTGAACTGTTGCCTGCCCGCGCCGTCGCACGGCAGGCAGGTCTGCCGCCAATATTCGACTTGCCAGGGTCTGTCGGCGGCTTTTTATATTTAGAAATCCGGACAAATAGATAACCGCGTATCAATCCTCCCGCAGGGCATCTATTGGGCTTGCAGAGGCGACCTTCAGCGCGTGTACGAAGCCACCTAACAAGGGAAGTAGAATGCCTGCGAAAATCGCCGCTAAAATCGTCCCAACCCCAAATTGAAAACGGTAAGCAAATATCGAAAGCCACTCATCCATAAAGAAATAAGACAGCGGTAGCGCGATAACGGCGGCTACAAACCCGGGCACTGCGTAGTTTAGCACGATCCCACTGGCTATTTTGGATGGCACAGCACCCATGACCCGTCGAATGGCAATTTCCTTTCGCCTGCGCGCCACTGCCAGAGAGATCATGCCCAGGGCACCCATTGACGCGATGAGAACAGCGCACAAAGCCGCCCCTGAGACGATTTTGCTCCAACTGATTTCTCTGGCATAAAATTTTTGTCTTTCATCTTCTATATAAGAAAATCTCAAGGGGTGCTCTGTTTTAAGGTCTTCCCATACGCTTGTGAGATACGTACCAAAGGCTTCGGCACTGCCCTCTCGAATCCGAATCAATATCTCTGCCGAGAAGGCACGTTGCAAAGTTGCATCCGTGCCTACGGTGATGATCGTCGGTGAAACCTTATGGCTCAAGTCTCTAACGTGAAAATCCTTAACGACACCCACGATGCGACCACTGACATCACTGCCAAACACGCGCGATCTTAACTTTTCTTCTGCTGGACTGATCACCTCTCCGATAGGGTCTGACAACCGCAGATGCTTTTGAAAGACTTCATTTACGATCACATCGCCAGGCATCGGATTGGGATACAATGATCTCCCCTGCAAGAGTTGCAACCCAACCGTCTCGAGAAAAGGCCCCTTCACTTGATAATAGGTGACCTCATCTATGAGATTACCATGGCTATCTTTTATCAGGACTGAGTTTGACCAACCGAACGGCAAGTTCGTCCGTGCAGAGGATGCCACGAGCGGAGACGCAGATAAAGACGCTTGCAGGCGCCCCATCTCATTTTCGGTCAACCTACCCGTTTCGAGCCTGACCAGGTTCGCAGGTTCAAAGCCCGGCTCTGCCGTAAGAACAAAAAAAGTCTGTTCAAAGATGATGATCGTGCAAAAGACAAACACCAATGTCACACCCGATTGAACAGCCATCAATACCTTCAAAAAGGGACCAGACCTGACTACCTTTGCTGTTTTGCTCAAAACGATGAGGGCAGATACAGACGACATAAAGGTCGCCGGATAAATGGCTGTGCCCAGACCAATCAGACAGGCAAGCGAAAGAATAATGGTCGCGGTCTGAACGGGATCTACTAAAGACGTAAAGGGGGTCCGCAAAACACCTTCAAGAGGACTTGAAGCCAACTCTGCAACCATCAATCCAATAACACAAGCCAACAGGCTGTATCCAAAGCATTCGACCAATAGCTGGTATCTGAGTTGCCGCTGGTTCGCACCAAAAATTTGCCTGATGCCCAATTCTTTGGTGCGTGAATTGAACCGTGCCACGTAGAGCAACACGTAATTCAGACACGCGACAGACAGAATTAGGACACTGATACCGCTGAGAATATATCCATACAAAGGGTTGGTGCCAGGACGCACACCTTGGCTGCCCCCCCCCGACCCACTATGACTATGATGGTGCAACTCTGTGATGGGTTGAAGTTTGGCCCTTAAGGTCTCCAAATCCCAGAACGGGTTAGCGGGGTAATTTTGGATGATCCGTGTGAGCTTTCTCTCCACTTCCTTTATGTTGGCTTCGTCTGCCAGACGTATATAATGTGTGGATGTAAAATCCCAGCCCCGTCCACCTTCTTGCTTGTCGAGAAAGGTTGACGACATACTCAAGGGCAACAGAATCTCAAAATCCAGACTTGAATTTAGGGGAGGCGTTTCCACAATGCCCTCTATTTTTACAGGGACCACTGCTTTTTTTGTCGGGTTAAAAGATAAAGACAATTTCGGAGGTGGTTGTATCCATAACACTTGACCTACTAAATTGCCAATATTGTTGGAAAGCGTCTGAGCGAATGCGCGTGTTATTGCGACTTGCCCTGGACGTGAGAGGAATGTACCATGAATAAGCGGGAATGAAAAAATCTCCACGAAACTCCTATCTACCAACACGACCTTATCTATATCTCTCAGAAAATCTTTGTGAGTACCTACGTGCCAAATTCTCATATCAGGATGGGAAAAGGCACCAAGTATACGGGTTGTGGCCTCGATCTCAGGAATCTCGGCAGACATCGCCGATGCCAATGAAACTGGAAAACTGGTAGGCTCAGCTCCTGTGCCCGCCAGAGGACCCATACCTATTTGTCTGAACTTTGCCTTCCCAGTAATGCGGTATATGCGATGATGGTCTTTGTGGAACTTATCAAAGCTCCAATCATACAGGACGTAAAGCACGCAAAGATAGGTGCAGGCAATCCCTATCCCCAAACCCAGCAGGTTAATGGCGGCATACGTTTTATATTTGAGAGCATTGCGAAACCAGGTTCGGAAATAATTGAAAAGCATTGGTTACCCTTGGCAATCAAGAGACGCTTGATCTCAGCTAACTTTCGCCATTAGCTGGTAGGGGTTTCAGGAGGGCCAATAAGACGATATACCCTGATCCTACCATTCGTATTCTCGTTATCTGTCGGAGATAAATACCTATATACAAACATCCCATAACAATTAAAAACATCGTTTACACCCAGTTCGTTTTTTATTTTTTCTGCATAAGGCTCTCCACTCGGATCTGATAGAAGTATCAGAGCTGTGCTATTTGATGAATCATTGAATAGATATCTGAGCAACATATCTCCCGAAGATAAGAGATGCATGCCGTTCAAGCGGCTGAAATTGTGTATATCACTTGCCAATTCTTTCTGAGTTTTGCTATCGTCCATTTTAAAGCGAATAAACTTAGGCTGACTCATGGTAATGGGCTTAAGAAAACGTTGTGTTATCAAATCAATTCGCATAACCTTCTCTTCCCAGGGCAGGACAAAGTGTATGATTTTTCGCGCTTCGTCATAAGCAAGCCCTTGAAAACGCTGCAACATAAAAAATAGGTCCATGTATTGTGCATCACAGACTTTGAACTTTACGATATCTTTACCTGTTTCAAGTGAGGTGACGCAAAGCATACCGTTTTTGTCTTTGTCAACGTAAGTATGAATAAAGTTTTGATCTTCAGAAACCATCATGCGATTAATGAAACGTCTCTCCGGCAGTTTCAATTGTCCTAAAAATTCACCTTTGATCGAGAATCGAAGAATCTGCCCGGCTCCCGCATCGTAGATCAGCATTTGGTCGGTATTCGGTATCATTGTTGGCTCTCGCGGTATCTTGTACTGGCCTTCCATACCCCCTCGGTTGCCGATAGACCACTTGTAGTTACCCTCTCTGTCAAAAACTTCGACACTCCTTCTCAAGCCATCTAAAACAATGATATAGTCCTTCACAACTGTGATAGAACTTACTACCCCAAGTCCTGGCCTCATCTCCGGGAATTCGAGTGTAATCTCGTCAACCAATGAAAGTTGCGTTCCTTGCGCTTGCTTAAGGACGACCTCTTCTTGCTGGTTTTCAACAGCACTTTTTTCGCAACTTCCAAAGATAAGAAAGAAGAGTGCCATCAATCTCACAGGGGCTAATAACTTTTTTCGATTCATGAGGATAATCCTTTCTTATCGTTGGCTCGGTGCCCCCAGTCTGTTTACCGAGAACACCAAGCCAATCTTGAGCCTATCAAGCTCGGTTGCACACTTTTTTCTATGATTAAGATCAGCAATTAAGAGTACACCTAAAGCTCACTCAGAAGAAAGAAGCCAGTCTAAAGTTCATAGAAAAGAAAAATGATCGAATTCACTTGAGATAGAACTTTTGCCCAGAGATGTGTGGGTATCTGTCAATCCAGGCGACTTCGATTCTTTTTATGAATTAGCAATACCTTAGACTGAATGATGGGTAGCTAAAGATGCTCTCAAGCATCAGAGATTCCAGCGCTAACTAGCCGCACGTAATAGTCTCCTCGTCATTATAGAAAATGTGAAGGCAGCTAGTATCGCACGTCACACTTCCCTCACATTGAATACAATCAAAGTAATGTGCTCCGTAAGAGTCTGTAAACCAATAATCAAGGCGGCTTCCACTGCCCTCATATCCATAGATACGCGGAGAAGACAGCCGAGACTGCACAGGCTTTGTCAAAGTTTTCATAGTATCACCTCCTTTCCTTATTGAGTCAAGTTAAAGTGTGCTTGCCCTTACTTGATAGGCTCAAGTAAAACCATTCTCTCAGGCTCACATTCCCAAATGCTTGAGCTTTGAACTGTTGCCTGCCCGCGCTGTCGCACGGCAGGCAGGTCTGCCGCCAATATTCGACTTGCCAGGGTCTGTCGGCGGCTTTTTATATTTAAAAATTCGGACAAATAGATAACCGCGTATCAATCCTCCCGCAGGGCATCTATTGGGCTTGCAGAGGCGACCTTCAGCGCGTGTACGAAGCCACCTAACAAGGGAAGTAGAATGCCTGCGAAAATCGCCGCTAAAATCGTCCCAACCCCGAATTGAAAGCGGTAGGCAAACATCGAGAGCCAATCATCCATAAAGAAGTAGGAGAGAGGGAGTGCGATGATGGCAGCTATAAATCCGGGTAGTGCGTAGTTCAGCACAATGCCACTGGCTATTTTGGATGGCACAGCACCCATGACCCTTCGGATGGCGATTTCCTTTCGCCTGCGCGCCACTGCCAGAGAGATCATGCCCAGAGCACCCATTGACGCGATGAGAACCGTGCACAGGGCTGCGCCAGAGACGATTTTGCTCCAACTAATTTCTCTGGCATAAAATTTTTGTCTGTCATCTTCTACGAAGGAGAACCGCAACAACCCATTGATTTTCTGGTCTTTCCAAAGCTGTTCGAGATACGGGACAAATTCATCTGCACGGCCTTCTTCGATACGAACCAATATCTCTCCTAAGCTGGCTCGTTGCAAAGTCGCATCCGTACCAACGGTGATGATGGTCGGCGCAACCGTGTGGCTCAAGTCTCTAACGTGAAAATCTTTTACCACACCCACAATGCGTCCACTGACATCACTCCCAAACACTCGTGATCTTAACTTTTTTTCTGCTGGGCTGATCACCTCTCCAAGAGGCTCTGAAGACGTTAAGTGCTTTAGGAAGGCTTCATTCACGATTACATCGCCAGGGATAGGGTTTGGGTATAGCGACTTTCCGTGTAAGAGTTGCAACCCAACGGTATCGAGAAAAGGCCCATCCACTTGATAATAGGTGACCTCATCAATGAGTTTGCCACTGCTGTCTTTCATCAAAACTGTGTTTGACCATCCGAAGGGCAGATTCGTCCGCACATAGAAGGTCACGAGTGGAGAGGCTGATAAAGATGCCTGCAGGCGGTTGATCTCATTTTTTTTCAAGCCATCAGTATTGAGTTTGACGAGGTTCGTCGGGTCAAAACCTGGATACGTGGTGAGGATAAAAAAAGTCTGTTCAAAGATAATAATGGTGCAAAACACGAACACCAACGTCACGCCCGATTGGACTGCCATCAATACCTTTAAGAAAGGACCAGACCTGACAGCTTTTGAGGTCTTGCTCAAAACGCTGATGGCAGATATAGATGACATAAAGGTCACCGGATAAAGGGCTGTTCCTATCCCTATCAGACAAGCTAATATCAAGAGAATAATTGCGGTCTGAAGGGGTGCCACCGAGGACGTGAGTGGGGTCTGTAAAATACCTTCAAGGGGGGGTGATGCTAACTCTGCAACTGCCAGGCCTATGATGCAAGCCAAAATGCTGTATCCAAAGCCTTCGACCAATAGCTGGTGCGTGAGGTCCTGGCGGTTCGCGCCGAAGACTTGCCTAATGCCCAATTCTTTGGTGCGTGAATTGAACCGCGCCACGTAGAGCAACACGTAATTCAGACAAGCGACGGACAAAATTAGGATACTCATACCACCGAGAATATATCCATATAAGGGACTGGTGATTCGACTCACACCATACACCCGCTGTCGTATCGATCCAGGATTATGGTGCATATCTGTGATGGGTTGAAGCCTGCTTTTAAAGGTATCTAAATTCCATAATGAGTTAAGAGAAGCCTGCTTTTGGATCAGTCTCGTAAGTTTTCCATCTAATGCCCCGATATCTGATCCATCTGTCAAACGGATGTAATGTGAGGATTGAAAGCGCCAGTCCCAATCTCCTTCTTCCCTGTCGAGAAAGGTTGCAGACATACTCAATGGCAAAAGTATCTCAAAATCCAGGCTCGAATTGCGGGGAGGCGTTTCCACAATACCCCCTATTTCAATAGGGGCTACTATAGGTTCCAGGTCTTTAAAGAGACTATGAGAAAATCGCAGCCATAAGACTTTGCCAATCAAACTGTCAGTATCATTGGCCAGTGTTCGAGCGAATCTGCGCGTGATCACGACTTGCTCTGGTCGAGCCAAGAAAGTTCCGCGGATAAGCGGAAAAGAGAACATCTCCTCAAAACTTCTATCGACGAACAGTACCTTTTTGATAGGGCGCAGAAAATTTCTGTGGGTACCCACATCCCAATTCGCAAGGTCACTCGTTACGCGGGTCGTAAGTTCAATCTCTGGAAACTCGGCAGACATCATGGGTGATAGTGCAACAGGAAAAGACATTGTCTCAGTCCCTGTCCCTGCTTTAGGAGAGCTTCCTATTGTTTCGCTGTACTTTACCTTTCCTGCAACGCGATAGATGCGCTGATGGTTTTCGTGAAATCTATCAAAGCTCCAATCGTACAGGATGTATAACACACAGAGATAGCAACACGCGATCCCGATTCCCAAACCCAGCAGATTAATCGTTGCATAAGCTCTATACTTGAGGATATTGCGAAACCATGTTCGGAAATAATTGAAAAGCATTGGTTCTCCTCAGCAATTAGAGGATGCTTGAGCACACCTCACTTTTACCACTATTCGGCAGGGTTTGCAGGAGCATCAATAAGACGATAAACACGGATATTACCATTCGTATCCTCGTTATCAGAAGGAGGCGAGTACTTATAAACAAGCCTGCCTTGACAAGTAAAAATATTTCGTTCCAATTCATTGTTTACTTCTTGTGCAGAAGGTTGCACGCTCAGGTCTGATAGAAGTATAAGCGCGGTACTATTTGAGGGATCCCTAAAATCGTACCTGAACAAAATATCTCCCGAAGGGAGGAGATGCATTCCGCTTAATCTACTAAACTTACCAAAGTTAGGTGGAGGGGAGAATAATCCTGTTTTATCATCATCTAATTTGAGACTGACGAATTTGGGATGATTTGTGGTTATAGGGGGGAGAAAATCTCGTGTCGCCAGATCAATTCTCATCACTTTATCTTCCCAAGATAGGGCAAAATATATGATTTCTCGCGCCTCATCATAAGCAAAGCCGTGAGAACGCTGGAACATAAAAAAAGCCCTCTCGTATTGAGCCTCGCAGACTTTGAACTTTGCAAGGTCTTCACCCGTATCAAGGGAGGTAACGTAAAGCATACCGTTTCCTTTTCGGTCACCATAAGGATAAATGAGCTTGCGATCTTCAGAAACCACCAGGGGATTAATAAGGCGTCGTTGGGGCAGTTTTAATCGTCCTAAAAATTCACCTTGAACGGAGAAGCGAAGCGTCTGCCCAGTCCCGCCATCGTAGATCAGCATTTGTTCGGTATTCGGTATCATCGTTGGCTTGCTCGGTGATTTGTACTGGCCTTCTCCCTCTCCTCGACTGCCAATAGGCCACTTATAGTTGCCTGCTCTGTCAAAAACTTCGACACAACTTCTTAGAACATCAAAAATAATGATGTAGTCATCCATCACCGCAATTGAGCTTACCATCCCAAGTGCGGGACCTGTCTCTGGACGTTCGAGTGTAATGCCATCAATTAAAGATAGATGAGCCCCTTGTGTTTGCACTTTGAGGACGATGACATCTTGTCGCGATTGAAAACTCGCCATCCCATCTTGCTGGTTTTCAACCGCACTTTTTCCGCAACTCCCGCAGATCAGACACAGAAGTGTCAGCCCCCCTACTTGAACCCATAGCTTGTTGCGAGTCATGACTTATCACCCTTTCCCTATTGTAAAATCAGTGCTCCTGTAATATTTTGAGAGCACTGAGTCAATTTTGAGCCTATCAAGCTTGATTGCACACTTTTATTTTTTACTGAACATACTTCATTATGGCAATAAAAAAGATAAAATAGAAGACAGATCTCTTTAAAAGCCAGCCCTTATCCCCAAGACCGAGCACCAGGAGGAAAGCACTGCAAAACGGAACGCCAAACGAACTGGCACTCATACAAATCAACAGGGTTTCCATCTACAACGCCATCTCCAACGTCTACCCAGGCAAGTCCAACTCCAAACTCGTATCCATATATAGGCGACGCCATATTCTGAATCTTCACTGGTTTGGTCAATGTTTTCATAATATCACCTCCTTTCCTTATTGCGTCAAATCAAAGTGTGCTTGTCCTTACTTGATAGGCTCAAGTAAAACCGTTCTGTTCTTAAATATCAATAAATAAATGTAGATAAAGGATCTATATCAAAATCTTTGGCAATAATTTGAGAATAGGGCACTCCTTTAAGATGATCGTTCAGAAGTGGTTTTTGCAATCGCAAATGTCTTTGAATCACACCAAAAAAGAGGACTGTATTTTGAGGGCGATCTTTTGAGGATAGATGACAATGCGTTATGATATTCTTTTCATTGACAACAAAGATAGCCGGGGTGCGATGAGTAAGCATTTCATTTTGGAATAGCATGTTCTCCGTATCCGGAAGCAACTCGTAATGGAGGTTAAAACTCCTTTTGTATCTTTTTAACACGCCCGCAGGAGCATTGGCAAAAGCATAAATTGGAAAGCGTTTTGAGGGATCCTGATTTTGGTACACATGCTCCAGTAACTTTATCTGGGTGATTAGACATGGCTGACAGTCTTGTGGGCTGAAGACCAGAACCAGTCCTTTTCCTGTTTCGGAAAAGTCTGTTGAAATCCAGTCGCCATTTATGTTCTTCAATTCCAACTTCGGAAATTCCTGTCCTTGATAATTGGATGCGTAGGTAGAGGCATTTATATGCTCTTTGTAATCGGCATTCTCTATTCGGAGTTCTCTGATTGTTTTCCAATGACCAGAGTTCGTATTTCTCAATTTCCATATCCCGAATAACGCAACCAGAAGAAGAACAGATAACAGGATATTCAAAATCAGCGACATTTTCCGAATTTCTTGCATTTACTTTCTCCCCATCACCAAAAGCAACCACAGATAAACCGATGAACACGGATGGTTGCAGGTTTAGGACCTGCACTGGAGGCCATAATTCAGTGCTACGCTTGTCTCAAATGCGGGCAACCACGAGGGTTGCCCCTACGATTTCAAAAAAAATCAACAACAACATCGGCCATCTTTTTACGTCCTTCGGCACTAATTATCTCAGTCGCCGGAATGCGATGTGTTGATTCCAAGTTCAATATCGTTTGACAGATTTCCTCTCTACAAAGCGGTTGACTCACGACTGTGTTGACCGTGTGATTTACAATTTTTTTCTTATCGCTAAAAACGAGCAGAATAACTTTTCCTTTTCCCAGGCTCTCTAAAACTCGGATATTTTCCTGTATAAATTCAGGCTCGTCGATAGAATTAACGAGCAAGACATAAGCATCGGGAACGGTTCCAAAAAGCAAGATCAATGAGGGCAAAGTGTAACTCTGAGATTTTTCGTAAAAGTTATGAGGTATGATACCGGACTGGCCACCAACGACGATGATATCCGGGTCTGATTGTTCGATACCGACCATAGCGGAATTTAGAAGTGGAATGTGCAAATCCATGGGAATCTGGATGCTCTGATGCCCGTCATATCCATTTGGAAATGTAAAATCGAAATCAAATAATGCAGATTGGTGTTCTGTACCCAATTGACCAACTTTATAGCCAATTTTCTGTAATTGTTTTCTGAGTGCCAATTGAGCAGTGAACTTTCCTTGCTGCGGTCCTGTTCCAAACACGCCCAAGACAGGTTTCTGGCTTCTGCTTCTCCAATCATAAGTTTTGGTCAAAGCCTCATAAGTTGCAAAATCTATGGTCGGTGCTGCATAATGCAGATGTTTTTCTTCAAATGCTTTGCTTATGCTTTCGTATTGCTTATTTGCAATGGGGCTCAGACTATACACATTCTTGTTATGCTTCAATGCCAATTCCAAAGATTCTTGTAACACATCGCGTTTCTTAATCCGGCTAATTTCATCCAAATAGCCCAGAACGAGCGTATCGCCGTATTGCAGACAATCTTCCAAATTTTGTTGTATGATCAAATTAGATTCGGACCCCCCAATAACCTCCCCACAATCTTTGCCTATGGTTCTTTTTCCAATAACATCAACTACCCTTGTAATTCTAAACGGCAATAACTCCCGAAACCGCACCAACCCATGCATTTCTTTGTTATAGGGGAAAATAACAGCCTCGTCTATCCAGCTTGGCGCGTTTGCCTTATTGAGATCGCGGATAGAAACATCTGAGCGAGATCTGGGCATCCCGCTCATCGCATAAGTGCTACTATCTACCAGGTCGGGACATTGACTTAAGGAATGTCTCTGCAAAATTTCTGTCAGATCGTTGAACGAGATACAACCATATTTCTCTATGATCAGAGCAATCAAGCCGGAAATATGCGGAGCCGCAAAGCTCGATCCCCCAATAAATATCTGTTTGCCTTCCAGCCAATTTAGGCGTTGACGATCACCCCGTGCGACAAACTGTATTTTTTCGTGCGGGTCATAAAAGTAATCAAACTTGCCATTAACTTTTCCTCCTGCTACGCCAAAGACATTGGGAAAAGACGCGGGAATACTCGGTTGTCCATCATTTGATGTCGCAGCAACAATGAACGTCTGGTGTTTGTGTGCAAAATCACAGGCCTCCTTCAAAACATCGCTATCTCTCTCATCCAGAGTACCTAAACTCAAATTGACAATGTGACAGTGATGTTCAACACACCAGTAAATCGCCTTGCACAAAATGTCCATTTTCGTTATCAGTTCTGACTTAAAAATTTTGACAGGCAAAAATTCAGTATTTGGAGCTTTGGAGTGGATGACGCCAATACAGGCTGTGCCGTGGCCTATCATATCTTGGTAATTTGAATCTTGATCGCCATTACAGAAACTGGTACCATTCAACACATGCACATTTTTTTTACCCGTATTAAAACCGCTATCAATCACGCCTACCCGGGTACCTGTACCTGTCAACCCAGAAAAAAAATGCTCCATCAAAAACCTCTCGCAGTGTTTAGTTCATAACGTTGATCTATTCGGGAATAAGTGAATGTGTATCAGTGGCTAATTTCTCATATATATACTTCGCGACCGAATGTGTCGAAGTTAGCATTTCTTCTGTGAGTTCTTCGTCCTCTACGATCACATCAAATGCATCCTCTAAGCCTGTCACCAGGGCCAGGGTAGAAATAGAGTCGAGTATAGAATTCAAAGGAAGATTGTCCCAATCTATATCATCGGATGTGACTTCACGGTCTAATGCCTTCAGAACCAAATCTTGAATCTGATTCTCAATCTCAGATATTGTTATTGTATTTTTTGTCATAAAATTTTATATCCGATTGCACGATGGTTGACAATCTACCCCTCAAAAGATACCTTACTATCAAGCTCACATTCCCAAATGCTTGAGCTTTGAACTGCAGTCTGCCGCCGACACTCGACTTGCCAGGGTCTGTCGGCGGCTTTTTTATCAATATGATGTGTTCTTTAACGCTTCTTCAGCCTTTGCCAAGTTTATATTCCGAACACATCCTGAACGGCATTCCCAGCCCACACCTTCATAGTCAGCAATAGCAGCGATTTGCTCTCGCAAAGGATCGTTGCATAAATCAAGAACGCGCTTGCCCTTCAAGATGGGTAAAATCGGTATATGAAACGAGGAAATGGGATGTGCGATCAACAGTAGGGAACATTCACATAGCGACTTGAGGGATTTTGTCAATTGTCCCTGCCACATCTTTCGGGCATCACTTTGAATATAAGTCGGCTCCACGTCCAAGAGGCCCAACTCCACTGACGGGTCATATGCGATCACATGATACCCTTCTGAGATGAGCATGTTTCCGAGTTTTACGAATGGACTATCCCTCAAGTCGCCTGTATTGGGCTTAAAACTCAAACCCAACATACCCAGTGTTCCTCGAACGGCAAGCGACCTTACCCTCCTTACCGTGGACCTGATATGAAGATCATTACTGGCGATGATATTGGTCAGCAGAGGTAATTCGGGTTCTTGTCGTCCGTTAGATAGCCGCAGGAGTGCTGTAAGATCCTTCGGGAGACAGGATCCTCCGAATGCGAATCCCGGCCTCATGTAGGCTTTTGACATATTGAGCTTGTTGTCTGAGCACACGACCTCCATTACTCTATTGCTGTCTATCCCGAGATATCTGCAAATATTCGATATCTCATTCGTGAAAGTAACCTTCATAGCATGAAAAGCATTGCATACATACTTCACCATTTCAGCGATCTCGTATTCGGTAATGTACACCGGCCCAGCTTCACCGTAAATATCTAACACGCGCTGGTAATAACCAGTCTTTGGAGCACCAATGATCCGAATCGGAGGATCATTCAGGTCCTCCATTGCGCTTCCCTCTCTCAAGAACTCCGGATAATACCAGACATTGCCAAAATTCCCGAAGGCTCCAGAGGCGATATTACGCGTCGTACCGGGCGGAACAGTGCTGCGCAAAACTATGTCAAACATGCCTCTTTTCTTTTTCACTATCTCTACCAGTGACGTTACGGCCTGATAAAGAAAACACAGATTTGGTACTCCGTCTTTCTCACCTCGCGGCGTACCTACACAGATAATCGCTACACTCGCATCCTCGACAGCTTTGAAGTAGTCAGTCGAAAGCTGGAGCCTCCCACTTCTAAGTGCTGAACTTAGCAGGTCGCTTACGCGGGGTTCTGGTTCAGGTTCACCGGCAAAAAGATGGTGGATTCTCTCCTGGGAGACATCCAGACCTGTGACGATATGACCTCGTTCAAGCAAGTAGGCAATATTCACAATGCCGACATGGCCCAAACCAACTACACAAATTTTCATCCTGCACCCTTACCTTCCATATGTCTCACTGACCCTAATCCTGATTGATTTCCAATATTTTTAATAGCATCAAATCTATATTTACCAGATTGAATTACCATTTACCGGGCAACCCAATATCATCTGATATCGAACAGAACTACTTGGTGAATTTCTGTTGTTCAATACAAGAGACTATGACCTCCGTTGTGTCTTCCCACTTTTTATTTTCAGGTTTGACTCGCGGAACTCTATTGCTAAGATTTGCCAATATTTCTTTAGTCACCTTACCAAGATCAGGGATTATTAATTGTCCACTCTCGACTAATTCTCGGTTTATGCACATTTCCCTTCTTCCAAGATAGATAGTAGGTACTCCTAAGAGAGCCCCTTCCCTTGCAACAGTATCTCCAGTAGTTACCACCAGGGCTGAATAGTAAATCAGGGAATGGATACTGGGACAAGGTTCAACAACCTTTCGGAAATTGGGGTGTTCAAACTCGAGATTTATTCCCCGTTCAAGGGAGGCTATGATGCTCATTCCAGTATTTAAAATCGCATTCGTCGCTTGCATAACTTCTTCCTGACCCAGGCGTCGATAGTTCATGCTAATAGGTGCAACATACCTGACGAAAACATACTCTCCTGGCTGAACGCCATAATCACCTAAAATCTTCGGTTGCGGGACGAATCGGTTCAAGTAAGCCAACTCTTTGAACCCGTTGTATTGAATGATGTTTCTGCCTGCCACTCCGAGTGCTTCAGGTAAGACAAGTTGATGAGCGAATAAAAGACATGGCCAAAAATTTAGCTTGTATTCGAAGTCGTCATAAAAAATCACAGACCGTACGCGACAAAACCGCGAAACTATGCCCGAATAGAATCCACAACTCGCCAAAACATCTGTCTCCATTTCGCATACTATCTTCTTGAGATCAACGACCCTTTCCCATACCCCAAACATCTTTCTAACACCAGTTCTATGAGCACCCATTACACGAAAGGAACAAGGGAGGTCTGACTCCGCTATGGCAACAAGGTTACCTCTTTGCCTGACAACAGCCGACACATCGTGTCTCGCCTTCAACGATTTGATGGCTGAATTAAAAAAATTGAGATGTGCGACGTGAAGAATGTCAAAGAGAATCTTCAAAGGTAGCATCCTAAATTAGCCAAGTGATCTCTGTCCAAGTTCTATTGATTTAATAGCCGTCATGTGCAAATACATACACATACCAAGAGGCCTGTTCTGGTCCTACCCCATTAGGGGGAGCTTCACAACCCCAAATTTTAGCGAGTCGAGTCACTTCTTGCTGGGCTTCCCTCTTAGAATTATAATGCGCCACAGTCTTCCAGTTTCTGAAGGAGCGGAACCTGGAACGCCAATATCGCTTTCGCTCGTCGGGATCCATCGTAATTCCAACTCGACAGGCCATCTTTATCTCTTTATGGTTTACGAGGTTATTTCCAGATTATATCGTCGCTGCAACAAAGACGCATCCTCTTCTGCAATCTCCATACACATCTCCATCGCCAGTTCATAGCGATAACGTGTCTGTTCACAAGCAACAGGGTTGGGGTACATCGGGTCCCCCGTCGTCGTCCGAGCATCCCAAAGACATCCACCACCACACAGATTGCGCGCCCAGCATGTCTTGCACTCTGGGCGATTATTCACATTGAACTGCGCGTCAAAATGCTGCTGCTTTTCGCGATCAATACCCACAAACACATCACCCATCTTAAACTCGGGTGCATCGGCCAGACTCGAGCAAAAATAAATTGATCCATCTGCTGCAATAGCCAGATACTGCTTACCACCCAGGCATCCATGACAGGATTTTGCGCGCGTCAGCAATTTCTGAATCCGCGGATCAAACTCTTCACTCTCTTCACCATTCAGAATAGCTTTGAGCGCACGGCGGCTCCGCCTGTAAATTTGTTGTTTCAAAACAGGTATGTGTTCTTCCCGAATGGCATAAGGCGCATCGGGGGAGACAACCGCCGGACCGATGAGCGCGTTATCAGTACCCAATGAGCGCAAATCATCGGCAATCTCATCCTCATCCATATCATACGCTGTCATAATAGCTTGCAGGTACACGCGCTCAGGTGCCTCAGCAGTCAATTTCTGTACATTCTTTGCCACGACATCATAAGTACCAGAACCATTGTGAAACTTGCGAATACGGTCCTGTGTCTTACGTCCGCCATCCAGGCTGACTTTAATTTGAAACTTTTCATCGATCAAGAACTGCTTCATCTCGTCGGTCAACAGCGTGCCATTGGTCACAATGCCAAAACCAACCTGCACTCCCAGGCACGCGCCCAGAGATTTGGCAAATGGGACAAGCTCTCTCATCAATGGAAAATTCAGAAGCGGCTCCCCGCCAAAAAAATCAATCTGGCACCGCCCCAAAGCCTGAGCTTCGGTGATGATCCAGCGTATCGATTGCTCGGCAACATCGGGTTGCATCAGCATCGCCTTACCGCCATAATCCCCGCCATGTGCAAAGCAATAAGCACACTGAATATTGCATGTATGCGAAACGTGCAGCGACACCTGCAAACGATCTGTCTGTGATACCCCACAAGCTGCCACCCCTTCTGTCGTCGGCACCTGGGACACCAGAAGCAATGCACCATCCGCAATCAACCCCACCTGTGCCAATTCCTCAATAGCCTCGGCAATTTCCTCTGCCTCGTATTGATCGGCCAACGTCTGGACAACCTGTGAAGCAGATAAGCCCTCGCAACATTCTAAAATTGATTTGAAAAGGGGATCCAGTTCAAAAAACAGACCTGTCTCAATCTGATAGACAATCGGCTGATTTTGCTCTTCAGTTTGAAAAAGATGTATGTCGCATTTCTGAATGCATAGCATGCCAGGCACTCCTCAGAACAGATACAATTTACTCAGGCTGATCAAAATTGTCCCAATCGTCATCATCAGGGAACGGCATGGGGGGAACAGTAATAGGATAAGGGGTACAGCCAACTTCAAAACTATCCGTCGTCTGATATGTGCTAATACCACCCTCTTTATCCATTGTTCCATTGATCAAGATCAACTTGCGTCGAGTCGTCATATTATCCTCCTTAAATACAAAAATCTAAATGTCGTCATTGTCTTCGCTCCGTTTATATCGCAAGATCCGTGCCTAATAATGCATTAGCATAAAAAAAAGCACTTAAAAACTCTCAAGTGCTTGAAAAAACAAGGAAATAAAATTTAAAAATTATTTGTACTGTAAATGCGGCATCCAGATATATGTGTACCTAATAGATACACATATAACCGTTCATTTAGATAAAATATGCATAACCGATTGATTAATATAAAAATAAATTAAAGTGCATCTAAATGATACATTATTGTAAAATGATACACCCATTCAACATCTATCTCAACCCCAGACGATTCATCTTTCTATACAAGCTGGCGCGCACCAACCCCAGTTCTTCGGCCGTACGCTTAATATTACCCTCGTATTTTTCGAGCGCATCCATAATCAACCGTTTCTCATACTCCTGCATACTATCTTTTAAATGTCCCTGGTATTCGACAGAGACACCCGACATCGCGTGGCCGACAGCTTCCGAAAACAAATCGGGCGTAATTGCACCATCTTCTTCTACCAATGCAACCGCACGCCGAATCTCATTCTCCAACTCGCGCACATTACCCGGCCAGTTGTAATTTGTAAGTGCCCTGATTGCACCTACTGTCAGCCCGCCAACCGACTTGTTTGCCTCTTCCTTTGCCCGAATGAGCAAATGTTCGGCCAATAACGGCACATCTTCCATGCGTTCTCGTAAAGGCGGCATATCGATCTGAATCACGTGCAACCGATAATACAAATCTTCGCGGAAAGAGCCTTTTTCTACTTCTTTTTTTAAGTCTCGATTGGTCGCTGCAATAATGCGTACATCTACTGCGCGATCCTCTGTTTCTCCCACACGCCTAATCTCTCCTTCTTGCAACACCCGCAACAAACTCCTTTGCAATGGTGGCGGGGCATCGCCGATTTCATCTAAAAAGACCGTACCCCCATTAGCCGTCTCAAAAACCCCCTTATGATCTTCAGTCGCGCCAGTAAACGCCCCTTTTTTATGACCAAACAACTCACTCTGCAACAGCTCTGGTGAAAGGGCAGCACAATTTTGCGACAAAAAACGCTGGTCTTTACGTGTACTATTGTAGTGTATGGAACGCGCAGCTAATTCTTTGCCAGTACCTGTTTTGCCTTGCACAAGCACGGGAATATCGCTTTTTGCCGCACGTTCTATAAGCCGGTAGATCGCCTGCATCGCATCACTTTGCCCAAACAGATCGCCAAGCTGGTGCTGTCTTTCGACCTCTTGCTGCAAATATCGCGCTTTCTCTTCCAATTGTTCGTACATCCTCGCATTGACCAGTGCTACACCCACCAGATTCGCAAATGCTTGTAAAAACGTCTGGTCTGCTTCAGAAAATGCGTTGCCTATGCCGCGATGATCCACATATAGGGCACCCATTACACCTTCGCTAACATGAAATAGAGGCACACACAATACAGACCGAATGTTGTAGTCTATCACACTCTGATATTGATTTAGCCTATCGTCTGTTTGTGCATCAAGGCTCAAAACGGGTTCATTTGTTTCAATAACCCGACGAATAATACCCCCACTCAATTCTTCTGCATCATTCGATTCTAAATTGTGGTGGCGCACCACATCAACTACAAAGTCTTTTGGAGTCTCATTTTTAATCGCAACAATCACCCGCTCTGCTGAATAGACAGCCAACAAATTGCCCAAAGTTCCATCCAATAGCACCTTGACATCGTGCTCTGTTGTTAATTCCTGGCTCATATCATAGAGCAAATTCCAACGATCAACAGACAACGCACCAACTGGAACCTCAGAACTGGATACGGTATCCTCACCGCGATGGAGCGTTGGAGCGGCATCCCTGCCGCGACCATCTTCGTCGCGAGATAATTGATTTAATAACACCTGTGTTTTCTCCAAAAAATAGGACATTTCCATTTCCTCAAACGCCTGTTTTGCCGCTTCGAGATGTGCTTGCGCTTTTGGCATATCATCGCGCTGGAGATAAAACTCCCCAGCCATCAGCAATGCCCGCGCCCAGTGGTCGCCTTTGGATTCTCTGCGACATTCAATTGCCTGCTCAAAAGCCTCTTCAGCCTCAGCAATTCGCCCTGCCTGAGCAAAAGCCGCACCAATACCGCAATATACCAGGGGCAATATGCCTGTGTACATACCCGATATTTGTTGCGTACCTTCTTTGGCTTTTTCAGCCCATTCAAGTGCTGTTTCACCATTTCCCATTCTCGCAGCAGCCGTTGCCGCAATTGCATAAGCGCGATAGATATAATCTTTTCGCGGTGTTTCCAAAAATCGCTCTGATGAAATCTCGGCATATTCCAATGCCTCGGCAAAATCATCGCGTTCCAGAGCCAATTCCCCAAGCCATAGGAAATTTGCTGCTTCCCAATACACACCCCCTCGCTTCTGCCACTCACCAATGACCTCATAACAAACGGCTTCAGCACCATTGAAATCCCCCAAATAAAAATAAATTCTTTGAAGTGCATTGAGTGCCCAAACGCGATGGTGCTCTAAACCAAGTTGTCTAAAGATCTTTACAACAGTTTCTAAATAGCCCTTAGCTGTCTCAAATCGAAATTCCACTAATGCGGCCTGGCCTTCTCGTCCTTGTATAAAAGCCTGGTTTTGTGGATCTCCCGACTCACGGAGTTTCTCTATTTCCCGACGCATATACGCAATTGATTCTTCGTGCCGACCAGACACATCACACAAATAAGACAAGCTGCTTAACGCCTGAATTTCGCCATCGAAATCACCGAGTTCACGATAAAGCTGCAATGCCTCCAGCATATATCCTTCTGCAATTTCACCATGTTGAAGTACGCTGTGAATCTCACCCTGGTCGTTTAAAATACGCGCTTTCAAATCTTTCCGATCAGCGGGCAATAATGCATTTGCTTCGTCTAAAAGTTTTAGTGCGCAATTGTATTCACTACAATTGCGAAACACATCTGCATAATCGCACAAAAAATCGATAGCATCTGCAGGTAATTCAAAAACGTCATCCGCTGTCCAGTCCCTCACTGCCTCGAACCGTCTCAATGCCTGGCGATACGCTTGTACCTCCAATGCTTTTTTACCCGCCAGACACATATATTTCACAGCCTTATCTCGTTCTTCTGCCGCCGCAAAATGATCCGCCAATTCTTCCGTCAATTCTTCTGCATCACCCGTCTCTTCCAGAGCATTGCCAATTTCTCGATGCAACAGACGCCGCCGCACATCTTGCATGCGGTCATAAATTGCACGCCGACACAAATCCTGTGAAAATCGATAGCGGTCTTCATCCTCTCCACAAGCAGCCAAAAGCCCTTCCGCAATCAAGTCATCCAGCATATCCAGCAATTCTAACTCATCACCGCGCCAAACTGCAGCCAATAATTCGAAAGAAAAATCACTTAAAAAAACACAGGCGTATTCCAGCACCCGCTGTTGCATAGCAGGCAGGGTTGCTATGCGCCTGTACAAAACCTCTGAAAAGTCATTGGATAATAATGTTTCGGGAAACTCTCCCCACTGCCAATCGCCAGACACATCTTGCCGAACCACATCGGCATGCACCAGTGTCCTTATCGCCTCCACGACAAACAGGGGTTGTCCGCCTGTTTCTCTGAACAGGGTTTGCAATGCATCCGACGGTATGGATCGCTCCCCTAACATCGACGCCGCTAAATATCCCACCTCTTCTTGTTGTAGATACTCCAACTGCATCTGGGTCGCTTCAGCAAATTCATTACTATGTATAAAATTCTCAATTTCCTCTGAAAGCGGTTCCAGATTAGACCATCGGCAAGTCAGACATAACAAAAACGGGCACGGTTCTGGATCGCGCAACACATACTGCAAAAATTCCAGAGTCAATTCATCAAGCCATTGAATATCTTCCAAACACAACACAATGGGCTGTTTCTGTCGCAGACTTTTTAGTAACTGCAACCAGCGCTCCATAACAGAAAACTTGTCGGTCTCTAATGAATCGGGCAACTCTGCCATCAAATCCGTCGTCCCTTGAAAAGCCCTGATCAACGCACCGTATATTTGTCCGCCCTCTTCCTGCCCTGCGCCCTTCAAACATAGAAAATCGTGGATCAGAGCGTCGCCCAACAGTTCTTCGGCCAGTCTCGATTTACCTACTCCCGCCTCACCCGAGATCAAAACCACGCGCTGCTTGCCAGCCTGTACATCCTGTAACATCGCACTCAGTATCTTCATTTCAGATTCCCGCCCGACAAATTGTGGGCGCACAACTTTTCTATGCACATCGCGCTGCTCGTCCTCCAGCAGCACAAGCTCCGATGGTAAGGCACGTACCAGTTCCTCTGCCGACTGATAACGATCAACACGCTCCTTTGCCAGCAACTTCAGCACAATTTGTTGCGTCTCTTCGGGAACAGCGATATTGAACTTCGCCTATTGGTGGAGGTGACTCTCGAATATGCTTCATAATAACAGATATGGGATTTTGTCCAGAAAAGGGCGATGCGTCCGTGAGGACTTCGTATAAAATCACACCCAATGAGTACAAATCTGACCGATGATCCACCCACAACCCCTTACCCTGCTCTGGCGACATATATTCTGCCGTACCAATCGTTGCACCCGTCTGAGTAATGGAAGCACTGTGCAAATGTCTGAATTTCGCCAATCCCAGGTCCAGAATCGTGGTTTCAATCCCCTCTTTTGTCTCCAAAACCATAATATTGGATGGCTTGAGATCGCGATGCACTGCACCCTGAGCGTGGACATAAGCCAATCCATCGGCAATTTGTTGTATCAAGTCAAAAAAGTGAGACGTCCGGAATTGCTCTAACAGTACACGATCGGCAATAATTTTTTCCAATGTCTTTCCGGGCAAATATTCCATTGTAAAATAGGGACGGTCTTTGGCAAAGCCCCAGGTGTATGTGCGAACCAGACGCGGGTGCTGGAATCGGTTCAACACCTGAAACTCTCTGTGAAAACGACGGCGCACAGCCTGCTCATCCATCATTTCATTCAAAATTTTGAGCGCGCAATCCCGATCTTGCTCCAGGTCCAAAACCCGATACACTTCACCCATGCCCCCGGCTCCCAGGTGCGCCTGGATCTGGTATCTTTTGTCGAGAATTGTGCCAATTTCGAACATACGCGTTATTCTTTGCAAGTTTTGATTGATATGTGAGATTAATAATGCGTAAGATTCAGAATTTTTTCAACCTTTTTGGCGACACGGGGCGCAGTTTGTTCTGTTGTATTTTTCAGACCCATCAATTCTAATTGAGATGGATAGCCCTGGCCTGTCTTTGCACCAACACCAGAACGAGAAAAATCGCCATCCCAATGACATGACATACCAGCAAAGGCCAGAGCATCAGAACCGCTGCCACCAGGAATAAGACGCGGTATAATACACTCAGCGACACCATATGAAAACCCTCAGAAGCCGCCGCAAAAGACAGCAATCCCAGAAGCGTAGCTATCGCAGTCTCAATAACGCGCCAGGTCTCTCCTTCAAAAAGGATGGGCGTGTAGCAAAAAAGCAGGGGAATAAAATAAATGCCCTTGGCAATGCGCCACGACTCAAAACCCGTACGCAGCGGATTTGCCCCCGCAATACCCGCAGCAGAATACGCAGCCAGACAAACCGGAGGCGTGACATTGGCATCCTGAGAATACCAGAAAATCAGCAAATGCGCCGCAATCAGACTCACCCCCAGATTGGTCAGCGCAGGCGCAGCCAGCACCGCGAGCACGATATAAGAAGCCGTCACCGGCAGACCCATGCCCAGAATCAGAGACGCAATGGCAATAAGCACAACAGTAATGAGCACACTGCTTCCGGCAATCGCCGAAATGAGCAAAGAAAATTTGATCCCAACGCCAACCATCAGCACCACACCCACAATAATACCCGCACACAGCAGAATAATACCCGTGGTAATCATATTGTGAGCACCCAGCGCAAGAGCATCGACAATATCGCGGATATTCATGCGCGTATTCTTATTCAACCAGCTCGCAACAACAATACTCGCGGTTCCCGTTGCCGCCGCAAACGTGGGTGTAAAACCGTAGATCAGTGTACCCACCAGCACCCCAATGGGAATCGCAAAATGCCAGCCTTCGCGGATCGTATCGCGGATATCCGGAAGTTCCGAAGCAGGCAAGGGCGCAATCCCCCGTTTTCGCGCGCGAAAATGAATAAAAAAAGTAACACTCAAAAAATAGATAAGCGCCGGGATAAAAGACACACCTACAATGGTCAAATACGGAATCTGCGTCCACTGACTCATAATAAACGCACCCGCACCCATAATCGGCGGCATGAGTTGACCGCCCGTAGATGCCGCCGCCTCGACCGCGCCTGAAAAAGTAGGCGAAAAACCCGTGCGCTTCATCATCGGAATCGTAAGCGAACCCGACCCCACCGTATTCGCCACAGCACTCCCCGAAATTGAACCGAGCATACCACTGGCAAAAACCGCCATCTTTGCCGGTCCACCCACCGTGCGCCCCAGCAGCGCGAGCGCCAGACGAATCATAAAATCGCCCGCACCCGAACGCAGGAGAAACGCGCCAAAAAGCACAAAAAGCGCGACAAAAGTAGATGAAATAGTCGCAATCGTCCCAAAAATACCATCGGGCGCGAAGTACATGCGGTAGAGCAAACGCGGAAATGACACCCCTGGAAACGCCCATATACCCGAAATATATTGCCCCCAAAAAAGCGCGTAAGTGAGAAATACAAGCGCGAGCAGTGGAATAAAAAAACCCGTTGTCCGCCGGGTAATCTCGAGCAAAAGGAGAATCGCGATACCCGCAAAAATGAGATCAGCCGTATTCGGCACCTCATTGCGGGCGTGCAGTGCATCCTCAAAAAACACGAGATAAAGGGCGACGGCAACAGATAGGATGGCGAAAAAATAATCGAGAATCAGCGTGCGCGGGGCATAGCGCGTAGAAACGGGATAAAGCAGATATCCCAAAAAAAGAATAAAGGCATAATGAGCGGCATTGCGCTGTAATTCGGGCAAAACACCCAGCGTATTGCTCCACAGGTGAAACAGAGACAGGCAAACCCCCACAACAACGACGAGCACCTGATGCCTGCCTGTAAGCACGCGATGCGGCGTACTCACTTCGCCGCCGTGATCCTGTTCAACTATGGTCCTATGAGATTCTGGCATATCAGTGGTCAGTAGTCAGTCCCTCTTTTTCATCTGCGTTCATCTGCGTTCATCTGCGGATACTCGCCTTTCACACTTCAAACTTCTCACTTCAAACTTCTCACTCCCCTATCAAAGACGGCGAAATATCGATACCCTTCTCGCTATAATAGCGCACAGCACCCGCATGCAGGGGAACAGCCAGCCCCATCGTGGCTTTATCGAGAGACATTGCGAGCGTGGCCTTGTGGATATTTTGAATCTCCTCTAAATTCTCATAAATAGTTTTTGTAATCTCATAGACCACATCCTCAGGCAAATCTGCTCTACACGCCAAAAAATTGGGTTGTGCAATCGTCTCAATCGCTTCGGACTGCCCGGGATACGTATTGGCCGGAATAATATACCGCGTCCACATGGGAAACGCATTTTGGATTGCCGCGAGGTGATCATCGCTAAAAGCAAGCACAGAAACCCCGTCTGCACCGAGCTGGGCAAAAGCCTGCGTCACAGCAGCCACGGGCGGACCAGCCGAAAGCGTCGCCCCAGCAATGCGACCGTCAATCATAGCCTGAGCAGACGGACTATAACCCAAATACTCAGACGTAAAATCCTCATCCGGAGAAATATTAAGCGCTGCGAGAATCGTTCGCGTCGCGCCTTCTGTACCACTGCCGCGTTTGCCAATAACGTATTTGCGGCCGAGTTTTCTCAAGTCCTCAACAGTACCTGTTTTGGCATCGGACGCCCGAAGTATAAAATGCTCGACATTCTCCCATAGCAGGGTAATAGACCGGAGATCTCTAACCGCTTGCCCCTGATAAGTCCCCTCTCCGCGATAAGCCATCGTACCGTACAAACCCAGCAAAATCGCCAGATGTGCCTCTCGATTGACCAGCATCTGAATATTCTCGGCCGACCCTGCAGAATTGATAGCTGCTACCACAATCTTGGGCTGTAGCTTCTGTGTAATCGTCGTACTCAGCGCAACACCCACCGGATAATACGTACCGCCGGGCGTGGCTGTTGCAATAATCAAATTCTGCGTCTGCATACCTTCCTGCGGTGCTCCACAGGAGATACAGAATATAAAGGCGAAAAGCAACCACCGATGAACACGGATAAACACAGATGAAAGGAAAGGATGCAAAAAGGAAGATATACGCGACATAAAAAACCTCATATCAAAAAAGTGAACAGATATTTATCAGCCTAATTATACCCGCCCGCCTATATGCGTCAAGAGAAAACACCTTTGCGCCTTGACAACCTCTGTTGCGATTTCTATACTTCCTCTGAGGAGTAGATCTATGGATAACACGCGCACAATTCTCTTTTGCACACTCGCATCCGTCTTGCTCTTGTCTGGCTGTGCCGAGTATCGGGCGTATCGCCATTTAGATCGCGCAGTTGCTCTCGAAGCCAATCGGGATCGCGAAACCGCGCTCGCGATATTTCAGGCTGCGGTGGATATATGCCCTGAAGACGCGGTTTTGCGGCGGTGGTTGGGCAGGGCATATTTGAGGCGCAACCAATACGACGCAGCGCGAGCCGAGTTCGAAATTGCGCTTGGATTGGCACCCGATTATATGCGCTTGTACCGCGACCTCGCAATCGTCAATGAAGCACTCGAGAGACCAGAAGTTGCTATCGCGTGGCTGGAAAAAGCCGTATCACAGGTACCCGAGCATCGGGAATCTTATCGCGATCTCGTCAGTCTCTATCTGTCCCACGACCGGTTGAGCGAAGCGCAATCCCTTTTGGAAACAGTTGTCGAACAGTGGCCAAAAACGATATGGGCACATTTTCAACTGGGCGGTCTCTATATGGTATTAAAATGGCCCGAGCGCGCCGAAGAAGCTTATGTACAGGTACTGGACATCGAGCCAAAAAACGACAATGAATCGGAAATACGAGCACGCACGCACGGCGAATTGGGCAATGTTTATTACGAGCGCAAAAACTATGAGCGCGCCGAGGAATTTTACAAAAGAGCACTGGAGCTCAATCCTCTTGACGACAGCAGCCTGAACAATCTCGCCTGGATATATGCCATTCAGGGCATTCACCTGCGCGAAGGGATTCGCCTCTCGCAGCGGTCTTTGCGCCTGCGTCCACACACCCCATCCTACCTGGACACACTGGCCGAACTGCATTACCGGATGGGCAATACCGAACGCGCCATTTTCATCATCCGCCAGGCCATTGCATTGGATCCGGATAACCCGGAGATGCGCGCCCATCTACATCGGCAACTCGCCAAATTTATTTCCGGCGGCCGGGGAAAGGTATAGGCACTGACTTATGACATTCCACGACCCCGAATGGGGAAACCTGACACTGCGCGACAATAAGCAAGAAAATTTGCCAGATATTCTCGCTCGGCTCGCACTATTCGACACATTGACCCGGCAGGAATTGCACACCATTGAACGCATTGTGCATCGCAGACGCTTTGTCCCCGGCGAAATGATCCCGACACCGCAATCGGGTTTATTTGTCGTCGTATCCGGCGCTGTCCACGTCGTACAACGTCGCTCCAATGGCGAACAGACCATACTCGACACCCTGAAAGAAGGCGAATTGGTCGGTGAAATCGTGCCATTGGGCGATACACAGCCTGCGACCTCTATTCTCTCAGCCGAACAGAGTGTTCTGGTCGGATTCTTCCGCACTGATCTGGTCGATTTGATAAACACGCACCCCAGGATGGGATTTAAAATTCTCTGCCGTTTGTCACAAATTATGTCCCACCGCATGCAACATGCGATGGGCGAATTGCGAAAAATACGCCTGACATTGATAAAAATGGAAAACACATCACAACCACCAACATCAGAGGAGGAAGTCGGGATATGACGAAGATTGAGGCGGTTCACGCCCGTGAAATACTGGATTCAAGAGGAAATCCAACTGTCGAGGCTGATGTGCACCTGAGTTCTGGCATTATCGGCCGCGCAGCCGTACCTTCGGGGGCTTCAACAGGCGTACACGAAGCTGTGGAAATGCGCGATGGACAAACGCGCTATTTGGGCAAGGGCGTAAAAAAAGCCATCCAAAATGTCAATGATAAAATTGCCAAAGCCGTTGTTGGGCTTGACCCATCAGACCAGATAAAAATCGATCAGATCATGCGCGATGTCGATGGCACACCCAACAAGGGCGCGATCGGCGCAAATGGCATCCTGGGTGTTTCTCTCGCAGCGGCCAAAGCGGCGGCGGCAGCTTATGGCATGCCCCTCTATCGCTACATCGGCGGAGCCTCGGCGTGTCAATTGCCCGTCCCAATGATGAATATTTTGAACGGTGGCGCGCATGCCGATAGCAGTGTTGATCTGCAAGAATTTATGGTCATGCCCGCAGGCGCTGAAAATTTTGCCGAAGGCCTGCGCGCAGGTGCTGAAATATTCCACGCACTGCGCGACGTACTCAAAAAAGCGGGTTATAGCACGGGCGTAGGAGATGAAGGAGGATTCGCACCGAGTTTGGGTTCTAATGACGAAGCACTCGATGTCATTGCCGAAGCAATCAAAAATGCCGGCTATGTGCTGGGCGACGACATCTTACTGGCACTGGACCCCGCATCGAGTGAATTTTACGATGGCGGGCACTACATATTCAAAAAATCGGACGGATCCAAACGGTCTTCGGCAGATATGACCGCATTTTGGAAAGACTGGACGAGCCGGTATCCCATTATCTCCATCGAAGACGGTTTGGACGAAGACGATTGGGCCGGATGGGCCGCGCTAACAGCCGAATTGGGCGGTCGCGTACAATTGGTTGGCGATGATCTATTTGTCACCAACACAACGCGCTTAAAACGCGGGATTTCTGAAAAAGTGGGCAATTCCATACTCATCAAAGTCAATCAAATTGGAACCCTGACCGAAACACTGGAAGCCATTGAAACGGCCAAACGCGCGGGATATACAGCCGTCATCTCGCATCGCTCGGGCGAAACCGAAGACACGACCATAGCCGATATTGCTGTGGGAACCAATGCCGGACAGATCAAAACGGGATCGGCATCGCGTTCAGACCGCATTGCAAAGTACAATCAACTGCTGCGTATCGAAGAAGAACTGGGCGATACCGCTGTCTATCCCGGGCGAAATGCATTTTACAATATCGACATCTCTTAAAGGCACAAAAAGTGAGTGACTCTTTACTACAAATCGCATCGCCAATCTTACCCGAAGAGACCCGCGCGCGCTTAAACGCAGTGTACGCACAGGTTCCCGCTGTATCGTGTACAGGTTGCGATGCACCGGGAAGCTGTTGCGAACTGACAGATGCCGAATACGACGACGATTTTGCAACCATGTATCCGCTCTACGCCGTCGAATACCTCAACATCACAGATTATGTGCGCTCGCACTTTGACCCCCAAAAACAGCGTGAATTGCTAAACACAGTCGAAGAACGCCCGCGCCGTTGTCCGTTCTTGACACCCGAAGGCGGCTGCTCAATCCACCCAGCGCGCCCCCTGACCTGTCGCACCTACGGTATTTTGAACCAGGTCTCTCAGGTCAACGCCACAGCTGAATCCGCACGCGACAAAGTACCCTGGCAATGGATATCTTCTTTCTTATCCACAGAGCGATACACCGTATGTCCAAAAACCAGATTAAAAGAAGCCGACAAAGTCGATGCACACATGCAGGCGATGGTATCCCTGGAATACGAGCGCGAATTGATCTATCTATCGGACACACTCAACTGGTTGGATGCAGACCGTCGAGAACTATTCCAACAAATAACAAAAAAAATCCACCCCACGCGGTGGACGTGGGGTGGATTTAACGCCCTCACCCAAAAACCATTGAAATGGGTAAAAAGCCACTTTGCAAATCTCTGGAAATCATCTTTTTTGGGGGAGTAAAAGGAAACACCTAATACCCCTTCTCCTTATCCACCACATTCTGCAGCGCCTCACCCCTCACATACCTGTGCAAATTATCTACAAACCGCACCATAGCGCGCCTCCGAATATGTTGTGAAGACCCCGCACTATGCGATGTCAAAATCACATTGGGTTCGGTCCACAGCGGACTATCTTCCGGGCAGGGTTCCGTATAAGTCACATCCAGCCCAATACCCGCCAGTTTGCCCGACCGCAGCGCCGCAATCATAGCCTCCTCATCCACCACCTTTCCCCGACTCACATTGACGATCAAACTACCCTCCATCAACCGATCAAACATCTCACCCGACAGCATCTTATGCGTTTCAGCCGTACTGGGACAACATACCATCACCACATTGGACTGCGACATAAGTTCGGGTAAATAATCCATCTTTTCCAACAAATCCACAGAATCGGGACAATCCATATCTTCGGGATCAACGGCAATAACCCGAAATTCAAACGCTTTTGCGCGGTCTGCAATCGCCCGTCCAATGCCGCCCAATCCAATAATACCCATCGTCATACCCGCCAGTTCCAAACACGGCACCCGCTCCCAATGCTTGCGCTTCATAAATTCCAACTGCGTGTGAATTTGCCGCGTCAACGCCAGCAAAAGAGCAAACGCATGTTCTGCAATTTGCGGACCGAACAATCCCCCCGCATTAGTCAAAACCATATTGCTATTCTTAAATTTTTCATACAAATGCCCTTCGGCACCCGCATGGGGCTGCTGAACCCATTTCAACGCATCTGCGTGATCAAAATCGGACTCGGCAAGCCGACCAAAAAGCACTTCTACACCCGATAGATAATCAGCCTGCTTTTCCCCCTCTGGCAAAAATATCACCTCAACTTCAGAAGGCACACCTTTTAACAACGCCTCAACATCCTCTGAATACCGACTGCCAATCAACGTGCGAACCATGCTCTATCTCCTTTTGATCTTACCGATGGCCAAATCAACCTCTGGAACTTTCATGGTACAAAAAGAAAACGCCACCGCAAAGCATTTCCGATGGCGTTCTGGATAATATCCATACTCAAAGATATCGTTTGATGAGATCGGCAATATCCCCATATCCTTTTTTCTCTGCCCAGGCGAGTGGCGTTGCCCAATCAGCACCCGCCAGCGTGGGATCGGCGCCGCGCTCGAGATAGAGACGCGCGAGATCGTATTTACCCCAGCGCACAGCCCAGCCAAGCGGTGAAGATTGCAAAAGCTCATCAATCACATTGAGATCTGCACCATAGTCGAGCAGAATTGTCGCAAAGGTGACACGCTCAGGCTCAGTCATAATCACCTCTCCCCACACAACACCGCAGGCCGCCAGATGATGGGCAAGGCGATACCCGAAACGCCCGACCAGATTGGGACTGACGCCGTGATCGAGAATCATGCGAAAAATCTCGGGATAGACCGTGCGATCAAAATCCCGGAACTTGCGATGAGGGTGCGTGCGCCACAGGCGAATGGGTTGCTCGAGCAAGCCAAACCAGCGACCGTCATCGGGAGCCCACTTGAGTTGACGCAAACACATCCCCACAATATTGGGATCGCCCCCACAGCCCGCAGCCCACAAAAGCCTTTCCGCAAGCGAAGAATCATTGTGAAGCGCAACCGCAGCGGCAGACGTCTCACCCTCAAGCCCAGCAGTGATGTGATCCAAAACCCCGCCGTATCTAAACAGCAACCCCTTCATCTTATCGTCACGATTATTATACGCAGCCGCTATGGGATTGCCACTCGCATAAATACTCGCATTGGGATCGGCACCGCGCTCGAGCAGAAGCTCAGCAATCTCATACTGCGAGTGCCCAGCCGCATGAGCCAGCGGTTGGCCCCATGAATAGGGCTTAGACTCATAGTGATGAAGTTGATATCTATCGTCGGGATCGAGCCCCAAATCCAGCAGCATACGCACCATATCGAGATTGTCACTTTGCACAGCGATCTGCAAAAGACCGTCTCGCTCGCTATCATTGGACTGAAAGCGTTCGGGATGTTGTCTCTCATACTCGCGAACAAAACCAAGATCCCCAAGCGCGACAGCAGATTCAAGCGACTGCTCGCAACCGGCCTGAAGGAGAATACCCGCACAAATCAAACACCCCTCGTTGAGCGGCCTGTTGCGACCGCGAATATTGTGAACAGCACCATCCAGAGGCGATTGACCCTCGGGCGTGAGATGCGTGATATCCGCACCGCGCTTGAGCAGATATTGAACAAGCTCGTAATTTCCAAGAGATGCACCAGTGTGAATCACACTACCGCCATTGCGATGGCAGGCGTTGATCAAATCGGGATTCTTATAGAGAATTTCCACGGTCTCCATCATCCGCCCCTCACGAATAGCCTCAAAAAGCGCGTCATTCTCCTCCGTAATGGTAATATTCTCACAAGCCGCGAGTTTGCGTTTCTCATCCTCCTCTCGCAAAATCTCAACAATATCATCCATGCCGCGTTCATCCGCCATGGTAAGCGCGTCCGTAGCATCGCGGTGGGGATAAATACCCGACGTGTGATCTGCACCCGCTTCCATCAGAACGCGCACTGCATCTGCGTGCTGATTCATAACCGCGTAATGAATGGCGAGGTGTTCGTTGTTTTCGGCCATATGCACGTTGACCAGATCGGGTTGCACATCGAGAATCTGACGAATTTTGGCGACATCGCCCTCACTCGCCGCCTCACATAAGTCGGCGACTTGATAAGTTCCATTTGTATCCATATTGGTTCCTTTCCCAAATGTCAGTACACAACATCTCCACGTTTTCTATGATGAAAATTATAGTGAACATTTGTATATCTGTCAAGGGGAGTTCTGCATCACTATTCACATTACTCAATCGACAAATCAAAGCGTTGACCACGCGACATCTCACAGATCCGAAAAACTGACCAATTTGTCCTTGAGACGCCGGGAATATGTGACAAAATTGGAGAGCGTACCGGCATCGCGCCTGTCCGGTTGCGCCAATAGCGGCAGCAACTCGCGGTTGATCTCGTCCAAAAAATCCTGAAGCTCTTCGGCTCTTTTTTCAACATTGACCTTGGACTTCTCCTCCAGCGACTTGCGGATATCCTCGAACAAAGCCAATGTGTGCCCGGAAAGTGTTCTGACCATCAATAAAATATCGCTCTCCAACTCCACATAGTACATGTTCAACGCTTTCTTGGTATTGAAAATATCGTCTATTGAATCGTATATCTGGAAGAGATAATCAAACTGGGTATGCAACTTGAGCAAATCTCGGGATTCGCGTTCATGGGTAATGGATATGACAGCTTGAGAAAAGTAGCTCACGTATTCCTTCTCCAAAAAGTTGACGTATTCCATGCGCTTGGCAGACGCATCAAAGATACCGCGGTAATTAGACTCGATACTCAGCGTAACGAGATTGTAGCTTTCCTGCAAAAAGGAAAGGAGATCAACGAGATTTTGGCGCAGTTCGGATTTTACTTTCTTAAAAGCGACTTGCTCATCAAACGCGGGAATGGCCAATCGCTCGAAATCCATCTCGTCCTCCCCCAAAAGCATATCGATCAGCCGCGTGAAAGGCGTAATCAAAAGAATAAAAATCAGACTGGTCACCACATTAAATACGAGGTGTATATTGGCCAATGCGATCGCGGGATTGGTGGAAAATTCATTCAGTCTATCGCCAAAAAGCAAAAGGACAGGTAAAAAAAGCAGCACACCGCCCACATTAAAGAAAAAATGGGAAAGCGCGGTCTTCCTGGCGGCAAAATCCATGTGTACCATCGCGAGCAATGCCGTCGCTGTGGTGCCGATATTGGCCCCAATAATGATGGGCACCGCATTTTCAAGGCTCAACAACCCCTGTTGTGTAAATACAATTGCCAGACCCGTCGTCACCGAACTCGATTGCACCGCAGCCGTAAACAGACAACCCACCAGAATCGCGAGCAGCGGGTTTTGAGGATTTATGAGATATTGAGTAAACGTGGGATCATTCTGGAGAGGACCGAGTGAAGAAGAGATCAGATTGAGGGTAAAAAAGACAAAACCAAAATAAAAAATAGACTTGCCGAAAATGGCAACTCTCGACCGAACAAAAGAAAGAGCAAATCCCAGAATAATAAATACGGGTGCAAACGCAGTGAGCTTAAAGGCGACCAGTTGAGCCGTAATCGTGGTACCGATATTCGCCCCGAAGATAATACCAACGCTGCTCTTGAACGAGAGCACGCCCGCATTGACCAGACCCACGGCAATCACCGAGGTCGCAGAACTCGACTGAATCACAGCGGTTACGAGCGCGCCGATGAGCACACCTATAATTGGAATTCTGGTCGCCCTGGCGAGAAATCTTCGGAATTTCTCGCCAGAAACCTGTTCGATCTCCGCGGAAAAATTCTCCAATCCAAAAATGAAGAGAATAATCGCCGTCAGCCCGGCCATAATAACAGGGAGATATTCCATTGCTCTCCACCTTTCTCATTGACCCAAAATTTGAATCCGTTAGCAGGCTAAATTACGCTAAGGATCTGAAATTAAACGCCTATACGTGTTCTACTATCATCTCGTCCGGCTCGTGCAAGCGCGGTTCTGGTGCAACCTCGTCGGGTCTGTGTGTCTGGTGTACATACATGCGCCAGTACACACCTTTTTGTGCAACCAACGCATCGTGTGAGCCTTGTTCTACAGCCTGCCCTTCGCTCATGACGAGAATCTGGTGTGCATTTTCCGCTGTGCGCACCCGGTTCGTAACAATAATTATTGTTTGCTTTTCAAATGCCTTCTCAATATTTTCAAAAAGCAATTCTTCAGCTTCTTCAGAAAGTGCGGAAACCGAGTCATCAAAAACAAAAATAGCCGGGTCGCCCAAAAGTGTGCGTGCTATGGAAATGCGTTGCACAACATCTTGAGACAGCGACTCACCACCTTTTCCAATCGGTGTATCATATCCCTTTGGCAGTTCGAGGATCGCATCGTGAATGCCTGCAACCTGTGCGACGTGTTCAATAGCAGACCGTTCGATATCTGGATCTCCAAAAGCGATATTTTGCGCCACAGTTCCCGAAAATATGCGTGCTTCTTGACTCGCCATGCCAATCTGTTCGCGCAGGTCTTGAAGATTGAGCGTGCGTATATCCAGTCCATCGATCAACACCCGGCCTTCGGTGGGATCGTAAAAGCGCGATAACACATTCACCACAGCCGTCTTGCCACATCCACTTGGCCCCAATACAGCAAGTGTCCGGCCTGCGGGCAAATGAAAATTTACATCTCGCAATGCAACAGGTCCACCCTCGATGTAGCGCAGCGATACATTCTCAAAAGTAATATCTCCCCGTAAAGTATCTACAACCATACCCTCCCCATCGTCTGACAGATCATTTTCCATGTCGAGCACGTCATAGATGCGCTCCAAAATGATGCGGGTTGTCTGAAGCTGAACATTGGTATTTGTCAACGCAGTAATGGGTCCAAACAGCAGGGCGGTCATCTGATAGACAGCGAGGACTTCGCCGAGTTTCATAGCCCCGTCCTGCAATTGCAAGAAGCCATATAGCAATATGCCGGTTGCGCCCAATCCACTTATGATCATCAGGGTAACGCTCAGGCCAGTGTTCAAAGCATTTTGTCGAAAACCAATCCGTAAATTCTGCTGCAGCCGCTTGAAAAAGCGCGTTGATTCTGCTGCTTCCTGGGCATAGTGTTTGATAGTCGCAACATAAGTCAATTTTTCTTCAATCAGCGATTGCAACTCTGCATTGGCATTTCTCATCTCCTCTGTATTTTTCCGCAGGGGACTCATAAATAGCATTGCGCCAGTCGCATAAAAAGGCAATACACCCAGTGCCATAAGGGTCATTGTCGGACTGATATTCCAGAGCAAAACAAGCCCCACAATAAGGGTCACAAACTGAGTCGCCACATTGACCGGCAGATTCACGGTATTGGTCTGTGCGCTATTGGCATCATCCATTACGCGCACCATCAACTGCCCGGTTGAATATTTGTCAAAATACGAGAGCGGCAGATTGCTGAGTTTTGTCTGTACCTGTGACCGCAATCGAAACAAAACGCGCTGTCCTGCCGAGGATGTTAAATATCCAGAAATGCCACCAAATCCAGCCGTTCCAAACCGCAGTGATAGGCTAATGGCCAGAAAGATCCACAGCCCTTCAAATTTATCCTCAGTACTCACAGGCGACTGGCTCTGCTCTGGTTGCACAACTGCGACATTGCCTGGCCTTGCAACCTGGAGAACATCATCAACCAGCCATTTACCCAACAAACTGAATCCATAAGGCGCTTGATTAGCCGTCACGGTCAGCAAGAATGCCAGCAGCAGTTTTCCCCAGTGTCTCAGTACGTATTCCTTATAGAACCGTCTAATCAGTTTCACGCCCCCTCCTCCACACTGTATTGTAGCTCAAACAGATTGCGATAATGTCCACCTTCAATCGCCATTAATTCGTCGTGTGTTCCAGACTCCACTATTTTTCCATTTTCAATCACGGCAATGATGTCGGTTTCACGAGCGACACCCAGGCGACGCGCGACTGTCAGAATGGTCGTGTCTGGCAAATACTCAAAGACGGCATTTAACACTTCGGTTGCACTTTCCGGATCTAAAGCAGCTATGGCCTCATCGAGAATCAGTATTTTGGGTTTTACAACCAGTGCCCGAGCAATGCCCAGACGCTGTCTTTGTCCCGCAGATAATCGAATCCCGCCTGGTCCTACAGGTGTTTCTATCCCCTCACTGAGTTGTGCTACAAGGCCATCCAACCCAACAACCTTCAACACTTCCTGTAATAACTCCTCGCTTGCATCCGCTTTTCCATAAGTCAGATTGTCTCGAATCGTACCTCTAAAAATCCCAGTGGAATCGCGCACCATAGGCACCTGTTGTTGATAATGCACCACATCGTATTCACGCACATCGCGGTCATTGACCAAAAGGTGTCCATCTTTCGGGTCAATCATTCTGCGGATTGCACCGAGCAAAGAGGTTTTACCCGAAGCAGGCGGTCCAACAAGCGTCAGATTCTCTCCCGGGTCAATATCCAGATTCACACCGTTGAGCACGACCTGCCCATCTTCGGGATCGCTGTATTTGTATCCATTCATTTTTATGTTTACGTCAGCCCCATCTTTTAATTTTGCGCCCGATGTGTGCTCAATCTCCGGTGATTGTCCAAATAGTTCATTCACGCGCCCAATATTTACAAGGGACTGAGCCGCAGCCTGGAGCATCTTCACAAAACGAACCACAGGGCCCATCAACTGATTTGAATAGGCCGCAAATGCAATTACATCACCATATTGGATCTCACCCTTTAAAAACAAATACACCGATGCTACATAGATACATGTTGCACCGGTGCCGTTGATAAATGTCGTTGCCTGTGTAAATCCCATATTATAGACAATACCGCGGAGTGCTGTATCGCGACTTGCCCGCAACCGATCTCGGAAATGCAATGTGGATTCGTCTTCCTGGGCGTAACTCACCACGAGGTCATGGCTTGCCAGCCTTTCCTGGAGCATGCTGCTGACGTGATCCATGTGTCCCCGCAGTTGCACATTGTTGGATTGTATGCGCCCGGTGAACAGTTTGTAATTCAGATAAAAAATGGGCACAAGTGCCAACGAGACCAGTGTCAATTTGCCGCTGATCTCGATCATGACAGTAATTGCAAATATTGCAGTGATTATATCGATCACCAGATTGATCAAATGCCCGGTCACCAGGTTTTGAACCGCGCCCACATCGCCCATCAGCCTTTGCATCAGGGAACCCGTGGGTGTCTTGTCGTGAAAACGCAGAGGCAGATGCAACAAGTGTTGATAAAGATCATTGCGGATGCTGGCAACGATACGCCTGCCTACAATCGCAATAGCACGCGCGTTCATATACGTCATTCCCGCTCGCAGCAGTGTGATACCAAATAACGCACCGATCAATAATGGCAGCAATCCATACTGCCCATCTGAAGCCACATCATTGACCAGCCGACGCATCACCAGCGGCGGCAACAACCCAATCACCGTCAGTACACCAGCGAGAAGCAGTGCCCAAATAAATTTCCATTTAAACGGTTTGAGGTACGGCCACAAATCCCCGATGCTTTTGATCAAACCCTCTTGTTTATTCTTTTTTGCCATATCACGCCTTTTTGCTCTATTCTGCGATCTTCTTTTGACGCGCCTGCATCAATTCATCACGCCTTTGTTTTGCCAATTCTCTCATGTCCTCAACTTCATCAAATTCATCGACGATTTCCTGGCCCAGCATTTCTTCCAGCACATCTTCCAGGGTCACCACGCCAGCTACACCGCCAAATTCACCCAACACCACAAACATATGCTGCTTGCGTTCGAGAAACTGTCGAAGCAATTGATCCAGCGGCAGGTCATCTGCTACAAAATGCACCGGATGTATCAGGTTGATTAGTTTCTTGTCAAATTCGTCCTGCCCAATAGCATTCAAGACCTCTCGCCGATGTGCAATGCCTACAATGTCCTCGCTATCTTTGTCGTAAATGGGCACGCGACCATGTACCCAATTTCCCGCTTCGTCTCGAATATCTCCCACGGTAAGCTGACCGCTCTTTGAGAATATGACAATGCGGGGTGTCATGACTTCCACAACTTTTTTCGATTTTAACGCGATGATATTTGTGATGGCATCCACTTCGTCTTTTTCGAGCACGCCCGTTTGTCCACTCAACCGTATCATAACCTGGAGTTCGTCTTCTGAAATACGCTGCTCCTGATTGCGCTTTGAAATCAGCCGTGTAAGCTTGCGTGTAAACCAGACCAACGGCGACATCACTGTCACCAGCAGTTGTAATGGTCTTGCAATAAATCCCGACAAGGGGCGGCAATAGACAACGCCCGCTGTCTTGGGAAACACTTCGGAAAACATTAAAATCAGCAGCGTAAATACAGCCGAAAAATAGACGACATTCGATGGACCAAATACTTTTAGTGCTACAGCACCTGCTACTGCAGCACCGGCTGTATTGGCAATCGTATTGAGAGAAAGAATCGCTGCAATAGGTCGATCAACCTCTTTGCGCAATCGCTGCAAGATCCTGCCCGATGCACGCCCTTCCTGAGCCAGAGATTCGATATGACTAATAGGTACTGAGTATAAAATTGCCTCAAACAGTGAACACATCGCCGATGTGCCTACAACAACCATTACAATGATGATCAATTCAATCATAGGACCCCCGATATCTAATTCAATACTCCAACCAGATCGCAAACCAATCACTACATCTGAACCTATCGCAAGTTATCATTGGCGCATAATGATTTCAACCTTTTTTTTTATTCACAGCGCAATATATCAACGGGATTGGCACGCGCTGTTTTCCATGCGAGGCATCCTGCTGTAAAAACAGCTATAAAAAGCAGAATCGCTATACTGAAAAGAAACGGCCAAACCGCGAGATCGATCTGATAGGCAAAATTCTGCAACCAATCTCGCATCAAAAAATATCCAACCGGACAAGCAAGCACACTCGCGAACACAGCGAGCCTGGCAAAATCCCGGCTAATCAAAACCACAAGATGGGATGCCGAAGCACCCAGCACCTTGCGAATACCAATTTCACGGGTGCGCTGTTCAGCGGCAAAAGCCGCCAGACCCGCCAGACCCAAACAGGCCAGCACAATGGCGACAATTGCAGACCGCGTAAAAATGTGCCCCTGGCGTTGTTCTCGTCGGTATTTAGAATCAATATAATCGTCGATAAAAAAGAATTCAAAAGGCCGCGTCGGGATAAAATGCATCCAGGTCTCTTCGACAAAAGCCATCGTCTCCCGAATACGGTCGGGTTTAATCTTGAGATGCAAGTATTTCAAATCCGCACCCGCCGCAGACAAAACCACAGGCCCCAGAGGCTCTCTGAGAGAACGCACATGAAAATCTCCCATCACGCCAATAACCTGCGCGGGTCTCTCCCCAATCATCAGCATACACCCCAGAGGATCTGCCCAACCAAATCGCTTTACAGCAGTCTCATTTACCACCACCTGAATCGCGGCTGCGTCCTCTGTCACCTGCTCCGCATAAGCCTGTGAAAAACTTCGACCCGCGAGCATCGGAATATTGTAACACGTAAGAAAATTCTCATTCGCCCGAAAAACGCGCACTTCAACCTCTCGATCAGGCATTTCAATATCCGACGCAAAACGTCGGCTCGGCCAACTGTGCCCGGGCAAATCGGAACTCGTACCCGCTGCAATAATATTGGGATGCTGAAGAAAACGCTGTTTGACCGCATTATACTGACCATTTAAGCGAACTTGCTCCGAATCCGGACCAAAAATTTTCACCACGACAATCTCATTGCGATCAAAACCCAGGTATTTACTCTGCACCAGATCCATCTGCTGATAGACCACGAGCGTAGATGCAATGAGAATCGCAGACACCGCAAATTGCACCACCACGAGACCTTTGCGCAACCAGAGATCTCCTGGAAGCCTGTTGCGCAGCCCCTTCAGCGCATCAACGGGCTGCTGCGCCGAAAGATAAAAAGCGGGATAACTCCCCGAAACCAGAGCAGTAACCAGCGCAATGCCCCCAATCCACAAAACATGATCAAAAATATTAAAGACAAGCGGTTGCCCCATCAGACCTGAAAATTGGGGCAAAAGCAACACCGTCAAACCAAAAGATACGGGCAGAGCAACCCCGGTAAACAACACAGACTCGCACAAAAACTGCCCCATAATATGTTGCCGGCGCGCCCCCGCAACCATTCGCAGACCAATTTCGCGGGCGCGAATAGCTGATCGCGCAGTAGCCAGATTCATAAAATTGATACAGGCGATGAGCAAAATACCCACGCCCAGAACAGACAGGGGATAGAGATCGCGGACATCCCGATACGGCATCCCTCCATCACCCGTAAAACCCGCCAGATCAATCCTGGAATACAGATGGATGCGCGGCAGAGCCTGGAGATGATAAGTCGCCTCCGATTCAGAGGGAAAATGCACGGCAAGCGCATGCTCAAGAGCCTCAACATCTGCATCGGGACGCAAACGCACGTAAATCGGCGCAGCGCGTATAGCCCAGTTATCGGACGCAAAAAACGTCACACTATCAAACTCCAACCGCGTATTGGGAGGACGATCTTTCATCACGGCAACAACCGTAAACACCTGCTGATAGGTCTCGCGCTGCACCTCAACAGTGCGACCAATGGGGTCTTTATGACCATAGAGCTTATCGGCAACACCCTGCGTTAAAACAATGGACGCATCTCGACGTTTGAGCGCAGTCGCATCCCCTCGAATAATATCCAGACCAAAAAAATCCACAACATCGCCATCAACTGGACAAAGGCGCTGTTGAAACAATCGGTCCTCCGCGCGAAACCAGGACGTGATGCGGCGGAACTGAACAACCGCCTCGACCTCGGGATATTCATCGCGCAAATGCATGGCAATCTCTGAGGGAAGAGCACCGCGCCATTCGACTTGCCCCCGCGCGTTTAGATCCCTCTTCATAATCCGATAGACGCGATCGGCGTGGGGTCGAAAGGCATCGTAGCTCATCTCGTAGCGAATAGAAAGCACAATGAGCACAGCACACGTCAATCCAATGGCAAGACTACTCAGACTGATAAACGCATAGAACTTGTGACGCATCGCGTTGCGAATCGCAACTGTCAAAAAATTGTAGAACATGGAAACTCAGGGAAAACGACCAGCGTGTTGATAAACGCGGTCTCCGTGTGCCATAAGCATCTCATTCTCTTCTGGCGCAGGTGCCCGCCAATCATCCAACAGTGAAAAATCGTGCTCAAGCTCCGCCCGGTCATTAGGCGCTGCAATGGCGATGGCGACAGAGGGATAGGCCAGTGCAAAGCGGTACCACTCTTTTGCAGGTGGCGGTATAAAATTGGGTGGATCATCCGGCGTGGGCTTCATCAGAGCGCCCCATCGCAGACAGGTATAAACAACCACCGGAATACTGATCGGATCGGTCAACGGGAACACATCCTCTTCTGCCCCCCGGTGGGCGGCATTGTAGCGGAGCATAAGCATATCCAGAGGGCGGGACTCAACCTGTTCAGATGCTCTGAGTTCACCTGTAGCAATGCGCGCGGCCATATTGCGCTGGTGGCTGGTAAGGCCCAGAAAGCGCAACTTACCCTGCTCTTGGGCGCGAGCCATAGCTTCATAAGCGCCCCCTTCAGACGCAATATCGCACCATTCGCCCTCGCTCTCCACATAGTAAAAAGTCACAACATCTATATAATCGGTATTCAGTTCACGCAACGCATCTTCAAGCTCTCGTTCCGCACCTGAAGCAGTACGGGACTTGAGCTGCCATGCCAGCACAATCTCCTCCCGCTCCACCCCCATACCCGCAACAGCGCTACTCAAACCATCGGGACGACCGCACCAATTGAGATAATTGACACCGCGCTCAACTGCATAACGGACATCGGCAGGGGACAGGTGGGTATTGCCCCTCGTAGCCAGACCCAGGCGACAAAGAGGAGGTGTGTTGTCGTCAAATTGAAAGGTACGTCGCATAGTGTTCTCTCTTGAACTGAATACTATAGTCTGTGGACTAATAGTATTCAATTTACGTACGTTTATATATGATGAATGAGGCTCTTGCAAAAATTCTCAAACGCTTGAGAAAAAAAAAGAATCTAAGCCAAGAAGCATTCGGTTTTGAATGCGGAATCCACAGGACTTATGTAAGCCAGCTTGAAAGAGGATTAAAAAGTCCATCTCTCAAAACATTGTGCAAAATTTGTGGCGTATTAGAGATTAGTCTTGCAGATCTGATGATATTATTGGAAAAGGAAATGAAGGGTGTATCGTCTGACCAGTCGTGAATTGGAAAAACTAAAAAAAGCACTGGAAGCAATATATACCGTGCCATTTATTGATGACGTTGAAGATTATATTTGGGAAGCAATCTTTTGTTATGTAAAAAATATTCCTCCCGTAGATCCACTTTTAAATATAAGGGAAAAGAGGCTCTTTGATATTGTCGATTCTTCCACTGCTGTAGGATGGTCTGCAAAGGCTTTACAAGCAACAGTCGGTCCATCTCGCCAATTTGAATTGGTCATCCAACGAGCAGACATCTTCAAAAAAAGTCAAGAACTTGGCTTTAATTCGCTAAGCGTGGCGTCTCCTCCTGAAGACCTGGGTTTGGCTTTATTACGACACTGGTATGGAAAAGTGTATGAGGATGCAGAGGCACAAGGAGTTACAGATAGAAGGGTTTGTATTCTAGTGAAATCAAAAGATCGAAAAACCTATGGATTCCTTGAAGAAGACCTATCAGACTATAAGCCCCAGGAGCTTTATTGGATATGGACAAATGAAACAAAAACCGGACTTCAAGGAATAAGAAACAAGGATGGATTTTGCGTCTTTCGATGGTATCCCAATCAAAAACAATTTTTTGAAAGATTTATTCTACCAGAGGATACACATATTTTTTCAATCGAACCTACGCGATTGCCAATGGATGAGGTTGTTGATCTGTTGTTGAGCCAACTGAACAGCACCGTTTAATGTCCTCAGCAAACACTTCCATTAATAAAGGGGGAACTGCATTACCCAACTGTTGAGATTTTTGGATGTAGGTCCCCGTAAATCTAAAATCATCAGAAAAAGATTGTAACCTCGCCGCCTCTCGTATTGTGATGAGGCGGATTTCTTTTGGATGACAAAATCTGCCTGATCCTGGATGAAACACCCACCGAGTAATAGTTGGAGCAATCATTTCACAATCCAATCGTCCATAAGCTCCGCTATATCCAGATTTAGGTCTCAGGTGGTCGGGAAGGTCTTTGATACCTTGACCTGGTTTTAGAGAGGCGATTCTTGAGAACTGCTTCTCTTTTAATTTTCGGGTGATATGATCATAAATTTTTGTTGAATCTCGACGCATTTGACTTTGGAACTCATTCTCAGGTTCTTTGCCATACTCCATAGGTTCAAAACCTTCTCCATTTTCCAAAACAGGTAAATCAGATAAAGCTGACCAGGCAGACCTATACTGTATTATGTGACTACCCCAAAGGGATGGTTTCTCCACTGGGCCAAATAGAGGGGGAGAAAATGTAGGAGACACTCCTGTTCTTGATGCCAAAAAGAAGCACCTTCTCCTCCTTTGCGGAATCCCATAATCAGGGGCGTAAATAACCTTGACCTCTACCTCATAGCCCGCCTCATATAGAATATCAATGATTTCATCACGAACAGTTCCAGAATATGCATTGTAAATTTCCGCTACATTTTCCATACATACAGTCTTGGGATATAGGGTCTTAACAAATCTGAGAAAATCCCTAAATAATTGATTTCTTGGATCTTCTAAGAATCTATAAGAAGACGGTACATTTTTTGAAAAACCTTGACAGGGGGGACCACCAACAATACAGTCTAATTCTCCTTTTGTTAGATGCAATTCCTCCATAACATCTTCGGGATTAAGACGTGTCATATCGCCATTTATGATTTGGGACTCTGGATGATTAAAATTAAACGTATTGAGTGCCGGCTCCCAATTATCAATACCTGCAAGAACCTTGAAACCCGCCTTTGAAAGCCCCCAGGACATGCCACCGCAACCACTGAACAGGTCAAGTACCGTCAAATTATCCATAGTTTTTGTATCCTTTGTTTACCATTGAATATATCACATATTTTGAATACTATAGTAGTAATAATTAATTTCTCAGAAATGTCAACCGAAAATAAACCATATTACACAACGACCTCTCTGGGTCAAGTCCACTGACCCCTATCACGAGGCTATCTTTTTATAAAACTTTTTGGACTTGACCCTCTATAGGCAAACAACCACTGAACATATGGATAGCCAGAATTTGGCAAAGTGTCAAGAGCAAACACAAACAGAATTTTGCTCTTGACGATGTAATTTGACATCGGGCATAAGTTGGCTATACTTGAGGGTTATACTTGAGAAGGAGATGATCATGTCTGATTCTGACGAAATTATTCGCGTCGGTCACGAGATTCCCGAGGTCGCTTCTGTAAAAACGCGAATGCCTTATACACTAATTGTAACCTTTGAGGACGGCACTTGTCGGGAAACCCTGTTAAATCCCGATGATTTGGTTGGCCTCATGGCCTCCTTAAAAGATCCAGATTACTTTGCTCGAGCATTTGTAGATACTCACACCAGGACCGTTGCCTGGCCTAATGGGATCGATTTAGACCCTTGTGTGCTCTATGAGCCATCCTTGCGAACAAAAGTGAAACGAAAGCATATTGACAAAACACAATCCCTATGAAGCATTTCACATCAGGGAATTTCGGTTATACGCACTGGGCTGGTTTGTCGCATTGGTCGGCACGCAAATTCAGAGTGCAGCCATAGGATGGGAAATGTATGCCCGCACCGGGCAAGCACTCGCGCTCGGCCTGGTGGGCCTGGCAATCGCATTGCCCACAATGATCCTCGCACTCCCCGCGGGTTATCTCGCCGACCGCTTTAACCGGCGCACGGTCATGATGTTGAGCTTGACGGGCACAACATTGACCTCTCTCGGCCTTGCCGCATTATCCTGGAAACAGGGACCAATTGCCCTGATGTACGCCCTGCTCGTCGTCGATGCTGCAATAACCGTACTCGGTGCGCCAGCACGGCGGGCAATTGTACCCCAACTGGTACCGCGCGGTATATTTCCCAATGCCGTGACATGGAGCATGAGCTTGATGCAAATGGCGTGGGTAGTCGGACCCATGATCGGAGGCCTGATCGCAGCAGTTTACGTACCCGCAGCGTACCTGGCAAGTGCCGGATGTACAGGGTGGTTCTTATTGATACTATCCCGATTGCGCGTACCGCCTATAGAACGCGATAAAAATGCAGCGCGAATTTCACCACTACAAAATCTGATGGGCGGGCTGGTGTTTCTGAAGAACAACCGCTTGCTATTGTCGCTCATGGCCCTGGACATGTTTGCCGTGCTCCTGGGCGGCGCCGTGTATTTATTACCAATTTACGCACAGGACATCTTAAATGTGGGATCCGAGGGATTTGGAATATTGCGATCAGCACCTGCGGTGGGTGCCCTGATAATGGCACTCACGCTGGCACACCTGCCCCCGATGAAAAAAGCTGGCAGAAATCTGCTCCTCACCGTAGCTGGATTTGGCATCGCAACCATTGTATTCGGAATATCGGAAAACTTCTGGTTGTCATTTGCGATGCTCGTATTAACCGGGGCATTTGACAACGTGAGCATGGTCATTCGTCACACACTCGTACAGCTAATCACCCCCGATGCAATGCGCGGCAGGGTATCGGCTGTAAACGGGGTATTTGTGAGCGCGTCCAATGAACTGGGCGGCCTCGAATCTGGAGGCGTGGCGGAATTGTATGGGCCTGTATTCTCAGTCGTAAGCGGCGGCATCGGAACGCTATTAGTCACAGGCATAACAGCAATAGCTTCCCCGAGCTTGAGAAAAGTAGGCGCACTGGATGAAGTAGAGGAAGGATAGGATAGCAGGAGGGATACTGGTCAGACCTGGACCACAACCCGTGATCTAATGCCGCTTGATAACAACATAACTGATATCGTCATCGGGTGTATTAAACGCGATGAGGTCCTCTTTAATCGCGTGGAAAATTTCTTTGGCAGTCAAATTTCTGATCTCGTGAAGTTTTTGTTCGAGATAATGCGGCGCGTAAAACTCGCCATTTCGGTGATGTTCAACCAGACCATCTGTAAAAAGAATGAGAATATCGCCCGTGCCCATTAAATCCCATTCGTTAAGTTCGTACTCTTCCTTAAAACCGAGCACACTCTCATTGATATTGCGATCGATATCGCGTCCAGAGGGAAGCGTACCAATGGGCGGAGAGGCAATCATCCTATCTTCGGGCACATCCACAATACCTTTGTACTTGCGCGAATACACCAGCGGCATGGGATGTCCTGCCGACAAAAACTGGAAATGTCCTTCCTGAGATATCTCCCCGTAAATCATCGTAATAAATTTACTGAGACTCGACGAATTGTAAAACCGCGTATTGAGATTTTCAAACAACTTGGCCGTGATATTGCCGTAATAATCCATTTCGTAAATCGCACCCATCAAAAAAGCCTGATGGAGCATCGCCGCGAGAAGCGCGTCCGTAATCTGGTGCCCCGAAACATCAGCCACTGCCACACCCGCCTTAAAGCGACATTCCTCCAGCTTTTTGACAACATCATCCTGACCGCGGCCACGAGCTTTTTCTATACGAGCATCGAGATCATAGCGCTTCTTAAAATCGACATAGACAATATGATCGCCACCCACAATACCGTTGAGCGGAATGGTCTCGCCGTAAATATCAATACCATCGAGCACGGGTATTTCCCCTGGCAATGGTTTGACGTAGCCTGCGATATCCTGGAAATTATTCAACTCCCCCATAAGCATCTTCATGGAGTCATTCACTTGCTGGATACCCGTTTCGTCTATTTCATCAAAAGCCATAGAATTTTTAGACACGGTTTATTACCTGTATGAAGTTGGGACATTCGATTCAAAAGTAACCATTTGTCGATCTCAAATCAAGTCAGGCAATTCTCATTCGAGCGAAACGGGTTCGCCAATACGGTCGTACTTTATCAAAATGAATTGTAGCCACAATTCCTCCCTTGAGATCATCAAACCAATCTGCTTTCCACCGAATATATTTTAAAGCGCCACCTCATGCAACAACGCGATAAACTTGACAGCTTGACGGAGTATGGTTTTGTTTTATATTATCGCCACGCAGTTGGATTTTGAAGTCTCTATCTCCTCCACAATCCAATAGAAAGGATTACACTATGTCATTGCAATTAGGCGATGTTGCCCCCGACTTTACGGCAGAAACCACGGAAGGCACCGTCAATTTTCACGAATGGTTGGGCGATGGCTGGGGCATTCTATTTTCCCATCCCGCCGACTTTACCCCGGTATGCACCACCGAATTGGGCGCCATGGCAAATATCAAAGACGAATTTGACAAGCGCGGCGTCAAAGTTTTAGCGATCAGCGTTGATCCCCTCGAATCCCATGAAGGCTGGATCAGCGACATCAACGAAACGCAAAATGCAACCGTGAATTATCCCATGATCGCCGACCCCGACCGCCAGGTAGCTGACCTCTACGAGATGATCCATCCCAATGCAGATAATACCCTGACCGTGCGCTCGGTATTTGTAATTGGTCCCGACAAAACAATCAAACTGATGCTCACCTACCCGGCATCTACGGGCCGGAACTTCGACGAAATACTGCGCGTAGTCGATTCCCTGCAGTTGACAGCCAAACACAGTTTGGCCACGCCAGTGAACTGGCGCCCCGGCGAAGACGTGATCATCTCACCCACGGTTACAGACGAAGAAGCCGACGAGCGCTTCCCCGGATATACCGCTGTGAAACCCTATTTGCGCGTCATACAGCAACCCGCTGAGTAAACGACCATTCATCGGTAAAAAGCAAAAGGTCTGTGACAAATGTCACAGACCTTTTTTTATTCAGAACAAATCAAATCGGGCAATGGCTCAAGTTGAGCAATTTCCTCCGCTTTTTCGGTTTGCATCGCATGCCACAAATCCCAATCTGATTGCAGGTCAAGCCAGAAATCTGCGGACATACCAAGCACTTGTGCCAGACGCAATGCGATATCTGGCGTGACACATCGCTTGCCGTTTATAACTTTATTCAAACGCGGGAATGAGACGCCTAATCTTACAGCAAAATCCGATTGACTGATTCCCAGGGGCTTGAGAAATTCTTCCAATAACATTTCGCCCGGGTGCGTTGGCGGTCGGTTGGTTGGAAGCCGTCGCTCTGTCAATTTAGTGATAGTCTGTAATTTCGATTTCACAATAATTCGACCTCTTGCTCGCTACATATACCCCCGAAATCACGCAGATTAAATGTGAGCATCGCATCTATGCGAACGTTCTTGTCTTCAAGGATTGCACGGATCACGAAATCTACGAGACTCATGGCATTGTGGGGCGGAGTGGCCTGTGCGAAGGTATTCTCGTAAGCATCCAGACGATACGGGGCATCGTCAAGCAAGACGGTATCAGGTACGCGAATCAGGCTTTCAAAACGCGCAACCGTTTCTGGTCTTCGGACAAATCGCGTATTAATGGTTTCGTACAGGATTGGCCAAGGTATGACAATAGAGAGGATTTCCAGCCAATCTTGTTTTTCACAGGCATCGGCGTGATAACGGTCTCTCGGATTGAAAAGCGCGAAGAAGAAGCCCGAGTCCACCAAAAGCGTTTTAGAATCCACGATCATCAACGTACTCCGCGCATGTGCCGTAACCCGACCAGGGCGCGCTTTTGCGTCTGCCAATGATGAAACGTCCTCTTGTCTCTCCTTCTTGCATACAAACGATATATATCCGCGAGCGTTTATTCAGCAAGACCGCCTCCTCTATCTCGGTCTTGAGGGATTCAAATAAGTCTCCATCATAGCAGAACGAAAAACACGCGACGCTATTACCGCACTCTTTTGCATCGTGATCGTCGAGCCAGGTGTACAGCCCTTCGTAATCACCTGTCACACCGAGATCGTAAGATATCCAAATAAAACTTTGCATATCCTTATCCTTTCACTGGATTTCGCAAAATACCGTGACCGTATTAAAAATATTCTCAATACCGCGATTTCGGAACGAATTTATCATACCATATATTATTATAATTGTCAATTATCGACATCGATTTTTGTTTCTATCAATCTACTCATGCCGCAGGGCTTCCACCGGATTGGACACAGCCGCGCGAAGGGCGTGAAAACTCACAGTAAACAACGCGATCGCCAATGCAACCGCGCCACTCAACATAAATATCCACCACGAAAGATCCGTGCGATATTCAAAGCCGTCCAGCCAACTTCGCATGGCAAAATACGCAACCGGCCATGCAAACAGATTCGCAATCAAAACCATAATTGCAAATGTCCTGGAAATTAGCATCACAATATTTGACACACTCGCACCCAAAACCTTTCGCACCCCGATCTCTTTCACCCGCTGCTCAACCGTAAATGCCGCGAGACCAAACAGCCCCATACACGCGAGCAAAATCGCCATACCCGAAGAGAGCAACGTCAGCTCCTGCACCCGTTGTTCTGCATAGTACATGAATTCAAACTGCTGATCCCACATCATATAGTCAAACGGCTGATCTGCAGAAGCGAACTGCTTCCATGTCTTTTCAAAAAAAGCGAGCGTCTCTTCCATGCCCTCGGCTTTGACGCGCGCGCCCAGATTGTAAAATTGCTGGTGCCGAAGCGTCAGTGCAACAGGACCGATTTTTTCGTGCAACGGACTATAGTGAAAGTCCTGCACAACGCCAATCACCGTTCCCTTCCGATTTCTCACCCGATCAACCCACTCAAAAGACTTGCCAACAGGATCGTCCCAACCGAGTCGAGCCACCGCCGTTTGATTAATAATAAAAGCTTTGGACGTATCTGTGGGAAATGCAATCGGATCAAATTTGCGTCCCTCTACCAGTTCGATTTGAAACACATCGAGATAATCTTCATCGACCTCCAGAAGGGGCATGCGCCAGTCCGTGCCCTCGTGTCCCTCTGCCCGAATGGTTCGGGTAATACCCCCGCCCCATCCAATCCACCAGCGATACGCCGTTACCTCAAGCACATTCGGATGGGCGCGAAAAGCCTCTTTCACCGTGGTATAACGGGCGGCGAGCTTTTGCCCCGGGTCTGATTTTGTTTCTTGATCAAGCACAAAGATGGGCATAAGCACCATCTGCTCCACATTAAAACCCAGGTTCTTGTTTCTCATATAATCAAGTTGCCGATAGATCACCCCCGTACTCGCGATCAGAATAATTGAAATCGCAAATTGCACTACCACCAGCCCCTTCCGAATCCACTGCCCCCGAGAACCCGCGCGAAACGCCCCCTTTAGCGTCTCTGTAGGTTGATATGCAGAAAGAAAAAATGCGGGATAAACGCCAGCCAACAGCCCGACGAATACGGCAATACCAATCAAAGAAATTACAAGCAACGGATCGCTCAACAAATTCAACTCAATCTGCTTGAAGAAAAAGGCATTGAACTCGGGAAGCACGAGTTTGACGGCAACAAGCGCGAGAATAAGCGCGACCATTGCCGTGAGAACAGACTCGCCCAAAAACTGACCCATCAGTTGTGAGCGATACGCTCCCGACACCTTTCGCAAACCCACCTCGTGCGCCCTGCGAGCCGATTGCGCTGTCGTCAAATTCGTGAAATTAATACATCCAATCGCAAGCACCAGAACCGCAATAGCACCAAATTGATAAACGCGTTCAATATCGCCGTACCAATCCAGACCGTAATCCTGCCTCGAATAGAGATAAATGCGATTGAGAGGCTGGAGATGATACGCATTTGTGCGTGCGATCTCTGCCCCCATATAGCGATCAATCAATTCGGGAAATTTCGCGGACAGCGCCTTTGGATCCGCCCCTTCTCGCAGCAGAAAATACGTATTGACCGGACGCCAACCATCGGTTGGGATCCAATCTTCCCAGACAATTTTCGCACCTGGGGACGTGAATCCGCCTGTTGAAAAATAATCGATTTCACCGAAGCCAAGTGTAGAATTGAGAGGCACATCTTTTAATATTGCCGTGATGGTGCGCTCGCCTCCGTGGTGATTGCTCTCAGCGGTGATGGTCTTGCCAATCGGATCTTCGTCTCCAAACAACCGCTTTGCCGCCGATTCTGTTATGGCAATCGCATTGGGATTGGGAAATGCAGTTTCGAGATTGCCGCGCACAAATGGGAAATCGAAAATTTCAAACATCTCGGGATCGGCAACACAGAGACCCAGCTCAAACTTTTTTTCGTCCAAACGCACATCTACGGACGACCACGTTATCACGCGCACGGCTTTCTCCACTTCGGGAAAATCCCGCGCAAGTGTCCGTGCCAGCGCGCCCGACGTCTCTGGCAAATAATCCGATTGCCCCCCAGATCGGGTCTCTCGGACCACGCGATAGATCCGATCTCCTTTTGCATGCCAACGGTCAAAACTCAACTCGTCCTGAATATAGAGCACGATCAAAATGCACGTCCCCAGACCAATGGCAAGCCCCAAAATATTAATCGCACTAAAGGTCTTTTGCCGATTGAGATTTCTCAGTGCGATAACCAGATAATTTCTAAACACAACAACCCGCCTCCGAAATAAAAAGTAAAATCATCACGTACGAGTGTAGCTACGATCTTTAGAACCGTCAAGGTTTAGAATATAATTTCCAATGAAAAACCATCACCCATTGGACACACCTTGATCGCAGATGGTTTCTCTTTTCACACAGATACATTATATTGACCGAGTTATATCCCCATTTCCCCAACATCTCTACCTGATCCACTATGAAGGCCTTTACTCGCACAACCCTCTATCTCCTCATTCTCTCTACCTCCTTGCCCGGATGCAAGGACAAACCCACTGCCCCGCCGGAAGAACCAGAGCCGCCACCGCACGTTGTATCGCAGACACAAACAGGCATCCAGATCACAACCCATGTGGGCACGACGCACACCCTCATTTTAATACCCGAAGGACCGTTCGAAATGGGCGCCAACAACGGCATCCGCAACGAAGGTCCAGAACACATCGTCCACCTCAAAGCCTATTACATAGACCACACAGAAGTTAGCAATGCCCAATGGAATCCCTACGCCATTGCCGAGCGTCAACTGCCCAACTTTGACCCGCCTGAACATCCCGTTGTCAATATCAACTGGTTTCAAGCTGGCGAATACTGCGCATGGCTCGGCGGACGCCTGCCCACCGAAGCCGAATGGGAAAAAGCAGCGCGCGGAACCGACAGGCGCATCTATCCCTGGGGCGCTGCCCCGGACCCCAACCGCGCCAACTACCTCAACAGCGGCGACCCCTTTGACAACGGCACAGCACCTGTTGCATATTATCGTGAAGGCAATAACGATGGGCGCAGCCCTTATGGCGTATTGGACATGGCTGGCAATGTTTGGGAATGGACACAAGACGAATACGACAGCGCGTTCTATCAGCGCAGCCCACGCGATAACCCCGTCAATTACGAACTCAGAACCCATTTCTTGCACCTCGAACGCGTCGTGCGAGGTGGATCCTGGTTCAGCACTGCCTTTCTGATACGCACAACAGCGCGCGACGCTCGAACATCCAATCTCCAGACCAATACTCTTGGATTCAGGTGTGTGGTGGATCGGTAATTTTAAGTGGGAATAATATTGTGTTGCTTGTCGAAAGTGTTGGTGATAATTCCATCTTTTTTATCTTTGTTCTGCCTTCGGCGACTTACTTTTTTTCAGCAGCCACAAAAAGTAGGCGAGCGGGGTACAACTGACCGTTTCTCAGGTCAGTTCAAAAATGCCGCTCTCAATCGCCGAAGGGCTTGCACAGCGCAAACCGCTTGTGTGCAAATACAAAAGAAGGTGGCCTACTGTATTGGATGAACAATAGATGTTTGGTGCGAGACGGACTCGCGCGCTGTGCGTGACAGCTTTGATTGATAGCGTTTTCCGAGGGTGCGTTTTGTGATGGCTTATCTGAAGTACTGCGTAACATCAGTTATAAATACACAAGGACACGCATTCATATATCGAGTGCATGTCCTTTTTAACAAAAATCAAAGACCGAGGATTTCGAAAAGCCTTTTCAGTTCACTTTTTAACCAATCTTTGGAATACCACCGAGCACCCCCGCCCGGTATTTGGGATAGAGACGCGTATCGCGCCGGAGACCCTGCACATCTTGTGCGCCATGCACACGGGTTGCGCCACTGTTGTCCTTCTCTACAATAAAAATCTCCTCCTTTTCCAGATTATCGAGCAGACCGACATTGTGAGAGGAGACAAAAAGCTGTGCACCTGAAGGATTGACCTCTTGAGAGCGGAACCAGCTAAGAATTTCTCCGGCGATATCCACATGGAGATCGCCATCTATCTCGTCGAGGACCAGAGGAACGCCGCTACGGAGCGCGCCACCGATCCGAGGCAACAGATGAAGCAGGCGTTTCGTTCCACTGGATTCCAAGTGTAGGGGGATTGACATATCAAGCCCGTGATGGTCGAAAAACACTTCCTTTTTTTCAGATTGGTCAGAAATAGTTATATCCTGAATTCCCAAATCACTGGATCGGATATGGTTTCTAATCCAGGATTCCATATCGGGGTCGCTCTCGAATGTATCCATCACACTTTGGGTCGAAGGTGCCCATCTCTCACGAAGCACGATATTGGATGACCAAAAAAAATCTTCCATCCATTTTGTAATACGCATCGCCAAGGGCACATTGAGCAGGGCGAGCGTGGTGATCACCGATGTGTCTGCCCGAACCGCCTGGAGGCGATCATCCCCGGACTTAAGACCAAATTCTTTAGAAACGTATATAGATTTTCCCGGGACACCGCGCTCGAAAAGGCGCCGGGGGCGGCCCTTTGGAAAGTGGAACAAGGCTTCGTAAGAGAAGAAAGGATCATTACCACTGCATGCCACCTCTAACTCGTACCGGAACAACTGATGGACCTCGCCCAGCCAATCTGCTTCGAATTCCAGGCAAAATCGCGTCGGCTCATTTCTGGTTTCCTTGGAAAAAAAGGAAAAAAAGGTCTTGATCGGGCGGGTCCTCTCAGTGGGTGATGGGAATAAGGTGGCCAAGGCAGTAGCGATCAGCGCACTGAGCAATGTTGACTTACCCGATCCATTGGGGCCTATGAGCACGACCACAGAAGGAAGCCGGATATCCGGCTTTGCTGTGCTCCTTCGGAACCGCGGCAGGTCGGGGGCAGTGCCCGGAATACGCAGGTCAAGAACGACTTCTTCGCGGACCGAATGGAAATTAGATATAGAAAATTTATGAATCATATCGCAATAATAACAATTTTTTGTCGAGATAGCAATGTAATAGTCAAAAAATAACGGAACAACCAGTGCCCCGATCTTGTGGACTGATTGCCCCGTTCTGTGTAAAATGCCTTTGTATTCTTAAACTCGAGCAGCGTTATAGACCTCCTTGAGCAATGCGTCCATGATGAAATCGCGCAGAGCTTTGTCAGACATAAAATCGTTCACAATCTTCTGGTTTCTGCCCTGCCGTTGAACAAATGCCTTCATCACCTCGGGTTCAAAAACCTGCTTAAACTGATCAATGGAATTGGCCTGAGCCTGTTCCGCAAGACGTGAATTTCGCGCCATATCGCCTGAAATCTGATCAAATAGCAACTTATCCTCATCCGTCCAACTGGTGCCAAACCGCTCGTTAATCACTTCAATAATAGATGATAGCGGTGTGGTACGGTCGTCTTTGACCTTTGCCGTACCAACATCACCCACGCCCTGCACAAAATCTTTGTCCCCCACCTCCAATGCCCCGCTACCAGAAAATGTCATCTCGTTGCGATAGTGCGAAAGCGCAACTTCGTCGTCGAGTTCCAACATGCCCTCACCCAAACGGCGAGGCAGCTTGGTGAACAAATGCCGCGAGTATGCATAGAGCTTCTCCAGTTCGGTATCCTGCCATTCAATAATCTGACTCAAAAAGCCATACAGCCGTATAAAGCTCTGCAAGGTACTTTTGAAAATCTCGCCTTCTTCCGTGTATGCGTCCCCACCCGAACCCGGGACACCGTAAGATTGCTTGAATCGCTCCACAGCAGGATCGACCCATTTGTTGAGTTGCCCGTGATCATGCCTTGTTCGAAGTGATTGGAGCTTGAAATAAGTCCTGGCAAATTCCTCAATCTCCTCATCGCGTAACACGGGTTCGCTTTTCAGTCTTGCATCCAGCGTATAGAGATGATTGGGATCGGTTGGTTCATCGATCTCCGTCTGTTTGTAATACGGCTTGAACGCCTCTTTGATCTCATCGATCTCATTGGCAAAATCAAGCACAAATGTATCCACCTTCCCGCCTGCTGTGCGGTTGAGCCGCGACAAAGTCTGAACAGCTTTCAGGTCTGCAAGCCGCTTATCGACAAACATCGTATGCAACAGAGGTTGATCAAAACCAGTCTGATACTTCTCCGCCACAATCAATATCTGATATTCGGGCGTAGCAAAATGGGCGGGCAATTCTCGTTCACTGATGCCGTTCATGCTCGCCTCTGTGTAATGCTTATCCTCGACATCTGGATCGACAACAGTTCCTGAAAATGCCACAAGCGTTTTGAGATCGGTATATCCTCTCGCCTCGATATATTTGTCAAAAGCCTGTTTGTAGCGCACCGCGTGTAACCGCGAGCGCGTAACAACCATCGCTTTCGCATTGCCATTGATCTTCTTGCGCGTAAAAGCCCGAAAATGCTCAACCATAATTTCCGTCTTCTGCGCGATATTGTGCGGATGCAAACTCATAAACCGGGCAATAGCCCGCTTCGCCTTGCTCTCATCCACCTCGGGATCGTCTTCAATCGCTTTGGACAATTTGTAATACGTCCTGTACGTGGTATAATGCTTGAGCACATCGTGGATAAAGCCTTCTTCGATACCCTGACGCATAGCGTAAAGATGGAATGGCTGCGGATTGCCCTCTGCATCGCGCACGCCAAACATTTCGAGCGTACGGTGTTTGGGCGTAGCCGTAAAAGCGTAAAAATTGATATTCGGCTGTGGTCCCCGGCGTTTGGCCTCCGCAAGAATCAAATCTTCCATATCGGGCGGATCTTCTCCCTCAGCCTCCTCAGCCTCTGCTTGCTCAAGCCCACCCAACACACCGCGCAAATTGCTCGCACTTCGACCACCCTGGCTGCTATGAGCCTCATCCACAATCACCGCGAATGTCCTGTCTGACAGATCTTCCACCTTACCCATCAAAAAAGAGAATTTTTGCAGCGTCGTAATGATGATCTTTGTTCCCTTATTGAGTTCATCGGCCAGATCACTCGAATTGCGATCCTCATCAATCTTGACAACCACGCCCTGCTTGTGTTCGATCTGATAAATATTATCCTGCAACTGCTTATCCAGATTGCGCCTGTCGGAAACAACCACAACCGAATTAAAAATAGGCGCGTCCGCATCATCGTGGATACTGGCAAGCTGATGGGCAAGCCACGAAATCGTATTGGTCTTACCCGACCCGGCACTGTGCTGAATCAGATGTGTGCCCACACCTTTGGCTCTGGTATCTGCGATCAGATTGCGAACAGCGGTAAGCTGGTGATAGCGGGGAAAAATGAGGGTTTCTTCAGTGGTAGTTTTGCGCGTGGTGACGTCGGTACTTTTTTCCACATGAAGGTGGATAAATCTGTGGATAATATCCAGCCAACTATCGCGCTGCCAGATTTCTTCCCAGAGATACCCAGTCTTGTATCCCGTCTCATACTGGTGATCGTCTGGATTGCCCTTGCCACCTTTGTTACCCGTGTTAAAAGGTAGGAAGAAAGTCTTATCACCCGAAAGCCGCGTAGTCATATACACGTCATCGGTATCGACGGCAAAATGCACCAGCGCACGTTTTTTGAACTGGATAAGGGGGGTTCTGACGGTGGGAACACGGTCCTTGATATATTGCTGAATAGCGTGACCCGTACGCTGCCCTGTAAAAGCGTTTTTGAGTTCAACCGTAGCAATGGGCAGGCCATTGAGCGACAAGAGCATATCTATCGAATTATTTCTATCCACATCATAACGCACCTGTCGCATCACCGTGAGACGATTCTGATTATAGCGTTTTTCCGTTTCGATATTCAGACGAGTCGGCGGACGAAAATACGCCAGATGCAGATGTTGCCCCCGGTCGCGCACGCCATTCCGCACCACATCGAGCAATCCGCGCTTATCACACTCAGAGGCAATCCGCTTGACGACCGCCTCCTCCACCGCGTTGCCATAGCTCCTTTTGAGCGCGTCCATAGTATCGGACTGCGTCTCATTGAGAAACGCGAGCAACGTGTGTTTGTCCAGACCGAGTGCAGGATCAAACTGGCGATTATCGGCTTTGGCATATCCAGCGCGATCTACCAGCCACGCCTCAATCGCGTCCTCAAAGTCTTTTTCAGATGTGGGTTTGCGTGTCATTGTGAAAGATCAGGAAATATTCAACTTTTCAGCGAAAGTTCAACCAGCTTTCCGCTCTCGTTATTCTCCCTAATCAGCAGTTCGATGAGATTACCACTTTCCCTCGCTGTTCGTCGCATCGCCTTTTCTTTTTTATAGAACCTACGTCATGTGTGACTTCAAGATCAGTGGTCAGATGAGCCCTGTCATTCTGAGCGGAGCGCAGCGGAGTCGAAGAATCTGCTGCTTGAACGGTGTTTATGGGTAACAGATGCTTCGTCAGCCTATCGGCTTCCTCAGCATGACATGGTGTAGTAGCACATTTACTTTTAAAGTCACATATCGCGTAGAACCTATTGATCCCAATCGGCAACACGCCACCTAACAAGGCACTCAGCGCTGCCGTGCCATAGTAATCGAAAGGGACAAAGGACTTCCACAATTCGCAAATAAAGGGAAAATGGAGATTAAAAAAGAAAATAACCATCACGCGCGCAACGGCGACTAACAAGCAACCTACGATGGCAGACTTAAATAAGACATGGTAACCCGAATCCCGGAGCACGCCATAGCGTGTATAGTAAAGTCTCGTCAGAAACCAGTAACCGCCGAGAGTGGGAATAAAAAGTAACCCAAGGCTACCCAATGGGAATACCTCGTGATAGAATGATTATCGGTTTTCTATTCTTGGTCTTTCGGCGACGTTTCTGATGACTTTCGCTCAACGGGAATATCTGCCATTTTTTTTATAATTTCACGCACCTGGGGACTGGCAAGCAATTCATCTGCTTTGACATACTGACCGCCCCTTGGGGTTACGTATATCTTCAGTCCTTCTTCTGATGTGTTCTTAGACATGGATGGCCCCTCCTGAAGTTCGATGAACAAAGTCCGGTCAGTCAGAATCCGAAACGAAAAAGAAATTAATTGCCTTAAAGACATCTTGATCTAATTGCTTCATAACCAATGCATAGAAATCAAACTCTGTCTCCACCATCAGGTCGTCCTGGTCTTCTGGCACAGCTACGACAATGAGGTTCTCAGCGGTATCAATGGAGATTTGCACATTCCAATTCAACTCGGAGGCAGCAGCCTCAACAACAGAGCGCACTTGACCCCAGGCGACGCGAACAGGCACAGGATGTAGATGTGACCACGCGGCGTCTTCCTCTGGACGATCCCAGTCTTCGGCAAGTGCGGCTTCACTGAGCAATGCCGTTTCAGGACTATCTCGCTCATCATCAAGAATCGTCACATAAGCCCGTCGTGGTTTTGACAACTGGATAGGCTGTAATAACTGCACATTGCCCTGTTCATCAATCGTAGCTTCAATGGTTTGTCGCATTTTTGACGCCTTGGTCCTGTCCTGATTCTGTAACTGAATCTCGAATGATTATCGGTTTTCTATCCGCGGTCTTTTGGCGACATGTCTGATGATTTTCGCTCAATAGAAATTTGCGTCATTTTTTTAATTGCTTTACGTACCTTGGGACTCTTGAGGACCTCATCTGCTTTAACATATCTTGCCCCCCTTGGGGTTACATATATCTTTGGCCCTTCTTCTAATGAGTTCTTGGACATAGGATTGTGCTCCTTAATAAATGCTGCCGTTTTCTGGATCGTTAGAAATCGTCAGGTATAAAATGTCTTCTTGCTCATATCTCTTCCGGAAAAATGATTCCCCGCCAAAACTTTGGTGGCAATGGAGATTGATGTTTAATACAGGCAAGAATTAAAGCTGCACGAGGAACCTCAATAAATGCCTTTGGTGGAAATTTTTCTCTACACTGTCTCACGAAATCTTGAATTTTTTCAGCCAAAGACCGTTGATCATTTGGATGAAATTCAAAATTATGAGTCATAATTGCTGTCCCATCAGTAACAGGTTCACGAAGAATCCGCACGTCCCAATCATCCGGAGGTATCCATCCAAGCAAATCTATTTTATTATTATCAAGAGGCTGTCCATCTGCACCTACTCCCTTTACAATCTGCTCAAAGTACCGCTCTAATAACTCATCTCGCTGGCTTTCTTCAAGCGAAAAGCACAATTCTAAAATCATCAGCAGAAGATATGAACTCCCATCAGTAAATTCTGGGGGACGTTTAGAAGTGGCTGCAAACTCAGCGACTAAATCCGTCCTGTTTCGGGCCTCAATGAATGGTAGCCTATTCATTTCTACTCTTCTTGTAAGCAGACAATTTTCCAGACTTCCGAGCCATTCGTACATCTCGTTCTGGCCTTTTACCTGCCATAACATCAACCATACCAAAAATAACTCAACATGATGAACATCCAACAAGGGCCGCAATGCAGCGGGATTATTATAGAAAAACTCACCAAGCCATTCGACATTTCGCTTCAAATGCTTTTTGAAATTTTCCCTGTGCTTACCCTGGGTGTCCCAGAATTGCTGTGGGGCATAGTTCAATATTCCCAACCGACCCAGATGCCAATAAGCAATATAAGCATCTCGGACTGCTCCCAATTGACCAATATCGCGCCCTCTATCTCTCCCAGCTAATCCGTGTTCTGTAGTCAAAGCATCCTGTACCGCGAAAAAGTATCTTGTCAATTCCTCGACATAAAAGTTAAGCCAAATATTAGCTACGATGTCCTTTAATTCTTTCGCTTTCAAATCTCGACAGGTATCCCACAGAGCCAGCATAGCCCATTCAATTAAATCAATCCATCCCGGATAGCTATTGGGCGTTTTTTTTCTGTACTCGTAGATAATCGTCAGAGCAACGGGCACAAGTTGCAATTTTCGCTTATCTATCGGGGGTTCTAACACCTTACTGAGAAAATATCTCCATTGGGGAACCAATTGATTTTCCCATTCTGCAGACCCGAAATCAAAGTCGCCCACTTGCAAACAAATATACTGTAACGCGCTCGATAAGTGCTGTGGCATCAACTCGGGCGAGAGAAGATTGCTTCTCACCTCTTTTACCAACCTTGTAAGATGCCACCTCTCAAAAGTCAACTTAACACCATCACTCCGCGTTTTTCCGAGAGATTCGGTTAGTCGTTCAAAAAGTTCAATCCCTGTGTTATCTTCATCTTTATTATATGCGAGTATGATCTTGACCTCCCCTACCGCCTCAAATCCCAATTTCTTTAAATCTATAGTGGATGCCTTTCGTAACTCTGGGTCAAAATTATGATTTGTCCAGTTGCTATTAGTCAGTGCTTCGTCCTTAAGTACAAAAATGATGAGTTCTTGACTACTCTCACTAAGAAAAGCGAGATCAATTCCTAATTCCGCTTCAGTCTTTGTCTTTGGCGTTTCAGGACTCGGTGCCCTAAAAAACGGCAACCGAACCGGTGTCCAGTTTTTTGCAATAGCCAGATTATAAATTACCCAGTCAAAACCTACTTTAATACCTTTCTTTTCGTCTCTCGTTCTCTCTAACAAACTCGTCAGATATTTACTCAAAAAAGGAGTGAGGTCATTACTTTGCATTTTCCATTTCCTCAGTTTGTAACCGCCGTATATTTTCGGCAGCAATCATTCTCCGCTGTGCCATAATCTCTGGCATGAGAACTTCAAGGCGTGGCAATTCCATTTGGTGGGAAAAACGATTCATCGGAAAAGGATCTCCTGGTCCGTCCTGCTCTCCTTGTCCCAGAACACACACATTGTCCCCATAAATCAGATCTACGCTTGTCAAAAGTTGTGATATCAATGATCGGTCATGAGCACCTTGTGAAACCCGATGTGAAAAATCTCGGTATCCTTTCTCAGCCGTCTCAACAAAATTTGGGAATTGAAAACTGTTTGCAGGAGAGTTGTGAACTTTCTTCAGATCTTCAAAATAGCCATCTGCTTTTGCTATGACTCGTTTAAGTAAATCTGATGGCTTTTCCACCTCTTTCCATTTTTTTAAGCACGAACCCGGATAGTTCATTGCCTGTAAGACCATCTCTCTCTCAAATGCATCCCGCAACTCCCTATCAGATGCATTCCGGAACAATGGCTCTAGAACCTGCAAGAAGTGTGCGATAGCCTCGCCATCAAAAAATGGCTTTCTGATAAATTCCCACAGTGCCAAGCGCAACTCAGTATTTGATATTTGCTTCATCACTTCATCGGATATTGTTTCAATCTTGATCTGCTCATAGAGAATATTTCCCAGTCTTCTAATGGTATTGCTCTTAGAGAAAAGGCAGTCCGTTATAAACTGCGACATACCAACTCTGTCCATTTTTGAGACCAAATGTTCAAACTCATGATTTCTGAATAATTCGATCAAAGTCTCCGGATTTTTCTCGGCAATTTGCTTTAGAAGTTCGCCAAAATAGCTCGTATTTTCAAACAGCCGGTGAACCAAATAACCTTCAACTTCTTTCCATATTCCGGTATATTTTTTTTCTATTGGCTGAATGCCAAGGATGAGCTTATTCGAGTCAGCAGTATCTATCAACTGCTTATCTCTCCCCTGGTAATCTCGTAATCGAGATACCATATCCACGACACTGAGCTTTGCGTCTGGTGACAATTCAGGTGATACATGTTTGGTCAACCATTTTAAAATAAAACAGGAAAATTCTTCTTCTATTTGTCCCAAACAAAGACGCCTTACAACATCAAAGGCTTCCTCCTGTTCTTCTTTTGTACCTTCCATCGCTGCGTCGAGTACCGAACGCAACTCGTCAATGGAAACGCCACCTCTTCCAAAGGTAGTTCTCCACGACCGATAGTAGCAAAGTCGCAATTCTGTTTTTGGGCCTGTCTTCAGTTCGATATCCCATTTGTTTACTGCTTCTTTAGATATTTTCTCTTCCGTAGATTTTGCACGTAGTACTCCCAGGATAATTGCCGCAAGGTGCAATCTCGTATCCTTGAGTCCATCGTTGATATATTGTCCGAATACGGTCAAACCAGCAGAGGAGAAATTGAAAGCATAGTTTTCAACCCCTCTAAAAAAACTACCGCCCGCTAAATTTCCACTTACTGCGTCTCCAATTCTTAAAAACCAATCAGAAGCAAATACTGCGGGAACTTCGACATGCGCCAAAAACGTCGGTAATGCACTAATGTAATTCCAAAATGGAAATTCTTTCTCCTTAATCCACAGGTCTAAGAAAGATTCCCTGCTATGCGATGGCACCTGTTGGTACGCCTCGCCCCAAAGGATACCCATTAGTTGATAGCTCGATTCCTCAAACTCTAAACAAATAGGAATTTTTGAAAGTGTTTCGTAGAATTTATAGCTAACTTTAATCTCTTCGGGAAAAAGGATATTCAGTAACTCGGCTGCTCGCTCTTTATTTTCTTCGAGATATTGAATTTCTTTTTTTATTTTATCCTTTTTATCTGACAAACGTGCTTTAATATCATCCTGATCAACCCCCTGAGAAATGGATTGACACATCGCCAATATGTTCGCCAAATGTTTCATACGCCGAATTCCTCCATAATTTTCTCAGCCATTCAAACCTTTCCCACCATTTCCGTAAAGTCTATATTCTGTAAATTTCTGATCTCCGCCTCAACACGTTTTAAAAGTTTCTCGGCGTTACGGGGTTTTGTAAAGTACCCATCCCAACGACCAACGGGTTCAAGCACGTAATCTGCCTGCTGACGTGCTTCATAAACCCGGCTAAGAATTTCGGCCAACCTGTTTAAGTCAGAGTTATTTGCCGAAGCCAAAGAATCCTTTAATTTTCCATGATCAATTCGATCATCACGACCATGGGAAGCACTGCCTTCCTGTACGCGTATTTCAGTTCTGATAGCAAGAAAAAGTGCATAATACGCTCGCCCAACTGCTGTTCTTATGCGAGCTTCTTTGTCAAGGCTACTAGGTCGTATTATTGATCGCCCAACTTGGGCGAATAGTACTGGATCAAAACGCATAATAATTTGAAAGTACGATTAGTCGGAACTTTAAAGAAAAAAGAAATTAATCGCCTTGAAAATCTCTTTACGCAATTGTTTGATAATCAATGAGTAGAAATCAAATTCCGTCTCCACCATCAGGTCGTCCTGGTCCTCTGGTACAACTATTACAATGAGGTTTTCGGCAGTATCAATGGATATCTCAACATCCCAATTCAACTCTGAAGCGGCTGTCTCAACAACGGCACGCACATAACTCCAGTTGATGTTTACGTCAACAGCCTCGTCTCTAAATGCCTCCGGTTGATCTTGCAGTGTGTTTAAATGATTCTTTTGGAGATAGTTTATTCCTGATTGCACCTGCCGATCGAACAAGACCTTTCTTTCTTTTATCTGTTCAGTAAGTGAGTCGGCAGTAATTGGCAGAGAATCGGCTTCCTGCCATAAGTGTGTTTTAGTCTCTTGCAGCGAGGCACTGCTACCTACTCGCGCCTGCCTATGGGCAGACACGGTGCCGTGTACCTGCCAGCCAGGATGGTGTATTCGAGTTGGTTCTAATTGGGATAATTTCTGTAACATCCGCTTGCTACTCCCATATATCTGATAGTATCCAATACAATCGGATGCTATCGCGTGGGTAATCATTCTATTCCGGCTTCACAGACAACAGCCTCCATTACGGCCACATCTTACATTGTCTGCACAGGCAGAAGAGGAAAAATTCATTGCTCTATATAAACATAGCGATTCTATGTACATCTTTCAAGGGTCTATACTGCGTTCCGCACATCAATCTTCCCCGTCACCGCAGCGGAGATCACCACGGTTCGGCGTTCTTTGAGCAGATCAATCGCCGTTTCACATTTTTCAATGAGGGTATCAATCTTCGCCGTTTCTTGGTTGAGGAATGCGGCGATTTGCTTCTGTTCTTCCAGTGGAGGCAACGGGAGTATGAAATTACTGATGGCATAAGTTCCAAGACCATATCGCGTTATGCCATTGGCTCGGGTGGCGAAGAAACTCCTCGCATATCGGGAGTCCATGACTCGCTTCAAATACTCACCGCATGTCCCTTTCTCTGGTCTTAGCAGGGCTAAGTGATAACCACAGACTACACCTTCTAAATCCTGTGGGACATAAGTAGGTACAGCAATGTCGTTGGGGTCTTCGGAATCCTTTGTGATTATTGTGTCCCCTCTTTTCAAAGTGAACTTTCTGATCTGAACATCAGATGCAGTCGCCTTCATAAGGGACAAATCTTCCGTAATTTCTTCGTTGTAATACACATCGGTATAGTTACAAAGCCGCACTTCCTTTTCATTTTCTTTACTCTTCTTATCCACGTTACTTGGCTGAACCGCTGCCACAAACTTCAGCTTTTTTATTTTCCACTCTATCGGCACCTCTCCCAACCACCCAATCCCACTATCTTTCATCTTCACATTCGGGTTCAATCCTCTGGTAACGGCATGTGAAATGATCGCCTGCCGCTTTTCCTGAAGCAGTGTGATCAATTGCTCTTGCTTGTCAATGAGGATGTCGGTATTCGTCGTTTCTTTGTCGAGGAATGCGGCGATTTGATTTTGTTCTTCGAGTGGAGGAAACGGAAGTATGAAATTACTGATGGCATAAGTTCCAAGTCCATATCGCGTTATGCCGTTGGCTCGGGTGGCGAAAACACTTCTCGCATATTGGGTATCCATAACCCGCTTCAAATACCCACCGCATGTCCCTTTCATAGGTCTTAGCAATGCCAGATGATAGCCGCAAACCACGCCTTCCAAATCCTGTGGGACATAAGCTGGAACAGCAATGTCGTTGGGGTCCTCAGAATCCTTTGTAATTATGGTATCTCCGCTTTTCAAAGTAAACTTTCTGATCTGAACATCTGACGCAGTCGCCTTCATAAAGGGCAAATCGGCTGTAATCTCTTCGTTGTAATACACATCGGTATAGTTACAAAGCTGTACTTCCTTTTCATCCTTTTTGCTCTTCTTATCCACGTTACTCGGCTGAATCCTCGCAACAAACTTCAATTTTTGGGTCGTCCATCCCGCAGGTATTTCTCCCAACCACTCAACCCCACTCTCCTTATATTCTGCATACTTCCGAAAGCTCATGTGTCGTTCTCCTCAGCGGACTCGCATTGCGAATCGGGCGACGCATGCGTCGCCCCTACGATTCTACTGGACCTGTGTATGCCTGGCCCCTACGATTCTTTTGGATATAATTGTGTCAGCAGTGGTGACACTTTTAACGGGTTGAGACGGTCCATGGTAATTGTCTCGGCGATGCTGAGACTTTTGGCGGCCTGAACACGATCCCCAATAATTGTCGCACCACTGGTGAGACTTTTTGCGAGTTAAACACGAACTACAGTTTGTGTCACCAGTGGTGACACTTTTTGAACGAAGTCACGACGGAGAATCGCGTTATCACCCATTCAAAATCCCTCCAACCGTTTCAACAATACCATCCGTCACACCTTCAATCATTTCAACAATACTATCCGTCACACCTATCAAATCTGCACCAATCTCATCTAACGGACGGGGCGGTTTGAATGTGTAGAAATACCGGTTAAAAGGAATTTCGTAACCCACTTTTGTCTTGCTGTAATCTATCCAGGCCTCCGGCACATGGGGCTGGATTTCGCGTTCGAAATACGCATCAATATCCTCCCGCAACGGCACATTTTCATAATCGCGCAAATCGGGATAGGGTTCTGGTTCTCCCTTGCGATTGGTACAAACATCAGCGGTCTCGTCATACTCCCCCAACGATTGATAGATCAACTTCAACTGAGCCGTTATAATATTCACTTGCGCCCCCGTAAAAGCATCCGTAAGAATGCGAATAAATTCATCGCGGTTTTTGTATTTGCAATCACCCTCAAGCGTCGCCAGAACCTCGAGAACGCGCTGCTGCTGTTCTTGCGGCAAACGGGCAAAACTCCTCGCCGATTTGAGAATCTCAACGCGATCTTCACACACCTGAAAATTGCGCTTGAGCGGACGCTCAATGGTAATGCGCTGATACCCGAAATCAACATTGTCAAAAATCTTCACGCGATTCCTGAATAAACCCTTTTCAGGACATGCCTGCACATCCTCAAAATCGCCAAACAATTGCGTAATCTCCGCGATCTGTCCATCGGAAATCTCCTTGCGCTTGCTACCCAGGCTCTGGATCATCGCAACGTGAAAATCTGCGGCATTGATCAATTGCACTTTACCCTTGCGCTGCGGCGTCTTCTGATTTGTAATAATCCAGATATAGGTCGCAATACCCGTATTGTAAAACATATCCGTAGGCAGGGCTATAATCGCTTCCAAATAATCATTCTCAATAATCCAGCGCCGGATCTCGCTCTCCCCACTGCCCGCGCTGCCCGTAAAAAGGGGCGATCCATTGAGCACAACAGCCAGACGGGACAAATCGCCATTCTGATTGAACTTCGAAATCATGTGCTGCACAAAAAGCAAAGAACCATCGCTAACACGCGGAAGCCCTGCGCCAAAGCGTCCCCTATAACCGAGGTGATTGGCTTCGTCCTTAATCTCGGATGCCACCTTCTTCCAATCAACTCCAAACGGCGGATTGGACAACATATAGTCAAACTGCTCATCGGGAAGGCCATCTTCTGTAAAACTATTGCCAGGATGAATATTCTTCGCATCTTGTCCCTTGATCATCATATCTGATTTACAAGTCGCATAACTCTCATCATTCAACTCCTGCCCGTACACAATCAAACTGGCTTCTGGATTGAGTTCCCTGAGATAATCCTCCGCAATAGAAAGCATCCCGCCCGTGCCACACGCCGGATCGTACAACTTGCGAATTATACCCCGTTGGGTCAGCGCCGCCTCATCCTCTAAAAAAAGAAGATTAACCATCAACCGGATAACTTCACGAGGCGTAAAATGCTCGCCAGCCGTCTCATTGCTCTGCTCGGAAAACCTGCGGATGAGTTCTTCAAAAATATATCCCATTTGCAGATTGGAAACGCGATCCGGATGCAAATCCGCCTGTGCAAAACGGCTGACAATCAGATAGAGCAAATTATCCCGGTCGAGCCGCGCAATCTGCTCTGGCAGATTAAAACGGTCGATAAAAATATCACGCGCATCATACGAAAACCCGTTAATCATATTATTCAAATTCGCAGCAATATTGTCGGGATCGTCCAGCAACCTCTCAAAGGTAAACGGACTTGTATTGTGGAAATTGTTTCCACTCGCCATATTGAGCATAGTCTCGCGCATTGTATCGTCGATATTCTCAGGCAGAGTTTCCAATTGCGCTGCACAGCGTCTTTCGTCGGCACCAACACGCAATCGAGCCGTCGCAAAACCGTGAACGGTAGCACCACCTTTCCATACTCCGATTGCTTGTAATTACCCCGCAGAAGTTCCGCAATGGACCAGATAAAACCGATATGTTCACCAAAACTCGCACGGGTACTCGAACTGTTTGTCATGGATACCCCTTATATTTATTATAGACGACTCAAAACCACTGAATGGCGTTATGTTCATCTGCAACACACAGCCACAACAACAGTAATGACAAAAAACCCTCTGGATCGCGGCTCAACATCATGCCGCGATGACAACCAAAACCATCGGGTTTAAGTCAATAAACTTATTTGACAGACCCCTAACCCAAGGAGATCCCATGTCCACACACTTTGTCTTTGTCACAGACAGCCATCACCACGCCGCTGCCGCAGAAGATTTCGGCGCGCCCAAAATGCTGACGCGCAGCCATGAAATACACCGTGCAATGGTACCCGCCATCAACGCCTGCAAAGCGGACTTCATCGTACACGGTGGCGACGTGGTCTGCGGCGGTGGCGCATTTGAAATGCCCTTTGATATTTATTTGCAAACCATAGACGAAGCCAAAAACGCGTTTGACGGCCTTCACGCGCCCACATACTACGTCCCGGGTAACCACGATTGCGATGCCCAGGAAGGGAGTTTTGAAGCTTTTGCCAGACAATTTCCAATCCCCGAAACCCTGGACATCATCGAAGCCGCGCCGCGCCTGCGCCTGGCACTCGCCAACGTATATCCCGTCAGCCCACTAAAAGACAGCCTGGGCACATGGACAGAAGCACACGACCGCATCTTGCGCGAAGCCGCCGCAAGAGCTTACGATGACCGTTGCGCCCTCATCCTGTTCATTCACCCCTGGGTCTTCCCCCAATACGAAGCACAGGGCGGCATTGTCACCAACGCCGAGCAACTCATGGAAGCCGTAAAAAACCTGCCCGCTGTCATAGCCATCTTCACCGGACACAGACACATCAATCGCATCCGCATGTATCGCGACTTCCTCATCGTTGACACCGCCTGCCTGATTGGTTTCCCACTGGGCTTCCGCGAAGTCTGGCTCACAGAAGACGGCTACTTCAAAACGCGCTTCCGCACACTGGACCTGCCCGACCTGATGCAGGCTTCCTTTGACCGCTCACCCGTACAAACAAATCAGATGTGGCAAGGAGAAATTCACGACCGCGACACAGAAATCTTAATCCCGCGGCTAAAAACCCTCTGGGAATAAACTATCGCCCCTGAAAATCCGGCTTGCGCTTCTCCATAAATGCTGCGCGGCCCTCTTTGTAATCCTCACTTCCAAAACAGGCATCGATAACCCGCTGGCACAAATCGAGATCGCGCTGATCTGCATCTTTGCCAATCTCTGCAATAATCTGCTTGGTCGCGCGAATCGTAAGCGGTGCATTGCCCGCAATAGTCTCCGCATAATCATCCACATAAGCGTCTAACGCATCCCGCGACAAAACCCGGTTAATCAGACCCATGTGATACGCCTCAGAAGCATTGAACCGACGCGCCGTGAACAAAATCTCGCACGCATTGGCCGGACCCACCAGACCCACAAGCGGTTTGAGCGCACCGTACCCATACCCCAGGCCCAGCTTCGCAGCGGGAATGCCAAAAGACGAATCATCGGACGCAATCCGCAAATCGCAACACAGCGCAGTAGCAAGCCCCCCGCCAATACAATACCCCGCAATTTTGGCAATCGTGGGCTTGAGCACATGCGCGAGCTTCTCATAAGCGCGTCCCATAGTCGCATTATACACCTCCACCGCATCTGCCGTCCCGCGTTGCGCTTCAAACTGCGAAATATCCGCCCCTGCAGAAAACGCCCTGCCACCCTCCCCCGAAAGCACAATAACGCGAACAGCATCGTCCGATTCAAAATCGTCAATCGCCCGCGCCATACCCTGCCACATCTCATAAGAAATGGCATTGTGTTTCTCTGGCTGATTCAGGCGAATATGCCCAACACCGCCGTCTTTCTGCACAATAATTTTATCCGTCATTGAACTCCCCACAGAGAACATCAAACGACATTCTCCTCTTTCATAGTCGCAATTTCACCTTCCGAAAACCCAAACTCGCTCAAAATCTCATCCGTATGCTCACCCCGTTCGGGCGATGCCCTGTAAGGCAGATCTCGTGCATTACTCAAATTAGTCGCATTCCTCACCACATCGCAATCCCCCATAACACTGTGATTCACCGAACGCGACATCTTCAAATGCATAACCTGCGGATCGGACCACATCTCATCCATCTTATAAATCGGCCCACACGGCACACCCGCTTCATTCAGCGCATCAATCCAATGGGCACTATCTTGCCCTATAAAATACTTTTGCAAACTCTCATTCAGCGCATCCCGATTTGTCAACCGCACTCCGCCATTGGAAAACCTCTCATCCCTGTACAAATCCCCAGCACCCAGCACATCGCACAAACGCTGCCACATAAGCTCTCCACTACAGGCAATATTGATATACCCATCGCGGGTCTGAAACACACCCGTCGGAATACTCGTGGGATGATTATTACCCGCCTGCTCGGGCACCTCATTTGCAATCAGCCATCGCGCCGCCTGAAAATCCAGCATCGCAATCTGAGCTTCCAGCAATGACGTATGCACCCACTGCCCCTCCCCGGTCTCCTCGCGCTGAAGCAAAGCCGTGAGAATACCAATAGCGGTGTACAAACCAGAAGCGAGATCAGCAATCGGCACCCCAACGCGCACCGGCCCCTGCCCTGGCAAACCCGTAATCCACATCAACCCTCCCATACCCTGTGCAATCTGATCAAAACCCGGTCGCAATCTGTACGGACCCTCCTGCCCAAACCCCGAAATACTCGCGTACACAATACCCGGATTCTCTCTCTTACACCTCTCATACCCAATATCGAGGCGGTCTTTAACATCCGGCCGAAAATTCTCCACAACCACATCCGCGCGCTTAACCATGCGGAAAAACGCCTTCCGTCCCACATCGGCTTTGAGATTCAAAGTCATCCCGCGTTTGTTCCGGTGCAAATTTTGAAAATCCGGCCCGTGACGCGGTCCCCCCATAGTCTTTGCCTCGTCGATATTTTCAGGCGGCTCAATTTTAATAATATTCGCCCCCCAATCCGCGAGCTGACGCACAGCAGTGGGACCCGCACGCACGCGGGTCAAATCGAGCACAGTAAAACGGGCGAGAGGGGCATGTCCATTATTCATAACACAAGTAACTCCTCAGAAGCTGTTTTAAAACTCATATTGCCCCTTCCTCGGCTATGACCTATTGCCCTGTCATTCTGAGCGGAGCGCAGCGGAGTCGAAGGAGCGGGGTACAACTGGCCGCTTCTCAGGCCAGTTCATCTGCTACTGACGCAGGTGGTAAAGATGCTTCGGCTACGCTCAGCATGACAAAACGCCGGACATCCGTAACATCAGTCAGTAACTTACACCCGGCGGCATCTTGGGCGGCAGAGGTTGAACAATCTTACGTCTTTCGGGCGTCAAGCGTGCAATCAACTCAGGCGAAGGCTGATAGCCATATCGGTCATTGCCCCAGTGCGGACCATAGCGAATAATAGCAACGCGACGCTCACCGGGACGCGTGCGCTCTGACGAACCGTGCGCCATACAATCCACAAAAAAAATCGCATCACCCGCATCGAGCTGAATCTGAACAGCAGCTTCAACGCGATCCAGCGAATGCCCACTACCCGTACCCCTGGGATCATTAAACGCAGGATGAAGCAAATTGGACTTATGCGAACCGGGAATCGCCATCGTCGCCCCATCGCCATCTCCAATATCGTTCAAGGCCAGCAAAATATTGATCTGCCCACACCGAAACTGATTGTTGTGAAAGCGAAACTGCGTGCGGATGCGCCGCTTGTGCGCGCCCGAATGAATGCGCGTCGCACCGCCACGAGACCGAATATCAATAAATGACTCATCGATAAAAAGACCATCATCCCCACCGACAAAGCGCCTCATGTGATGAACCCACGATGGATGATCAATCAAGCGTTCAAAAGATTCACCCATCTCAAAAATATTGTGCAAATGTCGTGCGCCCCCGCTCCGATGAACCCACCCCCGCCATCCATCGGGTTCGAGATCGTCATACTTATCGATAATCTCATTGAGTTCGACGAGATGCTCGGCATCCACGGCATTTTTCAGCACAATATACCCGCGCAAATCAAAAAGGTACTCTTCCATTTCAGTCGGTTGCATCATTTCCCCCAAGAATATTGCACAACTCCGACAAACTGCTGATCTCATAATCAGGCTCCGGAATACCATCCCGCCGCACAGCCCCATCCCGGTTGAGCCATGCAATAGAGATACCAGCCCGCCTTGCACCCACAATATCGTCCTCCTGAGAATCGCCGACATACAGAGTCTGGTCGGGATCGGCGCTGAGAGCCTCAAAAGCACAAAAGAAAATATCGGGATTCGGCTTATAACACCGCGCGGACTCTGAACTAATCACAACCGGAAAACTCAACTCATTAGCACGCAAAGCAGACGTGAGATGCTCGTGATCCGCATTGGAAATCACACCGGTTTTCACATCGGGCAGTGCATCAACAGTCGGTTTCACATCGCAAAACAAGGGCACACGGCCAAAAGCGTCAAAAAGACCTGCCGTATAAGACTCGGGATTCGCCCGCACATTCAAATCGGCAAACGTCTTCTCCAGACCGATAATATGCGCGTCCCAAAACGAGATAAAATCTCCCTCTCTCAACAGGGGAAAAAAATACCGGTCCCAGTGATCGAGAAACGCCTCCTTGCTCATATCGATCTGCAAATCATCCACAATAATCTGACACGTCTCGTACAGCGCATCAAAAGCTGTGTCAAAAAGCGTCCCATACCCATCAAAAAAAATCGTGTTATAATTCACCGATAATCCTCCGCATCCCCCTCGGGTTCAAAACCGAGCACATCGCGTGCATGCGTCATATCCCGATAGCTATACTTGTTATTCGAAACCACATAAAAAATATCAAACTTGAGATCATCGGACACCTCAATACACGACTCGACCATGCCAGCAATCGTACTTTGACTGCACCACACAGAATAACCGCGCGTCCCATTGGGCCGATCCTCGGCATTCACCGCACCAATACGCAGACAAATAACAGACAGATCCGTACTATCGGCATAATGCCGCGCCAAAGCCTCGCCCCAGACCTTTGTACAACCGTAAATCCCACGCGGGCGCGTAGGCGTCCCGTGGGAAAACTTATCCCATGTCTCAGGCACCTCATCGTATCGCCCCGCCACAATTGCACCATAAGGTGAATCATTCTCCCAACCCGCTGTCACCGAACCGCTACTGGCAAAAATAACGCGCTTGACCCCGGCGCTGAGCGCCGCTTCAAAAACATTATAAGTCCCCACGATATTGTGCGCGACAAACCCCTCAAAATCGCTTCTAATCGCAGCAGCCAGATGCACAACCGTATCAACCCCCTCAAACGCCGGACAAATCGCGTCAAAATCCGAAATATCAGCCCGACGACAATCCACGCCAGCCACATCGCGGCGATTGAGCGCACGAAGCTCATACTTGCCCTCAAGCTGCTCGCGAACAGCCCCGCCAATAAGCCCACTCATACCTGTAATGAGAATTTTTTTCATATGTTATCTCCCTGAACGTTTCACCTCTCTGTAAAATCACATCAGCGGGCGACCACAGGGGGTCGCCCCTACAAACACCGGATTAACAATATTGTCGTAGGGGACGGCCCCTGTGCCGTCCCGTCAGTCAGCCCTTATCGCATCCTCAATCAGAATACATTGAGAATCGGAATTTATCAAGACTGATTTTGCTTGTGGTTCTCTCTTCTTATGCCCGAAGCCAAATCTACGGAAGCCATCAGTAAAGCCCCAATAGAAAAAGCCCAACGGTTTGAAAAGGCCGTTGGGCTTTAAAAAAATAAGATCCGATTGAACGGTTTGCTGGCTGTCAAACCGGGCTGTGATGCTCTGTTTGAGACACTACAGGAACAACCTCTCGAATGGCATCCCAATCAATCACAGCAACCCACAGATTTTCTTTTTGGGAGAATCTAACCACACCATCCACTTCTAAATCTTCGCTATAAAGGATCAGCGATTGTCCTTCTTTCAAAAAAATTTTCTGACATGCAAGGTCTTCTACAGTCCCAGCGCAGTTCAAACGCAACCTGCCTTGTGCATCCGCGTTATGAAAGTCTGCGAACACTCTTGGTTTTTTCATTTTTACTTCTCCCGTGCAGGATTTGGAATTGTTGGCACAAAAAGTTCACTAATTTGTTCGGACGTAAGTCCAGTCAATGTCGCATGATAAGGGCTTCGTCCAGAAGTTCGCACCACATCACCGCCAGCTTTTCGGATTTCACCAACGGTTGTCACGCCAACTTGCCCATGTGGAATCATCCTTGCCAATTCAGAGATGGATACACCTTCACCACTTTCTACTGATACGCCTGCGATCCCATCTGGATGTGTTCCGCTTCCACGTCGAATGTCTTCTGGTCGGTTTTTACCGCCACGAACAACAAGGGCATCGTCAGGAATTTTTGCAATTAACATATAAAGAAATATAGCTCCTATCAGACATCTGTCAACACCTGACGCTCTAAAACTCGCACCTCTGCCTCCCGGAGATCCAGATCGCGTACATGGATCACATCAATACCAAAGGTATCATGAATCCAGGGCGCAAGTTGGGGTGAAATATGCGCGTCGAGCCAAAGGGTCATGCAGCGAGAACCGGATGGTTAAGCCGATCACTGGCAAATCGCAAACAGGCGCGAATGTCCTCAGGTTCAAGGTCTGGATGCTCTGATAGAATTTGTTCACGGGTCAAGTCGTGAGAGAGCAAATCCAGCACATCCGTGACGCGAATCCGCATACCCCGAATACAGGGTCGTCCCCCACACTGATTGGGATTGACTGTGATACGATCTGTTAGAGTAGCCATAGCTGTCCTTTCCTACACAAAATAGCTCCCTGTATGAAATGCTCTGATTATAGGACTATTTTTTAGCTGAGACCCTCAACTAACTCCCGCTGGCGATTTTCTCAGACATTACGGCCCTGTTGGCTTGCCCAGTCGCCGTTGTTCCGCTTCCCATTGTAGCGCGGCTTCTCGGGTAGTGCGAAAACCGACCTGAAAAATGTGGCCTCTGCCCCAGCCGGGTTTTCGCTGATGCTCGGCCTCTCGGCGGTCAATATCCCTGGTGATACCTGTGTGGACAATGCGATTGCCCAACTTAAAGTGGTATTTGTAAACGGTTCTGCTGGTCGCCATGTTATTAGACCTCCACAATAAATTCCTCGCTTAAAAGGATACAGTATTCCACGAATTTTTCACAGTCCAGCAATGCGCGAGTCGCTTGTTGTCCCCTTCTCCCTCTTCGTCTTCCTCGAATAGTGATTGTCCCTTTATAGTAATCGGCCTTCCATGTACCTTCAGGAGTGCTTTCTTCATCATCGGGATCGTAAGAAAGAATTTCTACAGCGTGGATGATAGCGTTACACGCAGTGCGAAAAGTCAGATCGTTATAGCCTGTATGTGGAAAATTATTGCAGTATTGTCCACATATCAGTGCTCCTATGGCGTGGTTTCTGATGTCAAGCAACTGGCGAGTCGCTATAGCTATCCATATCAATAACCTATTGACTTCATTGTCATGGTTATTTTCAGACAAATTTTTGAAATTCGCATTCATCGCAACTTTTTCATCTGCCAACAACAAGGTAAGCAGTTGGTAAAGGTCACGGCGATAGGAAGGAATATTTATGATTGGGGATTCGTCTTGGGTCATTCTTCACTTTCCATCCAACGAGTTGAAATCAGCTATAAACTTTTGGGCAAAGATACGAATGAAGATCAGAGAAATTTTGTCTGAGGATTACCCAACTACTGGAGTATTTTATTTTTTAAACTTACTGGCTTAAATATTCTTTGCAGGCATCTCTGAGTGACCAGAAGGATTCCTCCTCCACAACAAGTTTTATCAATTCACTTGCTGCCTCATAGAATCTTTCCTCTTGATCTTCGCCTGATTCCGTTCCACAAAAGACATCCAGCATGGGCTTCCGTATGTGAATTGGGTGATATTTATTTTTTCTTGGTGCTTCGAAATCTTTCAAGTGATCGTAAAACTGCCATCCATCGTTTAACTGTTCTACTTTTTTTGGCAGCAATTCTTCCACCAACTTTTTATAGCTCTTTTCTTCAGTATAAAAATCATGTAGTGATCCGGAAAAGTCAATAATCAAACAGAAATCAGGTCCCTTAACAGGGTCAATCGGCTCTGTTCTGTGATCTTTTCCATCTACCAAAATACCTACAAATATACCTCCTGGACCAAGATCTGGAGAAGATAATAGTTCTAACCCTATTCTTCCCCAACTGGCCCTCTTGCGAATATCTAAATTTTTTTTTATCATTTTTTTCCATTCTTTATTTTGCTCCTCTCGGCCCTTTACTCTTTCTATGAGGTCGTTTATATTTTTTTTCAGATCCTTTGTCTCATAATAATACCGTATTGATGTATGAGATATTGGTGCTGGAGGACCTAATCCCTCACTTTTTAGTAGCTGCTGAAAGTCTCTAAAAAGGAGTTCGCTATTATCACTTTTCTCCCAATCAGATATTAAATTGTATATATCGCTCCAGCATAAAGAGAGGTCGGGGTCTTGTTCGTGTTGCTGTTGTGTCGCAGAAATTAGAACGATGCGATATTCGTCGAAGTTCCGTTTGGCGTATTCTTTGTAATTCGCAAGCTGATTTTCGTGAAGACGACTCCATGTCTTGTGTTCAAAGATAATCGCTTTGTTCTCACCATTAAAATGACAAACCATATCAGGATATTTACCGTCAAAATTTTCCTGAGTGAGCCACTCACAGTCATAATTTCCAATGCTCCATTCCCTTCCTCTTTCCTTCAGTTTTTCTTTTATTTTTTGTAAAAAAAATTCTCCAAAATCGGGATAATTGTTCAGAATCCATGCAAACCCTTCGGTGATGAAGTTTTCCAAAGAATCTCGATTCTCTTTTAGAGAATATCTTCTGAGTGCTTCAAATAAGCCAGTCGCCATTTCCTCTACCTTTATATTTTTTTCGCAATTGAACAATACATCAACCAGTTATCAAAAAATCACATCCTACCGGGCGTCTGTCAAGACCTGACACCCTAAAACTCGCTCCTCGGCTCCAATCGCTCACCGAGGCGATCTTTCTCCAAATTGTAGCGCGTCTGCTGGTAATCGACGGTCTCCACGTTGGTCGCATGCCTCGCGTTTCCTGCCTGAGATGGTCTTCCATGCGCTTAAGCACCTCAGTAGGGCTGTGATGTTTGCTTCTTAGGCACTTTACATGGACAACAGAATCCTGGTCATTGAAAATGGCGAAATACTGGGGTTCGGTCTTAACCCCCTCTGTCGCTATAACAAACAGCTTCCGATAACGTCGCTCGCCAGGTGGTCTGCGAAATCTACGCCTTCTCGACGGCATCAGTCCGTTCCTCTATTTCCTCCGTGGGATGAGGATTTGTGAATGACCATCCCGGCACGATGTGAGGGACTCCCCCCATCCGTCCTTGCAAATAGCTCTTCCGAATATCCTTGTCATAACGAACATCTTTGTACTCGCTAAAAGAAAACAGACTCGACACACCAGCCTCATCCCTTTCCGTTGCCCACATTTCATCCCTACGCAACAACTTTTGATCCATCAGCATAACATTATGGGTCGTCAGCAACAATTGTGTTCGGGTTTCCGTAGAGCAATTGGACAGGTACTCCTCAAGCAGTTGGCGAATCAGCAAGGGATGCAGACTGCGGTCAATCTCATCAATGACATAGACCTTCTGCGACACTTGTTCTGAAAGCTCGAGAAAGGCAGGCAAGAGATCAATAATCCGTTGTGTACCATCTGATTCCTGATGAATCTCAAACTTGGCGTCTGTACCATCCGATTTCAGATGGACAGTGACCAGTCGCTTTGAGATTAACTTTCCATCCCTGCGGGTAATCACTAGGCTAGGATATTCTTCCCCCTCCAGATGAACACTCTGGCCTTCCTTCACTTCTTCCTGAAGTTTGGTCTTTAATCTCTCGGGAAGCGGTATATTTTCTAATGAAATTTCTTCACTCTCAAGACGAGTAATTCCGGTATCAAGCCGCGGCAACATTTCGTTCATGGCCGCGTATAGCGGGTGTCCTTCATCAAAAAATAGCTCGAAGGGACCAAATCGCAGGTCGGGTGCTATCAGTATAAGCGTATACTTAAACCAGTCATAGACCGGCCTGAAATTGTCGATATTTTGGGATACGGAGTTGGTCAGGAAAAGCTGATTGTCCCGGGTTCCCCTGAAAACAAATGGAAAAAAATCGTCTTTGGAGAGCGATTTGTCAAAGCTGAGTTCGCCGTCACGGCGATTATAAAGCACTTTTTCACTCGTACTCGTGATCTTAACCAGTCTTTCTTCCAGCACCTCCTTTTGGGTCACTGCAAAGCTAAAATCGTAGATGGTCTCGTCAATCAGCAACTCAAAAGCAAAGCGCGAAGGCTGACTTTTCCCCTCAGCACCCAACCGAAATGTCTCAATTGGGATCAGGCTGTTGGGCCTGGTACCTTTAATAACCAGCGTCTTGGCAAAATTTAGAGCCTTAAAAAAATTGGTCTTGCCCGATGCATTGCCGCCATAAATTGTCGCAATCGGAAGAACTCGCGTTTGGTACTTGCCGAGCTTTGGAACGCGTTCTCCATGCTGACGCTCTCGGCTGGCAACCATCGAAAAAGTTGTTGGATCGCGGAAAGACATCCAGTTTTCGGCTGAGAAACTGATTATCATCTCACCACCTCCTAATATGATATTTTCGATTTATATCATATTAAATTTAGAGAATTTTAGCTGAAAAACAAGTCAAAAAGAGAAAAAATCTCGTTAAATATCTTTTTTAATAATGATCATCGGGTTGTAACCATAGAAATAGGTATAAAAAACAGGGCGACCACAAGGGTCGCCCCTACTGTCGCGGCAGGGATGCCGCTCCTACGATTTAATTTTCACACTTCTTACTTCCTACTTCACACTTCAATCACAACCCAACCCCAAACGCCCTCTCAAACTCCCCCCACAGATCGAGATTGACATCGGCAGTGGCATCGGAGAGCACCTCGTCGAGTTCGCGGGGAGAAGCTGGCCCCACAAGAAGCATGCCATTGCCATTTAAGGGTGCTGCCAGACAAAATTGCAGAGCAAAGCGACGAATACTAATCCCCCGCGCATTGCACCACTCCCACATCGCAACAGCGCGCTCTGCCTGTCCCGGATACCGGCGATCAGACAACTCGACATCGGGCCTGGGACCTGCCAGAACACCCATACCCTGCACACTCGCCAGAATAACACCCACATCGTGCTCAAGCGCGAGAGGAATCGTCGTCTCCGCAGCCGTCTGACTCAGCAACGTATAATCGAGAAACGTAATCACAATATCGCAAACCCCTGTCTCAATCGCATAGCGGTGAAAATCGTGCGAACGACAGCCAATACCCGTATAGCCGATCAAACCCTCGTCTCTCATCTTCAAAAGCTCATCCGAAGCATAACCCGGTGAATACACCTCTTCTATATCCCTCGGATCGTGGATAAGCAACGCATCGATATAATCCGTCTTGAGCTGTCTCAGACTATTCTCAACTGTCCACCGAATCGACTTCGCCGAAAAATCGTGCCGCCGATCTCGATGGGTACCCGCTTTAGTCTGCAAATAAACCTTCTCCCGGTATCCTCCTTGAAGCGCGAGACCCACGCGCCGCTCGCTCTCGCCCCCGCCATAAGCAGCAGACGTATCGATAAAATTAATCCCCCGATCAATCGCCTCCCGCACAGTCGCAATCCCCTCATCATCAGAAACCCGCTGCGGACTGCCGAGAAAAGCACAGCCAAGACCAATCGCTTTGGGTTTAAGTTCCGTGCGACCAAGACGTCGCGTTTCGAGTTCAGGCATAGCATCTCCTCATTTATTTTCCGTTTACAAATCTGCGTTCATCTGCGTTCATCTGCGGATCTGCTTTTCACATAGCGCGCCAGCAAGCTCAGATTCCGAATAAACGTACGACACGAAAGAATCTCCGCATCAATGCGCTCGCGTCTATTCTCTGGATTTCTCAACGATCCCTGCTCGACCCAGCGCCCCCGGTCATCGAGCGCATCAATAACTTCCTGCACGCGATCGTCACCAGGGCTGGTAACGCGCCCGCGCTCAGACAAAATCTTCTCCCGCCCCTCTGCCCTGATGCGATTGTACAGAACCTCAACCCGCTCAATCCGACTCCCACTCACCTTAAACGCATAATGCGTAGGCAAATCCGAATCGTCATACGTAAGCACATAATCGCGGGTAAAAAACAGCGGCCGATTGGTCTGAAGCTCGTAAAACCGCGCCAGGCGACCATCGGGCAGAAGCGAGCGTTTTGCCCAATCCAGCGCGCCGGGAACCGGATCCAAAAAACGCGCCTCTCCGGTCGCCAAATACAAATCCAAAAGCACTTGCAAAACCCCAAAACTCTCGCCACCCGTAACAGCAGGCGGCTCAAAACGGCGCGCCCAGGTCGGCTCCATATCCAAATTGTACTGCTGTGCCCACGCGGGTTGTGGCTCGGGCATCTGCGCCAAAATAATAAAATCGCCACCCCGTTTCGCCGCATCGAGATAGTGGTCATCGCCGTAAACACCGTACGCCTCGACCATCGTCTCGATCACATCGGCAATCGCATTATCATTAAACGTATAATAATCCAAATAGCGCGTATTGGGATAGGTCCGCGACCACGTTTCGGGATAACGCGCCCTCTTCACCGGAAACTTTTCCGGATCGGGAAAAACCTCAAACCGCTGCGGCCACGCGCCATTTGGATACTGCGCCTTGAGAAGCGCATCGAGACCAAATAGCACCGCCGCGTGAACCTCCTCATCCTCAAAACTTTGCACCTTATCGACCCGCATCAACAACTGCAACGCACTCTGCGTATTATTATCGTCGAGCGTCGTGCGATTGAGGCGGTCCCCCGTATCGACATCGCCCCGCTCGACATCGCGCCGAAAGTGCCAACGCTTGCTTCCCTCCGCATCAAAATCAATGCGATAATCCCAACCGCCAGAAGCGAGTTGCCCCCACACAAGCGCACGCGCCGCCTCAACAGCACCATTGAGAAACAGCGTATCGCCCGTAGCCTCATAAGCCTCCAAAAACGCCATACCCACAGCAGGCGTACCCGGCGGCTGCACCCAAATCGTCGAAGGCGACGCTGTACCTTCGCCCTCGCGCATAGAAAAATCGGTCTTATACCGCCACAAATAACCGCCATGAGTCGCAACATCGATGCGAAAATAGCGCGTCGCCATAACCATCGCATCAATCGCTGATCTATGAAGACTCTCATCCGCATTGAGCGGTGCTGTAATCATCATGAGCAAAACAAAAAAGTTTTTCATCTAATCCCCGCAAGAAGCTAAACCACCATCCACCAAACGCTGCAAGCTATCCCATTCACATCCTGCGGTCAACCGCAAAATGCCCACATCAGTTGCGCTTTTAATCTTTAACCTGTAAATTTCAGTCACAATGGACATCCTCTACCTCGACAATCACCTGCTGGTCGTACACAAACCCGCGGGCATGCTCGTACAGGGCAACCACACTCGCGATGAAAACTTGTTGGACATGGGCAAAGCCTATCTCAAAGTCAAATTCAACAAACCCGGCAACGTATTTCTCGGACTCGTACACCGATTGGACCGTCCCGTATCGGGCGTAGTCGTCTTTGCACGCACATCGACATCGGCGCGCCGCTTATCGCAACAATTTCGGGAGCGAACCGTTGAAAAACACTATATCGCTCTCGTCCACGGCAAAACCCCTGAAAACGGCCATCTCGTAAACCACATCGCGCGGCGACAGACAAAAAGCCGCATCGTAAACGCCCCTCATGGACAACGCGCAGAACTCACTTACGAGCGACTGGCATACCACAAAGGCATATCCTCAGTCCGCGTGGACCTCGCCACTGGACGCCATCATCAAATACGCGTACAATTCGCAAATATATGCCACCCCGTACTGGGCGATTACAAGTACGGATCGCGCAAACCATTTCCCAACCGCGCCATCGCCCTCCACGCACAGAGCCTGACCATAATACACCCGACAAAAAAGGAACGCATGACCTTTGAAACCCGGCCAGAAACATTTTGGCCTAAGTCTTTTGTATAGCTCCTGATCATGACCAAACAAATAACCTATCGCAACCGCAAAACAGATGAAATGATCTCCGAACCGCTCATATTGCCCCGCATTCAATATGCTGTCGCGCGATCTCGCGTGGCAATATTTATATACAACATATTCCTGAACACATACCCATTTTGCTGGCTACTCGGCAAATGGATGGACCTATCGGGATCGCGAAAGAAAATCCAGGCATTTATACAAAAATACGACATCAACCTGGACGAAATCGAATTGCCACTGGACCAATACGAGAACTTAAATGCCTTCTTCTCTCGCAAACTCAAACCCAACGCACGTCCCTTTATCGCCGATCCCCACATCTTCTGTTCACCCGCCGATGGAAAAGTACTCGCATATCCCAAACTGGATGCACAAACCCGCCTACCCGTCAAAGGTTCCCATGTCGATATTGCGCATCTCCTATCATCAAAAGAATCCGCAATCCCCTACAGAAATGGTGCTGCGCTCGTCATTCGATTGGCCCCGGCAGACTACCACCGCTACCACTTTCCCGTAGCTGGCATCGCAACTGCATCTGCTAAAATCTCTGGACGCTATTATCTCGTCAACCCCATTGCCCTCGACGTAAAACCCGACTTATTTGCCCACAACAAACGCGAAATAACATACCTCGAAACCGAACACTTTGGCCGCATCGTGATCCTGGAAGTAGCGGGCTGGGGCGTGGGGCGCATCGTCCAAACATACCAGCCGGGCACTGTAGAACGTGGGCAGGAAAAGGGCTATTTTCAATTTGGAGGATCTACCCTGGTACTCCTGTTTGAGCCTGGACGCATTATATTTGATAATGACCTCATCCGCGACACACAAGCAGGCATCGAAGTCCAGGTCCTCACAGGATCACAACTCGGCGTACAGGCCATATCCAAAAATTAAACCCAAACCAAAAATACACTATGCCAACAATCAATCTCATCACCCTGGGCTGCCCCAAAAACACCGTTGATTCCGAGCGCATGCACCACCTCCTCAAACTCAACGGCTACGACCTCTCGGACCACGCTGAAAACGCCGACATCATCGTCGTCAACACCTGCGGATTCATCGAACCAGCCAAAGAAGAATCAATAGCAACAGTAATGGACGCCGCAGAATACAAAAAAAACGGACGCTGTCGCGGCGTCATCGTCACGGGCTGCCTGGCCGAGCGGTACCGAACAGAATTAGAAACCGAACTCGTCGAAGCAGACATGATCGTGGGCCTTGCTGGCGAACGCGAAATCGTCGCACACTGCGATAACCTGTTGGGCACATCGCGCATACACACCATCCGAGACGCAGAGGCGCGCCATCTCCTCACCCCAAAACACTGGGCGTACTTGCGAATCTCGGACGGATGCGACAGAACATGTGCATTTTGCGCCATCCCGAGCTTTCGCGGAAAAAACAAAAGTACAAACCTGGACCGCCTCATCGCCGAAGCCTATCGTATGATCGGCAACGGCGTCCGCGAAATCGCCCTTATCGCCCAGGACACCATGCGATATGGCGCAGACCTGTACGGCAAACCCCGGCTGATAGACTTACTAAAAGAACTCATCCAAATCGAGAAACTCGACTGGGTGCGAATGTTATACGCCTATCCAACCGGTTGGCGCAATGAACTAATCAACCTCCTCGCGACCGAAGAAAAATTGTGCGCCTACATCGACCTGCCCATCCAGCACGCATCAGACCCCATACTAAAAGCCATGAACCGGGGCACCACAAAAGCGGGCATTCGCAAACTCATCTACACCTTGCGCGAACGCATACCCAATTTGACCATCCGATCATCAATCATCACCGGATTTCCCGGCGAACGCGATGAACACTTCGCAGAACTCATGGACTTTGTCGATGAAATGCAATTCAGCCGCCTCGTCGGATTCACCTATTCGCACGAAGAAGGCACGCAGGCGGGCGCATTGAAAGACGACGTACCCGAAGACATCAAGCGCGAACGGTTGAACGACCTCATGGCATTGCAGGCGCAAATATCGGGCGAATTAAACGCTACGCACATAGGACGCACCTTCAAAGTACTCGTAGATGAAGCCTCAGACGACCCGGCATATCACTACATCGGCCGCACGCGAATGGACGCCCCGGAAATCGACGGCGCCGTATTCTTCACGGGTCCCGCAAACATCGGCGACTTTGTCGAAGTAGAAATCACCGATGCAACCGAACACGACCTAATCGGACATGTCGTAAAAACTGACGCCCTATTGGAAATTGAGGCTGTATAATCCGCAGATGGACGCAGATGAAAGGCGGATGAAAGGCAAAAGAGGGGCTGGAGGCTGGGGCTAACCGCTAACAGGAGAAATCATGACCATCATCGCTGCAATGGACAAAAACCGCGTCATTGGTCGGGACAACAAAATGCCCTGGCACATCTCTGAAGAATCGAAGCACTTTCGGCGCACAACAACCGGACATACCTTATTGGTAGGGCGCAAAACATATCAATCCTGGGGTGGCAAACCCCTGCCGGACCGCCTGCATGTCATTGTAAGCCGAACCATGCCCGACACAAAAGGCGTAGATGTATGCAGATCGCTCGAAGAAGCCATTGAAAAGGCTAAATCCTATGGCCGCAAAGTATTCATCTGCGGCGGCGGCCAAATTTATCGCGCCACGCTATCAAAAGCAGATCGGATGATCCTATCATATATCGACGCAGAATACCCAGGCGATGAATACTTCCCCGAATTTGACGAAGATGAATGGATCATTTTAAAAAAAAAGGTGTATGATCAATTCACAGTCGTATATTATGAACGCGGAGAATAAGGTCTTCTTTGGGTTTCTGTAGGCGTTTGAGCAGAGGACAAGCATATTTATCTGGAGAATTGATATGCTCAGCGAACGAGAAATTCTGGAAAAAATTGAATCGGGAGAAAGCTCCGGCGTTGAGTTCAAAGAAGTCAAACTTGTTGGCGGACAATTTAGACCACATCGGAATGGGCTGTCCGATGAGTTCGCTGCATTTGCGAATCAGCAAGGGGGAGTCGTGATTTTCGGCGTTTCCGATAATCGGGAAATCCTCGGTATCGATATCGAAAATGTCCCGAGACTGATTCATTTTATTACGGAGATATGCCACGACCTGATAGAACCTCCTCTCGTAGATTATTTCGTAGATAGTATCCGGGTTCCCGATGAGGCGGGGGAACAAAAAACACTGGTTTATATCAATATTGCGCGGAGTTTGTGGGCACACCAGAGCAGCAACGGATTCTTTTTGCGACAAGGGGATACCAGACGCAAAATGACGACAGAGCAATTGGGCAGATTGCTACAAGCTCGCTCACAAGCGCGTATTATCTCTTTTGACGAACAGTTTGTGCCGAATACGAATAAAGACACACTAAGGCGAGAACTCTATCAGCGATTTATCCCCAAAGGCTTCCCCGATCAGGAAGTCGAAGATCTGCTTAAAAGGCGTTTGCTCGTGAAAGAAGGGGGAGAATACCGCGCATCAGTCGCCGGTGTGTTAATGTGCCATGATAATCCCGATGAGTATCTCTACAACAGTTTCATCCAAGCTGTTTTTTATCGGGGAATGAAAAAAGATGCGAACTACCAGATTGATGCCAAAGATTTTACGGGGCCTTTGGACCAACAGATCATAGACGCCTTCAAATTTGTCGAAAAATTCAATGAGGTATCGGCGCGCAAAGACATTGGCAGAATTGAACGACCACAATACAACATGCGAGCCGTTTTTGAAGCCCTGGTGAACGCCGTTGTACACAGAGATTATTCAAAAACCGGCTCGAAAATTCGTTTGTTCATGTTTTCAGACAGGCTCGAACTCTATTCGCCTGGCGCGTTGGCAAACACCGTAACCGTGGAAAATTTGCGCTATGCACAAGCCACCCGCAATGAATTGCTCGCCCGCTTGCTCTCGGAAATCACCTTGCATGACACAATGAGCAGACAAGTAATCCGACGACACTTTTTAGAGCGACGAGGCGAAGGCGTAGGCATCATCTTAAACGAAAGCGAGACCCTCAGCGGTCAAACGCCTGTTTATGAATTGTTCGGCGAAGAATTGCGCTTGACGATCTTTGCCGCTAAATCTCTACAAGAAGTGTAGGCATTGTCATTTCGGAAAAATTTAAGATCGGCAACTCCCTTCTTCCCACTATTCCAATCTCTTACTTCTCCCCCTTTTATTATTATATTTTTTCCACTGGGGGTCTTCATGCACACATATCTCGACCAACTGCAACACGTATTGGACCACGGCGTAAAAAAGGGTGACCGCACGGGAGTGGGCACAATCTCGTGTTTTGGCCTGCATGCGCGCTATGCAATGGCAGACGGATTTCCCGCAGTAACAACCAAGCGACTGGTGTGGAAATCGTTGCTATCGGAACTCCTGTGGTTTATATCCGGATCCGACAACATCTACGACTTAAAAACCTATTTGAAAAGCAATCGGCTGTGGGATGGCAATTACGAAGATTATTTGAACCGCCTGGGGATAGATAAAAACGACGGCAGCATGGGACGTATTTACGGTGTACAGTGGCGGCGATGGAAAGGCGCCAACGGGAAAGTAGTAGATCAGCTTCAAAATGCGATTGATTTAATCCGAGAAAACCCCGAATCCCGGCGCATCATGGTCAATGCCTGGAACGCAGCGGAAATAGGCACTCGGGACGTGGCCCTACCCCCGTGTCACAGCTTCTTCCAATTCTACGTCGCAGAAGGTAAATTATCTCTACAAATGTACCAACGATCGTGCGACATGTTCCTGGGCGTACCCCTCAACATCGCATCCTATTCCGTATTATTGCACCTGGTCGCAAAAATTACGGGCCTCGTACCCCATGAATTTATCCACGTCCTGGGCGACGCGCACATCTACTTAAACCACCTCGACGCAGTAAAAGAACAACTATCTCGGGAGCCATATTCCCTGCCTAAATTGCGGATAAAAGATCGCGGACAAACCGAAATCGACCATTTTGCAATGGACGACTTTGAACTCATCAATTACCAGCACCACGACACCATCCGCGCGGAAATGGCTGTTTAAGATGGCCATCCATCATTCTCTTTTATCGCGTATTGCGCGGATCATCTGCCACAAAATACATCCAATGCCGACCAAAATAAAAACGGACGTGAGAACCAGGAAAATCTGGAAGCCTAAAGGCAGGTTTTCAAATGGAATGATCGGATGCATGATAGGTAAACCAGTTATTATCACTTTTGCCGAGTGTTGCCTGAATAGGACGCGAATATCGTGAACACATTACTCTTAATTTGTGCTGAAAGTAAAATACAAGTTTCTCGCCAGTTTATCAACGCGGCAACCGACGCCAAAATCGCCGATCAGGTAGTAGCCACTTCCTTTGATAAACTGGAAGAAAGCGTGCGTACCGCTGAAGAAAACGATCAAATTCTCATCTTCCCCGCACTGATCGCCCTGCCCGATGCAATGCGCGAAAACTTATTGCAACGCATCGCATCTCTCCAAAATGAAAACCCGCAAATACGCATCCTCCTCACCAACCCATTGGGCGGTGATCCCCGCTTATTCGACATGATCCGGGACCGCATGGCAGCCGCGCTGAAAAGCACCCAAAACACACCCATATTGACAATAGAAACACCGAATGCCTCTCGAACTCTCGACTTTGAAAATTTCGCCACACTACCAAATCAGATCGCAGATATAAGTACACTCGTCCCCGACCGTCAGGGACAGGGCGTTTGGGTACGCGAAGTACTGGACCAAACACCCAATGCCGACGCAATCTTTTACGCAGACGCCGACCGTTTCTCAGCCACCGTTGATCTCGCCCTCGTCCGGGAGCAAGGATTGTTAATCTACGGACTGGAAGGACAACCCCTGCCCGCCAGCTATGGCGGACCCCTACGACTGATCATACCCGGACACGACGACCGCTGTGCAAATGTAAAAGGCGTAGCGCGGGTCGAAATCGTTTTGCGATAAAAAAAACAGGCGTCAACCCGCCATTTTCACCAGGAGAAAACACACCATGTCATTGACACAAAATCAAATTGACCAGTATCGCGATCGGGGATTTTTGATTGCGGAAAATGTATTGGATGATTCAGCCTTTGAACCGATTGAACACGCTTATGACGTATTGATCAATCAAAAGGCACAAGAACTATTGGAAGAAGGGGCGATCTCATCCGTACATGCAGACAAGTCCTTCAGCCATCGCTTAGCCGCGATTGCACGGGAATTAGACGATGAAGGATATGACGCACTGCGCAGTTTTGCGGGTGGATTCGACATCATGCGCGCGCGTGTGAAACCGATGTTCGACATCTTCTTCAACGAACAATTATTATCCGCCGTTGAAAGCCTCATAGGACCAGAAATAACCCTGAGCCCCATTCAGCATTTTCGCCCCTACTTGCCCGCGCGCGAAACACAACCCGGACAGGTACCCTGGCATCAGGACCAGGGCGTAACAAAAGAAGAAGCGGACATCTCGGAAATCATAACCTGCTGGATACCACTCGTAGATGTCACCCCAGAACGCGGATGCTTACAAGTATTGCCGGGCGTAGTACCCATGGGACTGCTCGAACACCAGCGCGAAGGCGGCACCATGATCAAACCCATGTACATGCCGGAAATTGAACCTGTAAACTGCATCATGAAACGCGGCGACGTACTCATGATGAGTGCGTACACCCCGCACAGAGGCCAGCCAAACCGCACAAATATCGTGCGCTGGAGCATGGACCTGCGATTCCAAAAAACGGGCACACCTACAGGACGCCCATTCTGGCCCGAATTTATCGTCCAGAGCAAAGAAAACCCCGCATCTGTACAAAACAGCTTTGACGAATGGTGTACGCGGTGGATAACAGACATGCGAGAGAGCAAGGGAACCCATCTACACCGGGTGTGACGCCCCCCTCATTCAAACGGGATATCATCCGCATTAAAAACCTGCGTGCGTTTCATCATGCGGCGTTCCGATGGAGAAAAGGGTTCGCGGCGATGCATCGTGGGGCGATTGTCCCACATCACAAGATCGCCAACCTGCCAGATGTGAGTCCATAAAAACTCGGGACGGGCGGCGTGCTCAAAAAGCGCCTTGAGAAGCGCGTCGCTCTCATCGGTGGGTATATCGAGAACATATTTGGTCAGATGGGGACCGGCATAAAGCGACTTGCGCCCGGTTTCTGGATGGGTGCGCACGACCGGATGGTCAACGCGCTCGGGTGGGTTTTGTTCCTCAACATAATGGCGATGTACGGCTCGCAATCCCGTGAGCCGTTTTTTCATATCATCATCTAACGCTTGATATGCGGCATAACAATTGCACCACTGGGTATTGCCCCCTGCACTGGGAATCTCAAGCGCATAAAGAACGGAAATCGTGCCCGGGCGCTTGAGATACGACAAATCGGAGTGAAAGCTAACCTCCCCATCGCCCAAAGCACCGATGGGCTGGCCGTTCTCCTCGATATTGGAAACAATAAAAATCTCTTTGTGTTCGCGGTCGAGCTGTTTGCGAACGTGTTCGACTGCGCGACCAAAATAATTGGTAAAACGAATCTGATCTTCCTCACTCAAATCCTGATCGCGAAAATACACCACACAGTAATCGAGCAATGCCTGACGAATAGCCTGGACAATATCATCATCGAGTCCCTGCGAAAGATCAAGCCCCCGAATTTCAGCGCCCAGTGCGCCGCCAGAAGGTATAACTTGCATAGTTTGTACCACCTCATCTATCCGGCCATTTATATGCGACCTTTGCATTCTTCCAAAAATACTTCTCCAATACTGCATCACCCTTCTGAGAAAAATAATCATACACAAGGCGTTGCGCCTCAGCCGGGGTGCGCTTGCTGCGTTCGAGAACAGGCCAATCACTCCCGTAAATCACGCGATCTTCACCAAAAAGCTGCCAGAGCGCGTCGAGTAAATACACATAAAAATCGGGATCTGTGGGCGCCGGAATAACCTGACAGCGCAAATCCATCAGACCCGACACCTTACAAAAAATATTGGGCTGTTCGGCGGCTTTTTGCATAAGCTCCAAACGCTCGGGTGCGATGGGCTTGCCATCTGCCGGAACATTGCCGCAGTGATTGATCACAATGCGGAGATCGGGCAGCCGACGCGCGATTTCGATAACCGCCTCATTGACCCCCGAATCGAGTTCGAGATCGCGTTCGACGAGCTTCTCAAAAGCACCTGCCATCTCGCCCAAATCTTCGCGCTCCCAGGGATGAGTGCGCGGGCGAATCCCCAAAAAGAGCGGATTGGGAGATAGGCGATTGAGATGATCGCCAAAATCCTCAGCGCGCGGATCGAGATTGCCAACCAGCCCCACGATAAACGGATCATCCTCAATCACATCGAGCACCCATTGGTTGTCTTCGACCCATGTACTCGCCTCGACAATAATAGCCCCCGTAACCCCTTCAGACGCGACCAGCGCTCTGTAGTCTTCGGGCATAACGCGGCGATAAATCTCGTCATCCGGCTCGGGAAAAGGCACACCCTCTGGACGAGTGGGATCGTAAATATGGATATGCGTATCAATAATCATTCATCACTCCTCTATAATGCTACTTCATCTATGTCCATATGCTCGCGCAACCGCCCGAGCGCGCGGTCTTTGAGCTGGCGCACGCGCTCGCGGCTAATGTGAAAACGCTTGCCCACTTGCTCCAGCGATTCCGCGTTGTCAACATCCAGGCCAAAATAGCGGTTGATAATCTCGGCTTCGCGCTCGGGCAAATCGGCCAGACCCTTGTGCAAAAGATCGCGCAATCGGCTGGCATGCACATCCTCATCTGGCAGGGGCGCATCGTCGGGAACAACATCGGCAAACTGACGGTCACCATCTTCATATACTGGCCTGTCGAGTGAGACAGACGCCAGGCTCGTTTGAAGTGCCTTGCGCACCCGTCGAGTTGAAAAATCGGTTTCCGAAGCCAACTCGTCAATCGTGGGAACGCGACCATATGTTTGTGAAAGTGCGGCAGACACTTTGTTGAGCACATCGCGATCATCTATTTGATTGACCGGAAACGCAATCGGATGCGTCTGCCGATTGAGAGCAGAGAGCATGGCCTGGCGAATCCACCACACTGCATAAGTGATAAACTTGTACCCGCGCTCGGGATCATAGGTTTGGGTAGCGCGTATAAGACCCATATTGCCCTCGGCAATAAGATCGGAAAGAGGCAACCCACGCCCCGTGTATTCACCAGCCACGCGCACAACAAAACGCAAATTGGCTGTAATGAGATGATTCAGCGCCTTTTGGTCGCCCTTGCGCGCGGCATTTATGGCTTTGACCTCATCTTCGCGGGAAAGAGGTGTGTATTTGCGAATATCGCGCAAATAAAGATCTGTAAGCTGTGCTTGCGAAGAATCATCCAAAGGGGAATCGCTTCCCGTTAAGGAATCTACTGATTTTTTTTGTTCTTTTTTCATAGCTTTAATTCCAGTGTCTCGGCAGTTGATGGGGAATGAAAAAATGGTACGGACTGACACGTCGGTTGGTTGAGCGTTTGACACGCTGGACAGAGACGCTCTTCAACTCTGAGATCACAGGGCAAACACGCGCAGATACTGGCTATGGTTTGGGTCAGCGTTTTGCGTATATGCTTGTAGTGTTCAATCTGTTCTTCGACTTCTTTAAGCCTGTCATTGAGATCTTCGAGAATATCATGCGCGAGTTCACCTGCAGTTTTATTTTGCTCGCGTTTGTCAATAATGACCTTGATATGTTCGAGATCAAATTCCATCTCTTTCAGACTCAAAATCATGCGCAACCGCGCAAGTTGCTCGTGGGAATAACATCGAAAACCACCGCTACTTCGACATTCGGGATATATCAGACCCATCTCTTCGTAATAGCGCACTGTGCGGGTGGTCGTACCGGCTTCTTTCGCCAATTTCCCAATATGCATCAAACCATCATTGCATTTTGACACGACAAAACACCTCGTTTTTATGAGCGAAACAGACAAACTTTTACGTAACGTTAAAGTTGGGCGAAAAAATATACCTCAACACAACATCAATGTCAACGAAAAACTTTGACGTTACGTTAAGGTTTGGCAATCATCCATCAGCCCGTCCTGCTTCCGCCCCTTAATTCTCAATGGTGGAACAAACGCACCCCGGTCATAACCAGAAGCATACCGTATTCATCGCAGGCTGCGATAACATCGTCGTCGCGCACCGAACCTCCGGTCTCAACCACGTATTTGACACCTGTGCGAGCGGCGCGATCAATATTATCTCGAAAAGGGATAAACGCATCGGAACTGAGCACAATATTGTCCATCTGTCCAATCCACTCTCGTCGCACGCCCTCCTCCAAAGGAGAAGGCACAGTATCGAAACAGGCTTCCCAAACCCGACATTCCTCATCGGTCATATTGCCGCGCAAATAAGCTTCAATAGCATTGATCTTTTCAGGGCGTCTCAGACCTCTTCTAAATTTGAAATTGAGAATATCCGGATGCTGGCGCAAATACCACGCTTCGGCCTTACCCGCGGCAATATCCGTACATGCCAGACGATTTTGCTGCCCGGCACCATTGCCGATAACCTGTCCATCAAAGGCAAAACACATCGAATTGGATTGCGTGTACTTCAGAGCAATAGTCGCCAGGAGCATATCGCGCTGTGCTTCGGGCGAAATCTCTTTATTCTTTGTCACAATATTCGTTAAAATGTCTGTGTTAATAGCTTTGGTATTGCGCGTCTGTTCCAGAACAACACCGAAAACATCGCGAGACTCCGGACCGGCAGGCGCGTACGATTCATCCATCTGGAGAATGACATAACTACCGCCCTTTTTCTTTTTTAAAATATCGAACGCCTCTGGTTGATACCCCGGCGCAATAATGCCATCGGACACTTCGCGGCTGAGCAAACGCGCAGTCGATTGATCCACCTCATCACTCAAAGCCACCCAATCGCCAAAAGAAGAGAGCCTATCCGCACCCCGAGCGCGGGCATAAGCCGTAGCCAGAGGCGAAAGATCGAGATCATCGACAAAATACGCCCTTTGCAAAGCGTCAGACATGGGAACCGCAACAGCCGCACCAGCGGGGCTTAAGTGCTTAAAAGAGGCAGCTACTGGCAGACTGAGCGCCTCTTTAAGCTCGCGCACGAGTTGCCAGGAATTGAGCGCATCGAGCAGATTGATATAACCCGGCGCGCCATTGAGCACTGTGAAGGGCAATTTGCCGCTGGGAGAATACGCACGCGCATCAGATTGATGCGGGTTGCAACCATAACGAAGAATCAGTCCATCTTGAGACATAAGACAATCCTTTTAAAAATAAAAAAAGCCCAATCCTCTAATGGATTGAGCCCAGGCGATCGACCCTTTGAATATTTGTTCTAACGCTCCCCTCCGGTCATTTCCGGATATTCGCCAGTTGCGTCAGATACTATTGGTAAAACCAATATAACGGGGAGCAACATATATGTCAACAGTCATCAACTCTGTCCTCTGTCAGCACCCGATACAATTTCCGTTTCAATATGACGCAAACACTGATAGGTTTCAAGACGCTGGATCATGTGGGACTCCTGTATTAAGTTAGGAGCATATTACATGACAGAAAGAGAGGCGTCAAGAGCAAATGCAATGTAAAAAAACAGTCCTGATCACCGGCGCAACAGATGGGATTGGCCGGGCACTTGCGAAAACCTATCGGACGCGCGGAGACAGGTTAGTACTGGTGGGCAGACGCACACTGGACACACTCAATGATGCGTTGTACACCAAAGACACATATTGTCGCGCAGATCTATCGCAGAATGATTGTACAAAGCGGGTATGCGCATTTCTAAACGCGCAAAAAATCGACGCCATAGATCTGGTAATTCAAAATGCTGGCACCGGATATTTTGGAACCATCGCAGAACAAAGCGCGGAAAACATTCGAGAGATCGTAGCAGTCAACCTGATGGCACCCTTGCGCTTGACACACGCCCTGATGCCATACCTGCAAGCCAATGGAAAACTCGTACTGATCGGCTCAATCACACATGCCTTTCCCTGTCCGGATTACGCCGTGTACGCAGCCAGCAAAGAAGCCCTCAACACCCTGGGACGCAATTTGCAAATCGAGGGCGACGTAAATGTACAGATCATTCACCCGGGAGCGACGCGCACGGGATTGCATCGAAAAATTGGCATGGACAGCGAAAAGACAAAGGGATTTCCGTCTGCAGAAAAGGTCGCTCAAAAAATCACACAAGCGATAGATGGACGGCGATTTATTGTGACAATTGGATGGAGAAATGCATGGGCGCGATTTTTGGGACGCTATTGCGAAGGCATAGTCAATGCCATGGTGCGAGCAACGTGAAACACGCGGTCATTACAGGCGCGGCGCATGGAATCGGCAAAGCACTTGCCCATCGCTTTGCACAGGCGGGATATGCCATAACGGGCGTGGATATAGATGCCGCGGGCGCGGCGATAGTCGAGCGGGAATTGGATGCGCGATTTGTCATTGCAGACCTGCGCTCAGAAGCAGGCATCGCCCGTGCTCTCACCAAACTAACCCAGGAAAAACCGATTGACGTATTGATACACAACGCGGGCATCAACGCCGTCGGACGATTCCCCGACATAAGCATAGAAAATCACGAACGCGTAATCGCCGTGAACTTCTACGCACCTATGCTACTCACAACCGCATTGCTAAAAGCTGACCAGATCACAAAAGGCGCGTCCATAGCCTTCATCTCTTCCCTTTCCCACTACACGAGCTATCCGGGTGCTGCAACTTATGCCGCGACCAAAAGCGGCCTGGCCTCCTACGCACGCAGTTTATCCATCGCTCTCGCGCCGCAGAATATTCACGTCACAACAGTTTTTCCCGGCCCAACGCGCACAGCCCATGCGCGGCGTCACAGCCCGCACAACACACGCGAAGAAAAACGCATGCCACCCGAAACATTGGCGCACCACATCTTTCGAGGCATAAAAAAGAAAAAACACCTCATCGTACCAGGCGCAGCCAATCGAACACTCGCCCTCCTGGGCAAATGGTGCCCGCCCCTGATGGCATATACGATGCGTAAGATGATTTTGGAAAAGTTGTAAGATGATTTTTATCTCTCCTCAGCCCAAAACTGCCGCACGTATTCGCCTTTGGGCGTCAGCAGAGTGGTCACATCAATCACATTGGGCACTTGATCCATAATATTCTCACGGACTTGTTTCACGATAGCGTATCCTTCTGTTATCGTGATATCCGGATCGGTCTCCGCTGTTAATTCAACATACAGAGCACCCCCCATGGTCCGTATGCGAATATTGTGCGTAAAGGTGACGCCTTCTACCTTCTCCGCCATCTCTTCAATCAGGGCTATCACCTTTAACGAAGGGGCGTAATCTATCAGCTCTTTAACCGCGGTACTCCCGACCTCCCAGGCACTGTGTAAAATCAGGCTCGCGATCACGACAGTGGTAATCTGATCGATCAGCCTGAGGGAAGGAAAATAAGACGAGATGATAATACTCAGCAGAACAGCCAGCGCACTGGTAGCATCGGCCCGATGATGCCATGCTTTCGCAATCAGCATGGGGCTGTTCAGGCGTATGCCCTTTCTTCGAGTAATGCGAAAAAGTATTTCCTTGACAGTTATTGAAATGAGGATAATTGCAATGATGAGGATCACATAGCTTAAGCCACCTTCATCGCGGTCTATCGGGTGTTCCTGACCATGGTCGTCTTCGTGATCATCGCCGTCTTCTGTCCCATGCGTTTCCGCTTTTTCTTCAAGGACTGTGGACATCCCCTGCTCATGGCCGTGACCGTGACTGTGATAGCCAAAAGCATCCATGATTAGTTCCACACTCACGAACGCGAGAAGAAAAGCTGCAAAAAGCGACAGAAGAGTTTCGATACGACGGCGACCGTAATGGAACCTTAAACCCTCACAGTGTTCCTCAGATCGCGATCCCATCAGCACGGCGAACCAGGCTATAACATCGGATACAATATCCGATAGCGAGTGGACCCCTGAAGCAATCAGCGGAAGGTAGCCGGTAAAATTGCCAAGACCAATTTTTGCGACACCCAGTATGGCGTTTGAGACCCCACCTGCCGTGATAATGGTTGTCGCTTCCCTGAGCCTGGTCTTTTCATTGTATTCTGCCTGCATAACACTTGCACCTCTCAGCTATCGTTTTTTCCCCACAAAAAAAGGACCCAGCGATTCGACATAAAGTGCAGTTTGCTGGGTTTTTCTCATATCCTGCACAACGCGAGAAAGCGGATAGAGTTCTGCACCGATCAAACCAATGACAAAATCATTATCATCGGCATCGAGACCATAGCTGGCCAGGCGAACATCGTGCGCATAATCTTCGCGTCCATAAGCACGTCCGATAGAAGCGTGCTCCATCAAAATTTTGCGCTGTTCCCTGTGGTCCAGGCGGGCAAAAGCTCCATTGCGACGCAGCGGGTACCAGATCGCCCAGGGCCATTCGGGATTGAGCACATTATCGCGCGGTCGGGTGACAAGGGCGTATTCGAGATCTGGCTCGTAACCCGTGGCATACGTGCGCCCGAGCATCGTAAGTTCAGGGCGACGTGTAAAGGCAGAGAATGGATCGCTATTGAGCAGCGCGCGAATATCAGTAACAAACAAATCCGGCGATTCAGCCAAAAAAACAATACCAATACCGCAGGGATCGTGTGCATCGAAATAGAGCGCGGCATCGAGACCGCTTGGATCAAGTGCCTCAGATACGGCATCGACATCCTTGACATCCGTAAAAACCTGCAACTGCATGTAAAGCCGTTGATCGCTCGTTTGCGGCACTCCATCAACAGGCGCGCCGTGTTCGAGGATATCGAGTTTTTCTTTTGATTCAGTAGAATGATGCACGTCTTCCTGCCTCCCGTTGTGTGTTTCACTGTAAAATTCTTTTCATTTTCAACGCGGAAAGATAGGGCTTGACCTCAAAAAGAGCAAGCCCCGGATCAGTCTGCTGAACTGGGGCTTGGTGAAGTATAATAACCGCTAAATTAAAAAAAAGACATCTTATAGTGCACTTTAATACTCCGCCCTATTTCGGGCATCACGGATCGAATGCGCGAGAGATGGTTGCGGTATTCCGTATCCAAAAGATTGTCCAAAGAGAGAATAATACTATGGCGGGTATGATTGGTGTTAATATCGCGTTGGGCATACACACCGAAAACAGCATAGCCATCCGTAGGATCTTCAAATATATCCACGCGCTCCTGTCCCGCGACAAATTCCGCAGTCCCGCCAACAGTAAAATAGGGATGATGATAGGTCGTACTGCCGACAAACTTGAGCGGCGGAATCTCGGGCAGAGGCAAATGCTCATCCCGGTTCTCGCCACGCACATAACTGCCGTTTAATTCCAGATTCAAACGCGTATTTAAACGCCACCCCAGATGCATCTCCAGACCCAAAAATCGCGCGGCAACACCATCGGCAGCGTAAATCGGCAAAAGTTGGGCAAAATTGATCTCTCCGGTATTGCGCGGGGCAATATAGGTATCAAACTCGTTCCAATATCCGCTCAAAACAAAATCGACGCCCGGTTGCAAATAATGAAAAAAGACCTCGAAGCCCAGGCTCGTCTCGGCCTCGAGATCGACATTGCCCACCTCAAAAGTGTAAGCAGCCAGATGCGGCCCATCGTTATAAAGCTCTTCAATCGTGGGCACGCGCTGAGATCGGCTTAAGTTTAAACCGCCGGTTAGCCGGTCAGTAATAGTCACGAGCGGACTAATCGCCGCTGACCAGGCGTGAAAGGTGCGATCTACATCGAGATCTGCAATGCTCTTTGTTCTTGGGCGCGGATCAAAGTCGGCATACGTATAACGCGCAGAAGCCTGAAATTCGATGTCGCGATAGGTGCATTCGTGGTAGAGACCTAAGGAAGCATTTAGCTCTCGCGTGGGCGGTGTAAAAACAAACGCGCCCAATTTGAGGTTATGATGGCCAAAGCCCAGAGCGAGAACGGTATTTCGCATCTGGCCCTGTGTGTTCATAAGCAATTTGAGATCACCGCGGTAGTCGTGGAACAAAAACTCAGACCCAATATTGCCGCTGGACTCGTACTCAAAGTGGTGATAGAAGGTCCTGGTAAAATCCATCTCCACACTACTGAACACCTGGCGATCAAAATGAAAGGCCGCCTTGCCATCAAACACGCGGCGATCAATATCCAGATCTACGCCATTGGGATGTCCGCCAATAAATCCGCCGGGAATGCCGTATTGGGTATCGAACTGATCAAAAGAAGCACCGATATATCCCCGATCAGTGGGATATGACAGACCGAGCGTATGCGTGCGCGTATCAATAGGTGTATTGGCAAGTCTGCCAATGGGGGTTTGCACATCCCGGGTATTGCGGTACGTCGTCTCGGCATACAGCGCGAGCGGACCCACGGGCACTGTGATTCCAGCGGCTGAGAGATACCCTCGATTGACCGTCTCGCCATAAGCACCAACACTGCCAAAAACGCGCTGCGGATGGTCTTCGGGTATCTTCTGTTTTACAACATTGATAACCCCGCCAATGGCCGATGCCGTGTGAAGCAACGTGCGCGGACCCCGAATAATTTCGAGACGCTCGGAATTAAAAGGCTCAAGCGTAACAGCGTGATCGGCAGAAGTAGCGGATAAATCCCGAGTCTCGATACCATCTATATTGATCTGTACGCGGTCACCACTCAGGCCGCGTATAACCGGGCGAGCGGGTGCAGGCCCCATGCTGCGGATAGCGACGCCGATTTCGTTTTTCATCGTCTCGGCAAGCGTGAGACTATACTTCTTCTGAAGTTCATCCCCCGAAAGCACGCCAGTCGCTTCGTACAATTCTTCAAAACGGGTTTCGACATTTTTGGCGACCACATCAATGGTATCCAAAAGAATTTCCTGAGCGACCATTTCCACGTACAGCATGGAAAGCTTCGCGCTTGAGACCCCGACTTCCCGATGCGCTGTCCCATAGCCGATACGGTAAAAAGACAGGCGATGAACGCCCTCCGACAGACGCAAGACAAAACGGCCCCGTTCATCGGTTATTGTACCCACTGCGCCATCATCGAGTTTGATATCGACATTGCCCATTGCGCGTTGGGTCTTGTGATCAAAAACATATCCCTCGAGCAAACGCGTCTCTTGCGATGCGCTGATCGCGAAAAAAAAGAACACAACAATAAAAAAAGAAGCCGTGAATCTCAAAACGAATCTCCAACAGAGAAAAAGCCCTCACTCTATCCTGAGAAAACCGAGTGAGGGCAAGGGAACTACTGATCTACGACACGCACGGGAATGGGAATCGTGCGAAAATCTACATGATCGTCATGGGTGACCTGGAGCTCAATCGTAGTTTCGCCTACCTTGAGGCCGCGCAGTTGGAATTCAAACTTTCCTACATCTGCAGGCTCCTGATGAACTTCCACAACTGTGTTATCGGCAATCGCCCATGTAAAGCTGTCATCTGGATCATCTGGCGGGTCAATTTCGTCGCCATCGTGGTCCAGGAACATAATACTCCATTTAGCAGTAAGTCCACCATTGGGAACTTCGAGATGACCTGCCCGACCACCGCTGGCATCGATCGCCCCTTCAAAATAGCGGAAGAATCGATTGCCCGAATCTATGATAACCAGACCCTCAGGTTCGAAATGCTCTTCGTGTTCAGACATGGGATCATCACTACCACAACCAATCACAAACAGAGTCAGAACTGCCACAGCGGCAAAAGTGCGTTGAAGCGATTTTCTTCTAAAAAACATGATAGTCTCCTGAATGGTAAAACCTGTACAGGGCACACGGGCTCACAGAGAGAGACCCTCTTATTCAGGCCCGCACAAAAAGGCACAAAAATAAAGCAACCTTCAGTATTAAGATATTCAGTATTCAGGAGACTACTGGAGGGGATCGGCCCTGCGGCAAAAGAAAAAACTGGTGGGATAAAAATGTGGCGTTCGACAGAAGATAAAACCAACAGACATATAACGCGCGAAAAATAACTATGGCACTGATAAGACCACAAAAGCTGTAAACCCAATGGCAAACAAGACAATGGATATCATGCTCTACATGGTCAAATGCATGCCCAAAGGCAAGGGCAAATGCGCCGATGAACAACACGACGACCAGTGTTTTAACGAATGGATATTTGGTGTGTAGATTCATCTCAATAGTGTGTCTTTAACAATCAAACCCGGCCCTGGTTCCCAATAAATATGCAATACATCATATCTTATTGCAAGTCTTGAGTGATTTGCGGTTTCCAAAGACTCCTGATATTCAATAGATACTTACCAGATTGTTGCCACTTGTGATTGCTGAATTTTTTCATCTTTACTGATCAGCGGCAATTCCATATACAGCGCAGTACCCGCAATGATGCGGTCAGGCATATCAGGCACTATTGTTCGGGGTATCTCAGCTATTTTGTGAACAATATCCTGGGTTAGATCTACCAAAACCAAATTGCTGTCACCTGTTTTTAGATTATCGTGAAGCAGTTGCTGATTTTCAAGTGGAATACGACCTTTCTCTTGTAAATAAAGAATTTCAACCAAACAGATCGTGGGTATGTAAATGAAAGCGTCGTCTTGTTCACAGGCATCAAAAATTTGGCTGGCCTTAGCTCCTAGAAGAACGCTACCCTCCAAATACCAGATCAAACCATGTGTATCAGTGACTGCACGAGTCATTGGGAAACCTCTCGAGGGAAATTGTCCCACATTTCCTTACGGTTTTCACGTATTTCTTTATCCGTGATGTTTAGTCCTTTCCAGATACCTCGTAGAGATCTGTTTGGGGCCTTCTTTATCCCTTTAAGATCATGTTCTACTTGATCGGTCATACCGCGAATCAATTGAATCTTCTCCTCAACTGACAGCGAACGCGTTGTATTCAAAATTTCTGCCACCATGGGATCAGTTGCCATTTCAGACCTCCATTTATGTGCTCTGCCACAAAATTTGCTTTCTTTCATTATTTCCAAAATGAAAGATATGACTTGACCTCAAAAAGAGCAAGCCCCAGATCAGCAGACTGAACTGGGGCGTAGTGAAGTGTCAGCATATCTGACCGCTAAATTAAAAGAAAAACATCTTGTAATGCACTTTAATGCTCCGCCCTGTCTCGGGCATCACGGATCGAATGCGCGAAAGATGGTTGCGGTATTCCGTATCCAAAAGGTTGTCCAAAGAGAGAATAATACTATGGCGAGTATGATCGGTATTAATATCGCGCTGGGCATAGACACCGAAAACAGCATAGCCATCCGTAGGATCTTCAAATATATCCACGCGCTCCTGTCCCGCGACAAATTCCGCAGTCCCGCCAACAGTAAAATAGGGATGATGATAGGTCGTACTGCCGACAAACTTGAGCGGCGGAATCTCGGGCAGGGGCAACTGCTCATCCCGGTTCTCGCCACGCACATAACTGCCGTTTAATTCCAGATTCAAACGCGTATTTAAACGCCACCCCAGATGCATCTCCAGACCCAAAAATCGCGCGGCAACACCATCGGCAGCGTAAATCGGCAAAAGTTGGGCAAAATTGATCTCTCCGGTATTGCGCGGGGCAATATAGGTATCAAACTCGTTCCAATATCCGCTCAAAACAAAATCGACGCCCGGTTGCAAATAATGAAAAAAGACCTCGAAGCCCAGGCTCGTTTCGGCCTCGAGATCGACATTGCCCACCTCAAAAGTGTAAGCAGCCAGATGCGGCCCATCGTTATAAAGCTCTTCAATAGTAGGCTCCCGCTGGGATCGGCTTAAGTTTAAACCGCCGGTTAGCCGGTCAGTAATAGTCACAAGCGGACTAATCGCTGCAGACCATGCGTGAAAGGTGCGACCTACACGGAGAGCCGCCAGACTCCTTGTCGTCGGACGCGGATCAAAGTCGGCATACGTATAACGCGCAGAAGCCTGAAATTCGATATCGCGATAAATAAATTCGTGGTAGAGACCTAATGAAGCGCATTGCTCTCGCGTGGGCGGTGTAAAAACAAATCCCCCCAATTTGAGGTTATGATGGCCAAAGCCCAGGGACAGAACGGTATTTCGCGTCTGGCCCTGTGTGTTCATAAGCAATTTGAGATCACCGCGGTAGTCGTGGAACAAAAACTCGGACCCAATACTGCCACTGGACTCGTACTCGAAGTGGTGATAGAAGGTCCTGGTAAAATCCACCTCTACGCTACTGAACACCTGGTGATCAAAATGGAAGGCCGCCCTGCCATCAAATATCCGGCGATCAATATCCAGATCTACGCCATTGGGATGTCCGCCAATAAACCCTCCGGGAATGCCGTATTGGGTATCGAACTGATCAAAAGAAGCACCGATATATCCCCGGTCAGTGGGATACGACAGACCGAGCGTATGTGTGCGCGTATCAATAGGTGTGTTGACAAGCCTGCCAATGGGGGTTTGCACATCCCGGGTATTGCGGTACGTGGTCTCGGCATACAGCGCAAGCGGACCCACGGGCACTGTAATCCCAGCGGCTGAGAGATACCCTCGATTGACCGTCTCGCCATAAGCACCAACACTGCCAGAAACGCGCTGCGGATGGTATTCGGGAATTTTTTCTTTCACGACATTGATAACCCCACCAATGGCCGATGCCGTGTGAAGCAGTATGCGCGGTCCCCGAATAATTTCGAGGCGTTCTGAATTAAAAGGCTCAAGCGTAACAGCGTGATCGGCAGAAGTAGCGGATAAATCTCGAGTCTCCATACCATCTATATTGATCTGTATGCGGTCGCCACTGAGGCCGCGTATAACTGGTCGAGCAGGTGCAGGACCCATGCTGCGGATGGCGACACCGATTTCGTTTTTCATCGTCTCGGCAAGCGTGAGACTGTACTTCTTCTGAAGTTCATCTCCCGAAAGCACGCCAGTCGCTTCGTACAATTCTTCAAAGCGCGTCTCAGCACTTTGGGCGACCACCTCAATGGTATCCGCAACAATTTCCCGGGCAACCATTTCGATGTACAGAATGGGCAATTTCTCATCCGAAACCCTTATTTCCCGACTCACCAATCCATACCCAACACGAAAAAAAGACAGGCGATAAACACCCTCCGACAGACGCAAGATAAAACGGCCTCGTTCATCGGTTGTCGTGCCCTCTGCGCCATCATCGAGTATGATATCGACATTGTCAATTGTGCGTTGGGTCTTGCGATCAAAAACATATCCCTCGAGCAAACGCATTTCACCCGCTGCGTTGATCGCGGAAAAGCAGACCACAAAAACGAGAATGAAGGCTGTAAATCTCAAAACATACCTCCTATAAAAACCCTCACCCGGTCTTTCAAAAACCGGATGAGGGCAAAGCAGTTACTACTCTCCGACATGCACCGGAATGGGCAGCGTGCGAAAATCCACATGATCGTCGTGTGTGACCTGGAGTTCAATCGTAGTCTCGCCTACCTTGAGACCCCGCAGGTGAAAATCAAACTTGCCGACATCGTCGGCATCCTGAACAACTTCCAAAACCGTGGGATCGGCAATCGCCCATGTAAATTTGAAATCCGGATCATCTGGCGGGGCAATCTCGTCGCCATGGTCATCCAGAAAACGGATGCTCCAGTGCGGCGTTTCCTCATTGAGGGGGGCGTCAAGATGATCTGCCCGACCACCGCTGGCATCAATCTGCCCTTGAAAATAGCGGAAAAAACGATTGCCCGAATCTATAATAACCAGACCCTCGGGTTCGAAATGCTCTTCCTGGTGAGACATGGGATCGTCACTACCACAACCGATCACAAAGAAAGCCAGAACTGCCACAGCGACAAAGGTGCGTTGAAAAGATTTTCTTCTAAAAAACATGATATAGTCTCCTGAATAAGCCCGCACGGGCAGAGAACACGCAGAGGGGTCCCCTCTTATGCCCGCACAAAAAGGCACAAAAATACAGAAAAATAATGCAAACTTTAGTATGGAGATATTCAGTATTCAGAAGACTACTGGAGGGGCTCGGCTCTGAGGTGAAAGGAAAAACTGGTGGGATAAAAATGTGGGGTGCGGCAGAGTGAAAAAACAACAGGCGTATAATGCACCAAAAACGACTATGGCACTGATAAGACCACTAAAGCTATAAACCCAATGGCAAACGAAGCAATGGGTGTCATGTTGACCATGGTCACCATGGTCACCATGGTCAACCGCATGCCCAAAGGCAAGGGCAAACGCGCCGACGAGCAATATGACGATCAGCGTTTTAACGAGCGGGTGTCTGGTGTAGAAATTCATTCTTAATACTATATGGGGCTACCTCGAGCAAAAATAGTTGTCTATCAATGCGCCTATTTGTCCCCCGCGGAATGCGCTCGCAATTGTCTAATCGATTGCAATCGCAAAAGCAATTTTTCGAGATTTGATTTTAGCTCTTTCTGGATCTCGACCATTTGCTCGGGAGTCACCTGTAGATTTTCTTTTTCGCCATGGTGTCCATGACCGTGATCATGGGCTTCTTCCGAGTCATCTCCCGGCACTTCAACCACATTTTTTTCCCACAATTCAAAGTCTTTTTCGATAACCTGAAGACTATCGCGTATTTCCACAGCATGATGTGAAAATGACTTTAGACTATCCAGTTGGTTCTCAAATTGCTCTTCAATTTCCATCATCGCCTTGTGAATATCCGCCGCCTGTTGCAAGTGGTGTGCATCTTCTTTATTTTCTCCATGGCAAGAAACAAAGAACGCAAACACTACAACACTTATCACTTTGAGTCGCATTGGATTTTGTCTCTCCATATTTTACGTCTCCTTTCGCGTGTTTATCCTATTTTTCACAATCATCTTTGCGACATAAATGATGATTCCGAATATGGCCTGAGATCAAAAATCCCGACCCTAAAACGGTCCCCATCCGCTCCCCTATTTCCCCAAAAAGATCATGGCCAACCATAACCATTACGACGAGAAGGGACAGCCCAAGGATACCGAGACCAATGACAAATTGATCTTTATGACGGCGACACCCCAACCCAAGGGCAAGAATGCTGGTGGGCAGAATCAGCCACATCAAAAGCCCATGAAAATGTTCATCGCCAACAAATGTAGTTGCCAATAACGGAAACGCAATAAGTGCAACAGGCAATGTCAAACAATGGACCGCACACATTGTTGAAAGAACAATGGCGATTTTGTCACCTGCGGTTTGATAGCTCAAACGCGCCATTTATTATCTCCTTTTTATTGATAATAACGACACACTTAATATGTATCACCAGGATTGTTTTTCATATCACGCGTCTCCACCACCTCGGCTTTACTGATGCGAAAAAAGAGTTCGGAAGGATCTTTTTGCAACAGTTCCAGGCGACCTGTAATGGTAATAGGATCATAAGTAAAATCAATCGGTTTGCTCGGACGAATATCTACCAGAGACTCAGGCCCACCCCCGCCTACACAAAACGAACATCCCCCAAGTGAATACGGCGTCAAGACAAAACGCGTTTGTTTTTTTTGAGCCGATAGCGGAATCATAAATCCGACAAGCTCAACGTACTTGCCATTCATTTTTTTTAATGTATCGGAAAAAATGGGCACAAAGTTCGGCGCATAAGGATCATAACTCACAGTCGCAAGGGTTTCCCAAAGCGAACCCTTCATCATCTGGGGCAGTGGAGACGCCTGAAGCTCTGGGCGATGGTCTGTTGACGAGGGCGGTGCTTCACTGCCAGTATCTATTCTCAAAACCACAGCAAATAACAAAATAAACATTACCGTGCGTTGTATATTCATCACGACACCTCCACCAGTGTTTGTGCAACATCTGTTCGATAGACCTGAAGCGCGGGTATAAGAGCCGATACACTACCCAACACAAGCGCCAGACCAATGAGCCAGAATTCATCGGACAAAATAATCCATCCCGTCAAATTTATATGCTGTGCCTCGCGCACCCACGCGCCAATCACCTCAGTGCTTGCATGCCCAATCACAAAACCCAACCCCGTACCCATCAATGTAAGCAAGACCCCCTCCAAAAGCACCTGAACAAAAAGTTTACCGCGACTTGCCCCCAGAGCACGCATCATAGCCAGATCGTATCGCCGATCTTTCATCGCATTATAAAGTGCCACAAAAATGCTCAACGCCGCTGCAAACACCAGAACCCCACCAAAAACCCGCACCACCTCCAACCCAACACCGAGCAATGCAAAAAGGCGCGTTGTCTCAAATGCGGGGGACGCAGCCTGAAATTTGGTCTCTTTGTTCACATACCTTGGAAATGACACGGCTGCAATGGGTGAACGATAGCGAATCAACAAACTCGTGACTTCGCGCTCGGCATCGGCTTCACTGTCCATCGGCAAACCGAGAACATCGCGTGCGCGATCCTCATCGGCCTGGCTCTCCATGTGGTGATCCTGTTCATCGCCCTCTTCTTCATGCGGTTCGTGAACCAGCCAGACCGTCTCCACAGAAGTCAATAACAGACGATCGATAATCGAACCCGTTGGTTGCAAAACACCCACCACGCGAAACGGTTGCGATTCGTGTTGATCAGAAGCAGTTTCTGCGGTCAAACCGTGCGAGCTAATAATCTCGTCACCCAGCGCAAGACCTGTCACGCCGGCAACCTGCGCGCCTATGACCACCTGATATGGTACATCCCAAAAGGTACCGTCAACCAATTCCGCCCGGTAGTGTTTGGCGTATGCGGATGTCGTTCCCACAATGCGATATCCCCGATAATTATCCCCCAACGCCAGAGGTATCACCTGTGCAACCGCCCTGTTTTTTGCCAGTTCACGCGCCTCTAAAAGCGGTATGTTACCCGTTGGCACGTCAACGTGAAAAACACTGGACAAAATCAATTGCAGGGGACTGCCCTTAGCACCCACAACAACATCAATATTTTCAACATTACGGTGCAAATTCTCTTCAAATTGTTCGCCAAAAAGCAACAAAACAACGACAATACCCGTTCCAAGTCCCAACAATATCATATTGAGCAATGTATTCAACTTGCGCCGATAAATATAGGCCAGACTAATTTTGAAGAGATTCATGCGGGCAATTCCACCTGTTCATCAAGCGCAATACAATGGTCAAAACTATCGGTAATACGATGATCATGTGAGGCTACCACCAGAGTTGCCTCAACCTCTCGCGCCGATGACGTGAGCAAATCCAACACCTGCTTGCTGCGCGCGTCATCCAATCCAGATGTCGGTTCATCGGCCAATAATAATTGGGGGCGATTAACAACAGATCGGGCAATTGCCACGCGCTGTTGTTGACCAAAACTCAGTTCCGATGGATAAGCGTGTTCGCGACCTGCCAGACCGAGAGCCGCAAGCACCTGTTCGGCACGCGCTTTATCCTGCGGAACACCGGCCATATAATGCGCCATAAGCAAATTTTCCAGCACCGTAAAAACCGGGAACAGGTGAAATTGTTGAAAAACAATGCCAATGCGTTGCCCGCGAAATCGATCGCGAGCGGTCTCTGTCAGTGCATAAATATCCTGTTTGGCAATATGCACACTGCCCTGTGAGGGCTTTAACAAACCAGCTATAATATGCAAAAGCGTCGTCTTCCCGCTTCCCGATGGCCCGTGCAACAGCCATTTTTCATCGGGCTGGGCCTCAATATAATCTGGCAAGTCCAATACAAGACGACCACCATAAACATGCCCAACGTGTTTAAGTGCAAACATGAAATAGTATCCAAAAAATGCGATGTGTGACTTCAAAATGTGCCGTCAAAATCGAACGGATGAGGCAATTTCGGTCATGCTGACTCTTCGACCATGCGAAGCTCCGGAAACGGGTTCCGGAACCCTGCCCAGGTCTTGCTGTTAGCGGAGGCGAGGCGCTCGTCGAGCAGACACGCGTCGAGGCGAGCGCGCATCGACGCCTCGTGCATCTGCTGACCGATGAAGACGAGTTGCTGCGCGCGATCGCCGAAGCGAGGATGCCAGTCCGGATGCTGGTCAGGGCGCTGACCCTCGGGGTGACCCCAGTGTTCGCGAGGCACGGCCGCCCACCACATCCCAACGGGGTTCACATTGATGACGCCGCCGGCTTGAGACCACTCGTAGAGGACCCGATGGTCAGCGGCGACCCAGAAGAAGCCCTTCGAGCGGAGCACGCCGCTCCAGTTCTCGGCGTCGTGCAGGAGATCCCACAGTTTCTCGGCGTCGAAAGGCTGCGACGTCCGATAGGTGAAGCTCGAGATCCCGTACTCCTCGGTCTCAGGCGTGTGCTCACCCTGAAGCTCTCGAATCCAGCCGGCGGAGTGCGCCGCCTTCTCGTAGTCGAACAGGCCCGTGTCGAGCACGCATTCGAGCGGAACCTGTCCGCGCGTCGCCATGAGGACCTCCGCGCCGGGGTTGAACGCTTTCACGATGGCCTCGACCTCGAGAGCCTGATCGTCGCTCACGAGATCGAGCTTGTTCAGCACGATGACGTCGGCGAACTCGATCTGGTCGATGAGCAAGTCGGTCACTGTCCGGTGATCTTCTTCGCCCAGCGACTCACCGCGGTCCTGGAGCGCCTCGGAGGCGGCGTAGTCCCGCAGGAAACTCGCAGCGTCCACGACTGTGACCATCGTGTCGAGGCGCGAAACCTGACCCAGGCTCACACCGTTCTCGTCCTCGAAGGTGAAGGTCTGCGCGACGGGAATGGGCTCCGAGATCCCCGTGGACTCGATGAGCAGGTAGTCGAAGCGTCCCTCCTGCGCGAGCCGTGAGACCTCGGCGAGCAGGTCGTCTCGCAGCGTGCAGCAGATGCAGCCGTTCGACATCTCGACCAGCTTCTCCTCGGTCCGCGAGAGTTCCGCACCGCCGCGCTCAACGAGCGTCGCGTCGATGTTGACCTCGCTCATATCGTTGACGATGACCGCGACGCGCATGCCCTCGCGGTTGTTGAGCACGTTGTTGAGTAGAGTGGTCTTGCCTGCGCCGAGAAAGCCGGACAGGACAGTAACGGGAAGTCTCTCTGATAGGGGCACTTTAGTTTCCTTACTCATACCGCATTGCCACACGCATCACAGGTTCCGAGCAATACCACCTCATGTCCCGTCATCTGAAACCCGTCTGGAACCAGGGAATCGAGGCCCTCGACGCAACCGAAGAGGTCAAACGCATGGTCGCAGGTCGAACAAAGAAAGTGATGGTGATGCTCGCGGTCCTTGGGCTCGTACCGAACGCCGCGGCCCAACACCTCAACTGCCTCCAGCGTGCCTTCCTCAACACCCCGTTGGAGCGCGCGATATACCGTGGCGAGACCGATACGCTCTCCCCTTCCGCTCAGGCGACTCCACAATTCCCTGGCGGATAGGGGGCCGTCCGCTTCGCCAAGGGCTCGCAAGACGGTCAGCTGCTGTTTCGCTCTCTGCTGTTGATTAGCTCTTTGCATGAAGAAATGATAATCAATTCTCACATTATTGTCAAGACTTAACAGATCGGTAAGGGTAGCGTATCTATGCTGTGCGTGTTCGCACGCAGACAGGTCGGAGGTTCCTTTACAAATATTTACAGGGAACCCGACCGCCCTTCACGATGTTTAATTTAGACAAAAGCCGTAAACGGTTATATTTTGACGTATCTCGGATAGCAAAAAAGGAGCGATCCAATGCACACCAGATGGTTTTTCCTCTTCGCACTGTTCCTTACTGCCTGTATAGGTCCGTTGGATCCGAACAACTCCGAATACATTGAAATACGGGAAGTAACCGTCGGTCCTGCCCTGGCCAGATGCTATGGCGTGGGTGAACAGACCTGCATGATCGTTGACGGCTCATTATTCTACGACGGCATTGAAGGCTTCAACTTCGAAGCGGGCTACAACTATCGCCTGCGGATCGGCATATACGACCCCTATAATGGGGGAGAACCCCCGCAGGATGCCGGCCAGTACAATTATCGCCTGCTGGAACAAATAGAAAAAGCCCCTGCGCCATCCACCCCTGCAACCATATCTGTGGGACCAACGCGAATAAAATGCGTGCAAAACGACGACTTTTGCCTGCTGATTAACGGTACGCCATACGACGACATCATCACCAGCTTTGAGTACGAAGCCGGGTATCACTATACCCTCAATGCAAACCAGTACAGCGATGGCCGATACGTATTGACTGAAATAGCCTCAAAAACCGAAGTGACGGGCACAGAAGAAGAAATAACCGTAGGACCCCACAGAACCCCATGCGGCGCCGTGTACTGCAACGTCGTCAATGGCGAAGCCTTCCTTAGTGAAATCGTGAACTTCCAGCCCCGGCACAACTACAGCTACCGCCTGCGAGTCGAACGATTCGACCTGTTTACCAATAACACAACCCCGCCGTCATCCAACATCCCAACCTACGGCTATCGCTGGCTGGAAACCCTCGATCAGAGCGCCAACAATTGAAGCCCCTACGAAAACGCCTGACTCATATTTTTCCGATGCAAAATAAACCAGACCACAATCGGCGCGCCAATCAGGGACGTCACCGCATTCAGCGGCAAAACAAATTGACTACCCGGCAAATGGGCGATCAGATCGGATAGCAGCGCCAGCGTCGCCCCCAGGCAAGTAACCGCAGGCATAAGCACGCGATGATCCGACGTATGCAACAGACTGCGGCAAAGATGCGGCACAGCCAAACCCAAAAACGCAATCGGACCGCAAAAAGCAGTGGTTGCGCCCGCCAGAATCGACGCACTGACCAAAATCCACAAGCGAATGCGTTTGACATTCAAGCCCATACTACGCGCATAATTTTCCCCCAGCAACAGCGCATTGAGCGGCTTAATACACAAAAACGCCAGCAACAGACCCACCAAAATAGCAGAAATGAGCACAGGCATTTGTCGCCATGTCACACTCCCAAAACTGCCAAAAGTCCACAAAATGTACGACTGTATCTGTTCGGGAACGCTAAAATAAATCAGAATACTGACAAAAGCCCCCGTCGCGTACCCAAACATCAACCCCAAAATCAGCAACGTCATCACACTCTGCACACTGCGAGACACCAGCAACACGCACCCCAACACAGCGGCTGCACCCATAATAGCCGCAACCGCCAAACCCAAATCGCCCAGAAAGCCCAACCCCGCGATAAGCACACTACCGACCGAACCCACCGTCAGCACCACAATAGCAACGCCGAGACTCGCGCCGGCACTGATACCCAGCACAAAAGGATCAGCCAGCGGATTGCGAAAAAGCGTTTGCATCTGCAACCCACTCACGGAAAGCGCCGCACCTGCCAGCACAGCGGTAATCGCCTTCGGCAGTCGAATCGTATGAACAATAATCGCCCACGCCGGAGAAAACACTTCTCCGCCCGTAAGAATGCCGAACAAGCCCGCCAATGGAATATGAACTGACCCCAGCGACAAACTCAAGCCGAACGCGACCAGGAGCATTAAAAATAACCCCAGCATAATAACCGCGTGCCGCGACCTCCCCTGCGGTTCATCTTTACTTTGATTCTCTATCCCGACCATCCTCTCATCCTATTTTAGACAGGAATTTTCATCCGCATCCATCTGTTCATCGGTGTTCATCTGCGTTCATCTGCGTTCATCTGCGGATACCTTTCAGTGCCGCAATCAAATCGGCAATCGAATCGCATTCCCGAACCACGCCAGCGCGCTCAACACACCAGGCCCCCTTCCCGAATATTGACGCACCACTCAGCCCCCGCATCTCCCACTTGAAACCCCGCCCTCTCCAGCGCGCGCCTGGTCCAATACGCACGGCGTCCTTCCCCAGACACAGCAACTGAGGCGTGACCGCGTTGGGCATTGAGCTTAAACGCACCCGTATCCGCGTCAAAACGCACACCATCACTCTGAAACGCGCCTTCAAAAGCACCATTGAGAATTAAATCCTCAGGCGCGCCAGTCTGCAACCCGCCCTCAAAAGGCAAAAGATAGATGCGATCTGCACAGCGCAGTGCCAGATCCAAATCGTGCGTCGAAAGCAGAATCGCCTTACCGGTAGAATGTGCCAGATCCTGCAACAAAGCCATAATCTCAGCGCGGCGGGGCAGATCGAGAAAAGCCGTAGGTTCATCCAGAATCATAAGACCGGGCTGCTGCGCCAGCGCGCGTGCAATCATAACCTTTTGACGCTCGCCATCGCTGAGTTCGGTCACATTGCGATATGTTAAATCCTCAGCGCGAGCTGCCCGAATAGCCCAGGAAACAACCCGTTCATCTTCATCTGTAAAGCGTCCGATCCAATCCGTATGGGGATATCGTCCCAGACCGACCAGATCGCGCACAGCCATAATACCAACACCAATGCGGTCCGTAAGCACCACGCTAATCACCTGGGCAACTTCTGTAGCAGACATATCCGCGATATCCCGCCCCATAAGACAAACATGCCCATCGAGCGGCGGCTGCATTCCCACAAGCGTGCGAATAAGCGTGGACTTCCCCGCACCATTGGGACCGAGCAAACACACAAACTCACCGCGATGGAGCGACACATCTATATCGCGTGCCACAACGCGAGGCGGACGACGACCGTATTTGTAACCCACAGCGAGATTTTGTGTTTTGAGAATCGCCATTTTCCATCCGAGTGAACAAAAAAACGGGTCGCGCCTTTTCTTCTGTATTCACGAAACCCGTCTCTTGTAATTGCTCGTATCAATCTGCGTGCTGTCAGTCAACCACCCACGGTTAAAGCCTGTGGGCTTGTCCCTGCCGCGTCACATCCCCGGGCAGTTGCCCACCATTGGGGCACGGCGAGACTTTAGGCTTGTTGACACAAAGCCCTTGCTCGGATGTTCCGAGCAGCGTTGCGGTCGGCGTGGTCTTGATGGCCACACGCTTTGCAAAGGAAGGATGTTTGGTCTTGTCTATTGGCTTTCTCACAGTGTCCACACTCGGCACACGTTTGGCTGGTGTATTTCGGATCCACAGGGATCACGGAAATGCCAGCACGTCTTGCTTTGTATTCAACGAATGTGCGAAGCTGGAAGAAAGACCACCCAGACATTTTAGCACGCTGAGGCTTGCGAAACCGTTTCTGGCTCTTGCGGATGCCTTCGAGGTCTTCAAGAGCAATCGCTTTGCCAGTGTCTTTAGCCTTCTCAACCATGCGTTTGGAGATGATGTGGTTGGTATTTCTACGAAACCTGCTCTCTCTGCCGGAGAGTAGGGAGAGTTTTCTGCGAACATTCTTGGGTCTCTTGCCTTGCTTGACAAGGGCAGACGCTTTCTGCTGGAGCGACTTTTTCAGATCGTGCATCTTCTGTCGGACATTTTCAACCGTGTCGCCAGAAAATGTTTCACCATCGTCTGTAACAGCAAGGTTGGTGGTGCCGAGATCAACGCCAATGAAGTCTGTCGTCAGTATCGGCGTGCCGTCGGGTACATCGACAGAGACAAGCAGAAACCACTTGCCGTCTTTGCGGAGCACAAGGTCTGCCTGTCCTTTGGCATAGCCAAACTGCTCACGCTGATAGTTGCCCATCAACATTGGCACAAGAACACGCCCTTCAAGCGTCAGCAAAGAAACACGGTCTATGCCCTTGAAACTATACAGGCGTTGATCATACGGTATGCTTGCATGCTTACGGAACGATGGTTGCACTGACTTATCGCGCTTATACGCCTCTACAACTTGAGCAATACAGCGAATAGCCATTTGTGCAGAGAGACCAAACAAGCGGCGTAAGTCTGAGTAGCATAGCTTTTGTAGTGCAAACTTATTCGCCAGCTTGCGCTCATAAGCCTTCAGAGCAAGCCAATTGGCGGCTTCGTTGAACCGCTCAATAGTGGCTTTTAGCTTCTGTGCTGTAGCAACATCTGGCAACAGTTGTATTTGAAGTGTCAGTTTCATATTGAGAAATATAGTCAATAAGGATGAGGCCTTCAAGGGGCAAATTGCTAAAGCACACCAAAACCGTAAGCCCTCCGCCATGCGACCCAACGCTAAAGCTCTCTGCGAGTGGGCTTCACGGGCTATTGGGTGAAGAAGGCTCAGAAGGAATCTCTTCGCCATTCTCCAGCAGATACGCAACAAGAAGATCAACAGCGTTTTCTAAATTCTCTAACGCCTCTTTCTCGGTATATCCCCAACTCGCAGCCCCTCTATGTTCCAACGCGGGAATATAAGCTCTCCAGACCGCTTTCCCATCCGGCTCATCGGGCCACTTGTCTTTCTCCAAGACAGCCTTAAATAAATATGTTTTCATATATTTTCCTCAGAATGACTACTCCACTACTATTTTGTCAGCAACATCTTGCGCGTGACCACATCTGTCCCGGCTTGTAAGCGATACACATACAAGCCCGTACTCACCTGACGCCCAGCAGCATCACGCCCATCCCACACGACCGTATAATTTCCCGTGGACTGGAACTGCTGAACCAGCAACCGAATTTCCTGCCCCAGTACATTGTAGATCGTCAATCGTACATTCACTGCATCGCCCAAAGAATAGCGAATAGTCGTCGCTGGATTAAACGGATTCGGATGATTCTGATCCAATGAAGCTACAAAAGGATTGATAAAACGCACATCACCGTTCAAATTGACCTCATAAGTCACGCGGCTTCCGGGCACTATTGGAATACTGGACCACCTCGCAATGGTCGCACCATCTGCCGAACGCACGCGCGCCTGATACATGCCATTCACACGCCTCTGGTCATCCGCCATCACCCTCACCACAGCACGCCCCATCTCATCTGTCGTATTATGCCACGCATAATTGGGCACGCGACCGGCAATCGAGCGAGAAACCTCCACCGCCAAACCGCTCACATTGCCATCGCCTACAACCTGCACATCCACCAGACCAGCACCTTCGAACGCCGTATCGGACTCCAGGTAAATACCAGCACCCACAATAAAAACCCGACCGAAGATGTTAAGCGGGATCACATAGCTCTGCTTGGGCGATTGGGTGTCTTCATCTCCTTCTATCGCCGGATTGTCCCAATAATACTTAACAAAACCGCCGCCCGCTGTCGCCGTCGCGATAATCTCCTGCACAATTTTGACCCCATTAACATCTTCGACATCAATCATATTTTGCCCATAAGAACTCGGATCAGCGGTCCCGTGAAAGATCAATACACCGCTGGTATCTATCACAAAAATGTAGATCGAACCATACTTGAAATCCTCTCCCTCGGTCCTGATTGCAGCCTGGACGGTTGCCAGATAGGGATAACCCTTTTCCTCAATAATGGGAACGAGAACTCTCAACCCCTCTACAAAAGCTTTCAGCGTTTCCTTATCCTTCACATCACGGGCTGTTACCTCCAGGATATCAAAGATATTTGGCTCCGCGTCAACGCCGGACAGATCCATATAAAAGCCAGCAGCTACGATCAACTCGAGACCGCGTATAGTAACCGGAGCAGCGTAAGTCAGCTTGGGCGAATCGGCATCTCCTTCCACCGCTGGATCATCCCAATAATACTCGACAAAACCGCCGCCGCCAGCGGCTGCGGCGAGCATATCCTGGACAACCTTAACGCCTCTGGCATCTTCGAGATCAAGTACATTTTTATCCTCAAACGTCACGTCGTCCCCGTGAAATTGCACGAGACCTTCGGAAGTCAATACCACGAGATACATCGAACCGGCCTTCCAATCTCCCTCGCTCCTGAACACCTCCACTAATCTCGAGACCTCAGCAAAGTTAGCGGCGCTCTCTAAGGAATCCTTTGCCCCTTCTACAAAAGCTTTCAGAGTCTCTCGGTCCACCACCTCACTCGCCGTTACCTCCTGACCCTGTACAACGGCAGGATGCACGACAAAAAAGAGACTGGCCAGCCCCAAAATAATTATCAAATATTTCACGATAGCCCCTCTCTGTAATCAGTTCGCTGGATTGCTGCAAAAGAAAAATAGGGGTGTGACCATAGAAAGTCAATAAAACCGCCAGCCCTGTCGCGAGCAAACAGGTAACAATCACAAAAACACACATACGGCGCATATCCCCGGTTTGGCCGCCCTCTGGATCATCCGCATCGCCCAACCACACATCTGTAACCCGCATTCCCCCCTGCCAAACAGGACCGACCAATCGCCTCTGCAAAGCGCCTGCAGCCGCAGCTTCGCTCCACCCGGAATTTGGCCCCGGAACAAGCGCGTGTTGCCGCCACCCGATAAGCAGTGCCTTGCGGGCGGAACACCCGGGCATAAAAAACGCCACCAGCACCATCCCCAAATACGTCAAACGCGCCGGAATAAAATTGAGCACATCGTCCAGCCGCGCCCCACACCAGCCAAAATAGCGATATTGCGGCGTCTTAAACCCCACCATAGAATCCATCGTACTGACCACCTTAAAAAGCACAACACCCGGCAACCCCAGTATCGCGTACCAAAAAATGGGCGACACAAAACCATCCACAGCATTCTCGCTCAAACTCTCCATACCCGCACGTCGGCAAGCCGCAAAATCCATCACATCGGTATCGCGTCCCACAAGCATAGACGCCGCCTCTCTCGCACGCTCCAGATCAGTAGCGCGATCAATCGCCAACCCGTGCTTGCACAAATCTTTGAGCGCAAGCATAGAGTACAAAACAAAAACCTGGAAAATCCAACCCACCCCAGATTGGACATCATGCAACACAAAAACCAATGCACAGACAACCCCCACCCAAAACGCAGACAGCAAAAAAAACAGCAAACACCCACCTGCATAACCATCCAAACGCAAACCGCGAAGCAACCGCTCAAAAAAAGACAGCGTTGCCCCCATCAAACGAATGGGATGCAACGCATAAACCGGATCGCCAAAAAGACCATCCAAAACAACCGCACAAAGGAGCAAAACCGGATCCGGCCTAAGAATTGTTATGTCCATTTCAAATGCCATCCAAGCGCGAATGCATCGTAAACGACCTCCAAAAATGCGTTCTCATCCACACGCAACTGCTCGTAACACAACAACCAGACATCTGGTCTCGCCGCCAGCGAAGTCGCCAATATCGCTGCCTGTTGCCGCAACACCGGATCTGCCAGTTCCAGTGAAAGCGTCCCATACCGCACCCGGTCCCAAACCGCTGCAAACCCATACGCCGCCGCCGAAACGCGCGGTTCGTAAACAACAGACTTGAGATTCTTCTTCAACAACGCAAAATCACCCGCTTTTAGCCGTCTCTCCATCGCCGACAAAAAACGGTCCTCTCTAAACCCAAACCGCTGCAACGCATGAAAAACACTACGCGTATAAGACCCTTCCAAACCGTTTTGCCATCGCAGTGCCTCCAGCGTGGCCCTGCGCACAGACTTGCCGATCAACTCGCCCAATTTTGCGTGATGCCCCGCATTGGTCTTGGGCACCCGTGTCTTGTCCAAAGGCGCGGCAATACAGTACTGATCAGTACCCGTACCCGTTGCGAGATCCTGAGAATACCGACTCGAAATAGCGAGATCTCGAAGCGCGGCAGACTTCCCCTCGGTCATCGTCACCACTGCCCGCGCCATCGCCCCTGGCGTAAGCGGCCAATTGATCAACACCATCGCATTGATCGTACCCTCATAGAGATGGCGCCACCCCGCATCCTCCTCGTGCCAACTCGCCCCATCGCCCGCACACCCCGCATTGCCCTCAACACCTGCGGTAACAACCGCACACACGCGCAACTCGGCATGCGTATCCACAACGCATGCCGCATAATTCATATTCGCAGCCGTACCCATCAGCGCAACCACGTCCGACGACAAACCACGTTCTGCACACACATGGCGATGATACCCCACCTCGCCGAGTTGCTTAATCAACGCAAAACGCGCATCGTGCCCATTGCCCTCACAACTCTGGTGATTCACCAGATATCGGACACCCTCACACAAACCACCGCGATATGCCGACGTACTCAGCACCTGATGCGGCACCAGCAATTCCGCGATCAAAAAACGGCCATCGCGCTTCAAATCGTAATATTCATGCCGATCGATAAACTCACCCATCTCAAAAATCAATCCCGGGTTGCGCAACAATACCCTGATCACTAAACGGATGCTTAATCTCCCGCATCTCGGTCACCATATCGGCAAAATCAACCAGCTCATCGGGCGCATCCCGCCCCGTAATAATCACATGCAACATCTCGGGCTTGTGCTCCCGCAGCCAATCCACCACCTCTGTTGCATCCAACCATCCAAAAGCCATCAAATACGTAAACTCGTCCAGAATAAACAGATCGTAATTCCCGCTAACAATCCGCTCCTGCGCCACTTCCCAACCGCGCAATGCCCGAGCCTGTGTCTCATCGATATCCTTACTCGTCCACGTCCACCCATCACCCGTACCAATCCAATCAATCTCCATGCGCCTGGCCGCGCGAATCTCGCCAAAATTGGCATTCTCGTGCTTCAAAAACTGAATTACGCCCACGTGCATCTTGCGCCCCCATGCGCGGGTCATCACCCCCAGCGCCGCAGTGGTCTTGCCCTTGCCATCTCCGGTATTGACCATCACCAGACCCTTTTTCACATGCCGCTTGCGCTCTGTCTCTTTTTTGGCACTCATAAAAACCTCTCTTTTGGATCGCGGATTACGCGGATGAACGGATGAACGCGGATGAAGGCTTTTTATTCACCTTCAAATTCCGAAACAAAAATCAGAAAATCGAGAAAATCGACCGAACCATTGCCATTCAAATCGAACATGGCATCACTCGCTGATTTCCCAAACGCGGAAGCAAAAGCCAAAAAATCGCTAAAATCAACCACACAATCGCCATTAAAATCAGCCACACTGCCCACAAATGCAATACTCACGGGCAACAGCCCTGTACTGATCGGACCGGCCACAAGCTCATCCGTCTTCACATCATAAACCCTCACGCCAACGGCTGCCGGATCCACAAAACTCCCTTGATCCAAAACGTACAACCGTCCCCCAAATATCCCCAGACTCGGAACAAAACCCCCGGTCAAACCATCCAGAGGTGACGACACAGACTGCATCGCCAAATCAAATCGTTTGACCGCATTGACAAAACTCGCATTCAGAACAACGACATACCCTTCACCATCCGAAACCATCGCCAGAGAACTCAGATTACCACCAAAAGTCCCCTCGCCAATAACAACGCCTTCGCTCCTCAAATTTGCCAGATCAATCACCTCAATCCCGCCATCCGTCAAATCATCAAATGTATTGACCGCGCTCAAAAACCACTTATTTCCTCGCTGCATAGCGCCCGCGGGATTCTTACCCGCCATCACAATCCCCTGCACACCCGCTGTATTTGCATCCACATCCACCACCTGATCCGTCATCACATCGACAACCGCAATCACCGAAACATCCGTCGGCACCCACCCATTATCTCGATCCAGCCGCTGACACGCCGCAAACAAATAATTGCCGTACAACGCGAACTGAGATACTTCGGGCAAACCATCTGCATCCGCAAAACCCGATAAATCCACCGCACCCAATGAATCGCCCGTAACGGGATTTACAATCAGCAAATGCGTGCGCTCATACCGCGAAATATACGCTTTCTCCTCGCTGACAAAAGCCATATCGTGCGGATTTGAACCATTGCCCGTCGAATACTGCGTCAATGGCGTCTTCAGATCACTGCGATTCAAAACAATCACATTATCCTGTCCCAGCCGATTGATAATATACACCTTATCCCGATACGTCCTCACCGTCGCATCCGAGTGAATAGTCAAATGATCATTTGTTGCCGTATTTGTACTCAGATCCAGACTCGAAAAACTGCCACTGCTATAATCCGTCGTCGTAATAACTGCTTGATTTGCCAGCGCATCTGTTGCAAAAAACAGAACAACTAAAAACCACCTCATTACATCCTCCTGTAATAAAAAGAACCTTTCATCCACCTAATCTGCATTCACACTCACAAAAAACGCACGCCCTGGCAGCGGATAACCCCAGGTATCGGCTATTTGTGCCCCCGTTAAATTTTTAACCTCCAATCCAATGTGAAATCGCAGCCCCGTATCCACTTTCACACCCGCATTGTGAACATGCCGCGATAATAGCGGGCGTCGATTCGCCTGATCGAGAAAATTGCCATCTTCAAATGCATAATCGTAAAACGCAGTACAGCGTCCCAGACGCATTGTCGCGCGAACAAACAGCGCGTGTGGCGGGCGATTGGGCAAAATATTGCCAGCCAAATGGGGAATATTGGATTTATCGGTAGCTTTCTGATACGTGTAATTACCCGACAAATCGCCCCGAGAACCAAAGCGTCTCTGCGCGGTCAATTCAAACCCATACACACGCGCTTTGCCAATATTCACCGGACGCGACGTAGCCTGTGACGTATGCACAAATTGAATCAAATCCTCATAGCGATGGTCAAAAAACGCGCCCTCCAAAGTGGTCATCCCATCTGCATAACGCAAACCCGCATCCCACGTAAGCCCATACTCCGGTCGGAGATTGACATTGCCGACCACACCGCCGCGATCCCCAAAAAGCTCGTAAAAAGAAGGCACTCGAAATATTCGCCCCGCATTGGCCTTAAACATCAGATGAGATGCCAGATCCAACCGCACCCCCGAACGCAAACTGGTCAGATCGCGCGTATTGGCCGAATCGGGCGCGAGCGGCGAAAAATTAAAAGGATTGGCACCCGTAAACGAACTGTATATCCGCCGCTGCTCCGCGCCAAAAGACCAGATCCCAATCTCGCCCGGCAGCGAAATATCGAGACCCGTGCGCGCGACAAAAACCCACCGCTGACTATCGAACAAATTGGAAATAGACCGAAGACGCGCCGTCGGCAAATAAGTCTCCCGGTGCAACCCAATCGCAGCCGCAATATCACAGCGCGAAAACAAAACCGTTTGCAAACGCCCCTGCCATCCATAAGTGCGCGTACGATAATCGTTATCCTGGCGACCAATCCCAACTTCGCCATCCAGATCGCGGAACCCCTCTTTGACATGCGTGACATAAAGCGATTGTCGCATATTCACGCCCCGCAACAGAACGCGATCTTCATAAGCGACTTCCGTCATCGTTTGGAAAGCATCCAGATGTGCATTCTGCGACTGATTATTGCTAATACCGGGCATACCCTGATATTTCCAGTACGCGGACTCGTGGATGGATAAAATTCTATCCTCCCCAAAATCGCGACGCCATTTGCCCAACAGATTGAAAGACCGGTGATCGTTATTCTGACGCCTGCTCCAAACATCGTCATCGGCATTGTATTCCGTGCCATTATCATCGAGAAAACCAAAATCGTTATCGCTATGTGCATAATCAGCCACCACGAGAAACTCCGACTGACCAAACCCGCCCGCGAACACGCCACTCAACAACCGCGTATCAAAAGCACCCCACGACCCGCGAATCCCGTGAAACCATCGCCTCTGCATCCGCCGCGTCCGCACATGCACCGTGCCCCCCAGACCATTGCCGCCAGCACCTGCACCGCGATACACCTCAATCTGCCCGACATGAGCCAAAGGCAAATTGCTGAGATCTACCCCCCCGCCAAAAGCTGTATTGAGCAAAATGCCATCGAGATAGACCTCAACCTGATCGGCTGATGAACCCCGCAACGAAAGCGTGCTAAAAGTACCCAATCCACCCAAGCGTTTGACATGCACACCCGTAGCTTCGGCCAACACATCGGGCAAAGACGTCTCCCGACCCTCAAAACTCTCGCGCGTAATAACCGTCGCATACGCCGGATTCCTGTGAATATCACTGGCCCCGATCGGATCGGCAATCACCGAAAACTCATCGAGCGGAAGCGTCCTATGAGACAGCGCAATAAACACCTCCGTCGTCTCCACCACGCGAACCGTGCGTCGCCCTACCTCATAAGCCACATGTGTCATGACGACCGTATAAGAACCGGGCATCAGATCGGCAAAAGCAAAGTGCCCATCCCCATCCGTCTGCGTCACAAAATCCGTATTGAGAATACTAACACGCACACTTGCGATGGGCATTCGGCTCTCCACATCAATAACGCGACCCGTAATCTCCGCGCCCCAAAGCGGCGCATTCGCGCAGAAAATCAAAAAAACTAAAAAACGCATCGTTTTCATAAGCTATGGATCCAGCTTTCGATAGTACTTGAGTTGATGATCTGGCAACAAGTGAGGATGTAAAATTTTAATAATATCCGCCAACACAACATCCGGCTCAATCAGCCCTGTCTCCCAATAATCATTGCCCCCATGTGCATTCAGACGCGCATTGGCATTGAAAACATTCCCGTTCTCGAACGCCGTGAATTTTTTGTACCGCTCGTCCTCGGCGACAACATCGCCCCGAGAGTACCACTCATTTCTCATCGTAATCCAGCAATTCGCATCGTGTGCCTTTTCGTAAACCGTTTCAAAATCGAGCGCCAAACCCTGTTGTGAATCATCATCTCCCCACAGATAATTTGCCCCCGCGTCCCTCAGCAACTGCGCGGCATAAGTCTTGCCCCCCGACATAAACCAGGTCCCCCGCCAGAGAGACCCTACAAAAACAGCGGGACGCTTATCCACCGGCAAACTCTGCGTCAGTGCTCTATGCACCTCATACCTCACAACAATGCTATCAAATTGAGCCGATGCCTGTTCTTCTTTATGAAAAAAAGCACCCACAAATTTGATCCACTCCACGCGCCCCAGCAAAGAGGGTTCTGCATAAGCAGCATTCACCACAACAGGTACACCCGCTTCTTGAAGCGCGAGAAGGGAATTATCTTGCGCTTGCGAATCTGTCATAACGAGATCGGGTTGGAGCACCAGAACTTTTTCCAAATCAATAGACCTATCTCTTCCAACCTCGACCAGCTCACCCGCTGCAAAGCGCCGGTTGACAGCTTCTGAACTGACGTATTTGATATTATCAATTCCAACCAGACTATGCACCTCACCGAGCTTTTCGAGATGCGGCAAATGCGTCGTGGATGTCGCAATCACAGTTCGCACGGGAATTTCTATTCTCGGAACGCCTTCATAGCCATCGGGCGACTCGTGCCCGCGCTGCACCAGGACATACTGAACCTTTTCCCGCTCTCCACCCCCGGGCGCGAGCACTGTTACAACCCTGTAATCATCGAAATAATCAACGCGAAAACCCTGCGCATATTGCAGAGACAATTGCGCCTGAGCAGGTATAGCCCAAACCCCGATACAACATATCATCCATATTTTCAGATTCACACACACCTCGCACAAAAAAATCCCCGATTTCCTTGTAGAAATCAGGGACATAGCTAAACGCGACAAAACCATATACAAAGCGCACGCATTATCTCACCTTTTTCCCAATCCACGAGGAAATCAATAAGGTCTTAGATTCAGGCAGGTCTTCTGGCTTCTGGGTCTCGTGCTTCTCGCGCCTTCCCGGTTTTTACCAGTGACGTAATGTGAGAAACATCCCCAGTTACAGCGGCGGGACCGCAACGGAATTTCACCGTTTTCCCTATACTGCAACCTGAATTCGAGAGTACAAATTTAATTTTTTACTATAATACAACTTCCTCCACTGAAAGACCGCGATCTTTGAGATACGGTAAAAGACCTTTTTTATTCACCGTTCGCAGTGCGCGGGCAGAAAGTTTAATACGCACAAAGCGACCCAGTTCGGGAACGTAAATGCGCTTGCTCTTCAAATTGGGTTTCTGCACCCGCTTGACTCTTCGTTTGGAGTGGGACACATGATTGCCACTCAGCGGTCCCCTACCCGTAATACTACAACGTCTGGCCATGGGAAAATCCTCTTATATTTTTCGCTATCTATCTTCCCGATAAAGCACATGCTTCCGCAGTATGGGATCGAACTTCTTCAATTCCAGACGATCGGGATGATTCTGTCGATTTTTTTCAGTATGATAATGGTGCGAACTCTCTGTACTTTTCATTTTAATGAGTACGCGGCTGCCCTGTCGCTTAGCCATATCTACCTCCAGTATCTTTATTCGTTAAACCGCCAACACGCGGCGGGGCAAGAAATTGGAATATACAGTGTTACCACTATAACATCAAGGAATTTGTATTATTTTTAGTCACAGTCAAAATCCAGTTGGCAAAAACAGATCCTATTCGCTATCATACAGTTTGCGTTTCCAAACACTTAATATAGGAGAGAACAATGGCCGAAGAAACGATCTTTAGCAAAATTATTCGACGCGAAATCAACGCAGACATCGTCTATCAAGACGACCTGGTAACCGCATTTCGAGACATCAATCCCCAGGCACCCACCCACGTATTAATTGTTCCGAATAAATTGATCCCAACAATCAATGACGTAACAAAAGAAGACGAACCCGCACTCGGGCGCATGATAACTGTAGCGGCAAAAATCGCAGCAGATGAGAGCATCTCAGAAGACGGGTATCGCCTCATTATCAACTGCAATCGCGACGGAGGCCAGGAAGTGTATCACATCCACATGCATCTGCTCGGCGGACGACCTCTGGGCAGGATGTTGGCGAGGTAAAAAATCATTGATCAGAAGGCGGAGGAACCGGATCGTACCCACCTTTGGCAAACGGACGACAGCGCAAAATACGTCGTATCGCAAGAGAAAGAGCATACGGGAAGGGATGCTGGCGAAAAGCCTCAAGGGCATAATGCGAACATGTGGGTTGATATCGGCATGGACTGGGCGCAATAGCAAAAAAGCGCATCAGAGGCGACAGCACGTATTGATAGCCCTTGATAAGCACACACGCGGTGGTGGAAAACACTCTATCGACAATTTTTATAGGATTGACCATTTTGCATTTTGAGGTATATTAGGCGGAACTTTTTCATACGACGGAGAACAGAATGGAACTACCCGACATACAGAACTCACCTGACAAACGCGGCATTGAAATCGACCAGGTCGGTGTATCCAATGTGCGCTATCCCCTGACCTTGCCGCTGCGCGATAATGGCGAATTTCACACAGTGGCCAATCTATCCATGACCGTGAGCTTACCCCACCATCAAAAGGGAACCCACATGTCGCGGTTTATGATTGCACTGAATGAACAACACAAACACTTTACACCTGACAGCGTACACATAGTACTCGAAGAAATGCTCGAATTATTGGAAGCCGAAGAAGCGTTTCTCAGTATGGCATTTCCCATTTTTTTAACCCGCAAAGCACCTATCACGGGCATTGAAGGCATGCTGGACTACAACTGTGAATTTAAGGCAATGTTGACAAATGAAGGCCTGCAAGACAAGCTAATCGGCGTGCGTGCCAACGTGGCAAGCCTCTGCCCCTGCAGCAAAGAAATCAGCGACTACGGCGCGCACAATCAACGTTCCGAAATCACAATGGACGTGCGGCCTTATGAGGATGAATTTATCTGGTTTGAAGATTTGATCGACATTGGCGAATACCATGCGTCGTGTCAACTCTATCCCATTTTGAAACGAACAGATGAAAAATACGTAACCGAGCGCGCATATAACAACCCCAAATTTGTCGAAGACATCGTGCGCGATGTGGCGACAGATTTGCTATCCATGATGGACGAAGAGCGCATCGCGTGGTTTTACGTATCGAGCAACAACTACGAAAGCATCCACAACCACGATGCTTATGCCAAAATTGAGCGCGGCGTACGCGGTCCGTTATTGACGCACCGCAAAGAAGCGGAAAACGCGTTGATGGTCTAACAACATAAATTTTCTCAAAAAAAAGGGCCTATGAGGAAGACTCACAGGCCCTTTTTATTATTCATCACCCTATGCCGCTGTGGCAAGCGCGAGTTCGTGAATGCGCTTGACCATAGAGGCAAAGCCATTGGCGCGATTGATACTGAGGTGTTTGGCGAGATCGAGCTTTTGAAAAATGCTGCGAATATCAGCCGTGAGAATTTCCCGCGCGGTCTTGCCCGAATACAGCGACAACAAAATAGCGACCAGCCCCTTGACAATCTGCGCATCGCTATCTGCGCGAAATTCGATCACAGGGGGATCGCCATCTCGAACATCGGTCACGAGCCAAACCTGGCTCACACATCCCCGCACGAGATTGGTATCAATTTTGTATTCCTCATCAAAAGGCGGCAACTTGCGACCGAGTTCAATAATATACCGGTAGCGATCTTCCCAATCTGTGAGAACATCAAAATTTTGCATAATGCGATCAATCGTAATATCCATAAAACCTCTCACCTCAACACCCGCGCAATATCGCGCGCAAAATAGGTCAGAATAAGATCTGCACCCGCGCGTTTAATACTCACCAGAACCTCGTCTCGCACCCGGTCTTCATCCAACCAACCATTTGCGAAAGCAGCTTTGAGCATCGCAAACTCGCCGCTGACATTGTAAGCGGCAACCGGCACGCCAAACTCTGTTTTCACCCGGTAAATAATATCCAGATAGGGCAATGCGGGCTTGATCATAACGATATCCGCGCCCTCCTCAATATCCAGAGCCACCTCGCGCATGGCCTCGTCGCCATTTGCCGGATCCATCTGATAGGATCGGCGATCGCCAAATTGCGGCGCAGACTCTGCCGCTTCTCGAAATGGACCGTAAAAACCCGAGCAGTATTTAGCCGAATATGCCATGATGGGGATATGGTCAAACCCCTGGGCATCCAGAGCAGAGCGAATAGCCCCAACCCGACCATCCATCATATCCGAAGGCGCAACCATATCTACGCCCGCGCGAACATGGGAAAGGGACTCCTCGACAAGGAGATCAACCGTTTCATCATTATCCACATCGTTATCCACAATCACACCGCAATGCCCGTGGTCCGTATATTCGCACAAACACACATCCGTAATCACATAGAGATCAGGCGTATGTTCTTTAATCTCAGCTATCGCACGCTGAATAATGCCATCATCGCAATAAGCCCCACTGCCCCGCGCATCCTTGTGATCGGGAATCCCAAAAAGAATCACCGCTGGAATACCCAGATCGGCAATTTCTCTACACGCCTCAACCGCGACATCTATCGACATCTGATGATTGCCCGGCATAGACCCGATTTCTTTCTTCACACTTCTGCCTGGACACACAAACAGGGGCATAATCAAATCGTCAACACGCACATGATTTTCGCGCACCATTCGGCGCGTGGTCTCGCTCCCGCGCAAACGGCGCATGCGGGTAATGGGAAAAGTCATAAAAGCCTTTCTCTCACGCCAACTGCTTCACAGCTATCGTCCCTTCCGGCGCAGTGCGAACCTCATAGCCCGCGTCAATGAGTTCCTGCCGCAGGCGATCGGCAGTATCGTAATCTCTGGATGAACGGGCCTCGTCAATCTGTTTGCAAATCGCCTCGCTGGTATCTGTCTCATCCGATGATTCAGCCTTGACATCGGCAATCCCCAGCACGCTATTGATCTTATCAAACACATCCAGTGCTTCTGACGGGTCATCCACCTCTTGCCCCATCCAATTATGCACCACAGCAAGCGCTGCACTGATATTGAGATCGCTGGACAGCGCACTCAGAAAATCGGCAACAACGGGATGATCATTGCCGACCTCCGTCGCACCGCCATTCGCCGCCTGGGCAAGCCCCTGACCAAACTCGTGAAATCTTCGCACGGCATTGGCCGAATCACGAACACCCTTTTGCGTAAAATTCGTCTGCGTGCGATAATGCGTCTTGATGAGTTCGTAACGCAAAACCGAAGGATGAACGGGACGCCCCGTTACTTTGCCCTCGAGCACATCGCGCACCGTAAAAAAATTGCCCTTGCTCTTGGACATCTTCTCGCCTTCAACCATTAAATAGCGCGGGTGAATCCAGTACCTGGCAAAATGCGAATGCCCCGTCGCACAACACGACTGGGCAATCTCGCATTCGTGGTGTGGAAAAATATTATCCTCGCCCCCCGTGTGAATATCGATAACCTCGCGCCGCAGCATCTTCATCGCCATAGCCGAACACTCGATATGCCAGCCCGGATACCCTTCACCCCAGGGAGAGGGCCATTTCATAATATGAGATGGATCGGGTTTCCACAAAAAGAAATCGGCGGGATTGCGCTTAATCGCCTGGTGTTCTTCAAGCACGCGCCCACCCGAACCCGCGATAAGTTGATCGAGATCATTGCCCGACAGACGACCGTATTCGGGAAAAGATTCAACACTAAAATAAACCACACCATCATCGGCAACATAAGCGTGGCCCTTGTCCAACAGCTTCTGGATCATCACCTGTATGGCATCGATATGTTCCGTGGGACGCGGCATATTGCGCGGATAGTCGTGCGCCACTTTAATCCCCAGCAAACGCGCATCCTCGACAAATGCATCCGTAAAATACTGCGCCACCGCAAACGGATCATCGGGATTGGAAATCGCATCATCGGGCAACTTACCCGATTTCTTTTCCTCCTTGAGCTTGCGCGCAGCTACCGCAATTTTGTCCTCGCCCGTCGCATCGGCCACATCGTCGTCCGTCATATGCCCCACATCGGTAATATTCATCACATGGGTAACATTATAACCGGCCAAATCGAGAAAACGTCGGAGTACATCGGAAAACAAAAAAGACTTAAAATTGCCGATATGGGCAAAATCGTACACCGTTGGACCACAGGAATACATCGCCACATTTGGAGGATCGAGCGGCTCAAAAATCTCTTCGCGATTCGTCAGCGTATTGTAAAATCGAATATCCATAATCGAGTTCAAAAATAAACCGAGGTCATAATTTTGTCAATTCTGAAGTCTTTTTCGACGGAAATTAATGAGATAAATCCCCGTAACCGCGAGACCAATACTGACCCACTGATGCACTGTAAGCCCCATAAAAACCTCGGGCGTGAGACGCACAAACTCGACAAAAAAGCGGGCAACAGCCATCAAAACGAGATAAAGACCAAAAACCATACCGGGCCTGAGACGATCGCGCAGAGCCAACAGAATCCCGAAAATACAAACCATCTGAATCATCTCGTAAATCGGCGTCGGATGCACAAAATCGAGCGTAGGCACAAGACCATTGGGATAAGCCATACCCCAGGGCAAATCCGTGGGAATACCATAGCATCCATCGCCCGAAAGCTCACATCCTCCCCGCCCAAAAAAGTACCCCACCACAAGGGCAGGCGCAATCGCATCCAGAGCGGGCCAATTGAGCGCGTTATACCGACGAAGCCAAAGGAGCACAGTCGCAGCCCCGCCCAAAAACCCGCCATACCAGGCCCAACCCACAGAGGAAAAAATCGTACCAAAAGGATCGGCCACAAAAGCGTGGGGATACTCAAAAACGTGAAAAATTTTACTCCCCACAATACCGCCAATCACAGCGGCAAACGCAATGCGGTCTGACAACGTGGGGTCAAGCCCCCGACGCCGAAACTCGCGCTTGAGCACCCACGACGCACAAATCAAACCAACCGCGAGCATCACGCCATAAACACCGATGCGAAACGGACCATATTCAAAGAGAATTGGAGACATCGTATGTATCAGACCTTCTCGAGCAAAAACAAAAACTCCCGGTTTGGTTCCTCTGCATCCCTCAACCATTCATTCGTCCACTTCATCCCCGCCATCACATTCTTCTTGTAATTGAGCGCAACCACATCTACTATCTCGCCATTGCGCCGCATCACATCGTTCAACCCCTTGGCAGTCGCCCGCCCCCCAGAACTGTACGACAGAATAATCCACCGCGCGCGCGTCGCCGCAATCAAATTCTCAATCGCCTCAACAGCAATAAAGCGCCCCTCATCGTTCCGCCGAAACGCCTCAAAAACAGAAGCCGCCACAGTATCCGACGTATCCTTGCGGCGATTGGCCTTCCCGAAAAGGGCTGGTTTATCGGCGCAAATCACACTCGTCCACACATGGTAATACGAAGCGTATCGCACCCGCGATGGCGGCATCTTCTCGTTATTCGATCCATAAGGCGGATCGAAATACGCCAGATCAACAGATATATCGGGAACGAGATCAAAAATATCCCTCTGAAATACCCGATGTTCCCCCGATGATCGAAAAATACTCGGCACCTTCAGCACAAGCTCCTTATAAGAGCGAGGCGACCAGTCCTTCAGATAAGAAACAAAATGCCCCAAACTGCTATCCACGCGATCCAGCGCCAAAATCAGACTCGTCAGCGCCACAGCCTCATCAACCGGATCCAGCTTCAGCGCGTCGATCTCTCCTCGAATCGCGTCTAATTTACGGGTATTGTGGATCTGCCACGGCTTCTTGTGCCCATCCCGCTGTATCGCACATCCGTCATTGGCATAGCCCCCATAGTGCTCTGTGAACCACCCATCCACGGCCGAAAGCGCATTGAGATGATCGATAAGCGGTTGATAATCCTCCCGCTTCTTCTTATTCAGCAAATAGCACGTCCCAAAAATCTTCGACCACACCGCAACATCATTGCAAACAACCGTATAACCCAGCCTCGCAAGCGCCTGCGACACCCTCGTCGTCCCCGAAAACCCATCCAAAATCGTCTTTGCATCAACCTTCTCAACCAATTGCAAAATATGCGGAAGAAGTTTCAACTTTGACCCCGCATATTTGATCCCCTCTGTGAAGGGCACATCGCAAGCGACTCGCATCATGCTTTATCCCCATAAAATTCACCTGGACAATTGACGAACCACAGTCGCGATTTCTTCGGCGGTATGAGACGGGCGAAAAAAGAAGCGCAAATCGCCGTTCTGGTCAATGAGATAGGTATAGAGGGAATGGTCAATGAGATACCCCGCCGCAGAACCCTGCTCGCCGATCTCATAGTGAGCCGCATAGCGTTTAACCACCGCATCAATACTATCCTGCACCCCTGTAAGACCAATAGCTGGCACATCAAAATGCGACAAATAGGTTTTGAGCATTTGCGGGGAATCGCGCCCGGGATCAACACTCACAAAAAGCGTCCCCAGATCGCGTGCATCCTCGCCTAAAATCGTATAAGCACTCGCAAGCCGCGCCATCGTTTGGGGACACGCATCGGGACAACTCGCATAGCCAAAAAAGAGAAGAAATGGACGCTGTTGATCTGCCAAATGGAAAGAACTACCATCGTGGTCAACAAGCGTCAAATCGCCGCCAAAAAGATAGGGATCGGCAGAAAGGGTGAGATCGGGATCGGACTGCGGCGCGCGCTCAAGCGGTTTACAGGCCATAAATAGCAACAGCAAAATGCAAAGTAGAAAGTGCAAAAAGCCTCTCCAGCCCCCCCTTATCCCTCGCCATTTATCTGCGCCCATCTGCGCCCATCTGCGGATCGTATTCATCTGCGCCCTTCACTCCGAAAAGAAACAACAGGTGCCCGAAGCGTCTGCACCTGACCATTTGCAAAAGTGAGCGTAAGCGCGAGCGAATCGCCCGGAGCCAAATCGCGTCTGAGACCAATGAGCATAAGATGGTTGCCACCGGGTTGCAAAGTCGCTGAACCATCTTCTGGAATCGGCAAACGGTCAATTTTTTTCATCCGCATAATATTGCCATCCGTCGTCATAACGTGGATCTCGGCAACCTCAGCCGCAGGCGTAGAAGCAGAAACGAGTGCAGTCGCCATTCCCTCATTGTGAATAGCCAGATAAGCCGCAGTCATCGTCTGTGGTGGAATATTCTGCCGCACCCATGCGTTTTTAATGGACACAGAAGAAATATCCCGATCACTGCATCCCATCCCAAAAAGCAACCACAGATGAACACAGATGAACACAGATAGGTACACTACAGGAGTGAACCAGAGTTGTTGTATTTGCGCGTGCGCTGAAGAAGCACCAACTCGCACGAACCCTCCTGCCCATTCTTTTATCCTGAACATCCTTTAATCCCGAACATCCTGATCCTGCAACGAAACAATATAAATGGAAATAATCCTGCGCTCTTCTTCCGGAATTTGGGGATAGCCGGGCATACCCATGCCCCGTTCATTGAGCGCGCCTTTGAGGATCGTACGCGAAACAGCCTCAATCGAACGCCCGTATTTATAAACCTTGGGATCGTGAAAATCGCGGGGCCTTGGATTCAGAGTACGCGCGATCTGACCATTGCCATGACCGTTGCGACCATGGCAAACCGCGCACCCGTATTTTGTATAAAGAACCTTACCTCTCTCAATATCTGCCGCGGCAAACTGCGGTCGCTGAGGAGGTTCGGCTTTCTGTTCTGGTGAATTCTGGCAAGCCATCAAAATGACGCAGACAGTTGCGAGAAAGAGGCGAAACATAACATCTCCCGATATAGTTGATTTAAATATACCCAAAACGCGGAACACAAAAAAGCAATCAGTCGCCTCTGCGATTCGCCTGCGATTGTGGCGTAAGATCAAACCACGTCTCGTGGCCCTGAAAAAAGCGATCGAGTTCATCGACCATGAGTTTGAAAAAGTGCGGATAATCATCGCCCGTATGGCCTGAAAAATGCGGACTTAAAAACACATTGGGAAGGTGAATAATCTCACTATCGGGGGGAATAGGTTCCGGATCAAAAACCTCGAGACCCGCGGTAATATCCCCTCGCTTGAGACGTTCGATCAGAGCATTGGAATCGACAATCGCGCCGCGCGAAACATTGACAAAGGCCGACCCGGGCTGGATGAGATCGAGTTCGCGTTTCCCAATCATACCTCTGGTGCGCGGTGTAAGCGGGGCAACGCAGACAATAACATCGCATTCCGCAAAAATCTTATCCATTGAAGTCTGCGTAAAACCCACAATCTCGGCAATATCGCGGGACAAATACGGATCGTAAACCCAAATATCCGTATTAAAAGGACGCAAAAAAGAAATGAGACGGCGGCCCATATGCCCACACCCAATAAGACCGACGCGCTTGCCGAATAGCATACCGCGCATATCGCGGTTCTTGGCACCGATTGTATCGCCAACAATAATGCGGCGAAACGCAGCCCCCGCATTGCGCAACGCGATCAGGATAAGCGCGAGCGCCCATTCGGCAACTGGATAAGACGACCCCTGAGTCGTATCAACCGTGCGGATACCGCGTTCCCAGGCCGCATCGAGATCAATGCGCGCGGCAAAGCGGTCGCCTTCCAATTCGCCAACCAACTTCAAATGCGGCGCATTATCCATCACCTCAGCATCAATCGTGGGGCACCCGGAGCACACGACAACAGCATCCGCATCCCCCATACAATCAATTAAACCCGCAATAGTTCCGGGATCGCGAGGGGCTTCATAAATATTGCCACCCTCGCACTCAAACCAATCCCATGTGGCGAAGGTCTCAAGGCGGGCGAGTTCCTCCGGCGGAAAATAGCTATCTCGGACGCGCTTATTAGACGCGAGAAGGACTTTTGGCATGTTTAACCTCTTTTCGAATTGGGCAAAGGAACCCTATCATTCGTCTGCATCTGCCATTGACGAATACGCTCAGTCAGGTCTCGAATACGATCTCTGCATTTGGGATCATCGAAATAATTGACAATTTCATACGGATCGGCATTCAGATCGTAGAGTTCACACTGATCGTGCGCGCTGAGATTGAGTTTCCAGCGGTCGGCAGAGATGATAGACCGCCAGGGCGTACTCATAGCGGGATTGACCTCGGCCTCGCCGGGACGCGGGTGTCCATCGTTGCGGTTCCACTGAATAAAAACATCATTCTCCAACAATGTCTCATCGCCGTCCAGCACAGGCACGCGGCTCTCGCCTTGCAGATGATCGGGAATAGATTCACCCATCAAATCCAGAAGCGTAGGCACGAGATCAATATGTGAAATATTCCCCCCGATCACACGCTGCTGATTGGATAACCAGGGCACATGCATGAGAAGCGGAACCTTGACGGACTCCTCGTACAAAACAGTCTTGCCCAAAATACCGTGATCGCCCACCATCTCGCCGTGATCACTGGTAAACACAATAATCGTATTATCCGCCTGACCGCTCTCCTCAAGCGCAGCGAGAATTTTGCCAACAGAGTGATCGATCAACGTAACATTGCCATAATAGCGCGCGCGAACAGCACGCCAGCCCTCATCTGTGCGAAGATCGTAACCGTATTCTTCGGACTCCATATAATAAGCGGACAAAACGCGATTGAGAAGAGACGCATTGGCCGGTGGCTTCTGGCGAAATGTGGGACCAACGGGAAGTCCTGAAGGATCGTAATAATCGTTTAATGGACCGGTATGCGGTGGATGCGGCTCCAGATAGGAAACGGCGAGCACAAAAGGATCATCGCCACAGTCGCGTATAAATTGGGCAGCGCGGTCGCCCTGGAAAGACGCCTTGGTAAAAGGTTCATCCATACTCGCTTCAACATGGCGGGAAAAAACGCGCTGACCTTCGGATTCGGAATTGGGTTCGAAGCCATTTTCCACCAAAAAATGATGATAGTCACTGCGGTATGCATGGCGTTCAGAACTCGAAAAAAAGCGACGGTACGAATCCTCGGTACCAACCCATTCGGAAAAACCGTGCTGCGGAAAAATTTCATCGCCGAGATGCCACTTGCCATTATAACAACAGCGATAATCCGAAGACACCATCTCCGCAATGGTTTGCACATCTCGAGGCAACGGAACATTGCACGCTGGCACCCGCGCGGTATGCGGGTAAAGACCGCACAACATCGTGGCACGCGAGGGACTGCACACGGGCTGGCTCACATAGGCATTCTCAAAAACAAAACTCCTATCCGCAAGCGCATTGAGATGCGGCGTATCAATATGATCATTGCCATAACACCGCATCGTATCCGCGCGCTGTTGATCCGTAAAAATAAATAACAAATTCGGTTTTCTAAGAAATGCGCTCATCATCAAAACCTCCAGCAATCAGCAGTCAGCCCGCCCTACTACCTATTCCTAATTTTTAATTTTTAATTCGTCAACCGCCACTGCGACCTGGGAATCACAACAGCGATCACAGCGAGAACGACACACCCCGCAATGGCAAACACCGCGCAGTGCAAAAGCGTATGAGACAGCCCAATATCCGAACCTTCTGAAATACCAGCGAGAAGGGTCAAACAAAGAGAAAATGACAAACGTCCAATCAGACTCTGAATTGAAAGATACGTCGCGCGATGGTGTTGTTGCAAACGCGGTACAACTGCAGCATTGAGAGGCGCAATCATAAGCGCGCGCGGAACAGAGCGCAAAGCCAACAGAAGCGCAACAACGGGATGAAAAAAGAACCCCATCAATGCAATGAGAACAACCTGCACCCCTGCGCTGAGCATAAGCGCCGACCGGGTACCAAGATGATCGCGCAGGCGAATACTCTGTCTTGCAAACCATGCAGCAATGCCCATCGTCAGCGCCGTGTGCAAACCCGTAAGCAACGGCGTGGGAGCCTGTCCGCCGAGCAACTGGATATAGGGCTGATAAAATTCATAAGGGATATGGTTGACAACCGTCATAAAAACGGAAAACAGCATCAACCACCCGAGCACGGGTTGGCTGAGATACGCAAGACAGGCGCGAATCTGCAAAAAAAATCCCGAAGCCTGTCGCGCAGTGCTGGCCTCTCGGTCGGGTTCGGCAAATAACAAAACCAGCGCAAAAGCCACGCACGCCGCCAACAAAGACAGGCCATAAGCGACGCGCAAAGCAAAGATAGACACCGCCCCCCCAAGGAGCGCAGCACCTGCCGAAGCAATAAAAACATTCCGCGTAATGCGCGCTTCGCGCTGGGGATAGGCATCTTCTCGCCCCAAACATTTGAGCAAATCGTAGTGAAACGACGTATCCGTGCCAGACCGAAAGGCCATGCTTGCAGCCAGCCCAATTTGCGCCAGCACAAAAATACCAAAAGACCCACCCAAAAAAAACAGAGCGTACGCAAAGATCGCTGAAACAGCAGAAATCAGAAGGGTCAGACGACGCCCCAGAGTATCGGACAAATACCCGGAGGGCACTTCCAGAACAACAACCGCAACATAGTAAATGGCTTCAAGACGCAGCACCTGCTCAATGGGCATGTGCTCGTTAAAATACAAAAAAAACACAGGCAACCAGAAATACGCCTGCGCGAGGGGAGCATAAATCGGATACAATCGAACGCTGCGGGTGAGTTCAGAATGTAACATCGTCAATTGCGGATGGTTTTACTCATGCCTGAAACTGACCATAGCGCGGTTCACCGTTCTGAACGTTTGAAAAGCCGAAGCCAGAGACGTGACCATGAGAATACTCTCAATTCTTCTGGTAATACCCACCAGACGCAAATCACCACCTGCTGCTTTGACAGTCGCCAGAGATGCCGTGAGAACTCCGAGCATCGCACTGCCAAACCATCTGACGGCAGAAAAATCGACAATCACGCGATTGGTGCCACTTGCAACGAGTTGCTTGATGTGGTCGTGAAACGGCATAACATCAGGACCGTCCATCAGTTCACCTGTAAGGGTAATAATCGCGATATCGTCCTTGATTTCTTCTTTCAGATTCATAGCTACTTCCTTTGTTAAATGAGATTGGATATTCCTCGACAGCGATAACATAAGCCCCTTATACCGATTTTACAACTATTTCTTAATCTACAAAAGGGACTGGCCTGGAATTTGCAGGAGTGAAATACAACCTGGAAATTGCAGGTATAATGAACGATATGTTCAAGTTAAACCGCGTGAAATGAACGCAACATGCTTGACTTTTCAGCTATTTTTCTTCATTGTGTGAATAGGAAATTGCATGGCTATCGGCAGACGATGGGCGGTTAAAGATCAATACGGCAACATCATCTATCTTACCGATGAAAGATGGGGGCACATTATTGATCCCTGGAACCATCCTGAAATGCGGGATTTTGAAGCACATCTTCGGGATACAATTCGATTGGGACAACGCAAACAAGAACCTTTGAATTTTCATAAATACCGATACAGCAAACCCTTTGACGACCTGGTCGGAGACAATACGCATATCGTCGCCATTGTCCTTTTCAAATTTCGGGAAGTAAACGGCCATGAGATTGCGAACAATTATATTCTCACAGCATACCAAAAAGAGATTCTGACAATATGAATGAACCCAATTTCAACTACGACAGAGAAAGTGATACACTCTATATTTCATTTGAACCCAATGTTAAAGCAACAGGCATTGCGCTGAATGATCATATCCTACTTCGGATTGATAAGGCCAAACGCAAAGCTGTTGGACTGACATTTTTCGACTATTCGATTTTGACGCAACAAACGAACATAGGGCCTCGGAGTTTCCCCTTGACGGGCCTGAACGATCTATCCGATGCCCTGAGAGATATGGTTGTAGATATTCTTCAACGCTCACCCATCAAAGAAATCCTTCCGCTATCGGCCTATACGCCATCTGCCATTGAAATGATTCCCATTACATCACTGATGTTACACAGGAAGCATTGACCTACTACCGCAGTAATACACCATTCACTCGCCTTCATACCCCACTGACAAAGACTATCGAAAAAACGGGACACCTGAATCAGGTCCCGTTTTTGCTTTTTAAGTCATCGGATCTCGTTTGAGCAAAGGCAGTGGATTGGGCGTGACGAGCACACCGCCATTTTCATAGGACTCAATCGCCGCCCACGTGTATTCGAGAGCCGCGAGCGAATCGTGACCCGAAGCGCGGAGTTCTTCTCTGGGCACACCATTGGTGACATCCTCGAGAAAGGCGTGGATGCGATTGGGAAATGTGGTGCCAAAATCGGCAATCCCCGTATCATCAACAATGGGATCGGGCGCAGCACCGTGCGACATATTCTCCGGCATAGGTGCTGTGCCGGGCGCGGGCCAGAAAGTGATTTTTTCAACGCAATTTTCAATACAAAAAGTCCCGCGCGTACCCGCCACTTCAACGCTCCACCAGCCGCCCAGACCAAAAGTGACATCGCCGCGCTGGCTCAGCAAATAACCCATCGCACCGCTTTCAAAACGCACGTGAATACTATTGAGGGAAATCATGAGATCGCCCGCTTGCTTGCGAAAACTGGGGCGGTCAAAAAATGCCTGCACATGGGTGATATTCCCGCAAAAATCGCGCATCACGCTAAAAGGATGCGTGAGAAAAGCCTTGACGTGAAAATAGGGATGTCCCCACGATTTAGGCCCTTTGCCTGGTCTATAAGTCTCTTCACCACCTGCAAAACCCATCTTGTGAATACAATAAATTTGTTCGCCCACTTTGCCTTCTGCGATATATTCCCGCGCCTTGTCCGCCGGTTGAGAAAAATAATGGTTGAGATTGCAGCCGAGGTACAGATTTTGTTCTGCGGCATAAGCGACCATATCGCGAGCTTCATCAATATCGTTGGACAGGGGTTTTTCACACAAAACGTGTTTGCCAGCGGCGAGAGCCTCCATCGTGGGTTCATAGTGCCAACTGCCATTCTCATTTCCCCCGGTCGTGACATCGACAATATCCAGATCCTCGTTCCCCAACATATCTTTGAGACTATAATAAGCTTTAACACCGTGTCTTTCCGCAGCCTTATCCGCGGACTCTTTGACAACATCGCACACCGCAACGAGATCTGCAAGATCGTCTTCTGCATGACAGCCCGCATGCCGGTTGCCAATACCCCCCATACCAACAACACCAACTTTAAGTGCCATAAGAATATCTCCTGAAAAAAGTGATTAGTGAATCGCGTAATCTAAAGTATCCCGCGCTCAAACCGCTTGAGCACCTCGCCCAGTCCGGACAACGGCACCATAAATAACCGAAGATGTGACAATATGCAACTTAAACTTTCAAATTTACCCCATTATCCATTACGCCGCACTCGCCTTACTCCGAATCTCCGTCATAAGAAAAGGCGTTGCCGCCCGTCCGCCCCCGGGCAGTCCAAGAGGCAATTTCACATCCAGCAAAAAGGGGCGCTCCTCGCCCTCTACCACATCCAATCCCCGCTCAATAGCATCCTCCAAATCCGATTCCTCATTGACCTGCACCCCCTCCACGCCAAACCCCTCTGCAATTTTCACCGGATCAATCCCATCCAGAACCACGCCCGGATATTCTCCCGTCTCCTTCATCACACCGCCCGCCCGCTCAAAATTGGTCGCCACAATCCCATAAGACCGATTATTTGGAATCACAAAAAGCACCGGAATCTGGTGGTGGGCAGCCGTCCAAAGCCCGGAATCGGCATAATACATCGACCCATCGCCCACCAGCCCAACCACGGGCTTGTGCGGCACCGCCAGCTTCAACCCAATCGTACCACCAATCCCATACCCCTCCGATCCTCCGGCCGCCCGGATATAGGCATTGCGCCCCGCGCCATAAGCATCTCCCCGACTATCTATTGGCAGGGCGTATTGCTCGACCATCATCAAACCACCACCCAACTTCTCCAGCCCCCGATCGATTGCATCCACCAGCACATAGGGTCTCACTTGCCCGGCCTCCTGCGCCACGCGCTTTGCCGCTGCTTTTCGCTTTGCGTGAAGAGAAGCAGCGTGCATCTCGGCGCGGGCGAGACGCTCGGCAAAAGACACCTGAGACGAAGCGCGCTCAAGACATTCAAGCGTCCTGAACTCATCTGCTAAAATCGCGAGATCCAATCCCGGAAGATTCGTAAAATTCTCGACATCTGGCCCAATCCCAATCAGGCGTTGCGCACCCGACAACGCATTAAAATCCTGGGGTTTCCCGCGACCATTGTGACGCACGCCAATGCACACAATCAGATCGGGTGACACCTCGGCAACAGCCTCTGCAATCCGCCCGCAGTGCAGGCTGTGGCTTCGCGGAGTCCTGCGCATCTCCGTCCACGTACCCGCAATCGGGCAGCCATACTGCTCTGCCAGCGCCATAACCCGCGCCTCTGCTCCGCTCTTCCAAATACCGTCTCCAACATAAAACAGCGGCCGCTGGGCATCGGACAGCGCGCGAATAACGGCTTCGACATCCTCATCTGCCGGATAACCCGCCCGTACGGACTGAATCTCCCCCTCAATAATCTCTGTACTCACCCTATCATTTCCGAGCAACCGATCGTAAACAGCGAGGTGAACCGGACCGACCGGCGGTGTTTTGGCAACCCGCAACGCGCGCTCAATCGCCTGCGGCAAGCCATCGGATTCAATCACCGTCCAACTCGCCTTGGTAAAAGGCTCCGCAATCGAAGTTGGCCCCACATTATGCGTCAAATCCAGACCCACCCGGTCTCCATAACTCCCCGTATCTCCCGCAAACGTAAGCACCACCACGGGCAGGCTGCCACTCCAAACATTGATCAACTGCCCCAAACACTGCGCCAACCCGGCACCCAGATGCACGACCATCACGGCCGGATCGAGATTTCCCTGTGTATATCCCCCCGCCATCGCGGCCACACTCCCCTCGTGAAGCCCCAAAATACCGTGAACATTGGGATTTATGTGGAGCGCGTCAAAAAAGAGCGCCTCCCGAGAGCCAGAGTTGTTAAACACATACTGCACGCCCAGCGCGGCGAGTTGTTCTACGATAATTTCGGATGGGGTCGCTGTAATAGATCTCTTTTTCATAACCCCTCACCTCCTTGGCAATTTGTCCTGAAAAAACCCATTGTGAAGTATGATAACCCCGCGCCCAGAACAGCACAAGCAATACCAGAACAGGTGAGATTTCCTTTGTCGCGCTCGGGATGTATTTTATATTGACGGCAAAACCAGCGAATAGACGAATAGACGAATAGACGAATAGACGAATAGACGAATAGACGAACCCCGCTCCACCACCCAAAGTTGTTACAATCCCCGTCGTAGATTCGTAGATTCGCGCTTTTCTACAGGAGACCACAATGAAAATCACAGATATAAAAATGACAGTTGTAAAACAACGCCTGGAGAAACCATTCTGGAACTCGATTGTCACCACGCGTTCCAAGTCCCGCGCCAGATTGGAGATCTATACAAATGAGGGCCTCACAGGCCTGACCATGTGTTCGGGATCTGTGCGGACAAAGTTGAACACCTTAAAAGAAAAATTGATCGGCGAAGACCCCATGCGGATCGCGTATTTGTGGGAAAAACTATTCATGGGCGGCACGCGCAAACCCATTGCCAAAGGCGAATACATCAACGCAATCAGCGCAGCCGACAACGCGCTCTGGGACTTAAAGGGCAAAGCACTCAATCAACCCGTATGGAAGCTACTCGGCGGCGTACAAAACAAACTGTGGGCCTATGCCGCGGGGGGATATTACGAAGAAGGCAAGGGAATACCAGAACTCTGCGAAGAAATGACAACATATCTAAGCCAGGGATTTCAAGCGGTAAAAATGAAAGTGGGATGGCCGGGCATCACATTGAAAGAAGACGCAGAGCGGGTCCGCGCCGTACGCAAAGCCATAGGCGACGACATCGCCCTGATGATCGACGCGAACAATGCCTGGGACGCGCATACCGCAATTCGATTCGGACGCATGATCGAACCCTATGATCCCTACTGGTATGAAGAACCTGTGCGCCCGGATGATCTCGAAGGCTCAGCACTGGTTGCCGAGGCACTGGATTACCCAGTCGCCAGTGGAGAAAACGAAGCCACGCGCTGGGGATTTCGCGACCTGATCGAACGCGGCGGTGTACGCATCGTCCAGGCCGATCCAAACAACTGCGGCGGAATCAGCGAATGGATGAAAATTGCGGCCATGGCCAGCGCGCATCACCTGCAAATGGCCCCGCATGGGCAGGGAGCCCTGGGCTGCGTCTTAGTCGCCGCAGTAGATAATGGACTGGTAGTGGAAAATTACCTGCGAAACTTCAGCACAGATATGGTAGGCGATTTAGAATTTAAAGACGGGCATGTCATTATGAACGACGCACCCGGCCTGGGCATTGAATGGAATGAAGACCTGATCGAAAAGCATGGCGAAAAGTATTAAATGCCCTGCTCCTCCATCAATAATCCGACACCGCCCCATCCCGGAGCCTCGCATTCGGCCACTCGAATGGACGCGCTGGATTCTTACCCACCTCGATTGCACGCGCTTCATTGACCTCGACCCCCAGCCCGGGTCCCTCGGGCAACGACACATAACCTTCGTCATCCATTTCCCAGGTCTTAATCGCCACATCTTCGGGAAGCACACCCGCATACCCCTCGTGGATCAAAAACATCGGCACCGACGCCGCCACATGCAGGCTCGCCGTCAAACCCAGGTGGGACATCGTGCAATGCGGTGCAATGGGAACAAAATGCGCTTCGGCGAGTGCAGCCACCTTCTTCATCTGGGTAATCCCCCCACCGTGACCGCAATCCGGCTGAAGCACATCGATCACCTGCGCCTCCAAAATCTCCCGCACCTCCCAGATCGTGCGATCCCGCTCACCCGTCGCAAGGGGCACCGGCACCATCTCGCGAACCTTCTTCATATTCTCTATATTCCCCGGCACCCAAGCCTCTTCCAAAAACAGCAAATCATCGGACTTCAAATAGCCCGCAAACTGCCTGACCAAAGGTGGCGGCAAACAGCTATGTGCATCGAACATCACGGCACCATCGTGCCCTACCTTCTCCCTCGCATCTTTAATCTTCTGAACAATTGCCTCAATCTCGGCAGGCGTACCCGCAAAATACTGGGCACCGCCCGGTCCCGTCTTTATCGCCTTTGGACTTGGATACATCCATATCTTATCCCGACACGGACCGCCCAACAGGCGATACACCGGAACCCCGTGCAGCTTGCCACAGATGTCCCACAGTGCCATATCAATCGCGGAAATCGTGTGAACCATCAAACCGCCGTTGCGGATATTGCGATGTGCGCGGAACATCCGCTGCCAGAGATGCTCCGTACGCGTGGGATTCTCTCCAATAATCAACTCGGAAAGCGACTCTGCAAGCGCGCAAGTCACCTTTGTATCCATATTATTGATCTCACCCCAGCCCGTAATCCCGGCATTCGTCTCGACCTTGACATATCCCTTCACGCCAATTGGTATCGCAGTCAACCCCGTAACGCGAATACTCGAAGCTCTGTCTTCGTGATCATTGCTCATAAAGTCCTCCTGTGGATAGAATTTAACGCACATACATACTGCTCGAACAGCTTGACCAGACATAATTTAGCGTTTGATAAAAAATATGGTATCTTTATTTTACCATGCCAATGATACGCGAGCAGAAAACACCAAACTTTATCCGAGAAACAATAAAATGACCTGTGCAACACTGTCAGTAAAAACGCGCCAACGACCACCCGACTGGGCCATGCGCCAGCGCCAACTAATAGCGGTAATGGACCGCGCTGCCCAACCTTTTGTCGAACACAGCACCCGCCCGGACGGCACTCTCATCCAGCGCACGGTGTGGACGAGCATGGACGGCACGGACAACGGCTATGAGGCCTTCCTCTCCTTCCCCCTCTTCTACCTGCTGGGCGGCGGCGAGCACATCCATCGGATCGCCCGCAAAGAGTGGGACGCCATCACCTATCAGTACGCCAACTACGGCACAGTGGATCGGGAATTCGTCACAGGCTTCGACTGGTTCCACCACTCCGAGAGCTATACCTACATCTACTATCTGGCCCTGGCCGACCCCGAGAACCACATCGACCGCACCCGCGCCTTGCGCTACGCCGCCATGTACACTGGCGAGGATCCACTGGCATCCAACTGGGATGCCCAGCACTGCATGATCCGCTCGCCCCTCAACGGCAGCAAAGGACCGCGCTTTGTAACCACCCAGACCGATTGGGACTACCACCGCCCCATTCTCTCCGGGTACCTCGCTCCGTATGAAGACATAGAGGGCGCTGACAGTTCTGACCCACTCTTCAAAGTCGATTGGACCGACGACCGGGTCTTCGCCCGGGTACTCGACCAGATCAATCAGCGCATGACCCGCGGCGACGTACCCCTCAACCTGTGTGCCACCAGCCTGATCACCAACGCGTACCTCTACACAGGCGAAGACAAGTACCGTCAGTGGGTACTGGATTATTTGCGAGCCTGGGCGGCTCGCTGCGCCGCCAATGATGGCATCATGCCCGACAATATCGGTCCCAACGGCATCATCGGCGAGTTGATGGGCGGCAAGTGGTGGGGTGGGTACTACGGCTGGCGCTGGCCGCACGGAGCGCGCAATATCGTCGAGCCAGCCCTGGTGGCCGGCAGTTGCGCCCTGCTCATGACCGGCGACATGTCGCATCTGGACCTGGCCCGCTCACAACTCGATATGCTCTGGGAAAACCGACGCGAGGAGAACGGCCAGATCCAGGTGCCAGCACGGCACGGCGACCGCGGCTGGTTCGACTTCCGCCCGCCCGATCCCCATTTGTACATCCACCTGTATTACCTGAGCCAGAGCGCCGAGGACCTAGCCCGTCTCGATGAAGTCTTCCCGGGACGCGAGGGCTTTGCAGGCTTGCCACCCGACTGGGGCGCGGCCAAGGCTGGTATCTGCCCCCCAAAAGCCTGGTTCGCCTTTACCGAAGGCAAAAATCCCGACTACCTCAACCAGGTATTCGACTCGACCTACTCCAGCATCTGCCGCAGCCTGGAGCGTTTGGAAAGCGATGACAGCGACCCGGAAACGCGCGAATGCTACCACTTCCAGAAACTCAATCCAGTGCTGCCCGAAGCCCTCATTCAAATGGCCATGGGCACGCCAGCAGCCATGTACAACGGCGGCATGCTACAGGCCCACTTGCGCTATTTTGACCCACAACACCACCGCCCGGGACTGCCCGAACACGTCGCGGCTCTGGTTGATCGGGTCAGCGCCGATCAGGTCAGTGTATCGCTGGTAAATACCGATCCGGTGGAGAGCCGAGCCGTACTGCTCCAGGCCGGTTCCTTTGGCGAGCACTGCTTTACCCGTGCCCGCCTCGAAACCCGTGAAGACGATGACCAATCCGTCGAGGTGAACGGCAAATATCTTCGCGTACATCTGGGTCCAGGTGCTCAGGCACGCCTGCACCTAAGACTGAAGCGCTTTGCCTTCCAGCCCTCCTATGCCCTCCCACCTTTCGCAGACCTTTTCTGAGGAAAACAGCGAGACTGCGTCAGCACGCCGCGGAGCACCAGATAGCCCTGTAAATCGAACAAATATCTCTCTTCGTCAGTCATACAATTCCCCTCATTTATACTTCGCCCAATTTTCTTCAATACGCGAAATATCCGTTCTACCACAAAAAACAAACAACCGATACTCACTCGCGGTCGTCTCTCCCTGTGTTAGCGTCCAGGGACCAGCAATACAGCGGCTGGGCACAATGCCGAGTTGCCCGTCAACGCGCCAGGGATTGGGGTATTCGGGGTTGGTGGGATGATCCATCATCGCAATGCCTGCCCAGTCGGCGCGACCTTCGATAGGGATGGAAACAGAAACCCATTGTGCGCGTTGTCCTTCAGCGTCGCGATTGATCTGGCCCTCACTGTTGATGGCCTCGCCTCCAAGGTCTCTTTTAAAGGGCATACGAAGAAAGAGACCGCCATAGGCGTATTCGCCAAAAGTGAGATCAACTGAAGCGGTGAGAGACCATGTAATATCAATATCGTACGTATCGCCCTGATCGGTGAAAGTCCATGCCTGTACTTCGGTGAGCATGGGCGCACCATTGGGATCTCGCCATTCGCTGGTAACAGTCCAGGTAGCAGTGTTATTATGCACACCTGCATTGCTAATCGGTTCGGGGTGAAAAGTCCCATCCTGATCTTTGCGCCGCTCCTGTAGTCCCTCTGTCCAGAACCCCACCCCGTTGACCTCGTTGAGACCTACATAAAGACCGTGCTGCCAGGGATGGTGCGAGGGGGTGTCCTCGGTGAGAATACCATTGCCATCGGGCGCCACAATAGGATGAATATAGGCGCGAGTATCAGCTTTGGCGCGCTGAACGAGAATGGGATCTTTTTGTCCGCTGCGGAATATTTCAACGCGATCTGGTATTGCTCTTTGTTTGAGCTCAGTCATTATTCTCCTCGGATTCAATTCAGATTTTGGAAAACGCGAACTTCTATGGCCTTTCGGGCAAATCAACACCCGCAAACCCCGCCATTTGCGCAACCATGCGATAGGTCAGCCCCCACAGCACGGGGCGATTGGCACCGAGCAACTCAATAGCCGGCATATTGCGCCAACCTTCGAGATTGAGCGTTTGCCACCGCGCGGAATCGACGAAATGTGCAAAAGGCGTCCAGAAAACATCGCGCACCTCGTCGTTGGGCGCAACCTCAACGCCTTCAGAAATCGCATAAACAAAACAGGCCACCTGGATGGGCAGCGTCGCGCCCGCGACATCGTCCAGACGACCGAGATACTGCACGTTGCTCAGATCGAGACCGAGTTCCTCGCGGGTCTCGCGCTCAGCCGTGTATTTGAGATCGGGATCATCGGGTTCGGCCGTGCCACCGGGAAAGGCAATATGTCCCGACCATGGATCTTTGGGGTGTGCAGCACGCTCGATAAAAAGAAGATAGAGATCATCCCGTCTCGGATGAAAAACCGCAGCAACAGCCGCCTGCGTCTTATTAGTCTCCGAACAAATACTGGGCTGATACGCCGACAGAGATGTCACAATCCTTTGAAAGATATTCATAAGTTCCGCACCCGCCGTCACGTCAACTCACTCATCCGAAACAACGCGCGAAGTTCAATACCCTCTTTGGCGAGATTCTCTGTGCCACCGGACTCGCGGTCAATCACACATATCGCCTGTGAAACGCGCGCCCCCAGATTGCGAAGGTCCCGGGTGGAAAGAACAACTTGCCCGCCAGAAGTGACCACATCTTCAACAACCAGCAGATTCTTGCCAGATATATCAACACCCTCGGCGAGTTTACAAGTACCATAAGTCTTGGCCTCTTTTCGCACAAAACACGTGGGCAGCCCGGACAACTGAGAAAGCATAGTCGCAATCGGCACACCACCGAGTTCGAGACCCGCGAGAACATCTGTATTGTCGGGAATCAAAGGCTGGAGATGCGCGGCGAGTTCGCATAGAAATTCGGGACGGGTTTCAAACTGATACTTATCGAAATACTCTGTCGCAATCGCACCAGAGCGCAACGTAAACTGTCCGGTCAAATGAGAAGTCTGATAAATGCGATGCGCGAGTTCAGATCGGGTCATCGTGGTCCCTCCAGTGTTCATTAAAAATTAAAACATTACGGCTCGATCAGCTTATAGAACTCTATCGCCCCATTGACAATGCGGTTGATAACCGCACTCTTGGTCGTATGTCGATTTTCGTCATAATGCGAAATAACCGTTGCCCCACTGTAATCCCTCGTCGCTACAATCTCATCGCGAATCGCCATCGGTGTCAACTCCTTCGCCCGAAGCATCGCCAGAGCCACCAATCTCAGGGCATCGTATCCCAGCGCACCACCCCCGTCTGGCGCAACGCCAAACATCGCCGTGTACGCATCAATAAAACGATGGGCGTCTTCGCTCAAATCGCCCGGTGCAACTTTGGATGAGAAAAACGTACTGAAAAAACTCCCTTCAAGAATCTCACCACTCGTGGCAACCAAATCAGCGTTATCCCAACTATCGCCGCCGAGAAGAATCCCCGTAATGCCGAGTGCTTTTGCCTGTTGAACCACCAGTGGAATTTCGGATGAGAAACCCGGCAGAAAAAACACATCCGGTGCCGATTCCGCAACCGGGGTCAATTGCGCGGTAAAATCGGTATCCCCCTGCATGTAAAACTGCGCGTGTACAACCTCGCCTCCATAAGCAGTAAAATTGTCAACAAAAGTTTGCGCCAATCCCTCCGAATACAGAGACCCTTTGCGCGCGAGAACAGCCGCGGTCTTTGCCCCCAAATCCTCAATGGCAAACTGAGCCATCACCTTACCCTGAAAATCGTCGGTAAAAGCCGCCATAAACACAAAATCACCCGCAGCAGTAACCGTTGGATTGGTCGCCGTAGTAGTCACCATCGGTATCCCATGGCTTTGTGCGACCGCTCCGGCAGCCACTGCAAAAATCGAGCGATTGGGACCCGCAATTGCCGACACCCCCTCTCTGGTAATCAATTCCTCGGCTATCTCTGCGGCGTGTTCGGGATCGCTTATATCTCCCCGCGACACAATTTCGATGGGCATACCACGCACACCACCCATCTCGTTCAATTGCATCGCCGCCAATTCAGCACCTCTCAGCGTATTGCTACGCGTTGGTGCAGTGTACATAAAACCGATCTTGACCGTAAGCAACGCCGAATGCGCGACACGCACCCGCCCACCAATGGGCAAATCGAGCATCACTTCATACCCGCCATTAATCGGAATACTCGACCATGAACCGATCTCTCGCCCATCTATCGACGCACGCGCTTGATAATAACCCGTCACATCGCCCGATGTAATCTCAACACGCGCCCGACCATTCTCATCTGTCACCCCCGACCACTGATAATCTGCCGCCTGCCCTGCAATAGAACGCGAAAATTCCACCTTCGCCCAAATCACAGGTGCGCCATCTCGAAGCACAGTCGCCACCACCACAGCATGCGACGCACTCGTCTGCACAGCCAACTTACTCAGCGGACGTCCAACCTGCTCCTCTCCCTCTACCATCTGCGACTGCATCACCTGCTCGCCGCCACAGCCCCACACCATCCCTATCGCCAACACACAAAAAAAACCTCGCAACACAAAAACCTCCTGACACCCTATGTCTCAAGCCGCGCCCACGCAGTCACATGCGGCGGCAAGAGAAGCGGGCGTTTCGATACCCTGATCTCTTCCCAAATCCGATCTGATAGTGTATCCACATCGACCTCTTCAGCAGTCGCAATTCCAAACTCCTCCATAAGCGGGACCAGACTGCGAAAGGCATTGGCAATAAAATCGTACCCAGCCCACGATTCTGCGCCCCCCAATGGCGCTACAAAATGCAAAACAGGCGCAGATAAACCGGCATCCAAAAACGTGCGATGGAGATCCATGCCCATTTCAGTATGCGCCCCTGAATGTTGAAACACTGCAATTCCCCATTCAACCAGCTTGTTCATAAGCGGCGTATCTGAACGAGAAATCGATACATAAGGCGTAAAATCCACCTCCTGAAAGGCGACAATCCCCCCCGGGCGCAAGTGCCTTGTGAGTTGTTTCAACGCCTCTGCGGGATCAGACATATACATAAGAACGAGACGCCCGACCACCGCATCGAAATCTCCCCCCACATCCAGGGTTCGGGCATCTCCCGCTATGAACTGGATATTTTCAAAGCCCAGTTTTCTCACCCTTGCCTGGGCCGTCTCGAGAATCGCCGCATTGACATCCACACCCACGACTTCCCCCTCTGCACCGACCAACTCGGCTGCCGCCATCGCAACATCTCCGGCACCGCTCCCCACATCGAGAACCCGCATCCCGCTAACCAGACCCGCCTCCTGAAAAAAACGTCGCGTCACAGCCTCGTAGAGTTGTGACTGCTGAATCAAACGCTCCGTCTCCCCTTCACTGCGCCCCATCGTATATCTCGGATCGCTCTTCGAATCGCTCATCTTACTTCACCCTCCTCAAAAAATTAAAAAAACACCATGACAGCCACTCAATAATCAACTACATTTGCATTAAATATAAGGAGAAATATACATGTTACCCCGAATATTTTTTATCCTTTGTCTTATTCTCAGCATCCCCATTTCGGCCTTTGCCCAACTCACGATTAGAGGCACAGTCACCGACGAGCGAGGCGAGGGCCTACTCGGTGCCAATATCATTGTCATCGGCACCACATCTGGCACCAGCACTGATGCCCAGGGCAATTTCGCGCTATATGTGCCAGAGCCAGAAGCGGAAACCACCATCGAAGCGCGTTTTGTAGGCTATAAATCCGCCAGACAAACCATTCGCCAGAACAACGGACTTGCGGAAGTCTCTTTTCAACTCAGCGTAGATGCCTTGCAATTTGACGAAATCGTCGTCACCGGCCTTTCCGTTGCAACCAGCAAAAAACAACTGGGAAATGCCCTATCCACCCTGAACATTCGCCAATTGGAATCGACTGGCGCCACATCCCTCGACAAAGCCTTGACCGGTAAATTAGCCGGTGCCCTCATTCAGCAAAATTCGGGTAACCCAGCTGGCGGCGTAACCATCCGTCTGCGCGGAACCGGTACCGTCCTGGGCGATGCCGACCCCCTCTATGTGGTAGATGGCGTCATTGTGAACAACGATTCCCCCGAACTCATCCGCCTGGGCGGTGGGGCGCAAAACCGCCTCATCGATCTCAACCCAAACGACGTAGAACGCATTGAAATCGTAAAAGGCGCCGCTGCCGCAGCCCTCTACGGATCGCGTGCAAACAACGGCGTCGTACAAATATTTACAAAACGCGGCGCACAGGGCAAGCCTCGCATAACCTATACCTCTCGTATTTCAACATCTAAAATACGCAAAACACTGCCTGTAAATCGGGCAACCGTTGACAATAGGGGAAATAAAAATCCCGATGGCTCCGATGTGCAACGCTTTGACCATCAGGACTTCATCTTTAGACGCGCCGTGGGAATAGAGCACTATGCGTCGGTTTCGGGAGGGTCTGGCAATACCCGTTATTTTGCCTCTGGATCCTATCTCGCCGATCAAGGCGTGATTGAAAACACATTGTTTCGGCGGATTAGTGCCCGAACGCGCATTGACCAGAATTTGTCGAACTGGTTGACCTTATCTGTAGGAGGAAATTTCGTATTTAGCAAAAGCAATGACATCCCCAACGGCGGGCTAAATTCAAACTACGGCGCAATGACAGGTTTTATTTTTGGTCCCAATACCTATAATCTCACACCCGACCCCGCGACCGGTGCTTATCCGGACGACGGCGTTCTCGCCAACCCCCTCGAAGTCATTGATCAATATGATTTCTCACAAGAAATCACGCGCTATATAGGAAACGCACGGATAGATGCAACCCCACTATCTGGATTGAGCATCGACTATACTCTGGGCATCGATTCTTACGACCAGACAGCCATCGCATTTATCCCTACCGGCACCTCTGCGCCGGGCCTGGCAAATGGTCTTTCTCGAAGAGCCGTATTCGATTTTTTGCAACTCAACAACGACCTCAACATCAGATACCAGCGACATATATTTCCCAATGTACAATCAACCACGCGAATCGGCGGAACCCTGCAATACGAAAAAGGAGAAAACTTCAGCGCGGAAGCCAAAGATCTGAGTCCCGTTTCAGAAGTCGTATCGAGCGGTGCAAACGTCGTCGCGGGCGAATTTAGAAGCAAAAAGGCCATTTATGGCGGATTTATCCAGCAAACCTTTGGGATCGCCAACCGTCTTTTTGTCACGGCTGCTGCCCGCATCGACGCCTCCTCGGTCTATGACGCGGATAATCGCTGGCAATTTTATCCAAAAGCGAGTGCCTCCTACCTCATTTCAGATACGGGCTTTTGGCAAAATAGCGCACTTCAAAACATCTTTCCAGACTTCAAATTGCGGGCCTCCATAGGCACTTCAGGAGGTCAAACAGCCATTGGGCCGTATGACCGCCTGACCAATTACAATACATCCTCTTATAACGGCAACCCCGGCCTGGTGCCCAGCACGCAACTCGGCGGAACGATCAAACCCGAAAGACAGCGGGAAATTGAAATAGGGACGGATTTTAGTCTCCTGTCCAATCGCCTGGGCATAGAACTGACCTATTACGATCAGCATATCGACGACTTGTTGCTATTCCGCACATTATCTCCCTCCACAGGTCACTCGCGTGCCCTGCAAAATGTCGGCACTATGGACAATACCGGGCTGGAATTCCTCGTGCGTGCCATTCCGCTTGCACGCCCCAATCTCCGCTGGGAATCGACCTTCACGTATTCGACCAACAAAAACAAAGTCGATGGCATTGAGGGCGGGCGATTGATCATCCCAAATTCGTTTTCCCAGGTCTCGGCCATCAACGGCGAACCCCTCGGGGTTTTCTTCAGCACGGCTTTTGAACGCGATGCCCAGGGCAATATCGCAAACGACGAAAACAATCTCCCGATACAAGCGGCTGATCGCAAAATTATTGGAGACCCCAACCCGGACTTTACCACTTCATGGATCAATCAAATCGCCGTGGGGCAAAACTGGTCATTTCGCATGCAATGGGACGCCATCATAGGTGGCGATGTATTCAATTTTACCAGACGCCTGGCCGCATTGAGCGCATTCGGCGTTTTAACAGACTATGAACGCGAATTAAACGGCGAACTCCCCTCTGGCTATAATTCGCGGGTCTTCCGAATTTTTGAACAATGGATTGAAGATGGATCCTTTGTGAAATTGCGCGAACTATCCGCGTCTTATCGCTGGCAGCCCCAATTTTTGGGATTGAGCAGCATTCAATTGAGCCTGATTGGACGCAATTTGCTTTCCATAGACGACTACAGCGGTTACGATCCGGAAACCAACATCGCTGGACAGCGCACCGCAGTGCGCGGATTTGACTTCGTAGAAGTGCCCATCCCGCGCAGTATTGCATTCCGTATAAGTTTGAACCACTAAGCGGAGAAAAGAATATGAAACCGAGTCGCCTGTATATTCTCCCGGCATTGCTGCTCTTTTTTACACAAGGTTGTGATTTAAACATAACAAATCCAAACCAGGCAGTGGAAGAGCGCGTTTTAACCACCAGTGACGGCATTATCGCACTCGCCATTGGCATGCAACGAGATTACGCGAGTCAGAATGTCGATTCATACATTCGTCATCCAGCAATTACAAGCCGCGAACTTGCGGCAAATACCACCTTTGCCAACCTCATACAATTAGAGGATGGCCTCAATGCATTGTCTGGCGCGAACAGCGGTGTCAGCGCGATCTGGTTCGAATCATATCGCATCATCGGAATAGCCAACGACTTGATCGAAAACGCGCCCAATGTGCAACTTTCGAAAGGTACGCGCAGCGGCATTATTGCACTATCTCAACTTTACAAAGCGATGTGCCTGGGATTCGTCGCACAGGCTTTTGAGCTTGCACCAACAGATGTACAGGCCGATGGACAAGCCCCTTTTGTGTCCCGGTCTGAAGTATTTGCCGAAGCGATTCAATTGCTGGACAACGCCCTTCAAACCATCGAGACCACACCGCCATCTGCGCAATTCAACGGAGATATCCTGGGGCAGGGATTCGACCTCTTAAATACGATTCACGCATATCGGGCGCGCTATAACCTATTCGCGGGAAATTATCCAGCCGCAATTGCAGCCGCCAATGCCGTCAATCCCTCGGCAACTTCTGTCTATACTTATGAATCCGAAAGCCAGAACCCCATCTACAACCAGGTCTTTGTTGCGGATGATTATGCGCCAAGAGACAATTTCGGAACGCGGGTCACAGACAGCAACGATGCGAGACTTGCATTTTATCTCATGCCAGACGACCGCCTGAGCAATCCCAACGCCTTGCCGATTGAAACACTATCCGGATTTTGGAACACATCCACATCGCCTATCCCGGCATATTTGCCCGGTGAAATGGCCCTGATACGGGCAGAGGCAAGCGCAATGCTGGGAGATATCACAGGTGCAATCGCCGAAATAGACGCTATTCGAACAAAAACACCCGATCGTGATCCCCTTGGCATTGGGGCATCGCTACCACCCTACAGCGGTCCACAAACCGTCGAGGCCGTGACAGAAGAAATCTTTCGGCAGCGCAGAGCGGAATTATTCCTGAACGGTACTGGATGGGAAGACAGCAGGCGCCTCGGCCAGCCCGGTCCCTCATCCGACCCCTTTGAGCGAAATCGAAATTTCTATCCCTATGCTGACCAGGAGCGGTTAAACAACCCCAATACGCCTTCCGATCCCGCAAATTAGACTTCTTCATAAAAAAACAAAAACAGAGGGCTACGCAAAATAGCGTAGCCCTCTGTTTGGGAGAGAGTCTATATTCTTCGCAATATTTTAATCCGCCGCCTGCACCGGGTCATCCATCCATGCCTCTGACCTCCGAAAACTCACCGCGGCAATCCGCTTCAATAACCCGCGCAAATCATCCAACAAAACGTAAAACAGCGGAATCACAAACAGCGTCAAAGCCGTTGACACAATCAGCCCGCCCATCATCGTAATCCCCAGCGGCGCGTAGGGCATCCCCATCATCGTACTGCTGCCAATCGCCATGGGCAACAACCCGAACACCGTCGTGCAGGTCGTCATCAAAATGGGGCGAAAGCGATTGTGACCCGCCGCCATAATTGCCGCCGCGCGATCCATACCCGCCTGGCGCAACCGATTGATCATATCGACCAGCACAATCGCATTGTTGACCACCACCCCAATCAGCACAATTGCCCCCACATTCGACATAAAATCCATCGTCGTACCCGTCAACCACAACCCCCAGTACACCCCCAAAAAAGAAAACGGAATCGAAAAAATCACAGCAAAAGGCAAAATAACCGACTCAAACAACACGCCCATCAACAAAAACACAAAAACGACCGCCATAATCACAGCAAATGTCATCGCCTGGCTTTCCCTGCTGTATTGCGAATACCGCTCGCCCTTGTTCCACTCATACCCCCTCGGCAGCGTGAACCCCTCCATCACCCGATCAATCTCCTGATACAACCCTTCCACATCATCCTTGGTCGTATAAACGCGCACGCGCAACCGGTTGCGACCATTATGCCTGAAAATATGGCCTGGACCTTTGGTTATTTCAAAAGTTGCAAAACTCGACAACGGCAACTTTTCCCCCGTATCGGTCACAAACATAAAATTCTTCAACTGCGCCAGCGATTGCCGGTCGGATTCATCCAAAATCAGTTGCACATTCACCTCGTGATCATCCGTCTGAAACCGCGGCAACGTTGCACCGCGCAGTTGATATGCCAGTGTGCGGCTGATCCGCTCTGCCGGAATACCGTGCTTTTTTGCCTGTGCGCGGTTCACGCGAATGCGAATCTCGTCTTTGCCAAACTCCAGGTCGCTTTGCAAACTCGTCACCGATGGAATCTGCTGCAACCGCCGCTCCACTTCCCCCAGCATATCTTCTAATTTTTCAAAATCAGGACCGTACAAATACACGCGCACATAGGGATCGCGCCCGCCCGAATTTCTGGATTCCACCGACACCCGAAACCCCACATAGCGCGGCACCTCCTTATTCAACTCGTCAATGATCTCTTGTCGCGTCATCCACCGCTCAATGGGAAAGCCAGTCAAATTGCATACCCAACGATACACAGCATACCACCACTCTTGATGGGGATCTTCCTCGAGATTCATTCGCAAATTGATATATCCGCGCCGAAAATACGTCATAACATTTTTGATCTTATACCTATCCCGCCGCTCATTCACATACACTTCCAGATCGGTCGCAATTTCATCCATCTCTTCCAGCGAAAAATTATTGGGACCATACATGCGAATGGTCACGCGATTAGAAGAAAAACGCATCTGATCGGTCTTCTTCACATTTTGATATGGAAAATAAATGGTGGCAAACAAAACCAGCACCATGAGAAACGCATCTCGCCGATGGTGAATAACCCAGTTCAAACCGCGCCGATAAATGCGGCGGACAAAAGCGATGGACTTTGGATCTGACCGCACAACAGCATCGCCAAAGCGCTGGGCAGCCAGGGGAATAAACAACAGTGCCACAAACAGAGACGCCACCAGCGCAAACACCACGGGCATCCCAATTTTCGACAGCAAAAACTTCATATCAAAGCTGTCATTCATTAGCATCATCGGCAAAAACACCACCACAGTGGTCAGCGTCGCCATCGTAATCGCCAGCCCCACCTCGCTCGCCCCGTGGATAGATGCACCGCGCGGATCTTTACCCTCTGCCCGCAAGCGATAAATATTCTCCACAATCACAATCGCATTATCCACCACCATACCCACCCCCACCATCAACCCCATCATCGTCAACAAATTGAGCGACCACCCCATAAAATAAAGCACGGTAATCGTCATCATCACACACAGCGGAATGGACAGCGTAATCAGCGCCGTCATACGCAAAGCGCGCAGAAAAAACAACAACACCAGCGCCGCAAACAACCCGCCCCAAAGTCCCGTGACTTTCAAATTGTCCATCGAATCTTCTATCAACTTGCCCTCGCTGTAAAACAGGCGAAACACCGCAGGCGTATTGGCCTCAATCTCTTCCATTTTCATCACAATCCGCTTGCACAAATCGACAATATTCTCACCCGACTCCTTATATATATCCAGGCCCAGATTGCGCTGCCCATCCACGCGCCACACCCGCTCTCGCGGCGGCGCAGCATACACCACATCTGCCACATCCCTCAGGCGCACCTGCGTGCTGCTGTAACGGCTCTGAACAACAATATCCTCAATCTCCTTCAGACTTTGATAATGCGCCAGGGATCGCACGTAAAATCGCTTACCTCCCTCCTGCACATGACCGCCAGACAGGGAAAAATTGTCCTGCTGCAACGACGCCACAAGCTCGTGGGTCTCAATACCGTGCGTTCGCAACCGCTCTTGATCCACCAGAATCAAAACCTCCTTATTCTCAAACCCCCACACACTGGTCTTCGCCACCCCATCAATCCGCTCAATTGGATCGAGAACATGGGTTTGAACCCATTGCTCCTTATCGACAATATCCTCCGGAATAGACAACCCCGTCCAGATCACCTCGGAATCGGTTTCCTGATTCCACGAATACACCTTTATCTGATCGCGCACTTCTTCGGGCAAATCGAGCCTGGCGTGCTCGAGCCGATCTGCCACGCGAACATACGCCTCGCGCATATCTGTGCCCCGGTGAAATTTCAACTCAACGCCTGCCCACGGATCGCCGGCAAAAGCGTAAATATCGCTGAGTTCTCTCACCGTACGCATATGTCGTTCCATCGGCAGCGCAATGGTATTAAATCGCTCTTGAACCGACGCATTTTCTGTGGCCACATCCACCCAAAACCGATTCCAGTCATTGCCCGACGCCCATGCCTGAATGGGAATGCGCCAATACGCCACCAGCCCAATCACCATCAACCCCACCAAACACATCGTCACCGTCACCGGCCGCGTCACCGAAATCCTGGGCAAAAGCGATGTTCTCTTCTCATTCTTCTCAGCCATTTATATCCTCCGAATGGTATCCCATCTCTCACCTCTCACCTATATAGACACACCCCAGAACCATCCGGTTTTCTTTTGGGCAAAAAAAAATCCGCATATGCGGATTTATAAAAGTTACAGCGGGATTGGCGATATCAATGTCCAGAAATACGAGTCTCCTGCTTTCAAGAAATGTCTGGTGTTATTTGATCAGCAACCCAGCGACGGCACAGACCGCAATAACAGCAGCAATGACACAAGAAATTTGCCAATTGCGCGTGTTGCCAAACTCCTGCTTTGCCGATTGTATTTCTTGTTTTAGTTCATTCCGTAAGTCCCGAAACCCTGCATCCATTCTACTGTTGACGTCGTCGATCTTGTCAAACAAGCGATTTATAGCTTGTGTCAATTCGCTTTTGGTATTGTCAGAATCGGTTTGCATACGTTCAACGCGCTTGTCGAATTGGTCAAATTGCCCTTTGAGTTCTGCTTGTTCCTTTTCAACTGCTTCAATCGCCATTTTGCCCTCTTCATCGAGTTTAAATTTAAGCACTTATAAGGCGTGACCTCTTCGACTATCTGATCGCCTCTTCGCAAAAATTACCCGATAAAGGTTACATTGTCCAGCGATATTTTGTTTATTGCACTCGCTTGCTATCCGCCACTTCACCCTTCACCCTTCATCCTTCACCCTTCACACTTCCTCTACGGCGTCCCTCTTCTCCCACCTCCATCCATATAAATCGAACTACCAAACACATAAGAACACGCCTCAGACGCCAAAAAAGTAACGACATTGGCGATCTCTTCAGGCTCGGCCATGCGTCCGGCGGGCAACTCCGCGCCCAGATCTTTGAGCACCGCCTCGACATCTCGCCCCTCGCGGTCTGCCCGCGCCCTTTGTTGCGAACGTGCCCGAGGCGTATTCGTCAGTCCCGGGCAAACCGCATTCACCAGAACACCATCGCCAGACACCGCATCGGACAATGCGCGCGTCATATTCAAAATAATCGCATTTGCCGCCCCCGTCGGAATATTGCCCCGCGTAGGACTCGTACCCGCACCACCTGCAATATTGACAATGCGCCCCCATCCATTTTCCCGCATCATCGGAATCACCAGTTGCGCCATCCGCAAATAACTATAGCTCTTCAACGCCAACGCCTCGCTAATCTGCGCCACATCCAAATCCAAAATATCGGCATTGCGCGCAGCCCCCACATTATTGACCAGCACATCCACCCCTCCAAACGCGCCTATGGCCTCATTCACCACCACCTCGCAATTTTCTTCCCGCGTCAAATCGACCGCAATCGCATGCCCTTCCCCGCCCGCTGCATCGATCTCGGCAACCACCGCATCCAACGTCTCCCGTGTACGCGCCGCAATACACACACGCGCCCCTTCCCGCGCCAATGCCAGCGCGCAGCAACGCCCAATCCCCTGACTGCCACCCGTAACAACCGCCCGTTTTCCTCTCAATCCCAAATCCATCTCACACCCCAATTACTCACTGACGTTACGCAGATCTGGCGTTTTGTCATGCTGAGCGGAGTGAAACGGAGCCGAAGCATCTGTTCCACCTGCGTCAGTAATAGATTTTTCGACTCCGCTGTGCTCCGCTCAAAATGACAGGCCCATTTGTGCATAATGCGTAACATTAGTTACTCAATCTCCGATCTAATCCCATCCCACTCCCGCCAAATATCCATAAACACATCCTTGCCATTCTTTTTTATATCTACATGCCTCGCCCTGAAAATCACGGCATATCGAATATCTGGACACGCATTAATCGCCGCCGTATGAATAATCTGATGATGCGCCAAAATGAGGTCGCCAGGCTCACCGGTCAGTTGCACCGGCCCCTGGGGCACCGTCACATCGGGCATGTAATTCAACAAAATCTCATGCCCTTTTTCCCGAAACACATCCTCCATCACATGGTGTGACTTTGGCCAAACCGTAAAATTGCCGCAATACGACGCGGGCACATCGTCCAGATACACCACAGCAAAAGCCGTAAAATCCCGGCTGTACCCACTCTCTTCAACTGTCCCCCTCAAAAAATCGCGCGCCTTTGCAATCCCATCCAGATGTCCACCCGTTCGCAATGGCGGACCCGCAGTCGCGAGTTGGGGATCTCTTTGCGGCGTCCCAACCCCCGCGGGAAAATTCAGCTTCACAGCACCGTGGCCCTGGCGCTGCAAATTCCCCTTGCCCATTGCCGATTCGAGCAATGGAAACACCGGCGTCTCGTTAAACATATCCGTAATCACCGGCATCGCGCGAACATCCGCAAAAGAACGCCTATCGCCCTTCCCAATCTCCGCATTAATCGCCTGTCGCGCCGCCGCCACCATCACCCCCGGCACAGCACCCTCAATTTTCAAAAACCCTTCTCTGTAAAATTCCAACTTCTGCAATTTTGTCAATTCCATCACACGCTCCTCACGGTGACCACAGACCCCAATCTATGGGAGTCCTCCATCAATCCTTCAATTCCACGACGTCACACCCAACAACTTCTCACCCAATTCCGTCAACTTCGCCGGCTTCTGCGTTTTGTGTTCCCAATCCCTCGGATCACCCGGCCAGCGGGGCGTGGGCCTGCAATCTCGCCATGCCTGAATGCGCTCTTCCCGCTCTGCCTCTCCTCGACCCTCTGCTGGCGACATCGTGATATACTGCGCCAGACGGGGCCTATTCGAACGGTTATGTCCATTGCCGTGTGCCAGCAACCGATGCCAGATCAAAAGATCGCCCGCCTTGCCCGGAATTGACTTCACCTCCAGATCATCCAGATTGGGTCGCCTGGGATCGCGATCCTCTGGTTGCGTCTTGACCCACTCCTCAAAAATATTATTAAACCCAGGCACACACTGAAACCCGCCCTGATCCTCTGAAGTATCCGTCAAATACAACACCCCCTGCACCCCAAAAGGCACTTTGGGCACAGACGTATCCGTATCCCAGTGAATCATACCCTCATTTTGCCAATCGGGTTTATCCGCCCGCGAAGGCGGCTTCATATTCGCGCGATCCAGGGACACCCACAACTTCTCCGTACCCCAAATTTCGGAAAACGCCTGATGCAAGCGTGGATACTGTCTGTTATCCCACAATGCCTGATGCTGATAAATCTCCACCATCCCCGACGCCGCAATCATCGAACACGGATTCCCGCGCGTATAGGGTTTGTACTTGTACCAATCCTCTTTATTATCGCGATCCATATCCAAAAATGTCCAGACCGCATCCACCATCGCATCCAAATTTTCCTGCGGCACCGCATTGTGTACCACCACATACCCATTCTCCCGCCAAAAATCCCAATCCTTCTCGCTCAAAACTGGCATCTTTGTTCTCCTTTTCTTTGAAGTACTCCCCGCACCTTCACCCTTCTCACTTCACCCTTCTCACTTCAGTCCCCGCAGTCTTCTCCGCCACCTTAATCGACGCTGTCTGATCTTCATCGCCCAACCCCATCCCCATCGCTATGGTCTGAATTTGATACGCCGCCGCGCCCATCAAATTTGTCGCACCCAGTGAAGCGGCCATCTGCGCAGCCAAACCGAGATCCTTGTGCGACAACTGCAACTTAAAATAGGGTTCAAAATTTCGCACCAGGGCGCGGCGCTTGAAACTCCCCTGCAAATGCGACGAATTTGCAGCCGTATTCGACATCACATTCCACAGCACACCCACATCCAATCCCGCAGCCGCACCCATCGCAAACGCCTCACCCAACAGCGTAGCAACCGAACACGACACCAGATTATTGACCAGCTTAGTCGTCACCCCCATGCCCAACTCGCCACAATAAAACTGCTCATCGCCCAGAGTATCCAGCACATCTTGCACAGACGCCACCACATCGGCGTCGCCGCCAATCATCAGCGTCAATCCCCCCCCGTGCCGCATCTGCCGGACCCTTGCCCACAGGCACATCCAGCATATACCCGCCCTTTTCCGCTGTAACCCTGCCAACCTTGCGCGTCGTATCCGGATCAATCGAACTCATATCGATATAAACCTGACCCTCGGACAACCCGGAAACAATACCATCCGGTCCCAAAGCGACTTGCTCAACAGCCTGTGGCGTCGGCAGCGAAGAAATAACAACCTCCGACTGCTCGGCAACCGCCCGGGGCGTATTCACCCCCGTTGCCCCCTTCTCCTGCAAAACCTGCACCGCTTCATCGCGCAAATCGTGAACCGCGACATCATAGCCACTCGCAACCAGATGGCTCGCCATCCCACCGCCCATCATCCCCAGTCCCACATATCCCAATTTTCGTTTCACTATCTCACCTCTTCAAATGCTAAATGTTAATTATCTCTCGGATCCGGATGAATTGGATCAACCCAATACACCTTCTCCGGCTCTTCAACAACCGGAATATCCAGATTCACCACCACAGGCTCCTGATCGCTACGCACCAGCACGCACTCCAGAGGCTCATCCACACTGGCATTGATCTCCTGATGCGGCACATAGGGCGGCACATAGATAAAATCACCCGGACCCGCCTCCGCCACATACTCCAGCTGATCACCCCAGCGCATACGCGCCTTCCCGCTCACCACATAAATCACACTCTCCAGCGCCCCGTGATGATGCGCGCCAGTCTTTGCATTCGGATGAATCTCAACCGTACCTGCCCACAGCTTCTCGGCACCCGCACTCGCCCGATTAATCGCCGCCGCCCGCGTCATCCCCGGCGTCTGCGGCGTATTAAAATCCAACTGATCACCCGTCACCACCCGCACCCCGTGATTGCGCCAATCCTTATTTTCTAACATAACACCTCCATCGCATTATCCACTCACGTATATGCCTCTTCAGCTTCTTTTATTAATTGATCAATCTCCGGTTTATACGAGGATATCACAGTATCGGGCAGGTGTTTGTGATGTGGAAAACTCGACAAGTCTGGAAAATGAGGCGTACTATCATAGCGAAAAATCAAGCGATTATTCTCGTCTTGACAATGATAGCGATAGTCGAGCGAAACGAGAGAATTGTCTTCTACAACAACAGCTTCGTTAATCTCCAGCAAATGCCCTTGATCGAAACGAAGCCTGATACGCAGATTAACCCTTTCCGGCGTGAGTATTTCTTCAACATAACGCTCAACATAAGCATCGCTGCACTGAAGAATAGCCTGCGTCACCTTCTCTAAGTAATCGGATAGAATCTCATGCAACATCGGGCAGGAATTTCTCTAATTTTTGACGGAGTTCTAAATAGTGGCGATAATCGTTCGCCCACTCTACAAATACAATATCATCTGACAGTTGTCCCCGGCTATACTGGTCAAAGAACTCCTCTGAGTCCATCTGCTGCCGACTCTCATACGTACTTAACCGCTTTGTCACTGCAACCAGTGCATCAATGGGCGAAGTATATTGAATAATTTGTTTTCGCATGGGAATCTCTCCTTTGTCCAAATACCACAATATACCCAGATAGTGGATGAGAATCAAAAGCCCTTATCCAATCGCCTCGCGCTCGCGCCAGCGATACATCCGCAAAGCCGGATCACTGGTCTCCACCATCCACTGCTGCAACCGCGCTTTTAATCGCGCCACATCATCGGCATAATCGGGATCATCAATCACATTATTCATCTCATGTGGATCGTTCTTCAGATCGTACAACTCGTCCTGCCCCGTCAAATTACACCCGTATTTCAAATCCCCCATACGCAGCATCTTCATCGACGTAGCCACATTGCCCAACCCCAAAAACTCCGTCACCACAGCATCCCGCCAACCCGTCGCCTCACCGCGAACAAGCGGCAACAGCGACGCACCGTGAATCGCATCCCCATCGTAATCTCCACCAGCCAGATCCAAAATCGTGGGATACATATCCGCCAGCGAAGCAAACTCCGCAACGCGCGCTCCCGCATGCGAACCATCCGGCAGCCGGATAATCATCGGAACATGATGCGTCTCTTCAAAATGATGCCATCCCTTATCCAGCAACCCCCCGTGACTGCCCAACGTCTCGCCGTGATCCGCCGTAAAAATCAGCACCGTATTGTCCAACTCCCCACTCGCCTTCAAATAATCGTACAGCCGACCAATCTGACTGTCGATCATCGACACCCGCGCATAATAATAGCGCACCGCCATCGCCCAATCTTCCCACGTCAAATTTTCCTTATCCCAGTGAATCTTCAAATGATGCGGACCGGGAATCTCCCGCGAAGGCCACTCGTAATTTCCCCACGGCGGAATCTCCACATCCCGATACCAGTCCAGAAACTCACCCGTCGCGTGATACGGCCCGTGCGGACCCCAAAAATTCAAACTGATAAAATACGGCAACTCGCGCTCTCGAAACGACCTGCTCATCTCAATCACATTATCCACCAGATACGCCGGTACCGTCGCCTCCGTTGGCACAGTCAACTCACCAACCCCATTGCGGACCCTCGTAGTCGCCTCAGCCCAGGGCTTCACGCCTGGCTCATACCCCTTTGCCCGCGCCCATGCCCGATAATCCGAATAACTCGAACCAGCCCCGCCGTGCCCGGCAAAATCCTGCCCTTCATACCCGATACGCGAAGGCGAAGACGGCCTATTCGACCCCTGAAATGTCTGCGTCTTCTCAGAACCGAGATGCCACTTTCCCGTATATCCCGTCCCATACCCCACCGCTTGCAAACGCCGCGACAACAGTTCGGGCCGATCCTCCAACTCGTGAACACTACACCCCACCTCGTGGATATTTGACGTAATCCCATGGGTATGCGGATACACGCCCGTTTGCAGCGTCCCCCGCGCCGGACTACACACCGGATAAACCGTATAAGCATTCTCAAACAAAATGCCCTCTGCCGCAAGGCGATCAATATTCGGCGTGCGACAAGGCGTCTCGCCATAAGCCCCCACGCCCGACAGCCGGTGTTGGTCAGTCAGAATAAAAATAATATTGGGTCTATCAGTCATACACTCGCTCCACTTGACCTATAATCATTGAATGGTTATCGTTTAATATGAAAAATTGCTCAGAAATAGGAGGTCATAAGACCGTGAACATTTTTGAAACCAACTGGTATCGAAACATCAAATCCAAAATCATTCCTGGTGACAACCTCAGAATCTATCGCCAAAATCACAACATGACCCAGGCGGAATTGGGTCAAAAATTGGGCACTATACCCCGTCAGCATATTTCCAATATGGAACGAGGCATCCGGACAATCAGTTTAAAAAACGCCCGCAAATTAGCCGACGTTTTCGGTGTATCTCCCGAGAAATTCATCTGATTAGCGGCCCAGTTTCAGTGCATTCAACCCAATAAATACTATGACACATAAAGGATATGCTGCTCGTATTGAATACAGCGACGAAGACCATTGCTTTATTGGTCACATAGCGGGCATCAACGATATCGTGGGTTTTCACGGCGATTCGGTTGCACAACTGCGTACTGCATTTGAAGAAGCTGTAGAGGATTATCTCGAAACCTGCGAAAAATTAAATCGCCCTCCACAAAAACCCTATTCTGGAAATCTGATGTTGCGCCTTCCCCCAGAAGTCCACGCAGCAATTGCCACAGCTGCTGAAGTCAGTGGCAAAAGCATCAACCAATGGACAACCGATACACTCGCCGATATCCTGCAGACACAATCATCTTAAGCCGCCACGGCTTTCTCACCCAAATGCGCCTCAATCCACGCCTTCAACGGCACATCCTCGGGTTTGGGTGACGTATATCCAAAACCACCTGAAGGACTCGCCCCCAACAACTGCCTGCGAATGGGATCGCTGCGCTCCATAAAATGATCCACCGTCATATTGTCGCGGGGTCGCAACCAGCGGTAGCTATAGCCGTAAAACAGCGTACGCCTGGGCGAATTCCAATAATTGGTACTGCTCGAATGCCAGATACGCCGATCAAAAATAACCGCACTACCTTTCGGCACACACACCTGCATACCGCCCTCGGGCATCTCCGAGCGACTTTCGCCCGGAAACACATTGCCCAGATGCGAACCGGGAACCACAACAAAATTCCCTCGACCAGGCTCTGATGCATCCGTCAAAAAGAACGCCACCTTCAGCGAAATCCTCGGGCGCGGATTCGTCTCAATATCGAGATTGAGACGACCGCTATCCTGGTGAAACCCAAGCCCCGGTCCATCTTTCTCAAGCGACTTTCCAGGACCAACAGGAGGTGTCACAATCATGTGAGAATGATAAAGCTGAATATTCCAATTCAGCAACCCCCATACCTTTGGAAAAGTCTTATACCAATCGAGCAATTCCAAAAACAAATCATCCTGCCCGATAAAATCCAGCATATTCGACCGCTGATCTGGCCCCATGCCCTCTCGCTCTCGATACGCGCCATCCACGCGATCTACAACCGGCACCAACTCATCCACCAGATCCTCTGGCAACACGCTCTCAAGAATAAAAAACCCATCGCGTTCAAACTTCAACCGCTCCTCTTCGGTCACGCAATAATCCAGACATCTCGCGTCCATAACAATCCTCTTTTCAAAACTCCGTGTGAGTGGAAAACCCCTCTCCCGATTCCATCACCAGAATACTACACCTGCGCATCAACTCATACAACCTCCTCTTCAAGCGCTGCCAAACGCGCCTTTTGCTCCACCAGCATGCGCTCTCGCTCGCGCCGAAACTCCGTGTAATACCGCTCTCGCTTGCCCGTAATGCGGTAATCCAATCGCTCGACACCCAGTGCCCGCAGCACCACCCTCTCCACCAGTGAAAAATCATCGGGATCCTCGCGATTGAAATTCATCTGCTCTTTAAATGCAACCGGCGGATTCGTAATAAAACGCGGACGCCCCGAAGGATTTGGCGCGGCAGAATGCAACATATACGGATGAATCAGATACACATCACCCGCATTACCCGTCGCCTCGACAAATTCCTCACATCCCTCAATCATCTTCCCAAACGAACCCGGTTCCAGCCCCTCGGGATGATCGTACAAAAACCGCGCAACTTTGGGAACCGAATCCGGCGCGAGATACGTACCGCCGCTATTGGGCAACACATCATCCCACACAACCACCGTCAACAAACCCTGCTCTGGACTATCCAGAAAATGCCGGAAAAAATTCCCATCCTTGTGCCATCCCCCGTGCTTTGCCGACGGAACCCATGGATCATCGGCATCTTTGTGAAAATTAATAATAAACCCATCCCCCCACGAAGGCTCACCCTCAATGCGCTCTGCCCCGCCCATCACATCGCATATCCCATCCCATGCTTTTGGCGCGAGATCGGCAACTGCCCGTCGGTTCATCGACGGCATGTGAATGCGGTCTTCGACCCAGGTCGTGGGATCATCCCTGTCATACCCCAAACGCAGATACGCCAGATCGAGCCAATCCTGAATCTCCGCCTTCTCAAAACACCCCTCTAACTTCACATATCCCTTCTCCACAAAATGCGCTGCCTGCGCGTCTGTCAATACCTTGAACGCCACAACAACCTCCTGTGCAAAATCCTAATTTTGGGCAGGTTGAACTGCTACGCAGTTGTACATCGCTCGAAACCCGCCCCTACTGAACCTTCAAATGCTTAAAAAAGAACGCCAGCATCGCCTGATTCACATTCCCCGGCGGTGGCGACCCCATCTTCGGCAAATACATCTCCACCTCAACACCCGCTTCATCGCACCGTTCTTTGATCGCAATTGCATGTTTGGGATGATGAACATAATGACCGCGATTTTGGGGCACCCCACCCCTTTGACTACAAAACAAAAACACAGGAGGGTCATCTTTTGTAATCAACCCGCGCATATCCACATCCGCCCGAATCTGTTTGCCCTTTTCGGTCTCCGCTTCATCAAATGTAGCCAGGCCGTAAAACGACACATTCCTGGAATAAAATTTCTCAGCAGGCAAACCGAGCACAGACTCCCATTGAAATATATCATAGGAAAACTGACCATTGCGAGACCCCGCCGCCACAATGCGCGAAGACTGGCGAAGCACGGGATCTTCACTATCGGGATCGGCCAGATCATCGTGAAAAGCCAGCCAAATCGAAGTCCCCGCACCGGCAGAGCCACCATAAGAAGCGATGCGTTTGGGATCGACGTGCCACGCTTCGGCATTGTATCTGATAAACTGCACCGCACGCGCCGCATCGCGCAAAATATCCTGTATGGGTGCGGCGGATCTGAACCTGTAATTAATCGCCGCAAATGAAACGCCCTTTTCCAAACACGCTTCGACAATCACATTGCCGCGAACACTCCTTTTGTCGCCATTGACAAACCCACCCCCGTGAATAAAAATCAAAACAGGTGCTGGTACATCCGACTCGGCCCTCCAAAAATCCAGCACATTGCGCTCATAAGGTCCATACGCCACATTCTCCAGCGTGGGCGGCGTCCCTTTTCTCTCAGCCTCCTGAGCATATACACCTGTTGCCCCGAGTAAAATAAAGCATAAAATCCATCTCCCAACGCGCATTGCTTCCTCCTGTTCTTAATATCCAGCGATCAACTTCACCCCTACCCCAGTGGATTACTGGCGTTGTGCCTTCGGCGTGGCGGCTTACAACATGCCGCAATGACGGTCTTCCTTTCCGCTTCATCCTTCACACTTCCCAATATTCCCACATATCATCCGGCGTCTCAAATTGCAACAGATCCCAATTTTTTGTGCTCATGCGACTCACCAGAGCCATCCGTATCTGATCGCTGCAATTCGACGTACCGCTGTGAACCATATACCCGTGCCAGATACACGCAGTCCCGGCTCGCCCGACCAGCTCAACAGGTTCATTCAGATCAAAAATGCGGGTCATATCCCGCTCGACAATACCGCCGGGATGATGCATATTGAGACCCAGCAGGGAATGCGACTTGAAAAATTCTGCAACAGTCTTATGACTACCGGGCCACAGTGTAAAACCGCCGCCACGCGGAGCCACATCACTCAGATAAACCGTCACCCCAATCGTGAACCCCACGGTTGCACGCTCGCTCTTATTATATCCATCCAGATGTGGCAACTTGATCGCCCACTCATCACTGCCACTCGGATACACCAGAATCGTCGAAGGATCTGCATCATCGCTCAAATCGCCAGCCAGTTCCCTGCACATCGCAAACAAATCCGTTTCGTAAAGCGTTGCGCGAATCGCCGGATGATCCCCACAATCTGGACTTCGCGGCCCAGCATCCACCCATGTCTGCGGATCATCGCGATCAGCTTCAATATAATGCCAAAGCGTATCAACCGCCTCTTGAATTTGACCCTCACGCAACATATTGTGTCGAATGAGATAGCCATTTTCCACAAAAAAAGCTTTATCCTCAACCGTCAACAGTGACATACCAACCCCTTCCGGAGATTCACAATGCCCAAACAACCCAACATCCTCTTTTCCATGTGCGACGACCAGCGACACGACTGCATGGGATGTGCGGGACATCCCTTCATCGACACACCTGCTATGGACCGCCTCGCCCGTGAAGGCATCCGCTTTGCCAACGGCTTCACCGCCATACCCCTTTGCGCGCCCAGCCGAGCCAGCCATCTTTCCGGTGTTTATCCTCACACCCATCAGGCAGCACACAACCGCGCACCGATTCGCTCCGACCTCGCAACCTGGCCCGAGCAATTACAAAAAGCCGGATATCGCACGGGCTTCTTTGGAAAAATACACTACGGAACCGAAGGCATTGACCTGCCCGGCGGCGACCCCAAACCCGGCTTTGAGCGCTGGGTCAGCTTTCGCGGGCAGGGAGACTACGAAGACCCCATCTTTATCATCGACGGTGAAGAAGTCAAACACCGGGGATACAACACCGACCTCCTCGCCGACTACGTCGAGCAATTTCTCGACCAGGACGACGACCGCCCCTGGGCAATCTGCCTGTGGTACAAAGCCCCTCATGGCCCCTTCACCCCACCGCCGCGTCACGCCCATGCCTATTCCGACGACGAACTGCCCAAACCCAATGCCCTGGGCGCATCTCGCGATGGCAAAGCCAGAACCCTTCGCGAACGTCCTCACAGCTTCGAAGACAACGAACGCTACGACACCTTTATGCGCAACTACGTACGCACCGTGCGCGGCGTCGATGATGCCCTGGGCCGGGTGCTCGACAAAATTGATGCCATTGGACAAACCAACAACACACTCGTCGTACACACCAGCGACCACGGCTACTTCCACGGCGAATTTGGCCTCGGCGACAAACGCTGGATGTATGACCCATCCATCCGCGTGCCCTATCTCATGCGCTATCCCGACCTCATCGCCAACCCCGGGCGCGTAGAACACACCGACGCAATCAGCCTCGACATCCCGGCAACCATCATGGACGTATCTGGACTGGGCGTACCCGATCACTACCACGGCCACTCCCTGCGACCACGCCTGACCGACGAAGGAGAATTACCTCGAGAAGACCTCTTCTTCGAATACTTCGAAGACCCGCCCTATCCCTATTTCCCAACAATGGTCTGCTTGAGAACCCAAACCGAAAAACTCATCCACTACATCCGCGAAGGCGAAGGCGACGAATATTACGATCTCGTCAACGACCCCGATGAATACACCAACGCCATCGCCGACCCCGCTTATGCCCATCGCGTGGCCGACATGCAAAAACGGCTTTCAGACGCCCGGGAACGCTTTGCATTCACCGTTCCAGACCTGTCGGGCTACTAAGCGAATTAAGTTAAAAGCAACCACAGATGAACACAGATGAACACAGAGTAAAAAACTAACATGTAGCGATCAGCTTTCAGCTTTTAGCTCCCCACTCAACACACCACAACCCAAAAGGAACACCCATGATCGACCCCCCCAACCTCCTGCTCATCACAACAGACACCCAGCGCTGGGACACCCTCAACTGCATGGGCAGTCCCTTTGCACATTCCCCCCATGCAGATCGCCTCGCGGCCGAAGGCGTCCTGTTCACACAGGGACACACGCCCTCACCGGTATGCAACCCCTCGCGCAGCAGCCTCATCACCGGCCTGCACACCCCCATACACGGCGTATGGGAAAACGGCATGACCCGCCTCACCCACTTCCCAACCCTGCCCGACCTCCTCAAAGAACAGGGCTACACCAACATCATGGTCGGCAAACAACACTTTGGACAAACCCCCGACACCTTCGACATCATCATCGGCCAAGACGACTACAGAGAATACATCCCAAATTATGGATTCACTCCCCAGGACTGCCACAAACAACCCACACCCGTACCCGAAGAACACTTCCTCGACACCTTTTTCGCCAAACAAACCATCGAACAAATCGACCAGGTCGTCAAGCGCGATTCGGGTCCCTTTTTCGCCTTCTGCTCATTCCCCGCGCCGCATCCACCCGAATGTCCCCCGGGCGACTGGCTCACCTTTTACGACAACTGCGACAACCTGCCCGACCTCAATTACACCCACCGCGAAGAACAAAATCAGCCCACACACACCAAACGCCTGCTCGGCATCAAACCCGAAAACGAATGCCATCCGGGCGAAGACCCAAACACCATCACATACTGGCGAGAAGCCATTGGCCGCATCTACGACCCGCAATACCGCGACACCATCATGGAACTGCGAAAAATCTATTATGCATACGCCGCGTACTGCGACGCCTTGCTCGGCCGCATCCTGAACTACCTCGACCAGAATAACCTCCGGGAAAACACCCTGATCATCTTCACGTCCGATCACGGACAACAATTCTTCGACCACGGCTTTAACGACAAACACAACTTCTACGATGAATCCTGGCGCGTCCCCTTTATCATGAGCCTGCCAGGCACCTTTCCGCAAGGAGAAACGCGAGACTTCGCCATCTGGAACGACATCACCACCACCCTCCTCGCGGCTGCCGGTACCGAATGCCCCACCATGCAGGGCTTCGACCTCTTCACCCCACTCACCAGAGGCGAACAATCCCCTCGCCGCTGTGCCGTCGCCACCCTCTACAAATCCTGCGCCGTCGCCACCAAACGCTGGAAACTCGATTACTTTTTTGAAGAAGACGAAGGCCGTCTATTTGACCGCATCAACGACCCCCAGGAACAAAACGACCTCTACGACCATCCAGACCATCTCGAAATCCGCAACGAACTGCGCCACGCCCTCTTATCCTGGCGCGGCGACATCGCCGACCTCAAAACAGTGCTGGAAGGCACAACAAAAAACAGGGGACCAAACGCCCGGGGATACACCATCGTAGCCCCTCGCATTGCCCCACACACCCATCAAATGCGCGGCACCGATGCCGAACAGCGCCTGAATGAAAAATGTGAACGGATAGACGAGAAAAGCGCGAATAGACGAATAGACGAATAGACGAATAGACGAATAGACGAATAGACGAACCCCGCCCAACCACCTAAAACCTCTGGATTGCGGCTAAAACCATGCCGCAATGACGACTTTCATGTATACATTACCTGCTTCATTTGATTCGTTGACTCGTTGATGAACTGCTGGCGCAGTTGTACCCCGTTCCGTTGAAACGCAAAAGACTCGGGCGCCTTTCCGCACCCGAGTCTTTTCACTTGAAACCAGCGCATCTATCTACCGGTATTGGAACTCCGGCGACCCGATCAACATACTGACTACCTGAACGTCTTTGCGCACAGCATCTGCGGGAACCATCTCTTTTACCTCTGACGCAATAGCACTGGTATCCTGTGCTGGCAACAGCAACTTGCTATACCTCGCCAATGCCTCTTCAGTCGTTGGCGTATGCTCGCTCTGCCTGGGCAACTGCTTCAGTACAACCCCCCCAATCCTGCCCATCGCCAGACGCACGCCAAAATTCAATCGCGCAATCAGCGTACCCGAATTTGCCCACGACTCGGCATAATCCGGAAAACCCGTAGGCGGCTCATAACCATATAGCGGCTCGCCCATGCGGTAAAACCAGCTCATCAGCGGCTGTGGATTCTTCACATCGGCTTCCAATGCACGAAGAGAACTCACCACCAGTTCTAACGGCGACTTCATCTTGCTGCGCTTCTTCGCTTCTGCCCAAAACACGCGGGACTGCGCCAGCGTAGCTATCACAGCGGCGATATCCCCATCGGTTTTGGTAAAGGTCTCCGCCATCGCATCAATCACATCATATGACGGTGCATCGTTTACAAACCGACGCGCCAGCTTGGTCGAAATAAAACGCGCGGTTGAAGGGTGATTGGACAGCATATCCAGAACGCGCTCGCCCTCTTCTATGCCACCCCCTGCCGGGAATGTCTCACCCAACACCACCTTGGCCTTTTTATCGTGCCAGGCATTGCGGAACAGAAATTCGCCCTGGCGAACGAGATTCTTATTGCCATTGGCAATTGCCCTATCGGTATTCTTGCGCCCATTGCCATAAGGCATCGCAGTCCACCCCGTCAACACGCGCGCAACCTCGGTAACATCCCGCTGCGTGTATCCACCATCCACACCCAGCGTGTGCAACTCCATCAACTCGCGGGCATAATTCTCATTCAAACCATACTTGCGTCTTGGAGGCGTCTTCGGCTTCGCAACAGCCTTCGGAGGGGCTTTTGCCATCTCACCACCATCCATACCACCATCCATACCGCCATCCATACCGCCATCCATACCCATCTCGCCCATTGCCACTTCCTTCTTTGGCTCAGGCTTTGCCTGATTCTGCTGCTGTGGCGTCGCCATACGCGACTGTGCATTATCCAGATAATGCAACATCGCCGGATGCTTCGCCGTCGCACCCAAAATCGTGCGGAACTTGCCCAGCACATTGGGGCGAATCGCATCGCGCTCATAAGCGAGCACGCGACTGCGCGCCCCACCATCGCGCGTGGTCACATTGAAATGATTAAACCAGAAATCCGTCAGCACCTCAGCGAGTTGATTCTCGCTATACACCGCCCGCATCACTTTCTGGCTCCGAAGCTCCTGATTAAAAAGCGCGCCATAGGGACGCAACCCGTGCTCCTCGCGATACGCTTTCATCTTTTCCCGCATCTCTTTGAGAGGCGTCGTCGCCGGATCCATCACCCCTTCTCTTTTCATCTGATTGCGAAGTTGACCATCTGGCATATAGATTTCGGCTATTTGTAACTGCGTCATTTTCAACGCCGGAAACGCTTCCAATCGCTTGTCCAGCTCAGCATCTGGCAAATTGCCCTTCAACTGCTGAGCCAGCCACTTCTCGGGACCCATCTGCGCCACTCTTTCCACTTCACCGGGCCGTGCACCAAAGGCAAAACGCTCTAAGAGATACGCCGCTGCCTGCTCCTTGCTCAGCCCTTCTTTTTTATAGGGCAATTTCAACCCGGCATCCGCCGCAGATCCCGAAAGCAACGCACCACAGCACAAAATAATAAGTGAAAAACGAAATATCATTGCAACCTCCTTAAAAAAATTAAAAAACTCGAGTGCCATACTTCGACACTCGAGTTTTTTCTTGCAGCGGTGTAAACTGCACACGCGCAACACAACGTGTCAGTACAGCATCAAATGAGTGGTCGATAATGGCTTACGTCATCACCTTAAACCGCTCACCTTCCCAACCTGGGAACATCGCAATATCGTGGGAACGATCGATATTCAGATGCTTACCAGCCACATCGGCAAACACAGAACGGAAATCCGTCGTCACGGGCAAATCGCGCCGATCTTCGAGCGCATCTTTCACCAGCTTCTCAGGCACATTCCCGTGGATCTTTCCACCAGCCACGTTATTCCCCAGCACAAACAGACACGACCCGCGGCCGTGATCCGTACCCAGAGAACCATTCTGATGCACCGTGCGACCAAATTCGGTCATCGTCATCAGCACCACATCGTCCTGATACGTACCCAGATCCGTCCAGAATGCCGCGATGGACCTGGACATCTCATCTGCTCTGCGCTGGAAAGAACCCGTCGTTGTACCCTGCTGCACATGGGTATCCCAACCGCCGGTCTCGGTAAAGGCAACCTCAAGCCCCACATCCGACTTGATCAGCAACGCGATCTGTTGCAGCCTGCGACCCAATGATGTATTGGGATAGTTCGCGCCTTCAACGGGCTTGTAATCCCTCACACCGATTTTTTCCAACAACTCAATCGCATCAAAACTCTCCCGGCTCACCCTCTGAACCAGGCGTTTGGCACTCCGCGCATACATCGCCTCAAACCCTTCCTCCACCTGTTCGGCCCCCTGCGGATCATTCGGCATCTGAATGCCAAAGGAACGCAGATCATCCACTGCTATCGAAGGCTCCTTCCCGTAAAATGCGCGCGGCAACGCTCTGGTCAATGCCACAGACCGGAAGGGCGTACCCTCGTGACCGAGCAAACCCACTGCCCGATTGAGCCAACCCGTCCGCGTACCCTTCACACCAGGCGTCCCATTCTCCATATAATCCTGGGCGTCAAAGTGCGAACGCGTCTTATTCGGCGAACCTACGCCGTGTACAATAGCCAGACGGCCATCCTTGTACAGCGGTGCCAGTTCCGCAAAAGAGGGATGCAATGCAAAGCGACCATCCAGATCCGTCAGCTTGTTGTTCGGATCGGTCAGGTGCATAAACAAATTGGGGCGTGCCTCGGCGAGTGCCGGATCGTTAAATGGCGTCACCGCCATCAAACCATCCATAGCCCCGCGCTGGAAAATCGTCACCAGCACCTTGCGACGGCTATGTGCCAGCGGATTATTCGCAGCATCAGCCGCGCGACTCAAAAACAGCGGCGTACCCCCAAACGAGGTAGAAAACAATGCCAAACCGCTGCCTTTCATAAATGCTCTTCGCGTCCATTCCATAACGCCATCTCCTTTCCGAGTTTATCGGTATTGAAATTCCGGCGATCCCAGCAACATACTGATCACCTGAACGTCTTTGCGTTCGGCATCTGCGGGAACCGTCTGTTTAACCTCTGACGCAATAGCACTGGTATCCTGTGCTGGCAGTAGCAACTTGCTATACATCGCCAATGCCTCTTCCGTTGTCAGACCACTGCTATCACTGGGCAACTGCTTCAACGTCACCCCGTTAATACGGCCAGCGGCCAGATGGATACCAAAATTCATTCGCGCGATCAGCGTACCCGAATTTGCCCAAGACTCGGCATAATCCGGAAAACCCGTAGGCGGCAAATAACCATACAGCGGCTCGCCCATGCGATCAAACCAGCGCATTATCGGCTGTGGATTCTTCACATCGGCTTCCAGCGCGCGAAGAGAACTCACCACCACTTCTAACGGCGACTTCATCTTGCTGCGCTTCTTCGCCTCTGCCCAAAACACGCGGGATTGCGCCAGCGTAGCCACCACAGCGGCGATATCCCCATCGGTTTTGGTAAAGGTCTCCGCCATCGCATCAATCACATCATCTGAGGGTGCATCGTTCACAAACCGACGCGCCAACTTGGTCGAAATAAAACGCGCGGTTGAGGGATGACTGGTCAGCATATCCAGAACGCGCTCACCCTCTTCTATGCCACCACCTGCCGGGAACTTCTCGCCCAACACCATCTTGGCCTTGTCGTCGTGCCAGGTTTTGCGGAACACAAATTCGCCCTGAAGAATGTTATTTTTATTTCCATTGACCATTTGTTTTTTGATATTTTCGCGCTGCCTTCCATAAGGCGCCGCAGCCCATCCCGTCAACACGCGCGCGACCTCGGTAACATCCTGCTGCGTGTATCCACCATCCACACCCAGGGTATGCAACTCCATCAATTCGCGGGCATAATTCTCATTCAAACCGTACTTGCGCCTGCGTTGTTGTGGAGGCGTCTGCGCCTTTGCAGGAGCCTTCTCAGGAGCTTTCGCCATCTCGCCACCCATATCGCCATCCATCCCACCATCCATACCCATCTCACCCATTGACGCTTCCTTCTTTGGCTCGGGCTTTGCCTGCTCCCGCTCCGACGGCGGCGCCATACGCGACTGTGCATTATCCAGATAATACAACATCGCAGGATGCTTTGCCGTCGCGCCCAAAATCACGCGGAACTTGCCCAGCACATTGGGACGAATCGCATCGCGCTCATAAGCGAGCGTGCGAGGGCGCGCCCCACCATCGCGCGTGGTCACATTGAAGTGATTGAACCAGAAATCCGTCATCACCTCGACGAGCTGATTCTCGCTATACACCGCCCGCATCAGCTTCTGACCCTTCAGTTCCTGATTGGACAGCAGGCCATAAGGACGCAACCCGTGCTCTTTGCGATACGCGTTTATCTTTTCATTCATCTCTTTGCGAGGCGTCTTCGCGGGATCGATCAACCCCGCTTGCGCCACCATTCTGCGAATCCGCCCATTATTCACATAAACTTTCGACATTTCTTCCTGGGTCATTTTCAGGGCGGGAAACGCTTCCAGACGTTTGTCCAACGCAGCATCGGGCAAATTGCCCTTCAACTGCTGCGCCAACCACTTCTCTGGACCCATCTTTGCGACCTTTTCCACTTCACCTGGACGCGCACCAAAGGCAAAACGCTCCAGAAGATACGCTGCAGCCTGCTCCTTACTCAGCCCCTCTGCCTTGTAGGGCAGTTGCAAATCGGCATTTGCCGGAGCCACCGCAAGCAGCGCACCGCAACACAAAACAGCGAGTGCAACGCGCAATATCATAGCAACCCTCCTTAAAAAATTCCCCAAAGGGAATGGCATCTGTGAATATTTAACTGATGTTACACATATCTGGCGTTTTTGTCATGCTGAGCGGAGTCGAAGCATCTTTTCCACCTGTGTTGGTAAGAGATGAACTGCCCTGAGAAACGGCAGTTGTACCCCGCTCCTTCGACTCCGCTCCGCTCAGAATGACAGACACATCATATTGTATCTGTACGTAACGTCAGTATTTAATATAAAATATATCACAATGCCTAATGGTGCAATGCAATTATACAATTTTATACAACACTATACAACTTTATACAATTCTTCTCAGAACAAATCTGCCGGAACGGGCCTGACAACAATCGAGTCTTCCCCAAAGCCTTCCAACTGCTGGGGATTCAGTGGGGCTTGCCTGTACTGCAGGGTATAAGTCCCACCGCCCTGTATCAGATTCACCGTCAAAATATCGCCCTCTTTGCTGAAATCCACATCGGACGCCGTCACATACGTCAGATTTACGCCGTCCGGTGCACCGCCTCGCAACGTGCCATTGAGCACAGGCACGCCATTTTGAATCACATATCCCGCACGCCTGTTGAAAAACCGGGATTCATCGGCATGTGTGGAAAACTCGAGCGGCCTGGCAAATGTGATTTCCACAAAACCCTGTTCGATGACCACGCCATTCTCAATCAGGGGATCCACCACGTCAGCGGCTGGCACATGGCCAGATGGTGCGCGGTGGCGCGGGCTGCGCCGCTCCAGAACAGGGAACCACTGGATGTCCAGTGAAGCCGGAATGCTCGGGAACGGGTCTTCGGAATCCATCCACGTGCCATTGAGGTGAGAATCTCGCAATGTCCATATCCCGGAATAAGGCGGATCATTGGTATTCAGTTCTGCAACCACCTCTGCCGGAGGAACATAAACCGCATAGCGTATGCCCTGACCGTCTTCCATCCACATAACCATCTGATGGGGGCGAGGATCTTGCCAGGGCCAGGGACTATTAAAATAGATGGCCGAACGGTTGTTGCGATTTTGGAACGAGCGGTTGTCTGGCTTATCAGCGTTTGGGATGGTAATGCGAACGCGCCCATTACCCAGCACCGTCACCTGGCTATATTCCTCGGCTCCGGGTAGCAAGCGTATCAGGGTATTAGGCTGGTTCAATGCCTCACCCGGACGCACCGGAAACGGACTCGTATAATTGGCCAAATTATTCCCCAACTCACCGACCAGCGGCAACCTGGGACCGGCCTGCCAGAGATAAAACGCACCATAAGCCAGCCTGATACGCTCCACATTGTTTTGTACATATTCAATGCGAAGCTGATCGCGCGAGCCTTCTGCGGTGCGCCAATAGTGCCGCACAGTCTTTTCATACGTCACAGCCGCCATCGGCGGTGCTGCAAGCGGTGGATTGTACACAAATACCACCGTGCCATAATCCGATGCTGCGGCCGTAAAAATGATATGCCGGGGCGTGCCCTGAGGCGGGTCGGCAACATCTATGGCACTGCCCCCATTCGTCCCGGAAATCAGCCGATAGCTGCCGCGCCATTCTTCGGCAGGTTCAACCGGGATATCCCGGGTACATCCCGTCGCGCCCACCAGGCCAATCAGACAAAGCAATAAAAACTTACGCATCTTTTGATTCCTCCTGTCGGCGGGCGACCACAAGGGATCGCCCCTACAAGCATCGGGCGACCACGAGGGTCGCCCCTACCTAGAACGTTCCCGAAAGCGTCAAACGCAGCGGTCGCTCTTTAATAGCACCGCCGATATCGCTATACGAAACATCCACACTTATCTTGCGCTCTTCGCTCACATTGAGATTCAAACCCGCCCCCACGCTCCAGGTCTCCACATCGTACCTGAACTTATAACCGGCGCGAAGTGCCAGCAGATTTTGTATCCACAACTCGCCGCCAATGTGATCGCGCTCTCCCCAATCGCGGAAAAACACATGCTCATAAGCACCCGTCAGATAAAGCGGATCGCCTTGCTTACCCAGCAATTCCATCGCAACAGCCAGATTGTAGAAAAACGGCAGGCGATAATCCTCGGTCAGCACTTCCTTATTGCCACCGAGATTGCTGATGGTCATGCCCACGCGCAGACTCTTGAAACCCGTGTAAAAAATCGTGCCGATATCAAATGTCGTGGAACTCACATTGATGATGTGAAGCTGAGACCGCACATAGCGCAGGCGAAAACCCATCGAAAACTTATCGGTCAGTTGCTTGGCAAAAGATCCCGCAACCGAAAAATCACCCAGCTTGATATTTCGCCCCGTGCCATCGGGTTGCATGGGCGTGGTCTCTTCCACATCGGGATAGGTAAACGTGCGAAAAGAGACACCCACAACGCCTATGGGAATGCGATAGGCAAAACCCCCAGCGCCCATTTTGGTGCCCACCAGCCACTCGTTATAAGAGGCCAGATACGCCATATTGTCGATATGTACCAGCCCTGCTGCATTCTGGAATATCGAGTGAATATCTCGCGACGTGCCCACATTGGCATCGGCCATGCCCGCCAGGCGCGCAGATGCCGAAATTTTCAAAAGCGCGAACCCACTGCGCGCGATGCGGTTACCCCTATCGCCTTCCGAGCGAAAATGCCCTTCCGCAGCTATGGGTTCCAGATCATCAAAGCCTGCCACATCCTGGGCCATGGCACTTTGAGGGCTGAGAAAAAGCGCGATAGCCGCTATCCAGATCAGATATTTCATAATTTGCTCCTCAATAATGACCAATGATCAATTGACAATCACAAACAGACCCTTCTGGATCTGACCCTCACTCGAGGGATGGTGCGACTCAATCGCCCAGATATACGTACCCGCATTCAGACGACCGCGCGTATTGGCATTCAAACCCACCGTGTGCGTATCCCACTCGATCTCACCGCGCGCCACCGGGTTGCCCCGCTGCGGGTCGAGTGTATCAAAAGTCTGACGCCACGCCAGATCGCCCGTCAGCGTGTAGATGTACAGCGTACACCGGCTCGGCACATTGACCCAGCGGATGCGAGGCGCGCCATAGCTGTGCTCATCCCTGCCCTGTACCCAGGGATTGGGCACCACCTTGATCGGCAGCGACATGGACTCGTTTTCGTGGTTGAGCAAGGAAGAGGTCAACCGCGGCACAATGCCATCGGCAGGCCACAAGTACTGATTGCGCTCATCCGAATGCCCGGTTTCCAGACCCTGCTCATCAAACGCACGTACAGAATAGTGGTGAATAAAACCGATAGCGGGTTCTGGATCGATAAACCTGTAGGTACCCCAGCGGAAAGGACCATCGACCTCTGCTTCGGCGGGATCCTCCTGGCCTTCTGCCCAGGGCTGATTGTCAAAAGAAGCACCTGCGGGTACGCCGGGCGGCAACTGGCGTTCGCCTTCGGGTCCCACGGCTTTGGGGATCGTCGCCAGCAATTTCCACGGACCAGCCCGCATAAAATCAGAGCGATAAATCCGATAACCCAGCACATCGGGACGGCCCAAGTCTGGATCGATCGCCGTATCGGCAATGCCAGACCAGTTTATTTCGATATTGCCTTCGAGGTTTGTAGCCCCATTGACCTTCACATCGGGTGGCTGGTTGAGCCCGTCAAAGCCCAGGTCATATAGCTTTTGCGCCTCATTGCCGTGTGCATAAATCGCTTCCAGACCCAATTCCAATTCGGGAACCAGACTCTGCTGCTGCCAATTCCACTCGTAGGGACGCGCATACCCTCTGGTATCTGCGCGATATTTTGCAGAATTGGACGCCATACCCCCTACATAAGCGATCACAACTTTGGCCTTATCGCCAGGACCCAGGATATAGGGACCATAAACCTGTGCATCGATCCACGCACCCAGTTCCTCATTGTCGTGGTACTGCAACATTCGGTCTGTATCATTATCTCCGAGTACGCCGGCGGCATCGCTGTAGATGTCGAACAACTGATTCTCGCCGTGCGTACCGCCATGCGGATCATCGCCCAGTGCCGAAGAATACATACGCCATCTGAACACAGCGTGAGGCTGTGGACCTTGCGGCTGCACATAACCGCCCTGTCTATCCAGTGCATTGAACGGATGATCGGCTGTTCCCGTCGCAATCGGCATCATCCCGATATACTGCGGCGAAAGCAAGGTGCCATCTATAATATTAGATGTTGACACGTATTGATGCTGTGCGCGAGACCGGGTATAAGGCTCTCCGTAGTCATCCCACAATCGGGCAACCGCATCGCCATCATAAATATACGTCAGGTGCATCGGCGCGCCCTTGTAGTTGTAGGCATAGTCCGGATGTTCGTAATTGTCCGCCTGTGTATAGCGCCAGTAATCGTCTTGCGTGGAGGGCTGCACAAAATTCCAGGCATTCGAGTTCGAACCGCCAGCAGGCACCCAGTCGGCACCTGTCTTGCTGGCAATAAACCCGTTCTTGACCACGATATAAACTTCGTCGAGTTGTTTGGGATACCCGGGATCAGTAATGCCATCGCCATCTGTATCGCCATTATTCCAGAATTCCATCTCCGTGATCAAAAAGTCGTCATAATCCCCCCGGGTCCTGATCGAAGACTGCTTGCCATTGGGAGATGGCACCGGGATCATCACGTCATTATCCGTACCCGGCGTGGAATACGCATGCACCATCCGCTTCACCGAAATGCCCGAAGCCTGCGACCAGCCCGTCACCAGCAGATTCTCGCCGAACAACTCGGGCGACAAACGCGGATCATTGTGACTGACGCCATTTGACCGCATCTGATTCAACCCGGCGCGCACCCTGTTGTAGGACGACTCCAGCATCTGCTTGAACCCCTCATTGTTCAGCGGATAAAACCCAAAACCCCAGTTGTAATAATCCATTGGCTCCACTTTGTCGGGACCAGGCGGAAAACCGCGTTGTCCCAAACCGCCATAGGTGGCGACAGCATACTGGTATTCCACAGGCTCGCCATTCACAAAATTGTGCGTGATCTTCATATTTCTCATGCGGGGCCAGTAAAGCGCGGCATTCTGTCCGTAATTGTACAGATTAAATGGACGACCGCCAGCCCGCCACACAGACCGCCAGATCGATGCAATGCTTTCGACATTATTGCGCGGATTGTGCTGGATCGGGAAAACATCTGCGGAAGGCTGGCGGGGACCTCCCTGAGATACATATTTGCGCCCATCGTCTGTGCGCGCCATCACCCACACGCCGTTGCCCCGCGAATTGTCCTGCCGGTTAAACCGGTTCACAATACCCGACCGATAGGTCGAGGTCCACCGTCCGGGATAAGCCATGCCCACTTCGGGACCAAAGATGTTGCCACCATCCAGCGAATGCCCCAGGGTGCCATTATTGCGCATCGACAACCAGAGTTTCGCGCGATTGGTCGTGCGGCGGCGCGTGCGCTGCTGCGCCTCGGCATCGATTATTGTCCACAACTCCGATGCACCCCAAAGCACCACAAAGGCGAGCAACACCCGCGTAAATCTCTTAAATATCCGTTGCATAAGCTAACTCCTTATTAGATAGCGGTCAGCAATCGGCTTTTCCGCTGACTGCTGACCGCTGAAAGCTGAGCTTTAGAATCTCATCCGCAAACCAAAGTGGAACTCGCGAGGTGAATCCTGATACCGCAGATAATCACCCACATCGCCGTATTCGATATATTCGGGGTTGTCCGGCAATGGCGTGTAAATCACACCCCATTCCACGTATTCAGACCCCACTTCCACCAGCTGGTTATCCACGCGATACCAGATATGCGGATCTTTCTGGTTGAAGAGATTAAAGGCTTCGAAGAAAGCCGTCACACTCGCGCGCCTGTTGAACTTAAAGGTCTTCTCAAAGTTGAGATCTGTGCGCGTGTGAATCGGACCATTGTAGAAGCCTTCGCCGCCTCTTTCCGGCGGAGAATAGAAAAACCTGCGCCCCGTGAACAGGCGATACACCATATTCAGACGCAAATTTTCAAACGGGTTGAAGCCCACAAACCGCGGACCAAACTTGTCGGGCGACGTAAACATAAAGGTCACCGTGCCAAAGTTGGTTCGGTTCAAATTGGCGGGCCGAAACTCCTGAGACTGGTTGAGGCGCTGCAACCAGGTCGAGGCGCCTTTGCCATCCCAGTTGAGCAGGCTGTTTTCCGGATCCAGCGACCAGTTGTTGCGCCCAGCAGCATCTTCGACCAGTTCGAGATGATTGCGCGCCTGACTGCCAAAAGCCTGTGCCCGCGTAAAGCGCGTAATACCATCCATGGGCCGCGGGAACTCCTCGCCCGTATCGCTGCCATTGACAATACCCGGACCAGCGACACCTTCGTCGGTAAGAAAATCGCCGTCGCCATTGGAATCGTGCGTCCACTCATACCAGTAATGCGACAAAAAGTTGCCATCGTTGTCGATATAGCCGGCATAGTTCCCAAAGTTCGACGGATTCTTGGTCGCCAGCCTGTCTGGATTGATATAGTGCGACCCGCGAACACCCGAGTTGCCATTTTCAACCCACTGCACATTGTAGGCAATCGTAAACGCCGTCATGTAGTTGAATTTCTTTTTAACCGACAACTCAAAGCCGCGCGTGTCGCGGTTATTCGTCTGCCCCGATGACTGCACGGATCGGTTGTGCTGCAAACCCTGAGACTGCATCCCGTAAACGCCACCGCTGCGGCGGAAGACCTGCTGCTTGTAATACGCCGTTATACCCGCCGTGTAATCCGTGATGAAGTTCCAGTCTGCACCCACTTCAAAACTCGTGGTTATCAGCGGCCTGATATTGGGCCAGCCCCACTGCCCCGCATCCACGACATCCTGTGTGTTGTACAGCTCGGACTCGTCGATTCGACCATTCTTGTTCACATCCAGAAAATCCTCTTCGGTGCGGTAGCTGTGTGAGAAAATCCACCAGAACTGCTCAATTTGTTCAAACTTGCCAAAGGTGAAGTGCATCGCGCTGCTCTCCGTAATCGGATGCGACACACCCACGCGCGGCGACAAGACGTGAATTGATCCCGGACGATAGGTCGGAATGCCCTCGACCTTTGTCGGATCGTGATATTTGTAAAATGGGATAAAATACGCTGACTGTGGCATCTCGGTATTCGGGCTCCAGCGCAAACCGCGCAAGCCCACATTCACCACAATCCCCTCAAACTCCATTTTATCCTGGAAATATATGGCGTATTGACGCGGCACCACGCCGACATTGGGATTGTTGAACTGGCTGTAGTACCGATTGATCAAACCCCTGAAGTCGTTCTTGTTGCGCGAGAAACCCCAGTTGTCGTAGAACAAAAAGTCAATACCCGTTTTGATGAAGTGTCCCTTGGTCACCTGGCTCGAATAATCGACCTTGAGCTGGTAGCGGTCACGCTCTGAATTTGTCCAGTTCACCACCGGGCGGCCAATGTAAAACCAACCAGACTCATTGCCAATACCCGGCTCGACATAAGGCTGATCTGTATTGAAGGGCAGTTCCGTATTTACCTCAGATGTACGAGAATACGAGAACCGGATTTCGTAAAATGTGCGCGCCGACAGCGTATGCGTCAAAGACGCGTAATTCATAAAATCGCGCGTGCGCAACTTGCCCGCCCCCGAGTATTCCGCAGGCACAAAGAGGTTGCGACCAGAAGAGTTCATATTCTTGCGCGAACCCTGTTCAATGCGCCGAATAACGCCCGCATTGTACCGAGAACGCTGATTGAATATAGACCCATAGTTAAATCTGATGTTGTTACTCGGGCGATACGTCAACTTTAAGTTCGTGCGATTGTTAGGCAGTGATACCGCCGTGGGCGCGGGCAAAGACGAGGGATTGCGATTTACCGAAGACGTCAGCGTGAAGCCCAGTTTCCTCATAATCGGGCCGCCCAGCATTGCTTCGCCACGACCACCCCACACGCCCGTGTAATCCTGACGCACGTGAACCTTGCGCTGAACATCGTCGGTGGCAAACTGAGGATCCGTTATCTCGCCCGTCTGATTGTCGTGCCCCAATATCCCATCGGAACCCGGATACCACGCTTGCAAGTTTTCCCACTCGGGATTGCCCCACTGCATCCTGCCGCGATGCACGGGCGACTCATACACATTGTTGCCCCAGTGCTTTTGTCCGGGAGGCGTAATGCGATATTCGCCCCTGCCCGTGTATCTCTGACCGCCCTCTTTGGTCACCACCGAAACCACAGAACCCGCATTGCCGTACTCCGCATTCATCCCGCCACTCAACACCGTCAGTTCTTGCACGGCACTCGTGTTCACACCCTGAAACCGCGTAAATCCGGCACGCGCATCGTTATTCACCACGCGCACCCCATCGACCATATACGCCGTCTCCCAGAAGTTGCCACCGCGAACACTCTCCTCTTCATCCGGGGTCACGCCCGCCTGCAACTCCACAAAGTCCGACATCTCGCGAACGATCGGCAGTGACTCAATCTCTTCTGCCGTAATAACGGATTTACTCTCCGTCTTGTCGTGCTCCACTGCCGGACGCTCGGCAACGACGATCATCTCGCCCAATTGGAGCGCTTCTTCCTGCATCTCAAAGTTCACCGTCGTGGTATGGTCAACATTGACGATCACACCTGTGCGAACAGACTTTGAATACCCCATCATAACGACTTCAACATCATAGGTCCCCGGAGGTATATTGATGATAAAGTATTCACCCTCTTCATCGGTGATCCCGGCGCGTTTCACGCCATCGATATCGATCACCACATTGGCACCCGGCAGCGGATCACCTGTAATCTCAGTGACCAGTCCACTGATTTTACCCGTTGTGGCCGCTTCTGCCAATCCGGTGCTGATCACCAGGGCGACCAGCAGACCCAGACAACACAATAATCGCTTGCTCATTTACGACCCTCCATAAAAAATGGTGAGTGAATCTCTTTTACTCAAAATAATATTTAAAACTCACACCAGCATCCACTGTCCCGATCGGAAACGCCTTGTTCATTCCCCAGGCGGTCAATGGATTGATCTCGCCAAAAATGAGATTGTAGCGCACGCGAAAATCAAGCCCATAAGAAGCACCCAGCGATCCCTCAAAACCCGCACTGATGGGAATTGTCCACGCTGTCCGCGTATCCTCTGTGGGCACCAACCCGTGCAATAACACCTGACCATTGTCAATTATGCCGATGTTATCCCTCTGAGCTTCGGTCAGATTCTTGGTATCCAGGGAAGAGTTCGGATTGCCCGGATACACCAGCGATATCTGCACACCGCCGCGATCCACCTCTTCTGGAATATCGCGATTGATCGGGGCAATCAAGCCACGCACCTTGTGGCTATAATCGTAAAACCCAAGGCCCAAGCCCAGATAAGGCGACCACTTGCGGTCGGACATGGTCTCGGCATTTTCCCTGAAAAACCACAGCCAGTTCGAAGCCACGCTATTCCAGATCATCTCTGAATCGGCTTCAGGACTCGGGACCTGACGATCTTTGTATTCGAACGTGCGCCCGGGAAGATTTGAATTGCGGAACTTAGAGTAGTGATACTCCACCTCTGTGGTCAAACGCGGAGAAATCACATAACTCACATTCAAGCCGTACTTCAAATCACCAGCATACCAGCCGCTCAAAGGACCCGTTGGCTGGTGATAGTTCACCAATCCGCCAATAGCCCACAGGTCTGCATCGCGGGCATCTGCGGAAGATACAGCAAATAGAAAAACCCCGGCGTACAAACTCAGAAATCTTTTCAAAAGTGCCTCCTTGGGTTTGGGGTGAGCAAAAAAATGCCTCTTTTTTATTTCTATGGAACACGAGTGCTGACCTCGTGGTCTAATCCTGCGAAATAGAGCATAGACAAATCAGCGCATAAACAGTACAACTGGTTTCGGGTAAACAAAAAGAGGGGACAGTATAATGCCGAATAATCGGCAAGACAAGCGTTTTCTACAGCACGTACCAAGACAAATTATTCTTCCAAGAAAGCATTCAAGACCGGGTTGAAAATTGAGATTATCTTGCGTTGTTGCATGCAAAAAATAAGCTCAACAGATACAGTTTTGCATATATCTCATTAAAAAACAATGTTTTACGAAAAAAATATATTCAAAAAACTTATTGAATAAAACGTTCAAAATAAGAACTTCTAAATTGCTATATTAAAGCGTAAGCAAATAGAAATAAAAGAGTTAAAATAACCTTGTCAACGAAAAGTTTGTTAAAATTTGTAACAGGGCAATTATTTTGATTTTATAGGACTTACCGATCTTTAAAAAATGACAAGCAAAACCTTCTGGATCGCGCGGAACGGCACAGGGGCCGTCCCCTACAACACCTTGCCGCGATGACGGACACGGGCGAGGCATGCCTCGCCCCTACATTGATGTGTAAGGTCAACGCATTTTTAACATCCGATTGATCTCTGCCCCATTCAACTTTCTTTCAAAACGCGGACCGTATTTGGCGACAACGCGCGAGGAAACATAAGTCGCGAGCCTCGCGGCCTGAGCCGCGTCATACCCCCGGGTCACGGCAAACAAATACGCCCCGGCAAAAGAATCCCCCGCGCCATTGGTATCCACAGCATCTACCACAAAACCCGGCGCGTGAAATACATCACCACCATCGCAGACCCGGGCACCGTCTGCACCATACGTCAGAGCCAAACCACCTACGCGATGGCGCAACGCATCAAAAGCCTCTTCCGTTGTCTCGGCACCTGTAAATATCCTGCCCTCATCCTCATTGCAAAACAGCATATCCACGCCCGCATCGACCAATGCCGTCATTCTATCCTTAAAAGCAGCCACAATAGACGGATCGCTCAGGGTAAGCGCGACCTTTGTACCGTGCGCCTGCGCCACCTTTTGCGCCGCCTGTGCCGCTTCAAAGCCATCATCTGCCGCAATTAGATAACCCTCAATATAAATATACTGGCTGTCGGCAATCACACCATCCTCAACCTGCGCCACACCAAACGTACTCGTAATCCCCAAAAATGTATTCATCGTGCGATCTGCATCCTCCGTAATCATCACCAGACACTTGCCCGTAACCCCTTCCCCGCGATGTGGCGGATTGCACGCCACCCCCGCAGCACTGAGGTCGCGAAGATAAAACTCGCCATCCGTATCCTCAGCCACCTTGCATCCGTAATATCCTTGTCCACCACAATTGGCCAACGCGATCATCGTATTGGCCGCCGAACCGCCCGATGAACGCGCCATCTCTTTCCCGCCCAAAGCATCGATCAACGCGCGCTGGCGATCTCCGTCAATCAACGTCATCACACCCTTGTCAATCCCCATCGCCTCAAAAAACGACGGATCAACCCGAAACTGAATATCCACCAGCGCATTGCCCAGTCCATACACATCGTATTGACGCATAAAATCTCCTCAAAGAATCAACGAACCCCGCTCCGACACCCCCCAAAATGCAACCACCGATGAACACGGATTAACACAGATGGAAAGGCGCGATCAGCGGAATGGTGTTATCAGCGCATGCCGCGCACATCAAATAAAAAACTCTATATGTCGTTATCCCACAATATTAAAATTATAGTGGTCAACAGGCAGCGGGCGACCACAGGGGGTCGCCCCTACAAACCACAATATCTATGGATGCAACCTGTTGGGCGTGCGGGACAAAAAGGTCGTCTCGCGCACAGAGGACAAGTCGAGCATAACCATGAGCAGGCGCGACAGGCCAAAACCAAATCCCCCGTGCGGAGGACATCCGTACTTAAAAAAATCGAGATAAAACTGGATAACCTCTAAATCCAGCCCCTTCTCTCTCGCCTGCGTCCTCAGAACATCGGGACGGTGTTCGCGTTGCGCCCCTGTGGTAATTTCCACACCGCGATAGAGCAGGTCAAAACTCCTGGTCAACTCAGGATATTCTGGATGACGCATATGGTAAAATGGCCGCACAGACACCGGGTAGTCTATCACAAAGACATAATCGCATCCCCGGGTCTTGCGGATATATTCACCCAGCAGACGCTCGCCCTTTGGATCGAGATCGCCTTCCCGCTCTGGCGCGTGGCCCTGTTCGGACAACACCGCCAATGCCTCGGCCATCGCGATCCGCGGAAAAGGCAGCGCTGGCACCGCGAGTTCAACATCGTAATTTTCGGCAATCGCGTCACCGTATGTCTTTCCCGCACAGCATAAATGACATGCTGGAGCCATTGCTTCTTCAAATGCCATCACATCCTCGTGACTATCAATCCATGCGATCTCGACATCCACACTGGTAAACTCCGTCGTATGGCGCGAAGTAAATGAGGGATCGGCGCGAAAAACGGGCGCAATCTCAAACACGCGATCAAAACCAGACGCCATCGCCATCTGTTTGTAAAACTGGGGCGATTGCGCCAGATAGGCCGTAGAATTGAAATACGGCAGCGCAAACAACTCAGCCCCCGATTCACTGGCAGTACCCATCAGTTTTGGGGAGTGGATTTCGATAAAATGATTCCGCATCCAGTACTCGCGCATCGCCATTTCAACAGCAGTCTGTATCTCAAAAATCAACCGATTGCTCGGAACGCGAAGATCGAGATGTCGCCAATCCAGCCGATGATCTATACCCGATACATTTTCGGAAAACGGATCCAGAGGCAACGGCGATTCAGCTACATTGACGACACTCAGGCCCTCAAGCTGAATCTCAACACCCCCCAGACGAACACTGGGATTTTCTACAACACGTCCACTTATGGATATCGCCGATTCTCGCGTAAGAGCCGAAACCCGCTCAGCCAACGCCCCTGTCTTTTCGTGAACAACCTGTACACTTCCCGTGCGATTTCTCAAAATGAGAAACTGGACATGCTTTTGGTCGCGCAGGGCATGCACCCATCCCTGAAGGGTAACGGTTTGGCCGATATATTTGGACAGTTCAGATATTGCAATGTATTTCATGACAGACTCCTTTTATTTCAGGTAATGTGGAACAGATGCTTCGACTCCGTTTCACTCCGCTCAGCATGACAAACACCCAGACCTGCGTAACGTCAGTCAGGTACAAAAAAAGCCCGTTGTCGAAAAATACGACAACGGGCACTATACTCTAATACTGGCACAAAACGACCTATGCCGGTCCAGCCCGTCGCCGGATCGGATTATTATCGTCATTATTATTGCCAGTAAACTGAGCGATTTGGAAATAGCGTATATGCATGGTATTCATCCAAAAAATTATTAGATATTGGGGTGGCTTGGTGGGGTTCGTCTATGAACTGGCCTGAGAAGCGACCAGTTGTACCCCGCTCCGTCTATTCGTCTATTCGTCTATTCGTGATTTTTTAAACTTTTCTCCCGCCAAAAACAGCGAGTTCAAACAGCTTGAAATAACAATCTACATCTGAAAAACCAATAGCTCTGAGCCATTCGCATTGATCTTCAACAGACGCGAGAATATTCGCCTGTTTATCATCGCGATAATAATAAGCCCGCGCGATTTCATCGCGAGATGCATTTGGATCTCGCTGCGTCACAGAATCGTAAAGCGCGTCAATAAAGCGATCTGCAAAACGCGACTCAACCCACTTCGACGGAGAGCGGACATGCTCGACATTGACAAACACGCCATTGGGAGACAGCAGATCAAAAATCTCGCCATAAACCTCGCGCTTGCGTTCATCGCTCTGATGATGAATTGAAAAACCCGATACAATCGCATCATAAGGCGCGTCATCTGCAACCAGACTGAGCCAATCGGACGTCGCATAATCCCCAATAACAAAACGATGCTGTGACGCCGTTCCCCCAAACCGCTTCCGCGCAGCCTCAATCATAGCCTCAGAAAAATCCACAAACACACCGCGTGCATCCGGGTGGTATTCAATAACCGCAGCACCGAGTATGCCATCCCCACACCCCAGATCCAGAACAGTATTGACCCTGTGATCATCCGCATTGATCACCCGACACATAACGGCAATCTGCTCATCGGACAGCGGAATTGCCTGCCGAATATTTTTCAAATATTTCTGCGCCAGATCCCGCGCCTGCCAGGCAGTGTCTTTGCGTTTGCTCATATCAAGTAGTTATGGTAAAACAAAATAACGGGCGAGGCATGCCTCGCCCCTACAGTTGTTCACACTTCCCCAGCCTGTTCAATACCCCACTGCCAGACCATCCTTGCGAGGATCGGAAGCCGCGCAATAACCGTCATCCAATTTATAAATAAGCTGCCCCCCGCCATATCCAATAGCCTGCGGAACTTGGATATCGTGCCCGCGGGCGCGAAGATCGTCCAGCACGCCGGCATCCACGCCCGGTTCAATCCCCACACTCAAACCCCCAAAAACCTGCCATCGGGGCGCATCGCACGCAGCCTGCGGATTTTGACCATAAGCAAAAATCCGGATCATCATCTGCGCGTGACCTTGCGGCTGCATATGCCCTCCCATAACGCCGAAAGCCATCACCGGTTGGCCCTCTCGGGTCGCAAACGCCGGAATAATCGTATGATACGGTCGCTTGCCCCCATCCACGCGATTGGGATGGCCCTCCGTCAGAACAAAACCCGCGCCCCGGTTCTGCATACTAATACCCGTATCCGGAATCACAATCCCAGATCCAAAACCCATATAATTGGACTGAATAAACGAAACCATCATCCCATCTTCATCCGCAGCCGTGAGATAAACCGTATCGCCACGCGGCATGCCAAAAGTGGGCATCCCCGCCTTTTTCAGATCAATTAATCTCGCGCGCTGAGATAGATAATCCGGATCGAGCAACTGCGCGAACTCAACATCCCGCGTATTCGGATCAGACACGTACCTGTGCGTATCCGCATACGCCAACTTCATCGCCTCAATCTGCAGATGTAAGCTATCCGCCGAATCAACCGCATACCCGGACAAATCCCAATTCTCCAATATGCCCAGTGCAATAAGCGCCGCAATACCCTGACCATTTGGCGGAATTTCGTGCAGCGTGTAATCCCCGAAATCCATCGTCATTGTATCCACCCAATCCGCCCGATGCTCCGCCAGATCTTCTTCTGTCATCGCACCGCCCGTACTCCTTGCATGCGCCGCGATCTTCTCTGCCAGATCACCCGAATAAAAAGCCTCTCCTCTCGTCTCCGCAATCCGCCCAAGCGTACGCGCCTGTGCGCTACACACAAATTTTTCGCCAATTTTCGGCGCGCGACCCAAAGGTGCAAAAGTCGCCATCCAATCGGGCATATCGCCGTAATTATACACAGCCTGTGCCCAGCTATGTCCCGTAATAGGCGAAACCACAAAACCATTGCGAGCATAGTGAATCGCGGGTTCAAACAACGCCTCAAACGGCAACACGCCAAACCGCTCTGAAAGTGCGGCCCACGCCGAAACACAGCCGGGCACAGTCACGGCATCCCAACCCTGCTGGGGCATTTGAGCATGCGCGGCAAACAACTCGGGCGACCACGCTTTTGGGGAACGTCCCGATGCGTTGAGACCATATATTTGTTCACCATCCCACAAAATGCAAAACGCATCGCTACCTATACCATTCATATTGGGTTCAACAACCGTAAGCACCATCGCTGTCGCCAGAGCCGCATCTGCGGCATTGCCACCTTTGAGCAACATCTGCAACCCAGCCTGCGCAGCCAGCGGTTGAGAAGTCGCAACCACATTGCGCGCCATAACGGGCATGCGTTGTGAAGCATACGGAAAAGACCAGGACAATTCGGGCATGGATCTGCATCTCCTATATCAGTTCAAAGTAATTTCTTTTTTAACATCATTCATCAAATCATCGCCATCAACAGATTCGCGCAGAGGCTCTGTAAAATTCAACCGATACCCATTGGGATCCATAACAATAACCTCGCGCGCATTCCACGGGCGATCGTGCGGACCGGAAATCTGGACATTGCCATCGCGCCGCACCCGTTTGGCAATCGCGTCAACCGACTCGCGCAACACCGTAAAATTGAGCGTAACACCCGCGCCCCGGGTGCTTGAAATCAAAACATTTGGCCCCTCCTCCATCAGAATCAAATCCGCATGAGGTGCCCACCGCAAATGCGACATAATCGGATCGCCATTCGCACCCGGCATCTGTGAAATTAGAGAAAAACCGAGCGCATCGCAATACCATCGCGTAGATATGTTGAGATCGTGAACCATCAAAGTTGTATAGGACGGCATCTGGTAGTCGAAATCGGATTCCACCTCGCATGTCCTTTCTCCCCAAAGGGGTAGATAGCCACCAACAAAAAAACCCGCCGAAGATGCTTCGGCGGGTTCGTTTTGTAAGACTATTATGTACTTTAAGTCTATCGTCTCATTTTGAACCCGCCAATAATATTTTTGTCATTACCCGTGAAAACCGCGAGATTAATGCCACCATCCGGGCACACATGGCCAGTGGTACGGACAAATGACATCTGCACGGATGCACTGATAGCGCAGTTATCCATCATTTGCTGGGTATTATTCTGGTGGGTTACAAAAATCATGTTACTCTCACTATATCTGCGAACAGAACTGAACGGTGCAGAAGATATATCGGGGACACAGTAAAGTCAAGTGGGTTTTTCGCACTAAGGTAGCTTTCGATGAAACACGAGATCTGCAAACGCGCCTGTCACCTTACTACCCGTATTATCTGAATCGGACATAAGGTACACGCGCACAACCTCTGCGGGTTCTTCATCGGGATAAAAGCGCTTGAAATCCCGGTAAAAATCGCGCGACTCCCCAACCCATTGATTCACATTTTGATCCCCGCTCTCGGCAACAATGCGATACCACTTAAACTTGAAAAATCCCAGAACAGACGTCACCTGTGTCAGCGAAGTCTCCTCGGGAATAGTACGCGTCCAGAGATAGGCAACCTCCCGCAACTTTCCTTTGGTATTGAGAACCGAAATACCGATCTTCGCTGCAAAATCATCGCCCGATTTCTGAATCTTGCCTTTGTGATCCGCCGTACCGCTATCATCAATCGTATTGCTGACCCGCCATCGCCACGAAACATAGGGATACTCAGTTGCAGATATGAGATCATATTGCCCCTGCGCCTGTTCGCGGACATCCTTCCCAAATCCCCTGGGCGGGCGGTCACAGCGCTTGATCCAACCCTGACTGCGATCAACCGACAACGCCGTGCCATTCTTCGTCGGCACCTGCCAGAAAAGTGCCGCCGCATGATCGCTGTGAATCGCAAACACCCCATCGCGATGTTGCCCCGTAACATTTTCCCCGCAATCGTCCCAATCGCGCCGCAACCAATCGCCCCCCATATCCACGGCAACGCGATCCTGCGCTTGCGCAATACATGGAAAAACGAAAAAGCCTATCATCAAAAAAATATTACGAATCATATTTACCTTTTGTTGAAATGTTGAAAACTAATTAAAACCACTCTTCGCGTGTGGATCAAATTCACACCTGTTGTGAAAACACCACATGAAAGCGCGGTTTTAGCGGAAATTGTATTCAGTATAGGAAAAAATGCAATTTTTATGCCAATAAAAAAGCGCGACGGGAAAAAACCCACCGCGCTTATGCGATCAAATGGCAAAGCAGGGCGAGGCATGCCTCGCCCCTACAAACGTTGTGCCGTGATACGCTACATCTCTGATGACTCTTCACTTTGCTCGGACTTCTCCTCCGTCTCAGATTCCTTTTTCATCTGATCGCGATCTCCCCCACGGCGACCGCGAAACCAGCCGCGACCTCTGAACCGGGGACCATCGCCATCTCTGAAACCCGGACCACGGCCTCTGAACCCAGGTCCCCCACGGCCCCTGAAACCCGGACCACCGCGCCCGCGAAACCCCAGGCGTCCACCTCGCCGTCTCTCACCGAGCTTCTCCTTTTGTTCAGCCGTCAGCAAATTTTTAACATCCATACTGTGCTGAATCTCGCGCGCCATAATTTTGCCCTGCGCCGTCGTCACCGCATCGACCTTAGTCTGAATATCTGAAGCCGATGGATTGTCCTGCTTCCGAATCTCACCCAAATCGATCCGCGCCTTTTGATGTGCCGCACGTAAATCAATCATCGCCTTTTGATGGGCAGAACGCAGATCAGACATCTTTTCCTTCTGCTCATCCGTCAGTTCCAGCGCCGCCAGACCACCGCGCATACCGCGACGTTTGGCCTTTTGGGCGTCTGCATGTTTTACAAAAGCGACACTTCCAATAATTCCAATCACAAAAACACCGATAACTGCGTAGATAATTTTGCGTTTCATGATACCAACTCCTCATAGTTAAACAGCAGTTTCTCTGTATGCTGTCTGTTTGTAGTAAAAAACCGAACAACCCTCGGCTGTGCTCAGGCCGGCATCTGTTCACAACGCGAAAGTCGCGAGTCAGAAGCTGTCTTAATCCCCCCAGAGAATACATCGAGATTTTTAAAACAGCTTCTATGGTGGGCCCCTACGAGAACCGGGTGGACGGTCTCCCGGGGGACCTCTGCGGCCGCCACCTCGGCCGCGGAATCCTTGACGTCTGTTTTTTTCCTCAAATTTTGCAAACTGTTCAGGCGTGAGAATCGTCTTCAACTTCTCGCGCAACTTCTGCTCCTGCGACCGCATATCTTCGCCAATCTGTCGGCGCATCGTATCAATCTCACGCCGGTGTTCCTGAAATGCAACTCGCACAGCGCTTTTTTGTTCATCCGACAAAGCGAGATCACGACCCATTCGATCAATCATGCGATTGTAGTCATAAGGCCGCCCGCGCGGACCTGGCTGACGCAAAAATCTACGATCGGCAACAACGCCACACACCAGCCCCAGGGCAAAAATGCCCAGAAATAAAAGAACGGCCTGTGTGCGGGGAGAAAAAGAAAACATGATAGTCCCTTTGCAGTCGTTTACTCGGGATAGATAATCAGGCTATCGGGTTGCACCTCCGACAGCACCATCTCGGTTTGCGAATCTAAATAATCCGACACCGTATTTGCCTCGGTATCTCCATTATCTATTAACACCATAAAAATAACAGCAGCGGCAGCGGCCAATGGCACAAGGCGTTTACCCGCCCATACCAGGCTATTCCATAAACTCTCTTCCCGAATCTGTGCCTGAACGCCATCCCACAACCCCGGCGAAGGCGCCATCGAACGCTGACTCAGGCGTCTCTGCACATGGCGAAGCAAATCGTATTCGGCGCGAAACTCTGCATCTTCTGCTATCCGCGCTTCAATTTCGCGCGCTTGCTCCGCAGACAAATTACCATCAACATAGAGCAACAATTTATCGCGATCAGTCATATCTCCTCCCCTTGCCATTCGCGGTACAGCGGCAAAAGCAAATCTCGTAAACGCGCCCGTGCCCGCGAAAGCCTCGACTTAACAGTGCCGACCGATACATCCAAAACCTCGGCAATTTCTTCTTGAGAAAAACCCTCTATATCCTTGAGAACCACCACCGCGCGATGCTCGGGCGACAGATAATCGAGCACCTTCTGAATCTCCTCGCGCAAACCAATGCGCTCAATATCATTTTGCGGTTTATCTGTACCCAAAAACCGATCCAGCGCCATATCGCTCGCCTCTTGCATCCCCTCGATAGAAACACGGTCGGGCCGCCGTTGCTCGCGCTGGGCAAACGTGAGACAAACATTGGTGGTAATGCGATACAAATATGTGTAAAAACTCGACCGCCCTTCAAAATTTTCCAGTGCTTTATACACCCTGACAAACGCCTCTTGCGCCGCATCCTTTGCCGCTTCTGGATCGCCGAGAATCGAACACGCCAGACCGTAAATTCGGTCTTCATAACGTTCAACCAGATGGCGAAAAGCCTGCACATCGCCCTTTTGGCATAGACGAATCAGATCTCGTTCATCAAAATCAGCCATTTATTTTTATTCCTATGAGTATGAATAGACATCCAATCTTATCTTTTTGTGTGTTCGCTGATTCGTCTATTCGTCTATTCGCTGATTCGTTGATTCGTCTATCCGTTTCGCAGGATTAGACCACCAGATCAGCGCTCGCGTTCCCTATAAAACAAAAAAATGGACATCGCATTCGATGTCCATGGTTGGCGGGATCGAGATGGGAGACCACGAGGGTCGCCCCTACATTATGATTTTCCATCTACACATACATCGGGCAACCACGAGGGTTGCCCCTACTCCGTAATAATATCGGCAAATGTCATACCCGAGGGAATCATGGGCAGCACATGCTCTTGATACGGCACAACCACATCGAGCAAATAGGGACCGTTGGAAGAAATCATGCGATCAATAGCCGGCACGAGATCCTCCTTGCGTTCCGCCCGTTCGGCTGGCACGCGGAACCCCTTTGCTATCGTCACATAATCGGGAAAAATCGCGTGACTCGGCGGAATATTCATATCTTCATGCGCCTGCGCCGCTTCCGGATCCCCAATAAACGTATGCCCGCGATTGCTCTTATAAAAACGATCCTCCCACTGCACCACCATGCCCAGATGCTGATTGTTGAGAATCATAGTCTTAACGGGAATTTTCTCCGCATACAGCGTCGCCAACTCCTGTACATTCATCGCAAAACTGCCATCGCCATCAATATCAACAACCAGCGCGTCGGGAAACGCCAATTGCGCTCCCAGCGCAGCGGGCAAACCAAAACCCATCGCCCCCAAACCGCCCGACGTGAGCCAACGGCGCGGCTCATCAAAAGGATAAAATTGCGCCGCCCACATCTGGTGTTGCCCCACCCCTGTAGATATAATGGCCTTCCCGTCCGTCATCTTATAAAGCATCTCAATCGCATACTGGGGCAAAATAACATCTTCGACATCCTTGTAATTGAAAGGATATTTCTCCCGCCACGTTTCAATCTCATCACACCAGACCTGATAATCGCCCGGTACAACAACACTGTTCAGCTCTTGCAGGGCATATTTGATATCGCTCACAATCGGCAAATGAGCCACCTTATTTTTATTGATCTCAGAAGGATCAATATCGATATGCACAATGCGACCGTGTTTGCAAAACTCTTCGAGCTTACCCGTCACCCGATCATCAAAACGCACCCCAAAAGCCAGCAACAAATCGGCGTGATTGATGGCGTAATTGGCGTAAACCGACCCGTGCATACCCAGCATCTGCAAAGACTGGGGATCTGTTTGCGGAAAAACACCCAGCCCCATCAACGTCTGCGCCACGGGAATACGTGTTTTTCGAGCAAACGCGCGAAGCTCTTCCGACGCATCTGCAGTCACAATCCCCCCGCCAGCATAAATAAGAGGGCGTTTGGATTCTAAAATCGCCTGCGCAACCTCTTGAATTTGCGCACGGCTGGCGTGCAAATGTTTGGGGGTATAGCTGCGAATAGAAACCGTATCTGGAAAAACGGGCACACAAACACTTTGCTGCACATTTTTGGGAACATCGACCAGCACAGGACCGGGCCGCCCAGACGAGGCAATAAAAAACGCCTCTTTGACAACGCGGGGAATATCTTCAATGCGATCCACGAGATAATTGTGCTTCGTAATCTGCCGCGTAACCTCAATAATCGGAGTCTCTTGAAAAGCATCGCGACCAATAACAGCAGTGGAGACCTGACCCGTGATGGCAACAAGTGGCACAGAGTCCATTTTGGCATCGGCCAGCCCCGTGACCAGATTGGTAGCACCTGGTCCAGACGTTGCCATACACACCCCGACTTTGCCCGAGGCTTTGGCATATCCCTCAGCCGCAAAAATTTCGCCCTGTTCGTGCCGGCACAACACAACCTGGATATTGGAACGCGTGAGGGACTGGTGCATTTCCATACTGGCCCCTCCGGGATAGCCAAAAAGAACTTCGACCCCCTCGCGGATGAGACTTTCAACCAGAATATCGGCACCGCTCATTTCGCCGGGAGTGGAACCAGATGCCGGAGTCTGGGGATTGCTCGCCATTGCAAAAATCTCCTTTGTTAGACAAAAAAAAACCGCCATTGCATTGTAGCGATGACGGGACAAGATGTTTTTTCGATACGACCATCAATCCCATCATCACATGGGTACAAGTACTACAACACGGCCTACAACAGCCGTTGTAATTGCAATGTGGGATGTGGTGATCTGATGTGTCATAACTCTGCGCTCTCTTTCAATGAGGAAAAGAAGATACAGGCTTAGTCCAGTTCTGTCAAGAAAACTCGTTAGTTAAAAGCAGGGCGAGGCATGCCTCGCCCCTACATGGCATTGGCGGGCGAAAATTTTTCGCCCCTACATATCACGTATCTTCCATCATATTAATCCGGTCTCGCAGTTCGGCAGCGCGTTCAAACTCTTCGTTGTCAATTGCTTCCATCAATTCTTTCTTCAGACGCTCAGACTCCGTGAGGGGGCGCTGTTGCTCAAGCTCGTTGAGCAATTCGTTCAGAGATTCAACAGAGCGTTTTTTTTCAACGTCAAATTCTTCCGCTTCTACTTCTTCCAGATTTTCGATCTTGTCGAGCACATCGCGAATAATGCGCATGCCCTCCGTAAAATTGTTCTTTTGCGATTCAATCATCACGCGCGCAATCGCGTGAATTCGCAAAACATAAGGCCACCATTTTTCGAGATTGAGACGATCGTTTTCCGCAGCAGCGTATTGGTTGACAAAACGAAACAGCCTCATGTTGCGCTCTGTATCTCGAATAACGCGGTCATAATCTCGTATTTGGAGTAAAAAAATATACCGCTCGTAGAGCAGTCGGCTCTCATCAAAGAGTTCACGACAGTGCGCCTTTTTCAGTGAAAAACCATCGGATGTACCGTGTTCTTCAATGAAATGATGAAGCCTATCAGTAAAATGATCCAGCACAAACGCATTATTGTGCGGTTTGCGCCCATCGGGACGCCCGTCGAGCTCCATCTGTAGAATGCCTTGAAATGGACCCTGATCTATGCGCACCTGAATTTTTTCAACGCCTTTGGACGAGAAAATTTTGCGAATGCTGTTTTTGGGATCATAGGGCCAGTGCTTCAGCAAAGGGCCAATATCTTCGGTCATGGCAAGTTCCCTGATGTGTGGGAGAGACCTCCCTTGAACTGCTGACGGCGGAAGAATACCCGAACCTGTTGTGCCATAGGTTTCAATCTAATTGCATTTGATTGCAGACGCAAGTATCATGTAGAGTGCGTAGTAATCCTTCTACCCATCACGTCTCACCGCCTTTAACGTCTCACCCGTTTCTCTCGTTTCATCTATATATAAAGGGAAAAAAATGGGAACAGAAAAAAACACAGGATCAGTCGCAGAGTTTTTCAAATTTAACGCGCAAAACACAGATTGGCGCACTGAAACGACAGGTGGTATAACGACATTTGTGACAATGGCTTATATCGTAGCCGTGAACCCGGGCATCTTATCCGACGCATTGGGCAAAGATTTATTTCCCGAACTGTTATTCGCAACGTGTGCTTCTGCAGCCATCGCAACAATACTAATGGGCCTTCTGGCAAATTATCCCTTTGCCCTGGCGCCGGGAATGGGCCTCAATGCGTTTTTTACCTACACAATTGTACTGGGCATGGGCGTACATTGGAAATTGGCCCTGGGCGTAGTCCTCGCCTCCGGACTCTTGTTTTTATTATTAACTGTATTGCGAGTGCGCGAGGCCATTATCACAGCAGTGCCCCAACCTCTCAAGCTCGCCGCTGCCGCGGGTATTGGACTATTCATTGCATTTATCGGATTTAAGAATGCGGGTTTTATTGTCGATGATCAAGCCACGTTGGTCAGCCTGGGCGATGTACGCACGGGACCTGTTGGATTGGCACTGGTGGGACTTTTTGGTACGGCCATTATGCTGGCGCGCGGCATCCGCGGTGCAATTTTACTCGGCGTAATCGGCGTCACCTTATTATCCATGATTATGGAACTCACGCCCTGGCCAACAGGTATCACAAGCCTTCCCGTTTGGCCCACCCATCTCTTTGGAGAAGCCATCTATCATCTGCCCCTCGCATTTCACACCGCAGTAATAGAACTCGTCTTTGCTTTTCTCTTTGTCGATCTATTCGACACCATGGGCACGCTGGTGGGATTATCCGAACGCGTGGGATTCCTGGATAAGCGAGGACGATTGCCGCGCGCCAACAAAGCACTGCTATCAGACTCTATTGGAACTGTATGCGGCAGCGTATTGGGCACCTCAACAGTAACGACCTATATCGAAAGCGCCGCGGGCATATCCTCGGGCGCACGCACGGGCTTTGCCAGTCTGGTAACCGGCGGCCTGTTCATCTGCACCTTATTTTTCACACCTCTGGTGCAGGCCATACCGTCCTTTGCCACAGCACCCGCGCTCATCGTCGTAGGCGTCATGATGATGGCCCCGGCTGCTCGCATTGCCTGGGACGATATGTCGGACGCCGTACCCGCTTTTTTAACACTGATAGCCATTCCCTTAACATTCAGCATTGCCGATGGATTGGCACTTGGATTTATAGCCTATCCCATAATCAAAAGACTGAGCAAAAAAGGCTCCGAGGTACATTTTTTTATAGATGTGCTGGCCATCATATTTATTCTCAAATATGTCTTTATGTCTTGAAAGTTCCAAATACTGAAATGTTTGCGTGACATTTGCACCATTTCGTTTTATTATTTTATTGCAACCAACAATATCCAATTGACACCAAATTATCCGCGACAACCTTCAAGGAGAGTTTCATGCGTGCATTATTTATGACTTTTTTTCTACTGTGGAGCACATGCTCGGTCATAGCTCAGGATCTCGGTAGCTTGACTGGAAAAGTGGAAGATGAAACGGGAGAAGCATTATTCGCAGCCAATGTCATAGTTAAAGGACCTGCTATTGAAGGCACTCGGGGCGCAATCACCAACGACCAGGGAAACTATCGCATTGAACGCTTGCCGCCGGGCATTTACGAAATCACCATCAGTTATATCGGATATGAAACCCTGGTTGCAACTGGCGCAGAAATCCGCGCAGGCGAAAGCATGACGCGAGATTTCAAACTGACCGCCGTAGCCCTCATCGGTCAACAAGTCGTCGTATCGGCATCGCGTAAACAGGAAAAAGCCCTGGACGCGCCCGCTTCAATAGCAACGATCGAAGCAGCCGAAATCAGAGATCGAGGCGTCCTGTCACCGACTGAACATATCAAGACCCTGCCCGGCGTTGACTTTTCCAAAACGGGCATCTCACAAAGCAACGTGGTGGTCCGCGGATTTAACAACGTATTTTCCGGCGCATTGCTCACACTCGTTGACAACCGCATTGCCCGCGTCCCTTCCCTGCGTTTCAATGCCTTTGATATGATCCCCGTTACCGGTGACGACATCGAGCGTATTGAAGTGGTTTTGGGACCCGGATCCGCGCTTTACGGTCCCAACACCTCCAGTGGCGTCATGCACATTATCACCCGCTCGCCATTTGGATCAGAAGGCAATACAATTTCCATATCTGGCGGGCAGCGCAGTGTGCGAAAATTATCACTGCGACACGCCAGCAGCCTCAACAACAAGATCGGGATCAAAATTTCGGTTGGGCAAAGTTCAGCCCATGACTGGGAGTACATCGATCCTCTGGAAGTGGAATCACGCGGTTTTAATCCACGCGATTACAACGCAAAAAAGACATTGGGAGAACTGAGACTCGATTTTCGACCAACAGATGACCTGACAATCATAGGATCAACGGGTTATACAAAAACAAGCGGTATTGAATTGACGGGCCTGGGCGCGGGTCAGGCAAAAGACTGGACCTATAATTTTTATCAAGGCCGCCTGCTCTATCGCGAGTGGTTTGCACAGGTCTTCTTCAACGCCAGTGATGCAGGTCAAACGAGAATGATCGCAGCCGACGACCCAATTGTAGATAATTCATATTTGATGGTTCTGCAATTGCAACACAGTGCCAATTTGGGACAGAAACAACACTTTGCTTATGGCGCTGATGTTCTGCGAACCCGACCCAAAACAGGGGGCACAATAAATGGCATGCATGAAGACATTGATAACATCGATGAATACGGGGTCTATTTGCAAAGTGAAACCAGCCTGAGCGATCAAATCGAGCTGGTATTGGCCGGACGCATAGACAAGCACAGCCATGTTGAAGACCCATTTTTCTCACCCCGCGCAGCACTGGTCATCAAACCCAGGCCACTCAACACCCTGCGATTGACGTACAACCGCGCATTTAGCACGCCTTCGACCACCAACTTATTTTTGGACCGAATCGGCCTCCCCGATCCCTTTGGGTTCGGGGCATTGCAATCGTCATTGGGATTTAATCCAGCAATTGACGTTCGCGCGCAGGGCACCGCCGGTACCGGATTCACATTTCGCAGAGATGGCAATGGACTGCCCATGTTTCGCTCACCCTTCGCGCCCATCGCGGGCTTGTCAAATGACCACTACTTCGCCCTGCACGATCCGCAAGGCACCAATTTGATGTGGGGCGCTGCCAGATCAATAATAATGAGTATCCTTTTGGCGGAACTGGAACCTCTCGCAACAGGGCTTTTCGTAGATCGGCTTGGACTACCACAAGAACAAGCTGCTGCGGTAGCCGCACAACTGGTCGAAGACTTCCCCGGGATCATTCCAGAACAACTGCAGGGCTTGCAAAATACAGCCGGGACACTGAATACAGCAACGGCGAGTTTTGATCCCGAGCCCGACCTCGCCAATGCAGTGGCAGACATAAACAAAATCGAATCGACCATCTCGGAAACCTTTGAAGTGGGATACAAAGGCGTCATCAATAACAAACTCATTCTCGCAGCCGATGTCTATCTAAGCAGAAAAAGAAATTTCACCAGCCCGTTGCGGATTGTAACACCCAGTGTGTTTCTCGCAGCCGGTCCCTTGAACGAAGCTCTGGAAAACGGAATTACCGAGAACTTAAAAGACCCTGCCAATGCGAGTCTCGCAATTGCCATCGGTCTTTTAGATCAGCTCAACCTGCCGGATTTGGGCCTGGTTGGCAATGGCAACGGAACAGGCATAGATGAATTGACGCAGTTATTTGTATCCAACGCCGCGGGGATTCCCTTTGGCACCATGTCTGCCGAACAGGCATCAGACCCCACTGCGGTCATGGTCGCATATCGCAATTTTGGTCGCATAACGCTCTACGGTGCCGACCTATCGTTTGCGTATTATCCAAACGAAATATGGACTTTTACCGGCAATTACTCTTATGTCAGCGACGATTGGTTCCCCAATTTAGACAACATCGGCGACATAGCCCTCAATGCACCCAAGCACAAATTTAATATCGGTATCAATTGCCAACTACCCAATACCCCGATCACCATCCGCGGGAAATTGAGCTATCGCGGGGGTTTCCCCATGCAATCGGGTGTATATGTCGGCGATGTAGATGCTTATACTGTTTTGGACCTGAATGCCGCATATCAGTTGCCACTCTCAAATGATCGCTTCAAGATCACCTGGAATGTGGAAGCCAGCAACGTGTTAAACCAGGAATATCGCTCATTTATCGGTGCGCCATTTATTGGACGCCTAATCTTAACTGGCCTGAATATTCGGTTCTAAAGCTATCTCTCCCATATAGAAAAATCCGGACCATTGCGGTAAGGAGGGTTGGATGCGCGTATTGTATATCCTTGCTTTCGTACTGTGGAATGCTTACTCGGTCGTAGCTCAGGATTTCGGCAGCTTGACGGGCAAAGTGGAAACCGAGGAAGGAGAAGCATTATTCGCGGCCAATATCGTAGTCAAAGGACCGGCCATTCAAGGCACTCGGGGCACAATCACCAATGAACGAGGTAGCTATCGCATCGACCGCTTACCGCCGGGCATTTACGAAATCACCATCAGTTATATCGGATATGAAACCATCGTCACAACCGGCGTAGAAATCCGCCCCGGTGAAAGTATAACGCGAAATTTCAAGTTGGCCGCTGTAGCCCTCATTGGTCAGCAAGTCGTCGTCTCGGCATCCCGCAAACAAGAAAAAGCTCTGGATGCACCCGCTTCAATTTCAATAGTCAATGCCTCTGAAATCAGAAATCGAGAAGTCTTGACCATGAGTGAATACGTCAAGACTCTGCCCGGCGTTGACTATGCTCAAACAGGCATATCGCAAGGCAGCATGGTCGTTCGCGGATTCAACAAGGTATTTTCTGGTGCACTGCTCACACTCGTTGACAACCGCATTGCCCGCATCCCATCGCTACGCTTGAATGCTTACGATCTAATCCCCCTTACCAGTGACGACATTGAACGCATCGAAATCGTTCTGGGACCCGGATCCGCACTTTACGGTCCCAACAGCGCCAATGGCGTGATGCACATTATCACCCGCTCCCCGTTTGGATCAGAAGGCAATACAATTTCCATATCTGGCGGCCAGCGCAGTGTGCGAAAATTATCACTGCGACACGCCAGCAGCCTCAACAACAAGATCGGGATCAAAGTCTCGGGTGGATATGTTGCAACCCACGACTGGGAATATGTCGATCCTCTGGAAGTGGAAGCGCGGGGTTTTAATCCACGCGATTATAGCACAGAAAGGACAAATGGAGAATTCAGGCTCGATTTCCGCCCAACAGATGAGTTGACACTGATAGGGTCGGTGGGCTATTCAAAAATGAGCGGCCTTCAACAGACGGATTTGGGCGCGGGCCAGGCAAAAGACTGGACCTATAATTTTTATCAAGGCCGCCTGCTCTATCGCGGGTGGTTTGCACAGATCTTCTATAACACCAGCGATGCTGGTGACACGGAACTGATCACAGCCGGTGACCCAATTATAGACAATTCACATTTGATGGTCTTGCAACTGCAACACAATGCCAGCCTGGGCCAGAAACAACACTTTGCTTATGGTGCCGATGTACTGCTCACCCGGCCCAAAACACAGGGCACAGTACACGGCATGCATGAAGACAATGACGACATCGATGAATACGGGATCTACCTGCAAAGCGAAACCAACCTGAGCGATCAAATCGATCTGATATTGGCCGGGCGTATCGACAAACACAACCATATCGAAGATCCGTTCTTCTCTCCCCGCGCAGCACTGGTCATCAAACCCACACAGGAAAATACCCTGCGATTGACGTATAACCGCGCATTTAGCACCCCCTCAACCCCAGACTTATTTGTAGATCGAATCGGCGTCCCCGACGTCTTTATGCTGGGGTCAAATTTAAGTCCGATATTGGGATTTAGTCCAGCAATTGACCTTCGCGCACAGGGTAATGCCGGCACGGGATTCACATTTCGCAGAGACGACAATGGCCTACCCATGTTTCGGACGCCCTTTGCGCCCATAGCGGGCTTGCCAAAAGATCACTACTTCTCTCTGCACGATCCCCAGGCCACCAATCTGATGTGGCGCGCTGCCAGAGGAGTAATACTGGACGGTCTATTAGCGGAACTGGAACCTCTCGCAATAGAGCTTCTCGGAGACGGGCTTGGGCTATCACCAGATCAGGCTACTGCAATGATCGAACAACTCGTCGAGATCTTTCCCGGAACTATCCCAGAACAACTGCCGGGCTTGCAAAATACGGCTGCGACACTGAATGCAGAAACGCAGGGATTTGATCCCATACCCGACCTCGCCAATGCGGTGACAGACATAGAAAAACTTGGACCCACCATCACAGAAACCTTTGAATTGGGATACAAAGGCATCATCAAAAACAAACTCATTCTGGCAGCCGATGTCTATCAGACCAGAATCAAAAATTTTGTCAGCCCGTTGCGGATTGAAACGCCCAACGTATTTCTCGCACCCGGTCCCTTGAACGAGGCTCTAACAGACGCGATTACCGAAAACTTGAAAGACCCCGCCAATGCAAGCCTTGCACTCGTCCTTATTTTTTTAGATCAACTCAACGAGCCAGAGTTCGGGTTGGTTGGCAATGGCAATGGGACAGGCATAGATGAATTGACGCAGTTATTTGTATCCAACGCCGCGCTGATCCCATTTGGCACCATAGTACCCGAACAGGCATCGGACCCCACTGCAGTAATAGTCGCACCTCGCAATTTCGGTAACATAACGCTCTACGGTGCTGACCTATCTTTTGCGTATTATCCAAACGAAATATGGGCTTTTACCGGCAATTACTCGTATGTCAGCGAGGATATGTTTCGCAATTTAGACAACATCGGCGACATAGCCCTCAATGCGCCCAAGCACAAATTTAATATCGGTATCGATTGTCAATTGCCCAATACACCGCTCACTATTAGTGGAAAATTGCGCTATCGCGGTGGTTTCCCCATGCAATCGGGTATATATGTCGGCAAGGTAGATTCTCATACTATTCTGGATTTGAATTTGACCTATCAGTTGCCACTTTCAAATGACCGCTTCACGACCTCCTTAAATCTGAATGCCAGCAATGTGCTAAATCAAGAATACCGATCATTTGTCGGTTCGCCCTGGATCGGACGCCTGATTACAAGCAGCTTACATGTTCGATTCTAACGCTGGTGGAAAAGATGCTTCGGCTCCGTTCCACTCCGCTCAGCATGACAAAACGCCTGACATGCGTAACATCAAAAATGAAAAAATCCGAATCGCAATGATTCGGATTTTTTTATTCTCAGCGATCTACCCAAGCGGCTGATACGGCCGGGATTCTGGATCGCGTTCGGGAAGCCCCAAACTGTCCCAAAAAATTGTGTGCTCAAATGGCGCAAGGCGAAAATCCGGAATGGGAACTGGCGCACCGCCCAACTCGGCGGATTTATTTGCCAAAATCCCCGGCAGACAGTATTCAATAGCGCGATACACATCAATCGGCGATGGCTTGCCAGCGAGAATAGACTGTGTAAAATGTCGGGCGAGTTTTAAGTCTGCACCGCCGTGACCTGCAGAAGTATCATCGCCATGTGCGCCAAGACCAACGGGTAAAACCTCCCAACCACTGCGATGATCTGCCCCTCGGGAAAATCGACGAGCGTGTTTTTCATAGCTAAACCATTCGGCACCGCCCTCAACGCCAAAAATGCGATATCGGTGTTCAGAAGGTCGAGCCGTATTCAGCGTAACCATAATTTTAATAAGCGCACCCTTCGCTGTTTCGAACACCGCGATCTGGCCGTCGGAACGCAGAGGCGCGTCGGCACTACGGAATGGCGCGCTGCGACAAGAGACAGAAACACAGCGGTCATCAATCACTTCGAGCAATGGCCCCAGGTCATGCGTCAGATATTGAATAGGAGGTTGATCGGCACGCCAGATCGGCATTGTATCCGCATAACCGGCTGCTCGCGCTCGAGTCGGCGTATGCCGCGAACTATCGGGGCGAAAAAGCGTACCCGGCAAATGGTGAATATATTCGCCTTCGGCAATGGAAATAGGGCCAAAGCGATCTTCGGCAACCCACTTGCGGAAATAGCGAAAAAAATCCCAATAACAGGTATTTTCTCCCAGCATATACGTTTTGCCCGTGTATTCAACGGTTTGGCGCAAATTCATACACTCTTCTTGCGTATAAGCACCGGGAACTTCAGAAAGCACATGACAACCCGCGCGCATCGCCTGGCAACCGTGTTCCACCTGTAATTTGCCATTTGTAGCAACCACAATAGCATCGGGTTTGAGATCGAGCAAATCGTCAAACTCGGGCAAAATCGGAGCCGATGCACCAACCGACGCTATATGTTGCTCGGCGCGTTCTCTCAAGCGTGAAAAGCGGTCGCAAGCACCAATAACCTCAGCCTCTTCCAGAGCGAGAAAATTCCTGAAATGCGTAAAACCGCGACCGAGGCCCAGAATACCAACTTTGAGTTTGTCCATAGTTAAACCCCTCAATATGCGAATCTACGAATCTACGAATCTACGAACCCCACCCATCCTCCCAAAATCTGTGTGTATCGCCATTCGTCTATTCGTCTATTCGTCTATTCGTCTATTCGTCTATTCGTCTATTCGTCTATTCGTCCACCAGACACAACGCGAATATCAACCTCAAATGCACTGACGGGATAATTTATACCCCAGGTTTCGAGAACGCTGGGATGCACTTCACCAATAAGCCCGTAAACGCGCTCACCTATGTGGATCTCGCCACTGCGACCAGGCAAAAATGTGGGATGATCAATCGGCGCAATAGTATATTCAAAATTAAAATAATAGGATAACACCTCGAGAAAGCTCTGAACACCGGACAAATTGGCCTCGTCACTCGCTTCGAGCGCGCAAAGATGAATATCTGTGCGCGTACCGTAATCTTCCCCCGGCGCGAGAACCCCCACCTCACCCACTTCAAAAATCCGATGCGGGTACAACGCACGGCGGCTTGTCGCTTCGGTCTTCAACAAACCGGGCAACAAAGACCCTCGAATCGCGCTGTAATTTTCGGACATGGGATTTGAAATCGAAATAATCTTTGCATCCGGATTATTCATATCCACGGTCTGTTCTTTTTGGGAACAAAGAATCGGCAAAAAGACCTCTTGAAATCCGCTCCCAACCATGAGATTGCGAAATCGGTCTGCAAGATCCTCTTCTGATGCGGCTTTGCCAACCGTAAAATCCCGGGGCATTTCGGGTTCAAAAGCCTCGTACCCCACACCGATCACAACATCTTCCACAACATCGACGGGATGCAAAATATCATCGCGATAAGGTGCTGGACGCACTTTGATACTCCGCTCTTGCATGTCAATATCCCGATAACCCATCGCGCTGAGCGCGGTCTGAATCTGCCTTATCGAAATATGTGACCCAACCACTCTGTAAATCTCATCCACATCGACCTGCAACGGCTCAGTCAGATCATAGGGACACGTCACAACCTGTCCCCTCGGTGTGTGAAATGGATACCGCACCGTCACGGGATAAATGCGACCGCCCCGATCAGCCATATTGACCGCCATAATCGCCATAGACAAAAGAATAGCGTCGAGTTCGGGACCCGTTGCTTCGCAAAACAAAAACGCATCCCCCACCTCAACGCGCCCCAGACTCTGGCTATTAATCACAGGCGGCATCGAAAGAACCTCGCCGCGCGAATCGCGGATCAGGGGAAACCTATCCTTCCCCTCGAGAAGATGTGCATACATCCTGCCCGTGGGATGATCGGACAAAATCTGTCGCAAAGACATCTCATCTTCAAACTCCAGAGGAACAAAAGCCGTCACATCGGGATCAACCGCATCGTATCGCACCGGATACACAATATCGGACGCATCGTAAATCCCAATCGCAACAACACTGCGACCTCGCCCATATCCATCGGCGAGTTTTTCCTGCGCCTCGATAAGCGCGTCAAGTGCCGCATCATCAATCGCAATACCCTCACACGCAAAAGCGGCAATATAGGGACGGACATCTCGCAACCCGGGATCGACAATAACCTCCCGTTCCTGCGAGACGCCAGACGCATCAAAAAAAGAATAGTCTGGCTGAACATTCTCCCGATGGCTTTTGAGCAACCGCGCAAGCCCCTCTCCCGACCACAAATCGGGACGATTGGTATCCTTGAGCTGAATGCGAAGCGTATCGCCCTCTTCAGCATCAATCTCGGCCTTCGCAGTTTCAAGCGCAGCACTCAGGCTCTCCGACGAATAAACCTGCCCTGCGAGACGTTCAAAATCGGGTTTATTAACTGTAATCGTTGGCATTTTTACTCCTGCTATTCACTTACCGCGTATTCCTGACCAGATCCAAATCCGTACTGAACAAATCGCGAATATCGTTAATACCCAGCGCGACCATCGCCATTCTATCAACCCCCAGACCCCAGGCAATCACTGGCACATCCACACCCAGAGGTCGTGTAAGCTCAGGCCGAAAAAGACCCGCGCCCCCAAGCTCCATCCAGCCCAGAACGGGATGCTTCGCCTGAAGCTCTACTGAAGGCTCGGTAAAAGGAAAATAATCGGGCACATAGCGCACATCTTCGGCCTGTGCGATCTCAAGCGCGAACAACTTGAGCAAACCGAGCAAACTGCGAAAATTTATCTCCTCGCCCAGAACAATACCCTCAGCCTGAAAAAAATCTGCCGCGTGCGTGGCATCGACATCATCCGGACGAAAACAACGCGCAAGAGCGAAATACTTACCCGGGATATTCGGCTCTGAAGCGAGCGTACGCGCCGAAAGCGCAGTGCCCTGACTTCGCAAAATAAGGCGGCGAGACTGCTCGGGATTGAACTCATAACGCCACCCGCGCGAACCTGTCTCGCCCCCGCTCTGATGCGCCTCAGCCACCCTCGAAAAATAGGGTTCCTCTGCCTCTCGGGATTGCGTTGGCTCCGTAACATAATACGCATCGTGAATATTGCGCGCCGCGTGGAACTGCGGCATAAAAAGGGCATCCATATTCCAGAACTCGGTCTCCACCAGAGAACCTTTCATCTCTTCAAAACCAAGCGCCATCAACCGGCGCCGCACATTATCGAGATACGCCCGATAGGGATGGTGCTTCCCAATAAGCACGCGCGGCGGCTTAATCGACAAATCATATCGGCGAAAAGACGCGCCCTGCCAGGTGCCCTTCTGAATCATTTCCGGCGTAAGCCGAGAAACTTCATCACCCGTAAGATTGGCTTTGACAACCTCCACAAGCACGCGCCGCCCTTCTTCAGTAAGACAATAAACCCGCTCCGTGCGCTCGTCCAAACGAACAGGTGCCCTGCCCCCGCCGCGCTTGCGGGCATTGGCTTCGATATACTGGACAACATCACCGGGAAAATTATCAATCTCAATTCCGGTATCGGAAAATTTGTCAAAAAATTCTGGCATAAGTCGATCAATAAAAAAAGAAGCCCGATTCGCATCGACAATAACAACAGCCCCCTTATCCAGATCGATAATCCCATCCTTTTTCAAACCGCCAAACGCACTGCCCCAGGCCCCTCTGTCAAACCGCTCGTCGGCTTGCAAATCCTGGATCCCAACGCGCTCTGCACTCGCCCGGGTCAAAAGTGCCGTCTCTGGCGTCGCGCCCTTTGTTGCAAAATCCCGTCCCACTTCCGTAAGCGAAACCGTTGCACGCGTATTTTCCCCGGTAACTTCGAGCAACTGCTTGGAAATCAGCCACTCGACCGCGCGCCGAACCTGTCCCTCGCCAATACCCGCCCCCTTTTGAAGTTGTGCATCGGACTGCTCGGCACTGGCATTATTTTGATATGCACGCAAAATGCGAATTTCGAGAGCATGTAAAGATGCGAGATCAATCAAAAGAAACTCCTTATGTAGCGATTAGCGATCAACCCATCCAACCCCCAGCCCCTTTCTGGATCGCGGCTCAAAACCACGCCGCGATGACGGCTTTCATTGTCTTGCTTACCAATAAAAAAGCCCCTTCGTCATCATAGGGACGAAAGAGCTTTCGCGGTACCACCCTATTTGCGCTTAAAAGCACCACTCAGCGGATGGCCATCACCATCCTGTCCATTATCGGCGGACCCACCGGCTCGGCTTAATAGGAAACTGTCTCTCCATTCGGCTTTGCAGCTCGGGAGGGAACTTCGCCTGTGCATCCTGCAGATGTGCTTTCAGCCCAGGACACATCCTCTCTGTGCAGTTGGGAACAGGCTACTTTTCTCCGTCATAGCTTTAAAGGCAAAACATAGAAATTTGCGCCACAAGTGTCAAGCCGAAAGTCGCAAATCTATCCGTCAACCGTTTTTCCAAATACACTCACAAACAGGAGAAAATCGGGAAAATCAACACTGCCGTTCCTATCGATATCGTATTGGGCCTCGGACGATCCAAATGCACTCACAAACAGGAGAAAATCAGCAAACTCGATTATGCCATTGCCGTCAAAATCCGATTTGACTTCCACAGAAAGCGGCTGAACAACGCCAGAAATCGTCAGCATAAACTTCGCGCGATCCGGATCATTACTCAAAATACTGATATTACCCGAAAACTCGCCCTCCATGGGCTTGGGAAACGTAATCGTAATCGTCGCCGAACTATCCGGAGATAGTGTAAACATAGAAGGCTCAAACGTCAAACCCGACACATCGCTCTCAATACCCGTAATCTCCAAAGGCGCAGTTCCCGTATTCGTAATCGTAAAAGTCTGCTGAGCCGTCTTTTCGGCATCAATACTCCCGAAATCAATTGCGGGTGCCCCCACAACCAGCACTGGCGCAGGTGCCGCCTGCACAATCACAGAAACGGATAATGTTTGTGTTGCACTATTCGGATCATTACTCGAAATCGTGATATTACCCGAAAAAGTGCCCTCCGTCGAACTCGGAAACGTAATCGTCACCGTCTGTGAACCGTCAGGTTCCAATGTGAACATCGTAGTATCAAACGTCAGACCCGACACATCGCTCTCAATACCCGTAATCTCCAGCGGTGCAGTACCCGTGTTCATAATCGCAATCGTCCGTTGACCTGTTTGGCCTGCCTCAATAGCACCGAAATTAACAGCCGTTTGCTGAACCGCAATCGCTGGCACAGGTCGCGGCTGAACGGTCACAGAAACGGATAATGTCTGTGTTCCACTCTTCAGATCATTACTCGAAATCGTGATAGTACCCGAAAACGTACCCTCTGACGAACTCGGAAATGTCACCGTCACCGTCTGTGAACCATTGGGTACCAGTGTGAACATATAAGGCGTAAACGTCAAACCCGACACATTACTCTGAATACCCGTTATCTCCAACGGCGCAGTACCTGTATTCCTGATCGTAATCGTCCGTTGAACTGTTTGACCTGCTTCAATAGTGCCAAAATTAACTGCTGTTTGCTGCACAGAGATCGCTGGCGCGGGGGGCGGTTGAACAATCACAGAAACGGATAATGTCTGTGTTGCGCGATCCGGATCATTACTCGAAATCGTGATATTCCCTGAAAATGTGCCCTCCACAGAACTCGGAAATGTCACCGTCACCGTCTGAGAACCGTTGGGTGCCAGTGTGAACATTGTAGTATCAAACGTCAGACCCGACACATCGCTCTCTATACCCGTAATCTCAAGAGGAGCAGTGCCAGTGTTCTCAATCGTAATTGTCTTTTGAACCGTTTGTGCAAACGCAACAGTACCGAAATCAAGCGCTGTTTGCTGCACAGAGATCGCTGGCGCAGGTGGCGGTATTTGCGCCAACAGTTCAGTAACCTTGGCTGCTGCTGCAGAAATAGAAGATCCTAGGCCGCTTCTGGAAAATTTCACAGTCCCATCGGGGCCAACCACAACGAGATGATCATGCCCAGCCGGAGCAGAACCACCTGCTTGTATAAGCATGGGAAAGGTGATGCCTCTGCTAAAACCCTCAACCTGAGTACGACTACCATCCCAGGTATCGAGACCGAGCATCACAATATTGCTGCTTTGTGGATCTTTTTTTAAGTCTTGCCATAACTGTTCGAGTCGCGGCACCGCCGCTTGACAGGTTGGTCAGCCATACCCAATCATCGCAAGCACCAGCACTTTACCGCGATATTGGGAGGCACTATATGTCTTGCCGTCAAGGCCCGTTAAAGAAAAATTAACCGTTTGTGCATAAGTGGTCCCAACGAGCAAAAGCAGAACCATCGGGATGGACAATAGATATTTGCACATGGCGTTTATCCTCAGACATTGCCAAAAAAATCATTCACAAAGCCCGCCGCGAACAATCAGTTGAGCTTTTTGCCAAAGTGATTGACAAAGATGAGAAAATCCGATATACCGACCACACCATCGCCATCGATATCGTATTTGGGATCGGATGTTCCAAAAGCACTCACTAAAAGGAGAAAATCGGCAATAGCGATTACGCCATTGCCGTCAAAATCCGATCTGGCTTCCTCAGAAAGCGGCTGGACAATTCCAGAAATCCTCAGCGTATGCGCCGCGCGATCCGGATCATTGCTCAAAATATTGATAAGCCCCGAAAACGTGCCCACCATGGATTCGGGAAACGTAATCGTAATCGTGCGTGAACTATTGGGTGCCAATGTGAACATCGTAGTATCAAACGTCAAACCCGACACATCGCTTTCAATACCCGTAATCTCCAACGGCGCAGTACCCGTATTCGTAATCGTAAAAGTCTTCTGAGCCGTCTTTTCAGCATCAATACTCCCGAAATCAATTGCGGGTGTCCCCACAACCAGCATCGGCACAGGTTCCGTCTGCACGGTCACAGAAACGGATAAGGTCTGGGTTGCAGTATTTGGATCATTACTCGAAATCGTGATAGTACCCGAAAACTCGCCCACCGTCGAACTCGGAAACGCAATCGTCACCGTCTGCGAACCGCCAGGTGCCAGCGTGAACGTCGTAGTATCAAACGTCAAACCAGACACATCACTCTCAATACCTGTTATCTCCAAATCTGCGGTACCCGTATTTGTAATCACAATCGTCTGCTGAACCGATTGGGCAAACGCAACAGTACCGAAATCAACTGCCGTTTGCTGCACAGAGATCGCTGGCGCGGGGGGCGGTTGAACTGTGATAGAAACGGATAAGGTCTGGGTTGCAGTATTCGGATCATTACTCGAAATCGTGATAGTACCCGAAAATGTACCCTCCGTCGAACTCGGAAACCTGATCGTCACTGTCTTCGAAGCATCAGATTCCAGTGTAAACATCGTAGTATCAAACGTCAAACCCGACACATCACTTGTAATACCCGTAATATTTAAGGACGCAGTACCCGTATTCGTAATCGCAATCGTTTCCCGACCAGTTTGACCCACGACAATAGGATCGAAATTAACTGCTGTTTGCCGAACACTGATCGCAGGCACAGGCGGCGGTTGGACTATGATAGACACGGATAATGTGCTTGTTGCACTATTCGGATCATTGCTCGAAATAGTGATATTACCCGAAAACGTGCCCTCCGTCGAACTCGGAAACGTAATCGTCACCGTCTGTGAACCGTTGGGTTCCAGCGAGAACATCGTAGTATCAAACGTCAAACCAGACACATCACTCTCGATACCCGTAATCTGCAGCGTTGCAGTACCCGTATTCTCAATCGTAATTGTCTGTTCACCTGTTTGACCCGCGACAATAGGATCGAAATTAACTCTCTCCTGCACGGAAATCGCTGGCACAGGGGGCGGTTGCACGCTCACAGAAACGGATAATGTGCTTGTTGCACTATTCGGATCATTACTCGAAATAGTGATATTACCCGAAAACGTACCCTCTGCAGAACTCGGAAATGTAATCGTCACCGTCTGCGAACCGTTGGGTTCCAGTGTGAACATCGTAGTATCAAAAGTTAGACCCGACACATCGCTCTGAATACCTGTAATTTCCAGCGTTGCAGTACCCGTATTCGTAATCGTAATCGTCTCTTGACCCGTTTGGCCTGCGTCAATAGTGCCGAAATCAACTCTCTCCTGCACGGAAATCTCCGGTGCAGGTGATGGTATTTGCGCCAACAGTTCATTAACCTTGGCTATTGCGTTACTCCGGACAGTGGAGGAACTCAAACTGCGACCCGAAAACGCCACAGTCCCATCTGGATCAACGACAACGAGATCCTCACGACTAAAACCTGTGCCACTTGCGGATAGAAGCAATGGAAAGGTGACTGTCGCACGGCTGCCAAAATTCTCAAGCTGAGTCTTATTGCCATTATAAACATCAAGACCGAGCATGGCAACATTGGAGTTACTGCTATAATTTCCCCATAAACTTTCGAGTGACGGACCCGCCGCTATACAGGTCGGTCAGTTATACCCGATGACCGCAAGTATGAGCACCTGACCGCGATAGTCAGAGGCGCTATATGTACTGCCGTCGGTGCCTGTTAGAGAAAAATTAACTGTTTGTGCAGAGGCAGACCCAACGAGCAAAAGCAGAATCATCGGGATGGACAATAGATATTTGCGCATGGCATTTATCCTTATATATTGGTGCAAGTGAAGATATATTAAGTGATGGTGCAGTGGACGGTCAAAACCTTCTGGATCGCGGCTCAACTTCATGCCGCGATGACGGCTCTCCTGTACTATAGGTATCAACGCTTAAATCTAACAGAAGTTTCTCCACAGGTCAACCACAAGGAGTGAGCGATGGGCATCCTCACAGAACAAAAAAAATCGTTCTTTGACACCTTTGGATTTCTCGCATTTCCGGAGTTATTGTCAGATTGCATCGACGAAATTATCGATGCATTTGAAACGGTATGGGCACAACGGGGTGGTGGACACAACGGGCAACCGCATGACGGCAAACGTCGATCGTGTATTGTGCCATTTATCGACCAGCACGAACGACTGTGCGCCCTCTTAGATGATCCGCGAATAAAAGAAATTCTGGTCGGCTTACTCGATGAAAATTTCAACTACATGGGATCAGACGGAAATTATTATGCCGGAGACACGCAATGGCATTCGGATGGCTGGGGCAAGGAAATACGATTTGTAAAAATCGCCCTGTACCTGGATCCCCTAACGCGCGACACGGGCTGTCTGCGCGTCATCCCCGGGAGTCACCATCTCAAAGATCAATATGCAAATAATGTCGAAAACACCGTCCGAAATTCCCCAGATCAATGGGGCATACACGGACCAGATGTACCTGCACTACCACTGGAAACCAATCCCGGCGACGTCGTCTTATTTAATCACAACTTAAAACACGCGGCCTTTGGAGGCAGTCCACGTCGGCGGATGTTCACCATCAACTGCAGCGAACGCTTCCCTGAAGATGAAGAACATATTGACCTATTAAAAACACAGATTGCCGCACGCGCGCGGTTCTGGAACGATCGCGCTTATGGAAAAATCATGCTCGCAACCGCTGGACCCGAACGCAAAAAACATCTGGAACAAGTCATAGCACACGACGACCACCTCGCCGAACTCTCAGCCCGCGCAAGAGAAGAAATGCCCGAGCCATCGCGAGGATAACGGGTTCTGTCGCGTTTAGATTACTGGATTGCGGCTCAAAACCATGCCGCAATGACGAGTGTCAGAATGTCCACCTATTAAAAACCCACAAAGCCCTGTGATCTCGAATCGCGGGGCTTTTTTTTATTTAGGAATCCGTGCTTTCGAGTCACATATATATAGCGGGTGGAAAAACAAGCGGACAGCGGTCAGTAGTCAGTGGTCAGCTAAAAATTTTCTGGATCGCGGCTCAAAATCATGCCGCGATGACAGACCGTCCCCAGCACAACAATCGTCTATCCGGAGTCATAATGAGCAAACGCGATGCAGAACAAGTGCAAAAAGTATTGTCTGGCGACCAGGCTGCTTACGAACCGCTGGTCAAGGCGTATCAAGGACGCATCTATGCCTTCGTGGCTGGTCGAACCCGCAACTTTTCCGCGACAGAAGACATCGTACAAAATGCGTTTGTGGAGGCATATATGCACCTCAAGTCTCTAAAATCGCCCGAAAAATTCTCAGGTTGGCTGCGGGGAATTGCACTCAATCTATCGAACAAATGGCTTCAACAAAAACGCCCAGTCGTCTCAATGGACGACACATCACAAGATGTGACACCTGAAATATCGGAATTTCCATTGCCAGACCTACCCGACGAAGCACTGGAAAAAACCGAAACAAAAGAAGCCGTCATAGCCGCTATTGATACATTGCCAGACATTTATCGGGAAGCGGTATTGCTCCACTACATGGAAGGCATGACCTATCCCGAAATCGCAGCCTTTCTCGACATCCCCGAAAGCACAGTAACCGGACGCCTTCAGGTTGCGCGCAATCGCTTGCGCGACGAATTGATGCCGCTGGTAGAAGACACGCTCCGCGAAAAACGTCCAACACCTCAATTAACGCGCAAAATAATGGCCGCATTACCCCCGCTATTGTACGCAGTGCCAACGCAGGCGAGCCTGCTCGCCAAACTGAAAGGAACAGGCATGATAAAAATAATGGGTATCATCGGCGCAGGAATCGCGGGAACGGGATTGTATTTTGGTGGGATTTCGGCAGTATGGAATTTAGGACAAGAAAACACTGAGCCATCCCAGGTGCCCCAAATACAGCTCGAATTGGAAAACCTCGCTCAAAATGAGCAATCCGTTCCTGAGAAAACTAACGAAACAGAGGGCGTAGAATCTTCGCCACAAGAAGTCCAATCCGATTCCAATACAAGTGGCGACACACAAACAGAAAAACTGGACTTCAGAATGGAAACTTCGCCACAAGATTCACTGGTAAAAATAGTGTACTGGATCCCAGAAACGATTTATTCAGACTCCGTCTTTGCAGAAATTGATTTCTTCAATATTCACGGTGCAAGGGCTGCCAAGCCGGTCAAAAAAACACACGCACCCGGCTCTTATACGGCGTTTTTATCCAAACGGGGATTGCCTGATGGCAGATACCTGGTAAGGTTATCCGCAACACAGCAATCCCTGAAAGAACATCAAGAGGTACATCACGCATTGGAGTTGGTCTGGAGATACAGATATCAATATGAAGGCAATGTACAACAAAAGATGGACTTTAAAATAGTAAGTTCGCCGGGGGATTCAATAATGGAAATTGCGTATTGGATTCCAGAAACGATTTATTCAGACCCTGTCTTTGTAGAACTCGATTTCTATAACAGTCACGGTGCAAGGGCTGCCAAGCCGGTCAATAAAACACACGCACCCGGTTCTTACACGGCGTTCTTGCCTAAACGGGGACTTCCCGACGGAACATACTTTGTGAGATTAAGAGCAGATCGGTCAGAAGAAAATGCGGAGCGACGCTCATTGAAGCTGATTTGGCCATACAGAAATCAACCAGAACCCAAAGACCCAATAGACTTCAAAATAGAAACTTCGCCACAAGATTCACTGGTGAAAATCGCGTATTCGATTTCGGAAATGTTTTCTTCACACCCCGTCTTTGTAGAAATCATTTTCTTCAATAATCAGAATATGATGGTAGCCAGGCCGGTCAACAAAACACACGCTTCCGGTTCTTATACAGCATTCTTATCCAAACGGGGGTTACCTGATGGAACATACTGGGTGAAGATGACAGCCGGACGAGATTTCACATTACAGGGATCTCCTCATTCTCCTTATACCGTGCGTCGCAGAGAGAATCTAATCTGGACAAAAAGAAAGTGAGGTCAGCATGTATTTCAACAAGTGCAAACTGGTAGCAAGTCTGGCAATATGTCTAATTGCATATTCCCCGTGTCTTGCACAACAGCCAACCCATTCCAAAGAAGAAATGAATCGCTTTAATCAATTTAGGAGCGGATACCCTCCCGAGACCACAGAGCAGTATTGGGAAGGCATTCGGGGATTGGAGCAACTGCTTGCAGATTATCCCAATACCTTTTTGAAAGGCGACATCTCCATCACCCTGTTGGGTTATTACCAACACGTCACCGATGATCCACACCTGTTGATTGAACTCTCTGAAAAAATGCTCGCATCGCAAATGTATTCCAGCGGCGCTTACCAAACGGCTGCTCGGGTACTCGTAGATAAGAAAGTTCGATCTGATAAAACGCTTCTATATGCACAAAACGCATTAAAAGAAGCATTGCAGAACCAGGAAAAATGGGGGAATAATGGTCGAGGAGAACTCATCTGTCGCGATCTATTGGCGCGTGCTCATCAACTCCTTGGACAACACGACCGTGCTGTCCAAAAAATAAAAACCGCGATACGCGGTTGGCAAACCCGAGAAGATTTAGGCGACCTGGAACTGGCATCTCGGCAGGCATCAGTAGATAGGGCAAAGACCCACTTGCTTCGGATCTATAACGACCAAAAAGCATGGACAGAGGCTTATGAACTCGCCTCAGAACTATTGCTCACGTCGGTCATCCGCACGGATATAGCAGAACTGTGGAGCCAGGCTTATGTTGGCAAGCAAGGCTCAGGTGCAGGAATGAGCAAAGCATACGCTGCCTTAAAATCCGAGTGGGATAAGAAAATTATCCAACGCGTCGAAAAAAAACGCATATCACGCCCTGCACCGGCCTTTGAAGTCCAAAAGCTGAACGGTGAAAAAATCATTTCAGAGGACTTAAAAGGCAAAGCTGTGGTACTAACATTTTGGGCGGGATGGTGTAGCCCGTGCATTGAAGAACTGCCCTATCTTCAAAAGCTCAAAGCGCAATTTCTCAAGCAAAATGTCGAATTTTTAGCTGTAAATATCGACCAAGACAGCTCAATGCGCCGGGATATGGTCGCCAGCTTTCGCTACCAGACCGCACCGCTCTTAACCTTTGCATTGGGCGATCTGGAAATGCGAAAAGCGTTTGGATCCGCCGAGATTCCATATACCTGTATCATCGACCAGAACGGACAGATTCGGTATGAACGCAAGGGATTGGGTGCAGATTTCAGCGTGGCAATGGCACATCAAGTGCAATGGGTCATCGGAATGGGTGAAGCACAGTGATCAGGAGGAAAAAAAGGAGCTCGGGAGCGAAAGCAGATTATGAGTAGCGAATTGAGAGGAGATGCTATTATGAAAAAACCGATATCTACTTATGAGCGACTGATGCAAGATCCACAGTTTAGAGAAGAATACAAAAAGGAATACAAAAAATTGGCTCTTTCGGAATTGCTTCTGGCACTCATGGAAGGGGATGACAAATCGGTCCGAAAATTGGCAAAAGAAGCGGGTTCATTGATATAAACTACTACTTGTAGCGTAATTAAAAATAGAAATTCACCAAATGGTTTTAACTTCTGATTGTTGAATTCGATAATCTGTTGTGACAAGTGGTAGGCCGAGGTGCTGTGCTGTTGCTGCAATCATACGATCTGGCATATCGGGTATTTGATCGCGTGGGATATTTTCCAACTGTTCTGCAATCGCAAGATCAAAAGGGGCAACTTTGAATCCCGAATCGGATCGGTGCAATGTAGCTTTCAAATCAATCAAATTCTGTCGAGGCAATCGATTTTTCTCAGTCAAGTATATAACCTCGACAATTGTTACTGATGACACATAGACTGGATGACCCGATGTAATTGCCTCTCGAATAGCCTGACGCGCAACAGATGAGAGGTCTGATGACCGTGCTAAGAACCAGATAAATGAATGCGTATCTACAACCAGAGACATTGCGCCTAATCCTTTGAACCAAATTTATGCCACATCTCTTTTCGGGCTTCGGCTATGTCTCGAGCGGTTATTGGATCCATCTGATCCCACAAGCCTTCGGGATTAAAGAGCTTGCCTTGATCAAATTCAGACGAATCTGGTGCGTTTGCCATAGGAACGAGTTGAAAGGCCGAACCATCTTCCTGCGTAATAAACACTTTCTTTCCATTGGCCGCTTCTTTGACTAATGCTGCAAGACAGTTTTCCGCCTCTGTAAGATTAATTTTGTGCATATTCTCATCCCTTCGGTATTCTCTAACGGCTGAGCGTTGTTCCCAGATGGTAATTATCCTCAAAAACAAAAAGTGTAGCAATAGCGCGATTTTGTCAACCGCATTTCAAAATAGTTCCTACTCACTCCAAAGAACATATGAATCGGTTTTGCTTTTAAAATTTCCTAATTATTGAGAATCTCATCAATCTCCGCCATCTCCTCATCACTGAGGTCCCAGCCAACCGTCGCGGCATTTGCCGTAACCTGCTCGGGCGTGGTAGCCCCGGCAATCACAGAGCACACACAGGGATTGGCGAGAAGCCATGCAAAAGCCAGATCGAGAATCGTGTGATCGCGTTCCCGTGCAAATTCTTCCAACGCCTCCAGAATATCAAAATTCTTATCCGTGAACATACCGCGGTCGCCCTCTGCCAAACGCGTGCCCTCGGGCGCTGATTCATCCCGGCGATACTTACCCGTAAGAAAACCACTGGCAAGGGGAAAATAGGGCAAAATGCCAATACCGTAAGACTTGCAAAACGGCACAAGCTCTGCTTCAACCTCGCGGTCGAGCATACTATAGCGGGGTTGCACAGTCGAAAACGCAACCAGATTCTTTGCGCGCGAAGTCCATATCGCCTCGCAGACCTCCCACGCCATAAAATTGGAACAGCCGATATAGCGCACCTTGCCCTGAGCAACGAGATAGTCAAGCGCGTGCAAAGTCTCCTCAATAGGCGTATTGGAATCCGTCTGGTGAATCTGATAAAGGTCAATATAATCCGTATTGAGACGTCTGAGACTCTCCTCCACCTCTTTGAGAATATGGTAACGCGAATTGCCGCGCATATTCGGTCCATCCCCCATACTCATCGACACCTTAGTCGCCAGAATAAACGCATCGCGCTTACCCTTAATCGCCCGGCCAATATAGGACTCCGACAGCGACCCCCCGTACATATTAGCCGTATCGATCAACGTAATACCCTCATCCAGCGCCCGACCCATAACACGCGCCGTAGCCCTGGCGTCGAGGCGCCTGCCAAAATTATTCGTACCCAACCCAATAGCCGAAACCTGAAGCCCTGAATTGCCGAGTTGCCGATATTCCATTTTAAAACTCCTCCTCAAAAAATATCACCCTGATACAACTGCTGCAAAAACTCTGCAACGGGCAAAACATCCACACCATCAAAATGATAGCTCCGCTTGCCCGTATAAACCCCCACCATGCGATCAACGCAAATCTGTGGAGATTGACTCATATCGCGCATCTGGCGTTCCCAGCGTCTATCCCACCGGTCAGACAGCTTAACTTCGAGACACACCACATGCGCCCGAGAAGATACTGTTCGCTTCCGCGTTTCAACAATAAAATCGATCTCCCCCCCTGTAGCTGTGCGATAAAATGCAATAGAACGGTGTTTTTCTCGCGTGTGATTGTACACGCGCAACTCGTGATAAATCAACGTCTCCAACGCCGTTCCCAACCAGGCGCGGTCAAGCGGATCATCGAGCAAACCCGCTGCTGCACGCGCAACACCCGGATCAAACCAGTAGAATTTGGGTCGGGTCTGCTCTCGAACTTTAATATTCGGGCGATAAGCCAAAAGTTTGTGCCCTAAAAGCGTATCTTCCAGAATCGAAAAATAGATATCAATACTGCTGCGAGAAACCGCCGCATCTCGCGCCAGACTTTGCGCGTTAACCTGTTGGGCATTAATCTGGCCAGCAATACCTAAAAATCGGAGAAAAGGGGGCAGATTGCGCACAACCCCCTCTTCTTTAATCTCCTCTTTAATATATGTATTGACATACGCATCCAGAATATCGCGGGCATACTTGCGATCTAATTGCACCGTGGGCAACAAACCGTATTGCAGTGAAAAATCGAGATCAAAAAGCGCGCCGAGTTCTGCGCTACTAAACGACTCCATGTGGCGTGTAATTGCTCGTCCTGCAAGCAAATTAGTACCGCCCCGTCGCAATTTGCGCGCAGAAGAACCGCAAAGCACAAACCGCCACCGTTTATTTTCAATCAACCGATGAACCTCATCCAGCAAAGCGGGAATTTTCTGGACTTCATCCAGAACAACCCAGGTCTGCTCTGGACGATCGCCGATCAGAGCCTCGAGGTGATGGGGCGACTGAGAGAGCGCGAGATAAAGTGAAGAATCGAGCAAATCGAGATACATCGCATCGGGCAAAACCTGGCGCAAATAGGTACTCTTGCCTGTTGAGCGCGGTCCAAAAAGAAAAAACGAGCGATCTGGTAATACCAGAAGGCGTTTTAATAAAGTATTTTCCATATTGCAAATTTACAAAACTATTGTAAAAAAACAATGCAAATTTACAAAACTATTGTAAATTTGCAATCTAACAGAGGCAAACTCGTATGTAAAATTAAAAGGAATAAGATGCAGAAAGGGACAAAGGCGTGTGAGAGCGATTGAATTTAAGGCGGTCCAATGGGATAGATTGCCAGGTCTCATAGCTGGCGAGTTTGCCAATAATACTGCCGATACCGGCACCGACCCCAGAAATAACAACCGTTTTGGGACTCAGAACAATATTGGCAAGAGCGGACCATCCGGCCTCATTACTCCTGTTCAAATCGGACGAAGAAAAAATGACACCAATACAAAAACCCGTAACCAGACCGGCTTTGAAACCCTTCCCGATATGGGATGTCTTGCTCAGATTAATCGACAGTTGATCGAGTTCCGAAGCCGTCAGGATTTTATACTCATCGCGATTATGTGTATCCGCCAAAACGATCAGAGAGTCGCTCACACTCGCAATAATACCCCCAAACTGACTATCTGCTGCTTCCGCAATACCAACAACAGCCCGGTGCCCGGGTATAACGCCAGTCCGGGTCAAAAATCGACGCGCCTGAGGATTGAACTGCACGGCGATTCTTTTCGTCTTCTTTACGCGCAAATGATCAATAGACCGGTAAGGAATGCGGCGTCTATAGGGCAATTGATTTGTGATGATTGTAACCGCATAACCCTGCGTGCGATTGACATAGCCTCGAAAACGCTTTTTTTGCGCGCCGGAAAAATACGCACCCTCGACATACGTCCCGATATCGAGTTTTTTTACTCTTTCACTCACATCACTCGCATAACTCTGCGTACAAAGCTGTCCCAGCAGAAATATCAGAAGTATCAAACAGGTCTTAAAAGCGCGAAAAAAAAAGAAAGACAAGATAGGCAATCCGTGAATGGAAAATATTACGTTTTGTCTTTGGATGGAATATAGCGGTTGGCGAGTTCGACATAATCCTCGCGAATCGGCGAGAAAATATCGAGAGCCACACAGGGACCATCTACTGCCTCGGCCCGGTGCGGCACATGGGCGGGAATCAGAAAAGCTTCGCCGGGTTCAACCGTGCGGGTCTCACCATCAATCGTGAACTTCATCCTCCCCTCAATCATCATCCCCCCCTGCTCGTGGGGATGGCTGTGCATCGGCACGACAGCACCCGCGTCAAATTCAACGCGAGAAAGCATCAAATTCTCCCCATAAGGCGTCCGAATGCGCACGCCTGGTGACACTTCGTTAGCGGGATACTTGTTCCAATCAATAAATGACATCTTGTTAAGCCTTAGAAAAGTTTGACTTTCTATCCTGCAGACGCACGCGCCTCCGCGTCAATCGCGCCAAAGAGTTGCCGCGTCATCAAACGGGCTGCACTGGCGTGCATGCGTTGTCCCACAGCGGCGATTGGCCCGCCGATTTGCACATCGCCCTCAAACGAAATCCGCGTATTCTCGCCTTCAGGGGCGAGTTCCACAATACCCTCCCCCTTGACGAACCCGGTCGTGCCCTTGATATCGACCACCATCGTATAGCGCTCGGGCGGTTGAATATCTGAAAGCGTGACACTACCCGCATATTTGCCGCGAACGGGACCAATCCCTGCGGAAACAGCCATATCGTAAACCCCATCTGCTCTGTGTTCCAGCTTATCGCAGCCGGGCATACAACGAGCGAGAACCTCGGGATCGACAAGCAACTCAAAAGCGCGCTCAACCGACGCGCCAATGGTATGTGTACCCGTGAGTTTCAAAACGCCTCCTAAAAAAATACAGCCCCCTTCCCCGAAAGAGAAGGGGGCTGTAAAATCAAGCTGCGCGTTCAATTGCCTGGCTCAATGCCCGTTGGGCAAACACGCGAGCCAAATGGGCGCGGTAATCGCCAGACGCGTGGTGATCTTCCTGAAATTCTTCTACACCATCAGTCGCATGGGCCGCTGCATCGGCAACAGCGTCAATACCCTGACCCACAAGCGCGTCTTCGACCGCCTGTGCGCGGTACGCCGCAGGCGCAACACCTGTAACACCTACAGCCACAGAAGCGCAGTTGCCCGCATCATCCAGCGTCACCTGAGCCGCAACGCCTGCAAGGGCAAAACCGGACGCAGATTGTCGCATCTTGACATACGCACCACCCGAATTCGCGGGCGGCGTAGCAATGCGAATACCAGTAAGGACCTCGTCGGGTTGCAAATCTGTGATAAAAAGATCCACAAAAAAATCAGACGCAGCAACCGCGCGTTCACCATTAGGGCCAGCAATATCGAATTGTGCATCGAGGGCGAGCATAGTCGCAGGCCAATCCGCAGCCGGATCGGCATGGGCGATACTCCCGCCCACCGTGCCCCGATTCCGCACCTGCGCATCGCCAATCTCTGCAGCGGTCTCGGGCAAAAGTGAACATTTCGAAGGCAACAAGCGATGGCTTTCCACAGCATAATGCGTGGCCAGCGCACCAATGGTAATGGTCTCATTGCCCGCCGTCACTCTTTTCAAGCCAGCAACACCGCCCAGGTCAATAACGACCGAAGGCGCAGCAAGACGCAATTTCATAGACGGAATCAGACTGTGACCGCCCGCCAGTACTTTGGCATCATCGCCGAACTCTTGCACCAGACGCATCGCGCTTCTCAGAGTTTTGGGTGCGTGGTAATCAAAGGGAGTCATCTTTCAAGTCTCCTGCATGAGTTTCCAGAGTTTTTCAGGACGCAAAGGCAGATCGATATGCCGCACGCCAAAAGGTTTCAGCGCGTCAATCACCGCATTGGCTATCGCGGGCGTAGAACCAATTGTACCCGCTTCGCCCACACCTTTGACACCCATCGGATTAACGGGTGAAGGCGTAACCGTATTTGCCAATTCAAAGCGCGGGAAATTGTGCGCTTTTGGCAAGGCATAATCCATAAATGAACCAGTGATCATCTGCCCGCTTTCATCGTAAATAGCTTCCTCGTAAAGGGCCTGTCCCACACCCTGTGCAATACCGCCGTGTACCTGGCCCTCAACAATCAACGGATTGATAATATTTCCGCAATCGTCAACGGCAATATAACGCTGTATCTCGACCTCACCCGTATCGGCATCTACCTCGACCACGGCGATATGCGTGCCAAAGGGATAGGTAAAATTCGGCGGCTCAAAAAAGTGCGATTCGGCGAGACCGGGTTCTGTGCCCTCGGGAAGTTCCACACCCACATGAGCTACCATCGCGATTTCGCTCAAAGTGAGACCTGACTCGGGCGCACCCTGAACGCAATATTTGTCGTCTTCAATCACAATATCCTGCGGATTGCTCTCCAGCAGATGCGCGGCGATATTAATCACCTTGTCTTTCACCTTGCCCATCGCATGCACCATCGCTGTACCGCCCACAGCCGTCGCGCGACTGCCAAATGTACCAATACCGTATTGCACAGTATCAGTATCGCCGTGAATAATGCGAATATCGTCGATATCAACGCCCAATCCATCGGCAATAAGCTGGGCAAACGTGGTCTCCTGCCCTTGTCCGTGGGGCGATACACCCGTGAGCACAGTCACCTTACCCGTGGGATCTACGCGCACAGTACTGCTTTCCCATCCACCAGCGGGCATCGCAGCAGAAGGACCCATCCCGCAAATCTCCACATAAGTAGAAAATCCAATACCGAGATATCGGCCCTCTTCTCTCAAATTTGCCTGCTGCTCGCGCAAAGCGTCGTAATCGGCCATCTTGAGTGCCTTGTCGAGCGCCGCCGTATAGTCGCCACTATCATAAGCCACAGCAGTGCCCGTTTCATAGGGAAAAGCATCTTTGCCAATAAAGTTTTTGCGCCGCACCTCCAGAGGATCAAGATCCAGATCGTGCGCCACCACATCGATCATGCGTTCGATGAGATACGTGGCCTCTGGACGCCCCGCACCTCGATAGGCGTCCGTCGCCATCTTATTGGTAAAGGCGGCTTTGAGATTCATCTCCACATTTTTAAATGTGTAAGAACCGCACAACATCAATCCCGTAAGCGTGGGAATGGCTGGTGTGAGCAACTGATAATAAGCTCCCACATCAGCCGAAACCGTGTATTTGAGACCGAGGATCGTGCCGTCGTTTTTGACCGCGAGTTCGACATCCCCGGTCTGGTCGCGTCCGTGAATCGTGTGCAAAAAGTTCTCACGCCGTCCTTCAATCCACTTCACGGGCTGCCCGAGATATTTCGCCATATGCCCGAGCAGAGCTTCTTCGGCGTACACATTGAGCTTACAGCCAAAGCCACCACCCACTTCGGGCGCAATAACGCGCACATGATTTTCGGCCATACTGAGCATAACGGATATTTGCGTGCGCAAAAGATGGGGAATTTGCGTGGAAGACCATAAGTTAAGCTGGTCTTTGCCAGGCAGATATTGGGCAACCACACCCCGCGTCTCCATTGGATTGGGAACCAGACGTTGATGGTCAATCCGCTGACTAACGACCTGATCGGCTTCGGCAAAAGCCGCATCGACATCGCCCCCGGCAATGCTCCAGGTAAAAGCCATATTATCGTCCCAATCTTCGTGAATAACAGGCGCGCCATCGGCAAAAGCCGCATCAGCCGAATTGATGGCATCGAGAGGTTCGTAATCGACCTCAATCAAATCCAGTGCATCCTGAGCAATATACGCATCGGTCGCGGCAACAGCGGCGACAGGTTCGCCAACAAAACGCACCTTTCCAGTTGCAAGCACGGGATGGTGGGGCACCTTAATGCCCGGAAATCCCTCCGGATCTGTAGCCGCACAGGGAATCCCGCCAATGACATCTTTGACATCATCGCCAGTGACCACGGATTTCACTCCGGACAAATTTTGCGCCGCATCGGTATTAATACCATTGATGCGCGCATGAGCATAAGGGCTTCGCAAAATCGCGACATGTAACAAATTGGGCAACTTAATGTCATCGACATAATGTGCAAGGCCCTGAATCAATCGAGGGTCTTCTCGGCGCTTAATACGGGCGCCAACAGATTTGCTAACAGGCATGGGGCGCCTCCTATGTGGTCATTTTTTTCGATGCGTACTGAACCGCATCGACAATATGTTGGTACCCTGTACAGCGGCACAAATTGCCTTCTATACCGCGTCGAATATCGGCTTCACTGGGTTTGGGATTGCGTTCTAAAAGCTGGTGCGCGGCAATAATCATGCCCGGGGTGCAAAAACCGCACTGCAATCCGTGACATTCCCAGAAGCCCTCCTGAATAGGGTGCAATTCACCATTTTGGGCCAGGCCCTCAATAGTAGTAATTTCAGCACCATCGGCTTGCACTGCCAAAACCGTACACGATTTGACAGCATCTCCATTGAGCATCACACTGCACGCGCCACAAAGGCTGGTCTCGCAGCCCACATGCGTGCCAGTAAGCCCGACGACATCGCGCAAAAAATGCACGAGCAACATCCGCGGTTCCACGTCGTGACTTTGATGCTCCCCGTTCACAGTGACTTCAATTTTCACGCAAGCCTCCTTTGAAAAGGGGGAAGAAAAAATAGACTTACACTCTGTCGCAAGATATGGCGCATGAGAACGCCATGCAAATAGTTTCTATAACGCACAGGTGAACCGTCTTGGGATACGACCCGTTATTTATTTTTTTCTTTATCTAATTTTTCGAGTGCTCTGCGGGCAGATTCTTGTTTGGGCCTCCACTTGAGAGCAGTTTGGAACGCTTCGCGAGCCTTTTGGATTTCGTTTTGATGAAGATAAATTTGGCCTATCCGGTTATATGCGTTACCTCTTGTTCGTTCTGAACCCGGTGGTAGAATTTGCAGACACGCTTTGAAGTATTCAAGACCGAGGTCAAGTTTGTCTCCAGATTCCGCTAATATGCGTCCCAAAGCGTATAATGCATTCATTTTACGTGCTTGAAATGTTATTATCTTTTCAAATGATGAAATAGTTGTATCGCGCCTTACCGATAGGGAATCGGTCGTTATCTGGAGACATTGTTCCGCAGCGCGATATGCTCGATCAAGTTGTTTGAGACTCAGCAAATAAGTACGGAGCGTACTTAAGGCACGACTGGAAAAAGGGTGTTGTTGCACATAAGATTCGAGCAACTCAACGGCTTCTTCACGACGTTCTGTTTGCCAGAGATGCCTGCTAAGCCATAAAACGGGCCGGAGGCTGGATGGGGCTTTTTCTAATGCGGTTCTCAACTCCTGTTCGACTTTATCCAGCTCATCTCTGCTGCGATAAATTTCAGCTTGTTCTGCATGCCCCCTGATGGGATCGCGCATCTTAATCTGATCGACCAGATTTTGTGCTTCTTCTTTTTTTCCCCCTACAATACCCGGTGCTTCAAGATGATATCTTATCAAGTAAAACCGCGCTTCAATATGGTCTGGATCCAGAGCAATGACTTTTTCCATGGCTTTTTTTGTATTGCGAGCGTGTCCAAACCTCTTGAAAATGCTGGCTGTCACCGCTTTTTCACCATACATTTGTCCCAGCCACCAGTAATAATTGGCATTTTGGGAATCGGATTTAGCGGCTTTCTCAAAATGGTCAACAGCATCATCTGTTCTGCCATCCCAAGCTGCTAATCGCCCCAAAAAGAAGTGTATCTCGCCTTTATCCGACGATGTTTTTAGAAGCGTTTGTAAATGCGCCTCTGCTTTCTCATAGTGCCCGGCAATAAATGCGTCAAAAACCTGGCGCAACGACGCCTCGGCCTTTCCCATCGAGAGCAGGATCCATAAGGACAGAATTAAATATCTCAAACGCATTATTTTTCACTCCTTTCGTAGCTATTTATGAATGATGAACTGTGGGAGCGGCATTACTGAATACAGGCTCTTCAGCACAGGCCCTGCCGCGATCTGATCTTCCCAGTATAAAACAGGAGAAACCCATGAAAACACTTTATTACATCGCCGACCCCATGTGTTCCTGGTGCTGGGGATTTCAGCCAGTATTGGAAAAAGTCAAAGAAGCCGCACCCAAAGAATTATCACCCGTATATATCATGGGAGGATTGGCACGCGACACCGATGACCCCATGCCCGATGCGATGCAGGCGCATATCCAGCGCGCCTGGCGCGAAGTCGCAGCCATAACAGGTGCGAGTTTCAACTGGGACTTTTGGGGAAAATGCAAACCGCGACGATGCACCTATCCATCTTGCAGGGCATTTTATGCGGCCCAAAATCAAAGGGCTGGAATAGCGATGTACGAAGCCATTCAACGCGCCTATTATCGTGAAGCGCGCAATCCATCAGACGTAGAAGTCCTCGTCGCATTGGCGGGTGAAATCGGATTAGACACACAGCAATTTGCCCGCGATCTATCCTCACCCGAAATAGAACAACAGATGCAGGATGGATTTAACATCAGGCGGTCGATGAATGCCAATCAATTTCCAAGTCTCGTCGTAAGAAACAATGCATCCGTAACCTTTATCACCAGAGGGTATAACGACGCGGAAACCGTGTTGGCCTATTTGCAATCAGCACTAAAATAGATAACCGCTGGGACGGCACAGGGGCCGTCCCCTACAATGATTGGTTAATCCGATTTTTGTAGGGGCGCCCCCCCTGTGGTCACCCACTGACCCCTAACCTATTCCCATAGCCTGCGGACATCGAGTTCAAAATCGAACAACACGGGATCGCCAGAAATGGTTTCCGGATCGGACAGACAAACGACCTCTTCACCTGGGCGATAGACATAAACATTTCGCTCTCTCGGATCGATAAGCCAGCCGAGTAGCGCGCCGTTATCGATATATTCCTGCATCTTATTTTTTATGGTATCAAGGCGATCCGTACGAGAAAGCAGTTCGACGACAAAATCGGGACAAATCGGAGCAAACTCCTCTTGCTCATCTACTGAAAGCACCTCCCATCGCTCTTTTCGAATCCACGCCAGATCGGGAGCACGAACAGCACCATTGGGAAGGGTAAAACCCGCGGATGAATCAAAGCCAAAACCCGTTTCATCAGATTGCATCCAAATACCAAATTGGACAAGAAGTCCAAAATTCCGCTGCCCAGATTTGCTCCCCGTTGGTGGCATAATAATTATATCTCCATCGCAATTAAGTTCCATTCTCAAATCGGGATTAGCCTGGCAAAATTGAAAAAACTCATGCCTATCCATGTGCAATACAGGCCCGAAATGAATCGTAAGCGCATCCTGGTCTGTTTGTAATGCAACCGCACTCATGGAAAATCCTCCAAATGCAAAAATCGAGAGGGCCTTTTCTACTTATTCTAAAAAATACTCACAATCAAAATTTTGTGCAACTCGATAAGTGCATATTTCTCGTATATTCACAACACAGCGAACATCCCGCCTTGACATCCATAAGAAGTTTTTAAATATTAAAGCCCAATATATCTGCAACGAGAAACAAGAGGAGATCACAAAAATGGCTGACCAAAACATTCCGACACAAGATCAACAAAACGAATTGTTATTCATGCAATTGGTCATGATGTTTCAGGGCATGGCATTGCAAAACCTGGGCAAAGTGATGAACCCGGTAACCAACCAGATCGAGCGCAACCTGGACCAGGCCAAAAACATGATTGACCTCCTGGGCATGCTGGACGAAAAAACAAAAGGCAACTTAAACGACAACGAGCAAAAATTAATGGAACACATATTATTTGAACTGCGAATGAACTATGTAGATGAACTCAAAAAAGACGAATCCGCAGAAGAGCAGACAGAAGAGCAAGCAGAAGATAATAGCACAGAAGATGACGCGGAGGAAAAAAATTGAGCACACCCAAAAAGTGGTCGGCTTACTGCTTACTCCTCATCATGTATCTACCCTTGAGCTGTGCTTATTACTCCACATCGGCCACGGGCAGTGGTGGCATCCGCTCTGTCGCTGTACCGCTGCTCGACAACGAAAGCCTCGAAGCCGGTATTCACCAGGCATTGACAGACAGCTTAATACAGGGATTTGTCTCTGATGGTGCCCTGCGCGTAGTCGAAGAAGATCAGGCAGATGCCGTATTGCAGGGCACTGTACTGGAAATCAAAGAAGAACCCTTTACTTATGGCGGTCAAGCGAGTGCCGAACAATATCAAATCTCCGTCTATGTAAAAATGGCCTTTTACGACACGCGGGAAAAACAAACACTCTGGGAACTGGACCGCATGCGCGGTTACGGCATCTACGACGCGGCAAGCCAGCGCGACCTCGCCCGCACACAAGGTATCGGCGACGCGTTGCGCATGCTCTCCAAAGATGTCGTAGATCGAACCCAGGTAGGGGGATGGTAACGTATGCCAGAAGACAATGTCGTGGTCGATGACTTCATGCAATTGATCGGCGGCACGCCACTAATTCGCTTAAACAGTCTGGCGACATCCGACATGGCCGAAGTCGTCGTCAAAATGGAATCCCTGAACCCGGCTCGCACGGTAAAAGACCGCATCGCCCTATCCATGATCGAAGCCGCAGAACGCGACGGACACTTAAAGCCCGGCATGACCATCGTCGAACCGACCAGTGGCAACACGGGCATTGGTCTGGCAATGGTCGCAACCGCGCGCGGTTATCGCCTGATATTAACCATGCCCGACTCCATGAGCCGGGAACGACGCGATCTGCTCGAAAGTTACGGCGCCGAACTGATATTAACCCCGGGCGACCTCGACATGCCCGGTGCTGTCGCAGAAGCCGAACGAATCGTAAACGAATCACCCGAAACGACCTTTATGCCGCAACAATTCAACAACCCGGCCAACCCGGAAATACACCGCCAGACCACAGCCCGGGAAATATTAGAAGCCGTTGACGGCCACCTCGACGCCTTTGTCGCGGGCGTAGGCACGGGAGGAACCATCACAGGCGTGGGTGAAGTCTTAAAAGCCGAATTAGACCACGTACGCGTGATCGCCGTCGAACCCACCAAATCTCCGGTCCTATCGGGCGGAGAGCCAGCGCTACACGGCATCCAGGGCATCGGCGCGGGATTCGTACCCTCAGTACTCAACCGCGATATTTTTGACGCACTAATATGCGTGCGCGACGAAGACGCCATCAAAACAGCTCGCAAACTGGGCCGCGAAGAAGGCATTTTGGCCGGCATATCCGCTGGGGCAAATGTATTCGCCGCCCTGCAAATCGCCCGCGACCTGGGCCCAGGCAAGCGGGTCGCAACGATAATCTGCGACTCGGGCGAGCGGTATTTCAGTGTACCGGAGTTCTTACAAGCGTAGTTCGGATACTTTTTGAATAGCCACAGAAAGCACAAAATCACAGAAAGTATGGATTGCATGCCCTGCTTAATTTGCTGCCTGAACGGTGTGTATGGGTAAAAGATGCTTCGGCTCCGTTGCACTCCGCTCAGCATGACAAAAACCCAGAATCCCCTACAAACTATATAGGAGACCCTCATGAGCAATATCCCCAATTACTTGAAAAATTACGCCGACCTTTACGCCGACAATCCGCGTGCTGCTGCACTACAGTGGTTCCGAGAGGCGCATTACGGTTTATTTTTGCACTATGGACTGTACTCTCTAATAGGGCGACACGAATGGGTGCAACTGCGAGAACTCATACCCGTTGCCGAATATGAAAAACTCATCGACGACTTCACCGCTGAAAACTTCGATGCTGAGCGCATTGCACAATTTGCCGTTGACTGCGGGATGAAATACATCAACATCACCACGCGGCATCACGACTCATTCTGTTTATTCGACACAGCGGAAACGGACTTTAACAGCACCAATGCCCCAGCGGGCCGAGATCTAATCAAAGAACTCGCCGAAGCGTGTGACCGACACGCACTCGGATTGTGTTTGTACTACTCCCACGGACGCGATTGGAAACATCCACATGCCCCCAACAACGACGAATGGGGAGGACAGGCAAGACCCAAATACGACCCGCCCGAACCGAGCTATGCCACTGGCTCCGCGCACAACTTGCAAATATATCTCGACTTCATGCAGGCGCAAATCACAGAACTGCTCACAAATTACGGACCCGTAGCCGCAATCTGGCTGGACGGGGTTGCCGTTCCCAACAACGGCGACAAAGCAAAATTTAAGAGTCAGGAACTCTACGACTATATCCACAGCGTACAACCGCAAGTGCTGGTATCCTACAAACAGGGCTTGCTGGGCACCGAAGACTTTCAGGCACCTGAACATCAAGCCGTAGAACAGGCAAATAAACCCATGGAAATCTGCACAACAATGTGTTCTGGACCAGGGGGGAAAGGCGTATCCTGGGGCTATCTCGCCGAAGGGGGCCATCACAAAAATGAGAAAGAAGTTTGGAAGGCACTAACAGCAGCGCGGGAAAGCGATTGCAATCTATTGTTAAATACCGGTCCCCTGCCCGATGGATCACTCGATGAAAAAGATGTACCAGTACTGCTCGCAGTGGGCGAACGCATTCGAAAAGAGGGATTTCCTGGAGAAGGAGCCTGATTTATTGTGTCAATTCGCGCTACCGACATACAGGAACCCCAACCCCTGACACAGCGATCGCCCTGGTGGGCAATTGCACTGGCCGTATTGATCACCGTATCAATCAACGCAATCATCCCCTATACCCATCATTACATGCACACCATATCACTGGTCGAAGGCATGATACCGATGGGTATTTTTATGCCATTTCTGGTACTGATCTTTATCGTAAATCCCGTGCTACGCGCCCTGGGATATGCATTACAACCCTGGGAATTGATCTTCATTTTTGCGGTAGGCTACGTGAGCATGTCCATCAATGAACTGCTCGGGCGCGTACTGGCAACCTATGCCGTAATGCACTACATGGCAACGCCGGAAAACCTCTGGGAAGAATACGTCTTTGGCCTCGTCCAACCCTATCTCGTAGTCGAAGATGCCAAAGATCAATTGGCCTGGTTTTACGAGGGCCTGCCTCGCAACGCAACGATCCCCTGGGCAATCTGGATACGCCCCACATTCTGGTGGCTGAGCTTTATCGCCGCGCTCGGCCTGGGATCAGTCGCACTGGCGACAATTTTGCGCCGACAATGGGTCGAGCAAGAGCGGTTGCCATTTCCATTTGCACAAGTCGCCGAAGAACTCGCCGAGACAGCGGGACCAAAGGGATTTCCCGAATACATGAAACAGCCGTTATTCTGGGCTGGCTTCTCCATTCCCGCAGTTATCGTCCTGTGGTACATCATCGGCTACTTTGACCCCAGCTTCCCCGTGATTACCATAGGGATCCAGAATTACACAATCTCATTGGGAAGATATGTGCCCTACCTGCACGGACGACTCAACTTTTTAATTATCGGATTTGCGTACTTTACCGATCTACAGGTCTTATTTTCAATCTGGGTATTCTGGGTACTCACCTGGCTTCAAATAGGGATGACCAACCGGCTGGGCCTGGCAGAGGGCCTCGGCGAATTCGCCGGCACGCGACAGCAAGCACTGGGGGGATTTATCGTATTTTGTCTGTGGGGATTGTGGATTGCGCGAACCCACATAAAGGCGGTCTTTCAACAGGCATTTCGCCAGACAAAAAATATGGATGACCAGAACGAATTGATGTCCTACCGCACTGCGGTTACCACATTTCTCGCCTGTGCTCTATTTGCCATGTTCTGGTTATTCAAAGGAGGGATGACACCGTTTTGGGCAGTATTGGTCACGATATTCTGGTTTGTTTTCTACACCGGATTTGCCAAAATCGTAGCAATGACCGGACTCGTATTTCTGGAATCGCCCAGCAGCCTGGGCACGGGCATAATGGGATTCGCACCGCCCGATTCACTATCGCCAAACACAATTGCCATGCGGCAACAAGTGGGCAGCATGTATCAAAACGGCAAAAGCTTCACCATGCCCGCTGCCGCCCATGCCGCCCGATTGAGCATCAACCTGGGCAATCGGGCACGCGTACTGGGTTTGACCATCGCATTGGCATTTGTGTTCTCGCTCATCGCCGCCGCTGCATCGACAATTTATCTGGGCTATACCGACGGCGCATTTAATTTTGGCTCGTACATGTTCCGGGTTGCCGCACCGCGTTATTACGACGGCATAGTATCATCCATCCGCGATATAGGCAAAGAGACCCATTACGGTCTTCGGATGGCATTTACCGCATTTGGCGCGCTGACAATGGGTGTCTTAACCCTCTGCCAATACCGATTCACCTGGTGGCCTCTCCATCCCATCGGTTTTACAGTCGTAACCTTTTATTCGGCGCGCACCGCCATCTTGTCCGTATTTCTCACCTGGCTGATTAAATTTATTATATTCCGCCTGGGAGGAATCGCGCTGTATCGCAGGGCAAAACCCTTTTTCATCGGCATGATTGTGGGATACACCCTATCGCTCATTGTGAGCATGAGCGTCGATCTTTTATGGTTCCCCGGGCAAGGACATAATCTGTATTGGGGAGATTAAAGACCCCTCAGCGGTCAGCCCGCAATGACGGGCGAGGCATGCCTCGCCCCTACACATCAGCGTTCATCAGCGGATCCCACTTCAAACACCTGCGACACCCAATCGGATAATCGGGTATTGAGCGGTCTTAACATCACAAGTGCATCTTCGCGGGGATCTGTATAATACGCTTTTCTGATCGCTATAGTCTCAAACCCCATCTTCTTATAGAGATCAATCGCAGCACAATTGGACATACGCACTTCCAAAGATACCACGCGCGCCTTTTCCTCCAACAGATCAAACACAGTTTTCAGCGTTCTTCTTCCCAACCCCTTATGTTGAAAATCAGGCGCAATAGCGAAATTCGCCAGATAAAACTCCCGATCAATCAAAAAACCCACGACATAGCCCACAATCTCGCACCCGACCGTAACCACCCGGCAAAAACCGTTTTGGCGATTCCGCGCAAACTCAAAATCGCGGCGTTTCCACGGCGCGAGAAAAACAGCCCTTTCAATTTTTATAACCCGGTCGAAATGCGAAGGGTTCATCTCCACCAACACGGGTGTCATCGAATTACCCATCACCAGTCAAACGCGCTTCCCGCACGCGCTCTGCTTGTGTTCGCCGCAAATAAAAAGGCTCTGCCGTCTCCGCATCATCCACCTCTCCTCGTTCGCAACGCGCCTGCCCCAGCAGCGCAACAGCCCCAGCAGTGGGGCGACCCAGAGTGGCAAAATACGCATCTCGTCCCAACGCATCGACAATAACATCGCGATAAGCCTCTGCCCCATCTCCCACCACAGTCACGGGACGCGGCAGATGCGTGACCCAATTGGAAACCGCATCTGCACGATCGGGTATTCTCGAAATCGGATCCCCCGCAACGAGATCATATACCCCCGCATACACATCGCCTCGCCGAGCATCCAGCATCGGGCAAACGGGCACCCCCTCTACCCCTGCCCCAAAAGCCATGCCAGCAAGGGTTGACACGCGCACAAACACAAGATCAGCACCGCGACACAACCCCTTTGCCAGACCCATACCGATACGCAACCCCGTAAACGAACCGGGACCAGCAGCCACAGCCACGCCATCCAGGTCGCCAACGCTTAAACTCGCCTCTCGCAACACCATCTCAACCATCGGCTGCAACCGTTCCGAATGATGCGATCCCAATTCCAACGTGTATTCCACAACCACGCGGGTATCGCAGGCCAAAGCCACACTGCATACCGCTGTTGAAGTCTCAATACCCAAAAAAAATTTCAACTTACAATACCTCAAAACAACGTACTTTGCGACTCATCTTCGGGTGGCGTCTTCCCCAAATGCAAATACGCCCGCGCCGTGGCTTGTCGCCCCCGAGGCGTGCGCACCAGCAACCCCTCCTGAATCAGATAGGGTTCATACACTTCCTCGAGCGTATCCATCTCCTCACTCAGCGCAGCACCCAGATTATTCAAACCAACGGGACCCCCATCGAATTTGTCGATCAGCGTTTCCAACAATCGGCGATCCATTTCATCCAACCCCTTTGCATCCACCCCCAATAATGCCAGTGCCTTAACCGCAACTTCTTCTGTAATCACGCCATCGGCGCGCGCCTGTGCATAATCGCGAGACCGCGACAACTGACGCCCGGCAATGCGCGCTGTTCCCCGCGATCTGTGGGCAATCACATGCGCGGCATCCTCTTCAATCTCAATACCCAAAATACGCGCCGCCCTCATTACAATGGCCTGCAACTCTTCCGGAGCGTAAAAATCCAGCCGCTCCATCAACCCAAAGCGCGATCGCATCGGTGCCGTAAGCAGTCCCAATCGCGTTGTTGCGCCCACCATAGTAAAAGGTTCAAGCGGAATTTGATACGACCTGGCACTCGGCCCGCTATCGATCATAATATCCAGCGTAAAATCCTCCATTGCCGAATACAAATGTTCTTCTACCACCCGATTCATACGATGGATCTCGTCGATAAACAGCACATCGCGCTCATTCAAATTCGTCAAAATCCCCGCCAGATCAGCCGGGCGCTCAAGTACCGGTCCCGATGTCACATGAATTTCAACCTCAAGCTCGTGCGCTATCACATAAGCCATCGTCGTTTTGCCCAGACCGGGAGGCCCGTGCAACAAAATATGATCCATAGCCTCATTGCGATGACGCGCAGCCTCCACAGCAATACGCAAATTCGTCTTCGCCTTTTCTTGCCCGACCATATCGTCAAATCGAATTGGACGAATCCGTTGATCGCGCTCAAATTCGTCGCCATCCTGAAATTCGGGATCGGTAAATCGTTCATCCATAAAATAGCCTTATGACCGCTAAATACTCCTCAATGCCCGCTTAATCACTTCCTCAATCGGCGCATCGTCGCCCATCTCCTGCAGAACCGTCGCAACAACTTTGCGCGCCTGTACCGGATTTGCGCCCAAACCCGATAGAGCAGCAGCGGCTTCGTCTAATACATCGGGATCTGCATGCCCCACGGCATCGGAAGTAAAATCTTCTGGCGCAATATCGCCAATCTTATCCTTCATTTCCAGCACCAGACGCTGAGCGAGTTTTTGACCAATGCCTTTAATACGCGTCAATCCTTTGGCATCTTCTGCGGCAACCAACCGCCTGAAATCCGCAATGGGAATACCGGACAAAATTTTCAATGCCATCGGTGGTCCAATACCCGAAACCGCAATCAGGCGCTCAAACAAATCGCGCTCGGACACTGAGGCAAATCCGTAAAGCGTCATCGCGTCTTCCCTCACATAGAGATGCGTGAGAATATTGACGCGCCCATCCTCAACCAAAAGCGATTCATAGCTCGACAGCGAAATATTGACGTGATACCCCACGCCCTGAACATCAACTATGACATGGGTCGGGTGTTTTTCGACCAGTCGCCCTTCTAAAAATGCAATCATTGTATCATCTTTCCCTTCGATTCAATCGCCGCCGCGACTTCGCACTCACGCCGATTTCTTTGAGTTTCTCATCAAATCGACTCTGTTCTTTACCGCCCCGTTTCAACGCCTCAATTTTCTCTGCCAGTTTATTGTCCCGTTTTCCAGGCCCACGCGCAGCAACCTTCTGATGCGCGTGGCACAGAGCAATCGCCACGGCATCTGTCGCATCAAAACCCTGCCCCACTGCCTCTTTCCCCAACAATCGCTGGATCATAAATTGCACCTGTTCTTTGGATGCACCGCCACGGCCCACAACGGCTCTTTTCACCTCGCGGGGCGAGTACTCAAAAATGGGCAGATCGGAATTGGCCAGCGCCGTCACAATAGCCCCACGCGCCTGACACAACTTAATCAGCGATTGCGTATTGGCACCGTAAAAAACAGATTCAAGCGCGACTTCATGCGGACCTGCATCCGCGACCAGCGCGAGCAAGTGATCGTAGATATAGAGCAAGCGCTGGGGAAAAGACAATTTATTACCGGGCCGAATACAGCCGCATTTCAGCAACCGATTTTTCCGATTCTGGTGCTCAACCAGACCAAAACCGGTTACCACACTACCCGGATCAATACCCAGAATGATCACGCGAGCCACCTTTTGAAGTGTGAAGTAGGAAGGGGGAAGGGGGAGGGGAAATCAAGCTGTCAGGGCTGATAGTTCACTATCGTCAATCTCAAAATTGGCATATACCCGCTGCACATCGTCATTGTCTTCGAGCATTTCCATCAAGGCCAACAATTGCTGCGCGATTTTGCCTTCAATGGGCACAGTACTTTGCGGAACGCGCGTCAATTCAGCGCGTTCAATCTCAATACCCGCATCTTCAACCGCCTTGCGAACGCTTTCAAAATCCGGCAGGGATGCATAAACTTCATAGACATTCTCTTCTTCTGCAATATCCTCGGCACCGGCATCCAACGCCACCAGCATTATCTCTTCTTCTTCCACACCCTCTTTGGGCACCGAAATCAGGCCCTTTTGCTCAAACACCCATGCCACGGCACCACTTTCGGCCATACTGCCATTGTATTTGCCAAACAAATGCCGCACTTCAGATACCGTGCGATTGCGATTATCCGTCAGAGTTTCAACAAACACGGCCACACCCCCCGGTCCGTAGCCCTCGTAAATCGCACCTTCATAAGATTCGCCTTCAAGCTCTCCTGTACCCTTTTTAATCGCGCGCTCAATATTGACCATAGGCATATTTTCCGCCTTCGCACTCAGAACAGCCGCACGCAGACGGGGGTTATTCGCCTCATCGCCGCCACCCTCGCGGGCAGCCACGGTAATCTCTCGAATCAATTTGGTAAACGCCTTGCCTCGAGCCGCGTCCTGACGGCCCTTGCGATGCTTGATATTTGCCCATTTAGAATGTCCAGCCATCCTGCCATACTCCTTTATTTATAGGTCTCCTGTTACCTTGATCCAAATGTAGTCAGAACCCCGCCATTGTGCAATAGGAAATGCGCTACTTACGAACTTGCAACATATCCATAAATTCCCACACAGGCATAGTATCTAAATCCGAACCTTCAAACACAGCCGACACATCTCGCACCTGGCGCATCTCAAACCGCGTACTCATATTTTCCACAAACTTTTCCACCAGCAAAGGCGCGGCCTCCTGCCGCCTTCTACGATGCCCAATGGGATATTCCACCGTCACGGCCTCTGTCGCCGATCCATCTTTGAAAAACACCTGCACAGTATTGGCAATTGACCTCTTCTGCGGATCGTGATAATCCCGCGTAAACCGCGCGTTTTCCGTCACCACCATCTTTTCTCTCAACAGATCAATACGCGCGTCCTCCGCGCGCGCCTCTTCATAGTCATCTGCAGTCAAAACGCCAAAAATCAGCCCTATCGCCACCATATATTGCAAGCAGTGATCTCGATCTGCCGGATTGTATAGCGGACCGGTCTTATCGATAATTTTTACGGCAGCTTCGTGGGTCTCAATCACCACCCGCTCGACAGCATCCAAACGCGGTGCCACCTCATCGTGCAACGCAAACGCGGCTTCTACCGCTGTCTGTGCGTGAAATTCAGCGGGAAAAGACACCTTGAACAAAACGTTTTCCATCACATAAGAACCATACAAACGTTGAAACTGAAACCGGTCACCACTCCACAAGCGGTCGTAAAAACCCCATACAGGTGCAGACAGAGCCGTTGGATATCCCATCTCACCGCGCTTTGTTTGCAATGCCAAAAACACGCCACGCGCTGTCGCATCTCCCGCTGCCCAACTCTTGCGCGATCCCGTATTGGGTGCATGCCGATAGGTTCGCAAAGGCCCCAAATCGCACCATACCTGCGACAATGCGCTGACCACCTGCGCCTCATCACACCCCAACAGCCCAGCAGAAACCGCCGCGCTCGCCAACTTCACCAAAATTACATGGTCCAGTCCCCGAGCATTAAAACTGTTTTCCAGCGCCATCACGCCCTGAATCTCATGCGCTTTGATCATCGCCACAAACACATCCCGCATGACGAGTGTATCTCTCCCCTGTGCCCGTTGCGTGCGCGACAGCCAGTCCGACACCCCGAGAATTGCACCCAGGTTGTCCGAAGGATGGCCCCACTCCGCCGCCAACCACGTATCGTTAAAATCCAACCACCGCACCAGTGTCCCAATATTAAATGCAGCAGTCACCGGATCGAGTTCGTAACCTGTTCCCGGCACCCGCGCACCGTACGGCACAATTGTTCCCGGCACCACGGGACCGAGCATCTTCGTACACTCAGAAAACCGCAATGCCAACACCGCACACCCCAAACTATCCATCAGACACAATCGAGCCGTCTGAAAAGCCTCCGCGGAATTCACTTCACAATCCAGCACGTACTGTGCGATAGTCACCAGTTCTCTATCCGGCGCCCGATCATCCATGGCATTCCTCAAGCTATCAGCCCCTTTCTTCCATCGGCACATAATCTCGCGCCTCTACCCCCGTGTATTCCGCCAGAGGCCGAATCAGTCTATTATCCGCCCGCTGTTCCACCACATGAGCAGCCCAACCGCTGCAACGACTGAGCACAAATATGGGTGTGAAAAGCGCCGTCTCAATACCAGCCATATGATACGCTGTTGCCGAATAAAAATCCAGATTTGGAAACAACTTCTTTTCATCCCACATAACCCGCTCAATCGCTTCAGAAATCTCGTACAGACGCATATCGCCCATTGCTTCACTGACCTGACGTGCCCAATCTTTAATAATCGCATTGCGCGGATCCCGCACGCGATAAACCCCGTGCCCAAACCCCATAATCAATTCTCTGCGCGCCAGCATCTCTCGCACACCTGTTGCCGCGTCTTCGGGCGTCTCGAACTGCTCGATCAATTCCATTGCTCGCTCATTCGCGCCTCCGTGCAAAGGCCCGCTCAAAGTGCCAATTGCCCCGGTAATACAGCCATAAAAATCGGCAAGCGTAGAAGCGCATACTCTCGCCGTAAATGTCGAGGCATTAAACTCGTGCTCGGCATATAAAATCAACGACGCATCCATCATCCGACGCGCCAAATCCGAAGGCGTATCCGCTTTGAGCATATGCAAGATATAAGTCGCATGATCATCCACATCCACATCCAAAACATCCGCACCTATATGCCAGATCCCCAGCATAGAGGGCAATGCACCTATAAGCCGCACAGCCACAGCATCCCCCAAATCCCGTTCTGGCTCGGCAATGCCAAGCGCCGATACACCGGTTCGCAAAACATCCATCGGATGCGCATCTGAAGGCAGCGAACTCAGAACCCGCACAACCAGGTCTGGCAACTGTCGGTGCGCCCGCAACTGCATCTTCAACGCATCCAATTCCCTTTCAGTGGGCAATGCATCCCACAACAACAAATGCACAATTTCCTCAAAACAGGCAAATTGTGATAGGTCTTCAATAGCATAGCCCCGATAGTGCAAACCGTGACCTTCTGCGCCCACAGTACAAATCGACGTACTGCCAGCCTTAACCCCTCTCAAGCCTGTCGTCTGTTTGCTCACAATATCCTCCTATCTAAAAAGGTCGTGAGCATTTTCACTCACGACCTTTTTACGCAAAATCTCCTCAGGCGATTCACGCGCCATAAAGTCGATTGACCTGCGCCTCATACCTGTAATAATCCAGCAATTCGTAGAGTTCTTCGCGCGTCTGCATCTCGTTTATCAACGCACCCTGCGCGCCCTGTGTCCGCAGCGTTTTATACGCCCGATAAGCAGCTGCATTCATCATTCTAAACGCCGTGAGAGGATACAGCACCATGGCGACACCCGCACCTCTCATCTCGTCCAGACCAAACAGGGGCGTTTGTCCGAACTCGGTGAGATTCGCCAGTACAGGTACAGAGAGATTATGAGCAAAACTGCGGAAATCCTCCAGTGAACACAAGCTCTCTGCAAAAATCGCATCCGCACCGGCAGCAATGTACTTCTTGGCACGATTGAGGCCACACGCCAAACCCTCATTGACCACAGAATCCGTTCGCGCCATAATCACAAACTCGCTGTCTGAACGCGCGTCAACCGCTGCTTTGATTCGGTCGCACATCTCCTCGGCAGGTACCACCTGCTTTCCGGGGCGATGTCCACAGCGTTTTTGTAATACCTGGTCTTCAATGTGAACAGCGGCAACGCCAATTTTTTCCAACGTCTTTACCGCGCGACCAATCGAAAAAGAAGTACCGCCAAACCCGGTATCAATGTCAACCAACAGCGGCAAATCCACCACATCTGTAATCCGCCGGGCATCCTCGACCACATTATCCAGCGTTGTAATGCCCAAATCGGGCAAACCATAAGAAGCAGCAGCCACGCCCGAACCGGAAAGATAAAGCACGCGAAATCCCGCTTGTTTTGCCATCAGCGCAGATATGGCATTGATGGTACCCGCAATCTGTAAGGGTCGTTCTGCGTCCAGTGCCGCCCTGAACCTGCGCCCGGCTGACATCATCTCCTCCTGTAGCGAATCTACGAATCTACGAATCAGCGAATCAGCGACGGAGTTTGTAACAACTTTGGGAGTGGGGCGGGATTCGTCTATTCGTCTATTCGCGCTTTTCTCGTCTATGCCTCTACCAACTCGCGATCGTGTTCGGAAGACTCAATAACCTTTTGCGTCACATCGTGAGGGGCAGACTCATAGTGGGAAAATTCCATAGTATAATCGCCTGTACCCTGTGTCATAGAGCGCAAAGAAGTCGAATATTTGTAAAGATCGGCCAGCGGAACTTCGGCGTGAATAACCTGGAAATTACCCTCGGGATCCATGCCTTGAATACGCCCGCGTCGCCCATTGAGATCCGCCATCACATCTCCCATATAGGAATCGGGAACAACGACGCGAACCTTATAGATGGGTTCTAACAAAATGGGTTTGGCATCCATAAATGCATTTTGAAATGCGAAGGAACCGGCCAGCTTAAAAGCCATATCAGAAGAATCAACAGGATGGAAGGACCCATCGTAAACCGTGACCTGTGTATCGACAACAGGATATCCGGCGAGCACACCGCGTTGCATGCATTCCACAACACCTTTTTCAACAGCCGGAATAAATTTTCCGGGAATCGCACCGCCTACAACCTCGTCTATAAATTCAAAGCCATCACCGCGCTGCCTGGGCGCAACACGCAAATAAGCTTCGCCATATTGACCACGCCCACCGCTTTGTTTTCTGTGACGATACTGCGCTTCTGAACGCGATTGAATGGTCTCGCGGTACGGTATTCGCGGTTCGGCCACTTCTATATCTACGCCAAACTTGTTCTTCAACTTGTCAAACACAACCGTCAAATGTAACTCGCCCTGTCCCTGGGCAATAATCTGACGCAATTCCGAGTCATACCCGGCGACAAAGCTCGGGTCTTCTTCGTGAATGCTTTGCAATCCCGCGCTAATTTTGTCTTCGTCGCCTCGCGATTTGGGTTCTACGGCCACGCGAATCAAAGGGTGTGGAAATTCGACCGGTTGAATTTGCAAGCGCGTGTTTCTGCTGCAAAGCGTATTGCCCGTATGCGTATCCTTTAGCTTGATCAACGCGCCAATATCACCTGCGCCCAAAACGTCCATATCCTCGCGCTTTCCGCCACTCATCGAATAAATTTGACCGATGCGCTCACTGGCTCGGCGATTGGGATTAAATACATCGTCGCCAGATTGGACACTACCGGAATACACGCGCAAAAATGACAGATCACCTACAGATTCGGAAATCGTTTTGAACACCACGGCAGCCAAAGGGTCATCATCGCTTACAGTAAGTGCCACTTCTTCTTCGGATCTTTCTTTATAAGCTGTGGGAATTGGTAAGTCGAGCGGACCGGGTGCGAATGCAGAAAGAAAATCGAGCAACAAATCGACCCCGATATTTTTGCTGGCGGCACTCAAAAAAATGGGAAACAAAGTGCGATTGACCATCCCAATTTTGACCCCTTGTGCAATCTCTTCGTCTGTCAATTCCCCTTCTTCTAAATAGCGCTCAATCAGGTCGTCGTCACTTTCTGCCGCCCCTTCAACCACCTGTTCCCTCAAGGTCTCAGCCTCATCTTGCCATTCCTCGGGAATCTCCGAAGCCTCTGCTTTACCATCGGTATAAGTTACCAATTTCATCTGCAAAACATCGATGATCTGATTAAACCCTTCGCCGGCATTGACCGGAATCTGAAAGGGAACAGCCCCATTTCCAAAATGCTCCTGAATTGCCGAAACCGCACCATCGCAATCGGCAAATTCCCGATCGACGTGATTGATTAAAAACACAGTTGCGCGATCAAATTCATCGGCAAAACCAAACGCCTTATCTGTCCCAATCTCTACACCACTGACCGCATTGACCAGCGTAAGGGCAATATCAGATGCCCAAATCGCGGCTTTGGCATCGCCAATAAAGTCGGCATAACCCGGAGCATCCAAAATATTCATTTTGGTACCCTTCCAATCGCAGTGCAACATGGATGTACTGATAGAGATTTGGCGCTCAATCTCTGCATCGGTATAATCCGACATAGTATTTCCCTCATCGACTACCCCGAGTCGATTGGTTGCACCAGCAGAAAACATCATGGCTTCGGCAACGGACGTTTTGCCCGTGCCGCCGTGCCCCGAGAGGGCGATATTCCTGATATTTTCAGGTGTATATCTATTCACTGTAACCTCCTTAATATCAGTATTGGGAATTCAAAAAATGAGGCGCGTATAATTGCATAACAAACGGGTTTTGTCAAGCACTCTTTTGATCTTGTGTAACACAAAAAAAGCCCGGATTTTTATATCCGGGCTTTTTTATAATCCTGGCAACGACCTACTCTCCCACAAGGTCTCCCAAGCAGTACCATCGGCGCTGGAGGACTTAACTTCTCTGTTCGGAATGGGAAGAGGTGTTTCCCCTCCGCTATAGCCACCAGGAAAAATTTAATCGAATATGAATTGAGCGCCAAAACAAAGCACAGAAGCGATCTGCTGAAAAGTGTTAAAAAGGTCAAGCCGCACGGCTGATTAGTATCACTCGGCTGAACGCATTGCTGCGCTTACACCTGTGACCTATCGACCTCGTAGTCTACAAGGAGCCTTTAGGTGGGTTATCCCACGGGATATCTCATCTTGGAGTGGGCTTCGCACTTAGATGCTTTCAGCGCTTATCCCTTCCGAACATAGCTACCCAGCGATGCCCCTGGCGAGACAACTGGTACACTAGAGGTTCGTCCATCCCGGTCCTCTCGTACTAGGGACAGCTCTCCTCAAATATCCTACGCCCACGACAGATAGGGACCGAACTGTCTCACGACGTTCTAAACCCAGCTCGCGTACCGACTTTAATTCCCGAACAGGGAAACCCTTGGGACCTTGTCCAGCCCCAGGATGTGATGAGCCGACATCGAGGTGCCAAACCTCCCCGTCGCTATGTACGCTTGGGGGAGATAAGCCTGTTATCCCCAGAGTACCTTTTATCCGTTGATCTCCGGCACTTCCACATGCTACCGTCGGGTCACTAAGCCCTGCTTTCGCATCTGCTCGACCTGTATGTCTTGCAGTTAAGCTCCCTTATGCCTTTACACTCTTCGCGCGATTACCAACCGCGCTGAGGGAACCTTTGGGCGCCTCCGTTATCTTTTGGGAGGCGGCCGCCCCAGCCAAACTTCCCACCTGGCAGTGTTCCCAATCCTGATTCAAGGATCGAGGTTAGAATTCCAACGCAACAAGGGTGGTATTTCAAGGGCGACTCCACGAGAACTGACGTTCCCGCTTCATAGTCTCCCACCTATCCTACACATACTGAGTCGAAACCCAGTACCAGGCTGGAGTAAAGGTTCATGGGGTCTTTCCGTCCCGTCGCGGGTATCCGGCATCTTCACCGGAACTACAATTTCGCCGAGTCCCCTGTTGAGACAGCGCCCAAGTCGTTACACCATTCGTGCAGGTCGGTATTTAGCCGACAAGGAATTTCGCTACCTTAGGACCGTTATAGTTACGGCCGCCGTTTACCAGAGCTTCGATTCAAAGCTTCGTCCGAAGACTAACCTCTCCTCTTGACCTACTGGCACCGGGCAGGTGTCAGTCCCTATACGTCGTCTTGCGACTTAGCAGAGACCTGTGTTTTTAGTAAACAGTCGCCCAGGCCGTTTCTCTGCGGCCCCCTTCAGCTCCCGGAGCAAGTCCGTTCACCTACTTGGAGGCACTCCTTCTCCCGAAGTTACGGAGCCATTTTGCCTAGTTCCTTAACAGGGGTTCTCTCGCGCACCTTAGGATTCTCACCCCGTCTACCTGTGTCGGTTTGCGGTACGGACACCCGAGAGACTCACATAGAGGTTTTTCTCGGCAGCATGATTAAGACCAGTTGGCTTGCCCGAAGGCTCGTTTCCCCATCACCTCTCAGGGTTATGACCACCCGTATTTTCCCTGGTGATCCCCCTACAGGCTTAGACCCGCATTTCCAGTCGCGGGCTGATCGTCACTTCTGCGTCGCCCCATAGTTCAAACGTCTCTAAGGTGGTACAGGAATTTTGACCTGTTTCCCATCGCCTACGCCCTTCGGCCTCGGCTTAGGGTCCGACTAACCCTGGGCGGACGAACCTTCCCCAGGAAACCTTAGACTTTCGGTGAACAGGATTCTCACCTGTTTTATCGCTACTCATGCCGGCATGATTGCTTCCACGTCGTCCAGTGGACCTTACAGTCCACCTTCAGCCTACAGTGGAATACTCCTCTACCGCTCCAACAAAAGTTGAAGCCCACAGCTTCGGTGACAGGCTTTAGTCCCGATCATTATCGGCGCAGGTTCACTTGACCAGTGAGCTGTTACGCACTCTTTAAATGAATGGCTGCTTCTAAGCCAACATCCTGGCTGTCTACGCGCTCCCACATCCTTTGTCACTTAGCCTGTACTTAGGGACCTTAGCTGGTGGTCTGGGTTGTTTCCCTCTCGCACATGAAGCTTATCCCCCATGCGCTGACTCCCTTGAAACAAGTGTGCGGCATTCGGAGTTTGGTTAGGGTTGGTAAGCGGTGAAGCCCCCGAGCCTATCCAGTGCTCTACCTCCGCCACTCTATATCAAGAGGCTAGCCCTAAAGCTATTTCGAGGAGAACCAGCTATCTCCAGGTTTGATTGGCCTTTCACCCCTACCCACAGCTCATCCCCCAATTTTTCAACATTGGTGGGTTCGGACCTCCACGTGAGGTTAATCACGCTTCATCCTGGCCATGGGTAGATCACCTGGCTTCGGGTCTACCCCGAGCTACTAAATCGTCCTATTCAGACTCGCTTTCGCTACGGCTTCCCTACAAAGTAGGTTAACCTCGCAACTCAGGAGTAACTCACCGGCTCATTATGCAAAAGGCACGCCGTCAGACTCTCCGAGATTCGAAAATCTCGGTTTGTCCTCCGACCGCTTGTAGGCAAACGGTTTCAGGTTCTATTTCACTCTCCATTCAGGAGTACTTTTCACCTTTCCCTCACGGTACTAGTTCACTATCGGTCACAGAGGAGTATTTAGCCTTGGGAGGTGGTCCTCCCAGATTCCTACAGGATTTCACGTGTCCCGCAGTACTCGGGAATGAGATCACAGGAGTCTGCAATGTTTCGCCTACAGGGCTTTCACCTTCTGTGGCCAGACTTTCCAGAACTGTTTGGCTACATTGCAGATTTGTAACTCCCTGACAGATCTGCATCTCTATCAGACCTCATCCCACAACCCCGGCCGCACAACACATGCAGGTTTTAACATGCGAACCGGTTTGGGCTATTTCCCTTTCGCTCGCCACTACTAAGGAAATCGCTATTGCTTTCTATTCCAGGGGTTACTTAGATGTTTCAGTTCACCCCGTTTGCCCCACCCGAGCTATATATTCACCCGGGGGTGATGCGGCATGACCCGCATCGGGTTGCCCCATTCGGAAATCCTCGGATCAAAGGTTGTTTGCACCTCCCCGAGGCTTATCGCAGCTTACCACGTCCTTCGTCGCCTCTCTGTACCAAGGCATCCACCGTATGCCCTTATTAGCTTGACCAAAACAGGTTTTCAGCAGATCACTACTGTGCTCTGCAAAGAATCCATACTTCAGTTTGGCAAATTGTGTATACCCAATTCATATTCAATTGTCAAAGAGCAGTTGCAAATTCTGTTAAAATACAACTTTGGTGGAGATAACCGGGATCGAACCGGTGACCTCCGGCTTGCAAAGCCAGCGCTCTCCCATCTGAGCTATATCCCCAAATATTTTGTAGTTTGGTGGGCCTAAGTGGAGTTGAACCACTGACCTCGCGCTTATCAGGCGCGCGCTCTAACCAACTGAGCTATAGGCCCGCCTTAAAAAGCCGGGAAAAATCCCGGCCTTTCAAAAACCAAATAACGTGCACATGCCAAACCTGGTATTGACCTTAGGAGTAGATGTAAGCGCCTGTGGCCTTACATCGCGTCTCCCTAGAAAGGAGGTGATCCAGCCGCACCTTCCGATACGGCTACCTTGTTACGACTTAGTGCCAATTACCGGACCTACCTTCGGCAGTGCCCTCCCGAGGGTTGGACTACTGACTTCGAGTATTCCCGGCTTTCATCACTTGACGGGCGGTGTGTACAAGACCCGGGAACGTATTCACCGTGGCATGCTGATCCACGATTACTAGCGATTCCACGTTCATGGAGTCGAGTTGCAGACTCCAATCCCAACTGAGACCGGTTTTTTGGGATTAGCTCCACCTCGCGGTATTGCAGCCCTTTGTACCGGCCATTGTAGCACGTTTCCAGCCCCGGGCGTAAGGGCCATGAGGACTTGACGTCATCCCCACCTTCCTCCTACTTAACATAGGCAGTCTCCCTAGAGTTCCCACCATGACGTGCTGGCAACTAAGGATAGGGGTTGCGCTCGTTGCGGGACTGAACCCAACATCTCACGACACGAGCTGACGACAGCCATGCAGCACCTGTATACCAGTCCGAAGAAGGCCCTATCTCTAGGGCTGTCCGGTATATGTCAAACCCGGGTAAGGTTCTTCGCGTTGCATCGAATTGAGGAACATGCTCCACCGCTTGTGCGGGTCCCCGTCAATTCCTTTGAGTTTCAGCCTTGCGACCGTACTCCCCAGGCGGGGTACTTAATGCGTTAGCTGCGGCACTGGAGGGGTCAATACCTCCAACACCTAGTACCCATCGTTTACAGCTAGGACTACCGGGGTATCTAATCCCGTTCGCTCCCCTAGCTTTCGCGCCTCAGCGTCAGTATCAGGCCAGAGAGCCGCCTTCGCCACCGGTGTTCTCCCAGATATCTACGCATTTCACCGCTACACCTGAGATTCCGCTCTCCTCTCCTGTACTCAAGACCGATAGTTTCGACTGCAAGTTGTTGGTTGAGCCGACAGATTTCACAGACGACTTATCGGTCCGCCTGCACGCCCTTTACGCCCAGTAAATCCGAACAACGCTTGCCCCCTTCGTATTACCGCGGCTGCTGGCACGAAGTTAGCCGGGGCTTCCTCTGAAGGTACCGTCAAACAGGAAAAGTTATTTCCTGCATTCTTCCCTTCTGACAGGAGTTTACACCCCTAAGGGCTTCATCCTCCACGTGGCGTCGCTGCGTCAGGCTTTCGCCCATTGCGCAAATTTCTAGACTGCTGGCCCCCGTAGGGGACTGGACCTTTCTCAGTTCCAGTGTGGCCGTACACCCTCTCAGGCCGGCTATCCATCGTTGCCTTGGTGAGCCGTTACCTCACCAACAAGCTAATGGACCGCGGGTCCATCTTCAAGCGAGACAACCGAAGCTGCCCCTTTAACAACTGTCTCCATGCGGAGCCGCTGCATTATGCGGTATTAGCCCCTCGTTAGAGGGATTGTTCCCCACTCAAAGGTAGGTTACCCACGTGTTACTCACCCGTTCGCCACTTTACTCGCACCCCGAAGGGTACTTTCTCGTTCGACTTGCATGACTAAGACACGCCACCAGCGTTAGTTCTGAGCCAGGATCAAACTCTCCGTGAAAAAAATGAGAGAGCCCATATTATGGGCTTTTTTTGCAAATTACTGAAATTCTCAAGAAACCTTGAGAACCTACCAAGCTTTTGAATAACACATGCACGTTATTTGATTTTCAAAGAACAAAATAGGCACTCTTGACTTACAAAGTGCCGGTAAGGGATAAATCTATCAAATCGACATTTGTAAGTCAAGCAAAATTCTGCACCATTTTTGATGCAGAGAGCGAAATATATAAAACAAGAATGCGAAAGTCAAACTATTTTCAAAAAAACTCCCCTCTCACACGGCCTTCTTCAACATCTGCTTCACCATCAAACTGCCTCAAATAGCGCACTGCCCGCTCCATATCTTTTTTTACCCAGGCGTCGGGTTCAGACGCCATAGCGCGTTCAAGTGCTGAAATAGCTTCAGGCTCTTCAATTTGCATCAATGACCATGCGACAATCTGGCGCACATCCCGGTCTTTGTCTCCAAGCATTCGGATCAGATCGCGCAATGCTTCCTTCGCCCGCAACATTCCCAACGCCCAGGCTGCCTTTGTGCGCACAGATGTGACAGTGTCGCGCAAAGCAGCACGCAAATGGGGAACAGCCTCAAAAACTCGCTGTGCGCCCAAAAAGGCAGCAGCATCAATGCGCTGATCAACCGAACCCGACCGCAATTGATGAAGATAATCGCCATGTGGCGAGCTACAGCCACATAAAAAAAGCAAAAGTACCGGCAGTATTTTTTTTAATTTATACATGCTTTTAGGGCTTCGTAATTTGCCTTGATAGTCGCGTCAATATCCGCGTCGGAATGAGCCAGAGAGACAAACGCAGCCTCAAACTGCGACGGAGCCAGATAAACACCTCGATTGAGCATCTCTCGAAAATACCGGGCGAACAAATCCTGATCACACGCATTGGCAGCATCGAATGACGCCACAGGTGCTTCCGTAAAAAACAAGGTCATAATCGACCCCACCCGATTGGTCTGATATTTCAATCCCAGAGATTTTAAGTTTTCCAGAATACCTGTCTCCAGAGTCTGCGCTTTTGCCTCCAACGCCTCATAAACACCCGGTTCTTGCAATCGCCTGAGTGTCTCATATCCCGCTGTCATAGCCAGGGGATTGCCCGACAATGTGCCGGCCTGCGACACCATTTTTCCCAGAGGCGAAATATCTGACATAATTTCTCGCCTGCCACCAAAAGCACCAACGGGCAACCCACCGCCAATAATCTTCCCCAGAGTCGTCAAGTCTGGCGTCACCCCATAAAGCTCCTGCGCCCCACCCTGGCTGACGCGAAACCCGGTGATGACCTCATCGAAAATCAGCACAATGCCCATCTCTGCCGTTATATCTCTCAACCCCTGCAAAAACCCTGGTGCCGGCGGAATCACCCCCATATTGCCAGCCACAGGCTCAACAATAACAGCCGCGATCTCATCCCTATTTTCCACAACGGCTTTTTCAACAGCTTCCAGATCATTAAAAGGCACAGTAATCGAATCCGCTGCAGTTCCAGGTGTAACCCCCGGACTGCTCGGCGCGCCCATCGTAAGTGCTGAAGACCCCGCCTGAATCAGAAAACTATCGGCATGCCCGTGCCAGCATCCCTCAAATTTGACAATTTTGTTTCGCCCCGTGTGTCCGCGAGCCAGCCGAATAGCCGACATCGTGGCTTCTGTACCCGAATTTACCATCCGCACCATTTCCACGCTCGGCACCATTTCGGTGACCAATTGAGCCATCTTCACCTCAATTTCTGTCGGCGCGCCAAAACTCGTGCCCCCAGCAGCCGCTGCATTGACAGCCGCGACAATTTCTGGATGTGCATGGCCCAAAATAAGCGGTCCCCAGGAACCCACAAAATCGATATAAGATGCCCCATCGGCATCGACAATTCGCGCCCCCTCACCTTTCACAATAAAGAGCGGATCACCACCTACGGGGCCATAAGCTCTTGCGGGACTATTCACACCGCCGGGAATCACCTGTTGTGCTGCGTCAAATAGCGTTTTTGAACGCGTATTCAAATTACACCTCCGTGAGAAGACAAATAGAATTTCGAGACAACATCTTAATTACACCTCTCACTGTATCCTGTCAAGCTAATTCCTCCGCTTGCAAAACACGATCACAATCCGTATATTATCTGCACAGCGGCAGTAGCTCAATTGGACAGAGCATCTGGCTTCGGACCAGAGGGTTGGGGGTTCGAGTCCTCTCTGCCGCACTTTATTTTTCAGGCACTTAAAAATTAAGTGCCTGAATTTTTTTCATTTTTTATCATGTCAATGAGCGATACAATCACCATCAGAGGTGCGCGTCAGCACAACCTCAAAAATATCGATCTGGATATTCCGCGCAACTGCCTCGTCGTCATCACCGGACCATCGGGGTCGGGAAAATCGTCGCTGGCCTTCGATACGGTCTATGCCGAAGGGCAACGCCGTTATGTGGAATCGCTATCCGCTTATGCGCGGCAATTTCTCGATCTCATGGACAAACCCGACGCCGACAGCATAGAAGGTCTCTCACCTGCTGTGGCAATCCAACAACGCGGCATCCCCCGCACACCGCGATCAACAGTGGGCACCATAACCGAAGTCTATGACTACTTGCGTCTCTTATTCGCCAGAATAGGCACGCCGCATTGTCCGATATGCAGCCAGACCATTGTGCGCCAGAGCGTCGCGCAAATTGTCGATCGCGTACTCGCACTGCCCGAAGGACAACGCCTCCAGATACTCGCGCCCTTGATCCGAAATGCCAAAGGCACCCACCTGAGTACTTTCAACCAGTTGCGCAAGGAAGGCTATCTCAGGGTGCGCGTTGATGGCGAAGTTGCGTCACTGGATAGCGATATCGTTCTCGATAAAAAAATAGCGCACAATATCGAAGCCGTCATCGACCGCCTCGTTGTGCGCACGAACATGGCCGCACGCCTCGCGGACTCACTCGAAACAGCCCTCGACCTTGCCAACGGCACAGCCACACTCGACATCATTGACGATGAGGAATGGACGTTTTCCACGCGCTTTGCCTGCACAGAAGGCCACTTTGAAATCGAAGAAATAGAACCGCGTCTCTTTACCTTCAACAGCCCGCACGGCGCTTGCCCCACTTGCAGCGGTACGGGTACAGTTTTTGAAGTCGATCCCGATCTCGTCGTACCCGATCCTTCAAAATCCATCCTCGAAGGCGCGATTGCCCCCTGGGGTATCCCCAAGGGCAAACGCCAGGTAGAACAACTTCAACGCCTATCGCGCAACCTATCATTCGATCCCTCAACACCCTTTTCCAAACTTTCCAAAACCGTTCAAAGAACAATCCTCAGAGAAAAAGCTGGCGTTATACCCGATCTCCAGCACCAATACAAAGAAGCTACCTCCGATGAAGCACGGGAAAAAATCGAACGTTTTATGCGCGGGCAAACCTGCCCCACCTGCCAGGGCACGTGCTTGCGCCCAGAAGCTCTCGCCGTCACAATTTCCAATTCTACAATTGCCGACATTGCCAGCATGCCCATTGCAAAAATCGGGCAATTCTTCCAAACTCTGGACCTCAAAAACAACGCAGCCGAGATCGCCGCCCCCCTCATACGCGAAATTGAAAACCGCCTTGCATTTCTCGTCGATGTCGGCGTGGGGTATCTCGCGCTCAATCGCAGAGCCGCAACGCTTTCAGGTGGTGAATTTCAGCGCATTCGCCTCGCCACACAAATCGGAACCCGCCTCGTCGGTGTTCTCTACGTACTCGACGAACCCAGTATAGGCTTGCACCCCCGCGACAATCGCAAACTCATCGACACCTTCTGCAACCTGCGCGATTTGGGCAACTCGGTCATCGTGGTCGAACACGACCGCGAAGCCATGCAAATGGCCGATCATCTCATCGACCTGGGGCCAGGCGCGGGCGAACAAGGCGGCAAAATTATCTCACAGGGACCGCCAGAAACCGTGATCGCCGACGAAAATTCTCTCACTGGCAATTATCTCTCCGGTCGAAAAACCATTCCTCTCCCCCCCGACATTCGCCAACCTCGTGGGCATCTCTCAATCAGGGGCGCCAACGGACACAACTTGCAAAACATCGATATCGATATTCCACTGGGGGTCTTTGTATGCGTCACCGGCGTATCCGGCTCGGGCAAAAGCTCGCTCATCAATCACACCCTGTATCCCGCGCTCGCCCGGCAACTCCATCGCGCCAGCACAGAACCCTTATCCCACACATCTATCGAAGGCGTTGAACAAATCGACAAAGTCATTCGCATAGACCAATCCCCAATCGGGCGCACCCCGCGATCAAATGCCGCCACATACACGGGCCTCTTCACAGCAATACGCGAACTCTATGCCCAACTGCCCGAATCCCGAGTGCGCGGTTACGGTGCCGGGCGCTTCAGCTTCAACATCAAAGGCGGGCGCTGCGAAGCCTGCCAGGGCGATGGCCTGCGCCGTATCGAAATGCACTTCCTGCCCGATGTTTTCGTCACCTGCGACGTATGCGGTGGCAGTCGATACAACAGAGAAACCCTTGAGATCCGATACAAAGGCACTTCAATTGCCGACGTCTTAAACCTCACAGTAAATCGTGCCCGAACCTTCTTCCGCAACATCCCAGCCGCACAGCGACAACTCAAATCACTCGCCGACGTGGGCCTGGGTTATCTCCGCCTCGGTCAACCGGCCACATCCCTCTCTAGCGGCGAGGCACAGCGCGTCAAACTCGCAACCGAACTGGCGCGAACCGCCACGGGCAAAACGCTTTACCTCCTTGACGAACCCACCACGGGATTGCACTTTGACGACATCCGCGTCCTCATCGAAGTACTCGACCGCCTCGTTGACCGCGGCAACACCATCCTCATCATAGAACACAACCTCGACATCGTCAAACGCGCAGACTGGGTCATCGACCTCGGACCCGACGCAGGTGAAGACGGCGGACACATCGTCGCAACCGGTACGCCAGAAACCATCGCCCAAAATCCATCTTCTCACACGGGCTGTTTCCTCAAAGAGTATCGCGGATGACGCGGATTAACGGATGACACGGATTAAAAAGTCGTTGAAAATAAAAAGTGCCCCGACAAATATCACCGGGGCGTTTTTTAATATTTCCCATTCTGTACACAATCGTTCAGACACTCCGAATTGTGGATATCAAAGCGAATCAAAAAAAGATATTCAATGGCGCGTTCCCTGTTCCTTTACTCTAATGCCCATTGTCAAAATGTCGCTTATTTGTGATCGTCTATTCCACTCCCATTTTTCTCTTTTAGTGCCGCACGGATGACCGCCAGGTCAATATTCGGATATTTCTCTTGAATTGTCGCAAATACTTCCTGGTGTCCCTCTTGCCGACCTTCTTCGTAGCGTTTTCTGCGATATTTTTCAATTGGAACAAGCATGAGATTCCTGCCCTCCATTAAAAAAAATGTTAAGGTGATTGCCGAAAGACCTATTGGGCCAATAATTTTTATGGAATCAAAGATCGCCTCATTGGTGAAACCATCTTGCATAATATGACAAAGGGCAAACCACAACCCAACAGCAAAGAATGCCAAAGAGAGGCCTACAAAGAACAATCTTTCCCTATCCCCAACACTCCAAATGGATACTCTTTCGCCGTCTGTTTTTCCTACCATAATCCAATCCAGTGAAGCCGTGCCCTATGCACTGTAAAGTGTCAGACACTATTTGAGTCATGGGAAAAAAACGCGATAGAGCGCACACGCCGCAATAACCGCCGCAATCGTTGTTGCCCAACGCCAGCGGTTGACCTCACCGATTTTGCTATCCACTGCGTCAAAACGCGAGAGCAAAAACTTGTTGTCTTCGCGCAGGCCGTTGATTGCCTGAACCAGCATCATTTGAGCGTCCTCAAAGCGTTTGCTGAACTGGTCAAATTGCCCCTCTTGTTTGGCTTGCTTTTGGGCAATACCTTCAATGGTTTCAGTAGCCATGTGCAATCCCTTTTCTGCCAGTGATCCGAACATATCCAAATCTATTTGATTTCACACGTCGCGTCAAGTCTCCGATGATCCACGGATGAGATCCATGAGACCCTTCCTGATTTGGAACACACGCAACTGTCAGAATCCAAAGCAAATATCATGCCAATGTCACAGCATCGCGCGACAAATTGTATGGACAGCACTCAAATACCCGTATTATGTCCTTGTTCACAACCTGAATTTAAATCCGCAGATGGCCGCAGATGGGCACAGATGAAAGGCGAAAGGGTACATTTTGAGCTATTAATGCGTGGTCATGTGAAAGATATGTACCGCTTGCCCATTTGTATGTTTCAAACATAGAGTATTCTCAGGAATGCCTCAAGAGCTTATGACCTTGAATTTGACACGTTTCAAGCCAAAAGAGAAAAGTGCCTCGACAAACATCGTCGAGGCACTTCTTTGACGTGGTATGTCAGCTACAGAGAACAAAAATCCATTCTTGCACGGTGGATCATGTATGTCCTTCTACTCAAAATTTAGCTCGAGTTCCCTTCAGATAATCAGGGTTGAAGATCAAGCAAAAGTCTGCCAAAGTGTTTCTGTATCTCGTTCTTTGAGCAATTGATTCTCTTGTAGGAGTACGCGGACTTGCTCGTCCTTTTTCACGAGACGCGAGGACAGATCAGTGACCATCTGTCTCCCAATCTCGGTGCGTGCCTTAAAGTCCGCACGCTCACGCCGGAATTGTTCCTGTTCTCTTTTTCGCTTTTGGAACTGATCAACGCCCCACACTACGGAACCGATAACGATTCCGCCGAGCGCAACTACACCAGCAACCTGATAGTAATTCATATTTTTTCCTTTCGATTACGATCTGATAACACTTAAGGATGGCCCGGCAGTTTGAGACATCACTTGCTCAAAGAGCGCGTCGGTCTCATCGCATGCGCGAACCACTGATTCGTATTCGTGTTCTATTTCATCCCAGATCATGTGCAGACGTGATACTTCCTGCAGATCCTCCTCGATAGCGATCTCCAGCTTTCTGTCAGCTTCCCGTACCCGAGCGATGCCCCACCGACCACCTATCTGAGCCCCGACTAGAATCGGGACACCAGCGATTCCAAGGGGCGCAAGAACCAATGGCAACACATCAAGAGCAGACTTGACAGCGCTGCCAGCCACCGCATTCGCAACAGAAATGTCCCCTTGGCGTGCGGATCTGATCTCTGAAAACAGATCGGTCCCCACAGCTATGAAACAGAACCCAGCGGCAACTCCATTCTGCGCCACCGCCTTCGCCGCCTCAGGCGTCATTCCAAGCGATGACGCAGCGTGAAAGATACCAGCGTCCGCTATTGCACCTCCAGCACCGAAAAGTGCTCCTTTACCTGCAGCCTTACCTACTTCGGCGACATCGATATCGCCGCCAGAGGCTGCCTGAACAATTAGGGATAGAATCGCTGCAGTTGCCGCCGCAAAAGCAGCACCTCCAGCCACTCGAGTTGCTACATTGCGCGATTGGTAAGCCATCGCGATATCATCCCGCAATTGTTGAAGCTGCCGACGAGCAACCGGGTCGAGTCCATCATCTGCGTACCTACTAATATTCTCGACGAGTTGCTCCGCCTGTGCGTCCAAATCCTTGATACCGCGTAACTGGACTTTCGCCTCCTGTAGCCGACGAGCCTCGCGAGCAGTAAAGCCGTCTGGTGCTACTCGTGGTGTACCGTCAGGATTGACGAAACGGGAATCGACATATCCGACTTGTCCGTATCCGGGCGATTCAGCCATCCGCACCAACTCACGAGAAACATATCGACTCGATCCCGTTTTAACCTGACCGTTTAGCTTAGTTATCAACATTCCGTCTTTAGTGCGAAACTGGAATACCAGATCCTTTCGGCTCGTGTGATCCGGCGAAAGCCGAATGTCATAGACATTCGTGGCGATTTTATGCGGGGAATTAGTAATACCTGGATCTCGGCCAGCGTGAAGGTCGAGGTAATATTTAGCAACCACCACTTCCGCCCCTTTGCCCTTTGGATTGGCTCCGGAGACGAGGCTCTCGAGTTCTTTTCCGCTCGTCACCAACCGCTCACACGTTTCTGGCCGGAGTCCATTTGGAAGTGCAGTACCATCACTTACTGCTCGAGCAGCTTGAGCCGCCTCTCGGGATCCCGCTGCGACCAAGGGCTGGGTCTGACGGACAGCTTCGGAAAAAACTCGACCTTGATCAATAACACCCGGATCCGTAACTGCACGCGGCGTTATTGTCGGTGCGATCGCGGCATTGGGTGTCACTGCAACAGCGGAACCGGCTATTGACCGGCCCTTGCCCTTTTTGCGTTTATCTGCCATATAAACCCTCCTAAAAAATTAATTCGACTTTTCTATTGCTTCCACTACTCCCACCTTTACTACCACCGCGACTAACGTTTGATTTACCTATTTTCTTACCTCCTTTCTCGTTGGCATCCATCGCCTCAGAGGAATACTACCCAATTGAAACGATCATTTTCTCGCATGTTCAGTACAGTTCTGTTCTGCGCGTTCGCATAGCATCTGCTTGATCAATCTCTTTTCCCAGTGCCAAGAGATGCGCTGGGCGACCAAAAGGCTTTAGTGGTCGACGAGGCGAGGCACCGCAATCTAAATTCGGCTTGTTGCGGTTGAGATGCCGAATTTGTCTATGCGCTCTTAGCGCACTGTCTAATAGGGGTATTTCATCAAGGAAAACAAGGCCAGAGTGGCCATCTTCGGCATCGCTCATACCGACTCCTCTACTAAGCAAGCCATATCCCTGTAGAACAATCAACTCAGGATTTTGAGATCCTGTTTCAAATTGCGAACCCGCAGGATTCCCGACAGAAGAAGTGTCGAGACCGGAAGAGATGCAAACTGCATCAAAGCACGAGGTTCGACCCAAAGAATAGCCAATTTGTCTGGATTGTCAACCCATATTTGGAAAATTCAAAGAATTTTTCAACTGGATTCCCGCTACAAGCCTGCGGGAATGACGGGTGAGGAATATGGGAGTGATAAGTCGGGCGTTTGTCTTTCACCCTTCACTCGCATTCCCAACAAAAAACGCCCCAGCGATTGCCGGAATAATGATCTCTCCAATTTACAGATCCCGCCACCTTCTCACACGGGATGTTTCCTCAAAGAAATTGTAACCGCAAAAAAATAAACTGCCCCGACAATATCTGTCAGAGCAGTTTTTTAATCTTCTGTCATGGTCTATCAGCTATCTAAAATAATAACCCATTCTCGCCCAGCAGATCAGGTACCTCCTTCTCTACACAGATAATTTTTTATTATTTCCCGCAAATCAGGAAATTGAAGCAACCCATCACTATCTCGGACTTGCTTTGAACATCGATTTATATCTTCTGCGATCTTTTTTAAACCTATGATTTCGCGCGCTCCCATCCATCTACTCTGCAAGAGGATGTTATTGTCCTCAATGTCGAATTTATAGCCCCATTTATCGCGTTTCAAGTAAAGTTCTGTACCTTTGAGTACATTGAGTGGAAAAAGATAGAGTCCTCGCGGACAGGCATCTATAGCCCTTTCATAGCTCGACAGAAAATTGTCTAACGATTGAAATGGCAATCCAAAAATAAGATGGAGATCAAAGGGGACATTGAATCGATGTAATAGTTCAATCGCCTGATCAATTTTTGGATAATTATTCCCTCAATCTATGGCTTTAGACTCCTTTTCTTCAAAAGTTTGAACACCAAATTCAAGCCAAACGTCATGATTTCTACAAAATTCCAGGAATTGCTCACCGTCCTTAAGGCAAAGCAATTCCAATCGGCACTGAAAGTAGAATCTCGCCCGAATTCCTAAAGCCTCTATTTTTTTACAGATTGCTAAATAGTGATCTGCCCGGAGATTGAATATCGGATCGAGTACGTTAATCTCTTGAACTCCCTTCTCTTTGAAATACTCAAGCTCTTGAAAAAGTCGTCCGTGATTGATTTCTGCTGTCTTATGTCCTGCCAAACGAAACTGACAAAACGAACATTGGTATGGACACCGACGCAGAGTCTCCCAACGGACAAATGCTTGGTTTTGTTCAACTGGGAGGATGTGACTCAAGTAGGGAGACTCTAACTTATCCAAATCAGGGGGAAAGCTGCGGTCACATTCTCCCTTTTTGAGAGTTTCAGGCGTGTAAATCGCATACTTGATTAAAAAGTGGCGATCTGGTGTCTCACAACGAGATATTGCGTTGATCAATTCCGTGAAAGGCACCTCTCCTTCTCCTTTAACAAAATAATCCACTCCGGGATACTCTTTTGCCAAGCTGTGATCGCCATAAGTAACTTGTGGACCACCCAAAATAATTATTATCTCTGGGTATTGGACCTTAGCCCAACGAACTACATCTGGAACGTATTTCTCGTTCCAAATATAACCCCCAAGTGCGAGAAATTTCGGACGGCTCTCCTCAATGAGTTTCAATACATCACGAACTCTAAAGTTGGGAGAATTCAGATTGAAGTTTTTGAATTCTGATTTTACATCCCCGGTTTGATTTTTCCTGAAATAAGCCTCTATAGAGGCCATAGCAAGCGGTCTTCTCAGATCTTTAGGCCGCGACCAATCTAAAGAGATAAACAACAGATCTAACTGGGTTGAGGAATCAACTGAGAATTCGGAGGAATGGGCTTTATCAGCACATTTGTCAGTGATTTGCATTTTGGAACTCCTTTCGCAAATGGCATTAAGGGGACGATGTTTCTATCCCAGTTGTCGTGAAAGGATGCATCGGGGCACAATCCCAAAGGGATCAAGAGTGAGGCTATTGGAGCCTCGAAGTGCGACGCATCGGGAGGGAATACTTTTGAAGCTATTTATTGGCAGAGGTGTTGACGGGTAAAAGAGATACCGTGGTCAGCACCAGCCAATTACTTGCGTTTTGGCGGAGCGTTGGTTTAACCGCCGCATGAGGGATTGCCGGTTCTACTGGGCCAGCCAGCACCTTGTCCACGGCTGCTGCCTTGACCACCACCGCGATTAATTCTTGATTTCGCCATAATATCACCTCCTTTCTCATTGTTATTTATCGCCTCAGAGAGACACTATAACTACCAGTACAATTCTGTTCTGCGCGTTCGCATAGCATCTGCTTGATCGATCTCTTTTCCCAGTGCCAAGAGATGTGCCTGGCGAAGCCACCAAAAGGCTTCAAATAGGGGTCGGCGAGGCGAGGCACCGCGCTCTAAATTTGGTTTTCTGCGGTTGAGATGCCGAATTTGTCTGTGCGCTCTTTTCGCAAATTCGCGGACATTTTTATTGGGATCGTTTTTAGAGAGCCAGAAAAGCGTTCTGTGTGCTCTTCCTCCGGGATTAACGCGCAATGCCGCCAATGCCCGCACATAACACTGTCGCCATATAGACCGAGGTTCTACGAAATCTCCATCTGCATAATCCGATACTTTCTCGCTGCGACTTGTGTCATTTTTTTTTGTTTTCAGCCTTTCAAGACAAAACCTTGCAAACTCTTCGCGCAACCCCTGCAAGTGCGGGTCTCTATTCAGTTCACTCTGAAGATTCCGAAGATCCATAGAGATTTCAATCCAAGAAGGGATTTTATTATATGGATGAGGCGGAGGCTCTTTATCAGATCCGGACCAGTGGCTAAGATCCGAGGCAACGGCTGGTTCAGTCATCTCCGTGAAAGCCAGTAATAAGGACTTCAAGCATCGCCACGGAGAGGAAAAAATTAACAACACCTCAAAAGCCATATGATAAAAATCGTAAACGGGCGCACCTGTTGGATCCTTATGTTTAAAGTCTTCAGGCGTCTCTCGCAGCACTTTCCGCAATATTCCCATGTGTTTGGTAGCACTTGCGACAAGCCGATTTCTCAGTTCATCTGACAGACCAGACTCCAACCCGCCCATACCCCTACTGTAAATCAATACAGATAACCACCACCAGGCCTTGAGCAAAGATGCGCGTCCTCGACTTAACTCAGGTTCTCTTTCATCCAAAAGTTCCAGGAATGGGATTAACTCATCTGCAACAATCTGCCATCCGTAACCTGCGTGCTTCAAACGTTCCTTACCCGACGCAAAGCCAATATTCGTAGCATATTCAATGGCATGCAGGAGACCAAAAATTTTATCGCCCAAAACATCTTCCGGAAAACTGGAAAACACTTGTAAAACGGTGTCCAATCTGATTATATCGCAACGTTCTGCGTTATCCCGGAATCGCCAGATTAACCAAAATTCAATCTGTTCAGGATCACTAAAATCATTATTGGACCATCCTTGTCGCCGAATCGGATTCAACAACTCAAAATTGACGACCAGATCTAAAGGCACGCCTTCTGAAAAAAGAAATGGAATCAGGTCAAAGAATAGGAAAGTATGCGCATCCCTAATTTCTATGAGCTTGTGCCAATCCAAACGTCTTGCACTAAACACCGCCTGCCTTTGAAACTCGTCAACCCACGCGGGAATAACCCAGTCTCTACCTGATTTCACCAGCTTATCATTGGGCTGAACCACTTCGCTGTAGATAGGCCCAAACCCGAGCAAAAAGCTCAAAAGCAGTGATAGGCGGGTTTGGCGGTCTTTCTCGGTTTGATCCGGCTCTCCTAACTTGTCCACGACCCCAAGCAGGACACGCTCAAAATAATCCGCAAACTCGCCTTTGAATACAGCGTCACTGCTGCGATCGCCAAAACAGTCTGGACGTTCAAAAACGCGAATTAGCCATTCCTCGTCATCACGGGAAAAACCAGCGTCCTGAAGGCACTGTTTTACAGGAAATATTTCTGAATCATCTAAAGGGAAAACAAGGCCAGAAGGGCCATCTTCAGCTACGCTCATACCAACTCCTCTGTTAAGCGTCAAGCCATATCCTTGTGAGCAATCAACTCAGAATTTTGTAATCCTGTCTAGATTGTGAACCCGTAGGATTCCCGACAGAAGAAGTGTCGAGACCGGAAGAGATGCAGATTGCATCAAAGCACGAGGTTCAAAAAAAAGAATATACAATTTGCTCAGATTTGTCAACGCCAAATTTGAAAAATTCCAATTGCTTCCAACAAAAAACGCCCCAGCGCGTGCCGAGGCGTTTCCTTCTTTTATTACCAGATTTTATTCCGTTTCTCATCCGCGTCTATATGACGGGCAGGCACAAGGCACTGCCCCTACATTCATTTCACCCGCATTCTCATCTGCGTCTATCTGCGTCATCTGCGGATACTTATGGTTTTTCATCCCCACCACCTATTTCCGCTCATCGTATTGCCGCCTGTAATAATCTCGATACCCTGCGCTATCTCGAATTTTTCGCCACCAATCTTCATTGCCCAAATACCACTCAACCGTCAGGCGCAATGACTCTTCAAAATTGTACTTCGGCTTCCACCCCAGCGCCATAATTTTTGATGCATTTAAAGAATACCGCATATCGTGCCCGGGCCGATCAGCCACATGCTGCATTAAATCTTTCGGCTTCTCCAAATACTCCAGAATTTTTTCCGCAACAGAAAGGCCATCCGCTTCATTCTCACCCCCCACATTATACGCCTCGCCCTGCGCGCCCTTATGCAGCACCAGATCAATCGCCTCGCAGTGATCCGTCACATAGAGATGATCGCGAATCGCCGTCCCCGCGCCATACACGGGCAATGCAAGATCATCCATCGCATTGGCAATATAAATGGGCACGCGCTTCTCGGGATATTGAAACCCACCAATATTATTGGATGCACGCGTAATCACCACGGGCAAACCATAAGTAATGGCAAATGCCCGCGCCATCATATCGCCAGACGCTTTCGCCACCGAGTATGGATTGCGCGGTGCAATTGGTGCATCCTCGGTCCACGGATCTTCGTCCTCGTCCAAAGACCCATACACCTCATCTGTACTCACCTGCAAAAACCGCTCAACACCGCAATCTCGCGCTGCAGCGAGCAGCGTGTACACACCCAGCGCATTGGACTTCATAAACTCCTCGGCACCCATAATGCTCCGATCCACATGGCTCTCAGCAGCAAAATTCACCACCAGATCGACCCGCTGCATCAAATCATTGACCAGCCCAGCATCGCAAATATCCCCCCGCACAAATTCATACCGGGAATCGTCCACAACATCCAGCAGATTGTCCAGATTGCCCGCGTACGTCAGCTTGTCCAAATTGATAACGCGATAATCGCGATACGCATCGAGAACATATCGCACAAAATGGCTGCCAATAAACCCGGCACCGCCTGTAATGAGCATTGTCTTCAAATTTTTCTCCTAAAAGCATCCGCAGATGAACGCAGATAGACGCAGATGATGTGGGGGCAGTGTGTGTGAACGGGCCTGGATAGAAACCGCTCGTGCCTGCCCATCAGATGAACACAGAGTAAGGAGCGATCAGCTTTCAGCTTTACTACGTTAAAATGAGAGTGTCATCGCGGCATGGTGTTGAGCCGCGATCCAGGAGGCTTTTCGCTGACTGTTTATTTTCTAAACATTCTCATGAAAGGTCAAGTTCTCGTCTCACTTCAGCATCTGAGTACACCGCCTCTGTACCTTCTCGGACGCGCTCCAATACTTCTGCGGCAAGATAATAATCCTCCACATCCTCAAGACCGCGTTTGATAATCTCCCCAAGAAAGAAATCCTTGCTGCGCCCTGTTCGCGCCACGAGGGAATCAATTCGTTTCTCCGCTTCGGGAGCCAGTTGAATTGTAGCCGCCATATTGTCGTCTCCTCTTATCTAAACATTGCCAATTTTTTCTATCAACTGCTGTCGTACATCCTTGCCATCGACGTTCATCTCCGCGATGATGAACAGCCCTTTGCCATCGCTTTCCTGCTCCCAAAGAGCACCTATGGTTCGCTTATCCGCGGTATCGGACCCCTCGGCAATATGTGCACCCTTGTACTCGACGACAAAAAGACGGTCATCCTCCAACTGCGCAACAAAGTCCGGATAGAATTTGTCCGTCGGAGTCGGCAGAAAGAACGACTCCGAATGACGCGCTACGTTGCGAATCCAGTATTTCACTTCTGCCAGACTGTCGATGACCTGAGCACACTGCGTCTCCTCGCCATCTTCAACACCATCAAAAGCGGGAACGCGATCCGTACCTAAAAAATGCTTACACGGCTTCCAGCGTCCACGATAGTATCTTTGATCCTGGTACATCCCATCCACAAATGTGAAAGCAGAGTCGAACGAAACCGAGACCTTAGACCCAGGCGCAAAAAGACACCGCTGATAAACACTGTTTTGCTCCTGCTGGCGAATGGCATTGATTTTTTTCGCAATTGTGTTGGCAAGCAGAAATTTACAACGCATCAGTGCGGAGATGGACATGCCGCGTGCCTTGAGCAAATGATTGACCAGTTCGCGTAGCCATTTGAGCAGTTCGCTCTGGTGAATATCCATCTGTCGCACCTGTCGGTCAAGCCACAGGACAAGTGACTCTGGCGTCCAGCTTTCCGCAGCAATATCCAGAGCCAATTGCTCATCCTCACTGGCAAACTGATAGGTGACGCGCTTGCCTTCAATATCAATCTCAAAACTGCGTGCTGTCTCGCGGATCGTGAACTCATCTTCGTCCATCTTTGGGGAATAATTGAGCAGCGACCAATCGTGGTATTCCATAAAAATGTCCGTATCGGCAAATTCCAGCGTACCCTGGATATCCGACATCAGACGCGGAACCTCGAATTTCTCCCCTTGTTCAGCAGGCGATATTCTATCCTTGATCTCGTCGTGATATTTCGCAACAGCATCAACAAAATCTTCTCTCTGCGGTTCAGGCAAACTCTCACAAATCGCCTTCTCATCGTCTTCACTGATCCAACCTGTAACTGCGATCTCAACCTCTCCTTCAGTTGTTTCGCGCACCAGCAGTCCATCTTGCCCTGCCTCTTCGAGCCTGGACACGACTTCTGGCGTCGCCGGTGCTCTGTATCTGAACACCAACTCTGTCTCTTGACGCGGACCAAACAAGTCGCCCTGATCTTCGAACGCACGTTGAACTGGCTCGATATTGTCGAGGGCCTCATCTTCCTCAAAGCCCATACCCACCAGTTTATCAGTAAGCCCTCGCGCCGCCTCTCCAAAAGACGGTTCGGACAGAAACGCATACGCTTTGTTGAGATCGGCAACCCCACGCCGTTTGGCATAAGGCATCCGAAGCACGCGACCGAGAAGTTGCTCCACATCTTTTGCACTTTGAATGCGCGACACAGAGCAAAAAACATAAGCAAATGAACAGTCCCACCCTTCTTTCAGTGCCTCAACCGTGATGATATATTCGATAGGGCAAGCGCGGTCAAACAGATCAATACCATCGAGTTCGCGTTGGTTCCCAGTGGCAATGGCGATCTTGTCTTCCGGAATCTGTTCCACTTCCATCAGATGATCTTTCAGTGCTGCAACCGTCACCTCCTGGTTTCGTGGCTGTGCCTGGAACAAGACAATGGGACGGATATAGTCGGCATCGTCGCTCGCAGTCTCTGCAAGAGAAGCACAAGCGGCAATAGCACCGTTTACAGCATTCTGCCATGTATCGTGCTCGGAAAGCATAATAGGCAACTTGATCATCTCTTCGCGCTTCAATTCCTGCGCCGTAACGCTGTGCAAAATATTTGACCTGCGCCGTGGCGTAGCCGTGAACTCGACAATCGCGCACGGATTCACCCGCGCCTGCATCTCCCGGGTCAAGCCAGTAACCGCGTTGTGCGCCTCATCCACAATCATCAGCGGACGGTGGATATGGAGCAAGTTGGCAAAAGAAAATTTGACACCACCTTGTTCCAACTTCTCCAACCCAAGAGCAGTGTTCCCAACATTAGAGAAATGCGGCTCCATCTCCTCGTTGTGAGCATAAACCTTCCGCCCCTCAGTACGATTCACCCTCAGCGTTTGAATCGTACCGACCACAATGCAGCAATGATCGCGAATATCGTGCGGTCGGATATGCGTAAAATCCGCAATATCGAACACCCGCACCCGACCATCAAAAGCATCATCCAACACCTGCCGATACGCATGGCGCGTAGTCTTCAATGCCTCAACCGTCTGCTGGCGAATGGTATTCGTCGGCACCAGCCAGAGCACTACGGGATAATCCTTCTCAATCCATGCATTGCGAGCAACCGACACGGCATGTGCAGCGAGAATCGTCTTACCCCCACCCGTTGGCAGGCGCAAACAAACATAGGGAACATCAAACAATTCTTTTAACGGCACATAAGCACCAGCATAGCCCCCAAGCCGCATTGCCTGCTCTGGCTCTTGCGTGATTGCCTCGTACGCGTTCTTCGGTCCCGCCATCCGCGCCTCCTCAAAGAAGCGACGCAGAATAGACAGCGTATCAGTCTGGTATTGTTTTAAGTTCATAACACGGCTACTCGACAATGGTTCGGATATTTTTTGAACGGTACATATCTTTCACATAACCGCCCATTCATGGATCAAAATGTACCCTTTTCGCCTTTCATCTGTGCCCATCTGTGCCCATCTGCGTCCATCTGCGGATTAAATTCAGGTTGTAAACAAGCGGGCAATACAGCATATTTAAAACATAATGCAGTATTTAGACATCTTCCAACGCAAATTATCGCTCATTTTTTAAAGGATTACCATTTTTTGGCCTGCCATTTGCTTTGTGTCTGACTGTCCCACGCACTCACCCCATCAGACGCGAGGCATCTTACATGGCAGACATTGACACCATATCCAAATACCTCATTCAACACTATCCCGACCACTTCGTACGCTTCGCTCTCTCGCGAGACGACATCGAGGTCATTGACGTCATCGAAACGGAGCAACCCACGGTCAGAGCACGCCGTAGCGACAGCTTCATTCGCGTGCGTATCGATGGTCAGGAGGCATTAGTCCACAACGAATTTCAAACGGCCAGCAGCACCAATCCGCCTATGCCGCGCCGCATGGTTGGCTATATCGGACATGCCATTGAGCATCATGGCCTACCGATCTACTCCAACGCCATCTACCTGCGACCCGATGCGGGACAGAACGATCTGGGATATTACATTCAGGAGTTTCCCGGCTACGAAATCGCGATTCGGTATCGCGTGATCAGACTGATCGAAATAGAAGGCCAACGCATCTTGGATACGGGGCATTCGGGGCTGATTCCTTTCACGCCATTGATGAAGCCACCTGAGGAAATGGCATCTGATGCGTGGTTACATCAGTGTATTCACACCGCTCGGGCGCGTCCCATCGCTCGTTCGCCCAAAGCCGATTATCTGGCTGGGATGGTGGCCTTGAGCGAGTTGGTATATGATTCTGAAACCATTTCTGCTATCATTTTCAAGGAGGGCATCATGGACATCTTGCGCGAATCATCTCTTTTTCAATCCCTTACCCAACAAAGCAGAAAGGAAGCCAGAGAGGAGGGCATTGAACAAGGCGAAAGAAGAAGCACGATCGAAGCTATCCTTGAAGTGCTGGAGATTCGATTTAACATGCCCGAGACACACACCCTATCCACTCGCATTGCCGCTATTGACGATTTACAACGCCTCAAGCAGTTGCTCCGTACAGCGGTCCAGGTGCCCAATCTCGAAGCATTTCAGCGCATATTAGATGCGTGACGTGATTTCCATAAGCCTGACGAGATACAGGGACACCGCGCAACATCAGTTATTTACACTATGATCGCCCCTCACATCCGAGCCTTCACATCATAAGGCGTCTGCTTAAAAATAATGCCCTCGCGCTCAAGTGTTTGTGGCATCAAACGCGACTGCTCGCCATAAACCGTCAGCGGTCCATCGGCGTCTGGATGCGCTTTAGAGATTTCCTCGCGGATATGCACCAATGTTGCACGGGTCAAAACATTGCCACCACCTGGTCGCTTATCTCCAAGAATACCATTGTATAACAACGCATAAGCGCGCCCATCGTGCAAACCGAGAAATGGAGAATCGCCCTTCCCTTTCCACGGATACCCGGTCTCGCTAAAATAAACATGCGCGGCCAGAACGGAAAATCGAATATCTGACCGAATCTGCCCATCCTCATCAAACACAGGCGGACCGAGGCGATAGAAGCGAAACCCACCACCACCCTGCCAATTGACACTCTTTGAAATACCACCCTGCTCGCCCTCAATCACCTTCCGCAGACGCGGAACACAATGACTGACCGCGTGCTCACCCATCTCAATACCAATGTACCGCCGCCCCATCTTATGCGCCACCGCCGCCGTAGTGCCCGATCCGAGGAAAGAATCGAGAACGAGATCGCCGGGGTCGGTGGCGATGTGAAGGATGCGTTGAATGAGGCGTTCGGGTTTTGGGGTGTCAAACGTGTTGGCTACGCCAAAAAGTATATTTACCTCTTTCTTGGCCTCCTGATTATGGCCAACCTCTTCATTTGGCCACCATGTCCAAGATTGTCTGCCTCTTGCTTCCGCTAGATAATTTTTCCTACGAGGAACGCCCTTTCCATCCCTCCCAAACCAGAATCTTCCTTCCTTCACTTGGTTTAAAAAAACGTCTTCCACATTTTTCCAACAAGACCCCTCTGGTGGATAGTATTCAGCACCACCTGGCGTTACGATTTTATACATTTGATTTGGCCTGTAACCCTGTGCACTAAAATCCCTCGAAACCCATGGACCACGCGGATCATTATCGGGATTTTTGTATTCCTTTTTCTGGTTTTCGTTTAGCGGGAGTAAGTTTGCTTTTTCGCGGAATAGGGATACATTTTTTGAAGAAACAAGAACATTTTCGTGCCCATCTCCAAGAACTGCTCGAAAATCGGGTGAAGTTCTCTTTTGCCAAACTACATTTGCCACGAAATTTCTTCTTCCGAATACCTCATCCATAATGACTTTCAGATAATGCACCTCATTGTCATCAATCGACACCCAAATCGATCCATCCTCTGATAGTAACTCGCGCAGAAGTTCAAGGCGCGGCCACATCATCGCCAGCCACTTGCTGTGTTCGAGATTATCGTCGTAGTGCTCGAAAGCCGAGCGCGTGTTATACGGCGGATCAATGTAAATGCACTTCACCTGTCCAGAGTAGAACGGCAGCAATGCCTTGAGCGCGTCAAGATTGTCGCCCTGGATGAGCATATTGTCGGCATCCGTATCACCAGAGGAAAGGTCGGATGCTTCCTCCAGCAAGCGATACGGCACGCGAGTGGCGGCGCGGATATTTTCGTCTCGTGTTAGCCAGTGTAGAATCGGCATTAACTATCCTTCTCGTATTCGGCAATCCATTGTTCGGCTTCTTCTTTAGTATATGCTTCGGTAATGACCTTGTGGTTTTCCGGCAGTTCATTGCTTGCTGGTTTGTCAATATGCGGTTCCAACCTCTCTCGTAAATCATTTGCTTTTTTTTCAGATAAGCCTTCTGCGAGGGAATCCACATCTTCTTTGGTCAATCCACCTGCGAAAATCGCGCCGGATAGATCAGATTTTTTGCCAATCTGGTTCCAGATACGATTTCTGAAAGACATAGAATGAGAACTCCCGATTCCGACCCCCTGTAGGCGCGTTCCATGAAGGTCGGCACCTTGTAGGTGTACTTCATCAAGAATAGCACATTGTAGGCGCGCCCTACGAAGATCAGCACATTGCAGGCATGTGTCGCGAAGGACAGCACATTGCAGGTGTGCTTCAATCAACAATGTCCCTTGCAGGTATGCCATAGTCAGATTGGCCTCTTGAAGATGTGCGCCATCCAATTCTGCTCCTTGCAGGCGTGCCCTGCCAAGATCAGCTTCTTGCAGGCGTGCCCTGCCAAGATCAGCTTCTTGCAGGTGTGCCTCGCGAAGATCAGCCCCTTGCAGGTGTGCCTCGCGAAGATCAGCCCCTTGCAGGTGTGCCTCGCGAAGATCAGCCCCTTGCAACTGCGCTCCTCTAAGATCAGCCCCTTGCAACTGCGCTCCTCTAAGATTAGCCCCTTGCAACTGTGCATTCGAAAGCTTGGCCCTTTGCAGATGTGACCAGCTAAGATTAGCTTTTTGCAGATATGCCCCAGTCAGAATGGCCTTTTCTAAACGCGCTTCCTGCAAATCTGCCCCGTTCAGCCAACTCCCCTGTAAGTTGATATCACAATCTTTGAAAACCTCGTGATTCTGGATGAACAGCAATGTCAACAGGCTTTGTACTTCTTCCGAGGGTTTTGATTCATGTTTTTCTGTCATAACTAATTTCCTTCCGTCATCTGGCGGATATGGAGACAGAGCATGTCCAGTGCCGTCTGACGCAATTCTTTGGTGTCTTCTTTGGCATCTTTTGCCAGTTGGAAAAGTTCGTAGGCTCCACCCAGGCGCACGATGTCTTTTTCGTCCCCCAAGTGTTCAATGGCATTTTTCAGGCGTTCCTGTCGCAACCCTTGCTCGGTGTGCGAGACAGTCTCTTCCATCGCCTTGGCGCGTCTGTGGGAAGCCAATGCTTGCAGGGCGATCAGTATGCCGCCCATCCCAATTCCCAAAAATTTCAGAACTTCATATTTTCGATTTTCACTTCCAGATACCCCAAAAATTTTGAAACTCCACGAGGGTTTGTCGGGGACCATGACAACTACAAAAACTATCGCCAACACAATTAACGAGACGACAAGAATGCGATCAAGATTGTCAATGAGAAATTGCCACAGCTTTGAAAAGATACTCATTGCAGATTTCCAAGATAACAAGAGGACTATCAAGATACCACCCATGCCGATTCCCAGAAACGTCAGAATTTTGTTTTTGGCGTTTAAGCCTATAAGTTCAGAAACACAATTTTTGACACAGTCGAAACTCATGACGCCTATAAAAATTATCACCATAAAGACAAGCAGGCCGACAAGAATGCGGTCAAGATTGTTGATGAGAAAATCCCACAGTTTAGAAAAGAATTTCATTACAAATTTCCTATTCTCAAGAATTACCGGGTAACAGCATCACTTCGAAACAGATTCGATTCGCCCTCACAAGTCATCGTTTCATAACCTGTCTCAACAGATTCATTGCGGATTCCGAAGCCGACCAATACTTGCCATAATATCTCCAATATTCATAAGCTTCATCGGGTCCTCCCACATTAATACGCCCCTCTATCCGGAATTTCGGCTTGGGATGTCTCTTTTTTAAGAGCTCTTTACCCACCAACGGCAATTCAACGACACAATTTTCCAGCACCGTCCGCGCATCCTTGTCTCGCCCAAGGCGTGCAAGAGCCAATGCTCTGGAGTAGAGAATTTCAGGACCAATATCATTCGGATATTGGCAGCAAAGATCGAGAATTGCCGATAATTCGTTTTTCTCAAACCAACATATCGGCAATAGGTATCTGACCCCCTGATTGTCGCCTGGATTAACGGACAGGAGTCTCTGAAAAATCTCAATTGCCTCGTCGTACCTATCGCTATGGAAATGCCACAACCCAAGATTATGGTACGCTCTCATGAATGGACGATTCTCCAACAGACCCCATGTGACTCTTGCGTTATCCCACTTGAATTTCCTGGGAATCGCTTGTAGCCCAATGCTGACAGCAGCTTGACAAAAGACGTAAGCCTCTAATACTCTACCTTGTTCGCTGTAGATAAGAGATAGATGATGGAGCGCGTCAATGTGGTTGGGACACGCCTTGACAATAGCGCGAAGCATTTTTTCTGCACATTCAGCATGACCCGATTCCCAAATATCCAATGCTCGATAAAGTTCTTCATTGATCTCATAGGTAATAGTCGGATCTTGAAAGATCCAGTCATTTCTCTCTATTTCCACCAGTTTCATGGTGTTTTCCTGTATTGGGCGGTGGTTTCATTTGGCAGGACGAGTTCGTAAATTTCCATTGTGATTTCCCACAACATGATTGACATTGTAGGTTTTTAATAGCTATATTTTTTCGTTCCAATACTTCTTCTACGGAGGCACAAAGACATCTTCAAGGCTTTCGGTCAGTGTATCTTGTACGATGCTTTCGGCTTCACAAGGGGGTATATTCTTTGACAGGTAGCGTATCCTTCCTGTTTGCGCGCAACCCGCAGGCAAGTCTCCTGCACCTGAGTAAAGGATACGCTCTTTTTTCAATATACCTCATTACATCCGGTAGGAGCTAAAACATGAAACACATTATTTCAGATCCAGGTATTCTGGGTGGTAAACCAGTTATTGAAGGCACGCGATTGAGTGTTGAGCATATTTTAGGCTTACTTGCGCGCAATATGTCACATCGAGAAATAGTGGAGGCGTATCCGGTACTAACAGTTGAAGACGTGAATGGTGTTTTGGAATACGCTGCAAAGGCATTGCAAAACGATATTGTGATTGATGTCAAAATGGCTTCAGGAGTCTAACGTATGTTGCCACCTCTTGTGGCGGATATGAATATCGGGATTCCTGTTATTCAGTTTCTGCGTGAAAGCGGAATTGATATTGTGTCCTCTATAGAACAGCAATGGGGACATTTAAGCGACGAGCAAATATTGGCTCGGGCATATGCAATGGACCGATTTGTCCTGACGCACGATTCCGATTTTGGAACATTAGCCGTTTTTCGTGGTTATCCCCTGACGGGTATTATTTATTTAAGACCAGGTGGGCGTCTTCCCTCTGAAGTGATTGCGGACTTGGGCGATCTCCTGACAGCCTCAGTTGATTGGACGCCTCCCATGATAGTCGTGTATCGTTCAGGTCGTTTACGGATTCGAAGGCTTTGAGCCTTTCTATTAATTCTTTGGGTGTACAGAGGATCGGCAGTTCATTTTTTTAATATACAAAAGCATTTCAATTATCGCACCACTTCAAAAACGCATTCTTGACATAAGAGGCTTTTAAGAACTATATTCGAATATTGGACTGGGGTTATTCCTGGTCGGCAGCAGGTCCTGGGATATCTCGGGACCTTTCGCTTTTTCAGGGAGATGCATTATGGGAAATCTGACGCCTCACCTAATGCTCAGTGACGAACAGATCGAAGCGTTCTTCGAAATCGGATTCGTCATCGTACCGGACGTCTTTACGCCAACTGAAATCAAAGAAATGCGAGCCGGATTTGACCGCTTGCAAAAAATGGCCTACGCGCTATCGGAACCCGGGATCCACAACGGCTCTGATTTTGCCATAGAAAGAAAGGAATCTGGACAGGTCATCATTCACCGCATCTCCTGGTGCGGGGCGGCCGAACCCGTGCTGCTCGCTTATGGCAAAGACCACCGCCTGCTCGGCATGGCGAGCCAATTGCTGGGCAGCAACGAAATGAACCAGTTAATCAACCAGGCCCACTTCAAAATACCCGGCGACAACGTGGCATTTCCGTGGCATCAGGACAGCGAACATCGGGGATATGGAAAACCCTGGTGGAAGGACGTCAATGGACGCGGCAGCTTTGTCCAGCAAGCCATCGCCATTGACGACGTAACCGAAGAAAGTGGACCTTTGAAATTCATCCCTAAAAGTTGCAAATTGGGACATCTGGGCCTGCTAAGTCGCAGTGCAGAAGAATACCCGGCACTATTCAACCCCGACGACGCCGTTACGGGAATCATGAAAGCCGGCAGCGTAGCGCTATTCAATCCATACACCATTCACGGCAGCGAACCGAACCGCTCGCAGAAATCGCGGCGCGTCTTTATAAATGGCTATGCGTACCCCGGCGCCAACTCGAGAACCTATCCCGGCAAAGGGGCTGGCAGACTCTTAAAGATCACCGGCTAAAGAGTTTTCGTATTATCGGGTCTGAGCCATCTCCCGGTCCTCTTCCTCAAGCGCACGAGCCATCGCCTGACGCACATTGAGAGGACGGACGGGAAAACGCTCGCGCGCACCATCATCTCGGACAACCGTCTCATTCCGCAAACTATCGATAAGCTTCTTACCCACCCGCGCATAAAGAGGCGTCACCAGCCCCAACCACAAACTGGAAAGACGAGGACTCAAAAAAGGAACCGGAATCATAAGACGTCGCACGCCGATCTGGCGGGCGTATTCGCGCATCAGCCCGCCGTAAGTCACCTGTTGAGGACCGCCAATCTCAAAAACCGCACTACCCTCCTCCTCCACATCCAGCCCCCCAATCAAATACGAGATCACATCCTCAATCGCAATCGGCTGAGTTGGTGTGCGGACCCAACTCGGCGTAATCATAATCGGCAACTTATTGACCAGACTGCGCACCATCTCAAAAGACAGCGACCCCGAACCAATAATAATAGAAGCGCGAAACTCCAGCGTTGCAGGTCCCTCAGAAGTTAGAATAGCCCCCACCTCCTGGCGACTCGCCAGATGGGAAGAAAGTTCACTATCCCCAACCAGACCCCCCAAATAAATAACGCGCCGAACCCCTTGCTGCAGCGCGACGCGAGCAAAATTTTGTGCCCCAATGCGATCCTGCTCTTCAAAATTAGCTCTCGACCCCATAGAATGCACCAGATAGTACGCCGTATCCACCCCTTCCAACGCAACCTTCAGCGAATCCCGATCCAGCACATCCCCCGCGACAATCTCGGTATCGGAACAAAATCGACCTGTCAGATACTGGGGATTGCGAGCCAGACAACGCACGCGCGCTCCCCTTTCTTCAAGCACCGGAACCAGCCGCCCGCCAACATACCCACTGGCTCCAGTCACCAGCACAAGCCTGTCTTTTCCCTTATCTTGAGACATTGCCTGCCTAATGCATATCTATGGACAGCACGTAACTGAGCAGAGTCACCAAAAGCCACATCGCCACCAGAACGATCCCAAAAGGACGCTTCAACGCGTTGCCCGACACAAAAATGCCACAACGAAAAACAATGAGAATAAACACCATTGCCGGAAACAAAAATTGGAAAAATTGACCATCGGCTTGTAAACCACCTGGTGTTGCTGCGGCCGAGATACCTGCGACAAAGAGCACATTGAGAATATCTGCGCCAATAATATTGCCAACAGCCAACTCTCCGTGCCCGCGTCTAACAGCGGTAATCGCCGTCACGAGTTCTGGGAGCGATGTGCCAAACGCAACAAGCGTTGCCGAAATAATGTGTTTTGGCACGCCAATTCTCTCTGCCAAAACACTCACACTGGGAATGAGAATTTGAGCCGAAATAACAATAACAGCAATCGCCAGGAGCAACTTCACAAGCACCATACTCGCGCGACTACTCTCAGCATCGGTAGCATCTTCCCGATCAGCATTCGACGTAGTTGCAGCCCAGCGGATCGACTGCCAAATATAAAGTCCCAAAAGTACCACAAAAGCAAAACCAGCGAACTGTGGCAAAACCCCACCCTGGCTAAACAATTTCGCGGGAGAAGCCCAAGGAAAACAGGCGAGCACCAGAAGAATACCAGCCCCCACCTGCACATTTGACAACCGCGACGCCAACTGACGGTTGAGAGGTAAGGGAGCAACCAGAGAAGCCAGGCCAATGATAAGGCCCGTATCGCAAATAATCGAACCAACAGCATTCCCAAGAGCAAGCCCTGGTTTTCCTTGAATCGCCGAAAACACGGACACCGCCGCTTCCGGCGTCGTCGTACCAATACTCACAATCGTCGCACCGATAACCGCTTTCCCCAGCCCCCAGCGCACCGAAAGCGTCACAGCCTCATCAACGAGCCAATCAGCGCCTTTGCCGAGCGTGTACAGCGTCACCGCAATAATCACTAACAGGAACGGACTGGCCAATCCCATCACAAGCTCTTCAATCCATTTTTCCATCTTCACCTTTCCCAGGCAGCGAGCAATGACACACGGTCTCCTACAAAACCCTGCCGCGATGACGACTCTACAGCACCTGATTAGCTCATCACTAAATCACAAAAATATCACTCGGGCGATTTTGTTCCGCCACACTCAGGTGAAAAGACCGAACACCCTGCCCCTGCAACATATCCGCACAAGTTTCTCGCGCCAGAGCCGGCCGATTATTTTTCTCACTCAAATGCGCCAAAACCGCCTGTTTCAAACCCTCTCTCGCCAAATTGCACAACGCCTCTGCTGCCCCATCATTTGACAAATGACCGTGCGTACTATTGATCCTCTGCTTCAAAACCCATGGATAAGGCCCATTCATAAGCAATTGTCGATCGTAATTCGTCTCAATAATCACCAGATCGGCCCGGCGCATATGCTGATAAACCAACTGCGTCACCGTACCCATATCTGTAGCAATCGTCACATTGGCCTGCCCATCCGTCACGGAAAAATTCACGGGATCAGCGGCATCGTGAGGCAATTGGAACGCCTGAAAAGACAAATCGCCAATTGAAAAAGCCTCATCATTTTCAAACACCCGAATCTTTTCAGTCCCTCGAAAAATCTTCTTCGAAGCATTCAACGTGCCCTCCGTCATCCAAACCGGCAGCCCATACCGCCGCGCCAACACCCCCACCCCCTTAATGTGATCGGCATGCTCGTGACTCACCACAACAGCCTGCAAACCCGCTGGATCAAACCCAACATCTCGCAAACGCTCTTCAATCTTCTTACCCGTCAAACCCGCATCGATAAGCACACTTGAAGAACCATTTTGAACACAAATCGAATTGCCACCGCTACCACTTGCCAACAAACAAATCTTCACCCTATAGCTCCTCTCACACTTCATCCTTCACATTTTTGCCGTTTGAAACGGCAAACTACATCACACATCACAGCCCCTCTTTTTCATCTGGGTTTATCTGCGTCATCTGCGGATCGCACTTCACCTACTCATTCACAATCCGCGCCACCCAAATACTAATCTCGTACAAAACGATGAGCGGCATAGCCATCAAAAGCTGAGACAGAGGATCGGGCGGGGTCAAAATGGCGGCGAGTATAAACCCGATCAAAAGCGCATAACGCCGTCCTTTTCGCATCCGATCGCGTGTTGCAATCCCCATCTTAGCCAGAAAAAACGTCAACACGGGCAACTCAAACACCAGGCCAAAAGCCACCAGAAGGCGCAGCACAAAACCGATATATTCCCCAATATCAAACTGCGGCTTCACAATCGTATCTTCAGCCATACCAACAAAAAACTTCATCGCCAGTGGGATAACCAGCCAGTACGCCAAAATAGCACCAACGACAAAACACACAGTGGCCGAACCAATCACAAACGTCACAAACCGCCGCTCGCTGGCAAATAGACCGGGCGCGACAAACATCCAGACCTGAAAAATCAAAAACGGCAGCGCCAGAATCCCCCCACCCACCAGCGCGATCTGAAGCTTGACCATAAACATGCCCATCGGTCTTAAAGTCTGCAATATCAGTTCATCTTCCAGTTCGCGGGTAGGATGGAGCAGCACAGCCAAAATCTCATTGACAAAAATCCCGCAAAAAATCGCGCCTATAATAATCGCGGCCAAACTCTTCAAAATGCGCCACCGCAACTCCTCCAGATGATCGAGAAAAGGCATCGGCTTGCCTTCATCGGGCAGATCTTCTTCATCGCGGTCTGGCATAATCGCCGGCACCGTACCCTCAGGCGGTGCAACATCCTCCTCCACCTCTCGCGGTCGCCGAATAGCCGACACCGCCAACCCCATCAACGCGATCACGCCGCACAACTGAGAAAACAAATCGCCAAACCGCATATAAAGCGTCTGCTCATCGCGCGGTGCAATCGTCCCGGCCACAACAGCCTCTTCAAATAAACCCGTCTTTTGCGCTTGCCGCCCGTAGGGATCGACAAACATCGACACACCCGTATTGGCACAACGCACAACCCAACGCCTGTTTTCAACTGCTCTGAAAGTTGCAATATCCGCGTGTTGATACGGTGCTGCCGTGCGCCCATACCACCCATCATTGGTAATCACCACCAAAAACTCGGCACCCCGAACCATCATATCGCGCGCAAGCCAGGGAAACACCGAATCAAAACAAATCATCCCGGAAAACTTTCCACCCGGCACCTCAAAAACCGTAAGCGCAGTCCCACTCTCAAAATCGCCGCTGATATACCCCCCGCCGCTCCACTGAAAATCGCGCAAAAATCCGAGCAATTTGGGAAAAGGTGCCCGCTCTCCAAACGGCACCACCTTCACCTTGTCGTAATGCGGCAAATCGCCCCCGCCAGGCTCAAACAAAAAAGAAGAATTGTAAAGACGATCCCGCGCCGCAGCCTCAAAGCGATTCGCTCCCATATACAGATAAACGCCCAGCGAATCGACCAGCGCCTGCACCCGCGCCTGATACGCCTGATGCGACGCGCCTTCACTTTTCAAACGCGCGGGCAAAGCCGCCTCTGACCACACAACCAATCGCGCCCCCGTCTCCGCGGCCTGAATCGTCAAAGGTTTCAGCTTGTCAAAATTGTGATCAAAACCCCAGTACGACTTCTCAACAGGCGGCACATTTTGCTGCACAATAGCGACCTTCAAATCGCCCTCAGCAACCGGCTCTGCCATGCGCCACAAACCAAATCCCGCTGGCAGTGCAAAAGCCAGAACCAGAGCACCAACCATCAAACCGCGCCGCGCACTTTCCAATGCCTTAAACGCAATCAAATTGACCACCACCACCCAAAAAGACACCCCGTAAACCCCGGTCGCCTCTGCAATCTGAATCAAAGGCAAATAATCCACCTGGGTATGCCCGAGCAACATCCACGGAAAACCCATATCGCCCAGCGTATTAAAATACTCAAACCCCACCCACAAAAAAGGCACCATCCACAACCCCAGCCTGCCAACGCGCGCCATTGCAAACGACCACAACCACACAAACAGCCCCCGAAAAAGCGACATATACAAAATTGCCCCCGCCATACCCGGGGGGGTAATCCACGCAATCCAATAAACACTCGCACCGTAAAAAACCACACCCTGCAAAAAACCCGCGCCAAGAGCCACGCGCCCACGCAGATTTTCGGCAACGGGAATCAGAGGCAACAAACTGATACAGGCCAAAAAACCGAGCGGCAAAGGGGGAAATGCCGCTGCCATCAGCAAACCCGACAAAATCGGATATCCGATCACCAACTTCCAACCCCACGTATTGTCCTGCGCCATACCATCACCTGTGTTCATCTGTGGTTAAAAATCCCTATTGCAAAAAACACAAAGATTACGGAATATAAAGGCGGGTCAAATCCCTGTCAATTGCCGTCCCAAAAAACAAACCCGGTCTATAACCCATGCTACCCGACCTCAATACAGAACTCCAGGCATTGCGCGAACAAAACCTCTACCGCTCGGTGCGAAGTGTGGAAACCAGCCAGGAACCCCGCATCCGCATCAAAGGGCGAGAACTCATCCTCTTTTGCTCAAACAACTATCTGGGCCTCGCCAACCATCCCATCCTCAAAGGTGCAGCCATCGAAGCGCTCAACACCTATGGAAGCAGCACCGTAGCATCGGCACTCATATCGGGATATATGCCCCCGCATGCCGACCTCGAAAGCAGCATGGCACAATTCCTCGGCACAGAGGCCGCCATTGCATTTCCCACGGGCTACACAGCCAACCTCGGCGTGATACCCGCCCTCATCAACCGCAACGACATCATCTTCAGCGACCAGTTAAATCACCGCAGCATCATCGATAGCTGTCGCCTCTCCCGCGCGCAAATCGCCATCTACAACCACTGCGACATCGCCCACCTCGAAACCCAACTCAAAACCTCGTCCGTCCATCGCCGTCGCCTCATCGTCACCGATGGCGTCTTCTCAATGGACGGAGACATCGCCCCACTGCCCGAACTCGTCTCCCTCGCCAAACAATACAACGCCATCCTCATGGTCGATGACGCCCACGCAACCGGCGTCCTCGGACCTGGGGGACGCGGCACCTTCGAACACTACGGTCTCTCTCCCGAAACCATCGACATCCTCATGACCTCGGGCAGCAAAGCCCTCGGCGCGTCCGGCGGATTCATCTGTGGCAGCCGCGACCTCATCGACCTCATCCGCAACCGCTCCGCAGCGTACATCTACACCACCGCCATGCCACCCGACGCATGTGCATCCACCACCGCGGCACTCGACCTCATCCAGCGCGATATCAGCTTGCGCCAGCGCCTGTGGCACAACACCACAAACATCAGCCAGCATCTTCAAACCCTCGGATTCGACCTCGCACAATCCCAGACCCACATCATACCCATACTCATAGGCGACGCCCAGAAAACCGTTGAAATATCCGAACACCTCTACAACCGCGGCATCTACCTCTACGGCATACGCCCCCCCACCGTACCCGAGGGCCAAAGCCGTCTGCGCCTCTCCGTCATGGCAACCCATACCGACGACGACATCGCCCAATTATTAGACGCCATGACCGAAGTGCGACACAGTTTTTTTGGAGACCACCATGTCCAACCCCCTCGACCACATCCGAATCGTACTCGTTGAACCCAAAGAACCCGGCAACATCGGCGCAGTGGCTCGTGCGATGAAAAACACGGGCCTATCGCACCTCTACCTCGTCAATCCTCCCGACCACACCAGCGGCGAAGCCCGCGCAATGGCACACGGATCGGGCGACATCCTCTACGGTGCCACCGTCGTATCCTCACTCTCTGAAGCACTCGCAGACGTATCGCTTGCCGTGGGCACATCCCATCGCAAACGCCGCGAATTCGACATCGTACACCCGCCCCAAACCGCGACAGACAAACTGTTGTCCCTCCCCCAAAACCACAAAGGCGCCATCGTCTTTGGCCGGGAAGAAAACGGACTGACCAACAATGAAATCCAACTGTGTCAGCTAATCTCCCGCATCCCCTCAGCCGTGCGCTATCCCTCCCTCAACCTGTCGCAAGCCACCCTCATCTACGGCTACGAACTCTTTCGCGCAACCCATTCCGAAATCCCCTACAAACCATCGGAAGTCGATCTGGCTACGCACCGCGAACTCGAATCCATGTACGACCACATCCAAACCGCGCTCGACAAACTCGGCTTTGTCTCGCGGCATCGCCCCCAGACCTTCATCCGATCCATCCGCCGAATCTTCAGCCGCATCGACATGGAACACCGCGACGTAGCCACCATCCACCGCGTCTTCCGCCAGGTCGATCGCTTCATCGCGCGACACGGCCTCGACCCCATCCCACCGCCCAAAAAGAAAACAGAGTAATGGGCAACGTGATTATTCATCGGTCTCGCCATTGTCGAGAATTGTCTTGTCATTGCCCGCGAGATAGGTGATAATTAAGGACAGCATCAGTAGGCATTACACGACTACTGGGGTATGGCTGTACTATTTGACACGCAGGAGGACTCAGCAATGACTACAACCCCCGACTCCCAAAACCTCGAGTTGACAGTTACCGACTTTGGCCCCATTGCCAAAGCAAAAATTGACCTGCGCCCACTAACTGTTTTCGTAGGCCCCAGCAACACCGGCAAATCCTATATGGCCGTTCTGATTTACGCACTACATCAGTTTTTCAATGCCTACTCAGGACGCAAGGGCTTCAGATCCTTTTCACATGTAAAACAGAGACAAAGTCTTGATTTGTCGGAACATGATCTTTCAGGTCTTTATGCCTGGGCAAAAGAAACGCTTTCGGATTTAGAAACCAATGAACCTGAGGAGTCCTGCCCAATTGAATTGCCAGAGTCCGTTGCAACGTTGATACGCCCAATTTTCAACAATGTCGCACATTTAATCGAAGACCTGGAGGGTGAAATCACAAGATGCTTTGGGGTAGGCAAGACTAAAAATTTGGTTCGCCATCCATGTGATAGCGAGACTACATTTTCCTTGCATCACAATGTCTCAAGGGAAACCGCACAAAATGATCCTTTAGGTTACAAATTTACAGTGACAGAGCAAAGAACTAAGATAGATGCTTTGATTCCGAATACCATGCCCTTGCAAATGGATATAGAGGATCTCGCAGTCCTTCTATGGAATTGGAACGTCGAATGGCTGACTGAGATGGAGAACATGGAGTTGCGCAAGTTGGGTAGTGCTAAGGCAGCCAATTGGAATGTCGACTGGCTGGCTGAAATGAAGAATAAGGGTGAGGATGAAACGGCTAAACTTGCTTTGATTGAATTGCTTAGAATTCTTGCCAATTCTATTGCTCTTAGTATCGTCGGCCCGTTGGTTCATCCTGCGTATTACCTTCCTGCTGACCGCGCTGGCGTCATGCACGCCCATCAAGTGGCAGTGCGGGGTTTGATTGCAAGCGCATCGCGTATCGGGCTGCGACGTGAATCTCCAATGCCAGTACTCTCTGGGGTTCTCGGCGACTTTCTGGAACAGCTTGTTGAACTGGCCTCTTCAACGCGCTGGGAAGCCCAAGGCAACAATGACCTTGCTTTACGTATGGAACAGGCACTATTGCCGGGAACTGTCCGTGTTGAACGGTCGGAAATTGACTACCCCTCATTTGTCTATCGTCCGGATGGTTGGCAGCGGGACCTCCCTTTGATGAATGCATCATCCATGGTATCAGAGTTGGCTCCGGTAGTGCTGTATCTGCGTCATGTCGTTCGTCCGGGCGACCTATTGATTATTGAGGAGCCCGAGTCTCACCTACATCCGGCGATGCAGATCGAATTTATTCGCCAACTCGCAGTAGCGGTCAAGTCCGGCATCCGCATTCTCATTACTACACACAGCGAGTGGGTGCTGGAAGAATTGGCGAATCTGGTTCGGTTATCGGAACTCCCCGCTGAGCGTCGTGGGGGAATTGATGATCCCGATGTAGAACTTCGTCCAGAAGAGATAGGTGCGTGGCTTTTTGAGCGAGGGTCAAAAAATAGTGGTTCAGTGGTTCGGGAAATGCCTCTCGACGTTGAGTCTGGAACCTTCTCATCAGGCTTTGGGCTGATTACAGAAGGTCTCTATAATCGATGGGCAGAAATTTCCAACCGGATTGAGGAAGAATAATGCCAGCGACGGTTGTAGAAACAGTCCGGCGAAAAACTGATCCAAAATGTCACGCAACAACGTGTAGAGATGGTAACTGTTCGCTATTGTTGCATGGAGTGCCAGAGCCAAGTGTGCTAATCAGTTTAGAACACGAAGCAGCACCGGTCGCAGTCGGCAAACCACGTAGCGACTATTTGTTTTTAGGTAGCGACAAAAACAGTGGGCTGTGGGTTGCACCGATAGAACTAACCGAAAGCAAGGCCGATTTCTCAAAGTTCGCGCCACAGCTACGCGCTGGTGCCGCTATCGCGGATAAATTACTTCCAAAAAATATCCCAGAGGTCAAATTTCGTCCCATCGCAGTTCACGGCGGCATTCACCGCAATGAAGTCAACAAATTTCGGCAATCTCGCAACAAAATTTCTTTTCGAGGGAAATCTGTATCGATTGAACTGACACGGTGTGGCTCGCCATTGGCTAATGCATTGAAAGGCTGAACAAACTCATTCCAAACTTGTGCAGTGCCCGTATGCCGAGTGGCCTGCCGAATACAATAGCCAACACATAGGCGAAGAGTAGCTCCCTAAGCCTTGGTGAATAAGTAGGACTTCTCGCATCTCTACTGCGCGAGTATGGTTACTATTCTTCCCAAAAATCGTTTATTCTTAGATCTTAAATCAGCAATTTCATAAGGAGATAAATCTATGAATACATGGACAAAAGCACTAATTACTTTGTGTATTGTTCTTACAGTTTTGTGTCTTTACTTGACCTCAGAAGTCATGCTCAAGAGACCACAAATAGGGCGTTATCAACTTGGAACATATAGCACAGCAGCGATTGTTCTTGACACCACAACGGGTAATGCCTGGATTGTTGTGACTCATGATGGCAGATTTAAAATGCGCCCTATTGACTCTCCAAGCGAATAGACAGTTTTTAGCCCGACTAATTCATGAATAGTAATATTGCGGAGTGTATGTCAGTATAATTGGTTAAGGCAACCTCAAGATGTGGTTTTCAGGAGTCTTGCCATCTGGCTGGTCAGTTTTTCGTGTTGTGAAGGGGTCAAAAATTTTCTGTGCGTCAGCCCCAGGCAGTCAAAAGGATAGACCTCTGCCCTTGCCCGTCCTGCCAGTGGTCGGGTTGGTATTTTAGTAGCCTGTTAAGCGCGTAAAGTTGTGCTGTCTGCCCCCCATCTTCCCTTTCTTTACTTGTGCTAAAGTCCTGCTCTTGCCAGATTGCTGATGATTTTATGATATAGATGTTGCAATGGAAAGGACGCTGGCAGATGGAAGGTGATCTTCGTTTTCAACTCACAGACGCGCCCTGCGACTTTGAGGAAACGGTTTTGTAGGGTATTGACCTGTGCATTTACCCATGTTGTGCCTTTCAGCCCGATGTGTGCTAAGGTGTGGAGTAAGACATAGGCGGCAGAATGGAGGAAGAGGCGGAACACATTGGCAGTAAAGGTATGACAGGACGTGCGGTCTGAGTGGAGAAAGGTCTTGTGATTTTTAATGAAGTTTTCCATCTGTCCTCGGGCGCAATAGACCTGCTGGTAGATAAAGGAGGCTCTTGAACTTTCGAGATTGGTCACGACAAAGCGTGTATTTTGACCTTTCTCATTCCTTTCTGCCTTACATAAGATGCGCCTCTTAACAGCCCAAGTCTTGGCCTGATAATCAAATTGGGTAAAAAGGCGCACGGGCTTGCCGGTTTGTTCATAAAGGCTTTGGGCTTGATCCATTAGGGGTGCTGACAGGTCTAAAAGTCGGGCATTCGCACTTTGTCCGAGGACAAAATACAGGTCGCTATCCGCACAGAAGTCTTGGACTTGGGGCGTTGAAAAGTGGGCATCCCCGCGCAAGATGATCGCCACCCGGGGCCAAGCGGCACGCAGATGTGCGACCAACCGCTTGAGAATGGCAACAATCTGTTGACCTGTTGGACGCACACCGGGACGCAAAATCGTGGTGATCAGCTTACCGGTTTGCCCCTCATAAATATGCAAGGGCTGGTAGCAATAGTCCCCCAAATACCCATTGAATAAGGCCAACTGCTGCGTCCCATAAACCGTATCTTGTGTATCGTCGATATCTAAGATGATTGACGAAGGTGGCCTATGATAAGACGCAATAAAAGCATCGACAAAGGCACGCGCAATCCGATACAAGTCCTTTTTGCTCATCTGATTCTCAAAACGGCTCATCGTGGGTTGACTGCTCAAGTCTTGTCCGGTCAAAGGCAAGCGCCCACACGCCGCCTTCAAGCCCGGATCGCTCTTTAAGGCATCACAATCATTGGCATCTTCATACCCACAGGCGATTTGAAACACGCGCTGACGGACCAACTCGGACACAGAATGCGATACATAACTCTTATGCCGACGGTCTGTAATCGCCTCACTGATGCGTGATAAAATGCCCGCCTTGGCCTCTACTTCTCGCAGCAATAAGACGCCGCTATCGCTGGTGAGTATGCTGCCATCGAAGGCGAGGTTGAGCCGTTTGCCGAAAATGCTTGCCAAAGGAACCTTGCTATGATTATCTTGTGTACTCACGGTAGTTTCTCCCAAGTCCATTGTTTAAAGGTTATGTCGCTAACCAAATATAATACAATGACTTGAATAGGGAAACTACCTTTTTTATGAATTATCCGGGTTAGGAAAAATGGTTACTAAAATTATAATTCCCCAAAATTAAAATTCTATTGGGCTATCGCCAAAAGCTCTTTGTGATTCCTTTATGTCACCGAAACACTTGCCCCACTCATCTAAGTCTTGAGCTTCTTGGGATGCCATAAACACCTTTTCTACTTCGTTGTAGGATAAAGGGTCCTTGTCATTAAAGTGCTTTATAAGCAGAATTTTTTCCTCGCGTTTCAGAAATTCTGAACCAGATGACTTCGGTGTTTTCACATATAGCTGGCCCCTATTAAGAGCGCAGATAAGTTCATTTACATCCGTGATTGTTCTTGACAAGTTAGCTCCTTTCTAAGGATAGCTGCAATCTCCTGCTTCTTACCTCCGGTTGGCGTTACTCTCTTTCGGAGAGTAACGATGAAGTGTGAGAGGCGGGGAGCCACCGGTTTGTGGTTCCCCGCCACGATATAACACAAGAATCAGCATCTATCTGCGTTTCCGCCTCGGTGGGATTGTTTCACGCACAGTTGTTGATGGCTGACGTTTGGCTTCTCTGCTTGGCACATAACGGCCAGCTCTTGCATCTCGTACTCGAGTATTTCTTTTAGCCACGCACCTCACCAAAGTGTGCGAGGATAGCCTAACCGGCTTGGATATTTGGAAAGTCAACGACTCGTCTGATATTGTAGAAGAGTCACACTTCTCTTTGTTCTTTGATGACCGGCGTATTCAACTACAAAAAAAGAATCGTAAGCTTGTCAACTTGCGTAATAGCCATGTAACTGGAAAACGGGCCGAGTGACGAGACTTTTCTCCGGTCATTCACCCCCCAAACCCCAGCGTCTCCAAAAGCGACAGACTCAAACTCTCCATAGCCGGGACTGTACCCACGCCCCCCAAAGACGACAGAGATGCCCAGGTCTCATACCCGCCCTCTTGCGTCAATGCCTCATCTGTACACACATACCCGATATACCCATTCGCCAGACTCACCATCATCAACGGCGAAGCCGACGTCTGCGCCTTGATCCGAAGGCCAGTCTCCACAAAAATCTCCCCCGGCAACGCCAGAATCGCCGCATCACCCAAACGAATCGCCTGCACGGGTGCCGTCATCTGTTCCGGCAACGCCGCCAACCGCTGGCACTGCCTGGCATACACACCTACCCGTTCCTTCCGCACCGGTTGCCCCACCACCCAACTAAACGGACCCTCCTCGTAATCGTATCCACCTGCGAGAATCTGTTCGGCAATATCGAGATCCGCCTCTGTAATCACTTTCCTCGAAAATTCCAGCGTCCCCGTCACAGCCTCCAGTGCCAGTTCCTCATCCAAATCCATCAACTGGATCTCTGTCAAAACATGCCCTGCCAGAACATTTGCCATCCGCCGCGCCCGGGGGTGCCCTCGATCCCGCCAAATCCGCTCGCCACTGTAATCGTTATTATTAATTTGTCCAGATGCTGCATTCCACAAAATCGGCACGCAGTTCCCACCTATATAATGCCGCATCAAATTGAAAAACTGGCCAAAATAATCCGCCGACACCTGCCCGACACTGCCCGTCCCCACATAGTGCAGTGAAAAACTCGCCACCACTGAAATCGGCGTCCCATCCACCCCCTCCACATACATCATCGCCAACTCCGGATCAATCTCTCCCATCGGCTGCACGAGATCCGGATTGTTCAAACCCGGATTCATCCGCACCGTCCCATCCCTCATCAGCCAGCGCCGATAAAACGAAATACGATCCTCCATCACACTGGCAAATCCCGCCCGGGCAGGCTGCATTCTCTTAATAGCCAACGCCACTGCATCGGCCACTTTCAGCGGGAGCCAGGTCGTGTACCCCTCATCTTCACCCATACCCAGAAGATTGCTCACCCCTGCCCCTGAATGCGTATGTGTCGCATTCACCATCACGCACTCAGGAGATATCCCACACCGTTCTTGAATGCGCGCCTTCACGGCATTCGCAATCGCTTCTGGTATCGCAATCAAATCGCAGGTCACCATCGCTATCCTGACATCTCCATTGTCGATCACCAGTGCCTTGGCCAGAAGCTCATCGTGAACATCCTCTCCGTATCGCGGCTGAAAACTTCCCGGCATCGTAACACCCAGCCAGGGTGTAATATTGGACGTAGCAGCCCCTGCTTGCAATTTCATAACGCTCCTCCCGTGTTAGATTTCACATCTTTTCTGTATTATATACCTGATATTTTCGCAACAGTAAAAGAAAAATGAAAACAGGGCGTTTTGTCGAATGAAGCTCAATGCGGTTGACAGTGGTTTCTGTAACGCTTATTCTTTTAAGAACAGGAGGTGGTTTTTGTGACCGAATTAACAAAACGCCCGGTGATTGGCGTAACCGTGGGCGACCCGGCGGGAATTGGACCAGAGATCGTGATCAAGGCACTGTGTGAGCCAGCACTTTACAACAAAGTAAAACCCCTGGTCTTTGCCGACCGATCGGTTTTGGAACAAACGGTAAAGATGCTGTGTGTGGATATGGATCTGCACGCCGTAAACGATCCGCGCAAAGGGCATTATGAAGTCGGGTGTATCGACTTTATCGACGTTGGGATTTTGTCTGAACCAATTGCCTATGGCCAGATCTCTGCCGAAGGTGGTCGGGCGGGATATCAATATCTGGACCGGGCAATTGACGCGGCTCTATCAGGTACCGTAGCTGGCCTATCCACAGCACCACTGAACAAAGAATCGTTACAGGCTGCAAAGCTCCCCTATATCGACCACACCGCGGTCCTCAATGCGCGAGCGGCGTTGCGAGTGCCGATGACGCTATTTTTGGTAAAAAATTTGAAAATCTTCTTCCTCACCCGACACATTTCCTTTCGGGAAATTCCAGATGCCATTACAAAAGCGGGAATTCTGGAAGCATTGCCCCTGTGCGATCTGTATCTGCGGCAACTGGGAACTAAAACACCAACCATCGCTGTGGCCGGCTTAAACCCACACGGAGGAGAACAGGGTCTGTTCGGACGAGAGGAAATCGAGGTCATCGGCCCCGCTGTAAAAGAGGCGCAAAAACATGGATGGCGGGTGCAAGGACCAATACCAGCGGACTCGGTATTTCATCTGGCACTGGAAGGGCGTTACGATGGGGTATTGTCGCTCTACCACGACCAGGGGCATATAGCATCCAAAACACTGGACTTCCACGGAACAGTAAGCCTGACAATGGGTCTAAAGTTTCTGCGCACATCAGTAGATCATGGAACGGCCTTTGACATTGCCGGACAGGGAATAGCGTCAGAACGGGGCATGGTAGAAGCAATTCGCGCGGCCGGACAATACGCAGTGCCGGTACGCGAGCGAGTGGAAATGAGTTTATAAGATGCCGTCAAACTACACCATTTCAAAAGAACTGAAGCGAGTGGCGGATTACCGTGAGATATGTGGTGAGGATCCAGCAGATTATCTCAATGCCGCCTGGATGGTCCAGTCGTTTTCACGCGGCAGGCTGGACGAGTTGTACCCGGTTGAAGGCAGGGAGCTACTGGAACGCACAAACGAATTTAGCGACGAGGTGATAGACACAATTGTCGAAATCATTGAAGGCAAAGAAGTCCGCACGCTGCAGGAGCGGCAGGGCGTTCCTTTGACCGTGATGGAATTGGTCGAGATTCGGGGAATCGGTGGCAAAATGGCCAGGCGCCTTTTTAGCGAGCTGGGCGTGGTTGATTTGCGGAGCTTGCGGGCTGTCATCAAAGACGGACAAATCAGCCAGGTAAAAGGGTTCAGGACAAAAACCATCGAGAAAATCACCGCTTTTCTGGACGAAAAAGGGGTGTAGATTTATTTGTCTTGAGATATATACTTTGTTATATATAATGAGTTACATAACTTAAAACTCACCTCTCCTTACAAGGACCGCGCTATGGCGATGAAAAAAGAAGACTATTTGGGAATTGAAAATTACAAAGTAGTGGGCACGCGACCAATAAGGCATGATGGAACCGATAAAGTGACGGGTCGCGCGGTGTATGGACCAGACTTTCACTTGACCGGATCGCTATACGGCAAAACACTGCGAAGCCCTCATGGGCATGCGTGGATCAAATCCATCGACACCAGCAAAGCCGAAGCACTGCCCGGGGTAAAAGCCATAGTACTGGGAAAAGACCTCGTTCAAAATTACGAAGACAAAGTCTCCGATCTCGGTGAAGGATCCGTCGATCTGCGATTTTTAATCGCCAATGTACTCGCCGGAGACAAAGTCCTCTACGACGGACACGCCGTAGCAGCCATAGCAGCCACCTCTGCACACATCGCGGAAGAGGCATTAAACCTGATCGATGTAGAATACGAAATACTCGAACCCGTGCTCGAAGTCCGCCGCGCAATGGAAGACGACGCACCGCTATTGCACGACGACCTTAAAATGAAATCCCTCGGCGAAGAAACGGACCGGGCGAGCAACATCGCAAACCACTTCCAGCACAAACAGGGAGATATAGAAAAGGGATTTGAAGAAGCCGACGTAGTCATAGAGCGAGAATTTGCGACCGGAACAGTACACCAGGGATACATCGAACCACACAACGTAACCGCGCACTGGAGCGAAAACGGAAAGCTCACAATATGGTGCAGCACGCAGGGCCCATTTGAAGTCCGCGGCCAGGTCGCCGACGTACTCGGCCTCGAAGTGGGTGACATACGCGTCATCCCACAGGAAATTGGAGGCGGATTTGGCGGAAAATTCCGCGTCTATGAAGAACCGACCGCCGCCCTGCTGGCGCAAAAAACCGGAAAACCCGTAAAAATGGTCATGTCCCGCACAGAAGTATTAAAAGCCACCGGTCCAACGCCAGCATCCTACATCAAAGTCAAAATGGGCGCGACGCGGGACGGCAGGCTAACGGCGGCACAAGCCTACATGGCATACGAAGCCGGAGCCTATCCCGGCTCTGCCGTAGGCGCTGGTGCGGGATGTATTTTCTCGCCCTACAGCATCCCGAACTCCCTCATTGACGGCTACGATGTCGTCGTAAACAAACCCCAATCTTCCGCTTACCGCGCACCCGGCGCGACCAACGCGGCATTTGCATCTGAAACAGTAATAGACGAAATATGCGAACAGATCGGAATCGACCCGCTCGAATTTCGATTAAAAAACGCGTCCAAAGAAGGCACGCGACGGGCAGATGGACCAGTCTTCTTGCGCATCGGTCAGGAAGAAGTCGTCAAAGCGGCCATGGCGCATCCACACTACCGCGCCCCCCTTGAAGGACCGAATCGGGGACGCGGCGTCGCCGCTGGATTCTGGTTCAACGGCGGAGGCACATCAACAGTAGTCGCCAGTGTGAACCCGGACGGCACAGTAGCACTCGTCGAAGGCTCGCCCGATATTGGAGGCACGCGCACCTCAGTCGCCATACAATTTGCCGAAGTCCTGAATCTTCCCATCGAAGACATCAAACCAAATGTCACGGACACCGACGCAATCGGACAAACCGATGGAACGGGCGGAAGCCGCGTGACATTCGCAACCGGCTGGGCGAGCTATGAAGCCGCTCAAGATGTCAAGCACCAGATGATAGAACGAGCGGCGACATTATGGGAAATATCAAAAGACGACATCGTCTTTGAAGACGGAACCTTCCGCTCCAAATCAGACGCATCCAAATCCATCACATTCAAAGAACTCGCCGGCAGAGTCAATCGCGCGGGTGGTCCGGTCGTAGGACGCGCTGCCGTAAGCGGCAAGCAGGCCGGCCCGGCATTCGCCCTCTTAATCGTAGATGTCGAAGTAGATCCAGACACGGGCAAAGTGGATATCTTGCGGGCGACCATTGTACAGGACGCGGGCAAAGCCATTTATCCCGGCTATGTAGAAGGGCAGATGCAGGGCGGCGTGGTACAGGGAATCGGATGGGCATTGAACGAGGAATTCGTGTACAATGACCAGGGCGTAATGGTCAACGCCTCTTTCCTCGATTATCGGATGCCCACAACACTCGACCTCCCCATGATAGAAACCGTCATCGTAGAAGTCCCCAACCCAGGGCATCCTTATGGCGTGCGCGGCGTGGGCGAAGTGCCCATTGTCCCGCCGCCAGCCGCAGTCGCCAATGCGATTTACCGCGCTGTTGGCATACGGCTAAACGAGTTACCCATGTCGCCATCGCGAGTCCTGAAAGCACTGTGGGAAGCGGATGGCAGCCATGGTCAGGCAGCGGATTAATCAGATAGGAAAACACAATGGACTGGTTCTCTCAATACGGTTTTCTCGGTGCCCTGCTCCTCTCGGGCATCGTTCTCGGTGCAATTCCCGTCGTCCTGCCCCTGATCATATCCCCTCGCACGCGCGGCCGCAAAAGCCGCGAGACCTACGAATGCGGCATGGACACAATTGGCAGTGCCTGGGTGCGCTTCGACATCGCCTATTATCTCTTTGCACTCATCTTTGTCGCGTTTGAAGTCGATGTACTGTATATTCTTCCCATCGCCGTAATCTACGATTCGGGCACCTACGTCTGGCGCGACTTCATCGAACTCACAATCTTCATCGGCATTCTTTTTCTCGCCATCATCTACGCCTGGAGCAAAGGCGTTTTGCACTGGAGAAGTCGATAATGGCACAAATAGAACTCCCCCTCGTGAAAAGCGATCCCAAAGACATTGAAGAACTGCGCGAAGAGGTCGGTCCCCTGGTACACATGGACCTGCTGGAAAACCTGCTCAATCACGCCCGGTCTCGATCCCTGTGGCCCCTCACATTCGGCCTGGCGTGTTGCGCTATCGAAATGATGGCTGCAGGTGCAGCGCGCTTTGACCTCGACCGCATTGGCGCAGGCGTCTTTCGCCCCAGCGCGAGACAAGCCGATGTCATGATTCTCGCAGGCACAATCTCCCGCAAAATGGCGACACCCATCAAAACGCTCTGGGACCAGATGCCCTCGCCAAAATGGGCCATAGCCATGGGTGGCTGCACCATCGATGGCGGTCCCTTCAAATATCCCGGACAATATGCCATTGTCGAAGGCGCAGACAAAATTGTACCCGTTGATGTGTACGTACCGGGTTGCCCCCCGCGCCCCGAAGCGCTCTTTGCCGCACTGTTCAAACTCGAAGAAAAAATCCGAGCCGGAAAGAAATTCAAGAAATGATCGCCGACAAACTCTCTTCGCTCGTGCTCGACGCAACCGAGGTTCAATACGACGCACATGGCTTTCATGTACAACACACCACTTCAGCCGACACGCTCCCTCAGATTGCAGATGTCTTCCTATCCGAAAATTTTCACCTCGAAATGATAACCTGTCAGGACCGACGCGAAAACGACAACACTTTTCGTCTGATTTACCAGTTTAACCAATACGGCACGCCCCAACGGCATATCATCCACGCCGACATAGCCCCCGATGCAGCCGCACCCAGTATTGCCACAATCTTTCCCGCTGCCGACTGGTACGAACGCGAAATTTTCGACATGTATGGCGTCACCTTTGACGGACATCCCGACTTAAAACGCATCTTAATGGAAGAAGATTATTTTGGTCATCCCCTGCTCAAAGACTTCGTCGATCCCCCCAATCCCTATCGCAGTGAGGACGACGCGTAAGGCTTTATCCGCAGATGGACGCAGATAAAATCAAAGTATTCGCAAATACACGCGGATGAAAGGTGCTTAATGAACAGCCGATATGAGGTCGAACAAGATCCGAAAAGTCGAGACACCTATTATCTCAATATGGGGCCTCAGCACCCCTCTACACACGGCGTCATGCGCATCAAACTGCACCTGGATGGCGAACGGATAATTTCAGCAGAACCCATCATTGGGTATGGGCATCGTGCACACGAAAAAATGGCCGAAAACCGCGACTACATCCAGTTCTTGCCCAATCCCAGTCGCGTAGATTACCTCGGCGGCATGATCTACAACATAGGCTATTGTCAAGCCGTAGAACGCGCGATGGACATCGAGGTCCCAGAACGCGCCGAATACATCCGCATCATCTGCAATGAACTCAACCGCATCTCCAGCCACCTGCTCTGGCTGGGCACCTTTTTGATGGACCTGGGCGCATTTACCCCATTTCTCTACGCCTTTGACGACCGCGAAAAAATCCTCGACATCCTCGACCGCATCACCGGGTCGCGCCTCACCTATTGTTACGCGCGATTTGGCGGCGTAATTCTCGACATCGACGATGTATTCCTCGATAATGTCTCCAACTTTTGCACCTACTTTGTAGAGCGATTAAAAGAATACGAAAAACTCGTCATCGGCAACGTCATCTTCCGCGAACGCACCATTGGCGTGGGTATCTTCGCACCCGACCTCGCTCAAAAATACGCCATAACAGGTCCCTGTCTGCGCGCCATGGGCCATGAACACGATGTCCGAAGAGACGAACCCTATGGCATCTACGACCGCTTTGAATTTGACGTACCCACACAAACAGAAGGCGACTGCTTTGCCCGCACACTCGTTCGCGTGGAAGAAATGCGCCAGAGCATTCGCATCATCGAACAAGCCGTAAGCGACCTGCCCGATGGTCTCTTTATCGCAGCCCGGGTGCCCAGACGCATCCGCCCGCCCGAAGGCGACTATTATTTCTGTGTTGAATCGCCCCGAGGCAACTTCGGCATGTACATCGCAAGTGACGGCAGCGACATCCCCTTTCGCCTCAAATTGCGAACCCCATCGTTTTCACACATCTCGACCATGCCCGCCGTCATGGCCGGCACCATGCTCGCCGATGCTGTAGCTATTTTAGGCAGCATCGACATCGTCGTTCCCGAAATAGACAGATAACGCACAACTATGAAAACAGACGTCATCCAACTCTTTGAAAACCCCTATCTCGCACTCGGTGTGACCATCGCCGTCATCATGGCCTATTTGAGCGTCAACGCCATCATGTTGATCTGGCTCGAACGCAAACTCAGCGCGCGCATACAGCGCCGCATTGGCCCGCAACGCGGACCCTTTGGCTTGATGCAGCAAATTTTTGACATGGGCAAATTGCTCAGCAAAGAACTCCTCACACCCGAACACGCCAACAAACTGCTCTATGTCATCGCGCCCATCCTGGTCTTTGCGCCCGTCGTCGCCCTCTCGTCTCTCTTTCCCATAACGAGCACCTACATATTCCACGACTTCAACATCGCCATTGTCCTGATCCTCGCCATCAGCGGCATCAACGTAATCGGCATATTCTTAGCTGGCTGGGGATCCAATAACAAATACGCCCTGCTCGGCGCAGTGCGCTCGGTCGCGCAAAATATCTCCTACGAAATCCCCCTCATCCTATCGGTCATCCCCATAGTCATGATAACCCGCACCATGTCGCTCTACGACATCACCCTTGCACAGGAAACCTATCCCTTTATACTGGTGCAACCCATTGCCCTGATTATCTTTATCATATCAGCCACAGCCGAAACCAACCGCGCGCCCTTCGACATCCCCGAAGCGGAGTCCGAACTCGTCGCCGGATTCCACACCGAATATTCCGGCATGCGCTTCGGACTGTTCTTCTTTGCCGAATACTCCAACATGATCTTTGCCTGCGCACTGGCAACCGTGCTCTTCCTGGGAGGATGGCGTGGACCTTTCCTGCCAGACGCCGTATGGTTCTTCATCAAAGTCTATGCACTCATCGTCCTCATGATGTGGTTCCGCTGGACTTTTCCGCGGCTTCGTTTTGACCAACTCATGAAATTCGCCTGGGTGGTACTCGTCCCTCTCTCGCTGATCAACCTGCTAATCACAACACTGGTCTTGAAAATCGTTTAGAACTTTCAAGGAAAATCCCATGGCACTCCTCAAAGAAATCCTCGACGGCACCAAAACGCTCCTGACCGGCCTGAAAGTCACACTGGACAACTTCCGCAAACCGCCTGTCACCTCGCAATATCCAATGGAAAAAATCGAGATGTCGGAAGCGTTTCGCAATGTCATTGTCCTCATCGAAAAAGAAGACATCGGCTCGCACGACTGCATCGACTGCAAACTCTGTGAGCGCGTGTGTCCCTCCTTCTGCATTTACCTCGACGGGGAACGCCCCGAAGGGTTAAGGCGCAAACGCTCGACCAAATTTGAAGTTGATTTCGCCCTGTGCAGCGACTGCGGACTGTGCTTAGACGTATGCCCCACAAACACCCTGGGATACAGCAAAGTCCACGACGAAGCCGGATACAATCGCAGCGACTTTCTCTACGACTTACTCGAACCCTGGGCAGACAAAGAAGAAGCCGCGCGCGAACGCCTGAAAGAAATCGAAGCCGAACAAGCCGCAGAACGCGCCAGAAAAGCCGCAGCCAAAAAAGCGAAAAAGGTAAGACGGGAGAAGTAAACGGAGAACAACAATGCTCGAACAGGCTGTCATTTACACATTTGTAGCCCTCGTCCTCATCGGTGGGGGCCTGGCTGCATTCTCTCGCCAGATACTCTACGCCATCATCGGCCTGGGTATCAGTCTCCTGGGGCTGGCGGGGCTATTTCTCAACCTCGGCAGTCCATTTGTCGCGGCAATGCAGGTACTCATCTATATTGGCGGCATAACCGTTGCCATTGTATTTGCCATGATGCTCTCGATTGCCATGTCTATACGCCCGCCCGATCCCGACGCCCGAAAACTCGGCTTTGCCATCGCCTGTGCCGTTATCTTTTTTGGCGCAGTCGCCCATTTGATCCGCGGCGCGCAATTCCAACAAATCGCGTCCCCAGCATCTGAAAAAGCCTGGTCTGTGGGCGCGTTGGGCCATGCATTGCTCACGCATTACAATCTCGTCTTTGAAACCCTCTCTCTCGTTTTGCTCCTGGCCATCATCGGTGCCATCTTGATAGCTCGCAAGGCTTTGCCAAAGGAAAATTCGTGACCCTCGATTCTTATCTCCTCGTGGGCGCTGCCCTGTTTTCACTCGGTTTGATCGGCGCACTATCCCACCGCAACCTCATAGCCCTGCTCATCGGCATCGAACTCATGATGAATGCCGCCAGCTTAAACCTGATGGCCTTTAACCGGTTTGTCGTCACCGATCCGACGACCGGCCAGATCTTCGTCCTCATCATCATTGGGCTGGCAGCCGCCGAAGTCGCTATCTTTTTATCAATCATCCTGCGCATCTATCGGGCATACCACGATATTGATGCGGAAAAACTCACCAAACTGAGCGGTTGATGGACACTCTCTCACTCATACTCTTAACGACAATCTCCCCCCTGGCGTGTTTTATCATCGCCATCATCTTTCTCATACAACAACCCAGAGCCGCTCAGGGATTGGTCCTGTTCGGCAGCGCGATATCCCTTTTGAGCGCCATCGGCCTTCTCTTACAAGGACCCGTTGAACCCCTGCGGTTTTTGTGGTTTCAAAGCGGTGCAATACAACTCCAATTTGGCTTCATCCTCGATGGGCCAAGCCTCATGTTTGGCGTTGTCGTCGCCTTCATCACCGCCTGCATCATGCTCTATTCAATCGGCTACATGGCGCACGACCCGGGCAAAACGCGCTATTTCGCAATGCTCAGTTTCTTTGCCTGGTCCATGCTCAGCTTTGTCTATGCCGTCGATCTCTTGCAGTCTTTCATCTTTTGGGAACTCGTCGGCCTGTCTTCTTTCTTCCTCATCGGTTTCTGGTTTGAAAAACCCGAAGCGGCAGGCGCAGCGCGCAAAGCTTTTCTCATGACCCGCGTGGGCGATGTCGGCCTCTTCATCGGCATTTTGCTCATCCTCCAACTCGTTCACAGCTTCGATATTCCCAGTCTCTTAGACCCTCAAACGGGCCTCTCTACACAAGTATCACCCGGCATACTCAACGCAATCACACTACTCATCTTTATTGGCATCATGGGCAAAAGCGCGCAATTCCCATTGCACACCTGGCTACCCGACGCGATGGAAGGCCCCACCCCGATCAGCGCCCTGTTGCACTCTGCCACCATGGTCGCCGCAGGCGTCTTTCTCATGATCCGCCTGCACCCGCTCTTTATAGCGGCGCAAGACACAGCACTCATCGTCCTGGGCATTGCCACCTTCACCGCAATCCTCGCATCAACCATCGCAATGGTCGATACCGACATCAAAAAAGTACTCGCCTATTCGTCCATCAGCCAACTCGGCTTCATGCTCATGGCACTCGCTGCCGGCAGCCTCTTCGCCGGTGTATTTCACCTGATCACCCACGCCGTTTTCAAAGCCCTGCTCTTCCTCTGCTCGGGCATTTATATTCACGCCTATCACACCAACAGCATGGCCGAAATTGGTCGTAGTGGAGGCCGCCGTCTCAAAGCCACAACTTTTGGCCTCATCATCGGTGGCGCTGCCCTATCGGGCGTTCCCCCACTGGCGGGATTCTGGAGCAAAGAAGAAATTTTTGCCCAACTCGGTCACAATGGCTTCAACATCTACATGGCCGGTGCATTTCTCGCGGCCTTTCTCACGGCCTATTACACATTCCGCATGATTTTCCTCATCACAAAACCCGACCAGGCACCTGCCACCGACCACAGCCATCCCGAACCCCTGAACATGAAAGCCCCCGTCTTAATCCTCACTCTGGGCGCAATCGTACTCGGCTTCTTTGGCTCCAACATCGCCGAGGGCCTCGGTCTCATACCACAGCACCACAGCGTCATATTGATGATCCCCACCGTAGGCGTCGTCATCCTCGGCATCCTGATCGCCTATCTCGACTATGGACGCGACAACGCGCCGCGCACGGGATTCATCAGCAAAATCGCACCCCTCAATACCCTGTTCACAAACAAATGGTACATCGACGAAGTCTATCGCGTCACCATCGTCGCCATCACCCACGCACTATCTCGCATCTTGCACTGGATAGAAGACCACGTCCTCGACGGAAATTACGACCGCTTTGGCCTCGGCATCTTGCGCACGGGCGCAAAATCAACCCGCGTACAGGGCGGCTGGATGCAACTCTATCTGGGCTGGGCGATCATCTTATTAGCCGTAGTCGCGCTTTACCTCGGATTGCGATAAAATATGCCACTTCTCTCATCCATACTTCTCACCCCCGTCATCACCCTCATCATCCTTTTGCTCATGCCCCAAAGGGCTGTGCGGGGTATCCGGCTAATATGCGCCCTCAGCGGTCTTTTGACCTGTGTGCTGAGTCTGCAACTCTGGACGAGCTATGATCCCACAACCAGCGGTATTCAATTTGAAGAACTGATCCCCTGGGTCGCAGCCATTGGCATCTCCTATCACCTCGGCGTTGACGGATTTGGCGTTATCCTCGTCATGCTCAATTCCATCGTCTATTTCACCGGGGTACTCACCATGTGGGACCTCGAAGAGCGCGTCAAAGAATATTTCGCCTTCATGGTACTCCTCGTCATCGGCGTCTTCGGCGTCTTCATGTCGCTGGACCTCTTCTTCTTCTTCTTCTTTTACGAAATCGCCGTCGTGCCCATGTACCCCCTCATCCTGATATGGGGCAGCGGCAACAGAGCTTATGCCGGGATGAAACTCATGCTCTTCCTCCTCGCCGGCAGCGCGCTCCTCTTTCCCGGTCTTCTCGCCATCTATCACCACGCGGGCCTCAACACCTTTGATATCATTGCCCTGTCTGCACACACATTCGACCCCCAATTCCAAATATTTGTCTATCCCTTCATCTACATTGGCTTTGGCGTCCTGGCCGGCCTCTTCCCCTTCCACGGCTGGTCGCCCACAGGCCACGTTGCTGCGCCATCTGCGGTTTCCATGCTACACGCGGGCGTCCTGATGAAACTCGGCGCTTATGGCATACTCACAGTCGGCATTCGCCTGCTACCCGAAGGCGCTGCATACTGGGCGCCGACCTTTGTGGTATTGGCAGTCATAGGAATCATCTACGGAGCTTATGTCGCCATGCGGCAGACCGACTTCAAATTTGTCATCGGCTTTTCATCTGTATCTCATATGGGCATCGTCCTCCTCGGCCTCAATCTCGCGGTCCTTGGCTCAGTCGTAGCTACCGACGCCCTCAACGGCGCTGTTTTCCAGATGTTTGCCCACGGCATCATGACCGCCCTGTTTTTCAGCACCGCGGGATATATCTACGACAAATCCCACTCAAAAACCATTACCGACTTTGGCGGCCTTGGCGCGCAGATGCCCCGCGCAGTCTCCATCTTCATCGTCGCGGGCCTGTGTGGTGCCGGGCTACCCGGCCTGGCGAGCTTTTGGGCTGAATTACTCGTATTCTTCGCCGCCTTAAAAACGTACCCCATCGCCGGCGTCATCGTCATCCTGGGCCTCTTACTCACCGCAGTTTACATCTTGCGCGTCTTCAACCTGGCCTTTTTTGGCGCACCAAATCCGAAATGGAAAAATCTGAAAGCACAGGATATGTCTGGCCTGCACCTGATACCGCGCGCCATACTAATCGCCGTACTCGTGATCTTCGGCTTTGTACCCCGCCTCATGCTCGACCTGATCAACAGCACGACAATGGCTTTCTTGGGTAATTTCTAACATGGAAAACGCTATACTCTTCGCACCAGAACTTATTTGCCTGCTCATGGGCCTCGTGCTCTTCTTCTGCACAGTCCTCAACTGGTCCTATCGCACCACCCGGGGCATTGCCATAGCATCCGGTATAGCCATGATCGCCGCCTGTCTCTGGACCCTATCCCTTGAAGGCGAACCCTTCTTCCCAGGCATATACGCGGTTGACTTCTTTTCTCAACTGATCAAAACAGCACTCGCCGTCGGATTCTTATTTGTCGTCATAGCCAGTGCCACCCCCCTCACAGTTGACCGCAATGGTTGGCTCGAGGTCCCCCTCTTTTTCATCTTTTCCACACTCGGCATGATGATGATGGTAAGCGCGACCGAACTCCTCACCCTCTATGTCGCCATGGAACTGGCAGCCTACCCCGTCTATATCGTCGTTGCCCTTCACCGCAATGCGGACATCGGCGGGGAAAGCGCCGCCAAATACATGGTACAGGGCATGGCAGCCTCGGCCATCTCGCTCTACGGCATGAGCTTCCTCTTTGGCACATTTGGCTCCACCTACTTCTCTGCCATCAGCATCCCACACGCCGCCGCGCACCCCATCTTCTACCTGGGTCTATTGCTCACACTCGCTGGCTTCTTCTTCAAACTCGGCGCATTCCCCTTCCATTTTTGGGCACCCGACACGTATGAAACCGCGCCCCATCCAGTGATCACATTCATCGCCACCGTTTCCAAAATCGCCGCCATAGGCATCCTCTGCCGCCTGTTATCCCTGGCCATGCCCGGTGGCTGGGAATCGGGACACGCCCAAACCGCGCTCATGTGGGCAAGCGTCATCGCAATGAGCCTGGGCAACCTATCGGCACTCGCGCAAAAAGACCTCAAACGCCTGCTCGGATACTCCACAGTCGCCCACGCCGGTTACGTGCTCCTCGCCCTGCAAACCTTCGCCGAATGGGGTCTTACCGCTGCCCTCTTTTACGCCATTGGCTACTTTGCCATGTCCTTTGCATGCTTCCTCGTCATCTGCGAAATTGGTCGCAGCGAAGACCGCATCACCATCGACTCCGTATCTGGCCTTTACAAACGCGCGCCATTCCTCTCCTTCACCTTGCTCATCGGCCTGTTTGGCCTCATTGGCCTCCCCCCCACTGTGGGCTTTGTCGGCAAATGGTTCCTCTTTTCTGCCGCCCTCCAGCGCGGTCAATTCTATCTCGTCCTAATCGCAGCCATCAACGCCGCAATCGCCCTGTATTATTATCTCCTCATCATCCGCCAACTCTACTGGGTAGAACCCACCACACAGAACACCATCAAACCCACGCCCCTCATCGCCGTCACCGCAATGGCGACCATCATCCTCGTAATCGCAATGGGCACGCTCCCCGGTCCCTTCTGGGACATGGCTGCACGCGCCGCACGCGCACTGATCAGTTGATGAGCGCGAAAAAAAGAAAAAATATTCACCAAAATTAAATTTGTCTTATATTTTGTTACGCAATCATTTAACTAAAAGAAGATATGGCAATGGAAACGATTGCTAAAAATAAAAACGCCACTGCTAAACAGGATCAACCAAAAGGAGATATAGCAATGGACGCTGACACCACAAATAACAACACTGAACAGAGCCAACGGATAACAACCCTTGAGACAAATTTGGAATTTATCAAAGAACAGCTTTCAGATGTGAAACAGGACTTAAAAGACCTCAAGCAAGGGCAAGAAAATATTGAATCGCGGCTCAATACCCGGATTGACGATTTGATAAAATGGTATGTCCCCACAACGGTTGTTGCTCTATTGGCTTTTGCTGCTATCATGAAATATCTGTAAAATGGAATCATAGACATTAACCACAAAAAAGAACCCGCAACCACCGAACGATTGCGGGTTCTTTTTTTTGTGCAAATTCGCTTTCGCACATCATCATTCAAAATCAAGGCATCGGTTTGTACGGAAATGACGAATGATGCACATTGATACGCAACTTGCCATTCTCGTCCTTAAAATAGCCAAACGTGAACTCCACCTTGGCTTTTTTGCCGGTATTCGCGTCTGTAAAATAGTAATTACCCATTGCAATGGCCGAGTCGCCGTTAATAATAATCCCAGCGTTCTCAAATCGGATTTTGCTCCACGGCTGGATAGCAAAACCGCGATCTTCAGGTACAATACCAGTCACAAAATAAGATATAGCTTCTTCTTTTTTTAATCGAAATTGTTTTTCTGACGCCCTCGTAGGCGTAAACAGAACCACGCTTTCATCATAACCATATAACTTATCGACGATCTCTTCGGCCAGTGCCTTATAGTCCTTTTTTTTCGTATAAGCTTCACCGATAGCGACAATTGCTTCACCCCAAATTTTTTGGGCCTCCATAACCTCTCTCTCGACAATACCATTATCTTTTTCAATCTTCATTTTTTTTGATCCTCTTATTTGAGCAATCGTATCAGATTACATCGCATTATTCCCTTCTTAACATCATACATAAAAAAATTTCTCTTTCAGTGTCAAATCAAGATCTTCCTGACAAACGGTCTTTTTTTTGTCAAAAAAATCCGTTTTGTGTATCTTCTGTCCTATGGTAACAACTCCTACTCCTCTATGCAAACATTAAGGAATTTTCATGCTCGGTAAATTAATCGACAAATTAAAAAAGGGACTGACCAAAACCCGCGAAGGCATGGTACAAAAAATCCGCGAAGTCATTCGGCGTCGTCCTGAAATCGACGAAGAAACCCTTGAAGAAATTGAAGAAATCCTCATCGAAGCCGACGTTGGCGTAGAACCCACCCTTCGCATAATTGACCAATTGCGCGAACGTTTTGAAACCGGCGAACCCGTTGAAAACCCGGAAACCGCAATCCAGGAATTTCTCGAAGAAGAAATCCGCAAAATCCTCCTGCCTTCAGATACTGCGCCATCTATCGCAATCACAACCAAACCCCACATCATCCTCGTCGTAGGCGTCAACGGCGTGGGCAAAACCACCACCATTGGCAAAATGGCTCACAAACTCAGCCGCGAAGGCAAAAAAGTACTCTTTGCGGCAGGAGACACATTTCGGGCAGCTGCCATTGACCAACTCGGCATCTGGGCCGACCGCACGGGATCTGACATCGTGCAACACCAACCGGGTGCAGACGCAGCCTCCGTGGCATTCGACGCCATTCAGGCAGCCAGAGCACGTGACATCGACGTCGTAATCATCGACACAGCGGGCCGCCTGCACACCAAAATCAACCTCATGGAAGAAGTAAAAAAAATCCGCCGCGTCGTCGCCAAAGCCATGCCCGGTGCCCCCCACGAAACCCTGCTCGTACTCGACGCCACCACAGGACAAAACGCCGTCATACAGGCAAAACAATTTCACAGCACAGTCGAACTCACGGGCCTTGTCCTGGCAAAACTCGACGGCACTGCCAAAGGAGGCGTAATCATCGCCATTGCCGACGAACTCGACCTGCCCGTGCGCTATGTTGGCCTGGGAGAAGGCATTGAGGACCTGGACGACTTTGACCCCGAAACCTTTGTTAGAGCTTTATTCGAGTAATTGACGCCAATGCGAAATCGAGTATATTTTTTTTATGCCTACCCAACTGCCCATATATCTCGACAACAACGCCACCACACCCATAGATGAACGGGTGCTCAACGCGATGTTGCCCTATCTCAAAGACCGCTTTGGCAATGCCGCCAGCCGTACACACACCTTTGGGTGGCATGCCGAAGATGCTGTTGATCTGGCGCGGGAACAAATAGCCAGCCTCATCAACGCACAGCCCAAAGACATCGTCTTTACCAGCGGCGCCACAGAATCCGATAACCTCGCCATCAAAGGCGTGGTAGCCGCAGCCAAAACCCCGCACATCATCACGCAAGCCACCGAACACCACGCCGTACTCGACTCTTGCCGCGCCCTGGAACGCAATGGTGTCTCGGTCACAGTCCTGCCCGTAGATTCACACGGCATTGCCGACCCATCAGACATCGCAAACGCCATCACAGACAAAACCGCACTCGTCTCCATCATGGCGGCCAACAACGAAATCGGCACCTGCCAGGCAATTGAAGAAATCGGGGCGATATGCCGTGAAAAAAACATCTATTTTCACACAGATGCAGCACAGGCCATTGGCAAATACCCGCTCGACGTCGAAGCCATGCACATCGACCTGCTCTCCATCTCTGCCCACAAATTCTACGGTCCCAAAGGCGCAGGCGCGCTCTATGTGCGCAGTCGCCCGCGCGTTCGCCTCATCGGACAAATAGACGGCGGGGGACATGAAAAAGGCATGCGCTCTGGCACCCTCAATGTACCGGGCATTGTGGGCATGGGGGAAGCCTGTGCGCTCGCACAAAAACACATCAAAACCGAAGCAAAACACAGCCAGAATTTGCGCCATCGCCTGCAAAACCACCTCTTCAACGCGCTGCCCCAAATACAACTCAACGGCCACCCCGAACAACGCCTGCCGGGCAACCTCAACATCAGCTTTTCTGGTGTGGATGGCGAAAGCCTGCTCATGAGCTTGCAAGACATAGCTCTCTCATCCGGTTCGGCGTGTACATCCGCATCTCTCGAACCGTCTTATGTACTCAAAGCCATTGGCGTCAGCAATGACATGGCGCAGTGCAGCATACGCTTTGGCATTGGCCGATTCAACACCGAAGAAGAAATTGACTATGTTGCAGAGCGCGTAATTCAAGAAGTCAATCGCCTTCGCGAAATCTCGCCAAACTATTAAATTTATCCCCGGAGCCATCATGCCAACCCCAGACCGCCCCCAACGCCCCGAAATCTTACCCGAAGTCAAAAACATCGTCGCAGTATCCAGCGGCAAAGGCGGCGTGGGCAAAACAACAGTTAGCGTAAACCTCGCGGTCTCACTCGCCAAACAGGGCGCGGCAGTTGGCTTGCTCGACGCGGATATTTACGGACCCAACGTGCCAATCATGATGGGCAGCACGGCGCAACCCAGGTCAATAGGCCAAAAAATACTACCCCTTGAAAATCACAATGTCAAATTCATGTCTCTCGGCCTCATCGCCGGAGAAAATGCCCCCATTATATGGCGCGGTCCCATCGTGGGCAGAATGATTCAGCAATTCATGGTTGACGTAATATGGGGCGCACTCGACTACCTCGTCGTCGATCTCCCCCCCGGCACGGGCGACGCACAACTCACCCTTGCCCAAACCGTGCCCCTCAGCGGTGCGGTCATCGTCACCACCCCGCAAAATGTCGCACTGGAAGACGTACATCGCGGCATCGAAATGTTCCGCAAAGTCGAAGTCCCCATCCTCGGCGTTGTCGAAAACATGAGCTATTTCCTGTGCCCGTGTTGCGGAGACCGCACCCCCCTCTTCGGCGAAGGCGGCGGTCAACACATCGCCGATGCTTTTGGCCTGCCCCTGCTCGGACAAATCCCCATCCAGCCCAATATCCGCGAAGGCGGCGACACGGGTGCACCCATCGCAACAGGTGAAAACAATGCTTTCCCCGAAATCGCCCGACGCATTGCCGACGCACTGGCAAAACGGGAAAGCGACCTGCCCGAAATCACAATTGTGTGATTTTTCGGGCTTGCGGATGAAAAAAAATACCTTACATTAACCCTCGTTAAAAATGACCCAAAACACCAACCCGAAAGGCACGCCATGAGTGCAACTTATGAAATGCTCGTCGGACAGGCAGAGGCCAGCACCACGGGACTCTCTCCAGAACGCGCACAGGAGAAAATCCATGCAAATGGCACGCTGCTCATAGACGTGCGCGAGCGCGAAAATTATATCGAAGGATATATCCCCGGCGCAGAAAACGTGCCGCGTGGCTTTCTCGAACTCCGCATAGAAAGCATGGACAACGACCGCGACCGCGCAATCATTGTCTATGGTACACAGGGCCAGGGCGCATTGGCCGCACAGGCACTTCAAGACATGGGCTATTCCGATGTCGCGTATATCCAGGGCGACATCGATTCCTGGAAAAACGCCGGTCTCGCCATTGACCGTGACCGCGCGCTCGACAAAGCCGAAGTACAGCGCTACTCCCGTCACCTCCTCATCCCCGAAGTGGGAGAACGCGGGCAGGGCAAACTCCTCGACGCCAAAGTTCTGCTCATCGGCGCAGGCGGATTGGGCAGCCCAACCGGACTCTATCTCGCCGCGACTGGCATAGGAACATTGGGAATTGTCGATGCCGACATCGTCGATGTCACCAACTTGCAACGCCAGATACTACACGGCACATCTGACCTGGGTCGTCTCAAAGCCATCTCGGCTTACGAAACCCTCAAAGAAATCAACCCCGGCTGCGATGTGGTGCCACACACCGATTATCTCACATCCGACAACATCATGGACATCCTCCCCGAATACGATATCATCGTCAACGGATGCGACAACTTCCCAACGCGCTACCTGGTCAACGATGCGTGTGTCTTCACAAAAAAACCCATCGTGGATGGCAGCATCTTCCGCTTTGAAGGTCAGGTCACAGTGTACACATGCGATGGCGAGGGACCTTGCTACCGCTGCCTCTACCCCGCGCCACCGCCAGCAGACCTGGCACCATCGTGAGACGAAGCAGGCGTGCTGGGTGTATTGCCCGGCACAGTTGGCCTCGTGCAGGCCACAGAAGTTGTCAAACTCATACTCGGTCAGGGGGATCCACTCATCGGTCGCTTGCTGATGTACGACGCCCTGCAAATGAACTTCAACACATTCAAAATTCGCCGCGACAAAAATTGCCCTGTATGCGGCGACAACCCGACCATCACCGAACTCATGGACTATCAGGCATTCTGCGCCATGGATCACAGCGAATAGACGAATAGACGAATAGACGAATAGACGAATAGACGAATCAACGAATCAACGAATAGACGGAATTATGTGCAACTGGCCGCTTATCAGGTCAGTTCATCGTCGCAGCACAAAAACACAAAGGGGTGAAACCACCAATCGGTTTCACCCCTTTTATTTGACCTACCCCCCTAACCCCCCTTCCTCGTAGGAAGGGGGGAACCAAGTCTCCTCCCAGCCTCTCGCCTTTCATCTGTGAAAAACGCTCAAATTACTCGCGTTTTTTTCTGCGTCATCTGCGGATGATAATGCCCCCTATCTCTATCCTCCACAATACGATCATCTACAGGCACCTCAAGGCGGTCTGCCCATTCGCCGATTTGTTCGTCAATCGTATCGGGTATCTCAATGCCGTGTTCGAGGCGATGCTTGCGATTGCGAGACTCAAAATCCCCCGGAACCAGAACTTCATCTACCCCATCGGCGGGTTCGGTCGTCTTCATATCGTCTAAAAATGCGCGAATATCCTGTTGATAACTATCCAAATCTGTAAATGTACTGATATCGATAACCTGCATAAACGCGCCCCCAGAACGCCGGCCCTCCCTTTGGGCTCCTGAAAGCTGCCCCATCAAACAGACCATTAGCGAAAGCGCGTAGCCCTTGTGCTCTCCAAAAGCACGCAAAAATCCGCCATCGTAAAAATCGAGGGGATTGGTTGACGGCTTATTATTCTTATCCACAATAAAGGTATCGGAAATCGAGGCATTCTTGCTTCGCGCGACCTGGAGCTTGCCCTCGGCGACCATAGAAGTGGCAAAATCGATCACAAAAGGTGCCTCATCGCCAGTGGGAACACCCACCGCAATGGGATTGGTACCCAAACTCCCCTTCTTCCCTCCAAAAGGCAACACTTTCAGTGTATTGGGCGAACCCCCACCAACCATGCAAATACCGATAAAACCCTCGCGTGCGGCAATCTCGACATATTCTCCCAGACGCCCAATATGTGCAACTCGCGTGAATGAAACCGAACAAATTTCAGAAGTCCGCGCTTTTTCCATTGCCTGGTGGACCGCACGATACGCCGTAAGATGCCCCAGTCCCCCGTTGCCATCCAGAATTAGTGTCGTAGCCGATTCCCGCACCGTAATCGGTTCAGCCGCGGGATTCATAGAACCCTCGGAGATATTAGTGAGATACAAAGGGATGCGGAGAACGCCGTGAGAATCGTGACCTGCGAGATTGGCATTCACCAGAATCTTCGCCACAATACCTGCAATATCAGGTGTCGCACCAGAAGCTTCGAACAAACGTCTCGCAAGCGCGTGAAGATGTGCGGGTTGATACGTGTGCATTTTCATGGGCGATATCATCTCCTTTGCGAATCAACGAATCAACGAATCCCGCCCATCCCCAAAAACAGTGTGTATTGCCATTCGTCTATTCGTCTATTCGTCTATTCGTCTATTCGTCTATTCGTGCTTTTCATCGTCTAAAGCCCCGCGGCGAAAAATTCTTCGAACACCTCATCGGAAACCGTTGCACACGCCGCGCGCACATTGGCCTCGAGTTGCGCCTTATTCAGGCTGCCGAGCGGATTGCCGTGAATGCGAGACTCTCGGATGGAAAATTGCAACGTCAACTCGAGCAAGTTATACCCGCGATCTTCGCACCACAGACGCATATTCTCGGCGCGCTCGTGATCTTCTCGCCAGCGATCACGGGGCACAAAATTTTCCAACGGCACACCCGTGAGATAACCTCGCATAATCGACCAGCCATTCATCACACCCAAATCGTGCGCCGCCGCAGCGGGCAAAATATCTTCGCTAATGGTCTGCCGCAAAAGATTGTGATCCCCAAAACACAGAAAACAATCCGTACGCCCCGATTCGATCTGCGCCAGATGAAAATCGTGGGGCCGCATCCCGTATCCAATAAAATTGACCCACCCCCGTTCCCGCGCCTTTTCCAATCCCTCAAGCGTACCCCCCGCAACCAGCGTAGCCTCGATACTCCACGGATCGTGAATAAAAAGCACATCGAAGTGATCAATCCCCAAAATCTCAAGCTGATCTTCTATATCGGCAAGCGCGTGCTCAGTTGAGTAATCCGGGTCTCCATCTCCATATCCCCCCCACTTCGCGGCACTGTGACAGCAAACGCGCCCACTAATAATGATCTCATCGCGCTCGACAACGCCCTGCTTAATCGCAAGACCGAGCTTTCGAAGCGAATCGCCATAACACCGCGCACAATCGAAGTGATTGACACCAATATCCACCGCAAACCGAATGAGGTCTGCTGCCTCATCATCGGTAACAGGACCAAAATTATTGCCAAACCCCTGCGTACCAAAGGGAATAACGGGAATAGAAAGTTCTGTTTTGCCCCAGCGACGACGCGGGACTTGTTTTTCAATCATGTCAAAGAGTCTCCATTATCCAGTGCATATTCCTTCAGCGTATCCAAATCGACAAACTCAAGCGTGGAAATATGCGTACCCGAAAGATAAACGGGAGGAGCAAAACCCGCATTGAGAGCTTCAACCCAGCGCTGAACACACAAACACCAGCGATCGCCCGGCACAAGGCCGGGAAAGCGCAATTCGGGCACAGGCGTACTCAGGTCATTGCCCGCGGACTGGGAAAACGCCAAAAACTCTTCCGTCATCTCCGCACAGAGAATATGCAACCCCAGATCACCCGGCCCCGTGCGACAACATCCATCTCGAAAAAAACCCGTCATAGGATCGGTACAACAATCCTCGAGTTCCTCGCCCAAAACATTTTTACCGCGATTCATTTTCACTCCAAAATTTAATTTGTATAAGGCACGGTACCGCTCTCATTCACCGTATATCCCCATTGTCGAATATAATCTGCACCGGGAAGAAATTCATCGCCTCGCGCATCGAGGCGACGCTGGAGATAGGCATCCAACTCGCGGCGCAAATCCGCGCATTCGGGATCATCAACGAGATTATTCAACTGAAAGGGATCGGCCTCGTTATCATACAGCAACCACGGTCCATCGAGCGAGCGGATGTATGTGTATTGCCCCGTCCGCAAGCCGCGATATTCGCGCGCGCCCCTATCGCGCGTCCACTGTCCAAAAGGCTGCGGACATTGTAAAAGCGCGGCACCATCAGAGGGATTCTCACCTCCCATAAGATAATCCGAAAAATCCAACCCCTCAACCGTATCGGGAACATCGATTCCGCAAAGCCCCAAAAGCGTAGGCATAATATCCGGTATATCAATGGGATCATGAACCTCCCGTCCCTCCAACCCAAATTGCGCTGGCCATCGCAACAAAAACGGAATGCGAATAGACTCCTCCCAGGGCTGTTGCTTTTTCGCACTCCCCTGTGAGCCGAGCATATCGCCGTGATCCGAAAAAAAGAGCAAAAGCGTATCGTCGGCTATCCCCTTATCGTCCAGCGTCTGGAGCAAATCGCCCATACAATCGTCCAGCGCCGTGCAATGGGCGTAATAGCCCGCAATCCATTCTCGGGCATTTGCTTCGGATTCTGGTGGCACATTCTCGCGCAGCGGCACATCCTCGGGGCGATACATTGCGCGGTATTTTTCCGGCGCAGTCTCGTAAGGCGCGTGCGGTGGTCCCCACGAAAGCACCAGCAAAAAGGGATTCTCCGAATCGTGATTCTCAATGTAATCCTGCACATCGCGCGTCTGTGCAATCGCGTCGTACCCCTCCCATGTGAGCTTCTCGTCAGAATCATTCGCATAATAAAAAGAATTATTGTAATTGTGCGTACACTCCAGCACCTTCCAATAATCAAATCCCTGCCGATTTTCGGGAGGAATATAATTAGACCGCCCATTTGCATTCACATGCCATTTGCCCACATAAGCGGTATCGTATCCCGCATTCTTAAAAGCCTGTGCCAGACTAACAGCCCTATCGCTCAAATGGACATCATTGACAAAAACACCATGCGTCAGCGGATATTGCCCCGTCAGCAAAGACGCCCGTGCCGGACAACAAACCGAACACCCCGAAACCGCGTGTGTCGCATTGATACTTTGAGACGCGAGACGGTCGATATTCGGCGTTTGCACACAGGTATTGCCGGCATAACCAAACGCCTGTGCGCGCCACTGATCGCCAAAAATGAGAATGACATTACTGGCCATGAAAATCCTTTCCATCTAAAATGTGATCCTACAAAAAACCGCGACTATATTATAAACCAACACGCCTCTTGTCAATGTATCTGACAAGAGGCGGAGATGATGCGTTATTCACCACACCCTCAAAACCGCATCAACCCAGCACTCACAGAAAATCCCGGTGCATCCAACCGCTTTGTGAAATCCAACCGAAATAGATAAAATAGCCCGTTAATCGACACGCCCAGTTCGTGGTGAAATCCATCTGAATATTGCGGCTCATAATCCAACTCTGCCAATGTGCGACCCCCAAACCACGTGCGCCCGTGTCCGCCGTGAACAATCAAACCAATATTGCGCTCCGCAGCCCACCGCCAGCCGATCAACTCAAACGGAACCGTGCGAAAATTGTGTTCCCAGAACACCCCCAGTATTTTCTCCCCTTCATAAGGGCGATTCACAAGTGTGCGAAATGCCCCAAATTTCGTAAACCAGCCCAACAACCCGGCATCCAAAATCTCAAAACGCTGCCTGGGCAACGTCCCTGCAAACGCACTGCCAACAACGCGCACATCGAGCACATTGGGTAACAAACGCCGCTTAAACAGCGTCTCGATACGCCAATCCAACAGCATCCGAAACTGTGTAAAATCAAAATCACTACCAAATCCCGGCCGACTGTGCTCGACCTCCAACGCGATTTTTCGTTGCCCAAAAATGAGTGCAAGCCCCGAATTTCTACCCTCGATATCCGCTCGTAAAAACACAGAACGCAAATTGCCCGGATCAATCTTCGGATTGGGCCGTTGCACATCAATATCCCCACTAAAATGCCAATCTGTCGTCTTCTCCACCGACCTGTGTTCCTCCACATTGAACCCACCGCTCAACCGCACACCCGCCCTTCGCGGACGACCAAACCGATAGCCCGCCGTTCCTCTTACACCCTCGCGCCAGAAAAAATCAAAATAATCTTCGGAACCTTCAATCTGCTGAAAACTGGCCTTAAACCGGCTATATAATCTCGACCGATAGCGCGTATCTGTCCCGCGAAATCCCTCGAGCGAAACAAATCCCTTTTTGTCCGTCCCCCAGCGGACCGTTGCCTTGCCGTCAAAAGACCATCGTTTCAAACCAAAATTATACGCACCTCCACCTGCAAAAACCGCTCGGCTTTGACGCGATCCCGAAGAAATTTTTGAACCCAGATGCCCACCATCCACGCGATTGAACCACACCTCGGGTTTGAATCGAAACGGCAACTTGCGCCCCTTCCCACCATCCTGATTATTTTTTTTATCATCCTCCTCATTCTCCTTCACAAAACGCGCCAAAAACCCCTTTGGCTCATACGCTTTATCCAGCGTCATCGTGCTATCAATGCGCGCATAAGCCTCTTGCTCGATATCATCCAACGGCACGGCAAGTCCTGTTTGAGCCAACAAACTATCCTGTTCGACACGCATAGAATCAACCACTACGATGCGATCCTGATCATAAAGCGAATCGGGCAATGCGACATTCACCTCATACCCCGTCAAACGAGAAATGCGCTGTCTCTCAAAAGGCGGAAATTTTAAACCAACCATTCCAACTTTAACATTTATATCCGACTGATAGCCCACCGGCAAATAGTAATCACCACCGAAATTGCTAAACTGTTGGCGCATAGTAATATTCAATTCGCGAATAGGCGGTGGAAACAAAAACGCCCGATTTGGCGTCAGTTCCACCTCCACGAACGCGTACACACTATCGAGCACAGCCACGCGACCATTAAAAGCCGTCTTGAGGCTGTGTTTGGGTTTCACATCAATATCGTAAATAATGTGCTCATCCATTTTGCGACGGCCTGTGAGTACAAAATCATAGTGCGCCAGTGCATCGGGATGCGTAACGCCAATCAAATTATGACCGAAGATTTTCGTCTCATCATCGTACAAATTCACACCTGCAGCCGCGGGCAGTGCAATCCCCAAATCCAAATTCTCTGTCTCGCGTTTGTCCTTAACGACCTCCCGCCACCCTTTTTTTTGATCCCAAAAACCATCGGATAAGCTCTCGACAATCGCGACAATCTCAGTATCCTTGTATAAAACAAACCGCGAATAAGCCTCAACGCGAAATGTCTCCAGACTATCCCACCACGTTTGCTTCTGCGCGATGACCTTACGCATAATATTGGGACCCATATCCTCAGCCGTCACCACGATTGCCTCCAGCTCAATCGGCACTGGCTCCAGGGCAAAATCGCGCACATCGGCTGCGTCCTCCGTCACATTGTACCGCTGTGACCGATAGCCGATATAGCGCACCTCCACCACCGCAGGTAGAGAACGCAAAGACAGCACATACTTGCCCTCGGTATTTGAAATCGTCCCATCATAAGCCCCCAGAACATGCACCGTCGCAGCGGGAAGCGGCTCTCCTGTTGACGCATCGGTCACAGTGCCCTGAATCACCTTTGCCTGCACCGGCGTAGCCAATAAAAGAACGGCAAAAAACCACACCCATCGCATTGTCAAGACGCATCTCCTCTGTACCAGTCTAATAGCATCCACCTTTGGCATATCTTGGCCCGACAGTAGCCTATCCATTCTGGAAAGGCTTGCGTTTTTATTACTTTTACCAAATTTTGGAAGGTTAGTCAATTCATATATAGCCAAAACGGCCGCCGTCGTCTATCCACGGGCAAAACGCCCCATATTGCCCGTGCCGCTTAATCCCCACGTCTCCCCCGCTGAGGCGCATAAGTCGCCTGAAACACCAGTCGCCCAACCTCCAGCCTTCATGTTGACTGGTCATGGCAAATAAGCTATTTTTAGATGTGGGTTAAAAAATTGATTGTAACCGGGACGCGCAAAACCGGAGAGACAAAATGGACAAAGTTTTTATCTATTGGGACGACTCCAACATTTTCATCAGCGCTCAACAAGTTGCCATTGACCGGGAAGGCGAATCTGTGCGTTCTCGCGTGCGTATTCACTTTCGGAATCTTCTGGAACTGGCGCGTGCCGGACGAAAAATTGAGCACGCTGTCGCCGTTGGCTCTATCCCACCAGAACTACGACACGTCTGGAATCGTTTGGAGAACGAAGGCGTTACCATCAAGCTATTGGAACGCGGTGCAATACAGGGGCGAGAACAGGGCGTGGACCAGGTTTTGCAAACCGAGATGCTGCGCGATGGGTTCGATTATAACGGCAATCCAGGTATTGTGGTCATGCTCACAGGAGACGGAGCCGGCTTTGATGATGGCGTCGGCTTTCACGCTGACCTGGAGCGCATGCGACGCCGAGGTTGGCGTATTGAAGTTTTGTCGTGGCGGCATAGCTGCAATCGCCGGATGCGGGAATGGGCGGAGGAGAACGGTAAATTTATTGCATTGGATGATTTCTACGACAGCTTAACCTTTCTGGAACGGCCTGCCCCAGGAGAACCCATCGCCGCTCCGCGCTATGCAGTTCCAGTTGACCTTAACCGGCGTCTCCCTGAGAAATGAGGAGAGTACGTATATGGCTCTGCAATCGGATCATTCCACAGAAAATTGCTGGAACGCATTACCATAGATCCTGAAATTTGTCACGGCAAACCATGCATACGGGATTGCGGTATCCATTGGCATTTATATTTCCGCGCGCTTTTCATACATCACAAGCCCAATGATCATGAAGATAATACCCATCAGAATTGTAAAAAAATAAATATCTACACTCGTTTTCAAAAAAATGGTACTTTCGCTATAAGCAAAAGGAAGTATCGGCATCAGTAAACTTTTAAAAACACTCAGACCTTGAAGTATAAAAAAACCGAAAGATAAAAATAAAATAAAAGAAGCAACCGCAGCCAATCTCCGATACCGCTTAACTGAAAACTTCACTCCTTCCATCCCTGTTACAATACCAAAAATAAAAATCATATAAGTCGCCAGCTTCAAACTCTCTACCAGAACAAAATCAAAAAACAGCATACGCTCTACTCCAAAAAGCGAAACTCGCTAAACAAAGCTTCGACAATGCGTTTGCGCGACGGGGGATCAATACCGGATAGCGGTTCATCCATCAAAACCAGATCACTCGGCCAGGAAAACGCGCACACCACCTTCAGCCGTCCCTGTTGACCCCGCGAAAGCGCGCCCACCTTCTTATCGCCATCCAGTCCCATAAAACTCAGCAAACTGCGCGACTTATCCATATCCCACATCGGATAAAAACGCGCCAAAAACTCGACCTGCTCCATCACCTTCATCCAATCGTAAAACGGATTGATCTCAGCCAAATAAGCCACATGCTGTCGGGTCTTCACACTCACCTCTTGCCCCATCACCTCCGCGGTTCCCCGAGACGGGCGGGTCAAACCAGCCAGAATGCGAAACAAAGTACTCTTCCCACTCCCATTCTCGCCCAACACACCTTGCACGCGCCCGCGCTCAACCTGAAAAGAAACACCGCGCAGCGCCCACGCGCCTGGATATCGCTTCCACACATCTCGAACATCGATCATCATGTCAAATCCTCCTCTATATCGCGCAACAAATCGGCAATTTGCTCGCTGGAAAGATCCAATTCTCCAACCTCTGCAACAAACCGCGCAACAGCACTCTGTGCCAACGCCCGTTTCTCAGCCTCAATCTTCTTCCCATCCTCTGTCACAAACGAACCCTGCCCGCGCCGCGTAAAAACAAACCCCTCCCGCTCAAGCTCTGCATAAGCCCGCGCCATTGTATTGGGATTCACGCCCATTTCTCTCGCCATATCCCGCACCGAAGGCAACTTTGACCCCGGCGAATAAACCCCGCGCACCGAACGCTTTTTAATCTCGCCGATAATTTGCAGATAAATAGGTGCATTCGGATCAAACTCATAAGGTGGCATACAAATGCCTCCTGACTTTTTGTAAGGTCAGAAATCAGACGTCATATTTCCGCGCGTTTTTCATACACAACAAGCCCAATAACCATAAAGATGACACCCATCAGAATGGTATAGACAAAAGGTGCCAAATCAATTGTAAATTCAGAAGGAGGAGACATTGAAATTTGCCCGAAAAAGTCTAATGCCTTCGCACCTTGTTGGAAAAGCCAGCCATACACAAACACTGCAATCGCAAAAAAAACAACCGCTGTCAATCCCCGATACCGCTTAACTGCGAACTTCACCCCCTCCATTCCGGTCACAACGCCGAGAATGAAAATCATATACGTCACAAGTGTCAAACCAACTAAAAAAGCAAAATCAAAAAATGCCGTAACTTCTGTTTCTCCAACTCGCAACATATGTACATTCATCAAGGCAGCCCCACGTGCTGCCCATAAAGACAGACCGATAGTCACAATCGCGCTACCTACAATGCCCTTACTCGCGACCGCAGCGACTTTTGCCAGATTCACTATGTACTGTGGAACCGGCAGTGCAAACATCTGATAATGTGTTTCTGATTTCCACTCGGTGTTGAAGGCATGTGCCAGCAAAAAGGGCAGACTGAGAACAAGGGTAAAAACAGCCAGCACTGACCAGAGAGCATTAAGAATTGTCTTTGTTTCTAGTTCTAAACTTTCTATGTGGATAAGCCCATAAGCATTTAGCCCCACAATCAAAAGGAGCAAAAAAAGAAAAAGTGCTTTATTCGCTTTGAGTTCCTTAACATACAGCGCAAAAAATTGTTTCATGTCGTAATCCTTTGAAACAGGTGAGACGTTAAAGTCATCCTTCTTGTATCTTAAAACGGGCGAGGCATGCCTCGCCCCTACATTTTACCTCTCATCGCCTTTCAACAATTCAAGAGCTGCGTTGATCAACGGATCCTGATCCTCTGGCTCATCGGGAAACTCAACGTGAACATCAGGTGAAATACCCTTCCCTTCGAATGGCTCGCCATCGGGTGTCAAAGCCACCCACGACGGAAGAAACACGGTTACCCCATTCTCCAGGCGCACAGGCTTCGGATTGCCCGAACTGCCATAGGACTTCTCGCCCATCAGCGTGCATTGCGGTGCTTGCTTCATCATCAACAAAAACGCCTCGCAACTGCTCATATTGACCGGCCCCATCAAAACGACCGTGCGCCCTCGAAAACCGGGCCGAATCGGCTTCAGCGATCGCGTCTTAATCTTGGAAAAACCAGAAGGCCTGGAGGCATCGCGGTCGCGATTACCGGCATATACCACAGATAGCTCGACAAATCGACCAGCGATCTTTTTCGCCAACCACTCGGCACCTCCGCCATTGAATCGAACATCCAGAATCAGTGTATCATCGGCCGACAGTCCGTCGATCCATTTCGCGGCAGCCTCGATATTCTTGGCAACCTGTTGTGACCAACTTCCAATCACCAGATACGCCGGTCCCTCTGGAAACCTCCCGGTAGCCACCACGCGATTGACGGATTGAAACTGAGGTACTGTTTGTTTCAGCAGATTATAGTCTATGTTGGGGCGAACACGTCGCCGAAAGCTGGCAAAGGTTTCACCATCTGTATTGAGAAAGGTGTCCACCTCGATCCGGATATGAGCATCGCGGGCGACCTCAAGGAGTTGCCCGGCAAGAATGGCAAACTGCCGGGAAGTCTTCGCGTTGATCAACTCCGCCTCGAACTCAGCAAATCTGGCATCCCAATCCACACCCTGCAGATCGCGATAGGAATACTTCTTCTCTACGGCTGACCTCAACTGCTCCAACGATTTCTGATTTTGGAGTTTTTTCTTTCGCACGTTGGCAGGATCAGTACCTTCCCGGTGTTTGCGAAGTAAAATAGGCAAGATGCGTTGGGCTTGTTCATGATCTTGCTCGGCGGCCAAGCGAACCCACTTCACGGCCTCATCATCGTCTTTCGGAACACCCATACCCTCATAATACATCACGCCAAGGCTGAATTGTGATCTGGCCAGTCCCAGCTCCGCAGCCTTGCGATACCACTTCACAGCCTCTGTATTGTCTTGTTGCATACCCTCGCCTCTAAAATACATCAAGGCAAGGTTGTACTGTGCCTTTGTATCTTCTTGCTCAGCGGCCCTGCGAAGCCATTTCTCCGCCTCTTTATAGTTTTTCAACACCGTCAAACCGAGGCGATACATTACGCCAAGTCGGACTTGTGATTTAACATCTCCTTGTTCAGCAGCCATGCGAAACCACTTTACGGCCTCTTCGCCATCTTGATCTACACCCTGACCTTTGTAATACATATAGCCAATTAAGTACTGTGCTCCTGCATGGCCCTGTTCAGCAAGAGGGAGCAATTCTTTGAGTGCCGTCGCGTAGTCACTCCGGTTATAAGCCTTCCTGCCATCCTGATAATCTCCCCACGCCAATGGCGTGAGGATCAGACACAGCGAGAAAATAAAAAGCAAGCGTCGCATTTTACCCTCCAATCGAGTGAAAAATCGGCAGTGCCTTAGTGTTCTACCTAAATAATACACTGGAACAATTCTCCTGTCAAGCAAAAAAATAAAAAACTCCTCAAAACCCGAAGGCTCTGAGGAGTTAAATGAGGATATGTATAATTTCTATTTTTGTGGTACAGCGAAGTATATACCTTTTTTTATATATATTGCTTTGCATGCCTTCGGCGACCTACTTTTTGTCACCAGAGAAGACGCGATTGAGCGTCTGAAGAAAAGTAGGCAAAAAATGCCGCTCTCAAACGCCGAGGGGCTGGCACAGCGCAAATCGTTTGTGAGGGTTACACGCCTGAAGGTGGCCTTCAAAGTTTGGATAGATACCAGAAGTCCGCTGCGAAACGGACTTACGCGCTGTGCTTAATAATCATCGACCCTTCCACATCCTGGCTCGGGTCATGAAAATCAGAGGATCTTGCCGCCACTCTCCATAGCCGATGCGCTGGTCATCCGTTAGATAATTGATCTTATCATCGATACATGCAGCCAAATCCGCATCCTCTACAGAAAGCGTAAAACCGCCATACTCAACCGCAGCATCCAGCGCCGCCACCACAAACGCACCACCCGAAGCGTGAACCGCATCGCGGTTGCCGATCTCTCCTCGCGCCAGGGCATCTACCCTACCAGACGCAAGCGCACCCAGTAATTCCTCTTCCCCCAGATAAACCACCTGCGGCATCGTATCTACAGCCGGAAAAATGCGCTGCCTGCCCTCGAGGTTCGGCGACGCGCCAGCAGCAGTGATAAAATAATCTGCACTGCCATCGGCGACCACCGTATCCATTTGCGTTTCAACGCGCACACCCTCAGCGAGCACACCATCGGCATTGACCAGGCCCGTCAACACCAGCAAACGCGCCTCCCCCGTCGTACTCGCCAGCACCCCCACGCGCACATCGCTCGTCAAATCATCGTGACTCACCCAGCGCGTCTCATCTTCGGCACGCACCAGAAGCGACTGGCGAAACGCAATATGCCCCGAAGTAAAAGTCACCACCTCATTGCCCATCTCATCCCGAGATCGAGAATCCAGAATCGTAATACCACCACCAACAACATCGTATTCCGGACCAGCCGACAACAGCCAGATATTGGGCCATATATCAATACCCTTTCGGGAAAATGACAGCCCTGCGCCATCCATCGCTTCCAGCGCCGTCAACAAATCCGCCTCATAACCCACATGCGTATTAAACCCCGCAGAATTCGGATCGGGGTCAGCACTGGAACTAACCGGCGCAAAAAAAGCGAAAAAACCAAAATTAAGCACGCGATCCGCGCAAGCCGAAGACGGAGACATCACATGCGCCCTCCCCCCAACGGACAAATTGACCACCACCTCATCACCGGCATTAATCGGAATACTCGTCCACAACCCAATCACGCTACCACCCTGCGATACACGCGCTTGATAATAACCCGTCGCATCGCCCGCAATCTCCAACCGCGCCCGACCCTCTTCATCCGTCATCCCCGACCACGCATACTCTGCCGCCTGACCCGCAATAGAACGCGCAAATTCTACCATTGCACCACTCACCGGCGCATCATCCCGTCGCACAGACGCCACCACCACAGCCCCCGACGCATTGTCTTGCACCGCCAGCTTACTCAGCGGCTGCTCAACCTGCTCATCCACCGCCATCATCACGCGCTCGTCGCCACAGTGCCACATCAGTCCTGCGACAAGGATCAGCACAACCATACTGCGAATACTTCTCGACATAACAACCACCCTTATAGAATAATATTACGTCGTGTGTAACTTCAAAAGTGAATATGCTACTGCGTTATGTCATGCTGAGGAAGCCGATAGGCTGACGAAGCATCTGTTACCCATGCACACCGTTGAGGCAGCAGATTTTTCGACTCCGCTGCGCTCCGCTCAAAATGACAGGCGCATGATATAGTGCATATCCGTAACGTCACTTACTCATCTCTCTTGTGCTTCATCCTTTGATAGCGCGTCACCTGATTCTTATTTTTTACAAAAGCAACCACAACGATCACCACAAACACACCAATAGCCAACAGACTTCCCACTTCTTTTTTTGGATGATCCATCCACCACGCCAGAGCAATCACCGCCCCAACGGATATGCCAGCCATTACAATCTCGCGTATCATTTGCTTGCCCCTTCATAAATGTAATACCTTCAAAATCCAAGCACCTCGCATCTACCATCAAAAAATACACCATCGACAAATTCCAGTCCACACAAAAAGACTGACATAGACACAGGAACAAGTAACACTATCATTTATATAATTTTATGTGTATCTTGAAACAGCACGCCAATGCGCAACGTCAGTAATAACAAACAAAACCTCTGGATCGCGGCTCGGTCATGTCCCTGCATGATGTTGAGCAGGGAACCATGCCGCGATGACGGGCGAGGCATGCCTCGCCCCTACATTTCATCTGCGTTCATCTGCGGATCACACTTCACATGCTCTTAACCATCACAACCACATACAACCCCGCAACCGACCTGGGCTATCTGTTACACAAACATCCCGGACGCGCACAAACGTTTGACTTGTCTTTTGGTCGCGCACATGTATTTTATCCCGAAGCCACAGATGAAAAATGCACGGCTGCTCTATTGCTCGACCTCGACACCATCGGCCTCAAACGCCGTCGCCAAAACACCTTTGCACTTCGCGACTACGTCACTGACCGTCCCTATGTCGCATCCTCGTTCACCAGCGTAGCCATCGCCCGCGTATTTGGCAGCGCGCTCAAAGGCCAGTGCGCCGACCGACCCGATCTCGTTACCCGACCCATCCCATTGCGTGCGGAAATCCACGTTCTACCCTGTCGCGGCGGCGATCAACTACTCAACGACCTGTTTCAGCCATTGGGATATAAAGTCACAGCCAAACCGCACCGTCTCGACGAAAAATTCTCAGAATGGGGGTACAGCCCGTATTACACCGTCGCACTCGAAGCAAACATCCCACTAAAAAACCTGCTCACCCATCTCTACGTCCTTATCCCCGTACTCGACGACGACAAACACTACTTCGTCAGCCAATCTGAAATCGACACCCTGATGCGCCGCGGCGAAGGCTGGTTATCAGACCACCCCAAACGCGACCTCATCATAGACCGATACCTCAGACACCAGCGCATCCTCACCCAGGAAGCCTATCGCCTTATGGATGAACAGCCCTTAGAGCGCAACATCAAAGACAACGAACTCGTCGTCGAAAACAACCTCAGGCTGAACCAGCAACGGCACAATGCCGTACTCAAAGAACTCGAAATCAGCGGCGCACAACGCGTACTCGATCTCGGCTGCGGTGAAGGTCACTTTACACAAGTCCTGTCAGAACGCCCTCAATTTACCAAAATCCTCGGCCTGGAAGTTTCACACTATGCCTTGAGCCGCGCTCACAAACGCCTCGACCAACCCATACAGCGCAACCGCGTCGAACTCATACACGGATCGCTATTCTACCGCGACACGCGCCTCGACGGCTATGACGCCGCAGTCCTCCTGGAAGTCATCGAACACCTCGACCCATCGCGATTGCCCGTCTTCGAACGCGTCATATTTGAATACGCCCAACCCAACACCGTCATCATCACCACCCCAAATGCCGACTTCAACACGCGCTGGGAATCTCTCCCCGCCGGACAATTTCGCCACCCCGACCACCGCTTTGAGTGGTCGCGCAAACAATTTCAAAATTGGACACAAGGCGTAGAAAAAAAATTCAACTACCACACAACAATCAAACCCATCGGTCCCGTGGATCCCAAAGCAGGTCCACCAACGCAAATGGCCGTATTCAATAAAAAATAAACCATGAACATCACAATCCCCGAAATCGCACTCGTCGTCCTCATCGGCGTATCTGGCTCTGGCAAATCCACATTCGCCAGAACCCACTTCAAACCGACCGAAGTCCTGTCCTCCGACTACTTCCGCGGACTCATCAGCGACGACGAAACCGATCAGACCATCACAAAAGAGGCATTTGAAACCCTCCACTACGTGGCCGCCAAACGCCTCGCCAATTACAAACTCACCGTTATCGACGCCACCAGCGTACAGGAAAGCGCCCGCAAGCCCCTCGTCGCACTGGCCAAACAACATCACGTCTTCCCCATCGCCATCGTCCTCGACATGCCCGAAGACCTCTGCCGCGAGCGCAACAAACACCGACCAGACCGCAACTTTGCGCATCGCGTCATCGCGCAACAACGCCATCAGCTCCGCCGCTCATTCAAACGCCTCAAACGCGAAGGATTTCGCCGCATCTACACCCTGCGCTCAGAAGACGAGGTCCAGCGCGTGTGCGTCACACGCGAAAAAGTTTGGCCCAACCGCCGCGACGAACGCGGCCCCTTTGATATCATCGGCGATGTACACGGCTGTTACGACGAACTTCTCGCGCTACTCGACAAACTCGGCTATGACATACAGCCCGACCACATAACACCACCTCCGGGACGCAAAGCCATCTTCCTCGGCGACCTCGTAGATCGCGGTCCCCAAACACCCCAGGTACTCGACCTCGTCATGCAAATGGTCGATTCAGACACCGCCCTCTGCATCCCCGGCAATCACGACACGCGCCTCGTTCGCGCGCTACAGGGCAGAAAAGTCAGACCCACTTATGGCCTTGCGGAAACCCTCGAACAACTCGAATCATATCCCACTGAAGACCGCAAACGCTATGCAAAATTCCTCGACAGCCTCGTCAGCCACTACATACTCGACGACGGCAACCTCATCGTGGCGCACGCCGGAATGAAAGAAGAACTGGCCGGACGCACTTCGGGCACCGTGCGCGCCTTCGCACTATACGGCGAAACCACGGGCGAAACCGACGAATTTGGCCTGCCCGTCCGCATCAACTGGGCAGCGCAATACCGCGGCAAAGCCACCGTCGTCTATGGACATACCCCTGTATCCAATCCCGAATGGCTCAACAACACCATCAACATCGACACGGGCTGCACCTATGGCGGCGCACTCACTGCCCTGCGCTATCCCGAAAAAGAATGCGTCTCCGTACCCGCACTCAAAACATATAGCAAACCCGCGCGTCCTCTTACCTCTAAGACCTCCCGCTCTGCACAGCAAACACACGACGACATGCTCGACATCGACGACGTCAACGGCAAACGCGCTGTAGATACCTTTCTCATCCCGCGCATCACCATCCGCGAAGAACACGCCATTGCCGCACTCGAAATCATGAGCCGCTACGCCATCGATCCCAAATGGCTGATCTACCTGCCGCCGACCATGTCCCCATCAAAACCCAGTCCGCGTCCCAATATCCTCGAACACCCCGACGAAGCCTATGCCTACTATCGGGAAAACGACATCACCAGGGTCATAGCCGAAGAAAAACACATGGGATCCCGCGCCATTGTCATCCTGTGCAAAAATGACGATATTGCCCGCACGCGTTTTGGCCTATCCGAACCCGCACCCGGCGCGTGCTATACCCGAACGGGCCGTTCCTTCTTTGACGACACACGCCTCGAAATCGCATTCCTTAAACGCCTCCAAAACGCCGTCTCCAAAGCCGACCTCTGGAAAAGCCTCAACACCACATGGATAGCCCTCGACTGCGAACTCATGCCCTGGTCTGCGCGCGCACAACAACTGTTGCAAGAACAATACGCAGCTGTCGGTGCCTCTGCCCGTGCCTCGCTCAACGCCACCATCGAGGCCCTCAACGCCAACAACAACATCGACGTCTCCGATTGGCTCGCCAAATACAAAAATCGCTCACAGCGCATCAACCGCTACATTCACGCGTACCGCGCCTACTGCTGGCCCGTTCACAATCTCACAGACCTCAAACTCGCGCCCTTTCACATCCTCGCCACCGAAGGAAGCGTTCACCACAACCGGCCACACATCTATCACATGGAAACCCTCTCAAAACTGTGCATGGCCGATCCCGAACTCTTCCATACCACATCATATCGCATCGTCGATCTCAACGACGCGCAAAGTTGTGCCAACACCACTGCCTGGTGGAAAGAAAAAACAGCAGAGGGAAGCGAAGGCATGGTCGTCAAACCCCTGAATTTCATCGCGCGGAACAAAAAAGACAGGCTGATTCAGCCCGCCATCAAATGCCGAGGCCGCGAATACCTCCGCATCATCTACGGTCCCGAATACACCACCCCCGAAAATCTCGAAAAATTGCGCTGGCGCAATGTCAAAACCAAGCAATCCCTCGCCCTGCGCGAATTTGCCCTGGGCCTCGAAGCCCTCAGCCGCTTCGTTCAAAACGAGCCCCTGCGCCGCATCCACGAATGCGTCTTCGGCGTCCTCGCACTCGAAACAGAACCTGTGGATCCGCGGCTGTAGTTAAAAAGGAGTGTTGCAAATGTTATTACAAAAAAGATTCTTATTTATTCTCGCCCTTGCATTACTGGCCTTTGTAAGTCAAGCCTCTGCTGGCCCCAATGCAAATGCGACACTATCGCTTGATCTCATTCCCGATGGCGGAGCGGGCAACCAGACAGATGATGGCATTACTTCAGGCACGGTCTCTGGACAGGGCACAAAAATTGCCGTTGAAATCTTCACGAGAGGTGTGACCACACCTCTTGCCAGTGTAGTAGTCATATTCGACTTTGATCCTGCTATTTTGACTTTTGACAAAGCCGAGAACAGTGCGTTTCAATTTGCTATTCCAGAACCGGATAAAACTGGCACAAACTTCGCCACAAATCCCCCTGTCACCTTGCCGGAATCCGGTTTTCTGACACGCGCTGAGTTTACCACTACAGTGGATGTAACGGATAAGGCATTTACCCTTGGCATTAAGATGGTTATACTTGCTCAAAGCGTAGCATTGTTCGACACAATCACAACGACAAATACCATATCGTTTAACGAGCCTGTAATCGGCGAATTTGAAGGCATGCAACTCCATCTCGACACACAAATTGAAACGCCCGCTGCACAGAACAACAAGCTGTTCATCCCCGAACAAAAAGCTGGCGATACAATCCAACTTCAACTCTTTGTTCCAATGGCTGCAGGCAAACAAACTTATGGTTACGAAATAGAACTCGACCTACCCGGTAAGACATTTTCCGACTACATCGGTAGCATATCGGGCACGGGTTTTACAGACACACCCCTGCGCCAAATACCGGATCGTCCTGTCCTGTCCGCACTGCTCATCTCTACCCCTGTTGTGCCTGAAAATGGTTATATCGGTCACATTGACTTGCAAGTGACCAATACCCTTGAATCGGAGACAACGCTCATTGTCAAAACCGCTTCAATGGCCGGTCTCAATGGACAACAGGACTCACTGGATGTGTCCAACGCCGTGATCACTGTTACTATCATTTCCGGCGATTTCGATGGCGACCTCGACGTTGACTTTGCCGATTTTCTCGCCTTTACCGGCGTTTTTGGACTATCATCATCGGATGCCAATTACGATGCTCGTATGGATATGAACGACGATGGTGTTATCAACTTTGCCGATTTTCTCATCTTTGTTAGCGTCTTTGGCACCATGTAACTAATAGATGAAACCAGATTTTTTTTAATCGTCGAGCTACTGCTCGCTTAAAAAAGGATGTCACATGCCAGATCGTCCCAATATACTCTTCATCATCACCGACCAACAATACGCCGGGGCCATGTCCTGTGCGGGCAACCCCGACGTACACACCCCAAATATGGACAGCCTCGCCGAAACCGGTGTGCGATTCACCCGCGCCTATTGCACACATCCCCTGTGCGGTCCTCAGCGCGCCAGCTATATGACGGGCCTCTATCCCCATCAAAACGGCGCCACGAGCAACGGCACCCCGATCAAAGCCGAATACAAAGGCCAAACCCTCAGCAACTTCCTCAAAAACGCGGGCTACGATTGCGCCCTCTCCGGCAAATGGCACGTCCCGGGCACCACACCAGAAGAAAGCGGCCTCGAAGTCATCTGCGGCAACCGCGACGACGAAGTGCCCCTTCGCGCCATCGAATTTATGAAACGCGACCGCGACAACCCCTTCTTCCTCATCGCGTCATTCCTCAATCCCCACGACATCTGCCAGGTCGCCCGCAGCCAGCCGCTTCCACAAGGACCCGTACCAGAACCCGCAACCATAGAAGAATGTCCGAACCTGCCCGCGAACTTCGCCATCCCACCCTATTCACCCGACATCCTGCAAATGCTGCGACAGGCCAACCGCCGCGTCTATCCCACCATCGAATACACCGAAGACGACTGGCGACGCCTCCGCTTCCTCTATTACCGCCTGTGCGAAAAAGTCGATGCCGAAATCGGCGTCCTCCTCAACGGCTTGCGCGACCTGGACCTCGAAGAAGATACGTATATCGTCTTCACCTCAGATCACGGCGACGGACACGGCGCACACAACTGGAATCAAAAAACCAGCCTCTACGAAGAAGTCATCAACATCCCATTCATCATCAGCCACAAAGGCGTCACGCAACCCGGCGGCGTCAACGACACGCATCTCGTCTCCCTCGGCCTCGACCTGTTACCCACCTTATGCGACATCGGCGGTGCGAACACTCCTGAGGACCTCGACGGATTGAGCCTGCGGTCTCTCGCAGAAGGCAACACATCAGGCGAATGGCGCGACGACCTCGTCGTCGAAACCATCATCGAACTCGGTTCTGGTCCAGGCGGTAGCGGGGCTTCGCGCGCCGTCCTCACCGACCGCTACAAATACAGCGCCTTTCCCATGGGCCGCCACCGCGAACAACTCATAGACCTCCAGGACGACCCCGGCGAAATGGTCAACCTCGCCGTCAACACACGCTTTAAAAATGAACTCGACGACCACCGCCGCCGCCTGCGCGACTGGTGCGAAAAAACAAATGATAGATCTTTTACAGGTGTATGAGAACGAATCTACGGAGTGATGTACAACTGGCCGTCTCTCAGGCCAGTTCATCTACGAATCTACGAATCTACGATAGTAGTTGGGTGGTCGGGCGGGGTTCGTCTATTCGTCTATTCGTCTATTCGTCTATTCTTTTAACAGGAGTTCCAAAATGGCCGAAAACCTGCTCAAAAACAAACTCTCCAATGGCGACGTTGCCATCGGACCTTTCGTCAACATCAGCTCTGGCGCGCTCATCGAAATCGCGGCATACAGCGGATTTGACTTTGTCATCCTCGACACCGAACACGGGCCGCTCGACATTCCCACCTGCGAAGACCTCTGCCGCGTTGCACACGGCGTCGATATCACGCCCATAGTCAGAGTTCGAGAAAACGACCCCGCACAGATCCTGCGCGCCCTCGACATAGGCGCTGGCGGCGTACAGGTACCGCAAATCTGCAACAAAGCCGATGCCGAAGCCGTTGTGCGGGCAGCCAAATACTCACCGCTGGGCATGCGGGGCGTCTCGCCCTATACCCGGGCAGCCCGTTATTTTGCAGATGGTGGTGCCATCTTTGAACGCCTCAATGCCTCATCGATGATACTCATCCACATCGAAGGCGTGGAAGGCCTTGAAAACCTCGAAGAAATCATCTCCGTTCCGGGTCTCGACGTCATCTTCCTGGGACCTTATGACCTGTCGCAATCTCTCGGCATACCCGGCCAGGTCAACGACCCGCGCGTGGTTGACCGCATGCGCGAAGCCGCAAACTTAATCAACGACGCCGGACTCACCGTCGGCACATTTGCCGACTCCCCCGAAGCCGCCAACCGCTGGATCGACGCGGGCGTGGGCTACATCTCGCTCTCCGTTGACACCGGCATCTACCTCTACGGCTGCCGTCACATCCTTCGAGAAATCCGCACCTGACCCACCATCGCAAAAAAAGAATAAGGAGATACCGCCTGGTATCTCCTTATTTTCCATCATAAGCTCTCGGGGGTATCGTGAGTGCTGATGGCTTTATTTGCCTGCACAATTTTTTATAAAAAAAAGACAGTCAAGGGGAGACCTTGCTCCCGCGGTCCAATAGGTCAAACCTCTCGACTGTGCTGACAATTTTACTCAAAATCTATGTTCAATTCCCGTTTTCCAACGGGACGGGCTTTGGAAAATCGCTTAACCCTTGATGTAGGTCATAAAACTGAGGATAATAACCGCGACTGCAATGAGCAGAGACAACCATTTTATGGTTTGCCCTTCCACGCGATTGATATCGCTTTTTAAATTGGTCTCCACGCGGTTAATATCGTTTTTTAAGGTACTTTCCAAGCGATTAAAGCCCGCGTTCATCTGGGTGATCAGTTGCTCAAAACGGTTGATCGTCTGATCTTCTATACGGTTAATATCTTTTGTGTTCTGTTCGGTCTGGTCGTCAAGCCCAACCCCATTTTTTTCAATATTAATTAACCGCTGGTCTTGTTCGGCCACTTTCTTTTCAAGCCGTGCTATCTTCTCGGAATCTGTCATGACAATTCATCTTCCCTTTTTGTTTGATACCCCTGATTTGACCACCGATACAGGTTAGACTTCTTGACTATGTGATAATTTTACTCAAAATCTACATGCAAATCAAGGGCGATTGCGATAAACTATGGAAATGCAAAAAGGAGACACCGCCTAATATCTCCTTTTTTATTCCCCTGTTGACATCTTGGGCGAAATCCGCCATAATTTGGTTAGTTGTCATTTGTATCACATTCATAATGCTCAATGGAAAGGATAGACAGACGATGACCCCAAGAAAAAAGCAAATCTTAAAAGGGCTTAAAGACCGAGGAGTTGATGAACCCTGCCCAATGTGCGGTAATTCCAAGTTCACCTTTGCCAGAGAATCAGAAATTCCTGTAGGCGATAATCGGAAGAATAATGGAGGTTACGTCCCCATCGCGATTATCGCGTGTCGGAACTGCGGATACATAACCCAACACGCGCTCGGACCTCTTGGCCTTTTCCCTGATGAGGATGTCTAATGTCCGAACAAAGACAATTCAACGACCAGGATCCCTTGACGAGAACCTAAAGACTTGCTTTTTATTAAGGGATGGGTATCTTTAGGATCATATGAGAAAACCTATGACTAAAAACAAGGCCTGGTGGAATACCGGTTTGATTCTACCCCTCGCAATTCTATGGGCTACTTCTCCCTTAGAAATTTATGCCCAGAATGCGCCCGCGCCTGAAGCCGAGTCACAGGCAGCTCTCCTTCTTATTCGGGATGCTATAAACGATATAAGAAGCGAGATTTCTGCGCTGAGGTCGGATATACGAGAAGATATAAAAGGTGTCAATGAACGTGTTGATTCTATGTATAATTTGATGTTAGGTGGTCTAATTACTATTATAGTTGCAATTATCGGTACCCAATGGTGGACTCGAATTAAGCCGGAAGATATTGCCAAATTATTGGAAGAAGCTATTGAACAAAGAATATCTAACGATGAACAAACTGAAAAAATTAAAAAGGATATGGAAGTAATTCCATTGAGGTACTTAGTGGAGACTGAACGTCAGAAATTGCGGTCTTAACGTAAAAAATAGCCTTCTGATGTTGGGGGAAAAATGAGCCAAAATAATAAATTCTATGAAATGATACAAGAGCAAGAAGATCAATTTGACGAAACCATATCTGAATTAGTAGCCAGCGCGGAGAAAGAATCACTTACTATGGCAGGTCTGGCACTATATATAGTCAGAACAGCATTTAATTTTCACACTCGTTTGTGGGCTCTGACACAAATCACCAAAAATTTATCTAAACAGCGGTGATAGAAGGCGAACCGGCGTTTATCCTGGTTTCAAGATCAATGACTTTTGGCTCCTCAAGTCATTCTAAAATTCTATCTGACATACGTATTCTCCAAAAAAACAGGGACGCACCTGGCGCGTCCCTGGGGTAGAAACAATCGAACATACGTTAATTCCCTATACGGGCGACGGTTCGATGGGTCCTGTTGCTGAACAAATTATCCGATATAAGCAGCACTGTCAACCTATCTTTTAGAACTCAAGGAGGCACGGATTTAATCCCTGTCTCCTTTTTTTCTTGTGGGCGGTCAAACCCGCGAAGATGTTTATTTTCCCTTCTTAAACGCTTGCCATTGCTCAATAGCATCCTCCCGACTTCCCCAGCTTGCAGGCCGAGTTAGGCCATCAGGAAGAGATGTATCGCCATCCCCGAATGCCTTTTCAATCATATCGTCCGTTAAACCTTTTGAATCTTTAAGTTGTGTTCCTACAATGAGTATGCCCTTAAAATCCGCACCCGACAAGTCGGCATCATCAAGTTTCGCATCCGAAAGTTTGGCTCCCCAAAGATCCGCACCCGATAGATCGGCTTCAATAAGTACAGCATCCGATAGATTAGCGTCATCAAGTTTCGCATCCGAAAGTTTGGCTCTCCAAAGTACCACATCCGATAGATCGACTCCCATAAGTTCCGCGCCTGATAGATTGACCCGCGTAAGTACCGCCTCACCCGATAGGTTGGCTTCCACAAGTCTCGCACCCGACAGGTTGGCTTCAATAAGGTTCGCCTCCGATAGGTTCGCTTTTGAAAGATTCGTACCCGATAGATTGGCGTGGCTAAGATTCGCACCCGATAGATTGGCTCCCCGAAGATCCGCGCCATCAAGATAGGCCAATCTCAGATTGGTGCCTTCGCGTGCAAGGCCCTCGCTCTTGTTCCAAAGCGTCGCCCCCTGAAAGTTTGCCTCAGTGAAGTCGGGTTGAGTCTCATTTTCGCTCGTGCTGGTCCAGTGACGGTTCTTCTCTCGACGACTCAGCACTGTCAGGACCGCCGTCACATCGGAGCGATCCGCTGGAGGATTTTCGCGAAGAGAATCAATCCATTCTTGCCGCGCCAGCTTTAACTCATATCCCCTCAAACCTTCATCATCTAAAGATTGTGGATCACGGCAGTGCTCGCGGATATAGGCAGCGAGTGTTTCAATGATGGGGCCATAATCGCGCTCGCTGTCCTTTGCAAGCCGTTCCAGAGCAAAAATTGCGCCGATCCGCATCTCAATAGCAGGCTCTCCGTTCTGACGGGTTGCGCCAAGTTGCTCTACCGCTTTGGTGAAAAGGTCGGTGTAGTGATTCTCCCGATTAATTTGTGTCTGCATTTCCGTGGATTGGGTCTGTCTGTCCGCGAGTACCGTGCGCCAGATTAGAAAAGGCACTCCATACCAGGCCGCGATGACCAGCATAATTGTCCGCACCTCTTTGAATAAATCTTCCCCAGATGGGGTGCCATTTTTTCCAAGCCAGACCAAGAAGGGGTTCATTAGTGGCTCCCAAGTTTTTAGGAAATCATACAGATAAGGAAGAGGCAATAGAAGCCAGATAACGAATCCTATAAGAAAGACAACCCGCTTGGTCCGCTCGGACCGAAACGGCCAAGACAGAATCGCAAGGGACCGATGAATCAGTCCTTTTTTATTTTCCTGCTTTTCATCACTCACAATACAATCTCCTTTTCACACTTTCCATCGCTGATCCCCAATCCCCCCTATCAGACTCGTTGTTGCCTTTCCATCTACGTCCATCTGCGGATAGCTCATAGTGCAATCTCAGCATCTCTATTCCCACCAGCAGATTGGACTTTCATCTCAATCACTCCCCCCTGTAAAATAACTCTTGGTACCCTTAGCTTGCACTGCATCGCCGATTCGGTTCAAAGCATGCACATAAGCCGCCGTACGCTGGGAAATACCCTGTGTCTGGGCAATATCCCAAACGCGCTCTGTCTCCTCGACCATCTTCTGTTTCAGCCGCTGATTGACCTCGTCCAGCGTCCAGTACAGACCCTGGCGGTTCTGCACCCACTCAAAATAACTCACAGTAACACCACCGGCATTGACCAGAATATCGGGAAACACCACCACATCTCGCCCGCGCAAAATCTCGTCCGCCTCTGGAGTCGTCGGACCATTTGCCAGTTCGTACACCGCCCGCGCCTTAATATCGCGGGCATTCGACGCTGTAATCTGGTTCTCCAACGCCGCTGGCGCCAGAATATCGACATCGAGCGCGAGCAACTCCTCATTGGTAATCGTATCGTGATCGACCACATTGCATACACTCCCCTCGCAATAAACGGCTTTAAGCGCGCGGGTCGAATCCTTGAACTGCCGCACACTGGGAATATCGAGACCCTCTCGCCGATATATCCCACCCTGAGAGTCACTCACCGCCACAACCTTATAGCCGGCATTAAAAAGCAACTCGGCAATAATCGCCCCGGCATTGCCAAAGCCCTGCACTGCCACAGTCGTCGTAGCGGGCGAGCCACTCAACCCGAGCCTGGGCAAAGTCGCCTCCATCGTAAAAAAAGCACCCATAGCAGTCGCCTTGTCCCTCCCCAGGCTCCCCCCCATAGTCAAAGGCTTACCAGTAATGACCGCCGGTGCAATCTGCCGCTTGATAATACCGTACTGATCCACCATCCAGCCCATAATCATCTCATTGGTATAAACATCTGGCGCCGGAATATCGACATCTGGACCGATAAAATCGGCCACCGCGTCGATATAACCTCGACTGAGCCGCTCCAGTTCAAAAGGAGACAGCGACTTGGGATCAACCGTTATGCCACCTTTACCCCCGCCAAATGGCAAATTGGCTACCGCACATTTGAAAGTCATCCAAAAAGCCAGAGACTGTACCTCGTCAATAGACACATCTGGATGAAAGCGAATACCCCCTTTGGTGGGACCCCGCGTATCGTCGTAGCGCACCCGGTAGCCCGGAAAGATACGCAACTCGCCGTTATCCATCCGCACCGGGATAGAAACTTTCAAACTCGACCTGGGCAATTTGAGCCGCTCAATAGCCTCCTCTGTAATAGAAGCATAAGCCAGAGCTTCGTCGAGCCGTTGGCTGGCATCGCTGAACAATGATTCGGACATGAACCCTCCTCAAATATAAAGCCGTCAGGGGTATATCCTGACGGCCATAGGGTAATCACCAACAAATTTCAAAGTCACTCATCATCATCTGTAGAAATGGGCAAATCTTCGCGCTTCAAAGCGCGGCGGGGCCGACTACGCTGTTGGGGGGTGCGCTCGAGCCGTTCCTGAACCTGCACCGTATAACGGGCCGTAGGCATAGCCTCGAGCCGCAAGGGATGAATAGGTTCACCGGATTCTTCGCAAAACCCATAAGATCCATTTTCAATTTTTTGTAAGGCATTGTCAATCTCGGCCAATTCGCGCCGCTCGTGATTCCCCAGCGACGTCATCAACTCCAGCGACGACGCATTGCCAGCCGCATCGAGCGGATCGGCTGCGACATCGCCTCTAATTTCGTCAAGATCTTCATCTTGATTGAGTACTTGCTTGAGCAACTCGCGCTTGCGCTCAGTCAGAATTTTTTTATAAAACGCGAGTTGTTCATCACTCAAAGGTTCATGCGTTGCCATTGCCTATTCGTCCTCTTTTTGTTTCCCAGAAATCTGCTCCCATAAATTTGTCCGCAATTATATGTCAGAGGCATAATAATGTCAAGTCTTGCAAAAAAAATAAATCGCAACCCCAGGCGTTCTATCCCCCAAGCTCAGCCAAAAAATCTTCTGCGGAAAGTGCGTTGAGCACACCATCAGCCGTTAGACCACCCTTTCTGGCAATCCCCAGCCCAAAGCACATATCTTTTAACCCTTCGGTACTGTGGGCATCTGTATTAATCGGAATTTGCACACCCTTCTCCCGCGCATAAGATAAAAATCGCCAATCCAATTCCAACCGCGCGGGATTGGCATTGATCTCAATCGCCGTACGCGCCTCAGCCGCAGCATCAATCACAGCCTTCATATTGAGCGGATAGCCCTCACGGGACAATAACAAACGGCCTGATGGATGCCCCAAAATATCGACATGGGGATTTTGAACCGCGCGAATCAACCGATCCGTAGCTTCTGTTTCAGTCATTGAAAACTTCGAATGCACAGACGCAACCACCAGATCAAACTCGGATAAAAATTCATCGTCAAAATCCAACCGCCCATCGCTCAAAATATCCACCTCAATACCCTTCAACACCCGAATACCCTCCACCGCATCGTTGACCCGATCGATCTCATCCCACTGCAACCGAACGCGATCTTCATTCAGCCCATTGGCATAAGCCGCGGCCTTGCTGTGATCGCAAATACCGATATACGCATAACCCAGCACCTTTGCCGCCCGCGCCATATCCTCCACACTATGCCTTCCATCGCTATACGTCGTATGCACATGAAGCGTACCCTTCAGATCGGATTGCGCGACCAACTCCGGAAACGGCGCTTGTGCCGCGCGTTCAATCTCATCCCGTCCCTCGCGCAACTCGGGCGGAATATAATGCAAACCCAACGCACCAAATAACGCGCGCTCATCGGCACAAACCGCATTTTCATCCCCCTTGAACAAACCGTATTCATTGAGCTTCATACCCCGGTCTTTTGCCCGCTGCCGCATCGCGGTATTGTGTTCTTTACTCCCCGTAAAATGGTGCAATGCATAGGGAAACGCCGCATCTGCCACAATCCTCAAATCCGCGCGCATGCCCGAATCCAGCACAACACTCACCTTTGTCTCGCCGCGCCCAGTAACCTCCGTCACACCGGGATACGCGACAAAAACCTCGGCAAGCGCGCCTCCGTCTTTCGCACTCGCGACAATATCCACATCTTTGCTCGTCTCCATACATCGCCGCACACTGCCCGCCACTGCCAGACGCATCACCCCAGACTGATCCGACAAATAAGCGTGCAAAGCCTCTGCTTCATCTCGCGCCGTGCGGCTCAAAAAACGCCCGCGGTGTTGCTGCAAATAAGACACCCCTCGCAAAATACTCTCAGCGGTCTTCTTCCCGAACCCGCGCAACTTTTCGATCTCACCCGCCTCGCATGCTTTTGCGAGCGCATCCACATCGGCAATACCCAATTGCTCGTAGATAGACCGCACCCGCTTCGCGCCCAAACCGGGCACCTCAATCATCTCCAACAACCCTTCGGGCAGAGCGGAACGCAAATCGCCCACGCCCGGCAACTGCCCCGTCTCAATAAGTATGGCAATATTTTGCGCCATCTTCGCACCAATACCGCGCACAGATTCCAATTCACCGCGCGCGCTCAAATCCGAAGCAGCCTCTTGCAACAGCTCAATCTGTCGCGCTGCATTGACATAAGACCGAATGCGAAACGCATTCTCGCCATTCAGTTCCATCAGCGTGGTCATCTCTTCCAATGCCGCGGCAATATCTTTATTATCCATCAAAACCACCGGGAAATGTAGTGGACATTTAATAATTCACATGGTTATTTTAACTTCAATCGCCTGCGTCAAATTTTGGAGAATATAGATACAGAATGGAGCTAAGTCAATGAACCAAATCACAAAAATCGCCATCGTCGGACTGGGGCGCATCGGCTGGCGATTTCACTTTCAGCAAGCCCTCTCATCCGACCAATTCGAACTCACCGCCGTTGTCGATCCCCTGCCCGAACGCTTATCCGAAGCACAGGCAGCAGCGGGTTGTGAAACCCACACCGATTTTGAATCGCTCTGGTCCGGCCCATTGCCCGACGTGGTCGCCATTGCCACGCCGACCACATTGCACGAAGACATGACCATTCGCGCCCTCAACGAAGGGTGTCACGTCATCCTCGAAAAACCCATGACCACCTCCCTCGCCTCGGCAGATCGCATGATCGCCCAGGCAGAAAAAAATAACCGCCGCATCTTTCTCTATCAACCCCACCGCCTCACACCCGAAACACAAACCGCGCGAGAAATTATTCAAAGCGACAAACTGGGACCTATCTACGCCATACACCGGGGCGTATATCGCTATGTGCGCCGAAACGACTGGCAGAGCTTGCGGAAAAACGGCGGCGGCATGCTCAACAACTACGGCGCGCATTACCTCGACCAGCTCATCTATCTCTCGGACGACTCGGCAATCACAGAAGTCGATTGCAAACGCTGGGCAATAGCCACCCGCGGCGACGCCGACGACGTGGTCAAAGCCTGGGTAAAAAAAGAATCTGGACAACTCTTAGACGTGCATATCAATCAGGCCACTGCGCACATCATGCCCCTCTGGCATATCTGTGGGAAATACGGCACAGCCATCCGCGAAGACAACGTATTCAAAGTACGATATTACGACCCCGCAGAAGCGCCCCCGCTAAACGTCGTCGAAGGCGCGGCACCCGAACGCAGCTACGACAATAAGGACCGATTGCCCTGGCGGGAAGAAGACATCCCCATTACCCGGGACAAACAGCGCGACTTCTACGCCAACATCCATGACGTAATCGTCAACAACGCCACGCCCTATATACGCATAGAAGAATCGCGCGAACTCATGCGCGTCATGGAATTATGCCGCCAGAGTGCCAAATTTTGATTCCGCATCTATCTGCTTTCATCCGACGGGCAGGCACGAGGCACTGCCCCTACATTCATCTGCGTACATCTGCGTACATCTGCGGATAATAACCGAAGGAGCACATAATGGTCCCTCTCATCAGCAGCCTCGCCTATGGCCCGCTCGGCGCGTGTCAATTGCCCCGCACCTGGTGGAAAGTACTCACGCGCAACGCCGGTATATTAGACGACGAATATCCCGACATGACGGATAATGGCCTCGACCCCCGTGTACTGCGCGCATTGAATCTGGATATCGAAACCACATTGGCCTACTTGCGCGAAAACATGCCCTCGTACCTCGACTTTGAAGCCTGGGTCCTCCAGCAAAAAGGCGACGACTTCTGGGGCTTTGAACAGCAAGACGCCATCGTCCGATGGAATGCCTTTATCCGCGCACGACGACACCGATCGGATAAAATCGAAGAAACGTACACAGATACGGGCCTGTCGCAGGATGCGGGCATTGATTCTGCAACCTTACTCAACTGCCTTCAGGATATGCAGTTATTTTACAAGCGCGACCTGCCCGAACTCAGCGGAAACATCGTCCCACTCATCGCCACAATCGACTTCGGACCTCTCGGCGTGCGCCAGTTGCCCCGCACCTGGTACAAAATTCTCCTTAAAGCAAAAGGACTGCTACACCCCGACTATCCCGACATGACGGATAGTGGTCTCGACCCTCGCGTACTGCACGCATTAAATCTGGACATCGACGCCACATTAAACCACATCCGCACAAATCTGCCATCCTATCTCGAATTTGAAGGCTGGGTGCTCGAACAGTGCGGCGGTCAAATCCCCGCGCAAGCCGTTGACGAATGGAATGACTACCTGTGCAACCGCATCCACAACGACGCCAAACGCGCAGAAATCCGCGCAACCGTGGGATGTGGCGACATATCCTCAGCCGTCGTGCTCAATCACATCGAAGACTGGCATCTGGCACACCAGTGGCTCTCAATGTGAAAAGGAAAAAAACAATGCCCATCGAACTCGGCGAATTGTCCAATGGCGTGGCACTCACACAGGTGACCACAGACACGCTTGACAAATCCAACATCTACTGCGAACTGCCCTACTGCTCTGCTGACTCGCGCGTCTTTGTCTATGAGCAGAAAAATTCAGACACCGCGCCCAATACCACCGAATATATCGCCTGTGAATTTGGCACATGGGAAACCGAAATAATCGGTCGCGGTCTGGGCGGACCTGGCATGACCCACAGCGGCATCTTCTTCTATAAGCGCGTCATACCCAACAAATGCCAGGAACTCGTGCGCGTTGACCTTCGCACGGGCACACAGCGCGTCATCCATGAATTTCCCGAAGACCTTCAAACGCGCGGCCTGGGCACCCTATCGCCCGATGAACGCTATTACGCCTATGGCGTCACCATCAGCTATCACCCCAAAATGTTTGGCATAGAACTCGTCGATCTCGAAAAGGGAACGCGAGAAATCATCAACACCGACCCCGACATCTGCAATCCCCACACGCAATTTGAACCCACAGAAGGCAAACAAATCATGGTTCAGCACAACCGGGGCTGCGAATTTAAACCCGACGGCACCCGCCTCAAACTCGTCGGCGACGAAGGCGCCACCGAATACCTCGTCGATATACCCGACGGCAAAGTCACGCGCCTTCAGGTCGGACTACCCCATACGCCGAGCATCACGGGCCATGAAGCCTGGATCGCGGGCGCAAATGAAATCCTCCTATCCGTCCGCGCCGAAGGCGAGTACGCACCCGACAAGGGCAACCTCGTCAAAGTATCCGCAGACAAACCCCCAGAGCGCGTCGGCACGCCGGGCTATCGCTTCAACCACGTCGGCACCTCTCCGTGTGGTCAATACTTCTTCTGCGACGACTGGCAGGGTGCCAGCAAACTCGTCGTCGGCAATATCCAGACCGGCAAAACCGCGGTTGTATGCGAAGCCCATACATCCATGAGCACCGCGCAAAACACACACGGGCATCCCTATCTCTCGCCCGACCTCAAATGGCTCGTCTTCAACTCCGACCGCTCGGGTCATCCTCAAATCCACGTCGCATCCGTGCCTTCTGATCTTATTGCACAGTTGAACTAAATAACCCATAACCAAAAGGAGTACACATGAGTGAAAGACCCAATATCCTATTTATCATGACCGATGATCATGCATCGCATGCCATGAGTTGTTATAACAGCCGGATTAACGAAACGCCCAACCTGGACCGCATCGCCGAAGGCGGCATGCGCTTTAACAATTGCTTTTGCACCAACTCGATCTGCGCGCCGAGCCGGGCGGTAATCTTGACCGGCACGTACAATCACATCAACGGCGTAACCACATTGCGCACAAACCTGGACGGACGACAGGTCACATTTCCCAAACTCCTGCAAGCCGCGGGATACCAGACTGCAATGGTAGGCAAATGGCATCTCGGGCACGGCGGACACAACGACCCCACCGGATTTGACTACTGGAACGTACTCCCCGGCCAGGGCGCGTATCACAACCCCATGATGTACGACATGGGCAAAGAAGTACACTACGAGGGATATACCACAGACATCATAACCGACCTCGCACTGGACTGGTTAAAAGACCGCGACAAAAACAGACCCTTCATGCTCCTGTATCACCACAAAGCGCCCCATCGCCCCTGGGAGCCGGATGACAAACACGCGGACATGTACGAAGACATCGACATCCCGGAACCCGAAACCCTGTGGGACGACTACAGCAACCGCGCCACAGCCGCATCGCAGGCCGAAATGCGCGTCAACCGCGACCTGAACCCCCGCGACCTGAAACAACCCGTACCCGAAGGCTTGAGTCCCGAAGAAGACATGCGGTGGAAATACCAGCGCTATATCAAAGACTACCTGCGCTGCGTGGCATCCGTCGATGACAACGTCGGCCGCGTACTGGACTACCTGGATGAAGAAGACCTGACGGACAACACCATCGTCGTCTATACATCGGACCAGGGCTTTTACCTCGGCGACCACGGCTGGTACGACAAACGCTTTATGTACGAAGAATCCCTCCGCATGCCATTCCTCATTCGGTACCCCAAAGAAATCAAACCCGGCAGTGTCTGCGACGACATGATCCTCAACGTAGATTTCGCATCCACATTCCTGGACTACGCCGGCATAAACATCCCCAGCCATTTTCAGGGACACAGCATGCGCCCCCTGTTAAATGGCGACCGACCCGCCTACTGGCGCACCTCAATGTATTACCGGTATTGGATGCACCTGAACGGACACAATATTTACGCGCACTACGGAGTCAGAACGCATCGACACAAACTCATCTACTATTACGCCGACGGATGTGGGCAGGAAGGCGCCTCGGACGACGCCCGAGAACCAGAGTGGGAATTATTTGACCTGGACAAAGACCCGTATGAATTGAACAGCGTCTATCACAACCCGGAATACGCAGAAATAGTCGCCGAACTAAAAGACGAACTCCACCGCTTGCAGGACGAAGTGGGAGATGAGCGATACGAAAAAGACGTATAAGAGGAGCGACTAATGCCGAATGTCGTATTCATCATGACCGACAATCAGGGGGCATGGACCCTGGGATGTTATGGCAATCCGGATATTCGAACCCCCAACATCGACAGACTCGCAAACGAGGGAATTCGGTTCTCAAACGCCTATTGCGTAAACTCGGTTTGCTCGCCCAGCCGCGCCACATTTATGACCGGACTGATCCCCTCCCAGCACGGCGTACACTGTTACCTCGGCGGAGAAAGACCAGATGCACAGATGGGGCCAGACGCGTACTGCACCATTCGCGAATTCGCAAACCTCCCCCGCGCAATGGCAGATGCGGGCTATGTATGCGGACTGAGCGGAAAATGGCACCTGGGAGACAGCCTGCGGCCCCAGGAGGGATTTTCATACTGGTTTACCCGACCAAAGGGACACACCACGACATTTTACGACGACGAATGGATCTGGCAGAACCGGGTTTACACAGAACCGCGATACACAACCGAAGCCATAACAGAACACGCCCTAAAATTCCTGCGACAAAACCACCACCAGCCGTTCTTTCTCTATGTCGCGTACAACGGTCCCTACGGCCTGGGAAAAAGCATGCTGGAAACACATCTCAACCGGCATACCGAATATTACGCGGACAAAGAACTGCCGAGTTTCCCCAGAGAGCCAGTGCATCCCTGGTTACGCAGCAACCGGGACATGATCAACAACCCGGTGAGCATTCGCGGATATGCCGCAGCGGTAAGCGGAGTAGATGACGGGGTAGGCGAAATAACAAACGCCTTAAAAGAATACGGCCTGGAAGAAGACACCCTGGTAATTTTTACAGCAGATCAGGGCTGGTGTGGCGGGCACCACGGAATGTGGGGCATGGGAGACCACTCCCGCCCCCTGCACACTTATGAAGAAACCATTCACATTCCACTGATATTCCGCCAGCCCGGACGGATACCAGCGGGCAGAGTATTTGAAGGGCGAACATGCAACTACGATTTTTTCCCATCCGTACTGGACCATCTGGAATTGCAGGATCGGATCGCCCACAATCCCAATCTCCCAGGCGCGAGTTATGCCCCAGCACTTTTGGGAGAGGAAATGGCGTGGGATAATGAGATCTTCCACGAATTTGAAAACACGCGCATGGTGCGAAATGACCGCTGGAAATACACCTGGCGCCATCCAGATGGCCCGGATGAACTATACGACATGCAGGCAGACCCGGAAGAACGCAACAACCTGGCGAATAATTCCCACGCAAACATCATCAACGAATGTCGCAACCGCATCCAGAACTTCTTTGACCAGTATGCAGACCCCCAGTACGATCTGTGGCGCGGGGGACGCTCCAAAGCGGGACGAATCGGATAACGGAACTATTCCTCCCAAATCAGTGCCAGCGCGCCCGTATAGCTATGCACAAAATTGCGCCCGCCCACAGGTGCCAGTTCCGAATTGCCAAAAAAGCCAGCCATCGGAAAAGCGCCCAGGTGTTTTCGAATCACCAGAACATCGTGATCGGGTTGTCCGTAAAGCCCAAATCCGCGTCCCCTACAGTTAAAATACAAACCACACGTATTGGACGGACGCCCGACAGACTGTCGCAACTCCTGCATCACCTTCACCATATCTTCATGTCCTGCATGGGGTGTACGCCTATTAAATTGAATAGTCTGTCCCACAGACACCTGTTCATTAACCGCAATCGCGCCCGACTGCTCGTCGATATGCGTTAAACTGCGAATTAAAAAATCGCCTCGCCCCCGTTCAATTGCGTATTCATCCATCGCCAGACCCACAAAAATATTGTAGCGCAAATCGGCCTTTTCCTCTGCCGAAAGCGTATTGAGCGCCTCCTTCAGCGCATCCACAGCCGGAACAAATGCAATCTGTTGAATCACATTGCCCTCGGCTCTGGTAATCGCATAAGCCTGCCCAAACGGTTGGCAACCTTGTGCCACCCCCGTAGCCACCTTTACTCCGGACAGCAACGCCCCCACCACGCCGTGTTCACCAATCCACCGTCCACACCATTGCAATGTCTGCGGCGATGCTGATCCCCACGGATTGCCCGATGCGACGCCCCCCACAACGGGCACATCGCCAGCCATCTCGGCAATCTGTTCCAGACAAATCGCCGGATTGGAATAAATCCCACACATAAGCACCAGCAACGCATCCTCTGTTCCCTGGGCTGCCACGCGCTCGCCAATCATAACCCCGGCATCGGCGCCCTCTGCCACAAAAGGTGTCACCTCGAGATGATCTCCGCCCAAAACCAGCACCGCCACCCCAGGCTCGCGATCATTTTCTCGGGCATCTGTCAAAACCCCCATGCCACTACATCCAAACACAGCCTCTGTCTGCACCCGATCGATAACAACATCCACCATAGCAGCCGCATCGCCCATGTGGTGATAGGTCAAAAAAAGAAACGCAGCATCAACCGCAACATCGCCCAGCCCCTTCATCGCTTCTGACAAAGCGGCCTCAACAGCGTACATGCCCTCGGCTTCATTTGAATGTCCAGCCCCGGATCGCAGCATATTTTCCCCACGGCAAAAACGACTTCTAAAAATATTTCATGCAATATAGAGGCAAAAAATCGCAGATCAAACAATTTCCGAACCGATCTTTTTGAGCAGATGTATTGGATTTGCTCTCTATGCTATATTACTATAACAATACTTGCCACACACATGTAAATACCTTATATTAAATTGCTCTAAAATTATACCTCCAAATCCCTCTAAAATCACCCCAAAGAGCCTTCCCAATGGATCTGAATTACAGTCTCCACAACGACACAGTAAAACACGTTGATCTCTCCTTTTATGTCGAAGTACAAAAAGACCATCCCGTTGATCAGGTCATCGCCAAAATGCAGAATAGTCAGCGCAAATGCGCGCTGGTCATGGACCAGGGCAAACTAATCGGCATCTTTACAGCACACGATATTGCCCGCCGCGTAATCAACCAATCCGAAGTAATCAACGAGCCTATAGAAGCAATCATGACCCCCGATCCGCTCACCCTGAAATCGGATATCACACTGATCAAAGCCATCCGATTTATGAGCGATAAGCCCCACCGATACATGCCCGTTGTAGATGCAGAAGGACGCGTATTGGGCACACTGACACACTATGCCATCATCAAATACATGAGCGATCATTTCCCAGAAGAAATCTACAACTTACCGCCAACCCCCGACCACTTTGCCAGTGCTCGGGATGGTGCCTAAAATACTTCAGGAGGATTTATGGCCGAAATAGACATCGAAGAAACGGCCGAATCGACACTTTTCGAACTGTCCGAAATCGAATCCATTGCCATTCGCTTTGCAGGTGATTCCGGTGATGGCAGCCAACTCATAGGCAAAGAATTTGCCAACACCTCGGCAATCGTCGGCAATGACATCAGCACCCTGCCGGACTTTCCCGCTGAAATCCGCGCGCCCGCCGGCACATTGCCCGGCGTTAGCGGGTTTCAAATCCACATATCCAGCGAAGACATATACACGCCCGGCGACGAGCCACAAGTCCTCGTGGCGATGAACCCGGCAGCACTCAAAGCCAATGTCAACGACCTTCCAGGCGGCGGCATCATCATTGCCAATACAGACAACTTTACGCGCAACAACCTGCGCAAAGCCGGATACGACAGCGATCCCCTCGAAGGCAATGGCCTCTCCAATTATCGCGTAGTCAAAGTACCCCTCACCACGCTGCACAAAGAAGCTGTCGCACACGTTGAGGGCCTGACCAATCGCCAGATTGACATGATGAAAAACTTCTTCGCACTGGGCCTGTCCTACTGGATCTTCGACCGCCCGATAGAACCGACCATTCGCATGCTCGAAAAGAAATTTCAGGGCAAAGACGAAATCATCGACGGCAATGTGAGCACCCTGAAAGCCGGCTACAACTTTGGTGAAACAGTCGAAGAATTTCAGGTTCAATACCAGGTCAAGAAAGCCGTCGTCGCACCGGGCACTTATCGCGCTGTCACGGGTACACAAGCCACGGCAATAGGCATGGTCACCGCGGCTCACAAAGCGGGCAAAACCCTCTTTTACGGCAGCTATCCCATCACGCCAGCCAGCGCAGTACTCGAAGAATTGGCCGCATTGAAAAACTTTGACGTGCGAACCTTTCAAGCAGAAGATGAAATTTCCGCACTGGGCTCGGTCATCGGCGCTGCTTTTGGGGGTGCGTTTGCCGCCACAGGCACCAGTGGTCCCGGCATCGCACTAAAAAGCGAAGCCATGAACCTCGCCCTGATGATGGAATTGCCCCTCGTTATCTGCAACTTTCAGCGCGGCGGTCCCAGCACCGGCATGCCCACCAAAACAGAACAATCTGATCTGCTCCAATGCATGTTTGGTCGCAATGGCGACAGCCCCATACCCATTGTCTCACCGGCCACGCCATCAGACTGCTTTGACATGGTCATCGAAGCGTTCCGAATCGCCGTAGAAACCATGAGCCCGGTCATTTTCCTCTCCGATGGATACCTCAACACCAGCGCTGAACCGTGGAAAATTCCCGATCCGGATGATATTCCGACCATTTCAGTCGAACACAGAACCGATCCCGAGGGCTTCTTGCCCTATCTCCGAGATCCAAAAACTCTATCTCGCCCCTGGGTATTGCCGGGCACGCCGGGCCTTGAACACAGACTGGGTGGACTGGGCAAAGAAGACGGGACGGGCAACGTATCCTACGACCCGGATGACAATCAGCACATGGCGAACATACGCGCCGAACGTTTGGCGCGCATCGCCGACCGCATTCCACTCCAGCACGTCATGGGGCCCAAATCGGGCGATTTGCTCGTCCTGGGCTGGGGATGTACTTATGGTGCAATCCGCTCGGGAGTGCGCCGAATGCGACAGCAGGGCTATTCGGTAGCCGCGGCGCACCTGCGCTACCTCAACCCATTCCCCAAAAATCTGGGCGCGATACTATCGAGTTACAAAACCATACTCGTACCCGAACTCAACATGGGACAATTGTCTTTGCTGCTTCAGGCCAGATATCCCACACAGGTCATCGTTCCCTTCAATAAAGTTCAGGGATTGCCCTTCAAAATTACAGAAATCGCCGACAAAATTGACGAAATACTGGGTGCTCCAAAGAGCGCATCGTTATAGAGGAATCCAAACATGGCAGACGCTATTGAAACACTGACGCGAAAAGACTTCGTATCCGACCAGGAAGTGCGCTGGTGCCCCGGTTGTGGTGATTACGCCATCCTTGCACAGATGCAGCGCGTGTTGCCCGAAATGGGCATTGCGCGGGAAGATATGGTCTTTATATCGGGCATTGGTTGCTCCAGCCGCTTCCCCTATTACATGAACACGTACGGTCTGCACACCATTCACGGTCGTGCGGCAACCGTGGCGACTGGCCTCAAAGTAGCCAATCCCGACCTGCACGTGTGGGTAATCACCGGCGATGGCGACAGCCTATCCATAGGCGGCAATCACCTGTTGCATGTGCTGCGTCGCAACGTCAATCTCAACATCATACTCTTCAACAATGCGATCTACGGCCTCACCAAAGGACAATATTCACCCACATCGCCGCCGGGCACGCGCACCTATTCGTCGCCCATGGGCTCTGTGGAACAGGACTTCAATGCCATATCCGTAGCCCTGGCAGCCGAAGCCACCTTTGTCGCCCGCAGTGTTGACCGCAACACCAAGCATATGGCCGAGATCCTCAAACGCGCCACCGAACATCGCGGCACGTCCTTTGTCGAAATTTACCAGAACTGCAATATTTACAACGACGGTGCCTGGTCTTTTGCTACCGAGGCGGATGTCAAAGACGATCAGACCGTCATTCTGGAACACGGCCAACCCATTATTTTTGGCAAAGATCGCGACAAAGGCATCCGTATCAACGGGCTTGCGCCCGAAGTCGTAACCCTGGGCAATGGCGTATCGGAAAGCGACCTGCTCGCACACGACGAAACCCTGGACAATCCAGCCCATGCGTATTTACTCAGCCGCCTCACGCATCCGGACTATCCAGTGCCACTCGGCGTATTTCGCTGTGTAGAACGCCCAATTTACGAAGAGCAAATCATCACACAGGGCCGCCAGGCGGTTGAAGAGCGCGGTGCAGGCGACCTCAATGCACTGTATAATGCGACAGACACCTGGATTGTTCCCGAAGGTCCCGACGCCGAAACCGTACAAGAAGTCCACGAAGAATTGCCCACATCGAATATCATTCCCGATATCGAACAAGAAGACCCCATGGCACCGCGCACCGCGCTTCAGCAACTGCTCTACGACCCCATCTCATCCCTCGACCTGCCAGCACCCGAATGCGTATCCGCCGAGACCTCGGTCGCCGATGCCGTCGAGACCATGCGCAGCAAAAATATGGGATGTTTGCTGGTCGTTGACAAACAGGGCTTATTGCGCGGCATATTCGCACAGGGCGATCTCTTTGAAAAAGTTGCCGGGCGCGATATAGACCTGACAAAAATAACGGTCGATAGCCTGATGACCAAAGACCCCACCGCATTGAAAACATCTGATCCCATCGGTCACCTCCTGCACCTGATGTCTCTGCACGGCTTCCGCCACATACCCATTGTAGATCCCGATGGGCGTCCCGTGGGCCTGGCATCCTTCAAAGTCATGCTCAAGTTCACCGGCGGCCTCTTCTCAGACGACATATCGCCCAACTAACGCGCGTCAACACCACAGCGCAAAAAGAGTCCGCAAGCACCTCGCGGACTCTTTTTTCTTGGAGGAAAAATGAACGACATCCGCATTGGTATCATCGGCTCAGGCGGTATGGCGAGTCGCCATGCCCAGAGCTTTTCCCGAACAGACGGCTTTGAACTCATTGCCATTGCTGCGCAAAACATAGAAACTGGGCCAGCACTTGCCAACAAGCACGCCGTAGATTACTTGCCGACCTATCGGGATATACTCAAACGCGACGACATCGACGCCATCGCAATATGCACCTACAACGACACCCACAGTGAAATCGCCCTTGCCGCGCTCGATGCAAACAAACACGTTTTTACCGAATATCCCTCGGCGCGCAATATCGATGAAGCGAGGCAACTGCTTTCCAGAATCGACCACTCATCTCGCGTCCTCCGCGTGGGCCACAACGAAGGACTCTCGCCATCTCACCGGGCACTCAAACGACAAACAGCCCAAACGGGAAATCTCATAACCGCACTATTCACCCGCCTCACCCCGGGCCGAGGTCAACGCCCTGAAATCCTCTTTAATATTTCCATATCGGGTCCACCAGCCCTCTTTTTTGTCTATAACATCTATCCAATCGTCGATTGTTTTGGTCCCGCCACCTGGGTTGAAGCCGCTGCCCACTATGAAAATCTGCGCGATGACAGCACCTACGATAGCTTTGCAAATTCCGTCACAGTCGGTTTTGAAAACGGCGGTATTGGACAGTGGAACTGGACCGGTGGCATTGAAATTTCCCATGCCGAAGAATACCGTCACATCGTCATGACAGGCGGCACACTCATCAACAGAGGCGATGGCTGGCACCTCTCGACAAAATCGGGCGAACGCGATCTGCCCGCAGCCGAACCATCGGACATCACAATCCAAACCCAATTCCTCAACGACATCCACAGTGGCAACTGGCAAACCGACGCCCGCACGGCCCTCAACGCCGCGCTGATCGGTCTCGCAGCCGAACGATCAATGCAAGAAAATCGCCGCGTGACCCTCTCAGAACTTCTGTAAAAGCACAAAATATGCGTGACAGTTTGATTTGCTTTGAGTATCATGAAGGTCAAAATATCTTCTCCCACAACTTTGAGAAAAAACAATGACCCAAACCATTTCCTTACGCGACCTCGACTTCCAGTCCAAAAACATCGACATACAACGTGCAGCCGAGGCATTCAAAGCGCATGGCGCGATAGTCGTGCGGGAATTGCTCCGCGAATACATCGACGCGCTTAACCGCGACATCGAAGCCACAGCCACGCAATCTCTCGCCCTCCTCGATCAAGCCACCGCAATACCCGAAGGATGGCGCACGCCCAACAACACCCTCTTCATACCCGCGCCTGAAAATTACGAACGCGACCGACAAATCATGGTCCTGGGCATCAACTACAACACCAGCGCCACCTTCTTTCGCTCGGCATTTCACCCGCCCACCCTCGACATCGTCGAAGCCATCCTCGGCCCCAACATCGAACTCTACGGCAACGGTCAATGCCTCTACAAAGAACCCGTCGGAGGTCATCCCAAACACCTGCACCAGGACTCGGCCTATTTTGAACACCGGTACGAAGGCCCCGTAGGCATCCTCACCTATGTCGTACCCACCGACCTCAACAACGGCGCCCTCCACGTCGTCCCCGGCTCTCACAAACTGGGGCAACTCGACCACATCGACACCTTCTCGCACCTGGGGCTCTCAGACCGCGAATGGCCCTGGGAGCGCGCCCTCCCAATACCCGGTCAACCCGGCGACGCCATCTTCTTCCACGTCAAAACTGTCCACGGCTCCAAACAGAACCACTCGGACAAACCCCGCCCCGTCTTCATACACCGCTACCGCAGAGCCGATGACTACGTCGTCATACGCGGCACCACCACAAAAAACCGCGCAGAATCGTCAAAGCGTCCGATAGAAGAAAAAAAAGAGAATGGATTCATGGTACGCGGCTTTCGGCCATAATAAAAAAGCGCGGGACATAATCCCACGCTTTAATTTTCACCATCTGAACTTCTCTAAACCTGCGCCTCCACCATCACCTCAACAGCTGCCAGATGCGCTGCAACGCGCACATCCATCGGCTGCGCTGTCGGGCTTTCTGACGTCACCAGATGCCCCGTATGCCCTCTCTGATACAAAGCAATGGGAATACCCTCTCCATATTTCCGCCTCGACACCTCCATATTGGGATGAATCACCCCATTGACCGCAACCTCACTCTCGATCTCGGCATTCTTATTAATCGGACACACCTGTGCCACCCGCGCCACCATCTCCCGTCCCAGGGATTCTCGGACCCCAAACATCTCGTACAAATAAAACCCCGAACTCTCCCAATCCTCGTGCAAATCGATCACACCCGCAAAAACCCGTCCCTCCACAAACCCCTTCAAAATCTCAATCTCGGGCACATCATCGCGCAAAAACGCCCAATTCACATCCACCTCCTGTGCATTGAGCCGCGCATTGTGAACATAGCTCCACGGGCACAAACACGGAATAACTTCAAAACGCACCCCATCCCCCCAGCGTTCCCACCCCCCCTCCAAAAAAGCCAGCGCAGCCTCCACACCAGCCGGTTCATCGCCGTGCGTACCCCCATTTATATAAACAACAGGCGCGTCTCCCTTGCCAGCAGACACGCGCAACACCGGCAAACCTTCAACCTCCCCCAACTCATACACATCAACACCAGACACCGCTTCCACGCGCTTGACAACAGCATCGTAATCCCGTTGAACCATCACATATCCCGAAGCGCGTCGATCACCCGCGCGTGAATCTCGCGGGCACTCACCACCACCCCGCGATTGTCCTCCATCTGCGCCGCAGACGCAAAATCCAGCGGCCTGCCAAACATATCGCTCACCTGTCCACCCGCTTCCTCAACAATCAGGGCACCCGCAGCGTGATCCCAGATATTCTCGCGATAACCCGGAGATTCTGGCGACGGCAGCCTCAAATACAACGCCGCATCGCCGCGAGCCACCGCACCGTATTTCACCTGACTATCCATCCTGAGCGACGGCGAAACAATCCCAACCGCACGAGCCACCGCTTGCTGTGCATCGAAATCACAGTGTGACGACTCCACGCTCTCGGCAAACCGCCACGCAGGCCCATCAATCCGAACATCGGCAACATCGCCCTCCTCAAGAGACATCGCCCGCGTACCCTCTCCCCTAACAGCCACAAATAACACCCCACAATCGCTGTCCGCCCGATCCATATCCACCGGCAGAGCCGGACACGCCAGCGCGGCAACCTTCACCTCACCGCAATCGACGAGCGCCAACGCCACCGCGTATTGATCCCCGCGCAAAAAGCCCTTTGTCCCATCAATGGGATCGAGTGTCCAAAAACGCTTTGCAACATCCCCATTACCCGCATCAATCCAGTCGCAAATTGTATCCTCATCCGCCTGTGCATACACCCGAACAAACTCACACACAGTCTTCCGCATCGCAGATTGCTCCGCATCCCGAAGCACCGACGCATCTTCTTCCCCTACAATCGGATCCCCGGGAAAAACCGACTTTAACCGCCGGCACACAAGCGCCTGCGAGCCAAAATCCGCAACCGTCACTGGACTGCGATCCTCCTTCTCCATCGTCCCAACAAGTGATTTCCGCACATCCACACAAAGCCGAGCCGCCTCGCGCACAGCCTCAACAGCGACCTCGCGCTCTCGATCATATCCCATAAACACCCCTATTTCTTATTCGCACCAAAATGATCCATCTCGCCGCGATCAATCCAACCCGGCAACCTGATCTTCTCCGACATCTTCCACGCCGTTAAATAAAGCGAAACCGTAAAACGCGCAGCCCTCTTTGCATGCTTCTCTGCAAAAGCGCGCACCGCAGGCTCATTTTTCCAATCTATATCCTTTGGAATGAGATACTGCTCCATTGCCAGCGCGGCCTCAACCTCACCAAAACTCTCGTGCATCTGCGCCACAATACCCACCATCAAACTATCCACAGGCGCGGCAGTCAACCCCTCGGCAATATCTTCGGGTCTCAGATCCAAATTTTGAAGCAACCCATCAATCTTTTCGTGAATACGCGTCATCGACGACTTGCCATCCACAACGCGACCATTCCAGTGAATCGTCAAATTCAGAGGCTGACAAACCTCCTGAGCAAAATGAGCCACATACCCGGCGTATATCAAACACTTACTCTGAACAAACGGACTCTCGGGCCACTTGCGAAACTCGGCAAAAGCCAGAGCGAGTTGCTCGGTATATTCCGCTGTTACGTACGGCAACAAACCCACCTGCTCTGGCTTCTTCCCCAACTCTGCACATAGCCTGCCAAACTCGTACCGAGACACGGGCAAATCCCCTGCCTCAAACAACTCCATATTAAAATAATGAACCGGATGACCAGCCTTCTCCAGATGAAGCGTACCGCGATTCTTTGCAACATCCGGATCAACAGCCGCATGAGCCACCATACCCGCGCCAGCCCTGAGAAAAGCGGGCGCGTCTGGCGGGAGTGCCTGAACAGCCGCCCGCGTCAAAATGCCATGCCCCCGCGGCCACCAACCCCAGGCCGAAGATCCAAATACAAATAGAATAAGTAATACCATACCTAATCGACGCATCGATAATCTCCTTTCTTTTCTACTTCCCGTCCCAAACCTCTCGCTTCACATAATCTGCAATCTCCAAACGCTCGGACAATCGCCAGGCAGTCAAATAAAGCCGTGCGGTAAATCGCGTCGCAGCGCGGGCGCGATCTTTTGCAAAAGCGATCACCTCGGCATTCGGTACCCAATTCTCCTCATCATATCTGGGAATATTCGGTCCCATTTCATAAACCCGGTCAACCAGTGCAAACCCCTCCTCAAACTCCCGCATAATCTCAGACATCGTGTTTTCAAAAGGCGTCACATCCTGATCGCGCGACAAATCCCCAGGCTCCATCTTCAAAAACTGCACCAGACCATCCACCTTCTGGTGAATACCCCTCTGCAACTTCTCGCCCCCCTCCACCACGCGCCCATCGTAGTGAATCGTCAAATGCAAAGGCTGGCACATATCCTCGGCATAATGCGCGAGAAAACCCGCATAAATCAGGCACTTGCTCTGAATATGTGGATTATCGGGCCACTTGCGAAACTCGGCAAAAGCCACCGCCAGCCGCTCTGTCCACTCATTCACCGCATAAGGCACAAAACCCATCTTCTCGGGCGACACTCCATGCTCATAACACAACTTCACAAACGCATAGCGACTCTCGGGCAACGCCGCCACATCGAGCATCTCGCGATCCAAAAAATGCTCGGGATACTCTGCGCCTCGCACCTGCGGCGTACCCCGGTTCTTACCCATATCGGGATCAATACTCAAATGCGCCACCGTCTTTGCCCCCTGCCTGAAAAACGCGGGAACCTCATCGGGCAAAGCCGCCACAGCGGACAAAGTCAGAATATGATGCCCTTCCAGCAACCAGCCTCGAGCAGGAGAACACAACCCTGCCAAAAGCAAAACAGAAATAGCAAATCGTTTGAACATTAATACCTCCTGTAAATGCATAGGCAACCACAGATGGACACTGATGAACACAGAGGGAAAGGCAAAACCTTCTGGATCGCGGCTAACAGCATGCCGCGATGACACATGGGACGGCACAGGGGCCGTCCCCTACAACCCTATGCCGCAATGACGGGCGAGGCATGCCCCGCCCCTACAATGGATAACTAACCACTTACTGCTGACCACTGTCACACATAAAGACAGCGGAGAAACTCAGAAAGTTTCTCCGCTATCAAAAATGGCGGGAATGTGTGGGAATCGAACCCACCAAGCGTGGGGTTAGCACGCAACAACGGGTTTGAAGCCCGCGGGGGACACCAGTTCCCCATCCACTCCCAATCACGCTCGTACCTCAATCTCACCGGGATATTCTGCAACCACCTCGCCAATATCTCGAGCCATCACACCGCGCTCAATTAGTGCCCCAAGAAAAGCATCAGCCACATCGGGCGCAAGTGCAATCAACAGACCGCCAGAAGTCTGCGGATCAAAAAACAAACGCCTCAAAGCCTCGTCAACATCATCGGCAAACCTCACCGCATGCCCTCGCGCCGCCCGATTGCGCCGCAAACCACCGCCCTCGCGCCCCTCTGCAATCTGCAAAGCCAGATCAAAACGCGGCACATCAGAAGCACGAATGCGAATCCCCACCCCACTCGCCTGCGCCATCTCCAACCCATGCCCCAGCAATCCAAACCCCGTAATATCCGTACACCCATGCGCTTTATATGCAACCATCTCCTCGGCTGCGATGCTATTCAACTGCACCATAGAATCCACGGCAACTTGCAACGCATCTTCATTGATCTTGCCATTTTGATAGGCATCCGACATCAAACCCGTACCCAGCGGCTTGGTCAAAATCAGACGATCACCCACCCGAGCACCCGCATTGGTCTTCACATCGTCTGGATGCACAACCCCCGTCACAGACAACCCGAACTTGGGTTCCACATCCTCCACAGAATGCCCGCCGACCAAAACCGCGCCAGACTCCGCCACCTTCTCCTGTGCCCCTCTTAAAACCTCGGCAATTACCTCTGGCTCGACGTCATCACTCGGAAACCCGCAAATATTCAGCGCAGTAATCGGGCGCCCCCCCATCGCATACACATCGCTCAGCGAATTGGCTGCGGCAATCTGCCCATACGCATGTGGATCATCGACAATCGGCGTAAAAAAATCCACCGTCTGAATAAGCGCCACATCCTCAGAAATCCGAAACACGCCAGCATCATCCGCCGTATTCATCCCCACCATCAAATCGGGATGCACTACAGGCGGCAACTTTTTCAAAATCACATCCAGCACCGCTGGATCGAGTTTCGATGCTCAACCACCGCAACTGACGAGCTGCGTCAATCTTCTACCGCGATACTTCATTTTTTTAACTCCTCATCTTCTCTCGCCATCTGTTCCTTTTGCCAGCGATAATCGACCTTGCCATCGTAAAACATCCCGGGATTCTCTATCGCCCACAACTGCTTTCGAATCAACCAATTCTTGGGATCCAGAACATACGCGCGCTTTAACTCTGCAATCGCATCTTCCCGCTTGCCCTGTTTTAGCAACACAATAGCGCGCTGAAATTTTGCATCGGCCTCCTGCTCATCCGCAGTCAGCACGCGGGGCTTCGCACCCTTATCCCCATCGCGCCAGGCACCGGGAATAGCCCCCGTAGTTATCCACGCAACCAGTTCTCCGCGCAGGGTCTCATCGTCAATATTAACGCTACCAACACTGCGAACAAGTCGTCCTTCTTCATCCACAAAAATCCCAACTGGCACAAATTTGACATTATACGCTTTCCCAATCGCATTGTGCTGATCCAGCAATGCGCGATATGTACCGCCGGCCTTTTCAACCCAGGGTCTGGCAACCTCGGCGCCCTGGGCATCCTGAGCAATGACCACCACCTCAACCTGTTCACCGTACTCCTGATAAAACGCTTGCCATCCAGGCAACTGAGCGCGGCACCCTCACCAGGACGCCCACATAAAAAACACCGTCTTCTTCCCGCGAAAATCACTCGAAGAAATCATCTCCCCAGAGTACAAATCCGGCAGTGTAAACGCAGGTGGCGCATGCCCAATGCTCAGGCCAATATCATTTAGTTCAGGCTCCAAAGTCTTCATAGATTCCTCCCCTGATAAGATATGCGTTGGGATGAGTACACTTGCCAACAGGATCAATATAAGTGCTGTTTTGCCCATCTTGTCTCCAGTCTAAAAAACTGGGCAGGTTCACTAACTGTACATGTGTGCCACGTAAACGCCCCTGCTTCCACGCTCAGCCACCACAACTGGCGAACTGAATCAATCTTTTAGCGCGATCTTGCCATTTCATTGGTCTCTCTTTCTACGACCCGATCTTACGTGCATAGTCTCCGCACTGCACATCTACGAATTCACGATAGACTCTTTTCTTTTCTGGCTCCCGGTAGACGAGAGTAGATAACACGGCCTGGGCAGCGGATATTGTTATTGGCACCGGTACCATATCGAATTCATAAGTTTCAATAGTACACATGTGATCCTGAGCGTGAATGACCTCGCCTTTACCCTTGATCTCTTCCAGTATGCCCAGACTTTCGCCTGTCTTAGGATCGTGTACCTCTTCCCCAAGATTGAAAACTACGAACTTGTCACCATTCGAGATACCATCGTTTGATCCCTTGTTGAGCACAACCTTTCGTTCGTTACAAATTTTGGCAACGAAACCATCGTGTTTTACCGCAATGCCTGCTCTTTTATCAGCCATTTAAATGCTCCTTTTTTACGCCACGCTTTGCCTGTAGTTGTTCCAGTCTGCTCTCATCACTGAGATAATCTAACAATGGTTCATCAGTAAACGAGAAAAATACCACACTTTGTGGAAAACCCAGATTGGTAATCGTCTCAACCGATATTAGACAAACAGGTACCTCCACATCTCCTTCACGCACAAATAAGGTAAGAATATCGCCGACAAGAACATTATCACTTCGCTCCAAAAGGACTATCACTGTATTCTTGAAGGAATGCGTGCCCCGAGACACCTTACGCACACTCAATGGTCAATCAACCTTCTTATACAAGAGATAGGCTACGTAGAGAACAGAGATAAGCAAGGTTAAGAGCAGGAGCGCGACCACTACAAGCACTTTTATCCCAAATGTCCAAGATCCACCCACGCCAATCGCTGCCGAGACTGAAACGAGACCAACAAACAGTGCCATTGCCTTTGCGATAGGTCGCCATAGAGTCTCACCCACAAATCCTCGACCACCTCTGATTCCCATGAAGACTCCTCTTAACAAGCACACCTGCGATTATATCCGCGAGCAATCTAAATCTACGAGAATAGCGAAGAATGTCAACATCACACCTGCCTTTGTTAAGCCATGAACACCAAACCGCTCGGCAATCATCTCACCGAGCGGCTTGGCATACAACGGACATTAATTTTCACTAACCGTACAGATGCGCCACATAATCCCCATACCCATTGTACATCCGGGTAGGCACGCGATCCATCGTCCCGATCAACCGCTCTGTTGCTTGAGACCAGCGCGGGTGTGGCACATTGGGATTTACATTAGACCAAAAATCGTACTCAGCAGGTGCCACCTTGTTCCAGAACGTCGGAGGTTGTCGTTTCGTGAACTCGATCTTCACAATGGACTTAATACTCTTATACCCGTATTTCCACGGCGTAACCAACCGAATGGGCGCCCCGTGCTGTTTGGGCAACGCATGACCGTAAATACCCGTCGTGAGCATCGTCAGTTCATTCGTCGCCTCTTCCATAGTCAGCCCCTCAAAATAAGGCCACGGATACCAGGACTGCGTCTTGATGCCCGGCGCCTGATCCGGGCGATTGAACGTCACCATCCGCACGTACTTAGCCGACGACTGGGGCTGCACATAATCGATCAACGCCTTCATCGGAAACCCCGTCCACGGCACCGTCATCGCCCATGCTTCCACGCACCGAAACCGATACACGCGCTCTTCCAGCGCGAACCGCTTGAGCAAATCGTCCAGATCATACGTCCCGGCCTTCTCCACATAACCCGAAATCTCAATCTCCCAGGGGCGCACCTCAAACTTATCCGTCAACTCGTGAACTTTGCCCTTATTCGTGGTAAACTCGTAAAAATTATTGTACCGCGCGGCAACCTTCTCCCGCGTCAATTCCCGCTCCACCGTGTAAATTTCATTGCGCTTTGCAGGATACAAACCCGGCAGCGATGGGGGAACTTCCACCTCAAACTCATCTTCTGCCATCGCGCAACCCGCGCCAATCACCGCGCTCGCGCCTGCAACACCCATAGCCTGCATAAAGCGCCGTCGATTCATGTAAATGTCTTCGGGCGTAACCTCGCCTTCGGGCAACTGCCAACCTTTGGGAATATGGATAAAAGCCATCGCATGCCTCCAATCAAATGCAAAAGCGAATCGGCGAATCAGCGAATCAACGAATCAGCGAATCAACGACGGAGTTCGCACTGACTTTGGGAGGTGGGGTGGGGTTCGTCTATTCGTCTATTCGTCTATTCGTCTATTCGTCTATTCGTCTATTCGCGCTTTTCTCGTCTATTCGTCACCGCCGATCCATCCCCACGTAATCGCGTATATCTGCCCCGGTATAAATCTGGCGCGGTCGGGCGATCTTCTGTTCGCTATCCCCCAGCATCTCTTTCCACTGCGCCAGCCAGCCACACGACCGCCCCACCGCAAATAACACCGTCATCATCCGCGTGGGCAATCCAATCGCCTGATAGATAATACCCGAATAAAAATCCACATTGGGATACAACTGACGCGAAATAAAATACTCCTCCTGCAGGGCAATCCGCTCCAACTCCAGCGCAATATCAATCAGGGGATTTTTACCCGTCACCTCAAACACACTATACGCGGTCTCTTTGACAATCGCCGCCCTGGGATCGTAATTCTTGTAAACCCGATGCCCAAACCCCTGCAACACCACCTCTTTGTTCTCCACCCGCTCGATATAAGCCGGCACCTTATCCACCGAGCCGATCTCATTGAGCATATTGAGCACGGCTTCATTCGCGCCCCCGTGTGCCGGACCGTAAAGCGCCGCTGCTGCACCAGCCATAGATGAATACGGGTCTGCCCCCCCACTGGCAACGCCTCGCATAATACTGGTAGATAAATTCTGACCGTGATCGGCGTGCAAAATGAGCAACACTTCCAGCGCGCGTTCGAGCACCGGATCAGCCCGATAGGCCTCCCCCTCTGTCCCAAACAGCATATTCAAAAAATTGCCGTAAAGCCCCAACCCGGGATCTGACGACACATAAGGCGAGCCAGCACTGCGGCGATGCACCGCAGCACCTATGGTCACAACATTGCCGATCAGACGACAAATATGACGAAGTTGTGCCTCTTCGGTTCCAAAATCTCCCTCATCATCGTAAAAAACCGACAGTGCCCCCAGCGCGCCCACCAGCATACCCATCGTATGAGATCCTCTGGGAAAACCATCGATAAAAGACAAAATATCGTCTGAAATCACCGTTTGAGAATTTACCTGCTCGGAAAATCCATCCAATTGATCGCGGCTGGGCAACTCGCCATAAACCAGCAAATAGGCCACTTCCAGATAAGAAGACGCCGCCACCAACTGCTCAATGGGATATCCGCGATAGCGCAAAATCCCCTTCGCCCCATCGATATACGTAACCGCACTGCTGCAAGACGCCGTATTGACATACGACGGGTCGTATCCCAACAGGCCAAAATCATTATCCGAACCCTTGATTTGGTTCAACTCTTCTGTACGCACATGGGCACCATCCTCAGAATACGTGCCATAAGTAATAGGTAAATCATACGTTTCATCTGTCCGATTATCAATAACTTTAAGTGAATCCTTGCTCATCACAAGCCCCTTTCTCATAATCCACCCATTTGGAGGAGAATTGTTCTGCTATTGCGCTATAACCTGATAAATTCTACGCGAACTGCTCTGATCTGCAGGATCGGACTGCACAGAAACCGCATCAAAAACGCGCCGCAGTGCCCGTTCATAAGACGACCCATCCGCACAAATCGCAAGTGCTCCGCCCGCCCGAAGTCGCATTTGCAACACGCGCAACATCGACAAACTATAAGCCTGGCGATTCTCTGCTCGCGCCACCTGATCTGGCCCAACATCAATGTGCATCGCAATACCGTGATAATTGCGCGGAGAGCCCTGCACATAAGAACAAAAATCGCCCACAACAAGCTCGACCCGTGCGTCATTCAGCAAATCGGCATTGGTCAAAAAGGTGCGATTCCATTCTACAATTTGCGGCTCAATTTCCACCACGCAAACGGACTGCACAGCCCTGTGCTTCAGCACCTGCCGCAACGTCACGCCCAATCCAAGCCCACCGACCAACACATCGGCATATCTCTGATCTGGAGAAATGCCAGATAGTGCGAGATCGGCAAGTGCGATCTCCAAATCGGAACTGCTACTCGCAATCGCATGCCCATTTATAGAAAGCACATGATACCACTGCCCGTCAACTATTGTCTCATCAAGCCGAAAATTTCCATTTTGCGTCTCGACCGATGCCACGTGACTTAGCGTGCTATCGCTCTGCATTCATCGCGCCTTTTTAAAAAAATCCGATTTGGACAAGTATTACAATATAACGGAGATTCCAAAATTTTCAAATATATTTGGTCAATAATCACCTCTCATTACCCACTTGATTTTTAAAGCGCGAATCCCTTTATTGACTCACCGGCTAACAGGAATAAATTTATGAGTCAACACATCGGCAGCATTGAAATCATAGCAACACATATCCACCGGAGGCATTATCGCTCAGTGCTCTTTGATTTTGACGGCACATTGTCGCTCATTCGCCAGGGCTGGCGCGAAATCATGATCCCCATGATGGTCGAGATACTCTCCGAACTCAACACCGGCGAAACCGAAGCGGAACATCGCGTCCTGGTCACCGAATTTATCGACCGTCTCACCGGCAGACAAACCATCTACCAGATGATTCAGCTCTGTCGAGAAATCCAAAAACGCGGTGGCACACCAGACGATCCCTTGACCTACAAACAGCGTTTTCACGACCTGCTCAACGCCCACATAGCCCATCGCATTCGCGGCCTCGAAACCGGCGAAATGGACCCCGACCATCTCATGCTACCCCATACCCTCGCCCTGCTCGACAATCTATCCAACCGCGGCCTGATGCTTTATTTAGCCAGCGGCACCGACCTCGTCTTTGTCCGCCGCGAAGTCGAATTACTCGGCCTTACGACCTACTTTGAAGACCGCGTCTTTGGCGCATTGGACCAGCACGAAAACTTCTCCAAAGCCATGGTCATTCAGAACATGCTCAAAACCCATGCCATAGACGGCTCTCAACTCCTCGGTTTTGGCGATGGATACGTCGAAATCGAAAACGTAAAAGCTGTAGGAGGCACCGCTATCGGTGTTGCATCAGACGAAGTCAAACGCGAAGGCATCAATGCCTGGAAGCGAAACCGCCTCATCGAAGTCGGTGCAGATATCATCATCCCGGAATACCGAGAACAAGAAACTCTCATCGCATATTTGTGTGAACCACCCTAAAGGAGATACCATGAAAATCACCAAACTCGAAACCTTCCTCGTCAAACCGCGCTGGCTCTTTCTCAAAATGCACACAGACGAGGGCCTCGTTGGCCTTGGCGAACCCATCCTCGAAGGACGCGCCCGTACCTGCGCTCAAGCCGTAGCAGAACTCGAACCCTATCTCATTGGCAAAGACCCCCGTCGCGTGGTACATCACTGGCAGGCCATGTACCGCCATGCATTCTATCGCGGCGGACCCATTCTCACCAGTGCCCTATCCGGTGTTGAACAAGCACTTTGGGACCTCGCCGGAAAAGCTGCAAACATGCCCGTCTATGAAATGCTCGGCGGGCCCTTGCGCGACCGCATCAAAATGTACAAAGGCACGGGAGGGGGCGGCACGCCCGAACAGGCTGCTGCTGCAGTAAAAGAGCGTAAAAAACAGGGATTTATCGCCATAAAGACCGGCCCAGCCAAAATTCGCCCGGCGCGCATCGTCGAAAACCCGGCCTTTATCGATCACGCAGTCGAAACATTTGCCGCCATGCGCGAAGCGGGCGGACCGGACTTTGACATCGCCATCGACTTTCACGGCGCCATATCACCGCAAACCGCCGCCATACTCATCAAAGCGCTCGAACCCTACCAGCCGATGTTTGTCGAAGAACCCATCCAGTGTCAAGACATAGAAGGCATGGCAGAACTCGCACGCAAAACCCACTTACCCATCGCAACAGGCGAACGCATCTTCACCAAATGGGGCTTCCGCGACCTCCTCGAAAAACGCGCCTGTTCCATCATACAGCCCGACCTGTCACACGCTGGCGGCATCTTCGAAACCCGTCTGATTGCGGGCATCGCAGAATCCTATTACGCAGCCGTTGCCCCGCACTGTCCGCTCGGCCCCATTTCATTAGCCGCCTGCATCCAGCTCGACGCCAGCATCCCCAACTTCCTCGCGCAAGAACACACCATGTTTGGCGAAGACTATCTCAAAGAACCGTTCCAATTCAAAGACGGCTACGTCGAATTGCCCAAAGGTCCCGGCCTTGGCATTGAACTGGACGACGACAAAATGGAAGACAAAATTGGCCACGACTGGAACAATCAAAGATCCCTTCACCCCGACGATGGATCGGTCGTCGATTGGTAAAATAATTTCTCAAGGAGACCGCATGACACAACTCACCGGAAAAATCGCACTCGTCACCGGCAGTGGGCGGGGCATTGGCCGCGCCATTGCCATCGCCTTTGCCACAGAAGGAGCAGATCTCATACTCGCCGCACGCACCGCAGAACAACTCGATGCCGTTGCCGAAGAAATTCGCGCCCTCGGCCGCAATGTCCTGTCCGTACCCACCGATGTCACCAATCGCGAGAGCGTAGATGCCCTGGCAGAAAAAGTCCGCGGAGAATTTGACCGCCTGAACATTCTCGTCAACAACGCTGGCGGCGGCATAGAGCGCAACAGCATCCTCGGCAGCAATCCCGATCCCTGGATCGAAACCATCGCCGTAAACTGCATCAGCGCCTACCTCGTCTCGCACGCCCTGCTACCCCTCATGATCGAATCTGGCGGTGGCAGAGTTATCAACGTGGGATCGGGCATGGGCCATCGCCCCAGAGCGGGTAATTCTGCGTATAACGTCGGCAAAGCCGGCATGTGGATGTTCACCCGATGCCTGGCCGAAGAAGTCTGGGAAAACAACATCACAGTCAACGAACTCATCCCAGGCCCGGTAGCCACACATCTTACCGGAGATCGCATGAGAGTGGGTGGCCCACCGCCCTTCGCGCCCAGCGAAGTCGTCAAAGCCCCCGAAGATGTCGTCCCACTCGCCCTCTTCTTAGCCACCCAACCCGACGGGGGACCGACCGCTCAAACCTTCAGCCTGACCCGTCGTCCAATTTAGAACGCGGATTACGCGGATTACGCAGAGGACACGGATTGAAGCTAAACCAAAAATCAGTTCAAATAGCCATCGGATTACAGTATTGATCTTATCCATTTCAAAAAAGGAACAGCTATGCCAAAAAAAATCATCGCCTATGGCATGGACGGCTTCATCACTCCCATGATGAAATACTTTGCCGACGAAGGCGTTATCCCAACTTTTAAACGCATGCTCGACGCAGGCGCAGTCAACGAAACCTTCCCCTCCTTCCCGGTCTGGACGCCCACCAACTGGGCAACCCTCTCCACTGGCGCGCACACCGGCACGCACAGCGTCACGCGCTGGCGCGTCGAAGTCGCTCCCGGCGAACGCATCAACTCGTTTCACGGCCGCGCCAACAATGCCCAACGCCTGTGGAACGCCCTCGAGCGAGAAGGCCTCAAAGGCGTTGCCCTGCACTATCCGGCAGCGCATCCCTCAGGCGTGGAAACAGGATATGTAATCGACGGCTTTGGCCACCCCGGACACGCCAGCACCGACTATGAAATCGCCGCAGCGCAGGCTTATACCACCGCCGAACACGTCGAAGAAATCGTACAAATGGACCACGACGGCACAGCCGTTCGCAGAAGACAGCGAAGCATAGAACCCATCCCAGCACTATCGCCCGCGGATGGCTGGACCAATCTCCCGCAAAGCGCTGCCCCACCCCTCGTTTCCACCATTGCAATCCACGCGCGCCTCGGCGGCGACATCAACCGCTTTCACCTACTCGTCTTCGCCAGCGCCAACAGCGGATACGACACCCTGCGCGTCTGCCGATCCCAAAATGGCAACGACCACATCGCCGAAGCCACCACGGGATCGTGGAGCAACTGGGCCATCGAACCCTTCTGCATCGAAAGCCGCGAACAACGCGCCTCTGTGCGCTTCAAACTCCTCGAACTCGAACCCGATGGCTCCCATCTCAAGCTCTACCGCTCTCAGATCACTTATGGCGATGGCTTCACATATCCAGATGACCTCGCCGACGAACTCATCCAGCGATTTGGTCCCTATCAAGAACACGCCTCCATGACACCCTACACATCTGGCATGACCGACTTTGACACCGCCCTCGAAGAATGCGAATATCAGGGCCTCTGGTTTGCCGACGTCGCCAATTATATGCTCCACGAAAAAGATGCCAATTTCTTCATCTGTCACTGGCATCTCTACGACTACATCAACCACATCCACCTCGACGGCGTCGATCCGGTTTGCCCGGCTTACGACCCCGACAAAGCCGACGACGTCATGCACCTTTTCCGCAAAGCCTACATCGTTGGCGACAAAATTTTAAAACGCATGTGGGATGCCGCCGATGACACCACTTATGTCGGCGTGCTTTCCGATCACGGCGCATCGCCAGATGTGCGCATCGCCAATATCCGAAAATTCCTGCACGACAGTGGATTCACCGTCCTGAAAGCAGATGCCAGCGACGGCGTCGAGCGCGATGAAGTCCTGGAAAGAGAAATCGACTTTGAAAAAACCCGCGCCTACCTCAAAGACGACAAGGGATTCGACATCTGGATCAACGCCGAACCCGGTCCCAAATTCGACGAAATCGAACGCGATGTCCTCCTCGCCCTTCGCACCTGGGTCGATGAAGACATCGGTCGCAATGTCGTCGCCATCGCCCTGCCCAGACGCGACGCGTACATACTCGGGCAATGGGGCGACCAGTGCGGCGACGTCATCTTCGCCTGGGACCACGGATTCGTCAGCGGGTACTACGGCCAGTGGAAAGGCATTGTGGGCGGCGGCTGCGTAGGCGCACCCGAAGTCTTCGGCGCACACCACGGCGGCTTCATCCCCACGCACAGCGACATCTCATCCAGCTTTGGTTCTTTCTTCCTATCGGGTCCCGGCATCAAAAAAGGCTACGAGCGTCCCACCGACAAACTCGGCTACATCCACGCCGCAGACGTAGTCCCCACGCTTTGCCACATCTTCGGTATTGCGCCACCCGACCAGAGCCAGGGCGCGGTTGCCTATGATATTCTCGAAGGGCATGAGATGGTGCGTGAACGACCTGAATAAATAAAACATGACACAACAATTTGCCCTTGTTCTTATAGCCTGCCTGACGATTACATCCTGTACTTCTACGAAGGGCGCAACCGAGGCTGAGTTCAGCTTCACTTTTCAAAGTGATGCCGAAGGCTGGATAGCCGGATTTGCCGATCTTCCCGCCAACTTCGAGCCATCAATCTACGAACTCGACTCCGGTTATCGCCCTCTGCCACAAGGTCTCGAAGGCAATGGTCTCTACATCCAGGGACATAATCGCAGCGATGACCTCTTCATGTTTTTCAAGAGGCGGATTGATGGGCTTAAGGCAGATGCGACCTACGCGGTATTCGCCTCCCTCGACCTGGCGACCAATGTTCCGTCCAACACCTTTGGCATCGGTGGCTCTCCCGGCGAGAGCGTGTACGTAAAAGCGGGCGTATCTACCGTTGAACCCGTAGCAGAGGGGGAAAACCTCAGACTGAACATCGACAAGGGAAACCAGTCCAACGACGGCGCGTCAATGGTCGTTATAGGAAACGTCGCTCATCCCGAGGTCGTCGGCAGAGAGTTTCGGCTCAAGTCTCTTGACAACGCCGACAATCCAGTGAATGTCACCACTGACAGCAAGGGCGGGCTTAAGGGATACGAGGCGTCTCTTGAAGTGGGTAAGGTTTATCGCATCATCCCCGATGACGAAGCCTCTGTCCATGGCTATATTCGCATCATTGATGAAAGCGGTGAAAATTACGCTTTTGGCGACCACCGCTTTCATCGCGTTGACCTGCCCGATGCTGTTGGTGAAATTTTAGCATCTGCACAGCAGGAATAAATAAAAGAGAGATGTGCATAATTCATTTGTTGTGGTGCAACGACGTATAAAGTTTTTTCAATATTTTCCTTTTCATGCCTTCGGCGACCTACTTTTTGTCACCAGCAACAAAAAGTAGGCAAAAAATGCCGCTCTCAAACGCCGAGGGGCTGGCACAGCACAAATCGTTTTTGTAACACGACGCCATACAATGGCCTTCACAGTTAGGATGCCATAAGGATGTCTGCTGCGAAACGGACTCACGCGCTGTGCGAGATGGCCTGAGTCGATAAAAATGCTGATGGCTTATTCTTTTGATTTATACACACCCCTGAAAAAAGAATGATATGCTTGATATTCACAACCTTATGGCGGACCTATCCCAACACCGCCCGATATTCCATTCAGAAGCGGATTTCCAGCACGCTCTCGCCTGGCAAATTCACGAGATAATGCCAGATTGTGAGATTCGGTTGGAATTCCCACCCTTTTCGGATAAACGTATGTATCTGGACATCTGGCTCTCGACTTCGAGGATTGCGATTGAACTGAAGTTCGCTACTCGAAAGCTGGAATGTGAATGGAACGGCGAGAATTTTTCCCTCCGTGACCAAAGCGCCCAAGATGTGAAGCGGTACGATTTCCTTAAAGACATCCAGAGACTCGAGCAAGTAGTGATGGATGGAAACGCCGATGCAGGATTTGCAGTTCTGCTAACAAACGATCATTTGTATTGGCAAGAACCAACGCGCAATACTACAGATGCAGACTTTCGCCTCCATGATAAGCGAAAAGTAGCGGCGGGCAAGTTATTGAGGTGGTCTGAAAACACCAGCCCAAAAACGCAAAAAGGGAGAGAAGAGCTTTGCTTAAAGAGTTCATATCACCTGCGCTGGCAAGATTACGGAGAGGAAAGAAACCCATTGTTTCGATATCTCGCAGTCTCGATTAAATGAGATTCTAAAAAAAATCAGGGAGTGCTGGTCATACAGAGCTTCAGAATGCAGAAAAGGGCTTGCAAGGTAGAATCCAAGCCCTTTTACATTTTTATATGAGACTCTCTTTAATGCCCAAAATCCTGGACAAAGATCAAAAAATCTCCAATACCAACCTGTCCATCACACTCCAGACATATAGCACATCGTAGTTTACGTGACCAACTGCGTAACCAAAATAAGATGGAATTTGAAAAAGGAAAGACTACTCTTTCAAAATCTGAGTATATTATAAAGATGCAAACATCTAAAAACAGGTAAGAGAGGTGTAATTGCGTCAGCAAATATTTGTTATAAAGGAACTTATGTACGTGGGGGATCTGACCGAGTGCAGTTATAAAACAAACAAGGAAATTCAGAATCTCCTGAATATTAAGGAATTACAATATGTATTATGCACATTCTCTGGAGGGCCGTCCTGAGGAATACTGGCAGCTATTAAAGGATCATCTTCTTGCCGTCCAAAAAGAAGCCGCTGATCGGGGTCGCAAGTTTGGCGCGGGTCAAGCAGCGGGTCAAGCCGGGCTTTTTCACGATATTGGCAAATACACAAAACCGTACCAAAAACGTCTGCGTGGCGGACCAGCGGTTGATCACGCGACCGCTGGTGCAAAAATGGTCAACACCCTGGCGGATGCTGCTATGGACCGGGCAATGGCACAACTCATCGCCTATGCCATTGCTGGACACCATGGGGGTCTGCCGGATATGCATCGTGAAACCGGTTCTCTTGAGGAACGGTTGAAAAAGACACTCGACCCCCTTGACTCGACCTGGATGGCAGAAATTCAGCCGGATGTTACCGGTCTTTGGCCTGAAGAATTCATACGTGGAAAAGACCGTGAAACGATAGCATTTCAGCTTTCCTTCCTGACACGGATGACATTCTCTTGTCTCGTTGACGCAGACTTCCGCGACACCGAGAACTTTTACGCTACCGCAGAAGGCAAGACCATTGACCGCGATTGGCCGATGCTTCCAGAAGCAGTTGACCAACTACTCGATAGTCTCAACAATCACCTCGCGGGATTTGATAGCAAAGGCAAGGTCAACCGTCTGCGCCGCGAGATTCTGGCGCATGTTCGAGATCAAGCCGATTGCCCTCCGGGCCTGTTCTCGCTCAATGTACCGACTGGCGGCGGCAAAACCCTGACCTCCCTCGCCTTCGCCCTTGACCATGCCAAAGCACATGGGCTTGAGCGCATCGTCTATGCGATTCCCTTTACATCAGTGATTGACCAGACCGCAGCCATCTTCCGTAAAGTACTTGGCAACAGAGTGATTCTCGAACACCATTCGGCAATTGACGAAACCAGATTCACACAGCGGGAGGGAGGCGAAAAACTCCGTCTCGCCATGGAGGATTGGACAACCCCCATCGTCGTAACCACAAATGTCCAACTCTTTGAAAGCCTGTTTTCCCATCGTCCCTCGCGCTGCCGCAAGTTGCACAACCTGACTCGCTCGGTAATTGTCCTCGACGAAGCGCAAACTATCCCTCTGCATGTGCTACGACCTTCAGTTGCCGCGCTTGACGAACTCGCCCGTAACTATGGTTCTTCAATCGTACTCTGCACCGCAACACAACCCGCACTTAAGGCACCAGATTTCAAAGGAGGATTTGACCAGGTCCGCGAACTCGCCCCCAACCCACCGCGCCTGCACCGGCAACTCGCTCGCGTCACCATCTCCCACGAAGGTGTACTGAGCGATGAGGACCTGCTCAATACTCTCTCGCAAACAAAACAAGGGCTGGTTATTGTCAACAGCCGAAAACACGCTCTGGCCCTCTTCCAGCAAGCCAAAGAATATGAGCTCGAGGGCATTATACACCTGACCACACGCCAATACGCAGCACACCGCCGTCGCATTCTTGAAAGTGTGCGCCAGCGTCTCGCTGCCACCAAACCCTGCCGAGTGATTGCCACTTCGCTGGTTGAGGCAGGCGTTGATCTGGACTTTCCGAGAGTTTGGCGGGCCGAGGCAGGACTGGATTCGATTGCCCAGGCCGCTGGGCGATGTAACAGAGAAGGGTATGGTGAAAAATCAGATAGCATTGTCACCGTGTTCCAGTCAGAAGAATACCCAAGCCCACCTGAGTTGCGCGAACTCGCTGGAGATATGCAACGCATCAGGGGGCATCATAATGACTTGCTCTCGCCGGAAGCTATGGAAGATTATTTTCAAGAGGTGTATTGGCGCAAAGGCGATGGTCTCGGTGATGATATTCTGAGAAAATTCAAAGCTGACCAGAACGGAACATCGTTCTCCTTTCGCGAGGTTGGCGAGACATTCCGCTTGATCAAAAGCGGACAGGAGCCGGTGATCATCGCCCGAGAAGAGAAAGCGCACGAGGCGGTGCGATCACTCGCTTATGCTGAACGGCCCGGCGGCATAGCGCGGAGACTCCAGCCTTATATTGTGCAAGTTCACCCTCATTTTCGGACGCAACTGGTAAAAAACAATCACGTCTATTTCGCGGCGCAGGAACGCTTTGGCGACCAGTTCGCTGTTCTCTTCACAGGAAGCCTCTATCGAGAAGATGTCGGCCTTCTTTGGGAGGACGCGGATACCTTGGGCGATGAGGTGATGCTGATATAATTGATAAAGGTTTCCCCGTTCAGGGAATATTGAAACACCATAATACCAGAGAAAAGGAGTTTATCCATGTTCGGAATACGCCTACGTGTGGAAGGTGAATACGCCTGTTTCACTCGACCAGAGATGAAGGTCGAACGCGTATCCTACGACGTCATGACGCCTTCGGCAGCACGCGGCATCTTAGAGGCTATCCACTGGAAGCCAGCCATTGTCTGGCGCATTGACCGCATCCATGTCCTTAAACCCATTCGATTCCAGTCAATCCGGCGCAACGAGGTCGGCAACAAAATTCCCATGGGTTCTGTCCGCACAGCGCGAAACAGAGGCTCTATTGAGTCCCTCTACACAAAAATTGAGAATGATCGCCAGCAACGCGCCGCCACTGTTCTGTTCGATGTCGATTACGCCATCGAAGCACACTTTGACATGACGGACAAAGCAAGCGAAAACGATAACGAGGGCAAACACCTCGACATCTTCAACCGCCGAGCGAGACGCGGGCAGTGCTTTCACCAACCCTGTCTCGGAACGCGGGAATTTACCGCATACTATACACTGATTGAGCACGAAGAAGACATACCACCAGCGATTGATGAGACCCGCGACCTGGGATATATGCTCTACGACATTGACCATGAAAACGGGCGACAACCATTATTTTTTCGCGCCCAAATGAAACAGGGCGTTGTCGAAATCCCTTCACCCAACTCGCCGGAGATACTGCGATGAGCATTCTATCTTCTCTTGAACGGGCCTATCACCGGCTTGCAAAAGAGGACAAAGTACCGCCAATTGGCTATTCCGATGAGAGGATTGACTATTGCGTCGTCCTGAATGCCGATGGCCAGCCCGTGGGCCAGCCTGTGGACCTACGAGATCACTCTGGGAGAAGACCTGTAGCACTACCGCACTCAGTTCCGAGACCAGAGAAACGAACGGTCAAAATTATTCCTAACTTCCTATGGGACAAGGCATCGTATTCTCTTGGAGCATTAGAAGACATGAAAGACGAGTCACCAGACAATAGAGAGCGTCGTGTCGAGCGGGTGGCGGAGCAGTACAAGGCTTTTCAAAACCGGCATCTCGTTGCACTGCAACACGAAAGCGACGCAGGACTTGTGGCTTGTTATCGTTTCTTGCAATGGTGGAAGCCAGAGTATTTCGACATACGCGGCTGGCCAGACGAAATGAAGGGGGCCAATGTGGTATTCCGATTAGAGGGGGAACGCAACTTTATTCATGACCGCGACGCTGCACGCCAACTCTGGGCGTCTCAGATGAATCAGTCCCGGAACTCGGACCAAGCTGTTTGCCTGGTGACCGGAGAAAGATCTTCTATCGCCCGACTACATCCCTCAATCAAAGGGGTGCGTGGTGCCCAGTCTTCAGGCGCATCTATCGTCTCCTTCAATCTCGATGCCTTCACCTCCTACGGAAACAAACAGGGCAATAATGCACCGGTAAGCGAAGATGCTGCCGCTGCTTATACATCTGTACTCAATCACTTTCTCCGTACCAATGAAAATAGAGTCCAAATCGGTGACAGTTCGACAGTCTTCTGGGCAGATGGCTCGAATGCGAAAGCAGCAGAGGCCATATTTGCCTCCTTCTTCAATGATACAAATGAAGAAGGTGACGAAATAAGCGAACAGGCCATCAAGCCCATTCTCGAAAAAATAGCAAGTGGCCGTCCCATGGAAGAAATCCGCCCGGATTTGCCTCAGGGTGTGCGCTTCTATGTGCTGGGATTGGCTCCCAATGCAGCGCGTATTTCAATTCGCTTCTGGATGGAAGATGACTTTGCGACGCTTTCAGAGCATATCCTCTGGCACTATCGGGATTTGCGTCTCGACTCGCCGCGCCAGGAGCAACCAAGCATCTGGCGGTGTCTGCTTGAGACCGCCTCGACAAAGGTAAAAAACCGATCTGAACATGTACCTCCCCAACTCGCTGGGGATATGCTACGCGCCATATTAACCGGTCACGCCTACCCGCAAACATTATTATCCACAATTCTCATGCGCTTGCGGTCAGACAAGGCCATAACCGACCTGCGTATAGCCTTACTCAAAGCTGTGATATGCCGTAAACGGCGCATGGCTGGACATTCACAAAAGGAGGATTTCCTCGTGTCACTCGATCCCACAAACGCCGACCCCGGCTATTTGCTCGGTCGCCTATTTGCTTGTTTTGAATATGCACAAACGCAGGCACTTGGTGGCAAGGTCAACGCCACGATATGCGATAAGTACTATGGGGCGGCTTCAGCGACGCCCCGGTCTGTATTTCCCATTTTACAACGCAATGCCATGCACCATCTATCGCGTCTGCGAAAAGATCGAACAGGAACGCATCGCTATATCGACAATGCCATCGCCCAGATTTACGAGTGCGCGGCGGCAGATGCACTGTTTGTACCGACGCTTGATATGGACCATCAAGCCCTTTTTGCCATTGGCTACTACCACCAGAAAAACGCTTTTTACACGCCCAGAAATGAGGGTAGAAAGAAAAAGGAGAACGAAGAATGACAGCACTCAACCACCGCTATGATTTTGTCTATCTATTCGACGTGACCAATGGCAACCCCAATGGTGATCCGGATGCGGGCAATCTACCGCGTCTCGATCCCGAAACGAACCAGGGATTGGTCTCTGACGTCTGCCTTAAACGCAAAATACGCAACTTCGTCGAACTCGCCAAAAGCGATGAATCTGGCTATGCTATCTACGTCCAGGAAGGTGCCTTGCTCAACGAACAGCACCGAAAGGCATATCGGGCTGTGCGTCCCGATGACAAAACAGTCGAGAGAGCCACCAGACTATCTCCAAAAGAAAATAAAAACAAAAAGATAACAGCAGATGAGGAAATGGATGCCCTGCGCGGCTTCATGTGCGACAACTTCTTTGATGTGCGTACCTTTGGCGCGGTAATGAGCACCGGTATCAACTGCGGTCAGGTGCGCGGTCCAGTGCAAATGACCTTTGCACGGTCCGTTGATCCCATTGTCCCACTCGAAATGTCCATTACCCGCATGGCAGCGACCACCGAAAAAGAAAAGCAGGAACGCGAACAGGCCAGTGATGAACCCGCAGGCGATGAACGCATTGAACACCGCACCATGGGCCGCAAACATATTGTTCCCTACGGGCTGTATCGGGCACACGGATTTATTTCTGCCAAGCTCGCCGAACGCACTGGCTTTTCGCCAGACGACCTCGACCTTCTATGGATCGCCTTAACACAGATGTTCGAGCACGACCGATCTGCAGCCCGCGGTGAAATGGTCGCCCAACGCCTCATTGCCTTCCGACATGAAAGCGCACTCGGCAACGCGCCCGCGCATAAACTTTTTGAACGGGTGCGTGTAGAGCGTGCGGAAAGCAATAACAATGGCGGAATGTCACCACCGGCCCGCCAATTCTCAGACTATCGAGTATCACTTGACCTGGACGATATGCCAGCGAATGTCGAAGCTATCAATCTGATCTAAAAATCGTGATCTAAAACACATAACAAACGGAGCAAAAATGACGACAAATAAGGAACCGTTCGGGAGATCGCCCCCCGTCCAAGAATATGAAACGGAACCTATTCCAGTGTCTGCTCTACAACATGCGGTTTACTGTCTGCGGCAATGCGCTCTGATCCACCTGGAACGACTTTGGGAGGAAAACCAATTTACTGCTGAAGGCAGGGTACTGCATCAGGTCATTGACCAACCGAGTTGGCAGCGCAAAGCAGGAGTACGCCAGGTGAGGGCACTTCCGATCTACAACATCCGGCTCAATCTCACAGGCGTCGCTGATCTGGTAGAGTTCCACAAAGACCATACAGGTACAACACCGTTTCCGGTCGAGTTCAAACGCGGCAAAGCCAAGGCTCATCGCGCCGACGAGGTGCAACTTTGTGCCCAGGCCCTGTGCCTTGAGGAAATGACAGGTACAGAGGTGCCGATGGGGGCATTATTCTATAGGCGAACCAAACGGCGAAAGGAAGTAAAATTTGACGCTGAACTTCGCGCCTTAACCGAAGCAACTGTTGATCAAGTAGCCGCGCTCTTTGCGCGAAGACGCACGCCCCCAGCCGAATACGAAGCAGCCAAATGCCGTGCCTGCTCATTGCTTGACCAGTGTCGCCCGAAAGAGGTGGTGCGTTCAGCGCTCGCCTGGCGGTTACGCGCTCTGGAATTGCACCTTACCGAACAGGGAGGATATCAATGAGACGGTTGCTCAATACGCTCTATGTCACCACACCCGGGGCGCGTCTGGTCAAAAATGGCGAGAATCTGGTCGCAGAAGTTGAAGATGAGGAACGCGTTAGAGTGCCGTTCCACATGCTGGGTTCCGTGGTCGTGTTCGGCAGCATCTATATATCTCCACCCTTAATTCAAGCCTGCGCTTCCGGTGGCATCACTCTGGTACTCTTAAGTCGGTTTGGTCGATTTCAAGCTCGAGTCGAGGGACCAGTCTCAGGCAATGTTCTGCTGCGTCGCGCACAGTATCGGGTAAGTGAGACACCTATAGAAATCGTCCGCAGCATCCTCGTCGGCAAAATCGCCAATCAGAGAAACGTCCTGCAAAGAGCAATGCGGGACTACCGCAACGATCTTGAGCCTTCTGGTCGTGAGGCTCTGTCTGCCGTGACGAATCGACTCGCGCAAATCGTACGACGCATCAGCAATGACCAAAACAGTATTGATAGACTGCGCGGTTTTGAAGGTGAGGCCGCACGCCTCTATTTTTCAGTTTTTAGCCACCTGATCCGCGCACCCGATCCAGAGATGGCATTCGATGGTCGCAATCGCCGTCCACCGCGTGATCCGATGAACGCCCTGCTCTCGTTTCTCTATACGCTCCTCGTCCACGATTGCAGATCAGCCGCTGAAAGCGTGGGCATGGATCCAGCCGTGGGCTTTTTTCACAGAGATCGGCCAGGCCGGCCGAGTCTCGCGCTGGACCTTATGGAAGAACTCAGGCCGGTTCTCGCTGACCGACTCGCGTTGTCACTGGTCAATCGCCAACAACTTCGCGCTAAAGACTTCCAAACTCGAGAAGGTGGTACCGTCGTGATGAGCGACGACGCTCGCAAGACGGTTCTTAGTGCGTGGCAGGAACGAAAGCGTGTGATGCGCCGTCATCCTTTTATTGGAGAACAGGCACCGCTCGGACTGGTTCCCTACCTTCAAGCACAACTGTTAGCCCGGCACCTTCGCGGCGATTTAGACGCCCACCCACCGTGGTTTTGGAAATAAGGATATTCAACTATGATGGTTCTCGTTACTTATGATGTCTCAACTACCACTACCGATGGTCCAAAACGTTTGCGGCATGTTGCCAAGGCGTGTCGCGACTTTGGACAAAGAGTGCAGTTCTCAGTGTTTGAAATCGAAGTCGATCCAGCACAATGGACTGCCTTGAAAGCACGTCTTGAGACGATTATTGATCCAGAGACCGATAGTCTCAGGTATTATTTTCTCGGAACGAATTGGAAACGCCGTGTCGAACATGTCGGTGCCAAACCGGCTACTGATCTGAGCGGGACACTGATCGTGTGAGGTGTCTAAGCCCAGCGCGAACCATAAGCAGTCAGACAAATACAGGGAGGTCCGCACTTTGTCTAACTTATTGAAAATTAGAAAAATTGGAGACACTCTCTTTACGGATGATAGGGATTTAGAGTTATGAATCACTCCCTTCGCGCAAGTATAGCTCGAACCTATTGTAACACAATGAATTAGATTGTAACAGTCGCTCCCTACATGGGGGCGTGGATTGAAACCCCAGATCGAAGCGTCTATAAATCGTCTCAACAAGGTCGCTCCCTACATGGGGGCGTGGATTGAAACGTCAACATCATTAGAGATACCACGCACACCAAACGTCGCTCCCTACATGGGGGCGTGGATTGAAAAACCCTTGCTTCCTGTGTCGCTCCCTACATGGGGGCGTGGATTGAAACTACGACAACCCGTATGTGAAGATGATGATGGGCAGGTCGCTCCCTACATGGGGGCGTGGATTGAAACAGATGTCGATATTGACTTGGGCTTCTCCATGTGGTCGCTCCCTACATGGGGGCGTGGATTGAAACACATCGGCACTTGGGTTCAAGTTTCGCGTGGGTGGTCGCTCCCTACATGGGGGCGTGGATTGAAACTCGTATGGCGTCGTTGTATGTGTGTCCCGATTCGGTCGCTCCCTACATGGGGGCGTGGATTGAAACAGATATTTCGTCATACGCGCCGAGAGAATCATTCGTCGCTCCCTACATGGGGGCGTGGATTGAAACAAGATCATTCCCGCAGCCATTGATGCAGGTGTCGTCGCTCCCTACATGGGGGCGTGGATTGAAACCGGTCGGGGTGTTGGTATATCGTGGCAGAATGGCGTCGCTCCCTACATGGGGGCGTGGATTGAAACTTTCAAATAGCGGGGGTGTTCGCGCCCGTCGTCATGTCGCTCCCTACATGGGGGCGTGGATTGAAACGTGCAGTACCCGGGCCAGCTTATGAGCGTCGCGCGTCGCTCCCTACATGGGGGCGTGGATTGAAACACAGGCAGGGTTGCCCTGTTGCCGGTGGTCAAGGTCGCTCCCTACATGGGGGCGTGGATTGAAACCTGTCTCAAGAGCGCGACAATGGTATGGTACACCGTCGCTCCCTACATGGGGGCGTGGATTGAAACAGCTAAACAAGCTAAAGGCTGGCGATGATATGTCGTCGCTCCCTACATGGGGGCGTGGATTGAAACCACATCGACTTGGGCGAACAATCCTTGACCGCAAGGTCGCTCCCTACATGGGGGCGTGGATTGAAACAAAAGCGGACAAGCGGTGACGATTACCACGTCGAGTCGCTCCCTACATGGGGGCGTGGATTGAAACTGTCCCGCCTGTGTAGAATACGCCACCATATTCGTCGCTCCCTACATGGGGGCGTGGATTGAAACCATAGGGATGTTCTCGCGCCACCTGATTGATGTTGTCGCTCCCTACATGGGGGCGTGGATTGAAACTCCACCAGTTCGGGTGTCCAGTCATTGGGTAGCGTCGCTCCCTACATGGGGGCGTGGATTGAAACATTGCACCTGTCCAGTAGCCAGGGATGCCAAAGAGTCGCTCCCTACATGGGGGCGTGGATTGAAACTGAATGAGGAAAACCACCGCACTACCGGGCACGGGTCGCTCCCTACATGGGGGCGTGGATTGAAACCATTTTGGGTCGGGATGGTCGCCGTGACTCGACAGTCGCTCCCTACATGGGGGCGTGGATTGAAACATATTCCGTGATACTCCATATTGTTTTCGTGAAGTCGCTCCCTACATGGGGGCGTGGATTGAAACCGCAATTTGGTATCAGAACAGAAGCCGACTTGATGGTCGCTCCCTACATGGGGGCGTGGATTGAAACATTCATTGTCAACCGCTTAATCTCGCATGCGATAGTCGCTCCCTACATGGGGGCGTGGATTGAAACAGTCTCCAATGAACAGATAACCTAAACCTCGCAGGGTCGCTCCCTACATGGGGGCGTGGATTGAAACATAACAGAATCCTCCTGTGAAAAATTACACTGGCGGTCGCTCCCTACATGGGGGCGTGGATTGAAACCAATCGGGATCAGCAGAAGGGTTTACAAGATGGTGTCGCTCCCTACATGGGGGCGTGGATTGAAACTGGTACAACATACAGAGCAAGAATGGTCCAACAAGTCGCTCCCTACATGGGGGCGTGGATTGAAACATCTATTGATACTCCAAAGTCACCAGCAGGAATAGTCGCTCCCTACATGGGGGCGTGGATTGAAACGAGTCGATGCGCGCCTGTTTTCGTGTGTCGATGCGGTCACTCCCTACACGGGAGTGTGGATTGAAACTTCATCCGTGTCTATTATGATGTCGTGACAGACAGTCGATTCCTTCCTGGGAGCGTGGATCGAAACAGCCACAGGCACGTTGCCTTTGTCTCTCCGTGCGGCACTCCTTTATGGGGTGGGGATTAAAACGCTTTTTCAGCATCCCCCTCCAGCCAAAGTTAGAGCGTGATCGCTTATGATATTTTCCATGGACATGAGATAGTGCGGGAACGACAGGGATAAAGTCAGGGGAAGCGCGGTTGTGGATTTTGATATTCTTGGAGAAATTACGCAGATCGAACCCATTGCCAGAGGAACGGGTGTGCGTGACCGGGCGCGATTGCGAAAACGATATGGTCCAGGCAGGTGGCGCAAACTTAAGGGGGTGGCACGCGTACGCTTACTTGACAACAGTATAAGGCTTGCCGAAATTCATTGGTACGAAGCACATGGCATTGGCAAAAAAGAATTTAAACTCAAACTTCCCTTTCTTGGTTGATTATGAAAAGAAATAATCTTACACAACAATTTGCCCTCTGCATCAATAATGAGGGATACGAGGCGTCTCTTGAAGTGGGTAAAGTTTATCGCATCATTCCCGATGACGAAGCCTCTGCTCATGGCTATATTCGCATCATTGATGAAAGCGGTGAAGATTATGCTTTTGGTGACCACCGCTTTCATCGCGTTGACCGGCCCGATGCAGTTGGTGAGATGTTGATCTACACAGTAAGTATAGATAAGGAAAAGAATTATATGCTTGATATTCACGGCCTTATGGCGGACTTAGCCAAGTACCGTCCGCGTTTTGAATCAGAGAAAGATTTCAAACATGCTCTCGAGAGGCAGATTCGCAAGACGATGCCAAATAGCAATCCTCACTTGGAGTATAAAATAAAAAATATGCGCTTGGACATCTATCTTCCGACTGAAAGAATTGCAATTGAGTTGAAGTATCGTTTTCGAGGCAGACAATATGCTGGACGGTACAAGTTCCTCAAAGACATCGAGAAACTTGAAAGGGTAGTCGCAGATGGAAAAGCCAAGTCAGGATTTGCAATTCTGTTAACAAACGAGCCACCATTTTGGGATCAAAAACGTTCTCGGAAACCAAATCCTATTGATGCTGACTTTCACATTTATGAAGGCCGGAGAGTAACAGGCGAGTTGACGTGGGCGGCTCATACCAGTCCAAGTACAATGAAGGACATGGAAGAACCGATTAGTCTAAAAGATTCATATCGTTTGCGCTGGCGAGATTACTCAAGTTTTGGAACAGGAAAAAACCAACTGTCCCGGTATCTCGTAGTCCCGGTTAAATGAGGTTTATAGTTTAAAACTGGGTGTACTGATTATAAAGAGTTCCTGAACACATAAGACAGAAAAGGGCGTGCGATTCGGTCTCGCACGCCCTTTGTGTATTAAAGTGAGACTGTCCGTTCTGATCATGACACCCACTTGAGCTTTTTTTTGGTCTGGACGCAATCCCGGAGATACAGATTGATCAAACTCTGGTATGGAATACCTGTTTCGTCCGCCAAATCTTTAAAATATACAATCACATCCATTCCCAAACGAAGCGTAACCTGCTTCGTAAGATGCTTTGCATAGGGATTCTTGATGGATTTAGAAAAGTCGTATTCTGTTTTCATCATATGTAACACACAGCCTCATTGAATATCTCAACCTCGATCTCTTTCCCAAAGCCGCATCAAATACGTATGACACTCTTCGACTCTTTTAGAGATTCGGAATCTCGAAATTACTCACTTTTGGTTTCTGGCAACTTATAATCCGTTTTTTCCATTCGGTCACGACCGCGGATCAGAGCACCATAGATATTGTCGATAAATTTACTTTTTTTTGCTTCAATTCGATCCCGCCCCCTGATTAATTGCTCTCCTAACGAGGTGTTAGCAGTGCGTCTATAAGCCATCTTGTCTCCTTTCCTTAATGTGGCCTTAATATAACAAAGTGCTACTGAGCTATAATTTATCATATTCTTCAGGCTCTACATCTGGCACATTTGCCAAAACTGCTTCAAACTTCTGGCGGCTACCTCGCTTGGCGCGCTCTTTCAGATACTCAACCGTCGCCAAAGACGACATCTTCTCCGCCACTGCAAGGGTGATAAACTGATTCATAGAAATCCCCTCCTCCGCTGCCATTTGCTTAATACGCTTATGCAGTGAATCGGGCAATCGAATACTTAACGTACTCATGATAAAACTCCTATTCTTTCAAGAAATTCTTTAGTGGTTACCACCTCAATGCCAAACATCTCCGCACCGCGAAAGTCCCGTTTGTTGTATGTCACGATATACTTACAGCCTGCCTTGACAGCCAAATCCAAAAGCATATCATCTTGTGGATCTGGCAAGTAAGGCCGCCAGAGGAAATATATCTCATGCAAATTGGCTATCGAACACAGATAATCAAGAAAATCTGCAATACCGTCCTGCGTAATATGTAAACGGTGTCTCTGGCGCCGCAGGACCTCTTCGTATTGAAAAACGAGGGGCACCGAAAGATTGATCTCAAATGGAGCCTTGTCAATTAAAGAGATCAGCTTAAAGGAGGCACCCCGTTTAGAGCGAAGTGCTGTGACCACGATGTTGGTATCCAAGACAATCTGAGTTGGCTCCATAATGGTATTATACATAATACCAAACATCTTGGCAATAGGCAGAACTCACTCCTCCCTCGATGAGAGAAACGAAGCAGTCCTACCACATCACCGACAACAGCGGAACCCGATATCCTTGCCCTGCCATCTGGGACTGAGTCTTCCGCGCTCCTGCACCCGCACGGCTGGTGCGCCATTTACCCAACTGCCGCCGCGCATCACCCGCAAGCTCCCGCTCTCTGGACCCGGGGGATTTTCCCGCGGACTATTGCGATAATAATCCACGCGGTGCCAATCCGCCACCCACTCCCACACATTGCCCGACAAATCCGCCACCTCAAAAGGACTCATACCATTGGGAAAACTACCCACAGTCGCGGGCTTGCCCACCTGCCCATTAAAATTCAACCGCGTCGGATCGGGATCCTCATTGCCCCAAGGATAAATACGTCCATCGCCACCCGCGGCCTTTTCCCATTCCGCTTCGGAACACAACCGCTTGCCTGCCCACGCGCAAAAATCCTGTGCATCAAACCAGGTCACACCAACCACCGGTTGCCGCGCGGCATTAAACCCCACAGAATCGGCACACGCCGAAGGATCGCGTCCTGTTGTCGCAACAAATAACCTGTAATCCGCGTTCACCACCTCAAAGCGATCAATCCAGAAAGCATCCAAAAACACCACATGCTCGGGACCTTCATCCCGCCCAAACTCATTGGTCCCCATCACAAATTCGCCCGCTGGAATTTCAATCATCGCCGCAACCAACTCGCCCTCTGATTCTGGCTGAACGGGATAATCATCTCCACAATTAGCTATCAATCCCATCCCAATGAGCACGCGCAAAAATTTCAAAATATCGCCCATCGCAGCCTCCTGAATGACATCACCAAAACAGCGGCATCCGAAAGAGGTTGTTTGTTCTCGAAATCGCGTTTATTTTTGCGTCTGAAAACTGAACAAAAAACTTCTGGATCGCGGCTCAACATCATAGCCTGCCCCGTAGTGCTTTTATACGGGGCCGCGATGACAAAGGTGGATTGCAGTCCTGTGAATTAAGCCGGAGAAACCATGAACAAAGTCACCACATATTACCTCGAAATGAAATCGCCATCTTCCCTGAAAGAAAAAACGAAATCAAACGGACTGCAAGTACACGAATGCGAAATCAAACAATATCAATTTAACAAATTTCTATATCAATTCATAGGCGGACCCTATGAATGGACAAATAAACTCTCCTTGTCAGATGAACAATGGAAAGCGCACGTAGAAAACGACAACCTGAGAACATGGCTCGCGCAGTATAAAGGCGCGCCTGCCGGATACTACGAACTCCACAAGCAAGACAATGGCAACGTCGAAATCCTCTATTTTGGCCTGGCTACCAAATTCATCGGACAGGGCTTTGGAGGTTATCTCTTATCCCATGCAATAAAATCAGCCTGGAAATGGGGACAAACAAAAAGAGTATGGGTGCATACCTGCACCCTTGACCATCCACATGCACTGCAAAATTACAAATCGCGAGGCATGGAGGTCTATCGCGTAGAGACTACTAACCACGAACCTTAAGGAGAACCCATGAGACTACAAAACAAAAACATCGTCGTAACGGGCGGTGCATCGGGCATAGGACAGGCAGCAGCGAGATGCTGTGCCCGGGAAGGCGCGCGCGTAGCCGTTGTAGATCTGGACGGAGCGGGCGTGGAACGCACGGTTCGAGAAATCGAAAACGCGGGAGGCAATGCGACGGGATTTCACGCAGACATAAAAGAAGAAACTCAGGTACGCGCACTCTTTGAAAATATCGGCAATGCCTTTGGACACATCGACGGCTTAATCAACGCCGCTGGCATCCTCGAAGGCGCGTTCGTACCCGTCGATGAATTTGATGAATTTACCTGGGACAGAGTCATAGACATCAATCTAAAAGGAAGTTTTCTCGTCTCAAAATACACCGTGCCACTGATGGAAAAAGCCGGCAAAGGCGTCATCGTACTCATCGCCTCTGGCGCGGGCGTCAAAGGTGGCAGCTCATCCATCGCCTATGGCTCCAGCAAAGGCGGTGCCCACGGCCTCTCCCTCGTATTGGCAGCCCAACTGAGCAATCGCAACATCCGCGTCCATGGCGTATGTCCCGGCGGGATCGAAACGCCACTCAAAATGCGCGTCGTACAAAAACAAGCCGACACCTCGGGACGCGATGTCTCAAAAATGGCAGCCGGACTCGGCGACCCCGAAGGCGTGGGCAAAATACTGTCCTTCCTCGTATCTGATGAAGCCGACTATCTTCGCGGCAGCATCTTCACGCGATAGGAGACCAGACCATGCGCTTAGGTGTTGTTGGCCTTTTACCCCGGGATTTTCGCACCCTGCAATCGCCACATCTTCAGATCATCCAGGACCTCAGATTCACCGGCGGAGCCTTTCACTTCCCCGCAGAACTCTGCGAAGAAATCACAACCGCCGACACGGACCGGTGCCGCGCACTTTTTGCCGAACACAACCTCGACCTCGCCCAATTCTCCATCACATACCCCGAATGCCTCTTTGATCCAGATCCAGAAATCCGAAACGCAATCATCCGCAAAATGAAAAAAGGTGCAGAAATCGCCGCGGGCTTATCTGCACAAACCTATCTCCTGCGCCCGGGCAGCCGCAACCCCGTCGGAAGCTGGACGCCCCATCGCCAAAACCACACGCCAGAAGCATGGGATCGCCTCATTGAAACCCTGCAAAAAATCGCCCCCACCCTCGAACAAAACGGCGTCACAGTCGTCATGGAAACCCACCTCGTCTCCATCCTCAAAAACCCGGAAACCTGCCGCAAAATGGTCGAAAACGTCGGATCGCCCAACCTGCGCCTGGTCATGGACTACGTCAACCACTTTGAAACCCTGAGCCAGGTCTATGCCAGCACCGACCGCCTGGACCACATCTTCTCCCAAATGGGCGCCTATTCCCCTGTCATGCACATCAAAGACATCGCCATCGGCAGAGGACTTGTGGTCCACCTCGACGAAACCGTACCCGGCAACGGCGAACTCGACCTCGCCCACTGCTTCCAACATTTCCAGAACCACCACCCCAACAACTACGGCCTCATCGAACACCTCAAACCCGACCTTATCCCCGAAGCCGCTGCAAACACCCGCGCCATCGCCACCCGCGCTGGTGTTCCGATAACATAAAAAACGGCGTCCAATCAAAAGATCGGACGCCGCGAAAAATAAGTCAATTCGGAGAAATCCAGCGCTTTTTCCACTCTCGCATAATGTGAAAATGCTGTTGCACCTTATGATAACGGCGCAAAATCTCGAGCACCTTTAACCGCAAAACATACTTTTCCTGTTCCATAACGCCTCTCCCGATTGTGATAGTTGAGCGATTGCCCATTCTCCCAGCCCCCTCTGGATCGCGGCTCAAGCATGCCCCGTAGTGCTTCTATACGGGGAACATGCCGCGATGACGGGTTTCATCCTTCACACTTCCTACTTCACACTTCTATCTCCTTCCCGATACCGATCCAAAATCCCCAGCAACTCTTCTGCCACCTCCGACTTTTCCAAGAATAAATTATACTGCTCCTCTGGATCGGATACCATATCGTAAAGCTGCATCGGCGGTGCATCTTCTGGCACATCTGCTTCTTTCAAACTCCAGCCACCCGACCCACGACACGCCACCAGCTTCCACTCATCTTTGCGAATCGCAAACTCCCCGCTAATCGAATGATGCACCGTCGCCTCCCGAATCGTATCCTCCTGATCGCCCCGCATATACGGCAAAATATCATAACTATCCTCACCCGCATCCCCTGGCAACTCCACATCGCAAATCCCGGCAACAGTCGCCAGCAAATCCGTCAAACACACCGTCTTATCACAACGCGACCCCGGCTCAATCACCCCCGACCACGAAGCAATAAACGGAATGCGATGCCCGCCATCCCACGCATCGGACTTCTGCCCCCGATAAATATAATTCCCCAGATGATCGTACTTCTCCTTCAACCCTATCGGCTCTTCGTGACAGCCATTATCACTCGTCACAATAATCAGCGTATCATCTCCCAACCCATTGCGCTTAACCGCCGACAAAATCCGCCCAACGCTCCAATCGTGCTCCGTCACATAATCCCCGTATTCCCCCGCCTGGCTTCGCCCTGCAAATCGCCCCCGTGCAAAATGCGGCGTATGCGGCGAAGGCGCTGGAAAATATAAAAAGAACGGCTTATCCCCATTCTCCTTCGCGTGTTGATTGATAAACCCCTCGGCGCGAATCGTCAACTCCAGCAAACACGTATCATGCATAAACCCCGGCGCACAAGCACCCCCGCGCCAAAATTCTGGCCTCGGCGAATCCGCAGTCTCCTCAACAGGTTGCTCCACCACCACCCCATCCTCAATATAACAATACGGAGCCATATCCAGCGACGCCGGAATAATAAACGAATAATCAAAACCCACCGTATGGGGTCCATCCGTCAACGGCGCAGAAAAATCCACCGTCTCCCCATTCGCCCGCTCCGCACCATCACTCACCTGCCAGCCCAACCCCAAATGCCACTTACCCACACACGCCGTCGTATAACCCTCATCGCGCAACAGCGACGGCACAGTCATCCGCCCATCTTCAAGCAACGGCTCAGAATAACCATTCAAAACCCCGCGCTTCAACCGCGACCGCCAGCAATAGCGCCCCGTCATCACCCCATACCGCGTGGGCGTACACACCGCAGAATTGCTATGTGCATCCGTAAAAATCATCCCCTCAGACGCGAGTTGATCTGTATGCGGCGTAGAAATCTTCGAATCGAGATTCAAACAACTCACATCTCCGTATCCCCAATCATCTGCCAACAGGTAGATAATATTTGGCTTGCGCATCATACAAACTCCCTTCATAATAAAGTTCGCCTCTTTCCTAACCTTATAACTAATGTTACGCATAGGCCATAATATAATGGGCCTGTCATTTTGAGCGGAGCGCAGCGAAGTCGAAAAATCTATTACCAACGCAGGTGGAACAGATGCTTCGGCTCCGTTCCACTTCGCTCAGCATGACAAAAACGCCTGACATGCGTAACATCAGCTTATAAATAAACTCAGAGGTCCCATGACACAACCCCATTTTCTCCAAACACTCCAGCGCTCCAAATCCAACCCCCTCTTAACCATTGACGACATCACCTGGGACTACAAAAAAAAGCGATCCATCATGTTTCCCAGCGTCATTGATATGCACGACAAACTGGACAACCCCATTGATCGCTACTACATGTATCTCGCCTCACACGGCGGCAGAGAAATCGGCTTTGCAACCGCGCCAACGCTCGAAGGCCCCTGGACAATGCAAAAAGAAGCCGTCCTCCACATCGACAATTGCCCCGCCGTCAAGGGTCACCTCAGCTCGCCCGAAATCATTTATTACAACAACCGCTTCATCCTCTACTACCACGGCGGCTGTCCGCCAGAAGTCCTCGAAGAACAAAACCGCCGAATGCCCACCCACTACTATCAACGCATCCAGAACTCAGGCGCAGCCACCTCAACCGACGGCATCCACTTCGACATACACCCCGACCCCCTCCTCCTCCCCATCACCACACCCGATCACTGGCGTGCGGCCACCAACATGTATCTGCGCGTCGTGCCCACAGAAAACGGATGCCACGGCTTCTTCATGACCATGAGCCGAGAAGAAGCGGATTACAATGGTGAAACCAAAAAACTTCCCAAAGAACAACGGAGAGGTCGCCCCCATCCCACAAGCATCGGCCATGCCTATTCACCCGACGGATTAAACTGGACCCTCGACGAAACCGGTGCCATCCTCACCGCCGAAGAAATATATGGGGAACACCAGCGCATTCGCCATATTGGATGCACGCTCATCGACGACACACACATCCTGGCGACCTATTCTTGCTTTGCCAACATCAATGCAACCTGTGAAAGCATCTTCGCTGCCACATTACAAATCAATGGCCAGGCGGTACGCCTTGTTCAAAAACACGGTACAATCTTAACACCTCAAGGGGAATGGGAAAAGCGAAATGTGCGCGACCCCTTTCCCATATTTCACGATAAAAAACTCTATCTCTATTACGCCGGTGGCGGAGAAAAAGGCATTGGACTGGCTATCAGCGCGTAATTGAACGCAAAAACATCATTTCTTTTATTGATTGTATAACACGAGGTATTCATGCCCAACAAACCAAACATCCTCTGGATCTGCACCGACCAGCAGCGCTTTGACACCCTCGGCTGTTATGGCAACCCATTCGTACACACCCCCAACCTGGACCGCCTTGCCGAACAAAGCATCCTCTTTGAAACCGCCTTCTCGCAAAGCCCCGTCTGTACGCCCAGCCGATCCAGCTTCCTCACCGGACGCTACCCGCGCACCACGCGCTGCCGACAAAACGGCCAATCCATACCCGGCGACGAAATCCCCGTCACCAAACTACTTCACGACGCCGGATACGTATGTGGCCTATCGGGCAAACTCCACATCTCGGTCTGCAATCCCAGCGCGTGCCACGGCACAGAACGCCGCATAGACGACGGCTATGACCAGTTCTTCTGGTCGCACGACCCCGCCCCCAGATGGCCCACCAATGACTATCACCAGTGGTTGCGCGACAAGGGCCTGAAGCGCGATGTCCAGCCCTTCCCGATTCTCGATACGTACAGACACTCCCCTCGGAAGAACACAGCCAGACCACCTATTGCATCCAGCGCGCCATCACCTTCATCCGCCGATGCGCTGAAGAAAACATGCCCTGGACCTTCTCCCTCAACCCATTTGATCCACATCACGCCTTTGATCCCCCGCGCGAAGACCTCGAACGCTACCGCGATATAATCGACGACATACCCCTGCCCAACTACGTCCAGGGAGAACTCGACGACAAACCCGTCTGGCAACGCATCGATCACAGCGGCTCCTACGGCGGCAAAGGCATGTATGCCTACGATCAAATGACCGACACCGATCACCGCTGGGTCACCGCGGCGTATTGGGCCATGGTCGATGTCATCGACCGGCAGATCGGCCACCTGCTCGACTGCCTCGAAGAAACCGGACAGCGCGACAACACCTATATCATCTTCACCTCTGACCACGGCGAAATGCTCGGCGACCACGGCATCTACCTCAAAGGTCCCTTCTTCTACGAACCCGCTGTACGCGTCCCCCTCCTCATCTCAGGACCCGGCCTTCGCAACGATGGCTCGCGATCTTATGCACTCGTCGAACTCGTTGACCTTGCACCCACCATCCTCGAATGGGTCGGCCTCGACCGCCATCCCGCCATGCAGGGCCGCACCCTCCAACCGCTCCTGAAAGGCGACGCGCCCCTCGACCAGCACCGCGACGACATCTACTGCGAATATTACAACGCCATGCAGGGCCACAAAAATCCGCCAGCCCATGCCACCATGGTCCGCACCGACCGCTACAAACTCGTCGCCGCACACGGCACTGGCGGAGGCGAAGTCTATGACCTCGAAACCGACCCCACTGAAACGCACAACCAGTGGAACAATCTCGACTACACCACCGTAAGACTCGACCTCATGACCCGCCTTGCCGACCGCATGGCCTGGACCGTCGATCCCCTGCCCCCGAGAGAAGCGGGATTTTAATAAGGAGCATTTCATGCCCGAAACGCAGCCGCGCCCCGAACATCCCCGTCCGCAATTTCAGCGCACCACATGGTTGAACCTCAACGGCATCTGGAACTTCGCCATTGACTCTGGAAAATCCGGCGAAGCCAAAGGCTGGCCCCAAAATCCCGCTGATTTAGACCGCGCCATCACCGTCCCCTTCTGCCCGGAATCCAGCCTCTCGGGCATACAACACACGGACTTCATGCCCTCGGTCTGGTATCACCGAACCCTCGACATCCCCGACGAATGGACGGACAAGCGCGTACTCCTGCACTTCGGCGCGGTCGATTACCACTGCAAAGCCTGGGTCAACGGTCGGCTCATCGGACAGCATTACGGCGGCAGTTCATCCTTCACTTATGACATCACAGACGCACTCACGTCTGGCGCGAACCACCTCGTCGTCTGTGCCAATGACGACACGCGCTCTGGCGACCAGCCATCGGGCAAACAATGCCCCGACCTCTATTCCCGCGGCTGCCACTACACGCGCGTCACGGGAATATGGCAAACCGTCTGGCTCGAAGCCGTACCCGAATCGCGCATCGAAACTGTACGCATCGTACCCGACCTCGACAGCAGCCGCTTTATACTCACCCCCACATTCAAAAACGCGCATCGCGGGCACACCTTTCGCGCTGTCCTCCTCAACGGCAAAGAAGAAGTCGCGATCTCCACCATGCCCGCCACGAGCGGCGCTGCCATGTCCTTGCGCATCAAAAACCCACAACCCTGGTCGCCCGCCAACCCCCATCTCTACGACCTCCGCTTCGAACTCTGCGATGGCGACACCACCATCGACACCGTCAACAGCTATGCCGGCCTGCGAAAATTTCACATCGAAGGCCACAAATTCTACCTCAACAACACCCCCATCTTCCTGCGCCTTGTACTGGACCAGGGATTCTATCCCGACGGAATATGGACCGCCCCATCCGACGAAATGCTCAAAAGCGACATCGAAAAATCGCTCGCTGTCGGCTTCAACGGCGCGCGCCTCCACCAAAAAGTCTTTGAAGAACGCTTTCACTACTGGGCTGACAAACTCGGCTATCTCACCTGGGGCGAATACTGCGACTGGGGCATGAACTTCGGCTCACCCCAATCCATACACAACCAACAGCGCGAATGGAGAGAAATCGTCCTGCGCGACCTCAACCACCCCTCCATCCTCGCGTGGACCCCATACAACGAAACCCGAGGCGGCGCAACCAACCACTTTGAAGCACACCGCCGTGCCGTACAGGAAACCTACGACCTCACCAGAGCACTCGACCCTTCTCGCCCCTGCCACGACACCAGCGGCTACGTACACGTCTGCACGGACATCTACACCGTACACGACTACGAACAGGACCCCGTCAAATTCAAAGCAACTTATGCACCCGTATCCCCCGACGACTGGAAAAACACCCCCATCCGCTTTCCCGAACTGAATGTGCCCTATCAGGGCCAACCCTATGTCGTCGATGAATACGGCGGCACATGGTGGGACCCCAATGCCGTCGAAACAGAACAGGCCGCAGACCGCAAAAGCAGCTGGGGCTATGGCAAACGCCCCACCGACATCGAAGAAGTGTATCACCGCATCGAAAAACTCACAGCCATACTCCTCAACCACCCCAACATCGCGGGGTATTGCTACACGCAACTCACCGACATCGAACAAGAACAAAACGGCATCTACACCTACGACCGCCAGGAAAAATTCGACGCAAAACGCCTGAAAAAATACTTCGGCGCCCCCGCGGCGATTGAACGAATAGACGAATAGACGAATAGACGAACCCCGCCCCACCACCCAAAGTCAGTGCTAATCCCGATTCGCTGATTCGTAGATTCGTAGATTCGCGCTTTTACAGGAGACCCCATGGACCCCCGATGGCAAAACCTCTCGCACACCAACACTGAATTTACGCCCGCAACATATCCCGACCGCGAAACCTGGGAACGAGAAAAGGCGAGACTCAAAAAGCAAATCCTCTTTGCCGCTGGCCTCTGGCCAATGCCCGAAAAACCCCCGCTCGACATCCACATCTACGACCGCATTGAACGAGACGGGTACACCATCGAAAAAGCCTACTTCCAGAGCTTGCCCAACTTCTACGTGGGCGGCAGCCTCTTTCGCCCCCTCAACCCACAACCCAAAAGCCACCCCGGCATCTTAAGCCCACACGGACATGCACAACTGGGCCGCCTGCAACACGGGGACACATCTTACCCGGGCCGGGGCATCACCTTTGCCCGAATGGGTTGCACGGCCTTCATGTGGGACATGGTCGATTACAACGACAGCGCCCGACACCTCTCCGGCGCATACCAGGAAGAAACCTACAGTGTTGTACACCGCGCACCCTGGCCCCACAGACAGGACGACCGCATGCTCTGGAACATCGGCATCCTGGGCTTTCAACTCTGGAATAGCATCCGCGCACTCGACTTCCTCTGCGAACTCCCCGAAGTCGATACCAACCGCCTGGGCTGCACGGGCGAATCGGGCGGAGGCACCCAAACCTATAACCTCTATGCCGTTGACGACCGCCTGCACGTCGCCGCACCCGTCTGCATGGTTTCCGCCTACATGCAAGGCGGTTGTGTCTGTGAAAACGCCCCTCTGTTGCGCATCGACACCAACAACGTCGATATCGGCGCCACCTTCGCACCCAAACCCCTCATTCTCGTCAGCTCTTCACAGGACTGGACACAACACACACCCGACGTCGAATACCCCGCCATCAAACGCATATACGACCTCTACGACGCCGACGACCGCATCTCTCAAATCCAGATAGACGCGCCCCACGGCTACAATCTCGAAATGCGCGAAGCCGTGTACCGCTGGTTCGCCCGCTGGCTCGACCTGCCCTTTGGCGACGACTTCAGCGAACCCCCCTTTGAAGTTGAAGAACACAAAAACATGCTCGCCTTTTTCGATGGCCTGCCCGACGGCGCAATCACCCAACACGAAGACCTCATCCGCCAGTGCATCGCCGCATCCAAAACAGCGCTGGAAACCTATCGCCCAAACACCCCCGACGCACTCGCCACAAATCGCCGCATCCTGGGCGAAGCACTGCGTATAACTGTCGGCTACGACCATAGCACCGTCACATATCAACACAACACGAAAGAAAACGGAACACTCATCGGCAACCGCCGCAATGTGCGCGTCCCCATCCGCACCTTCACACCTGAATCCCCGTCCGACACATCCACCCTCTTAATCCACCCGCACGGCATGAACGCCCTGTACTCCCCCATCATCCACGCCCTCCTCGACAAAAATCACACTGTCTATGCCATAGATCCCTTTGGCACGGGCCAAAACACCGGCCAGGAAAACCCCGAAGAACCGCGCGGAGGCGAGAACTTCTTCAACACCTTTAATCGCACCGACGACGCCGAACGCATATACGACATCGCACTCGCATTGCGCCACATACCCAGTGGCCCGGCAAACATCGTCGGCTTTGGCAATGCCGGACTCTGGGCCATAATCGCAGGTGCAATCACAGAACGTACCAACCTGCAAATCGCATCCGACATCAACGCATTCAACACCGCAACCGAGAACGATTACCTCAAACACCTGCCCATCCCCGGCATACTCAAAGCGGGTGGCTTGCCCAACGCCGCCGCGCTCATCACCCCAAATAACTTGCTCTTACACAACACGGGCGATACCTTTGACACCTCATGGGCAGAAGCGGCCTACGCGCTTCATCCCAAAGCGACCCTGACAGTAAAAAATGACCTTGCAAAAAACGATGACCTGATCGATTTCTTATAAAAAAAACCTTCTGGATTACTGGCGTTGTGCCTTCGGCGTGGCGGCTGACACCATACCGCGATGACGGCTTTATAACACCTGAAAGCTGACCGCTGAACACAAACAGGAAAACAACCATGAACGACCAGATGCAACACGCCCGCGACATTGCACTCGGCATCCTCAAACCGTCACAGCGCGACCTGGAACACGGCCTGGAACTTCACGAACACGCCCTCGTCATCGAATCCTACGGCCTGGGCCTGCGCTCACCCGTCGATCCCGACCCCGTCAACGCAGCCATAGCAGCAGGCGCGTCTGACCGCGAACTGCAAGACCTCACCGAAGACATGGGCATGACCCGCTGGGCACTCACACCCGAACTCCGACGAGAATACCGGGAAATCTGGCGTGCCTCTGGCGTCACCTGCACCTTTCAAAACGCAGGCGAAGAATGCAACGACCCCCTGCGCCTCATCAAACGCCTTGCTCGACACACGTACAACACCGACGCCATGCCCGACTTCCTCCAGCGCGCCACCACGCCCAACGACATCGTTGCAGCGCACAAAGCGGGCAAACGCTGCACCTATCTCACCTGCAACGGCATCCCACTCGCCGGCGACCAGACCAACCCCGAAGAAGAACTGCGCTACATCCGCGTCTTTGCACAACTCGGCGCACGCATGATGCACCTCACGTACAACCGCCGCAACCCCATCGGAGACGGCTGTGGCGAACCCAACGACGCGGGCTTGAGCGACTTTGGACACGCCACAGTTGCCGAAATGAACCGCCTCGGCATCATCATAGACATCTCCCACACCGGCTGGCAAACCTGCCTCGACGCGGCAAAAGCATCCGCACAACCCGTCGTCGTCAGCCACTCCGTCGCCTGCACCCTCAACGAACACATCCGAAGCAAACCCGACAACATCATCCGCGCGGTACTCGACACCGGGGGCACCATGGGCATCACCAATGTACCCGCATTCCTCGGCGGCAGCGGCGACATCAGTGCCTTCCTCGACCACATCGACTACGTCGTCAAAACCTTTGGCACCGACGCCGTCACCATCGGCACGGACCGAGGCTACCCCTCTCAATACATCGCCGAAGCCAACCGCAAACTCAACCCCCGTCCCAGACAGCGCAACCGCTGGGAAGCACTCTGGCCACCAAGAGACCCGCTCCATTCCTCCGAATGGCGACAACCCCACCAGGAACAGAGCCTCACCTGGACCAACTGGCCCCTCTTCACCGTCGGCCTTGTGCAACGGGGCTATAGCGACGACGACATCGCAAAAATCATCGGCGGCAACATCCTTCGCGTAGCACGAGACGTATGGAAAAACTCAGCTTACGCGGTCTAATAAATAAAAAGGGAGGAAAATCATGAGCAAAGCGCGTCAAATCTACGAAGACCTGGGCGTTGTGCCTGTAATCAACGCATCGGGATATCAAACCGTCATCGGCGGGTCGCGTGTGGGCACAGAAGTGCAAGCCGCAATGGACATAGCGAATCGCTACTTTGCGGACATGGAAGAATTGCTTAAAAAAACCGGCGCACTCATCGCCGACACCCTCGGCGCAGAAGCGGCAATGGTCACACCCGGATGCGCGGCAGCATTAGCCCTCAGTTCAGCCGCCTGCATGTCGGGCAGCGACCCCGAAAAAATGGAACAATTGCCCGATACAACAGGCATGAAACATCACATTTTGATACAAAAAAAACAGCGCTATCACTACGACCCGGTACTAACTGTTTTCGGCGCCAAACTCATCGAAGTAGGCGATGAAAACGGAACAACCGAAGCCCAACTCGAAGCCGCCATATCAGACCAGACCGCAGCCATCCACTATTTCGCCCCCGGAGGCCAGGCAGACGTCTTATCACCCGAAGACGTCGTCCGCATCGCCCACGCCAACGGAATCCCCGTCATCGTCGATGCAGCCAGCCAGGTCTATCCCCTCGAAACCATGCTAAAATATCCCGACATGGGTGCAGATCTGATCGGCTACGGCGCCAAATACATAGGCTCGTGTCACTCCACAGGCATCTTGTGCGGACGCAAAGACCTGATCGACGCCGCCTTTCTCCACTCCTTCATCGGTTATGAAACCAGCCCCTACGATACCATAGGCCGCCCGCTCAAAGTGGATCGACAAGAAGTCATCGCCGTCGTCGTTGCCCTGCGCGAATGGTTCAGCATGGACCACGAAGCGCGCCTATCCGGCTACAAACGCAAAGCCGAAGCGCTACTCTCAAACCTGAAGGACATCCCCCACATCACAGCCAAATTCTCGGCAGACGCGCGCAGCCTGAGCAATGGCGTACACATCACAGTTGATGAAACCGCATTGGGCAAAACCGCGGTGCAAATAATCGAAGAACTTCGACAGGGCAACCCATCCGTATGGACACGCGGCAGCGCAAACACCTTTCGCGTCGCCGTAACCAATTTCATCGAAGACGACCAGGAAATCGTCACCGCACGCCTGCGCGAAGTATTGACTAAATAACTCGCCACACACATTCCCAACACAAAAAACGCCATCAGCTATTTGCCGATGGCGTTTGTGCTCATAACCTCTCTCAAGCCCGTGCGAGATCGCGATATGCCCTGAACAAATCTGAATAATAAGCCACAAACATCCACAGATCGCCCACCCCCTTATCGGGCCGTCGCTCTGTCTCTGCCGACATGTATCCCTCATATCCCTTCTCGTGCAACAGCCGGAACAACTCGCGATACGGATAGCCCTGTCCAGCCAGATCGTGCATATGCACGTGGTCCAGCCAGGGCCAAACCGTATCCAGCGCCTGTTTCACAGACCCATCAACCACATCTTGCGGCACCGAATTCCAGACCAACCCAAAATTCTCGTGATCCACCTGCTCAGCCACTGCCCTGCACGCCTGCCAATCGAACTCCCCGTGCAACTCCAGACACGGCTTCACCCCCTTCTCAGCACCGTAATCACACAGCGGCTTCAGCGCCTCTGCCACCTGAGCAATCGTCTGTTCTCTGGGCACCTCTGCTGGAAAATTATTCCCAAACACGCGCACCCGAGGCGCACCCAGATCCGATGCCAGATCCATCCGAACCATCGTCTGCTCAATATGATCCCGAAGATCATCCGAATTCGTATCGTGATACCGATTGCCCGTAGCAACACTCATAATATCGATCCCCATCGCCTCGCAATCTGCCACCACCTGCTCTCGCTCTGATTCGTCAATCGACGCCTCCACCCCGTGCCCATGCCCCGCATCCGTCCGAAACTCCACCCCTTCAAACCCGTGATCCTTCAACATCTGCAACAAATCCCGTCGGGAAAGCGCCTTCAAAACACCATAAGTCATCCACGAAAGTCTCATTCTGATTCTCCTATTAAATTGAAGTGGTACTCTATTGTTCACCCGCCTCGTTACCTATGCAGATCAGTGCGTCAATATAAAAGGCTGAAGGTAGGATGCGACAACTTATTCCAGGTCGGGAAGTTCGTCGCGGGACAGAAGCAACTTGATTGAGCGCGGTTGGCGGGGAATTCTCGATATAAGACCTCGTTTTTCCAGGGTCTTGAGCATGCTGTTGACGGAAGGACCTGTGATGCGAAAATACCTCTGTATATCCGCCTGGGCTGGGGGATAACCGTTCAACTTCGTGTAATAATAGATAAATGTCAGATATTGTCCCTGTCTATCGGTATATACGAGTGCCTTCTCGCGCTTAAAGACCTTGTAGAAGTCGAGAAAAGACAGCATCCGATTGCTTTCCTCAAGATCAAAATTCTCGGGATCGAATGGCTCTCCAATCCACTCTGAATACATTTCATGCTCTGGATGATTTTTGTTTTCAAGCGCGCTTAAAAATTCTTCGTACCCCCAAATTCCACCCACATCCTCTGGTGGGCATGCGCGTTTTCCCGTCAGACATACAGGATAAAACACCCCGGCTTCTGGCTCCTTGATTTGTTCAACCCGAATCATGTGTTCCCAGCTATCGCCGAAGTCATATTCATATATAAATTGTGCCCCAACCTCAACGGCGACCTGCTGAAGGGTGATTTCAGTTGCATCTCGGATATCCTCCATCATTCCCCAGTCTTCCATGCCTGGATAAGGGGTGCTATAATAGGTATCGTTGATAATGAACTGGTGAAGATGAGCATCTTCCCACCCCATCACAATCTGAATCACCTCATGTAGTTCTCCAAGTGAGAGGTTGCCATCAACCTCAACCCGCCGCCATATCGGCGGCCTGGAACCTCTTAGCGTAATTTTGAGTCGGTAGATCATAATGTATTCTTTTTTTAAATTGGTGTAATATCCGTTATTTTATACCCGCAGGTCTTATTTCTTCAAGTTCGTCTTTCAAAGATTGCTCTACGCGCCACAAATCACAAGCTTGTTGTAGGCGTAACCAGAGTCCGGGACCGTTGCCTACAAGCTTACCGATTCTAAGTGCCATTTCTATCGTAACCGGATGCGTACAGGCCAGAACGCGATGCAACTGTTGACGGGAAACACCAAGTCGCCGAGCGGCTTCACTAACCGATAACTCAAGCGACGGCAATACATCTTCGCGCAGAATCTCACCCGGATGAACAGGCGCGCGCTCCAACGGACGTTTGACAGAATATTCGGCCATTGTCACCTCAATGATATTGCTCAAGATTGACCCTTAGTGCATCACCATCTTGCCATTCGAACGTAATACACCATGGACCGTTTACGTGAATACTATAACGTTTGGGTAATCCTCGCAGACCGTGAAAGTTGAACCCCGGTACATTCAAGTCTGTCAATGATTCCGCTTGATCGAGAACTTCCAGACGACGTAAGCAGCGCCTTTGCAAATCCCAACGCATTCGACGACTGCGACCGCGTTCAAAAAGTTCGACAAGTCCTTTATGCTTGAAACTTATGATCATTTATAAAAATGTAACATACTTTGTTACACTGTCAACAATTATAATATACGTCATGTGTGACTTTGTATAAAGGTCAGCAAAACAAGCGCACAGATATAGCCTACAGAGCACAAGAGCGGTCAGCGATCAGCAGTCAGCAGTCAGAAAAACCAAAAACACAGGTTTTCTGCCTGTTATCTGTATTTATCGGTATTATTCTGTGGCACTCTTGAAGTCACACATCGCGTAAAACAATATCTTCAAGTGACACAAAGCCAATATATAGTATATTGGCCGGGAATCAACACTCAAAATCTTCGACAAAAGGACTTGAAATTCAACAAAGGATATATCTATGAGCAAATCGAAAAGTGCCGCAGACATTAACATTCTCGACGCTGCCGAAAAATGGAAACAGCAATGCCTTTTGGATGGTGGATCGCTATTCTCGGAAGAATCTCTCTGGACCCGAGGAAACTTCGAACAACTCCGCATCCACTTTGTCCAGAATCCTGATAAAGGATCGGGTAAATTCTACGAGAAACTGGCGCAACAACTGGAACATGCTCCCCCAGAGGCGAAGCGTCTATGGGCTGAAATGACATGGGTACTTTTTTTAATCGTCTATCGCGGCGTGCTTAAACCAGAGACAAAACGCGCTCAGATCAGGCAAGTCTGGGAATGGTCGGGGTCGAAACTTCCGGATAATCATTGGGCACTGGGCGACGTCTTAGCAAAAGGGGTTACAAATCCAGGCCAAGCTTATAATACTTCCCGTTGGCGAGAATGCCGCTTCTTCATCACCACGATGATGAGCTGGTTTTCCCATTCCTCAGAGGATCGAAAATCGCTATTGACCGATCCCTGGGACTTTGCCGAATGGCTCGACGCTCAGGAGTACTGTCAAGGCCGTCAATTTCGACATGCTTTTCTGTACCTTCTGTTTCCGGATGCGTTTGAAGCAATTATGAGTCAAGGCCATAAAGAAAAAATAGTCAACGCTTTCTCAAAAAAATGGAATGAGAATCTGCTCACTAACGACGGGGATAACGTCGCTCTCGATCAAGCATTATTGAAAATTCGGAAACGCCTTAAGGACGAATACCCCGACACGGGAATCGACTTCTACAGTGCGCGGTTCAAGGATATTTGGCAATCCAGTCAGCCGCCTCCACCACCGCCGCCACCGGAAGTGAGGGAAACAGCATTTCTTTTTGTTTCCTATTCCATAGAAAACATCCTGACAGAAGGCTGTTTTCTTCAACGAGAAAAACTGGAAACAATCCTTCAACGCCTCCGCGACAAGAAAAATCTAATCCTGCAAGGGCCTCCGGGCACGGGCAAAACATGGCTGGCAAAAAAGCTGGCCTTCGCCTTAATAGGTGAACGCAAAGAAGACAAAATACGCCCTGTGCAGTTTCACCCCAATCTTTCTTACGAAGATTTTGTCAGAGGATGGCGACCATCAGGCGACGGCAAGCTGGATCTGGTTGATGGCCCCTTTCTTCAGATGATAAACACCGCAAAAGACGATCCAGAGTCACAATATGCGATCATCATTGAGGAAATCAATCGCGGCAACCCCGCACAAATTTTTGGCGAGATGCTCACGCTACTGGAATCGGACAAGCGAAAAGAGACCGAAGCATTGGAACTGTCTTATCGAAAAAGAGAAGGCGAACGGGTTTACATTCCCGAAAACCTGTATGTCATCGGCACAATGAACGTTGCCGACCGCTCAATCGCTATGGTCGATTTCGCCCTTCGCAGGCGATTCGCCTTTGTTGACCTTGAACCCATATTTGGCAATGTCTGGCAGGACTGGGTACATAATCAGTACAAAATAGACGAGGAATTTCTGCTACAAGTAGCAGAAAGAATGAATGTGCTGAACGAACAGATAGCTGGGGATGCTAATCTCGGTGCTCAATTCAGGGTGGGACACAGTTATGTAACGCCTTCCGCTGGGGAGATTGATGATTCCCATGAATGGTTCAAACAAGTAGTCGAAACCGAAATCGGCCCCTTGCTGGACGAATACTGGTTTGATGCGCTGGATACAGCCCAAAAGTCCCGAGAAAAACTACTGGAAGGGTTATAATGGACACCGTTCTAGAAAACGACAATCTGGGGTACATCGGAGAAATTCCAGTCAGAAATCTCTGGCTACTGATGCTTTATGCGTCCCAACTATTCCGACAGATAAACGATTTGCAAAAGAGAAAGGTTGAAGACAATCCCGACGACATCCCCGACCTGGTGGCTGAAATCCTGTCGTGGACGGTAGAACGTCGCTTGAGGCGAAACCTGAGCTTTGGCTACCAGCCCAAACAAGCTATCCTCAGCAGGGTGCGCGGCAGAATCGACCATATCCATACAGAACGCCGCCAACTGCTGCACAGAGGTCTTGTTGCATGCCGGTTTGAAGAACTAACAGTAGATACACCACGCAACCGCTATGTTCGAGCGGCATTGGAAAAGTCGGCCAATATGGTACGAAGCGTTGACCTATCCCATCGATGTCGCGTCCTTGCCATCCGTTTAATGCACATGGGAGTGAATGGGGAACATCTTATCCGACATGCCCCATCGGTAAATCTCACTGGTCGGATAGACACCGCTGACCGGCAGATGCTGGCTGCGGCACAACTGGCCTTCGATTTGGCACTGCCCACCGAAACCGCTGGCCCCAGGAATTTATCTTCACCATCCCGCGAACCCCAATGGGTACGGAAACTTTATGAAAAGGCCATCGCCGGATTCTACGACGTCACGCTTACACAACGAAGGTGGAGAGTTCATCCCGGGCGACAACTCGATTGGTCCAAAGGTAAGAAGACTAAGGGTATTGATAACATCCTCCCAAAAATGCTCACGGATATCGTTATAGACGATGTAGTTTTGGATCATCGTATCATCATAGACACTAAATTTACATCCATCCTTAAACCCGGAAATTACCGTACCCAAACATTGGCCTCACCCCATATATACCAGATATACGCCTACTTGAGATCCCAGGAAGGTTTGGGTGATCCTCTGGCGGACACGGCATCGGGCATACTCCTGTATCCTGCTATTAATTGCTCAGTTGACGAATCGGTTGACATACAGGGTCACAACATACGATTCGCCACCGTAAATCTCGACGCAACTCCTGGAGAGATCCGGCACAGGCTCCTTGAATTGATTGATCCCGCCCTGGTAAAATAAAAAAACGCCATCAGCTATTTGCCGATGGCGTTTATGCTTATCTTTGGTGCTTTCAAAGATCGTATGGTATCGCTAATTCCTCAGGGAGTTTTCGCAGATAGGCAGTACCCTACTGTTCTCCCACCCCATTGCCCATCTCGATGGATTGGGCGTTCGCAAGCGAAGTCACAAAATCAACATCTTTTGCATCCTTGCTTTTGATCAGGATAATTGGCTTATCAAGGGCAGATGCCATTCCAGCTTCATAGTTCACCCATTGTGATTTGGCACTATTCGGCGTGACAATAATTACTACGTTACTCGCGCTACACATCTGTTGCTTTATCGCCTCCCGAACATCGTCACCAATCTTGGTATCTACGCGAAGATCAATAAACGACATGTCGTCGGTATCGTGACCAGACTTCTTCAATAATCTGGACACCTGTTCTGCAATATCACGGTCCTGATAAGCATAAGAAAGGAATACTTTTTTACTCATTCTCGCGCTCCTTATCCCGCCAGATATATTGACAAACGGGCATGTTGATCTATAATATACTGAAAGGGAAGAAATCCGAGGGATTTTTCATATCTAAAACCATCTAAAATCTCACTGCATAAAATGATAGATATCAATAGACAACGCAATATACTGAGCCAGGTTGATCTTCTTAGATATAACCTCGTTAAAAAGAAAAAAAAGAAAAACCACCTTGGCCAGTTCTTTACGCCTGCTCCGATAGCTGAGTTCATGGCACAGATGTTTCGCATATCAGAAGCCTCTGTTCATTTGCTTGATGCCGGTGCTGGAATAGGCTCTCTTTCTGCTGCTTTTGTCGATTATGTCTGCACACAGAAGCAGACCCCCAAGGAATTTACAATCACAGCCTATGAAATTGATGCTTCATTGACGCCATTTTTAGAAAATACATTGAACGCCTGTCGCTCAAAATGTGAGCAACTCGGCATTCATTTTAGCTACAAAGTGATCAATGAAGATTTTGTCAAAGCTGCTACATCTGCACTCAGACAAGATCTGTTCTCTCCTCCTGCCAAGAAGTTCAATTATGCTATTCTCAATCCCCCCTACAAAAAAATCCAGAGTGCTTCTGAACACAGAAAATTATTGCGTCGCCTTGGGATTGAAACGAGCAATCTTTATACAGCCTTTCTGGCGATAACAAAAAAATTGCTGACTGAAGAGGGACAACTCGTTGCAATTACACCGAGAAGCTTCTGCAATGGACCTTATTTCAAAGCATTTAGAAATGACTTTCTCGAAGAAATGGCATTAAAGAGAATTCACATCTTTGAATCCAGAAAAAGGGCCTTCAGCGACGATGGTGTCCTGCAAGAAAACATCATTTTCCATGCGATCAAATCTAAGGCAACGCCATCAAAGATAGCGATCTCATCTCATTCATCTCCAAGAGATCCTCTATTCTGGAGAGATGTGGAATATAACCATGTGATACATCCACAGGATCCTGATAAGTTCATTCACATCATTACAGATGAGACAGACCATCAAATAGCTGAAAAGATGAAGCATTTTCAATCAACTCTGGAGGAACTCGGCATCTCGGTATCAACGGGCAGAGTTGTTGATTTCCGGGCGAACAAATTCTTGAAACAGGTACCAAATAAGAAAACAGTGCCCTTAATTTATCCCATGCATTTCCAGCAAGGTTTTGTTGAATGGCCCTCCAAAAACATTAAGAAGCCCCACGCCATTATTTCTTCAGAAGAATCCAAAAATTTATTGGTCCCTTCTGGCACGTATGTTTTGGTAAGGCGTTTCTCCTCAAAAGAAGAAAAACGCAGGGTCGTAGCTGCTATCTACGATCCAGAGCGAATAAAATCAGAAACAGTAGGCTTTGAAAACCATCTGAATTATTTCCATTGCAATGGAAAAGGGCTGCCTGCACATCTTGCAAAAGGGCTGGCAGTTTTTCTTAATTCAATGATGGTTGACGCTTACTTCAGATTGTTCAACGGCCATACGCAGGTAAATGCTACGGACTTGAGAAGTCTTAAATACCCTTCAAAAGAAAAACTCGAATCTCTGGGGGCAAAAATTAAGGACAGATTACCGAATGGTGATGCGTTGGATGATTTAATTGAACAAGAGGTCTTTAATATGGCAAATGAAAGCGGGAAACCAGATCCAATCAAAAGAAAACAGAAGATAGAAGCAGCACTCGCAATTCTGAAATCTATTGGTATGCCAGGTGCCCAGCAGAATGAGCGTTCAGCATTAACCTTGCTGGCATTGATCGATGTAAAATCTGAAACACAGTGGGAGGATGCGAATAATCCTTTGATTGGCATTACACCCATCATGAATTTTGCGGCTGATCATTATGGGAAACAATACGCACCAAATACGAGAGAGACCGTTAGAAGACAGACAGTACATCAATTTTTGGATGCTGGCATTATCCGCATCAACCCCGATGACCCTGATAGACCGACCAATAGCCCTAATACGGTGTATCAAATTGAAAATTCTACTCTTGACCTGATTCGGTCTTATGGCAGTGCAAAATGGAATGACGAGTTAGAGAAATTCCTGCAATCAATAGAGACTTTGCAAGCGAAGTATGCACAGGAGCGTCAGGCAAGAAAAATCCCCGTTGATATTTCAAACACAACCCAGGTAAACCTCTCTCCTGGGGGACAGAACGAGCTTGTTAAGAAAATCATTGACGATATGTTTCCCAATTTCGCACCTGATGGTACGGTAATCTATCTTGGGGATACCGCCAGCAAATTTGCCTATTTTGACAGGAAAGCACTTGAAATGTTAGGCGTGGATATTGAAGACCACGGTAAGATGCCAGATGTAGTCATTCATCATAAGCAAAAAAATTGGTTGCTGCTTATTGAAGCTGTAACCAGTCATGGCCCTGTTGATCCAAAACGTCGAGGAGAGTTGCAACAACTCTTTGCAACCTCAAAAGCAGGACTTGTTTTTATTACAACATTTTTGACTCGAAGAGATATGATGAGATATCTCTCTGAAATCTCCTGGGAAACAGAAGTCTGGATCGCTGAATCTCCAACACATATGATACACTTTGATGGGGAGAGGTTTCTGGGGCCTTATGAATGATGTTGTATTGTTTTGAACACCTTCATAGAACCTACAACCTATCCACCTGCGTCTCTCCGCGCTTCAGCTCTTCCATAAGCTCATCGTATCGATCCCGATCAACCGGCATCGCGACTTCCTCTTTTCGCAGGGCCGAAAGCACAATCGCGTTAATCAGTTCCAGTGTTCGCCGCGCTGTCACCCCATCTGTAATGGCCTCTCCCCCATCCAGAATCGCCGAAACAAAACTCTCCACCAGTGTTGGTCCCCCCTCATCGGACGGCACATCCTCCCAGCTAATGTTTGGCTGATGCCCCTTTGCCCCCTTTATAAACGCCCGCATAGGCGCTTCGTACCGCCCCAATCGAAACACATCGGGCACCTTTGAATTGGCATTCTTCTCATCTCGAAACTCAATCGTACCCAGATCCCCTGAAATCTGCCTGTAATTCAATCGCCTATCGCACGTACTCAACTGCACATTCGCATGGGCACCACAGGCAAAACGGATATTGGCAACAACCGTATCCTCAATCTCCACACGATGACCCCAATTGCACATCATCGCAGAAACCGCAACCGGATCACCCACCATCCAGCACAGCAAATCCAGATCGTGACTCGTCTGATTCATCAGCACCCCACCCCCTGCGTGCTCCCAGGTACACCGCCATATATCCCGGTCGTAATACACCTCTGGCCGCGTCTCAATCCACATCCACAGCACCCGGTAAATCTCTCCCAACGCCCCCTCATCAATCAGCCGCTTCAGCGCGCGATTGCCGGGAAACGTGCGATAATTGTGCCCCACAGCCAACTTCAAATCCCGCGCCTGTGCCGCCTCGATCATCCTATCCGCTTCGGAAACCGTATTCGCAATCGGCTTCTCCACAAAAGTATGCAACCCCACCTCCAAACAATCCAAACCCATCGGCGCGTGGAGATGGTGCGGCGTCGCAATCACCACCGCATCCAGATCCTCGGACGCGATCATCTCCCGGTAATCCCCCCAGGCGCGCGCACCCCGTTCTTCTCCCACCTGCCGCGCATAATCCAGATCCAAATCAGCCACCGCCACCAACTCCGCCCGATCCAGTCCTGAAATCTCCCGCACATGTTGCCCGCCCATGCCCTTCAAGCCGACCACACCGAACCTGACCATAGCTCCTCCTTAAATCACCTGTTGAAAATTCTCAAACGCCTCGTCCCAGGCATCCGTATCCGTCGGGCTATACGTCTTAATCTCAGTAGAAGCGCGCACAACATCCCGGAGCTCATCCAGAGAACCAATCTGCCCCTTGCCCATTGCCTGCATCAAAAGATTGCCCATTGCAGTCGCCTCAGCCGGACCTGACAGCACCACACGCCCTGTTGCAGAAGCGATAAATTGGCACAAAAGCGTATTGTGTATGCCCCCACCCACAATATGAATATCCCCCAGCGTCTTGCCCAATACATCTTCGAGCTGACCCAGAACATAGCGACATTTGAGCGCCAGACTCTCCAGTGCCGTGCGAATAATATCCCCCTCACTATCGGGCAGCCGTTGACCAGTGCGCTTGCAAAAATCCCGAATGCGAGACGGCATATCCCCTGGCGTACCAAAATCGGCGTGATCCGGATCGATAAACGACGCGAGCCGAGCCGATTCCATCGCCAGTCCCATCAACTCTTCCCACGAATAATCTTTCCCCGCCAACGCCCACACGCGGCGGCATTCCTGCACAATCCACAGCCCCGAAATATTTTTCAGAAATCGAATCGTATGATCAACACCGCCCTCATTGGTAAAATTGTGCGCGAGCGCGCGCTTATTAATCGCGGGTTCAGGCAATTCCGCACCCATCAACGCCCACGTACCACAACTGATATAAACCGCATCGGGTGAAGAAAGGGGCACAGCCGCAACCGCCGACCCCGTATCGTGACAAGCCGGTGCAATCACATCAATCGGTGCAATACCCATCTCATCCGCAATGCTCCTGCGCATGGGACCAAGCACCGTGCCTGGCGACACCACATCCGGAAGCATATCCGTGGGAATATCGAGCGCATTGAGCATCGATTTTGCCCAGGCATTCTCGCGCGGATTGTAGAACTGCGTAGTAGTTGCATTGGAATACTCACACACCTTCATACCTGTGAACCAAAAATTGAACAAATCGGGCATCGTGAGAAACGTGCGCGCAATATCGAGCTGGGGCGATTGCGACAGACCCTGCGCGAACAACTGATACAGCGTGTTAAGCTCCATAAACTGAATACCCGTCTGCTCAAAAATCTCCTCGCGAGAAACGCGCTCAAACGCGACATCCATCATCCCCTGAGTGCGCGCATCGCGGTAGCAAAAGGGATTGCAGAGCAAATTGTCCTGTGCGTCGAGCAAGCCATAATCGACCCCCCACGTATCACAGCCCATACCATTGAGCGGTTCCCCAGACCGAACAGCGAGACGCAACCCCGTACACATCTCGTCAAACAGCCGCAGCGCATCCCAATAATAATGATTGCCAATAGGTATTCCCTGATTGGGAAACCGGTGAATCTCTTCAATATCCAGACGCGAGCCATCAAAACGCCCCAAAACAGCCCGGCCGCTGGACGCACCCAAATCATAAGCGAGATAATTGGTCGTCGATGCCATAAAAAACTCCATTTTTCGCATTGTGTTCATACACTTCAGTGGCTATTATAGGACGCAGTTGGGAAGTGTCAAGTATTTCGTTATCAGGAGTGTGTATGATGAGCAAAGAATTGAAAGCAGTTTTTCATTTTTGGAAGCGTTTTGCGTGCCAAAATGGCCTGAATCGCCGCGATTTAATCAAAGGCGTCGCCACCGCAAGTCTCGGTCTGGCAGCCGGAACCTTCGGCGCGCCACAGCTCTACGGAAATTCAAACGTATCGAAATCAAAACGACGTAATCGTATCCAACTCGAAAACGCCAAAAAAGGAACGCGCGACTGGTTGCTCACTAAGACCGACATCAACGACATCGAACCGGTGGCGTTGTGGCGTTCCCCGCGAATCGAGGGCTACTGCTCCGAGACGAGCGTGAGCGCTGGCGACACGCTCAAGATCATGGTGAGCACGAATCCAGTGTCCCAGTTTGATCTGGAGATCTTCCGCACGGGTTACTACGGCGGAACCGGCGGTCGTTTCATGAAGCGCTTTGATTCTATACAGGGCAAAACCCAGACCGATCCGTCGATAGGCGAAAACCGTCTGCGCGAATGCCAATGGGAACCTTCCGTAGAATTCGAGATTCCAGACGATTGGCTGAGCGGCGTCTATCTCGGGAAACTCACTGCCAAGGAGGGCGACGTGCAAAGCTACGTCATCTTTATTGTGCGCGATGATCGCCCCTGCGATTTGCTCTTCCAGTGCAGCGACATGACCTGGCAAGCCTACAATAGCTGGCCTACCAACGAGTGGTCTCTTTATCACAACGACGAGAATGGCTACACGGGATATAAGAAAAGGAAAAAGTGGAGCACCAACGCAAACGATACCGGGTGGGTGAGTTTTGACCGTCCCTACGCGCAGTTCTGCCAGGATCATCTTGTCAAGAATCCCAAGTCCGTGGGCACGGGCGAATTTCTTCTTTGGGAATTCCCCCTCTCCTATTGGATAGAGCAGCAGGGCTACGATGTGTCGTATATCTCAAATGTGGATACACACAGACACGGTCCGAGATTACAACGCGCGAAAGGCTTTATCTCGGTAGGGCACGACGAGTATTGGACCCGGGAGATGTACGACAACGTCAGCGCGGCTCGGGACGCCGGTGTCAACCTTGCGTTCCTGAGTGGTAATTCGGTTTGGGGTGTGGTGCCCTTGCTGCCCTCTGCCGAGGGGCAGTTCCACCGAATCATGCGACGCGAAGATAAGTTCCTTGGCGAGGAACTCAGCAAGATGTTGAACAAGAGACGCGGCACCCCCGCCAAGTATCCAGCGGGGCCGGACGCGGCGTTGCTCATGGGGGGACGCACCGCCGGCATTGGCGGAGGTGACTGGACCTGCACCCAACCCAATCACTGGATCTATAATGGGAATGGCATGCAAAAAGGTGACACCATTGATGGACTAATAGGCTGGGAATGGCATGGATCGCCTGCTCTCGAACTGCCTAACTTTGAGGTTCTGGCCGAGGGACCGATGCTACCGAAGAGGTACAGTCCTCATGCCGCTACGATCTACGATGGGCCGAAGAATAATGTCGTATTCAACGCCGGGACGATCTGGTGGGCGCAAGGCTTGTCGTCGCCTCCCGGCCACGTATTGCCCGCACACAGGCATGCCAAGCCGAAAGGCCCTGACTCGCGCGTGCAGCGTATGATGACCAATGTGTTCGATCGGTTTATCAAGTAAGGTCCAACAATGGGAAAAGGAAAAATATGAGCGAATGAGGCTGGGTAAATTGATGGCAAATGATAAACCCACTGAAGAACGCCTTAAGCAAGATAATTGGTTGTTGATGCCTTCAAAAAACTCCGCGATCTGATTTTTCGCATTGTGCTTACATCACTCATTTGCTATTATTAAGGCATAGTAGTAACGCGTCAGATATTTCATTTTTTAGAGTGAATTATAGGTGAAATTGATAGGACAATAAGTGACTAACCCATGAAATTAGAATACGATTTCTCCAGAGCTGAAAGAGGAAAATTTTATCGCAAGGGCGCTGAAATCCGGCTGCCAATTTACCTCGATGCGAAACTCCAGCATCAGCTTGAAAAGATCGCGGAGAAGAGAGGGAAAGATTTGGGCGAGATGGTGCATCAACTATTGAAAAAGGAAGTGGAACGCGTTGGTGCATTGCCCTGATGTGCATAGGAATATATAGCTGTGAGTAGCTCCACATATAAGAGAATTTAAAACCCCTGGAGAGATATGCTCTTCAGGGGTGATTTGTTTGTATGGATTTGGGTTCCAAAAGGCGGGAAGCGTCTGGAGACGGATGCAGGTAGTTTAAGACATTGGTCTCTCAAAAATAGACAAAGACCACTCAGGGAACTGGAACTTTCAATATATACGTCACAAACCCCAACGCGATTGTCAAAAAAGCAACACCAACTGTGACAGTCCAAAAAATACGTTGACCTATACCCTCAATTTTATCATCAACATAGTTTCTCAATTCTATTTGACCCTCTTGAATGCTGCTGATCGTCTTGTCAATTTTATCATCAACATGCATTCTCAATTCTATTTGACCCTCTTGAATGCTGCTGATCGTCTTATCCATATTCTCAATAAGTGTTTCCAGCCTGACAAGACGCTTATCGAGCTTGTTGATCGCCCTTTCGTTCTGCTGAATACGCTCTTCATTCAGGTCTATTCGTTTATCCAACCGTTTCAAAGTCTCACGATGATCTATATCATGACCTTCTAACCTCTTGAGTATCTCAATTTGAGTCGCCTGATATTCTTCCGAATTTTTAACATACCGCTCAAGGATGGACACATCCGGCCCTTCTTGCGTGGCAGCCATATCGCACCTCTGCAATAATGGAAAAATCAACCGTAATGAAACCAAACAGCGTATAATAATGACAAGATAGCAGAAAATAACATGCTAACAAAGCATTTTCTGCCAGATAAGCACCTGACTATGAGGGAGCTGAAATCTGACCGCCCATTTACCTCAATGCAAAACCCCAGCACCGGCTTGAACACATCGCTCAGAAAATAGGCGAAGATTTGGGCGAATGGTGCATCAAATCTTGAAAGCGGAAGTGGATTGAAATTTTAAGCGCACGATGTTATACTACAAAAGTCAATGGAATGTCTCAAGAGGATAATGATATGCAACATAAATTGGTCGCTGTAGTCGGCAGCACACCGCAAGTTATGACAGAAACTTTCTGGGCATTGCGTGTCCAGCGCAAAGTGCCCATTGATGAAGTATTTGTGATAACGACAACCGTAGGTAAAGAAACCTGTCAGAAACGCCTTTTGGATGAAGGCCGCTTTAAAAAGATGTTGTCAGATTACAATATCGATCCCAATACTGTCGCGTTCGGTCCCGATCATATCCAGGTATTTGAAGATGCTGAAGGTAATCCTTTAGACGATATCCGCACCTCGGAAGACAATCGCCTGGCCCGGGATCAACTTTTCCACTGGATTGAGAACTGGACGCAGAATGTTGATGTCGCTTTACACTGCTCGCTCGCAGGCGGACGGAAGTCAATGGGATACTTACTCGGTGCTGCTATTCAATTTTTTGGTCGGCCACAAGATCGCCTGTATCATGTGCTGGTCACACCGCAAGCAATTGAAACAAATCGCGATTTCTTCTTTCCACCTGTGCGCGAAGCGCAAATCCCCACATCAGACGGGCAACACATTTCTACTGCTGATGTGCGTATTGAGTTGGCAGAATTGCCCTATGTATCGGTAAGAGATATATCCGCATTTGACGATGAAAACTATGACCTGATTCTACAGAAAACACAAGCAGAAGTGCGACGTGTTCCACGTCTAAAAGCAGAAAACAAGCGACTGAGAGAAACATCGGGCAATGCTGGCGGCTTGATCGGAAATAGCTTTGCAATGCAGAAAAACAAAGACCAGATTCGGCAAGCTGCTGATGCAGATGGTGCAACCGTGTTGATTTTGGGTGAAACGGGAACGGGTAAAGAACGGGCAGTTGAAGCACTACATGAACAGAGTGTGAGAAAGGATAAATCATTCATAGCGATTAACTGTAGTGCATTTCCAGGTGAACTTTTGGATGTAGAGCTATTTGGTGCAGTTGAAGGCGCTTATAGTGGACAAGCCGGGCCACGCGAGGGTGCGTTTCGCGCAGCCGAAGGTGGTACCCTTTTCCTCGATGAAATAGGAGACTTATCACATGAAGGACAGGCGAAGCTATTGCGCGTATTACAAGAAAAGAAAGTGCGTCCGCTTGGCAGTGATGAACAAGAGAAAGAAGTTGATGTACGCATTGTTGCGGCAACCAATCGCGATTTGAAGGCCATGGTTCAAGAAGGAACTTTCCGAGAGGACCTATTGTATCGCCTCAATGTTTTGACCATTGACATGCCGCCGTTGCGAGAACGACGCGAAGATATACCGGAGTTAATCGACCTGTTTTGTGAACAGTTTAATGAGAAATACAAACGCAATGTTGTGGGCTTTGATACCCCAGCCATAGAAGCCATGTGTCGCTATACCTGGCCGGGCAATGTGCGCGAGCTTGAAAATGAAGTTGCGCGCATCGTCTCTGACTCACCACAGAGTGCATTTCGGGTGCATAAGGAAGACTTAGCCAAGCGTATTATTGAATCGACAGATTTAGACACGGGTAGTGGTACGCTCAAAGAATTAGTGGCGCAATTTAAGAGGCATACGATTCAGGAAACATTGGCGCGAACACAGGGCAATGTTAAAAACGCCGCGAAGATACTGGGTATTGACGAATCAACGGTGAGACGAAATCGGTAGAGCATCGAAAATCCCAAAATATGAATTGAAAGGCGTGCAGAATTGCACAGCCCGTGCAAAAATGCACGTTTAAACATATTGCTGTTTATTTCCTGTTTCAAAAAAATATCACACAACCTGTTGTTTTTTTTGATCTCTGAGGAAATTTCGGAGATTTTTTTGTGTTTGGCACGCGGATTGCATATACAATGAGTGCTATCGCAAAAATCCAAATACAAAGGAGATATTGATGTTTGATCTGAAATTCGCGTATATGCGCTTGCACTTCAAAGCGCGGGGCCATCTGCGCCTGCCATCTTATAAAGGCTCCACATTTCGCGGGGCTTTTGGCGTGGCATTTAAGCGCGCGGTCTGTATTGTGCAACACGGGGAATGCGAGCGGTGTCTGATTCGGACGCAATGCGTGTATCCATACGTATTTGACACACCAGTAGATAATGCACAGGGCATATTTCGCGGATATAGCGAAGCACCCCATCCCTATCTGATCGAACCCCCGCTGGAAACCAAAACCGATTATGCACCGGACGATGAATTTGCGATTGGCCTGACCCTGATAGGCCGCGCACTGAATTACATGCCCTACTTCATCTACACATTCCAGCGCATGGGAGACACAGGTATTGGACGCGGACGCGGCAAATGCGACCTCATCTCGGGCGAAGCACTGCACACCGATGGGACATGGCAGGCGGTGTACGACGGAGCGAGCGAGATGTTGCAACAAGATGTACCCCATCTGACCGCGCAGGATCTGATGCACAACGAAATAGGATCCCGGATTCGCCTCTCATTTGTAACGCCCACCCAACTCAAAGCAGACCGAATATTACAGCGCGGACTGGATTTCCCCGTACTCATACGCGGGTTATTGCGGCGGTATTCGGCATTGGCCGCATTTCACGCAGACGGACCGCCAGATATAAATTATGCCGACTATGTCGCACAAGCAGAGAATATTCAAACCACATCCCACAATTTGACCTGGCGCACATGGGAACGGTATTCAAACCGCAAAAACCGGCGTATGAGCGTAAGTGGTTTTACAGGAGACGTGGTCTTTGAAGGCGACATGACACAATTTCACCCCCTGCTGGCACTGGGCGTGCCAATGCACGTTGGCAAATGGACCAGTTTTGGGATGGGACAATACGCTATAGAAGGAAGAAGTGTGAAGGAAGAAGTGTGAAGAAGGGCAGCATATAGCCAAATAAGTGCAAAATTGCACAGAGGACGTGCAGAAATGCACGCTTGAACATGTTGGTGTCAATTTGATTTTAGAAAAAATATCGTATAACATATTGTTTTCTCGTAAATTAAAAAATAAATTCAAATTTTCTTCTACTTTGGCACGCGGATTGCATAGACAAGAGGTGATCGCAAAAAAGTTTTTTAATCCGCAGTAAAAACCAAATGGAGGAAAACCATGAAAAATCGAAACAAGCAGGGATATGGGAAATATTATTCTCAGGACAGCTTCTGGAAAAAGTTGCTCAAATTCTCACGCACCGCAGGACGGGAAGTCGTCGAGCAAGCCCTATCGCTCTACTACACCGCGCAGGCTCCTGATACACCGGCCTGGGCCAAAACAGTCATCACCGGGGCACTGGGGTACTTTATTCTTCCGGCCGATGCAATTCCCGACCTGATCCCGGCCGTCGGTTACGGCGATGATCTGGGTGCGCTGGCCGCAGCACTCGCAGCCGTGGCGGCCCATGTAACGCCGGAGATCAAAGCCCGTGCAAAGGAAAAAGCAGCCGAGTGGTTTGGTGAGTGAAGTGTAATCCGCAGAAAAAAACGCGAATAATTTGAGCGTTTTTCGCAGATGACGCAGATAAATAAAGAAGGGCTGCGGTTTGGGTGAACTGACCACTGACCGCTAAAAAATGAAGTGTGAAATGGTGTATAACTGGCTACAGTCCAGGCCTGTTCACGGTGAAGGGGGATAAACTGCGTAACCTATTGCGCTATTTCTACCGATATTGTATCCTGCGTAATTCACAGCATCATGGCCGGGTTAGTTGCTCGATTTTTGAAGGTGGAGTGATCTGCTGCGGTTATAAGAATCAACGTGATGTGTGACTTTAAATAGACAAAAAGAGGTTCCTCGGCTATCTTGGATTGTCCGTAAAACAAGAAGCCATGCAACGAAAGGAACCTCCAATGTATAATTTAGCCCTTTTTGTCATTACAATCTACTGTTTTATTGAAGACGACCTCTATCCAGCGTATTGTGAGGTGCATGGCAAGCCGCGTCGGGCAGGCTTTGAACCCGGTTTAAGTGATGTGGAATGCCTCACCATAGAAATTGTGGGTCACTTTTTGGGGTATTCAAGCCAGAAGAAACTTTATGAGCAGATGCGCGAACACTTTTTGCGCGCATGAAAGTGCGAGATGCTTGGCATCTATTAAACTTGTGGCATACCAAAATCTTAACCCATACCATGTGTGTCTTTCTAAATATCATCAATTACAGAGACCCGCTGGATTTTGACGGCCTCGTAACATTTTGAAGTCACACATCGCGTTAAGAATAAAGTGTATAGAAACCCATACGTGTGGGGACAATACGGTTTAATTTGAAAGGAGAAGCGTGATGAATAGGACAGTGTTGAATCTTGAAACCGTGACACCAATGTTTCTACATGGAGAGAATAGTCGAAATCTCGAACTTCGACCACCGCCATTCAAATCACTGATGCGTTATTGGTGGCGAACTGTGCAGGATTGCAACGAGACATTTCTTCGAGAAAAAGAAGCAGCGTTATTTGGTAGTACAAAAGGTAAATCACCATTTTCAATTCGTATTTTAGGAGAAACGAAACTGGACTGTAGGAACTATAAGCCGTTGCCTCATCGAACCGATAATCGTGGTTTTTTCGCAGATGCTTATAAAGAGGGACAGTCATTTGACCTGTATCTGATTATAACGAATGGCTCAAATGTCCCGAATTATGCACAGATTGCAAAACTTGGCTTACTACTCGGTGGTGTTGGCAATCGCTCTCGACGCGGATTCGGTTCGATCCGGGAAACAAGCTGGAATTTCACAAATGTGTCCAATCTGCGACAGGAAATTTTGGATACTCTCAACACTGTCGCAGACAATGATCGTTTTCAGATGAAGGGCAAGATCATTGAATCCAAACTCACCCATTTCCCAAGCTATCCTGTTATTCAGTGTATATTTTTTGGCAACCCAACACCCGATGTTGACACCCTATTAAGAAAAATCGGACAGGCGACACATGAAGCAAAGAGAAAAAATCGTGACCATACACTCGGAGAAGGTACGCCGCGTATGGCATCGCCTGTGATCGTTAGAATCCAAAAAGTTGGAAATAAATTTATTCCGGTTGTCACGCAACTTCACTCGATTTATCCGCAATACACGCCAAATAATTTTGAGCAGAAGCAAAAGGATTTTATTAACGCGATCATTACGTAGGAGGTATCCCAATGAGTGGCAACCAGTCGAAACGTCTCATGCTCATGTTTACAATTGGTCCTGTACAATCGTTCATCGAAGCAGCCCGGAAGACAGAGGACTTGTGGATGGGGAGTTATATTCTGTCTTATCTCATCGCCAAAGCAATGGACAAAGTTCGAGGCGACGATATTGAGCTAATATATCCTGCTATTGGCAACCAATCGCCATTTGATTTTTGGCAGCAACAAGATTTCGCAACCCCATCTTTTCCCAATCTCTTTTTAGCAATTGGTAAAGGCACTGAGGTTTCTCAGGATGCGTTGGTCGAACTCGCAAAAGACGCTGAACGTACTGTAAAAACTGAATTTGAGCAAATGGCTAAATGTGTGATTGATGAAGCATTCAGCAAGTGGAGTGGCACTTATGTTGAGGAAGTGTTCAAACGACAAATCTCGGATTTTTTTGATATATATTGGGTGATTACTGAAGAAACAGATCAAAATTATGGGGATTGGTACGCCCACACCGCAGGTAGTCTTGCAGCTATCAAAAACTGCCGGACATTTGCACAAATCTGTGAGTTTGGACGAAAGTGTTCACTTGATGGAACACGCGAAATTCTCCATTTGAGGCAAGACGAACCTGTGCGAGAAGCAATGAAATGGTGGCAGGGTTTTGCTGAACGCGAACCAAAGTATTGTCGCGGAGAAGAGGCCCTCTGTGCTGTCTCACTAACCAAGCGAATGGGAAGACATTTTCTGGAGACCCAATCGGAATTTTCAGACGATTTTTCAGGCCAACCTCTGAGCTTTCCATCCACATCAGAGATAGCGACAGCGGACTTCAAAGAACAATTTCAATACAATATTGGGGCCTTAGGCATTTATGGAGATTTCGTTAAAGAAGTTAAAAAACTGAGGGCATTGGACAACAAACCAGCAGATATTCCAATTGTTCAACCCTTGCCAAAAGTCGGGATGCTCCAGGGGAATATTGACGGCGAATGGCTGTACGAAGAGACATGGAGCGAGTCCTATCTGAGAGGTTACTACAACATTGATGCAAAAAACGAGAAGAAGCAGATTAGTACTTGTAAGAGATTGCGTCAAAAACTTGTCCAATATCTCGGTGAACCGGGGCGATATTATGTCGCCATTGCACTTGATGGAGATAACATGGGCGAGAAGATTCGGGAAGCTAAAAGCAAGGAAGATCACAAAAAACGTAGCGGTGATCTGATTCAATACACGGAAGATGCTCGTCGGATTATTGAACAGGATCATCTCGGAAAGTTGATATATGCGGGCGGTGACGACATTCTTGCACTCACAAATCTTAAAGACCTCTTGCCTATATTGAAAGGGTTGCGTGAGAAATTCCCCAATTTCACGACAGCTTCGGCAGGCGTGTGTATTGCTCACAACAAGGTTCCGCTTGGAGATGTACTTCAGCAAGCGCGTCGGATGGAGAAAGCAGCGAAAAATGAAGGTGAACGTAATGCATTTGGAATCACACTGTTCAAACACTCTGGAAATATTAGCCAGGCGGTAACAAAGTGGACACACGGCGATTTGGATGTGCTCGACATCAGTGAGGAGTTGCTCAACTTGTTGAGCGATAATGAAATTTCCAAGCGTTTTTTGTACGCTTTCCGTGAGACATTTGCAAAATTAATTGAAGACAAAGATGATTTTGGAGAACTGGGCCGTCACCTTATTCAAGCTGAGTTTGAACGGATTATGGAACGAGCACAGTCGAACAAAAAAACAGAATCCAAAGAGAGTCAACAAACCATCCATACACTTACTCAACTCATCTATCATATCCAGCCTTTCTCTCACTTTCTCGGGTATTTAGAAATTATCAATTTCATTGCGAGGATAAAAAATGAAACTGTTTCTCCAACCCAATGATACCTTCTTTTTTCGCGACGGGCGTCCTTTTACAAAAGGTGAACAGTCTGAAGGTCATTCAATTTTTCCACCCCTTCCCTCGACAGTTCTCGGTGCGTTGCGTACTGCATACATCGCTGAATTTGGTGATCTATCGCTTTTCTATTCCGGCGGGATGCGAGAGACGATTGGTACGCCGGAATCATTGGACAATGCTATTCAAGTGCGCAGTGTTTTTCTTGCAAATAAGCGAAACAATCAGATGGATCGAATGGAAATATTTTTTCCGGTGCCCCTTGATCTGGTATATAAAAAAACAAAAACTGAAAAGAGAGATGATCATACCCTCCTTCATTTACTGGTGCCGCAATCTAAAAATTTTGTGTCGAATGGGATAATCAGCACGCCACTTACATGGCTAAATTCCGAGTCTATTGATTTCGATGCAGATGGATTGTTGCGACTGGGGGCAATCACACGATACTTACAAGGAAACAGTCAGAACCTGCTTCTTACAAATCGGGCAACATTGGTTAAGCGCGAAACCAAAACGGGCATCGCGCGGGATAGACACACTTTGTCATCCGAAGAACACATGTTGTATCGTGTTGATATGTCCAGATTTAAAAATAGAGATGGCAATTACGGCTTTTTGGTAGAATATGAATGCTCCAGGAATTTGCCACAAAAAGGACTTTTGAAATTAGGTGGAGAAGGCAAAGGTTTTGTCTATCAGCACAGCAACTATGATATTGATCCACTGTCCAGCCGTCTTGAGGCAGTCAAACGTGCCATCCAATCAACAAACAGATTCAAGCTATATTTTGCAACGCCGACCATATTCCGGAACGGATGGTTGCCTTCATGGTTGAATAGCGATACGCTTTCGGGTGAATACCCACTGGAGAATACGGCACCAATTTCAATCAAATTAATCACCGCCGCGGTTGGTAAACCTGTTCCTGTTGGCGGATGGGACATGGCAAAAGGTGAGGCAAAACCCACTTATCGCGCAGTACCTGCTGGTAGCGTCTATTACTTTGAACTGATGGATAAAAATCGAATTGATGATTTAATCGCCGCTTTTCACTACCAAAACATCAGCGAGGAGCGTTCTGAGGAGGGATTTGGACTTACTCTTATCGGGGTCGCAAAGGAGGGAAATGCATGAAGACTCTTATAACACCAGTCGGCACATCGCTCTTTACAAACTATCTTGACAAGAATGGAGACAGTGCCTTTAGCCACAATTATGAAACAATCGGAAAATCTCCTGCTTCGGAATGGAATGCGTATGATTATGAAATTGAGGATCTAAAAACGTCCAGTCTTGAATTTATAAAACAAGAAAAGGATTCCGCATCTGCCGAACTTCAGAGTATCACTAAAATTCAAGACAAACTGAAAGAGGACCTCAAGGTTCGTCTATTTGCCTCAGACACAATTGCTTCGCGATTGGCTGCGGAAATTTTGGCGGATGATACAGTGGCTTCGGTTTTAGGCGATAATATCTCTGTCGAATTTGATACGCAAACAGATATGATCAAGGGGCTTCAGGTTGAAGATCCCAAAGTCTTTTCGAATGAAGGCATGACCAATCTGATACGAAAGATAGACGAAAATGCTGGAGGGTACTGGCCAGCACTTGCGATCAATATCACCGGAGGGTACAAAGCCACCTTGCCATATCTGACGATTTTAGCACAAGTCAAGCGAGTTCCGCTTTACTACAACTTTGAGGATACTGACGCACTCATCAAAATTCCGCAGTCACCGTTGGTTATTGATTTTGGCTTGATTGAACGCCATTCGGACATTCTCATGCAAATCCATGAGGGGATAGAAAATTGGTCGCAATTCAGAAGCCAACATTACCAAGCTGTTCAAGATTTGGAAGCATTTATTGAAATTGATGGAAACTACGCTCTCTTGTCACCCATTGGCGAAATTTTTTGGGAGGAGCATCAAAGATACTTTATCGTCGAATTGCCAGGAGGAAGTTATTATAGCTATGATGGAGACAAACGTCAGTTAATCGATGCAGCTATTAAAGAGCTTTATGGACGGTTAGATACTGTTCTATCTGATACCTGTCTATTAGACAGTGACATGAATCTTATACCTGACAAATGCTACCAAAAAATCCGCAATTTGGGACACAATGACGACTTGAATCACGGTGGACAAATTCCAAACCCGACAAAGCCAAAAAATTTGGATCGGGAAATCTTCATTTTCAAAGCGACAGGTGGAGTTCATAGACGCTTACTATATAACTTCGAGGTTAAGGAACAAAGGACTACTCGACTTAGAATATTCGATACCCTTTGTGAAGATTTCGATCATAACACGTATATTGCCGATTGGAAAAATAAATTTGGTGATGAAAATTTTCCTGATATCAACTTTGTCACACACACATTTGAAATTCCTTCATAGGTTTTATTTAAAAAGGAGAAGCCAAAATGTTTAAACAAGCTAAACCCCTCTTTCTTATCGTCGAAACTCCACTCCACGCTGGCAGCGGCAATGATCTTGGCATCGTTGATCTCCCGATCCAGCGGGAGAAGCATACGGATTATCCAAAAATCGAAGCATCCGGACTGAAGGGCAGCATACGTGAAATTTTTAATGCTCAAAAAAATAAATCTGAAATAGAACTTGTATTTGGTTCTGAGCAAGGTGACTTACACGCAGGTGCTTTGGGATTTACCGATGCACGTCTCTTGCTTTTTCCTGTCAAGTCGGTCAAAGGCGTGTTTGCCTATGTGACATGTCCCGCAGTTTTAGAGCGTTTCAAATACGACCTTTCCATCTGCCAGCCGAACATTGTATTTGCTGACGATCTTCCCGGCAGTGATACGGTAACGACAGGGAGCGGACTCATTGTGGAAGATAGAAAAATTGTGCTGGAAGAATACACATTCGCGGTTAGTGAAAGCCAAGAATGTGATGCTGTTGCAGAGTGGATTGCGAAACAGGTTCTGCCACCGGATTCGGGCTATAACTATTGGCGCGATAAGATGAAACGGGACCTCGTGGTATTGAGCGATGATGATTTCCGAGATTTTGTGACGCTTTCGACAGAAGTCATTGCCCGCACCAAAATCGACAGTGAAACCGGTACCGTTGCAAAAGGTGCGCTGTGGTACGAGGAATACTTGCCGGCTGACTCTATTCTCTATTCGCTCGCCTTGACCACACCCATCTTTAAGGAAAATGACGCCGATAAAGGTATTTTCCAGTTGACCGATCAGGATAAAGAAAAGAAACACGATGAGTCGGAAAAGGTAATGGACTTCTTTGTGGATGGATTGCCGAATGTCATTCAGATCGGTGGCAATGCAACCGTGGGTAAGGGTATAGTTCGGACACACGTTTATCAAAATGGAGGAGAAAACCATGCCACAAACTCCAACAATGCGTAAGGGAATTGAACAAGGGCGTGCCAAGTATGCTTTTGAGGCAGTAAGCAGTGTTAATGGTGATAGATTGAAGAAAGAGTATAAATCCGCTGCAAAGAAACTCCCCGTTTTAATAAAAACGAATGGACTTGGGCAGTCTTTGGCATTCATAAAAAAAAGGAATAATGGGCACGACAGGCTATACGAACAAATTGGAAACTGGCTCCAAGCCGTAGATACCAAACAGTTGGTTTCGACTGGCGAACTTGTGGAACAAGTCATCGAACTCAAATCACCCGTCTATCGACAAGTTACAGTCGAAACCCTCGCGCTACTCAATTGGATTCGCCGATTTGTCGATGGACTCATGGATGATGTGGAGGAGAATGATGCTTAATTTCCATCCATTGGATACGAGGGAACTGGTTCGCTCAAATAATCAGATTGATAATTTCGCGTTGCGTTACCGACATTCCTTGCAGATTACTCGCGATGGTGAAAAATACAAATTTCAGCTTTCCGATCCGACGTTTAGTAAATCTTATGATGAATTGATTGAGCAGTTGCTGGAACGGCAAACAGAGCAACTCCTGCAATTTGTTATGCGTGGTATCATGCTTTACTGCGTTGATGCAAGGGTTGATTGGCGACTAATTGTTGGCCTCGGCAGTGAGCATGTTCAAGAGACAAATATGACACTCCATCATATCTATGGCATTCCGTACATTCCCGGAAGTGCTGTGAAAGGCGTGTTGCGGCATTGGTGGTTGCAAGAGAATTTCGACAATAACGAAAACAGAGCACTGAAAGATGAAAATTTTCTCGCTCTCTTTGGAAGTCAAAACCGGCGCGGAGAAGTGCAATTTCTCGACGCTTATCCCGAAGAAGTCCATTTTGCGAAAGATATTATGAATCCTCATTATCCCGAATATTACAGTGGTAGCGCACCTCCAACAGATTCTCAAAATCCAAGACCTATAAATTTTTTAACTGTTGAGAAGACCGCCTTTCGGTTCGCTTTCTTAGCGAAGAAACAGGAACTTCTCGATAAACTTAAGGCGCGATTTGAAGATGTATTAGAACTGAAGGGCATCGGTGCGAAAACAGCGGTTGGTTATGGATATTTCCGAAATTTTGAAGATCAGACCGACAAAATTATTGACACATTCAAGCGTCAGCAACAAGCTGAACGGGAAGAAGCGGAAAGACAGCAAGAAGCCGAGAGATTGGCAAGTCTTTCTCCTGTTGAACAACTTGTCGAAGAATTGAACGGTCTCGCTGACAATTCTGTGGATGAAGCGCGTGTTACCGACATCTACAACACAGAACTTCAATCTCTTGAAGGTGATGAGCAAATGATGGTCGCACAGGCATTGAAAGCTTATTGGGAACGTATCAATAAGTGGAGTGGCGGTTCGAGGAAACAGAGAACAAAGGTGCAAAAGGTTAAGTCAATTTTGGGAGAGAGCTGACTATAGTAATCTGGCAAAAATTTTTGGTGAACGGGTGCGTGAAACAGGAGCAGACTTTTGTGCGATTAACGCGACAGGTGGCTATAAAGCCCAGATCGCCATTGCCGTTCTGATGGGCCAGGCACTCGACATTCCCGTATATTACAAGCATGAACGCTTTGATGCCATTATTCCTTTTCCACCTATGCCTGTAGCACTCGATTTTTCGATCTGGCAACAGGCCAGTGGCATGTTTATGGTACTCAGCAAGGAGGGCATTGTTTCCTGGGAACAGTACCGTGAGGATTGGGATGAACGCTTTGAACCACTGGTCAACCGCGAGGAAATCGATGGCGAGGACTATCTGGAACTCTCGGCGACGGGCCAGATCTTTCACGAGACCTTCCGAACCCGTTTTCAGCAGATAAAGGCCCATAGTCTTCCGCGATCAGCAACAGGGAATGAGAAGCAGACTCCCAATCTGGGCCACCATGGATACGGACAAGCACGAACTTCCATTTTGCGTTTTCTGCAAAAGCTCACAGATGAAGTGCCTTACGTCCGCTTTTGCCACTCAACGTATTGGAACCCGGACCTGCCTGAATCAAATCGGTTTCGGCCATCGGGTGGGGAAGTCCAGGGCATATACTCCAATGGAACCTATTGCGTGAAATTTAAGGTGCATACAACATCAGATGATCAGGATGTATTACCCGGCATTGTGGCCGATCTCAATGACTGGATAGAGAAAGTTTAAAAGCGCGTTCGCAGGGGTGTCAGACCTGTCTTGCTTCAATTAGAACAAGTACCTATTTTGCAAGTTATAGACCCATTCAACCCGGTGGATGCGACCCACCTGCGCCGGTCAATGTCACACTGGCAGTTTGAGCGTGTAGAAAACAAGAGGCGTGAGGATTAGAGGTATTTCCTCATGTTCTGGTGGGTCGCAAATTTCTAACTTTTTGCAGGAGTGTGTATTATGAACAGAGAATCGAAAGCAATTTTTCATTTTTGGAAGGATTTTGTATGTCAAAATGGCCTGAGTCGCAAACCGCCTTGTAACTATCTGCAACAGAGGGAATAACACAGACGGTATCAGGAAGGATTACCCGACTACTGGGGTATTGAAACCGTATCTTCGAGATGGATCGACATGGGGCGACTGTAATTGTAAATCAGGAAGGATTACCCGACTACTGGGGTATTGAAACTCATTGTCAAGAGGTGGGGCATCTGTGTTGGGGTTGATTGTCCAATCAGGAAGGATTACCCGACTACTGGGGTATTGAAACTCTACTTGTCCCCGTCAATCACGCGGACGATTGTTGCGTATCAGGAAGGATTACCCGACTACTGGGGTATTGAAACTATCTCGGCATTGCGACCTTGCCACATAATTTGTCTCTTCATCAGGAAGGATTACCCGACTACTGGGGTATTGAAACTCTTTTGAGTTTTTGTGCAAATCAAATAAGGTTCTGTGTATCAGGAAGGATTACCCGACTACTGGGGTATTGAAACATATCAACGTTGAATTTGATCGTAAACAGGTGGCATTGTGTATCAGGAAGGATTACCCGACTACTGGGGTATTGAAACTTAGAACACGTCACAGAATGCCCCCAGGGGCACAGAAACATCAGGAAGGATTACCCGACTACTGGGGTATTGAAACTTATATATCCTTTTTGATATTCGTGCTTCTCTACGTCCATCAGGAAGGATTACCCGACTACTGGGGTATTGAAACCGGATAGCTTTGTTGTTGATCGTGGACTTCGTCTGTTCCGATCAGGAAGGATTACCCGACTACTGGGGTATTGAAACGTAAAGTCTAATCGTCAAAGTTGGACCTTCTGAGTATATCAGGAAGGATTACCCGACTACTGGGGTATTGAAACGATTATCGGTCACCGTCTATGCACCCTTGAGTGGTTGGCCGATCAGGAAGGATTACCCGACTACTGGGGTATTGAAACTCATTCTTCTGTCATTCGCCATACAATGTTCCCCTTTATCAGGAAGGATTACCCGACTACTGGGGTATTGAAACCAGTCCGATCATTGTAAAAGCCATTCATGATGTCTTTATCAGGAAGGATTACCCGACTACTGGGGTATTGAAACGAACAATGAGGCAATTTTCCAAACTGATCGGGGGTCAAAAACATCAGGAAGGATTACCCGACTACTGGGGTATTGAAACTATCCAGCAACTCGCCCCAACTTCACTCTGAACCTTGCGCCAAATCAGGAAGGATTACCCGACTACTGGGGTATTGAAACCTCTCTATTGTCGCCGCACCTGATTGTCGTTGAATCCATCAGGAAGGATTACCCGACTACTGGGGTATTGAAACTTAAATCTCTCATCACGCGACCTCATTACGCCGTACCACATCATCAGGAAGGATTACCCGACTACTGGGGTATTGAAACCAAACGTTGCCGCGCGCCGTTCTTGCACAATTTGACGCATCGATCAGGAAGGATTACCCGACTACTGGGGTATTGAAACCTGCGATTATTGCGTCGTGATCGGTCCAATGGTCGTTCGCTGACATCAGGAAGGATTACCCGACTACTGGGGTATTGAAACTTGACTGCGATAAGACAGGCGTTGCCTGATTACGTGCGCTCATCAGGAAGGATTACCCGACTACTGGGGTATTGAAACTTGACGGGTTAGCCGCATGCAAGCGGTCGGCTGCCATTATCAGGAAGGATTACCCGACTACTGGGGTATTGAAACCGGTTCAGCATCCGAATATCCCCCATAACGCCATGCAATATCAGGAAGGATTACCCGACTACTGGGGTATTGAAACTCTGTCGCTGCTGCTCACGCATAATCTGTGCCATACCAATCAGGAAGGATTACCCGACTACTGGGGTATTGAAACTCAGACTACGAACTTGTAGGCCAGAGTGTTGTTATTATCAGGAAGGATTACCCGACTACTGGGGTATTGAAACTTGTCCCAGAAGGGGCCACTTGGGCAAGCCCTGGACAACAAATCAGGAAGGATTACCCGACTACTGGGGTATTGAAACAATACTCAACTTCGTTCTTCATCACCCACAACCTTCAATCAGGAAGGATTACCCGACTACTGGGGTATTGAAACTTATGCATGCAGCGAAAGCCATAATAAAGGCGATTTCGTCATCAGGAAGGATTACCCGACTACTGGGGTATTGAAACCGACCCCTTGCCGTCGCCATACCCACTGCCATCATCGTATCAGGAAGGATTACCCGACTACTGGGGTATTGAAACTTTGTGTGGGCTGAAACCAACACAACAGAAAGTTTTGACATCAGGAAGGATTACCCGACTACTGGGGTATTGAAACTCACGCAGACCATCTAAGCTGTCGCACATCTCCTCGCCATATCAGGAAGGATTACCCGACTACTGGGGTATTGAAACCAAACTCTCGACCGAGCAAAACTCCCCGACGTTTTGGCTAATCAGGAAGGATTACCCGACTACTGGGGTATTGAAACCTTTTTTAATGCTCGGAAACCCTTGTTTTTCAACATTTTAATCAGGAAGGATTACCCGACTACTGGGGTATTGAAACTTTTCAGGATGTTTTTCTTTCTTTGTTTTCCAACTTTTTCAATCAGGAAGGATTACCCGACTACTGGGGTATTGAAACTGATTTACGCGAAAAACTGCCCGTATGTTTTCGTTTTTTAATCAGGAAGGATTACCCGACTACTGGGGTATTGAAACTATTCGGCATATAGTGCTGGGAATATTGACCCAGTCATCAGGAAGGATTACCCGACTACTGGGGTATTGAAACTCGAGTTGCCCGGCTCAAAAAGCGGAAAGGAATACATGCATCAGGAAGGATTACCCGACTACTGGGGTATTGAAACCTTTGTTCGCGCAGGCTTATTCGCTGTTGATCGCTGTTGATCAGGAAGGATTACCCGACTACTGGGGTATTGAAACTCACTTCTCAACCCACGCTTTGCGGCGGCGTTGCACCGCTGCATCAGGAAGGATTACCCGACTACTGGGGTATTGAAACAGTATTTTTTGATATATGCCCGAATGGCCGTGCGTTCCGCTATATCAGGAAGGAACGCGATGTGTGACTTCAAAACCGCCACATAGAAATACCGATAAAGTAGGTATAAGAAAGTCAAAACCACTGGATTACTGGCGTTGTCCTTGCGCGTGGCGGCTAACACCCTGCCGCAATGACGGGCGAGGCATGCCTCGCCCCTACAAAAATCCTTATTGCGCTGACAGCTGACCACTCATTGCTTGTTTTCTTGACCATTATTCAAAAGTCACACCTGACGTCAGGCATGAGGTCAGGAAAGATTACCCGATTACTGGGGTATTGAAACTGTGCTCGGATGTGCGTTTTTGCACAGATGCGTGCATTTTTGCACATCTGTTTCCACCTGATGAGCACCTGTTTGGGATCTTTTTGCAAAAAAACCGCGAAAAAGGAACAAAAAAAGAAAATCCTCATTTTTTTGAGGATTTTTTTCTTTGGCACGCTTTTTGCATATAAATAGGGCGATCATCAGGAAGGATTACCCGACTACTGGAGTATTGAAACCTGGGCGAGGCATGCCTCGCCCCTACATCCACACCAACACCAGGAAGGATTACCCGCTTTATTGGGATCGTGAAATCTTTTTTCTTGACAAGTGAACATTTGAGCACTAATTTTTGGGTTAAAATTAAAACCGCCCAAAAGAGTAAGGTAAGCCACAGGTTCCCCCCGCATGTGGTTATATTTTTCTCCAAATAGAAAGGAATCTCCCCATGACAACCCCTGCGATTGAACAGTCCCCCACATCTCTCGTAGATACCCTCTGTGAAAAAGCACAGGTGCTTTTGGAAAAAAACAATGTGGATGGCGTAGAGGCACTCGCATCAGAAGCCAGTGCGCGCGACCCGGCGTGCAACCGCGCACATCAATTGATGCTCCGCGTAGCCCTCATCCGAGACGAACAGGACAGGGCACAAACATTGCTCAATCGGTGGCGCGATTTGCCGGTAGATGATGCGTTTGGTGAATGGGGTGTACTCGCAGAAGAAATGAACGACATACAGGCAGCCGTTGAAATCTATCAGGCGCACCTATCCCAATGTCCTGACGATGCCAAATCCCTATTTGGACTGGCAATGCTACACGCAGACCGCAATGAAACGGGCCTCGCGCAATCGCGCTTGCAAATCCTCATACAGCACCATGCAGACCATACAGAAGGAATCTTTGAACTCGCGCGCCTGTACGAAGAAGACGGCATGATGGGCCTCGCGCAAGAACTCTACGCACGGGTACTCGAACTCGACCCGGACCATGCGGGCGCACTTGCGGGCAAACAACTCGTCGGCGCACAATTGCAAACATCCCAAACCTTACCAGATGCAGAAATCAAAAACCACCCCGATAGTGCCGCCCTGATCCTCCGGCTATTTGCCGCGCGAAAAGACGTGTACGCACGCCAATGGATTGATGAAGACGGAAAAACCGGCTATGTCCCCGTGCGCGAACCCCTCACAGAAGACGCGATCCAATCCCATCTCCGGGGAGATACAACTGTAGGCGTCTATCCAATTTTTGACCGGGACAAAGCACAATTTTTGGCCCTGGATATCGACATCAAAAAAGAAGCCCTCAACACAGCGCAGCAAAACAACACCTTAATGGATGCGTTGCGCGAACAAGTATGCAAAGACATCCGACGGGTTTGCGCGGGCTTCGCATCCCTCAACCTCCCCGTTCACATCGAAGACAGCGGAAACAAAGGCGCGCATATATGGCTCTTCTTTGAAAAACCCATCCGCGCATGCGACCTGCGCGCTTATGGCCACGCATTTGCAAAGCGATTTGGCCCAGCATCAGAAGATTTACAGTGGGAGTGGTTTCCCAAACAAGACGCCGTTGGGGAAGATGAACTTGGCAACCTGATCAAACTACCACTCGGCATCCACCGCAAAACAGGACGCCGCGCGTTATTTATCGACACAGAAGGACACGCACTCGCAGATCAAGATCGGGTATTGCGCGACATCAAACCCATAGACACACAGGCTTATGACCATGCGGTCTCCCGCCTGGGCGGAGGAGAGACCCACACGCCCCTGAAACAAGTTGATCTGAAAAAAGCATTTCCAGAATTTCAACCCATTATGCAAGGCTGTGCAGTCATTCGCGCACTCACAGAAAAAGCCTTTGCAACCGCCCATCTGGTACACATTGAACGCCATGTCTTAAAATGCGTATTTGGGCATCTCGACGACCAGGGGCGCACCTTCTTACACGCGGTAATTGGCGCGTGTGCAGACTACAAAGCCGAAATAACCGATTATCAGATCGAACGCCTGCATCCGCATCCCATTGGCTGTCCGAAAATCCGCAAACACCTGCCCGACCTCATTGAAACCGTCCCCTGCAACTGCGAATTTGACCTACCAGAAGGCGGGTACCCCTCTCCCTTGCTACATATCGACCCGGCATTTACCGCTGGCATGGGACGTGTGGATCAACCGCAAAACCGCGAAATAGTAGATCGCTACATCACACTGCGCCAGCAAGCCGCACAGGTAATGGCCGACCTATCGCGTACAGAAGATGAAATGCGCGACATATTGCGCCACCGCAAAGGCAAAATCTCCACAGGCGTCTGGGTAGTCACAGCGGATGACGCTGGACGATTGCAAATAGGCATTGAGGCGGTTTAAGAATTAAAAATTAAGAATTAAGGGGATCTCACGTCTTACCGGCTTTCGGGGTTTAATATGGCCGTACTCTACGTCACAGAAACCGGTGCCCAGGTGCGCCGCGAAGGCGAGCGATTGGCCGTGTGGAAAGGCAAGAAAAAACTCCACACATTGCCTGCGTATGACCTGCACCAGATGGTCTTATTTGGCAACATCGGAATAACACCTGCGGCAATGCACACCGCGCTGATGCAGGGCATCGACCTCGTATTACTCAGCACCACGGGCAGTTATCGCGGGCGACTCGTCGGACCGCAGGGCCGCAACGTAATACTGCGGCAAATGCAATACCGTCGCTACGAAGATGAAGATTTTCGATTGGGTGCTGCACGGGGATTTGTATCGGGCAAAATCCGCAACATGCGTACCCTCATCATGCGCCTTGCACGACGCCGAAACCGGGACATTGCCCACACCGCACAGCGACTGCGCGCACTCTTAAAACAGATAGACCGCATTGACAATGCCGATGCACTGCGCGGAATCGAAGGTGCGGCAACAGCGACTTACTTCGGTGCGCTGAGCCAATTTTTACCCTCAGCATTTCCCTTTGTCAAACGCACGCGGCGCCCGCCCAAAGACGCGGTCAATGCCATGTTGAGCTTTGGCTATACGCTGCTGTCTTCGGACATGGAATCGGCTGTCTTGCGCGTGGGATTAGATCCCTATATCGGTTATCTGCATCTCGTGGATTACGGACGTCCCTCGCTCGCGCTGGACATGATGGAAGAATTTCGTCCGGTAATTGTAGATGCAATGGTACTGGACCTGCTAAATCACGGACAAATCAAAAAAGAGGACTTTGAACAGCGCGATGGGGGCGTATTTTTATATGGCGATGGACGACAGCAACTAATCCGCGCCTATCAGGACCGGGTCGCAACTGAAGTTCAATATCTACAACCCAGTGGACAGGTACAAAAAGTGCCCTATCGCCAGTGTTTCGAGTTGCAAGCTCGCCGTCTCATCCGCATGTTGCGCGGCGAAGACGCGGCATATCAGCCATTTTTAATCCGATGAGTATTGGAGATCAACGCAATGCTTGTGGTAGTAGCCTACGACATAGCCGACAAACGCCGATTGCGGCGGGTGATGAAACTCATGGAAAACTACGGATCGCGCCGACAGAAAAGCGTTTTTGAATGCAACTTGAATGAACGGCGATTTCTCGCGTTGCGGTCTAAAATGTCGGAATTGATTGACCCGGAAGACGATCGCATCTGTTATTATCATCTATGTGCAGCATGCGAAAAGCGGGTTGAAGGTATATCCAAACGCGAACATCCCGTGCCAAAACGCGAGGATTATGTGATTGTGTGAGCAGATACTTGTATGAGGAAATACATGAAACCTGTCGTCGCGCACAGTGCCAACCCCTATTTACCAGCCACAGCGACCTGGATATACGACCAGATCCGCGCATTGAAACGATATCGTCCCATCGTCCTCACACAAACGCGCCAGAACCTGGATCGCTTTCCCATAGAACCCGTCTTATCCGCCGAAGATATCTCGCCCATTCGCAGAACAACCCTCCGCCTCATTCGCAAAATGCGCGGCACATACGCGGGCTATGAAAACTGGCTTTGCAAACACAACGCCGCCCTCATCCACGCGCACTTTGGGCAAGAGGGATACCGATGTCTCTCCGCAAAACAGCGCACAGGCATCCCCCTGATCACCACCTTTTACGGCCTGGACGTATCGGCACTACCCCGGCAAAAAAAATGGCAAAAACGATACAAACGACTCTTTGCCGAAGGCGACCTCTTCCTCGTCGAAGGACCCTTCATGGGCGAACAACTCATCGCACTGGGATGCCCTGCCAACCGGGTAATCGTACAACATCTGGGCGTAGATCTCGACAAAATACCCTTCAGAACAGACCCCACACCCAAACAACCCATCGTATTGACATACAGCGTATTTCGAGAAAAAAAAGGATTGAAATACGCAATCCAGGCTTATGCGAAAATAGCAGAAAAATATCCGGACGCCCAACTGCGGATGATCGGCGACGGACCTTTGCGTCCACAACTACAAGCCGAAATACGAAATCTACACCTTGAAAACCGCGTAAAAATGCTCGGCCTGCTTCCCCATCCCACCGCACTTGAAGAACTAAAACGCGCGACAATCCTCCTCTATCCCAGCGTCACAGCATCAGATGGCGACACCGAAGGCGGTGCCCCTGTCGCCCTCATCGAAGCCATGGCAATGGGTATCCCCATCGTATCGTCTCAACACGCCGACATCCCCGAAGTCGTCATCGACAAAACCTGTGGCCTATTATATCCCGAACGAGATGTCGCGGGCCTCGCTGAGGGACTGGACACCCTCCTCAACTCCCCCGAACAATTTGGCCGCGCTGGCCGTGCCCATGTCGAAAAACAGCACAACCTAGAGAGACAAGCCGAAAAATTAGAGGTGATTTATGATCGGGTTGTGATGAACCAGCCCCAAGCCCCAAAGTATAATCCTTGACATCAAAAACTATTGATACAATTTTTGGCAGTGTTATTTCCACGCATTTAAAACGGAGACAAAGATGCCTGAACACCCCAACCTCGTATTTGTATTCCCCGACGAATATCGCAAACAGGCCATGGGATTCATGAACGAAGACCCCGTAATAACCCCCAATATCGACCGATTTGCGTCTGAAAGCCTCGTATTAACCGACGCCGTAAGCACCAGACCCGTATGCAGCCCATATCGGGCAATGCTCTTCACCGGACAATATCCCCACGCCAACGGCGTACTCAGCAACGTCAACTCCACCACAGTACAATACGAAAACTACCTGCGAGAAAACGCACGGTGCTTCTCAGACGTCTTGCACGACGCTGGCTACAACCAGGCGTACCTGGGCAAACTACACCTCGATCCCCCCAATGAGCAATATCAATACACAGAAGGACCGAGAGGAAATGGCGTCATCTGGGACTCATACACCCCACCGGGACCGCGCAGACACGGATATGACTTCTGGTATTCCTACGGCTGTTGCGACTGGCACTTCAACCCCCACTATTGGACCGGCAATGACCCCATTGAAAAGCGCATTGAACCGCGGGAATGGTCTCCCAAACACGAAACCGACATCGCAATAAACTACATCCGCAACAAAGGTGGCAAATACAGAGATCCCAAAAAACCATTCTCACTCGTCATATCCCACAACCCACCGCACATGCCATTCAAACAAGTACCAGAAAAATACGTCGCCCAATACGGCGATGCCACCCATGAAGACCTCTTAACGCGCCCCAATGTCCCCGCAGACACAAGCGGCGACAGCGCCCGCGAAAACGCGAAACACTACTTCGCCATGGTAACCGGCGTCGATGAAAACTTTGGACGCATACTGGACTGCTTAAAAACAGAGGGACTGGAAGAAGATACCATCGTAGTCTTCACCTCTGACCACGGTGAAATGATGGGCAGCCACGGCCGCATCGGCAAAACCGTACACTACGAAGAATCCTTCACCGTACCATTTATCATCCGCTGGCCCGGCAAAATCACACCCGGCACAGATAACCTGTTAATCGGCACACCCGACTTAATGCCCACATTGCTCAACCTCATGGGCGTGGAACAGGTCCCCGACAGCGTCCAGGGAACGGATTACTCCGACATCCTCCTGGGTAAAAAAGGCACGCGCCCGACATCTGCACTCTACCTCAACGTAATGCCCGCCGACCCCGCTGGCGGATCGCGTGGCGTGCGCACACACCGGCACACGTATGTCGTCACGCGGACACCCGAAAGCGAAGAAACGATCCTCCACGACAATGTCGCAGACCCCTATCAACTCCAAAACATCGCTGGCGATCATCCCGGCCTTGTGGCAGAACTTGAGGACGAAATGAACAACTGGTTGGAAAAAACTGGCGACCCATGGTTAACCCAAAAATAAGGAGCAATAAATGGCAGATTCCCCAAACCTCCTCGTCATACACACCGACGAACAAAGTTGCTGGACATTGAGCGCATATGGCGGAACACTCGTCGAAACGCCCCACATTGACTCCCTGGCAAACGAAGGCGCAATCTTGACAAACTTCATGGTCAACGTCGCCGTATGCACCCCATCCCGAGGCGTATTCCTCACCGGACGCTACGAACATGTACACGGCGCGTATCGCAACAACATCCCCCTCAACCGCGATGAAATCACATTTGCCCAGGCATTAAAAGACCGCGAATACGACACCGGATACGCGGGCAAATGGCATCTGGACGGACCCCCGCGCCCCGGCTGGGTACACCCCGAACGCACAATGGGCTTTGACGACGCCGAATACATGTTCAATCGCGGACACTGGAAAAAAATCGAAGACGTCGATATGGGCGATGTACAACCCACAGTGTTTAACTACAAAACCATGGGCGACGCAAAAACCTATCCAACGGACTGGCTAACCGAAAAAACCAACGAATTTTTGACTCGAGATCGAGAAAACCCGTTTTGTTTCATGCTCAGCATCCCCGACCCCCATCCGCCATTTCCTGTACGCGCACCCTACGACACCAGGTACAACCCCGCAGACATGCCATTGCCCGACACGCGCAACGAAGAAAATCAGCCCAGCTGGGTACCCAAAAAACAGGCTCCGAAAGATGATATCTTACGCAAACACATGGCCCAATACTGCGGCATGGTCAAACTCATAGACGACTGCGTAGGCAGAATGCTCGATGCACTGCGCGAAAAAGGCATCCTGGACAACACAATAGTCGTATTCACATCCGACCACGGCGAATACCTCGGCGAACACGGATTGATGGGCAAGAATCAACTCTATGAAACGGCGTATCGCGTCCCCATGTTAATCCGCTGGCCCGAAAAAATTCCGGCTGGCACGCGAATAGATCGCCTGGTTGGCTCCGTCGATTTCATGCCCACCATCCTGACCCTCATGGGATTTGAACCCTGTGGACGCGAACACGGACGAGATGCATCTGCACTCTTGCGCGGCGAAGAAACCGAATGGGACGACATCTGTTATATACACCACGACCCGAACAGAGCCGGCGTATTCACCCCCAATTACGAACTCGCCTATGTAAAGGACCACGACGCCATTCTCTTTGATCGTCAAAACGATCCCGACCAGGTGAACAACCTGTTTGACGCCCCCGAACACCGGGAAATGATCGCAGCCATGACCGCCGACCTCGCCGCACATCACGCATCGGTCAACTCGCCATCAGCAGAATGGTTGAAGGAACTATAACGGGAGGATCTATGGCATTTGATTCACGGCTGCAACGAGACATAATGGGGCGGTTTGTAACGGGTGTCACCGTCGTCACCACGCGATACAAAAACGGCGACATAACCGGCATGACAGCCAATGCCGTCATGTCATTATCGCTGGACCCACCGCTCGTCGTGGTATCGGTCGATAAATCAGCCACCATGCACAGCGCCTTATCTGACGCACAGTGTTATGCAATCAACATCCTCACCCGAGAACAGGAACATCTATCCAACCGATTTGCCATACCGGGACCAAAGGACTTTTCCGATCTGACATTGCGCGAAAGCAAAACAGGTGCGCCGATCCTGGAGGGAACACTGGGATATCTCGACTGCAAGATAGTGAACATCTTGCCAGCAGGCGATCACGACATGTTTGTAGGAGAAATACTGACGGGAGAATTGGGAGAGGGGAACCCGTTGCTCTATTATGGAGGAAAGTATCGAAGTCTGGCAGTAGAATAAGCTCAGGTATGAACATACATATCCAAAAACCGCTTTTCTCCTTCCGAACTGCCAATAAGGAGAATTTCCGCTGCTTTTGGTAGCGGTTTATTGGGATCGGGATTGAGTTGCATTTCATGGTTATCGTTAAGTGCGATAATCGTGCATCCCGTATTCCTGCGAATAGCTGAATTAGCAATCGTCTTTCCAACAAGAGAAGAGGGCATTTTCATCCTGAACACGCTGATATCCTCACTAAACACGCTCAGGCTCTCTGCCACCATCAGGGTATCACTGCGTTTTAAGAAATTGAAAATTGCATCTGCGCCCATCGACGCATAAGACATGACGAAATCCGCGCCCGCGCGGTGCAGTGTTGCGATATTTCTCTCTTGCGTAACGCGGCTGATAATCTGAATTTCCGGATTTAATCGCCGGCAATAAACCGTGAGATAAACATTGATATCATCGTCGTGCGTCGTAATAATAACCGTCAACGCATTCATAATCTCGGCTCTTTTTAAAACCTCAAAATCTGCGGCATTGCCCACAATACAATTATCGAGCCTCTGAGCCTGGTCTGCATCTTTTTCCACAATCCGATAGTCGATACCTTGTTCCACAAGCGTGCGCGCAGCCTCCATGCCAACACCACCACCACCAATAATCACAACGGGAGCATTTGAAACTTTGTAGATACAGAACAACTCGTTAAATCTATCCAATTGACTCTGTGTCCCCGTCATAACCAGCACAGTGTGGGGACCAATACGGGTATCGGGCAATGCCGACTGAAAAATACCGCGTTCCCAAACGCCGACCGCCGTCAGACCCAGTTCTCGGCGCAGGCCAATCTCCTCGAGAGTTTTGCCCACAAGAGGCGTATGGGCCGCCGTGGTCTCGGCAATTAACAAATCGTCGTACTGACCAATCACATGCGCTGCGGTCTCCCCGCTCTGGGTGCGTCGCGCAAGAGATGAGCCGAGCATCTTGTCAAGTTGAAGCACATGGTCGCATCCCGCCAATTGGAGAATATCCACAGAATCGGGATCGTCTGCTCTGGCAATAATCGGCACAGTGGGATTGAGATCGCGTACAGTAAATGCGATATGGGTATTAATCGGATCGGTATCTGTTGCCGCAACAAGCGCCGCTTGCTCAATCTGCATTTTTTCATAGGTATCCGGATTGTCCAAATCCCCAACCACAACATTGATACCCTGATCGTAAAGTTGCTGTGCATGCGCCAAATCTGGCGTGAGGAGATAATAAGAATAGTGGTAGCGATCCAGCTTGTTGATAAGCGCTTGTGTAATGGGGTCATGGTGGGTCAAAAGAACATGCTCTCGCGTACCGCGGGGCAACTGACGCGGCGCGCGGGCTTCGGATTGGGCTTGAATCCACGGTGCGTAAAAAAACTGAATAAAAGTAAATGGCAGAACAATGAGCAAAAAAATCATACCCGTCAGCAAAACCAGCATGGAGAATAAACGCCCCAGATCCCCCTGAAAGGTAATATCGCCAAAACCCAATGTTGACATAACCGTAAGCGTCCAATAAAAACCCGTAAACCAGCTAAACTCCTGGCCCTCACGGAGCATGATCAAATGAAAAAGAACGCTAAAAATTGTGACAATCACAGAAAAGGCCAGCAGCAATTTGAACAGCACACCGAGATTTCGCCGAGCTGTGCGCTTTCCCAATAAAAAGGCGAGTTGTGGGGCAAGGCCTTTGAGCATATCGGTTATTCCTGAAAAAGGGACTGGGATCTGACCGCTGGGCGAGGCATGCCTCGCCCCTACATCCACACCAACCACTAACTATTTGTTTTTCAAAAATAGGCTATCGCAACAGTTGTGTCAATTTGGTTCTCAGAACAGAAAGGAACTCGAAATGCCATCCAGATACAATATCCTGCTCATAATCTCAGAAGACAACGGGCAACATATCGGTTGTTATGGCGACCCTTATGCACAAACGCCGCACATAGATAAACTCGCCTCTGAAAGCGTGCGATTTGAAAACATGTATGCGACGCAGGCCGTATGCAGCCCAGGGCGGGCGAGTATTCTAACCGGATTATATCCGCACCAGAATGGTCAGTTCGGATTGGCAACCCACAAGTACGCACTGTACGATGAATTTCCCAACATGCCCCGCCTGTTAAAAAACGAAGGATACAGAACCGGACTCATCGGCAAATTGCACATCAATCCCGAAGACGCCTTTCCCTACGACCTGCGGTGGAATCCGAAAGAATTTATCAGCTTTGCCAACCGCGACGTACGCAAAATGGCCGAAGTAGCAGGTGAATTTATGAAACCATCGGACGAGCCGTTCTTTTTGCAAATCAGTTTTCCCGACGCACACCTGCCATTCCACCGCCAACAATTCGGTGTACCTGAGCACCCACAGGAAGGCAAAGACGTCGAGACGCTCCCATTTGTCGGCATTGACACGCCCCGCCTAAGAGAGGAAACCGCGGACTATTACAACTGCATGTCCAGATTGGACACCGGCATAGGACTGGTCTTAGAACAACTGAACGCTCTCGGAAAAACCGAAAATACACTCGTAATTTTTACGACCGATCACGGCGCCCAGTTTTCACGGGGAAAAACATCAATCTACGAGGGCGGATTGCGCATACCGCTAATCGTGCGATGCCCCGGTATTGGCCTTGAAGGTCACACACGCAACGAATTGGTATCACAAATCGACATCTTGCCAACTGTAACAGACATTTTGGGAATTGCGTGCCCCGCAGGAGTGGCGGGCGCATCCTTTGCACCCCTATTAAAAGGACAAAAAATTGAATGGCGCACCCATCTATACGCCGAATGGGGAAGCGGTGGCGTCGTCACGTACTTCCCACAGCGCTCCGTGCGAGATGGTCGATACAAACTCATCGCCAATCTCCTCCAGGACCGCCCAAGCCCGAGCGCACTGGGATATTCGGACAGAAACCAAAAATGGACATCCGGCGCAACACAAGAGGAAATTGCCGGTTCAGATAAGCGCATCCGGACAGCTTATGAACTCTATGAACAACCGCCAAAATACGAAGTCTATGACCTGCAAAACGACCCATGGGAATTTGAAAATCTATCCCATAATCCGGCATACCACAACATCTTGCAGGCATTAAAAAATCGCCTTGAGACCTGGCAGAAAGAAACCGACGACGCCCTGAGACATCCCGAAAATCTGCATCGACTCACCCAAAAACACGACGAAATTATGGAAAAATACTACGCGGAAAGTATATGGGGCAGTTCTCGGGATTACGAATGGGACTACACCGAATACCTCTATCACCAATAAGGAGAAAACATGGCAAAAACACACCTGACAATTGAAGGCGAAAAATTTCTAATAAACGAGAAGGTGACATATTCAGAAATCGATGGAACGAGACCCGGCGCCCATGGACTGCTAATGAATGCTCGATTCATCCAGGGTATTTTTGACGACGCGATGGAACCCGAACGCTTTGCGCGGTGGGGCCACAGCGAATGGGATCCCATGGCCAATACCGAGCGCCTCATTGCGGCACTGCCCGAATGGTATCGCTATGGACTGCGCGCATTCACAACCGGATTCCAGGGTGGCGGCCCGTGTTTTACAGCACCAAATCACACGATCCAGAACAATCCCTTTGGCGAAGACGGCCTGACATTAGACGCCGACTACGCCGAGCGGATGGACAAATTGATCCGAGGAGCAGATGCAGTTGGTATGATCGTCATCGTCAGCTTCTTTTACGGCTCGCAAACCCGCTGGCTAAAAGATGAAAAAGCCATCCGCAACGCCGTAACAACCGCCTCGCATTTTGTGAAAGAATATCCCAACGTCATCATCGAAGTCGCAAACGAGATGAATATTGGATCATTTGCAAATCATCCCATCATTCAAAAACCCGAAGGAATGGTAACTTTATTGGACCTTGCAAGAAAAGAATCGGGCGGCTTGCCCTGTGGGTGTAGTGGAGGCGGCAGCTATCGCAACCGGGAAGTCGCAGAAGCCAGCGACATCATCCTCATTCACGGAAATGGCTGCACGCGGCAGCGATATCACAACATGATCCAGGAAGTGCAAAGCTGGAACCTGAACCGCCCCATCGTGTGCAACGAAGATTCCCAGGCCATAGGACAACTCCAGGTCGCCTATAAAACGCAAACCTCGTGGGGATATTACAACAACATGACCAAACAGGAACCACCCGCCGACTGGGGAATCACCACCGGAGAAGACACCTTCTTTGCACACCGAATGGCAGAAGGCATAGGAATCGACACAGACCCGATTGATGACCAGTACTACCTCCAGGGCTTAGAACCCCATTGGGAATATCAGGGCCAGCGCTGGCTTCGACTCGCCAGCTTATATCCCGAAACAATCAGCTATGTCGATTTCTATCGGAATGGCAAATTCTACGATACCGCGTATGACGAACCCTTTTCCCTGCACTTTCAGACCAACTGGCGGCAAGGCGGCATCGAAGTTCAAGACAATGACCGGGAATGGAAAGCCGTTATCCACTGCGGCGATGGGGAAGTGATTGAAAAAACGGTTCAATGTTGAAAAAAGACGAATAGACGAATAGACGAATAGACGAACCCCGCTCCGCCACCCAAAATCGCTACGAGCTTCGATTCGTTGATTCGTTGATTCGTTAATTCGTTAATTCGCATTTAAAAACTCATCCAGCGCATTCACCGCCTGGTCAATATGTTCTTTCTCAATCACCAGCGGAGGTAAAAAGCGCACCACATCTGGCCCTGCGACACATAATAGAATATCGTTATTTTCCCGAATCGCATTCATCGCATCCGCCGCCGGTATCTCCTTCAGCACTGCGCCTGCGATCAACCCACTGCCGCGAATTTCCGTCACCCCCTCGGCGTGTTTGTCTTTCAGTGCATTCAACTTCCCAAACAAATACGCACTCTTCTCCTGGATACCCGCAATAAATTCGGAATCAGATATCGTCTTAAACACCTCAATCGCCACCGCACACGACACGGGATGCGCCCCAAATGTCGCGGCATGATCCCCCGGCTCCACTGCATCGGCCACATCCTGCGTCACAAGCGTCGCCCCAATCGGCAACCCGCCAGCCAAGGGTTTCGCAAGCGTCATAATATCTGGTGCCACGCCGTACTGCTCATAGCAAAACAGCGAACCAGCCCGCCCCAAACCGCACTGAATCTCATCGAAAATCAACAACATCTTCATCTCATCGCACAGGGCGCGCACACCCTCCAAAAATGCCGGATCTGCCGAATGAATACCCCCTTCTGCCTGTAGCGGCTCCAGCAACACAGCCACCGTCTGCCCATCTGCTATCTTCTCCACCGACTCCAAATCGTTCAAATCGGCAAATTCAATACCCGGCAGCATCGGCCCAAATCCCTGGTGATATCTGGGTTGCCCCGTTGCAGAAATCCCGCCATACGTTCGCCCGTGAAAAGAATTATTCATCGCGATAATTTTATTCTTAGGCGCATCTTCAAAATTCTTATACCCCCACTTGCGCACAAACTTCAGCGCAGCCTCAATGGACTCTGTCCCGCTATTGCAAAAAAACACGCGATCGGCAAACGAATGCTCGCACAACAACTGCGCCAACTGAGGTGCCGGAATCGTGTGATACAAATTTGAAACATGGATCAACTTGCCCAACTGCGCGTTGGCAGCCTCTTGAATCATCGAATTGTTATATCCCAAAGCATTGACAGACAAGCCACTCACAAAATCGAGATAGTGCTTCCCATCCGTATCCACAATATGGACCCCATCGCCCTTTTCCAGCACAAACTCGGGCCGTCCATAGGTCTGCAAAATGTACTTCTGTTCTAAGTCAACAATTTCTCGAGTCGTCATGCTAAATCCTTATGGTTAAAAATTTACTGCACAATTTGCGTACCAATACCCTCGCGGGTAAAAATCTCCAGCAAAAGCGCGTGCGGAACACTGCCATCAATAATATGCGTCTTGTGAACACCGCCCTTCACAGAACGCTCACACGCACGCAACTTGGGAATCATCCCCCCGCTGGCAATACCTCTCTCAATCAGGGTCTCAACATCATTGACATGCAGTGTTGAAATCTGCGTATCCGGATCATCTGGAAACCGTCGGATACCATTCACATCCGTCAAAAACACCAACTTCTCCGCTTGCAATGCCCGCGCAATCTCACCTGCCGCCGTATCGGCATTCACATTATAACTCTCGCCCTCTGGCCCCAATCCAACAGGTGAAACAACGGGAATCATGCCCTCTTCACAAGCCAGACGGATGGGTTCGGGATCAATTCGGGCGACATCGCCAACATAGCCAATATCGACCCTCTTCGTCTCCCCATCTGCCTCCTCTACCGTCGCAAAATGCTTTGTCACATACATCACGCCAGCGTCTTTTGCCGACATACTGCGCGCGCGTCCATCGAGTATCTCCAAACCATCGACAATACGCCGGTTCACTTCGCCAAATAACGTATCTTCCACCACCTGCATCGACGCCTTATCCGTCACCCGCAAACCATTGACCCACTGCGATTCAATACCCGACGCCTCCAGACGCCTGCTAATATCCTTCCCCCCGCCATGTACAACCACAGGACGCATACCCACGGTCTCCATAAACACCAGATCGGCCATTATCGTAGGAGAACCGCCCGCTTCGGGCTGTGTGCTACCGCCGTACTTCACCACAATAATTTTGTCGCGAAACTCGCGAATATACGGAAATGCCTCAATCAAAATTTCAGCCTTTTCAATGATACTGTGATCCATTTAACTCTCCAACGTGCGATATCAGTAGCGATAAACCTCGCAAAATCCCATAGATTCATATATATGACGTGCGGGTGAGTTATCTTCCTCAACTTGTAAATAAGCCATATTTGCGCCCGCCTTGCGATCGAATTACCCACCCATCGTGGAGCACTTGCTGCATTGGCGGACAAGCGTTTAAGCATCTTTCTTCTATATCTCGGATCACATCGATCATGCGGACTCACCCCGTCTCAATCCCATAAAGCCGCGGCAGAGCCTGCATCAAATTCATATTTTCCACAGCCTGGGTAGCTGCGCCTTTTTGCAAATTGTCTTCCAGAGCATTGATATAAGCAAAACCGTCATCAACCCCCAGCTTAATGATCAAAGCGTGTGTCCCCACCACATCGCGCGTACCCCACCAATGCGCGTCGGAATCTTCAACCACCTGCACCAGATCGTCAGCGCCATAAGCACTTACAATCGCCTCGCGCAACTGCGCAGCGGCATCTTCATTCGCCAGCGCTTTCAAATCATCAACCAGTTCAACTCGAATATTTGCATTAATACCCGCAAACACCGACCGCAGCACAACAGGCGTAAAATTCACTTCAAACCCCGAATACAAGACCATTTCGGGCACGTGTTTGTGTCGCTTGCCATAGCTATACGCAATCTCATTCGACACATCCTCCACCTCGGCTCGCGCACCCGAATTGCCCGAAGTCGCCACAATCGTCGCTTCCCCCTGCACGAGTGCTTTGAGGGGATACAAAGACAAAATAACACTCGTGGGATAACACCCCGGATTGCCCACCAGACGCGCCACAGCAATCTCTTTGGCAAACAAAGCCGGCATGCCATAAACCGCTTCTTTGAGCAACTCAGGCGCCGTATGCACCAGGCCATAACCCCTTTCAAACGCCTCTCTCGGCAACCGAAAAGCACCGCTCATATCGATCACCTTCGCACCGGCGGCCAGTGCCTCGGGCGCAAACTTCATCGACTCGGGATCCTTCGTCGCCAAAAACACCACATCGCAATCGGTCAAATTGCCATCCCGGCGCCTCGAATTTTGTCGAAACGCGATATCTACCCGATCGTGGTGCTTTAACACCTTTTGGATCTCCTGCCCCACCATCCCCGTATCGCCGTAAATGCCTATTTTGATCACAGCATAACCCTTTCAAGGTACTAAAATCTGATCTGAAATATCTGGGTAAACAGCCTTAAAATCTCGTTCATTAAAAGTTATCAAATGATCAACCTGAATCCGGTAAGCGGTATCTGCAATCAAGGCATCGTAGGTTGCACCACCTGTAATGCCTTGTTGAGCGAGATGCACCAAAAGCGTTTTATATTCATTACCATCTGATGCAATTATTTCAAATGTGGAGACGACATTTTCCTGGATAAGTTGCAGTGCAGTGTTCGAAGAAATGCGTGGTTGTACTGGTAAACGCGTTAAAACAGCGTACAACTCAGCAAGTGTATGAGCCGCAATATAGGCAGAAACATCGTCTTGTCTTGCTCGCTTTAACCATGTTAGTGCTCGAGCGTGACTGGGATGGGCTTCAACCATCGCAGCAATAAGTACAGACGTATCCAACAAAATTTTCATAAACCAGATGTCTCCGCCAGCCCTTTCAACCGTGCTTCGCGACTTTGTTTTAACGTATTCCCAAGTGGTTGAAGTGCTTGTGAACGAATGACCAGAACATCTTCTTTACGAACTATTGGTGGATTTTCATTATTTGCAGATTTTGCCCCAACATCGCTTACTAATTGATTTGTAGATGAAGTCCTCATGTGTACCCAAATACTTTTTTCAAGACCCTGACATGCTTCTGGTGAGCGACAAAGAATAAAAATGGTATTTTCGCCAGCGAGTGTTCCAGCAACTTCTGCCCATTCTGCTTGATCAATTGCTTCACAAACACCCTGAGCGTGTCCAGTAATTGTCTTCAAAATCAGCGTATGAGCCACTGATTCTACACCAATAACAAAGTCTCGCAACTCACGCCTCAACAGATCGTCACCCTGTAACGACATCCGTTCTGAACCTATGGAAGTCTCTGGAATTTGATATCGAAAACCTCCTTCGCCATCAGGCACTTTTGCAATGCCCAGTTCTTTAATATCTTTTGACAGGGTCGATTGCGTAGTCGAAATCCCAACATCCTTCAACGCAGCATTCAGTTCTTCCTGGCGTGTGATAGGTCCCTCAGTAATCAGTTCTATAATTTTTTGATGGCGTTCTCTTTTTGCGCTCATAATTTTCCTCCATGTTCCGAGGTACTTTTGCCTGCATTCCGATTCTAAATGGCTGAAAAAAATATACCAGAAACAAACACAAGTCAAGAATAAAAATTCAAAAAAATGAATTTTTATTCCTTTTTAGCGTACTTATCCAACCACTCTGACATCTCCCACAAAACGTGCATAACCGACTCGCGCGCCCGATAGCTGTGGCTCTCGTGCGGCAACATCACCAATCGACAGACAGCACCGTGTCCCTTGAGCGCGTTGTAAAATCGCTCGCTCTGCATGGGAAACGTACCCGAATTATTATCCGCCTCACCGTGAATGAGCAGCAAAGGCGCTTTAATTTTTGGCGCATGATTAAACGGAGACATCGTCGCATAAACATCTGCTGCCTGCCAGAACGTGCGCTCTTCTGCCTGAAAACCAAAAGGCGTCAACGTGCGGTTATACGCGCCACTGCGCGCAATACCACAGCAAAACAAATCGGTATGCGCCAGCAAATTCGCCGTCATAAAACCGCCGTAGGAGTGTCCCCCCACCGCCACTTTTTTGGGATCGGCCACGCCCAAACGCACCAGTTCATCAACCGCGGCCTTTGCACTATCGGCAAGCTGCTCGATATAAGTATCATTTGCCTCGCGATCTCCCTCCCCCACAATCGGCATCGCCGGACCATCCAGCACAGCATAACCCCGCGCCAAAAAAGGCAACGCGCCGTGCTGACTGATACGCACAAATCGAAAAGGAGAATCCTTCACCTGACCCGCGGCATCTGCACTCTTAAATTCGCGGGGATAAGCCCACATCAGCACAGGCAACGGACCATCGGCTCTTTTATATCCGGGCGGCAAATACAACGTCCCATTCAACTGCACCCCATCTTTGCGCTGGTACTGAACCAGCGACTTCTCCACCGCCTTCAACTGCGGCATCGGATGAACAAAATGCGTGAGCTGCCGCATATCATTGCGCTGCAAATCCCGCACATAATAATTGGTCGGCTCATCAACACTCTCCCGGCTCATCAACACCGTATTGGCATCTATCATCGTCGTTGGCCGCTCGTAAAACGGCGCCTGGGAATGCATGAGACGTTCCGACTTACCCGTCTCCAGATCATAGCGGTCCAAAAACGGGCGATCGCCTTTGGGCGACGCACCATCACCTGCAAAAAACATATAGCGTTGCGACGCATCGGTCAGCAACACAGACCGCCCATTGGGCAACCGCGTAAACACAGGTGCGCCCGGCGCGCCATAGCGATCTTCCCACGACCGATCAAACAACACCTGCGGTTCAAAATCCGAATCATCCGGGCGAATGCGCCACGTACGCACGCGCCGCGTCTTCCACCAGCGCTCTGAAACCAACGCGAGATCACCCGTCCCCCACGAACACCCACCATAGCGCATCGCCAGCGACATAAGCACGCGCCCATCACCCTCATAAGGCGCGTCGAGCGCATATACAATATCCCGTACCGCCACATCCACCTCGGGATCGCCGCCATCCTGTGCCACAACCCACGTCACGGTCGCAGGCGCGTCTGCGCGCCACCCAAACGAACGCGCACCTTCGGGCACGGCATCATAAGCAATCGGAATAGACTCGGCCAATGGCAAATCGACAAGTTCGCGCACCTCGCGCCCGTCCAGACCCCAGATCGCCACCTTTGTCGGAAAACGATACGAAGGCACCAGATACGAAAACGGTCGGTGAAAAGTCGATACCAGCACATAACGACCATCTGGCGATGGATCGGCGCGATAGATCAGCCCGGGAGAACCCAGAGGTCTCACATCGCCATTCAGGCGCACAAGAGCAACCTGCGAAGTAGCATAATATTCAAATAACAACTCATCATGGGCATTCTTCAACAAATCTTGATACGTGCGCGATGGTGCTGCCCGTTCGCCCACATTTTCCTGAATCACCGGACCTCTGGGCACATGCGAAGCCTCGGGCGGCTCACCCCGACCATCACACACCGCGCGCACCAACAGCCCCGAACTATCCGGCAACCAGACCATAGCCCCACCAAAAACCTGATTCAATTTCACATCGCCAACCGGATGCGCCCTGCCAGTCTCCGAATTGCCGACCCACAGATCAATCCCATTATCACCTGTCAACGAAAAAGCAAACCACTGTCCATCGGGCGCCCAATAAGCCCGTCCAATTCTCGCATCCTTCGGCAACCCCGTCACAGGTAATTCACGACCATCGGCAACCCACTTGAGCGTCAGCCCATTGTAAAATCCCACGCGACTTTGCCCATTCACATCCGGATCCAGGCGCAAACCCGCCAGACGCAACTCGGACTGCGACACCTCCTCAATAGACGGTGCGCCCGGACGGTGCATCAACAGCAGCACTGTCCTCGTCGGATCAATACTAAACGAAGGCGTCAAAGGCGCGTCAACAATCGCGGCGAGTTCCTCGGGTGGCATCTCGTAAGACATAGTTTCCCTCTCCCCTAAAACCATCTCTTGTAATAAAACGGACTATTTTCATCCTCATTCAACTGCTTCACCACCTCGTAGAACCACATATCCAGCGGCATCTCGTGTGCATCCAATCGCGGAAAGGGATTAAAATCATCGGTCGCCAGCGTCTTGCCAATCGTATCCAGCATCCCCAAACCCAACTCCGGCACATCCACGCGCTGGATACCCGCCTTCTCCATCAATTTATCATACACATAAGACATCGTCGTACCGCCCGGAATAAACGGCAAAGCGCGCGTCCGCATCACTGGAAAAAACACATTCACCACCTTCCGGTCTGTACCATAAGCCTCAGAAGTCGCCGCTTGAATCGCATCCTTGGGCAAATACAAACTCGTCGAATACGCGCCATTGCGCCCGTATTCCACCGCTGCTGGATCGCGACTCGGCTTATCCAGACTACCGCGCCAATCGCAAAAAGCCGTCACAGCCACGGAAATTCCCGAATCCATCAGCACATCTGTAAACTGCACAGCCATATCGCCCATCACAAATTTGGTCGCCTCAACAGCCCGCTCAGACAAAGGCGTCAACTGCCACTGGAACAAACCCTCTGCATCGACATCCTTCACAAATGTCGGGGGATAACCCGGCAAAATCCCCGAACTCGCTGCTGCCGTAGAATTGACATAAATCACATCCTCTGCATCGGCTGCTTTGAGCGCATCCACAATTTTATCCAACGCCCGTCCCTCCAATGCGTACCCATCATTAATCCAGTGAAAACGGTCGCCAAAACCAGTTGCGCGCATCTGCATCTCCTCACCCGTCGCATATCCCAGCGACCTCGACAAATCGCGTGCCACCACCGTCAGACTACCACTTTCGGCAACCAGATCGAGCAACGCAGTCGCCACCGAACAACCAATGCCCAACCCCGTCCCCCCAACAATCACAAAATGTCGTCCCTTTGCCCAATCGAGCGCGTACCGATCCACAGCAACGCGCTGTGCCGACTGCCGCTGATCCAGCAATTTAACCGCCTCTGCCGGAAATGCCTCAACCTCTTCTTTGCTCGGTCGCGAAACCGCCGGCGCGCCTTCCACGACACGCACACCCGGCATCGGATTTGCAAACGGACTTGGAAATTCACTCATAATTATTTCTCCTGGTAACGGGCGGGTTTCGAGCGTTGTACAACTGCGTAGCAGTTCAACCCGCCCCTACATCTCACCGATTATTCCACTCAATTGTAAAACCCGTACTTTCTTCAAACGCTATCGTGCGTGTATCGGCATCCTCTGGCACCATCGCCACCGGCACCACCACGCGATTTTCATTCAGATAAATTTTCGCCGCACCGCGCACGACACATTCTTCCGGTGTCATTGCCCGCGCTTCCCGGGCAATCTCATCTTGATTGGCAGACGGACGTACCCGAATCTCCCACCCGATCCTCTCGCCCACCACGTCTAACACCTCCCGATAGCGTTCGCCCACCTGTTGGGAAATAAAAGCCACCTCAATATATGAACCGCTCTTCAGACCCATCTTTGACGGCGCGTGGGGTTGATCCCCAAATGCCCTTCGGATCTCGCTATATGCTTTATTAATCTCCCATGCATCTGACCTCTTCTCTGGCATTGCGACTTCTGTCTTTACACCCCCTGGCCAATCCAGTATCAAATCAAAACCCGTCTTTGCCTTAAAACCCGTCGTCGCATCACCGCTTACCCGCTCCCAATCATCCGCCCCATCCTTAGACACGTCAACAGCCAACACCACCGCCTTTTGATCCAGATGCAGCGCAGGTGCCTTCAAAACCCTTGCACCTGCGGGCACAGCATCTCGCGCCTCTTCAAAAAGCTGCCCCTGATGTGGCGTCTCCCGCAACCTGAGCGACCAGCCCGTTTCATCCTCTAATTTGGCAAGCATCTCGCCATACTGCTCTCGAACCACATCGGGAAAATAAAAAGCCAGTTCATACACACCCTCATCTATGTATGCGCTGCACTTAAACAATCCCGCCTCGGGCGGAAAAATCGACATAATATGCGCGCGGGCCTCATTCATCTCCATCGGCCCGGCTTCTGACACCTCTTTTGGATGGAACAAAAACGCACGCCGATAATCCGGCTCAAAAAACGCCCTCGAATCCGCCAACAACAACCGAAAAGCCTCCACCTCTGAAGGCGTCGTCATCTCCGTACCGAACCACATCTCCGCCAATTCCTGTGCGCGAAACGGCCCCTTCGCGCCCGTTTCCAACACATAATTGTGTACCTCCGCAAGCGTATCATCGCTCAGCGCTCTTCCGCCTGCAATACCCGCCCGTGAAACGCGCCGACCATAGCCGCGTTGTCGCATCGCCCCCATTGCCTCCACGGAATATGCACCGCCATTTTCTGGCAACTGCACGCCCTCTGGCAAATACACATCCACCATCGAAGACAGTGCGCCGCGCGCCTCTGCATCGCCGTGTACCAGAAAACAGGTACGCGGTTTCAACCTCTGAACCAACCCCGTCAGTTCACCTCCATCTGCATGCGCCGAAAGCGAATAGGGTTCTACCTGACACGCCACGGATATGCGCTGCCCATTCAGCATCAACGCCCGCTCTTCGGAATCCTTCGCCTGCATCAGATCCAACAACGCACGCCCGGGAGACTCCTCATCCTGATACCCCGTTATAGCAATCAAATTCGCCGCATCGCTGGCCAAATGCTCGGCATAAAAACTCGACGCGCCTCCGATCAACATCCCCGAAGACGCCACAATACAACACGGCGGCCCCGACAAAACACGGCGGCGATCAGCCGGTGACGACACCGCTCCCACAGCATCCGAATAAAAAATATCCTCATCTCGCGCCACCCTGCGCCGCACCGCTGGCGCGAGATCATCGCCAAACGTCGAATACACCGCATTGACCGACCGCACCATCCCATCGACAAACACGGGAAACTCGGGAATCTGCTTGCGCCGCATCGCCCGTGCCAAAATTAGAATAACCTCCTGAGAACGCCCCACAGCAAAAGCGGGAACCAGCACCTTGCCGCCCGCTTCAATCACCTCGGCCACGCGCAATGCAAGCGCGGCCTCTTGCTGGGCGCGATCTGCATGTTGACGATTGCCATACGTCGATTCCATCACCATCACATCGGGTCGGCACTGCGGCACAACCATACCCGGAATCGTCAGCTGATTGGCAACCGACACATCGCCCGTCATCAAAACACTTTCCCGCACCCCCTCAATATAGATCAACGCCGCACCCAGAATATGCCCGGCGGGAATCCACGTCGCGGTCAACGCGCCATCGCAAATCGGCACTGTTGCAAGCCACGGCACATCCACCATACGCCCCAAAGCCTCATCGGCTGCCTCGGGCGGATAAAGCGGCAACTCGCCATCCCGGTCTTGCGCCATCAATTTCACGGCATCTGACAACAACACCCGTGTAATCGCCTGCGTTGCAGGCGTACAATACACCTTCACACCCGCCGGCAAACTATTCACCAAAACCGGCAACGCACCCGTGTGATCGGTATGCGCGTGTGTAAGCAGCACCTCATCGGGCATACCCACATCGTCCAGCACAGAAAAATTGGGCAACTGCGATCCCTGTGCAGCACCCATTCGAATACCCGCATCCACCAGAATGCGTCGCCCTTCGATCTCAATCAATGTGCAGGAAGCACCGACCTCGTCGGCACCGCCCAAAAAGTGGAGTTTCATGAAATAGTTGTCCCAAAAACTAAAATACGCTATTTTTTCCAGACAGGAGGTAATCGCTTTGATCGACATTCAAATCCAAAAAGAGAAAACACTTCCCGAAGAACCCGTCACAATCGAGCAATTTCTGGCCTGGTGTGAAGAAGACATTTGGGCCGAATGGGTGGATGGAGAAGTCATTATCATGTCGCCAGCATCGCGTAAACACCAGCAAATTGCAGATTTTTTATCCGCCATTCTTCGGATCTTTTCAGAAACCAAAAACCTGGGCCTCGCCATCAGTGCGCCCTTCTCCATGCGCCTCGATGAACCCTCCGCAATTCGAGAACCCGACCTGCTATTCATCAGCACAGCAAATTTGCACCGTCTCAAAGAAAGCTATCTCGACGGCCCGGCAGATATTGCAATCGAAATCGTCTCGCCTGAAAGTATTGAACGCGACCGAGAAGACAAATTTACCGAATATGAACAGGCGGGTATCTCAGAATACTGGCTCATCGATCTCGTTCACGAACAAGCCGAATTTTATATTTTGCAACAGGGAAGATATCATCTCGCCGACATCTCCGACGGTATCTTCCGATCCCACATCTTATCCGGGTTCGACCTGCAAATCGCATGGCTCTGGCAAAACCCCCTGCCCAACACATTGCGCGTCTTGCGCAAAATCGGCATTTTGTAACATCTTTAGATCTATGCTCAAATCATTCGCCTTCATATTTGCTTACCTGCCCGTACGGAAACCCCGTACCCAGACAAATAGGCTACGCCCCTCCCACTTGCCTTTTCCTTCACACTTCACACTTCTCACTTCTTACTTCTTATTGATCCTGCTCTTCGGCTGTACTGAACGCCAGGTCCGCATCCACTTTGAACAGGCGGAAAAATATCGCCACGAAGGCAAAATCGACCTCGCAATCGAAGAATACAAAGCCATCATCGTCCTGAGTCCCGATGCGTTTGACGCCCTCAACAACCTCGGTTATCTATACGTTGGAAAAGGCCAATATGCCAATGCCATAGCACAATATCAAAAAGCCATCGCCGTCAAGCCCGACTTTGCCGAAGCCCACTTCAACCTGGGCGTCGCATACATCGCACATAGCCAACTCGACAGCGCCATAGCTGCGTACCAACGCGCCCTCCAACACGATCCCAAAAACCACGAAATCCACAACAACCTGGGCGCCGCCCACACCATGGCTGGCAATCGCACAGAAGCCGAAGTCAGCTACCAGCGGGCACTCAAACTCAAACCCGACTACGCCGACGTTTACAATAACCTCGGACTACTCTACACCTACGAAGGTCGGTACCGAGACGCCCTCCCACAATACGAAAAAGCCATCCGCTACAAACCCAACTTTGCCGACGCGTACAATAACATGGGCAGTGCGCACCTCGAATTGGGCCAATATGAAGACGCCATCCAGCACTTTCAAACCGCCGTCCGCCTCCAACCCAATCACGCACTCGCCCAGGAAAACCTTCGAGAAACCAAAACGCGCATAGAAGCGCGCGAAGCCGGAGAAATGCGCGCCCAACACATCCTCGTCAAAACCGAAGCCGACGCCCAAAAATTGCTCGAACAACTCGACTCAGGTGCCGAATTTGAAGCACTCGCACAACTCTATTCCACCGACGCGGCATCCGGGCGACAAGGAGGCGACCTCGGCGCATTTCTGCCCGGCACGCTCTTGCCCAAATTTGAACAAGCCGTAAAGAAAATCGAACCTGGAAAAATCGGTGGACCCGTCAAAACCCCAGCCGGATATCATATCATTAAACGCATATATTGAGTCATCAACACACGCTATCCACAGGCTGTCATTCTGAGCCGTAACGCAGTGGAGGCGAAGGAGCGGGGTACAACTGCGACAGCAGTTCATCTCATACCAACACAGGTGGAACAGATGCTTCGGCTACGCTCAGCATGACAAAATACCACTCGCCGACTCTGGTGGAACAGATGCTTCGGCTACGCTCAGCATGACAAAACACCACTCACCAACTCAAGTGGTAAAGATGCTTCGGCTACGCTCAGCATGACAAAACACCACTCACCAACTCAAGTGGTAAAGATGCTTCGGCTACGCTCAGCATGACAGAGACACGAGACGATAAATGAATGAATACTTTATCTATATCACGACAAATCGCTCTGGAACCCTCTATATAGGTGTTACCAACAATCTAACAAGAAGGGTTTATGAACATAAATGCAAGCTCGTTCCTGGTTTCACAAGCAAATACAACATCAATAGGCTGATATATTTTGAAACAACATCCGATATCCGCGAAGCCATATCAAGAGAGAAACAGTTAAAGGGGTGGACGCGAAAGAAAAAACTCGATCTGATAAGAACCACCAATCCAATTTTCGCTGATTTGTCCGAGGATTGGTACTCGCACTGATATTATTGGTTCATCATCGAGAAGCACTCTCATAAGTGTAACTCTCCAAAGCCTCTTTCGCCATATCGAGTGCCTTCACAGCCTGTTCACGGCTCACACTTGGAAAGCCACACAAAAACTCGTCCAGATTATCTCCAGCTGCCAGATAGTCGAACAGGTTTTTTACAGGCACGCGGGTTCCTTTGAACACGGGCAGGCCGCTCATGGTACCCTTGCGGCTGTGAACAACGCCATTCGCGTTCTCGCGCACCCTCTTTCCGATTTCCTCCACCGCCTGCTCGCGGCTCACTGATGGAAAATAGTCTAAGAAAATGTGCAGATTGGACCCTTTTTCCAAATAGTAGAAAAGTTTCTTCACAGGCACATCGGTTCCCTCAAAGACGCGAGCATCGTCTGCAATATCCTCACCATTTTGGATAACGTCTTCCTCAATTGTGGTGGACAGGCTTTTGTTTGGTTGCATCATGGCAAATCTCCTTATCTTCGCGCTCCAAAACTCTCAATCACCCAGCACAAACTGCGCCTGCTTGCTCACGCTGGGCGTATCCGATTTGATCAAATCCGTCACCACCACCTCGATCTCCAATTGCTCCTTGCTATTCTCGGGTACATCCAGTGCAATATAAAGCGGCTCTGATGTCGCGGTCCCCGTATGCTCATAAGAAATCTGCACCCCATCAGCCCGTGGCGTTTGGCCCAACAGCCGTCCCAATCCCCGAACCAGCCCCGTACCCTGTACTCCTTTAAGCCTGTATTCCACGCGGTAACTTGTTTGCCCAAACGCATCCCGGCTCAAATTGTAAACCTCGTAATAGAGATAAACCGGTTGCCCCTTCGCAAAAATCTTAGACGGCAGAGGCACCACCTGCAAATCCCCCTTTTGGAACTTCCCCACCTGCTCTCCCACCTCGACAACCTGCCCCGCCAGTTCCAGATCGCTCAGCGCCAGAGCCTCACCGCGGAAAGATTGAACTGTGACATACATCTTATGCGCCTGAATTTTTCGGCTTATAGGATCGCGCACCTGAGCGGCCAGGAAATACTGCCCCGGAGACAGTGCCGCACGCACCTGATCCACCATCAGCGTCCCCTTCCCCGCCTGCCCACGGATAGCTTCAGCCACCCGCACGCTATCCCGAAAAACCGGCCTCAGCGAACGATCATAGACCACCACGTCTCGATCCAGCATCACCTGTGAATTTCCCGACGGCGTCAAAGCGGCCATTGGCACACCCATATACGTCTCCATAGCCGTCTCTCGCTCAGATTCGCGGAAATTTGCCGTGTACATATAAAAATCCAGAGGATCGCCCCCGTAATCATGCACATAAACCGAAGGCGTATGGGACACAACCCGTGCCACAACCGTCTCGGGCGCCATCCGCGACCACAGCGCGTGATTGGGCGAATTGGGTGGAATAGGCGCGAAATCGAAAAAACCACTACCCGTAGGATCCAGAAACGTAATCTCGATTCCCCCGCCGACCTCGGCATAAATCCACGACTCCCACTTATAACCCAGTTCAGACCCATCGCGCATCACACTGCGCCTGCGCGGTACCGGAAAAGTCGGCATCCCCCGCAACTCAGCCGTCTCAGCCTCCACCCCATATCCATACGACGAACTCGACTGCCCGTGTACATGTTTGCTCGGCGCAACTTCCTCCAGGGCATTTGCAGCCATCATATTCAGGCGATTCTTCACCTTTGCGACTTTTTTATCTGTCTCAAACACCAGATAATCGGACCAACTCTGATGATCTGGATGCCCCAGCCGAATGTACACATCGCCCCGACGGTCCCATCCCCGGCCGTGCCACTCTTCCAGACCCTCGGTAAAATTTGAACGCGCAAAATGCACCCGACGGTAATGCTCAACACGGCGCTCGTTCACCTGTGTCGTCGGCGTGGGATCCTGCTCCAGCCAGAAAACTTCTCGAAGCTGTGTTAGCGACCGCCCAAAAGCCGTCTGCATTTTGGAAAGCGCCTCGGCAGGAGCCACCAGAGACAAATCGTGGTAATACCCCCGTTCTGTCGGATCCAAAAACTGAAAATAACGCTCAAAAGCCGCCTGCGCCTGGGCAAAATCCTCCCGCTCAATATACATCTCGGCCAAAAGCGGCAAATACTCTTTCGGCTTTGTCTGTGCCATCTCCTTCAACTCATCCAGACTATAGGTCTCCTCCCCCACACTCTTCAACCGCATCGCCACATGCGCCAGACGCGCAGGCGTAATAGGATGGCCGGGATTCACCGCCATCTGTCGCGAATACGCTTTCATCGCCTTGTCGTAATAGCGCAGCGACTCGTAAAAAACACCCAGCTTGAAATACGCGTCATAGTGATCCGGAAAAAGCTCTATCACATTCCCAAAATAGTGATCCAGATCCACACGATCCATCCCCACCATCGCCAGATGGCACATCCCCAGATTGTAGTGTGCCGCCGTATATGCTTTATCCATCGCGCAGGTCTCGCGAAACAACCTCAGCGCCCGCGACTTCTGGCCCGGCATCTTCAGTGCCGCCAGCGCCCGCCCGTTGCGCGCCTCCACAAATCTTCTCTTTTTTTGAATCGCCTTTAAGAACAATTTTTCAGCTTCTTTTACATCGTCCTGCTCCAGGCGAAGATAGCCCAACGCGCACATCGCCACCACATCATTCGGGTGCAAAATCATCATCCGGTCGCAAATACGTGCAGCCTCCTTCACCAGCTTCTCATCCGGAGCCTGCGCCCGCGTAATATACTTCTTCGGAATCAGGTCTCCCCGCTCAAAATACGCATCTGACACCGTCACATAGCGGCGTCCAAAGTGGTAATCGTAATAATACTTCAGCACCAGCGGATTGCGCGCCTGCCAGAACCGCGCCAAAAACAGGCCCTTGTTATTCCGATCCAATGCCTTGTAAAAAGCCGCCGTATCCGCGTCGGCCACCTCCGCCAAAATCACACCCGCCACCTGCTCTTCAAACTCGCCAAAACTCGCCTGCAATTCTACCTCGGCAACCTGTTGACCCGCCTCTCCCCCCTCCGCTTCTCTTTCTCGCTCTAAAATTTTGATGTGTACCCGCTCTACCCGAAGCTCGCCGATCAAAGTTTTAAGCACCACCTCTGACTCCGATTCCGACACAATCTCACCCTTCAACACCGTGCCATCCACGAGCAACACAGTAACATTGCGCGAAGGCTGCTCTATCATTTTAATCAGCGACTTTTCCACTCGAAGTTTGCCCATCGCCGTCTTGATCACCATCTCTGTCTCAGACTCAGACACAATCTCGCCCTTCAACACCGTACCATCCTGGAGCAACACCGTTGCGCCATAAACGGGCGTAACCGCCAAAAAGAGGCAAAGTGCAATTAAGAAAGTCTTCATATTACATCCCTATCCTGAAGAACCCCGGAAAAAGCAAAGGCAAATACAATACCCCTTCCCCGCACACCTGTCAAGCCATGAAAAATCGGCGGAAGGATACCAGACCCTTCCGCCGATTATATTACCTCGAGGTGTTAATCTTCAAGTCAGAGGTTAAAAATCAACAGCCCCTGAAATCACATGCACAGAAGAAAAGAAATCGCTGTCAAATGCCTTAAAGGCATAATCGAGCTTAACACCCCTACCGGTCTCCGTCAAATACTTCAGACCACCGCCAAAAGCATAGCTCTCTGTATCGTGATTGGTCTTATAACCCGCACGACCAGAAAAACCAATCGGACTGCCAGCAGCCTGGAATGTGTATTCGATTCCCACCAGAACCTGCTCGTCAAAATCCACGGGATTTGTCACATCAAAAGCCAGATTCAGATGATGGGGAACCGGAATGCTACCCGACAGTGACAATACATCCACCAGCATCCCCAGACGAATATTGCGCGGCAACTCAAATGCCTCTCGCTGATAGGTCTGTTCAAAGCTGTAATTTTGCACCGTCATCGCCAGAATCGTATTGCGGAAACCCGTATTGAAATACGTGCCCAGATCCACGGCAAAGGCTGTCTTTGAGTTATCGACAGTCGTGCGGTTGCCACCAATCAACACACTCCCAGTACCTAAATTCTGACTGGCAATCTTTATATTCGCACCCACTGAAAAGCGATCTGTAATCTTCATACCATAAGCCGCAGAAAGCGCGTAATTCGACGTTGTAAACGTTCCCGTCTCTGTAAAACCCGCGCCTGCAGGATTTGGATCAATGGCAGTGCCATTGAAATTACCGGCATCATAAGTCACAAATCCCAAACCAAAGGTACCGCGGCCCGGAATATTGAGCGCCGCACCAGCGACCTGGCTTTTGGTATCCGCAATCCATGAAACATAAGTGAAAAATGCTTCACGACCATCAAAAAACGCCAGCGTTGCGGGATTGGTAAACACACCAGACGCAGAACCGATCATGCCTGTACCTGCACCTGCAAGGGCTGCAGAACGCGCATTGGTCGGCAACTTCAAAAATGTAAAGCCAGCCTGAGCAACTTTGATAAATATGGGATTGTTTTCTTCGTGATTCTCTGGCAAAATTTTATCTGGCACACGCAGTTGCGCTTGCGTTGTTGTAGCCAGAAGCCCGAAAAACAACGCGAGCATCATAAGGGCCAGTTTTGTGTATTTCACAACTTATCTCCTTGATCAAAAGCAAGTCAACTATAGCTGTTGACTGCTGGAAGCTCTCTACCTGACCACGACAAAGCGTTCGATGTGCTTGGCACCAGTTGCCGTATCTTCGATGTGAGCAAAGTAAATCCCGCTCACCAGGAACTGGTTATTATCCGAAGTCATCAGATCCCACGACTCGTCGCCAGAGCCAGAAGTGTGGTCAATGCGGGTCACGAGATCACCGGTAATGGTAAAAATGTGGATAACCGCCTGCCCAGGCAAATTCACAAACTGCAGCTTATTGGGCTGTCCCTGATAGTTAAAACCCCCATCGTTGAGTTGCCCGCCCTGCACCTGATAGGGATTGGGCACAATGCGAACCTGCGTAATATCACTGGCAGGACCGCGGAAGGGACTCACGCCCTCTGCTTCGGTGCGCGTGGCAAACCGGCTGCTCTCCAGACCATTGGCATCAACGGCTGTCACGGAATAATAATACCTCGTGCCGCGAAGAGCCGTCTCATCGTTAAACGTAGTACCTGTCGGCGATCCGATCAGCTCGGGCACTTCTGTATGGCGGCCCGCGTAGCGGTACACATTGTAATGAGCCGCACCAGAAACCGCATCCCAACTCAACTCGTTGAGATCGGGACCAGAGGTCACCGTCACTGAAGCGGGCCAATTGGGCGTAGCGGGCAACCGGGGCATCGTGCCCGTGCGATTTGCCCATGCCTCGCGTGCAACTGCCACGGTCGCCTTCAGCGAATCCAGACCACTGTCGAGAAAAGCTTCTTTTTCCATAAAACCAATCGTGCCATCTGCCCAGGCCTTGCCCACGCGTTTGTTTTCCGCTTCAGACGGACCGGCGACAATCACGGCTGACACAATGTGAATGCTCTGCCCCTGCTTTAAGTCCCAGGGACCAAAGGTCGTGACCCACTGATAGATCTGCTCTGTGGTTACATACCCTGGCCTGTCGGGATCGGAAATCGCAATGCGGTCGTCGCGGCGGATCGAGTTCGGCTGCACATAAAAGTCATACACCGTCTTGCGGTCTGCTGTGCGCGTACTCGTCCACACTTCACCCGGCACCCAGCGCACATGGCGCGGCTGTGCATTTTCGGGATTGGAATTGTCATCCAGCCAGTTCTCGCCCAACACATTGGGATCATTGGTAGGCGTCTTATCCACATGCAAAAACACGCGCCCCTTGTAGTGCGATTCCATAAATTCGCCCGAACTGATATTGGCATCGCGCACCCCATCGAGCAAATCGCCAACTGCTGGCGCGGGTTCGCCGCGATCATCGCCATCGGGGCGATACCCCAGCTTATCGCTGTCATCGCCGTCGTGGATGTAGAGTAGCTTTTCATCATCATCCCAGTAATTCACCTCATCCCATATACCGCCAGCGAGCAGGCCAGCATCGTAAGCGCGGCCCCCATCTTCGGGATTAATCGTGATATGCGCGCCACCTGCAGGACCTGAACCACCGCGCTGCAAATAGTAGTTCAACCCAACGTGGAAATTGTCATAAGACGGGTTTTTCTGCGCCGTTTCCGGGCTTGCAGCAATGCCGCGTTCGCCCGCGCGCAGATCAACCACATGCGGATTTTCCGGATATGTAATCGTGGTAACTTCAAAGATCATATCGTCGGCATCGTGGTTTGCCCAGGAATACGTCTCACGCACAATGCGCAAGCCCTCAGAGTTTACAATGGTGCTACTGATCATAAAATCAGCACCCAAATCTGACCGCACGGCATCGTCGTCTTCGGGGAACAAACGCCAATTCGTACGCAATATCTCTTTGCCATCCTGAGTCAACGTTGGTGGATTAATGCGGAAGAACTTCGGATTGGGTCTGTTCAGTCGCGTCTGTGTGCCCCCCAACCTCGAAGACGAAAAATCGGCGAGGTCATCGAGCAGGTCATTGCACCAGGGACTTTGCGTGGTATTCACCAGATGTTGCCCGCCTTCGTAATAGCTGGGCACATTAAACGACGAATATAGCCCCACTACCGCAAAACCCGGATTGCCAATGCGATACCCGATATCCGGATCGGTATCGCCTGTTTCGAGACCGCCGGGCCAAATCAGACGCCCCGAGCTCCACAGCGTACCGATCTCGTGCCCCTGTGCATAAGCACTGCCAGCCATCAGTATCGCTATCAGCACAAATACAAAACGTTTCATAAGTTTATACTCCTGTAAATACGATTCAAAATCTGTCGCCCTCTCCCACTCACAGGAGAGGGCGAAAATGGACACACATTAGAACGAGAATCGCAAACCAAATGTGATGTCTCGACGGTCCAGATAGACGATATAAGGACGGCGCGTTTCCTGGAAATTGTCCAGATCGACATCGGAACCCGGACGGCTACCTTCCTGAAGTTTGCCGTCGGCACCAACCGTCCAGCCAAGTCGCTCCATATACGCGTCGGCTTTGGCATCGTCATTTGTGCCTGGATAGTCCCAGACCTCGCCATCGTAGTCACGCAGATTGTTGAAGTTCTTGAAATTAAAAATATTGTGAATTTCCAAATACAACAGCGGTGCGCCCGTGGTATCAAAGGCTTTTGAAATCCGCAGATCTGCCATGTTGCTATCTGTCCACTGCACATTCAACACATTCTGCAGCGCAGCGTCATTGGTCGGATTGTGATTCATCCACCAACCGCCTTCTCGGCGATAGAACAAGTTGGCTTCCCAACCGCCCTTCAACATGCGCTGTTCGGCTCCGTAATCCAGCGGCGTTCGGAAGTTCAAACCCAACTTCCAGATTGGACGCGGCTTAAATTGTGGATTGGCGGCATTAGCACTGGCCTCAATAGTCAATCGGGAAGGCGTCGATACCGTGTTCTGATCGTAGATATTCTCCCACCCAATCCGCTTGCTGCGCTCCTGACGGTAATCATAAGAAATGAAACCCGTAAAGAACTGACCGCGCGATTTCTTAAAAGCAAGCTCATAACCGCGCACATCCTTGATCCGTCCCTGGGTTGTCCACCGCGTACGCCTGCCAGTACTGTTTTCGGGATAATAACTCGTGTTGGGTTCGAGTTCCTTGTCGATGTCCTTAAAATACACCGTGCCCGAAGCCAGATATGTACCTTCAAAACTTTTCTCAAAACCGAGCTCATAAGCGATGGTCTGTGGCATTTCTACCCATGTGTTGCCAAAGTTCTCCAGCGGCTCACCCGCACCGGATTGCGCGCGGTAAAGTTCCACTGTCGTCGGCACCTGATAGAAGTGACCGTAGTTAAAATAGAGCTTGGAAGTCGCAGTTGTTGGATGAGACACGCCAAACCGCGGACTCCACTCCCACTGGGTTGGCGCGCGAACCGAGCGTCGATTTTCGTATAACAATTCGGCATTCGATCCCAGATATTCTGCATGCGGCTGTCCTACCAGATCAAACCACTTGTCCGGACGGTGAAAATCCAGCCTCAGCCCCGCATTCACCACGATCTGGCGATACTCCATACGGTCTTGCACGAAGAAACCGCCATACCACGGCGTCTTCACCCAATAATTGTGCAAGTTGGCTGTTTGCGTCGCCACGATATCTGCCGGATTGTCGCTTTCCCAACCTTCGGGGCGGTCTGGCAACGTGGAGGTATAACCGCGATATTCACGCAGAAAGAATGTATGTGCCTGAATACCGGCTTTGACCTGGTGATGTGGCGTCATCTGACTGGTAATATCAAAAGTTATATCCGTCTCTTTGATATAAGACCAGTCCGCTGAACGGCTGGCACCACCGCCACCGCGCAAACGGTAAATACCCAGAATATCAACGCGGCGGTTGGCATAGTTCCAACCCACAGGCGCTTCATCCAGAATCACAGCACCTGCTGATTGCGCGGATGCAACGCCGGATTCGGTAATTTCTTCAACCCGACCATCGGGATAAACCGCTGCTGCGGGAATACCCACGGCTTGAGGTTTCTGCCATGTGGCTTCCCAATCCGTTCTGCCATACCGCGCAGTAAAATTGTAAAATGTCTTGGGCGACAATGTGTGCGACCAGTTCAGAGTATAATAATTGCGGTCAATGGTCTCTTGATTGGCTTGAGACCCCGGCGCAAACATCTGAACATCGTCAAAACGGCGCGAAGCTTCCACCTGTGACCTGACAAAGGTTCCCGTAAAGTCGCCAGTTTTTGTACCATCTGCCCAACCGCGCAAATACCCCAGCGATAGTTTTGTCGTGGCTGTTGGCGTAAACGTCAATTTGGCCTGTGCCAGGTTGTCGCGATACGACGTTTTGGACAAATCGTACGTATATGCCGTGCGCTCGCGCTGATTGGTCACCATCACCGACAATTTATCCTTGATCACCGGTGTGCCAATTGTCACATCGTAGAGATAATCGGATTCGCGATCAGCAGCATTGGCATTAAAACCATTATTCCCTTCCAATTCAAAATTGCGATGCTGCCATGCCCATATCCCTTTGGCCTGAGCAACCGTTGTTATCGGAAGATCGAAAATCCCCGCAGTCCATTCGCCTGCCGGACCGCCGCGATCATTGAACTCCTGCGTCCAGCCCTTAAAATCAGGTACACCATCGCCATTGCTATCTGCTGTGGGACCATCGCTCTCAAAGCGACCGATATCCCACCAGTTGTCCGAGCTATATACGTCGGGACCAAAGTGCTTGCGACCAGCGGGATTATAACGCGCATCGGCACTGATTGTAAACTGACGCGGCTCGCGGGTCACAATATTGACAACGCCACTGCGCGCATCGCCATATTCAGCACTAAAGCCACCCGTCAAAATCTGAACTTCTGCCAGATTTGTTTTGCTAAAAGAAGAATACGGACGGTTATTGCGGTTGTCTTTCATACCCACACCGTCCATTGTGTACAACATCTCTTCTTCACTGGCACCGCGAATAGTCAAACCCCAGTCATCGCTATCCACACCTACCTGTGTGGCAAACGCATCGCGCAGACGAGGACCCGTTGGTGCTTCGCGGACTTCACTTGCCTTCATAATCGTCTGAGCGTAAGAAACTTCCAATTCAACCGGCGGACGCTCAGCCACCACCGTAATCTCACTCAATTCGACGGTCGATTCTGTCAGAGAAAAATTCACAGGCGAGGTGCGATCAATACTCACCACCACATCCGTCTTACTCACCGTGTGATATCCCACAAGTGATGCCTGAACTTCGTACACGCCAGGCAAAACCTGAATAATGAAGTAATCGCCATTGACATCTGCTGTGGCGCCCATTCTGGTGCCAACAAGAACTACGTTAGCACCTGGTAAGGGATCACCCCCAGCATCTGTAATGCGACCCGAAACTTTACCCGTGGTGGTCTGTGCATCGGCCTGATACGCCAGCCCAAACCCCAGAGCAATAGCAAGCAAGGCTATAAACCCAGCTCTCAAACGGTACATAAACTCCTCCTTTGGTTTCTTTCCCAGGCATTGGGAAAGATAAGGAAAAAACCACCCGGCTCATTCCCAACGAAATTTCTCCATCTGAATGGAGCAATATCACCTGCAAAATATTATCTGCTCAGCCCTTAACATCACCTCCTTCTCAACCCCTCCCTGTGATTGCAAAAGCGGGCTTGAATGTCCCACCTCCTTTCGGTCTGCGATGTTAATTCTCAGTTTATCAACTTGTGAATAATTTCCGATAATTCTTCTTCTGCCCAATTTAATATGCACCTCAAAATCTGTCAAGTATATACGCCAACTTACAGAATGTGTAAATACTATCTATAACATATTGTTTTAAAAAAACTTAAACTTGAATTATCGGAATTTCAAAAAATAACTTGCTAAAATCAAAAAAGTGAGCCAGCGCACAAACAAAAATGTCCCGCGATATTTGACATTTCGACCATTTCATCTGGTCAAATACCAAATGGATGTAAAACAAAAAATAAAGCCCCGCGCTATACGGGGCTTTTTGTTGAATTGTGCCACCACTGAGCAGAAGAGATGTCAAGGTGCAATAAAAAATATCACCTCCTTGCTCACCTTCATGTCCGTATTCAAATCCGTTACCGTCACCTCCATCTCATAGTGTCCCGCCTCTGACCCACTCACATCGATCTCCAGATAATTGTACTCTGTTTCCCGCGTACCCACCTGCTCGTAAGAAATTGTCACCTCTTTCTTCTCCTCAATACCCAACAATGTTCCGACCGCGCGCAAAATCGTCACAATCAGGGGTTTGCCTTTGCGTGGTGAAATTTTGTAATCCATCTGGTAGCGCGTCTGACCAAATTCATCGGATGTCAGCCCATAGACCTCGTAATAAATCGTCACGGGCTGTCCCGGCACATAGGTTTTGGATGGCATAGGCACCACCTTATGCCCTCCTTTGACCTTCCCTCCAGCATCCTCCACTACCGATCCGGCCATCTCTATATCGCTCAATCCCAACTCACCACCCTCATAAGCCTCCACCTCCACCTCGCGCGTATAAGCCCCCATCGCATTGTGAGCGCGATCATGCACTTCCACGCCCAAATAATATTTGCCTGGCGGCACATTGAGCGCCAACTCATCAATCAATAGAGTTCCACTACCCACCTCAGCATCATCTGACACGGCAAAAGGCAACCCGGCGACCTTCCGAAAAACCGGTGTCCACGTACTGTCAAACAGAGCAATACCCCGTTCAACACGACCTTCAGTTCGCCCCGAGTCAATCAGAGCAACCAAAGGCACACCGCAATAGACCTCTAACCGGCTGCGCGGATTCTCCCCGCGAAAATCTATCGCATCGAAGTGAAATGCTAAATCATCTGTTACGGCCCGATAAATTTCAGATTGTTGCCGCACCGCCCGCGCCATCACCCGATCGGGTCTTTTTGCCGTCCACTGGCTCTGATTAAAAGTTGACAGCACGCGACCCTGCGGCATATCGGGAAAATCGAACCCGCCGCGGGAATCCAACGCCGTAAACACGACCTCAATACCCCCTGCCACATCGGGATAAATCCAGTACTCCCAATTCGAACCCCCATCAATGGGAAAAATGGGAAAACCCCGGATATTAGTCATACCCGCATCGCGATCGCGGTGCGAATCCTGAACATCGTCATAATAGTTTCCATCATTGCGATCGGCACCGCCGCCAAAAAACGTGCGATTGGGATTCAATTCGTAATCAATAGACTCAAAATCTGAAACAATCAAATCTCCTGCATCCTCACCCTGATATTGCACATCCCGCGTCGATGTCCGCAACCTGCCCATCCGCGCGATAATCTCCTTATGCGCCTCGGGCGTCAGCCCCATCCACAACCGCTCCTTAACCCGCACGACATCGGGATCCATCTCATAGCGCACATCGCCTGCGCGGCTCTTGTGGGCTGGTTCGCCATAGCGAATATAAATCTCCCCGCGCTTGTCCCACGGCTTTTGTCCAGACGAAAAATGCTGCATCGCATACAACACCCGACGATAGTGCTCCACCAGACGCTCATTGCTCGGCGTGGCCGGCGTGGGATCGCGGCGCTGCCAGAACATCCGAACAAAGTCCGGCTGCTGTTCGGGCGGCAATGCCTCGTAAGCAACGGTCTCTTCCAGCGTTGCCAATAGACGAATGTCTTGCAGCAGACCGCGCGTGTCGTCATCTACCGTACGCAAATACTCCGCCATCACCTTCTGCGCTTCTCCTGTCTGTCCCATCAGTTGATACACGCCCAATAGCAAGGGAAGACATTCCGCACGCAATTCAGGACGCGTATCCATCAACTCGCGCCACACGCGCGTCGCCCTTGTGCGTTGTTCCCGCTTCAACCATATCCGCCCCAAATCGAACCGCGCCCGTGCGTGCATCGGATTCACCACAGTCTGTCGGGTATAAGCTTTCTCGGCAGATTCGACCTTGCCCTCGCGTTCAAACACCCGCCCGAGCAAATACAGCAACTCGGGGTGATGCGGATACGCTTCAATCGCCTCTTTCAAGGCGTCTTCTGCCCGTTGTTTGCCCCCCAGCAAACGGGCAAGCGCACGGTTGGCCTGTGCGGTTTTCCAATTGGGGCGAAGAGCCAAAGCCTGATCATAAGCCACCACGGCCTCATCCCACCGCCTGCGTCCAATATGGGATATCCCCACACCATTATATACTTCGGGCAACACCCCACCTGCGTTCAACGCCGAGTTAAACGTCTGTTCCGCAAAGGGTAAATTGCCGGCAAACAAATAGGCATATCCCTGCGCGGATCGTCCCATCAAATCGTTTCCATCTTCATCGAGAAGCGCCTCAAGCATCTCCAGAGCCGCCTGCGCCATTGCCGTATCCGGCAGCACCTGTCGGGCCGCATAGCGCGGATCGATATGCTTTGCCAGTTCTCTGCGCCTGCCCAGGGCTGTGATTATCGCCCCATCCAGGTCAGGAGGCACACCAAAACCGAGTAGCGGATTGTAATACGACCGCGCCACAATCGGATTGCGGTCCATCCAGAACCCGTAGAGAAACGCCGCGCGGTCTGCGCGCCCCAGACCAGTATAAGTGGCTTCAACCTCGGAACCCCCAAACCGCTTTAACAAATGCTGCGCTGTTTTTGCTCGCCGATCATCAAAACCCGAAGCCGGAACAAGCGTCTCACCCATCACCTCAAATTTTCGAGCCGATACGAGTGTATCCCGCCCCGCCGTTACCTGAACCCGCAACGTATATGTCCCCGGTAGCAGTTCATGAGTGGGAATGCCCTCGGCGAATTTGACTTCACCCCGATACCCGGGAAATGACCGCTGATCGCGCCAGAGGCGATGCCCGTATCGGTCTTCTATCTGCATCTCGACCCGGTGGCTCTGATAGCCCAGATAATACACCTCAAAATACAGATAGAGCGTATTCCCCCGCCGATATTGCCGCGCCGGGTTGGGCAGGATCAAGCGCCCGTCTTTTCGGAACATCTCAAGGCTCTCTCCAGCCCCCTGTGGATTAAATCCGGAAGACAAATACAGATCGCTCATGCCTATTTTTCCGGGATCGTAAGCGGGCACACCGAGAGAAAATACCGCCAATCCCGCCCGGTCGGCCTGCAAGTCACTCAAAGTCAGTTCCCCGCGATAGCGACCTGTGGGCAAGCGCACCTGCACCATATCATATACCATGCGGTCTGTATCGACAGTGGCTTCCAGCGACTCGGCGGTCAGCCTGCTTTCCGCCTCCACCTGTTGCACAACCTCTCCGGCATCGTTTAAGACCCGTAGCGAAGGCTTGTACCGCGCGAGATAAATCCCCGAATCTTGCCTCAAAAATGCAAATTGCGCCACCGGAAACCTCAATATCACTTCCTCGAATCCCTCGCGGCCCCGATATCGAAAACTGCACACATCGATCTCGAAAGCTATGGACCCTTCCCCGCGCGGTGGCAGGTCCATCTCGCTGGCGTGCAGTTCAAAAGCTGCGACCATCAAACTCAAAAATATTATTGCGATACGCATAGTTATTTCCTCTAAAAAAAACAGTCCAATACGGTTTCTATCTCTACAGAAACGCCTCCGGAAAGATATAGGTCCCAAAAATTTACTTCTAACTGATGATCTGCACAATATCATGGGTCTGTCATTTTGAGCCTTTCGGCTTCGCTCAAGATAAACTCCGCGCAGTGGAGTCGAAAAATCTACTACCAGCACAGGTGGAACAGATGCTTCGGCTCCGTTACACTCCGCTCAGCATGACAAACACCCAGACTTGCGTAACGTCAGTAATATAAACAACAATGTCCTGCGGCGTTCGGTGTTTATGAATCTAAGCCCCGTATAAGCGTGTAATACACTTAAGGCCATGTATAATTTTTCTTGTCATAGACCACAATTTTCGTTATTTATTGTATACCTTGATTCATAATCAGTATAACTGTAAATAATTGTAAATAAATGTGAATAAATGTAACTGTAATCGCAAAAAAAGGAGCCTCCCATGAAACCACTGAATCGGCGCACATTTCTCAGAAGTGCAGGTGTTTGTCTGGCATTGCCGTTTTTAGACGCCATGATCCCCGTGGGGCGAACTGCGAGTCGGGCATTTGCACTTGCCCGCGAACAAACCGCAAAGCGGCTGGTATGTATTGGCAACCCCTTTGGAATGATCCCCGAGCGATTCTTCCCAACGGGAAGCGGAGGAAATTACACACTCCCCACACTCCTGCAACCCCTATCAGCGCATCAACAAGATTTCACAATCTTCTCCAACCTGGACCACGGCGTAACCGGCGGACACCGCACCGCGCATACATTCTTGAGCGGCATCCGCATCAAAGACGCCAAAATGATGCCCGAAGGCAACATCAGCATCGATCAAAAAGCCGCGGAATTTGTGGGCGTCAACACGCGGTTTCCCTCGTTAAACGTAAGCATCAATGGCCACTGCGAAATGGTCTGGACGCGCACGGGCGTGCGGGTACCGCCAATTAACAATCCCCAAAAAGTATTTCAAGCACTATTTGTAGATACCACAGCACAAGAGAAAAAGCAACGTGCAATCGCGCTCGAACAGCACGGCAGCATCTTAGACGCCGTAATGGGAGAAGCGCGATCCTTTGAGCGCAAACTGGGACAAAGAGACCGGGAAAAACTGGAAGAATATCTGACCTCTGTGCGCACAGTCGAGAAAAAGCTGGGCATGTCCAAAGCGTGGCTGGACAAACCTAAACCCCAGGTCAATATGGCAATGCCGGAAAATGGCCCCTTTGTCGAAACCCTGCCCTTGATGTACGACCTCATTGCCCTATCACTCCAAACAGATTCCACGCGGATCGCAACCCTGGAAGTCGGCCAGGGGATCAAAACCACGGACCTGGGCTTGAACACAAATTACCACAAATACTCACATCACGGCAAATTGCCCGAACTCATGGAAGGCCTGACAATAATTGAAAAATACCAGATGGAACACCTGGGCCTGTTCTTCGACAAACTCAAAGCCATTGAAGACCCCGCCGGGGGAACCCTATTTGACAACACCATGGTATTATCGGGCAGCGGCATGGGCAATGGCAGTTCGCACTCTAACAAAAACCTGCCCATCTTGCTCGCGGGTGGCGGATTCAATCACGGGCAGCACATAGTATTTCCAGAAGCAAAGCCCCAGCGCGTTCCACTGAGCAATTTGTACCTATCTATGTTGCAAAATTTTGGATTAGAAATCGATCATTTCGGCCAGAGCACCGGCACGCTGAAAGGATTTGAAGTAAAATGAAAAAAAGCGTTCTATTCCTCCTGATTGGCCTCTTGTCGTCAGCGACTGCATGGGCAGAAGGGGATGCGACATACAAAAACACCGTGCGGACATTTTTGGCGCAGCGATGTCAACATTGCCACGGCGCAGAGCTTCAAAAAGCAGACCTGCGGTTTGACACCCTCACGTTGGATTTTCACAATGAAGATGTCTTGCTAACCTGGCAAAATATCGCCGACATGTTAAACCTCGGCTTAATGCCGCCCTATGAAGAACCGCAGCCAGAACTGGCTGAAATGAAGCCCGTAATCGATTGGATCACCAGCGCGCTAAAAGCGCATTACGAAGCAGAAGAAAGCACGGGTGGACAAACGGTATTGCGCCGCTTGAATCGGAAGGAATACCGCAACACCATTCGGGACCTGTTGCATCTGGACATGACCATGTTTGACCCCACAGATGCATTTCCCCAGGACGACGAAGAACACGGATTCGACAACATCGGCAAAACCCTCGTCATGTCGGATTTTCTGGTCGAAAAATATCTCGACGCAGCCGATCAAATCGTAGAGCGCGCCCTATTGCCCGGCCCGCCGCCAGAAGTAAAAACACACGAATTTACCTTTCCCATCATGCGCGGAGGCGGTGGATTTTTATCACCGGCGAGCCGCCGCTTGAAACAGGGATACGACGAGCTATTCCGCCGCCCCGATGACCGCTGGGGATACATGTCCATCGACAGATTCCGAAAAGGCGTACCGCATTCGGGAATGTACCGCGTTCGCGTTCGCGCATCTGCACACAACCAGCAACACCCTTATGACAGAATGCTGCGAACAGATGAAAATGAACCCATGCGCATGGGCATTGTCGCCGCATCCGGGCGTTATGGCGACCTGCGGCAGAGCAACACATCGGATATCACACTGGCCGAATTTGAAATGATCGCAGATGGACAACCGCGCGATTACGAACGCAAACTCTGGCTGGATGAGTCCTATATGCCGCGCGTCACCTATCCAAACGGACCCGTCACTCTTTATTGGGGGGGCCTTCTGAGGCGTTATCACCCCCAGCTATACGAAAAAACAGACCGGCGCAAACTATCTCAACGAGAAGATCAAGAACTCGTACGCCGGCAAACCGAAGTCACAGTCATGAATTATCTCGGACCGACCATTCGCATATACAAAGTCGAAATCGAAGGTCCCCTTTACGAACAGTGGCCCCCGCCTTCGCACACGAGCATCTTTGGCAAGCGCGATCCCAACAAAGTCAAACCGCGCGATATCCTGACGCGCTTTGCAACGCGCGCGTATCGCCGCCCGGTCAAACACAGTGAAATCGCGCACATCCTGCAACTGGTCGAGCAGCACGAAAAAGCTGGCGCCTCGCGCGTCCAGGCCATCAAAATGGGCTTAAAAGCCATCTTGTGTTCGCCCAATTTCCTCTATCTCTACGAAAACGAAGGCCAATTAGACGACTATGCCCTCGCGTCCAAGCTATCGTATTTTCTCTGGTCATCCCTGCCCGATGAGGAATTGATTGCGCAGGCAAAAAAGAAGCGATTGCACAAACCCGATGTCTTGCGCGCACAAATTAATCGCATGTTAAAAGACGAGAAGGCACGGGCATTTGCAGAGAACTTCACAGAACGCTGGTTAGCCCTGTACAAAATTGGCGAAATGCCGCCCGACCCGCGCAATTTCCGATTGTACTATCAGGCGCATCTCGAAGACGCGATCAAAAAAGAAACCCACGCCTTCTTCCAGCACATCCTCGACGAAAACATGAGCATCGCGCATTTCATTGACTCGGACTTCACCTTCGTCAACCGGGACCTGAGCTTGTTATACAAAATAGAAGGCGTAGAAGGCCGGGAATTTCGCAAAGTAAAACTCAACGACCCCCAACGCGGCGGCCTGCTGGGACACGCCAGCGTATTGACGGCAACATCCAACGGCATCGAAACATCGCCCGTGGTGCGCGGGGTATGGGTATTAGAAAACATATTGGGCATAACACCCCCGCCACCCCTGCCCGATATCGAGCCACTCGAACCCGACATTCGGGGATCGACGACCATTCGTCAGCAACTGGCAAAACACCGCAATATCGCCACCTGTAACGAATGCCATCGCCACATTGATCCATTGGGCTTTGCACTGGAAAATTACAATCCCATAGGCGCGTGGCGATATGGTTACGGTCCCAAGAAACCAAAAATAGATGCATCAGATGTCCTATCAGATGGCAGCAAATTCGACGACCTTGTGGGCTTTAAGAAGATCCTCATGGGAAAGAAAGATCAATTTGCCCGCTGTCTGACAGAAAAGATGCTTACCTACGCGACCGGACGCACATTGGAAGCCACCGACCGCCCCGAAGTGGATCGCATCGTACACAATTTGAAAACACAGGGCTATGGCTTGAAAGACCTGGTCATGCTCGTAGCGACGAGTGAGCCATTCACGACCAAATAAGTCACCAACTTCGCAAGAGAAAAACAAAACGCTCTGGTATTATTACCAGGGCGTTTTTTCTTTATAAAAATAAATAGAAACACTATCGTTTTCGATTGACCTACCTTAATTTAAATATTAATTTGGCTTAAACATTAATTCAATTTAAAAATAAAATAAATCATTTTAATCGCCATCACATTTCATCCGAGATCCGAAAGGAGGAATGCCTATAATATTAAGAGTAGAAGTGTTTTCCCTGCAGCATGTAAATCATCACACAAACCGCAACAAAGGAGGTCGTTCTATGAAGTTCATTGTAGCAGCGTTACTAAGTCTGGCCCTTGTTGGGCCGGGAGTGGCAGAAGTGAACGGCACCTGGTCTGTTGGGGTGACCGGGCAATACGACGTGCCGCTGTTCAAGTTGAACCAGTGGTTCCCCTCGGGTGGGATTGACATCGGGGGAACGGTCTCTCGCATCAACAACCCAACCTGGACATTTGAACTGGACGCGCGGTATGCCAAATACGGCTCGGGCGAACTGGAAAACCGCAGATTCCTGTGGTCGGTTGACCTGCAGGAATACGAAAGCTCCAACGCCAGTTCAGAAATGACCTGGTTTACGGTAACCGCCAACTATATTTACCACTTCGACGGCGGAGGTGCAAAATTAGACACCGGGGGCGGCGCACCCTACTTCGTCATCGGATCGGGCTTTTACCACTACAACAACGAAATCAGCGGATTGATTTATCCCGGTCAGAGCGGAACGCTGGACACCAATTTGATACAGCGTCCCGAATCAGATGTTCGCACGGCTCTGGGTGTAAACGCAGGTGTGGGCGTCGAATATTTCGCCTCTCAGAATTTTGCCATTGACCTTCGGGCACAATACCACATCATCTGGGGTCATGTGCGCCCCCTGGAAGCCTGGGGCTTACAAGAGGCATTTCCATTTCACAAACTCAACATAGGTGTTCGGCTCAAGTTGTATTTCCCCAAATAATAACGGAGGTTCAACATGCGTTTTAACATTCGTTTGGGCTATCTCCTGATCCTGGTCGGCGCGCTATGCGTCTTCCATCCGGGCGATGGGATAGCCACAACAGGAAAAGTCACCGGTGTGGTAAAAGATGCCCAGGGTGAGGCACTACCGGGTGTCAACGTCGTCGTGAAGGGCACGCGGCGCGGTGCCGTAACCGATACAGACGGCTATTTTTTAATATTAGCTGCCGATCCGGGCGTGCATGAAGTAGAAGCATCCCTGGTAGGCTACCGCACCGAAACCATCCAAAACGTCCTGGTACAGGTCGAATTGACCACCACAGTGGATATCGTACTCCAGGAAGCAGCCTTAGAACTCGGCGAACTGGTCGTCATTGCCGAGCGGCCTGCCGTGGAACCCGATAAAACCGTGAGTCGCTATATCGTAGGCGTCGAACAAGTCGAACAGGTTCCCCTCGCGCGAAACGCGGCAGAAATCATCGAATTGCAACCCGGCGTATCCCTGGACGGCGCCATGCGCATCCGCGCAAGCCATACCGCCTCGGTAACCAATGGCACTAACGAAGTCTTTGTGGAAATCGACGGCATTCGCCTGTCCAACGACGATGGCGTAGCCGAAAACAACACAGCCTCACAGGTCAACAGCCTGGCGCGCGGGGCATTGCAAGAAGTCGCCGTCGTCACCGGCGGCATGAACGCCGAATACGGCAATGCACAGGGCGGCGTGATCAGCCTGGTGAGCCGCGAAGCCAAAGAGCGATATGGCGGCCTGGGCGAATACCGCCTGACCCTGCCGGGGCTAAAGCACTGGGGCGCGAACGTCTATAACAGCCCGCTGTTAGAGGGCAAAACCCCGGACACCGGCAATCCCAATATAGATTCATCGCCTTCGGATTACGACAAAGCATTAGGACATTTTTTGGAAGGCAACGTCTCCGGCCCAATCAATCCACAACTCGGCTTCTTCCTCAGTACCTATACAGATCGGCAGGCATCCGTTTTTCCAGGACCTTCCAATCACGCACCCTTCAACCTGAACACATCGGCCAATGCGACCTATCGGCCGGGCGACAAGTACAAATTCAAGCTCGGCACCACATGGGTGTACAAAGACGGATTCAACAACGGCTCGACCAGTGTGGTACGCGGTCCGGGCGGCGCAACCACGGGCGTGCCGCCAGGCGGAGTGCGGGGCATCTCGGAAAGCGGCCTCAACCTCTACCTGCCCGCAGGATATAGCTCCTCGGGCAAGTCGCCGCGCACCGATCAGGTATTTTACGGCGTCTTGACACACACCATATCGCCCAAAACATTTTACGAAGTCCGCGTATCTTTCCAGAGCACATCTCTCGATACCAGTGACGTACCGTCAGAGACAACTGATATCATTCGCGGTGCAAACGGATTTTACGGCACGCGAGATATCCACGCCTTTAGCTGGGCGCGGCGCACGCGCATCCTGTTAAAAGGCGACTTGTCCAGCCAGGTGACGCGGGGACACTTTGTAAAAGCCGGATTCGAAATCATCCGCAACAGCATCGAACAGCAAGATGTGATTTTCAACACAACCCGCGAACGCAACATCCGCTTGCTGGGCAAGGGCGATCCCATCGTGGGCATGGAACCTTTTAATCCCGCGACCTACGCGGCTTATATCCAGGACAAAATGGAATTTGAGGGCCTGATCGTCAATCTGGGTGTGCGCTACGAAGTCCTCGCGCCCGGCGAATCCTTTGGCCGCGCCATGGACCACGTCACCTGGAACCACTACAACTCGCTGACGCGCTGGCGAAACGTACCCATCGTGGATTCGCCCACGCAGACAGCCATCAGCCCGCGCCTGGGCATTTCACACCCCATCACAGAGCGCTCCACCATTCGATTTTTCACTGGACGCTTCCACCAGTTTATCGGCCTGCAAAGCCTTTACAACCGCACCTGGCGGGCCACCGGACCGGACAAAGATCTGAATGGCAACGGACAAATCGACGAGATGGAAATTTTCAACGCCCTGGTCTATCCGCTGGCGGGTGAATTTGGCAATGTCCACATGAAACCCGAACGCACGACCAACTTTGAGGTCGGCTTCGACTACAACTTCTACGGCGATTACGTATTGGGTCTGACGGCTTTTTACAAAGACCAGGAAGGCACGCTATCCAGCGGTGGGTCTGACTTCTTCATCGACGAGCCGGTATTTGGCTTCAACTCCTCATACACCCACGCATTCTTCAATCGCCGCTTTGCTACATCTCGCGGATTTGAGCTGTCCTTTCAGAAAAAATTCAGCCAGATGACAGCCCTGTACGTGGCTTACAACGTCAACTGGGCCAAAGCGCACCGCGGCGGCAAATCATCCTGGGAATGGTTCATCGCTCCCACGGCTCAATATGTGAACAGCGACAAGTTCTTTGCAGGCGTCACCGTGCAAGCCGACGGACAGGAAGTGCCCCGCGCACCAACGGCCGAAGAGCGGAGGGCATTCGCAGAGAAGGCCAATGAAATTGCTCTGAAATACAAAGCCAAAGCAGATGTGATGGAACCAAAGAGCAATGCCTTCTGGGAACAGCCAGTCCTCGTTGAAGACGGACTGTACTCCTTCAACATCGCCAACTACAGCATTCCCACCTTAGATGGCGGTCTGGACAGGCGCAACTTTGCCAGCGTGCAATTCCTCTTCTCTGCACCGCCGGATTTCCACGTTACTGCTCTGGCTGGATTCCGCGCGACCATGGTCTGGCAGATGCAGACTGGCGGCGCATTCTGGTACACGCCGCCCACGGGACCCCGGGAGCGGCGCAACGGCCCGCCCACCACAGTGACCGATGTCAGCTTTGAAAAAGACTTTGGACTGGGGCAAACGGGTACAGCCACAACCTTCCTGGAAGTCCGCAACCTCTTTGGGCAGCGCGACGATACGAGCACTGGTTTCCGCTGGATCCAGTACGGCCTCCAGAAACCGCCGCCCGGAGACAGCAAATTCGATACTTTCGGCGATATTTCCGAACTGACCCGCTACAACGGCGGGCTGGGCAGACCCCGAACCATCGTGGCCGGGGCGCGGTTTAAGTTCTAATCTGACAGGAGGAGCATATTCATGTCTCTGAAAAACTTGAAAAAACAATGGCTATCGGGTCTGATGGTGCTGTGCCTCATGTCAATCGGCACAATAGATTTGCAAGCGCAGGTGGTCTATAGCGCGTCGCGGCACATGACCCGGTCGCAGGTGTGGCTCTCGTTTACCAACTCCGGTACGTCGAGCATGCACTATCAGGTGACGCCATCTCGGGTGATGATGCGCATGTCCTACCCGGGCGAATTGTATTCCCTATACGCCCTGCTGGGCACCGAAGAATTTGTGGAATACTGGGGCGACAAAGCATGGGGATCAGCCGCACAAAAGGCATTTACAAACATGCACTCGGCTGGCGAGGGCGTGCTGGTATTGACCAATGTGGGCGGTGAAAAATACGTATCGGTCACAGGCCCGCGCACGCCCACCGAAGACGTAATACCCATGAATTACGACATCGCCAACTCAAAAGAAGCCTCGTGGGGAATGCAGTCCATTGTGCCCAATCGCGGTGTGGGTCCAGGCACGGTAAAATCCAACTGGTGGCAAGGTGCTTCGCCCCAATCCGCTGACCCGGCCAATTTGCGACCCTACGAAATTCACAACTTCGATTACGGCGTTTATCCGCCCGTACAAAATGCAGGCGAAGAAATCCATATCACGCAGTGGCAGACAAAGCACAACATCGTCGTCACGCGCAAAGCACATGCGTGGAGTCATCAGGATTTCGACGACTTTTTCATTATAGAACTCGAGTTCGAAAATCAAGGCGGACAGCAACTCGACGACACCTACCTTGGCGTCATGAACTCCATGTACGTCAACAGCTCTGGAACATCTTTCCGCTGGGGTCATGAAGGCGGCCTGGTCACCTATCGCCGCAGTCAGGCACTGGACGACCACTATCGCTACAGCGAGGCACCCAACTTCGAAAACAATTCCTTAAGTGGGCTATCACCCGCGGATTTCCAGGGCAAATACATCATGTACCAGTGGGATGGCAATTCCCCATCCAGCTTCGAAGAAGACACGGGCGACCCCTACTTCTCCGACCTGGAAGTCACGGCTTTTCCCGGCAGCAAGAGCAGGCCCGAAGGCATGCCCATTGCGCCGGCCTATCAGTTTATGGCACCTCTGGCTTTTCGCAATGCCGGGAGTCACACATTCAACGCCGCAGACGCAGCAGAAGGCTTTGTCGATCCACAGGGCGAACCCCTGTCGCACTGGTACGAAGTATTTGGCCGCCGCAACATCGACGACCCCACGCGGGGCGCGTTGAGCATGGCCGATCAGTACGACTTCTTCACCTCGCCCACAATGGCCAACCCGCCCTCTGAACAAATGCAGTGGGAAGACCTGATCTTTGGTCCCTACAGCCTGTCACCCGGGCAAAAAGCCAAAATCGTGCTCGCCTACGGCTTTGGGTCGGCCGCTGAATATGACATCAACAGCCAGACGGGTTATGCCAATGACATCACCAAGTGGTCGTGGAACGTGGGCGATGTTGGACCAGACGCCCGCAAATCGCTTTTAGCCAAAGGTGAAGAAGCCATGCTGCGTCATCTAAACCACGCGCAATTTGCCTATAACAACGAGTACCAGATACCCAACGCACCCCCGGATGTAGATTTTTTCCAGGGGAGCAATGCCCAGGCCAAAATTACGCTGACGTGGTCAGATGCCGCAGAAAAAGCCATCAACCCCGAATACGGACAGGCCGATGTGGTCGCCTATCGGGTCTATCGCTCAATCTGGCAGGAAACCGGACCATGGGAACTGGTGGGCGAGGTTTCAGCTGGCAGTAGCCAGGGTGGCACGTACACCTGGGTAGATGAAAATTCGCTGGCCGGATTCCAATTCGCCTACAATGTGCGCTCTGTAGCCAGCCCCAAATCGTCGTGGTCCGAAGGCTCCAAAACCCTTGCCGATCTCCCCGAGACCGTGCGCAAGCACCTCACGGAAAATGGTCTGGAAAGCGGATGGTCCGCAGCGGAACAGCGCATGATCGTTCCGGGCAGCCCAATTTTGGCCGCCAATGACGCCGCCGACAATATGGAGAGACCGGTAGTCGTGGTGCCCAATCCGTTTAGTCTGGCGCAAGCCCAATCCAATTATCAGGGCACACTCAAACTGCGCTTTGTCGGGGTGCCGCACCAGGCAAAAATCTCCATCTTTACGGTTTCAGGGGATCTCGTTGCCGAAATCAACCACAACGATCCAACGGCCGGGGAAGCGCAGTGGCTCTTAAAAGATCGCTTCCTCACAGGTGAAGCCACCTCATCCGCGTACTTCTTTGTGGTGGAGTCCCTCGTGCCTTCCAGTCGCGGTCAAAAGACCAAGGGCGCGTTCATAATCAACCGTTAAAACACAAGGATTGAAGCTATGAAAAATACGATGTTGCTAATCGTTTTGATGGTGCTCGCCCTATCGGTTCCGGCTTCGGCGCAGGCACTCTTCCCAGAAGCCGAGGAAATTCTGAATCCAGAGGGCCGCAGCAAGATCAAGCCATCCACATTCAATTTTTTGAAAGTGACCAACAATGCCCGAGTCGCGGGCATGGGCGATGCTTTTACCGCGGTATCCGATGGGATAGACGGCATACTCTGGAACCCGGCTGGGCTGACCAAAGTGAACAATTTTGGCTATACCTTTGGCTATACTCAATGGTTGGTCGAATCAAAATTTGTCACCGGGTCCCTCGCCTACAACACCGGGCAATGGGGCGTACTCGGAATCTCCTTTGTCAACTTTTCCCTGCCCGACATACCCGAAACGACCACCATGGAACCAGACGGCACCGGTGCTATGGTGAACTCGGGCGATCTCGCCGTCGGCCTGGTTTACGCCTATCAATTGACCGACAAGCTCTCGGCAGCAGCCTCCCTGCGCTTTGTCCAATCCGCGCTGGGACCAGAGACACTCAGCGCAGTCTCCGTGAACGTCAGCACCTTGATGTACACGGGCTTTCAAAGCCTGCGCCTTGGTATGAACATGAAAAACCTGGGCGGAGAGCAGGAAATTGTGAGCGAAAAATCGGAAATGCCCCTGGTATTCCACACCGGGATAGCCATGGAATTGTACGGCAACCTCGGCGATCCCGTATCCCTGACCGGCTCGTTTGAAGGCGCTTTCTTCACCGACCGCGAGCAACGCTGGAATCTGGGCGGTGAACTCTGGATACAGAACCTCATCGCGCTTCGAGCGGGTTATAAGATCAAATACGACGTGGAAACCTGGAGTATTGGCGGTGGCCTCAAAGGGAAATTCGGTGGAAGACACATCGCCTTAGACGTGTCGTATAGCAATTTTGGCGATTTGTTTGACCCGCCTCTGCGCCTGAATCTCTCGGGTTCATTGTAGGAGGAATCGGACGAATCAACGAATCAACGAATCAACGAATCAACGACAGAGGTTGTAGCAACTTTGGGTGGTTGGGCGGGATTCGTCTATTCGTCTATTCGTCTATTCATTTCGCCGTATCTTTCATACCCCGCCGGAATTGGAACGCAATCCGACTTCCGTGCGGGGTGTGCCATTTGCGCTAACAGGAGAGACGTTTGGCCGAAGAACTGCAATCAGACCCAACAGGTGAACCTGCAAAAGGCATAACACTCCGCTCGGTTGCCCTGGGCATTGGGATCGTAATCTTCATCAACCTGTGGGTGACGTATGCCGAGACCGTGGTAAAAACCTCTCGCCTGAACCTGAGCGTATTTCAAATAACGCTCCTCGCCATTTTCATCATCCTGATCGGGGTAGTCAACCCCCTGATCAAATCTGTAAATCGCCGCTACGCCTTTGCCCCCGCCGAATTGCTATCCGTCGTCGCCATTGGCATCGTCGGCTGCGTCGTGCCCACATCCGGCATCACCGGATTTCTGATCGGGGTAATTTCCACCCCCTTTTATTTTGCCACGCCCGAAAACGGATGGGCCGAGTACTATCACCCTAATCTCAATTCGTGGGTAGTACCCACCAATCAGGAGGCTGTACGCGCATTTTACGAGGGCTTATTGCCCGGTAACCCTATCCCCTATCGCGTGTGGCTGGCACCACTCGCGTGGTGGGGCAGTCTGGTGGTAGCCGTATTTGCCGTTTCCGCCACACTAATGATTATCTTGCGAAAACAATGGGTAGAATACGAAAAACTCGCCTATCCCATCGCCGCCGTACCCATTGAAATGTCGCAAGATGCCCTCTCTGCGCGTCTTCTCCCCGCATTCATGCGCGGCCCCATGTTCTGGATTGCAGCGGCTATACCATTTTTGATTTTTGTCTGGCACTCCCTGTCATGGGCATACCCGCTCCTGCCCAGCATCGGCATCCTTCCACACGGGGGATATTTCCGCTTCACGCGCTATTCGCCGGGCATGTACATTCAACCCATGCAATTTTTGACCATCGGCTTTGCGTACTTTGCCAATACACAGGTCCTATTCTCAGTCTGGTTTTTCTTTTTACTCCACGTCCTGGAAGGGGGCATTTTTAACCGCCTGGGCTATCAGATCGAGCGATCAACCGATTCATTCAGCGCAGACCCGCCCACCGAAGCCTGGCAGTGTTTTGGCGCACTCGCCTGTCTCGTAGTGTGGCGACTGTGGGTCGCGCGGCGGCATCTGCGCGATGTCGTCCTCAAAGCACTCGACAAAAATCATCCGGTAGATGACCGCGGTGAAATACTTTCCTACCGGTCCGCAGTTCTAATTTTGTCGTGTAGCCTCATCTACGTCTTATTCTGGCTCCTGCAAATAGGGATGGACCTGAGCACCGCATTGATTTTTATGTCCGGCGTCGCCGTCATTTACATCGGCATTGCGCGCGTGGTATCCGAGGCAGGCGTCGTGTATTCTGGCGCCACGGTGACGCCGCAGGCATTTGTCATGGACCTGCGCGGCACCCACGTCATATCCGGAAGCAGCATGACAGCCATCGCATTGTCCTACTCCCTCATCGATTATATGCGCGGACTATTCACTCCGGCACTGGCTCAATCGATCAAATTGGGCGACCTGATTCGCGGCAACCGCCGTCTGTTATTCTATTGCGTGGGCATCGGCGTGCTCGCCGGATTTGTTTCTTCGGTATGGCTCATGCTCTATCTGGGCTATTCTTACGGAGCATACAATTTTCCGCGCTTCCCCTTCTTCAGCGGCGACCCAAAAGGCATCTACGGATCAACCCTTACGATGATGCGAACGCCCAAAGCACCCGACCCCAACCGCATCATTTTTTTCGCCATTGGCGCGGGCGCAATGGCCCTGTTGACATTCTTGAGATACCGATTTTCCTGGTGGCCCATCAACCCCATCGGCCTGACCATCTCCGCTGCCGATAACACGGCATCTCTGGTCATGCCCGTATTCATCGCCTGGGTATGCAAATCCTCTTTGCTCCGCATCGGCGGCGTGAACCTCTATCGGAAAGCCATGCCCCTATTCCTGGGCCTGCTCGTCGGCTATACCGCTGGCGTCGCCTGGTCATTTCTCGTCGATGCAATCTGGTGGCCCGGCCAGGGGCATTCAGTTCACTGGTGGTAAAGGCGCTGAAATGGCAATACAAACTGATTTTGTACACGAAACCGATCCCCAACAAGAAAAGGGCCTGACAGTCCGCTCGGTGGGTCTTGCACTGGGCGCAGTGGTCTTCATCAACCTGTGGGTGACCTATGCCGAAACCGTAGTGCATGCATCCAGACTGAACCTGAGCTTTTTTCAGCTCACATTGATGGCCGTATTTGTCTTGCTGGTCGCAGCCGTCAACCCGATCTTGAAACTCCTGGGATCGCATCGCGCGTTTTCGCCCTCAGAACTGCTGGCAATTGCGGCAATCGGCATGGTGGGGGGTGTGGTACCCGCTTCGGGCGTAACCGGATTTCTCATCGGCGTCATTTCCACGCCAATCTATTTTGCCACACCCGAAAATCGATGGGGCGAATTCTATCATCCCAATCTCGACTCGTGGGTCGTACCCATAGACCCCGAAGCCCTGCGCATGTTCTACGAAGGCTTGCCACCCGGCGCGTCCATGCCCTGGGAAGTATGGCTGATGCCCCTGCTGTGGTGGGCGAGCTTTATCGTCGCAGTATTCGCGCTCTCAGCCAGCATGATGGTCATTTTGCGCAAGCAATGGGCAGAACACGAAAAACTGGTCTATCCCCTCGTGGCCGTCCCCCTGGAAATGGCGCAAGATTCGCGATCAAAAAAGTTGTTACCGGGATTTATGCGAGGCAAGCTATTCTGGATCATGGCCGCGATACCATTTTTGTTATTCTTGTGGAATTCCCTATCCTGGTTTTACCCGCTCATGCCCGGAATCGGGATCTTTCCCCACGCCGGAAAGTTTAATTTTACGCGGTATTCTCCCCACGTCTATCTGGAACCCCTGAACCTGTTTACCATTGGCTTTGCGTACTTTGCCAACACACAGGTATTGTTTTCCGTCTGGTTTTTCTTCTTATTACACGTAGTAGAAGGCGGCATATTCAACCGCCTGGGCTACCAGATAGCCAGATCAACCGACTCGTTCAGCGCCGACCCGCCCACCGAAGCCTATCAGTGCTTTGGCGCGCTGGCGTGCCTGGTCGTATGGCGATTGTGGGTCGCGCGGTGGCATTTGCGAGACGTCTTCCTCAAAGCATTTAGAAAAGCGTATCCCGCCGACGACTCCCGGGAAGTACTGGCCTACCGCACAGTGGTCTTTGTATTTTTAGTGAGCCTGTCTTTTGTGCTCTTCTGGCTCTGCCGCATCGGCATGGACATAACAACCGCACTCGTCTTTCTATGTGCGCTATCCATAATCTATATCGGTCTGGCACGGGTCGTATCAGAAGCCGGGATGGTGTATTCGGGCGCCACAGTAACGCCACAGGCATTTGTCATGGACATGCGCGGCACACAAGTCATGTCCGCGGGTAGCCTTACCGGCATTGCCCTATCGTATTCCATTGTCGATTACATGAGGGGACTATTTACGCCCGGCGTGGCACAGTCCATCAAAATGGGAGAACTTATCCAGGGCAACCGCCGCGCATTGTTATTCTGGGCTGGCATAAGCGTCTTGCTGGGACTGGCCGCATCCGTATTTTACACCCTGCACCTGGGCTATTCTCACGGCGCGTACAACTTCCCGCGCTTCCCCTTTTTCAGCGGCGATCCAAAAGGCATCTACGGATCAACGCTAACCATGATGCACACGCCCAAAGCACCTGACGGCGAGCGCATGGTCTTCTTTGCAATTGGAGCGGGCCTGATGGCATTGTTGACCTTCTTGCGCTACCGGTTCCCGGGCTGGCCCCTGCATCCCATCGGACTCACGCTATCGGCTGCCGATAATACTGCCCACCTCGTCATGCCGGTCTTCATCGCCTGGGCGTGCAAATCTATCATCATGGCCGTCGGCGGTGTAAACCTCTACCGCCGCTCCAAACCCGCGTTTCTCGGCCTCCTCGTGGGCTATACAGCCGGAGTGGTACTGTCATTCCTCATCGACGCGCTGTGGTGGCCGGGAGAAGGGCATCTGGTGCACTACTGGTAGAAGTGTGAAGTAAGAAGTGTGAAGTGTGAAAAAAAGAAGACAGCGATGAAGGCAGAAGGATCTTTAGCTCACGAGTGGAGCGCGTAGGAATAGAGATAACTCAGTGCGATTCTGAGTCCGGGTCTCCAGATGGGATATCAGGCGGCATAGATTTCTTTCCCTTCTTCTAAGATGCTATAATAGATTAGTCCGATATTATTTTTGTGTCTCTCAAGATCTTCAGGTGTTGCAACCAGAATATCAAAAGGGACGCCAAGTCCGCGAATCTCTCGATAGAGATGCTGCGCTGTTCTTCGTCTGTGAACGCCATTGGGCATGACAACGAGCACATCTACATCGCTGTCCGGTCCCATCTCGCCTCGCGCAGCCGAGCCAAAAAGGATAATTTTGAGCGGATTGACAACTTCGACAATTCGCTCTACGAGTTGATCAATGACATTTGCATCGGGTTGCATGAGTCACGCTCCAGAAAGTAGAATCCATCTCTGGAGAAACATAGCTTGATAGACGTTAAAAGTCAACGCGAAGGATAATTTCTCAGGATACAAAAAATAAAATTTAATGAGAATGTTTAATACTTTGGTTAAAGATAAGGTTGCGTTTATAAACGATTTTTCATAAACTTGCGTTATAGTAACAGGTTAAAAATCAAGTAACAAACGAGCTACGACTTGGGGATCGTTGGACCATTCTATGCCCAGGAAGATACGAGAACTCATCGCGGATTTAGAAAGGGCGAACTTCCGCCTCCGAAAGAACCGAAGTGGTGGAAGCCATAGACGATACCTGCACCCTAACGGCCCACGAGTAACACTTTCGGGAAACAGGGGTGATGATGCCCACAAATACCAGGAAAAAATCGTAAAAGAAGCTATTGAGGAGGCCCAAAAATGACCCAGAATGCACAGATGATGCACGATAGCTCCCCAAAAAATAAAACCGCCTTAGAGTACCCCCTCATCGTCAAGTGGTCGGAAGAAGATCGAGCCTTTATCGGCTCGTGTCCCGGCATTATAGGCCCGTGCTGCCACGGGCAAGACCGCGGACACGTACTCCGACAACTCGTCCAGATCGTGAATGATTGGCTTGCAGATGAGGAGGCGACTGAGTCCAGGGGCACGCTGTCTTGGGCTATCGAGAAAGAGACTACCGCATGAGCAAAGACAAGGAGTATATTGTCCGGTTCATTGGCTAAGTGTGCCGTAAGCCTACAAACCGTTGATCTGTTCAACCGTTTGTCTATTGGCCTATTATGAAGAGGCGTCTTGAATGCATTCAAAGACGCCTTTTACCTGCTTAACACCGCACAGGTGGAGGTTCTCTAATGACATGGTCTCGAATCTGTATCCTCTACGCGCTCCTCTGTATCCTATCCCTGGAACAGGCGGCAGCGGACCAGCGGGACTCCCTGTTGACCCTGGGGCAAAAGTACCTTCGGGAAGGGCAGACAGAAGCCGCTGTTGCGACATTCTCTAACCTGACCAAAACCTTCCCCCAAGACGCGCACATCCAATCTCGCCTGGGCTATGCGTACTTAAAAAATCGCGACTTTGAAAAAGCAGAAGCCACATTCAAGGTGGCCAAAGGACTGGATAAAAATTTAGCAGAAGCGTATGTGGGCCTGGGACTCGTCTATGCCGAACGCCCGGCCTCGGGCCTATCGGCGTATAGCAACTTCCGCAAAGCCGTAGGCGAAGCCAAACGAGCGACCAAACTCGACTCCACTTATGGACCTGCGTACCGACTACTGGGCGAATTGTACGAACGCTTTCAGGAAGACCACCAGAAAGCCGTAGATTACTATCTGAAATACATCCAGGTAGAATCGGACAACCCCGACGGACTGTACTATTTTGGCCTCGCCTGCGTACAGGCCGATCAACACGACCAGATCGCGGCGCACATCATCCCCTATATCAACGCGCACGATCCCGAACTCCGCCTCTTGCCCCTCGCCGCTGCAGGCTATTTTCACCAGAAAGAACACCGCCTCGCCCTGAACTACTACGAACGCTACTTACAGCGCGTTGACAAAAGCGAACGCGCCTATTACACCGACATATCTCTCGTCGCCTCAGAAAAAGAATGGCACGCATATCAGAGCCTATCCGAAGAACCCGAAAAGCAGGACTATCTGCAAAAATTCTGGCGGCGGCGAGACTCGGACCTTCTGACCCAGATCAACGAACGCATCGTAGAACACTACCGGCGTGTATGGTATGCGCGCACCTTTTTTTCCAAAAAAATCAGCCCCTATGACCAGAGGGGCGAAGTCTATATCCGGTACGGCGAACCCGATTATCGGTCTCGCTCCAACCAGCGCGAATTTGTAACATCTCCAGAAGTAGAAGCCGTTCGCAACCGAATGGCAGCCGATATCTGGGGACCAGCCGCGACCTATTACACATTCACGGGACCGGTCTTTCCCATACGCAGCCAGCGCAAACCATTTGAAGGCAATATCACAAACCAAAGCCTGAACACCGGCGTATTTGGCACAGACGCAGGAGAAGACGACGCCGTCCTCGCCCTGAACCCCGGGGAAGAGGCAGAAACCCTGGGATTTCAATTTGTAATACCCGACCTCGTCGCATCCAGTCCATTTGATCTATCCGTTGCTCCCCGAACAGAGCAGCGTTTCTTGAATTACAGTCCCGTAACATCGGACCGCGAATTCGAAACTGTACCCTGGGAAACCTGGACATATACGCAACTGCAAGGCGGCGTGGAATTTACCTTTACCGACGAAGTCGGAAACGGACATTTTGATTTCGCGCCCATGCCGCCCTTGCCCCAAAGCGACAACCGAATCGCCAGCGTAGCACGACTCATGGAATACGCGCCCGGAGTAATCTATCAGCAATCCATCGGTGCTGTACCCGACTATTACCGTCCCAACGTGGGCAAAGACGCCCTCCACTTCTTTTACGACGTCGCGGACTTCCGCGGACCAGATGGCAGAACCATTGTAGAAGTGTATTACGGAGTACCCCCAGCAGAAGTCACCGTGGGCAAAGGCGACCGGGATTATCTCATACATACAAAAGGCACCCTTGCCCTGGCGGACGCAGGCCATGAAAACATCTACCGCGCACACGAAATACTCTCCTATCAAAACAGCCGGGAATTCCCCAAAGCCCGGGGCGTATTCATCCCCGATGTCATACGCATTGAAGCATCTCCCGGAGAAAAATATCAGCTACAGGTACAATTGGAAGACGAATTATCCGGGCGCGCGGGCGCGTACAAACAGGAACTCACAGTTTCCGACTTCCACTCCGAAAGCGTAAAAATCAGCGGTATCCAGTTAGCCTCCTCAATCACCGACACGGGCACCAACGACCGCCTTCGAAAAAAAGACATCTACGTATCGCCAATGGCCTCCCGAAGCTACCCCCTCGGCAGTCGGGTATTCGCTTATTTTGAAATCTACAATTTGAAACGCGACACCTTCGGGCAAACCCGTTACAAAGTGCAATACCGCGTACAATTCAACCCCCGCAACACGGTAGGCCTCGCAGGCGTCATCACCTCGGGAATCCGTGCACTTCTGCGGCAGCAAAAACCCCAAGTCTCCGTAACCTATGAACAGGTAGGCACCGACGAAGAAGAACGCGAATACGTAGAACTCGATCTTAAAAAAGCCAAACCGGGAGTAAATGTGGTGGAAATCACCGTACAGGACAAAGTAAGCGGAGAACAAGCAACGCGAGAAGTCGTATTTTTTTATGGCGGATCGGGATAAAGACGAATAGACGATAGGAGTATGGCGTTTGACCCCCTGATGCTGAGACCTGAATAGGCGTAATAGCGGTGTTCGTCTGCACAGCACTGATTTCGACGGTGATATCATCTATCTCTTCGATTGTCAGCGGCGAAACGGACGTGGGTGCATTTACTGTCAAGGTGAAAGGGCGACTGACCTGTGTAGGTAAAGCACGGCTACCAGCACCATCTCGCACAGCCACGGTAAGCGTGAAAGTGCCTGTCTGTGTAGGTGTGCCTGTAATGCTGCCATTCGTATCGATAGATTAGAAATTGAATGTGAGTGCGGCACGAAGCCCTTTGCCTGATGTGGGTGCAAGGCTCAGGTTGAGGCGTTGGGGTGACACTTCAACCCAGTTATCAGATTTCTTCATTGCACCGATCAGCGTGGGAATAACTATAAGTGGGGGTACGTATATCGCAGTGGCTAATAGTTCAGCCAATCCTTGCAACTCACCTCCGCCCCAGTCTGGAACATTTATCAGAATAGCCATAATGGTCCCAGCAGCAAGCCCGATTTTCAAGCCTTTGCCTGTGTTTCTATAATGTTTGATGCTGACGTCGAATGTAGAGATTGAAGAAACAGGTACTTGATAAAAGCGACGCCCTCTTTGGATAAAGAGCGTATCTTGCATCATTTTAATGAGCGTGCCAACCATCTGTCCCTTCTGAATGGACGGGGCATACACACGCACTCGGGCATTGTATTTGGCTCCGACCTCTCGATAACTCTCGATCTCTCGCAGGTGTTTGGCGACAACGAGGGTATCCATGTTGTTGTATGCTATGTTATAGGTATCAGCCCCTTGTTTGAGCGCGATACGACTTGAGTCTTTGTCCGCAATTCGGCTGGTGGCTTTTCCAGTGGCTCCTTGAGATGTATAGATGGTGTGTGCATACCATCCCTTTGTGATCTCTGAGGGGTCAATCTGCCCGCGTGGCATGACTGTGACGGTCTTTTGATTGAGCCGTTGGATAGCAGCTTGCTCTGTTTCAATTCCTTTTTCTGCCATACTTCCACTAAACCACTGATTTATCTCATTTATTTGCCCTATCGTGGTTGCTTCTTCGCTCATAACCAGTGACAAGATTTTGTCGTAAGCAATCGTCTTCTTTCCCCACAGACCACTTCGAATGGTAAACGAAGTCTCGTCAATCGCATCAATCCAGCCTTTTTCCAATTTCTGTTTATTCTTTCTATCGTAATAGGTGACTGCAACGTAGGCATCTTGAATGAGTGTGTTGGCATTGACCTCTTTGCCTTGCAGGTATGTGGCAGCATACGCGAGGGTAGGAACCACCGCATTGAGCAAGAGGGTCGCAGTTACAAAGACAGCAGCTAATTTTTTCATGAGTTTCTCCTTTTAAGACAAAGGCACTGGCAGCTACTCAAAATCGAAGTGTGGCAACAGCGGATACTCGTCCTTCGGGGCCGGGAAATAGATTGATGGAGACACGACTATCCTCCGGCGGTTTTCGGAAAAACTCGGACATAATTGCAGTACCAACGAGGGGACAGGTAATAAGAGTCCAGAATTCGTCTTTGGAGTCCGTTAGCGCAAGACTTGCTGCGCCTCCTATCAGGCTACCCGCCAATGAATAGATAAATCGATCGTGTGGATCCATTCGGTTCATGCCAACGGGTAAGCCTACGATATAGCCATACCATCCAAGAATAAAAAAGTTTTCTATTTCACAGAATGAAGCGTCCTTTGGGCAGTCAACGATCGCCGCACCGGTCAGGCCCACTGTCATACCGACTAAGACCCCTCCAAGAACGCCGCTCGCCAACTTTTTTGCAATCCGTCCTCCGCCTGTACTATTTTGTTCTTGTTGTCTATTATCTATTACAGAAAGCGTATCAATTGTCTCTTTAAGCCTGTCTATTTCGCGGTCAGACTCTGCAAAGATCAGCTTTTGTATGCGCTCGAAAGCGATCTGCTCCTTCCAAAGACCGCGTCCAATAGTCAGACTTCCTTGATCAACAGCTTTAATATATCCTTGTGCAGTGTCCAGTTTTTCCCACTTTCCTGAGACTTGATCCCTCTCTCCCGTCCCATAGATGACTTCAGCATAGACACCAACTTCAACCTTGCTGCTGTCAATCTCACCAGCTTGAAGGACCTCCCCTGCCAACAGTGCCTGCGGCAGACAAAGACCCAAAATCAGAACGATTGCTGCTATATGTCTCATGATGATGCCTCCTGACAAAAAGTCTAAAAGAACTCGGGAGCGGTGCCAGTAAAGTGATCTAAAAAAATCAGAAAATCAGGCGTGCCAATGGTCCCATCGCCATTCAGGTCCATCTCAGCATTAAAACCATCATCACCTTCGGAGAGACCAAACACATTCACAAAAAGTAAGAAATCTGCTACATCAACCACACCATCATCATTAAAGTCTGCGATCAGACGAACAGTCATAGAAAAGCTGCCAGTTCCTGTCCTGCCGTGGTCATCGGTTACAGTGACGGTAAGCGTGAAAGTGCCTCTTTGTGTGGGTGTGCCTGTAATCTGTCCACTGCTTGAATTGATAGACAGACCAGAACCTGTGGCAGGGTTGCTGGACAGGGCATAGGAGTATGGCGTTTGTCCGCCTGATGCTGAGACCTGAATAGGGGTAATGGGACTGTTGGTCTGCACACCACTGATCTTGACGGATATATCGTCTATTGTCGAGACGCTCACACGCGGTCTGACGCGCATAGTGAAATAGCGACTTTCCTGTGTGGGGGGAGCACGACCAATGACAGCATTTCGCACTGCGACTGTGATCCTGAAATCGCTACTCACTGTGGGTGTGCCTGTGATGCGGCCATTCGTATCGATAGACAGACCAGAACCTGAGGGAGGGTTGCTCTGTGGGAGAGGGGCATTCGCTGGGGGAGGGTTGCTCCCTATCCAATACGCATAGGACCCGTTACCCCCTGATGCTTTTACCTGTATGGTGTCAATTGCTACATTCTGAGTGGCTGTCACATCCGCTATTGCCGCGATCTGTATGGGCCGAGTAGCCGCAGAAACAGACAAATTAAACGTTGTCGATGCCTCACCACCTACAGCATCCCGCACGGTCACTGTAATGTCAGAGTCGCCAGCCGCTGTGGGTGTGCCTGTGATGAGAGCCGTGTTTTGATTTTGATTCAGGACGATACCCGAAGGCAAGTCAGATGTGGAATAGGTATAAGGTGTCCACCCTCCTGATGCCGTCACCGATATATCTGTAATTGCCCATTTTGAGTGGCTGTCACACCCGCTATTGATGCGATTGTAAGGGATGTATTATAAGTATTGCTCAACAATGTCATATCCGTCAAGGTTTGCGTCCCTTGCAAATCCAGGCCAACCACTGCGTATTGAATTGTACAATGGCTCATGGTCAAATGGCCGTGATTTCTGATGCCATACCAGTCTCCTGCCGCAGGCGTTGAACTGTCGGAACGAAATACAACGGGCTGCGAGCTTGTTCCATTGGCGTTTATCTCTCCGTAGTTGATAATATCGATGTGATTTGCATCTTTCATGCCGTGAATATCTCGATTGGGAGCGGCTCTGATCACCGTGCCAGCGTCAATTGTCAAGGTCGCGCCAGGATAGACCACAATATCACCAATCAGATTTATTGTACCGCTCCAGCTAACGTCTTGCACAATTGGGAAGTGTTGAAATTCGGTATAGGGAACATTAACCTTATCGTAACCACTCGCTCCCCAACTGTCCCAACCGCTATGCAACGGTCCAGCAGCCGCCTTATTATCCCCTTGGCTTGGGACGAACGCTGTTCCCCATAATGCTCCGGTGCCCAACCAACTCATTTCTGGTGACAAACCCTTATTCGGTTGATCTGGATCTGGATTGGGTAAAAGTATTAAATCATAAGATTCTGCAACATCGGGTGTGTCCTCAACATTGGTGCTCAGGACAACGCCACTCTTTGTCAGGTCTTCATCAACACCGAATTTACCAGCACTGGTATAATTGCCTCCTGTGGGAAACGAGCCATGGGAACCTGCTCCTACATAGATAACCGGATGCGTTTCGCCTTCAGCCGGTGTAAAATCTATTCGAGGATTGAAAATTCTTTCACCCCTGCTGGTATAATTCATACCTTTGCCATGAAATTTGTAGTCGATTCCAACGAGTTCTGCGTCATTTGGATCATAAGATGTTACGCGAACATTAACGTGCGGCCAATCTCCTTCGTGGTCATTTTGAAAATCATTAAAGGGATAAAAGTAATAATACTGTATGACGACTTGACCGCCTTCGTCAAAAATATGCACGTATGCTGTATGGGGAAAATTTGGATGATCTCCACGCTTAGGATGAGTAGTGCTATTATAGTAATCATACCAGCTATCTTTACCCTCACTCTCATCATCCCTGTCCCCGTTACCAGGATATTCAAAATGTGCCGTCACCGGATGGGCTCCAGTAGCGTAATCCCCCGGAGGACGACCAGTATAACTTAAAACTTCAGGTAAAGACGCAAATTTATTCTGTGAAAAATTAATATCAGCATACAGGCTTTGGTAAGCACTAAGCAGATCAGAACTCCATCCTGGCGCGGGATATTGAAAACTTTCTAAAAATTGTCCTGTAATAGTATGAAGGCTAAACCAAAGATTAGAAACAGACTCTGCACCCATGATCTCTACAGGCTCAGGAAAGATCACTTTGCGGTCTGGTTGTGTTAGATTTTTTGTCAAAATCAAAATCGGAGAAAATAGTTTGGCAAGCTCTATCGAATAAACACTCATATCGAAACTGTGATCCGCAGTATTACCGTGGTCATCGGTCACGGTTACCGTGATTGGGAAAGTCCCATCCTGTGAGGGGCTGCCGGTGATGCGATTATCACTTGATAATGAGATGCCTGAAGGTGCGCCAGATATGGAATACGTATAGGGGTCCCAACCTCCGGTTGCTGATAGATGAATCGGGGTAATTGATTTGTCCTGTTCTACGGTTTTATACGCTATTGATGAGACGCTCAATGGCGGATTGATTGTTATGTCCAGGTTCTGACTCGCACTCTGGCCTCCGTTATCCTGCACTACGACTCTTACTTCGAAAATCCCATGCTCTGTGGGTCTGCCTGTGAGGGTTCCCGATTGATTAATCTCCAGACCATCGGGTGCGCCGTTTTCGTCTATGGTATATGTATAGGGCGGTTGGCCTCCGGATACGTTTATCTGAGGGGTATTAGATGTTGATGAGGTCCAGATGGAACTGTCTTCTGTGCCCTGTATATCTTCAGGCCATGTTACTGTCATTGGCGATAATGATGGTGAGGCACTGGCCTCATTGGATTCTGTGCTTTCGCCTTTTGCGTTTACCGCACGCACCTTGTAGGTGTAGGTAGTGCCATTGGACAGGCTGGTGACGGTGTAGCTGTTGGCGTTGGTCTGATCTTCGGCACTGTTGGCAATATCGGTCCAGTTGCCAAACGAACCCGATCCTACTTTCTCCTGGTATTGGTGTTTGGTGATGGGACTGCCACCGTTGCCCGGTGTGGTCCAGGTCAGGGTTATCTGAGTGCTACCGGCTTGTGCGGTGAGGTTGGTTGGTGCGTTGGGTATTGTGGCTGGTGAGGCACTGGCCTCATTGGATTCTGAGCTTTCGCCTTTTGCGTTCACCGCACGTACCTTGTAGGTGTAGGTAGTGCCGTTGGTCAGGCTGGTGATGGTGTAGCTGTTGGTGTTGGTTTGATCTTCGGCACTGTTAGAGATGTCGGTCCAGTTGCCAAACGAACCCGATCCTACTTTCTCCTGGTATTGGTGTTTTGTGATGGGGCTGCCGCCATTGCCCAGTGTGGTCCAGGTCAGGGTTATCTGAGTGCTACCGGCCTGCGCGGTGAGGTTCGTTGGTGCGTCGGGTACTGTGGCTGGTGTGGTGCTGTCTTCATTGGATTCTGTGCTTTCGCCTTGTGCGTTTACGGCACGTACTTGATAGGTGTAAGAGGTGCCATTGGTCAGGCTGGTGACGGTGTAGCTGTTGGCGTTGGTCTGATCCTCTGCACTGTTGGCGATGTCGGTCCAGTTGCCAAACGAACCCGATCCTACTTTTTCGCGGTATTGGTGTTTTGTGATGGCACTACCGCCATTGCCCGGTGTGGTCCAGGTCAGGGTTATCTGAGTGCTACCAGCTTGTGCGGTGAGGCTCGTTGGTGCAGGTGGAGCAGACGCCGGGGTGTTGTTGCTTACCGTCTGGTTGGTAATGGCCGCGGCTTGATTGCCCGATAGGTCTTGGACCGGGTTGGTCGCAGGTACGGTATAGGACACGGTCACTATGTCGCCAGCCTGCACGGATGAGTAGAGCACCGCTATCACGAATGTTCTGATTACGACAACATCCAGCACGCCTCGGGAAGCACCGTTGACAGTGACCGTGAATGCCGAATTGTCTGGATCCGAATTACTGTCCAGTGTCTCGTTGTAGATCAGTTCGAGTTGTCTGCCGTTGATCCTTGCGGACTCCAGTGCCGGAGCGGTGGTGTCCTGTTCTTGCGCTGCGGCTGGCAGGACCGATAGTGCGGTGAGTAGGGCAAGGATATAGTGGGTAAGGCATTTTCTGAAATTGACAGTGAAAGTGGATGTTTCTGTATGAGTCATTTTTGCCTTTCCTTTCGTAAAAGGTTGAGGGTGGCGTTGGATGGAAAATAGATTTAACACACGTTTACATTGATTTTAAAAAAAAGCCATATATCTTGTCAAGATTTTCTTTTCACATAATTCACACGTTTGTGGCACGCGATGAGATAGATGAGGCCTGTGATCAACATGATGCAAAAAGCGTGCCAGAAAACGTTTTCAAACAAAAAAAGCACTTAAAATCATTCAAGTGCTTGAAAAACAAAGAGATAAAATTTGAGAATTATTTGTGCTGCAAATGCGAGATTACCCCATTGCCAATCAAAGCATGTGTTGAACTCGATCAAGGATAGGGTTGCGTTTGTAAACAATTTTTCATAAACTTGCGTTATGGTAATGCGACTTACAGGTTAAAAAGCAAAAAAGACGAGGAGACCCTATGCCCATAACCGACGCCCTGCCCGACATGAAGCGGGAACTGAAATTTTACCCAGCCAAAACTGACGCGCCCAAAAAACTGACGCGGGCGCAAATCCGGCACTTCAACGAAAAGGGATACATCTTCCCGCTCGACGTCTTCAGCAAAAAAGAAGCCGAAGCCAATCGCGCGTACTTTGACAAACTCATGAACAAAGCACAGGCCGCGGGCAGAAACAGCTACTCAATCAACGGGTGGCACCGCAGTTGCAAAGGCATCTACGACCTGCTCGTCGATAACCGCATCCTCGACTACGTCGAAGACCTGCTCGGGCCCAACCTCGTCTCGCGCATGACCCACTACTTCAGCAAAATGCCCGGAGACGGGAAAAAAGTCGCCTTTCATCAAGACGCATCCTACTGGCCCCTCACACCCTCCAAAACCGTAACCGTCTGGCTCGCCATAGACGATGTTGACCTCGCAAACGCCCCCATGGAAGTCATCCCCGGCTCGCACCTCCACGGACAAATACCCTTTGAACGCAGCACACCAGAAGAAAACAACGTCCTCGGACAATCTGTTCACCACGCCGAAAAATTTGGCGACCCCGTGCCCCTGATCATGAAAGCCGGGCAAATCTCCATCCACTCCGACCTGTTGCTACACGGCTCCAGACCCAACACCTCGCAACGGCGTCGCTGCGGCCTGACCCTGCGATACATGCCCCCCGAAGTCCGCACCCGAGAAACCGACCACGCACCAGCGGTCTTATGCCGCGGCATTGATCCTTCGGGATACTGGCAGCACATCCCCCGTCCCAACGGCGACGAAATCCCAAAAAGAAAGTGAAACGCCTATATCACTGTCCGTTTCCATCTACCCTTTAGATAGGATGTCCAGACCAGAACGCCTTGGATAATGCCGCCAATCAGCCAGGCAATCCAGATGCCGAGGGTATCCATCCCAAACAGAAAAGCCAGAATGTATGACAACGGCAGCATAACCACCCATTGCGCCAAAACCGTGTAATAGAGCGGAGGCTTAGTCTCGCCGCCACCTGCCAGGACGCCTGCGGACACGATGGACAACGCAGAAAAAATCTGCGCAATCGTAAAAAACCAGAGCATGACATAGCCCATATCAATAACGGCCACCGAATCGGTAAACAGATCGACGATTTCCCGGGCGAAGGCACAAATGATAATGGCGCAAACAACGATAAACACCATACAGAGCCGGATCGCACTTGCCCCAAAGCGTTCCGCTTGCGGTATTTGCTTTGCGCCCAATCGCTGACCAACCAGAGCAGTTGCCGCGACGCCAAAAGCCAGCGCTGGCATAATGCCGATCATCCGCATCTGTAGCCCAATCGTCAACGCGGCAACAGCAGTCGTGGGCTGCGAGGTCCAACTCGCCACCCGATAAAACAGGATACGCGCGCCATTGCGGAAAAATCCCTGAATACCCGCCGGCACCCCGATTCGCATCATCCGCCCGATAATATCGCGGTTAAAAGACAGACGCCAGGTCCAGCGCATATGCACACGCGAGCGCCCGGAAGTAAGCAGCCAAAAACCGACAATACAACCGACAGCCCGCGACGCGAGCGTACCAACTGCAGCACCACAAACCCCCATCTGCGGCAGCCCCCAGGCGCCAAAGATCAAGCCATAGGTGAGGGGAAGCTTCAAAATTATAATAAGACACGAAATTTTTAACGGCGTTCGGGTATCGCCAGCACCGCCAAAAATCGCACTGATGAGATAATTGAGCATCATAAAAATGACGCCGCCAAAATAGATGCGCAGGAACGGCACGGCATGGCCGAGCACCTCGGGCTGTGCCCCCAACAAGATCAACGTCGGACGGGCGATCAAGCCCCCGAGCAAGGCCATAACAACGGCCAGCAGTGCCCCCATCAGAATCGCCTGTTGCGCCGTATGACTGAGGTCTTTATGGCGCTCAGCCCCGTAAAATTGGGCAACCAGAGTACGCGACCCGGTACTGATCGACATCGCCATCACCATCGTCAGAAACAGAATTTGCCGACTGAGTCCCACCGCTGAAATTGCTTCCGGACCCAGCTGCCCGACCATAGAGATATCGATGAGGCCCTCCATGGCATCGAGCATCGAAGCGGCCACCACGGGCCAGGCAATAGCCCAGACCTGGGGCAGAACAGGCGTCTGATCTATGGGGGTTGCGGGCGTGCGGGAAGCCGATCCGGATTGGGACATAGATGTGCTCAGTCGGCAGTTGGGTGGGAAATAGTGGGGAGCACGAGCCGCGAAGGATGGGCTGCCGAGTGATGTACGGCATTCGTCGCCCTCACCAGCTCGGTATCTGCCAGATCGTTCCTTCCCGTGTTGTGATTGCGGTCGTGGTTGGGGAAGTCGCTGGATGTGATCTCCAGGCGAATGCGATGGCCCGGCTCAAAACGGCAGGCCGTTGGACCGAGTTGGATACGCAATTCCACCACCGTCCCCAATTCCAACAGTTCTTCACTATCGAGGCCATTGCGGTGACGCGCGCACACCATGCCATAGCACATCTCCAGCGCGGGCGCCTGGTCCCCGTCTGTGGACGGGTACTCATCCACCAGGCGCGCAAAAAAATCCGTATCTGGCGCTGACGAACTGACAAAGAGGACAGCTTCTGGATAGCCGGCAATCTCCACGGCCTCGGTCAGGGGCGCAGAGCGGTAGCAGAGGATGTCATCGCGATCTTCCAGCAGACGCCGGTCCGACGGACCCGTAAACAACTGCTTTGTCCACAAAGTTGGCACCGGATCGTGGGGATCGTATTCAAAGCGATCAACACCGTCATTTCCACCGTCAACCGAGAGCCGCCCGGAGCCGCCAAATCCGGCATTGCCATCGCTGCTCAACAAATACGCGCGGGGTGTCGTATTCGGCGGCGGCCAGGTATCGGCCTCGCGCCAATACCCCCCCTTCCCCGCCATCGCGAAATAGCGCACTGCTGGCTCGTCATCAATACCATTGTCGTCTTCCTTGAGCCAGTAGTCGAACCAGCGGATGATCATGCCCGGCAAATCGACCTCGGCATCCGACCCAAAGTCGAACCCCGCCACCTGCCGACTACCGAGACTCGGATGATTCCAAGGTCCGGCGATCAGCTTTGTCTGCGACCGCGCCTGCGCGGTGCGGCCATTGCGCTGCATCAGTTGCAGATGCCACATCGAGCCATTGCAGTGATCGTACCAGCCGCTAAAATCGAGATTTGGCACCGCAACTTCCCCGTGTACCTCGTCGAACCGCCATGCCCGCCGGTTTGGGTGCGCCAGCCAGTCTCTCGCGTACTCCGCCAGCCCCGGCGGCAGGTGGCGCGGAAAATCGAGCCACGGAAGGTAGTCGAGCCATTGTTTTTCGACATCCTCGTTCCATTCCTCCAGCGCCTCCGCTGGCGTGTGCGGCGGCGGCAATCCATGACGTCGCCGAAGATCCGGCGCCATAGAAGTGAGCCACCACTTGATGCGTCGTCCCGGCCGGAACCCGCCCGGCCAATCCACCTCTGTCAATTCCAGGGGAATCGTGTACGCACACATCGCCAATAGATGCGGCGGGCGCAATTTGGCCAACTGCCACTGCATCCAGGCATTATAAGAAGCTCCCAGAGTCCCCACCCTGCCATTGCACCACGGCTGCGCCGCCAACCACTCTACAGAATCATAACCATCCTCGGCATCCCCCGTATGCGCCTCGGTAAACGGTACCCAATCACCCTCAGACCCGTAACGCCCACGCGAATCCATACTCACCACGGCATAACCAGCGCGCACATAGCGCTCAAATCCGGACTTCGAACGACCGTACGGCGTACGCAACAAAATCCCAGGGAAGCGCCCCGCCGCATCGGGACGGAACACATGCGCCGCCATCCGCACCCCATCGCGCATCGGCACCCGCACATCGGGTTCAGTAAGAATCTCCATAGCATTATTCATCGCACAGGCTCCGTATCAATAGTACCCATCGGCACCTCTATCAGATCCTCTCCGAGGATCACCTGACCGTCGAAAACCTCTCCCACCTCGTGCAGCACCCGCTCCCGCACGCCCGGCGTTTCCAACTGCTCCGTCAAATGAACGAGCACCAGCGTCTCCACACCCGCATCCCGCGCCGTAGTCGCCGCATCGAGATGACCAGAACAACAACTCGTCAGGCGTTCGTCATCGACCGCGCCATTGATGAAGTGGCACATGTGCAGCAGCACATCCGCACCCCTTGCCAGATCCGTAAGCCGATCTACTGGCGCTGTATCGCCGCCAAATACGATGGTACCATCAGGTGTAGTCAAACGATATGCCAGACAGGTAAGCTGGGGCTGCACGTGTACCACCTCTGCCACATCGACCTGCCAGTTGTCGGTCTCTATCCGATCTCCGGATCCAACCTCGCGCACCTGTGGACTGGGCCTCTTCCGAGGCATAACGCCGCCGCGCGCCTCGTACACGAAATGGCTACCCGGGTGCAAAGTGCGGGCAGCCAGATCCGGGCCAAAAGCACCATCGGCAGAAAACAACCGGTGCGCCATATGCGCTGTTGGCTCCGGGCCGTACACCTGCAACTCCGGTATCTGGCCGACGCTCTGATCCCAGCGCGTCAGCACCAGATAGGCAAAATCGATACAGTGGTCGTAGTGCAGATGGGTGAGAAACAAATGATCAATCGAAGGCAGAGCAAGCCCCGCTTCGAGCATGCGCCGCACCGACGCCGGACCGCAATCGAAGATCAGGGTCTCGTCGCCCGTCTGGACGAGATAGCTGGAGCCGCCGCGGTGCGCGAGTGGGGCAGGCGTGCCGGTACAGAGGAGTTGAAGTCGCGTCATCCCTTTTGTCCTATCTTGCAATTCATATGCACAATATCCGACAAATCTCACCCAAGCGCAATGCCAACTCTTCATCCTCTGAGCAACCTCTCCAGAACCTTCTGAGCCACGTCCATATGGAACTGATGCCCCCCGTCGAACCGATCCACAAACAGATCCTCTATAGCACCTGCAGCCCGATACGCCTTCCGAATCCGCGCCAGACCGCGCGCTGCCCAATTGTTGGGAATAAGCCGATCCTGTGTCCCAATCTCAATCACCATAGGCCGGGGCGCGATCAGTGAAAAAATCTCTGGGGTATCGCCATAGCGGAGCAGACCGGGAATCAACTGCGCGCCGCACTGACTCAGAGCCTGGTAGCGTTCCTGATACAAATTCATACACCCGGAAGGAACCGTGATCTTAATCCGGGAATCAAATGCCGAAATCATCATCGTCATCCGCCCTCCCAGCGACAGCCCCGCGCACCCCAACCGGTCCCCATCGACAAAATCGAGCCCCTGTAAAACATCCAGAGCAGCCTCCAAATCGCAGAGATGGAGCGCCACCACAGTAGTACCCAGCAAAGTAGCACACATATAATTCCGGGGACAAAAATCAGTTCGGGGACCGGGATAGCCGGGTCTGCGCTCTCCAAACCCCCGAAGATCCGGAGCGAGGACCACATAGCCCTGTTCTGCAAACCCGTGCCCAAAATCGTAACTGCACTTATCGATCTCAGCCTGCCGCTCAGGCGTATCATTAAGCCCCACCACACTATCCTTCCCAAAATGCCCGTGCCCGTGAATACAGAGAAGCCCCGGCGCTTTATCCCCCTGCGCCAGGCCCTTTGGCACCAGGAGATAAGCCGGCACAAAAACCCCGGACTCCGTCTGATAGGAAATCCGCCTGCGCACGTACACACCGCAATCGATCTCCTCCTCAAACTCAAGACAAAGCGCAGCCCGTTCGGGCCGCGGGCCGATCAGCCCGCTCAGCACATCTCGAAACGCTTCCTGCCAGACGCAAAAATCCTCCGGCGTACTCCCCTCAAACAGAAGAGACGGCTGCGCCTGATCGATCAAACGAGAAAGATCGTCTTCAAAAGATATAGGTCGCAAAAAATCCTCCTTTGCCTAATCGCGCGCGCCCCGAATAGGATGAATCTCCCGAAACTTCTGGAACTCCCAATAGGCGTGGTCTGCCGCGTACCCATTTGGAACCTCCTCTGTCTTATCCAGCCGCTTGTACGCCACACGCACATGGAGCACCTGCGGTTCATCCACGGGAAGCGCGTTCACCTGCCAGTTAAAATCCCACGCAGGACTACTCTGCCCCGGAACAATTGATCCGCCAGCACCCGAAGGAGAAAGATAGAACCGAAACCCCGGATAATCATCCGCCATAATCAAAAACATCATACTGCGAATAATGCCAAAATAAAAGGGATAATCAAACGTATGTCCCGAATCCGAATGGCTGAAGTTCCGCTTCCCATCTAAGAATGTCGTAGCTGCATCTCGCCCCCAGGGCTCGCGTTCATCCACCGGCAGATCAGTCGGAAAAATCATCGCCCCCTGTCCGTGAATCGGATTGTAATAATAGGTCCACAACCCCTTCTCGATAAAATGAATACCGCCATCCAGCGGAGAATTGACATAGCAACACCAGCCAAAGGAATAGTCTTCCTGTGGACTGTGCCCCTCTCGGGCCGTGGCAGTCATCTCATAGTCGATATAGTATGGCGGAACCAGTCGATAGACCCCCCGCGTCTCCACAAAATTATTGGCCTCTGACGCCTCCTTAAACAACTCCACCGCGGTCTCATCTACCCGCCGCACCGCGGGCCGCCTTCCCCGATGGTGACCGAAAAGCAACACCCCATTTCCCTGAGACACAGCGGTATGACCGTCTTTGATCGAAGTCAAAAACCAGACCCCGCTGTGCTGATTCTGGCCAGCGCCGTGGTCGGTATCGTCTCCAATAATAGCGCGCAATTCGCCAGCAGAGATAAAATAACAAGGCTCAGACATAAGTATTTCTCCTTATCTGTCGATAGCAGACCAAAAGAAAGGCCATCGGCGCGAGAAGCAATACAAACTGATCGTCAATCTTTTGTCGTTCTCTGTCATTGGTATATAGTAAGGAATACCGCGCATTACCACTGAATGAACGCTATGCAAAATCGGTCTTGATAAATTCGAGTCTCAATATATCTTCATTGTATCTACTTAAAGGAGGAAAGATGTGGTCAGAGATAGTTGGGTTTGCCGTTAAGCCGTTTTGTGGGTATATTTCGCAGGTGCTATCGTAGCGCACACAAAGGCACTCTCTTTTGAGAGTAAACGGTTTCGATGTGGGATAGCACACAAAACCCTCTCTGTGATGTTAGTTGAGAGGCAGATTTGGCAACAACAGCGGTATGGATTGCGGTTGTGTTGTCGTCAAATCTGATGGGCACAGTTAGGGGCCTGACCTCCCAAACCTGCGGTAGCAATCCGCTGCTGTCAACTGCCCTGAAGTCTCGCCACGCAGTGAGCGGTTTAAACCTAAGCCCTTGCTCGGATATGCTGCATTGCCTCCAATGGGTGGGTCAAGCACCTGGGGTGTGGCAGGGACAAGCCACCTGCTCAGCAGGTGGTGGTTGACAAGCATCAACCTTAAAGACCACCATGCCTGTAATACTCACCATCAACGCCGGCAGTTCCTCGATTAAATACCAGTGCTTCGACATGCACAGCGAAGAATGCCTCGCAAAAGGACACGTCGAACGGCTGCTCTCTGCATCCGCAGAATTGTCTTACACGCGGCGGGATGGCGTCACCCATCGCATTCCCTTACCTCAAACCGCTCATGAAGCCGTATTTCAACGCATCTTTGAAATCCTTCTCCACCCGGAAAAGGGAATCCTCCGCACGCCCGATGAAATCCACGCAGTCGGCCATCGCGTTGTACACGGCGGCAGCCACTTCGCGGCCTCGACCCGGATCACGCCCGAAGTCGAAAAAACAATCGAACAGTGCGCCCCCCTCGCCCCACTACACAACCCCTTCAACCTGCGCGGAATTCGCGCCTGCCAGACCATACTACCCGACATCCCACACGTTGCGGTATTCGACACCGCATTCCACCAGACCATCCCGGACTACGCCCACACTTATGCCCTGCCCCACGCGATATCCGAACAATACCAAATCCGACAATACGGTTTCCACGGCATATCGCATCAATACGTCGCCAGGCGTGCAGCGGAAATTCTCAACTCGCCTTTGAAAACGCTAAAACTGATCACATGCCATCTGGGCAACGGCTGTAGCATCACCGCCATCGAAAATGGAAAATCAATCGACACCAGTATGGGTTTCACACCCCTTCAGGGACTCGTAATGGGAACGCGCAGCGGAGACATCGACCCGGCGATCATCCTCTACCTGATTAGAGAACATCAGATGACGCCGGAGCAAATCGACCGGATGCTCAACCATCAAAGCGGTCTCATCGGCGTATCTGGAATCGGATCAGACCTCAGAGATCTAATCGCCGTCCATGAGGAAAATCGGCGTGCGGCACTTGCAATCGACATCTTCTGCTACCGCATCCGCCAGTACATCGGGAAATACGCGGCGGTACTCGACGGAATAGACGCGCTCGTATTCACCGCCGGAATAGGGGAAAACGCGCCACTCATACGGGCGCGCATCTGTGAAAAACTCGGATTCTTGGGCGTACATCTCAACCGGACAAAAAACGAGGGCAACCCCATGAACGAAGCAATTCATCATGAGACCGCCCCGGTATCCGTACTCGTCATTCCCACCAACGAAGAACTGATGATCGCGCGAGACACACTACGTGTGATTAAGAGCTAACACACAGCCTTCAATCCACCGGGATGCGGCCAGCGGAAGGAGCTGCGACTGATATTCTCGTGGTCGGATGAACGGGCAACCCTGAGCAGCGTGCTCGGTCAGCGGAAGGAAGGAATGGGTTTCGCGCGTGCAGGGAGATAAAGCCTTCGGCGTACGCGCAACGCCCCGCACTACCAAATGCGCCCCGCTGGTCTCGATGTCTCGTCCGTTTTCGGGCATAGGCACCGCCGTATCCCTGGCTCACCAGGCAGTCCAGCGCCGCCAGCTTTTTCTCCACATACATCGCGTAATATCGCCAAATGCGCCGTCGCTGGTCTCGACGTTTTCGGGCATAGGCGCCGCCGTATCCCTGGCTCACCAGGCAGTCCAGCCCCCAGCTCCACGACATCGGTGATGTCGATAAAGACATCGTTGTAGTAGCCCCCCAGAATCCCAGACCTGCCGGGGAATCCCCGCACCGCCTCCCCCAAAATAAAAGACCTGCGCGACCCGATGGGGGGGATTTCGGTCACCGGGATCGACACTATTGGCCAGCCCGATGGCGTGCATCACGATCTGCCCGGCGGTGGCGTGCGCGTTGGTCAGGCCGTCACCTTCTTTGGGGAAGTGGGTCAGGACGATATCGGGACGGATCTCTCGCAACAGCCTTGCCAGGCGCCTCACCGTCTCATCCTTGACGATCAGGACCGAATCATCGGCGCCAAAAAAGTAGATCTCTTCTACACCCAGAATCGCACACGCCGCGCGAACCTCTGCCGCTTTGACGTCGGAGCGTTCCTGCATCATCTCCAGAAGCTCGGCCCCGTCCGGCACTTCCTCACGGCGAAACATCGCGTCGCTGATCACGGCATCGTGCACCCGTGCGCCGTGGGTCAGCACCGCACACCGCACATCGTCGCCGCGGCTGACGTGATGGGCCATAGTACCGCCCGATTGGTCAAAAATATCGGCCGGATGCGCCCCGATGGAGAGCAGGCGTAGTGATTCTGTCATTCTTCAGTCCCCCCACCTGGATTGGCGCGTAAGATTTCGAGATTTTGGGTCAGGACCTGCGTGCCATAAGCGAGAATATTGCCGACATTCATAAAACGGTAGCCCCAGCGAAGTTTTTCCTGGATCTCGGCGAGATCCACAAGCGTGGTGCCAGCGACAATGCCGGACCCTTCCAGCCGCCCGGGAACATCCCGCATAATCTCCTGAACTTCCCTGGCGCTGGTTTCGGTAATCTTTCCGACCGATGCAGACAGGTCGAGCGGCCCCACGAGCAGGACGTCAATGCCCGCGACCTCCTTGATTTCATCGATGTTGTCGTAAGCCTCCTGGCTCTCGACCTGGAGAATCAATACGGTTTCTGCGTTTGCTGTTTTGATGACGTGATTCCAGTCTTCGCCAGCTATGCGGGTCCACATGGGGGAAAGCCCGCGCTGTCCCTCAGGGGGGTAATGGGCATATTGCACTGCCCGAGCAGCCTCTTCGGCGGTATTGACCTGGGGCACCATCACGGCCACGGCGCCGACATCGAAGGCCTTCTTGATCAGAGCCGGGTCGTTCCAAGCCACGCGGATCATCGGCGCCACGCCATTCTGCCTGGCAAGGACGGGGATAGCGTCCAGGGATTCGGTGGCGAACGGGGCGTGTTCGGTATCGATCCAGACAAAGTCTGGTCGGGCCTGCATGATGGTTCCAAGGACGAGAGATGAGGGGACCGGCAGGGAGGTCCCCAGCACGATTTCGCCCTTTCTGAGCTTCTGTTTGAGCGGATTGGGATACATTCGTTCTCCTTACTTGCGTTCCCATCGACTGGGATTGATGCCAGGGGCATAGCTGGCCATGTTGGGCGGTTTGTTACCCCCTTCGGGGATCCAGTGGCGGGTGTTGCGGTCTCCGAAAAAGGGCCTCACTGCATCGGGCAGCGCGGCGACGGCCTGCGGATCCCACCCTTCAACTTTCTGGACAGGACCGGCCCAGGCCGGGCGGTAAGCAATAGCCAGCATCGAGCGGGGCCAGTCGCCGACATTGGGGAAGTTGCCGTGGAAAGACCTTGTGGTTAATAAACATCGCAGAACCGGCTTTTGCGGTGACCATGACCTCCTCTGGATGGGACTCGAAGCGCTGGTAGGGATTGCCGTCTGCGTGCATGGAGAGGTGCGATCGGGGAATTACGCGGAATGGAGAGACCTCTGGGGTCAGGTCGTCCAGATAATACAGCACCCGGACCATGACCGGTACGCTACCCAGATAACCAAAGATGCGCGAACCGTAGGGTTGACCGTCCGTATGGAGGCTAATGCCGGGGTGCCCTGGCTCTGAGCGGGCATAGCCGTAGTGCGACAGGATGATATCCTCCCCCAGGAGTTCCCTCAGAAAGGCGACCGTCGGGGGATGGGCGATGAGGTCGGTGATTTCACCGCCGAGGAACTGGATGTCACTCCGTCCCCGCTGGTGAATACTGTAATCCACCGGAGTGGTTTCCAAACTATCGGTTATCGCCTTGAGCCGGGCCAGATGCTCGGGCGTCAACAAATCGGGAATCAGAAGATAGCCCTCAACCTCAATCTGGCGAATGCGCTCGCCCGAAGTCAGGGCGGACCAGTCGCGGTCATCGATACGTGGAGCAGACATATTGCCTCCCTTGTAGTTTCCAAGAAAACAATATAAGATCTGTACTGCTTTCTACAAGCGGAATATGTTCCATGTGGTTCATCTCTCAACCTATTCGCAATTTTTTGGCTTGTTCTTTATCTTATTATGGTATAATTATATACTTTCTCAATAAAATTCCTCAACATAAACGGAGCATCACATGATAGACAAAACCCACCTCTTTGAAGGTCGGACAAACGGGTATCACATCTACCGCGTACCGGGCATTCTCTGCACGCAAAACAACATCCTCCTCGCCACGGCAGAGGCGCGACGCGGCAGAGGCGGCGATTGGGACGGCAATGACGTGCTTATGCGGCGAAGTGCAGACAATGGTCAGACCTGGGACTCACCCACCGTTGTCGCCCGTTGCGACACATATGGCGAAGGCCCCATCAGCAACTTCGTCATGATCTCCGACCGCAAAGATAGCGCAGTACACGCCCTCTATTGTCACAACTACGCCCGCGTATTTTACATGCAAAGCAAAGACGACGGCGCCACATGGTCCGACCCCACCGAAATCACAGATGCACTCACACCCTTCCGCGAACAATATCCCTGGCGCGTCATAGCCACTGGACCCGGGCACGGCATCCAACTTCAAAACGGACGCCTCATCGTACCCATCTGGATGTCGGACGGCGGCGGCACGGAATTTGGCCCGGGCAAACTCGGGCATCGCCCCTCCACAGTCGCGGGCATCTACAGCGACGACCACGCGCAAACATGGCAGCGCAGTGACATTATCGTACGCACAGAAGGCGAATACATCAACCCCAGCGAAACACTCCCCGTTGAACGCAACGACGGGCGCGTCTTATTCAACATCCGCACGGAATCCAAACGCCATCGCCGCCTCATCACCACCAGCCCCGATGGCGCGACCAACTGGTCAGAGCTAAAATTTGACGACGCCCTGCTCGAACCCGTGTGCATGGGCAGCATCCTCAAACTCCAAAACGGCAACATCATTTTTGCCAACCCCGACAACCTCGAACGCGAATTTGCCAGACCGGGCCGCGTCTCTTACGACCGCAAACGCCTCACCGTCAAAATGAGCACCGACGACTGCCAGACCTGGCCCGTCTCCAAAATCCTCGAACCGGGACCCTCGAGTTATTCCGACCTCGCCCAAACAGCCGACGGCACAATATGCTGCATATACGAAAACCAGATCTTCACGCGACAAAACGACACGCGATACGTCACCGTCGCTCGCTTTGACCTCGAATGGCTGGAACAATAAAGCCGACAAGAAAGGGAAAAATGGACACCTACGAACACCGCGAAATGATACCCCTCGGAGAAGATGAAACCCCCTACCAGTTGCTCACAACCGATTATATATCAACGGGACAATTTGAGGGCCAGGAAATCCTCAAAGTCGAACCCGAGGGCCTCACCATGCTGGCGGACCGCGCCATTCGAGACAGCGCGCACCTGCTCCGCCCTGCACACTTAAAACAACTGACCAAAATACTCGACGACCCCGAAGCCTCGGACAACGACCGCTTTGTCGCCATTGAAATGCTCAAAAATGCCAACATCGCCGCAGGCGGCGTCCTCCCCATGTGTCAGGACACGGGCACAGCCATCATCATGGGCAAAAGGGGCAATCGCGTGTGGACCGACGGCAGCGACGAAGCCGCGCTCGCACAGGGCATTACCAGAGCCTTTCTGGAAACAAACCTGCGCTACAGCCAACTGGCGCCACTCGACATGTTTCAGGAGGCAAATACAAAAACCAACCTGCCCGCTCAAATCGAGATCTATTCCGAACAAGGGGATACGTACAAATTCATGTTCATGGCCAAAGGCGGCGGATCCGCCAACAAAAGCCTGCTCTACCAGGAAACCCGAGCACTGCTCAATCCCGAACGCCTGCGCGACTTTATCGACCAGCGCCTGCGCGAACTCGGCACAGCCGCCTGCCCGCCCTATCACCTCGCCCTCGTCATTGGCGGCACATCCGCAGAATACACCCTAAAAACCGCCAAACTCGCAAGTGCCAAATATCTCGACACCTTGCCCACACAGGGCAATGAATACGGCCAGGCATTCCGCGATCTCGAAATGGAAAAACAAGTCCTGGAAATGAGCCACGAACTCGGCATTGGCGCGCAATTTGGCGGCAAATACTTCTGCCACGATGTGCGCGTTATTCGCCTGCCTCGACACGGCGCATCCTGCCCCGTCGGCATTGCCGTATCCTGCTCTGCCGACCGACAAATCCTGGGAAAAATAACGCGCGAAGGCATCTTCCTCGAAGAACTGGAAAGCGATCCGGCAAAATACCTCCCCGAAGTCGATGAAGAAGCCCTCAGCGGCGACGTCGCAAAAATCGACCTCAACCAGCCCATGGACAAAGTGCGCGAAACCCTCAGCAAATATCCGGTCAGCACGCGCTTATCCCTCTCCGGCCCCATGATCGTCGCACGCGATATTGCCCACGCCAAACTCCAGGAGCGCATAGACAGCGGCGAAGGGCTTCCGCAATACTTCAAGAACCTGTGCGTCTATTACGCGGGACCCGCCAAAACACCCGAAGGATACGCCTCCGGTTCATTTGGTCCCACAACCGCAGGGCGCATGGACAGCTACGTCGATTCATTCCAATCAGAAGGCGGCAGCATGATCATGCTCGCCAAAGGCAATCGCTCGCGGCAAGTAACAGAAGCGTGCAAAAAACACGGCGGATTTTACCTCGGCTCCATCGGCGGTCCCGCCGCTCGCCTCGCCAAAGACGCCATACGCAAAGTCGAGTGCCAGGAATATCCCGAACTCGGCATGGAAGCGATATGGCGCATCGAAGTCGAAAACTTTCCCGCATTCATCGTCGTTGACGACAAAGGCAACGACTTTTTCTCGGGCTTTATGCGTCCATAGAGGAGCAAAACATGCGATACGCAAACATAGGCGGCGTCAGCGTCTCGGGCCTCTGTATTGGCGGCAACCCGTTCAGCGGATTTTCGCACCAGACCAGAGAACGCAGCAAAGAAATGACCGATTATTACACCCCCAGCCGCATCAAAGACACCTGGCGACAGGCCGAAGAACTCGGCATCAACACCTTCTTTGGGCGCACCGACGACCACATCATGGGACTCCTCGAAGAATACTGGGATGAAGGCGGCAGCATCCAGTGGTTTGCACAGGTCTGCATCGAACGCGGCAAACCCGATGCCTGGCGCAAATGGCTCCGCGCATCCATCGAACTGGGCGCAAGCGGCACCTATATCCACGGCGGCGTGGTCGATAACTGGTACGCCACAGAACAGTGGGACAATTTTTACGAAGCAATCGACACCATGTCCAATGCGGGCGTCGCATCTGGATTTGCAGCCCATCAACCCGCGGCACACGAATGGGTGCGCGACAACCTGGACCCCGACTTTCAGATGTGCAGCTATTACAACCCCACGGACCGCTCTCGCAGCGCGCACCACAGTGACGAAGGCGAAAAATGGGAAGAAAAAGACCGCGCCAAAATGCTCGGCGTCATCGCCACCATCCCCTGTCCCGTCGTACACTACAAAGTTTTCGCAGGTGGCAACAAACCCATCCTCGAAGCCTTTGAAACCATGGGCAAAGCCATGCGCGAAAACGACGTAGCCCTCGTCGGTCTTCTTCCTCAAAGACAATCCCGACATGATGCGAGAAGATATCGCACTCTTCGAAGAATACGTTGAGGGCGTCACCGTGCTTGCGTAGCGATAGTTATTCCGAAACAGTAAATTTCTCAGGAGAACTACCATGCCAACCTATGAATCCCGCTATTCAGCCGAGGAAACAGCGCGGCGTGGCGATGAAATATACGAGCGGGCTGACCAACCAAGAGGCCAGACGTTTGATAGGATTGCCCAAGAAAGTGATAGAAAAGGGCAATCCTGTTGACGTTATATCCTGGCGTTGGACAAATGGAAAGGCGAGATATTTTTTATCTGCAGAACAGGAACCCAATTATTCTTTTCTTTTTGACATTCAACGAAGCTTAAAAAACAATCTGAAAATTACGTTGCACTTTCAAGAAGACACATCAAAAACAGGGCTGTTACGGATTGACTACCATGGACAGCACCAGAATCCCAGAGAAATCAAAAGTAGCTTGCCCAATCGTTTCAAACCTTATGCCGCAAAGTGGTTTGACTATCACGAACACCATATCCACTATTATGTTGAGGGTTACAAGCCTTTGGCATGGGCAATCCCTTTGGCTGATGATGAGTTTCCCATCAAAGATATAACGACTACAACTGACATCTTTCCCGTGATACAAGAATTTGCCGTACGCATCAATCTGGAAACCAAATTCGAGAGGGTATCATCATGAACTGGCTTGCTGAACAAGAAGACAAGTATTATACCTGGCTCAGGTCGAAAACTTATATTCCCGTGGGAGATGAAAGCGATTGGAGTCTTATTTCTACTCCCTTTACTGGTCTGTTCAACGACACACTGGAAATATACGCCAAGAAGGAGGGGAATAAAATCATGCTCTCCGATGACGGCAAGACACTCCACGATTTGGAGTTAATGGGCGTATCTTTCTCCCGCTCGTCATCTCGAAGAGAGCTTCTGGACAGAGTCCTGGCCAGTTATGGCGTAAGCAATAAGAGCAAAGAACTTGTAGCACAAGCCAACAGAGAATCCGATTTTCCTCAGAGAAAGCATGATTTGCTTCAAGCGATGTTGGAAGTCAGCAACTTCTACGTACTTGCCAAGCCCACAGTTGTCAATATTTTTAAAGATGATGTGCGGGGATATCTGGATGAGAAAATGATAGTCTATACACCTGAATTCATTTCCAGGGGGTCTGTGGGTATTGAATTCAGCTTCGACTTCCAGGTAGCGTACCGGGAAAAGGAAATTGTACTAAAGTGCTTCAACAGTATCAACAGGGCTTCTTTATCCAGTTTTCTGTTTATGTGGAAAGATATTTTAGAATATAGAAAGACGTTGACAGGCAAACAGGTATCGGGACTTGCGGTTATCAACGACCAGGACAAGAACATCAACCAGGACTATATGGACGCGCTGGAGGCGGGAGGAGCAGATTATATAAGATGGCAAGAACGACATGAACCTGAAAATATCGCAAAATTAAAAGAGGCAGCGTAAAAGCAAAATATGAACTTCCCCACTCTCACACACACCCAGCGCATCGACAGATTAGCACCGCCATCAGGTAAAGTGCGCGTGGTACTCGACACGGATACATACAACGAAGTCGATGATCAATTCGCCGTAGCGCACGCGCTCTTATCGCCCGAGAAAATCTCGGTCGAAGCCATCTACGCTGCGCCCTTTCACAACCAGCGCTCTAACGGACCGAGCGACGGCATGGAACGAAGCTATCGTGAAATCCTCCGCCTACTCAACCGCCTCAACATCCCCAACGACAACCTCGTATTTCGCGGCTCCACAAACTATCTCACGGGACCAGACACACCGCAAGACAACGACGCCGTGCGCGACCTCATCGACAAAGCCCTGGCATCTCAGGACCCGCTCTACGTCGCGGCCATAGGCGCCATAACCAACGTAGCCTCCGCCATCCTCCTCGAACCCGAAATCATCAAACGCATTATAGTCGTCTGGCTCGGCGGACACGAACACAGTTGGCCCAACACCCTCGAATTTAATCTGCGACAAGACATCCTCGCCGCGCGCATCATCTTCGACAGCGGCGCACCCCTTGTCCAGATCCCCTGCCGCAATGTCGCCTCTCACCTCCTCACCACACTGCCCGAACTCGAAACCCATGTGGCGGGCAAAAGCGCCATAGGCGACTTCCTCACCGAAACCGTTCGCGGCTATCACAAAGACCACTACGCATGGGCAAAAGAAATCTGGGACCTCTCCGCCACCGCTTACCTCGTCAACCCAAACTGGGTCCCAACCCAACTGGTACACAGCCCCATACTCACAGATCAAATAACCTGGAGCCATGACCCCAGTCGGCATTTCATGCGCGTAGCCACGCACCTCAACCGCAACGCCATCTTCGCCGATGTATTCAGAAAACTGGAAAGATCAGGTTAAACAGTATCATTCATCACACACACCCCAACACAAGGAGTTTTACATGAGTGCAGCACTGGATTACGGAGTCCAAAGTTTTTGCTTTCGCTACTTCAAAGACAACGCCGACGTCGCCCAAAAAGTAAAAGACATCGGCCTCGACAAAATCGAAGTCTGCCAGGCCCACGCCGACTTCAAAAACCCCGACGCCTGGAAAGACATCGTCAAAACCTACAACGACGCGGGCGTATCCGTCATCTCCATCGGCGTACAAACCTTCACGGGCGACCCCGCTGAAAAATCCTACTTTGAATGCGCCGCCATTGCAGGTGCCAAACACATCTCCTGCCATTTCCAGCTCGAATCCTATCCCAAAGCCATCACACAGGTACGCGCCTGGAGTCGGGCATACGGCATACGCGTAGGCATTCACTGTCACGGCGGATATCACTTTGGCGGACAACCCGGTGTACTCAAACACCTCATCGGCCTCGGCGCGCCCGAAATTGGCCTGTGCATCGACACAGCCTGGGCCTTGCAAATCGGTCCTCGCCAGGGCAACCCCGTCAAATGGACAGAAGATTTCGCCGGACAAATCTACGGCATCCACTACAAAGACTTCGTCTTTGACCCCAATGGCCAATGGCACGACACCGTCGTCGGCGAAGGCACGCTCGACCTCCCGGCCTTTGTCGCTGGACTCGAAAAAAGCGGCTTTGACGGCATGGCCGTCATCGAATACGAAGCCGACGTCGAAAACCCCGTACCCGCTTTAACCCGATGCGTCGAAACCATGCGCGCATTAGCCGGGTAATGCGTCAATCTATCAACAAAAAAGAGCGAGTCCTTTTTAACTCGCTCTTTTTCTATTACAACAATTCTTCATCAAGACAAGCTCTCATTTTGAGCTAATCACGTCCTTCCCCTCCTCCATCCACCTGCGATATATAGCCGATCTCCCTTCCCTCAATCTCCAACAATTCCTTCTTCTTCACTGCGGGTTTCGACGAGCCAATAAGCACAATAACGCCTCTATCCTGCAGGGCCGGGATATGCGTTTGGTATGACATGGCACTCAACGGATTATCCTCCACATCAACCAAATCCCCAGTACCCAATCCCGTATTTGCAACCAGAGGAGAAAGATCCGAGATCCTGTTGATAAAAAGAATCAGCCTATCCAAACGGATCAAGCCCGATAGGGGCGTGATATCCGTGATGCTGTTGCGATCAAGAGACAGATCTGTCAGGTTGGCCAAACCCGATAGAGGTGTGAGGTTCGAGATGCTGTTGATGGAAAGATACAATGTTGTCAGATTGGTCAAACCCGATAAGGGCGTGACGTCCGAGATCCTGTTGTCGGAAAGAGACAGCAATCTCAGACTGGTCAAACCCGATAGAGGTGTGACGTCCGAGATCCTGTTGGTAAAAAGAATCAGCCTATTCAGACTGGTCAAACCCGATAGAGGCGTGATATCCGTGATGTTGTTGATGGAAAGATACAATGTTGTCAGACTGGCCAAACCCGATAGGGGCGTGATGTCCGAGATGATGTTACTGGAAAGAAACAGCGATCTCAGACTGGCCAAACCCGATAGGGGCGTGATGTCCGAGATGATGTTACTGGAAAGAAACAGCGATCTCAGACTGGCCAAACCCGATAGAGGTGTGAGGTTCGAGATGCTGTTGCGGGTAAGAAACAGTGTTCTCAGACGGATCAAACCCGATAGAGGTGTAATATCCGAGATGCTGTTGTTGGAAAGATTCAGATATGTCAGATTGGTTAAGCCTGATAGGGGTGAAATATCCGAGATGCTATTGCTATTGCTTAGACGCTCTTCCACTCTCTCAGTACCAAAATTCAAACTTGTCAGACGGGTGGCAAACTCAAGCCCGGTCAAATCCCTGATATTCGCATTCCGTGCCTCAATGCGCGTCAAACTCACCATATCACTCCGCGTGATCGGCGCACCGCTCGCCTTGCCGAGAAGATCCTCGATAGCAGCGCGCAGATTCTCATCCGGAATGGCAACCATCGCTGCACCATCACCGCCAAAGGAAGGCACCTCTTTGCCAAAGTTGCTGATAAAAAGTAGAAAATCGGAAAATTCTATTTCGCCATCGCTATCCAGATCATATCTGGCATCATAACGCCCATCACCCTGACGTGCTCCAAACTGACCTGCAAACGCCAAAAAATCATATAAATCAACCTGACCATTACCATCAAAATCCGGGGTAAGGGCTTGATCACCCGCCGTACTATTCTGTCCCGAAAGAGACAGCGGATGCATCAAAAGCGCGAATGTCGATAAGATAAACAGAATCTGTTTATGCATCAGTTGTCCGGCCTCCATGTGCTGCCAGAACGCACAACAACCCCTCTGTCCCGAAGGGCTGGGATATGCGTCCTGTATGCTATGGTACTCAACGGATTACCCCTCAGATCAACCACATCTCCAGTATCCAATCCCGTATTTGCCACAAGAGGCGAAAGGTCTGAGATGCTGTTGCCGTAAAGATACAGTGTATTCAGACGGGTCAAACCCGATAAGGGTGTGAGATCCGTGATACTACTGTTGCGGTAAAGCATCAGCCTCTCCAGACGGATCAAACCCGATAAGGGCTTAAGGTCCGAAATGCTGGTGCGGGCAAGAGACAGTCGTGTCAGATTGGTCAAACCCGATAAGGGTCTGATATCCGAGATATTATTGCGAGTAAGCCACAACTCTGTCAGGTTAGTTAAACCCGATAGGGGCGTGACGTCAGAGATGTCGTGATTGAAGGAAAGAGACAGATAAGTTAGACTGGTCAAACCCGATAAGGGCGTGAGGTCCGTAATGCTGTTGTCGTAAAGATTCAGCCATTCCAGACGGGTCATGCCAGATAAGGCCGTGATATCCGTAATCCTGGTAAAGCGTAGCCACAGCCATTCCAGACGGGTCATGCCAGATAAGGCCGTGATATCCGTGATGCTATTGTGGTAAAGAGACAACCTCTTCAGATTGGTCAAACCCGATAAGGGCGTGATATCCGTGATGTCGTTGAAGTAAAGATGCAGCCCCTCCAGGCGGGTCAAACCAGATAGGGGCGTGACGTCAGAGATGTTATTCTGGTGAAGAGCCAGCTCTGTCAGGTTGGTCAAACCAGATAGAGGCGTGAGGTCCGTAATGCTGTTTTCGGAAAGAATCAGTTCTGTCAGACTGGCCAAACCAGATAAAGGCGTGAGGTCCGTGAGCCTGTTGCGGGAAAGAGACAGATTTGTCAGATTGGTCAAACCAGATAGGGGCGTAAGATCCGAGAGTCTGTTGCCGGAAAGACTCAGATATGTCAGGTTGGTCAAACCAGATAGGGGCGTAAGATCCGTTATGCTATTGCTGTTGGTATAACGCCCTTCCACTCTCACATCACCAAAATGCAGGCTTGTCAGACGAGTGGCAAACTCAAGACCTGTCAAATCCCTGATCTTCGCATTCCGTGCAACAAGGTGCGTCAAGCGTGCCATCTCATTCCTCGTGATCGGCGCACCACTCGCCTTGCCCAGAAGACCCTCGATAACAGCGCGCAGATTCCCATCCAGAATAACAACAAGCGCCACCTCATCACCACTTTTGCCAAAACTGCTGCTAAAAATCAGAAAATCGGAAAATCCAATTTCGCCATCGCCATCCAGATCGTATCTGGCATCATAACGCCCATCACCCTGACGTGCTCCAAACTGACCTGCAAACGCCAAAAAGTCGGAGAAACCAACCTGACCATCCCCATCAAAGTCCGGGGTAAGAGCTTGATCACCCGCCGTACTACTCTGTCCCGAAAGAGACAGCGGATATATCAAAAGCGCGAATGTTGATAGAATGAACAGAATCTGTTTACACATCAGTTTCTCCTTTCACCACCCTCCAACAATTCCGTCATCTCACGGAAAATATCTTGTTCTATCTTCTCCACCGCGGGCTTCAACGCGCCAAAACGCAACTCAATCCCTCTGTCCTGAAGGATTGGAATATGCGTATTGATTGATGTAGCACTCAACGGATTATTCCGTACATCAACCCGATCTCCACTGCCCAATCCCGTATTTGCTACCAGAGGCGAAAGATCCGAAATGTTGTTGCTGGAAAGTGTCAGAAACCTCAGGCTGGTCAAACCTGAGAGTACAGATATATCTGAGATGTTGTTTCTGAAAAGACTCAGCGATAGCAGGCTGTTCAAGCCGGAGAGTGCAGATATATCCGAGATGTTGTTGCCAGAAAGAAGCAGTGATGTCAGGCTGGTCAAGCCGGACAGAGGTGTGATGTTCGAGATGCTGTTGTTGTCAAGATTCAGCGTTCTCAGACTGGTCAAGCCGGACAGTGAGGACACATCCGACATGCTATTGCTGCGAAGAAACAGCCGTATCAGATTGGGCAAGCCCGACAGTGAAGACACATCTGAGATGCTGTTAAAGGAAAGCCCCAGCCATGCCAGATTGGTCAAACTTGAGAGTGGGGACACATCCGAAATGCTGTTGTTTTCAAGATACAGCTGTTCCAGATTGGTCAAGCCGGACAGGGGCGAGAGGTCAGAGATGCTGTTGTTGTAAAGAATCAGCCGTTCCAGCCTGATCAAGCCCGATAGTGCGGACACATCCGAGATGCCGTTGTTGTTAAGATACAGCCGTTCCAGATTGGGCAATCTTGATATAGCACCAGATAGTGCAGAAAGGTCTGAGATTAAATTGCCGCCAAGAGCCAGCCTTGTCAGGTTGGTTAAGCCCGATAGGGGCGAGAAATCGGAAATATGGTTACTATTAACATAACCCACACCAGACACCAACTCTGTGCCGAGGTTCAAATTCGTCAGACTGGTTGCCAACTCAAGCCCGGTCAAATCCCTGATGTTCGCGTTCGGCGCCTCAAGTTCTGACAAAAATGCCATCTCAAAATCGGTGAGCGGATCATCTGATGCCTTGCCCATAGCGATCTTAATCGCCGCACGCAAGTTGGCATCCGGGATATTTGCTTCTGACAGGTTGGACAGACGCGACAGTACTGACCTGTCCCTGATCATAGTATCGTCGTAAAGAAACAGCACTGACAGGTTGGTTAAGCCTGATAGCGGTGTGATATCCGAGATGCTATTATAGGAAAGATTCAGCGTTGTCAGGTTGGTCAAACCCGACAACGGCGAGATATCTGAGAATAAATTGCTGGAAAGGATCAGCACTGTCAGGTTGGTCAAACCCGACAACGACGAGATATCTGTAATGGTATTATAGGAAAGATTCAGCGTTGTCAGATTGGTTAAGCCCGACAGAGGTGTGAGGTCCGAGATACTATTATCGGAAAGAATCAGCACTGACAGGTTGGTTAAGCCCGACAACGGTGTAAGGTCGGGAATGATATTATCGGAAAGGTTCAGCGATGTCAGACCAGTTGCAAATTCGAGTCCGGTCAAATCGCGAATATCCGAGTTCGGTGCCTCAAGGCTTGTCAAACTCGCCATCTCTGCCCTGCTGATCGACGCACCACTCGCCTTACCCAGTGCGAACCCGATTGCTGCGCGCAGGTTCGCATCCGGAATGGTAACCTCTGTTTCCTCGCTACCGCTACCGGCCTCCTTGCCAAAGCTACTGCTAAAGAGCAAAAAATCGCCAAAGCCAATCGCGCCATCGCTATCCAGATCGTACTTCGCTTCATATTGTCCATCGCCCTGACGTGCCCCAAACTGACCCGCAAACGCCAAAAAGTCGGCAAAATTAACCACACCATCGCCATTAAAGTCTGGCGTAACGGCTTGAAACTGTAATTCAATGCGAATATCCAGATTCACAGTCTCAAATTGCCCACCCCGACTGAGTTCTGCACGCACCAACCGGATCGCTGTGCCAGAAAACGCGGCTGTCGTGCGAAAGCGAACGGTACCCACCAGACCGCTATTGACAGTTGCTTGACCACCCAGAGATGCAATGCCAATTTCGACAAAACCTGTACCTTCCTCTGGGAGTGCCTGAGCATTGGGCAAGACGACATCGCTGGCATCAAAGCCCCTGTACACAACCTGACTCGCGTCGTATTCAAAGCGCGCATTAAGGCCGTTTGCATTCTGAATACCTGTGCCAAATATCTGAATGGCGACAATTTGATCTGCGGACACATTGACGGACATAACCGCCTGGTCTCCCGCCGCACCATTTACATCCAGCGAGAGGGAAAAGCTATTTTGTGCCGAAAGAGACAGCGGGGACATCAGAAGCGCGAGTATTGATAAAATTGATAGATTCCGCATCGGGTTCTCCATGAGTTACAATTTTAAAGCTAACCGCCTTTAATTATTAATCGCCTGTCGCGCCGCTTCCAGGAACGCTTCGTAGTTCCGAGAACCGCGCAATACGCGGACAATCACGCCTCTGGCGTCCAGGAACAGCGAGGTGGGATAGGACGAGACCTCATACGCATTGCGCGCTTCTCCTCCCGAGTCGAGAACAAAAGTCCAGGTATAGCCATATCTTCTGATAAAACGCAGCTCCTGGATGCGCGTGTCTCGTACGCCAATGCCGACGATCTGAATGGAGTCACCCATAGTATTTTGCAACTTTTGTATATCGGGCATTTCGGCAACACAGGGAGAACACCAGGTTCCCCAGAAGTTGAGAAACACGGGCTTGCCGCGTTGTTCATAGAGATTGAACGATTCGCCCGTGAGGGTTCTCAGCGTAAAGTCAGGGGCCTGCATCCCAACTCGAATGCCAACGGGAGCGTCGGTGGTTGGTGGAGGGGGTGTGATTGTCTGCCCGTAGAACTGGGCAAAAATGACAAAGTCCCGAAAATCGACTGCGCCATCTCCGTTCAGGTCAAACTGGGTCCGGGTTGTCCCATACCCCTGTGAAAATGCGATAAAGTCGGCAAAATCCACTTTGCCGCTGTTGTTGAAATCGCAATCTGAAGCGGTTGGTGCTGCGTGTACACAGGCAGGCAGGAGCAGGAAAAGCAATGTCATGGCATACTTAAACATGAGCATACCTCCAGAAAATGCGAGCGTATTCATTTCTATGTAATGATATTATGCGAAATAATTAGCAGTATTTTTGACACCCACAATCGGACCACCCACAAACACTTCTTCTCCCAGCGGATACCTACACCAGGCGTCAAACTTTTCCATCAGGCCACAGAGTATGTCTCAGTCTTACTCCTCCACCGCGGGCTTCGACGCGCCAAAGTTCACAACAACCCCTCTATCCTGAAGGAAATATGCATTCTGTGTGATTACGATAAGTTCTCCACCGCCTCAACAAGTGTCTCTGCCGTAATCCCAAAATGTGCCCAGGTCGCTTCGAGACCTTCCGACGGCGCAATCCTCGGATCTGTAATCCCCACATGCGCGTGGGCAATGCTGCACGACGAACCCACCAGGCCCGCAAACCCGCGCAAACCCGTCTCAGGCGTCCCAATTTTTCCATCTTCAATCGTCGCCACACCCTCGTAATTCTCCAGCACCTCATCCAGCGCCCCATCGGGCAGTGGCAACCCATTGACCACATACACATCTGTCGGATTCCCTTGCGCCAGCAAAACCTCGGCAGCTTCCGCACCCAAAAAAGCCGGCGCGCCAAAAGCCAAAATCACATGCCTTGCCCCATCGTATTTGCGATAAGTCGTAATCGGCTCCCACGCCTCTCCCGGATTCCACAAATGTCCCGCCCCATCCTGCTTTTGCAAAACCGGCAAACTCGAATCGCGCGGCACCCCAATAATATGCCCGCCGTAATGCGCCGCCATATCCTTCACCGCCAAAAACGCCACACGCGCATCCGCCGGTGCGTAAAACCGGTGCAAATAGGGCAAATACGTCAACCCCACATTAATCCAGTCAAGTCCCCAACCCGAAAAGTGATCGCGCCCTGTACACGCCCCCACATGAGAGAGATGAAACACCACGTTAATACCCTCATTCACCCCATTCAAATTGCGCTGATACTGCCACATATCAAACCCCTCGCGCGCAATCCCCTCAAAAAACGCGGCAAAAGTCGAAACCACATTGAGCTGTGGCTCGTGCGAACTCATCGCCAGACCATTGGCAATAAGCGTTGCCGCTTGCTCCTCAATACTCATCTCAAACTGGTGATCATCTGACAAATGTGCCCGAGCAGCCGCCAACTTTGTCGAAGGATCCAAATCGCAACTCACCACAAACACGCGATCGGGATGCGCCTCAGCCACCAGAGCATAAGCCGCCGCTGCACCATCGCGCGGACTCGCCTTCTCGGTCGGCAAATCAGCCTCCGCCGCCTTCCCCGCCGGAATCTCCAAATTCGCACTACCAGGTACTGGCCGCGCCCTCGTAATAACCGTGCGCGACCCATTCTGCCGGAGCGTTGCAAGCGCCTCGGCCTGTTCAGCCGTCGCCTCAAACATCGCCCCACCGAGCACCTCTGCCTCAACGCGCCCCTGCATACTCCCATCGTGATGATTCTCTCCACCCGGCAAATCATTCACCAAAAACAAACACTCCAACATCGGCTCTGTATCCCGAAAACTCATCAGCGACCCCGGGATCCACACCTGCTTATCCATCGGCACATCGTGTTGCGCGGCAAACGCCTCCACCGCCTCAGTCACCCCATAGCGCTCACCAAAAGTCCTCAGCGTCACATCCTCCCCGGAAAACCCCGTGGGATAAATCAGACTCGGCCTGCCCTCCTGCGCGAGACCATACCCCTCTCGATAAGCCCGATAAAGCGCGGCATTATCGTGAAGCGACGCAACCTCCAGCACTTCCACACCCATCGCAGAAATAGCATTTCGCGGATCCACATCCATAATACTCGCCGTACTACCCGACAACTGAATGCCATTGCGGTGCATCACATAAGTAATCGGCGCACCGTGTACACTCGCCCCATTAAACCCATTGAGACCCTGCCCTGAAATCCATCCCGCATCCCCGCAATGGGCAATCACCCACGCATCGTCATACAATGCCTTCTTGCCCAAAGCCAGCCCCACAGCCACCGGAATCATCACCCCCAAACGCCCACCATTGAGCTGTGTCCCCCCCGGCAACCATGCCACATGCCCGGGAAAATCCAACCCGCGCCGAAACCGCTCAACAACGCCCTCTGCCTCCACAAAACCAAACGCCGCCAGCGCCGAATAATACCCGACACTCGTATGCGCGTGCTCAATCGTATAAGTACGCGTATCGTAATCCGCCACAGACAGCGTCATCAGCAACCCCGGGATCAATTCCAATCCCCCGCCCAAATGATCCAGCTCCCCAATCTCTGCCAACGACGATAGTGCCTGAATCGCCGTGCGTGCACCCTCAATTTGCAACGCCGTCAACACCCGGTCTTCCGCCTCACCAAGTCCCTCAGTCGCCGCAATATCAATATGCAGTCCCAGAACATCGGACGCGATCTCATCCCCGAGAAATTGCGTATCCTTCAACAGCGCATCATTGCGCTCCCCTTGCCTTTCTGCCAACGCCTTCATATTCGACATAGTCTCTCCCCAGCCAGTGATAAACAGATCGTCATACGGTAACACTTGTAAAATAAACGTTCACCCCACAACAATCCAGAAAAATCCCATACACAAAATTCTGGCATCCATGCCCTGTCTATATTATGTTTTATTCTTTCCGGGCGACCACAGGGGGTCGCCCCTACGAAAAATCACACTTCCATCCAAGGAGCTTACCATGCCACACACCATGATCGCCGCACAAATGTACACCGTACGCGACTTCACCAAAACCATCTCAGACATTGTCGAATCCGTCAAAAAAGTAAAAGCCATTGGTTACGACGCCATGCAAGTCTCCGGCTTTGGTCCCATTGACCCCGCAGAACTCAAACAAATCGCCGATGACAACGATATTGAAATCTGTGCCACACACACCGGCTTTGACCGCATGCGCGACGACACACAAGCCGTCATAGACGAACACCACCTCTGGAACTGCAAATACCCCGCCATCGGTAGCCTCCCCGCGTCTTATCGGGAAGACGGCGAAGCCGGTTATATCCTCTTTGCCAAAGACGCTACCGAAGTCGGTCGCAAACTCGCCGACGCGGGCTTGACCTTTGCGTATCACAACCACAACTTTGAATTTCAAAAATTCGGCAACCGCACCGCCCTTGAAATCATCCTGCAAGAAACAGATCCCAAAGCGGTACAACTCGAAATCGACGTATATTGGGTACAGGCAGGAGGAGGCGACCCCGCTGAATGGATCCGCAAAGCCAACACCCGCATAGACCTCGTCCACGTCAAAGACATGGCCATTGAAGGCCGCGAAACTCGCTTTGCCGAAGTCGGCGAAGGCAACCTCAACTGGCCCGCCATCTTTGAAGCAGGCCGCGAATCCGGCACGCGCTGGTACATCGTCGAACAGGACCGCTGCTATGACCGCGACCCCTTCGACAGCCTCAAAATCAGCTACGACAACCTCCGCGCCATGGGTCTATCATAATCCTTTCATCCCGGAGATCCCCATGCCTTACACAGATCACATTGAACAGGCCAAAGACCCCGTCACCTGCGCAGTACTCACCATCAGCGACACGCGCACCGAAGCCGATGACAAAAGCGGCAAAATCATAAAAGAACTGGTCGAAGCCGCCGGTCACAGCATCGCTTTTTATCGCGTGGTCAAAGACGAAGCCGACCAGATACGCGCGCTCATCAAACAAATCGCCGAAAAAGGCGAATGCCACGTCATCCTCACCAACGGAGGCACCGGCATTGCCGCGCGCGACACCACCTATGAAGCCGTCACAAGCCTGCTCGACAAACGCCTCGATGGATTTGGCGAAGTATTTCGCTTTCTCTCATGGGAAGACATCGGATCGGGCGCCATGCTCTCGCGCGCCGTAGCAGGCGTGTACAAAGACACTATGATCTTCTGCATGCCGGGATCATCCGGAGCCGTACAGCTCGCCATGGAAAAACTCATCGTACCTGAGCTATCGCACCTCGTATGGGAAATCTGGCGGCAAAAATGAACGCGGATGAAAAACCACAGGTATCCGCAGATGGACGCAGATGGACGCAGATGAAAGGCGATATGTAATCAAGGAAATGTCATGAATAATCTCGTGAAGATACTTTTTCTTCTTCTGCTCTTCTTCCAAACGGCAGACGCGAAAACGGACTGGGTAAACTGGGGAGGTCCCAACAGAGACTTCAGAGTCAACGACGCGGGCATCTTCCCCTCTGATCAACCCTACGCCTTGAAAATCGTCTGGAAGAAGCCTCTCGGCGCTGGCTACTCACCCATCTCGATTCTCGGCGACCTCGCTGTAACCATGTATTCCGATGAAACCTTCGATTACGTCATCGGCCTCAATACAGAAGATGGATCAGAACGTTGGAAATACAAAATTGGTGCCGCATATCTCGGTCACTACGGCTCGCAAAGCGGTCCCCTATCAACGCCGATATTGACAGAAGACAAAATCATCGCATTAGGCCCCCGGGGAAAATTATTCGCACTCGATGCAAATACAGGAAAAGAACTCTGGAAGATAGACCTCGTCGCAGCCCATCGTGCAACAGTGCCATTTTGGGGCTTTACATCATCCCCAATTTTACACGACAATCGCCTGATCGTTCAAACGGGAGGAACACATGCAGTCTCCGCTTATAATCCCGCATCTGGCGATTTGATCTGGTCGGCATTTAGCGACTCGGTCAACTACCAATCGCCTGGCCTATTCGCCTTTGATAACCGCAAACACCTCGTCTTCTTTGGCAACAAATATCTCGCGGGCTTATCTCCCGAAACCGGTGAAGTCCTGTGGCAATTTGCACATCGCGGACAGACCGGCGCAGGGCATACCAGCGGGCATCCCGTCGAAATTGGCGAAGGGCGATATTTTGTAAAAAACGGCGGCATACTAATCGGCTTGAGAGCCAATAACGAAACCTTTGCCGCAGAGGAAATCTGGCGGACGCGCCACATTCGGGGGACGTACAGCTATGCGGTATTTAACGCAAAATTTCTATTCGGTTATAACGGCCGCATACTCACATGCATCGATGCAAACACCGGAAACCGCTTATGGCGATCGCGCGAGCCGGGAGATGGCTTCCCCATCATCATAGATAACCACCTCGTAATCATGACAAAAGAAGGCAACCTCGCCATCGCACAGGCTTTGGGCGACGGCTATCGGGAAACAGCCCGTTTGAAACTCTTCGACGACATTGTTTGGTCACATGCCAGCCTTGCCAACGGCAGGTTTTACGCGCGCAGCATGTCGGAAATCGCCTGTATCGAAGTCGTACCAGAAACGCAAATAGCGGAATCAGACACAGAAGCCATCGCGCCAAACTCTCTTTTTGCACAATTTGTCGAAAAAGTAAAACAATCCACAGACAAAAAAACGCAGATCGATCACTTCATGGCCCAACAGAAAAACTTTCCAATCCTCGAAGGCGAGAATCTCGTGCATTTTGTATATCGCGGAAAAGCGGAAGACGTCACCATAACTGGTGATCACGTAGGGCGGCGATACGACCACCCCATGCACCGAATTGAGGAAACGGATTTCTTCTATTCCACCGCACAACTCGAACCCGACGCCCGCATCACCTATCGCTACACCCTGGACTTACAGCGATCCATCCCCGACCCGCTCAACCCACTACAGATCCGAACCCTCTTCTTTGGCCGCGCATCCTATTTCGGCATGCCGCGCTGGCGTGCTCCCGACCATCTCAAAGCGCGACCAGATGGTATTCACGGCAAAATTGACACCATACATTTTGAAAGTGCGGAAATTGGGGGACAGCGCAACCTGGAAATCTATCTCCCAGCGGGTTATCATGAAAGCAATGAACAATACCCCGTCGTATATGTCCACGCCGCGCGCCGGCAGTGGTCGCTGGGAAAGGTGAATGTCTCGCTGGACAATATCATCGGCAAGCGCGTGCGCCCCATCATTGTAGTCTTTGTCCCATCTCTCTTCAGAGGTGGATACGCAGAGTACGTAGGGGCAAACCGCGATGCGTACAATCGCATTTTTACAAATGAGATCGTGCCCCACATAGACCGGACATATCGCACCATCAAAAGCCGCGAAGACCGGGCAAATATCGGGACAATTTACGGCGGATTTATGGCATTTTACGCCACCTTTACACATCCCGACATATTTGGCAAAATAGGCATACAATCCCTATCCTGGGATCAGACCGCAGAAGCCAAAGATGCAGACCTGATCTTTCAGGCAACAAAACATAAGCCCATAGATATTTATCTGGACTGGGGAAAATACGACTTGCGAAGCCCAATGGAGGGAAATGATCTGGGCAAGAGCACGGCATCGTTTGCCCAACTACTAAAAAAGAGAGGTTATACCTTTACCGGGGGCGAAGTAAACGATGGCGCTGGTTGGGCGAGTTGGCGAAACCGAACGGACAAAATATTTGAAACGCTTTTTCCCTTCTCGGATTGATTCAGTTTCCCTGATCCCCGCTTCTTTCTCTCTCAGGTGATCTCGGCGGAGGACCACCGCGGTCATCCGCAGTGCGATTTCTGCGTCTATTGCGCCGCTTTATCTCTTCCAACTCTGCATGAATGGCTTTCTGAATTTCAGCGCGAGAGGCACCATCGGCAATTAGTTTGTCGATTTTTTTTTGAAGCTCAGACATCTCGCCTTCTGTCAACTGAGAACTGGAGTAATCGGGTCTCTGCCCCTCCCAATTAATCCCCATAACAGCCAACTCGTCGCGTATCTCTCTGTAAATCCTGTGATAGGTCGCACCATTCGCCTTTAGAGCCTCGGCCTTTTTGCGAAGTGCAGACATCTGATCTTCTGTCAACACCGCACTTAATCGCGTCAAAAATGTTTCTGTTAAATCTACGCCAAAACCCTCGAGTTCGGCAAAAATAGCCCTTCTAACCTCAGGGAGTTCTGCCCCTCCTTCGAGTAATTCATTGATCCTCGCCTGCAGAACCATCCGCTGCGCTTCCGTCAATTGCGCCGAAAGCACCCACAACAGCGCACTTCCCCGAGATCGCTGACTTAGACGATGGCGGAAGGTCACGCGATCATCAATACCATCGCCATCCTCATCGACAAAAGCAGGCGGCGACTCCTCTTGCTTTTCTTGAGCCTGAGCAACCGCGTCGCACCATAGCATTGCAGTCATCAAAAGTATGGCAATTAAACACCGTTTCATATCTGGTAATTCCTGTAAATGTCAATTAAGGTCGTTTGACCTTTTTTCTCCAAGCGGAAACATCAACGTAAACCTCGCCCCACCCTCTGTCCTGTTCTCCACCCACACCTGCCCTTCGTTTTGCATCACAATACGCTTCACAATCGCCAACCCCAGCCCCGTCCCACCAGTATCTGAATTTTCATCTATCCGATAAAAAGGCTCAAATATTTTCTCTCTCAAATGTTCGGGAATACCACAACCATCGTCTTCCACACTGATATGAGCCATTTCATCCACTTTTTTTCCCTTAATCCAGATATGGTGCCTGGCATGTCGCACTGCATTGGTAACCAGATTGGTAAGCGCGCGTTTGAAATGCGTCTCATTTGCCCAGACCATCAGGTATTCACTGTCGATATCCACAGAAACATCTCGGCGCAATTCTGCTACCATATCGCGCAATTCTCGCATTTGTGCATCAACGTCGATTTCTGTGTGATGTGAAATATCCTGTTCTAATCGCGCAAAATCCATCAACTCCTCAACCAGATCATTGAGTTCATACACAGAACGTTCAATGCGCTGAATATCCGCGTTTTGATCCCCCGATACGCGATCACTTTTCAATTGATTGAGAAGAAAAAAAATACGTGCCAGAGGCGTTCTCAGTTCGTGCGACACCACCCTCAAAAGCTCTCGCTGTCCATCTACCAACCCCTCAATGCGATCGGCCATACCATTGAAACTGCGCGCCAAATCCGCCACGGCATGGCCCTTCACAACCGGGGACCGACTGCTCAAATCACCCTTCCCAAATCGCTCCGCAGCATCCGACAATGCGTAAACTCGCCGTTCAAAAGGGTGAATCAAAAAATAAATCGCCCCACCTATACCCAACAAAATCGCGACCAAAATGCCAAAAAATAAAACATCGATCTGAAAAAAGAAATTGCCGCCATCTCCCTCACCATCTCCTTCTTCAATCAAATTATCCTGCCATCGAATCATCTCCTCAAGCAGGTATGGTCCCAACACAATAACATCGCCATTGGGTGCCATCTGGTATGTCTGCAATCTTTCCTCTATGGAAATAGTCACAACCTCTCCGGCTTTCAAACGGCCTTTCTCTACCGAAGAAAGCGGCAAAACAAACAACGGCTCCAGCGTAATGGGCATGCGGTGCGTCAGACTGAACATATTGAGCACCAGCAACTGCGCCACCGGATCCACATCCACAGCCTCAAGCTCCTCGCGAACCATTGCGATAAGCACCTGGGTCTTGTCCTCAAAATCAGCCTGCCGAACAGAGGCGACCCATTGCTTTGACATTGCCAAAAGTCCAAACGCACTCAAAAGCAAAACAATGGCAATGCCCGCATAAATACGGATAAACTGTTTCCTCATCGGTCACTCGCCTCACACTTCACCCTGCGCTGGTCCCGACAGAAGATAGCCTACACTGCGCACGGTCTTGATCGAAACAGATGTTGAAATATCTCCGCTGAATTTTTGGCGAAGGCGCGAAATATACACATCCACGCTGCGATCCAATCCATCGTAATCGTAGTTAAACAACGCCTGATAAATATCTTGCCGACTCACCACTTCACCGGCTCGATGGGCCAGATAATAGAGCAAATCAAACTCATAAGTCGTAAGATCAACAACGCGTTCTCCCATCCTGACCTCCCGACAATTTGCATCCACTATCAGATCCCCCACTCTCACCCGCTTTGACGTCGTAGATCTCTGAGTACTAACAGCCCTGCGCAGCAATGCGCGCACCCTCGCCACAAGCAACTGGGGTCGCACGGGTTTGGTCACATAATCATCACCGCCCATCTCCAGGCCCAAAATTTCATCTAATTCTTCATCTCGAGCCGTCAAAAATAAAATTGGCCCATCGTATTCTGGACGCACTTCCCGACAAACGGTATATCCGTTCATACCCGGCAACATAATATCCAGAATGATCATATCGGGCGGAGAAGCCAAAATGCGATCTCGAGCGGCTTTACCCTCGGCCTCGTGCCAGACTACAAATCCTTCATTCTCCAAAAAATCTCGCGTCAACTCCGCCAATTCCCTATCGTCTTCCACCAGCAAAATTATCTGATCGGCCATGGGATTTATCCCCGATTTTGGATTTGCCTGCTCACTTACACCAGCCCCTTCACGGTTTCCACAATCTGTGCGCGTTGTGCATCGCTCGCCGGTCGTCCCGGCGGCCTCGGATCTCCACAATCAACTCCTAACCGCGCACTCAACGCCACCTTGATCACCGAATGAAAGCCACCGCCTGCGCTCAACGCCTCATAAGCACGCGACGCTTTATCCTGTGCTACTTCTGCCGCCTTCAAATCCTCTGCCCGATACGCTTTCCAAATCGCCACCCACAATTCGGGGAACACATTCAGCGGCCCATCCACACACCCACACGCGCCAATAGTCATCGCCGGCAACATCAGCCGATGATTGCCAATAAAACACGACAACCCCATCCCCGCAAACGTCCGCACATTTGCAAACGTCTGTGCCGAATGCTTTAACCCCTTCAGTTGCGGCACGCGATCCTGGATTTTTTTCATCATCCCCGGCGTAATTTCCACGCCTGTTGCCCCCGGCAAATTGTACACAAACAGCGGCAGATCAGCAGCACCTGCCACAACCCGATAATGCTCGGCAATATCATCGTCATCGCGCCGATAAAAAAACGGCGGCACACAACACAGCGCATCTGCGCCCACACGGGCTGCGTACTCGGCCAACCGCGCTGCGCGATCTGTTGTTGGCGCACCCACATGCATAATAACTTTTGCACGCCCATCCGATTGATCCACAATTGCCGATGCAACCTGCATATTTTCATCATCGTCCAACAACACACTCTCGCCAGTGCCTCCCGCGACCCAAAAACCGTGTACACCAGCTTCGATATTAAACTCTACAATTTTGCGAAACACCGCTTCGTTAAACCGCCCGTCCTGCCCCATAGGCGTCGCAATAGCAGGAACTACGCCTTCAAAAACACCCATTCAAATCTCCCATTCTTTATGCGAATCTACGAATCTACGGAACGGGGTACAACTGGCCGCCTCTCAGGCCAGTTCATCAGCGAACCCCGCTCATCCTCCCCAAATCAGTATGTATTGCCTTTCGTCTATTCGTCTATTCGTCTATTCGTCCTTGCCCCAGCGTGCGAATATCCAATCGCGTAACACTCACATGACCTTCGCGCAAAACCACGCCATCTGTACCCGCGCGTTCTTCTACCTCTGGCTGATCGATATTGTGATAATAACCGTCTTCCGACGCCACAAAACACGAAGTGTAAAACGTATGCCCGAGCACCGTCTGTATAACGCGCCAGTCATCAGATGGTTCAGCCGGCATATTCACATTCCACGTCACGGAATCAGACAGAAAATCTGCCTGACCGTTCAAAAATGCAAATACCTGATCCAACATCGCGCGACATCTTTCGAACAACAATTCCCGCACATCGGGTTGCATCGCGCGATCCTCAACCCACTGCCGAAACACCTGCCTGGGCAAAACCTGTGACAATGCCACACCCGGTAATCCCGCGATATTGGCTTCCAGAGCAGCCCCAATCGTCCCCGAAGAAAGCGTGAAACTCAACCCCGAATTGCTACCCATATTAACACCCGAAATCACCAGGTCGGGCTTGCCGCCATCAAACAAATGATAAATTCCAAAATTCGCGCAATCTGCTGGCGTCCCCGAAAACGAGTATGTCTCACACCCAAACCCGTCCAACCGCTCCACATGACGCGTGCCAAACCGCGTCATCGCCTTGCCTTTCCAACTCTGCTCCTCAGCGGGCACCACGGCTTTCACCTCTCCCATCACCTGAAAATAATCCACGGCAAACAAAAACAGAGGAGAATCCAAACTGTCGTCATTCGTCAATAAAATTTTCAAAAATCACACCCCAATCTCCTCAAAAGGAAACATCGGCTCGCGGCGAAACTCGTATTCAAAACCTCGCATATCAGCCGCTGTTGCGCCGGGTGTATCCACCCGAATCAAAGCCGCACACACCGGCTGGTATGCCGCAACAGGCGCGTGTACACCCTTGGCCACAACCACCTGAAACGCTGCGGGATCCAGATCGCAACTCGTCATCAACCCCAGACTCACGGGCACCGCGCGCTGCGAAGTCAAACTAATTGCAATACCCGTATCCGTCTCCACAATCGCTGTGGGACCCATATCAAAAGCAGTTCGCCCGCCGTGTCGCACCTCAGATTCTCTAAACTCCCCCTCGTGCAAACTGCGCACCCGCACCTCTGCTCTCAAAGGCGCACCGTGTAAATCATCCGTCTTACCTCCGATATCCAGCACCACGCGATTTCCAACCCCTGCATCTCGCGCTCGCGCCTGCGATTCCGGATCAAAAATACACACAAAGCCCGTGGTATTTCCCCGCCAGTGCAACTCGTGCAAAATCTCCGTACCATCGCCAGCAGATCCCCCACCCACATTATCGCCCATATCGAGCAAACAAACAGGTCCCTCTTGTCCCACCGCCATATCGACAGCATCGGGAACAGTGATATACTCTCCCACAAATTCCGAGCGATGAGCAAACAAATAATCCGCCAGCCGATTCGCCAGCACCTGTGCCCGATCCATATCACCATCTGTCACCACCACAAATGCCGACCCCATCTCCTCTACATCGGCATACGGAAAACCCAGCACAATACTATTCGACAAAACACCGGGTTCTCCCAACATCTCATCTGCCAACTCATACATCGGCAAACACGGTGGCGCAAAAGTCGATTGACGCTCGATATTAATCCCAATACGGGGAAAAGCCCCCGCTTGCACAGGCGCTACCTCCCCTTTCAGCGTTCTCACCATCAGCGACGCAGCTTCCAGCCCGCGCTGCTTCTGATCGAGATGGGGATTCGAGCGATAGGCAATCGTCGCATCGCACGCCGCAACCATGCGCGGCGACAAATTGGCGTGCGGATCAATCGTGCAAATAATCGGCTTCTCAGGCCCAACCGTCTCGCGCAAGCGCGATAACCAGTGCCCATCCATATCGCGGTACTCATCGCCCTCCCCCGAATTTGCCCCGTGAGGTGCCACCAGGTACCCATCCACATCACCCACAGCCTCCACCTCATCAAACATCAACCGCATCAATTCTTCACACGTCTCTCTCGTAATGCGGCCAGAAGGCGTTGTCCCCGCATGAAAAATCGGCAGTGCATCTATGCCTGCCGACTCCAAACCTTCCAAAAATCCACTGACCTCGTGATGTCCACCCGAATAGTGATCATACATCGCACGCCCCGTAAAAATCCCGTCCCGTCGAAACGAATCCATAGTCGTCGGCGTGCTGATAAACGTATTCGACTCGTGCAACAGCGAAATAATGCCCACGCGCATCGGGAATATCCCTCTCATATTTCCACAACCAAATACGCCTCCTCCACCGTCACCTCATAAGTCTCTGCCACATAAGGACCCTTTACCAACCCCGCCATATCTCCCTCGCCCTCTATCTCTGCGCCCTGTGCAACTTCCACCTCATAGCTGCGCACACGCACACTGGAAGGATCGACCCACGACTGCCCCGTCTTAATATCGTATTCCCACCCGTGCCATGGACACCGCAAAATTTCCCCCTTGCGCGTGTACTCGTATTCTCCCGGCACATTTGCCGTCACAAAACCCGACACCCGTCCCTTGCACAGCGCGCCCCCCTGATGAGGGCATCGATTCCTCAGGGCATAAAATTCGCCGTGGACATTAAACACCCCAATCTCCCGCCCCTCAATCGTCACCAATTTCCGCTCGCCCGGCGGGATCTCATCAACTGTTCCAATAATATGTTTCGCCATAACCCGTACTCATGCCAACTGATACAACGCCCGCGCATTCTCCGCCAGAATATTGCGCCGCACATCCTTATCCATACCCGAGGGCAGCGCCACATCGGGCGCGTCAAAATCCCAGTGGGGATAATCCGTGGCAAACATCAACTTATCATTCATATCCATATGATCCATCATCTGGAAAAAATACTCGCGTTGTGGGGGTTCTTCCATAGGCTGCGTACTGATCCAAAAATGATCGCGAATATACTCCGACGGCAACCGCTTCAAATGCGGCAACTCCACCTTCAACTTCTGATAACAACTATCCAGCCGCCACATCAATGCGGGCATCCACGCAAATCCCCCCTCAATCAACACCACTTTCAAATCCGGAAACTCTTCAAACACCCCCTCATACACCAGACTCGTCACCTGCGCCTGAAATGCCGTGGGCATACCACCGTGATCCTCAATATAATGCGAAGGCTTGCCCGCGCCCGTAATCGGACCCGCGCCTGTACCGCCAAAATGAATCGCAATGGGAAAACCATTTCTCACTGCCGCCTCATACACCTTCCAGTACTTTCGACTACCCAGAGGCTCCATAGTCCGCACCACCAGAAGCACCTGCACAAATCCCGGATCATCGCCCCTGCGATCAATCTCTGCTGCTGCCAACTCCCCATCTTCATAAGGCGCAATAACAGACCCGCGCAACCGGGGTTCGCGCCCGAGCCACGCATCGGCTTGCCAATCGTTCACAGCCTGACCCATCGCCGCAGCATAACGCAAATTTTGCTGCCCGCCCACGCCGATCAAAGGCGTCAAAATACCGTAATCCATATCCCACTCATCCAGCAATTGCGCGCGCAAAAAATCCAGATCGGATCCCGGTGGTCCCGAAGGCGGCCATGCATCGTGGCGCGCGGCATTTGGCACGGCGCGGGGATACGCCGACCCGATGCGTCCGCGACCACCAATGGTCCGGTGATAATCGTGCCATTCCTCCGCCAGATATTGAAACCACATATCGCCCGACTTCATAGTCACGTGAACATCGCAATCAATCACGGCCGTCTTCTTTCGCGTTTCTATTTTTACCTCATCCATCAGCGTATCAGCCATCTCAGCCTCCTTGAAATTTCAACACGCCGTTCAACCACATTATTAGGAAGTATAACTCAACATATCGGGGAATGCAAACCCGATATGCGCTGTATCTGCATCGTTCAAAAGATAGGTCTTTATCTCTTCAATATCAAATGCCCAATCCTTGACAGTAAGGAGATTTTTGAATAGACTCTGTTGATGATTATAAAGGCTACGGACGAATGAGATTATTTGTTATGAAGGATGTGGATAATTCTTATGTTGTGGTGAAACGACCTACAAAGCTTTTTTTAAAATTTTTCTTTTCATGCCTTCGGCGACTTACTTTTTTTCAGCAGCAAAAAAAAGTAAGCAAAAAATGCCGCTCTCAAACGCCGAGGGGCTGGCACAGCGCAAATCGTTTTTGTGGTAATACGCTATACAGTGACCTGCACAGTTGGGATACCATAAAGATGTCCGCTGCGAGACGGACTTACGCGCTGTGCGTGATGGTTTTGGCTGATGGCCCATTTTGTTGGGTGATTTTTGATTTATGTCCTTCTCATTTATAAACCCTGGATCGCAACATGCCCCGGATTTTCGACAATATTGAACAGCATCTTCATTCCGCATTGACCGAGACCATGGAAGTCTCAGAACGTGCGGATTTCTGCGTTGGCTATTTTAATCTTCGGGGCTGGCGTTCAATCGACGAATACGTCGAAAAGTGGGCGGGTGGAGATGGTCAATGTTGCCGTCTTCTCGTTGGCATGCAACAGTTGCCACACGAAGATTTGCGGCTTGCCAGGAGTTTTGCAGCCGACCAGGGGGGACTCGATAATCAGACCGCGTCTCGGCTCAAAAAAAGACTGGCAGAAGAATTTCGAGAACAACTGATCCTGGGTGCCCCAACCAACGAGGACGAAGCGGGTCTGCGGAGGTTGGCGGCGCAGATTAAGGCAAAGAAACTCGTCGTCAAACTCTTCCTCAAACACCCGCTACACGCCAAGCTCTACCTCTTGTTCAGGCCAGATCCGATCAATCCCATAGTTGGATACCTCGGAAGCAGCAATCTCACATTATCGGGCCTTTCCTATCAAGGCGAACTCAACGTCGATGTGCTGGATCACGATGCCTGTCAAAAGCTGGCGACATGGTTCGAAGACAGGTGGAATGACCGCTGGTGTGTCGATATCTCGAAAGAACTCAGTGAGATTATTGAGGAAAGTTGGGCGCGCGAAGAACTGATCCCACCCCACCAGATCTACATCAAAATGGCGTATCATCTGTCGCAAGAAGCACGGGCTGGCCTGACGGAATTTCGCATACCAAAAGACTTCGACAACAAATTGCTCGACTTTCAGGCGGCCGCCGTGAAGATCGCCGCACACCACCTCAACCGACGGGGCGGTGTCATCATCGGCGATGTGGTCGGGCTGGGCAAGACGCTCATGGCGACCGCTCTGGCGCGCGTATTTGAGGACGATCACGGCCTGGAAACGCTGATCTTATGCCCGAAAAATCTCGTTCCGATGTGGGAGGATTATCGCGATCAGTACCGCATGCGCGCCCGCGTATTGTCAATCACCCGCGTGATCAACGCATTACCCGACATGCGCCGTTTCCGCCTGATCATAATTGATGAGAGCCACAATCTGAGAAATCGAGAAGGCAAGCGATACCGCGCCATCCAGGAATACATCCAGGAAAACGACAGCAAGTGTATCCTGCTGTCCGCGACGCCCTACAACAAGACATATCTGGACCTGTCCAGCCAACTTCGCCTGTTTGTACCCGAAGATGAAGACCTGGGGATTCGTCCGGAACGCCTGTTGCGAAAAATGGGTGAGACAGAATTCATTCGCCAACACCAGGCAGGGTTGCGGACACTGGCCGCGTTCGAGCGATCCGAGCACGCGGCAGACTGGCAGGAACTCATGCGTCTGTACCTCGTGCGTCGGACCCGCAGCTTTATCCGGGAAAACTATGCCGCCATCGACGAGACCACTCAAAAGAAATACCTGACATTCGAAGACGGCAGTCGTTCCTATTTTCCCACCCGGGTTCCCAAGACGATTCAATTCGACATTGGCGATCAGTACGCTCGCCTGTTCACGGGCAAAGTGGTTGGTGCCATAAACAGCCTGGAACTTCCGCGGTATGGCCTTGGCAACTACGTCACACCCTCGCCACACACGCCACCAACATCAACCGAAGAAAAAATCCGCGACGACTTATCGCGCGCAGGCAAGCGACTCATGGGCTTCTGCAGAACCAACCTGTTCAAACGACTCGAGAGCAGCGGCCACGCCTTCCTGCTATCGGTTGAACGACACATATTGCGAAACTTCATTTTTTTGCACGCCATTGAAAATGACCTGCCGATCCCAATCGGAACGACAGACGCGGGACTACTGGACTCGCATTCCTATGACGAAGATGTGGAAAGCACAACGGGCAACATCTTCGAGGAAGACGATGACGGTGCGAACGAAAACCTCAACGAAGCGAAAGCGCTGAGAACCGAACAGGATTTCCACCAAAGAGCCGCTGAAGTCTATACCCGCTATGCCTCTGTACACAGAAATCGATTTCGCTGGCTGGCCTCGCACCATTTTCTTAAAACCCTTCGCAAAGATCTGATGAACGACGCCGAAACGCTACGCGACCTCCTCGTTCAATTCGGGACATGGCAAGCAGAAGAAGATACAAAACTCCAGGCACTGGAAAATTTGCGACCACACACCCGGACCACAAGGCTCTGGTCTTTACGCAATTCGCCGACACAGTGCGCTATCTGGGGCGCGAGCTTAAAGCACGCGGCGTATCGCAGATGGAAGCCGTAACCGGAGAGACGGACAATCCGACCCGGCTGGCATGGCGTTTCAGTCCAAAGAGCAACGAGAAAGAGGATCGCATTACGAGCGCCAATGAACTTCGGATTATGATCTCCACGGATGTCCTGAGCGAAGGACAAAATCTTCAGGACTGCGCTATTGTCGTAAATTACGATCTTCCATGGGCGATTATCCGCCTGATTCAACGCGCCGGACGCGTGGATCGCATCGGACAGCAAGCGGACACCATCCTGTGCTATTCCTTTCTCCCCGAAGATGGCATTGAACGTCTCATCCGGCTTCGAACGCGCGTTAGAACACGCCTTGATCAAAACGCCGAAGTTGTTGGAACCGACGAAGCCTTTTTTGAGGACGAAGACGAGCGCGCTGTTCGCAATCTGTACCACGAGCAGGCGGGCATCCTCGATGGGGAAGAAGAAACCGATGTCGATCTCTCCTCTTATGCCTATCAGATCTGGAAAAACGCGACAACAGCCGATCCGTCGCTGAAAAAGAAAATCGAAGATATGCCATCCGTCGTCCATTCTTCACGGGCCTACGCACAAACGCCGCAACATCCCGAAGGTGCTCTGGTCTATATGAGCACAGCACAGGGACACGATGCCTTAGCGTGGATGGACCGCAACGGCAGTAGCGTAACCGAGAGCCAGTTCGACATCCTGCGTACCGCGGCCTGCTTACCCGACGAACCGGCCCTACCGCGCCACGACACCCACCATGAATTGGTGTACAAAGCCGCAGAACACATCGCCCGCGAAGAAGCACAGGTCGGTGGTCAACTCGGACGCCCATCGGGTGCCCGGTTCAAAACTTATGAACGGCTCAAAAACTATGCCGAAAACGTCAAAGACACGCTATTCGACACAGAGCTACTACGTCGAGCAGTAGATGACATCTACCGCTATCCCCTGCGTCAAGCTGCAGTAGATACGCTAAACCGCCAGTTGCGTAGCAGCATCTCCGACGAGACCCTCGCACAACTGGTCATCGCCCTCAGAGATGAAGACAGGCTTTGTATTGTAAACCAGGAAGACGAACACCAGGAACCTCAGATCATCTGCTCAATGGGCTTGATTGGACAATAAGGATATGAAATGCCGATAAATCTCGACAGAAACAGAGTCAAACAACATCTACAGAACCACGATCTCCAGATGCTCTTCATTGAAGAACTCGGCTGGGACTACGGCGGAACAGACCTGGAAATCCCCATCGCCGACAGGTCATTCGCACTCAAAGCCATTGCCCACAAGCGCGGCATGGTCGCCTACCAGTACACACCGACCTCGGACGACGCCTTCCCCGACCATCCTACCCGCCAGAAAATAGAAAGAACCGTCACCTAGACCGTCCGCGAACACATTATCATCTATGTCTCTCACGAAAGCAACGCGCTATACTGGCAATGGGTAAAACGCGAACCGGGACAAACGGATCGGTCCCGCCAGCATATCTATCACCAGGATCAGTCGGGCGAAGCCCTGATACAAAAGCTGGAACAAATAGCCTTCGCATTGGAAGAAGAAGAAGACCTTACCATTGCCGATGTTACGAGCCGGGTGCGTGCAGCTTTCGATGTCGATAAAGTCACCAAAAAATTCTACGACCACTTTAAAAAAGAGCACACTGCTTTTCTGGACTTCATCAAGGGAATCCAGAACCTCGCCGACCGCGAATGGTACGCCTCTTTGATGTTGAACCGGATGATGTTCATTCCCGATGTGCTCGGCTACATCTTCGAGAAGTACATCAATCAGAAGCAAATGGGAGCCTATTACACAAAAGAGGACATCACCGGGTACATCAGCCGCAACACCATTATCCCGTTCTTATTCGACCAGGCGAAAAAGGAATGCGCCATCGCGTTCAAACCCGACGGCGCAATATGGCGATTGTTATCGGACGATCCAGACCGGTATTTTTACGAAGCCGTGCGCCACGGCATCACTTATGACATTCACGAAAAAGAAAACCTTGCAGAGACGCGCGAACTACCGCCTAAAATAGCCGCCGGTCTAAACGATATATCCCAACGCGGTGAATGGAACAAACCCGCACCATCCGAATACGCCCTGCCAACCGAAACATGGCGTGAGCACATTGCCCGCCGCCAACGCTACGAAGAAATCCACGCCAAACTCGCCAATGGCGAAGTCACCACCATCAACGACCTCATCACCTACAACTTGGACATCGAAAAATTTGCCCTGAACGCAATCGAAGGCAGCGAAGGTCCAGAACTCATTCGCGCCTTCTATAAAGCAATTGTCAAGATCTCCATACTCGAGCCAACATGTGGTTCCGGCGCATTCCTGTTTGCCGCGCTCAACATTTCAGAGCTACTCTACGTCGCCTGTCTGGAGGCTATGCGGGGGTTCCTCGACGATCTGGAGCGTTCAACACGCAAGCACAGCCCAAACAAACTGAGCGACTTCCGCAATGTGCTAAAGCAGGTCTCTGAACACGCCAGCGAACGCTACTTCATCCTCAAATCCATCATCATCGACAATCTCTACGGCGTTGACATAATGGATGAGGCCGTGGAAATCTGCAAACTGCGCCTATTCTTGAAACTCGTCGCACAACTGGAAAGCTATGACCAGATTGAGCCACTACCCGACATCGACTTCAACATCCGCGCTGGCAACACGCTCATCGGCTTCACATCGCTTGAAGAAGTGCGAGAGGTACTGAGCACAAACTTTATAAAACAATTGTCGCTTCCCAAAATTGAAGAACGCGCAGAAATCGCTGACCGCGCCTTCCGCAAATTCCGCGAAATGCAAATCACCCACGGCATGGATGCCGACAAATACGCCAGCGCGAAATTGGAACTGAAGGAACGCCTCGACGACCTGCGCGACGAATTAGACGAATATCTGGCCGAAGATTACGGCGTCAAGGTAGATAACGAAAAAGCGTACACCCAATGGCGCAACAGCCATCAGCCCTTCCACTGGTTCGTCGAGTTTTATGGGATTATGAATCAGGGTGGTTTCGATGTGATTATTGGGAATCCGCCTTATCTCGAAACACGAGAAGTTCCCTACTCGACACGACATTTTACCTGTGAAGATAGTAGAGCTATTCATGCCATGTGTATGGAGCGAAGCCTCGCTTTATGTGTAGAAAATGGATGCGTGAGCATGATAGTACCCCTCGCGTTAGTGTCCATGAGGTGCGCCCCATTATTTGACCCGGTATAAAGGCTAATTGACATTGGGTGTCAGCGTGGTATTTTCTCACCAACAGGAGGAGATACCATGGGTAAGAAAACGTTGAAGGAAAAGTACCCGTTGATACCGATTTTGGCATGGAATTTGCCTTGATACTCAATATGTTAGATGGAGTGGTTCCGGCCCTTTTGTATATAATTCCCTAAAATCACCATGACGCCTTCGCATCCCGGAGATTTCATCCGCACGGAAATTATTGAGGAATCGGATTGAATGGATAAGACTGTGCCATTTTTCGGAAGCGAATCAGGTAAAAGAAAAATATCTCTTGACATATCTCTGTTAGTAGGCTAAATCATTCAGAGATGATAATTGCGGAGAAAAGGAGATGAATAATGAGACTCAAAACCTCCCCACAGAGTCAGAGACAAGCCGCTTCAACGAGGAAACCCGGGACGCGAAACGCGGTGGAAACAGCCATTCGAATGTCAAAGGGCAATAAGTCACGCAAATGGGAAATCGTTGCCCCTCGGGTAATCTCGCGATGGCCTTCTCAGAGCGGCGAAAGCAGGACGTAATTTGTTTTTTTTAACACTGGAGTATTTGAGTTATGCAAATGCCAACCATTGAAAGTCGTGTCGCTGTTCTCGAAGCAGTTATGGAGCAGGTCAACCACCGCTTAAGTAGCATTGAGAACCGCTTGACAGGCATTGAAAATCGCATTGAACAAGGTCAGAGAGAAGCCAGAACAGATTTTCGCTGGCTTATCGGCATTATGATCAGCACACAGCTAACAACGCTGATCACGCTTGGAACGCTGATTCTGGTCAAACTCGGATAAGCCGTCTTGCAAGCGGTGAAAGCAAGACGCAATTTGTTTTTTTTACCACTGGGTACATTACAAAAATCCCGTCTGGTCATTCCAGCGCGGGATTTTTATTACCTTTGGAAGATTATCACTAATGGCTGACAACATAACCATGACACCTTCGCATCCCGGCGATTTCATCCGCACTGAAATTGTCGAAGAACTGGGATTGAGTGTCGCGAAGGTAGCTGAGATTCTGGGGGTACATCGGACCACCCTTTCCGACCTGCTGAACAGCAACGCGACCCTATCTGCGGAGATGGCACTGCGTATTGAGAAAGCCTTTGGTATTAGCATGGACACACTGTTGCGAATGCAGGTATGGTACGACGCCGCTGAGCCAGAAATTTGCTATGAATCCTGAAAACAAAATACTTTTAATGCCCACCTATCTCGGCTGAAGAAGTGTCCGGTGCCATCCAGGGCAAAGTCATCTATCGCGAAGACATCAATACACCGACCATTGACGAATGGAAAGATTTGTCATGATAGTTCTGGACACTTCTGGATCGCGGCTAAAATCATACCGCGATGACACACGGGACGGCACGGGGGCCGTCCCCTACAAACCTTCTGGATCGCGGCTCAACACCATACCGCGATGACGGCTTTGTTGATAGGGCTGATTGATGATTAAGATCTCTCCATCCCACCTTCTATTACTTCACCAAGCCGACCAATCAGATAAACCGGTATGTGGATCGCATTTAGCCCTGAAGATGTCGTGAGTTTTCCTGGCATATCGAGATTGACGAGAACGCCCAGATTGCTCCCATGCCGCGCAGCGTATTCTGACAGACCACCTGTATCCCGCGGCCTTGTGACAAGCGACGCTTTACACTCGATGGATATGGTATCGCCCAATGCCGTGCGAAAAACGAAATCGACTTCGGAACTATTGACGCCTTTCTTCCACCCCGTCAAATCCTGTCCCAATGCCACGAGTTCCGTCGCCAGCATATTCTCAATAATACCCCCAAGGGGCGCGCGCTGAGCGGCATCGAGACTTGAGAGAATATCGATACGCGGCAGCGCAGCCAGTCGCAGGTCATTGGCCAATCCCGGATCGTAGAGATAGCGCTTGGGCGAAAAGCCCTGTTGCTCTGGGCGCGTGCCCTCGATATTGGACTTGTAGATCAGCTTCCACGACTCGAGCAATTCCAGAAAATCCGGTACCCTTCTGTAAAGAGCAGACGTCGTCCGCACCATCTGCGCGTACTTGCTTGGGCTACCGAGATTTGATGCCACACCGCGCAAACACTGATCGAACAAAGAGGCTTCGGTTGCCGAAAAAATCCTGGCAAAATCACTGCGATAGTCCAGATACAAATCCCGACGCAACTGCCGCCAATCCAATCCGTCAAAAAACGATGAGGCAACCGCTGGTAGCCCTCCCACATCGAGATACGACTGCACGTATTTGAGAAGGCGTTCATGTAAGAACACGGATAGCTGAAACGGATCTTCAAAAGCGAGCAACGCTTCCGCTTTGCCACAGCGAAGAAACTCTCTAAAACTGAACGGCTGCAATAAAAATCGCGTAACTCTTCCAACGGGAAAGCGCGTTTCCGGCCCGAAGATGCGCGACATAGAACTACCCGTAAGAATAACCGGTGTGTGCTGCCATTTCTCTTTCATAAACCGCACAAACCCACCCAGCACAGAACTTTCTTGCGCCTCATCAATACACAAAATGCGCTGTCCGTCGCCTTTGAACTGGTACACAGCCGCAAGATACGTCTCAAAATCCGCAAAATCCCTGCAAGAATTGAGGTCGTAAACCGCGCGATTATCCTCCTCCAGATTCAGGTAGAGAATCTCGCGGTCCAGTTTTGGTCTGATAGATTCTATAAGCGTCGTCTTCCCAACCTGTCGCGCGCCCTCCAACAGAGCGACATTAGGATGCTCAACGCGATGGGATAGATGTGCAATCAGACGTTTTTCCAGATCTCTTTGTATCATGCTTTTATCCTCTCTTCAACAAAAATTAGCTAAAAATTGTCATAATATCAACAAAAATTAGCTAAAAATTGTAAGCACCCAGAGTCTCAATCGCTTAAGCCAGGCCGGTATCCGCCTCGAAAAATTTACCTCTTGACCGCAAAGTAATTTTTAAATACCATCTGAATAATGAAACGAATCTATTTTCTCATTCCCTTACTCCTCTGTGGTTGTCTCGCTCCCGATCCGGGGCACCGTGCAAAAACGGGTGAAGCCGCACAATCCAACGCGGCGATCCACGAAACGCGCGCACCCAGACAAATCGATCCAAAAATCCTGATCAACCGCACCTTTGCGGAAGCTCCCATCCTCGCCGAAAAAGTCAAAAAAGGGGAACTCCCCCCCGTATCTGAACGCCTGCCCGAAAATCCACTCACCGTCGTCCCCATGGACACCATCGGACAGTACGGTGGCGTCTTGCGACGCGCACTCACCGGCGACATCATCCAAACAGCGGGAACGAATAAAACACTGAGCGAAAACCTCATGGGATTTTCGCGTCCCTTACCCGACAGCATCGTACACAACCTCGCGGAAAATTTTGAATTTCGCGACGAAGGTCGAACCGCAATCTTCAAAATCCGCAAAGGCATCAAATGGTCAGACGGCGTGCCATTTACAGTTGACGACATATTGTTCTGGTACTACGACATGACCTTTGACGACAACGCCCGCCCCCACAACCAGCCCGTGCCCCCCTCTGTGTGGGTCGTCGATGGCAAACCCATTGACCTCAAAAAAATCGACAACCACACCCTTGAAGTCTCATCGTCCAAACCCCTCGGTCGCGTATTACACGCCCTGTGTTTAGACGTCATAGCACAGCCCAAACACCATCTATCACACCTGCATCCCCGCTACAATCCCGAAGCGACATACGAAGAATTTCGAGAACAAGCGACCAATGCCATGGTCATCATGAAACCCGGCATGCCGCGCTTATCCGCCTGGGTCCCAGTCGAATGGATTCGCGGTCAACGCATCGTCTATGCGCGCAACCCCTACTATTGGAAAATCGACACAGCCGGCAATCAATTGCCATACGCGGACCGCATCGAATTTACCGTCATCCAGGACCCCCAGGTTATCCTGCTCAAATTTGTCAACGGCGAACTCGACCTGTTTGGCCGCTACTCTCGCATCAACATGTTTCCCACCCTGCGCACGGAAGAAAAAAAGGGCAAATTCAAATTGCGGATCACCGGTCCAGACCGAGGTCCCGCCTATTACCTCAATTGGGACACCCCAAAACCCGCCCTGCGAGAAGCCTTTCGCAACCGCGACGTGCGCATTGCCCTGTCTTATGCAATCAACCGCGAAGAAATCAACCAGATCGTCTATCACGGCTTGCTCGATCCCGCAGGCTACTCCTTTGCACCCTCCAATCCACACTATTTAGAAGCCGCCTATCGCAAATACGCCAAATTCGCCCCCGAAAAATCCCGCGACCTCCTCGACAAAGCCGGATACCGCGACACAGACAGCGATGGTTGGCGTGAACTCAAAGATGGATCGCGTTTTGAACTCAACATCGACGTCGTCCCCGGTGTCGGCGTCGATGTTTCCGAACTCGTCTCCGAACACTGGCGCAGCATTGGCATCAAAGCCAACCTGAACATTTCCCTGCGCGATATTGTATGGCCCCGCCGCCTCAACGGCGAATTTGACATTCACCACTGGGGCCTCGAAGGCCCCGCAGATCCTCTGGGCCGTCTCAACGACTGGGCAATTATGGCACCCACCGTCCCCTTTTGGCACCGCAACGCCTCCAAAGAAGGTCCCGCGTGGTTGCACGAAGCCACAATGCGCATCAAAAAAGTATTGACAACCGTAGATCCCATAGCCGTTCATGAACATATGACAAAAGTGCGCGACCTCCACACCGACAACGTACCCGTTATCGTCGTCGGCTCCGCCTACTCCATCTGGGGAGCCAGCACGCGACTGGGCAATGTCCCCATGCAGGGTAGCGCCGCCGATGTACACCGCGGTTGGGGTCGCCCCGTATTTCACGAACAGATATTTATTAAAAAGTAGCCAGTAGTCAGTAGCCAGTTACCCACATCGCCCCACCGGAGTTGGGTGGTTGGGACTGACAACTGACAACCGATAACTGATAACTAACCATGACCAACTACATCATCCGCCGTCTATTGCACATGATCCCCACGCTGATCCTGATCTCAATGGTCAGCTTTGTGGTCATACAAGCGCCGCCGGGCGATATGCTCACCTCTCGTCTCGCCGAACTGGCCGAACAAGGCGAACTCGGATCTGAAAGCGCAATGGCGCAAATAGAAACCCTGCGCGAACGCTATGGCCTCAACGACCCGATCTATGTGCAATACATCAACTGGATCTGGAAAATCGTCAGCGAAGGCGACTTCGGACAATCCTTCACTTATGAAATGGACGTGATGGAACTCCTGGCTGAGCGCCTGGGACTCACCCTCACCCTCACGCTTTCCACATTGATCTTCACCTGGATCGTCGCCATACCCATTGGCATCTACTCTGCCACCCGACAATATTCGATAGGCGATTACGGCTTTACCTTTCTCGGGTTCATCGGCCTGGCCACCCCAAACTTTTTGCTGGCTTTGGTTATTATGTTCATTCAGGTCGCCGTCTTTGAAGCCGAATCCGTAGGGGGTCTTCTCTCTCCCGAATACATCGGCGCTGCCTGGTCGTGGGCAAAATTTGTCGATCTCCTCAAACATATATGGGTACCCATCATCGTCATCGGCACGGGCAGCACAGCGGGCATCATCCGCATTATGCGCGGCAACCTGCTCGACATACTCGGCCAACAACACATTCAAACCGGCCGCGCCAAGGGCCTCAAAGAAGGCAAAGTCATCGTCAAATACGGCGTGCGCATCGCCATCAACCCCCTCGTCAGCCGCCTGGGCCTCGAACTGCCCAGCCTGCTCTCTGGCGCCGTTGTTACCGGCATTGTGCTCGGCCTGCCAACAGCCGGCCCCATTTTTCTCACCGCACTCACATCGCAAGACATGTATCTGGCAGGTGCATTTCTGCTCCTATCCGCCACCTTCTTGCTCATCGGCAACTTATTAGCCGATATTCTTCTGGCATGGCTCGACCCGAGGATTCGCTATGAGTAGTTTCGTCGAAACACCTCCCGACGAGCGCGTGGAAAGCGTTGGTGAAAATACAACTACCGCCACCTATTCACAGCGCCAGCTCATCTGGCGGCGTTTCAAAAAACACCGCGCCGGCGTCATTGGTGGATGTGTGGTCATCTTTCTCTACTTATGCGTCTTTCTGGGCGAATTTCTATGCCCACACGACCCGGCGCATCGCTATTACAACTATGTACACCTGCCCGCCCAGCGCATCCACATATTCTCTCAAGACGGCATCCACTGGCCCTTTGTCTATGGCATCAAAAAATCTTTTGACCTGCAAACCGGTATCAAAGCCTACACAGAAGACGCCTCTGTGCGCTATCCCGTGTACCCTTTTGCGAGAGGTGCCGAATACACATTCTATGGCCTCTTTACCACCGACATCCACATGTTTGGCACCGGCAAAGGCAATCCCCTGTTCCTCCTTGGCACCGACCGCTTTGGGCGCGACATGCTCTCGCGCATCATCGCAGGAGGCCGCATCTCCCTCACCATTGGCCTCCTCGCCGTATTCATCAGCCTCACCCTCGGCTCTACACTCGGTGTGATCTCTGGCTATTACGGTGGCAATACCGACAATATCATCCAGCGCATCATCGAACTCATCTTTGCATTTCCATCTATCCCCATTCTCATGGCCCTCAGCGCAATATTGCCTCCCGAATGGCCCTCGCATCTGGTCTTTATGGGCATTGTCACTGTACTTGCGCTCGTCGGATGGGGCGGACTCGCCCGTGAAATACGCGGCAAAACCCTGTCCATCCGCGAAGCCGACTTTGTACTGGCCGCCCGCGTAGCTGGCGCCAAGGATCGGCGCATCATCTTTCGACACCTGCTCCCATCCATGTTTAGCCACATCATCGTCATTGCTACCCTCGCTATTCCCGGATTTATCCTCGGCGAAAGCACATTGAGTTTTCTGGGCCTGGGCATCAAACCGCCCATGACATCCTGGGGACTGCTCTTATCCGACGCCATGAACATTCATTCGCTCAGTCTCTATCCCTGGCTCCTCATGCCGGGTGTCTGCATCATCATCGCCGTCCTCGCCTTCAACTTCCTCGGCGATGGCCTGCGCGATGCAGCCGATCCTTATTCAAGCAGATAAAATATGACCCAACCGCTCTTAGACATACGCGAACTCAAAACCTATTTTCACACCGACGATGGCGTCGTGCGCGCGGTTGATGGCGTATCTCTATCCATAGCACCCGAAAAAACACTCGGCGTGGTCGGTGAATCCGGCTGTGGAAAAAGCATCACCGCCTTTTCAACCATGCGCCTCATCCCGAGCCCACCCGGCAAAATCGAACACGGGCAGATCCTCTTTCACAAAGATCCCGAAAGCGATCCCATTGACCTGACACAACTCAACCCCAAAGGTACACAGATGCGCGACATCCGCGGGAATGACATCGCCATGATCTTTCAGGAGCCTATGACCTCTCTCAGCCCTGTACACACCGTGGGCAATCAAATTTCCGAAGCGATCATGCTGCATCAGAGTACAGATAAAAAAGAAGCCCGTGAACGCGCCATTGATGCCCTCAACAAAGTACGCCTACCGCGTCCTGACCGTCAGGTCAATGCGTATCCCCATGAACTCTCAGGCGGCATGCGCCAGCGCGCCATGATCGCAATGGCCCTCTCGTGCAACCCCAGCTTGCTCATCGCCGACGAACCCACGACAGCCCTCGACGTCACGGTACAGGCCCAAATCCTGGACCTGATGCGCCATCTCCAATCCGACATCGGCATGGCGATCATGCTCATCACCCACGACCTCGGCGTCGTCGCCAGCATGGCCGATTATGTCGCAGTCATGTACCTGGGCAAAATCGTCGAATACGCCGACACGCGCACCGTCTTCAAAAATCCGCGCCATCCCTACACTATGGGCCTGCTGAACTCCATCCCACAAGTGGGGCAAAAACGCCGCCTGGTACCCATCGAAGGCACAATCCCCGATCCCTTTGAAATCCCACAGGGCTGCGCCTTTGCCCCGCGGTGCCCGCATGCAATGGATAAGTGCCGCGAAGAACCACAACTCCTCGAAATCGAATCGGGTCATCGCGTCAGTTGCTGGCTGGAAAACTGATCGCATCGCAAACGGAACCGGACATGTCAGAGAAAAACCATCAGCCCCTTCTCCAAGTAACCGGACTCAAAACCCACTTTCCCATCAAAAAAGGCTTATGGCGAAAAGTCGTCGGCTATGTCAAAGCCGTGGATGGCTTAGACCTCACCCTGCACCGGGGCGAAACCCTCGGCCTGGTCGGCGAATCGGGCTGCGGCAAGACCACAACAGGGCGATCAATCATTCGTCTGATAGAACCCACCGACGGCGAAATCATCTTCCATCACAACGGCCAGCAACTCGACCTGCGCAGCCTGGGCAAAGAACACATGCGTGACCTGCGGCGAGAACTGCAATACATCTTCCAGGACCCCTTCTCGTCGCTCAACCCGCGCATGACCGTCTTCGACATTGTGGCCGAACCCCTCATCATCAACCAGATCGCATCGGGGACTGAACTCGAAAACCGCGTCGAACAACTGCTCATCCGCGTGGGCTTGCGCCCCGATCACCTGCGGCGATATCCCCATGCCTTTTCCGGGGGACAGCGCCAGCGCATCGGCATTGCCCGCGCCCTCGCGCTCAACCCCAAACTCGTCATTGCCGACGAACCCGTCTCCGCCCTCGATGTATCCGTACAGGCTCAGGTCATCAACCTCCTCGAAGACCTCCAGGAAACCTTCGACCTCACCTACCTGTTCATCGCCCACGACCTCAGCGTTGTCGAACATATCTCCGATCGCGTTGCCGTAATGTATCTCGGTCAAATCATTGAAATTACCACATCCGAGCGACTCTATCAAAATCCCCTTCATCCCTACACCGCAGCTCTCCTATCTGCTGTTCCCGTCGCCGATCCCGACGATCAGCGCGAGCGCATCCCCATAGAAGGCGACGTACCAGACCCCGCCGACGCTCCACCTGGATGCAAATTTCACGTGCGCTGCCCTTACGCACAGGACAAGTGCAAAACAGAAGAACCCCGGCTCATAGAAATCGAACCGGGGCATCGAGCGAGTTGTCACTTTGCCGGTGAACTCACATTTTAGGAAAAAAAATGTCTCTAACACAAGAACAACTCGACCGCTTTCGCTCCTCGGGTTACGCCATAGTCCCCGACATGTTCACCTGTCGGGAAATACGCGCCATGCGCGCTGAACTCGACCGCTTCAAACGCGAGGGCCTCCTCCGCAATGTCGCCACCGACGGGGATGGGCAGACCCATTCACAAACGCAAATCAACCTGCAAATTTGTCCCATCACCCCAAAAAGCGCGTTTTATCGCGCCCTGCACTTTCACCCCAAAGTCCTCGCGCTTGTCGAGCAACTCATCGGCTCTCCCTTTGTGTTCTACCTCGACCAGATCTTTCTCAAACCCGGCAAACAGGGCATAGGCACGGACTGGCACCAAGACAACGCGTATTTCAAAATCAGCGACCCCGCCAAAGGCGTTGGCATGTGGGTTGCCCTTCACGACGCCAACATCGCCAACGGCACCCTGCACATCGTACCCGGCAGCCACCGCGAAATCTACGACCATGGTCGGGACCCCAACAGCGATCATCACATCCACTGCACAGTACCCGAAGAAAGAGCCATCCCCATCGAATTCCCAGCCGGGGGTGCAGTCTTCTTCAACTTTGGCATTGCACATCGCACACTTGCAAATACCACAAACAGAGAACGCGCGGGCCTTGCCCTGCACTTTTTGAATACGGCCTATATTCCCAAAACCGTCAAAGCGACCCGACGCTATACCCACCTCACAGGTTCCCTTGCCACAGGTGGGGAAAAAGAATACGGCCTTTGCGTTGCCAACACCTGGTCCAATGAAGTGGATCGCTTACTCATTCCTGCGCCCTTGCCCTCATAACCCGCTTCACCTTGTAAACCTCGCGCCAAAGTACCCGGACCTTACCCTGTCTCTCCGTCGTCACCACAATCTCCTCTTCATCCGCCCGCAACAAAATCCCCTGAAATGCCATGCCCTCTCTGGTCTCTATCAACACAGAATCTCCCACCGAGACTTGCTCTGGGGAATGCACCACCTCGTAATAATTATAAGAAGAGGGCGATGTGGTCTCGCATCCACAAATCCACAGACCCAAAATAGCAACGATTAGCAGCCTGTTCATAATATGCCTCACAGCGGTTCTGCTGAAAAAACTCGCCACTGATCCACTGGTCGAAATTTCTGCTTGAACTGACGCAAACCCGATAAACCCAAATCCCCAGCGTCATTCACACGGTGATAAGCCGATAGCTCGCCATAAACCCGCCACCGTAAAAAATACGATAAATCGGGCAAATCGGGATTGGTCTTCGCAACAAAAAAATGCGCCAAATTGGGGTGCATATCTCCCGCCAGAGCAAAAGCCTCAATCCGCCTTGCCACCTCCACGCACCACCCCCACAACACATCTTCTGACCAAAAATGAAACTGATCAAGCGCTGCCCGCGTATATCCCCAGTCCAACAAAAAAGGATGCCGACGCCCCTGACGACGACGCCAATGCTTCAACAGCGCAAAACAATCCGGCACATCCCACACAGTCAAAGCGCGAAAACGGAACGCGTAGGCGCGCTCAAACCGCCGCACTCGCTTGCGCACATCCCTGAAACATCGTCCTCTCGCCGCAGCAATTTGCGATGGATCGTAAACGTATTCCGCGTCTTTATCGCGCAGCGCAAACTGTTCGGTATCTACATATTTGGCATCACAGGCATCTAACCACAAAATTCTCGGCAGACGACCACCCTGATGAGATGCGAGCTTATCGACAACCCTCTTTAGCGTATCAGCATCACAGGGAACAGGTGGCACCAGCAAGTCAACGCCTTCTGGACGCTGTATAAACAGACACGTACTCCCCGCAATTTCATCCGCACACACAATCCGATTGGGTGCGAGACTAAAAGCACAGAGAAAGGGCGGAAAATAACACCAGGCTCGTTTGTTTGCTCGCAAAAACACATCGCGCAAATACTCGCCGTGTGTGGGATCAATGGGATGCCCGATCACCTTGCCGCCGCCTTTTGAGATCAGCTGTGTACAGTGCCCCGTGATATTTGCCAGTTACAAGAGGCTGTGGCTTCCCTGTAGAAATAAGACGAATCATCTGACTAACCCCACCCAATACCTGGGCACCGACATATTCATTAAACTCTGGTACTATTTCCACAGGCGCAAAGCCCATCTCGATCAACAAGCCAATCGCCCGCGCTGTCTCATCTGGTGAACGACGGCCAAAACTGACAAATCCCTGCTTACCCACCTCGGGCACCAGCGCAGAAGCACCCCGTGAAACAAATAACGACAAACCGGGCAACGTATAGGGTGGATCGGTAAAAAACACATCCATTTGCCCGCACAGATCAGCCGGAATATCCTCGCGCAAATCGCGTGCGACCACAGTAATAGCCAACCCCTCGCGTTCACTGATCACACCGAGAAAATCAACGAGCCGTCCATCGCACTCCAGCACCACCACCTGCCCGAGCACAATCTCCAAATGCTGTGCCAACAATCCCACCGCCACCGACGTCAGATCGTCGTCACCCAGAACGAGTAAATTTCGCCCTTCGAGTGCATCGTGTTCGTACAAATACACCGCGCGCCTTAAAACAGTCTCAGGCGTTGCATGGGACTGATCCAGTCTGACATCGACCTCTGGCCGCCTCTCAGCAATATCTGCAAGGCGTTTGCACACATCTTTCAAAACCACAGGAATGGGGGGCACGCCCGGGCGCGCAAAGCGTTTGCGGCACGAAAGCCCCAACTCCGACTGCACAACACCCAGGCCCTTACTCGTGAGCGAAATCCCACCTTTTCGCGTCAAAATACCTCTTTTTTCCAATTCCCCTCGCACAGCGGCAACCACAGGAACGGGCAAGCCCGCCTCCTGGGCGACATTGCGAATGGGAATCTGCTCAGACATAAAAACCGTTCGCAGAATGCGACGCACGCCCTCGGCACCTTCGGCCAGCCGCGCCTGGGTTGCCACCTCGCGCAGCAAGTCAACGGAGAAACTTGACCTATGCCGTTTCGGAATCAGTGTTATCGTCAGCCTCCTCGCTCACAACCCCGAGATCATCGTCCCGAGCAAGCAAATTTTCATCATCCTTGCGATGTCTTAAAACCACATACATCAAACTCAGCCCCGACGCATAAGTCGCCTGAACATAAGCAACCACAATCCCCGTAATCACAATGAGCATCACCCCGAGAATACCACCACCCCAGACCTCTGCTCCCGACGGTGTCCCCGGCACGGGCAAACTCGCAAACAAATCATCCCATTTCTCCGGGACAAACAAGAGATAGTGCGATGCCACATAAAAAAGATTGGCCAGTTTAACATCCATAAACCAACCACATACCCAGGCAATCAGACCAATCGCAGCCATGGTCAAAGCTCCCAGCAGCATCAAACCAACCCAAACTGCAAAAATCATCCACACCGCATACAAAACCAATCGCCAGGGCTGTGACCACGTCAGTGAAAACGACTGTATCACAACATCTAAAATATCATACCCCTCAGTGCCCACAATAGCTGGCGACATAATCACAGCAACAACAAATACCAGACTGACAAACACAGCCAACAATGCCGCAAAAAAAATGGGAATAAAACACAGCGCGAAAACGACTTCACCCACCACTGGGATCCAGCCGGCAACCCACCCAATCGCAATACCGCCAATCACAAAAAGAGCAAACAGAGCGAGCACCGCAACAGGACCAAACAGCACGGTTTTCCAGCGTAATCTCGCAAATCGCAAAGCATCGCCAACCGAATAAAACTCATCGCCCCGCAGTTGCTGAAAAGTGATCTTGCACATCATACTGGTCGTTACAAACGCCACCGCAAGGGCAAACACCATACCCAAAATGTGCAATCCCGTACCAAACAGATCAAATTCACCAAGCGTTGCGCCGGGGAATAAACCATATCGCTGCCACAGACCCGCACCACCCGCGCGAACATGCGCGATAAGCAACAAAACCGAATACCCCACCCAGGCCACAATTAGTCCCAACAGCCCAACCCAAATTTTTTTCCCAGACCAACCCAGCCGCACACACCGAAAAATATCTCGAATATCAAAATGCAGATTCATATTACTCCTTACTGTTCAGATGGTTCTTCCCGCTCATTCAAATTGAGCACCTCTCGAACTGCAGTCAAAAAATCGCCCAATTCCATGTGTGATGTTTGCACTTGCGCGGGTTTGCTGCGCACACCCGGAGGCAGAGGTACATGCCTGAGCATGACCTGACGATTTCCACCTTCGCCCACCTGTACGGCATAACAACCCTGTCCCAACCCCACCGGCCACGGCGATCCAAAACCATCTCGCTTCGAAAGAAACAACACTGTCTCTTGTCCTGCCACAAACTGCGGCATACCTGGCACCTGCATGCGTCGCCCTTCCCATTTACCACCGGGTAAAGTCAGCACCATTTCTGAATCAGCCTGCCCTTTGACCACCTCCATGACTCTGAACCGCGTTTGCGTAAAAATACCTTCTCGATCAGCAAAAACTGCATTCTCGCGCGTGAGACATTTGACATAGACAATAGTCTGTGCGGTTTCGCACATCTCTTCAAAGACAAACGTCTTCACAGTTGTTGCCCAGGCGGGTGTCCACCCCATAGACATCAACATCAGACCAGCAAACAATCGTTTATTCATTCTCCTACCTCCTGAAAAAACAGCCGCCAGTAAACATTTCAAATATCATCTTCTTATACATCTCAACGGGCAAACAGTTGCAGGATGAACTGCGAATCAACGAATCAACGAATCAACGAATCAACGAACCCCGCCCATCCTCCCAAAATCAGTATGTACTGCCATTCGTCTATTCGTCTATTCGTCTATTCGTTCAAACACCTGCGCTGCCAATCTCAACGCCTCATCGCGTCGCGTCACACGCCCTTCTAACTGGGCATCTTCAACAACCCGCAACACCTGCTTAAACGCGGGACCTGGTTTTTGTCCCATCGCAATCAAATCGCGTCCATTAATCAGCGGAACGGGACGAATTTGTTCTGGCTCCAGATTCTCCAGCGCAGCCTTACAAAACGCATAATTGTCCAACTCGCCGTGGCTCGACAAACAATCGATCCGGTGCAATGCTAGGTGATCTTCAAACCCATCCGTACGCAAAAACCGCTTCAACGTACTCGATCGCATCTCCTGTACATGCATAAATTTGTGGTGATCTGCCACCAATGCCACAATATGCTTTGTCTGTTCCGACGAGAAACGCAACCTTCTGCAAATCTCCTCGGTCATCTCGCGCCCAACCTTTGTATGATTGTGAAACCGAATGCGATCTCGCACCTGAAAGGTAGGAGGCTTACCCACATCGTGCAACAAAACGCCCATCGCCAATTCTACAGAGGGATTGCGCATCAAACCCAACATAATCAGCGTATGGGTCAGCACATCGCCTTCGGGATGAAACTGAGGCGGTTGGGGCACGCCATCCATCGCAACAACTTCGGGCATAAAAACCGCCATCAACCCCAGATCAATCAGCCAGCGCACCCCCAAAGGCGCGCACCCCTCGGTCAAAATTTTGCCAACTTCATCGCGAATGCGCTCGTGACTTATAAACGCAATACTCGCGCTCAGTTCTCCAATAGCCTCTCGCGTCTTCTCCTCAATGGGCCAGTGATACCGACACGCAAAACGAACCGCGCGCAACATACGCAATCGATCTTCACTGAATCGAGCATGCGGATCGCCAATCGTGCGAATCACCTTCTTTTTTAAATCCGCCTGCCCACCCACATAGTCAAACACGGCATCGGCCACCGGATCGTAAAACATCCCATTAATGGTAAAATCGCGCCTCCTCGCATCCTCTTCTTCATCCACAAACACCACACCATCGGGATGCCGACCATCGGAATACCCCAGATCCCGGCGAAAACGCGCCACCTCATAATGATAATCATCCAAACGCACAATCACCACTCCAAAATGCGCCCCAACCACCTGTGCATGCGGAAAAATGCCGATCACCTGTTGGAGATCGGCATTTGTGGCAATATCGTAATCGCGAGGCACCTGCCCCATCAACATGTCGCGCACGCATCCACCAGCCCACAAAGCGCGAAAACCCCGCGCCTGCAAACGACGCACAACTTCCAGCGCACCCGTGCGTGCATCCTGATCATTCGTCACATCAAATCACCTCTTTACCATTACTCCTCCACGGTCACCCGCTGAATACGCGCACCCAAACTGCGCAAGCGCGAATCAATTTGTTCGTATCCGCGATCAATCTGTTCGATATTTCTAATCACACTTTGACCCTCGGCACACAAAGCCGCAATAATCAGCGCCATACCCGCCCGAATATCTGGGCTCGACAAATGCTCGCCATAAAGTTTTGACGGGCCCACCACCACCGCGCGGTGCGGGTCACAAATAACAATCTTCGCGCCCATATCGATGAGACGGTCCAACCAGTACATACGCTGCTCAAACATCTTTTCAAAAAACAGCACCGTACCCCGTGCCTGCGTCGCCAACACAATCGCAATACTCATCAAATCGGGCGGAAAACCCGGCCACGGATCATTGTCAATGCGCGGAATCGCATCACCCACATCCGGCATAATCTCCAGCTTTTGAAAAGGCGGCACCACAATATCCTGTCCATCGACCTCAACATCCAGCCCCAATCGCCGAAACACCATCAAACTCTTGCGCATATTTTTGGGCGCAGCATTGACAATGCGAATCTCGCTATTGGTCGCCCCGGCCAACCCAATAAAACTGCCGACCTCCATATAATCTGGACCGATTGTATGCGTCGTTCCACTGAGATTTAACACGCCATCAATAACCAGTTCATTGGTCCCAATACCTGAAATTTGAGCACCCATCCTGTTCAGCATCAAACACAATTCCTGTACATGAGGCTCTGAAGCCACATTGCTCAAAATAGTCCTACCCCGCGCAAGAACCGCTGCCATCACGGCATTTTCTGTGCCAGTTACACTGCGTTCATCTAAAAAAATGTCCGCCCCTACAAGTCCTATGGGCGCCTTAAAATCATAAATGTGATTGGTATGGATCCGCCCACCGAGTTCTTCGAGCGCAATCAAATGTGTATCAACCCGCCGCCGACCAATGCGGTCGCCCCCAGGTCGCGGAATCGTCGCCTGCCCAAAACGCCCCAACAACGGACCCGCAAACATAAAACTACCGCGCACTTTTCGGCACAAATCCTCCCGCAACACAGATTTGTGGACATCCCGTGTGCAAATAGTCAGCTCGTGATCACCTGAGTAGCGAACCTCTGCCCCCAGATCGCGCAAAATTTCGACAATAACAGCGATATCACCAATATCGGGCACATTTTTCAGCACCACGGGTTCGTCTGTCAACAAAGTCGCCGCCAAAAGAGGTTGGGCCGCATTCTTATTCCCAGCCGGAACAACAGTTCCAGATAGAGCATGTCCACCTTCGATAACAAATTGTTCCATAAAAAACGTCTCCAATCAATCAAACGGAGGAGATAAAATAAATAGCTTCGTGGTCATGCTAATCATAAACCAGATAGGGAAATATTTCAAGAGTAAAAAGGCAGAATCAGCCCCTCACTTCACACCTCTCTCCATCTCCCAATACAATTGTCCACACCCAGCCTCAATATCATCTCCCTTGCTATAGCGAACAGTCGCCGTCAATTTTGCCTGAGACAAAATATCGACAAATCGATTAATTGCCTTCTGGGGGGGGCGTTCATAGTGCGCATCGTCAATGGGATTCCACGGAATCACATTAATTTTACATGGAATATCGCGCACGAGGGCAATCAGCCTGTGTGCATCTTCGGCTGTATCATTAAACCCGTGCAACAACACATATTCAAATGTCACCCATCGCCTGACCTGATCGTAATAGGCTCGCACTGCGGACAAAAGTTCTGCAATAGGCCACTTGCGATTGATCGGCATAATCTCTGACCGCTGTTCATCTGTCGTCGCATTGAGCGACACAGCCAATCCAATTTTGAGTTTTTCTCGCGCCAGCTTTGCAATACCCGGCACATGACCGACCGTTGACAACGTAATGCGACGTATGCCCACAGCCGCTCCATAATCCAGATTGATCAATCGAATAGCCCGAATCACCTGATCGAAATTTAGCAGGGGTTCTCCCATCCCCATCATCACCACATGCGTCAACTCATCGCCCTTCGCACGCAAAAACCGCTGTGCGTACAACACCTGCTCAACAATCTCTGCCGCCGTCAAATTGCGAATCAACCCCATGCGCGCGGTCGCACAGAACTGGCAATCGAGCGGACACCCCACCTGCGACGACACACACAGCGTTCGACGCTTGCCATCCCACATCAAAACACTTTCGATGAGCCGGTTATCGGGCAACTCAAACAAAAACTTAACCGTATCTGTTGAAGAAGAACTCAATTCACCAACGCGATTTAATTTCAAAAGCGTAAATCGCTCATCAAACCGTGCCCGCACGGTCTTGGACAAATTCGTCATCGACTCAAAATCCGTGACACCCTTATTATAAAGCCAGTCAATCAACTGCCGGGTTCTGTACCGCTCCAGGCCCATACCGGACACATGCTGTGCCAATTCTTCGGGAAACAAACCTTTTAGTTCTATTTTTTTAGTATTCATTCAATAACCCCAATTTAGCGCAGCGGACAACCACAGAGTGTTATCCCTACACAAATCAAAACATCATCGTAGGGGACGGTCCCCTGCTTAAGACCTGCAGGGGCAGGCCCCGTGCCGTCCCAGTCTCCAGCCCTCGGTCCCAGCATCAATTCAATTTACCCAGCCTTGCACATCACGTCAAGGTCACAACACATGTATTACAACATATAGCAGACACAACTTTACGACCCCTATATAATGCGGTTGACGTATATAGCGAGATGGTTTATTGTTGTGGCGCATATTCAGTCAGCAACAATTGAGAACGTTTACGAGGGTCCCTCCCCACATGCCAGTTCGCGCTTATAAAGGTCAGCCCAAATCCCCCAAGTCACGCAAACGATGGGTCTTCTTCTGCTTACTGATATCCGTCAGTGTGCTCTTCGGCCTTGGCAAAGAACCGGCAAAAGATGAACCCATCGCAAAAATGACTGAAGAAAGCTCCGCAGAACCCGTTTCCGTTGAAGCAGATCTCATTCTCCCACTTACCCCTCCAAAATCCAAAACTACCAGAATTGTGGGCTATATCGCCAATAAAGAAAACCTCACCGAAGCCCTCACGAGCGAAAATATCTCACGTACCGATGTTCTCGGACTTATCGATGTGCTACACAGAGATATTAAACGCGCGTCATTCAATCCCAATATTGTTCGGCGTGGGGACCGCTATGAACTGGTAATCGACAGCCATTCAACCATTCAGCACCTCAAATACACCAGACAGAACGACCCTGAAACGCAATTTATTGTCGAACGAATAAATGGCCAACTCAAAGCCAGGCAAGAAAACCTGCCATTGAAGCGAGAGGCCATTATCGTATCTGGCCGCATAAAAGATAACATCTGGAACGCGCTTCGTGAAACCGGTGAAAACCCGGCTCTTCTGTGCGACAAACTCGAATATGTATTTGAATATTATATCGACTTTTACAACGACTGCAGAACAAGCGACCAGTTTACGCTCGTCGTTGAAAAACTCTACGGCAAATCCGGTGCCTTTGTCCGTTATGGCGATATTCTCACAGCCCAATACGAAGGGGATAATGAATCTTTTCAAGCATTTCTCTACACTGACCCCAAAGGAAACAGAAATTACTACGACGCTAAAGGCCACTCCCTCCAGGCACTTTTCTTACGCAAACCCCTGAACTTTACCCGCATCAGTTCCCCATTTACCAGCCGTAGATTTCATCCCATACTAAAAAAATACACGCGCCATCACGGCGTGGATTACGCCGCACCTTATGGAACAAAAGTCTGGGCCATTGCCAACGGCAAGGTTGCTTTTGTCGGACGCAAAGGACCCCTCGGCAACTATATCGAAATCGAACACAGCAATGGCTATAAAACCGGCTATGGCCATCTGAGGGGATTTGCACGAGGACTGAAAAAAGGACAGCGCGTCAACCAAAAACAAACCATCGGTTACGTCGGCTCGACCGGACGCTCTACAGGCCCACACCTGCACTTCAACTTTTACGCCACAGTCAATGGCAAATACAAACTGATCAACCCAACGCGAAAAATCAATCGTCCCGCAGGCCAACCCATCTCCGAAAAATACATGGCGTATTTTCGCCAGCAGCGCGACCGGTATCTCGCGCTCTTAGATCGCAAAAACGGTTCAATCGTCACAACCGCATTGCCGATAAGGGTAGCAGAGTAAGGCTATCTTTCGTCGAACTTTTGAATAAACGTTAGATTCTTGAATTGTGTAACCGTGATTATTCACGGTCTTTTTTTTCGAGTTATCTCATGAAAATCGCCTATTTCGACTGTTTTGCCGGCATCAGCGGCGACATGACCCTCGGCGCGCTCGTCGATGCGGGCCTGTCTTTTGCCGCTCTGAAATCCGAACTCGACAAACTCAGTGTACGCGAATTCACCCTCTCTCAGCGTCGCGTGGAAAAACACGGCATTGCCGGCACAAAAATAGACGTCAACGCTCGGGAAGGCCACGTCCACCGGCACCTGAAAGACGTCCTTGAAATCATCAACAACAGCGCGATATCGGCCTCTGCAAAAGAAAAAGCCGCGCGCGTCTTTCAAAAACTCGCCGAAGCCGAAGCAAAAATCCACGGCACCACCATTGAAGCGGTCCACTTCCACGAAGTAGGCGCAGTAGATGCCATCGTCGATGTCGTCGGCACTATCGTCGGCCTCGAACTCCTCGAAATCGAAGCGATCTACGCCTCCAAATTCCGATTTGGCTCGGGCCACACGCGGGGCGCACACGGGGCAATGCCCGTCCCTGTTCCCGCAGTCGTAGAAATGACAAAAGGCTTTCCATCGGAACGCACAGATATCCCGTATGAACTCGTCACCCCCACCGGTGCGGCCCTCCTCACGGCACTCGCCTCTAATATTGGCGAAACCATTCAGCTACGCACGGAAAGCACGGGTTATGGCGCTGGCACGCGCGATGTCGAACAGGTACCCAACCTCCTCCGCGTCGAAATCGGCAAACTCGTCGCAGATCCCCAGACTGATACCCCCGTTCTACTCGAAACAAATATCGACGACATGACCCCCGAAATTTACGGCTACCTCATCGACCGCCTGCTCGAAGCCGGCGCTCGCGACGCCTTCCTCACCCCCGTCATCATGAAAAAAGGCCGCCCAGGCATTCAACTCACCGTTCTGGCCGACCCCAACAAAGAAACCGAACTCACCGAACTCATCTTCTCAGAAACCACCACCCTCGGCATCCGCCGCCTGCCCGTTCAGCGTCACACCCTCGAACGCCGCACAGACACCGTCCAAACCCCTTATGGACCCATTCGCGTTAAAATTGCCGACATTGGCGGCAAACAGCGCATCACCCCCGAATACGACGACTGCGCCCGCATTGCACGCGAAAAACAGGTGCCGATACTCGACGTTTACAAAGCTGTAAATTCACGATAACGCAGGTATAGCTACCCTCCCCCCGGTCTCTCCCCAGTACGAGGAAGAGGAGACATACTCTCCCCTTCCTCGTACTACCGCTCCAGAAGACCCTCAGGATCAAACAGAATCTCCGCATACGATGCATCCCACAGTTCCGTATCATCCCAATCGCGCGCGCTTTCAGCAGCAAAATCTACATACTTGATATCATAGAGTTGCCCCGCCAATTTGGTAATTCCAACAGCAATCGGAGGCTTACTCGATTGCCAGTCCTCAAAGGCTTCCGCAGTCAAATAGATGGTTACATCGATCTCTGAGAAATGATCTGCATAACCCCGTGAAAGGCCACCATTCAAGGTTAAGCCTATGACACCCGGCAACGCTTCAAACTCCGGCAACATCTTTTCCAAATGATGTCGAAGCGCAGCGATCTTGTTCTCAGACTCGATTTGCACCTGTGGACGATTCATTCTATTTATAACCTCATTTGGTGACAAAAATATCATATCCAATTCAGCGCAGTTTGTCAACGCGCTGTTCTCATCAGCAAAGGCTCGTGGGGCACAGTCCTTTCCCGACCGTTATTTGCTTTAAAGTATGGAAATTTTGTCTGAAAATGTATATATTTATATATAAATATTGACGATTTGTAACATCAGGAAGGCTATGGACAAATCACAGAAACCCAGTGTTCTCGAACTTGTAAAACAGGCGGGTATGCTCAGGCCGCGGGATCTGGACCAATATGGGATCCCACGTGAATACCTCAGCAGGCTCAGAAACCGGGGCATGCTGCGCCAGGTAGGACGGGGGCTTTACACCCTCCCTGATGCCGAGTGGACGGCACATCATAGCCTGGCGGAAGCCTGCAAGAGGGTGCCCCAGGGCGTCATCTGTCTGCTTTCTGCGCTACAGTTCCACGAACTGACCACGCAGCTCCCATTTCAAGTGTGGATGGCAATTCCAAACAAAGCGCGTAAGCCCAAAGTGGATGGGCTACAGATTCGATTTGCTCGTTTTTCAGGACCTGCCTTTGATGAGGGTATCGAGAGACACACCATTGAGCACATTCAAGTTCGGATCTACAATCCGGCCAAAACTGTGGTGGACTGCTTTAAATACCGAAACAAAATCGGCCTAGATGTAGCCATCGAAGCCCTACGAGACTGCATTCGAGAGCGGAAAGCGGACGACCTCTGGTACTTCGCACAAATTTGTCGGATGACCAACGTGATGCGGCCCTATATGGAGGCAGTAATATGAGCACTGGGAGGATAAAGCATCTGCCGGTCTCGGTACGCCAGCACTTGCAAAATCTCAGGGACAAAACTGGGGAAGATTACCAGCTTTTGCTTACCACCTATGCCCTGGAGAGACTGCTCTACCGACTTTCGCAGTCGAAATATGCAGATCGGTTTGTGCTCAAAGGCGGAATGCTTTTCGTTGCCCTTACAGGTAAATCGCATCGGGTCACTCGGGATCTGGACTTGCTGGGTTATGGAGATGCGTCGGCAGAACATATTGTACAGGTTTTTCGACAAATCTCTACAACATCTGTTGAACCGGATGGGATGATATTTGATCCGGAAGGCATCACGGTTCAGGCGATCCGTGAGGACCAGGCGTACGAAAGCCAGCGGGTGCGTCTGATGGCCCGGCTTGATACGGCAGTATTCCCAATTACAGTAGATATTGGGTTCGGAGATGTCGTCACACCAGAGGCGAAGCACCTGACCTTTCCAAGTCTGCTGGATTTCCCGGAACCTCTGGTGCTTGCATACCCACCCGAAACAGTTGTATCCGAAAAACTTCAGGCCCTGGTCTATCTGGGCATGCGAAACAGTCGTATGAAGGACTTCTACGACCTTTATCTGATGGCCAGGACTTTTTCATTTGAAGGGCCGGTGCTCATTGAGGCCATTCGGGCGACGTTTGCGCAGCGAAAGACATATCTGCCAACAGATCAACCAGTTGCGTTGCGGAAGCAATTCGCTGAAGACTCAGTGAAACAAACACAATGGGAAGGATTTCTGAACCGAAGTGGTCTATCTGATGCTCCTATGAAGCTTTCGACAGTAGTTGAAACCTTGAATACCTTTCTTACACCTTTGCTCAGTGCGGCCGAAGAAGGCGGGGGATACAATCAGGTATGGCGAGACGGCGGTCCGTGGCGGCTCAGCGAAGTACTTGGAGAAAGCGATAAAATAGGGTGAGGTAGATTCGAAATAGTTCCATTGTTATTCCACGCAATAGACAGTTGCGAGAACCGAATTCACCTACTATTTTACCAGAGAATTTATGGAACTAAAACAGCGGAGGAAAATAATGAAACTCTGGTATGACGAACCGGCGGAAAATTGGAATCACGCCTTGCCCGTGGGGGCAGGGAAACTCGGCGCCATGGTATTTGGTGGGGTGAGTAATGAACGCATACAAATGAACGAAGACTCGCTCTGGGCGGGACCTCCCGTACCCAAATCACCACCGGGCGCGCAACAGGTCGTCGCACGCGCGCGTCAACTGCTCTTTGAAGGCAAATACACCGAAGCGCAGGACCTCGTACAAGAAGGCGTCCTGGGAGAACGCATAGTACCGCGCAGCTATCAGACATTGGGCGACTTATTCATCGAGCAAAGCGGCGTCGAACAACACACCGATTACCGCCGCGAGCTCTCACTAAACTCTGCAATCGCCACAACGCGATGGGTCGCAAATGGCGTCGCATATCACCGAGAAGTATTTGCCACCGCAATCGACCGGGCAATAATCTGTCGCATCGCATCGGATAAAGCAGGCGCAATATCGTGTCGGATATCCTTTCACCGAGAAGAAAACGCACAGTGGTCGGGCATATCTGAAAACACACTCCTCATAACCGGCCGTGCGGGACACGGAGAAACCCATCCCGGCGTAAAATTCTCTGCAGGAATCAAAGCAATTGCCGAAAACGGGCGCGTACAATGTTCTAACGACGCCCTCATCGTCGAAAATGCAGACACAGTCACAATCGTCGTCTGCGCCGACACAGACTACAACTTTGACGCCCCCTACACGCCCCTGACACACGACCTGAAAGCCTCCGTAATATCCACAATCGATAGTGTGCGTCCATACCCCCGCGTAAAGCGCGAACACGTTCGGGATCACAGCACCTACTTTAACCGATGCGCCTTCTCCCTCGGAGAAGACAAAAATGACAACATCCCCACAGACCGCCGCCTCGCCGAATTCGAACACACATCGGACCCTGCGCTCGTTGCACTCTACTTCAACTTCGGACGGTACCTGACAATCTGTTGCTCGCGCCCGGGCAGTTTGTGCGCCAATCTACAGGGCATCTGGAACCAGGAATACGAAGCCCCCTGGAACAGCGACTACCACATCAACATCAATATCCAGATGATCTACTGGCTCTGTGAACTCGTCGGCCTGCCCGAATGCCATGAACCGTATTTGGAGTTTTCAAACGCCCTGCGCGAAACAGCGCGCGAAACAGCAACAGAAGTCTATGGCTGTCGCGGAACAGCAGCGCATCACACAACAGATGCGTGGCGATTCACCGACCCATTGGGAAAGGTACAATACGGCATGTGGCCCATGGGCTGTGGATGGAACAGCAGGCACTTTATGGAACACTGGGATTTTAACGGATCAGAAACATTTCTGCGAGACCAGGCCTGGCCGGTTGCGCGGGATGCCGCCCTGTTTTACCTCGACTGGTTGGCAGAAGATCCAAAAACCGGCAAACTCGTATCCGGTCCATCTTCTTCGCCGGAAAATCGCTTCCTCGCGCCGGACACACAGGACGTATGCAACCTCGTCATGGGACCGAGCATGGACCAGCAGATCATCTGGGAAACATTTACAAATTGTCTGCGCTGTGCCGAAATCCTATCTCTCGACGACCCCATTATCGACGACATAAAAAGCGCATTATCCCGTCTCGCGGAACCGCAAATCGGCTCTGACGGACGCCTGATGGAATGGACGGAAGAATTTGAAGAACCAGAACCGGGACACCGGCATATTTCACATATCTACGGCGTATATCCCGGTTTCCAACTCGTCAACCACCCCGATTTCTTGGCTGCCACGCGCAAAAGCATAGAACATCGCCTCGCGCATGGCGGCGGACACACGGGCTGGAGCAGAGCCTGGCTCATCAATGTATGGGCGCGTCTCAAAGACGCGGATTGCGCCTGGGAAGATGTGCGGCAACTGCTCATACGCTCGACACTACCCAACCTATTCGACAACCATCCCCCGTTTCAGATGGACGGCAACATGGGCGGTGCCGCGGGCATTGCGGAAATGATATTGCAAAGCCATCACAACGCCGTCGAATTCTTTCCCGCACTGCCAGACGCATGGGCAGAAGGCAACGCAGAAGGACTGCGGGCAAGGGGTGGATTTATTGTAGATTTACAATGGAAAAACGGGGAAAAATCCGCGCACATAACTTCCCTATTGGGCAATCCCATTCGCCTGCTATACAATGGATCTATGCGCGCTGTCAATGACGACCGGACGGTCATCGCAGAGGACCAGGGGGAAATTGCGTTCCAAACAGAAAAAGGAAAAAGCTACAATATTGCGCTCGGGGTATAAGTTATTCAAGCGCACTGGATCGCGGCTCAAGCATGCCCTTGCATGATTTAAGCAGGGGACCATGCCGCGATGACGGCTTTGTTGATGAAATTGTTGGCATCATCTCCCAATAATCAACCCATCGGGATCGACCTCATCGCGCAAAATGCACAACTCCGCTTCCGTGGGCGGCACAGTCTCTTCAAGAGAATCTACCCGACCCAATTCAAACCCGGTATTTATCTTCACCTCATCAAACGTCACGCCGGGGTGCAAACTCTCGACCTGCATCCGACATGTATCTTCATCAAAACTCATCACACCCAGATCCGTAATCACGCGATAGGGTCCCCCACCTATGGGCAACCCCGCAGCCTCGCGCGCGCCCGACCCGGTCAGAAAACCCGGCGTCGTCAAAAAATCGATCTCTTCCACAAAACGACGGCGATCGTGCTGTGTAATAATCAGCGTGCGCCAGCAAAAACTCGCAAAATCATTGGCACCTCCGCTACCCGGAAAACGCACGCGCGGCTTTTTGTAATCGCCAATAACCGTAGAATTTAAATTCCCATACGCATCGATCTGAGCACCGCCCAAAAACGCGTAATCCATCACACCCCGCTGACACGTCTCCATAATATCACACATACTCGTCGCCATAAGCGCCCGGTGTGTCGTGCGCGAATCGCCCACAGAAATAGGCATCGCGGGCAACATCGGCGCCAAGCCACCCGCCTCAAAAGCCACCAAAAGCCCCGGCGCATGCGTCTTTTGTGCCAGCATCGCCGCAGCACACGGCGCCCCTGTACCCACCCCAACAGTCGCCCCATCCTCCAGCAACCGGGACGCCACACAAATCGCCATTTCAACTTCATTATAATCAGACATAACCTGTACCCTTACCTTCCAACCGCCGCAACTCCGCCAGCCGCTCTTCCCCACCGCAAATCTCCAGATAGTCCTCAAAACAATCGACACCGTACAAATACTTATCCAGAAACGCGCGATATGCCTCTGCATCTTGCTCTGCGTCCAACCACGCTTTGAGATGTACCTCATCCGAGAAATACTCCCCAGCCATATTGCCGGGATACGATCCATAAGGCACATGACACACCGCATCAACACAAAAAGCCGGAATCGCGGTCGCATTGGGATCGCTGCGAATCTCATCTGTACTTATAATCCGCTCCGCACTCACAATCACACGTTTAGATGCACGCGACAAATCCCAATCCGCCACCGTAATACCCCGAATGCGACAATTCCCGAACAAATCACTCTCATGAACATGAATAAGCGCCACATCGGGATACAGAGCGGGCACAGCCGTCAGCGATTTACCCGTAAAAGGACATTCGATCTCCTTAGCTGCACTCTCCCGAAACGTATCGGTCCCCAACATACTGCGAATCGGCATAAAAGGCACACCTGTCGCCGCCGCCCGAAACCGACATGCCAGCGCGTAATTTGTCCACTCACACACCTCAACCTCTCCGCTCTCCATCAACCGCCGCGCCTGTGCCGACAACCCGCGCGCTTCCAACCCCAAAATATATGCCGCATCCAAACGCGAAAAAATCTGCTTCCCCGTGCGCGTACCCGCTGCCAAAATCTGAAAATCATGCGTCGTCGTATGACCGGCAAACCCCAGATTTGTTCTCTCCTGCCGCACAACCTCGTGCAAAAGAGCCGTCGCAATCCTGTTCCCACCAAACCCGCCAGAAGCCAAATAATCCCCATCGTGCACAAACCGCGCAATCGCATCGGACACAGACATCAGCTTATCTGTCAACGCGCCCTTCTTCTCTCGAAAAAACGCCCGTGCAACATCTGGATCGGGATCTGTAAACAGCGGTCCCCGGCCTGTATTTTCAGAATTTGTCATTATTCCCACCTCACAGTGCTGTCCAACCGCCATCCACCAGCAGCGTATGCCCCGTAATAAGATCCGCAGCCGGACTGGCCAAAAACACCACCGCACCCACCACATCTTCGGGCTTTCCCACGCGCCCAAGAGGAATGCGAGAAAGCAAATCCTCGCGCAACGCCTCATCGTCAAAGGTCGCTTGTGTCAACGGCGTCAAAATAAACGTCGGACCCACGGCATTCACCGTAATCTGATAAGGTGCCCACTCCACAGCCAACACCCGCGTCAGATTCACCACACCGGCCTTACTCGAACAATAAGCCGCGCGCTTGTAATAACCCACCACCCCATTTTGCGACGCAATATTCACAATTTTGCCACCACCCGTCTCAATCATCGACCGCGCCACGCGCTGCGACATAAAAAACAACCCCTTCAAATTCACATCCAGCACCCCATCCCAATCCGCCTCTGTCACCTCGAGCGCGTCCCTGGGAATATTCACACCCGCATTATTCACCAGAATATCAACCCGGCCATAAGTATCGACAACCCGGCTCACCGCCGCATCAATACTCTCCTGACCCGGCAATTCCAACGCCAATGGCAACGCCCGCTGCTCCAAATCTTCAACCGCTTCGCACACCTCATCCAGCGCATCAACCTTCTGTGGCACCTCACACACCGCCACATCCGCACCCACCTCAGCCACCGCCAGCGCAATCGCCCGCCCAATACCCGAACCCGCGCCCGTCACCAGCACCACCTTATCGTCCAATCGCATACTGGGCAAAACCATTACGCCCGCTCCTTTCACGAAGAAAAAGAAATATTATTCTCCGTATGCCGGCAAGAAATATCATCATCCCCGCGAAAATTCCTACACCCCCAGAAAGCCCCATAGCGCCCCTTGCGCTGAACCATATCCGCGCCACATTTTGGACAAACAGGCATCCACGAATCACAATCGGGATCCAGACATATTTTAAATCGCCCAACGCGCTGCATCGGATTGCCACACGCTTGACATCCGCTCTCAGTATGATTGCACAACGGATAATTGCTACAACCGTAAAACGACTTACCCTGCACAGCAACAAGCGTACCCGTCTTGCACTTCACACAGCGAATACGCTCAAAAGACGCCTGCGTCAAACTGGTCTCAAAATCATCCAGCGCCAACGGATATTTATTCTTCAACAACTCGACCAAAAACTCAGAAGCATTCGTCATATCGCCAATCAAATACACACGCTGTTTCGCGCGGGTCAGCGCGACATAAAACAAACGGCGCTCCTCCGAATATAGAAAAGGATCTAACGCAGGCAATAACGCTTCCAGCAAAGAATGAGAAGTCTTCTGAGAAGGAAAACCGTACTGACCGCGTTCAAGCCCTAACACCACCACATAATCCGCTTCCAAACCCTTCGCACCGTGAACCGTATTGCACGCAATAGACAAAGTGGAAAACCGCTTCCTCAACATCATCATCTGCGTGTCATTGGGCAAGTTAAAACGAAACCTGCCCAACAAATAAACCGAACTCCCTTCTTCTGCCCGCTCGGCGACATGTGCCAGCACACGATCCAGCCGCTCATCAAGATCCTCCTCTGAACCGCGACGCCTCTTCTCGCGCAACAGCGAAACCGCAGAACCATTGACCATCGCGTGCGTAGTCAACGACTTCTTAACCTGCGCCGGATTCTCAAGCACAAACCGGGAAGCCACATCGCAAATACTATTATTAAACCGAAACGTCTTATCCAGAACCGTAATTTTAGTAGCCCCAAATCTCGCCTCAAAATCCGTAGTAAACCGAATATCGCTACCCGTAAAGCGATAAATCGACTGCCAATCATCCCCCACGCAAAACAGAGAACACGCATCAACAGACTCTCTCAGCACCCTGACCAGCCGCGCACGCGGCTCGGAAATATCCTGAAACTCATCCACCAGAATATATCGCCAGGGCGAAACAAAGCGACCACTTTGCACATACGCGATTGCCTTGCCAATCATATCGTCAAAATCGATATGTTTATTTTTTTCCAAAAACGCATCGTATTTCTCATAAATCGGCACCACAATTTTCAAAGCCTGCTGCTGAACCAAACTCAGGTCATCGCCCTGGACAATCTCCTTCCACGGTTGATCTGGACGAGGCAAATGGCTCTTATACCGCCTCAACAAATCCGCGAGTAACGGCGTCAAATCGCGAATCTCACCAAACTCCCTCAGCGTATCCAGCATCTCCTCAGGCGACCGCGGATTAAATTGCACCCCAGCCTCTGTTAATTTTTTATCCAAGCCCGTCAGCAAGCGACCTTCGGTATATTCGTAGTGAAAGGTCTCAATCAAGCGCGTCCCGTACTTCTCGTGAACTCCGCGCTTCCATGCCATCCCCGCGTGATACTTCTTCTTCCCCACAAAAGGTGCGGTATTGCCATCGCGGTCTATACCCCAGTGCTCCAGATAAATACCGCAATCCGGAAGATAAAAATCGGGTTGGTATTGCCGATAATCCTGTCCCCTCGTCTCATGCTCATAATCCGCCTCGTATTCATACGCCACACCCAGCATAAACAGATGATTGGCGATCCAGCACTCACCCAAACCCTTTACCATCTCCCCCTTCAACGTGCGAATCCCATTCGCAAAAATATATTCAAAGTATTCCCCCTGAGTTTTAAAATCAAAGGGATTGACCTCTTGATACCTGTAATAACCCAGATAATCCAGAACCCATTGTCTATAGCTGGGAATCTCAAGCAACGCCTCAAACCACTGATCCACATGCTTCTCCAGCAATGCGCCATCTGTTGCCAGAGGCGAAATCGAAGGCTGCGCCTTTTCAACCGAAGCAATAATATCCTTGCCCAGCTTGTGAAACGTACTCGCAACAACGCCTTTTTTGTCCACGCGCTCATCCAGCCGCTCCTGCATCTCTCGTGCCGCCTTATTCGCAAAAGCCAGCATGAGAACCTCATCGGGCTGTGCCTGCCCGCTCTCAACCAAAAAACCCGCGCGTCCCACCATCGCACTCGTCTTGCCAGTACCCGCACCAGCCAGCACCAGATTATTATCCTCATCTATCACACAGGCATCGCGCTGGCTCTCGCTCAGCGGATTGCTCTCCACCCCATCAAAAAAGGTCGAAAACTGGCCCTTGAGGCGACTGACATATTGAGCGCGAAAATCTTCCACCTCTTGATCACCCCAGTGTGCCACCTCCTGCACCAGCGAAAAATCAGCATGGCGATTGCGATCCAGATAGCCCACTGCTGGCACCTTGCGAAATTGATCGAGCATATCCCGCGCCATCGCCCTGATCTTCAACCAGCGAGAACGCCTCAAATAACCCGCATTCAGCAATCTATTAATCTCCGCGGCACACCGCTTCACTTCTGACGCGAACTTTTGAGACTCCTCCAACCAATACCAATAATCCTCCAACCAGTCGAAAAACCCATCCACCTCTGCTTTACGCAACCCCTTCAACCGTTCCTCTCCGCGATCCGTCGGCAACACCAGCTCAAAAAACAGCCTCCCCTGGTGTAATACATCTTCTCGCGTCAAATCTTCAGAGCATACGGCAAAGCGTTCACCCCTGGCCCTCTCCAAAATCAGACCATCAGATGAAATTAAAATCGTTGCCGTCCTCGCGCCCAAAAGACGCATCATCCAATGCGGAGTAATACTTTTGTTTTTAAGTGTATTCATTCATCAATTCTCAAAAAAGAAAAGCCCCCTTGCTCAGGAGACTTTTCAAAAATAAATTAACTCTACAACGACATAAACCTTCTGGATCGCGGCTCAACATCATAGCCTGCCCCTGCATGCTTTAAGCAGGGGCCGCGATGACGGCTGATGGTCCTTCTCACTTCATACTTTTCACTTCACACTTCAATCACCTATCTCATCAAACCCATTCACAACCCGACTGATCAACCCGTATTCCACAGCCTCATCGGGACTCATCCAATAGTCTCGATCCGTATCTTCCTCAATCTTTTCAAGTGGCTGACCGGTCTCATCGGCATACATCTCGTTAATCTTCTTCTTAATCTTCACGACCTCCTCAGCCGTGCGCCGCACATCTTCAGCCACCCCTTGAAACCGCATTGAGGGCTGATGAATCATAATGCGCGAATTTGGCAAAGCCAGCCGATCTTCCTTATCTGCCGCCAGCATAATCACCGTAGCCGCACTCGCCGACAAGCCCGCGCTGATCATCTTAACTCTGGGTCGGATAAACCGAATCATATCGTAAATCGCAAACCCATCGTACACACTACCACCGGGCGAATTGATAAAAATTTTAATCGGTTCTTCCGAATCTTCATGATCCAAAAACAGCAACTGCGCCGTCACCTTAGCCGTCAATTTGTGATCCACGGGATCGGAAATCAAAATCGTACGCGCATCTATCAATCCCTTGTTCAAAATACCATTTCTCGATGCGCCGCCTTCCTCTTTATCCTCATCCTCGAGGATCACATCGTCCTCAAAAATCATCCAATCCTCCAAAAAATAAACTGATGTTACGCATCTGCACAATATAATGGACCTGTCATTTTGAGCGGAGCGGAGTCGAAAAATCTACGACCAACGTAGGTGGAACAGATGCTTCGGCTCCGTTCCACTCCGCTCAGCATGACAAACACCCAGACCTGCGTAACGTCAGTAATAAAAATCAAAAAACCCGTTATGTCCAATGGCTCAATTTATCCTATATCCCCATTTGAGTCAAGAGCCTTGCTATTAATTTTTTGTCTCCAAACGCCTATCCGCCCTCACCAACTTTACCTCCACGCTCTTGCCGTCCTGACACGTAAAAGCCACCACCGTCTGATCCGACTGAACCCTTGCGTCCACCAGATCATACGCACCATCCAAACGCCATTTTCCACGCACTGTCACCTCTACCTTCCGCGGCATACTCGCCTGATAGACAATTAGCGAACCGTCCTGCCGGTGCGGCGTCTGAATCTCCCAACGCCACCCAAAATCCGGATCAGCCACCGAAACCAATAATCCGTCGCCCACTTCGCGGGTCATAACCAAACTCGGCAAAGACACAGACACAATAGCTCCATCTGTCGGCCTCGCATCCTTATCGAACAGCGCGTAACCCGTCGTCTTCATCCCCCTATGATGCACAATATGAGCCTTGTGATCTCGCTGCCACACATCGTATTCCGGTGAACGCGCAAACGCACTCACCCTATCCGGCGACCCCTGAACCAGCACGGCATAGTGATATGACGCACCCTGAGGCATAGGACCGTGATCCAAATACGCCAACTCAAAAATTCCTGTACCACCGCTATCTCTGCCATAATTTTTAGAAACTTGCACCCCACGCTGCACCCGCAAATCGCCCCCATCTGGAACCACATACCCATTGCCCAATGAATCCATCACCCATGCCCTCTGCCCCGTCGTCCCCGAAAACGCATAAGGAATCGCACCCACACGCTCCCCATTCACCCCCGTAGGACGGTCCTCAGAGATAGCCGCCTGAAACAGTGGCGTCACCGTCGCATGCCCCCCATCATCATTCTCAATACCAGACCCCAGACAAACTATCACATCGTCAAAACAGAACACCGTCTTAACCGCACGAAAACTCGTATTGAATCTCGTATCGTGCAACTTCAGCGCGAACACGCCATCTTGCCCTTTCAGATTCACCCCACCCACAAAAGTCTCATCCGAAAAATTGCGATCGCGTCCCTCGTGTTTGAGTTGCTCATGGCTCAGGCGAATCACCGTCGTACCGGGCCACATACTCCAATCCCATCCATCTCGAACAATCCCACTCGCCTCGCGACCAACCGGATTGCCACTCGCGTAAATCAGCATCGTCCCATAGCTCAAATAACGACCGAGCGGATTATTCCTCCCCGACGACTCGTAATCCCACACATATTTACCCCAGCCCTTCATACTCACCATCCAGTCCCCACGCCGATGGATAGACAACGCACCATAAGGCAGAGTCCAGTGCCCCGAAGGTGGAGTAGCAGATGCATATCCCGCACTTGCAAAATCCGCCATCATCTGCATCGCACCCGGCGTGTGCAAATACATCAGCCGCACGGACACCCGCTGGAACAAATCTTCTATAAGCAACTGCGACTTCGGCTTCCAAAGCTGCATAAACGCGCCCGACAATTCCGCATCCACCGAAGGATAACTCAAAGCCACATACATATACGCCGGCAAAAGTTTGGTAGCCACCGCAGTATTCCGCGGAAAACGACCATTAACAGCCATTGAGATATCGTACGTATTCGCCATAATCCTGGACGTCAACAGCGCCTGCTTCAAATTATCGCGCTTATCATCTGCAACCGCAAAAGGCGTATTGTGCAACAAATACACCAGAATTGAAGCCACATGAAAAGCATTTGGCGCATACCCACTCGCGTAAATCCCCCGATGGTGAAAACCCACAAAATCCGGCTTAATCGTATCCAGCCACCCCGGCGCAATGTCCAGCGCATTATTGAGCCACGCGATATAGCAACGCATATTCGCCACCTTCTCAGGCGAATCATCCATCATCAAAATGCACAACAACCGATACATCGCCACCGAACGTATAAAATCTGCATTCGCGCCAGGCACCTGCGGATCCTCATACAACTCGCCAAACATGCTGAACCATTTCAGCGTCGCCAATTCCCGATCCAGTAACCCTTTGCTCTGCAAAACATCCCGCATCAAATACACCGCATGAGCATAGCCAGCAACCCGCAAAAACTCGTGATGCATCGCGCCAACACCACTGCCGTCTGCCCAACCCTGATCGTGCAAATAATCGAACACATCCAGTGTCCGATCTCGGGCCTCCTCATTGCCATTCAACCGATAATCCAGCACCAGACGCAACAAAACACCCTGAAAAACACTCTGAAAAAGGGGTTCATAGGGCGACAACTCGGCAAACAGAGGCTTCCCCAAAATGCGATCACCCTCGCGTCGAATCTCGTAATCCGCCAGACTGCGATACCCGCGCCTTATGTAGGCTTCAAGCTCATTGAGCCTAATTTTCACAGGCCCCCGCTGGTCATCCTTCACCCCATCGCCCAGAACCCATACCTCATATCGCCGGGCAATCTTATCAAAAGCCTGTCTCTCATCATCGGTAATCTCCGCAGGAAGTGGACCCGGCAACCTGTTTTGACGCCATCGATATTCACGGCTCCTATCAGCCCTCCTCGCATTGACAAAGGGAACCTGTGCATCTGGAGACCGCCTGGGGTGAATCCTCTCCACCAACTCCACCAGATCCAGATAAACAGCCCCGCTATTCGGTGCCCTGATTTCAAACGCCGTCACCCGTCCACTTCTCGCCCCCTCATAAGACCTGTTCCGCGCATCATCCCGTAAATGGATCCACATCGCCCGCCAGCCCGTAAAATTCAAGCCAAACTCAAACTGATAACGCGGATTATTTGCCCCCAACTCAGACTCTGTCCCAAACCCAAACGTCAGCACCTCATTGAGCGCCTCCTCATTGTACACCCACGCCCGAAACCCGGTCAGTGCCTTATTGCGTCCCGGCACGGGATCCGTGAACAAAAGCCGACTATTACTCTGCCATGCCCACTTCAGAGATTGCGCTCCCCCCTTATAACGCCTCGTCGAAAGCGACACCTCACTACCCGCATCTGCCCGATAGTATCCAGACCTCTCCTCAAAATCATAGCACCAGGGCATATCCTGCGCCATCGCCGCACTGGCCAGGCCAAGAGCGAAAATAACAATACAGCATTGCAAGTTCATACTCATACCTCTAATACTATTTGAGACTGGATCGCGGCTAAAGCATGTCCCGTAGTGATTCTATACGGGGCCGCGATGACAACCAAAACCTTCTGAATTACTGGCCTAATACCGGTGCATCCTCTGGCCTGGGAATATTCACGAACCAGGCAAAAACGGCAACTATCAACACCGCTGGCGCCAGCGCGTAAAACGCGGGTGCATAAGACCCCGCAGAACTAAAAATAGACTCAATAAACCACGGACCTGTTGCAGAAGCCAAAACCGCAAACACCTGTGCCGCCCCCTGAATCTTACCCAGATGAAGACGGCCAAAAATATCTGCCCACGCCGTAAAAAAAATCACCGAAACCACACCACCTGAAAACCCCAACAACCCCGCATGTGTCAGCGCTTGCCCCGGTGTTTTAAGCTGCGGAAACAAAAGCAAATAAAGACCAACCGCCAGCATCGCAATCGTCATCAGCCTGCCCAAAGACCATCGGCGCGCCGCCCATCCCGCTGTAAAATTCCCCAACAACCCCGTCGCCATCAACACCGCCATCGCGTATTGAAACACCGTCTCATCAAACCCCAACTCCCCCAATATAGACTGATTGAACAGCATCACCCCCGCAATAACCAGATTGTAGAGCGCACTTCCCACAGCAAAAACATAAAAAGCCGGCGTCATCAACGCCTGTACGAGCGTAAATCCAACCACCGGCTCATCCGACTCATCATCTTTCACAACCTCGGTATCCAGCCCAATCGCCTCCGGGTCTCGACGAACAAATAGCAGACACAAACCGGCCAAAACCATCAGAATCCACCCCAGCCCCGACCACATAACCCGCCAACCCTGCTTGAGCACAACATCGCCAGCAACAACAATCGCAATCGCAAAACCCAGACTCATAAGCACGGCAAAAATACCCATCGCAACGCTCAACCGCCGCACAAACCACTTGCCAACCATCGTCAAACTCACCACAGACAGCGCGCTCTGCCCCACGCCCCGCATCAAAACCAACAACAAAAGCAAAAAACCAGCACCTGTCATCTGGCTAAAACCCAAAACCACCAGACTCAGAACAAATAGCACCGCCGTCACAACAGCGCGCACCCCAAAGCGATCAATCGTTACCCCGCAGACCAAATTGAACAACGCCCCAAAAATCGTCGCCCAAAAATTCTTCTCGGCAAAATCGAGCCGGGAAATCCCCAGATCCGCGATCAAAGGCTCTGTAATCAAACCAATACCAACACTTCTGCCCGGTAGCGTAGCCACCATCGCAACCGCCGCAAAAATCAGAACCACCCAACCGTAATAAAACGGAGCGCGTGCGGGCAGCCCATTGCCAAAAATATTTTTCGAACTCATTCCACACACGCCTTGAGCTTTGCCAACCCCTCTTCTGCAGCCACAACAGACCCCTTTGCCCAATAACTCGGATTAAACAACTCCAGAGACAACATCCCCTCATATCCCACATTCTCAAACCCCGCCACAATCTCTGCCCATGGTGCCAACCCATCCCCCGGATAAACCCGATCCGCATCCGTTATGGTATCCCTGTCAGGCGAAGCTGGATAATCATTCACATGCACCAATCCCAACTTGCCCGGACCCAGATGTTCCAACCCGTGAAAGTGTCCACTCCCCTTGTACATATGATACACATCCGCCAGCAGCACCGTATTGGGACGCCCGCATTCAGTCGCCACCAGCAAAGCCTCGCCCAGCGTACCCAGAGTCTGCGCAATACCCCAAAACTCCAGCAGCGGCTTCGCCTGAAACCCGGCAACCTCATCCATCAATTCCCCATAGCGACGCGCCACAGAAAACAAATCCACATCCCGGTCTCGAATCCCAAAAGGCGGAGCCGCGACATACGTACAATTGAGCGCATCCGCCATCTCAAAACAGCGACGCGCTTCCTCAAGCCCCTTTGCCCGCTCCTCATCCTCTGGCACTGACCACTCAAAAAACGCGATCAAATTGACAATCTGAATCCCCCTATCCGCTGCCTTATCGCGTATCTCAAACAGCGACCCACCCCCTGCAACCCACGCATCAATTTCTGCCACCCACGGCTCAATCCCCTCATAACCCGCATCCGCCGCAATATCGATGGCATCGACCACAGAAACACCCTCATTGCGAATCGTGCTGGTATTCAAACAATACGAAAAACCCATTTTTATTCTCCTCACACAAAGACACGAAGGGATAAAAAACGACCCGTTTTACCCCGCCCGCTCCGTCTATTCATCTGCGTCTATCTGCGTAAAACGCTCAAATTACTCGCGTTTTTTCTGCGGATACTTCTGTTTCCTATATACTCGGCAAAGGCGCCGTATCACCCGTCTCGTGCTGCCACAAGCGGATTGACGCCGCCATATTGCGAACGCGATCCCGGTGCTCGGGCGCATCGAACAAATTATTCTCCTCAAAAGGATCGGTATTCAAATCGAACAACTCGCACTGATCGCCCGCACACAAATTCAACTTCCACCGATCCCCCGTCACAACACAACGCCACGGCAGCGTCGCCACCAAATTGATATCGGGAGTCCCCAAATTGCGGTCGCCAATCCCATTCCACTCCATAAACGCCATGTGCGCCTTCAAATCGCGTTCCCCCGTCAAAGCACCTGCCACACTCTCACCCTGACACTGATCCGGAATCGGCAACCCTGCCAGATCCAAAAGCGTCGGAACCAGATCCGCGTGACCAAACACCCCATCCACCCGCGTCTGTTCCGCACTCAACCACGGCACATGCATCAAAAACGGAACCCGCGCCGACTCTTCGTAAAACGCCCGTTTCTCCCACATGCGGTGATCGCCCGCCATCTCGCCGTGATCACTCGTAAACACAAAAATCGTATTCTCCATCTGACCCGTCTCATCCAGCGCCTGCACCATCTGACCAATGGCATCATCCACAATTTTCACATTGCCCAAATACTGCGCCCGCAACTTCCGCCAATTCTCATCCCGCGTCATATCTTCTGCCACAACCCGCGCATCCGTGGTATTGCGATAAAAATCTGAACGCACGCGATTAAACAGCGAGTGCCCCTCTGGATGCTTCAAAAATGTCGGCCCCACCGGAATCTCCTCGGGATCGTACAACCCGTCATAAGGTCCCCGATAAGGCGGATGCGGCTCAAACGTACTGGCAACGAGCAGCCATGGACGCCCCGTATTCTCGCGAATAAACCGCTCCGACTCCGCGCCCACATAAGCCCCAATCTGCGCGGATGCCGGCATCTCCGCGCGTTGTTGGGGCGTAAATCTGTTGGACACATCCGGCACAAAACCCTGATCCAGCACCCACTGGTGATACCCACACCCATCCGCAATACTGCACCACTCGTCAAACCCGTGCTGACAGTTGCCATCATCTCCCAAATGCCACTTGCCCACATACCCCTTGCGGTACGTATCGGGCATCATCTCCGCGATGGACAACGTCTCCTCCCTCAGCGGAATCCCATTGACCACACACCCATGCGAATGCGGATAAAGCCCGGTAATCAGCGACCCCCGCGCCGGCGTACAAACCGCCTGCGTCACATAGGCATTCTCAAAAACAAAACTGCGCTCAGCCAGCGCGTCATGATGCGGCGACTGAATCCACTCATTGCCATAACACGCCATCGTATCCGTGCGCTGCTGATCCGTGATAATAACTACAATATTTGGTTGACGCGACATTGCTATCTCTCCTTTGTCTGAATCAGGATGGGCAGGATGAAAGGATAAACAGGATACCCCCCGACACACCCACCAAACCTGCTAAAACCATCCTGCAAATTACGTCCCCTCTGCCACATTATCCAATTCCTGTAACAGCTCTCCATCAATCAAATTAATCAATTCCTGCACCGTCTCAACAGTGAGTTGCGACGACTTAAAACCATGGGCAATCGCATCTCGCGTTTGCTGTGCGCGTTTGAGATCGTGATATGTTTCTCGCGCAATGATCCCTTCAAAAGTCATTTGCTTAAGCAGATAATCGGGCGTTGCAGTCTCACCCTCTATTCCCTCTTTCACCGCCAGGACTCTCAATGTCGCTTCCGCCAAAGACCACCCCATGAGAAATGCAGCCTCTAAATGCCCATTCTCTACAAAGAAAGCCACTTCCTTAATTTTTAAGCGGATTTCTTCGACAGTAAATAGCGAAGCTCCATTCACAAAAAATGAATTTTCTGGCCCTAATAAAAACAACTCAAATTTCCAGTCAGCCTCATTTCTGACAACTTTTGCCAATTCATTGACTTGAGGAAAATCAGAAACCTGCCCACGCACTCTTACTTCGACCACAATATTCTCATCGCCTTTATGTGCAATCAAATCTGGCCGAAATGCCTGTAAAAAATCAGGTAATTGATCGCCCTGAGGTTCAATCAACACATCATAGCCCTTGTCGCGATATACTTGCCCAACTTTCTGGACACGCTGTCTTTCGCTTTCCTGAGCAATTAAGTCAGCCATTGAACACCTCCTGGTCAGGAGCATCTTGAACGACAATAAATAAAAAATCACCTTCTTGCGTCAATCGTTTAAGTAAAATATCAGAGGAAATTTCGACTCTTATATCCTCCAACCTTCGTTTCTGACACAACAGATCCGTTACCTGAGTATCATCTGTAAAAATCGTTTCTTTCAAAGCATCTAAAATGGGTTTGCTTATGTTATCTACATCTATCTTTGGGGATACATTTTCTTCATAGAAATAGGCAATTTTTATCATAACCGGATCGGCAACCAGCAACTCATCCTCTGGCCAATGACTTTTCGCTTCATTTTCAACTTTACTGATCCAATCTCGCCGTTTTTCTGCGCGCCTTGTTTGTTGAGAAACAGGAGGCCCATCAATCACAAATTCAAACGGCAACACGACTATGTCTCTCCTGCGGTATGAGTACGCTCTTTGAAGATTCGGATTCCTTTATTTGGCGTTTCATTTTTTGGAAAGATAGATATTCTTCAGGCTTAACATACCGCCAAGATTGAGGGGCTACAAAATTCGAGAATAGATTTCTCAGCTTGCTCAAATCAACCGGATTTTCATATTCCCAAACATCTGTGACTTGCAGAGCATAAGCAATTTCACGCCCTGCATAATAGGCATCAAAACCTTGCTTATCGACGCCAGCGAGTTCAGATACCTCGTTCCAAACTTCCTCAGGAGAACCCTGCCAAACATGTCCTACACGGAAGCCGCCGCGAAGTTGCTTGACAGGGCTTGACACATAAATAAACACATCGCGGCCCTCTATACCCGAAGCAATGCGCCTTCGCAACTCAGCTTTTTTGCGACCTGCAAAAATCAAGTCTGCGTAACGGGGTTTCAGGGACAAGAGCAAAGGTTGTGTTGTTTTGTTCATGACTGATTCGTATTCCACTAAATATCCAAAAAACCGTAGCGTCCGGCACTCAAAAGGGTCTCTCGCGCACGCTCCGCATTCTCGCGCACGTTATCATCTCCGCTGTCCAATCCTGCCTTCAAAATGGCCTTCGCTTCGTCTTCTGTGCCAATGTAGATGCTTTCGCCTTGATTAAGGGTATCAGTAATTTTTGCAAAGCATTCAACGACTTTCGCAGTGTGGCTTTCGAGCATTCCGTTCAATACAGTCAGAATACTTGTGCCCCCCATGTCATCTAACGGGCCTGCATCGAGAATTTTAGCATAAGTATCCAATCGCCAATCCGGGTCAAAGCATTCCGCTTCCAGACAGTACGCGATCTTTTGCAGTTCTTCCGGTTCTTTCTGTTCAAGCCGCCAATCAAAAAATGCTACTATACGGTCTATCAAGCCTTGTTCCAAATGCTCACTACGATTTCCCACAGCCCACGCGACATAATTGGATAAGCTCGCCCACCGCTGTGGATCGTTTTTGGTCTTCGCGTAGAATCTTTCCAGCAGACTATCTTCGCCCTTAAGTGGATAGACTTCCCACAAATAATAGGTAAAAAGACGTTGTGCCAGCATGTCAACTATTTCATTGTCTTCAATTTTGGGCAAGTGGTCAAGTGCGAATACAAAATCATCCCTCAGAATTTCAAAGGCCGGTTTGAACGGTTGAGTGAAGCGTAAGAAACTTCCAAATGCCTCTACCCATACGGGTAGATTATCTTGGGGAAAAAAGACCGCTTTGTATTCGACTGCCCATGTTTGATTCAGACTCCAAAGTTGAACGTAATACCTGCCCAATTGCGCGCGTTCCGGCATTGTAAGGGGGTACTCCGTACCGTCTTTAAAACGCTCTTCAATTATTGCGGTAACTTCTGGCACATTGTCCGTATCATCGTGCCTGCGTACCCATAAACCAAACTTCACAAGATCTTCCAAAGCACGACTGCGGGTGTTGTTGATGGCCTCGGTAATTTGATCATCACGGTTCAGAAAGACCGGCTCATCGTTATCTAATCGCCTGTCAAATTGTGTACATAACAATCTGAGAATATTTGCCAGTGACTCCCTTGCGGTAAATGGGACGCTCGTTTCCTCTTTTAGACACTCACCAATGAAATCCCCTACTGCTCGTCGTGAATTTTCCCAGTCCGGATGTTCCCGCGATCCATCTGGCTGTGAAAATCTCCCGTCTATCTGTTCCTGCGACTCATCTATTTTATCGCTGTCTGGATACGATAGCACCCAATCACAGAAATCAAACCATAGATTCAGCCGATTATAATGTCGCTCTTTTACATGCTCCTGTATCGCCTGAACAATTGCTTTGACATAAACTGGATCCTCTATCCGATCACGGTTCTCCAACCAGAACGTCAATCGTTTCTCATCGGAGATAATCGTATCTTTGAACACAGTTTGAAATGCATCCGCCAATGCTTCAATGTTGATTTCAATCCACTGGTCATCCTCGTATCTATTTTCTTCGTACCATGGACGCTCTTCTTGCCAGGTGTTGATGTACGTGAGTAGTTCCTCGTCGCCAAACCCCGCCAGTTCTTCGGGTAGCTTTGGGCTACGATAAGAGACCCTCCCACCTTTTACCTGACCAACTGGTGAATAGTCTTCATCGTCAGGAGAGTCTTCATCGGATGCGTCTTCCAATTCCTGAAAATAGTTTTGATATTCTCCTGCCAGTAAACGAGCAAACGGGCGAAGTTGCCTTCTGTGAAAATTTCGTTTCCATTGCTGGAATCCGTCCTCAGTAAATCGTTCTCCCATCCATTCACGGTGGTTTTCTTTTGATGGACCGCTCAGAATAGCTTCAAATATCTTTGTTCGTTCTCCTTCGCTGAGCAGGCTTCCACCAAAGTGCTTACAAGCCTTGCGAATCATGAGTTGAAACTCGTAATGATGTTCCCATTCGGCATAGTCTTTGTGTTCGAGGATGAACTCACGAATCCAGGGGAGGGTCTGTTCATTTGGGTTCAGTGCATAGAGGTGTTGGCGTAACCGCTTGAATACCTTCCATCTTTGATTTCGCAGTGCTTGATCCAATCTCTCAATTGATTCCGGAGATTCTTCATAGACCTTCCCACAGGCAAAGATCAGTGTGTGGACCAACATTTCTTTACTATCTGTATAGTTTCGGACAGAACGATTCAAACGCCTGCACCAGATTTCCGAGGAATCTGCATCTCCTTCTTCATCAAACTCTTCTTGATGCTTGCTCAGGCGTATCATGGTTGCCGTGGTATCAATAAGAATACGCGCTATATGGTATGGATCTTTCTCGCTTAGAGGACGTATGCCTTTTTCGAGAATTTGTTGGTATTTCCATTCCTCGAAACGAGGCGATGGTTCGAGGAACGTTGTCACATATTCCACATAGCCAGACATTGGTTCCTGGGATGTCGTCTCGTCCTGAATCTCCAATCGGCGTGCTTGCTTTTCTCCAGCTTTTGGATCTGGGAGAAAACCGACCGATTTTGTTAAGAACGCAGAAGTAAATCCAGCTAACTTCCTATCAAATAGAAAAGGCTTCTTGAGCAGTTCAATTATTTTGCTATGTCTCATCAGTCATGCTCCACAAAGGATAAAATATTGGAAGAGAGCTTCTCGACCACCTCAACCGAATCGGCCTTCAGGACGACATCCATAATGCCTTCCAAAATATGCGGATTTGACGTTTCGGGAAGGTTCTCTAATATCTCAAGAACCTTCTCGGGCTTAGTTTCATAAACGCGAACGAGATAATTGATCGGCGGCCAGAAAGGTGCCCAATCGTAGCCATCTGGTGTTTCTCCTATGTCCGGAGGATTATCGAAATAACCATTAGACCTCAAAGGTTCAAGCCACGCGCTATCTTTAACATGGGCGAAGAAGAACATGTAATTTGTCCATTTGCTGCGCTTGATTAATTCCAACATAGAATTTATGTCGTCTTCAGCTGGTGTGGATTTTTCGAGTATGGTCCTGATTTTTTGTTGATTCTGCGCTGTGATGGGAGCAAGCAGTTCGAAAATTATTTGATCTATAGCAGAAAAACACTCCATAAAGCGTTGTTCATCAGGATTGCTTCCGTGATGAGCAAAACCCTCAAGTTCCGTCCATATTTTATTATATTGATCCCACTTTGCTTTTTTATTTGGATCGAACATGTTTGCCATCAGATCCATTTGACCGATGGCGGATTGAAACTGCTCTTTGCGTGTTGGCATCTGATTCAGTTCCAGGTATCGGTCAATATTTCGAAGTGTTTTATCAAAGTGAGTATTGACTGTCACGCCTTTCCATTTTCCATCACACCGTTCCCTGTCCTTTATCCAGCGATTATAGATACCTCGTCGCATCCCTCTGAAATCATATGACCTTACCACATCGCTTTCACGGACTACTCTTGGAAGTTTTTCAAGGAGTTCCCTTAAAGAATGGGCAGCTTGCGCGATTCGATCAGGATTGTATTTGTTTTGAAGCGCGTAAAGAGCACCTGAATACCAGTCACCCAAAGGATATTTATCTGTTTCTTTTGCTCTGAGCGCATCCAGGACCCGCTGTTGCCTTGCATCAAGAACCAGCGGTGACATCGGTTGATGATTATCTGAGAAGTTTTCACTCATTGGGATATAAACATCTCTTTTGAAGGTCATTTCAACTAAAAAGAGGACTTGACCACAAGTCCTCTTTGAAGGATTTCGTTCGGTTGTACCATCTTGCCCTGCATAGAGCCGAATCTATTTTGCTTGTTTATTATTCTCAGAAGATTCCTTTTGTGGTTTTGGTCTTGGCGGTGGTGGCGGTGGTTTGGGTTTTGGAGGTCGTGCTGGTCTGGAAACAAAAATCTTTTTTTTAGACTGCTGCATATCTCTCCTCTGCAACTTTATATGCCTGGGTAGCACATTCCTCATTCAACTTTTGATCTTCTGGAATACCGGCATAGCCCACGCCACCTGTCACACCTGTCATTCTCTGAACCAATTGTTTATTTCTCTCTATAACCTCTTCATTTGTCATCGTCCCATTATCGACATCAATCCATAAATCTTGCCATTCATTTTCCAATTCACCACATTGAAGACTAATTGCATGTAAAACCGCGGCTTTTTTTCCATAATCAAAGACAAAATCCCAGGTAACAATAAGGGCAATCACTCCGCCCGATATGAGTTGGGCGATTGGCGGAAGCACATCTAAGAATGCAGCGACACCACTTGCTGCGGCGGCATAAAGCAAAAAACGGATAATGGTATAATTGCGACGATAACGATCTGAAAGCGCCGCGTAGTATCGAACAAGCCGCGCAATATCCAATAGATGTTGCCAAACTTCGTTTCTAATATGATCGGAAACCATAGTATCCACCTCTTTGCAAGTGGTGTACAACGGCTCGACGACGCAACCGAACGTACCGAAAACTGCAGCAGCAATTCAACCAAGTATCAATTGTAAGTTATAACGAACAAACATACCAGTGTCAAGCAGCAATCTTCTATTTTCATATCATCCCGTCCATCCTGATTCAGACGGTTTTTGATGTAACCGCTTCTTTCAGCAGGGTTTAGCCATCTGTTCCAAAAGCAACTTCTCCCGTTCAATTCGCTACACAGTGTGTAGCGAATCTCTTCATCCTTTCAGCGCCTCTCCAAGTTGGACAAGCAATTCATCCCGCCAAACCTGCCAAACCCTCATCCTGTTCATCCTCCCATCCTGCCTATCCTGATGAACTGGCCTGACACCAGTTGTAAACCGCTTCAGACAGTTTCCACCTCATCCCATCATCTGAGAAGCATGAAGGTTGACAGGGGCATGCTAACAATTCGGGGGTCGTCAACTTCTTCGGCATCGTCCTGCGTGATCAGCAGACCAAAAGCGGCATTGTTCACTGATTTTTCCAGAAATGACCGAATGCCCAGCGTATCCCGTAAGGGATCTATCCTGCGTTGATATTTGATTTCTACCGGCACGCGTTGAGCACCGACAGTCAAAACAAAATCCACTTCGCGGTCTATTCCCCGTTCGGGAAAATGGGCGATGTCCAATCCGTGAATCGTCGAGGCAGTTGCGCCGAAAATACTCTCCGCGAGATGCCCGGCTAATGTGGTGAGTTCAGGACGCTCTATCAGGGCTTCCGACGTCAATGGAATCTGCTCTTGAAGCCAACTGGCTCGCAAGCCGTGATCAACCAGACAAAGTTTGGAACTCCCCCGCTTTCTTTTGAGCCGTATTTCAAGCGGAGGAATCAATCGAATCAGAAGTGTCTCGCCGAGAAATCTCAAATAGTGCGTCACGCGCTGGCTACCGATATTTGCGCCAAGCGATAGGCGCGCTTCGTCTGCAAGCATTGAAACCGTCGGCGTCTGCCCGGCGTAGCGACAGGTCAGGCGAAAAAGTTCTTCAAGCAATTGAGGATCTCTCTTTCGCCCGCGATCACCAACCCGAAGATCGTGTTGGATCACACGCTGAATCACGGTTTCGTTCAACTGATCTGCAAGCACAGCCCATTCGACATCCTTCTGTTTGTGGACGATGGGATAGCCGCCGCGCTCTGAAAAATGTTGAAACGCCTCATTCCGAAATCCCGTGTTATCCTCACCATGAGCACGCAGTTCCCGCCAGAAATTCTTGTCAATCAGAAAACGCAGGCCGTTGTCCTGCAGGAATGGCCTCGGCGTTTCCAACCCGCGCAACGCCCCGATTTCGGTCAGCGAAAGCACCCCCGCCTCAATGGTGTTAATGCGTCCTGCCAGACTATCCCGGCCCCTTTCAATCCTCAGTGCAGAACTTCCAGTAACGACAACTTTTACTGAGGCATGATCCACAAGGGACTTCAGTTGTGCATGCCAGCCGTCCAGATTCTGAATCTCGTCAAAAAAGAGATATGCCTTCTGCCCATCTCGCGCTAACGCATTGAAACGCGCCCCTGTTATCTTGCGTTCAAACCAATCGGAAATGCGAAGAATCGGCTCCTCTATCCCTTGCAGCAATTCCAATTCATCAAACTGCACCCGCAGGATACTTGTGGGGGGCACGCCTTCGTCGAGCAAATCCGCAATGAGTTGAAACTGTGCCGTCGTTTTTCCTACCTGGCGCGGGCCTCGCACCACGATAATCGGAGCTATCTCTGCATCCAGACGGCGACGTATCTGAGTGACCAGATGTCGGCGCGTTTGAGGTTGCAGAGGCATGGGGTCACCTTCCCACCAGGGATTAAACCGGCGCAAGTCAGCGACCAATTGCGGAGGGAGCCCGCTATCGGCAAAAAGCAAATCCTGACTGCTCATGATCAATCCTTTCTCCAAAGCCTTGCATTTCGACCACGCGAAACGCCGGTTAGCTCCACATCCCAATAATATACAGCATCAGTAACAAATTCAGACAATTTCCACCAAATCCCGTCCATCCCCATATGCACTAAATGAGCGACCTGCCTTTCATCCTGTCCATCCTCCCATCCTGCCTATCCTGATCCAAAGTGCTTCCCTTGCTTCGCTGCTTGCCATTGGTCTTCTGTATCGATCTCCGCGCCGGGATCGCCCTGTTGTTTCATCCAGCAATCCAGCTCGGCAGACAGGCGTCTTTTCGCCTCTGTGTGTGCGGGATCATCGGCCAGATTATTCAACTCGCAGGGATCCTCATCCATGCGATACAACTGCTCGGGGGGACGGCGCATATATCGATCCACCAAAAACCGCGTATGCTCATTAAACGTCGTATCAAAAACCCACGTCGGCCAGTACTGGTGCCATCTAAACTGCCCCATCAGATGCTTCTCAATATAGATCGCCTCGGGCGTGAGATTGCGAATATAGTGATACGTACCATCCGTCACCGCGCGGATCGGATAGGGCGGACCCTCGGGAATATTATTATGCATAAAATACGCGAACGCCCGATGTTCATCTGCCTCGTCCAAAAGCACAGACATAAAACTCGACCCATCAAAATCAATCGCACCTGAATCGCCGCCCGCAGCCTCAATCAGCGTTGGCGCAACATCCTCATACTGAATAACCGCATCGGTATATCCCGGCTTCACCACGCCGGGCCAGCGCACGATAAAACCCGTATGAACACCCGTATTCCAATTCGTCCACTTGCACCCGGGAAACTGCGACCCCTGCTCAGACGTAAAAATCACCAGCGTATTATCCGCCTGCCCGGTCTCGTCCAGCACCGCCAGAATCTCACCCACCTCCTGATCCAGCACTTCAATCTCCGCCAAATACTTTGCATAATCACTCCGCGTCTCCTCCGTATCCGCCAGATACGGAGGCAACTTCAACGCATCCAGATCAAAATGCTCGGGATTGCCCAGCGTCCACGGCGCATGCGGCTCAAAAAGCCCGGTCACAAGACAAAAAGGCGCATCCCGATCTTGCTCCACAAACGCGCGAATCCCCGCAACGCCAAACTCGGGATCGGGATGTGTGCATCCCCCCTCAATACCCGGCACATATTCAAAAGGAAAACTCTTATTGGGACCCACATGCTTCTTGCCACACAGCCCCACGCGATACCCCAGATCCCCCAGAAAATGCGGAAGACTCCTCGTCCCCGGACGCGCAGCAGAATGATTCCAGCACGAACCATTGCGCGCCGGGTACAACCCCGTATAAAGCGCCGTACGGCACGGATTACACATCGCCATAGGCAAATACGCCCGATTAAAAACCAGACCATCCTGCGCCAACCCGTCAATATTCGGCGTATCCACATTCTGCCCACCGTAAAGCGACAAATCGAGATACGTCGCATCATCTGCAATCACGATCAGAATATTCGGTTCCATAGCCCCTCCTTTTTAAGTCCCAACCGAATCAACAACTCCGACGGCGCATCAATAGCGCGCAATTTCTCAACCATCAAGCTCTGCATACGGGCCAGAGCATCTGATTCACCATCGGCGAGATCATTCTCCTGATCGGGATCCGAAGGCATGTGATACAACCGCGTCTTGTGCTTCTCGGGATGTCGCGCAGGCGTCTGCTTGCTCCGAAGCACATCGGCACCCCAATCAAACTGATTCCGATTCGCAATAATACTCGAATACGCATACACCGGCGGATTGGACTCATCCACCCCCTGCAACAGCACATACTCCCCATCGGTAATATTGCATGTCCCCGAAAACTGCCCGTACAAAATCGCATCGCGCCCGGGCGCATCCTCATCCCGCAGAAACGGCAGCGTGGGATACGAAGCCAAATACGCATTCTCAAAAACCGCGCCCCGCTCGGCAAAACGATCTATATTCGGCGTATGAATCCGAGAATTGTCATAACACCCCACGTGATCTCGACGCCAGGTATCCAGCACAATCAGAATAACATTCATAAAACACTCCTTATGTATTTTGTTGTGACGGGCGACCACGAGGGTCGCCCCTACTCATGTATTCAAAACCTCTTCTACTCGTATCCTCAGATCCGCCGCAGAACCATCCGCGGCATTGAGCACCACAGGACCATCATAACCATTCGCCTTGAGCGTGCGGACCACATCCACATCATCCTCCCCAATCGTCACCATCCCGATACGTTCCACATACTTATCCACAATCCCAACAGCGTTATCAACATCCATCGCATTGAGCCAGACATGTGCGCGCTCGGGCAAATCGGGCATCAAAGCGTCAAAATCCGCAGCACTTTCCAAACACGTATCCACCCCATTCCCTATATTCAGCGTCACATCGGGAATACTTTCAAGCAACGCCTGCACACCGCTCACCAGAGCATCGCGCGCCTCGCGGGAACGCGCACCACAGAGAAAACTCGCACACCGCAAACGAAGCGCCCGCGCCAGATGAACATCCCACTCAACCTGCCGCAAATTGGAACCCGGATCATCGCGCACATGTAACCCCATCAACGCCACCCCCGCATCGTCAAAATAATCGCGAATCATCCGCACCGACGCATCTGGATGAAAAGGCGAACTCGCCGTAAACGCACAATGCAACACCATAGCATCAAAACCCGCTGCCTTCGCAATCTTCAAGGCAGCGGGCAACACAGCTTTTGGACACATAACAGGATCAAAACACAAACGCAAAATAAGCCTCCTCACCTCTTAGCGATCAGCTAAAAATCCCCTGGATTGCGGCTTTAAGCATGCCGCAATGACAATCTTACTTCACACTTCTTCCTTCACACTTCCTACTTCTACATCCCCTCCCAATACGCCCACATATCATCCGGATCTTCAAACTTCAGATCATCCCAATTCGTCCACCGAAAACGCGTAATAATCGCCATGCGAATCTCATCGCTACAATTCATACTCGCGCTGTGAATCAAATGACTGTGCCAGAGCATCGCGGATCCCGCCGGCCCTGAAATCTCCTCATAATCATCCTCATCCCAATCGAGAATCTCCAGCGGCCTCGTCGAACGCGGCTCCCCCTCGTAAATCGGCAACGCGTAAAACGCCTTACCCAGACTCACCCGCGAATGGGTCTTAAAATAATCCGCCATGTGTTTATGCGTCCCTGGCCACACGCAGGTACCTCCGCCCTGGGGCTTCACATCATTGAGATACAGCGTAATCCCCACCGTCCAATTATTCACAACACCGCTACCAAGCCCGTGACCATCCATATGATTACCCCTGGGACCTACCCATTCCCCACCCTGTGGAAACCGCAAATTCGCCGACGTAATTGGCGGATGCAAAGGCGCCAGCCGCCCCTTACCCGCCAGCTCCTCAACCATACTGTACAGCGGCGAATCGTAAATCAGCGCGTGAAATGCCGCGTGACCATCCATCCCCTGAGACCCCTCTTTCCCAACCCACGTAGAAGGATCATTGCGATCCACAGGCAGATGATCCCAGATCACATCTCGCGCGGCTTCCATCTGCTCGGGCGTCACCACATCGCGTTTGATCACATAGCCCTTCTCCCGAAACACCTCTTTATCATCAACCGTCAAATACGCCATCACACACTCCTTCCATCGGCGATATACCGCTCGACCATCTCTCTGAACTCGCGCACAATACCCGGTTCCTGGTTAAACTTATTATACGACTCAAACGGATCATCCCCCATATGATAAAGCTGACCCCTCGCCCCCGGCACAGGACCCGTGCCTGCACACCCATCCACACCGCGCCCCATATCTCCAGAATTATCGCAATCGACAATCAACTTCCAATCCCCTCGCCGAATCGAAAACACCCCCATGCAGGAATGGTGTATCAAATCATCCCGAACAGGCTCGTTCACACTCATCAACGCGGGCAAAAAACTCGCACTATCTTCACCCGCATCTTCTGGAAGCGTCTCCCCCACAATATCCGCCACCGTCGCCATAAAATCCTGCAACCCGACCAGCGCATCGCAAACCGAATTGGGCGCAACAACACCCGGCCAGCGCGCGATAAACGGCTCTCTGTGTCCTCCCTCCCAGATAAACCCCTTAAAACCGCGCCAATCACCGCAAGACTTGTGACCATACGTGCGACCATCACAACCCGGCAAAGCACCATTATCACTCGTCACAATAACCAGCGTATCATCCGCCAACCCACAGCGATCCAGCGCATCCATCACCTGCCCCACCATCCAGTCAAACAGCGCGACCATATCCCCCCGGGGACCTGCCTCACTCGCACCGCGCAAAAACTCCGGCACACATTCGACCGTACACGGTTCATGCGGCGCAGAAGCCGCCAGATAGAGAAAAAATGGCGTATCTTCATCCCTCGCCCGCTCCTCAATATACGCCACAGCCTCCTCTGTAAAAGCCGGATCCGCCTCCTTGTGGTCCCAATCCGGAACCATCAACCCGCGCCGACCACCCGCCATCTCAACCGGCTTTTGCACACTCGGAATACCCACCGTCTGATCCTGATCGATAAAACAATAAGGCGGTTGCGCTGTCGAACAACCCGATGTCCCGTAAAACCTATCAAACCCCAGCTCAATCGGTCCGCCAGCAATCGGCTTTGAAAAATCAATCTTATCTTCCTCAACCGGATCGGGTGATCCACCCGGCCACGGCAGGGGCTGATCAAAATCAAACACCTCACCATCCTTCACACCCCAGCCCAAACCCAAATGCCACTTGCCAAAACACCCCGTGTGATATCCACACTTCTTCAACAAAGAAGCCACCGTCATACGCTCGGGTTCAATCAATGGCAGTTCGTAATTGAACAACACATGGGCCTTCAACTCTGTGCGCCAGCAATAACGCCCGGTCAAAATCCCGTATCGCGTGGGCGTACACACCGCCGAAGGCGAATGTGCATCTGTAAACCGCATCCCCTCGCGCGCCAACCGATCCATATACGGCGTGGGAATCTTCGACTGCGGATTATAACACCCCACATCCCCATAGCCCATATCATCGGCGAGGATATAAACAATATTCGGACGTGTATTTCGCATCTCTAATCCCTCATATTGATCCACGGTTCATCCCCTGACACATCGACCAGCACCTCACCATCGAATTTAGCCGGAGACAAAATCGCCAGAAAAACCAGATCCTCATCCCCGGCATTATACGTCCCATGCACCATATCCATCGGAATATGCGCCGCATCTCCCGGACCCAGAATTTGCGAATCCCTACCCACCCACTGTTCCGCCGTCCCCGAAATCACATAAATAATCTCTTCCATACACGGATGGCGATGAAACGCGTGCGCATTGCCTGGCGGCATCGTCACCCGCACCAGCAACAAATGATCCGCCTCGGTCAACCCCTCCCGACTGATCCACTCGTGCGGCCCCCACGGCAATTCCTCCACCTGCACATCGCCTTGCCTGATAAACCTGAGTACATGGGATTTTGACATCGGCGCACTCCTTCTCGCGCTTAATAAGACTGGAATTAGCCAAAATAAGCCAAATATTTTATTTACAATTAATTATATCAATAAATTCAAGAATAAGACTGAATAAGACCGAATGAGCCAAACCATTTATTAACAAATGGTTATATCATATCAATTCGAGAATAAGACCTAATAAGCCAAACTTGAGCCAAACTTGAGCCAAACTTGAGCCAAACTTGAGCCAAACTTGAGCCAAACTTGAGCCAAACTTGAGCCAACACCTCAAGTTATAAACGGTTCCACCTTGCATCCCACCCACGACCTGTGGACACCGCCAGCCCAAGCATCTTCAAAATAGCTAAATCTTCCCGCACCTGCCTTTGGCTGGCCTGCAACTTCATCTGGGCATATATCTCGCGCAATGCCAGACCTTGACCAGCATGATCCAGCATGACAAGAATCGCTTGTTGTCGCTCGGTCAAGTCTCGCCCTACGCGCTGAGGCGGCACGTATTGGCTGGGGCGAAAGCGCACCGTCACGCAACTGGACACATCCTCAATCTCGGGTTTTGGCAGACCGGCAGATGTTGTCAACTCTGCCATCTTGAGCGTGCCGCGTCCCCATTGCTCAATGATACCACGTCGGTAGAATACACCAGCGATCAAGGGATTCCAGGGTAGCGACTCGTGCGTCTCAAACAATTTCTCCGCAGTCAACCCAAAATGCAGCGAACCAGACGAAGTCACCTCAAGACGGTCATCGTATATCGCCACGGCCACTGAGCCACCGCCGATTGAGTAATCCCGATGGCACAGTGCGTTCGCCAATGCCTCGCGCAACGCGACCGGTGGATAGAGCGGCTCATCCACCCTCTCAAAGATATTTGGAATGATACGCCCCGCTATGGGCAAGTTTTCGATCATAAAACGCTCTGCTCTTGTAAGCAAGGTGAAAGCATTCCCGCGAAACTGTCGATTGTCGAGAAAATCCGTACGATCAACGCCGCGAAAACGGGCAACTCGGAGCAGACACTGCGGCATCTCAGCCTCAATCCGCTCAGTAGTCCCAAACAGCACAACCGCGGCACGCAATAATACGCCGCCTTTGATTAACCCAAGACCCCGCAACAACGCCTCTGGATCGCGTGTCCCCGGATCCTCGGCGCGTCCTCGGCGGATTGCTTCATCAACTGTGCGATGGATCTCAGATATGTCGAGATCATCAACTGACCAGTCGGTGGCAGGTTGATTCTCCCAACGTTGTTCGCTGTGCATCCGTTCGAACAACATTTGATTGTATTCATCACGCGACATACTCAAATTGGTATTCCCAACCCGGCGATAGGCGATGCCTCTGTAGCTGTAAGGCTTCATCTGACCTTGACTAACGCTCACCACAATCACCTCCCGACCTTCCCCCCCAGGAACCCGCTCAATTGCGGGAAAAGCCGGTGGATCAAGCTGCTGGATCTCCTCACTCACATCCTCAACCGTGCGATCACTCACCTGCTGGCCGGTCACTTTTCCTCCCGGCGTAACACCAAACAGGACATTTCCTCCCCGATGATTGAGCATGGCACAAACAGTTTGAGTAGCCTCACGGCGTCTTCCAGTCGTCTGCTTGAACTCCAGCGTCTCGGACTCGCCAGTTGCAATTAGAGATGTGATGTACTCAAGCGTCATGGACGAATCTCCGCATTGCGTCGCCTAATCTTGATCTACTTAGTCAGATATGAGGTCTCAATTTCTCTCAAATCAAATCGCGCGCATCGACAATAGCTTTCAGCTTTGCCTCCGCCACACTTGCCGAAGCCACGGGATTATCGGCGAACGTGGCAAAACCGCAATCCGGTGTCAGCAAAACGCGCGCTTCTCCAAACAGATTGATCGCCTCTGAAATTCGCCGCCGAATATCTTCCACCAACTCCACCGAATCCAGCTTCTGATTCACCACACCAACCCCTACGCGCTTATCGTCCGGAACCGCTTTCAACACACCCACATCACCAGCCCGCTCGGTACAAAGCTCCAGAAACAGCGACCCCACATCCACCCGCTTCAGCACATCCATCAGCGCACCATACCCCCCGGAAAGCGCCGCGGACTCATCCCGCGTCCAATTGCCCCGGCACATATGCAACCCCAGCCGCTCCCCCGGCAAACCCCGCACAACCTCATTCAAAAGGCCGACCGCAAAATCGAGCTCCACCGACGCCTCTAACTTCTCGCTCAAAGCCCCACACATAAAACTGCGATTCCCGGTCGCACCCCCAAAAACCACCTCTGTCAAAACCGGCTCATCGAACTGCACCAGCGCAACACCCGCCGCCAGCAAAAAATGCACCTCCTCCCGCAAAACCCGCACCACATCCCGCGCCAATTCATCCCGCGACTCGTACGGACGCTCCCTGAGACAATCCAGCCACATCGTACGCGTCAGCAAATAAGGCCCGGGCAGCGCCACCTTTATCGGCTTATCCGAACAAGAACTCGCAAACTCAAACTCGTGAACCGCCAGCGGGCGACTCCGCCCCAACTTCCCGTACACCACCGGATGCCGCACCTCAGCCGCCGGAACATCCAGCGCGCGCAGCTCCCGCTCAAACTTCTCCGAATCATCCACCATCGCCGTCAAATCGCTCAGCGGAATAAGCTGGCAATTATCCAGCAACCCACCCACAAAACTCGCATAACTATCCCGACGCTGCTCCCCATCCGTCAGCACATCAACCCCCGCGCGAGACTGCGCCCCAATACAAAGCCGCACCGCATCATCCGCCGTCGCCTGAAACTCTGCCTCATCCAACCTGCCCTCGAGCCGATCATGCACCGCCTGCAGCATCCAGCGAGGACGCGGCCAACTCCCAATCCCCATAACAGACAACGGCGCAATCCCCGGCGCGGGCGCAGGACCCGGCAGCGACTCGGGAATCGTCACCGCCACCCGAAGTTGCTCCCCAACAGAAGCCACAGCCCACCCGCGATCCTCAAACGGCCCCTTGCAAACGAGATAACTGCGCTGCCGCCCCACCTTTGTCCACGACACCAACTCATTGCTCGTCAACCGACACCATGCGGGCAACTCGACCTCAACCGTCGCATCCGTCGATAAAATCTCCAGCAACCCACCGCGCGCCAGCGGGTCAATATGCCGGCGAATCAGCAATAACAAACCGCCGCCGCAATCCAAATCTCCACCGTCAAAACTGACATCGGACGCATATTTGTGTCGTTCTATCGGCTCCAACACACCTCCTAATACGTAATACAGGGCGTCCCATCGGAAAGAAACTCCACCAGCGCAGCGCCCCCAACCATAATTGCCCCATCGACCAGATTATTTTCATCCAAACCGCGCTTCTTAAAACACGGCGCACACACGTAAATCGTCCCACCACCACCCACAAACAAATCCATAAGATCCTTCAGCGGCAAAAAACCCTCCTCTGCCACATCGTCGGCATAGCCCTTCTGGGAAAGCCGAACGCCCTCCGTAGTCATAAAAAGGAGCGTCTCCTTCTCCGATCCCAGCGCGGCATTGGCAACTACAAAAGCCACAGTCGCTTTATCCGTATCGTCCTTCGCACAAGTCAAACTAACACAGAATTTTCCAGCCACTTATTTCTCCTTATATTATTTTAGTTTCTCTTCTATCCAGTAAAACGGGTGATCCGCACGAACCATCCGCCGCCCAGTCATGCGGCACCAGGCGGGCAAATCAACAGGCGCGCCCGGATCATAAGCCGTAAGCTTCAAAACCTCGCCCTCCTCGAGCTTTTGCATCCGCATTCGAAGCAAAATAATAACCTCGCCGCACCCCATGTGTCCCGCATCCCATTCATCGGCTGCGACAATATCTCGTTCATCCGACATCTTCACTCCTGCGGCAATTCCTCGGCACTAATATCGATCTCCTCGATCAACCGCGCCAGATCTGCTTCTACCTCTGCCTGCACATCGGCATACGCCGGATCGCCGTACACACTCGTCATCTCCCAGGGATCCTTTTCCAAATCGAACAAATCGCGCTCGCCCGTTCGATGTACCGCGAGCGTATAATTTTGCGTACGCACGCCATAGTGCTTCGTCGGCCCATCCCAATACGCATAAAAAGCCGACTGCCGCCAATCCTCTATCGTCTCCCCCTCACACAGCGCGCGAAAACTTCTGCCCTGCACCTGTGCATCGGGTTGCAACCCGGCAAAATCGAGATACGTCGCGCCAAAATCTACATTCACCACAATATCCTCATTCACCGAACCCGGCGCAATCGCCCCTGGATACCGCATCACATAAGGCATGAGAAGCGACTCCTCCAGAATCAAACGCTTATCAAAATACGAATGCTCGCCCAAAAACATACCCTGATCAGAAGTATATACCACAATCGTATTCTCCGTCAACCCCTCCTCATCCAGATAATCCAGCAACCGCCCCACACCCTCATCAATCGCCGTAATACACCGCAAATAATCCTTTACATACTTCTGATAAGCCGCATGAATCTTCTCCGTCGTATTCATCCCCGTCGTATCCAACCGCCCCGTAGGCCACGCTCTTCCCCGGACGCCCTCATCCATCCGCTCGGCCTGCGAGAGCATCGTGCGGTGATGATTCTCCAACGCGCTGGACACCTTGTCAAACGGCTTATACAAATTCGACGGCTCGGGCAAATCCCCATCCGCAAACAAATCCGCATGACGAGGCGCGTACTCCCACAAACCATGGGGCGCTTTGTGGTGACACAGCATCAAAAAGGGCTTATCCGGATCGCGAGCCTTCAACCAGTTGAGCGACAAATCCGTAATAATATCCGTCGCGTACCCCTCGTACTGCGTCGGCTCGCCATTGCGCGTAAACGACGGATCAAAATAAGCCCCCTGTCCCGGCAACACCTCCCAATAATCAAACCCATCCGGCTCAGACCCCAAATGCCACTTACCCGCAATACCCGTTTGATATCCAGAAGCCTGCAACTGCCGCACAAAATTGGGGTGATCGTCACTCAGCGGTTGATTCAACCGCAACACCCCATTTTTATGGCTATATTGCCCCGTAATAATACTCGCCCTGCTCGGCGAACACAGCGCATTATTGCAAATACAATTGTCAAACCGCATCCCCTCACGAGCGATGCGGTCAATATTCGGTGTATCCACCACCTCATTCAGCCATCCGTTATAACAACTGATGGCATTCACGGTATGATCATCAGACATAATGTAGAGAATATTGGGACGTGGATCAGACATTAAAATTCCTCCAGTGGTTAAGTGTAGCACTCCCGATTCATGGCGTATGATTTCCTCAATTTGTAAGACTACGCCGGGCAATTCGACAATAACAATGTTCCACACAATATCAAAATTAACACCAAAATAATGATGAATGAGTCTGTCCCTGACGCCCGCCATACTTTTCCAAGGGACATTTGGATATTTGGTACGAAGTTCTGTGGATAGATTTTTAGTCGCTTCTCCAATAATTTCCAGATTGCGTATCACGGCATCCTGCGTCCTCGTATCCGACAAAAACGTTTCATAAGTCATTCCAGCCGTATAGACTTTTATCCGCCGTGCGGCTTCTCGAATATCACTCAGAAAGTCTATATTTGTTCGATTAGACATACACGATACTTTCTTTGATATTCTGGGCAACATGCGGAATTCGAATCCCTTGAATACCAGCATCGGTCAGGACATCTACCCGTTTGCCCAGGATAGCCTCAAGATATTCGCTAAACTCAATGAACCGAAGACCTATTGGATGTTCAAATTCCACAACAAGGTCAATGTCACTTGATTGGGTGGGCGTACCTTTCGCATAAGACCCAAACAAACCTATTCTCTTAACCCCGTACTCAGACGCCAGATAAGGGCGGTTTTCCGAGAGAATATTTGCGATTTTTTCTTTTGTCAACATTGCCATTTTCTCCCTCAAGTGAATTCTCTTTCTTCTACTCCGGAACATAATCATCAATAAATTCCGGCATCATATCCAACACCTTTTGCAAGCGTTCACGCGCCGCTTCAGAATCGGCATCGCCCTGCCCCAAAACAATATCGTACTCTTCCAGCCGATCCGCAGGCACATCGTAAAACCGCCCATCGTGATAAATTTTAAACCGATGTTCCCGCGCAAACTGCCCCGCGTGATCTTGACCAAAACCAAAACGCGGGTTGTAATGACAAAAAATCCAATCCCTCGGATCGCCCCGTTCGCCCCGCAACTGGGGCAAAAAACTCCGCCCATCACACGGCATCCCCTCTGGAATAGGCGCATCTGCCAAATCCATCAGCGTCGGCAAAAAATCGCTAAAATCCACCAGATCATCTAACACCACGCCCTCTGGCGCCACACCCTTCCAAAAAGCAATAAAAGGCACATGTGTCCCCGCATCCGGCATCGTGCCCTTACCGCCCACAATCTCGACACCACCCTCAAGCTGGGACGTAATCGTGCGATGCGTACCATTATCACTCGTAAACATCACCAGCGTATTCTCGAGCAAATCCAGCGCCTCGAGCTTCTCCACAATCCGCCCCACCAGCTTATCCGCATACGCCACCATATCGGCAAAATAGCGCGTATCCTGCTCACCTCTCCGACCTCTATCCCGCCACTCCGGGCTATCGGGCGTGGGAACAAAAGGCGCGTGAACCAGAATCATCGGATAATAAGCAAAAAAAGGCACATCCCGATGTCGCTCAATAAAATCCAGCAAATAATCACAACAAATATCGGGACCATACCGATCTTCGATATAATCGTCTGGCAACCATTCCCCATTACATTCAATTTGCGGATTTGCATATCGCCCCTTTGCAACGCGTGCAGGATCTTCTGGAAGCGGCGTCATATTCCACAAACAATGCTCGTCAAACCCAAAATGCGCCGGCATCTTATTATCCTTACTCAACTGCCACTTACCCGCAACACACGTAGCATACCCCGCATCCTTTAACAAATTGCCAAACGTCTTTTCTTTGGGATTCAAATAGGCGAACCTGTCGTAATTCCGAAAATTGTACTGCCCCGTCATAATCTCCACGCGAGAAGGCGTACACAGCGGCGTCGAATAACAATGGGAAAAGAGAATCCCCCGCGATGCCAGATCGTCCAATACTGGCGTCTCATAAGTCGTACTCCCGTAACAACTCAAACACTCAAACCCCATATCATCTGCCATAATCAACACAACATTTGGTCTCGCCATACGCTCCTCACCGGGAATGATTCTGTTTATTTTAGAACAATTAAGATATACCTTCAGCAGAACACAGTCCACTTGAAAAAATCGGCATCTCTATCTTTGATAGGGAGGGAAGTAACACTATTATCTAATTGACTTTCTAACTGATGTTACGCAAGAACCACTGCAACAGCCACCTGGTCAAGCGGTACATATCTTTCACATAACCACTCATTTATCGCTCAAAATATACACTTTTTCCGCCGACATTTGTGCTCCTTCACCTCCGCTTCAACAAACATTCCAAAAATTCAAGTTGTGAATAAAACCGCAATACTACATATTGAAGGCATAATGAGGTGCCTGCATTTCTGTCGAGTCCCTTTTATCGCTCAATTCTGTGATAATTGGCCTGATATTTGCTTGAGGTCTGACTGTTGCGTTTGTCCAAAATACAACCAACCTTCAGATCTGAGGCATCTCACATGGCTGAATTTGATACGATATCCAAACATCTGATTCAGAAATACCCCAGTGACTTTGCTGGCTTTACCCTCGGGCGTGATGATGTTGAAGTTCTTGCTGTCATGGACACAGAGCAATACACTGTTGAAGCACGCCAAACCGATAGCCTGATTCGCGTGCGTATGGATGGTGAGGAGGTATTGGTCCACAACGAGTTTCAAACAACGGATAGCACCAATCCACCTATGCCTCGCCGCATGGCGGGCTATATCGGACATGCGATTCGGCAATACGGCCTGCCGATATATTCCAATGTCATCTACCTGCGTCCCAATGCGGGGCAGCGCGATACCGGGTACTATGTCCAGGCGCATCTCGACTACGAAATCACGATTCGGTATCGCGTGATCAGACTGATTGAGATAGAAGGTCAACCCATCCTGAGCGGGAGACATTCAGGACTGATTCCATTCACACCGTTGATGAAGCCCCCTGAAGGGGTGGCTTCGGATGCGTGGTTGCATCAGTGTATTCACACGGCTCGGACGCGTTCCATAGATCGGTCATATAGGGCGGATTATCTGGCTGGCATGGTGGCGTTGAGCGAGTTGGTATATGCGTCTGAAACGATTTCTAATATTATTTTCCAGGAGGGCATCATGGACATCTTGCGCGAATCATCACTTTTTCAATCCCTTACTCAGGAAAGTAGAGAGAAAGCCAGAGAAGAGGGCATTGAAGAGGGCATTGAGCAAGGTTTTGAGCAGGGGGGCAGGCAACGCACCATCGAAGCTATCCTCGAAGTGCTGGAGATTCGATTTGACCTGAACGAAGCGCACCCCCTATCCACCCGCATTGCCGCCATTGACGATCTGCAACGCCTCAAGCAGTTGCACCGTGCGGCGATACAGGTGCCCAATCTCGAAGCATTTCAGCGCATATTGGATACGTGACGTGATTTCCATAGAACAAAGGGGAAGGACACAAAATGAACATCTCGCTCACATCAACAGAGCAAAGCTCTGGCGAACTGGCAAAAGACAAATTGGCAAATGCGATAGAGGCAATACGGCACGACGGCTATGTCATCATCGAGCAAGTGGTGAACCACGCGATCCTCGACGCCCTCAAAACGCGCATGGATGAAGACTCTGCAAAGCTGATTGAGGCACAAAAATGGGGTGGCGCAGGTGGTGTACAGGGTCATTTACAGCAAGGTCCGCCACCATTTGACCCATACCTATCCCCAGACATCCTCGTCAATCCCTATGCCGTTCAGATCTCACGAGAAATGCTGGGCACAGGGTTCTACTGCTGCTTTTACAACGGCAACACCAATACCCCAAACAGCACCTTTCAACCTCTTCATTCTGACGGCGTTCACCTCTGGGGAGAGCAAAACCGCCCCCATCCAGCAACCCAACTCATCATCAACATCTTTCCCCAGGACACATCTGACAAAAACGGATCGACACAAATCTGGCCAGGCTCACACCTCGACATGCGCCCGGTAACAGACGAAACAGAAGCCGATCGTCAATCCTTTTCCCCACCCATTCAGGCCACCCTCCAAAAAGGCGACATCTTGATTCGCGACTCACGCCTCTGGCATCGCGGCGTACCAAATCCATCTGATCACAACCGCCACATGATCGCAGTTGTTTACAACATCGGCTGGCTGGTCAAACGGCGCACGCTCTTCTTTGATAAAAGCAGTAAAAAAATATTCGAAGCAAGCGGCGTTGATCCCAATGCCGAATTCATCGATCCCCCGTTCGAATACCTATTTGAAATGGCGTGCAGAAAAATAAAAAACGACCCCATGCGAGGCGTCTAATCCGCTTCATTCTCGCTCGGCATAACCGCCCAATCGGTACGCAGTTCGACAGCGAGGTCAGCCGGTGGTTGCATGAACCGCTTAACCCGGACACTGGCTTTGGCCTGGCGTCTGGGTCCGGCCAGTTTCCAGGCGTTGTAATGAAATTTCCCTTCGGGTTGCATCACGCGGACATTCAACGTACGGCGTGGCTTCCGGGTCTGGTTCATGCCAGCGCAGTGCAGACAGGCCGCATTGACCACCAGCAGATCACCTGGATCGCCGATAACCTGGACTCTGTTGCTATAGTAATTCGGGTTGGAATCCGGCACCTCGGGGTTTTCATCAGCCTTGAAGCGATGAGTACCCGGTATCACAGAAGTCGCACCGTTTTCCGCCGTGTACCCATCGAGCAAAAAAAAGAACCACAGCCCCCTGTGCTTGCCATTGGCGGTAAGGCCGGGGCGGAAATCGCGATGGATGCCTTCAGACTGCTCTCCCGGGTTGTAGCGTTGGGTATTGGCGACAAGGTCAGAGAAGTGGTAGGTACCCAGGGCATGCTCGCAAATCGCGTGAACAGTGCCGTGGTCGAGCAATTCTATCGCCGCATCGCCCCACAAAAAACAGGCACGGGCATTGGGATTCAGGTCGAATTTGCGGGTCCCGTACCTGTCGCCGATATTCACATCGGACAGCTTCATCCCGCCGCGCCAGGCGGCAATATAGTCATCGGCGGCACGCTGGGCGATATCGCGCAAAGGATTGAGGTATTCATGTGCGATCTGGTTCCGTATAATGGTATAGCCGTCGCGATCGAGATTGGCGAGGTGTTCGTCCAGTTCGCTATCGCCGAGGGGATGGACGGGTCGCATGGGCTGGTCTCCTTATCTCATTCTGCCTGCTTTTGTTGATTTCGCAAAATCTCGTCGAGGAGTGGCAGCCCTTTGAGCCGCGCTTTCCAGTTTCGAGGCTGTTTTTCGGCAAGACTCATAATGCCTTTGTTGTATTTAAAACCCTCGCTGGTCACATTCTCAATAATCGGATGCCAACTATCCCCCGTACGGTCTCTCACAACCCCGACAGAGGGACCTCTAACCCGTTTGATCTTCCTGTCATTCTTATCAAACCGTAGCTCTTTCAGGTATTCCTCCGGAACATTCGCAAGTCCCTTGAGTGCAATGGCCGCGTTTGTCCCAAATATCGCATGGATATTCTTTACTGTAGTCCCATCTGCAAACACACCGGGTTTATAACGCTCATCCGCCTGATTCCGTGTCTCCACAAAACCAGGTCCCATCGTCACAGCGAAAGCACAGCTCTTCACAGTCACACCGTCGATCTTGACAACGCCATTTTGAGCTTTGTGTGGTCCAAGCAACACCGCAGTACTGCCGTTCTCACAATATAGATTCTCTGCCGTAATATCATGCACCCCGCCATTATGCCCGCCAGCACCCGTCTCCAGTCTAAAAGTCACTCCACCGCCAATGGCTTCGAGATTTTCAAAATGGATGGTCTCCCCCGCATGCATCTGAACCAAACCGTATCCCGGGCTGGAATTAGTACTTCTCAAGTTTCTCGCCAGACCATCGGTGGGCCTGAAAACGTCCCCGCTTTCGACATCCCTATCCCTGGACGGCGTAAAAATGAATGCAGAATAAGTGGTAAAACTATCCTTAACATCAATATCTGAGAGCAGAAAATTTTTGACCTTCCTGCTATTGACCGTCCGTATGCCTTCCCCCGCCATACTTCCGCGATCTGAATAATCGACAATAAACTTACCGCCCAGCCCGCGAATACTGACATTCTCTATGGATTCGGCATTCCTCCCTGTACCCAATCCAAAAACAATGGTCTTCGTACCTTTGGGCCAATAGGGTTTGATAACCGTGTCTTTCTCGATCAACAGGTGCACATTGGACTTCAAGTTGATGCCTCCAAAACGATAAACCCCTTTCGGAACAATCAGGCGTCCACCACCTTTTGCCGAGACCTCATCAATCGCTTTTTGCAATCGCTCACTCTGATTGCTCTCAGCCCCATCATCAACCAGTCCGAAATCCGTCTTCAGATTCATCGTCAAACCGTCTGGATCCATGGTCTCCACATATGCCGCCTCTGAAACCGCGGCCATTACAAGCACGGTCAGGATCAACAATATGGTCTTCATGATTTTCTCCCCTCATTTACGTGCAACATAAACGTAATAGGCACCGCAGATGGGCTGGCTGCGCTCGTCGTCGAACCAGGTGTGCAAAAGCGTAGGACCCGGCTCCAGATCTACGGTAAACACAACACCCCGATCGTCTGGCTCAGCGGGCCTGGCGTAGAAGCGTCCACCGATCAGCACACGCGCTCTGGCAATCGGCAGCGCAATTCCCGCTTTCAATTCACCGTCGGTCAATTGAGCCGCCTGGCAAGCCTCTCTCAGCTTGAGACCGCTCTCTCTCGGCCAGCGCCGCAGTTCAAAAGTGTACTTGCCGGCGGCTTCAACCATCAGGTGCCAGTAACTGTTCTTCCGCACGGCCGTCCTCACCTGCCGCTGCTGATCCACAAAGACATCCTTCCACTCGCAGGCCGATAGCGTCATCGGATTCTCGGCCTCACTGCCGATGGTAATCCGCTGCACTTGATTGGCGACCGGTTCCACTTCTCGCCACCAGGCATCCAGATAATCCTGCATCTGCCGGACAATGTCAGGGTGCTGATCGGCAACGTCGAGATTCTGTTCGGGGTCGCTATCCAGATCATACAGTGCCGTTCCTTCAAGCAAGCGCCACCGTTTCCAGAGCACAGCAGCACCCTCGCGTCTTATGAAAGAAGGGCTGTCAGGCGTCGGGTAGTCCAACTCCCCGGGCATACGGCTGTAATTCACCGTCAACATGCGATCTTCCGGCACCTGCTCCGCACCCCGCAAAACCGGAGATAGGCTAATCCCGTCCAAACGCAATTCAGCCGGCGATTCCAGCCCACAAAGCTCAATCAAAGTCGGCAAAATGTCCTGCACCTGAGTCAGTCCATCAATCTCCCGGGGTCTGCCCAGATCACCATTTGGCCAATGTAAGAAAAACGGTACCCGGTGCCCACCTTCCCATAGCTCGCACTTTTTACCCCGCATCCCGGCATTGTAATAGACAGAACCAAAAGTACTGCCATTATCAGTCATAAAAATCAGGATTGTATTCCTATCTACATCCCGTTCTTGCAGAAAGCGTCGAAGCGCACCGACCTGAGTATCCAAATTTCGAATCATAGCGAGAAAACGAATGATATTCTCTCGCAAATTTTCGGGAAGTGCAGGCAACAGGTGTTCACCCTCTGCAAATGCCGCCTCAATGGCCTCGCGGTCTTCGGCAGGCACAAAAAGTGGGGCGTGAGGGGCATTGGTCGGCAGGAAAGTAAAAAAGGGTTCTGAAGCCGCTATTCGTGCTTGCATCCACGCTTTTGCCGCGTTAAAAAAGACCTCGGTACAGTATCCTTCCTGTCGTACGCGAGAACCATTGTGACAGTATATATCATCGAAGTAATCGTTCTCCCAGTAGTCGGGCACAGAACTGATGTGAGAGGATGGAAACCAGAGACTTTCCTCAAAACCGCGATCCTGAGGACGGTACGGATAGTTGTCGCCCAGATGCCATTTGCCAAACACACCTGTTCGGTAACCGTTCGACCGGAAAATATCGGCCATAGTCGGCAAATCTGGTCGCAGAAGCGAGCGTCCGCTGCTCACGTTCACCGCGCCATTGCGTGCCGCATCAAGTCCGCTCAGCAATTGACCGCGAGTAGGCGTACACATGGGCGCAACGTGAAAATCCATCAGCCGAATACTTTCCCCGTGCAAGCTGTCCAGGTTCGGCGTCCGGGCAACAGGATTGCCGTGACAGCCCAGATCGCCATACCCCTGATCGTCGGTAATGATCAAAATCACATTGGGTTGTGCGGGTTTCATCTGTCTCTTTCTTTATTGATCGGGTTTCGCCAAACAGCTTGAATCCAAAATCGGATACCCAGTTCTACTTCCACACAATGGGCATCCAAACCGTCATTTCACTTTGCCCCCGATTGCACCATGAATAATAGGGGACGAATTGGGTTTGAATGGTTTCCCACTCGGGTTTGACCAGCGTCCGATACATGCCTTCTTTTAGATCTCTGCGCAAAGCAACGTTGCCGCTTATCGTCGTCAGACCGCCGAGCAATTCCGGCTGGTATTCTGCTTTTAAGTCGGAAGGGACCGGCAGATACACATCCAGAATGCCCGTGTTTTCCGGAAGGTCAGGCGATTCAATGCAGTACACTACAGGGCCGCGTTTAATCGCTACCTGATTGCGGGTTTCTTCAATACGTGGATGGCCTTCAATCAGCGCAATATCCATCGGCATTTCCAGTGCAACAACATCACCCGCTTTCCAGGCAAGTTCAATTCTGGCAAAAGTTCCAGGTACCGCTTCAACACCAGCATCTCTCCCGTTTACCGCAATTCTGGTGCCTATCGCCCATTCGGGAATGCGCAGCAGCATTTCAAAGGGCTTGTCCTTGCATTTCTCTATCGTGATTTTCACTGCGCCATCCCACGGATACTGGGAATCCTGTTTCAGCCTGATCTTCGATCCGTCCAGCATCTGGGTATCCAGTTTGTTCCCCCCGTACAGATTTACCGCAATGCCGTTCTCTGCCAGGCTGTATGCCCATCCAGACGACCTGGCAATGGTTCGAACAAGGTTGGGTGGACAGCAAAAACACTTGATATAGGGCAACCGAATAGCCGTCTCCGTAGGCGTCCTTGAATAATCACGCCCTTCACGGTTCATACGAAGCGGGTTGGCGTAGAAATAGTGCTTGCCATCACTGCTGATGCCAGAAAGCGCACTGTTATATAAAACCAATTCCACAACATCGGCATATTTGCTTTCGCCCTTCAAGCTCAGCATACGCCAGTTGAACATGGCATTGCCGATATTCGCACACGTCTCATTATAAGCCGTCGAATTCGGCATCATATATTCGTCGATAAATGCTTCATGGACAAAATCCACCCGAGAAGATGCGCCGTGATGCGCCTGTCCGACAGCGCCTGTTACATACATCTTCTTATCGGTCACATTTGCCCACAGCCGCTCAAGAGCATCTATCAGGGCCTTCTCCCCAGTTTCTGCATACACATCCGCAACGCCAGCATAGAGGTACATAGCCAGGACTGCGTGACCAACGGCCTCTGTCTCCTCGCGAATAGAAACCCGATCCTGACACATATCGCCTTCGAACCTTGGGTTGACAGTCGGAGCCTGTACGGGACCATCTCCTCTCATGTTGACAAATATCTCGGCCAGCTCGAGATAACGCGCGTCTCTGGTCGTTCGATAAAGCTCTACCAATCCCATAATCTGAGAGGGATTGAAACCAAAACGCGCCAGTTCCTTTGGACGAGGTTGGAAAACCCCATACAGATAGTCTGCATGTTTAACAGCGATATCCAGGAAGTTGGTCTTTCCAGTTACTCGATAATGAATACATGCACTGGTCAGCAAATGACCACTGTTGTAAAGTTCGTGGTACTGGCGATTGGAAAACCGATCGAACCCATTGATGGTAACGTGGGTCGATAGATAGCCATCATCTTCCTGAGCCTTTCCGATGATTTCGATAATCTCATCCAGTTCCTCAACAATCTTCTCATCCCTATTGACCCCATAGACATACATGGCGGATTCCATCCACTTGTAGAAATCGCCATCGTGCCACCAGTGACCCTTATGCTCGCCTTCCTTGAGACCAGCAGCAATTTTAAAATTGTTGTAGCCATGCCCGATATCGCCTTTGAGCAACGTGCCCATATAGGGCACCATCACCTCTTCACATAACCGATATTTGTCCGCCCAAAATCCATCCGTCCACTGGCAGTCGCCAATGTTGATACTCTTGAGCACAACATGTGGGCTTTCCTCGTTATTGACGATGCCCTGCGGTTGGATTCGCTTTCCCATAAGAATTATCCTGGCGTTGGTAAAACAATATTCCTCACCCTCAATACGGATGCGTCCGCACTGGCAGAGGATCGCGCGCTTTGATGATGCGTTCCATCAGTTCGTCTTTCAACTGGCGCTTGACCTGCTCCCTGCCAGCATCATCCCACAGATTGACAAATTCGTTGGGGTCAGATTCGAGATCGTACAATTCGCCATACCCCTTCCCAACGTAGTAGCTATAGCGCCATTTCAGCGACCGAAGTGTATATACACCTGGTTCTTGCGGGACACCGGTCTGGGCAATATCCGGATTCTCTATCCCATCGACATACGAATCTATAAAAGCCGCATCGTACCCGGTAGCGGTGCTGTCGGTAGTCAGCGCAGACACCTGGGATCGTCCCTGCACACCAGACGGCAGTATTACACCGGCCAGATCAGATAGTGTCGGGAAGATATCTATGGACTGCACAATATTGCCCAACCGCTTACCTTGCTGCAAACGTGAACCCCAGTTGTAAATCATCGGCACACTGGCACTTTGCTCATAATGCACAAAGCCTTTGTACCAGTCGAAATGATCACCGAGCAAATCGCCGTGATCTGCGGTGAAAGCGATGATCGTATTTTCCCGGATTCCCAGATCATCGAGCGTTTCGAGAATACGCCCGACCGAGTCATCAATCAATGTCACCTCACCGTAATACTGGGTCCGAGCGGCAGCCACGTTCTCATTCTGCTTGCTACGGGCCAGCGCGCGTTTGCGAACAGGTTCTGGTTTGCCATCCAATTCACCTTCTCGACGAATGGGCGCGGGCATATCAGCCTCATTGTACATCTCCCTATAAGGCGAAGGTGGATTGTAACTGTGATGCGGATCGACAAAAGAGCAAAACGCAAAGAATGGATCACCGTTCTGGTGGCAGTCCTGAATAAATCGGATGGTATGGTCTGCCGACCAGGTGCTATTGTGCAATTCCAACGGAATTTCATGATCCGGCTTGCCAGCGTGTTCTGGATAATTTTTCTCAATCCAATACGCTTGTTCGCCACGGCGACCATCGTCTCCAATATGGAATTCCTGAAATCCATAATAAGGCTCAGATCGCGTATCCATACGAGGTATCGTATGCACAAAAGGCGGCCGGTCAAAGTGACATTGAAAATGAAATTTCCCTGCGCCTCCCGTCCGATAGCCCTGTTCCATAAAAGTCTGCGCCATGGTGATTTCATCCAGCGGCAAATCCACACCGCAATGGCGCACCCCATGTGCCAGTGGGTACCGACCTGTAAAGATCGATGCCCGGGCTGGCATACAGATCGGATGCTGGGTCCAGCACTGCTCACACAACACGCCTTCCGCCGCCAGGCGGTCAATATTCGGCGTTTGAATAACCGGATCACCGTAACAACCAAGCGCAGCCTTGCGATGCTGATCAGTCATAATGAACAATACATTGGGGCGGGAAGGGTGCAGACCCGATGATTCGCGTGCTTTCACAACAGTTTCACCTTTCAATGAACAATAATCAGGTCTTTTTCAGATCTTCCCTGGCCATTTGCTCCCTTTCTCGGCGCATCGCCTCACCCAATCCACTTTTGTAATAGTATTCCGGTGGCCACCAGTGCTCCGTCTGTCGCATGTTTGGAGCATCGTGGTCCTGACTCAAGTCGCAGTCAAATCGAGCCAGGATACTGTGCTTTCCTACGCCTGTAAAGTGACAAAGCCCCCACGTAATCCCACGTCCGTTGTCGGTATTGGTAAACGCATCCGGCACATAGGGTCCCGGGGCGATGGGCATCAGGCTGACAGTAGATGCGATCTCGAAATTGATTCCGTCTGGAGCGAACTGAATCGTATTGTGCTCATTCCCATGTCGAATCGCAAGCGCGGCAATCCCGCCCTTGAAGGGAAACAGACCCGTTTCATGTCCCGAATTCAACACGGGATTGAGCGGACATTTTTCAAAAGGCCCCAGCGGATCGTCGGCAATGGCCAATCCCTGCAATCGGATGTTTTGCTTCCGTGCTGCGTTCATATCCGATTTATAGTACAGATAGATTCGACCTTTGTACACCAGTGGATAGGGATCGTGAATAGAGAACTGATCCCAGGACCCTTCTGGACCATTCGGGATCACGACCTCCTGTGTCGGTGTCCAGGGCCCATTCGGCGAATCTGCATAGGAGACCGATACAGGGCAATCATCACCGCGCGTACCCGACATCTCCAGAAAGCTCTGATAGTAAAGATAGTATCTATCCTTCCAAACGAGAATGTCGGGAGTGGAAACAGACCGCCATCCGGCGTGCGGTTTGGCAGGTCGTGGCACCGCAACGCCCTGTTCTTCCCATACAAAACCATCTTCGCTCGTAGCATACCAGATTTCTGACAAATCCCAGTCAGTAGATGGAATCAATTCTGCGCCTCGTCCCGGACCCTGCGGAGGCGCATCCGTACTTCGCCGCGTGTACCAGACGTAATACTTGCCATCGGCTTTGATTACCTTGCTCGGATCGCGCCTCGTAAGCCTACCATCCCCCCCCCGGTAATCCAGTCCTTCAAGCTCCGTATATCGAAACTGGGAATACAGCTCATTCCACCATGTAGAAGGCTCACTGTAGTTCGCAAAAAGCCGGTCCATCGCGCGGCTCAAAGGCAAATCCGGTCTTTCTCTTGGCATAACGTACGGAAAAAACGCTATACCCTTGTTCTTCTCATCGTTCACAGGTATCTCCATTTAATAAATCAGCCGGCCTTTGCTTAACGCAGGCTCATTGTAGCGCTCCATCTGGGCAATCAACTCAGCTTTAAAGTTCTCTGCAATCTCTTTGTATTCGGGATCGGTATATACATTGACCAGCTCATCCGGATCCTTATGCAGATCGTACAACCAGGGATCATCGACCTGTGAGAGAACCAGTTTATAACGTCGGTTAACGGCCATAATGGTCTGCGATCCTGAAGTGGTCATATAGACAATGCGATCGTCATCTACCACCTTTTCATCACTGAGAAACGCCGCAGAATCATTTAACCCGTGGGCATTCGGAATCTCCTCCTCAATCCCCATAATGCCCAGAATCGTCGGACCGAAATCAACCGTCGTATAGGCGGTATTCACAACTTTCCCCGGAGCGATCTTCTCGGGCCAGCGAATCACAAACGGAATCTTTGCACTGCCCTCGTAGGGCATTCCCTTGTTGTGGCGTCTATGTTCGCCCATCAGGTCGCCATGATCGGCGGTAAAAATCACAATCGTATTCTGAGCCAGTCCCCCGGCTTCCAGATCTGCCAGAATGCGCCCCACATTGTCGTCGATACATTTGACCATACCAAAATACCTCTGCATCTGTCTCTGATTCAGTTCACGGGCCGTATTCCTGTCTCCAACCCGGTGCCATTTCGGCATTTTCTCCACGGGAAAATCCATCGTGCGCGGATTTTGAAAAACCATATCTTGGTACATCGTGTCGTAGGGCGCGCGAACCGTATTTGGCCCGTGCGGATCCGGGATAGAGACCATAATGCAAAAGGGTTGATTCTGATCGCGCTCGATAATTTCCAGGGTGCGGGTAGTCAACCAATCAGTTGTAAACGATTTTTCGTCGGCACCATCTACTCTGCTGGCAGGCTCACCCCTATTGTTCCTCGCCGCAATGTATGGTGTGCCGTCCTCTTTCAGCCCGAGTTTCTTCCAGTGACCGCGGTTCCACATATACCGATTGTCCTCAAAACCAAATTTGTGCTCTGGCGCAAAACCGGGCTTGGCTTCTCCACCCAGATGCCACTTGCCGAGATATGAGGTGGCATAGCCCTGATTTTTGAGCACCTCGGCAAAAGTGATCAACCCCTCTTTCAGGGGGATATCGTTTTTATACACATCGGTGGCAATCGGATAAAGACCGGAAACAAAAGAGGCACGCGAAGGCGAGCAAACAGGCGACGACGAATAATAACTGTCGCAAATAGCGCCGTCCCGGGCGAGCGAATCAATATGAGGCGTATCTACCTTAACGCCTGGTCCCCAGACAAAAGCCTGATCTTCCGTCATCAAATCGCGATAACAACCCAACGTGCGAAAATTGTGTTCATCGGTGTGAATAATCAGCAAGTTTGGCTTACTCATTTCGATCTCCCTTGCGTAATCGGTGGTCTTGATGGTTCAATCGGGCGAATAATCTTTCGACGAGCGGGCGTTAATCTCGCAACCAATTCATCGGAATATTCATACCCGAAACGATCTCGGGTCCAAAAAGACGAATAGCGATAAATCAATGCGCGGCGCTCTCCTTCGTTGGTCCTCACGCTGGCACCGTGAATAAGTGCATCTGTAAACACAACGGCATCTCCCGCCTTGAGATGCACCTCCTTGAGAAGGGGAGCCATATCACCGGGCTCGAGAACATAATCCTTCCTGCCCTGCCTTTTCTGATGCACCAGCGGATTTGGAAGATTGGACTTATGGGACCCGGGAACAACCAGTGTCCCACCATCCCCTGGACCAATATCATTCAGTGCCAGGAGAATGTTCAAATTGCCACAGAAAAATTTATTGTCGTGATATTCAAAACTCGTGCGATACATCTTATTGTGACCGCCAGCATGCAACCTCACATGGCTCCCACGACGGATGATCGGAAGAAAATTCATCCAAATATGCAAACCGTGGTTATCCACGTACCGCTTGACAAACTCGATCCAGTTGGGATTGTCAATCAACGCCTCAAAACACGAACCCCCTTCGATAACATTCCTGAAACTCACACTGTGACTATTGGTATTGTCATTCTTCACAACATGAACATTGCCCAACCATTCCTCACCAGCGTCGCTCAAAACAAGCCATTCATCGACCTTCTCATTGATCTCGGCAATGAGTTCTGGCTGCACAGCATTCTTTAAAATGAGAAAACCCTCAAGATCAAATCGATAATCATCCCATTCATCCGGTGCAGGTATCATATTTCCATCCCTTCTTTAAAATCATGCAGTCACAGATTGAACAGGCGGTCTTATCGGCACAACGGGCCGCACAATTTTTCTGCGCTCAGATGTAAGCCTGGCGAGCAATTCTTCTGACGGCTCAAAACCAGTAGCATTTTTCATCCAAAATGCAGTATATCGATAGATCAGTATCCTGCGCTCGCCGTCATTGGTCCGCACACTGGCACCGTGTGTACAGGCATCCGTAAAAATAACAGCGTCGCCTGCATTGAGGTGCATTTCCTTTAAATAGGGCGTCAGTTTCGTCTGCTCAACCACATTCTTATGTCGCCCATTTTCCTGCTCGAAAATCAAAGGATTAACCACATTGCATTTATGCGACCCGGGCACAATCATAGTACCGCCATCTCCTGGACCAATATCATTCAGCGCGAGCAAAACATTGAAATTGCCACAATAGAAATTATCATTATGATAGCGAAAACTGGTGCGATAACTCTTGTTGTGCCCGCCGGAATGAACAGGGACATAACTACCCTTCCGACTGACAGACAAATGGTTAGCCCAGATGTATAACCCATCATTATCGACATAGCGCTTCACATACTCGAGCCAATTGGGATTATCGATCAACGCCTCAAAAGCTGGTCCACCCTCAATAATATTGGCAAACTTGATATCGGGACCCTGTACAGGTTCGGGATCGCTACCGCGAACATGGCCGATCCATTTGTGTCCAGCCTCGTGTAAAGCAACCCATTCATCGACCGTCTCATTAATCTCCGCAATCAGTTCTGGAGAAACAACATTCTTCAAAACGAGAAATCCCTGAAGGTCAAAAAGATAGTCCTCCCATTCGGTAGGTGTAGATATCATATCTTCTCCTCTTGCATTATTCACGGCACAGCTTCGCCACGGCAATCGCATCCTCTTCCCAACAGGTATAAAACAAATACAACTGACCATCTTCTTTAAACGCATAAGAATCGTGCACCACATCGCCCTCCCAATCCTCCTCGGCGCGAATCATATCTTCTGGAGGATAACTCGTCTGCCACGCCTGCCAATCGCCCGCGCTCAAATCCACAGTCGAACGCATAATATATTCCGGCTCCTCCCATTTTCGGCTGTAAAACACCTCCAGCGTCTCGCCATCCTCCATCACCCGCACACATCCGTGGCGCAATCCCAAACCCCCATTGGGAAGATGATCGCCCGCCAACCCATCGGCGACGAGATCATCTTCAATAGGCGACGATTCAGCGGACACCCACAGAGGATCGCTCGTATTCCAACCCTCTGGCGCATCCCACGGACATTCGGGAACAGCTGGCTCTAAAAAAAATCCGCGCTGTGCAAAACCGTACCAATCGCCGCGATAGGTAAACACGCGCAAATAATTTCGATCCGCAAATTTCAACCGCTTCAATCCACCACCCTCTTCACCACCCACTTCAGGACGGTTAAAATTCAACCCGTACTTCGACGTCGCCACAAATGAACGCTGGCCATCATTGCTGCTCCCGTGAACCACCATAATAAAATGCCGACTATCCTCATCCACAATCACCTCGGGAGACGACACATGCCCCTTCAACACAATCCCATCCACCACATCAATCGTCTCAGTCTCATTGCCCAGCCTCAAATCAAAAACCCCGCGCCCTGGAAAACGAGTATCATCCAACCTGCCGGCATTAAAAAGCGTCCAATCCGCCGAATCCACCCGATCTGACCACGCCATGTGAATACTCGTCCCGTGATGCGACGCACAATAAAGATAATAATTCGCATCCGGATGTGCCCGATCTTCCGCAGGCACCCAATCGGGAATCCGAACCACCGTGGGAAACATCGCATCGCCGCGCAATCTCGAACGATTGGGATCTGCACCAATCCTGAGCCGTCGCACATCATTTCCTTCCACAATTGGCCTGCCGTGTAATTTCTCAACCCGATAAGTTACTTCACCCATGCAATTCTCCATGCTCAATGGCGTTCATCCAGCGGCGTCCAACCGCGCCCGGGGGTATGAACTTTCTTTCTATCCCATGCTCTCCGCAACGCGGCAAAATCTTTTGGATCTCGCATCTCGCGCTCGGGATTTTGCGTATCCTGAATCACGAAATACGCCTCGCCCGGATGGCACGCCATCGTCACTGGCTCGCGCTCTGGCGTATAATCTTCGGGCACCTCACCGATATTGCTCGGCACGCTAAAATCCTGATATCGCAAATCCATACTCCACCGCACAACATCCGTCTTATTTTCAAACGAAGCGTGCGGCGTCAAATTCGTCAAAAACAAAACCGACCCCGCCGACATCTCCACTGGTATCGCGCCTTCGGGAACCTCTTCAGGTGCAATTTCCAAAAACCCCGCGTGACCACCCGTATAATGTCGGATAATCCCCTTATCCTGCACCTTTGGAATCACCCACAAACATCCATTATCCAGCGTCACATCCACCAGCGGTACCCAGCACGTCACCATCAAATACTCGTAACAATGCGCCATTGAATAGCCCGCATCCTGATGCCACGGCACCTCCCCACGCGAATAGCCCGGCACCTTGGGGCGTATGCGATAAATCGATGTACCCATAATATCGGGACCAATAATATCCTCAATACACGCAATCAATGGCCGATGCCGCAACGCCTTCAAAATCCCCGGCCCGTGAAACCTGCCCGACCAGATCGACATCAACACCTTGTGCGTGGCCTCCGGGTCGTATTGGTGGAGCCTCGTCAGCCGCGTCTCAAATGACTCCTCGGCAAAATCGCGATCCAGCTCGCCCTCGGCAATCAACTCATCGCACTTCTCCTGAACCGCGCCCGTCAACCCATCCTTCAGAAGTTGCAAATCATCCGAAGAATAAATGGATTCTTTAACCACATAACCAAGCTCTTTGAACTGTCGAACTTCCTCTGCTGTAAGCCCCATAAGTATGTCCTTTCCGATCACATCACGACTTTTTCCCGCCCGCCAATTGATGGCGGCTCCATAATCCGTCGCTGCTGATCTGTCACATTGGGATAATCGTCTGGATTGTAATAATTCTGCGACCACGCCGAATGTCCCGGACTAAATTTATACAGCAATGCGCGGCGCTCGTGCTCGCCTTCCCAGGGCATTGTTCCATGCACCAGTGCCTCCGTAAAAATGATCATATCCCCGGCTTCTGCTTCGGGCTGATGTACATAATGCGCCGGTCGCTCAAAACTGCGCACATCGTTGGGAATACTGACAAAATTGCTCTTATGCGACCCGGGAACACAGGCAAAGCCTCCATCCCCTTTACGCGCGGGTGCGAGGTTATACGTAAACACCGTCAACCCATTGCGCATCACCCCATCGTGGTATTTGTACCAATGATCGCCCGGCACACCCGCCTGCAATGATGGCCCACCGTGCAATCGCCCGCGGCTTGCGCCCTTCTTCATAAAAATGCAATAATCGTGATCCACGCGAAATGTCGGTCCCAACAACTCAATCATATACGGCAACGCATTGGGATGATCGAACAACGCCTGCGTCTCGGGACCCCACATTGAAACGCGACTCGTGCGGCGGTTCCCATCATCTTCGCTGGCAGGCCATACCTCATCGGCCAACTCATTCAACGCCTCCACCTCATCTGCGCTCAACACATCTTTAACAACCAAAAACCCCTGCAAATCAAATCGAAACTTCTCTTCCGGCGTCATAATATCCTCCGTTTCCATTACAGATTATCAACCGCATAAACAGCTTTCTCTATCTGTTCCTCCCCGACAGTTTTGACCTTAGCATCTAAACCGAGCAACAGGGCAATATCGCAAATATTATTTATATCTCGCGGAACACCATTGGACGCTTGATAGAGCGCGTCGAGCGCGTCCTCGTCGAACAAGGATCGATCGGCTCCCGCTTTTTTTAGGCGTGTTTGCACATACGCGTGTGTCTCCTCGCGCTTAAACGGCGCGAGGTGATATTGCCGTGCGACCTGTTGTCCCAATGGCTCAATGCCAGCAACCCGGTCCTTGAGACCTGTCTGTCCAATGAGGAGAAGAGTAAGAAAAAAACGCCCGTTGCGTTGAAAGCTGAACAGAGATTGCAACTCTTCAAATGTATTGTCGTCTGCTATTGCATCGGCATCATCGACAATGACAACCGTATATTTGCCCGCATTGGCACTTTTGACAGTCTGAACCTCAAGTGCGCGTTGCAATTTTCCATTCGATTGGTCCTCAACACCCAATTGCCCGAGCATATCTCGAAGAAAGTCTTCCGGCGCAAGACCGGGCCTATTCATAAGCGCGATTTTATACCTATCAGATGACAGTTCATGGATGAGCATGCGACTCACAACGGTTTTGCCACAGCCCGCATCGCCCGTGAGCACGGCAGCCCCCAGGCGAGTATTAATCGCGTAAAACATCTGTAACAGTGCTCTCTGGTGATCTGCTGAAGAATAAAAAAAATGCGGATCCGGCACACTTTCAAACGGCAATTCTGTCAGATTCCAATATTCCTGGTACACGGTTTTAACCCTTTATTTTAAATCCGACCATGGTCTTTACAACCCAATCGGAGTCGTGGTTTAACGCTGCCCATTGCACCTATTTTGTCGCAATCCAATATAGTTACCTCAAACGGTCTGTGTCAAGTAATCGACAAAGCGATTTAAGGGCTTCCCCATGTTTTATACAACACGGAGACATTGGCACAAAATACTTTGACGGAACGTAACCAAACCCTATATTTTGCTGCACTGCGCTTGTGACATATCTGTTTTGACTCTCATTTTGGAGATCTGTATGGCCTGGTGGCAATCCGTTTTGCTGGCCACTTACAGCCTGGTGTTTGCATTGCTGATGCTCGTAAGTCTGCATAGACACTTGATGGTACACCTCTATTACAAGCACCGTCGCAAACAACCGAATCCCCGCGGCACCTTTGATGAATTACCGGTTGTGACCGTGCAATTGCCCGTATTCAATGAACGCTATGTGGTCGAACGGCTGATTCGCGCGGTCGCCAAGATGGATTATCCAACCGACCGCCTCGAAATTCAGGTCCTGGATGACTCGACCGATGAAACAACCGCCATTGCCAGGCGGTGTGTAGATGAACTTCGGCGTTCGGGACTGGATATCGCGCTGATACACCGCAAAACGCGCACCGGGTATAAAGCCGGTGCTCTCGCAGAGGGATTGCGGGTTGCACGGGGTGAATTGATCGCAATTTTTGACGCCGATTTCCTGCCGCCACCAGACTTTTTGAACAAAACCATCCCGCACTTCGTCGAACCGCAGGTCGGCATGGTTCAGACGCGCTGGGGACATCTGAATCGGGACTACTCCATTTTGACACGCGTACAGGCCATCTATCTCGACGGTCATTTTGTTATGGAACACGGTGCGCGTAGCCGCTCGGGCCTGTTCTTCAATTTTAACGGCACAGCGGGCGTCTGGCGCCGAGCTTGTATCGATGAAGCCGGCGGTTGGCAGCACGACACCCTGACCGAAGACCTCGATTTGAGCTACCGCGCGCAATTGGCAGGCTGGCGATTCGTCTATCTTGAGAATACCGTAACACCGGCGGAAATCCCCGTGGAAGTAAATGCCTGGAAGTCACAGCAATTTCGATGGGCAAAAGGCTCGGTTCAGACCGCAAAAAAAACACTAAAGACCCTGTTGAAAAGCCATCTCTCCTGGCGCGTGAAGGGCGAAGCCGCTTTTCATCTGGTAACCAATTTCGCATATTGTTTGATGGCAATGATCGCCATTCTCATTTTTCCCGCAATTGTCCTGAGGGAAGACCTGGGATGGCTCCGGGTGGTAATAATCGATTTTCCCCTCTTTGTAGGCGCAACGGGCGTGATCTCGAGATACTATATCCACTCGCAACGAGAAATTTATTCGGATTGGAAATCGCGCATCCTGTATTTGCCATTTGTACTCGCCCTGGGCATGGGAATTTCATTGAACAACGCGCGCGGAGTAATTCAGGCACTGCGAGGGCACGAGACTGCATTTAACCGCACCCCCAAATATCGCGTTATCGGACGGAATGGAAATTGGTATCGAAAAAATTACGCCCTGAAAAAAAACATAACTGCATTTTTGGAAATTGGACTCGGTCTTTATCTGCTGGCCGCTATGGCGTATTCGATTGCCAAAGGACTGTATTTCCCCGTACCATTCCTGGTTTTGTTTGCCTCTGGATTTTTTTATGTAGGGTGCCTGTCTTTGTTCCAGGGTATCTGGGCGAAAATGCATTCGCAACCAATTGAAGTCGCGGAGGCAAATTAAAAAACAATTAAAGGTAGAACGGGCACATGGCAACGCGACTCAACAATCCATACCTCTGGGCTTATACCGCAGCCATTCTGCTGCACATTCTATTCCTGATCCTGGAGAACCCGCTGTCTGCGGTCATTGCGCCGCAGCCAGAACAAATACCCGCATCACCGCCCCTGACATTTGAATTTGTCGATGTGCCCCAAAATCGAGACGACGCTCCGCCCGAAGAAACCCCGTTGCTCGCAGAGCGCGATAATATCTCTCGCGATCAACAAATGGACCCCTTGCCCGAAAGCCACTTGCCATATTCCGATGGCATATCGCGGGCAAAAAATATAGCGACGCCAGCGCAGGGAAAGTCGCGCAGGGAAACACAAAGCGCAGACCGCTCATCGGAAACTGAAACTACTGACAATTCCCTTAACTTTGAGGATTTATTGAAAAAACCCGAAAAAGCGCGAAAAGAGCGAGAACGCGCGGTGTTGGGCGGAGAACTGCCCCAATCGCACGTAGATATGGACAATAGCAAAACCCGCGCACTCGAACGAGGGGGATTGCAACTGAGCACTTATGAATGGAATTTCGCGCCCTATATGCAATATCTCAAGCGACGTATTGACCGCCATATATATCCGCCCCGTCTATTCGAGTTGGGCATGATCGACGGCACGACCGTGGTGAAGTTTAGAATCTGGCGCGACGGTCGGCTTGAAGGCCCCGAACTGATCGACTATAAGGGCAGTGAGTCATTGCTCGAAACGAGCCTGGAAGCCGTTAAACGCTCGGCACCATTCAGGGCATTACCCCCAGATTTCCCGGAAGAGTACCTCGAAATTGTGGGTACTTTTGAATATTTAATTTTTGGAAAAGGACAAAGGCGACAATAATATGGGCTGGGCACTGTTTGAACAGGGTGGTCTCATGATGTATCCTCTGACTTTGTGCTCAGTACTGGCTTTGGGCATTGCAATTGAGCGCGGATTTGCACTGCGCCGTCGCGCCATCATCCGGCCCGAGATTGTCAGTGTAATCGACAATATTCAAGGATCCGAAGACATTGGGTTGGCTTTGAACGTCTGCAGGCAACACAAAGGTCCTTTCTCTGCAGTGATGCGCGCGGGATTAGACAATCGACATTTGTCCTTAGAAGAGATCCGAGAAAGTATTCTGGATCAGGGCCGCCAAGAGATGGGGGTATTGCAGAAGGGTCTGGTAGTTCTGGAAACCGTAGCGGGAGTTTCGCCACTTTTGGGACTTTTGGGCACTGTTTTGGGCATGATTAAAGTTTTTCAGCAGGTTTCAGAAGTGGGCGTAGGGCAGGCCAATCTCCTGGCAGGAGGCATTTCCGAAGCGATTCTAACGACTGCTGCCGGACTTTTTATTGCAATTCCATCACTTGTATTTTACAATCTATACAGCAGTCGGGCAGAAAGCCTGATTTTGGAAATTGAGAAATACGCCAACACTCTGCTAAAAAAACTCCGGGGGTTTCAAGGCTCCGAAGGTGGATAGCGATGCGATTGCAAATGCCCGGCAAACGCCGTCCGGCCATCAATGTGACCTCTTTGATCGACGTCCTGTTTTTATTGCTTACATTTTTTCTCGTAACCACGCAATTTGTCGATCAATCCGCGCTCAAAGTCGAACTGCCCGCCATGGCACACGCGGAAAAAACGCAGCACGCGAGACGTTATATTCTCAACATATCGGCAGATGGTCAAATGGCATTGGATGGTCAGATCGTCGATCAACCAGCATTGCGGGAATTATTAAAACAACAAGCAGCGGACATCGATGAAAGTGGGGGCCTGATTTTGAGGGCAGATCGCCAATTGCCTTATGGCGATGTGATGTCGATTCTGGACCTCGTCAGAGGTGTGGGAATCAGACGAATTACCAATGCCACAGCGGAACCCGATAAATAGCAGTTTCTGTCTCAGAGGTAGGAACAATGCGCGTTTCCAAATCGTCCAATTTTTCACACATTGAAGATATCCAAATCGTTGCCCGGGTCTTAGAAGGCAACACAGAGGCTTTCTCTGTGCTGGTACAGCGACACCATGAACGCGTGTATAATACGGTTTACAGCTTCATTGGCGATCTCGACGAAGCCGACGATTTGGCGCAAGAAGCATTTCTCAAAGCATTTCGCGCCCTGAAACGATTTCGAGGACAATCGCTATTTTCAACATGGGTGCATCGCATCGCTGTCAATTGCTGCTTAGACCATCTCAAATCCAGACATCGGCGCAGCTTTGTTTCTCTGGATGAACATCGAGAAAATTGGGACGTACCGCACATCTGGGTGGGCCAGCCCCCAAATGCGGATGTGCGCGTTGAACGGCGGGAACTTCAAGAAATTCTCGAACGCGCCCTGAATGATCTATCGGAAGAATATCGCGTGACCTTTGTTTTGAGAGAAATTGAAGGCCTGGCCTACGAAGAAATTGCCGAATTGCTCAAATGCTCAATAGGAACAGTGAAATCTCGCCTGTTTCGCGGGCGGTCAAAACTCCGCGAAATTTTGCAAGTACAATACGACAACTGGATTGAGGCGTAAATATGGACGCAGACAACACCTTTGACATCAACTGCGAATTGTTGTCGGCTTATCTCGACGATGCGCTTACAGAAGCAGAACGGACCAGAGTTGAGAAGCTATTGCGCGTGTCCGATAGTCTCAGGCGTGAACTGGCCGAGATGGTGCGGGTGCGACAATTTTTTGCGGCCTGGTCTCCACCTGCACCCGATCGTTTTTTTGTACGGCGTGTAGATATAAAAGTCCGGGAAGAAATGGCGCAAATGAAGAACAGATGGGGGTTTCAAAAATTCGCCACTGCCGCAATATTGCTGATTTCTATTGGCTCTCTGGCATTTTTAACCCAACGCCTGGACAGAACTGTTGAACCCGTCACGCTGGATGCTTTTTTGCAAAGTTCGCTCGACCGAGAGGTTCGAGAAGTTGTGAGTTTGACCGAAGATGATTTTTCCAAAGACCGCGTGCTCGACCTCGTCTTATCAGACAACACGCGTTAGAAGGTTTTTATTATGTTTATTTCGCGTTTCCGCTTTATATGCCTGATTGTTTTGTGTCTCTTACTTGGCGCGGTAATAGGGACTGTTTACGAAAGTCTCGCGTCTGGTGATTCTGGAAAGAGGCGAGTGCGCCTGTCTGAAATGGTGGCAAAGCTCGACCTGTCAGATGGTCAGAAAGCGCAGTTGGACACAATCCTCGAACAAGGGCGCAAATGCATGGTCGATATCAACACGGCCTATCGCTCAGAGTTTGGAAAAGTGAGAAACACAACCCGCGCTCAAATTCGGGAAATCTTGACGCCTGATCAGCGCAAAGAATTTGATGAGATGATGGCCGAACAAGAGGCTCTGCGGCATCATCAGCGCAAAAACAGGCCCTCCGGCAATCAGGCCGAGTGATAAAAAGAATTTTATAAAAAATAAGTGAGTAATTGTTTACTTTCTTCAAAGATTTGAGAGGACGGAAGAATGATAAAAAAAATAGCTAATGGCCGATGGTTCATGCTGCTTTTTCTCGCGCTCTTTGCCTGTGGCGAAGAAGAAGCACAACAGGCAGAGGGACAAGGCGGACGTGCTGGACGCGGCGGACGTGCTGGACGCGGTGGTGGCGCTGCTGCGCCCGTCAAGGTCGAGAATGTACAGCGAGGGGACATTTCTGCATATATTCTCAAAAATACGACACTCGAAGCCGAAAGATGGGTTGACGTTCGAGCGCGCAGAGCCGGGCAGGTCATCGCATTACTAAAAGAAGAAGGCGACCCCGTACGCGCGGGTACCATCCTGGCACGACTCGACGCCGACGCTGCTCAAATCAGCGTCTCGCAGCGAGAAATTTCGTATCGTGAAGCCAAACAGCGGTATGAACGCGAAGATGCCTTATTTCAGCGCAATCTGGGTAGCAAACAGTCTTATGAAAATGCCAAGACCCAATTCGAATCGTCCAAAGCACAACTCGAACAGGCCAAACTCGATTTGAGTTACACGACAATTAGAGCACCCATTGAAGGCATTATGACGCTGAGAAATATTGAGGTCGGCAACATGGTCACCAACAATCAGGTGGTCGCCTCCGTAGCTAAATTCGATCCCCTGCTTGCACGCATCCAGGTAACCGAAAAGGACTTTGGCAAAATCACCGTAGGGCAGACCGCGCGCATTACAGTTGAAGCCGCGCCTGAAAGAGAATTTACGGGCACAGTCAAAATGATCAGCCCGGTGGTAGATCCCGAAAGCGGCACGGTTAAAGTAACCGTTGAGATACCTCGAACAGATGCAAGTCTGCTGCGCCCGGGAATGTTTGCCTCGGTTTATATTATCACGGAAACGCGAAGAAACACCCTGGTCATTCCCAAAAAAGCCCTCGTGCTCGAAGGAGAAGGCAACCAGGTATTCACCTTTGAAACCGATCCCGAAAGCGGGCGCGGTCAGGCACAACGCAGACGCATTGAAATCGGCTTTACAGACAGTGACCGTTTAGAGATTCTCTCGGGTCTTTCCCAAGGAGAGCAAGTCATTACCGTAGGGCAGGAAGGATTGCGGCCTGGTTCTTCCGTACGCCTCGTAGGTGAGGCAGCACCTCCCGCATTTGCCGGACGCGGTGGACAGGGACGCGCTGGACGCGGACAGATGGGACAAGGTGGTCAGGGTAGGCAGGGACGCGGACAAATGGGACAGGGCGAAGGACGCGCTGGACGTGGACAAATGGCCGAAGGTGGACAGGGTAGGCAGGGACGTGGACAGATGGGACAGGGCGAAGGACGCGCTGGACGTGGACAGATGGGTGAAGGTGCACAGGGTAGGCAGGGACGCGGACAAATGGGACAAGGCGGACAAGGTGGACAGGGCAGAGGTTTTGCAGGCGGGCAAGGCGGCGGTGATCTCACAGACCGCATGAAACGCATGATTGAGCGCATCCCCGAAGTCAAAGCCGAATACGAAAAGCGCGTGAAAGACGATCCCGAACTCGCAACAAATATGGAAAAACTCCGCGCTTTTGTGACTGAGATGCGAGAAAAAGGATTGATACCATCACGAGGCGGACGAGGTAATTAAAACCCATGAAACTCATTGAATTTTCGACCCGGCGACGGGTAACAGTAACGATGTTTGTGGCTGCGGCAGTGCTATTCGGCATGGTCGCTTTTCAGCGCCTATCGATTAACCTGCTCCCCGATATCACCTATCCCACCCTGACGGTACGCACAGAATACGAAGGCACAGCACCCTCAGAGATGGAACGTTTAATCACCGAGCCGATTGAGGGATCTGTAGGTGTGGTAAACGGAGTCATCCGGGTAACCTCGGCCTCGCGCCCAGGCATGTCGGATGTGGTTGTGGAATTCGCCTGGGGCACGGACATGGATTTTGCTTCTCTCGATATTCGAGAAAAGCTCGATCAAGTGCGCCTGCCACAGGACGTGAGAAAACCCGTACTGCTGAGATTTGATCCTTCGCTCGATCCGATCATGCGTATCGGCCTCTATGGCGAAGAAAGTTTGATTTCGCTACGCCTCCTGGCCGAAGAAGAAATTAAGCCCGAGTTGGAAAGTCTCGAAGGCGTCGCATCTGTGCGCGTCAATGGCGGGCTGGAAGAAGAAATACAAGTTGAGATCGACCAACCCAAACTGGCTACATTGCGCATTCCACTCGCTCAGGTCGTCAATCGCTTAGCCCAGGAAAATGTGAACTTAACGGGCGGAGAACTCAAAGACGGCGAAGCGGAATACCTGGTTCGCACATTCAACGAATTTAAAACAATAGAAGAAATTCAGGATATCGTGGTAGGCCAGCGGCAGGGCACAGTTATCACATTAGCCGATGTAGGACTGGTGACCCGAGGACATCGCGAACGCACGGTAATCACGCGTATTGACGGGCAAGAAAGCGTCGAACTCGCCATATACAAAGAGGGCGATGCCAATACTGTAACAGTTGCACAAGCCGTTAAAGAAGCCGTCGCACAATTCCGCCGAACATCCGGCGATTTGCTCGGTAATTCGCGTATGGAGGTCGTCTCCGATCAATCGACATTCATTCGAGACTCGGTCTCCGAGGTCCTCAACACCGCTATTTTGGGCGGTTTTTTGGCCATCATCGTTCTCTACCTATTTTTGCAAAGCCCCAAAAGCACGGGCATCATCAGCGTATCCATTCCCATTTCAGTTGTTGCCACATTTTTCCTCATGTACGCATCGGATGTGAGCCTCAACATCATGTCATTGGGTGGACTCGCCCTGGGAATAGGCATGCTGGTTGACAACTCAATCGTCGTACTCGAAAGTGTACAGCGTTACCAGGATAGCGGCCTGAGTCCGCGTGAAGCCACCAATAAAGGGGGGTCTGAGGTGGGGCAGGCTGTGGTGGCTTCTACAATGACGACAATATGTGTATTTGTCCCCATTGTCTTTGTAGAAGGCATTGCTGGACAACTCTTCCGAGATCAGGCACTCACCGTGACCTATTCGCTTGTCGCTTCCCTCCTTGTCGCACTCACAGTCATACCCATGCTGGCTTCGTTGGAATTTTCATGGATCGGCGAATTTGCCGCCGTAGAGCAACGGAAAAAGGAAAGTGGACACAGGGGTGGTGTAGAAGGTCCCGCCCACATAATGGGATGGCTCGGAACGATTGCGGGATGGCTCGGGCGCGGTATTCTGGCCTGTCTGGCACCCTTATTCTGGCTTTTTGACAGAGTGATTGGGCGAGCTTATCTCATCTACCCGCACATTATCAGGTGGGCACTCAGACATCGCCTATATGTAATTGGGTTGGCAATAGCCCTCCTGGGCGGCACTGCGACACTTGGCAATAGACTGGGCAGTGAACTGATTCCCGAAATGAGCCAGGGTGAGTTCTCAATTTCAGTCGAAATGCCACTGGGTACGCCCCTTGCCGCGACCACGCAATCCATTCAAGCCATTGAGAGAATTGTGCGCAGCCAACCCGAAGTACGTCTGGTGTACAGCATTGTCGGCACGCAATCGGCATCTGGGGGAAGCGGCGGAGAAGATAGGGAAAATGTCGGCGAAGTCAATGTCGTACTCCACGAGGGTATTATTCGAGATCGCGAAATTGCCGTGATGGATCGCTTGCGCCAAATGATCCTGGAAATTCCCGCCGTAGATACAAAATTTACTCGCCCATCGCTATTTTCTTCCCGCACGCCCATCGAAGTGGAAGTCGCCGGTTATAATTTGCAGTCGCTACAGATGATCGCCGGGGAAATGATGGCGCGCATGCAAACCATTCCGGGACTGACAGATGTTAAAACCACGAGCGAGGGCGGTACACCCGAAGTACAAATTCGGTTTGACCGCAAGCGTGTGGCGCAAATGGGCACGACGATTAATGCCATTGGCGAGATTATTCGCAATCAGGTTCAAGGGGAGGTTGCCACACAATTTACCCGAGGAGACCGGCGAGTCGATATTCGCGTCCGCGCCGAGGAAGAGCATCGAAGCACAGTAGATGATCTGAGGCGATTGATCATCAGCCCCAACAATGCCCCATCGCCAGTTCCTTTGAGTGTAGTCGCCGATTTACAGGTGGAAATGGGACCTGCTGAAATTCGCAGAATTGATCAGGAGCGCGTGGCATTGATTTCAGCCAATCTGGTAGGGCGAAGTCTGAGTGCTGTTGTCGCAGACCTCGAACGCGAAATCGATCGGATGGAGTTGCCCGCCGATTTTGCAATTAAAGTGGGTGGACAAAATGAAGAGCAACAGCGGTCGTTTGAAAGTATGCAATTGGCGATTGGATTGGCCATCTTCCTCGTTTATCTGGTAATGGCATCGCAGTTTGAATCGCTCGTTCACCCCTTCGTGATCATGTTTGCCATCCCTTTTGCGCTGGTAGGTGTTTTTGCCCTGCTCCTCCTGACCGGACAAACCATCAGCGTGGTCGTGCTCATCGGTTTGATTATGCTCGCCGGCATTGTCGTCAACAATGCCATCGTGCTCATCGATTATATCAACACCCTTCGAAGAGATCAAGGCATGCCCAAAATGGAGGCCATAGCAGAAGGGGGCAAAGTGCGCCTGCGTCCCATTTTAATGACCACCTCGACAACCGTGCTCGGTTTGTTGCCTATGGCGCTGGGCGTTTTCAATTTTCAGCCCCTTGTCAAAAGCATTGAAGGCGTGCTGGATGGCATATTGTCCGGACAGGTATTCGTCGTGGTCATGGCTGTAGTGGGTATGGTATTCCCTGTGGGACAGGGCGCAGAGATACGCGCGCCTATGGCCATTACCGTTATCGGCGGCCTGGTCGTATCAACACTGGTAACCCTGGTACTGATCCCAACGCTGTATTCCCTAACCGACCGCAAGGAATAGCATGGAGCAGAGCCGAAATGAAGCGTTTGTCGAATCGCTTCAGAACTATTCGCTTTCAGAACTCGAAGATATTTATGCACATCTGGACCGAGACCTGTTTCCAGAGCGATTCGATCAAGTTAGGGACGAAATTGAAGCGCGCTTAAAGGACTTTGATTCAAAAGCTACAGGCATAAGTACACTAATTGAGCCACCCGGATTTTTGAGACGCATCGCATCGAGCGCGATTGATTTCTCCATGCAAGTGCTCGTTCCTTTTTTGATTTTTTTTCTTCTCAAAAGCGTTCTTTTTCCCAGTGCTCCAACCGCAAGTGCCGGTGGTGGACGAGGCGGCGGTGGACGCGGCGGCGGTGGACGCGGCGGGCGAGGTGGCGGCGACAATCAATCCGATGATCTCTGGTCAGACATCACGGGTTTTGTGGGAAGTGCGAAGGACATCGCTGTTGGATTGTTTGAAGGGGACCCCGCAGCACAGAGCAGGGCGATGCTTATCTGGAACGATTTTGGCATCATCCTGGTCATTTTACTCGTTTTCCGGGTCTTCATGACCTTATCGGGGTGGGCGCGTTCTGGATTTACCCCTGGAATGCGCGAATTGGGCATTCGGGTCGAGCGCGTTGGAGGCGGTGTTCCAACCTGGTCACAAGCGGTGGGCAGATTTGTTCTACAGCCTCTAATTTTTATCGCGACAGTCGGGCTCAGCGGTCTGTGGGTGCTATGGGATCGCGACAGTCGGGCACTTCACGATAAAATTCTCGGCACAAGGCTCGTTCGCGTGGTGCGTACCTGGGAAAAAACTGGAACCGAGAGAAAATTTGAATAGAATATGTCAATTATCCGAAACTTTTGATCATGTGATCTCGTCTAAACCCTCGAAATATTTAAGAGGAGGAGTAAGTATTATGAGGCGGATGTATAAAATGTGTTGCGTCGTGCTGGCAACCGCATTTTTTCTGGGGTGTTTGGCCCCTGTTGCCGAAGCGCAGTCCCTTTTTACTGCACGGCGCACGTTTGGTATCTTATTTCTCGGAGGTAGTGCGTTTATGGCCAAGCGCGCCATTGATTATAAGCGCGATGCAAACGACATTTATGAAGCCTACAAGGCGGCAACTGATGCACGGGAAGCCGAACAGCTTTTTAACCGCACAAGTGATCGAGATACCAAGAGCCAGATGAGTATTGGATTTTCCGCAATTTTGTTGATCAGTGGTTTGCGTTTGCTCATGCACAGCGGCGTGGATGATAAAATGCCCAAAATTGATCGACGAATCAAAATTGATCTCAACAGTGATATTCGCAAAAAGTCTGTTGGGATTGTGTTAAAGAAAAAATTTTAATCATCAATAATGGGCCATGAGGAGATTATTATGAATCACTGGTGGACGCGCCGACTACAAGTCGGCCTTTTGGGGATTGCGATAATTTTAATTGCTATGTGGGGATGCGGACGCGAGCGCGTCAATCCAATTGACGCACAATATGAGGGTGAGGGAAGCGTAACTCTGAATTCGCCGGGCAATATTCGCGCCCAGGGCGGTATTGCACGGATCACATTGAACTGGAATCCGGTAAACAGCACCAGCCTTGCGGGATACGGCATATGGCGGTCAACATCGGCTACGGGAGACTACGTGCTGTTACGCGGCGAATCATCTGTCCCTGACGTGACGACAGCACGGACGACTTATGTGGATTCGACAATAGATGTTAGTGTATCGAAAATATACTTTTACAAGCTCAGTAGCGTAGATGTAGATGGACAAGCGAGCGAATTGTCTGCATTTGTGAGCGCAGAAGTCCTCGATGACACGCGCGCGCCGGCTATGCCGACAAATCTCGTCGCTATCACCGATGCCGATGGCAGACAGGTGACACTGGGCTGGTCAGCGCCAGAAACGGATGTGGGCAATCAGGAATTGACCGGCTTGTCCGGGTACAGAATTTTCAGGATTAAAGATTCACAGGGCGTACTCCAGATACAGGGTTCACAAACAGCTCTGGTCCAACTCGCAACAGAATTGGGCATTGACCTCGATAACCTGGGAGCAATATCCGACGATTTGAAGGATATTTTTGTTGAACTTGGAACAGTGCCAGCCGGCCAGACTTATTTCCTCGATACCGATGGACTCGAAGCTGGCGTACTTCACGTTTATGTGGTCATCGCCGTTGATCCAGATGGCAACATCGGGCCTCCAGCACTTGCTTTGGTGACGATAAGCGCACCGGGCGCGAGCGTACCAGTGCCCGCTGGCTTGCGCGCAACACAAAATGAACAGGCGCGCATTGTCATCTCCTGGAATCCCGTAAACGATCCCAATTTGCTGGGCTATCTGGTCTTGCGGTCACAATCGACGCAAGGTCCCTTCACACCCGTAACAAGCGACACGCTCTTTACCACGGGGCAAACGACCTATGTCGATTCGCTTGTCACCACCGATCAAGTGTACTACTACAAAGTTCAAACCGTTGTGCAAGATCCCAATCTTGGACTATTGCGCAGTGATACTTCCACCTTTACCGATGGCCTGGCACTTACCGATCAAAGCGCTCCTGGTGCGCCCTCAGATCTCATTGTCAGCCTGGACGATGCGAATTTCCAGCGGGTGATGCTCAGCTGGACGGCACCTGTAACAGACAGAAATGGCAATGAGTTGACCGGATTGGCCTCCTTTGAAATCTACCGGTCACGCGACAACAACACATCCTTTGCGTTGATCGCCACAGTATCGAGCGATCAGGTGAGCTTTGTGGATACGTCTGTCGAATTGCTCACGACGTATTTCTATGCGGTCAGAGCAGTGGATCAGGCTGGCAATGTCGGACCCCGGTCTCAGCCGATATCTGTGACCACGAAGGGATTTGCCATCCCGCGCAACGTGCAAGCCGCTGGTGGTGAGCAGAAAATCACCTTGACCTGGGCGGCAAATACCGAGCCGGAATTGACCGGATATGAAATACTCCGCTATACAGATCCCACGCACGAAACGCCCGACAAAACCTTCTCTTCTGTATTGACGACATACATAGATACCCCCGTCACAGCAGATCAGCCCTTTGTGTATCGCGTGCGTGCGGTTGGCACCGCCAATGTGAAGAGTGAATTGTCACCCCCCGTCTCTGCCCAGGCCATTGAATCTGCGCCTGTTTTGGCAGCCCCGCGCAATGTGCAGGCAAGAGGTGGAATAGGACACATTACCATCACCTGGTCTGCCAATACAGAACCAGAACTGACCGGGTATCGCGTCATGCGCTATACAGACCCGGCACAGACAGTGGCCGAAGCGACCTTCACAACTGTGCAAACGACTTACGTCGATTCGCCACTGGTATCGGGACAGACCTATGTGTATCGCGTGCAGGCGGTTGGCACCAATAACGAAGAAAGCGAACGGTCACTATACGCCTCTGCAACCGTCTCAGCCGATCAGAGTCCTCCCGGCGCACCATCAGATCTCATCGTCAGCCTGGACGATGCGAATTTCCAGCGCGTGATGCTCAGCTGGACGGCTCCCACGCGAGACAGCAATAACAATGAGTTGACCGGACTGGCCTCCTTTGAGATCTACCGGTCACGCGGGAACAACACATCCTTTGCGCTGGTCACCACAGTATCGAGCGATCAGGTGAGTTATGTAGATACGTCTGTCGAATTGCTCACGACGTATTTCTATGCGATCAGAGCAGTGGATCAGGCTGGCAATGCCGGACCCCGGTCACAGCCGGTATCTGTGACGACCAAAGGATTTGCTGCACCGCGCAACGTGCAGGCGACTGCTGGGGTGCAGAAAATCACCTTGACCTGGGCGGCAAATACCGAGCCGGAATTGACCGGATACGAGATATTGCGCTATACAGATCTCTCCCAGGCAACACCTGACCGGACCTTCTCTTCCATATTGACGACGTATGTGGATACGCCTGTCACAGCAGATCAGCCCTTTGTGTATCGCGTGCGTGCGGTTGGTCCTTCCAACGTGAAGAGCGAACTCTCGGCTCCTGTCTCTGCTCAGGCCACTGCGCCTGCGCCTGTTCTGGCAGCCCCGCGCAATGTGCAGGCAATTGGCGGGATCGAGTACATTGCCATTACGTGGTCAGCCAATACAGAAGCAGAACTGACCGGGTATCGCGTATTGCGCTATACAGATACAGATCCTCAAACTGAGGCCGAAGCGACCTTCATAACCCTGGAGACGATCTATATCGATGAGCCACTTGAAGCAGGGCGGACCTATGTGTATCGCGTGCAGGCGATTGGCACGAATAACGAAGAAAGTGAACTATCGCTATTTGCCCCCGCAACGGTACTGTTTGATGATAGCCCGCCTGCTACCCCCGACAATTTTGTCGCTGCTCTGGCAAGTAGCGGTACAGCGATTGAGTTGGGTTGGGACGCCCCCACAAGCGATGAAAATAACAGCCCCCTGAGCGGACTCACTGGCTTTGTGATCTATCGTGCGGACACATCGAATGTTGGACTAACTGAGCTAACAACCATAGATGATCCGACGCAGGAAATGTATCTGGATAGGGGTCTGGAAAACCAGACGACGTACAGGTATCAAATCTCTGCCATTGACCAGTACGGCAATGAGAGTGCGCGCTCGTCCATCAAGACAGTGACCACAACTGATTTGATCGTCGTGCCACCAACGAATCTGCGGGCTTCTTATAATGCCAGTGGTCCCGCGGTCGATTTGAATTGGACAGCCCCTGATGAATACGACAGTTTTGTGGTTCAACGGGCAGTACTCGCCGCAGGAACTTCCATTCAAGATTTGACAGATGGCGCTTATACGACTTTGGACTTCGCAGTTCAGATCGCGTCTTATAGCGATACAAATATAACAAGTGGTACCATCTATGTTTACCGGGTCCTCACAAATCTTTCCGGACGGATCAGTGATCCTTCCAATATTGATATTGTCTCGGTCCCATAGAGAGCCTGCAAGAAAGGAAAAAAAGGCGTCCTTCAAAAGAAGGACGCCTTTTTTTTTATAAATAAGAGTCAAATGTCGCCTTTTATGCGTCAGATGTACAAGTCAAAAATTTTCATAATCTCTTTAACTGTTTCTTTATCAACATGTTATAAATTTCATTACCTCTGGCACACATTATGCATGATGTCTTTTGTAAAACAACTCATTACATATTGGAGGTTTTATGGAAGACATACTGATTGTTGATGGAAACCCGCAACGCGCAATGCAATTGGTGCAACTGCTAAAAGAACTGGGCGCAAACGCACGCACAGCGAGTTCTTTTTTTCACTGCTTGAAACGCATTGAAGAAAAAATTCCCGATCTCGCCCTTGTCGCTGAAACCCTCCCCGATGGACGAGGATTAAAGCTACTTCCCGTATTTGATGGCCTGTGTCCCGTCGTAATTATCGGTGAATATATGGCATCTGACAGAATACTCGAGGCTCTGTCATCGGGAGCGCGCGATTTTCTCGTACATCCCATTGACCGGCAGACGCTGGATATTCTGATCTCTCAATTGCAAGGTGAGGGCAAAATCGCACTGCACTATCTGTCTCAGAATCCCGGGAGTGAGTCGCCGACGGGAATGGTAATTGGATCGTGTCCAGACATGTTATTCGCACTCAAGCGCGCGGGCCTGGCAGCGCGAACATCAGCAACGGTCCTGATCTATGGTGAAAGTGGAACTGGAAAAGAGTTAATGGCGCGAGAAATCCATCGGGCATCGGGACGGGTGGGTGCATTTGTAGCACTCAATTGTGCTGCAATAGCAGAAAATATTGCCGAAAGTGAACTCTTTGGTCATGAGCGAGGTGCTTTTACCGGCGCCATAACCCGTCGGGCAGGGTGTTTTGAACAAGCCGATGGTGGCACGCTTTTTCTCGACGAAATTGGCGAGGCTTCGCCTGCATTTCAGGCCAAGCTATTGCGGGTATTAGACCGCGGTGAATTTGTCAGAGTTGGCGGACAATCCCCCATACAAACGCAGGTCAGGATCATTGCTGCCACCAACCGCGACCTCGATTCCATGATCGAGCAAGACAAATTTCGCCTGGACTTGTTTTACAGGCTCAGTGCCGTGACCATAGCCCTCCCCCCACTGCGAGAACGCAGCGAAGATATCCCACACATTGTTCAAGCAATGCTAACGCGATTGAAAACCGATACCGGCGTGGAGATCCAGGGGGTATCTGAAGCGGCAGTTACATATCTGGCGGGATGTGAATGGCCGGGCAATTTAAGGGAATTGCAACACGCCATTTACCGCGCAGCCCTGGCCTGTCAAAAAGGGGTAATTCGACCTGAACATCTCGATGTACTCAAATCTACACAGTCCAGCGCACAGGACAAAGTTGAAACCCTGGATGAAATCGAGCAGGCGCATATTGAACGGGTACTACTCACTACCGGTGGCAATCAGGGACGAGCCTGTGAGTTGCTCGGAATATCGAGACCGACGTTGAGACGAAAAATACGCCGATACGCGTTTGAAAGAGAAAAAAATGGTCAGGTGAGTTCAACCTTGACATGAGAAAAGGTACAACCCATACTATGACGAGTTTTTAACTTTTTCATAGAGAGGTATTTATGGGATTTCTCATTGATCTGGTCTGCACAAAAACGGACAAAGCGTATTCAAAAGACCTGCTCTGGAATTTGAGCCCAGAGGCAGAAGCACCGTTATTTGCCCGATATGACCTCGATGCAGTTGCAAAAGCTATGCGCCGGGAAAAACTCGCAGAACGAGTACCGACAATGTGGCGTTATGCCGAAGTTTTACCCGTCGAAAACGAGCAATTTCAGGTAAGTCTCGGCGAAGGATTTACCCCCTTATTGCAAGCAACATCGCTGGGGCGAAAAATTGGCGTGCCAAAGCTGTACATCAAAGACGAAGGCTTAAATCCGACGGGATCATTTAAAGCGCGAGGCATGTCAGCGGCAATTTCGAGAGCTGCGGAATTGGGTGCTCAGGCCATTGCCATCCCCTCGGCCGGCAATGCAGGTGGCGCAACAGCCGCTTATGCTGCGCGAGCGGGCTTGCCAGCGCATATTTTTATGCCCAAAGATGTGCCACAGGCCAATTACATTGAATGCAAGGTCCTGGGCGCAAATGTCGAATTGATAGACGGTCTGATTTCCGATTGCGGAAAAATTGTGGCATCGCGCAAAGAAGCCGAGGGCTGGTTCGATATCTCGACCCTGAAAGAGCCATACCGCGTAGAAGGCAAAAAAACGATGGGCTATGAATTGGCCGAACAATTTGATTGGGAATTGCCAGAAGTCGTCATTTATCCAACGGGAGGCGGCACGGGATTGATTGGCATGTGGAAGGCATTTGACGAAATGGAACAAATGGGATGGATTGGCTCAGAACGCCCCCGCATGATATCCGTACAAGCGGCGGGATGCGCGCCCATTGTTCGGGCTTATCGCGCGGGAGATACACACGCCGAACCATGGATCGATGCCGAAACAATCGCGGCAGGTCTGCGCGTTCCCGCTGCCGTAGGCGATTTTTTAATGCTAAAAGCCATTCGCGACAGCGGTGGATGCGCGCTCTCCGTCACAGATGAAGAACTGATGGCATCCGCATCAAAAATGGCTGCTGCCGTGGGTTCATTTCCCGCACCCGAAGGCGCGGCCACCCTCTCCGCCCTCGAAAAACTCATAGCACAAAACCTGGTTAGCGAGCGCGACCGCGTCGTGTTGTTCAACACGGGAACGGGCTTAAAATACATCGAACTATTTCAGTAAGACAGCATCTGCAGCCGCGTACCCGCTTCTGACAGCACCTTCGATAGTAGGTGGCAATCCAGTGTCAGTCCAATCGCCCGCGAGAAACAAACGGGGATGTGGCGTCTGAGTTTTGGGCACTGCATAAGAAAATGGCAACGCACAAGTCGCCGCGTGTTCGCATATCACTCTGGCGTGTAATAACTCGGCATGCCTACTTTCGGGAAAGACCTGATGGAGTTCTCTACAAGCCATGTCAATGAGTTCTTCATTTGACATATGTAAAAGATGATGCGCCGCACTTGCGACCATAGTGAGAAACCCCTCAGAAGCGCGGTCGTGATCGCCATAGAGCACGGGCTTGTTAAAAACCCATTCCATTGTCGTGCCGAGCAAACCGCACATAGGTTCACGCATAATGGGCCGATCAAACCACAAATTGACGGAAAAAATCGGCGATGGCTCGTATTGACAAAGCGTGTGATGGAGTTCGGCAAAAGTATGTGCACAAATCATTCTGGCAAGCTGTAGCGGAGGAACCGCCGCAATACACATATCTGTGTCTATCACATCTCCCGAACGGGTATGAATGTGAACGCCAGAAGAAACAGGCGCAATAGATGTCACAGCTATTCCGCACTGGACTTCGCCACCCCGTTTTGAGATATATTCCCGTGCGCGATTCTCAAACAAACCGCTCAGACCCGTCCGCGCATATCCCAAACGCGCGCCATCTGGTTCGCCCCAAAAAGCTTCTCGCAGCACAGCTTGAAGATATCGCGCACTGGCATTTTGCGGTCGCTGGTTAAGGGCAGCAATACAAAGCGGATCCCAGAAAGCCTCCCGCATGCGCGGTTTCTGGCCGCAATGGTCGAGCCAGGCATCCACCGTAAGACCGGTATCGAGATCCTTGTGCAACTCCGCCACAATTTTTCTCAACGGCGGGATATCTGTCCAGTGAACCGCGCCAAATCGCAAAAAGCCAGACAGCAGATTCAGCGGCACGGGCAAAAAGGATGGAAACCTCAACGTGTACACACCATCATCGGCTTGGCGAAAGTCTATCCTGAACTGAGGTTGAAACACCACATCGTCGCGCGCACCAATCCGCTCGAGAAAATCGAGCGTCTCCCGATAGCACTTCATCAACAGATGCTGCCCATTATCGACAGTATCGCCCGTAACGGGATCTGTAAATGAAAAGGTGCGCCCCCCCAATTGCTGCCGCCGCTCCAAAAGAGTGACGGAATATCCCGCATCGCAAAGGCGGACAGCTGCTGCAAGACCAGCAAACCCTCCCCCAATTATGGTCACGCGTTTCACATTCACCCCCAGGCGAAACGACTGCCCAGCCAATAGCGCAGCGCAATGCCCAGTTTGTGCAAATCGTTGAGGCGAATAGACGCGCCAAAAACATCGTAGTTGGCGCGCTGGATCTTCACGAGCAACTGGGCATAAATTTTGCCCATAATCTGCGCCGAAAACATGGCAGCCCGGTCCTCCGCGGGAAGCAATTCTTCGGCTGTTTGATAGAAGGTCCACGCGCGTTGCGCTTGAAACCGCATCAAATCGATAAACGCGGCATTATAATCTCTCTGAGCCAGAGCCTTTTCCGTATAGCCAAACCGCGCCATCTCTTCCTGCGGAAGATAAATGCGGTTCTGTTGCCAATCCGTATGCACATCTCGCAAAATATTGGTCAATTGAAGCGCGAGACCCAGATTGACGGCGTATTCGCGAGTCTGCGGATTGCGATACCCAAAAATTTCAATACAGATTAACCCCACAACCGATGCGACCCGATAGCAGTACTCCCGCAACTCGTCAAACGTCGCATACCGATTTTTAGTCAAATCCATTTCAACACCCTCAATAAGCGCCAGAAAATGTGCTTTGGGAATGGGAAAATCTCGCAAAACGCCCTGCAGATTCTGCGCAATTGGATGGGTAGCACTGCCCTTATAGCAGGCGTGGAGTTGCTCGCGCCATGCCTTGAGATGACACCGCGCCTCTTCTGGCGAAGCCGCATCATCCACTATATCATCCGTATGGCGGCTAAACGCATAAACCGAAAAAATGGCCTCGCGTTTCTTGCGCGGCAAAAAAACAAAAGCGTAAAAAAAATTCGTCCGAGCGCCTCGCACGATTTTGCCAATATGTTTTTTGAGGTTCATAAGTGGAAAAGCGTCTTAAACAAAAGCGCGGGCAAATCGCGTTTTGTAATCGTGGGCCGTCGATGAAAAACATCGCAATCATTATCGCGAATCTTTTTCAGAATATGCATGCCGCCCAAACAGGTCAACCGCAATTCAAAGCGCAACCGCCCCTTCACCATATCCAGCAGGGGATAACCCGCCACAAATAGATCCCGTGTGCGGTTGATAAGATAATCCATAAGCCTGAAAAATTCCGGCGTAACGCGCTGATCGCGCAGATCTGAAATCCCCACGCCAAACCGTTTGAGATCCTCCTGCGGGAGATACATGCGACCGCGCGAAAAATCAATCGCAATATCCTGCCAAAAATTGGCGAGTTGCAACGCACTACATATCGCGTCAGAATGCCGCGCATAGTGCTCGCCGCGATACCCAAACAGATGGAGAATAAGCCGCCCGACGGGATTGGCAGAAAACGTGCAATACGCCAGCAAATCCCCATAAGTCTGATGTCGTTGCGTCGTCACATCCATGCGAAAAGCCGTAAGCAAATCCCTGAGCAATTGCACGGGCAGGTCATGCACCCGAATCGTTTCTGCAAGTGCCGTAAATATCGGACCAACCGGGTCTGAAAGACACGCATCGAGACGCGCTTCCCAATCGGCGAGATGGTCGAGACGCTCCTGCACCGTCAAACCCGGCTCATCGGCAAAATCATCCGCCGTACGCGCAAACGCATAGATACTATACACATGGGGCCGCACCGATTTGGGGATCAACACCGAACCAACCGGAAAATTCTCATAATGCCCGCGAGTAAGTGCCTCGCAATGGGCATAAGCCTCTGCAATCGCAATCCCACGGGTTTTGTATGCAGTCTGTGACATAAGATGAAGATACGACAGAGGGGTGGGAAAATCAATATCTTGACTTTCGGGTGTAGCCTTGCATTTTATGGCGTGCGTATGTATCTTTGCCCGCGAGAAAAACCACTGGATCGCGGCTCAAAACCCTGCCGCGATGACAGGCGGGAGCCTGCCCCGTAGTGACTCTATACGGGGGCACGGAGACCGTCCCCTACAACACCATGCCGTTATAACATCCAAAACCAAAGGAAAAATAATGTTTGAATCCCTGACAATGGCTCCTGCGGATCCCATTATAGGATTGACCGAAGCATTCAAAAATGACCCAAATCCCAACAAAATAAACCTCGGCGTTGGCGTGTACAAAGACGGCGACGGCAACACGCCCATATTCGCCTCTGTAAAAACAGCAGAAGAACGCCTACTCGCACATGAAGACACCAAAAATTATCTCGGCATAGAAGGCGATGAAGCATATAACAAAGCCGTCCAGGAACTCCTCTGGGGAACAGAACACGAAATACTCACCAGTGGACGCGCGGGAACAGCCCAGGCACCGGGCGGCACGGGCGCGTTGCGCATTGCCGGTGACTTTATTCATCAGCACTATCCCCATGCCCGCGTATGGCTGAGCGATCCCACCTGGGCAAATCATCCCAAAGTATTTGAATCTGCCGGCGTACCCACAAAAACCTATCGCTATTACAACCCCTCGTCTTTCGACCTGGACTTTGACGCATTTATCCAGGACCTCGGGCAAATCCCCGCAGGCGATGTGGTCTTGCTACACGGATGTTGCCACAACCCCACAGGCGTCGATCCCTCCGCCGAACAATGGGCGCAAATAGCCGACATCATAACTGACCGCGGCATCATCCCACTCGTTGACTTTGCCTATCAGGGCCTGGGCAATGGCCTCGTTGAAGACGCCGTCGGACTCCAATCTCTCAGCCAGCCCGGCTGCGAACTCCTCGTCGCCAGTTCCTTCTCCAAAAACTTTGGCCTCTACCGCGAGCGCACGGGCGCATTGACCCTCGTGGGAAAAAACGCCACCACCGTTGAAAAAGCGATGAGCCACATCAAAATCTGCATCCGCACAAATTATTCCAACCCGCCATCGCACGGCGCACAGGCAGTCGCAACAGTCCTCAACGACCCCGCCTTGCGGGCACAATGGAACGGCGAAGTAAAAGCCATGCGCGACCGCATCAACAACATGCGCACCCTATTTGTGGATACCCTCGAAACAAAAGGCGTGCGGCGCGACTTTTCGTTCATCGCACACCAGAGAGGAATGTTCTCATTTTCCGGATTGACCCCCGAGCAAGTAGATGTGTTGCGCGAGCGATTTGCGATATACATCGTCAGTTCGGGGCGCATCAACGTGGCGGGCCTGACAAAGGACAACATCGAGCCGTTGTGTGACGCGATAGCAGAGATATTGACGGATTAAGGAGACATCATGACACTCAACGATCGCGTAGCAATCATCACAGGCGCAAGCTCTGGCATTGGGCGGGGCATAGCACTGGCACTTGCCCGAGAAGGCGCATGTGTAGCAGTGGCCGATATTCAAGAAGCACCCAAAAAGGGCATATATCACGACACCGACCTGACCACTTCTACGGCAGAGGAAATAGAAAAACTCGGAGGAAAAGGGATCTTTGTACAGACCGACGTATCGGATGACGAAGCGGTACGCAATCTGATTGAACAGACCGTCTCCGAATTTGGCAAACTGGACATCCTAATAAACAACGCCGGCATCACAATACCTGGCGGCATTGAAGAAACAACCATCGCCGACTACGACACCGTAATGGGCGTAAACCTTCGGGCACTGTATGTAGCCAGCAAACTCGCCATGCCACACCTCAAAAAACCATCCGGCAGAATCATCCACATCGCATCTGTACAGTCATTTGGCGGGGGCGGAGGACCCGCGTATGCCGCATCAAAAGCCGGCGTCGTCAACCTCACGCGAGACACCGCCCTGGAATTGGCTCCCTTCGGCGCAACCGTCAATGCAATATGCCCGGGCTACATCGAAACGCCTATACAGGATTATCTCACATCTCAGGACATTGAAGACTGCCGGGTAAAAACCCCACTGCCCCGCCTGGGCTTGCCATCGGACATCGGCAACGCCGCGGTATTCTTCGCATCAGACGCCGCCGCCTGGGTCACTGGCACAGCCCTGCCCGTGGATGGCGGATGGATGGCATCTATTTTTTGATTCGCACTAATGCGGTATCCCCAACTGATGCATCCTTCGGTGAATCGCTGCACGGGCTTCGATAAAGGGACGTTCCAGATACGCGAGATGGTCCAACTCGCCGTGATGGTGCGTCGCCGTACCGGGGGCGTGCCGGGCAGCGGTCTGACGGATGTACGCCAGATCGCCATCGATAAGCGTCAGCATATACTGAGCGGCTTCCAGATCGAACATCCACCACTCGCCACCGCAAGCGATGTAAATCGGCGAAGTATGGGCAAAAATCCCCCGTCCCCAACCATCGTGATGGGGAACACTGGTATAATTGGGACCCGCACATCGGGCGGCAATCCATGTATGCCCATCCACCTTCACCCTCGCCTTCAACGCCAGTCGCCGCGCACCTTTATTGTCTTCCGTCGAAGCAACGACGCGCCCTGCCTGAACGATCTCAAGCGTATGAATCGGAAAAATACTCTCCGCCCACGCCTCAACCTCCACCGTACCGGCCCCCGACAACTGCATTGTATCGCCAACCTGGTGTCCATCCGCGGTGAGATGAATAATGGGACCACCACTGTGAAATGTTCGCCCCTGCGACACACTTTTGCACCAATTATCGTAGGTAAATTCCCCATCGGGCAAATAGGCGTACGTCCGGTAAATACCGACGGGAACATCGCTACTCATCTTATCCGTTCCGCCAACCAGCGGCAAGCGGTAACCGCAGTTGAGATAGCGGTAGTATTCCAAATGATTGAACGGTGCATGACGCAGCATCTCCACGCCATCCACGCGCCCCGTGGCAATCAGCGCCGCAGGTTCGCCATTCGGGTTCGGGAGATGCGGGACAATGACCGAGCCCCCCTGTGCATGACATTGATCCGCCCAATCACTCATCGTGATCTCCAGCGTACCACCCAGTTCGGACTCACCGGGACCGTCACTGCACCACGGCATCACCGGCTCTTTGAGACCCCACAGGATGAGATGCCCCAGAAAGTGCTGCCTATTCTCCTGACCGACATAGACGATATTGTTCCCATCTTGCGAAATACTCGGTCGTCCCGTAAAATCCTCCGTATTGGTAAAAAGATTGCCCCACTGCGACGGGAGCAAATTAACGATATTGAGATCCTCCCCCTGGGACTCCGTATGACTGCCCTGTGTCGAAAGAAAGTGAACGTGCGAATCCCCGCTATACCATCCCTCCGCATTCATATGAATCCATCGCTTGAGACGCAAAGTCAGTTCGCGTTGACCCGGTTGGATCTTCACCCGCGTCCGCAGTGGCTCATACTCAAATCCCCGGGCGACATCCACGATGACCTCGCCGCGCGGCAGCCACCCCTGGCAACGACCGTCGATATACGCATAGGTGATTTGTCCAAGCCGAAGATCTCCCCCAATATCAACATGCCAGCTATCGAGATTGGAATTGACCTGATTATGATGCCCGTATGGCTGATAGGGAATCCCCTCCGGCGAGCGGAAGTGGACGCGGCAGGGGATGGGCTTGCCCGTGTCGTCATCGAGAACAGTGACGTGAACCCAGTTCCGCCCCCGGTCCAGGAGTTCCACGCGCATTCGCGGCGTCTCGACCACCTTCTTCTCCTCGACATCACCCCACTTGACCTCGCCCACCTTTTCCTCGCCCTGCTTCACAGTCATCGTAGCCGAAGGCGTGGCAGCGACCTCGACATAAGCCGGACTCGATTTGGGATTCTGCGCCTCTCCCCAACCGGCGAAATCATCATTGACGAAATCATCGGCAGACGCTTCGGGCAGTGGATGCACATAAGTTGCCGTCCCTCGATCCACCTCCACACTGAGGTCAAACGGTTTTTCCGCATCTTCGGGATGGGTCAGAATCAGGCGCGCTTCGCGCTTTCCGTGTTGTACAAAGGGATGCTCTTCGATATGCGAAAGCGTGACACCGGCAATAATAAAACGCGGACCATTCGGGATAATCTCCAGCGACTCGATTGTGCCATCCGGCAGAGGATTCTCCCAGGCCCACAAAAAGTAACCGCGTGCCGAGCCGCGCGACACCTCGGTCTGACGTCGTCCCATATCCGCCCACTTCCCTTCGTAACGCGGCAACAACTGGTCGTTCTGGTCCGGGAGTGCGAGAAAGGGCGCACCACCATCGGATAAATGTGCAATTTCAAATCGCTCGCGGATGGGAATACGGAATTCTTCACCCTCCGCCATCCGAAACAAATAATCCGCCACAGTCTCCCCCAACGGACCGCCCTCCATCAGATCGGAATCCAGCAAGCGATGGGCAATAATCACGCGGCGTGCCGACGCGTTGATTGGAATCGTCACGCGACCAGAAGCCTCATCCAACGCGACAAAACAATTCGAACCGTCGTCATTCACCAAAAACGGCAAACCGCGGAATAATTGTTTCCCTACAGGAGCATTCGCATTGGCGCCCAGAACTTCAAGCCCCGCATTGCACAACGCCGACAAATCGAGAGGTTGATAGTCTGCCATGACAGGTATCCTTTCTTTAGAAGTTGTTTTAAAATTAATAACTGATGTTAGGCATGTCCGGCGTTTTGTCATGCTGAGCGTAGCCGAAGCATCTGTTCCACCTGAGTTGGTAAGAGATTCTTCGACTCCGCTACGCTCCGCTCAGAATGACAGGGCAATAGCGCATAGCCAAGAAGGGAAAAAATGAGTTTTAAAACAGCCTCTTAGGGGTGTCTATATCTCACAAAAAATCCAGATCTGCGCCGAGGTGAGCGGGTAAAACGCATTTGGCATACAGGTGTCGCCAGCCTCGATCGGGGACTGGTAAAGGAACAAAAGCCTCGCGGCGACGCGCAAGCTCTGCCTCATTGACCAGCAAATCAATGCGGCGTTCTCTTGCATTCAACTCAACCATATCGCCATCGCGCACAAAAGCAAGAGGTCCCCCTGTCGCCGCCTCGGGAGAACAGTGCAACACCACCGTACCATAAGACGTCCCACTCATACGCGCATCGGAAATCCGCACCATATCTTTGACCCCTTTTTGCGCCAGATATTTGGGAATAGGCAAAGACCCCGCCTCCGGGAACCCATCTCCCACGGGACCGGCATTCCGCAAAATCATCACATGATCGGGCGTAATATTGAGAGAAGGATCATCAATCCGCGCAGACGCATCCTCAGCAGAATCAAAAACAACCGCGGGACCCCGGTGCGCCAGCAATTCGGGAGACGCCGCAGCAACCTTGATCACAGCCCCATCCGGCGCCAGATTCCCGCGAACTACAATCAATGCACCCGTAGCACCAAGGGGATTGTCCAGCGTGCGAATAGTACTTTGCCATGACTGAGGAGGTTGAACCGTCTTCAAATAATCGCCCAGCGCTTGCCCCGTAATCGTCGGCACAGAACAATCCAGCAAAGACGCCAGAACCTTGAGCAACGCGGGAACGCCACCCGCTTCGTGAAAATCCTCCATATAACCCACACCTGCGGGCTTGCAATCCACGAGCAAAGGCACCTGTTGCGACACCTCGTGCATATCTTCCAGAGTCAGCCGAGTCCCCGCCCGCCGCGCAATCGCCAGAAGATGCACAATCGCATTCGTAGAACCACCCAGCGCGTGGAGCACCGCAAGCGCATTGAGAAAAGACGCCCGCGTGAGCAACTGTGCGGGTCGGCGTCCCGCGCGAGCTATCGCAACGGCCATGCGTCCAGACCGCACACCCACGCGCAAGCGATCTCCCGTACCCGAAAGCGGTGTCGCACCACCAGAAACCATCAAACCGAGGGTCTCCACCACACTCGCCATCGTCGAAGCAGTCCCCATAACCATACACGTCCCGGGCGTACTGCAAAGCGACTGCGTCACACCTTCGATCTGCCGATCGCTCAATTCCCCAGCGCGATATTGCGCCCAATAGCGGCGGCAATCTGTACACGCCCCCAATCTCTCACCCTGCCACGAACCGGTTCGCATTGCGCCAGACACGACCTGAACAGCGGGAATATTAGCCGAAGCAGCCGCCATCAATTGCGCTGGCACAGTCTTATCGCAGCCCCCCATCAGCACCACAGCATCCATAGGTTGAGCCGTAATCAACTCCTCGGTCTCCATAGACAGCAGATTCCGAAAAAGCATCGTCGTAGGCGAAAAGAAAATCTCATTCAGCGAAATCGTGGGAAACACAAAAGGCAGGCCACCACCTTCGAAAACCCCGCGCTTGACCGCCTCGATCAAATCCGGCATATGCCCGTGGCAGGGATTATAATCAGAAGTAGTCGAAGCAATGCCAACAACGGGACGATCCACATCCTCGCTGTCATATCCCGCAGCAGCGAGAAACGCCCTGCGAATATACTTGCTAAATTCCGGATCGCCGTAGCTCGTCAAATTTCGGTTAATACCTGTATCTGTCGATTGGGTCATGATGTCACCGCTTTCAGCGTGCACTCTGCTGAAACAAGCATCCCATTGACAATCTCCTGAGCGAACTGATCGACATTTTGTCTTGTTTGCTCCAAATCATCCCCAGCCAGATCCGCGCAATCAGCCGAAGTCGCCGAAACATAATACTTGATCTTCGGTTCTGTACCAGAAGGCCGAGCAGTAACCCGCGTGTATCCTTTTTCCGACAAGGTAAACGCGAGAACATTACCCGTGCTCCCCTCAATTGTGCGCGTATTCCCCGCCTGAACATTGCGCACAGTATTCGTCTGGCGATCAATAACCTCAACCACCTTGTATCCACCAATTTCAGCAGGCGGATCCTGGCGCAGACCATTCATAATCTGGGCAATCTCCTCATTGCCCCGCGCACCTTCTCGATACGTCGATTTCTGCACTTCGCAAAAATATCCGAACGCGCGATAAATATCATCCAGATAATCCCTCAACGTACGACCTTGCCTCTTGAGTTGGGCAGCGCACTCCGCGAGCAAAACCGCAGCAACAGCGGCATCTTTATCGCGCACAAAATCCGTAAACAAATAACCGTGGCTCTCTTCCGTCCCAAACACAAAAGTCTCATCATCTGACAAATTATTGATCACATCGCCAATATATTTGAACCCGACGAGGAGGTTATCAACAGATATCAGACCAAAATCCCTCGCAATAAGACTAATGAGATCCGTCGTAACAATCGTCTTGCACACAACACCTCTATCGGGCAATTTATCCTGCTCCCTGAGCGAAGTCAAAATATAATAACACAAAATAGCACCGATCTGATTGCCATTAATCGCGAGACCTTCGGGAAGCGCATCCCATCCCCTCTGAGGATCGGGCAGCGCACAACCCAGACGATCGGCATCTGGATCGCTCGCCAGAACAACATCAGCCCGAACCCGCCTTGCCTCTTCAATAGCCAGAGAAAGCGCACCCGGATCTTCGGGATTTGCCACACCCCCTGCCACCGTAGGAAAATTGCCATCCGGAACATCTTGCGCCTCAACAACGCGCAAATGGGAATACCCCAGATTCTGAAGCGCGGGCACAACACTCGTTGAACCAACACCGTGTAATGGCGTATATACAACACTTATATCGCGGGCATCGCAAAGGGAGAGCTCAGCCAGCTTTTCAATATATTGCGCATCGATCTCTGCATCAATCACCTGGATCATCCCCCGTTCGACTCCCTCCGCATAGTCAATTCTATCGAGACGCTTAACAGCACCAACCTCGGCAATAATATTCTTATCGTGCGGCGGAACCACCTGCCCGCCATCTATCCAGCACGCCTTAAAACCATTATCCGAAGGCGGATTGTGACTCGCGCTAATCACCACCCCTGCAACAGCCCCTGTCTGGCGAAGCGCAAAAGAAAGATGAGGCGTTGCGCGAGGACCGTCAAACAGACGCGCAACAATACCATTACCCGCAATAATCGCAGCCGTCTCCCGCGCAAAAACATCCGAATTGTTCCGCGTATCGTACGCAATCACCACACCCTTATCTCTGGCATCTTCAATACCCGACTTGAGAATGTACTGCGCCAAACCCTGCGCCGCTTCTCCAATCGTCCTCAAATTGATCCGATTGGGACCAGGCCCCATCTTGCCCCGAATACCGCCCGTACCAAACTCGATATGGGTGCGAAAAGCATCCTCAATTTCGTCTATATCTCCATCTTCGATAAGCAATTGAATTTCCGGAACAAAATCGGCAAATTCCGGATCAACAAGCCATTGTGAAATTGCTCGAAATGCCGCGGCAGAAATCCTGTTCTCTGCTGCCCAGTCTTTGATCTGCTGGTGTATCGTCATAAATACTCCTGTTTATCAGCGATCAGCAGTCAGCTAAAAACCTTCTGGATTGCGGCTCAAAACCCTGCCGCAATGACGATTAGTGCTCGTCACGCCTGCATGCTTAAAGCAGGCGTCCAGGATCGAGGGTATTTTAGCTTTTCATTTGTACAATATATTGCAATCTACACACCACCGTGTCAAGTGCATAGGCAAAACTACTTGACTTTAACGCTCATTTATGCCCTATTTTGAAAATGCTCACAACAATCCTCATCGCCATTGGCCTTATACTGGGTATCCCCCTCGCAATTCTGGCACTCTTCATATTCTTGCCAATCCGCGCAGGTGCAACGGGATACTACCGCGAAAATGACTACAGTATATCCGGCTTCGCGCGCGGTTGTGCCGGGCTATGTGGTATTATTTGCGACATTGACAAACAGGGATTGCAACTGCGCGTCGTTATCGGACGCTGGACCGTGCGGCGTCTCTATGCACGCGGGAACCTGAAACAATTCCTGAGCTATGTCGGAAATGCGCTCCCCTTTGTGATTCTGACGCAGTTTATGAAGCGCTTATCAAAAACAATAGCATTTCAGCACCTCGAATTGAATCTGGAACTGGGAACGGAAGACCCCGCTTTCACCGGGCGGCTATTTGGATATGTCGAAGCATTCAAGCGCATCTTTGGCAAACGCATCCACATCTCAATCACCCCTGACTTTATCCAGCCGCGCTTTGCCGGATCGGGATCCTTGAGAATCTCCATTTATCTTCACCGTTTGATATTCGCCGCACTCGTCCTGACCGTGCGTCTTGGACTTTCGGAAGCAAAGGCATGGTGGACAGGACGCAAAAACAGGCGCAAAGCAGGGACGGCACAGGGACCGTCCCCTACGATGATATTGTGATTGTTGTAGGGGCGACCCCCTGTGGTCGCCCGCTGACGTACGGGTGGGTTTTTAAACCCGACCCTATCGCGACTTTACTTTTTCGGGAGGAAACATGGCAATAGAAGACATGGTGCGAACGATGTTAAACGAACTGCGTGAAATCGTAAAAACCGAAACCGTAGTAGGCGAGCCTGTAATTGCGGGCGACATCACCATCATACCCGTATCCAAAATATCCTTTGGATTTGGCGCAGGAGGAGGACAGAGCGAAAAAGACGATGGCAGCAGTGGCACGGGTGGAGGCGGCTCTGTGCAACCCGTGGCATTCATCGTCATACAAAAAGGCAAAGCACAGCTTCTACCTATAGAAGACAAAAGCATGTCTCTCGCCGACCTGCTCAAATATGCGCCCGATGTAATAGAAAAAATTAAAGCGTTTAAAGACAAGCGCAAAAAACAGAAAGACGACGAGGAAGGCGACGAAGAACAAAAATAAACCACTATGCTCTCAAACTTAAACCAGCCCCTGCGAACACTGCCGGGCATTGGGCCAAAGCGCGAAAAAGTATTGGAAAACGCCGGCATCGCCACCGTGGGCGATCTGCTATTGTATTTGCCCTATCGGTACATAGATCGCTCTACCGAAGTCGGAATCGCACACCTGCCGCTGGATCGGGAAGTCACCGCAGTCGGTGAAATCGTAAGCATGCAGACAATCCCCGGCAAGCGTCGGCGATTCGTCATGACAGTCGAAGACCAGACCGGATCGGTCGCCTGCACGTGGTTCGGAGGCATTCAATACCTCAAAAATGCATATCGCGCAGGCGACATCGTAGCACTCGGGGGTAAATTGACGCGGTTTGGGCGCACATTGCAAATGGTACACCCTGAAATAGAAGTTCTCGCAAACGAAGACGACGACAATCAGCGGCTGCATACCGGACGCATCATCCCGCTGTATTCCACCACATCAAAAATGAAGGCAGACCGCCTCACAGCCCGCGCACTTCGCCGTCTCTTATTCGCCGCGCTACAAGCTATTGGAGATCAGATCGAAGACCCATTGGACGAAAACATACGCAAACGCTGTGGTCTAATGCGCCTGCGAGACGCAATTGAAAAAATCCATTTCCCAGACACAACAACGGACATAGACACTGCGCGGCAACGCCTATCTTATGACGAAATCTTCTACATCCAGCTTTATCTGGGACAAGCAAAAAAGCTACGCCAAAGCACACCCGGACGCGAACTGACATCCAGCGGCCCCCTGACGCAACAACTCGTGGCGAATCTACCCTTCAAACTAACGCATGCACAAACGCGCGCCATTACAGAAATCAGCCACGACTTACAGTGCCCCGTAGCCATGCACCGTCTGTTACAAGGCGATGTGGGATCCGGCAAAACCCTCGTCGCCCTCCACGCCATGTTGTGTGCTGCAGACAGCGGCGCGCAGGCCGCCCTGATGGCCCCCACAGAGATCCTCGCCGAGCAACATGCCCACACCATACGGGAACTCGTCGCACCGCTGGGCTTAGACGTAGCACTGATAACAGGACGCATGCGAAAAGCGCAACGCGCCAAAATACTGGACGGATTGCATTCTGGAAAAATAAAAATAGCAGTCGGCACACATGCCCTGTTGCAAAACGACATCGCATTTGCCGACCTCGCACTCATCGTCGTCGATGAGCAACATCGCTTTGGCGTGGTCCAGCGCGCCATGTTGCGCGAAAAAGGCAATGCGACCCATCTTCTGGTCATGACCGCCACTCCCATACCCAGATCCCTATCGCTAACCCTGTACGGCGACCTGGATGTCACCATCATCGACGCCCTGCCGCCCGGTCGCATCCCTGTACGCACGGGATGGCGTTATGCACAGGACCGCGCCCGCGCACTGCAATTTCTGTGCAGCGAACTGCAACAAGGACATCAGGCATATATCGTCTATCCGCTCGTATCCGAATCCGAAAAAAGCGACCTGCAAGCCGCCACCGCCGCCTTTGAAGACCTGCAACAAGGCGCACTCTCCAACTTCCAACTGGGCTTGCTTCACGGTCGGCTAAAACGCGACGAAAAAGAAACCACAATGTCTGCATTCAGGCGCGGCGAACTGAATGCACTGGTCACGACAACAGTCATAGAAGTCGGTGTCGATGTTCCCAATGCCACAGTCATGATGGTCGAACACGCCGAGCGCTTTGGACTATCGCAATTGCACCAATTGCGCGGCCGCGTGGGTCGCGGCCAACATCAATCCTACTGCATCTTAATTGCAGATCCTCAGGACGCACTATCGGGTGAGGCACATGAACGCCTCGACGCCATGGCGCGAACAACAGATGGATTCGAAATCTCAGAAGCCGACTTGTGCATTCGGGGACCCGGACATATTTTTGGCACACAACAAGCCGGCTTCCCCAAATTTCACTTTGCCGACCTCGTACGCGACGGCGCCTTAATCACCGCCGCACGCCGAGAAGTACAGACACTCCTGGACCACGACCCAAATTTGACCGCGCACACTGTTTTAAGACGAGAATTAGACGCAACCGCACGCCACGACATGCAAATTGTAGAAGCGGGATAACCGCTTATAGCTAACCGCTAATAGTTGACACCCCTATTGTATTATGGTAGATTGATTCGGCTTTCTTATGCGGATGATCTTTTTCACCATTACCCCCGGAAACTGACTGATGAATCATGAGCTGCGCATTGCGTTGCTTGGCACGATTAACCGCGACACGATTTACACCGCCGATGGCGTGACAACCGAAAGCTACGGTGGTTTATTGTACAGCATCCTGGCATTGGCCGAGATCGCGTCTTCTCATGTAGCGATTTATCCCATCTGCAATGTAGGCGCAGACATGGAAACCGTAGTGCGAGAAAAACTCGCGCCATACCCGCACGTCAAATTCGACGGCATCCAATTTGTATCGGGCAAAAATCCCCATTGCTTTTTGGATTACGACGCAAACGGGCGCAAACGCGAAACCCTGCACAATGACGTCCCGCAAATCTCTTTTTCACAAATTGAACCGTTTTTAGACTGCGACGCGATATGCTTTAATTTCATCACCGGAATGGAACTCGCCCTCGAAACCGCGCAGCGCGTGCGTCGTTTCGCCACCGGCTTATTGTTGATGGATGTCCACAGTCTAACCCTGGGCATGGATAAAAAACGCCGCCGATTCTGGCGCGTACCCCCGCAGTGGAAAAAATGGATGGGATGCGTGGATGTCGTACAAATGAACGAGCAAGAAGGCGCTTTGCTCGCCGGCGAAACACTCGATAGCAAAGATGCAACACGCCGTTTTGCAAAACAGGTACTGTGCGCGGGACCTTCAGTATTGATGATCACGCGCAGCAACCGCGGTTCTGAGACAATTTTTCAGAATGACCGCTCAGATATTGTAATCGACAAATTCGATCCCGCGCCCATAGCTGAACCCTGCGATGAAACCGGGTGTGGCGACACCTTTTTGATGGGATACACCTGGGCCTTCTTGCAAACGGACAACCGCGCCTTTGCCAGTCGTTTTGCCAATCGAGTGGCGGGTATCAACGTGTGTTTGCGCGGCATTGAAGGCATAGCCAAAATAAGCCAATTCTTAACCCCCGACGACCTGCCTGTGCGGGACATGCAGACAGGTCAATCCGCCGTATTAGACGGCATTCTCCCCGGTCCTGAAAGGAGGGCCTGATGCAAGAATATCAATTTCCAAATCGTCCAAATTTCGATTTGCAATTCAACCCCAAGTTCATCTATTACGGGTTAATTGTACTGGCATTGCTCTGGTTGGGCAGCGGCATCTACACGGTGCGGCAAGATGAGCAAGCAGTCGTATTTCGATTCGGACGAGCGGTGGGCCTGGAAGATCCTGGCATCCACTACCACTGGCCCACACCCATCGAGCGCATTGAGAAAGAGCGCGTATCAGAGGTAAAACGCCTCGAAGTCGGCTTTCGCACCATCAGCGTAACGCCCACGCCGAGATACCAGAAGGTCTCAGCCGAATCCGCGATGTTGACCGGCGACGAGAATATCGTCGATGTAGAACTGATCGTTCAGTATCGCATCCGCGATATGGAGGACTATTTGTTCCAGGTCAACGACCAGCGAAAAGCCATCAAGGACGTAACCGAGGCCGCATTGCGCCAGGTCATCGGGCAGCGCACCATCGATGAAGCCCTCACAGAGGGCAAGCTGGAAATACAAGAAGAGATTCTGAAACAGGTTCAGGTAGTCCTGGATATCTACAAAATCGGCGTGCGCGTCGATCAAGCCAAGTTGCAGACCGTGTCTGTACCCCAGGAAGTGGATCACGCATTTAAGGACGTTGCCAACGCGCGAGAAGACCGCGAAAAACTCCGCAATGAAGCCGAAGCCTATCGCAACGATATTATCCCAAAAACGCGCGGTGAAGCCGAAAAAATGATCCGAGAAGCCGAAGCCTACAAAGTTGAGCGAGTCAAGCGCTCACAGGGCGATGCAGACCGATTCGTCGAGGTACTCAAAGAATATCGCAATGCAAAAGACGTGACCGAAACGCGAATGTACCTCGAAACAATGGAAAAAATCCTGCCCGGCATGCAAAAATACGTCGTCGAATCCGATGGCAAGGGCGGTATCCTCAACGTTCTCAATCTGCAAAAGCCAGTTGGAGGAGGAAATTGATATGCGCAACCTCGTAACTCTGGTGGTCATCTTGATCGCAGGGAGTATTTTACTGAATGCATCGTGTTATATCGTGGATGAACGCGAACAGGTCGTCGTCACAGAATTTGGGCAACCCGTACGCACCGTACAGTCTCCGGGCCTGCATTTTAAAATCCCATTTATCCAGCAATTGCACACCTTTGAAGATCGCCTGCTGTACAGCGATGCCGACCCCAGACAAATTTACACACAGGACAAGAAAAACCTCATCGTCGATAACTTCGCCCGCTGGCGCATCACAGATCCACTCAAGTTTTTGGTATCTGTGCAAAATGTCTCTTATGCACAATCGCGCCTGGACGACATCATTTTTTCTGCTGTTCGAGAAGAACTCGGACAACGCACGCTGGTCGAGATCGTAGCTACGCACCGCGAGGAAATCATGAAAAAAGTGACAGAGCGATCCCACGAGGCAGCACTCGCACTGGGCATTGATATTCTCGATGTGCGGATTAAGCGCGCAGATTTGCCTCGCGAAAACAAAAACAACGTGTTTGAACGCATGCGCGCCGAACGCACGCGGCAAGCCAAAGAATACCGCGCCGAAGGTGAGGAAATGTCCTTGAAAATTCGCGCGGAAACCGACCTCGAAGTGACGCGCCTCAAATCCGAAGCCCTGCAAAAATCGCAGCTAATTCGCGGCGAGGGCGATGCCGAAGCATTGCGTATCTATGCCGATGCCTTTGAACAAGACCCCCGTTTTTTTCAATTCTGGCGCACCCTCGAAGCCTATGAAAAAACCCTGGGCGAAGGAACCACCGTCGTGATGCCACCCACCAGTGATTTCTTCAAGTACCTGACCCAAAAGCGTCCGCGGTAGAAATGGACCGTAGGGGACGGCCTCTGTGCCGTCCCGTCTGTATTGCCCTGAATATGTCGAAGGGTATAGGCTACGCCTCAACGAGGCAACCCCATGTCTGCCCGTTCAACCCAAATCTCGTATCTCTGCTTTCTCCTCCTCTTCTCTTTTTCCGCAGTAAACGCGACAGAATGGCACAAATTTGAACGCGATGGCCTCGCCTTACACCTCGCGCATAACGATGCGGTTCGGGCAGGAGAATTGTTGAACGCGCTCCTTATTGGGCGCAATGAAATTCGGCGCAAACTGGGCGGCACACCCGAAATTCCGATAACGGTTTATCTCGCACCGAGCGAAGCTGTTTTTCGAGAATTGACTCACGGGCGGTTGCCGCATTGGAGCGCAGGAGTTGCATTTCTCGAATCGCGCACCATTATTCTGCAAGCCAGCGCCGACAATTTGCTACAGGTTGCGCGGCACGAATTTGCCCATATATTTTTGCACGCCATCGCGCCATCACGCGTGCCCGTCTGGTTTCACGAAGGCGTGGCGATGTGGGCATCGCACGAGTGGCGTTTGCGACAAAGTGCGGCTGTGTTTTACGCGGTCTTTTCGGAAAACTTAATCCCGCTCTCCGAAATTGATGAAGTCCTTTCTTTTCCCTCGGCAAAAGCCGACCTGGCCTACACGGAAAGTTTGCTGGCAGTCTCTTTTTTGATCCGTTTGGGCGGTCCCAATGCCGTGGTCGTCATGCTTTCCGAACTGGAAGCAGATGCGCCCTTTGAAGTCGCACTATTTCGCGTAACTGGCGAAACACCCCGCGAATTTGAGCGGCGATGGCGCGATGATGTACAGGCGCGATTCAGTCTGATGACACTACTCTTTTCGCCCGATTTGATCTGGCTGTATCTCACCCTGCTCTTGCTGCTCGCCTATATATGCGTGAGACTGCGGAATCGCGCGACCTTGCGGCGATGGGAAGCCGAAGACGCAGCCGAAGAATTGACCTTACAATTGCGCGTATATCGCCGAGAGGACGAGCAGTGATCATAGGCGTAACAGGAGGCATTGGCGCAGGGAAAAGCACCGTGTGCGCCGTATTTGAAGAAGCTGGTGCCTGCGTAATCGACGCCGATGCAATAGGTCACGAAGTACTCCGCGACCCGATTGTGATTCGCAACCTGACCGATGTGTTCGGACGAGAGATCCTGGATCCCGACGGACAAATCGCACGCCGGGAATTGGGCAAACAGGCATTTGCGTCTGACAAAAACCGCGAAAAACTCAACGCCATTGTATGGCAACCGCTTCGGCAGTTATTGCTGGACAAAATTCACGCAGCCCTAAAAAGAGAACCCACACGCCCCGTCGTTGTAGATGCAGCCCTGCTGGTCGAGCGCGGCGATCCAAAAAAAATCGTCGATGTACTCGTCGTGGTAACCGCCCCCGAAACCTTGCGGATCCAGCGGACAGTGGCACGATTGGGCATCTCCAGAGCCGAAGTCATGGCCCGACTATCCGCACAATTGCCCGAAGAAGACAAAGTCTCAATCGCAGATTTTGTCATAGTAAATGATAAAACACCCGCCGTGTGTCGCCAGCGCGCGCGGGCTATTTGGAACAAATTGCAATGTGAGGAACAATGAATTACACGCCACATACAGAACGCGATATTCAACACATGCTCAACGCGATCGGAGTAGCATCCACTGATGATCTATTTGCACCCGTTCCCGAATCGCTTCGTCTAAACGCGCTCAATCTGCCCCCTGGAATCAGTGAAATGGAGGCGACGGCTTTTGCGCAATCCCTGACCGATCAGGGGCGCGAGACACCCCTATCGTTTTTAGGCGGGGGAGCTTACGATCACTTTTCGCCCAGCGTGGTCGATGCCATCATTTCACGAGGCGAATTCTTTACAGCCTACACGCCCTATCAGCCCGAGGTGAGCCAGGGAACCCTTCGGGCTATTTTTGAATTTCAATCCATGATTTGTGAACTGACCAACATGGAAGTCGCCAATGCGTCCATGTACGACGGCGCTTCTGCACTGGCCGAAGCCGTGCTTATGTCGGTTCGGCTGAACAACCGTACGCGCGTTTTATTGCCGCGCAGCCTGCACCCGTTTTACCGCCAGGTGGTAGCGACCTATGTGCGGGGGATAGATCTCGAACTCGTGGATATTCCCTGGTCTGACTCCGGCGCATTGGATATGTCAGCTTTGAAGCGCGAATTGAACGACAATACCGCTGCCGTGGTCGTACAAAATCCAAATTTTCTGGGCGTACTCGAACACTTAGACGAAATTGGCGACCTCGTCAACAATACCAGAACGGCTTTTATAGCCTGCGTCAATCCCATATCTCTGAGCGCGATTCGCCCACCAGGCGACTTCGGCGCCGATATGGTCGTAGGTGATGGGCAGCCACTGGGCCTGCCCCTGTCTTATGGCGGACCTTATGTCGGCTTTTTTGCATCGCAGGAAGCACATGTGCGAAAAATGCCCGGTCGTATCTGCGGCCAGACCATCGATGTAGATGGCAAACGCGGCTTTGTACTGACATTGCAAACGCGCGAGCAACACATTCGACGCGAACGCGCCACATCGAACATCTGCACCAACCAGACCCTCTGCGCAACCGCAGCAACCGTGTACCTATCCTCAATCGGACCGCAGGGCTTCCGCGAAGTTGGCGAATTGAACTGGCATCAAAGCCATCGCGCTTTGCAGGCATTGACCGCATTAGACGGTGTGCACCAGAAATTTTCCGGTCCAATATTTAACGAATTTGTTCTGGAAACAGACCGCAAAGCATCCGATGTTCTAACAGCTTTGCAACATCGGGGCATCGAAGCCGGCATAGACCTGGGCCGATTTTACCCCGCACTCGAAAATTGTATTCTCACATGTGTCACGGAAAAACGCACAGACGCCGATATTGATCGCCTGATCGATGAGTGGAGGGCATTGTAATGGATCGCGATAAGTTAATTTTTGAACGCGGCGCGCCGGGCAGGCGCTGTGTCGCATTTCCCGCTGCTGTAGATTCCGGAACAGCGATACCCGAAACCATGCGCCGCGATGTGCCCCCCGGTCTCCCCGAAGTGAGCGAACTGGAACTCGTGCGCCACTACACCGCGCTTTCACAGATGAATTTCAGCATCGATACGCATTTTTACCCCCTGGGATCCTGTACCATGAAATACAATCCCAGAGTACATGAGAAAGCTGCGCGTATCCCGCAGATCGCGGGATTGCATCCCCTATCGGAAAACGCCCAACCCGCCCTGCAAATCTTATGGGAAATGGAACAAGTGCTCAAAGCCGTCAGCGGAATGGATGGATTTACCTTTCAACCCACAGCCGGGGCACAGGGCGAATTCGTGGGAATCTCACTGATCGCCGCCTATCACAGGGCACAGGGCAACGCAAAAAAAGTAGTCCTTATCCCCGACTCGGCCCATGGCACAAATCCGGCAACCGCGGCAATCTGTGGATATTCAGTACAGGCAATAAAATCAACAGAACGCGGCACAGTCGATGTAGAAGACCTCAAAACGCATTTGAACGAAGACGTAGCCGGATTGATGTTGACCAACCCCAACACATTTGGCGTATTTGAAGACGAAATTGAAGACATCGCCGCATTGGTACACGACGCGGGTGGCCTCCTGTATTACGATGGCGCGAACTTAAACGCCTTTTTGGGCCAGTGTAGGCCCGGCGACATGGGCTTTGACGTCGTACACATCAACCTGCACAAAACATTTACCACGCCCCACGGAGGCGGCGGACCCGGCTCTGGTCCCGTAGGCGTAAAAAAGGCACTCTTGCCATTTTTGCCCCTGCCCGTAGTCCTGAAAGAAGGCGATACATTCAAACTCGACTTTGACCGCCCGGAATCCATCGGCAAAGTGAGTTCATTCTACGGCAATTTTGGGATGGTAATACGCGCACTGGTCTATGCCAAAATGCTCGGCGCAGAAGGCATGCGCCGCACCAGTGAAATGGCCGTCTTGAATGCCAATTATATCGCGGCAAAACTCGACCCCTACTACGACCGCCCCAAAAATGCACAACCCATGCACGAAATGGTATTCTCGGCATCGCGACAAAAAAAGGCGAACGGGATCACCGCAACCGATATCGCCAAACGGCTGATCGATTACGGCGTCCATCCGCCCACGATCTACTTTCCCCTGCCCAACGTCGCGCCCGAAACCATGCTCATCGAACCGACCGAAACCGAAAGCCTCGAACAGGTTGACGACTTTATCGAAGCCATGATTCAAATTGCAAAAGAAGCCGAAGAAAATCCCGACCTCCTCAGAGAAGCCCCCCACGCAACGCCCGTGCGAAGACTGGACGAAGCAACCGCCGCGCGAAAGCCCATTCTTCGATTCAAGACCAATAACCCTTGACACATTCAAATATCTAACTATATTCCCTGGGGAATATGAATTGTTGATCTCTCCAGGAGAAGTTCCATGAACACGCAAGAATTAATTACGACACGAGAGGCGGCTGAAAACCTTGGATATACAATTCAGCACACACGCCTGTTGATACGTCGTGGACAAATTGAAGCCACGAAATTTGGCAGAGATTGGCTGGTCGTGCGTGAATCGGTTGTCGAGTACAAGACGGGTGGTGCATCAGACAATTCCAACGAATGAACGGGATAGACCTGATAAGATAGAAAGGAAGGGCGTCATGGCAACACTTGAAGAGGTCAAAGAGGATATTGGGCAACTGCGGCTTGAGCAAGACACCAAGTTGACCCGACTTGAAACAGAAGTCAAAGAGGATATTGGGCAACTTCGACTTGAGCACGGTAATAAGCTGACGCAGCTTGAGGCAGAAATAGGGCAACTTCGACTTGAGCAAGACAACAAGTTGACCCGACTTGAAACAGAAGTCAAAGAGGAAATAGGACAACTGCGGCTTGAACACGGCACCCAATTGACGCGGCTTGAGACATTGGTTGAACCCATACCAGAACAATTAAAAAACATTGCAGAAAGCCTGAGATCACTTGAAAGAAGTCATGCCGAGCACAAGGGCATGGTCGTCGGCGCGCGATGGATTATCGGAGTTGGGCTTGCGGTGCTGGCGGCCTGTGGTGGCGTTGCCGGTGCTGTTGTCAGCCACGTTTTGAAGTAGAGAACAGTGTCGGGTGAGGTGACAAATGAGTACACATAGCGTAAAAGCACCGCCCCTCAAAATTCAAGGCATCAAAACAAAGCTCGTTTCATTTATTATGCACAATGTGAAATGGGATGGACAGGGGCGATGGGTTGAACCCTTCTTGGGATCGGGGGTTGTGGCACTAAACGTCAATCCCGAGAGAGCCTTGCTCGCAGATACGAATGAACACATCATTCACTTCTATCGCGCAATACAAACTGGCGAAATGAATCCCTATGATTTGCGCTGCTTTTTAGAACGAGAAGGGAGTGCGCTGAAAGAAAAAGGCCAGGACCACTACTATGAACTGCGTGAACGTTTTAATACAAATCATTCGCCCTTTGACTTTCTCTTTTTAAATCGCGCGTGTTTTAATGGCATGATGAGATTCAACTCAAAGGGCAAATTTAACGTGCCTTTTTGCAGAAAGCCCGAAAGATTCGCTCAGGCTTATATCACCAAAATATGCAATCAAGTCGCCTGGGCACTTGAAAGAATAAAGGGGAAAGATTGGCACTTCGAGGTTCAGGACTGGCGTGATACGATAAGCCAAATTGAAGATTCCGATTTTGTATATCTCGATCCGCCTTATAATGACAGACATACGGATTATTACAACCAGTGGCGCGACAGTGATGCCGATGGATTGGCGCGAGCAGTCAAAAAATTAAAAGCTCCTTTTGCTTACTCTACCTGGAAGCAAAATAAATACCGTACAAATGATCACCTGACAAAGCATTTCTCTGATTTTCCCATGGCGACAAAGGCGCATTTCTATCATATCGGCTCAAAAGAATCCCTCCGCAACGCGATGGAAGAAGCACTCGTCATGTCTCCAGCGGCTTTTGTTTTTTAATCGGCGCAAAAACTCCAGGCCTCAACTGTACCCGCCTTAAGTTCATCAATAATTCTATCACTAAAAAGAATGCTATCAGCGAACCACAGAGCGCGTTTAGCACCTGACGCCAATGCTTCTTTGTATTTCGTGTAGTATCTAAGCGCGATTCTCTTATTCTGCGCCATCTGTTCTTTATACGGACGGCGTTCCACATAGGGTTTATAGCAATAATACTTGTAAGACATATCCTCTCCCTGGCTCAGCCCGCGCACAATCATAAAAAGATCTTTGTGAAAACTTGCAATGATCAGATAGACATTCGCAATAAAAGGACCATTGGGAAACGCCCTCGCATATTGATACGCCACCTTTATGTCGGGCATTTCAAGTCCATTAGTACTCATAATCTGTGAAAAAAGGGTATATTCCCGATATTTGGAATAAGGGTTCAGTTCATGGGCCTGGACGAGGATTTTGCCGGAATACAGTAAGACCGGAACATATCTGCTTATTTCGAATCCCAACTCACCTGCGCTATTGTTACTGAATTTTTTGCGTGTTTCTATTCCCACCACAAGCGTGTGTCCATCGTATTTGGAATAACCTTCAGAATCTTCAGAATATTTCGGCAACTCCTCTGCGAGGAACGCCCTCAATTTCCCATCTAACTCGACATATTTTTTTACCGTCGGACTTGCTATTGTCGCCTCGTATTCCGCATAAAGCTGATCGAGTCGTTGTTGTATGGGATCTTCTCCAAACGCATTTGAAGTAATCGCGCACCCCATAAAAATATAGAAAATTATTCTCACCGCACACCCTCCTTAATTTATCCTCACTTCTCTTTGCATCTCGTATATTCCCGTTCTCTGGGCAGTTCAAGATTTTCTGGCATGTTCTTTTTTAACGTATTATGGTAAAATAGGGCAAAACCTTCTGGATCGCGGCTAACACCCTGCCGCGATGACGGCGACCCTTACCTCTTAGACCTTTCATATCCTTGTATCTTTGTGTCTTAGTGTCTTTGTGTGAGGCCCTCTCACATCCTACTTCCCACAAGCAGGTGCTATCATGTCCTTCCAATTCACAGAAAAGCACATCGCCGATTACCACACCCTCGGCTACACAATCTTCCAGAATATCATACCCACATCCCTGCTCACAGACCTGCGCCGCGTCTCCGACAAAGCCAGAGAAATAGCGCGCAAAGTCACCGGTCCACAGGCGCAGCGCCTCCAGCCCATCGCCAAATACGACCTCGACCAGCGCCCCTTCAAAAACTACGGTGAATTGCCAGAACTCAACGACGCCATCCATCGCGTCCTCACCCCGCATCACTACCACGCCGACCTCAACCGCACCGGCATCCTGCTCGAACCCGCCCAATACCCCTGGTGTACGGACTGGCACCGCGACTGGCGCGATCACATGCCCCGGGAAGTATTCGAATCCGAATTTCGCGAAGAATGGCAATGGCAATCCTTCCACATCGACTACCAGAACCAGATCAACTGCGCCCTATACGAAGACCCCGCCACCTGGATCGTACCCGGCAGCCACTATCGCCAGCGCAACCTCCCCGGCGAAATCGCCGCCAAAAATGCCTATGACCGCGACAAATTCCGCAATCAGAAACCCGTATCCAACGAACAGCAAGAACGCGACTGCCTCGACTACACGCGCAACATGCCCGGTGCGGTGCAACTGCGCCTCAACGCGGGCGACTTCGCCCTCTACCGCTCCAGCGCCTGGCACCTCGGCAATTACGTCCCCTACCGCAAACGCGCCACCCTCCACGACTTCTGCGGCACACCTGAATATTCCCAACACATCAACGACCGCGTTGAAAGACGAGAAACCGCCATCAAACGCCTTGCATCTGCGACATAAACACATCCGGCGTCATGCACATAACTATTGTCTCTGCATTTTTCTATTCGTAAATTTAAGTACTGCCCAGAATTCTTCTGGTTAAAAAATAAAAAATTCTTCTGGATTGCGGCTCAAAACCATGCCGCAATGACACCTGTTGCTCGTCACGCCTGCATGCTTTAAGCAGGCGTCCAGTTGTAAACCATTCCGTCTATTCGTTGATTCGTATAAAGGAGCCACGTCATGCAACTCACACCCGAACAAATCCGCGAATTTTACGACCGCGGCTACGTCAAAATACCCGGAGCCATATCAAAAGCCATGGTCGATACCGCGCGGCAAGCCGTCAACCACTCCATCGGCACCCTGGGACCAAATGGCGAAGACATGTCCAAACACCGCGCAGCGCAATTCTGCCGCGACTTGAACGGCGCCCCGGTCATCATGGACCTCTTCAACGCCAGCCCGGTCATCTCCCTCGCCGAATCCCTCATGGGAGAAGGCAACTTGCAAAAACCCATCAGAGGCGCGCAAGTCGCCCCGCGCTTTCCCACAGTAATCGGCGAAGTCCCACCCGAACCCCGCGGCCATCTCGACGGCATGGGCACCGGCACCAATGGCATGCCAAAAGGCGTGTACCGCCGCGGATTCACGGCCTTCGCCGTCATCTATCTCGCCGACGTACCCGAACCCTACAGCGGCAACTTCACCGTCTGGCCCCAATCCCATCGCTTCTTTGAAAACTACTTCAAACGCGAGGGCCTCGAAACACTCTCCAACGGCACCCCGCGTATCGACCTGCCCGAAGGCCCGGACATGGTCACCGGCAACGCTGGCGACCTCATCATCGCACACCATCAGATGATCCACACCGGTGGCCCCAATGCCTCGCCCAACATACGCTACGCCGCCATCGCGCGCCTGCGCCACATCGACTGCGAGAAAAATGGCAACGAAGGCTTCCAGGACATCTGGCGCGAATTTCCCTGCGTGCGCGAAGCCATCGCAGCGTAAACCACCTCACCAGGGGAAACAACACCATGTTAAACCAGACACAAAAACGCCAATTCGCCGAAGAAGGCTACCTCAAAATCCCAGAGGCTGTCCCCAAAAACATGATCGAAACATCTCTTCGCGCCGTCAACCATTCCATCGGCAACGTCGGCATTGGCGGCGAAGACCTCTCCAGACATCGCTCGGGATTCTTCTGCGCCGAACTCCTCGACGCGCCCTTCATCCTCGACATGTACAACAAAACCCCGGTCATGCAAATCGCCGAATCGCTCATGGGCAAAGGCAATGTCCTCCCCGTTGAACGCGCCAAAACCTATCCGCGCTTTCCCCTCCCCCTCGGACAAGAACCATCGCCACCGCGCGGACACATCGACGGCATTGGCAGCGGCACCAACGGCACGGCCAAAGGCGATTACAAACGCTCATTCACCGCCTTCGCCGTTGTCTATCTCGTCGATGTACCCGAACCCTACAGCGGCAACTTCACCGTCTGGCCCCAATCCCATCGCTTCTTTGCCTCCTACTTCACAGAACACGGCCACGAAGTACTCGCCAACGGCATGCCCAGGCCCGACCTGCCCAAAGACCCCATCATGATCACCGGCAACGCGGGCGACCTCATCCTCGCGCATCACCAGGTCGTTCACGGAGCCTGTCTCAACGCATCGCCCAACGTGCGCCTCGCCACCATCACCCGCCTCAAGCACAAAGACACCGACGAAATCGGCAAAGACGCGTACACGGACATCTGGCGCGAATGGTCTGGGGTGCGGGATGTAATCAAGGGCTAAAAGTGTGCTTATGGGAAAATTTCAGAGCATCGAATTGGGTGCTGGCCAATCTGAATTTGGACGAAAATTTTACCCGAAATGTCTTGAAACTGATAGCGACCTCAGTCTTTTAAATAGCAATTGTATTGATGTGATCACAGACGCGCGTAAAATCTGTATTGACGACGGTTCATTTGATTGCGTTATTTTATGTAATCCATACGAATATGGATTTATTCGCGAAGAGGGGCTCGTTCTTCTTCGTGAAATCGTACGTATCTTGAAAGACCAAGGACAAGTAATCCTCATTACTTCATCTTTTAATCCCTATTGTCAACCTCAGCGTGTTGAACAAATTGTCAACACTCTGAGATCGGAGATTGATATTATCATTCAGATGCAAGTCACTACCATCAATCCTCAAACGCAATATCCAGAACAAAAATTTTATCGTCTTGATGGCACAGAGACAAATCCAAACACTGAAATCATTCTTCAAATCCAAAAATCGTGAACAGATATGTCTGACCACACCTTACAGCTTGCTGGCTCTATCGCTAAGTCATACTATGAGCGTGATTTTTATTCTCACCTGAGTATGCTTGCATCAGTTGAATTTGCTTTCAATCCTGACTTATCTAAGGCAGGCCTGGAGTCTCCGTTCTCAGGATTCAAATTTGATCAACGCAAATATATTTCATTACAGCAAGCGGCTTTTGAGGAAGCTCCGCAAATAGAATCTGATGAAACTCCGGATGTCGATTGGGAGAAAATTGATAAAAAAGTATATGCATTTCAGAACCGACTTTACGGGACCATCAATGGCGATCTAAATGATACGCGACTAAAAAAATTCACAGATTTTAGTGTCAAATGTTATGAGAAATGTATTACCTATGAATCTATGTATCCCCAATCTACCTCCAATCCTTGGCAGCCGGTTGTAAAGATATTGGAGTGTGGTCGCCTACTGTACGTTTCGGATTCTTTGAATGAATTGAAAGATTTTACTAACTCTATTTCCAGAAGCGTTAGCGAAAAAAATCGGGGCAATATAGGCATCGTAGTAAAGGGTAAAGCACCAACTATACGTGGCTTTGTGATTGATGACCGCTATGATATACAGAAGATTGTCTATGCGTTTTTAAGGCGGGAAGCTCCGGATCATATGAGCCCCGTGAGTCTATCAACTATACAAGCCTATCTTAAGACGCTTAGACATAGTTGGTCTATTGATGCTATACAAATAAAAATAACAACCCCTCTAAAAAAGACCGGTTTTGTTGGTTCTACAGGCAAGGGTTTTTTCGTCATCCAAACCTCAGATGATTTAATCGCCTCATATCGCTTCCATCTTACAAAAGTAGTTTCAATAAATACAATTATAGAACAGTATCACATTCGTTCCCGCGAATTTGGCGATATAGATCTCCAGAAGGAATTTGGAGGCCCAACGATTAATCGGATTGATTGATTTCGGAAAGTCTTGATAGCAGCCATGTTTATTACCGAAGCGCAAAAACAACAATACAGAGACGAGGGTTATTTCATCCTCGAAGCCGTCATACCCGATCACCACCTCGAACTCCTGCGCGACGAATGCCAGACCTTCATCGACACCATGCACGCGCGCATGGATGAACAGGGCACGGACACCATCGGCATCAACCACCGCAACAAACGCTACTTCGTCTCCAACTGCTTTCGCCAGCAACCCAAACTCCGCGCCTTCCTCTTCAGCGACCTCATGGCCGAAATATGCCGAGCCACCCTCGGTGACAACGCATACCTCTTCTGGGAACAATACGTCGTCAAAGGTGCAGAAACCGGCATGAAATTCTCGTGGCATCAGGACTCGGGCTATGTCGGTTATCCCGACCACAAACCGTACCTCACCTGCTGGTGTGCATTGGATGACATGAGCGAAGAAAACGGCACCGTCCATCTCCTGCCCTATTCGCGCAGCGGTATTCGCTCTTGGGTACACCACATCGTCGAAGAAGGCAGCAACGACAAAGTCGGCTACTTTGGCAGCGACCCCGGCCTCATTGCAGAAGTTCCTGCAGGAAGCATAGTCGCCTTCTCCAGCATCGTCTTCCACAGCAGCAGCACCAACACCACCCCAAAACTGCGCCGCGCGTACCTGGGCCAATACTCCTGTGAACCCATCCTATCCTCCGACGGCAGCAAACTCTGGGGCAACGCCGAACCCTTCCTCCGCAATGGCAAATCCACAGTCGGTGAACCCCCACCCGACCTGCCATCGAGATCATAAACTAAAACTCCCGCCACCAGTACGGATTGGACAACTCCCCCGGATAATTGGAATGAACCAATTCGTAAACCCCCGTACCTCGCCGATCTCTAAATACAAATTCGTAGCGCCGCGCGGTCTCGTAAAACCAGACCTCCGAAGGCTTCTGACCCGCTGCAGAAGTCCGATAATCAATATCATCGGGCGGTCCATACTGAATATAAACCCGTCCCCGGTCCGTATCTGATCCCCTTACGCCAGCCCCAAAATGCGTCTCCACATAATGCAGGCGCATCAAATGCTGCAACAGACGCTCATTGGTCGGCGTATCCAGCACATCGTCCAACTGCTTCCAAAACACCTTCAAAAACGCCAGTCTGGCGGGCCAGCTCTCCAGCGCGTCATAAGTCCGCCGCGTCTTCTCATCGGCGATATACCGGATATCTGCATAATACCCGATCAAATCCCTCTGTACCTGAGTAAGCCCCTCGGGCAAATCTTTTGAAACCAGAAAAATGGGACGTCTCGTCTGAAAATACTGCCGGCTACTCCCATCAAACGCCTCCACCTGAAGATCATAAGTCCCCTCCCGCAAACCCTCTGTATCCAGAACCTCCGCCCTCACACAACTCTCCCCCGGCTTTAAAAACCGCTTGGCCGGATAAGTACGCACAACCATCCCCTCCGCATCGATCAGACGGTACCCCATAATAAAACTCTCTCCCGACGACGACAGATTATACACCTCAAAATAAATCTGTAGCGGCTCTCCGATAACATAATTCCGAGTAATATTCGGCACGACCTTCCAGCCCTGCTTGACAAACCGATGGACTTCCCCGCTTCTCGCCACGCTAAAAGCCAACTGCAAATCGCTAAACACCAGCCCCGCACGACGCTCGTAATCCGGTATCTGAAGCGGCACAGTACAACGCCCGCTCTCCTCCGCATGAATATCCTTAATCTGCATAATCAGCCGATAAGCACCCGGCTTCAAATCAAAATAAACAGCATCCTTAAACGGTGCTCCGATCCCCACATCCAGCTCTGGAACAGCAACCTGCTGTACCCATGTCCGATGGACCACCCGATTGTCCAGCGTATCCAGCACCACAGCGACCAGAGAAATCTTCCCAACGGACTCCCCTTCCTGCTCCCGAAGCTCAAGCTGACTCGCATCCAGCAACAAAGCCACCTCCTGGCGGGTATATCCCTCGGGACCTCGAAAAGCCGACAAATCGACAAAAAAACGCAGGTTGCCCGTACTCGTCAAAGGCAAATCCTGCGCTCCTATGCCACCCGCATGCGACCAGATGAGCAGCACCGTGACACAACGTATCCATCTCATGTCGATCCCCTATTTATTTTTCCTATTGGGTCCACTCCTCACAGCCTTTAAATGGCATAGTCTCTCCCGGAACATATCGCGGGCGCGCCGCATACACATTTGGAACATCGGGATCAGCTTTGCCCCGCACGAGAATATTCTCGTGGTCTTCTCTATTCACCCAGGTACTCGTCGGGATATACCTCAACGTAAGACCAACGCGCCACTGGTCCGAAGTATTGGCATTGGAACCGTGGATAATATTCGGATTGTGGATCGAAACATCGCCCGCGTTGAGCTCCAGATCAACCGCATCCGAATCGTCGATCTGATCGGGATGAATACCCACGCCGAGCACGTACTTTTCCTGATCCAGATCAATGAGATCGCGGCGCTGGAGCAAATGCTTATCATGCGTCCCCGGCAACACCCGCATACAGCCATTCTCAACCGTCGAAGGCGTCCCCGCAACCCACAAAGTCGTCACTTCCATTGGCTCGAGGGGCCAATAAGATCCATCTTGATGCCACTGCACAGCCTGACCATCGCCCGGGGGCTTGGCGATATAATGTGCGGCAAACATTGCGACATCGGGCCCGAGAAACTGTTCCGCAATATCCACAAGACGTTCATCCCCCACGAGCCGATGCATAAATGGATCGCGAGCGAGCAAATTGTGATGCAAACGCTCTGGACGCACGCCGGGATTCCGCTCAATAAGCCAATAGACGTGTTGCACCGTCTCTTCTGCAAGTCCGGCATCAATCGCCTCACGCGCGATAGCATAGCCATTTTGATCGTATTCACATCGCAAATTATTCATATCACCCCGATTTGATCTCTCGCAACCGATCCGCCATCCGCTCGGCAACATCGGGATGGATCGACGCCACATTCTCAATCTGCCCGATATCGTCCGAAAGATAGTAAAGTTGCGGAACTGGAGAATTGCCAGTCTCAATATTCACATTCGTATTCACAGGCGGACCCTGGTGCGGCGGAATAAACACCCAATCCCCCTGCCGCAAAACCGTCTTTGCCTGAACACCCTCCAGAACGATCTCCGCACGCCCCTCATCGCTTTGCCCCAGCAGAGCATCGAGCACATCCACGCTATCGGGACCCGCATCCTCATCCAGCGAAACACCTGCAAGAGCAGCAAAAGAAGCCAAAAAATCGACCTGACTGACCAGCGCCTCAGATTCCCCGGTCTCCACATTACCGGGCCACGAAACGATAAAAGGCACGCGAGTACCCCCATCGTACATACTGTATTTTCCCCCGCGCAACGGACCTGCTGGTCGGTGATCGCCACACAGCTCAACCGCCTCGTCGTAATAACCATCATTCAACACCGGACCATTATCGCTGGAAAAAACCACAATCGTATCTTCTTTCAAGCCACACCGATCAAGCGCATCGAGCATCTCGCCCACACACCAATCCATCTCGGCAATCGCATCGCCACGCGGACCCAATCCAGTACTCCCCTCAAATCTGGGATGGGGCAGCCGCGGAACATGGGGTTGGTGGAAAGCGTAATACAAGAAAAAAGGACCATCCTTGTTCTTCTCGACAAATGAAACGGCCTTTTCCAAAAACACATCGGCCATATCTTCATCCACCCAAAGCGCAGCCTCGCCTCCTCTCATATACCCAATTCGACTCACGCCATTGACAATACTCATATCGTGTCCGTGGTGGAACTTCATCTTCAGCAACTCGGGATTGTCTTTCCCGGTCGGCAGCCCCGGAAACGGCTTATTCTTATCGTACTCCACCTCAATTGGATCGGACGGATCGAGACCCACCACATCTCTGCCATCCAGATACACACACGGCACGCGATCATTGGTCGCAGCCATGATATAAGAATAGTCAAAACCAATATCCAGAGGTGTCAGCGGAAGCGGTTCATTCCAATTTTGATTCCCCTCGCCAATACCCAGATGCCATTTGCCAACAACACCCGTTGTATAACCGACCTCCTTGAGAACAGAAGGCAACGTAGCAGAACCGGGATCTATGATAAGCGGCGCATCGCCGGGCAAAATATGTGCGCGTTCATTGCGCCAGGAATAAGACCCCGTAAGCAAGCTATAGCGCGAAGGCGTACACGTCGCCGCCGTAGCATACCCGTGGTAAAACACCAGCCCCTCGGAAGCTAACCGATCGATATTGGGCGTATCGAGCACCGTAGCACCGTAACAGCTCACATCTCCAAAACCGAGATCATCCGCGTACATAACAACAATATTGGGACGCTTTCCCGAAACTCTCATATTTTTTGTATCCTTTCTAATAGAACTACTGGCGCAATTGTGCCTCGTTGTGTACATTAGCTCGCAATATAGGAAGTTATTCAAACCGCAAGCAAGCGGAAATAATTGCCACACGTATTGTACAAGGAGGATATATGATTACACGATTGACGATTCTCGCATTATTGTTGACCCTGACCGCCCCAAAAGCCATCGCGGAAACCAATCCCCCAGCCGAAGGATTCAACCAATCGGAATCCGACGCAAAAGCAATAGAAATTGCCGATGCAGTCATGAAAAAAATGGGCGGATGGGAAAATTGGAATCAGACCCGATACATCACATGGCGTTTCTTTGGACGGCGCCTGCACGTATGGGACAAATGGACGGGCAACCTGCGGCATGAAGACGGGGACATGCTCATCTTGACGAACATAAACACCAAAAAAGGCCGCGTCTGGTTCGGAGGAACAGAGCAAACAAACCCCGACTCAGTAAAAAAATATATGAACCAGGGTTACAGGCGGTGGATCAACGACTCTTACTGGCTGGTCATGCCCTATAAATTGAAAGACACAGGTGTCACCTTAAAATACAGCGGCGAAGACAAAACCCTGGACGACCGCCCCGCACACAAATTGACCCTCACCTTTCAAAACACCGGCGTCACGCCGCGAAACAAATACGATGTATGGGTAGATAAAGAGCACAACCTGGTCACAGAATGGGCTTTTTATCCCAGAGCATCGGACGCAGAACCGCGATTTCGCAACCCGTGGACAAATTGGACAAAACACGGCAACATCCTGCTCTCCGACGGACGCGGAACAACGCGCAGAGGCGAACGCAAGCATACGGATATAGCCGTCTTTGATACATTACCTGCTTCGGTATTCGAAAGCCCCGATCCCGTAGATATGATGGCGTTGAAGAATCGGTAAAAAGTATCCGCAGATGGACGCAGATAGACACAGATAAAAAAATCGAATGTAGGGCCTGTCCAAAGTGAATTACTGGTTCGGCCTATAGTCATTGAAAAATCCCGTTAGAACTTTAACGGGATTTTTTATTTTTCCAAGATACGCTTCAGCGAATCAAAACCGCCCTGAAAAACCCCATTACCGATAAAATCGACCAGTTCATCTTCTTCATCTGCCGGACAGCCAAATTCTGCGGTCCACTGAATATACGTCCGATTGCCATCCGTAATAGGCGTCAAACTCAAAGTCGCCACATAGTCTTCAACCGACATAGGCGACTCGAGAATAGAATACGTACACGTAAAAGTAACATCGCTCAACGTCAGCAATTGTTCGCGAATATTGCCGCCATCATGCAAATTAAAATTGCGAATACAGCCCACGCTATCGCTGGATTCACCACCTTCAATATGGCTATCTGCAATCGCGGGATGCCATTCGGGCAGCGCATTAAAATCGCGAATTTTTTCCCACACAGCATCTACTGAAGCATCGAGCACTGAACTGACAAAAACACTGGCCTTGGCCATCTCATCCTCCTCTATGTGTTATTATTATTTTAATAGCATAGCAAGTTGGTAGAATACAGCTTAAGATGCAACCTCTTTCCATTGCAAGCGGACTTTAAGTCCATTCAACTCCCTCCAGGGAAGATGGCCTTCATGTTGAAGCCTCCCGACGACGATACCCGGGGCAATACCCTGTTCTTCAGCGAATGCACAAACCATCTCCTCTTCGCACGGACAACTTGCAACAAACCGCTCCCACTCGCGCTTCGGCACTAGCCTGTTTGTCGCCCATTCATTCGCTTCGGCTTCAAGGTCTGCTATCTCACCCTGTTTCATGCCATCAATAAATACGCTCTTCTTGCTATGGAGAAGAACATGCGCGGCCTCGTGGAACAAGCTGAACCACAAATGGTCGTCTGTCTTGTAGCGTGCGCTCAACTGGATTATAGCCTTCCGAGGGGAAAGCCACCACGCTGCACCACTAAGGGCTGTTTTCGGCAGAGGCTTGATCAGAGCCAGAGCAACGCCAGCTTGATTGCAGAGTTGTTGTGCAGCGGGTAGCCCTTTTTCTATTGACACTTGAGTCAGCCCGCGAATCTCTTGTAACGCCTGCTTAAAGCGCGTCTCATTGTATTTGGCACAAGCCTGTTGTTCAGCATCAAGCTCTCCGAGCCGGAGCCACGTTGCCAGCGCAATCTCATCGCTCTCAAAACTCGGCGAATGTCGATATGCTACATTCGCCAAACTATATTTCAGGTGCCAAGCCTTAATCGAACCAACGCCGAAAAATGAGAGCAACCCAGACACAGACTCCACATCTGACTTTGACTTGCGAAGAACACCCCGTTTTACGAGTTCATTAACCGGAAACTGTTTCAACCACTCTGAAGATTTGGCGGCATTCTCCGCCTCGGATTCTCGGGCGCATTGAAGACGGTAGGCGGCCTCAATGCCGAGCCATACGTTCGCGTCAACGCCCAGCACCCTTTCAAACTGTAATGCCGTCACTGGCTCAAGGGAAGCTTTTCCCGAAATGATCTCACTAATCAGCTTCGGAGAGCGCCCGCACCGCCGCGCAAATTCAGCCTGGGATATGCCTTGCACTTCTAAACGCTCCTCCAAAATCCAACCCGGCGGGACCGCATAGTCTGGACGATACTCATGAACTGCTGCCATTGCTCGCTCCTTGTTCAGTGGTAGTCGATCACTTCAATGATCGTGATAGCACTCACTTTCTTCGCATCTATTCCTCCATCTTCCTTCCGTGGTATAGGATTGTGATTAGGCTCAAAAATTAGCCGATAGGGATAGACAAGATTAACGGCATATTGCTCGTCGCGATCTCCTCGAAGCTGGTGACGCCGATCTGGTGGAGTCGTGGGCACCTGCTCTAATGTCTCAGCGGCCTTTAGCGTAGCGAGGCGGATCATAATCACCTTTGCCATACGAGGGCCATACACCCTTTGGAGTAAGCGCGCAGAGTTAAAAGTTCTCGCGGTCTTACTTGTTCGAAAGGTGATGTCCAATACCCCGACTCCTATTAATCGATTTTTTCGTTACCTAATAGGTAATATATTATCAGATTTTATTTAGAGAGGCAAGAAGAATCTGGCAGCAGGAGCACCGCTGTCTGGAGACCAGTGTGAAAAGCCTCTTTGCCAGACCATATTAACCTGCTATATTCCTGAACCTGCTATTTATCACCTGATCAATAACATCTCAGTTTTCGGAGGTCAGCATGGAGCTATTAAAAGAATTGTGTGAATGTTCGGGAGTACCTGGGCGCGAAGAGCGATTGCGCGAAATCGTGCGGCGAGAGTTGGAACCCATCGCAGATGACCTTCGCGTAGATGGGATGGGCAACTTAATTATAAAAAAGAACGCAAGCGCGGGCGAAAATTCAAAAAAACTGATGCTGGCCGCGCACATGGACGAAATAGGCTTTGTCGTATCCCACATCGACAAACAGGGACTCTTGCGCCTCGTACCTCTGGGCGGGCACGACCCGCGCAACATGGTCGCACAACGAGTCACCGTCGCCGGCACAGAAAAAGATTACACGGGCCTGCTCTACCCCGGTGTAAAACCACCGCATATCCAGACAGAAGCCGACCGCAACAAAAAACTGGACGTCAGCGACTTTGTCGTAGATCTCTACATGTCAGCCGACGACGTCAAAGAAGAAATCGAAATCGGCGCAATGGTAACACTGCAACGCGACTTTGTCGAAATTGGCGATGGCGTAAGTTGTAAAGCCATGGACAACCGGCTCGCCGTATATGTCATGATCGAAGCCGTAAAACGGGCCGAAACCTTCGCCTTTGAAACATATCCCGTAGCCACAGTACAGGAAGAAATTGGACTGCGAGGCGCAACCGCGAGTGCTTTTGGCGTAAACCCAGACGTAGGCGTAGCCCTGGACATCACACTGGCAGCCGACATACCGGGCATCCCCGAGCACGAACAGGTCACATGCCTGGGAGAAGGTACTGCAATAAAAATTCAGGACTCCAGTTCAATCTCACACCCGGGATTAGTCGCGCACATGAAAACCCTCGCAAAAGAGCGCGACATCAAATACCAGATGGAAATACTGCCTCGGGGCGGCACAGACGCAGGCGGAATACAGCGAATTCGAGCTGGCGTACCCGTAATCACCCTCTCCATCCCCACGCGGTACGTACACACATCCATCGAATTGGCCGACAAAGACGATATCGAAGCCACCATTCAACTATTAGCCGCCTTTCTCGAAGAAGGCCATCGCACGGATTGGGATATGGTGTGATAGGTCACCGCCTCTGCTCTTCATGAAAAAGAAACGAAAGCAAAGTAAAACGACGTCCCCGAATCACTGGCTGGACCTCGTGGAGAAAAGAACTGGAAAACGCGATAGCATCGCCTGCTGACGGGCGATAGCGGTGGGGGCCAAACTCGGGAAAAATCAGATGACCGCCTGTATAATCGTCATTGAGATTGAGCGTAAGCGCAAAGCGACGGTGGGCAGTTGAAGGACTGAGATTATCGCGGTGGGCGTGAAAAAAACCCCCACTCTCCGCGTCATAACACGCGATCTTAAAGCCCTCAAAACGCGTCGCCCTGTAGTGGAAAGCGCGTTGTACCTCGGGCATAACCCGGCGCCCCACCGTGGAAGTAAGCAACCGCAAAAGTCGGGCATCGGTAACCTCGTGGTCTCGCCGCTTTTTGTTTTCGTAGTCAATAACATCGCGCCGAACGCCAGATTTGGAACTTTCAACACCGGTCTCTGTATTGCCCTTTGTCGCCCATACATTGATGAGCGCCCGACAGATATCCGGAGTCAGAACATTGGGAATGAGGAGCACGGGAGCCTGGACAACGATATCAATAGACCCATGAGAAGGCAGGCTCCTAAACGCGCGATAAATCTGATCAAACGCATTTGGATCCTCAATCCCAGACAGAACGCGCAGATTGGCATCCAGCGCGAACGCGGCAAAATCTCCCTCGAGACCATAAGCTTTGCCAACCGCGTTTTCACCGTCGATAAATACGGTAACACTCGCCTTCGCAAGCTCCGATGGGCTAATAACAAAAACATCTACCTCTCCCAAAACCTCTAAACCTTCTAAAACCTGTTCTTCCCCTGTAAAAATCAAAAGTGTCGGACGACCGCCTGCGCGGGAATAAAAGCGCGTTTGAGGACCGTCTATTGTCGGAAGGACAAAATCGGGGGCGCGTTCGCCCCGGTTGAGGATACCCATAGTGAGCCTCTTAGCGTTTAACATGAACCATCATTCACGTTGCTCTTACCTATTCTTCTTCTTCCTCGGATGCCTCGCTCCCGACCCGGGACAGAACATATCCACCCAATCCACATCCAGCACTCAAAAACAAGCACCTCAAACCCGTGCCCCCCTCAAAATCGACCCCGCCATACTCCAGAACCGCACCTTTAACGAAGCCCCCATGTTCACCGAACAGGTCAACCAGGGCAAACTCCCACCCGTCTCTGAACGACTACCCGAAAATCCCCTCATCATTGTTCCCCTTGAAGAAATTGGCATCTACGGCGGTACACTCAGACGCGCCCTTACCGGCGACATCGTACAAACACCGGGACCCAACAAAACCCTCAACGAAAACCTCATGGGCTATGAACGCCCCTTTCCAAATAGCATCCAACACAACCTGGCCGAGTACTTCACTTATGAGGACAGTGGCAAAGTCGCAATTTTCAAAATCCGCAAAGGCGTCAAATGGTCCGACGGCCACCCATTCACCGTTGACGACATCCTCTTCTGGTATTACGACATGACCTTTGATGACGACGCCCGTCAAAACCCCTTTCCCCCAGCGGGATGGATGGTAGATGGCAAACCCATGCAGCTCAAAAAAATCGACCCACACACCCTTGAAATCTCATCACCCAAACCCCTGGGGCGCGTACTCCACGAACTCAGCCGCGCTCTAATCGCCGCGCCAAAACACATCCTGTCTCCCCTGCACCCCAAATACAATCCCAAAACCGATTACAACGCCTTTCGCGAAGCCACCACCAGCGCGCAATTGCTCATGCAGCCCGGCATCCCTCGCATCTCTGCCTGGATCCCCGTCGAATGGATTCGGGGTCAGCGCATTATCTATGAGCGCAACCCCTACTACTGGAAAATAGATACAGCGGGCAATCAACTCCCTTATGCCGACCGCATCATCTTCAACATCATCCAGGACCCCCAGGTAATCCTGCTAAAATTCATCAACGGCGAACTCGACCTGATCGGACGTTATACCCGCATCGACATGTTCCCCATCCTCAAAGTAAAAGAGAAAACCGGGAAATTCAATCTCCGAATCACCGGACCCAACAGAGGCCCTGCCTACCACCTCAACTGGGACGCGCCCAACCCCGCCTTGCGAGAAGCTTTTCGCAACAAAAACGTCCGCATCGCGCTCTCACACGCTGTAAACCGCGAAGAAATTGACGAAATCGTCTTCCACGGCCTCCTCGATCCCTCGGGCTATTCCTTCGGGCCTATAAGCCCCTATTTTTCTCCAAAAGCCTATAAAAAATACGCCGAATACGACCCCGACAAAGCCGGACATCTTCTCGACCTCGAAGGCTATATCGACACCGATGGCGATGGCATCCGCGAACTTCGGGATGGCTCGCGCTTTGAACTCACCATCGACTTCGTGCACCCCGGCGGCATGTTCAACGGCCAACCCGTCTCTGAACTGGTTGCCGACCACTGGCGAGCCGTAGGGATCAAAGTCAACCTCAACGGCGGCCTGCGCGACATCATTGTCCCTCGCCGCTACAACTGCGAATACGATGTTCACTACTGGGGCCTCGAAGGACCCAACGCCCCCTTAACCTATCCCATTGGCTGGGCTATCCTGGCTAAAAACGTACCCTACTGGCATCAAAAAGCCTATGACGAAGGACCCCCCTGGCTACGCGAAGCCACCCAATACGTCCGCCTGGCCATGACCACCGTCGATACTGCAAAACTCCGCACATACATGACCCGTGTGCGCGACCTCCACACGGAAAACGTCCCCATCATCACCATCGGTTCTGCGTACCACGTCTGGGGTGCCAGCAGTCGCCTGGGCAATATCCCTTATGAAAACGTGGCCGACAACGCCTTTCTGGGCTGGAGCCGGCCGGTGTTTCACGAGCAGATATTTGTGAAAAAATGATACACGGGGCGGCACGGGGGCCGTCCCCTACGAAAAAAAAGACCTCAGAAAATTCGCAGACCGGATCGCGGCTTCATCGGGTGGCAGATCGCCGCCAAAGGCGTGATGCAGCGTCACGTAGCCTTGGTAATCGATGCTGTGCAACCCATCAAAAACTTCTTGAAAATCTATGCCGCCAGATTCATCGAGAGGTCGCAAAGTGGAATAAACCGTACCGCGCACCCATGTAGTCATAGGCATATCCCCATTGGGATCCGGGACGTGATTTTGCAAATAGACATTAAAAAGATAGGGTGCAAAGCGTTTGAGGGTATCGGAACCGTAGCCTTCCCCACACAGAGCCAAATTCGCCGGCTCGTAAATAATGCCAAAATTTGGTCGGTCAATACTTTGAAGTGTCTCGATAGACCCCGTCACGGTTTCAAAAAGGCTCTGGGTGTGCGATTGATGTGCCAGACGTATATCTCGCTCGGCTGCCTCATCGGCTGCGCGCTGGGCATACACAATATCTGCATCAATCTTGATACAGACGCGCAGTAAATTGCAGCCAAGTGCGTCTGCCAGATCGAGATGCGGGGTAATATTGCGCAAACTCTCCGGTCCGTTGGGGCCATTCTCGGGTATCGCAAAATCGCCGGTTGCCATTGAAACCGCGAGCTTGTGTCTCTTTAAAATACGTTGCACTTCAACAATGCGTTCGGGCGGGCTATGCGTACCCACGCCCGATGCACGCATGCAAAGTGCTTCATAACCTGCGCTTTGGGCAATTTCCGCGAGATCGGGCAGGGCAATTGTCAAATTGCGTTTATTGCGAAAGCTTTCTGCCACGCGGACTGAAAGAGAAAGTTGCATCGCAATCTCCAAACGAGTACGAGGTGAAAATTTCAACTTGCATCAGATGAATTTTTAACTATTCTTACCCTTATCACATATTTTTCCTTGCCGCTGCGATGGAAGGTAATATCATGATTGAAATGCAGGTTGTAGATTTGCGTCAAGAGCATTCAAACCAGAACGTGGTATGGCTGCAAAGCGTTGAGGGCAGTGTAATGGTGCCCATTGAAATTGGACATACCGAATATCGGTCTATTCAGGTAGAACTGGCAGGTGAATCCATGCCGCGACCTCTTGCTTATGATTTGATGTGTGCAGTGTTGGCACATTTTGATGCCGAAATTGAACAGGTGCAGATTGTCGAATTGAAAGATCAGATTTTCTACGCCGAACTCATCCTCTTTGCTCGGGGTGAACAAGTGCGTTTAGACGCCCGCCCCAGTGATAGTATCGTGCTGGCACTCAAATTTGGCGCACCCATCTACATGGATCCCAAAATTATTCAACAAGTGGGATTCAAAGTCCGCCGCACCGAATACGGTTATGAACTTGAGCAATTGAATCCACCCCAGGAACAAGACATTCTTGAAGAACCTATTCTGGACATCGCGCAGACAGCCGATCAACCACTGGAAGGAGTTGATTTTCAGGGACAGGATATCGATCCAGATGAACTGCTAAAAATTTTGAAAGAGCAGATGAACAAAGCGATTAAAGAAGAGCGGTATGAAGATGCGGGAATAATTCGAGATGAAATTGAGCGGATAGAAGAGAAAAGTGAGATGTAGGGGCGAGGCATGCCTCGCCCGCCAATTTCCCGTAGGGGCGACCCCCTGTGGTCGCCCGCGCTCGGGTAGGGTGGTCATCTCATTTAAACAGGCAGCAACACGGTGCTATGCGCCTCGACATGACCGATGTTCTCGTCAATTTCGCCGCAGTTCATCATCCCAACAGTAATGGCGTCAATTGCTGGAATATCGAGAACGTAGTGGATGGCATCGCGTGCGGGCAAGTCGCCGCGGCCCACGACTTTCATCCCATAAACACCGATATCATTGGCATCCATCTCTTCCAGAATGGGAACGACGCGCTCGGGCGGACCATCCATATTCTTCCCGGCGTAATTGATCCGCGCCAAAACAACATCGACCCATGGGGTAATAGCTGCTTGCTCGAAGGCATCGATATCGTGACAGGAAACACCATGTGCGCGAATGATGCCTTTTTGCTTTTTATTGGCGAGAACATCCATAACGCCTCGATAGGAACTGGGCCAGTCTTCATCTGTCAGACAGTGCATAAGCACGATATCGATATAATCCGTATCTAACTCGCCCAAAATGCGATCCATATCGCACTCCGCCTCCTGTGCTGTTGTCGCGCGGATTTTGGATGTAATCACAACCCGATCGCGATCAATATGCTCCAATGCACCTGCGAGATGGGCATGACTCCCATATTGATCGGCACTATCCCAAAACGTGATACCCCGTTCAAAGCCATAGATGAGCAAATCAGTAAGTGCGCGCGTCCCCAGATCCGTCTGGTTGGAACGCCCGCCCCAGCCATTGGTACCAGTACCAAAACTGAGTTGCGAGACCAGTATGCCAGTGGTGCCGAGTTCGACGGTTTTCACGGTAAACTCCTTTCTTTCTTCTGTATTTTTTATCCCAATTTTTCAGTATATTAAAGCACAGTTTTACATCCGTCAATGGATTTTAGCCCTCTCCCTTGAGGGAGAAAGGAATATCACCACCATGAGATTGGGGCTAATTGGATTGCCGCAGGTGGGTAAAAAAACGCTATTCCGCTTGCTAATCGGGCACACAGGTGAAATGGGACAGGCAAAAGTGCGGGATGAGCGGTTTGACCGGCTGGTGGAAATGTACAAACCCGAACGCGAAGTACCTGCGGAAATAGCATTTGTGCTATTGCCCGACCTGGACACACAGGCAGATCGCAACATATCTGTTTTTCAAGACCTCGAGCGAGTAGATGTAATCTGCTTCCTCGCCCGAGTATTTGAAAACGACACCGTCTTTCACATTGCGGGCGATATAAATCCCAAACGCGATATACGAACTTTTTGGGAAGAATTATTGCTCGCCGACCTGATCTTTGTAGAAAAGCGACTGGAGCGAATAGCACAAGACCGGCACACAAAAGACAGGCTGCGAATAGAGCAAGAAAAGGACTTAATGACGCGAATGCAGGCGCACCTGGAAGCCGGAAAACCCCTGCGACAATTTGCACTTACCTCCGATGAGGTAAAACTGACATCCAGCTATCCCTTCTTAACCACCAAAGCCGTAATCGTAGTCCTGAACACGGACGAAGATCAAATCGGCGACGATGCGATCATACATGAAATAGCCGCTGAATTTACCGACTGTGATTTTGAATGGATCGCAATATCCGCTCAAATTGAAGAAGAAATCTCCCTGCTCGACGACGAGACACGCGAAGAATTTCTCGCCGATCTCAGTATTGAACAACCCGCACTGGATCGGTTGACCCTGTTGTGTTATGAAACTCTCGGATTGATTTCATTCTTCACAGTAGTCAACGACGAAGTACACGCCTGGACCATCCCGAGAGGCACCCTATCACCGCAGGCGGGCGGCGCGGTCCACGGCGACATCGAACGGGGATTCATCCGGGCTGAAGTCATCCGCTACGAAGACTTAATCGCACTGGGAGACGAGCAAAAAGTAAAAGCAGCGGGCAAGCTCATGGTCAAAGGGAAAGACGCAGAGATTTTTGATGGCGATGTAATACACTTCTTGTTTAAAGTTTGAGATTGGCCCTGTTATTTTCCTTTACATACAGAGCCTTTTTGCATATTATTCCACGCTCTACAAACACCACAACAGGAGATCGCATAATGGCCGCCAAAATCTCGGAAATATTCACCGAATACGAAGAAGCGAACAAAGACCTGGAGCCTACGACCAGTAAGTTTGATACCGAACAAGAAATCCCGGTAGAAAAGCATTGCTGCATCACGGGCGAAGCGGTAAAATCGAGCTTTTGTCGTTATCCCGACGAAAAAGAAGACACCATGATGGTCATGTCAAAAGAGCAGATGCTATTGCACTCCCGCAATGGTGGCAATATTTCAGAAATATTTAAACAAGTACTGGCACTTCGCAGAAAACGGGAACAGTAGGCGACCACCCATCGCGGTTTCTATCCCTCCACCCCTTTCGAGAAATGCGCGTGCAAGACGGCGTCTTGAAATACGGATTTGTGGGTCCGGCACTGATCTTTCTGATCGCGTTCAACATCTTTCCCCTCTTTTACAACATCTACCTCAGCTTCACCGATGCCGAACTCAGTGGCGGTGCTACACAGCTCATAGGTGGACGCAACTATGGCATCATCTTTGACGACACGCGCTATGGCACGGCCCTTCGCACAACCGGACTATTCGTAGTCCTGGCAGTCGCGACTGAACTCATTCTCGGCTTTGCCCTTGCCCTCGCCCTTCAAAAACCCTTCTGGGGCAAACCCGCCATCACCACCATTCTCCTGGTGCCCATGATGCTATCCCCCGCAGTCATGGGCCTGTACTGGAACTTTATTCTCAATGGTCACTACGGCGTCGTCAATCAAGCACTATCCGTCTTTGGCCTCTTTCAACCGCAATGGCTAACCGACCCCGACTTAAAACTCTTCTCCATCCTGATGATCGACATCTGGATGTGGACACCATTTATGATGCTCATCGCACTCGCTGGTCTCAACGCCATACCCAATCACCTCTACGAAGCCGCGGCCATTGATCGAGCATCCCGTTGGACCGTCTTTCGGCGCATCACCCTTCCCCTGTGCTCACCCCTCCTCTTTCTTGCAGTCCTGCTGCGCACCACAGATGCCCTCAAACAATTTGACCTCGTCATGGCAGTCACGGGTCCCAATGATCGCGCGACCCAAACATTGAGTGCCCTCCTCTATCAGGTCATGTTTCGCGGCTACAAAATTGGGCTGGGCAGCTCTTATAGTATCGTCATTCTTCTCATCGTCATCGCGCTCGCAAGTATCTTTATCCGATACATCGCTGGCATCCAGGCAAAACAGGGAAGGGAAACCGCGTGAAATATTTGAGATGGCTCGTCATCATTCCGTATTTTTGTCTGGCCACACTTCCCCTGTGCTGGCTATTTCTAACCTCCCTGAAAACCCAGGAAGCGGCGATCAGTTCCACAGCCTCTCTTATACCATCCACCGCAGAAAACATCGCCCCCGGAAACCTGACCTTCTCGGCCACATTGGACGCCTATCGAAAACTGGCAACACCACATACGGGCAAAGCACACGCATTTTTTCACTACCTCTTCAACAGCGTCATCATCGGCCTGCTCAGCACCCTGACATCGGTCGTCCTCGGAACGGGTTGCGCGTATGGATTTAGCCGATTTCGCATAGCAGGTGCGCGGGACTGGCTATTCTTCATCCTTTCGACCCGCTTCCTGCCCCCGCTTGCCGTCGTAGTCCCCGTATTGATGATGTACCGCGTCTTTAACCTGCCCAATACACACCTGGGCCTTATCCTACTCTACACGGCATTTAACCTCTCGCTCGCGGTCTGGCTCATGAAGGGATTCATAGACGAAATCCCCCGGGCGTATGAAGAGGCCGCGCTCGTCGATGGATACAGCCCATTTCAAGCATTTTACAAAATCATCTTACCCCACTCTACAACCGGCATGGCTGTTACCGCCGTCTTCTGCCTCATATCCGCCTGGAACGAATACGGCTTTGCGCTCGCGCTCAACAACGCCGAAGCCGTCACCGTACCCGTCTATTTCGCCGGACTTCAGGGCAACATCCAGGGCATCCCCTGGCCGCAGATTGCCGCGGGCGTCCTCATTTTTGTCGTGCCAATTGCAGTCTTCACAGTACTCGTCCGCAACCATCTGCTGCGGGGCGTGACATTTGGAACGATTAAACAGTGACCCATGCCATTTCTCGAACTTCAAAATCTCCAAAAAACCTATCCCGACGGCACGCGGGCAGTCAGGGGTATTGACCTGCAAATTGACAAAGGGGAATTTATCGTCCTCCTGGGACCCTCGGGATGTGGAAAAACAACCACATTGCGGATGATCGCGGGACTGGAGGACCCAACCGGCGGACAGATCACACTCGACAACCAGAACGTCACACACCTGCCGCCATCTCAGCGCGACATAGGATTTGTCTTCCAGTTTTACGCCCTCTACCCGCACATGACCGTCCAAAAAAACATCGCCTTTCCACTTGAAAACATCGGCACATCCCCCGCAGATACCGAAGCGGCGATAGACCGCGTAGCGCACGCCCTGAGTATCGAAACATTGCTCAACCAATACCCCAGACAACTCTCAGGCGGTGATCAACAGCGCGTCTCTCTCGCCCGTGCAATGGTGCGCACACCGGATATCTATCTCATGGACGAACCCCTGGGCACACTCGACGCAGAACATCGGTTAGAACTCAGAGCATTTATACGCCGTCAACAACTATCACTCTCCATAACAGCTATTTACGTCACACACGACCAGGAAGAAGCCCTGAGCCTGGCGGATCGCATTGTCGTCATGGACGGCGGCAAAATCAGACAAATCGGGACCCCATCAGAAATCTACAACCATCCCGCAGACCTCTTTGTCGCGAACTTTGTCGGCAGCCCGGGCATGAATCTATTAAGCGGACAAATTGTGCAACGCGAGAACGGACTGTCCTTTACCCGTCCGGATACAGACATGCACATCCCCATTCGCGCGAACATCGCACCCGCGCAAGTCGTCTTCGGCATACGCCCGGAATTTATCCACCCCGTCAACCGGGGCATACCTGGCAAAGTCATCCTCAGCGAATACCTCGGCAGCCACGGTTACGTACACGTAGATACGCCAATAGGCGAACTAATCATGCGTTCAACCGACTGCTTCGCCATCGGAGAAACAATCCACCTGCACCTGAATGAAGAACATATTCGCCTATTCGATCCAGACACGGAAACAGCCCTCACATGAATGCCCCATTTCTCAAAATCACTAACCTGTCCAAAAATTACGGCGAAACGCCAGCACTCTCGGAAATCTCACTCTCTCTTCACGCCGAAGAACTCCTCGTCGTCCTGGGACCAACAGGCGCGGGCAAAACAACGCTCTTGCGCATCATCGCGGGCCTCGAAGCAGCGAATACTGGGCGTATAACCGCCAATGGCACAGACATAACCCATCAACTACCCGCAGAACGCGATATCGCCCTCGTCTTTCAGAATTTCTCACTCTATCCCAACAAAACCGTGCGCCAAAATCTCGCATTTCCACTACAAGCCCCCGGACGCAACCTCTCCAAAACAGAAATAGCAAACAGAATTTCCCACACCGCCGACCTGCTTCGCATAACCCCGCTTCTATCCCGACCCGCCACGCACTTGTCCGGCGGCGAAATGCAACGCGTCGCAATCGGACGCGCCATCGTGCGCCAACCCCAACTCTTTCTCCTGGACGAACCCCTCACCAACCTGGACGCAAAATTGCGCGAAGTATTGCGCGTCGAACTCATCCGCCTCCAGCGCGACCTGCGCACACCCATGATTTACGTCACCCACGACCGGGTTGAAGCCCTCTCAATGGGCGACCGAATCGCCGTATTGTCCGAAGGGAAAATCCTGCAAATCGGCACCCCTGAAGAAATCTACCAACAGCCCAATTCTCCGACCGTCGCCCGTCAACTCGGCTATCCCCCCATCAACACAATAGACGTCCACAAACAGCAAAACCAATGGTTCACAGCCTCGAACCAGGCCATCATGACCGCAGATCACAACGCCCCATCAAACGCCACCCTCGGCATCCGCGCGGAAAATATTTCACCCCGTGGAGGCGAAATTCCCGCGACCATCGAAGTCATCGAAGACCTCGGCGCATCGACCATCTTGCTCGCCAACTGGGCGGGACAACCCATCCAGATCTCGATCTCCGGTGAGCAACAGTGGCATGTCGGAGATGAGATATACCCATCTATTGAACCAGACCGCATTTTGGTGTGGGAAACCATCGATGAACAGGGATAAAAACCCGTAGATCATGAGTATCGGTTGTTTACTTTGCGACTGGGTTTGGATATATTCTATGGGTGACCATTACTGGGATGCCTCTCCCATTTTTAAGGAGGATAATCACAATGAGCAATGATATAACTACAGAAGCGACCGTCACACTGAGCATTCAGCAACTGGAAGGACTTATCCGCAAGGTGGTTCGTGAAGAACTCATAGAATTGGCAAAACAGAAACCAGAAATTTTCAACCTCGATAAGAATACTCCGCTTTATGAGGACATGGAGGATATTCTTAAAAGAAAAAAATCAGGTCAATTGAAATTTTATACGCACGCAGAAATTTGGGATGAATGAATATCAAGCGTTTTATGAAGGTCGATTCGCCCGAAACCTTTCTCGCTACTCGAACATACGCCAGCGCATCAAGCGAAGAGTTGAGCAGATTCTCAAAAACCCCTATGATCGCACAGAACGTCTTGGGCAGGTTTCTGGAGGATTAGATTTGCGGGGTTGCCGCAGTGCTCGGGTGGATAGAAACTTCAGATTGATTTTTGTTATCTGTGAAGAATGTCGGTATATACAAGCGTGTCAGTATTGCCTTTGCGAAGGCAGAGAAGATAAAACAATTGTTTTCTTAACGGTTGGGCCACACAATAGGGCTTATGCAATGAGATGAACATAGAACGGATAAAAAGCGGATCGAACTAAAAGAGCCGACGCGCGAACATCGGCTCTTTTAGTTTTTCATCAAAAAAAAGAGGTTCTTTCAGGCTTGCTGGAAGAACCTTCTCATTTTATACTGAGCAGTGCAAGAATGTAATCTCTATTAAACCCCAAGAGGTTCGTTATGAAAAAAATACGGTTGTTCAATCTCACTCTCCTGTTGATCTCAGGTCTGTTTACAGGTTGTGGCAGTACAGGACTCTATGTTACGGTAACACAGCCAGCGGAAATTAATCTAAAAGATTTTGATAAGATTTCGGTTGGAGAAATTAAAGGTTCGGGAAGCGGCGTCTTATCGGCACTCAGCGATCTTGTCCGGGTTGTAGGAGGTGGAGAAACCAAAGACTCAGGAAGCCATAAATTCTCCGCTGAGTTGACACAGGTCCTCTTTGAATCTAAACGATTTGAAGTACTCGATCACGAGAGCCTGAAGACGGGTTTTGGCCAGAACAATCGTACCGGAAACATCGCCCTCATCTCTGGCACTATTTCAGAATACAACTACAGAGAGGATTTAACCCACAAAGATGTAGAGAAAAAAGATAAAAAGACGGGTGAAGTCGATACCACGCGAACCTACTACCGTGAAGGAATTGCAAAGGTAAGTGTCAGCCTGCGTATTGTGGATTTGCGCACATCAAAAATTTTGGCAACCAGGAAGTTTGACAAATCTGAGAGCGCAAAAGAATCAAGGAAGAATTTAAAGCCGCCCCGTATTGATCGCTCGCGTCTTTTTGAGGCGTGTCGGACGCAAATTATTCGCTCTTTTATGCGGATGATTGTGCCTTATACCGAGCGTGTGTATATCTCATTTGAAACCGACAAAAAAATACCAGAATTGGAACGTGGCTTTAGAATGGTCAAGCTGGGCAATTGGGATACCGCGCTTGACATCTTTCAAAGGGTAACCGAGACCTATCCCAATTCCCCTTTAGTCCATAAGGCATATTACAATCTTGGTCTGAGCTACATGTACACGGATCAGTTTGACCAGGCGCGAACAGCATTAGAAGAAGCCTATGCCAGAAAGTCTGAAGCAAAATATATAGATGCCATCAAAAAACTGAATGCACGCATTAAAGATACGCGTCGGTTGGAAGAGCAGATGTGATTTTCTTTATTCCACTACTCAAGACGAACTTTCCGGAGGGGCTTCGAGGCGATAAACCGAGGTAATATTGGGAACCTTGCGGAGATTTTTCAGAAGTTCTTCGAGATGGTCGGCATCTTTGATCTCTACCTGGAATTGGTCGTTAATCTCCTCGCGCCTCGTCTCGATACTGGCACTCAAAATGGGAACACCGAGATCGGACATAACCCGTGTCATATCGGACAACAAATTGGTGCGATCCTTGCCCGTAACCTGGATGGTTGCAGTAAAAGTCTCTGTCTGATTAAAAGCCTCTTCGCGCAGAACCCGTCGAATACAACTTCGCGCTTTGGCACTCTTGACAAAATCGAGCCAATCGCGGTGCGGATGCTGGTGTGGCGACGTAATAATCTCAACCGTCTGCCCCGTCTCAAGCGGCGTAGATAATGGCACCATCTGACTGTCAATGCGGGCACCCACGCAGCGATTGCCAATTTCGGTATGCACTGCAAAGGCAAAATCGACGGGTGTGGCCTCATCGGGAAGCTGAATCAGATCGCCCTGGGGCGTAAAAACATAAATCTCATTTGAAAAAAGATCGACCTTGAGTTCCTCGATAATTTCTTGAGGATCTGATGTCTCCCCCTGCCATTCGAGCATATTGCGAAGCCCATCTATTTGTTGATCGAGTTCCGACCTTTCTGGAGAACCCTCTTTGTAAAGCCAGTGTGCTGCAATACCCACTTCTGCTGTTTGGTGCATCTCATGGGTGCGTATCTGCACCTCGATCATCAACCCGCGCGGGCCTATCACCGTCGTGTGCAAAGACTGATACATATTGCTCTTGGGCGTCGCAATAAAATCCTTAAACCGGGGCATAACCGGTGTATAGAGCGAGTGAATCATACCCAGAACGTGATAACATTCCTGGACCGTATCGACCAGTATGCGGATGGCTAACAAATCGTAGATATCTTCAAAAGCTTTGCTCCGCGTCTGCATCTTCCGGTTAATACTGAAGAAGTTTTTGGGCCGTCCCGTGATCTCCCCTCGAATATTTGCTTCCTTGAGTATTTTTTGCAGTGGCACGCGCATCTCTTCGATATAGGCCTCGCGTTCTCGTCTCTTAAGACGGATCTTTTTGCTAATCGCGCGATAGGCTTCCGGCTCGAGCCATTTGAGAGCCAGGTCTTCAAGCTCCCACCGAATACGCGCAATCCCCAAACGGTGTGCCAGAGGCGCGTAAATATCGAGACTCTCACGCGCCATGCGCTCGCGCGTTTCAGGAGGCAGGGGATCCAGCGTACGCATATTGTGCAGACGTTCGCAAAACTTAACAAGAACGACGCGCAAGTCATTGATCAAAGACAGAAACATCTTGCGGAAATTCTCGGCTTGCTCGGCCTCTTGCGATTGGAAGGACAGATCTTTAATCCTGGTCACACCGTCAACCAGATCGGCAATATGAGAACCAAAATGACGCGCGATTTGTGCGTGGGTTGCTGTGCCGTGCGCTATGGTATCGTGCAAAATACCAGCCACCAGAGTTACAGTATCCTGCTTGAGATCTATCAGGATGCGCCCAACCTCAAGCGCGTGTACAATATACGGCTGGCCCGACTTGCGAAAATGATCTTGATGTGCCTTCCTCGCAAAATGAAAGGCACGGGTCAAGAGTTTTACATTGTAATCGGAACGGCTTTGAAGAGCATCTTGGAGAAATGCGTCAAAGATGGGATCATCTGTGAAGGATTTTGGGGAGAGATTGGTCATAGATATCACGCCCAGATAATTAATCCAGTCTCACATATCGAATTGAGGTCCTGATGGTGCGGGCGAACGCGAACTGTATAGCCCCATCGGCCGCTTTTTTGCAAAGGCAGGTGCCCCACAAAAGTATGGGAATCCACAAGCACCATAGGCAGCGACTCGCCCTGGACAATCTGCCCCTCTGCGCCGACCTGCCCGTGAAAAATTTCGACAGCCACATCCTCTACACTCAAGTCGCCCAACGCGACATCCGCGCGAATTTCGACCTTGTCGCCCACATGTGATGTCTGCGCCTGGCTCGACGTTACAGAACGGACCGCGACATCCTTCCACCCCTGGCGAACTCTATCTTTCCATTCGGCCAGAGCACTGGCTCTCGCGCCATTGTTATCCGAGAGGTCTTTTGATCGCGCATGCGCCTTCAAATAGAACCGCTCGGTATATTCCTGCACCATGCGGTGGGTATTGAACTTTGGACACAACACGCGCATAGCATTCTTCATCCGGGCGATCCATCCTCTGGGCAATCCATCCACACCGCGATTATAAAAAAGCGGCACCGCTTCTTTCTCGAGAATATTGTAAATCGCCCGCGCTTCAATCTGGTTTTGATACGCCGGATCGTCGTATTCTTTACCGTGACCGATCTCCCAGCCCAATTCCGGTTGATACGCTTCGTCCCACCAGCCATCGAGTACACTGAGATTTAACGCGCCATTGGCAACGGCTTTCATGCCACTGGTACCGCTGGCTTCCTGCGGTCTCATCGGCGTATTCAGCCAGATATCGACCCCTTGCACGAGATAACGCGCCACACACATATCGTAATTCTCGATAAAAACCAGACGCCGATGGAGATACTCGCGCTGCGTAAGACTGAAAATTTCCTGAATAAATTCTTTTCCCGCATGGTCCTGCGGATGCGCCTTGCCCGCAAAAATAACCTGAACGGGACGTTCTTCATTGCACAAAATACGCGTGAGCCTCTCGAGATCGTGAAACAAAAGCGTTGCGCGTTTATAAGTCGCAAAACGCCTGGCAAATCCAATTGTAAGCGCATCGGAAGTCAGAACCTCGTCGGCGCGCGCCATATCGATTGACGACGCTATTTCTCGCTGCAACTGCTTTCTAAGACGCTGCCGCGCAAATGCAACGAGGCGTTCTCTTCTGCGCTCGTGGACGCGCCAGAGTTCCTCGGGCGGAATGTGGTCTATCGTCTCCCACACACTCTGATCGTGTGGTTCCTCCAGGCGTCGAGGCCCCATGTAATTGTCTTCAAGGGCGCGCATTTGTTGCGAGATATGGGAAGCAATATGAACGCCGTTGGTAATGGATTCGACGGGTATTTCATTTTTTGGCAGCCCGGGCCACAGCGACTGCCACATATTGCGCGAGACCTCGCCGTGGAGTTTGCTAACGCCATTGCGATAGGACGACAGCCTGAACGCGAGCACTGTCATATTAAAACCCTCGCTGACATTATGGGGATTCTCGCGCCCCAAAGCGAAGAATGCAGACATGGAAAGACCGAGATCCTGCGCGTAGGATCTGAAGTATTTTTCTATCAGAGAAACGGGAAAAACATCGTGCCCGGCCGGAACGGGGGTATGGGTCGTAAAAACGTGGCCTGCCGACGTGTACTCTGCCGCCTGTTCAAATGTGGCACCACTGTTGTGCATCGCCTGCAGTATGCGCTCCAGCCCCAGAAAAGCCGAATGCCCTTCATTCATGTGGCATACCGTGGGCTGTATGCCCAATGCGTTGAGCGCGCGCACACCGCCAATACCCAGCAGAATTTCCTGCCGGATGCGCGTCTCACTATCGCCACCGTAGAGCTGTGCTGTAATCTCGCGGATAGATGGCGGATTTTCCATCAAATTGGTATCGAGCAAGTACAGGGGAATGCGTCCAACCTGCACTTTCCATATCCGCACCCGCGCTTCTGCTTCGGGATATGAGAGCGTAATAGTGATATCCCGACCGCGCTCATCGCGAACAATCTGGACGGGTAGTGCGTAATAGTCATTTTCGATATATTCTTCTTGTTGCCAACCGTCATTTGTGAGATACTGATTGAAATATCCGTGTTGATACAGCAGACCCACAGCAGAAAAGGGCAACCCCAGAGTACTCGCAGATTTGAGATGATCCCCAGCCAACACCCCCAGACCACCCGAATAAATCGGCAGACTTTCGGTGAGACCAAACTCCGCAGAAAAATAGGCGATTTGAATATCGGACGCTGTTTTGCCGTGGGCGGAGTGAAAATAGGTCTCCCCATCCATAAACGCGCGGAAAGACTCTGAGACCCGCTTAAAATGCGCCATGAATCCCGGATTTTCAGAGAGTTGATTCAGGCGTTCCTGGCTGATATCATTGAGCATACGCACCGGATTGTGATAAACGGTTTCCCAGAGAATGGGATCAATGCGTCGAAACAGATCCATCGTATCCGGATCCCACGCCCAGCGCAGATTATACGCCAGTGCTTCCAGGCCCTGAAGGGATTTGGGCAATGAGGGTTTGACCACAAATGTAGAAATTGGTTTCACAGAGTTTTCTCCTGAACGTCACACATCTTCAACAGCGACGACTGCATCTGTTTCCCACGATTTTATCGCCGCTTCAATAACCATCTGTGCTTTGAGTGCTTCTTCACCCGAACCTTCGATATCTTCGGGAGATGCGTCTTCAAGATTTTGCTCTATCCATCGCCCAATGCGGCTTTGAAATGTTTCGTTGAACCCCATCATACCGCCGATATAGTCATAGCGTTCGAGTTCCATTGAGCGGCGGGGGTGAAAATGCAGGCGTTCACAGGCTTCTTCGAGCACAAAGCGAGCGTCTGATCCGGCAACTTCGAGACGTTCGAGACCATAAGACCCTCCCGGTCCCGTGGCATCGTAACTTCCGGTGAGATTACCCACCGTACCGTCTGAAAAGCGCATGTTGAGTTGCATATTTGACCAGCACACGCGGCGATTGCCATCTCGATCCAGGCCGCGCTTAAAAAAGGCACTCACCTTTTCAATATCGCCGCAAAAGTAGCGCATAACATCGATAGAGTGCGGGTGCAAGGCGCGAATGTGGAACCACGGCGACGTTTCTCGGGGATTATTGATCCACATAGTCATATTGATAATATTGATCTCGCCCAGCCTACCCTGATCAACCCAATCTTTGGCACGCGCAGCAGCAGGCGTAAAACGGTGATTGAGGTCAATACCATAGCGCAGATTTTTATCTTTTGCTCTGGCAACCATCTCTTTTGCCTCGTCAATATTATTCGAAATCGGTTTTTCTCCGAGTACATGAACACCCGCTTCGAGGAGTTCCATCGTAGGTTTATAGTGATCGCCACCATTTTCATGACCGGCAGTCGCAACACTTGCCACCGCGATATCCAGCCCCGCGTTGAGCATATCTTGTACAGAGTAAAATGCCCTAACACCGTATTGCGACGCCGCGGCATCTGCGCGTCTTTGGTCTATATCGCAAACAGCAGCGAGATTGCATTGGTCGTGACCATTATAAATCGTGGCGTGTCGGTTGCCAATACCCCCCAAACCGACCACGGCGACATTTAATCCCATTGAAAACTCCCTTCTACCAGTTGCTGAGTATCCGACCGACAAATGCCGGAACTTCGTCTGTGAAAAAATACATGACGGCAAAGACCGCGAAGAGAATATAGATTCCGATCACGGTGAACATAATAATCTTTTTCCGCTTGCTCATCCCGGTGCGCGGCGCAGATCTGAGATCGCGCGATTGTTTGAGGAAGGGTTCTGATTTATCCTCCTCCGAGGACGTTTCCGATGGCGCTTCCGCCTCTTCTCCTTCTTCAGTACTTTCCTCAGATACTTTTTGCTCGGTTTCCTCTGCGTCTGCTGGTGTATCCGCTTCTATATTTTCCTCTAATTCGGCTATGTCGAACACATGCTCTATTTTTTCGATAAGCGTTTTGTCTTCAAATGGTTTTTCAACAATACCGTAAACACCCTGTTCCAAGAGCGCTTTGGCTTCTGCTTCCTCAACGGGAAACGATACCACAATTACTGGCATTTCAAAGCCTTCTTCGCGAATAAATTCGATCAACACATCGCCGTAAACAACCGGCATCTCGAGATTGAGCAACACCAGATCGGGTTGTCCGTGCGCGATCGCATCAACCGCTTCGGTCCACGTTGTCGCGCTCTGTGCCTGATAATCATTGGATTCGAGAATCTTGACAATCCTTTTTACAGCGGCTTCTTCACTATCAATAGTCAAAATTTTTGTCATACCGTCCCCCGTGCGTAGTAGGGCAAATATTGGCACTTGAAAGTATAAAGCGAAAGAAGTCCAATGACAAGGATTTTCCCTCACTGCAATCACCCGGTGAGTTCTCTCTTGATGGGTGAACGTGCGTATAGTATATTGCAATACAAACAAATTAAAAATTAAAAATCGGGAGTCTTATGGAAACAAAAAGCATCGTCGTAAAAGGTGCGCGAGTACACAACCTGCACAATGTAGATCTGACGTTGCCCCGACACGCGCTAATATGTTTTACCGGCGTTTCCGGTTCGGGCAAGTCGTCAATGGCTTTTGACACCATCTATGCCGAAGGTCAGCGGCGTTATGTAGAATCCCTATCGGCGTATGCACGTCAATTTTTAGGACAGATGGAAAAACCCGAAGTCGATCAAATTACGGGATTGTCGCCAACGATTTCCATCGAACAAAAGACCGCCGGGCGCAATCCCCGCTCAACCGTGGGCACAATGACCGAAATCTACGACTATTTGCGCGTATTATTTGCGCGTATTGGCACCCCCCATTGCGTACATGACGACACGCCAATTGGGGTGCAAACGCGCGACGGCATCGTAGATCAGATCATGGCACTGGATGAAGGCACGCGCATTCACATACTCTCTTCTCTCGTACAGGGGCGAAAAGGGGAATACCACGACCTGTTTGAAAATTTGCAAAAAGAGGGCTATATCCGCGCGCGCGTAGATGGACAGATCGCGACATTGACCCAGACCCCGAAATTGGAGCGCTACAAAAGACACGATATCGAAGTCGTAATTGATCGGGTTATCGCAAAAAAAACAATGCGAGGACGCATTGGCGAAGCCGTCGATGCCGGTCTCATAATGGGCAAAGGGGCGATCATCGTCAGCGCAGAAGGCGAAGATGATCTTTTGCTGAGTACGCACTTTTCCTGTCCCACATGTGGACGCAGCGCGCAGGAACCTGTGCCGCAATTATTCTCATTCAACAGCCCACAGGGCATGTGCCCCGGCTGTCGCGGTTTGGGCACGCGCTTTGCAATGGATCTGGCAAAAGCCATTCCCAATCCCGAATTATCTGTCATGGAGGGCGCTATTGCGCCACTGGGCGTACCCAAAAATCGGTGGAAAGCTCACTATTACGCGGGCGTTTTGAAGCACCATGGTGCAAATTTACAAACGCCCTGGAAACGCATCTCACCAGAGGGCCAACAAGCATTATTATACGGCATAGATGGCAAAATGACCTTTGAATGGCGCCGCAGCAATGGCAGCATAAAACGCCATCGCGATGGGTTTGAAGGTATCCTGCCACCGATGGAACGGCAATTTGCCGAAGGACGAAGCCCCGTAGTACGCAAACGTCTCGCACCCTTCATGCGCGTGGGCATGTGTCCCGTATGCGAAGGCACGCGCTTGAAACCCGAAGCCCTCTCCGTCAAAATCGAAGGACAGACCCTGCCCGATGTCACCGCGATGACAGTCGATCGCGCACACGCCTTTTTTCAAAGCCTCAAATTGACCGAGACTCAGGCGCGAATCGCCGAAGACGCCTTAAAAGAAATTCGCGGGCGATTGAAATTTCTCCTCGATGTAGGTCTCGACTATCTCACACTCAATCGCACGGCACCCACGCTATCCGGCGGTGAGGCGCAACGCATTCGCCTCGCCAGCCAGATCGGATCTGGATTGGTCGGTGTAACCTATGTACTGGACGAACCGTCAATAGGTCTGCACCACCGCGACAATCGGCGATTGCTCGACGCCTTGTGCCACCTGCGGGACGTGGGCAATACCGTAATCGTCGTCGAACACGACGAAGACACCATGCGGCGCGCAGATCGCGTAATAGATTTTGGACCCGGTCCCGGGCACCTCGGTGGTCGGATAGTCGCCGAAGGAACGTGGAAACAGGTAGCGAGAAGAACCCGCTCGGTAACGGGAGCTTATCTCTCGGGAAAAGAGAAAATAGCAGTGCCCGAAAGGCGCTCCGTATCGCATCGCAACTTATGGATTCGGGGCGCATCTCAAAATAACCTCAAAAATATTGATGTAAAAATTCCCATCGGCGTATTTACCTGTATCACGGGCGTATCCGGATCGGGAAAATCATCGCTAATTGCCGATATTCTCTACCCTGCTCTCGCGCGAGAACTCAACCGCGCAGAAACGGAAACAGGCGCGCACCGCTGCATCGAAGGCATAGACCTCCTGGACAAAGTCATCGAGATCAACCAGCAGCCCATCGGACGCACGCCGCGCAGCAACGCAGCGACATATACGGGTGTATTTGATCCCATTCGAAAATTATTTGCCGAGTTGCCCGAGTCAAAAGTACGGGGCTATAAACCCGGACGCTTCAGTTTCAACGTAAAGGGCGGGCGATGCGAGGCGTGTAAGGGCAATGGCGCAAACCTCGTCGAAATGGATTTCCTCGCCGACGTGTGGGTAACGTGTCCCGTGTGTGAAGGGAGGCGTTTTAATCGCGAGACCCTGGACGTCAAATACAAGGGCAAGTCCATTGCCGATGTGCTGGCGATGGAAGTCGAAGAAGCGCATCTGTTTTTTCAGGCAATCCCCGGCATTCACCGCATCCTCCAAACCCTGATTGATGTGGGAATGGGCTACGTCAAATTGGGCCAGCCCGCACCAACGCTCTCCGGCGGTGAAGCACAACGGGTCAAGCTATCAAAAGAACTGTGCCGCAGAAGCACGGGTCAAACCCTGTACATCCTGGACGAACCGACGACGGGCCTGCATTTTGCCGATATACAAAATCTCTTAAACGTATTGCATCGGCTCGCGGATATGGGCAATTCCGTGGTGGTTATCGAGCACAACCTGGACGTGATCAAAACCGCGGATTGGGTAATCGATCTGGGACCTGAAGGCGGCGAAGACGGGGGACAAATTATAGCAGAAGGCACACCCGAGCACCTGACGCAATCTCCCAACTCTCACACGGCGCGCGCGCTTGGCGAAGTGCTATCGCGCACACCACCTGCACCTGAGAAAAACGGTAAGCGAATCGCCAATGGCCATGTGCGAACAATTGACGTTGTAGGGGCGAGAGAGAACAATTTGCAAAATGTGGATGTATCCATTCCCCGCGAAAAAATGACCGTGATCTCCGGCGTATCCGGATCGGGAAAATCTTCCCTGGCACTCGACACAATTTACGCTGAAGGACAGCGGCGATATGTCGAATCCCTATCCGCTTATGCGCGGCAGTTTTTGGGACAAATGCCCAAACCAAAGGTAGATCGCGTGATAGGCTTGTCTCCCGCGATTGCCATTGAACAAAAAGCCGCGAGCAAAAACCCACGCTCAACCGTAGGCACGGTAACAGAGGTTTACGATTATCTGCGAGCACTCTACGCATTATTGGGCGACACCTATTGTCCAGATTGCGATGTATTGGCGGGCAGTCAGTCCGTGCAGGAAATTGTAGCGCGCGTGCTAAAAATGAAACGACGCCTCTACCTTCTCGCGCCCATAGAACTCGGCAAAGGCGAGGATTATACCAGTTTGATCAACCGCTTTCACCGCGAAGGCTACTTGCGCGGCAGACTCAATGGCGCAGTTTTCAACCTGTCAACCCCCCCAGAAATCGATTACAGACAGACTCACAGGCTCGAAATCCTGATAGATCGCGTAATCGCAGAAAAAAAGAACCGCAAACGCATCGCGGACTCCATCGAAATCGCGCTGGATATCTCGGGAGGCATTTTGATCGTCGCATCGCCCGATGATAGCGAAGAAACGCGATTCAGCCAGTACCTCTCGTGCCCATCCTGCGGGCGCAGTTTTGAAACAATAACCCCTCAGCATCTATCATTCAACAGCTCCGAAGGCTGGTGTTTATCCTGCGAAGGACTGGGAACGCAGCGCGGCATGGGCATCCACACCCTGATCCCCGACACTCACAAATCACTATCCGAAGGCGCAGTACTCGCCTGGGGAAAAGTAGAACCGCACACACAAATAGGCAACATGCTATCAGCGGTCGGCAAAGCCGCGGGCTTTAATCTTTATACCCCCTTTGCACGCATCTCAAAAGAAGGGCAACATGCGATCTTATACGGTTTGGGCACGCGGTGGTTAAAAGGGCCTGGGCTAATCTCATTCCAATTCAAGGGCCTGTTTCCCACAATTGAAACCCTCGTGCGGCAAGCGCCGCGTTTTCGGCGTCTAATGGGAGACTTTATCCAGGATGTCCCGTGTCCGTCCTGCAAGGGAACCCGTCTAAAGCCAGAAAGTACTGCGATAAAACTATTCGGCAAAACAATGCCCCAACTGGTAGCAATGCCCATCCGCGAGGTACGCACCTATTTCGACGCAATGGTATTAGAAGGACAGGCACGCGAAGCCGCCGCAGAGGTATTGCACGAAATTCAGAGCCGCCTGCGGTTTCTCGACGAAGTGGGCCTGGGATATTTGAACCTGGGACGGCGAGCACCCACGCTATCGGGCGGCGAAGCCCAGCGCATCCGCCTCGCCAGCCAGATCGGATCCGGTCTCACCGGGGTACTCTACGTGCTTGACGAGCCGACAATTGGCCTGCACCAGCGCGACAACCACCAGTTATTGGCTGCACTGGCACAACTGCGAGACCTGGGCAACTCTCTCCTCATTGTCGAACACGACCGCGAGACCTTGAATCGGGCAGATCACATTCTGGACTTTGGGCCCGGCGCAGGCGTTGAAGGCGGACGCATCGTAGCCGCTGGCAATCCGCGCAAATTAAAAACCAACAACGGCTCAATAACCGCGCATTATCTCGCAGGCGATTTGCAAATCGAAGTCCCCGATGAGCGGCGAAACCCCGAACGGGGATCGCTTTGCGTAGTAGGCGCACGGCATAACAACTTAAAAAATGTCGATGTCTCATTTCCGCTGGGCACCTTGACCTGCGTAACCGGCGTATCGGGATCGGGCAAAAGTTCGCTCGTCAACGACGTACTCTTCGGCGCGCTCGCCGCCCGCGTGAACCGCGCGCAAAAAGCCTGGGGAGAACACGACGATGTACTGGGATTAGAACGCATCGACAAAGTGATCAACATCGACCAGACACCCATTGGCTATTCGCCGCGCAGCAATCCCGCGACTTATGTCAAAGTATTCGACAAAATACGCACCCTGTATGCCAGTCTGCCAGACGCCCAGGTGCGCGGATTTAAAACCGGGCATTTCAGCTTTAATCACAAGCGCGGGCGGTGCGATGCCTGTGCGGGCCTGGGCGCGCGCCGTATTGAAATGCACTTCTTGCCCGATGTGTGGATCACATGTGAAAATTGTGGCGGAAAACGCTACAACCGCGACGTGATTGACATAACCTATAAGGGTGCGTCCATTGCCGATGTCCTGAAAATGACAGTAGCCGAAGCCCTATCGCATTTTACCCATATACCCGGCATCCAGCGATCGCTCCAAACCCTTTTTGACGTAGGCCTGGGCTATATCAAAATGGGACAAGCATCGACCACGCTCTCGGGCGGCGAAGCCCAGCGCGTGAAATTGGCGCGCGAATTGGCGCGACCGAGCACGGGCAAGACCGTGTATATCCTCGACGAACCGACAACGGGACTGCACTTTGCCGACATCCAGAAACTGCTCGACGTACTCAACCGACTCGTCAACGCGGGCAACACCGCAATCGTAATCGAACACAACCTGGACGTAATCAAAACCGCCGACTGGGTAATCGACCTGGGCCCAGAAGGCGGAGAAGACGGCGGCGATTTAATTGCTTGCGGCACACCCGAAGACGTGGTATCTGTCACAGCCTCGCACACCGGACGATTCTTGAAAGACACACTGAAGGAGTAAAAAATGATTTTTCGCATATTGCTATCCGTCGCATTACTCTCTGCGAGCAGTGCCATCGCCGACCCTTCCAAAATCGCCTTTTGGAATACGCAGCGCAAAGGCGCCAATCAACAAAATGCACAACACCGTCCCGAATGGTACGTCGCAGCCAGAGAATTGGGATTGGACTATGTACGCCTCCTACCCGATGCATGGCCCGCCGAAGGCAGGGACTTCCTGATTGGCAATGCGGACAACTTCGAGGCACTCAACGAAACCGACATATCCCTATTGATCAAAGCACTCGACCAAGCCGAACGCAACGGGATCAAAGTCGTGCTCACAATGCTCAGCTTACCCGGCGCACGCTGGAAACAACTAAACAATGACAAGGATGATGCGCGGCTCTGGAAAGACAAAAAATATCATCTCCAGGCCTTCGAGTTCTGGCGCCAACTCGCCGCACACCTGAAAACACACCCCGCCATCGTGGCCTACAATCCCCTCAACGAACCACACCCGGACAAGGCATTCGGCTTTGATGCGCCAGAAGAAAAATTCGCCCAGTGGTTCAAGCGCATCCAGAACACGCCAGCCGACCTCAACCAATTCAACCGGGAAATGGTCAAAGCAATCCGATCCGTAGATAAGGACACCCCCATCATCCTCGACGGCTGGTTCTATGCATCTCCCAGGGCATTCGACTACAATCGACCCGTTGACGATGACAAGGTCTTATACGCCTTTCATAACCCCGGACCCTGGCAAATGGTAACCTATCGCGTCAATAAAGGCAGATACGCCTATCCGAACCGCGTGCCCAAATCGTGGAACGGACCAACAGAATCCTGGACCATTGATCGCCTTGCGCAGCAAATGCACGCAGTTCAACAATTTTCCGAACAATACAACATACCCGCACATCGAATAATCGCCTCGGAATTCTGGTACGACCGTCGCCTTGAAGGCGCGGCAGCATATATGGCCGACCTCATCGAAATCTATAACCAGCGCGACTGGCACTGGGCTTTTTATGCATTTCGCGGCAGCGGCACATGGACGGGACTCGATTATGAAATCGCGCCAGGTCAAAAAATGGGATGGCGTTACTGGCAGGCGATTGAACAGGGCAAAGATCCCGAACCTCTCAAACCGAGAGGACCGAACCCCTTGTGGGAAATACTGCAGCGGCAGTTTGAAAAAAAATGAATCGGTTGTCCTGTCTTACTCTATCGTGTGATATACCTGGGACGATTGATGGCTTCTGCGACCTGGATATGTGCTACATCCTCGGTTTTCGGACGTACGACGATATCGATGTCCCGGCCTAATGCCCGCAAGAAAGACAACAGACGCTCGATAGAAAATCCGGCCAATCGTCCATTCTTAAGTGCAGAGACTTTGGGTTGGTCGATACCGAGAACACCTGCGGCTTTTTTTTGAGTCCAACCCTTCTGTCCAATGATTTTATTAATTTGAATTGCCAGATTTGATTTTGCCAATTCCTCTTCTGGGCGATCAAATCCCAAATCCTTAAAAACATTGCCGGACCCGACTGTGTAGTCTGCTTTTTCGCTCATATTCTGTTTTCCTTTGCAATGTGTTGTGCAATCTGCAAACGTCTCTTTATCATATCCAGATCGCGTTTTGTTGTTGCGATACCGCGTTTTGATTTTTTTTGAAAGACGTGCAATACATAAATGTTGTCATCGATTTTTATTGCATAAACTGCTCGATAAGTGTTTGTTGCATAATCGCTGACAATTTCAATGACGCCAGAAAAGCCCTTTAACGTCTTTGCTTTATGAGATCTTTCTCCAACTTCCTCCAGGTGAAGCGCGTGCCCAATTTCTCGTCTCACTGCGCCTGGAAGTTTCCGCAGGTCTCTTAGCGATGAACCGATCCAGATAATGGGTCTTTGTGGTTTTGCATCCATAATAGATAATATGCTAAATTTAGCATATTATTGCAATAGAGATGATGTATTTTATTCCCAGGAGGTATTAATGTCATTGTTTTCACTCGAAGGTCGCGTCGCCATAGTAACTGGAGCGGGGCGTGGTATTGGACGCGGTATTGCAGAGGGATTAGCTGCACAGGGCGCGAAAATCGTATGTGCTGCGCGCACGCGGTCTCAACTTGACGAAGTCGTAGCCACAATTCGACAAGCGGGAGGCGACGCGCTCGCTTATGAAATGGACATGAAAGACCTGAACTCCGTGCGCGGTGGCGTCGATACAGCACTCGAAACGTATGGACAAATCGATATCCTCGTCAACAACGCGGGAATGAACATACGCGAGCCATTTGAAGACGTAACAGAAGAACACTACGACGAAATCATGGCCGTCAACTTGAAGGGCCTCTACTTCTTAACACAGACCGTAGTCAAACACATGATCTCGCGCAAACAGGGCAAAATCATCCACATCGGCTCTTTGACAACCGACTGGTCCTTGTCGCAAATTTCCGTCTATACCGCCACCAAAGGCGCCGTTGGACAACTCGCGAAAGCCCAGGCATTAGAACTGGGCAAACACAACATCCAGGTAAACACAATATGCCCGGGCTTTGTGGTCACGCCATTGACCGAGCGGCTCTGGGAAAATGATACAATGCGCGAATGGGGAGAATCCCGTCTGCCCATAAAGCGACTGGCAACACCTGAAGACCTCGTCGGCACAGCCGTATTCCTCGCCGCACCCGCATCGGATTATGTCACCGGACAATCCATCTACGTAGATGGCGGATTCATGGCCGGCGAAGCCTGGCCCTTGCCGGAGTAAAGGGGGAACAATGGCACAATATGGCGTACAACAAGAGGACTTTCACGGACACGCGCTCTACGTACTGCGCGATTTCGAAACCAATTGTGAAGCCCGGATCCTGCCCTCGGTGGGCAACAACTGCATCTCGTACAAAATCTCAAAAGATGATGGCCTGTTAGAACTCATTTACTCCCCACCCGATCCCGACACCTTGAAAGGCCGTGCCAGCGGATACGGCACCCCCATATTATACCCCTGGCCCAACCGCATAGACGGCGGCAAATTCACATTTGAAGGCGTGAAATACCAGCTCCAAACCCCTGCCCCAGGCGAACACGCCTCTCACGGCTATGTCCACGAACGCCCCTGGCGCGTAGTCGAAACTGGCACCGCAGAAGGTGCGTGGGTAACCAGCGTCTTCACATCAACGGACTTCCCGGAAATCGGCGCACACTATCCCTTCCCCTTTGAAGCGCGGGTAACATATCGACTGAAAGACAGAATACTACACCTCGAATTTGAAGGCACCAACGTCGGCGACAGCGACATGCCCGCTGGCCTGGGTATCCATCCCTATTTCCCTCTACCCCTCACTGAAAGTGGCAACCGGGATTTATGCACCGTGCGCATGCCAGTCTCAACGTACTGGCCCTTGCGCGACGACCCGATACCCACAGGAGAAGTACTACCCGTTGACGGCACGGTATTTGACGTACGCGAAAACACCCTTTTAAAAGACCGGTATTACGACAACGTCTGGTCCGGCGTATCTATAGCCGATGGATGGAGCAGATGCGAGTATATCGACCCAACCGAAGGCGTAACCATCGCAATGGAAGCCAATGACATATTCCGCGAACTCGTACTCTACGCCCCCGACACCCGTCCCATCGTATGCTTTGAACCCTACACCTGTGTCACCAACGCCTTCAATTTGCAAAACCAGGGCATTGACGCGGGCCTGATACGCCTCCAACCCGGTGAAAAACTAACTGGAATAATGCGAATTTTAGGTGAATTATTGTAGGGGCGATCCCTTGTGGTCGCCCGCTAACGGCTGGGACGGCACAAGGGCCGTCCCCTACCGCTGATCGCTGAAAGCTTTTATCATGACCGACCGATTACAACAACAAATCGCATTTCTCCTCGAAATCGATAAACTCAAGCAAATCATTCGGCAAACCTATTTGCTCGACGAAACACGCAAAGAAAACGACGCCGAACACTCCTGGCATTTTGCCATGTTTGCGCTCATCCTCGCGGAATATGCGCCCGAACCAGTGGATATCCTGAAAGTAATCAAAATGGCACTGGTACACGACCTCGTGGAAATCGACGCGGGCGACACCTTTCTCTACGACGAATCGGGCAATGCCGACAAAGCCGAACGCGAAGCAAAAGCTGCCGACCGCATCTTTGCGCTCTTGCCTGCAGAACAAGGCACAGAAATACGCGCGTTATGGGAAGAATTTGAAGCAAAAGAAACGCCCGAAGCAAAATTCGCGGGCGCGCTGGACCGCTTCCAACCCTTTCTGCACAATTGCAACACCCAGGGACGCGCCTGGCGAGAGCACGGAATCACTGCCGACCGCGTCTTGCAAAGCAACAGTCATATCTCAATCGGCGCGCCAGTTCTATGGAACCGCGTACAGGAATTGGTTGATGAAATGGTCAATGAAGGATATATTGATCTTGGGAAATAGAGGGGCTAATAAATCACACAGTACTCTATAAAATCGTTAGACATGATACGAGGTGATCATAAAGTGAACTGGGATAAATGCACAGCCGTCGAACGACATCCGGCCAAAGTGAGCGGAGCCTGGGTATTTCGTGGAACGCGCGTCCCTGTATATGCCCTGTTCGAAAATCTTCGAGAAGGTGCTTCCGTTGAGCAGTTTCTCGATTGGTTCCACGGCGTCGAAGAATGGCAGGTGAAAGCTGTTCTGGACCACGAAGCAAAGGCCATGAAATAACCCAGGTGATTACAAAGAAATTTCGATCTGATGCAACTCAAATAGAGGGGCGAAGTGATGCACAAGCCAATAAAAACAGAAGCAGATTACAAAGCCGCCCTCGCGCGTGCAGACGAGATTTTTGATGCAAAACCGGGAACATCAGAGGGTGAAGAGTTGGATTCACTCGTTACTTTGATTGAGCATTACGAAGATACAGCCTACCCAATTGACCTGCCCGACCCAATTACGGCCATCAAGTTTCGGATGGCGCAGCAGGGGCTAAAGGACTGAGCATGAGAAGCAATCTCAAAAAAATAACTCTCAAGGGCTTCAAGACCATTCAATCGCTGGAGGATTTCGAGCCTGGTCGTTTGACGGCACTTATCGGTCCCAACAGCGTTGGCAAGTCCAACTTTATCTCCTTCTTTCACATGATGAGTTGGGCATTGGCCGCCCCGGGCAATCTTGAGCTTTTCGTGAGTCAACAAGGGGGTGCCAGTACCCTTTTGCACGATGGTCCCGCCAGAACCCGTGAGATAGAAACCGAAATAACACTTCAGACTGACGCCGGTGAAAACCAGTACGCTTTCAGGCTGGTTTTTGCAGCAGGAGATACGTTAATTTTCGCTGACGAGCGATACCGATTCTCTCGCTCCAAATACCCCACCATCGCAAAGTGGACCGAGACGAGAGCAGGCTACCACGATCCGCAACTCCCCATTTTGGCCGCAGAGGATACCACTGCCCGCGTCATTCGCGACATCCTGCGGAAAATCGTCGTATATCAATTTCATAACACGTCGGATACTGCCCGCATCAGAAGCAAGTGGTCAATGCATGATAACCGATGGCTGAAGGAAGATGCTGCCAATATCGCGCCGGTATTGCTTCGCTTGAGGGAGAACGACGGTAAGTGCTACCAGCGAATTGTAGATACCATCCGCCTGATCGTGCCTTTCTTTTCCGACTTTGAACTGGAACCGCAATATGACAGTCTTCTTTTGGGCTGGCGAGAAAGAAACAGCGACCAGGTATTCAGCGTATCGCAAGCATCGGATGGTATGTTGCGAATTATAGCACTCGTGACACTGCTCCTTCAACCAGAACAGGATTTGCCGGATGTTTTGATTCTCGACGAACCAGAACTCGGGCTGCATCCCTACGCCATTAACATAGTTGGGGGCCTGATACGCGCCGTATCAACCCGCATACAGGTCATTCTCGCTACACAATCCATGCCGCTGGTCGATTGCTTTGAGCCAGAAGACATCGTCGTTGTCGAACGCGACGGGCGCAGTTCTACTTTCAAGCGGTTGGACTCCGAATCTCTGGGCGGATGGCTTGAAAACTATTCAATTTCCGAGTTGTGGGAAAAAAACGTATTCGGTGGATTATCGCCGAAATTCCTGAGTATGCAGTAATGAAGGTATCAGCTGGTCCCATTATAGCGGAGAGAATAGGACTACATACCTTGCGAACAAAATGCGAACATTTCACCAGATGGCTTGATAAGCTGGAATCTCTGATGCCGAAAAATAATGGCCAAAAATGGGAGGACCAACCATGAGCCAGACACTCAAGGACTTATTGAATGACAGTTTTGACCGGCATGCGGATCGCACGGCGGTACGCGTATTGCGTCAGCCAGAGGAGCCTGGCGAAAGGCGATTGCAATATGTGCCGTTGACCTATCTGCAGTTAAAGACACAGCGAGACCGATTGGCCTCGGGCCTGGCGCAAATAGGACTGGAAAAAGGACAGCGCATCGGGCTATTGACCGATGGCGGTCTGGAATCTGTCCTGGTCTTCTTATCCTGCGACATACTGGGATTATCGGCAGTGCCAATCTGCAACAAATTGCCCGATGATCTGCTCGTACACAGCATCAACCACTCGGGCATTGCCTATTTGTTCACAGATACGAGAAGTTTGGAACAGGTCGAGCGCGTGCGCGACCAACTGACCAATCCCCCTCAGATCGTCCTGACAGAAGGACAAGGCGATAACGCACGCTCATTCTTTGAACTAACCCAAAAAGGCGCAGAATCACCGCCCCCAGACATAGCAATAGAACCCGATGACGAATCGAAAATCGTGTACACATCGGGATCATCAGGTCTTCCCAAAGGCGTGGTTCAAACCCATCGCAATCTCGTCGGCAATATCCTGTCCGTATGGGATACGATCAGCAACCGCGACCCGCTCATCTTATTCAAATCCGCGCCCGACTATCACACCATGGGCATATTAAATATCTATTACCCCCTATCAAAAGGCTGGACACTGGACCTGGCGCGGTCACCAGATCGCGTACTCGTAGATATTCGATATTCTGAACCCCATGGCTTTTTAACTGTCCCCCTGATCTTAGACAAAGTATTTGGCAACGTGCGAAAAGAAATCGATGCCGGTGGTGCAAAAGGCGCATTGGTCGCCCGGTCAGTGCGCGCCAAACAGCGCGTTGCACGCGGTGAAGCATCGATCATCGACCACCTCGTCAATGCCACACTGGGCAAAAAGGTCGTCGGACAAATCAAAGAAAAACTCTCCCAACGCGTGGGCAGCCGCCTCGAATTGTTAATCGTCGGCTCGGCAAAAGCCGACCCCGAAGCCCTCGACTTTTTCCAGGACGTACTGGACATCACCTCGCTCGAAGGCTATGGCGTCACCGAATGCAGCCCCCTGATCGCGGCAAATGTCCTGACCGGACAAAAAACAGGCACCGTTGGAAAGCCATTACAAGAAGTAAAAATCATCTCCGAAACAGGCGAGGAAATCGCTCACGGTGATCCAAAAACAAAAACCTATCGCGGCAGCGGCGATGGCATTGGCGAATTGTGGGTACACGGCAACCACGTCATGACGGGGTACCTCAACGACCCCGAACGCACCGCCGAAGTACTCGTAACCGATGAAGACGGCAAAGTGTGGTATCGCACAGGTGATGTGTTCAGCATGGACGACGAGGGATTTTTGACATTCCAGGGGCGCGTTGGACGGCAATTTAAATTGAGCAACGGCGAATTTGTCAACCCAGAACGTCTCGAACGCATATTCGCTCGCGCATCGCTCATCGAACACGTCTTAATCTGCGGCGACCAGACCCGCACATTCCCACTTCCCGTTATAACCGTAAATGTAGAAGAAGCCCAATTGCAAACAGATATTCCCGATCTGCCCACAGACGACGAGGAAGCATTGTGCAGCCACCCCGCAATAGCCGAACGCATTCGCGAGCAATTATTAAAAGAAGCCACAGCATCTGGCCTTCCCGCGCACGAGCGCCCGCAAAAAGTACTGATCTTGCCAGACCAGTTAAGCGAAGAAACGGGAACCCTCACGCGGGGACTGAAAAAGGTCGTACCCGGTAGAATAGAAGAAATTTACGAAAAAGAAATCGCCGAAGCGTATGATGGATAAACCCAAAACCTTATGGATCCACAGATGGACGCAGATAAACGCAGATAAAAGGCAAAGGCGAATAAGCTAATTGAGTACCCCCCTGCTATCTGTGTCATCTGTGTCATCTGCGTTATCTGCGGATGCTTTTTATGCCAATTTTAAACCCCGATAACCTGCGGCGCATTGGCCGCGAAGTCTTCGAACGCATAGGCGCAACACCCGAAGAAGCCCGAATTGTAGCCGATCTGCTCGTAGCCTCCAATCTCGCGGGGCACGACTCGCACGGCGTAGTCCGCATACCACAATACGTATCCGGAGTACAGAGCGGTCAAATACAGCTCGGAACAACCGTGGAAATCGAACGGGAAACCGATGCAACAGCCGTCGTAAACGGACACTGGGGATTTGGGCATGTAACCGCAACAGAAGCCATGCATATCGCCATCCAAAAAGCCCGAAAAAGTGCTGTCGGCATCGCAACAGTACATCAGTGCAATCACATCGGGAGATTGGGTGGCTATCCCGTCCTCGCCGCGGCTGAAAACATGGCCGGACTGATGAGCAACAACGGTCACGGTGCCGACCTCTCAATGGCACCCTGGGGAGGACTGGGACGCATCTTGCCCGCGAACTGCCTCGCCGTTGCATTTCCTTCGGACCGCGACTTCCCCATTGCGCTGGACTTAACCGCAGCGACCGCAGCAGGTGGCAAAATGCGGGTCGCACTGGCCCGGGGCGAGCGCGTACCCGAAAACTGGCTCATCGACACCGAAGGCACCCCCACAACGGATCCCGCCGACTACGTACACGGCAACGCCGCACTAACGCCCTTTGGCGACCACAAAGGATATGGCCTATCATTCATCTTCGACATCTTATCCGGCGCCCTATCGCCCGCCGGTTGCACCCGCGAAAATTCACCCGTAACGGGCAACGCCCTATTTGTACAGGCCATTCGCATCGATGCGTTCCAACCCATCTCCGATTTTAAGACCGAAATCGGGCGATTTATCGACTACGTAAAATCGGCAAAAACCGCACCGGGATTTGACGAAATACTCGTACCCGGCGAACGCTCCTATCGCACGGGTTGTGAACGCGAGGCAAATGGGATTCCCTTAGAAGAAATGACCTGGGAACAAATTTGCGAGACCGCAAAAAAATTTGATGTAAAAATTCAGTGATTAGTGTTTGGGTGGCCTTATGCATGCACTCAATTTTTGGAAAACAGTAACAATGGATCAAAGCAATTTTTTAGAGCGTTTGGTCGCTTTGTTGGCAACGCACGATATTGCGTATTGCGTGATTGGTGGGCAAGCTGTCAACGCATACACTGAACCAGTGGTTAGCTTGGACCTCGATTTGGTTGTTGCTGTCGCACACTTTGACCGCGTTGTGGCCCTATTGGAAGCGAACTTTGAGGTAAAGGAATTTCCACATAGCCTCAATGTATATCAAAAAGGATCTGATTTGCGCGTACAAATTCAAACGGATGCGCGATATTTTGATTTCCCAGATCGCGCTGCGCCACAGGAGATCCTCGGTCTTGAACTGCCAGTTGCTTGCCTTGAAGATACATTACAAGGCAAAATATGGGCTGCCATAGATACGGATCGCCGAAGCAGTAAGCGGCAAAAAGATCTGGCCGATATTGCACGCCTCATTGAAGATCATCCTTTTCTGCAATCGCGTGTTCCGCTGGAGATTCTTGCAAAACTGGTGTAACGGACAAAAGCCTGACTGATTTACAAAATTGGTCAGGCTTTTATTTTTTTTGACGGTCCCGAGTATTTGGGTCTCCGTCTTGTATCTTTGAGTCTTTGTGTGAGGCCCTCTCACATCTCACTTTTTACCCCTGGCTCGGGCGGATCGGGTGGCGTAGGCGTTTCTGGCGCATCTATCTCTTCATCTGAAGACAAGCTCAGACTGCCCCGACCGAGTTCAACCGCAACCTTAGCACCGCCGCCATTGAGCTGACCCGTCACCACCTGTGAGGTACGCGACACGCCGGTAATAGACAGAGGCAGATTGGTCTGGATACTCCCGCGCCCGACATAACCGTGTACATCGACTGCCGAACCATCGGGAATGGTGAGATCAACCGCGCCATCTTTATTTTGAATCGCATAGTCATCGCCAATGGGTTTGTGTGGACGCACCACAATATTGCTGCCGCGGCTTTGTATAATGATACCCGCTTCGGGATTTTCAATTTCGATAGCTCCCCGGTTGGCCTGTACAGTAGTTGCACCGGCAATATTTTTCAGGCGCGTTGTACCGTGGCTATTTTTTGCAACCACACGTCCCCCAACCTGACCGACGTTAATTGAACCGCGGTTACTTTTTGCACTAAAATTACCTCCAACATGTTGCACCGCGACATCGCCGCGGTTCTGTTTAATCCTTATATTGCCCGACGCGCCTTCAAAAATCGTTTTACCGCGGTGATTATTGAGGGTTGCTGCACCATCAATTTGGGGAAGCGTGATATTGCCGTGCCTTGCTCGCACATCGAGATCAACTTTTTGGGGATGATGCAACTCAAAGTCGATCCGCACAGATCGAACCGGATCGTCTTTTTCCCGTTTGGGCACATTGGGTTGTATTTGCACGGCACCGGATTCCCGCCGGATTTGAACATCAATTTGCTCGGCAAAAGTCTGCACCGCTTCTTCATCAGTTCCCCAAACCGAGATTGTCGCGTCAACCTGAACCTCATCGCGATCCCAAATTTTTGAAGTAACATGGCCTCTTGTCGTCCGCACAGATAGACGCTCAGATACCTGGATCGGCGTCGTTTCAACAAATTGTCGAACAGCTTTTTCGGGATGCTTTCTATCGCTATCTTCCACCCATTGTGAAACGGCTTCAGACGCTGTTTGCATCGCTTCCTGAACAATCTCGCCCACATCGGGAATTGAGCGCGTGGCTTCGCGCACTATGCGATTGACATCGGGCATCGCCTCGCGCACCGCGCGTCTGGCTCTGGGCATCGCCTCACGCAGGGTCTCTTGCGCTTCCCGAATGCGTTTTTGCACCTCAACCTGAATATCTGCGCCGCCAGAGCGTCGTCGTCGCCGCTGGCGCTGACGACCTTCACCTCGCGGTTCTTCTGCAGTATCTCCGAGCGCATCGAGTAATTTCACGGCATCTTCTGCCGTTATTTTGCCATCTTGAATCATCTCCAGAACTTTCATGCGTTCTTCTTTCACGATATACTCCTTTCTTTATTTTTTGTTTATCCTTTTAAGTTCTTCCGCTGCATCCTCCACTGAAATCTCGCCGGATTCGAGACGGTCGAGCACCTCTTGCTGAGACGCAGCGGACAAATCTTCCACCTCGGGATGTGTCCCCGTTGCAAAACCGAGTTCTGCAATCACATCGTCGAGATGGTTGCGAATCGTGCTATAGGGCACGCGGAGTTCGCGCGTCATCTCTTTGACATTGCCGCGCAATCGGACAAATGTCTCGACAAAAGCCAGATTTTCGGGCGATAGACGGTTAAAAATTGTGGGCTGAAACTCTCCAATAACCTCACATTCACATCGCGTACAGCGAATGCGGGTGACAATCACATCATTCTGACAGGCTGGGCATTTCTCAATAATTTTACGCATATTGATCCTTTTTTTCACTTTAGACATCATTTTAGACAAAAAGTTTCATTAAAATATAAAATATTTCACAATAAATGCAATTTATTTTTTACAACTATTGGTCTTTTAAATCAATTTGACTACGTTTTTATATTTATCTGACAGACTGGACTAAGGCAATAAACTGATTTGAAGGACCAAAACCTTCTCATTTGACTTTTTCTAATAATTTCTTTCCTTGTTATACCCCTTCACCCCAAAACGAGGCACCCAATGACACGCCTACTAATCGTCCTCATCGCATTGATCGGCCTGGGCACACCGGCTCATTCTCGCGTTGACATCAGCTATTACCTGCCCGAAAGCACGACCTACGACCCCAACATCCCCACACCCGAAGCCTTTTTCGGATTTCAGATTGGCGATTGGCACCTGCGGCACGACCTCATCGTAAACTACATGCACACATTGGCCGAACGCTCTGACCGCATAGTCCTCACGCAATACGCCCAAACACACCAGCAACGTCCCCTATTATTACTCACCATCACATCCCCACAAAATCACCAGAACCTCGAAACCATCCAGATACAACACCGGCAACTCACAAACCCGGACCAGTCGCCCGCGCTCGACATCAACACAATGCCCGTAGTCGTGTACATGGGATATAGCATCCACGGCAATGAACCCAGCGGAGGCAACGCCGCGCCATTAATTGCATATCACCTATCAGCGGCGCAAGGTCCCGCCATAGACAACCTCCTCGCCAACGCCGTCATTTTGCTCGATCCCGTATCCAATCCCGACGGCTTTAGTCGCTTTGCACACTGGGCAAACATGTACCGCAGCAAACAACTCGTTGCCGATCCCGAGCACCGGGAACATCGAGAAATCTGGCCGAGCGGACGCACCAACCACTACTGGTTTGACCTCAACCGCGACTGGGTATTTATCCAGCATCCCGAAAGCCGAGGGCGGATTGAAACATTCCACGCCTGGAAACCCAACATGCTCACCGACCACCATGAAATGAACACCAATTCCACTTACTTCTTTCAACCGGGCATACCCTCGCGCAACAATCCCCTCACGCCAGCACGCACTTATGAACTCACCGCTGCAATCGCCGAACGCCACGTCAGCGCGCTCGATAAAATTGGCACACTATATTACACACGGGAGTCATTCGACGACTTTTACATCGGCAAAGGATCGACCTATCCCGATCTCAACGGCGGCGTGGGCCTTCTCTTTGAGCAAGCCAGCGCACGCGGACTTATGCAAGAAAGCATTCACGGACCGATCTCCTTTCCCTTTGCCATACGCAATCAGATAAGAACCGCCCTATCAGCGCTCCAGGCAGCCCGTGAACTGCGCACCGAACTGCTATCGCATCAGCGCGATTTTTACATCTCCGCAACCCGGGAAGCCGAGGGTGCCGCCATCAAAGCTTATGTTGTTGGCGATCCGGATGACCTGGCGCGCACCCATCATTTTCTCGACATACTCCAACAGCACCACATACAGATCTATGACCTCGCACGCCCCATGCGCGTCGGCAGTCAGACCTTCCAGCCCGGCTCGGCCTATATCATTCCCACCGCGCAACCGCAATACCGCTTGCTCACCAGCCTGTTTGAACGCCGTACCACCTTTACAGACAGCTTATTTTACGATGTCTCAGCCTGGACACTGCCCCTATCATTTAACATGCCCCTATTAGAAATCAAATCGTCATCCCAGGAATTTATCGGCGACCTCTTGCCGCCGTCTAAATTTCCTCGTGGCCGTCTGTCTGTCTCCAATCCGGAGATCAATACTTATGCGTACCTTTTTGAGTGGAACGGACATTATGCACCCCGCGCACTCTACCGCCTGCAAAAAGCCGGCATAAGAGCCAAAGTAGCCTCGCGACCGTTCAGCATGCGTATTTCCTCAGACTCGGAGAATGAGCGCTTATTTGACTACGGCACCATACTCATCCCCATGGGCATTCAAAAAAATGATCCACAAACAATTCGAAACCTCATGCAAACAATCGCACGCGAAGATGCTCTCAACGTATTTGCCGTCTCCACCGGACAGACCGACAGCGGTATTGACCTGGGCAGCCCGGGGTTTGTCCCCCTCGAAACACCTCAAATAGCCCTTTTAATTGGCAAAGGCGCCGATGTCTATAACGCCGGTGAAGTGTGGCATTTGTTAGACCAGCGCTATAATATGTCCATCAGCCTCATAGACGCCAGCCATGTGCGCGATATAGACCTCAATCGCTATAATACAGTAATCGCAGCAGGCGGGTCGTATAGCAACCTCGACTCTACTGGCGTCAACGCCTTAAAACAGTGGTTGCGCCAGGGCAACACACTCATAGCACTCAACAGTGCGGTTCGCTGGGCCATCAATTCCAAACTCGCCAGTGCCCAATTCGTCGAGCGAAATCGAGAAAATTACAGTGACCGCAAAGCTTATATCGGCGCCCCCAGCGACCGGGGAGCGCAAATTATTGGCGGTGCCATCTTTCGGGTTCACCTGGACCGCACCCATCCCCTCGCCTATGGGTATCGCGATGACAGCCTGCCAGTCTTTCGGCGCGGCACACTCTTTATCAAACCTGCAAACCCTTATGCCACCCCTTTGCAATACGCCAAACAGCCCTTGCTCGCAGGTTATATCTCTGAACAGAACCACAATTACATCGCCGAAACCGCATCCACTCTCGTCGCCAAACAGGGCTATGGCCGCGTCATACTCATGCTCGACAACCCCACCTTCCGCGCCTATTGGTACGGCACCCAAAAACTCTTTGCCAACGCCCTCTTCTTTGGTCCCACCATCAGTCTTAGCACATTGGACGAATAATCGGCGCGTTCCATCAGCGGGCGACCACAGGGGGTTGTCCCTACAACAAACCACAATATCATCGTAGGGGACGGCCCCTGTGCCATCCCAGTATTCAGCGAATAACAAAAGAGCACTGATTCTAAGAACCAGTGCTCTTTTGTTTTATCCGCATCAGGGCTTTTGTTTTCACCGTTGAATATCATAGCGCGTGGCATCTTTGGGCACGGGCAAAACAAAATCTTCGTCTGACAGACCCATATTAATGGCACGCGATTTGACCTGGATGAGCATCACATCCTCACCTTGCTGAATCTCGATGCGACGGGGTAGTGCAAAGCCGTCATCCATGCGATAATCGGACAGAATGCGCGCCGATACGAGTTGCCCATCGGCATTATAAACTCTTTCTTCGCGCAAAAAACCCGTACGCGCTTCAATCCAGAGACGGCGCAAATAGAGGTCGTGTTGCAACTCGAGAAAGATATTTTTTTCTCCGGGTTCAAAACGCACCACACGGGAGGCATCCAGAGGGGAAAGATTGGGCAGACCGAGAATAGCGCGATCGTACGCATAATAGGACAAATCAACATCCGTGAGTACGTAGAGCACATCTTCGGGATTGCCCACGAGATAGTGATTCTCGCGGGGCAGGTGAACGTGTAGCGTATCGTTTTGGGCACGCGCGGCCATGACCACAGTGCCGAAACCGCCAACGACGAGTTTGAGATCCGAAGGGAATCGGTGGCGCACAAGCGCAGAAGCCCTGCGTTCGCGCACCCCATCAACAGTGAGATCAACACTGGCGCGAACCTCCTGATTGTACAAACTGTCGTAGCGGGTAGCGATGAGATGGAAAAATTCGGTTGAAGAAGTAACAGGCGGCAAAAGAGCGGGGCGATTGGCGACACAGCCAACGATCAGAAAGAGGAGAATAAGTAGGCATCTACGATTGTGCATTGAGCCTTTGGGGCGGTAGGGTGGGATTCGTCTATTCGTCTATTCGTCTATTCGTCTATTCGTCTATTCGTCTATTCGGAATAACTGGCGTCTTTGGAAAGATTTTTGAATTTTTCCCGCAGAGTCTGGTTATCGGGATCAAATTCTATAGCGCGTTCATAATGATGGCTTGCGCGGGAGAAATCGCCCATTTTGTGCGCTGTGTCTCCCGCGTGCTCGTGGATGACCGCGAGATTTTCGCGCAGACCATCTACGATCGGGGAATTGGGATTGGTTTGGCGAAGGATTTCTTCCTCTACGGTGAGTGCGCGGTCCAACCAGCGCGCGGCATTTTCATACTGTTTGAGCTGATAATAGACCCAGCCGAGGCTATCGAGATAAGCACCATTCTCAGGGTCATTTTTCAGGGCGCGTTCAATTAACTTTTTCGCTTCAGTGAGGCGTTCACCGCGCTCGGCGAGCATATACCCCAAATAATTGCTGGCCTCTGCGTGATCCTGATCCAGTGCCAAAAGACGTTGAAATATAGCGACAGCGCGATCGAACTGTCCCGCCCGTTCAAGACTGCGCCCCAGATCAAAGAGCACATGCTCGAGAAATTCGGGATTGTCTTCCGTATCTGTGATAAGTGGCTCCAGCAGGGGAATGGCTTTTTCCCAGTTGCGATCAAAAAGATATGTACGCGCCAGTTCGTAGCGAAAACCCGTGTGCTCTGGCCTCGCGTCAACAGCCTGTTGATAGATATTGCGCGCACTGGCAATTTCGCCCTGCCGCAGATAAACGCGGGCGAGGTCAAACGCGATTTGATCGTAATACTCGCTTTCAGAGCGCGTGTCTCGATGAAGTTTTTCCAAAATCTGTTGCGCGCTTGCCCAGTTTTCTTCAACTCTGTAAGAACGGGCTATACCGAGATGATATTCGGTCTTTTCACCCTGCAAGTTGGCGTGGCGATAAGTTTTGCGCGCATCTGCCGTACGATTGACATCGAGCAACAAACGGGCTTTTGTGCCCAGCAGGGTCTGATTTTCGGGATCGGTTTGCAACTGGTGATTGAGAACGCGTTCGGCCATATCGGCAAATAGCATTCTCTCATCGTGATCGTGACGGCCCCTCACCATTCTGAGAAGCACATTGCCCAACCGATTGACCAGGTGGGTATCTGGTGGCATTTCTTCAAGAATGCGATTTAGATGGTATTTGTGAGTATAAATATGTACTAATTGAACCCAGACTGGAACAGTCTGCTTGGTAACGTTATAATCTCGCCGCGTGATTATCCGCCGAAAATTTTGTTCAGCAGATAGCGTATCGCCCCGAGAGAACTGTGTTATGCCCAGTTGAAAAAGGAGATCGTCGTTATTGGGATCATCTTCGAGGATATCGCGATAAATTTGCGCTGCTTTGTCAAACGCGCGCAGCCGATGGTAGTTCTCAGCGGCAAAGAGCTTTTCCTGCGCGCCCTGTCCTGGAATAGCAACAATGCTGTCAAGCACCGTTATGACTTTACTGCGCTGCCCCCGGGCATTGTAAATTTGGAGAAGTTGATTATAAGCACTCAGGTCTCGCGGCGCGAGTCGCACAATAGTATTTAACTGGTCAATAGCTGTGGTAGTATCGCGCAAGCCCCGGCTGAGAGCGTGATAATAGAGCCAGCGGGTCTGCACATTTTTGGGATCAATTTGAATGGCTCGCCGCGCGGGTTCGACCGCATCTTGAAACCGTCGAACAGCATTGAGATTGCGAGCCAGTGCGCTGTAAAGCGTCGCAGAAGTCGAATCGTACTGCACAGCAGCTCGCAGTTCGGAAATAGCCTGATCGCGTTGGCCTGCGGCTTCTGCAAATCGCGCCCGCAAAAAGTGCGTAACAGCCTGGGGATGCGGAGGTGTTTTCTTTGGTACAGACCGCAAGCTAATTTGCGGTTGCTGCGCTGTTGCACAGCCGATGAGCAATGTAAGCAAACATAAGAATGTGTAACGCATGATCTTAATCCCTATGTGGGCGAATTTTTGATTTGGATTTTTTGAACTCCCACATCAGTTCGCTGCGGCCAAAATCGGTTTCGCGAGACTGCACGATGAGTTTGATGTACTTTGTCTGATCTGAAACAACCGGTGTTTTCATAACCGTGTGCGCAGAAAAATAAAGTATAAGCAATTTTTCATTGCCCACATAAGTAATATTCATGGGGGGTTCTGCAAAATAGCGCACTTTTTCACCGGGCGTATAAGTGGGAGAAATATACGTACCAAATACATCCGTAACTTCCATTTCTCTGCCCGGTACAGAAACTTTGAGTGCTTCGAGCGGATAAAATGCCCGTTCTTCAATTTTGTCGGGTTCATACCCGATCTCTTCGCTGTCTTCGAGGTAAATTATCCAGCGACTCAGATCGAGATACGCCTTGTCGTAAATGGTATTGAATTTTAAGCGAATTTGAATATCGTCATCGAGTCGGTTTTGGCTGGCATACGCATCCCATGTCTGGGCAGAAATGCTGTCGGGACCGTAGTGGGTTTGCAACATGTCAAATTCTGAACGCACGAGATCGGGGACGTAAAGCGTAGCTGAGATGAGCAGTGGGGAACGCACGACGCGATAGCGTTCGGAAACGTTCAACTCTCGGAATTGCAAATCGGGATGTTCGGCAATACTCGGCGCCTGTGACAAATTGTCTATAGGACGCACCGTGGGAACAAAGCTGCGCACAGTCCATACCTTGAGCAATTGCGGATATGTCCAGGTATTATCTGGATCGGGTTCTGAAGGCAGGACGAGTTTATAGACCTCTTTTTTTCCCGAAAATTCGGGAAAAAGCGGGGAGTTTTGAACGTGGTAATAGGGATATTGTGCAATGGGAACGGCAAAAACATCGCCCTTGCCAATGAGTTTATCCAGGCGTTCAATTTGCTTGCTATCAAGCGCAGTTTTGAGCGCATCAAACACGGCGCTGGCACTGTCATTAGCACTTTGTCTCAGATTTCTCAGATCTTTGAGTTTGGGAATATAGCCCTGCCACAAAAGGGCTTCATTGGTACGGCGCGCGCGTTCGGTTTGATATTCAATCACGACATCGCGAAGTGCGGAAACGCGTTTGGCAATATGCTCTTTCTGATCGCCCTTCGCCTTGAGGTGTTTGCTCAACCGATCCGCTTCAAGCAGGTCCTTCGTATTGGCACCCCAGGCAGTTTGAAGCGCAAAAAGGAAAATCGCGACAAAACTTGCTCGGAAAAACATGATATGTCCATTGTTGAATATTTTGATTTAAAACCAATCCCTATTTTAATGTTTGAGAGTCCAAAAGGTTCAAAATTGCGTTTATCTCCGTCCGCGTCTCTTCCGCGCGCGTTTGGCGCGATTGTTGCGGCGATGCGGGATGTGTTTCAGCAGGTGAAAATCTATCCGCAGGCGTTGCTGGTCGAGTTGGGCGAGTTGTACCTGAACCGAATCGCCGAGTCGGAAAATCGTTCCCGTGGATTCACCGACGAGTGCGCCTTGCAACTCGTGGTAAATATAATAATCATCGTAGAGATATTTGACGTGAACCAGGCCCTCGATGAGAACAGCATTGAGTTGAACAAAAAAACCAATAGAACGCACATCGACGATAACAGCATCGAAACACTCGCCCATTTTGTCTTTCAAATACAGAATCTGCATAAGCCGAATAGCATCCCACTCGGCTTGTTGCGCAGCGATCTCGCGTTGCGTCGCCAGATCCCCGATATCGGGCAAGCGACGGGCGCGACGCGCCATCTGTCCGGGTGTGATCGCATCGTTGATCGCATCGCGCAAGATGCGGTGAAGAATCAAATCGGGGTAGCGTCGAATGGGCGATGTGAAATGCGTATAAGTATCGCAAGCCAGCCCAAAATGACCGACATTGTCGGGCGTGTACACGGCTTTTTTCATTGAACGCAACAGGCGATGGCTCAAAATATGACCGATAGGCTCATCCTTGAAATTGGCGAGAAACGCCTGGATGCTATCTATCCGCGAAGGATTGGAAAGACGATACCCCAGTGTTTTGGCCAGATCGCAAAACGCGGCGAGTTTTTCACCATCGGGCGGTTCGTGGACCCGATAGAGAATCGGGACGCCGCTATCGGCCATGCGCCGCGCGACAATCTCATTGGCCAGAAGCATAAATTCTTCAATGAGTCGGTGGCTATTCAAACGGGCGCGGGGACGAATGTGAATTGGGTGGCCCTGATCATCGAGAATAATACGGGGTTCGGGAATTTCAAAATCAATCGTACCCCTTGCCATGCGTTTCCCCGTCAGACATCTTCTCAGAGCCTCCATATGCATGAGAACATCGGTGTATGGTTCGGCGGGATTATCGTGAATTGTATGCAAATCGCGGTCGAGCACTTGCTGAACCTCTTCATAAGACAGACTCGCTCGGCTGCGTATAACCGTCTCTGCAATTTGGGCGTCAATCAGCTTGCCTTCGGGGGTGATATACGCCAGAATACTCAGCGTTAGACGATCTTCACAGGGCTGTAAAGAACAGATATTTGCCGAGAGTTTTTCCGGCAACATGGGAATGACGCGATCGGGCAAATACACGCTACTACCGCGCGTGAGAGCTTCGTGGTCGAGAGACGAGCCTTCGGGAACATAGTAACTGACATCGGCAATATGAATGCCCAGACAATAGGTCTGATCATCGAGAACCTGGAGCGACACAGCATCGTCGTGATCGCGCGCATCGGCTGGATCAATCGTAAAACAGACCAAATCGCGCAAATCGAGGCGACGGTCAATCTCCTCTGTGGGAATACCTTCTGGAATCGCTTCTGTAGCATCGAGAACATGTTGCGGGAAAACGAGAGGAAGACCGAGTTTTTTGATGAGAATAAGGGTCTCAATCCCCGCATCGTCCGCATTGCCCAGAACCTCGACAATCCGCCCATCGGGATGGGCATTGGGCGAGGAATATGTGAAACGCACAACCACCTTTTGCCCCGCCTTAGCGCCGCAGGTCAGGTCATCGGGGATATGAACGCGTCCGCGGATACGCGGATCGTCGGAAGTGACGAGAGAAACGCCATCATACGTACCCACCATTGTTTGCTCGGCGCGTTCCACAATGCGAATCAACTCGCCTTCTGCGCGATCGCTGCCCTGTGCCTTGCGCGTGAGGCGCGCCACAGCGCGGTCGCCGTGTCGCGCACGCCTCATGTATCTCGCACCGATAAAAATATCTGCGCCGCCATCTTCGGGCGCGAGCAGACCATATCCACTGGCCTGGACACTGATGCGACCGACGACGAGATTGTGTTCAGACGGAATCCCATAACGGCTGTGGCGCAATTTTACGAGGTCACCATCGCGCACCATGCCGCGAATCAGGCGGCGAAAATCTGAATAAGCCCGATCAGAAACGCGAAGAGCGCGAGCAAGTTCCCTGATCTTGAGCGGACGCCTGTGTTGTTGGCGCACAAAATTCAGTACCTGATCGCGAGAGACAGACATATTTTTTATAGGGACCAATAGCAGACAAACAGGCGGGAGATATGGTGGCGATGTGTGAACGAAATCATTATACTGCTGAGGATAACTCAAGGCAAATATACAGAAAGGGGGCGAAAAAGCAATGCAAAACCTCTACCGGCTAATCGCAATAGCTCTCTTGTGCTTTGGGGGATGCGCCGCGCAATATGTTCTGGCACCCGACGGGGAATACGATTATCGCGTGCCCGTTGGGCGAGGTGATGCCCGGGCGGGATTTGAAACCCTATTTGCTTCCACCGTAAAAGTCGTGTGGACACCCCAATATACCAACGTGTTTTACACGCATGATATGAGAAACGACAGAGGCTTATTGCTCCATTTGCCTTTAAGAGATGAAAACAGCCCAACTGGCTATCGGCTATTGCGAAATGGCATCCGCGAAACCGTCGATTCTTATTCCAAAGTGGGCACCGCGCTCGTGATTTCGCGACAATCTGTGGCCAATCAATACAATGTGGCAGTTGCACTGACAAATGCACATCTGGTAACAGCACCGGATACCATTCGGTATTTCATGCGGGACGCCCGGGGCATGGAAACAACGGTACTCGAACAGATCTCCATTAAAATCAGCACCTCATTGCACGTGGTCAATCGCGATGGCGAACGCATCTCTGCGAAAATCGTGCGCCTCGATCCCGGAGCAGACCTATCTTTGCTCAAACTCAACATTCCCCATTTGATGAAAAAACCATGGCCTTTTTTGCTGCGACTGGGCAAAACATCGGATCTGCAATGGGGCAATTTTGTCTATATCGCAGGTCATCCAAAAAATAAGATGCATCTCACTGCGGGCACCGTGAGTTTAGACGAAGACGACGATCGGTTTTTTGTCGATGCGCCCATCCGTGCGGGCTACAGTGGCGGGCCTGTGGTCGCCGTACGAGATGGCTTGCCCAATTTTGAACTCGTGGGCCTTTGTCGGGGCGCCACAACAGAAACATTCCGCTTGTTGGTGCCCCACCAGAGATTGAATGAAGGTGCGACATTATCGCCCGACTTGCTCGATCAAATCTCGGTTGAAGAGCGCGAGATGGTGGAACCCGGTCTGGGTATTATCGTGGGCATAGAAGCCGTCAAACGGTTTTTATTGGACAGTCGCGAACAGCTTCGCGAGAACGGTGTAGATATCAAAACCGATGCGGCATTGCGAATGTGGGGATTTTGAATCCACGGGGATATGTATTATATTGTCGGACGGATTTTTTGTAGGGGCGCCCCCCTGTGGTCGCCCGCTGACCTTTTCACAAGGAGATCAATATGAAACATTTTACCATTTCTTTACTGAGCGTATTCCTTCTTCCCGTTCTCGTCGGGGCGCACTGCGAAATACCGTGTGGGATCTATGGCGATGAGGGTCGGTTTGCTCTGCTATTGGAAAACGCGACCACCATTGAAAAATCGATGAATGAAATCAACAAATTGTCGGGAGAAAGCGAAAACAACAACAACCAGATCGTGCGGTGGGTCGTCAACAAAGAGCACCATGCCGATCAGATTCGCGATATTGTCGCACAATACTTCCTGGCACAGCGGATCACAGAACCCGCGGAAGGGGATACCGCCGCGGCAAAAGCCTATACTGAAAAACTAATAGCCCTGCACAAAATCATCCGCACGGCAATGAAGTGCAAACAAACCACAGACCCGAAAAACGCGCAGACCTTGCGCGATCACATAAACGCTTTTCAGGTGCTCTACAACGCAAAATAAAGGACCGGGACGGCACAGGAGCCTGCCCCTACGAGATCTCGGGCGGTACCCACCCGTCACCGCGGCATGATGTTGAGCCGCGATCCAATTTATGGGACAATCTCGATTGAGATTGTCCCATTTTTTTATTTTTTCTTGCGCTACTGAATGGTCTTTGATATATTCTCCGCCCCATTAGCACTCGACAGGTGAGAGTGCTAAAAATATCATCCGTTCATTTCACTCCACCTCGCATAAGGAGGCTATAACAATGGCGAAGGTGAAACCCCTCGGGGATCGCGTGCTGGTTAAACCTGTTGAAGAAGACGAACAGGTCAAGGGTGGCATCATCATTCCCGATACGGCCAAAGAAAAACCCCAGCGGGGCGAAATCGTGGCCGTTGGCGATGGCAAACCCGACGATTCGGGCAACCGGATCCCGTTGGCGGTCGCATCCGGCGACACAGTACTTTACGGCAAGTATTCAGGCACAGAAGTCCGTCTGGACGACGAAGACTATCTGATCATGCCCGAAGGCGATATTTTAGCGATCATTGATTAATACCGCATTAAAGCGGCACAAGTTTTAATCAGGAGGATAATAATGGCCAAGCAACTCGAATTTGATGTTGCAGCTCGAGAAGCCCTTAAACGAGGCGTGGATCAGTTGTCCGATACAGTGAAAGTCACCCTGGGCCCCAAGGGTCGCAATGTTGTACTGGACAAAAAATTTGGTTCACCCACAGTGACCAAAGACGGTGTTACAGTAGCCAAAGAAATCGAATTAGAAGACCCCTATGAAAATATGGGTGCTCAGATGGTCAAAGAAGTTGCTTCCAAGACCTCTGACGTAGCCGGCGATGGCACAACCACAGCAACTGTGCTCGCGCAGTCGATCTTCCACCAGGGTCTGCGCAACGTAACAGCCGGTGCCAACCCCATGGACCTCAAGCGCGGCATTGACAAAGCCGTTGCGGCCTCTGTCAATTTGATACATGACATGAGCAAACCAGTGGCGGGGCGATCAGACATCGCACAGGTCGCTTCTACATCGGCCAACAACGACAAAGCCATTGGCGATTTGATTGCCGATGCAATGGAAAAAGTGGGCAAAGACGGCGTGATCACAGTCGAAGAAGCCCGCAGCATCGAGACCACGCTGGACGTGGTAGAAGGCATGCAGTTTGACCGCGGGTATGTGTCGCCTTATTTTGTCACCGATGCCGACAACATGGAAGCCATTCTGGAAGACGCGTACATTTTAATTCACGACAAAAAAATCTCGGCAATGCGCGATTTGCTTCCCGTACTGGAAAAAATTGCACAAACGGGCAAGCCATTGATGATTATTGCCGAAGATATCGAAGGCGAAGCCCTCGCCACACTGGTCGTGAACAAAGTGCGCGGCACCCTGAAAGTCGCCGCCGTAAAAGCGCCTGGCTTTGGCGACCGTCGCACGGCAATGCTCGAAGACATCGCCATCTTAACAGGTGGTCGCGTATTGTCCGAAGATGCGGGCTTTAAGCTGGAAAATGCCACCTCTGCAGACCTCGGTGAAGCCAAACGCATCACCATTGACAAAGACAACACAACCATTGTCGAAGGCGGCGGTAATAGTGCCGATATCCAGGGGCGCGTTGGACAAATTCGTCGGCAGATCGACGAAACCACATCTGATTACGACCAGGAAAAATTGCAAGAACGCCTGGCCAAACTGGCTGGCGGTGTAGCCGTAATCAATGTGGGCGCTGCCACAGAGACCGAAATGAAAGAAAAAAAGGCCCGTGTCGAAGATGCCCTGCATGCGACGCGCGCCGCGGTTGAAGAAGGCATTGTCCCCGGCGGTGGCGTTGCATTGATTCGCGCCGCGGCTGGCCTGGACGAAACGCGTGAGAATGTCGATGGCGACGAAAAAACCGGCGTGGATATCGTGTGCCGGGCACTGGAAGAGCCACTGCGCCAGATCGCCAATAACGCCGGCGTTGAAGGTGCGCTGGTCGTGCAAAAAGTCGCCTCTGGCGAAGGCAACTTGGGCTATAATGCCGATACAGACGCCTATGAAGACATGATTCAAGCCGGCGTGCCCGACCCGACCAAAGTCACGCGGTCTGCACTCGAAAACGCCGCTTCGATAGCCAGTCTGTTATTGACGACCGAAGCACTGGTGGCCGATATACCTGAACCCGAGCCACCAGCACCTCCGGCACCTCCGGGCGGTGGGATGTATTAAGCAATCAGTCTTTCGAAAAAAGGGACACTCAATTGGGTGTCCCTTTTTTATGTACAGTACATATCTTTCACCATATCGCTCATTCATCGCTCAAATTTTACACTTTTTTGCCAACGCTTGTCCTCCTCTATCCTCGCCCCAACAGGCAATTCTCAAATTCGAGTTGTAAACAAGACCACAATACTGCATATTGGAGGCATAATGAGGTGCCTGAACTTTTTTCGAGCCTTTTTATCGCTTAATTTTGTGATAATTGCATTTTTTGGCCTGATATTTGCTTGAGTTCTGACTGTTGTGTTTGTCTAAAATACGACCACCCTTCAGAACAAAGGAAGCAGAAGTGTCAGACGACCACAATTCAATTAAAGAATATAAAGGCATTCTGGGACAGATCACTTCACCCCTGATATTTTTTGCTCTGGCACTTCTGGTCATTGAAGGAATCATTGGAATTACGGTTGTTCAATCAAAACTCGACGCTATACAGCAATTCTACATGATTCTTGTTATGGCCTTTCTATTTCTATCTGTTGTCGGCCTCGTTGCATGGATTACTGTGAAATATCCGTTGAACTTAATGGATAAAGTTGATGAAAATTTGAAACGCAATGAACTGATGGAAACGCTCCTTGGAAGTGACATGTTCAAAGACGCTGTTATCGACATCGTATCGGATATTGTCCAGGGGCCACAATCAAAGGAAAAAGAAAATGGATCAAAATGAACAGGGAACGATAAAGGAAATTGTCAAAGTAATCTATCACTCCAGAGGTGACTGGCGCACGCCAGGGGGCATTGCAAGAGATCTCAAAATATCTCCTGAAACAGTCATCCAAATCGTCAAAAGCCATCCCGAATTTTTTATTTTAGCGAGCGACGAACGGGCGAAATATGTTATCCGTTTCGGTGGTCTCGATGCCGTGTCACTCACTGATAGTGCGCGAAATTTATATCTTCAGGAGCTAACGCTGAGTTCATAGCTCACAACACATCTCGCCCTATCTTCAATCTTTCAGAACAAAAAACACCCGATTATTGATCACCTCGCCTGTCTCTTTATCTGGATAACGGGATTCCCCATCAAAAAAAACAAAAGGCGGGTATTGCCCTGCGAGAATGGTATTGGCGCCAGTGGGCCGTTCCAGATTCGCCTCGTTAAAAATCGCATCCTCGGGCAAAGCGAGTTGCGACTTCCAATCCCCATCCTGCAAAGTCAACCAGACCAGACGTTTATCCTCTGTCTCCCAGTTCAATTCACGCAGGGGCTTGCCCTCATTCCAGCCCCTCCCAAGGGGCTGAAGCTCAAGCAAAGCATACAGAGTACCCGCTTCATCCATACTAAACGCACCCCGGCATCCCGTCGGTCGGTGATCTGGAAAACCCGCATCAATGGACGCTCGCTGCCAGACACCCAGTGCATCGGGCCGGGCATAAACGATCTCGCCCGGCTCATCCAGATGAGAAACATAGAGAATATGTGGACCCTCAGAAGAAACCACAATACAACCCTGTGAGAGCACCTCGGGACGGGGCATAGGTTCGTGGCGCTCATCCTCCTCAGTCCGAACGAGAACATCGAGCTGCTCGGGCCGCGCTGGCAATTCGATGCGCGTACCATCGGCTCTCTCCCAGGTCCCTCCACCATCCCGACTACACATATAACACACAGCCTGATGTAACCCGCGCTGATCGTAGATTCCCCTCCCCTCGTAAAAATCTATCACAAGATGAAGAACGCCATCTGCACCGACAGCCATACCAGTCTGGAAAGCACCGTAACCCGTATAATCCTCACGCCTCTTGACCAATTTCCCGCGTGCTTCCCAGGCACCATCTCTCCTCTTAGAATAAAAATCCACACCATCCCAGCGATTGGGAGACCGCATAGTTAAATAAAGCGTATCGTCCAAACCGCACACAACAACCGGATAGGTCCCCGAACCGGCCGGCTCTCCCTCTGTCCATTCACTCGCATCATTGGCACGCACCGACCGCCGATACGTCACCGGCGAATTATGACCACTCATAATAGCCTGCAAATAGCCCTGATGGTCAATAGTCATAACCGGACGCGCGTGATTGTCGCGTCCCTTATTAAAAGTCAACGGCCTTGACCATTCCCCAGTATCGCGATCAAAAGTGCAAACCCTGTTGAAATAGCCCTCACCTGTAACATCCTGCCAGACCACATGCGTTCTACCCTCGTACGTAACAACCTTATTCCCCGCGCCAGAAGTCGCGCGCTCACTGCCAATTTGAGAAATTAATCTGGTCACATCGAACTCCCTCGAGTGTATCATATCCTGAACCGCTCAAAAATCGAACGCGGATTAAGCGGATGACGCGGAAATACGCGGATTATAAACTAAACCGCTCAAAAATTAGATACTGATACGAATGTTCTTCTCCCGCCTCATACAAACACCCAACATCGCCATCGGGTAACAGAGCCAGACAGGAATACGCTGCCGGACCCTCGTGCAACAGCTTTTCCCGGACCCACGTCTGCCCGCCATCCTCGCTCAAACGCACAGTCATATTCACGCGCTCGCCTCTTCCCTTCCCCGGAAAAAACCGCTCTCCAGATTCGGGACTTTCTACCGGCGTAAGCGACACCGGATTTGAAAAAAACAACCGGTCCCCTTCGCCTACCAAACTCGCCTGACATTTCGGACACGGCAAATTCTCATCGTGTACAACCTCTGACCAATTGTGTCCCCCATCCCCACTCACCGAAATCCCCCGCAACCCTTCGCTATACGTCTGCATCCGAATATTCATCTTCAACGATCCATCCGCCAATTCCACAACCTGACACTCATTCGCCCCCGGCGCGATCAACGCGCTCAATTGCCACGTTGCCCCGTGGTCATCGCTATAAATCGCATGCGAACCATTGCCATAAGTCTCATCCTCCCGATGATCGCACGGAATCACCAGCCGCCCCCTGTGCTCCCCTCTTTGCAATTGAATACCAACACCCGGACCCGTCGCATACCAATTCCACGAAGGCTTCTTCACAACCGCAGTAATCTCCACAGGATCTGCCCACGTATTCCCATCATCCCCACTATGCGTAATAAACACATCGTCATTCTCCCGACAAAACGGCAACCAGATCACACCCGTATCACCATCCACCACGGGACACGGATTGCCAATCGTCACCTCCCCAGGCTCCCCGTAAATCAACAACTGTTCAGACCACGTCTCCCCACCGTCCTCTGACCGCTTCACCAGCAAATCCAGATCTCCGTGATCTCCCCGCCCGGTGCGCCGCCCCTCGCAAAACGCCAGCAGTGTCCCCGCCTTTGTCACCAGCAATGCCGGAATGCGATACGTGTGATATCCATCTTGTCCACTAATAAATACATATGTTTTCATCTTTTCTCCTTATTGGGTCTTGAAAGCGATGGCAAAAGAAGATATATTTATGAAAATTTGATACCTGTTTGACACCATCAATCAGATTGGAAATAAAAAATGCTAACCGTCAAAGATGCTGTACAGAAAGCCTTTTTGTTTGTTCAAGATATTTTTGGTCCTGAAATTTATCAGCTTGAATTAGAAGAAACCGAGCTTTCAGAAGACGAAAAATATTGGTTAATCACCGTAAGTTTTGATGTACCATTCGAGGCAGTACCAGCCAGCCAGTTAATCCTCGGTTCAAAAGAACCGAAGACCAAGTTTAAAACAATGAAAATTGATATAGAAACCGGAAAAGTCATATCTATGAAAATCAGGGAGGTATATGAACCAGCAAATCAATGAAATTTTTGATCGCTATCAGCAATCCGGTATTCTTATCGATACGAATATTCTGCTCCTTTACTTCGTCGGATCTTATGATATTCAACAGATATCCAGATTTAAACGAACAAAACAATTTGTGACAGAAGATTACAAGTTATTAACGCGCATCTGGACTTCTTTCAAAAAAATTGTCACAACACCCCATATACTCACTGAAGTCAGCAATTGGGGGAACCAACTTGCTCAACATCACTGGCCGGGCTTCTACGAACAATTTGCTTCAAAAATAAGACTCCTCGAAGAACACCATCAACCTGCTCAAGCCCTATCGCAAACCGAATACTTTTCTAAATTTGGACTAACAGATACGGGAATTATACAATTAGTTCAAGGACAATATCTCGTACTTACTGATGATTTTCGTTTATCCCAATACTTGCCAAAAATCCAGGTGGATGCAATTAATTTTAATCACATACGGATGTACAATTGGTCTAAGCCCTGACACTATCACCTCTCCACAGGAACCAACCGCAGCGCATTCTCGCAATAAATCTTCTCCCTGACCTCCCGCGGCAAATCCAACGCCTCCAGATGCACCTGCAACGCATTCCCCGGCGCATCGCGTCCAAACAGCAAACGATCCTGATAATCAATCAAAAAATCTCGCCCTCCATCCTCCATGCGCTGCAACGCATTCAAACCAGACCCCGCCGACAAATCCGCCCAGAGATTCGCATATTGAGCAAACAAATCAAACAAACGCCCCCCCGGCACAATCGGACCCGAAGGATATGTCTCTGGATCCGTCGCCTCATCCCCACTCACATGCCGCCAGAAACCAGGCGCGTGACCGACAAACGTCGTATCCGGACACGCCTGCAACGCCTGCGCCAGCGCGCCAATCTCCCCCCCATACCAATACTCCTGATACACCCCATTCAAAAACGGCGTATCAATATGCAACACCACTGGCGCGCCCAACTCACCCGCCTTGCGAAACAACAAAATCGCACGCGGATCATTCAACAACATCCGATAGCTCCACTCCCCACACACCCGAACGCCATGCGAATAATACGCCGCCTCAAAAAGCCCTGCCGCATCGCCCTCCGACGGACAGGGACAATACCCCGCCACAAACCGATCGGGATATTTCTCACACGCCCGCGAAAGATCATTCAACGTCGTCCCCGCATGCGTCCCATCGGGCCGCGCATTGACCGGATTAAACACGCGATGGCTACTCGCCACATGCTCACCCGGCGGCAAATACCACGTAAGCAACCACGCCACATCATAGCCGAACTGATCCATCTCATTCAACACACCCTCGGCATTTAGCCCGTGATAATAAATGTGATTGTGCGCGTCAATAATCATTGTACAAATCCCCAGCTTTTGCGATTTTTTCTTGACGAAGTTACAATAAAAAAATAGTATATAGGGCTTGCAGCCACACCGCGAAAGGAATACTCCGTTCGATCAAATGTCCAACTCTACCAAACAATTAGATCTCTCGACAAAAATTGCCAAAAGGCTTACCCTTAAAAACCCCGTCATCATGGCCTCGGGCACTTTTGGGCACGGCGCCGAATACGCGTCCCTCTTTGACCTGAGCAAAATCGGCGGCATCGTCACAAAAACCATCACCTATCACCCCCGGGCGGGCAACCCACCGCCGCGCACTGCCGAAACCCCATCCGGCATGCTCAACGCCATTGGACTCACCAACCCGGGCATCGACGCATTCATCGCCGAAAAAGTCCCACCCCTTGCCGCACTCAACACCGGACGCATCGTCAGCATAGCGGGAACATCGGACCGGGAATTTGCCGACATGGCCGCCCGCTTCAACGACCTCGAAGGCATAGACGCCCTCGAACTCAACATCTCATCGCCCAACATGAAAGACGGCGGCATGCTCTTTGGCTGTTCCGAACGCGCCGCCCACAACGTAACCCGAGCCGTCAAAGCCGTATCGCAACTACCCATCATCGTCAAACTCACCCCAAACGTAACCGACATTGCCGCCATAGCTGGCGCAGTCGAAGAAGGCGGAGCAGACGGCATCGCCCTCATCAACACCCTGCTGGGCATGGCAATAGACATAGACACGCGCCGTCCCATCCTGGGAAATATCACAGGCGGCTTATCTGGCCCCGCGATCAAACCCGTCGCCCTCGCCCTGCTCTGGAAAGTCGTCGAACGGGTCTCTATCCCCGTCATCGGCATGGGCGGCATAGCCACAGCGCGCGACGCCATTGAATTTCTCATCATTGGCGCATCCGCCATACAGGTCGGAACCACAACCTTTGTTCGTCCCCTTGCAGCCTTGGAGATACTCGATGGCATTGCAGAATATTGCAAAACACACGAAATCGACCACATATCCGACCTTATCGGCGGCATGCAACCACCTGCGGTGCATTAAAATCTCCCACCTGCTCTGCATCTTCCTCTGCGTCTCTATCATGGGATGTGCCTCGCACCCCCGCTATCGCGGCAAACCCATCACAGAAAAACCCAAAGACTCCAAACCCTCCAAACCCTCCAAGACCGTATCTCCATCCCCCAAATACCGATCATCTCAAATAGGCTACACATCCTACTACGCGCACAAATTTCACGGCCGGCCAACAGCCAGCGGTGAAATCTACGACATGAACGGCCTATCCGCCGCACACCGCGAACTGCCCCTCGGCACAATAATCCGCGTCACCCATCTGGGCAACGGCAAATCCGTCGTCGTCAAAGTAAATGACCGCGGACCCTTCGTTGAAGGACGCATCCTCGACCTCTCCCTCGGCGCAGCCAAAAAGCTGGACATGGTCGCTGAAGGCGTTGCCAGAGTCAAAATCGAAATCGTCAAATAGGATAATATGATGAAATGGAAAGAATGGCAAACCGCAGCAGACGACGAAACCCTGTGGGTAGATAATAAAGAAAAAGGGCTACTCAAAGCCGAATATCTGACCGCTTATGTCTTGCGCCTCTGGTTTGAAGAAGACCTCGATATTTCCATTTACGATCTGGATTTTTATTCGCTCTTTATTGAAGAGAATCCAGGAGGCGTTTTTGAATTGCTACGCAATAAGGAGCGATTTCGTCAGGCGATTGGCGACTATGCCTTGATTTGGCCCAATCCCGAAACAGGTGAATATGACGAACAAGCCATTGATCTTGCTCCCGAATGTGTGCGTTTTTTTTGTGAACGTTTTGGCAAAATTTTAAAAGGCCTCCAGAAGGAACAGGTCGCCTGATACTATTTTAACAAATCCATTCCCTCCTATTCCTCCCCTCCTTCCCCATCCCAATCCTCATACATATCCGCGATCACATCATCAATCGGGGCGCGGTTTGTTTCCACATCGCGAATAGTCGTTTGCTCTGCCGCTTGATCGAGTAGCGTAGGTATCGATATTTGTGCCGCATCAAACGTAAAGTGATGGCGATTGCCTTCGCTCTCGATAAATTGAACGCCTGAAAGTTGCGGCGGAGACGTATCGGCAGTCTCAATAATAAGATGCCTGCGGTCCCCAAATTGACCGCGCAATTCTCGAAAATCCCCATCAAACGCGATATTGCCCTTATCGATCATCACAATACGCCCCGCGAGCTGCTCCAACTCATCCATATCATGGCTCGTGATCATAACCGTAACGCCCTTTTCGCGATTGAGATTCTTGATAAAATCGAGAATATTGCGTTTGGCAAGCACATCAACGCCAATAGTGGGTTCATCCAGAAAAAGAATCTCAGGCTCGTGCATTAGCATAAGCGCCAGATCTGCCCGCATCTTTTGCCCCAAACTGATCTGACGCGCGAGACTATTGAAAAACTCGCCAATCCCGAGAAGTTCCTTCACAAAATCGAGCATCGCGTTATACCGGTCCCGGGGAATATCCCAAACCACCCGTTTCCACTCAAAACTCGCCGCAACGGGTTGATCCCACCACAACTCTGTCCGCTGACCAAAAACCACGCCAATACGCTTCACATAACGAACGCGATCCTTCAGAGGATCCATACCCAGACAGCGAACCGTTCCAGAAGTAGGTGCAAGAACACTGGAAAGCAGCTTCACAGTCGTGGATTTTCCCGCACCATTGGGACCTGCATAAGCGACAATCTCGCCGCGGCGAATCTCGAGATTCACCTTCTGCAACGCGCGAATCTCCCGGACATTGGGCCGAAACAAATTCTTGAAAACATCCCGAACCTTCTCCGAACGCTGGCGCTGGTAAAAAATCTTATCGACCTCGATCAGCTCAACCGCGATGTCCGAAACCGAGGTAGCGTTGTGACCCGGTCTGTTCATAGTGCTGCATTCCCTTTTTAAATAAAATCCACGCAATAAGAGAGAAACCCATCGCCACAAGCGGCGTATGCCACAGGCTCGACGGCGCAATACCGAGCAATTGTCGGCAGGGATACCACGCGACAAAACCCACGGGCAAAACAGTAAGCATACTGGCAAGCACATAAACACTCAAACCATCCAGAGGAAAAGACTTGAGCTGAAACATAAAATTAACCGCGCGACTGCTAATTTCCTCCGCAGCAACCGGTGCCCAAAAAGCCAGACTTCCCCACGCAAAAGAAAAAGATAGCACAATCGCGCAAGAAGACGCGAGATTGCAGAAAAACATCAGCCACCAGTACAGCGTAAACACCGCATCAATCTGAAAAATAGCCCATGTCCAAATACCAATCCCCGTCAGCAAAGACCACGACCCGGAAAAAGGCATAAAACCCTCGGTCAACAACCCCATCCACACCGGCTGGGGTTGCACGAGCGTGTGATCCATCTGACCGCGCCCAATGCGCCGACTGATATGCAGAACATTATAGCTAAACCCCATATCTAAAAAACCGCGAACAAGCGCGGCATAACCCAGCATAAAAACAATTTGATCCCGCGACCACAGGCCAATACCTTCAAACCGCTCCGCCAGCAGAAAAACCGCTGTAACACCCGCGAGATTCAGAATAATGTCCGAGATAATATTGATCAAAAAAAACCGAAAATCCCGCGTCATCCACATAAAATCCAGATACGCCTGCACCCGCCAACGGGCGAAGAGTTTTGTCAAAGTCTTCACAAAAATTAAACCTCCTGGATCGCGGCTCAACTTCACACCGCGATGACGATGGTCCTCCCTTCACACTTCTCACGTCTCACCGCCTTTATCCCCCATGCGAAACCAGGCGTTCGCGATTGGCATTCCAGAGCCAATGCGCGACGGGCCACAGAACAACAGCCCAGAAAGCTTGAAGGCCGATAAGGAAAACGGGATCCCCCGTACCGGTATAAATGCGTAGCGGCGCGGAAGCCAGCGAAGCAAAAGGCAAAAAAGTCAGAACATCCCCAATACCCCATGGCATCAGCGCAAGTGGAATAATAGCACCCGACAACAAAACACTCACCGCATCTCGAATCTGCGTCAAAGCATAGACATGTTGCTCCAGCAAAACCATAAAACTCGCAAAAATGAAATCAAACGCCGCGCCAATGGCAATACCCAAAATCAAACTACACAAAAACAAAACGCCCGCAGACACACTCTCCGGCAATGCATCAACCCCCATAAGCGGCGCCAGACAAAAAAGCGGCAGTGAAAACAAAATCAGATTGGGCAAACCCGAACCAAACATCTCCGCGACAAACTGGCCGTAAATACCCACCGGACGCAAAAAGCGATTGGCGATATCCCCGCGCCAGAGCGCCCCATCCAGACCTGTACGCACAGAAATCTGCCCGGCAAAAACCTCGGCAATCAGAGTATAGGTAAGCACCGCATTGCGCGTCATACCAGAAACCTCCCCTACCTCGGGCAACAACATCCGCCACAGAGAAAGCAGGAATACCACGCGCAACAAGCGCAAAACAGAGCCACCGACAAGAACCCACCCCTTGTCATCCAGGGACCGGGTGGCAACCATGATAATCGTCTTAAAATGTTTATGAGTTGTAATGAACATGGATTCATCAATAATGAAAAGACACTGGATCGCGGCTCAAAACCATGCCGCGATGACGATGGTCCTCCCTTCACACTTCTCACTTCTCACCTGCTTTTAAAATCCGATCCACCGTATCCACCGCCTGCACAATACAATCGGGAATCGCCGACCCGCGATACGCACTCCCCGTCAAAAACAACCCATCCACCTGCGCGGCGAGACGCTCCATTTCAGCCACGCGCTCCAGATGCCCCACATCGAACTGGGGGCGTCCTTTTCTCCAGCGAAAAACGCGCGCAAACAGAGGATCAGCCGTCAACCCCATCAAATCTTCCAATTCCTCGCGCGACTGTGCAACCAGCACCTCATCATCCAGATCCACCAGATCTTCCTGCCCTGCGCCCCCCACAAAAGTACGCACCAGAACCCCATCGTCTGGCGCGCGAAAATTCAGCTTTGTCGAAACCCATGTACACGCCGTAATCCGACGCCCCTCGTGTTTTGGCGACAAAAAACCAAACCCCTCAAAATCGTGCTGTCCCTCAACATCACTCTTCCGATACGCCAGAGAAATCGTCGCCGTTGAAACATAGCGAATACCGCGCAACATAAGACTCAAATCCGGCGCAAAATCAGCCACCAGATCAGCGGACACATAAGCCGGCGTCGCCATCACCACGGCATCTGTCCCGATCACCTCCTCCCCTGCAACCACCTCAAATCCCCCATCTACCTTTCGCACAGACCCAACCGCAACCCCCAGGCGCAAATCCCCATCCAAACGCGCGACCAGAGTATCGACCAACTCACCCATCCCGCCAATCAGCGTCTGAAACATCGCAGAGGATCTCGCGCGCGTTCTCCTCATTGCCCGCACCCCCTTAATCAAACTCCCATAGCGCTGCTCCATCGCCACATACATCGGAAACGCGCACCGCATACTCAAACGCTCTGCATCTGCACTGTGGATACCCGCCAGCATCGCCCCGCCAATATTCACAGCCTCCACGCCCAACCGCCGCCGAATAAAACTCGCCAGACTCTCATCGCCCTCATCTCTCTGCCGCGGAACAAACACCTCCAGCCCCATCCTCACCTTTCCCCAAAACGAATACAGAGGTGACGTCGCAAGGGACCAAAATCTCGCAGGCACCAGCGAAAAATCCTCCGGAAAAGCCACCAATTTCCCATCCCGCGCCAAAAATGTCCGCTGCCGATCATTATTCGTCGAAATCAACCGATCTGCCAACCCCAGATCCTTACACAACTGAATACCCGCGGGCTTTTGCGTCAGCAGCAAATCCGGACCGCCCTCAATCAAAAAACCATCCACCGACTCCGTCGCAATCTTCCCACCCCACCGGTCACTGCGCTCCAGCAAAACATACTGGATCTCCCGACCCTGTTCCCTCGCTCTTTTTTCCAAATAAAAAGCGGTCGCAAGACCCGCTATGCCACCGCCAATAATAGTTATATGCATATCGCTATCACCCCTCAAATCACCTCTTCCACCGCATCTGCAACCGCCTCGATAAACACGGAATCGCTATTCATCATCTCTGTGCGTTCCAGGCGAATCCCGCGCTGTTCTGCAATCTCCTGGCAACCGATATCAATATCGTAAAGCACCTCCACGTGATCGCACACAAAACCAATAGGCGCAACCAGAACATCGCGGTAATTGCCAGAAGCCAGTGCCGGAATCACATCTTCAATCTGCGGACCCAACCAGGGTTCGCCCGTATGTGCGGCACTCTGATATGAAAACATCCAATCCACCGGACCCAATTGATCGACAATAGCCTGAGCATTGCGCTTTAATTCATCGTCATAGGGATCGCCCATCTTCAGCAACCGGGCTGGCAAACTATGCGCTGAAAAAACCACCTTAGCCTTTCGCCTCGCATCCTCCGGAAATTTTTCCAATCCCGCCCGTACCTTTGCCGCCTGCGCCTCAATCAACCGGGGCTGATCGCACCACGAATTGACATAGGCAAAATCAATAGCACTCCCCACTTCTTTTTGCGCATCCTCGACCTTCTGTTGATAAAGGCCAATACTCATCTGCGAATAATGCGGCGCCATCACAATGCCCACAGCCTTTTCAACACCATCCCCCTGCATCTTCGCCACCGCCTCTACAATCCGCGGTTTCCAGTGACGCATACCCGTGTACGCCTTCACATTCCGCCCGCGCTTTTTCAACACCGCCTCAACACATCCCGCCTGCTCAAACGTGCGTTCATTCAACGGTGACTTGCCACCGATCTGCGCGTAGCGACTGCGAAACTCCGCCACAAATTCTGGCGACATCGGCCTGCCACCCCGAATATCGCTCAAATAAGCTGCCATATCGTCCAGCGAATCGGGGCTGCCATAAGCCATCAAAAGCACGCCAATTATTTTCTCATCGCGCCGTATATTCATGCACAAAATCAACCAATCTCCGCACATTCTCCACCGGTGTGCGCTGTAAAATCCCATGCCCCAAATTAAAAATATGCCCCGGCTTTCCCCTCACCGAATCCAATATGCGCCTCGTCTGCCGCGTTATCTCCTCAAAAGGCGCGAACAACACCACGGGATCCAGATTGCCCTGCACACCCACATCATCGCCCAAACGGCGCCACGCCACATCTATATCAATGCGCCAATCAACGCCAATAACATCGCCCCCCGCCTCTTTCAACAACTCGAGAACACCCGCCGTACCCGTACCAAAATGAATAAGCGGCACATCTACTTCTGCCTTCGCAATCGCAATCGCCTTTTGCGAATGCGGCAACACGTACTCGCGATAATCTGCCGGACTCAACGCCCCGACCCAGCTATCAAACACCTGCAACACCCCGGCACCCGCCCTGACCTGCGCGATGAGATAATCCCCAATCGCCATCGCCATCATATCCATCAAACGATGCCATTGCGCTGGCTCGCCGTACATCAACCCCTTGGCAATCTCGTAATTGCGCGACGAACCGCCCTCCACCGCATAACAAACCAGCGTAAAAGGCGCACCTGCAAAACCAATCAACGGAACGCGACCATTGAGTTCTGCGACAGCCATCCGAATGGCATCACTCGCATAAGGCATCGCCTCCTCGGCGGGACTCACGGTCAACGCATCGATATCCGCCACCGTGCGAATCGGATTGTGAATAACCGGACCCTCGCCTTTTACATAGTCCAGATCCAAACCCATCGACTCGAGAATCGGCAACAAATCCTGAAAAATAATCGCAGCATCCACAGGATATGCATTCACGGGCTGCATCGTAATCGCAGTAGAGATCTCGGGCGTCTTCACCATATCGAGAAAACTGTAGCGATCGCGATACGTCCAGTAAGCCTTCATATACCGCCCGGCCTGACGCATAAACCAAACAGGCGTCGCATCCACACATTCGCGACGACACGCCTTTAAAAAACGATCTGAACCATCACGCATCATCCATTCCCTCCAGCACCCGCATCAAATCCTCCAGCGACACAATTTCTTCTCCCGTTCTGAGAGCCTCTGGCGCGGCATCTTCTCCAGAAGTCCCAAACACAAACCACTCAAACTCGCGCAAAAACTTCAAACAATGCCACTGACCTGTACGCGCGTAATCTTCGCTACACAACTCCCGCGGAATCGGGCACCCGTCGTACAGCCCGCGGGGGCATGGTCGGCGTTTTTTCCCCATCCCTGTACCTCATAAAATTTTAAGATGTTGATCCAATTCGTAACCCGTCACCTGCGCCCTGTAATTGGCCCATTCGATCTTCTTATTCGCAATAAACTTCTCAAAAATGTGATCGCCCAGGGCATTGCGAAGCAAATCGCTACTTTCAGCCAGATCAATAGCCTGTGACAGATCCAGAGGCAGAGTCTTAATCCCCGCACTTTCCCGCTCAGCACTGGACATCTCAGCCACATTTTTTTCCATAGGCGGCGGCACTTCACAGCGTTTTTCAACGCCCTCCAACCCCGCAGCCAACATAATTGCAAATGCCAGATAGGGATTGCAGGCCGGATCGGGCGACCGGTATTCGATGCGCGTTGTACTCGCTTTATCTGGCGAATAGGCCGGCACGCGCACCAGATCCGAACGATTGACCACCGACCACGTCGTGTACAAAGGCGCTTCATAACCCGGCACCAACCGCTTATACGAATTCACCCACTGATTGGTCACCAGCGTTATCTCACACGCATGCTCGAGCAAACCCGCAATAAAATACCGCGCCGTATCCGACAGATGGTACTCATCTTCAGCATCGTAAAACGCGTTAGCCTCTCCCTTAAACAGCGACATATTCGTATGCATACCATTGCCATTGACACCAAAAAGAGGCTTGGGCATAAACGTCGCCCAAACGCCGTGCTTCACGGCAATCTCCTTCACCACCAAACGATAAGTCATCGCATTGTCCGCCATCGTCAGCGCATCGGTATAAAGCAAATCGATCTCGTGCTGGCTGGGCGCATCTTCGTGATGGCTGGACGCCACCTCAATCCCCATCTTCTCCAGCGTCAACACCGTATCCCGGCGCAAATCACTCGCCACATCCAGAGACGTCTGATCAAAATACCCCCCCTCATCCAGACCCACGAGAGGAACCTCGGGTTTCTCAAAATAGAAAAACTCCATCTCTGGACTCACATAAAACGCAAAGCCCATATCGCCTGCGCGTCTCAAATTCTTTTTCAGCACCCAGCGCGGGTCTCCCTGATATGGATTTCCCCCCGGCTGGAGAATATCGCAAAACATACGCGCAACTGTGCCGCCTTCTTGCGGGCGAAAAGGCAGCACCTGAAAAGTATTGGGATCGGGCATGGCGATCATATCGCTCTCGTCAATGCGCGCAAAGCCCTCTACGGACGACCCATCAAAACCGATCCCCTCGATCAAAGCACCATCGAGTTGCTCAACGGGAATGGCGACACTCTTTAGAAAACCCAAAATATCCGTAAACCAGAGCCTGACAAATTTGACCCCGTGTTCTGACGCGGCATTCAGCACGTATTCGCGGCTTCCTTCGTTCATGGTTATGACCTGTATTTTAACTGTGAAACAGCACCGAAATAATAATCAAACTTACGCTTATTATATTTCGAGCAGGTTTCATAAGTGTTTCGCCAATATTAAAAGCAATGAGATCTATGCACAGAAAATCTATTTGCTTACCAGGGCATCTTCATATTATTCTTCCTGCGCTCATTCCTTACCACCCATTCCCAAAAGGGAGGACCATCGTTATGAACCTTCGAACATCACCCACATACCTGATTCCCATTGTCGGACTGCTCGTGCTGGCCGGCGCCTTCTCCAATGCGCCTCCCGCCCTAGCAGATTGTCCACCCCCGCCCGGCGTGATATCCCCTGTGGCACCGAGTGTGACGGCGCAACAGGTGGAAGATGGCAGTGCTACCCTGAAGGACTTCACGCTGGCCGCGAGGGAACAATTTGTTATGCAACTCCAGACGGCTGAGAATCTGGGACAAGTGGTCTATTACGGATGTCTCTTCCGGCAAGAGGGGAGCTATTGGCATTCCGGTTCCACCTACATCGTGGTTATGAGGGCCGATGGCAGTGTTTTGATTCACGCGAAGAACATGGCATTGTCGAGCAGGCGACTCAACCCCCTTATTTATGCAGAGATCCTTTCTGCCCTGGGAGTACCCTCAACCGTTCTGGCCAACCTGGCATCTCCCGATACTGCTATTGCCGCCCAGGCTAATGCCGAAGTGGTTAATATATTGACGCAAGGACCGGATGCCGCATTCGATGCGACCACCCCTATACCAGACCTGCGACCTGGCATACCGGGAGCCTCCGGCTATGCCGCCGCATATTTTTCGGACTTTTTTAGAGGCCCGCTTGTGATGATAGCCGGTTTCGAGCTCAATGAAACTCACCTAATTGAAGAAGAGATCGATCACATTACCCCGACCGTTACCGCCAGGGACGTGGTAGATCGAGAAACCCTGAAAGCTTTCGTCACGGAAGCAGGGGAGTACTGTCTCGAACTTCGGAAAACCGGCAATTTCCCCGGTGGGATCGCCAGGAGCGCACTTCGGGATCCGGACGGGCCCTGGAGACACGGTTCCGTGTACCTCTATGTACTGGATACTACCAGCAACGTAATCCAAATACACGCTGCATTTCCGAACAGATACGAGCTTCGACCTCTGATACCGACTGTCCGAGACGCGGTTACCGGAAAACTCATACTACCGCAGGTCATCGAAGCGGCGAAAAGTGACCCGGAAGGCGGCTTCGTGGAGTATTATTTTGACGATCCCACTGACGACACAGACAGCGCCGATATCCCCAAGGTGGGATACGCACGCGAGTTCAAAACGAAAACCGAGATAGGTGGAAGGATAATCCCGTACAACTTCATCATTGGGTCGGGTTTTTATGGGCGCGCACCCGACGTTGTCCCGACTGAACCCTATACGAAAGTGGAAGCCACGGTTATGGGCGACGCCGTCGAGGGATTGACCGTCGAGTTTGCGCGATCCATCGCAGGCCAACAGCCCGACTATGCCTATAACGCCGTCACCGATGCCAATGGCGCTTTGTCCCTCACCATCTCCAGCGCAGATGGCGTGAGTGGTTACTATCAGGCACGCGCCCGCAACGCCGATGGCGAAACCGTTGGTCAGTGGCACTCCATTCCCCTCAATCGCAATCAACGCCAGATCCTGGAACTGACCCTAAGCGGCGGCATGAAGGTCGTACGCGTCGAACCACTGGCCGCAGCCAAGCCCGTGGTCGAGACAATGCCGGAAGTTAGTGGTCTGGCACCCAACTTTCCCAACCCATTCAACAGCGCCACCCTGATTACCTACCACCTATCCAGCCCCGGTCCGGTGCAACTGGTAATCTACAATGTGCTGGGGCAGCCAGTACGCACATTGGTGGATCAGTCCCAGGCCGCAGGCTCCTACCAGATACGGTGGGATGTCCTCGACCATCGGGGCGTCTCGCTATCGACGGGGATCTACATCGCACGCCTGAGCTATCCCGGTGGGGTGCAGACCCAACGGCTGCTCTACCTCAAGTAACGCCGAACGCACAAAACAAAAGCCCCTGAAAATAAATTCAGGGGCCTTTTTTCGTACGCCTCGTTTAACCCATTCTACTGAACCCGCATCCATGTATCAACCCAGGCCCCCTCATAAGATGCCGTCATTGTATTGCCTTCAAAAACCCACTGCTGCTCATCGTGTGCAATCTCAATTTTATCGCCTTCAACAGTAATCTTGCCCTTAACGCTTTTGGCCTTGGGGTAAATCGACATCGGTGCTTCGGCAGAAGACCGATACCCCTGGCGAACCAGCACATGCCTGGCTCGCGTAATCGCCGATGTAGAAATTTCATACGTACTGGCAGCATAATTAAATCGCCGGGGCGTACCGTCTTTTAAATCCTCGAGCATATTGAGCGTAATATGTGCTTTTCGAGAACTAATTGGCTCCCACAAAAGCGACCCTTTTATATGCGGGCCACTCAACACAGTACCATCTTGCAATTGACGACTTTGCAAAACCCAGGTACCCGCCAATTGTGTTTGCATATCTGACAGACGATCACTGCATCCCTGCATCGCGAACGCGGATAAAAGACATATCATCAGGCGTTTCATTTCGATCTCCCTGCAAGTTATCATCCGAAAAACGAACAGCTACAGTATATTTTTCGATTTGCGCGCTGTCAAGCCAAAAAAATGCGGTGAGAGGTAAGAGGGACTGCTTTTCCGCAGATTTCAGATGTGTCGCTAATATTAAAAACTAATGAGATTTATGCATAGAAAACTTATTTGCTTGTCAAGATATCTTTTATTATTCTTCCTGCGCTTATTCCTTACCACCCATTCCCTTAAGGAGGGCCATCGTGAAGAAAACTCGAACATTACCCACACACCTGATTCCCATTGTCGGACTGCTCGTGCTGGCCGGCGTCTTTTCCAATGCGCCACCCGCCCTGGCAGATTGTCCACTTCCTCCCGGCGTGACGCCTCCTGCGGAACCGAGTGTGACGGCGCAACAGGTGGAAGATGGAAGCGCTACCCTGATGGACTTCGCGCTGGCCGTGAGAGAGCGGTCCAGAGAATATGCCCAGGGGGCCGCGACCGCGGAGAACGCAGTATATATCGGATGTATCATAAGGCAGGAGGATGGGATTTGGCGTTCCGGTTCCACGTACATCGTGAGCCTGACGCTCGACGGCAGAGTGTACGTTCACGCGAAGAACATGGCATTGTCGGGCAGGCTGCTCAACCCCGTGATTTATGGCGCGATCCTTTTTGCGTTGGGCGTATCCCCAACCGATCTGGCAAATCTGGCGTCTCCCGATCCTGCTACCGCTGCCCAGGCTTTCGGCGCCGTCGTGGGCACATTGTTGCAGGAACCGGACGGCGCATTCGACGCGACCACCCCTATTCCAGGTCTGTCACCAGGAATACCGGGCGCTTCGGGCCATGCCGCTGTCTATGTCGAGCCCAATTTAGGGGAGGCTCCGATTGTGATGCTCATGGGATTCGATCTCAATGAATCTCACCTGGTTCCCATTAGCGATGAAACAATCGATTACGGCGACCCGACCATTACCGCCGAGGAGGTGGTGGACAGAGAAACCCTGAAGGCCTTCGTCACGCAAGCGGGAAATTACTTTCTTGAAATCCTGAGGTCCGGCGATCCAGCCGCTACTCAGCAAGCCAGGATCGCCTTGCGGGATGAGAACGGACCCTGGAGACACGGCTCGGTGTATCTCTACGTCCTGGATATTGTCAGCAACATCATCATATTTCACGCAGCGTTCCCGGACAAATACGAGTATCAGCCTCTGGTGCCGACCGTCCATGACGCTGTGACCGGAGAGTTCATTCTGCCTCAAGTCATCGAAGCGGCGAAAAGTGACCCGGAAGGCGGCTTCGTGGAGTATTACTTCGACGATCCCACCGACGATACCGACAGCGCCGACATTCCCAAGGTGGGATACGCACGCGAGTTCGCCGCTTCAATCCAGAGGGCAGACGGAAGCACAGTCCCGGCTGACTTCATCGTTGGGTCGGGCTTCTATGGGCGCGCACCCGTTGTTGTCCCGGACGGTCCCTATACGGTAGTGGAAGCCACGGTTATGGGTGACGCCGTCGAAGGGTTGACCGTCGCGTTTGCGAGATCCATCGCAGGCCAACAGCCCGACTACGCCTATAGCGCCGTCACAGATGCCAATGGCTCTTTGTCCCTCACCATCTCCAACGCGGACGGGGTAAGTGGGTACTATACAGCCCGCGCCAGCAACGCCGATGGCGAAACCGTTGGCCAGTGGCACAGCATTCCCCTCAATCACAATCAGCGCCAGGTCCTGGAACTGACCCTGAGTGGTGGTATGAAGATCGTACGCGTCGAACCACTAACCGCATCCAAGCCAGTGGCCGAGACAGAAGCCGCAATTAGTGGTCTGGCACCCAACTTTCCCAACCCATTCAACAGCGCCACCCTGATTACCTACCACCTGTCCAGTCCTGGACCGGTGCAATTAGTGATCTACAATGTGCTGGGTCAACCCGTACGCACATTGGTGGATCAGTCCCAGGCCGCAGGCTCCTACCAGATACGGTGGGATGTCCTCGACCATCGGGGCGTCTCGCTATCGACGGGGATCTACATCGCACGCCTGAGCTATCCCGGTGGGGTGCAGACCCAACGGCTGCTCTACCTCAAGTAGCGCCGAACAGTTGGGTTTGTCAATTTTCTCATAACTAAGAAAGGCCCCTGAAAACAGGGGCCTTTTTTTATCTTACTTCTCGCGTCTTTCGTCTCACTGCATTTAAGTCACTTCCAGCAGTGGCTCGAGCCGCGAGCGACGACGCGGATGGCGCAATCTGCGAAGTGCTTTCTCCTTAATTTGCCGAACGCGCTCTCGGGTCAAATTGAACCGAACGCCGATCTCTTCAAGCGTAAGCGGCTCTTCACCGCCCAGACCAAAATACAGGCGCAAAACCTCAGTCTCGCGGTCATCCAGAGATGTGAGCACATCTTTTACCTGTTCGCGCACCGAATCTTCTACAACCTCCTCATCGGGTGCCTTTTGCGTCTTGTCCGGCAACACATGCAGCAAACTGTGGTCATCCTCCTCGCGGAAAGACGCATCCAGAGACCAGACATCGCGCGCGCGCATCAACGTATCCTGAACCATCTCTACCGACACGCCGAGTTCTTTTGCCACAGTCTCGGGTTCGGGTTCGGTCTCGCTTGATTGCCTCAGTTCGCGCGACACCTTTGAAATATTGTGCAACAAATCAATGCGGTTAATAGGCAACCGCACAACCCGCGAATCCTGTGCCAGACTCTGGTGAATTGCCTGACGGATCCACCAGACAGCATAGGAAATAAACTTAAAGCCCCGCGTGCCATCAAAGCGCTCGGCAGCCGTCATCAGGCCCATATTGCCCGCGCTGATCAAATCGGCCAGAGGCACCCCGTGATTTTGATATTCGCGCGCCACACTCACCACAAAACGGAGATTGGCGGAAACCAGTTTATCTCTGGATCTCTGGCAACCTTTATGAATCTTTTTTGCCAGTTCAATCTCTTCCGCACTCGAAAGGGGTTCAGACGTGGCAATGTCTCGCAGATACAAATCCAGAGACTCACTATCTTGAATCATAATTCCAGGCAAGGGGAACCTCCTGTAAAAGATGGGGAGAACTACTATAAAACAGAATGGGGTGCCGACATTTTGCGAATTTGCGCCAGGTGTTTCGTCATAAACTGATACATACTCATCGATGTGTCGCAGGCCATCAAACCCGCTCGCACATCTGAATTTTTAAACAACAGTGCCAAATTGCTCAAAACCGACAGATAAGGCACAGGAGCCGCATCGGGTACTGCAACCATGCATATCACATGAACGGATTCTGCATCTGGGGGAAAAGCAATACCCGTCTGAGAAATGCCCAACGCCACACCGGGCTGAGCAACCGAGCGGCATCGCGCGTGGGGCAGTGCAACACCTCGGCCCAAAACAGTACTCATCTGATCTTCTCGATCCAGAATAGTTTGCAAAAACTTCAGACTATCGACCACCTTCCTGCGCCCATAGAGCCGATCTACCAACTCTTTGATCGCCCCCAGGCGATCTTGTGATTGCAACTCGGGTACAAGAAGCGAAACATCAAAATGAAAAACGTCTTCTTCAGGTAAAATAGTTGTTTGAGTCACCAGATCCCCACACTCGACAAAAATGCAAAATTTGCACCTTCAAACTATAAGACATGTATTAAAAATGGAGAACAACACATTAACATCAATAAAAACAAAAAGTTAATCTCCAACATCAAAAATCCGCGATAAACGCGCCCTGATATAACAGCAATATCCGTGCCAAAAAATTTCCTATACACATAACTTACTGTTTATATTGAATAAAAATCAGAAAATCCGATCTGCATACTCTTTTTCATCTCACGTAGCATGCAAAAATTGCACCGCATATATAACCAAAATGCAAAAATTGCGCTTTGGGAAATTAGCGCAAATTATACGCCTTGATCTTGTATTGCAACGCGCGAACACTGATTCCCAGCAAAGCTGCGGCCTTTTTGCGATTTGCCGTCACATGTGCAAGTGTTTTTTCTATAAGCGCGCGCTCTACGTCTTCAAGCGACGAACCGAGTTCGACCATTATAGTATCAGTCGCATTCTGGGCATCGCGCACTCGAGAGGGCAAATGATCGACATTGACCTTTTGATCTGCACAGGTTACCACAATACGCTCAATAGTATTTTTTAACTCGCGCACATTGCCGGGCCATAAATAGGCCAGAACCCTATCCATCGCATCGGGAGTTAATTCCTTGCGCGGTTTGTGGTGCAACACACACAAATTATCAAAAAACACATCGATCAAAAGCGGAATATCTTCGACGCGCTCGCGAAGCGGTGGCAGGCGAATGGGCACCACATTGATGCGATAATACAAATCTTCTCTAAATCGCCCTTCTGCCACTTCTCGCTCGAGATCGCGGTTGGTGACAAAAATGGTTCGCACATCTGCGGCCACCGCTTTGGTACTGCCCACCGGTCGATAGGCTCTTTCTTCTAATACCCGAAGCAAATCGACTTGATTGGGCAATGGGATTTCACCCACTTCATCAAAAAATAGCGTCCCGCCTTCAGCCGCGGCAAAAAACCCCGCCTTATCCGCTGTCGCCCCCGTAAACGCCCCTTTTACATAACCGAACAACTCACTGCCAAATAACGTCTCGGCAAACGCCCCGCAGTTCATCGCCAACAGGGGCGCATTCCGCCGCGCACTCGCCTGATGAATCGCACGCGCCACGAGTTCTTTTCCCGTACCCGTTTCTCCAGTAATCAAAACCGGCACATCGGTCATTGCCGCCTGCGCTACAGTATCACAAACGTGTTCCATCGCAGCACTTCGATGCACAATATCTCCATTTTCCCCATTGGAATCCAGACGCGCCCGCAATACGCGGTTCTCCGCCACCAGTGCCTGGTGATCGAGCAAACGCTCTAAGGACAGGCGCAATCGCTTCAGATCTACCGGCTTGGTCAAATAATCATAAGCCCCTCGTCGCATGGCTTCAACAGCCGTCTCCACCTCTCCATAAGCCGTAATCACAATAACGCCAATTTCGCGATTTGAACCGCGCACCCACTTCAAAAGTGCCAGCCCATCCCGACCCGGCATCTTGAGATCAAAAATCGCGGCATCATACTCCTGGGCTTCCATAAGCGCCTTTGCCTGGTTTCCATCATAAGCCACATCAACCCGATAACCGTCTTTGGTCATCGCCTCTCGCAGACCCTCGCAGATATAGTACTCATCATCTGCAATTAAAATCCGAATCTCACTCGCATCCATAAGTTACCTCTGTCTGTAGCAAAGTCGGGAAAAGGATCTCCCTCCTACGATACGCCTGCTGTTGGAGCGGCATCCCTGCCGCGATTGCCTCAAATTATTGTCTCTCAGGCACGGGCAAATACACCCGGAAGGTCGTTCCTCTTTCGGGAAGACTCTCGACGTCAATATGCCCTCCGTGCTGATAAATAATGCGCTGGGCAATAGACAGCCCCAACCCGGTACCTTCATCTTTCGTCGTATAATAAAACTCGAAAATGCGATCCACTTCTTCTTCTGGAATCCCGCATCCCGTATCTGTAAGCATCAAACACACCTGCCCGGACTCGGTTTGTGTTCGGGCAACCAAATCCCCACCAGCGGCCATAGACTGAAAGGCATTCACCACAATATTGAGCACAGCTTGACCGAGTTGGTCTTCATCTCCATTGATCGCGGGCAGATCGTCGGAAAGTTCCAGACGCAACACAATGCCGCGCTCGCGTGCTTCGGGCGAGACCAGCTCAAAAACGCGGCGAACCACATCGTTGAGAAACACTTGTCGCAAATGAAGTTTGGGCGTACGCGAAAAACGCAAAAAATTATACACAAGGCGGTCGAGCCGTTTCATCTCTGTCTGCGCGATATTGAGCCGCCCCACAAGGCGTTCTTTTAACGCACTTGACAACGCGTCGAGATCTTCCTCCAACAATTGCAATTGAATATCAATCGCCCCCAGGGGATTGCGCACTTCATGGGCAACAGAAGCGGCCAAACGCCCCAACGCCGTCATCTTTTCAACTTGAAAGATCTCCCACTCCATCCGCTTTATCTCAGACACATCGCGCACTGCCAGCACCAGCCCAGACCGCGTATCTGCATCTAAAAACGACGTACTCACGCGCAGATGTTGCAATCCACCATCGGCATTGTGATGTACCAGATCCGTATCTGACACCAGTGCTTTTTTCTTCATACCCTCGTTCAAAATCCGCAACAACTCGGGGCGTTGGGCAAATAGCACCTCTGGCGATGCGCCACAAACTGCCTGTTTGTCCCACCCCATCAACGCAATCAGATGAGCATTGGCCATCACGGCCCGATGTGTTTTATCAAAAGCCACAATGCCCTCTCCCAGCCCCTCCAGAATTGAAGCACTATAATCCGTAGCCATGCGCATTCTCCCGATACAAACATAAAAGCCATTTAACATTAATTTTCCATATTTCTACCCAAAGCGCAAGCCCAAATATCTTGACACTTATACATTTGGTGTGATATTATTAGCCTCTCGTAGCGTCGTAGCCATTTCCAAAGGATTGCCCATTGAATAAAGAAATCGTCAATACCCTCCCTCGCGGTCTTCTCAACGCAAAAAAAACATCAGACGCCTGGCCCACCGAACGCCTATCGTACTTGCGAACCTATCTCGACACCACCTGGGAAACTATTCATACACAACACCGGGACGGTGCATTGGGCAGTACTATAGTTGCAGCACTCACACAGCGCGTCGATACACTCATCCAGGCACTGTATGCCGAAGCAGTTGAAGAACACGGAGAACCAACCGGATTTGCCGTAATCGCACAGGGGGGGTATGGCCGGGGCGCGCTCAATCCCCACTCGGATATCGACCTGTTATTTCTCTTTCGCAAAAAAGTCCATGAAGGCGACCCCATAACGCGCGCGATTCTCCACACCCTGTGGGATCTGCGATTTGACGTGGGATACGGTACGCGCACCCTTTCCGATTGCATCACTGCAGCGCAAGACGACGCCGATTCCATGACCGCAATGCTCGAAACGCGCCATCTCGTGGGTGATCCCACCCTGAAGGCCCAACTGCAAGACGCCCTTGCGCGGCGGTTCTTTGGCCGGCGTGCGAGCGGTTTTATCAACAAAAAAACTCAGGAACGCATCCAACGACACAGCAAATTCAAATTTTCAACCCAACTCCTCGAACCCAATATCAAAGAAAGCCCTGGGGGATTGCGAGATATTCACACAGCCGGCTGGTTCTTAATGGCACGCCGCGGTATTCGCGCGCCCGAAGGCTTGCAAGAAAGCCATATACTCACCCGCAGAAATTACGAGATCTATGTCAAAGCCTTTGACTTCATGCTGCGCACGCGCAACGAATTGCACTTTCACACGGGCAAATACTTTGACGTACTCGAGCACGACCTTCAACTCATTATCGCCAAAAATTTGGGCTACCGGGACCGCGACAATGAACTGGGCGTTGAACACTTTATGCGAGACTACTACACCCATGCGCGTGCAATCAAACACCTCAGCGACCTGATATGTGAACGCCTCAAAGGCCAATCTTCCACCGGTCGGGCTGTGGGATTGCTCACGCGCCGTCAACTCGATGACGGCTCCGTACTACACCACACGCACATTGCCCTGCCCCAAAAGCGACGCCATTTTTTTGACAACACGCCCCATCGCCTCCTCTCCCTTTTCCACAATTCACAGCGATTCGGTGTTCCCCTCAATGAAGCGGCCAAACAGGGAATAAAAGACCACATCCATCTCATCGACGACACCTTCAGGTCTTCTGAGCGCGTCAGTCGCATCTTTCTCGACCTCTTCCGCGCACCCGTCGGCATTGGCACCACCCTTCGCACCATGCACGAACTCGACGTTTTGGGCACTTACGTACCCGAATTCGGCAGCCTGACCTGCCTGGTACAATACAATCGCTATCACATATACACAGCAGACGAACACACCCTGGTCGCTGTAGAGCGTCTCGATTACCTCGCGCGATCTCCTTCCTTACCCCATGATTTGCAGCACCTCAGACGCGTGTACAATGAAATCCCGAGAAAAGAGCTTCTCTATCTCGCGCTGATGATGCACGACGTGGGAAAATCTGTTCGCGACAAAGATCACAGCATTGTCGGCGCAGAAATGACACGGGACTTTCTCAAACGCCTTCAATTGCCCGATGACCAGATAGAAACCGTTGTTTTTCTCGTGCGACACCATCTTGCAATGTCCGCCATTGCCCAGCGCCGCGACCTGTCAGATCAGCGCATGATCGCCGAATTTGCCAGCACATTTTCACACCCCGATGTCTTGCGTATGCTCTATGTACTCACTTATGCCGACCTGTCTGCCGTCACACAAACTGCGTGGACCGCCTGGAAAGGCCACCTCTTGCGCGAACTCTACGAAAACACCTTTTATCTCCTCACGCAAAGCACCCAACCCAATCGCGAGCAACCCGAACTACAAGACATTCAAAAAATCCTCACTGCCCTGAAGTCGCGCATTCCATATCAGACCCTTGTTGAACATCTCAACAACATGCCCCCGCGCTATCCCGAGCAAAACAGCCCAGAAGAAATTGCACAACACCTGCAACTCATCGACGCAATGGGATCCTCGCTGGTCGCCGTTAGCGTACAACCCGGCGGACTCTTTCTGGAAATCACCATCTGTACGCACGACCAGCCCTTTCGCCTATCTGAAATTTGTGGTGTGCTGGCAACCCACGACATCAACATCTTCAGCGCACACGCCTACACGCGCAACGACGGCACAGTCATCGACATTTTCCAGGTAACTTCCGACGCGGAAAACAACGCCACATTACGAGAAAAAATTCAACAAACCCTGACCGATGTCTTTCAACAAAAAGAGCGCGTCTCAGACCTATTCGCCAATTACAGTCAAAGGTGGTCCCTGAAGCGTCAGCCCACAACACCCATATCCCCTAAAATCACATTCGACAACAATGTTTCTATGCGCTCTACCGTCATCGATATCACTGCACGAGATGCAACGGGCCTCCTGTACCGCATCACGCGCACATTATCAGACCTCGGCCTCGACATCTACACCGCCCGCATTGGCACACAGGCAGACCGCGCTGTCGATGCCTTTTACGTGCGTAAAAATGGCGATAAAATCACAGACCTCGCACAGCTCGAATACATCACCCGCGAACTCACGCACGCGATTGAAAACCCGTAAAAGCACGAATAGACGAATAGACGAACCCCGCCCAACCACCCAACGGGCGGGCACAGGGGCACCGCCCCTACATTGATGAACTGTCCCGAACCAGTTGTACCCCATTCCGTTGATTCGTTGATGAACTGACCTGAGAGGCGGTCAGTTGTACACCGTCCCGCTGATTCGCGTTTCTTCTTTTCCTTGACAAGCCACATTGTTTGTTTTACGTTTAGGTCAACTTCAAAATGCATTCCCTCGCACTAATGCCCTGCATCCTACCCCACAATCTTCCAAAGCACTGTTCTCCGTAGGCTTCGCAGTACCCCAATGATTTCGCACAACGTCTGTTTTATATCCCCCATAGCATGGTGTCGCTCGGGCATACATTATTTCTCCCCTTCCAACCCATCAGGAACCTCAAAAAATGGCAGTGACCGAAGAAAAATTGAACATGTTTGAGTTGCAGGAATGCAGCATACCCGAACTCAACAAACACGCGCAGGCTCTAAATATTCAAGGCTACAGCAGCCTGCGAAGACAAGAACTTATCTTTGCTATTCTCCAGAGCCAAACCGCAAAAAGCGGGCGTATCTTCGCCCAGGGTGTACTCGACATACTCGAAGATGGATTTGGCTTCCTCAGATCGCCAAAGTACAATTATTTGCCCGGTCCCGACGACATTTATGTGGGACACTCGCAAATCAAACGCTTCAATCTGCGAACTGGAGACACCATATCGGGGCATATTCGCCCACCGAGAGGTGACGAAAAATACTTTGCACTCATTCGCGTTGAGGCCGTCAATTTTGAAGATCCGGAAGTCGCGAAACAAAAAATACTATTTGACAACCTCACGCCACTGCACCCGGACGAACGCATCGACCTCGAGTACGATCCGCAGGACCTTTCCACTCGGATCATGAATCTCCTCACCCCAATAGGCAAAGGGCAACGCGGCATGATTGTCGCACCCCCGTTTACGGGCAAAACCATGCTCTTGCAAAAAATTGCCAACGCCATTACCAAAAACCATCCCGAAATCACGCTTATTGTCCTCCTCATTGACGAGCGCCCCGAAGAAGTCACAGACATGATCCGTTCGGTCGAAGGCGAAGTCGTCAGTTCGACCTTTGACGAACCCCCGACCCGACATGTACAGGTCGCCGACATGGTCATAGAAAAAGCCAAGCGATTGGTCGAACACCAGCAGGACGTAGTCATCTTACTCGACAGCATTACCCGCCTGGCTCGCGCCTATAACACCGTTGCCCCACACAGTGGGCGCATTCTCACGGGGGGTCTCGATTCTACTGCCATGCAGTGGCCCAAGCGATTTTTTGGCGCAGCGCGCAACATCGAAGAAGGCGGCAGCCTGACCATTCTGGCAACTGCTCTTGTCGAAACTGGAAGCCGTATGGATGAAGTCATCTTCGAAGAATTTAAAGGCACGGGCAACATGGAACTCAAGCTGGACCGTCGGCTCTCCAATCGCCGCATCTTTCCCGCCATTGACGTATCCATGTCCAGCACGCGCAAAGAAGAACTCCTGCTCAAAGAAAAAGAACTCAACCGCGTTTGGATCTTGCGAAAACTACTCAATCAAATGCAACCTCTGGAAGCGATGGAATTTTTCACAGAACGCACCAAAGAAAACAAAACCAACGAAGACTTCCTCAATGCCATGAGTGAACCGATTCACGCCTTTTAAGAAGTCTGCGACTTGATTATTTTTAGGCATTTTGGTATATTCTGTCTCCCGCGGATATTCCGCAGCCCATTTTCTCAATCAACATACTGAAATTGAAACACTTGAGGATAATCACATGAAACCTGATATTCATCCAGAATACCGCGACGTAATCTTTGAAGACGTCAGTGCCACCCCACCATTTCGGGTCAAAACGCGTTCGACGCGGACCTCTGAAGAAACCGTCGAATGGGAAGACGGCAACACCTATCCACTGATCAAAGTTGAAATCAGTTCCGCTACCCATCCGTTCTTCACGGGTAAGATGATGCTGGTTGACACCGCCGGTATGGTCGAGCGCTATCGCCGCCGGTATGGTATTGAAGGCCAGGAAGAAGAAAAAGAAGAAGAAGAAAAAACCGACAGTTAGCAACGCGATCCACATATAGAAGGGCGAAACGGCCGCATGCCGCGACTGTTTCGCCCTTTTTGTATGATAAAAACCGAAAGAACCACCATGTTTGAACAACTCAAAACCATTGAAACCCGCTATTTCAAACTCGGCGAAGAAATGGCCAGACCCGAAGTCGCCTCAGACCCCAACCGCATTCGCAAACTCGGCAAAGAATATCGCGACCTCGAAGAAATCGTCACAGCTTATCGCGACTACAACAAAGTGTGCGAAGACCTCGCCGAAGTAAATGACATCATCAGCACATCAGATGACGCCGAGCTTGTCGATATGGCGCAGATGGAAAAAGAAGACCTCGCCCTGCGCGAATCAGACCTGTCCAACAAGCTCAAAATGCTCTTAATCCCCAAAGACCCCAACGACAGTAAAGACACCGTCGTCGAAATACGCGCAGGTGCGGGCGGAGACGAAGCCGCCCTCTTTGCCGCCGACCTCCACCGCATGTACTCGCGCTATGCGGAAAACACGGGTGGCCGCTGTGAAATCCTCAGTTCAAATCCCACGGGAATTGGTGGATACAAAGAGATCATCTTCTTAGTCGTTGGCAACGGCATCTACGGTAGGCTAAAATACGAAAGCGGTGTACACCGGGTCCAGCGCATTCCCGAAACCGAATCCAGTGGCCGCATCCATACCTCAACAGCCACGGTAGCCGTTCTTCCCGACGCAGAAGATGTCGATATCGACATCGATCTCAACGACCTCAAAATTGATGTCTTTCGCTCCTCGGGTCCCGGCGGTCAAAGCGTCAACACCACCGACTCGGCAGTGCGCATCACCCACATGCCATCGGGTCTTGTCGTTACGTGTCAAGACGAAAAATCCCAGCACAAAAACAGAGCCAAAGCACTCAAAGTCTTGCGCTCGCGCCTGCTCGACCAGGCCATCCGCGAACAACAGGCAAAAACCGCCGCCGACCGCCGCTCACAAATTGGCAGCGGCGACCGAAGCGCGAAAATTCGCACCTACAATTTCCCACAGGGGCGCGTAACCGACCACCGCATCAAACTCACCCTGCACAGACTTGAAGACATTCTGGACGGCAACATCGCAGAACTCATCGAAGCCCTTCGCCTCTCTGACCAAACGGAAAAACTCAAACAACAGGAATAGACGAGAAAAGCGCGAATAGACGAATAGACGAACCCCGCCCCACCACCCAAAGTTGCCACAAACTCCGTCGTTGATTCGTTGATTCGTTGATTCGTTGATTCGTACTCCTATGTCCTCCTCCATTCACCATCTCCTCATTTGGGCCAGAGATATCCTCATCAAAGCGGATGTCCCCAGTCCACAGGCAGATGCCGAATGGACACTCGCCCACGTGCTCGAATGCCCGCGTTCAGAACTGCTTATGCGGGCGCGCCAGCCGCTCACACCTGAACAAAACGCGACCTTTCGCAACTTGATACACCGCCGCGCCAATCGCATCCCCCTGCAACATCTCCTGGGCAACACCGAATTTTACAGCCTCCCCTTTTACACCTCGCCCGATGCCCTGATCCCCCGACCAGAAACAGAAACCCTCATCGAAATTGTCCTCGACCAATTAAAAAACATCACAAAACCCCGCATCCTCGACATTGGCACCGGATCGGGAATCATCGCCATTACCCTGAGCAAAGCACTCACAGGATCGCGTGTAATCGCCACAGACATATCGCGCAAAGCACTTTACCTCGCCAGCCAAAACGCCCGCCTCAACGGCGTTTCCGACCGCATTTCCTTTCTGCAAACCGACCTCCTCACACCCTTTACACCGCCAGAGGACTTCAATGCCATTCTCTCCAACCCGCCCTATATTCCCAGCCGTGCAATCGACGCGCTACAACCCGAAGTCCGCGCCTGTGATCCTCACCTCGCCTTAGATGGAGGCAGAGACGGCCTCGACTTCTATCGCAAAATCATTCCCACCAGTGTCCCCTTGCTCGCGCCGGACGGATTATTGGGTTTGGAAATCGGCCACGACCAGGCCCATGCCGTCACTCAACTCCTCGCGCGACAAAATGGCCTCACCCACATCGCTACCCACACCGACCTGAGTGGATATCCCCGCGCGGTACTCGCTCAAAGGCGGTGAGACGTAAGACGTTAATGGCACGTCATCGCGGCATGGTGTTGAGCCGCGATCCAGTGGGGTGGTGTTGGGTGGTCCTCTTACATCTTACTTCTTACCTCTTACCTTTTATTGACTTTTACGACCTTTTTTGTTAATTTCTCACGCCTTAAACCCATCGTTTCGTCGGTGGTTTACATTCGTTTGTCTCACCCCTTTATAAACGCGCCATGTTAGACCAAATTTTCGCGCCCATCCAATATCAGATCGCACGCTTTGAAACCCGTCTCGAAGAGATCATGACGGCCTCTGATGTCGGGGGCATACAAGAAATGGCCTATCACGTTGTTAAAAACAGGGGCAGGCGTTTTCGACCTGCTCTTGCATTCTTAACAGCGCAGGCCGTAGGCGAGTGTTCAGATGCGGTGATTGATGCTGCTGTAGGCGTTGAAATTATACAAACGGCATCGCTTATTCACGATGACGTAATCGACAATGCGGAAACGCGCCGGGGTGCCGACGTCTTACACTTCCAATGGGGCAACCGCGCAGCCATTTTGATGGGCGATTTTCTTTTTGCCAAATCAATGCAAGTACTCGTTGGCCTCAACTCCCTAAAGGTCATGGACGCCACGACCCACGCGATACAGCGCGTCGTCGAAGGAGAAATACTCGAGGGCGAAATGTCTTCTTCGGGCGAAGCGTTGCTCTATTTTCGCATGATCAACAAAAAAACGGCATCACTGCTCGCGCTGGCTTGCGAATTGGGTGCTATTTTGGGCAATGGATCGTCCAACCAGATCGCTCGCATGGCGTCTTTCGGCAGTGAAATCGGCGTCGCCTTCCAGATTACCGACGACGTCCTCGACCTGATGGGCAGTGCAAATAACATGGGCAAACCCACGGGAAACGATCTTCGAGAAAAAAAATTGACCCTACCCTTAATTCGGGCACTGGCAAACTGCAAAAATGGCGAAGCTGCCCATATTCGCAGCAAAGTACTCAATGGCGTAGAAACCGACAGCGACTGGCGAGAAATCATGCGCTTTGTCCAGCGCTATCGGGGCGTAGAAGCCGCGCGAGAAGAAGCGCGTTCTTATGCACAATCCGCTCTCAAAAATCTGAATGCTCTACACACCTCCAGCGCGCGCGACGCGCTTGCACTGGCGGTTCAACACGTAGTTGAACGCGACCAGTGAATCACACCTAAACGGAGTAACTTTCTGCGATGACCCGAGAATACTGGCGTTTGTTAATCATCTGTGCGACCATAGTACTCGCACTTTTTTATCTCTATCCCACCTACCAGTTTTACTACACACATCTGGAAAATTTAGACCTGCGAGAGCGCGTAAAACAGCAAGCCATCAACCTGGGACTGGACTTGCAAGGGGGTATCCACCTCGTTCTCGAAGTGGATCAAACCAATCTCTCAGAAGATGAAAAAACAGACGTGGTTGCGCGCGCCCTCGAAATTATCCGCAATCGCATCGATCAATTTGGCGTCTCTGAACCCATCATTCACCGCGAAGGCGATTGGCGCATCGTGGTCGAATTGCCAGGTGTACAAGACATCGAACGCGCCAAGGGCCTGATCGGCAAAACCGCGCGTCTCGAATTCAAAATCCTCAAATCCGACGCCGACCGCGCTGGCATAATCGAAAAAATTGACCGACACCTTGCCGCGCAGGCACCTGTTGACAGCGCGAAAGCCGAAGACCCGCTCCTCGGGCAAATAGCCGAAGACACCCCATCTCTCTCTCGCTATATGCTCTCTTCTCGGGGAGACTTCGTGGTGCCGGAAGACAATATACTAACCGTACGAGAACTTCTGAATCGTCCAGACGTACAAAAACTCCTGCCACCCGACGCGCAATTCCTGTGGAATTCCAAAGACGAAGAAATGGGCGACGGACAACGCTATCGCGCGCTCTACTATCTCAAAAGACGCGTAGAAATGACAGGTGAAATCCTCTCCGATGCCTCTGTTACAACCGGACAATCCTTTGAAAACGCCGGTCAACCCATTGTCAACTTCACCACCACCAGCCAGGGCGTGCGCCTCTTTGGACGGGTCACGGGCGCCAACGTGGGCGAACGCATGGCCATCATTCTCGATGATCAGGTCTATTCCGCGCCCACAATCCGCTCCAAAATCAACCAGGGCTCGGGCATTATTGAAGGCACTGGCACCATTGACGAAGCCAAAGACCTCGCCATTGTCTTGCGTGCAGGTGCGCTACCCGCCGACGTCAATATCGTCGAAGACCGCACCGTGGGACCATCGCTTGGACGCGACTCCATAGAACAGGGCAGAAATGCAGCCCTCATCGGCCTCGTCATCGTCATCATTTTTATGGTCATCTACTACGGCTTTTCGGGTCTCGTCGCCGATCTTGCGCTCGTGCTCAACCTCGTCTTTGTCATGGCCATCCTCGCGGCATTTCAAGGCACGCTCACCCTGCCCGGCATAGCGGGTATTATTTTAACCATTGGTATGGCAGTAGATGCCAACGTGCTGATTCTCGAACGCATCCGCGAGGAATTGCGCGCGGAAAAAACCCTGCGGGTAGCCATTGAAAATGGTTATGCGCGCGCCGTACAGACCATCGTCGATGCCAACGTAACCACCATCATCACCGCCATCGTGCTCTACCAATACGGCACCGGTCCCATCAAGGGCTTTGCACTCACCCTGATGATCGGTATCATCTCCTCGATGTTCACCGCCATCTTTGTCACGCGCACCATTTACGACACCATTGTCTCGCGCCAGGTCAATCCCCGCCTCAGCATTGGCAGGCTGCGGGTATTTGGCGACACCAGCATCAACTTTCTCGGGGTTCGACGGGGCGCTTTCATCTTGTCCGCTGTTCTCATCCTGTTCGGCCTGGGATCCACCATCACCAAAGGCGGTTATAACCTGGGCATCGACTTTGCCGGCGGCACATTGCTCGAATTGCACTTTGATCCCCCGGCCTCTGTCGGCGACATCCGCCAGTCCCTGGGCGACGTCCGCGTTGAGGACCAGATCATGGACTTGCGCAACAGCGAAATCAAAGAATTCGGCACGGTCAACGACATCCTCATTCGCGTGGAAGAAGAAGCCGAAGGCACGGCCATTGCAGACGCCATAAAAACCAGACTCAAATCCGATTTTGCCGGCAATATTCAAGACGAGACCGAATGGTTGCGGCGGCAGGAAGCCGTCGGGCCCAAAATAGGCGAAGAACTCAAGACCAATGCCGTATATGCCATCCTCGTCGCAATGATACTCATTATCATCTACGTGTGGTGGCGCTTCAGGCAAATTGAATTTGGGATCGCAGCCGTCATCGCCCTTTTCCACGACGTCATGATCACCCTCGGGATCTTTTCAGTCCTGAATTGGGAGATCTCCCTGGCCATTGTGGCGGCCCTGCTCACCATTGTGGGATACTCCCTCAACGATACAATTGTGGTCTATGACCGCATACGCGAAGACATCAAATTGTATCGCCGCGATACCTTTGGCAGCGTAATCAACCGCGCCATCAACGAGTGTCTCAACCGCACAGTACTCACCTCGGGCACCACCATGTTGGTCGTCCTCTCCCTCATCTTCCTGGGCGGAGAAGTAATCCGCGACTTTGCATTCGCCCTGCTCATCGGCGTTATCGTGGGAACCTACTCCTCGGCATTTGTCGCATCGCCCATCGTGGTCGAATGGCACAACCGCCGGGAAGCAAAAGCGAGACAGGGACGGAGTGCGGCGTAGGTTGAGCTAAATAAAATGAAAGAAGCACCTGATCAGATGAGTGATCGGGTGCTTCTTTTATACTGTCGATAAGAAAGCCGATTCAATATTGACTCGCAAACTATATTTTTTAAATTAATACAAACGTTCACATAGATCTCTTATGAAGTTAGCACAGTTCAACACCTGGAGGGATAACACAATGGCAGCAAAAACACAGCACCGCATCTCAAAATTTGCCTGCCTGAGCAGCATGATCCTCTTGCTGACACTCATCTTCAGCGGATCTGCTTTTGCCCAATACACCTATACCTGGAAAACCGATACAACTTATTTTATATATCCTTATTTATCCACATACCCCCGTGTAATATCAATAATCAACCCAATATCATACCGCGCATCCTCCACGGGTGTGCGGCACGGCTCGCCATCTGTAATACACGCGTGAAAATGCCGAAGCTCTCGCACAAACGGACTCTCCCAATCAATCTCGGGACTGCGCGTACCGTGAGATCCATTGGCGTGAATTTCCAATACATCCAGCGTTGACAAAATCCCCCGTGCAAAACCCGTGGGATACGACAAAATAACGCGCTTATCGTCCTTGTGAACCTCGAGCGTCTCCTTAAAATGCCACAAATCGGGCAAATCGATCCACGTAGCCACACACCGCGCCCCCGATGCATATTGCAAAATCGTCGTCATCGCCCGCCCGCCTTGCCACACCTCGGTACTCACCACCCGAGTCGGATTGCCCAGCATCAGACGCAACCCGTACAAATCGTGAATCATACTCCCCGACAGCGTAAAAAACGCCCGCGCAGCATCATCTGACACATCGCCCACCGCCTGCTTCAAAGCCGCCTGCCGCGCTTTGTTTCTCTCAACTGCCGCTTCGGGCGGTAAATCGTCAAAATAGGTCAACTCAAACTGCTTCAAATGCAAATTATTATTCGGATGCAAATGATTCACCTGCACAAAACGCACATCGCCCGCATCTCCCACCTCCTCCCGCGCCAACTCATACGCCGGATCATAGACCTTCATATAACCCACCTGCCCCACCGTACCCGCTCGCTCCCTCGCGGCACATATCGCATCCACTTCCTCCAGCGAATAGCACATCGGCTTCTCAATAAACACATGCTTACCCGCCGCAAATGCCGCCACCGCCAGTTCCGTCTTTGGATCCGCATGGCACAAAATCACCGCATCCACATCCCGCGCCTGTAACAACTCATGCGGATCCGTCGTATAATTCGGCACGCCAAAAACCTCTGCCAGCCACCGCGCCAACCCCGGCGAAATATCGCACACCCACGTCACTTCATAAAGCGCGTGCAAAATCCCCAAATTCGGCATATGCTGCACCTGTGCAATCGCCCCGCAACCAATAATCCCCATCCTGATTTTATCCATCACACCCTCCTGACCTTTATATTCTCCACCACAGCCGTAACCCCGGCAACCACACCTGTCCGAATCGTCTCCAGTGCCATACTCGGCTGCGACCTCCCCAGTTCCGTAACAAGCTCCGGCGTAGGCGGCACGTGAATAAAACCCGCGGGCAGATCATCCTCAGCGACCAGATGCAACACAGAATACATAATATGATTGCACAAAAACGTACCCGCCGAATACGTCAACCGCGCCGGCACCCCAACATCCTCCATCCGCTCAACCATAGCCCGGGTCGGCAAAGAAGAAAAATAGGCATCCGGACCCCCTTCAACAATGGGATAATCGACCCCATCTATCACCTTCAGATTAATCCCAACGCGCTCGACATGGAGCGCAGACGCAGAACCGTGCAACCCCAAACACACCACCGCCACTGGCTCGTGTTCTACTATCAACTGGGCAACCCGATCAATATCCGCACCGTGAACAACCGGCAACACAGCCGAAACAACCTCGCATCCACCAATCGAAATCCCATTCAGAGACTCAGCCACAGCACCCGAGGGATTGGACGACCACTCTGCCCAGGGTTCAAAACCCGTCAGTAAAATCTTCATGCGCCCTCCGCTGTAATACAAGAAACAATCCGCCCACCTGTGATCTCGACGCCCTCACATTGAACAGCCTCAATCGCAACATCACCCTTATCCCAAATAACAGAACCCGTCCCCATAGCCTCGACATGCACCTCCCCCTCGGGCACCGTAAGCGTCAGAGATTCTGGCTCCACCCCGTAAAAAGCCGCCACATAGCGCTCAGTCTGAGAACATGCAAAAAGCCATGCGGGCTGTCTTCCGCAGATCAACCTGGCGTCTCCAACCGAGATTTCACCCGCACAACTCTGACGGGCAAAAGGCGACTCGAGCGGTGGCCAGCCCAGGACACCCTCCTGCGTCCAGCGATTCTGAAGAACCCAATTCAGCAAATCGATCTCAATACCCAGCGTCTGACCATCCCGAGCATATTCCACAGACCACGACCGCGTCTTCCCAGCATCATAAGTCACAGGCGGCGCAGCATCATCTCTCAGAGCACCACCAGCAACCGCCCGCACAAAAGACTGCACATCGGCATAATCCGAACGCTCAGCCATCTCCGCATAAAAACCGCACCGGGGCTTACCCTGATAAAAAGAACCCGGATGCCCCTGTTCCCAGAACGTCTTGGACGGACCCAGATAATTATATAGCTCAAAAAAAAGATGCGTATCGTACGCCACCAGACGCAGAGGCGCATTCCGCCCCAAATCTGTACGCGCAAGCGGACGAATCGCAGAAAGAACCGGACCGACTGCAACACCAACCGTAGCACCTTCCGGAACATCGAACGGCAAACTCTCCACCTTCTCATCACCAACCCAAATCTCATCCACCAGCCCCCGATCGTGCCAGCACACAACGGCTTTGGCACTACTCCGCAGCGCCATCGCCCCCAGATCCTTCGGCGAATAGAGCACAATCGCCCGGGAACCATCCTGGACATTGTGACACTGACCCTCCTCAAAAAGAATCTGATCATTGGACCGCGCGGGCGTTGACCGAAACGACCCGAGCCAGTGATCATCCAGCACATACCGGGAATAAATAACACCCGTTTGATCCGTACCCGTCTTGTGATGCGCGATAAAAACACTCGACTGCCCGATAATAAAGCGATTCGTCTGACTGCGAAGCTCCTGAGAAGAAACCCCCAGCGCAAACGAAGGACTGTGATACGTGGAGATCCCCACGCCATTTTCCGAATCGGCAGTCTCCGAAAGAAAAAACGTCTCTGGACGGTAATCAACCGCATCGGACAGCCATGCAGGAATAATACCCGCCTCAATAGACGCGCGAAAACCATCTATCTCCGGCGGCGACTGGCAAAAAAGCGCGTGCCGGTACGCCCGACTAAAAGGCCCTGCCCAGCGACCCGTAGGCGGATGAATATGCAGAGCTGCTGAAAGACCAATACGCGCGCACATCGCCCCGGCACCAATGCGCGTGGGCACGTGCTGCACCAGTTCGCCCAGCCGGTGCAAAACGCGCATCGCCACATTCGCATAATTCGGACTATTAAACTCGTACGCACACCCATTTCGGGTCGTAAAATCCATCCACGCCTGGAACTTCTCATACCCTCGGCTTTTGAACGCCTCATCCCCGAGCAACTCCCCGCCCAAACACGTATTGGTAATATCCTTAATCACAATATTCGTATAGCGAAAATGAACATCGATCCTCCGAACCTCCTCCAGCCCCAGGCGAATACTCTGTAGAACGCGCTCTTGCAAACCCGCAGAAAACGCATCCCCATAATTAATCATCAAAGGAATAAGCTGAAAAAGACAAAACTGAACCGCATTTAAATCCTCCACCACCTCGTCCTCGCGCTCCCACAGAAAATTCCCCAAATGGGGATCGCCCTCGCGGGTCTCCTGGCATGCCAGCATCGCATCGAGAACCTTTTCAGCCAAATCGACATCCTCACGCGCACCATTCGCCAGAAGATCATTGGCAAACTCAGCCGCCTGACGCGGCGCGTGGTACATCTTGCCCTCTTCCCAGCGAGACAGCATACAGGTATCGGGATTGAAATTCGAGGGAATTGAAAGAGGTTTGGACATAATGCACTCCGATAGTATTGACACTTCATTGAAAGTTATGTAAAATGCGGTAAGACGTAAAAGGTCAGCGGGCGGGCACGGGGGCACCGCCCCTACAAAACCTCTAGATCGCGGTTCAACTTCACACCGCGATGACGATAGCAACCCACTGCCTCTTCATCTGTGTTCATCTGTGTTCATCTGTGGTTGCTTTTATTTTCACCGCTTTTCCAGGAGCCGCCCATGGCAACCGCCGAAACACCCATCGCGATGCACGAACCATCCCTCTACAAAACGACCAGACGGGCCGACTACCTCGACACCCTCGCCGACATCGACGACCGTCAAATCGCCCGATTCCACGAACAGGGATACCTCGCCATTCAACGGGCATTTACGCCACAACAAATCGAATCCGCGGGCCAGGCCATGTGGGACCTCATCGACGGCAAGAGCCAAGACTTCAAAGGCATAATGGCCGAAGCCGCCAAACGCGGGCATTTTTCCGAACTCACAGGCAAAGCACGCCGCGACAGCGTGCGTAAAATCTGGAAATTCGTCGATCATGACACCCGGCTCAACGACCTCGCCCACGACCCCAACATCCTCTCCGTCCTCTCCCGCCTCATGAACGACACCCCCGTACTCTTTCAGGACATGGGACTGATCAAACCCCCGCACATAGGCCGCGAAAAACCCTGGCATCAGGACTGCGCCTATTTCAACTACCCCGTCGGCACCACCGTCGTCGGCGTATGGATCGCCATCGACGCCGCCACAGAAGAAAACGGATGCTTGCACATCATCCCCGGCTCACACCGCGAAGGACCCATCCCGCATTTCAGGCGGCGCGACTGGCAAATATGCGATACCGACGTCGCCGTACCCAGAAACGTCACCGTTCCCCTCGACCCCGGCGGATGCCTCTTCTGGCACGGCATGACCCATCACGGCAGCCCAACCAACCAATCCGCCCACCGCCGCAGAGCACTGCAATACCACTACCGCCCCGAAAGCACCATAGAAATGACCGCAAAAGAACGCCTCGCCATCTACGGCGGCGACGAACTCGGCGTGACGTGCTGAAACAATTTTAGATATTGTTAAGATCAGTATTTTGGGTATATTTGATTGTCCTCACCTTTCTCCCTGCGTCTAAGACGATAGGAGGATAACGCCCATGCCAAATGCTACGTATCCTATTACGCTTAGAAATGCGACGCCAGAGACTACCCCTTTGGGCGAATTGGCAAAACTGATTGAAAAATTAGATGTTGCCATCATTGAAACAGCTCGTGACCGCAACATAGAGTTGCCCGAAGATGAGGCTGTTGTCTCACTGGTAAACATTGAAAAGGGTAGCAATCGCCTCGTTTTTACTCTGGCACCTTTCATGTGGCCAATTCTCGCTGAATTAACCCATTCGATTGAAGAAGGAGATTTTGTCGCACTCCCCTCAAAAGCACATAATGCACTGTATGATATATCTCGTCAGGCAAAAAAACAACACTGGGACGTTTTGTTTCCAGAGCAACAGGGCCACAAGAACCAGGACCAGATGTATCATATTCAGAAAACCGAAATATCGACACAGCGACCAATAACGCCTCCAAAACCTCAATTCATTAAAGGCACAACCACGATTTTTGGTATGTGTGTGAGAGTTGGAGGAAAAACACCTAAGGTGGATCTATCATTGGCCAATCGCGATCGGTTGCTCCACTGTGAAACGACCAGAGAGATTGCAGTTCGTTTGTCGCGTAGCCTCTATAAAAATGTCGCTTTATTCGGACAAGCTTTGTGGCATCCCGACACTTGGGAATTGGTCGAGTTCAAAGCTACAAAGATCGCCAATCAGGTATATGATGATTCACCTGTAAAAGCTCTTGAAGAAGTTTCTAAAGTCGTTGGCGATCAGTGGAAAGATGTTGATGTCGTGGAATTTGTCAATAATGTTCGTTCGGGTGATACGGGTCGGGATGGTGCTTAAATTATGGTTTGTCTTGACACACACGTTATTATTTGGGGCATTAAAGAGGAGGCAGCACCGGGTCAAGAAAATATGGTGCAACGTGCCAAAAGTTACATCAAACATCAGGTTAGTCAGGGAGTTGATTTAATGATCCCTGCACCTGTTGTAGCCGAAGCACTGATACGTGGTGAAGTTGATCACCTGCGAACCATCCGAACCATTATTGAAAGTTCTTTTTTTATTTCTGCTTTTGATTCTCCTGCTGCTTTTTTGGCTGCAGAATTAGAACGAAGCCGGGGAGTCGTTGAATTACTCGAAGAGGGGCAAGTTTCACGTAGCCATATAAGAATTGACACCCAAATTGCTGCAATAGCGATCACCCAGAACGCGGACATGATCATATCTCATGACCCACATATGCGCACGGTCGCACAGGATCGCATTCAAGTGGTTGAAATACCAGATATCCCCGAGCAAGAAAATTTACAATTTGAGCAGTAGTGCCTTCCTATCCTCTATCCTACAGCCCACCCCTCTGAAAGCACCTCCGCCTGTCTCAAAACCGTAAGCGTCGCGCTGTCCGCTTTATCCGGCGGATACCCGTGCTTGCGCAGAATGCGCTTAACCAACCGGCGCAAATTCGCGCGCACATTCTCTCGCAGCGTCCAATCAATCGTCACATTGTCCCGCACAGTCCGCACCAATTCGCGGGCAATGGTGCGAAGCGTCTCATCGCCCAAAACTTGAACCGCACTATCATTGGTCTCAAGCGCATCGTAAAAAGCCAGTTCATCCTCACTCATACCAAGACTTTCACCCCGCGCCTGAGCCTCGCGCATCTCCTTCCCCAGCTTAATCAACTCATCAATAATATACGCCGCCTCAATCGTGCGATTCTGGTAGCGATGGATAGTCTGCTCCAGCATATCGGCGAACGACCGCGCCTGCACCACATTCTTCCGCATGCGACTCGAAATCTCACCCTTGAGCAACTTCTCCAGCAACTCCACCGCGAGATTGCGCTGCGGCATCCCCCGCACCTCAGCCAAAAACTCGTCAGACAACACCGAAATATCCGGCTTGTCCAAACCCGCCGCCGCAAAAATATCCGTCACCTCGTCGGACGCCACTGCACGCGAAACAATCTGACGCACTGCCAGATCCAATTCCTCCTGAGGCCGCGCATCAACTGGCGCGCGCTTACCCAGCACCGACCGCACAGCTTGAAAAAACGCCACATCATCCCGAATACGCCGTGTCTCCTCGTGCGGCACAGCCAAGGCAAAAGCCTGCGACAATTCCCGAACCGCCTGCAAACAGCGATCCTTACCATCCCTCTGCGCCAGAATATGCTCCTGTGCCGCTGGCAACAAACCCAACGTCTCCGGAGGCGTACCAGTAGCCCATTTGGATCGATCAAACCCGTAAAATAAACCACAACAAATTTCGTACTTCTCCCGCAACAACACCACCGCTTCTTCCTGATTGAGCGCAGTCTTCCCCGTACCCCCGCTCTCGGTATAAGTCGCCAATGCGTCCTTGAGTTCTTGGGCAAGCCCCAGATAATCAACCACCAGACCACCCGGCTTATCCTTAAACACGCGGTTGACACGCGCAATAGCCTGCATCAACCCGTGCCCACGCATGGGCTTATCGACGTACATCGTATGCAAACTGGGCGCGTCAAACCCCGTCAACCACATATCGCGCACCAGCACAATATTCAGCGGATCAGACGCATCGCGGAACCGCTGCGCCAGAGCCTCGCGCCGCGGCTTATTGCGAATATGCGGCTGCCAGTCACCCGGATCGGACGCAGAGCCAGTCATCACAACTTTGATATTCCCCCTATCATCATCTTCATCATGCCATTCCGGACGCAAGCGCACCAGTTCCCGATAAAGGTCAATACATATCCGGCGACTCATACAAACAACCATCGCCTTGCCATCCAGCACCTCAAGACGTTCCTCAAAATGGGCAACCATATCCTCGGCAAGAAGCCTCAACCGTTTCTCCGTACCCACAATTGCCTCTAATTGCGCCCATCTGGTCTTGAGTCTCTCCTTCCGCTCTACTTCCTCACCCTCTGTCGCCTCCTCAAAATCCGGATCAACCGTCGGTTTCTCTTGCACGTCCAATGACAGCCTCGCCAGACGACTCTCGTAGTAAATCGGCACCGTAGCGCCATCCTCTACAGAACGCTGGATATCGTAAATACTGATATAATTGCCAAACACAGCGCGGGTATTCGCATCTTGCAACTCAATAGGTGTTCCGGTAAAACCAACAAAAGAAGCATTGGGCAGGGCATCGCGCATATGCCTCGCGAACCCATCGATAAAATCGTACTGGCTCCGGTGCGCCTCATCGGCGATAACCACAATATTACGCCGTTCCGAAAGCTCCGGATGGGTATCGCCCTTCTCCTCCGGAAAAAACTTCTGAATAGTCGTAAACACCACGCCCCCTGACACCACAGAGAGTTTTTGACGTAAATCAGCGCGGTTGCTCGCCTGTGTTGGCGCTTGACGCAACAAATCTCGACAACGAGAAAACGTACCAAAAAGCTGATCATCCAGATCATTGCGATCCGTCAAAACCACAATCGTCGGATTCTCCATCACCGGATCCCGGACAATAGCCCCCGCATAAAAAGCCATCGTCAAACTCTTACCCGAACCCTGCGTATGCCACACCACCCCAATCCGCCGATCACCCGGCGCACCTCCCGGCTGCTGGCCCGATTCATAGCGTCCACCCCCCTCGGCGACCCCACGCCCCGCCTGCTGCAACTCCACTGCACGCCGCGTCTCACCCACCGCCACCCGCACCGCGTGAAACTGATGATAACCCGCCATCTTCTTCATCAGCGCACCGCTGCCATCATCCTCAAAAACAACAAAATCGCGTACCAGCGAAAGAAAACGCCCGACATCGCAGACGCCTTCGAGCATCACCTGCAATTCGGGCATATTGGAATCAGCCAGACCTTCACCTGAAATCGTACGCCAGGGCTTAAACCACTCCCGTCCTGCTGTCAACGTACCAACCCGCGCCTCCACCCCATCCGAAACCATCAAAGCCGCATTCATCGCAAACAGAGACGGCAACTCCGCCTTATACGTCTGAAGTTGCTGCCACGCCGTCCATATCGTGGCATCCTCATCCACCGGATTCTTGAGTTCAATAATCCCCAGAGGCAAGCCATTCACGAACAGCACAACATCCGGACGTCGGGTATTCTTATTCTCAGTAACCGTAAACTGATTGACCGCGAGCCAGTCATTATTGGAGGGATCATCAAAATCGATAACCTTCACTTGCGCCCCACGCACACCCCCACCCGCATCCCGGTACTCCACCGTAACACCATCCACAATCAAACGATGAAAAGCGCGATTGCGGAACGCCAGCGATGTACCCTCAAGACGAGTCAACTTGCGAAAAGCATCATCCAAAGCGCCCGCAGGAAGACCGGAATTGAGCCGCGCGAGCGCATCCTGCAATCGTCGCCTCAGAACCACATCTCCATAATCCGCTCGCTCTGCATCCAACGTATCAGGAGCAATATCGGGACCATGGGCAACGCCCCAGCCGAGGTCCTCTAGATAGGTGAGGGCAATGTCTTCAACAACTGATTCAGTGAGGGATTGAGATCTTCCGTTCGTATTCGCGGCTTGCCAAGTGTTGTTGTAAAGGGCATCAGATACGCGCATGACTGCCTGCGCTACACGAAGCACGGCTGTCTCCAGCGTATCATTTACACTAGATCTGAGCACCAACTGGCCACTATAAAATTCTATACCGAGGGATCGGCATATTTCTTTGATTATCAAATTCTGTTGTAGCGATGGCTGAGTGTTTACCGATTGCATACGAAGCCAACCCAGAGCATCGCCGAAATCTGTGACAATATAGCCATTGTCGCGATCTAAAACGAACACATCCACTATGCCGCCATCAGGATACGTCAGCGGCGTTCGCACCCGCACCCCTTCTTGCGGAGCCGGTGAACATTCGAATCGCGACGACAGCATTTTGCTAATAGTGGCGCAGAGTTTGTCGGAGTTCATAACATCATTCCCCCTTGCGTCGGAGTCGGTTCGAGCATTATACCGGAATGTCGTAGATTTGCCTCGTCACAGAATTGCTTCCACACCTCTACGGGACGGTTCCATGGTTCGGTTATATCTGCTGGCACGTATGCTTCCGTGTCTCGAAAGCCCTCCTGCCAGCGGTGTTTATGCATTTCACCCACAAGCTGGCCATCAGGGTTGCGATGGTCCGCCCCTAGATCAAGGGCATAGATTCTTCCCATTGTTCGGTGGATGATTGCATAAGATAACTTTCCCGAAAGTGGGTTGTACCAACCATTTACGAATATAGGATACCCAGAATCCGAGTTCACTTCCATCCTGAATCCCTTAGCCATCGGATGATCGTCATCTTCCCAGACAATGTCTCCAGAAATTTCTTTGGTATCGTCTGATATAATTGCCTCAAATTCCTGCTGGGTCATAGTTAGTGAGTTTCCTTCAAAAACCTTTCCACATCTTCAGCCCTCACCCTCAACTCACTCTATCACCATTTGGGTAATGAATGGAATCTCACGTTCAGATTCATGACGGTCTGGGATTTCAAGATCAGTCCCGCGTAGCATGTTGTCAATCAACCACTGCCCCATGGGTTTGTGAGGTTCGGAAAGGCGAGTCTTAGCTTCTGCAACGGTCCAGATCTGTTTGGATTTAGAACACCTCATCATCAAGTCTCCAAAAAAAGTTAGTTCAATATAGATCACATCGGCCTTTCCTGCAAGACCGACACTGTTATAGGACACGACCAGTCTAAACCTTGGATAAACTACTGACATTACACAAAAACCACCGCGGCAGCCACATGGGCAAGTGGTACATATCTTTCACATGACCGTCCATTCATGAAGCCACCTGAAAGGATGGCCTCGGATGCGTAGTTACATCAGCGTATTCACACTGCCCGGACGCGCCCCATCGCTCGGTCGCCCAAAGCCGATTATCTTGCTGGCATGGTGGCCTTGAGCAAGTTGGTATATGAGTCTGAAACCATTTCTGCTATCATTTTCAAGGAGGGCATCATGGATCTCATCCGCGAATCATCTCTTTTTTAATCCCTTACCCAACAAAGCAGAGAGGAAAGTTTTGAGCAAGGAGGCAGGCAACGCGCCATTGAAGATCTTTTCGATGTACTGGAGATCCGATTTGATATGCCCGAAACACACATCCTATCTGCTCGCATTGCCGCCATCGAAGATTTGCAACGCCTCAGGCAGTTGCACCGTGCAGCGGTACAAGTGCCCAATCTCGACGCATTTCAGAGCGTGTTAGATGCGTGATGTGATTTTTCAGGAAATCATGTGTCATCGGCGTCGATATCGCGAAGTAATTGCTTCACCTCGTCCACTAAGTCCGTATCGTTGGCATTCTGCGCCAGTTCAAGCGCAGTCTCTAAGTCCTTCCGTGTCCCGTCATTTCGCCCCAATGCAACCTTCGCATTCCCTCGGTTGTAATATGCTTCGGCAAAGTCTGGTTTCAACCGAATCGCCTCATCATAATCAGCGATAGCGTACTCATGCTGGATTAATTTGTCCTTCGCAGCACCCCTATTGCAGTAAGCTTCAGCGTAGTCTGGTTCTAAAAGGATAGCTTCATCATAGTCAGCGATGGCATCTTCGTAACGGCCCAGATCGGCCTTTGTATCCCCCCGATTGCAGTAAGCGTCGGCATCATCCGGTTGCAATCGAATCGCCTCATCATAGTCAGCGATGGCATCTTCGTAGCGATCCTGTTCAGCCTTTGCATCCCCTCGATTGCAGTAAGCTTCAGCGTAGTCTGGCTTCAGCTGAATCGCCTCATCATAGTCAGCGATGGCATCTTCATAACGACCCAAGTCAGCATTCGCGATACCCCGGTTGTTGTATGATCCGGCGTCGTCTGGTTCCAATCGAATCGCTTCATCATAGTCAGCGATGGCATCTTTGTAACGACCCTGTTCAGCATTCGAAATACCCCGGTTGTTGTAAAATCCAGACAAGTCCGGCTTCAGACCGATTGCCTTGTCATGGTCAGCTATAGCGTCTTCGTAGCGATCCAAGTCAACCTTCACACTCCCCCTATTACTGTATGCCTCAGCGAAGTCTGGTTGCAGGCGGATCGCTTCATCATAGTCAGAGATGGCATCTTCGTATTGATCCAATGCGGCCTTCGCATTCCCTCTGTTGTTGTATGCCAGGAAGAAGTCTGGCTTCAATCGGATCGCTTCGTCAAAATCGACAATGGCATCCTCATGGTGGCCTAAGTCAGTCTTCGCAGATCCCCGATTATAGTATGCATTGGCGTAGTCTGATTTCAACCGAATCGATTCATCATAGTCAGAGATGGCATCTTCGTTCCGATTCAGAACGGCCTTCGCATTTCCCCGGATGTTATATGCCTCGGCGAAGTCTGGCTTCAATCGGACCGCTTCGTCGCTGGCCAATAAGCTATCTTCCGGATTTTCATCCGAGAATAGATAGCTAACAGAATACCAGGCTTTGGCAGCGAATTCACCGTCGCTTTCCTCCGCGACCAGGGCAACGGCACGCCATTTCTCGATTGCTTCGTCTGTCTTGCCTTGCTGCTCGAGAAAAACGGCCTGGACAATTGCCTTATCTATCGGCGATACCGTATATTTTTCGCCCTCGTTAGTAACGACCTTCCCCACTTCTTCAAGTTTATCGGCAACTGTTTCGGCGTTCATACGCCGATTAATCTTATCAATAGATTTACCCTCAAGTGCTACCGAAATAGGAGTCTCCAAACCTGATGAACTTTTTTCAAAAAATTGAATTTGTTTTTTAATTTCGGATTTGGCTTTTTCAACGCTATCGAGATCTCGGTGATCAACTCCTATTGTTCTCATTGGCCTGACATCAAAAGGAATAGCCTCGACTTTGTCAATGATCTGTACGAGCGGCTTGCGGACGGCATGTCGAATGGCTAATTCATAAAAAACGTTGGGGTTCTGTCCTGTTAAATCGGCTATGACTAAAGGATCATCTACAACATGTCGAATTATCTGATTAGTAATAATACCTGGCTCAGCGATCTCGTCCGCACGAACAGCTTTGAAGCCACAAGTCTCCACTGCCGGACGAATAATGTGTTTTAAAACCTGATCGGATCGTTTGCGAATATCGGACTCTGGTTCGCCGATGGGCGCAATTACGAAACAAATCTTCTCGTTAGTATCTGCCATGTTTATCTTATCTCTCTAATTCTCAGTTTCGTTCCTAACAATAGGCGTAGAGAATGTTAAGCGCAACATCCTCGACACCAGCCTTGGCAACAATGTATCGTGGGACAACTCGTTCAATATCGGCTTCGGTGATGGGGTCATGACATATTCCTATGTCTTTGCCTGTGCGCCTACTTTTTCTCAACTCTGTTGGTTTCTAAATTTTCGAGAAAATAAAATAACTGGTGAACCGTGAGTATGCCGATCACCGCGGATTTTTGATTGAACTTCTCCGCAGCAGCAACACCATGCGCGACACTGTGCCTGGCGATGTCTGAGGCGTCAGGATTGAAATGCGCAAAATATACATCCTGAAGATAGTTAGAAAAACGATGTGGTAAGAGCAAGCTCTTATCATTTCCTATTTTAGAGGCCACTGCTGACTCCGTCAAATTTCTAGGAGAAGGATGCGACTGAGAGCCCAGACTGGTATGATGAGTACGTAGGATTCCTTCTATGCGAGGAAATAACAATCCAGTACAGCTCATATAGTCATCATCTTGAAACCGTTCGACAGCACGTTCAAGAATATCAATGTGAGGCATGAATGAAGAGTGTTTACCCCAGCTATGCAGCATTTGTGATGTACGACTCTTAGTTTCGGAGACAATATCATCAAGATTTTCGTCTGGGTCCCAGCCAGATTGAATATGATTTATCAAGGTGTCAATCATGTTATAGCTAAGCCCCATGAACGGGAACCATTGTGCGGAAAACAGGGCATCCCATTCAGCATCGGAGATGCTAAACCTTTCTTGAAATGTAACTTGACCTAAAACTGCGCTGATATCATATTGGCGTAGCGGAAGACTTGGCCCGCCGATGGGTTCGAAATCATAAAAAAGCCCCTTTCGCCATCCGACAGAAAATACAAATAAGACGCCAGCATCATCCGGTATCTGTACCCCGAGTTTGACGTCCTCTATATCAACAATGTCACCTTTTAGAACTTCTTCCCCTGCCTTCATTGACCTTGCTAGTGCATCGTGGCAAAAGTCATTGGTGTTATAGATTAAGGGGTCTTCCGGTATAGGTCCATTTAAACGGTTTGGCCATGGTTTTGTTGAAAAAGGCAATGAAATCCAAAAGCGATTGCTGGAGGTCTTGGACAGAGGTAAAACTCCCTCTTTTGAGTAGGCGTCGCACGAGAATAGAAAACCAGCATTCAATCTGATTGAGCCACGAGGCGTGTTTAGGGGTATAAACAAAGCGCACTCGGTGGGCTTGATTGCTGAGGAAGTCGGCCCGGGTTTGCATAGATTTTAGAATCCCGTATTTGCCTTTTTCCCCTAAATCGTCTTGAATGTCGCACACATCAGCCACCCATCGGACTAAGGCTTCCGATTTATGGGTATTGAGTTGATCCACGACAAAGACCCACTCACCTTTTGGGTCTTGTGCAAAGGTCTGTTGGATGTGCGTCTTAAAATCTTTCTCTGTTCGTGTTAGGGATAAGGTTGGGGCAATCACCTGCCCTGTGGCGACTTCAAAATTGCCAATCAAGCAACAGGTGCCATGTCTTTTGTATTCAAACTCCTGATGTTCAACCCGTCCCTGCTTCATCGGTAGGGTGGGTTTGGCACGTTCTTTGGCCTGTATGCCCGTTTTTTCATCTGTGCTGATGACATGCACACCTTCTTCGTGAAGGTCAAGAGCAGATTGATATAAGGCACAGACCTTTTCACTTGCCTCGTAAAAGGCTTCTTTATCTTCATCAGGGGGACGCGCCCAATACCGGACTTGATGCGGCTTAAGATCGGCCTCTTTTTAAAAAACGTCCCACACTGCGAACTGAAATATCAGGGACGATGCCGCGGGCGATGACTGCTTCACGCAAGACTTGAGGCGTCCAATGGCTGATGGGATACCCACACGCTTTGGGGGCTTCACAGGAGAGGGCCACAATCTTTGTGACCACCTGTGCCGAATACCTCACAGGCGTACCTGGACGGGGCGCATCCGATAGGAGGGATAAGACCGCATCGGACAAGGCACGGCTATCGCCCTCGGCTTCCATCGCTTTGAGAGCCTCATAACCTGCCAGCCAACGCTTGCGCCAGGTAGAAACTGTCTTTGGATCTGCGCCGACTTGTGCGCTGACTTGACCGATGCCTAACCCTTCACTGCTTAACAGGATCATACGCGCACGGCGGGCATGGTCTTGGCGACTGGTATGGCGTTGGACAATGTGTTCTAAGACGCTACGTTGCATCACGCTGATGGGCAACGGGCTGGCTTTTTTGTAATAACCGGGCATGGACACCTCGATGAGACAGGCACTATAAACGGGATCGAATTTTATCTGAAGGCTTGGCGGACACACAAAGATAAGCAATGCTGATCATACAAGGAACCTTTTTTGCCACGATGCACTAGACGAATATTCATGTGTATATCTAACTCGTTCACGTAAACATCTGCTTTACCGTCACGACGACAAATAGCAAGCAAGTGATCTACTTGCGAAGGGGAAGTCTGAGACGGCAATCGTTGCAGGATATCGTTGGGAAGACCTTCGAGTCGTTGAATAAAATGTTGACCGTCCTCAGTCGATGTGAATTCACGATAAGCTATCTGAGCTTCTTCACCCTCTTTGACAGATGAAAGAAGATAACCAGCTGGTGGATTTTCAAGGTCAATTTCAACGGACACTTCCACCTCCTCTTACATGCAATTCTCCCGAAATGAGCTTCGGCAGTAGTACGTCACAAACAGACGGTATCTTTTTTACAACAGCCTCTGTGAATTGTGTACTCATGGACCATGCTCTCCCTTGATCTAAGGAGATCCAATGCTAATTTTTCCGTCTTCATTTGTTGCCTGTTGAGAAAGCCATGTGACTATTCGTTTAGCGATCTCATCGGCCTTCCCAGATTCCGTCCCAAACCGGATCAAGACGCGTTTACACGCGACCTTGATTCTCGCTTGAATCGGTTCTCGATTTCTCCAGTCCAAGGCCATATTCGTATCCACTGTAGCAAGCAGTGAGTCAATAAGTTGCTCTTTGCCAACTATGACCCTTGGGTTTACACCTTCTGATGTAAGGAATGTTTTCAATCCTGAGCGAAGAGTATCGAAGGTGCCATCATATACGGACAGAACTGCCGTGACAGGCCCTACCGCTTTCATGTTATGCTTCAGATAGAAATGGACTTTTGTGGTGCATTGATAAGCTATAAATTGGGCTGTCCCCAAGGAGGAGTCCATGTCGAAGAAGCGTAAGCAATATTCTCCCGAAGAGAAGGTGTCGATTTTGCGTCGTCATCTGTTAGATGGCGTGCCCGTGTCAGATTTGTGTGATGCACACGGGATTCACCCGACGATGTTCTACCAGTGGCAGAAGGTGTTTTTCGAGCAAGGTACCTCAGCCTTTGCGCCAAAGCAGAGTGTGCATGAGAAACAGCAGGCGAGAAAGATTGCTGTCTTAGAGGCCAAATTGGCAACAAAGAACGAAGTGTTGTCAGAACTGATGGAAGAGCACATTTTTCTAAAAAAAAGTCTTGGGGAGACCTGAGTCAACGTCCGATTTCGAGGGTCATTCGCGATGCGGTGATTGATTTTGTGGTCCATTGGCACAAGCAAACCGGTATCTTTATCGGTCAGTTTTTATCCTTATTAGGGTTATCTACAAGCACATATTATGACTGGAAAGCCCGGTATGGTGCGCCCAATGGCACTTATGGGTCACTGCCCAAGAGTTCCTGGCTCTTGGACTGGGAGAAGCAAGCCATTATCACTTATGCCATAGCGCACCCCGACCAGGGGTATCGTCGTTTGGCGTATCAGATGATAGATGAAGATGTTGTAGCTGTTTCACCCAGTAGCGTGTATCGCGTGCTCAAAGGCGCCGATCTGCTTAGTCGAACTTTAAAAAAGGTCTCAAAGAAGGGGACAGGATTTGACCAGCCAACACGGGCACACCAGCACTGGCATGTGGATGTATCCTATTTGAATATCTGCGGGACCTTCTACTACTTATGTGCCCTTTTAGATGGCTATAGTCGCTTTCTCGTCCATTTTGAGATTCGAGAAGCGATGCGAGAAGCAGATGTCGAGATCATTATTCAAAGAGGCAGAGAAAAGTTCCCCAACGTCAGGCCGCGTATCATCTCGGACAATGGTCCACAGTTTATTGCCCTTGCCTTCAAGTCTTTTATCAGACACTGTGGGATGACCCATGTGCGCACTTCGCCGTTTTATCCGCAATCCAATGGCAAGATCGAGCGGTGGCACCAGTCGCTCAAGCGCGAGTGTATTCGTCCCAAAACACCGACGAATTTGGAGGAGGCGCGAGAAGTGGTTGCCAGATTTGTCGCGCATTACAACCACAAGAGATACCACGCCAGCATCGGGTATATCGCGCCTGTTGATAAACTGTGTGGTCGAGCACCACTTATTTTTCGAGAACGAAAACGCAAGTTGGCGCAAGCAAAATGCTTGCGTGCCCAACTCAGAGCCGTCAAACCCGTTGCCCATTTGTAGCTTAACTACAACACCCAAAATTCCAATTTACTTTGAACCATTACATTCACGGGTGCAACAAATGGCGTATCGTCGGATTCGGAAACTGTCATTTCTTCCTTTTCTTTTTCCTCCGTGGCTTCGTCCACAGCTACCGCAGAAACTACCTTAGCCGTCTCCAGTACCGTAATGTAGGCATGTCGGTCAGTTCCATAGAGGAGCTGGCTGGGCTCGAGGCGCAGTTCGATAGCATCTTCTGGCGATCCTGTCGTGACAGAGAACACGATAATTGGCCTGTCACCCTCTTCGTCAACCCGGACCCACACGCTTGCGTGTCGGTCAATGCGATCATTGTAGTGCTGGAAGGTCTCGTAGGATTCGTGTGTTGAGGACAGATCGGGATCCTTTCCCTCCAGTGCATTCAGCAAGATGCCCAGGATCGCATCGCCCACATGTAAGAAAGCCCGGGTGTAGTCAATCGTCAGGGAATCCAAGAAACCAAGCTTCCCATGAGCAACTGGACCAGTATCATTGCGCATCTTACTCAAGGCATCCGACAGTTTGGTGAATCCTGATAACACCGCGCCAAGTTTCGTCGCGCGTTTCTTCTTACTCAGCCCGAGGGCGTCAAGTGCCGCCACGAGTAGTTGGGTTGAGGTAGAGGTATTGGATGGCTCCGGGCGACCAAACTCTATCAGAATTGTACGGCATACGCTCTCGATGAAAGACTTAACATGCTCGATCAATCCATGTGCGTTGTCGTAGAAGCATATAGCTAACGCGTCGTAACCATCTGCCAATGTCGGGGCATCAGGCCATCGCTGTTGTGAACGACGATAGTTGGGTGCAAGTGTATCGAGATTGTTCATTATTTTTTGCCTCTCAGAAATCATACACTCTCTACTCGGAGTTCACCGGAAATGAGCTTGGGCAACAGCGCGTCACGCTGAGCGGCGAGAGTGCGGGCTTCTGCCGTGTTAGATCGAATATGTTTATCCCACGATAGTGCTATTGATCCGAACTCTCTAACTACTTCGGACATTGGTTCTATCGTTTTCAAAGATTCGAATTGCGTTTTGTTGATAGCACCGAACACTGTTCCCATATGCTCATACTGTTGAAGCTCTCGCTGTATTGCCCAAGCAAAATGGTATGTGTATGAACTCGAACCAGATTTGTGTCGTAGGGCTGCCACGCCACGTCCAATACAACACTGCTCCCAAGCCATGTTGATGTCTCCAACTGGTGCTCTGACACTAATCAGCGTATCGTTCGGTTCAGCAACGCGGGTTGGAGCGGTACAGTATCTCCGTTTTTCGGGATAACGGAATCCAAAATCAGTTCGACCCTGGAAGAAAGGCATTCCTTCAGCGTGCTCATTATAGGTGCTGCCAGGCGGTGATTGACCCATTGTAAGGTTGAAGCAATCGCCAAGTGCCTTCACCTCCCACCCTTCCGGTATCAGTCCCAATTCCGAGTCCACGAGGCGGTCGGGAAATAGGTCGGCGAGGTGTTTTGGCAGACCGGGATCGCGGTCTTCCATTTTTGCGCGGACGGGGTCGAAATCGACGAACCACGATTTGAACAGGGCGCGGGCCATCTCTTCCAGCGTTTCGTTCATGCGGCGGTTTAACTCAATCTTGTCATCCAGTGTGCCGAGGATGTGGGCGATGGCGCGTTGTTCGGCTACGTCCATTGGTGCTTGTACATCGAATGATTCGATCATGCCCTTAGTCAGAGCATTTCTTGTTCCGCCAGAACCTGCCCATGACAAGAGCGTTGCCTGTATTTCGGGACTCACAAGAAAATAGCGCAGAAAGCGTGGCGACAGCTTATTTGGGTCCGGACGGATGATCGCGACGTGCTGATTCACGCGCGCTGGAAGTACATCTGGTGCAACCTGACATACCCGAGCTACCGAATCCCCAGTAATATTGAGCAAAACATCGTCAGCAAAGACCTCAACATTTTTTAGTTCAGTCGCCTGTTGCTGGTTGATAAACGCCAAACCATCATAACTGAATCCATTGTTGTAAACGTTTTGGCTTCTGATCAGCGCATAAGGCCCTTCCACCAAATAGACCTCTTTTCCACCGCGCGGGGTCGCACCACTTCCAATTTTTGTACAAACGTCACCGAGACGCCGTGATACCCAACCATCATTCATCATAACCAACTCTTTCCTTATCATCCTCTAAGCCATCACTTGCCGAGGTTTCACGCGCTCAGCAATGCGCTCGCCCACATCGATCTCAGCTTGACGAAGCTCGTAGGTCTTCTGCAGGTTCAGCCAGACCTGCGGCGGCGTCCCAAAATAGCGTGCTAACCTGAGTGCAATATCAGCGGTTACACTCTGCTGACCATTGAGGATCGCAGTGACGCAGCCTGGCGACACGTCCAGTGCGTTAGCCAGTACGTTAGCTGACAGGCCGAGTGTTTCGAGTTCCTCGCCCAATATCTCACCAGGATGCACAGGTCTCATACCGTTTTTCACATTCAAGTTCTTACTCCCTGATTGCTATAGCTCATTGGGTGCCCCAAATCCGAGCGTCTTCAGATTTTCGTCAATCGCAGCATCCAGCCTATTCGCCTCGGCCTGTTGCTCTTGCCATTGCGCGACCAGACGCTTCATCTTCTCCTCAAAAGGCTCGCCATCGTCCTCTTGCGGCTCGGCACCCACATAGCGACCGGGCGTGAGTATATGACTGTGCCGACGAACTTCCTCCAGCGCAGCACCCTTGCAAAAACCGGGCACATCGTCATAATCCACACCAGACCGCCATGCGTGGTAAGTGTCCGAAATACGGGCAATATCCTCCTCTGCCAATTCCCGTTGCGTGCGATCTACCATATACCCCAGCTTGCGCGCATCGATAAACAGGACCTCACCCCGACGATCGCGGAATCTTCCATTATGCCGGTCACGCGCCAGAAACCAGAGACACGCGGGAATCTGTGTCGATCTGAAAAGCTGCCCCGGCAAAGCCACCATACAATCCACCAGATCCGCCTCAATCAAATTCTTGCGTATCTCGCCCTCACCGGACTGATTGGACGACATCGAGCCATTAGCCAGCACAAAACCCGCTGTACCAGTAGGCGAAAGATGATGCACAATATGTTGCACCCACGCAAAATTGGCATTCCGCACAGGCGGTACGCCATACTGCCAGCGCTGATCCTCGTGCAACCGATCACCACCCCAATCCGAAACATTAAACGGAGGATTGGCGAGAATATAATCCGCCCGCATATCGGGATAGCGGTCATTGTGAAACGTATCCCCGTGCGCGATCTGGCCTTCGATCCCCCGAATCGCCAGATTCATCCTCGCCAATCGCCACGTCGTATAATTAGACTCCTGTCCATAAATAGAAATATCAGCCCGCGCAGTGCCACCATTGCCATTCCCGCTCTGATGCGCCTGAATAAACGCGATAGACTGCACGAACATACCCGAAGAACCACAACACGGATCATAGACGCGCCCGTTATACGGTTCTAACATCTCCACCAGCAAATTCACCACACAGCGCGGCGTATAAAACTCGCCCCCCTTGCGCCCTTCAGCCAGAGCAAACTGACTCAAAAAATATTCATAAACCTGGCCCAACACATCCTGAGCACGCGCCTCTGAATCGCCAATATCAATATTGCTGATCAAGTCAATAACCTGACCCAGACGGGTCTGATCCAATGCCTCTCGGGCATAATCCTTGGGCAGCACATTCTTCAATGCCTCATTATCGCGCTCAATAGCCACCATCGCGTCATCCACCTTTTGTCCAATTGTCGATTGCCTTGCAGCAGCCTGAAGAATCGCCCAGCGCGCCTCGGGTGGCACCCAGAAAATATTCTGAGCGCGGTACTCATCCGGATCCTCGGGATCAGCACCCTCATCCCGCTCCAACTCCAATTGCGCGTGCGCTTCCTGGAAAGCATCGGAAATATACTTCAGAAAAATCAGACCGAGCACAACATGCTTGTACTCCGCAGCATCCATACTGCCGCGCAATGCATCGGCCATCAGCCACAATTCCGCCTCGTAATTAGCAGGTCTATCAGCACTTGTTTTCGTCATCCTTTACTCCTTTTCACCTGTTGAAACCATGGCTGTTAGCGATCAGCGGGCGGGCACAGGGGCCCGCCCCTACAATCTGGATCGCGGCTCAACACCATGCCGCGATGACAAGAGATGCTCGTCACGCCTCTGTGTTATTCCTATTGTCACATTGATAATTACGGCTTAAGCGGCTGATACTCGACCAGTGCTGATCGGCCTAAGATATCGATAATGCGAACAAGCATCTCTGTTCCTTCCGCATCTGTCAGTCGCAGGTCTTCACCGGGAAGGAAGTGAACCGGTTGCTGCTCGCCCTGATTAATGGCGATGTTGGAGGCGTACAGGTAGGTTCTATCGAGTGTATCGCGTTTGGGATTCAGCCTGCCCTTGAGTCCCGGAAGGGAACCAGTCGCCTCTGGAAAAATGATTGCACCGCCGCCGGGAAGTGGCTTCATTTCAACAGCGAGCACACCTCCTGAGGGCATCCACTCTTGTTCGCAGTGCGCGGCAAAGCCGTGGGCAGCGACGAACACAGTCATCGGCAAATCAACCGTATGCAGGCCAACAATGGCCTCGCCCAGCGTATCCGTCTTAGCTTGTCTCCAGGTCTTGTTTGGGAACAGCACCAGTACCTCCGCATCGGCAAGCGGCTGGTCATCGGCACGCACGGTAATGAGCACGCGGGCTGGACTCGGCTCGGTAGAGGCCGCCGGTAGCGTAACGCGAAGATCCGCTCCCCCAACCAGATCGAACCGCGGCAAACGCCCGGCGAGTTCGCGTGTTTCTCTCCGGATGATAGGGACACCATCGCCGCGTCGCTCCATGATGAAAAGCCGACCACCAACTCCCTGAATACCACTTGTCGGCATCCGCCCCAGAACCGAGGCAAGCACCTCGTTGCGCGTCGCCTGCCGATATTCCAACTCATCTACTGTCAGACGATTGGCTAATGCACCCGGCGACTGGATTTCCACCCGGTCAGCGAACATCGACAAACGAATCCGGCTACCGCGTATCGAATAGTCGCGATGGACCACGGCATTGACGAGAGCCTCGAACAGAGCTTCTGCGCTGTACTGCGGCAAATCCATGCGGGCCGGATCTTTGTAGGCACCGACGCGCATATTACGCACGGCAAAGGCGACCGCTTCGGCAATTTGTCGGTTGAGAGGCCCAGTAATCGTCTGGGTGTCGAGTTGCCCGGAGGCGCGATCAATACCTCGGTAATGGGTGGCCGTGATGCAGGCATTGGGAAGCCATTCCTCCGGGGTATGGCTGCAAAAGAGAAGGCCAGCGACAGTCGCTCGCACTACACCGTGTTCGTCCTGTCCAAGAAGGCCCATTTTTTCCAATGCTGTTTCCGGATCGTCCCTGCCTTCAACACTCAACAACGGTTTCCACAGGGCTTCGTCCAGCGTACCCAATCCGGTATCGGGCACCGGCTGCTTGTCGAACCAGAGGAACCTCGCCTGCCCCCGCTGCTGCGCCAGACGCAGTCGCTCATCGCTCGTCATCCTCCGTTTTGACCCGCCTACCCGAACATAACTACCACCCGGACTATCATGCTGCGATTCTCCCTGCGGCACTTCAACCAGCAGCAACCGCTTGCCATCCAGTTCTCTGTGATAGGTACTAATGCGAACCGCCGGTTTGATAGCATCGGAACTAACCTCAACCAGAACAGCATCCAGCGCGACGATTTGTTCACGCGACAGGCCCTGAATCTCACCTTCATCAGTGACCCCACAGAGCAACACGCCGCCATTCGCGTTGGCAAAAGCCGCGATCTCATCGGCCAGATCATCGCGTCGGGGACTTGTGGGCCGGTTCCCGGAAAACGCGATCTGCTTAAATTCCCATTGGCTGTCCTCGGCCAGTCGCAGTTGGCGCGCAATATCCTGGTCGCTATAGTTCATCGGGCACCTCCAAAATTGGCACTCGTTTTCGTCATCGGTTAGCTGCTCGGGACGGTCAAAAATCACTGGATCGCGGCTCAACATCATACCGCGATGACGGGACGGCACAGGGGCCGTCCCCTACGACGGGGTACAAACCGTTCTTTACGCTCAGGTCTTAGCCTTATTCTCTCTTCACCTGCGGCTCTCTCGAGAGCGGAACCTGCGGTTGCACAATGCGGCGGCGTTGGGGGGTGAGGCGTTCCAGCAACTCTGGCGACGGCTGGTATCCGTGCCGGAAATTCCCCCACGAAGGCCCGTAGCGATACACCGCGATACGCCGCGTCCCCGCATTCATCCGCTTTGCCGACCCGTGTGAAAGTCCATCTACAAAAACGAGCGCATCGCCCGCCTTCATAAACACCTCAATCGCGCCCACCGTACCCTCCACAGACCTGTCCTCTCCCATCCTCTGCTCATCGTAAAACGGATGCCTGAAATTCGCCTTGTGGCTCCCCGGAATCAACATCGTCCCGCCATCGCCCGGACCGATATCCGTCAGCGCCATCAGCACATTGACCTGCCCGCACATAAACCGCCCCCCATGATACCGAAACTGATTCCTCATAATCGGCGGAAACCCACCCGAATGCAACCCAATCGCCTCGCCCGGCTCGCGAAAATTGGCCAAACACTCATCGATAAACATAGGCCCGTGATGGTGATCAAACGTCCCCTCCGCCCCGATAAAAAGCTTCACATGCTCAAACCACGACGGATGATCAATCAGCTTCTCAAACGGCTCGCCCGCCTCGTAAATCTGTTGATAATTGATCCCCGACGTCACATCGCCATACGCATGACCCTGAACATACCCATACCACTCCCCCGGCTTCAGCGCGGGAATCTCATCCAAACAACCGTTCAACGCCTGAACCTCATCCGTCGTCAGCGCCCCCTCCATAAGCAGGTACCCGCGCAGGTCAAACAAATAAACATCGAGATCTGGAACCATCGTCACGCTCCTTGTCAATATTAGCTATGCATATCGCAAGTTATGATAAACTTTTAGGCTATGAAAAGCCATAGCATTTTTGGCGGGCGACCACAGGGGGTCGCCCCTACAATCTGGATCGCGGCTAACACAATGCCGCGATGACGGGCGACCACAGGGGGTCGCCCCTACAACAACGGGTGGACAGGGCATACGTACGGGCGAGGCATGCCTCGCCCCTACCAGCGTAATATTCTTTCTTGCTTCATTCTCATTCAAACCATATAATTTGGAAACACAGTAAAAATGGACATACAACTATGGAACAACAAAACCCCAAAAACATGCGTGAACGCACACCTGAAACCATGCGCGGTGAAGAAACCGAAGAAGAGCAGATCATCGAGGAAGAAACCCTTGAAGAATCGCAACCTCTGCTCGAAGAACGGCTCACCTTGCGAAAACCGCTCGGCATATTATTTGACCTGGGCGACACCCTCTTGACATACATCAAATTCGACCCAGAAGCCGGGCATGCAGCCACACTTAACATCGCCAACAACCCATTGGGTTACACAGTCGCAGACATTGACAACCACATAAAAAGACTCAACCGCGACCTCATACCCCGCAGAGAAAAAGCACGAGTAGAATTTCACCCCCACATCATCCAGCGTCACGTCTATGAAGCCCTGCACATCACCTTTGACCGCACCCCTGAAGAAGTCGAACGCGTATTCTGGCGCGCGGCAACATCCTGGCAGCCCGAACCGGGCATAGAATACGTCCTCGAAATATTGCGAAACAAAAACATCCCAATGGGCATCGTCAGCAACGCCGCATTTTGCGGCAACACATTGATGTGGGAAATCGAACAACAGGGCCTCGCGGACTACTTCCGCTTCCTCATGTCCAGCGCCGACTACTGGGTACGCAAACCCCATCCCCTCCTATTGGAAACCGCCGCCGCCAAACTCGGATACAAACCCGCCGACATATGGTATGTGGGCAACTCGCCGCAATACGATATCGCAGCCGCGCACAACGCCGGCATGGGCGCCGTATGGTACAACCGCCTGGACGACCCCCTCGATGGACCCGACCCCCATGTCGAAATCAAAAGCTGGCGCGAATTTTTAGAATTGGTCGAAGGCTTTTATTTGAAAATATAAAGGAGAGAACCACGATGTCCGATTTTTCAATCGCAGAAGCTGTACACAACGCATTCGGAAACCACGCCATAGTCGATATACACACCCACCTCTACCCCGCCTCAATGGGCGAACTCTACCTATCGGGACCCGACGAACTCCTCACCTATCACTACCTCAAAGCCGAATGCTCGCGCATGTTGCCCGAAGGCATTGCAGTTGACACATTTAACAACATGCCCGCCGTAGAACAGGCCGACATCATCTGGCAACAACTCTTCGTCGGCAACAGCTCGCCAATATCCGAAGCCCAACTCGGCATCGTCACCGTCATGAACCGCCTGGGACTGAACCCCCGCGCAGAAGACCTGTCCGAATTTCGCGCATTCCACAACTCAAAAACACCCGAAGAATACACCGACATGGTCTTTGAAAACGCCGGCGTCGCCAGTGTCTATATGACCAACGACCCCCTCGACGACATCGAAGGTCCCATGTGGCAACAGGGCATCGACATCGACTCGCGCTTCAGAGCAGTCCTGCGCCTCGACAGCGCGCTCATGAACTGGCCCGCCCCCGCCGACAAACTCCGCGCCCTGGGATACGACGTAGAAGAAAGCCTATCCGACAAAACCTTTGCGGAACTGCGTCGCTACCTCACCGACTGGGTCCAAAAAATGGACGCCCGATACATGGCCATATCGCTCCCTCCGGACTTCGCATACCCATCTGAAGACAGCATCTCCCAAATGATGGGCAACGTCGTATATCCCACAGCCCATGAACTGCAAATCCCCTCGGCAATGATGATCGGCGTCACCCGGCAAGTCAACCCAATCCTCAAAGACGGCGGCGACAGCCTGGGCAAATGGGACATCGCCAACCTTGAACGCATCGCACGCGACTGGCCCGACGTCAACTTCCTCATCACATTGCTCTCGCGCGAAAACCAGCACGAACTCTGCGTCACCGGACGCAAATTCCCCAACGTACACCCCTTTGGCTGCTGGTGGTTCTTAAACAACCCCAGCATCATCCGAGAAATAACAGCCGAACGCCTCGAACTCCTCGGCACCAGCTTTGTACCTCAGCACTCCGACGCCCGCATCCTGGACCAATTGCTCTACAAATGGACCCACTCCATCGGCGTCATCGCCCCCGTCTTCATCGACAAATACGAATCGCTGTGCGCTGCGGGCTGGCCCCTCACCCCTGCGGACATCCAGCGCGACATCGCCACCATGTTTGGCGGCGGCAAATTACTGGACTAATGAAAAACAACTAAAACAATAAGGGAACCGCTTTGGACATTAAAAAAGCGCCATCCTAAAAGGACAACGCGCTATCAATCGTGTTTCTAACAAAGGATTCAAAATGTCACCTGTCAATCTAGGAAGTGCATTAGGCCAAGCAATAGGCAATCTCTTTGAAGGCAAACTTGAAGAAATTCTGAGGAAAGTTGTAGAAGATTCTGGATATGTATATCACAGCGGTCGCGATCCTTTACCGAATTACACCGGAAAGACCTTGAGAGCAAAAGACAAAAATGGCAAATTCTGGAGCATTGATTCAGCAGTAACGGACGAATACGGTCATCTCATCATCTTGGGAGAAATGAAATATATCCAGCGGGCAAAACATGCCACCGATAAAGGAAGTTGGATCTGTAACTGTCATACACTGCTTCGCCAAACTTTTCCCACCATACGCGCATCCATAGCAATGCTGGCGGGAGGATGGAGTGAAAATGTACGCAGAATGGTACGGGATACCGGAACAGATATCTTTTTTGTACCTTATGAGGAGGTCGTGAACACATTTTTGCAAAAAGGAATCGAGATTAACTGGACCGATGCCACAAGCGATGTGGCTTCTAAAATCGCATGGGAAGCATTTAGTGATCTTGATGAACAAGCGTTAGGTGAAATTAAGCACTCTATAACTCGAAAAATCGCAGAACCTTTGAAAATACACGTCGAGAACATATTGAACGACAGACAAGAGCGAAAGATCACTGAAATCGAGATCAACATTAAAACCAACAAAGGCGAAACAATTAACGTGCAGCATTCCAATGCAGAAGAAGCGCGAGCTACTCTTAAAAATCTACAGTCTCATCCTTTTTTTCAAAATTAAAGTCATTTGGTTAGCGTCAAAATTCCTTCACTCAATTTGACCGAATGACGCTGAGGGTTATTTTTCCATTTTCCACCTCTTGTTCTCAAAAGTTCAAAATCGTAATCAGAAAAACCGATGGCTAAGCCCAATTTACCAATATAGTCATAGATGGGAATATATACGCCATACGGTGCCGAATCACCCAATACGAGATGGAATTTTGCTCCTTTTTTCATGGTTCGATACGTATCGCCTATAACGCGAAACATATCGTTATGGTAGCCAGCAACCATAAGATCATAACTCTTCTTACCTCCCCTGACAAGTCTCAATTCGGAAAGCTTATGAATCTTCTCAAGGAGGCTATTATATACTTCTCGGCTCCCCTGTTGGATGGAATCATCCAAAGGATCAGCTTCAAAATCACCCCGGTTAATTTGAGTCGTTGCAGAGGTAATAAGCTGCGTTCTAACTTTTTTTGTGATCTCGCCCCATGTCTTTGCAAACCCCCAAAAATAGGTCTCAAAACGCGTTCTATCAGCATAATCGTAATTGTTTAAATAAGGAGGCGACGTAAAGACACAATCAAAAATGCCATCTTCGAGTATCCCCATTGTATTTCGACTGTCTCCTTTAATCGGATGAGCACTCGCGAGTCCCTTTTGATGTGCATAAAGATATAGATCGTCATACATCATCCACAGGACTTGCTTGAAAGCTACCAAACCATCCGTTTCTCGGATTTTCTTTTTAGGCGCAATATAGGGCCATCCCGTTGCTGCTCCTGAAGAAATACGCAGAGCACACGTCAAAGCTGTTTTAAAAAATGTGTGATAAGGTTCTCTCTTTTTCTTTATTATTTCTCGAATGATGTGGAGACGGGCAAGATTCGTGTCTGATAGACATTTCCGAATCAATTCGGGATATTCTGATAGATCAATTTGTTTAAGGTTGGCTTCATTTATTAAATCACTTGCTTTATTGATAACCTCTTGAATTTTAAAATAGAGCTTCTCATAGTCGAAATCCCAATACAATTTAGAAGAAGCAATTTCGTAAACAAAAGGATGAGCTTCTACACCATAAGATTCAATTCCCTGGAGCTTGGCTACAACTAAAGTTGTACCTGTGCCCATAAAGGGATCATAGATGGTCTTACCTGGACAAAGATCATCTTGGCGTATAATTTCTTCTACGGCCTTATAAGAAAAGCCTGCAGGATACTGGAACCATCTGTGTATCGGTGCTGTTTTACTGTCTTGAAACGTACCATAATTAGCCTTGAAGCTCCCATTGACCGGTATGCTTTTTTGTGTTTTTAAGGAAAGACCAAGTTGTGCCATTGTTATCTCCCTTCGTGAAGGATGAGGAGTGATACTGAAAAGGGGAATAGGGGAAAGGGGAGAAAAAAGCACTTGTCTGCCTGAGAAACGGCATAAGTAGATAAGACAAAGTTGATATACTCACAAAAGTTGAGTGTGTCAACCCTAAAACAGGACATTGATTGTACGGAGTAACCCCATGAATTGGCGTTATAATATCACGGTTATAATTAGTGCATTTTTTTTCTTCTCAGGAACGGGGTTGTGTGCGCCGTATAAAATCTATATCTTTATGGGAGAAACCTGTCCGGTCTCGCGGCATTACACCTTGACACTCAAAGAACTACACGCAGAATACGCATCTGAAAAACTCGAATTCATCGGCGTATTCCCCAATCGACTCTCCACCCCAGCCACGATTGCCGCGTTCAAAGAAAAATACGCCTTGCCATTCACCTGCATCGGGGACGCCACCCACACCTGGGTAAACCGACTGGAAGCAACAATCACGCCAGAAGTCGTCGTCACCGACACATCGCACACCGCCATCTATCGGGGTCGCATTGACAACACCTTTGCGGATTTGGGCAAAAGACGCCGCGTCATCACCGCCCACGACCTCGCAGATATACTGAAAGCCCTCAAGAACGAAAAACCCCCGGTATTTCGCCAGACCCAGGCCATTGGCTGCATCATAACCTCATGGCAAAACACAAAGGAATAAAGCCATGCGACCACTTACCCTCTCCATACTCGCGATCCTCCTCGCCGTTACTTCGCCACGCGCGGAAGCCCCTACCTTTAGCAAAGACGTCTCATCGATCATATACAACAACTGCACATCGTGTCATCGCAACGGTGAAATAGGGCCTATGCCCCTCACAAATTACAGCGAAATCGCGGCTTATGCAGACATGATCAAACACGTCACAGAAACCCAATACATGCCCCCGTGGAAACCCGATTACAACTACAGCCAGCACATCGGCGCGAGAACACTCACCAAAACAGAAATCAACACCATCTCAAACTGGGTCAACGCTGGCTTTCCCCAGGGCGATATCGCCATTGAAGCCCCCATGCCGGAATTTCCAACAGGCTCTGTACTCGGCACCCCCGACCTCGTACTCACCATGGCAGAACCCTTTACAATCCGCGGCGACAATGAGGATCAGTACCAGGTCTTCGTCATCCCAACCCATCTCACAGAAGACCGGGAAGTCGAAGCCGTTGAATTTCGACCCGGCAACAGCAGAATCGTTCACCATGCCCTCATCGGCGCCGACATCACGGGCACTGCCCGCCAAAGAGACCTCGAAACCCCGGAATACGGTTACGAATCCTTTGGTGCATTCGGCGCGCCAACCGCTGTTGTCCTGCCCGGATACACACCCGGCGCAAAACCCCCGATATATCCCAAAGGCGTTGGACACATACTCCCCAAAAACTCCGACTTACTGATCCAGGTACACTACGCACCCTGGCCACTTGCAGAATCCGATCAATCCAGCATCAACATATTCTTCAAAAAAGAACCCATCGAAAGAGAAGTGGGTTTTATCACCTTCGCACCGCTCACCACGGACGGTGAAAGACTGAGCAGACTATTCAGGGTCCTGCTCGGAGAAGAGCGACACGGCGGCACCCCCGTAGAAAAGATCCGAATCAACGATATCTTTATCATCCCGAAAGACCAGATCAAAACATTTCACACGACACTCTTCATCAATCGGGACATCAGCCTCCTGTCCATCTACCCGCACATGCACTTGTTGGGCAAATCCTGGGAAATCTATGCCACAGACCCACAGGGCAACCGCACCAACCTCATCCGTATTGAAGACTGGGATTTTAACTGGCAGGGCAATTACACCTTCACCCAATATCAGAAAATAACCGCGGGATCCCAAATCCACGCCATTACCACCTACGACAACACCACAAACAACCCGCTCAACCCCAACTATCCCCCCCGCCAATCGACCTGGGGCGAAAAAACCACCGATGAAATGCTCCTGGCGGTCATGGAATACATACCCTACCGACCAGGCGATGAAAACATCGCCCTCACCGTTGGCAGGGGCGGCGAAATAAGCATAGACTTCAATGGCAATGGACAAAAGGACTTCGCCGACTTCCTCCTATTCGTCCAGAACTTTGGCCTGAACCGAAACGACACCAGCTATCAGCGCCACTTTGACCTCAACGGAGATGGACACATCAACTTCACCGACTTTATCATCTTCGCCAATCAATATGCGGCATAAAAAAAGGGCAACCACGAGGATTGCCCCTACAACATTGGGCGAGGCATGCCTCGCCCCTACGATTATTCACACTTCATCCTTCACCCTTCTCACTTCACAACCCGCGTTGTTTCGCCATCGGACTCCAGCAGGGGCAACTGGCCCCCGTGATGGACGCCGGGACCGTACAAAACCGCCTGTTGTTCTGCCGTCAACTCACTCACCCAATCGCCATAGCGTTCCTGGGGCGTAAAAAACTTACCCACAGCGCGAGCCGCTGCGCGAGAAGCATACTTGTAAAGCACGGAACGACGCTCACCATCGCTGCACCACGGCAGCGTACCATGCGTCATCGTCTCCGCAAAAAAGAGTACATCGCCCGCCTTCATCACCGGTTGATAAACCAGCCCCATATCGTCCTCTACGGAACGCACCTCAGCAGGTGTCGGCTCGGCAGTCTTATGACTCCCCGGCACACAGGCAAAACCACCATCGCCCTCATTGACATCCGTCAACTGCCACGCCACAGTAATACCCCGACAGAAAATCTTCCCATTCTGCTGGTGATACCACACCGACTGGCTAAACGGCTCGCCACCGCCGTGCAGTGTATGACCCTCTGCGCCCTTGTGCGCGCTAATCAACAGCGGACCGTGATCCAGGCGAAAACCCTTGCCGCTAAACTCATTCAAACGACTCACCACAACCGGATGAACCAGCAACTTCCGAAACGGCTCGCGATAGGGTTCGGGCCAGCCCAACATACCCGTAAGCTCGCGCCGCCCCTCTTTACCCGTAAGCGCGGACGAACCCCGCGCCAGACCGCCATCTTCAATAGACCGCGTCCTGATCTCATCCCCGTAGTGATCAATCGCATCATTACACGCCTTGACCTCATCCGCAGACAACGCCCCCCGCACGACCAGATAACCGCGCAGGTCAAAAAAGTACTTCTCCTCTTCGCTCACTGTATAAAGATTGTTGCCCATGGTAAAACGCTCCTGTTCTTAGACTACCCCTCTATCCGCACGACCCCATCATCACAGACCTCCAGAGACGGCACGCGACCCCTGTGATTGGAATAGGGACCATACATAACCGACAACTGCTCCGCCGTCATACCCTCCACAATTTCTCGATCCCAATAAATCTCCGGCGGCGACACCTCCTGCGAAGGACCGCCCCGCGCACAGGTGCGCCCCGTATATTTGAACAAAATGGACCGCCGCGTCGTATCCAACTTCCACGGCGTTGCCCCGTGTGATTGCGCGCTATCCATAAAAAAGACGACATCGCCAGCCTCCACCACCGGCTGCTTGATCAAACCCATATCGTCGTCTCCTGTACGCACGCCACTTGGCATCGGAAACATCGCCTTGTGACTCGAAGGCACACAGGCAAACCCACCCATACCCTCCTTACAATCGTGCAACTGCCACGCCACAGTCACACCGCCCACCCACGGCTTGCCATTCTGATGGTGATACGCGACATGCGGCCGATGTGGCTCGCCATTTCCGTGCATCGTATGACCCGCTGTACCCTTATTACTCACAATAAACATCGGACCGTGATCCAGCCGAAACCCTTTATCGCACATCACATTGAGATACTTCACCAGCACCGGATGTGCCAGCATCTCCCGGAAAGGTTCACAATCCGGCTTTGGAAATTCCAGAATACCGGGCAACATAGGACGCCCCGTACCGGCAAAAGCAACCGACTCCCTCGCCGTGGAACCGCCGACCTGAACCCGATCCCAGTAGCGATCCACAATATCATTCGCCCGCGCAACCTCCTCTTTTGACAACACGCCTTTCACGACGAGGTATCCCGTCAAATCCCAGAAATACCGCTCGCGCGCATCCATAAGGCAATCTCCTTTTGAGACAGGTGAATATTTTTTAAGATAAATATGAATGAACCTAAAATTTCCAAAAGTCAATTTTTTTCGACAGGGCACAGGGAAAAAAACGAATAGACGAATAGACGAACCCTGCCCTACCACCCAACGGGCGGGCACAGGGGCACCGCCCCTACATTGATGAACTGGCCCGAATCAGTTGTACACCGCTCCGTTGATTCGCTGATTCGCGCTTTTTATCAAAACAAATCCATCTGCACAGGCTCCTCTACAACCTGTTCTGCGGGCCAGGGTGGCATCTCGCCGACATCTATATCCCCGGACAACATCTGGTGAAAATGGCGCGCCAACTGCGGTGCAAAAAAATCATCGGGTGCGTGCATAAACACAAAAGGCGTTCGCCCCTCCCGTATCCAATTGGCAACCACCGGCACCCACTCTGCGAGAAGCGGCAAATTCTTCTCAACCTCGGGATGTCCAACAAACCTCACAAAAGGAAAACGCCCCGTTGCGACGAATCGAACAGGGACCTTTGGTTTTTTTCGCTGCGCTTCGCGCCCTGCAACATCATCCGTCTGAGCACTGTGCAACCCCCGCGTATCAAAAACCACGCGATCTACCCCATGGCTTTTGAGCACCGCATTCAGCTCATTCTCTGCCTCGGCAAAAAACAAACGGTGCCGAATTTCTACCGCATAAGAAAATGTATCGGGCAGCGCGTCTAAAAACCTGTCCAACACCGGCAAGTCATCCGGCCCAAAAGAGGGAGGCAACTGCAAAAATGACGGACCCACCCGATCCTGTAACACCGCGAGAACATCTACAAACGCAGCCGTCTCCAACTCGGCATTCCGCAACCGCTTGCTAATCGCACGCGGAAACTTAAGCGCAAAGCGAAAACCCGGCGGCGTATCAGCCAGCCAGCGCAACGCGGCTTTTTCCGAAGGCAAACCGTAAAAAGTAGTATTGCCCTCCACGGTATTAAACACAGAGGCGTACTGTTTCAAAAAATCTTTCTGCACAACATCGGGCGCAAACAACTCGCCCACCCACGCTTTATTGCCCCAAACCGGACAGCCCAAAAAATATCGATCAATGCTCATGACCGCCCCTGTATAGCTCCCTTTCCTCCCACCCATAACCCCACAACACACGGTTGATCTTTATCCTCAAACGGATTGACCAACTCGGTATTAAACCCGCCCCAATCACTCGACTTCTCCATCTCGCCACTACTCCGCTCACCCGTCAAAATCGCCATCCAATCCACAGCTATTGGCGTCCCCTCGCCTACATCGGACAAATCGATACGCGTATCGCCCCCCTCGGGCAGATACACCAGATACGCATCCCCTGCCAGCGCCAGACAAAGACCGCGCTCCACATATTCATTATCCCCAACCATCTGATTAAACGGCAAACCCTCCAAAAAGTCCCGCAACTCCCGATACCTCATCCAGCTCTCTGGCACTGGCTCAAACTTAATCAAATCCCACGACGTATTATCGTAATAATAACACGGATAGGCACCTGCCGCATAAATCGCCCACGTCCACTTCAAAATATCATCCCACTCGGCAGTCGTGCGCCCGCGATAAGTCTTGAGCTGTTCCTCGGCAAGCTCGTACCCGTACTCCACATTCACATACGGCGTACCCGAATTCCGCATCCTGCGAATCGCCTCCCGATTATAGCGCGCCCCATCGGACAAATGCACCTGATCCGTCACAAAATCCGACTTGCGATCCGGTTCAGCCAGCGTACCCGCGTTTCGGATCTCAACATCGTGCACCGTCAGCAAATGCCCATACGCATCCGCCCCGCGAATAATATCCATACGCTCCAGAACATAATCGTGATCGCCCATCTCGCGAAACAGATTCTTGCTCTCCTTGCCCACATCCCAAATCACATTGCCAAACGCCTGGTACCGCGCAACCGCATAGCGCCAGAACCGATCATCTGCGTCTGTCTCGCGCGCCGGCCAATTCACCTGCTTATTCTGCACCTGCAACATCAGATGAACCACAATCCCCTTCCCGTGCAAATAGCGCATCAAGCGATCAAAATCGCGAAAAAAATCGATATTCATCCGCTCGTGATCCGGCGCATCATTCGTACCCTCGAACAAATACATCTCCGGCGGCCCAAAAATATACTCGGGCAACACAGGACGCGTATCGTCATTCGGTCGCGAACCAAAACCCGTGTGCGCATACAAATTCATAACAAAACAATTGAACCCCCGGCTCGCAACCAGATCGACATGCCGACAACACCGCGCCGCATCTGCCTGGTGATAGCTAAACAACCAATCGCACTCAAAACCCAGATATAAAAAAGGCGTACCATCAGACCATGCAAACCGCTGTGGGTACTCCGGATCAATACCCAGCAGACCATGCACATCAGCGTTCTCATTCCCCACGCACTGCAACTGCCACTCAGCCCCATCCAGACCCGAATGCTCAGACCGCGAAAGCCCCGTCCAAACACCTTCTAAACCAGGACTAAACCGGACAACCCACTTATCCCCATCAAAAAAACCGGGCAAATCTTCAACCACCTCGCCCAGTTCGTGCGTAAAAGTTGCCATCACCTCCACCGCAAACGGATTTTTATCACCCACATCCGCATACAATTCAAAATCGCACACCGCGTATTGTTGCACTTCTACCATCGGATAAATCCTTTCTATTTCTGTATAGATGTTACATCATGCGTGACTTTAAAGACGGGCGAGGCATGCCTCGCCCCTACAATGAATAACTGACCATTGACTGCTGATAGCTTGTTTTGCATTATTTATACGACTTAATCACATAATACAACAGCACACCCAGCACAATAACCACAACCCCCACCCAGATCAGTGCCCAAAACTGAACATCCATCATTCCCCATCCTCAATCGACACATCCCGTACCTCATCTGTCCAATCAACCCAGATATCATCTCCCGGGGGTTCCTCCTGAAGCTGGAGCATATCGTTCAGCTTGAAATCGTACAACACCGCCTTTCGGATCTGCCGCGAATAATTGGCCGACGCCATATGCCCGATACGGTGGTGCCAAAAAACAATATCACCGGGTTCACCATGCGTCTGATATGAATTCTCGTCACAAGATTGAAACGCCTCTCTATGCTTCTCCATCCGGGGCAATGGCTCCTTGAGATAGCGCGTCTGGTAATCGAAAAAAAACGTGCGATGGCTCCTGGGCCACACCGTAAAACCGCCGCCATCTTCGGGCACGTGATCGATATAGCCCACCACTGCAAAATTGAACGCATGGGCATCCACATGCAAATGCCGCGGTTTCCTCGGAACATCGCCATAGGGCAACGTGCAATAAATACCGCGCACGCCCCTCGGCTCGGGAAAATTCCCCTTACCCAGCATCTGCTCCGCAGCACCCCACACAACCGGATTCTTTGCCAACAGCTCAATCATCCAGGGCTCTCTGCCCACCTTGCGGTATTGCCAGCGATAACCGCGCTTGTAATTATTGCGATCCTCTGATTCCTCTTCCGGCTTAATGGGACCCACCCATGAATCCGGATCGTCTTTCTTCAAACTCGGCGGCGGATCGTCCCACAGGCGTTCCCGCGCACGGGCGCACAACTCGGGATCCAGAGCACCCTTCTTCACCAGATAGCCCTCGCGTTTGAAAAAACGGATCTCATCTTCCGTAAGCACAGGCATGACACACTCTCCTCTTTTATACGAGTTGATACTGTCTCAATCCAATTATAGGCACTTACGCATCGGCAATAAAGTATAAAGTGACCTGATACAACAAAAAACAAGTTGCCTATCAGTCCATATTGTATATCTTTTTAAGCAACCACCTTAGCTTCATCTATCTGGGAGTATTAAAATGTCTCTCCGCTTTCACCAACTGCCTTCCTTTCGTCTCGGTCTGTCGTTTTGGTCCGGGGTCTCTTCGCTGGCAGATGTTTTAGGGGAAGCTACTCTCCCCGAAGCCGACGATATTCTATCGGGACCTGAAGCTGATCGAGTAGCCTTAGAGGACGATCTCCAGAGAATCGGAAAAGACTTTCAGAAAGTCATAGCACAGGTAACCGATGAGCACATCTCGGAGTAAGCACCCAGAAGGTCAATCTCGCCAAGCTCGACAGGATCAGCCTGAATCTTCCTCTTCCCGTCATTCTGCTGAGCTTATTGCCCAGCAAACCACCATTGAGGCGCACCAGGGACCTCTGCCTACTCCTGATGATTTGGCGCAGTACGATCAAGTTCTGCCCGGACTCGCAGATCGAATTGTGGTCATGGCAGAAAAGGAGCAAGCTCACCGAATTGATTCGGAACAAAAGATTTTAAGGGCTTCAATAGCCTCCCATCATCGGGGACAGCTTTTGGCAACTTTCCTGGGCTTACTTGGTTTTGTTGTGGCAATCGCTTTTGGTTATTGGGGTTTTGCTACTGCTGGAGCCGGACTGGCAGGAGGGGTTATTCTTTCAATTGTGGGCGTTCTTTACGTAAAACAGCGATACGCAAAGCGGGTGCCGTCAAGTGGAAAAACAGCGGACAAATGAAAATACAAAAGTACATTTACTGGCAAGATGATCTTATGTTTCTCGGATACCTTGAAGATTATCCCGATTACTGGACACAAGGCAAAACTATAGAAGAGCTGGAAGAAAATCTGATCGATATATACAACGAACTTACAGGTGGTGCTATTCCCTCTCATCCAGATATACAGTAACCTCCCCATCATTTTCATCCACGATTGCATTGGTGAATTGGGCGGTCAAGCCAGAGCCAGAAATATTCACCGCTCCATCGTCAGACACCACCTCTAATGCATCAAGCCCCGCGATCGTCAACCTCAGAACGCCATCTAGCGGATGGGGACCCTTTGCCACAGTCAGTGCTTTAACATCATCCATCCTATCCGTCAGCATCTCCAATTGACCACTCTCGTGACGGATATTAACGAACCGCGTATGGAGCACACCCCCTTCTACAATCCTGAGATTACTGGGATCCGTACCACTCACCCACAGAGGAACTGTATCAGGTGCTATAACAGACAAGCGCATGCCCGCCTGTGAATCAAACGCCTGCCTTTGCTCAGACCGCTGTGCAAGTAGATCTTGCACATCTACTCTTGCAACATCTTCAAAACGCGCGATCTCCGCCTCGGTAAATTCGCCACACTGACCCCCGCTCTTTTCGAGAGCTTCTGCCAGATATAAATCCAACGCCTGCTCATCATCCGCTTCAAATGCTGTCTTCCACATTGGCGCAAACGCATCGAGCAAAACCGCAAGCGCGTGCCCTGTCTCGTAGCACCGTCCGCGCACCTCATTCGCGGCATAACCCTCCCGCGGCAAATCCACGCTCATCCGACCCACAGACATCGCCTCCACATAAGAGGCAAGCCCTTCGAGCAACTCTGTCCCTCGTTCATAGGTGGAAAACTCCGGACCCATCCCCGCATATCGATCCTGCCGCGCCCTGAGTGCCCGCAACGTCCAACATCGCTTCTCCTCGGACCCATGCGCAGCGAGCGCCCGTCGCAACGCCTCTGTCTCCATCCGCCGAAAGGACAGCAAATTTGCATCATCCACCGGATAGAGATAAAGCACGGTTTCGTTTCCCTGCCAGGTGGGATGACAAGCTTGTTGATAGACATGGAACGCCTCGTGAATTGCTAACGAAGCTATAACTGTCGGCACTTGATTTGCCGATCTATCGAACATAACACTGGCTGCTGGCGTTCCCGCAATCTCGACAACACTGCTGGCAGTCACGACTGGATAGCGCCCATCGTACACAAGCACATCGCATTCACCAACCCGCATCTCCTTAAAACCCTCGGGAACCTCCGAACACCGAAAAAGATATGTATCGTCACCGTCATAAAAAACAAGAGGAACCGCGAGCGGATCAAAGCCCGGCCACAATTCACCCCGTGCGGCCAGACGCTCAATCTCACGCGCCAAATCTGACACATGTCTCCTATCTTTGGGAACACACATCAGACAGATCCCTCCTCATCTACCCGCTGATACGACGCCGTAATCTCGTGATCTATGCCCCCGCGAATATTGAAACGGCTGATCACCTCCATCTCGACCGGATCGCACAGATCTACCAGATCGTTCAAAATCTGATTCGTCACAGGCTCCATATAAATCCCCTGATCTCGGAACGACCAGAAATAGTGCTTCAGCGACCGCAACTCCACGCACCGCGGACCGGGAACATACCAGATCACAATCGTCGCAAAATCCGGCTGCCCCGTCTTGGGACACAACGACGTAAACTCCGGAAACGTAAACTCAATCGTATAACGCCGTTCCGGATTCGGATTATCAAACGCCTCTAATAGTGGACTCATACTTCATCCTTCACACTTCACATCTTATCTGCGTTCATCTGCGAAAAACGCTCAAATTACTCGCGTTTTTTTCTGCGGATCATACCTCATCCTCACGCTCATACGCCACAGACACCCGCGTCTCAATCCCACCACGCACTGTAAAATCACCCGTCACATCCAACGTCAGCGGATCGCACGCCGCTACAAAATCATCCACAATTTTATTCACCACACCCTCGTAAAACACCTTCTCATCCCGAAACGACCCCAAATACCGCTTCAGCGACATCTGCTCCACACACACCTCTCCCGGCACATAAGAAATCGAAACCGTCGCAAAAATCGGCTGCCCCGTCACCGCGTACAGCGCCGTAAACTCCGACGACTCAAAATCAATCGTATAAACCCGCCCGCGCTCGGGATTTTTAACGCACGCTAACATAAAATCACTCAAATGGCACCAGACTCGCGCCCACCGGATCGGGATTCGTGGGCCGAATCGGCATCTCCTCATAAGAACGATAAGATATATCCAGATGCGGCGTCTCAACCCGTCTGTACCCCTCATACCGCGAATCTATCAACGCCTCCAGCGCACCTGAAATCAACAACGTGCGCTCAACCGGATACTGCGGCTTACCCGTCAAAAACATCTGCTGAATATTCAAACTCAAATAACTAAAATGCGCATGCGGATTATCCGGCAAAAAAACGCGCATATTATCCACCTCTCCCCCGCGCCGCGCCGCAAAACCCCACCCCCGCGTGTACCCATTCAACATAAACGTCGCCGCCCTCAACCCATCTGCATACGCCAACAAAAAAACAGCCGGATTCTCGCAGTGATCGCGCACATCGCCATCTTCTTTCGCCTCAATATGCGCTATCGCCGCCGCGTACAAATCCCTATCCCACGCATCCGACGCCCAGACATCATCCCCCTCCAAACACTGCACCGCCACAATCCCCGTCTCCCCGCCCGCGCGGCGCTCAACCATACACTGCAGCGTCTCCAGCGCGTGAAAACCATAAGAATCAAGCCCACCAAAAGCCACCGACACCGCCGTCTCAATCTCCGTATCCAGTTCATACTCAAGCCACGGCTTTCGCCATGCAAGCGGCAGAGACGACCCCGCCATAAACGGCACATCGAGTTCCCGCGCGCGATCGCACATCCACTTTGCATCGTGCCAATTATACGACAGATGCTTATCGCTAAACACCGGCACAGACCGCCCAGACGAAGCAAACACCCCGCAAATCTGCTCAAAAAAATACTTCCGCGGATACATATGTTGCTCCTTCTCATTCCACGGATAATCGCCATGCTCGCCAATCAGCAACACCCCATCCACCGCCAGCTTATCACCGCCCAAAGTCAAAGCCTGGTTAATACTCCCATACATCGGCACACCGAATTCCTCGGCAATCGCGCACCCGATATCGTCTCTGTAATGCACCTGATCCAGATACATCGACACCACATCCACCTCTGGTGGAAGCAACCCGTCATCTGTCGGAAACCCCTTCAAAAACTTCGTCACAATCACATCGGCGTGTGACCGCGGAAAATACGACGTAATCACCGCTGCAATTTTCTTTCGCTCGGCCATGGCTTTCCTCCAATTGTGTGTCTCGTTATATAATCGTAAATTATACCACAAGGAGTATAACAACAATAAAAAAAACCACTGGATCGCGGCTCAAGCATGCCCCTGCATGGTTTAAGCAGGGGACCATGCCGCGATGACGGGCGAGGCATGCCTCGCCCCTACAATGGATAACTGAACACTGACCGCTAAATATTCTTACATCCTCACACCCAAAATTTGGTATCTTAAAGCGTCCAAAACGCACTTTAACCATTACCGGGAGGAATATCTTGACCGAAGTCAAAGCCACCAACATCGTCTGGCACGAAGGCCATGTCGCGCGCAAACAGCGCGAAGACCTGCTCGAACAAAAAGGCGCACTCATCTGGCTCACCGGACTGCCCAGCTCGGGCAAAAGCACGATAGCATTCACCACAGAACACGCCCTGATTGAACGCGGGCGCATGGCCTACGTACTCGACGGCGACAACATCCGCCATGGACTCAACAAAAACCTCGGATTCTCAGCCGAAGACCGCGCCGAAAACATCCGCCGCATCGGCGAAGTCGGCAAACTCTTTGCCGACACCGGCATCATCACCCTATCCAGCTTTGTAAGCCCCTATCGCACCGACCGCGACGGCGTGCGCGAACTCATGGAAGACAAAAACTTCATCGAAGTATTCATCAACACCCCCCTCGACGTATGTGAAGAACGCGACCCAAAGGGCCTGTACAAAAAAGCGCGCACAGGTGAAATACCCAACTTCACCGGCATCTCTGACCCCTATGAACCGCCTGAAAATCCCGAACTCGTCATACACACCGTTGACAGCACCCCACAAGAGGCCGCATTGCAAATCATCGCCCTGCTCGAAACGCGCGGAAACATATAGACGACATGCCCATCATCGACCTCACCATGCCCATTGCCGACCACTTTCGCTGGCCTGTTGAGCGCAGCCTCAAAAGCAGTTTTGAAACCGGCGACATGGCGCAAGTGACCCACATGGGATGGGCTGTCCACGGATTTACGCACGTCGATGCGCCGTGCCACATGTTCCCGGAAGGACCCACCACCAGCGACACCGAACTCGACCAAATCGTGGGACAGGCCGCAGTCGTCGATCTCTCGGGCATCGCGCCGGAAACGCCGATCACCGAAGCGCAGATTCGCGCTGCCGGACAGCACATACGGTCTGGAGACATCGTCGTCATGAAAACGCGGTGGGACGAAATAGAATCGCATCAAACCCCCGAATTCTGGACCCGCGCGCCCTACATGTCGCGCCCCGCCGCAAAGTGGCTGCGCGCGCAAAACATCCGCGCCATAGCATTTGACTTTCCGCAAGACTATCCCATACGCCAGTTGCTCAGTGGCGAGAGAGCACCCCTTTCCGAATTTGTAACCCACGACATCCTCTTGCGCGATGGCATCATCCTCATCGAATACATCTGCAACACGGGCAGGATAGCTGCGGACCGCGTATCGTTCTTCGCCCTGCCCTTAAAAATCCCCGAAGCCGACGGCGCACCGGCTCGCGTCATCGCAATTCAATAACCCCTGGAAAATCACCATGATCTACCACCAACTCTTCTCCCAAATTGACCGCACCGTACGCGTTGGCGTCATCGGCACCGGACACTACGCCACAGCCCTCATCACACAATCGCGCGTCGTCGATCAACTCCACGTACCCGTCGTCTGTGACACAAACCCTGACGCAGCCCAAAATGCATATCATCACGCCGGCCTGGACACCGACAAAACCATCATAGCCGACACCACCCAACAGGCAGCCAAAGCCATAGAACAGGGCAAACACGTCATCCTCACCGACGCCATGCAAATGATGGACCTGCCCCTCGACGTCATCGTAGAATCCACGGGCGTCCCGAGTGCAGGCGCAAAACACGGCATAGAAGCCATACGACACGGCAAACACGTCGCCATGGTATCCAAAGAAACCGACGTCACCGTCGGACCCATCCTCAAACACCTCGCAGACAAAGCCGGACTCGTCTATACCGCTGTTGACGGCGACCAGCACGGCCTGCTCATGGGCCTTGTGCAATGGGCGCGCGGCCTGGGCCTCGAAGTACTCTGCGGAGGCAAATCACTGGACTCTGACCGCGTTTACGACCCACAGACCAACGCCATCGTCTGGTCCAAAGGCAAAATCCAGATCCCCGACGAACAGATATTCTCCACCCAAAATCCCTCGGCCTACATCGCACAACGCCGTCAAATCATGGGCGAACTCGGCGCCATCGCCGGTTACGACATCACCGAACTCACCATCGCCGCCAATGCCACCGGTCTCATCCCCGATATAGACACCCTGCACACACCCGTAGTCCGCACCGTTGAAATACCCGAAGTCCTCGCACCCAGAGAAGACGGCGGCATCTTATCCCACCGCGGCGTCATCGACTGCGTCTCCTGCCTGCGCCAGGCAAATGAACCCGGCCTTGGCGGCGGCGTCTTCATCGTCATCGCCTGTGAAAACGCCTACTCCCGCCACATCCTCACCACCAAAGGACTCATCCCCAACAAAAAAGGCACCACAGCCCTCATCTACCGCCCCTATCACCTCTGCGGCGTTGAAACACCCATCACAACACTCGTCGCCGGCCTCTTAAACCTGCCCACGGGCACGACCGACTACCACCCATCCTTTGACGTTGTAGGCCGCGCAAAAGAACACCTCAAAGCCGGTGATCGGATCGGCAACGACCACAGCAAAAACATCGAATACCTCATGCGCCCCGCGCTACCCGTCGCGCCCGACAACCCCCTCCCCTACCACATGGCCAACGGCAATACCCTCAGCCGGGACATCCCCGCTGGCACCTTCATCACAGCAAGCGCGATACAACCCAAAGACAACGACCCCCTCTGGACGCTTCGCAAAGAACAGGACGCGCATTTTCTAAAATAAAAAAAACCGAGTACATCTTTGCAATGTACTCGGTTTTTCTCTAAATATTATCGACCTACTCACCAAATCTCATCCAAATCCAGTTCAAATCCCCGCAAAACGGGATCGCCAGAAATGCGCGAAGGCTGCTCCAACTCCTCTATGGGCAAGCCAGCGCGATACACATAAACGCGCCGTGCATAAGGATCGATCAACCACCCCAAACTAAGGCCATTATCGAGATATTCCCGCATCTTTTCCTGCAATGGAGCCAACTGATCACTTTCCGACCGCAATTCAATGACAAAATCGGGACATAATGGAACAAACTTGCGTCGGTCTTCTGAAGACAATGCCATCAGCCGCGTATATTCAATCCACGCGGCATCGGGCGACCGCACCGCCCCATTGGGCAACTGAAACCCACCTGACGAATCAAAACTCGCACCCGTACCATCCCCTTTTGCCCAAAACCGCAACTGCATAGTAATCTCTGCATTGCGCTCGCTCGTCTCACCCCCCGCTGGTGGCATAATAATCACATCTCCCTGCGCATTGCGCTCAATGCAAACATCGCGATTGAGTTGGCAAAACGCATAAAAATCCTCATCACTCACCTCGATCACCGGCTGAAAATGCAAGACAGTTTCCATCTTTGCAATCTCCATTATTGATCCTTCAAAAAACCCCGCAACACCGTATGCAAAATCCCCCCATTGCGATAATAATCGATCTCCACAGGCGTATCGATACGCACCGTTGCAGAAAACGACTTCACATTCCCATCCTCATCCGTCGCCGTCACCGTCACATCTTGCAAAGGCTGCAAATCATCGCTCAGCCCGGTAATGTCATACACCTCCCGCCCCGTAAGCCCCAGCGACTCGGCATTCTCCCCATCCACAAACTCCAGCGGCAACACCCCCATACCCACCAGATTGCTGCGGTGAATGCGTTCAAAACTCTCCACAAGCACTGCGCGCACACCCAAAAGTAACGGACCCTTAGCCGCCCAATCGCGCGACGACCCCGAACCGTACTCCGCGCCCGCAATCACAATCGTCGGCACGCCCTCATCCACATACCGCATCGCCGCATCGTAAATACTCATCTGTTCACCCGAAGGCAGATGCACCGTCACGCCGCCCTCTGTCCCTGGCGCCAGCGAATTGCGAATGCGAATATTCGCAAACGTACCCCGCATCATCACCTCGTGATTGCCCCGCCGCGAACCATAAGAATTGAAATCCTTTGGCTCAACCCCCTTTGAAATCAAAAACTGCCCCGCCGGACTATCCACCGCAATCGAACCCGCCGGAGAAATATGATCCGTCGTCACCGAATCGCCCAACCGCGCCAACACCCGCGCACCTCTAATATCTGTAATCGCGTCTAACTCCGGCGACAAATCCACAAAAAACGGCGGCTCCTGCACATAAGTACTCTCCGCCTGCCACCCATAGAGATCTCCTTCTTGCCCGCCAACCGCATTCCACATCTCATTGCCTTCAAACACATTGCCGTAGCGCGCCTCAAACATATCCGGTTTGAGCGCCCTTGCAATCGTATCACCGATCTCATCCTGACTGGGCCAGAGATCGCGCAAAAACACCGCATTGCCATCCCCATCCAGCCCTATCGGCTCCGCAGTCAAATCCAAATCCACCCGCCCCGCCAGAGCATAAGCCACAACCAGCGGTGGCGACGCCAGATAATTCGCCTTCACATGCGGATGCACACGACCTTCAAAGTTGCGATTGCCACTCAACACCGACGCCGCCACCAGATCATCCTCGTGAATCGCGGCAACCACCGGATCGGGCAACGGCCCGCTATTTCCGATACACGTCGTACAACCATAACCCACCGTATGAAACCCGAGTTGCTCCAAATACGGCGTCAAACCCGCCTGATCGAGATAATCCGACACCACGCGCGAACCCGGCGCCAGACTCGTCTTGACATGTGCGTGGACCTTCAAGCCCTTTTCCACCGCCTTCTTCGCCAACAAACCAGCGGCCACCATCACAGAGGGATTGCTCGTATTGGTACAACTCGTAATCGCCGCAATCACCACTGCCCCGTGCCCCAGCACGCCATTCATCCTCTTTTGAACCTCATCATCATCCAGCCCAAAACCACTATTGCCCACCGGTGCGCGCAACGCGCCTTCAAACGCATCCTTCATCTGCTCCAGTGCAATGCGATCCTGCGGGCGTTTTGGACCCGCCAAGCTCGGCTCCACCGTACTCAAATCCAGTTCAAGCGTATCCGTAAACTGCGGCTCCGGCGTATCATCCGTTCGGAACAACCCCTGCTCCTTCGCGTACCGCTCAACCACATCCACCTCCGCCGCCGTGCGACCCGTGCGCGCCAAATAACGCAACGTCTCATCATCCACCGGGAAAAACCCCATCGTCGCCCCGTATTCCGGCGCCATATTGGCAATCGTCGCGCGATCAGCCAGCCCAATACCCGTCAACCCCGTACCGTAAAACTCGACAAACTTATCCACCACGCCCTTCTCGCGCAACATCTGAACCACCGTCAACGTCAAATCCGTCGCCGTCGTACCCTCGGGCAACTGCCCATCCAACTTGAACCCGACAACCTCGGGCGTCAGCATATAAATCGGCTGCCCCAGCATCACCGCCTCTGCCTCAATACCCCCCACACCCCAGCCCACCACACCCAGACCATTAATCATCGTCGTATGTGAATCTGCCCCCACCAGACTATCGGGAAAAGCCACCCCATCCCGGGCAATAACCCCCTTTGCCAGATACTCGAGATTGACCTGATGCACAATACCCGTCAGCGGCGGCACCACCCTGAAACGCTCAAACGCATTGGCACCCCAGCGCAAAAACTCATACCGCTCCCGATTGCGATCAAACTCAATCTCTGCATTTCTGCGCAACGCATCCGAATTTGCAAAACTATCCACCTGTACCGAATGATCCACCACCAGATCCACCGGAATCAACGGCTCAACGCGACTTGCATCGCCTCCCATACGCCCCATAGCCGAACGCAACGCCGCCAGATCCACCAGCGAAGGCACACCCGTAAAATCCTGCAACACAACCCGTGCAGGCTTAAACGGTATCTCTATCGGATTGGGATCCGCCGCATTCCAATTCGCCAGCGTCCCCACATCTTCTTCGCGCACCTGATACCCATCCAAATTTCGCAGCGCCGCCTCGAGCAGCACCCGCACGGAAAACGGCAAAGTCGATACTGCCCCAACCCCATCAACCTCCAACCGATCCAGCCGAAAAATTGCGAGATCACCCGCCATAGTAGAAAGTGTATCGCGCGAATTCAAAGGATTATGCGTTTGACTCATAAACTGATTCCTCTTTTGATGTTATTCATTATCCAGATCGTACCGCTCTTTATACGCCATAAAAATACCCCCTATTAGTGGTTAATTAACAAGAGGTGATATACCAAATCTATGCGTATAAGTCAATAAAATCAACAAATTATTTGAATATCAAGCTTCAATGTCATGGATCGCAAATAGGACGTTCTTTGTAATTGGGTGGCTCTCGAAAACCGCCCATAGCAACCTTACAAATCGGGAGAGACCCATCATCTTGAAGTATTCTAATCCTCTCTAAACAGAGTTCTTTAGAAGTATTGTCATATGGAGAAATTTTTAGAGGTCCTCCAGTTCTATGTAAAATCCAATACCACTTATCCATGTAATCATAGAAGTATATCGCTATGAATTCCAGCATCTCTAACCTCCTTATCTAAGGAAGCCACTTAATAAGTGCAACAATAACAGCAAGACCTCCAAATATCACTGTGAGCATCCATTTAGCGGAAATATCCATACGACTTGTCAGCTCACTTCGCATCTCTTTTATATCTTCCCGAATGCCTGAAACTTGCTCCTTGATGATCTCAACATTGATCTCTACATCTCTTTCCAATTTAGTTAATCGGTGTTCTACCTCTTGATCATTCATTTGTTACTCCCCTTAGTGTGAAAAAGGTGCTGAATTATATAAGGTAACGAAACCATTATACACTGTCAACACCTCCAACATCTTTAACCTATCTGACCGATAAAGGTTACTAAAGTATATCGTTCCCGTCGGATGATCGTCTTCAACGTACGCGCTCAAAGGCGGTATCATCTTCAGCAATGGTCTCTTCTTCTGTCCGGGATTCGACATGGTCAATGACCTCCTGGACGCGCTTCTGATTCCAACCCTCGGGATATTTATTTTTATCCATAGTTAAAGAAAAATACCACAACAACCCGTATTTTCAAACTCTTTTTGTACGCTTCGCACTTGATTGGATTGGGAAGAATATATATTTTCTCTCGTTGCAGATTGTAAGGGCGAGGCATGCCTCGCCCCTACGGTTGCTTCACACTTCACGGACCCTCTTTTTTATTTGCATTCATCTGCGTTCATCTGCGTTCATCTGCGGATCACACTTCCATGACCAACCAACGCTTTGTCGCACTCATCATCCTCGACGGCTGGGGATTAAACCCGCGCCGGGACCACAACGCCGTGGCCCTTGCCAGCACCCCGACAATGGACCGCATCTGGGCCAACTACGCCCACACCACCCTCAACACTTCGGGACGCGCAGTCGGACTACCCGACGGGTTAATGGGCAACTCCGAAGTCGGCCACCTCAACCTCGGTGCGGGACGCACCGTCATGCAAGCCATGACCCAGATCGACGACCGCATACGAGACGGCAGCCTGTACAAAAACGAAGCCTTAATCGCCGCCATAGACCGCATCAAAAACCACAACCGCAACCTCCACCTCATCGGCCTCGTCTCCGACGGCGGCGTACACTCATGGCCCGGACACTACGAGGGCCTCATCAAAATGGCAGCCGAGCGCGGCCTTCCCTCAAACCGCCTCTTCATCCACGCCTTCACAGACGGACGCGACACACCGCCCCAAAGTGCAATCCACCGCATGCGCGAACTCCTCGCCATGTTCAAAACCCATGGCATTGGCCGCGTCGCATCCATATCCGGGCGATATTACGCCATGGACCGCGACCACCGCTGGGAACGCACCCAAATAGCCTATGACCTCCTCACACAGGGCAAAGGCATCGCAGAAACCGACCCCATCACAGCCATACAAAACGCCTATAACAGGGGTGAAACCGACGAATTTATCAAACCCATCGCCATCGCCGGCAACCCCACCATAAAAGACGGAGACAGCGTCATCTTCTTCAACTTCCGCGGCGACAGACCCCGGCAACTCACCCGTGCCTTTACACTCAAAGACTTCGACGGCTTTCAACGCCATATCAGGCCCAGCGTACACTTCACCACCCTCACCCGATACGAAGCCGACGTACCCGTCACCGGCATCGCGTACCCCCCCGAAACCCTCTCGCAAAACATGCCCAACATCTGCGGATCGGTCATCGCCCGGGCCAACAAACGACAACTACGCATCGCAGAAACAGAAAAATACGCCCACGTCACCTTCTTCTTCAACGGCCAACGGGAAACACCCTTTGACGGCGAAGAACGCATCCTCGTACCATCGCCCAAAGACGTCCCCACCTACGACCACAAACCCGAAATGAGCGCCTCTGAAATCGCAGACCGATTCACAGAAGCCATTGCATCCAACCAATACGACGCCGCAATATGCAACTTTGCCAACCCCGACATGGTGGGCCACACCGGCATCCTCGAAGCCGCCATACAGGCCGTCACCACCGTTGACACCTGCCTGGACCGCGTCCTCAAAGCCATAGAAAACGCAAACGGCGCAGCCATCGTCACCGCTGACCACGGCAACGCCGAACAAATGCTACATTACAACACCGGCGAACCCCACACCGCACACACCACCAACCCCGTACCCTTTGTACTCGTTGACCCCACCTACAAGGGAAAACTGCGCGACGGTGGCACCTTGCGCGACGTCGCCCCCACCCTGCTCGCCCTCCTCAACCTGCCAAAACCCGATGAAATGACTGGAAAGGATCTAAGGCAAAAGCAACCACCGATAAACACAGATGGACACAGATGACAATCAAAACCAACGGCAAAAACTTCTGGATCACGGCTTTAAGCATGCCGCGATGACGGCTTTGTTTATGGAGCGGGAAAAGGATTTCCCTCCTACGGGACGGCACGACAGCACGGGGACCGTCCCCTACAACATACTGGATCTCGCCTCTTGCCTTTTATCCGTGTTTATCCGTGTTCATCGGTGGTTGCATTTCAACTGTATTCCTCCCAAACCGGAATCGTCCCCGCAGTTGAGCCATCTTTCACCAGAAGCTGTTCGCCATCTGTAAAACCTTCTGGACGCCCGACCAATTCCCCAATAAGACGAGACCGCCACATCGCGACCTCATCTGCCCACCCCGGATCATCCGCCAGATTACTCATCTCGCAGGGATCATTTTCCACATCGAAAAACAGCTCTCGCCCCTGTCCTGGCAAATAAGCGAACTTGCGCTTGCCATCCGTCACATATTGCATCCCGCTATTCGACGTAGGCACACTCGCGCACTCGCCGTGAACATAATCTCGCCACGCCGCTTGTGAATCGCGAATAATCGGCAACACACTCTCCCCATCCACCGTATCCGGAACCGGAACGCCCACCGCATCGAGCAACGTCGGCATAATATCCATCAACTCTACCGGACGATCAATCACCTGCTCCTGCGGCAACCTCAAACTATCGGGAAACTTCATCAACAACGGAACCCGCGCAGACGGCTCAAAAGGATTGCGCTTTCGCAACCACTGATGATCCCCCAACATCTCCCCGTGATCAGAAGCAAACACCACAATCGTATTGTCCGGCAACACGCGACCACTAACCAGACGTGCGATCTGGTGATCGATATGCTCGACACACCCGTAATAACCCGCCCGCGTCGCCTTCATAACTGGCGGATCCAAACACAACCGCCAGCACTCCGGCTGCAACCCCCGCACAGGACCGTCAAAAACCCGCGCCCAATCCCCCACATAAGGCTCTGGCAAATCCATCGCCATATACTTATCAAAATAATGTGCGGGCGGCGTAACCGGCTGGTGCGGATGGATAAAATTGACCGCCAAAAACCACGGCTGATCCCCCCTTTGCGAATCGATAAACTCCAGCCCCTTCTGCGTACACCAGTTGGTAAAATGCAAATGCTCATCCAAATGCCACGGACGCCCTGGAAAACCATTGCTATACATCCCGTGCGCATCGGAAGCGCGGTGCCACGCCGCACCATTCTCGCGCACATATTTCTGATAATCATTATCAGCCCCTGAAATCGGACTATCCGCCCATTCCGCAGAATCAAACCCCAGTTCCCTCGCAGGCGGACCCCAGTGCGCCTTGCCGGACAGATGGGTGCGATACCCCGCATCGCGCAAAACCCCGGGCAAAGTCGGCCACGGCAGCGGTGCTTTGGCATTTTGAAGCGCACCGTGATTGCTCGGCTTGCGCCCCGTAATCACCGTACGGCGAGCCGGCACACACACCGGACAAGCCGAATAAGCGTGGCGAAAACGCACTCCCGACGCAGCCATAAAATCCAGATTCGGCGTCTGCAACACGGGATGGCCCTCAATACCCAGACAATCGCCGCGCTGCTGATCCGTCATAATAAGTAAAATATTTGGTCTCTTATCTGGCATTATAATCTCCTTTTTGAAAATGATGCATACAAATCGCGGCGGCAGCAGACACATTCAGAGACCCGATAGCACCGCGAGGGACAATGCGACATATTTCATCGCACTTATCGCGCGTCAGGCGTCGCATCCCGCTCTCCTCATTCCCCAGCACCAGAAGCCAGGAGCGATCCGCCGAAAACGCACCCAAATCCTTCTCCGCATGCTCAGAAGTCCCCAAAACCCACAAACCCGCATCCTTCGCCACATCCAACGCCCGGCTCAAATTGGTCTGAACAGAAAACGGAACATACTCGACACCCCCCGAAGCAACATCGTACGCCGCGCCGCTCATCGGAGCGGAACGATCTCGGGTAAGCAAAACACCGCGCACCCCAAAAAAAGCCGCCGTGCGAAAAACCGCCCCCAGATTTTGCGGATCCTGAACCGTATCCAGCGCCAAAAAAAGACCCGCATTATCGGCAAACAGCTCCGCGAGATCACAACCCGGATGTTCTTTAACCGCAGCTTCTGCGTCTCCTCCGCGAGATCGATCCTGCCGCACAGCCCCCTGTTCGCTCCTCCCGAAAAACACGCGCACACCGACCTCCTCTGCCCGTTCCCGCACAGTACTCCACACGCTACCGCCCTGTTTGGCAGGCAATCGAATCTCGAAAATATCCTGCGGACGCTTTTCTATCACCGCCAGAATACTGTGCGGATTTTTGAGATAAATCGGCATACGATCTCTATTTGCTCTCAAACCTATCGACTCTCGGCACGCGCTTCTCCAACTCAATCTGTGACGTGACGGACTTTGTTCCAGCGCCGTAAAAATAAACCAGATGCCCACCCGTATATCCCGCCGCGCACACCAGACCCGCGGTAACAAGACCGAAAACGAGATACACATAGCGAACAAACCCGACAAATTTCTTTTTTAAAACAAAATGCGTGCGCACCAGCGCCAGAGCAAAAGCGAGGAACGTCGTAACCGTACCCAGCGTATCGTGATCCTCTAAATCTGCGGCAATACCATCGATATACTGCGCAACCTCGGCCGCACTATCCCCGGTAAGCACGACTGGAATCGCGGTCAAAGCACCAAGCGAAAAAAGCAAATACCCCGCTCGCACAAAAAAGTCGCGATGACGTAATACCCCAACAGCATCGCAAACAACGCCGATGATCAGCAATACAATGGGAAAATGTGCAACAAGAGGATGAATATCCATAACAAAATAAAAAAACTATTTCAATCTCGCGAAAAATCCATTACAATGGGCGGGTTAAAATACAAACAAACAAGACCTGCGACAAGGAAGGATTGCATGAACGACCGACCAAACATCTTATTTATGCACTCGCACAACACCGGAACCTATATCGAACCCTATGGACACGCTGTACCAACGCCACACCTGCAGCAACTGGCAGAACAAGGCGTCTTATTTCGTCGGGCGTATGCCACAGCCCCCACCTGTTCGCCCAGCAGAGCCAGCTTCTTAACCGGCATGTACCCCCACTCCTGCGGCATGACAGGCCTTGCACACCGCGGCTTTGCCATGTCCAATTACGACTGGCATGCAGCCCGCATCTTCAAGACACATGGCTACTTCACCGCAACCGCTGGCGTAGAGCATACTGCACCGGACCTGGATACAATTGGATACGACGAAATCCTCTCCGGACTGGACACAAATTACCCCGGACAGCCCAAATGGATTGAACCCGCGGATGCCGTCGTAGATTTTTTGCAAAACGCCCCCCAACAACCCTTCTTCTTAAATTTGGGATTAAACGAAACGCACCGGCCATTTCACAGTGCCAACCCGGACAAACACCCCGCAGAACGCGAACAATACTGCATTCCCCCCCGTCCCCTGCCCGACACACCGGAAACCCGCGCCGACACAGCCGACTACAAAGCCTCTGCGCGCATCATGGACAACCACTACGGCAACGTACTCACAGCACTCGAAGAAACCGGCCTATCCGACAACACCCTCGTATTCTGCTTTGCCGACCACGGCCTGCAATTTCCGCGCAACATGTGCAACCTGACAGACCACGGCATTGGCGTGTACCTCATCATACGCGGACCGGGCGGATTTGAAGGCGGAAAAGTCATAAACGCGATGGTCAGCTTAATGGACCTGTTGCCCACCGCATATCGCGCTGCCGGCATAGAAATCCCCGCCCACGTACAGGGAAAATTCCTGCACCCTCTGATAAACGAAGACAGCCACCGGGAAGAAATCTTTTCAGAAGTCACCTATCACGCCGCGTATGAACCCATGCGCAGCATCCGCACAGAGCGATACAAATATATTCGGCGATACGACAACCGCGACAAACTCGTATTGCCCAACGTCGATGACACCCCCACAAAAGCCTTCTTACTCAATCAAAACTGGGAAAATTTGCCACGCGATCAGGAAATGTTGTACGACCTCATATTTGACCCCGATGAAACTCACAACATCATCGACCGGGAAGACATGGCACCTGTGCGGAAAAACCTGAGCCATCGAATGCACGCATGGATGGCAGAAACAAATGACCCCCTCTTGCCAGACGGACACATCGCCGCACCGGGCGGTTCGCAGGTCAACAACTCCGATGGTCGCTCGCCGAATGAGGCGCCGGAGGTCGTGGCGTAGGCTGGATACTTTTTAAAAAGGAGACACCCCATGAAAATGCAAGCATCGCTACTCTATGAACCGGGCAGGCCATTGGAAGTGGCGGACCTGGACCTGGAAGGACCAAAAGAAGACGAAGTCATGGTACGCATGATCGCCACCGGCGTATGTCACAGTTGTTTACACGTCGTAGATGGCAGCTGGACCGGATTTCCAATGCCAATGGTACTCGGCGATGAAGGGGCTGGAATAGTAGAAGAAATAGGACCCGGCGTTCGACATATAAAACCCGGCGACCACGTCATCCTATCCTGGGCATCCACATGCGGGCGCTGTCACTACTGCGTAACCGGACTATCGCACCTGTGTGAACGCACTCCGCCGGGCAAAGGGGTATTAATGGACGGCACATCCAGAATGAAAATAAAAGGCCAAACCGTGTACCATTACGGACCCGCGTGCAGCTACGCCTCATACTCCGTCATGCCCGCCTCCTGTGCCGTCCCCATCCGGGAAGACATGCCCCTCGAAGTAGCCGCATTAATCGGCTGTTCGGTCATGACCGGCGTAGGCTCCGTCATCAACACCGCCGCCGTAACGCCCGGAGCCAGCATAGCCGTATTCGGCACCGGGGGAATTGGCCTGAACGTCATACAGGGCGGAACCCTCGTACAGGCACACCCGATAATCGCAGTCGATATCAACCCCGCCAAACTGGAATACGCAAAATCCTTTGGCGCAACACACACCATCGACGCCAGCAAAGAAAATCCGGTCGAAGCCATAAAAGACCTCACCGGACGCGGGGCGGATTATTCATTTGTAGCAGTCGGCAACGCGCAAGTCATCAATCAAGCGTGGGACTGTCTGGCATCCAGGGGCCAGTGTCTGCTCATCGGCCTGCCCCCAACCGGCTCCACCGTGACATTTGACACCGACAACCTCCAATCCAACGAACGCATCCTGCGCGGCTGCAAATACGGAAGCGCGAGAACCTGGGACGACTTCCCGCGCATGGTAGAACTCTATCTGGCTGGCAAACTAAAAATCGACGAACTCGTAACCCGGCGATTTGATCTCGAAGGCGCCAACGAAGCATTTGACGCCCTGGCCGCTGGAGAAGTCGCCCGGGGATTGATCGTCTTCTAATTAAAGACTATCTACAGGACTGGAGGCAGGAAAAATAGTAGTAATAGCGTGCTGCGTAAGCGAATCTGAAAACGAAACCCGGGGAGAATCGGTCCGGCTCGTATCCATAACAGCAGCCGGCGATTCGGGAGACCGTGTCGCCGCGGGATCGGGCTGCGACTTGCGGATACCCAAAACCGCAAACAGAACAATCCCCATCGCGAAAGCCATCTGATAAACGGGCAAGCGCACCGGGAACCTGAAAAAACGCAATACATTGAACCCACCGCGTTCGCGCGCAGACATCTGGGCAACAACAGAATTGCGAATCGCCGGATCCGGTTCAAGACCCCCGGACCTGGGAACTGCAAGCACCTGGCTCAACATCCCATCTACATCTTTTTTATTATTAAACTCAATAGGAATAACCCGCTTCATATCCATCTCCTCATCCACACAGGGAATTTCGCCCCTGAAGTTTCTCTGCCAGCCTCTGCGTAACATGGTGAAGCCTCGACTTAACCGTACCCTCGGGACACCCGAGAATCTGGCTAATCTCTCGAATACTGCGACACTCTTGATGCCGCAACAAAAACGTCGTACGCTGATCCACACTGAGCTTATCCAGCTCATCCATCATCGCGCGCAGAAAAGCCCGTTCATCGCACGCCTTTTCTATCGCATGATCACCGTCAACCCACCCACAATGCATATCGATATCGGGATCATTAACCACAATCTTGCGCACACTCTGCTTGCGATACTCGTTCTTGCACATATTGTGTGCAACCGTATAAAGCCAGGACGTAAAGGCATTACCCCGCTTAAAACGGGTGGACTTCTCGACAATTTTCAAAAACAAATCCTGCAGAAAATCCTGCGCCTTCTCCTCGTCCCCCCCCAGCATGCGATGAAAATAGTAAAGCATCCGCTTGCTATATCGGGCATAGAGTTCGTCAAATGCGGCCGTATCGCCCCGCTGAATGCGGGACATGAGCTTTTCATCGGAAAGCGTGTGATATTTTCTCGGGAACATAAAAATCCAGACGGTGCGTGATTTATAGCGCCTTTCTACCTATTGCATACCCCTGACATTGCCAAAAAGTTCAAACTTTTTTTACTGCGTAACATCGGCTTCTACGACAAACTCGACCTTACAGTTCACAATATGAAATAACGCGAGCATTTGCCGAATGGATTTTCGATAATTGGTCTGATCGAGAAGGCGGTAGTATTGCGCGGGCGATGTACCGAGCCGACGAATAATCTCACGGGTGCTCAGCGGCGACCTCTCGACCGCCTCCCGAACCCGGCATGTCAACTCATAGAGCAACAAATCCGCCATATAACCGGGATCGCGATTGTATTCGAGCACATGATCGATATGAACCGTCCCCTCATCCCCGGAAGCGAGCACATAGACAAACCCCTCATTGTCCAACTCCGGATCCACATAAACGTTGACAACCCAGCGCCCTTTGCGCGGTATTGGTCGCACAACCGCATAGGGAAACACATAGGTATTATTGTACGTATAAACCTCAAAAGCCTTCTTCCGATTATTCGGCACAACTTTTCGAATTTTCAAAGCGCACCCCTATCTTGCAATTCTCGTATATATTTTAAAATTTGACCCGTCGGCTTTCCCTTCATCGCCCTATTATTTTCCAAATCCCATTTAACGACCAGCTTACCCGACTGATAGACGTGAACGTGTCTTGGGGGATGGTCGCCAGCCCAAAACACAAAAATGAAATTTCCTCGCCGAATTCTACCCATTCTTAAATGTAACCATATACGGTTACATTTGTCAAGAGCGGGCAAAAAAAATTTGATTTATCCTATTGTGCCAAAAGGTTCAAACTTTTTCTATTTTTTATTTATATTGAGAGGGTGTATAATTTGATTTATACAACCCCCTCAATTAAATCGGAGACACAATGGACCGAGTAAAACGTCGCGACTTCATAAAAAAAGCTGGCCTTGCCGGCGGCGCTGCACTATTGGCGGGCTGTGCATCCCCACAAGAAACTGGGGCACCCGCTGTACAAACGCGCAAAAAATACGAATGGAAAATGGTCACAACCTGGTCGCCGCACTTCCCCATCCTGGGAGAATCCGCTGAACACATCGCCAAATGGACAGAAGAAATGTCCGAAGGCCAGCTCAAAATACAGGTCTATGGCGGCGGCGAACTCATCCCCCCCCTCGAAGGCTTTGACGCCGTAAGCGCGGGAACCGCGGAAATGTGTCACGGCGCCGCGTATTACTGGGCTGGAAAAGCGCAGGCAACCCAATTCTTCGCCTCTGTACCCTTTGGCATGAACGCCCAACAAATGAACGCCTGGATCACCAGTGGCGGAGGCCTCGCCTTATGGGAAGAACTCTACGCCCCATTTAACCTCATCCCCATCCCCGCAGGCAACACCGGCGTACAAATGGGTGGCTGGTTCAACCGAGAAATCAACGCCGTAAGCGACCTTCAGGGCCTCAAAATGCGCATCCCGGGCCTCGGCGGCAAAGTCATCTCCAAAGCTGGCGGCGCCGCAATATTATCAGCAGGAACAGAAATCTTCACCAACCTCGAACGCGGCGTCATCGACGCAACCGAATGGATCGGACCCTATCACGACTCACTCATGGGCTTTTACAAAGCCGCCAAATACTATTATTATCCCGGCTGGCACGAACCCGGCACCGTCATAGAACTCATCGTCAACAAATCCGCCTACGAAACCCTGCCCAAAAACCTGCAAGACATCGTGCGAACCGCTGCAGCCCGCGCAAATGCCTGGACACTATCGGAATTTGAAGCAAAAAACAACGCGCATCTGCAAACCCTCATAAAAGACCACAACGTCATACTAAAAAAATTCCCCGACGAAGTCCTCAGCACACTTCAAAAATACGCCGGAGAAGTCATAGATGAACTCGTCGCAGCCGATGCCATGAGCAAAAAAGTATATGAATCATTTGAAGCATTTCGCAAAAAAATGCACGGCTGGGCGGCGATATCGGAGAAAATCTATTACGAGAACTTGAGTGCATGACCGCTATCCCCCCAAATACTTTGGCAGAGAAGTCGCCATCTCGGGAAACGCGATCACGAGCGTCAGCCCAATCAGTTGAATAATAATAAACGGAATAATCCCCCGATAAATATGGCCCGTGCGGACCTCGGGAGGCGCGACCCCCTTCAGATAAAAAAGTGAAAAACCAAAAGGCGGCGTCAAAAAAGAAGTCTGTAAATTCATCGCAATCAAAATACCCAACCACAGAAGATCCACACCCAACGCAACAAAAATAGGCGCCACAACCGGAACAATAATAAACGTAATCTCGATAAAATCGATAAAAAAGCCCGCCACAAAAATCATAACCATCACAAGCGCGAGAAACGCGCCCGGACTCATATTCGCCGAAAGAATCAGATTCGTCAAATACGCATCCCCGTGCATACCGCGAAACACCAGACCAAACGCCGTAGCACCCACCAGAATAATAAAAACCATACACGTCAGATGCGTCGTCTCCACCATCACCGACTTCAGCGTCGCATAAGAAAACTTCTTTTGCAGCACCGTCAAAAGCGTCGCGCCAAACGCACCCACAGCCGCCGCCTCGGTAGGCGAAGCAATCCCCGCAAAAATAGACCCCAGAACCGCAACAACGAGAACAGCCGGCAGAACAAAAGCCTGAAAAACGCGCCGCACCATCGCCCTGCCGTGAAACTGCGCGAGTTCTTCCTCCGGCATCGCCGGTGCCCACTCGGACTTAAAAACCGCGACCAAAACGAGATAAACCACATAGAGCAATACCAGAACAAAACCCGGCACCACAGCACCCACAAACATATCCCCAATCGAAACATTCAGCACACTACCCAACAGCACCAGCACAATACTCGGCGGAATAATCTGCCCCAAAGTACCCGACGCCGAAATCGTCCCCGTCGCCACCTCCGCACGGTATCCCCGCTTCAGCATCGTTGGCAAACTCAGCAAACCCATCGTAACCACAGTCGCGCCAACAATACCCGTAGAAGCCCCGAACAGCGCCCCCACAGCAACCACAGAAATCGCCAGCCCCCCGCGCAAATGACCAAAAAGCAACGCCATAGTTTCCAGCAAATTCTCAGCCAAACCGGACTTCTCCAGCATCACCCCCATAAACACAAACAAAGGCACGGCAATCAGCACATAATTCGTCATCACGCCCCAAATACGCAGGGGCAATAGATTAAAAAAAACCGGACCAAACGTCAAATAGCCCAAAATAAAAGAAACACCACCGAGCGTAAACGCAACGGGAAAACCGAGCAAAAGAAGAAGAAAAAGAACGCCAAACAGAATCAGGGGCATCGCCTCGATCATCCATCCACCTCCTCATCCCGAATGGAAAGCAAAGACCGACACGCCAGCCCCAGCCCCTGTAGCAAAAGCAGAACAAAACCAAGGGGAATAGCCGCCTTCAGCACCCACCGCGCGGGCAGACCCCCCGGATCGGGTGACGTCTCCCCAATGTGGAATGCACTAACCACAAAATACTGCGAACTCACAATCACAATAATGCAAAACGGAATCAAAAACAGAACGCTGCCAATCAGATTCACCCACGCCTTCTTACGAGCGGAAAACCGGCTATAGAAAACATCCACGCGCACGTGTTGATCGTGCTTGAGCGAATACGCAGCACCAAGCAAAAAAATCAGCGCGAACAAATGCCATTCCAATTCCTGAACAGCCACCAGGCTATTCTTCAGCAAATAGCGGGTAAAAACATCGTAACAAACCACCGCCACCAGCACAGCGGTAAGCCACGCAATCGCCCTGCCAACGCGCTCATTTAAACCATCGACAAATCGGATATATGCTCTTAAAACCTGCAAAATGCGCTCCTGAAAAAATGGTTCAAAGAATATAAATAAATTCGCATAGTAGAAGAGAAAAAACGAATACAAAACCAACAGCAAAAAGTCCGGATACACGATATGGTATCCGGACTTTTTTTTAAAGTTCAGGCTTTGGGTATTCTCAAGTGTGGTATTTTCGGTAAAATTCTTTTACTATTTTGGATGTGCGTTTAGATTTACATAGACCTGCATGCATCCTATATAATAATTCATTGGATATAGTTTCTTGTTGCTTTCCCTGTCTTTTAATATATTCGACATTGGATTCTTTGATTATGCTCGCTTTTCCGTATAGAACGACAGATTTTTTTCTTATGAAGGGATGTTCACCAGGTTGAATAATACAAGTCTCATCTGAATTTTTACGCCATGATGTGATATTCACTATTATTGCTTGTGGTGGGTCGCCCAAATAATCTGTTAAAAATATATGTAAATGATAGCCCCCACCATCTTCAAACAAATAACACTCGCCAGCTAATGACATATTTATCCAATTAACTTATCGTAAAATAGCATGACACGCATTTCGTCTTTTATTGCCATTAAATCTTCTCCGTCCCATCCTGTAACATTGAAAAGTGTAGTCCAGGATATTGGTGTAGAAGTCTCGCCAGATTCCTCAAATTCAGGTAGAGAATGCGTATATTCTTTTAACTCTTGAAAACTCATATTTCCGTACTTTTTAAATACATCATTCATTAATTCAATTTCTATCTCGGATAATTCCCCATCATCTACATCAAATGTTTTCAACCTCACAATATGATCTGTTTGAGAATATGAAAAGTACTTTGACCAATATTCTCCTTTCTTCTTTTCGCATGCAAGATCATAGGTATTACTCAACACAGGACCAAAAGGCATATTGAATGGCCTGTCAAATGTTACAAGGTCGCCAAATTTTTCTAAGCCACGCCGATCAATTAGATACATCAGTTTAATGAGCTTGTACAAATCAATTTTGCCACCATTGCGTTTTGCCAACAACGTAGCGATTTGTACGGTTTTTAACTCCTTGAAAGCGGGAACATCACTGTCGGAAACAAAAACCTTATCCTTGACCATCTTGACCTCCTTACACAGGGGAATATAAGGGGAAGGTTTGAGGTTAGACACCTTATCCTATATTAAATATAGAGAACCGATACTCCTGCGTCAAATTTTAAGGAGAATCCCTATATCCCAAACTACGCTATTTATTGAGTTTTAACTCCTCACCTACTTCAATCTTCGCGTCAATTTTTATTCTCGTCACGGCAGCAAAACATGATCCTTGATATGGAATCGTTTTTTGTGTAAATTTAATTTGTCATTTTAGATTTACACAAAAAAACGCGCTTATGAATTACCGTCCTCGACAAATTGAACCCATCCTGTCCGACTATCTCAATGCATTCCCTGTGGTCGGCATTACAGGACCTCGGCAATCTGGAAAATCCACGCTCCTCCAGCAGGTACTGCGCGATGCTTACACCTACGTCACCTTTGACGACATAAGACAACTGGCATTATTTGAAGACGACCCCGAAAAATTTATGCAAATGTATCACCACCGCGTTATTTTTGACGAAGTTCAAAAAGCCCCTGCACTTTTCAACCACATCAAGCTCGCCGTTGATCGAGATCGCGATACCTATGGCAAATTTGTACTCACCGGATCCAGCCAATTCACGCTCATGCAAAATGTAGCGGACAGTCTGGCAGGGCGCATTGGTTTATTGTCACTTCTCCCCTTTGATCATCGAGAATTGCCCAAAGCACTTTGTGCAACAGCGATATGGCGCGGCTGTTATCCCGAACTGGTCACGCGCCATTATCGCAATGCCGACGATTGGTATGCCTCCTATATCGAAACCTACCTCGCACGCGATGTGCGAGACGTGGCACAAATTGGCAATCTGCGCGATTTTCGGAACTTGATCCAGTTACTCGCTGCAAATACGGCCCAGATACTCAACATGTCTCGCCTCGCCAGTGACCTCGGCGTAACAATGCCCACAATCAAACGGTGGATTTCCATATTAGAAATGTCCTATGTCATCTTTCTCTTGCCCCCTTATTTTCGGAACTTCGGCAAACGGGTTATCAAACGCCCCAAAATATATTTTTACGACACGGGCCTCGTATCGGCTCTCACGGGCATTCGGACTGAAGAAATGTATGACCGCGGACCCATGGCTGGTACACTCTTTGAAAATTATATCCTATCTCAAATCCTCAAACACCACAAACACACCAATCGACGTTGTGAATTTTATTTTTACCGAACCAGTCATGGCGTAGAAATCGATCTCGTTATCGACACGGGACAAACCCGTCATTTTGTCGAAATAAAAAAAACCGCGACCTTTAGACCTCGCCTGATAAAAACACTCCATACACTCGCTTCTCAAGCCGACACAGCGACACTGATCTATCAGGGAGAATCACTGCCCGATTACAGCGGTATTCGCATTTGCAACTGGTCGAATTACCTCACCCCAAAAAAGGAGTAACTGCCATGCCAGAACAACCGAACATCCTCCTCTTCATCAGCGACCAACAGCGCACGGACACCTTGAAATGTTATGGCAACGACTGGATACAATCGCCGCATCAAGACGCCCTTGCAGAGCGCAGCTTCGTCTTTGAAAACACCTACGTCACACAGCCCGTATGCACCCCTGCACGCGGATCCTTAATGACGGGTCTCTACCCGCACAACCACGAATGCATGGTCAACCGCGACATATTGCGCGACGAAATCCCATCCATCGCGGAAATGCTACCCGACACCTATCGAAAAGCCATGTTTGGAAAATGGCACCTCGGCGACGACTCCGTGCGACAACACGGCTTTGACGAATGGATCAGCACAGAAGACGACCACCGCAACAAATACTCCCGCCCCGGCTTGCCTTTCAGCAGCTATTACTACTGGATGAAAGAACAGGGCATAGAACCCCAAAACAACAGCGCCACCGGAGAAATCATCTTCTCACCGCGCCAGCGATCCCAACTCCCCGCAGAATACCAGATGGCCACCTTCATCGCCAACCACTCCGAGCGATTCATCCGGGAAAACACACACCGCCCGTGGCTCCTCGTATTCAGCACATTTGAACCACACCCCCCAATGACCGGACCCTACGACGGCATGTACGACCCCGATGCCCTACCCGTAGGTCCCACCTTCATGAAAAAACCAGAAGGACACGCCCTGTTTAACCGCGCCCGCGCAGAACACTACCTCAGCAACAGAGTTGAAGGCCAGGACCTGCGACAAGAACAATCCTGGCGAAAACTGCGAGCGCAATACTACGGCAACGTAAAAATCATCGACGACGCCATAGGCCGCATGGTACAGGCACTGGAAGAAACCGGACAAATGGAAAACACCATCTTTGCCGTCACCAGTGACCACGGTGAAATGGCAGGCGACCATGCCATGCTGGAAAAACGCGCATTCTACGAAGAATCTGCACGCGTACCCATGATCTTAAGCGTCCCGTGGCTCACACAAACGCAAGAGCGCATCGACGGCGTCTTTGGACACGCGGACCTGATCGCAACCCTCATAGAATTGGCCAATCAGCCACTCTCAGACGCCCTCCCGGGCCGCCCGTGTGCCGACGTCTTAAACGGCAGCGCCGACCTGCGCGACCACACCGCATTCATGGAATGGAACGGCATTGGCGACCGCAACCTGGGCAACCCCAAAATCAACCTCATGGCAACCTTGCCCTGGCGCTGTGCCGTAACCGGAGACCGGTGGAAACTCAACTTATGTGCCGGCGACCAGTGCGAATTATTTGACCTGAACAACGACCCTTATGAAGAAACCAATCTCTTTGACGACCCTGCACACCGCGACCGGGCGCGGGAAATCGCGGCTCGCATTCGCCTGTGGCAACACGAAACAAATGACCGCGCGCCCTTGCCAGCGATTTAAGATCGCAGACGGGAAGGCACACGCAGGGGCGAGGCATGCCTCGCCCCTACACGAATTAACAATATCACCACCTTTACAATTTATCTTGCATATAAGAGGAGAATGACTATATTGCATATCGAGTGAGAACGCGGAATTGCGGGTATTAGTCATTCTTTCGCAGAGCCTCCCCTATCTCTGCTAACTGTGCCCTTCCTCACCTTCCGAGTATCTCGCTTTTTTTCCCTCTACAATTCGTTCCGACTCTCTATTTCTATCAGAGAGCGGTGTAGTTATGTTTCACATCTCTTAAGGAATCCCGTCATGAACGACACGGCATTGTTAAAACTGCTGGCGGCTGGGATAGACGAAGACGTTGCTGCTACACAACTGAACATTTCTCCCCAACAAGTTAAAGGACGAATCAGAGAATATTTGCAAGCAGGCATCTTAAATTGCAATGGCGAACGCGAAACCATCAACTGGAAAGCCTTTGGCAAATGGAAAAAACTGGCACAAACTGTTGAAACCGTATAGAAAAAGCAAAATGGATTTATGTAACAAGATGGGCAGTCGCATGTGTGCAACTGCCCGTTTTTTATCTGGAGAAAGAAGCGTGGGAATAGGTAAACGGTACACCTCCATACTCTTTCTTTTATACTTCGCTACATCTGTCTCAGCAACACAGCTACAAATGGGTGTAGATGTATTTTTGGAACACCACACCCATCTGGTAGCGGACGCACGGGTTGGATTAATCACCAATCCCACCGGACGCACAAAAACAGGCATCACCACAATCAATGCCTTGCAACAGCATCCCGACGTCAATCTCGTCGCCCTATTTGCACTTGAACACGGAATCAAAGCAAAAGCAAAAGCCGGCGAACACGTGCGCGACACGCAAATAGACAGCCTACCCGTATATTCCCTCTACGGAAGCGGCCGCTCCTTAAAATCCGCACTGGACAACATCGACGTCATAATCTACGACATACAGGACGTAGGCAGCAGAGCCTACACCTACATCTGGAGCCTGAGCAAAATCATAAAAGCCGCGGGCGAACACGACAAGCGCGTCATCGTCCTCGACCGCCCCAATCCCCTCGGCGGGCGAACAATAGATGGTCCCATAACCGAAGAAAAATGGCGATCCTTAGTCGCGGGCTATTATCCAGTACCCCGCGCGTATGGACTCACAGTAGGCGAACTCGCGCGGTATCTCAACCGGGAACACCTGCTCGCGTGCTCCCTCACAGTCGTCCCCATGAAAGGATACCAGCGCAACACGCGCTGGACAGACATCGGACGCGAATGGATCCCGCCATCGCCCAACATCCCATCGCCTCAGGCTGCCATAACCTTTGCCGCAACCGGAACCATAGGCGCATTGGGAACCCTACACATCGGCGTTGGAACCGACATGTCCTTTCAAATCGTTGGCGCGCCGTGGATCAACGCAGAAAAAACAGCTCGCGACCTGAACGCCATGCAACTGCCCGGCGTAGAATTTCAACCCATAACACTTACACCCGACACATGGCTCTTTCGCAACAAAAAAGTACAGGCTATATTCCTATACATAACAGACCCCATCGCCTTTCGCCCAACGCGCACAGAAGTAGCCATACTCGCCCATCTCGTGGCAACATATCCCGAATTCAAAATCCCAAAAGACCGGTATGAACGCTTTGACCAAGCCATGGGAACCAGCACCGTACGCGAAGCCCTCTTAAAAGGCGACACCGCGCGGGAAATATGGGAGCGATGGAAAGGGGAATTGGAGAAATTCGCTACTGTGAGGGAAAAATACTTTTTGTATTAAACCTTCTGGATCGCGGCTCAAAACCATGCCGCGATGACGGGCGGGTACGGGGACCCGCCCCTACAATCTGGATCGCAGATCAATAAAGGAACATCACAATGCCCGGCATCATCTTCTGGGATGTTGATACCCAATACGACTTCATCATGCCCGACGGCAAACTCTACGTCACCGCATCGGAAAAACGCTTGCCAAATCTCAAAAAACTCACAGACTATGCCAGACAGCGGGGCATCCCCATCTACGGCTCGGTTGACAACCACCAGATAGCAGACCCTGAAATCTCCGACACCCCGGACTTTCAGGAGACCTTTCCGCCCCACTGCATAGCTGGAACCTCTGGACAAAAAAAAGTACCCGAAACCCAACCGCAAAACCCCCTCTGGATCGACCCGGACGCCTCGGGCGGCCTCATCGACCAAGTACAAAAACACCGCGGTGAAATCATCTTTCGCAAACAGCACTTTGACGTCTTCACCAACCCCAACGTCGAACCCGTACTCAACGCCATCAAACCCGACCGCATCGTCCTCTACGGCGTAGCCCTCGACGTCTGCAACGCCTACGCAATTAACGGCTTCTTAAAACGCAACACAGCGCCCATACAACTCGTCCTGGACGCCGCACAAGCCATCGACCCCGAACGCGGCGACCGCATGGTAGCCGAATGGCGACAACAGGGCGTTGAAATCGTATCGACGGATGAAATTGTCAACCCTAAAAACGTAAAAGCAACCACAGATGAACACAGATAAACACAGATGAAAAGCAAAAGCCTGCCCCTGCATGGTGTTGAGCAGGGGGCAAAAAACTCTGGATCGCGGCTAAAAACCATACCGCGATGACGGGCGACCACAAGGGTCGCCCCTACACACTTCAACCTACACACTTCCCATGAACGTCTTCCTCCGCCTCATCACATACATCCGCCCTTACCTGGGCCGCGTGTGCATCGGTATCGGCGCCACCCTCGTCATGATTGGCCTGGATGCCGCGCAACCCCTGCTCATGCGCGAAGTCATCGACAACATATTAACCCCTTACTTCACAGAAGGGAATTATATTGGCGGCGACTTCTCCGACACAAAAATCGCAGCCGACTTCGACAGCCTCCAATTCTACGCCCTGCTCCTCCTCGGCATCTATATACTCCACACCATCTTCAGCTTCATCAACCGCTACTTACTCAACCGAACGGGACAGGACATCCTCTTCAGCCTCCGCGTCCAGGTCTATGACCACCTCCAGCACCTGGGACTGCGTTTTTACAACGACCGCAGCACCGGCGAATTGATGTCGCGCGTAACCGCCGACGTCGAATCCCTCCAATACACCGTCACAGACACCCTGGAACGCGTACTCGTAAATATCGCAACCATCGTCATCTACGGCATCATCCTCTTTGGCCTCAGCTTCGAACTCGCCCTCATTACCCTGTTGCCCATGCCTATATACAGCATCCTCATCATCTTCTACAACCGCACCATACGCCCCTATTACACCATGGCACGCGAACGCATAGCCGACATCAGCGCCCTTTTGCAAGACAACCTCTCCGGCATCCGCGTCATCAAATGCTTTGCCCGCGAAGGCCACGAACTCTCTCGCTTCACCCAAAAATGCAAAGCCTTCCTCACCATCAGCATCACCATCATCAAAACCCGCGTCGCCTTCTTCCCCCTCGCCCGATTCATCATCTCCATGGGACCCCTCCTCGTCCTCCTCTTCGGCGGGCAACAAATCATCTCGGGCGACCTCACCATCGGCACCCTCTTCGCCTTTCAAAGCTTTCTCTGGCGTTTCTACGGCCCCGTAGAAAGCCTCACCCGCATCAACGACACGATCGTACGCGCAGCCGCCTCAGCGCGTCGCATCTTTGAAATCCTGGACACCCAACCCGAAATAAAAGACACCCCCAATGCGCTCCCCTTTGACCGCCTGAACGGCAGCGTTGAATTTCAGAACGTCACCTTTGCCTACGAACACGGACCCCCTGTTCTCCAGGGCGTATCCCTCAGCGCACAACCCGGGCAACTCATCGGCCTCGTTGGCCCCAGCGGCGCGGGCAAAACCACCATCATCAACCTCATCTGCCGCTTCTATGACCCCGACTCTGGCACCGTGTGCGTTGACGGCCATGACCTCAAAAACATGCAACGCGCATCCTTGCGCAGCCAAATCGGCATGGTCTTACAAGAACCATTCCTCTTCAACGGAACCATCCGCGAAAACATCGCTTATGGCAAACTCAACGCCACCGAAACCGACATCATCAACGCCGCAATGATGGCCAACGCCCACGACTTCGTCTGCGGATTCCCGGACGCTTATGACACCCACATTGGCGAACGGGGCGTGCGCTTATCCGGCGGCGAAAAACAGCGCATCTCCATAGCCCGCGCCATCCTCAACGACCCGCGCATCCTCATCCTGGACGAAGCCACATCCTCTGTTGACACCGAAACCGAAATGCTCATACAAAACGCCCTCGAACGCCTCATGGAAGGCCGCACCACCTTTGCGATCGCCCATCGCTTATCCACCGTGCGCCGCGCCGACTGCCTCTACGTCATCGACCGCGGCAAAATCGTCGAATTCGGCACACACACCCAGCTACTCGCCAGCGACGGCCTCTACGCTCGCCTGTGCGACATGCAATTTGCCTTGGAAGAAGCGTGAAAAAGCAACCACAGATGAACACAGATAAACACGGATGAAAGGCAAAAAGCGAAAGGCAAAATCAAAATCAAAACCTCTGGATCGCGGCTAACACCATGCCGCGATGACAGACGGGACGGCACAGGGGCCGTCCCCTACGGAGATCTCGACATGGACCTCATGGTACAACAACTCATCCCCGAAACCATTGACTTATGTCAAAACGGTGACAGCCTGATCCTCTTTGCCGACGGAGAAGAACTACACATCGATCACATCGTGCGATGTTTTCCCTTTTCCACGCCCGATCAATGGATCAGCCTCCGCGACCGGGACAGAACCGAACTCGGCCTCTTGCCCACACTTGACGGATTAAATGCACAATCGCGGACACTCGTTGAAGAACACCTCAAAGACCGCTACGACATCCCCCAAATCCAGACCATACTCAACATCGAAAGCAACAAAGAAGGCGGCACAAACTGGGACATTGACACCAACGCGGGACCTATGAACTTCACACTCCGAGGCGACCAGAACCTCAACCTCAACGCATTTCCCGAAATCGTATTCACCGACGCCATAACGCGCAAACGCTACAAAATCCCCGACTATACCAAACTCGACCGCGCCAGCCAAAAAACCGCCCGCGCGTACCTGCCCATGAGCTCTCGCCACTACTCCGGGCGCCGCGGCGGCAGGAGTGGAAGGTAAAAAAAACGGGCGACCACAGGGGGTCGCCCCTACAATACCTTCTGGATCGCACGGGACGGCACAGGGGCCGTCCCCTACACCATGCCTGCCCCTGTATGCTTTAAGCAGGGGCCGCGATGACATGCCTTTAACGTCTTGTATCTTACGTTTTATCGGTGTTTATCGGTGTTCATCTGTGGTTGCATTTCCCCTACTTCCCCCTTCTCGACCCCATCATCTTCGACGCGATCTCGACCTCCTCGGCAAACGCCTCTGCCTCATCGTCATACGTATCAAACGGATCGCGGAAACTCAAATGGAATTCATTTTCCAAATACACCGAATCCCAATCCACAATATACCGCACCCGATTTTGCGACAACGTCTTCACCATTGCCGCCCGCGCCTTTGCCCGCGTATCAGCCGGAGGCGCCCCACAAGCCTCTTCAACGCGCTCATCCGTCAGCACCCGCTGCATCTTACCCTGCTGCACCAGATCAAAATACAACCCGCGATTGGGATCGATATTGTGATACTCCAAATCCAAACTCTGCAACCACGGATCGTTCCAACTCAAATTCTCCGACTCGCGAAACGCATCCAACAACCACTTCTTAGCCACCCAGTCCAAACGATCTGTCAACTGCATCGGATCGGACTCCAGATCATCAAGTGTGCGCTCCCACTCATCCAGCACCCAATCTGACTCCTCATCCAAACCCCTCAAATGGCGTTGCGCCAAATCCAAATACGTGCGCTGTATATCAATAGCCGAAATAGACCGCCCATTCTGCCGATCCAGAATCCACTTATGTGTCGGATCCCGCGAAATCTCCTTCAATGCCCACACCGGATCCCCCAGATCCACATCCTGAGGAAAAATTTTGCGCTCTAAGAGATTCAGCACCATCGCAGTCGTACCAACCTTCAAAGCCGTCGCATACTCCGACATATTCGAATCGCCCACCAGAAGGTGCAAACGGCGGTACTTGCTGTGATCTGCCAGCGGTTCATCTCGCGTATTGATAATCGCGCGAGAAAACTGAATCCACTGATAAATCTCTGTAACAATATGATCGGCACGCTGAGAAATCTGGAAAGAAACCGCATCCTCTGTATCGGCGGCATCTCGCACATTTTGCCCATAATAATAAAAACTATCATCATAACTGCCCACGCGACCTGCACCGCAAAAAATTTGGCGCGTCACCAAGAACGGCAACAACGCGGGAATAACAACCGTTGAAAACGGCACATTGCGCCTGACCAGATAATTTTCATGACAGCCAAACGTCGCACCCGTATAATGATCGATATTATTCTTCAAAAACGAAGCTTCTTTAGCCAACCCCAGCGCGTGCAATGCCCGATACAAAATACAATCGCCCGCCCGATCAAAAGCCACAATATCCCACAACCCCATACACTCCGGCGTGGCGTATTCCAGATGCCCCATATCGATATAAACCCGCCCCGCATTAAACAAAAAACCCCCATTGCCCGGGGGTTCATCCCGTCCGCGATAGTGAATATCTACAATCCCTATTCGGTCAACGTGAAAAATGTGATCCTTTACCTTCACCGAAATCGTATCTGGACTCACAAAACCCTCGTGCTCGGGTGCCAAACACCCATACTCGGTTTCTATGCCAAAAATGCGATCTCTCATGGGGGGGCCTCAATGATAGATGGGCGAGGCATGCCTCGCTCCTACAATCGGGCAACCACGAGGGTTGCCCCTACAATATAAACGGTGCCAGCGCGGGCGCAATCTCTTCTGCATCGACATTGCGATATTTGTTTTTACCCACCTGCGACCGCCCCAACACCACCGCCTCCACCTCCAAATCCACCAACGCCGTCTCAAGCACATCAGCCACATCGACCGCCCCAGCCACCTGCTCCAACTCGTCGGCATCTGTAGGTACCTCTTCCATCTTCCCAATCCATCGCCCGATTGCCCAGGCGCGAAGCGCAGCACCTGCGGCATCTGACAAAGACAACGCCTCCGTATCCAAACCCGACAACTCGCGCACCATCATCACATCTGCCTCCACAACACCCCCCACAGCAACACATCCCTCGTGCCGATAAAACGCACCATCGTAATCCACCGTATAAAAAATCTGCGCCCCCTCCTGCCCATCCAACTCCGCCAGAAGCACCCGCGCCAAAAACGGAGACCGCACCACATCGTCAAACCCCGCCTTCATCGCAGGACCCAGACCAAAATACACAATCTGGCGCAACGTCACATCGTCCTCTGAATAATTAAACCCAATCGAATGCGCCATATCAATCGCAGCCTGCCTGAGCTTCTCGATATCCGTCGAATGCCCAATCGCCGCAAGTCCGATGCAGTCGTACACCTCAAACACCTTTTGCTGACTCTGCGACAGCGTCAGCAACAAAATCCCATCCTCGTACCCAACACCCACAACCGGACTCCCCGTCCGAATCTGATCTTCGATATAATCGCGCCGATTCGCAACAGCCTCTGCCCAGCGATACGGCTCATCTGACAACATCATGCGCGTCCCGCCTCCTCCCCATCCACATATTGAACATAGAGCTGCCGCAACGCCTCGGTCTCGATCTCTTCCAGACCCGACGCCGTAATCGTCTTCACCGACGGAAAAATATCAGCCGACCGCTCGTATCGACCCGTCGCCGAATCGTATTCTGACGCTGTATCCAGAAGCTGAAGCGCGTGCCCGATAGCCGCATCGCGATCCATCTCCACAAACCGCCGACCGCTCCAGCGATTCAAATAATACATCGCCCCGCGAATCGCCGGCGACCCCGACCCCGTCGTCGTAAAATCGGCGCTCTCGAACTGCGCCCCCAGCGCATCGTAAAAATAAATTTTACCCCGCGCATCCACCTGATCATACGTCGCAAAAATGGGAATCACAGCACCAATACCCTGCATCGCCATCGGCAAATTATCCTTAATCAACAGCGACAACCTGCGCAACTTCGCCTGCAAACTCATCTCCTGAAGCAAACGACGGCGATAATACTGAAATGCATGCTCCAAAATTCGCGCAATCTCAAACGCAATAGACGGCGATCCCGAAATCGCCATCACAGAATACGCATCCAGATCAATCACCTTATCCGCGCGATCATAAAGCACCATATTGCCCGCTGTAGCGCGGCGATCACCTGCAACGAGCACCCCATCGGCATATTGAAATGCCAGAATCGTCGTCGCATCCGTCGGCTCAAAAGGCAAATCGCGCTCGGACTGAACATCGCCCAAATTTTCACCTGGGAACCGGTAGCCCGTCTGCCGCAGCAAATCGACAAAATCCCCACCCGATTGCATAAGCTACTCGCCTGTACGCTGGCGATAACGCCGCGCCTGATTGGGATCAACGCGCCGCATGCGCCGCAGCAAATCGCGCGTATCTGGCCGCTCCACCTTCGGGCGCGCAGGGCCACCATCGCCATCATCACCAGGACCAGGACCTCCCGGATCGACTGGCTTCGTCCGTCGCTCAAACTGCAAGACCTTATCCATCTACGGCCTCCTTAATGAAAAATGTCTGAATCAGGATTTACAGGATTATAGGATGAAAAACAAAATCAAAACCAACAGCAAAATCTTCTGGATCGCGGCTTACACCCTGCCGCGATGACAATCACCCCTCACACTTCACACTTTCTCCTTCACACTTCACACTTTCTCCAACGCAGCTAAAAAACTTTCCAACGTCTCCGAACGATCAAGCACCTCATTATAACGCTCTACCCGCTCCGCATCCACCAATAATTTCATATCCACTGCATGCTGGCGGCCATTGCGCTTAAACACAATGCGATCCCAGTTAATCGACGACACATAATCGCCGAACTTCTCCAAACTGCGCCCTCGAAAATACGCCCGCGTACCCGAAGGCGGTTCCGACATCGCCGCAGCCACCTCATCATCGCCCACCAGACGCACCATCTGCCCCTGCGACTCCAGCAAATAATACAAACCCGCATCCCGATCCACATTGCTATACTCCAGATCCTGACTCTGCATCCAGAACAAATCATCGGGATTATCCCACGCCAGATTCTCCGCCTCGCAAAAACTATCGATCAACCACTTCTTCGTCACCCAATCGCACACACCCACCAGATCCATCGGATCGCGGCTCAACTTCTCCAACACATCTTCCCACGCCGACAACACCCAATCCGTCTCTCGATCCCGCCCGGCAAACTCGCGCCGTGCCAAATTCAAAAACGCATCCTGAATCTCAACCGCGGGAACGAGGCGATGGCCGGGCCCCTCCACCTCAACCAACCACGCATGCGACTGATCCCGCGCGATATTCTTCATCGCCGCAATCGGATCCTTCAACCGATAATCCGGCAAACAATCCGCCTCAATCAAATCGATCACCAGCGCCGTTGTCCCCACCTTAAGCGCCGTAATATACTCCGACATATTGGCATCGCCCACAATTACATGCAACCGGCGATATTGCGCCGCATCTGCGTGGGGTTCATCGCGCGTATTCACAACCGGACGCTTGTGCATCGTATCCACACTCGCGATCACCTCAAAAAACTCCGCGCGCTGCGACAACTGATAAATCGGTGCGCGATCCTCCCGCTCAACCCCCACCTTGCCAGCCCCGCAAAAAATTTGCCGCGTGGGGAAAAACAACAACAACCCCTTCAATATACGCTCGAAAGGCACCGAGCGATCCATCAAATAATTCTCGTGACACCCATAGCTATGCCCTTCAAAATCCGTATTATTCTTATACATCCGCACAGTGCCCTGATCGAGCATCTCCGTCCGCCGCTGCGCGCAAATATCCACAATGCGCTCCCCCGCCTTATCCTGTGCCACAAGCTCGAACAAACTTATGCACTCACCCGTCGAATACTCTGGATGCGTATGATCGTTGTAAAACCGGGACCCATTGTAAATAATCAAATCGCTCTTCAATTCCTTAAACGGAATCTTGCGCTTGCGATCCTGTTGCAAATGCACCTTTTCATCGACATCATTCAACAGATTTTTAACTTCAAACCCCCGCTCATCCCGACGGGGATTCTCCAGCCGATAATCCCACAACGGAACAAACTTACCCTGCTGATAGCACCGAATCAACTGCATTGACTCTTCCACCACATCGACCTTATCCACCTCGTCAATCGTGATTCCGTATTCTGTTTCTATACCGAATAAGCGCGTCATAATTCAGTCCCGAACCACCACCTGCGGGCGGGCACAAGACCCGCCCCTACAATTTTTCCATCTGCGTCCATCTGCGTCCATCTGCGTCTATCTGCGGATCACACCACACCATGCCCGCGGGTGCGTCGTTCTCGCCTGGGGCGAATCGGTGCTGCGCGCACCACATTTTCCGGATCGTAATCCAGCAACTTCAACCAATCCTCTGTATTATCCGTCGGCGGGAAAATCTCATTCTCGCTATACTCCGTCTCAATCCCCGCGAGCAAATCGTCAAAACCAATCCCATCTTCCGCGCCAGAAGCAATACACCGCTTAATCGCAATCTCCTTCGCACGCTGCGCAATAGACTCGAGAATTGCCCCACTACACAGATCTCCGCGACTCAACACTTCCTTCCGACCGCTTCTAAGCGTCACCTCCAAAAAACGCGTATCATCGCGCCTGGCATATATCTCTGCAATCGCGCGCGCCACCAGATCGTCAACTGCTGCCCGCACATTGCCATCATGCACATTTAACGCAGCCTCTGACAGCGGCAAATCAGCCGTCAAATAAATACCCAAAATCTCGCGCGCCGCATCCATATCCGGTCGAATAACCTTGATCTTGCGATCAATTCTCCCCGGACGCAAAATCGCCGGATCGATCAAATCTGGACGATTGGACGTCAAAATAATCACCACATCTTGCAGTGACTCGATCCCATCCATCTCGGAACAAAACATCGGCACAACCGTATTTGAAATATTGTGCGACCGAATTGCCCGCCGCGTCCCCAAAACCGACTCTGCCTCGTCGATAAACACCACCGGCAAAAATCCCTCGCGCCGCTTCTCCCGCGCCTGGGAGAAAATCTCGCGCACCTTGCGTTCAGACTCTCCCAACCACATATTCAAAATCTCAGGACCCTTAATATGCATAAAACACGCCTTGAGATTCAGGCCGTCTTCCTGCACCTGCCGCTCCAGATTGTACGCCGTCGCCTTCCCAATCAGCGTCTTGCCACACCCCGGCGGACCGTACAACAAAAACCCCTTGGGCGTACTGTACTGAAACCGCTTAAACAACTCTGGATGCAACACCGGCATCTCAATCGTATCTTTAATCGCCTGAATCGCATCCTTTTGTCCACCGATCTTCTCCCACGGCAAATCGGGCACTTCCTCCAAATAAAAATCCTTAACCTCGCACATCTTCTCCAGCGCCACGCGAAAATGCGGATCGATACGCACCTCTTCGCCCGCCTTCAAAGCCTCGGCCTCCAGATCTGCCCCTCGCAGCAGAACATGCGTCTGCGAACCGTGCTCTTGCCCCACCTGCAAACGCCCATCGTCCAGCACATCGACAATTTTGCCCACAGTCCCCGACGGAGACTCCCCCATATCGCCCACCACGGCAAACGCCTCATTGACCAGCACGCGCGTACCCACCCTCAAACTGCGGTCATCCAACCGCGAATCCACATTCGCATAATACTCCGCCCCCCCCACCGTAAGATACGCGATACCATTCTCTGGCGGTGCCAACAGCGTCCCCACCCGATTGGCCGGAGCCGTCACCTTCTCCAGCGCCCCTTCCAGCTCCACAATCGTGCGCCTCGCCTCTTCAAACGTAATCTCATCTTCCTGAAGCTGCCGACGCAACTGGTACAACAGGGGCCGCCGTCGATCCGTCTCATCCATCGTCATCAAAATTTGATCGATAATCGACAACGACTGAAACGTATGCTGCATATCCACATAGTCCTGAAGAAAATCTTCAGGTGACTTTCTCTGACGATCAGAATCATTGGTATTGATGGGTCACCTCCGGATCAGGATGTGCAGGAAAGATTTTCTGAAGAATACCATATCTCAAAACCCGTGTCAAGCCGCGAGACGGGCGAGGCATGCCTCGCCCCTACTCCTTCTCCAACTTCTCTAACTTGCGCTCCATATCGATCTTAACCTCGGCGACAATATTGGCAATCGGATCCCGCTTCCCCGCTTTAATCACCACGGGCCTATCGATATTAAAATGCACCTTGTGCTCCATCACCAGGCCGCGCGTCGCATCGATCACCCACGACCCCCCGCCTGTACCCTTCCCATTGTAATACAAAGAAGCCGCACTCACATCGATCCACCCCGCGTACATCACCTCACTATCCTCATCGATATGCACCTCCACGCGCCCCTTCTCCTGCTTGATATTCTTCACCTCATACGTACTCTTAATTTTAATCTCCGAATCGCGCCCCAGCATATCCATACTCGCAAAAGGACGCCAAAAAACGCGCTCCCCCGTCCAGGTATCGCCCTTATTAACCGGACCCTCTGGCAAAACCGGTGCAAACGCCGGCATCGCCCCCTGGTACATATCCGTAATCAAATCCTGCCGCTCCACGCGAAACGCGGGAAAATCCGGCTCGAACTTCTGCGCTATGCCCTCGGGCGTCACCTGCCAGGTAAAAACCCTGTCATTAAACATATCAAACGTAAACGGAAACTGCTCATACGTCTGCTTCTCACCCAGAAAAATCGCTGCACTCGCCCCCTTTTTAATCTCAGCGCGGATCCCCATCACCCCTTCGGGAATCGTCCGCCCCGGCAATGCCCGGGGCACAACCACCTCTTCATGGCTGCGCCACTCATTATCTATAATCACGCGAATATGCCCGCTCCGCATCACAATCTGCTCGCCCTGATTGCTGTAATACTCCACCCGGAACTTGTGCTTATATCGCGCCTTGCGTCCTTCCGGAAACTTCAATGCCAGCACAGTGGGTTGCGCCCAACAATCGGCGGCAACACCGGCGAGTAACCCGAGAACAATCGTTAATTTCCACATAAGCACCTCCTAAACGATCACGGATGAAAGCCTGCCCCTCATCTCATACCAACTCAGGTGGTAAAGATGCTTCGGCTGCGCTCAGCATGACAAAACACCACTCGCCAACTCAGGTGGAACAGATGCTTCGGCTGCGCTCAGCATGACAAAACACCACTCGCCAACTCAGGTGGAACAGATGCTTCGGCTGCGCTCAGCATGACAAAACACCACTCGCCAACTCAGGTGGAACAGATGCTTCGGCTACGCTCAGCATGACAAAACACCGGACATCCGTAACATCAGGTATTAATTTTAAAACAGCTTCCTACCTCCTACTTCGCGTGCGCTTCACCCGCACGGGGCGCCCGCCTTTTTCTGCCGACTCCCATGCGGCCTCGGTCAACTGAATCACGCGCAAACCGCACACGGGCGGCACCTGAACTTCATCGCGTCCCAAAATCGCATCCACAAAATTTTGATCTGGACTCACAAACCGCGACGGCAAACTATCCGCATCCACCTCTACCGGTGCGCTGCCGCCGTATTTGCACGTCACCTTTCCATTGCGGGAATAAATCGCCCCCTTTGTGCCCCAAATCGTAATATCCTCCCACATCCCCGGACCGGGACCTGTACCCACAACAGAAAAATTCGCCAACGCACCATTTTCAAACACAATCGACAGCGCCGAATTGATATCCACCTCTGTATCCAGATAATCCATAAACGCCGACACGCGCGCAGGCGCCTGATCCACCATCCACAGCACAATATCCAGCAAATGGCTCCCCGAATCATTCAACTGCCCCCCGCCCGACAGCGCGTGAACCTGTCGCCACTTCCCCTGTTGATTCGCATACCAGTGCTGATCTTGCATCGCCTGAATAAACTGAACCTCTCCGATCTCCCCCGCCTGAATCTGATTCCGCATAAACCGAAACGTCGGCGCCAGATGCCGTTGATAGGACACCATCAAAACGCGATCCACCTCCTCGGCCTTATCCATCACCTGAAACGCGTGATCAACCGTACACACCATCGGCTTCTCTGTCAGCACATGCAGACCCTTATCCAGACTATCCATAATCTGTTCAAAATGCAACGTATGCGGCGTAGAAATCTCTGTCGCATCCATCGCCACCTCATTCAGCATCTCCTTGTGATCTGCAAACCTCGGCAACTGCTCTGCCTGGGGCACGCGCTCAAACAACCTTGCAAAACTCGCCTCACTCGGATCTGCCAGCGCCACAACCTCCACATCCTGCATCTTCATCAACCGCCCGAGGTGACCGCCCATATTGCCACCACACCCGATCAAGCCCATTCGCACCTTCTCCATTTATGTCTCCTTTTAAATGCAACCACAGATGAACACAGATAAACACGGATAAATGACGGGCGAGGCATGCCTCGCCCCTACAGGTGTTCACACTTCAACCATCGTGCTCGAATATAGTTTCACATATATAATACCGCAATAACAAAAAAAAGGCCACTGGACAAAATGTCCAGTAGCCTTTTTAAATCGGCACCGTCCCAGGAATCGGCGCCATCCTCACGGGCGTAAAATTTTACGCCCCTACAATCATCTGCGTACATCTGCGTACATCTGCGGATCTATTTCAACAACAGCATCTTCTGGATCGCGGTATTTGGACCCGCTTTGATCTTGGCAATATAAACGCCACTACCAACACTGCGGCCCATAAAGTCCTTCGCATCCCACTGGACGCTATAGCGACCCGCTGTATAATGCTGACTCACGAGATGACGAATCTCCTGCCCAATCGCATCGTAAATGATAATTGACACATCTGCGTCAGCGGGCAAATCGTAGGAAATCGTCGTTCTCGGATTAAACGGATTGGGATAAACAGCCGACGCAAATTCTGTGGGCAGAATGAAACGCGCGCCCAACAGCACCTCAATCGGATTCGACAGATTAACCGTCCCATCCAGATCAACCTGCTCGAGAACATAATAAACGATCTCAGCAGCCGGAAGGCTCGTATCCTCAAACATATAATCCATCAACTGATCGGTCGTACCGGCACCCGCGATAAGCTCGCTGACCACCTCGTAGGTCTCTCCATCCGTACTGCGAAGCACGCGGAAACCCGCATTATTGGTCTGCGAAGCCGTCGCCCAATTGAGCACCACGCGGTTTTCGACCACGGATCCGACAAACGACGACAACTCAATCGGCACCTGCTCGTCAAACTGAACCGTCACCTCCTGAGAAGCCATGCCATCGGAAGCCGTCACCTTCACAACAGCCGAACCGAGACCTGTCGCAGTCAAAACATAGACATTCTGCATATCCATTTCCGGGTGGCCATCAATCATAGCCGCGCCTTCTACAGTATGCGCAAAAGTAATCTTCGCACCCTCGGCAAAACCCAGAGCTGTAATTTTAATCGTCGCAGAATCACCGCGCGGAATCGTCGCAATATGCGCAGACACCTCCAGCCGCGGACCGAAATTATACATCACCGGTGCGGGATTCATCAGCATAGTCTCTTCGCCAGAACCGAGAACTGCTCTAAACGACTCGACAGAAACCGTAAACGGCACAGCCTCTTCACCCGTCGTCAGCTTCAGCGTGCCCAAAAAACCACCATTGGACAGCATCACAGCTTCTTCGGAACCGACATCGATCTGATTACCGGAAATACCCAACAGCGTCATACCCTCAGCAGGGTCAAAACCCGTAATCATCGCCGCAGAAGCCGGATCAATGACAAAAACGATACTCGCACCGCCGAGACCGCCATCTACATCACCTGCAAACACCTCAATAGCGATCTCTTGATTGGCATCGGCACTGCCCGCGAGCATGCCATCATCCATCATATTCATCATGTCCATGCCTGCGATATCCAGCGCGGGAATCCGCATCTCGACAAACTTAATCTCAACCGGATCGGTCGAAGCCATACCATCACTCGCCGTCACCGTTGCCGTTGCCGGACCACTCGCCGTCAGTGTCAACGTGGCACCTTCTTGAGCATGCATAATATTATCGAGCATCATACCCTGCACATCAAACGCAATCGTCGCATCGGCGGGGAAATTCACAGCCGTCACCGTCGCCGTGCCCGTGCCACCTGGCGGCACCGGAACCGTAGTCGCACTTGCATCCAACCTGGGAACAGCATTGAAAGACAAGGGCGCCATCATCGCCGTGGTAATATTATCCGTATCTGTAGGATTGGCAGCACCGGCCAGATTCATAATACTGACACCAACGGTAAATTCGGTACTCGCCATCAAACCCTCTACGGGCGACAGCGTAACAGTCCCGAAATAATCGTTGGTCAAAGTACCAGAAGGAACAGCACCAAAAGAAACGGTACTCGCCGTTGTACCCAGCGCAAAAAATCCCGTAGCAGGAGCCGCGCTTGTGACCGTCAGCTTATCCGTATCAAAAGTCACCACACCACCGACAATGGGACCTGCCAGCCCGGTAATAAATATTTCAACGACAACATCGGTACCCGCAACAGCAGTACCCGATGTATTGCCATCATTCATCTTATTGTCACTGGCATCAATGTCAACTGCCACAACAGCATTTGCATTGGGACCCGCAGAAGCTTGCCCCACAAAAGCCAGCAACATAAGAGCAGTAAAAAATAACAATCCTTTTTTCAAAAACATTTGCAAAACTCCTTCGCTGAAAACTACTCCTTGTAAGTTCTGAGGGGAAATAGGTAGGGGCGAAAGATTTTTCACCCCTACCAAAACGAATTACTTGAGCAGCATCAGCTTCCGCACATCCTGGAACTTCCCTGCCGAAATCTGGTAGAAATAAATTCCACTCGAAACCGGCATCCCACGATCATCCATACCGTCCCAACGGACCTGATATCGACCGACCGACTGCGGTTCAGCAACCATAAGTGTCCGAACCACCTGACCCACCACATTGTAAATCTGGAGCGTCACATCGGCAGACTCGGCCAATTCATAACCGATCGTTGTTTCGGGGTTAAACGGATTGGGGAAATTCTGGAGCAGTGCAAACTCTGTAGGCGTCGTCTGAATATCCAGCACACTGCCAGCCAGTGGATTGGCGAGTTGGCTCGGATCGAAAACCAGACCATTGGCAATCTCGAATCGCGCATTATCTTCAAAATCGCGCAACACGCGGAACACCAACCGAACGATATCGCCATCACCAGAAACCTCTGAGCCATTCACGATCGCATTCATAACGTGAACCTGCCCGGCCTCAGGCGACCAACCCCTCAACAGCGGGGTCTCGCCACCTGTTGACGTCAGCAAATCCTCAGTAGCTGGCACAGCTTCTACAAACTCGAACGTCTCAGCGTCGTAGTGCAGCACAAACCCATAACCCATCAGAGCCTGTACATTGGCCAGAGACACATCCACAAACATCGTCTCGCCAGCCACCACGCGATCACTGCCCAAACGCAACGACAACTCGGCAGCCTCATTCACGCCAAGAACAGGCGTAACCAGAGACTTACCAGCCGGACCTGTCGCCTCTTTGCCATAAGAGCCAAAGAACAGAATGAAGTCATCGAAATTAACCACAGCATCGTCATTCAGATCAGCCTGAATAAAGACTCGCCATTCCTCGCGCGTCGAGGTGGCCTCACTTGTATTAAACGCCATCGTAAAGGCCACAAAATCTTCAAAGTCAACCAACAGCGGCGTCATAGCCCCGTACCTATCGAGCTTCACGACAAAAACGGGATTGCCATCGGCATCCGCAAACAGCTTGCGCTTCGGTGCAAGTTCAACCACCAGAGGCGGTACAATCGACGTCATGTTGGTGCCGTCCATCACAACCACATCTATCAGCACCGCAGGCACGCCCTGATCAATCAGAGACTCAATCAAAACCTGGGGAACCGTTAAACTGGTCGAACCAGGAGGAAGAACCCCTCCAACCACTGCGGTAACATCAATCGGCGGTGCTTCTGAACCGACGACACTGGCCATAACCCTGTAGCCCGTCACATGCGGAACCATAATCGCGTGACCGCGATACATCACAGCATCCATACCGCCATCATCTGCGGACGCCGTCCAGGTAATAACCCCGGTATCCGGATCAGCAGCAACATCGGTCACAGCAGCAGGAGCCGTATCATCTACTGCACCCGCCATACCACCATCGTTTGCCACGACAATTGGAGACGAAACAATGGGACCAAGATGACCATCTGTGCGGATATTCTGCGGAACAGCCAAATCGCCACCAATGAGAACACTCAAATCGGGATCCAGAGCCGCAAACACCACATTCTTCCTGCCGCCAGTAAGCGAATTAATATAATCAGCAGAAGGCATCAACATCTCGCTGAGCGCATTCTCGGTCACAACCAGATTGGGATCAACACCCAAAAGCTGAACGATCGCCTGCACGCTCTCTTTGGAGAACACGCGCTTGCCAGCAGGCGTAATCACTTCCTCGCTCGACTCCTGGCCCGATTCCGCTGCAACGCCCCAGCGCGTCGCGTTGTTATCCGTCACCGGAACAACCGCGCGCGTAATACCCGCTTCATCATTGTCCATCGCGTCAACAACAGCCCAGGACATCCACGTTGCAACCGGCGTATCGGTCGTCACCACATTGCCATCGGCATCCAGCGCGGTATTCACCATCATCTCGCGATAAATGCGATACTGACTCACATCCGCGTGATTTGCCGAATTGGCAAAACTAACCATCACATAATGACCGTTATCGCCTTCATTATCCTGCACAACCACACTGCTGGGTGCAGCGGGCAGTGCCTGCTCGAACGCAACCTCAACCGCAGACGTCGTAACGCCCGCGCCAGAAGCCGTCACAGAAACAGAAACCGTACCCGTAGCAGTCAGTGTCAGCACATTGCCATCTGCCGACGTCGTAAGATTGGGATGGCTCGCCGGATCGACATTAAACGTAATATCGGCACCTTCGGGGAAACCCGCCGCAACGACCATTGCCATTGCACTGGGAACCTCAGCTTGCGGAACCATGACAACATCAGGCGCATCTGAACCAACAGTGGGCATCGCCCGGAACAGAATACTAATCGCCTCAGTCGTATCATCAGCATCAGAAGCCGTCACCGTCACCGTAGCAGACCCCATACCGCTCCCCGTAATCGTCACCATATCACCATCGGTATCGGCGTTAATCGTAGCGGTACCGGAAGAGCTAATCGCATAAGTAATCGCACCTTCCAGACCCGTTGCAGAAACCGTCACCGACTTCTCTCCACCCTCGGGAATAATAACATCATCTTCACTCGCCGTCAGGTAAGGATCGGGATCCGTAAACGTAAGCGTAAGCGAAGCAGAAGACGTACCATCGGTCGCCGTCACCGTCACCGTGCCAGCCGAAGCCGTCGTAATCGTCAAATTGGCACCATCTTCCATCGACGTAAAATCGGCAGTCGCTTCATAAGAATAGTCAATCTCGGCACCTTCTTCAAAATTCATAGCCGTAATCGACACCGAAGCCTCGGTACCAAAATCTTCAAACGTAATCGCGGTCTCTCCATCAGCAGTCACCAACTCCGGCACGGGACCACCGCTAACCACCACAGCATCGCCAGCAGCAGCGGCAACTCTCATCCCACCCGATGTAAACACAGTAACCGAAGCACTAATGGAAACCTCCGACCCATCGTAAGCAGGGCCCAGAGTCAACACCACAGTGCCATAACTGCCGTCTGTCAACGTCGTTGGCGCGCCAATAAGCGTAAGGCTCATACCGACAATACCGTCTGGAGACACGACCAAACCGCCAGCAGGATCGCCACCAGTGATCGCCGCCACAGCGGGATCAACCGCAATGCTAATCTCGGCACCAACTGTTGCAGCCTCCAACCCATCAACAGCGACATTGACAACAATATTATCACCTGCAGCAACAGGTCCCTCGCCGTCACGCGTCAGAGAAACGGACAAATTATCATAAGACGGCGTCATACCAGTGCCGCCATTACCATTGCCATCACCATTGCCACCAGTCCCACCTTCATTAAACACAAGTGCTCCGGGAAGTGGAACAGTAATAGCAACATCATTGAGTTTAATTGACGCAATGCCAATAGAAAATTCCACATCCGTTACATCTGAGGCTGTGGTAAAGGTAAAAGACGCACTTGCGGGCACTGCTGTCGCCTGAATGGCAACCAGGCTTCCACTATTACCAGAAACAAGGCCAGTAAAGTCATCAGCAGAAGCGGCAGTCAATGTTACAGAATTATCAACAGCGAACTCAACCGCTATGGCATTCACGGATGCGGTAAGACCCATCTGGGACACAACAACCGTAATTTCCGTGCCCGATCCTGAAACCGTGGTGGAGCCATCCCCACCAACAGCGAGCGACACCTGCGCAGAAGCCTGCCCTGCAAACATCAGCAATGCCAAAGCAGTCGTAAACAAAAGACTTTTTTTCAAAAACATTACAAACTCCTCTATTGAAAATGGAATCGGGAAGCCTCACATTTGGGAAACTTCCCGATCCATCGGCGAATTACTTGAGCAGCATCAGCTTCCGCACATCGCTGAACTTTCCGTCTGCCGCAATCTGGTAGAAGTAAATTCCACTCGAAACCGGCACACCGCGCTCATCCATACCATTCCAGCGGATCTGATAGCGACCCGCATTCTGTGCCTCAGAAGCGACCAGCGTCCGAACCACCTGACCCAACACATTGTAAATCTGGAGCGTCACGTCAGCGGACTCGGCCAAATCGTACTTAATGGTCGTATCCGGGTTAAATGGATTGGGGAAGTTCTGGTGCAAAGCGAACTCTCTGGGTGTGCTCTGGAGTTCCAACACACCCGCGACCACCGCCGGGTTCTGCAACTGACTCGGGTCAAAGACCAGACCGTTGGCAATCTCAAACCGGGCGTTATCCTCGAACTCATACAACACGCGGAACACAAACCGGACAATGTCGCCACCGCCGGAAACCGCTGTACCATTATACATACCCGTGGCAACTTCAACCTGACCGTCGCCCGCGATGTGATGGAACAACGTCTCGCCACCTGTTGACGTGAGCAAATCCTCATCGGCCTGAGCAACACTCACGAACTCGAACTTCGCAGCATCGTAATTGAGCGTGAACCCATAACCGATCACAGATGCGACATTGGCAAGCGATACATCGACAGCCACCAACTCGCCAGCAACCACGCGCTCGCTACCCAGACTCAGTGAGAACTCAGCATTCTCGTTTACGCCGGGAGCCAGAACGATAGGCTTAGACGCCGGACCATCAATTGTCCTGCCCCAAGAAGTAATAAACAGGAGGAAGTCAGCCACATCAACCGTGTCATCATCGTTGATATCAGCCTGAGGATTGTAATTCGCATCACCAGGACTGCTACCCCACGCAGCAACAAGGGCAAGGAAGTCATCCACGCCAACCGTGCCAGAAGACTTGGCAATCAGATAAACGGGATCGCCATTTGCATCGACATAACTGCGACGACCCATTTGCTCTTCATGGACAATATCAAGACTCGTCGAATACTGACCACTCGTAGCCGTCACCGACACAGTGCCTGACCCGGTCAGGGTAATAGACTGTGTAGCATAGCCACTGGCATCTGCTGTCGCTTCTGTCTCATCACCGTCAACGTTAAAGGTAACCGTATCGCCCTCGTCCAGACCTTCTGCACGAGCCGTTACCTCTACCTCGCCACCAGCGGGAATCGTGACAGTTTCACCAGCCTGATCCCCATCCATACCGGGAACCCAGAGCGTAATGGAAAGATCCAGAGGCGCGCTAATGGTAAAACTCTCAGTAGCTTTGATATCCCTACTCCGCATATCAGCATCGTCTAAGGACGCATTCGCGACCAAGACCTGAACCGCCACACTCTTCTTGTTATCAGGTGCTACGAGTTCAAACGTCTCACCTGCCAACGGAATCGGCCATTCAAATAGAGAAGGCAGATCATCAAGCGCGGGATTGGAACGGAACGTAACGTCAACATCATCATATTTGAGGACTTTCGCCGTAATGGCAGCGGCCGTTTTGACGACATTTGCATCCAACAGATTCAAGGTGTCTGCAACATTGGCTGGAGCCTGCTTAAAAGCCTTCAAAGAGGGGTTGCCATACTTATCAGTCGGAACCACTCGGAGAGTGAAATCACCCCAGACCGATGTCGCAGCGCCTACTACGCCTTCTTCCCAAGCAGTTATTTCAAAGTCGGCGAAGTCAGCGGCGTCAACAGTAATATCTACTGACTCGGTAATGGTCGCAACACCGTCAGCGCCCATTTCTGTCACAGCAACCGTGAAAGTACCTGCCTTTTCTGATATCACCACGATACCCTCGAACACGCCTGCAGTCCAGGTATCGCCATTCAGCGTAGCAGAACCGTCTCCATTATCCGTGACACCCGTGCCTCCGAAAGATACCTCGGACACCATGTTACCATCGGAATCCGTAGCGGAGACCATCACACCGTCTGCAGAGTAGGTAACAGCCGTCTTTTTCAATGTTGCGTCACGCGCCGTAACTTCCAAATGCAACGCCTGACCAGCAATCACAGCAGGCTTATTCTTATTTCCGCCACCAGTGGTAGTGGTAACAAGCACAAACTGATCAGCCGAAGGATTAACGATATTGTTGTCAAACGTCAAACCTAATTGCCTGCCACTGGTACCTACATAACCAGCCTTGTCTCGAACATAGACTTGCAGATCATATACGTCGTCCTGCTGAAGCATTTCGTCTCCGAGGAACGAGATCCTGATATTCTGTCCCACCGTGGACTTCTGAGCAGCAGTACCCGCTACTTCGAGAATACCATCACTACCCTCGTAGCGAACCAAAATCGAATCCGCTGCTTCGCTAATACGGAAAACCGGATGCTGTGTCCCGCCGCCAATCTTATTATCGGACAGGTCATCAGTATTGGGGAACAATCTCGAAACTGTGGGTGCCAGGTTGTCGAAAATTGCTTGTCCGGCATTTCCAGATGTACCTTTTTTAGGCGAGACCGTCCCCAGGTTACCAACCTCGTCTCTTACACCAATTTTGAGATTGGCTGCTGCACCCTTATTATACTTCTTCAGCACTCCTGGGTGTTGAGTGGCCTTGAGAGTAGCATTTCCCTTCCGATGCGTAAGCGCTCCCAAGTCCGCCTGCAAACCTGCATCGTCCGCAGAAAAATCAATATCTTCCAATATAAGGCTATCTGCGCCAATGACGATGAACGATTCATGGTTTGTAGCTTCATCAGAACTGAAGTTCAGCGGGTTGAGATCAAGGTCCACATCATCACCTTCTCCGATAAATGAGTAGAGTTGCGTCGATAGTGATGTGTAGTGCTTATGAGAACTATCGGGATGCGCGATCGTAATTTTCGGCGGCTTGGAATCCAGCGTAAATACCGCAGACAATCCGCCGTCGGCAACATCTGCATCCAATTCAGTCTGGGTATATTGATCGCCTTTGTTACCAGCTTTATCCGTCACCTGTGCCCGCGCACGCACCATCATATTATCGGCTTCAAGCAGATCATTCTTCTTAACTTTATCAGCCGCATAAGCTGTGGTAGCTTTGCGCTTAAACTGGTTCGCCGACACTGTGAACTTATGGCTCACTTCACCGCCAGCATCCAATATTTCTCTAGCCATAAACGTCTTAGAAAACCCAACCAGAGGTGCATCTGCAGCGACGACCGGTACTTCATCACCACTGCCCATTTGATCAGGAGTTGGATCCCTCACATCTTCTCCCGTATCGATGATTTCAACCAGCACGCTGGTATCGTTGAAAATACCATTGATGGTCACGCTCAACGTAATCTGGTCCTTGATGCCAGCTGTTGTTGTCCCACCAACACCATTTTTGTTAGCAATTTTATGCGTCAAGGCACTAACAACATCGCCACCAGGTGCAACGCGGTCAATTTTTATCAGCCTTCCATCACCGACCACATCATCAAAAGCCGAATGAATCTTTGTTTCGGTGTCCCGGCTCTCAATCTGGTTATTTGCACTAAGATCACCGCTGGTCAATGTAGCAACAGCATACACCTTGGACAAATCCGCATCCGTGCCAGCAGTTCCCGGTGGTATTGTAAGCACGAACTCAAGCGTGTCATAGTGGCCCGTTCGGGATCTCTCTGTATAGAATGCCTGAGTGCCTGCACCGCCGGCGTCTGCTTCCAGGGTATCCTTTTTTACATCTTCCAGACCCAAACTGCTGAGTTGATTGTTTGTGCCCTGTGAAATTGTCATGGAATAGTATGCCGTAGCAGAGGCAGGGCGTTTACTACCAGTAGTTGCATCTACATTATCACCATCCTGAGACTCATCAAACAACCCAACCGAAATCGAAGAAAAGTTACCCCAGGGGAAGGACGGGCCCTGTCTGCGAAGCAACCGAACCTTAACCTTGCCTTCGATTCCCGTCCACTCCTTAGATGGTGGCACGATTTCAACGCGGAATCCCGAAACAGAATTAGCGGCGGGCGTGCCAACAGCCACCGCGTTATCGTTTATTTCAAGGGTAGCAGTCTGACTCTCGAAATTAGGTGCAGAAGCCGTCACTGTGACTGTTATATCTTGATCATCTTTATCCTGTGTGATACCCGCGAAAACCAGTACACCATCTGTTGAGGTACCAGTTACATTGCCCGAAGTAACCGGCACTTCGACATCAACGGAGGGCCTGCCATCATAGGCACCTCGCATAGATGGCGCAGTTACTCTCACAGTAACCGTCGTGTCATTGTCAGGAGCGGTTTCGAAAGTCACATTCACGGACGCTGTCACTGTCGAGCTTGCGACATTATCCTGTATAGTAGTCGGATTAAGCGTAAGCGTGATTGTGTTTTGTGCAAAACTATCTGGCACTCCGATGCCCACCATGAGCAAAAGAGCCGCCAAAAAGCCAATTGTTTTGTGAAAATTCATCCTATCGACCTCCTAAAAAAAAGTCAGGATCGAGTAAATGATTGTTTACGAACGTTTTGATTCTACTGCGAAACTGCATCATCTCGCGCTGTCCATCGCGCTGTTTAAGACCGGACCCCAGAACAGGGTGAGAGCCGCGACCTTTGCGACACAGCGGAGAAGTTGATCGGGTTTCAAACCCGACCCTACGAAAATCCAAATTTATATCCCTCCCTTCAACAGACTTGTTTTCATTTCTTTTAATTCCTTTCAATACAACAAGTTACGAACAACTATGAATTAACCATTTTATTCAAGTACCTCCTTCCAAAAACAGCCTAACACACACCAATGCAACATCCTCACAATGGCGTTAAGGAGTAATGCGTTAGGAAAAATCAACACCCTTTCTGTTTTGTTTGATGTTTGATTCATGGGAACTGCTCCACCTTAAATATATGACGGGCTAATTATATGCAATCAAAATGGTAGTGTCAAGCGTTTTTTCTTCGGTAATGATATGATAATAAAAAAGAAACGCAAAGGCAATCAGAAACGGTGTACAACTGGTCGATTCCCAGACCAGTTCATCAGGATGTACAGGATTAAAGGATGTACAGGATGAAAGGCAAAAGCAAAAGGCAAAAAGCATCCGCAGATGACGCAGATGACGCGGATGAAAAGGCGAAAGGCAAAGGCAACCACAGATGAACACCGATGAACACGGATGAAAAGGCGAAAGGCAGAGGCGAATCCGCAGATGACGCAGATGACACAGATAAAAGGCAAAGGCAAAAGCAAACCTTCTGGATCGCGGGTAACACCACCCCGCGATGACACCTTAGAGGCAAAGGCAAAAGCAAAATCTTCTCCAGTGGTAGCGCATCCGAGACACCTTTTTTATCCGAGTTTGACAAGAATGAGCGTTCCGAGTGTGATCAACGTTGTAAGCTGCGTGCTGATCAAAATACCGATAAGCCAGCGAAAATCTGTTCTGGCGGTTTGGCGTGTTTCGGCAAAGCCATGCTCAACCTTTTGCTCAAGGCTGGTCAAGCGCGTCTCAAGGCTGGTCAAGCGCGTGGCGATTTGCTCAGTAATGCCTTCAACCCGCGATAGGCGGGCGTCAAACTCGGACAGCTTGTTTTCAACGGTTGGAAGCTGCATTGTAAAAACTCCAGTGAAAGGAATATACGGTTTAAGGAATATAAGGAATATGGGGGAAGAACAAAAGTAAATTACCTGCTTTCAGCCGCGAAGCGGATACCATTATTGGGTGGGGGTTCTGGCGCATTGGGATTGACTTGCTTCATAATCTGATCCAAATTCCCGACAACTATCGGATTGTACGCCTCCCATTGACGGATCGGCGCATCATTCTCGTCTCGGCGCCAGATCTGGACATCGCCGAATTGCTTCTCCACTGTATAGCCGGGAATAGTGAGATTGGTATTCTCCGACACAATATGGCTGACCGAAGCCGCAGTTATCTCCAGACCCTTGTTTATCGCACGCCCTGAATACGCATCGTAAAACGGTATCTCCCGGTGCAAATAGTAGTAGCCAGGAAGGTTGTAATAAGGTCGGTCGGCCTGCCACACCCCCAGAACACCGGGCACGCGGGCGAGATAGCGATACGCGGCAAAAATCGGATCCTGATCGCGGATGAACCCCACCTTCCCCGTCTCTTTGGAAAAAGCGCGATAAATCTGAACCTGTGAAGGCAGCGCATTCAGAACCCCGCCTATTGAAATTGCCGCGAACAAACCCCCCACCAATCCCCAAACGCGCACATGCCCACCAAATCGCGCCACCACATCTGCACCGAGCAAAAGCCACAGCGGAACAACCGCAAAAACGAACCGGTACTCCTTGTGCGCCTGAACAGAATGAATGAGCAACACCAGAGCGACCATCGCCAGAACAAACCCATAACGCCGCACATCGCGCAATGCGACAACCACACACAGCGCACCCAACCCCACACTCGCCAGCAAAAGCCACCACAAAAACTGGTATCCCGGGGACTCGCCAGCGCGCCCCTGATCAAAGATGAGATTAAAACGGATATTCGCAACATAGGAATGAAATAAACCGCCATCCCACGTCATCGCATCGAACACCCCCACCGCCAGCAAAAACGCACCCGCAGCAACCAATAGCTGAACCTTCTTCTCCGTCCTCAAAAAGAACACACCCAAAAGCAACAATGCAATCGGCGCGTACTGCACTCGTATCGCCGCCGCCAGCACCGCCACAAGTGCCATCAACCAGACCGTCCCCATCCTGTGTACCGACGACCGCGCACACATCACCAGCAACGCCATCAACAGGGCCGTAGCCACAAACTCCGTCATCGGCTTGTGGGCAAACCCCACCAACTCATACCAGAAAGCACCAGCCAATAATGCAACCCGCGCCGAAGTCTCCCCAAAATGCCGCCGCGCAAAAAAATACATCCCCACTGGAATCAACAGAGAAATTGCACAAAACATCAGCTTGACACCGCCCACATACCAGAACGGCTCATCGAGTCCCACCAGATCAAACACCTTCAACACCCCCGCAACCATGCCCGGCACCAGCCATGCACGCGCCCCGTAAAAAAACTCCCAATACGTAACCCCATTCCCAAAAACCAGACGATGCGCCGGCTCCAAATACTGCATAATTTCATCCGGGTGCAAAACAAAATCGCCACACAGCGCAATCGCCGCACGCACCGCGAATGCCAAAACAAGCACTGGCAACAAAAACTTCCACGGACGCTCATCGGACACCTGCAAATGCAACACGCGATCCACCAAAGGGACCAACGACCTCTGCCGATCCCCGCGCGGATCGCGGCGCGTCCTCCTTGTCTTCCTTCTGTTTGCCATTTCGTCTCCGTGAGCGGAAAACTTACACCAATCTATTAACCAAAATAAAAAACAAACGCCTCACGGGTCGGCAAAAAGACCTGGGAGGCACTTAAAAAAAGATAGAACCTTCTGGATCACGCGGGACGGCACAGGGGCCGTCCCCTACAACACCAGACTGCGATGACGGTGATGGATTATTGGCGTCAGGCTTCAGGGCAATCGCGTCACGCATCCAACACGTGCTCAAATGCCTCAAGACTGGACACCTGAACCGCCGAGCGAAGCAACTGCTTCAGGCGCTGCAAATCATCAATCGCGGCAATGCGCGTGGATAGCGGGTGCGCTTCACGCAGATCAAATCGAATCTCCAACACGTCGAGGATATCTTCGAGCTTACTTCTTCTTTCACCTTCCTCAATACCCTGTTGCTTGATGTATTGTGTAAACGACGATTCGCGCATGATGGCGTCCATAAGACCCTCCTGTAAGAGAATGCGATTGATCAGTGCCTCATCATACTCTAACCCACTCAATATCATCAACCGCTCCAAAATGTCAACCTTTATTGATTCATCCACCCGCAAAGCATTTGCAGCGTCAACACAGTGATGCAGCCACGCCTCTGAATCTATGCCAACAGGACGCTTCATCAACGATGCAAATGGAAACAAGCCCGAAGGTCCACCATCAAGAATATCCTGTCCTTCTATCTCACTCAACCGAATCACTGTGTATTCTAACAAAACGCGACGGCCGAGAAAATCCTGGATATAATATCCCGGATCGCGCCGACCTGCATTGCGCCCCTAACTTGAATGCAGGAATCACTTTGAGAGATACATATAAATGGAACGCGCTGGGCGTTAAGCGTGTAAGTTTTGATCTATGGAGGATGGGATATCGTGAAAAATATGTACCTTTATCACTCCCGTGGAGAAAGATAGAGAATCGGCATTTTCTTGTTGATATATGCTTGCATCAACCTTTTTTTAAGCGCCCTCTCCCGCTCAAAATTGGCGATATGGTAGGCAATCTGTGGCCTCGTCCACTGCCAAAGACTATCCTTGTCGGGATTGTTATCGCGCGTCTCGTTCCACCACTGCTCGGTCCATCCCGTCACACTATAACTATAAGCCCCGATGAATTGCACCGTAACGGACCAAATCAACAAAGCACCAAACAGCACCCGCATGCGACGGTTGGCAACAACCCGCTCAATAATCGGAACCATCAACAGCGCAAAAAATGGAACCGTATCCACAATAGACCGATAACCATAAGCCGAGCCGCCCCACCAATCGTACCACATAGACGCCACCAGAATCAGCAACACAGTCGCCACTTGCAGGGGAAGCAAAGGTCGGTAGCGAGAATCTCGCCACGCCAACACCGCGCCGACAACGCCGAACAACAGCACAGGAGAAAAGAAAACCAACCCTCGCGACGGACTGATAAAAAGCCCCGGCAGGCTCTCCCACACGGGACTCTGCCAGAGATCGTCAGACCCCGTAGTCGCAAGCGCGATATTCTTCGACGTAATGGTCTGCCCAAACTCGAGAATATTACCAAAGTAGTAGCCATTGTACGCTGCCAGGATAACGGCGAAAGGCACCCCCCCAAGCACAAAAGCAACGAACCCGCGGCGATTCACCCACAACAAATACGCCCCCACGCAAACAACCACCACAGCACTCGTCGGACGGCACAAAACCGCCATGCCAAGAGCCGCACCACAATAAGCCGCATAGCACTCTCGCACTGAGATACCAAACAAAAAATAAGCACCAAGACTTAAAAAAAACGTATTCGCCGGATGCTGCCAAAGTGCCTGACTGCTAATGGGCCACGCGCAACTGCCCAGCCCAAACGCCAGAGCCACCAGAAACGCAGGTATGGGCGCGACAAAGCGACGCGCCGACAAAAAAATGAACAACGTCGCAAATGCGACCAGCAAAGAAGCGGTCAAGGCACCGCCGTGCCACCACCAGTACCGATCGGATTCAACATCGACAAAAAAATCGAGAACCGCATAAATCGGCAGCCCGACAACCGCCGATCCAATCCCAAAAGCGTTGACATACACATCGGGCCGCGTGGTCTGGGCAAGATAGTAGCCTCCTCTGGCTTTTAATTGGCCCTTCTCGTACAGATCATTGACCTCCTGATCCCAGGCGTTGACAGTGACACGAAGCGGATTCTCACCGGGCCGTTCCAGTGTCCATAAAAAAGCCCCCGGCGCATCTGGCGGACTGAGCGAAAAGGTGTTGCGCTTTAGCAGATTCACGCTAAGCAGCATATTGCCTTCCTGATCACCACCAGGGAGAAAATCGCCATTGCTCACGTACGCCCCAAAGCAACCGACGAACAGGAGAACCGGCAGAAAGTATTTCGACAAAGCCACTCTCCCCCCAGCCTGCGCAGTCGGCGTTGCGCCTGGTCTTTCGAGACGCGTCCTTCTCGTTTTCCTTCTTCTTGCCATTTCATCTCCGTGAGCGGAAAACTTACACCAATCTATAACCAATATAAAAAACAAACGCCTCACGGGTCGGCAAAAAGACCTAAGAGGCACTTGAAGAAAGAGAGAACCTTCTGGATCGCGCGGGACGGCACGGGGCCTGCCCCGTAATGTCTCTATACGGGGACCGTCCCCTACTATGCCGTGATGTCACAGATGACAAGCTGGGTATTGGTTCTTGATTTTCAGTCCCAGGTTTTATATTTTTTTCGCAACAATCTATATCTTCCAAACCATTATTAAAGGATTTTAGACATGAATAAAACGATAAAAACAAAAGTAACAGCCCAAGGGGTTTTGATCCCTCGGCAGTTGTTAGAAGGAATCGAAGAAGTGGAAATAAAAAAAGAAAATGATGTAATTACAATTATGCCGACGGGACAGATAAATTCCAACGGTAGCCGTTCACAGCTTGATCCCATTTGGAATCTGGGAGAAAATCCAGTGGAATGTGATATTTCAGATGCTTCCGAACAGCATGACAAATATTTGTATGGAACATCTTGATGAACTCAAATATATTCTTTCTTGATACAGGTTATCTCATTGCCCTTGAAGCTTCAAACGACAAAAATCATACACGCGCAAAAAATCATTGGCAAAATCTTATTCGCTCGCGCCCGTCTTTAGTGACCACTTCCTTTGTATTTGATGAAGCGGTCACTTTTTTTAACAGTCGAAATCGACATGATAAAGCAGTTGAAGTTGGCTCGCGTCTCTTGAACAGTCCTTCCATTCGGTTAATCCAGGTGGATGATTCTCTTTTTCGCAAAGGTTGGGAATATTTCGAGCAACATTCAGATAAGCTCTACTCTTTGACAGATTGCATTTCATTTGTTGTCATGCAACAACAAAAAATTCAGACCGCCCTAACTTTTGATAGACACTTTACGCAAGCCAATTTTTTGACCATTCCCTAAATCTCCAGTGCTGTAACGTCAAGTCATCTTATGTCTTAATGTTTTAACTGCTCTCATCTCTTTTAAGCACTTCTCGACACAGATCATTAGAACACATCTGCAAGTGGCAATTGCCAGCCGGGCACGACATCGCCGCCATCAATAAGACCCTCCTGTAAGAGAATGCGATTGATCAGTGTCTGATCATAGGCTAACCCACTCAATATCATCAGCCGACCCAAAATGTCAACCTTTCTTTAGCCGAGATAAAAAAATAAACGCCTCACGGGTCGGCAAAAAGACCTAAGAGGCACTTGAAGAAAGATAGAACCTTCTGGATCGCGGCTTTAATCATGCCGCGATGACAACAACAGCACAACGTCAATATCGCGCATTATTATTTCAGCCCAACCTCTCGACGCAAGTCGTCAACGGATTGGGCGGGTTCTGTACCGGCTTTTGCTCGATTTAGCGCTGTTGCCAATCGTTCCGCATTTTTGGGTGAGCTGAGAAGATGAGCGGTTTCTATGAGACTGGCAAGCTCAGACGCAGAAATCAAAGCAACATCTTCATGCCCCGGACGGGTGATAATGACGTAATCACTGTCATCCGTCACATCTTTGCAGAGACTGGCGAGCCTATCGCGTGCCTGAGTATAGGAAAATGTTCTGGTCATATTATTTGAAATATAAGGAATAACAAAGCCCGCCCTATTTGGGGAGATTCATCAAAATGGTAATTGACGTGCCGAAAATGGCGATCAGAACCGTCAAAAGAAGTCCAACCGTCCATTTTAAATGGCTGGTCATGCGGGTTTCTATACTGTTCAAACGGTTGTCCACACGGGTTGACAATTCGCGTTGGCTTTGCTCAATGCTGGTCATGCGAGCGTCCATGCTGGTCAAACGCTGCACGATCTGATCAACAATCCCTTCTATTCGACTCATGCGCGTATCGATATCGGCCATTCTGCTTTCTGCTGACGGAAGCTGCATTGTGTGTCCTATCATTTTCGAATGATACGTTTAAGCGCGCGGAACCTGGCCCCGTAGCTATAATATATTGAAGACGATGATAAATATGAAGGAAATCGCGTCACCCATCCAACGCTTGCTCAAATGCCTCAAGATTGGACACCTGGATCGCCGCACGGTGCAACTGCTTGAGACGTTGCAAATCATCAATCGCGGCAATGCGTTTGGATAGCGGGTGTGCTTCACGCAGGTCAAATCGAATCTCCAACACGTCGAGAATATCTTCAATCGCGCGTTGCCTGCCCCCTTGCTCAATACCTTGCTCAATACCTTGCTCAATACCCTGCTCAATACCTTGCTCAATACCTTGCTCAATACCCTGCTCAATACCTTGCTCAATACCTAATTGCTTGATGTATTGTGCAGACAATGATTCGCGCATAATGGCATCCATAAGACCCTCCTGTAATAGAATACGATTGATCAGTGTCGGATCATACGCTAACCCACTCAATATCATCAACCTGCCTAAAAAGTCAACCTTTATTGATTCATCCACCGGCAGCGCATTCGTCGCGTCAACACAGTGACGCAGCCACGCCTCTGAATCTATGCCAGACGGACGCTTCATCAACGGCACGAACGGAAACAAGCCCGAAGGTCCACCATCAAGAATATCCTGTCCCTCTATTTCACTCAGCCGAATCACGCTATATTTGATCACAGCAAGATGGCCGGACATTTTATGAATAAAGTGCCCCGGATCGCGCCGACCTGCATTGCGTCGCAAGTAGATCACACTGGAATAAATCGGCAGGTTGTGCTGCTCTATCGCACGTATCATATAGCCCGCCATGCGCAGCGGCATAGACGGATCGTCAGTGGTTTGAAACTCCGTATGGATCAACGCCTCCTCACCTGCGATAAGGACGCGGATAAGGCTGTCCATGTGTCGTGTTTCAACGGTGTTTTGCTCTGTGTCGAGGATGTCGAGGACTTCTACATCGTCCTGTCCGAATGTGAGGCGGATGAAGTCTTTGGGGTAGGTTTGGATGAGGTCTTTAGAGATGGTGTCATATTCGGCCATGTGGCATGCCTCGCGTCTGATGGGTGAATTTGATCAGACACAAAGCAAATATCAGGCCAACATCACTGAATTGAGCGATACATTGTATGGACAGAAGCTCAAATAGCCGCATCAGGCGTTTAATATGCTGTAACCTGAATGCAGGAAGCACCTTTGGAGATACATACACATGGAACGCGCTGAAAGGTAAGAGTGTAAGTTTTGATCCATGAAGAATGGGATATCGTGAAAAATATGTACCTTATTATTATAACGCAATCATTTCTCGATACTGTGTTCAAGCCGGCCGATCTCGTCGCGCAGCCTGGCGGCTTCTTCGTACTCTTCCAGCGCAACCGCCTCTTGCAAACGCGCCTTGAGCGCATCTACCTGCTGCGTCACCTGATCGGGTGCCTCTTCAGTGGATTCATCCTCTCCTGCAGCCCTTATAAAAGCAGCAATATTCTCAACGCCTTCAATGGGTGCCTCGGCCTCTTGCATCTCGACCGACAGCCCCGCCTCCTCAATCACCTGATCTGCCACAAAAATCGGGGCATCAACGCGCAACGCCAATGCCAGCGCATCGCTCGGACGCGAATCAATACAAATCGATTCCCCATCGCGGACAAGCGTAATCTCCGCAAAAAACGTCTCGTCTTTCAACGCACTGACCAGCACCTGCTCGACGTGTACATCGAACCCCTCTAAAATATCACACAACAAATCATAGGCAATCGGGCGCGGCGGCGGCTCATCGTGAAGCGCTATAGAAATCGCAACCGCCTCAAAATTGCCAATCGCAATGGGCAAAAAGACCTTCTGGTCCTTATCCTTTAGCCAGACCAGCGGATGACTGCTATTGGGTTCAAGCTGCACGGCAATCACTTCCATTTCTGTCATGCGAGAAATCCTTTTAGATGAGGGAATTAGATACAATATCGAATATAAAAGTCTCGAACCTCAAATCTCGTATATTTAGATTTTTGCAACCCTGCAATAACACGAGCCAACACATATTGACGGCAATTGCAAAATACTCTGTCTCGTTACTCCGAACAACAGGAACAAGGTCAGTCACAAAAATAAGCAGATGTTTACGGATTCCAATTTCATCTTGAGCAAGAATACAGGTGCCCGCTAATCCCATGCATGTCCAATCATTTTTTCAAAATCCGCTCTGATAGCCAAATCTTCTCGTATATCCAATATATCATCCTCATCCCATCCAACAGCACGCAACCAATTATTCCACTCAATAGGTCGAGCAGTGTTACCCGTATCTTCATACTCTGCCAATTTGTGCGTCTGTTGAGATATTTCATGAAAAGACATATGTCCAACTTCTTCTATCACTTTGTTGATATATTCCATATTCGCTTCAGACAACGCACCTGTACCAACTTCAACATCTCGCAACTTTACAAGATGTTTGGTATCAAGCCCCCAAAATACCTTATTCCAATACCTACCATTGCCTTCTTTTATCAATCTATATGTACAGCTCAATAACGGTCCAAACTTCATATTACAAGGACGATCAAAAGTGATGGGATAACCGCGGTCCTCCAGAGACTTTCGATCTATCAAATAGATTATCTTGAGCAATTTGCCCATATCCATCTTATTGTTAAATTTCTTTACCAATAAGGCAGCAACCTGCACTGTTTTTCTCTCATCAAAATCAGGAAGTTTCAAGTCGTCAACGTGAGAGGACCGTAATGTTGCCAGACTCGTTGGACAAGATTCGAGGTAACACCAGTGTACAGGGTTCCGTTGCGTTTGCTCGCCATGATATATACGCAGGGTTGGTTCATTCCTTAAATATTCTGGATCGCGGCTCAACTACATAGCCTGCCCCGTAGTGATTCTATACGGGGCCGCGATGACGAGTGCCACCGCATAGGCATGTGTCGTAATAGCCTGCTCTGGAATGTTTTAATCCAGAGATTCTATACGGCAGGCTTTGCTCGACACCTCTGGATTAATGAATTCATTAAAAATAATGAAGTATAAACAGACAAAAAGCAAGCGGAAATAGTCTGTCCCCTTTATTAACACCTCAAGGGACAGATAAAACCTTCTGGATCGCGGCTCAAGCATGTCCCTGCATGGTGTTGAGCAGGGAACCCATACCGCGATGACGGCGGTACCCTCTTCTCCCTTCACACTTCATTCTTCTCCCTTCTCTTGACAGCCCGCGCGTCGCATCGTATCATTAAACCCGTATTCACGCAACCCATAACCTCAGGAGAATCGCTATGTCCTCCCCCTGCTGCGGTGCGAGCAGACCTGTCTCATCCAAAAAAAGAAAAACGCGCAAACAAAAAAACAGGCGCAGAAATGACACACCCCTCAAAAACATGATCCGCATATCGGGCGGCACATTTCTCATGGGAACAGACAGCGACGAAGGCTTCGCAGAAGACGGCGAAGGACCCATGAGAGAAGTCACAATCGATCCCTTTTACCTCGATGCGTGCGCCGTCACCAACGCCGACTTTGCCAAATTCGTCCGCACAACCGCGTACAAAACCGAAGCCGAACGCTTTGGCTGGTCCTTTGTATTCCACCTCTTTGTACCTCCCAACACCGCATCGCACATCTCGCAAACCGTCGTAGATACCCCCTGGTGGTTTGCTGTTGACGGCGCCTGCTGGCACCGCCCCGAAGGACCGGGAACAAATGTCAACAACCGCTGGAACCACCCCGCCATCCACATCTCGTGGAACGACGCCGTCGCCTATTGCAACTGGACGGGAAAACGCCTGCCCACAGAAGCCGAATGGGAATTTGCCGCACGGGGCGGCTTAAACAGCATGCGCTACCCCTGGGGAGACGACCTCGAACCCAACGGCAAACACATGTGCAACATCTGGCAGGGCACATTCCCCGAAGAAAACACCAGAGCAGATGGGCACATCGGCACCGCACCCGTCACCTCATACCCCCCCAACAACTACGGCATCTACAACATCTCGGGCAACGTCTGGGAATGGTGCAGCGACTGGTTCAGCCCCACCTTTCACCTCAAAAGCACCTCTGTAAACCCCACGGGACCCCACATCGGACAGGCGAAAAGCATGCGCGGCGGCTCCTACCTTTGCCACGACTCCTACTGCAACCGATACCGCGTTGCTGCCCGCAGCGCAAACACCCCGGACAGCTCCACGGGCAATCTGGGGTTTCGGTGTGCGAGGTGAGGCGCGAATAGACGAATCAACGAATAGACGAATCAACGAATAGACGAATCAACGAATAGACGAATCAACGAATAGACGAATCGGCGAACAGACAAAAAAAGCGGAAGACGCAAACACGTCTTCCGCTTTTTTTCACACTTCCTACTTCACACTTCACACTTCACTCTCTAACCACCCACACCTTCACAGACACCACAACCCCTGCATAAAGCCGAATGGGCACATCATATACCCCCAGTGCTCGAATCGGCTCTTCAAGCTCTATGTCTCGGCGATCAATATCGAACCCCAGATCACTGAGCGCAGCTGCTATTTGCTGTGCCGTCACCGATCCAAAAATGCGATCCTCTTCGCCAGCCTTAACCGCCACATTGCACGAAACCTCTTTCAAAGCCTCTGCCAGCGACTCGGCACCGCGCGTTTCACGCGCGCGTTGGGCTTCGCGTTGCTGGCGCACCTTCTCGTACACCGCCATATTTTGCTCATTTGCAATCAGCGCCACCGAACGAGGCAGCAAAAAATTTCGCGCATAGCCATCCTTCACCTCAACCACATCGCCAGCATTGCCCAGCGCATCCACATCTGCTGTAAGAATAATTTTCATAATATATTCCCGGAATATTAAGCGGGCGGGCACGGAGGCACCGCCCCTACAATCTAACGAATCGAATCATTCACATAAGGCATAAGCGCGAGGAAGCGGGCGTGCTTAATCGCGCGCACCAATGCGCGCTGCCCCTTTGCACACGTACCCGTCATACGCCGGGGAACAATTTTCCCGCGCTCGGTAACAAACCGGCGCAACAAACGCTCATTCTTATAATGAACATCCAAACGGTGTGCTTCAAAATGGCAGGCCCCTGTATGACCCTCGCAAATATGGCAAACCTTCACTCGTCCTCTATTCATTGGGCAACCTCCTCTTCGATAACATCTTCAGACAATTCTTCAGCCGCCTCTTCAGCGTCATCCTCTTCCTCTTGAGGAGGAATTTCAGTCTGAAGAATCAGATGCCGCAAAACAGCCTCATCCAAACGGCACGCCCGCTCAACATCCGCAATCGCGCCCGGATCGGCCTGAAAATAAAAAATTGTATAGTCGCCCTGCTGCCGCTTTTGAATCTCATAAGCGAGCCTGCGCACGCCCCAGCGGTCAATATTGACCACCGTAGCGCCCTGATCGGCGAGCAATGACGCATAGCGTTCGACCGTCTCATCCGCATTCTCCTGCGTACCGACAATCAAAACCATCTCGTACTCTCGTGACATAAACTATCCCCCATGGACGTGTGGTTCAGAAAACCGTGTTCTGAACGAGGAAAAAAAGCGCGAATCTGCGAATCTACGAATCTACGAATCTACGAATCTACGAATCTGCGAATCTACGACGGAGTTTGTAACGACTTTGGGTGGTTGAGCGGGGTTCGTCTATTCGTCTATTCGTCTATTCGTCTATTCGTCTATTCGTCTATTCGTCTATTCGTTCACACCAACATTGGAGCCAGAATCAGCGAAACCACCGACATCAACTTAATCAAAATATTCAACGCGGGACCAGACGTATCTTTTAACGGATCGCCAACCGTATCGCCAACCACGGCAGCTTTATGCGCCTCGGACCCCTTACCCCCCAAATTGCCCCCCTCAATCAACTTCTTCGCATTGTCCAGCGCCCCCCCACTATTTGCCATCATCAGCGCCAGCAACACACCCGACACAGTCGCACCCGCCAGCATACCGCCCAACGCCTCGGCCCCCAGAACAAAGCCCACCAGCACCGGCGTCAAAACAGCCACCAGCCCCGGCACCACCATCTCGCGCAAAGCCGCGACAGAACTGATATCGACACAGCGACGCGTATCCGGCTTGCCCGTCCCCTCCATCAACCCTGGAATCTCGCGGAACTGCCGACGCACCTCTTCAACCATCTTAAACGCCGCATTGCCCACACTCGTCATCGTCAACGCCGCCACGCAAAAAGGCACACCACCGCCCAAAAACAAACCGATCACAACCAGAGGTTTGACCAGATTAATAGACTCTATCCCCACAGCCGCCGAATACGCGGAAAACAGCGCCAGCGCAGTCAGCGCAGCAGAACCAATCGCAAACCCCTTGCCAATCGCCGCCGTCGTATTCCCGATCGAATCCAGCTCATCGGTAATCTCGCGCGTCTCCGGACCCAAATTCGCCATCTCGGAAATACCGCCCGCATTATCTGCAATCGGACCGTAAGCATCCACCGCCATCGTAACACCCACAGTCGATAACATACCCACAGCCGCAATACCAATACCGTATAACCCCGCAAAGTGAAACGACCCTGCAATAGCGACACAAATCCCCAAAACCGGCAACGTCGTACTCTCCATCCCCACCGCCAAACCCGCGATCATATTCGTCGCCGACCCCGTCTCTGAAGAATGTGCAATGCGCCTTACAGGCGCCCCGCCCGTATAGTATTCCGTCATCAGTGCAATGGCAATACCAACGAGACAACCAAAGAGAATCGCCCAAAACACCCCGCGAGCCAGACCGAGATATTCCGCGGCAAAAAAAGATCCCACAAGCATCAAAACAGCGGAAATATACGTGGCATAGCGCAACGCAGCATCCGGGCTTAAAGACTGCAAAACGCGAATGGACCCCACCCCGATCAGCGACGCCAACAAACCGATCATAACCACGATAAGGGGATATTGCATCGCAGCGACCCTCACCATCTCCGAATCGCCCCCCAACGCGCTCAACGCCGTGCCACCAGCCGTTGCCGCAATCGCAATCGTCGCAATAATAGACCCCACATAAGACTCAAAAATATCCGCCCCCATCCCGGCCACATCGCCCACATTATCGCCCACATGATCTGCAATAACAGCCGGATTTCTCGGATCGTCTTCCGGTATCCCGGCCTCAACCTTACCCACCAGATCTGCACCCACATCCGCAGTCTTCGTATAAATACCGCCCCCGACCCGGGCAAACAGCGCAATAGAACTCGCCCCCATAGCAAAACCATTAATCATAGCCGCCTGATCGGGTTTGCCGTAAAAATAAAAAAGCAAGCCCACGCCAAAAAGCCCCAGACTTGCTACAGACAGCCCCATCACTGCGCCACCTGAAAACGCGACATTTAACGCCTTATCCCGCCCGCTCTCACTGGCGGCATAAGCCGTCCGCACATTTGCCTTGGTCGCTGCCTTCATCCCGATAAAACCCGCGCCAAGCGAACAAAGCGCGCCGCCCAAAAAAGATATGGCCGTGGGCAAATTGATACCCCAGCACACCAGCGCGAACACCACAACAATAAAAACAGATAGCACACTGTATTCGCGTTTCAAAAAGGTCACGGCCCCATCCTGGATATCTGCTGCGATCTCTCGCATCAACGCCGTGCCCTCTGGTTGTCTGGCAACATAGAGATAAATCAAACCAGCGCAAACCAGCCCAACCACGCCCAGCACAGGTGCCAAAATCATAAAAATCTCCAAAATCAGGGCGAGGCATGCCTCGCCCCTACATATCAACGCGCAATGACGGGCGGGTTTGGAGCGATGTACAACTGCGACAGCAGTTCAACCCACCCCTACATCATCTAATTATACTGATTCATCGCCCGTTCAATACCTTGTGTTGCCCAACAAAGCGCGCCCTTAACCGCATGCCCAACAGCATCTACAATCACATCTCCATCTTCGAATGGAAACTCACCCAACACATAATCGATCATCCCGTCCAACTCGGCGGGGTGCCCAATACCGATGCGCAACCGCGGAAAATCCGCAGACCCCAACGCGCGTTCAACAGACCGCAAACCATTGTGCCCGCCGTGACTTCCCGTGCGCCGGAAGCGCAACCGCCCCAAACTCAGATGCACATCGTCAACCACCACCAGCACATCTGCTGGCCCAACCTGAAAACACCGCACAACCTCGGCCACACCCAAACCGCTCTTATTCATATAAGTCAGCGGCTTGACCAGCACCAGATCATCTGAAAACCTGCACCACGCACAAAACTCAAACGCATGCCAGGGCTTATGTTTCCCCAGCGCATCAACCACCCAAAACCCCACATTGTGGCGCGTACGTGCATAGCGCGCGCCCGGATTGCCCAGCCCCACAATCGCCTTTGTGTACGGCCGAAAAATTTTTCGGCCCCTACTCATCGCCTTCTTCGTCATCGTCGCGCCTTCTGCCGCGCTCAATAAGCTCTGGCTCCTGCATTTCTTCGCCTTCTTCGCCCTCAGCGACCAATCCTTCTTCGTCCTCCACATCCTCTTCTTCTTCGATAACAAGCGCGGGCGCAGCCACCGCAAACATCGTGCGGTCGCTCTCCGTCACAATAGACAAATCATCGCTATCCAGAACAATATCCGAAACGTGCAGCGAATCCCCGATATCCAAATCCGACACATCAACTGCAATATTATCGGGTATATCTGTAGGCAGGCACTCGACCTCAAGCTCGTGCAACATCTGTTCCAGAATCCCCTCGCTAATCCGCACCCCAACGGCCGACCCCGTAGCGTGAATAGGCACCTCAACCACAATTTTGCGCGTCAAATCAATGCGGTGAAAATCCACATGCAATATCTCGCCGTGCACGGGATGATACTGAATATCCTTAATAATAGTACTATGGCTCGTATCGCCTGCGCTCAGCGAAATAATCGCATTGCGACCGTGTGCCTTCAGCAAATCGGACAATGTGCGATAATCCACAGAACAGGCAACAGGCGCGGAATCTTCGCCATAAACAACCGCGGGCAACTGACCGCGATAGCGCAAGCGCTTGGCAAATTTCTTTCCCGATTCCGTGCGAACATCTGCATTGAGAGAAACTTGATCGGACATATCTATTCTCCAGCGGGCGGGCACAGGGGCACCGCCCCTACATAAATCAAACAGGACAACACAAAAACGCCCGAAACTGATCGGACCTGAACCTCGCCCAAACAGCCTCGGCAACATCTCGAGACTCAAAAACACCGTAAAGCGTGGAACCACTGCCAGACATCGACGCAACTATTGCGCCAGCATCTGTCAACCGCGACAAAATGCCGCGCGTCTCTGGATGCGTTTGAACAATAAGCGGCAAAAAATCGTTTTCAATACGCTCAAAAAAATCTGAAACGGGTAAATGCTTTACAGAATGGATGAAACTATCATATTCACCATGCCCTGTCAAGGTCTTTTTATAATTTGCAAAAGCCCAGCCCGTATGCACCTGAAACCCCGGACAAACCAACACATAGACCACATCTACAGACCAGGGCACATACCGCAAACGCTCTCCCCGACCCGAAACAACTGCCGTGCCCTTTTGCCGCACAAAAAACGGCACATCGGACCCCAGAGTCGCGCCTATCTCGCGCAGTTCTCCACCTGAAAGACCCGCTTTCCACACCCGATTCAAAACCCGCAACACAGCCGCCGCATCTGAACTTCCGCCCCCCAAACCCGCCGCCATCGGAATCCGCTTCTCTATCACAACCTCAACCCCCCGGTCCATTCCCGTATAAGACCGAAACGCCGAAACCGCCTGATAAACCAAATTTTCTGGACCTGTGGGCAAATCCGCATCGTCGCACGACAAAATAATCTGCCCCTTCTCGGCGTGCCTGAAAACGAGGCGGTCACACAGATCCACAGTCTGAAAAACCGACAAAATATCGTGAAACCCATCGCCGCGCCGCCCGAGAATCTTCAACCCCAAATTGAGCTTTGCATAAGCGTATTCGACAATATCCAAAACGATTATCTCCCATTGACGCTTTTGGCAAAATATAATACATTCGTAAAATAAAGAACCTTCTGGATCGCGGCTTTAAGCATGCCGCGATGATGGGCGAGACATGCCTCGCCCCTACGGTTGTTCATCCTTCTCACTTCACACTTCTCACTTCACATGACCCTTCTAAAAAACACATTAATCTGCATCCTCCTCTTCGGCATCTCATCCCACCTCTGCGCGCAGGGGACCCAGGATGAAAACTCCCATTACGAACTCGCACAGCGAATCTTCAACGATGGCCTCTATGCCGATGCCGCGCGGGAATATAAACAATTCATCATCAACTATCCCAACAGCAAGCGACTGCCCGATGCCATGCTGCGCGTTGGACAGGCACTTGCAAGAGCCGAACAATACGACCACGCACTCGAAGCCTTTCGGCAATTCATCGACCGCTACCCCACCCACATCGAAGTAGGCAGTGCAATGCGCGCACGCGCCAATGCACTCAGCCAACTTGGAGAACACACCCGAGCCGGTGCAGCCTATCGCGACGTACACGCGGCCTATCCCGCCTCGACAAACGCGCCCCAGGACCTCTTATCAGCCGGAGAGAACTACCACAAAGGCGGCGCCTTACCAGAAGCCGGCGCGGCCTTTCGCCAACTCGTCGAACAATATCCCAAATCGCCTATAGTCAACGAAGCCACCTTCAACCTGGGCAGAGTCTTACTTGAAGAATCGCGCACCGAAGAAGCCCTCGTACAATTTCGCACCCTCGCCGAACATCCCGGTTCCGCAAAGCGCAAGCCCGACGCCCTCCTCGAAATGGGCAACATCGCCCTATCGCGCGACAACCTCTCGGAAGCAGAACGCATCTTTGCAAACCTGCGCGCCAGATATCCCGCAACACTCGCCGCCCAGAACTCGCACCTCATCACAGGCGCGTGGCACGCCGGCAAAAACGACTGGACAAGCGCTGAAAAAACCTATAACAACGCCCTTGTAAAAATACCGAACAACACCCGTCGCCAGCAGGCCCTGTTGGGAAGTGCAAATGCAAAACGCAAACTCGGCAAAAGCGAAGGTGCGCTACAGCGCTACGCCTCATTTCTAAGAGCCTATCCCAAAAGCCCCTTCCACGCCCACGCCCTGATAGGCTATGGCCGCGCATTTGCAGACCTGAAAAATTATCGCAACGCACTGGACGCCTTTAGAAATCTACAGGAAAAATATCCAGACGCAGACGTCAGCATCCAGGCTTATGGCGACATCGGAAACATCTGGCGCGTGCTTGGAACGCACCAAAAAGCATTGACAGCGTATCAAACATACCTCACGCGCATACAATCCCCTATCGAAAAAGCCAATGCACGACTACAAATTGCGCAAATATGCGAAGACCTGAACTGGTACGACCTCGCAGCCGAAAATTATCGCACCCTGATCAACAGCGCAATACCACACTACGCCTCCGAAGGTCAAATTGGCCTCGCACGCGTATTTGAAAAAAATGGACAAACCGCACTCGCGCTGCGAGAATATCGCACCTACATTAAAAATCACGGCGACGCCTCGCACGCCGAAACAGCGGAAACGCGCATCCAACTCCTCACCGAATTTGGCACAGAGACCGACCGCGACCGCATCTATATCGACCTCCTTGCCGACCTGCCCGGCATCGCCGACGACCCACACACGCAATTTAAACTGGGCAAAACCCTCCACACCCAAAAACGCTACAACCGCGCAATCCCACACCTCGAAACCGCGCTATCAATCCAGGGAATATCCCCCTCAGCCTATGAACACATACTCGTCGAAGAAACACCCGAAACACCTGAAAACACACCCGCAACCACATCAGATGACACACTCGCCTTTGCAGCCGAAGCCGCACGCGCAGCCGAAGCCGCGCTTGCAGCATTATCTAACCCAGCAACCAGCGATACAACCACCGACGGACGAGACATGTCGGCTAATGACGACACACCCATACCCGATGAATCGGCATTCACCAACGCCCCTGCCTGGGCTTATGAAGCCTATTATCTCCTCGGCAACAGCTACTTAAAACAGGCGCGCAGAGCCACCCTCGAAAACAAATCCCCAGACGAATGGCAAAACAAGGGCCTCACAACACTCAAAATACTCGTCAAAATATTTCCCGACAACGACCATGCGAAAAACGCCGCACTCGCCGTCATACACACAGAAACAGCCGACATACAACCCGACACCCTGCGCGCACAAACGCGCCTGAGCGCCTATCGCGCATATCGTAAAACACATCCCAACAGCCCCGATTTGCTCCTGCGAATCGCCGACGCCCATTTCGCCAACACCCATATCGACAGCGCCCTTAGCCTGTACCTCCAAATAGAAAAAAAAGCTGGGGATCCCACACTCAAAGAAAAAGCCGCCTATCGCATCGGCTTGTGTCGGGCCAAGCAACAACAACACGTACGCGCCGAAGAAACCCTGAAAAACTTCCTCTTCAACTATCCGCAGAGCGACCTGACACCACACGCGCAATTTCAACTGGGACGCATACTCCTCGACCGGGAATTTTACGCCAGCGCTGCCGAAGCATTCTCCGAACTCCTCTCCGCATCTCCAACGCTCGCACTCCAGCGATCTGCCCGCTCGCTATTGGCAGAAAGCTACCATCGCACAGGCAACTATCAACGCGCCATAGAAATAGACGAAAGCCTGATCACCCACAACACCACCCCTCAACTATTGCGACGCCTCGCCAGATCCTATGCTCAAAACAACCAGCGCGACAAAGCCATCACAACTTATAACATGTACCTCCGCAAATATCCACAAGCACCCGACGCCGACAGCATCGCCTACACACGCGCCGAACACCTGACATCGCGCAACCGCACATCAGAAGCCCTCACCGCCTTCCGCGAATTCTCCAAAAAATATCCCAACAGCCCGCTCGGCACACAGGCAGATCAAGCTGTGGGCGACCTCCTCTTTCAAACGGAAAAATACGCCCAGGCCATCACCGCGTACCGGCGCGTACCAGAACCCGCGCGCAACGAAACCATGGCCGCACGCGAAGTCTTGAGCCTATACCGCCTCCGGCGCATTGGCGAAGCCAACAAAGCCGCGGGCCAATTCAAAAAAACCTATAAAACAGCAACCGAATGGCTCGCCCGCTTCGAAGTCGAAAAAGGCAGATATCAACTCGCCGTCAGAAATCCCAAAAAAGCGCGACAAATCTTTGAAGACATCTCAAAAAAATACGCCGCCACCGAAGCATCGGCCGACGCGCGTTATTACATCATCCGCGCCTACCACAACGAAGGACCCGACAAAGACGGCAACAACGAACCCTATCTCAACGCACTCACCGCATTCATAAAAAATTATCCCGACAGCCCGCACTGGGCAGATGCCAACATCGAACTCGCCGAATTTTGGGAACGCAACGAAGAATACAACCTCTCTGCACGCGCATATCGCAACGCCATTGAAAAAGGCGTCGCCCAATCCAAAAAACCCGACATCCTCCACAAACTCGCAAAAAATTACAGCAATCTCAACGCCTATGACCTCGCCATCAACTTTGCGCGCCAGCTCATCCGCGAATTTCCCCAGAACCGCCTCGCCCTGAGCGCCCGCATCGACATCGGCACCATTTACCTGCCCAACAAAGGCGACCACAAACAAGCCATCGCAGAACTTCGGCCCCTGCTCAAAATCGTGACCGTGGAAGACGAAAAAGCCAGCATCCAGTATTCCATCGCAGAAAATTATTTCGAATTGGGCGACTATGCCAACGCACTCCGAGAATTTTTGATCTTGCGCTACAACCAGAACGCGAGACCTATGTGGATCGTATCCGCACAAATGAAAGTAGCAGAATGCTATGCGGCACAGAACAACATCGAACAAGCCATACAAGAACTCGAAGCCATAAAACGCCGCCACGGCGTGGCCAGCATGTACGGCATTGGCGCGGAAAAGGTCATTCAGCAAATAAAAACACAACGACAATAACCATGCCCACCGACCAAAAAGAAGCCCTCATCATCGTAGATCAACCCACCGAACTGGGTCGGGACCTGCGCGTCGAACTCGAAGAACTCGGCTGGCAAACCCTCGTGACCAACAGTGCGAGACCCGCCAGAAAACTGATCTCTGAAAACCAGTTTGACCTGCTCATCCTGGACGAAACCACATTGCCCGAAGCCGACGTACAACTCGCCGACATATTATCTGAGCAACCTGAAAAAATCCCCATCTTCGCAATCGCCACCCTGGACGGCACCCAACTCCAAACAGCACCCTCATTAGACCCCGATGCCCTGCTCTCCTATCCGCTCATTCCCGCAGAATTGCAAGACGCCCTGACGCAAAAACGCACCCGACCCGACACCACGATCCTCGGACGCTCAGACGCCATACAACAAATCCGGGAAAGCGTGGCACAAATCGCGCCCACCCCCGTCAGCGTACTCATCACAGGAGAAAGCGGCTCCGGAAAAAATCTCATCGCCGAAGCCATCCACCGGCAAAGCGTGCGCAGCGACGAACCATTTCTCATCATCAACTGCGGCGCAATCCCCGAAACCCTCCTCGAAAGCGAACTCTTCGGCCATGAAAAAGGCGCATTTACCGACGCGCGCACGCAGCGATCTGGCATCTTTGAAGCCGCCAACCGCGGCACCGTCTTCCTCGATGAAATCGGCGAAATGTCCCTCTCTGCACAGGTGCGCTTATTGCGCGTCCTCGACGCCAAAGAAGTCACCCGCCTGGGCAGCACCGCCCCAATAGCCGTTGACGTCCGCGTCATAGCCGCCACCAATCGCAACCTGCAACAAGCCGTTGCCGAAGGCAAATTCAGGCAAGACCTCTACCAGCGCCTTCGCGTCATCGAAATCGAAATGCCCCCACTGCGCGCCCACCCCCAGGACATCCCCCTCATCGCGCAAAACATCATCCAAAAACAAAGCGACGAACTGCACATGCCCCCCATTGAATTTGCGCCCGACGCGATGAACGCACTCCAGCAATACCACTGGCCGGGCAATGTCCGGGAACTCATCAACCTCATCGAACGCCTCATGGTCTTATCCAAAACCCGACACATAACCGCCGTGGACCTCGCGCAACACCTCGCCACAACCCCGGAGACAGAACCCTCTTATCTCCCTGTCCTCGCGGGCAAAACACCTGCAGAATCCGATCGCGACCTCCTCTACTGGGCAATACTCGAAGTCGCCAAAGACGTCAAAGAACTCAAAGTCTATATCATGCAAAGCATGCAAACGCCTGTACAAAATACACCAACACCCGTCCTACCCGTCTATGACACACCTATAGAAGACACAGAAATCAAAGAAACCGCAGGTGCAGGTTTAAAACCTGCACCTACCGAAGAAGACATACGCCCCTTGCGAGAACTCGAACGCGAAGCCATCGCCAATGCCCTGCGCGTAACCGGCGGGCACCGCGAACGCACCGCAAAACTCCTCGGCATGGCCGTACGCACCCTCTATCGCAAAATTGATCAATACGATTTGTAGAATTTCTCGGAACCATCTCATAGTGTCGTGGGTCTAATCGTCGAAAATAGAAACTGCATAACCCAACAAAAAAGGAGTCACCCGCCATGAAACACCGCACCATCGCGCTATTGGGCCTCATCGCACTGCTATTGTCTGCCTATGACACGCCGGGCGAAATCACACCCGAAGAAAAACAGGCCATTGCCCAAATCAAAGCGTATAACACCGCCTTCAAAGCCATTGCCAAAGAAGTCACCCCATCGGTCGTAACCATCAACGTCACCCTCAGTGCAGAGGACGTGCCTCGCCGCCGCGGCTTCCCCTTCCCCTTTGAATTTGAAGAACGGCCAAACCAAAGGCCAAACCGAAGACCACAACCCAGGCCAGACCCGCAAACCACAGGATCGGGCATCGTCATAACTGCCAATGGCTATATCCTCACCAACCACCACGTTGCGGGCGACGCCGAAAAACTCACCGTCACCTTCAGCGACAACCGCGAATACGACGCCGAACTCGTCGGCTCTGACCCGCGCACCGACATCGCCGTCATCAAAATTGACGCCACCGGACTAAAACCCGCCACCATTGGCAAATCAGACGCCGTTGAAATTGGCGAATGGGTACTCGCCGTAGGCGCGCCACTCAACCTCAAATCCACCGTCACAGCCGGCATCGTAAGCGCCGTTGGCCGCGACATCAACATCATCAGCAACCAGGGGGGATTGAGCATCGAAGACTTCATCCAGACCGACGCCGCCATCAACCCCGGCAACTCCGGCGGCGCCCTCGTCAACCTCAACGGCGAAGTCATCGGCGTCAACACAGCCATTGCCACATCCAACCGATCCTTCATCGGCTATGGCTTTGCAGTACCCATTGACCTCGCCAAAAAAGTAATGGACGACATCGTCGCACACGGCAAAGTCAAACGCGGTTATATCGGCATTGGACTCGGCTCAGTCGATGCGGGCACAGCAGAGGCTTTTGGACTTGACCGTCCCAAAGGCGTACTCATCACCGAGGTCCGGTCCAATACCCCGGCCGCGAAAGCCAACCTGAAAGAAGGCGACATCGTCCTCTCCGTAAATGGCCAACCCGTCAATCGCCCCAACCATCTCCAGAGCCTGGTCGCCCGCAAACACCCGGGCGACACCGTGACACTCGCCATCAGGCGCAACGCCGAAAACTTGACCATCCGCGTCACCCTGAGCGAACGCCTGCCCGAAGACCTGGCCAGCGCAGATGACGCGCCTTCCAAAGAACGTGAAAACGCATCCACCTCAGAAATTGGTCTCACCGTCCGCGACATCACCGCAAAAACAACCGAAGAATACGCCCTCCCCGAAAACATCAGAGGCGTGGTCGTCACCGACGTCTCTCGCGAAGCGCGCAACGCTGGCTTTCGCGAAGGCGACATCATCTATGCCGTGCGTCAAAGCCCCTTTCAACAGGATATAAAAACAGTAAACGACTTTGAAACTGCCATATCCAAACTCAAAAAAGGGAAAAACGCCGCATTTTCCGTCATGCGCGAAGGCAGCCGTTTCTTCTTATCCATGAAAATCTCAGCATAAGGACCCTATAATGAGCACCTCTGAAGCGCGGCTCATGATCGCCGCCAGCGAAACCGACGCCGACATGTATTACGCCACGCGCTTTCTCGCACCCGACCCCTTTATCTTTTTTCAAATCGGCGAGGAAAAACACCTCCTCATGTCCGACCTGGAACGCGACCGTGCACGCGCGCAAGCCCAGGTCGATCATGTACTCTCCTTATCTGAATACCAGGAAAAAGCAAAAAAAAACGACACCGACGAAGAACCCTCTCAAATCGATGCCTTACACGAAGTACTACAAGAAAAAAATATCACCCACCTGAACGTCCCCCGCGCCTTTGCCATAGCCACGGCAGACGACTTGCGCGAACGCGGCTACACAGTGGCATTTCCAGAAGGCGCGTATTGGCCCGACCGGGAAATCAAAACCCCTGATGAAATCGAACACATCCGCGAAGTCCAGCAACACACCGAAGCCGCAATGGACGCCGCCATAACCCTCATCCGCAACGCGGAAATCCGCGGCGACCTCCTCTACCACAGCGGCGAACCCCTCACATCGGAAACCGTCAAACGCGAAATAAAATTTCTCCTCCTCGAACGCGACTGCACAGCCGGTCACACCATCGTCGCCGGCGGCGATCAAGCCTGTGACCCCCACAACGAAGGCACCGGCCCCCTGCACGCGCACCAATCCATCATCATCGACATCTTTCCGCGCTCAAATATCACCGGCTATTTCGCCGACCTCACCCGCACCGTCGTCAAAGGCGAACCCTCTGCCGACCTCCAGAACATCTACGACGCGGTCCTCGCCGGACAAAACCTCGTCCTCGACAGCGTCCGCGCAGACGCAGACGGCCAGGCCATCCACCGATCACTTACAGAACTATTTGAAAACCGCAACTTCGAAACCGGCAACATAGACGGCCGAATGCAGGGCTTCTTCCACGGCACGGGCCACGGCCTGGGCCTTGAAATCCACGAACCCCCGCGCATCGGCAAAACCCCGGGAAATCTCCGCGCAGGGCACATCGTCACCGTTGAACCGGGCCTCTATTATCCCGGTCGAGGCGCCGTACGCATCGAAGACCTCGCCGTCGTCACCGAAGACGGCCTCGAAAACCTGACCACCTATCCGAAGTTTCTCACCTTATGAACGCAAAGACGAATCAACGAATCAGCGAATCAGCGAATCGGGATTAGCACTGACTTTGGGTGGTTGGGCAGGGTTCGTCTATTCGTCTATTCGTCTATTCGCCCTTCACATCGCATTCTCCACCCGAGCCGTAATAACATCGATCCCCTCATACTTCCGATGATGCACCGATGAAGCGTAATGCCGCAAAAGCCGGATCGAAAACTCGTGATCATCCTCGGCATACGCATCCTCACCCAAATACGCGATCTGGTCTTCGATATTCTCGCCATCCGAAGCCGCCAGAAATTCAACCTCTGCTGCCCCATTATCCATGCGAATACCCATGATCAGTTGCCGCGGTGTACTGGAAGATTCCTTTTCATCCTCAGTCACAAGACTCACCAGCATCTCTTCCCCTACCGAACGCAGGCGGTATTGCCCGCTCTCCGTCCAACCGTATTTCTCGGCAAACGCAACGAGAAACTCGTCAATCGCGGGCAATGCAGACAACTCCAGCGGCACTTGAATTTTTCTCCGCCGCGAACCGGTCAATTCCACCAAAAGCGTCATGCCAATAACCGTCAGGCTTCCCACCGTAACCCCGCTATTGAGCAACTCGCGCACAAACCCGTCAAAAAATCCAGCAATACTCCCAGAAGAAAGCCCAACCATTATCGATACCGCGATGACGATACTCTTGCGATGATCAATCTTATCATCTAACGCCACCTTTGCCCCTTCCACGAAAAGCCCGCCAAATACGATGATATAGACAGCTGCCAGAACCGAACTCGGAATCGCAATGAGAAAAGCCCCCAACTTGGGCAAAAATGCCGCCCCGATCATAAACAACCCCATGTACACACCCACCATCCGCGTAGCCACGCCTGTAAGAGAGACATACGTTGCAGTGAGTGCCCAGGGCGTCGTGGCAGAGGGAATGCCCAGAAAGCCCACGATCAAATTGCCCACGGAGTAGGCATTGAGACCGCCTTGAACAACTCTGAAATCCTGTGCCTGTACCTCTCGGTGCGAAGCTCTTTGGATCACGCCAATATCCCCAACAGCCTTCACAAAAGTCACCAAACCGACAAAGATAAAAGCCGGCAGAAGTCCCCAAAATTCAACGCCAAAGGTCAAATCCAAACCTTCCCAGACGGGAACGGGAAAACCAATATAGGCAGCTTCGACCACACCGTTGTTATCGTACAACCCCAAAGGCACTGCGACAATCAGACCTGCCAAAATGGTGATACCGACTATCCACAGCCGCCAGGTCTGTGGCGCACGCAAAATTATCAGTACCCCAACAAGCAAAGATATTGTCAGGGTCGCGATAACGCGATCAACGGGCAAATCCTGTGTCGATTTCACAACATCGTTAAACAGGAAGGGGGCTGCCGTAGCTGCGACCAACATCACAATTGTGCCACTGACGGTTCGCGTAAATATTCGGCGCAACAGCGGAAGGTACATCGTGAGCACCAACTGAACGAGCGTCGAGACAACGGTCAAAATCGCCAGCAAACCCGGTCCGCCTTTTTCTAAGGCAAGCGTAGAGATCGCAATAAAAGGGATATTGAAACCCGTCAAAATGAGAAGTCCAGTCCCAATTCGACCACGGGAAGCCTGAATAATTGACGTGAATCCGCACGTTATCAAGGCCATAAACACGGCCCACGGCAAATAGGCCCCGGTCTCGCCCGATGATCGAATGACCACAGTCGTAAACACCACGACCATGACGATATTTGGCGATGCCATCTGAACGGCAGAGAGTATGGCTACAGACCGGGGACATTTGTCCTCTGGTTCGTAGCGAATACCCTCATTTACCTGCCTGCCTGCCGCCATGATTACATCCTCTAATATTGCGTGGTGCGAAAACGGTTAAAGCTACTCATGGCTGCGCTTCAAACGCAGCCATGAGCGATGGAGTTTTGTCGCCTGCTAAGGCTTTTACGAGCAACTCAATCGTCCGCCGGTTCGCCAAAGTAGCTCGACCCGAAAATCAGACCATCGTAGCGAATCACCCATGCATGTGCATCCAGGATTACGCCGGTTCTCACGTTGGGCCGCTGGTAGTGAATCCAGTGCCCCTCCTCGGTCGCACGCACTATTTCTTTGCCAAGTTCAAATCCGGTGCTGGGTATCTTGACAACTTCGATGTTGAGACCCACCGCTCCGGGCGCAACGAGGAAGACAGCGATGCGGCCATTCTCGTCAATCAGGAACAGGGACGATTGGCCTTCGATGCTCTCCCGGCTGCTATAGTAGGCGACTGTAGCTTCCAGGCCCTCCTGTTTGTACTTGTCTATGGCAGCCTGCACGTATGCCTTAGTGCCCGCTTCGGGATTCTCCGGGGCAGGGTAATAGCCCGAAGCGAAAATCATCCCATCGCGCCGGATAGCGTAGCCCACCTTGGGAACCTCCGCCAGCGTCACCGGATGCGGCCACAGGTATTCTACCCAAACACCCACGCCTTCCCCCGCCTTGACCAGCGCCTTGCCCAGTTCGTAGCCATCGGAACCCACCACATCCTTGAGGTCCGTGCCGATCAGTTTGGAAATCAGCGGGTGGACGTGATACATGTCGTCCGCGTCGGTGGCGAACAAATACCACTCGCCCTCAATGGAGGCCACGCTGTTGTAGTAGGCCTTCATCGCCTCCAGGCCATCGCGCTCGTAGCGATCAATGGCCCGTTGCACGTACGCCTCGGTGTACTCCCTCGGGTCGGCACCCTGCCAGGACGGCGGTCCCGCCTCGATGTCCGAGGTGTAGTAGCCCGAGGCGAAGATCAGCCCGTCGTGGCGCACCACCCAGGCCGCCTTGTGTTCTTCCCGTAGTGTTACCGGATTCGGCCACAGGTATTCCACCCAGTGACCTTCCTCAGTGGCTTGGGCGATTTCCTTGCCCAACTCTTGACCATCAGAGCCGACCACGTCCTTGATGTCCGTGCCGATCAGGTGCGGGAAAATGGGATGTGCCAGGTAGAGATCATCGGCCCCGATGAGGAACAAATAAAAATGCCCATCCACGCTTTCCCGGCTGTTGTAATACGCGGTGGTCGCTTCCAGGCCCTCTCGATCGTAGTGCGCGATCGCTTTGGCGATGTAATTGCGGGTGACGTCGGCCAGATTTTCTTGCAACGTGAAATGCCCGGCCATGAAAACGAGATCATCGTGCCGAATGAGGAAGTTGCGCATGGGGCCTAACTGTCGGGTTCTGGGATGAATACCTTGATGATCCATCCAGATGCCTTCCGGAGTGACTGGACCGAGGGCGGGCGCGGGCGCACCGACGCGCGTGGATAAACCACTTGCCAGTATGATGCTTTGCTGCGGGTCAATGATAAGCATGAGCCGCTCGCCTTCGATACTTTCTCGGCTACTGTAGTATGCGAGTGTGGCTTCCCGGCCATCGCGCTGGTAACGCTCAATGGCCTTCATTACATAAGCTTTTGTGAGCGCATCCTCGTCATCGGCGGCCATCGCGGAAGAACTCGTGACCTGTGCATTACCACCAACCCACATCGCACCAGCCACCAGTGCCAACGCGAACACGCGACAAATATCTCGAAACATAACAACCTCCCTTGTAAAATGGCTTTCTCTGCGAATACTGCGAATACGGAAAAAATAAGGTAAAATATTTCTCTTGCAATATAAAAGCGCAGAGGCTCTGGAAGCACCTGTTTTTTTATCAATCCATCTTCACAGTGAACTGGTCTGAACTGCGACCAGTCATGCTCGATTTACTCCCCTTCATACACCGTTCCCTACTTCACACTTCCTACTTCACACTTCCTACTTCACACTTCCTACTTGCCTTTAAGCCCTCGGATGAAACGTCCGATGCACCTCCTTCAAATACTCCCGATCCACATGCGTATAAATCTGCGTCGTTGAAATATCCGCATGCCCCAGCATCTCTTGCACCGCCCGCAAATCTGCCCCACCCTCCAGCAAATGCGTCGCAAAAGAATGCCGCAGCGTATGCGGACTCACCTTCTTCTTCAACCCCGCCAGCACCACATATTGCCTCAGCAACTTCCACACGCCCATCCGCGACAACGGACCACCGCGAAAATTCAAAAACACCTCCGATCCCGTACGCGGCTTAGCCAGACCTGGACGCACCGTATCCAAATACTCAGACACCCACTCGATACCCTCTGACCCAATCGGCACCACCCGCTCGCGCCCGCCCTTGCCCAGCACCCGAACCACCTCCACATCAAACAGCAAATCCATCAGCGACAACCCGATCAACTCCGACACCCGCAACCCCGCCCCATAAAGCATCTCTATAAGCGCGCGATCGCGCAACCCTAAGGGCGTCTCCACATCCGGCGCCAGCATCAACCGCTCAACCTCGTAAATATTCAGCACCGACGGCAACTTCCGCCCCAACTTGGGCGGCTTCAAATGCTCTGTCGGATCCCGATGTGCAAGCCCTTCCCCCATCAAAAACCTGTGAAACATCCGCACCGCCGTCAAATTCCGCGCCACACTCGACGCCTCCAGCCCCATCTCCGAAAGCAAATTCAACAGCGCGGACACCTCCGCCTGAGAAATCGCATCCGGCGCATTGATCCCCAAATCTGTCAACAGCGTCAAATACCTGCTCAAATCGCGTTGATATGCACGCGCCGTATTATCCGACAACCCGCGCTCCAGCGTCACAGAATCGAGAAACCGCTGCAACGCCCGCTTCAATTCCGGGGCAATTTGTATCTGGTCTATAGACATTATTTCAACCCCGCACAAATCACCTCAGCCAGCCTCAGCCCCACCCCATCGACCTCTGCCACCTCTTCGACCTCTGCTTCTCGAATCCGCTTCACCGAACCAAAATGCTTCAACAATGCGACGCGACGCGACGGACCCACCCCGGGAATCTCATCCAACTCCGACGTCAGCGTCCGCTTATCGCGCAACTTGCGGTGATATGCAATCGCAAAACGGTGCGACTCATCGCGCAACATCTGCAACAACTTCAGTGCCGACGACGTCTTGGGAATATTCTGCGGATCGGACAAACCCGGCACAAACACCTCCTCCAGCCGCTTCGCCAGCCCAATCACCGGCTGGTCTTCAATCCCCAACGCTCGCAGTGCCTCAACCACGCTCGAAAGCTGACCCTTACCCCCATCGACCAACAGCAAATCGGGAAACGACTTACCCTCCTCCATCAACCGCTTAAACCGCCGCGTCACCACCTGCTGCATCATCGCAAAATCATTGGGCCCCTCCAACCCCGTAATTTTAAAATGCCTGTACTCGCGCTTTCGCGCCCTACCATCCACAAAACACACCAGCGACGCCACCGGATCCGACCCCTGAATATTTGAAATATCCACCGCCTCAATCCACCGCGGCGGCTTCTCCAGATGCAAATCGCGCTGAAGCGCCTGCACTGCTGCCGGTGCTTGCGACCTGCGATTCTCGCGCTTCAAACGCCGCTCTGTCAACAACAGCCGCGCATTATTCTCCGCCATCTTCACCAACCGGAACTTATCCCCCCGTTGGGGCACGCGCATCTCAACCCCGCCCTCTGAACGCTCTGTAAGCCAATCGAGCACCGTCTCTCGATCCTCGATATCACCCGGCAGGCACACCTCTCGCGGCACAAACGTAGCCGTCGCGTAAAACAACTGCACAAATTTTGAAACCACCTCCTCTTCGGACGCATCCAGCACCCCGCCGAGAAAATAATTCTGCCGCCCGATCAACCGCCCATCGCGCACCTCCATCACCACCCCGCAAGCCTCGTCATCTTCCCGCGCAACCGCAATCGCATCCCAATCCGTCAAATCATTGGACACCACCTTTTGCCGGCTCGAAGCCTGCTCCAGCGCCTGAATGCGATCCCGATAAATCGCCGCCTCCTCGTACCTCAGCGCCTCTGCCGCCCGCTTCATCCGCTCTTTAAGGGTCACCATAACCTGCGTATGCCGCCCCGTCAAAAACAACACCGCTTCATCCACGATCTTTTGATACGCCCCTGCCACAATCAACCCCTCACACGGACCGTCGCACCGCTTGATCTCGTAATCCAGACACAGCCGCACATTGGCCTTTGGCAAATCGTAATCACAACTCCGAATCCGAAACAACCTGTGCATCGTCTCCACCATGCGCCGCATCGCCCGCACATCCGTATAAGGACCCAAATAGCGCGACCCATCCTTCACCACATCGCGCGTCACCACAACGCGGGGAAACGCCTCCTTTGTAATGCGGATATACGGATACTTCTTGTCGTCCTTCAAACTGATATTGTAGCGCGGCTTGTGTGCCTTGATCAAATTCGCCTCTAAAATCAACGCCTCCAACTCCGTATCCGTAACAATATATTCCAAATCGCGCACATTGCGAACCAGTGCCCGAAACTGCCGCCGCCCATCATGGGCATTGGGACGAAAATATTGCTGCACCCGGCTGCGCAACACCTTTGCCTTCCCGATATAAATAATCTGCCCCTCATCGCCCTTCATCATGTACACACCAGGCTCTCTGGGCATCAATGCAACAATACCGTCGATATGTTCGTTCATATTACACCTCACCTACAATTCCACAATCTCCACATCCATCGCATTCAAATTTAGAATCCCCACCGTCTCCCTGCCCGTTGTCCAGCCGCACGCCTCTCCCGGATTAATCACCAGCGTATCTCCTCTGCGAACATCAATCTCGTGCGTATGCCCGTAAAAGATCACATCATAAGCACCGCTCTGTGATAGGGCATCCACCTCATCGGGTTCGTGCAACATCAAAATGCGCTTGCCCTCCCACTCGTGTACATAAGGCGGGCGGTGAATCGGTCCCAGATCTTCAAAAAGTGCCCGCAAACCGAACTTCTCCCCATCATTATTCCCAAAAACCCCGACAAAAGGCACCGTCAAATCACTCATCCAGCGCGCATTAAACGGCGCGATATAATCGCCCCCGTGCAGCACCAGCCCCACATCCCGCGCGTTAAAAAGTGCAACGGCCTTCTCAATCGCGTGTTTATTATCATGTGTATCCGTAATCAAACCGACAAGATGCGATTTTCCCATGGTTAGGCTCCTGTTTTTAGATCAATTCTTCTGAGATAACTCAATTTTCATAATTATAGGCATTAAATTTCCCAAAAAAAACAAAAAATCTTATCTTATACAGATGTAGATGTAGTAAATGAAAAAAATAAATCAGGGGTGTGTATAATTCATTTGTTGTAGTACAGCGAAGTATAAAGTTTTTTTCATGCCTTCGGCGACTTCATTTTTTTGCGCGCCAAAAAAATGAAGCAAAAAAAGGGCGCCCCTGCGGGGGGGCTTGCACAGCGCGAATCGTTCTTGTGACAATACGCCATACAGTGGCCTTCAGATTGCAATGCCATAAAGATGTCCGCTGCGAATCGGACTTGCGCGCTGTGCCCAATGGCTCATCTGATTTATGTGTTAATACAGGAGCAGATCCCTTATGCCCATACTAAAAATCGGCCTTCCCTCTGGAAGCCTGCAGGAATCCACGCTCACCCTATTTGCCAAAGCCGGTTATCGCATCCGCGCCAGCCACCGGTCCTACACGCCCGTCATCGACGACCCCGAACTCGAGGGCTTATTTCTGCGCGCCCAGGAAATCGCGCACTACGTCGAACGCGGCGTCCTCGACATAGGCCTCACCGGCATTGACTGGATCCGCGAAAACGAAGCCGACATCATTGAAATCGCCGAATTTGCCTACAGCAAAACCTCATCGCAACCCGCGCGCTGGATCATCGCAGTCCCCGAAGACTCGGATATCCAGACCGTACAGGACCTGCAGGGCAAGCGCATCGCCACCGAACTCGTCACAGCCACGCGCAACCACCTCAAAAACCACGGCATAACCGCCGAAGTCGAATACTCCTGGGGATCCACCGAAGCCAAAGTCCGCGTACCCGGCCTCGTCGATGCCATAGCCGAACTCACCGAAACCGGATCGTCTTTGCGCGCCAACAACCTGCGCGTCATAGACACCATGTTTGAAACCACGCCCAGACTCATAGCCAACAAAAATGCCTATAACAATGCATGGAAACGCGAAAAAGCGCAACACATCGCCACCTTGCTCATCGGTGCATTCAACGCCGAAGACAAAGTCGGCCTCAAAATGAACGTACGCCGCGACGACCTCGCGCAAATCGTCAAAAACTTACCCGCGCTCAACAACCCCACAATCGCCAACTTACTCGACGAAAACTGGGTCGCCATCGAAGTCATCGTCGATGAGCGCGTCGTGCGCGACCTCATCCCAAAACTCAAAAAAGCAGGCGCCGAAGGCATCATCGAATATCCCTTAAACAAAGTGATTTATTAACTTCTAAATAGACGATTAGGGCGAGGCATGCCTCCGCCCCTACATTCATCTCATCTGCGTCCATCTGCGTCCATCTGCGAAAAACGCTCAAATTATTCGCGTTTTTTTCTGCGGAACTTTTATCCATGATCGAACTCATCACATACAACCGCGACAAAACACCCCCAAAACTCGACGCCATCCTCTCGCGCAGCCCTGATTTCTCCGCCGAACAGGAAGCCACCGTGCGGGAAATCGTCACCACCGTAAAAAAACAGGGGGATCGCGCCCTGCTCGCGTACACCAAAAAATACGACGGCATCGACATAATCGACATCCGCGTGCCCGAAACCGAAATCAAAGCCGCCCATCGCAACGCCGACCCCAAATTCATCGAAATCATAGACGCAGCCGCGACAAACATCCGCAAATTTCACGAAACCCAGCGACAAACATCCTACTTCATCGAAGACGGCGACGGCGTCATCCTCGGCAAACGCATCCTCCCCATCGAACGCGTTGCCCTGCTCATCCCCGGTGCAAGTGCCCCCTTATTCTCCACCCTGCTCATGGCCGCCATCCCCGCGCAAATCGCGGGCGTCCCGCACCTCTGCGTCGCCACGCCCCCTCAGGCAAACGGCACCATACACCCCGCCGTCCTCGCCACAGCCCATCACCTGGGCATACGCGAAATCTACAAAGTATTTGGCGCGCAAGCCATCGCCGCACTCGCCTATGGCACCGACACCATACCCCGCGTTGACAAACTCGTCGGACCCGGCAACCCTTATGTACAAATCGCAAAAAAACTCGTTTTCGGAACCGTTGACATCGACATGATCGCCGGACCCAGCGAAATCGTCGTCATCGCCGACCACACCGCAAACGCCAAACACATCGCCGCCGACCTCCTCTCACAGGCCGAACACGGCAGCGGCTTTGAAGCCGCGGTCTGCATCACGCCCTCTGCCGACCTCGCAACGCAAATCGCCGACGAAATCGCCCATCAAGCCGCCGACCTGACGCACCGCGAAGCCATACAAAAAGCACTCGACCGATTCGGCGCAATCGTCGTCGTCCGCGACCTCGCCGAAGGCATTGACCTCGCCAACCGCATTGCACCCGAACACCTCGAACTCATCGTCGCCGACCCCTGGGCGCATCTACAATCGGTTCGCCATGCCGGCGCTGTATTCCTCGGCGCGGCATCATCCGAACCCGTGGGCGACTACTACGCGGGCACCAACCACATCCTGCCCACAGCTGGCGCTGCCCGATTCGCGTCATCCGTTGGCGTTGACACCTTCACCAAAACCATCAGCATCTTGCAATACACCGAACAACGCCTGCAAAAAACCGCGGGCCACATCATCAGCATGGCCGAAACCGAGGGCCTCGACGCACATGCCAATGCCATCAGGATCAGGATGGGAAAATGACCTATCTCCAAAACATAAAACCCGAAGTCCGCGCCCTGCACGGATATCATCTCACAGCCTATGACTGTCCCATCAAGCTCAACCAGAACGAAAGCCCTTATGACGTACCCGACAGCTTGAAAGACGACATCTTGCGCGCCGTCCGCGACAAATCCTGGTCGCGCTATCCCGAACCCATGCAAATGGACCTCGTCGAAGCACTCGCCGACCACGTAGGCGTCCAACCCGAAGGACTCATCGTCTGCAACGGATCGAACACCCTCGTGCAACTCGTCCTCGGCGTCGTATCTGCCCCCGGTGTCCAGGTCGTCATCCCCTCACCCTCGTTCTCTCTTTACGGTCTCTACACCGACATATTCAGCGGACGCATCCTCGACGTTCCCCTCACAGAAAACTACGGCTTCGACATCCCGGCTTTATGCCGCGCTACCAGCGAAAAAAACGTGCGCCTCATCATCCTCTGCTCCCCCAACAACCCCACGGGATGTGCCATCTCAAACGCGGACCTCGACAAACTCCTATCCAGCACCAGCGCCCTCGTCATGGTCGATGAAGCCTACGGCGAATTCTACAACCAAACCGCCATCGACCTCTTGCCCAAACACCCCAACCTCATCGTACTCAAAACCCTCTCCAAAGCATTTGGCGCCGCTGGCATCCGCATCGGATATCTCATCGCCCATCCCGACTTGCGCGACGAAATCATCAAAGGCAAAATCCCCTTTGACATCAACATCTTCTCGCACACAGCAGCCATGGCCATCCTCAACCACAAAGACCTCATACAAAAACGCATCGCATTTATATGCTCAGAACGCGAGCGCGTCTTCCAATCTCTCACCCAAATAGATGGCGTCACACCCTACCCATCACACGCCAACCTCATCCTCTTTGAAGTCGCCGATCCAGACCTCGTCTTCACCGGACTAATCGAACAAGGCGTACTCATCCGCAACGTCACATCCTATCCCATGCTCGACAGGGCGCTGCGCGTATCCATCGGCACAGAACGAGAAAACGACCGTTTTTTAGACGCTCTAAAAAGAACATTGGAACAGTGAGACAAACCCATGCCAAAACCAACAGACATAAAAATCAAAACCGTCGCCACCTACTTCCTCCCCGTACAAACGCGCATACCCTATCGCTTTGGCACCGAACAACTCGACAGCGTCACCTGCGTCAGAGTTCGCATCGACATTGAAGACAAGCGCGGCAACACCGCTTCAGGTTGGGGAGAAACACCCTTAAGCGCGCCCTGGGCATGGCCATCGCCACACCTTACTTATGCCATCCGAGAAACGGCCATGAAAAACTTCTGCCTCAAAATCGGACGCGCATGGGCAGATATCGACACAACCGGTCACCCCATCGAAATCGGCCACACATTCCAGGAAAACATCCTCCCCAATCTCCTATCGGCCTTCAACATCGAACAACAAAATACCACAGGGGACATGCCCCGCCTATCCGCGCTCGTCTGTGCCTCGGCTTATGACCTCGCCCTGCACGACGCTTATGGCATGTGCCACAACATCGACATCTACGACACGTACAACGCAGACTTCATGAACGCCGACCTCTCGCACTACCTCGACCCCGCCGACGACATCGACGACAACTTCGCCGGTCGCTATCCCGAAAACTATCTCATCCGCCCGCGACCAAACCACCTGCCCGCATGGCACGCCGTAGGCGGCAACGACCTCCTCGACGACGCCGAACGCACGGGCGATGAACCCGACGACGGCTATCCCGTAGTCCTCCCCGACTGGATACGGCGCGACGGCATCACCTGCCTCAAAATCAAACTCACCGGACAAGAACCCGGGTGGGATTACGACCGCATCGTCCGCATCGGACAAATCGGCATCGAACACAACGCCATGTGGTTGTGTACAGACTTCAACTGCACCGTCCAACAAGTCGATTACGTCAACGACATCCTGGACCGCCTCCTCACCGACCACCCGCGCATCTATCAAATGATCCTCTACGTCGAACAGCCCTTTGCCTATGAACTATCCGACAACCCCCTCCACGTACACAGTATCTCTGCGCGCAAACCCCTCTTCATGGACGAAAGCGCGCACGACTGGCGCGTGATATGCCTGGGGCGGCAACTCGGCTGGACCGGCGTAGCCCTCAAAACCTGCAAAACCCAGACCGGCGCCCTGCTCTCCCTTTGCTGGGCGCGCGCACACGGCATGACACTCATGGTACAGGACCTCACAAATCCCATGCTCGCGCAAATCCCCCACACCCTGCTCACCGCGTATGCCGGAACCGTCATGGGCTTTGAAACCAACGCCATGCAATTCTACCCCGACGCCTCAATCCCCGAAGCCGCCGTACACCCCGGCGTCTATCGCCGGCAAAACGGCCACATCGACATCTCCACAGTCGAAGGTCCCGGCTTTGGATACAAACACGACCAGATCGACCGCACACTACCGGAACCTGCTGATGAGAATTAAAAGGCAAAACCTTCTGGATTGCGGCTTACACCCTGCCGCGATGACACACGGGACGGCACGGGGGCCGTCCCCTACACAAAAAGGCACATATCCAATGTCCTCACGCACCGCACACATCCAGCGCAAAACCTCTGAAACCGACATCGACCTCACCCTCGCCCTCACGGGCACGGGAGAATCGCACATCGACACGGGCATCGGCTTCTTTGACCACATGCTCACAGCCCTTGCCCGCCACGGCTTATTCGACCTCACCGTCACCTGTAAAGGCGACCTCGAAGTCGATGCCCACCACACCGTCGAAGACGTCGGCATCTGCCTCGGTCAAGCACTATCCAACGCACTGGGCGACAAAGCCGGCATCGCGCGATTCGGCGCTGCGTACGTACCCATGGACGAAGCCCTCGCCCGCGCCGTCGTCGATCTCTCTGGCCGCGCGCACCTCATCTATAACGCCGCATTCGCCGAAGAACGCATCGGCGCATTTCCCACGGCACTGGGCCTCGAATTTTTCACCGCACTCGCGCACAACAGCCGCATGAACCTGCACATCGACCTCATCCGCGGCAACAACGCGCACCACGGCATGGAAGCCATCTTCAAAGCCGTCGCCCGATCCCTGCGACAAGCCGTCACCCTCGACAACAGGATCAGCGGCATACCCTCAACCAAAGGAAGCCTGTGAACGCAAAACCCGCAGCATTCATCGACCGCGACGGCACAATCAACATCGAGGTCCACTACCTCAACCGCGTGGAACAACTCCAACTCATCCCACGCGCGGGAGAAGCCATTGCGCGCCTCAACCAGGCCGGTTATCCCGTCATCGTCATCACCAACCAATCCGCCATAGGTCGCGGCCTGCTCACAGAAACCGGACTCTCTGAGATCCACCGCGAACTCAAACGTCAATTATCAGCCTACAACGCCTCCATCGACGCCATCTACCATTGCCCCCATCACGAAAGAGACAACTGCACCTGCCGCAAACCCGCGCCGGGCATGATCTTGCGCGCCGCCAATGAACACAACATCGACCTCGCGGGTTCTATCATGATAGGCGACAACGCAACCGACCTCGAAGCCGGATGGAACGCCGGCTGTCGCGCAGCCCTCGTGCGAACCGGCTCTGGCGAAGATGCCCTGAAAAAAATCGACCGACAAACGCGCGACCGCATAAGCTATATTGGCAACGACTTATTCGACGTCGTAGAAGAATTCTTAAACATTAGTCGCACATTGCAATGACCGACGACCTTTACATTCCAACGCGAAATAGGTAAATTACATATAAGAAAAAATATCATAAAAAGGAGAATATATCATGAGCGCAATTAAAGAATCTCTCTACCAAACGATAGACCAATTAAATGAAGGCGAACTCCTTCAGGTGTTAGAGTTTGTCCATAAAATCAACAAAGTAAGCGAGATCTCTCAAATCAAAACATCATTGGCTAATGATCCAGCTATAAAATTTCCTGCAGATAATAGTTTTAGAAAGGTTAAACCCGTGTGCGGCAAGGGTACCTCTGCATCTGAACTTTTATTGAAAGATCGTAAATGATTATTTTTTAATGAAAATTCTACACACCTTATACGACGACATCGACAACCCCTGGTGTGGTGGGGGTGGTGCTCTGCGCACATGGGAAATAGCCCGTCGCCTGTCGCACAAACACCAGATCACCATTATAACAGGCGCGTATCCCAACGCACCCAGAGAAGAAACCCGAGAAGGCGTACACATCCGCCGCGTGGGATCAGACCGCTCGTATCTCCGGAGCCGAATGAGCTTTGCCCACCACGCCTCCCGCGAAATCGCCCGCGCAAACCCCGACCTGTGGGTGCATCAATTCTCGGCCTTTGCCCCCCTCTTCGTCTCCGCAAAAAAAAGACGCGACAGCCTCCTCGAATTCTTCCACTTCATGGACGACCACGCCATTGCAAAATATCCCCTGCTCGGCCACATTGCCCGCAAAGCCGAACAGCGCGCCCTGCGCCTTCACCCGCACATCCTGACCATCTCGCCCACCGTCACGCGCCAGCTTGAAAAACGCGCGACAAACGCGCAATTTCACCTCGTCTATACCGGCGTCGATCAAATCTGTTTTGAAGCACCCTGGGCAGAAGAGAATTACATCCTCTATTTTGGACGCATGGACATCCACAACAAAGGCATCGACGTCCTCCTATCCGCCTTTGCCAAACTCAACGCACCCGACATCCGCCTCATTCTCTCAGGTCGCGGAACCCCGCAAAGCAAACGCGAAATACGATCCATCGCCAATGATCTCAACATCGCAAACCGCGTCGAATTCACCGGCGCCGTCACACCCGAACAAAAAAATAGCCTCATAGGCCATGCCCTCTTCGTCTGCACCCCCTCGCGCTACGAAGGCTGGGGCATCGTCGCCATCGAAGCCGCTGCCGCAGCCAAATCCGTCATAGGCACAAATATCCCCGGATTGGCAGATGCCATCCGCGCCGATGAAACCGGTCTCCTCGTCCCCCCCGAAAATCCCCAGGCACTCGCCAGCGCCATGAACCGCCTGCGCAGCGACGCCCTCCTGCGCAAACGCCTGGGAACAGCAGGGAGAAAATGGGCCGCCCAATTCACCTGGGACCGCACGGCACAGGCGCAAGAAGAAGTCTATTTGAAAGTTGCCAAACAACAGGTTTAAATACATCTTTAAGACATTGATGGATTTATGGACGAAACCCAAAATACAGGAGGTGCGATCGTGAAACTGAAATCCGTAACAATTGAAAATTATCGCGCCATAGAAAACCTCGTACTACCTCTTGACCAAAAACTAACCGTGTTGCACGGAGCCAATGGGCACGGCAAAACGAGTGTTCTGAGCGCGATTGCTGTGGGTTTGGGAGAGTGGCTGGGATCTTTTCTCAATGAATTGTCCTTTGATCTTTCCGAGGAGGATTGGCGTGAGGGCGCAGGACCTCCGCAGATCATCGTCGAGTCAATAGATGGAATCATAGGGGAACGACAAGGAGATAAAGCGACAGATGAACGAGAGGAAGCGCAGAGAATAGCTATCAATGATGCGATGCGGTCGGGATTAGAAGAAGCTCTTGCTACAAGAGAGGAAGATATGCCGATAGTCGCCTTCTATGGCACTGATCGCATGTTATCCGATATACCGGACTGGGTATTGTCACAACGTGGTTCCCAATACAAGCCCTCTCGTCGTGACGCACTGAAGGGTGCCCTTGCCCACACAGATTTCGAGGATCTCTTGACCTGGTTTTATTTTAAAGAAAACGAAGAGCTTCGAGAACGGAGAGAGCGGCGCGATTTCGATTATCAACTCAAAGATGTATCCATAATTCGTCAGGCGATCTCCTCCATGCTTCCGGAAGTGTCCGACCCACGTATCGAGTTAAACCCACTTCGTTTTGTGGTATCCCAGAAATCCGAGGAAGGCCGGGCAGAAAAACTCTCCCTCAACCAATTGAGCGGCGGCTATCGCATCGTACTCGCGCTCGCGGCGGATCTCGCGCGGCGCATGGCACAGGGCAACCCGCACATGGACGACCCGCTCCAATCCGAAGCCATCGTCCTCATCGACGAAATCGAACTCCACCTGCATCCGGCGTGGCAGCAGCGCATCCTCAACGACCTCATGCGGACATTCCCCAACGCGCAATTCATCGTCACCACCCACAGCCCGCAGGTGCTAACGACAGTCGAGCCAGAGCGCATTGTAGAACTGTACCGAGATGGTGAAAACATTGTTGCCGAGCCACCTCCAGCAGCAACTTATGGTGCCGAAGCCGGAGATGTTCTCGCTGCGGTAATGCATGTGAGCGAAAGACCCGATAACAAATTCACAAAAGTTCTGGATGAATACCGGCGTCTGGTCAGCGAAGGACAGGGCGAAACAACAGACGCCTTGAAGCTCAGGCGCAGGCTCGAAAAACTCTCGCCCCACGATTACGCCCTTATCAGTGCCGACCTCGAAATTAAGCAACGCAAACTATTCGAGCAAATGGCCGAGTCCCAATGAAGAAAATCCGAGAAGTGAACGAATCTACACCCGGCCTTGCTGAATATCTCAATATTGTGAGAGCCAATGCGAATTGGACCGAATTCTGCTCTCACAATTCGGGAGCGTCACGCAATGAACTCATGGATGCGCTGGCCCAAAACCAGCATGGACTTTGCGCCTACTGCGAGATTGCAATCCCAGCATGGCCTCGTCAGATTGAACATGTGATCCCGCAGAGCGACGACGAAATGGGTAAATCAAAGGCCCTCGATATAGCCAATCTGGTCGCCTGTTGTGTAGGTGGAACAGAATCGAAGGCCAGTAAGCGCGGGGGAACAAGCTGTGGCCAGGCAAAGGGGAATCAGAACGACGAAAACTTTATTGACCCCCGGCTACTACCCGCCCGACCATCGCTTATCAAGGTCCTTAGCGATGGCCTTATCGAAGTTGATGAAAAAGCGTGCGAATCTGAAGGTATTCCTACCGCTCGCGTTAGGAGAACTATTGATGATATACTGAACCTCAACGCGGAACGGCTCCGGTTAGCGCGAACAAAATACTGGAACGAACTTGTCGAACGGTCAGGACAATTTGACGGTCCAGATAAAATGAACGCCTGGATACGCTCTGTGTTGATACCGGAAGAGGAGGGACAATTGACGCCTTTTTTCACGACGACCCGATCTTACTTTACCCCACGCAGCGAATCCATCCTCGCGCAACAACCTCAAACATGGATATAAACTATGCCTCCTCGCCGTTCTTCCCAACCAAAACCCCCATCTACACTCACCAACCTCCTATCCCGCCCCTGGGTACCCGTTGTATTCTTTGCCCTCCTCACAACCGGCTATTTCTATCACATCTTCATCACGGGCGACGTAATCTACGGCACCGACACCGGTGCAGAATTTCACAGAGGCAACGAACCCTTTGCAGAAGCCCTGAGCAAATTGCCGCCAAAAAACTGGAGTCGATACATGGGTGGCATGCCAGAATCCGCCGCGCTGCGCGCCCAATACTATCCCCTCATCGTCATCGACCTCTTCACCAGCCAACACCGCTATTTTGGCTGGCGTTACATCTTTGCCATGTTCACAGCGGGCTACTTCATGTACCTCTGCGCGCGCAGCTTTGGCCTCCATCCCCTCGCCGCCCTCATCGCGGGTGCGGCCTATGCCTCTGCCCCGGCATTCCTCTCCTTCTCGCATGCCGGGCACTATGCAAAAATGACCGTCATCGGCCTCTTCCCCCTCATGTACTGGGCGCTCAACCGCGGCATGGACACGCGGCGCATCATCTACTTTTTAATCCTCGGCGGCACCGTCGGCATCGCCATCTACAGCCCGCACCTCCAGATGGCCTACTTCGCCCTCTGGGGACTGGGCCTGCTCTTCCTCTACAAACTCTTATGGGGCCTGTCCCGCAATGGAACAAAAACCGCCCTCTATCAAACCCTCTTATCAGCAGGCGCGATCTGCCTGGGCCTCGCCATCGGCGCAGAAGGCGTCATCCCACAATACTGGAACACAAAAACCGCCTCAAAACGCGCCTTCACCGAACAACAAACCGACGAAGGGTATGAATTTGCCTCATCCTGGTCGCTTCATCCCGAAGAAATATTCGCCCTCGTCATCCCCGAATTTGTCGCCTTTGACACCAACACAACAGCCCACAAATACTGGGGACGCAACGCCTTCAAAATCAACTCCGAATACGTCGGCATCGTCCCCCTCTTCTTCGCCATCCTTGCCCTCTCGCGCACGCGCAAAAAAACCCACATCGCATTCCTCCTCGGCCTCTTCATACTCTCAGTCGCCTACGCACTCGGACCCCACACCCCCTTGCACAAACTCCTCTACCACCTCGTCCCCGGCGTCAGCACATTGCGCGCACCCGGCATGATCGCCTTCCTCTTTGCCTTTGCGCTGTGCGCCCTCGGCGCGTACGGTCTTCACCGCCTCATAACCGACGACATCACCCCGGAAGCAGCAAAAAAACTCGGCATCGCAGGCGGGATATGCACCGCAATCCTCCTCTTATTTGCCTTCGTCCCCTCCGCACTCTTATCCTTATGGCAAAACATCGTCTGGACAGACATACCCTCCTCCCGTCAGCAAATCGCCCAGGCGAACCTCACCCATACAGGACAGGGCGCATTGCTCGCCGCACTCTTCGTCGGCACACTCACCGCCATCTCGTATCTCCGCGCACAAAACAAACTCCAAATCCACACCTTTGCCCTTGTGCTCCTCACCGTCCTCCTCATCGACACATGGCGCATCGACAAACTATTTCTCAACTATGCCAACCCCAACCGCGTTCTACCAGAAGAGCGCGTCAATGCCGACGCCGTTGCCTTCCTCAAACGGGACAACAGCCTCTTCCGCGTACTCGCCCTACCCGACCACAACCAGATGCCCTTGCCCGGCATAGACCTCGTAACCGGATTTCACGACTTCGCCATCAGGCGTTATGATCACATCCTCAAATCCGGAGCCATCAACAACCCCGCGATCCTCAACCTCCTCAACACCAGATACATCGTCGCACCCTCTGAACTGAACATCCCATATCTCGAAAAAATTGCCGGACGCCAGGGCCTGCACATCTACCGCAACCCCGGTGCGCTACCGTGGTTTTATCTCGCGCCCCAATACGAAATCATCCCCGATGAAAACCAGATCCTCCAAAAACTGACCGACCCCAACACCAACCCCATGCAAACAGCAATCATCGAAGAAAACCCCGGCATCACCCCCGACCCCAACGCCAGCGAACCGGGCAGCGTCAAACGCCTCGAATACAACGAACACCAGGGCCATCTCAAACTCAGCACAACAGCCCCCGGACCCCGCATCCTCGTCATCTCGCAAAACCACCACCCCAACTGGACTGCCACCGTCAACGGCGAACCCAAACCCCTCATCCGCGCCAACTACCTCTGGACCGCAGTCGCGCTTGAACCCGGCGAACACATCGTCGAACTCACCTACCGCGACCCCATCGTAGCCACCACGCGCTGGATCACACTCGGCGGCGTTATCATCCTCATCGCGGCAATCGCGCTGAGCCTGTACAAACCCCATGAAAAAACCCACAACTGAAAAATCCGCCATCCAGCGCATTGCCCGCGGCACAATCCAGACCTTCGGCAGCACCTACCCCGCGCGACTCATCAACTTCGCGGTCCTCCTCCTGCTCTATCAGATCCTCGTCCCCGAAGACTTTGGCGCCATCGCAACAGCCTATTCCATACTCGTCCTTATAATCGCCATCCGCGACCTCGGCTTGCACTACGCCCTCTTGCACGAACACGACAACGTCCACGACCTCGCCCCCACACACTTTGTACTCAGCGTCAGCCTGGGCAGCATCAGCACACTCCTCGCCCTGTGCATCGCCCTCTATTCCGAGCACCTGTTTGAACTCACCCGCACATTCAACACCTACATCACAGACACCGATACAGAACAAACCTACCCCAAAGTCGCCATCGCTCTGGGCATACTGGGCGCATTCGACCTGATCCGAACAGCCGCTCTCACCGCCGAAACCCAACTCCAGCGCGACCTCGAATTCGGGCGCCTCGCCTTTGCACATGCAGGCGGAACCATCCTCGCAGCCCTCGTCGGCCTCGCCGTTGCCTACCTCGGATACGGCAAATGGGCACTCATCTTCGGATTCTTCCCATACAGCGTCACCTACATCCTCTTCTATTGCACCGTCGTCTGGCTCCGCCATCCCCCGCCCCTGAACCAGCTACACACCTTCAACGCACAAGCCGCGCGGCGCATGATCCGCTACGGCTTATGGTTCTGGATCGGCGGCATACCCAAAATCTTCATTCAACACTACGACAAACTCATCATCAGCCTGTTCTTCGGACTAAGCCTGCGCGGCATATACGACGCCGCACACAATTTTGCACAGATACCCACCGGAGCCATCACCATGGTCATGGTACGCATCACCGCCACAGTGTACGCGCGCTACCAGAACAACCGCGACCAACTCTCCGCAGCATACCGCCGAACCTCGCGCCTCATCCTCCGCACCACAGTCCCCATCTCCCTCGTGCTCGCGCTCGAAGCCAACCGATGGATCCACATCTTCAAACCCGACTGGGCACCTGCCGCCCCCCTCCTCCAATGGCTCATCATCTACGCCCTCTGTCGCCCCATACTCGACGATATACACGCCCTATTTTACAGCGCAGGCAGCCCCAAAAGCATCGCAAAATTCTCTGCGGCGCAAGCCCTCATCCTCCTCATCCTCGCCCCCTATCTCGCCCATCACATGGACGCCACAGGCATCGCCATCAGCATGAACGCCATCGCCCTCGTCGGCCTCATCCTCGCACTCATCCTCGTACGCGCACATGTCGATATCCCCATCGCCAAAACTTATGCCCCCCCGCTCATCGCCGCAGCCATTGGCACGGGCCTGCACTTTGCCAGTTCCGAATGGCTCAACACATTGCCAATACTGCTGGGCGTCCTCGCAGGCAGCGCGATCTTCACCACAGGTTATGGCTCGGGCCTCCTCATCCTCGAACGCAAAACAATAATCGACGAAATCAAAACCGTCATCCGCGCCATCAAACCTGGATCAGGATTTACAGGATGAAAGGATGGACAGGATGAAAGGATGGACAGGATGAAAAGCAAAAACCTTCTGGATCGCGGCTCAACTTCATAGCCTGCCCCTGTATGCTTTAAGCAGGGGCCGCGATGACGGCTCTACCCTTAATTGTATTGACATGAAAAAAACAGGGACGAACACACAGACTCGCCCCCACCATTTACCTGACACAATTTCAGATCGGGATTACACAGCAGCCTCTGAAGATCTTTCGCGCTCCAAAAGCTGTAAACACAACGCACGTATCTTTTCCAACTCGTGCAAAAATTCGCGCTGGGCTTCTTCAGCGGGCAAACTCTCAAATAAATCTGGCAACTGCACCCCGCGGCTCATAACCATATTGGCTTCTCGGCTCTGGAAATGCTTGCGGACATAGAGACAGTTATCCGCGTGATAAAAGCGTCCAATCGCCTCAGAAGGACTCAAAGCACCACTATGTAAGGACTGCACAAGCCCCAGATTCAAAAATGCAAAAAATGCCAACCCAGACTCCCCATTGGAATCTGAAAGAAGAATGCGATGATGTGCTTTCATAAATTCACCGAAAAGTATTTTACACCTGCAACATGGCCAGATTCGTGTTCAAAATAATGGACCTCGCCAGTGTTGCCTTTTTTAATAACCTTTTGCCATCTTCCGGCCCGTAAGTTTCTCAATACATGCATAACAGAACGATTGCGAACTGGATATTTAACTGTTCCACCTCGAATAGGGCTCCATCCCAAAGGCACTGATCCAGATGCATAGACATTTGGATAGAGATAGAGCGGCATTCAAAAGACCTCACACGAGCAATATATCTCTTATTCTTATCAAAATACATCTATAATGTATATATATCAAGCCCATCTCGGACGTTTTTTTGCATATCGCCATCAACTCCTGAACCGCTATTGACATTTGCCCCTATTTTCATTATTATTCTAAAAATAATTATTATTGAAAGAATAATAATGAAATTCTACGACAGAGAAACAGAACTCGCACTCCTGCGAGAACTCACCGAAAGATCAACCCAATATTCTCAATTCACCGCAATCTTTGGGCGACGTCGCATAGGAAAAACAGAACTCGTGCGCCAGCATCTCCAGAATCGCGGCATCTATTTCTTTGTCGAAAAGCGCCCTTCAAATGCCCTCCTCGCCGAATTCTCCGCCACCCTCAAATCGCACATTGCCCACGCGCCCACTTTTACAGATTGGAAAGACTTTTTCGTATTCCTCTTTGCCGAAACCCAGCGCCAGCCCCTGATCGTCGTCTTCGATGAATTTCAAAACTTCCTCACCATCGAACCCGCCATCTATTCCATCCTCCAGGACGTGTGGGACACATGGCAAAAACAATCCAGAATCCATCTCATCGCCATAGGTTCTGTCGTCGGCCTGATGAAAAAAGTCTTCCAGGACGCCAAAGAACCCCTCTACGGCCGCCTCACCCGGGAAATAGACCTCAGCCCCTTACCCATCGACGCCATCTATCAAATCGCCACAGAACTCGACTTTCAATCGCCCACAGACATCCTGACCCTCTACGGCATCTTCGGCGGCATGCCCCGGTACTACGAAATCATAGAAAGCATGGACCTGGGTGGCAACACCATCCCCCACATTCTCCATCACGCATTATTCACCCCCTTTGCCCCCTTTCGCAATGAAATGCGCGACATCATCCTCTCCGAATTTGGAAACACGGCCCACACCTACCTAGCAATCCTCGAAGCCATCGCCACGGGCAAAACCCGCCGATCTGAAATCGCAGGTCCCGTCGGACTACCAGCCACGAGCCTGTCCAAATACCTGCGCGAATTATCCGACCTATTCGACCTCATCGAACGCGAAGTACCCGTCACCGAACGACCATGGAAAACAAAAAAAAGCCGCTATAAAATCCGCGACCCCTTTATCACATTCTGGATGCGATTCATCTACCGGCAATTGAGCATCTACGAATCGGGCAATTTTCCGTACTTCCTCAATCGCCTCGACACTTACATATCGGAATTCATGGGCTTTGCCTTTGAAAACATCACGCGAGAACTCTTAATCCAACGCAACCACCAAAACGCCGCGCCCTTCTACTTTCACAGAATCGGACGCTGGTGGGACAGACAAAGCGAAATAGACCTCGTCGCCCACAACTCCGAAACCCGGCAAACCCTCTTTGTCGAATGCAAATGGACATCCACCCCCGTTGGCACAGACGTCCTGCAAACCCTCAAACACCGCGCCCAAAAGCTCCCAACCTCGGAGGCTTTTTATCTCATCACCTCCAAATCCGGATTCACCGACACCCTCAAAAATCTCCGCGACCCGTACCTCCACCTCTGGGACCCAGACGACATCGCGACATTTTTGATTTAGAATTTGACCTTTCCCGATCAAAACCCTATTTTTTCCATTCGCAAAATCACCAACTGATAGCGGAATGCTGGAAGCACATCCATGAAAACCCTCCTCGTCACTGGCTCATCGGGCCTCATAGGCTCGGAAGTCTGCATCTATTTTTCCGAACAGGGATATATTGTCCACGGTATAGACAACAATCAACGCGCCGTCTTTTTTGGTCCCCAGGGAGACACGCGCTGGAATCAAAAACGTCTGAACAGCGTCTTAAAACACTTCCACCACCACGAAATAGACATCCGCGACCGTATGGGCATCTGCGAACGCCTCTCCCAAATAAAACCCAACGCCATCATACACGCAGCCGCCCAACCCTCGCACGACCTCGCCGCACGCATCCCCTTTGACGACTTTGACACCAACGCCGTCGGCACGCTCAACCTCCTCGAAGCCGCGCGTCAAACCTGTCCCGAATCCCCCTTCATCCACATGTCCACCAACAAAGTCTATGGCGATGCCCCCAACCACATCCCCTTAAAAGAATTAGACACCCGCTATGATTACGACGACCCCGCGTACAAACACGGCATCCCCGAAACATTGACCATCGACCAGTCCGTACACTCCCTCTTTGGCGCATCCAAAGTCGCCGCCGACATCATGGTACAGGAATACGGGCGTTACTTTTCCATGCCCACCTGCTGCCTGCGCGGCGGATGCCTCACCGGACCCAATCACAGCGGCGTTGAACTCCACGGCTTCTTGAGCTATCTAATCAAATGCAACATGGAAAACCACACGTACACCATCTTCGGTTACAAAGGCAAACAGGTTCGCGACAATATCCACGCCCTCGACGTCGCCCGCTTCATGTGGGCCTTTGTCCAATCGCCCCGATGCGGCGAAGTCTATAACCTCGGCGGCGGCAAAAACAACAGCTGCTCCATCCTCGAAGCATTCGATCTCGCCGCCCGGTATTCCGAAAAAAAAATGCAATACACCTATACCGACCAGAACCGCGAAGGCGACCATATATGCTATTACAGCGACCTCCGCAAAATGAAATCGCACTACCCCAACTGGGACATCACAAAAACCCTCGAAGACACCTTTGCCGAAATTGTCGCAAGCTGGCAGAAACGGCTCGTATAATCGGAGAACCTAATTATGAAAATCCAGGTCTATGCCGCTCACGAAGGCGTACAGGAAAGTTTGTTTCGCGAATGGGTCGCATGCGGCCACGAAATCTACCTCACCGAAGGCTTTGGAAAATGGGAGGAGATACATGCTGCGTTACCCAAAGGGGTTAAACGCGGATACTCGAACAACCCCGATGTCGTATGGGTTGGGATAACACAGGATATGCGCAACGCCCTGCTGTACAAATGGAAAAAACTCCGCCCGGGTATTCCCATAGTACTCACGCACTGGTGGGTACCCTCAATCAGGCGATTTGCGGGAACCGTGTACAAATTTGCCCATCAAGTCAGCGTGTGCGAATGGGGACGCGAATATCTTTTGAAACACCATAACATGGACTCCGCAGTCATGTATTGCCCGGTAGATCCAGACATCTTCACCTTAAGAGAAGAAGACCCCGACCCCAAGCGCGTCCTGTGCATTGGCCATCACTTTGTCTCACGCGACATCATGGGCTGGGAATACCTAAAACCCATCATGCACAAAGTCTATGAACAAGACCCCGAAGTACACTTCGAATTCCTGGGCATCAATCCCGAAATCGACCCCAACAACTATCCCAATGTCTCTACACGCGCAGTCCTCCAAAACGAAATGCCCGATTACGAGGCCAGAGCGCGGTGTGTCGTCATCACCACCACCTTCAACCTCATCCCGCACTCGCTATTGGGCGCAATGGCACTGGGACGCAATGTTGTCGCATTTGATCTTCCATCGCTACGCGAAGTCATCGAACACGAAAAAAGCGGGTACCTCATCCCGCGTTACGACACCGACGCCTTTGCCAAACAGATCCTCGAACTCACCAGCACACCCGTCAACCCGAAAATAGGCCGCAAAGCACGCGAGAGTGCATTGGGCAAAGCCGACCATCGACTCGTGGCATCGCAGTATGAAGCATTTTTTGAAAAAATTATAAAATAAGAGGATTCATATCTTGTCTGTGCCAGAGACAATTTTAATCGGATCATTGCCACCCCCTATCACTGGACAAACCATTGCATTTCAGATGACCTGCGAGGGGTTTCAAAAGCGCGAGTTGCCATATCGGATCATCAACCTCAGCGGGGGAGAACACATACGGCCAGAGGGCGGCTTCTCTCTAAAACGGTTGATGCAACTCCTCAAACCCTTCTTCAAAGCACTTATCCTTTTATTTGGCAAAAAAAATTTATACCTCAGTGCCACTCAAAATTGGGTGGGATTTCTCAGAGACAGCATATTCATACTCCTCGCCACCATCGGCAGGCAACGTATTGTGATTCACTTCCAGGGGGGAAATTACGACGGCTTCTATGCCTCCCTCTCGCCCTTGCAACAGTACGCGGTGCGCGCCTTTTTCAAACCTGTGGACAAAATATTGATCCTTGGAAAAAGTTTATATAGCATGTTCGATTTTGAACCTGCTCTGCGGGATAAAATACAGGTCGTCTTCAATGGCCTGCCGTATGAGAGAGAGGACCTATCCCTTGAACCAAAACATCTGCCATCGGGAGAACGCCCAAAGCTCCTCTTCCTCTCCAACCTGATCGTGAGCAAAGGCTACCTCCAGGTACTCGAAGCACTGCACACTCTGGTACATGACTTGAGAATTGACGCCGAATGTCATTTTTGTGGCAGCTTTGTCCTGGCATCCGACATCTGCCCTTACGCAACCCCCGAAGAAGCGGAAACCGATTTTCTGCACCGGATTGAAAAATTGGGACTGGGCGAACACGCATTCTGGCATGGTCCCGTCGATGGAAATAAAAAACTTCGTTTCCTGCAAGAAAGTCACTTCTTTTTGCTTCCAACCCGCTATGTGTACGAAGGTCAACCGATATCCATCATCGAAGCACTCGCATTCGGACTGGTTGTGATTACAACACCCCATCGCACGATACCGGAAATGGTAAAAGATGGTACGGTCGCGGAATTGATCCCCTTTGGTCAACCCGAGAAAATCGCACGCGCAATCGAATCTTACATCCGAAATCCAGACAAGTTTGAAGCGATGAGTCGCGCATCCATTGACCGATACCGCAAGACCTTTACCCGCGAACAACACTTGAAGAAATTGATCCCTCTTATTTTGGGATAAAAGTGGCATCGCCCTGTATTTTCCACCTGACAATGCCAATTAAGACATGAACCAAAAACACCAACAAAAGGCATCCTCTCCCCTCTTTAACCTCGCGCAACACGAACGCAAACTCTATTTCTTGCTTGCGCTGAGCCTGTGCGGTTTGCTCATGGGCATCCTCCTTTTCGACGCCAACCTCTCCCTCACTGGCGACAATGCCCAATTCATCAACCTGGGGCGATCCCTTGCCGATGGGTATGGATTCTCGGAAACCATCGAAGGCGAACCCATTCCACACACCAAATACCCCTTTGGATTTCCGCTCCTCCTCGCCATAGTTCACATCCTCTTCCCCGACAACCTCATCGCGCTCAAAAGCCTCGTCGTCCTCCTCTACGCCATCTCGATCCCGCTCACCTATCTCCTCATCCGCCGCTTTGCGCCTCCCCCCATGGCACTCGGCGCAAGCGCACTATGTCTCGCATCCCCTCTCCTGTTGGATTACTCGCACCAGGTCATGTCCGAAATCCCCTTTCTCCTGTGCTCTCTCATAGCGCTCCTCCTCCTCCACCGCGCACGTGAATCCAATACCCTATCTACACTCGCACTTGCAATCATCGCCATAATCGCAGCCTACTACATCCGCAGCGCGGGCATCATCCTCATCGCCACAGGCATCATCTTCTTTGCCCTGCACAAAAAATGGAAAGAAGCGGGCCTCATCGCCACAGGCAGCTTCCTCCTCGCCCTGCCCTGGCAAATCCGCAACGCATCGCTCGGCGGCACCCCCTACATCAAACAACTCCTCAGCATAAACCCCTATCGCCCGGAAGAGGGCATGATCACATTCACCGCCCTGATCGAACGCATCATCGCAAACCTCGAACTCTACGGCCTACAAATCATTCCCTATATCTTTCTGCCCAGTTTTATCGACGCCAACTACTTCGTCGGCCTCTTCTTCTCCAGCCTGATCCTCTACGCCCTGATCGCAGGACTCATAAAACGGCACTTGCTCATCGTATATCTCACCTGCTATCTGACCCTCTACATCCTCTGGCCCCAGGTCTGGTCCGACACGCGCTTTCTCGTCCCCGCCATCCCCATCCTCTTCTACACCATCCTCACCAGCCTGGACGAACTCCTCCACCTTCTCGCCCGAGCACTAAAAAAACCCGCCTCGCGCGCGGGTGTCGTACTCTTCTTCCTCTTCCTCCTCGGCTCAAATATCTATGAGACCAACAACCTCGCCAAATACACCGGGAGGTTGCCAACCGAGTGGAACAATTACTTTATCGCTGCAGAATGGATCGGAAAAAACACCGAACCCGACGTCAAAATCGCCTGCCGCAAACCCTTTCTCATGAACGCCATTGCCAGCCGCAAAGCCACGGGCTACGCCTGGAAAACACCCGATGAGGTCATTGCCGACTTTGAGCAAAAAAGCATCGAAATCGTCGTTATCGACCAGATCGGATTCCGCTCCACACCCGAATTTCTCGTCCCCGCGGTCCGGGCACATGAAAACCGCTTTAAAGTCCTCCTCATCGTCCGCAATCCCGACACCTACGTCTTAAAATTCAAATGACCATCCCATTCGCATTTGTCAAAAAACGCGCCCTTTGCTATCTTTGTCATAATTCTCATCTTCTAATCTCAACAATACGCGACCATGGACCTCAGCCTCGTCATACCCCTGCTCAACGAAGAAGAAAGCCTGCGCCCACTCATGGAACAAATCCGCGGCGTACTCTCTACCCAGAACCGCACCTACGAAGTCATCTTCATCGACGATGGTAGCACCGATGGGTCAATCACCGTATTGGAAGACCTGCACAACACCTATCCCGAAGTCAAAGTCATCCAATTCCGACGCAACTTTGGCAAAGCCGCGGCTTATACCGCCGGATTTCAACGCGCACGCGGCACGTATATCATCACCATGGACGCCGACCTGCAAGACGACCCCGCAGAAATCCCCAACCTCCTATCCAAAATCGAAGAAGGCTATGACCTCGTCTCCGGATGGAAGAAAAAACGCTTTGATCCCCTGGGCAAAACCCTCCCCTCCAAATTCTTCAACTGGGTCACGGGCTTTGTATCGGGCATTGACATACACGACTTTAACTGCGGCCTCAAAATCTATCGCAGCGAAGTCACAAAAGACTTATGCGTACTCGGCGAACTCCACCGCTACATCCCCGTACTCGCCCACCTGGAAGGGTATCGCATCGGTGAAATCCCCGTCCAGCATCACCCGCGACAATACGGCGTAACCAAATACGGCTGGGGACGCCTGTTCAAAGGCTTTTTTGACCTCCTCACCGTCATGTACATCGGCAAATACATGGGCCGTCCCCTTCACCTCTTTGGCACAGTGGGCCTCATCTTTGGCATCACGGGCATGCTCGTCAACGCATATATCGCATCCCTCTGGTTCCAAACCGGCACCATTCAATACCGGTATCCCCTGCTCATGCTCGGGGTCTTCCTCACCGTACTCGGCGTACAATTCATCTGCACGGGCCTCCTCGCCGACATGTTGACCCGGGGTCCCCAGCCCAGTGAAAAATTCAACATTCGAAAAATTTTGGAATAAATGACCACCAAAAACATCCTCGTCACCGGCGGCATGGGATTTGTAGGCTCCTACCTCGTCGATGAACTCGTACAGCGCGGACACCGCGTCCGCATCTTTGACAACCTGGACCCTCAGGTACACCCCAACCGCGAATTGCCGGACTACGCCAACCCCCATGCCGAATTTATCCAGGCCGACATCCGCGATCGCGACGCCTTAAAAAAAGCCCTTCACGGCATTGAAATCATCTTCCACAAAGCCGCCGCCGTTGGCGTGGGACAATCGCAATACGAAATCAAAAAGTACGTTGACATCAACACCGGTGGCACCGCAAACCTGCTCGACATCCTCGTCAACGACAAACACAACATAGAAAAACTCATCGTCGCAGCCTCGCAAACCAGCTATGGCGAGGGCCGCTACACCTGTGCAGAACACGGCACACAACACCCGGGTCCCCGGCCAGAAAACCAGCTAAAAAGAGCCAACTGGGAACACAGGTGTCCCCTGTGCAACCAGAACATGCACCCGGCACCTGTACCCGAAAACACCGCACGCTTATGCCACACCATCTACGCACAAACCAAAACGCATCAAGAAGACATGGTCCTCAACATCTGCCGCGCCTACAAAATCCCCTCAATAGCCCTGCGCTACTTCAACATCTTTGGACCCCGGCAATCGCTCTCCAATCCCTATACGGGTGTCACTGCCATCTTCATGAGCCGCCTCAAAAACAACAAACGACCCGTCATCTACGAAGACGGCAAACAATCGCGCGACTTCATCTCCGTCCACGACATCGTAAGGGCCAACATCCTCGCCATGGAAAAATCCGAAGGAGATTATCAGGCCTTCAACGTCGGCAGCGGAATCGGCACATCCATCGAACACATCGCCCTGACCCTGTCCAACATCCTGGGCACGGAACACCTCGCGCCCGACATCCCCGGCACCTATCGCCAGGGCGACACCCGCCACAGCATTGCCGACATCTCGCGCATAAAAAAAACACTGGGCTTTGTGCCCAGTGTCAGTTTTCAACACGGCATGGAAGAACTCGTCGAATGGGGACGAAACCGCGAAGCCATAGATGGCTTTGCAAAAGCGCAAGACGCACTACAGCAAAGAGGTCTCATTTAAGCCAGAACAAATTCACGAGTGGAAACCCGTTCCCGTGTCTCGTGATCCCAGCGCAGCATTGACCGAATTTTTTCAGACCGGTCAACATCACCGTGAATCGCATAAAACAGCGCGCGATACGCCATTTGGTCGCGTTTTTCCAGATCGATGCACATCATGTCATATCTCCTTCTATGGGTGACAGTATTTCGGTATCTTCAGGTATCTTTATCTAAAGCAAATCCCGTGCCACTTTTACTATTTTTTATAATATTTTATTTAATACCTGATTTTACAGAACTTATCTCGAAACGTTCATATCTAACTAAAAAATTCATGTGGCAAAAATGGAACATTATGGTCAAAATGACCACCTGTAACCCAACAAATTGGCACATTTTTTCTATTCTCTTCAGGAGTAATCCTTCATGCTCGACATCAACCTCATTCGCAAAAACCCCGAATACGTCATCCAGGCATTGAAAAAACGCATGGACGACATCGACTTCACAGACCTGCTCGTCTGGGACGAAAAACGCCGCGCGCACATCGCAGAAGCCGGGCAACTCCGCGCAAAGCGCAACAGCGTCTCCGCCCAAATCCCCCAGATAAAAAAAGCGGGTGGAGACATCGCCCAGATACAAACGGAAATGCGCGACGTCTCGACCCGCATCAAAACCATTGAAACCGAACTCGCGGAAATCGAGCAAAACATCCATACATTTATCGAAAGCCTCCCAAACATACCCGCAGACGACGTACCCCCCGGAGACAAAGAAAACAACCGCGTCGTACGCACATGGGGCGAAAAACCCGAACCCGACTTTGACCCCCAGGACCACGTCGAACTCGTCACCCACCTTCGCCTGATCGACTACGAACGCGGCGTCAAAATGGGAGGAACCGGCTTCTGGATCTATATCGGCGACGGCGCACGCCTCGAATGGGCCTTGCTCAACTACTTCATCGACAGCCACATCAACGACGGCTACGAATTTGTACTGCCCCCACACATCCTCAACGAAGCCTGTGGCTTTACCGCCGGACAATTCCCAAAATTTGCCGACGACGTATTCCACCTCAAAACCGGCGACGACAAAGTGCAATTCCTCTTGCCCACCTCAGAAACCGCCTTAATCAACCTCTACCGGGACGAAATCATCCCCGAACAAGACCTGCCCAAAAAATTCTTCTCCTACACCCCCTGTTATCGCAAAGAAGCCGGCAGTTATCGGGCACAGGAAAGGGGCATGATTCGCGGTCACCAATTCAACAAAATCGAAATGTTCCAATTCACCCGCCCCGAAGACTCCGAAGACGCGCTCGAAGAACTCATCCACAAAGCCGAAAAACTCACCCGGGACCTGGGCCTGCATCACCGCGTCTCCATGCTCGCCGCAAAAGACGTCAGCGCATCCATGGCCAAAACTTATGACATCGAAGTCTGGATCCCGAGCATGAACGAATACAAAGAAGTCAGTTCCGCCTCCAATGCCAGCGACTATCAGGCCAGACGCGGCAGCATCCGATTCAAACGCGCAGAAACCGGCAAAAACGAACTCGTACACACCCTCAACGCCTCGGGCCTGGCGACCAGCCGCATCATCCCCGCAATCGTCGAACAAAATCAAAACAGTGACGGCAGCGTCACCATCCCCGAAATCCTGCGCCCCTATCTGGGGGGAAAAGAAATTTTTGAACCCGTCCTATCCACATAAACAAAGCCCGCCGGAAAAACCGACGGTTTATTATTCTGGTAGCCCAACTGATCCACTATGCAAAAAATGCTTAAAGGCTTGCATAAAAATGGAGTAACGCCAGTGTTTTCATTTTTCAAGCACATCATCTTTTTTTTCTCGGTGTGCTTTTTCTTTTTTAATTCTGTAACGTATGTACAGGCGCAGAACAATAATACGCCTAATCTTACGATACAAGAGTTAGTTATACGCCGCCTGGACAGCCTATAGGTGATCCCATTTCAGCGAGGAGTGCCGAAGGTGAAACTCTCATGTATAGCCTGTGGGGTGTGGATGCCGAGTATTTTGCGATTGATGCGAACACAGGCCAGCTTGAGACGAAAGCGGCGCATAATTACGAGGCCCGGAACTGGTATTCTCCCATCGTGCGGGTCGGTGATGGCAAGGGTGGACAGGTGAGTGTGGTGGTAGGTGTTGCTATCATTGATGTTGTCGAATAGACACAGCAGGATATAGCAGGTAGAGTACAAACAAAAGCCTCGCCGGAAAAACCGACAGGCTTTTTAGGTAGCAATGTGGCCTATTGCTAAATCATTTCAAACGCTAACTTTGGGCGATAGCCAAGAGCTTCCAACATTGACCTGGCCTCTTCCCACGTCAAGCCGAAAGCAGCAACATCTGACACGCCCAACCTTGCAACAATATCTCGCATCAAAACCAAATTATCGGCCTCAAACTCGCCTTCCATCATCACATCCTCTGCCCAGGACACAAGCGATTCAAGGGCGATTTGTCCATTCAGATAACGTTTTAGATGATCAGCTAACACATCGCGCGTAATTTTCATGGTCTATCCTCTAAACGTTGATGTCCCGTATCTTCCGGAAACTTTTGATGAATTTCAACCAGCTTTCCATGTTCATCATAAATTTCCTGCCAAAAACGTACCGTTTCCTCTTCCACATTCACATCTTTGATATATCGAGCTTTCCAACCACCCCTTCGACTTAAAACTTCATAAAAATAACGCCGCCCACCGTCTGGCAACGATTCCCACTGACCAAACTTGCGTTCATTTTCCCGTCGCTTTCGTTCATTCATAAAAAGAATATGGTCTAAAAATGTCAACTAATCAAGCCAATAAGTAGGATACCCCTGGTTGGATGAACAGGCTTTTATACCAAAAACCCGCCGGAAAAACCGACGGGCTTTCTTATTATTGTAGTAGCGGCAGAGGGACTCGAACCCCCGACCCATGGATTATGATTCCACTGCTCTACCAGCTGAGCTATGCCGCCACATAATATCAGAGCGAGAAAAATACAGGAAAACCCGCATAGTGTCAAGCATTGGGAAAACAAGCTATCAGCGGTCAGCGGTCAGTCCCGCCCTGCCACCACCCAATGGATCGCGGCTTACACCTTGCAGCGATGACGGTGTTCCTCTGTGAACTGGTCTGCAACCTATCCCCCTTACCACGCATCAAACCTCAAAACCATTGACAACCACCTCAATATAAGGTATTCATGGAATAATATATACATGGAGGCCCTTATTGATGAAACCCGTATTCACATTCCTCGTACTCCTTCTGGGACTCGGTTTGCCCACCCGGGCAGAAGAAGTACACGTCGCCAAAATCAACGGCACCATTGAAGGTGGCGTTGCAGCTTTTGTCACGCGCGTCATGAGCGACGCAGAAGACGCGGGCGTCAAAGCCGTCATCTTCGAAATCGACACCCCCGGTGGTGCCCTCGATGCCGCGCTCACCATCCGGGACGCCATCCTCTACAGCGAGACCAAAACCATCGCCTTCATCAACCCCCGCGCAATATCTGCAGGTGCTCTCATCTCTCTCTCTGCCGACCACATCATCATGGTCGAAGGCGGCACCATTGGCGCGGCCACAGCCGTTGATATGCAGGGCAACAAAGCCAGCGAAAAAATCATCTCGTACTTCCGCAACGAAATGAAAGCCACAGCCGAAAAAACCGGGCGCTCCCCCAAACTGGCCGAAGCCATGGTCGATGAAGACGTCGATATCGAGGGCCTGGCGCCCAAAGGCAAGCTCCTCACCCTCACCACTGAAGAAGCCATTGAACAAAACATCGCCGACCACAAAATCTCCGAAAAAAACGAATCGGAAAAACTCATCGCCGTACTCAAATACTACGACCTCGTGCAAGCCAGCGTCATCCACCAATCGACCAACTGGGCCGAACAAGTCGTGCGCTATCTCACCAACCCCTACCTGGCGTCGCTGCTCATGACCCTGGGATTTCTGGGCCTGATCTTCGAAATCCAGAGCCCGGGCTGGGGCATCGGCGGCACCATCGGCTTAGTCTGCCTGGGACTCTTTTTCGGCAGCCACCTGCTCGTCAACCTCGCTGACTGGTCTGAAATCCTCATCTTCCTGATCGGCATCGCGCTCATCCTCCTCGACCTGTTCTTTGTCATGGGCTTTGGCCTGCTCGCCATTCCCGGCGCAATCCTGATCTTAACCAGTTTGTTCTTAAGCCTCATGGGGCGCTATGACCTCTGGACCTGGAACGACATCAACGCCGCGCTCACCCCCTTGCTCCTCTCTGTGATCCTCACCGGTGTCCTGGCCATTCTCATTTTGCGTTCCCTCCCAAAATCCAAAATGTGGAACCGCCTCGTACTCGACACCGAAGAAAAATCCTCCGAAGGATATGTCGCGGCACCCTACAGCGACCTCTTAGGCACATCGGGTATCGCATTTACAGACCTGCGCCCCGGCGGCACCGGCGTATTTGACGGTCGCCGCATCAGCGTATCGACCGAAGGCGAATACTTAACCAAAGACACACCCGTCACAATCATCGAAATCGAAGGCAGTCGCGTCATTGTGCGAAAAATAGAAGACACATAAGACCGACCATTTTTTAAGGAGCTTTTCATGGACGCCATTTTTCTCCTCCTCATTGTTGTAGCCGTTATTCTGGGGCTCTCCCTCTTCTTATACTTCATCCCCGTTGGCCTCTGGATCTCCGCCCTTGCCGCGCGCGTGCGCATCGGCATTATCGAACTCATCGGCATGCGCCTGCGTCGCGTGCCCCCGCGCATCATCCTCGGCTCGCAAATCAACGCAACCAAAGCGGGTCTCGACATACCCACTGCATTTCTCGAAGCCCACTACCTCGCCGGGGGTCATGTCGAAAACGTCGTCAACGCCCTCATCGCCGCAGACAAAGCCGGCATTGGACTGACCGGCGAACGCGCCGCCGCCATCGACCTTGCCGGGCGCGACGTCCTCGAAGCCGTACAGGTCAGCGTCAACCCCAAAGTCATCTCCACCCCCATGGTCACCGCCGTTGCCAAAGACGGCATACAGGTCAAAGCCACCTCTCGCGTCACGGTTCGCGCCAACATAGAACGCCTCGTTGGTGGCGCAGGTGAAGAAACCATCATGGCCCGCGTGGGCGAAGGCATCGTCACCACCATCGGCTCCTCGGAAACCCACAAAGACGTACTCGAAAATCCCGACATGATCTCCAAAACCGTACTCGACAAGGGCCTCGACTCGGGCACCGCCTACGAAATTCTCTCCATCGACATCGCCGACGTCGATGTGGGCGACAACATCGGTGCAAAACTCCAGACAGACCAGGCTGAAGCCGACAAAAACATCGCACAGGCACGCGCCGAAGAACGCAGAGCAATGGCCGTTGCACTAGAACAAGAAATGGCAGCCCGCGTCGAAGAAATGCGCGCCCGCGTCGTCGAAGCCGAAGCCGAAGTACCCCTCGCAATGTCCGACGCATTTCGCAGTGGCAACATGGGCATTATGGACTACTACCGCATGCGCAACATCGAAGCCGACACACAAATGCGCGAAGGCATCGCTGGTGAAACCGAAGAAGACGAAGACAACAACCAATAAAGGGACGGCACAGGGCCTGCCCCGTAATGTCTCTATACGGGGACCGTCCCCTACGATGATATTGTGACTTGTACGGGCGACCCTTGTGGTCGCCCGTACCATAACCCCATAACAAATGGTCTTACATCATGGAACTTGAAGTACTCTTACCGCTAATCGTGTTTCTCTTCTTCAGCCTTATCGCGCCGCTCATAAAAAGGCTGCGGGGGACCAGAGAACCCGACGAAACCAAACTCCAGCGCAGGCAAACGTCCCGCGACGCAGGTGCCGACGACCCCTTTGAAGAGGAGTTTGACCTCTCTGAATGGGAAGTCATCTTCGGACCTCCCGAACCTGAACCCGAACCAAAACCCCCTTCGGAATTTCAGGAGGTACAGGGCAAGCGTCCCGTCTCTGAAGCAGACACCGGACCAGAGTTTCGGGAAGTTGAAGGCAAGCGTCCCGTTTCCGAAGCAGACACCGGACCGGAATTTCAAGAGGTTGAAGGCAAGCGTCCGGTCTCTGACAAATCGTCTTACATCGAAGGCAAAACCCTATTTACACGCGCATCTGAAACCGAAATACTCCTGCGCCCCAAACGCAAAAAACGACGCATAAAACTCGATTTTGAACCCAACACCATCCGCAAAGCCATCATCTACAACGAAATCATCGGACCGCCACGCGCAGAAACTGATCACTTCAAAAACCCTTGACACGCAATCCCGCGTTTGGGATATTGTTGGCCACGGCTACAAGTGCCGAAGTGGTGGAATTGGTAGACGCGCTGGACTCAAAATCCAGTGGCCGCAAGGCCGTGTGGGTTCGAGTCCCACCTTCGGCACCATAAAAACACAAGGGCTTACGTCGGAATGGCGTAAGCCCATTTTTTAATTCAAATGCAACCACAGATGAACACAGATGAACACAGAGTAAACGGCTCACAGGTAGCGATCAGCTAACTGCTCGTATCGAGGCTGTGCCTGTGCTGAAGTGACTGTATTCAGTAATGCCTCTCTTACAGGTCTAAATAGCCATGCCAGACAACAAACAAATCGTCCGCCAACTGGACATCCTCCGCACACTCCTCGCCCAGACTTATGGTGTGTCTTATCGAAAACTCGCCGACGAATCAGGCGTTGACAAGCGCACCATACAACGGGATCTCGATGATCTCCGAGAAGTGGGTTTCATCATCGACGAAGAAAAGCGAGAATATGGGAAAAAATTCTTTAAACTCGTCAAAAACAACTTACCACCCCTGAACTTTCCCACCGACGAAATCATCGCCTTGACCTTCATTGAAGGAATCATCAGTCCGCTTGAGGACACGCCATACAAAGAAGCATTTCAGAAAACCCTGAACAGAATCAGAACAACGCTCCCAGAGCCGATGCAAGCATTTTTGGAAGAAGCAGGCGCGGCTTATTATCCCCATCATCGCGGACAAAAAGCACTGATATCTCCCCAAATATTCGAAACCGCTCATCGCGCAATCGACGAACGCAAAGTGTGCAACATCACCTATCGCGCCATCACAACCGGAGAAACCAAAACCTATCCCATCACACCTTTTAGATTATTGTACTATCACAACGGCTATTATCTACTCTGTCGCAATCCAAATTACGACGACTTACTCACACTCGCGGTAGAACGCATTCAGCACCTTGAAATCACATCCCAAACCTTTGAGCCACCCGATGATCTGGACATCGAAAACCGCATCCAACAGGCATTCGGTATCACACTCGAAGACCCCATAGATGTCAAAGTCCGCTTCTCCGCCTGGCAAGCCCGCTACATCCAACAGCGGATCTGGCACCCCTCAGAAAAAATAGAAGAACTGGACACCGGCGAAATAATCCTCTCCTTTCAAGCCAGCGGTTCTTACGAAATAAAATCCTGGATACTGAGCCATGGCGCAGATGCAGAAGTCCTCGAACCAGCCTCCCTGCGCCAAGAAATAATCGAGGAACTCCAAAAAAATCTGACTTTTTACAAAAAAACCTGACCACCTGCGACATACCCTGTCATACCTCTTATTTATCTTTGAGACGCATTGCAATGAATGCGTCTCTTTTTTTTAAAAAATCATAACTCCGACGACAAATCAGATCCCGACACACAACATAAGGAGATAAAATACACCATGAGAAGAGATCACAGACACCACAGACATTTAAGGCAGTTTCGATCTGTAAATGAATATAGCCTGTACAGGAATCGCATCTACCTCCTGAACGCGATTCGCGCTGCCCAGCAGAACCTCGCCGTGCGGGAGAACCTATTGGACTGGTTTAGACGCAATAAGGAAGAACTGGAAAGCATGGACGCCTTCCTCATGCAAGAATATAACAAAACGATAAGTGGACAGATAGTAAAGGACCTGACTCAGCGAAAAGTAGCCCATTTCCTCAACTCCTCAGTTAAAACTCTTAAGGAGAAAACCCGAAAAGCACCGACGCTAAGTCCCATCCAGACAGCGGTCCACCTGGTCATCCAGCGTTTTTCCCTAACGCCAATAGCAGGATCGCTACTCCAACTCGCGTGCTGTTATGAGCATATCAATAACTCTATTGCCGCAAGCCTGTGGGATCAAGTTCAGAACGCAGTTATTGGACATCTTGAAACGACCGCGACCTTGTTGGGCTGCTCTCGCGACGAGGTGGAGGACGCATTCCGCGAACTGGCCGATGTGGGCATCACTGATCTGGAAGATCTGAACAGGGTACATACCGACCCCGGCAACTACATAAATACCAATTTTTGCCGGATATGGAATCCGCCGGTGCGGGACATGGAAGAATTGATGGCGCGTCTGGTTGGTCAGCCATGCGAGGCCACGCTGGACCTGAAAGACTTCGCGCACCTCGATAACCGGGACAATGTCGTACGTCTCCTCAGCGCAGCGATACAGGAGCGACGCAAAGAAAAACCTGCAACAGGCGTGAACATCCTGTTATACGGTCGTGCGGGAACCGGCAAAACCGAATTTGCCAAAACCCTATCCCGCGCCGCTGGCGCGTACCTCTATTCCATCGGCGAACCGGGCCGGAACGATAAGGAAAAGGCCGATACCGAACGCGATTGCCGCACCCGACGCCGCAATCAGATACGCATGGCCCAGGCTCTCCTGCGCTCCGTTCCCAACGCCGCGATCTTGTGCGACGAAGCAGAAGATGTCCTGGACTCCGGTCACGGCACCCGCCTCCTCAACCACCGCCTGCTGGAAAACACCCCCGTACCGGTCATCTACACAGCCAATCGCCTGGACCACCTGGACGAAAGCATGCTGCGGCGTTTCACGTACATCCTCAAATTCACCGTCCACAGCCCCATCCGCCAGACCGCGATTCTGCAGCGAATGCTCAAGGAAAGTGGTATTGAGGACATTGATACGACCGCGTGTGCGCGACGCCTCGTGGATCAACTCGAATGCCCCCCTGCCATCCTGGCAAAAGCCATTGAAACAACCCGCCTCATAAACGGCAACGAGAACGACATCTATCACTTCTGCGAACAACTGGAACGCACCATCGCCACCCATTGCACACGCCCACGCCTCGGACCTCCCATCAAACCACAACTTCCGTGGGAGGCATTTTCACACATAGGACAAGACGCCGAAGACATCCGGCGCACCCTCGCCGCAGTGCTCGGTAAAAACAGAAAAGGCGTCAACATTCTCCTGTACGGACCCCCAGGCACCGGCAAAACCGAATTTGCTCGCACCCTCTGCGGCGAAATCGGCGCGCAATTATACGCCATAGGACACGGCCCAGACGCACGCCCGAGCGCAGACCGCACAAAAACACTGGACTACGCCCTCGAAGCCCTATCAGACGAACCAAACGCCGCGATCCTCTTTGACGAAATGGAGGACTTCCGCCAGCAAGAAAAACTCTATCTGAATCGCATCGTCGAAGAAAACCCCGTCCCCATCATCTGGACCTGCAACTCCATTGCCTACTACCGCGCGTTTGAACCCTTCTTCATCGACCGCATGCTGCACGCCATTGAGTTCCGCCACCTGCCCACCCGGGCGCGGGAACACCTGTACTCCAGCATCCTGCACAACGCGCATATTCCAGACACTGAGACCCGTCAACTCGCCCAAGCACTGGCACACAACAACAAAATAACCCCTCGGCAGGTCGCCCTGGCAGCCAAACAGGCTACTCTCGTCAGTGGAAACACTCAGACCATCCAGCGCAACATAGCCCAAAAGGAAAAACTGCGCCACGGCGTCCGCCCACCTGACATGCGCCCGATAGAGCAATACGACCCGACCCTCATCCACGCCGACATCAATCTGGAGGTGTTAGCTGAGCAAATGGTCGCACGCGGCACGCGTCGATTCTCGCTTTGCCTGTGCGGGCCTCCGGGAACGGGCAAAACAGCTTTTGTGCGCTACATCGCCGAACAAATGGGCATAGACATCCTACCCAAACGGGCATCCGACCTCCTGAACAAATACGTCGGAGAAAACGAGCAGAACATCGCATCAGCCTTTGCCGAAGCCCTCCAGACCAGCTCATTTCTCGTATTTGACGAAGCGGATTCGCTCCTCATGGACCGGCAATCCGCCCAACGCTCATGGGAAGTCAGCCTGGTCAACGAAATGCTCAGCCAGATGGAGCGGCATCCCCTCCCTTATGCCTGCACCACCAACCAGTGGGACATAATCGACCCGGCAGCCGCACGCCGCTTCGTATTTCGCGCCGAGTTTTACTTCATGGATCAACCGCGCATCAACCGCGCCTTCGAGCTATTCTTTGACCATAAAGCACCCACCTCTACACTCGCACTGACCAAACTCACCCCCGCAGACTTTGCCAACGTACGGGATCGTGCAGAGATACTGGGCTACCTGAACGACCCCGAGCGCATCGCGCACGCTCTCGCCGAAGAATGCCGTCAAAAACCCGGTAGTGCCTCCCTCGGCTTCTGACCCCATGACACGCAAAGGAGAGATACAATGTTCAAGAACATCTTCACCTGACCGATCTAAACCCTTTCTCTATTCCCCTTTCAAAGCCACACACCAACAAACAATGGAGGTTTTAATGTCACGCATCATAGTCGTATTTTCAATCCTGTCTCTCACCCTTCAGGGCGTTCACGCCCAGGATCAAGCCAAACGTATCGAAGTCTTTCTCGCACTGAGTGGACACACCATACTCAACGAAATGGAACCGTCACCTCCGGGCACCGCAGGATATATCGGCGCCCAACTCATCTACAACCTGACACAGACCCAGGCCATTGGCGTGCGCTATGGCGCCGCAGCTTATGAGATCACCAGCAGTCTGGGCAACACAGAAACCTGGATGGGCGATATATTCGCGACCTACCGATACAGTTGGCGGGCGGGAAAACCCACGCGCATCTATATTGAAGCCGGAATGGGCGCAAGCGACCCTATCCCGCTTTACGACACAGGCACCAAATTTGCATTTACCGCGGCACTGGGTGTAAAACGATTTATAGGCGAGCGATTTTCATTGGGACTGGAATCCAGAGGCGTGAGCTTCACGCAAAAAGAGAGCTTGCTGAGCACACAAAATGTGACCGCAGCCATCAATGAATTTTCACTCGTATTGGGATATCTGTTTTAGCGTTCAAATCGCAGGGGTTGGTGCTGTCGATAAAAAATTACAATACACAGCCAGCTCCTGCTCGCATTTTATTTATAACGAAATGAATGGGAGTTTTACCATGCGGGTTTTGATGATAATAATGATTTGGATGATAATGGCTTGTGAAGAAGAAAATAATAATCCTCTCAAAAGTGATCCTGAATTAGAGGGTAGATTCAGTGTTCTTTCAGTTACCTATTATCCACCTGACCCTCCAACAGAATCTAAAGCCACAGATGTAAGAGTATCTTTCGCTAATTGGGGTGAAACCATATATGACCGTAGTATTTATATTCAGGTGGCTTTGATTGACTTCAACAATCAAAGGTATATCAGCGGATTGACACTGCCAGGGATACAAGGGGGCGGGGCTATAACAAGATTTGAAATAACTATTTGGGGTGTTGAACACCAACAAGTCAACCTATATGAAGTTGCGTTCACGTACAATTAAAAACCAATCCTCTCAGGAGACGCAAGCACAAAGACACGCAACAGGCTTATCGAGACTCTGGTCTGCGTTTAAGAAAATGCTCACAAAATCTCCTGGTCAGGCTTGATCTTCTGAGGGTAAAAATTATATTGTATAGGAACCGTTTGTTTGAGTAGGGATTACAAAAAATGAGGGCACCGATGTTATTCAAACTGATTCGCAAGAAGCAACAGACCGCATTTCAGCCGTTTATGAGACGGGAGGCTTCAGATTTGAAACTCAAAGAGAAGGATTTGGAGAACTGGATCGCGGAGAACCCAGAGTTGTTGTTTGGAACCGAACAGATATTGGTGATCAGTCAATCCGTCAGCGGTAAGCGCATGGCCGATATATTGGCTTTAGACGCTGAGAGGCGTTTGGTCATTGTCGAGATAAAACGGGACTGGGCCGATAGAGAGACGGTTGGTCAATTGCTTGAGTATGCGGCAAACATGGCCGGAAGCCGCTATAAGGATCTGGAAAAACTGCACGAGTCCCACTGGAAACAGCACCACGGGAATAATCAATATGTTTCCTTGCTCAAACGGTTTCAAGATCTGACCGATGACGAAGCTACAGAAGATGACATTCCGAAAGGTCAGCGGATTTGTATTGTAGCCCCTAGATCTGATGAGGGTCTGTCTCGAATTGTAAAATGGCTAAAAGAGTATGGTGTGCCGATTAACTTCGTACCTTTCACGCTCTATACAGATGACAATAATGTGGATATTCTATTAGAGATGAAGCCGATCCCTATGATTCAGGTGGAACAAAGAAATGTTGCAGCCGAGGAGAGAGATCGGTTTTTTAATACGAACGAAACTAACGCATCGGGCGCATATCAGAATATGTTTGATCACGGCGTAATTGCCATCTATGGTTACGCGAACGGACCATCGAATCTGGAAGGAAGCACCACAGATCAGCGAGTATTTGCCTACGTTAATAAAAAGGGCATCCTGGCGATGGGACGTATCGTTGACGGTCAAGTTGTTCCTGGCAACATAGTCTTTGGAAAGCCTAACGAGTACCATGTAAGGGTCGAGTGGGAGACAATTGTACCTGATCACATGGGTGTCAAGTTGCAGGAAGTTGAACAGCAGTTCGGCTACCAACTCCCTGTCCGCAGTGTCTTTTGCCAAATGTATTGTCCCCCTAATGTCACAGACTGGATCGCGGGAGAGCTTCTACACAGGGCTAGGGGAAACCCGCCCTGAAGTCTTGAACAGCGAAATTTGCGTAGTAAGGACAATAAATTTGTTTGTGCTCTGAAGGAGTATCTCAATGGCTGATTCGATCCTCACTGATGTGCCGGAATCTTGTCCGACAATAGTCAGGCAGCCTGAAAACGTACAAAGAGAACTCCGGGAAGCATTTGAAATTGCTGTTGTAAAAGCTCAAAAACAGGGCATTCCAGAAGAAGAAATTTTTCAATTTTTGGAAGACGTGATTGACAACCGAGCAGCAGATCAAGCGTTAAAAGAAATGGAACGAACAGGAAAAAAATCCATTCCATGGGAAAAAGTGAAAGGAGAGGCAGGGTTGTAGCTTACGCAATCGACTTCTGTGAAATTATTTTCTGGTATTATAATTTCTGGTTTGTTCATAAGGATTTTTTTCGTATATTTGTCAAGTTTATGTTGACATTGCTTCAAAATCATCTTGTTTGAGTAGTTCTGTTTTTCATTGTAACCGGAGGAGAGTTATGTCCCAAAGTCAGCCCCAAAATGAACCCGTTACACAACAGACACCTCAAACCATATTTCTTCGCACTCCCAAACCCGAAGATCTTGAGTTGACCCCTGAAGAAAAACAGGCCCTTAAGAATTTTTTGGATTGGGAAAAAAGGTCTGCAAAAACGCATTGGATCCTGGGGCAACCGGTGGGAAGATGAGTCATTATTAACTTATAGCCAAAAATCAAAAGCCTCGTGTGTTTACGAGGCTTTTTTGATGTGTAAAAATAAGGATCCGCCTATGAAAGACGCTTTCGCAAAAGAACAAAAACTACTGGAATCATGCCAAGTACCCTTCTCGTTTTATCAACTTGTGGAAGATATCTGGCATCCGAAAAGCAATATCGGATCAGACCCTATGAACCGTCTATGTACACTAATGAGAAAGATGAAGGTCAAATCGTTTATCAGAGAGGAATTGGAATTAAACGAAGAATTGTTAGAAGAACAGGATATGGCCACTGAGCGATGTAAACAAAAGGTAAGCCTCACTGCGACACGCCTGACATTCTTTCGGTCATTGCCTTCTCCCCTAAAATGGAACGATCCAGATAAGTTACTGGACGACCATCTCCTGGGTTACGCTGTGATAGCAACGCTTGAACTACCGGGTGACAAATATACAACGTACCTATTGGAATCCGTGGTCCGGCCTCCCTCCATCTGGGTGCGCGATACAGAAGACCGCATTTCCATTGAACCCATCACGAATTACTACGTACATAACAGAAGAAATTTTGAGACACACATCGGCACAAAAGAAAAATCGAGAACCTTTACTCTGCCGGGCAGTTTTTTTGCCCAACAAAATAACCTTACCCATGTCTGTGCTCATGCCGCCTTGCGAATGGCCATAAATAGCTCAGATACGGTTACCTCTGAAAAGCTCACAAATCGAAAGATCAATGAGATTCTGGGAATTGACTTCAGCAGCCCTGAAAAATGCGTAGGCCATATAGACAGTGATCCCCCAGGAACCAAAAGAGGCTTGGGTCAACAAGAGTTAGAAGACGTTGTTAGCCAATTGGGTGGGAGAACAATATCAGCAGATTTTGTACAAGACACTTCCGTTGAATACGACCAATTTATCTATCCATTTGTCGAGTCTGCCTGTCCCGTGATATTGGGAATAGAAGGTCGGGATTCTCGTAATGAAATAATTAACCATGTGGTTTCCGTTTTAGGACATACACTCAATTCCGACCGGTGGGAACCTGAAGCCCGAGTCGGATATAGTGGATTGCAAGCGCAACCTTATATCCCAGCTACTGGATGGACTGGACACTATATCATCAATGATGATAATTTTGGTATGTACTTGACTTTGCCATCTGATATGTTGAGAAATTTCCTTGTTCCGTCAAAAAATCCGAACTTACACGCCAGAATAGCAGTTGCCATAGTACCTTATGGTGTGCAGTTCTCGGGCCTTTGGGCAGAAGGGATAGCGGTAAGGATTACCCAATTTCTTATCAAAATCACAAAAATACAACATCCCCCTATTTGGCTTAAAAGATTAGCTCAACAATCCGGCAAAATCGTAAGTCGAACGCTGCTTCAAACAAAAGAATCTGAGGTGCGCCCCATTATTTGACCCGGTATAAAGGCTAATTGACATTGGGTGTCAGCGTGGTATTTTCTCACCAACAGGAGGAGATACCATGGGTAAGAAAACCAAGAAGTCCTACTCGGCAAAACTCAAGTTCCAGATCGTGTTAGAGGCATTGACCTCGGAGCAAGAGGATGCAGAAATCGCTCGCGCTTACGGTGTGCATCCGGTGAGTCTATCAAACTGGAAACGTCAGTTTATAGACAGTGGTGCAGAGATTTTCTCTGGTAATGATACCGTCAAGACGTATGAAGCGCGTGTGTCTGATCTGGAGCGCCTGTTAGGTCAGAAAGAAGTCGAACTGGCCTTGCTCAAAAATTTTTTAGGCAACCGTTGAGCGTGTCAGACAAAGTAGAACTGGTCGAAAAGCATAAGGACAGGTATGGTCTGAATATGTGCTGCCGTGCCTTAGGCTTGTCAAAAGGGACGCTTGCCTATCGTCGCGGTCGGGCCTCTTGTTCTCAGGCAGATAAACAGATAAAGGCTGAGATCGTCACCACAATCCGGCATCACCCCGATTATGGGTATCGTCGCATCAAGGAAGACCTGATAGCGCGTGCTGGCATCGTGGTCAATCATAAGCGGTTACGTAAGATATTGTCAACGTATGAGTTAGACTTACCTCGTCATCTGCCAAAACGCGGCAAGAATCCGGTATTGAAGCTGATAAGCGAGGTGGGACAAGACGCCAATTTAGTTCAGAACCGCACCGTTGATCCCTTGCGAGTCTTTTGCACCGACTTTACAGAATTGCTCTATTGCCAAGGACAGAAAAAAGCGTGGTTAATGGCGTTTTTGGACATCCACACCAGGTGGATCGCAGGCTTTGGCGTGGGCGCACATCGCAACCGTGACCTGGCGATTTATTGTTTGGATCAGTTACAAAACAACCTGAGTTGTTTGGACAGGAGACTGTCTGACATCCTCATCCATCACGACCGCGATTCGGTTTATACCTCATACGACTGGTTACATCGTGTGTTGATTGAAGAACGTGCAGGGATTTCTTTTGCGATGAATGGGGCAAAAGATAATCCGTGGATAGAGTCCTTTTGGGGACGTTTTAAGACGGAAAACAAGACTTTGATTATGCACGCAGAATCTTTGACAGAACTTATCTGTGTGATTGGGCAACAAATGACGTATTACAATCAAGATCGAAGGCATTCTGCCTTGAGCTACCAGACGCCACAAGAAGTGGTGCAGGCCATTCTTATGAGAAATATCACGGCTGACCCTTAGTGTAAATTAGCCTGATAACTGGTTCAAATTTTGGGTTACAGATCCATCCTATAGACAATATATTGATAGTCTGGTTCAAGATGGCCATATAACATTAACTCCAGAAATTGAACAGAGATTCGAGAATATGCCGGAACATATCTGGGTATCTGAAATCACTCTGCCTCACCTTTACACTGGCAATAAACACAAACTCGGGGATGTAATCATTCGCGCAAATGCCACTGACGAGGAACACAACGCAGTGAAAAGTTTTGAATTAGCCTGGTTTCCAGGCTTCATATATTTTGGATCGGATCATCAGATTCTTCCCTGGGATGTGCGTACTCATGTTCCACTTATAAGAGAAGAAGAAACAGTTCCATTACTCGAATGGTAATATTACTTTTGCTCTAAAATTGATACCCATCCCAAACGCCTGACAAATCACTCGTTTTTTCCATAGACGACACGTAACTGTGTCATATCGCAGTCATCAAGCGTGAGGGTATCGAGATCGGCTTTTATCGCCTGATCAATCTCCTCATCTGTCACGCGATCCAAATAATCAAAGTCTGTCCGCGACTTCTCGTTTTTAGACTTTCGACCAGAAAAGCTCTCGTTCATCTTTGACCTCGCTATCCTTTGCTCAGTGTGACTGTGCAATATACCAAAAAAATCTTGATTGCTGTGGGCATATAGGGTATTATTTCCGCGATAGATTTTATTTAAAATGTATTCGCGCATTCGTCAGATAAGGTGGTATTGATCCTATGGAAACGATCCGATTGTCCAATGAGATTTTGGAAAAACTCGGCAAACTATGTCAGGCTGGCGGGTATGAAACCATTGCGCAAGGTTTGGAACATGCCATTGACCATCACCTTTTAGAACTACGCCGTCAAAGAGCAGAAAAAAGAGGTAAAAAAATAAGAAAAAAATTACAAGAAAAAAATTTGACAGAGGATGAAATTCTCAAAGACTTTGAAATATTTCGAGAGAATTTGAGGCAAGGGAATGCCGCGACTTGAGCTTGCCGTTGATGCAAACCCATTGATTTCTGCACTCCTGGGTGGGCAAGCATTAAAATTGCTATACAGTCCATTATTTTTATTTATTACAACAGAACGCACAACCTGGGAAGTCAAAAAATATATACCAGAAATAGCAGAGCGTCTTGACATCTCAGAAATTGAAATGCTGGAGACATTTGAAGACTTTCCATTAGTTGCTTATCAATCAGGTCTGTATAGCTCTGCTATTAGTCGAGCAAAAAATAAAATTAGTCTTCGCGATCCAAAAGATGTAGATATTCTCGCTCTCGTATATCATCTCGGGACGCCATTGTGGACTCATGATCTCGATCTTATAAACATTGAAGACATTCAAACTGTTACCACGTAAGATTTACTAACCATCATAGCCACAAATGAATAGTCCGCATATGTCTCCGCACAAAGGAGGCGACATCACAACATGTCACCTCTTTTTTCTTTGCCTTGACAGCGGGAACAAACTGTATTAGGATGCATCCCGATATTTACAGGAGAGACAGAATGTCTGACCATTTCATTACCCATTGGACTTAATTTTTTGCAAGGGCAAATTATCTTGCTACGTAGCCCAATTCTGGGCAGAAAATGCGATTTTTTTCACTTCTCAAAAAGGGTCTGTCATGAGTAATATGCAAGAAGAAATCAATCAGTATTACCGGAGTGCTGATATTGCGCCCTTGGGGGGATATGGACATGATAAATATAAAAAGAAGTATCAAGAGAAAGAATCGTTGGAAGAGCGAAAAGAGATAATCCGCGAGATGTACATCGCGAGGTACGACAAGTTCACTTGTAAAAACAAGAAAGGCTGTCGGTGTGCCTGCTATAACCGAGCAAAAAACAATAACCAAGCAGAAAACTTTCTCTTTTCCTCTCATTGCGCCCGGCGCAACTCCTTCAGGGTCATGTAGGTAGCCTGAAGGTGTGCTTTTTCGGCCTTAATCCTCGCCTGTCTCTCAGGAGGCAGAGACGCTATTTTTTCTTTTAGAGACGTTCCCATTAGATGTTTCCTTTCAATCTCCTAAAATGGTCATCGAAACGGTCCTCGGCTTGAGCAATAAGCCGCCTGTAGAAGCGGTTTTCTCTTTGCGCCTCCTTACGCAATGTCCTGTATCTCGTCAGGCTTATGGAAATCACGTCACGCATCTAACACGCGCTGAAATGCCTCGAGATTGGGCACCTGTATCGCCGCACGGAGCACCTGCTTGAGACGGTGCAAATCGTCAATGGCCGCAATGCGAGTGGATAGGGGGTGCGCTTCGCTCAGGTCAAATCGAATCTCCAACACATCAAGGATAGCTTCGATCGTGCTTCTTCTTTCGCCTTGCTCAATGCCTTGCTCAATGCCTTGCTCAATGCCTTGCTCAATGCCTTGCTCAATGCCTTGCTCAATGCCCTGCTCAAAACCTTCCTCTCTGGCTTCCTCTCTGCTTTGTTGGGTAAGGGATTGAAAAAGTGATGATTCGCGCAAGATGTCCATGATGCCCTCCTTGAAAATAATACCAGAAATCGTTTCAGAATCATATACCAACTCGCTCAACGCCACCATGCCTGCCAGATAATCCGCCCTATATGACCGATCTATAGAGCGCGTCCGAGCCGTGTGAATACACTGATGCAACCACGCATCCGAGGCCATCCCTTCTGGCGGCTTCATCAATGGCGTGAAAGGGATCAGACCCGATTGCCCCGATTCAAGGACGCGCTCGCCTTCTATCTCAATCAGCCTGATCACGCGATACCGAATCGTGATTTCGTAGTCGAGATGCGCCTGGACATAGTACCCGGTATCGTGTTGCCCTGCATTGGGACGCAAGTAGATCACATTGGAATAAATCGGCAGGCCGTATTGCCGAATCGCATGTCCAATATAGCCCGCCATGCGACGCTCCATAGGCGGATTGGTGCTGTCAGTCGTTTGAAACTCGTTGTGGACCAATACCTCCTCGTCACCCATACGCACGCGAATCAGGCTATCGGTTTGGCGTGCTTCAACAGTGTATTGCTCTGTGTCAATAACTGCAAGAACTTCAACGTCCTCGCGTCCGAGGGTAAAGCCAGCAAAGTCATTGGGGTATTTCTGAATCAGATGTTTGGAAATCGTATCAAATTCAGCCATGTGAAATGCCTCGCGTCTGGTGGAGTGAGTGCGTGGGACACGCGCAACACTCAGACACAAAGCAAATATCAGGCCAAAAATTCAATTATCACAGAATTGAGCGATGTTGCATTGGCATGGCAAGACGCCTGAACACTGCATTGTGCTTTAAATATGCTGTATTGCACACTTGTTCACAACCTGAATTTAATCCGCAGAAAAAAACGCGAATAATTTGAGCGTTTTTCGCAGATGGGCACAGATGAAAGGCGAGAGGGTACATTTTGAGCGATGAATGAGAGATCAGTTGAAAGATATGTACCGCTCTGAGGAGGTGTGATTATCTCACCTCCTCTTTTCTTTGCCTTGACAGCGGGAATAAACTGTATTAGGATGCATCCCGATATTCACAGGAGAGACAGAATGTCTGACCATTACGACGTCATTGTAGCGGGCGCGGGCATAGGCGGATTGTGTGCGGCGCTGCGCGCTCGGGAAAAAGGCGCATCCGTTGCCATCGTCGAAAAAGCCGAAACAATTGGCGGATCTGCCGCTGCATCGGGCGGCACAATCTGGTGTGCAAAAAACATCGACGAATGGCTCAAAGTGCAGCCCAATGGCGACACAGCACTCGGCACCGCGCTCATCGACCGCTTCTACACAGGCATCGAATGGCTCCGCAAACAGGGCGTATCCCTACAAGCGCGTGAAGACAAACCGTACAAATTTCAACGCACCATCTACCAGTTCACACCCGACGCCCGCACCGCAATGGAAATCCTCGGTTATCAGTTCCAACACAGGGGCGGCACCATCCGCACACACACCGGCCTGACCGGCCTCATCGGCGGCAACGGCAAACCCATCACCGGCGTCAAAACCACACACTCAAAAATAACAGCCCAATCCGTCATCCTATCAACCGGCGGATATCAGGCCAACCCCAAATTGCGCGCGCAGTATTTCGGCGCAGAATCCGATCACATGATCGTCCGCGGCGTACCTCAAAACACCGGCGGAGGCTTTCAAAGCGCACGCGAAGCAGGCGCCCAACCCACAGAACCCCTCAACCGCTTCTACGGCCACCTCCTCCCCGCACCCCCCGCACGAGTCGGCCTCCACAACTTCCTCAAAGTCAAACCCGACTTCAGCGAATACGCCATCTTAATCAACCTCAAAGGCGAGCGATTCGACGACGAATATCTCGGCGACGAAGTCACCTGCCACACCCTCGTCCAACAACCCCGGGCGACAGCCATCCTCATCTTTGACCAGCACATCCGCGACAACCAGAACGCACTCTCGCAATGGCCCACCCCGGACAACGACCGCGTCAAAAACATCCGCGAAGCAGGCGGCGAAGTCATCGAAACATCCTCCTTGCCCGAACTCACCCGCGCACTGACCAACCGCTGGCACATCCCCGCCCACACATTCGAAAAAACAATGGCCGAATACGCCACTGCATGCGCCACCGGCAATGGCCAAACCCTCTCAATACCAAAAACCGGCGGCCTCATCCCCCTCAACACACCGCCCTATTACGCCATCCGCACCCTGCCCGGCATCACCTTTACCTACGGCGGTGCCAAAGTCAATGCCCAGGCGCAAGTCATAGACAAAAACGACCGCCCCATCCCGGGCCTCTACGCAGCCGGCGCCGACTGTGGCGGCATCTACACCCGGGGCTACACAGGCGGCCTGTGCATGGGCCTCGCCTATGGCCTCATCGCGGGCGAAGCCGCGGCCAAATACACGACACAGAAATAGGCATTCAACATCCACACCAAAAATGGAGACCCCATGCAACCCAACATCCTCTTTGCTTTTGCCGACGACTGGGGGCGTTATGCCAGCGCATATCAGCGCATTGAAGGCCCCAACTCACTCAACCAACTCATCGACACCCCCAACTTTGACCGCATAGCCCGCGAAGGCGCGTTATTCACCAACGCCTTTGTACCCGCGCCGAGTTGCACCCCCTGCCGAAGCGCCATCCTCTCTGGACAATACTTCTGGCAAACCGGCCTCGGCGCGATCTTATCAGGTGCGATATGGGACGAAAGCATCCCCACCTACCCCCTCGAACTCGAAAAAGCCGGATACCACATCGGCTACACCTACAAAGTCTGGTCCCCTGGAAAAGCCGCCAACGCCCCTTATGGCGCCGACCGAACCCGCTATGAAACTGCCGGCACCAACTACCGGAGATTCTCCCACTGGGTCACCCAACACGCCGATGAATTAGGCGTTGAAGGTGCCAAACAAGCACTCCTGAACGAAACCCGCGACAACTTCAACACATTCCTCAACGCCCGTCCAGAGAACACACCCTTCTGCTACTGGTGGGGACCCACCAACACCCACCGCTCCTGGGAACGCGGCTCCGGCAAAGCCCTATGGGGTTTAGAACCCGACGACCTCAAAGGCCGCTTACCCGGCTTCCTGCCCGATGTACACGACATCCGCGAAGACGTAGCCGACTACCTGGGCGAATGTCAGGCCGTTGACGCTGGCCTGGGCGTCTTGATCCAGTGCCTCGAAGAAATCGGCGAACTCGACAACACCCTCATCGTCGTCAGCGGCGACCACGGCATACCGGGCTTTCCCCGCGGCAAATGCAACCTCTACGACATCGGCTGCGAAGTCACCCTCGCCGCGCGCTGGCCCAACAACATCCCCGCGGGACGCACCGTTGAAGACTTTGTCAACCTCATGGACCTCGCCCCCACATTTCTCGAAGCCGCAGGCGCAGACATCCCCGATACCATGACCGGCAAAAGCCTGCTCCCCGTCCTCAAAAGCGACCAGAGCGGCCTCATCGATCCCGACCGCACCTTTGTCATCACCGGACGAGAACGGCACGTTGGCACCGCAAGAGAAGGCCAGCTACCCTATCCGCAACGCGCCATCCGCACGGCCGACTTTCTCTACATCCACAACTTTGCACCCGACCGCTGGCCCATGGGCGATCCCCAGGGACTCGACGACCTCCATGCAGAAGCCCCTTCTGCCGAAGACCTGACAGGGAAAACCTTCATCGCCTATCCCGACATGGATGCCAGCCCCACAAAATCCTATATGATCCTCCACCGCGCAGAAGAAGACGTACAGGAACTATTCGAAATCGGCTTTGGCAAACGTCCCCAGGAAGAACTCTACGACCTGCGCGTGGACCCACACTACATGAACAATATCGCCGACGACCCCGAATACGACCCCATCCGCAAAGAACTCTCCACCGCACTCATGCAAGTCCTCCGCGAACAAAATGACCCGCGCCTCGTGGAATCACCCTGTCGATTCGAACACGCGCCCTATGCCGGACCAGTTGACGAAAATTGGTAAAAAAAACGGCTCCTTGTAAGGAGCCGTTTTTTAATATACCTCATCGTGAGTGCCAAGAGTCTGGAGTAAAATAGCCTCTTGACCTTCGTAATCTACAAATTGAAAAACAATTCTCAAATCATATCCAACACTGCAAGCCCAAGATCTCCTGAGTTTACCTTTTAATTTATGAGTTCTCAAATTTACATGAAAAGCATCATCAGCAAGGAGTATTAATGTCTCTTGAATAGCACGCTCCATGAAAGGGCGCTGTCTGACATATTTTCTGAAAGCCCGGACAAAAGAACTGGATCTCAACAACCGCCGTTTCACGCTGTAATCTCTTTCATGAGATCATCTGGCGTTATTGGCAGAGCCTTTCCTTCTTGAAATTCTCGATTTGCCTCCTCAATATCCCGGGCGAGCTCATCTCGGCGTGCTTCAATAATTCGTCGGTTCAGCACTTCAATCAATGCTTCTTTTTCGCCAAGGGACAATTGATCGGCCGCTTCAAGCACTTCTCCAAAAAGCATGACATGAGCCATGATTTAACACCTCCAACCGAATAGTAATATAGCGGACGAGGTGCGCACTTATGTTAAGTACGCACCTTATCGATGCCTTAATGAAACACCACCATCTTCGTCTCCGTCATCTCCTCCACGGCGTACTTCGGTCCCTCCTTGCCCATCCCGCTATCCTTCAGCCCGCCGTAGGGCATCAAATCCGCGCGCCACTGCGTACCCCAATTGACGTGAATATTGCCCGAATGGACCTCCCGCGCAAACCGCATCGCCCAGTGGATATTCTCCGTAAACAACGCCGCACTCAAACCGTAATTCGTATCATTGGCCATCTCAATAGCCGCGTCAATATCGTCAAACCGCGTAATACCCACCGCGGGACCAAACAACTCATCGCACGAAATTTTCATACTCGGATCCACATCCGCGAGAATCGTCGGTTGATAAATCGCACCATCGCGCTCTCCGCCCGTCACCAGACGCGCTCCAGCCCCCACCGCATCCTGAATCCACGTCTGCACGCGCTCGGCATCGCGCTCTCTCACCATCGGCCCCATCATCACGCCATCAGCAATGGGATCGCCCGTCGTCAGTGCCTCGACCTTTGGCGTCAACGCATCGATAAAATCGCCGTAAACCGCATCATTGACAATCACCCGCTGCGCTGAAATACACACCTGCCCGGCATTGGCAAAACCCGTCGTCGCCGTCGCAGCAGCCACCTGATCCAGATCCGCATCCGGCATCACAATCAAAGGCGCATTAGAACCCAACTCCATCGTCACCTTCTTCAACCCGGCCATATTGCAAATCTCCTCACCCACATCGCGGCTACCCGTAAAACTAATCTTGCGCACGCGGCTATCCGAACAAAGCGCACTGCCCAATTCATTCCCCGGACCCGTAATACACTGCACTGCCTCGGCAGGCACACCGGCCTCCACCAAAATCTCCACCAACTTCAGCGCCGAAAGCGGCGTATCCGTAGCCGGCTTCACAATCACTGCATTGCCCGCAGCCAGCGCGGGACCCACTTTGTGACACACCAGATTCAGGGGAAAATTAAACGGCGTAATCGCCAGCACCACCCCACACGGCACGCGCAGCGTAAAACCAAACTGATCGCGCACCCCCGAACCGCCATCCAGCGGAATGGTCTCGCCGTACAAACGCTTGGCCTCCTCTGCAGACAGCGTCATCGTCTCAATCGCCCGCCCGGCCTCGCCAATACCCTCTGCCAGAACCTTGCCCTCTTCCAGCGTAATCGTACGTCCCAAATCCTCGACCCGTTCATGCATCAAATTCACGGCCCGGTGCAAAATTTCATACCGCTCATAAGCCGTCAAAGCCGCCATCGCTCTGGCACCGCGCACGGCCGTCGCAACCGCCACCTCCGCATCTGCGGCATCGCCTTTTGGCACCGTATCCACCACCGAATTGTCAAATGGATTGATCACATCGATCTTCTCAGCCTTATCCACCCATTGACCACCAATATGCATCTTCACGACAAACCTCCTTAAATCAGTTAAAAATTACCATTCTCGAACTTCTATTTCATCTCAGAACACTCATCATGCACAGCGACACCCTGCAAGTCAACAAAATTCATCCCAACCCTCACCGCAACCACTCATCTATATGTTCCGCCACAAATGCGTCATCATTCAAATGCGGATAAGCAACATACACGCGATCAATCTCATCCGCTTGTCCCGGCGACAGACCCTCCTCGGGATTCAGACACCAGACCCCCTCCAAAAGCCCCTGCCTTCGCAACACCTCGTGAACCCCGGCAATACACCCGTGAAAATCATTGGGCACATCAAAAAACGCCGCATTGCAATCCGTCACCTCAATCGCCCGCGTCAGCATCTCCCCTGGCACCGTATCCAACTGCGCGATCTCGTGACACTTTCTCAATATTTCCACCGCTCTCTTTGTCCACACCGCCCAGTGCCCCAAAAGCCCACCCACAACGCGCACATCCACACACGCGCCATCGCACACAAATCGATGTGACGTCAGCAAATCCATCACAATATTATCGTCATTCCCCGTATAGAGCGCAATATCCTCCACCCGCCCCGCAGCCACAACCCCTCGAATCACATCCAGCGTCTGGTACCGATTAAAAGGCGCGATCTTAATCCCCACCACAGACTCAATCTCTGCAAAACGCCGCCAAAAATCAAACGGCAATACACATCCCCCCACAGCTGGCTGCAAATAAAACCCCATTACCGGAATCACATCGGCTACGGCGCGGCAGTGTGCAACCATCGCATCGACACTCGCATTGGCAAAAGCGCGCAAACTTACCAACCCGATCTCATAGCCGCAATCGCGCGCTATTTCTGCCTCTGACACGCCTTGTCGCGTATTGCCCACAATACCAGCCACGCGGATAAAATCAGCCGGCGCATCGGCATCCATCACACCGGCAGTTAGTTCCAAAACGGGCCGATACAAATCCCATTTGGGATCGCGGATTTCAAATTGTGTCGTATGCACTCCCACGGCCAATCCCCCCGCACCAGCGGCAATATAATAGCGCGACAACGCCTGCTGCCGCCGCGCGTCCAACTTCCGCTCGGCAGTCAGAGCCAATGGATGTGCGGGAATCACCTGCCCTTTCTTCAATGCAATCTCGACATCTTTTGAAAGCGTGTTCGACATCTGATATGCTCCGTACCATGCCGCAATGACGCATGCCTCGCCCCTACGGTTGTTCACCCTTCTCACTTCACCCTTCTCACTTCCCTCGCCTCTCCAACTCAGCCCGATAATCTTCTGGCGTATCCAGATCCCGCAAAATACCCTCATCATCGACCGACACCTCCCTCGTATCTTGCGGGTGCCCCCGCATAATCGGCTTGAGACCCTCATCCCCAGAAAGCTCCAGAATCTCGCTCTGGTAACGCGACAAATTTATCAGCACTGGATGCCCGCGCTTGCCACCCGATATGGGAATCACAATACCCCTATCGCCTTCGCGGTATGCCCGCACCACAGCCTGAACAACGTTCAATTCAATCTGAGGCTGATCGCCAAGCGCGACAAGCACCGCATCTGCATCTGCAGGCAAATGTTGGAGACCGCAAAGAACACTGGAAAACATCCCTTCGCGGTAGGCATCATTCACACAACACAGCACGGGCCGACCGCATAAACTCTCGCGTACAGCATCTGCATCGTGCCCCAAAACCACCACCACACCAGCCAGATCAGCACCTGACAGCGTATCAACCACTGTTTGAAGAATCGTTCTATCGCCAAAAGGCAACAACTGTTTGGTTGACCCCATGCGCCGAGCCATACCCGCGGCCAGCACAAGACCGTAAATTTGCTCGTTCATAATACCTCGGTACTATAAAGATAAGACCCACGATTGACAAGTGCATATTTTAACAGCTTATATACCATTTCATAAACTTATAATAAAACAATAATTTATTAAAATACCTTGACTTTTTCTATTCAGGCATTAAATTTTTCGGGGTTATAAACAAACGGAACGCGGGCATCTTAAAACGCGAGGTCACACCATTGATTTGCGAACAATGTGGCAAAGTTCCGGCAACAAAAGCACAAACGCATATCGAAAACGGCATAAAGCGCGTCCTTTATCGCTGCGATACCTGCGCGACCCTTACCTCCCCGAAATTAGACCGTCCGTGCGCGCAGTGCAAACAGCGAGAAGGCGAGATTAAACTCACCCGTATTCGCCCGCATGGCCGGGTAGTTACATATATATGTCAAGCCTGTGCTGACGTAAACTAATATGAACCCTAAAAATTTCATTACCCCTCCTGCTGCTGACCGCCTCGTTCCATTTTGGATATGGAATGGCATAATAGAAGAAAACGAACTCGTTCGCCAAATCCGCGAAATGAGCGAAAAAGGACTTGGTGGATTTTGCCTATCAACAGGTCCTGGGCTAAAAACGCCTTATTTGTCTCACATATGGTTCGATCGCGTAAAATTGGCACTCGAAACAGCAGAAGAATGTGGCCTCCATGTCTGGATCCACGACGAATACCGCTATCCAAGTGGTATTGGATCAACCCAAATCACCTTAGATCACCCCCAATTCATCGCACAGCAACTCACCTTTCGCGAAACCGTTGTACAGGGCGGGCAACAAGTTGACCTTACGTTGCCCTGGGCACCCGTGTTACATACACTTGCTGTTCCCTTGCGAAGAGACCGTTGTCTGTGGGAAGACAAACAAGATATCAGTGCTTATCTGGGAGTCAATCATCAACACCACGCACTGCGCGACAACAAAGCGGTACCCGCCTACCGTCCCCACACTTATGTATCTTTTAATCCCACCCGCCGACTGTACTGGAAAGCACCTGCCGGACGTTGGCGCGTGCTCGTGTTTTTGCAAGAACCCTCGGCAACCAGCGACTGTCCTGGATCACACCTCGATAGGTTCAATCCAGAATCTGTCCGCACCCTGCACCAGACCGTTCAGCAACCCTATATCGAGCGATTTTCCGCTTATCAGGGCAAAACCTTAAAGGGCATTTTAACCGCAGAAACGCATTTCCCTAACGATCGCCTGCCCTGGTCACCCGCATTGCCCGAATACTTCAAAACGCGCAATGGCTACGATCTCCTCTCTTGCTTGCCTGCCCTCATAACCTACTTTGGTCCCAACACGGGCCGCATTCGCTACGATTATTTTCAAACCCTGGGCGAACTGCAACAGCGACACGACAGCGCGCGTAGCGCCGACTGGTGCAAAGAGCACGACCTCAATTATGCGAGCGATATAACCCCGCTCCGCAATGCCCATCGCGCCTCTATATCCATACCTGGTACAAGCGGGGACCTCGGCGTTGAACGCGCCCAAGAATACACCGTATCATATCGCCACAGCCCGGAATTTGCAACAGCACTCGCCGCGCAAACAAGCACTTCTCGCGTGCTCAATACCTGTTTCCAAAACGCGGGCTGGGCAACCACGCTGCAAGATATGAAAGCACACCTCGATACTCTTGGAACCCACGGAACCAACTTCTTTGCACCTCAGGCCCTCTACTACACACTCGACGGGTTGCGCAAACACGCCACATCTCTGTTCCACCAAAACCCCTACTGGGAACACTTCCGCCTGCTATCTGACTACGCAGGGCGACTGGCCTATCTCTTAAGCCAGGGTCATCAAGTAGCCGATATTGCACTCCTCGACCCCGTCACCAGCTTGTGGGCACATCTCGCACACCCGCTTCACAACTGGTCTTATGTCGGCTATGATCCCGATGAAGAAACACTGACCAATCACCTTGTTGCCGACTGGGCCTGTATTGCCCGCGCCCTGTATCAGATGCAGCGGCCATTTCAAAGCCTTGACCCGGCCCTCCTTGCCCAGGCGGAAATCATCGACCGCCAATTGCAGATCGGCAAAACGCGTTATAAAGTCCTGATCATTTCCCCCATCACCAATCTGGAACGCGAAGCTTTTGATAAGCTACGCGCATTTATCAATGCAGGCGGTCTCGTCATCGCCCTGGGATTATTGCCCATCGAGGATATTCAAGAGGGCACATCGGTCGTCGAGGGATTTTCGCGGTTGACCGACATGGACCCCGGGCGGATGATCCGCGATTATACCGGCCACGAATCGGGCGTCCACTTGCTGAGTCGAGACAACTTCATGTTTATCCGCACGGGGGGTACTGTAGAAAAAAATCAGGCGTCCTCCATGCTGGAACGCCTGCTCGACGAAATACTGCCTCGGCGAGTACACATCATGTCAGACGGGAAAAGCGCCGACACAATACAATATCACCACCGAACAGATGAAAAGCATCGCATATTCTTTTTTGCCAATCGGGGAAATTCGCCCGTTACAACACAAATTTTTATACCCGCCTCCGACGGACATATAGAGAAATGGGATTTAGAAACGGGCAAACGCACACCACTTGTGGTCGAACCTGCCGGAGAAATGAGTCGCATTAACCTCTCCTTTGATCGGCTGCAATCACATATGATCGTAACCTCTCCGGGCCACCCGAAAAAAGAAAAAGAAGAGCCTCTGGTAGAAACTCTCAAACTCAATTTAACAGGTCACTGGAAAGTTGATCCAGAAGAAGATAATGCCTTGCGCCTGGACAAATTCAAAACGAAATTCGACCCGTCTAACACGGGCGTGCATCAGGGCTGGCATCAACCAGCCTATAGCGACAGCAGGTGGCCCGAAACGCGCCCGCAATCTTTTGACAATCCAGAAGAAAAAACAATTTGTTGGTACCGAACAACCTTTGTCTCGGACATCGTCCCCAACAAACTATCTCTGGTCATGGATCGAAGTGCCATTCAGGGAGAGCACCAGATCTACATCAACGGTTCCAAATTGCCGAGCAATGCTTTTCGCCCCACCTTCCGGTTCGATCACGCCAATGCCACATGCTCCATAGGACAACACATAAACAAAGGCAAAAATGTGATTGCCATCCGCGTGGAAGTCAACAGCCCGGGCGATGGCCTCGCCGATGCCATGTATCTCTTTGGACGTTTTCAGCTCAAATCCTGGCGAAACATCTATCCCAGGCTCACACCCTCTCAAGATAGCGGTCCAGTTTTTGACTTCAACGCGCAGGGGCTACCCTTCTATGCTGGCACCGTGTCATATACCCGAGACATCGATATCAAAACCCTGCCCACGACCACGCGTTTCAAAATTGACCTCGAACACACGGTAAAAAACCTCGCCGACATAGTCGAAATAATCATCAACGGCCAATCTCTGGGCGTGCGCGCCTGGGCACCTTATTGCTGGACTGGCAAAACCGCCTATCTCAAACAAGGCAAAAATCGCGTTGTCTTCCGCGTCACCAACACACTCGAAAAACTGCTCACTGGCATGGTATATCAGCCGAAAACGCGGAAAATGGTCCCGGTTGAGATCTAATCCTCACCTCCCAGCAAATATTTCTGCACCAGATACTGATAAATTTGCACAAAATCGCCTCGCCCATTATCCGCGTTATAAAAATAACATATAGGATTGGGATTCACTTCCAAAACAAAATACCCATTGGAACCGGCGATCAAATCAATCGCGTAAAAACCCAAATCCAACACCCGATTTAACGCCTGTGTCAAAGCGCGAAAATCCTCCAACAATCCGTCATCCACGACCGCAATTGCTCTGCCTCCTGCCCGATGCAGCGGATTGATATCCTCTCCCTCAATATCCGAATCATTTTGCTTTTCATATGCGAGCAACAACTCATCCTCACTGCCCACAATGCGATACTCAGGTCCCTCAACATAAGCCTGGATCAACAACACATTGTCAAATCGGCTACTTTCCTCACACAACGCTTGCAAACGCGATTGCAAATCCTCCGCATTCGCTTCCAAATACACGCCCTGTGCCATAGAGCCGTGATTGCGTTTCAGCACAACGGGAAAAGACATATGTTGCACCACATCGCTCACAATATCTGCGACAGAAGCATGCGTCTTATACCGATCAAACCGCCGGTCAGATAGAGGATTAAACACCGTCATCGTCCTGGGCACTGTGATATTCGCTCGATCAAACAACTCGTATTGATATCCTTTATCTTCGGCCAACTTCCCAGAAACATAATCGTTAAACGGATGTTTATTTCGCAAAAAATACAGCGGCTTTCCGTCTCTCGCCACTCGAATCACATTGCCATTTGCCGATACCGCCTCATACCCGACGCCCAAATTGCGACACGCGATTTCAAGACATTGCAAACTCTCTAAAATCACATCCTCCCCAAAACTATCCACCTCTCTGGGCAAATCCAACACCTCGCGTGCCAACGCCACCAGATGCAGCGACCCGAGTACACACGTAGGCTGTTGGGACACCTCAGTCAAAAAATCCAATCCCCCAGTTTCACACCGCACGCACAGCCCCTCTGGAACCAGCGATTTCAAGCTCGCCGCAGAAATAGCTTTGGGATGCGCCGACTGAGTCAAAACAACCTCGGCGGCCAGAGGCGCAAGTGCCTGCAAAATACCTCGTGCATCGTGTCCTTTATTAACACCCACCACAAAACGCCACTTATTCGATAGAACTTGCAAATCGCGCACCAAAGCGCGAACCGCATCCGGATTGTGGGCACCATCTAAAATCAAAGGAGGCGTCTTCCGAATCACCTCAAATCGCCCGGGCAAAGAACCATTCAAAATCACATCCCGCACCCGTTCATCCGGCAACACCATCCCGCACCCATCTACAATATGACGCGCCACACCAACCGACAGCGCGGCATTTTTCCGAAACGCAACCGATCGATCCGCCATATCGTCCATTTCCTCATCGACCACCTGCAACGCCGCACCCCGACGCACACATTCCCTTTCCAACAACTTCAAAATCTCGGCTGCCTGCCCTGACCCCGTAAACAGCGGCCTTCCCGATCGCGCAATATGTACCTTATCCGCCGCAATCTCACACAGCGTATTGCCCAACACATCCACATGATCCAGATGAACAGCCGTCAACACAGCAACTTTTGAATCCCATGCATTGGTCGCGTCAAATTGCCCACCCAGTCCCACTTCAAAAACAGCCCAATCCACATTCGCCCGCGCAAAATGATGAGCCGCCAAAACCGTGAGCGCCTCAAACTTGCTAAACGCGCCCCAGCCTTCGCGCTCAAAATCGCGGCTCTTTTCGTAAAAATGCGCAACACCTTCGGCCCACACATCACGCCTGATAATCTCGCCATCAACACATATCCGCTCGCGCACCGTATGCAAATGCGGCGACGTATAAAGCCCCACGCGAAAACCCGCTGCCCGCAATAACTCCGCCAGCAAATAACTCACCGTACCTTTGCCATTTGTACCCCCCACAATAACAGAGTCAAACCGCGCCTGGGGATTATCCATGCGGTGCAACAGCGCGCGCACACGCGGCAAATAATTTTTCAGCGCACCCTCTACCGGCTCACCCATCTCCCAATCGGGCAACGTATTGAGAAACCGATTGCTTCGAAAATAATTCATCTTTACCTTTCGAATTAATGCATATTATGTAACGGGCAGGCACGGGGACCCGCCCCTTTTCCGAGGAACCGATGGAACGCATTGTCGATCCAAAATACCGCTTCGCTTTCTCCTTTAAAACCGACCGACCATACTACCGCAAGTGCTATTGGGAAAATCTCTATGTCTTCACCTATGGCGCAGATCGCGTAATCGTTGCAACGCGCGTAGTTCCCTTCACCTCACTACACGAAGCGCTCTACACCGCCTTCAAAGGACAGCGGGGCAACACCCTCACACAGCATCTGTTGCCCGAAGCAATACAACAACCCCATCTCAATGTATTCAAAAACGAATCTCAAGTTCAAATCTTTGCAGACAACATCTCTGCCCTCGTGCCCGAACAGAACACAGAACTCCCCGAAGAACTCATAGAAAAAACAGAAGCGGAAATAGAAGAAGCCGCTTCTCGAATCATGATCAGACAGGGCATAGAAGGCGGGCTTGGTAGCTTTGCCTCAGGAGAAACCACGCCTTTTCTCGCCAGCGACGACCCCGATGAACCAACCCGGTCCATCGTGCGGGAAGACGACGAAGACGCCGCACTGATCCAGATGAGCGTACAAATCGACGCCGCCATCAAAAAACACATACGCGAATCGGGCGAAGGCGCATTCGACATCGCTGCGCGACTATACACAAACCCCCGTTACCTCGGCTTTGTGCGTCGTCTCATCAACGCCAAAGGCAGTTATACCTCGCCCGTTGTCCGGGACTTTCTCAAATTTTATGCGCGATGCTTCAACATCAAAATCTCCGAACATCTTCGACAGAGCAAAGACGACCCCGACATCTTGCACCAGCGCATTGAAAGCCTATTGGGCCGCGAAAAAGGCGGAAGCTATCACTACCTCAACTATCACGACCTCACCATATTGGGACGCGTTGTCAAAGGCGAACTCGAACCCGACCCGGACGACCCCGACAAGACCACACACTGCTTCAAACTATCCAACACCATTGACGCACAAACCCTTCGCCTATCCGAAATTCACGACCCGGTGCAGCGATTCGCAATCCGCAAATTCGTCGAACACACCTTCAATGCCCGCCACAACATCAAAAATATTCAATACATCGACGAAATCTCTCGGCGAAAAATCCCCTTCGTCCAGCACCTTCCCGACCCCATCGAACGCGCTTTGCGCTCGGGCATCGAAACACTCGAAAACTATCTCGATCGCCTCGAACCTCAGATGCTCCAAATCGCCATCGGCGCCCTTCTCCTATCACTACTCGGCGTCGTTGCCCTCGCCCTGGGCGCATTTATCGGCCTGGCAAGATGAAAAGGACGAAAAATTTTTCGCCCCTACCCTCTCGCGTCTTGTATCTTACCTTTTATCGGTGTTTATCTGCGTTCATCTGCGGATCACACTCGCCACTGTCGGACCGAGCCCCTGTTTCAAAAAGCGAACAAAAACATCCACATCGCGCGTCATCCCAGGAAAATGTGCAATCTCTTTTCCCTCGGGTGTCATAATAGCGTATAAAGGCAGTGCAACCGTACCAAAATTAGCCTCCTGCAAATCGCGATTGCGCTTGTACTTTTCCCCCCGCCCATCTGTGTACAACTGAACCCGTACAAACTGCTTTAACAATGCATGCACCTCCTTTTCGGGAAAAATATTCGCCTCCATCCAGCGGCAATTCGTACACGCATAGCCCGTAAAATCGATAAATACCGGTTTGCCCGCCGCCTTTGCCTCTGCCAAACCCGCCTCGTAATCATCGCGCCAGGTCAGTTCGGGTTCACCGCTCCTTATCTTGGCAATTTCGCCATAACTGCCATAAGGCGGGAAAAATGCGTCCCACTCGCCCAGGGGCGCGCCAAAAAGACCCGTCATCAAATACAGCCCAAAAGCCAAACATCCACTACTCGCCAGCAAACGCAACGGACCAATCGTATCGAGCACAGAATCGTGCGGCAATCGGATTTTTCCCAACAAATAAAAACCACACAGCAAAAATATCGCAATCCACCCCGCAATAAAGACCTCGCGCGAAATAATACCCCACTGCCACACCAGATCGACATTGCTCAAAAATTTCAACGCAGCGGCCAATTCCAAAAACCCCATTACCACCTTCACGGAATTTAACCAGCCACCGCTTTGGGGCAGAGAAGAAAGCGCCTGCGGAAAAAGTGCCAAAAAGAAAAACGGAGAGGCAAAAGCAGCCGAAAATACCAGCATGCCCAAAATGGGCCACGCCCACGTTCCCTGAGCCGTCAGCACCAGCAACGTCCCCACAAAAGGCGCAGTACACGTAAACGACGTAAGAGAAAACGTGAACCCCATAATTAAAATCGCGCCATAACTTCCACCCTGAACCTGATTCAACTTATTGAGCAAACCGTAAGGCAATCGAATCTCAAACAGCCCAAACAATGCCAGCGCAAAAGCCACAAAAATCGCAGTAATCAACAAATTGACCCAGGGATTGGCCGCAAACAGAGCCGCACCAGACGCGCCCAGAGTCGCCGCCAACACCATACCCAACCCGGTAAACGTAAAAATAATACCCCCGCAATAAACCAGCGACTTGGTAACAGACTCCCTCCGGCTCTGCGTTTCCTGCTTGGTAAAAAACGACACTGTAATGGGAATCATCGGAAACACACAGGGCGTGAGCAAAGCCAGAAAACCCATCCACAAAGACAGGTACAAAAACGCGCTCAAACCCTCTGTAATCGCACGCTCAACATCGGCTACGCTACCCGTGCCATCCAGAGGTACAGCGGGCGCTTCAACAGAAGAAAACACATACTCAGCCCGCGCAGGTCCCGCTTCCACCATCACGGGAACCTCAAAAGTGTACGTATTGGGCGGCAAACACTGCGTCGCATTGCAAAGCATATAGATCACTTCACCCGACAACACCCGCTCGCCCGGCCTCCCCTCACCCACCTCTGCCCGCACCTCAAACCGCACTTTGGGGTGGTAATATTCCACATTCATCTCAAAATTTGGATCGTATTCCACAATAGGCTTTGGCTGAATTACCGCCCCCACTTGCCGAAACCCCGCGCCCGACAACACAATCTCCGTGGGATAGGGACCACCCGGCGGTGTGGTCGCCGAATAAATATGCCAATCATCGGAAAGATCGACATCGATCCAAACCGCAACAGCCTCCCCAACGCGCGCCGTTTTTGGCTCCACCATCACGCCAAACGAAGCCTCATTCTGGGCCAATGCGGCACTGCTCTGAAGCACCATTAAAACACATACCGCGACAAAAATCCGCATATCGATCTCCCTTCACATTCATCTGTGTTCATATCGGGCGAAAATTTTTCGCCCCTACGTATCTGCGTCCATCTGCGTCCATCTGCGTCCATCTGCGGATCACACTTCTAACGCCTCTTAATAACCAGAAGCGTCACATCATCTGTCTGTGCCGCCGACGCGCGAAATTCGACCAGATCATCGATCACCGTATCGATCAAAACATCGGCACTTGCGCCCGCGTGTTCTTTCAGCAAAACCTCCAGCCGCGCCTCCTCGTAAAACTCTCCCGCGGCATTTTGCATATCCGTCACCCCATCGCTATAGAGCACCAGCATATCGCCAAAATCCAAAAACGCACGCGCCTCTTTAGGCTCGGTATCCACCTCGGGCGGCAACGTCATACCCAGAGGCACAGACATCAATTCTATCATCTGCAAATCACCACCCACAGACACTCGATAGGGATAGGGATGCCCGGAATTGGCCAAAACGATCTCCCCGGTCTCTAAATCCAGCGTCCCCAAACAGCACGTCACAAAACTCGCCGCATCAAATTGCTCTTGCAAAACAACATTCAAATTCCGCAACACATCTATCGGCGTCTGTGCCGCGCGCACCTCATAGTGCAACATCCCGCTCAATTGCATAGCCCGCACAGCACCCTGCATCGCCTTACCCGACACATCTGCGGCTCCAAACCCCAGTATTTTCCGATCGTCGTCCAACCAGAAATATGTAAAATAATCACCACCGACGTGATTGGCCGGCAAACATCTGCCCACCACCTCAAACCCCTTTTCGCGCACGGGATCTCGGGGCAACAGACCCATCTGCATATCGTGGGCTTCCTGGAGTTCCGTCTCCAACTCATCGATCAACTGCGTCTGTGCTATGCGCCAGCGCCTGTGCTTTTGAAACGCATATCCCGTCGTAACCAGCACGATGAGCAACGAAACACCACTCAACCCCACAAACCAGGGCCGTTGCCACACAGGCGCCAGCACCTCAAACACCTGCACAGCGGGGGTCTTATCCACATTAAAAGCCAGATCCATAGCGCGTACTTCAAATTTGTGAACACCCGCGTCCAGATCCTCCAACAAAACCCGGTTATCGCGCGAAAAAGAAGACCACGCTCCCACATCGAGCCGCCATGAATATTGCAATGATCCATCTGGCGTCTGCTTCCACACATCCTGCCCTGAAAATTCAAACAACGCATTTTGATACGGCGCAATTTGAACTGGCGGAGCCAAAAGAAGTGTCTCGGGCGCATCGCCATCGGGATCATAACAGCCCAACCCATCAGACGTCGCAAACCACAACTGACCATCGGCATCTTGCGCCACATCCCAAACCTGTGTACTCGGCAACCCCTCTTGAATCGTATAGCGCACCCAGGCAAACCCATCGGTGTGAATCGCGCCATCAATCGACGAAGCCAACCACACCTTGCCATCATTGGAGGGAAATATCCGACTCACCCCATTAAACTGCGCCTCATCTGCGCCCGGCACGCGCCGCCACCTCTGCCCATTGAAATGCGCCACACCCTCGAGCGGTGAGCTAATCCATATCTGTCCACCAATATCTTCGGCAACCACAGTAATCGGTCCACCGGGTATCCCATCAGCAGCGGTGTATTTGCGCTGCTCTCCATCCACCAGATGCATCACGCCATCCACCTGTCCCAGCCACAAACTGCCATCGCTCGCCTCGCAAATCGAAATGCCAGACCTCTCGGGATTGCTCTCTATCTGCGCCAGGCCCTCGGCAGTAGATAGAGCCGTCCAGACCTGTCCATCGAACCGATAACTCCCTCCCGAGCGCGCAACTGCCCACACACCGCCATCTTGTGCAGGGCTTACAGATCGAAATCCCAATCCCATCTGGCGATCGGGCCTTATCACCTCCCATACCTCGCCATCATAACGCAACAATTGAAACGGCGTTACAGCCCAGAGGTGTCCTTTTCCATCGACAAACAGATCAACCAATATCCCGCGCAAATCCCGCTCTAAATCGCGCGCCACATGCCAGGAACCCTGCTCAAATTTGTAAAGCGCATCATTGCCAACCCAGAGCTGACCACTTTCATCGAGCGCGAAAATCGAAGTACCGCGATCATCCATCCCCGGCCAGTTCCTGTGGTGCAACCATCCCGAAAGACCCAACCGCGCAACTCCACCGCGCGTACCCACCCAAATAGCCCCATCCGCAGCAATACAGATATCGACCACATAGTTATTGGGCAATCCCTCGCGCTCTGTAAAAACTCGCCATTGTCCGCCCGCATCTCGAAAAGCCGCACCAGCTGGCGAACCAATCCACACCGTTCCATCTTGTGCAAAGCTAATCACCTGCACCCGATTAGAAGGCAACCCGTCCTCAGTTGTAAATGTTTCCCATCTCCCCGAATCATACCGCTTAAGCCCGCTCTCATTCGTGCCAAACCAGAGCGCGCCATCGTCACTTTGCGCCATCGCCAACACCGACACACTGGCCAAACTATCCATATCTGCTACCGTTGTCCATTCGCCCGTATCCACATCCAATAATCCCATGCCCTGCGCAAACCCGCCCGGTCTTCCACCTCGCCCACCTCGCCCACCACGCCCACCCAGTTCACCTCGCCCTCTACCACCATCTGAACCGTCCGCCCCCCTAAAACCACCACGCCTACCTCTACCATCCGGTTCACCTCGCCCTCTACCACCATCAGGACCCTCCGTCCCCCTAAAACCACCGCGCCTACCTCTGCCACCGGGTTCACCTCGCCCACCCCGTCCCATTCCAGGACCGAACAAAACATTGCCCCCTCGCCCCCCATAAGCGACCCACACTTTCCCATTTGCATCGGCCATCAAGCTCTGAACACCTTGAAGCGGCTGACCATCTAACATCACCAAATAAAGATCTGCGCCATCAAAGCGCAACAAGTGACCTGCATCGGTCACCAGACAGGAGCGACCACCATCCAGCCCCAAAATCTGGCGCAAGCCTCCTCGCCCCCTCAATTCTTCTGGCAGATCAATCCCCCTCCATTCCTCGCCAAAAAAATAAGCCAGTCCCTGTCGTGCTTCACGACCAAAACCCCGCCCCACAGCAGCCCACAATGCCCCATCGGGCGCGGCAACCAGATCCTGAATAGCATTTCCCGGCAACCCATCTTCAACCCCAAACTTCTCCCAGGAACGCCCATCATAGCGCGACACCCCACCCAGCGTGGCAAACCACATCGCCCCATCAGGTGTCTGCACCACAGCCGTCACCACATTGTGCGCCAGCCCATCTTCTTGCCGAAAAGACGTCCACACCTGCCTGGCCTCGCCCGCAAAAACCTCGGCATTCAGGCAAAGAATGAGCATCCACATAAAAAACAAAACTTTTTGACCGCCCATTTACTCTACTCCTTCAAAGTTCACATCGCAACATCCATATATAATACCAATCCTTGCACCCCCCACAAAGAATAAACGCCTGTGCCCGCCATTCGTCTCACTTGATATCTCACATGCAATGTCCTATTTTATGCGGGCTGGATCGCGGCTAAAGCATGTCCCGTAGTGATTCTATACGGGACCATGCCGCGATGACGAGTGCCTTTCGCGTCTCACCTTCTTTCACTTCACCGTAAACTTGGACTTCGATCAATTGCACACCGTTCCACACCCCTCACCTGGACCGCGGCTTTAAGCATGCCGCGATGACGGATATTACCATGTCACACTTCTAACTTCACACTTCTAACTTCACACTTCTAACTTCACACTTCTAACTTCACACTTCTAAAGGAGTCTCTCTTGCCTACAGACCGTCCCAACATTCTCTTTATCATGTCCGACGATCACGCCTCGCATGCCATGAGTTGCTACAACAGCCGCATCAACCAGACCCCCAACCTCGACCGCATTGCAAATGAAGGCATGCGCTTTGACAACTGCTTTTGCACCAACTCAATCTGCGCCCCCAGCCGAGCTGTAATCCTCACCGGCACATACAACCACATCAACGGCGTAACCACGCTGGCGACCCATCTCGACGGACAACAACTCACATTTCCCAAGTTATTCCAACAGGCGGGATATCAAACCGCCATGATCGGCAAATGGCATCTCGGTCACGGCGGCATCCACGACCCCACCGGCTTTGACTACTGGAATGTCCTGCCCGGGCAGGGATTATACCACAACCCCGAAATGATAGAAATGGGCGAAGAAAAAGTCTATCAAGGCTATGTCACCGACATCATCACAGACTTATGCCTCGACTGGCTCAAAGCGCGGGACACAAACCGCCCTTTCATGCTCATGTACCACCACAAAGCACCTCATCGCGCCTGGGAACCCGACGAAAAACACGCCCACATGTATGAAAACGAAGACATACCCGAACCCGAAACCTTCTGGGACGACTACAGCAACCGCGCCAGTGCTGCCGAAGCCGCCCAAATGCGCGTTGACCGCGACATGAACAAAAATGACCTCAAGGGATTACCCCCTGAAGGTCTCTCACTTGAAGAAGATAAAAAATGGAAATACCAGCGCTACATAAAAGACTATCTGCGCTGTGTGGCCTCTATCGACGACAATGTCGGGCGCATGCTCGACTATCTCGATGAAGAGGGCCTCACCGACAATACCATAGTCATTTACACATCTGACCAGGGCTTTTTCCTGGGCGATCACGGCTGGTATGACAAGCGTTTTATGTACGAAGAATCTCTGCGCATGCCCTTCATCATCCGTTATCCCAAAGAAATCAAACCCGGCAGTATCAATACCGACATGATCCTCAACACCGACTTTGCCCCCACCTTTCTCGATTACGCGGGCATTGACATCCCCGAAACCTTCCAGGGATCGAGCATTCGCCCCTTGCTCAACGGCGAAACACCAGAAAACTGGCAAACATCGATGTATTATCGCTACTGGATGCACCTTGCACACCACCATGTTTACGCCCATTACGGCGTGCGAACCCACCAGTACAAACTCATCTATTACTACGCCGATGGCCTCAATCAAAAAGGATCAATCGAAGATACCAAAGAACCCGAATGGGAACTCTTCGACCTCGAAAAAGACCCTTATGAACTCAACAGCGTGTACGACAATCCCGAATACGCCGATATCGTGCGCGAACTCAAAGACGAACTCTATCGCCTTCAGGAAAAAGTACAAGACGAACGGTATGAGAAGGATGTGGATTAATCACTTCTACTTCGGCACCTTGAGCACAGCGTAAAAATTGGCATAGTGCCGGCGGGTCTCTCTGCGAATGATCATTCCAATTTCGTCACCGGGTTTCAGCTGGGCCAACACATCTTCGTAATCTTCCATCGAACGCATGGCTCTGCGATTCATCTCGCGAATCACATCTCCCCGCTGCAAACCCGCCGCATCGGCCGCGCTTTCCGTTCTCACATCGGTAATGAGCATGCCCCATTGTGCATTATAACCAAACTGACGGGCAATCGCGGGCGTCATCTCCTGAACATTCAGCCCCAGGACGCGTTGTCGCTCGATCTCTTTCAGACCGCGAAAGGGATCAAACGCATCCACCGTTACGCGCAGCTTTCTATTTTCCCCACTTCGGATCACCTCAATGATCACCTGGGCGCCCGGAGGGGTTCGCGCAATACGCGTGAGAAACTCATCTGCATTGGAAATCTCGCGATCATTCAACCCCACAATCACATCGCCGGGTTGTAAACCCGTTTGCTCGGCAAATTCTCCCACCTCCTGAATCAACGCACCCCGATTCACAGATAACCCCAGTGCTTCGGAAAGCCCCGGCGTCAGATCCTGAACCACCACATCCAGATACCCGCGTTTAACCTCCCCATCTTCGATAATCTGCTGCATAATATTGCGCGCCATATTAATTGGCACAGCCAACCCAATGCCCTGACTTCCCCCACTGCGCGACAAAATCGCCGTATTCAGACCCACCAGTTCTCCGCGCAAATTCACCATTGCCCCACCGCTATTGCCCGGGTTAATCGCCGCATCTGTCTGAATAAAATCTTCATAATCCACAATATCTAAATTGCCTCGCCCAATCGCGCTCACAATACCGTACGTCACCGTATGCCGCAAACCATACGGATTGCCAATTGCCAGCACCCAGGCCCCGACCTTCAACTTATCCGAATCGCCCATCTTCAGCGCGGGCAAATCGCGCCCATCAATTTTCAACACCGCGACATCGCTCTGCGGATCTGTCCCCACCAGCGTTGCGCCGAACTTTCTGCCATCGTCGAGTTCTATTTCAATAGAATCGGCCTCTGCAATAACGTGATTATTGGTCAAAACATAACCATCCCGAGAAACAATAACCCCCGACCCCAAACCCTGCTGCCGCTGTTCTCTCCGATACTGCAGACCACCACCGAAAAAATGATCGAAAAACGGATTGCCCGTTGATCTTCGCACCCCAACCACTACATCTCTTTTCTTAATAACCGCGACCACACCCGGATTGACCTCGGAAGCCACCGCAGCAAAAGCCTCGCTAAACTTTTCCATTTGTGCGATCGTCGCCTGAGATTCGGGATCAATTTTTGCCTCAACCTGCAACACCGTAAATCCCGCAATCAGTATCGATATCCATCTCATACATCATTTCTCCGTTATAGCTATCAGCTCTCAGCCATCAGTTCCCCGCCCATCCCGGACGCCTGCTTAAGACATGCAGGCGTGACATGCTCCTATCGTCATCGCGGCATGCTTAAAGCCGCGATCCAGGAGGTTTTAGCCGACCATTTAGTTATCACCTCACAAACTATCGCAAGGCGTCAAAAGTTCCTGAAATTGTCCAATCCCGTCAATGACAAAAAAAAGGCCGAGATCCACAGAGAATCTCGGCTTTCTTGAATATTAAAAAATGTACTTAAGCAGCTGACTTATCCGACGGACGCACCTTTTTCAGCGCAGACATCCAGGTCAGTTCGTAAACCACCAGCGCACCTCGCCATACCTCGACATTTTCAAGTCCGCTGTACACCAATTGCGCAGCCTGTTCAATCGTCGCTTCTGCGGCCTTTACCTCGGGCTGATCGGCCACTATTTTCATGGGAACGGGACCATAAGCGGCGCGAATGCGATTAATCACCTCACAGACTTCCCGACGAAACTGAGGGACGAAACGGGACCGAGAGGTAGCCCGTTGTACCCCGTTTGATCGTGAACCGACAGCCGACATAGAAAAAATGCGTCTCATGGAAACATCTCCTGTCTAAATTAGGTGAAATACATCGACGAAATTCGTCGTATATAATCACAAAAACTTTCCTAAACTCAATTTTTACATAATATTATATACTATTTTCCAACCGCCATAAATATAGTGAACATTTGTATATGCGTCAAGGGTAAAATATCACAATCTCACAAAAAAAACTTTCCCTTAACCCGCTGCGATATTATCTTTTGCCTTTATTTAAGAGATTCCAACTAACACAGGAAAGGAGCATCATGGCAGACAAACTCAAAGTCGGTATCATCGGCGTTGGCGGCATTGCACGCACGCACATACCCGGATGGGCCGCTTCCCAACATGCCGACCTGATAGCTGGCAGCGACATCAATGCAGACGTACTGAATCAATGGGGCGAAAATAACGACATATCCTTCCTATCCACCGATCCGGAAGACCTGTTCAAAAATCCCGATATCGATATCATCGACATCTGTACCCCCAACAATTATCACGCGCCATTGGCCATTGCCGCGCTTGAAGCGGGCAAACACGTCATCTGCGAAAAGCCACTTGCCCCCAATCCGGAACTCATCAAAAACATGATTGCCGCACGCGACAAATCCGGCAAAACCCTGATGACAGCGCAACATTTTCGTTTCTCGGGCAAATCAAAAGCCATGCGAGCCGAACTCGACACAGGCGTACTCGGAGACATCTACCACGCGCGAAGCTGGATGCTCCGCCGCTCAGGGGCACCAAACACACCGGGCTTTATACAAAAACAACACAGCGGCGGCGGTCCCTGCATCGACATCGGCGTACACATCCTGGACCTCACACTCTGGTTTATGAATAACCCCAATCCCGTATCTGTCACCGGTGTCGCCCGTGCAGAAATCGCCCACCAGAAAGGTGCCTTCAGCAATTGGGGTCTCATCCCATCGGAGCAGTTTGACGTGGAAGACTTCGCCGCGGCTTTTGTGCGCTTTGAAAATGGGGCAACCCTCGTACTCGAAGTTAGCTGGTTGCTCCACCACAAAACGCAGGGCGAAGACATGCAAATGTGGCTCTACGGCACCAAAGGGGGCAGCCACTGGCCCAGTTGTGAAATTTACCAAAGCAACAACGACACAAGACAGCACTACAACCACACCCTGCAAAATACCAGAGACCTGCTCGAACCCCACGCACAAGAATGCGTCGAATTTGCCCAGGCCATCGCCGAAGGCAAGCCATCACCCGTGCCTGCCGAGCAATCGCTGCAAGTCATGGCAATCCTCAACGGCATCTATCGCAGCCAGGAAACGGGCGAAGAAGTAAAAGTCACCCAGGAAACATCGTGATCTTTATATCCACCATCGTCGGTCCGCTCCAGGTTAATTGTTACATCCTCGCCTGTGAAAAAACGCGCGAAGGCATTGTAATAGATCCCGGCGACGATACCGACACCATACTGAATCTCATCGAAGACCACGACATCAAGATCATCGAAATAATTGCCACACACGGACATTTTGACCACATCGGGCGCGTCGCATCGCTGAAAAAAAAAACAGGTGCGCCATTCGCCATCCACAAAGCCGATGTATTCATGGTCGAGTCGCTTATAGACATTGTGGCACCTCTGGGTCTTCAAACCGATCCACCGCCCAAAATCGACCGTTTTATCGATGAAGGCGATACCATTGTCTTTGGCCGCGAAACCTTGAACATCCTCCATGTACCGGGTCACGCGCCCGGCAACATCGCGCTCACCTGGCCGGGCCACGCTATTGTTGGCGATACTGTATTCTCCGGCTCTATTGGCAGAACCGATCTCGAAGGCGCAGACCTGCAAACGCTCATGGACTCAATCCACACCAAAATCCTCACCCTCCCCGACGACACAGTCCTTCACCCTGGACATGGGCCAGACACAACCATAGACCGCGAAAAACGCATCAACCCATTTCTCTTATAGGACCACTTCTCACATGAACATCTCTACCACCATCGGCAACATCCTCGAAATTACAACAGACGCCATCGTGCTCAACCTCTTTGAAGGCGTCACAGAACCGGGCGGCGCAACAGGTGCAGCCAATCGCGCACTGGACGGGCTTATTGCCGACCTCATCGCAGGCGGTGACTTCAGCGGCAAACGCAACCAAACCGCCGTACTCTATCCCCGCCAGGACGTAGCCTCGTCGCGCCTCATTCTCGTTGGCCTGGGTAAACGAGAAGACTTCACGCCCAACCAGGTGCGTCTCGCATCCGCATCTGCAACCAGAGAAGCCATCAAACTCGGCGCAAAAACCCTCGCCTCCATCATCCACGGGGGCGGCATAGGCGGCCTTGATGTCTCCGACGCCGCACAAGCCACTGTTGAAGGCGCGATTCTCGGCAATTACAAATTCACCAATTACAAAACAAACAATAACGATCCCAAACGTCTCGACACCTTTACCCTCGTCGAATTTGACACATCCAAACAGACCGATGTCGAAAAAGGCGCGAATACCGGACAAATCATCGCCGAAAGCGTGTGTTTTGCCCGCGACCTGAGCAACACCCCCGGCAATGACTTGCCACCGGCAACACTGGCCGAACACGCGCTACAAATGGCTCGTGAAACAGGGCTTTCCTGTGAAATATTTGACGAACAGCGCATCTCAAATGAAGGCATGGGTGCCCTGAGCGCAGTGGGGCAGGGAAGTGCTCGGCCACCTCGTTTCGTCATCCTCGAACACGCAGGTGTCGATCCCAATGCCGCGCCCATCATCTTCATTGGCAAAGGCATAACCTTTGACACCGGCGGCATATCCCTCAAAGGTGGCGACGGCATGTGGAACATGAAATTTGACATGAGTGGGTCCGCAGCCGTCATCGGCGCAATGCGAGCCGTGGCAAAACTCGACCTTCCCCACCGCGTCATTGGCCTGGTTGCCGCCGCAGAAAACATGCCCGATGGTCGCGCGTATCGGCCCGGCGATATCTTGCATCCCCTCGGCACCAAGACCGTTGAAATACACAGCACAGATGCCGAAGGCCGCCTCGCCCTCATCGACGCCATCGCATACAGCGCGCGCTACGCGCCCAAAGCAGCCATTGACCTTGCCACACTAACCGGTGCTTGCGTCACCGCACTCGGCAACGAAGTTAGTGGCTTGATGGGCAACAACAACGACCTCATCGCTCAGATTCACGAAGCGGGCAATCGCACCGGTGAAATTGCCTGGCATCTTCCCATTCTCGACAGTCACAGAGACCGCATCAAAAGCAATGTGGCCGACCTCAAAAACTCAGGCGGTCGGCCCGCAGGCGCACTCACCGCCGCCGCATTCCTCGAAGCCTATGTCCAGAACTTTCCCTGGGCACACCTCGACATCGCCGGCACTGCATCGACAAGTTCTGCCAAACCCGACGCCCCCATCGGAGCCACGGGCGTTGGCGTACGCTTATTGATCGATTTCCTGCGCCATCAAGACGAATAGACGAATAGACGACGACGGGCTGATGATTGATGACTGATAAAAAACAAAACCTTCTGGATTGCGGCTAAAAGCCTGCCGCAATGACGATGGTTGGGGACTGACCGCTGACTGTTGATTCGTTGATTCGTTGATTCGTTGATGAACTGGCCTGAAAAACGGCCAGTTGTACCCCGTTCCGTTGATTCGTCCAGCTATCTCTCACCCAAAGAGAACATCAGCCCAGCGTGAATACCAAAATTATTTGTTGACCCGGACGCAAAAGCGCGAAACCATCGGCACTGTACAAATGCGCCTATGCCCTCGGCAACATCAAACCGCATACCACCTGCTACGGCAATCAACGCCTCGGTTGACGTTCCCGTTACAAATTCTCCGGTCGCTGGATCTATTGACAGGTCCACTATAACGTCTCCGGTCACTGGATCTAGACCCACTGGAACAATCACGGGAAATCCGCGTGCGTGCAACACCCCGCCGGCAACCCCAAAAAACACCGTACCATAGTGATCGGACAAAGGAGCTTTGTAAACCAGACTAACACCCGCTGGGATTTCTGAAATACCGTCCTTTCGATAAAACTCAACAAAAGGTGCCAGATACGTCGGATACAAATCTCCAATGGGAAAATCTATGGACAGGTGCCCGCCCACGCGCGTGGGATCAAAAAGAGCGCCCCCGCCTATCTTGACATCCACCTGTGCATCTGCCCGACCAAACATCGCGATTATAATGAAAAAAAACACCGCAACCATCGACTTCATACACACCTCCTGATAATAAAATAAGGAACACACATGCCAACCGACCTCATACTAATCTGTCATGGACAGGCCAGAAAACGCGACGGCGAACACCATTACGGCTGGTGGGCCGACATGCCCCTCTCGCATCGAGGCAAACAACAAGCCCTGCTCATTGGCGAACGCCTCAGAAACGACTTTGACATTCGCAGCCTCTACACCAGCCCCCAGAAATGCGCCCGTCAAACAGCCGAATGGATAGGCGACTTTCTCCATATCGTGCCCGAAGTAGAAAATGACCTGCGCGAACTTGAAAGCGGCGACCTCGCCACACTCTCCAGCGAAGAAGTCCAAAAATATTACCCCGGCTTTTTTGGTGGACAATCCCTCGAAGAGGCGCGCGTTCCGGGCAGCGAAACCTATGCCGACCTGCACACCCGCGTTGCCAGTACCGTGAGCCAACTCGTCAACGAATCGCCCGACCAACAAATTGTGTGCATCACTCACGTCCGACCTATTGTCGCCTGCCTACAAGCGATCATGGGATACACACCCGAAGACGAGCACAAACCCCAATTCGCGTGCCACTCAGCCTCCATTCATCATCTACAACTCGACCCCGGAGGCGAACCCACCTTCATGGCGCTCAACGATATTGCCCATCTCGCAGACCTGCCCAGATAATTCACACGTCATCCGACCAGATGCGTAAGCCCCAGCATCTCCCGGGCATCATTTGGCGTGGCAATCTCGCCCTGAAGTTTCTCCACAATACTCGCAGCGAGATCGACCATCTGTGCATTGCTCTTGAGCAAAACACCTCTCCGAAGATAAATATTATCTTCAAAACCCACCCGTATATGCCCTCCCAAGAGAAAGGCCATAGTAATCATCGGCAACTGTCCTTTTCCCACACCCAAAGCGGACCAGATCACATCGGGCGGCAAAAGACTCTTCATAAAAATCAGATTTTCGGGTGTGGCTTCAATACCCCATCCGGGCCCCATACACAACTGGATAAACGGGGGATCTTCGAACAACCCCTCCGCAATCATATACCGCGCTTGGCGGATATGACCGGCATCAAAAACTTCGATCTCCGGCTTAACGCGATGCTCGCGCATGCGCTTTGCCGCAGCAACACCCCATTCGGGTGGATTCATAAACACCCGAGTGCCAAAATTCACCGAACCGATATCCAGAGAGCAAATCTCGGGCTTCAGCATAACCGGCTCAAGCCGCTCCTCAATAATATTCTCCCCTTTAATATTTCCCCCGCTCGTCGTCAGATTAATCGCAATATCGCAAGCTTGCCGAATCCGATCCACCACCTCCTTAAAAAGCTCAATCCGCGAACAAACAATACCCGTCTCGGGATCGCGCACATGGATATGCGTAATCGCCGCGCCCGCCTTATGGCACTCGATAGCGGCTTCTGCAATCTCCTTTGGCGTATAAGGCACCGCCGGATTCATATCCTTCGTAGGACCCGAACCCACAACCGCCACTGAAATAATTGTCTTATCCATTTTTGTCTCTCTTGTCCTCTACAATTAAAACGGCACCAACCAATCCTCTTCAATCCCCAGATCAAAACCCGGACCCGTCGGCGCAAACTCCAGATAGCTATTGCGCGGCACATGCGCGCCGGGTTGCGCCACTTCTTCAAGCGGTACCCCCGGATCAGAACCGATATAATACTCACACCAGGGCGTATTGGGCATTGCCCAGCTCAAATGCTGACCGTACGCATCGCGTCCCCCGCCGTGCAGACAAACCTCCAGACCCGCCGCCGCAGCCATATTACAAATTTTGACACAAGCAGTCAAACCCCCTACCCACTGAATATCGGGCTGGAGAATATCGAGACACCGATTTTCGATCATCAACTGGTAGGGATACGGCGTGTAAAAATGCTCGCCACTGGCAAGCGTCAACCAGGGCAGGCGTTTCTTGAGTTCAATATGCCCCCCAACATCCTCGGGAATCAGGCACTCTTCCATCCAGCGCAAATTATAAGGACGCAGACGATTGGCCAGACGCGCGGTATATTCCACATCAAAAGCCATATAACAATCGAGCATGAGATCGCAATCATCGCCGATCAACTCGCGGACCTCGGCTATTCGCCTCTCGTTCTCCCCCAATCCCCACAACCCATCAACCGGCCCGTATTGACAGGGCAGCTTAAACGCCCGAAATCCCAACTCCTTGTACCAATCCACATCATCACCCGTCGCATACACAAACAAACGGTCGCGCGCCGGACCGCCCAGAAGCTCATAAACGGGCTTGCCCTGCAATTTCCCCGCCAGATCCCACAGCGCCAGATCCACAGCACTAATTGCCAACGAGGCAATCCCCACAGTCCCAAAAGATTTGGACACGCGAAACATCATATCCCAAAGCTTTTCAATAGCCAGGCAACTCTCCCCTTCCAGTATATGCGCGAAAGCATCTTCCACCACCATAGCAACCGGACGTCCCGCCGACGTGCCGAGGCCCCATGTCCCATCTTCAGCGGTCACCTTAACCGAGAACCTGGGCCATTGTCTGGCACCGTAAAGCTGACGCCGCGCCTTAAACCGCGGGAACTTAGACATTGGATTTGCCACTTCTATCTGCGTGGGCCACGCCTTTCGATACCCCTTTGTCCTCGGGGCTGCACCTGTTGAAGCAGCGAGTGTCGTACCAGAACCCGTTGAGACCTGGCTTGCATCTGGCCGTTCAACGCGAACGACTTCGACGGATTTGATTTTCATGTGTTGTCCTTTTCTCGTATTGGAATAATCCCCAGAAACAAACAATGTAGCAACAACGCGACATTGTCAACCGCATTTCAAAACATATCCCTTCCATTTCTTCAAACTTCATCAACCAATTCTAAAACTCTTCGTTTTAAGTCTTCAGACAACCACATCCCAGCAACCTCAAGCGCATTGAGAATAGGGGCCACTGATTCAATCATATTTTTTTGTCTGGCAGAAGCCAATAAGCCAACAGTGCCGATGACTTGAAGACCACATATTTCGGCCTGATATCTGGCGTCCAGATCATCTAAGATTACCCAATCAGCATGACCATCAAGCGCAAGGAGGATGGCTTCACGTTCACCAGCACCGAGGGAATCGACTCTTTCTGATACAGAGCGACGTTCTATTTGTCGAATCTCAATCCAAGGATAATCGGTAAGATTGGGAATGCGAACACCCTGCGCCTTACCTTTCGCCAATTCTGTAACGACGGCTTCAGGCACAATTACCCGATCAAAGAGGCGGTGTAGCAGGGTCAGTTGGTCAATTCGGTAGAAGTAAAGCAGAGGGGATGTATCGACACTACAGATTCCTGGCACTGGAAATATCCTTTGCCAATTCTTCTGGAGTCAGATTGATAGGAGATACCTGGTAGGATTTTAAAGCATCTAAAAATACAACGCGCTCCAGGCCCGCAAACCGAGCCGCCTGGCCCGATGACAAACGTCCGAGTTCAAACAGTTTGACAGCTATGAGCATGCGGCCTTGTTCGGCGAATTGTTCAGGCGTTTCACTGAGGGTCTGCAGAATATCATCTGGACATTCAAATGTAATTTTTAACATGTGCGCCCCGTTCTATCCATATTTGAATTACACCTATAAACAAAAAGTGTAGCAACAACGCGATTTTGTCAACCTCATTTCAAATTATTCGCCCAATCTGCGCTCAAAATTACACTGCTATACCAACTTGCAGCGCGGCATCATAGCCCCCCGTCGCGGCATTGGCAATCACATTTGTCAGTTGGTATTGGAATGCATTGGCTGGCGAACGAAAAAGGCCATCGTCGGTATTTTTCATGGGATTCTGTCCCCGAGAAGAATATTCCGTTGTATTGAACACAGCCGTATTGATTTCTTCGGGAAAAGCCAATTGCGATGTTGCCACCAATCCATTATGTGACTACTCCCACGGCTAAAGCCTGTGGGCTTCTTGGCGGTCAATCCACCTGACGTTGTAGCCCCAACGTCAATATGTTTATCGCAGCATTGTGGTCTCTGTCCGTCTTATACCCACACGCCTTGCAATGATGCACACGCTGAGAAAGTGGTTTTTTCTTTCTATGTCCACATGCCGAGCAATCTTGTGACGTATAGTCAGGATCAACGGCTTTGAATCCAATACCAGCTTCTTCCGCTTTGTATTTGAGACAGTGCCGAAACAGGGACCACGCTACGTCTGATATTGATTTAGCCAATCGTCTGTTCTTTTGCATCTCTTGAACGTCCAATTTCTCGACGGCTATGAATCCGTGACGATTGACCATTTTTCTTGATTCTTGATGAGCAAAGTTATGTCGCTTATTACGGATACGCTCATGCACTCTGGCAATGACTTTGCGACGCTTTTCTCTTACGGCATCGGTCTTGGGTCTTTTTTTTACGGCGTCCCATTTGCGCTGTGCTTTGGCAAGGTTCTTTTCCTCTTGGCGAAAGAATCTCTGATTCTCTATTCTCTCGCCGTCACTGGTTACTGCAAAGGACGTAAGACCCACGTCAAGGCCAACAGCAGAGCCTGTATCTGCTTTTTCAGGCGTTTCGCCCATATCGCAAGAGATAGACACAAACCATTTGCCCGTCTTTGTGCGTCTGATTGTGCAAGACTTAGGGATACCTTCAAGCGGTCTATGCTGAACGACACGGATGCAACCTATTTTACTCAATCGCAAGCCTTTGGCGTCCAATCGACAACTGCTGGCAAACTGAGTATAGGTAATAGAGTCATAGCGGTTCTCACTTTTGTATCTGGGAAAGCCTGCATTCTCGCCCGTCTTTGACTTCTGTTTGAGACGCCGAAAGAAACCTTTGAATGCCCAATCTACTCTCTGGCATACTTGTTGGAGGACTTGAGAATGGACAAGAGAAAAAGGGTTGTATTGTTTTTTAAGCATGGGCAAAGTCTCTTGTTGGTCATAGCGCGACAAACTTTCTTTATTCTTTTTCCATGCTTGTATTCTCTCACAGAGGAGTTGGTTGTAGAGAATGCAACATTGCTCAATATGCGCCAGCAAGATTTTCTCTTGTTTTTTGGTGGGTCGCAATCTATATTTGAATGACTTAACCATAATAGAAATATATACTTATGTATTGATTTTGTCAAGCAAAAATAGCGGATGGACCTGTTGATTCACTACCACCGATAGCCCCTTGAGGGCTATCCCCCTGGCTAAAGCCGCCCCATAAATTCTATGCGCTTCGCCATGCGACCCAAGCCTAAAGGACTTGGGACTTACGCGCATTTAAGTTCAAAATATCTCGCGTTGGGTGCTATTCGCAAGCCAGCCAATCAATCTCCCTTGTCAGAATCAGGATGGGCAGGATGTGAGGATTTACAGGATACCCACCGCTCAAGCCACCTATCCAAAACCCATCCCACACACCCGCTGACAGCCTTACTCCCAGACCACGCAAAATATAACGCTGACGCACCCCCGTTTTCCCACATATATTGCACATCGTCTTGACACCATGTCCAAGGGCAAATAGCTGATTTGACCGCATGGCTCAATATTTTTTATATCGGTACCATCAGTCCATTGCGGAATTTTCTATCGGGGCCTCTTTTTACCGCCTCAAGAAGATTCGTTGCCAGTTTGATGCCAGACACCTTGTCAATGACTGCATTGCTAATGTCCCAAGATTTGGCTGGCTCGATACAATTTGGGCAAGCTGAACGGCAGTCGCAATTGCGGGCAATTTCAATCCCCTTCTCCAAAGCAACTTGCCAAACACTGAGCAACTTTTTCGCCACTCCAATTCCGCCGGGGTGATTCTCATAATAGTAGATGGCTAATTCATTACCCGCTGAATAGGTACTGGTATCAAAGCGATCTGCGGGAATCACAAACATTGCACCTACGCGAAGCATATGTTCCACTGCACCGATACCGGCAGCAGCGTTTGCGTTTTGAGGAACATCAATCCAAAATCCATGAAGGTTTTTCAAAAAAAGAGCATCTTCAATTCCGCCGGTGTCTTTAACGTCTCCAGTATGCTCATCAACCAACTTATAGCCGGTAAAGTTCATCACGATATCAAGGGAGCCGTGATAGACTTCAATGTCTCCATACTTGAAACCATCGAAAAAGTTCGACTTGGATATTACGGTGTAGAATCCAGGTTCAGTCCTTAAATTCGCATCAGCTTCTTCTAGGATAACGGCATGCTCTTCATGGGATTTCACGAGGTAGCGTCGGCCATAAAAAGGAAAAACAGCCCCGATGTAAGCTTCGCGGAACCGGCGCATTGCTGAGATTTGTCCGAGCTCCTCGTTGCTCCTCTTCAACTCGAAAGACTGCCCGATTCCGCCTCTCAAATTCAAATTTTTTTGCGGCTTATACCCCCTGGGTGGTGTCCCAGCTACCTTTCTTGCTTCTTTAAAAAACGGGCTACCAAGTATGCTTTTTTCGAAAGAATATACTTCTCCATCTGTTTCCTCTGCCAGTGAAGGAAGATGTTTCTCAATCAATTCTTCGTTAGCTGGGTCAACCACCAACTCATCAAAAGGTTTGTCCAAGAAGGCATTTAAGTTGCCCACGAAAAAGCGATCAATAGGGTCGTTCATGGCGTAAAATAGTACGAAAGCATCCTTATCCCAACCTCGCCCAGCACGCCCAATTTGTTGCCAAGCAGACATAATGTTGGGTGGGAATCCAGCCAATATGATCCCATCCAATCCGCCGATGTCTAGCCCCAATTCCAAAGCGTTAGTCGTGAACACCACGCTGATGTTGCCCAATTTGATTTTCTGTTGTATGTCCTGCCGATGATCATTTTTTAAGTCAGCATGGAACGCGGATATTCTGTTCGGGTCCAACCCGCGTTCCAGGGCCTCACGCTGGCAGTTACGAAAGGCGTCTTCAAGAAATCGCTTCGTCGGGCAAAACACCAATACCTGTAACTCCTCGACAAGAGCGGTCAGTGCGGCAAGTTCAACACGCAGTCGCAAAATATCTCTATACCTAAAGTCCGGAATAGCAGGGTTGACAAATATAAAATGCCGCCTTGGACGTAATACATCTCTGGCGGACACTACTTCTACATTGCGCCCAGTGAGTGCCAGAGCGTGCTCTTTAGGGTTGGCACAAGTTGCAGTTGATAGGAACACTTGGGGCGATGCTCCAATGCGATTCAGGTGCAGAAAGAATCGCCGTAGCAAAAGTGCCATGTTACCGCCGAAAAAGCCTCGGTATTCATGCATTTCGTCTATGACGACATAGCGCAACTTTTGCAGGAATCCAGATTTCTCCCATGACTCTCGCCAGCCAAGGAACGACATATTTAGGTATTCGGGGTTGGTCAGCAAAATCGAAGGAGGATGATCTCGCAGCAATTTTTTGATGTCCTCTGGCGTGTCGCCATCGTAAGGCCATGATTCTACTGAAAGTGGTTCGCAGAGTTGCAGGATTTGCGCCCGCTGGTCGAAAGCCAATGCCTTCATTGGATAAATCATCATTGCATGGGAATCTCTATCTTGCATCAGGGAGTTGAGCATCGGTGCTGTAAAAGCCAGTGTTTTACCGCTGGCGGTGGGCGATTCCATAACCACGTCTGCACCACTCAGCGACTTTTTGATGGCATCGACTTGGTGCTGGTAGGGCCGGGGGATTCCAATACTGTTTAGCGAGTCGCAGATAGATGAGTTAAGTTCCACCGGCCACTCGTCTGCGTATTGTGGTTCGACGCGCTCAACAGTACCGGTCTTTATTATATCGTCATCGCGCAGTGCATCGAACTTTTTTAGTTGTGATTTAAACTTTGCAATATCAATCATTTGACTTATCTCCGTAACGCAATTTGTAGTGAATAGTTATGCCGTATTATTTGCCTAATGGAACAATCAACAATATAGATGTTGGGCCTTCCTTAACCCTAACCTCTCCTGTTCCATTGAGCCAATCGACCAGCAGTGTCCCAGTGATAATGTTTTTATCACCGTGGATAGCTACTGCTTTATCCTGATGTCTGAGCACCACGAGTAATTGCTATTTTCGCACCAACAACCAGTCCTAAAAACAGGCTTATGCTTTCTAAGATGAACCTGTACCACATACCAGCAGTAATGGTGTAATTCGTGTTAATGGCACTCCACACCACGTATATGAACCAGCCAATGGACAACATACTTAGCCCCGCAACCAGTATGACCGCTGCCTGTCTCTTGTAATTTGGTACTAAAACGATTGTTGTGTATAGAAGTATTGCGGCACTCGCAGTTCGTGAGACAAGGAGAATGAACGTACCACTAACTGGCATGCCTGCCATATCTGGTGAATCATAGAATCCATAGACTGTCTCGAAGCCGTAACCCAGACCGAATGCGACATCAGTAACCATTTGCATCAGAAAAGCGACAAGCACACCCGCTGGTAGAGCCAGTATCCATCGTGCGGTAGTAATAAACATAGAGTTTTTGATTATTTTTTGACTAATACGGTAAAAAACATCGCTCCCCAACCGACGACCCAAGCGACAATGTAGCCCCACGGTAGTGTACCTTCGAAATACCAGTGCCCAATCAAGAACCATGGGATAGGGATACAGGTGCCAAAGAACGAGATAATCAATGCTAGGACAGTGCTACCGACCCAGCTAGAGACCGCTGAGACCATTAGCCATAACTGGATGATGCCCATTGCAAAAAAAATACCAATATATAGGCACCCCGAGCCGAGGCTATCTTTGTCTTCCGATTCATCTGCCATTACAACTCCTATTTCACGACATCTTTAGATTTTTGTAACCAGCAGGTTAATTATATCCCAGATAATGACACAATGCACGGAATACCATGCTATTCAAAAGTGAGGCCTTTCCGGGAATTCTCCAACCTGTATTTTGTCCTGACCATCCCACCTGTCGTTGTGATACAGGCGTGAACTCATGAATCCCTGACTTCTCCAGCGGGATATTCTCGCACCTGGTTTGTTTCTCTGCTACGTAGCTTGATGACAAGGGGTATATCGAGCGTTTCGTTTTCTGACAGTGGCGTATCACCTTTCTCCTTGGCGATTTGCGCCACGCTTTTGACCACCTTTAGCTTTTCGGCACCAGCGACAACTTCCGCATCGCCACCGTAATAGTCGAACCAGGGAAGGCCCGCTTTGGTATATTGCCTCGCCGTCGGTGGCTCAGTCGGTGGTCGCTCACCAGTAATTGCCATCCATTGGGCGGAATTGACGAGGGTAACAAAGCACCGACTAACGTGCTGCTGATCCCAGGCATCCAGGCCATAGGGATCGTCATAGATATCCTGTTTCATTCGACCACCAGGTGCGAGTCCGATAGCCTTGTAAGCGAGGAGAGGGCTTGGACTTTCGAGGGGTTCTCTTAAAAAAACTTCACGAGGCATGATCATCTCCTCGTACCGTTCCCGCTTCATGGGATAGGCTACAATCTGAAGCCCGCCATGCTGTGCGGCACCTGTAAGTTGTTCCTCCACCGTGTAGCCTTCTCCCAAAGGCATAGCCACAAACTGGCGGATCACCCCCTTTTCGACACAGTATCCGTCGAGCCAAGGCTGTTTGGGCAACACGACATAATCTTGCGGATCGCTATTCAATTGATTGACCCAGGTCTGACCCGTGATCGCACAGATCTTGCCCGTCGCTATTTTCACAGCAAATGGATAGCTCTGATCAAAATGATAATTGTACCTGGACTCAAAGTTGATCCACATAGCTTCGGCTTGATGCATGGGCGCGATCACGCCGCCACGGCGCAGCCATTCCTCGGGCAATCGCGGCGCATAGTCGTCCAAATGCCGCAACGGAAAGCAGCCTAATCCCGGTGGCAGTGGATATTCCTCATCGTCATCGGGGATTCGCAGAGTGCGTTGGAACTCGATAGAACAAGCTGCGTCGTCGTGAACTTCGGGAAATCTAAAACTCAGTCTGTTGCGTTCAAGCGTGATCATTATCGTTCTCTCCTCTCTCCTTACCAGTTGCCATTTACCACTCTCCGTCTCGCACCTCGCGCACCACTCGGAGGATAGCGTGATCTGGTGCCTCCTTCAGTTGCCGGATTAACTCTGCGAACAGCTTGGGGCGCTTGCGGATAATTTCTTGCAGATCGCCGGAAACCTTTCCCGCCATTGCCAGGAACACATCCGGGTCCTGGCCCAATTCCTTTGCTATCCGGACAGTTGTCGCCTCCGAAGGCGGAGGCACTTCTCCCCGCTCGATCTTGCTCAGATAAGCCGGTTCGATACCGATCCGTTGCGCCACCTGGCGCAATGAAAAACGCCGATCCTCTTGGCGAAGATTCTCACGAATCCCTCTTACGGTATCGCCAAAGTGTGTGGAACGTGTCATGTGTCATATATATAACACATTCTAATTTTTGTCAAGAATATTCTTTCAGTTATGAGACTCCGTAGTCATTTCACCAGACCCTTCTGCCTGCCGCGGATGTGGCGTGGGTTTGACCAGCGTCGCCTGTAAAAAAAATACCGCCCTCCCGATATTGGGAGAGCGGCATAGAATGGATCGGTACAATGAACCGACGTCTGTATTCTTCACATTTTAAAACATCTCTCGTCGCGTGCCAGATTGAGACGCATTCCTCGCGGGTTATGCAAATGCAGCGACTGCTACGGTGCGTTTAGTCGCAATGCCTTCTCGCTCGCGCTTAATGCGATCAACTTCATGCAGGGTTTGTGCTGTCAAATAGCTCTCGCCACAATGGGGACAACTCATCACAGGCACACCTTCGATGACAAGAAGAGATGCGCCTTTTCCATAACTTCGTGAAACGTAACGCTGACGCACCCCTACTTTCCCACATATATCGCACACCAGGGCTTGACTCCTTAGCCCGCTCATCTCGAGGATATTCCTTCGCCCCGCGCATAAGCCAGAGCTTGATCGATATCTTCTCGTTCAAGATAGGGATAGGCTTTTAGAATTTCTTCATGTGTCCGACCGGCTGCCAAAAGTCCCACGATAGTTCCAACCGTCACTCGCAGTCCCCGAATACATGCCTTGCCACCCATGACCTCGGGATCGAAAGTAATCCGTGATAATTTTTCCACGCGCTATCTCCTACTATATCCATACTGTTCAGTATAAAAACGATTTCTAACCGCCAAAAAATGTAGCAACAACCGCGATATTGTCAACCGCATTTCAAAACATATCAAGGCAGGTTGAACTTGATGCATACGTCAAAATGACGTATGATTTGAGAATTAAGGAGATCAATAAACATGATTACTAAAGCACAATATGGGACTTCTGAACTGGAGAGAGACTTTGGACGTCTCACATTTGGAAATGCCCTATCCAGCTATCGAATAGGAGAAGAAAAAAGCCAGCGAGCGTTTGCTGATTTTTTGGGAATCTCCCCTCAAAGCCTTTGTGATATTGAAAAAGAAAGAAGAATCCCAAGCCCTAGCAGAGCAGCCAAAATTGCCAGACAACTCGGCGAGCCAGAGAGCTTCTGGGTTCAGCTTGCACTACAGGACATGCTTCGAAAAGAAAACTTGAACCTCGTTGTTTCTATTGATTAATGCGTAAGTCGGGAAAAGGATTTCCCTCCTACCTGACTGGATTGCTGATATTAGTGACAACCAAAACCAACTGGATCGCGGCTAAATGCCTGCCGCGATGACGGCTTTGTTAATTAACCCCCCCTACCACCCAGGCCCCACATCTGCCGCAGTTAAAGGACCCCCGTCCTCCGTTTCCGTCGGGAACTCAACGCAACCAATCGTCTTCTGCTCGCCCCGGGAATGCCCCAGAACATCTGTCGTAATCTCTGGATAATGCCCCTCTGCATTGCCGATCAGACCACTGGACTCTCCCGGTGCAACAACCCCATTGGGCAGATAATCCACATCGACCCGCCCAGTTTTTATCCCCTCCCGAGCGGGCATACCCAAATCTCCATCTGTCACATTCCCCTCCCACGTCCAATCCACTGGCTCATCGTCCTGCACCAGCCGCACAGTCCTCTCGGATCTCACAAAAACATTATTCGCAATCGCACAATCCTTAGGCGCCGTGCCATTGGGATACCTGCTGTGATTTAGCCCCACAACCATCGCCGGACTACATCCCACAAACGTATTAAACGCAACTATCGCGCGCTCTACCCGCACATAGAGATCATCCGATGCCCCATCCATCATACCCACGCCAAACGCATTGAGCGAGTGGAACAAATTATTCACCACAACCTGATCCGTCCCCTGCAAGCGCACACCGCCCGCCCGGCGTTCACCCTCGCCAAAAAAGAAATTCTCAGACACCACATTGCCATCCCCATGCCGAAGCACCAGCGCCCCCCGGCAATCGCGAAACGTATTTCTGCGGAGCACATTGCCATTGGACTTCACAGAAATAATCTCCGCCTCCCCACTACAACGCACAAAAAGATTGTACTCAATCACCGTCTCACAATCGCCCGGCTCTGGATCGTACGGATTCCCCTCTGTAATCAGCTGAAGCGTCTCGTACCCATTGCTCTCCTTGCCATCCGGAATATCCACAAAATAATTGTGATGAACACGGTGCCTCTCGCCCTGATTCCGAACGTAAATCTGCATCAACTGACAGCCGCGCGTCTCCTCGAGATTATTGGTCTTATTCTCAAACCGGCAGCGATCAATCTCAACCTCCCGGCTCTCCGCCCTCACCCGTATCCACTTGCCAACCTGCACATCCGTCATCACACAGCGACTTATGCGACAACCCCGTCCCCGAATTTCCACACTCCCCTTCTCCACAAACTGCAGCCCCACAAGACTGATATAATCTCCCACCAACAACAACGGCGCCTTTATAACCGCCCGCCCCATATTATCCGCCCGGATAACAATCGGCTGATCCGCAGTCCCCCTCGCCTCGAGCCTGCACCTCTCACCATCATACATGCCATCGGCCAGAATAATAACATCGCCCGGCTGTGCCTCACTCACCCGCGCTTCTATTTCAGATACGGATCTCATCTTATTCTCCCGGTTTTAACACGCGATTAAAAAAAGCCTCACGGGCGGGTTCGGTAAACGCGATATTGCGCTGAAAAGCACCGTGCCCACTCTCATCGCCCAGGAGAATATAACTGACATTTTTGGCACCGGCTTCTCGCAGTGCTTTGACCAACTTATCCGAATGATAAACACCGACCGTGCGATCAGATATTGCATGAACGAGCAAAATAGGGGGTGCATCGGCCGAGGCATAAGTCACAGGAGAAGTTTTGGCGCGGACCTCTTCAGATTCCAGTCTAAGCTCATTTTTGCGAGGGGGACGTGCTGGCTGCTGATTCCGCTGGCGGTCACTCATAGCAGACAGAAAATCGGTAGGCGTGGCACTCGCGACAACAGCCTGAACCATACTGGAATACTCCTGGTAAGGCCCATCGCCCTCAAGACCCGCTGAAGGAGGACACACACCCAGCATAACAGCCAGATGCGCGCCAGCGGAATTTCCACTCGCACCAATGCGTTCCGGATCAATATTGTACTCCTCGGCATGGGCGCGCAACCAGCGCACCGCATTCTTCACATCCTCAACACACGCGGTAATAGGCGCTTCATCGAGCATTCGATAGTTGACCGTCACACAAACATAGCCCTTGGCGGCATAACTGATAGTAGGACGAAGAAAACCTCCCCGGCGTTTATCCCCACCTCTCCATCCACCCCCGTGAATAAAAACAAGGGCTGGACGGAGAGCCTCGCCGCGCTCTGTGGGCATAGCGAGATCGAGTTTCCACGCCTCGTTGCCCTCGCGATACGCAATATCGGGAATAAAAGTCACACCTTCGGGTACCTGTTTCATAATTTGCTCCACGGTAATTGTGCGTTGCTGGCGTTGGTTTTGTTGTTGTGGCTGTTGTGGTTGCTGCGCATCAACAGATTGAAACAGCAAAACAACGAACAGAAAACAGACAAATTTGGACATAGAACCCTCCTTGTTTTAGTCCTCACTTCAATTCAGCGCGTATCTGCGCGAGCGCACGCTTTACCCTCGTGAAATTCGGCCGTAATACGAGCGCCTTCTCCAAATAGGGCACAGCCTCTCGCAACCTCCCCGCCTGAGCCAGTGCCATACCCAGATCGGCATACGTATCGGGCCTATCCGGATGCAAGCGAATCGCCTCCTTGTAGTGCTGAATCGCCTCGGCAAAACGTCCCAACCTGTGAAGCGCCATAGCAATACCATTTTGCGACAGCGCATTATCCGGATGGTAGCGGATCGCATCCTCATAATAGCGAACCGCCTCTTCAAGCCGCCCCGCGCGGTGAAACGCCACAGCGCGCCCATTCAGCGCGCGTGCATCTGCGGGATCGAGTTGCAAAACTCGCGCATAGTGTCTTTCGGCATCCTGCAAACGTCCCAATTGCATCATCGCATCGGCGAACATGCGATGCGCATCCAGATACTCGGGAAGTCGGCGAATCGCCTCGGCACAAAGCGTTGCAATACGTCTGTGTTCTCGCGTGGGAATCAAATCCGACGCCTCGCGAACAAAAACGCGCGCGGCAATTTCCCGTAAATTTTTATTTTGCACAGCCGCAATCCGCGCATCCACCTCACCCGGCATCAGCGCATTAATAGAATCCCGATATTTATACAGCATCTCCGCAAATACAAGCCCATCGCTCTCCACATTCTGAACCGTCTCATAGTCCAGAACCGGTCGGTCATCCCAATACACATCCGCCTCAGCCGTCGCAGAAACCAGACCCTCCGCCCCCATCAAATAACCGCCCCAAAAAACATGCGGCTGGTTAAGAGAATACGCCACCCCACCCCAATGACTGTACTGAAGATCCGCATGAATCTCCTCATCCATACCCAACAACTTCCCCTCAGCAATATTAAACGCATCATCCGCCGAACCAATAAGCAAAAGCTCAGACGTATTATACCACAAAACACTCTGCGGAAAAACCATCAAAAAACTACGCACAACACCGCGGAACTGGTCCTCCGTCAGAAAACGCAAAGGCACAAACTGGATCAGATACCCACCAGATGTCAGACGCTCTCTGGCACGCGCATAGAAATCAACCGTATAAAAAAACGCCACACCCGGACGGGACACCTCGCCAAGCTCAAGCGAAATAATATCATAAGTCGCCGCAGTATGGCGCAGGAAATTGCGCCCATCTTCAGCGATAATCTCCACGCGCGGATCGCGTATCCAATCCGTCTCAAAATGTTCCTCAACAAAAGGAAAAAGCGCAGGCTCAATATCCACACACGCCAGATAATCGATGGGATACATCAAAAAACGACTAACCGTCTGCCCCGTACCAACCCCCACAACAACGACCCGTTTCGGATTCGGATGCAAAAGCATCGGCACATGTGCCGCCATAATCTGATGGTTCTTCTTACTACCGCCCTGCCACCAGCGATCAATCTCCAACTCCAGATCATCCTCCCGCCGAACAACCGCCATATTCGCGCCATAACCCTCTCGGAACGCCACGAGATCCCGCCCCTCACCGATAAAATCCGCAGGCACCTGCGTCTGGGAATAATACGGAATCCCAAGATAGACCAGAACGGCAACCAGCGCAGCCGCATATTTGAACACGCGATATCTTTGATCCAGCAAAAACCATGCAGAAATGCCAATGGCGAGATTCGCACCCGTAATAAAAAACAAACTCTTCTCAAGACCAAAAAAGGGAATCCCCAAAAAACCGATCAAAAGAGACCCGAGAATACCCCCAAGCGTATTCACCGCAATCAGATTACCCGCCATCCCAGACGTATATTCCGCATTGCGAATCACCAGCCGAATCGCAAGCGGAAAAGCCGCGCCACTCAACACAGCAGGGGGCAAAAGCACCGCAAAATAGATATACAAATCACTGCCCAATCCTCGCCAGGCCTCGGGCGACAGCATCAAAAGCGCGAGAACAACAAGACCCGTCGCAACCTGAAACGCGCCAAAATAATACGCCCGTCTCTCTGTCTTATCGGAAAACTGAGCAGCGAGAACACTCCCCAGAACCAGCCCAACCAGCACAACGCCCAGCGTCAGCGTATAAGTATAAACCGTATTATTGATCAAAAGCCCCAGATACCGCACCCACAGCACCTCGGCGCCCAGAGCCACAAATCCAACCGCAAAAAACAGAACAAATACAACCCCACTCCGCGGGAGCCCGCCACTCACACCGCGAAACTGCTCTGAAGAAGGAAACACATCCTCCCGCGCAATGGACAGCGCGCGAACAACAACTCCGCTCAGAATATTGCACACCACGCCAACATAGATCGCACCGCGCAGACCCAGATCCGGCAAAAAAACAAAACCCGCAGCCGCGCAACCCAATGCAGCCCCAAGCGTATTGACACCGTAGAGAAGACCAACAGCACGCGCAATCCTACCGCTATTGCGCGAATACTGACGGCAAAAAAGAGGAAGCGTACCGCCCATCAGAACAGTGGGCGGCAGAACGACGAGCGCAACGAGAAGAAGACGGGTAGTGAACCGCAGGAAGGGAGCATCGCTCAACAGTCTATACGCGATGCCATAGAGAAAATCTGCAAAATCAAACGCAAAAGGACTGATCAGAGCCAGAAGACCCAGACCAATTTCGATATACGCAAAAAGAATAAGCGGCCGGGAAGTCCGTTGACCAATGCGCCCAAAAAGATACGCCCCAATGGCGAGACCCAGAAAAAAAACAGATAGAACCGCACTCACCGCAAAAGTCGTTGACCCAAACAAAAGCGCGGCCTGCCGTATCCAGGCAACCTCGTAAACCAGCCCGGCAAAACCCGACAAAAAAAAACACATCAGCGCGGTGACATGCTGTGTTATTGGGAAGGATTTTCTGGAAAGATTACTCACATGAGATCATACTTTCAATTCACGGCGTTTCTGTAAAACCTCTTCCAACTGAGAGGCAAGACTGTATTTTCCAATAGATTTTAATTGCTCTGGGAGTTCAGGACGGGATGCGGGATAAATACCTGACCTGATTAAACAAGCACGCGCCATTTGCGTCAACATCGCGATAAATTGTTCCTCGGCTGCATCCTCGTCACCAATCACTTTAATATCCTCAAAAAGCTGCTTCGCTCTTTCGGCACGTTTATCCGCTATTCTCGCAGAGGGCAAGGGAAGATGATCTTTCCATTTGTCACACAGGGTAGTCCAATACTTATCTTTCTCGTAAAGAACCTTTCCAAAAAGAATTGTCCATCCCAAAACCTCGTGCCCCTCTGTAATAAGAGACTCTACATCCTCTCGACAATATGACCTGATATCAACATCAAGGGGGGGAGACGCAAAATTTGGCCTATCATTCTGATAAATAATCAACAAGTCAACATCCAGGCAGTATTTGACATTTTGGCGAATAACGGAACCAAAAATCACAATTGCCCAGATATCGGGTTGCCTGCACAATCTGGGTACAAAATTTTCGACCCACTCTTTCGCGTGGGCACTGGGCCATTTATCAATCGTCTTGAGAAAATGTAATGAATCAATATTCTTCGGACGATTGCTCGTCAGATTTCTGATCATCCTGATCATTTGATCCATCTCCCAATAATGCAGAAACTGCTTCCACATATTCTTCAAGTTTATCAGCCGCGTCCTGTGCATCCAAATCTGGAAAATCTACATCGCCATAAGCCGAAGCTTTACGAGCCGTATTCAGATCCCAAAGAAAATCGGCAACATCGGGCAATCCATGAGATTGAAAAAGCTTACGCGCTATTTCAGCTTTATCTGTATGGGATCTTTTGAAATCCAGACCTGTATGTAATCCTGCCGCGACAATAGCGGCTTCCAGACAGTAAAATCCATAAATAGTAAGGTCTGCCCAATCAGTAGGATCATCCCATGCTGCGAGGACGCGTTCCAAATGTTGCTTTGCGTATGACAGGGATTTTGCGGCTTCGGTATTCAATATAATTTTTCACTCAAATTATTCTGATAAAACAGGAAATTAGCACCATTTTAATATAGCCCTTAACCATGCCATGATCAAGAGGTATAAAAAAAGTCAAAACTCCAACCCTGCGGCGTGACGCCCCGCTTTGGGATCGCCCGCGGCGTAATATACGCCCTCTTCCCGATCCACATAAACCATAACAGGCGTCGCAATACTGGACGATTTCGCCTCGACCTGATGTCCCCGTCTGGCGAGATCGTCCTGCACATCCCGGCTTATCTCATCATTGAGCGTCAACGACCCGGCCTGTTTGAACGTCTGCTCGCGATTGGGATTGGGATCAAAAGAATCGTGGTGATGCGCCGTAGCAAAACGGGGTGCAGTAACAGCCTCCTCCGGCATAATCCCAAACTCCACAAAATCCAGCAACAAATTCAAAGTCGTCTGATCCTGCAAATCCCCACCCGCAACGCTAATACCCAGAATCGGTCGCCCATCTTTCAGAACCAGCGTAGGCGTCAACGTAATGCGCGGGCGTTTGCCCGGCTGGATACAATTCGGATGCCCCGCCGTCGTATTCAGACTCCGCAGACGATTCCCATAAGTAACCCCCGTACTCCCCCCATCAATCGTGGGCCGGTGAACATTGGCACTCGGCGTAGCCGCGACAACATTGCCCCAGCGGTCAGCCACCACACAAGTCGTCGTCCCCCCCGTACCCGGACGGAACACACCGCCTTCTTTGACCGGCTGCATCAGATACGGATCGCCCGGACGCGCCTCCAGAGAAGCCGTCTGCATATCGATAAGCGGCACGCGCAAATCCGTGTACGCATCGGAAAGCAATCCCCCCAGAGGCACACCCGAAAAATCGGGATCGGCATAATACGCATCGCGATCCGCCATCGCCAGCTTGATCGCCTCGGTAATCACATGAACATAATCCGCCGAAAGATGGCCCATCGCTTTGACATCGAACTTCTCCAGCAAACGCAACGCCTGGCACAAATACGGACCCTGCGTCCACGGCCCGCACTTGCAAACCGTGTATCCCCGATAAGAAACCGTAACCGGATCTTCAATCGTCGTAATATGCGTCGCCAGATCTTCCCGACGCAAAAAGCCCCCCTTTGCGATATAAAAAGCCTCAAGCTCCTCCGCAATATCATTGCGATACTTATTCCGCCCGTAAAAGCGATCCGCGGCAGCTTGCAATTTCTCCTCCCTGCTACCCGACGTAAGATGCTCCTCCTCAATTAGTTTTCGCAACGTCCTCGCAAGATTGGGATGCCAGTCATCCTCCCCCGCATCCAGTAGAGCAAGCACAGGAGCGATAATCTCTTCAAACGACATCGTACCGTATCGCCTGAGCGTCGTAATACACAAATCCACAACCGAAGGCACGGGCGCCATCTTCATATCGCCATCCCCCGGAATACCATTCTCCATATACCAATCAATCGCCTCCTGAGACCGCGGCGCCCGTCCCTGTCCGCTCAAAGCCTTCACCTCCGAAGTCTCAGCATCGAAAATAAGAAGCGGAACCTCCCCACCAATTGAACACGCGCCGTGATCCGTGACATTCAGCGCAAAAATAGTCGCAGCGGCTGCATCGGCCGCATTGCCACCCCTATCCAGAATTTCAACACCCGCCGCAACAGCACCTGCACCGCCCGCCGCCACAACACCCGTCTTACTCTCAGCCTTCCATCCAATTTGACCCACATCTATACCAGACATAACTTTCTCCTTTTTCATCCTTGACGCCACGCGAAACTCTGGCTTTATTTTCAATAACAACGATTTTGTCGCAGCCTTCAAGGAGGCATCATTATGATTCTCGATTTAGACCAACTGATTGCGCCGTACTTCGACAAATATCCAAACGAATGGTTATTATTTGAAGTCACAGACACGGACGAGCACGATTGGCCCACCAAAGTGCAATTTGTTGCCCATGACCCGAGTCGTCAAGTGATTGCAAACATCGCCATTGAAAAAGATATAGATGATACTCTCGTTCGCTTTGCCGGTGATGTGTTGCCTAAAGGATGGCATGCAGCATTTGATTTCCAAATCATGCAGGTTCGCATGGAACGCATTATAGCATGATCTTTGGTTAAAGACAAAACAATCTGTATTTCTTTTTTCGGAAAAGAGTTCATGAATTTATCAGAACCCATCACCGATGTCGAACAACTGACGCCTGCGCTCTTAACGGATCGATTTGGCAGCAACGGATTCCTGAAATCGGGTTCGGTCACATCCATAGAAAAAACGGACTCATTCGGATCGTCGTGCGCGGAATGGGACAGGCTCTCGCTGACATTTAGCGATAACTACGTGGGTGATATTCCAAATGAGATCGTGTTAAAAATCTATCGAAAGGGATGGTTCGGAGGCGGCGTCATCGAATGGACATTCTACAATGAACTCGCGCCAAAAACGCCGGATGCATCTGTCTGTCCCATTTTTGACTGTGGATTTGATCACAACAACAAAAATTGCCACTATCTCATGCCAGACCTGTCGGTGACACATGAAGATGGGCCAAAGGAGGCCACCTATCAACTCCACAAAGCCGTAATTGAAGAACTGCTCAAATATCACATCCGATGGTGGAATGATCCACGTCTGGATGAGTGGCCATTCATGATGCAAGCCGGTGGTCCACTCCGCATGGCTCAGGCAATACCGGAAGAAGATGTGCGCGACAGCTGCGCCAGCTTCGAAAAAGCCCTGAAGCCACTGGCACAAGAACTGGGAGACGACCTCGATCCTGCGCACATTGAAATAATGGAGCGCGTGATTCATGGATATCCCGATGTATTCCTCGCGCGTGTCGCAAACGGGAAAAATATCACAATGCTACACGGCGACGCGCACTTGTGGAACCTCTTTTATCCGAAGGACCCCTCAAAGGACCGGATCATCCTCTTCGATTGGGAAACCTATAAACGAGGACTGGGTGCTTACGACCTCGCTTACATGCTGATCCACGGGACATCCGAGCGCAAAGCACTCGAAGGCCCACTCATGGATTTCTACTATAAAAAACTCGTAGCCGGAGGCATCGAAAATTACAGTCGAGACCTATTCGAATACGATTATCGGCTATCCGTGCTATCGTGTGTCTTCTGTCCGATCATCTGGAAGCGTGCGTTCTCAGCCCGGAATGCGATGAAAGCGTATGAGGACTGGGATTGTGCTGAGATGCTCAGATAGACAGGCACTCTCCTGTCCTAAAGAACGGGTATCAAACACGCCCTCTGTGCGATGCAGAGGGCTTTTTTTTATGATAAATTTTGACCACAACAAACAGATAGTCTCTCACCCTTACAGGAGGATTCACAATGTCCACACAAACAGCTCTCATCACCGGCGCATCTCGCGGACTGGGTCTCGCTCTCGCGCATGAACTCGCACAGCAAAACTGGCGACTGATCATCAACGCAAGAGGCGCAGACGCACTCGAACACGCACGCAAAGAACTGACCAAATGGACCGAAGTCATCGCCATAGCCGGAGACGTAACAGACCCCAAACACCGGAAAGCTCTAACTCACGCAGCAAAAGAATTCGGTGGCCTGGACGCCGTAATCAACAACGCGGGCATATTGGGACCGAGTCCCCAGCCCGAACTGCTCGATTACCCACTCGACATTTTGGCAGACGTCTATCGCGCCAACGTCATCGCGCCCATGGGCGTGCTCCAGGCGCTTCAACACACGTTAAAATCAGATGCCCGCGTAATCAACATCACCAGCGATGCCGCACGCGAAGCGTACCCCGGCTGGGGCGGATACGGCTCTTCGAAAGCCGCACTTGAACAACTCTCCAACGTACTCGCAGCAGAACGCCCCGACTGGCGCATCTACTGGGTAGATCCCGGCGACATGCGAACGCAAATGCACCGCGAAGCATTCCCCTTTGAAGACATCAGCGACCGCCCCTTGCCGGAAACGAGTGTACCGGGATTTATCGAACTCCTGGAAAATAATTACCCCAGTGGCCGCTACGCCGCACGCGAGCTACTCACCGCCCTCGTAAAATAGAAAGGAGACATCTCATGACAATACCCAACACAGTACTCCCCATCACAATGATGGACTCAAAACTGGACTCTCTAACATTTGACCTGCCATCTGACCTGGAAGCGGGCGAACCGCCCGAAGCGCGCGGACTCAGTCGGGACCAGGTGCGGTTAATGGTCTCCTGGCAAAGCGATGATGCGATAGAACACATCGCATTTCGCGACCTGCCCGACGTGCTCCATGCGGGCGACGTCGTCGTCATCAACACCAGTGGCACGCGCAAAGCATCTCTGCCCATCATTCGGCCCGATGGAACAGAACTCAGACTGCATCTATCAACGCAACTGCCCGCCGACATGTGGGCAGTTGAAGTGCGCCAATCCAACGGTATCGCAACACAACCTTTTTCTCATGCACAAGCAGGCGAAGTCTTCACATTGCCCGGCAGTGGGTCCGCACAACTGCACGCGTCCTATCGCCCCGAACTGAGGCACGCCCCCGACGCCGATATTCGTCTGTGGATTGCAACCCTGAACTTGCCTCATGACCTGGACACCTACCTGGACATATACGGCATGCCGATCCGGTATGGCTATGTGCAAAACGACTGGCCCATTGACTATTATCAAACCGTATATACAACAGAAGTGGGCAGCGCTGAAATGCCATCAGCCGGCAGAGCATTCACACCCAAAATCATCACAAAACTGGTCGCAAAAGGCATACAAATTGCCCCCCTGATCTTGCACACAGGCGTGGCGAGCCTGGAAGCCGATGAACCGCCTTATGAGGAATACTACCGCGTATCAGCCGAAACAGCGCGGGTAATCAACAACGCGCGAAAAAACGGCGGACGGATCATCGCCGTTGGCACAACAGTCGTGCGCGCACTCGAAACCGTAGCCGACAAAACCGGCCAGATCTCTCAGGGCGAAGGATGGACATCCCTGATAATCTCGCCCGATCATCCCATGCAGATTGTAGATGGCTTGCTCACTGGAATGCACGAACCGAGTGCCACACATCTATCCATGCTCCAGGCATTGGCGGGATTAGACCACCTCAAACTGACCTATGAAGCCGCACTCAACAAAAATTATTTGTGGCACGAGTTCGGCGATCTACATTTGATTTTACCCTGAACACGCGGTATATTGAGCCACTACCGATAAGGAGAACCGTCAAAATAGGAAAACAAATGTTCATAATTCACGAAATAGACGACAACATCCGCAGCGCCTATGGCATGACAGTCGCCGATATCACAGACAACGGACACCTGGACATCGTAGTCGGTTCTATGGGAACCTCGATGATCGCCCTGTACGAAGGACCTCATTTTGAAAAACAGATCATATCAGAAGCGCACCCCGGCACCATCGCACTATCGGTATTCGACGTCACGGGTAACGATCAAAAAGACATCATTGCGAGCAGCGGATTTGGGCGAAGACAGCGGATCCCGCCGGAGTACTTACACTGGTTTCAAGCATCTGAAGACAGCGACACCTGGACACAGCACTTCATCGACTGGGTACCCTATTCACACCGCATAGCAATGGTAGAAGTCAACGGTCAACCCCTGCTATTTGTCGCAACACTGCAAGGACCGGGAAGCCAGATCAACGACTTTGATGCGCCGGGTGAACTGTGGTGTTACCGCATACCGCAAGACCCCGTAAATGAACCGTGGGAAAAGCGATTAATCAACGGGCAGTTGAGACTCAACCACGGCCTGAGCGTATGCGACGTAGATGGCGATGGCCGCATGGACTTACTGCTCGGCACGCGCGACGGCCTGATCTGGTTTGAGCCGCCCAAAGGGGACGGATTCGCGGAAAAATGGAACCGATGGACCATAAGCCCCCGCGAAAGCAGCGAAACCTTTGCCGTAGATATGGATGGCGATGGCATCAATGAAATACTCTCCATCGAACCCTGGCACGGCAATGAACTCGTCTGGTACAAAGCCACTGGCGACATCCGAACAGGCGCGTGGGAACGCCATCTAATCAGCGACAAACTCAACCGCGGACATTCCCTCTGGTGTGGCGACATAGACAGCGACAACGCACTGGAAGTCATCGCCGGATACAACGGACCCGGCACAGCCCTCAACATCTATCGCCCAGAAAATTTAGAAACAGACACCTGGCACATTGAACAAATCGACAACCGCATTGGCATGGGGCAAATGGCAATCGAAGACCTCACCGGCACCGGCAAATTGGACATCGCCGCAAGCGGCATGTCAACGGGCAATGTGCGGTGGTATGAACAAATTTAAATCGTCGTCAATTAATCCCAAACAAAGGAGAAAAACATGTTCTTCGAACTACGTCAATATCGCACCCAACCGGGAAAACGAGAAGAATGGGTTGCATTCATGGAAAGCGAAATCATCCCATTTCAAATATCAAAAGGCATGGTAGTTATCGGCAGTTTTGTCGGCGAAGAAGAAGAAGACCTCTACGTGTGGATCCGCCGATTCGAGAGCGAGGAACAAAGAGAGCAACTCTACAAAGCCGTCTATGAAGACCCGTATTGGACTGACACCCTGAGCGATCAAGTAGGCGCATTGATCGACCGAGAACGCATTGTAGTAACGCGCCTCAACGCAACACCGAGGTCCGTGATACAATAAATGGACAACTTTGCCCATCACAATATTCACCTGAAAACAGAAAACTTGAAGCTTCGGCCATTTGAAGAAACAGATTTCGATCTCGCGGTCCCTTTTTATCGAGATCCCGATTTTCTGAATGCAATGGAAGGAGAGCCGCCCGAAGAACCCGTGACAGGTGACTATCTCAGACGCGTGGGCAAGCACATGGCAAAACAGGGCTTCCTATTTGCAATTGAGGAAAAGGCGAGCGGACGAACCATTGGCGAAGTGTGTTTACAGTGGATGAATTTGGAACGGGCAAAAATCGAGGGAGAGAAGGTCATGCGCTTGCCCATTGGGATATGGGACAAATCCCAATGGGGCAAAGGCTATGGAAAAGAAGTAGTGCGACGCCTGATGGCGTACGCATTTGAGGAATTGGAAATCAATCGATTCTGCGCGATGGATGTACATGCAGACAACGAACGTTCAAAAGCCTTGTGGCGGTCGTGTGGATTGACCGTCTCAAGAGAAATGGATAACGGAAAGATACTGGACTTCGAGATCACACGATCGAAATACAGGAGATTAAGTCTTGGCTAATACGGAAAAAGAATTGACGATCAAGTTGCCTGAGTCACTCGTCGAAATACTCGGTGGTGCCCAGAAAGCAACAAAAGAAGCCACTCGGGCAACAGTTTTGGATTTGGTGCGTACAGGAAAAATCAGTGTGGGAAAGGGAGCAGAGTTACTTAACCTGTCCCGGCATGATTTTTTCGATCTCATGAATGATCATCATGTGCCTGCGATTGATTACTCCCCAGAAAATTTCGAATATGAGCTTCGTGGACTGCGCGAGAAATTTGGAAAGATGTCTTCGCCATGACAGCAGTTGTAGATGCCAATATTCTTATTCTTTTTTCGCGATCTAACCTTTTTCATTTATTGACAGAAGTTTTTGATTCTATTTTGATTACTGCAGATATCTATGAAGAAGTGGTCTTAAAAAGTGCTGGTCGCCCAGGTGCTGATGAAGTTCAGAAAGCTCAAAATATCGCACAGCAATCCCTCAAGCAACCAGAATGGTTGACAAAGCTAACCGAGTATAATATTGATTCTGCCGACGCTTCAATTGTTCAACTGGCATCTGAATGCCACCCGGATTTTTTACTGAGCGATGACCGGCGAGTGAGAGAAATAGCTCAACGTCTTGACATACCAATTATGGGTAGTGGAGGCTTGCTGATTGCGGCAAAGAATCGGGGATTGATTCCTGAAGTTACATCTCGGCTCAATCAATTGAGATTACACGGGGCGAGGATAAGTGAGAGAACTTATCGCGATATTCTAAGAGCCGCTGGCGAACAGGTCGTTTGAGTTCGCGATTCTTCCTTGAGGTTTTACTACCAAAAACTAACAAACCCCGTGAGTTCAAGCCGACGTTTCACGCGTTGGAGTTTGTGTGTTGAACGGGGATATGTGGAATCGCAAAAAGCGATCAGCGCGTCCAGCAAACCGGCGAGTTCATCTCCCGCGCCGGACAGGCGTGGGAGAATTTTTTGTAAAATCTGATAATCAAAAGCATCTCGGGGCGTAAACTCCGGCGCATTTGATGGAAGCCCCTCAATCAAATCAAGCGCATACGCCATATAGATGAGAACCTCGTCGCGAATGCGATAGCCAAAATGCAAATCCTCCTCGGCGAGCATCGCATTAATCTCCTCCAACGGCTCATTCCACGCAACAACCTCATCGCGGTGGCGGACATCCTCCAACTGGCGATAGGGCCGATCAATAAGCGCAGCACCCAGAGCGCGCAGAGCCGTCGAATCAATCTGCACCTCGGGATCATAATCCGACAACCCCAGATCAACCCGATCAAAAGCAACCGTATTTGCCCTGTCCAGCACCTTGGGACTAAACGCATAAGTCGTCTCATCCATATTGACCGTACCCGCAACAAACAAATTGGGCGGAATGGGCAAACGCGAAGGCACATCTCCCATCTCATCCGTTGACACCACATCCCCACCCTGCGCCAATTCAATCGGATCTGTCGTCCACGCCCCATCGGGCGTGCGCCTCGCCGTCTCCATAACACTCAAAAAATCGGCAAAATAGTGTTCCACACGGGCGAGATTCATCTCGTCCAAACACACAAAATAGGGACGGTCCGGATCGGCTTGTGCTTCGCACATCGCCTGAAGCAACGCACCCGGGCGAAACACCCCCGTAAGCAAATTTTCAAACCCGAGCAAATCGCGCACATCATTCCAATCCGGGCGCACCGGAATCAGGCGATACCCTCTCGCCCGACCCTGATCCAGACCATTGATCGCCTCGGCCAAAAGCCGAATCACCGTACTCTTCCCCGTCCCGGATATCCCAGCCAGAATGAGAAAAGGTTTGGTCTTCAGGCACAAATAGAGATTGAACAACATACTCGCTTCAATATGGAAATTCTTCAGCGCCGTAAACCGGTAAAGATCGCACAACAACTCCGCCTCCACAGGCACAAGCGCATCCCGCACAATACTGGCTTCTGAGGGATCGGGCATATTATATACAATGCTACTTTTAGAGAGCCTGTATCGAGCCTCTGTAAATACCGCATACAGCGCGTAGAGGTCCTCCAACACCACCTTAATATCTTCAACAAGCGCTGGCACCGCAGCTTCATCCGGCATAAGAATCGACCCGACAAACAGCGAACGATCAACCCCCTCGAGCCTGGATGGCGACCACGGCACCGAACGACCGGGTGACGCCACAATAATATCACCAGCCAAACAGCGATACCCTTTGCGCGGCACCAAACCGCGAAACTTCTTGCGGTCTGCAATAGCCGCTTGCATCGCCTCGACAGTCCACCAGCCAGAGTAAAAACCTATAGCGACGGCATTGTGGTGCAGATAAATACCCAGCTGAGGCAACCGGGGAAACGCGCTCTTTTTTAATTTTTCATCTACAAAATAGAGACACGCGTGATCCCGGGGCCGATCGGGATTGGAGCGAAAATTAGTCGTCGTATAAATCGGTGAAATAACAGCCGTGAGGTCTGGATGCTGTTTCGCGAGGACGGGTTCGATCTCATCGCGCAGGACTTGCATGCGCCCATGCAGATGCTCAGCACCTATGCGCGTGCCATTACAGGCGAGAAAATCGTTGGGAGAGAAAGAGAACATAAATATTGCCTGTTGTCATTATTTATTCTTCAAAGATTGCGCCTGAACATACCCAATTTATTTTGCAATAGAAAAATCGGGCCGCCTCGCTCGGCGTGTACCAATATTGATTTCATAACCCAATGTAGTTTATACTGCTTCTCGATGTTACACAAATTTTTAGCAATATGGAAGGAGTTTTTCATATCTTTGCACGTCAAGTCATCGTATTTCTTATCCTATTCAATACGAAGCCCTGCCCGTGAACGCGCCGAAATTCCCGGTTCATCACGACCCCAAAGATGACTCATAACGTAAAAGACATTCATCACCTCTATGAGTTTAACTTGATTTCAAAAAAAAATGAATTATATTACAAGTTTGTCACTATTATGCCACTGCGACGAGCGGCCCTGCTGGGCTGGCATTAGCCCAGGCTTTCGCAATTATTGTGATGGTAAGGTGCAATCAGTGGTGGCATCTCAACCCGGCCGTTACCATTGGGCACGTTTGTAGCGGGAAGTGCAGGCAGTGGTAATGCTATTAAATACATTGTCTTTTGTCTGTCAATGGTGATGGTGAAGAATATGTAACGCGACACAAAATCAATTCTTTAACAAAGCGCAGAGAGCAAAGCTGTTCTCTGCGCTTTGTATTTATACGGGAAATTTTATGGTAGATAAGCAAATTTTTTTACTGAGCGGGGGGGAATTGTCTTGACACTGCTTCTTTATTTACATTTTTTAACATAATAACATAAGAAATTCTACATTTACAAATAAGAAAATAAAAAAAGGTTTTTCACCTTTTTCATGACGGGGATGGTGCATTTTGTAGCATTCCGTCGGTACGGTAACCGTTGCGGCTGCGTGATAGCGCAAGCCGTGACACAACCACATTCTGGGAGGTAGAAATGGCAAGCAGAATTATTGTAGTCCTGGTCACCATTCTCGCGATTGTGCAGGGCTTGTTGCCCGACGCAATCCCCGGGGGACTTGTGCCGCTTGCGCTGGTGGTTCTGGGCCTACTTTACGCGAGAGTGGCGGTCGATGCTGAGGACGCGACAGCCTATCTGGTCGTTGCGCTTGGGGTCGGCGCTGCTGCAGGTGCGGATGTGTTGAGCAACATCCCAGCGATAGGCGAGAGCCTGGACGCCATCGTCGATCCGATCAGTACCGCTTTGTATGCCGGCGTCATAACCATAATTGTGACGAGGGGAGTAAACCGCATCAAGGGTTAGAGATGACTGGCGGATCAGCGACCTGTAACCGCAGGTCTGATACACTAACTTATTTTGGGAGGTAGAAATATGGCAAGCAGGATTATTGTTAGCTTGATCGCCGCTCTGGCGGTTATTCAGGGCTTAGGGGTTGACGCGATCCCTGCGGGACTTGTGTCGCTCGCCCTGGTGATTCTGGGCCTGGCCTACGCGGTGGTGGCGGTCGGCGCTGATGACGAGACGTCCTACCTGATCGTTGCGCTTGCAGTCGGTGCTGCAGCAGGTGCGGATGCGTTGAGCGGCATCCCACAGCTTGGTGCCCACCTGGACGCCATCGTCGATCCGATCAGTACCGCTTTGTATGCCGGCGTCATAACCATCCTCGTAAAGGGAATACTAAATCACCTCAAGGGTTAAAACGGCTACGTGATAACACAACTAACTTATTCTGGGAGGTAGAAATGGTAGTCAGAATTATTGTTGGCCTGATCGTCGTTCTGGCGATTCTTCAGGGTTTGGCGGCCGACGCGATTCCCGAGGGGATTTTGCCGATCGTGCTGGTGGTTCTGGGCCTGGTGTACGGGGGGATGGCAGTTGACGCGGAGGACGCGACATCTTACCTGGTCATTGCGTTTGCGGTCGGCGCTGCTGCAGGTGCGGACGTGTTGAGCCACATCCCAGCGATAGGCGAGAGCCTGGACGCCATCGTCGATCCAATCAGTACCGCTCTGTATGCCGGTGTCATAACCGTACTCGCAACGTTGATATACAATCGCCTCATAGGCGGCGGTGATGGTGGCGGTGAAAGTGCTGGCGGCGGTGAAGAATAGTTAAAGTTACACAGAATTTTGTTATATTACAAAGCGCAGAGAGCAATGTCGTTCTCTGCGCTTTCTTCATACAGGAGATTTTATGGGAATAGATAATCTGCGATCGGCAATGCCCGACTATGCGCGGGACATTCGATTGAACCTGGGATCGGTCATATCTGCGTCGCGTCTCGACCCGGCAATGGCCTGGGGATCGGCACTCACAGCGGCACTGGTGTCAAAAAATGCACAGGTGATTCAGGACATCGCCGAAGACGCGCAGGCTGTTATGGACGAAAAACACATAAAAGCAGTGAAATCCGCTGCTGCCATGATGAGCATGACCAATGTGTGGTATAAATTCACCGATCTCATTCGGGATAACGAAATAAAGAAACAACCACCCAAATTGCGAATGAATGCCGTGCTGACCCACGGCGGTGTCGATCGCGCATTGTTCGAAGCGTGGAGTCTCTCGGCAAGCGTGGTGAACGCGTGTGGCATTTGTGTAAACGCACACGCATCGCAATTGAACAAACTGGGCATTGACACCCAACAAATCGCAGACATCGCCCGCATTGCCACCGTAATAAAATCAGTGGCCGATACGCTATCCTTTGAAACATTGTCCAATGGTTAAACATGTCCATTCAAGAACGCGCAAAATACGGCGCCGAAGCATTTGATGGAATCACAGGCAGCTTGCCCCAACCCTTTCCGCGCACCATGGGTCCAAACTGCCAGACATACCTCCAGGAAGTCGTCACATCGGGCCTGCAATGCGACATGGTTCGGCGATTTGAAGCCGCTTTCGAAAGCGAAATGGGCATCAAACACTGCATCGGCACACCTGGATGCACCGCAGCCCTCAACATACTTGCAGCCGCGCTTAGTCTCGAACCCGGCGATGAAATCATCGTATCGCCCATCACCGACTACGGCACGGTCATGGGACTGCTAAAAGAAAACTACATCCCGGTCTTCCCCGACACCGAACCCGGCACACCGCTCATCAGTGCCCGTACCATAGCACCCTGTATCACCAATCGCACGCGGGCCATTCTCGCCGTCCACATAACTGGCCTCATATGCGACATGGACCCCATCCGCGCCCTGGCAAAAAAACACGGCCTGACCCTCATTGAAGACGTATGCCAGGCCGTATTTGGCACGTACAAAGGCCGCCTTGCAGGCACCCTGGGCGACGTCGCCGCCTTCTCATTCGACTCCGAAAAAACACTCGGCTCCGACGTCGGCGGCTGTGTCATTACAGACGACGATGAACTCGCCGAACAAATTCGATTCATCGGTCAAAGCAGAGGCGGGCAAATGGTCGAAGGACTGGGGCGCGTCCACGCCGTAAATGGATACGCTCTGCGCATGACGCAATCAACCGCCGCCATCACCCTCGCACAACTCGAGATCATCCGACCAGCCGTTGCACATATCGACCGCATGATTCGTCTCATCACCGACAAACTCGCCGAAATTCCCGGCATCATCCCGCTATCCATACCAGATTACATGGAAACCTATTCCTGCTGGATGGCCGGATTTAGCATCGATCCCAATGCCTTCAGATGCAACGCTGAATCCTTTGCCCAGCAAGTCGCCGAAGCAGGACTCACCGGAGCGGGACTCGGCAAATACTATCTCATGCCCGCTGCCCTGCCCTTTTTAACGGACAAAGCCGAAAAACACCTCTATCCCTTCTCTAAACCCCCGGCATCCCCTACCTATACATACAACGCAAACACCTGTCCCAATGCCCGGGACTTTCTCGATAATTTCATCCGCTGGACGACTTTCTGCGAAAAATATCAACCCGAACACTGCGACCTCGTCGTCCAAATTGTCGCCACCGTCGCCGACCAGAACCGAGTCTAACACCCCATGCCACACACATGTTCCCTGAACGCCCGGTATTATCGCGCCCTGCCCATCGACACCCCTGGTTACGAGTCTATCAGCCTCGAATTACCCGTTGCAAAAACCGCCCTCATAGGCCTGCACTGCTGGAACACCGGCTGTCCCGATGGTCCCTCAATTGACCCCAACTACTGCGTGGGCATGGGCTGGCCGCAAGCAACTGCCGAAGCCGCGCGCATCATGGCCGAAGTCATACGCCCTGCCATGGACCTCGCCCGCAAAATCGGAATGCCCGTCTGCCATGTCGAAACCGATTGGATGGCGGATCAATATCCCCACATCCCATCCCGACGCAAAGAAACATCACAGCCAGAACCAGAAAACCGCGCCCAAACCATGCGAAACCGCGCGCACGGCCCGAACTACCTCACAAAATCGCCGCTTGCAAACATGAAACGGGCCGCCATCGTCTCTCCGATACAAGACGAACCCCTCGTCTTTTACACCGATGCACTCGACACCTACCTCAAAACGCGCGGCATCACAACCCTCATCTACACGGGATTTGCAACCGACATGTGCATCCTCGGCGCCGAAGGCGGAGCCAGAGACATGCTCGCCCGCGGATATCAATGCATCCTCATACGCGACGGAACCGTCGGCGTGGAAACCCCCAGCACCTATCCCGAAAAATTGGCTACCCGTTACGGCACGCACATCTTCGAGTGGCAACTCGGATACAGCACCACATTTCGAGATTTCTCTCAGGCGTTTTCAGTCTGATACTGGAGAAAAACATGGCCCTCACAATATGCCCCTGGAAATACAACAAAACCTGGGTCTATTCCATCACCTATGACGAAGCCCTGATTGACCTGCACCAATTCGCAATCCCCATCCACGAAGAATACGGCATCCCGGGACATGTAGAAGTCGTCGTCGGACAACTGGGCGAAATCCGCAACATAGGCAACTCCAGTTACAACGGCTATCGCCACATGAACGCCGACGAACTCAAAGACCTCCTCGCCCGGGGCTGGGGAATTGGCAATCACTCCTATAGCCATGAACTCATACAACCCGACATGGTTGACCTGGAAATTGGCCGCGCCAAAGACGTACTCGAAGCCGCCATTGACGCACCCGTCGATCTCTACTGCGCGCCCGGCAACAATTCCAACATGTCGGACCACGTCCTCAAAGCCTGTCGCAAATACGGCTACCTCGGCGCAATGAGCCTGACCGATGCCCTCAACCGTCCGAACACCCCGCTCTTCTGGATCAACCGCACGGCATTGCACGAACAGTATTACGCCCCATTCTTCAGCGAATACGACCCCTTCCGCAACATCCGCCACGCACAAGCGCAAAACGGCTGGGTCATCGACTACTGCCATTGCCCATTGGAAAAACCCATCCACCCCAACAAAGACTGCTCGCATCCACAACTCAGAAAAAGATTTGAAACCATCCTCACAGAAGGCGGAGACAACGTCTGGTGCGCCGTACCCGAAGAAGCGCTCTTCTACCACCAGACCAGACGCCACACACAAATCGAAACTATCTCCGACACAAAAATCCAAAAGCGCTACCGCCTCCACCTCAACAACCTGAGCGACCGCGTCACCTGCCGCACGCTCACCCTCCACGCCGATGTCCCCGCCCCCTGGTGTCGCTATCCCAACGTATGGATCGACGGACAACCCCACCTCGCACACCTGATAGAACCGAAAAAATTGCAAATCACAGTCACTGTCACAGACGGCCTGGAACTCGTCTTTCAAGACCCGGGCACCTGAGCGACCTCAGTTACTGAGTCTCACCCTCACCCCTCTCTCCCGAAGCACCGGAATATGCGTATTAATCGAAACATCGCTCAGAGGATTATCCCTGAAATCGATCAGACTGTTTTCGCCACGCAATCCCGCAATCTCCACCAGAGGCGATAAATCCGAAACATCGCAATCCCAACTATGCACCCTATTCAGATTGGTCATACCCGACAGCGGAGAAAGATCCGAGACCGCATTGTTATTCAGAGCCAATCCCCTCAACTCGGTCAAAGTCGATAGCGGGGAAATATCCCAGATCAGATTATTACTCACATCCAGCCACCTCAACTCGGTCATACCCGACAGCGGAGAAAGATCCGAAATATTGTTGGTATAGAGATGCAGCGTTCTCATCCCGGTCAAACCCGACAGCGGAGAAAGATCCAAAATAAAGGAATTCCCACTAAGATCCAGTACTCTCAGCTCTGTCAAATTCGACAGCGGCGATATATCAGCTATTGTATTGCGAAAAAGATTCAACTCTGTCAGCTTGATCAAACCCGACAACGGCGAGAGATCCGAAATACTATTGCTATTGACGCGACCGCCATTCGTCAATACATAGCCGAGATTCAGCACCGTCAGTTCGGTAGCATACTCAATCCCCGTCAAATCGCGAATTCTTGAATTCGGTGCTTCAAGACGCGTCAACGTCGCCATCTCAGCCGCAGTAATCGCTTCCCCTCTCGCCTTATTCAGAGAATCCTCAATCACCGCACGCAGGTGAATATCCGGAATATTTACACCCTCGCCCTTCTTATGAGCGTCTGCGTCACACTCGCCATAAATGGCGAAGCAGACACCGAGAACGGTCGTGAAATACCGATAGATCATGGAAACTATCCTCCTTAAATAACCCCGTACAACGGCCCGCCCGACGCCCCGAGAGCCTCTACCTTTTTTGTAATATTGGGATCTTCAACAAGCGGGGGTGCGTGGTGGGGCTTGTGGCGTGCATCAATAATCAGCGACCCGTTGCAACCCCAGTGTTTGTATTCAATAAAACTATCAACACCGTAAACATCATGCGAAGGATTGGAACGGGTAAACGCAACCCAGAGAAAATTGTTGAGCGTGCGCGAACAAAACGCGCTGTCATCGACAATGAGGATAAGCGGTAAACCATCGAGAGATTGAGACACAAGCGTCGCTGCAAGACGGACTGCATCCTTACCCCCCTGATCGGCATCTTTGAAATCAGGACCCTCAATAGCTGCGATACCGGGTAGCGCAATCGCGGGATTCTTAAATCCTTCAGGCAAAGCCAGATCACCCGGAATATCGCGCCATAAATCGCGTCTCTTCGCACCGGCTGCGGCGATCACAACCTTGGAACCCTCATTAAATCCCGTACCGGAATAATCCAGCGTATCAATCGTCGTACGGGTTTGAAAGTGGAGATCGCGCCGCCAATCCACCCGCTCGAGAACGTGGATAAAATAAGAGCTGATATCGTGCGTATTCAGATGGGGATTATCTTCACCCGCACAAATAAAAAGATACTTTGCCAAAGAGCACGCACCAAAACCGAGCAGTGCATTGGCAAGCGTGAGAATCTCCTGCGGTTGTCGCTCGCGGTAGGGCACATAGCGTTCCGAACCAATGGCAATAAGCAAAGGATGAACACCCGCCGCATCCACAGCATTAATAGACTTGAGACCGGGAATCTCAACGGGAACCATCGGACCGGTAATCTCGTGGATAAGCAAACCAAACGCAGTATCTTCCTGCGGGGGGCGCCCCACAACAGTAAAGGGATAAATAGCGTCTCTCCGGTGCCAAACATCTTCGACACGGAGAACGGGAAAATCATGCGCCAGGCTATAATAACCCAGATGATCGCCAAAAGGACCTTCGGGCTTAGTTTCGCCCGGATGCACGGTACCCGTAATAACAAAATCGGCCTCAGTAGAAATAACACAGCCATTCCTGCGCGCATAGCGAAACCGACGCCCGGCCAGCCCCCCGGCAAAAATAAGCTCAGACAAACCCTCGGGCAAAGGCATAACAGCAGAAAACGTATGCGCGGGTGGTCCCCCGATAAAAATACTCACGCGCAAAGGCTCTCCGCGCTTGAGCGCATTGGCATGGTGAATCCCAATATCGCGGCGGATCTGGTAGTGCAGACCAACTTCTTCGTTCTGCATATACTCATTGCCAGAGAGCTGGATGCGATACATACCCAAATTGGCATTCATAACACCCGGCTGGTCGGGATCCTCAGTATAAACCTGAGGCAAGAGAACAAATGGACCGCCATCGTCGGGCCAGCACTGAATCTGAGGAAGCTGATCAATACTCGTACTCTGTTTGAGCACCGCGCCAGAGCGCACCTTTTTCGGCAACGTATTAAATGCAATCCTCGCAATCCCCATTGCGCGCCAGGGCACGCGAAGAAACGCAACCGGATCTGCTTTGGCTTCGACAAGGCGTTGTACCCATCTCAGAGTTGACCGAAAGAGAAAACGCGACCGATCCAGCGTACCAAACAGATTGGAAACCGCCGGAAATGGACTATCTTTCACATTCGCATAATAAATAGCCGGACCATTTGCCTGAAAAACGCGGCGATGGATCTCCGCCATCTCCAGATAGGGATCTACCTCCTGTTCAATGCGGATGAGATGACCGTTGCGATCGAGATCGTCAACGCACTGTTTGAGGGACTTGTATCGCATTGTGTTATACTATTGTTTGAGATTGGAGTTGTAACGTGTAATATAGTGTACTGAATACCTCATTGAGAGACAATTTTTAAGTTATAATAAGGAGAAAAGCACAATGACATCATTTCGAGCACTCGTCGTACGCGAAGCAGAGGATCGTTTTTCGAGATCAGTAGAAAAACGACAGATAGATGAACTACCCGAAGGCGAAGTGTTGATACGGGTGCGCTATTCCTCGCTAAATTACAAAGACGCCCTATCCGCAACCGGGCACCGCGGCGTAACGCAGGCATATCCGCACACACCGGGCATAGATGCAGCAGGAGAAATCGTCGAAAGCGCCATTGCCGACTATAAACCCGACGACAGCGTATTGGTCACGGGTTACGACTTAGGAATGAATACCGCGGGCGGATTCGGACAATACATCAGAGTACCCGCGCATTGGCTGGTCAGACTCCCCGAAGAATTGACCACAAAAGAAAGCATGGGATATGGAACAGCGGGATTTACAGCAGCACTATCAGTCCATCACATCATCGAAACAGGCGTGACGCCCGACCAGGGCGACATCGTAGTAACTGGCGCAACCGGCGGCGTAGGCAGTCTCGCAGTAGCGATATTAGCAAAAAACGGCTTTCGAGTAGTAGCAGCCACGGGAAAAGCGTCAGAAACGGACTTCCTGAAAGAACTCGGCGCCTCTGAAGTCATAGACCGGCGAACATTGGACGATGACTCCGGCCGGCCCATCCTATCGGGCCGCTGGGCAGCGGCAATAGATACCGTTGGCGGAAATATTTTGTCAACACTCATCAAAACAACGCAATATCACGGCGTAATAACCTGTTGTGGATTGGTCGCATCCCCCGAACTACACACCACAGTATATCCATTTATCCTCCGCGGCGTCAAACTAATCGGCATCGACTCTGTCTTATGCCCCATGGACCTCAGACTAAAAATCTGGAAGAAAATCGCTACAGATTGGAAAATCAACACCCTGAACAACATAATCGCAGAATGCGACCTGGAAGACCTGAATGTCCAAATAGATCGCATCCTCTCCGGACAAATGTGCGGACGGACTGTGGTCAAACTATAAATTCTCAATCACAATCCCCCGACTCCTCTTCAGTGCGGCGAGAGGATCTGGAATATCCGACTTGAGTTCGAGACTCATATTCCCGGCATAATTGACCGAAAGAAGCGCGGCGAATGTAGATTGCAGCACCTCTCGCGTCAGCACCCCATCGCACAGCCCCAGGTGCAGATCCTCCTCCCCATCATTATCATCGAGATGAACATAACCCAGACGGTCCCCTGCCAGCGCGATCATATCCGCGGGATCTTCATTCGCCATCTGTGCATGTCCAATATCAAAAAGCAGATACAGATTGGGGTGACCGATCTTCTCGAGATAATCGAGCGTAAACGGCACCGTCGGCAAAAACGTACCTGGAAAATGTTCAACAGCGAGCTTGACACCTGCATCTTGCGCCTGATCAGCCAACACACTCAAAGACTCGGCAAACAGGTCGGCATCATCGCCCTGGGGCACCAGGTACGCAGTCGTTGCACCGAGCCGAGCGCCGTGTTCAAATGCCTGACTTATATGATCGCGTGCTGATTGTGGATCATCCCCTGCAAGGGACATTCCCTCGGGCATATCGGCAGAAGCGGCAATACACGAAACAGCGAGACCGAGGTCCTTCGCCCGTTGTTGAAGATCGGAGGTCCGAAGCCAACCCGGACGAATATCAATATGCGTAAACCCCGCATCGGCAACCTGCTCTAAAGCAAGTTCCTCGGCACAGGTCAGTGCCCATATACATGCAGCGAGAGACATAGTGGACTCCTTTTGAAAAAATAAATATCAAACCCCAGGCGAAAATCGTCTGGGGTTTTTATGTCACAAATGGAAGGAGGGATACAGCACCAATCGGTTAGCTATCAGCGGTCTCAGCCACAGAGGCACCCTTTGGTTTGCCGTGCATTCGTGCGTAAGTTTCTGCCAGAAGGTCTCGCAATTCTTCAGCAATCTCTGGATGAGGATCGCCAGCGAGGGCTTTGCAGGCCAGTTGTTCGGCTAAACGTGGTCGATTGCAATCCAAAGCCAGCCACCCTGCACTGCGGTGCAGCACCGACCAAGTTAGACCGTCCTGATCATACAGTTCGGCGATTGCAGCCAGTTCAAATTCCAACGCCTGCTCAAGAAACTCCGTTGCCCGTTCCTCGTTGCTTCGCCGCCGTTCCAGATCAGCAAGATCAGCGAATTCCATAGCCTTGTTGTGAAGATCACTAACTTTGCTCATTTCTCTTTTCTCCAACCTCGGCAAGTGGCCTGCTAAATTCAACTACGATTACGTAAGCTGGCAATCTCAAAGCATTAGACCGGTTCATCTGTTGTAACTTTTGCTGCATTCTTGCTCTGACTTGGCGGTCATTGCCCGCACGAATACCGGATACTTCCATCCTGCCTCGGACAACGAGGTTGTCATCTTGCAGAATGTGTCGCAAATCCGTCGTTACTTCGCGTTCAATAGCTGATATATTTAATATATCAGCATTACCCAGCCAGTAATCAAATCCCGTGCCTTTCCGTGAACGCGCAATAACGGTGTAACCAATTTCCTTGATTACCAATAGAATCGCTATGGCAGCAGCACCGGCCTCGGTAGCTTCATCGGGGTCATTCCAGGTCTGCAATGTCTGGTTATTTGCTGGCGTCCAAGCCATGGTATAGCTATTGTTAGCATATCCTTGAATTATAAGTTGGACACCCTGTTGGTGTCCTTGCAATTCCAAGCATACGGCCCCTGCCTGTGCCAGCTCATTGCCCTTTACTCGCGTGATACCAGGGATGTCATCAGTGTCCAGTTCATTCAAATTCAGCATGTATTACCAGCTTCCATTGCGGCTTTGTTATGCCAGTCCGTATCAAATGACCAGCACTACCTAATTATACGAGATAGAGGCGAAAAGGCAAACCACTTTTGCGGCAGTTATTTTTTTAGCGCACAATTCCTTTCCCTCAGCGACCAGGACTTATCCGGATTGTGATACAACCATTGCTCCACATTTCTTTTAATCCGGGACCATTCGGTATCCAGCATAGCAAACCATGTCGTATCCCGGTTGCGGTCTTTAACAATCATATGCTGGCGAAAAAGCCCTTCATAAGTGAACCCCAGGCGGAGCGCGGCAGACCGCGAGCGTCTATTGAGCGCATCGCACTTCCACTCGACGCGGCGATAACCCATACAATCAAACGCCTCGCAAAGCATGAGATACGCCGCCTCGGTATTCACACACGTATTTTGTGCCTCCGGACCATACCAGATATTCCCAAGCTCCAACCGTCGCGCATCGGACGCAATATTCAAAAAACTCACCATCCCAACAGGCCGATCAGATACTCTATCCCGAACACTAAAAAAGAGCGGATCCTCCGAATCTTCAATCCCCTCAAGCCACGCCTGCATATCCGACACATCTTCGAAAGGCCCATACGCCATATACGTCCACAACTGCTCCACAAATTCCGTCCCGTGCGAACATGCAAATAACCCGGACGCATCCCTTTCGGGATCGAGTGGCGACAGCGCAATATACTGCCCCTCATAATCCACTCGTCGAGGGGTATGCACTTCAGACACAGACGGCACAAAATCGCCAACGGGAAGAGATGACATCTGTTTTGCCTCCATAAGCTATAGTTGATGTGATATTCTGACTTTTCTGCCTATTCTTTGACAAAATCGAAACATTCGAGGTTTCCCCAAAACATCGTCCCAGAGACAAAAAAAGCCCGTCCAAAAGGACGGGCTTCTCAGATAAGGAATCACACTTACATCTCAATAATATCCTCCCGCCTCGGACCCACGGAAATCCACTTCACCGGAACCTCAAGCCACGCCTCGATATGCTTCACATAACGCTGTGCATTAGCTGGCAAATCCGAAAACCGGCGCACCGAAGAAATATCAGTTCTCCATCCCGGCAACTTTTCCAGAACAGGCGTCGCCCGATCCAGGAGGGACGGAACCGGAAAAATATCTGTCTTCTCCCCATCGATATCATAAGCTGTACAAACCGGAATCTCATCCAGATAACCCAGCACATCGAGCAGCGACAACGCAACCGCTGTCGCCCCTTGCATGCGACACCCATAGCGTGTAGCAACCGCATCGAACCAGCCCATCCTCCGGGGCCGCCCCGTCGTCGCACCGTACTCCCCTGCATCGCCGCCCCTCTCGCGAAGATCCTCCGCCTCCTCGCCAAAAATCTCAGAAATAAAAGGACCCGCCCCCACGCAAGAAGAATACGCCTTTGCAACAGCGACAACTTGCGTAATCGAATAAGGCGGAATCCCCGCCCCAATCGACGCAAAACCCGCCAACGTGGAAGAAGACGTAGGATAGGGATAAATACCGTGATCGGGATCGCGCAAAGCACCCAACTGCCCCTCCACGAGAATCTTCTTATTCTCCTTCAACGCATTGTGAAGCAACAACGACGTATCGCAAACATAAGACTCGATCTGCTCTCCGGCCGCCATCAAATCTGGCACAACCTCCTCCAGAGACATCAGCGGCTTGTGATATAAATGCTCGAAAAGCACATTCTTCACCTCCAGCGCGCGCGCAACGCGATCCCGCAACCGGCCCTCATCGTACAAATCGGCAACCTGAACCCCCACCTTCAAATACTTATCCGAATAAAACGGCGCAATACCCGACTTGGTCGAACCGTACTTTCGATCCCCCAACCGCTCCTCCTCGTACACATCCATCAGAAGATGATAGGGAAGCAACACCTGCGCTCGCTCGGATATACACAGATTCGGTTTCGGCACACCCCGGGCAATGAGATCATCTACCTCCTCTATAAAAGCCGGAATATTCAACGCGATCCCCGTACCGAGAATATTCGTCGTATGCGGATAAAACACGCCCGAAGGCAAAAGGTGAAGGGCAAATTTCCCATACTCATTAATAATCGTATGCCCGGCATTATTGCCACCCTGAAACCGAATAACAAAATCGGAATCCCGAGCCAGAACATCCGTCATCTTGCCCTTGCCTTCATCACCCCAATTTGCGCCTACAATTGCTGAAACAGACATTTTTTATCCTTTTTTATAAGCAGTCAGCAAAAACTTCCTGGATCGCGGCTTTAAGCATGCCGCGATGACGTGCCTTCTCACTTCACACTTCTTATAGCTTCACCTGTTTAACCCAGTTCACAAACTCCTGAGACACAATATCGCCCAGCACCTCATCCCGCACTGGCGTATCAATATTAAAAACCATAATCGCCTCCCCACCCTGGCTCCTGCGCCCCAGCGCCATATCGGAAATATTGATCCCATTTACCGCAAACAAATTGCCCATATGCCCCACCACACCGGGCACATCCCGATTGCCCAAAACGATCATATTCCCCTCGAGCTTTGCCTTCACCTCAATATCATCTATGCGAACCAATCGCAAATCCCGGCGCCCAAAAACCGTCGCCGAAATCGATGTCGTCTCTTCCGAAGTCTCGACATCTATCGTAATCAAATTGCTATAATCCGCGTGACTACTCTTGGACTCTTCAACCCGAATACTGCGTGCCTTAGCCCATAAAGGCGCGTTGACCAGCGTCACCGGCTCCTCAGTCTGATATCCAAAAATACCTTTCAAAACCGCAGCCGTAAGCGGCGCCGTAGCGTATTCCTGAATCACACCCTGATATCGATTAATCACCCTGTGCAAATGCCCGCCCATAAGTTGCGCGTGCAACGACCCCACCTTTTCTGCCAGCGACAAATAAGGACTAATCGCATCGAAATATTCCGGATCAATCGGCGGTAAATTGATACCACTCGGAACGGGCTTACCCTGCAGCGCAGCGCACAAATCCAGGGCAATCTGCCGCGCCACATTTTCCTGCGCCTCAAATGTCGAAGCCCCCAGATGCGGCGTAGAAACCACTTCTGACCTTCTAATTAGCGGATGATCAACCGAAGGCGGCTCCTCGCCAAACACATCCAATGCAGCCCCTGCGACCTTCCCCGCTTCAATCGCCTTGGCAAGTGCGTCCTCATTCACAAGCTCGCCCCGCGCGCAATTAATAATACGCACCCCATCTTTGCACCTTGCAAGCGCCGATGAAGAAATGAGATGATGCGTCTGATCTGTAAACGCTGCGTGCAACGTAATATAATCCGACCTGGCAAAAATCTCATCGTAAGAAGCCTGCTGTATATGCAACTGCCGCGCCAGATCATCCGACAAAAAAGGATCGGCACCCAACAACGTCATACCAAAAGCATGCGCGCGTCGCGCCACTTGCTGACCCACGCGCCCCACGCCGATAATACCCAAAATTTTGCCGTATAATTCAACACCCGTATATTTGCCGCGCTCCCATTCGCCAGCTTTAAGCGATGCTGTCGCCTGGGGGATATTGCGAGACAGCGCCATCATCATAGCCATCGCGTATTCGGCGGCAGAAATCGTATTGCCACCCGGTGCATTCATCACCACAATCCCCCGCTCAGTCGCGGCTTCCACATCGATATTATCCACACCAGCGCCCGCCCGACCAATCGCGCGAAGATTCACACCCTCTTCAATCACCCGCCGCGTAACCTCCGTTGCACTGCGCACAATCAGCCCGGCATAATCGCCAATAATCTCGCACAATTCATCTTCAGACAGACCCGTATTCACATCGACTTCTATATCTGAAGAAGCAAAAACATCCTGCCAACCATCAGCCAGGGAATCGGCAATCAGAACCTTTTCCATTTTCACTCAATGTCCTCTCGCATCCACGGCCCATGTTTCTACAAACATCCCGTTTTCATCAATCACGCACACCTCATCCCACAAATTCACGGTCGTACACACATGGCGCGGCACCAGATAAAATTGATCGCCCACACGCGGTCGCGGTGTGCCCTCCGGCACAGACAACAACTGGTGTTCCTCATTGCGCCGCACAAACGCAATATCATCAGGCAACCCCATCGCTCGAAAATGGGGCGCAGGCGTATCGGGCGCAACCGATTTACTGCCCGCATCCAGCGTGATCAGATGATCAGCAGTCGTACTGATCACACTGGACAAAACCAGTGCTGCCCATTCAAAGGGACTCTGCAACTTGTCACCATACCCCATATCCCAAAAAATCCACGTACCCGGCGAAACCTCATCTACCCCATCCACCCGTTGCGTATGCTCAAAACCCGGCGACCCCGAAGCCACCATTTTTTTCATCTCAATCCCAGAACGTTCTATCAGACCTCGGGTCTCAACAGCCCGCTCAATCGACTCAATCGCCGTCTTCTGACGCATATCCCCATCGAAATCACCCACATGCCCGTCATACACATGCAAACCCGCAAAACACAACCCCGGCGACTGTGCAATCTGCTGTGCCAAAGCCAACGAAGGCGCGCCGGGCAATGCCCCCGTGCGATTCATCCCCGTATTGACATCCACCATAACACCCAGACGTACATCCGCCGATGTGCAAGCATCGGACAACGCCTGAATATTATCCGCATCATCCGCAATAATTTTCAAATCGGTATCGGGGTACAACCGCTTCAAATCCACCACGCGCCCGATATTTGCCCCCACGATATGATAAGAAATCAACACATCGGTCGCACCAATCGCAGCGAGCATCGCCGCCTCTTTGGGCGTTGCACACTTAAACTTATCAATCCCCTCATTCATCTCCATACGCGCAATCTGCGACATCTTATGCGTCTTGATATGCGGACGCAAACGCGCATAACCACCCATCATATCTCCAATCGCGCGAATATTATGCGCCACCGCCTCCTTGTAAACCAACAGCGCAGGCGTGGGAATCTCCTCGGCATTCTTTACCCGATAGTCAAGCATTCAGCACCTCTCCAATCCATCGCCAAACCGCGTCTTTGCCGCGACCCGTCGTAGCGGAAAACGGCAACAGATCAATATCCCCATGCAAAGCGAGCATGCGTCGCGTTTGATCCAATCGACTTTTGAGTTTATGCCCCGACAGCTTATCGGCCTTGGTAGCAACCACTACAAACGGCTTGTTGCCGTGTACCAGCCAATCGACCATCTGCAAATCATCTCGGCTCGGATCGTGCCTCGCATCAATTAACTGAACAAAACCCCTGATTGAAGGCCGATCCTGCACATACCCCTCAATCAGCTTTCCCCACGCCTGACGCTCTTCCCAACTGCGCTTTGCATAGCCATAACCGGGCAAATCGACAAAATAATACGCCTGGTTTACACGGTAAAAATTCAGCGTTCGCGTCTTCCCGGGCGTACTGCTGGTCTTCGCCAAATTTTTCCGATTGAACAGCCGATTGAGCAACGACGACTTGCCCACATTTGAACGCCCTGCAAATGCAATCTCAGCCATCCCATCGCGGGGCAACTGCCTCAAAAAACCAACACTCGTAACAAATTCGGCAGAATGGAATTGCATGTTAGTAACCAGTTGTCAGTTCGCCCACCGAAAAGGCACGACACGCCTTTTATCTGTGTCCATCGGTGTTCATCTGTGGTTGCTTTTCGCTTCTTCCACACAAACGAAAACCGGGGTCCAATTCGGCCCCGGTTCCCCATCTTTGGGAAATATCTATCTCTTTAAGCGCGTTTTTGGGTCGATTCGAGAACTTCAATACGCGGCTTGTTGCGGTTTTGAACCATATCGCAGGTCACTGTGACCTCGGTCAGGTCCTCATTGGTGGGTATATCGTACATCAAATCCGTCATAACGGCTTCGAGAACCGACCGCAACCCGCGCGCACCTGTACCCTTTTCCTGCGTAATGCGAACAACCTCGCGCAGCGCGTCATCCTCAAAAGTCAGCTCAACCCCATCGAGCTCAAACAACTTTTGATATTGCTTGGTAATTGCATTTTGCGGTTCCGTCAAAATTTGCAACAGAGCAGCCTCGTCCAGATTGCCCAACGCACACATTACGGGCATTCGCCCAACCAGTTCTGGAATCAAACCGTACTTAATCAAATCTTCCGGCTCGGCATGCTGAAAAATCTCACCGGTACTTTGCTCATCCAAATCGTTCGAATCGGACCCAAAACCAATGGTCTTCTTGCCGATGCGGGTGCTAATAACGCTTTCCAAACCATCAAATGCGCCGCCACAAATAAACAGAATATTTTTTGTATTGAGCTGAATCAGAGGTTGCTCGGGATGCTTGCGCCCCCCCTTGGGCGGAATACTCGCCACCGTACCTTCCAGAATTTTCAACAAAGCCTGCTGAACACCTTCCCCAGACACATCGCGCGTAATAGACGGATTGGCCGACTTTCGAGAAATTTTATCGACCTCGTCCAAATACAAAATACCCATCTCTGCCTGCGCCACATCGTAATCCGCCGCCTGAAGCAGGCGCACCAGGATATTCTCAACATCTTCGCCAACATACCCCGCTTCGGTCAAAATAGTGGCATCTGCAATCGAAAATGGAACCTGCAAAATGCGCGCCAGCGTTTGCGCCAAAAGCGTCTTGCCAGTACCCGTAGGCCCCATAAGCAAAATATTGCTCTTATCGAGTTCGACATCATCCGCAGACTGATTGGACCGAATGCGCTTGTAGTGATTATACACCGCAACCGAAAGAACGCGCTTGGCGCGCTCTTGACCAATCACATAATCGTCGAGACGGGCCTTAATCTCCTGCGGCTTGGGCAACCCTTTGTGAAGCGTCACGGGCTTTTTGAGATCGTCTTCTCGCAAAACCTCATTGCACAGCTTGATACACTCACTGCAAATATTCACGCTCGGGCCAGTGACGATCTTATCGACCTGATCGGCACTCTTGCCACAAAAAGAACAGCGAATTTCTGTTCTGGAAGTCCGTCGTTTCATAACGCCCACTCCTCATAACAAGGCTTCGTCGATATCGGGGTTAGAATTTTGATCGGGAATGAGCACTTCGTCAATCAAGCCATAATCCTTTGCCTCATCAGCCGACATAAAGAAATCGCGGTCCGCATCCCTTTCTATGCGCTCAATACCCTGACCTGTACATTCGGATAAAATGGCGTTCAAACGGTCGCGATATTGCAAAATCTCTTCGGCATGTCGCTCGATATCCGAAGCCTGACCGCCTGCGCCACCAATGGGTTGATGCAGCAAAATGCGAGAATTTGGCAATGCGCGGCGCTGCCCCTTTGTACCCCCTGCAAGAAGCACCGCGCCCAGCGAAAAAGCCTGACCTACACAAACCGTTTCAACATCGTTGGGCACGTATTGCATCGTATCGTAAATCGCCAAACCCGCCGTAATACTACCGCCGGGAGAATTGATATACAGCCGAATAGGCTTCTCGGGTGTTTCAGACGTGCAAAACAACATCTGAGCAATCACCAGATTGGCAATCGTATCGTTAATCGGCGTACCAATAAAAATAATATTATCGCGCAACAGCCGCGAAAAAATGTCATAAGCGCGCTCGCCACGCCCTGTTTGTTCAAGAACTGTAGGAACCAGAGCCACATTAAACTCCGTTTTATTGTTTAAATGAAAAAACTATTCGCCTTCAATTTCCTCAACATCTTCGACATCTGCGTTATCGATGAGAAAATCAAACGTCTTCTGCGTTTTAATCTCCGACTCAATCTGATCGAGTTGTTCGGTTCGGCTCAAAATCTGACGCAGACGCGGCCCTTCGATATTGTGCCGTTGCGACATCTCTTCGAGATGCTTGTCCAGATCGTCATCGGTCACCTCGATATTTTCCTGATCGGCAACAGCATCCAGCAACAAAAAGCGTTTAACACCGCGCTCGGCTTGATCGCGCCCTTCTTCGCGAAGCGCATCTTCGTCAATCCCCTGATCGTGACCCGCTTGCTCCCGCTTGTACGACTCAATCATACCATCGAGATAGTTTTCGACCATGCTATCGGGAACCTCAAAAGGATTCTCCTCGATCAGCGCATCCATCAAATTTTCCTCAACGCGCTGGCGAATAGCCTGATCGTACTGCGCCTGCATCTCATTGCGAATCTGCGTCTTGAGTTCGTCCAACGTCTCCACACCGCCGACATCCTGAGCCAACTCGTCATCCAACTCGGGCAACTCGCGCTCGCGTATTTCTTTCGCCATCACGCGAAACATCACAGTCTCTTCTTTCGGTCCTTCGTCTTGATCCCCATGATCGTGGTCATCGTGATCGTGGTCACAATCCTCGTGATCGTGCTCATCCTGAACGGGCCGCGTAATTTTAACCTCACGGGACTCACCGGCCGAAATGCCCATCAATTGCTCTGCCAAATCAGTCGGCTTATCGTCTTCCGTCTTAAACAACCGAATCGATTGATCTTCTGACCTGTGATCGGCCACGGGACTGCCGCCCTCATCGAGCTCTTCGACATCGGCAAAAACCACATCGTCGAGATCGGCAGCACGCTCCACGACCTGCTCGGTAGCACTTTCCTCTTGCATATATCGCAGCCGACTGTCAACATGCTCGTCTTCAACTGCAAACACGGGGCGCGTCACCTTCAACCCCTTATAGGTCTCCACGGTTATCTCTGGACGGACATCGACAGAAGCCTTGAACACCAGAGGCTGTCCCTCTTCAAAATTGATATCGTCAATACTCGCCTGAGAAACGGGTTGAATCCCTTCGGCTTCACTCGCCTCCCGGTAAAATTCCTCGACCATCTCCTGGACAACCTCGCCCTGGATAGCCGGCCCAAATTGCCGTTTAATAACGCTCAGGGGAACTTTACCCTTGCGAAAACCCGGCAAATTGAGGGTCTTGCTGTATTTCCTGTAAGCGTCATTGAGACGCTTGTCCACATCTTCGGCCGGGGCCTCAATCTCCAATGTTCGACGCCACGTTCCCGACTCGGTCACCTGCACATTCATCGCGTTGGATAATCCTTTCTTTAATAATACTTCACTAACTAACTGGACCAACGAGCAATAATAAACAAATGAAAACGCTTTGTCAATGGCGTTGGGGATGATGTTCACCTATCAGCGATCAGCGGGCGACCACAGGGAGTCGCCCCTACAAACCACAATATCATCGTAGGGGACGGCCCCTGTGCCGTGCCGTCCCGGCCTCACCCATACCCCAACACCTTCAAATACGCCTTCACCGTATTCTCCAACCCCATAAAAACAGTATCTGCGATCAGCGCGTGACCAATAGACACCTCGAGAACACCGGGAATCGTCACAAATTCCCCCAAATTATCGAGATTGAGATCGTGCCCGGCATTAACCCCCAGCCCCGCATCCTGTGCTGCGCGAGCCGAATCCGCGTACTGCCGAAAAACAGGCCCCACATCGCCCCCGTCATAAGCAGAAGCATAAGACTCCGTATAAAGTTCAACGCGATCCGCACCCAGAGCCTTTGCCAGAGCCATATCCTCTGACACCGGATCCATAAACAGAGAAACCCGAATACCCAGATCTTTCAACTCCGCAATAATCGGCACAAGCCGCTCGCCATCTCGCCTCAAATCCCAACCGTGATCGGACGTACTCTGATCCGGTTCATCTGGCACCAGCGTACACTGATCGGGCACCACATCCCGCACCATATCCATAAACTCGGGAAAGGGATTGCCCTCAATATTGTACTCCACCCCCGAAATCACCTCTTTCAACTCATAAACATCCGTCCTGCGAATATGCCGCTCGTCGGGCCGGGGATGCACCGTAATCCCATGCGCCCCCGCATCAATACACACCTGCGCCGCCCTTGTCACACTGGGAAAAGTAAGCGGCCTACTATTCCGCAACAGCGCCACCCGATTCAAATTCACACTGAGTTTGGTCATTGTAATTCCTATTAAAAAGGTGAGACATGATCTGGATTACTGGCGTTGTAGCCTACGCCTGTGTCCATTTCCTACTTCACAGTGAACTGGTCTGGGAAACGACCAGTTGTACACCGTTCCCTACTTCACACTTCTCACGGCGCCAGCAAAGCGCGCCTCCACGCGCCATCATCTTGCCGAACATACAAAAACCGATCGTGCAACCGATCATCCCTATTCACCCAAAATTCAAACCGATCGGGAACCACCCGATAGCCCCCCCAAAAATCCGGCAACGGCACATCCTCTCCCGGATATTTACGATCCAATTCTGCCACGCGACCTTCCAAAAATGCCCGATCGGGAATCGCCTCGCTTTGCGGAGACGCCCACGCACTCAAACGACTACCCCGGGGACGCGAATCAAAATACGCTTTAGACACCTCATCCGAAACAGCCTCAACCCGTCCCTCAATACGCACCTGCCTGACCAGCGACTTCCAGTGAAACAGCAGGGCAGCCCTGGGATTCTCCGCCAACTCATCTGCCTTGCGACTCTCCAGATTCGTAAAAAACACAAACCCATCCCGATCGCACTGCTTCACCAGCACCATACGCACCGAAGGCTTTCCATCGCGCGTCGCCGTCGCCAGAGCCACGGCCTCGGGCAGCGTCGGCTCCGAAGCCCTCGCCTCTTCAAACCACATCTCAAACTGAACAAAAGGATCTGGATTCATATTTTTTCCTGAGTGACTTAATCAAATAAATGCGCGTCTCTCGCCAGTTGCTCTGCCCACCATTGGCATCAGTATAAACACCCCGAGCCAAATACGGCTCCCATCCCGCATCCTTGTACCCGCGGCGAGCGTACAAATTGAGCGCAGGATGATTCTTCACGTAAACGCACAGACCAATATTCTCATAGCCCCGCTGAAAAGTAATCCGCTCACACACCTCTAACAACCGCGACGCAATGCCCCTTCGCCGATAATCTGGATGCACAAAAAGCGACGACACCTCGGGCCATGGTCGCACTTGCGGCGGCACGCCAGCAGCATCGCCACCTTCCCAATTGAGCAACACCTGAGCCACCGGCAAATTGCCCCGCCATGCCACGAAAAAAATGAGCCTGCCGGATTCCTGTAGCATAAACCGCCGCCGCTGCGTTTCTTTACGACTAAACGGCAAATACTGAAGCCGAAACACTTCAGACGATTTCAGAGACCGAATATCAATATCCATAAAAGTAAATTATACCGAACACCGCCCCAATATGCAAGACACCGCGACGTACAATTTTCGCTCGCTCAGTCTAAGTCATATAACACATAACCGGAGCACTTTCATGAACCATCTCATCTTGATCAAACACGCCCAGCCTCAAATCGACAAAACAAAATCCGCCCCAGACTGGCAACTATCGGACAGCGGACGCGCAAGTTGCACCCCTCTCGCCGAAGCATTGCGCCCCTACAAACCAGACCTCCTCATCACAAGCGAAGAACCCAAAGCACGAGAAACGGGTCAACGCGTCGCCGACATCCTTCAAATCCCCTATACATCAGCACCCAACCTTCACGAACACGACCGCAAAGGCGTCCCCTTTATCCCCCCAGAAACATGGCACACCACCGTAAAAACCTTCTTCGCACGCCCCAACGACCTGATATTCGGCAATGAAACAGCACATCAGGCCCGCACGCGATTCACTCAAGCCGTTGAAAAAGCAGTGAAAACACACCCGCACAAAACCATCGCCATCGCCACCCACGGCACCGTCATCTCTCTATTCACCGCCCAAAAAACCCGGACAAATGGCTTCGACCTCTGGCAACAACTAAACCTCCCATCTTATGTGGTATTCGACCTGCCTGATTACAAATTGAACACCATTGTAACAGAAATATGAGGATTCGGAATGAGGAGCGCGAACAAGTGCGACTTGCAAACAAATTGCACGCGGCCTTTGAAACCGAGCCTCTTGAGGATGGTATGCACCATAAGGCTGAGGACATTATAGGACAGGCATTGCAATCTGGGGAAGACGTACGCATTCTCGAATGGTTGAGAGCCTTTTCCTTAGATGATACGCAACCGAGTTTCGCAGCGTCCATTCTGCGTTGTCTTCGTCGCCAGGAATATTTAGGAACAAGCTCATGGCGTTCTGAACTCGTACGCGATGCGTTAGCTTTAGATGATGTGGAGATTAGGGATGCCGCCGTTCAAGCAGCGGAATTGTGGGGCGATAGTGACATTCTGCCAGTTCTGAAATCGCATTCTGAGCCAGAATCGTGGCTGCGAGATTATATTTCTGACGTCATTGACGACCTTGGGGAATAGACGCGACCAATTCTGCTCTAATTACGTGACTGCACCGAACCGCGCACGGGCGTGTTAGCGGACGGCCACACTATATTTCGCCAATCATATCCTTGACCCTACATATACCATACTCGCTTACCTTCCAGGTCAATCCAAGTCGTGAACCGATTTCCCTGCGCTGCTCCTCATGTAGTTCCGCCAGGTTATAGTAAGCCTTCTTGAGTGAATTCCGTGTTGGCTGTGGGAATAGGGTCGCAAATCGGCCAGCCAGGTGCGATGGCATCCGCTGCTCGAACTGCCTGGGCGTGAATTTGTGTTCTCCCTGTAGATATGCATGCCATTTCTCCACGATGTTGCGTAGATCGGCAAACGACCAGGCTGCGGAATAGTACTCACCACGCTTCGTGTGCAAAACAACATACACAAGCCAAGCCCAGAGACGTTCGTCTTCATGGATCAACAGTTCTTCACTGAGAGTCGGCCTGTTCTCGCGGCGTACCTTATCATTCGAAACTTGACACCATTCTTCAAGCCTGTCTGACTTCGACCAGATAAGATGAAAGGGCCCTCCCTTCCAACCTGGCAAGTCCTCCTCTATGTACAGATTGATGTCTGCCTTGACGCACGGCTCGAAAAGATAGATAACGAAATACTCCTTGATGTGATCTGCATCAAATCGGTGGAACCACGGTTCGGTCGCCCAATTCCACCTTTTAGACCAGACAGCATCTCGGATTTTCTGGGAATCAAGAACAACCCCTAAATCAAGGTCGGATTGCTCGTCCATTTCCCCGGTAGCTTGACTTCCGCTGACGAAGATGCCGATGACTCTGTCTATTTTCCGAAAGTGTCGCAATAGACTGTCAAAAACGCGTCTGTGCTCAGGGAGATTGACTATATCGAGCATCAGGAGAATCCTTTGCCAGTATTGTGTGGCTGTCCGCTAACTACGTTATTCACGCACCAGTTCAGTTATACCATCAATATACAGGCACTACGCGAAAGTGTGCAAACGCGTTTTCGGACGAGGAATTTGTGAATAGGCTCGGGGTAGGATCACGCTTTGGGCTTTCCGCATTGAGACATTTTGAAGGGATTAAATTTTGCATATAATTATCGTTATACGCAAAAACGTCATTGCAAGTCCCTGTTTTTTCAAGTAAATTGCAAATAGGCATTTATCATTATACGCAAAAAGCGGATGGGCAATTCGCCCGGTTCGACAGCGCGTTTTAGGAAATACTCAGGGTATGAATGCGAAAGAACAAAAAATTACAGAACCGCTTTTGGATGAGATCGCAAACAAAATTGTCGAACACTTTCATCCAGATCAGATTATCCTCTTTGGCTCTCATGCTTATGGCGAGCCAAAGACCGATAGCGATTTAGATTTGTTCGTCATTATGGATACAGATTTGCGTCCAACCGCGCGCAGTGCCGCAATTGCTCGTATTTGTCGTCCCAAATACGTTGCGATGGATATTGTCGTGCGTACACCTGAAGAAATTCAAACCCATCTGCAAAACTTTGATCCCTTTCTCGAGGAAATATTCAAACTTGGACGCACCCTCTACAAATCCGCCGGGTGATATACAAGCGTGGGTCTATGTTGAATCTCGAAGATGCATGATATCCTGCTCTATTGAACAAATTGGCGCATTGCGAACGCATCTGTTCTACCAGTCGTATCCACCTGAGCAAATTCTCCAGACACTGTCTGGAGAATCTGAATCCAGACAGGAGGATTAAACTATGATGCTGAATACATCAGCAGTAGAGATTGATGAAAGTGGTATATCTATAAGCAAGATAGACAATAATGTTACTGTCAGAGGCTCACTACAGAACCATCACGCTGAAAAGGTTAAAGTCATATTTTCCGCTGTCGTATTCTTAGCGGATGTGCGGATAGCCGATAAGGGTGACAGAAATTTTTCTTTTGGGAGAAACGATATTCTTCATGAATTTTACCTTTCAGAAGAACTCGATGCACAAGAGCACAAACCATTTGAATCTATCCCTTATGAAATTAATGAGTCGGACGCCGACAACGCCATGCTTGCGTATTATACCACAGTGCTTGCGGTCTCTGAGTTATGATTGGAACGAAGGAGAACCATGAAACGAACGCAATGGTTACTCTTGATCTATACTGCAATCTCTCTAAACAGTACCTTTGCAGAAGAGCACGCGAAGAACGCACCAGTCTCCCTAACCTCCCGGTGGGCGATTCCCGATTCTACTCAAATACAGGTACTTGAAACAACCGATGGATCGACAAATATCGGACGCATTGTGGAAATTGGTACTGAAGAGATCGCATTTAAGACAGACCTGGGCATTATCCACATCCCTATTTCAAAGATCAAACACATTGAAACAGTGTCTGCCGACTTAATACGAAAGGGAGAATTCTGGTTCCCAAATCCCAATATAACACGCCTATTCTTTGCACCTACGGCGCGCATGTTGAAACAGGGCAAAGGTTATTTTGCCGATTATTATCTCTTTTTTCCGGGCTTTGCTTATGGGATCACAGACCGCTTTACTCTGGGAGGTGGACTTTCCATCTTTCCCACCGTGGATATAAATGACCAATTATTTTTTCTTGCACCAAAATTCGGATTAGTACAGGAAAAGACTTTCTCCTTAGCCATAGGCGCACTTCTCGTGCGTATTCCCAATTATGAGAATGATGCCTCGCAAGATGACCCTGAAGTCGCGGGCATATTATATGGTGTAACAACATTTGGGCAACCCGATGCCAGCCTGACTGCAGGACTTGGTTATGGTTTTGTGGAGGGAGACCTCGCAGATCGTCCCATGGTAATGATTGGGGGAGAGAAGCGCTTGACGCGACGGACGGCATTTGTTACAGAAAACTGGATCTTTCCCGGCATAGACGAACCCTTGATCTCTTATGGAATAAGATTCTTTGGCAAACGATTAAGCGTAGATCTGGGACTGATCAATACAATCGGAGAAGGCGCAATTTTTCCCGGCGTTCCGTATATTGATTTTGTCGTCCAGTTTTGATTACGCACTTTTTGCCGTACACCGTGACGTACAATTTTCACCTGTCCGGTCTAATATACAGGCTGGGACGGCACAAGGGACGGCCCCTACGATGACATTGTAATCGTCCGCTGACCGCCGCCCCGCCTCATTTTCCAAAAAATAATTTTTTTGTATGGTACAGATTTTTTCTTGCACGAAAATACAGAACGGGCTATATTGTCCAATCCCAAAAACAAAAGCCCTCTGATATTAGGAGATAAATACCTTAAATTACACATATTTAGGTAAAAATAGATGGTCTATTCACACTGCCATTATCCCTCCAGGAGGCGGCGATTATGCCCTGGAGACTAAAATTTTGCCAACCCCTGAGTGGGGTTTTTGGTGCCTACACCCTACGTGCCCGACATCGAGATAGATTCGATGTCGGGTTTTTTGTTGCCCTTCGGGGACCACCCCAAACACCCATCGGTGCAGAACACAGCAGATGATCCAAAAAACAACATGACCTCACGACACAAGAGGAGTATCATGGCACCGAACGAAGAACAGACAATGGTACTAAAAGCGCGGATGGGTGATGGGATCGCATTTGGCAAATTGTACAAAGCAAACGTAGCCCGAATTTATGCAATCGTAGCCAGCCACACAAAAAACAAGGACGACATCGACGACCTCGTCCAAATCGCATTTATAAAAGCATACCAGGGACTCAACCGCTTTCGCGGTGACGCGGCATTCTCAACCTGGTTGACCCGCATAGCCGTGAACGTATGCCTCTCGCACTGCGAATCGCAATCTGTGCGACGCAAATGGACAACCTATTTTCACACCCCAGAAGGCATAGAAAAAATCGCCCCATCCTGCGCCCAGGACCCGGAAACCGCCCTGCACGCACGAGAAAGCCAGCACCTCGTACGCAAAAGCATACAAACACTGCCGCAACAATATCGCGAAGCCATGCGCTTGCGCTATATCGAGGACTACTCGTATGCCGAAATCGAAAAAGCAATGCAAGTACCCATAGGCACCGTAAAAACCTGGCTGTACCGCGGAAAAATCCTGCTTCGAGAAACCATTGGAGAAAGGGAAATGTAAATCGGAGACCCCCATGACCAAATTCAGCACAAAATACCTGCCCCAAAAACCCGACGTCACTGCACCCGACGGATCCGACGTCCGCATACTCCTCGTACTCAAAAACGGCGGCATGGCCCACTTTGAACTCCCCCCGGGAAAAACATCCATCGCCATTGCCCACCGCACCGTCGAAGAAATCTGGTACATCATCACCGGACAGGGCGAAATGTGGCGCAAACAGGGCAACCGCGAAGAAATCGCATCCCTCGCCCCCGGCGTAACCCTCACCATACCACAGGGCACGCACTTCCAATTTCGCGCCCACAACAGCGAACCCCTGTGCGCCATCGCCATCACCATGCCCCCGTGGCCGGGCGACGATGAAGCCTACCGCGTACAGGGAAAATGGGAACCGAGGACATAAAAAAAGCCTGTACCGTTCGTGGTACAGGCTTTTGAAATACCCGTCTGTGTGATCTGGAATCATCTATCCCGCCACGGGCGGGCACGGGGCCCCGCCCCTACATCAAACTTCCTCATCCGGATCCTCAGCCGAAAGATCCTCTCCCCTGTGCAGTCGAAGTGCCAAATTCGCCGTCTGTCCCAACGCACGCGCCGTTGGTGCATGCGCTGCCAGATAGCGCGCCGCGCCCACCAGCGTAATCCATGCGCGCTCCTCATCCAACTCCTCTGCCTGGCTAAACGCCGACTCCAGCATCTGAAACGAATGAAACTCGGCATCTTCTCGCAGCAACACATGGCCCAACCGCTCGCACAAAGCACCGCGCGGATGACCCAGCGACAAATACCGATACGCAATCCGTCCCGCCTCATCCACCTGTGCCTGAGTATCGAGCAATGCCACAAAAGAATCCAGCAACTCATCTGCATCCTCCGGCAACTGCTGGGTCGCGCGCTGATCCTGCGGCAAACGGGCGGCTGGCTTATTAAACCACCGATCAAAATACAGTGCCATTGCACCGTGAAAAATCCCCCGCGCCAGATCCAAAGACGGCGCGCGCTTTGCACATTGATGTAGCGCATTGGCCGCCGAATGCGTATGCAGCACAGCAATCCAATCGGCAAACTCATTCTTAATGTGAAACCGCGCAATCCGCAAAGCCGCTGCATAAGTCAGCGTCTGCGTCAACTGCGTCAGCGTCGCCCCCCCGGCAAACGCCGCCTTCAACCCATCCACAATCGCGTGCGGATCATCGCCTGACAAAACCTCCGTCAAAGCATCCGCATCGTCCCACGTCTTCCCCTCGCCCTCTCGCACCAGATCCTCAAGCTCATCAAACGCGCCGTTTAACAACGCCACCAGATCAACGGGACTGCGCCACCGATTGAGCTCCTCACTCCGCTGAGAACCCGAAAGCACCCCTACCAGCGACGGCAAAATCTCATCGGCCTTGTCCCATCCAATGCGCTCGAGCACCTCAAAACCCTTATTGATAAAATCCAGCACATGCCCGCCATCGCGATAAAAGTGATCCGTCGCTGCCGTCACCAGCATATCGCACGTCTCCGAAGGCGTTGCCCCCATCTGGATCGCCGTCAACAACGCGCGCTCCGCCCCATCGGCATTCCGCACCTCAATCAAATAGCGGAACCACGCCTTAATCCGCGCCAGCGTCAACTCCTCTGTCTCCAGAGGCGTAAAAACAATCCTCGGCGCTGCATTACTCGTTTCGCTCGCCACATGCAACAACCCCTGATACAACGCCAGAACCTGATCCTCGGGCGCCAGCTTTGGCACCACATTCGCCATACACGTCAAAATCGTCAACCCCGGACCCCATCCCTGACGCCGCCTCAGCGCACCATACCGCGCGCCAATCTCCGCTATCTCATCGCCATCGACCCGCTGACCCCGAAGCGCGATCACCGACTTGGCAATCACCAGATTGATATTCTGCTCCAAACTCTCGCTCAACCGCCGCTTCCAATGCCCCACCGGATCGGGATGCGTGGCATGCACATTGACATAAATCTCTCCATCCTGCACATCCACCGGATAACTCCGCACATCATCCGCAAACGGATCAAACGTACACCCACTCACCAGATCAAACCGCGCGTGATGCCAGTGGCAAATAATCAACCCATTGTGAATCGTCCCCTCACTCAGCGGATATCCCATATGCGGACACCGGTTATCCACCGCCCGGATCTCGCCGTCCGACTTTGCCAGCGCAATCGCATAGCCCTCCACATTCACCGCCATAATCCCACCCTCGGGAATATCCTCCACACGCGCGCAGGGCACATAATCAAGTGTCGTCACAGCCATGGTATGCCTCCTTTTGAAAAGTAAGAAGTGAGAAGTAAGAAGTGAGAAGACCCAGCCCAACCACCCCATTGTCTCACCCCAAAAATACACCCTCCGAAATCCCAAAACACCGTCCCCAGGGACAAAAACAACCTGTCCTTTCGGACAGGTCATCCTACACCGGCGTCACACCCTTCTTCAAAATAACATTGCCGTATTTTGCCGTCTCCCCAGTCATAACAACCGCAAACGCATCTCTCGCCTGTTCGTAAAACGCAAAACGCTCAACGCGCGCAATAGGGGGTGTATCGGGCCATACCCTGTCAATAACAGCCCGGTAAGACGCCTCCACCGCGGGATCGAGCGCATCGCCCGGCACCGCATCCATCATAAAAACCGGACTATCCACATACGTATCCAGCACAAACAGGGGCAAAATCGCTTCCAGCAACGCCGCAACCCCCAGACCGTCTGCCCGCAGCGTATTGGCATTCACCGAATGCCCGGGAAAATGCGCATCTGCCAGAACAATCTCATCTCCGTGTCCCATGCGATAAATCGCAGCCAACAACTCGGGACTGAACAATGGGGATATACCAACGAGCATAGTGATCTCCTGTTTCCAACTACCTGAAATGCGCATCCGCTGCGTGGGCTGATCTAAGCCCCTTGCTCATCCGCATCAATTGCTTTTGCCTATCCGTGAGCCCGTCAAACCACTCAGGCGGAAACCCATCGTGGGGATCCACCTGAAACATACACATCCGCTTGCGATAATGACCGAACAACGCGTGGCGATTCGTCGTCCCCGTATTCGCCCCGCCGCCATGCCATATTTGACCGTTAATAACAATCACACAACCCGCAGATCCCTCGGGTTGTGCGATATGCTTGACAGACACATCCTCTGGCGGGACAACCAACCCGCTCTTATGCGAACCCGGCACCACGCGCGTACCGCCATTTATCGGCGAAAAATCATCCAGCATCCAGATCGTATTCATCATAACTGGCGAACTGAAATTCAGCATCTCCAGCGGAATATCACTGTGCAAACCCTGGTCTGGATCGCCCGGGCGCACAATCCGGGCATTGAGACTCCCCAGAATAAGCGACTTCTCCAGATAATGCTCCAGCAACGGCAGAATCCGCGGATGGTCAATAGTCTTGTGAAAAACGCGATCCAGCACCGGCAAATTGGCAACGTGGCGAGCAGTACCCCGATTTCTGGCCTCCGTGCCAACTTCCTTTTCACAGCGCATAAGCGCCTCGCGCATATCGCCTGCTTCTTCAGTTGTCAAAACATTTTCGACAACCGTAAAGCCATAAACATCGAGTTCAAACAAGTGTTGTTGATTATTCATATTGTCCTCTATAGAAAGTAACCACAAAAAACCTTCTGGATCGCGGCTCAAAACCATGCCGCGATGACAGTCTCCCTTCACACTTCACACTTCTCCTACCAATTCGCATTCCCCTTATCCCAGGGATGCGCTTTGAGCACCTCTTCAACCATCTCGATACCCCATCCCGGACCTGAGGGAATCGTCAGATACCCATTCTCAATATGTGGCACATTCGCCACCATATCTTCGCGCCAGGGCACATCGTCAACATCAATCTCCATAATACGCACATTCGGCAAAACCGCGCACAGGCTGGCACTGATACATGTCGAAAGATGGCTATAATAATTGTGCGGCGCAACATTGAGTTGATACGCCTCGGCCAAATCCCCCACCTTCTTCGACTGGGCAAACCCATTCCACGGCACATCGATCATAAACACATCCGCAGAACGCGCCTGGAAATAAGGAATAAACTCGCGCATATAAAACAAATTCTCACCCGTACAAATTTTAGTACTCGTCGCATCCTTAATTTGCCGAATCGCATCTGGCTCATACATATCGATCTCCAGCCACAGCAAATCAAATTGTTCGAGCACCTGGGCAATACGCATACACGACTCGGGTTTGAAATTAAAATTGAGATCCAGGTTGATATCGACATCCGGACCCACCGCATCTCGAAACGTACCAATAAGCGTCTCAATATGGCGGAGCATCTGCCGTGAAACCACGCCATCCGTCGTCCCCGGCTCCCCGCCAAATCCCCCAAAATACACGCCGGCAGGATCCCCCGGTATAACGATATTCGTCTTCAACGCCGTGTATCCCCTCGCCACAACCTCCCGCCCCAGCGCGGCAATATCATCCATCGTCCGAAGCGGTGGCGTATTGAGCAAATCGCTATTGCGCGCACGCGAAGTACCGCAATGCGACCAGTAAACGCGAACCCGCTCGCGCGTTGGACCCCCAAAAAGTTCCACAACAGAAATACCGAGCGCACGCGCCTTAATATCAATAAGCGCGAGTTCAACACCCGCAATAGCCTTCGCCGCAATCCCCCCCGGACTCTGCCGCGTCCCCCGCAACATATCCCAAAAGCGCATCTCATAAGCGCGCGGATCCTTGCCGATGAGCAAAGGCGTCAAATCGCGCACCGTACCCGTAACCCCATAGGGACTGCGACCATCGCTGCACTCTCCCCAGCCGCTAATACCTTCATCTGTATCCACCCGAACAAATATCCACGGGCGCCAACCCGCATCCACAATAAACGTCTCAATATTGGTAATCTTCATATAATGTTCCTCATACCGGCGGATGTGTAACGCGATTAAACCCCATCGTATCCTCGCCGTGAATAACCGGAAGCGCGTGATCTTCGGAATCGTACTTGAGAACATGAACAATCGGAGGAATCGCGCGCACCGCCAGACCAATGCGACGCAAATCCGAGAAATTGGCTTTCGAGTGATGCAACGTGCGCTCATTAAACAAAATAAACTCTCCGGGTTGCATCTCGAGATCGACCAGTTGCTCCGGATCGTAATACCCCGCATCGGCCATCTCCTGAAACTGCACATCGGGCGTGGCTTTGACATGGGGAATTATTTTGCGATGTGACCCGGGAATAAGCTGCAAATTCCCATTCTCCTTAGTCGAAGCATCCACTGCAATCCACGCCGAAACAATAATCGGCGGCTCGAGCGGCCAATAATTGAAATCCTGATGCCAGGGAATCGCCTTCGTACCCTTGTACTTGATAAAAAAATTTGTGCGCCACAACAACAAATCCGCCCCGTACAGCGCCACCATCCGGCTGAGAATCTCGGGATGCGTTGACAAATCGTAAACCACGCGACTATCCAGATGCCGGTTGTGAATGCGATTCTTAGCATTCGGCGGATCCGTCTCCAGCACCTTTTCAATCGCCGGACGAAGCTCCGCCATCTCCGCCTCCGAACACAGCGAATACGGACCGCTATAGCCCCGCGTGCGAAAATGCAGCAACTCCTCTTCCGTCAGTACCGCAGGTACTTCAGCTATTGCCATCTCATATCTCCTTTATTATATCACCAACCTCAATCCGATACATCTGCCGTCCATTGCCCTCATGAACTGAATCAATCACCACAAACTGCCCATCGGGGCTATAGCGCGGATGCAAATCACAACGCCACTCACCCGTATAGGGATCCGGCGACGGAAAAACACCCAGATCGACGCGCTTGCCAGTCGCAACGTGATACAGATACGGAATCTGACTGCGGTCGCCCTGTGACGGATACGTATCGTTGAGAATCCACTCATTTCCCGGCAAATACGTACAGTGACCATTCACCGTCATAACCCCATCACCAATCACCTCTGGCTCCGCATCGGACAGATCCCGATAGCGATAAAACTTATTCCCGTGCGACGGGTGATACGCCCACCCGAGAATCGTCTCTGCATCGCGCCAGATAAAATGCGACATCTTGCCGTAATCATCAACCACATGCAAATTTGACCCATCGGCACTTGCCGTAATCATCCGCGTATCAAAACCGCCCTCTCCAAATCGCCAACGGTGCAAAAAAATGAACCGCGACCCATCCGTATTAAACAACAAATGATTAAAATAGTGCCGCGCCCCGGAAATATCGCCATGCGGATACGGAATCGCAGCAACCTCGGCAATCGCAACAACAAGCCTTGACTCACCCGTCTCCAGATCCACAGAATAAACACCCACATCATCCGGCGCGCGCACATCGCGATTGGGATCGGGAATCCCCGCATACCCATACCCGGGCCGCATGTGATTAATCCGACGGAAATCCGCACCAATAGCAGTCTTCCCATCGGGTGAAACCGTATAAATCGCCTGCGGAAGCGTCCGGGCCGCCCCCGTTTTCACATTGTAAATCCGCGAGACAAACGCATCCCCCTCGCGATCATTAAAAATAACCTCCGTATCCGAATTGGGAATCCACTGCAACATACACCCCTGTTGCCAGCACCAGGCCCGGGTGCGCCCAAACTCAGACCACGTATCGCCATCCTTCATATCAATAATACCCAGCCCGACCGTATCATCCGCCTCAGGCGACCGGTGTTCAAAATCCACCGCCATACCGAGCGCGTATCGGCCTGAAGGGTCTATTTGCCACTTGTCGTAATAACCAAACCAGTGGTATTCCGGTCCCCGAGTAATCGCGCGAATGGGGGGATAATCAGACATTTTATTCACCTTCGAAAAAATAAGCGATCAGCAAAACAAGCGACGTAGCGAAGCGAATATCCAGATCCCGTCCATCCGGACGGCGCAAATTTGTCCTTCTTGCGCCAGAATCTATCAATAATGAGACCTGACTTTCGCGCATCTTCCCTTTGACACGGATTTGGACACTCTTTGACACATTTAGAAAAACATAAAGGACTCTAAAGCCTAATAATACAATAATTTAAATAACAACAGTGTCGCTTTAAGTATAACATAAATTATGCTTCAAATAACATTCTCGCAACCGTTATAAGAACCGCTATATAACCTTTCGACTCGATGATTTTGTCCCCGGTCAAGTCCAAAAAGTTCTGTAAAATAGTAGCTCCGTGAAATAGGGGTCAGTGATTTTGTTTTAGGTACGTCATGTCCAGATAGCGTCTGCCTGTGATCCACTCATCAGACCATTCCATACACAACGCGCCGATGAGACGTTCACAAGCCTTCTGGTTGGGGAAGATCTGCACGACATCGGCACGTCTTTTGATCTCCCGGTTGAGTCTCTCCAACAGGTTGGTGGTACGAATGCGTCTTTGGTGCTGTTGTGGAAAGTGGAAGCAGGCCAGAGCATGGATAATATCCTGGTCTATCTTGTCCACGAGCTTGGGCAGTATCTCTTCATAGGTGTCCATCATAGCAGATAGGCGCGCTTGTGCAGTGGCCTGATCGGGGGCATTGAAAACGTCTTTGAGTGCTTGGGCAACTTCGCGTTGATACTTAGGCGGTGTAATGCCTTTGACATTTCTGTGAAAATGGGTTTGACAATGCTGCCAAGAAGCCCCTTGAAAGTGTCGTTTGATGGCGTTTTGTAAGCCTTCGTGGTGGTCAGAGATAACCAGTTGCACACCCTTTAACCCACGCTTTTTAAGGTCTTTAAACAAATCCCCATACGTGGCTTCTGTCTCGGTGTGCGCCACGTCAATGGCCAAAATGTCGCGGTGCCCACTCTCTGCGATCCCAGAAACGATTAAGACGGCCTCAGAAGCGACCTGTCCTCGACTACGGATGTGGAGATAGGTCGCATCAATGATCAGATAAGGGTATCCTTGCTCAAGGGAACGCCCCCGCCAGGCTTTAATATCTGCATCCAGGTCTTGACAAAGCTGTGAGACTTGGGACTTTGAAAAAGAGGTGCCACACAAGGCTTCTGTGATCTTTGTCACTTTGCGTGTGGAGACCCCTTGCAAATACGCCTCTTGAAGGGCAAGAATCAGTGCTTTTTCACTGCGTTGAAACCGTGAGAATAACTCACTACTAAATCGCCCTTCCCGATCTTGAGGCACGCACAACTCGATACGGCCTACGCGCGTCTTGAGGACACGAGGCTTATATCCGTTACGGTAGCCTGTCCGCTCGCCAGTTCTTTCATAAGGTTCTGCTTGTAAACACGACGTGATCTCGGCTTCCATAAACTGTTGCAGGAAGCGGGTGATGGCCTGATTGAGAAAATCAGGGTCATTCAAAAGTGCAAATTGCTCTGGCGCGGCAATTTTTATATCTTTGGGGTAAGTCATCGTAGCCTCCAAGGTTAGGGTTTATATTACTACTCACCCCTATTTTAAGATTTTTCTCGGAGCTACGGTGACTTTTTTTCCTTTTTACAGAAATTTAAGGACGCTATCTTGTCCCCCAGCCCTACCGCATCGACTGGCAATACCATAGATTCTAACTTCAGATCGCACGCGATGGGATGCGACAAAAACTCGAGAGGAGGTGAAATCATGGCCGACTCAAAAACTCAAGAATGGGCTACTGAGCGCGGGAAGACCGACGCGATCAAAGGCCAGTACAATAACGTGTCAAATCCTTCTGGATTTGGCATCCTGAAGTCCAATGACCCGATTCTGGCCGAGAAGTACGACCAGGGCTACTACGGCGAGAAGAATAGCGAAGAATAGCGAAAAGAATAGCTAGGTTTGCTGTTCATTTCGCATCTAAGACGGTAGCATAATGTGTTTCCAACGCGTGCGATTACTCACTCCAAGCTATCCATCATCGTTTTTCGAAAGCTGAGACTTGAAGACTCCCAAAACTGCAACTTAAAGGAGGTGAAGCACAACATGGGCAAAATTTCTTCTTCACGTTGTCAAGAGCTCAGGACTCGAGCTGAGACCGCGCTCAAGGGACGACGAAGGGGCGTCCTTCGACCAGCAGGTTGACTGGCGGCGAAGACACTCCCAGGACATGCACAGAGAAAAATATTTATGACGCTGTCCGGTTTAAAAGAAAGTGATCCGTTCAATCGGGCCATTTGTAGTTTCTGTTCTTACAGATAACTGATCAAACCCTGGTGCATCGTGGCAAAGATGTACCGATTCTCGCATATTCGATGATTTAGGTCATAGCACAGCCGATATGCAAGATCCTCTTACCACGATGCACTGGACTTGACCCTGCGAAAATTCCATTTGACATTGCACTATGAAAGGTTATTTAATGCTGCGACACGACAAAGTTTGCTGGACAGATATCAAAAACAGTATATCCGGGTTGAGGAGTCTCAAGATATGGATGTTAGCTTAACTACCCCAAAAATACGTCAGTATATCATTTTAGGATTCTTCTGCTTATTATATGTTGTGTACTCTGTGCTGACATTGCAGGAGCTAATACCAATACCAAAATTGGGTAATAATTACCAGGTGACTGACTATACAGTATTCAAAAATTCATTGACTCCTGGTAAATCAGCAATAAAGAGTCTTCTGCATATTCTAATTCTTTTTAAATCTTTTTTCCTGCTCAAATCCATAAGCAAAAAGTGGGGTTGGGACATACTACCTTTACAGAAGTGGCCGATCAGAAAGATCATAACAATTTTTGTCATCGTCCTTGTCAGCCAGATTATTATTACGATTGCAGAATTCATTATCACCGGAAGGAGTTTATGGCCTCTAATTAACCTCCTCCGAGAAGTTTCCGAGACATTGCTGGATTACGATCAGTACTATTACTTATTTTATTTTTTCGCTATGGGCTTGGCGAAAATATTGATACCAGGGATGATCTTAACGTCCCTCATCCTCATTCCAAAGATAATATTTGACGAGAAAGAAGTACTGCTTAAAATGGTCGAAAGCGAAAAACGCGAAAATCAACAATTGCAAAAACAGGTTGAAGAAAAGGCAAACATTATTATTATCCAGTGGAATAAAACAAAATTCAGTCCGATTGACTTAAACAACATTTCTCTTTTCACAACCGGAAACAGTTGTGTGCAGGTTTATGACAAACAATTGAATGAAGTATTAGAGGCTACGGAAGATTCCCTCACGAAAATTGAGAAGAAAATTGAAAATTCTGGTTGGAGCGAAGACAAATTTCTGCGTGTCTCAGATAGCCTACTTATCAAGCCGAGTAGTATAAGAGTTTGGGTAACAGATTCTGGTGAAGACGTTATATATTTGAAGTATTACCGTAAATACGGAGAAACTATTCTCGGCCAAAAAGTCGTAAACGGAATTAAGGTATCCAACTCCAAAAAATATGGAGAAAACCAACAGATAATGCGGGATATGTTTCAGTCTAAAAAAATATGACATACCGCCTAGCCTTTGTCGTGGCGGTTTTTGTTGTACGCCCAAGCGTACTTACATCCTGTACCCCAATTGCTATCCCACCATTCATCACCCCTTCAAAAAGCCTCCACGCCTTATCTTAAAGCAGTCGGCACTCAGCCTACATGACCCAAAATCGTTGTGAGTTTCGATCTGTATTTCACATCTGGACTGCGGCTCAACATCCTGTCCTGCACCATAGACCATTGACTTTTTACTTTGATAGCATATCTTCTTCAAAAAAGCCGCCCCCTCTATCCAAAGGCCCAGAGCATCTCGCATGGCAAAATTTGATACCATCTCCAACACTTGATTTAATCTTATCCCGACGATTTCTCATGCTTCACACCCGAACAAGACAATGTCGAGGTCATTTGAAAAAATCGCAAGGCAAAGGTGCATAAAATGACCAAACGCAGACTGCCCATTGGCATTCAGACCTTTCGCAAAATTCGGGAGGAAAACTGCTACTATGTCGATAAAACGGCCCACATACAGCGGCTGATAGACGAGGACACGCACTACTTTTTATCGCGTCCGCGTCGGTTTGGCAAAAGCCTGTTTCTGGACACGTTGAAGGAACTGTTCGAGGGCAATGAACCGCTGTTTGAGGGGCTGTACATCCACGACCACTGGGACTGGTCTGTTCGCTATCCTGTCCTGCGCCTCGACTTTGGCAGCGGCAATTTTGATGCGCCTGGGATCTTGCACAAAGAGGTGATGGCACAACTGGACGCCGTAGAAAAAGAAACAGGCGTAGAAAGCCACTACGATACGGCTTCCGCACGCTTTCGCCATATCATCCAGATGTTGCATAGCCAGGCGGGACAGCGCGTTGTCGTTCTGGTTGATGAATACGACAAACCGATCTTAGATGTGCTGGATGAGCCTGAAGTCGCCCGTGCCAACCGCGATTTTCTGCGGGGTCTGTACTCGACGATCAAGTCCAACGATGCCCATGTCAAGTTCACATTCCTCACTGGCGTCAGCAAGTTCTCAAAAGTACATCTGTTCTCTGGCCTCAACAACCTCACAGACATCACCATTGACCCGAGCTATTCCGCCTTATGCGGCTACACCGAGGAGGACCTCGACACGGTATTCGCGCCAGAGCTGCCGGGTCTGGATCGAGATGAAATCCGCGACTGGTACAACGGCTATAGCTGGCGGGGACAGGAGAAAGTGTATAACCCCTTCGACATCCTCCTGCTGTTCCGAAAACGCAACTTCGAAGCCTACTGGTTCGAGACCGGCACCCCCACCTTTCTCATTGAGACCCTGTTCAAACGCCAGGTCAGTTCCTTGAAACTCGACGAGATGATCGGCAGTAGCAACTTGCTATCGACCTTCGATGTGGATAACATTGCGACCGAAGCTCTGCTATTCCAGACCGGATATCTGACCATTACCGGTGAGGAGAACCTCGGCGGCACGTCATTCTATCGGTTGGGCTATCCCAATCGTGAGGTGCGTCAAAGTCTCAATGAGAGCCTCCTGGACTACCTGTTGAAAGATTCGTCCGGCCAGATGGCGAACAGCGTGCAACTCTACCGTTTGCTGGGAGCCAACGACTTTGCTGGCCTCAAAACCTTATTCCACGCCTTTTATGCCAGCATTCCCTACGAGTGGTACACCAACAACGACATCGCCAAATTTGAAGGCTACTACGCCAGCGTGTTCTACTCCTATTTCGCGGGACTGGGGCTCAATATTACGGTAGAGGACAGCAGCAGCCATGGGCGTGTGGATATGACCGTTCACTTCAACGATAACATCTATCTATTCGAGTTCAAGGTGGTGGAACTGGCGTCTGAGGGTGCTGCGATGGCGCAATTGCAGGAAAAGGGATACGCGGACAAATACCGGGGTCTGGATCAGCCGATTCACCTGATCGGGGTAGAATTCAGCAAGGACACCCGCAATATAACCGCCTTTGAGGTCGTACATGCGTGACGCGATGACGGGAGCTATAGACCATTGACTTTTTGCTGGGATAGCATATCTTGTTTATATGACTCCGCCCCCTCTCCCCAAAGAGAAACAGGAGATCTATGATGGCCGAAACCACCGAATCTCAAGCGACCACATCTGACGATAATACCCATTGGGGCATTGCGTATCTACGCGAAGACCTGCAAGACATACGCCTGCAGATGCGCGAAGACAGCAAAGAATTGCGCTTGCAGATGGTCGAAACAAATAAGCGCATTGACGAGACAAATAAGCGTATTGACGAGACCAACCAGTCCCTGGGACAGCGCATTGACGAGACCAATAAACGCATTGATGACACGAATAAAATCCTTGAAACCCGTTTCATCTGGCTCATCACGACCATGGTGGCCATAGCGGGCATTCTCATCGCCGTCATCAAACTGTAAGACCTGCCCTTGTCCTCAAATAGTAATAACAGCCGTTTTCAGACCCGCGACGTAATCACCCTCTCCGGAGGACATGCGGTACACGACACATACAGCGGATTCTTACCCCCCTTACTCCCCATCTTCATACAAACCCTATCCCTATCCAAAACCGAAGCCAGCTTGTGGCTATCGGGCGCATCTCTTTCCGTACTGGAAGGCGCGGGCATTGGCGGCGCGCTAATCGGCGGATGGGTAAGCGACCGATGGGGGCGCAAACAAATCCTCGGCTTCTCCATGATCGCAACCCCCCTCCTCCTATTTGTCTTTCTCGAAACCCAGGGCTGGGCCTTATTTTCCATTTTAATCATCCTGGGCTTTGTCGCCCTATCCACCGGTCCCGTAGTCATGGCAATGGTACAGGAAAGCTGTCCAGAAAACCGGGCATTTGCCAATGGCCTTTATATGGGTGCGGGATTCGCGCTTCGCGGCGTGGCCATGTTGCTCTTCGGCATCATGGCAGATGCATACAGCCTGCGCCGGGCTTTTGAAATCAGCGCGATCTTGATGTTACTCGGCGTTGTGCTGGTATTTCGGATACCGGGTAGAAGCACCTGATTTACGCGGCAAACCCAACCGCGCTCCCTCCCATTTCTCATCTGACCCAATCGCGGCAAGGATGCCGCTCCTACCGCTTAATTTCTCACTTCACACTTCCCTCAAGTGTTCATTTTCGGACACTACTGTATCAAAATCGGACACTTCCTAAACTGCCAATTTCAAGCAAATTCTCATAACTCCTTGTTATTTCATTATTTGAATCTTTTGGCACGATTATTGCAGTAAAATCGGGACAAAGAACACGCGACGACATCCAGGGAGAACAAAATGTTCCGCAATTATCTGACCGTAGCGTACCGCAACCTCGTCCGTTACAAAGTGTATTCTGCGATCAACATCACTGGCCTGGCAATCGGCATTGCGTTTTGCATCTTAACCTTCCTTTACATACGACATGAATGGTCCTTTGACGCATTCCACGAAAAAGCAGATCGAATTTATCGCGTTTACAATAGAGGAGAAGTGGGAGAAGGCGGCGATGCCTCGGCTGCTATGCCGGGTCCTCTCGGTCCAAAGTTGGCAGAAGCATTCCCCACACAAATGCAACATGTCGTGAGAATTAACACCACTTCTCGCACACTCCAATACGGCGACCATGCATCTCAAGAGCGCGTTATTTACGTCGATCCGGGCTTCTGGGACATCTTTTCATTTCCCCTCGTGAAAGGTGACTCCGCAACAGCACTGAATGGCAAAGATGCCATTGTTATATCAGAAACAGCCGCTCAAAAATTCTTCGGCAACACCGACCCAATGGGGAAAACGGTCTCTTTCACCGGAAACTCAAAAATCCACCAAGCTCTAATCACGGGCATCGTGAAAGACATCCCCGAAACATCCAGCATTCAATTCGACTGCATCCAGTCCTATGGGAATGTCGAAGACGCGCTCAACTCGTGGAACTACACAGGTAACACCAGCACCTACGTCTTGCTCCACAATCAGGCTCGCCCCGAAGACATAGAAAAATTATTTCCGCGTTTTATAAACTGGTCGTGGCCCATCATCGGGGAAAACCAGGAACTGAAATTGCAGCCCCTTGCCGATGTGCATTTCAGTCCAGAGATCCGCGCACCCGAACCCGCCACTGACCCGGCATACAGCTACATCCTGTTGTGCATTACAGCCCTGGTCCTCTTTGTCGCCTGCGTGAACTTTATGACCCTCGCACTGGGACGGTCAGCCTCTCGGGCGCGGGAAATCGGCATCCGCAAAGTCGTTGGCGCACACAAGCCCCAGGTCATCGTGCAATTCCTCACAGAATCCGTACTCTTAAGCCTCATAGCATTTGTAATCGGACTCGCACTATCAGAACTTTTAATGCCATTGTTCAACAACCTCATGGCGCAAAAACTATCCATAGTTGCACATCTGGATAGCCTGGCATTTGCCTCACTCATGGGTCTAACTCTAATCGTCGGCCTCCTCGCAGGTACCTATCCAGCCTTTGTCCTGTCCGGCTTTATGCCAATTCAGGTACTCAAAGGCAGATTGAAAATTGTCAGCGCGGGACTTTTCAGCCAGTTTCTCGTAATCTTCCAGATCGCGATGTCTGCGGTCCTGGTCATCAGTGCCCTCATTATGACCTCTCAACTCGACTATTTGCGGACCAAACCCCTGGGATTTGACAGCGAACACCTAATTGCCGTAAGCCGCCTCAGCAAGCTGCGAGATCTGGGACCAAAAGGCATTGAAACCTATCGGGACGCCCTCTTATCCCATCACGCAATTCTCGGTGTAACCCAAATATATCACATGATGCGCAATGGATACCAGTCGCGCGGGGCTGTGGTACATGAAGGAACAACCTTAAAAGGCGTGGAGATATTCTTCGTCGATTACGACTTTGTACCAACCCTCGACATCAAATTGATCGAAGGCCGAAATTATTCACGGGACCTTGTGACAGACCCTGCTAAGTCTGTAATCATCAACCAAACCCTGGCCAAACAACTGGGACCGGGACCACCGCTCGGAAAAACACTGAAATTTTTTGATGATATGACAGTAATCGGCGTAGTAAACGATTTTCATTTTCGCTCTCTCCACCACAAAATTGGTCCCGCACTCCTGAAATGCAATCCAGAACATCAATTTAGCCGATTGCTGGTTCGGGTGCGTGCCAACGATATCCCCGGCACACTGTCATTTATGGAAGCGCAATGGGAAGCCGTAACACAGTCCTCTGGATTCCGCTATTCATTTCTCGATGAAGGCATTGATCGCCAATACCGAACCGAAGAGCGCTGGCATCGCATGATCGGATACGGAACCCTGTTTGCCATTTTTATCGCGTGCCTGGGCGCATTTGGATTGACAGCACTCGCCGTGACCCGGCGCACCAAAGAGATCGGCATTCGCAAAATATTGGGTGCCAGCGTCACAAACGTGGTGCGTTTGCTATCGCGCGAATTCGTTCTGTTGGTCGGCATAGCAAATGTACTCGCCTGGCCAGTCGCCTATTGGGCAATGAGCAAATGGCTATCGGACTTCGCGTATCGAATTAAACTGGGCATCGGAGCATTCGCGCTGGGCGGTGTATTGACACTCTTAGTCGTAATCGGAACAGTGAGCCTGCAAGCCGTGAAAGCGGCAAAGATGAACCCCGTGGAGGCATTGCGATATGAATAAACGATCAGACATAGAAAACGATGTGCAATTGATCCACATGATAAAAGCCGGCGACGAAAGCGCGTTTGGCAAACTCTACTATCTGCACCAGAATCGCGTGCGCGCCATTGTCGGGCGATATGTGCAAGACCGCGAGGAAGCCGATGACTTGATGCAGGTGGTATTCATGAAAGTCTTTCAGAGCCTGCGCCATTTTCGCGGCGACTCGGCATTCACAACCTGGCTAACGCGCATTGCCTTCAACGTCGGACGTTCACACCTTCGGTCTCGACTATCCCGAAAAAACGGCCTAGAAACAGCAGCGCGACAAATGCCCGAACCAATTACTCTCACAACGCCAGAAGATAGCGTCATAAAAAAGGAACGCCATCAACTCTTAGCACAGGGCATGCGCACATTGCCCAAAGTGCAACAACGCGCAATGTGGCTCCGCTACATAAAAGAACTGTCCTACCGCGAAATCGTATGGGAGATGCAAGCCCCCCTCGGCACCGTGAAAATCTGGCTCTACCGAGGGCGTCACCAGCTAAAACGCGCATTGGAAAAACAAGAGGCCGGAGGCTGGGCGGGCTGAGTACTGGGGACGGCACAGGAGATAAGACCATGATCAAAAATTATCTAACCGTTGCGATCCGCAATCTGATGCGGCACAAATTGTACACATCCATCAATGTACTGGGCCTTGCCATCGGCCTGGCGTGTGGCATCTTGATCCTGTTGTATATCCAGCAGGAATTTGCAGTAAATCGCTCCCACACACTGGGCGACCGCATTTACAAAGTAATTCGAGAAGAGCGCAGCAGCACACAAACAACTTACAGTAGCGGCACATCAGGCGCACTCGGACCTGTGCTAAAAGAAACATTTCCTGAAGTAGAAACAACGGTGCGTATCTGGCGGTGGACCGTATCTGCACAATACGGCGAACGCCAGGGTCGATACTCCTTTGCACTGACAGATGACAACTTTTTGGACGTATTTGATTTTCCCCTCATAAAAGGCGACCCAGAAACCGCGTTTCGCACACCCTACTCTGTGGTCATTACCGACGACATGGCGCAACACTTGTTTGGCGATACGGACCCAATGGGCAAAACAGTTTCAATCGATAATCGCAGTTTTCCGGGCGAATACACAGTAACGGGCATCGTAAAAGCACCACATCTCTCATCAGGCTTTTATTTTCAAATACTCTCAACCACAATACCCCCCGTAGAAGAAACGCAAGAGGTGTGGACAATGTGGCGACCCACGCAATCCTGGCGTCCGGTAAACACCTATGTGCTATTAAAAGTGGGACAAAACGCAGAAAGCCTACAAGCGAAAATGCAGTCGCTGATCAAACAGTATATGGGGGATGAAGTTACTGCTCAACATAAGTCCCATTGGCCTCATTATCCCCTTCAGCCGTTGATCAAGCAGCATATGGAAGATGAAGTTGCAGCAAAAAACGCCTATCACCTACAGCCCCTGCATCGCGTGTACCTGTATGGCGAATCCGATTTTAACCCAACTGCCGACAGCCCCGTGCAACACATTTACATGCTGGCAGCTATTGGGCTGATCCTCGTGGTCATTGCCTGCGTGAACTTTACAAATCTGGCAACTGCACGCGCTGTCACCCGCAAGCGCGAAGTCGGCGTGCGAAAAGTCGTTGGCGCGCATCGTCCACAACTGATGGTCCAGTTTTTGAGCGAATCCCTGCTTTTAACCTGTTCCGCCCTGCTGATTGCCCTCGCACTGGTCGAGCTATGCCTGCCCTTATTCAACCAATTCGTGCGCGGCGATCTACACCTCAACGCGGCTACAGTAATAATAGGTACACCGGCAGTACTGGCACTAACAGTGTTGGTCGGACTGCTGGCGGGATGGTATCCAGCGTTTTTCCTCTCATCCTTTCGCCCGGTAACAGCATTAAAAAGCAGCGCGTCTTCCTCCCCGGGTTCCACAGGACTGAAGAAAGGACTCGTAGTATTTCAGTTCGGCATGTCTATCTTGCTGGTGATCTGTACCCTAATAGTTTATCAGCAACTGAAATTTATAGAAACCAAAGACATGGGCTTTGCACGCGATCACATTGTGAGTTTACCCATTTTTGTCCCTGACTTTTCCGGAGAGCCAAACCCACAAAAACGCCTTTCAGCACGCCACCAAATGGTCAAACAGGTCTTTCTCGAACACCCCAATATCCTCAGCGCATCGGCTCTGCGATACGAAATCACGGGATACAGCGGACGACTGCGACTCGCCTGGCCCGATGGGGACCGAACAAAAGAACAGACATTTCGCATAAACGAAGTTGATGATTCATTCTTTGAAACATTTGAAATCCCCGTGCTTCGCGGTCGTGCCTTTTCAGCCGATGTTGCCAGCGATACATCTCAGGCAATTATCTTAAACGAAACAGCCGTGCGACTCCTCGGCTGGGAGGAAGATCCGATTGGCAAACAGATTGTGTTACCAGCATACGACAACCTATCCTTGACCGTAATTGGGGTCGTAAAAGACTACCACAATTTGACGCTCCGAGAAGAAATCGCCCCTATGGGATTTTTGGCCCGCTGGAAGATGTTTTATTCCCTGACTTTACGCATCCGACCAGAAAACACCGCGCAAACCCTGTCCTTCCTCGAAACGCAGTGGAAACGCTTTGTGCCGGACGCACCCTTTGAATATCACTTCCTGGACGAACTCATAGATTGGATCTATTTCAACGAGCAACTCACCGGCAAAATGCTCGGCGTGTTCTCACTACTGGCAATTTTTGTAGCGTGTTTGGGACTGTTCGGACTGGCCGCATTTATGGTTCAATCTCGCACCAAAGAAATTGGCGTGCGGAAGGTACTGGGCGCATCCACATCGCATCTGGTCATGCTACTCTCGCGCGAATTTATATTTCTCGTTCTTCTCGCCAATCTCATCGCCTGGCCAACCGCCTACTATCTGATGCGCGACTGGCTCTCCGGGTTTGCCTATCAGACAGACCTGAATGTCTTGCCATTTGTTGCAAGCGCGATAATGGCTCTGATCATCGCCTTTGGAACCGTGAGCCTGCAGGCCATTCGCGCAGCGCGATCCAATCCCATTGACGCCTTGCGGTATGAGTAATCAATTCCTATGTAAAGGAGAAACCAATGTTCGGTGAAATATCTCTACTCAGCAGCTATCTGAAAACGGCGATCCGCAACCTCGCCAGGTATCGCATTTACTCCGCCATCAACATCATCGGCATTGCCATCGGCCTCGCCTTTTGCATCCTCACCTTCCTCTTTGTCCACCACGAATGGACATACGACACCTTTCACAAAAACGCCGACCACATCTACCGGATTACAGCAAAAGAAAAAGGTCCTTTTGGTGATCGTATGATTGGTGGGGTGCCACACGCTCTCGGTCCTGCAATCAGCGAAACATTCCCCAACATACAGACTGTTCGTTTCAGCAATGACAGCGGGGATGTGAGTATAGAAGATCGCACTTTTCGACCGCTCCTGGGTTTTGTTGATCCCAACTTCCTCGACATTTTTTCTTTCCCACTCATTCATGGCGACCCTGCGAATGCCCTTAAAGACAAATATTCTGCACTGATTACAGAAGAAGCAGCACAGAAGTATTTCAACAAAGCCAACCCGGTCGGAGAACCACTTCCAATTCAGCGGGAAAAGGAAATTCACAACTACACCATCACGGGCATCCTAAAAGACGTACCCAAAAACTCCACGCTTGAATTTGAAGTGCTACTGCCTTATGAACAGTTAGAAGCTGAGATAGAAGCTATGCAGAGGCAGTATAACTACACCTCTTTACAGGATACGTATATACTGCTCCCCCCGGATGTACACCCCAATAGTATCGAACAACAATCTACCAAATGGATCAAAAACTGGTGGAGCGAAAGCAGAGGCGAAGAGAGACAACTCAAACTCCTCCCTATCACCCAGATGCACTTCAACCAGAACTTGCAGGAATACAACATCAGTAATCCAGTTTATTCATACATATTATCGGGCATTGCAATCCTCGTCCTGTTTATCGCCTGCGTCAACTTCACAACCTTAACCCTCGGACGGCAGGCAACCCGGGCGCGAGAAGTCGGCTTGCGAAAAGTCGTCGGCGCAAAGTGCTCGCAGATTGCAAACCAATTTATCGGGGAATCACTCTTACTCATCCTCATCGCGCTTATCGCTGGCATTGCCATAGCAGAACTCGCCTTGCCAACGTTCAACAACTTAGTCGGACTAACCTTAGTCGGAAAATCCCTGTCCATGAGCGATGGCCTCAATCTCACAACACTCGCCTTTCTCATTCTGCTTGTCATCCTCGTCGGCATCACAGCAGGTGGGTATCCCGCCTTTATCTTATCCCGATTGCAGCCGACCCAAATCATAGCGAGCAGATTGCAAATGAAAACCGGCAATCGTTTTGGCAATGTATTGATCATTTTTCAATTTGCCCTGTCCATATTTCTCATCATCACCACCCTGATGATGGGCAAACAACTCACATTTTTGCGAACCCAACCTTTGGGGTATCAAACCGAAAACATTATTACTATATCGACCTATCCTCTGGAAGAAGAAAGCAAAACCTTATCAACTGTTTTTCGGGATGCCCTACAGTCTCACCATGCAGTAGTCAGCGCGACCTGGATGGATTACAGTCTAACTAATAACACCGGGCGTAGTATGAGCTATCGAAGTTATAAAGGAAGTCCAGAGTACCGCGTTGAAAACATTGGAATTGATTACGACTTTTTCAAAACACTCGGCATAAAACTCGTTGCGGGTCGAGAATTCTCCAGAGAATTTCCATCTGATGAAAAAAAATCGATCATTGTCAACGAAGCATTCGTCGAAAAATTCGGCATAGAAGACCCCATTGGCAAAACAATCCAATATGGCGCATACAACAAGGCTATCATCGGCGTTGTTCGCAACTTCCACTTTCTTTCCCTGCACCATAAAATAGAACCCGCTACTATGATCCTCCAGGCATGGACTAACAAATTGTATGTTCGCATCCGTCCCGAGGATATGCCTGGCACCATTGCATTTATCAAAGAACAGTGGGAAAAAGTCGCACCTCATCACGCATTCAGATTTTCGTTTCTCGATGAAAACATCGACAAACAATACAAAAAAGAAGAACGCTGGAACCTCATGATCCAATACGCCACAGGATTCGCCATCTTCATCGCTGCACTCGGCGCATTTGGACTGGCGGCTCTCGCCACAACCAGACGCACCAAAGAAATCGGCATTCGCAAAGTCCTGGGCGCATCCCAAACGCAAATCCTATCCCTGCTCTCACGAGAATTTGTCCTCTACATCGCCCTATCAAGCCTCATCGCATTCCCCATCGCCTATTACGCGACCAATCAATGGTTACAAACCTTCGCCTACCGCACCGAATTGGGTATTGGCACCTTCTTACTCGGCAGCCTTATCTTGTTCTTCATCGTACTCACAACCATCACGACCCAGACCCTCAAAGCCGCACACGCAAATCCGGCAGACGCTTTGAGAGATGAATAGAGAATAATGACAGGAATCTTCCCATGATCAAAAATTATCTAACCGTTGCCATCCGCAACATTGCCAGAAACAAAACATTCTCTACCATCAACATCCTCGGTCTCGCCATTGGCATGGCCTGTTGCATCCTCATCCTGCTCTATGTGCAAGATGAACTGAGCTACGATCAGCACCACGAACACGCGCACCGAATCTATCGGATTGCCATAGAGGCGAAAATCGGCGGGGTTATGCGTCAGGCCCCGGTCACGTCATTTCCGATGGGACCTGCACTTGTCAAAGACTATCCCGAAGTGATAGAAACTGTGCGGTTTTTTGACGGGCACGATCCAAGGACACTTGTTGAGGACCAACACGGTCAAGTCTTCTTTGAAGATAATCTCTGGTTCACCGATCCAAACTTTTTTCAAGTCTTCACTTTTCCACTCAGCAAGGGAGATCCTGAGACAGCATTTTTGGAACCCTATTCTGTTGTGATTACAGAAGCGGTGGCTCAAAAGTATTTTGGAGAACAAGATCCAATAGGTCAAATCCTGTCATTCTATGAATTGGAAAGAAAAAGAGCATTTAAGGTGACAGGTGTTTTTAAGAACACGACTCACAATACTCATTTCCAATTCGACTTTCTCGCGTCTCCTATACGCCATCATGAACCAGATTGGGCAACGAATGTTTTTTATACCTATTTGCTGCTTCAGGAAAAAGATTCTGCCCAGGGATTAGAAGCGAAATTGCCCGCCTTTATGACGACACATACAGGTGGACAACACGAGGCTACGGGCTTTAAAATGGATTACTTCCTGCAACCCCTGACGGATATTCATTTGTATAATTTGGAAAGGGAAATGGGCGAAAACAGCGATATTCGGTATGTCTATCTCTTCCTTATCATTGCTCTTTTCGTCCTCATACTCGCCTGCGTCAACTTTATGAACCTCTCAACGGCTCGCTCAGCGACCCGGTCAAAAGAGGTCGGCATGCGAAAAGTCGTTGGCGCAAATCGCACACAACTAATCCGTCAGTTTATGGGCGAATCCATATTGCTGGCGTTATTAGCCCTATTTTTTGCCCTTGCTCTTGTCGAAATCTCACTCTCCGCGTTCAACGCCTTTATCCAGCGCGAATTGGTATTGGATTACGCGGGCAATTGGCAGGTCGTATTAGCCCTGCTCAGTGTTGCCTTATTTGCAGGGATGCTCTCGGGAATCTATCCCGCCTTATTCCTCTCGGCTTTTCAGCCAATAGAGGTGTTAAAAAACACTCTGAGGCGAGGGTTAAAAACCTCCAGTTCTCGCAAAACGCTCGTCGTATTTCAGTTTGTCATCTCAATTATTCTCATCATTGGAACGGTTGTCGTTTACCATCAAGCGGATTACATCAAAAACAAGAAACTCGGTTTCAACAAAGAACAGATCATTGTCATGCCCTATCCCGGTATGCAGGTGACAGAGCGATATAAATCGCGATTGTCGGGGTATGCAAATGTATTGAGCACTTCGACATCTTCGAGTGTGCCGGGCCGACCTTTTGGCGGTAGTTTTTTTCGGCCTCGTGGTGATGACACATATCAGGGCCGTTTCGCGATGGCCAAAATTGTGGTTGACCGCGAATTTATCTCGACTTATGGCCTTGAACTTGTAGAAGGCAGAGACTTTTCAAAAGATATGATGAATGACGGAGAGGGTGAACTTATCCTGAATGAAGCCGCCATGCGGCACTTTGGATGGACTTCATGTGCGGGTAAAGAAGTGGAAAATATATGGCCACAGGGTGACAAGGTAAAGGTAGAGTATAGAGGAGAGGTCGTAGGTGTGGTGAAAGACTTTCATTATCAGTCCCTACATCATAAAATAGAACCTCTGATTATCACCACGGTGGAAAGCTGGTTTGAGTATTTTGCTATACGGATTCGATCCGATGATGTCGTAGGCACACTCAGCTTTCTGAAGACACAATGGAAGGAAATCGCACCGAATAAGCCATTCGACTATTTCTTTCTCGACGACGATTACGACAAACTCTATCGCACAGAAGAACAAATAGGCACTCTCTTTGGACTCTTCTCTATCCTCGCCATCTTTGTCGCCAGCCTTGGACTGTTCGGCCTCGCCTCCTTCACCGCACAACAACGCATCAAAGAAATCGGCATCCGAAAAGTATTGGGCGCATCCGTTTCCAACCTCGTACTCATGTTGTCAAAAGAGTTCGCCATACTTGTCGGCATTGCCAATCTCATTGCCTGGCCAATTGCCTATTATGCGATGCACAGGTGGCTGCAGGACTTCGCCTATCGCATTGATCTGGGTATATGGGCGTTTGTTCTGAGTGGTCTTCTGGCGTTGTTTATCGCATTGACCACAGTGAGTTATCAAGCGTGGAAAGTTGCCCGCACCAATCCCGTAGATGCCTTGAGATATGAGTAAGCTATCATAGGTTGCGCCCTGTAAGTTTTCCAAGCTCCTCAAATATTGCGTTCAAAACCTGGGTATTCACAGTCCCAATGCGTTCCTGAAGGCGACGACGATCAATCGCCCTCAGTTGAAATACGAGTGCCACCGATTCGTGTTGCAACCCATTTTCTGGTGTGGGACGAATGAACGTCGTACCGGCAAAACGAACTGCTGACCTTACTGTCGTCAGAGGTATCACAAGTACAACAGGCAAGCCATCACCATAATTGTCATCTTGTAAAATCACAGCGGGACGACGCCCGCGTTGCTCATGGCCATTGACGGAGGGCAGATCGACCCAATGAATGTCGCCAACACTCACCGCTCTTCTGTCTCCCATTGATCAATCAGTGCCCATGCCTCATCGCTCGCCTTGTCCCACTGGTCTAATTCAGACTTGAGTTCAGGCGTCATATCCACCGGACGAATGAGAATATCTACATAGATCCCATTGGGCAAAGGAGTATTGCTCTGGGGCACAACCACACCGTCTTTGATAATCCCTGGGATTGTCCAACGCTCGGTTTTCATAAAAAAGTCTCCAACACGCAATGCGAATTTCTTTTTATTTCTCGTGATTTTAAATATCGTGAATTTCCGGTAGTTTTGCAATTCTGTATTTATAGGAGAAGTAAAATGTTCAGAGCCAGTGTTGAAATATCTTTATTCAGCAGCTACCTGAAAACGGCGATCCGCAACCTCGCCAGGCACCGCATTTACTCCGCCATCAACATCATCGGCATTGCCATTGGCCTCGCCTTCTGCATCCTCACCTACCTCTTTGTCCACAATGAATGGACCTATGACACCTTTCACGAAAATGCCGACCGCATCTATCGGGTTTATATAAAACATATAAAAGGACGAAACGAGCGCGTTCACGGTGTAACACCCGGCCCTCTCGGACCCGCAATAGCAGAAGCATTTCCCGACATGCAAACGGTTCGCTTCACATCTCGCACGGGAAAAATTGGCACGGAAAATCGCGCTTTTCGGGCACAGTTGGGATTTACCGATCCCAACTTCCTCGACATTTTTTCTTTTCCAATCCTTCGAGGCGATCCATCTTTGCAAGACAAATACGCCGCACTCATAACAGAAAAAACCGCGCAGAAATATTTCAACAAAGCCAACCCCGTCGGAGCAGTGCTTCCCATTGAATACAAAAATGAAATCCAGGATTACACCATCACGGGCATTGTGAAAAACGCGCCCAAAAACTCCACAATTCAATTTGACGTACTACTACCCTTTGAACAAAGCAAGGTCGAAGACAGATGGAATTCCTACAGCATATTTACTTTCATGATGCTCCCCCCGAATATATCTCCAAACAGTCTCGAACAACAATTTCCCAGATGGACCAAAAACTGGTGGGATGAAAAGCGCGAAAACCAGATCAAACTTCAACCACTCACCCAGATGCACTTCGATCAAACCATGTACGTAAGCCGTCGCAGCAATCCCGTTTATTCATACATCTTATCGGGCATGGCGCTACTCGTCCTATTTATCGCCTGCGTCAACTTCACAACCTTAACCCTCGGACGACAGGCAATGCGAGCGCGAGAAATCGGCTTGCGAAAAGTCGTCGGCGCAAAACGCTCACAAATCGCAAACCAATTTATCGGCGAATCGCTCTTACTCATCCTTATCGCGCTCACAGCCGGCATTGCCATCGCAGAACTCACATTGCCAACATTCAATAACCTATCTGGAAAATCCCTATCCTTGACCGACGGCCTCAACACCACAACACTTGCATTTCTCATTCTGCTGGTCAGCCTCGTTGGCATCACAGCAGGGGGCTATCCCGCCCTGATCCTATCCCGAATGCAACCAACTCAAATCATCGCGAGCAGATTGCAAATCAAAACGGGCAATCGTTTTGGCAACGTATTGATCGTTTTTCAGTTCGCCCTATCCATATTTTTAATCATCACCACCTTGATGATGGGCAAACAACTCACCTTTTTGAGAACCCAACCCCTGGGATATCAAACCGAACACGTCGTCGCCATTCAGACTCATGACCTGCGAAAAGAAAACAAAACCTTACCAACTGTTTTTCGGGACGCCCTGCTGTCTCACCAGGCCGTGATCAGCACGACATGGCTTAACCATCCTCTAAACAACGACATGAGCTTGTCAACCCATGTAACATATCGTGGAAGTCCGGAGCAACCCGTTGAAGGTATTGGTATTGACTATGACCTGTTCAAAACGCTCGACATGAAACTCGTTGCAGGTCGAGAATACGACAGAGAATTTCCGACCGATCAAACGGAAGCGGTCATTGTCAACGAAGCACTCGTCCAAAAATTCGGCATAGAAGACCCCGTTGGCAAAACAATCACATACAGCGGCTCAAAAGACAGAACCATCATCGGCGTTGTTCAAGATTTCCACTTTCGCTCTCTGCATCATACAATCAGACCCGCTGTTCTGCCACTCAGCACATCCACTGGACGCTTATTGGTCCGCATCTATCCCGAAAATGTGCCCGGCACCATCGCATTCATCAAAGAACAATGGGAAAAAGTCGCCCCCAATCATGCATTCAACTTCTCATTCATCAATGAAGACCTGGACAAACAATACAAAAAAGAAGAACGCTGGAATCAAATGATCCAATACGCCACAGGATTCGCCATCTTCATCGCTGCACTCGGCGCATTCGGACTGGCCGCTCTCGCCACAACAAGACGCACCAAAGAAATCGGCATCCGCAAAGTCTTAGGCGCATCCCAAACGCAAATCCTATCCCTGCTCTCACGAGAATTTGTCCTCTACATCGCCCTCTCAAGCCTCATCGCATTCCCCATCGCCTATTACGCGACCAATCAATGGTTACAAACCTTCGCCTACCGCACGGAATTGGGTATTGGTATATTCTTACTCGGTAGCGTAGCCCTGTTCCTCGTCGTCCTCACAACCGTCACTACCCAGACCCTCAAAGCCGCACGCGCAAACCCGGCGGATGCCTTAAGAGATGAGTGAGTTGTATAACCCCTTGTTTTTTCGCTTAAATTGCGGATATTTGTAAACGCGGATCCAGGGATCTCGAATGGACTTCTGAGAAGTTGTACAATAGTGGTATCCCAGGCTCGCACATGCCACCGCCAAAGAAAGACGCAACTGGCGATGTACCGGGGGAGGCATCCAATGGCCCGATCTGAACGAAAATCTCAGTGTTGAGACTCTGTTTACAGGCCGTCCCACAGAAGAAAAGCAGAAGTCCGACAAAACAAAGCCGCCAGTTCTGGACGAGTCTGCATTGGTGGAAGGACGACTGATGGAAGTGAACTGGGCTCGCGGGACAGCGGAACTGCACTTCATTCCCCAAAGAGTCGTACCATTGCGTTTCGATCCAGCACTAAACGACGACATGCGTCGGCTGGCGACACAGTATGTCGAGATCAGAGGCCGTGGTCGCTTCAACGACAATGACGAATGGGATATTATTTACGTAGAGCAGATAACCGACACACGGTCATGGTCAGAGCCGTTTGACCTTGACGCATTTCGCAACGATCCCAATCCGAAGATTTTCGATCCTGAAAAAGTCGTCGCCATTGACTTGACAGAAGAAGAGTGGGAGGCTTTCCATCGTGTGATATGTGAAGGACGGAATGTCTAATGCTTTCAAACGACCACGACTTCTCCGACATTCCCGACCTGGAACTCATCCAGGCACCGGCACCACAACCAGATCAGTTACAGGAATAACGAATTATGAAACTACATGTCGATAAGGAAGCCAACGCGCTCTATCTGCGCCTTGACGACTCTGCTATCGTCGAATCAGAAGAGGTCTCGCCGGGTATGGTGCTTGATTACAATGCATCAAATGAAGTAGTAGGTGTGTCTATGAATCAGTTTGCGATTTATGCTTTTGCACGTGAAATTGCCGAGCTTGAAACCACAGCCTTTTTTCAAAATCAATATGCGGGCAAAAACAAACGAGAAATTCTGGAGGCATTTGACGCTGTTATGAGCAAACAAATCCCCGCCCAAACACCTCCTGATTGGGACCAATTGGATAGATGAGTGAGCCAATTTTGCATCCACCCATCAGCTACACCTCGGAAACCACACCAGGATACCGATTTTGAATCCACCAATCCGAGTGTGGCATCCCGCTCGCGCGCGTCTTTTTCACCAGCAAATCGATATCTATTGGCACGCGGCGTAACTCAATACGAAGGCTCTTATTCTCCCATGCAATAACGCCATATTCTGCCCAGGGAGGATATCCCCTATCGTGTGAATCATCCAATGAACCTCGGAGAACCCGGCGTATCCGATCCTGTGCGGGAACAGGCGCACCAACACTTCCGGGATTGATGATCGTGCTATCTGCATAATAACGAACCATCTGTGTATGCGTATGTCCCCCAGCCAACACCATCGCGTGATACCCAGACAGCATGCGTTCCATCTCCTCATCTGGCGTGTGAGAAGCGATTCCATCTTCATTAGACCGTGGAGAACCGTGATAGCAAAGAAGATTGGTGGTCGCATCCAGAGGTATTTCGACCGTTGCCTGGAACGTCCGCATGTAGTCGAGATCATCAGGTGAAAGCTTACGGACACCCCAGAATCGAACTTCATTCCCTCGCCTGGCATTCTCGCTCTTTCCCCTACCAGGACGTGGATCAAGACACCACACGTCCATATTCCCCATAACAACAGAACCATTCAGAGATTTCAACTGAGCAATAACCTCACATGGTTGGGGACCATCAGAGACGGTATCACCCAGGCACACAATGTGATCAATGGATTCTGTTTTGAGATCTTTCAAGACAGCTTCCAGAGCCACTGCATTTCCATGAATATCAGAGATGATGGCGATTCGCATATTTATACCTCCTTATCGTAAGAGAGCTTCAAAGGAATTTTTGTGCATCACTGGCCTTAAAAACAAAAAAGCGCGGAAAATCTACCATAGGAGATGTATCCTCCTATAGCAGCTCCCCCGCGCCATCGCTTCAGTTGACGCAAATCTGCTATTCATCTACACCAATGGTACGCTATAGAGCATCAGAAAACAAGTCTTTTGGATTCGCACATTAAGACATTTTGAACAAGTGAATTTTTGAGTATAATATACTTTATATTCAAAATTCGCCATGTCCTCACACACGCAGAATACACTCGTCGCACGCGAGAAGGCACGTTGTAAGAAGGAGTACTTGATGGCTGACATACAGAGAGTTTGGTATCATGAAATATAAGGCCATAATTTTCGACTTATTTGGGACTTTGGTTGATAATTTTAGCAAAAAAAAGCACGACAAAGTACATGCATTGATGGCCGAAACATTGTCGGTGCCATATAAAGCGTTTAGACAAGCATTCGGCTCTTCTTTTTCTGACCTATGTATTGGGAAATTCAGGTCAATAGAAGAAATTATCGCTGTATGTTGCGCTCAAATTGGTCTATCTCCCAGTGACTGCAAAATCAACACAGCCGCGCAATATCGATACGACTTCACAATGAAGACACTCAAACCAAAAATTGAAGTCCTGCTTACGCTTCAAAAACTAAAAGATGATGGCTATAAAATTGGACTCATAACAAACTGCGGTCCAGATGTCCCTCTACTCTGGCACACTTCTCCTTTATCAGAGCATATCGATTTACCGCTCTTTTCTTGTACAGAAAAAATACAAAAGCCCGCTATTGAAATCTATAAACGGGCACATGAACAGTTGGGACTTCCGTCAAATGCTGTGTTTATGTGGGCGATGGTAGCAGCCGGGAAATGACCGGTGCGAAAGAAATAGGTTTCTTGCCCGTGCTAAAGCAAGTCGATTTAGAAGATGTATATGATGACGCAAGACCAGACATAATTGGGTGGCGTGGGTTATCAATTACTGAAATTGAGGAACTGCCTGAATTACTTGCGCGCATCAATAGCCCGGATCATAACTAAACAGCAACGACCCGCTGATGGCCGCTTCTATCTTCCGAATGCGTAATGCGAATCTCGATATTGCGGTTCAGCCGATTCAGAAACCCAAACAGTCTCTCTACACTAAAACGGCTAAAATCACCGTTCTTCAGCCGGGATACATCGGACTGATTGATCCCGAGAATTTCCCCCGCTTTTGCCTGCGTCAGCTTTCGCCCTTCAAGAATACTATAGATTTCAAATGCCAGATCTGCCTTCAGCAACTCACGTTCAGCCTCTGATTCTGAGAAACCGATGTCCCGAAATACATTTCCAGAGCTTTGCTCAAATTTGACTTTTTCATTCATTTTGGGTCTCCATATTTTTCGCTATTTTCAGCCGCAATTTAATCAGGTCAATTGCCTGCTTAGGTGTTCTAATGCCACGAGTGGATTTCTTCTGGAACGCATGAAGCACATAGATTTTCTCGCCAATCTTGACGGTATAAACAGCGCGATAGGTATTTGTATCGTAAGGAACGACAATCTCCAATACGCCAGAACCCACTGATCGTAGTGGCTTTGACTTTGGGTGTTTACCGCCCCATTGAGCAAAACGCAACGCTTCACCCACTGTTCTTCTCGCAGCTTTGGGAAAACTTCGGACTTGCTCACGAGAATCCCCGACCCATGTTACACTTTTTATTTTTTCATTCAAAATTGTACCTTCCTTCAATTTATGGCAAATTTACCATATTTATATGAAAAATTCAAGGTTTTTTTAGGTATTGTTAATCACATTGACCACAGTGAGTTATCAGGCGTGGAAAATTGCCCGCACCAATCCCGTGGATGCCCTGCGATATGAGTGAGCTATATAACCCCTTGTTTTTTCGCTTAAATTACGGATATTTGTAAACGCGGATCCAGTGATCTCGAATGGACTTCTAAGAAGTTGTACAATATGGAGGCCTGAGATGAATATTTCGACAATTGATATGCCGCAGGCTGAGCGCGTGGAAGTAAGCGAGGATACGCTGACGGCGGTACTCTCCGATGGACGAACCATCTCCGTGCCCCTGAAATGGTATCCCAGACTCGCACACGCCACCGCCAAAGAAAGACGCAACTGGCGACGTACCAGTGGAGGCATCCACTGGCCCGACCTCAACGAAAACCTCAGCGTTGAGGCACTGTTTGCAGGCCATCCCAGAAAAGAAAAGCAGAAGTCCGACAAGACAAAGCTGCCGGTTCTGGACGAGCCTGCACTGGTGGAAGGGCGACTGATGGAGGTGAACTGGGCTTATGGCACAGCAGAGTTGCATTACATCCCGCAAAGAGTCGTGCCGTTGCGTTTCGATCCGGCACTAAACGACGACATGCGTCGGCTGGCGACCCAGTATGTCGAGATCAGAGGCCGCGGTCACTTCAACGACAATGACGAATGGGATATTATTTACGTAAAGCAGATAACCTGCACGCGGTCATGGTCCGAGCCGTTTGACCTCGAGGCATTTCGCAACGATCCCAATCCGAAGATTTTCGATCCTGAAAAGGTCGTTACCGTCAGTGAACCTTTCGACGTAGATGAGTTCATTCGCGTCATCCACGAAGGCCGAGATGTTGAGTGAAAGGAATCTTCAAGTTGGTAATCCTGGATACCAATATCGTTTCATACATCTTCAATAAAGATACCAGGGCACTGTATTACCAGAACCAGATTCAAGGCCAACGCGTGTTCATCTCATTCCAGACCTGGTACTCATCCAGGCACCGGCACCACAACCAGATCAGTCACAGGAATAACGAAGGGTAGAATGATCGAATAAAATCCCCACGGCTACCATTTGCATCCACCCATCAGCTACACCTCGGAAACCACACCGGGATACCGATTTTCAATCCACCAATCCGCGTGTGGCATCCCGCTCTCGTGCGTTTTTTTCACCAGCAAATCGATATCTATCAGCACGCGACGTAACTCGATCCGAAGGCTCTTATTCTCCCAGGCAATAACGCCATATTCTGCCCAGGGAGGATATCCCCTATCGTCCGGATTATCCAATGGATCTCGAAGAACCCGGCGTATCCGATCCTGTGCGGGAACAGGCGCACCCACACTCCCGGGATTGATGATCGTACTATCTCCATAATAACGAACCATCTGTGTATGCGTATGCCCCCCAGCCAATACCATCGCGTGATACCCAGACAGCATGCGTTCCATCTCCTCATCTGGCGTGTGAGAAGCGATTCCATCTTCATTAGACCGTGGAGAACCGTGATAGCAAAGAAGATTGGTAGTCGCATCCAAAGGTATTTCGACCGTTGCCTGGAACGTCCGCATGTAGTCGAGATCGTCAGGTGAAAGCCTGCGGACATCCCAGAATCGAACTTCATTTCCTCGCCTGGCATTCTCGCTCTTTCCCCTACCCGGATGAGGATCAAGACACCACACATCCATATTCCCCATAACAACAGAACCATTCAGAGATTTCAAACGAGCAAGAACCTCACATGGTTGGGGACCGTCAGAAACGGTATCACCCAGACACACAATATGATCAATGGATTCTGTTTTGAGATCATTCAAAACAGCTTCTAAAGCCACTGCATTTCCATGAATATCAGAGATGAGGGCGATTCGCATATTCATACCTCCTTGTAGTGAGAGAGCTTCAAAGGAATTTTTGTACATCATTGGCCTCAAAAACAAAAAAAGCGCGGACAATCTACCATAGGAGATGTATCCTCCTATAGCAGCTCCCCCGCGCCATCGCTTCAGTTGACGCAAAATATTAGCTCGATCAATAGGTTTTTATTGCCTGTTTACACCAATGATACTCTATAGATCTTCGTAATGCAAGCCTTTTGGAGAGATTTCTCAGCCCAATGGACCTCCACCTTTCTTAATAGGACTCGGACACTTACTTTTTTAACTTTACAAATTCAGCAAATCCCATCCTCTTACCAGTGAGCGAAAAGATGACCATTTCATGACACACAACAACAACACGCTGAAAGGTCCGGTATCGTTCCAATACGCGACCAACACGACCACGCACACTGGACATCGGCTCCCAATCTCTCGTCTCTCCTATAGGCCACTCACTTCCCAGTTCATGCATTTCTGCCTCTGTTTCTTCGACAAGCTCCATCGAATCTCGCCATCCGCAAATCCATTCGTGCAGATCAAACTCGACTCGAAGTGGAAGATCGAGTATTCGGCTGAGTATAGCAGCCGATTGGAGCGCCCGTGACATTGGGGATGAAATAACAATCTGAGGATCTTCATTTGACAGGGATTTTGAAGCATTCTCAATCTGGCTGATCCCCTTATCGGTCAACGGAATAATATGGGCTGCCCAACCCTCCTCTGCGCCTTTGAGATTCCCACCAGCAGCTAAATCCCAAATGGGTTCTCCATGTCGAATAAGATAGAAAGTCGTCATTCCTCAATCTCCACTTATATGTGAAACTGAAAGACTCTCAACAGCATACGCCATCATACCTGTTGACCGTTCATCAGCCTGTTAAACCGCTTATCATCTTTTGCTTCTTAAAACGCGATAGATCGCCTACCTTTTGATTGATCACAAAAGAGAAGTATTCACCGTCAAAAGGAGGATGTCATGTCAAAATGGAAACACGTCATATTGCAAATGAGTGCAATCTTTATAGCGCTTTTAACACCGATTCTCGCATCTGCACAGACAGATAATCCGCAACCTTTCAAAGTGGAAATAACGGGGTCCGGACATCCGATGATCTTGATTCCCGGTCTAAGTAGCTCTGGAGACGTCTGGCGCGAAACAGTCAGCCGATACCAGAACAGCTTTGAATGTCATGTCTTTACACTGGCGGGATTTGCCGGACAGCCACCCGTGCAAACAGACCATTATTTGCAAACCATGAGAGACGCCCTTATTGCATACATCCAGGAAAACGATCTAAAAAAACCAATCCTTGCAGGACACAGTTTGGGTGGTTTTCTATCGTTGTGGGTTGCTGCAAGCATACCCGAAAGCGTGGGATCGCTTATTATTGTCGATGCCGTGCCCTTTTTACCCGCATTACAAAACCCGGCAACAACCGTTGAATTTATGCGCGCGCCAGCAGAACAAACACGCGCCTGGATACGCTCTCAAACACCTGAACAAAGAGAAAAAGCAACGCCATCTATGCTCAAAATGATGATCACAGACCCCGCAAAAATAGATACGGCTGTCGTGTGGAGTCTATCTTCGGACCCAAACACAGTTGCCCAAGCAATGTACGAAATGTTCTTGACAGACTTGCGGACCGAAATAAAAAAAATACAAACCCCTGTACTGGTATTGGGAGCCTGGATTTCGGGGCAATCTCAGGGCGCAACGCGGGAAAGCTCACTATTGGATCTGTACAACTTTTGTTGTGGACACACCTGCTCAGAATCATATTCAAAAAGCGGCATTGGGTCACACTGCCTTTGTGGAAACTCTTTATCCGAGTATTGATAGCCGACCTTGTCATCGCGATTATCAGCCAGAGCATTCAGATCTTTGGTTATTTTTATATCGATGAGATTTCGCTTGAACAATTCCGTTGGAAATTGTATGGCATCCAAATACTCAACACGAACTTTATCCTCTGGATATGGTCGCTGTTATATGTCGTGTTCCACATGTTTGACATAACCAAACGCGGAGAACGCGAAAAATGGGAATTGCAAACAGCGGTTCAAGAAGCCGAATTGATGGCACTAAAAGCCCAGATAAATCCCCATTTTCTCTTTAACAGCCTCAACAATATCCGTGCACTGGTCATTGAAAACCCCGCACGAGCACGCGACATGATCTCAAAACTATCTGAACTATTCCGATACGCACTACAGGTCAGCAACACCAGAAGTGTGCTATTGAAAGAGGAATTGGCAATTGCGAAAAACTATCTCCAACTCGAAGCCACCCAATTGGAAGACAGGTTGCGCTATCAATTTGACATCGCACCGGAAACACGACAAGTCGAAATTCCTCCGATGACCATACAAACTCTGGTCGAAAATGCTATAACGCCTTGCAAGCGCGATTGAAAAACTACACGCCCAAACGCTTTCTCCTGATGAAGCTGTTGCACCGGCATTGACAGATTCGAGTCGCGTCTTTGTAAAAGATGGGGACCAGTGCTGGTTTATCAAACTCTCAGATATTCAATTGTTCGAAGTTTCTGGCAATCACACGCGGGTCTATTTTCAAAAATTCAAACCCCTTATTCCGCGCACCCTCAACCACCTTGAAGAGCGTCTGGACAAACGCATATTTTTTCGCGTCAATCGCCAACAAATTGTCAATTTACAGTATATCGAAAAAATTGAGCCCTATTTTCAAGGCAGCCTGAAAGTATTTTTGAAAGGGGGCTATGAAATTGAAATTTCCCGACGTCAGACACAAAAGTTTCGAGAACGCCTGAGTCTTTAATCCGCACAATCCAATGTACCAACTGGAAGGAGGTAACGTTATTATGGCAGATTTCGGTGCAGGTATCGCCGTAGGAGTAGGTGCTGGGAATCAAAGCGCGTACAAGAAACGTGAGAAACAGCTACGCAAAGCGATCTCCGACAACGAGCTTTCTATTCGCGATAAAAATGGGGAGCCGTTGACAGTCGATGAATTTTTTGAGCTTCTCGACTAAAACCATATGGACTTAACCCATTTTAGTGAATATCTCATCTTTTCAGATTAAAAATACGTATTATAAACCCTTGTTTTTCCGCTTAAATTGCGGATATTTGTAAATGCGGGCATGCTGATCTCGAAGGGACTTCTGAAAAGTAGTACACAATGGGGGTAATGAATTATGAAACTACATGTCGATAAGGAAGCCGACGCACTCTATCTACGCCTTGACGACTCTGCTATTGTCGAGTCAGAAGAGGTCTCGCCGGGCGTGGTGCTCGATTACAATGCATCAAACGAAGTAGTGGGCGTAGAAATACTCTATCTCTCCAAACGCTCCTCTAATCTGAATCTTTCCGCTCTGCAATTTGAGACAGCTTGATCGTTTCCTACAAGAACTATCATTTTTATTTTTAACATATTCAGCCGCGCACCCTGAAGCCCATGAACGCGATATGGCAACCGGATCGATAAAGCTGGAATTTAGCAAACATGCGGTTCTTGCAAGGACAGAACGCATGATCCCTCAGGAGTGGGTCGAACGGGTGGTAGCCGAACCGATGTTGCGTATATCCGACCCGAATGACCTTGAGGTAGAACGATTTTTTCGAATCATCCCGGAACAGGGTGGCCGCGTGTTGCGCGTAGCCGTGAACACCTCCGTTACGCCCTGGCGGGTGGTGAGCGTATTCTTTGATCGAAATATGAAAGGCAAACTGTAAAACTCCATTGTAATAAATGATAGTCCTACGGCTAACACAGCAGGCACATTGTTCTGATTTCAATGTGCCTGTTTTTTATTTTAAGTGTTCATTTTCGGACACTACTGTATCAAAATCGGACACTTATTGAACTGCGCTCATGACACAAATTTTCATAACTACTTGTAAAATATAGAGAATAAGTTTTTGGCACAGGAATTGCTTACTATTTTTATACATTCGCTCTATATGGATGAATGAGTAAAAATAGGGGCTGGAGATTGATAAGAGGCACACTGACGCAAAACAAAGTTGAATATTGTTCAAAGTATGACTATTTTTCCCATTCAGCTTTCACACCAAACTCTGGATAGAGGATTTAAACGTGTCAACACCCGAACGAGATGATGCGCCAAAAAAGAAAGCCGTACCCAGCTTTGTAGGCAGGGGTTCTTCATCGTCCCAACCGTCAACAGACACCACGGGCCAGGATGGCATGGACCGCAGGGTCGAAAAAAAAGTATGGACACCAAAGCGCATCGCCAGCATCAGCGGGATCGCCGTATTTGTGTGTGCCGTGATCTACATGGCGATCTTTGGCGACCACAGCGCCCGGCTCAATGTACAGATCGACCGGATTACCATCTCGGAAGTCACGCGCGGTCCTTTCCAGGAATTTACTGTCCAGCGCGGCACCGTATTGCCAATTCAAACATATTATATCGACGCACTGGAAGGCGGACAAATAGAGGAAATCTTCCTGGAAGAAGGAACCATGGTCGAAAAAGGCATACCCATTTTGAAATTGTCAAACCCCACCCTGGAACAAAATATTTTAACCCAGGAAGCCCGTTTATTTGAACAAATCAACAACATGGAAAACACCCGGTTGAATCTGGAAAATCGGGCCATTAGCAACCGCCAGGAACTGATGCGCGTTGAATTGAACTTGCGGGAGACAGAACGACAATACGAAAAGCAGAAAGTTTTGTTCGAACGCGGATTGACTTCCCAAGACCTGTTTGAAAGTGCGCGGGATCGATATCAAAACGATCAAAAACGCAGGTCATTTGCATTGGAAACAGTACGCCAGGACTCGCTGTATCGCATCAACCAACTCGCTGCACTGGACACGAGTGCCAGGAGTTTGCAACGGCAATTGGAGCATGTGCGCCGTCCGTTAGAGAACCTGACCGTGCGCGCGCCCATTTCCGGACAATTATCCCAATTAAATGCAGAAATCGGCCAGTTGATGAACAGGGGAAGGCGCATTGGTCAGGTCGATGTGCTCGACGCCTATAAAATGCGGGTGGGCATCGATGAATTTTACATCACCAGAATCACAAAAGGACTCAAAGGCACCATTGAAATCGACGATGAAACTTATGAACTAACAATCCGTCGGGTCTTTCCCGAAGTCTTAGAGGGACAATTTGAAGTCGATATGGATTTTGTGGATGCGACACCGCAAAGCATTCGGCGCGGTCAAACAGAACAGATCCGATTGGAACTCGACGCACCCGAAGAAGCCCTCTTGCTCCCCCGCGGTGGATTTTATCAAACAACAGGCGGCAACTGGGTATTTGTCATCGAAGGCGACGAAGCCATACGCCGCGAAGTGCGCATAGGCCGCCAAAGCCCCGAATACTTCGAAGTCCTCGCCGGCCTCTCTCCCGGCGAGCGCGTGGTCACATCGTCTTATGACAATTACGAAGAAATCGACAAGCTGGTTTTAAAGCGGTAAACCAATCGCTTTTTACAAAAGGAGTCTCACAATGATCAAAACCGTCAACCTCCAGAAAGTCTATACCACAGAAGAAGTGGAAACAACCGCCCTGAACAATGTCAACATAGACATTGACGAAGGCGAATTCGTCGCCGTAATGGGACCCTCAGGATGCGGCAAATCCACACTCTTGAACGTACTCGGCCTGCTGGACAACCCGAGCGACGGAGAATACTTTCTAAACGAAGAAGAAGTATCCAAACACACCGAACGGCAAAGAGCCAACACCCGCAAGTCAAACATCGGCTTTGTATTTCAAAGTTTCAACCTCATCGACGAACTGACCGTCGCCGAAAACGTGGAACTGCCCCTGTTATATCTGGGCTTACCGGCCAGCGAGCGCAAACAGCGCCTGGATGAATCGCTGGAATACATGGGCATCAAACACCGCGAAAAGCATTTCCCTCAGCAACTGTCAGGCGGTCAGCAGCAGCGCGTAGCCGTAGCCAGAGCCGTCATAGCAAACCCCAACATCATCCTCGCAGACGAGCCAACGGGTAATCTCGACTCGGCAAACGGCAACGAGGTCATGGACCTGTTGACCGAACTGAACAAAAACGGCACCACAATCGTCATGGTAACCCACAACTCGCACGACGCGGGCTACGCCCATCGCATCATCCACCTGTTCGACGGTCATGTCGTCACGGAGAACATCAGGGGATAGCGGAAAAACCACATGCTCAAAAACTATCTCAAAATCGCCATTCGCAACATCGCCAGAAATAAGACATTCTCCGCAATCAACATCATCGGGCTCGCGATTGGAATGGCGTGCTGTGTTCTGATTTTTTCGACGGTGCATCAACAATGGTCTTTTGATCGGTTTCACAAAAACAGAGATGTGATCTTTCGGGTATTAACGCGGGAAATTACCAGAGAAGGCGAAGTCGCATTTATGGTATTACAGCCGAAGGAACTCGCAGGCACATTGAAGGACGCATTTCCAGAAATCGTTCATACAACGCGATTTGCCAATTCGTATGTGATTGTCGGGCGTGAAGACAAGCTGTTTCAAGAACGCATTGCACTAATAGATCCGCCTTATTTGCAGATATTCACCTATCCGCTATTAGCCGGAGATGCAACTGACGATTTGCACAGCGTGGTCATCAGCGAGCGCGTGGCGAAAAAATACTTTGGTGAAACAGAAAATTACGCCCGTGTGATAGGCCAATCGCTGCGTATTAAAGGCGCTCGAGATCCACAAGATTTTGTGGTGACAGGCATTATGAAAGCCTTGCCGTTGACCTCGAGTATGCGTGGAAATGACATTCTCATCCCCTTTGAGAATGCATATCGAGATGACACATGGTATTTCAGGACATCGCAGACCCGGAGTGGGAATGTTGTATCGACTTATGTTCAAATCCAGGACGCGAGTCAGGCAACTGCATTAAATGAAAAACTCGCTTCTTTTACCAGCGAACTTCTGGACAAGCAGCGAAGCAGAAGGATCAAGAGCGGGCGTATTCAAGATCGCGCCGATGCGTTTCGATTGCAATTGCAAGCACTCGTAGATATTCATTTTCAAAATGAAATGCGCGGAGGATACGCACAAAAGATCAGCCCGATATTTGCTTATATCCTATCAGCCATTGGTGTGGTGGTGTTGCTGATCGCCTGTATCAATTTTACAACCCTGTCACTGGGACAATCGACGCAGCGGTCACTGGAAGTGGGCATGCGCAAGGTGTTGGGCGCACATCGCGGTAATTTGATGCGGCAGTTTTGGGGTGAAACCCTGCTGATGAGTTTGCTCGCCCTGATCCTGGGATTGGTACTTGCAGAATTGTTTCTACCGGTATTTAACAACCTGATGGGCGGGGCAGTGGCGATTGTGCCGAGTTGGGAATTGGTCGTTGCGTTGATGGGTATTCTCGTATTTGTCGGACTCGCCGCAGGCAGTTATCCAGCACTAATACTGTCAAAATTTCAACCCATATCCGTATTTAAGGGCAACACGCGGACAAGACGGCGCAAACCCTTTACACGCGCCCTCGTCATCGTACAATATGCCTTGTCGATTGTTTTGATGATCGGCACGGGCATTATGGCGCAACAATTGGATTATTTGCAGTCAAAAAGTTTGGGATATACCAGCGAACAGGTGGTGGTCCTGGACAAAGCGACGCCGGAAACGCCCCAACGCTTGCGCGATGCCTTACGCGGTCATGATCGCATCGTAAATATTGCTGGCGGTGGCTATTCATTTGTAAATAGTCAAGAACAAAGAGGCCATAGATTGCCCAATGGCAAGTCGATCACTATCTGGACCATGTGGATTGATGAAGCCTATCTGAAAACACTGGGTATTGGCCTGAAGATGGGGCGAAACTTTTCTCCAGAATTTCCGAGCGATCCTCAGCGGGCTGTAATTGTGAACGAGAAGCTGGTAGATATCTTTGGATGGGATAACCCCATTGGACAACCCTTTCCCGTACTGAACAAAAAAGAGCCGCACCAGGTGGTTGGCGTGGTGAAAAATTTTCACTTCGAATCACTTCACAACGAAATCGAGCCAATTGCATTCTATAACTCAATAGGCGACTCGCCAGGGGATCGCGGCCCGAGCGTGATACTCGTGCGTATTCGTCCAGAAGATGTGAACGGCAGCATTGAGTTGCTGCGAGAAACCTGGAAAAAAATTGCACCCGATCGTCCATTTTCGATCGCATTCCTGGATCAACAGGTCAACCGGCAATACCACGCAGAGCAACAATGGCTCCAAATCGTCTGGTACGCATCGGGATTTGGCATCTTAATTGCGTGTCTGGGTTTATTTGGCCTCGCATCCCTATCTGTGTCGCAGCGCACCAAAGAAATAGGCATCCGCAAAGTATTAGGCGCATCGGTAAGTGAAATCACCGCGCTTCTATCCCGGGAATTTGTACTCCTGCTCACCATCGCCAATCTCATTGCCTGGCCCATAGCCTACTGGGCAATGGGCCAGTGGCTCAACAGCTTTGCGTATCGCATTGAACCCGGCATAAAAATATATCTTCTGTGTAGCCTGTTAGCCGTTGTCATCGCCCTGTGTACCATAAGCCTTCAAGCCATCCGCGCCGCGCGTTCCAATCCCGTTGACGCCCTGCGGTATGAGTAGGGGCGACCCCCTGTGGTCGCCCGCTGACCGTTGTTCCGGAGAATCACCATGCCCAAAATCTCTATCAAATTGCCGCCTTTAGACGCCGAAGACACCGTGGAAGTAACCGTAGTGGTAAACGGCAAAAGCAGAAAATACGATTACCGCATGGAACTATTCGCCTGGGAGGAACACGTCGAACCCCACGAACAGAGGGTCATGTGTTTGAAACGGATTGTGGAAAACTACGACGAAGACTGGTCGCTCGTAGAAATTGGCGAACCATCCGAACACGAGGTATCTATCCTGTTCGAACGCCGCGCATAAGGAGACAGACATGATCGAACTAAAAAACATCGAAAAATACTACGAAAACGGCATCGTAAAAACATTCGTACTGCGGCGCATTGATCTACAAATTCGCGAAGGGGAATTTGTATCCATCATGGGACCCTCTGGTGCTGGCAAATCAACCCTATTGCACATCCTGGGCATGCTGGACACCGCCTCGAATGGAGAGTACCATTTTTACAACCGCGCAGTTCACAAACTGGATGAACGCGCATTGACCGAACTACACCGCGACCACATCGGATTTGTATTTCAAAGCTACCATCTAATCGACGAACTAACAGTCTCCGAAAATTTGGAAACCCCCCTCTTATATCAAAAAGTAAAAGGTGCCGAGCGCAAAGGCCGCATCGCCGAAATGCTGGACCGCTTCAACATCGTGGCAAAAAAGCGACTATTCCCCAACCAGTTATCCGGCGGACAACAGCAGTTGGTAGGCATAGCCCGAGCATTGATCACACAACCAAAATTGATACTGGCCGACGAGCCAACCGGCAACCTGAACTCGGCAGAAGGCGAGCGGATCATGACCCTGTTCAAACACCTGAATGCCGAAGGCGTAACCATTGTCCAATGCACGCACTCAGAGAAAAACGCCGCTTACGGAGACCGCATCGTACACCTATCGGACGGATGGTTGGACCGGGACGAGCAGTTGTAATCCCTCCAATTAAATTCATCACTCGAACATTTTTAGAGAAAGATGGTGCCAAAATGAAAGAACACGTCGATCCAACACTCGCGAACGAATTGGCCGAAGGCACGTCAGACAAAAAAATAAATGCCCTGTTCGCCTACATGGAAGCGAGGGGCCAGTCCTACTACGACGAAGTCGTAACGCAACTCGAACACGCGCTCCAGTGCGCCAATCTGGCCCAGCTCGCCAATGGAGACGCGATTCAGATAACTGCCGCACTATTGCACGATATCGGCCATTTTCTGATGGACGAACACGCAGAAAACGCAGATTTCCACACCCAGGACTTTCTCCACGAAGAAGTGGGCGCCGCGTACATAGCACCCTTTTTTATCGAGGCGGTGACCGAACCGGTGAAACTTCACGTTCCGGCCAAGCGATACATCTGCACCACGGATTCGACCTACTACAACACCCTTTCCGAAGCCTCTAAGCATAGTTTCCAACTGCAAGGAGGCCTCATGTCAGATCGGGAAAGGACCGAGTTCGAAAGCAATCCTTACTACCAGAATGCCGTGCACCTCAGGAAATGGGATGATCTGGCCAAGGTGAAGAACCTGGAAACCCCAGAGCTCGAAACGTACAGGGACGCAGTGGCGCATTGTCTGAAGTAACTGGTTGCCCGACCAATGCACACATTTAAAAAAAATCATGCTCCAAAACTATCTAAAAATCGCCCTGCGAAATTTGATGCGCCACAAGGGATACTCGCTGATCAACGTACTGGGATTATCGGTGGGCGTGGCCTGTTGTGTCCTCATCGGATTATTTATTCACGATGAATTTCGCGTCAATCGGTTTCACACAAAGAGCGACCGAATTTGCAAATTGCTCCGCGAGATGCGCAACGATGACGGCACCCGGGACATGGGATTTGGCACATCGGGCGCAGCGGGACCCGCGCTAAAAAAAGACTATTCAGAAATCGAAACAGTCGTGCGATACCTGTCGTGGGGCTATATCTGGACCACGTATAAAGACCGCAAATTCAATCAGCGATTCTGTTTGACAGATCCCGATTTTTTGGATGTCTTCGATTTTGAACTGATGAAGGGAGATCGCGCGACAGTACTCAAAGAACCGCTTTCCATCCTGGTGACAGAAGCAACCGCGCGGCGATTTTTTGGGGATGACGACCCAATAGGAAAAGTGCTTACCGTCGATGACCGGTATATGGGCGGGGTATATACGATTACCGGGGTACTAAAAAACGTGCCTCGGCAATCAACCATGCAATTTGACATCGTATGTGCAACCGTAAATACCTATTGGACGCGGAACGTATTTGAAAACTGGGCGGTGGATTCAACCTGGCGACCGGCACACAATTACATCTTATTGCGAGAAGGCGCAGATGCGAAAGCACTCGAAGCAAAATTGCCCGAATTCATGGCGCGATACATGGGCGATGAAATCGTCAAAAAGAGCACCTATTTTTTGCAACCCTTAGAGCGAATCTATCTGTATTCCAAAGTGGATTATGGCATCTCATTTCACAGCGACATCACGTATGTGTACCTGTTTGCAATCATCGGACTTTTTATTTTACTGATTGCGTGCATCAATTTTATGAACCTGTCAACAGCGCGCTCTGCGCGACGGGCACGCGAAGTCGGATTGCGAAAAGTAGTGGGAGCCTATCGCGCCCAATTGATTCGACAGTTCTTGGGAGAGACATTTTTGACCGCACTGTTGGCCGGGCTATTGTCGCTAATTATTGTGAAAATTTCACTACCTCTCCTGAACAACTTTGCCAGAAAAACAATTGCACTTGAAGGACAGACCCTGTGGTATGCGGTTGCCGGACTATTTGTTTTAACCGTGCTGGTAAGCCTGCTCTCCGGAGGATATCCCGCGCTATTTCTATCCAGTTTTCGACCCGTAACAGTACTGAAAGGCACGCTTATTTCGGGTACCAGAAGCGGCCGATTGCGACAGATCCTCGTGATATTTCAATTTGCGATCTCGACATTTTTAATCGCGGGTACATACACCGTGTATCAGCAATTGAATTATGTGCAAAATAAAAATCTGGGATTCGATAAAGATCTCATAGTTCTAACCTGGTTATTTTCTACAGACCGACGCTTGACAGATAATTATGTGAATATCAAAAATGAATATCTGAAGCACCCAAACATCTTGAAAGCATCGGCATCGCATTCTTCGATGGGATATGGGGGACAACTGGACAGGGTATTTCCCGAAGGCAGGGGAGGGGAAGACTGGCGGATGCGCGTCCTGGGCGTGGATGAAGCCTTTTTAGACACCTATAATCTGGAACTCACAGCGGGCCGCAATTTTTCACTATCAGTGACAACCGACACATCTCAGGCATTTATCCTGAACGAAACTGCCGTGAAGCGATTGGGATGGACCGAGCCGCTTGGAAAGGCGTTTGGATGGGCTGCATCAAACCGGGAGAAAGGCGTTGTGATCGGCGTGGTAAAAGATTTTCACAACCGGTCGCTACACGAAATCATCCGCCCCGTGGCGATTGCCATGTGGCAACCCAAGTTCAACGTACTAACACTAAAAATTCGCGGTCAGGATATTGATGAAACGCTTAAATATATCGGTGAAATATGGCGGAAATATATTCCCGAAAAGCCGTTTGAATATCGCTTTTTAGACGAAAACCTGGCGCGTTATTATCTGGCCGAACAACGGATAGGAACACTTATAACCGTATTTGCCGGGCTGGCGATTGTAATCGCGTGCCTGGGCCTGTTTGGCCTCGCGGCATTTACAGCAGAGCAACGCACCAAAGAAATTGGCATCCGCAAAACCCTGGGCGCATCCGTCCCCAATATTGTGCGCTTGCTCTCGCGAGAAGTTGTGATTCTGGTACTACTGGCCAATCTAATCGCATTCCCACTGGCCTATTGGGTCATGAATGAATGGTTGGCGGGATTTGCGTACCGCATAGATCTGGGCGCGCTGGTATTTGTATTGAGCGGATTACTAACAATGGCAATCGCGATCATGACCGTGAGCACACAGGCGATTCGCGCAGCCCTGACCGATCCAGCGACAGCATTGCGATATGAATAGCCGACACCTGTGCGCCTATGAACTGCTATGATTCGCTGTTCCGTTGATTCGTTGATTCGTCTATTCGTCTATTCGTCCCTTCGCTCACACCCCACGCGACATAGACAACCCCTCTTGCTCCCGCCACAAATACAACACATGGCGCGACTTCCGCAAATGGCGTTCATACTCCTTGCTAAAATCCCGACGCTTGCCACTCGGCGTCCTGCCATTGGGTCGCGCATTGCACTTCCCGCGCGCCTGCGTAATGCTTCGGCTGCCATTTTGCACGGCAATCGTCATCACCCGATGCGTCTCATCCTCCGGCGTCGTAACCTGCATCGTCCAGATTGACGATTTCCCGGTCTTGCAATTATTCGCATAAGACCCCACGCAGTGATGCATCTTGCGTCCCTCGAGGGACAACTCTTTGGCCGACAGCAACTCCGTAATCGTCCACCGCTCCTTTTCATTTCCATAATTATCCGTCGCCGTCCAATCCAGTTCATTGAGACCCGAAGGAGCCCAAACCTTTGCCGGCAAGCGATTCTGCCTCGCCAACTGCCGGTGCCAAAACTCAACCTGTCGCAGCAACTTGACCACACTGCGCCCCTTAATCGAAAAATTCGGCTGCTCGGGCGGCAACTGCACAACCTCGCCACCAACCGTCTCTTCCCGAGACACGTATTTCTGATTGTGAATATAATCCACAATCGGTCCCACCTCATCGGGATCGAGCATTGGATTATTCACAAAGAAATGCACCACCTTATGCCAGAAATCCTCGCACTCAAAAGACGACCCCAACCGCGTACTGTTCACCGCGCGCACCAGCGGTTCTTCCCCGCCAAGCCCCAGAATTTGACCGTGCCGAAACGCCTCGTAAATCGCGTAATCGTGCGGCGACTCCAAAAACAAATGCGCCATCTTCTTCGTCAGCGTCAGCGGAACATCTGCCTTGCGAATATTCCCACCCGTTCCCACATGCACAAACCAGCCCTGCTGCTGCCGCGCCTCATCTTCCTCACCGAAAAACCACGCGATATCCATAAACGCGGGCACATCGTACTTCGCGAGCAAATGTCGCGCAAGCGAACCAAATTGTTTGCGCCCATTGTGCGAACCTGGCCGCCACTCTCCTGGATCGCGCAACCACCGCTTGTGCCAGCGCGCCAGGGCGCCCAACCCCTCGATAAATGTATTGCCATCAGAAGGTCCCAGGCGCACAATCGCGGGCTTGACGTCAAAAAAATCGCCCCGTTTTTCCACATGAAGCAACAACTGCAGCAGCGCGCGTCGCCCCTTGCGGTCTCTCCCCAGCCCATCAAAAGCCCGCTGGATCTTTTGCAGATGGGGACGATTCAACTCTGCCTCCGACAGCTTGCCCTCATAAATCGCCCGAATCGTCTCCTGCGGCCGCCGCGTGTGGTTTTTCATCTTCGCCAAAACCGCATCGCTCTCTATGCGCTCGGCCAAATCGCGCTCTTTCTTGCGTTGAGCAACACTCTTATGCGTCCCCGTACTCAACCCGTGCGCGGTACACCACGCGGTATAATCCGCAACCGTCTCTAACCCCAACGCGCTGATATGGCGCACAAATTCCTGCTCGGCCAATTCCTCATCAATCGCCCGATCAGCAACCTTGCGCTCCTGCCGTCGCTCCTGCCAGCTCTTATTCAGCGCCCCATTAAATCCATGGTCCCGACACCAAGCCTGATATTGCCCCACACTCGTCAACCCCAACGACCGAATATGCGCCGTCAAATCCGCATTCGCCTTGCCAGCAGCCCCTCTGTGTCGTCTCTTTTTTCGCTTTGTTGCCATAATATTCTCCCGTGTCCTATCTCTACCTACCACTCATAAGGATGCACTTCTCAAGAATACTCCGGCAAAAAAACCTCAATCAGCGTCGGTCCCCCGGCCTGCAACGCCTCTTCGAGCGCCTCGCCAAACCCCTGTCCATCCGTCACGCGAACACTCTGCATCCCAAAACTCTGTGCAAACATCACAAAATCGGGATTTACCAACTCCACGGCAATATTCCGCCCATCACATTCCCGATCCTGCGCCCGTTTAATCGCGTCATAAGTATTATCATTGCACAAAACAACGGGCAATGACACCCCCTGCTGAACCGCGGTTGAAAGCTCCGTCGCCGTGTACATAAACCCGCCATCGCCACACAGCGACACCACCTGCTTATCTGGACACGCGACCTTGGCACCCACAGCCGCTGGCATGGAAAAACCCAGCGTCCCGTAAACCGTTGGCGACAAAAACGTGCGCGGCTGATAAACCGGAAAATGGCGACGTGCCTGATAGCTAATCATCGTCATATCGTTCACAACCACCGCATTCCGATCCAGAACATCCCGCAAAATGCCCAGCAACTCTGGAAAAGGGCTCTCCTCCCACTGACCGGACGCCTGCGACACAGAACCACTGACATCCCACGCGGTCTTTACCCCATCCAAACGCGCGTACAAACCCCTCAACCCCGCACCCGCATCGCCAATCAGCGCAACATCTGGCTCAAACGACCGCCCGATCACATCCGGATCGATATCCAGATGAATGAGCTTCTCCGGTGTGCCCTTCCACATCTGCTCAAACCGAAAACCCAAACGCGTACCCACGGCAATCACCACATCCGCCTCATTCAAACACTTGTTCATCGCCTCACCGCGCACCAGCAATCGGTGATCCGCCGGAACAGCCCCCTGCCCATTCGCAGTAACCGCCACCGGCAATCCGAGTTTCTCAGCCAACCGGATCACATCATCACTCGCATCTTGCGTCCCCCCACCCGCGATCAACACCGGCTTACGCGCAGACTGAATCATCTCCGCCGCTACATCGAGCGCAGCCTCCTCAGGCTTATGCGGCGGGCGGTGCGCTGGTTCGTCAATCTTTACATCCGCCTCTTCCTTAAAAACATCCAGTGGAACCTCCAAAATATAGGGCCGGGGACGTCCGTACTTCATCGCCTCAAAACCCTCTGATAGCGCATCCGGTATCTCCTCCACACGCGACACGCGCTGCCCACGCCCCGTCACCGAAAACAACGTCCCAAACTGATCGCGCATATCGTGCAACACACCCGCATCTGTGCCATTTGTTTCATCCGTCGGACCGCTACATATCAGCAACACGGGCGACGACTCTGCGTGCGCTTCCCCAATCGGCGTCAACACATTCACCGCCGCCGGACCCGTCGTCGTCAACGCCACGCCCACGCGCCCAGAAGCCCGCGCATACCCATCCGCCATAAAACCCGCCCCCTGCTCGTGCCGCGTCGTCACATGCCGAATCCGCGGATGATCGTACAGCGCATCGTAAAGCGCCAGCGTGTGAACCCCCGGAATCCCAAACACCACATCCACCCCCCATGCATCCAGCGTCTCAACCACAGCCTGACCACCAGTCATCAACATAACCCCATCCTTTCAATCCAATAATAAAAACGCACTCCGCTAATATACATCCAAAATTATCCATCGTCAGACCAAATTTGCAAGGGGTATAAATGCTATTGTTGTCAAATAACGTGTCAAATAACGTGTCAAATAAGGACAAAATTCACTCCGATTTCTTGTTATTGAAACAAAAACCTATTATTATTTAATAACTTACAAATTTGTTACGCGTGTCAAATAACGTGTCAAATAACGTGTCAAATAAGACAAAAAAATGCTCATACATGGGCATTGTCGTCAAGTGAAACGGGGCTTATCCTCAGAGCAGAATCTGTGTCTGGACAACCCAAATCGCAATCGCTATATTTCGCAAGCGTTTTGCACTTTCTCTTGAGACGCGATTTCTGTCAGAGGAAGCGTGTATGATAAACACCATCATTATCGGCGGTGGACAGGCCGGCATAACACTGAGTTACTTCTTGCAACAACGCGGGGTCGAACACCTCGTATTGGAGCGCGACCGGGCGTTCTCTGCCTGGCACAACTGCTGGGACAGTTTCCGGTTAAACACAGCCAATTGGATGAACACATTACCCGGCATGCAAAAACCATTTGCACCGCAAAAAGCGTGGTATGACACTGCCACACGCGAAGAAGCACTCGGCTATTTCCAGGCGTATCGCCAGATGGTCAATCCCCCATTAAAAGAAGGCGTCACCGTCACGCAAGTTGCCGAAGGAGAAAATACCTGGCACGTACATACAGATACCAAAACCTATCACACAACCAACGTCGCCATCTGCACCGGGCATGCAGCCCGACCCTTTGTACCAGACATCGCCAAAAAACTGCCACCATCAATCCTCCAGCTACACTCATCCGCCTATCGAAACCCCGACCAGATCACAACGGCAAACGTCCTCATCGTCGGAAGCGGCAGCAGTGGGGTTCAAATCTGCCTGGATCTGGCGCAATCGGATCAATTTGAAAACCTCTCATTCGCACTCAGTGGCAACGGCGTCGTCCCCTGGTCTATACTGGGCATCCCCATCGGTGTATTCTCCCGCATGCTCCCAGTATTTGAAATCCAGCGACAAACGCGAATCGGACGGCGCATTATGCACCAATGGCAGGGAGGCGACCCCGCCATGGCGCCATCGCCGCGCTGGCTTTCCAAACACCACGGCGTACAACGGGTCGGTCGCGTAATAGATGCCGACCATCGCGGAATCGTCTGCGCCGACGGCGAAATTATCAGCACAGAAGACCTGACCGTCTTATGGTGTACCGGCTTTAGACCCGACTATGCATTTATCCGCGTACACCATCCCGAAACCGCATTTGACAAAAACGGCCCCATTCACAAACGCGGCGTCTGCATCCCGGGCCTGTTCTTCGTCGGCTTGAAATTTCAACACACCGTCGGATCACACCTCCTGCGCGGCGTGGGACGCGACGCGGAATACATCGCACAGAAAATCGCGGAAAGGAACCATCGCAATGCCTCGTGAACAAAACATCCGCCTGGGCCTGATCGGCTGCGGCGGCATCGTCCAGAAATCCCATCTCCAGGGCCTGCTCGACATCCCCGATCTCGTAACCATCTCGGCAATAGCCGATCCCATCCCCGAAAACAGAAATCGCGTTGGCACGGCAGCAGACATCGTTTCAGAACAGCGCTACGAAGACCACCGCCACATGCTCGTCCGCGCCGAACTCGACGCCGTCATCATCGCCACCCCCCATCACCTGCACGCCGAACACGTCATCGAAGCCGCGCAGGCGGGCGTCGCCATCATCTCGGAAAAACCCATGGCAACATCCCTCGAAGAAGCCGACCAACTCCTCGAATCCGTAAAAAAACACAACGTCCCCTACGCCATTGTACACAACTTCCTCTACACACCCGGCACCGCAGAAGCACTCCGACTACTGCGCGAGGAAAACACAGGCACACCCCAAACGGGCCGCGCCCTCTCCCTCTTTGGCAAAACAGAGGACCAGGCAGACCCCAACAATGTCTGGCGCGCATCCAGAGCAGCTGGCGGCGGCTGTATCGGCGACAGTGCCTACCACGAAATTTACCTCATCGAAACCATGATTGGCTCACCCGTGCGCTACGTGGAAGCCCGCGTACAGACCAAATTCTTCGACTTCGATGTCGATGACGTCGCCTTCCTCCTCTTTGAACACGAAAACGGCGCAATCTCCACCGTCTCGACATCCTGGGGCATGCCCGGCAGCGGCGACCACAATATATGCGAAGTCTATACCCGCACGCACGGCATCCGCATTGTCGGACGTGGACGCGAACTCCGCTACCTCGACAAAGCCGACCGCAGATGGCAACCCGTTGACCTCGACCACGGCCTCGACAATGACGCCCTGTCCCGCGCCGGTCACGCCAACTATTTTGCCGCCACCTTAAAAGCACTCTCAGAAGGCAAACCACCCCCCATCACCGCCGAACACGCCCGCCACAACCTCTCGCTCATCCACGCCGCGCACAAAGCGACAGCACAGCGCAAAGCCATCGATGTCACCGAGCTATAACGCACAACGGAGGACCCATGAACCATCTCACACCCGATGAAATCGCCCAATTCGACGAAGAGGGATACCTCGTATTTGAAGGCCTCTTCGATCACGACCTCAACGAACGCATCAAAGCCGACGTCGATCAACTCATGATCGACCGCGAAAAAGGTGACCGCCCCATGCTCATGGCGTATCCAGAACTCGGCCTGCTCACATCTGAACCCGGTGTTGTAGATCGCGTGGCGGATCTGATGAAAGGCAAAAAATTCGTCCATCACCACATCCACGCCCGATGGCAACTCCCCGGAGAACGCGGAGTAGCGTGGCATCAGGATTACGCACAACTCCCGCAAACAAATCGCTCGCACCTCATGGTCCACGTATTCATGTACATGGACGGCCTGAACGGCGAAGTGGGCGACCTCCTCGTCATGCCCGGCACCCAAAAAAAAGTCATGGCCAACGATGCCTTTCGCCAATTTCAATTCGAAGACCTGCCCGGCTCGCGCACCATCGACAACCTGGCACCCGGATCCATCATCATCGTCCACTCCGCCCTGCAACACGCCCGCCGACCCAAACCCGGCGGTGGCATTTACAAACGCTACTTCATCGACACCTCCTACTGCGAGGACGGCATCCTCTGGCCCTCCTATCCCAACATCGCCGAAATCAACCGCGTCGCCCTCGAAACCGGCTGTGATCGGAACGGCAAATACGTATTTCTCTACGACACCAGCCAATTTTTTGAGCGCAGGGATTACATGGACAGGTTCAATGAGAAAAATCGGGGCAGTATCGCGTTACAATTGTAGCATGCATTCATAGCAGGATACAAAATGTTTTTGATTGGATAAAGGTATTGTATATTTTTATAGAGTGGTCTCTCGTCTCCTGATCGGGTTTCACGATCTTTAGGAAACCGTGATACAAATTTTTAGATACTCCATTGATAGAACAGTCTGATGCATGAGTTGGGTGGTTGAATATACAGATCAATTTCGTGATTGGTGGGATGGCCTCAGCGAGGCGGAGCAGGACGATAGTGCTCAAATTGTAGGGCTTCTCGAAGTCCTCGGTCCCCAGTTGGGCTTTCCCCATTCTTCTGGCGTTAGGGGATCGAAACATTCACACATGCGTGAATTGCGTGTGCAAAGTGGTGGACATCCATTGCGTATCTTCTATGCCTTTGACCCGCGCCGCACCGCTATTTTACTCATTGGCGGGGACAAAACCGGAAATGATCGTTTTTACGAAGAATATACACCTGTTGCAGATCGACTTTATGACGAGTATCTTGAGGAAATTAAACGCGAAGGACTAATCCCATGAGCGGTCACCATTCTTTTGAAAAACTTCGCGCCCGCATGACACCCGAACGCCGGGCTTACAATGCGGCGAAAACCAAAGAATTATTGGCGGAAATATCCCTGCGCGAACTTCGCCAGGCCCGCGCTCAGTCTCAGGCTGATCTGGCAAAACGCTTGCAGGTTGAGCGGCAAGCCATTGCTGAGATGGAACGCCGCGCCGATATGTATGTCGGCAATCTCCGGCGCTGTATTGAAGGCATGGGCGGCAGGCTGGAGGTCGTAGCACACTTTCCCAAAGGCAGTGTCACAATCACAAATTTCAGTGAAGTTGACGCTAAAACTGATGAATAACCGCAACCTATAACACCCGAAAGGAACCCAACATGGCAGACAAACCCGTCTTATTGACCGACGAGCAAATGCAGCAATTCATCCGCGATGGATATTTGATCCTCCACCCCGACTTCCCGGAGGGATTTCACGAAAAAGTCTATAAACGCATCGACGAATCCTTTGAAAAAAACAACGGCAGAAATCCCGGTAACAACCTCCTCCCAGCCGTACCAGAACTGCAAGACGTATGGGATCACCCCATTGTCCACGGCGCATTTTCCAGCATCCTCGGACCCGATTATTATTTGCACCTGCACCGCCACGTTCACGAAAGCCGTCCGGGCAGCGATGCGCGCACCATGCACAAAGACAGCTTGCACAACAGCCGATTTTGCGCCGACCAAAACCGCCGCCACCACCACTGCCGCTGGATGATGGCGATGTATTACCCCCAGGACACACCCCGTGAAATGGGACCGACCAGCGTAACCCCCAGATCGCAATACATCACCGCCCGCGACCAGGAAGGAGAACACCTCTTCACATCCGGACCCGCGGGAACCGTCGCACTCATCCACTACGACATCCTGCACAAAAAAGAAGCCAACTATACAGACATCACGCGCCACATGGTCAAATTCCTGTTCACGCGCATGACTGAGCCTACCGAACCGACATGGGATCACAGCGATGAAACCTGGGTCGCATCCGACGATCCACAAGAACCGACATGGCAGGCCATGTGGAACTGGCACCTGGGCAAAGCACCCGAACACGCGAGCAACGGGGCATCCATCGAAACCCTGAGCGGGCAACTCGCCAATCCAGACGAAGCCGCCGCCCTCAATGCATCCTACACCCTCGGATTACAGGGCGAAAAAGCGATCCCCGCCATGATTGACGCACTCAGTGATGCGGAAGATGAAGCCCCACCGCGAAACGCCGGATACGGATTCACAAACGTCGGCGAAATCGCCGTACCCGCACTGCTCGAACTCACCAAAAATCCGGACCCAAAAATCCGCATGCGCGCAGTCGATGTACTCGGCGACCTGGGCTTGCGAGCAAAATCAGCCACGCCCGACCTCATCGCCCTGTTGCAGGACACCGACGAAGACACACGCGCACACGCCGCAGAATCCCTGGGCACCATTAGCCAGAACACCACGGAAGCCGTGCGCCCGCTCGCCGACATCCTATCTACAGATGAAAGCGACTTTGTGCGACGCAATGCCGCCCTCTCCCTCGCGCGATTGGGCATCCATGCCGAAGAAGCCATTCCCGAATTGGCAGACGCCATGCGCGATGGCAACCACTACGTTCGCGGATTTGCGGTACACGGCCTCTATCGCATCGGCACGCTCGAAGCGCTCAGAGCCGCCATGCATCGCCTCCAGGCACTGCGCTGGGACAGCGAACCCAGAGGTCAGACACAAAGAAGACCCAAAAAGGTAGCTTAAGAGATGGCCTGGAACCCCGTGACCAAACACATCTCAACGCAACCCAACATCATCATCTTCCTCGTCGATGACATGGGCACGGGCGACACCAGCGCGTATCAGGACTGGACCGGCAACCGCGACGACGAACAACTCCACACCCCCAGCCTGGAACGCCTTGCGCGCCTGGGCGTGCGCTTTACCGATGCACACACGCCATCAACCGTCTGCACCCCCACGCGCTACGCCCTCCTCACCGGACGCTACTGCTGGCGCACGCAACTCAAACACAAAGTCGCCTTTGGTCCCCACTATCCGCCACTCATCGAAAAAGAACGACCCACACTCGCCACCATCCTCAAAGAAGCCGGATATCGCACGGGCATCTCGGGCAAATGGCATGTGGGCCTGACCTACACAAAATCCGACGGCTCACCCGCTGAAGGCTGGGACGACGCAGACGTGCGCCAACCCCTGACCGACTGCCCCGAAGAACACGGCTTTGACTACCACTTCATCACCAACCGAAGCCATGGAACCTCTGGCAATGCGGGCTGGATCGAAAACCGCCGCTGCATCGGCGCAACCGGCGAAAACCCTCACGACATCGCGGGTTACGACCTGTACAAAACCGGATCCATGAACTTTCAGCACGCCGTTGGTTTTCTCAATGATCATCTCACAAAAGACACAAAACAACAACCCTTCTTCCTCTACTACGCCGCCAACGCCAATCACACACCCCACACGCCGTGCGACGCCCTCAACGGCGTACCCATCGCGGGACAGGCGCACTTCAAAAACGGCAAGCGCGAACTCTCGCGCCCACACGCCACCACCAACGATCCCAATGGCTGGGAAAGCACCGAATGGGGCAAACAGCGCGACCAGGTCGGCGGCTGCGAGCACAACACGCCCGAACGCCTCGACTTCATATACGAAAACGACGTCGCAGTCGGCCAATTGCTCAACTACCTCGAAACCCACGACGACCCGCGCAACCCGGGCCACAAACTCATCGACAACACCCTCTTCATCTTCTCCAGCGACAACGGCGCGGAAAACGCGGGCAAAGAATCCAGCGGCTACTACCGCGGTCGCAAAGCCCACATCCACGAAGGCGGCCATCGCGTGCCCACAATCGCCTTCTGGAAACAGGGCAACATCGGCGACGGCAACGACGCGACCTCCGGGCGCACCAGCCACATCACGTATGGACTCAACGACCTCATATTATCCATCGCAGACCTCGTCGGCATCGAAGCATCCTCACGCCAAGGATTTGCCGAAGACAGCACCAGCATCGCGCCCTTTCTCACGGGCCTGAAAGACGATGAATTTGAACCCCACCCCCTCGTCCTCCACGACGACTACATCATGGGCCCCATGCTCTCGCTGCGAGATGGCGATTGGAAATTGATCGTCGGGCAAGAACTCATTACAGAAGACGCATTAAAACACCACGCCCTCTTCAACTTAAAAGACAACCCCACAGAAGACGAACGCCAGAACCTCATCACATCAGAACAACACAGCCACCTCGTCGAATCCCTCTCCGAAAAATTACTCGATATTTATCACCAGAGGAACACCCATGCAAACGCCCTTCCCAGCTAAACTACCACTTGAAAAACCGGACCGCGAACTCAGCGCCTCAATGGAGCGCATGTACGATATATGGAACCCCCATGAAGATCGCGGCAATGAATTCTTCAGCAACTTCAAATACTCCCCCCTCGCGGGATTCTCACGAGAACCCAACGTCTCCCGCCGCGACCCATCCAAAATCCTCCGCATTGACGGCACCTATTACGTCTGGTACACATGCCGGCGCACACAAGGCCCGCCCGTCGGACACGAAAACGCCACCGACGAAATTCCCTCTGTCGATTGGGACCTCGCAGACATCTGGTATGCCACCAGCGAAGACGGCTTTCACTGGGAAGAACGGGGACCAGCCGCCACCCGCCCACCAAAAGGCGAATTTGGCTGGCGCTCAAACTGCACCCCCGACATCCTCGTCTGGAAAAACAAATACTACCTCTACCACCAGGCATACAGCGAAGTCATTCAGGGCGGCGACTCGTGCCCCGTCACCATCGCCATCGCCGACTCTCCCCAGGGCCCCTGGACGCGACTGGGCAAACCCATTGTGGAACCCGGCGAACCCGACGACTGGGATTGCAACTGCATACACGACCCATTCCCCCTCATCTACAAAGGCAAAATCCACATGTATTACAAAGGCTCGCCCGGCCAAAAACGCGGCGGCGCAAACATCATCCGCGCTCAGGGCGTTGCCATAGCCGACCATCCGGAAGGACCATACAAAAAATCATCGCTAAACCCCGTCCTCAACTCCGGTCACGAAACCTGTCTGTGGCCCTACAAAGAAGGCATCGCCGCAATCGTCAGCCTGGACGGACCCGAAAAAAACACCGTACAATACGCGCATGATGGCCTCCATTTCGAAATGAAATCCCTGCTCCAGGTACCCCCCGTCGCGCCCGGACCCTTTGTGCCCGACGCATTTGCCGACAACGGCGACGGACGCGGCATCACCTGGGGATTGTGCCACATCAACCCGGATGGCGGGGGCAGCATGAGCGAATCCATCCTCGCCCGATTCGACTGCGACCTCAGCCGCGACACAGACCGCCCCCTCTTCAAAAACAACAACCTGCGCTTTGACGAACCCACCTACTTCCAGCGCGTCCTCAAATTGCCCGAATACCTCCAAAAGCAAATCCTCAGAGAACAGAATGATACTGATCAAAATACCATCGGAACCTTCAAGGAGCCATCATGAAAACGATCTACCGTTTAACACTCGTGCAAGGGATATGCTGTTTCCTGCTCATCGGCGGACTGCTCGCCCCACCCGCAGAGGCAGTTAAATTTCGCACCGAAGCAGGTCAACTCCAGCAATCAAAATTCGTCATCGCCATACCGGAGTCCTGGAACGGAAAACTCCTAATGCTGGCGCACGGCCATCGCTCCGAAAATGCGCCCCTGAGCGCCGATTTTCGCACAGAGTCTCCCACGTACCAGCATTTGCTTGCCGATGGCTGGATGATCGCATCTACCAGCTACCGCCGCAACGGAGCGATCATCGTCGATGCGGTAGCGGACATCGAACTGCTACGCCAGCACATTGCCCAAACTTATGGCGCGCCCAAACGTCTGCTTGTACAGGGCAGCTCAATGGGCGGTGCGATCGTGACACTGATCGCCGAAACCGCACCCGAAGGTTATGACGGCTTGCTCGCGTTGGGGGCGGCACTGCAAGTGCGAGATGCAGAGCAACCCCACGAATGGCGTTATACCCCGCGTCTCCCGTTGCTCTTCGTCAGTAACCAGAGTGAAGTGGAGGGACCCCAGGCGTATATCCAGAAAGCGGCAAAGGCACCGAATGTGCCAGTGTTCTGGTCTGTGGCACGCGACGGACATGTGAACCTCAGAGAGATCGAACGGGAAACCGCGTTGCGCGCGCTCGACGCCTATCTGGACACCGGCACGATTGAACGAGACAAAGACGCGACCATCGCTCCGAATCATGTGTCGTCTGCGGAATTTGTGGAAGGTGGGGCTTACACAAAGATAGAGAGCATCTCCTCGACCTACGGCAACATCAACACCGAATTTATCGAAGGCGACCTGCAGCAACTTGGCATCTCTCCCAAAACCCGTTTTCAGGTCAGCTATGGGGAGCAGACGTTCACAGTGTTGCTTGCCACCACCTATGGAGACGTACCGCGGGGAGAGTGGGTTGCATTCCTGACAGCGGAAGGTCGCTTGAGGATTGCTCGCAACTACGAAAACGCCTCAAAGACACTTGGGTGTAAGGAGGGCGACAAAATCTTCATCGCGCCCGCCGAATAAACCTTATAAAAGGAGTTTCTACATGGAAATGCTGTATCTATTGATCGCATTTGTAATTGGAGGCGTGGTTGGGGGCGTGATTATGAGCCTGCGAAAGAATGGGGATGAGGCTTTGCGAATTGAGTTGGCGAAGTTGCAGAGCGAGAAGGACGCCCAGGCGGACAAAGAAGAGTGGATCAAAAAAGCGGAAGAAAAATTGCGCGAGGCTTTTGACTCGCTGGCGGGCAAGTCATTGCGTCACAATGCCGATGCATTTTTGAAACAGGCGCAAACGCAAATGACCGGCGTACTAAATGAGGTCCGCGGCGATTGGAAGACGCAGAAATCGGAAATGCAAAACTTGATGACGCCAGTGCGAGAGAATTTGGACAAACTCGACGGACATGTGCGGTTGCTGGAGGAAAAACGAGAAGGCGCGTATCGAGCACTCGACCAGCAATTAAAGGAACTCATGGATATGCAGCACAAACTTCAAACCACGACCGTCACATTATCTCAGGCACTCAAATCATCTTCTGTGCGCGGACAATGGGGCGAGATTCAGTTGCGTCGCGTGGTGGAACTGGCGGGCATGGAACGATGGGTAGATTTTGAGGAACAGGTATCAGGTGACAGTGGCCGTCCGGATATGGTTGTGCATTTGCCTGGTGGGGGAGCGTTGCCAGTAGATGCCAAAACACCTATGACATCTTATTTGAACGCCGCGGAAGCTGATGATGATAAAGCATACAAAAACTATATGAGAGCACATGCTCAAGCAGTGCGCGGTCGGGTGCGCGAATTGGGGCAAAAAGCCTACTGGTCGCAGTTTGAAAAGACGCCAGAGTTTGTCGTCATGTTTGTGCCTGTTGAAGCCAGTGTTGCCGCGGCGTTTGAGGAAGAGCCAGGTTTGTTGGACGATGCCTTGCAAAGCAAAGTGCTGATTACAACGCCCGTGACACTGTTGGCGCTCTTGAAGGCTGTTGCTTACGGCTGGCAACAACAGGCGGTGTCTGAAAACGCGCGTCAAATAGCCGCCGCGGGCAAAGAGTTATACCAGCGCATAACGCCATTTTTTGCCCACCTTAATACCCTGGGAAGTCGTATCGATCAGACCGTTAAGAGTTATAATCAGTCCATCGGGTCACTGGAACACAGGGTTTTGCCCTCTGTGCAGCGGCTTCAGGCGTTGGACGTTGGAGACAACGAACTCAATGCGCCCCAGACCATTGATCAACGCACCCGGTCATTGCCCGAAGCGTTAGAGTAGCCGAAGCGCAACATCAGAGTGAAACAGACGATATTAGGGCCTCTACAACAGGATGGTTCAAATTATGGGTTACAGATCCCTTGTCCCATCCGATTTAGTATTTAAAAATCTCATTACTGCCCGAGAGGCTGTTAAGAGTAACCCTTTTATCCACTGGGTTCTTAATACCCTCAACTCGCCATCGCTCTAACGCAAAATTCACATATCTTTCCTCGTGTAGATCGAGAAATCTCGTATAGACTAAGTACCAATATTTCCATGTCTTATTCTTCCGCTGTTCGTTGTTTTCTATCTCTTCCTGCGCTTGATCGAATAAATCTATCAACTCTCGGATCATCCGCGTATCCGGAACTTTTTCTGTGTTTCTAAAGTACTCCGTAACTTTTTCTTCGGGTGTTTTTTTTCCCATGCTTAGGTTTATAGATTCTTTGAGCAATATAAAATTTCCAAGGCGCCTTTTATTTCTGTCAAGATTACCTTTGTCATTAATTCTCTTTGTATCTGCAACAGCCCAGATGTGTTCTAAGTGATAAAAGTCATTGGGATGTTGAGGATCTCTCTCAGCCAGATATTGCTCTAATTTTTCCTCTCTTCCCTCCTTGCGTTCCAAATTTCCCTCATAACTTGCCAGAAAGTATTTCAGCCATGACCAGTGATAGTAGTCTCCTGATTCATCTATATCTAAAGTCAGATTTTTGATCAGGTTTTTGTCTTTGGCATTATTATTTACAAATTCGCGCAATCGTTCTTCCAGCCATGATGCATTGATCAGCACATCATCACGAGTTTTTGAATGATGGTTATAGAAATCGTGAGCCAACTTAAAAAGTTCTCCCTGTCCAGAATCAGTCCGGGAGGCAATACCTGTTCCGTAGAATCGAAAGTTGAGTTTTTCAACCAATTCCAATAAAGGTACTCTCGTTGAGGCCTCAGTCTCGCGGTTAAATATTGCAAGAATCAATGGCAACACGGATGCCAAGACAGGTTGATGCCCAAGACGAGTCAGGCATTCCTTTTCTTTATCTTCAGTTACTCCTTCTCTTGTGTAAAGTTTCTGATACGTAAGTGCTGTTTTTTCGAGAAATGCGACGAAATCTTCGAGCCGCTTCCTGTCATTCCCTGTGGTGGGGAACTGATCTTTCAGGTTGTCATAGACGTTGAAGCTTTTGTTTTTAGTAGCGTCCTGAAATACGATCCAGCAGTTACGAAGGAATCCATTTTCGTCATCGTTGGATGTGTGATTGCAGCGATTAAGGTGTTCTAATATTTCTGACCACTTGTCATCCACAGCCTTTTTTAAGTCCTGAATGTCATTCTTTTCCGAATAGTACATAAGATAATTTTTCACTTTTTCCAATTCGCTCAGTGGTTTCCCCCGGTTATTGATAACTTCGAACATGATGCCTATTTCTCTCGTGTTATTAGGGGCGTACATTAGGAATCCGAGTTGGTTTGTAATATATTCATAGATTTTAGAAAGAGATATTCCATTTTTAGGTTGAAGCCATTTCTTAAACTGATCAAATGCATCAACAATGTTTTGATGTCCCTTATTTTTAACTTTTCCACTGGAGTCTGAGTCAGGTTCCTTAACCATATCCCAAAATAGGTTATCTTGTTCATTTGATAAGGCAAATTTGCGACAGGTGTTTCCGTGTTCGCTCCCTTCTTCAAGAAAGTAACGTCTCAAATCCTCTGGTTCCGGAATATTCCTTCGTTCACAGACATGAGCCATGCAGGACAAGAGAATTATCAGGGTTGCCAGTCGCTGTTGACCATCTACTATTTCGAAGTGGTCATTATCCTGAATTGAGTCTTTCTTGACTGCAACCAATGTGCCAGTATAGTGGCTATATCCCCCGTCCATTCCATATTCTATATCTTTGATTAAGTCTTTGCGCTGGTCTTCCTCCCATGAGTATCCGCGTTGATAGGCAGGGATACTGAATGATCTGTTTCCCTCAGCGAAAACCTGCTTCAATGTGAGTAATTCAAGACGTTGTTCAATGGTGAACATGTAAAGCCTCCCGTGTATTGGTCAACTTAAAAGATAGAGCAACAAATGTTCTCGGATAGCCAAAAAAAGGCCGATCTTCCTTATCAATATGAACAGATTCCAATGTATAAAAAATAAATTACAGATGTCAAGATCAATGGTTCGGACACTTTTTGATAGATTCTCCATTAGATAAAAACCTGAGTTTCTATAATACAAAAGGGGATTATATACAATAGTGCCCAAAAATTACCCATCACTCTCGTATATACCGCAGAAACACACTTCCGTCCCTATCATCTAACCACTCCTCAAGACTTGTCCCATTCAAAACACTTACAGGAACATCTCTCCATTCCTTCTTGCTAAAATTCCTGTAACCCATATACTCCAACATACCAGACGCAGGATAATGAACATTTAAAATCTCTACACTACCATCATAATCCTCATCAAAAATGAACGGACGACCACTAACACGACTAAAAATATCTCCCGTAATACGCCCCAACCTCGCAGACCCCATATAACGCTTTTCATAGAGAGAATCCATATATATTGTATATGCGCGGCTCTTGCCACTCAACGCACCACGCGGAACAATCAAAACAGAATCTTGATCAGACTCTACACCCAAGTCTGCGACAACACGACCAAACACCTCTAAATCCATGACCTCAGGCTTCCCCTGATGAACAGTTCCTTTATTGACAATAAAAAAACTTTCCTCTCTCCTAACCCTCCCTTCCCTATCTTTCCAACGACCCTTCAGGGAGATAATAAAAAAACTTGACCACAACTTTAACTTTGCCAACAACTTCGCATGTCGCTTTCTCTGCTCCCGACGGGGAATATTGCCTCCCGTAATATATCTCGAAATCATCGCACAATCATACGTCTCATTGTGTTCCACAATCCGAGATAAACCCTCCAACATCAAACCAGAACGACTATCCATAATATAACCCCCAATAATTGGCACTATTTTATATAATCTCCTCTTGGAAGCATCTCAATCGAACAGCAGATAAGAGTCTGTTTGCGCCTGGTATAAGGGTTTCAGTTCGTGTATATACAGGCCAACGTGCTCAGAAATAATCCACAGATCATTTGGGCGATCCAGCCTGCCACTTAGAAACCGCACCGTGTAAACGTCATCATCCTGGTAATACGTAATATAGCAAGAAGATGCACCATTCGTTGCGCTCGGTGCCATTGGTAACAACATCCAGAAGTTGCCATACCAATCTACACCATAGCGTTCACCTTTTGCACCCATCAGGCGATACAGGTTATCCCGCCCGCCAAATCCATTCATAGCCGTTTCTATAAAGTCATTTATATCGTCGTCACAGGCAACATACTCGGGAATCTCCTGAGATGGGATGTAAAACTCACGACGCGGTTCTCTTTTAGCCTGAAGAGAAAAACCGGATAAACAAATTTCTGTTTCTTCCCAGTCTTCTTGTCCCAGTCGGTGAAAAAAATCAAGACCCATATTATTTGCGGCGTCCCTATGTTGTGTGACAGCCTTTATTTTTTTTATTGAATCGGCGTCTCTGCCACCAACGCGAGCAAAAAAGGCTTTAATCTCCCTGTTTATAAGCGTCCGACCAAAGAACTTTTTCTCCTTATTTAACAATCGCAAAAAATTGTGCTCGCACGTATTGGTACGGGCATAATATGCCCGACTCTTACCCCTACCTTGCAGCGCACCTTTCGGAATAATCAGAACAGCATCTTGTTCAAAACTCTCCCCAAAAGAAATGATATTCTCGGCAAACTGTTCACTGCCATGATAATTGAGAACAAAAAAAGTTCTCTCCGAAGAATCCTGCCCACCATCCCTGAATTGACCCAAAACCGATATCGCGCGGTAACGCCTGCTCATCAGTTTGTATAACAAATTGGTGCTTCGCTGTAAGTTTTCTCTTTTGGTATATCTCTTGCCCTGCCCACAATCTCGTGCTGTGCGATATGCCGAAATGAACGCACAATCATGTTGGTTGTCGTACGTGAGAAAGCTATATAGCTCTGATTCCATAAAAAAATCCATGATCTGTCCTTTCATAATTGATTCCGTCCCTGATTATGCCTGCTCTGGCGTCATCATCACGGCAATGTCTTCTGGCAATTTCACATCATATTTCTCCTCAAATTCCTCAACATTTTTGTAATTCTCACAAAATCTCCTGATAATATCCATACCCTTGCTCTTGACAATTGTCAGATCTGCTCTGGCGTTATACCATCTGCCCATGCGTAACCACGTTTCACCGCGGTAATAATAGGCCACAGTGTAATCCGGGTATAATTCTATGGCCTTGTTAAAATCTTCAATAGCACAGTCATACGCGCATTTATCCCTGTAAATTTTGCCACGATAGAAATAGGGGTCGGGATTATCCGGATCCAGTTCCATAACCGCGCTGTGGTCTTCCAGAGCCAGGGCACTCTCACCTTTAAATTCGTAACAAAAACCACGCAGATAATAGTATATTTGGTCGTATGGGTTTAGTTCTATGGCTTTGGTGAAGTCCTCAATACCCTGGTCAAGGTCGCCTTCATCACTGTAAGCATTGCCGCGATTGAAATAGGCGTCAGGATCATCCGGGGCTATTTCCATGGCTTTATTGAAGTCTTCTAGAGCCAAGTCATCCTCGCCTTTATATCTATAAGTCTTGCCACGATTGTTATAGGCTTCCACATAATCCGGGTTCAGTTCTATGGCCTTATTGAAGTCCTCAATACCCCGGTCATAATCGCCTTTATCGCTGTAAACACTGCCGCGATTGTTATAGACTGTCGCATCAGTCGGGTTCAGTTCTATAACTTTGGTCAGGTCTTCAATGGCAGGGCCATTCTCGTCTCGATCAAAAATATCTAAAATATCCATGACTTGTCCTTTCGCAATGGTCAGAAACCTGTCGGGTTGTTGCCGGGTTTTATGCGGCATTCCTCGGTGAGTGCCTGTGAAATTTGTTCGGGATCGTCCATGAAGCCCAGGACCTCTGCGCGCTTCCGCACGTTGGCAAAGTCCGCGGGGGTGAGTTTGGTCAGCGCGAGTGCCGAAGACGGTGCTTTGCAGTTGAAAAACAATTCAAAGGCGCGGTTAATGCGCGGTTGGTCCAAAAAGTAAAACTGGATGCGAAATAGGAAGCGGCGTGCGGATGCCTCGTCGAGGCTGTCTCCCCGGTTCGTGGTGCAGGCAAATGGGAGGGGATGCCGCTCCATCTGGCTGAGCAATTCGTTGACCATGCTCACTTCCCAACTGCGTTGGGCAGATTGACGGTTCATCAGAAGCGAATCCACTTCGTCGAAGATCAGAAATGCGTTCTTCTCAAGTGCCGCGGCAAAAGCAGAGGCAATCTGTTCCTCGGTTCCTCCGACGAATGCGTTCAAAAGATCGGATGCCCGTTTGCATAACACATCCATCCCCATCTGCTCGGCGATGTAGTGTGCAAAAGCCGTTTTGCCCGTACCGGGAGGACCACACAAGCAGAGCGAGAACTGGCGCGTATCAAGCCCGATGATCCGCTCGACCAGTGTCGGGAGATCCTTATCTGCGTGGATAAGGGCCGGGTCGTATTGTGCAATGGGCAGCATGTCGGGAGAACGCACGCCATAGCGCAGTTTTTCTTTTTGATCGATGTTGCGCTTGATCGTCTCACTGAGTTTGTGTTTGGTCGCACAGGTGGAATGATCTCGCACGAGAACAGCCTGTTTGGTCGCTAAAGTGACCTGGCGAGGGGTCACTTTGTTTTTATGTGCCAGTTCTTCGGCCAGTTGTCTGGTCTCGCTGTCTGACATACCCGCCTGGCGCAGGATATCCGCATAAACGGTTTCTCGGCTGCGAACAGGTATGTGGCGAAACTCAATGGCGTATAGAATGCGGTCGATGAAGAACGACTTAAACATGCGGTAGAACTCAATTGAGTTACACGTCCAGATAATGGGCACCGGGTTCGCTTCGACAATGCGGTTCAGCCAGTGTTTTTGCGGCTGGCGAAAGTCTTCCATCTCATCAAAGAGAATCGCGGCATTTGGTTCGTCTGCCAAGGCTTCGAGGGCATAATCCAATGTCTCTGTGCGGCCTGCACTCAGGCGTGCCTGTGGACCGATTTCATTTTCCCCGATGGCGTATAAACGCGCGCCGACCTCGCCGCAAAGGGTGCGCGCAAACTCGGTTTTGCCAGTGCCCGGCGGTCCGTACAGGAGGATATTGATCCCCTTCTCTTTCTTCTCTATCACTGCGGCAAGGGTATCTCGCACAGCGTCCGCATCTTGTCCGAGGTGTGAAAATGCCGCCCACGGAACCTTTGCCTCGATGGGTGGTCCCAGGCGCGGACGGGCACTGTGTGTGGCGATGGTGCGTTCCAGCCGCTCGCAGAAGTGGTAAATATCACGCTCGCCACCACCGATGAGGCGGGTGTTTTCGATAGCTTGTGCCAGAAGACCAGGAGGACACTCGAGTTGATCGACCAGACGCCGCGCGCATGCGACCGCATCAATGCCCTCGATATTGCTTTTTTCCAACATCTGTTGCAGAATTGCGGTTTGGCGGGTCGGGCTGTGAGCTGTGAAGGTGAGGATATAGGTGAAACGCCGCAACATGCTTTCGTCTAAGTGATCCAGACGATTGGCTGTATAGACCACGGGCACGGGAGTATTTTCCAGCAGGCGGTGGTTCATCAGGCGGGTGCCCCGGATGGAATCCAGAACGTCCTCGGCCTCGTCGCACAAGATCGCGGCATCGGGAACGGATCGTAAGAGAACTTGAGCCAGGTGCAACTGGTTGCGGCGTCTGGTGCCAGCCTTGGCCGCGCTATCGAAAGGTTCCTGATCTTCCCGGTTCGGCTCGCCGATGGAAAAGAGGGATGTGCCGGCCGCCTGCGATAGGGTTTTGGCAAATTCGGTTTTCCCGGTGCCTGCCCGCCCAACCAGCAGGATATTGACCCCCGGCGTAGATAGGTCTTTGTGCCGCCTTTGCACAACTGCGCGAAGCAGGCGCACGGCCTCATCCCGATCCTCGAGGTATGCGAAGTCGCTCAGGTGCAGCGTGGCTTCGCAGGGCTGACCGACCAGACGCGCCACCAATTCATCCAGATCCCGTACGGGCGGATGCCATACGCGGGAAAAATATTTATGTGTGTAGTCGGTGGGATCAGTGCGATTAGAGCGCAGATCTTCCAGGTCAGTAATACCCGCATCGGCCAGTTCGCGGAACGCATCCTTGACTTCTTCGCACGCGCAACCCAACAAGATCGCAGTCGCTGTGAAATGGTCATGGATATCAGAGAACTCATCCCACAGGTTTTGGGTTAGAGAATCACAGTCATAACAGCATCTCAGGGTGAGTAGGGCGTGAGCTACGGATCCTAAAGAAAAACGCTGAACAATGAGACGGGTTGCTATCTCTTCAGGGGAAGGTGCGGGCTGCTGTTGTGTTTTCTCTTTAAACGTTTTTACCGCGTAGTCGAAGAATTGGTTTTGCTCTGGCTGATCGTCTTCCCGTTTTCTCTTCCTGTCAAATATCCTGTCGTACTCCTGTAGGAGAGAAGGGTCCAGTGTTTCCAGAGGATCATTATAGTGTCCGATCCAGTCGTGTATTGCCTTTTGCACCCGTCGATCCCTCTTTACTTTGCCAAGTGCGTTCAGCATGTAGATGCGGTTCATGTACAGGCTGTATTCATTGATGTATAGACTATCTTCATTGTCAATCATGGGTAGAATCTCCTTTCGTGTTCTGCGCCTCATATGCCTTATAGCGATGCGACTCCTACGACGGTATTTCATGGGCAAAACCTCCCTTCGCTCTAATTCGATTTTTCTCCTTTATCTTTTATGATCTGACCTTACGCAATCAACCGCCCCCGCTGTGTTTTTTGTGTTACAAATGAAAATTGAAGCAAATACCGTGCCAAAGTTTGGACAATAGCTCCCTTTGTGTTCTTATTTTTTTGCTTTTCTCTACTTTTCTTTGCTTTTCTCTGCTTTTCTCTGTATCCTCTATGGTTTGTGTGGTTGCTTTTTATTTTTAATTCCCAACCGGAGACCCCAATGCCCAACCCCAACATCGTCTATATCTTCTTCGACGACCTCGGTTACGGAGACATCCGCTACCTCAATCCCGAATCCAAAATCCAAACCCCGAATATCGACCGCCTGTCCGCTGAAGGCATGTGCTTCACCGATGTCCACTCGTGCTCCGCCGTGTGCTCCCCCTCGCGCTACGGCGTCTTAACCGGACGCTATTGCTGGCGCACCCGATTGCAAAACGGCGTCCTCAACGGATACTCAGAACCCCTCATCGAACCCGACCGCCTGACCGTCGCATCCCTGCTCAAACAACACGGATATCACACCGCTTGCATCGGCAAATGGCATGTGGGATTAAACTGGACGCGCAAAAAAGGCGTCCAGAACCTCGAAAATTACAGACTGGGATGGGATCGAGGCGAAGCCATAGACTTCACCCAACCATTTACCGACGGACCGTGCGACCTCGGATTCGACTACTTTTACGGCATCTCCGCATCCCTGGACATGCCGCCTTATGTCTATCTCGAAAACAACCGCACAATCTGTGAACCAACAGCCCGTGCTCCCAAGGGCCTCTTTGGACGCGAGGGACACGCTGCGCCGGGCCTCAAACCCGAACACGTCATCCCGGACCTCACAAAAAAAGCGGTCTCCTTCATCGAAGAAACTGCAACAGACAAACACCCCTTTTTCCTCTACTATCCCGTAACCGGACCGCACACACCCATCGCGCCAAACAAAGCATTCACAGACAAAAGCCAGGCCGGCAAATACGGCGACTTCGTCGTCGAATGCGACTGGGCAGTGGGGCAAATCATGGACGCTGTTGAAAAAGCCGGCGCCACCGATAACACCCTCTTTATCGTCACCAGCGACAACGGACCCGAACGCTTTATGCACGCGCGAAAACAAGAATACAATCACTACAGTGCCTATCACTTCCGCGGCTGCAAACGCGACAACTGGGAAGGCGGGCATCGCATCCCCTTTATCGCCCGCTGGCCCGAAAAAGTCGCCGCCGGATCCTTCAGCGACGAAATCGTATGTCTCACAGACCTCATCGCAACAGCCGCCGACATTGTCGGCCATACCCTTCCCGAAAATACCGGCGAAGACAGTTGCAGCATCTTACCCATCCTGACGAGCCAGAACGCGACATCCATCCGCGAAGCCACCGTGCATCACTCATCCAAAGGCGAATTTGCCATCCGCCAGGGCAAATGGAAATTGCTCCTCCACCAAAGCTCCGGCGGCAATGATTATCCCGACGACCCAATAGATGATGCTCCCGGCCAACTCTACGACCTGGAAACCGGCTACCGAGAACGCGAAAACCTCTACGCGCAACACCCCGAAATCGTATCCCGATTGACCGACCTGCTCAACCAGTACAAAACGAGGGGACGCAGTGTCCCCGCATAAACCCGGAGGAAGCGATGAACGCTTCGGATCTATTTGTCAAAGCACTGGAAAATGAAGGCGTGGAATATATCTACGGCGTGCCGGGAGAAGAAAACCTCGCCTTTTTGGAAGCCCTTCGCAAATCGAGCATCAAACTCATCCTGACCCGCCACGAACAGGGAGCCGCGTTTATGGCTGCGACTTACGGACGGCTCACGGGCAAAGCCGGCGTCTGCCTTGCCACACTCGGTCCCGGCGCGACCAACTTTGTGACAGGTGCGGCCTATGCCCAACTGGGCGGCATGCCCCTGCTCATGATCACGGGCCAAAAACCCATCAAAAAGAGCAAACAGGGCCAATTTCAGATCATCGACGTTGTAAGCATGATGGAACCCCTCACAAAATACACCCGACAAATCGTCAACGTAGATATGATCCCCTCCATGGTGCGGGAGGCGTTTCGCCTCGCACAAGAAGAGCGCCCCGGCGCCGTACACCTGGAATTGCCGGAAGATGTCGCCGAAGAACCCGTTGACGAACACACCACGCCGGTCTTTAACATCAGCACATGCAGGCGCGGCGACGCCAATGAACGCGCCATTGACGACGCGGTAAAAATGATCAAAGAAGCCACGCGCCCCTTGCTCCTCCTGGGCGCGGGCACCAACCGCAAACGCATCTGGGAATCCGTGGCGCATTTCCTCGACAAAACCGGCATCCCCTTTTTCAATACCCAACTGGGCAAAGGCGTCGTTGGCGGCCTCCATCCCCTATTTCTGGGCACCGCAGCACTCTCCGATGGCGACTATCTCCACTGTGCCATTGAACGCGCCGATCTGATCATAAACGTCGGACACGATGTCGTGGAAAAACCGCCATTTTTCATGTCACACGACGAAGGGGCAACCCGGGTCATCCACATCAACTTCCAATCCGCCGTGGTAGATAATGTCTATTTTCCACAACTGGAAGTAGTAGGCGACATTGCAAATACCATCCGGCGCCTCGCCGACAAAACTGGCAAAACAGCCTCGCACGATTTCGACTATTACATGCGAATCCGCGACCAAATACAGGAACACATTCGTCTGGGAGAAAACGACAACAGCTTCCCGGTAAAACCACAGCGCCTCGTCTGGGACGTCCGCAAAGTCCTGCCCGAAGACGGCATTATTGCGCTGGACAACGGCGTGTACAAAATCTGGTTTGCACGCAACTACCCAACCACACAACCCAATACCGTATTGCTGGACAACGCCCTTGCCACCATGGGCGCGGGCCTGCCCTCGGCAATGGAAGCCGCGCGGTTTTATCCCAACCGGCGGGTCATGGCGATTTGCGGCGACGGTGGTTTTATGATGAACAGCCAGGAATTGGAAACAGCCGTAAGACTCAACCTCAATCTCGTCGTCCTGATCTTACGAGACAATGCCTACGGCATGATCCGCTGGAAACAATACGGGATGGGGCTTCCCGATTTTGGACTGGAATTTGACAACCCGGATTTTGTCATGTACGCCAACAGTTATGGCGCGCATGGACACCGCGTGAAATCCACAGAAATGACCGTACCCCTGCTGGAAAAATGTTATACCAAAGGCGGCGTACACCTCGTCGAAATACCCGTGGATTACTCTGAAAATCAGAAAGTGCTCGTTGATGAACTACAAGCAAAGACTTGTTTATTATAACGTTATTGCTCCTTGATCATTTTTTTAACAATATTAGTCAACAAATCTGTTGACTAATATTTATTAGCTGACTTAAAATATAACTTCAAATTTATAAAAAACTCGCAGTTGACTCTTCCCCTGCCCCTTGCCATAGGCGAAGGTGCAATAGGCTTGTTGAATGAGCCTCAAGAACAACTCATTGAACTGCAAACAAAGACTTGTTTATTATGACGTTATTGCTTCCCTATCGTTTTTTTAAAAATATTTGTCAACAAATCTGTTGATAAATATTTGCCAACAGTGCAATAAATAACTTGCACCGCTGGCATGTCCTAATCCATCAACCTCACATTGTATTGTCGCGCAGAGGACCGGTATCCGCGATACAGACTCTCATCCAGAGGATGCGGCGTGTAAATATAGATCGCGGAATCCCACGGATTGTACAGAACCACCTCTTCCCGTTCATCTCCGCACACATCTGCTGGAATGCAGTGATACCATGCCATGCGCCCAACGGGTTCCGGATCCGGAAGACCCGGCAGAGAGATAGAGGTCCCCTCAAGAGGCAGCCACAGCATCCCACCATTGTACAGAAGCGCAGGCGCGTCCGCCCCATTCCAGTACACAACCTCCATACCCGTATTGTTGGGCGAAGGATTGAGGCGAAAACCGTTGAGACAATTCCCTTTTGTATCCACAACCATAACATCCGTATTGTGACCCTGATATCGAATCACCATCTGGGGAGACGGATCGTGCGCGCTAAACCGCGCCACCCTCACCTCCTGACCGTGGGGAACCTTCTCCTCGCCGAGACGCAGAACTACATTTCCACAACCGTCCATCACATGTCCAAACCCAGAGCATATGGCACGCATCTGTCCATTATCCCACTCTGTGATAAACACCGAATCCATATTCCATCCAAGTTGCTCTTCCCAGAGCACCGTCCCATCGTGATCTAACAAAAAGTATCCGCCATTCACCTCGTCCCTGCCATCGCCGTCAATGTCTCCGACCGAGGGAATGTACGCAGGACATCGGCTGTACTCGGTCCATTCGGATTCATAGGTCCAGAGTACCTGAAGATCCTCATCAAAAGCAATGACCTTGCCCCCGAGCTTAATCACAAAATCTCGAGGCGTATCAGTCCCGCGGAAATTGGCAATCATAATGCGCTGATGCACCCAATTCGCCCCTTGTCCACGACACGACTGCAACTCAGCGGGATTATCTTGCTTCACGAGATCGCCATTCGCCCCGTCCCGAATCTGAATGACGACATTTGCCATCGAATCGGGATCGGCCTCAACCGCAGGATCCAGGAAAAAGCAAATAACCTCCTCAGCTCCATCGCCATCAATATCGCAAATAGCGACGGGACCTGGCCGGCTGGGCTGGACGCCACCCTCTCCCACCCGCCACAGAACCTCGCCATCCGCGTTAAAAGCACCGAGAAAACACGGCTTCATGCCCCCGCCGTCATGCGCATCGTCAACCGACCGGTACACCAGAAAATCCGCCCGCCCCTTTCCCTCGAGATCGCCCATCCGGATATCCCCGCCATATATACCCTCCTCTGCCGTAACGCAGAACTCAGGCGGAATCTCCACTCGCTTATATAAAATCGGGCTGCCGTATTGCATCGGGTTGCTCCCCTTGTCTTTATGTAGTTCAACAAAAAAATGCCTTGAAAGAATATATCTCTCTAACTAAGATTAAAAAGACAAAACGTCCGGTGTGTCAGGGTAAGATGGAAGGTGTAGAAAGTAGATAGGATTTGATGTTTGCTACATATTGAGGATCTCACATGAGCAGAAAGAAAATTTCTTTTCCAAGTTCAAATTTTGAATCTGGTATATGTGGATTAAGGGATAATACGACGGGTAAATATTTGGGACATGTGGAAAAAGAACCAGAAAAACTTGGTTTTTATCCTGTGATTGACGGATTGTTGCCTGAGAGATGGCTGGTAGATATAGAGGGCCTTTGGGGTGAGAAAGAAGCATTGGATATTTTGTCCAAACATACAGGGATACACAGAAAAAATTTAGAATTGGTACAGCACAGCGAAAATTTTTCTGTATTATCATTTTATCCTGTTGAGAGGACAAACAAGATGCCCAGACAGCGCTTTTGTGCCACAGTTGAAAAAATTTACAAAGAACCGAATTATTGGTTTAAGGGACCGGAAGAATTGGAAATGGTACGTTTATCCGATGTGTTTTTAGTTTGTGATAAGTGCGGAGAAGTATCAGATACACGAGTGCTATTTCATTATGGCACATTTGGAGAATCTATTACATGTACTTATACATCTGTGAGTAAAGGAAAATGGGCTGAGTATATTACTGAAGGGGATATTATACATTTTTATGCTCGGTATAGCCAACGAGGGCGTGAGCCAGAAGAATGGACATTAAAAAATATCACAAAGGTCGAAGTGCGTCGTCGTAAAGTTATTCGTATGAATACAAGGTGATGTGTTCACGAATTTTAATTCTGTTATCAAGAGGGGTATCGTATAATTGATCCGTGCGGCGAGCGGCGTTGGTTTTTTGGATGACAGCTCAAAACATTCTGGATCGCGGCTAAAATCCTGCCGCGATGACGGGATCCTCTCTTCTCCCTTTATACCTATATCCCATGAAAAAAACCCTCTACCTCGCAAAAAACTACCTCACCATCGCCGTCCGCAACCTGCTGAGACATCCGGGCTATTCATTGATCAACCTGTCCGGACTGGCACTCGGAATGGCGTGTGCGGTATTACTCGCGATCTACATCTCCTATGAACTGAGCTACGACCGGTTTCGCCCAGAAGTAGCGCGCACCTACCGCGTCATGAAACAAACCCGCCATGCAAACGGGCGGATAGCGTGGAACACAGGGCAACAGGGACCATTGGCAACCGTACTGACCGAAGAATTTCCAGACGTGGAAGACGCCACGCGATTTTGGGCGGGGCTCAGATGGATAACCGCCGGGGAAAAATCGTTTCAACAGATGTTCTGGCTAAGCGACCCCAACGTATTCGCATTCTTCGGCATCGAAGTCCTGACAGGCGATCTCCAAACCGCATTACAGGACCCCTTTTCAGTAGTTATCACAGAACCCATCGCCCGGAAATTTTTCGGAATCGCCGATCCAATCGGCAAAACAATCACCGTAGATCACAACCTGTTTGGCGGCACATATCAAATCACGGGCGTCATTCGGCAATCGCCTCACAACTCGCGGTTCCAGTATGACTTCATCACCGCCACCATGCCGCAGGGCGTTCGCCAGCGCAGATCGTGGGACCACTGGTTGCCGCCAGCGTACTCGCGCCCGGCAAACACATATCTGCGCCTGAAACCTGGAGCAAACCCCGAAGACATCGCCTCCAAATTGCCAGAACTCGTCGAACGCTACGCGGAAATCGCAGAAGACGAAAGCGAAACCGTGCGCTATTATCTGCATCCCGTCTCGCGCATGCACCTGTATTCCAAAGCCGATATGCCCGGATTTACCGGCGATGCGGGAAGATCCTACAAAGACATACAGCAACTTTATCTGCTGGGACTCGTGGGATTCTTCATCCTCACAATAGCCTGCATCAACTTCATGAACCTCTCCACAGCCCGATCCGCCAGCCGTGCGAAAGAAGTGGGACTCCGAAAAGTCGTGGGCGCATATCGCTCGCACCTCATAAAGCAATTCCTTGGCGAATCCCTCCTCTTATCCGCCCTATCCGCCTGTATAGCCCTCGGACTGGTATATCTCGCACTGCCCCCGTTCAGCGCATTTGTGCAGGAAAATCTCGCCATGAACAGCGGATTAATCCTCTGGATCCTGGGAATCACCCTCTTCGTCGGGCTATTATCCGGAAGCTATCCCGCACTCTACCTCTCTGCATTCGAACCCGCAACCGTATTGAAAGGCGGTGCAATCAAAGCCGGTTCGACCCCTGCCCGCGTGCGAAAAGGACTCGTCGTACTGCAATTTGCCATTTCGATTATATTAATTATAGGAACCATCATTGTAGCCGATCAAATGCGATTGATCCGGGAAAAAGACCTGGGATTTAACAAAGATGAAGTCGTCGTCGCCTCAATCTTCCGGCAAGACCGATATCAGAGCAATGGCGGACAATTGCAAAAGCGGTATATTCAGATAAAAGACGCATTCTCACAACACCCGAACATCACAACCGTATCGGCAACATCGGATCTGCCGGGAAACAGCTGGCCTAACCGCGAGTGGTTCTTCCCGGAAGGCGACCCAAACCGGGGCGTTGAAGTGCGCGTATTTGGCGCAGACGAGGCATTTATAGACTGCTACGACATTCCCCTGCTATCCGGACGAAATTACGACCGCGCGTATGCGGAACGGGCGTGGGAAAGACGCGGCAAACCCGGCGAATTATTCGTCATAAACGAAACCGCAGCAAAAGCATTTGGCTGGACAGACCCCGTGGGCAAAATACTGAACTCACACGTTCGAAAAGGACATGTAATCGGCGTAGTCAAAGACTTTCACTATCGGCCCCTCTACGAAACCATCGAGCCACTGGTCATCACAGCCGCGTGGTATCGCCTCAGCCACCTCTCCATACGAATTCGACCGCAAGGACTCTCAGAAACAATGGCATTTCTACAACGCACCTGGACGGAATTTCTCCCCACCCGCTCGCCCGAAATCGTCTTTGCGTCCGATCCGTTGGAAAGCTGGTATCGGGACGACCAGCGCACGGGACAAATATTCAGCGCGGCATTTGTCATCGCGATCTTCGTAGCGTGTCTGGGACTACTGGGTCTGGCGGCCTTCACCGCAGAACAGCGCACAAAAGAAATAGGCATACGCAAAACAATGGGCGCGTCTGTCTGGAATCTCGTAATACTCCTGTGCAAAGACTTCGTCATACTCGTCGGAATAGCAAATCTAATCGCCTATCCGATTATTTATCTGGCGATGGAACGGTGGTTGCAGCATTTCGCCTATCGGATAGAACTCAGCGCAGCCCCATTTGTCCTCGGAAGCCTCCTGACATTGGGAATCGCGCTATTAACCGTAAGCACGCAGGCGTGGAAAGCCGCTCGAACAAATCCCACTGAGACACTGCGATATGAGTGATATATCATTAACTGAGGTTACGTAGTTTTAAAACACTGTCTTTACAGACTTGCAAGCTGGACCTAAAGGCTTTTTGCTGGCTTTTTGTGATGACACTTTTTATTTTGGAATGTCTGAATACTACATACTGATTTGGATATTCGCTGCAAAAGGAGAATTCATAGATGGCTAAAGAAAATCGAGATGAAGCACTGAAACGCGCAGGTGAAGTCGCAAAAGATATCATAGCAGAACTTGACCACTTCGAGGTTGATTACCAATCCAGTATTCCTACTACTAAACCACCTACAACACGCGATAGAATAGCGGTAACTGAGTCGTCTATAAAGAGTCATAACATTGTGGCACAAAACATGCGTGAATTAAAAAAAGAACCCTTTATTGCCTATGCCAAATGCCTCCGGAATGGAAAAGAAATCTATTTCCTTTTTTGCCGAAATTACACGCCACCTACAAATCAAGCCCCCTTAAAGGTCAATAGCCTTTTTGTCAGTTACAAAGCTCCTATTGGTCAAGTCGCATCTCTTGATTTAGGTCAGCAAATTCCTGTGAATGGACGGTATATCAAAGTTCTTGAAAAGACTATCTTTAAACCAGTATTCGACAAGAAATGGGATGGAACTGATAACCAATTCAATTTGCTAAAAGAAGATATTTCAGCCGAATCTCTCCGTAAACTTATAGAACTGTTTACAGAATCCAAGATTGAGAAGCAGGATACGGTAGCAACAGCAGACCAACGCGATTTGCTAATGAAATTGATTCGTTCTCGGTCATTTACACCAGAGGAGCGAAACAAAACCGAAAAGTGGCTTGAGACGCCCAAGGCAACGGCAGAGCAGGTCTCATTGCTCATTGACAAGGCACGGCACCGTATTGCTACCAATTATCAGGATGAATTGGATGAAGAAGAAGCTCTCAAGGCGTATAAAGAAGCAGAAGAGTTGGGCAAACTCCGTGAGCTTGAACGAGCGCGCCAGCAGCGTAACCGGAGAGCGATCCGACGAAAACTGGAATTGATTGATAGACCAGTACTCGACCAACATCAGGATAAGATTTTTCGCCTTTCTCTAAGATCACAGATTATTCTTACAGGCGCGCCTGGTACAGGAAAAACAACTGCACTTGTCAAGCGCATCTCACAAAAATCTAGAGAAGAGTTTCTTAGTGATGAAGAAAAAAGGGGCCTCGGAGAATTTACCAACCGAGAAGAAATTGCCAACCAATGGATTATGTTTGCACCCAGCGATCTTCTGAAGGTCTATCTCAAAGAAGCCATGAACAAGGAAGGAATAGCAGAATCTAATATCGTTACTTGGGAAACTACACAAACCCGCCTTGCCCGAGAGGGCGTGTTAGATTTCCTTAAAGTGGCTGCTAATAGTAAAGGTCTGTTCCGTTTAGGGCGTGATGAAATCCTTGCAAGAACTCAGAACCGACAGTTGATACAATACACCAAGCGATTTGAGACGTATGTGACGGAAACCGTCTGGAAGACCTGCCGCGAAATAATGAGAACTCTCAGGACAAACAAAACCAGCCCAGAGTTACTGAATCAACTAAAAAGAATTACTGGCAAATACTCACAGAAAATTCTTGCCAATATAGATAAGCAAGTTGATTTCGTAGACGAACTTGCCAGACTTCAAAATATTTTTGAGAAGTTGCGTGAAGATCTAAAAAAAGATATGGAAAAGCTCACTGACAAAGTGATAAAAAGAAAAGGTGTTCTGAACGCTGTCGTTGAATTACTCGAAAAAGAAGCAACTTTGGAGACTCCCCAAATGACTGCGGAAGACGAGGACGAAGATGAAGGTGAATCACTCGAAGCTTTTGAAGAGATAGAGGAAATATCTTCTTGGGGGCGAAGATCTACGAAACAATACCAACGCGGTCATGCGGTAAACCGCATTAAGCTGGCTATTGCCTGGTATGTCGAATGGCTAGCAAGAGACCGAAAAAGCACAGAGAGCAAAAAGTATTGGCCAGTCATTCAATGCGTGCAATCGGTACTCGGGAATCAAGGGGTAGAAATGGCTTTTGGTGACGAAAAAACGCTTGTCGAATTGGGCAAGAGGCATTTGGACCTACGGTCTATAAGCCCATTGACGAAGGGTCATGAGATACTCTTGGATCAGATACCAGCATATTACAACAGGTTCCGTCGGATACTGCTTCGGGAAAAGAGTGCTTATCTTAAGACTGACCGCGCAACAGATATACGGGAGAACAAGCTTTCTCGATCTGAAATTGATTTGTTAATTTTTATTATGCTAAAAAATGCGCGATCAATCTTTAAACGCCATAGCGACCTACTTTTCGACAACACATGGCTTTCAAATCAGATTCTTGAAAAGATTCGTGCAGAATATAGAGTTCAGGTACTCGTTGATGAAGCCACTGACTTTTCATCTTTGCAATTGGGGTGTATGTTTTTCCTTTCACATCCGAGATTCAATTCATTTGTGCTTTCGGGTGATCTCATGCAGCGTGTAACAAATCACGGACTGGCAGATTGGCAAGAGTGTAATCTGTTTCTGAAAAAATTAGAGAAACACACGCTGGACAAAAGCTATCGGCAAAGTGCCAGATTATTGCAGATCGCCAAAAGGCTCTATGTCCAGACTATGAAAACACCTGCTCCTTTTGAAACTTCATACAATAAAAATGAAAATGCTCCTCCCCCTTTGCAATTCAATGCCAAACAGAATCGAGATGCACTGGCTGAATGGCTGGCTGAGCGCATTTCTGAAATCTACAGAATCCATGAAAACCACCTGCCTTCTATCGCTATCTTCGTGCCCGATGAGTCAGATATTGAACCTCTCTATGACATTTTGGTAGAACCTCTCAATTCTCGTGCCTTTGAACTCGACAAGTGTATTGATGGAAAATTTGGCGATGGCGAAAAGGTTCGTATTTTCAGTGTCAAATATATCAAAGGGCTTGAGTTTCAAGGCGCATTTTTAGTAGATGTGGATAAAATTCAGCGAAACAATCCTAACCTGGTGGATAAATATCTTTACGTGGGATTAACTCGAGCGGCGGAATTTCTGGGCATTACTTACAATGGAAGGTTTCCATCTCGTCTGAGCGCAGTTCAAGAAGAATTCCATACTTCAGACTGGAACGACTATATAAGCATATGATCGCGCCCTAGTAATGCGTAATTATTATTCACTAATGTTATGCATTACTACTGATACGCCATCAAGCGCAGTACGCAAACTAATTGTGCTTTTTCTGCCATCTCTTCAGGGTATTATTTCACAATCAAAATCCCGATTTTTGTTTATCAATGTATTTTCCAAATCCATCAAATTCATAAATCACCATTACCATTCCGGTATTAAAGTCTATGCCTTCCGCTTTCACACCCACAGCTTGAAGTTGCCACTTATTGTCAAGAATAAATCCTTTAGTCCAACCAAGAATACGCGCCCCCTTCGCCAATGCCGTCATATAAAACGGTGGGTCCTTCAACATAGAATCTGCGGCCGGCCGCAAAAAATCCTGCTCAACACCTTTTCCATACTTCCATTCGAGTAGGTCGCGCAATTCCTCATATTTTTCTCTGATTTTAAAACCATACTCATCTGCTTTTACCTCAAAACTAAACAACACCTTAACAAGTCCATCAGAGGGCGGAACAACAAAAGTTGCATTTAACGCACCTATTGGCACCTTAGGGTTAAACTGAGCATAGACACCCTCTCCTTGTTCTTCAAGATCACCAAATCCCAAAGCACGTATTTCCGAAATACTCATGCCTTTTTTAAGACCAAAAATATCACCTTCAGTACTTGAGTCTGAAGTAAAAACTATGTTTACAACATCCGTTTCTTTGATAAAATTAGCAAACATCGCGGTATCCGTTCCGGAACTTTCACTTGACTGTTTAGCCAAATCCAAAAGCTGCGCTCCTGAAATAGTAAGAATTAGGTTATCGCCATCCAAAAAGCAACCATACCTGAAAACAAAATCTTCATCAATAGCTACGACGAGCTTATCACCATCAATACGCCAAGTCCCTTTATCTCCAATCTTATTTTGCCATGTATTATCCGCGTAAAAACGCCTTTCCATTCCCTCTGATATTTGTATAAAAAAGTCTTCCAAAATGGGCAACACGGTATTACTCATCGTCTCAGCCTGAACGGAATCCATGCCTTGAACGCGAAGATAATTTTTCAGATTATCAGCCAACAGCACAGGCGCGTCAGTATCCTTAAATTTCCATACACCGACAAGGTCGCTTTCTCCAGGTATAGAAACAGCCTTACCTTTAACCTCAGGGTCTTTCTCCGATGCAGAAACAACCAAAAAACAACCAAAAGTTAAGTAAAGCAAACTAGTCCATACCAAAAATCTATTCATATCGAAATCTCCTATTTAACTGATGTTACGCAGTTGCGGATTTATTCTTTATATTACGTCGTGTGTGAACTCAAAGCAACCATAGATAAAAGGCAACTGTATGCAACTATCATCTTTACCGCTCTCTCCAGAATCGCGATTTCCCCCATGCAATACCACCTCACACAACTGAAAGCATTTTGTGACGCGCATCCAATCGACACAAAAGTCCTGATCGTCCCCACCATGACAGTGGGACACGACCTGACACTCGCACTTGCGGAAACGGGATATTCGTGGCTGAACCTGCAAATCGAAACCCCGCACAGCCTCGCGGAAAAAGATGCGGGTGCCCATCTCATCGCGGAAGGACATTCGCGCATGGCGCAAGACGCGGACTTATTCTATCTGGACGAAATCATCCCCCGGGCCGTGCGCGAAATCGATGATGAGTACTTCGCACAACGGGCAACCGCGCTCACGCGACCTTTTCTGCGCACATTGCGCGTCCTGCGTGCAGCGGGACTGGAACCCGATTCGATCTCTGGGAAAGGCACGCGACATCGGGTATTACGGCGGCTTTACCAGACGTATTGCGCGACATTTGAAAGAGATAACCTCTACGACAACGCCGTATTGTATCGACATGCATTGAAATATCTAAAAACCCATCCGCCCCCACAAAATACACACTATGCCATCCTCGACGAAACCCCATTACCCGCGCTGGCATTCGAATATCTCAGCGAAAAAACACAGGGACATATCTGTCGCATTGGGCGAAATGATATGGGTGTATCACCCCCGCCACACAGCGCAGCAAAACGCTTTGAAAAAGTACCCTATCCCGATACCACGGGCAAAATCGGAGTGGGCGGAAACATATCTAAATCGAGATTAGACCCCAGAGACAAATCTCAAATCCAACTGTGCGAAACCCTCGGCACCGAAACAGAAATCAGCAAAGTATTGCGCGACATAAGATCGGGAACCATACCCCTGGATACCGTCGAAATCGCATACACCTCGGAAATGCCTTATGTGAGCCTGTTGTGCGATGCGGTTCAACGATATGGGCTGCCCGCCACATTTGCCGAAGGCATTCCGATAGCGACAACCCGAACTGGTCGCGCACTGGTGAACTTCTACCGGTGGGTCGGCGCGGGATATCCCGCTGACGAACTCGTAATGATGTGCCGCGCGAGCCTGATCGCCTCTGAAGGCGCACCTGTAATTGCAACCGTCCTCCAACACGCGCATATTGGCGAGGGCGAAGGTCCTCGGCGTTATTTTGCTGCCCTGAACCAGATAAAAGCCGACCTCCGCGATAGAAACGATGAAAACTCGGAAACCGGCCATCGCGGATTAACCCTTGAGGAAATCGAAACTGTTGAAGAAGAACTCAATGGCTTATTCGCTCTCATCCCCAGAGGACCCCGTGTATCTCTCAGCGCATTGGTCAATGCTGGCTTGCAATTTCTCGCGCACTTTGTAAACGCCGAAGATGAAGTCCTCACCGCGATCTGGGATCGCCTGCACCATGTGGCCCAATCCGTGCGCCGCAAAGCACCTGTACGCCGACTGGCAAACCGTCTATCTGAACTAACCGCCAACCTTTCTTTCAAAGCCGAAGCAGCCAAACCCGGGCATCTGGCTATTGCCCCGCTTTCGCGCGCGGGATACACCAATCGCGCACATATTTACATCGTGGGCATGGACGAAGCCACCTTCCCTGGTGGCGCAACAGAAGACCCCATACTATTAGACGGCGAGCGCTCGGGCGTATCCGGTGAACTGGAATTGCGCCGCACGCGACCCGCCGAGCAAGTGTGGCATCTCATTCGCGTATTGGGCATGGCATATAGCAAAGTGACATTATTGTCCTGCCACCGAAGCCTATCCGACAGCAGGGAACGCTATCCCGCCGCACTCTTTCAGCAAGCAGCCGAACAGATGAACATCGACCCTGTACCTGTTGCACGCGCCTTGCCCCGAACATCTGCACGGGCGCTGGACGACGCAGAGGCATTGATAGCGCACCACGCCTCTGCCGACTACGAATCCGTTGTGCATCAGACCTTCCCCCATCTGGTCGCAGGACAAAAGGCGCGCCAAAATCGCGAATGGAACGGATTGACGACCTATGACGGATGGCTGGGCGCACGCACACCCGAACTGGCGATTACCGCACAGCACCGCATATTTTCACCCTCAAAACTGGAAATGCTCGCCCGATGTCCATACCGGTATTTTTTGAACTATGTACTCGAAATACAACCCATAGAAAAAGCCGAAACCGACCCTACGCGATGGCTCGATCCCCTGTCTTACGGCGCTCTGCTACACAGCTTATTCCACAAATTCATGCAACTTCTGAAAGCGCGAGGCGAACGCCCGGATCGCGACCGACACGGAACACTTATTCGTGAACTTCTGGAACGAGAAATAGAAGCCAAAAAAGAAACCCATCCCGTTGAACACGAAGCGGCGTATCGCGCCGACGTCAAACGTCTATCGCAAGCCGCGCAAGTATTTCTATCCGTCGAGTCCGAGCAAAAAAACGCCGACCCCATCGGATTTGAAGTGAGCTTCGGATTTGGCGAATCGGGCGGGCTAAACTGCGAACCCCCTGTGACACTCGAACTCGCAGAAGATGTCGCGCTTCGCATCCGCGGGCGCATCGACCGCGTAGATCGCGTTGACGACAACTTTGCAATTTGGGATTACAAAACCGGATCCATGGCGCAATACGACGAACAGGACCTGCTCAAACGCGGCACACATCTGCAATGGGCACTGTACGCCTATGCCCTGAACTCGATCTTGAGACAACAACAGGAACCTGCTCGCGTGCAATTATCCGGCTACGTCTTTCCCGGCGACAGAGAACACGGCCGCAGGCTTTCAGAAACGCCGCCAGCGCCCGAAACACTCGCCAATGTATTGCGCCCCTTGCTCGAACTGGTAGAGAACGGCGGCTTTTTTCACATACAAAAATCCCAAGAATGCGACTACTGCATCTACAACCGCGTCTGCAGCAAAGAACGCCTGGACGCCAACGCCCTCGCCGATGCGCGTGAAGAAATGGACGACGATCCCAATTTCGCACTCTTACTGGACAGCCTGAACCGCTGGATGGGAATATGAGCCTTCGAGATCAACAAGCACGCGATAAAATATCCGAAGCACTGGATCGCAATATGATGGTGCTCGCAGGGGCAGGCGCGGGAAAAACCCATGCGTTGGTACAGCGGATGGCGAACGCAGTGGAAAAAGGCGTCGTACCCGTAGATCAACTATCCGCCATCACCTTCACGCGCAAAGCAGCGGGTGAAATGCGCGGGCGCTTCTTCAGTGAATTAAAATCGCGCGCCCAAAAAGCAGATGGTGAAGCATCGAAACGCATTCAAGCCGCACTCGAAAAAGTAGATCAATGCTTTATCGGCACCATACACTCATTCTGCGGCCAGTTATTGCGCGAACGCCCCGTTGAAGCGGGCCTGCCACCCGACTTTTCAGAAGTCGAAGAACGCGAAGAAGCCGTCATGCGCCGCGAAGCGTGGGATCAATTTGTCCAGCAGAGTTTTCTATCCGAAGACCCGCGACTCGATAAATTTGAAGAACTGGGTCTGCGCCCGGAAGACCTGTATGGCTTTTTTCAAAGACGCTACCAGTTCAGCGATGTACCGCTCGTACGCGAATCTGTACAAAAACCCGATCTATCGACCGCAGTTTCAGAACTTGAAGCCTTTCTACAACACACGGGAGCCTTTATCCCCGATCCCCTCCCAGGCAGACGCGATGCCCTCCAGACAGCATTGGTGCGCACGCGATTATTCCTGTCGAACCGGGGAATTCAGTCCGACGCGGATCGCATCGAGCTCCTGCAAATACTCAGCGGAAACCTCGGTGTCACCCTCAAAAGCTGGACACCCAACCAGGATTTTGCAAAACACTTGCGAGACACCTTATTACCCGAATTTCAAACCGAAATACTCAACCCCACCCTCACCCAATGGCGGCAATACATCTACCGATTCGCTGCCCCTTATGTCGATGACGCAGTTGCAGAATACGCCAGAACCCGCCGCGAAACCGGACGCCTCACATTTCAGGACCTGCTCGAACTCGCCGCGCGATTACTGCGCGACCACCCTGAAGTGCGCCGTCACTTTCAGGAGCGCTATCGCTGCCTATTCGTAGATGAATTTCAAGATACCGATCCCATCCAAGCCGAAATATTGTTGTATTTAACCGGCGAAAATCTGGAAGAGACCGATTGGCGCAAACTCACACCCCGCCCGGGCAGCTTATTTTTAGTAGGCGACGGCAAACAATCGATCTATCGCTTTCGCCGCGCGGATGTCGAAACCTTTGACCTCGTCCGCAACCGCATTGAAAACACCAATGGCGATATCGTCGGCCTGAACACAAACTTTCGCTCACTGGGCCACCTCTGTGATTGGATCAACGCGGCATTTGAACCCCTATTCGCCGCGCATGAAAAACCCTATCAAGCTGAATTTGCTCCGCTATTCAAATACAGATCCAATGATGAAACAGATGCAGTCCGCCGAATCTCAATCGACAAAGTCTATCGCAACAGCCGAAGCCAGATCGCGGAGGAAGACGCCAGGCGGATTGCAAACTTCATCGCAGCGGCCATAGAAGGCAAAACGGAATTTAATGGGGAAGCCGCCAACGCATCGCCGGGCGACTTTCTCATCTTAACGCGCACCTCTGGCTATTTGTCCCATTACGCCCAAGCACTGGAGGAACGCGGCATACCCTTTGAAATCACGGGAGGCGATCGCCTGGGCGAAGCAGACGTATTGCACACACTCGCGGACTTTTTGGAAACCGTTTATATGCCTGACAATCCGCTACCGCTACTCGCCTATTTGCGGGGGGATCTCGTCGGCCTGGGAGATGATGCCCTCTATGCCTTCAAAAAATCAGGCGGCGATTTCAACTGGACACGCGATTTGCCCAAAGGAATGGACCCAGAATTGCGCCAAACATTCGAGCAGGCTTATGACCATCTCAAAAAAGCGTCGGAATGGTTGCAATCTCTATCGCCCGATACCGCCATAGCGCGCTGTGTAGAAAGCCTCGGCCTCCTGCCTTTTGTGCGCACTCTGCCCATGGGAGAAACACATGCCGGCAATCTCATCCGAATCTTATCTCTCGTCCGAGAATGGAGCGCACAGGGAATGCATTGGGGGCAGGTAGTGACCGAACTACGCGCCCTCATTGACGACAGAGACTACAAAATTGAACAAATGACCATTCCCTCCGCACAGGAAGACGTCGTGCGATTGATGAACCTGCACCAGGCCAAGGGGTTACAGGGCAAAATCGTCTTCCTCGCCGACCCCTATGACACGAGTTACACGCGCTATGGTCCCGAATTTCACGTATCCCGCACCCGCGACGAACCCTTTTTGGCATTGCCCATTACAAAACCCCGCGGACCATATCAACGCGAGGTCGTCGCCGAGCCTGTAGGTTGGGAAGACGCCGAAACCGAAGAAACGCGATTTTTGCAAGGCGAAGAACTGCGATTGCTCTACGTAGCGGCAACGCGCGCAGAAAATTTGCTCATAGTATCCACCTACGAGGAAAAACCCGACCATGGACCGTGGTCGCCGCTCTATCCTCATCTAAAAAACGTGCCCGAACTGGCGCACGGCACCCCTTCATCACAACCCATCCCAGAAACCCCATCAACCAAAACACCGTCTGTAGAACTGGAACGAAAGCAACGGAATCAATTCTGGCAAGCTGTAAAAAAACAATCCTTTGAAATCACACAGGTGACAGATGACCGGGTGGACATCACGTATTCAGACGAGGGAAGATCAGCAACACCAGCAGGAAAAGGAGCAGCGTATGGCATCGTGATCCACCAGATATTCGACGATGCCATCAACAGGCGATTGCCCGATGATCCAACGCCTTATGTCGCGCATTTGCTGAATGATGCAGGTTCAGACGCCGGGTTTCTACCGCACGCACTGGACGCCTTGCAGCAATTTCGCAACTCGGAGATATGGGCGGAAATACAGGCTTCAGAAACCGTATATACCGAAGTCTCCTTTGCGGTATCGCAAGCGGAGAACAACACCAGCGAAATTATTCGCGGCGTCATCGATCTGGTCTATCGCCTGCCCGAAGGATGGAAAATCGTCGATTACAAAACCAATGTGGTGAAAACCGATGAAGATGTACAGGCACTGTGTGAGCAAACAGCCGACCAGGTGAACACCTATGCCAGACACTGGGAGAAATTCACCGGTGAAACAGTTATTGCAAAGGGATTATGGCTCGCGGAAAGACGTGTATTTTTAACCATTTAAGTTGCTGTTTTTTTTTCTGATAATTCTTTGGGACACAGAGGGTTTTATAAGAAAAAGTAAGGTTGACAAAACCGTTAAAATTCAGTAAATTATGATGTTTGTAATTGAACAAAAAATCAGCCATTTTTGAACTTGAAAAAACGCGCTATTCAACACCATAAAAAATCATTTACAAAGAGCTTCACGCGCTTGGGAGAGACGCATTCATGAAAGTATCAATAGAAAAAGATGAACTCCTCAAAGGTATCCAGGCTGTGATTGATATTGTGCCCTCTAAAACCGCATTGCCAGTATTGTCCAATATCTTGATAGATGCAAACAATGGTAGCGATGTGTGTTTGAGTGCCACAGATCTCGATATATCAATAACATGCAAACTTTCAGCCACCATCGAAGACGCCGGGGCAACAACGGTGCCAGCGCGCAAATTCTCAGAAATTGTGCGCGAGTTGCCCGAAGAATCCCTATCCCTCACCGCTGAAGAAGGTCGTGTAACGCTTCAGCGCCAAAGTGGTGCCGAAGGAACTTATGCCTTGATGTCGGTGCCAGCCGACGACTTTCCCGAACTGCCTGAGGAGATTGACGGTCCCGAGATCGCGTTTCTATCCGATGAAGATGAGGAGTCTCAGGACTCTTCGGCCGATAGCGATGTTCTCAGCGAGATGATCTCTAAGACGATCTTTGCCGTATCTCGCGATGAAACTCGCCCGATACTCACAGGAGTGCTCTGGCAGGTTGGCAATGGACGCATGACCATGGTGGCAACAGATGGTCACCGCCTGGTCAAATATTCGCGGATTCAGGATGGATTACCCGAAGAAAATAAAGAGGCGATTGTTCCCCCTCGCGCTTTGAATCATGTGGTTAAACTCATGGGGGGGGGGATAGATCTTCAAAAAGTCCAACTCGGGCAAAGCCATGTGCTCTTTTCACTGGGCGACGAAGACGCCATCCAGATTTTCTCTCGACTAATTGAAGGTCCTTATGTCGATTACGAACAAGTGATTCCCCAAAACAACGGCAAGCGCCTTCGCGTTTCGAACAGCCAATTGCTACCTGCTGTGCGACGCGTATCCATTCTGGCAAGTGCCCAAACCCATCAATTGCGGCTCGAACTCCAAAAGAACGAACTCGCATTGTCGGCTACCAGCCAGGAAATAGGAGGCGAAGCGCGCGAATCTATGGGCGTTGAATACGATGAAGATGAAATGACCATTGGATATAATTCCGGCTATCTACAAGACGTGCTCCGGCGCATCAATTGTGACGAAATCCTCTTTGAACTCGACAGCGCTGTTGCCGCGGGAATCATCAGACCTGGAGAACAACTCGAAGGCGAAGACTATCTTTGTCTCCTTATGCCCTTGCGGCTCAATGAATGATGTATGTCTCCTCTCTTAAACTCACCAATTTTCGAAACTTTGAGCATGCTGAATTTACATTTGATCAGGCAAAAACGGCAATTTGGGCAGATAATGCCCGCGGGAAATCAAATGTTTTAGAAGCGTTGTATTTTTTGGCACTGGCAAAATCGGGTCGCGGTGCCAGAGATCGGGACGTGCTCAGGTGGGGTGCTAACTATTTCGTGATCGACGCCCAGATAGAGCGCGAAGATCGTTCCTTTCCCATTCGCATTGCCTACGATCCCCTCGTCGGCAAGAAACAAGCCTCTCTTGCAGAGACATCTCTTCCCCGCCTTTCAGACCTTATTGGCGCATTCAACGCTGTTTTATTTTCCCCCGAAGATGTAGATCTCGTATTGCGGGAACCGGCTCAGCGCCGCCGTATTTTAGATATTCTCGTTTCGCAATCAAACGCATCCTATTTGGCTGATCTGGAAGGGTATCAGCGCGTTTTGGCGCAGCGCAATCGGTTGTTAAAAGACCGCCGTTCAGCATTATTATCACATCCCGAACAAGTTGAACCTTGGAATGAGCAATTGTCCAATTTGGGTGCTCGCATTATATCTCGCCGTCTCGAAGCACTGAATGATATACAACATCTTCTGTTGGAATACTATCGGGCTATCGCGCCCACACCCGAAAAAATGAAAGCGAGTTATCGCAGTCCCATATCCATGGAAACGCGCGACCAGGGCAGGGAAATACTCTTCGAAGCACTGACGACCCGATTGCCACAAGAAGTCGAATTGCGATATACACTTACGGGACCACACCGCGACAATTTGATTTTTACACTCGATGACAAAGCTGTACATCAATTCGCGTCCCAGGGCCAACTCAAAACCGTTCTCCTTTCCTGGAAACTGGCCGAAGCAACATTTTTAGAGCAACAAACCGGGTGGCGCCCTGTTTTGCTGATGGACGATGTGTTTTCAGAACTCGATCCCAATCGGGCAAAAGCCGTATTGAACCTGATCCCCGATTTTGGGCAGGTGGTCGTAACCTCAGCACGCGATCCGGATTTGGATTTTGAAGCCCAGGGGTTTCGGCTGTTGAAATTGTGAATAACGTTATGGATGCCGAGATTGATAGACGCAAGAGTGGTGTTTACAAGTATCGGGCTGGTGGGACATCCGAGCCGGTTTCCGCAGGTGATGCCATTCGCCAGTTGGCGGATAACCTGGGAATTGCGGAAAAATTGAGAGAACAGCGCGTGTTGTCACTCTGGGAAGAAATTGTGGGTGAAGATATAGCTGCTGTAACGCAAGCTGAAGGCTTTCGGGGGGGGCAATTAACGGTCTCAGTACAAAACCCCACCTGGCGGCACTGGTTGATCTTTCAACGCGAGAATATACGTCAAAATTTGAACCGCGAGGTTGGCGGTGAGGTTGTAAAAATAATCAGATTACAATAGTTAAAATCAACGTCCTCTACACAGGAGTCATATATGGCAGATGCAGTTGAAAATGGTTATACCGCCGATGATATTCAAGTCCTCAAGGGTCTTGAAGCAGTGCAGAAACGCCCGGCAATGTACATTGGCGATACTGGCGTTAATGGTCTGCACCATTTGATCTGGGAGGTTGTTGACAACAGCATTGACGAAGCCATGGGAGGGCATTGCGATCGCATTGAGGTTTCTCTCAATACAGATGGCTCGGTTACAGTAACGGACAATGGCCGGGGTATTCCCGTTGATCAACATCCAGAAGAACAGCGCTCTGCCCTGGAAGTCGTCATGACCGTGCTGCATGCAGGGGGAAAATTTGACAAAAAAAATTACGCGGTTTCGGGAGGCCTCCATGGCGTAGGCGTCTCTGTGGTCAACGGCCTATCAAAATGGTGTGAAGTTGAAGTGTGTTCCAAACTCATTGATCCTGAAGGGCGGTTGTATTCACAGCGTTATGAACGCGGGGTACCCGTTACAGAAGTAGAGGATATTGGTGCGGGATCGACGACGGGAACCAGGACCACATTTCAGCCAGATGATGAAATTTTTGAAACCGTTGAATACAACCAGGAAATTGTGGCGCATCGATTGCGCGAGCTGGCATTTTTGAACCGCGGGCTTACCATTGCACTAAAAGATCTGCGCGACGATTATGAAGAAATTTTTCACTATGACGGCGGTCTGAAAGCCTTTGTAGAATATATGGACGAGGGACGTTCAGCACTCCACGATCCCGTGCAGTTTGGAGGCGAACGCGATGGCGTGGTTACCGAGGTGGCATTTCAGTACAATGATTCTTACCAGCAAAATATTTTGAGCTACGTCAACAACATCCACACACTTGAAGGTGGAACACACGAAACCGGATTCAGAACAGCCCTTACCCGGACATTAAATGCTTATGGCAGCAAAAACAATGTGTTTAAAAATGAAAAATTCGCGCTTTCAGGCGAAGATACCCGTGAAGGGCTTACCACTGTGGTCAGTGTAAAAGTGCCCGAACCCCAGTTTGAAGGCCAGACCAAAAGGAAACTGGGCAACAGCGAAGTGCGCGGCATTGTTGAATCACTGGTGGGAGAAAAGTTGGGCGAATTTTTTGAAGAAAACCCCAGTATGGTAAAAAGGGTTTTGCAAAAAGCCATTGATGCGGCTCGGGCGCGAGAAGCTGCGCGGAAAGCACGCGAACTCGTGCGCCGCAAAGGCGTACTTGAAGGGGGCGGATTGCCCGGTAAGTTATTGGATTGTTCTTCGAAAAACAAAGAAGAAACAGAAATTTTTCTGGTGGAGGGTGACTCGGCCGGCGGTTCGGCAGCGCAGGGACGCAATCGCGCATTTCAGGCGATATTACCGATGTGGGGCAAATTGCTAAACGTGGAGAAAACGCGGCTGGATCGGGTATTGGGCAACGACAAATTACAGCCCGTTATCCTGGGACTCGGTGCTGGCGTTGGGGAAGACTTCGATGTGGAAAAACTGCGCTACGGCAAAATTGTCATCATGGCAGACGCCGATGTAGATGGCTCGCATATTCGATCTTTGTTGCTCACGTTTTTCTTTCGCTATATGCGTCCGATGATTTTGGACGGGCGCGTGTACATCGCCCAACCGCCTTTATATCTCGTAAAAAAAGGGCGTACAGAACGCTATGCTTATGACGATGCCGAGCGAGACCGAATATTGGAAGAATTGGGCGAAGAAGGAAGAGGCGTGACGGTTCAGCGCTACAAAGGTTTGGGGGAAATGAATCCCGAACAATTGTGGGAAACCACCATGAATCCCGAGACGCGCACGGTGTTAATCGTTACGGAAGAAGATACGATGGAAGCAGAGCACGCATTTTCAATGTTTATGGGCGATGATGTCGCTCCCAGGCGAAAATACGTCGAAGAACACGCACTGGAAGCGGAGTTGGATGTGTCGGGACCTTAAAAACTGGCGACTGGCGACAGATAACACCAAGGAGACGATAAGACAATGTTGATAGAACGATCGCGAGTGATCCCTGTTGAAATTGGTGATGAGTTGAAAAAGTCCATGCTCGATTATTCGATGAGCACGCTGGTCAATCGCGCATTGCCGGATGTGCGCGATGGGATGAAGCCATCGCAAAGACGCATTTTGGTGGCGATGAATGACCTCGGCCTGGGCGCAAACCGTCAGCATCGAAAATGCGCTCATATTGCCGGTCATGCCTCGGGCAATTATCATCCGCACGGTGAAGACATTGTCTATCCAACGCTGGTGCATCTGGCGCAGGATTTTAAGTTGCGTTATCCACTCGTAGATGGACAGGGTAATTTTGGCTCCATCGACGGGTATCCACCCGCTGCAATGCGCTACACAGAAGCGCGTATGGCCGGACCGGGGCAGGAGATGTTGAACGACCTCGAGAAAGAGACTGTTGATTATCGCCCCAACTACGACGAGCGCCTGGAAGAACCCAAAGTATTGCCTTCTGCGTTTCCAAACATGGTCTGCAACGGTGCTGTAGGCATTGCCACGACAATGGCGACGGCAATCCCACCGCACAATTTGCAGGAGGTCGCCGATGGCCTTGTCGCATTGATCGATAATCCCGAATTGGATATTGTTGAGTTGATGGAATATATCAAAGCACCCGACTTTCCAACCGGTGGCATCATTTATGGTATAGGTGGCGTTTTAGACGCCTATCAGACGGGACGCGGACATCTGCGGATCCGGGCAAAAGCCGATATAGAAGAAGACAAAACCGGTCGAGAAACCATTATCATCACAGAAATCCCCTATATGGTGAACAAGACAACGCTATTGGAAAAAATGGCGGATCTGGTGCGCGAAAAACGCATTGAAGGGATTTCAAATATTCAGGATGAATCCGACCGCGATGGGCTGCGCATCGTGGTGGAACTCAAACGCGATGTAGTCGGGGATGTGATCCTGAATCAGCTCTACAAAAACACCCAATTGGAAACGACATTTGCGGCCAATATGGTTGCACTGGTCAACGGCCGGCCACAACAAGTGACCTTGAAGCACATGTTACAGTGCTATATCGACCACCGCCACGATGTCGTAAAGCGACGCACAGAATACGAACTGCGAGTAGCTGAAGATCGCGCACATATCCTGGAAGGATTGATAATCGCGCAGGACAATATTGACGAAGTAATCCGCATTATCCGCGGGTCAGCAGATCCCAATGAAGCGCGGCGTGCGTTGACGGCACAACTCGAATTATCTGAACGCCAGACACAGGCCATTCTGTCCATGACATTGCAGCGATTGACCAACATGGAGCAACAAAAGATAGAAGATGAATACTCCGACCTGACGCAAGAGATTGAACGCTTGCGCTCTATTCTGGACAACCGCGAATCGCGCATGCAAATTGTCAAAGACGAATTGGATGTGATGCGCGAAAAGTACGGCGACGAGCGGCGGTCAGAAATCGTGTTCTCGGCTTCTGAGTTCAGTATTGAAGATTTGATCCACGAAGAAGATATGGTCATTACAATTTCTCACAACGGGTATATCAAACGCATTCCCGTATCCACCTATCGCGCACAAAACCGCGGCGGTCGCGGAATCACGGGGATGAGAACAAAAGATGAAGATTTTGTAGAAAGCTTGTTCGTGGCTTCCACGCACAGTTATATCCTCGTATTGACAGACCGCGGGCACTGTGTGTGGTTAAAAGTCCATGAAATTCCACGGGGTACGCGTCAAGCGCGCGGTCGGCCCATTGTCAATGTGGTAGATATTCCCTTTGGGCATAAAGTCGCCGAGGTCGTGCCAGTGCGCGAATTTGATGAAGACCGCTATCTGCTGTCTATAACCCAAAAGGGGCTAACAAAAAAGACCGCGCTATCGGCTTATAGTCGCCCGCGCAAGGGTGGCATTATTGCGATGAATGTGCGGGAAGACGATCAGCTAATCAAAGCCGCGGTTACAGGGGGTAACGACCGGGTGATCATTGCCACAAAGCACGGACAAGCTGTGTACTTTGACGAAAACAAGGTGCGGGCTATGGGGCGCAACTCACAGGGAGTGCGCGGCGTGTCTTTGCAAGGGGATGATGTGGTGGTGGGCATGGTGGTCATTAATCCTGAAAATGTCGAGCAGTCTCATTTATTGACCGTCTGTGCCAATGGATATGGCAAGCGCTCGCCGATTTCGGAGTATCGCCTGACAAACCGGGGTGGTAAAGGCGTGATCAACATCAAGACCACAGATCGCAATGGTCCCGTGGTATCGGTGATGGGTGTGACGGAAGACAGCCGCGACGATATGGTGATTGTGACACAAAATGGCATCTTGATCCGACAAAAAGTAGCGGACGTGAGCGTGATAGGGCGCAATACGCAGGGCGTGCGTCTGATCAACCCGGATGACGGCGACCGGGTAATCGATGTGGCACAGGTCAGCCAGGATGAGGAAGAAGGCGAAACCGCCATGGACGCGACATCTGAAGAAGTAAGTGAAAGTGAAGATGAGAACACTGCTGAGGAAAACGGAACGATGAAGACGTTATGGCGCGAGGTGCAAAAGCGAACGGGATGGAAGTAAACAACACACTTTTGAACTGAAATACGCAGCGGCAGAGAGTTTTTTCTGCCGCTTTTTTGTTTTTTCATCCTCTTATGGATGCAAAATGCGAATGCTCTGCGGTTTTTCTGTCACAGCGGGCAAATTCCCGATGCGCGTGATGGCACGTTGCATTGCGGATTCGGGAGCATCGTGCGTGATCATGATCAGAGGAACTGTGCCACCTTCTGTTTCCGAGCGCCCGTGCTGAATAACGGTTTCTATGCTAATATTCTCACCGGCAAAGAGTGCTGCAACCTGCGCCAGAACCCCGGGTTTGTCGTAAACGGTAAGCCTACAATAGCTGCCGGTCTGAATATCGCCGATGGGAACGCGGTCGGCCTCGGGCAGCGGAGCAAGTGGTGCTCCCGCAGGACCAAGACCGGCTTTGCGCCGCTCGGCAATGGCGACGAGATCGGCAATCACCGCGCTGGCTGTGGGCAATTCGCCGGCACCTTTGCCGTAAAAGACCTGAGCGTCAACCGCACTGCCGACAATTTCCACAGCGTTAAATTCATTGCGTATATCGGCCAGGAGTGCATCGTGAGGCACAAAGGCGGGATGCACGCGCGCTTCAATGCGACTGCCCACCACGCTGGCTATGCCGAGCAATTTGATGGTATAGCCAAGTTCGCGGGCAAAATCGATATCTAATGCGGTAATATGAGAGATGCCCTCTTTGAGAATATCGCCGGACGAGACGCGCTGGCGAAACGCAAGGCGACAGAGAAGCGCGAGCTTTTGAGCCGCATCCGTGCCGTCGATATCCATAGTGGGATCGGCTTCTGCAAACCCTTTGTCCTGTGCTTCTTTCAGCATGGGATCAAAATCCTCTCCGGCTTCTGTCATGCGGGTGAGGATGTAGTTGGTCGTGCCGTTGAGGATACCGTAGAGCGATTGAATATTGTTGGCCACCAGACCCTGGCTGAGTGTTTGGATAATGGGAATGCCGCCACAGACGCTGGCCTCAAAGCCGAGTCCAACATTGTTTTGAACCGCTGCCTCAAAGAGGCTGTCGCCGCGTTCGGCAAGAAGGGCTTTGTTCGCCGTAACCACATCTTTGCCATTTTGAAGCGCCGCGAGAACGAGATCATAAGCCGCATCAACACCGCCCATCACCTCGACCACAATCTGGATTGCAGGGTCGGCGACCACATCCATGGGATTGGTCGTAAAACGGTCAGAAGGCAAGTCAATTGCGCGAGGTTTGGACAGATCGCGCACAGCGATTTTGCGAATGTCGAGGTCAAGACCCCGAACGTGTTTAAATTCATGGTCGCGATCACGCAAAATACGTGCCACGCCGCCACCGACAACACCCATGCCAATCAAGCCGATACCAATTGCCACTTTTGCCTCATAAAGTTAGAGATGAAAATTTTTGCGTTTTTCTTTATACTGTCAAACTCTTAAAGTGTATCCTAACGTCTTTCTCTTGTCAAGAAAAGGATTCGATATGGGTGATCTGCCAAAAACAATGCCCGTAGTAATGTGCCGCGCGCCCGAAGATTATCGCCTGGAAGAATACGCAGTACCCCAGATAGAGGCGGGAGAGGTTCTACTTCGCGTGCAATCGGTCGGTATATGTGCAAGCGATTTAAAGTGCTATTTGGGAGCACCCATGTTTTGGGGCGATTCCCACCGCGAGGGCTATTGCCAGGCACCGATTATTCCCGGGCACGAATTTGTGGGAGAGGTCGTAGCACTCGGTGACGGAGCTGGTAACAAATATGGATTGGCGATTGGCGACCTCGCCGTATCGGAGCAAATCGTGCCGTGCGGCGCGTGTCGTTATTGCTTGCGCGGGCAATACTGGATGTGCATGGTACACGATATTTACGGCTTTCGCCAGGCGACCTTTGGCGCAATGGCCGAATATTGCAGGTTGCCTGCTAAAGCCCTGAATTATCGCGTGCCAAAATCCATACCCGCCGCGCATGCAGCGTATGTAGAACCCCTCGCCTGTGCGATTCACGCGGTCGAACGCGGCAATATCCAGTTAAATGACACAGTCGTCATTGCCGGCGCGGGACCACTGGGCCTGGGTATGGTCGCTGCTGCGCGAATGAAGAATCCCGCTTTGCTGATTGCGTTAGACCTGAGTGATAGACGTCTAAAAATAGCCAGAGCGTGTGGGGCGGATCTGGGGCTGAATCCAAATTCGGTGGATGTGGTTGACGAAGTCCATAAATTGACAGAAGGTTATGGTTGCGATGTGTATATCGAGGCGACCGGGCATCCCGCGGCAGTGGAACAGGGACTGCTCATGATTTGCAAACTCGGCACATTTGTCGAATTCAGCGTGATGCGCGAACCCGTGACAACGGACTGGACGATTATTGGCGACACAAAAGAACTCAATATTCACGGCGCTCATTTAAGTCCCCATTCCTATCCCATTGCCATTCGAATGCTCGAACAGGGTCTCCTCCCAATGGACCAGATCGTAACCCATCAATTGCCACTTGAGGATTTTCACAAGGGCATGGACCTCGTCGCAGACGGAACGCAGTCCGTAAAGGTGACATTGAGACCGTAATGGAGAACAACATGTCAGAAATATATGTAATGGATTTATTTCGATTAGACGGAAAGGTCGCGTTAATCACCGGGGGATCCAAAGGATTGGGCGCATCAATGGCGATGGGATTGGCGCAGGCCGGTGCAAAAACCGTCATTTGCTCGCGGACGCAGGCAGATTGTGACCGCGTGGCCTCAGAGATCGCAGATGAAACACGGCAAGAAAGTCTCGGTATCGCTGGAGATGTAACCCGTGAAAAAGACGTGGATCGGGTATTTGATACCGTCATCGAGAAATACGGCAAGCTGGACGTGTTGATCAACAGCGCGGGGATTAATATTCGGCATCCCGTAGAGGAGTTTCCCCTCGACGAGTTTAAGCAAGTGATCGATATCAATCTGACCGGCGTATGGTTGTGTTGCCGTGCGGCCGCCCGGGTTATGAAGCCCCAGGGATCGGGGTCAGTGGTGAACATCGCGTCGGCATTAAGCGGCGTCGGGTTAAGAGAGCGCTCGGCCTATTGTTCGTCAAAAGCGGGATTAATCGGCATGACTAAAACGATGGCTCTGGAGTGGGCCGAGTCCAATGTGCGGTGCAATGCCCTGTGTCCCGGACCCTTTTTAACAGAGATCAATGTGCCGCTTCTCAAGACGCCCGAGAAAGTGAAGTCGTTGTTGGAATTGACGGCATTAAATCGCTGGGCCGAATTGCATGAAATTCGTGGCGCAGCCTTATTTTTGGCGAGCGATGCCTCCAGCTTTATGACGGGAGCATCGCTATATGTGGATGGCGGATGGAACGCGCAGTAAACCACCAAAGTGAAGGAAAATCACAGTGATAGAAAAAATCAACGAATCGGAAATAGAGGAAAAATCGCGCCAATCGCACACGGGCAAATACGGTTTGTGTTGGAAGGATATTTCCGGAGCATTAGAAACCACGGGACAACCCTTTGAGGTCGAATGGGTGCGATTGCCGCCGGGAAAGATAAATTTTCCGTGCCACGCGCACCAGGTACAGTGGGAATTTTATATCGTGCTCCGAGGCCAGGGTGCCGTGCGCCGAAATGATCACACATTTGAGGTGGGAGTAGGCGATGCATTCGTTCAACCACCCGGCACCGCGCATCAGATTCGCAACACAAGTGCGACAGAGGACTTGATTTATTATGTCATTGCCGACAATCCCGTAAGTGACCCGGTCTATTATCCGGACTCGGATAAATGGGCGATCCGTCCACCAGGCAAATTGGGCCGCCTGACCGAGACGGACTATTACGATGGGGAAGAATAGAGGAAAGGAGCAATATGGACAGACCAAATTTTATGTTGATAACAGCAGATGACATGAACTGGGATGCAGTGGGGGCGTTTGGTTGCCCAACAGCGGGGACGACCCCAAATATTGACCGATTAGCTGGGGGGGGATTGCGGTTTAACCACGGACATGTGACAATTGCAGTATGCCAACCGAGCCGCTCGGCATTGATGACCGGGCGCTATCCGCATCTCAGCGGGGGCGAGGGCTTTTATCACTTGCGACACGAAGGCGTCCCCATTCTACCCGATATTTTGCGCGGTGAGGGCTATGACGTGGGCATTTTAGGCAAGGTGCCGCACTCGACGCCTTATGCGGCATTTCAATGGGACATGGCGCATGATCAGATCAATTTGGGGCAGGGACGAAATCCCGATGCGTATTATCAGCATGCAAAAAGCTTTGTTCAATCTGCCGTAGATGGCGACCGCCCATTTTTCCTCATGGCAAATTCCCACGATCCACACCGCCCGTTTTACGGCAATGACAAGCCCGAATGGTACAGCGAACTCGACCCGCCTGCGGTGCCCCCCTCGCGCACATTTGATCCAGAAGAAGTGGTCATTCCCGAGTTCTTGCCCGATCTACCGGATGTGCGTCTGGAAATAGCCGAGTATTACAACTCTGTTCGCCGCTGTGATGATACCGTAGGCAGATTGCTCGATGTATTAGACGAAGCGGGCGTGGCGGAGGACACACTGATAATGTTCTTATCCGACAATGGCATGGCATTCCCCTTCGCAAAAACAAATTGTTACTTAAACAGCACGCGCACACCCTTTTTGGCGCGATGGCCCGCGGTTATTCAAGCCGGACGCGTGGATACCGAGCATTTTATTTCCGGGGTAGATTATTTACCCACAGTACTGGATGCGATTGGGGTAGATATCCCGGACGGCGTCAATGGCAAATCGCGTTTGCCCGTATTGCGGGGTGAAAAACAGGATGGATGCGAACAAGTGTTCACGCAATTTCACCAGACTTCGGGACGGCGCAATTACCCGATGCGATGCGTGCAAAATACGCGGTTCGGCTATATCTTCAATCCCTGGTCTGATGGCGAACGAGAATTTCGAAATGAATCCCAGAATGGTCGGTCCTGGCAGGCGATGAAAGAAGCAGAAGCCAACGACCCGGAATTGGCTGCGCGAAACCATTTGTTCAGCTATCGCGTACTCGAAGAATTTTACGATTTTGAGAACGACCCCAACGCGCTGAACAACCTGATTGACGACCCCAACTATGCCGATGAAATCCAAGGCTTGAGAAACGCACTCGATGAATGGATGGTGGAAACAAACGATCCGACGCTCAAAGCATTTCGCGGTCGCACATCGCGGCAGGCACTCGACGATCTGATGGACCACCTCGCGGATACAATTGGAAAACGCCCCAATGAGTAACAGGAGGATTTTAGTCATGCAAAAGGACAAACTCGCGGAAACTGTTGCGGAGCAAGGCTTGAAATACGGCGATATGCTCCGGGATCTGGGCACTTATTTTTTGCGAAATCCGAAACGATTCAAATTTGCACTAAACCGCATGTCCCACAGACTCGATACCCGCGAAATTGCGCAGTTACAAAAATTGAGTCGGGATCGAAAGATCGAAAATTCCGGAACATTTGAAGATCGGTTTGAGGAAATTTGCTGGGCAAAAGATCCCGAGGAAAAACGCGAACTGGTGCGGCGGATGCTCCGGCACATGTAATTATAAGGAGATGAAATGGCACAGTTGCCAAATATCTTGATAATCCTGGGCGATGATCACGGTTACGGCGATATCTCAGCGCATCGGGGACCGCATATTCAAACGCCAAATATCGATCGCATTGCTGAAAACGGCATTCGCTTGACGCAGTTCTACGCAAATTCATCCGTATGTTCCCCCAGTCGCGCAGCATTGATGACGGGGCGATATCCAGATCGGGTCGGCGTGCCTGGCGTGATTCGCACGTACCCCGAGAGCAATTGGGGCTATTTCAGTCGCGATGCCATAACACTGCCATCAATGCTCAAACAAAAAGACTATCACACATCCATCATTGGAAAATGGCATCTGGGCCTCGAGCCAGAAAACCATCCGTGTAAGCGCGGGTTTGATCATTTCCACGGTTTTTTGGGCGACATGATGGACGACTATTACACGCATTTGCGGCACGACCAGAATTACATGCGGAAAGATCTCGAGGTAATTGATCCGCGAGGACACGCGACGGATTTGTTTACAGAATGGGCGATAGACGTGATTCGCGGACACGCGCATTCGTCACAACCGTTCTTCCTCTATCTGGCTTATAATGCGCCGCACACACCCATTCAACCGCCAGAAGAATGGATTGAACGGGTGCGCCAGCGCGAGCCTGATGCCTCGCCCGAACGGGTGAAATACATCGCACTGGTCGAACACATGGATGCGGGCATTGGTCGGGTCATAGACGGGCTCGAGAACACCGGACAACTCTCCAATACACTTGTGGTTTACACGTCAGACAATGGCGGACAGTTAAATGTGGGCGCGACCAACGGTGATCTAAAAGGCGGAAAAGGACAGATGTATGAAGGTGGCATTCGAGTACCTGCCTGTGCAATGTGGGCAGATGGAATCGAAAAAGGCCTGGTATGTGACAACGTTGCGATGCTAATGGACCTGTTTCCCACAGCCTGCGATATAGCAGGTGCATCGGTCAACCATGAGATTGAGGGACTGTCTATTTTACCAACGCTGAGAGGAGAAAACCAGGATTTCTCTGATCGCGCGATGTACTGGGTGCGAAAAGACGGGGGCCACTCCTTTCTCGGACTAAACCAGCACGCTGTTCGACGCGGCAATATCAAATTGCTGCACAACAGTCCTTTTGAACCACTGGAACTTTATGACCTGGGCAATGATCCTCAAGAGACATCCGATCGGGCAAAAATAGGCGCATTTCGGGAAATGGGTGAGTTGTTGCAGACGGAAATGCAGCAAAACGGCAGTGTGCCCTGGCAGTCTTAAAACAGTGCAGAGAACAATGTAGAGATAGTGCCTCTCGCCCGTCCAGGGGGTTGCTGGGCGGGATTCGTCTATTCGTTGATTCGCTTGGAGGTTGTAAAATGGCAATAAAAATGGTATTGCAGCGGGCGCTGGAAGATGAATACATGCAACAGATCCGCGACCTGGGTGTAGAAACTGTAGTCGTGAAATCTCAAGAGGACTTATTATCCGAAATTGGCGATGCAGATGCCTATTTCGGCGGCATGACACCGCAGATTTTGAAAGCGGCGAAAAAACTGCGGTGGGTGCAGGCGACGAGTGCCGGGCTGGATGGCTATTACTTTCCAGAACTGCGAGAAAGCGATTTGACGGTAACGAATATCCGCGGGATATACAGCGATGTGATCGCCGATCATGTATTTTCAATGCTCATGGCATTTGCCCGCGGATTGCATCACTATATTCGCAATCAGTCAGAGGGAAAATGGGAAAAAGACGCGCCGGTCATCCATCTTGCGGGAACGACATTGGGCGTCGTCGGTTTGGGAGGCATTGGTCTGGCTGTTGCCGAGCGAGGCCCGACATTTGGCATGCGCGTGTTGGGAATGGATCCAGCCCCAAAGGGAAAACCCGATTTTATCGCGCGTATTTATTCCCCAGATGAACTTTCGGATATGGTCGGAGAGTCGGATTTTGTGGTAATTTGCGTACCGCATACAGCACAGACCGAAGGGTTATTCGACACGGATATGTTTCGCGCAATGAAAAATACGGGCATTCTGATAAATATCGGCCGCGGCAAGGTAGTCCAATTGCACGCACTGACCAGCGCATTGCAATCCGGGCAAATCGGCGGTGCAGGACTCGATGTCTATGAAGAGGAACCACTGCCGCAAGATCACGCCCTGTGGTCCATGGAAAATGTAATTTTGACGCCGCATGTGGCTGGTGTTTCGCCCGAAATTGACAAGCGCAGAAAGGCATTAATCGTGGAAAATGTGCGTCGATTCTGCGCCGGAGAACCCCTGTTAAACGTAGTGGATAATCAGAGGGGCTATGTCGTGGATGCGACATCGATTTGGAAGACATAAAGAGAGGAAAAAATGGATACACAAACCATTGAATATCCTGCTAAAATTCTCGGGGCGTTAAAAAAAGATCCCGACGAATTTGAAAAAGAGGCCCGTTTGTTGTTGGCACTGAAATATTACGAAAACGGCAAACTCAGCACCGGACTCGCCGCTCAACTCGCGGGTGTACCACGCACCACATTTATGCTTCTTCTCGGTCAGTACGGTCTCTCGCCCTTTGGAGAAACCGCTGACGAACTTGAAGCAGATTTAGCCAATGCAAAAAAAGCCAGTCATCGCCAATAATACACCGCTCGTTGCACTTTGGGAACTCAACAGCCTTTTCCTGTTGCGGGAACTCTTCACAGAAGTGTGGATCCCCCAGGCGGTCGAAGATGAGTTTATCGCAACTGAACCGATAGCTCGTCGGGTAGCACTCAACAACGCGCCCTATATTAAAACTGTTCCTTTGCCCCATCCCCAAAGTACATTGGCTTATGTTGGACTCCATCACGGCGAAGCCTCCGTTTTGGCTCTTGCTGAAGAACACGATGCGCGTTTGGTTATTATTGACGAGCGAAAGGCGCGAGGGTATGCCCAACAGATCGGATTACCGCTTACCGGAACGATTGGCGTTTTGTTGCTGGCGAAGAAAGAAGGATTGATTGATGCTATCAAGCCGCTTTTAACTACATTGCACGATAACGGTTTATATTTGAGCGTATCGCTCATTGATAAAGCGTTACAACTTGCAGATGAAACATAAAAGGAGAAAAAAATGGCAGATTTTAAAGCTGGTGTTATCGGTTGTGGCGGTCGTGGAAAAGCGCACGCGCGCGGATGGACCGCGTCGGACGACGTAGTGATCGTAGCGTGTGCCGATCCGTTTGAGGATCCGCGTTCGGCGTATATGGCGGAATTTGGTGTTGAAAATGGCTACGAAGACTATCGCGACATGCTGGAGGAGGAAGACCTGGATTTTGTAAGTGTGTGTACCTGGACCGGATTGCATCACGATATGATTGTAGATGCGGCGGGCAGTGGGATTCAGGCGATTCACGCAGAAAAGCCCATGGCACCGACCTGGGGTGAGGCAAAATCGCTGTATCAGGCATGCGTAGATAACGACGTGGTCATTACATTTTGTCATCAGAGACGGTTTGCCGGGCAATTTATAAAGGCAAAAGAAATTGCAAAATCTGGTGCCATTGGCGAAGTGCGGCGTTTTGAGGGCAATTGCCCGAACATGTTCGACTGGGGCACGCACTGGTTCGATATGTTTTTCTTTTACAATGACGATGAACCCGCCGAGTGGGTAATCGGGCAAATCGACGCAGATGGTGGGCGCGAGGTATTTGGGACCCCCGTGGAAGGCAGCGGGATTTCCTGGATTCGGTATCAAAATGGGCGCGAGGGGTTGTTGGTAACAGGTGTAACCAGAATGCAGGGCATTGCGAATCGATTGGTCGGGAGCGAAGGATTCATTGAAATTGGGGGGCGCGATGCTCGCCCACTCCGCGTTGTATCGGGCACCCAGGAGGTAGATGTAGATCTCAGCGGCATGGTGAGTCAGCGCGATGCGACAACCGTTGCTGTGCTGGACCTCGTCGATGCCGTGAAAAACGGACGCGAACCCGAACTTTCAGGGCGCAAAGCACTGCAAGCAACAGAATTGATTTTTGCAACTTATGAATCGAGTCGTCGCCGGGGCAAAGTTGAATTACCTCTAAATGTAGATGATTCCGCACTGTTGAGCATGCTGGCAGATGGCACGGTCAAATTATGAAACACGTAACAGTGTACCGAGAAACGGGGCGTTTTGCGGGTTGGCCCGCAAATTACGGCGTGTGGTCGTGGGGTGACGAGATCGCGCTGGGATTTACGCTGGGATTTACAGATCCCCAGGGCGGTTTTCACGCGCGAGACAAAGACCGCCCATTTGTAAACATGCAGGCGCGGAGCCTGGATGGCGGCGAAACCTGGAACGTGACGCCCATGCCGTGCAAAACCCCGGGAAATCGCGGATTATCAGCCGATGAACACATGAATGAGGGATTGCGCGTAGGTGAAATTCTGGACGGAGAACACGGGCCGATAGATTGTCCGGGCAATGTGGATTTTTCGCATCCCGACTTCGCATTGATGTGCGCCAAGACGGGCCTGGGTCCAGGGGTCTGTTCCTTCTGGTACTATTCACAGGACCGATGCCAGTCGTGGAACGGGCCTTTCTATCTCCCAATGTGGGGGCAAACCGGGATTGCTGCGCGAACGGATTATCTGATAGATAGCGCGGATCAATGTACGCTATTTCTAACAGCGAATAAGCGCAATGGGCTGGAAGGCCGCGTATTTGCTGCGCGGTCTTATGATGGCGGGCGCAAATTTGGATTTCTATCGTGGCTGAGTGAAGAGCCTGCGGGTTTTCAAATTATGCCCGCAAGTTTGCGTCTCAGTAATGGGCATATTCTCGTCGCTGTGCGCTGCACGGAGCGCGGAGAATTTACAGCGTCTAAACACTGGATTGATACGTACTTGTCCGAAGATGACGGGTTGACCTGGACACATATCGGTCGGCCTGTACCGGCTTCTGGCCAGGGGGGGAACCCGCCGACACTGACGCTTCTGAAGGATGGGCGGATCGTTCTAACTTACGGTTATCGCGCAGCACCTTATGGTATCCGCGCCAGGATCTGTGATACAACCGGAACCTCCTGGAGTGAGGACATTGTACTGCGCGACGATGGTGGCAATGCGGATATCGGGTATCCGCGGACCGTCTTGAGACCCGATGGATCTCTTGTAACCGCCTATTATTATAACGATACGCCAGAAGGGGAACGCTATATCGGCGCGACAATCTGGAATCCCTGAAGTTATTCCTCCCAGACGTTTACACCTTCACTGTCAAAGGCCGGGAGCAGGACAAAGTGATCCTCTGTCTCAATCAGGCGCTCGCACAACAAGCGATGATGGTGGGCGACCTCGTCGCGGTAATTGGGATCATCTACCAGATTATTCATTTCTCCGGGATCGTTTTTCAAATCAAAAAATTGCCAGGGCTTGCCGCCCATGTTGTTTCCCTTCACGGTATATTTGTAATCCCGCGTGCGAAATCCCCGCCAGACTTCATCAAAAAATGGTGGCCGTTCTCGCAGTTCCGCAACAAATTCGAGCAAAACGCCCTCGCGACCAAGCGCATCTACATCCCCGTGAATGAGCGGTGTCAAGTTTGTCCCCTGCACCTTGTTTTTGGGAACCAATCCCGCCAGACCGAGTAATGTTGGAAATAAATCTTCGGTGCATGTCGGATCTTTGATCACCGTTCCCGCGCGTTCTCTCACACGAGAATCCCACACTATGAGCGGAATCCCCACAGATTCTTCATAGGGCCACTGCTTCGCACGCAGACCGTGTGCTCCCGCCAATTCGCCGTGGTCGGATAAAAAGACCACGATTGTATCATCCAATAATCCCTCCGTTTTGAGAAAAGCCATCATCTTTCCGACATTGGCATCCAGATTCTCAACCATGGCATTGTAGCGCTTGCGATTGAGAATAAAAATTTCGCGCTCCGCGGGATCTGCCACATCAAAATTTTCGGGTAATACAATATCTCTCGCTTCCCATGCGGATTGCACATCTTCGGGAGCCACAAAAGGATCGTGAGGCGGTTCCACGGAAATGACCATACAGAAGGGCCGTTCGTCTGTGCGGTCTTTTATATAGTCCATGCCAATTTGAAACAGACCATCGGTCTGATACCCTTCAATTTTTTGGGGTGTGGGATCGTCATCCTCAAAATAACAGGTATCAAAGGGATCATTGCGCAGCTCAAACCCGTACCACTTTTGCCAGCGACCCTGCCGAGATCGCGGCACCCGCGTGCGGTTGACCTGCAAAGCAGATCCCAACCGCCCGTGCCCCCCATCGAGATGCCATTTGCCCACATAAATGGTCTCATACCCCGCCTCATTAAACTCATCGGCCAGCGTGCGTTCTTCTGACGACATAACGTATTCAATACCCGGTATTTTGCGGACATGGGCATATTCTCCAGTCATAAGTGTAAACCTGAAAGGCACGCAGATCGGATACGTGGAACACGCATTGTCAAATCGCACACCCTGTTGTGCAAAGGCATCCAGATGCGGTGTGCGTGCATCCGGGTCACCGTGAATTCCAAGAGCCTGTCGGCGCAACTGGTCACTCAATAAAACAATCAGGTTTGGCATAATCCGCTCCATTTATACATGAAAGTTTATCCTCACAACTCAAGTGCTCGCCACATATACCAGCTTCCCACTGACCGATAAGGTCTCCACCGCTCGCAATAGACCATCATTTCTTTTTCTGCTGGCAACTCGTCCAATCCATAAGTAAGCATAAATCCCTTGCGTACCCCCAGATCTTTTGTCGGGAGTACATCTGGCCTACCGAGATGAAACATCAGAAGCATTTGAACGGTCCACTCCCCAATGCCACGCACCTGTGTGAGGTTTTCTACAATGTCGGCGTCCGACATTTCGCGAAGGCGTGACCCCGAGGGAATCAGCCCATCCATAGTTTTTTGCGCCAGATCATTTACTGAGGCTACTTTTGCCCGGGACATTCCCGCATTGCGAAGCATCTGATCATCCATCACAACCACTTCATGCGGGTTGATGTCTCTCCCTGAAAACAGGGCGCGAACCCGTTTGTGAATCGTGGCAGCAGCTCTCCCTGAAAGTTGTTGATAGATAATCGACCGCAAAAGCGCATCAAAAGGCTTTAATCGTTTGGGGAACTCAATATTTATTGGTCCTGCCCTTTGGATTAATTCGGCGAGTGTGCGATCCTTTTTGCACAAAGCGCGCATCGCTTTTTGAGAATCATAAGTCAGCACCTCAACCATCTCCTGCGAATAATTGTTGTGATTGCCTACCTGACGACACAGAACAATAATAAACATATCAGAAGAAAAATAGAAAATTCTCCACCAACCCGATATACCTATCAACAGTAGATTTTCCCAATGTGGATAACTCAATTTCCTGGACATTGGATCAAAAAATCAAAACGCATTGATTTTTAAAGAGAAAGGCGGTCTGTGCACAGATCTGTGCACAAGTTTTTGGGTGTGGAAAATAATCTGGATAAATTGTGGATTCTTTGTGTAAAAAAGATATCCACATGCTCAAGTGTGGAAAACCACACTCTTTTTCCACACTTTTTGCACACAGAAATACACAATGTCAAATTGGCAGAGATTTTCTTATCCCTCTATTTTTCTGCAAGTTGTTCTTTTTTTCGATTCTTTTCCACAGAATCCACAGCGTTATTATTATTGTTGTATATCATAGTACATATTTTCATTCTATTAATAACATAAACAGAAATTGTGAGTAAATGACGACCTGGACATCTAAAACAGGAATACAAACGATAAAAATAAACCCCAGACCTCTATGAGATCTGGGGCATATTTTTAATATCTATCTGCTTATGTCATTATTGGGCTATCATTCCTTAACTTATGATATGATCTTGTAGTTCACTGACAAGATGTTCAAATTCTGGATCCGATGATATTTTGTTTTCGACGCTCCGGCACGCGTGAATAACTGTGCTGTGATCGCGATTTCCAAATTGTACACCAATGGTTTTGAGTGGAGCACCTGTAAGAGATTTGCTCAAATACATACTCACATGCCGGGCTGTTGCCACATCTTGCTTTCGAGTTGCGCCGATCAGTTTATCTAAAGGTATTTCAAAAAAGTGAGCGGCAGCTTTTTGAATGCTCTCAATAGTAACAGTTGGTTTGGTCTTTTGGGGCGGGCTTAGAAGAGTCTTTCGCGCTGTTTCAATCGTAAGTGGATAGCGTTGTAATTTAGTAAAGGCCACCAGGCGTTTTAATGCTCCTTCAAGTTCGCGGATGTTGGTATGGATTTGTTCAGCTAAGAAACTGGCAATTTCGTGGGACAATGAAATACCCATTTCTTCTGCTTTCTGCATCAAAATTGCCACGCGCGTGGAAAGGTCCGGTGCTTCAATATTTGTAACCAGCCCCCATTGAAATCGAGAAATCAACCGATCTTCAAACCCTTTGAGATGAGATGGTGGGCGATCGGAACTGATGATGATCTGTTTATCCGCCTGAAATAGCGCATTAAATGTATGGATAAACTCTCTTTGGCAACCTTCGGTTTTCACATAATACTGGATGTCATCAACGAGCAATACATCCGCCTGGCGATAGATTTGATAGAAATTAGAAGTTGTTCCGCGGTTAATTCCTTCTAAATAATCCGTGAGAAACTGCTGTGCAGTAACATAAACCACCCGTTGAGCTGTCCCCATTTCGATGCAATATGCACCAATAGCCTGTAGCAGGTGGGTTTTTCCCAATCCAACGCCACTATAAAGGACAAGGGGATTAAAAGCTGTTTGTCCCGGCGACTCTGCTGTGGCTTTTGCAGCGGAAAACGACACTTCATTGCTTTCGCCAACAACAAAATTTTCAAACCGATACCGTGGGTTGAGAGGAAATACAGGTTGGGCAGGTCCAGAATGAAGAGATGGTCCAGTAGATACAGGATCGAGAGATGTTTCCTGCATGTATTCGGGACCCTGACCCTGTGTCACGGGAATTGCCATTTGTTGATGAGTATCACCAACGGCAAAACTTATGCGTGGATTCCAAGTAAAAACTTCCTGGATGGTCGTTTTGATCAACCCGATGTAATTTTGTTCTAACCAATCGGCATAAATTCTTTCGGGCACCACCAGAATAGCTTCTTCGGAGGTAAATTGCCGCGCCGTAATTGGAGCGAACCAGGTTTCAAAACTTTGATCCTGTATTTTTTCTTGGATGGCGTGGAGACACCGGTTCCATAAGTTAGAAGAGCGTTCATCCATAGTGCAAATATCCGTCTATGGCTGGCAAACACGCGCCAACTAAGGGAAACATCATGAGAATGCTTTAAGCATTGGAAACCGTTGTCTGAGGAATCCGAATATAAGGGAGGTTGATTTCGGTTCAGAAGCCGGAGGGCTCTCAATTGAGGGGGGAAAATTGAAAGTATTCTGAAATTTTGAAATCGAAATATTTCGGTTATTCTTAACAGCAGACTACGGTGGGGGAATCCACTTCAAAAGTGAATTTCAAAAGATTCTAAAAGCTAATCGAAAATTAAGCAATGGAATAAGCGGTGTCAAGAGCGTTTTGGTCAAAGAAGAACGTTAATAAACATTTGAAAAATAGTAAAATAATAGTAAAAAGTCAATATATAGTGTACAAAAAAAATGTACACTATATGTAGTAGTATAACCAGAGGACTCTCCTATCAAAATGAAATCCCTTGACAAAGCAGATATGCACCTCTATATTCCAAACTCTTTGTCGATATAGATAATTGAAATTTTTGTAGATACGAGGTGGTTTGATGAAACGGACGTTTCAACCACATAATCGCAAGCGCAAAAATAAACACGGTTTTCGCGCTCGCATGAGTTCTCCCGGTGGTCGCCATGTGCTGAATCGACGGCGCCGAAAGGGTCGCAAGCAGCTATCGCACTGATATGTAGGTGTGTTATGGGAACACCCAACCTACGCATTCGACGCGAAATAGCGAAAATTCGACAGCACGGCCAGATCTTTCGTGGGCGTTGGGTTCATGTTCGGATTGGTACTTCCGAGATGGATCTAACGCTCATTTCAATTCGAAAAAAATTTGGAAACGCAGTTCGGCGCAATCGCATCCGCCGGCAAGTACGTGCAATATGTTCCGAACTAATACCTTCAGGTCATCCTCACTGTCTAATGCTTATCTCTATAGGAGACCACGCATGCGGTGTCTCTTATACTCAACTCCGTCTTGAACTACACCTCGCATTTCAAAAGGTCGGTCTTATCGACTCCTGATTTGTTTTTGCAATCCCTTCCTTTATTATTCTCTGTGTAGAAAGACTGAATTTATGGATAGACGTACGGTATTTGCCTTTGCGTTAATCGGCCTGATCTTGATACTGATGCCGTATTACATGCAATTCTTTCAAGGTGACACACCTCCTGTAGAAAAATCCGCCCCTCGCCAGATTGAGCCACCGCAGATTACTGATCTAGCTCCCAAACCTCAACCCACACAACAACCCGAGACTCAACGGCCTCCTATCCAGGACAAAAGTCCAGCCTCTACATCGACGTTCCAGGCTCGCGATATTGTCATAGATGCGGAACTGTACCGCGCCGTCATCTCCACGCGCGGTGGCGTGATTACCAGTTGGCAACTCAAGAGCTATTTTGATGGCAATGGCAATTGGCTGGAATTGATCCCACGCAACGGTGCTGGACTTGGTGCTACTGTTGCGAGTGAGTCCCTAAATGGTCTCGAATTTACTCCCGATCGTGATCGCCTTAATATTTATGGTGATACGCAAGATCTGATCGTGTTTCGTGCTCAATCTCCGCGTGGCCCAGTCGAGAAACGTTTCCGATTTCAGGGCAACCGGTATCGCATTCACGTTTCCGTCATAGCTGAAAGTCTTGCTCGAGATGATAAATTAGGGATAACATGGGATGGAAGTCTCGCTGACACAGAAAATAAGCGCGGGACGTCAGAGAGCTTTTACGAAGGTGTTTATGAACAAATCGTTACCTACATGGGAGGGGAAGTTGAAACATGGGATACAGACCGCCTTCAAGATAAAGAGACGCCTCCAAGTGGTCAACTGACCTGGATTGGCGTAAGAAATAAATACTTTCTCGCCGCGGTTATCCCCAACGAAGGTCGTTATGACCTCGACCTTTACGGCGATAATAAGATTGATCCATTTGGTTTTTCATATCGCGATTTTGCTTTTGATATGTATGCTGATTCTGGACTTAATACTATCAATTACTCCGCGTATATTGGTCCAATTTCTTATGACATTTTACGTGCTCAAAATCGCGATCTCGATGGACTTGAACGAGAACTGGACCTCGATGACTTTGTCGATTACGGTCCTTATTTTGTTCGCTCTATTCTCAAGCCAGTTACGATTTTAATTCTTAAAGCCTTCCTCGCCATGCACGCTCTGGTTCCAAATTACGGCGTGGTCATAATTCTTTTTTCTATTCTCGTCAAAGTCGTTGTCTTCCCACTCACGCATAAGAGTCTTGAATCTACTGCCAAGATGCAGACGCTTCAGCCCAAAATTGCCGAACTTCGCGAGCGTTATGCCAACGACCAGCAAAAAGTGAATCAGGCGATGATGAAACTCTACCGGGACGAGAAGATCAACCCCATCGGTGGATGTTTGCCCATGGTCTTACAGATGCCCATACTGTTTTCTCTTTTCTCACTGTTTCGCGGGACTATTGAACTCCGGCAAGCTGGATTCGCCCTTTGGATTACCGACCTTTCCCAACCAGATACCATCCCCATTGGTGATTTTGACCTGCACCTCTTGCCTCTTTTAATGGGGATATCGATGTTCATTCAGCAAAAGATGATGATGAAAGATCCCAAACAGGCTATTCTCGTTTATATCATGCCCATCTTTCTCACCTATATTTTTTGGAGTATGTCCTCTGGCCTCGTCTTTTATTACACGCTCTATAATGTGCTGACCCTCGCCCAGCAGATCATCATGGAAAAAACCAAATCGATGTTGGGCACGTCCTGACAGGTTTATTTCTATGTCCGACAACGATACCATCGCGGCAATCGCTACAGCTCCGGGTGACGGTGCGATTGGCATCATCAGACTCAGCGGACCAGATGCCATCTCAATTGGAGAACGTCTCTTCAGAGGCAAAAGCCCTCTCCGCAACCTTCCTTCTCGCCAACTATCTTTTGGACATCTCTACATTCAGGGTCGGGATTTTGACAAAGTCCTGGTCTCGGTCATGCGTGCTCCCAATTCCTTTACCGGCGACGATACAGTTGAATTTAACTGCCATGGAGGTCCTTTTCTCCTCAGACGGGTTGTGGAAGCAGTATTTCAAGAGGGTGGTCGGCCGGCTGGTCCAGGAGAATTCACCAGGCGAGCTTTTCTCAACGGCAAGATAGATCTCTCGCAGGCAGAAGCAGTTTCTGATATGATCACCGCGAAATCTGACCTGAGCCTCCAATCTGCTTTTTTTCAACTCCGAGGTGGATTTCATCGCCGTTTCGTAAAAATGGCAGAATCTATTCGTCAGGCGGCCATGCTTCTCGAAGCTAATTTAGACTTTTCTGAGGATGTAGAGATAGATGTCGAGATGATTAAGCCACCACTCTCTCGGGCTTTAAAGCATATTGAAGAGCTCATTCTTTCCTATGAACGCGGAAAAATTATTCGCGAAGGTGCCGTCGTCACCCTCGCAGGTCAACCCAATGTGGGAAAATCCAGTCTTCTCAACCGACTTCTCGAAGAAGATCGTGCGATTGTTACAGATATTCCCGGTACAACGCGAGACACAATTGAAGAGCAAATCGATCTCAATGGAATTGCTGTTACACTGGTTGACACAGCTGGTATTCGCGATACCGACGACCCGGTGGAAAGAGAGGGTACGCGTCGGTCTCAACAATTCATAGACCGCGCAGCTATTGTTCTCTATATTGTAGATGGATCGCTTCCACCACATTCCCAGGATCTGGACAACATCAGTCGTTATGATCAGGCGTTTCTTGTTCTCAATAAGAGCGATCTGGGTATTTACACTGGGTGGCAAAGCGTTCAGCCTTGCCACCCCCAAATCATTCTCTCAGCCAAAACGGGCGATGGCATCCCCACTCTGCGTGCTCGCCTTCGTGAGACTCTCCTGGGAAAGAGCGACCTGCCTGACGAAATTGTCACCAAAGAACGGCATGTTCTCGCACTTCAGCAAGCTTCAACGGGACTCTCCCAGGCTCTTCAAAGCCTTGAATTCGGCAATCCGGGGGAAATTATTGCGCTGGACCTCCGCGTTGCTCTGGACGCGCTCGCCGCAATCATTGGAGAGACCACGCCCGATGATGTTCTTGATCGAATCTTCCAAACCTTTTGCATCGGAAAATAATGTTGAACTGGTCTGGCCCTGTGTAGAACCCTCACGGGACCAGACCAGTTGTAAAACGTTCCACGTGAAACATCGGTGAGACGTGAAACGCAAGAGGGGTTGAGCGGTCATCTCACCTGCTTCTTACCGCCTTTTCTAAAGGTATATCCAATGCAACCCGCTAAAGCTATTGAGCTTGCGAAGAGGTCCTTTGCTCTCTCTTTTTCTTATGAACAGATCGCCAGGCTCCAGCAATATGTCGACTTGCTTACCGATTGGTCGGGTCGCGTTCGATTGATCTCCCGCAATGATCGCAATTTTATATGGGAACGTCATATTCTCGATTGTCTCTCGCTGGTACCGCACCTTCCAGGGGATGGACCTCTCCTGGATTTGGGGTCAGGTGCTGGTCTGCCGGGTATTGTGATCAAGATTATGAGGTCCGACCTCGAAGTTTATCTCCTTGAACCCACCCGCATGAAAAACCTATTTCTCCAGGAAGCTATTACTGCGCTCGGCCTTCAAAACGCTTTCGCTATCAGATATCGCGCTGAGCACCTTGTTGAAGATCCTTCATTCTCTGGTAAATTTCTGGTTGGTACAGCCCGTGCAGTTGCACGCCTGCCCCAGCTCTGGAATTGGGCAGAACCGTTTCTCGCCCCTCACGGTGTACTTATTTCAATGAAAGGCCCAGATTCTCTCTGCGAGTTCACAAACGGTGTTCCACACCACATCTATGCTACTGAAACCTCTTTGACCTTACCCTTTACACGACGCAGACGGTCTTTTGTCTTTCTTAAAAGACGTTGAACTGGTTCCGTGTAGAACCATCACGGGATGACACGACCAGCTATACCCCGTTTCACGTGAAACGGGGTATGAAGGCGAGTAATGAACTGCTGATAAACCATCGCAGTTATACACCGCTCCGAGCATGACTGGTCGCTGTCCAGACCACAGTTCAACATGAGTTAGTAAATGGGGTATTAAATTAACGTATTATTATATCAAATAACATAGAGAGAAAGCCCGTTTCCCAACGCGAGAAACGGGCTTCTTTTGAGTTTAATGGATTTTGGGCAGTTACACGCTTTTAATCCAGATCAGGTTATGCCAGCAAAAGCTTTTGCTGTACTGAGCAATGTTTGCCATTGTTGGGCGGGGATCTGAGTGATGATCTTAATGAGTTCGGGAATATCCCGGTCTGTGGTAGAAGCACTCGCGTTCAGGGCTTCGCACCACTGCTTGTTCTTGAGTACCTTGCGAATATCGGGGCTTTGAAGTGCTTTGACAATGCTTGCATTGAGCATTTTGGGGTTGGTAATAATCTGGCTGATGACGGGGTCTGTTATCAGCTTTTCCATCTGGGTAAAAAGTTTGCGGCCTTCGGGTGTTTTCTGTGCGCGTTCTTTGTAAGCTAAAAAAAGAAGCCTTTGAGGGTCGAGATCGAGTGTTTTTGCAAGATTCGTACACACGTCGTCGGATGGTATGCGTTCGCCTTTTTCTATTTGATAAATATAAGTGCCCCACACCCCAATACTTTCCCCCAAAGCCTGCTGGCTAAATCTTCCATTTCGAGCTTGTTTTATTATTTCACCAAACCTCATACACCCCTCCCAAAAGATCGGTCGCGTTTAAAAATCTGATAACATAATATGAATTGAAAAGAGCTGCGTGGCAAGCTAAATCCTTAAGAAACAGACAGGTTAAATGAAAATATTTACTCTTGACAACACAAACTTGACAGTGTATATTTGGGTAGTTGCATTCTGGCACTCCCCATACAGAAAGCAACACATACACACTTGTTTGTGTGTATGTAGGGCTTAAAGCCCTGGAAAATAAAGAGAAACGCAATTCAGTTAAATTCTATTTCCCCTGAATTTAAGTCTCTCTTTATTTGGGTGGGGAGGGTAAACCGATCTTGCTCTGATTCCCCTTTCTCCCCAGATCGTCAGGCTTATCCTCCCCATTTCCCCTTTTTCTCCCCTTTTTTTCTACATTCAAGTACGGGTATTCTTTCGTACTCCATCTGTCTTTTTCAGGAAATCGCCCATGGCCCTTGATGCTGGCGAACTCGATCTCATTCGAGAAACCGTTCACAATGCCATTGAGTCTTCGCAAGAAAACTTTGCTCAAATGGTCGCCAGGCAGTTTGTAGAAGTTCGATCTGATATCCAAAATGTGCAGGATGCAATTCGCAAAATAAGCACACGTCAGGCTCAGGTCGAGGCCGATATATCAGAAGTCGGTCACATCTGCGAACAGCTAAAGCGCAGGCTTTCGATCATACACGATGGCATGGGTACTGCTGATCGGCTGTTGCACGAGCGTGAAGTTTCACTCAGATTGGATCATCTCGAACGCGAGTTGGCAGAATTGCGGAGCCGTTTGCCCTCTGTTTGATTTCCTCCCCCAAACATCCAGGTCCCCTATAACTTTGGGATAGCTCAATCTGAAACAACCGGATTTTCGAGTCGTCCCAGTCCGTCAATTTCACATATTACACGGTCGCCGTGTTTGAGCCAGAGTTGTGGCTCACGCCCCATACCCACACCGTGTGGTGTGCCGGTAAAAATCAAATCTCCGGGGGCAAGTGTGAATACATGTGTGAGATAAGCAATGAGTTTGGGTACATCGAAGATCAGTTGAGATGTATTGGAATCCTGTACTGTTTTGCCATTGAGAATACAGCGAATGCCCAGGTTGTGAGGATCGGGTACATCGTCTGTTGTGACCAGGTCAGGTCCTATTGGAGCAAATGTGTCAAAGGTTTTGCCCATCATCCATTGTGCACTTGGTTTTTCAAGCTGGTAATCACGAGCACTCACGTCGTGTCCAACCATGTAACCTGCAACATGGTTGAGGGCATCTTCTTCAGAGATGTTGCGACCGCTTTTGCCAATAACGACGACAAGCTCGACTTCGTAGTCAACCTGGGAACTCGCGCTGGGAGCTACGATATTCTCATCGGGACCAATGATGGATGATGCGTATTTGGAAAAGACAATGGGTTCGTCGGGAATGGGCATACTGCTCTCGGCGGCATGGTCGGCGTAGTTGAGACCTATGCAAATAATTTTTTCTGGATTGTCGATGGGCGCATGAATGGTGACATCGGTTGCAGAAATAGCATGCGTCCCACTATCAATTATTGCCCTGGCTCTGGAAATGGCATTATCGCCCGCTTCGAGAAATTCTTTCATGGTGGAAGGTATTGACGGGTCGGCAGCACTGAGGTCAATGATTGAATCGCCTGATCGGGCACCGAGCCGACGTTGTCCCTGATGCGTAAATGTAACGAGTCGCATAATGATGTTGTCCTTGGGAATGTGGGGGTTTATATTGTTCTGCGCGGCGGCATTTCAGCCCCGCGATAGGTGCAATGGGTGACCGACGTTGTGTTGCGTCTGTATCACCACAGCGGGAACAATAAAGCGTGGAGAAGAACCACTGTCAAGGAAGATTTGGAGGTGTTTTTTTTTCGCTTAAAATGTGCAAACGGGTTGTTGTCTATGATGAGCGTCTGGGCTTATATTTAGAAACAGTACCATATATCAGGCGGTGTTGTTTTGGTTAAGGAGGACTGTATATGAAACGATTTGTTTTTTTGGGGCTATGCCTTTCGGTAGTGGCCTGTGGAGGTAGTGGAATGGAAGATTTAAAACAAGCCAATGAGAAGTTGAACAATGAGAATCGGTCGTTAAAAAGCTCTTTGAACAAGGCGCAAAACCAGATTAAGCGGGCTGGCGAGGTCGGAGGCCGAATGCTATTTCTGGTAAAACAGATTCGGGATGTGCGAGCGCGTATCGCGACGAATATGGGGGATATTGAATTGAAGTTCTATCCCGAAAAGGCACCTGTTCATTGTTTTGCCTTTATCGCGCGGGCAGAAAGTGGATTTTATAACAATACCAAGTTTCATCGCGTAATTAAAAATTTTATGATTCAGGGCGGCGATCCAAATTCAAAGGATGATGATTCATCTGATGATGGAACGGGGGGACCCCTCGTACATATCCCTCACGAATTTAATGATACAAAACATGTACCGGGTATTCTTTCTATGGCACGCATTTCAGATGTGTCGGCGGGTGCTGGCTCACAATTTTTTATTATGCATGGGTCTTCGCCCAATTTGGACAATCAATATACTGCTTTTGGAGAAGTGACAAAGGGAATGGATGTGGTTAACAGTATTGCAATGGTCGAAACCGCACCAGGGGATCGACCTCTAAAACCCGTGGTGATCAAGCGCATAGATGTGTTTCGATAGATAGGTGTGAAGAGATGAGATGGGCAAGCGGTGTATGAAGGCAAGTAATGAGCTGCTGATGAACCGTCGCAGTTGTACACCGCTCCGAGCATGACTGCGGCAGCAAGTTCATCAAAGGAGATGTGTCGCATCGAATGTGGAAAAGTGGATAATCTTATCAACAATTTAAGTAGTTGATTTTATTTAATAACGGAATAAATTGATATGGAGAGGTGAAAGTTATTCACATACTTTTCCACAATTCCTCTCAGATTTCTCAACGCTGAAATGCAGGCATTTTGGGTTGTTTTTTGGCCTGTGCGGAAGGGATATTTCGCTTGCTACACCTACAGAATTGGCCTATATTTGGATTTGTTCTAACAGTAGAAAATTCAAATAAAAACTTCACTCTCCGTGGGTTTTAACAGTGATTGAAAAAGTTAAAGATGATGTTGCCGAGATTTTGGCACCTTCTACGGAATATCTCGTCGAAAAACGCTTTACTCCCGATTTGTTGACGATGATCGGGTTTGTTTTCAATATAGGCGCCGCAGTGCTCTTTGGCTTTGGATTGTATATGTGGGCCGGGTTGACGGTGCTTGTTGCGGGTATTTTTGATTTTCTCGACGGGCAGGTGGCGCGCAAGGGTAAAACAGAATCCAAATTTGGTGCGCTTCTCGATTCTACTGTTGATCGATATTCCGAAATTTTTATCTGGTTTGGTATCGCGATCAGTTTTATACGAGCTGATGATCTCTGGACAAGCTCGGCGGTCTTTTTTGCACTGGCAGGATCTCTGATGGTGAGTTATGTGCGCGCGCGCATTGAGGGTCTTGGGGCGGAGTGCAAAGTTGGGTTTATGCAGCGCCCCGAGCGCATTATTGCCATTGGTGCTGGCGGGGTGTTGGCGATCGTACCTTTGATTGGGGATATTGGTTTGATCGTTGTGGTCTGGGCAATTGCTCTGTTGGGAAATTTTACTGCGATGGAGCGGGTAATTCACTTTCGAAAACTGACAAAATCATAAGGCCTGGTTGTCGAATACAGGATGACAAAACCCGGGGGTACCGCCGGGTTCTTTTTTTCCTTACAGAAAAACGTGGGAACAAATGTCCGGTATTTTCATATCATTTGAAGGTATTGATCAAAGCGGGAAAAGCACCCAGGCCAAGTTGCTATTTGATCATTTGCAGGAGCGTGGGTACGAGGTTGTATTTACTTATGAGCCGGGCGATACAGAACTCGGTCAAGAAATTCGGCGTCTCGTACTCGAAAGGAAATCGCAAGGCGAGATTGATGCAACCGCCGAAATGTTCTTATTTTCAGCGGATCGCGTACAGCATGTTAACGAATTGATTCGGCCATCGCTGGATGCGGGCAAAGTGGTAATTTCAGATCGTTACGTCGATTCTACATTGGCCTATCAGGGCTATGGTCGCGGGTTGAATCTCGATGACCTGAGAATGGTTCAAAACGTGGCCACGGGTGGTTTAAAACCAGATATTACAATCTGGATAGATGTTGATTTGCAGACGGTTCAAAAACGGGAATTGCCACTTTTTTCAGACCGCATTGAATCAGAAGATAGAGGAGGAGAGAAAACATTTTTTCAAAGGGTTCGGCAGGGTTTTAAAGAAGCGTGTCAATCTGAACCCAACCGCATTTTCAGGGTGGATGGAACGCGGTCCATCAGTGCTGTGTTTAAGGATGTTAAAAAGGTAGTTGTTAATCAGATCTCGGTCAGGGATTTATATAAGATTAACTTGAAAGATTGGGTATTTAGTACCATTGAGAAGGTAGAAAAAGGGACTGCTTGGAACTATGCGTGGCAAGAGACATATTTCGAGTTGGGAGGCAAGAGCAAAGAAAGCGGACGTAAATTCTCACCTATGAACGGCACAGAGATCCTGTATCGACTGGGAAGAATAAAAGGCAGTAGAAAGCCTTTTCGAAATCCAGAATTGAAAGAGATATGGAACGGTTCAACGAATGGAGCCTATGCAATTCTGGCGTTGGAATACATTTTAGAAAAGCCCGATATTTCTCGGTCCGAGTTGTGGACCAGAATACAAGAGCGTATTCGTTCTGAATTGGGTGAGGAACCCGCAAGGTTCAATCAAGGTGCTCCCACAGTTGCATATAAGCTGTGGCATCTCGGACTGATCATGCACGACAAATGAGTTTGCTGTAAGAACCCGTTACCACAAACTGGAGGCGCCCCATGTTTCTCCGAAGAAGATTCGCCATTTTTATAACTTTAATTGGTGTTTTAGGTGTTTATCTGGTGCTCGATTCCCGGTTGGTGACCGGCGAAGATACTTATGAGCAATTGGGGCGCGGTTTTGATGAGATTAACGAAGCCTACCGCCTGCTCTTCAACCAGTATGTCGATGAGCTGAAGCCAGGGGATTTGAGCAAGGCTGCCATTTCCGGAATGTTGTGGGATCTGGATCCTTATACGACCCTTTTTGATAGTAGTGACCTCAAGCAACTTCAGATCGAAACACAGGGCAAATTTGGTGGGCTGGGCATTATGATCAGCAAGCGAGGAAAGGATGATGGGCCTCCGGTTGTGATGAGTGTTATTGAAGGCACGCCTGCCGACTCCACCAGGCTCGTTGTGGGAGATCGCATCGTCGCGATTGACGGGGATCCGACTTTTGACAAGGATCTGCGCGAAATTGTCGATGTTTTGCGGGGTGATCCTGGCGCTGGCGTGACCATTAAAATTGAGCGACCAGGGATGAAGGACCCCTTTGATCAGCCCATTATTCGGGCGCGCATTGACATTTCAAGTGTACAAATTCCGGGCGAAGTCGATCCCGATATCGGTTATATTTCCATGTCCTGGCTCAGTGCTTCTCGATTTACTGAACGCACAGGAGGAGAGTTGCAACAGGCATTGATAAGAGCGCTCAATAATGGTGCGACGGGGATTATCTTGGATTTGCGCGGCAATCCGGGAGGCTTACTCAACGCGGCGGTTGATGTGGTCGATAAATTTTTGCCATCTGATCGCCTGGTCGTGTCAACCAGAGGTCGCCTTTCGGATCAGAGTCGCAGTCACAAAACGCGCGACGACTCCGTATTGCCCGCCGAGATTCCACTCGTGATCCTGGTTGACGAGCGCAGTGCCAGTGCATCAGAAATTGTCGCAGGGGCAATTCAGGATTGGGATCGGGGGGTTATAGTGGGCACGCAAACATTTGGAAAAGGCTCTGTACAAACCGTGCGCCAACTGGGGCCAAAGGGCGATAAGGCTTTGAAGCTGACAACAGCAGCCTATTATACGCCGAGTGGACGCAGCATTCACAATGCTGAGAAGCGCCGATATCGCGGCGGTCCCATTGAGATTACTGTGGGAAATTCAACACAGGTTTCGGCCTATGAACTCTTTGGTATTATTGGTCAGGCTGAACGGCGCGAAGATGTTATTACGGAACTCGAGGAGAGATTTGATCTGGACAAGGACCTGGCTGAAGAGGTACTTGGAATGCGGTTGGAAGGGTTGTTGGGGTTGGCTACCAAAGAGCATAATGGGCCTGAAGATATCGATCCTGAAAAGGTATTTACAACGCGCGTGAACAAGCGCAAAGTTTATGGCGGCGGTGGGATTAAGCCCGATGTGGTGGTTGAACAAGAGCGTAGGCCACGGCTGGTGATAGCATTATTGCGCGAGGGGTTGATTTTTGATTTTGCGGTTGATTTTGCAACAAAGCAATCATTCCCCAATCGGTTTGAAGACTACACCTTGCCCGAAGATATTGTCGCTCAATTCTGGACTTTCATGGCAGATTCATCCAATGCCGAGGGTTTTGACTATAAAGCGGATACAGAAATTCAAGTGCAAGAGGTCAAGAAATCACTAAAAGAGAAGGATGTATTGACAGACGAGACCATAGCCGCACTCAATCAATTGTTACAGGCTGCCGAGCGCGAGCGCGAAGCCGATTATAATAAGGCCGAGCCGTATATCCGTCTGGAGATTGAACGGACATTGGCCAATCGCGTGTGGGGCACTAATGGCAAAATTTTAGCGACGCTGAAGGGTGATAAGCAGTTTCAAGAGGCTGTTCGTCTGTTAAAGGATCGGGCTGTTTACGCTCAAAAATTGGCGTTGGTGGAAGAGTGAGATATCGGGAAATATCTTATGATGTCATTGCCCAACATTATTTTTATTCTCTGTGATGATATCGGCTATGGCGATCTAGGGTGTTATGGGCAAAAGGTTATTCCCACACCCCGATTGGACCAGCTTGCGTCGGAATCCATGCGGTTCACGCAGTGTTATACCGGGTCTTCTATCTGCGCGCCATCTCGTGCGGTTTTAATGACGGGTTTGCACAGTGGACACACGAGGGTGCGCGACAATATGGGCATTGTGGGCGGTGTGGGAGAGCAGAAACGGGTGCCGCTTGAACCGGAGGATTTTACGGTCGCCGAGATGCTCAAGCAGGCGGGATATACCACTGGTATAACCGGCAAATGGGGATTGGGTGAACCCGATACGACGGGTATTCCCACGCGCAAGGGATTTGATGAATGGTTTGGGTATCTCAACCAGCGCAACGCGCATTCGTATTATCCGCCTTTTTTGTGGCACAATGAGGAGAAGGTCATTCTCAAAGGCAATCTGGACGGCCAGGAGAATGACTATTCTCACGATATGATTTTTGACTTTGCCCGTGACTTCATTCGCGACAATAGCGATGGTCCGTTTTTTTTGTACCTGCCGTGGACATTGCCGCACGGGAGATATGAAATCCCCGATGCGAGTGCCTGGGACGATAAGCCCTGGACAGATGATGAGAAAGTTTATGCGGCGATGATTACAAAAATTGATACGCAGGTTGGACAGATTGCGGATTTGTTGCACGAACTGGAGATAAAGGATAATACACTTTTGTTTTTTGGTTCTGACCATGGGGCTGCACGCCGGTGGGAACCGTTTGGCAGTTGTGGTGCTTTGCGCGGGCAAAAAGGGACGATGTACGAAGGCGGTTTGCGCACGCCTATGATTGTGCATTGGCCGGCGCGCATTCCGGCAGGTACTGTGAGCGAACAGGTGTGGTATTATGCCGATTTTATGCCTACGGTTGCAGACGTGATCGGTACAGATGCGCCAGAGAATATGGATGGCGTGAGCATATTGCCGACGCTTTTGGGCGAGTCACAGGATATTGGAGAGCGCTTTTTGTACTGGGAGCGCTTTGGCGGGGGCTTCAAACAGGCTGTGCGCTGGAAGAATTGGAAGGCCGTGCGCAATCCGTCGCCCCGGTTGCTCGGCGAGCCGCTCGAGTTATACGGTCTGGACAGGGATATTGGCGAGGAAAACGATGTCGCAGCAGATCACCCGGATGTGATCGCTGAAATTGAGAACTTCATGAAAGATGCGCGCACAGACTCCCCTAATTGGCCGATTGGCGTCAAGGGGTCTCATGGGTGATTTCTTTATTCGGTTAAAAAAAATAAAACGCTCTGGTGTCATGCCAGAGCGTTTTGGTTTCGAGTTTGCAAAGTTGATGACGCAACGCTATTCGGTACGTGCCTTAATTTCCTTAATCACGTTTGCCCAGGCCATAAGGTACTCTTTATATGGATCCTTAGCGTAAGTTAGCCTACAAACTGGTTCAAATTTTGGGTCACAGATCCAATCTCTTCACCCCCATCAAGGAGATAGAGATAGCGTCCTTAAATTTCTGTAAAAAGAAAAAAAGTCACCGTAGCTCCGAGAAAAATCTTAAAATAGGGGTGAGTAGTAATATAAACCCTAACCTTGGAGGCTACGATGACTTACCCCAAAGATATAAAAATTGCCGCGCCAGAGCAATTTGCACTTTTGAATGACCCTGATTTTCTCAATCAGGCCATCACCGGTCAAGTCCTATATTTAGTTGAAATAATTGAGGCCGGTGTTTTCAATCCGCAGCAATTGCGTCTTGCCAGTCTGTATCGAGTTTCAAGTGCTTGTGCAGTGCGCGCCTGAGCCTGGGTAGGCTTTTGTAGCCTTTGACCCTTCGCAATCGGGGTTCAATGTCCAGCAGAGCGGTGGCTAACCATCTCCTGCGTTGATTCGAGTTTGTCCATCTCTTCACATTTCGTGTGATTTGTGCGACCATTGAGTTTATGGACTCAATGCAGTTTGTCGTACGAAAGGACTGCTTCAAGTGCGGCATCAGTCCGAGGCGATGCAAGGAAAGGGTTTCTTCTATTCCTTCTTCAAGGCTGGAGAGCGCGTCTTCGTTGATCAAGGCCAATTCCGCTTTGAGGGATAAGAGTGCCATTTTAGCATCTTTGTAGGTGGGCTGGTCGTAGGCATTTTGTAGGGCCTTTTTGATCTGATCCTGTTTATTTTTAGGCAGATAGGAAAGCACGTTCTCTCTCTTGTGCCACTGACAACGTTGGATGACCACGTAACCGTCCAATGCCTTTGTAAGGGCAGCATACAAGCCTTTTGAGCCGTCAATAAGACACAGCAGGCCCTTGTGATAGACCAAGCCACGATTGATGAGAGACTGTATAAACTGCCGACAGACGCGTTCGTTCTCAGTGGCAGCCTGGACAAAGCCTATTGGGATTTTGTGCCCTTCTATCGTCACGCCCAGAGCAATGATCATCTCTTGGTCTGCAAAGGTCTTGCCATCTATAAAGAGGGCAACCAAGTCATACGGCGCTAAAGAGCGTTCACGGAACTGCTTCAGCTTTTGTGCCGACGCCTTGATAAAACGTCTCGATACCGTTGATGAGGACAGCCCAAAGGCTTTCGGGATCGCCTCAGCGCAGGCTTGATAAGACCGAGTCGCAATGCCTTTGATCACGCGAAGGAGCAGCCCTTCATCCATACGTCTGGGAACTTGGAGGTGATGATAGGTCTCAAGGCAGACTTCCTCATCCCTCTCCACATTACGTACCCTCGGTACAGAGATCGGCACTTTTTGATCGGCCAGATACACAGACCCTTGTTGACTGCCCCACCGACGATTGGGGTTTTCGGTGTCTTTGCGACTGTATCTGTCCCCGGCCAAGCGGCTCACTTCCTCCTGCAATTCTTCTGCCACGGCGTCTAATCCTAATGGGATCAAGGCCTGGATCAGCGCGATGCGGGTATCCAGTGCGCCCAGTTCCTCTTCAACGGGTGTATCAAACGTTGCATCGCCTTTGTGGATTGCCTTGACTTTGGGGGCTTTGTGCGATACTTTTTTCATCACGGGCTCCTTTGGTTGTGGACACAGCGTTTTCACGGTTTGAATCTGCTGTCTCCAATTTACATTGGAGCCTCTACTATTTCAACTAATATAAGGACAACACCCTTGTAATGGCGACATATCCAGAGATTGTAGAATGGGTCTATCAGAAGTATGGGCTGAAGATACACAAACCTTGCTACATTGCCCATTGTAAGGAATTGGCTGGTCTCAATCCGAGCAGGGCGCCGAATCGTAAGGGAAACGGGAGGGTTTACCATTGTCCAGATAAGTTGCGCGAGCCGATCTTTCAGGCGTTCAAACACTTTGGGATGATTCCTGATGACACGCAAATCCGCTTGCCTTTGGGTGATGATTGATACGAGCCATTTCACAATCAATATTGTATATAATCCCAAAAATAATTTGACATTGCTGCCTACATAGGATAATTTGTTTATTAACAGGACCCATCGAACCGTCGCCCGTATAGGGAATTAACGTGTGTTCGATTATTTTTACCCCCAGGGACGCCAAGTGCGTCCCTGTTTTTTTGGAGAATACTATGTCAGAAGACAGTTTAGCCGCCCCTCCACGCTACCGAGTAAGGGTATTCGTGGACTTTTGGAACTTCACGCTTTCGATGCGAGACATAGAGCAAGACTTCAGTACTGACTGGAAAAAGCTTGGCCCCGTGCTAACTCGTGTAGCTACGGAAACCGTCAGCGATGAGGTAATCGGCGAATATCAGGGTCTGAATTTTTACGGCTCTTACGATCCAGCAAGTGAGAATGATAAGAAAATGTACCAGTGGGTGACAACTGTCGTAAGTACGTTTCCGGGAGTCAATGTTTCGATCGTTCCAAGACAGAAGAGACGTTCTTTGCCAAAATGCCCAATTTGCTACAATGAAATTGCGACATGCCCATCTTGCAACGCTGACATGAGAGGCACGGAAGAAAAGGGCATAGATGTGCGTATGGCTACGGCGATGATAAGCCTTGCTTGGGAGGACAATTACGATATTGCTGTACTGATTTCGTCAGATAGGGATTTCGTGCCGGTGGCTGAATTTCTGGAAACGAAAGGTATCAAGGTCGTACATGGCGCGTTTCCGCGAAAAAGTGCCCAACTTACCCAAAAATGCTGGGCCAGTATTAATCTTGCCGATATTCGGGAGGAATTCCGTTATTGAAGGAGCGTGTTTTATGAAAGCCTCTATTCCCTTGAATACGCCTGCAAGGGTCTGTCTCTGCTAATAAGAGACGCATCATATATATTCCCGAAAATCTTCGAGTGGTTCGTCAAAATCATCGCTTATATGAACAAGTCCTTTGGCACTTCCAGGTCGCCGTCGCCCTTTCGTTGGAACTTCGCTCATGCTCGAATAACTCGTCTTCATACTTGCAGGAACTGCTGGCGCAGGCGTACACCGTTCATTCGCTTTCATATCCATCGGCCTTCATACTGGGGTTATGTTTCATAGACTGCCGCTCGATCATATCCGCCAATCAGGTGGGACTTATGCGTCGCAAACACGATTTCTTTGTCTTTGCGTGCCTTTCTGTGCTGGGTCTGTTCCCGCAAACTATCAACCATCTTCTGTAGCCAGATGGTATATTCATCGGGTAAGCCTCGCACATCAAGTGTATCCATCATTTTCTCCTTTGGAAATGATTGCACAGGGCATGGACCGCTTATCTATCGAAATTACTATACCCAACAATAAAAGTCAACTAACAGCCCATCAAGGAGCGAGCATAATTGTAATTCGGAATTCGGCAACAGCGTCAAAAATAGGTTGACATTGCTGCCTATATAGGACAATTTGTTTATTAAACATGACCCATTGAACCGTCGCGTGTATAAGTCCTTACGTTATCCCTTGAGATCGCATAATTATTCCACTGCAGAGGAGGTTATGACCTGGCTGCTATGGTGAATCCACCAGAGGAAAATACGGTTTCTCGGTTGGTTTATTATTCGTGGAGAACTCGATTTGCAGAGAGAAGACCTGGAGGCTTATTGGAGCCCCAGCGAAGAACCTGATCTCGTTCCAGAAAAAGAAGAATATATAATGCTTTATGTTGTTGTGCCTCTCCAATATAATATTAAAAAGGTGAATCTATGTCGATCCAGGTTTTTGCAATTATCCCTTTAGATCCGGGACCCGATGATGAATATATCCGAAACAAACTTGAAGAACTCGAATGTGGTTTTTTTCTCAACGAAGCCCCCAATGTTTATCTGGTCTCTTACAAGGGAACGTGTCGGGAGCTAACAAAAGATCTTGGATATTACGATAATACAGAGATTCCGGGCAAGGTGCTTGTACTTAGAGTTACCAGTTATAGCGGCTATGCCCACAGGGAACTTTGGGATTGGATAAGCCTTCACCAGGATGTAAAACAAACCCTTGATAATTGGAGAAAAGAAGGATATGCAAGGTAACGACGAAAGAATGCAACCACCACCACCTAACATTCGTCCTTATCCAGGTATCACGCCTGTCAACTCATACGACGATCAAATTGTGGCGGAAAATACAAAACCGAAGCGGGATTGGATTCCGCACTTGACCATATTACTTGTTGTTGCTGCTTTTTTTACAATAATTTGGATCAGCCTAACGTCTCGATTTGACAACATATATATTGATATAAGAGAATTGCGAACAGACGTAAAAAAAATGGATTCTCGTCTTGATGCAATCGAAAAAGATATTGCAATTATAAAAACAAAACTCAACCCTGTTCAACCAACTTCCAGTCAGTAATCTGACTGGCCTTGTGTTCTCCAAATTATCCCATACGGAACATATTCCCCTTCGTTTCGCACGGCCTCGGTTTCGGCACTATCCTGCATAATCCCCTTTTTTAGATCAAAATACCAGCAATACAGGCGGTCATCATCATCGCAAGTGTGCCGCCGATCATGGCGCGTATGCCGAGGATGGCTAATTCTGTGCGGCGTTCTGGGGCAATGCCGCCAATGCCGCCGATTTGGATGCCCACGCTGCCAAAGTTGGCAAAGCCGCACAATGCGTAAGTCAGGATCAAGGTGCTTCGCTCGCTCAAGACCACGCCGGAATCGGGCTGGGACCATTCCATCATTTGTGCATAGGCGATAAATTCGTTGAGTACCATCTTCTTGCCCAGTAATTCTCCAGCATAAAAGCAATCGGCCCAGGGGATGCCCAGCAGGTAGGCGAATGGTGCAAAGACATAACCGAAAAGTGCGGCGAGGGACCAGTGCCAATTGTATCCAAGGAGCGCGCCAATCCACCCACCAACCAGACCCAGAGCAGCATCGACCAGTGCGACGAGGGCGAGGAAAGCGATGAGCATTGCGACGACGTTGAGGGTTAGTTTCATGCCGTCTAATGCCCCGTTGGTCGCTGCATCTACGATATTGGCGTGTTTTTCATCCACACTTAATTCAACATGTCCCCTGGTCACGGATTGCTCGGTTTCGGGAATCATCAGTTTGGAAATCAATAGTGCTGCAGGTGCGGAAATGACCGACGCGGCTACGAGGTGTCCCGCGTCTATGCCCATGCCCACATAGGCGACCAGGACGCCCCCGGCAATGGTTGCAAAGCCACCGACCATCAATGCCATGAGTTCCGATTTTGTCATGCTGCTTATGTATGGGCGCACCATTAGCGGGGCTTCAGTTTGCCCGACAAAAATATTGGCTGCGGCTGCGAGTGTTTCCGATCCGGAAGTGCCCAATGTGCGTTGCATGACCCATGCAAATGCTTCAACGACTTTTTGAATGATGCCGAGGTAATACAGGATTGACATCAATGAAGAAAAGAAGATGATGGTGGGCAATACTTTGAAGGCGAAGAAGTGGTGGACGTATTCTTCTCCAAATACCAGGCTTGTGCCCGCATCGACAAAGCCCAATGTGGCGGTAAAAAAATCTCCGATGCTTTGAAATATGGCAGCACCGATTGATGTCTTTAGAATGAATAACGCGAGGACAAGTTGCAACAACAGCCCACCCCATACCACGCGAAGGTTCACCTGCTTTTTGTGCTCACTCATCGCCCAGGCCAAGGCCATCATGACCACCAGACCCAGCAGGCTGATTACGCGCTCCATATACCCTCCTTTAACGGTTGCCGATGTGTATGAATGCTTTTAAATTGATTCGTTGCTTTTAATATAAGACGATAAAATAGTTCACAATGCTTTTTTTCATTGAGATAATGAGATATGAAAGTACGATACTTTTCCGATACCGATACGGCACTGGTTGAATTTGTAAATAGAAAAATTTTTGAGACCAGAGAAATCAATGAAAACATCTATATCGATCTCGATGAAGAGGGCAATCTGGTAAGTATGACAATTGAGCACGCCAAAGCCAATGCAGGGCTCCGAGAATTTTCATATCAGGAAGTGACCGCATAACCATTTTTTGTTTCTTACAACTTTTTATGAAAGGTTGACACAATGGGTATTGAAGTTATTCGGGATGAGATGGCCGATCTGGTCGATCCCGAGGCAGAACCAGAATTGGTTGCAGATGGGTTTCAGTTCACCGAAGGCCCGGTCTGGGATCCGGCACAAGTCTGTTTGTTTTTTTCGGATATTCCGGCAAATACCATTTTTAAGTGGACGCCAGAAGGGGGTGTGGTCGCCTATCGCCAACCGAGTTATCATTCAAATGGATTGACATTGGATGGACTGGGGCGGCTTCTTTCGTGCGAACACTCTGGCCGGCGGGTGAGCATTGAGGCGGATGGCGAATTGAAGACGGTGGTGGATTCTTTTCAGGGCAAAAAGCTCAATTCGCCCAATGATCTGGTTGTCTGTCAGAATGGAGACATCATTTTTACGGATCCACCTTATGGTCTATCGGGTAGGCACGGTGTGCCGGGAGAACAGGAATTGCCATTCCTGGGGGTGTATCGCCTGCCTGCAGGCGAATCAGAACCCGTTCTTTTGATTGATGATTTTGAACGCCCCAATGGGTTGGCGATAACAGCCGATGAAAAGACCCTGTACGTTGATGACACGCATCGGGGACATATTCGCGCATTTGATGTGCAGGATGATGGCTCTCTCGCAAATGGCAGGGTATTGGCAGAACTCAAAGGCGATGAAGATGGGGCACCCGATGGCATGAAGCTGGATCGCAATGGGAATATTTATTGTACGGGACCGGGTGCTGTGTGGGTGTTTAATCCTGCGGGCGATCTCCTCGGAAAAATTAGACTGCCTCTTCCCGCTGCCAATTTGAACTGGGGCGGCGAAGACCGGAAGACGTTGTTTTTTACCGCGAGAACAGATGTTTATCGCGTGGCGTGCAAAGTGGGAGGATAGAAAATGAAAATCACAGCTATCAAGACGTTTATGGCGAGCATGGGACAGCGGTCTCGTGCGCTGGTAAAGGTCGAAACCGATGAAGGGCTTTATGGATGGGGAGAGTGTTATAGCCCCGGTCCCGATCTGGCAATTGGTCCAACGATGGATTATATTTTTGAGCTGGTTAAAGGCGAAGACCCGCGGCGGATTGAATATATCATGCTCAAGCTGTTTCAGCAGTTCAGATTTCCACCAGGCGCAATAGGTCTTTCCGCTATGTCGGGCCTGGATCACGCGCTGTGGGATATCAGTGGCAAAGCTGCGGGTTTGCCGGTTTATATGATGTTGGGCGGTGCTGTGCGCGATCGCATTCAGGTTTATCGGAGTGTTGGTGGAAAAGACGGCAGAGAAGCAGCAAGAGTTGCGCGCCAGCTCAATGAAGAGCACGGCATTACGGCATTTAAGACCAGTCCATTTCGCCTGGATCCCAGTGCAGATCGATGGGGTCGGGTATGCGCGGCTGCCGCCGATTATTTTGAGGCATTGCGAAAGCATTCGGATGACAACTGGGAATTTGCATTTGATCCACATGCCAAAATTTTTGAGCCAATTCGCGCATTGCAACTGGCCAACGCCTTGCCCCTTACGATCCGCTTTTTTATGAAGAACCGTTAAGGCCCGAGAACAGCGATGCATGGGGACGCTTGCGTTCTCAAATGCAGGTTCCGTTGGCGACGGGTGAATCTCTGTACACGAAGTTTGAATTTTTGGATTTGATGTCGAAAGATGGCGCGGATATTATTCAGCCAGATATTTGTATATGCGGTGGCTTGTTGGAGATGCGGAAGATCGCCGCGATTGCACAGGCGCATTATGTGACGGTGGCACCGCACAATCCGATGGGTCCATTGGCTACCGCGGTCAATGTCCACTTTGCCGCCGCCACGCCCAATTTCAAAATTCTGGAATATCACCTGCCCGATGAGAGCAATGCGCTGAATTGGTTGGACGAACCCTATTGGCCCGTGGATGGATATCTGGAATTGAGGCCAGACCGTCCCGGTTTGGGTGTGGAGGTGAATGAAGAAGTCATTAGAGCGGGTGAATACGTCCACTGGGAACGGGGGAGTACCAAAGCGCCCGATGGTTCGACAAATTATATTTAAAAGAGGAGGGCGAAATGACACCAGAAGAACGGTTTATGTTTGATCTCGATGGATATTTGGTCATTAAAAATGTGTTGACGCCTGAGGAAGTCAAACGGCTCAATGAGGTCGCAGATGCGACATTTGTTCGCGATTACGACGATCCGAACGAGGACTCAAAGGGGCGAGCAGGACGCCGACAAGTGGGGCGCGTGTCTGCGTGGTCGGCAGAGACACAGGCTCTGATCGATCACCCGCGTATTTTGCCGTATTTAATTGAATTGCTCGGTCCAGGTTTTCGCCTCGATCATGACTATTGCATCTTTATGAGGCCGGGGGCTGCTTGTGGTCGCTTGCACGGCGCGCCCGGCGGGCATACGGGTAGTCAACGCAAGTACCTGTATATAGAAGGTGAGATGTTGAATGGGTTGAGTGTAGTGACTTTCTTTTTGGCGGATGCAAAGGCGGGAGATGGTGGCTTTACCTGCATTCCCGGGAGCCATAAGACCAATTTTGGACAAAATGTGCCACCCGAAGTGCGAGGGTTTGAGCGCGTTCCCGATTATATGGTTCAACCCGAAGTGGAAGCAGGCGATGCGCTGATTTTTACAGAGGCGCTGATGCACGGCACCATGCCGTGGAGAGCACAACATGAACGCCGCGCATTTCTGTATAAATACGCGCCGGGCCATCTGGCGTATTCCAATAATTTTTACAATGCGGATGACTACACCAATCCATCAGATCAACAGCGGCGTATCTTAACGCCGCCATCTGCGGGAAGACGCCCGGCGGTGATTCAGGAAGTGTGATCCGCAGATGAACGCAGATACACACAGATAAATGGTAGAGGCGAAAAACCTTTCGCCCGTTGTGATGGGAGATTCTATGAATATTGTCCTCATTATTATTGATACAATGCGCTACGACTATATTGGTGCTAATGGAAATGATTGGATCGAAACGCCCAATCTCGACCGCTTGGCCGCGCAATCGTGGTGTTTTGACCGCGCTTTTGCCGCCAGTTTTCCCACCATTCCCTATCGCACGGATGTTATGACCGGAAAATACGGCAGTCCGTTCCACACCTGGAAGCCCCTGCCTTTTGACACGCGGTCTCTTCCGTCTGTGCTGGGCGAAGCGGGATACGCGACACAGCTCATTCACGATACACCCCATCTCGTCAACGGTGGGCACGCATTTGATTATCCCTTTCACACGTGGACGTTTATTCGCGGCGCAGAAGTTGACCGCGCATGGATGGATGATGAAGCGCAGTGGCCCAGCAACTGGTGCAGAGATCCTTTATTCGATGTTTTGGGCGAAGATGCGGATCTGACAAAACACAATTACACGTATGCCCGAACCAACCGGGGACGCACAAATTTGGACGACTGGAATTGCGCGAAGTTGTTCAATACGGCAGCCCAATTCTTGCGGGATAATGCGCGGCGGGAAAATTTCTTTCTCTGGATTGATTGCTTCGATCCCCACGAGCCGTGGGATGTACCTCCGGCTTTTATGCTTAAATACGACAAGACCCCCGGTTACGATGGACGGCTTGATCCCCGCGCTTTTCAGGGCCCACGCAACAATCCCAATTTGCCCGATGAAGCCAGGGCTCGCATGAAAGCGAGTTACGCGGCCAAGGTCACCTGGATGGACCACTGCTTCGGGCGGTTTCTCGAGGCTTTTGACGCCACGGGGTTGAGCAAAAATACCGCGATTATTGTCGCTGGCGATCACGGTACTAATGTAGGCGAGCGCGGGCGCTTTGGCAAGTACGCGCCTGTGTACGAGCAGGAGATTCACATTCCACTTATTATCAAAACGCCCGAAGACGACGGGGGACGCAGTTCGGCTATTTTCCAACCACAGGACTTTTTTGCTACTGTCGCCAATTTGGCTGGTGCGTCGATTCCGGAGGACATAGATAGCCAGGACATTCTCGCCGCTGCGCGGGAAGGCAGTGCGGGAATGCGACAACTCGCGCTTGCGGGCACTGCCCGAGGGTGGGCAAAACAGCGTGGATTTTTCACGGTGTTCGATCAGGACGGGTACCTGGAATGGCAACCCGAAGCAGAAGGCTGCCTGCTCACGCCTTATGGGTCGCTGGATAACACGGCGGCGGAACATCCCGACCGCGTCCAGAATCTGCAAATTGCGGGTCTTTCTGAACTCGAGCGCCGAGGTGCCGATCCCATCCTGATCAACTGGCTCAAGAACGGTGCAGAGGGTCAGATCCCTGAGAATTGCCGCCTTTTCGATGGCTGGCCCGGTCCAGAAGGGTTTCAGACCTATTTTGCAAGAGCTTATGGCGGTGCGTGATGGTGGGCTTTCACGCGCACGGTTACGATGTCCGTGTCGTGATATTGCTGGTGGCGAACAGATGACGCTATGTGTCGCAACAGCCGAAGAGAAACTTCTCGCTCCACAGGTGCTTCATCCGTCTGTTCGCTGAGTAGCGCGATCTGATCCTGAAGATTTTCCTCTCCGGATGCGACAACGAACTCGAGAACCGCGTCGCCTTCTTCTCTGTACGCAGTAAGACGCAAGTGTCGTCGATCGTGATCCTCTTCATCTTGTGGGAGGAGTGTCAGCAATGTCTCCTCAGCGGCGGCGTTCAGGCGGTTAGACATCGCTGTGTCCCAGCCGTTGCGGGATGCAAATGCGCCGAGAAAGTCTCTGATTTTTGGCAGGGCGGAAATATCGAATTCGGTCTCTATCCGACTGCGGCGAGGTTCTGCTATTTCCACGAATATCGTCATGAGGATAGCTGTGAAACCGCCCGCGCTCATCCCATTCTCTAAAAGACCACCTGCAAATTCCGAGATGTATTCGGGAAATACCATGCCGCTCTGGAAGCTAACCCCTACAAAGAACGCGATGCCGACGATCATGCCGTTGCGATAGTCGATTCCATCTTGAACGACTATCTTCATGCCGACTACGAAGAGTGCTGCCAACAGTACGGTGAGATAAGCTGCGATGACAGGACCTGGTATCGCCAGGATTGAGGCGAGGACTTTCGGAAGAAACGCCATAGCAATGAACACTGCCCCGGTGGCAACTCCGACGCTGCGGGCACCCACCCCGGTGAGTTCAGTCACCGATACGCCCACCGTATAAGCTGTGTTTGGCATTGTTCCCACGAGACCGGAAATCAGGGTGCTCATACCATCTACGGTTAACGCGCTCTGCACCGCCCTAAAATCCACTGCCCGGCTCTGTCGCCACGAGATGCGCTGGATGGCGACGGCACTGCTGATCGTTCGGATGGTATTGATTACGGCGACGAGTAAGAATGCCGGAAGCAGTGTCCAAAAAGTTGGTCCAAAATCGAGATCAAAGCCCGGCCATTCGTTCGTCGGTATGCCGATCCACGAAGCCTCGGCGACGCGGTCTGTGTCGTATAGACCGAAGAAGCCGCCAATTACCGAGCCAGCGACTACACCGATGACAGGTGCCCACAGGCGCAGTGCCCCGGTCGCCTTTAGCGCGATGCCGCTGATGATGATTATCGTTGCAAGCGCACTCAGCGGAGCAGACAGGTCCGGGGTCCCGAGCGGTGTGGCTGACAGCAGGTTCAATATGGCTGGCATCACCGTGATTGGTATCAGCATGATGACTGTTCCCGCCACAGTCGGTGTTAAGAGCCGCTGGAACAGCGAAAGCCGATAAGAAAGTACAAGGGGGACGAGCGATGTGATGACGACCAGAGTGGCGAGCATTGCCGGGCCGCCTTCGGCAACCGCTGTGATGCAGACCGCGATAAAGGCCGCAGAAGGTCCCATAGCGAGTATGTAACCCATGCCAATTCGGCCGATGCGGACCGCTTGCAGAATTGTGGCTGCGCCGCCGACTGCGACAGCGGTACAAACGGCCCATGACAGATAGGCCTCGGTCGCATCCGCAGCACGCATCACGACTGTTGGGATCAATATGATGCCGGCGATACTGAGAACGGCGATTTGGAAGCCAAGTCCAAGGGAGAGAGTGGCCGAGAGCCTGTCGTCGGGCTGGTAGCGGATGCGTGAAGCACTGCTGGGGTTATTGGTGCTCATTGTGAAGTGTGAAGAGTGAAAGGTTTAATAAGTGGAATCCCCATAAACCAACAGGCCCCGAATTTCCATCCGGGGCCTGTTCTGTAAGAAGCGTACGTTCTCCGGCTGGAGAGGATTTTAGCCAGCTGCGTCCAGCCGCTCGACCAGTTCCTGTACGCTTTTGACATCACCGCAATCTTCAAGCGTAAATTCAACGTTGAATTCCTGTGCGACTACTTTCGCGAACGCGACGAGATCTACGGAGGAAATTCCAGCCTCCTGGAGGCTGATGTTCAGATCATCGGGTAATGCAATTGGCTGTCCATCGACTTCCAGATTTTCCGCGATGAGGTTTCTGATACGTTCTGCGGTTGAAGCCATTGTTACGCTCCTTTCGTAAGGTAGATGGTTGGAACCGAAAAGATAGTGCTCGGCAGGCATAAAGTCAAATTTTTTTTGTGGTCGTTTTGGCTATTGAATCCAGTAGTGCTGACGCTGGAATGGATAGCTCGGCAACGAGATGCGGCGGCGCGTTTCTCCCGCAAATAGTCCGGGAAATGAAACCGGGAGTCCCGCTTCATACGCTTTTGCTACTGCTTCTACAAAACCGTCGTCTCCCAGACTCGACGATACAACCAGTGAATTCGCGTCGCTGTCTATTGGACCGGGCACCGCGTTTGGGCCAATCTCGATAATTACTTCGACCCCCAGATTCGCAAGCTTCTTCGCGCATTTGTCGAATGCCACCGGTTCCTGGGCTTGCCGACGCCAGTACGCCGCGTCGAGGACTTCGACTCCCCCTGTCACACTGCTCACAAGGACCAGAGATGGCGATGCGATTGTGACGTCTGTGAGGGTGTCTTCCAGATTGTCCGTATCCCATTCCAGCGCAACCCGCAACCCATCCTCCAGGCTAAAGACACCCGCCGCCTGTGCCGCTGCAATTTCCCCTATACCGTGCCCGACCACCACGCTGGGCTGAATCCCCACGCTCGACCACAGTGCCGTAAGCGCGGATTCCAGTGCGTAGATGGCAGGCAGGTCAGATAGATCACCGGTCTGGCCGAACATCGCGTCCAGCAAGGAGGTGTCCTGCTCTTCCCGAAGTACTTTGTCGCAACGGTCCAGAACTGCGCGGACTACCGGCTCGCTTTCGTAGAGGTCTTTCTCCATGCCGATCCACTGGCTGCCCTGTCCAGTGTACGCAAAGGCGATTTTTGTCGTTGCGCGCGTTTCAGGTCTTTCTCCTGTTTCTGAGAGTGCCTGTAGTTTTTCTCGTAGAGACGCGATATCCTGGAATACGATGCCCGCGCGGTGATCGAAATGGTTGCGTCCCACACCCGCTGTCCACGACATGTCGGCGAGCAGGTCCACATCTTCGGAGGCAAGCTCGTCGAGCCACGACAAATAGCGTCCTGTCAGGTCTCGAAGTGCCTCGTCTGATTTTCCCGACAGGGGCAGGAGCCGCGTCTGGCGCGGAGCGAACGCTTCTTCCTCTCCTGTGAGATCCAAAACCGATAGAGAAACGGGTTGTGCTGAACCCACAGGCGTTGTATCCGGGCTGTCATATCCCTCTACGACAACATGGGCATTCGTTCCCGATATCCCGAAGGCACTGACTCCCGCCCGCGGCAGGCGATTGGGATGGCGCGGCCAGTCCGTCAGTTCGGAAGTCACCTGTACCGGTAACCGGTTCCAGTCTATATGTGGATTCGGATTCTCGAAGTTCAGGTGCTTCGGTATCTTTCCTCGCTTCATCGCCAGCACTGCCTTGATCAGAGCCGCAATCCCGGCAGCTGGCTCCAGGTGACCGATGTTTGTTTTTACGGAGCCGATCAAAAGCGGGCGGTCTGCCTCGCGGCCTTTGCCGTAAACAGCAGCCGCTGCCTGAACTTCGATTGGGTCGCCCAATTCCGACCCTCCTCCGTGGGCTTCCAGATAATCTACGTCCGATGGTGCAACGCCCGCTCGCGACAGTGCCTCTTCAATCACCCGCTCCTGCGCCGGTCCGTTCGGCACGGTGGGTCCCGCGCTGGCTCCGTTCTGGTTGACCGCAGACCCGCGGATCACGCCCCAGATGCGGTCGCCGTCGGCTTCTGCCTCGCTCAGCCGCTTGAGGACGACTATCCCACAGCCCTCGCCGCGCGTGAAGCCGTCCGCAGAGGCATCGAAGGGCCTGCCCTGCCCCTCTCGTGACAACATGCCCAGGTCCGCCATTTCTCTGGTTAAATCAGGTGACAGAACTGCGTGTGTCCCTCCAACCAGAGCCATATCTACTTCGCCCTGCCGCAATCCCATCACTGCCTGGTGTACCGCGACCAGCGATGACGCGCAGTTGAGTTCCACCGGTATTGTCGGTCCCTCCAGACCAAGGATAAAAGCAATTCGCCCGACCGTCATGCTCGCGGCAGTGCCCAGATAACTGATGCCGTAGTCGCTGGCTGTCATCAGGTCTCGGTACTCGCTGGTGGCGATGCCGGCGTATAGTCCGGTGCGGCTGCCCCTCAATTCGTCTGGATCCATCCCCGCATCCTCAATCGCTTGCCAGGTCGTCTCCAGCATCATGCGTTGCCGCGGATCCATCAGGCGCGCCTCAATCGGCGAAATCCGAAAGAATCTCGCGTCAAATTGATCAATGCCCTCCACAAATCCGCCCCGGCGATAAGCTGCGTAATGGGGTGGAAGATCTTTGGCGAGATTGTTCCATGAACCGGGATCCTGGCGTCCGTCGGTCACCGCGTCCACTCCTGCTTCGAGCAGGTGCCAGAAGGTGGAAAGATCCGGAGCGCCGGGGAAGTGGCACGCCATGCCCACGATCGCAATACCGTCGTCCTCGCGCTGCTCTTCCGTCTGCGGTTCTGGCTCGGGTTGCTCTTGAGGTGGAGGGGCGGTCGCATCGCTGACTTCGCCGAGTTCTTCGATTAGATGGCGGGCGAGACTGGCGATGTCCGGGTAGTCAAATACCACGGTGTTGGGGACCACGTACTCATCGGCAAATGCCCGGTTCAGGCGATTCCGCAACTCTACCGCCATCAGCGAGTCCATCCCCAAATCGAAAAATCCCACTGTGGGTTCCGGCGCTGTCGGCAACCTCAGCACTGCCTGTACCTCCTGCTGCAGGAAGGATACAAGCAGGTCCTCGGGTGCCGCTGCAGGTGTCTCTCGCAGTTGGGAAAGCAGGTCCTTTGACGAGGCCGAGGCGTCGGCTTCGTCGTCCGCATCGGCGGACAGCAAGTCCTCCAGGAAGGGAGGGCGATCTTCGACCGCCTCTTCGAACACCGACCAGTCCATCGACATCACTACGGAAGTCGTGGCGTCCTGGCGCACCAGTTGATCGAATGCCCGGATACCCTGTTGCGGGGTAAACCAGCGGCCGCCGAGTGCTGACCGCTGTTGGTCAATCCGCTCCCGCTGTTCCGCTGCTTCGCCGATCTCCGACCACGCTCCCCAGGCAATGGCCTGTCCGGGTAGCCCCATCGCGCGGCGGTGACCGGCGAGTTGATCCAGAAATGCATTGGCTGAGGCGTGGTTCGCCTGGCCCGGATTGCCCATGACGCCAACCCGGCTCGAGAAGAGGACGAACATGTCCAGGTCGCGATCCAAAGTCGCCCGATGCAGATGCCATGCGCCCAGTACCTTTGGCCAGAGCACGGTTTCGAATCGCTCCCAACTCTGGTTGGTCAGCGCGCCGTCCGACAGCACGCCCACGCTGTGGATCACGCCTCCGAGCGGCGGTAGCGTCTCATCTATCCGCGCCATCATCTCATCTATTGCGGCGGCATCCGTCACGTCTGCGATCTCTACCTGCACTGTCACGCCGCGTTCCCGCAGCCTGCGGATCACCTCCTCAGCCTCGGGGTCCGGTGCCCGGCGCCCGTTTAGCGCGATTGCGCCCGCACCGCGATCCGCCAGCCAGTCTGCTACGGCGCATCCGATCCCACCCAGACCACCCGTTACCAGATAGGTGCGGTCCTGTCGCAACTTGTCCTTCAAGATCGGTGGTGTCGTTACGACGATCTTTCCTATGTGCCGGGCGGCGCGCATGAAGCTCAGCGCGGCTCCGGCTTCGGCGAGCGGCCATCTGCTGTGGGTGATTGTTTTCAGTTCTCCCGACGAAAGGCGCGCCATTACGTCCCGCAGAACTCTTCCCACCCACGCCGGATCGGTTTTTTTCAGAACATCTAATTCCAGAATGTCGTAGGCCACATCCGGACGCACAGCCGCCATCTCTTCCTCGCTCAAGATGTCTCGCCTGGCCAATTCCACGAACCGGCCGCCGTGCTTGAGGCAGGACAGACTCGCGTCGATGAAGCCCTCTCCCGTCAGGCTGTTCAGCACCACATCGATGCCCTCTCCATTTGTAGCTTCGAGGATCTCTTTTCCAAACGCTGTCTGGCGGCTGTCGAATATGTGTTCCACGCCCAGTGATCGGAGATATGCCTGCTTCGGCGCGCTCGCGGTGGCAAAGACCTCTGCGCCCGCGGCTTGCACCAACTGAATGGCCGCCAATCCCACACCGCCCGAACCAGCGTGAATCAGTACCCGATCGCCGGCCTCCAGTCCCGAGAGTTCGAAAGACAGCGCGGCGGATACGAACGCGCTCGGCACCGTGGCAAGTCCAGTGACGGAGAAGCCCGATGGCGCGGGTGCTACCAATTCTTCCCGCGTGACCATTTGCGCCCCGAACGCCCCGAATCCCAATCCGACCACATGGTCGCCGACGGAAATGGTCGAGACATCGGAACCCACCTCGAGGATATAACCACACATCTCCCTGCCCAGATTTCCCTCCTCAATAAAGCCGAGTGAACGAAACACATCCCAGAAGTTGAGCCCGGAAGCCTCGACTGAGACGCGAACTTCGCGCGGTTCGAGAGAAGGCGCCGGTAGCGGCTGGACATACGGTCTTTCGAACACGCCGTCCGGATCCGGAGCCAGCACCCATTCCGGGTCCTCCGGCAAGGTCAGGCGCTCTACCCCGGAGCCCATCCGAATCAGGCGGGCTACGCGGCGGGCATCCCCGCGGTACGCGATATGATTCTCGGGATCGGGATACAGGAGTTCATTGACGAGGTCGGGTGCCGGTGCCATATCGCCGGGGTCCAGATCGATCATCCTCGGCTGCAGATGCGCCGCTTCTCGGGCTACTGCTTTGCCGAAGCCCCAGAGTGCTGCGCCGGCGAGTTCTCCACCGCGCTCCCGCTCCAATACCTGGGCTCCGCGCGTGATAAACCACACGCCTTTTTCTGGTGTCATATCGAAGTCGGTGACGGCCTGCACCAGCGCGAGCACACTCGCCCCCACTCGTCGGACATCCTCCGCCATTTCCCCGGTCGTTGCCTCTGTCCCATGCCCTTCCAGTGACGCGAGATGTACAATGCCGCTGAGTGGCACGTCGTCCGGTAGCTCCATCAGGAGTGATCCCCACGCCTCGCGCTGTTCCATATCTATGGTCTTTCTGATAACTTCAGAGTCTTCCTCTACCCGCGGGCCATCGCTACATGCCAGCACGACCGTCTGGTTTCGAGCCGCGAGTTCTGCCGCGAGTTCCTCTGCAGCTCTTCCCTGGTCTGCCGCCAGAACCCACGCGCCTCCCTGCTCTGTCACCTTCGCCGGTCCCTGCGCCACGATCACGCCCTTATCCAGCGTCCTGGTGGCGTCGGACTCATCTACTCCCAGAACCTCTACTTCCTCGAAGCCCACGTTGCCGAGTGCTCGTCGCCATACCGAAGGCTCGGCCAGAGCGTGGTGCGGGCGGTAGCTGTCGGCAAATCGCCACCAGCCATCCAGTTGTCCGAAAGTCAGATCCATCCAACCCAGGCCGCTGAGGTTCTCGAGTGCGATTAACTGCCCCGATGGCGCGAGAAGGTCACGACAGTGCGCGAGTGTTTCCTCCAGGTATCGCGTGGCGTGTAGCACATTGGACGCGATCAGCAAGTCATAACTATGGCGTCAAAGCCCTGTGCCACGGGATCCTTCTCGATATCCAGCGGACGGTATTCGATAGCCTCGTCTCCGAACCGCGCCTCGGCTTCCGCAAAGAAGCCCGCGGATATATCCGTGTACACGTAGTCGAAACGTCCGTCCGGAAGTTCTGGCAATACGGACGCGGTTGCTGAACCCGTACCCGCGCCGACCTCGATGACTCTGAGGCGCCGGTCATCCGGCAATGCGGACACGAGTGCTCGCACCGCATCACCCAGCATACTGTTCGCCGCTCGTGCCACAGGTGCCTTCAGATACAGATCGGCTGCGGTCGGTTCTCCGCTGCTGAACAGGAGGGTCAGCGGATCTTCGCGACCGCGAAGCACCTCTGCCAGAGCGCGGCCAGAGCGTCGAAACAGGCCGATTTCGGTCAGGCCGTGGGGGTGCAGGTCGGTCATCCGGGAGGCGAATTCCTCAAGATCGCCCGGCATTTCCTCCGGCAGCGGATCTTCGGGTCCTATGACCACGACGAAGCCGTCTCCCGTCTCTTCCAAAACCCCCGATTTGGCGAGCATTTCGAGCATTCGGCGGAAGAGGCGCTTGTGTTCCTCGGTGACTTGCAGGCGTTGCCGCAAGTCTTCGGGATCCACGGTCTCGCCCGTCTTGCGCTGCCAACCCAGCTCTTTCAGGGTCGCGAGTGCGCGGGACCGGGACCACCGTTCCAGATCCGCGAGCAGAGCGTTCCTGCCTTCGGGATCGACGCCTGCATCTATCAGATAGTCGGAGAACAACTGCGAGCGGGCGGCAACAGTTGCCGGACCCGGGAAGAAGTCCGCGGGTGTTATTCCAGGTGAAAGGTCGCGCTCGCGCCACACCACCTCGTACAGGAGGTCCTTCACGCCTTCGACTGCCGAGAGCAGTGCTTCCTGCGTCGCCCGCTTCACCGTGTACCCGCTCAAACCACCGAGCGGAACGCCGTTCAGATCGTAGATGTTCAGTTCACCGCTCAGGACTTCCGGAGGTTCGTCCGTTTCTTGGGAAGCCTCACTCAAGCGCACGTGACAGACGACCCGGTCCGGTAGCTGTCCCGTCAGCCACAGCCGCTCCCAGCCAAACGGCAGATATGTGGTTTCGCTCCCGGACCCCTCCAGGTTACGCGCCGCACCCACGACCTGAAAACAACCGTCCAGGACGAGCGGATGGACATCCAGTCCGTGTCCGGTCAGGGTTTCCGGCAGAGACACCTCGCCCAACGCCTCGCCCGCCCGGGACCAGACCTTCCCCAGCGTGCGGAAGAATGGACCGAGATCAACCCCGGTACTCGCCCTATGGCGGTAATAGCCCGCCACATCTACTGGAGAGAGGCCGGCCTTCAGACTTTCCAGATTGATCCTCTCACCTGCTTCCGGCAGAGGGGCACCTGACGACACGCGACCTTCCACGTGTACTGTCCATTCCCCTTCACTCCCCTTGCTGAATATCTGGACTTCGCGCGACGACGCCTGTTCAGAGGCGTCGAGCACGACCTGCATCTCTCTGCCCTCTTCATCCGTCTCGTCTTCGTCCTCGAAGACCATCGCGTTGTGCAACTGGAAATCCTCCACGACTACTGATCCGCTCTCTTCGAGGAACGCCGCCGCGCACGCCATGGCCCCGTAGAGCGCGCCAGGCGCTACGATCCGACCAAACACTTTGTGGTCGTTCAGGTAGGACGGGTCCGAGGGAAAAACTTCCGTCTCAAAGGTAATTTCTCCGCGGGCTGATTCGTGCCGGGCACCCAGTAGCGGGTGGTCGGAACTCCGGCGCTGACGCTTCGGTGGCTCAAGCCAGTGGTGTCTGCGCTGGAATGGGTAGCTGGGCAGGGAGATCCGCCGCCGCGTCTCCCCTGCGAAGAGTCCTGCGAAACGAATCGAGAGTCCCGCCTGGTACGCTTCTGCGACCGATCCCACGAAACCGTCAGTGTTTCCCGATTTCTCTGCGTTGTCCGACGGCGGGGAAAGGCTCGACAGCACTGCCGGTGTCTGCGGCGACTCCGGCCAGGCGGAGGCCGCCATTGGAGCCAGCACGGACCGCGGGCCGATTTCCAGCACCACATCGACCCCGAGATCCGCCAATGTTTTCACCCCTTGGGCAAATGCCACCGGCTCCCGGGCATGCCGCCTCCAGTAGGCTCCGTCCTGCGTCTGGTCCGGTTCTACGGCTCTACCCGTCAGGTTGCTGACCACGGTAAGGGAGGGCGATTGGATCGCCACGCCGTTGAGGGATGTTTCCAGTTCGTCCAGGATAGGCTCTACCAGCGCGCTGTGGAACGCCTTGGTTGTGTTCAGCCGCCTGACCCGTATGCCTTCTTGTTCGAATCGCTTCGAGATCTCTTCAATTCTCGCAATCGGGCCGCTGACCACCTGGTGGTTCCCGTTGTATCCCGAGATGCTCAATCCGGCGCCAGAGGAGGCTGCGTTTACCGTCTCCACTTCCACCGCTACGTGATCGGCTGGTGCGAAGACCGCGGCCATGCCGCCCTCTTCCATCTGCGACATCAGCGCGCCTCGTACGGCGGCAAATCGCATCCCGTCCTCAAGACTGAACACGCCTGCTGCCTGCGACGCCGCGAGTTCTCCGATGCTGTGTCCGACGACCACATCGGGACGGATGCCGACGCTCGACCAGAGCGCTGTCAGTGCGCACTCCAGCGCGTAGAGAGCAGGCTGCTCCCAAGCCGTGTCGCCGAGTTCCCCTCCGACATTCCTGAACATCACGTCCAAAAGCGAGGTGCCTCTCTCCTGAAGAAGGACCGCCTCGCAGCGGTCCAGTACCGCCCGCGCCACTGGCTCGCTCTCGTAGAGTCCCTGTCCCATGCCGACCCACTGGCTTCCCTGTCCGGTGTAGGCGAATGCCACCCGGGTCGGTGTCCGCGACGACGCGCCCCCATCTATTTCCGCCAGTTCACGGAGGTGCTCCCGTAGAGATTCCGCGTCGTGGAAAACGACGCCCGCGCGGTGGTTGAAGTGACTCCGGCCCACACCCGCTGTCCACGCCATGTCCGCAAGTATCGCCTCATCTTCTTCGTCGGCGTGTTCGTCGAGCCATGAAAGGTACCGCCCTCCCAGGTCCCGAAGTGCCCCATCGGATTTTCCCGACAGCGGAAGGAGACGGGTCTGGCGCGGCTGGACTTCCTGCTCTGGCAGCGGCAGATCCCCAATGGTCGCTGGCAGCGAGACTACCACTGGCTTCGCGGAGCCAACAGCAGTGGATGTACCATCCGAAGCACGGTATTCCTCCATTACGATGTGGGCATTCGTCCCGGATATTCCGAAGGAGTTCACCCCTGCGAGTCGCGGTCGATCAGGACGGTGGGGTAAGTCCATCATAGACGATGTCACCCGCAATGGTAGGCTGTCCCAGTCGAGACTCGGGTTGGGATTATGGAAATGGAGGTGTTTTGGAATCTCTCCCCGCTTCAGTACCAGCGCGGCTTTGATCACTCCGGCTACGCCTGCGGCCGACTCCAGATGGCCGACATTGGTCTTAACGGAACCGACGAGAAGGGGTCGGTCAGAGGAACGACCCTTGCCATAGACATTGGCCACAGCGTTGATCTCGATGGGATCCCCCACCGTCGTTCCGGTCCCGTGCGCCTCCAGGTAATCTACGTCCGATGGGGGGATTCCCGCGTCGGACAGCGCGGTCTCGATTACTTCCTCCAGCGCGGGTGTGTTCGGCACCGTTAGCCCCGTACTGGCTCCGCCGTGGTTCACCGCCGCGCCCCGGATCACCGCCCAGATCCGATCGCCGTCCGCCTCTGCCTCATCGAGCCGCTTGAGGATGACGACCCCGCAGCCTTCACCGCGCACGTAACCGTTCGCGGACGCGTCAAAGGTTTTGCACTGTCCATCTGGAGACAGCATCATCGCATCCGCGCGCAGTTCGTAGATGCGACCGTTCAGAATCGCCTGTACGCCGCCTGCAATAGCAAGATCCGCTTTGCCCTGCTGCAGATCTGCCACCGCGTCGTGGACTGATACCATGGATGACGCACACGCGGCATCTACTGCCTTTGCCGGTCCTCTTAGCCCCAGCACGAAAGAGACCCGCCCGCTGGCGCCATTCAGGTTGGTGCCGCTGAGGGCGTAGAGACAGCTTGCGGCCTCAGCGGGCTTGCTCGAGTCCACGACCAGCATTCGGTATTCGTCGTTGCTGATCCCGGTGTACACGCCAGTGCGGCTCTCTCTCAACTCCTCCGGATCGATTCCCGCGTCCTCAAGAGCCTCCCAGCTCGTCTCCAGCATCATTCGCTGCTGCGGATCCAGCAGTTCCGCCTCCACCGGCGAAATCCGGAAGAAGGCGTCGTCGAACTGGTCGATGTCGTCAACGAAGGCGCCGAAACGGCAACCTTCGCTCTGCACCACATCGTCGGGAAAAAGCAGGCCCCAGCGCCCTATGCCTGAACCCGGGATTCCTTCGCTGACGGCATTCCCGCCAGCTTCGAGCAGTCGCCAGAAGGCAGAGATGTCCGCCGCGCCGGGAAATCGGCAGGCCATACCTATGATCGCTATCGGTTGGTCTGATTTGTCCGGTTTCATTATTAATTCTCCATGTTCGTACTGGTTTATAACAGGTCATTACTCTCGATAAACTCTCGGACCATCTCAACGCACGCCTCTGGTTTTTCCAATTGAAGAAAGTGCGTTGTCTCAGGCACGAAATCGTAATCTACAGTCAGAATGTCACCAAGGTCAATTGTCGGCAGGAATGTATAAGGTAAGGTGGGATCGGATCCGATGACTTTTGTGGGGCAAGGGAGTGTTTCAAAATCCATCAATGCGGAAAAGCTTCTCATATAATCGACGATCTGCGCTTCGTAGTCGCGAGGACATCGAAGTTCATAACCCTGTCCATCGGCGGCCTTTTGAAGCGTTGTTCTGGCCATGAGTTCTCGAGACCCAGGAACGAGGCGCGAGAAGCCGGGCAGAAAGCTGAGGAGTTCTGCAAAATCCTCTTCTGTTTGGAACAGATACCCGCGGCGGCGGGTGACTTCGGCTGCGTATTCGGCAGCCTCATCAAATTCTATCTGGCTATTACCGGGCTTGCACAGGGGGGGATCGAATAGTATCATCGCGGATAAATGGCCGCTTTGGGCAGATGGCCCGAGGTCTGCCATAGTCGTTAGTGATAGGAGTGTTATCAGTGCGGAAGCAGAGTGAAATATACCGGTTTTTGGTTTGTTTTCGTAGTGATGGTCAATGGCTTCAAAAATACAGAGATGGTCGCGGACCAGCGTTGGAACATTGTGATTTGCGCGTGGACCAACGGTATTCCAGCCGTGGTTTCTGAGGTCGAAGATGATGAGGTCGAAATCATCGGCGAGCAGTGACCAGAAGGGGTAGTAGAGATCGCTTGCGAGGCCATTGCCGTGGCTCAGAACGAGGCGTGGTCCTTCGGGATTTCCATGCTGGCGCAGAATGGTGACGGTGTCGTCGTCGAGTTGGACTTCACATGTCGAAAGAGGTTCGGGTATTTCCCACACATTATTCATAGCAGGATTTCCAATGGCATTAGTAATAAAGAAAGGCACGCAGCACCACACGACACAAATGCGTCGAGGACGAGCGTGCCATGTTATGCAGTTATAGGAAGTCGTGCAAGGATATTTTTTACTAACGTTTGTCAGAAATATAAAACAAAAATCACGCATAGCCCTTGACAGAGTGTTTGGAAAGATGTTGTTTTACAGAGTGTTAGTGGTAAGAAGTAATCATGGATTAATGGTAGGCCCGTTATCGCTTTGCTATGCCTATAAATAGATTCTTACGCGGAGGCGTTTCCATGTACATCCTCATGATCACTTTATCAATTGCCTCACTCTTCCTGACGGGCAGTGGCTTTGCTGCCGATTGGCCGCAGTGGTTTGGTCCCAATCGCGATGGGATTTCCTCTGAGACAGGCGTGCTCAAAAACTGGCCTGATTCCGGGCCTGCTGTTCTCTGGCGAATCCCGCTGGGCGAGGGTTTTTCGAGCATTGCCGTTGCACGGGGCGCAGCTTATACTATGTTTGCTGAAGGCAAAGATGAGTACGCGGTATGTCTGGATGCTGCTACAGGGGAAGAGCGCTGGCGCGTTAAGACGGGAAGCAATTTTTCGGACTGGCAGGGCGGGAATGGTCCCAGATCGACTCCCATAATTGACAAAGAACGGGCCTTCTTTTTGGGAGCAAACGGACAACTTTATGCACTCAATGTTGAGGACGGCGAAACGGTATGGTCTCACCATTTACAGACTGAATACATAAGTGATCCCCCTCACTGGGGCTTTTCTACTTCCCCTTTGATAGAAGGTGACCTGCTGATTGTCGAGGTTGGGGGTTCCTCTGGAAACTCTTTTATTGCCTTTGATAAAACCACCGGCAATGTCGTATGGGCTTCTCAAGATGACGCGCCTTCTTATGCTTCACCCATTGCTATTACTGTGTCTGATGTTCGGCAAATTGTCTTTTTTCCAGCCTCTGGCCTGGTTGGTGTCGCAGCCAGAGATGGCCGATTTCTGTGGCGATATCCCTGGCAAACGGGTCCCGATGTCAATGCCGCTACGCCTGTTTTTCTCGCTCCGGATAGACTTTTTATCTCTTCGGGGTATGGCAAAGGCGCGACGGTTATTCAGCTTATTTCCCAGAACGGTCAGTTTTCGGTAAAAAAAGTATGGTTCAATCGGGGTATGAAAAATCACTTTGCCTCTTCCATACATCACGAAGGGTACCTCTATGGCTTTGACAACGCCATTCTCAAGTGCATTGCCGCGGATACCGGGCAGGAGCAATGGCGCAAACGCGGCTTTCAAAAGGGGTCACTCATCTTTGCGGACGGGTATTTGATCGCCCTGGGCGAACAGGGTAAGCTGGCTCTGGTAGAAGCTACACCTGAAGCGTACATAGAAAAAGCCAGTGCTCAGGTTTTGTCGCCCCGCTGCTGGACGCCACCCACGCTGGCGAATGGCAGGCTTTATCTTCGAAACCACAGTGAGATGGTTTGTTTGGAAGTGGGAAGTGGGAAGTGAGAGGGACTGGGGGTTGGTCCTGCAATTGTAAATAGGGACCGTCCCCTACTTCTTATCGCCTATTGCTACCCAAACATCTTTTGTCGCTGTTGGTTTCCCCGGGCGGCTCAGATCGGTTACGGTTACGCCTATCGTGAGTTTTTGTCCCGGTTTTGCCGCTACATTGAGGGCAACATATACGGGTTCTGTTTCCGTGTTGCCCCGATGTTCATAAGATACCTGTACCCCTTCTTGCTTTTCAGATATGCCCAGAAATGTGCCGATACCTTTTAGCAATCTGGCACTGGCATTTTTGCTGCCGCGTACAGCATAATCCACGCGATAATGCGTTTGTCCTGTGTCATCTCGGAAGAGGTTGTACACTTTATAGTACAGATAGACTGGCTGTTCCGGGGCAAAGGTGTGTGACGGCAGGGGGAGCACTTCGAGTTCGTCTCGGACGAATTTGCCTTCTGCACGGGCTTCTATTGTTGTAATTTTTCCCGCCACGACAAGGTCGCTTACCATCAGGGTCGGGGCGTTATATGCTTCTACATCGACGAGTTGTCGGTGGATTTGCAATTTTCCCGAGGCAGGGTCGGACACTCGTACAGCCATGAGATAGTGGCCGGGTTTAACTTCTGTTGTGACCTGATCCACCCATAAAACGCCGGGGTCGTCAACGGTTTCGGGCTGTGTTGCTCGCGTGTTCAGGCTGTCGCGGGCAATTTCTGTTCCCTGTGCGTCATAGAGGACCCACATTCGATTCACCGAAGCCGATATCTGTGTTCCCCGTTTTTGCGTTTTCAGTACGGCCCAGGGTATGCCGATAAAGGCATCCAGGCGCGTATCGCGTCCATTTCCCTGGAAATCTGCGACCGACATAAGCAGCGGCATTGGGTCTCCGGGATATGGATAGTGGTAAACAGAGGGCGTGCGGTTGACGACCCGTGCGACCACGGCTTCGGGTGCGAGGTGTTGCCACAGCAATCGATTGGGCGAGTCAACAGGCGGCTGGGGAAATTGAAAATCAAAACTGCCCAGGGCATCGAGGAATGTCACTTCAAATCCCTCGCCAATATGGGCGTAAATCCAGGTTTCCCACTTGTAGTTCAAAGACGCGCCATCTCGAAATAATGCCCCCTGGTGCGGCATGGGAAATATCGGCAGCCCCCGTACTTCGGGTGTCACCTTCATTACCGTGCTTGCGCCCAAAGACGATTCTATCTGTAGCGATGTCGTGGGAACGATTTCGTGCAGTGCTTGTCCCGCGAGGTCCATGAGTCGGTTTTTTACCCGAATCACTTTTGCATTGGTTTCGAATACGAGGTGATCGGACCAGCTTCTGTGATCGGGATGACCAAATCGGATATATACATCGCCGCGCGCATCCCAGGGTATTCGGCCTTCGGAAAAGTTCTGTATCGCGTAATTGACGCGCCGGTAGTGTTCCAACCTGCGCTCGTTAACCAGTGTGGTGGGTGTTGGGTCTATTTTGCGCCAGAACAAGTTGGTAAATGCGCGTTTTTCATCTCCCTCGATCATGCGAAAGGTCTCAAATTCTTTTGCGGACAGGAGCAGGGTGACATCTTCGTACAGGTCGCGTTCATTTTGCGGCAGGATGGATAAAAATTGCGAAAATGACGCTTCGGCCTGTTCGTACGCACCCGATTCCAGATATTGTGCGCCCAAAAGCGGCAGATAACGCTCGGGGTCTTTTTGGGCGAGATCGCGCAATTCTGTGGTGGTGTGCAATTCTTGTTTCAAATACTTCAATTCCATAGCCACGCGCGCCAACCTGCCCCTTGCCACGCTGTGCGCTGGATTTACAGCGACTTGCTTTGACAATGCCTTGACGGCTTTTTCAAAATAATAGAGCGATTCGTAAAATGTCCCCAGCTTGAAATACGCATCGCGGTGTTGGGGAAACCGCTTGACCACGTTGCTAAAATGATGGTCCATATCCACGCTACGCATCGCCAGGTGACACATCGCCAGATTGTAATACGCCGCCTCGTATTTCGAATCGAGAGATACGGTGTCCTGGAAAAGGTCCAGTGCGCGGCGCACCTGTTTTTTCTGGATCAAGCACGCCAGTGCCCGCCCGTGTCGCGCGATGAGAAACCGCCGATCTTTTTCCAGTACGCGCACAAAAATGCGTTCTGCTTCTACGCCTTTGTGTTGCTCTAACAAACAATATCCCAGCGCGCACAGGGCGAGGCGGTCGTTGGCATCGTCCTGTAGCATCCGTTCAAATAGTGCAACAGCGTCGTCGAGCAGGGCGGCATCTGGTGGTGTGGCGCGCGTTTTATAGCGCTGGGGTATCAATCGACCGCGTTCAAAAAAAGCGTCTGATACCGTCAGGTAGCGACGCCCGCTGTGATACCCGTAATAAAAATCCAGTACTACGGGATTGTGTCGTTGCCAGAAGTCGATTAAAAATTGCGCTTTCTCCTCTCGCTGCAATGCCCGATATACGGCTGCGCTGTCTGGTCCGGCGCGTTCTGCGACTATAACCGCAGCGAACGAATCTGCCCGTGCATCGAAGCTTTCCTGCAGGCGATCTGCCCAGACAGGCACACATATCATGGCAAATGCACACGCGATAAAGATGCGTTCACAGATGGAGCGAATGTTTCTTTTGCCGTTACACATGGCGTAGCCTCTAATACAATGCCAGCGAATGTCCTTGCTCTGGGAACCATATACAATCTACCAGAAACGACACAAATACGCCCGTGAAATACCCCACCATAAGTCCCAGGAAAAACGGCGATGCTTTGCGGTACAGATCAATGCCGCCCGCCCGCAAGATGACAAATTTGGAAAACCATGCAAAGAAGATCGAGAATACAATGCGGTTGACGGGATACGCTGTTACGGCGGCAAATCCGATCGGATGCAAGGGCCACCAGGGCCATATATAGCGCAAGGATAGCATCAATGCCGTGGTTGCCATTCCAATGAGCGCGATGAGCATGCGCTCGCGCTTCAGGGCAAAGGGGTCCCGAATATGACCGGCTATGGTATCAAAAGTGTTTTGCACATAGGGACCGTAAATGCCGCCGTAATTAAATGCGCCGGTTACATAGCTCGATGATATTTGATAATACGCGCTTGTGGTTATCACCACCAGCATGGCCAGTCCCAGGGCGATGACCAGGCGCGTTCTTTCGTGTCGGATGCTGTCGTAAAGCCGCGTGGCATTGGCTAGGTTGGCCATCAATATGGTTTTGATATCGTGGTGCCATGTTTCTGTGAGGGCAAATGCCGCCATTCCCGATGGGGAAATATTTACGGGACCGAGCAGGTGATATGCGACAAATTGTCCCTGTATCATGCGGCTGCTGATCATGCCGCCTTCCACGCAGACGCGCGTGATGCCCAACCAGATCACGCCGACAAGGCTCAAAAAAATCAGGGCGACAAAGACCGACATGCCCGATGCCACACACCAGCCCAAAATAAATAGCCCGCTCGCCAACAGGCCGCCAAGTGCTGCGCGGTAGGACAATAATTCGCCCGAGTCTTCGACATTTCGCGCATTGAGTACGGCTTTGCGAAATACGTTGCTCAAATGTTCTCGCGCCATCCACAAGCTCCACGGCACCAGCACGCACAGGGCACCAAATCCCTGCCAGTTTTCGAATTGCGATGCCGGCCACACATGGGTTGGGCCTATTTCGATTCCCAGGCGGTTGAACAATCCCATTTCAAGGGTCAATAACAGGTGAAAGACGATGATGCTAAGCAATACATCCAGGTCCATAAAATACGATACGCCAATAATTACGGGGTAAAACCGCATGTGAATCGGTGGGGAATACTGACCAAATTCCATCAATCCCAGATAGTAGGGAATGGTTGGAAAAAGCGGCTGGAAATAGCCAACCATGTTCCAGTATATGGGAAATGAGGCGAGCGCGAATCCCCACCAGAATACGGGGCGATTCATTATGCCCACGGGCCAGAATCCACGCGGTTCTCTGTTGACGAGTTCCAGTGGCAATGTCATCAATGGAAATGTCAGACGCTCGTGTTCCACCCATTGTTTGCGCAGGATTGAAACCGCGCAGAATCCAAATACGCCGATCATAAATACCAGGCTCAATCGCCAGATCATCGGCGTTATCCAGATTTCCCAGGGGATGGTTGCGCCGGCTGGCAGTCCTTCAAAAAACCACCGCGCAGCCGTCACATCGGTTACGACCGCCCAGTCGGGCAAATACGGATGTATGTCGTCTGCCCATCGGTTCTCTGTGTTGGCAAAGTAAAATGGCGCTGAGACGTTGGCGATCAAATGTCCCATGAAATAGCTGGGCAATGCCGATGCGACCAGGCCCATGCTGAAGATGACCAGCAATTCCGATGGGCGCAAGACCCATTGCGGGCGCACTTTTTCCAGGACTTTGTTCAATACGACTGCTATTATCAAAAATGGCACGACTGCGCCCCAGGGCAGGTGGTCCTGTGCCATTTTTGTCGTGTGGGCAATGTGTCGCGTAAAATGTCCGCCCCATCCGAGGAAGCCCGCGCACATGGCTCCTATCAGTATTGACCGCGCGGTTACGGCGCGTTGAAGAGGTGCTGTCTGTGTTTGTGTTTCGCGAATCGCCATTGAGGCACTCCATGTCGCGGATGATGCGGGTGGAAACGGGGGCAATATACGTATGGCAATATCTGGTGTCTATCTAATTTAGCGTGCGATTCTCTCAATCCCAGCCTTTGCCGAGGGGTGATCGGGTGCTGTTTGCAAGACCTGCTGCCAGGCGCTGCGTGCTTCGTCAATCCTTCCCAGAGACCAATACGCCCAGCCCATGTTCGCCCGCGCATTGTGGGTGTTGGGATCTCGTTTCAGGGCTTCTCGATAGTTATTTATGGCTTCGTGGAATTTTTCTTCGTGAAATAAGATGTTGCCCAGGTTGACGTACACGCGCACCATGTCGGGATCCCGGGATAGTGCCTGGAGATACGCATTTTTGGCGGCTTCCGTTTTTTGGGTGCGTGCATAAGCCAATCCCAGGTTGTAATACAAGACGGCATCACCCTGTCCGTATTTTTCTGCCTCTTCGAGATATGATTGCGCCCGTTCATTTTCGTTGGCCCACAAATAAGCCGTGCCCAAATTAAAGGGGTCCATTGCCCAATTGTTTTGAGCGAGTTGTGCGTTTAGTTCTATGCGGTAGCCGGTCCACAGGATGATCAGCGCCACTGCGCCGATGCACAGGTTTTTCCACTTTTGCGACTGTACACAGGATATCAATGTCCATATTCCCATGCCTGCAAATATCATGAGGATGGGGATTGCGGGCATGCGATAGCGCGACGATACGTGAAAAGCCAATACGCCTGCCGCGTATCCAATGAGCCACAGATACAGGATGGCGTGACGATCAAATTGTCGGGCTGCGACGATGAGTCCCACAATGGATAGGGGAAATAATATCCACAATTCTGTGATTGGAATGCCCAAGAGGGCAGAGAATTTTCTCTGGTAATAAAAATTGTAATTGAGCGGGACTTCGTATCCCGATGCAAATAGGCGCACTTTTCGCAAGGTTACGGCTATCGCGCCTGCTGGATCGTTTATCCAGAATGCGAGGCCCTTATTAAACCAGAAGGAAGAGACTTCAGATGCTTTCAGAGATCGCCCCAGAGCATTTTCGGCCACGCGGCGCGGTTCTTCCAGATTGCCGTGTGCCCCATCCGGGGTGATCTGTGCATCCATGTCAGCAGGTGCGGAAAACCAGCCCGGCGCATCGGGGTGATTGCCCATGTAAAAGTTGATGCCGCCGTGCGCGGTCATCAGTACCCAGTCGTCTGCGACCAGGCCGTTGCGCAGGCCGCACAGGAGGAGGGGGAGGATGAGTCCCCCGAGGAAGTAACTCGCCAGTCGTATTGAACGTTTTGCTGGTGTTGCTTTGTGGTAGGCCCACCACGCACCGAATAGCAAGAATGGAATTGCAGATAAGATGTTGGGGCGCATGAGTGTTGCCAGTCCAAAGATCAATCCCGTCAGCCCCCAGTGCCAGGGGGTTTTATTCTTACCCGAGATTAGCGTCAATCCTATCAGGCTGAGGAATACAGCACCCGATGTGCCGAGTAGCATGCCTTCGTAAAATAGTTGCGGTCCATAGCTCGCAAATAATAATCCCGCAAATAATCCCGCGTATGCACCAAAATGCCGCGCGCCCAATTGATAGACCAGTATGGCACTGGCACATCCGGCAGCAGCCTGTAAGCCTATTATCAGTTTGGGTGTATGGCCAAAGATCGCATATACAACCGCCATGAGGTATGGATACAGGGGGGGTAGGATGAAGACTTCAGGGGCACCGAGCCAGTCTCCCGAGGCGATGCGCTGTGCCCAGTCGTCGAATATCCGCGCGTCTGAGATGAGTTTCTGCGAGAACGGGTGATTGGCCCAGAATGACCAGAGATAAAAAAGACGGATCACTATCGCAGTCCCGCCCACAATATAGGGAAAATAGTGCGAGATCCGATCTATCTCGTTATTTTTTTTCATAGGTCAACTCAATCGGAAAATGGGACACCGTGTCCTTGCCCGTAGAACCAGATCATATCGACAAAGAACGAGATGCCCGCGCCCACGTAGTATCCCATGATCAATCCCAGGAAGAAGGGGCGGGCACTGCGATAGGTTCTGCTGCCGCCAAAACGCAGGATGGCGAATTTGCTCAACCAGCCGAGAAAGATTGGGAAGACGACATGGGTAACGGGATACGCAGGTCCGGTTGCCAGTCCCAGTGGGTGCAGAGGCCACCAGGTGTAGCGGTAACGCAAGAAGTACAGGAGGGCGGCGAAGGCGATGCCGCTGGTGAAGAAGGCCATTTTGCGCCAGTCGGGATTGACGGGATCTCTTGCGTATTTGACCACGAAATCCCAGGGTCCGCGCGCCAGGCCTCCGGAGATTTGCGATCCGTAATTGCCCGCGCCGCCTTCATACCCCATGGATATGATATACAAACAGGATGCGACAATGCCCACGCCCATTGCCATGCACATGGCCCAGATGAGTTGTCGTTTGTGGTGCTGAATGGTGTCAAATAGACGGACGGAGTGGGTCAATGCGGGCATGAGCGTTGTTTTCATGTCGCCACACCAGCCGAATGACATGCCGAGTGCGACCATGGTTTGTGCAGATAGTCGCGTGGTGCCAAATGTGAACATGATAAATGTTTGCGGTACCATGACGGCGCGGATGGTGATGACGCCGGTTTCGGCGATGATGCGCGAGATCCCGATATAGACGACCATCATGACGATGAGGAATACCGCGATTACCCACAGGCCCATGCCCGAGGCGTAAAACCAGCAGGCCATGTAGAGCAGCCCGCCCAATAAGCCGAAGACAGCACCCCGATAAGAGAGCAATTCGTCTGAGTCATCGACTTTTGCATCGCCTTTGAATGCTTTGCGAAAGACATCGCGCAGGTGTGACCGCGCAATCCAAAGCCCCCAGCCGACTACTGTAAACCACACGCCGATCATTTGCCAGCCTACGGGTACAAAGGAGGTGCCGCAGAAATTCGCTTCTGAGATTGTGACGCCGAATCGGTTGAATAATCCCTCTTCTATGACCGCGAGGAGGTAGAAAAAGCAGATGCTAAACGAGATGTCTAAGTTGATAAAGTAGGCAAATCCCACAATGGGCCAGTAGAGGTTCATGCGAATTGACTGAAAATCTCGCCCAAAGGATATGGCTTCAAATCGCCATGGAAATACGGGAAATGTGGGGTTAAAATAGGATACGATGTTCCATAGAATGCCGAAGATCGAAAAGGAAAAACCTATCCAGAAGAGCGGCGAGCGCATAAATGGGGGCAAGCGGGATGGTGTATCGCCTTCTTCGACCATTGCGAGGGGCAATTCCATGAGGGCGTAGTCGAGTCGCTCGTATTCGATCCATTGCTTGCGCAGGATTACCGCTGTACACAATAAGACCGCGCAGAGTGCGGCGAGCAGGCTCAACCACCAGAACAGAGGCCCGATCCACACTTCCCATGGAACAGGTACGTCACGTGGCAGTCCTTCAAAAAACCACGTCAATGCCGGACCGGGTTCAATCACGGCCCAGGATGGCAGATAGTCGTGTGTAAATTCGCCCCATCGATTTGTCGGGTCGGCGAGGTAATACGGTACGCAAAAGCTGGCGATTAATCGGCTTAAAAAATACGTTGGCAGGGTTGAGGCGATCAGACCCATTGAAAAGATGACCAGAAGTTCGCCTCGATGGAGTTTGAGATAATGCCGCAAGAATACGACTGTTATTGCAAAGGGGAATACCACGGCGAGGGACAGGTGATTTTGCGCCAGTCGCGTTGTGTGCAAGATGTGCCGTGCATAAAATCCACCGAGCGCGGCTACGAGTACAAGGATTAGTCCCAGAATGATCGACTTATAGGTCAATGCGCGTGCGGTGGCGTCTTTTTGTTTGTGTTCTCGAGCGACTTCAGCCATAACTTTATATAGGTCTGCGAATTGAGGCTGTCAAGGGAGAATGAAAAAGCACGCTCTATTTAGAGCGTGCTTTTTAAATCCAGTACCTGATATTTAAGACAGCTTCTTACAGTCAGCAGCTTCGGCGTATTCCTCTACGGGTTGTTGCCAAAGGCATCGACAAAGGCAAGAAAATCCACAAAATTAATGATACCATCGCCGTTCACATCCATGTGCGCGTCGAAATTGGTGTCTGATATCGACAATCCAAAGACGCCAACAAAGGCGAGAAAATCGGTAAAGTCAACGTCGAAATCGCCATCGAAATCGCCATTAAAATCACTCGGTTCAAAAGTACCGATAAAAGAGATTGCGGCTTCAGATATATCTAAATAGTCGAGTTCACCACTGAGGCCGGCCATCACAATGGTTTTGACAGTAAGAGTTGTCTCTTCTTCGAGAGGTTTGATGACCTCCAGGTTAATTTGACCGAGATAGCCGTTTTCTGGCACTGTGGGGATGGAAAGAATTAGTGCGGCTATACGGGGGCGGCCAGGTGTACGGCGCAGTGACTTTCCAGTAAAGCCCTTTCCCGATATGTTCCCGATATGATCGAAAAATGCCTTGTCGTCAGACAGGGCAAGTTCCATCTCATAGCCGTATGTTCGCTGGTCTGCGGTCGTGGGTGCAAAGAGTTGAAATTGTATTGTATCGCCAGGTCTCTTTTTGGGAATGGTCAATGTGTTGTTCAATACAGGGGGCGTTTCAACCTCGGTATCGAGAAAAAGCCGCATGCCTGCAAATTCACCGCCCGAGGACTCATTAAACGGCGTAATAATGCTTGTCGTCAGAGCAGTAATAAACAGTAGAACGCCCTTGACTCTTGTGACTATCTTGCCTATTGTCATTTCATCTCTCCCGTTAAAGAGATACTTTTCTGAGGGTCGTGTCTTTGCCGAGACACGACCCTCGCTATTTAGAATGCAAAATAAGAAATTCAAAGTCAAATAGATTTATTCATAAGTTCCCCTGTTTTTTTCAGCCATACTATAAATATAAGTGGGTACTTACTAATATAAGATATTAACAAACATTCGCAATTCTTTTTTGCCTGATATTCCCGAAAGCGAGCGGTGGGTGTATTGGGCTTGATGAGTTTGCCGATTCGGTGTACCTTCGGAGTGGATAGACGGAACTCCGGGCGGGCACGGGGGCACCGCCCCTACATTGTATGGATGAATTTTGATAGCTTATGAAAAACGAAAGATCAATCGCAGCTTATACGGGTCTTTTTTTAATCGCTTTGGCGTCGCTGGCGATCCAGATTGTTCTGGTGCGTCTGCTGAGTGTTATTACCTGGTACCATCTGGCATTTTTTTCGATTTCCATTGCCATGCTGGGTATGACTGCGGGGGCTATCCAAGTCTATGTACAAAAAGAGCGCTTTGACGATGAGAATAAGATCGAAGCGATTACTCGCGCATGTGCCGGGTTTGCGCTGTCTATTCCCGCGTCTCTGATCCTTTTGTGCGTTCTGCCCATCGGCTTTTACAGAAGTATTCTGAGTCTGATCGTGCTTTTTGTCGCAACGCTGGTCTGCGCCTGGCCGTTTTATTATGCGGGGCTTGTTATCACGACTGTGTTGACGCGGTTCAATGCGCCGATTGGCAGGCTTTATGCCAGTGATTTGACAGGTGCTTCTGCTGGATGTCTGATTGTTTTGGGAGGTCTCGAAATAGTTGATGCGCCGAGTCTCATGTTGTGGTGCAGTGGCATTGGTGCGCTATCTGGTGCGTGTTTTGCCCGTCTTGCACAATCCTGTTCTGTGCGTCGTTATACCGCGTTTGCCCTGTTGTTTTTTGTGTTGGGGGTTGTCAATGCCCAAACTCCGTATGGCATTCGTCCCATGTTTGTGAAGGAGAAGTTTCAAAGGCTCAGCGAACAGATTTCAGAACGGTGGAATTCTTTTTCGCGCGTTGTTGTTTATCGCCGACAATATTTGCCTCCGCAACTCTGGGGGGGTAGTCCTGTAGCACGGGGAGAAAATATCTTTTTTCACGGGATGACGATTGACGGTGCAGCGGGCACAGCTATTAGATCTTTTGCTTCGCCCAAAGATATTGAGCATCTGCGTTATGATATCACAAATGTGGGGTATTATCTCAATAGACGGGGCAAAGCGTGTATTATTGGTGTGGGTGGGGGGAAAGATATCCAGAGTGCGCTATTTTTTGGTCACGATGCGGTTTTGGGTATTGAGGTCAATCCGATTTTTGTCGATTTGCTCCAGAATGAGTTTCGCGAGTTTGCTGGGCTTGCCGACCGGGATGACGTGACGTTTGTGGTGGATGATGCGCGCAGTTTTTTGTCGCAAAGTCGCGAGCAATTTTCCGTTATTCAGATGGCGTTGATCGATACCTGGGCAGCGACGGGCGCGGGCGCATTTTCTCTGTCTGAAAATGCGCTCTATACTGTTGAGGCCTGGCAGACATTTCTCAGCCGTCTGTCAGAAGACGGTATTTTTACGGTGTCGCGGTGGTATAGTGCCGAACATATTGGGGAAACTGGTCGGGTGTTGAGTTTGGGCGTTGAATCGCTTTTGCGGCTGGGTGTAAAAAAACCGGCGGACCACATGGCGCTGATCACAATTGGCAATGTTTCGACTTTGCTGATTTGCCGGCAGCCGCTGAGTGAGGGGGATATTAACCGGTTGAGACAGGTGTGCGAGGAGTTGCAATATCAGATTGTTCATGTGCCCAATAGTTTGCCCACCGAACCGATATTGAGACAGATTTTATCTGCCCAATCCACAGATCAACTCGCAGAGGCAGTGGCTCAGGCTGAATTGGACTACAGCCCGCCGACAGATGACAATCCTTATTTTTTTAATATGTTGAAGCTGAGCCATCTGGATACGGCACTGCGAGGTCAAGAGGGTGTTCTCAGTGGGAATTTGAGAGCACTGGCTACGCTTCTGGTGCTTTTGGTTGTGCTCGGAGTGCTCGCTGTTGCGACGATTGGGCTGCCTTTGTGGCTTGCCCATAGACCCATAACGTTGATGCGAACACGCGGTTTCTGGTTCGGGGCACTGTATTTTTCTCTTATTGGTTCGGCTTTTATGTTTGTGGAGATTGCACTGATTCAACGGCTCAACGTATTTACTGGACATCCCATCTATTCGCTGGGTATATTGCTGTTTACGCTTATTGCAAGTACGGGTATGGGCAGTTTTGTAAGCGATCATCTTCCGCTCACGCGAAGGCCGTGGGTTTATGTTTTTCCCATCATAACGGCGGTGGGTGTTGTTGCTCTCAATACGGTTCTCCACTATTTGCTGTCTCACATGATGGCTGAGGATACGACGACAAAAATACTGATGTCAGTTCTGGTCATTTTTCCTGTGGGCATGCTTATGGGGCTGTTTTTTCCGACGGGTATGCGTCTGGTTCAGTCCTCTTATGAAAACGAAACCCCGTGGTTCTGGTCACTGAATGGGATTATGGGTGTGCTGTGTTCTGCCCTGGCGGTGTTTGTTTCTATTATGTTTGGGATATCTACCAATTTTTATATTGCCGCTGTGGCTTACGCGTTTGTTTTGTGGTGTGTTTGGAATTTGTGTCGGAAACGCGCAGTAACGTGAAAGGATTTTTTATGATAGATCATATCGTTCTTCTCAAGCTAAAAGATGGGGTTACGCGGGAACAGACTCAGGCACTCCACGAAGGTCTGTTTGCGCTAAAAGAAAAGGGTAGTATTCCCGGTATGGAGGAGATTACTGCGGGATATAATAATAGTCCAGAGGGTAAAAATTACGGCTATGACTGGGGGTTTATTATTCGGTTTGCGGATGAGGCTGCGCGAGATTTCTATTTGCCGCATCCGGATCACAGGGCGCTCAGCCAGACTTTTATACGTCCGATTGTCGATGATGTGCTCGTGTTTGATGTATGAGATGTGAAAAGGGAAAGGAATCCGCGAATGCCTGAAACACAACTGAGGCAAAAGTTGCTCTTTCTCTATCTGGGCAATTCCAGTTTGGAGAGTGAAGTTGTTGGTTGGTCGTATTACGATGGGACGACTGATGAGATGTTTGAAGCTGCAGGTGAAGATGCCGAGTCGCCTTATAATTCTGTGCTGGATGCCATGCGCGATGGCTGGCGCGTTATTCAGGTGCCTTTTATCAAAGCACCGCAAGTTGGGCGCGAATACGAAAACGATTATCTCGATTTTGAATTTGTCCTGGAAAAAATGGAGGCGATAAATGGATAAGAATCTTTTGCTCACGTCTGTGGAAATGGCGCAGTTCGCAAGCACGGGTTTTTTGCGTTTTGACAATCTGGTGCCGCGGGAACTCTGCGAAGCCGCATACGAAGAGATGAGTGCGGGCAAGATTAGACGCCGTGCTCCGATGGGCGCGTCTTTTAACGAGGTTTGGCCCGATGAAGCTATTGGCAAGGTTTTTCGCCTGCCCAAAGTGGCGGCGATTATTCACAGTCTGGTGGGTCCCAATCCGCGATACGATCATCACGCGGCGCATCTTACGCCGGCAAATACGCGCAAGGGTGCCAATTTGCATCAGGATGCCGAATACGATATTCGCGATTTGCATTTCGACATTCAAATTTCCTTTTTTCCAGAAGATACACCGCTGGAAAGCGGGGGTACGCTTTTTGTGCCGGGCACGCAATTTCGCCGGGTTCACGAAGCCGAGATCAAACGCTATCAAAATATCATAGGACAGGTACAGGCGGTTTGCGAGGCGGGGACGATGTTTTTCTGGCATACCAATATATGGCATTCGGCGAGGAGCAATTTTACCGATAGAGATCGGTATATGTTTAAGCTCCGCCTCAATCCCACGGTTCGCCAACAGCGCCTGTGGAATACCGACGATCTCGATAGTGCCGAGGTTAAACAGAAACTCAATCAGAAGATTCCCTGGCATGGGCAACGCCATCGCATTGAACTTATGAATCGCATTAAGTTCTGGCGTTTTCTCACTGGCGATCCCACTTTTGATATCTCTCTCTGGTGGGGGCGCGTTGAAAATACGCCGGATCTTATTGTTCCGGGAGGTTGATGATGCACTTATCTATGCACAATTGGATGCGCTCGGAGTCTCTCGAAGTTACGCTTGAGAGGTTGGCAAAATTTGGGTACGAGAGTATTGAGCTTAGCGGTGAACCCGAGCGGTATGATACGTCAGAAGTGCGTGCTTTGCTCAATGAGTACAATATCCGCTGCTGGGGGGCGGTGACGTTGATGATGGGTGACCGCAATATGCTGGCCAAAGATGCGGGAATTCGGGCACAATCCGTGCAGTACGTCAAGGACTGTGTTACGATGGTTAAGGAACTCGATGGGTACGAGCTGACTGTGGTGCCGGCTACTGTGGGAAAAATCGAACCGGATGCCACGCCTGATGAGGAATGGCAATGGGCTGTGGCGGGCATGCAGGAGGTTTACGATCATTCCGAAAGAGAGGGGGTTCGCCTGGCGATTGAACCCATCAATCGGTTTGAGACGTATTTTATTACCCGGGGTGCTCAGGCGCTTGCCCTATCAGAGGCGACGGGTGCGAATTGCGGGGTGTGTTTAGATGCTTTTCATATCAATATCGAAGAGGTGGATCCGTATCAGGCTATCCGGGATGCCGGCGACCGGCTCGTGGATTTTCATGTGGCGGATAACAATCGCATGGCGTGTGGTCTGGGGAACTGGGATTGGGCAAAATTGGTCGCGACGCTCAAAGAGGTGGGTTATGATGGCGCGCTGACGGTGGAGTTTGTCGCGCCGATTGATCGGACGCCTGCAAATGAGTATCCCAATGCGGTGGAGACCAATCCCGTTGATATTACACCCGAGGAACTCAAATTTATTCAGGATCACGGGAGCAGTCTGTTGAGTGAGGAATTTTACACTTTTCTGGTGGAGAAAACCGCTGAGACGTTGTTGCCGCTGATTGGATAGGGAAATCAAAAGCATCCGCAGATGGCACAGATAGAAAGCAAGGAGAAGGCAGCAGTTCATTGACAAATTTCAGAGGGAGATATGGCTCAAAAGATTCTTATTACAGATAAATTGCAGGGTCCCGAGTTTGCATCTGAGGAGCGGACAAAGGCGATTGACAGGTTGCGCGAATACGCGGAGGTGGAATTTTACGATGAGACCGAATTTGGTGCCGAACACGCCGAGGGTGTGGTGGGTGTTTTGGCGGATTCGGTTGTGTTCTCGCCCGAGTTTTACGCGACGGCGCGCGATTTGCGCATTGTTGCGCGCTGGGGTGTGGGGTTTGAAAAGGTGGATGTGCCGCGCGCGACCGATTGCGGTGTTCTCGTCACGGTTGCTCCCGTGCATATGGTTACGGTTGCCGAGTTTGCGATCGCGCAGTGGATGGCCGCGCTGAAGCGCGTTTATACGCTGAACCGAAATAGCCATGCGGGGAATTTTGAGATTATCAGGACTTATGACGCGGAAGGTTCTACGCTGGGTATTTGGGGTTTGGGGCGGATCGGTCAGGCGATGGCGGAGCGCGCGCGTCCGCTTTTGGGCGATTCTGGGCGTTTGCTGGTCTATGATATCCGTCCCGATATTGACGAGGTCGCCGCGCAGTACGATGCCGAGGTGGTCGATGATCCCCGCACCCTTTTTGAGGAGTGCGATGCGATTTCTCTGCATCTTTCGGGCGATGATACGGTTGTGACCTACGATTTGCTCTGTGCGATGAAACCCCATGCTTCAGTGATCAATCCCTCGCGCGGCAATCTGGTGGATGACGAAGCGGTGAACCGGGCGATTAAAGAAGAGCGGCTCTATTATTATCTCGTTGATGATCCGGTTAATCAGACCCGCGCGATTCACAAGGACCATCCCCGCATTATCTGTACCAATCACAACGCGGGCATTACTGTGGAATCCGCTATTCGGCTTGATGAGTGTTGTGTGGAGCAAATTATTGACGCGCTTGAAGGTCGCACGCCCAGAGATGTGCTCAATACCAATGTGCTCGATCACCCGCGGGTTCAGGGGTTTTTGAAGTGAGATCAATGAGTGACGTTACGCAAATCGACATGACGCCACTGGATTACGGGCGCTCGTTCCTGATCGGGAAAGGAGACGCCAATGAGGCGCGCTTCTGGATCGAGTCGCGCACCCGCATCATTGACGACAGGCGGGGGATCTGTGAGGATTTCTACCAGACAGCCTCATGCAAGAGCGAGAATACCTTTCACGAGCAGGATCTGTTTATACAGGACAACTACGATTTCCTGCCGATCTTCAGTGCCGGGTACGGTCTCATTTTCAGGCGCCATGCCTATCTCAGCGACCGCTATCGGGAAACGCGCCCGTACACGGAGATGTTCGGCGGTTATGACCTGCACCTTGTGGAAGGCTCGACGATTCGCGAGTTGCCGACGAACGCGGCGATCCGAGAGGAGACGTACCGCTTTGCGCCGCTGGTTTCGCAGACCGAGATCCGCAACGACGATACCGGCCTTCGGGCACTGATTGAATGCCCGGTTAAGACGATGAATACCCGCCGTGACGACGACCGCTACCAGGTCGATACGGGTCCGGTCGCCTTTCCAGATCTTTCGGTGCGTCCCGAACGGCTCGTCGATTGCCTGATGCTGGCTTTCGTGGCTTTTAATGTCCCGTACTTCGCCGATTTCGTGATTGAAGTGCCCACCACGGTCGATCCCGACCACCCCGATTTGCAGATCTACCATTTCTCGAAGATCGTCAGCCTGCCGGCACGCAACCGGCTGTTTGCGGTCGAATAGATCGGCTCCGATTTAAGAAGATCGGTACATATTTCAAGTTAAACTTGAGATTTGTACCGATTTCGGGTTTATATCTGTGATATTACTTATGACGATGCGATGCGCCGCCGATCCGATTCTACGGCTTCAAACCATGTTTCCAGTTCGCGTTTCATGCGGTGTACGCGGTCTGGCTGTTGTTGGGCGAGGTCGATGTTTTCGTGCGGGTCGTTGCCAATATTGTAGAGTTCCGGGTCGCCGGGCGGTGATAGTGTCCGCTCCACGGGTGGATTTTCTACTTTCATGAGAAAATGCGGTACTTCAAAATTTTTCTGGAAAGGCGAACCATCGGATTTGAGTTTTTGCATGGCTTCTTCAATGCGGGGCCAGTAGAGCTTCCATTCCCCATCCCGCATCGCGGCATTGCATGTGCCGATGGGGTCGTAGCGGTTGAATTGCCAGTATCGTTTGGTCGGTAATTTTTCGGGTTCACCCTGCAATGCGGGCATGACATCCATGCCGTCTGAGGGCGTCTGTATGTCGATTCCGCAGGCGTTTAACAAGGTGGGCATCCAGTCTGTAAAGTGTAGCATTCCGTCATATGTCTTGCCCTGCGGCAAGCCCGCGGGCCAGCGGATCAGGCCCGGTACGCGAATTCCGCCTTCGAGTACATCGTATTTCATGCCCCGAAAGGGTCCGTTGTAGCGGGTCTGGTCGTTTTCTCCTTTGCCGAGGTGGACAGGTCCGTTGTCGCTGGTGTAAAGTACGATCGTATCTTCCGCGAGGCCGTGTTGTTCGAGTGTGTCCAGGATTTGCCCGATTCCGGTATCCATCCGCCGGATCATTCCGTAGGTGAGGCACACGGCTCGGGTGAATTTTTCCATTTCTTCAAAGGGGCGGACGTCTTCTTCTGGTGCTTCGAGGGGACCGTGTGGCGCGTTATAGGCTACGTAGAGAAAAAACGGCTCTGTTTTGTGCCGTTTGATAAATTCGATGGCGTCCTGTGTGAATACGTCTGTGAGATACCGCCCATCTGACCATTTCGGCTGTCCGTTGTATTCGATGATCCAGTTCCAGTAATTCATTCCTCCGTTTAAGAATCCCGCGAATTCATCGAAGCCCCGGTTGTTCGGATGATACCGCATGTCGTGTAGTCCGTTGTGCCATTTTCCCACCATTCCCGTTGCATAGCCATTTGCTTTGAATAAGTCCGCGATTGTGGATTCGCCGAGTGCGATTCGGTCCAGTCCGCGGTTTGACTCTACGCTCAGTGCGCCTACGCGGTGGTTGTAGCGTCCGGTTAAAAAAGCGGCTCGGGCTGGCGCGCAGATTGGGGATGCGGTGTAGTGCTGATTCAGGCACAGGCCTTCCTGGCCGATGCGGTCGATGTGGGGTGTGTCCAGGTCCGGGTTTCCATAGATGCCCAGGTCGCCATAGCCCTGGTCGTCGGTCAAGAATACGATTACGTTCGGTCGTTTACGGGTCATTTTTGTGCCTCAGGGCAAGATATCTACGATCAACCGATCTGTCTGGTCCGGGTTGCAAGCCCAGAGTCTGTCTGGATTGTACACACGGGGGGCCTGAGGCGGGTGTGTCGGCAATGTCCAGTCTGGCCTGTATTGTTTGATCAGGGCCAGGACATTTCGATGGGAAATTCGATCTTTTAAGTCGTCGTCGCAGTCGGCTTCTTCTATTACGCGCTGGAGAAAGCGATAGTCGTAATACGGCAGGTCTGCGCCAAAGATGAGTCGCTCGCGTCCGACTTTGTCGGCGAACCATTTGAAGTCCCATGTGGAGTTCCGTCCATCGGGGTATTGTACAACTTCGAACCAGAGATTATCGTGCTGTGATAGGTTTTCTGCAGCCCAGGTGCTGGCGTGTACGATAAATTGTGCGTTTGGAAATGTTCGGGCGGTGCGGTCCATCAAGCTGTCGTGCCAGTGCAGGTTGCACAGTCCGTTTCGCGCGGCTGCGACTTCTACCATGGGGAGGATTTCTTCTTTCATGGGGGGATGTCCGGCGATTCCGACGAGGCCCAGGTCGTCCATGGCTTTTTCGGCTTCGTCAATGCCGAGTTCGCCAAATCGCGGCTCGATGAGTGCCATGCCTATGGGAAATACGTGGGGAAATTTTTTGCACGCGCGGGCAATTGCTTCGTTTTGTTCCCGTATGTCCTGTATTCCCCGGGTGATTGGACTTCCCACGGCTGTTGGCATTGATATGGCTGCGTAAATACCGGTTTCGGCAAATCGGGATAAGCACATTTGGGCGTTTTGTCCGACGGTGGGTGCGCGGTTAATGGTTCGTCCAATGTGGTTGTGACAACAGATGTACGGGCGCATAGTGGGTCCTTTTGTGATTGTAGGGGATTAAATTTTTTGCGTTAAAGAGGAAATAAAGCAATAATATATGAGGGGTGTGCATAATTCATTTGTTGTGGTAAAACGACGGATAAAGTTTTTTTCTGCCTTCGGCGACTTCTTTTTTGCTTGCCCAAAAAAGAAAGAAAAAAGGGCACTCTTCAATCGCCAGAGGGGCTGGCACAGCGCAAATTTTTTATGGTGGATCCACAAATGCAGGTGGCCTTCAGATTTTAGGAATACATTGGAGTGGTTGCGAGTCGGACTTGCGCGCTGTGCGTGATGGCTCTGGTTGATGAGGGAACTGATGGTTTATTGATGTGTGATTTTAACAATATAATCAAGGACAATATAGATGCACGATTATCCATCCCCACAATATACCGCACGGTGTAAGCGTACTCATAGGATCTGTGAACTGAAACCCGATGAGTTTGCGATTTTGGCCGGGCGGCTTGCAGGTCGAGATTCGCTTTCCGATGAGACGGGGACAGTGTGTCTGGGCTTTAATACGGTGGCCGAGGCAAAGATTGGGGATATTGTGGAGGTTGAGGGTCGTCTTGAAGGCGATATTTTTTGTGCTTCAGGACTGCGGGTGCTGGTGCCGTCGCGTTCTACAGTCGGGGCTTTATCTCAGGACGTGCAGACGAATTTGCGCAAGCGCGCCAATATTATCTCGGGGATTCGCCGCTTTTTTGATGAGAAGGGTTTTGTGGAGGTTGAGACTCCTCTGATGGTGCCGCAACCGGGTATGGAGCCGCATCTCGAGGCGTTTCAGACGCTGTATGAGATGCGTCAGTTTTATCTGCATACGTCGCCTGAGTATGCGATGAAACGTCTTCTTGCGGGAGGATTTGAACGGATATACCAGGTTTGCAAGGTGTTTCGGCACGAGCCTGTTGGCAGGATGCATACGCCGGAGTTTACGATGCTGGAGTGGTATCGGGCGTACGCGGATTATACGGATATTATGGTGGATACCGAATATTTGATTGCCGAGCTTGCGACAGATTTATATGGAGAGCCTGTTGTGCGGACGGATGAGTACGCGGTTGATCTGACGCCGCCGTGGGAGCGTCTTTCTGTGGGGGAGGCGATGTTGCGCTATGCGGGTATTACTGCTGATCCGTATTCGGAGACGGCTGCGTTTATCAGGCAGGCGGGGCATGAGACGGTTGATAGAGATGATCCGCCAGATGTCGCGTTTTTTAAGGTTTTTCTCGATCGGGTTGAAGCCCATCTGGGTGTGCAGAAGCCCGCGATTTTGTACGATTACCCCGCGCCGATGGCGGCGCTTGCCAAGCGCAAGTCCAGTGCGCCAGATCTGGCTGAGCGTTTTGAGGTTTATATTGCAGGGGTGGAGTTGTGCAATGCGTTTACAGAGTTGAATGATCCGGATGAGCAACGCCAGCGGTTGGAAGAGGAGGCCGCCCAGCGCGTGCGTGAGGGGAATCCGGCTTATCCGATTGACGCGCGTTTTCTCGCGGCGCTCGAATACGGGATGCCGCCTTCTGGCGGGATTGCGCTTGGGGTGGATCGTCTGGTTATGCTGCTTACTGGGGCTTCTTCTATAGGCGAGGTTATGGCGTTTCCCATGTCTGATGAATAAACAAAACAGGGTGGAAGATGTGTGTCTTCCACCCCGTATCAGGCTCTGATTGCCCTTCCCCCGTCAGCCTGAATAGATGTCTTATTGTTCAAGTTTCAGGTTTAATCATCCCACTGCAAGGATCCCGCACTTTGATAATCGGTTACGCGCGTTTCAAAGAAGTTCTTTTCTTTTGCGATGTCGATGGTTTCACCCATCCACGGGAATGGATTTTTCGATCCATATACGCTTTGTAGTCCAATCCGTTCCAGGCGGCGATCGGCGATGAATTGCACGTATTCGCGGAATAGGTCTTCGTTGAGGCCCAGTACGCCGTCGGGCACACAATCCCGTGCGTAGATGACTTCGTATTCTACGGCTTCGTGGATGAGGTCGTAGATGTCGCGCTGCAGTTCCGTTGTCCATATTTCTGGATTTTCGAGTTTTATGGTGTTGATCAGGTCGATGCCAAAATTCAGATGTATGGTTTCGTCGCGCAGGATGTACTGGAATTGTTCGCCAATGCCGGTCATGCGGTTTTGCCGATGGAAGGAGAGGATCATGACAAAGCCGCTGTAAAAGAAGATGCCTTCCATGATGACGTAAAAGCCGATGAGATTTTTCACGAATTTCTGTATGCCTTCAATGCTTTGTGTTGTAAAATTGGGGTCCAGTACATCTTCGGTTAGTTCCATCACGAATTTGTCTTTGCCTTCAATGGAGGAGACTTCGTGATACATGTTGAATACTTCGCGTGCGTTTAGCCCCAGGGATTCGACGATGTAGTGGAACGTGTGCGTGTGGATGGCTTCTTCAAATGCCTGGCGCAAGAGGTATTGCCGGGCTTCGGAGTTTGTGATGTGTTTGAAGATGGCGAGTACGATGTTGTTGCCGACGAGGCTTTCGCCCGTGCTGAAGAATCCGAGGTTTCGCAAGATGACTTTTCGCTCGGCTTCGTTCAGCGCATTTGAGCGCCAGAGTTCTATGTCGCGCTGCATGGGCACTTCTGTTGGCATCCAGTGATTGGCGCATCCGTTGAGATAATGCTCCCAGGCCCATTCGTATTTGAGGGGCATCAACTGGTTCACATCTACCTGCCGACAGTTGAGCAGTCGCTTGTCTTCCGGGTTAATGCGCTTGGTCAAGTCATACGCCTCGCCAGTGGCACCACAACACAGCGCGGAAGGGGTATTCTCTGCCTCAAAGGGCGCATGAATACCGTTTTGCTGCGCGTGACCACCGTTTTGGTAGTCCATATTTGCGTGACTTTCAACCTCTTCGTCTTCAAATATGAGCTTAGACATATCACAACTCCTTTAAAAAAATGAAATATAATAATGGTTCAAGCAGTTGCCTCAATAATGGCTTCGCGAAATTTCACGAAACTGTGCGAACGGCTACGGTTAGAATCAATATGAATGCCAATGTCTCTGGCAGCCTCCGTCTTGCGTAGTCCAGTTTTAAAGTAGCCATGTCGCTTCAAGATGCGTTCGAAAGCTTCCCAGGTGCCTCCGCGGATTGCATCGGGGTGGCGATAGCGTGCTTGATTTGGAATTTTTATTGAAACCCTCGGATAAGCATTACACACCGCCTGCCAGTCGCCGAAGTACCATGCCTCCAGTTCTTCAATGGCAATGCGGTTGACCAGTTGCCATGGGCGACCACGGGCCTGTGAGCGGGTGAGCAATTGAGTCCGAGAAGCAATGTTTTCCAATTTTTGTTTTAATTGTGCGCAATCGTCGTTATCGCAGTCAACGACTACGAAGATGCGATAGTTGTCGGGTAACCATTTTGCATAGGCTCGCAGACGATTTTGCAACTTGTCCAATAGGTCTGGCTTCCCCTGAAAAGGATGAATTCTGAATGTGCATTCCGCGGACAGCATACGCGGCAACAACTCTCGCAAGAAGGCCTCCATTGAGGGTTCTTCGACGAGTAATTCCAGATGTTGTGCCGTCATTACCCGCGTCCCCCAAAAGGAGGAGTCGGTTCACCGTGTCTGACCAGCGGGTCTCCCAGGTTGAAATATCCTTCCATCCATAGATGGCCGAGATATGCACCCTCTTCGACAAATTCCGGTATGCCAGGTATATCTGCGGCGCGGCTTGTTTGTGTGTACCCTTGCTCGTCGCGCCAGAGAACGCGTACCTCTTCGGGGCGCAGTGCGTTCAGGAAAAACGGCGAATGCGTGGTCGCCAATAACTGTGTGCGTTCGCAGGCCGCACGGCATTCTTCGGCAAGTTCCGAAAGCAATCGAGGGTGCAAGAAGTTTTCCGGTTCTTCAATGCCGATGAAGGGTGGTGGTTCGGGGTCGTATAACAGTACCAGATAAGCCAATATTTTCAATGTGCCATCAGAAGCGAATCGCGCCAACACCGGGTTGCTGAATGGCGCGTCCTTGATCTGCAACAATAGACGGCCATCGGGCATGATATCTGATAGCACGCGCTCGATACGCGGCACGCGCTGGCGTAGCACCTCAAAGATCTGGTTAAGCCGGTCGGGATGTTGCTCTGCGAGGTGCTGTATAACATTGGCAAGATTGTCGCCGCTTCTTGACAGTCGCTCCTGCGGTCCTGCTTCAGGCTGACCCCGTGCGCTGTTTGCCGATAGGTATGACACATGCCATCCGGTAATGAAGTCGCGCAGTGCTGCTACGTGCGGGTGAGCGGCAAGTTGTCCCAAGGCATTGACTGCCAGCAGATCGGGCGATTGGAGCGGTACTTCGTTGCGCGGGTCTAATTGGATCATTCCCTCGTTGTGCCTGTCCAATTCGTCGTCTGGTTGCTCACCGCTGATCGCCCTGCCCTGTCCCTCGCGATAATCGAGGAATCGGAATGGTCTGCCACGTTGTCCGCGCCGCCATTGTAACCACTCCTCCATTACAACGGGACGATTGCGGTCTTCGTCAATAGCCAGGTGATAAGTGATTAGAGGTGTGCCTGGTCGTTCGCGGTACTTGAGTTCGATGACAACGGGATTGATGTTGCCTCGCGTCCGCAGTTCTTTGGCGCGTCCACGCTGATCCCAGGCGCGGCGCAAGCCCGACTCGAAGCATTCAGATAGAAACACAAATACGTCAAATACTGTTGATTTGCCACTGCCATTGGGACCGAGCAACACAGTCAACGGTGTCAATTCCTTGAACTCAACTTCCCGCAACGCACGAAAGTTCTGCACCTTCAAATACTCAATTCGCGCCGGTGCTGTGTATTGTGAAGTTGTTAGGTTCATCTCTTTTTAATCAGTGTGACGAGCGCAAGGATGAGCAATCAGTTCATTTTGCCGACAGATGACTGTATTGAATATCGCTCAAGAAATAAGGTCGCCAGTGCGATGAGTCGCAAGGAGACGCCAGAGGGAGAGGGGGGATAGGAGATAATTTTAAAGCGATTGGGGAATCGCTTTAAATTATTGCTGCACTTCTATTTACGACACAATATTTGGTAATTAGCGAAAAAAGAGCACAAAATGTTGTGGTAAAGATGTGCCTATTATAGTAAAAGTACTCATAATGTCAATCAAAAAAGTACATATAATTGATGAAAAAAGTACTCTGACCAATTCTGAATATAACTGATGTTGCGCAAGAACTACCGCGGCGAATAAATGGGCATAAAGAAAAAGGGAATGCAAAGTGAATTTGCACTCCCTTAGTCATTGGTGTCTATCTTTTGAGACTTGCGTTTGATCTTTTTACTGACACGCCTCGCATGTGCCATCTGTAATATCGCATGACTCGGCTGTTGGTGCTGGGGTGGCAGGGGCCTGTTGGTGTACCTGTCCGTTGAGAGGCGCATCTGTTTCAACAGGTGCGTCTTCGCGTTGTACCTGCACATCGCTCGAAGCGGATTTGGACTGCATCCACCGGGGCTGGACGCCGCGTTTGTTGATGTCCATGGTGGATTTTTCGATCTGGGTCGCGGCGAGGGAGCGCAAATAGTACGTGGTTTTTAGTCCGCGGATCCAGGCGAGTTTGTACATGTCGTCCAATGCCTTGCCGCTGGGGGCTGCGATGTACAGATTTAGCGATTGGCCCATGTCGATCCACTTTTGCCGGCGGCTGGCGCATTCGATGAGCCATTCGGGTGCCACTTCAAACGCGGTTTTGTAGAGGTCTTTGATGTCTTGTGGGATGCGGTCGATTTCCTGGACTGAGCCGTCGTAGTATTTCAGATCATCTACCATCTGGTCGTCCCACAGGTCGCGCGCTTTTAAGGCATCGACCATGTAGGGATTTAATACTGTGAAGTCACCGGACAGATTTGCTTTTACATACAGGTTGCGATACATCGGCTCGATGGATTGCGTCACGCCCGAGATGTTCGATATGGTGGCGGTCGGGGCAATGGCCATGACGTTGCTGTTTCGCATGCCGTGTTTGGCGACTGCCTCGCGCACGACATTCCAGTCCAGGCGTGCGGATGTATCGACTTCGAGGTACGCCCCGCGTTCCTGTCCCAACACGGCCAGGGTATCGATGGGCAATATGCCGCGGTCCCATTTTGAACCGATGTAGGAATGGTATGGGCCGCGTTCTTCGGATAGGTGCGTTGAGGCGAGGATCGCGTAATACGAGATCATTTCCATGCTGATGTCGGCAAAGTCAACCGCGCCCTGTGAATCGTAGGGCAAATTCAACAGGTAGAGCGCGTCCTGAAATCCCATTACGCCCAGGCCCACGGGGCGGTGGCGTTTGTTGGATGTGGCGGCTTCTTCTGTGGGATAGAAATTGATGTCGATCACGTTGTCCAGCATCCGAAGCGCTGTCGATATCGTGTCTTCCAGCAACTCGCGGTTGAGGCCCGTGGGTGTGATATGTGCCACGAGGTTTACAGAGCCGAGGTTGCATACCGCGGTTTCTTCGCGGCTCGTGTTCAACAGTATTTCAGTACACAAGTTTGAGCTGTGGACAACGCCCGCGTGATCCTGCGGGGAGCGGATATTGGACGGGTCCTTAAATGTGATCCACGGATGCCCGGTTTCAAAGAGCATGGACAACATTTTTCGCCACAATTGCACGGCGTCGATCTGGCGATGTTGTCGCAGTTCACCGGCTTCGGCCTTTTGTTCATACGCGATGTATTTCTCTTCAAAGGCTTTGCCGTACAAGTCGTGCAGGTCGGGGACTTCATCCGGGCTGAACAGGGTCCAGGATCCCTTTTCCATGACGCGCTTCATAAACAGGTCGGGAATCCAGTTGGCCGTGTTCATGTCGTGCGTGCGGCGGCGGTCATCACCCGTGTTTTTGCGCAACTCCATAAAATCTTCGATGTCCAGGTGCCAGGTTTCCAAATAGGAGCATACCGCCCCTTTGCGTTTTCCGCCCTGGTTGACGGCGACTGCTGTGTCGTTTATGACTTTCAAAAATGGAATGACGCCCTGGCTTCTGCCATTTGTGCCGCGGATATAGGAATTTGTCGCGCGCACATTGGTCCAGTCATTGCCCAGGCCGCCAGCCCATTTGGACAATTTGGCATTGTCAGATACCATTTTGAATATGTGTTCCAGATCGTCTTGCGCGGTTGACAGATAACACGAGGACAACTGCGGGTGCAAGGTGCCGGCATTGAACAGGGTGGGGGTGGCAGAGACAAATCGGAAGGAAGAGAGTACTTCGTAAAATTGAATGGCACGCGCTTCTTTGTCGTCTTCGTCCCAAGCGAGGCCCATGGCCACGCGCATCCAGAAAAACTGCGGGGTTTCAATGCGGCGCTCATTGACGTGGAGCAAATAGCGATCAAAAATCGTTTGTACGCCCAGGTACTCAAAGTCTTCATCGCGCTCGGGTTTTAAGGCCACAGATAGACGCTCCAGATCATAAGTGCGCAATTTGGGATCTAAGCGGTCATTTTCAATGCCCGTTTCAATAAATTTTGCGAATCCCTGCCGACATGCAGTGTCTCTGTCTTCAAGCGCGGGTTTGAACCCGAGGGCGTGGCGATAGATCACGTTGAGGAGCAACCGCATTGCGACTTTGCTATAGGCGGGTTCTTTTTCCACGCGGCTGCGCGCTGATAGTATCATGGCGCGTTCGATATCGTCGGGTTTGATGTCGTCGTAGAGGGAGCGATATATTTCATTGAGCAGGGCCTGGGGATCTACCTCGTCATCGCAAACGGCAAATACCTCGGTGCGAATGCGGTTGGCGTCCAGGGGTTCGCGCTTGCCGTCGGCGATTTGCACACGGAGTTTGGGCGCGTTGGGGTCCTGGGGTTCTTCTTTGCCGCTGAGTACGCGGGCTTTTTTGTGGTCTTCTCGATAGACGATGTAGCGCCGCGCGACCGCAAAGTGGCCTGCACGCATTAGATGGATTTCGACTTTGTCCTGAATGCGTTCGACATCTACGCTGTCATCCGGCTCGTGCAATTCCCCTTCAATTTCAGCAATAACAGCGTCGGTGAGTTCCGACACATCGGTTCCAATTTTGGGCGGCAGTGAATGATCGTTGGACAATCTCAACTCGGCTCTAAATGCCGCCTCAATCGCGCGTTCAATGCGCGCGCGGTCAAACTCAACGACCCGACCGTCGCGTTTGCGTACCGCAAAATCAACTGCTTCCAGTAAAGTGTCAACTATTTCGGCCATGCATGCCTCCCAAATGCGAAACTACTCCCGCGCGTTCTGACAGAAAAAATAAACCCATAACCGCTGCATAAAAACCACAACGGGGAGGGTTGGAAAATGAGCGTGGGGGTTTGTTTTCTAAGACAACAAATCGGGAAAACATAAGGTTGGAAATCCCAATCGCAGAGGAGGGGAGAGACTGCGAATAATGGATTTGTTTTCCCGAAAAAAGTAATAACTTACGCAGTTGTAATGATTTGTTTGAGTTTGCAAAAAATAGCTAAAGAGGGAGAGAGGATAAATTTTCACTAACAACTGCAAGCACAATATATGGTGGTCTGTGAAAAAAGTCAATACCAAATGTGCGTAAATTTAACTTTACCAGCATTGTGTTGTGCGTGCGTTCAATTGCTTGTATATGCGAGATTTAGAGCGAGAATTTGGGGCTGGGAGAAACGGGGTTCACATGCGTCACGGAGAAACAATACATTTTTTTAATGTATTATTTTTTTTCTAAAAAAACCTTTGACGCGGTGGGTAAAATGCCGAATATTCTGGGTGTTGATAGGGGTGGATTGGGCGGGCACGGGGAACGGGACGGCACAGGGGCCGTCCCCTAAAATGATATTGTTAATCTGGTTTTGTAGGGGCGACCCCCTGTGGTCGCCCGCTAAAAAGAAAGGATCGGAGAGATGGACGCTCATTTGCTCGCTTCACTGACACAGACCAAAAAGGCCAGGACACTGCGGGCATCGTCGTGGGATAACAGTGGACGCAATGGCGATGCATGGGTTATTGAGGGGGGAGAGACGCGCGTGTTGGCCGATCTCAAGGGACCGGGGTGTATTACGCATATCTGGATGACGCAGAGCGGGGAAGGTGCTTTTCGCAATGTGGTTTTGAAGATGTTTTGGGATGGTGAAGACGATCCGAGTGTCGAGGTGCCGTTGGGAGATTTCTTTTGTTTGGGACACGGTATTTCAACGTCTTTTCAATCGCTGCCCTTTTCGGCATCTGCGAATGCACAGCGCGAGAATCAATTTGTGCCCAATGCCGCGCTGAATTGCTATTTGCTTATGCCGTTTAATCTTTCTGCGCGCGTTGAGGTGACGAATGAGGGCGATGAATCCTATCGACAATATTTTTACGTGGATTACGAGTTGTACGACGCTCCCTGGGGAGAAGATACGGCGTATTTTCACGCGCAATTTCACAGGGAAAATCCGTGCGATGGTTGGGGGCATGAGATTCGGGTCAATACGCCAGAGGCGAATATTGTCAATGTTGAGCGGCAGGCGTGGGATGGCAATTACGCGATTCTGGAGGCGGCGGGGGTCGGGCACTATATTGGGTGCAATTTGTCGGTGACGAATTTTCAGGGGACGTGGTGGGGCGAGGGCGATGATATGATCTGGGTGGATGGATACAAGTGGCCGCCGGAGTTGCACGGTACAGGTAGCGAGGATTATCTCAATCAGGCGTGGGGGATGCAGGATAATGCGTTTTTGATGAATGGGTCGTCGATTTACGAGCGGAATACAGGTGGGTATCAGACGTCTTATGTGTTTCATTTGACCAATCCCGTGCGGTTTGAGAAGGAGATTAAGGTGACGATTGAGCACGGGCATGGGAATCATCTGGCGAATGAGATGGCGTCTGTGGCGTATTGGTATCAAAAAGAACCGCATCGCCCATTTGGGATTATAGATGTGGCACAGCGACAGCCTGTGGAGAAGTCGCGCGAGGGTGCGTGGGTTCAGGATAGCGCGAATCAGACGCCGCATCGCGAGGTGGAATTGAATGCGGAGATGCGAGAGAAGAAGCAACAGTGGGCGATGAAGAATGAAGGGAGATAGGACTATGCTGGAGACAAAGTTAAAATTGGGCTTGAAAGATCAGGGACGATTGCTGACGGATGAGGCGTTTGCTCAGGCGGAGTGCGATGCGCCGTATCGGTATGAGCGGGTGGAAGAGCGATTGGTCGTGATGGAGCCGAGCGATTTGCCGCATATGCAGGTGGTTTCTGCTATTCTCGAAAGCCTCTATGTCTATAGACATACCCATTCGGGGATGATTGAACTCATTGCACCCGAGGGCTGGATACGGACTTCGGATCAGACGGATCGGGTTGGTGATATTGCCGTGTATTTAGAGGATGTGTCTGCTGACCATATTTATGATCTCGTTCCCGATCTCGTTTTTGAGGTTGTGAGCCAGGGGAGCGAAGAGCGAGATTATATTTTGAAGCGTGGAGAATATTTCGATACAGGTGTGGCAGAATATGTGATTGTCGATCCTTTTCGAAAAGTGGTTACGGTTCTCTCGCACGGTGAGGGCGATTATCTGTCTCGGGAATTGCGGGAGGGAGATGTTTATATTTCTGATCTATTGCCCGGGTTTGAGTTTCGGATTGTTGATTTGAAATGGTAGAGGTCTTTTATGTCTGAGCATATTACAATTTTGGGTGGGGGTAATACGGCGTTTGCCGCGGCTGCGAATCTGACTTTGAAGGGGTTTGGTGTTACGCTTTGCGAATTGCCGGAGTTTGGGGAGATGCTCGATCCCGTACGCGATAGTGGCGTGATTCATCTGGTGGGTGTTGAGGAGACGGGGGCGGCGAGAGTTCACAGTTTGACGACGGATATTGAGGCGGCTTTGAATGCCTCGGATCTGGTTCTGGTGATTGTGCCTGCGTATGCACATAAGCCTTTTGCGCTGGCGTGTGTTCCCTATCTGAGACCCGAGCATACGGTGGTGCTGATGCCGGGTACGCTGGGCACGTTGGAGTGGGCGACGCTGTTGCGCGAACGGGGTGTGACAGGTGTCTCGCTTGCCGAGGTGGATACCGCGCCTTATGTGTGTCGAAAAACAGCGCCGGATACGGCGACGATTTGGGGTACTGTGACGGGGTTGGGTTTGGGGGTTTTGCCAGCGACGGATACAGAGCGGGTGTGCGAACGTCTGTCGCCTTTTTTTCCGGGTATTCAGGCGTATCCGACGGTGATGGCGTGTGGTTTGTCTGCGATGAATCCGGTTGTGCATCCTGCGGGTGTGTTGATGAATGCGGGGCGGATTGAGTATTCTCACGGGGAGTTCTATTTTTACGAGGAGGGGGTTTCCCCGTCTGTGGCGAAGACGATTATGGCTGTGGATGCAGAGCGCAGAGCTATAGCTAAGGCTTTGGGATATGATCTGGTGGCGGCGAATGAGGCGTTTTATCGCGCGGGTTTTGGTCCGCAGGGCGATTTGTGGGCCGCGATTAATGGCAGCCGGATGCTGACGCAACTCAAGGCGCCGGGGTCGCTTGAGAGCCGATGGCTTACGGAGGATATTCCCTACGGTCTTTCAGCCTGGCACGATGTGGGCGCGCAATACGGGGTGGAGGCGCCTTTGATGCGCGGGCTGGTGGATATTGCGTCTGTGGTGATGGGTTTTGATGGGTGGACTTCAGGGCGCAGTGTGCGCGAGTTGGGGATTGCGGGGATGGGGCTGGAGGATTTGAATGGGTTTTTGGAGGTCGGTTACTCCACGTCGTAAACACAACGAAAACCGATGGACCCACTGGTCGTGCGTGGAAAAAAGCGGCGTCTTATTGTTGTACGCATATCCTGAGGGAGCGGCGATGTAGCCCCGCCTCGCACTACCCGGTGAGTGCCCGTTTCAGGGCCTGAAGGATTTTCCTCAGGGCTGGCGGCATAATAATTTGGATCGTACCAATCCCAAACCCACTCTGCCACATTGCCACCCATATCGCGTACACCATAAGGACTCACATCAACCTCATGCACACCCACAGCAGCCGTTGGTCCTTTAATACTCCAATCCACTAAAAGAGATGTGTCAAGGGGTTCATTGGACCAGGGAAAATGCTGCCCACTTTCACCGCGTGCTGCTTTTTCCCATTCGGCTTCAGTGGGCAAGCGCCCGCCGATGAGTTCACAATATGCTTTTGCGCCATACCAGGAGACTTCCGTCATCGGGTGATCGGATTTGGTTGAGTCGAGTACAACAAGCCCATTTAGAGTAAATCCGATTTGTATGTCGCGATCATCGAGGTCAACCAGCGTGTTGCCTTCTGCATCTTCCAGTTTTTCAGTGAGGCGCAGATAGAACGCATACTGTTCATTGGTCACTTCGTATTTATCAATGCGATACGCCTTTAAAAAAACAGTGTGGGATGGTTGCTCGGAGTCGGACCAGGAATTGGATCCCATGACGAATGCACCGGCGGGAATGAGTACTGTTTTGTCGAGATCATAAGTTAGCCCTTGCTCGTAAGGGTCATTTACACTGCCGATACCACAGCCGTAAAATGCGATCAAAATATAAAATAAAAAACGCCAGTAGATCATAAGTCATCAGGCCTGTGCGTTAAAAATACACAAAACAGAGGTGTTTGATGATCCCCGGCGTTTCTAATGTAGAGCAGATTGCTAAATGCTGCAAGAGAATTACAGTTGCTCAATGTCTATGTTGCGGAACCAGATCTGGTTGCCGTGGTCTTGAAGGCCGATGTACCCGGCTTCGGTCATTTCGCGGAATGCGCGGTTGAATTTGTTGCGCGTGCCGTCGGGGTTCTGGTTCGGCGTGGTCCAGCGGTTGAGGTCCATGTCGGTGATTTGCTCGCCGTTTAAGGTGACGCGGATGATGTTGTCCATGGCGTAGAGGATCATGTGATTCCATTCGCCCGCGGGTTTGCAGGTGTTGTGCGTGGGGGCTTGTAAATCATAGACTGAGCCGCAGCATTTGGTGGTTGCGGGTTCGTGTCCGTGTGTGTCCAGTATTTGGATTTCAATGCCGGTTTGCACGGGGTTGTCCAGGTCGGTCCAGCGGAAGAAGACGCCGCTGTTGGTTCTGGGGGGATGTTTGAATTCGAGCGAGAGTTCAAAGTTTTTGAACTGGTCTTCTGTGTAGTACAGGTATTTCCCCTGTTCTGCGGTGCAGAAAAGACAGCCGTGATCTACGATCCAGCCGTCGGGATTGCCGGTGGCTGCCCAGCCGTTGAGGGTTTTGCCGTCGAAAAGTTGCATGTAGCCTCCTTGTTAGGTAGTGATTGCGACGGGTTCTGCGAGATGTTCGCCGCGCATGGCGCGCGAGCGGTCGTAATAGGTCCACAGGTCTTCGAGTTCAAATTCCGCTTCGATATCTTCTACGGATATGTCTTCCATGAGGGATTCGAGTACGAATGTGGCTTCGGGGCGCATGATGTGGATGCGGACCCCCGCGCCATAGGTGCTGTGTATGTCGCCGAGTTTGTTCTGGTTGAAGTCGAGGTGGTAGGCTTTGGTGTCTGCGTTGATTTCGGCAAATGCAAAGGGCGAGAGTTTGCCTTGTTCTACGAGGGGTTCACTATAGCCTTGCCACGCGAGGCGGTGGCCGCACATGTCGGTGATGGAGCTTTCCTGAGATTGGCTGACGATGAGAAAGACGCCGTAGTCGCGCGCCCAGGCGGCGTGTCGCATGCCGCCGTTGAACATGCTGGGGAAGAAGACCATGCGCGCACCCGAGCGGGCGAGCATCATGGCAACTTCGGGAAATTTGAGGTCAAAACAGATGCACATGCCCACGCGACCGCAGTCTGTGGCGAATGTATTGGCCTGTGTACCGGGCAGGGTGCCGCGTTCCATTTCGTTGACGGTGGGTTGCACTTTGTGGTAGCGGCCCATGACGTTTCCATCTCGGCCGATGAGGACGGCGGCGTTGAAGGTCTGGTCTTCCCACCGCTCTTGCATGCCGACGATGACATGGGTGCCGATTTCCGCGGCTGCTTTGCCAATGGCTTCGGTTGTGGGACCGGGTACGGGTTCGCCCATCCATGCATCGCTGTCTTGCGGACAGCCGAGTTCTCGCGCGACTTCGGTGAAGCACACAAAGTCGGGGCAATAAGGGGCTGTTTCTTCGAGGTGGCGCACCATGTGTTCTACATTTTGTTCTACGTTTTTGTACCCACCTCTGGGAAATGAGACGCTGAGGAGTCGGACGGTTTTCACGGTGTTCTCCTTTCTAAGAATCACGAATCAACGAATCAACGAATCCCGCCCATTCTCCCAAAACCAGTATATATTACCATTCGTCTATTCGTCTATTCGTCTATTCGTCTATTCGTCTATTCGTCTATCGCTCGCCGTAATAGGTGATCAGACACTGGTCCATGACCCATGATGCACGGGCTCCGGTTTCTCCGGTGGATACGCATTTGCCTTCGCCGCGCAGTTCGTTGACGATGGTTTGTATCAGGGGTTGTTGGACGTGTGGGGGATTGGGCGCGGCGATGTGTTCTTCATTGCCGTTGCGTTTGAGGATGATGTCGGTGTCTGCGAAGACGGGGGTCTGGATTTCGCCTCCGGATCCCGTGAATGTGATGCGGTTGTCGGAATGATCGGCGTGGAAGTTCCAGATGCCTGTTCCCACGACGCCGCTTTCAAATTCAAATGTTGCGGTTGTTACGTCTTCGGCTTCGTACGTTCCGCCGGTGTTGAGGGCGTAGCCACTGGCGCGGGTGATGGGGCTGACGAGGAAGTCGAGGATGTCGATGCCGTGTGATGCGAGGTCGAGGAATTTGCCCGCGCCGGCGATGGCTGGGTCAAATCGCCAGTTGTTGGGGTTTGTGTCGAGTTTGCCGTATTGGACGATGTGTACAGATGTGAGGGTTCCTATTGCGCCTTCGCGGAGGAGTTCGCGGACTTTCAGGAAGCGCGGGAGTCCTCGGCGGTAATAGGCGACGTACAGGGGGAGGTTTTTGGCTTTGAAGGCTTCGACCATTTGTACGCATTCGCGGTGGTTCATGGCCATGGGTTTTTCGACGTAACAGGGTTTGCCCGCTTCGGCGACGCGCAATGCGTAGTCGCAGTGCGAGGAGGGTGGTGTGGCGATGTACACGGCGTTGACGTCGGGGTGATGGATGACGTCGTCGGCGTTGTTGGTGGATTGGGATATGCCGTGGCGTTTGGCGAAGTCCGCGGCTTTTTCCCCGTCCCGGCGCATGACGATGACGAGTTCCGAGTGGTCCGCTTTGTAAAATCCCGGGCCACTTTTGACTTCGCACACGTCACCACAACCGATAATGCCCCATTTTACTGTTTGCATGATGTAAGGTCCTTTCGATAAAATTCAAATATTATCCTGATTCATAACATTCTGTAACTTTGACAGAATTGGCTTGACAGGCAAGGGATGATTTTCTTAACTATTCAAGACAGCGATTATGAGCGTCACATTGCCTCACAAGAATTAAAAAGGAAATATTATGGCTATAGTTCACATTGATCTGACAGATCAAGAAAATGATTGTCTGATGACAATCGCACGCGAGACTGGTAAGACCCAGGATGAAGTACTGCGCGATGCTATTAATATTATGATTTCGCAATTTCAGCAGTCAGACCGACGCGCCTTGCTTCAGAGTGCCCGCGGAATGTGGAAAGATCGTACAGATCTACCTCCTGCTGAGGAGCTTCGACGCGAATGGGATAGACTGTAAGACATGGCTATCCGACTTTTATTGGATACGGATTATGAACCCGCAATTTCAGAATGATTGCGGGTTCTTTTTTCCAAAATTCTGTAACTTTGACAGCAACGATCCTCCTGCGAGCAGATAAATTCCCAGGGCGAGATAAATTATAGCAGCGATTCCCTCTGACCAGATATGCAGGAGTACAACTGGACTGTGCTGGGGTGCAAGTATAGTTTTTTGATACGATGCAACAATTTTAATGCCCTCACTGATCACTTTGGGCACACCTGTGACGACCATATAGATCCCGATGAGGCGCATGCCTACGTTGTAAAGTACCTGGGACCAGTCATGGTCGGGTGAAATTGCAATATCCCGTTCAACAGGGTCTAATTTTTGCGCGATTGCGTCGGCGTATTTTAAGAATATATAAGCGAAGATGAGATAGAGAAGCGGTAGCGCAAAATATCCATAAATTCCGCTTGTCGGCGTATCGGCCTGGATCATCATAATTCCCTGGGGTATGATTCCAAGCGAACTCACTGCACCTACCAGATACATCAATCCGAAAATTTTGCAGGCGACTTTAATGAGTGCGTGTGAGTGGATCATGGATTGTCTCCGTTCTGTGTTTTCATGCACGGGCGGCTGGATCGCGGCTAAAAGCTTGCCGCGATGACGGGCGAGGCATGCCTCGCCCCTACGGATATTCCTACTTCACACTTCCTACTTCCTACTTCACACTTCTCATGGTGTCGGTGCGTCTTCTCGCAGCAGGCCCTCGGATTTTAGTTCAGCCCAGAGATCTGAGGGTATGGGGTGCTGGTAGTTTTTGATGTTTGCATGGATGTATTCGGGTTTGAGGGCGCCGGGGATGATGGCGGCGACGCTGGGGTGTGCGAGTGGGAACTGGATGGCTGCTGCCGGGAGCGGTACGTTGTGAGCATTGCATATTGTTTCTATTTTTCGGGTTTTTTCAAGGATTTCTGAGGTTGCGGTGTCGTAGGCGTATAATGCGCCTTCCACTGGCCCTGTGGCGAGGATGCCCGAGGCGAATACAGAGCCGATGACGATGTCGGCGCCGTGTTCGGCGCATTTTGGAAATTCTTCGTCTAATGGGTCCTGGTCGAGGAGGGTATAGGGCATGGCGACGATGAAGAAGTCGATATTGACCATGTCCAGGAATCGGGGGATGAGTCCCAGCATGTTGAGTCCCACACCAATGCCTTTGATTTGTCCGCTTGAGCGCAGTTCGTCCAGGGCGCGCCAGCCGCTTGTGTAGATTTGGGCAAGGGTGGCGGTTACCATGTCTTCAGAGGTGTGAAAGAAGTAGTCGGGGTCGTGTATGAGGAGGAGTTCTACGGCGTGCAAGCTGAGTCGCTGGAGGCTGTCTTCATAAGACCGCATGATGCCGTCGTAGCTGTAGTCGAAGGCGTATTCAAAGGGCAGACCGCCAATCCACATGTCTTTGTCAAATGTTTTGAGGTCGCGCGTGGCTTTTAATACGCGTCCGACTTTGGTGGAGATGGCAAATTCTTCTCTGTTCTGTTGTCGCAGGAAATGCCCGAAGCGATGTTCGCTTTTGCCATAGCCGTAAAAGGGGGCAGTGTCGAAGTATCGGATGCCCGCATCCCATGCGGCTTGCAATGTGTCTTGCGCCTGTGTTTCACTTACGAGTTCGAATAGATCACCTATGGGCGCGCCGCCCATGCCCATTTCGGTTACTTCGAGGCCTGTTTGTCCAACGGTTCGCTTTTTGATTGTGTTCATGAAATTTCTCCTGAAGCGTTACACTGTAGGTAATGGCGCGTCGTCGTCCGTTTCATGTTGCCAGAGGCGAATTTTTGCCGCCATTTTGCGTATGCGGTCTCTGTGTACAGGTTCGTCGAACAGGTTTGTGAGTTCATGGGGATCGCTGTTCAGGTCGAATAATTCGCATTGGTCGCCCACGCACAGGTTGAGTTTCCATCGGTCGGCTGTTGCGATTGCACGCCAGGGGAGGGTGGCGATTAAGTTGATCTGCGGTGAGCCGAGACTGCGATCTCCCAGTCCGTTCCACTGGATGAAGACGTCGGTATCGTCGAGTGTTTCTCTGCCTTCGAGGACGGGTACCCGGCTGGTGCCTTGCAGGTGTTCGGGCACGGGTTGTCCCATGAGGTCTAATAAGGTGGGGACGAGGTCGATATGGCCGATGTTGCCGGGGATCATTCGGTGTTCGCGCCCGAGATGGGGTATCCGCACCATGAGGGGGACTTTGGCAGAGGGTTCGTAGAATGCGCGTTTTTCCCGCATGCCCTGGTCGCCTGCCATTTCGCCGTGGTCAGAGCTGAATACGACTATGGTGTTGTCGGCGTGGCCGGATTTTTCAAGGGCGTCCATCAGTCTGCCCAGTGCCCGATCTACGAGTGTGACTGTGCCGTAGTATTCTGCACGGAATTTTCGGAGTTTTGCTTCTGCAGCGCGTTGTTCTTCGGGGGTTGCGTCGGGTTGTATATTGCGTTCAGCTCTCAGTCTGTTAAATAGCGATGCGCCCTCAGGATAGCGCGTGAATGCGGGACCTACGGGCATTTTGTTGGGGTCGTGTACATGTTTCATCGGTCCGGAGATGGGTGGGTGTGGTTCGAAGCAGTGGACCTGTAGCATGAATGGTTTGTCGCGTTCTGCCATCAGAAAGCGGGTGGCTTCGTCGCATAAAAAGGATACCATGGAGAGGTGTTCGGGCAAGTCTGCGCGCAGTTGTCCGGAGAATACGCGGTGTCCGGCTTCTGTTGTTTTATCTGGTTCGATTCCATTTTCCAATAGGAACTGGTGATAGGGTGTGTCCGGGTGGTCGATGACCCAGGGCAGTTCAGCGACGGGTAGCCATTCATCAAATCCGTGTTGTCGCGTTGTTTCTTTGCCCAGGTGCCATTTGCCGTAGTAGGCTTTGTGGTAATCGTTTGACGTCATTTCTGCGATGGATTTGATTGCGGGGTCGAGCAGGATGTTGTTTTTGACCATTCTGGCGGCGTGTGGATATAGTCCCGTTACGAGGGTTGCGCGCGATGGCGTGCAGACGGGTTGCGCGCAATAGGGGTTTTCAAAGACAAAGCTTTCGCTGGCGAGGGCGTTCATGTTCGATGCCTGGATCCAGTCGTTGCCGTAACACGCCATGGTGTCGGAGCGCTGTTGATCGGTGATGAAGAGCAGAATGTTGGGATGACGTTGCATGTGAGCCTTTCTGTCTTGATGCTGAAGGATGGCAGGAACAATCAAGGGGAAATATCTGTCAAATTGGGTGAAAAACAAGTTGAAAATTACATTGCTGACGTTACGATAGGCACAATATCCTGCGCCTGTCATTCTGAGCGGTGCGTAGCGGAGTCGAAGAATCTCTTACCAAATGAGGTGGAAGAGATGCTTCGGCTACGCTCAGCATGACAAAACGCCGGACATCCGTAGCATCAGGTATTAATTTTAAAACAGCTTCTGAGGAGGAAATTTCATGGTTGGTCGAATTGTCCGCATGGTTTGTATTGTCTCGCTTGTTCCACTATGTGTTGATGCAGATAACTGGCCGCAGTGGCGCGGTCCGCAGCAAGATGGGGTGAGTACGGCAAAAAATCTGCCCGCGTCTTGGAGTCTTGAAGAGAATATTATCTGGAAGGCCAAGTTGCCTTCGTGGAGCGGGAGTACGCCCGTTATCTGGGGTGATCGCATTTTTTTAACTTCGCCGTCGCCTGCACAGAGGCCAGAAGAACAGCAACCGGGGGGACCGGAGATTTATATTTTGTGTTTGTCGAGGAAAGACGGGAGTGAACTCTGGCGGTATAAGTTGGATGAGGGCAATGTGCTGCGGCGCAAGCACAATACGACGTCGCCGTCGCCTGTTACGGATGGGGCGCATGTGTGGGTGGTTACGGGCAATGGGGTTGTGACGTGTCTGGATATGGATGGGAAGGCGATCTGGTCGCGCGATATTCAAAAGGATTACGGCAGATTTGGCCTGCTTTTCGGGTATGCGTCTTCGCCGATTCTGTACGATGGCAAGCTCATTCTTCAGGTGCTTCACGGGATGCGTACGGATGATCCTTCGTATGTCTTCGCGTTGGACGCCAATAGTGGGAAGGAGGTCTGGCGGGAGGAGCGTCCGACAGATGCTATTCGAGAGTCGCCCGATTCGTACACGACACCCACGCTTTTGAATCGCGATGGTAAGACTCAAATTGTTATTACGGGTGGGGATTGTGTGACGGGGCACGATCCGGATACGGGGCGCGAGATCTGGCGGGCAAATGGGTTGAATCCCGATCAGAGGGGAAATTATCGGATTGTGGCGTCTCCCGTGGTGGTCGGCGATATGATTTATGCGCCGACCCGGCAACGGCCCTTGCTGGCACTGGCTGCTGGTGGTACGGGCGATGTTTCCGACAATGTGGTGTGGAAGTGGGAGGGGGCTGCTGCGCCAGATGTGCCGACGCCGACGAGTGATGGGAAGTATTTTTATATGGTTGATGATCGCGGGCGGGCAATGTGTCTGGACGCTAAGACCGGGGCTGTGGTGTGGGGTCCTGAGCGGACGGCACAAGGGATTGTGAGCGCGTCCCCCCATCTGGCGGATGGAAAGTTGTTTTTGCTGAATGAAGATGCCGTGACGACTGTTCTGGCCGCTGGTCCCAAATATGAGGTTTTGGGCACGAATGAACTGGATGGCACGTACACGCTGTCATCGCCCGTGTCATCCGGGTCGCAGCTTTTTATTCGGACGGCGACGCATTTGTATTGTATTGGGTATAGTGGGGAGTAAACGGAGTCAGTTCAAAAGAGAACGCCCCAGCATCGTTGTGCCGGGGCGTTTTTCGCGTCAGGTATGTCCAATGTCCCATTATTCACAAATTGAATTGGAAAACTTCATGACCGCCGCGCTCGTGGAAGGTAGAAAAGCGCTTCCCGAGTGTTTGCCCAATCCACCGGTTGGATGTGTGCTTGTGCGAGAAGGCAAAATTATCGCCCGGGGATATACCAATCCGCCGGGACAATTTCACGCAGAGGCGATGGCGCTCGCACAAGTGGCGGGTTCACTGGAGGATGTTACGGCATTTGTCACTCTGGAGCCGTGTTCTTTTCACGGGCGCACGCCTTCGTGTGCGCAGACACTTGTTCAGAGAAAAGTCCGGGATGTTTTTGTCGCACTCATCGATCCGCACCCCAAAAATCGCGGGCGCGGTATTCAAATTCTCAAAGATGCGGATATTTCCGTGCAGGTCGGTCTGTTAGAGGAAGAGGCTGAGAAAGATCTGGGTCTTTATCTTTTCAAATGTTAATCATTCCCACAGGAGACACTATGAACAACTGGATGGATATTTACGAAGAACGAAACTACGGGGGTATGCCCTATCGCTTGCTCAGACCCATTGATATCGCAGACCATCCCGATAAAGCGTATCCTCTTATTTTCAGCTTGCACGGGGCGGGCGGTAAGGGTACGGATAATATCAAAAACCTGCGTCACTGGAACGAATCACCACTGGCAGATGAAACACATCGCCGCAAATATCCCTGCTTCGTACTTGCTCCTCAAACGCCTATGCGGTGGCTGATGCCCAATTCTATGCCCGAGGTCACACAGGAATATATCGACTCGCTATCGGGTATCTGGCAGGCGCGCGTTAAGCGGTTGCTGGATCGGGGTGATGACCTCTCAGTGGGTGATTTGGGTAGAGCCTTTGATCTGCTGGACGCGATATGCGATGAATTTCCAATTGATCAGGACCGCATCTATGTGCTGGGGCATTCAATGGGTGGATTTGGTACATGGAACGCCGTTTGCGCACAACCCGATCGTTTCGCCGCCGCGATTCCCTCTGCTGGCGGATGCGAACCGTGGAATGATATCAGCCGCATTGTAGAAATTCCCATCTGGACATTTCACGGGGATGCCGATGCAACTGTGCCCGTTGACTTGACCCGAGATGCTTTTCGCCAGTTGAATGCGATAGATGCCAATACTAAATACACGGAATTAGAAGACGTGGGACACAATGCGAGTGCCTACGGTTTTGCGTACACAGGCGATGACCCGCAACGCGGGTTTATCACGCACTTTGCTGGCGACAAGTGCGACAAAACCGAAAATGTATGGGACTGGCTATTTGCACAAAAGCGTGGGTGATCTTAAATCACCGTACCCGCGGGAATAATAGCGTCTTTGGTGATGACGACGATGCCGTCGCGGATGGCGTAGGCGTCGTGTTCTGCTTCGCGGACGTTTTTTACGTTTTGGATGGTGACGTTTTCCCCTATGCGCGCGTTTTTGTCGATGATTGCGTTGTCAATTACGCATCCCGAACCGATGCCGATGTTTGGGATGCCTTTTTGTTTGTTGCGTTTTCTGTCTTCGGGGGTTTCGTAAAAGTCAGCCCCCATCATGACGGTGTTGGTGAGTTTGACGCGGGGACCAACGATGCTGCGTATGCCGATGACGGCGTGTTCAATTTCTGCGTCTTGTATGTCAGAGCCGTCGCCGATTTTGCATTGTTTGAGGTGGCATCCATCCAATTTGGCCGCGGCGAGGTAGCGCGGGTGGGTGTAGATGGGGGCGCCGGGTTGATAAAAGGTGAAGGGGGGTGCTGGGGTTGTGAGTGCGAGGTTGGCTTCGTAGAAGGCGCGGATGGTGCCGATGTCTTCCCAGTATCCTTCGAATCGGTGGGCATAGACGTTGTGGGTGTGAATGGCGGCGGGGATGATGTGTTTGCCAAAGTCGTCGCCGGTGTTTTCTGCGAGGAGCGTTCTCAGTTTGTCTTTTTCAAAGACGTATATGCCCATTGAGGCCATGTACGCTTCGTCGGGGTTATTGCCGGGTGCGGGGTCGAGTTTGAGGTCGTCCAGTTCGGCGTCGGTTTGCGGTTTTTCTACGAAGTCGATGATGCGCCCGGTGCCATCGACTTTGAGGATGCCGAGGTCGGGCGCAATTTCTCGCGTGACGGGTTTGACGGCGATGGTGAGGTCTGCGCCTTTGTCGCGGTGTTCGGCGATAAAGGCGCGATAGTTCATGCGGTAGAGGTGGTCGCCGGAGAGGATGAGGTATTGGTCCATCTGGTAGGAGATGAAGTGGTGGAGGTGCTGGCGAACCGCGTCGGCTGTGCCCTGATACCAGTCGAGGCGGTCTTCGGTTTGTTCGGCGGCGAGGATTTCGACAAAGCCGTTTGAAAAGGCGTCGAAGCGATAGGTTTGGGCGATGTGGCGGTTGAGCGAGGCGGAGTTGAATTGGGTGAGGGCGTAGATGCGTGTGAGGCCCGAGTGCAGGCAGTTGCTGATGGGTATGTCAATGAGGCGGTATTTGCCGCCGATGGGGACTGCGGGTTTGGAGCGGTATTTGGTCAGAGGGTAGAGGCGCGACCCCTCGCCACCGCCTAAGATGATGCCGATTACGGATTCCACGCAAAACCTCCTTGTTTTATGGGAGAGAACGATATAACATGATAAATATAGGTGTTTGGGGCAAATGTGTCGATAGTATCAATGAAAGGAGAAATGAGTATGGATCTCGAACTCGGTATTGCCGGATGGGTGCTCAGCGGTGAAATTTTGCGGGAGAAGTCGCTGACTTTGCTGGAGTTTCCCGAGGTGTGTGCTTCACATGGTGTGGAGACGGTGGAGTTGTGTTCGCGGTTTTTTGAGTCTCAGGATGCGAGGTATTTGAATGAGCTTCGGGATCGGTTGGCTGATCATGGACTTTCGGTGCGCAATATCGCGGTGGATATGGGCAATATTGCAGGTGCGGATGAGGCTGTGCGGCGTACGGATTTGGAGGCGTTGAAGCAGTGGTTTTACACGGCGTCGGCTGTGGGTTCCGAGGCGATACGGATTAATACGGGTCACGCGGATGACGATGGGGCGATGAGCCGGGTGATTGAGGGATATCGGGAGTTGGTGGCTGTGGGCGAGCAGGCGGGGGTGAAGTTGCTGGTGGAGAATCACGGGGGTGTGTCGTCTTCTTCTGAGAATTTGCAGCGGATTCTGGATGGGGTGGATTCCGATTGGTTTGGTACGTGTCCAGATACGGCAAATTTTCCCGATGGCGACTGGGAGGCGGGGATGCGCGTGCTGGCTCCGCGCGCGTTTTCGTGCCATGTGAAGGTGTTTAATTACAGTGACGATGGGGTGCAGGCATGGGAGCGGGATGGCAAAGCGATGGGGTATGATTTGAAGACGTGTTTGCAAATTTTAAATGCGGCAGATTACGCTGGTCCGCTGTGTGTGGAGAAGGGCGCGTCGGATACGACAGAGGCGAGTATCCGCGATACGCTGAGTTATTTGAGGGATTTGCAGGCGACGGTCTAAGAACAGTTTTACATCTTGAACGATAAAACGCGTCCATTGAGAAATGGGCGCGTTTTGTTTTACAGACTTTTACAGAATCTTAACAATTTTCATACAGAAAATGGGGAACGAGAGGACCCGTTGGTGAATCTAAAAAATGTCAGAAGGGAGGTTTTTTAAACTGTCCTTGGGAGGGGAATAGGAGAGATCATGAAGAGGATTGTGCTGTTGTTTTTGTGCGTTGTATGTCTTGCCATCAGTACACAGGCGTATGGTCAGGGGGCGGTGCGGGGTACGGTGCGCGATGCTTCCAATGGCGAGACTCTGCCGAATGCCAATGTTGTGATTGACAGTTTGCAAATTGGTGTGGCGACGGATAAGGCTGGTTATTTTGTGATTGGGAATCTGTCGCCGGGTTTGCACAGGGTTTCGGCGAGTTATATCGGCTATGAGAGCCGGTCTGTTCAGGTCGTGGTTATACAGGGTGAGACTGCGCGGATTGTGATTGAGTTGGAGCCTGCGGAATTGATGGGGGAAGAGATCGAAGCCATAGGCGAACGCGTGGCGCCGACTGAGGTGACGCCTGTGAGTGCGTTTGGTACGCGGGTGACGGAGTTGGCGCGCATTCCGACGGTGGGGCAGCCCGATTTGATGCGCGGGATTCAATTGCTTCCGGGCGTGCAGGCCGCGAGTGAAAATTCCGCGGGTCTGTATGTACGCGGGGGAACGCCGGGGCAAAATTTGATTCTGCTTGATGATGTGGTGGTCTATAATCCGAATCATTTGTTTGGGTTTTTTAGCACGTTTAATCCCGATGCATTAAAGGATGTCACTCTGATTAAGGGGACGTTTCCCGCGCGGTATGGCGACCGTCTGTCGAGTGTGTTGGATATTACAAATTTGGATGGCAACAGAAAGTCTTTCGATGCGCGGGCGTCCATGGATTTGATCAGTGCGGGGTTGACGGTTGGCGGGCCAGTAGGCGATCGCGGTTCGTGGATGTTTTCGGGACGGCGCACGTATCAAGAGGTTTTGAATTCGCCTCTGTTTGATCATATCGTGGATGAAATGTTCAGTACGCGCATTGGCACAATTGGCGCGGTTCCGGGTGCTGGCGGTGGACCGGGGGGATTTGGGGGCGGTGGCTTTGGGGGACGACAAGGTGGGGGACGGTTTGGGCAGGCGCGGTTCAATTTTCAGCAGCAGACGAGCGATTTTGGGCAGGATTATGGGTTCTACGATACGAATTTCAAGCTGAATTTGGATGTGTCTGACAATGACCGGGTTTCGATGAGTGGATATATGGGCAATGATGCGCTGAATCTGTCGCTGCCGTCTTTTCGAGAGCAAACCCGCGATCAGCTCATGGATTGGGGCAATCGGATTGCGCGGTTTAAGTGGTTGCATATTTATACGGATAATTTGATCGGCAATGTGCAGATTTCGGCGAGTCGATATCTGTCCAATTTTGATGTTGCGACCAATCAAAACGAGGCCGCCAATAGTGATCAGGCAGGGCAAGGTGGAGGCGGGCGGCGCGGTTTTGGATTGAATCGCAATAATGAGTTGAACGATTTGACCGCCAAGTTGACGTTTGATCTTTATTCGGGGCCTTTTCACACGACCCGCGTGGGTGCGCAGTTTACATCGTATGACGCTTTTTACAAGCAGGGCGTGGGAGATTCGATCCGGTCACAGATTAATACGTCGTCTTTTTATCAGACGGGTTTTCTCGAGCATACGATGCGTTGGGGGCGTCTGGAGTTGACGCCAGGGCTGCGCGTGAGTCATTTCCAGAGTGGCAATTATACCCGATGGTCTCCGCGCGTGGCGGGTTTGTTTCAATTGGATGATAGGATCGCGTTTAAGGGCGGTTGGGGCATTTATCACCAGTTTGTCAATCTGATTTCGATTGAGGCCAATACTTATACGACCGATATGTGGCTGCCGGTGGATGAGACTTTGACACCTGGCAAAGCTGTTCACAATGCGTTTGGCCTTATGTTGACGCCGGGTGATAGCTGGCAGGTTGATCTGGAGTTTTATCACAAGGATATGGATGATCTGGTGGAGTTTCAGTCCCAGGTTCGTCTGAGCGATTCGACCCCGCTGTCCGATTTGTTCGCCACGGGTTCGGGAAGATCTTATGGTGGCGAGTTTTTGCTTCGCAAGACTGAGGGGCGTTTGAAGGGTTGGATTGGCTATACGTTGAGTAAGACCGAGCACACTTTTGCCGCTTTGAATCAGGGCAATCCGTTTCCGCCAAAGTACGACCGGCGACACGATGTTTCTGTTGTGACGGATTATTATCTGGGCAGGGGCTGGAATCTGAATGCCAACTGGGTTTATGGCACGGGGCAGGCATATACGCTTCCCGAGGCGCGTTATGAGGTGCAGCAGCCGACGGGGCAGTCCATTCCCTATGTGCATGTGTCGGAAAAGAACGCCTATCGGTTGCCGGCTTATCACCGCATGGATCTGGGTATTACGCGCGATTTCAGGTGGGGTGGCGTTGGTGGGCAGATAGTGTTCAGTGTGTTTAATGTCTATAATCGACGCAATGTGTGGTATCGCTCGTTTGATGCGACTGAGCCGGAGATTCAGGTGCAGGATGTGCTTCTGCAGCCGATTTTGCCGAGTGTTGGTTTTCGTTTTAATATGTGAGAGAGGAATCTGGGATGAGAAAAATACAATGGATATTTTGTTTTGTTCTCGGTCTTGGTGCTGGGGGTTGTAGCACGGCGCCGACTGAGTCGTTGGGGGAGTTTCGAGAGACGGTTTATGTCGAGGGTTTTTTGCGGGCGGGGAGTCCTGTGTCAGATTTGTTTGTGGGTACGACGATGCCGCTTTCCAGTGTGTATGATCGCGATGCGAGCGCGCTGTCCGATGCGCTGGTGACGATTGAGGTGGATGGGGTGTCTTACGAGTTGTCACCTGTGGTGGATAAGCCGGGTTATTACGAGCAGTCGGATCTGATTGTTGAGTCTGGTAAGACCTATCACTTGTCTGTTACGACGAGGTTGGGTACAGCGACCGCGCAGACGACGGTGCCGGTTGCACCGCAGGTTTCGGGTGCATCTTCGCTGTTGATTGGGGGTGATGCGTATCGGGTTACATGGGAGGGGGAGACACAGGGGGGATATGTTACGACGCGCAAGTCTGTGGAGCTTTTGGAGCAAATTCCGCTGGCGAGTCAGTTTGGAAGATTTGGCGGGGGTTTTGGCGGCGCAGTGGATACCACGGGGCTGGGCGCGCTGCGGGATAGTATTGCCCGGGCAGATCAATGGCGTTTTTTGCAGGGGCGCTCGTTGTCCTTAAATCCGAGACAGTTTTCGTATTATGGCATATATTCATTTCTGGTCTATGCGCTGGATGAGAATTACGGCGATTATTTGATTTCGAGCGCGCAGGATGAAGCGGCGTTGGATGAGCCGCGGTTTCATGTGAAGGGGGGTATTGGTTTGTTCGCTTCTATGGCCGCGGATTCTGTGGTTTTTCGGGTGGAGTGATCCAGCTTCCCTAATGCAAAAGCCGCTCGTTTGAGCGGCTTTTTTTGTTTCTGATGGTGTTTAAGCTGTCTCTTCAGTCGGGTTGGGTGTCTGGTTTGTGTTTTGTTCGGCAAGGGCAGTCAGTCCACCAATGGCCCCCAGGTTCATCGATTCCAGGGCAGAACTCGGTACGATGACCAGAGAGCCTTTTTCTTTGAGTCCTTCAAAGAGCATGTTCATACCGCGCAGTTGCAGGGCGACGGGGTTATTGTGATAGTTTTCGCTGGCTTGAGAGAATTTTTCTGAGATTTCGGTTTCGGCTGTGCCCAGGATGATCCGGGCCTGGCGCTCTCTTTCTGCCTGGGCTTGCTTGCTCATGGCGTCTGCAAGGTCGGGTGGTATAACGATGTCTTTGATGCCGACACTTTGACAGGTAATGCCCCAGGAACTGGTCGTTTCGTCGAGGGCCTGTTGCAATGCCTCGGCGATCTTTTCTCGATTTTGCAGGAGATCTGCCAATTCGTGTTTGCCGATGATGTCGCGCAGACCAGTCCGGGAGACGAGAGAGACAGCGTATTCGTATTCCTGAACTTCGAGGGCGGCTTTTTCAGCATCCCAAACGGTCCAATAGACGACGGCATCAACGTTGACCGGGACAGTGTCTTTTGTCAGGGTAGAGTCGGCTCTAATGTCAGTAACCCGGACTCGCTGGTCGATATATTTATCGACCCGGTCGATGATGGGTATGATGAGAAACCAACCCGGTCCTTTTAAGCCGATAAATTTTCCCATACGCAAGACCACGGCTTTTTCCCACTGGTCAGAGATTTTCAATGTGGCGGCAATAAATAGCGTAGCCGCCAGTCCGGTCAGGGCAATGGTTAAAGAAATTAGGTCCGTATAGAACAGGGTTGCGTTTGCCAGTGTGAGGATGAGGAAAATGAAGATTGAGACGAGATTGACATGCTTGTTCAGAGGAATTTTATCGTTCATGGTCTGCTCCTTGTCGTTGTTGTAGTTCTTTGATCAAGTCTGCAAGGTTGAATCCGTAAGCCGCGGCGATGCTCTGGAATTCATTGCATATACCAGTCAGCTTTTTTTCTTTTTCGTTGTCGGGAATCTCTACTTTTACTGGCGCGATAAATGTTCCTGAACCCTGCTGGGTTTCCAGAATGTTTTTAATTTCCAGTTCCCGATAGGCTTTGCTGATGGTGTTGAGATTGACTTTGAGTTCTACGGCCAACGCGCGAACGGTGGGCAATTGGTCTCCTACATTCAATTTGCCAGCAGCAATGCCATAGCGAATCTGGTCAATGATCTGGCGATAGAAAGGGATACCGCTTCTGGGGTCTAATTCAAAATTCATCCTGGACATACCTCACGTTTTAGAATATGCTTGTCGAATCGTATCATTGTCATAGTAAAATATGACAATGTGACAAGTGGTTGTCAAGGGGAATTTCTATTTTGAAGTATTTCGGGTAGGGTGATCCAGCGTCAGGCGTCTGTTTCTGGTGGCGTTTCTTGACGCGCCATGCGGATGCCTTTTTGTTCGTCAACGCTACGCAAGAGGAGACCGCCTATGATGAAGAACAGGCCTACGGTTGCCATGCCGTAGCGCTGGGATCCAAAGGCTTGTGTGATGACGCCCATGAGGAGGGGACCGAGAAATGCGGTGGCTTTTCCCGAGAAGGCGTAGAAGCCGTAAAATTCGGTTTCTTTGTTTTGGGGGACAAAACGTCCCATGAGGGAGCGGCTGGCCGATTGGTTTGGTCCAGCGAATAGGCCGACGAGGAGGCCCGCGACCCAGAACCAGATTTTTTCCTGGGGTACGACGGCGATGATCGCCGCGATGACGAATCCGACGAGGGTGATCTGGATGGTGAGTTTGCCGCCCAGGCGGTCGTCCAGGTACCCAAAACACCATGCGCCGATGCCAGCTGCGATGTTGACGATGATGCCGAAGAAGAGGACTTCTTCAAATGTGAATCCAAATGTGCCTGCCGCATAAATGCCGCCAAACGCAAAGACGGTGATCAGGCCGTCGTTATAGACGAGGCGCGCGAGCAGGAGTTTGAAGATTTCCCGGTAGCGCTGGAGTTCGCGGAAGGTTTGGAGGATGCGTCGGTAGGATGCGACCAGGCCTGGTTTACCGTCGGTTTGTCGCGCAGGGGGTGCGGGTAAATAGAATAGTGCCGGGAGGCTGAAGATGGCAAACCAGATTGCAACACCGATGTTTGTCGCCCGGATGTGTGCATGGGTTTCTTTGGTGAGGCCAAACCACGGGGTTTCTGCGGATACAAAGCCGACCATGAGGACGGCCATTGAGAGCAGGCCTCCGAAATATCCCACGCCCCATGCCTGTCCCGATATGCGACCGATGCGTTCGGGCGGGGCAATGTCGGGCAAGAAGGCGTTGTAAAATACGATGCCCATTTCAAAGCAGATACAGGCGATGATGTAGAGGGTTAGTGCATAGATGGCTTGCCCTTGTTGCGGGAAATAGAGCAGTGCGGTGAAGATGACGGCGAGGAATGTGAAGAATATTAAAAAGCGTTTGCGATATCCGCCCTGGTCAGATAATGCGCCGAGGGGTGGGGACAGCAGTGCGACGACGAGCATGATGATGCCGACGCCGCGAGACCATAAGGCCGTGCCGATAATTTCATTTTCAGCGATGACTTTGGTAAAAAACGCCGCGTAGATAAATGTGGTGACGTTATTGGCAAAGGACGAGTTCGCAAAGTCATACATCATCCACGAGATGATGGTTTTTCGGTTTTTTGAGTTGGGCATGGTTTTAGTCGCGATCCAGAAGTTTTTTAAGCCGCGTTGTCATAATATGGCGAGGGTAATTTGGGGTAGGCGCGGTAGATGTGTCTGAAGACGTCTTCGGTTTTTGTTTCTATGTCCTTTTCCGTGTATTTGTGAGGCAGGCCAGTTTCGTCGCTGAAGAGAAAGTCATAGATGGATGTTCGTACGGCGTCTCGGGTCGCTTCTTTTTCGCACCATTGGTGGACGCGCAGTTTACTAACTTTTAGTTTTTTCAGGAGGCTGACAGCCACTTTTTTTATTTGCGCGATTTCGCCCGTGTTCAGGTTGGGTTTTTTCAAGAGGTCGAAGATGGCAAGAGATTCTTCGTCGAGTCCCTCGCGAACAGCCCGGGTTTCTTCCTTATCCAATTCCTGCACCAGTTTGAGCAATGCCTCGAAGGTTCGTTCTATTGTTATCTGGTCCTTTTCGCGGTTGTACGCTGCCACGATTGCTTCGTAGTGGTGCTGGAAGTCCGTGCGTAAGGGGTTTTGCTGCATTAGTTGTTGCAATTTTTGTTCTATTGCTTGTCTGAGGTTTTGGACGGTGGTGTTTTTTTCGGGGCTGCGCGCGAATTCTCGCTTCAGACGCTCGAAGTCTATCTGGCTGATGTCGTAAGGGTGCCGACCTTCAGCCGCAGGACTCATCTTGGGTTTAATAGCCTCATCTACTACCCGCTGTAATTGCATTAGAATGTCTGAGATGTCGGCCTGATTGCGGTCTTGCTGGAGGCTTTTGTACACGATGTCAATGGCGTCGCGGTCTTTGCGATACGTGTTGATGTTCTGGACGTTGACGCAGGCTTTGTATTTTTTGAATACTTCGCGGCACATGACTTCGAAGCGTTTGCGGGTTTCGTCGTTTTCGTTGACGGCTTCTTTGCAGGCTACGATCGCTGCGTTGCGGAGGAAGCCCGTTTTTGTGATGATGTCGTCCAGTGGTGCGTTGCGTTTGTCGAGGAAGTCGCGCAATAGGGCGATTGCTTCGGCGAGGTCTGATAGGAGTTCTTCGTCGGGTTTTGCAGGATCGGTCGGTGCGCTATCTCCATCCGGTTGCGTGCCAGCGAAGGTTGCGAGTGCCTGGCGTAGATGGACGAGGACGCCGCAGTAATCTACGATCAGGCCGTTGTTTTTGTTTTCGTTCACGCGGTTGGCGCGGGCAATGGCCTGCATGAGGGTGTGGGCTTTGAGTGGTTTGTCGAGGTAGAGCGTTGAGAGGCACGGGACATCGAAACCCGTTAGCCACATGGCGCAGACAATGGCGATGCGGAATGGGTGTTCCTCATCTTTGAAGGCTTCGTCCAGTTCCATGCGTTGCTTGTTCTGGTATTGTGGTTTGTTTCTCATGGTTTCGGGCAAGTCCATGCCTTCTTTGATGAGCCTGCGGTGCGGGATGATGTCCAGTTCCCAGTTGTCGAATTTTTCGACTTCGCCCTGTTCTTCGCTGATTACGACTGCTATACGGGTCTCTCGCATCCATTCGATCTTCTGTCGCAGGTATGTTTTCTCTTCTTCATCCGTTGTCCGCGATAGCTTCTCTTCCAGTTTTCCGATGTGTTCATGCCAGTAGAATTCAATCAGTTTGTGCATTCGCACGCAGGTTATTTTGTCGATGCAGACCAGCATGGCTTTGCCGGTTTCCCAGGCGGCTGCGTAGTGTCGCGTGAAGTCCCGCGCCAGTTGGTCGAGCCGTTTGCCCGCGGTGATGATGTGGTAGGCGCGTTTGAGTTCTCGTTCGAGGTGCTGTTCCTCGTCGATGTCGCTGATTTCAGCTTCTTCCAATTTTTCGGCGATGCGTTCGTTCAAGTCATCAATGGCTACGCCCAGTTTGTCGCCGCGTGCGTCGTAGTAGAGGGGTAGCGTGGCGTTGTCTTCTACTGCGCGCTGGAAGTCGTAGGTGGAGACGTAGTCGCCGAAGACGCGGCGCGTGATTTCGTCGTCTTTGAATAGCGGTGTGCCGGTGAAGCCCATGTAGGAGGCATTGGGTAGGGCGGCGCGCATGTTGGCTGCTAACTCGCCGTATTGGGTGCGGTGCGCTTCGTCGGTGATGACGATGATGTCGTCGCGCTGGGTGTAGCCTTTTTTGGGATCTATGTCCTCCTGGTTGAATTTCTGGATGAGGGAGAAGATGTGCGATTTGTGTTCGGTCAATAGCTGGTTCAGGTGTGGCCCGTCTGCTGCGCGGCAGGGGTCTCGGTCGTTTACAACGCCGCAGCCAGCGAAGGTTTTGTAGATTTGCGTGTCCAGGTCTGTGCGGTCGGTGAGGATTAGGAAGGTGAAGTTGCCGCCGAGTTTGCGATGCACTTTGCGGGTGAATAGTACCATTGAGTAGCTTTTGCCAGCGCCCTGTGTGTGCCAGAAGACGCCGAGTTTGCCCTGGCGTGCTTTGCGGTCGCGCACGGCTTCAATGGCGCGGTTTACGCCGAGGAACTGGTGGTTGCGGGCGAGGATTTTCTTTGTTTCGCCCGATGTTTCGTCGAAGAGGATGAAGTTTTCTATGATGTCCATGAAGTCGCGTTTGTTGCAGACGCCTTTGAGGAGGGTTTCCATATCGACGACGCCGGGTTCTTCTTCGGATAGGCGTTTCCATTCGTGGAAGTGGTCCCACTCGCTGGTGATGGAGCCGAGTTTTGCTTTTTCGCCGTTGCCAAACATGACGATGGCGTTGTGGTGGAAGATGTGGGGGATGGTGTCGCGGTAGTCCGAGTAGTTGCCGTTGTACGCGGCTTTGAGGTCCCGGTGGATGTTTTTGCATTCGATGAAGAGGAGGGGCAGGCCGTTGACGAAGCCGATGATGTCTGCCCGTCTGCGGTAGAGGTCGCCCTTTATCCACAATTCGCGCACGCAGAGGAAGTGGTTATTTTCGGGGGTTTTAAAATCGAAGATTTGGAGGTGTTCCCGCACCTGCTCGCCGTTGGCGTTGCGGAATGTGACGGGTACGCCGTTGCGGATGAAATCGTATTTTTCGCGGTTGGTGGCGACGATGCTTTGCGAAGCGGTGGTGGATGTGATTTGACGGATCGCGTCGCTGTAGGCGTCTTCGGGCAGGCCGGGGTTCAGAGTTCGCAAGGCTGTGAGCAGATAGCGCGTGAGTACCACTTCGCGATCAGAGGTGCGACCGAGCAGGCTATTTGGTCCGAAGTCCTCATTGTTATAGGCATATACGGATTCCCAGCCGAGTTGTTGTTCGAGATACTCGGCTGTGGTCTGTTGAACGAGGGTGTCTTCAGTGTAGGGGGTTGGGTTCATTCTGATAGTGCTACCAATCTGTGCTGTGACTCTGGCTCTCACTCTGGCCTTGACTCTGGCCCTCACTCTGGCTGTGACTCTGGCTGCGACCTGGTCCCGACTTGGTCCCGAACTTATGCGGTGACTTATGCGGTGACTTGTGCGATCAGTCGCGGTGAAGTTTGAAGTGTGCAATGATAGCAACTGTCATCGCGGCAGGGTGTTAGCCGCGATCCAGTGTTTTTTGCTTTTGACTTTCATCCTGCCCATCCTTTCATCCTGCCCATCCTGATGAACTGGTCTGGAAATCGACCAGTTGTACCCCGCTTCAGACGGTGTTTGTTGTCATTGCGGTCAATCAACCAAAGGTCGGAAATCCTCACTCTCCATCGGTTCATATCCGTCCCAGTGACCACGCATTTCAATCAAAACGCGCTGTGTCATCGGAGACGGTGGCGGATTGATCTTCACCACATGCGCCGTGTACGAACTGCTGCCGCAGTTGTACACCGCTCCACCGGGCGATTCGGCCATTGCCCTCGCCATTTCGGAAACGATATAACGCGGGGTCCAGCCAATCATGTGGTAGTCCGTTGTCTGGAGTTGCACGGCCAGACCCGTCACTGGATTGGTCAGTTCCAGTGTTACATAAAGTTCTTCTCCCGGCTTCAGCGTATTCAGTCGTTCTTGCGCGGAGAGGCTTGTGTGTCGCCATCCATGCAGAAAAAACCGGCAGACAAAACTTCCATCTTCTGCTTTCACCAGTTTTGGAAAGACCTCGTAATCGTCGGTTACTCGATATCCGCCGCTTATCGATAGCATCTCGAAAGGGGCGGCATTCTCTTGAAGGCCGAGGTTTCCCAGATAGTCCGCACGGTCTGGTCTTCCCTGTGCAATGACTCGATTCCTGAATAGCGGAAATAGTTCCAAAGATTTGTAATCTTCCAATAGCTGCGGAAAATCCCACAACGGCGGGAACTTCACTTCTTTTTGTGCCCGCTTCGCCCCTTCAATATAACGAAAACGATAGAACGGGCGTTCTACATCTGCATCCAACCTGCCAATTGGGAACCACTGGTGGGTCTGTTCCTGGTCTTCCCAGGCCAGAAACAGGGTTCGCGTATTCATTGAATCATTCCTTCCAACTGTTCAAAGTTATAACACATCAGGGCAATCGCAAACGTACGGGCTTCAGGAGACATCCAGTTATCAGGCACGCGGTTGACAATCGTGCTTATGGAATCTTCATCCAATTTTTGGAGTTTCGCCAGTGCAGAATGGAAAAGGTCTGGATAGGTGGGGGCCGCACGTCGTACTAATTCCAGCGGACTGGGGCCATGTCGCTCGTCCTCCGACCAGTAAATTGCACCGCGTCCTCTTTCAGCATAGTCTCCTATGCGATTTTCGGTCATCAGTCTGTCGCGGCGTTCATCCCGAAGTTCCCGGCCCAGCGAAGATGCGTGGTCATAAGACGGTGCTACGAAATCCCTCCCTTCGTCACCTGTCCGCCGCCGAAGTATGCCCCAGTTCTCGTGATGGCGATCTGTGTTGCCAATCAATGCGTCCAGAACCGTGTATTCAGCAATGATGGGCTTCGCTTGTTTCGCAGATTCAGGATCGAAAAAAATAACGTCCATTACTTTCCATATATTCGCCAAAGTATGACTTGACTGACGAAATTTTTGGTTGGGATTGTAACCGTCAAGAGCTACTTCCAACATTTGGTTGCCGTGGTGTAGAACCCTGCCCCCACGGGCAAACGATTCTGTCACCGAGCCGCGCTCACCTTGAAACTCCGCCAGTTCTACCTTCGCATGTGTAATTCCTATCAAAGAAGCAATCTCAGAGGCTATTTTCTCTGCCCAGTGTTCTCCCGTATTTGGTCGAGGGTACTTGAAGAGCCAGTTTGTATTGTCATCAGGCTTGCCATACCAGAACTTCGTTTTACCCCCCATTTCCTCGGGGTTAATCACCCATTCCGGTTTTACTGTAACAATTGGATATGCGTCAGACATGCGTCAGTTCCGAATATATTCTTTCAAATCAGAATGAATCCGATATGAACATTATACCTGTGTGTACCGGTATCTCCCCTTAATCTCTTGGTTCAGATATTGTCCGTGAGAGACAGCATTCATTAAACCACGATGCACTTGACCCGGCACGCCAAAGTATTGATAAACACTGCCGCTTCTAAATAGGATCTCCAAGGTTTGTGAACTTTCATTATAGCCGATTTCGGCTATGTTGCTTGAAATGACAGGTACGCGTCTCATTGTGTAACTCCTAACCGAGCTTGGTCATATTAGATAGGTTTTTTAGGCTTGCAATGTCCTCGCAAAATCAAGGATCGCTGTACAAAGTTGCTGTAATGTCTGAGAAGCGATCTCTTTTTTCCGAGCACTGTTTAGCCATTCTGAAATAAAAAATTCATTCTTTTCAAGGCCGCCTTCATGTGCATAATGCACACGGGCAGATTCTACCGCTTGATTGTAATAATTCCCAAATTCTGCCTTTACGACGGATCCAATATTCGTTTTCCATATCGCGTGATTTTTTTTAATAATGTTCTCAGAGGGAAAAGGTGCGTAATCCACATCCAATAGTGAAATGAGTGCTTGATTTTCACGTTTATGTTTGGTTCGATGGTCTTGCCTTTTAGTGTCGCCATCTGCATCAAAGACAGTGAACACTGGCAACCCAAGCTCCTTTGCGATTGCCAATGGTTTAATCAAGTTACTCTTACCATTCACTGGTATCAAGTGACAACCAAGGCGACGATACTCAGACCATTGGTTGGAAAGGTGTAACTCAGATGTGATATAGGCTACATCCTCTTGTCCTTCTACTAATACGGGGACTTGCACAAAAAACATCTCGGCAATATTAGGCTGGAGTGCTTGATGTATTTTTGCAACCAATCCTTCAAGACGGAGTTCCCTATCTTGGCTAGAAACGGTGCGAATCCTATCGCACAAACTCTTGTAGGTGAGAGATTTCACTTTAGAGCCTGTATTATTTTGGGGGGCACGCACTAACTGTGTATTCTCGAAACCATCACCGCTGACAAACAAAGGAGAGTGCGTCGTTACCAATACCTGATTATTCCCCTTCGCCATTTGACCAAATATGTCGGCCAGATGGCGTGCTTGTGGCGGATGCTGATATAGTTCTGGTTCTTCCACACCGAGAAGCAGAGTTGGGGCATTGGGAAATTCGGAAGCTGCCAGTTCTTGGAGTAATGCAAGCAAGTAAGATCTTTGCAGACCATGTCCCATTCTCGCCAAATTACCTAAAAAATCACCTTCACCAGTTTTGATACCAGCAATCGGTTCTTCCAGTTTGACTGACTTCGCAGGATCAGAAGACCATTCCATATCTAAGCGAACAGCCCCATGCGCCCAAGACTCAAAGCGCTGTTGGAGAGACTGTGATAACTCGGATAATGCTGTTTTATTGTTTTCAAGAATTTCTTGATATTTCTCTTCAGTAGATGACTTAAGATCATCTAACTCTTCAGCAAAATTCGTTCGTGATCGAACAGTTCTGGCAATCAATTTGCCAAATACTGTGTCTCTTCCTTCTCGGCCTTCCTCAGTAGCGTCCTTAACTGCGGGCACATAAATCCACTGTATGAACTTGGCTAATTTCCCAGTGCTGTTCACACCATAAAAATTATCTTCACTGGGAATAAGTGAGCATTTATCAGGATGTGCTGATTCATACTCGCGAAGAGCTGCAGCTTTATCGCCCTTTGATCGTGGAGGCGTCGGAAGATCATTGAAAGTAGTACGTAACGCTTTATAGATATCGGTGAGTTCCGTAGCGCTTTTCTTGGCTTTATCGGCGTCAAAGAATTGCCGAAATTCCTGCATACCCAATCGTTGTCCGAAGTATTTCACTTGTCCGAATCCGGCCATTTCATCAAATACCGCCTTGGCAGTAACGACAAGTTCTCCCTGTCTCACGTAATCAGAAAGTTCTGCCTCTGCCTCCGCACTGAAGTTCTCAAATGTAAGAGTAATCTTTACTGGATTTTCGGTTCTCTTCTTAAAATAGTCCTCAGCGTCGAGTTTGCTCACATCGGTAAGCGAATAGCTACTCTCCTTAAAGAAGACGTTCAGAGCTGCCAACACAGTTGATTTACCCGCACCATTGGGTCCAACCAAGCAGGAGTAGCTGTTAAGATTGATGGTTTCGTCCTGAAAATTTCTGAAATTTTCTATTCTAATTTTCTTGATTTTCAAGTGTGAGATCTCCATTCATTAACCGCGGCAATAAAATGTCACGAGCTTGGGTTAGTTTGCGGATTTCGGTAGAAAGTATGTCAATTTGTCGAAGGATCGGCGATATAATGCCTGTAAACTTGTCGATTAACTTGGTATCAGGCACAACGAAGGGGATTAGCTTAAAAGTGTTGCGGATAATCGCATCAAAGATCGCTCCAACTGCTCGACTGCGAAATTGTTCAACGTTTTCTACCATGGCGAAGTAAAGAAATAGTTGATTCAGTGGTGGCTTGGCTACCAGAGCATAACAGGACTGATTCATCGCCATGTCAGTTTGGGCAAGGTTAATTTTACCGACTGTTCCTCGTGCGGTGATGAAAACAGTGTCTTTTGGATATAGCTTACTGCTACAATTACGCAATCCTTCTTCTGTAAGCGTTCGTTCTGTATTAAAAATGTATGCGTAATCTGTGGTGTCCTTTGACGTGAAGAACGGAATCTCACCATTCCAATAATCGGGCACACTCGTCTTAGGTGTCCCTCCGCTCAGGACATCCATTACGTCAAGGGCATTTTTCTTTTCCCACCCCTCTGGCACGCCATCGGTTATGGTGACGTGTTCATGGCCAGGGAAGCGGAGGTGGACGAACCATTCCTTGTAGAATAGCTGAGCCGACTGTTCCAGCAATTGAATCCGCCGCCGGTTGTTTTCGATCAGGTCGTCGTACGCGGAGAGGGTCGAGGCGATACGTTTCTGCACAGCCAAGCTATTAGGAACCCTTACCTTGACTTTCTCAAAATCCCTTTTATTAATGATTGGCGTGGCCACACCGCTACACATTCCTTGGATGCGACGTGCGTCATTGCGCAAGAGATAGTAAACGAATCGCCAATCATGTGAATTGTTGACGATAATCGAATTGATTTGCTGATTTGTTAGCGATTCAGTGGATGTAACACCAATTTTTCCGACTGAAGCAATACAGGTAAAGGTAATGGCATTCGCAGGCAGAAATTGATTTGCAAATTTCAATTTGGCTTCATTGCTAACAGTAGTCGTCGTAGCAATTACTCGAAAGCTGTCATACTCCAAGTCAGAGGGCGTGATGAATGGATATTCGCCGCCAAAATACTGTCGCTGCTTAGTTGGTGGAGTTTTGCCAGTGATTACCTGACCCAAATCACCAATTCGAAGAGTGGACCAACTCATACCCTTGACTCCTCTAGTGAACTGTCAAGGAAACCCTCAAAATAGGCTCCATTATCAATATGAAACCAATTTACATTTAGTGCAAATTTGATGGAATGCTTGGCCCCGCCAATATCATCATATTCCAGTAGGCATTCCAGTGGTGGAATTTTTGAGATATTCTGTTCGGTTTTCTCGACCTTGAAGGCAAAGTATACAAGAGAGAAAACCAGTTCTATATACAATTGAGGGATAATTAATTGAGGGGTGTGCATAATTCCAGCCCATACAGCTTTGATGTGTGCAATGGCTCTGATAGGCAATCCCCAAACGCTATTCATAATCATGGCCAATTGGAGTGTAAAGACAGCCAGTGCGAGATATGTGCGCACGTTGTCTAAGGATTGGGTAGCGATCTGTTTGTGATTATCTGTGGTATCAATCAGTTTGGCAATCAGATCAAAGATGGGTTCAATGGTTGTTTTTCGCAATCTCATAAGATCTTGATTTTCAGTATTTTGTACGTGATGTGTGACTTTAAATAGACAAAAAGAGGTTCCTCGGCTATCTTGGATTGTCCGTAAAACAAGAAGCCATGCAACGAAAGGAACCTCCAATGTATAATTTAGCCCTTTTTGTCATTACAATCTACTGTTTTATTGAAGACGACCTCTATCCAGCGTATTGTGAGGTGCATGGCAAGCCGCGTCGGGCAGGCTTTGAACCCGGTTTAAGTGATGTGGAATGCCTCACCATAGAAATCGTGGGTCACTTTTTGGGGTATTCAAGCCAGAAGAAACTTTATGAGCAGATGAAAGAACACTTTATAGACTGGTTTCCCACTTTGAAAGATCGTCCGGCCTTTGTGCGTCAATGTGCCAATTTGTGGGTTGTCAAGATGTGGATGCAACAGCGGATTGTGGCCTGCCTCGAAGGGCATCAGGCGTCCTGTCAGATCATAGACACCTTGCCCTTACCCATCTGTAAACTGGCAAGGCGACATACGCGCAAGATTTTTAGAGGTGAGCCCGTCTTTGAGTTCCCTATCCCTTCAAAAGGCTTTTGCGCAGCCAAAAACGAAGCGTATTTTGGTTTTAAGGGCGGTCTGAGGATCACGGATTATGGCCTTATCCTCCACGCGCCTATCCTGCAAGCCTATGGACACGACAAGCAGTGCCGAGACGCACTCATAGAAGGCACGATGGGAGATACAACCGTCTTAGCCGATTCAGCATTTATGGATTTGGACTGGCAAAAAAGGTGCTTTGATACCTACCGCATACGCATAAAGACACCCTTAAAGTCCAATATGAAAGACAATCCACAACGCACCCCTTTCATTTTGCCCAAAGCCAAGAGAACCACAAGGCGATTAGTCGAAACCGTTTACGCACAATTGACTGAACGTTTGCATATTGCGCGCATGAAAGTGCGAGATGCTTGGCATCTATTAAACTTGTGGCATACCAAAATCTTAACCCATACCATGTGTGTCTTTCTAAATATCATCAATTACAGAGACCCGCTGGATTTTGACGGCCTCGTAACATTTTGAAGTCACACATCGCGTTATTTTGTATAAAGTTGTGATAATTTTCGGCATAGCGTCCTTTAACCCATTTGATAGCCGGTGTGAGTAAGACGACCCCCGTTTTTGCCCACCTTCTGATCCGCATGGCTTGTGTATAGGCATTATCAGCCACGATGCTGTAGGGGTCTAAATGCTTGAAGATATAGGCTTCTTTATCGTTCAAAATTTGGCTTTCAGACACCGATGCGGTTTCAACCTTTACCAGTCTTGGAAACCCGTTTTCTGTGCAGGTGACATGCAAGCCATATCCATAGACAAAACCGTGATAGGCACTCTTACTCCAGGTGGCGTCACGGTCAAGGTTGCGCAGTTTGTCGGGGATGTGACCTGCTTTGCGATCCTTCTGATGCCAGACAGGGCCTCTCGCTTTGAAGAGACTTTTATCTTCAAAAAGTTCTTTGCTCCTAAAGTTGGGTTCTAAATCCTGTGCAAAACTGCCCACAAAAGCAATGAAATCCTCAAGCGTATCATACAGTGCCTTATATCGCCTTGAGATCGTTGAGCGATGGGGTAATCGCTTAAAGTTCAGACGCTTACGAGCTTCAGGATGATTTTTGAGCCACCGATGTTGGGCAGTAGATCCTGTGATATGGCGCATCTGCATCCATAGGAAGAAGATCAAGAAGGACTTATCCTTGAAATCGAAGGGATGCCCCGGTTTTGGCGTGGTGGTTTGGGCTTGTGTAAACTTGTCAAAGAGCGTATCTATCAGTTCGACATAGTCGGTGAAACTTGGTTTTGCCATCTGTCGCCTCCTTGTGAAATAGGGTTATTTCTACAAGTGGCGACTTTTTACCGACTATGTCAATTATATTTATGCACACCCCTCAATTAATTCGGTAGCTGTTTGATCAGTAGATGCAGGGAGAATGAAATCGATAGCTGATTCCTTCTGTGCAGTCCAATTTTCAGCCTTTTTCAAGATAGGTGATGATTCGTCCGATTCTACGGACAACCATTCATTACTCCATTCAAAATGTACCGATGTCAGTGATTTCTGTGCAAGACGATTGACTAGGGAAACAAGTTTATCGATAGGAAAATTCCAGTAAATTTTTACTTTTTTTGCTGATCCGAACCCCACATTCCACAAAGGAACGAAAAAGGATTTTGAAGCGTAGGGAGAGCGTGCATTATCAGCATTTGGAATAATCCAATTAAACGACAATGCTTTCTCTGCCACTTCTTGAGACTTAAAATTTGTTCGGGCAATAATGAGTTCCGGCCTATAAGATTCAGCTATTTGTTTGGAAAGCTTTCGTACCGTGAGAAGGGCTGCAATAGCCGATAGACATGCCGCCACACCGGTAACGAGCAGGATTATTTGGTCAATGGACATTTAACCTCCAGTAGAATAATCACTATCATGAACGCAATGAACTGTGTGCTCTCGCCATCTGCCGGAACTCTGGCTAATGGCTTTATAGTAGTCACCTTGTTGGAATGAACCAGACTTTTTAAGGATATGTGGCAATGCGACAGTCCTATTCCATGAGTTCAGCGGCGGTTTTTGGACCTGTCCGCAGGGCGGCGAGTAGTCGTGCTATCTGGTCGCTTACTTAGTCGCTAAACTCTAATTTTTCAGAGCTCATTTCTCCCAACCCCGATCCTATTCAGTCCGAAGCTTTCGTTGAAATGCCACCGGGTCATCAATGTCTCAAGTTGCTCATTTCACCAAACGCAGATCGTATTCAAATTGCTCAGGTCCTCCTATCTTTATTTTTTCAAAATCAGGATGAAGAGGATTGATCAAATAATTTGTCTCTACAGGTACAATAACGCTGGGGATGGCAAGGATCACTGAATCACCACTATTGAACCAGGCTGTCCCTATATTTCGCGTTGAATCAGGCGCTGGACAATCAGTCCAGTCTGTTGGTAAATCTGATGGTTCCAAACGAAGACACAGACGGTCATCAAATTCTATGGCAATGCTTGCGTAAGTCCTCAAAATTTGGGTAGATTCCAGATGAACGAGCAATTCCAGTGCTGCTAACGAAAGGGAGCTGGCTGCATATACTATGGGTATGCCCTTGTGATTCCAGCGTCCGCCGTATCGCCGTGACCCTTCACCCGTAAAAGCTGAAGTTATGCGATGTGCCTGCACAATCCGCCAGGCTGTCAGCATCATGAAAATACCCCGTACTCAATTCGTCCCAGAAGATCTTCAACTTCTCGAGCCCCTGGTTCTGTATCTGCATAATCCAGTGGAGAAACGTTGCCAAGAGCAGTTAATGGCGTTACAAACCATTGACGAGCAACTTCCTGTCCCCCCAGGACCTCTACAGCCCGATCATACAGCAGACCAATACGCAGCAGGCGTTCCGATTCATCGATATGCAAGCGTCCTTCTTTTTTTCGATGTGTCAGTGTATGTACCGCAATTTTAGTTACAGTAGCCAGAGCTTGTTCAGAAATGCCCATAGCATTTTTTAATGCGTCAAATGTCGCTACTGGCAATCCTTCTTTTATTGCTGCAATCATTTCAGATCGGTTTTGAAAACGCCATCCCGCCGATGTCACATAAGTAGTCGTCTGCCCTTCTGCGATAACCGAAGCACCATCTGCTCTTCGAAATCCCGTTGATGTCCATCTCCAGACTTTCAATTGTTGCGTTTTCATATATCCTCCTTTTTCCACGAGGCAACAATTCTGCCAGACGATCATTGAAGCACAGAATGAAACTGTTGGTATCTATCACAAACCGTTCAGAGTTCATTTCTCCCAAACCCGTCCCATTCATCTCGATGATTTCGTTGAAATGCCACTATACAATAAATGTAGCTAATCATGCGAAATCGTGCCACCTTTGCCTATATGGGCAGATATACTCTATCTCATTTGAGCGTTTTACATCGCGGCGAAAAAATGGGCAAGCAGCACATATCTTTCACATGACCGCCCATTCATCGCTCAAAATATACAGAGATTGTTCTGCGCCAAACACGCAATCCACAAATTCAAGTTGTGAATAAAGGGGTAATACAGCATATTGAAAACAAAATAAGGGTATTTGGGGCTGTCCATACCATTTGTCGCATGATCCTGTGACATTGGCCTGATGTTTGCTGGGATTCTGACTGTTCGTGTTCTAAAAAGACGCCAACCTCAGATCCAGGGCATCGCTTATGGCAGATATTGACACCATCTCCAAATACCTCATTCAACACTATCCCGATCACTTCGCTCATTTTGCTCTCGCACGAGACGATGTCGAGGTCATTGAAGTCATTGACACAGAGCAACCCACGGTGGAAGCCCGTCGCAGCGACAGTTTCATTCGCGTGCGAATCGGTGACGAAGAAGTATTGGTACACCATGAATTTCAAACCACCGATAGTACCAATCCGCCTATGCCGCGTCGCATGGCAGGGTATATCGGACGCGCCATTGAGCATCACGGTTTGCCGATCTATTCCAATGTGATCTACCTGCGTCCCAATGCGGGGCAGAACGATCCAGGGCACTATATTCAGGAGTGTTCCGGCTACCAAATTGTAATTCAATACAAGGTGATCCGGCTGATTGAGATAGAAGGCGAGCGCGTCCTCGAATCGGGGCAATCGGGTCTGATTCCTTTCACGCCATTGATGAAACCACCTGAGGGGATGGCCTCAGAAGCGTGGTTAAATCGGTGTATTCACACGGCTCAGACGCGCCGCATAGAACGGACGCGCAAGTCCAATTATCTGGCAGGCATGGCGGTTTTGAGTGAGTTGGTTTACGCGCCTGAAATTGTTTCTGAAATCATTATGAAGGAGGGTCTCATGGATTTGATCCGCGAATCATCTCTTATTCAATACTTTAAGCAAGAAGGCAGAGAGGAAGGCATTGAGCAGGGTATTGCGCGAGGGGAAAGAAAAAGCACGCTTGAAGCGATCCGCGATGTGTTGGAGATTCGCTTTGGTCTGACCGAGACGCATCCCATATCTGACCGCATTGCGGCTGTTGACAATGTGCAGCAACTCAAGCAGTTGCATCGTGTGGCGATACAGGTGTCCGATCTTGATGAATTTGGACGCCTTTTAGATTCAATGGCGTGACGCGATTGCCCCACAAACTCAAATGTCGTTGTACATCTCAGGGTCCGGGTCAATTTCCACGACTTTGCCATCGCGCATGACCACAACTTTAGTGCCGGTCTGGTGCGCGATCAGGTGTGCGCGTTTTGCGGCTCGTATAAGCGCGGCTGTCACGCCTTCTTCATCGTTGTTGAACTTTGGTAGCTCTTTTTCAGACGGTTGTTTCATCATCGTTTTTTTTCTCCAGAAGGATGGGTATTGTGCCGCTGTTATTATAGTAAAACCAATCGTCAACGCAATGTCGGTAAATGTTCTGAAAGTTTCGCAAGCCCGCGTGAAAACGACGACGTATAACGGCTTCTGGAACATCATGCCCGCCCTGATTTACACGCGATTTTACGCGCGTGATCGCTTCTTCGGGCGTTGCAAGAGACAGAAATATGAGCTTTACTGTGTAATCATCAGCACGCCATTGGCGGATCCTTCTCACATAACCCCGGCCGGATAGCGTCGTTTCAAAGGCGAAATCCCTGCCTGCACGGGCGTGGTTGTCAATTTCCTCCAGCATCAGCCGCCCGGCGCGGATGGCCGCGTCAGCGGGACGAAAGGGAGATAGCCCCGCTGCTATCAGGTCGGCGTTGACGAAAATAGGGCAATCCGCTTCGTTGGGCAAATACTCCTGCCCAAAGGTTGTTTTGCCAACTCCGTTTGGCCCCGCGATGATAATGATTTTCTTAGCCTTCATGCATCTTCCCAGCGTTGTTTAGCTACCGCTCAATCTCTTCAATGGTTGGCAGCGATTCGAACAATGGAAATTGTGCAGCAAGTTGCTGCACAATTTCACGCCCGGAATAAAAGCATCGGGCTGGCTTTCACACTTCAAAGCCTCGTTGGGCTGGCTGAGACAAAGGGATTTGTGCAACGGTGCGTTGCACAATTTGGCAGTCATCCCATGCGGCAGCACCTTTCACACTTCACACTTCCTACTTCCCTCTTCAAATTAGTGTTTCAAAATTCCGCTTAATCGTCGCTGCCAATGATACGGCCTCGCCGTTGAGTTCGTCCAGTTCGTCGTGGATCTCGCGCAGGGTCTCTGCGAAGTCGAAATTTTCGTCTTCTTCTTCGGGTGCAACGCCGACGTAGCGGCCGGGGGTCAGGCTCCAGTCGTTGGCTTCGATTTCGGCGCGATCTACCAGTTTGACCAGTCCTTCTACGTCGCAGAGTTTCGCTTCGGGAAATCGCTCGGTGAGCCAGCGTGCCTGCTGGTAGAAGTAGTTTATCTGTTTGAGTTGCTCGACAGCGATCTGCCGCGTCTCGTCTGCGGTTCTGCGGGCGCGGGTGATGTCGCTTCTGTTATTGATCGAGGTTTCGCATATATCTGTTATGCGGGTGGCGAGTTTGTAGAGGCTGTCTGTGCGTTCGGATAGGTCGCGACTAATTTCGATCAGGGGAGTGAATTCTGTTACCTGTTTGTTCAGGTCGGTGCTGGTATTGGGTGTGGTTTCTGTGATGGCGGTGCAGAATTGCTCAATGGCTTCGGGGAACGCTGTTCGCGCTTTGTCGTATTCGGCGAGGGTTTCGGCGTGCTGTCCGTTCTTCTGTAAGGTTTTTAGGGATGGTGCGAGCAGGTCGTGCAATTGGGTGAGTGCGTTGACGAAGTCGGGTAGGGGGTGGATGGTTTCGCCATCTTTGATTTCAAAGCACGCATGGCTTTCTTCCAAAATGCGCTGCAGGTAGTTGGATATTAGACCGATGAATCGGTCGGTTTCGCCGCGATAGAGATGGACAATGGCGAGGATGTTTTGCTGCTGTTCAGGGCTGAAGTCGTATATTTTGCGCGTGACCTGGCGATAGATGTTGCGGGCGTCGATCATCAGCACTTTGTCGCGGTGTGTTTCGGGTTTGGCGCGGTTGAGAAACCACAATTCGCAGGGGACGGTGCGGGTATAGAAAAAGTTGGAGCGAATGGCGATCATGGCTTCTACATCGCCGGTTTCTACCAGTTTTTGGCGCACTTCGGCTTCGCCGCTGCCAGCACTCGATGCCTGGGAGGACATGACAAAGCCCGCGCGGCCCCTTTCGTTCAGGTAGCTGTAGAAGTAGCTGATCCAGACGTAGTTGCCGCTGCTGACTTTGTTCTCTTTATTCACGCCGGGCAGGCCGAAGGGCAGGCGAGGGTCGGTCTTGACTTTGTCGGCGTCGATCTCATCGACATTGAAGGGCGGATTGGCCATTACGTAGTCGGCTTTGCCGAGCAATTCGTGCGGGTCCTCATAGTAGGTGATGGCCTGGCGGATGTCGCCTTCAAGGCCATGTACTGCGAGATTCATTCTGGCGAGGCGGATGGTGGTGCCGTTTTTTTCTATGCCGCGAAAGGTGAGTTGTTCGGTGGGATGCTGTCCGTGTTCTTCGACTGTGCGGGCACTTTGCACGAACATGCCGCCAGATCCGCAGGCCGGGTCGAGTACTGTGCCGCTGTTGGGTTCGAGCACATGGGCGATCAGGGAGACGAGAGAGACGGGGGTGAAGAACTCGCCGTCGTCGTGGGCTTTTTCGTCGGCGAACTGGGTGAGAAAGTATTCGTAGATGCGCCCGAAGACATCGCCAGAGACCTGTTTTAGTTCGTCGGGGTTGAGCGTGCGGAGGAGTTGGCCGAGTACGTCGTTGTCCAGTTCCTGGTATTCGCTTTTGGGCAATGCACCTTTCAGGCTTTCGTAGTCGGTCTCAATGGATTCCATTGCTTCGATGACGGCTTTGATGCGGTCCTCGCTGTCGGGCAGGGCGACGAGGTGGTCGAATTGTGCGTTGGGCCGAAGGTAGATGGCGTTTTTCTGGGAGAAGTCCTCTTTGGTGAGTGCTCGTTTTTTACCGCCTCGGGTGGGAAGGTTGGCTTCAATGTCGTCCTTTACAGACAGGTAGCGGCTGTACGCATAGCGCAGGAATACCAGGCCCATGACCGGGAGAAAGTATTCGTTGCTGGCATAAGGGGAGTTGGCCCGCAGAGTATCGGCTGCGCCCCACAGGCGCCTTTCAATGGCTTCGATGTGTTCGAGTTGTGGCAAGGTTCTTTTCCTTTTTTGTTTTTGCTCTCTGCGATATCAGGAACGATAACTGAACAAACTCTTTATTTTATTTAATTTGCCAGGCGGGTAGAGATTATGGCCTATAAATCTCTGCAAGCTGGTCTTATGCAAAATCGTTGTGTCGCCGTGGCTGGCGTCCTGGTCAATTAAGGTAGAGGGAACATCCTCCCAGTTGAATGCACGTCTCCCAAAGGCATCGCGTGGTTCCCAGACGATGACTTTCTCGCCGTCAATTGTCCATCCTTTGGATGCCTCGCCTTCTTTTTTTACATAGGACGCCGGGCGCAATAGGCTTTCGAGGGCTGCTTTGACTCTGTCGTATCGCTTTTCTGCATAGTTTTGCCAGGTTATTTTGCGACACCATTCGGGCGGTGTTTTGCCTGTTCCTTCAGATATGATGTCGCTTATAACCTGAGATGAAATCGCCAGCCAATCGTCCGGGAGATGACCGGGGGCCATGCGATCCATAATTTCTGAGAGGTATCGTTTATAGAGATGTCCCGTCAGACTGTTGCGTATCTTCTGTACATCGCCTTGCAAACGCTGCCGGGTTTCCTCTTCGTGAGAGGGCAGCGCAGTTGTGGTGTATATCATCAGGCTGCGCTTGACGATTTCGTCGGGAAATGATTGGGGTTCCGCATTCATTGCGAGTATAAAGCACGGATATTCGGAAACTGGGGGTTGTAATTCCTCTTTGATCATGTCCTTGCCGTACTGGTTGAAGGCGCGTTGTCCTATATCATCAAACACAACGGGAAAGCGTTTGTACGACGCTTGCAATCCGCGAAGTCGGGATGTGGTGAAACTCCGTTTTTCCACTGTGTTGGTGCAACTGAACATGGATGTCATAAGCGTATCAATCAGGCTGGTCTTGCCACAGTTGGATTTGCCAAAGACGATGCCAAAGGAAGGAAAGCGGACCACATCGCTGTCTTGCACCAGGGCAAGTGATCGCATGTCGCACATGAAGGGGGAGAAATACAACCACGCCATCAAGGTGAAGTAATCCCGTTGCAGCCGTTTCACATCTCCTTCAAAGGCGGCATAGTTCTCGAAGTATTCCAGGAGCAGACGCGCATCTGTTTTTACCGAATCGCTATCCCATTCCAGCGGGAATATCTCGTCCGATAGGGTGGCCTGGTGCGTGGTTCTGTCGATATGGAAGTCGCGCGTATCGACTTCTTCGGCTGACTTGACGAGGACCACGCGATTGATCTGGCGTTTGATGTTCTGGGTGATGCGTTGCTTCCCATTGCGTATGGGAGGCATGACCGATGATAGCGCGGGACCGAGAGAGGCAAGGACCTTCTCTACGCGCTCTACTTGAGCCGGAAAGGAGGTTTCGACTTCATTGGGTGCAGGTGGCTCAATTATGAGGGTGGCCGGTCCATTGTTTATAGATGGGGTTTCCTGAATTTCTATTTCTGACCGCGTTATTTTCTCATCGGGTAGCTCGATTTCGTCTGATGCGGAGTCCCGGATGGTGTTGAACATATTGTTGTAGTGTTCCCATGCTTTCTCATCATTGTCGAACATGACCAGCGTCTCTGGTTGATCGCCGGAAAATGCCCGTTCCGAGAGATTGGCGGATCCGATTATTACTCGTTTTCGGCCATCTGCATTGGATAGCAGGTAGAGCTTTGCGTGGGCTATGGACTTTCTCAAGACTCTGAAGTGGGCTTGTCCCGCATGTACCTTTTCGAGAATTTGTATGTGCCGTTCGTCTTTGAGGTTCATGATTGCGGCGCGAGTATCGCCGACCACTGTCTTCTGAAACGCGAGAATGTCTTTCATGTCGCGGATAATGCCTTCATAGCCGAATACGCATTCGAAGGTCGTGAAAGCGTATTTATCGAGCATTCTAAGGATGGCATCCACGCTTACTGAATAGGTCAACACCCGCAGGCTGTCGAATCCATCAAATACGTCCCAGTCGAATTTCTTCTCTGAGTTGAATTTCGCGCTGACCACACGAAGGCCACTTCCGTCATCCATTCCGAATGATATCTGGCTCTCGCTAGAGTCGTCGAACAGCATGTTTTGCCGGGTATCCATTTTTCCAATTCTCCGTCATATTGACCTTTGGTCGTAAGATTCTTCTACAACTTCATCGCCTCGGGAATAATCTCCAGCATGAACGCAATGAATGGCGTGCTTTCGCCTTCTGACGAACTCTGTCTGATAGCTTTGTAGTAGTCGCTTTGTCGGGCATGGACCAGGCTTTCTACGGGGATGTGGGCGAACAGAGGTTTCCAGCGAGTCAGTATCAGGGTTTGCCAGAGTCGTCCCATCCGTCCGTTGCCATCCTCAAAGGGGTGAATGAACTCAAATTCGTAGTGGAAGACAGAACTGGCGATTAGTGGATGCTCATCGGTGCTGCCCAGCCATGCCAGCAAGTTTGCCATGAGTTGCGGTACGCGTCCGGGAGGCGGGCCGATGTGATGGACTTCGCCGCCGCCCATCACGCCAATGTCTTTGCGGCGATATTGTCCGGGTGCATCCAATAGACCGATCATCAGGATTTCGTGAGCACGCAGCAGGTCGGCTTCACTGGCGGGGTTCCACTGCTGGTATTGGTCGTAGGCTTTGATGGCGTTGCGGGCTTCCTGTATGTCTCTGAGTGGCGCTATGACTGGCTCGCCGTCGAGTATTGTGGAGACCTGTTCTTCGCTGAGGATATTGCCTTCAATGGCGAGGGATCCGCGAATCGTGAGGATGCGATTGATGCGTCGTAGGCGCAAGTCCTGCGAGATGCCCGTCGCGCGGCCAATCGCTTCACCGATTTCTTCAATGCGAAAGAGAATGTCCGGCGTGATTGTGTATGGTGGTTTTTCGATTTTCATTGTTTATATAGGGTGGTCGATATTGCAAAGTAGGTCTGCATCAATGTACTGAATCATGCGAGATTGCGCCACCCTTCATATTGTGATTTAGCGGTTAAAACCATGTGGATCGCGGCTCAACATCATGCCGCGATGACGAGAGCCTTTCACTTCACACTTCTCACCTCACAGTGAACTGGTCTGAACTGCGACCAGTTGTACATCGTTTCACACTTTCCTTCATGCGAGCAATCGCGTATGTTGGGGGCGAGATCGCGTAATTTTACGAGGAGCAAAGGAGCGTTTTATGGAATGGAATTTTGAACAGGTGGCGGGTCCGTTTGGTTTTACCGAGGGTCCGGTGTGGGTAGGCGATGCGCTGTTGTTTACAGATATGCCGGGAGATCGCGCGATGCGCTACGATCACAGGTCGGGTGTTTGCGATGTGTGGCGCACGGGTACGAATCGGGCAAATGGGCTGACTACTGATGCAGAGGGCCGGGTCTATGGCGCAGAGGGTACGTTTGATCCGAGTGGTGACGGGTTTGTGGATGGCCCCGGGCGTCGCATTGCGCGGTATGAGAGCGATGGCTCGACGACGGTGATTTCCGACAATTTTGAGGGGAACCGGTTCAACAGTCCCAATGATCTCGTGGTGGATGCAAAGGGCCGGGTCTGGTTCACGGATCCGAGATATGGCGATGATAAATCATGTATGGATATCGGTCACGAGTCGGTGTATCGGGCTGATCCCCAGGCGGATGGTGCGTACGCGACTGTGCGGGTGACTTTTGATACGACAAAGCCCAATGGTCTGATTGTTACGCCCGATATGAAGACCCTGTATGTGGCGCAGAGCGATTATCTTCCCGAGACGCCTCGGGAATTGCGCGCTTATCCGATTGCGGAAGATGGGTCGCTGGGCGCTTGTGAGGTGCTCCACGATTTTGGTGTCCATCGGGGTATAGACGGTATGAGGCTGGATGCGGATCTCAATATTGTCGCGAGTGCGGGTTGGCCGAATAGCGGTCCCGGTCCGATGATTTACGTTTTTGCGCCCGACGGACAGGTGCTCGAAGCACATCCTTTTCCGATTAATCCGACCAATTGTGCGTTTGGCGATGAAGATTTGCAGTCGCTCTATGTTACGGCTATAGATGGGTATTTGTACCGCGCGCGTACGCATCGAAAGGGGTTGGGGTAGTCAGTACCACTTTGATTTATCCACGACATTGGTCAGTTCTTCGCCTGCGAGAAAGCGGCGGGCGTTGTCGATGAGGATTTCGTAGCGTCGCGCGTTTATGTTGCCAGCGTCTCTGACGGCAATGTGGGGGGTCATCAGTACGTTGGGTAAGCCCCACAGCTTGTGGTCGGAGGGCAGTGGCTCTTGTTCGAATACGTCGAGACCGGCGCCGGCTATTGTGCCGGATTCGATGGCGTTGGCGAGGTCGTCTATTTTGCACACTTTGCCGCGGCCGATGTTGATGAAGTACGCTGAGGGTTTCATCAGGGTGAAACGTCGCGCGTCGAACATGCCTTCGGTTTCGGGTGTGTGTGGGACGGTTGTGATGACAAAGTCCGCGAGTGGCAGAAGTGCGTCAATTTCGTCCGGGGTGTGGAATTCGACGTAGGGCAGTTCGTATTCGGGGCGGGGTTCGATGCCGATGACGGTCATTCCCAGTTCGTTGCACAGGCGCGCTGTCTCGTGTCCGATGCCGCCCACGCCGTTGATGAGGGCTGTTGCGCCAGCGAGGTCTATGTACGGGGATTTGCGCGCGTTTTTGTCCCATTCTCTGCGCCGCTGTGCGTCCATATACCACGGTAGCCCGCGCGCCAGTGCGAGCAGGAACATCAGGATGTGGTGGGATATGTGGTCGAAGTATATGCCGCGGGGATTTGTGATGGTTAGTGGGTGTTGGGTCAGTTCTCTGTAGTAGTATCCGAAGAAGGGACCGGCGTCCGGGTTGTGCAGCCAGGCGAGTTTTTCGGCAGCGGCGAGCGCGTCGGGCGGTATCCAGCCAAATGCGGCGTTGGCATCCCGTATTGCCTCTATGGCTTCTTCGTCGGTTTCGGGTGATAGGACGTCGTATTCGGGGAGTTCGTCCGACAGGCGGGTGGCGAATGCGCGCTTGAGGTCGTCCTGCGGCGGCATGAATACAAATTTTGGCATTTTAATTCTCCAATCTTCCAGCCCATTTGATACATCCCGTGATGTGCGCGTGGAACCAGTCTTCGTGCCACAGGGCATCGGGGTGTCCCAGGGCGGTGTACATGACGCGGCCTTTGCCGTATTCGTGACACCAGCCCATGGCGTAGTCGTTATCTTCGCGGTTGCCTTTTTCCAGATCTACGGTATCGTTATCGATCCGCATTAAGACATGGGTCTTGTTGCGGTCGTAATTTTTGAATGTGTAGATTTCATCTGTTACCCGAAAATAGTCGCCCAGCATTTTTGTCGCGGGGTGATTTGTGTCTTCGACAATGATCCCCACTTCCTGGTGCCAGGGGTGGCCGTTGAACCATCCGCCGAGCATTTCGCCGTATTCGGGCCAGTCATAGCACGTGTCGGTTGCGTTGTGTATGCCGAAGAATGATTTGCCGTTGTGGACAAAATCCAGGATCGCGATTTTTTGTTCGTCGGTAAAGGACAGGTTCCCGGTTGTCGCAAATGCGAGGATGTCAAATTTTTCCAGGTTCTCAGCGGAAATGCGGTCCAGCCGATGCGTGGTTAAGACACGCCATCCGTTCTCCTTGCCGATTGCCTTCAGAGCCACTTCTGCGTCGGGCAAATAGCTGTGTTCAAATCCCGCTGAATGCCGCAGGAATAAGATGTTCATGTTTTTCCTTTCTGTTTAATAAAGACTCAATAATCCCTCGGCACCTGGGACGCGGCGTTTTTCGTATTCTTCAGATATCCATCGCGCATTTGACGGCAGGCCGGGATTGCGATAGGCATATACCACGCACCACCGCGTATCACTGCCCGGCTGTCGCGGGTTTACGCCGTGAGCGGCAAATGTCCACATGGCGATTACGGTTCCAGGTGGCATAGAGGGCGCGTGTATCTGGAGGGGTTCACCCGTCATTGGATGGGTTTTTCCGCTGAGCCATTTTTCTTGTAATGCTTTGTCTGAGTCAATACGTCCGATTTTTTCGCGGAACAGATGGCTGCCGGGTACAACTTTTAACCCGCCGTCGTCAGGTTCAAATCCGTTGACGTAAAAGAAGATGCGAATAAATCCCAGGCTGGGGTTTTCTTCCCCATACCCATGTGTGTGCCAGTGTGTTCCGCGGTTGCCCCCGGGGCGGTTCAGGCTGACGCAGTGATCATATCGAATATTTTCGCCCAGAATATCTCGCGCCAGTCTGAGCATTTGGGGATGGCCGATCAGGCTTTCGAGATACCAGTCAAATTCGGCTGCGAACCGATTGGGTTCATGGCCTTCTTTTGCCTGTGGTCTGAGTGATTCGATATAGGACAGGGATTCTGTCAATTTTTCCTGTGCATCGTCTTTTAGCAGTCCCGGAAAGGCAATGTGTCCTTCGCGATCCATTTCTCGGCGTTCGGGTTCGCCGAATGTAAAGTCGTGAAAAATGGGTTTCCATTCCATAACCCGATCCTCATACTATGCTATGGCTTCTTCGCCCAGGTGTTCGGATAGCCATCCGCGCAAGGGCACGTCTTCGTCAGTGGGAGAGGTGAATCCATACCCGCCGGTTGGCGCGTTGCCGAATAATTGTTTGCGGATGGGATCCAATCGGTCCCACCAGTGATCCATCGTTACGTCATCGCGGGGACGGAACCAGCGATAGCTATATCCGTAAAACAGTGCCCGACGCGCTTCTGTCCAGTAATTTGCGCTTACCGAGTGCCAGAGTCTGCGGTCAAAAAATACGGCTGTTCCCGGCTTGACCAGTACGGGTATTGCATCTTTGGGTTCAGATGTGCGGTCGCCGTTGGGAAAGTCGTAGTCGTTGGTCAGGTGACTGCCCGGTATAATGTAAAAGTTGCCCCGGCCATCTTCGCTGCAGTCCGTTAAAAAGTAGGCTACTTTGATTGAGATGCGGGGTCGGGGGTCTGTTTCTAATTCCTGATTGAGCAGGGCACTGTCCTGATGCCAGCGCAGATTTTTTTCACCTTTTCCGTTTGGTACCGGGGGGGTGACGTTGAGGTGGGAGTGGTAGATTTGCAAGTTCCAGCTCAGAATATCCCACACTTTTGCGATGGTCCTGGGCCAATCTACCAGTTCGACAAATTCCCAGTCGAGGCCGATAAAGTCTCTGACGCTCAAGCGTCCGAGTTTATCTATGCCTTGTTTGGGACGCATTTCGGCATCTATGCGATCGATCACGGCGCACAGACGCGCGACGTGGTCGGGGTCGAGAGCATTTTCGACAATTAAATACCCATCGCGTTCAAATTGCAATCGCTCTTCTTCTGTCAGGCTATGCGTCAGACATGAAGCATCCATGGTCGTCTCCTTTTTAAAACGCTTCCCAAAATGTTTTTCCCCATTCGCTTTTCGCATCGTCCCATTCGTCGCGCCATTTAAAAAGTACTTCTCGCAGGTCTGCTACCTTGTCGGCGTGTGCTTTGTCGTCTGCGAGATTGTGCAGTTCCAGTGGGTCGTTTTCCAGATCGAATAGCTGCGTTGTGCGGCGTCCATTTACGGCGTATTCGATGAGTTTAAATCGATTGTCTTTTACCATGCGCTGCCACTCGCGATATGCAGAGAAGAGGGTGTCGCGCACCTGTTCATCGCCGTTGTTGAGTGCGGATACCAGACTGGTGCCTTCCACGGAGTCCGGTGTGCTGGTGCCGATTAAGTCGCACAAAGTTGGGAATATATCGTGTAAATACACATAGGCGGATCGTTTTTGTCCCGCGGGTACGCCCGGCCCAGAAAATATCAGGGGTACGCGCACGCTGTGTTCGTACATGTTTTGTTTGCCGAAAAGTCCGTGTTGTCCTACTGCGAGTCCATTGTCCCCGGCAAAGACGACGATGGTGTTATCCGCCATTCCGCACGCGCTTATTGTGTCGAGTACGCGCCCCATTTGCGCGTCTAAATGGGTGATCATGGCGTAGTATTCGGCGATGTGTTGCCGCACTTTGTAGGGGTCGCGGGGAAAATCTTCGAGGACTTCATCGCGCACTTTCAGGTCGCCATTGTCAAATGGATGTCCGCCCATAAAGTTCTCGGGAAGTGGGATGTCTTCGGGGTCGTACATATCGAGATATTTTTGCGGCATTGTGCGCGGGTCGTGAGGCGCCATGAATGAGATGTACATAAAGAATGGGTTGTCGGAGTCGTATTTTTCCAGCCAGTCAATTGCGCCTTCGGCAAATAATTCGCTGGAGTGTTTGCCCGCGGTTACGTGGTCGCCTTTTCGGATTTTTAAGGCGTTTGATTGGTTGGGGGTCGGGCACTGCAGGAGTACGGAGTCGTATTTGCCGGTGGGGTCATGATTAAATGCGGGCACATTCCAGTGGTCGTCCATGCCGCCGAAAAAGATCTCTGCGCCGTCTGAAAAGCTGCGTGCAAAAGACGCGGGGCCATTGTGCCATTTGCCCGTACCCCATGTGCGATAGCCGTTATCTTGCAGATGTTCGCCCAGCATTACGTGGTCGTTGGGAATGCCCTGGCCCGCGCCGTCGAGGTGGAAGAGTGTGCGTCCCGTGTGCAACATGGCGCGACTGGGCATGCATATTGCGCCCGATGTTCCGCCGGGTATGTGCGCGTGTGTAAATGTCGTGCCTTCTGCCACGAGGCGATCCAGTACGGGTGTTTGCACATCTGTATTGCCCAGCGCGCGAATGGTGTCAAATCGCTGGTCGTCGGTAAAAAAGAAGAGGATGTTGGGTTTTTTGCTCATATTTTTCTCCTTAAAAGGCGGTGAGAGGGTTCCAAACGATCAATAAACTTTGCTCTTGCCGTAAAGTCAAGCCCGTAAAGAACTACTCTATAGCAGGTGTTCCTTTCTGCTTTCTATCCGTTTCATCCAATGCTATATTGGGACAAATAACGACCCCTTTTCAGGAGTGTGGCCATGAAAACGGTTTTTTGTGCATTTATTATTTCGTGTATCACATTAACGGGCAGTTTGTTTGCCCAACAATTCAACAGAAAGGAACCGAGTATGAAGTATCACATGTACGTCGCTGTATCTAAAGACAAGAAGCTCTTGCGCTATGATATGGACCCCGATACCGGCGACCTCACGCTTGTTGAAGAACTTCCCGCCAAAGGCGGTATTGGTCCGCTTTGCACCGATCCACGACAAAAATATCTCTACGCGGCGTTGCGCCAGTCCAAAGAACTCGTTAGCTACAGCATTGATCCGGAAACCGGCGCGCTCGAGCATATTGCCACTGCGCCTTTTGATGGTGGCTCTTGTTATATCAGTACGGATAAAACCGGGCGATACCTTTTTTCTGCGTATTACGGCGAGGGCGCGGTCGCCATCAATGCGATTGACAAAGATGGGGCCGTGCTTGCGCCACATCGCCAGTGGATTCCCACGGATGAACACGCGCATTGCTTTTTTTCCGATCCCTCCAATCGTTTTTTGTTTGTACCGCATACGATGCCGGTCAATGCTATTTATCAATTTACGTTTGATGAGACCACAGGTGAGTTGGCACCTAATGAGGTGGTGAAAGTCGATGCGGTTTATGGGGAGGGTCCTCGGCATTACGAGTTTCACCCGACTTTAGATGTGGTTTATGTTGCGAATGAAAATGGGTCCAGTGTTACGGTGTATGATTTTAACCCGGATAACGGAACGCTTGCACCCCGCCAAACGCTTTCAACGCTGCCAGAGGGGTTTACAGAGCGCAATACCTGTGCCCAAATTCACATTCATCCTTCGGGCAAGTTTCTGTATATCTCCAATCGCGGGCACAATAGCATCGCGGGCTATGCTGTGCAAGACGACGGTTCTCTCGAATCATTGGGGCAAACGCCTACAGAACCTATCCCCCGTCCTTTCAATCTCGATCCCGAAGGCAATTTCCTCTTTGCAGCGGGTCAACAGTCAGACAAGATGGCCGGGTATCGGATCGATAAAGAGACGGGCGGTCTCACGCCGCTCAAAGTTTATGATGTGGGCGAACAACCGATGTGGATTATGATTCTCAAGCTCGAAGATTAAAAGGGGCGAGAAGCGAGCGGGACGGCACAGGGGCCGTCCCCTACGGTGGTGTTAGGGCGCCCCCCTGTGGTCGCCCGGTTGAGGCTGTTATGGAATCGAAATCCTTCGACAAAATTCTCATTGTTGACGATGACCGCGATGTTCTGGTGGCGGCGCAACTCTTGCTTAAGCAGTATGCCGAACGCGTTGATACCGAGGCCGATCCCAACCGCATTCCCGGTCTGCTGCAAAATGATACTTATGATGTGATTTTGCTCGATATGAATTTTGAACAGGACGCTACGTCGGGCAAAGAGGGGTTTCACTGGCTGAGTCGCATTCTGGAGATCGATTCTTCGGCTGTGGTCATTCTCATTACGGCTTATGGTGGCGTTGAAACGGCTGTGCAAGCGATCAAAGAAGGCGCGACGGATTTTGTGCTCAAGCCGTGGCAAAATGAAAAGTTGCTCGCGACCCTTTCTTCTGCTGTGCGGTTGCGCCGGTCGCGGCTCGAAGTCAATCAGTTGCGCGCCGAACAAGAACAGCTTCGCGCCGATCTCGACGGTCAATTTCCCGATATGGTGGGTACATCGCGTGCCATGAGCGAGGTCTTTGATACGATTCAGAAAGTGGGTGCTACGGACGCCAATGTGCTCATTTTGGGCGAGAATGGAACGGGGAAAGATGCTGTTGCCCGCGCCCTGCACCGTCGATCCCGGCGTGCTGCAGAGGCGTTTATCCGCGTTGACCTCGGCGCTGTTTCAGAGAGCCTTTTTGAGAGCGAGCTTTTTGGGCACAAAAAAGGTGCTTTTACAGATGCCAGAGAAGACCGCGCGGGGCGTTTTGAAATCGCGTCGGGCGGCACGCTTTTTCTGGATGAAATTGGCAATCTTTCGCTGCCGCTCCAGGCAAAGTTGCTCACGGCACTTGAAAACCGCACGGTTATTCGCCTGGGTACCAACCGACCTGTTGATATTGATGTGCGCCTGATCTGCGCGACCAATATGCCGATTCACGATATGGTGGCCCGCAATGAGTTCCGGCAGGATCTTCTGTATCGCATCAATACTGTCGAACTCCATCTGCCGCCTCTGCGCGATCGTCTTGACGATATTCCCCTGCTCGTCGAGGTGTTTCTCGAGACGTACGGTCAGAAGTACAATAAACCGGGTATTGCCATTCAGTCAGCGGCACTTGATCATCTCGTGAATTACACCTGGCCGGGCAATATCCGCGAGTTGCAGCACGCGATTGAGCGGGCTGTGATTATGAATGAAAATGGTATTCTTAAACCGCTGGACTTTCCGCTCAGCGTTTCCGAACCCGCCGCAGGTGACGATATTCATTTTGACGACTTCAATCTCGAATACGTGGAGAAAACCGTTATTCGCAAAGCGATTGAGAAGCACCGCGGCAATATCAGTCACGCAGCGCGTGAACTCGGTCTCACGCGTAGCGCGCTTTACCGCAGGCTCGAAAAGCATGGCTTATAAACATTTTCGCCTGATATGTATTTTGCGCGTGGCTCTTTTGTGCATCACGACCTGTCTTTTCTTTTATTGTCTTTTTTTTAGTACATACTACGCCACGCTTGCTATTATTGGTGCGTGTGTGCTCTATCAGACCTGGGCACTCATACAATATGTGGAGCGCACGCAGCGCGATCTCACGCGATTCTTGCAGGCGATTCGCTATGAGGATTTTGCCCAATCTTTTACCGGTGCCGGGTTGGGTTCAGCGTACAACAATCTCAAGGATGCGTTTAACGAGGTGCTCGAGGCTTTTCGCAAGACGCGCGCAGAGAGAGAAGAGAATTTTCAGTATCTCCAGACCGTTGTCCAGCATGTGGGCATTGGTCTGATTTGCTATACGCCCGATGGTCGTATTGAACTGATGAATACGGCGGCGCAGCGTTTGCTTCGCAAGCCCCATATGCGCGATGTGCGCGAATTGGAGACGGTTAGCAAGGCGTTTTCAGAGGCGCTGCTCAAACTCCGCTCGGGCGATAAGACGTTGGTCAAAATTCAGGACGAGGACGAATTGCTCCAGATTATTGTCTATGCGACCGAACTGCGGATGCGGGGCGAGTCTTTTATTCTGGCGTCTATTCAGAATATCCAGAGCGAACTTGAAGAGCAGGAGATGGAGGCATGGCAAAAGCTGATTCGGGTGTTGACCCACGAGATCATGAATTCTATCACGCCCATTTCTTCTCTGGCTTCCACTGTGCGCGATCTTTTGCCAGATTCTGAGCGGGCTTCCTCGCTTGATCCCGATACGCTGCCCGATGTTCACACGGCTCTGGAAACGATTCAGTCGCGTAGCGAAGGGCTTCTCCATTTTGTCGAGGCGTATCGCCAGCTTACGAATATATCGCGTCCCGATTTTCAAATTTTTCAGGTTTCTGAGCTTTTTGCCCGCGTTGTGTTTCTGATGCAGGGTGAGTGCGATAAGAGTGGCATTGCTCTTCATACGGCGATTGATCCCAGGACGCTCGAACTTACCGCCGATCCCGACCTCATAGAGCAGGTGTTGATCAATTTGATGCGGAATGCCGTGCAAGCTCTTGCAGGTCGTTCCAATGCCCGCATGGATCTCTCGGCACAACTCGATGGACGAGGCCGGGTTGTGATTCGCGTGCAGGACAATGGGCCAGGTATTTTAGAGGATGTGCAGGAGCGCATTTTTATTCCGTTTTTTACGACCAAACGCGATGGCTCGGGTATTGGTCTCGCACTTTCCAGACAGATTATGCGCGTTCATCGCGGTACGATTAGTGTTCAATCTAAGCCGGAAGAAGAGACGGTGTTTACGTTGCGGTTTTGAATGACATGCGATTTCAAGGGAAAGTTTACAAGGATGGAAACTTGCGGAAATCCCAATGCTCGACGCTATGACTCAGGGATATACGAAAAAAGAAGCATGTGTTATGGTCAAAGATTTGATAGAGACACTGGTCAATCGCCCAGAATTTTCAGTCGAAGTTCACTCCGTAAAACGCGACACTTTCGAAGTCAGTTCCTCAGATACCCGTGTAATGATTAGCCTTATGCTTCGCCGTCAGCGCGAAAAGATGTGATGTACCAGACGCAGTAAGATTTGAGCGATGCCGAAAAATAAAAAGCCGATGTTTGAGTGACATCGGCTTTGCTGTTTTTTCGTTGCAGAATATACTACGATTCAGCAGAAATAGCTACGGTGTCGTATGCTTTCCGTTTTTCGCGTAATGGAAGGAGATCTTTTCCCTCACATGTTATAAGGGCATAGGTGTAGCCATCTTGAGCTACAAATTCGACTTCATAGCCGTCATCAGGATGACATTCTACGACTGTGCCTATTTCGCCACGTACCAACTTGTGTTCTAACTTATCGGTTGTTAATGCCACCACATCTAATAGGCGAATATCATTATTCATTTTTCGCTTTTCTTCAAATTTTTATGCCAATGAGGTAATAGCTTATGGCTCACTCAACGCGCAGAACATCCAGACCCAGAGACATCACATCGGCTATTGCTGATCGAATTGCACTATCCATTGTTGTCGCTTCTCGATGAAAATGAATCTGAGGGATATTGGCGATGGTAGCAAGTGTCCCGTCGTCAATAACGCCGTAGATTTTATCTGCTTCTTCTTCTGTTGGATCGGGTGCGATAATCAGGGTGAATTTTTGAACTTTCATATTCAACTAATTTTGTAATGCGCCAAAAATTCAGCAGGCGATAGAATTAGCTTCGGCTTTCACTTCTTGTACGGCTTTCTCGATCTGACGCTCTATAAAATCAGGTTCATAATTTTTAAGGTCTTCAGCTACTGTATCGAGAATCGCAAAGTTTTTCTCCTTCTGCTTTAGATAAGCCTGATAGGACTCATAGCGTTCAATGGGCATCATACCGCTACAGGACGATTTTGATTATCCTGAATTACGCATTCTTCATTTTGGTTCCGGCACGTTTCGACCATCCGGCGTAACGATTCATCGCTGTTCTGCAACTGTATCATCTGGGCCATATCTTATCCCTTTATTTTTGGTGTGTAATCGGAAAAAAATATACCACATTCAATATGGCTGGTCAATGTGGGACTTGATTTCCTTCTTGTATTCATTCTTTGCGCCGATTATTATGTCAACGCTACCTGAGTGATCACCAAAAGCTGTGAGTCCATTTTTATGAGAGTTATTCATCCTAACCGCACGGCGAGATGATCTACAGGAGAAAGACGAATGCTTATGAGACCCAATATTCTCTTCATACATGTCGATCAGATGCACGCCGATGCGATCTCTGCGCTCGGCTGCGAATACGTACACACACCTGCTATTGACGAACTCGTGCGCGAAGGCTATACCTTTACCAATGCCTACTGCGCTATGCCCCAGTGCTGTCCTTCGCGGGCGTGTTGGTACACGGGGCGCATGTCCAAAGAACACGGCGTTGTCGTCAATTCCTATCCCATGGATCCCAATATCCCGGACCTGGGACAGTGGTTGCGCCGCGAAGACTATGAGTGTGTGTACACGGGCAAATGGCACGTCACGGGACGCGATTTGCACGCGAGCTTTGATGTGTTGCAACCCCAGCACGGCATGGGCGAACTCAACGACGGCAATGTCGCCCGATCAGCCGTCGCCTATTTGAAAAATCGCACGTCTGATAAACCCTTCTTTTTGAACGTTGGATTCCTCAACCCGCACGATTGCTGCTTTCCCGCGATGTCCCACGGGGGTCCGGGCAAATACGGTTTTGCATCGAAAATTGAGGGTGATCTCCCACCTCTTCCGGGCAATTTCGACGACGAATACGCCCGGCGCGGTCGGCCCAGTACTCGCCAGTGGTCGCGCCGCGATTGGCAGTATTACATCTATCAGTATTACCGCATGGTCGAAATGGTTGACGCCGAAGTCGGTCGCGTTATGCACGCGCTTCGCGCATCGCCTTATGCTGGCAATACCCTCGTCATCTTTGCCTCTGACCACGGCGATGGCCTCGGCTTTCACAGCAATACCAGCAAGGGGTTTCTTGAGGAAGAAGCGTTTCGCGTGCCCACCATTGCGTGGTGGCCCGGGCGTATTCCCGAAGGTGTGCGGGATGCCGAGCATCTCATTTCTGGCGTCGATATTCCCGCTACGATATGCGACTATGCCGGCGCACCGCCCTTGCCCAAAACGACTGTTGCGCGTTCATGGCGTCCCATTTTTGAACGGCGCGATGTCCCGTGGCGCACATACCTTATCGGCGAAACTTCTATTGGTCGGCTATCGGTGGCCGTGCGCGATGTGCGCTACAAAAGCATTATTGAACGGGATAATACGCGTCTCTACGATCTTCAAAACGATCCGCTCGAGACGCGAGATCTCGCCGATGAAGCGCACTGTGCAGATATTGTCGCGCGCCATCGGGCACATTTTCGCGAGTACATATCCCAAATTGAAATGTATCCCGAACCAGAAAGCGATTTCGGCAGCCTGAAGCGCGGCAATGTCTATCGCGACTATATCGATTGGTATCTTTCCGTTCTCAACGAGGCCTGATCCCATGGCAATTGACACTATTGGTCCATATCCCGTTCAACCCATCCGCGATTTTCTCGCGGGTTTCACGCCGGTGCAGACGTCTATCGTGGATGCCGATTGCGCCACGCTTACTTACGACATTCTCAACTGGTCTTTCGCGCCCGCGCAACCGCCGCCTTGTCCCAATAGCGTGTATGGCTCGGTGACCATTGGGCGAGAACAGGGCGGCACATATCGCATCCGCCAGCAAACCCACATTGGCGGTGAGCCGACTATTTTTGACGCGGATGTGATCTGCAATCCCGACGATACCCTCAAATCCTGGACGCTGCACACTTATCGCGCCGATGCCGAGGGGGAGCCGATTCCGATTTCTGAACTGCGCGAGAGATGGGAAAATAATAAGGGTCATATCCAGTCGCGAGATGGTGCATACACATACCGCGCGACGCGTCCGGTCTTTAGCCATTGGACACTCCCCCACATTTTGCTATGTGGAAAGCACTCTCTGCCAATGGCGTTTGACCTGATTCAAGATCTGTCTCTCTTGCACCCTAATCACAAGCTCGTTGCCGATGGATCGGTTGAACTCGGTATCGGTTCTTATAAAACCTTTGTTCAATCTGGCGAAGGTATTTTGCCCGTCCACTATTTGCTGGATGAAGACCGCCGCCCGCAACTCATTACTTTTGGCCTCATTGCCTGGGCACTCACCGATATTTCATGAGGGATAAGATGAAAAAAGCCGTTTATGCCGCCAGCTTTGATCCCGTTACCCACGGCCATTTGTGGGTTATTCAGGAGGCTGCAGAGCTTTTTGATCAGCTCGTTGTCGCTATTGGGATCAATCCGGATAAGGACTATACGTTTTCACTGGAGGAACGGCTCGGTCTGCTTTGTGAGACTACGTCGCAGTTTGACAATGTCGTTGTCGCCAGTTACGAAAATCAGTTTCTGGTCACTTACGCGCGCGGTATTGGCGCAGGTTATATTGTGCGGGGTATTCGCACGCAGAGCGACTATGAGTTTGAACGCAGGATGCGCTATATTAACAGCGATCTGGACGATACGATTACGACTATCTTTTTGATGCCCCCGCGAGAGATTGCCGAGATCAGTTCCAGTTTTATCAAAGGGCTGGTGGGTCCCGATGGCTGGCAAGATGTTGTGAGACGCTATGTTCCGGAACCTGTTTTTGAGAAGTTTGTGGAGTATTTTGAGACGTGATCAATTCATACTTACCGCTTCGACCATTGGCTTGCGGGGGCGTTTCATGAGGGCGGTTTCCAGGACTTGATCCATGTGCGATGCAAATACCAGCCTGATGTCTTTGCGCGCTGTGTCGGGGATTTCGTGTGCGTCTTTGCGGTTGTCTTCGGGTAGGATTACGGTTTTTACACCTGCGCGGTGTGCTGATAGGACTTTATCGCGTACGCCGCCGATGGGCAGTACTTTGCCGCGCAGTGTAATTTCGCCTGTCATTGCCACGTCTTTTCGGATGGGCCGATTGGTGAATACCGATGCGAGTACGGTCGCCATGGTAATGCCCGCCGAGGGACCGTCTTTGGGTACGGCACCTGCGGGTACGTGGACGTGTACGTCTTTGTTTTCGTTAAACTGCGCGTTTAGTCCCAGTTCGTGCCAGCGCGACCGCACATAAGTCATGGCTGCATGCGCAGATTCTTTCATTACGTCGCCGACCTGTCCGGTTAGATTTAATTCGCCTTTACCGGGTATGACTGTTGCTTCGACAAAGAGGACATCACCACCGGTAGATGTCACGGCGAGGCCAGCGGCGACGCCCACCTCGTGATCTTCTTCGGCTACTTCGTGGCGGAATTTTTGCGGTCCCAGATATTCGGCGATGTTTTTTTGATGGATGTGTACGCGCCGCTTGCGCCCCTGGGCAAATTTGCGGGCTACTTTGCGCGCTACGGTTGCGATTTCGCGCTCCAGATTTCGCACGCCGGCCTCGCGGGTGTAGTGCTGGATTACTTCTTGCAGGGCGGCTTTGTCGAAGGATGCTTTTTGGGGAGCTAAGCCGTGTTCTGAGATCTGGCGTTTGACCAGGTACCGGCGCGCGATTTCCATTTTTTCGGCCTCGGTATATCCCGAGACTTCCAGTACTTCCATCCGGTCCATGAGTGCCGGTGGTATTGTGTGGAGCGAGTTGGCAGTGGCGAGGAATAAGACTTCTGACAGGTCAAAGGGGACGTCGAGGTAGTGATCCACAAAGGTGTTGTTTTGCGCCGGGTCCAGGACTTCCAGCAGTGCTGCGGAGGGATCGCCGCGAAAATCCGCGCCGAGTTTGTCGATTTCATCCAGCATAAATACGGGGTTTTTTGTGCCAGCGCGTCGCAGGCCCTGTATGATGCGTCCGGGCAGTGCGCCGATATAGGTGCGGCGGTGTCCCCGAATTTCCGATTCGTCGCGGATGCCGCCCAATGACATTCTGACAAATTCGCGGTCGAGTGCGCGTGCGACGGATTTGCCCAGTGATGTTTTGCCCGTGCCTGGCGGTCCGACCAGTAACAAGATAGGTCCGCGCATGTCGTCTTTTAATTGGCGCACGGACAGGTACTCCAGGATGCGCTCTTTGGGCTTTTCCAATCCATAGTGGTCTGCATTCAAAATTCGCTCGGCTTTTTTGATGTCTAATTGATCGCTTGTCTTTTTGTTCCACGGGAGTTCGACGAGCCAGTCCAGATAGGTGCGCGATACGGTGTATTCGGCAGAGGCTTCGGGCATGCGCGCCATGCGTTTTAGTTCGCGTTCGGCTTCTGTTTTTGCTTCTTCGGACATGCCGGCGGCTCCGATCTTTTCGCGCAGTTCTTCGATTTCGGCGCCGATGTCCTCTCCTTCACCCAGTTCATCCTGGATTGCCCGCAGTTGCTGGCGCAAAAAATATTCTTTTTGGGCATCTTCCATGGTTCCCGCGGCTTCTGAGCTGATCTTTTCCCGCAGTTCCAGAATTTCAACTTCGCGATTTAAGCATTGATTGATGGCTTCCAGGCGCCGATACAGATTGCGCTCGGCTAATATTTTTTGTTGGTCTTCAAATCCCACGTTGAGTTGTGAGGCGATGAAGTCTGCCTTGTGGGTTATTTCTGAGAGGGCGTCTAAGGCTGCCCCAACTTCTCTGGGTACATTGGGGGCGAGTGCCACTGCTTTTTTGAATTGGCCGAATATATTGCGCGCGAGCGCTTCCAATTCGGTGTTGTGTTCTATGTCTGATGCTATTTTCTCAACTTGCGCTATGGGATGAGGTTGCGATTGCAATACATCTATGAGTGATAGTCGCGCCATGCCCTGTACGAGCACTTGCATGCGGCCGTCGGGCATTTCCGCGGATCGCGCGATGTAGATTGCAGTGCCTACGGGATACAGGGACTCCCGGCGGATGTCTTCCTCGGCGTCGCTTTCTTCCAGTTCTCCAAAGATGGCGAGGACCTTGTGCCCGGCGTCTATTGCCGCCTGGGCGGCCTTGACTGCGCGCTCGTCTTCCAATAATAAGGGGGCAGCCATGAGGGGATAGATGACTACTTCTGATGTTACCAGCATGGGCAATTCAGATGGGATGCTATACGCTTCGATTGCGTTTACGCTTGTGAGGGGGTTGTCGCTTGACATGATCAGATGCTCCTTGGAATGATGGTATATCAACTTTACCATTTTTTAAGCAATATCCGTGCCTGAAATTTTAAATTTAGCTAATTACTTTATTTACAAATAGATACTAATTTTGTTCCAATATTTAATTCGATGAATGCCTATTTTGCTACCCGATTTCAGTCATAATGGCAGTTTTTGCGACCATTGAGGCAGATGTCTCTGTTGTGGATGTGCGCGTGGTTGCTGCGGTAAAGGAAGGGAGTATTAGAGTGGACGGAGAACGATGTGGTTGTTATCGAGGTGGAGGATAATGGGGTTGGTATGGATAAGGCGACCCTTTCGCTGAGCCTGTTCCTGATGGATCTTGGTAATAAAAGAACACCAGCAGATTGTATTGACGCTCTTGGAACCTTCAAGGGTTTTTTGCGTTGAAGAACAAATAGGCAATGGGTGCAAATCGGATTTTCCGTATATTTTTTCATAGATAGGGAGGTTGTTGAATATAACTCTTGCAATTCATCGGATAGGATTTGACGTTCGTCAGGCAGAATTTGACGGCGTGGATTGGGATGGTGCCAAGGCACAAATACCTGTGCGGTACGCTGGCGTCAATGAATAAAAGAAAGCCCGTTGATCGGTGTAAAACAGGTCGTTAGATGAGTCTGAGGAACAGCTCGTTGTACCCTATCACAGCAACATTATCGCGGCATGATCCCCTGCTTAAACCATGCAGGGGCGGGGCCAAGCTGTAGCACCGATAGTTTACGAAAAGTAGCATCAATCACAGGCTTGAAACCCAGACTCTAAATATTCCACAAAAACGGGATAGTTCCATTGCCATCGTTCACCTCTCTGTGAAGTTTGGTTGCTTCTACAAGTGGAGACTTTTGACCGACTATGTCAATTTTGTTTTTTGCACACTCCTCACCTAACTAAAGTTCCAGTACCTTAACCAACAACCATAAGGAGTAGAAAATGATAGACGAACTGAAATCGCAAATTGAGACTTTTGTGCTTATCCTTAAATTAATTTTACTTTTTATTCTTCCTCTTATTGCGAAGTATTACTGGTCAAACTCAGAGAATTCAGTCGCATTAACAACTGCTATAAGAGTTGAAAATTTCGAAAATTTAATTTCTAAACAAAATATCCTAAAGGAGTTGAGAGACCCATTGACACTATCTGATTATTTCGGGAAGGCTATAATAGATAGAATCTCAGTAAAACCTACCTTGTCGGGCTTGGAACTGGACTTACGCAAAAAGAATAGATCAGGACTTACGCAAAAAGAATAGACAAAAGCGTATTCCAACCTTAAAATTCAGTTATAGTCGTACAACCTGAACGAGGAGGCGTTAGGACGGATAAACCGACCCGACTGGATTACTGTCAGTATTTGCTGAACAGTCCGATGAAATATACGCTGACGCATTTTGCAGACCACGGCGAAGCCTTCAGCCCTGATATGATCAATGGGTATCTGGTCGGTACTCGCATTGCTCCACGCTTGGTCTGGGAACAGGTCAAAAATCAATGCATCCCACAATATCTTGTATGTTTTCAATGCGTTGGCGTCAATAAAAAAAAGCCCGGCGATCAGTGATGACCGGGCTTTTAATGTTGTATTTGAAAATATCTGGTCCGCTCGAGATGGCGGCTTTCGGCAGAGTGTCCCGTATTTGATTTGGTTTGTCCTCGCCCTATCAGATACGCCGAGCTTATGGCATCAAATCAATGTAATTTTATAGTGGTTAAGAGCCTGCCAGAAAGAGGGGCGTTGAGTTAATTGTGTGACTCTCCCCGTCTGATTCAATTTATGGAACGCCCGGTCAAATATGGCGTAGCATTGCTCCCCTGTAAATCGTGAGCTATACAGAAATCCATCCACGTTTTTTTGAAGGGTATAAAAGGCTGTGGATAGTAAACGGCCTTCGTGGTGGTTCGAGTCGTGAACAACATCCGGGGGAGCACCAATCCTGACCGGTCCATCCTCCCGAAGGTCCACAAGATTCAAGTCTTGCTGAGATTGGAACAATACGACCCTTCTGGAAGTAATATCTGATCGTAGAATTTCGCGATGCTGGCGGCGTGTCAAGCTGTTACGCACCACATTTTCCCATAAGCAGCAAGATACCGTTGCGGCACCGTACAGCACGGCATAGTTTCCGTTTGGATCGCTGAACCGGCTCGGCGCGGGAACGGCACGAAGCGGGTTGACGATGTGGCGTTGGTGAATTAAACGGAACATCGGATTATTGATCGGGACCAAGGTATGCTGTGTTTGAATGAGGCTTCTAAGGTAGAAGTAGCCGGTCATTACGCAAAGTCTCCCTGGAGATATCCTTCAGCAGCAGCCTCAACGCGGGCGATTTCTCCTCGGCGAAGCAGGGCAAGTGGTTCCTCTCCATCGAGCGCGTTGTTTGGCACTGTCAGCCAATACCACGTTGCATAGGTGTCGCCATCGAATAGATGGATGATACGATTAAATCCTCCGGGAGGTTGCCCGTGGAGGTCCCCTATAGCAGCAGCTTCAACGCGGGCGACTGCTCCGTTGTGAAGCAGGGTAAGTGGCTTCTCTCCATTGAGCGCGTTGTTTGGCACTATTAGCCAATAACACATTGTATAGGCGTCGCCATCGAATAGATGGATGATACGATTAAAACCTTCAGGAGGTCGCTGGTGTTGGTATTCTTTTTTAGCAGCAGCCTCAACGCGGGCGACTTCTCCCCGGCGAAGAAGGGTAAGTGGTTCCTCTCTATTGAGCGCATCATTTGGCACTGTTAGCCAATACCACGTTGCATTGGCGTCGTCTTTAAATATCTGTTTAATACGGTCAAACTCATTGGGCGGTTGCCTGTGTTCATTAGATTGCTCAGCATCTACTGGCCTCTGAGTATATTTCTTGATCTTATCCTCCACCTGTCGCTCATTCAACAGCTTTTCGGAATCCTCAGGTCCTCTATCCATTTTCGATCCTCCGGTGCTTGAGTGCGTATTTTCAGAACTTTCTGATACAGAAAAAATATAGCCTCTTTCGGGTGTCTGTCAACATTGGTCACGGCAGGGTTGATTCATTTTAGGATAAACGGTTCGGGTGCATATCCAGAAGCCGTCCAGTCAATAGGCTTTCAATGATCACCAACCCCTTTATTTGCAATACGAACACTTACTATCTAAACCATCTCTTTTTAAAACCGTACAGACCTGTTCCAGGCTCGCACGCAATTTATTTATGTCATCGCTGCTTTGTGCTCTCTTGAGCCCGCAGTAGTAATTGAAAGCGGCCAGGCAGTAAAAACGCCCGTGATCAATATCCGAAAAATTATTTTGGTATTTTTCCCCGCACACATTCTCGAGATTTTGAAGTGCCTGTTGCATCGAATCTTGCGCTTGCCCATCTTGGGTTTGCGAGGGTGTAGCAACCGAGCTGTTATTCTCATTTCTAACAGGTTGATCTTTTAACACACCTTCCATGTATTCGCGTGCAGCTTCTGCAACAGCTTCCTGGTCTTCACTATCCTTGCCAGCATACGCAATCGCCGCAGCGCCTATAAGCGCGGTGGCCGTACGGAAACCATCTCCTTGTGATTTTCCCGTTATTTTTGTCTGAGTGGCCCCGGCAGCGCGCAGAATCCTGGCAACATCCGGCCTGTCCTTATCTTCGGTCGCAAAATATAGGGGCGTCTGGTCGTTGTTGTCCCGCGCATTGAGATCGGCTCCTGCATCAATCAAGACCTGGACGATGGCTGGGTTTCTGTTGAACCAGGCCGCCAGGTGAAGCGGCGTCCATTCACCGCCCCCCCTTGCCTCCAGATTGGCTCCAGCTTCAATCAGTACCTTACTGACATCCGGATTCTGGTTTCTCTGAGCCGCCTTGTGCAGTGGCGTTTCTTTGTCTCCTCCAGTCCGCGCCTCTATGTCGGCTCCGGCATTGAGCAGAATTTTAACGATATCCGGATTCGGGTTGTTGTAAGCCGCCATATGAAGAGGTGTCTGTTTATCAGATAGGAAGCCGCGAGTCGGCTCTATTTTGGCTCCGGCATTGAGCAGAATTTTAACGATATCCGGATTCGGGTTGTTGTAAGCCGCCATATGAAGAGGTGTCCTGTGAAGATACCGCGCATTGAGATCGGCTCCAGCCTCAATTAGTGCCTTGAGGATATCCGGATTCTTGCTATACTCGGCTGCCACATGCAGGGGCGTCCTGTCATGTTTGGCCTTCGCTTTCGGGTCAGCACCAGCACTGAGCAGAGCCTTGATAATGTCCGGATTCGCGTTGTTCCAAACCGCAAAATGTAGGGGCGTCAGGTTATCAACGCCCTTAGCATTGGGATCGGCACCAGCCTCAATTAGTACCTTGAGAATATTCGGGTTTTCGTTATGCACGGCCCGATGTAAGGGCGTCTGTTTAAAAGATGGGTCCCTGGCCTCGGGATTGACGCCATCTTCAATCAGAGCCTTGACAGCCTCTGGATTCTTGTTGTATTTAGCCGCATGATGTAGAAGTGACCATCTATTTTTTTCTCGATCCTTATAATCGGTTTCAGCCTCGAACAAGGCTTTAACGATCTCCGGATTTGGGTTGTACCAGGCCGCAAAATGCAGGGGTGTCCATTTGTCTTCATCCCGTGCTTTTAGGTCGGCACCCGCATTGAGTAGGGTTTTAACGATCTCCGGATTCTTGCTGTACCGAGCTGCCTCGTGCAGGGGCGTCTGTTTATAATCGTCCTTGGCTTTGGGATCGGCCCCGGCATTGATCAGCGCCTTGATAGCGACCAGATTCCCGAACTGGGCCGCTATATGCAGAGGCGTCCGTTTATCGTCGTCCTTGGCTTTGGGATCGGCCCCGGCATTGATCAGCGCCTTGATAGCGACTGGATTTTCATTATACGTAGCCGCCCAATGTAGAGAAGTCCATTTATCTTTTGCTCGCGCCCTGTCGGCCCCGACCTCACTCAGAACCTTTATAGCGGCAGGCCGCTTGAACAAGACCGCAAGAAACAGGGGTGTCTGTTTATCTTTGCTCTGCGCCTCTATATCGGCTCCCGCATTGAGCAGGATCTCAATAACGCCTGTATTCTTGCCCAGGGCTACAGCATAATGCAGGGGAGTCCATTTATTATTGTCCCTGGCATTGGGATTGGCTCCCGCATTGAACAGAACCTTGAAAACATTCGGATTCTCGGTATTTTCGACCGCGCGATGCAAGGGTGTAGCACCTGCATCATCCTGCGCCTTCAAGTCAACCCCTGTGTTAAGACATGCTGTTACTTCATTGAGTGTCGCTGTCTTGAAATATTCTTCTGTGTCCCACCCCTTGCAACTCACCGCTGTCTGTACCTTGTTCATCAACGCCAGAGCTTCAAGATAGTGTTGTCCTTCACGCCCTGATACCGTTAGATACTTCACAACGGATTCGAGTGCCTGATCGGGCAAATCTACGGCGTTCGTTGCTTTCGCATACCTGAAATGAAACTCATCCGGCAAGTCCAGTTCGTGCTCCTCCTGCAGGTTGCGAATATTTTGTACCGCATCCCTGGCCCGGTTGTGGTCCCCATCACGAATAGACTGCTCAGCTTGCAACAGGTAGGTATCCGCCATCGTGTTCGGCGATAGTTGGGGTGCTACAACATCCCTTGAAGACCTATCTTTCACCTTATTCATCAACGCCAGAGCTTCAAGATAGTGCTGCCCTTCGCGTCCTGACGCAGCCAGATATTTCTCGACAGATTTGAGTGCCTGCTCAGGCAAGTCCAAGATGTCTGCTGCTTTCGCATACCTGAAATGAAATTCATCCGGCAGATCTAATTCGTGCTGCGCTTGCAGGTTGCGGATGTTTTGTATCACAGTCCGAGCGCGATCAAGGTCCCGATCACGAATGGTCTGCTCCACTTGTAGCAGATAGGCGTCCGCCCTGATCTCTGGCGGCAGTTGGGCAGATGCAATCGTGAAGAATCCCAGTGAAAATAGGATGAAAATACTTCTGATAATTCTCTGCATGATGTCTCTCCCTTCATAAAAAGCAACCACAGGCATGTCCCTGCGGGTATCAGCAGGGATTGGCATTGTCAACCAGGATATCTACATGCCCGTCGCCATTACAATCACACATGCGGATCCAGTATTTGTGTTGCAAAAAAGATACACGTTTTCATCTAAAATATATTTTTAGACGTGATAGGCAAGCGTATTTGAACTGTTCCATTGAAGCTCTAACAAGAAAAAGCTCAGCGGTTTGGAGGAGGCCGTTGGCTGGACGTCAACTGAAAATAAAGTCCCGATTGAGCGGTGCAGGCTATCAAACCGGACTGTGATGTTCTATTTGAGAGACTACAGGGGCAACCTCTCGAAATTTTTTCTCTTTCTCTCTCAATGTTGTATATATTCAGGGTAGCTAATGCATCAGACCGGGAGACACAGCGATGCGCTTTTTCAACACGAGCGGACCAGTGGTAGCTGCGGATCACTATTGCATCCCGCCCTTAGAACGGCTCAACCTCACCGAGGTTCTCAGGTTCATCCGCGACAAACGCTATTTCGTCCTGCACGCACCTCGGCAGACGGGCAAGACATCTGCCCTGCTGGCTCTGCGCGACTTGCTCAACGCGGGGGACGACTATCGCTGTGTGTACGTCAATGTCGAAGGTGGGCAAGCCGGGCGCGAAGATGTGGAACAGGTGACGCGCACCATTTTGGCCGGATTGGCGTCTCGGGCACGCTTGACACTCGGCGACGAATTTTTGACCGGGATCTGGCCTGGTCTTCTTGCCGAGGTTGGGCCAGGTGCTGCTTTACAGGAGGCATTGATGCACTGGGCGATGGCCGACCCGAAGCCATTGGTGCTGCTCATTGACGAGATCGATGCCCTGATTGGCGACGCGCTCCTGTCCGTGTTGCGTCAATTGCGAGCAGGCTACGATCTGCGTCCGGCGAGTTTTCCGCAAAGCGTGATATTGTGCGGCGTGCGCGATGTGCGCGATTACCGCATCCAGTCAACAGCAGAGAACGCGCTCATCGCCGGTGGCAGTGCGTTCAACATCAAGGCGCAGTCATTGCGCCTGGGCGACTTCTCAAGGGATCAGGTACATGCATTACTCGGTCAGCACACCGAAGATACGGGACAGGTGTTCACCCCCGACGCGTTGGAACTGATCTGGACGCAGACGCAAGGACAGCCGTGGCTGGTCAATGCACTGGCTGACGAGACCTGCTTCCAGGACGGTGATACCGCAGACCGACTCTGTATGATCACCGCAGACGATATCCGCGAAGCGCAAGAGCAACTCATCCTGCGCCGAGAGACGCATCTGGATCAATTGGCGGACAAATTACAAGAAGACCGCGTGCGCCGCGTTGTCGAACCGCTTTTGAGCGGGGCAGAAAAGAGTGCGTTCTCTGCCCGAGACCTCGAATACGTCCGCGATCTGGGCTTGATCGCCGAAGACGATCCATTGCGTATCGCCAACCCCATCTATGCAGAAGTCGTGCCGCGCGAACTGACCTACGCTGCGCAAGCGGGTCTTGTCCAGGACACCACCTGGTACGTGAATGCCGATGGTGGCCTGAATGTGGTCAAACTGATGACCGCGTTCCAGACTTTCTTCCGCGAGCACTCAGAGCATTGGGTAACGCGATTCGAGTATCGGGAAGCCGGTCCACAGTTGCTGTTGCAGGCATTTCTCCAACGCATTGTCAACAGCGGTGGACGTATTGAACGAGAATATGGCCTTGGCCGGATGCGCACAGATCTGCTGATCGTCTGGCCGCAGGGCGGTCAGACGCGCAAAATCGTGATCGAGTGCAAAATTCTCCATAAGGGCCTGGAACAAACCATTGCCGATGGCCTGGAACAGACCTCGGAATATATGGATCGGTGCGCTGCAGAGGCGGGACATCTGGTAGTCTTTGACCGTCGTGAAGGTAGGCGCTGGGCGGACAAGGTATTCCACCGTCGCCAGACGGCGCGCAGTGGAATTGAGATCGATATCTGGGGCATGTGATGAATCACGACATTTGAGGCGCGTTACAGCAATCCCTTTATAATACAACTATGTCTTCTACATACCACACACTCATCATTGGCGCAGGGATTAATGGTCTGTGTACATGCTATCATCTCTTGCGCCAGAGCATCCGCGATGTTGGCCTGATTGAGCAATTTGGACTCGCTCACGGCCGGGGTAGTTCACATGGGGATTCGCGCATTACCCGCAGCGCTTATGTGAATGCAGATTATGTGCGTCTCATGCAAATTGCGCACGGCGAATCTTGGCCTCAGCTTGAGCGAGATGCAGATGTTCAACTCATCTATCCCACGCCTGGCTGTTTTTTTGGTCCTCCTGGTGGGAAATACACGAGCTATGCCGAGGCTGTGACAGAGGTGGGTGTGGATGTTGAAGCTCTCACGCCAGAAGAGGGGCGAAAGCGCTTTCCGGTTTTTCGCTTTGAAGATGCCGCTGGCGTTCTGTACGATCGTACAGCCGGGCTTGTGGCAGCCGCGCAGGCCGTTCAGTCTCTTATCGACCTGATTCGCAGGCAGGGTGGGGAGATCCGCGAGAATACGACTGTGCAGCACGTTGATATTACCCGGGATCCCATTCGCGTTGAGACCTCTGCGGGGGATTTTGAAACAGAGCGTCTGATTGTGACGGCTGGTCCCTGGGTGTCTCGTTTGCTTCCGGTTCTCAAGTCGCGGGTTGCAGTGGCGCGCCAGACGGTTGGGTTTTTCCAGCTTGAGGGATTGCGGGAGGAATTTCAGCCCGGGGCTTTTCCGGTTTGGGGCTATCTTCTGGGAAAGGGCGATATAAGTTATTACGGTCTCCCGCAATTTGGGCGCGATGGGATTAAGCTCGCCAAACACATTGTCAGCGGCGTTGACGATAATCCCGACGATGTGCCCACGCAGACGCCAGAGGACGCGATTGACGATCTTCGCATATTTATTAAAGAGCAATTTGTTCCACCTGTTGCGCGGTTTCTCGATTGGGAGACCTGTCTCTATACCAATACGGGTACTGAGGACTTTATTCTGGATATCCATCCGGATAATTCCAATGTGGTTATCGGTGCGGGTTTTTCTGGACACGGTTTTAAGTTCGGGCCGCTCACAGGGCGCATTTTGTCTAATCTCAGTCTCAATGGCAAGACATCGATACCCGAATTTGAGGCGGCGAGGGCTATGTTCGAGATCCCACTGAATGACAAAGCTATTAAAGATTTACGTCGTGCAGAAAAAGACAGGGAACAAGGTAATAAAGACGCCTATATCAGTTTGGATGAGTTGTAATGTTTCTAATTTACCAACGTGTAGTGCGATTCTCCATCGCGCTTCTGACTGTCCTGCTTTCCGCGCCTTCATCCGCGTATGACCGAGATCGCTGGGAAAATTTTACCAGCATGAACTACGTCACGTCCATAGCGGAAAGCCCGACGGTTATTTTTGTGGCGACGACCGGAGGGATTCGCCGCTATGACCGGTTTGCCAAGTCCTGGCTGGCTCCACTGACAACCCGCGATGGTCTGCCCGATAACAGGGTACAGCGGATTGCTTATGATAGCGACACGGGCGACCTGTGGTTTGAAACGCCTTCAGGTGTGGGCCGCTGGCTCACTGGTGTACAAAGCGTCATGCCGGGGGGCAGGCCTCCTGCACATCTCCACAATCCCCGGTCAGTTCCCCAAATTCCACCTGTTTTTCCGCCTTTTGGTTATTATCTCGATGATCGCCAGGTCATAGGTCCTCGGCGCAATTATGCTATTACAGATGTGTTGATTGACTCCTGGCGCCACCTCTGGATCGCCACATGGGGGCTGGGTGTGGGGCAGGCTGAACTCATAGATGGTCAGCTTTCATTCCTCACTTATGGTCCGCTGGAAGAAAATGTCACTGCTATTGCACGCGATGGCGATGTCTTGTGGATTGGGGGCGCAGATACCTATCGCGCACCTGCGCGAGGTATTACCCGATATCGTCTTGATACAAATGTATGGGAATATTTTGAAGCCAACCGCATCATCGGTCTCGACGACCCCCAGATTGTTACGATATTACCCGGTGGTGACAATGTGTGGTTTGGCACCCACAATGGCTTGATGCGGTATTACAGACGCACGGGGCAATGGTTTACTTATCGCGAAACCCGCCGCTGGGGACAGGTGCAGGCACTGGCACGAGACGACAATATTCTCTGGATCGGATCGGACCGCGGTTTGGCAATGCTGGATATCAAAGCCGACTCGCTCGACTATGTGCAGGGTAGCGAATACGCGATTATCAATGCTATGGTTGCGGGTCCCGATTATATATGGGCAGGTACTGCGAGCGGTCTTTTTCAATGTGCCCGTGGGGATCGCACCTGGCGACCAGTGGCCCATAATATTGCCAAACGAAGGATACGCGCGCTGGCTATGCACAACAATGATCTGTGGCTTGCTACCGCCGCCCCATCAGCAGTCGTGCGATACCGCCCGGGAGATGATACCTGGCGCGAGTATCCCCTCACTGAGATAGGCGGGAGAGACCGCGTCTCAATTGAGGCCGATAACAATGAAGTGTGGGTGGCCACGGGCGCAGGGGCCTTTCTTCTGGATGTGCCGCGCCACCTGTGGACGCATTACACGATGTACGATGGTCTCGCACACACGCGGGTACAGGTGGTTCTTCGAGATGACGGATATGTCTGGTTTGGCACTGCTGAGGGGCTGAGTCGTTTTCGGAGGTGATATATATTATTGGGTAAACATAAAAGGTGGGAGGGGAATTCTTTGAACTGGTCTAACGACCAGTTGTACATCGCCCCCCGACCCTGATCGCGGCAGGGATGCCGCTCCTACCACAACCTTTTCTTTATAAGTTGCGTAACTATATTACAATAAATAACATTAGAATAACTTTCAGATGTAAAAAAATGCGTGACATCTGGCTTTAAATTTGTTACTTTTGACTTTCGCGGTATCCATATAAATCAACACATCAGTAGATTGGCAAGTCTAATGAACCTTCCGTTGGATCATACAACTATTTTCATTTTCTCTGCCAAAAATACACACCGTTGAATAGATTTGTTCGGCGGCTGTTCATACGCACCTGGCGTTTTGAGTAGCCGCTTTTCTTTGTTTGGAAATAAGCATTTATGAAACCTGCTCTTGGACTCATTGAAACGCTGGGTTTTGTCGGCGTTACCGAAGCTGCCGATGCAGCAACCAAAGCAGCGGCCGTTGAGTTGTCTGCTGTTGAACAAATAGATGGTGGTATTATTTCGATTCGCGTTTTAGGCGATGTTGGCGCAGTGCAGGCTGCGGTTGAAGCAGGTGTGCAGGCGGCGCAACAGGTGGGCACTCTGGTGGCACATCACGTGATTCCCAATCCACACGAGGACCTCGTCGATGTTTTTGGGTTGATGGAAAAAACGGACGAAATAGACGAAACGAATCTCGAAAGTCTGCCAGTACATCGTCTGCGCCAGATCGCTCGTGAAACGCCGGGCGTTACGATTCAAGGGCGGGAAATTTCCCGCGCAAATCGAGCGCAATTGCTATCCGAACTCCGCAAGGCAAACAGAAACCAAACTGACGCTTAATGCTGGAGCAAACACAATGAACACAGAAACTCTTTGGGAAAGAATCAAGCAAGGTCTTCGCGATGGCGCGGCTACAGCAGCGGAAAAAGCCGAGTATTTGGGCAAACTCGGTCGCGCACGTCTCGATATTGCGCGCACCCGCCACGCCATTCACGATGCATTTACTGAACTTGGCGGACAAATATACGATGAGCTCAAAGATCATGAAGCCGCCATTGAGGCACAAACTGAGGCGGTTCAAGATCACATCGCGACCATTAACAAACTCGAAGAGCAATTGCAAAATCAGGAAGCGCAATTCAAAGTATTACAAGAGGCAGACAGAGAGGCGTAGAAATTCTTCTGGCCCCACCAGAAGTTAAAAGCCCGTTGCCGTGTCGAGAAAGGGATGGGATTTGACATTGGCAATCGGGTAAAAATAGGAGGTATTCATGTAAGATTCTCCCTTTGCTGTTCTAAGACCTTTGTCCTTTATCCTTGCAGGAGTTATCTACCTGCGCAAATCCCCTGTGCAAAGAAGGAGAGGTTGACGAAGTGCCAAGACTATCTAAAAGACCTTATGCTCGTGAAGACGAATCACTGGATCAGTATTTGCAGGAAATTGGCGAAGTTGCGTTGCTTACAGCAGATCAGGAAGTCGTGCTGGCCAAACGAATAAAAAAGGGCGATCAAGGCGCCCTGGAAGAATTGACCACAGCCAACCTGAGATTTGTGGTAAGCGTCGCTAAACAATACCAGAATCAGGGCCTTTCGATGGGCGACCTGATCAACGAAGGGAATCTTGGACTCATCAAAGCCGCCCAGCGTTTTGATGAAACTAAGGGTTTCAAATTTATTTCTTATGCCGTGTGGTGGATCCGACAGGCGATTTTACAGGCTCTTGCCGAGCAGTCTCGCATTGTTCGCTTGCCGCTGAATCGGGTTGGTGCGCTCCACAAAATCGGCAAGGCATCGAGCGGTCTCGAACAGGAGTATGGTCGCGAACCCAGCCCGGGTGAAATTGCCGATGAACTCGGCATGAATGATTTTGAAGTGCGCGATACGCTCAAAATTTCGAGCCGGCATCTCTCACTGGATGCGCCATTTAAAGATGGCGAAGACAACAATTTGCTCGATGTGCTTGAAGACGGTATGCAACCCCCACCCGACGATCCTCTTCTCGATGACGCACTCAGACGAGAAATAGAAAAAGCCCTCGCTACCCTTACCCCCCGTGAAGCCGAAGTCATTACACTTTATTTTGGCATCAATCGCGAACAGCCACTTACCCTCGAGGAGATTGGCGAACGTTTTGGATTGACTCGAGAGCGCGTGCGCCAGATTAAAGAGAAAGCACTTCGGCGATTGCGCCATACCTCACGCAGCCGTCCGCTGAAATCTTATTTGCATTAATACGGACCGCTATTCCAATAGGCCACAAACGGGTTCGCCCGATGTGGCCTATTCTTTTTTTAGAACGTTTGGTCTGCTGGGGTGTATTGTTAAGGGATAAGAATTAAAAGCACTCTATCCTGGACGCACGGGACGGCTTGACGGATTCTTCCATAACCCATACATTTGTCCGTCTAAAATTTTTTAACTCAACCCGGAGAATCACACATGTCTAATCGGCGTTTTATCTACGTGTTCCTTGCTCTGTTTTTACTTTTTAAACCCGCGTCTGTTTTTGCTCAGGATGAAACAGTGTCAGAACCCGCGATGATAGGCGGTAGCGGGATGACATCCTGGATTTTGAAGGGGAATAAAATTTACTATCTAAAGTGGGATAGGGAATTTGAACAAGCGCAGGTTTATGGTCCCCAGGAGATCGGTGGTGAAGATATCAAAGAAATTCTGCTTATGCAGAGTACGGGGGATTTTGCGTGGATACTGCGGGGTGACGATGTCTATTTTGTCGCTGCAAAACGCGAAGGTACGTTTGTGAGACTGGAAGTCGAGCGTCCTGAAGAACTCCCGGATTCAGAAGGGTCCGAACCGGTTATGATGGCTGGTGGCGGGAGCAGAGCCTGGGTTTTGAAGGGCTATAGTCTCTTTTATCTCAAATGGGATCCCTCGTATGGAAATGTGCAGATTTATGGACCCGAAGACCTGCCTCCCAATGACTATGGTCCCTCCGAACCCGTTCTTATGCACGGTACAGGTAGCTCGGTATGGGTCTTGCGGGGCGATGAAGTTTTTTATGTTACGGCCCGAGTTGACGGCACATTTGTCGATATTGAAATTGAGCGTCCCGAAGATCTTCCAGAGTAATAACCTATACTTGCGAGTAGAAACCTTATGAACGAATTTGGACAGCGCAACAAGATCGTCGCTGGTCTGGTATTTTTTTTCACGACTATTATCTATCTCTCAACATTGGCACCTACTGTTGCATTTTGGGACTGTGGCGAGTTTATCACTACCGCTTATACTCTGGGCATTCCCCATCCCCCCGGCGCGCCATTCTATACTTTGCTGGGGCGTATTTTTTCCATGTTGCCATTTGGGGAAATCGCTTTTCGCGTGAATCTCCTGTCGGCCGCTGCTGGTATTGCCACAGTCGTTTTTATCTATTTGTGTACTGTCCGTTTGCTCTGCACATGGCTCGACCGCGAGAATACCGTCCACCAAATCGCTATTTTGGTCGGTGGTGTGGTTGCTTCCCTCAGTACGGCCTTTTCTTTTTCTTTTTGGAATAATGCCATCGAAGCCGAAGTTTATGGCCTGTCGATGTGTATTACCATGCTGGCGGTGTGGGTGGCTCTGCGCTGGGATGACGCGCACAAAGACCACAATAGCGATCGCCTCTTGCTCTTTATTGCCTATCTTTTTGGACTCGGCGCGGGTGTACATCTTCAGTGTTTGCTCACTATTCCCGGTATTCTCATTCTGCTTTTTACCGATTTGATGGAAGATCGGCCGCTCAAGCATCAGGTGCTCGTGGTCGTAGGGCTTACCCTCTATCCTTTCTTATCTATTGTTTTTCCCATTGGGGTCGCCGCACTCCTGACGGGCGCTGTTGTCATTGGGTTGCTCATTTTGAGACCTGAATGGCGCAATCCCCGATTCTGGATTTTGGGAGTTATTATCGGTGCGTTGGGTTTTTCCACGTATTTTGCCCTTTTTATTCGGTCGGGTCTCAATCCCATGATTGATATGAACGATCCCGAGACCTGGGAAAATTTCAAAGCATTTATGGGGCGTCAGCAATACGGAATCCACCTTGTTTTTCCACGCCGCGCCGAACCCTGGGCTTTTCAGTTTAATATTTTTGTCAAATATTTTCTTCAGCAGTTTCCGTTTTTCGATGGTATTTCCGCATATTTCCGCCGCGCCGTAGATGTTTATATGGGTCGATATGAGATTATTCACTTTTCTCTGATTACACTCGCGCTCGGTATCGGCGGTGCTGTGTATCACCTGCGTAAAGATTGGAAACGCTTTGCTTCCCTTTTTGCCATGTTTGCCCTGATGGGCGTGGGTCTCGTGCTCTATCTCAATATGCCCGATCCGGAACCCCGCGAGCGCGAATATATTTTTGTGGGGGCTTATACATTTTTCGGTATCTGGATGGGCATTGGTGCCGCAGGTCTTATCGCTGAGGTGAAAAACAAGTCGCTGGCGGTTCTTGTGGCGGCTCTCATGCTGCTGGTGCCATCGGGTATTCTGGTGAAAAATTATCACGTACATGATCGCACAGGCGATTTTGTGCCTTATGATTATGCCTATAATATTATGGCTACCTGTGACGAAAACGCCATTTTGTTTACAAATGGGGATAACGATACGTATCCCCTGTGGTTCTTGCAGGGCGTTGAGGGTGTGCGAAACGATATTCAAATTGTCAATCTCAGTCTGATCAAGACGTCGTGGTACATTAAACAGCTGAAGAGGCTCGGTGTTGAGGTCGGTCTTGAAGATGATGAGATTGAAGGATTGCTCGGGGCTTATCCCTGGGACTACGACAGGGGCATAGAAGTGGCAGGTCTTAAACTCGAGGCGGGGGATCTGCCCATAATGGAGTATCCTACGGGTAGAGGCAGAGAGACGGTGTCCGTTTTGGAACCCCATACTTTGATGATATGGCGTATTGTGAAACACAACTGGGAAAAGCGTCCGATTTATTTTGCCGTGACCGTGCCCGATGTCAATATGGCGGGTTTGAAGTCCTATTTGTCTATGGAGGGGATGGCGTATAAACTCGTCAGGACCAGAGGATACGAGCAGTTTGAGGAGGAAAAGATCAGACGCAATTTGCTCGAGGTCTATCGGTACACCGGTGTTGCGGATAGTACGGTTCACAAAGACCCGGTTGCTCGCCGTCTGCTCGGCAATTATTTGATTCTCTTTGATGGGCTTGTCCGCGCGTACATTCGGCAGGGTATGCACAGAGAGGCTTATGAGGTTCTCATGGAAGTCGAAAAACGCGTGCCCCCCTACGCGCTCGATTTCCCGGAGACCTGGCAACTCGTTGGTGCACACTATCGCGATATAGCCCTTTATTTTTACGAATCGGGTGATGTGACTCGCGCTGTTTCTGCGCTTGAAAACCTGCTCCGCCTCGGTCCGCCAATAGAAAATCCCGAAGATATACACGCGATTATAGAACAATGGAAACGGGGGGCGACGCCGAGGGATGTAGATAGTGTGGGGTCTGCTGTGCCTTGATGTGGGAAAAAATGATGAATACTGAGAATGTTGCTATCATCCAGAGTACAGGTGATCTCGCGGCTGATGTGCGAAGCATGATCTCGCAAACCCGCGATGGGGTTGCCCGTACCGTCAATACCGGCATGACGTTTCTCTATTGGCGAATTGGCAAGCGCATTCAGTTGGAAGTCCTTCAAAATGAACGTGCTGAATACGGGAAGGAGATTGTCTCTACACTGTCGAGACAATTGGTTGAAGAATTCGGTAACGGGTTTTCGGAGAAAAGCCTTCGTCACATGATGAAATTTGCGGATTCGTTCTCAGAGGCAGAGATTGTCTCTACACTGTCGAGACAATTGGGATGGTCTCATTTCAAGGAGATCATCTATCTCAAACAACCCCTCCAGCGCGAGTTTTACGCTGAGATGTGCCGTGCAGAACGGTGGAGCGTCCGCACCTTGCGAAAAAAAATCGGCTCTATGCTCTACGAGCGCACCGCAATCTCGAAGAAACCCGAAGAAGTTGCCCGCGCCGAACTCGCCCAGCTTCGGTCCGGCGATCAACTCTCTCCCGACCTCGTCTTCCGCGATCCATACGTTCTCGATTTTCTTGGACTCAAAGATCGTTATCTCGAAAAAGACCTCGAAGACGCCATTCTGCGCGAACTCGAAACCTTCCTCCTCGAACTCGGCAATGGCTTTGCTTTCCTCGCCCGCCAGCAGCGCATCCAGATTGATTCCGACGACTTCTATCTCGACTTACTCTTCTATCACCGTCGCCTCAAGCGTCTTATCGCTATTGACTTGAAATTGGGCGATTTCAAAGCCGAATACAAAGGTCAGATGGAACTCTACTTGCGCTGGCTGGCTAGGAATGAGCAACAGCCCGGCGAAGCATCGCCCTTGGGTATCATCATGTGCGCCGGAAAGAAAGAAGAACAAATCGAACTCCTCGAGCTTGACCAGTCTGGCATCCACGTCGCCGAGTATCTCACCGCATTGCCCTCCCGTGAACTCCTGCAACAGAAACTCCACGCTGCAATCAAAACCTCTCGAGCTAGACTAAACGCAAAAGATTCAGTTGAGTAAAAAATGGGAATTATATACAAAGAGCCGAAAAACTGATAGGCCAGGTTATTCCATATATTTGGATTAGAGAATCCCGATGAGGTGCGCCCCTTGCAACGTGGGGAGAAACGCTGTAGGACATAAGCGGAATGACAAAAAACTACTGGATTGCGGCTCAAAACCATACCGCAATGACGGCTTTCATGTACAGCACATGCTTTGCTGATCGCTGACCGCTTCTTTTGCTGACTGCTTTTAGGCTGGTTGGGTGGTGCCCCTCTCACGTCTCGCGTCTTACCTCTTACCTTTTTCAATACTCCCACTGCTCATATACTCTTTTAGCCGGAATCTTGTTCTTCCACTGGCGCATGAGTATATAGCCTACAATAAATCCGGCGATGTGGGCGAACCAGGCCACGTCGCTTGTGCCGCTGGCACTTGAGGCGTTGAGCAACTGAATGACAAACCATCCACCGAGTACGATCAAGGCTGGTACGCGAAGGATGAAATAAAATACGAGTACCAGTATTCGCGTGCCGGGAAATGCCGCCAGATAGCCTCCTAATATTCCCGCTATCGCGCCACTGGCACCCACCATTGGGATGGTGGATGCCGGTTCGGAAATCACATGTGATAGTGTTGCGATCACTCCGCAAAACAAATAGAAGAACAAGAATCGCGTACGTCCCAGTGCGGCTTCTATATTGTTCCCAAATATCCACAGATACAGCATGTTGCCGCCCAGATGTAATATGCCGCCGTGCATAAACATCGACGATAATAGCGTGAGATATATCGGGATGGGCGTGGGGGAAATTGCGTCAATGCCGTGCATTATTTCAAAGGGGATTGTCCCATATCGCGCGTTGAGTACATGAAATCCAATGTCGCCCAATAACCACCCGTACACAAAGATGCCCACGTTGGTCAGCAAAATGCCGATCATCAATACGGGGACACGACCGGAAGGCGTTTCGTCTTTGAGGGGGATCATCATGGCTATTTGATCCTGAATGTGGTGGTGCGCCGCGATTCATTGCCACAGATGTCGCGTACGATGACTTCCAGTTTATGCGCTCCGGGAGTCAGGGGTTTTCGCGGTTTGGCAAAGATGCGATTTTCTTCCGGGTCGTATTCCACAATGAGCGCTTTGCCGTTGATGCGCATCACCATATCTTCCTCTCGCCAAATACCCGAAGATGTATCCCATACAGAAGCTGCAACTCTGGGTTGGCGCTGTGCGATTACTGTGCCGTTAGCAGGGGTTATGCTGGCAATTCTGGGGGGTACAGTGTCGGCGAGCAATGCATATACGCCAAAGTTTCGCACGTTTCCCGTTATAGCGCGTAGCTTTGAATTGCGTTCCTTATCGACAAAGGTCCAGCTATTTCTTCCGTTCCATTTATAGATGCCGAGTTTGTCTATATTGGGATGATCAGGAGGGTAGATAAACGCGATTTCTGCCCCTTTGAATGCCACGTCTCCGGGCATGATCCGGAACGCGGTTCCCACCATGCGTTTGTCCTTTATCCGGTTTTCGGACTCTATGCGTCCATACAGGGTTTCGTAAACGCCTTCTTTCTCAAATCGCACCCGCACCAATCCGTCATCCGAGCGCATTTCGCCGCCATCTGGTGTGACGGTTTGCTGGATGATTCGCAGTTTCTGTGTTTGTCCGTTTGTTTCAATTTGCAGGTCTATGTCGTCGGTGTGCTTTTCATCAAATGGAATGACAACCTGATATGTTTTCAAACCCATCTGTTGAACTGCGAGGGATCGCGTCGATTGTTTGGAAAGTTGTGCTCGCACGGTTGGTGTTTCTGATAGGGTCTGATTGGCTGTGATGTAGATAACTGCGAAGGTGGGGAAATACGATGTTTTGCTGGTTATTTTTGGGTTGTGTTGTGGTGAGTTTTTAGAGGGAAATATTCTATCCGCGTTCTGCACCCGCAGAAATACGACTGCTGTTGCGCGATTTCCCTTTACGTCCTCAGCAATAATCTGCAGGCGATGTACGCCCGGCGAGAGTTCATGTCCCGCACCGTCGGTTTTGGTTCCCGCGAATAATACGCCTGATCCCACTTTGTAATCGCCGTAAAAAGGCAGGCGGTTGCCGGGTTTGCGATACAGGCTGTGAAATCGCCCCAGGCCACGACGGCTCATATAAAAGTCATAGGCGAGTTCTCCGTGGCGCGTTACGTCGTATCCAAACAGCCCACAGGTCTTTTGAAATATCTCTTCGCCATTTATCAGGAGTCGTATGCGATAAGGGGCCAATCGATTTGTTAGCCGAGAGTCATCTGCGCGGTCAAATACTTTCAAGCCCACACCAATGCGACCCCAGACTGCTATGGTATCGGGATGTGTGAAGACTTTTTTTGTTGTACGATAGGCAAGGCGGTATGACACTGGTTTGTGTCCGCCTTTGACCCGTGTATCTGCGTTTAAGGGTGCGAGGCCGATTGCCTGTATGGTTGGGGGCAGTGTGTCTTTGATATCAAATCCATGGAGCAGGGGATTTATGGGGCGATGTTTCGCGTCGCGCAATTCGAAATGCAGATGCGGTACGCCAATGCCCGTGCTGCCCGAATATCCCACTATTTCTCCGCGCTTGACGGGGATTTGGTCGGGGCGAAAATACAGATTTACGCTGTATGTCCCGCGGCGGTCTTGCTCTTGCTGGACGTATTTTTCAATGCGTTTGGAAAATCCCGATAAGTGCGCCCAGAGCGCGAATAGCCCATTGTCGAGTTGAACATATACCACCCTGCCGTATCCCCAGGGCGATGTGCGGACCCGCCAGACGTATCCATCGGCAATCGCTGTTACGGGATATCCTTCTTTGCCATAGGTTTTCAAGTCGATTGCCGCGTGCAATCGTCCACCCCGATATTCGCCAAAGGTCGATGTCAACGCCGGGGGGGCATCCATGGGCCAGTGATAATTTTCTGTGTGTGCAGTTGTGAGGAGGGATAGGATAATATAACTTATGGCAGATAGACGGAGCATATAAAAAAGCAGTAAGGGGTAAGAGGTAAGATGTGAGTACATCGCTCAGTATATGACTTTTGCTCATCTTCGTCAAGAAGCTGAATGGGTCTGTATTTATAGAAAAAAACCTTGCCAGTACAAAGTCCAACAAGTAGATTACAAAATTGGTGTGGCTGGGCGGCATCCTGCATAATCCTGTATAATGTGTACAACTTCGACAGAAGTTTATCCTGTAAATCCTGATCCTATCTGAAGGAGAAGTCCCAATGCTCGCTCAAATGCGTAGTGCTACTTTTATCAAGGCTATGATGATTATTGTTGCGGTTGCTTTTGTCGGCCTTATGGTGTTTGAATGGGGTGCTGATTTTAGCAGTCGGGGTTTTGCCGCTGTTGGTGATAATGTCGGCTCTGTGAATGGTCAGGACATTTCTGTGAAGCAGTTTGAAGCCGAAATCCAAAATGACCTTCAACAGGCCAGGGCGCGTGGCAATCAAGATCCCGATGTGAGCCAGATTATCTCTCAGACCTGGGAGCGCGTGGTTACGCAAACCCTGTTCGGGCAACAAATTGCGAAGTACGGCATTGCCGTTACCGATGCTGAGGTCGATCATATCAATCGCACGCAGCCCGCCGAGTGGATACAACAACAAGAATTTTTCCATACTAATGGCACTTTTGATCCCGCTAAATATAACCAATTTCTCGACGATCCCGGCACTTACAGCGACCCTCGAATGAAGCAATTTGTTCTGTTTGCCGAAGAGAATGCGCGAAGTCAGTTGCTTTCCCAAAAGCTCGAAACGCTCATTGTAGGTTCGGTGAAAGTCTCCGATGCGGAGATTGAGAAAGCGTATATTGAACAGAACGAAAAAGTACGCGTGTCTTATATTGGGTTTGATGCCAACGCCATTCCCGATTCGCTCGCGCTGGTCGCCGATACTGAGATTCAAACTTATTACGAAGGCCATCGGGATGAATATCAGGAAGATGCCGCCGTGCGCGTCGCTTTTGTTTCTTTGCCGAAAGCAGCGACCGCACGCGATGAAGCCGAAGCCAAAGCCGAGATTGATCGGGTTTTCGCCGAAGCCAAAGCCAGTGATGATTTTGCCGAACTCGCCAGAGCGTATTCCGATGGGCCAAGTGGCCCGCGCGGTGGTGATCTCGGTTTCTTTGGAAGGGGGCGCATGGTCAAGCCTTTTGAAGATGCGGCTTTCGCGCTCAATGCGGGGGAAATATCCGATCCCGTTAAAACTCAGTTTGGCTGGCATGTTATTAAGGTGGAGGAGACGAGAGGCGCAGCGGATAGTCTCGAGGTTCACGCGCGGCATATCCTCATTGAGGTGCGCCCCGGGCGCGATACGCTCGACAGTTTGCGCGTGCTTGCCGAAGAGTTTGCAGAAATAGCCGAGGATGTCGGGTTTGACTCGGCTGTCAACCAGAGGGATTTGCAGAGTCAGGACTCGGAGTTTATTACCGCTGGTGGCTTTTTCCCACTGCTGGGCAATAGCACGTCGGGGCTGGTGAACAAATTTTTGCGCGGTTCTCCCGGCGATGTTTCCGGTGTTTATGAAAATGACCAGGGCATCCACGTTTTTGCTTTGCGAGAGATTCGCGAGGCGGGTCCCCGGCCTTTGGATGAGGTTAAACCGCAGATTGAGGCGAGTCTGAAAACGAAAAAGAAGGTCGAGGTTGCAGCTGGTCGGTTGACCGAGGTGATGGGGCAGATCAAGACGGGCAAATCACTCGAGGAGGCAGCCGAGTTTTTCAACCTCACGGTTCAGACACCGCAGCCTTTTGCGCGCACGGGCTTTGTTCCCAGTGTGGGCAGTCGCAATGCTTTTGTGGGCGCGGCATTTCGTTTGTCAACGGGTCAGACGACTGAGATCGTCAAAACTGATCGCGGGGCTTATATTTTGCGCGTGGAGGAAAGACAATCTGTTGATAAGACGGGTTTAGAGTCGGCAAAAGGGACGTTATTGCAGCAGGTGCTTTCGCAAAAACGCCAGGAGGTTTTCACTGCCTGGTTTGCCGATTTGCGAGAGAATGCCGATATTGTCGATTACCGTCATTTCTTCTACTCCGATTATTAGAGGACTGAACACGTGATTCGCCTTGCCCTATCGCAAATTAATGTCACCGTTGGTGATCTTGCGGGCAACCGTGAAAAAATTCTCGACCATATTCACAGGGCGCGCGATTTTGGGGCGCATATTGTCGTTTTTCCCGAACTCGCGATCCCGGGCTATCCGCCCGAGGATTTGCTTTTTAAGCCTCGGTTTATCCAATCCAACCTCGATGTGTTGAACGAACTCGTTCGGGCGACGCAGGGTGTTGCTGCGATTTTCGGATTTGTGGATCGTCACGACGATATCTACAATGCCGCAGCGATTGCTTGCGACGGGCGCTTGATCGATGTTTATCACAAGACCTATTTGCCCAATTACGGCGTCTTTGACGAAGACCGCTATTTCCAATCTGGGAAGACCGCAGGGGTGTATCGTCTCAATGGTATCACTTTTGGGGTTACGATCTGCGAAGATATCTGGTATCCCGGCGGTCCCGCTCGGGAGCAAGCACTTGCTGGCGATGCCGAGGTGCTGATCAATATTTCTTCCTCCCCTTTCCACGATGGCAAAGAGTTGTTGCGCGAGCAGATGATTGCTACGCGCGCGACGGATAATAGTGCAGTTCTGGCTTTTTGCAATCTCGTCGGTGGGCAGGATGAGTTGATTTTTGATGGGGGCAGCCTGATTGTCGATCAAGAAGGGCGTGTTATTGCGCGGTCTCCCCGGTTTGAGGAAGACCTGCTGGTGGCGGATGTTGATGTTGAAGCTGTTTTTCGCAACCGCCTGCACGATTCACGCCGGCGCAAGGAGAAGCGCGATGTTTCTTCTCCCGTCGCCGTTGATCTGCCGGATCTGAAACCCAAATCTGTATGTCTTTCTCCATCTGAGAGACCAGATTTTCCGCGTCCTGATGAGCGTCTCAAGAATATTTACGATGCGCTTGTTCTGGGTACGCGCGATTATGTTTTGAAGAATGGGTTTGAGAAGGTTTTTATCGGGCTGTCCGGTGGGATTGATTCGGCACTTGTCACGGCTGTTGCCTATGATGCGCTGGGGAGAGAGAATGTGGTGTGTGTGACGATGCCCACTCAATTTTCTTCAGAGGGCACGTTTAACGATGCCTTGCAGATGGCGGGGAATCTCGATATTCGCATTCTGACGTTGCCGATTCAAACGTTGTTCGACCAGTATCTCGGTCTTCTTGCCGATGAGTTTGGCGATTTGCCTTCTGATACTGCGGAGGAGAATATTCAGCCGCGCATTCGGGGTACTTTGCTGATGGCGCTTGCCAATAAGTTTCGCGCGCTGGTGCTGGCGCCGGGGAATAAGAGCGAGTTGAGCATGGGGTATGCGACGCTTTACGGCGATATGGCGGGTGGGTTTGCGGTTATTAAGGATATTTACAAAACCGTTGTCTATGATCTGGCGCATTATCGCAATAGCCTATCGGATCATCCCGTTATTCCCGTTTCGATTATCGAGCGACCGCCTACGGCGGAGTTGCGCGATAATCAGAAAGATACGGATAGTTTGCCTCCTTATCCGGTGCTGGATCCGATTCTCAAAGCGTATGTGGAGGACGATACGAGTTTGCAAGATATTATTGCGCTGGGTTATGACGAGGAACTCGTTACGCGGGTTATCCGCACGGTGGATATCAACGAGTACAAACGCCGCCAGGCGCCTCCGGGTATCAAGATTACGCCCCGCGCATTCGGTCGCGATAGGCGCTTGCCCATTACGAATCGGTGTCGGGAATATTAGGTGGAGGATGCTATGAGATCCCGTGTGATTTTAGCAACACTATGTTTCTTTTGGGTGACTTTGCATACGTCATCCATCCGAGCAGAAGAAACATGGAAAAAAGTAGAAGTGGGACCAGATAAGGGGAGCTATAAGGGGAAATTGTGGGGTTTGGACGCGCTTGCCAGGTTTGAAAATGATCAAAAGTTTGTCACATTCACTGTTAATCAGCAGTATTCCTCTGTGAAAGCCGCTGTCGAGACCTGCAGGCGAGTGGGTGGCCTGGCTGAGGGCGTCATAAGCGAGTACGGTTCCTTTGACATTGTTCGCGAGATTAATCAACGCGCAGTGATTAATATTTTTCCCGGTCTCGTTGAGATCAACCAACAAGCCCACCGACAGGTGATATTTACAGCCCCTTGCAATATATCAATCAAAAATAAAGACAATCCCAAAATCCGCACTGATCTTAGCGTCGAAGACAAAAGCACCACGTTTAGGATGCAACTTACATTGCCGATAAAGACTCAGTAGTTGCAAAAGGGTATCAACGAACCGCATTAAATTATGCCCTGTGCAGCACAATGAAGCATTTTAGCAAAAAAAGAGCGAGCCAAAAAGGACTCGCTCTCTTCATTTTATTGATTTCTGAGGTCACATAGGACGCTCCAGAAGCGGTCCGACAACAAAGGTTCAATCGCGCCAGATATCGCGAATGGGCAACTGATGGTAGCTCCGAGACTTGAAAAATTTATCAAACTCGACCGTGGAAGGAAATTCAACTGTGATTTCGTTCTCCAATCTTTGCAGGACTTTGTCGCCTATTAGTGTTGCGGATCTTCCCTGTAAGGCTTTTTCGTACCATACATCAAGCTCATCTTCCGTTATCACGCTTTGAATTCTGTTTGCACTACCAAATTGTCGCAATACCGAAATTAGAACGTCTTTCTCGCACGCTTTGCAAACAATGATGATTCTATCGGCTGAAATGTTATTAGAAATATCGTCTGCCATTTCGGGCGTCAGGGATAAATGCTTTATTTGAATAGCGACGCCAAAATTTGCCCACATATCAAGCCCTCTATCAGCGGCGTTCGTCACGCCAACTCTATAGACCTTAGCGTCTTGATACGTCTCGGACATTGCTTGAGACAATCCAAGTACTTTTTTTGTGAAGTCGGAAAAATCCCGGAGAATCGCGTTTTCAATATTCTCAATCTTCACGCCGACTTTTACTTCAAGAGCTTCTAAAAGCGTTGAGAACAAGGCATAGACCACGATTTCAAAAATTTTATCGACACTTCTCGCCAAACCGGGGTCACGCCTGAAACCCGCAATAAAGTTCTGCAATTTGAAACTCGTTCGGTCTGAATATCTCACATAATCTAACCATTTCGACATTTGGGCGTGTTTCTGTCCAAAAGCCTCGTATATGTAGGCTTCTACTGCGCCATTATATCTTCGATTTATCTCTCCCAGTGTCGCCAGAATGGGCGGAGGTATCGCATTTGACTCAAAAAGATTGTCCTGGAATCGCGCGCTTGAGGTCGAAGTTCTTCCCAAAATTTTTAGACAAACCTCGTCGCGCCATCTTCTTGATTGCGTTCGATAAGTGTCCAAATCCTCGAGATCAATATCGCCGACCACTCTGTCCCTGTAGAGTATCTCTGCAACCTGTATTGGTTTATAGAGATGGATGCGGGCTTTTTTGATCACGATATCCAGGCTTCGTTTTGCAGCGCGATTGTCCATTAAGTATAAGTCCTGGTGTTTTCATAAAAGGGTGAGTTGTTTCGCGGGGAGTTCCGGGCGTTTTCGTTGTATCATAGCTTCCTGCATTTTCTCTGCAATCGCGCGAATCACGGGAATTGCCACGCTATTTCCGGTCTGCTTACGAAGTTGTGTGATATTTACGACGATCTCAAAATCTTCGGGAAAGCCCTGTAGTCGCAAGAGTTCTCGCCCTGAAAGACGCCGAATGCCATTGACCAAAAGATAGTTATAAGATGCGCCAGCTCGCAAAGCACATGAGAATGGCAATACTGATATATTACCACCTTTATTCTCATGCCAGATAGAGGGGAAAAATGGCTCAATTTTGCATTTGCTAAAACGCGATTTTCGGATTCTCTCCGATGCAAATAGACTGGAATCTACTTCGCTATCTGGCTCGATAATCTCTGATAGGGGCTTATAAGTTCCGTTTCCGGTTGGAAAAGTGAATGCGATGGGGTCTCGAAATCCGACAATAAAAATCCGTTCTCTCTTTTGAGGCACCCCGAAATCGAGTGCGTTCAAAATTTTATGGTATATGGTGTACCCCAGTGCTTGAAGATGATCGCATATCACCCGAAAGGTTCTTCCACTATCGTGGCTCACCAACTGCCTCACATTTTCAAGAAGAAATGCCTGTGGTTGCTTTGCTCTTAAAATCCGTTCTATATCAAAGAACAACGTGCCTCGCGTATCTTCAAACCCCTGTTTGTTGCCGATAATGCTAAACGGTTGGCAGGGGAAGCCCGCGAGTAAAATATCGTGTTCCGGAATTGCAGCTTCGTCAATTTTCGTAATGTCGCCCGCTGGCATTTCACCAAAGTTGTGATAATAGGTCTGTCGCGCTGGTTCGTCCCACTCAGAACTAAACACACACAGACCGCCTGATTCTTCAAACGGAATACGCATCCCGCCAATACCAGCAAACAAATCAATAAATGTCCAATTATGCGTATTCATTCTCTGGATTATTCTCCTCTAAGGTCGTATTTCGAATAATTATAGTGACCTTTTGTGCAATATAGCCCAAATCCAAAAGGGTGTCAACGAGCCGGATTAAATTATGTCCTGCGTAGCACAACGAAGTATTTTAAGCAAAAAAGAACGAGTCAAAAAGACTCGCTCTTTTCATTTTAGAGAAATAGAAAACAACCCAGGAACTGACCCCCTGGGCTGTTTATTGTGTCATACCATACTCCTAACCCACGGGTTTGCCAAAGGCACTGGCAAATATCAGAAAGTCTGAGAATACGACCGCACCATCCCCGTCTAAATCTGCCGCGGGATTGTATCCTATTCCCCCTTCAATTGTGCCAAAGGCAGAAGTAAAAAGTAGAAAATCAGAGAAATCGACATCACCATCACCATCTATATCACCATTCCGTGCTAGAGGCGATTCATGGCGGATTACTATAAAGGCCTGGAACATCGTTTCAGAAGTGTATGTTCCCAGGAGAGAAACGGTATCTCCTACCATCAGGTCGGTAATAGGAAAAATGATTCGTGCGAAATCATCAGAATTGAACAAAAAGATCTTGAGGATCTCCTCAGCACTTATTTGGCCTGGGGAAACTGTTAGGGCCTCTGAAGCATCTATCTGTATTTGTTGGTTGACAGGTTGAATGACAAACGATTTTGTTTCAGCATTGACACTTTGAACAGTGACCTCCAGAATTTCAGAAATCTGTGGCTCTGGATCCCGCGGTACTATCTGTAACATCATTTGTAAATCTGTTACACTTTTGCCACCAATGACATGAACAAATTCGGTAGAATCGACCTCACCTGTCGTAAGATTGATTCCTCTGGGCGTAAGTGACTGAAATCTATTTCCCACTGAATTGAGCAGGTCCGCTCCCATTATCATAGCATAAGCGCCATCAGGGACATGTTTTATCTCAAACATCTGTTGTTCATTGAAATCGGCAATGCGAACCATAGATAATAGAATCAGATCATCGAATTCTTGATAGTATGGGAAAGCTTTCACAAATCGCTCAGGGTCAATAATTGCGGCCCCGCCTGAGCGTGAATCCCTATTCATTGTAAAACCATCAGGTAAGGTGCCTACACCGGAAATAACAGCATCTGGCAGTTCTGAAGTCCCAAAGAAATATTGCTGCTGTTCATCAATAGGGTCTGGATCCGACTCACCAATAAGGACCTGGTAGCTCATACTGTCAGGCAAATTGATAGTCCCTGTTAATGTAAAGCTATCCGTACTGGCTGATAGGTCAGGAGCAGTTAGAACTTCTACAATCAGATCAGGAGGATAGGAAATAAAATCTCGGTCAATATCAAAGTACTTAGTGATAGTTGCTATAGCAATGCTGTCGCCATCGAAATAGGGCAAAGTTTCAGGTTCTCTCAATTCGTTAAAAGTTACGACTGGTTTATTCATTGTGATTTCAAATCTCTGCATCCCACTCGGCACGGGGGGATTCTTCACATCTTCCTGGAGTGTTACGCCACCGATCACAAATGAGGTTACAGCTGTCTCAACTACCTGTCCCCATATAGGGCTTCCCATCACACCAGTTATTGCTACCACGAGGATCCTGCGAATATATGTTGACATGACAGAGTCCATTTTAACCTCCCGTTCTTCGCCCATAAGGAAAACCGAGGCCGACACAGGCGGAGATCGCCCGATTTGTCAGATAGATTGTCTCATTTCTGTTTCTTCAATTTATTTCACATTGTGATAGTCCCTGTACCAGGCGACAAAATTTGCAAGTCCCCTTTCTATGGGCGTTGTGGGATTGTAGCCGACATCTCGCATCAGGTCCGAGACATCTGCTGCATTGTCCTGTACATCTCCAGGCTGCATGGGCAAATCTTTTCGGATGGCTTTTTTGCCCAGCAAGTCCTCTAATAGTGAGAGAAAATACTCCAGTTCTATGACATTCGGATTGCCGATATTGTAAATCCGATAAGGGCTGGAACTGGATCCCGGATCGGGACATTGTCCCGTCCATTCGGGGTCTGGCACTGCGGGATTTGACAAGACGCGAGTGACCCCTTCGACAATGTCGCTGACGTACGTAAAGCTGCGGCGCATTTTCCCGTGATTATAGACTTTGATGGGTCGATTTTCCAAAATGGCTCTGGTCCACAAGTAGGCGACAAAATCCGGACGTCCCCAGGGTCCATAGACAGAGAAGAAGCGCAATCCCGTGGTCGGAATGCCGTATAGATGGCTATACACATGCGCCATTAGTTCATCTGATTTTTTTGTCGCGGCGTACAGGCTGATCGGATGATCGACGTTTTGACGGACGCCATGAGGCGTGGTGGCGTTCAAGCCATAAACAGAACTGGAGGATGCATAGACCAGATGTTCGATGCCGCAATGGCGACATCCTTCCAGGATGTTGAGGAAGCCCAGGACATTGCTTTTGACAAAGGCCTGGGGATTTCTCAGGCTGTAAGGCATACCCGCCTGACCTGCGAGATTGATGACATGAGAAAAGTTCTCTGCGCGGAAGAGGTTTGCTATTCCCGCTTCGTCCTCGAGGTGCATGCGGATAAATTTGAATCCGCTTTCACGCTTCAGGATAGATAGGCGGTCTTCTTTGAGTTGGGTGTTGTAATAGTCGTTTACATTGTCCAATCCGACTACCGAATGACCCATTTCGAGCAGTCGTCTGGAGAGGTGAAATCCAATAAATCCCGCAGCACCTGTTACGAGTACGTGTCGCGCAACATCAGTCATGTTTAATTTTTATCCTTTCAATCGCTGTGAATGTATAGATTTGGGATTTATATAAAAAAAATAATCATCCTGTGAAAAAAAAGCACGCTCTAAACAGAGCGTGCTTTTTCATTCCTATTTATAGAAATATTACTCGGTTCCAGATACACGCAACCGCATAAACGACCGTGCCAGTGCATTTTGTGCGCGTTCTACATCTACGTCTGGCGTGCGATTGTTCAATCGCTCTTGTGCGCGGTCTCGCGCGGCGAGCGCGCGTTCTATGTCGATCTCATCGCCAAATTCGGCTGCTTCTGCGAGGATGGTTGCACCATCACCCGATACATTGGCGAAGCCGCCGCTGATGGCGAGGGTGCGCTCGGTGCCGTCTGCTTCTCGGAAGCCGACCTGACCGATGCCCAGTGCGGCCAGCATGGGTTGGTGGCGCGCCAATACGCCAAAGCTGCCGTCAACGCCCGGCGCTTGAAAATGCTCAATTTCACCGGAGTACACGGTTTTTTCAGGTGTTACGATGTCTAATTGAAAAGAGGCCATTTTTTAGAGCGTTTTCGCTTTTTCAACTGCTTGCTCAATTGGTCCGACCATGTAAAATGCCTGTTCGGGCAGGTCGTCGTGTACGCCTTCGACGAGTTCTTTAAAGCCGCGTACAGTATCTTCTATGTTTACGTATTCTCCGGGAATGCCGGTAAATACTTCACCCACTGTAAAGGGCTGTGTGAGGAATAGCTGGATGCGGCGCGCGCGTGCGACGACGATGCGGTCTTCGTCCGATAGCTCGTCGATACCCAGAATGGCGATGATTTCGCGCAGGTCGCGGTATCGCTGCAGGATCTGCTGCACCTGTTGTGCCACATCGTAGTGTTCATCGCCTACGATGCGGGGATCGAGGATGCGCGATGAAGATGCCAGTGGATCCACTGCGGGATACAGCACCTGGTCGGCGAGGGCGCGGTCGAGCACGATGCGTCCGTCGAGGTGGGAAAATGCCGTGACCACACCGGGGTCGGTGTAGTCGTCAGCGGGTACGTAAATGGCCTGTACTGATGTAATAGATCCCGTTTGTGTGGTGGTAATGCGCTCCTGCAAGCCGCCCATCTCGGTTGCCAGGGTGGGCTGATATCCCACGGCAGATGGCATGCGGCCCAATAGCGCGGATACTTCTGCACCTGCGAGAATAAAGCGGAAGATGTTGTCGATGAATAGCAACACGTCTTGGCCGTGTTCATCGCGGAAATTTTCCGCCATTGTCAATCCGGTCAATGCCACGCGCTGGCGTGCGCCGGGCGGTTCATTCATCTGTCCGAAGACCATGGCGGTTTTGTCGATTACGCCGGCTTCGATCATTTCGAGCATCAGGTCATTGCCTTCGCGCGTGCGCTCGCCCACGCCGGCAAATACGGAATATCCGCCGTGTCCCGAAGCCACGTTGTTGATGAGTTCTTTTAATACCACGGTTTTACCAACGCCCGCTCCGCCGAACAATCCCAATTTACCGCCGCGGGCAAACGGGCAGATCAGGTCCATCACTTTGATACCGGTTTCGAGCAGTTGGTCGGATGTCACTTGCTCTTCGTGTTCGGGGGGATCGCGGTGCAGGGGCAGTCGCGGCGTGTCATTGGGTACCGGACCCTTGCCGTCTATGGGGTCGCCAATGACGTTGAACAAGCGGCCCAAAACATTTTCGCCTACGGGCACTGTGATTGGTCCGCCCGTATCCACTACTGCGGTGCCGCGCACCAGTCCGTCTGTGGAATCCATGGCGACACAGCGCACCATGTTTTCTCCCAGGTGTTGCTGCACTTCGAGCACCAGACGGGGGTCCGTGCCTTCGACTTCTAATGCATTGTATATGGGGGGCAGGTCGCCTTCAAATGCCACATCGATGACAACGCCCACGATTTCTTTGATCATACCCTGGTTCATAATTGGCCTCTCCACTACTGGGCAACGGCTTCGGCACCGCCGATAATATCCATCAGTTCCAGTGTAATTGACGACTGACGTTCTTTGTTCATTTCGCGGGTTAGTTCTTCGATTACGTCGCCCGCGTTTTTGGTCGCATTGTCCATTGCGCGCATTCGCGCGGCCTGCTCACCGGCGTTGGATTCCAACAGGGCACGCCATACCTGAAAATTTACATGACGCGGGACCAGGGTCTCCAACAATACTTCCGGCGATGGTTCAAACAAATAAACACCTGTTGCTTCGCCTTCGCTGGGTGCAATGGGCAACAATTGTTCTGAGACGGGCTGTTGTTGTGCGACCGAGACAAAGGCATTGTAAATGAGCATCACGCGATCAACTTCACCCGATAAGAACCGGTTCACCGCGTCTTCGGCGATTGTTATTGCGGAGGCAAAGGACAGGTCGCGAAACACATCTTCATAATCATTTAGTATTTCGCAATTGCGATTTCTGAAGAAACTGCGTCCTTTGCGTCCTACTGCTATTATGCCGTCATCGGGGGATATCGCATTGAACGCGTGGCGGCAAGAATTGGTGTTAAAACTGCCGCACAAACCGCGATCAGAGGTCAACACAATACGTGCTGTGCGGTCAACAGCGCGTTCTGTCATCAGCGGATGTGAAAGAGATTCCATGCCGCTGAGTCGCTGTAAAACGCGATCCAGTTGCTGTGAGTATGGCCGCGCAGCCGCAATGGCTTCTTGTGCCCGTCGCATGCGAGCCGCTGCCACGAGTTGCATGGCGTTGGTCACGCTCTGGATATTGGTGATGCTTGCAACGCGCGTTCTCAGTTGTCTTAATGTTGCCACATCCGGTCCTTTGTCGCGGGCGACCACAGGGGGTCGCCCCTACATGCAATGGTCGTATCCGTGTAGGGGACGGCCCCTGTGCCGTCCCAGTTTTTATACCGAAACGCGGAAGCCGCGCTTGAAGTTCTCAATTATTTCTGTGAGTTTTTCGGCATTTTCGTCGCTCAGATCTTCGCTTTCGCGGATTTCTTCCATCAACTCACTGTGGCCTATGTGCGCCAGCAATTCTCGCTCAAAGCGACGCACGTCTTCGGTGGGCAAATCACCGACCAGATTGGCGGCAAAAAGTGCCACGGTTTGTTCTTGTAGGGACATCGGCGAGTATTGATCTTGCTTGAGGACATCGATTAACTTCTCGCCGTGGTTCAACAAATTCTGAGTTGAGGCATCCAGGCCTTCTGTGCCGAACATTGCAAAGGCTTTGACTTCGTTGTAGCGCGAGATATCGGCTTTGATGGTTCTGGCAACGGCCTTCATCGCGCCCGTCTGTGCCGAACTGCCCACGCGCGATACAGACGCGCCCACATCCATGGCGGGGCGGATACCCGCGTAGAACAATTCGGGTTTGAGCAGGATTTGCCCATCGGTAATTGATATTACATTGGTGGGCACAAAGGTGGATACATCGCCTTCCAGAATTTCAATGACGGGCAATGCGGTGAGCGAGCCCGCGCCCTGTTCGTCACTCATTTTGGCGGCGCGCTCGAGCAGGCGCGAGTGCAAATAAAATACGTCGCCGGGATAGGCTTCGCGGCCCGGCGGGCGGCGCAATACCAGTGACATCTCGCGATAAGCCCACGCCTGTTTGGACAGGTCGTCGTAAATGATCAGCGCGTGTTCGCCCTTGTCGCGGAAATACTCGCCCATTGAGCAACCCGAATAAGGCGCCAGGAATTGAAGCGGGGCGGGTTCACTGGCTGTAGCCGATACGACAGTGGTGTATTCCATTGCGCCATTGGCTTCCAGTTCAGCCACGACTTTGGCGACTGTCGAAGCTTTCTGTCCAATGGCTACATAGAAGCACTTTACATCGCTGTTTTTCTGGTTGATGATGGTATCGACGCCAATCGCTGTCTTGCCCGTTTGTCGATCGCCGATGATCAATTCGCGCTGCCCCCGCCCGATTGGCACGGTTGAGTCGATTACTTTTAATCCGGTCATCAAGGCTTCGGTTACGGGCTGCCGATCAATGACGCCGGGTGCCTTGCGTTCAATGGGGAGTGTCGCTTCGGCGTTGATTGGGCCTTTGCCGTCAATCGGCATGCCGAGTGGATTTACCACGCGACCGAGGAGGGCTTCACCCACGGGCACTTCGGCAATGCGTCCGGTGCGTTTGGCCTCGTCGCCTTCGCGGATCAATGTGTCATCGCCAAATAATACACAGCCCACGTTGTCTTCTTCGAGGTTGAGTGCCATGCCCATAATCCCGTTGGGAAATTCGACCAGTTCGCTGGTCTGCACATTGCCCAGCCCCTGTACGCGGGCCACGCCATCGCCCACCTGCTGTACGGTGCCGCTTTCATAGACGTCTATTTCAGTCCTGGAATCCAGGATTTGCTGTTTGAGCAGTGCCGAAATTTCGTCGGGGCGAATCTGTAAATTCGTCGCCATGTTCTGCCTACCTTACTTTTAATCAGACACGAGGCGTTGTCGCAACCGATTGAGTTGCGTCGCCAGTGTGCCATCAAATACACGGTCACCGAGCCGCACCATAAACCCGGCCTTTAATTGTTTGTCTATTGTCGTTTCCAATCGCACTTGCTTGCCAGAATAGGTCGAGAGTTTTGCAATTAATTGCGTTTCCTGCTCAGAGGACAGGGGGGCAGCAACCGTCACCTGCGCTGTGGCCTGACCGCGCCGGTCTTCCAATACGGATAGGAAATCCGATAACAATTCGGGCAATACGCGCTCGCGGCGATTATCGCACAGTAAGAGCAAAAATCTGAGGGTTATATCCTCTACTTTTCCGGCGAGCAAATTGTTCAATACCGCGCGCTTTTGTTCAGATCGCATCATCGGGTCTGCGACAAATCCCCGCAGGTCTTCCGAGGCGTGCAATAGGTCCAATAATGCCTGCACATCGGCTTCAACCTGATCCAAGACCCCGCTGTCTTGCGCGGCATCGATTAATGCGCTGGTATATCGGATGGAAACGGCTGACTGGCTCACAAAAAACTCCGAACTCAGGAATGTTCTGGCATGCGGTTGATGAAATCATCTACTATTTTTTTGTTGTGCTCATCGTCCAAATTTTCCTCCAGCAATTGTCCCGCAGCGAGAATAGCCAGTTCGGCTGTTTGCTGACGCAATGTCTGGAGAGCCTGATTGCGCTCTTGTTGTATGGTGCGACGCGCCTGTTCGAGAAGCTGTTGGGCGTCGGCTTCGGCGCGTTCTTGCACGTCCCGAGCGACCAGTTCGGCGTCTTCGCGCGCTTTGTTAATCGCAGCCTGAGCTTCTGCCTGCGCCTGTGCGAGTGCCTGTTTGTTCTCTTCGGCGGATCTTTCGGCTGCGGCACGCGCTTTATCGGCTTGCTCGAGTGCTTCGCGGATGCGCGTTTCTCGCTGGTCAAGTGCCGATAATAACGGTCCCCAAACAAATTTTTTCAAAACGAGCAATACGAGCACAAATGTGATGAGCGTCCAGATAATCAAGCCGGGGTTTGGACTCAACAAATCCATTGTTATGTCTCTCTTTCACCCGCTCTGCGGGCGGTCGTTTATTTGAATACCAACAATACGCAGATTACCACGCCGAACAATGCCACACCTTCGATCAGTGCCGCGGCAATAATCATCGTGGCCCGAATATCACCACTTGCTTCGGGTTGGCGAGAAATGCCTTCGACTGCACCTCGACCAATTTGACCAATGCCCACGCCAGCACCCAGTGCAGCCAATCCAGCACCAATACCAGCGGACAAATAACCATAAGCTTCAGCGCCAAGACCTTCCACAGTACTCCTCCTTGTGAGTTGATACAATCAATGCTCCTGATGAATACACAGGCCCACAAACAGGGCGGTCAGGAGCGTGAATACATAAGCTTGAAGAAAACCTATGAAAATTTCCAACAAGTACATTGCCAGTGTAAAGGCAATGGAAATGGGGGCGACAAAATATCCGAGAAGAAAAATAATGCCGATCAAAGACAATATTACGACGTGACCAGCCAGCATATTGGCAAAGAGTCGAATGCACAGTGCAAATGGTTTGGTCAAGAGGCCCAAAAATTCCAGCGGGATCATGAGCGGTAGCAATGCAATGGGCAAATTGGGAGGGATCAAGCCTTTGAAAAAGCCGAATAAGCCGTTGTGTTTGATCCCGGCTCCGAGCATCATTGCAAACGAGATGCCCGCCAGTGTAGCCGTGACGTTGATATTGCCCGTTGCGGTTTGTCCAAAGGGTATTAATCCCAATAGATTGCAGACGAGGATAAAGAAAAAGACTGTCATTAAGAACGGCATGTATTTCGGTCCGTCCCGTTCTCCCAAGTTGGGCCGGGCGATGTCGTCGCGGATAAATATGGCGATGGCTTCAATTGCATTGGCAAAGCCCGATGGTATGAGTCCGCGTCGTTTTGTGGAAATAATCAGGGTGAGAATGAGTAATAGAGAGGCGACCCACATCATGACCAGATGGCTGGTGATGGACATATCAACGCCAAAAAGTTCAATATGGGGAAGGGGAATATGGAGTGGACCGAGGTGTAACTCGTGATGGTCTGTGATATGCTCGAGGATGAAACTGCCGCTGCTTTGCTCCTCTGCCTGTGCTGCCATCCGTCAGACTCCTGAATTATTGGCTTTGTCGGGCGGGCGCCCGACGAAGAACCGAATTTCTAAAATCTGAAACACTACGTAAAATAAAAATAGTGAAAGAGTCAAGCTAAAAACGTGAAGTTTAACTAATTTTAGTGCGACAAAAAAGAAAATCAGTACAATAATTAGGCGTATCCCCATTCCGCCGAATACGACGGTCATAAATGTGCGGTTATCCCGGCGCATGCCCCACATTGCGAGCCACGCACCAGCGAGTGCATTTAGCGTGCATATCGCACACCCAACGCCTGCGGAAATGAGGACACTTGTTCCATTCCAGAGGTAGAGTGGGTAGCCTCCGAGGACCCACGCGACCAATAAGACTATGGCAATTTGTTTGACAAAAGATCTCACGTATCTTCCTCCGATTTGCGGTCCATTTTTAAGACGACTTTAAAGAAGTGGTAAAATCCCGCGGCAATGCCTACCAGACTACCAATCAGGATAAATATGGGCGATGTGTCGAATTTGCCATCTGCCCAATGTCCCGCAAATACACATAGCAAAATTGTGGTGATAAATTGAATGCCCAGGGTCAGATAGGGTCCGACACTGCGATAGGCCTGGCCGAGTGATGAGGGTTTGTGAGTCTTGGGGTCTTTCATTTTGGATGCCTTTACCAATGGTGAACCGAGTGCCCGCTGCCCGGGAACCAGATCGTATCTACTGTTGCCGAGATTGCCACGCCGAGGATGAATCCGACGAGGATACCGAGAAATAATGGCTGGCCTTTGCGGTATAGGGCGATGCCGCCGATTTGCAAGATGAGCAATTTGCACAGCCATACGAGAAAGATGGTGAAGATCGTTCCCCGCACGGCCTGGGTTTCCATGATGGCGAATCCAACCGGGTGCAAGGGCCACCAGGATACGCGATACCGCAAGAATGTCAATAGTGCCATTCCGGCTGCGCCAAAGCCGAAAAAGCCTATTCGCTTCCAGTCGGGGGAGTTAAAGGTTTGCATCTGTCGGATCCAGTAATCGAAGATCCGCGGGTGTGTGCGAAATTCAAATGCTCTGAAGTTATATGCGCCCGTTTCATAGCCCAGATACAGTGTGAATGCGACTGATGAGATCGCGGCTGTAATGCCGGCTAATACGAGGGCAATCGCGACCATGCGTTTGCGTCCTTTTATGGCTGCTGTGATCCACGAGCAATGCGCCATGCTGGCCATGGCGAGGCTTTTGGCGTCTGTAAAGTACGCGAAAGAGAACGCAAAATTTGCCATGCTCGCCGCCGGGATATTCGCCGAGCCGAGGGTGTAGAGGGCGAAGGTCGGGGGCATCATGGAGCCGCGCAGATACACCAGTCCGCTTTCGGCAATGACGCGGGCGATGCCCACATATAATATGCCCATGCCGATTAAGAAGGGTACGATGACATACCAGGCCATGCCCGCGGTGTGTAGCCATCCGATGATGAATAATAACCCGGCCAGGCCACCTATGCCCGCGGTGCGATAGGACATGAGTTCTTCGGCGTCGTCCGATTTTTTTCGTCCTCTGATGGCGTGCCATACGCCTTTGAGGTGTTCGCGTCCCATCCACAATCCCAGGCACAGCATACATGCGAGTGCGCCAAATGCCTGCCACGCATTGGCCGCGTGTGTTGAGGACCACAAGCCGGGTGTTCCAATGGTGTATCCGATGCGGTTAAAGGTATAGACTTCGGCTACGACGAGTAAGTAAAAGAACCAGATTGAGAACAATACGTCCAGGCTGGTCCAGTAGGCAAATCCCGCGATGAAGAATTGTATTCCGATATAGAAGTACCGGTCTGGAATATATCGACTGATGTGCAAAAATGTGACGCCGTCGCCTGCTCGGGTGATTGGTATTTTTGGGAAGTCGGGCATGAAATACGACAGGATATTCCAGCATATTACGGTGAGTGGAATTGCCATGCCGATCCAGAATGCCGGGCGTCCTACGAGGGGGGGCCATATTTTTTTGCTTTCTTCTCGTACGAGTTCCAACGCGACCTGTGCCGCGGGAAATGGCAGTTTTTCGTGTTCGGACCACTGCCGTCGCAAAATTACGGCGATGCACAAGCAGGTCCAGATGATTGCGCCTGCAAATGCAAACCACCAGAATAGGGGAACGATCCAGACTTCCCACGGTATGGCATGACCGGGTGGCAGGCCTTCGAAGAAGAGGCGCATAGCGCCGTTTTCATCTGTGGGGAATAACCAGTGCGGTAAATGCGGGTGCAGAAATTCGGACCATCGATTTTGCGCGGAGGCAAAATAATAGGGTGTTGCGAGGTGCCCCATGATCAGGCCGGTGAAATTCATGAGGGGGAATAGTGCGCCTACCAGCCCCATGGAGAAGACGACGGCCATTTCGAGGGGGGAAAATGCGGCGCGGGGCCAGAATTTTCGCAGGAGTACGTTCAGCCCCAGGGATAGCACTACAAATGGGATCATGAGTGCCATCGCCATGTAGCTGAATACCATCTGGTTGATGTGGATAACATATAGCCCATAGATGGGCCAGGTGTTTACGCTTATGACGAGTCCCAATCCCAGCAGGACACAACGCGCGGTTACGCGGTCGCGATTGGGCAGGGCTTCGGTGTTGTTTACAGGTTGCGCGAGTGCCATGAGATGCAGTGCTCCTGAATGAATCTATCGCTCTTCACTCAGCGTTAAGCGCAAGATCGCATCGGGCTGGTTGAGGACTACGTACACTGCGCCATCTGGTCCGGATATAGCTTCGCGTACCCGTCCCGCATTTTTGAGGATTACTTCTTCGTGCATCACGCGATCTCCGTCAATGGAGAGTACCCGCACATCTTCGTATTTCAGAGATGCCACGAGCAATTTGTTTTGCCATTTGGGAAACATGTTGCCCTGGTAAAAGTTGATGCCGCAGATGGCGATGGATGGTCTCCAGTAGAGGGTTGGTTGTTCCATTCCGGGTTGGCTTGCGCGATCGGATACGATTGTGCCGTTGTAGTTGAGGCCGTAGGTGATTTCGGGCCATCCGTAGTTTTTTCCTCTGGCAACGACGTTGAGTTCGTCACCGCCCATTGGTCCGTGTTCGCCGTCCCATATTTTTCCGGTGACTGGATTGACTGCCATGCCCTGGGGATTGCGATGGCCATAGGAATAGATGGTTTTGAGGGTGCCTTCCTGACTCACGAAGGGATTGTCTTTGGGGATGCGTCCGTCTGTGTGGATGCGGTGGACTTTGCCGTTTGGTCGGGTCAAGTCCTGTGCCTGGTTTTGCACGCCCCGGTCTCCTATTGCAAAGTAGAGGTACCCGTCTGCGTCGAATACGATGCGAGTGCCGTAGTGATGCCGGGTGGTGAGATAGGTTTCATGCGGGGCTTCGTAGATTACTTGTTGGTTGACCCATGTGTTGTTCCTGATGTGGCCGCGCACGATGCGGGTCATTGCAGGGGTCCGGCGCTGCCCTTCAATGTGGGCGATTTCATGGCTGTAGGCGAGGTAGATCCAGCCGTTTTCAGAGTAATTCGGGTCTATTGCCACGTCCATTAATCCGCCCTGGCCTTCGTGAACCACCTGGGGCGTTCCCGCAACGGGGTCGAGGAGTTGTCCGTTTTTTACCATTCGCAGTGTGCCCGGACGTTCGGTAATCAGTGCTGTTTGTGGGTCGATGAAGTCGATTCCCCAGGGGATTTGCAGGTCCTGGACCCAGATATCGACATTTATGTCGTAGTCGAGTGTTTGTACAAAGTCGGGTGGCGGGGGTTTGGGTTGTCCCACTTCTTTTTCTTGTTGTTCGATAAAATCTACGATCATCGCGATTTGTCTGTTCGTGAGCTGTTTTTCATAGCCGGGCATGCCCAGATCGGTGAGTCCATTTTTGATGTTGCGGATGCGATAGCCGCGTCCGTCTCCGTATTTCCAGATGCCATCCACCATGCTCGGTGCATTGCCTCCTTTCAGGTCGGGACCGTGACACTGCGCGCAATATGTCGCGTACAGGGCTTTTCCGTCCTGTGCAAATACCGGATGATGTACGAAGCTCAAGATACAGATTAGGATAAGGTGTTTCATGCGTTTTCTCCAATTTGGAAAATCAGGATAAGAGAGGCGCGAGTTCGCGGGCGAGCAGTCGCTCGAGGCTGGGTTTGATGTGCCAGAAGTCGCGCAGGGTGCGATACTCCTGAACGAGGGTTGGATCATTTTTTCGGGAGGTTTTTTTTGCGCGGATGAGGATGTTTTTGGGCGTGTGTTTGGAGTCGATAAATTCTATGAGTTCGGTGCGATAGCCCAGTATGCGCAGGATTTGTGCGCGGCAGGCGTCGGTGAGGATGTCAGCGGTGCGCCCTTTGAGGATGCCGTGTGCCATTACGGGTGCGAAGACAGATGCGTCGAGTTGTGGGCGCAGTTCGTGCTGGCAGCAGGGTGCTGCGAGGATGACGGGGCTGTTCCACTGTACGGCGCGGGCAATGGCGTCGTCGGTTGCTGTGTCGCAGGCGTGCAGGCTAAAGACGATGTCGGGCGGTGTTTGGAGGGCGAAGTCGGCGATGCTGGAATTGTGAAAGGCGAGGTCTGTCCAGCCGAGGTCACGGGCGAGGGTGCGACATTTGGCGATGAGGGACGGGTTGTGGTCAATGCCGATGAGTCGCGCGGGGATGTTCTGTATGTTGTTCAGGTAGTGATACGCTGCGAATGTGAGATACGCGTTGCCGCACCCGCAGTCTATGAGGGTGAGGGGGCGATTTGTTTCTGGTATGACGGGTTGTAAGTGGTGGAGAAAGGCGTTGATTTGTTTGAATTTGTCGCGCATGGATGCGCGTACGCGCCCGTTGTGATCCATGATGCCGAGGCTCTGTAGAAAGGTGTCGGGACGGTTGTCGGATAGGGGGTGGTGTTTGACGCGGTTGTGCGAGAGAGTGGGTTGGGTATCTGGACGCGAGGGTTTTGCGCGTTTGAACAGTGCGCGGCCTTTTTTTGTGATGCGAATGTGGAGGTCTTCTCGGCTGGTTTGTACGTGGATTTGCGTGAAGGGTAGGGCGAGTAGTTCATCGAGCGCGGTGTTCGCGTCGGTCAATGGGATGTTTTCCGTGATGTCTTGCGTGCGGCTATATCGCGCGATCTGGAGGTGGGGCGCGTTTTTGATCTGGACCAGGCGGACGGCGATTTTGTTACAGGTAGTGCCGCGACGCGGATGGCTCAGGGTAAGCCTGAGAAAGGTTTCGGGGTTTGATACCGCATTGAGTATGGCGGTTTTGTAATTTGTTTCACACCGCATACGCGATTGATCCGTCCTCTCGTCTCGGTGTATTGACTTTGGTCAAGGGGGCAAAGGGCGTGTCGGGGATTTTGGCGTCGTCGAGTTCAACGCCAAGGCCAGGTGCTTCGGGAAGGGGGATATAACCGCCTTCGCGTTTGTGCGCGCATTTGTACACGGCGTTGCGTTCGCTTTCGTCGTTTTTGGAGTATTCCTGTGTGATGAAGTTGGGAATGCTGGCGTCGAGGTGTAAGGATGCGGCTGTGCCCAGGGGACTGAGAAAGTTGTGGGTGACGACCGCGCAGTGATAGGATTCGGCAATGGCGGCGATTTTTTTGCAGTGGGTCAGGCCTCCTGCCAGGGCTATGTCCGGGCGCACGTATTGGGGTCCGCCGTGTTCGAGGAGTTCGCGAAATTCCCATATTGAGGTGAAGCGCTCGCCATTGCCCAGGGGTACGGGGATGCGTTTGGCGATTTCTGCCTGGGTGGTGATGGTGTCTATCTGGATGGGGTCTTCCATGAAGTAGAGGTGATAGGGGATAAGGGCTTCGCCCAGGGCTACGGCGACCATTGGGGTAAGTTTGCGGTGGATTTCGACGATGAGATCCACATCGGGTCCGGCGGCTTCGCGAGCTGCGGCGACGATTTCGACGGCGTTTTTTATGATGCGCGATTGCGCCTGGTTCTGGTACCCGGCTGTGATGGGATCAAATTTGATGGCGGTGAAGCCTTCGGCAACAGCGGCTTTTGCGTTTTTATACATTTGTTCGGGTGTGGGTCCGCCCGCGAGCAGGTGCAGGCGAATTTTGTCACGGCAGTTGCCGCCGAGGAGTTCCCAGACCGGGACTTGAAAGTGTTTGCCTTTGATGTCGTACAGGGCGATGTCCATTGCGCTGACTGCGCCGCAGAGCGCGGTGCCGCGAAAGGGTGCCATGCGGTAGAGGTGCTGCCAGTGGTGTTCAATGCGCATGGGGTTTTGTCCGATGAGATATTCTTTGAAGACTTTGGCTATGGATTGGATGGCTTCGGGATAGCCCCAGCAGGCAGAGGTTCCAATGCCGGAGATGCCGGTGTCGGTGGTGAGGCGGACGACATAGCTGTTGCCGAGCAGGAAGTGTTCGACCTGGTCGATTTTCATGGATATGCTCCTGTTAAGAATTAAAAGTTAGAAATTAAGACTACAACGCTAAAACAAATTTGACCGTCAATATACCTGTGAGTTTGCCTCTGATCGCGGCAGGGATGCCGCTCCAACAGGCGTATTGTAGGAGGGAAATCCTTTTCCCGATTCTGATCTTATTGGATTATATTAACCGATGAGACGATAATGGGCAATAGAATACGAGGAGGGTGAGATGTCGAATTTGCGTTTTGCAGCGGAGAAGGAACGGCGGGTTGCGCTTGTTACAGGGGGTGCGCGGGGTATTGGTGGAGCAACGGCGGTTCGGATTGCAGAGGAGGGGCGGGATGTTGTGATTGCCGATGTTCTGGCAAGAGAGGGGGCGGAGATGGTTGAAAAGATTGAGGCATTGGGACAGCAGGCGATGTTTGTGGAGACTGATGTGACGGATGAGGCTGCTGTTCAGGCGTGTGTGGCACAGGCGGTTGCGCGTTTTGGGAGATTGGATATTCTGGTGTGTTGTGCCGGTGTTTTGGGATGGGAGAAGCCGTTTTTTGAGCAGCCCGTGGCGCAGTTTGATAAGGTGATGCGTATCAATGTGTACGGGGTTTATCATTTTCATCAGGCTGCAATTCCCCATATGCTCGCAGGGGGTTGGGGGCGCTGTGTGACGATTACTTCGGGTGCGCGAAATGGCAGTCCAAATCAGGTGCCGTATTCGGTGTCGAAGGGGGCTGTGTATTCATTTATCGGCGCGCTAGGTAATGCGTATTGCAAACAGGGTGTGTTTGTCAATGGCGTGGAGCCGGGGCGGGCGTTGACGGATATGGTGGTGCCGAGGTTTTCGCCCGAGTATATTGCCAGTCCCCCGGGGCAGGCGATGGGGCGGTATTCGGATCCGGAGGAGGTGGCTGAGGTGATCGAGTTTTTGTGTTCTGAGCGCAATACTTATACGTCGGGTTCGGTTTGGAGTGTGAAGGGGGGGAGAGGATAGAAGTGTGAAGTAGGAAGTGTGAAGTGAGAAAAACTGGACGCCTGCTTAAAGCATGCAGGCGTGACGAGCGGCCGATTGTCATCGCGGCATGGGTTCCCTGCTCAACACCATGCAGGGACATGCTTGAGCCGCGATCCAGTGTTTGTAGGGACAGGGATTATTGGGTTACGGAGGCATGCCACTCATTAAGGCGGGTGAGGAGGTCGCTGGTGAGGTCGGGTTCGTCGCCTGCGATGTTGGTGGTTTCGTTGGGATCGGTGTCGAGGTTGGAGAGGTGTATTTCGTTTTGGTCGATGAGGAGTTTGTAGCGGTCGCGTTGAATCACACGGGTGTTGCCTTTGGGTCCTTGTGTCCAGAAGAGGTCGCCGTGCTGTGAGGGGGCGTTGTCGGCGATCATTGGGATAATGTCCGTGCCGTCGAGGTTGTATTGTTCGGGGTCGCCACCTGCGGCGGTGAGGATGGTGGGGAAGATGTCCATGCCGATGCCGATTTCGTCGATGGTTTTTCCGCCCTGTACGCGTGCGGGCCAGCTCATGAGGGTGGGGACGCGAATGCCGCCTTCCCAGAGGGTGCCTTTGTGTCCGCGCAGGCCACCTGTGTCGCCGCCGGGATAGGGGAGGTCTGTGCCGTCGGTCCAGTTGCGCGGTTCGCGCGAGGGGCCGTGATCGGGTTGAAAGAAGATGCAGGTGTTGTCAAAGAGGTCCAGTCGCTCGAGTTCGTCGAGGATTTTGCCGATGGCGTCGTCCATGACGGTGAGCATGGCGGTCATGAGTTGTCGCGAGCGAGATAGATGGGCATAGCGTTCCATGTATTCTTCTGGCGCGTGCAGGGGATAGTGCGGGGTGTTGAATGGGATGTACATGAAGAAGGGTTGTCCATCGTTTTTGGCTTTTTGGATGTATTCAATGGCTTTGTCGCGCATGAGATCGACGAAGTAGGTGCCGTTGCGATACACTTCTCTGCCGTCTTCCCAGAGGTCGTGCCGCGCCTGGTTTTTCGAGGATAGTGCCCAGTAGAAGATGTGCGAGTAGTAGTCGATACAGCCGTTGGTGAAGCCAAACCAGTGGTCAAAGCCGTGGTTGTGCGGCAAGAAGGGTTCGCGGTTGCCCAGGTGCCATTTGCCCGACATATAAGTTTGATAGCCCAGTTTTTTGAGTGCTTTGGGAATGGTGGGCAAGTCCGGTGACAGGCCGTCGGCATCTACGCCTACGTTGCCGGGTATGCCCGCGGCAATGGGATAGCGCCCGGTGAGTATGCCGCAGCGCCCGGCGGAGCAGATGGGGGCATTGGAGTACCAGCGGGTGAGTTTGGCTCCCCGAGATGCGATGCGGTCAAAGTTGGGGGTTTGGAAGTCGGTCGCGCCCATGCAAGAGAGGTCGCGGTGTCCCTGATCGTCACTCATGAATACGATGAAGTTGGGCTTGTCAGACATGGAGGTTCCTTTAAGATGTTTGGGTGTCTCGAAATCGCTTTGCGATTTGTTCGGGCGAGGCCGTACCGGTTGTGCCGATTTGTTGTATGGTGATGGATGAGGCCAATACGCCTATTTGAGCGGCGTCGGATAGTGATGCGCCAGCACAAAGGGCGGAGACCACAGATGCCGAGACGCTGTCGCCTGCGCCAACTATATCAATGGGGGGCGGAACTTTTATACCGGGAATATGCGTGAGATTTTCGTTGTTGGCAACGAGAATGCCGTCGGGTCCAAGGGTGATGAAGACGGGTTTGCCGGTGCGCTGGGAAAAGATGCGGGCACATTGGTTGAGGTCGCGTTCTCCCGTGGCGTGAATGGCTTCGTCGCGGTTGGCTTTGAGTATGACGTTTTTGAAGTTGGTGATGCGGGTGCGGGAGTCGGCAAAGCAGATGGTGCTGGGATGGGGTTTGGAGAGGCTTGCGAGTTCGGCGACGACGCGATCTGTGAGTACGCCGCAGTTGGGTTCCTGTACCTGGTCGAGGGCTATGACGCCATCTACCTGGGGGAGGAGATGGCGCAGGGTTTTGATGAGTTGATTTTCGAGGTCGAGGGGTAATGGCGTTCGATTTTTTATGTCCAGGCGTTCCATTTCAGCGCCTGTTTTTTTGTTTACGAGTTTGGTATAAGTCGGGGTGAAGCGGTCGGGTGTTTCGATGAGGTGGGTGATATCTACACCCGTGGCGCGCAGTCCCTGTTTGAGGTCATAGCCCTGACCGTCGCGACCGATTACGCCCAGGGCATAGATATGTCCAATGCCGAGGGTGCTGAGGTTGGAGGTGATGGTGCCGGCTGCGCCGGGCTGGTTGCGAATGGCGATTATTTGGCGCGCTTCAAGGCCGGTTTCGATGGATGTTTCGGCGAGGTCGGGGTCCGTGATGAGATAGCGGTCCAGGAAGTAGTCGCCGATGACCAGGATGGCGCGGTTGCGGAATTTGGAGAGGATGTGGTTCAGGGTTTTGAGGGTCATTAAATCTTACTTCATATCGTGGTGTAGTCTGAAATAGGCGTGGTGACCGTATGTATCGAGGCTGCCTTCAAGGCGGAGGATGATGTGTTGCGTGTGCATGCCCGCGCGAACCCGCAGGGCAAGATCCTGGTTGTGTTGCATGCCCTCGACTGCGAGACCGAACAACGAACCTCTGTGCAGGCCGACGCCGATCCGTTTGTGCCTGTCTTGTAGTCCGACAAATGGGGTTGCAACTAATTTATCGCTCAGCGGCACGCCATAAGCTACTTCAGTGGATACGCGGTTAGATGCATAGACTTCCGAGTTGCGACCAGATGCGATGTTGCCCATGTCTGGCATCGACCACAGGGCACGCGCGCTGCCAGATGCGTTGCCCCATGTTGGCGATATCCGAAGCGATAGCCCCTCGCCCGATGGATTTGGAGACAGGCGGATTGTGCCCGATCCGCCCCATTCTTCATAACTGCTTTCCCGGTGTGCTATGAGGCCGCGCACCCGACCTTCAATCATCAGGCCCAGCGAGGTCAGTGTATAGCGCATCCCGGCACCAATTTCTATCCCCATGCCCGTGTCTGCATCGCCGCCATCATACCGCATTCCCACCTCGGCCAATGGTTGCAGTGATCCCCCGGCGACCCAGAGTACGTGTGATCCCTCTAATAATACGCGTACGCGGCTCGCTGTGCCCTTGTTTTCCAGCAAATCCCTCAGATCATCCGCATTCGCACGCGATAGCATCATATCAGACGCCAGTGATAATGAGAATCCGTCATGATAGGTCGATCCGATTAAATCGGTGCGGGTACCAATGGCTCCCATGACCATGTTTGCGTCTGTCTCTAATTGCTTGATGCCCTCGAGGGATAGGGGCAGATCGCCTCCGCCATAGCCCAGCATTCCCCATACAGAGAATCGGTTTGTCAATGCGAGGCGCGCCCAGGGATAAATACCCGTCAGGGTTGTCTCTACTGACCATTCGTCGCGGGTCTTCAGTATGCCATCGCCCATGGTGTAGGATAGGACAAGTCCGCCCTGGAAATTGTTATCTCCGTAGTCGATGCCCAGCATGACCGATGTTACGTCGCCTTCTACTGTCTGATCGTCGTCGGTGCCGCTAAAGCGCGTTGTTGCACCCCGGCCCCACACTGCCCATCGAGGTTCGCTATACGGTCCCATTGTGCCAGACAGGGCAAATGATGTACTCGATATGATTTGCTTCAATATCTCTTTGTTTTGATCGCTCTGCGCGGCCTCAATGCTAAATCTCATTGGGGATTCGCCCGGCCTCAATGCCGGATTAAAAAATAGTCCGTTGTAATTCATTTGATCCAGATTGTATCCGCCAATCACCACATGGTTGGTGCCCACGTGCCCCCTCACGCGTTCGCGTACTGTTTCGATTACGTGATTCGATGCTGTTCGCCCAAATCGCGCCAGCCATCCGTCTAATTTTACCACGCGGGGTTCCTCTGGTGTAATAACTGCTGTCCAAACGCTTTCCAGTTCTTCGGCATAGCCCAGGTCGTCGGTGAAGTTCACCCGGACTTTTAGCTGGCGATCAACATCGGTTATTGTGACTGCGTATGTCACATCTGTGGCGCCGATGATTTCGGTTTCAGCACTGCCTACCAGACGGATCCACTGATAGATGTATGATACATTGGTGAGGCCATTGGCATCCTGGATGTTCGAGATGTCCGCGGTTAGTGTTTGACCTACTTGCGGTGTGCCGGTGATTGTTGGGGCGCCTGTGGCTGGCGAGTTCGAGGGGATGTCGTTGTCGTTTACGGTGACGCTCGCCGAGGATGGTGTGCCCAACGTGTAGCCTGTTCCGGCTTGTAGTGCTGCGGTTATTGCGCTGGCTTCTTCATCTGTATTGTCGTCGGCTGTTGCGACGGTTAGAGAGGTCTGGTTGGTGCTGATGGTGACGGTTGATGGTGGTGTGCCGCTGATGACGTTGCCGGTTTCACTGATGTTCACATTGACGGTCAGTTCGGCTGTGGATGCAGGGGTCGCTGTGATTGTGAAGGTTGCAGCCGCGCCTTCGGTGATGGGTGAGGGACTTGCTGTGATTGTCAAGACTGGCACTACGGGGGCAACGACGAGTGCTGTCAAGTCGCTTTCCAATTCTTCGGCGTTGCCCAAATCATCGTTGAAGTTCACCCGGACTTTTATCTGGGAACCAATGTCGGCTGTTGCGACTTCGTATGTCACACCTGTGGTGCCTGAGATTTCGGTTTCTACACCGCCTATTACGCGGATCCACTGGTAGATATAGGTGACATTTTCGAGGCCGTCGATATCCCGGATGTTCGAGACGTCCGCCGTCAGTGTTTCTCCCACTTCGGGTGTGCCGCTGATTGTTGGGGCGCCTGTGGCTGGATAGTTGGGGGGTGTGTCGTTGTCGTTTACGGTGACGCTTGCCAAGGATGGTGTGCCTACTGCATAGCCTGTTCCGGACTGTAATGCTGCGGTTATGATGCTGGCGTTTTCATTTGTGTTATCGTCTTCTGTTGCGACTGTCAGGATTGCGGTGGTTTCATTGGCGTTAATGGTGATGGTTGAAGGCGGTGTGCTGCTGATGACACTACCCGTTTCTGTCACGCTTATGTTCACGGTCAGTTCGGCTGTCGGTGCAGGTGTCGCTGTGATTGTGAATGTGGCATCCGTGCCTTCGGTGATGGGGGAGGTCCCTGCCGAGATGGTCACCTGTGGGACCGGTGCTTCGCGGGTGACTGTGATGGTGTAGGTCACTTGCGTGGTGCCGTCTTCGGCTGTGACTATTACTGTGATGGTGTTTTCGCCTTCGACAAGTGACACGTCCAATGTGGTCGCGGTCTGTCCGTTGATGGTTACGGTTGCACCCGGGTTGTTGGCTGTCGCTGTAATTGTTATGGTCGAGATCCCATTTTCCACTGAGACGGTGTAGTCCAATGTCGCCGGGTCGAATGCCGGGGTCAGTGTGCCGGGATTGATGGTCAAGTCGCTCAGGGTTGCGTCTGTGGATGGGGCACCGCGGGTGATTGTGATGGTGTAGGTCAGTTGCGTGGTGTTGTCTTCGGCTGTGACTGTTACCGCGATGTCCATTGTGTCGCCGGTAAACGGTACGTTTGATGTGGTCGCGGTCTGCCCATTGATGGTTACGGTTGCATCCAGGTCACCGGGTATTGCTGTGACTGTTACCATTGAGGTCGCGTGCGGCACTGTGGCGGTGTAGGTGTATGTGTCGGGATCGAATACTGGATTCAGTGTGCCGGGGTTGATTGTCAGGTTGCTCAGGGTTGCGTCGGTCGATAAGACCACTTCGTCGTCCAGTACGAATACTTTGGCTGAGGATGGGTCGCCTACTGTGTAGCCTGTTCCAGCTTTTACTTGTGCGGTTACGACACTGGCGTGTTCATCTATGTCATCGTCGTGTGTTGCGACTGTCAGTGTGGCGGTGGTGTAGCCGGCACTGATGGTGACGGTCGATGGGGGTGTGCCGCTGAGCATTTTGGCGGTTTCGGTGACGCTTATGTTCACAGTCAGGGGAGTAACCGATGGCTGGTTTGCTGTGATTGTGAAGGTGGCATTCGTGCCTTCGGTGACGGTTGTGGGATTCGCTTTGATGGTCACCTGTGGGAGGCTTGTTGGCGCACGGTTGACGGTGATGGTGTAGGTCAATTGGGTGACGCCATCCACGGCTGTTACTGTTACTGTGACGTCCATCGAGTCACCGGTAAATGGTATGTTCAATGAGGTGGTGTTCTGGCCGTTTATGGCTACGGTTGCGTCCGGGTTATTGGGTGTTGTTGTAACTGTTACGGATGAGGCATCGTGAGGCACGAGGGCGGTGTAGGACAATGTCTCCGGGGCGAATGTCGGGGTCATCACGCCGGGGGTGATGGTGAGGTTGCTCAGGGTTGCGTCCATCGCGGGTGGCAGGTCGTCATCCAGGACGAGTACTCTGGCTGAGGATGGTGTGCCTACTGTATAGCCCATTCCGGTTTGCACTTGCGCGGTTACGACACTGGCGTGTTCATCTGTCTTATCGTTGTCTGTTGCGACTGTCAGGGTGGTTTGACCAGCGCTGATGGTGACGGTTGAGGGGGGTGTGCCGCTGAGGGTATTGGCGGTTTCGGTGACGTTCACGTTCACAGTGAGTGTGATTGTGGGGGCAGGTGTCGCTGTGATTGTGAAAGTGGCAGGCGTGCCTTCGGTGACACCTGGGGGGTCCGCTGTGATTGTTATGATCGGCGTTACGCCAGGGATGACCACCATCGCTGTCAATGCGCTTTCGAGTTCTTCGGGATAGCCCACATCGTCGGTGAAGTTGACCCGAACTTTTAGCTGGTAACCGCTATCGGCTGTTACGACTTCATGCGTCGAGTCCGTGGCTCCGGCGATTTCCATTTCCACACTGTCCATGACGCGGATCCACTGATAGGTGTATGATACATTGGTGAGGCCATTGGCATCCCGGATGTTTGAGACATCGGCTGTCAGTGTTTCACCCAACGCGGGTGTGCCGATGATTATTGGGGCACCTGTGGCTGGATAGTTGGGGGGTGTGTCGTTGTCGTTTACGGTGACGCTTGCCGATGATGGTGTGCTCACTGTGTAGCCCGTGCCTGCTATTACCTGCGCCGTTACGGTACCAGAGGATTCGCGTACGTCATCATCGTGTGTTGCGACTGTGAGTGTGGCGGTGCTCTGTCTGGCTTTGAAGGTGACTGATGATGCCGGTGTTCCACTGAGGATATCGCCGGTTTGGGTCAGCTTTACCTTCACCTTCAGTGCGGCTGTGGGTGCGGGATCCGCTGTGAGTGTGAATGTGGCAGCCGTGCCTTCGGTGACGCTCGCGCGATTCGCCGCGATTGTCATTTCTGGCGGATCTGGAGTCTTTACCCCTGGGCCATCGTTGTCTTCAACGGTGACAGTTGTCGAGGATGGTGTACCTGCTGTGTAGCCTGTTCCGGCCTGTACCTGCGCGGTTATTACACTGGCGGTTTCTCTTACATTATCGTCGTCCGTTGCGACTATCAGTGTGGCGGTGCCAGAGGTACCAATGGTGACTGTTGCGTCCGGTGTGCCGCTGATGACGTCGCCGTCCTCGCTGACGTTTATACTTACGGTTATTGTGGTTGACGGTGCAGGGGATGCTGTAAGTGTAAATGTTGCATCCGTGCCTTCGGTGATGGGTGAGGTTCCTGCCGAGATTGTCACCTGTGGGGTTCCAGGCACTGGTGGTTGCTGTGTTGTTGGCGGCTGCGTTGTTATTGGTGGTGATCCAGGCGTCTCGTCGTCATCTACTGTCACCCTCACCGAGGCCGCTGTTACGTTGTTGTAGTCACCGCCGCTGACTGTGTGTTGTACGGTGGCTGAGTCGTTCGTCGCGTCATCGTCCTGGTCCGCATTCACTGTTACCGTTTGCGCTGTGCTCCAGTCATTGTTCGTGAAGGTCAGGCTCGTCTCCGACACGGTCACGTCCTCAGACGATCCCGATGCCTTTGACACCCCCACTATCACGGTCGCTGTCGGCTCCGAGGTCAGAACCACCGTGTAGGTATTGTTGCTTCCCTCGTTCACGGTCAGGGAGGTGGGTGATACCCTCACCCCGCGCGTGTCGTTGTCCCGAATCGTCCCGGTCGCTTCATCGTCCCCTATTATCGCGTTGGTGCTCGCATTGCTCAGTGTTACGGTGAAGGTTTCGTTGTCTTCATCTATATCGTCGTTCTCTATTGTTATGCTGATCGTCTGTGACGCCGTGCTACTGGCGGGGAATGTCAGGTTGCCGTTATCCGCGGTGTAGTCCTCTCCCTCTGTCGCCGTGCCGTTTGATGTTGCGTAATCCACTGTCACGGGCTGGGTACTCGCCACGCTCAGACGCACCGTGAACGACATTGTCCCGGCGCTCTCAGACGCACTTGCATTGTCAATGCTCAGCGTCGATATGTCGTTTTCGATGATCGTTACTATTACCGGATCCGCTGACTCCCCGGCGTAGTCGCCGCCGCTGACCGTGTGCGTGATAGTCACTGATGGATCTAAGTCCGAGTCGGTGTCATCAGCCGCATCCACTCTCACTGTTTTCGGGTTATGCCAGTTGCCCGTCGTGAATATCAAACTCGTCTGATTTACCGACACATCCGTGTTCGATGGCACGTTCACCGACACGGTCACGTTCTCGGTCGGCTGCGAGGTCAGCACTACTCTGTAGGTGTTGTTGCCATTTTCCGGCACGTTTAATGCTGTCGGTTCCACCGTCACTCCACGCGTGTCGTCATCCTCAATGGTTCCGGTCGCAGAGGTAGTCCCCAGCGTCGCGTTGCTCACATTGCTCAGCGTCAAGGTGAAGGTTTCGTTATTTTCATCTATATTGTCATTCCGGATCGTTACGCGGATGGTCTGTGTGCGAGCACTGTTCGGGGAGAATGTCAGCCTGCCGCTCCTCTGTGTATAGTCCCCAGGTGCTATCGCCGTGTCGTCCGATGTCGCATAATCTACCGTTACTGTTTGTGCATTCGGCCCATTTAGTGTCACGGTGAATTCCATGCTTCCCGCACTCTCTGCAACGGTCTGATTCGCGCCGATTGATAGCTGTGGCATGTCGTTGTCTTCAACAGTGACGGTTGCCGAGGATGGAGAGCCTGTTGTATAATCTGTTCCGCTCTGCAGTCGCGCTGTTATCGTGCCACTCAACTCATCTATATTATCATTTTCGGTATTGACTGTTAGTGTGGCGGTGGCCTGGTTGGTGCTGAAATCGACGGTTGAGGGCGGTGTGCCGCTGATGAAATTGCGGTTCTCGCTGACGCTTACGGTCACGGTTAGTGGGGTTGCCGGTGCGGGATCCGCTGTGATTGTGAATTCCGCATTTTCACCTTCGGTGATGGGCGTCGTTACCGCTTCGATTTTTATCCGCGGATTGTCATTGTCTTGAATGATGACGGTTGCCTTGTCTGGGTCGCCTACGTCATAGCCTGTTCTCTTCAACAGTTCCGCGCTTATCTCGCCATTCGGTTCATCTACCTGATCATTTTCAGTATTGACTGTTATTGTGGCGGTGGATTGGTTGGCGTTGAAGAAGACCGTGTGAATGCCTTCGCCCGGTGTGCCGGTGATGAAATCGCCGATCTGGCTGATGCGCACTTCTGCATTTAGTGGAGCCGTCGGAGCAGGGTCCATTGTGATTTTGAATGTCTTGGTCTGACCTTCGATGATGGTTGGAGGATTTGTTTCAATTGTCCCGACTGGCATTTCTCCACCCACGACTGCTGTCAACGCGCTTTCGATCTCACACGTACCGTTATTGAAGGTTACCTTAACTTTCAGTCGGTGATCATTATCGTCTGACACTATTGTATATGTGCTACCCGTCCCGATATTGGTCTCTGTATTGCCCTGCACGCGAATCCATTGAATAGTTGTCACACCGCTGAGGCCATGGGAGACGGTTAATATTTCACCCTCGTCGAGCGTGCCGCTGATTGTTGGGGCTCCTGTCGGTTGCCAGCCTGGAGGAGCATAAACATCTATGGTCACCGAAGATGGATCGCCTACTTTGTAAGCCGCGTCGCCAGGATTAATACCGAGGTTGTCTCCATAGTAGTAGGCATCCAAGAGATAGGATTCAATTTTGCGTCTCGGTGTGTGCCCACAGGTCTCTTCCTGTACGCGGAAAGAATACGATCTCTCCCCTGGCGGATGCCTGTTGTCCGACTGCGGATGAAGGATTTCCACCATCGGTTCCCAGTCGGTAATATCCGGCAGGTGTCCGCCCGTTCGGAAATCCACCCGATGCCTGTAGCCGTGAGGTTCGGTGCGCTTCATTGTGAGCGTCACCCTGTCGCCTATTGCGACCCGCGTTTGGTTTGTGTGAAGCGTTACGACCGGAAGTTCCATCATCGACGGTGGATCGTCGTTGCTATTCGGATCTGGTGGCGCATCCTCGTCACTGTCAATCACCTGCACGGATGCATCTCCCGGGTCACCAACCGTGTAGCCATTCCCTTCTTCTATTGACACGCTCACCGAGCCCCAATTGTCTGTTTGTCCCTCCTCGTAGAGTTCATCCGGTCTCTCATTGAAATCCTGGATCGGTACTCTCAGTGTGGCCTGTCCAGAGGTCCCGACGGTGATTGTCGTAGGACGCGTGTAGTTGTCGGGGAGGACAGGTCCGCTACTGGTCACTTCTATGTTCACCGTCAGGTTACTGGTTGGGGCTGGTGTCACCGATATGATAAATGTGGCGCTCTTGCCTTCCATGACGCTGGTAGGGCTTGACGCAATTGAAACCTCCTGCGCCCCTGCCGCGATTGGCAATGCCAGCATGAGAATGAAGGCTGTCAGGCGGGTGCGGATGATGTGTGAAAAAATTTGTTCAATTTGTGAGAACATTTTTTTGTCCGTGACGCTCTCTTGAGGCGTGTTTCACGATTCTGTATCGCGGTCCAGGTCGATGGCTACGGAGTTAATGCAATAGCGCAGGCCCGTGGGGGCGGGTCCGTCGTCGAAGATGTGACCCAGGTGGGCGTCGCAGCGGGCGCAGGTGACTTCGATGCGGCGCATGCCAAAGCTCAGGTCTTCGTGCTGGTTGATACGTTCGGGGTCAATGGCGTCAAAAAAGCTGGGCCATCCGCAGTGGGAATCGAATTTCTGGTCTGAGCGGAAGAGTTCAGCATTGCAGCATACACAGCGATATACGCCTTCTTCACGGCAGTCCCAGTACATGCCTGTGAAGGCGCGTTCCGTGCCTTTTTGGCGGCAGACGTAGTATTGTTCGGGCGTGAGTTGTTCCCGCCATTCTCGGTCTGTTTTGGTGATTTTTTCGTCGTTCATGTAGATCCTTTTTTATTTACTAATGCTTTTCATGATGCGTTCGATAGCGCCGTCGGCAAGTGCCTGCATTTCTTCGTCGGTGCGATCCTGGATGGGATGGGCGACGAAGACGCGAGCGGGATTAAATCCCAGGGCAGTCGATTGGGCATCGGCTGCTTCTCGGAACGGCTCGGATGCGACAAAGACGGTGGGTATGCCGCGCGTTTCCAGGTTGGTCGTGTCGTGCACACTGCACGTTGTACAGGACCCTCAATCGGCCAGGCCTTCGACGACGACATCGCATTCGGTGGCGATTTGTTGCTGGAGTTCGATGGGTGCCGGGCGCGTGAATGTGGGTTTGATGTAGCGGTTGACTTTGAGGTTGCGCTGTGCGAGGTGCGTTTCGATGCGGTCGAGGAAGACGTCGCCCCGGCTTTTGGATATGTCGAGAAGTCCGATGGTCAGGCCGTCGAGTGATTGCGGGCGTTTTACCCGTTCTCTCTGTGCTGGTTTTTGTTCGGATGTGGGGTCGAGCAATTTCATGGCGTGATCTCCTTTGTGATGGGTTGGCTGGCTCCCCAACTGCTGATGAGGGCAGAGAATAAGCCCGCGTCTCCGCCTGCGCGGACGATGTGCAATGTGTTGTTGCGAAATTTGGGTAGTGTTTCTTTGTCTTTTGCCCGCGTGCCTTCAGGGATGCCGCCCGCGCCTGAGAGCAGTTCTGCGACGGGGAGTTGGAGGTACTGATTTAGTGTGTCGCAGAATCGGGTTTTTGACCAGCCTGCGTCTGCATATCGGCGGGTGTGTTCTGGCGATATGACCAGTACGGGAGGCGGGCTATTTGCGTGTTTGGGATGGCCATCGGCTTTGAGGCAGGCGGCGAAGGATCGGCACAGGGCGTCGGGATCTCGGGATGCCTGATCCATGATGGGGGTGACGCCGCTGGCTGCAAAGAGCGAGACTGTGGATGCGTCGGGTGAGAATCCCCTTTCGACGGCAAGGGATTCCCAGGGGGAATCGTCTTCGCGTTCGGCAAAGCAGAAGGTGTATTTGCCCGGGTTGCCGAGCGTGGCGCGATCAATGCCACCGGGGATGCCGCCGCCGATGTTGCGGATGACGAGTTGAAGGGCGCGTCCGATGGTCGCGTTGGCGCGGTTGCCCTGCCCGAGCGCGTTGACCCGCGCGTTCATGTCGATTTCGCGTGTTATCGGTCCATTGACGACGATCATGGGGCCTGCAAAGAATGTGGTGGCGAGCAGTCCGTGCATGCAAAAGGCCTCTGTGAGTGCGGTTTCAACCGCTGCGAGTACGACGGGGAGATATTCGGGTTTGCATCCGGCGAGGACAGCGTTGATGGCGACTTTTTCTACGGTACATTTGTTGTAATTGGGGGGGACGATGCCCACCAATTCGTCGGGGGAGCGGGTTGTTCCCGATAGCATGCGCATGATGCGTTCTTCGGTGGGTGGCACGACGGGCAAGCCGTCGCTCCAGCCGCGTTCAAAACAGGTTTCTATTTCGTCTTCGAGAGCGCCGACTTCAATGCGCCGGGCGGCGAGTACGGTTTCGCCAAATTGTACGGCGAGTTTTTCAGCTATGCCCGGTTCGATGCTTTTTGATCCGCATCCCGGGCGGGATTCGGGCAGGTCTGCGCCGAGGGGGCTGAGTCCCGATACGGTTTCCCAATCGCCGCGATGCCATCCAACAGTTCGCGCCACTTCTCGCCCTTTTTCAAAACGGAGCAGGGTCGGTACGGTTTCGATGTTGAGACGATAGGAGTGTTCCAGACCAGTGTCGTCAATAACGTCTGCAATTCCCGTGGGAAAATCGGGATTGTCCTGGGTGTAAACCGCGAGTGATTCTTCCCGTTTTCCAATTTGTCTGAGTACGGGTGCAATGAGAGCACAGGTCGGGCAGTCCTGTTTTACCACGGCTATTAAGCTGTGTGTGTTCATCTATTTTGTCCTTTTGAACATTGTATTTCTTTTTGCAGAATGTCGTAATTTACCGATGTTATGCCATTATCAGGTACGGCGAGACACAAAGAGTTCTGTTAGAAAGACAGTTATGCGCTGCAAGTTTGATGCTCGCCCCTTCACGCTTTTCAAGAGGGATTTTTTGCTATATAAGTACTTATCTGCAATATCTATGCCAATGTGAGGCTGTTCGAGCGATCACAATCACAAATAATTGTTTTTATTTAATGTATAATGACAAAAAAAGAAAAAATCAGGCAGAGGAGTTTTTACTATTAGACGATATATCGTCTAATTTTTATGACCAATGGCCGATATACAGACCAATGGTCGAAATAAAAACTATGAGAGGGGATATAGGGGATATACAAGATATTGTGGGGAAATACAGTATTGGACTGCTAATGTAGAACATGTCGCGTTTTTAGGGAAGAAAAAAATACAGGTTTTACAAGTATTTAAAAAAAGTGGTCATATCTATAATAACCCGATGCAATACATTCTTGACAAGTGCGCGATATATCATTACTGAAAATATCATTGGATTCTTGAACGCCACCTTATCACAATCTTATGGCACTTGCACAATCACAACCCGAACCTGCGCGGGCGCGGCATATTACCGTCCGATCTATTGTCCTTGGTGCGGCTACTGCGGCGTTGCTCAATATTTACAGCGATTACACGGGCATGATTTTGGGGTCTGCTTCGCTGGTTAAGTCGCAGTTGTCCATGGCTATGCTTTTGCCCTTTGTCGCGTGGCTCGTGATCAATCTCATTCTAAAGCTGGCCTGGCCGCGCATGGCTTTGCGGGGCACAGAGCTTCTGGTTATTTACAGCATGTCGTGGATTGTGGGCACGGTTTCGGCAAGTGGGTGGACGACCTATTGGGGCGGTATTGTCAGTACGCCGTTTTATTATGCTTCTCCCGAAAATCGATGGGAAGAGGTCCTTTTTGATATTTTGCCGTGGTGGTGTTTGCCCCAGGCAACGCCCGAAATTATTCGCACGTATTACGAGGGGCTTCCCGATGGCGCGAGTATTCCCTGGCGCGGTTGGCTGGCTTCGCTGCACTGGTGGTTCGCCGTATCTATTGCCCTTGTTGTTGCCGGGTTATGTCTCGCGGTCATTTTTCAAAAGCAGTGGGAGGAGAACGAGCGTCTGACTTTTCCTCTCGCGGCTTTTCCGATTGCACTGACCGAGGGCTTTGACGAACCGGGCCGCGTTATACCCGGTATTTTTCGGAATAAACTCTTTTGGGTCGGCTTTTTTATTGTTTTTGGTGTTTTTGCCTGGAATATCCTCGGTTATTTTGCCATTAGCTTGCCCCGAATTGGCATTTACGACGGTTATCTGACCAAGGAGGTGCCTATTGCGCGCAATTTTCCATCGTTTTATTTGCGTATTTTGCCACCTGTTTTAGGGCTTACTTATATGTGTAACCTGGATATCCTCTTCAGTTTTTGGGCTTTTCGTCTTATCGCCATTGTCAAAGAAGGGGTGATGGCTCGCACGGGTTTTAATGTGGGCCTTTCCGGGCAACAGGCCGAGGCGGCCGAGATTCTGATTTTAGAATCTCATGGTGCTTTCATCTTTCTGGCAGTGTGGGCGGTATGGGTCGCGCGAGGTCATTTGCGAGATGTTCTTCGCGCAGCGATGACGGGAGGGGCAGATGACGGTCTGGTATCTTATCGCCTGGCATTGCTCGGTTTTATTGCGGCGACTATTTTTGTTTTTGGGTGGTTCGTCGCGGTGGGTTTGTCTCCTTTTCTCGCGCTCTTCCACCTCTTACTGCTTTATGCAGCGTATTTTACTGTGGCAAAATACACTGCGGCCAGCGGTTTTTCTTATCTTTTTCCGGTTGGGGGCAAGGGGGGGCAAATTGTCGAGATTTTTACGGGGACCGCAACGCTTACGCAACAAAATACCGTTGCTCTGGGCGTGATCAATTCGAGTGCATTTTTTGGCAATTCGCGCATTCCCGCATGGCCCGCTCTGCCTCATCATCTCAAACTTTTGGGGAATGACGTCCGCCGTCGCTGGGTTTTCTGGATCGTTTTGTTGGCTTTTGCCTCGGGGTTTTTTGGATCGTGTCTTTTTATTGTGCATTTGGGATATAATTACGCGGGTCAAAACCTGGGGCTGTCGGGTTTTAGCGGGTCCAATATTCGCACGTACGATCGCATGGTTTCCGCTATTGTTGGCGCGGATAAAACGGTTTTTGATCCGGGTAAAATAGCGGTCTGGATTTTTGGGTTTGGGCAAGCGGGTCTGCTTATGCTCCTTCGCAATCGCGTCCCGTGGTGGCCCTTGCACCCCCTGGGTCTGGCTTTTCAGAAGATGTCGGGTTCTCGGGTCTATGCCTTCAGTATTTTTCTGACCTGGGCGTCCAAGCTCATTATTCTGCGCATTGGTGGCATTTCGATCTATCGGCGCTGTATCCCTTTGTTCTTTGGTCTTGTGATCGGTTATGTCGTCGGTGTGGGGGTGTCTTCTGTTGTCGATTTTACCTTTTTCCCGGAAGAAGGGCATTCTGTTCACGGGTGGTAGCTCTTATGTCCAATCGCTATCCCATTCCCGCCGAGACCTGCCGCGTAGAGGATGAAATTAAGCGCAGTCGCTTTATTACGACGTTGGCGCATACATCGGTGCGAGAAGAAGCTCGTGTGTTTATCGATCAAATTCGCGCCGAGTTTCCCGATGCTTCACACAATTGCTGGGCGTTCCTGATCGGGCCACCAGGTACAACGGGTAATGTGGGGATGAGCGATGATGGAGAGCCGCATGGTACGGCTGGTCGTCCTATGCTGACCGTGCTCACGCATTCGGGGCTTGGCGATGTGGTAGTAGTTGTGACGCGCTATTTTGGTGGGACAAAGTTGGGGAAAGGCGGGCTTGTGCGGGCTTATTCAGGCGGGGTGCAACACGCGCTTGAGAAGGTTCAATGCACAGAGCGCGTGACGCGGATCGCTGTTTTGGCGACGATTGGCTATGCGGCTTATGAATCTTTCAAGCGGTTGCTTCCGGATTTTGAAGTGCGTGTTGTCGCTGAAGATTTTGGGACCGATATTACATGCGAACTGGCTGTGCCTGAAGAACAGGTTGGACCTTTCAAACAGGCGGTGGGGAATCTGACCAGGGGACAGGCGCAGGTTGAGGAGGTGTGAGGCGCGCGTTATGCCTTATCGCGGATCAAGTTTGGCAAGCGCGTGTCGGGATTGATGCCGATGGCGTGTTTGCCGTTTAAGAGTGCGATCAGGTCTGCGCCTAAAAATTCGTACCGCCAACCTGTGTGCAACGGATTATCCGTCGCATTTTTTTTGCGGGAAATGAATTCTTTGACTTCTGATCGCGATGCGACCATTGGGATGTCGATGCCTTCTGATAGACACCGTCCGCGCAAGAAAGCCATGGCGAGATCGAGACGTGCATCGTCAAAGGGATCGGGTCGCACAGGTGGGGATATGGGCGGGCAATTTTTTTCGTCGATTGCCAATCCGCGCTGTACAGCGTTGAGGAGGCTATTGCTGTGCTGATTTATGGTTGATCTCGGGATACCCCGCAATCGTTTTAGCGACTGAGATGATTGCGGCTTGCGCCGGGCGATTTGCACGATGGCGTTATCGCTCATGATCCAGGTTTTGGGGCGGTCTGTCTGTCGGGCCTTTTGTTCGCGCCAGGTGGCCAGTTCGCGCACGATGGCCATATTGCGTCTGGAGAGTCGTCCTGTGCCTTTTACGCGCGTATATTGTTCTTCGGGCGCGCGGTCGTCGTACAATTTGGCAATATCGTACTGACGGAGCTCTTCTGCCAACCAGTTTTCTCGACCTCGTCGATGAATGTCGGTCAGGATATGTTCGCGCAGGGCAGGCAAATATCGCACATCATCCAGGGCATAGGCGAGTTGTTTATCCGATAATGGTCGCCTCAACCAGTTTGTGCGCGTTTCTGTTTTGGGTAATTGTATGTTGAGACACAGGCGCAATAAATTGCCCAGCGATAGGTTTGAACTCAAATCCATGAAGCCCGCTGCACAACGCGTGTCAAATATATTGCAGGGGAGAGCATCTGTTATCCGTCTCAAAATCCAGAGGTCTTGCTGTGCATCGTGCAAAATTTTCACAGTGTGAGGGTTTGATAATAAGGTACCCAGAGGCGATAGATCCGATAATGTGACGGTATCTATCAGGTGGCAATCATTTTCTGAAAGTCCCACCTGTATAATGCCCAGGCGCGGATAATAGGTTTGTTCCCAGATAAATTCTGTATCAATGCCCACACAGGGCGCGTTTAGAGCGCGGTTGACAAGGGTTTCGAGTTCGTTGGGTGTATTGATTAGTGGCATGAAAAGACCGTTTTGGTTAATGTGTTGAGATCAAGGTATCACATCACGCGCTTAATATCAAGCACAGAACCTGCACCTTATTATTATAAAGGAGTCTGTATGAACCATCGACAACTTGGCAAAGACGGTGCCGACATCCCGGTTATAGGCCTGGGTGCCTGGCCCATTGGCGGCGGTATGGGCAATATGGACGATAGGGATAGTATTGATACTGTGCGTACTGCTATTGACAGCGGTATTACCCTGCTCGATACTGCACAGGCATATCGCACCAGCGAGGCCACACTGGGCAGAGCGCTCAAAGATGGCTATCGCGAGCGGTGCTTTCTGGCGACGAAAGTCAGTCGTCAATATTCTCGCGGGGATATTGAATACGCCATTGAAAATAGCCTGCGAAATCTCGATGTCGATTACGTAGATTTGTATCAAATCCACAGTTGGAACCCTCAATATCCCATTGAAGAGAGTATGGAAACTATGGCCCGGCTGCAAGAGCAGGGCAAAACGCGCTTTATCGGGGTTTCCAACTTCAATGCGGCACAGATGCAACAGGCGTACGATATTGCCCCATTTCATTCAAATCAGCCGCGCTACAATATGTTTGATCGGAATATTGAAGCCGAAGATCTGGATTTTTGCAAACAAACGGGTATTGGCATCCTCGCCCATAGTCCCCTGGGGAAAGGTTTGCTTACGGGCAAATATGCGTCCGGTCACGTCTTTTCCGAAGACGACGAGCGCGCGAATTCACCTCGCTTTCAAGGCGATCTCTTCGCCCGTTATCTCGCAGTGGCAGACCAGTTAAAATCCGTTGCTGCCGATAAAAATATCACGATGGTGCAACTCGCTATTGCCTGGCTTCTTCGCCGCGAGGAAGTAACATGTGTGCTCGTTGGGGCAAAAAATTCCGATCAGGCCAAAGAACACGTCGGCGCGGCAGATGTCGCGTTTTCGGATGATGAATTGGAACGTATTGAAAAAATTTTGCAAGATACGCCGAGTGGCTTTTAGGAGGTTTATCATGATTATTGATCCCCATCTCCATGTGTGGAGCGATGACGAGGAAACCTATCCCTACGGTCCCAGCCAACCCCATGAGGCGGGTTCGGTCGAGCTTTTGTTTGAGACGATGGCGGACGCAGGGGTGGATAAAGCGGTTATTGTTCAGCCGATCCACTATCTCTTTGATAATCGATATGTGGCCGATTGTCTCAAACGGTATCCCGATAAGCTGGCAGCACAGGCTCTTGTGGATCCCACATCACCCGATGCAGCGGATGAGTTGGAGCGTTTGCACAGGGAAGAGGGGTTTGGCGGGATGCGCATTCATTTGTCGCGTTATGGAGACCCTAAAGGTCTGGCTGCACCTGACAAGGATCCGCTGTGGGCGCGTGCCCGAGATCTGGGCCTGTGTTTCAATCTGTTTGGTGGGGCTGAGGATCATGCGCCTGTTGAACCCATTATTGCCCGGTTTCCCGAGGTCAATGTTGTGGTTGATCACATTGCCGGTATTCCCGTGGATGAGCCGGATCCCAAGCCCTTGCTGACCAATTTGCTCAATTGGGGACAATATCCCAATGTGTATGTCAAGATTTCCAATGTGGGACAGCGATCCAATATGCCCTATCCACACCGAGATACGCACGATATGATCAAGCGCATTTACGATGTTTACGGTCCGGAGCGTTTGATGTGGGGTACGGATTTTCCCCATGTGTTCAGGAGTTGTGGGTACAGAGGGTCTCTGGATTTGATACGCGACCACATGTTTTTTAATGATAACGATCTCGAATGGATTCTGTGTAAGACCATTCTCAAACTGTGGTCTTTTGATGAGCGCATATGAGAATCTGATGGGATTTTTCGTAAAATAAAAGAGCCATAACACCTGAATGGTATGGCTCTTTATTGTATTGTGATTAATCGCTATCCCAGTGCTTCGAGATATTCTTCGCCTTTGTGTTCGCGCAGCCAACTTTTGAGGGGGACATCGGCTTCTGTGGGTTGCCACCACCCTTTGACGTCTATGCCATCGCCGAGTAGCTGGCGGCGGATGGGGTCGCATTTGCCGAGTATATTTTCGGGCATGAGGTTGTAATCCAGCCCCCGCAGCCAGCGATAACTGTAGCCAAAGAATAGCACGCGGCGCGTGACGTCGGATGTGTTAATTCCCCGCCGGTGCCACATTCTGCGGTCAAAGAGTACGGCTGTTCCCGCCTTAACACATACGGGCATCACATCGCATTCTTCGGGTTTTGTGTCCAGTTTGTGACTGCGCGGCACTATTTGCATTGCGCCGTGTTCTGGGGTGTCAACATCGCTTAGCCAGTAACTGATTTTTAGCGATAAGCGCGGGTGGGGACGCTCCATCTCGGGTACGGGTCGCCCGCCGTCTTGATGCCAGCCGCCCGGGTTAATCTCGCGTTTCTTTTGTTCGGGGGGATATACGATTAGATGGGAAATATAAAGCTGGATATTCCACCCCAAAATATCCCATAATAAGGGAAATGTTTTGGGGTTATCGAGTAATTCCAGAAAGACATCGTCTTCCACAATGGTTCGGAATTTACCCAGAAGAGCATTTGGTTTCAGTCCTTGTACTTCGCGCTCCTGCGCTTCTACCCGATCGACAGCGTCATTCAATCGCGCGAGCAGGTCGGGCGATAGAGCGTCTTCGACAATCAAATACCCCTCGTCATTGAATTGCCTGAGTTGCGCTTCTGTAGCGCAGTGTTGCAACCATTTTTTCGCGTTCATGGTGTTTTCCTTTATCCTCGTCTGCTGATCATGATGGTGGCACAGGTGATATTTTGTGCGAGAACCGGTGCGAGTTGTCCAAATTGTCTGCGGTTTTTGTCAATGCGCTCCAATCCCAAAATCGCCAGATCGTAGTTATTTGCCATATCCGTAATTGCTTCGAGGGGTTTGTTGTGGCGCACCACCAGGGCGTCGGCTCTGGTGGGAACTTCTTCGTTTGCAAATTGCGTCAGTCTGCGCTGTGCGCGGTCACACTGAAAATCACTGATGTGTTCGGGCAATACCTGCAAAAATGTGACTTCGCGGTTGCCCGTGCGACACAGACTGCCCAGTAAGCGGGCGCGAAATTTGTCATGGGCACCAAGTCCACGCGTGGGCACCAGTACGCGATGCACGTTCTTTAAGTGCCAACCCGGTGGCGCGTGCAATACCACGACATCACATGATACAGAACTGATGAGTTCTTCCAGATGGACACTGTTGACGTCGCTCAGACCCAATAATAAACTCTCGCAGCGGTGCACGCGCGAGACCCGCACAATCTCGGGCCAGGGTTGTGGTGCGATGGTCATCAGTGCTTCGGGGGCCATTCCAGCGGCAAACGAGGCTGTTACGGCTTCTCTGAGTACTGTTTGTGTGTCGTGTAAGGAGTGCGGAGATTCTTTCTCGCGCCATCCCTCTTCTGGGGTAGCCACTACGGATAATAACAACACGCGTCCCACGCCTGGCGGTGCGAGCGCGTGGGCAACTGCGACCATGGCAGAGGCATTTTGAGGATTGGCCACGGGTACGAGGACCAGGGGGCTGCGACCGCGCATTTGGAGCAGTTGTGGGTCGAGTGCTTCGGCAGAGGCATCGACAACGCGGGCGCGGCGCGCCAATAATGCCCAGTACAATAATCCGCCCAGTCCCAGCCATACCGCCGAGATCAAGCCAGCGGTTGGCACGGATATGGCTTGAAAGAGTGCCAATCCGGCGCAGCACAGACCGCCTGTGACGGGTATGAGGGGGAAAAATGGCGTGTGGAATGGTGCGGGTGTTCGCCGTCGCGTTCGGGCCAGGATGCTGGTCCAGTGCGTCATGGCAAAAGAGATGAGAAAAATCAAACTCGCCGCGGCACCGGCAGCCGCTACATCTGGTACGACCATCAGCAGGGTTGCCATTGTTAGAGCACTGACACAGATTGCGGTTATGGGCGTTTTATGGCGAATGTGTACTTCACCAATGGGTGCGGGAAGGGTGCGGTCTTGCGCCATGGTGAGGGCTACGCGGGAAGCGGCAAGCAGATTGGCCTGTAGTGCAGATAGCATGGACAAGATGGCGGCGATCAGCACCAGCCAGAATCCTATGTCACCCAGAAAATGTCGCGCCGCGAGAGCCACCACGACTTCGGGATGGTTGGCACTCAGGCCACCTATGGTCTGTCCAGGTGGGACACCCACAGTCGCGATAACAAAGAGCAGAGGCAGATAGACGCCCAGAGCCGCTGCGAGAGACAAGAGCATGGCCCGCGGCAATGTGCGTTCGGGGGTGCGTACTTCGCCGGCAACGGCGGCGATGAGATCAAAACCCTGGAGGGCGATAAAGGTGTATCCCATGGCTTGAAAAAATCCCGTTGTTCCATGGGTGAGAAATGGTGTCAAGCTGGCGTGTATGGCCCCCAGGCTGCGGCCCGTGAGTGCCCATAGACCGCCGCCGATAAGCACCGCAAAGACGGCCATTTTTGCAAAGTTGATCCAGTTGTCCCCGCCTCCGCTCGTGCGAATGAGGCCAAAGGTATAATAGGCGGTTGCGCCTATGGCCAGCGTTGCGACCATCGCATGTCCAAGAAGCCATTCTGGTGCGACGCCAAAGAGAAGACGCACACATTCTTGCAGTGCTATTGCTGCATAGGATGCAAACCCCATTGCGTAGAGTACGCCGGCGACGATGGATGCAAACCAGCCCACCCATCCAAAGGCGAAAGCCGCGCGTACGGATAATACGTTTTTGGCAAATGTATAGGTGCCGCCGGACTGGGGGAATGCGGTTGACATCTCGGCAAAGCTCAATGCTGTCAGTACTGCTATCACACCATTGGCTGCAAAGACGAGTAGTGTCGCCGGTCCGGTGGTCGCATAGGCCACGCCTGCAAGTGCGAGTATGCCGCCTCCGACGATGGCGCCAATGCCCACGCCCGTAGCACCTGCCAGACCTATGGAACGTTCTATGGTTCCCTGTTTGTTCATTGTTTTATTGTGAGGCTTTGGGAAAGTCTCCTGGCTGGTGGAATTTACCGTTTTCGTTCTGGACGAATTCGGGGGGAAATGCGGTGCAGATTTGGCCGCTTTTCATGCCCCAGCGGTGTAGCGGACGCATGCGCCCGGCGTTGATTTTCGGGTTTGTCCACACGCCCGCAATGGCTATGCGGCTGTTTGGACTGGGGTTTGGCGGGCTGTAATGCCACAGGCTGCTGTGCCAGCAGACCACGTCGCCCGGGTTGAGTTCGATGTGTTCTGTACCGCATTGTTCTATGCGTGCTTTTACGAGGTCGCGGGGCAGTTCACCGTGAATGCTGTCTTCGTACATGACGTGTTGTACAATCTCACCTTTGTGACTGCCCGGGACAAATTGCATACACCCATTTTCGCGGGTTGCCGGGTCGAGTGCCATCCAGGCGTTAAAGGGTTCGGTTTCTCCGTCGCGCCAGAGGCCGTTGTCCTGGTGCCAGGGTGTTGCGCTGCCCGTTTTGGCGGGTTTTACAAATACGCTGTTGAATTTGACGATGATGTCGTTGTCCAAAAAATATCGCGCCATGGCGAGCATTTCTCGTCCGGTGTGAAATGTATGCCAGATGAGGGGGGATTCGACGCAGAAGTTGCCCAATTTTCGAAATCTCAGGGCGCGCGCTTCAGGGGTGTCGCCCATGGGATCCATGGGATCTGGATTGGGGTTGCCGCTTGGCTCGGGTTTGAGCAGTTCGTTTTTTATGACGCCGCGCATGTCAAAAGCAGTGTCTTCTGGTACGACGTTGCGCTCGATAAAGAATCCCTTTTCTTCCCATTGGTGTTTTTGTTCAGCGGAGGGTTTCCAATTATTCATTTATAGGTCTCCTTTATGTAGAAGAAATGCCGTTGATGAAAAAAACGGATTCACCAAAGAAACACAAGCATTTTCTCTGCGATGGTTCCCTTATGCCCCGGCAATTCCCCTTGCCAGACCAGGGACAATCAGTGATATTTCATTTGTACCTTACGCGGCAGGGAGAAAGAACAAAGGTCATTGTATTCGCATCAAGCATATTGTCGTTTAGTATGATCCGTAACTGAAAAAGACTGGAGGTGGAGAAAACCGTGACAAAGGTTGAGGAACTCACACGCGAAGTTCAGAAGTTAGATTGTGCTGAACTGATAGACTTTCGGAAATGGTTCGAGGAATACACTGCTGACATGTGGGATCAGCAGATTGAAGAAGATGTGCAGGCTGGAAAATTAGATCACCTTGCTCAAGCAGCTTTGGCAGAGCATTCTTCAGGAAGAACAAGGACATTTTGAAGCATTTTGTCACGAGCAACTTTTGGGCGTGTTACCAAAGACTTCCATCCGCAGTCCAAAAACTTGCGGATAAAAACTACGAACTTCTGAAATCCGACCCATTTCATCCCTCTTTACACTTTAAGCAGATTGGTAACTACCGGGCAGTTCGAGTAGGACTACATTATCGAGCCCTGGCCATTGAAAGTTGGGATGGATTGGTGTGGTTCTGGATAGGACCCCACGCAGAGTATGAGCGGATTCTAAAGGGTGGGTGAGAGAAATAATATAGATGAGAAGCTGAAATATTCATTTTTTGTTTAGGGAGGTTCGTTATGTTGATTGCTACGTCGCGAACAGTGCATGCGGGCTTTGAGGATCAGGACGCTCCTGTGCAGATTGTAGAGGGCGATGTTGCCGCGCTTGCCAAAGGCGAGGTTTATCGCGTTGTTGCCCTCAAGAGTGGCGATTTGTTTGTGTGTACCGAAACGGGATCCCAGACGGTTGCTACGGGTATTGAAGAGGATATCGAGTGTTTGATTATTGTTGACGAAGAACCCCTGCGCTTGCTTATCGGTACGGGAGAATCTCGTATTTATTGTTATGATGATGGGAAGACGCATCGGGTTGAGTCTTTTGACCAGTTGCCGGTGCGCGAGAAGTGGTACACGCCCTGGGGTGGTCCGCCAGATGTGCGCAGCTTTGCCAGGACAACAGATGGCTGGGTTTATGCCGATATTCACGTGGGTAGTATTATGCGTTCGGCAGATTGCGGTGAGACGTGGGAACCCGTGACGCCGGATTTGCACGATGATGTGCATCAGGTGGCTACTTCGCCGCAGGACGATGACCGCGTGTATGCGAATACGGCGCGTGCGGTGTTTGTGAGCGATGATCGCGGGAGGTCGTGGTCCCACCGGTCTGAGGGTTTTCCCTATTATTACGGTCGCGCTATTGCCGTGCATCTCGACGATCCGGATTGTGTGCTGGCTACGGTGAGCAAGGGGCCGCACGGAGAGGCTGCGGGTCAGCTTTACAGATCGGATGATGCGGGTGGTACATGGGAACACGTTACAGAGGGGTTTCCAGGTACGGTTCCACATAATATTGATACGTTTCACATCGCGTTTTCAAAAGATGGGCGTGCCTGGGCCGCTGTGGATAAGACGCTTTATACCAGCGTGGACCGGGGTAAGTCATGGGAAAGTGTATGGGAGGCATCAGAGAAGATACGGATGATTGCATGAAGACTTAGAGACTGTTTTAAAACTCATTTTGCCCCTTCTCGGCGATGCGCTATTGCCCTGTCATTCTGAGCCTTTCGGCTACGCTCAAGATAAACTCCGCGGAGCGGAGTCGAAGAATCTGCTACTGACGCAGGTGGAATAGATGCTTCGGCTACGCTCAGCATGACAAAACGCCGGACATGCGTAACATCAGGTATTAATTTTTAAACAGCTTCTTAGGAGCATTTATGGCACATCACAACTTTAGCCCCACTCATTATCACACGACTATTGGATCCCACGATCCGGTTCTCACTATTGCAAGTGGCGATACGCTTTCGACCACGACGGTTTGTGCGGGTGGCAGGGATATGACGGGCGAGCAAGTGACAGAGGGCGGCAATCCCCAGACGGGTCCTTTTTATATTGAGGGTGCAGAGCCGGGGGATTCGATTTCGGTTGTGTTTGATTATTTGATGCCCAACCGTTCGCATGGCTATACTTCTGCGCGCGTTGCGCCCAATGTGCTCGATCCGGGTTATGTGCCCAAATTTGAGGATGATATTGCGCGGGTTTTATGGGAGATCGATTTTGAAAATCGCACGGCACGCCCGGTGGAGGTTTCTCGTAACCGCGACCATACCACGCCCGGTTATGGCAGTCCCGCGTCCCGTCCGTTAAGCGATCTAATTTTGCCGCTCAATCCGCATCCCGGATGTTTTGGGGTTGCGCCGCCGCGGGGTCAGGCGATTTCGACTGCGACGTCATCCACGCACGGTGGGAATATGGATTACAAGCGTTTCAACGAGGGCACGACGGTTTATTTGCCGGTTTTTGTCGAGGGCGCGCTTTTTCACATTGGCGATGGGCACGCGCTTCAGGGCGATGGTGAAATTGTGGGTACGGGTGTTGAAATTTCTTTTGATGTCCGTTTTACGGTTCATCTGCACAAGGGCAAGACGATTAACTGGCCGCGGGGTGAAAATGAGACGCATATTTTTACGGCGGGCAATGCCCGTCCGCTCGATCAGTGCGTCGAACACGCGACCACTGAAATGATCCGCTGGCTTGTGTCGGATTTTGGTCTGGACGAGCGCACCGTACATGTGTTGCTCGGCGAGGCGGTTGAATACGATATGGGCAATATGTTTGATCCCGCTTATACTTTTGTTTGTAAAATTCCCAAGCAAGTTCTCGAAACCCTGGGCGCGACCCGTGCGTAGTGTGCGATGAAAAAATCTCACTGGATTATTTCCCCGTCTGTCGATTTGTGCTGTATTTCGCTCGGATGGCTGGTCTTTTTTGCCGCTCCTTATCTGCTCTCTGACTACAGTGAGACCTTCCGCCTCATTGCGGTCACGTCATTTGTAGCCCACCGGTATTTCACTTTTCCCCTCGTTTATCTCGACCGCATTGAATTTGAACGGCGGCTGCTGATTTATCTGATAACTCCAGTGCTGTGTCTGGGGTTCGTCGCTCTGTGTTATTATTTTCGGGTTGAAGAGCCCGAGATGTTCGCGTTCTGGTACCTTTTTAATTATTTCCATTTTGTCCGTCAAAAGTACGGTATTTTGCGGATTTATTCCGGGAAGGGACAATGGGGGCACAAACAGCTCGATGCCTGGACTTCGTATCTCTGGGGTATTGCGGGATTTGGGTATCTGTTTGCGTTTCAGGCCGATGTCGAAGGCCGCGTTATGCATTATTTGCATACGCTTATCGGGACGCCGCTTCCGCAGGTGGGGGCGCAAGGGATATATGTCGCAGCTATCGCTGTTACGATTGCGTGGCTTATTTACGAGTTTCGGGGCGCGCAAATTAACTGGCCCAAATTGCTTTTCTTTTTTTCGGTCGCGTTTATGTATGGTGTTGTGCCCATTTTGTCGTCAGACGCGCTTTTTATTGCGACCAGTTTTAGCCATGCCGCGGAATATATCGCCCTTGTCGCGCTTACGGTTCACAATAAGGCAAAACTCGATGCTTTTGCGTCGCCTGTGCTGACGCGAGCGGGAAAGTCTATTGTTCCCTATACTGCGGGTTTTATTGTTGTGGTCAGCGGCTTGTTATACGGTCTGAAATTTCTTTCTCTTCCGATCTTTCTCGTTTTTACTTATGGCACTTCGTTTATGCATTTTATCTACGATGGCATGATCTGGAAGTTGCGTCGCCCCCGCGTTGCGCGGGAGGTTGGCGCAGCGATGAGCGATAGGCGATGAGCGATGGATGATGCGCAGAAACACCATTTGAAGGATATCGACCGCGCGGCTGTCTGGCATCCGTTCACGCAGATGCGAGATTATGCGGATAAGGATCCCATTATTATATCGCACGGCGATGGTGTTTATCTTGTAGATATCGACGGCAATCGCTATCTCGATGGCTTTTCGTCTATGTGGTGCAATGTGCATGGGCATCGCGTTGCGGAAATTGACTGTGCTATTCGCGCGCAACTCGACCGCGTGGCGCACAGTACGCTGTTGGGTTTGTCCAATGTTCCGGCTGTTCAACTTGCAGAGAAGTTGGTGCAGATCGCGCCGCGGGGTCTCAGTCGGGTTTTTTATTCGGATAGTGGTGCGACTGCGGTTGAAGTTGCGGTCAAGATGGCGTTTCAATACTGGCAGCAGCGGGCGCATCCGCGTCAAGAGAAGGACTCTTTTTTGCATCTGACGGAGAGCTATCACGGCGATACGATTGGTTCGGTGAGCGTGGGGGGGATCGCGCATTTTCACAGTGTGTATCGACCGCTGCTGTTTTCTTCTATTGCCGCGCCTGTTCCGCATCCCTACCGGTGTGAATACTGCAATGGGGCGTGTGATAGGACGTGTTTTGATACCCTGGAGAAGATTATTGCCGAATACGCGGATCGCCTTGCGGCTTTTATCGTGGAACCGCTGGTGCAGGGTGCGGGGGGCATGCTTATGCATCCGCCGGGTTTTCTCAAATATGCGGCGGAGGTATGCGATAGGTACGATGTGCTTCTGATTGTGGATGAGGTCGCTGCGGGTTTTGGTCGCACCGGGAAGATGTTTGCCTGTGAACACGAAGATGTTGCGCCCGATTTGCTCTGTCTGGGCAAGGGGCTTACCGGGGGGTATCTTCCGGTGGCGGCGACGCTGGCTACGGATGAGATTTACGATGCGTTTTTGGGCGATTATGCGGAGATGAAGACGTTTTTTCACGGGCATACGTACACGGGCAATCCGCTCGGTTGTGCGGCTGCGCTTGCGACGATAGAGAAATTTGAGACAGATCGCACGCTGGAGAATTTGCAATATAAGATCGCGTATCTGGCGGAGCAGTTGCAGCGGTTCAGGGATTTTGCACATGTGGGGGATGTTCGTCAAAGGGGTTTTATTGTGGCTGTTGAACTGGTGTTGGATCGGGCAAATAAAACGCCGTATCCCTTTGAAGATCGTATAGGGCATCGGGTGTGCGATGTTGCCCGGGAAAATGGGCTTCTCATTCGCCCGCTGGTCAATACGGTTGTTCTTATGCCTCCTTATGCTATTTCCAAAGGCGAGATAGATCAGATGATAGATATTGTTTGCGATGCGATTATAGCTGTTACAGAGGGGGATGAGAGGTGACGCGGGGGATTTTTGTGACGGGTACGGATACGGAGATCGGGAAGACGGCTATTACAGCCGGGTTGGCTGCGGTGCTGAAAAGGCGGGGGATCAATGCAGGGGTTATGAAGCCGATTTCTGCGGGTGGTCGCGCAGATGCAGAGTTGTTAAGACGGGCTGCGCAATCTGACCAGTCTCTGGATACGATCAATCCAATTTTCTTGCGCGATCCGCTTTCGCCGAATATTGCGGCTGCGCGGGAAGAGAGGGTGCTCGATCTGGCACCTGTTTTTGATGCTTTTAATCGTCTGTCGAAAGTTCACGATTATTTGCTCGTCGAAGGTGTGGGCGGTCTTCTGGTGCCGATTGCGGATGATTTTCTGGTGGCAGATCTCGCTGCGCGTTTCGATTTGCCGCTTCTTATTGTGGCTCGCGCAGCTTTGGGTACGATTAATCATACGTTACTTACGATTGAGGCGGCGCGGTCGCGCGGTTTGCAGATCAATAGTGTGATATACAATACACTGTCGCCGGGGGGACCTGATGTGTCGGCGCAGATGAGTCCAGGGGTTGTGACGCGTATTTCTGGAGTTCCATCGGCGGGTACTGTCCCTTATGATCCGGATGTCGATGTGGATGCGGTTTGCCTGGGTGGGATGGTGGCGTTGATTGAGGCGCATGTTGATCTGGGTTTGATTTTGGGGTGATTGTGACGACTTTATATACTACGTCATTCAAGGGTATTGGGCAGATTACCGTGCGGGAGTTGCGGTTTTGTTTTGGGGATCGCCTTTATAGGGTGCGGACAGACCGCGTGCGGGATTACGATCTGGTGCAGTTTAACTATCGGGGCGATCCGCTCGCGTTGCGCCAGTTGGGTACGGTGGAGGATGTTTTTTTTCATCTTGCGGATGTGCCGCTGAGCGGTGAACGGGAGGATCTCAATACGATAGGTGAGATACCCGATCTGATTCCGGCGCTCAATGTACACAGACAGTTCAATGGGTTGCCCAGAGGGCGCACAAGATATCGCGTTATTGTTCAGGCGTCCATGCAGGGCTGGCAATCTTACCGTCGCAACCAGATGCAGGGGGCTGTTGAACGGGCTGTGTATCGCCGCTTTCCCAAATGGCGTCTTGTGCCCGATGATGCCCATGTGGAATTGTGGTTGCAACAGACCGGCAGGCAGGTGCGCCTGGGGTTGCGGCTTACGGATCGCACGATGCGCCATCGCACGTACAAGATTGCGAACCGCCCGGCGTCGTTGCGTCCCACGATTGCGCGGGCACTCGTTCAGCTTACCCGTCCGGAAGATGGGGATGTTTTTCTGGATCCGATGTGCGGTGCAGGTACGGTTATGATTGAGCGCGCGCTTGCGGGTCGCTACGCTTTGGTTCAGGGCGGGGATATTGACGAGCAAGCTGTTGTAGATACGCTGGAAAATTTTGGCAGTCGCCACAAACCGCGCGATGTTTTTCACTGGGATGCGCGTCAATTGCCTCTGCCCGATCAATCGGTTGACAAGGTTGCGACCAATCCGCCCTGGGGCCGCCAGGTTGGGTCTGTTTTTGAACTTCGCGCGCTTTATGCGTCTGCTTTTGCGGAGATTGACCGGGTTTTGCGCCCCAATGGCGTTGTTGCGATTCTTTCAAGTGAGTGGAATGCGATTAAAGATGCGCTGGCGCAGACCAATTTGACGCCGATTGAACAGATTAAAGATATCGCGGTGCTGGGCCGGCACGCCGATATTTTTGTCGCGCAGAAGTTTGCGGAGTAATCCACATATTTTTTCGAAAAGGAAGTTGCAGAATAGTAATTGTCATTGCGGCATGGTTTTAGCCGCAATCCATTGGGGATTGGCAGGTGGGGCTGACAATTCTATCTAACCCAAAGGAGAACAAAGATGAATATATCTGAAGATATTGGGACCAGATTGCTTTTTGAAAATGACCGCGTGCGCGTTTGGGATCTCGCGCTTGCCCCGGGCGAGAGTACGGGCATGCATCGGCACGAGAATGACTATTTGTACGTGGTTATCGGCGGGGGAAAACTCCAGGGTGTCTCATCAGATGGCGTCAAACGCGATGCCCGCGATATGGTGGATGGGCAGGTACAATGGCGAGATGTTGATGGCGAAGATATTCACGAGGCCATCAATGTGGGTGATGAACCCTGGCGGAATATTATTGTTGAGTTGAAGAGATAGGGGTCAGGTAGGCCGATTGGGACGGCACAGGGGCCGTTCCCTACACGTGCATGTAGGGGCGACCCCCTGTGGTCGCCCGTTGCGGGCACTTTTTTGTGTTCCTACTGGTAGGCGAGGAGGTCGTCAACGACGGTTGGGTCGGCGAGGGTTGAGGTGTCGCCGAGGTCCGAGGTGTCGTTTTCGGCGATTTTGCGCAGGATTCGGCGCATGATTTTGCCCGAGCGCGTTTTGGGCAAGCCCGGTGCCCAGTGGATTACGTCTGGGGTGGCGATGGGGCCGATTTCGGTGCGGACTTGCTGGACGAGTTCGGCTTTGAGGTCGTCGGTATAGGTTTCGCCCACGTTGAGGGTGACGTAGGCATAGATGCCCTGTCCTTTGATTTCGTGTGGGAAACCGACCACGGCGGCTTCGGCCACTTTGGCGTGTGAGACCAGAGCGCTCTCGACTTCGGCGGTGCCCATGCGGTGACCTGAGATGTTGATGACGTCATCTACGCGGCCGGTGATCCAATAGTAGCCGTCTTCGTCGCGGCGGCAGCCGTCACCAGTGAAGTAGAAGCCTTTGTATTGCTGAAAGTAGGTTTCTTCAAAGCGTTTGTGATCGCCATAGACGGTGCGCATTTGTCCCGGCCAGGGTTCTGAGATGGCGAGTACGCCATCGACGCCATTGCCTTCGACGATTTTGCCCGATTCGGGTTCGAGGACGACGGGTTTGATGCCATAGAGGGGAAAAGTCGCAGATCCGGGTTTGGTGGGGGTTGCGCCGGGTAAGGGACTGATGAGGATGCCGCCGGTTTCGGTTTGCCACCAGGTATCTACGATGGGGCATCGCTCTCGCCCGACATTGCGGTGATACCATTGCCAGGCTTCGGGATTGATGGGTTCGCCCACGGTGCCGAGTATTTTGAGAGATGACAGGTCGTATTTGGTGGGCCATTCGTCGCCTTCTCGGGTGAGGGCACGTATGGCTGTGGGCGCGGTGTAGAACTGGTTGACTTTGTATTTGTCGATGACCTGCCAGTATCGGCCCGGGTCGGGATAGACGGGCGTGCTTTCAAACATGATGGTGGTGGCGGCATTTGATAGAGGCCCATAGATGATGTAGGAGTGGCCCGTGACCCAGCCTATGTCGGCGGCGCAAAAGTAGATGTCGCCGTCCTGATAGTCAAAGACGTTTTTGTGCGTGTAGCCCGTGTACACCATGTAGCCACCCACGTTGTGCTGCACGCCTTTGGGTTTGCCGGTGGAGCCAGATGTGTAGAGGATGAAGAGGGGGTCTTCGGCGTCCATTTCTTCGCATGGGCAGTCGGCATCAGCTTCTGACATGGCTTCGTGCCACCATAAGTCGCGTCCTTCACGCATGGGACATGTGATGCCACTATCTTTGCCTACGCGCTGGACGACGATGCAGGTGTGAACGCTGGTGTTGCCCATGCGCGAGTTGGCCAATGCAATAGCTTCGTCGGCGGGCTGTTTGCGTTCCATGGGGCGGTCGCCGCGGAACATGCCATCTGTGGTGAGTACGACCTGGCAGGCGGAATCGACGATGCGGTCTGCCAATGCTTCGGCTGAGAAGCCGCCAAAGACAATGGAGTGGACGGCGCCGATGCGCGCGCAGGCGAGCATGGCGATGGCGAGTTCGGGGATCATGGGCATATAGATAGAGACGCAGTCGCCTTTTTTTACGCCTCGGGATTTGAGTACGTTGGCGAATTTGCAGACTTGTTCGTGCAGTTCACTGTAGGTGAGTTTGGCGTCTTCACCAGGCTCGTTGCCTTCCCAGATGATGGCGATTTGGTCCCCTCGAGACGTGAGGTGACGGTCGATGCAGTTGTACGTGATGTTGGTTGTGGCCCCTTCAAACCACTTGATTGAGATTGGTCCATTGTCCATATTGTAGTTGTAGGATCGCACGGTGTCCCATTTTTTGTACCAGTGGAATGTATTGGCGATTTCCGCCCAGAATGCTTCGGGATCGGCAATCGATTTTTCGTATTGTTTCCCATAGGCATCTATGCTGGGGACATGTGCATTGGTGCTGAGATTTTGCGGTGGGATGTATTTTCCGTTTTGTTCGACCACCTGATTTGCTGCCATCGGGATTCCTCGCTTTCTTACGTGAATGTCATCAGACGGATCGGATTTGGGAAGATGAATATAAAACGGGATTGACAAGGGCGCAATGCGGAAAAACAGGCGGCTCGTATTTTTGGGAACCCTGAGGGCGTGTGAAGGGTTTAATAGTAGGATTGAGGATATAAGGCTTTGGGTGGGGAGGGGGACACAGGCCCTAAGGGAGGGATTCCATGCTTATGGCAAATTCGAGATATGGACTGGGCGAACAGTCAGATGTGGATATTTTAGCTGAGGTATCTGCTGGAGATATTGATGCTTATGGAAAAATTGTGCGGCGCTATCAAGGGCGGTTGTACAATTTTGTTTTTCGCTTTGTAGGTGATCGGGAAACAGCAGAGGATATCGTACAAGAGGCGTTTTTGCGTGCGTTTGGAAAGCGTGAGGAATATCGCGCAATTGCCAATTTTTCTACATGGCTGTTTACGATTGCCGGAAATTTGGCCAAAAGTGAACTGAGAAGGCGCAAGCGATGGCGATTGTTTTCACTGGATCGAGACGAAGAGTCAGATACGGGCATGGACTTGCCCGATGAATCTATGCGTCCCGATCACATGGCGGAAACTTCGCTGTTCAATGTGGAGATTCAGAATGCGATTGCTTCGTTGCCCGATAATTACCGCCAGGTGATTTTGTTGCGCGATGTGGAAGGTATGTCGTATTATGAAATTTCTGAGATTGTGAAGTGTCCGGTTGGGACGGTGAAATCGCGCGTCAATCGCGGGCGCTTAAAATTGCAACAAAAATTAAAAAATGAAGGCCGGGATGTGGGTCTGAATGTTTAATATTAATATATCCCGGAAACCCTGCTCGGAGGTAAAATATAGACATGACTGTTACTGATTTTGAATCGCGAGTTTCGGCTTATGTAGATGGCGAAATGAGTCCGGTTGAGATGGCAGAAATGGAGCGCAAAGCTGCGGAGTGCGAGCATTGTCGCGTTTTGTTAGCCGATGTGCAAGCCTTGAAAGAGCGTATGGCGCAATTGCCACGGGTTCGGCCATCGGCTGAGTTTGATTTTGCTCTTCGCAGCCATTTGGCTATGGCTATGGCGAAAGAAAAACAGCTTTTGCACAAAGCACGGCGCACAATGTTTTCTTCTGTCTCGCGGACCATTACAACGCTGGCTGCGGCTGTGGTGATCGGTTTGGGGTTGACCCAGATGGTTTTCTATAGCGATACTACACCTATCCCACAAGTTGCAGTGGAGCGTCCGGAAATTCCACTGGTGCCGGGCGAGAGATTGCCGAATGTTGATGTAGGTGCTCTGGAATTGGAGCGTTTGTCCAAGGAGTCTTATAGTCTGGATTCTCGTTATTATCGGGACTCAGCGCGTGTGGATTCCGCATCTCGGTTGAAGCAGCGGCCATCGAATATGCGCGACCTGCGCGACGTGAAACAGGTTCCCGTTTCGTATTCATTTTGACGTTGACTCGACAAGTGGAGAGAGGCGGGGTCATGAGATCTTTGTGTTGCGCAATGGCGTTGTGCCTGCTTGTTGTGGGCAATGGATGGACGGAAGAACGCAGCCTATTGTGCGCGCTTGAAGAGGAAATCGCGGCAATTTTGGAAGATAATCGGCAGAGTGTGGTGCGGATTCACACGCTGTATCCCCGTGCGCGGGCAGATAGCGGACCGTTTGGTTCGGTGTTTACCCACGGTACGGGGTTTATTTTTGATCCCCAGGGTTATATTTTAACGATTGAAGCCGCTATTGCAGATGCCGATGAGATTCGGGTGACGCTCGCTTCTGGCGTGCAGGTGCGAGCTGCGCTCGTGGGAGCAGATCCGATTTCGGGGATTGCTGTCATTCGCGTTGAGGCGGAAAATTTGCCCACGGTTGTGGTCGGAGATTCACAGCATATTAAAATTGGGCATTACGCCCTTTTGTTGGGTAATGACTTTGGTAATCTGGTGCCTGCTGTTGGGATGGTGCATGAGATATATCGGGATACGGATTTGTTTCAGGTGTCGGCTCGCGTGCAGAGCAGTTATGGCGGCGCACCTGTATTTTGCAGCAATGGGCGGGTTGGAGGTATGGTGTGGCGCTATGAAGACCCGGTTCGCGCCGTTGGACAAGACAATAGCCCGCTGTTTGGGTGGGGTTCCATGCCGTCATCTGTTTTTGTTATTCCGATCAATCGCGCGATGCGGGTGGCGCGCGCACTGGTCGCACATGGGCAGATGGCGTATGGCAAATTGGGTGTGGAGGTTGCACCACGGGGCAACGAAGTGGTGGTGGTCAATGTGGAGGCCAATAGTCCTGCAACTGAGGGCGGGATTCAGCCGGGCGATGTGGTGCTTTCATATCGCGGACGTGCCATTGCTGGTCCGACACATTTGAAGAGAATGGTGCTGGAAAGTACGCCGGGTGAGACCGCAACACTGGGTATTCGGCGCAAGGGACAGGTGGTGGCGATACAGGTCGAACTGGATCAGATGGATAGTGCTGCTATGACCGCTTTGCGTCCAGCACCCTTGGTAAAGCCCGAAGACGCAGCAGTTTATCAACACATGAGTTATTTGCAACGCGAATTCGGGCGTTTGTGGCAAATTTTGCATCGCAAGTAGGTGTTTACAGTAAACGCAAAAAAGCGGTGGTCTTCGGATCACCGCTTTTTTATTTTTTCATGGTATGCTCTCTTCGACGAATCGTTAACCAGAGGAGTTAATTTATGTTTGGTCCCGCTTCTGTTGCTGATTTTTTACCAGCTGATTTTGCCGATAATGAACTCGATTTGCCCTATTATTTGTCGCATTTTCATCGGGTTGCCAATGCTGTTGAGATGGATGGTCCGGATCGCGGCTTTATCAATCTTTCGGTCTGGCGGAGGCCGAAGGACAACAAACCGCACAATGCGCGCATTATGGAAAATATTCTGGCGCTGGCTTTCTTTTATTGCACTGACCGCCCCTGGAATGTGTTTTACGCACAGCCCGACCTGCGTCAGCGTCTCGAAGCTGCGCTCGACTTCTGGTGCGGCATTCAAAACGGGGATGGGCGTTTCAGCGAGTACGGTCCCGGCAATTGGAATCTCGCCGCCACTGCTTTTGCCACAAAGTTTATGGGGCAAACCCTCCACCTGCTCGACAGCGGTCCTCCTATTGATCCAACTCTGCACCAGCGCGTCATAACCGCTGACCGCAAAGCACTCTATGCCACTTTTACTCTGGATGAATTGCAAACTCACGGTCGCAACTTTACCAATCAGTACGCCAATGCCTGGGGCGGCGCGCTGGCGTATCTGGATCTCTTTCCCGATGCAGAACTCGAGCGTTTGCTCGATCAGCGTCTTGAAGATAGTCTGACTGAATTTCAGAGTCCAGCGGGTTATTTTTACGAGCGTAGCGGTCCCGATTGGGGCTATTTTCTTGGCACTCACCACAGCGATATCCACGTTGCCTATCACTATGCTCGCGGCACGGATCGGGCGTCCATTTTTCTGGAAAAAGAACGGCGCTGGTACGATTGGTTTTCCTACAATGCCGTGCGCGAACCAGATGGCACGGGTTACGCGCTCAACCGCGGTATTGAAACCCGCCAGCAGAGAGCTTTTCTCACTGAGTATCGCGCCAATCTCGGCGGTGCCGAGAGGTCTAATTCTGGGGATATCGACACGACTGCCCTCGGCGAAGAACTCGAATTACCCCGCGCTTATGGTCGCACGGCTGAAGCACATGCACGGGATATTGCAGATGCGCGCGCCCGCCTTGAAGCCAATTGGCCCTCTGTTGCGCCGCTCCAGGTGGGTGAGTTTTGGGCTTTTACGCCTTATGCGTTTTTGCATCGGGATCACATTAGCTGGTATCCCACGCTGGATCAAAAAAAAGCGGCCACTGCGATGTTGCCCTATATCGCACGAGACCGTTTCACACACCAGCGGGTTGACAGCCGCCATCCGGTGGTTTTTACGTTTGTTCGTCGTCCAACCTATTACGCCGCTTTTAATACGGGGCCTGTGCTCAGTGCTCAACAACGGTATGGGCTGGGGTTGCTCTGGCATCCTCGCGCTGGTGCTGTTCTGCAGTCTCAAACGGATACAGACTATGCTGCCTGGGGGACGATTGCCAATAATACACTCTGCGAAAAGGCCGATATTGCCGCTGTTTTCCGGATTGATGGGGATCCGCTAATACCGCGACCTGGCATACGAGATCTGCCCGATGGCGATCTCGAGATTACCTATCCCCTCGGCGAAGCTGGCAGTAAGACGATTCTCTTTGCTCGCAATGCAATCACGGTTTCTGTCAGCTATCCCGGTGCCTTTACCGAGGTTCTCCCGCTTCTGAAAGGGGATATGGATACAATAAAGAACGGGTCGGTTCTCACGCGCGGTGATGTTTCTCTCTGTATTGAAACCGAAAACGCACTCACTTTTTCCGAAACCGATCTCAAGTCCGGCGATCGCCAGGTCGTGACGGCTTGCATTGATGCTGAAAATACATTGACTTATCGCCTCGCGTTTCGGTGAATGATTCGTTGCAATCCAGTCGATCAGAAAAACATATCAATAAATTTTTCTAAAAGAGCACTCATAAGGCTGAACCAAAATATCCGCCGAAATTCCAAGACCCTTATGCAACTTGCGAATCATGTTCAGTGACAGTGAGCATTTTCGATTCAAAACCTCTGACACACTGGTGCCTGAACCCAGATAGGGTTCAAGATCACGATGAGATAAACCTTGACTCTCCAGGTGGTGAAGGATTGCCTCAATTGGATCCGGTGGCGGGATAGGGTAGTGCTTCTGTTCATAAACTTCAACGAGCGTGACCAAAACATCGAGTTTATCACCTTCTGGCGAACCATAAGTTGCTCCCCAAAGCCGTTCGATCTCTCTCAAAGCGGCTTCATGGTCTGATTCGGTTTTGATGGGTTTAATATCCATGGTTATCACCTCATATCGTGGCTGTGTTGATTTTATTATATATCTGGTGTGTACCAACAAATCGAATTAAATACAGAAATCGGGAACTTCACCCCAGATCTCGATCGCCTCACGGATTCTTTCTTTGACCTTACGCGCGGTGTTTGGCTACTACTGATTCGTCGAGTTCGATTCCCAGACCGGGTCTTGTTGGCGGGGTGATATAGCCGCTTTCAAATTGGATTGGTTCTACGAATATTTCGCTGTGGAGGTCGTTGGCGTTGAATTCCTGGATCAAGAAATTCGGCGAGCAGGTGTCGAGTTGCACTGCGGCGGCTGCTGCGACGGGACCGCAATACATGTGCGGTGCGATGAGGGCGTAGTGGGCTTCGGCCATGCTGGCGATTTTTTTGGATTCCAATATTCCGCCACATTGTCCCACGTCTAATTGCAGGATCTGTGCGGCCTGTTTTTTAAGGAGTTCGGCAAATTCGTATTTGGTGACGAGTCGTTCGCCCGTGGCGATTGGGATGCTGGTGTGGGCGGCGACGCGGGCCATTTCGTCAATGTTTTCCGGGGGGACGGGTTCTTCAAACCAGAAGGGGCTGAATTCTTCCAGTTCTTTTGCCACGCGGATTGCGCCAGATGTGCTGAATTGTCCGTGGGTGCCGATGCCGATTTCCAATTCGTCGCCGACTGCATCCCGGATGCTTTTGAATATTTTGGCGACGTGGCGGATGGTTTTGAGTGGGAAGTCGCGCGGGTTGGGAAAGATGGGGTGGAAGGGGTCGAATTTGCAGGCGGTGTTTCCATCCGCGACCAGGCGGGTTGCGATCTCACCAGCGCGTTCTGGATTTTCCCAGATGCCGTCGGTCGGCATGTAGGCATAAGCCCTGAGTTTGTCGTGGACTCTGCCGCCGAGCAGATTGTAGATGGGCTGGTTCAGGGCTTTGCCGACGATGTCCCAACACGCCATTTCAATGGCGCTCAAGGCGGGTGTTGCGTCGAGGCCGGGGTGGCGATAGTCGTGCCGGGATGCAAAGATGCGCTGCCACAGGCTTTCGATGTCAAAGGGGCTTGTGCCGATGGCGAATTGCTGACAGAGGTTTTTGATGAGGCTGATTTGGGATTCCAAATTGGTGGCATTTCCCGAGGGTCGCTCGCCTAATCCCACGATGCCTTCGTCGGTGATGAGCTGAATAAAGAGCCAGTATCTTCCCCCGCGATAGGGCTGGATGTTTTTGATTACGATGGTTTCTACATCGGTGATTTTCATGGGTGATGTGCTCCTGTGCTGGTGTGTCTATCGTTCACTCCGACTATCAGGTTCACGCTTTCTTTCCTTACGTCAGGTCTGCACAGTCTCGCGGTTCTTGAGTGTTGGTAGTGCTCTAATACCCTCGCCTATTTTTTTTTCAGCAATCCGCAACTCATAGAGCTTCTGCAAATTCAGCCAAAATTCTGCACTGGTGTCAAAAAAATGAGCCAATCTCAGGGCGGTATCGCCAGTGATTGCACGTCGCCCGTTGAGGATTTCGGTGATTCGGCTGGGGGACACCTCAATCTGTCGTGCGAGTGATGCTGCGCTCATGTCGAGTTCTTTCAACTCTTCGGCGAGGTGTTCCCCGGGATGAATTGCAGGTATGGTCATAACGGTTCTCCTTAGTGATAGTCCACGATTTCCACGTTCGTTGGTCCTGAGTGCTCTCGTCGCCACTCGAAACAGATCCGCCATTGGTCGTTGATGCGGATGCTGTACTGGCCTCTTCGATTCCCTTTCAAGGCTTCAAAATGGTTGCCCGGTAATGCAGCCAGATCCCTGATTGAAGAGGCAGCCTCCAGGCGGTCAAGCTTCAGCCGTGCGGCGCGTTCGATGCCGGAGAAGGCCCTGACCCACTTTCCGGAAGCGAAATCCCTGGTTCGCTTGTCGCGATAGCTAACGATCATTCCCTATCCGAATTAAAGCCGTCTCTGCCCTGGTGACAATCTGCATGTATTCCCTATAGTCTGGGTCGGATCTGAGTTGATGGTGTTGAGGCTTGTTTGCATGACAGCCGATACACAAGGCAAGAAAATTTTTTTCGTTGCTGTCGTTCTTTTGACCATTAATGTGGTGGACGTGCAGAAATTTTCTCTCATCTTTAAGATTAACGCCGCACTCTTCACATTTCCAGTTCCGCTTTTCTTTGTATCTGTAAGAAATTTGCTCCCAGTTCGGCGGATAAGTATTTACTGGGGCTGTAATGTCAGTATGCGTTGGCTCTCTCGTTATTTGAGAATCATATTTTTCAAAAAACGCTCTCAAGTTGAAATGATCCCTGATTGCATTCCGTCCCGAGTATCCGTGCCTACGGTAACCGTTGTAATTTAGTCGGTCTAAGCAATTCTTACAGACATATAACCTACACTCGATTTCTTGCTTTTTATCACGAAGAAAATTGACAATAAATTTTCCATCCCTTCGGTATGTGACCACGTATCTGTCGTACCTATTTAATTTTCTCATTTCCTGTAGAGCAACACAGTCGGCAACATGAAATTTAGGTAACTCTTCGCGAGTAGCATCACTTGGCACATATTGGTCTCGGATATAAACGACGAGCTTTTGTCCTCCGTATTCAAGTGTGCCATCATCAGCATATTCAATTTTATCAGGTGTGATCTCTATCCCTGTTGTAACTAAAACTTTATCGATATTTATAGAATTCCACTCTTCTCCTGAATTCCATGAGATCAGTTCAGTGCCCATATTTTGTCGAAGTTGATTCAATCCAACATGTTTTGAAAAATCTGGCAGGTTCATTCTTTTTCATCTCGCTTTATAATTTCAACAATCCGTTTCTCAGCATTCGTCCGCACTCTAAACTCCACTCGTCTTGATTCTTCTTTATTTTCTGTGCCATCAGGATAAGAAATCACCTTGCTTGAAGATAACCCATTGGCGGTCAAGTACTGTTTCAGCCAATACCTGATCTCCTGATTTCCGCTGAGTTCGGGGAGAAGTACATATTGAAGTACACGTCTTGTTCTGTCCTGTGATAGCTCCATGTTACGGATATAGGCTTCTTCAGGACTCTCACCTGCTTGCCACTCACTTGAGGTGTGTCCTTCAATCCGAATTTCTGCGATATCGTTGATATAATCAGATTGCCTCAAAACTTTAATATAACGGGGAAAAAAGTCCTTCAAGATGTTTTTGAAGGCGGGACGAACCTCTGCTTCCCCTTGTGCAAATAACACTTCAGGCTCTTTGAACCGGACAGAGAGAGTTTGTCTATCCAAGACAGCGTTCCATTTATTCAGGTCTTTTTCAAACTCTTTCTCAAGGTCGGCATATAGGTCGGACTGCAATTTCTCATATGTGACAGCAATTTTCTCAATTTTTTCTTTTTCTGCTTGAACATGTAGCATGTAACTGATGGCTATAAATAGGAAGATTACCATCAATCCAGCCATCATATCAGAAATAGAGATCCAATGTTCTTCCGTATCTTGCTCTCTATTTGTCAGAATTTCTTCGCTCATCATCCTGTCCTATGGGCGTCGTGAGTAACGACCTGTTTGTTGTAAACCATCTGCTATTCGTACTACGTTGCGAAGCTGATCCGTTAGGGGCTGGTAGTCATCAACAAATCGTCTTGATAGACTGGCAAGTTGACTTCCCAATGATTCAATGGATTTTGTGAGTTCTTCCTGAAGTGCTCTATCCAGGAGTTGGATTTGCTGGGTCACATTGGCTGTGCTTTCGCGGAAAATGCGCTCCGTTTCGGTATTGAGTCGCCTATTTGTGTCTGTCACCATCGTCTCAAGTTGTTGGGCTTGATTGGTCAAGGCTTCCCTTTGTCTTTCCATAGAAACCTGCGAATTATCAATGTTTTCCGCTACCACTTGTGTAAAGTCATCGGTTAATTGGTTCAGCCGATTCTCAATGATTGGAAATGCGTTACTCGCATTATCAGCTAACGCACTAAACGCCTCGAGACGATCATTCATCAGTTGTATCTGCTGTTGTATTGCTTGAAGTATGGGATCAAGTTTTTCCGCGTTTGAAACAATGACGTCACTTCTTTCAGCAATACTCTCCAGCGATTGCCGCGATTTTTCGATGCTTTCTGCCGCAATCCGAAATTCCACAGCCAGTTCGTCCATCTGTTGACGGTATTGTTCTTGCCAGTCATTGATTCTTCCGACCGCTTCATTGAGTTGCTTAAAGTTATCTCCAAATTGTTCATTGATTTTTGTGTTAAAGTCCCGCATGACGGATTCAAGTGCTTCAATTAGTGCCTTTGTATTGTTATCAGCCATCTGAGTCGCAAATTCTTTGAAGGCCTGAAGTAAATCGTCTTGCTTGTCTGAGAAGGTGGTTCTCAACTTCTGCAACTGAGTCAAAACGGTGCTTTCACCATCTCCCGTCAATGCTTTTTCAATAGCGCGGAGGGTTTCTCTGGTTTCGTCTCCTTCTGCTTGATGTATTTTGTGAATTTCCTTTAGGATATTTGCAAGGTCATCAATGGTTGCGCCTGTATAGGTCTCCTCTGAAGCTGCTTGTTTTTTCAGCTTGTTTAGAGATGATAATTTAAGACAAATCGAGCCTGCAATTCCTATAATGGAAGTTAAAAAGGCAAATTTCAGGCCTTCCAACAACAGGGGAACACTGGCTTCAATGTTCTGTGTGTCAAAATTTAAAAGTCCCCAGGCAATACCAGCAAATGTTCCAAGTACCCCGATGACGGTCACAATTGAGGCAATAGTATTGACTTGTTGATGCCGAATTTTCCAGAACCACAAGACTGCCACTAACATAAAAATCGCAAAAAATGCCCAAACCCCCCATAACATGTCCATGTAGATAATTCCTCCGTTTTGATCTATGCTTTGCCCTGATTAGCCAAGCTATAACGCGACTGTCGTATTCTCATGCCGTTCTCTATTCTCAAATCTCGATCTCATCCGAAAGCTCTTGAGGCGTACGGCAGACAGTCGTTTTAGTCGCTGATTGAGCGGATCAACTTCAATGCCTACGGATTCCAGGGCGGTTACCCCGAGCAGCGGTTCGGCATTTGCTTCCCCAAATACAATGGTTCCGCCGACGATCTCACCCATAAATTCGATGTCTGCGGTCGTAATATCCATTCTGATCTCACTACCGTCGGCCAGTTCATACACTCGCTGACCTTTGGGAATGAGACCGATAGATTCCAGATGTGGTCTCGGTACGAGACAATCAGTCGCTCTCGTGTCAACCAGAAAGAGGCCTTCCCAGGTTTTGTGCGGTTCAGCCGGATTTCGAATTGTAACGGTTACCTGCGTGGCTCCCATTTTGATCTCCTTTCTCTAAAAGAGATAAGTTGTCCACTAAAACGAGTCAAGTCCAGTCAATAATTCCCCCGTTTTAATTTATATCTCGTTATCAGCAGTTAATGTCTCTTCAATCACGCGGCATTGCCAGAATGCCCTGTTGCTCCATCCGAATCGCCACGGGTGCGATGTTGTAAATCGCTGGGGCAAGGCTTCGTATAGCAGGGCAAATGTTTGTACGGTGGCCGCGAATTGATGGGTGTCCTGCTTGTCGCGTTCTGCGTGCGCTTTGTAATAGGGGATGAGCGCATCTGCTGTGCGGTGTAGCGCGGCGTTTGCATCTGTCTCGCGCCACCTGGTGGCTTTTGGCAGTCGTGATAGCAGATAGACCGCGTCCATGGTTGAAAAGTTGGGGCGTCCGTGCCAGAAGCCGTTTTTCTCCTGGAGATTTAGCATGGCATCTATAATTTTCTCAGCCTGCGGCGGGAGTTTGTCCATTCCCGTGTAGATCAGGCTGTAGGCAAATGTGCGGCTGATGTTGGTGGGGCCTTCAGCGGGCCAGGTTCCCAGCGCGGGGTGCTGTTGTGCGGCGAGTTGGGCGAAGAAAGTGTTGATCCAGGCGGGGTCTGGATGGCTGACGAGCATGGGGACACGCGCGAGTACTTCGTGATGGGTGTCGCCGGAGGCTTTCCACGTTTTGAACCATTGGCGAAGTTCAGCGACGGTTGTTGCGTTGCGCTGGTCGTCGGGGAATTTCAGGACCTGAGCACCCAGTATGTTGAGTGCGCGAACTGCGTTCCAAAATGCGATCCCCCGTCTGCCCGAGGGCGGGAAGGCAAAGGATCCGTCCTGCTCGCTCTGTTGTGATTGGATCCAGGCGACCCATTTTGCGCGGTCAAGCGCGACTGCGTCGAGCGCGTTCATGCTGTACAGGATATAGGTGATGAAGAGGGTGCTCGGAAGGCTGGGCGCGGGTGTGTCGCCATTGCGAAAGGCGCCGGTGTCCGGGAGGTAGAGGGATTCCGCCCAGGCGATCAAATCGTCGTGGATGGGGTTGAGGGAGATTGTCATGCGGTTCTCATTTATGCCAGGGCCGCCTGGAGTCCGGGGACCTGGTCCGCGCCCTCTGGCACCTGAATTTTCGATCCTTGAAAGTCTTCTCCGACCGGTTCAAACCGTCCGCCCAGGTGCTCGGATAAGAACGCCTCGGCGACGGCGTAAAACGACAAGCGGTTTTCCGGTCGTGCGAATCCATGCCCTTCATCTGGGTAAAGCACGTAGGTCACGGGGATGTTTTTTTGGTTCATCGCCTCGACGATTTGATCGGATTCGACTTGTTTGACGCGCGGGTCGTTGGCACCCTGGCCGATCAGCAGCGGCCGCTGGATCTGATCTACACGCGCGAGCGGTGATTTGGCCAGTAAGGATTCCTGCCCCTCCTCTGTCGTCCAGTCACCTACGCGGTCTTTCATCATTGGGAGGATTGGGATCCAATAAGGCGGCACGTTTTGTAGCAAGGTGACGAGGTTGCTCGGGCCGACAATATCGACGCCGCAGACGAATGTCTCGGGGGTGAAGGTCAATCCGACCAGGGTCGCGTATCCGCCGTAGCTGCCGCCCATTATCGCCACCTGGTCGCGCTGCGTGATCTTTTCGCTGATCGTCCAGTTGACAGCGTCAATCAGGTCGTCGTGCATTTTGCCGGCCCACTCGCCATTGCCGGCGTTGGTGAATTCTTTGCCGAAGCCGGTCGAGCCGCGGAAGTTGACGCTCAGTACGGCGTAACCGCGGTTCGACAGCCATTGATGCTGCGGATCGTAGCCCCAGATGTCGCGCCCCCAGGGACCTCCGTGAACCAGTAAAACCAACGGGACCGGATTGCTTGGCCGAGCATCGCCATCGGGAGTGCTATCGGGGGGGAGCGTTAGATAGCTGATCAGGTTCCACCCGTCGCGGGATTTGATGGTCAGCGAATGCATCCTGGCCAGTTGGTACTCGTCCAGGTCCGTGCGGTTGCTGAACAGGTAATTCGCCTGCTTCCTGGTGCGGTCGTACAGGTAGTATTTGACTGGTCCGTTGTCCAGGACGTAGGCCGCCGTCCACAAGCGGTCGTCGAGCGTGCGGCTGGTGATGGACAATTCGCCGTCTTCCACCGAGTGCAAGTAATCCATGTCCTCTTGAATCGCCGAATCCAGCACATGCCAGCGGTTGCGGTCGTAAATGAACGATACGGCTTGTACGTGTTTCTCTGTTGGATGAACCAGCATCCCGCCCACATCCGCGCGGTCGTCCTCGGCTACCAGTTCTTGTTTGCCAGACGCCAGGTCGAGGGTGAACAAGGCGGCGGTGTTTCGCTTGCGGCTGTCGATCATATAGAGGCGTTGGTTTGATTTGTCGAAGCCGGTCAGATAGGTCGTCAGGGCGTCGGTGTTGGGAACCTCTATGAAGGGTTGCCACTGGTTGTTCTCGTCCCGTTGGAGGATCTCCTGTCCCCCGGTCGGCGAAAATGTCATGGCAAAACGCGTGTGATCGTCGTTGTCGAACAGGTAAGAGACAAAGCCCGGATTCTCTTCTACCAGGGTCCGCTCGCCGGTGGAAAGCGCGATTCGATAGACGTCGTGTAGCTGCGGATTGCGGTTGTTGATGCCGATCAGAATCTCGTTGGGTGTCTTTTCATTGATCGAGAGAATCTGCGCGTTGACTTTTTCAAAGGGCGTCAGGTCTCGGGTCTCGCCCGTGGCGATATTCGTCGCGTACACGTGCCAGTCTTCGTCGCCTTTGGCATCCTGGTAGTACAGGATGTGCTGCCCATCATAGGTCCAGTTGTAGAGGCGGATGCCGCGTTCCTCGTCTTTGGTGATCGGTCTGGCTGAGTCGGGATCTTCTACTGCGGCGACCCAGACGTTCAAAACGCCATCCACTGGCGCGAGGTAGCTCAGGTACTCGCCATCGGGACTGATTCGGGCCATGGATTTTTCTGGATTGCCGAATAGCACTTGTCGGGGAATCAATTTGGTATCTCCTTTTAGTTTTGCTTAAGACCAACCGCGCACCATATACGCCTGTAGTATGCCGCTTTCATCGGAGTTGAAGAAGCCCGATTGTCCATCTGGGGAGAGGAAGGGGTGGATGTGCGTGTGTTTTTGCCAGGACGATCCGGGGTCCGCGACTTTGCGTGCGTTTGCGAGGGTGCCTTCCTCTTCTTCGGGGAGGTCGAATAGCCAGACGGCTCCGCCCGCATCTATTGGGCCTGCGTCTGTGATTAGCCGCTTTCCGTCGATGTCTGTAGCGAAGTGGCAGAAGTCGGGCGCGTCAAAGGATCGGGACAGGTCGTTTCGCCATCCGCCCGGGGTGTTGATGCCTTCGTCGCCGACGTGAGGCGCGGCGCGTCCGGAGATGAGTTGTCTTTCAGCGGGTTTGCGGGTGCTCGTGCTGGTGATGGCGATGTCGCTTTGTCCCTGCCAGCATTGATGCCCCTGGCAGAATTCATTTCCATCTCGTCCCCAGGGGAAGTCGCGCAGTGCAGTGCCGTCGTCCCGGATCAGGTGGATGTCTGCGCCCTGTCCGCTGACGAGTGTTTCTACGCTGCCGTCGGGCGATGCGGTGTTGCCGTGGTTTTCTTGGATCATGATGTCATGGGAGGCGATGGGGTCTGTCTGGCGCGTGTATTGTGGGTGGATATTGCACCAGGAGGGTCCGTGAAAGATCAGGCGTACAGATGGCTTTTCAATTTCAAAGACGAGGAGGCCCCAGGGCGCGCCTGCGGTTTTGCCGTCGCCGAGGAATCCCGAGATCGCGATGCGCTTGCCGTCGGATGAGATTGTCGAGAGGGGATACGGTCGGCTCAATCTAAAATTGGTGTCGGGTATGGCGTGGTCCAGGACATAGATGGTGTCGCGTTCTGTTCCGTCCATTTTGACGCGTTTGAGTGTCAGGCGTCCGCCCCTGGGTTCTGTTTCGTTGACGAAGTAGTAGAGCCATTCGCCATCGGGTGAGATGGATGGTCCGGTGGTTCCGAGTTCGGTGGTGATGGGCGTTAAGTTGCAATGATCCTCGAGGTCGCAGATGAGGAACTGGTGCTCGGGGTCCTTTGGGTCAGAGCCGTGGGGATGTGCAGACCGGTGAATGATTAGCCGCTGGGAGTCGGGTGTGAAGATCTGCGCTTCCATGTAGATGTGCGATGAGGGGACCGTTTCATCCGTGAGCTGGATGACTTCGAGGTTGTCCCGGTCGGTCTCCGGGACGAGGTCGGGTCGAATTTTCATTTTCTTTCCTTTGTATAGGTATGCGTCAGATCATCCTTCGGTTGCCATCCCAGAATGCGTTTGGCTTTTTCGTTTGAGAATTTCTGGTGTGGTCGATTTGCAAAGATGTTGAAGACTTCGCATTGCGATGGCAGGGTTTGGAGATCGATGGTCAAGCCCGGTAAGAATGCGGCTGACGCATCTCGCCAGGTTACGAGGAATGGGCGGTTGAGGCCGGGTCTTGACAGGTCGTCGTGGTAGCAGAAGATATAGAATAAGTAACACAGTACATAGACATCGCTCTGCTCGGCAAAGATTCGGCAGATTTCTTGTCCCAGGCCCTTTGATAGGGCGTATAGATTCGTGCTGGGTTTGGGCGGTACGTCGGGACCGATGTGGTAGTCCAGTGCCTCGTAGGGTGCGCCCTGTACGGTGAAGTGCGGTCCTGTGTTGATGACTCGCGGAATTCCGTGTTCAACCGCTGCGCGCATGATGTTGTAGCATCCCAGGGTGTTGACATCAAAGGCGATCTGTCGGTGGGGGCGCAAGACGGATAGGTTGATGATTGCGTCCATTCCCTCTGCCGCGCGTGTGACCGCATCGGGGTCTGATACATCTACGATCATCATGTCGTGTGGGGTGTCATAAGGCTCCAGGTCCGTTAAGCGCAGATCTACATGTCCTTCCAGAGCTTTGACTACGTGTGGTCCCAACTGGCCATTGCTTCCGTAGATTACGACTTTCATGTTTACCTCGTTATTGTTCATGCGATTTAAGTGTTAAAAGCAACCCAAAATCCTGGACACCTGCTTAAGGCATGCAGGCGTGACGAGAGGCCGGTGTCATCGCGGCATGGTGTTAAGCCGCGATCCAGAAGGTTTTTGTCATTATTGTCTATAGGCCCAATGTTTGCTTTGCCTGGTTTGTGGGGAACCGGGCATTTTCAACGTCTGATTGCACATGCAATACCTGCCACATGGGTCCGTTTGCCGCGAGTGCCTTGCCGATGGCTTTTACCGCGTCTTCTGTTGTCAACGCCGTGTCGCCATCTCCGTCTATGTCTCCAAATCGCAAGCAGGTTACGCGGACGGAGTGCTCTCGCGCAAATTCTCGGCAGGTAAACTCACCCAGGTAGCGCGCCATGGGCCCCGATTCTGTTGTGGGTCTCGGTGCCCAGACTTCTGTGACGTTCCAGTTGGGGTCGCATGACGCGAATAGGCTGAGGGAACTGATATAGATGACGTGGGGGACGTTTTTCTCCCGTGCTGCGTGCATGATGTTATAAGTACATCGGGTTTGAAAGTCTATTTCCCGTTCGTCATTTTTCAGTTCTTCGGGCAGTTCCGCGAGGTGCACTATGGCGTCCATTCCCTGTACGAGGGTTTCTGTTTCTCCTTCGTGCCCGAGTTCGCATTTAACAAAGTCGCAATCTGTTTCTACATCCACGAGATCTGTCAATACGACGTTGTGTTCTTTTGCCAATTCTGCTGATAGTGCCCGGGATAGTGCTGTTTTGCCCGAGGTGATCAATACGTTCATGGATTGCTCCTGTTTTTATTAGACGTAGCGTCCGATATTTGCTTCGTCGTAGTATTTATTCACATTTGGTATTTCGCGCATGCCGTGCCAGACGCCGCGGAACAGGGTTTGTCGCTTTGGGGGCATGGCGGTAATGACTTCAGGCGGTGGGCATTTTTTGCCCCATTTTGCATTTACGGTGTTGTAACAGGTGAATAGGCTCAATCGGTCCCATTCTTCGTTGCCCCATGTTGTGCCCGTATGGCACAGGGCTTCGGTGAAGATTACTGCGGATCCCGCAACGCATGAATACGTGTCCCACAGGTCGCTTTCGCGTCCACTCAGGGTTTCGGGTCGCGGGAATGCGGCTTTGTGACTGCCCGATAAGAACATGGTGCCGTCGCCTTTTCGCACTTCATTCAATTCCCAGACGACGCGGATCAATCCCGCGTGAATTTTCCCGGGTTGCATTTGATAGATGTGCGAGTTGCCGCAGAAGTTGAAGTATCCACCTCCGCCATGGGGTCGGAAGTTGTCGTGACCGGCTCGTCGATGGCTGGTGTACGTATGGTCGAACCGAAATCCGTAGCAGTCTTCGGTTGCCAGTGCCTGATGTGAGATGATTTCGTTTAATACACCGACCACAGCCGGGTGGTCGAGTAGTATTTGCGATGCGCCGCCGTGATTGTCGCGTTCGTCAGGGGGCAGTGATTCGCTTTCGTTCAGAAGTTTCATCTGGTGTTCGCGTATGGGGATGAGTTCTTCTTCACTGAGCAAGCCGGGTAAGCAAATCCATCCCTTGAGGTCAAATGTGTATTTCTGCTCTTCACTCATGGGCGCGACGGGCAAGCCGTCGGCATTGGTCGTGGGTAATAATGGGTTTGACATAAAAACGCTCCTGAAAAATGGTTATATCCTCAATAATTCCTCCCACTGATCCTCCTCTACCACCACCCCTTTCTCCAGACTCTCGCGTCGTATCCGCAACATGCCTTCGCCGGGATAGCGTGCGGATTCGTGAACTTCATGCAGGTCGTCAATGATGCCGTTTACAATGCGTTCACATAATTCCCGTCCGTTTAATGATGTGACGTCAATTGCAATATAGGTTTGCGATACGGCGTGTTCATCGCCCTGTGCGCCGATGTCGTGCGTTGTTTGACCGGCTGATAATAGCGCTGCGAGGGTGTCGAGTACGATCGCGAGTGCCGATCCTTTCCAGTAGCCGATTGGGAGGGCGCGTTTTGAATCGAGTATGGCACCGGGGTCGCATGTCAGATTGCCCTCTGTATCAAATCCTCCGGCGATAGGCAGAGTCTCTCCTCGCGCTTGCAAGACTTCTAATTTGCCATTGGAATACTGGCTCATCGCCATGTCCAGGAGGATATGGCCCTCTTTTCTGGGGATGGCCATTGTCATGGGATTGTTTCCAATGCGTTTTTCCGTTGCGCCCCAGGGCGGCATGAGCGGGGTTGTATTTGTCCAGCACATGCCGATGCATCCCGCGTCGGCGGCTTGCAGGCCATAGGCTCCAGCGCGCATCCAGTGGTTGGTGTTGCGCAAGCCCACGCATCCCATGCCGTTTGCTTTTGCGATTTCAATTGCGCGTCCCATTGCGAGATGGGCATTGATCAGCCCTATTCCCATTTTGCCATCCCATTGTTCTATGACGCCCAGCGCTTTTACGCATTCGGGTTCGGCTGTGCCGTCTAATCGCCCTTCGCTAAGTTTTGCCAGTAGCCCGGGAAATCGGTTCAGGCCGTGGGAATAGACGCCGTCGCGCTGATTTTCTGCGAATAATCGCCCGCACAATTCCGCGCGGTTCTGTGACAATCCCGCTTTCAGGAGTGCCGCGACAAATGCCTCTTTTAATTCATTAAAAGGAACCCGTGTTTGCATCTGATTTTTCCTTATTTAAACATGGATCATGGCGTAGGGGACGGTCCCCGTGCCGTCCCGTGTGTCATCTTACGTAATGTCTATTATAGCAGGTCATGGGGTAGAATGCAACAAAACCGAATCTGTCTTTTCACCTCTCGCGAAGTGGTGTTGAAAAATAAAAACCCACTCGTGTACGAGTGGGAATAAAAAATTGCCAGCGGGCCTGTAGGCATTTCTTACGGTTTCCTATAAATCTCATGAGTCCCTACTCGACGCAGACGGTAGGTATCACCCACGATCTTGAATGTGAATCTGTAACTTCCAGTGACGCGGGCCTCCCAGATATCGGCTTGCCCTCGCATCTTCTGGGTCTGGAGAGAACCGTGATGTGGATTAGTAAAGAGAAGCGAGAGTTGTTTGTCAACGCGCTCCTGGATGTTCCGTGGCAGTCGCGCATAGTCGCGGTCAAATGATTTCTCAGTGACGATTTTCATGCACGCTGTTTATGGAGGTGGACAAGGAGACCCTCTGTCGTTTCAAATGCACTGGAAGATCGGCCCTCCCGCTCGTCTCGCTCAGCTTCCCGCTCGCCTTTCTGCCAGGACTCCAGCCACCAGTACTTTTGTTCTGGATCGATAAGACCTGCTTTAGCAGCCGCGTTGGCCTCTGCCTCGGTTAATCCTTTGGAATTAAGCATGTCCTCGTTGATGGTCTTGATTTTGTCTTTTGCCCGCGCGAGAATCCGTTGTTCTCTTTTTGAAAGCTCTGGAAGACCAGATACCATCTGCTGCGGTATGAGGACGACTTTTCCGTTCTCTTCAATTACCTCAATTACATCACCAACTTTGAGGCCGAGTTTTTCAAATACTGGCTTGGGAATAGTGATCCGGTGGCTGGAGGTAATTTTCGAATGTGGCATTCCGCGTCTCCTGTTTTGTCATTGCAAGATGATCCTGAACATAGAACAAAATTAAAAAGCCTCGCAAAAAAGTCAATGGCCTACTGACCATTTCACAGTAAATTGGTCTGGACAGCGACCAGTTGTACAACGTTCCTCACGTTACACTTCTCAATTTTTCGTACAGGTCCTCTTCCAGCAAGGCGGCACCTGCCCGAGCATTGTCTATGACTTGTTCGACTTTAGTTGCGCCCGGGATGACGACGGGATTGGATTTGTGGGAAATGACATACCGGAGAGCGGTTTCCACGAGTTTTGAGTCATCTCCAATAGCTTCTTTGATCGCTTCCAGCTTGTCCAGCATGTCTTCGTATTCTTCGCGGTCGGATTGTCCCGGGTTCCAATCGTCGCGCACGGTGTCGCCAAATACGCTTTCGCGGTTGTATTTGCCGGATAAGACGCCCTTGGCCAATGGGCCTCGCACGAGGATGCCCAGGTTTTTTTCTGTGCAGTAATCGAGAAATCCCGCTTCTGGTGCGCGATTGATCAGTGAGTAATCCACTTCCACTACGGCGCAGACGCCGTTTGATAGTTCATAGAAGTTTTTCAGGACACTGAGGCTGTTGGTCGAAATGCCATAGGTGCGGACAAAACCCTCTTCGCACAGGGTATTAAATCCTTCGATGTAAATGGATGGGTCTTCAATGCTACCTTCATGGCATAACATGACGTCGATTCGGTCGGTTTGCATGCGGCCCAGGCAGGCGTGTCCGCACAGGCGAATGGCATCAGTGCCCGTTTTTGGCACAGGCGCCCCGGTGCGACTTCCCCAGTTGCCGATTTTGCTCACGATGATCAGTTTGTCGCGCATTGATGGGGTCAGGGTTTTGCCGATGCGCAATTCGCTCATGCCGTTGGGGATGCCATAAGATTCGGCGGCGTCCAGCAGGTTCATGCCATTGTCAATCGCGGCTAATATAATATCGGTTGCCTCCTGATCGCTCAACTCGCCCCACTGGTTGCCCAGGTTCCAGGTTCCCAATCCTACGACGGAAACACGCCATCCGGTTTTGCCAAATGTTCGATAGATCATTTTTGTCTCCTGTTTTTGTTTTTCCAAATGGGATAATCTTTTTCCAAAATTCGCGCGGGCCAGTATCCGTACCATGCATATCCGGTTCGCCTTTCCAGGGCGACCTGTGATAGAGAATAGACTTTGTTGCCGTCCCGGTTGGCCATGAAGGGGCGGTTTGTACCTATTTCGTGAAAACGCGCCCACAAAGGCGGGGCGTCCGGGTCTTTGACAACGATCAGGTCTGTGGTCGCGGTGTGATTTCTGAAGCGCGTGGGAGATATTTCGATGCGTTTTAGTCGAATGCCTTCTATTTTTGCGTTGTGAAACCATTGTACCGCACTTTCAATTGCGTCTATTATTTCGGGGCTTGGATTTTCAATACGCATTAAAAAATGCACGATCTTCGCCGTTTGTCCCGCTGTAATAGACGGCAATTCATAAGTGCGCGCTTTTACGGGTTCATAAGTTATATGGTCGTGTTGTTGACACCATCCCGTTTTTTTGCCTTTGACGACGATCTGGCATTTCAGGGTTACATCAATTGCCCGGTGCAGTGCGGCTCTGGCTTTGGCGTGTAGTTCATTGCTTGCCCATGCGAAATGGGGCTCGCGGTCTGCGATATCTTTCAACAGGGTCATTATGCCAATCATGACACCGTCATTATAAGTAATGGCATCGACATCCCAACCGCGCCATCCACCTGTGGGGTGTTGCTCGCGGAATATATAGTCCAGACCCCCTTCGACTGCATTGCGATATTGCGCCAGATTAGTGGCAACGTACACCTTTGCCAGATAGTCGATCTGTGAGAATGTGTTGTGGTTGTCAAATGTGCTGACCATCCGGCGTTCGCCTTTGATCGCTCTGACTGTATCGGGGGCGATCTGCGCCTGCCAATCTACATTGTTGGGCCAACCACCATCTGCGTTCTGGTAAGCGAGCATGTTTTCGGCAATATGGACAATTTGCGAGGGATCGTACATCGGGTCGTTGCGGTCGCGTCCATATCGCTTGCGCCAGTGGCTCATCCCATCTCGCAATGGGTGAAGGTCAATGGCTTGATATGTCTGAGCTTTGGCTGTTTCAATCCTGTCGTTGGCTTCACAAAGCCCAATAGCAAAAAAATAAAAGATTAAAAGTGCGGAAATTTTCACCTCATTCTTCCTCTCGATAGCCCAATACCACGAGCAGACACGACCCGTCGCCGATAACTGAGAGTCCCAATTCTTCTCCCGTTGCTATCGCCTTTGGACTCTCAGCACCGGGTTGCATCCACACGTGTTGAATGCCTGCCTCGTGAGCTTGAGGGAGTATGGTTTCTGTCACGGGCGGTGGTGTGATGATTGAGATGCCGTAAACGGGTTCGGGGAGTGAATCTATATCGGGGAAACAGGGTTGTCCCTCGATTTCTGTCTCTTTGGGATTGATGGGATAAGCGGTCAATCCGTGTTGTAGATAACACCGCAGGATCTTGTTACCGTATTTTGCCCGGTCTTGCGATGCGCCGACAACGCCGAATGCTTTTCCTTTGAGAAATTCGTCAATTCGTTCTGGGATTGTCATGCAAGCCTCTTTGATTTAATGGTAGAGATAAAGAAGCGCGATTGTCAACGGTCATGTTTAAGATATTCGAAATACAGCAGAAAAGCCACGTTGAAAATAAGGTGTTGTCTTAAATTTTCTCTTTTTAACTTTTTTTAACTTCTTTGAAATCCGCATGAAATATCTCATCTGTAACATATAAGGCGCAAATGAAAAACTGAAAACGCGTTGAAATGGCTGGTGCTACACAGGCTGATGCTTAAGCAGATTCACGGGGTTAGATCTTGATATGATCAATTTACTTAATCGAAAAGGTATCTGGCGGACTTATTCTATGGCCGATGGCCTGTCCGGAATGCGCGTCGAACACATTGCAGAAGACAGCGAGGGTTGTATCTGGTTCGCCACATGGGATAATGGCGTCAGTCGCTTCGATGGGAACGAATTCCAGAATTTTACCAAACAGGATGGTCTTATTGATGATTGTATTATTTTATTGCACAAGACAGTCAGAATCGCTTATGGTTTGGTACCGCAAATGGCGTCTGCTGGTACGACGGAGCGGATTTCCACCATTTGAAGGGCGATGGCATTGCAGACCGAGATGTGCGGTGCATCTACGAAGATAATGAGGGCCGTGTATGGTGCTGTGGTACCCGTACTCTGGGGTATTGCGATGGCACTGCTTTCCACGACATGATTCCGCACTACCTTCAGCACTACAAGCGGCCTCCTTCTCCTAAGTGGCGTCAATGTTGGGGTATCACTCAGGATTCGCAAGATCACCTGTGGTTTGGCTTCAACTACCTCATCCGCTTTGATGGTGAATCCTTCCATCGCTATGAGAAGAAAGACGGTTTTCCCCAGGATGGGACCGCATATATGGTAGATACGGACCATACCGGCAAGGTGTGGATTGGTCGGTACGGAAATCGAGATGAACTCTGGTGCTATGCCGATGGCACCTTCGAGTCTGTTCAGGTAGATTTAGGTGGTCCACTGCGTAAAATACAGTGTGACCGTGAAGGGCGGATGTGGTTTAGCACTTCGGAAGGGGGATTGTATCAGGACAGTGATGGGTTTAGCAGGTTTACCGTTGCTGATGGGCTACCCCATCCCGCAGTCAAATCCGTGCTCCAGGATCGCGATCATCAGTTCTGGTTTGCCACCTGGGGCGGCGTCGGTCTTTACGATGCACATAGTATCAGCGTTTTTGACCTCGGTAAGACTCTTCCCAAAGACAAAGAGCCGGTCGAGATCTCGCAGATCGTGCAAGACCGGCAGGGTGATATATGGGTCGGGTGTGTGTCACCCATTCTCACCTCCCTGAACAAAAGCGTCGCCCGCTTTGATGGCGAGCACTTTGCTTTTGTAGGCGCCGAGCAAGGCTTTGATATCGACAATTGCCTCTCTATGCACGAGGATCACGAGGGGTATCTGTGGTTTGGCGGTCTCAACGGCCTGTTCCGCTACGATGGACAAGCGTTCAAAAAGATGAAAATAGCTGCGGGTTCAGGCGACAGGAGTATCAGTGCAATTGCCCAGGATTCGCAAGGTCAATTCCTTTTTGGCTATTGGGAAGAGGGCATCTATAAAACCGAATTGAAAAAAAAAGAGCTTTCGGGCAGTCCATTAAAGCTCATTTACCGGCGGGGTGAGGCATTCCAAACCATTTTTGTAGAGGAAAAAAAGAAAGATGTCTTAGACCGCATTGGCACTGTGGTTGTCGGACGTAACAGCGGGATCTATTTTCATCTATCTGAAAAAAAAATTTCAGATACCTACAAGGGCTTCGCGCGCTGGCATCCCGAAGATGGACTTAAATTTTATGGCATTGAAGATGGGCTAATTGACGACAGGATCACAGATCTTATAGAAGACCACCTGGAGAACCTGTGGATCGCTACTCTGGGTGGTCTTTGTCGTTTTGATGGCAGCACCTTCCAGACCTTCACAACGGAAGACGGCTTGCCGAGCAACCGTATCCGTTGCTTGTTCGAGGATCGACAAGGGCATCTCTGGCTCGGCACAGATGGGGGTGTGGCTCACTTTGATGGTCAGCTTTTTCAGACCATCAATTCGCCGCACATAGGACCGGTTTCTCAGATACTTGAAGATCGCGATGGCAACTTCTGGTTTGGTACTATGCTGGGTTCTATCATACGCTACCGGCCGCGACGAGTTCCACCCCGGATTCGTCTGCTCCAGGTGATTGCTGATCGGGTCCATGAGAACTCGGAGGAAGTCATCGTATCTAAGACAGACCAGAATGTGATTTTTGAGTACAGGGGCCTGAGTTTTTCCACCCATCCCAGCGACATGCTCTATATCTACCGCCTGAAGGGATACGACTCTGACTGGCAACCAGCGACTCAAAAAATGCGGACCTATTACCGGGACCTGCCGCCGGGAGACTACACGTTTCAGATCAGAGCTATTGATCGCGACCTCAATTACTCAGAGATAGCACAGGTACAACTCCTGGTAGAGCCAGATCCGCGTATTGAAGCTCTGACTACTCCAATTAGCGGTCTTAGAGATAACGAGTTTATCGGTCAGAGCAAGGCTTTGCAACAGTTTCAAACCAAACTCATAGAGGTGGCATCCACTGATATGACGGTGCTATTTCTGGGTGAGACGGGTGTGGGCAAGGGACTGGTTGCACGGGTGCTACACGAACACAGTGCCCATAGCGATGGGCCTTTTATACAGGTCAACTGCGGTGCATTGCCTGAAACGCTGATAGATAGTGAACTTTTTGGTCACGAAAAAGGGGCTTTTACCAGCGCAGTGTCTCGCAGGCTGGGCAAGATAGAACTGGCCAGGGGTGGCACACTCTTTTTAGATGAAGTCGGAGATATGACTCTGGCAACACAGGCCAGAATGTTGCGCTTGCTGGAAGAGGGCACTTTTGAGCGCGTTGGGGGGAGCGAGATACTGACGGCACAGACGCGGATTGTGGCAGCGACCAATCGCGACTTGAAGGATATGGTCAAGGAAGGTGAGTTTCGCGAGGACCTCTATTATCGCATCTATGTCTTTCCGCTCTATTTGCCACCTTTGCGCGAGCGCAAGGAGGATATACCGCACCTATCTGAGTTTTTCAAGACTCGCATAGCGAAGCATTTGGGCAAGCAAATTGACCCTTTGACACCAGAGGTTATCGCGGTGCTACAAACCTGCGATTGGTCTGGGAATGTGCGGGAGTTGAAGCATATAATGCAGCGTGCTGTAATTGCGTGTCGCGGATCTCAAATTGAAGTGGGTGATCTGGGACTGTATGATTCTCATATCGCTCTTGACCTTGAGATTAATACCATAGATCAAGCCCGCGAAGTCGTGCCTTTGGAGGATTTTGAACGCCGCTATATCCTCAAAGTGCTCAAAATCACCGATTGGCGGGTAAGCGGTCCTCGGGGCGCAGCAGTTCTGCTGAGATTACCTCCTTCTACTCTGTATAGCAAAATCAAAAAATTGGGGATCAAACGTCCCTAAATAGTGTATTGATCATTTTTGATAATAGCGATATATCGCTATTTTTATATAACCTGTTGCAATAAAAAAATTTATGCATCATTTCGGTTGGTTTTTTATGATATATCGTGAAAATTATGAAATTCAAAGAAATTCAAAATATTCAATAAAATCAATATGTTATATAAATAATTAGAGTTGGCACGGATATTGCTCTTCTTAGATAGTCTGTAGTAGCTATGCCAGTTAATCCATCTACACTATCTCAGGAGAGAGATAAGTAGTAGCTATGCCAGTTAATCCATCTACACTATCTCAGGAGAGAGATAATATGCATAAAAAGCTTTTCATCTGTATGCTCTTCACTTTTCTCGCATTGTCCGCCCCTCCAATTCTTGCCCAGCACTCGGTGGCGCGGCAGTGGAATGAAGTCCTTTTGACGGCGATTAGCAATGATAAAGCCTTTCCCACAATCCAGGCTCGTAATCTTTTTCACACCAGTATAGCACTGTACGATGCATGGGCAGTGTACGGCGATGGACCCGAGCAGACTTATTTGCTGGGTAAAACAGTCAATGGTTTTGCTGTTCCCTTTGATGGTGTGCCCCGTCCCGACGATTTAGAGGAGGCCCGCCACGAGGCCATGAGCTATGCGGCTTATCGACTCATAGAACACCGCTTTGCCGATTCGCCCGGTGCGAGGACGACGTTCAATCGCATCGGCACGCTTATGCTACAACTGGGATACGATCCGAATTTCACCTCCACAGACTACGCCAGCGGCAACCCCGCGGCGCTGGGCAACTATATCGCCCGGCAATTGATTCAGTTCGGCTTGCAGGACGGGGCCAACGAGCAAGGCGATTACCGCAGTCGCTATTATACACCGCTCAATCCGTCTTTAAACCCCTCCCTCCCGGGACATAACGGTCTTGTTGATCCCAATTTCTGGCAGCCTCTCATCGTTGGGGAATACGACGATTTTCTCACGCCAGAATGGGGTTCCATGATGCCCTTTGCCCTCGGCGAAGAGGACATGACGATGTACCAGCGGGACGGTGTCAACTATCCGGTTTTCCACGATCCGGGACCGCCGCCCTGTATAGACTTCCAACAACAAAACAGTGAGCGCGCTGGACAGAGAATGGCGTCCGAAGAGTATCAATGGGGCTTTGCTCTCGTCGCGCTGTGGTCGTCTCATCTCGACCCGGCTGATGGCGTTCTGTGGAATATTTCGCCCGGTGCCATCGGCAATGCGCCCGCATTGCCCCAGACCTTGAGCGAGTATAAGGCGTTCTACAATTTTTTTGATGGCGGTGATGCCAGCCAGGGGCATCCGGTTAATCCCCACACCGGACAGCCCTATGAAGACCAGTGGGTGCCGCGTGCCGACTACGCCCGGGTGCTGGCTGAATTTTGGGCCGATGGTCCAGATACCGAGACGCCGCCGGGTCACTGGTTCAGTATTCTCAACTATGTCAGTGACCATTCGCTTTTTGAGAAGCGTTTTAAGGGACAGGGACCGATTCTCGACGATCTGGCATGGGATGTGAAGGCATACTTATCCCTGGGGGGTGCCATGCACGATGCCGCGGTGAGTGCGTGGAGCATAAAGTCCTGGTACGATTATGTCCGTCCCATTTCAGCCGTTCGCTGGCTGGCTGATCGTGGTCAGAGCAGCGATCCCGACCTGCCGCGCTATGACCCGGCTGGTCTGCCGCTCGTCGATGGCTCTATCGAGTTGGTCAAAGCCAGCGATCCCCTCGCTGGCACATACGGCGAGCATATTGGCAAAATCAAATTGAAGGCCTGGCGCGGTCCGGATTATGTCACGGATACGGCGACTGATATCGCCGGCGTGGGCTGGGTATTGGCCGAGAACTGGTGGCCGTATCAGCGGTCCAATTTTGTGACGCCGCCTTTTGCTGGCTATGTTTCGGGGCATTCGGTTTTTTCCAATGCGGCTGCCAGAGTTTTGACTTTGCTCACTGGGGATCCGTTTTTTCCAGGGGGAATGGGCGAGTTTCGCATCCAGCGCAATCGCTTTCTCGTTTTTGAGGAAGGTCCCAGTGTGGATGTGGTGCTGCAATGGGCTACGTATCAGGACGCTTCTGATCAGAGTTCTCTCTCGCGTCTGTGGGGCGGCATCCATCCACCTGTGGATGATATTCCTGCCCGTATCATCGGTGTCCAGGTTGGCGAGGATGCTTTTGCACTGTCTGAAGCGTATTTTGGTCAGCCACTACCCTGGGCACCTGATGCGCCTGTGGTGACGGGGTCATCGGCGATTAGTGTGACGGTGAATTGGGAGGCGCTTCCCACGGCGATTATGGGCTATGATTTGCGCTACCGACAGGGCGATATCCTGGTCTTTACGGACGGTCCTCAGGATGTGACCGGGACGAGTGCGACTATCACCGGGCTAAGGCCCAATACCGCTTATGTGGTACAGGTGCGGGGAAGCAATGCGACAGGCGATGGCGATTGGTCGGACGTGGGTATCGGTAAGACGGCCACGCCGTCCGTTTCTCTGGATGTGGATGACGATGAAGCAGATCAGTCTCTGTCTGTTCTCGATGTTTTTCCCGGTCGGGTTTTCTCTATCCAGATTTTTGGTACGTATTTTCAAGCGATAGATAATTTTTCACTGCGTTTTGAGTACGATGCGGCTCAGGTGGTTTATGAGGGGTTTAGCAGGGGTAGTGTATCTGGCACCTCGGCCCTCCCCGGAAGGGGTTTTGTGAGTATAGGAATGACGTTGTCGAAAGAAAATCCAGTGGTTGATGGCAGTTTGATGGGCACCATTCGCTTTCGCACCACAGAGGCATTTTCAGGCACAGATATACGTCTGATGCGGGTGAGCGTTGTGGGAGAGGAATACGCCGAGGTACTACCCGTGGATCTGAATATTGCCCTGGGCAAGGCTACTCCTCCTTCTCCGGACTTTGACGGCAATGGGATTGTGGATAGCTCCGACTATGCGCTTTTTTATAATGCGTTTGGTGCCCGGGTGGGTCAAGCAGGGTATGAGGAAAAATACGATCTGGATGGCGATGGCGAGATTGGAATTTCCGATTTTCTGATCTTTGTGGAGCACTTCGGCGGATAGTGAATCTATTCTATCTGAAAATAAAAAAAGAAACACCGAGTTTATATCTGTTTAATCTTTCGGAAATAATCAGACTGTAATTTTTACCCCGTCGCGATCATTGGGTATTGCGATGGGGTAAAAATTTATATGCACATTGGGTATTGCCTTGTTGAAAGGAGGCTTTTTGTTGGCTAACCTATTCGTTAAGAAGATTTTGTTTTTTCGAGGAATCACAAACCATACACACTGGATGGAGGTATCATACGTATGAAAAAGTTTTTGAATATTTTGTTTGCCGCTGCACTGCTATGCACTACAGGTCTTTCTGTTCAGGCAGAGGAAACGGTTAAGCTCGGCGTGTTGCACTCTCTGAGTGGGACCATGGCGATCTCTGAGGTTTCACTGCGCGATGTCGTGCTTATGGCTGTTGGAGAGATCAATGCCAGTGGCGGTGTGCTGGGTAAGAAGATTGAACCCGTGGTTGTCGATCCGGCATCGGACTGGGACCTGTTTGCCGAGAAGGCCAAATCGTTGCTTCGGGAAGAGAAGGTCGCCGTGACTTTTGGTTGCTGGACTTCGGTTTCGCGCAAGTCTGTTTTGCCGGTTTTTGAAGAGAGCAATGGTTTGCTCTTTTATCCTGTTCAATACGAAGGGGAGGAGTGTTCTCGGAATATTATTTATACCGGTGCTACGCCCAACCAGCAGTTGATTCCCGCTGCGGAATATCTGATGAGTGAAGAAGGGGGCAGTTATAAGAAGTTTTATCTGCTGGGTACGGACTATGTTTTTCCGCGTACCGCGAATAAGATTCTTCGCGCTTTCTTGCTGCACAAGGGTGTGCCCGAAGAAAATATTATTGAAGAATATACGCCTTTTCACCATCAGGACTATCAGACCATAGTTCAGAAGATCAAGCGCTTTGCCGCCAATGGCGATGCGGCTGTTTTATCTACTATTAATGGCGATTCCAATGTTCCGTTCTATAAGGAATTTGCCAACCAGGGTCTCACATCGGCGATGTGCCCGATTATGGCGTTTTCTGTTGCTGAAGATGAATTGCGTTCGATGGATACGGAGTTTCTCGTCGGTCATCTGGCTGCCTGGAATTACTTCCAATCTATTCCCGTTGCGGAAAATCGCGCGTTTGTGAAGAAGTTTAAGGATTATTGCGCGGCAAACGGGTTGCCCGGTGGTGCCAAGCGGGTTACCGATGATCCCATCGTGTGGTCTTATGTGGGTGTTTATCTCTGGAAAGCCGCAGTGGAGAAAGCCGGTTCTTTTGATGTCGATGCCGTGCGTCCTGCGCTTTATGGCCTCAAATTTGACGGTCCAGGTGGTACGGTGATGATGGATCCGGTGAATCACCATTTGCACAAGCCTGTGCTGATTGGCGAGATCCGCAAGAACGGTCAATTCAAGATTGTATATGAGACCGATGGCCTCGTCGCTCCCGATCCCTGGGACGATATCACGAGTGCGGACAAAGATTGCGATCATGTCAAGCACATGGGAACCTATACTCTCAAACAGTAGTGAATAGGGCGGAGCAATTCGATTGCTCTGCCCTTAAAAGGAGAAAAAAATGAAAAAATTGTTGCTGCTTCTCACGATCCTGGCCTTTTCCGCCACTTCCTCATTCGCTCAGATCAAAATTACAGATAACCTCACGGTTACGGGATTTTTCGATATGTCGTCAACGTATGACACGGAATCCAAATCCAATAATCTGTCTTTTGATCAGTTTGAAGTTGATTTGCTCTACAGTTATGGACACGGGCTGTCAGCCCAGGCCGATATCAATAGCTTGAGTGGTGGCTCTGTAGATCTCGAACAGGCTTTTGTGACTTATAAAGCACCGAATGGATTCAGTATTACGGGCGGTAAGTTTCTGAGTTGTTCGGGTTGGGAGACTGCAGAACCCACGGGTTTGTATCAATATTCTTATTCTGCTACACTCGTCTATGGTGGTTATCAAAATGGTGCCGCTGTGGGGTTTGGCAATGGCAAAGTCGGCTTTTTTGGCTCTGTTGTCTCCAGCGTGTGGGATGGGTCCGATACCAGTTTTGATGATCTGGGTTTTGAAGCACAGGTTGCTTTTACACCTGTTGAAGCATTCACGGCTAAGGTGGCGTACCTCTGGGAAGATATGGGTGGTTTTGAACAATCGCTTCTCAATGGTTGGGCAATGTATGCCACAGGTCCTGTGATACTGGCTGCGGAATACAACTATCTGGCGAACTGGGGAGAAAGTGGCAATAGTGGCTATGGTTGGATTTTAATGGGTAATATGGCTTTGTCCGACAAGGTTGGTGCCACGGTGCGCTACAGTGGTCTGGATACAGATGCCGATGGAAAGTTTACGGAGATTACCTTTAGTCCCAGCTATACGATTACCGATAACTGGGGTGTGTTGGCCGAATTGCGCCGCGATATTGATTCAGAAGTGACCCTGTTTGCCTTTGAATCTATTTTTACGTTTTAACTTAAAAAAATCCCCCGCAAAAGAGGGATGCTGCTCTCCTCTGGTCTCTCCCAGGAAGGTGGGCGGTGTCTCTCGCTGTGGAGATGCTGACTTAAACGCATGAAAATAAAACGCCACAATTTTTTGCGCTCTGTCTGCACGCTGGCCCTCATTTTGGGCGCATCGCCCATCCAGGCACAGATAGATCACCAATTGCAACTCGGGCGCATTACCAGCAATGACCGCGATAGCATCACTACTGCGGTTAGAGTTATTTCCAATGCAAAAGATGTCGCTTATTATGCCCTGATGGTTGCGCTTTTCAACGGTGAACTCTATCTGAAGAATAACGATCTCGTCATTATCGGCGACATGCAAGAAGACGATTATGGCGATACCTTCGCCCCGCTCTACACCGCCTATCCCAAACGCCATCCCATTTTGGACGATGAGGGCAAGCCCCTCATTGCGTCGCTGATCGATCTCGAAGAGATTGATAGCAACCGCCGCATCCGCGCGCTTATTCAACCCTATCTCACGCAGATGGAGATTTTTCATCCGGATCCCGGCAAGCGCCGCGTTGCTGTAGAAACGCTGGGGAATCGCGGTGATCTGGGCGCGGTTCCCACGCTGCGAGATGCTCTGGAGAAAGAGGCGGATAGCAGTATCCAAAGTCTGATCCGCGTTGCTCTGGGTAAGCTCGAACTCACACATCCCAGTCCCGAAGTTCGTCTCAATGCGGCTAAAGCGCTGGGTGAACTCAATAATACATTCGTCCTTTCTTTTTTGCGCGCGCGTGTTGAACCCGATGCCAATGGCAATATTGCCGAGTTGGATCCCGCGGTTCAGGACGAGATACGCGATGCAATTCAGGGTTTGGAGACATTTAACCAGATTATGGTGGTGATCCAGACCGCTTTTGTCGGTCTCAGTCTGGGGTCTATTTTGATTCTGATTGCGCTTGGTCTGGCGGTTATTTATGGGCAGATCGGTATTATCAATATGGCGCACGGCGAGTTTATGATGGTTGGGGCTTATTTTACGTTTGTTGTTCAGAATATTTGCATGATTGTCCTGCCCGCTGCCTATGTCGATCTGTTTTTTTTACTGTCTTTGCCGGTTGCATTTCTCGCGGCTGGCAGTATGGGTTTGCTTGTGGAGTCTGTAGTTATTCGCCGTCTTTACAATCGTCCGCTCGAGAGTTTGCTGGCTACATGGGGGATTGGTCTTATTCTGGTGCAACTGGCGCGTACGATTTTTGGGGATCTCACGGCTGTCAAGCTGCCCCAGATTCTCAGTGGTGGTTTTGAATTGGCACCGCAGGTTATGTTGCCGTATAACCGGATCTTTATCATTGGTCTCACGGCTGTTATTCTGATTGGTCTGGTCGCGTTTTTCTTTAAGACCCGGTTTGGTCTCCGGTTGCGCGCGGTTACACAAAATCGCGAGATGAGTGCTTGTATGGGTATTCCTACCCGTCGCGTTGATGCGATTGCGTTTTTTATCGGTACGGGTATCGCAGGGATCGCGGGATGGGCTATGACGCTTATTGGCAATGTCGTTCCGAATATGGGACAGACGTATATTGTCGATGCTTTTCTCGTGGTTGTCGTTGGCGGTGTTGGAAAAATTTTGGGAACTGTGGTGGCGGGTCTCGGTATTGGTGTTTCCAATAAGGTTATTGAACCCTTTGCCGAAGCCGTTTATGCCAAGGTTCTCATTTTGGGGCTTATTATCCTCTTTTTACAGTTGCGTCCCACAGGCATCTTTCCCGCGAAGGGGAGAGATGAATAGACGAGATATTTTATGAATTACTACCGTCCCATTATTGTATTCCTCATTTTTGGTATTGCCGCGCCCGTGCTCAATGAGATGGGGTTGCTTTCTGATACGACGTTGAATCTCTGGGGTCGCTATTTTTGTTTTGCGATTGCCGCACTGGGGATTGATCTGATCTGGGGATATACGGGTATTCTGTCGCTGTGTCAGGCGTTCTTTTTTTGTTTGGGTGGGTATGCGATTGGCATGCACATGCTGCTCAAGACGGGTACGCAAGGGGTTTATGGGAGTGCGTTGCCCGATTTTATGGTGTGGAATCGCGTGGAGCAATTGCCCATCTTTTGGGAGCCTTTTCACACTTTTACATTTGCGTTTATTCTGGCGCTTATGATTCCGGCGATTATTGCGCTTATTTTTGGGTTTCTCGCTTTTCGCAGCCGTCTCCAGGGGGTTTATTTTGCCATTATTACGCAGGCGCTTGCTCTGGGCGTCTGGCTCATTTTTTTGCGGAATGAAACCATGCTCGGCGGTACCAATGGTCTGACGGATTTTAAGACTTTGCTCGGTTTTGAATTGGCTGATTCGGCGAGTAAACGCGGTCTTTATATTATTGCTTTTGTCACGCTTTTTGCTTCTTATTTTTTGTGCCGTTTTATGGTAAAATCCAAGCTCGGGCGCGTGCTTATTGCGGTTCGCGATAGCGAGCATCGGTTGCGTTTTATCGGCTATCGCGTTGCCAGTTACAAAGTATTCGTGTTTGTGATGGCAAGTATGCTCGGTGCTCTGGGTGGATTGCTCTATGTGCCTCAGACCGGGATTATTACACCGGGTCGGATGGATGTGCAGGCTTCTATTGAGATGGTGATATGGGTTGCTGTTGGCGGGCGGGGGACTCTGATCGGTCCTATTATCGGCGCAGTACTTGTCAATCTTTTGTACAGTTTTTTGACGGGTGCGTTCCCCGGTACCTGGCTCTATTTTTTGGGCTTTCTCTTTATTGGCGTTGTGCTCTTTTTTCCCGATGGTCTCATTGGTCTGAGGTCTAAGATAAAGATAAGTAGTTTGAAGCGATTTTTTTCCATACGCACTCCTGCACCTGTAGCCGCTGAAAGTCAGGATTGATATGATATTTGATCCGGTTCTGCTGACTGTTGAAAATCTGCGCGTGTCTTTTGATGGATTTGTCGCGCTCGATATAGACGAGTTTGTCCTGCACGACCGCGAATTGCGCGTTGTTATCGGTCCAAATGGTGCGGGTAAGACGACGTTTCTCGATGTTTTATGTGGCAAAACCAGACCCGATCGCGGCAGTGCGCGTTTTGAAAGGTTCGATCTCACCCAGATGAGCGAAGATGCGATTGTCAAAGCGGGTGTTGGTCGGAAGTTTCAAACGCCGTCTGTTTTTACTTCTCTTACGGTGTACGAGAATCTGATGCTCGCGCTCAAAACCGATCGCACGGTTCTTTTTTCACTTGTTTCGCGTCTGTCGGAGAAGAGTCGAGATCGCATCCAGGCTGTTGCAGAGCAGACGGGTCTGGCTGATCATCTGCATACGGTTGCCGATGCTCTTTCGCACGGGCAAAAACAGTGGCTCGAGATTGCGATGGTCATTTTGCAAGATCCCGAGCTTTTTTTGATTGATGAACCCGCTGCTGGTATGACGGATGAAGAGACGGTTAAGACTGGGGAACTTCTCGAACGCTTGACGATGAATCACGCGATTATTGTTATTGAACACGATATGGAATTTGTGAGACAGATCGCCCGCACGGTTACTGTTCTCCACGAGGGCAAGGTGCTCGTTGAAGGACCGATGGATCAGGTGCAAAATGATCCCCGGGTTATTGAGTGTTATTTGGGTAGTGCGCAACATTGAATGGATAGTATTTTAATGACGACGACCACAGACATCGCGCTTACCGTTCGAGGTCTGGATGTTTATTACGGTGAGAGCCAGATTTTGCGCGATATTGATATGGATATTCCCAGAGGGGCTATTGTGGCGATTATGGGGCGCAATGGGGTTGGGAAGACGACACTTATTAAGACGATTGTTGGTCTGTTGCGTCCTCGGCGAGGGAATATTCTGTTGAACGGAGAAAATATAACGGGGCAGACACCGGATTTGAGGGCGCGCGCGGGTTTGAGTTATGTGCCGCAGGGGCGAGAGATTTTTCCCAGGCTGACGGTGAATGAGAATTTGCAAATTGGTCTGGAGGCGCGCACAGATGGTCTTGTATCTCTGCCGGAGGATCTGATTTACGATCTTTTTCCCGTGTTGGCCGATATGCAAGATCGTATGGGTGGAAATCTCAGTGGTGGGCAGCAACAGCAACTCGCCATTGCCCGTGCGCTCGTTGGCGATCCGGATATTCTCATTCTGGATGAACCTACAGAAGGCATTCAGCCTTCGATTATTCTCGATATAGAAAATGTGTTGATCCATCTGAAGGACAAAGGGAATCTCACCATTATTCTGGTGGAGCAGTACTTTGATTTTGCCCGACAGATTGCCGATTATTTTTATTTGATGGATCGCGGGACCATTGCGTTGTGCGGTTCTGCGGATGAATTGTCGGATGAGAGTATTAAGCAGTATCTTACGTTTTAATCAGGGATTTTTCATGTATTTATCGCCCAAAGAAATTGACAAATTGATGCTTCACAACGCGGGTTTTCTCGCGCAGAAGCGGTATGCTCGGGGCTTGCGTCTCAATTACCCCGAAGCCGTGTCGCTTATCGCGGCACAGCTTCTCGAGTTTATCCGCGATGGCGAGTCCGTTGCCACGCTTATGGACAAGGGCAAGCAATTGCTCGGTACGGAAGATGTTTTGCCCGGTGTTCCGGATATGGTTCAGGAGGTGCAGGTGGAGGGTACGTTTCCCGATGGGACGAAGCTCGTCACGGTTCACCATCCCATCTGCCGCGCAGAAGGCGATTCTGAACTCGCGTTGTACGGTTCGGGGCTTACGCGCGTCCGCTCGTCTTGGTCGCCGGATAATACGGTTTCTGAAAGGCCGGGTACCGGGACTACGGCTGCCGATCCAATTACGCTCAATGCGGACCGGGAGACGATTTCTCTTTCTGTGACCAATACCGGAGATCGTCCGATACAGGTGGGTTCGCATTATACATTTTTTGAAGTTAATCCCGCGCTTTCGTTTGATCGCGAGAAAGCCTATGGCTTCCGTCTCGATATTCCGTCCGGTACTGCCGTGCGTTTTGAACCGGGTGAAAGCAGGACGGTTGATCTCGTGGCTATTGCCGGCAACCGCACGGTCTATGGGGGGAATGGGCTTATTTCGGGGCAGATTGATGAGAATAAGGCAGAGGCTTTGCAAAGGGCGAGGGATGGTGGATTTAAGGGGAGTCCAAATGTCTCAGATTGATCGAATCGCTTATGCCAGTATGTACGGTCCCACTACGGGAGACCGCGTTCAGTTGGGCGATACCCATCTCGTCGTTGAGGTGGAAGATGATTATACGATTTACGGCGATGAATGCAAGTTTGGCGGGGGCAAGGTGCTGCGCGATGGTATGGGCCAGGCTACGGGTGTGTCGCAGGATAGGGCGCTGGATCTCGTTATTACCAATGCGCTTGTCGTTGATTATACAGGGATATACAAAGCGGATATTGGGATTAAAGACGGGCGTGTCGCCGGTATTGGCAAAGCGGGTAATCCCGATATTATGTCGGGTGTTGATCCCGATCTCATCGTGGGGGTTACTACCGAGGTTATCGCGGGTGAAGGTCATGTGCTCACTGCCGGTGCGCTCGATGTGCATGTCCATTTTATTTGTCCTCAGCAAGTTGAGGAGGCGATTGCTTCGGGTATTACGACTATGCTGGGTGGTGGTACGGGTCCGGCGACGGGGACCAATGCTACGACGTGTACACCGGGGGCGCACTATATTCGCATGATGCTGGAGTCGAGTGATGCTTTTCCCCTCAATTTTGGTTTTTTGGGCAAGGGTAATTCTTCGCTTCCGCAGGGGCTTATTGAGCAGATTGAAGGGGGTGCATGCGGGCTTAAGCTCCACGAGGACTGGGGTACGACGCCTGCAGCTATTGATTCCTGTCTTTCAGTTGCCGATGAATACGATGTTCAGGTGGCGATTCACACGGATACGCTCAATGAGTCGGGTTTTGTGGAGCAGAGTTGTGCGGCTTTTAAGGGGCGCACGATTCACACGTATCACACGGAGGGCGCGGGTGGGGGACATGCGCCGGATATTATGCGTCTTTGCGGTGAGGCGAATGTTTTGCCTTCATCTACGAATCCCACGCGGCCTTTTACGGCGAATACGATTGACGAGCATCTGGATATGCTTATGGTGTGTCATCATCTGGATAAGAATATACCCGAGGATGTGGCTTTTGCCGAGAGCCGTATCCGGCAGGAGACGATTGCGGCAGAAGATATTTTGCACGATATGGGGGCGCTGTCGATTATCGCGTCGGATAGTCAGGCGATGGGGCGCGTGGGGGAGGTTATTTGTCGCACTTGGCAGACTGCCCATAAGATGCGTGCGCAGCGGGGTGCATTGCGCGGTGGTCGGGGGAATGATAATGGGCGCGTGAAGCGGTATATTGCCAAGTACACGATTAATCCCGCGATGGCTCACGGTTTGAGCGATTATATCGGTTCGGTTGAGGTGGGCAAGCTCGCGGATCTGGTGCTCTGGAAGCCATCTTTTTTTGGTGCAAAACCCGAGATGGTGATTAAGGGGGGCATAATTGCGTATTCGCAGATGGGCGATCCTAATGCTTCGATTCCCACGCCGCAACCCGTGTATCCGCGTCCTATGTTCGGCGCTTATGGCAATGCCGTGGGTTCTGCGTCGCTGGCTTTTGTCTCCCGTACTTCGCTGGATACTGTTGGGTCTTATGATCTGTCCAAAGGCGTTGTTGCAGTGTCCAATTGTCGGGATATTGGGAAGAAGGATATGAAGCTCAACGACTTTATTCCCGATATTCATATTGATCCGGAGACTTATAGCGTTACGGTCGATGGCGAGTTGCTCACCTGTGAGGCGGCAGAGAAACTGCCGCTGGCGCAGCTTTATAATTTGTTTTGATGGATAAGGCTAAAAGTATCCGCAGATGAACGCAGATGAACGCAGATGAAAAGGGACTGGGGTTTGGTTGGGTGGTTGTCTCACGTTTTACGTCTTACGTCTCACCGCCTTTTATTATGCTACTCGATCTTCTCACACTTGCTGATAGCAATTTCCCTACGGGTGGATACGCTTTTTCCAATGGGCTGGAGGCCACCAAACAAATGGGGTTGTTGCGTTCTTCCAATGATCTGGATGCGTATCTTCAAACGGTGATTCACGCGACGGCAAATGGTGAGGTTCCGTTTATTAATACGTGTTTTAAGGGTGATTTGATTCCCGCTAATTTGACGGATATGCTGCTCGCTTATGATGCGATGCTTACGGCACCGGCGATTGCTCGGGGCAGTGAGGTGCAGGGGCGCAATTTGCTGCGTCTGATGCGCGATTTGTATTTTTCGGATGCGATGGCGCGGTTGCACAGGACGTTGCTTGCACAACCTGTGCCGGCTCATTATACGATTGTTTTTGGTGCGACGTTCCGGATTGCGGGTCTTAAACGCGGGCAGACGTGTCGGATTTTTATGTATCAGTTTTTGCGCGATCAGATCAGTGCGGCTGTGCGCCTGGGGCAGATTGGTCCTCTGGAGGCTGCGCGGTTGCAAAAACGCCATCACAAGACGGCGATTAGTGCTATGACTTCTGTCGCGCAGGTAGATTATAAGTGTGCGACGCGCTGTGCACCCCAATGGGATATTGCACAGGGTATGCACGAGTATCTGTATTCGCGGTTGTTTCAGAGTTGAATTAAAAGCAACCACCGATGAACACATGTAGGGGCGAGGCATGCCTCGCCCGTCATTGCACCATGGTTCCAAGCTCTTAAAGGATTTGCTATGCACGATCATCATCACGATCATTCTCACGAGCCTTTTGATTCTGCCGGTGACTTTGCCCTGCGCGAGTCGGTTCTTTGCGATCGCGATTTTTCACAGCGGGCGTTTACCGTGGGGGTTGGCGGTCCGGTGGGTACGGGGAAGACGGCGCTTGTTCGCGTGTTGTGCGAAGCCCTGCGCGATCGGTTTAGTCTCGGTGTGGTTACGAATGATATTTTTACGCGGGAGGATGCCGAGTTTCTTTTGCGTCACGAGGCGCTTGAGGCCGATCGCATTATTGGGGTTGAGACGGGGGGATGCCCGCATGCAGCTATTCGGGAGGATATTTCGCTGAATTTGAATGCGCTCGAGGATTTGATGATCCGCTTTGAGTGCGATATCGATTTGCTTTTTGTGGAGAGTGGCGGCGATAATCTGGCGGCGCATTTTAGCAAGGAGTTGGTCGATTACGCGATTTATGTGATTGATGTTTCTGCTGGGGACAAGATTCCCCGAAAAGGGGGTCCGGGGATTACGCAATCGGATTTGCTTGTTATTAATAAGACCGATCTCGCCGGTCTGGTTGGCGCGGACCTGGGGGTTATGGCGCGGGATGCAAAGAAGATGCGCGGCGATGGTCCCACGCTTTTTTCCTGTCTCAAACACGGGTCTGGTCTCGACGAGATTATTGCGCATGTTCTCCGAGCGCGCAGGTCTGTTTTGTCGCCTCAGGCGCGATGATGTCTTCCCTCCCCTCCCGAATTGAAGTGACTCGCAATGGTTCCCGTTCTGTTCTGACTGCCTGTCGCTCAGTCGCGCCTTTGAAGTTGCTCAATCCCGTCGCACAGGGCGATTATTGCGCTGTTGTGCTTTCCAGTTACGGGGGGGGTATGGTGGAGGGGGATGCGACGACGCTGTGTGTGCGCTGTGGCGAAGGGGCATCTCTTTATCTGGGTACTCAGGCGTTTACCAAAGTTTATAAGAGTCCTAATGGTGTTCCGTGTAAGCAGATAATTAGTGGTGAGGTCGAGGCCGGGAGCCTTGCCGTTGTTTTGCCCGATCCCGTTGTCCCTTATGCGCGAAGTGTTTTTGAGCAGGTGCAGACGTGGCATCTGGCGTCTAATTCGTGTCTGGTGCTTGCCGATGGTCATACGGCGGGGCGCATGGCTTTTGGGGAGCATTTTGCGTACTCGAGTTACCGATCAGATATTACCATTCATACGGCTGAACGCCCGGTTCTGGTAGAGCGCTATTATTCCGAGCCGGGGATGTTGTCGCCGGTACTTATGGGTGCTTTTGGGGCTTATGGTGTTGTTTTTAATATTTTTATTGCGGGTAATTCCGCGCGTTTTAGCTGTTTGGTTGAAAGTCTTTCCCAAACGCTCGCTCCTTTGTTGAAACCTTCGCAGGATTCTCTTTTGCTTTCCTTTGCTTCCCCAAGATCCGATCTTTTTGTGATACGATCCCTCGCGCAAAATGTCGAGTGTCTTCTTCCTCTCTATACAGCCCTCCGCAATGCAATTGCCCATCCCAATGTTCTCGGTGCAGATCCGCTGGCGCGAAAGTACTGAAGCGGTCAGCGGTCAGCCCACCCATTCGTTGTCATCGCGGCGTGATCCCCGTATAAAAGCACTACGGGGCATGCTTGAGCCGCGATCCAGAGGTTTTGCCTGTCATCCAGTCCCCAATTTCCAGTAGTACTTGATATTGCGAAAAAAATGCGTTAGTTTGAGGTTAATACGCCTAAATATTTGCGTCATTTGTCTTGTTATTCTGGCAAAGGAGTGCGGTTATGAAGATCACGAGCGTTGATTTGACCCCTGTTGCGTCGAGGCGCGAGACTGGACATTTATCTCGTCACGTTATTGTTCGCATTCACACTGATGAGGGATTGATCGGTCTGGGGGAGATGTCCGATGTGAACGACTGGGGTGTGATGTACAATCTCGATGATGTCAAGGGTGCGTACGAGTCGTTGCTCGTGGGAAGGGATCCGCTGGCGTGGCGTACGATTACCATTGCAGCGAGGTCCCGGTTGCGGATGGGTGGGGCGATTCGAGCGGGGTTTGAGATCGGTCTTTTCGATTTGGTCGGCAAGATCCAGGGGCAGTCGGTTGCGGGTGTGTTTGGGGGGGCGCTGCGGGATAAGTGGCGCGTGTGTTATCCGATTTTCAGGAATTATTCCAGGGAAGATGCCGAGGCGAATATCGCACGGGTCAATCGCCGGATGAAGGAGGGTCAGGATCTATTTCGGCTGTATCACGGCGGCAATGTGGAGGCGGATGAGATATTTTTGGATGGGGTGAAGTCGTCCTGGGGCGATCAGTTCGTTTTGAAGTCGCTCGATTTTAGCGGCACGCACAAGTGGAAACGGGTGGTGCAGGCACTGGATGTTTTGCTGAGGTACTACAGGCCTTTTCATCTGGAATCAGTCTCTGACCGGAGAGATCTGGAGGGCCAATACGAGGTGCGAAAGCGAATTGATCTGCCCATCAGTGAGCACGTCAGTTCACTGGATCAAGCCTATCAGTTTGCCCGGCACCGGTATGTCGATATTTTTAATATCAGTTTGTCGGGTGCGGGGGGATTTACAAATGCGCTGCATATCGCGCAGGTGGCCGATGCGGCTGGTCTGTCGTGTCTGGTGGGTACGACGCAGGAGTTGTCCATTGGCGTGGCGGCTCAGGCGACGTTTGGTTCTGTGGTGGAGAATCTCGATTATCCGGGCGATCCAACAGGTGGGTTGCTGTACGAGAGCGATGTGGTTAAGGAGCGCATACAATACGAGAAGGGTTATGTGATTGTGCCGAAGGGTCCGGGGTTAGGGATGGAACTGGATGAGGAGAAGATTGCCGCGATTTCAGAGCCTTTGAGTTCTGTGTAGCTGTGAGAGGAGAACACGATGTCTCAAACAGCGATTTGGTCCCCTGTCGAGGGTACGGTTGATGAGATTCTCGCGCAGGTTTCGCGGCCGTTCGATGCAATGATGGCGAGCGAGATTCCCGCTGTTATTGTGCGTCGCGCGTTTCCGTCGGATCACTGTGCAGCGCTTATTGAGCGGTTTTACGAGCGCGGTTTGCTCTACGATCCGCGCAAGGTGGGTGATGGCAGTCCACGCCGGGTCGATATCGGTACGAGTCTGGGTCACCACGGGAATGATCCAGATGCCTTTTACGAACATTCTCGCCAGACGCATGATCTTTTTTCGTATTTGTTTGACGGGTATGAGGATCCCGTGAAGACGCTGTACGATGCGCTTGCCAGGATGCTTCCGGATAAGCGGGTTATGACGGCTCGGAGCGTTGACGGTCGTCTTTACGGTCCCTCTATTTTTAGAACTTATCACGAGGGCGTGGGGCATTACCCGCATTACGATTCCGTGTCCAAGCGTTCCAAACGCTACAATTTTACGGTTTCCCGGTTCAGACATCAGTTTGCGGGTGTGCTGTGTTTTCAGAATAGCGAGGATCGGGGTGATAGCGGCGAGGGGGTCCTGTACAGGGCGCCTATGTCGCCAGCGTTTCAACGTCCTCTCGAGGAGAGGCGGTTTCGCGAGTACGCAGAGGAGGAAGGGATTGCGCGCGTGCAGGTCAATCTGGAACCGGGGGATCTTTACTTTTTTTATTCCGAGACGATTCACGAAGTTCCTTTTGTCGCAGGCTCTCAGCCCCGCGTTGTGCTGGCGTCGTTTATCGGTATGTCTGAAGACGATCCAGAGGTTTATTTGTGGTCTTAGAGGTCGTTTTTCTACTTTTAATTTTGGATTTTTCCTATGAACCAACCTCCTGAATCATTCGTTCGCGTCTATGAAGATCGCCTTCTGGATTTTGCTGCGGCTTGTTTTGAGAAAGCTGGGCTTGAGACCGATCACGCGAGGGTTATCAGCCGCTTGCTGGTCAATAGCGACCTGCGAGGTGTTCGCAGCCACGGTACGCGAACGGTTAATGGCTATTGTAAGAGTTTTGAAAATGGGAGTCTCAATCCGCGTCCCAATGTGCGGGTTATCCACGAGACGCCGACGTGTGCTGTTATTGATGGGGATGGTACGGTGGGGTATCTCCCGATGGTGCGCGCGGCAGAGCACGCGATTCGCAAAGCGAAAGAGCTGGGTATGGGTATGGGGCTGGCGCGACATGTGGGGCATATTGGTTCGGCGGGTCATTACGCGCGGATGTGTTCCGAGGCGGGGTGTATTGGTTTTTGCGTGCAGGGCAGGCAGCAGGGCAATGCAAAGAGGGATGGGAGAGGACCGCTTCTCGGCTATTTTGGCAATCCGCCAATATGTTTTGCGATTCCCTCTGGGGACGAGCCTCCGATTGTCCTCGATGCGGCGACCTGTATTTTGGCAGATTATCAGCGGGGTCCGGAGTTTGAGGCTTTGTTCGAGATGATTCCGGCGGCGTTTTTTAAGAGTATTGGGTACACGGCGGTGGCTTCGATTATGGGGGGTGGGTTGGCAGGTGCCAGTCTTCCGTCTTCTCACGAGATGAAGGAGAAATGGCCCTCGTCAGGTGCGGGTGGTTGTGTTCTTGCGATCCGCGTTGATCAGGCGGTTTCCGAAGAGGTTTTCCGGGCTGAGTCCGATCACATGGTGAGAACGGTGCGCGAGACGTACGAGCCGATGCCGGGACATGATCGCGCGCTGCTGCCGGGTGCGATTGAAGAAGAGCGCATGGCGTTTCACCGCGCCGAGGGTATTCGCTATGGCGAGATGGAACAGGAGAACGCACGTGAGGTTGGTGCGCGTCTGGGGGTGCCGCTTCCCTGGGGTTGATGGGACAAAGGTCTAATAACTAAAGCCCTATAGCTTATTGCTCTGGGGCTTTTTTAATCGGGCTTTCAAATGGAAAGCCAAATCATACACATTGACATTGAGAGAATCGGAACTTATTTTGGCATTTAACGCACTATCGCAGTTCTAACTTCACAAATTGGAGGCTACCATGTATATCGGAACACAGGTGGGATGTCGGAACGACACGGATATTGAGGTTCTCGCGCAACTCGGGGTTTTTAATGTCGATCAAACACCAGAGGGACCCTGGGCGGAGTGGAGTGCCGATGCGATTAAGTCCATGCGCGACCGGTTTGATAAATACGGTATTAATTTGGAGATGATTCACATTCCGCTGGGTTCAAGCAGTGCTTTTAAGAATGAGGCTGGGGCGATTTTCCTGGGGCCAAGCGACGAGCGCGACCGGGCTATTGAGCGGATGTGCGAGACGGTTAGAATGGCGGCGGAAGCGGGGTTGCGAGGGCTCAATTACAATATCACGATTTTGGGGCATATGCGGACAGAGCCGCGATACGGACGCGGGGGCGCGAGGCTGTCGTCGTTTGAGTACGATAAATTGGACCAGTCTTTGGGCGAGTTTGAAGGCGGCGCTGCGGATGAAGACGAGATGTGGGCGCGCATCGATCACTGGTTGCAGAATATTATGCCCGTGGCGGAAGAGTACAAGATCCAGATGGCGTGTCATCCCTCGGATCCGGGTATCGGGTATGGGACGACGTATCGGGGGGTCGCGCGCGTGCTGGGTATGGTGGATGGGTTTAAGAAGTTTATCGATTTGTACGATAGTCCGTATAACGGATTGAATTTCTGCCTGGGCTGTATGTCCGAGAGCCTGGAAGATCCCAGTGCGGACGCGTATGATGTGATCCGTTATTTTGGAGAGCGCAAGAAGATTTTCAATGTGCATTTCCGCAATATCAAGGGTGGGCTTCGCAATTTTGTCGAGGTGTTTCCCGATGAGGGCGATGTGGATATGCTGAAGGCTTTGCGGACGTTTAAAGAAGTCGGGTACGAGTATATGATTATGCCCGACCACGTTCCGGGTATTTCCGGTCCGGAAGCCAGGCAGGTCGGTTTTGCGTACACGTACGGGTACATCCACGCGCTGTTGCAAGCGGTTAATGAGGAATAATTGTAGGGGACGGTCCTCGTGCCGTCCCTAGCCATCTACTATCAATCCCAATCCAAAATCTATGTCCGCATCTCCAGAACCGCGCCTTCCCAAATCAGAAACCGCCGAAGGCTCTTCCGTTATTACCAAACGATCCCTCCTGATTGGGCTGGGTATGGCCATGCTTATGCCTCTGTGGCCGACCTATACCAGTTTTGTGGTGAATTCAACGCGGGCTGATCATTCGCATCTTTCGATGGCGATGCTCATTCCTTTTGTGGGGCTTCTGATTCTGAACGCCTTTCTCGAGCGGCGCGGTATCGGGTTTTCTCCAACGGAATTGCTCACGGTTTGCTGTATCGGTTTTGTCGCATCTACTATGCAGGGCGAGTGGCTCACGGTGTGGTTTTTGCAGATGCTGACGATGCCAGCGTATTACGCGTCGCCAGAGAATCGGTTCGACGAGTTGCTTTTGCCGTACATGCCGAGTTGGACGACGATTACCAATCGCGATGCGGTGCGCGGGTTTTACGAGGGGCAAGTGCCCGGTGCAGCGTTTCCGTGGGGCGAGTGGTTTTCGGTGCTTTTCTGGTGGGGTGCGCTGATTGCGAGTATTTTGGCGATTCATCTGTGTCTGAGTGTTTTGCTGCGGAAGCAGTGGATGGAATACGAGCGGCTGTCTTTTCCGGTCGCCACTGCGCTGCTGGAACTCACGGGTGTTTCGGGTACGACGGGTACGCTGAGGACGCTTGTGCGAAATCGCCTGTTTCAATGGGGATTTGGACTTACGTTTGCCATTATTGCGTGGAATGTGTTTACGTGGTTTACGGTCAATTTGCCGATGTTTCCGTTTTTGGCGGGGCGATATGGGCGGAATGTGATTTCGGTTGCGCCGGGCTTTCCGAGTATTGTGACTACGTTTGTGTTGCTCACGTTTTGTCTGGGGTATTTTACCAAGCTGGAGGTGCTTTTCAGCCTGTGGTTTTTCCATGTGGTTCAGATCTGTGTGGTGGGTCTGTTCAACCGCTTTGGCCTGGATTTGGGCCCGAATGATCCGTGGAGTTCGAGCCATCCGGCGATTGGCTGGATGACATTTGGGGGGATGGCCGTTTTTGTCGGCTGGGGGTTCTGGATTGCGCGGTCTCACTTTCGAGATGTTTTTCGCAAGGCGTTTTTGCGCGACGAGCGTGTGGATGATTCCGAAGAGATTATGTCTTATCGCACGGCTGTCTGGCTTTTGCTGACGTGTTGCGGTTTTGTTTTTCTGTGGCTCTGGCGCGCGGGGATGGGGCCGGAGACGATTCTCGCATGGTCATTTGCGATGCTCGTTTTGTTTGTGGGGATGTCCCGCATTGTGGTGGAGAGCGGTCTGGTCTATCTTCGGGTGCCTCTCACGGCGCCGGGGTTTACGTGGCATGCCGTCGGCGTTGGGAATATGGGGCCTGCTGGCGCTTCTATTTTGACGCTTACGATGAGTCTTGTGGCCGATGGGAAGACGTTTGCGACGACGCAGATGGCGCATGTTCCGCGGTTGAGTATGGCGATGGCAAAGCGCAGCCGAAAAGCCGTGGCGCCGACTGTGCTCTTCGGTTGTTTGCTCGGCGCGGCGGTGGTTATCATATTCGTTATATATCAGGGGTATTACGGTATTGGCAGTGCCAATTTTGGGCGGACGACTTTTAAGGGTATTGGATCTCTCAATGGGGCGGGTTTTAGCCGGCTGGCTGTGTCTCGAATTCAGGGCGATGTGCTGTTTACGGATTGGAATCGCGTGTTGTTTATGGGTATCGGTGGCATTTTTACGGGTACGCTCTACTTTTTGCGGTATCGCTTCCCGGGCTTTCCGATCCATCCCATTGGTTTTACAATCTGTGGCATGGTCGAGATGCAGGATAATTCTTTTAGTATTTTCCTGATGTGGGGTGTGAAGACGATTATTATGAAGTTGGGTGGTTTGGAACGCTATCGGCACTACGCACCCTTTTTCCTGGGTATGATTATGGGCTATATCGCGGGTGTTTTTTTGGGTGTTTTTGTCGATGTTTTCTGGTTTCCCGGAGAGGGGCACGAGATTCATTGCGATCCCTGATCGATCGCGGATTAGGCAGATGACGCGGATGGCGCGGATGAAGGCGGATATGGAGGAGGGATGGCATGAAGATTACAGATGTCAAGACCTATACTGCCGGGCAGGATGGCAGAAATTTTTTGTTTTGCAGGGTTTTTAAGATATGTTCCTTTCAAATCTCGATCACGGTCTGCGCCTCGATTCGGTCCCAGTCGATTTTTCGCCCGAGTCCGGGCGTTTGCGGTACGTACATGTAGCCGTCTCGTACTTCGGTTGTTTCTTCGATTAAGCCAGAAAAGGCCGAGGAGATGGATCTGTCTGCGCCCGTGGGTGGCCAGGCTGAGACTTCCCACCAGTCGTCGTTTCGAATTGCGGCTACGACGTGGGGATTTCCCCCGTGGCAGTTTAGCCCAAACATTTCCGCGAGGTTGGCCAATTTCATCTGTCCGGTGATTCCCAGTCCTGTTTGGCGCACGATGTCGATGGCGCCGATTGACAGGTACGGTGCGGCGAGATAGGGGTTGCCCTGGATGGATTCCAGTGCCATTACTGGAAGGTCGATTGCGTCTGAGAGTCGCTTCAGGCCGTTGATGTCGAATTCCTGCAGGGGTTCTTCGATCCAGAGATAATTCAGTTTTTCGAGTCCACGTCCGACTGTGATCGCATCTTCTACGGAGTATTGTTGTACGGGATCGTGCATGAGCACCATGTCGTCGCCGACGAGGTCCCGGATGTCTTTGGCGAGCGCGAGGTTGGTTTCCACGCCGAGCATGGAGTGGTCTTTGAAGCCTTTGTATCCTTCGTCAATAGCCCGTTGGGCGGATTTCAGGGTGTCTTCGTATGGTATGCCGGTTTCGGTGAGGTAGGCTGGGACGCGATTGCGAAATCCGCCGAGCAATTTGTGGATGGGTAATTGTGCGTGCAGGCCCGCCAGGTCCCAGAGAAGGGCGTCGATGAGGGCGAGCGGGGCGGTGGATGCCATGTGGAAATACCGCCGCGCCATCCACATTTTGTGCCACATGTACTCCCGGTCCAGGGCGTCCGTACCTGTGATTTCCGGTTCCCACTGTACTTTGAATGTGCGGGCTGCCCATTCGAGGTCTTCCTGCGCCCAGCCTGTGGAAAAAATACCGCAGGTTTCCAGGTTTGCATCTGTGCGGATGCGAAGCAGGGTGAGGTACGCCGGTCTTTTTTTGAGCTGAATCCCCTCGCCTTGAAAGAGCCGATGACCAAATCGCACTTTGTGCGCGCCGGGATATTCCCGCATGGTGCGCAATGGTCGCCATTCCGGGGTTACGGGTTCGCTTTTGAGGATCAGAAAGTCAATGGCTTCAATTTTCATGGCGTTATCCTCCTATTTACTTTCCAACTGAGCCGAAATATACGGCAAAATGTTCGACGCCGTCGAGTTTGAGTGCCCGATTTAATTCGTCGTCGTTGAATGCCGCACTGGTGCATGCGCGGCAGTTTACCGCCATGGCGCCCAGATACAGGTTTTGTCCCACATGTCCGGCATCGAGGTGGATGTAGCGATATCCCCGATCACCGTAGCGCCAGGTCATTCGCGCGGCTACTGTTGTCCAGATGAATGTGGTGGCACTTGTCTGGATCAGTTCTGGTTGCAAGGTGGTGTTGGCAATTCTGTCGCCAATTTCCTTTGATTGGTCGATTATTCCCAGTTTGTGTCCCATGGCCAGGTACCGATATAACCCGCGGTCCAGGCCTTCCACATTATTCACTACGATATAGGTTTCAAATGCGTGGCGCGCACCCGCCGATGGTACGGTGCGAAATGTTTCGCCTTGCTCAAATTCTTTTACGCCCTGCGTTGCCCAGAGTAAGTAGGTCAGCTCATTCAGTGTGATGGGTTCATCGAAGAATACGCGTTCGCTCTTGCGCTCATCTATGGCTCGACGCAGGTCGATTTGCGTTGTTTCGATCTGCGCGGGTTCGGGCAGGTCTATTGTTTCGCCCTGGTAATGCAATTCGGGCATGGGCGGTGGTTCTCTGCGCGCCTGCCCGGTTGGGCCCAAATTTTTGAACTGCGTGCGCCGCATGAATTCCGGTCCCGCTTGTGGACGGCGTTTGCGTTTTGCCATTTAATTTTCCTTCCCGTTTGCGCCTATGGCTTTTAGGGCTTCTGTGCCCAGGCGATCTTCCAGTTGTTTTAAGTACAGACTGCGCGGAACTACTTTTTGCCCATGGGAATCCCAATATCCATCCTCGCGTTCGTGCCAGCCGTCTCGTTTTTCGCCGATGCAGCCGATGGCGTAATTTTGCGATGTTGGGGGTTTTTGTAAGATAAAACTCTCTGCTTCGCAATTCCACAATACTTTTTGCGCGCCTGCCCAGCCGTGACCGGTGCCCGAACTTTGCCGATCCTGTACGTTGATGGCGTTGCCGTTTACGATTACGTTGTCAAATAGGGTGCAAACAGACCAGCGGTGATGGGGTCCGGTGTCGGAATGCGCGATGTCCGCTACGCAATCTACAAACGCGTTTGGTCCCGGTACGCGGGCGTGTAGCACATAATCGTGGCGGCCGCGTCGGGTATAACACCGTTGTACGAGGGATAGTTGTCCGTGGATGGGGAAGGAGTAGCGCCGCGATCCGGTGATTTTTGATACGGGGTCGAGACACTGGCTATCCTGTACGGTCATCCATTTTGCCTGGTTGCCAATGGTCACACATGCATATCCAAAGTGGATCGAGGTGATGTCGCGCGCCCAGGCGTTTTGTACCTGGGAAAATACGACGAAATTCCAGGCGTGGTCTTCGTCGATATATTCATTAGCTCGCCGATGATCTTTTTCGCTGTTGTCAAATTCCGATACGCCGCGGAGGTTCTCAATGCCGACCTGTTCAATGCGCCCGGGATATTCGTATTTGTAAATCGCGCCGCCGCCGTATTCGCGTTCAATTGCATTGCCCATTGGCGCGTCGATTGTGATTTGATTGCCATTTATGGCGGTTATGGTGCGGTCAAAGTGAAAGTCGTAGGAGCCGGGTTTCCATTGCCGAACGTCGGGGTGTCTCATTTCGATGCGGTCCATACCTATGGTCGCGATCCACTTTGCGGTGCTGGGGCGATGTACGATGATGTTATCGCCGACTGCAAAATTCGAAGCATCTTCTATAGAAAATATTTTTGCGCCTACGGGGACATAATTATCTGCGATTTTCTGTCGCGTGTTTTCTATTTCCCGCGGTCTGCGTCCCTGGCCTTTAAATTCAATTAAGGTGCGCTGTCCTTTCCCCGTTGCGATCAATACTGTGCCGTTTTCATCTGCGCCCTCACCGCGGAGTACGACGCCACTTGTCCGGATCTGCAGGGTTCCGCCAATCCGATATTTTCCGCGCTCGATTAATAAGGTTCCACGAAATCCATTGGCGTCTGGTGTTCGTGCAGATACGTCGTCAATTGCCGCTTGTAATCGCGCTGTGTCGTCTCCTTCGGCCTGGGGTTGAACGGTTAATACGACTGGTACATCTGGTAGTGCTACACCACCACCCATGTACCCGCAGTGTGAGAAGTCCGGGATTATATTGCCTTTTTCGTCCGGTACATAGACCAGCTGGCCGTCAGGTCCTGGATATACCAGTTTGCTGTAGTTTCCTTCTGCCCACGCGGTTGTGGCGCATGTGAAAAATACGCACAGTACGGCGATAAAGCTCAGTAGATCAATCATAGGATCTCCTTTTTATGCGATGTCTTCGTATCGCGGCAGTGTGTCTATGAAGCGATAGGAGTTGTTTTTTCGATCAATTACACAGCAATAATGCTGCAGTCCATTTGTCACAATGAGGTAGGTGGCCTGTACGACTGTATTGTATCGCCCGATTTGGTCAAAGACCTGTTGGGTGATTTTTACTTCGGGGGCTTTGCATTCCGCCATTAAAAGTGCTTTTCCTTTTATGTCATATACGAGTACATCGGCGCGACACTGCATGCCCTGAAATACAAATCCGGTTTCGATTGCGGTGCGTCCCTGCGGGTAGCCCAGTCCTCCGATTAAGTATCGCACAAAATTCTGTCGCACCCATTCTTCAGGGGTTAATACCACGTATTTTTGACGGAGGGGGTCTAAGATCATTTCGCTTCCGTCGCGATTTGCGATGTCAAATGTGGATGAGGTTGGAAAATTTAGTTTTTGCATGGTGTGGTTATTCTCTCAACGCTACAACGGGCGCGAGTGAGGCGGCTTTGCGGGCGGGCAAGAGCGCGAATATAAAGCACAATCCCACAGATGCAAGGGAGATGTATGCAAAATCAATGGCGAGCATTTTTACGGGTAGTGCCTGGATGATGTAAATTTGACCGGGTAGTTTGATCCATTCAAAGGTTTGTTGCGACCAGCACAGGATATAGCCTATCGCATTGCCCAAGACGACGCCTGTAAGACCAACGCCCAGGCCCTTGAATGTAAAGATTTTGCCAATTGAACGCGGCGTTGCTCCCATAGCTTTTAATATGCCGATGTCGCGCTGTCTGTCACCTACTGTCATGGTCAAGATGCTTACGATGTTGAATCCGGCTACCATTACGATTAGACATAGTACCAGGGAGCTAAACCATTTTTCCAGGCGAATAGATGCGTACAGGTTGCGGTGGGTGTCCATCCAGGTTATAACGTCAAAATCTGTTCCTGTGGGAAGGGTGGGGGCGATGCGATGTGCTTCAAATGGCTCGGCGAGCCGAATCTGGATGCCCGAGATCTGATCGCGCCACCCCAGGTCGCGTTGTGCCGCTTCGAGCGATACAAAAGCGAGTGCGGAGTCGAGTTCATCCAGTCCGGTGTGAAAGATGGCGGTTACTTTGTAGGGCCACAATTGCGGTTGTTGTCCCATTAGGACTTCTTTGGGTACTAATCCCAGCATGATTTCGGTGCCGACTACTGCGCCGAGCCGGTCTGCGAGTACGCGGCCAATGGCCGTGCCATACACTTTGGCGCGTCTGGTGGCGGGCGTAGTCTGATCAGGGTCAGGTGGTTGAATATTCAGGTCGAGGTCACCTGCCCATAAATACGCATTGAGGTCTGTAATTTTTGCCAATTGTGCGGCTTCTATTCCCCGCACGGCTAAGCTGGCTTGAATCATTTCGCCGCCGGGTGGTCGCCGAAGCGCGAATCCCTCGGTCGCAATAAAAGGTGCTGCTGCGCGTACAGAGACCTGTTTTTTTATGTGTTCGATTTGTTCTGCGTTGGGCGACATGGGCTGTGCATGGGGTTTTTGCACGATAACATGTGGGCTTACGCTCAACAGGCTGTCCCACAACAATGCCGAAAAGCCGTTGAAAACGGACAGGACAATGACGAGGGCGGCAACGCCAATGGTTACGCCTGCAATAGCAATGGCCGCGGTTAACGATATCTGGCGCTGCTGGCGCAGGGCGTGCATGAGTCGCCGCGCGATGAAGTATTCGTAGGTATTACTCATATCTAATAGCTTCTACGGGGTCCAGTGTTGCCGCTCGTTTGGCGGGCCAGCGGGCAAATACGAGGCATAAAAATAATGCCAGTGCCGAGGTCAGTGTGAAGTCCAGTATGTTTATGGTTACGGGAAGGGCGTTGATAAAATAAACATCGCCGGAAAGAGATAAGGGTACATAGACCTTTTGTATCCAGCACAGGCCCCCGCCCAATATGTTGCCCAATAATACACCGCTCGCTCCGATTATTAGACCTTCTCGGGAAAAAATTTGGGCGATGCTTTTGGGGGCTGCCCCCATTGCTTTCAAGATGCCAATTTCGCGTCTGCGCTCATTCACAGCCATGGTTAGTATGCTGATGATGTTGAATCCCGCGACAACTACGATCAGGCTCAAGACCACGAAGCTCGCCCATTTTTGCAACTGGATCCACGCGTACAGATTGCCCTGGGCATACATCCACGATGTGGGGAACATATCGGCATGTGTTTCCGCCAATGTCTCTCGTAATTCAACGCTGACGCGATCGGCCTCAAATGCATTGACGAGGCGCACTTGAATGCCCGTTGCCAGGTCGCCCCATTGCAGGTCCCGTTGTGCAGCCGCGAGGGGCACATAGATTAGTGAGGCGTCAAATTCGTAAAATCCCGTTTCAAAAATGCCGGTTATCACATATTGGCGAAGAGGGGGTATGTTGGTCAGGTCTTTGGGAGCGACCAGCAGACGAATTTTTGATCCTGCGGAGACGCCCAATTTTTTGGCGAGTGTTTTGCCTATTATGATTCCAAAGGTGTTGCCTTCTATGCGGGTTAATTCCATTTTTCCTTCGGTTATGTGATGGACGATGTCGCTGCTTTTCACAATGCCATCCACGCCCCGCACTAAGACGCCCGATGTGACAGTGCCCACATCTTTGACCCGGTTCAATATATAACCTTCTGTTTCTACTACGGGATTGGCGCCGACTACTTCGGGGTGTTTTTCGAGCAATTGGACAATGGGTGCGTAATTTTCGATGCGTTCGCTATACGGGCGCCGCACGGTTATATGGGGATTTATACCTATCTGGCGGTCAAAAATCATGTCTGCATAGCCATTCATTACCGATAGCGTGATGACGAGTGCCCCAACCCCCAGCCCGACACCTATGATGGCTATGATTGTGGTTAATCCCATACGACGACCAGTGCTGAAGAGGTGTCGTCTAATTATGGTCCATTCATATCCCATATCCCCTAATCCCAGCCTTTATACAAAAAATCCCGATTCAGAAACACACCGGTGTTTAGAATCAGGATTTTTGTGTTGTGATGTTCAGGTTGCAGTTTTCACAAGTTGTTTTTTTTCAGAGAACTGAGCCTGTCTCTCAACCGAGCCGCTTGTTCATATCGCTCTTCGACAATGGCTTTTTGGAGTTTTTGTGCCAGTTTTTGTTGTAAAGTGATTGGGCGATCGCGTTCTATTTCTTCAGCCCATGCAGAGAGGGCTTCGATCTCTTCGTCTGCCTCAACGCCAGAATTTGCCACGCATGTTTGAATTTTGTCGATTCCTTCTTCAATGTGGTTTAGAGCACCGGCATAATCGCTTTTTTGCAAACAAATTTCACCCCGCGCACGGGTGTGAATCATGAGTACATAAGGCCGATAGTGTTCGAATATTTTTCGGTCCTCTTCTTCTTCGGCATAAGCCCGCACGAGATCCAGAAGTGCCAGATTGTGGGCGGTGTCGCGCACGACTGATTCAAAATCGCCCAGGCGCATCAAACAGACATAGCGATGATAAAATAATAGTCCCTCTTGACTCAATTCGATGCACGCATCTCTGTCGAGATAAAAATTCTCATCTGTACCAGAATGCGTGTGTTCGGCTTCGAGTTGATCTAAATAGTAGTCCAGCAATGAAAAATGGCCGTTCGGACACGTTCCGTCAGGTCTATCGTTCATTTCCATCTGCATTAAGCCCAGATCCAGACGTACTTGCAATTTTTCCCGTCCGTCCAGGCCCCGAATTTTGCGTACACAAATATCGGTGGGGTCAAAATCCCAGTTAGATAAAAATGGGTTGAGGTCGTGTTTCATTATTTCCCTTTTTTTAGTCAGTCTGTAAATGTCGGGGAAATATGAAGAAAACCCCACTAAAAGTCAACCCGTTTGCAAGGACTACGGCACTTGACAATTACATCTGGCGGGCGTTATTTTGGGGTGTTCATCACAGTGAGAAGGCTCTGAATAGATATGTCCAAATCTGACAATGAAGGTACTGTTATCCGCCACCACCTCGGCCATTATGTCGTCCAGACTGCCGATCGCGTGGTGATGTGCGCGCTGTCAACTCGTTTGAGGAAACAGCTCGAATATCCCGAAGCTGCGCCGGGTTCGCGCCGCCGCCGCGTGCAGTCAGTGAGACGGGTTCGCGTGATCGATCCGGTTGCGGTTGGAGACCGCGTGGTTTTTTCTGAGGGTGCGGATAATAGGGGTATGATCCGCGAGGTGTGTCCCCGCAGTAATAAGGTTTCTCGGCGCGCGTCTGGCGGGTCTCATAGAGAGCAACTCCTATCTGCCAATGTCGATCAGGTTGTTCCAATTGTGTCTGCGGGTGAGCCTGACCCGGACTGGCATTTGCTGGATCGCATGTTGGGTATTGCAGAGTGGCAGCAGATACCGGTGTCACTGTGTCTCAATAAGCTCGATCTCACCGATGAGGCCTGGGCAGATCGGGTTATGCGTCCGTACAGAGCAATGGGATATCCGGTGGTTTATACCAGTATTATTTCCGATGCGGGGAAAGAGGCGTTTTACGATGTTCTGCGCGGAAAAATTACCCTTTTTATGGGGGCTTCCGGCGTTGGAAAGTCGAGTTTGCTCAATTGGTTGCAACCGGGATTGCAATTGCGTACAGGACCTGTTAGCAAGGCTACGGGCGAGGGGATACATACGACGACCCATACGGAATTAGTCGCGCTCGATAAGGGGGGGTTTGTCGGTGATATGCCGGGTGTTCGGGAGTTTTATCTGTACGATATAAGGCCCGAAGATGTTCCCCTGCTTTTTAGAGATTTTCATCCGTTTCTGGGTGGTTGTCGGTTTCGGGATTGTTCGCATGTCCACGAACCCAGTTGCGCGGTGAGGGCGGCTGTGGATGATGGCGAGATCGCGCTTCAACGCTACGAGAGTTATCTGAGGCTGCGGGAGAGGCCGTAGGTATTTTAAAAAATCCGCGTTAGAAATAGAGATAAAAACGCTTCGGCATTGACATGCATCGCGCAGTTGACGGGTTTTCCGAGACGATAGGGCGGGGGCAGGCCGCGGCGGTCTGTGACGACCTGACCCAGAGTGAGGTCGCCCGATGTTTCTATGTCGATGTATAAGGTTTCTGAGCGGAGGAGTTCGGGCGCAATAGCCGCGCCTACGGCGAGTGGATCGTGCAGGTACACGATTGGCTCGCGTCCGAGTTGTCGATAGAGTGCGAGTACGTTCTGCACGGCTTCGACGACGAATTGAGATGCGACTGTTTTCAGGGGGGCGATCTGGTTTTCGATATCCGTTTCTGATAATACGACCTGGCGTGTTGCATCTAATGGTACGAGTAGTAGTGTTGCGTCGGAATGGATGACTGTGTGTGCAGCGTGGGGGTCGGCGTAAAAGTTGAATTCTGCTACGGGTGTTGAGTTGCCCGTTTCTGCAATGGCACCGCCCATTACGATTACCTGTTTGACTTTTTGGAGTATGCCCGGTTGGCGCTGTTCGGCCAGTGCCAGATTTGTCAGGGGTCCGACGGCTATTATTGTGATTTCGCCCGGTTGTTCGGATAGGGTTTGCACCAGGAAGTCAACCGCATTGCCACGCACGTCCAGGGCGGGTTCTGGCAATACGGCTTGTCCCATGCCGCTTTCGCCATGGACTTCGGTGGCAAATACGGGGTCGCGTTTTAAGGGTGTGTCTGCGCCCGCAAAGATGGGTATTTCTGTGCGTTCCAATAGTTGCAATAATCCCTGTGCATTGCGCGTGCCAGCGCTGAGCGGTACGTTGCCGCTTACTGTGCAGATGCCCATTACATCGAGTTCCGGAGAGCCCAATGCCAGCATGATGGCCAGCGCGTCATCCACGCCGGGGTCGGTGTCTAAGATGATGGGTTGTTTGGTCGCCATATTGCTAAATCCCATACAGCGGTTCGTACTTTGCCCTGAGATGCCGCATCAAGGGTTCATGGCTCAGGGGTTTGCCCGTTACGACTTCGATGAGTTCATTTGCGCGGTAGCGCTGGCCCTGCGAATAGATTTTTTCCGTTAACCAGTTTTTCAGCGGTTCAAATACGCCTTCGGCAAATTGTGCGTTCAGGTCGCCTACTTCCTGGCGCGCTTGTTCAAAGAATTGCGCGGCGTACAAATTGCCTAATGCATAAGTTGGAAAGTACCCTATCCCTCCACCACTCCAGTGTATGTCTTGCAAACACCCCAGAGCATCGTCCGGGGGGATGATTCCCAGATATTTTTCAAATGTTTCGTTCCAGACACCGGGGATGTCTTCGGCTTTTAACCCGCCATGAATCAGTGCTTGTTCGAGTTCAAAGCGCAGCATGATGTGTAAGTTGTACGTGGCTTCGTCGGCTTCTACGCGAATATATGAGGGGGCGACGGCGTTGATTGCGGCGTAGAAGTCGCGTTCGGATACGTCGCTTAGTGCGTCTGGGAATGCGGCTTGCACTTTGGGGTAGAAGTGTGTCCAAAATGCTTCACTGCGGCCGACGAAGTTTTCCCACATGCGAGATTGCGATTCGTGTATGCCCAGGGATATAGAGCCTCCCATGGGTGTGCCGTAATGTTCGTCGTTTAAGCCCTGGTCGTATATGCCGTGGCCCGCTTCGTGCATGATGCTGAAGAATGATTCGGAAAAGAAGTGTGTGTTATACCGCGTGGTCAGGCGGGTGTCGCCCGGTCCAATGCCGCTGCAAAATGGGTGGGTGGTGATGTCCAGGCGACCGTTGTCAAAGTTGAAGCCGATTTGTGCGGCGGCGGTTTTTCCAAATTCTTCTTGTTGGTCTATGGGATATGTGCGCGTTAGAATATTTTCATCGGGTTTTTTGCCGGATTCGGCGATTGCACCCACGAGTTCGACGAGTTCGTCGCGCAGGCCCGAGAAGACCCGGGTCAGGTTTTCAGTGGTTTCGCCGGGTTCATAGTCGTCTAATAACGTGTCGTAAGAGGTTTCGCCCGTGTTCAGCGCATTTACTTGTTGATGTTTTAGATCGAGGATTTTTTTGAGGTGGGGTTGAAACAGGGCGTAGTCCGATTTTTCGCGGGCTTCTCGCCATGCTTGCTGCGAGATGGTGGCTACGCGGGCGAGTTCTTCGACGAGGGATTGGGGGAGTTTGATAGCCCGATCGTAGTCCCGGCGAAGTTCTCGTACGTTGATTGCGGCTTCAGAATAAGGATCGGAGATCAGGTCGCTGTTTTCTATTTCTGTGAGATAGTCGCCGATTTGAGGAGCGGTTGCACGTTCGTGTATCATGCCGCTGAGCAATGCGAGTTGCTCGGCGCGATGCCCGGCTCCGCCTTTGGGCATGTAGGTCTGTTTGTCCCAACCCAATACACTGGCACAGGATCCCAATAGGGAGATTTGTTTTATTTCTGCGATTAGCTGCTGATATGTGGAATTGACATCGGCCATTTTTGCTCCTTGTGATGGTTTTTCAATGCGATGCACAGTAGGACAAAATCTATGCACCTGTCAAGATGAAAACAAGACTTTTTCTGGTATTCGTCGTGCCTCTGGTCTCAAAAGCCGGAAATTTGAACGCGCAATCAGAAAAGCACTTGAAAGAAGACACAATTCTGAGTATGCTTTGTGGAAGCCGGTCAGAGTAAATAATGTGAGGACTGTTGGAAACAGGGTAGTTTGGGTCAGGGAATATGAATAAACGTCACTGGAGAACATTTAATGCGATCTTTGCACATCCTATATCGGGCAATATCAAATGGCGAGATGTTGAAGCCTTGTTAAAGACCTTGGGAGCAGTCCTCAGTGAACGTGCGGGATCGAGAGTTGCTGTGTCGCTTAATGATAGAGTTGCTGTTTTTCATCGCCCGCATCCGAGTCCAAATATGGATAAGGGTGCAGTAAGAGATCTGCGAAGATTTCTTGAACATGCAGGGGTCATGCCATGATTGAATACAAAGGATATCTCGGGGATGTTGTGTTTGATCCGGAGATTGATGCCTTTCACGGGACGGTGATCAATATCAATGATGTGATCACGTTCTATGGATCATCTGTAGCGGAACTGAGGAAAGAGATGCAGAAGTCAATTGAGGCATATTTTGAGTTTTGCAAGGAACAGGGAAGAGATCCGGAAGAACCGTTGACAGATAAAGCCCTTGTGCAAGCGGGTGGAAGGCATAAGGATTTGGATGATTAAAATGAGAGACCAGAAGATTAATGAAGTTCGCAGAATCCGACATGAAATTTCAGCGAGATTTGGACACGATATTGGACGATTGGTCGCTTATTACCAAAAGATAGAGAAAGAATTCAGGCGATCTGGCAAATACAAATTCGCTGATTCCAAAGAATCAGAAAGAAGGAATAGTACTCTATGAACGAGGTTGATGAGGCGCGTGCTATGCTTTCGATGGCGGAAAAAAATTTGCGTGCATTAAAGGGCATGGATGATGCGACAGTATTTTATGATGAAATTTTTGGTTTTCATGTTCAGCAGACGATAGCGAAATCGTTAAAAGCCTGGATTATCGCTATTGGCGTTGCGTTCCCATCCATCCACAATATCGCGAGATTGCTTGCGATTCTCGAAGAGAATGGATGTGATGTCGAGTCATTTTGGGATCTGGTTGAATATACAGCATATTCTGTTACGTTTCGATACGATGCCGCTGAAATGACTGATGACCCTATAGACCGTCCTGATGCGTTAGAACAAGCACAAAGGCTCTATGATCATGTCGAGCAGTTTCTCAATGATGCCTCAACTGAAGCGTCACAATCGGAAAATGATGCATGAAAAATAACCGCGATGTTATTCAGGCACTTGTCGATGCGTTTCCAACGGAACCCGTGTGTGTGGCTGATGCGCTGTCGGATGGGCGGTTTTTTTTGGATGAGAAATACGATGCCCTTTCCCGGCGGCTCGGTGAGGTGTTCTGGTTGCCGGTGTCACATGCTTATGTCGTGTTCTGTTATGCGTATAGCGCGTTGTTTGGGATTCCCGATTTTACGCGTGAAGCCCTGATGCGGCAGCCCGATCGGTTTTCGCAAAAGCGTTTGGCGCTGACGATTCGCTCGACGAGTGGTTTTATACTCGATGGCTTTGGCTATGACCGTCGCACGGAGCGGTATCGCAAGGATATTTATTGGCCCGGTCCGGTTATTCGCAGTGTGCATGTGGCGAGTCCCAGGCACAACAAGGCGCGGATTTCCAATCCGGCAATGGCGTATTTTGGTTATCATCTCATCCGCGCGGCAGAATGGCTTTCTGTACATCGCGAGGATGCGGATATTGCCGGAGAACGTCGGCGGCACTATGATTTTGTTGGTGACTTTTTCCGCACGGCTGATTATCCTTTCCCTGTAGATCGCCGCGAGGCGAGGGAATTTTCGAGGCAGGTTGATGGGTTGCTCGCCGGGGGTGACTGTGCGGATTGCTGGCATAACATCCGCCACGCGGCGAGAGAATTGGGCGTGGATCTGGATTTTGAAGATCTCGCGTCTTTTTTGCCCAGACGAACGGGTACATTTTTTAGACAGGTTGTTTTTTAATTCAGTATAATAGGAGGCAGGATATGTCGAAGAGCCTCTTTAACAAGGTCGCTCATTCTTTTTTCACTCTTTTTAAAAGGAGACGTCACATGGCCCGGATAGAAATTGAATATTGTGCATCTTGAGGCTATGAACCACAATCCGTCGGGATGACGGATCAAATTGTCAATGCGTTTAAGCAGGATATCGAAGCTATTACCCTTATTCCGTCCAGCGGTGGTCGCTTTGAGGTTACGGTTGATGGCGAACTGGTGTTCTCCAAACTCAAGGAGAAACGCTTTCCAGAATACGAGGAAATCCAACCGCATATTCAAAGTCGAATTTCGTGAATTGGGGATGCTGAAAATAAGTGAGCCGGGGTAAAAAAACTCCGGCTCAAATTCAGGCGATTAAAATGAAACAATACAACGCTTGCTATACGCCAATTCCATCGGGTTACATGGGACAACTGTTGGATTGGCCAGAAGTAGTGACGGAGGGGGCGACAATAGAAGAATGTACAGAATTACTACAAGATGCGCTCAACGAAATGATACAAGCCTATAGCGAATTGGGTAAACCCATTCCCAAACCCTAATACAAAGGATGAGGTTATGGAAACAGCAATTCGAGAAATGACGCGCAGAATTATCGAACAATTTAATCCCATAAAGATCGTTCTTTTTGGTTCTCATGCACGGGGAACCGCTGTATCGGATAGTGATATTGATCTTTTAGTGATAAAAAAAATCGAAGGCTCCAAACGCAAGGAGCGCGTCGCGATAGGCATAGCCCTCCACGATATCCATGTACCAAAGGATATTATTGTTGCCTCGCCCGAAGAGGTTGCAAAATTCGGAAACACTGTGGGCACAGTATTATATCCCGCTCTGAAAGAAGGCAAAGTACTATATGAAAAAACCCTCGCCTGAAACTATAGTACTGGTTAAAGTCTCAAGTCATCGGCACAGCGCGTGAGTCCGTCTCGCAGCGGTCATTGTTATTCCATTCCAACGGTGCAGGTCACAGCATGGTGTACTATCACGGAAACGATTTGCGCTGTGCCAGCCCCTCGGCGTTTGAGAGCGGCATTTTTTGCCTACTTTTCTTCAGATGCTCATTCGCGTCTTCTCTGGTGACAAAAAGTAGGTCGCCGAAGGCATGAAAAGAAAAATTTTAAAAAACTTTATAGGTCGTTTCACCACAACAAATGAATTATACACTCCCCCCATTTAATCACGGAGGCTTTCATGAGCGATCTCAATGTCGGCATTGTTGGACTCGGCTGGGTAGCTGGGGCGCATATCGATACTTTTAAGGCGGTCAACGGTGCAAATGTTACGGCGATATGTTCTCGTCGGGATCACAACGAAGATGATCTTGCAGCAGAATATGGCACGCCTTTGAAGGCGTATAAAAATTACGATGAGATGATCGCAGATCCCGATATTCATATTATCGATATTTGCACGCCGCACAAATTTCACGCGGACCAGGCGGTTGCGGCTGCCGAGGCGGGCAAACACTTGCTTATCGAAAAGCCTATATGTCTGTCTTATGAGGATCTCAAACGGGTGCGCGATGCGATTGTAGCAGCCGGGGTGCAATCCTGTGTGTGTTTTGAGTGTCGCTTTAGCGCGCACTTTTCTATGATCCGCTCGATTATTGACGAGGGGTTGCTCGGCGAGTTGCACTATGGCGAGGTTGATTACTACCACGGCATTGGTCCCTGGTATGGTCAATTTGAATGGAATGTGAAGAAGGATTTTGCCGGGTCGAGTTTGCTCACTGCGGGATGTCACGCTCTGGATGCGTGTCTGTTTTTTATGGATGGCAATGTGGAGGAAGTGACGAGTCTGGCTACGAGATCGAGGTCCGATATTTTTGAACCTTATGAATACGATACGACCACGGTTTCTCTTCTCAAATTTGCCAATGGCAATGCGGCAAAGGTGACTTCGTGTGTCGATTGCTTGCAGCCCTATTATTTTCACATTCACCTCGTTGGGTCCGAAGGTAGCTTGCTGGATAATCGGATCTATTCCCACAAGTTGCACGGCATGAGCAAAGAGAGGTGGAGTACGCTGGAGACGTCGCTGATTGACTCTGGGGATGTGGCAGATCATCCCTATGAGCCGCAGTTCCAGGCGTTTGTGGATGGTATCAATGCGAATGAGCCGATGCCGCGCACGAATTTTGATATTGCTTTTGAGACCCACCGCGTCAATTTTGCCGCCGATCTTTCGGCGTCGGAGGGACGCACGGTCCAGCTTTCGGAATTTGACTGATGAGATGATGAGGATCGCAGAAACCCACTCGCGAGGATAGCGGGTGGGTTTTTTTTATTTTTGCGAGAGATTAAAGAGCAGGATGCCACTTGCGACTGCAATGTTGAGCGATTCGACCGGGGCGGCCATGGGTATGGTGACGGTGTGGTGGGATAGGGCGAGGAGGGCGGGGTCGATGCCAAAGGCTTCGTTGCCGAGGAGGAGGGCAACGGGTTTTTGGGGTTGGAGTTTGTGGAAGGAGATGCCGCTGGTGTGTGCTGCGATGATCTGGATGTTGCGCTGGCGGAGTTGGTGTAACAGGGCGGGTCCGTCCTGGAGGGGGAAGACGGGCATGCGAAAGATGGCACCCATGGTGGCGCGCACGACTTTGGGGTTATAGACTTCTACCGATCCGCGGGTGAGAAAGATGCCTTTGCATCCGGCTGCTTCGGCTGTTCGCATGATGACGCCCAGATTGCCGGGGTCAGAGATGCGGTCGAGGATGAGGAATGGGCCATTGGTGTTGAGGACGGTTTTGCGATCATAGGTCGGCATTGATACCACGCCGAGTACGCCTTGCGGTGTGTCTGTGTCTGACATGTGTTTGAAGGCGCGCCAGTCGGTTTGCTGGATGGGGATGCGTTGTGCGAGAGCCGCCTGATAGAGGTTTTCGAGGCGCGTGTTGCGGGCGATGCTTTCGCGGCAGAAGATGAGTTGTTCGAGGGTGTCACTGCTTTTGAGTGCTTCTTCGCAGAGGCGAATGCCCTCTATGAGGTATTTTTGTTCTGCCTGACGCATTTTACGGCGTTTCAGGTTCAGGATTTTTTTGGCGTTTTTGATGGCCATGGGGCTATGGGGTGTTGTCTTTGTTGATGGTGGCGCGCAGTTCGCGCAGTTCTTCCCAGATTGCTTTTTCGCGTTTGGATAGGCTCAAGAAGTAGAACAGAATGGCGACCCATATTATGATGTACGCCGCGGCCATGTATTCGAGGTGTTGCATAAGTTCCTCCATTGTGTGTTTTGCCCAGTTACTCTGAGCAAAGTATAGAAGTCCTCTGTCATTGCGGCATGGTGTTGAGCCGCAATCCAGTTTGTTTTCAATCCCGAATTTCAGCTTTGAGCGATTCGAGTTCGTCCCGCGCTTTTGCGAGTGATACGCGCTTGAAGAGCAGGGCGAAAAAGAGCGCGAAGAAGGTGATGACGCAAAAGAAAAAAGCGATTTTCATGTCGGGCGGCAGGCTGATTTCTTCGCCGCGTACCACTTCGGGGTGGTGTGTGCGCCACAGTTTGGTGGCGTAGTGGATGAAGGGTACGTTGAGGAAGCCGATTATGCCGAGGACTGCGCGAAAGCGCGCACTTTGAACCGGATCTTCGAGGTAGGCGCGCAACATGTGATACGCCGCGAGAATGAGCCAGAGTATGAGTGTGAGTGTGAGTTGCGCATCCCAGACCCACCACGCGCCCCAGATGGGTTTTGCCCAGATCGTACCTGTGATTAAGACCAGGGTGCCAAAGAGCAGGCTCACTTCGGCTGAACACGCTGCCCACAGGTCACAGTTTTTGTCGCGTTTCCAGAGATAGAAGACGCTAAAGACGAAGCAGAGAAAGCTGCCCAGGAACATCGAGAAAGCAGATGGGACGTGGTAGTAGAAAATTTTTTGTGCCAGTCCCATTTCTTTTTCTATTCCGGCGTAAACGAATACCAGATAGGGCGCGATAGATAGGCAGATGAGTGCGAGGATGCCGAAGACATAAGGAAGGATGTAGGGTTTTTGGGGCATTGTCAATCCTCCAGGACATATTCGAATAAGAGCAGGCAGGCAGCGATATAGAGCGCGACAAAAGCACTGCTGAGTACGAGCCAGTCTGTGATTTCACTGCCTTCGAGAACTGCGCGAAAGGATTCGATGGCCGCGAGAAGTGCCGGGATGAATATGGGCAGTGTGAGCAGGGGCAAGAAGGCTTCTCGCAATCGGGTGTTGAGCGACATGGCGGAGAAGAGGGTGCCAATGGTTGCAAGGCCGAGGGTGCCCAGCAAGATGGGCAGGATTAGACGCGGGAGTGCCTGTGCGAGTTCTACGTTAAGAAAGATGACGAGGATGGGCAAGATGAGCGCCTGGAGTATGAGCATGGTGAGGGTGTTGCCCAGCATTTTGCCAAGGAAGATCGCTCCCGGATCCGCGGGTGTGAGGCGCAGTCCCATCAGGCAGTCGTTTTGTGTTTCGATGGCATAAGATCGGCTGAGGCCCAGTAGCCCTGCAAATGCTGTGGCGATCCAGAAGATGCCGGGGGCGACGGTTTTTATGATTGGCGATCCGGGTTCATATATAAAATTGAAGATGATGACGATTAGCAATGCGAAGAAGGCCATGGCGCTGAGGCGTTCTCTGGTGCGCCATTCAGTTTTGAGATCTTTTTGGAGAATGGCGAGGGTTTGTGAGAAAAAAAGAGGCATTTTCAAAGGGTGGTTTTGGTTTCGTAGAGGGTTTGCAATTCGGTTTCACTGATGTCTTTTGTCGATGCTTCGTGTACTAATTGGCCCTGGAAGAGGATGCCAAAGCGGTCTGCGAGTGCGAGGCCCCGCGCGAGGTCGTGTGTTACCAGGAAGATGGTGCGTCCTTCTGCTTTGAGGGTGGCGATCATGTTGGCTAATATTGACTGAGCCGATGTGTCGAGACCGGTGAAGGGTTCGTCGAGCAAGAGGGTCGATGGGTGGTGCAAGATGGCCCGGGCTATGGCCAGTCGCTGTTTCATGCCCCGGGAGAATTTTTGTATCCGGTCGCGCTGGCGATCTTTCAGACCAACGGCGAGGAGGACTTCTTCAATGCGGGTATTGAGATTTTGGAGGCCGTACATGCGTCCGTAGAATGCGAGGTTTTCTCGCGCTGTGAGGTCGTCGTAGAGCATGGTTTGATGCGAGATGAAGCCGATGTTTTTGCGTATTTCATGCGGATTGCGTCGGGTGTCTATACCGCTGACCCAGATGTCGCCAGATGACGGTTTTGATAGTGTGGCGATGAGGCGCAACAGGGTTGTTTTGCCCGCTCCGTTTGGGCCAAAGAGTGCAAAAATACATCCCGTTGGTACGGTGAGGTTTATGTCTTGCAGGGCCGTGATATGACCAAAACGGCGGGTTGTATTCTGTATGATGATGGCCGATGTGTTCATTAGTTGCTATCTGATAGATCAATGACTTCGGCTTTGAGGGCATTGCGCCTGTTTTTGTAATCGGGTTCTGAGAGTTCGCCGTTTTCATATCGCTCGTCGAGATCGGCGATTTGTTCGAGTAGTATTGTGCGCCGATTGGGCGTTGTTTTGAGCGTGCGCATGTACAGGACGAGGATTGCGAGTGCGACCACACTGGCTGCGGCGATCCATATTGGGGTTTGTAGATTGGATGCGATTTCGGTTGATGAGAGTTTGATGTCGATTTGTGTGCCGGGCGCGAGTTGTTCGGCGCCAAAGCGCTGAAAGACATGATCGCCCAGGGTTATGCCGCCGAGGTCTCGAAGTACTGTTGTGGAGATGGGGGTATCAGCGGGTTGGACGAACAAGTCCATGCCTGCGGTGGGATAGGTGATGCGTTGTGCGATGCGGTTGGACGGGGGTATGGCAAATGTGAAGAAGGTCTGGCTATTTCCGGGGATGATGGGGCGCGGATCTACGAGCAATGTGCCGTGCAGGTGTACGCCTTGCGGTGCGCGGATAAAGTCGGTTACGCCGTCGGGCAGGGGTATTTCCAGGCCGTGACCGTGGTCGCCGCCCGTGAGGTAGGTGCGGTCACCGTGGTTGTGGACGATGAAAATGTATGTGACTGTGCCAGCCTGGGCGTCGAGGAGGATGTGGTGTGAAGATAGGGATATGGCGGTGTCGGATTCCGTGGTTTCAAATACGGGAATGTCAACGGTGTCGCCCGCGGGTGCCGGATTGCCGGGATAGTCTATGCCGTTGTATCGGGCGAATAGCATGGGCGGTGGTTCAGCACCCGGGTCTGAGGGCACGTCGAGGATGAATTGGCCTTTGCTGTCGGTGGTGTCGCGCACTACGGTGACGTCTCCAGTCTCATGGAGGATGTACGAGACTTCGACATCGGGTTCGGGACGGTTGAGGGTCTGGTTGATGACATGCCCCTTGAGCGCGAAGATAGGGGTGGAGATAAGTAGTGTGAGGAATGCAATGAGGGATATAAATGGTTGCATTTTGTTCTCGCGTTTCCAGTCACGCATCTAACATGCGCTGAAATGCCTCGAGATTGGGCACCTGTATCGCCGCACGGTGCAACTGCTTGAGGCGTTGCAAATCGTCTATGGCGGCAATGCGAGTGGATAGGGGGTGTGTCTCGGGCATATCAAATCGGATCTCCAACACATCGAGAAGATCTTCAATGGCACGTTGCCTGCCTCCCTGCTCAATACCTTGCTCAATACCTTCCTCTATGCCTTCTCGCTTAAAGTATTGAATAAGGGATGATTCGCGGATCAGATCCATGATGCCCTCCTTTATTATGTCTTCAATATGCTGTATTGTGCCCTTTTTTACAACCTGAATTTGTGGTTCGCCCGTTTGGTGCAGAACAATATCGTGTACATTTTGAGCGATGAATGGGCAGTTATGTGAAAGATATGTGTCGCTTGACCAAGTGGTGGTGGTTCTTGCGTAACGTCCCATAAATTCTGATAAACAACAAAGGCTACGTCTTCCGAGGCGTAGCCTTTTCTCATTTCCTACTTCGGCACTATTTTATATGCTTCACGCCTTTCATCCGCTGCGTTTTTTTCGGGTGCGGCGAATGGCGGCGATTTCACTTTCTATCTGGTCGGAGATTCCCTGCGGTTTGGGCGTGGGACGGTCTGCCTGGCTGGAGGCTTTGTCGAGGGATTTGATGAGTTCTACGGCCTGTGCTGTATAGCGGGCGCGGGTTTGCCGGTAGTCGTCTTCTTCGACTTTTCCCATGCGATGGTCAAAGTCGAGTTCGCGGATGGCTTCATAGACCATGTCGCGCTGTTCAATCAGTTCGCGGCGTCGCGCTTCTCTGCGGGAGATCTGGCTGATGGTGCTGGTATCGCGGGGGTCAAATAGGGGTGTGAATATGAAGATCAGAACGCCCGCTGCGATGAGGATAAAAGCGGCAATGATCATTACTCTCGCTCCTTGAGGTCGCTTTCGAGGCGATCGAGGTACGGGTCATCGCGCGCGGGTTGTGCGGCTGGTGTGGCGGGACTTTTTGTTTTTGACCAGGCGCGCAGTACGCTGCGTACTGCGAAGAATCCGATGAGGAGAACGAGGGGTGGCATAAGCCATGCCGTGAGGTTGAAGCCTTTGGCTGGCGGTTTGGAGAGGATTTCCAGGCCAAATTCGCTGATATAAGCATCGACAATGGCCTGCGGCGTTTGACCGTCGGCCAGCATTTTTTTGATGCGTTCGTGCTGTTGTTGTGCATATCCGCAGATGCATTCGTCCAGTGGTCTGCGCGGGCAGTCGCCGCACAGGCAGGCGAGTTCTTTGCCGACTTCTTTGATCTGTTCCCGGGTCACTTCGGCGTGGGTGGGGATTGCGGAGAGGAAAAAGAATATTGGGATCAGGATTGCGGGCTTCATGCCATCGCCTCCCGCATTTGCAATGCCTGTTTTTCGCGCTTGTCGGGCCACATGACGACGATGGTGCCGATTGTGATTATCCACGCGCCTATCCAGACCCACATGACGAGGGGGTTGATGTACAGGTGAAAGAGGGCGACTTCTTCGCCGTCTCGCATGTCAACGCCCTGGTAGAGTGCGTAGAGGTCTTCTCGCAAGTTGGATCGAATGGCGACTTCTGTGGTGCTTTGTTGATCTTGTCGCTTGTAATAGACTTTCTGGTGGGGCCACATGGTGCCCAATCGCTGTCCGTGTTTATAGACGCCGAGTTGGGCGACGATGTCCGCGGTGAGTGGGTTGACGGATTCGGTAATGCCTTCATACGTGAGGGTGTAGGGTCCGATGTCGGTGGATTCCATGTATTTGAGTTCGACCTGGGAATCTTTGTTGAACGCATTGCCGGTGAATCCGATGAAGAGCAGGACCACGCCAAAGTGGATGATATAACCGCCGTATCGACGGCGATTTCGCCGGGTGAGATTGACGATGGCGCGGAGATAGGATTCGCCAGAACTGCTGCCGCGCGCCCGTGCGCCGCGGTGAAATTCGGTGATGATAGTGCCTGTGACAAAGCCGCAGAAGAGGAAGGAGATGATGGCGTAGATGTCGCGTACGCCGAGGGCGATGGCGACAAAGCCGCAGATTAGCCCCAGGATGCTCGATCCCGTGAAGTGTTTTCTCAGGCTTTTACCCGAGGTGCGCCGCCAGGCGAGCAGCGGACCTATGCCCGTGAGTACGAGCAGGAGCAGGCCAATGGGTACCATGACGGTGTTGAAGTAGGGGGGACCTACGGTGATTTTGTCACCGGTAACGGCTTCGGAGATTACGGGAAACATGACGCCCCAGAAGACGGCGAATGTGGCGGTGAGAAAGAGCAGGTTGTTGAGTAAAAATCCGCCTTCGCGCGAGATGGGGGATTCGTATTGGGTTCTGGTTTTGAGAAGGTCCAGGCGCGAGACGAGGAGGAGGCTTGAGAAGATGACGATCAGGACGACGAGGACGCCAAACCAGGGTCCAATGGGAGACTGGGCAAACGCGTGTACGGAGGATACGACGCCACTTCGGGTTAGGAAGGTGCCGTAGATGCACAGGGTGTAGGTGGCGATGATGAGGACCATGTTCCAGATTTTGAGCATGCCTTTTTTTTCTTGTATCATGACGGAGTGCAAAAAGGCCGTGCCGGTCAGCCAGGGCAAGAGGGCGGCGTTTTCGACCGGGTCCCAGCCCCAGTATCCGCCCCAGCCGAGTACGACATAAGCCCATTTGCCGCCGAGGAGCTGGCCCGTGCCCAGGAAGAACCAGGCGAGGAGGGTCCAGCGGCGGGTGGTGCGAATCCATTCTTCGTCGATTCGTCTGGATAAGAGGGCGGCCATTGCAAAGGCAAAGGGTACGGTAAAGCCGACATAGCCGTGATAGAGCATGGGGGGGTGGATGGCCATGACGGGATGGACGAGCAAGGGATTCATGCCGGTTCCATCGGGCAGGGCGCGCGGCATGGTGACAAATGGATTTTCGTGGATGCATATCAACGCGAGGAAGAAGGTCAGCGTGAAGGACATGATGGCTGTGGCATAAGAGGCGAGGGGTCCGCGAAAGGCGCGGGTTTTGATGACGGCAAAAAATATGAATCCGGATAGGATCAATGCCCAGAGCAGGAGCGATCCCTGCATGCCGGACCAGACGGCTGTGAATTTGTAACCGGTGGGCAGGTCGCGGCTGGAGTGGGTGGCGATGTAATGGACATCGAAGCGGTCTGTGAGGAAGAGCACTTCGAGAATGGCCATGGCTGAGAGACAGAGTACAAAACCCGTGAGGACCGCGCGTTCCGTGCTCAGTATAAGGCCCATTCGCCGGGTTTTGGCAGCCAAAATTGCGGCGATGACCGCATAAGCCGAGGTGAATAGGGCGAGGTAGAGAAGAAAATTGCCGAGTTGTGGGAGCATGTGTTCGGGCCTTGTGTTATCGGGACAGGACTTCCTCTGCGGTCAATGACAGCAAACTCTTCAACGTGTCTGTTGTTAGCTTTGAACTCAACATTTTTTGCAACTGATCGCGAAATTCCTGTTCGCTGTTGCATTCAGATAGTTCATCATCTTTGTCGCCAAGATCATAAGACAGGACAAGTGGATAGTAGTCTCGCAGTGGATAGGGATAGATCACCGTAACTATATCCAGATGATAGTCTTTTAGTGACGGAACTGTGATGGCAAGGGTTGAGCAGAGTTTTTGTTCCAATTCACCTCTTGTAGCAGTCGAGCGGAGTTTTTGTTCCAGCCCACTTGCATCATCATAGCGGCGGTCGAGTGTTTCTCCCAGTCCCTTTGTAGCAACCGATGCTCTGATCCGTGGCGCGGTTCTTTCGTTGAGAGCACTTGCCTGCTCCTGCAGTATCTGGACAGGTGTCATCTGCTCAGTAGTAAGTTGGAGGTCGCCCCAGTAGTCTGGTGTTACCATCTCAAAACACTCCTCAATGTTGCTACCGCTCAATAGGGATCAACAGCTTCTTAGGTCCCGGATTTAGCACTGGACGGTCAGATTCCCGTTCGCGCTTGCGGAGTGCTTGAACAATGCGTCCAAGGTCATTCCCATGTTCAGCAGTATGTGCCCTACGGTGCTGACGAATTTCCTCAACAATAGGATCTTTAATCATCAGAAGTTCCTCCGAGTTCTTCGGGTGAACAGATTTGTGGACATACAAATCCTCGCGATTCTACAACCCTTGCAATAGCCGATTTCGTCTCGGCATTGTTAATATGGCGAAAATTCCAGGTCAGGAGGAAATCTGCGCCCTGAGCAGCAGCAATGGCGATGTGCAATGCATCGTCCGCACTCCCGCCAGGAATAGCACCTTCATCCAGCAACTGTCTTGCCAGTTCGGTCGCCTCGTCAGATATTCCCAAGCTCGCAATCTCGGCTACCCAACTCAGACGGCGTTTGGCCGCATCGTCGTCCCCACGGCCAATCTCTTCTTCAACCAGTGTAGAAATACGAAGATTAAACCGGTGTCTGTGGTTGCGCCACCAATCGTGCGAGATCGCTTGTCGAGCCGCCACGATTACGTCTCGACTGGGCCGCGATGCTAAATAGCTGATTACAGATGATTCAATGTAGATCGAAGATTTCAAGGATCCTCAATCCTATGTGTTTTGTCGGTGTAGTCTGGGAAGCGATTTAGCTCCCAGCGCTCTTAGTCTATTCATACGACGCTTTGATTTCTTCGTAGCTCTGGCTTTCGTATTTGGAAGGGCATTTGGCGAGCATGTTGTCGGCTACGAAGATGCCGTTGGGTCCGATTTCGCCTTCGAGTACGACATCGGCTTCGTCTCGGAAGGTATCGGGGACGACGCCGCTGTAGCGGATGGTGCGTTTGTTGGAAGAGGGGTCCTGGTCGATGAGGTCAGAGATTTCAAATTCAACGGTGCGGTTGCCGTCTCGGTAGGTGATGGTGCCAGGGATGACTTTGCCAGCGAGTTTGAAGCGGGTGTTGGCAAATTCGGTTTCGCGCGCTTCCAGTTCGGAGACGGTGAGGTAATACAGCGACATTTTTTCAGAGCTGTACACGATCATGGTGAGCAAGCTGGCGACGATGACGGCAAATCCGGCGATGAATTTTATTTTTTTGGTGGTCATTTCAATCTCCGCGCTTTTTGGCTACCAATGGGGGTCTCAGAAAATTAAAGATAGATAAGTCCCCCTAAATCCACAACTATTTTAAGCCCAATTGTGCGCGGTAGGCGATGTCTTCAACTTTGTTTTTGTTCCAGTAGTCGATCATTGTAGCGTGCGTTTTGCGCGCTGTGGTCGTGGTCCAGCGACCCCGGCGTTGCGTGGATTCTTCCCAGCCGAGGATGGCGTGGGGATAGTTTTTTTCAAAGGTTATGGCGAGTTTGCGGCCGATAGAGGTGTAGGTGAGGGTGTAAACCGAGGTCTCGTCGTCTGCAGTGAGTTCCGCATTGGCGGTCTGGACATCGGGGAGGGTGTGTGTCAGGCGCTGGAATAGCATGCTGGGGATGATCTGGATTTCACCTGTGGGCAAGCGCTCGGGTGCCAGTCGGATGCGCGTCCAGATTTCGTCTTCGAGGATGGCGCTGGGCAATGTGAGGTCGCGGTCGCCATCGCTTTGGAAATAAGATCGCAGTGTGGCTTTGTATTTGCCTTCGCGATGGTTTATTTGGGCAAAGGTATGTCCGCACCATTCCTGGGCTGTGGTGGTGACTTTGAGTGTGCGCATTTGGTCGGGTGCCACGGGTGTGAATACAGAGGTCATGAGGGAGTAGGGATAAAGGCCCGTTGTAAATTGGCGCATGGCGTTGAGTTTGAGTACGGAGGTGCTCGGCCCGTCGCCGCGTTCGTGCTTTACGTGTTTGTCTGTGAGAAAGTTCTCGGTTACGAAGATGAGGACGGCGTCGCCATCATAAACATCGCGGTATTGCGCCTGTTTGAGTTCATAGCGGGTGATTTCCGCGAGTCCGGCGTACCATTGTTTTTTGAATGCGTCATCCCAGGGTTTTACTTCTGCATGGGTCGGGGCGATGAAGATGATGGTGAAAAATATGGTGATTAAGTGTCGCATGGCGTGCTCCTGTTGAGGGAAACGGGTGGCGCTACGTGGTGTAAGTTGTATATTGGTACAGATGTTAAGCAGGCATGAATATAACTACGGAGCCATAATATGCGACCGAATTTTTTGATTTTTTGCGTGGATCAGATGCAGGCTTATTGCATGGGTTGCAGTGGACATCCGGATGTACAGACGCCCAATCTGGATCGTCTGGCACAGGATGGGGTTTTGTTTCGCCGCAATTATTGCTCGCATCCGGTGTGTCAGCCGTCGCGGGCTTCTTTGATTACCGGATTGACGCCTTCTCAACACGGGTTGATACAAAATGGCATGAGTTTGTCCGAAGAGATGCCGACTGTGACCGGGGCGTTGTCCGAGGCGGGGTATCGCACGCATGCGGCGGGTAAGTTGCATTTGCAGCCTTTTTCGGGCGGTGATTCCTGGGAGAACCGATATCGGTGGTACAGCGGTGAGGTGACCCATTTGCCCGAGGGGTATTACGGTTTTGGCGAGACGGATTATGTGGGTGGGCATGTGAATTACGTTTGTGGGGATTATCGAAATTGGTTGGAAAAAGAATATCCGGATGTCGCGCAAAAGGATCATCCGGAAGACGGTCCTTCAACATGTGTTCCTTATGCTCAGTTTTCGGCGTATCAGAATTTTGGCTACCAGACCTGGAAGATTGATCAAATTCCGGCTGAGTTGCATTACAATCACTGGATTGCAGATCGCACGATGGCTTTTATAGATGGTTTGGACGCGGGTGAAAATTTTTTTGCGTGGTGTTCTTTTCCGGATCCGCACCATCCTTTTGTGGCTTGCAAGCCGTATAGTGAAATGTATGATCCCGGGGCTTTAACCCTGCCGGAGACGTTTGTTGTTGACGAAGATCCAGATCCTGATAGTTTGCTGCGGAGGGTTGGTCCCGCCTGGTTTAATGGCGATGAGGCGGATTTGCGGCAGGTGATGGCGCAGACTTATGGTATGATTTCGCATATTGATGATAATGTGGGGCGCGCGATTGATTTTTTGCAGGCGAAGGGGTTGTACGATCATACGGTTGTTGCTTTTATTGCAGATCACGGCGAGTATCTGGGGGCACACCATTTATGGCACAAGACGCCCTATCAGTGGGAGGAGTTGCTGCGCGTGCCGTATATTTGGCGGGTGCCTGGGGGACAGACGGGTGTTTGCGATGATGTGGTGAGTAATTTAGATTTTGTGCCTACTGTGCTGGATTATGCGGGGATAGATCAAGTTTCTATGCGATTTCGGCGCGAGGATTGGGCTGTTGAGGGTTTTGAGTTGCCCGGGCGTTCGTTGAGAGGTTCTATTAATGATGGCGCGGATATGTCCGACCGCGCGGCTTTGGTGGAGATGGGGTCCATGCGGACGTTGATTACAGAGCGCTATAAAATTGTGGTGGATGCTTCGGGTATCGGGCATAATGTGCTGGTGGATCTGGAGAATGATCCACGCGAGAAAGTAAATTTGTGGGATCGTTCGGAGGCGCGGGATGTGAAGGCGGATCTTTTGACGCGTTTGATGCGGGAGTGTATTCGCTGTACGCGTGTGGATAATCCCAAAATTACACCTGGTGCATGATATCGGGTATTTTTCAAATAGAGGAGATGCTATGGCTAACAAACCAAATGTTATTGTCTTTTTTACGGATCAACAGCGCTGGGATTGTATGGCAGCGCATGGTAATCCATTGGGTATTACGCCCAATCTGGATCGCGCGGCGCAGCACGGAACACATGTGTACAATAGTTTTACGTGTCAGCCTGTGTGCGGTCCGGCGCGTTCGTGTTTGCAGACGGGGATGTACGCGAGTGAGACGGGTGTGTATCGCAATGGGGTTGCGCTGAATCCGGATCACAAGACGCTTGCGCATTGTTTTAATGATGCGGGTTATCACACGGGATATATTGGGAAGTGGCATCTGGCGACGAGTGGACGCGGTTCTGTGCCCGTAGAAGCGCGTGGCGGGTACCAGTACTGGCTCGCGGCAAATGCGCTGGAGGGGACGTCTGATACGTATGATTGCGTTGTTTATGACAATGATAATCAGGAGGTGAAGTTGCCCGGTTATCGGGTCGATGCGCTGACGGATGCGGCGATTCGGTATGTGGATGAACATCAGAGCGATCCCTTTTATCTGTTTATTTCTTTTTTGGAACCGCATCACCAGAATCATCTGGACGATTATCCGCCGCCGGATGGGTATCGCGAGATGTATGCGGGACGATGGACACCGCCCGATCTGGCGGGATTGCCCACGCATCCGTCTGCTGAAGGTGAGTATCCCGGCGCGGTTCCCACGGGGGGGAGTACGCAGCAGCATTTGGGTGGGTACTGGGGTATGATCAAGCGTTTGGATGAGGCTTATGGGCGTTTGCTCGATTCCCTGAAGAGTTTGGGGCTGTTAGAGGATACGATTGTGCTGTTCACTTCTGATCACGCCTGCCATTTTCGCACCCGCAATAAGGAATACAAGCGTTCGTGTCACGAGAGTTCTATCCGCACGCCAACGGTGTTGACGGGTGGCCCGTTTACAGGAGGGGGCACGTTGGGCGAGTTGGTGAGTCTGGTAGATTTGCCGCCGACGCTGTTGGATGGTGCCGGGTTGGAGATTCCCGATCAGATGTCGGGGCGTTCCGTGCTTCCCATTTTGGGCGGTGGTGGGAAATCACTTGCAGATCCCTGGCCGGATGATGTGTTCGTGCAGATTTCAGAGAGTGGTATTGGTCGCGCTGTTCGCACAAAGCGATGGAAGTACGCGGTCCAAAGCGATGCGGTGCCGCCCGGTGCAGAGGGTGCGAAAAGTTATGAGGAGGCGTATCTCTACGATCTGGAGGCAGATCCGTACGAGTTGCGCAATTTGATTGGCTATGAAAGCCACCGTCCGGTTGCAGATCGAATGAAGGCGCGGTTGTTGGGCTATATTCGGGATGTTGAGGGGTATGTTCCCGAGATTGTGGATGCGAAAGAACGACAAGGCGGTCAACGGCGGGTGTCCGATGTAGAGGTTGAGAGTTAAAAATTAAGGAACGGTATAACTGCCTTAGCAGTTTATTGGGATGTGAGGGGCTATCAGCAGTCAGCGGTCAGGAACAGGCGTTGTAGAGCCGTCATTGCGGCAGGGTTTTAGCCGCAATCCAGTGGGTGGGTGGGGACTGATAGCTGACCGCTATACACAGGAGGCGATGAGAGATGTACATTCAAGATCAGGTTCATTACGATAACTTAGACGATAATATTTTGAGTTTTTACAGGGCGATTAGCGTGGATTCGATTCACCTCGAGTTGCGGGGCGGTAGGCCGTCTGCAAAATCGGCGAAGCGCAGTGGCACGGGTGTGGCGAATACGGCGCTGGCGCAACGGATTCACGCAGGAGAGGATTGTACGGAGGAATTTGAGAGGGCGCGGGAGTTGGTGGAATCCCATGGCATGAGGTTGAATAATATTTTTATGCCGTGCTGGGAGGAGATTGCGCTGGCAATGGAGGATCGGGATGAGAAGATCGGATTCTGGTGTCAGATGCTGGAGTCGCTGGGGAGGGCGGGGATTCCGTGTTTGGGCTGGAATTTCAAGCCGATGGGGAATTTTCGGACGCCTTCGGATACGGGTCGCGGTGGAGTGAGATATAGTACGTTTGATTATGACTATTTTAGTCAGAATCGTCCAGAGCAATTCGATCCGCCTGTTTCCGAGGAGACGATGTGGGCAAATATGGAGGCTTTTTTGCAGGCGGTGATTCCCGTTTCAGAAAAGGCGGGGGTGCGTATGGCGCTGCATCCGGATGATCCGCCGATTCCAGAGCCTTTGGGTGGTATTGCACAGATTTGTTCGTCGCTGGATCAGTTCAGGCGCACGCTTTTTGAGATTGCGCCGGGTGAGCACAATGGGATGTTATTTTGCCAGGGGTGTATGACGGAGTTGCTGGGTGAGGGTGTTTATGATGCAATTGCCGAGATGGCTTCGAATAATAAGATTGTTTGGGTGCATTTCCGAAATGTGAAGGGGCAACTGCCGCGGTTTGTCGAAGTTTTTATGGATGAGGGCGATATCGATATGAAGCGCGCGATGGCGGTTTATCGAGATAATGGGTTCAATGGTCCCTATATGATGGACCATACGCCGAGGTTTGCCCTCCCCACATATACGCAATTGCACGGGAAGGCGTATGCGATTGGGTATATCCGCGCGTTGATCGATGATGTTTATGGGTGACTGCGGGCGGGCACGGGGGCACCGCCCCTACAACAGATGAAATAAAAATATCATCGTAGGGGACGGCCCCTGTGCCGTCCCGCCTTTACATATGTCTGTGGGTGACGCAAATTTTGGAATTGACGATGTGAAATGGCGTAATTATCCTGTGCGTGCGAATTTTTGATCAAAGGATGGTCTATGTTTGGACTTTTGAAGCGGTATATGCACTGGTTGCACACGCGGTGGCCTTCGGGCACGGTGGAGAAGTTGCCCGAGATGAATGAAGATGGATCAACGGCGGTGCCGGGGCTTTATATTGTGGGGGATTTAACGGGGATTCCGCTGTTGAAGTTTTCGTCGGATACGGGGGCGCGGGCAGTGCAGACGATTGCGGATGATGCGGGGTTTGAGAGGCGGACGAATAGGGATGGGGTGCGCGATCTGGTGATTATCGGTGGGGGGGTGTCGGGTATGGCGGCGGGTATTGAGGCGAGAAATCGGGGATTGGATTTTGTGCTGTTGGAGGCGTCAGAGCGGTTTTCTACGGTGGTGAATTTTCCAAAGGCGAAGCCGATTTACACGTATCCGACGGATATGGTTCCGGCAGGTGATTTGCAGTTTTCAGATCGAGCAGATGTGAAGGAGCGGTTGTTGGATGAGTTGGAGAAGCGGACCGCGGATATCGAGCCGGTGTTTGCGCGGGCGGAGTGCGTGCAGCGGGAGGGGGATGTGTTGCGGGTGGTGATTCCCGAGGGTGAGGATTTGCTGGCGCACCGGGTGATTGTGGCGATTGGGCGGTCGGGCAATTTTAGAAAGTTAAATGTGCCGGGTGAAGATCTGGATAAGGTGATGAACCGGTTGCACGATCCCAAGGATTATGCGGACCAGGATGTGCTGGTGGTGGGTGGGGGTGATAGTGCGCTGGAGACGGCGATTGCAATTGCCGAGTCCGGTGGGCGGGTGACGCTGTCGTATCGGCGCGCGGAGTTGAGCCGTCCCAAGCCCGAGAATGTGGAGAAAATTGAGGTGCTTTCGGGTGGGGAACATTTGCGAATGGCGCTGGCGAGTGAGGTGCAGGCGATTGGTGAGGAAGAGGTGGTGCTTTCGACGGATGAGGGTGATGAGGCGATGCCCAATGATGCGGTGTTTGCGATGATTGGGCGCGAGGCGCCGCTGGATTTTTTCAGGCGTTCAGGTGTGCCGATTAGAGGGGAATGGCGCCTGGGTACGTGGGTGTCTTTTGCGCTGGTTATGCTGGCGTGTGTGTTTGTGTATCACTGGAAGACGGGTGCGGGGATTCCGATTTACGAGTGGTTTAAGGGGGCAGAGCTGTTTCCGTTTAATTTGACGCCTGCAGAGGATAAGTCGGGTCTTTTCGGGACGGTTTGGACGTCGATGACGCAGCCGGGTTTTTATTATTCGCTGGCTTATTGTGCGTGTGTGGTCGGGTTTGGGATTCGCAGGATTAATCGACGGCAGACGCCTTATGTGACGGTGCAGACGGTGACGCTGATGGTTATTCAGTGTGTGCCCCTGTTTTTGTTGCCGTACATTTTCTTGCCGTGGCTGGGTCACAATGGGTGGTTTTCCGATGGTGCTTTTTTAAAGCCTGTAGCGGATGCGTTGTTCCCGGCGACGGAGTGGGATGCACACGGGCGGGAGTACTGGCGGAGTTTGGGTTTTATTCTGGCGTGGCCGCTGTTTTTCTGGAATGTGTTTACGAGCCAGCCGCTGGGGTGGTGGTTGGGTATCAGTCTGGTGCAGACTTTTGTGGTGATTCCTCTGATTATCTGGCGCTGGGGCAAGGGGGCTTATTGCGGGTGGATTTGTTCGTGCGGGGCACTGGCAGAGACGATGGGGGATATGCACCGGCAGAAGATGCCGCACGGGCCTGTTTGGAATCGGATGAATATGGTGGGGCAGGTGATTTTGGTTCTGGCTTTTGTGCTTTTGGCGTTGCGGATTGCGGGCTGGTTGTTGCCTTATGATCACTGGGTGAATGCGGGGTATATGGGGTTGTTTATGGGGAAGGATGTGAATTGGGGCGGTCTGGTGTTTCCGCTGACGTTTTTGAATTATCAGTGGTTTGTGGATTTGTTTTTGGCGGGTATTATTGGGGTGGGTTTTTACTGGCATTTTAGCGGGCGGATGTGGTGCAGGTTTGCGTGTCCCCTCGCTGCGCTGATGCATGTTTATGCGCGGTTTTCGCGGTTTCGGATTTTTGCAGATAAGAAGAAGTGTATTTCGTGTAGTGTGTGTACGTCGGTGTGCCATCAGGGTATCGATGTGATGAATTTTGCGAATAAGGGTTTGCCTATGGAGGATCCAGAGTGCGTGCGGTGTTCGGCCTGTGTGCAGAGTTGTCCGACGGGTGTGTTGTCGTTTGGGCAGATCGATCCTGCGACGGGTGGAGTCGCCAGGATAGATGGACTGGCGGCGTCGCGAGTGGTGATGGCAGAGGAGGGTGAAAGGTGAAGTACGTAGGGGCGGTGCCCCCGTGCCCGCCCGTTTGTTATTTTGGTTAATATAGAGCCGGGGTTAATTTTAACAGGACTCTGTAGAGAGTTCAATTACAGGAGGGTATAATGTTGAGTGTCATACGTTTGTTGTGTTTGGGGCTGGTGTCGTCGCTTGTGATGGCGGATACGAGTTTTGCCGAGAAGTACCAGATTGACCGATCACATTCGTCGGTCGGGTTCTCGATTCGGCACTTTGTGAGCCGCACGGCGGGCAGGTTTAATCAGTTTAGCGGCACGATTGATTACGATCCTGCCGCGCCCGAAAAGACGATGATTGAAACGACGATCCAGGCGCGGAGTGTCGATACGGGGAATCAGCGTCGCGATGATCATTTGCGCGGTGCGGATTTCTTTGAGGTGGAGACTTATCCGACGATCGCGTTTAAGAGTACGTCGGCTGTGAAGGAAGGGGAAAAGATTCTGGTGACGGGTGATTTGACGATGCACGGCGTGACGAAGAGCATTACGATGCCGGTGACGGTGCTCGGCATTGGTACGCATCCGCAGCGCAATACGCCTCTGGCTGGTTTTGAGACCGAGTTGACGCTGTTGTGTTCGGATTTTGGCGTGAATAGCTGGGCGAATTTTGCCAATGTGCTGGGGGATGAGGTACGCGTGAATATCACGATTGAAGCGGGTCCGCCCAGACAGGCTCGGGGCCAGCAGGGTCGTCGCGGTGGCGGCGGGCGCGGTGGTCAAGGTGGCCGTGGTGGTGGTCGCGGGAATTGAGCAGGAGGGAAATCCTTTGAACTGGCCTGAGAAACGGCCAGTTGTACCCCGCTCCCCGACTCTCGTCATCGCGGCATGCTTAAAGCCGCGATCCAGAAGATTTTGTTTGTAATCGCTAAAAAATCCCATCCTGTATTCAGGGTGGGATTTTTTGTTTTGTCCATATAGGCGGATCAATCAGTCCCACCTGTATTCTGAGAATATTGCTCGTAAAAATCCCTTACATCGCGTGGTGTAAAAGGCGACCTGAGAAGTCCATCGCCAATTCTACGCAATAGTTCTTTAGAGGCAGGAGGTTGTTGCTTCCCTTTGGATAAGACAAATTCGACTTGCCATTCCTGGAGCAGGCAAGCATTATCATAGGCAATGACTGATTTTTTGGTGATAAAATCGTGATCTCCTGGCTGCAGGATAAGTGTTTGATCTTTGTGCTCACGCCATGATGTGATATTCACGATAACAGCTACTAACTGATTTTTTCCATAGTCTGCATAATCTGTCAAAAATATACATAAATGTTCACCCCCAAAATCAGGGTGAATAACACACACACCCGCCAGTCCCATATTTATCTCGCCATGATGAGGGTTTCAAATTTCGCTTTGTATGCGAGATCTTTCTTAATCTCTGTCAAATCCTCACCCGCCCAGCCTACAGTTCGAAGGAGTGTTTCCCATTCTATCCGCTCGGATGATCCGCCCGGATCATTATATTCGGGTAAGGCCTGGAAGTAAGCTGTCAATTCTTCAAAGGTTTTGTGCCCAAATTTATCAAATATCTCGCCGATTAGATTGACCTCAGCGGGGGATAGCTCTCCCGTACCGGGGCCCGGTTTGATGAGTCGAATACGATGGTCTATGGAATTTGAAAAAAAATGAGACCAGTAGTTGGGTGTATTACTATGGGAAAGCCTCTTTTTTTTGGGGGGATCAATAAGATCATACGTATGGCTGGGCGTAGGACCATACAGAAGATTCTTTGGCGTGTCATAAGTTACTGGGCGTCCCCAAAGTTCCAATGCTTTTCTATCCACGAGATAGATCAGCTTGAGAAGTTTATACATGTCAATGCTTTGACCGCCATTATGCTTTATCAACAATGCCGCAACCTGGGCAGCTTTCCGCTCTTTGAATTGAGGCATCTCTATTGTTGACATAAATACCTCCTTATATTTTTTCTTCAAAAAATATAGGGAATTATATACTAAAAAGCGATTGGGAATTTGCTGGTAAAAATAAAAAAATCCCATCCTGTCTTCAGGGTGGGATTTTTGTTTGTAGTTTTCCTATTGCTTCACATCTCAGTAATTACAACTCTTTTTTTGAATGTGTCGAGGTCAATTTTTTGGCTGGCGTAGGCGTCAATGTCGCGTTTGGCAACGCGGAAGAGGATGCGGTCGGGAGATTTGATAATCTCAGATGTTTTGTCTTTTTTTGTACGCACGATCCGCATGATTTTGTGGTCGCTGTCTTTGAGGAGGTTGGCGTGAACGATAATGGATTCCTCTGGCGATAAGCCGCGCAGAGTGGGCCCGTAGTCGGCGAGAGTTTCTATGACTGCGGTTTTGAATGCGTCGAGTCCATCACCTTGATCAGAGTCTGGTTTGTACCAATCGTTCCCAAATAGATTACCCTTTTGCGAGACGAGAAAGAGTGCGCCTATGTCTTTTTGGTAGAAGCCTATGCTTTTGGTGTCATTCAAAAAGTGGAGATCTGTATCCTTTTTGAGGATATTGGTCAAAATGTCGGCCAGGATGTCGATTCTTTTATCTCGCGAGGGTTGTGGTTCGTGCTCGCGGAAGGTGATTTGATCATAGATGGTTTGTTCGTCAATTTTCCCTCGGTTGTATGCTTCGATATCGCGTTTGGTGATGGTAGCTTCAAAGAATCTGCCCTTGGGTTTGGCAATTTTGATCGCCACGTTTTTGGAAGTTTCGTGTCTTTTTTTTACCTCTTCGATCTTTTTTTTGTAAGTTTCCAGTTGTTTTTGGGAGGTTTCGATTTTTTTCTTTAAAGCCTCCATCTGTTTTTTATCAGCTTCGTCCGTTTTCTTCAAAGCCTCCATCTGTTTTTGGGAGGTTTCGTATGTTTTCTCCAAAGCCTCTGTCTGTTTGTAGGGGTGTAAAGAACCAAAGCCGTAGCTGTGCTCTGACAAGTGCAAGAGAATGGTTACGCGATCGTCATCTTTGAGTTGTCCAATAGCATTCCCATAAATGCTTAAAAATTCAGTGAGTTGTTTTTTTATGGCATCATTTTGACTTTGAGAGGTATCTGGTCGTTTTTCGACCATAAAAAATTCAAAGATTTCTTCCTCTTCATTTTCACTGCTTTTGTCGTCTGTATTCTTCTGTATATGAAGAACTTCAGACTCGTCTAAAAAGTCCCATCGACTCTTAGCATTGCTTCTACTCTGCTGTATTTGCCAAACATCCATGTCGGATATAGCAATGTCAACGTTTTCGGCACCAGTCGCATGCACTCGGACCTCGTATTTGTGAATCCCGCCGCTGGCAATGAGCAAGACGCCGTGATTTTCAATATAAAGACCGGTTGTGGAAACTTTTTTTTCGTCAAAAAATTGGTCGAGTATGCTTTCCTGAATGGAGAGGTCGCGTTTCATGCGTTTCCAGTCTATGTCGGCGAGGGCTGAAGTGCAAAAGGCAAAGAGAGCTATTCCCGCAAAGAGGCTGGTTTGCGCGATTTTTGTCACGATATGTCTCATGTGATTTTTCCTTTCGTCCAGGGTATCTACATCAACCATTGGGATCATTTACAACCAGAAATTCAATTTCCCGCTGTTCTTTCTGAATTCGTAAGCCGAGTTGTTCTTTCAGGACTGCGATCACGGAATTGGGATCGTCTTCGTCATAGGTGAGTTCCCAGTCGTATTTTCCTTCTATTCCGGTACCGTCCTCTACAATACGTTCTAAAACATGTTCCAATGACTGCGCCAGTCTGCTGATTGCACCGTTCATTGTCTTTATCTTGCCACGTCCACCCCTTGTCATAGATCCCGACGAACTCATTACTGTAGGCTTCAATTTTTCTGCGCTGTCTTCTTCAGCCGTGAGTACGAAGACTTCAACAGATTTTTTCTGGTTGGAAACGCGCAATTGTAGCGATGCCGTCAATGCTTGTTGGAATAGCAATTCGAACTGATTGGTCGGCAGTCTGACTGAGATCTCGTACCGCGACTCTAAAAGTGTCTCTGGGCCCAGAATTCGCGTTGTGGGAACGCCATAAGCCATGCTTAAAATCTGGTGCAATGTCCTGCTCTCTGCTTCCTGCTGTTTGTATCCTTTTGAAATTTTGCTTGAACTACGGCCACCTTCTTTTTCTGTAGGTGCTATCGATATTTTGAAGATGGGGTCGGTGCCTTCGTTTTCGACAGTTTTCGGTTTTGGCAATTTGGGACGTTCTATTTTTTCTCCCGCGATGACCTTTTCGATCATGTCAGATGAGAGCCCTGTCGGGTGGAGTGAGGCGGCGATTATGCCCTCTTGGTTGATCAAAAATGTCCGTGGGATTCCCCTGATACCATAAGCTTCAAAGGCTGACCGATCCGTGTCCAGTCCAATCCACGATTTCATTTCTTGTCGTTTTAGAAATGGTGCAATTACGTCTTCGCCTTCATCTGTTACTGAGATAAACTGGACTTGCTTATCGCGAAATTCCTCGCTTAGCTGGTTCAGATGTGGAATCTCTGCCACGCAGGGGACGCACCAGGTTGCCCAAAATTCCAGGACGACAACCTTGCCCTTTAATGCGGATAAGCTCTTTTCACCTTCTGGTGCTTGCAGGTATTTTTCAATGTTCAATTCTGGCGCAGTCTGTCCAATGAGGCTCTGCGTTCCCATTACATTCATAACCAACACTTTGGCCTGCTCAGCTGTGCTTTCCTGTGCTATCACACTTGTAGCAAATACATGGACGATGATTGCGATTTTCAGTAGATGGGAGTTATGCATTGGAATTTCTCCTTTTAGTGTTGTACATGCGTGGGATGGGGCGAGATAAATATATAATTGATGTTGTCATTGGGTCTTAAAAGCAGGTCATCTGTGGTGTAGATGGCTTTGTCAGCCGGGCGGAGAAGCAGGTCGCGGGCGTTGGGGTTATGGCGTTCTGAGATAAGAATTCTCACGCGCACGGAATCGGAGATTATTTTGGCTATGGAATCGAGTTGTGTCGTATGGGGTATTGATATTGTATCGGGTTGCGCGATCTTTATCCGTGTGTCCGATGGTAGCGTTTTGTCAGATGCGTGAATATTCCAGACGAGGAATAGCAAGATCGGTGCTGTCATCAGTGCTGTGAGTTTTCCGATTTCGCGCTTCATGGGGTTTTTCTTCCTGTGGGTATCGTGCGGTATGGTCGGTTATCTTCAGGTACGATGAGAACTTCAACTCCGCCATCATAGACGGTGTTTTTAACAGAGTCCATTTGTGTCAGGATACGGTCGTAGCGGGTTTCCTGTGTGTTGTAGAGGATCTGTAGCCCGCGGTCAATGCGCAGGAGGTCCTGTTGGCGCTGGGTTTCGAGTTCGCTTACGAGACGAATGAAGGTGTTGTTGACTTCATTGCGCTGTTGGTTTTGCGATTCTTGGACGAGGCGATTGGTGTAGTCGATCAAGTTTTGTTGATGGATGATAAATTCGCCGAGGGTGATGGGGGCGTCTAATGGGGGGACTTCAGTGGTGTTGGCTGTGGCGGTTTGTTCAATCGGATCGCTGGATCGCAGGCTAATAGAGGTGTGGAATGCGCCGTCTCGTATGGCAAATTCGATGTTGAGAAAGGTGAAGATGAGGATTGCGGCAATGGCTGAGCCCGCAGCTATCCAGGTTTTGGGGTATCGCTTGGGGAGCAGGTTTTGCCAGAGGGTTTGGCGCTCCTGTACGAAGACGAGGTCCAGGTTGGGTTTTTCGTCGCCCCAGGCATTGAGGATGCGGGATGTGCTGCCCAGTTCTTCAAGGGTTTGGCTGCATGACGGGTAGGTTTCGATGTGAACTTTGAGGCGTTCACGCTCGTTTGGACGGATGTCTTCGTCGTAGAGGTAGGCGACTATTTGTTCTCGGGTGATGTCACAGTTCATAACGCACCATGTCCTCGCTGATGTGCCAGCGATCAAAGATTTTTTTGAGGGCAGAGAGGCCGTAATACATTCTGGATTTGACGGTGTTGATGGGCACTTTGAGTGTTTCGGAAATTTCGGTGAACTTTAGTCCTTGATATTCTTTCATGATGATGACGACGCGCTGTTCTTCGGGCAAGTTTTGCAGTGCGCGATTGAGCAGGTCCCGAACGCTTTGTTCGTGTATGAGCGCGTCTGGGGGATTTGTTGTGTCTGCTATAGGGGTGTCGAGTGTGTCGAGGGAGACGAGGCTGCGACGACGGCCAGCGTCTCGGCAGGCGTTGAGTGCGATTTGATAGATCCACGAGGTGAATTTGTCGGGGTCGCGCAGACGCCGCAGGCTTTTGTACGCGCGGATAAAGGTTTGTTGGCACAGGTCGCGCGCGTCGTCTCTATTGCCCGCATAGCGCAGGACAAAGTTGTAGATCGGGCACTCCCAGCGTTTGACCAGGGTGTTAAAGGCCGCGATTTGCCCGGCCCGGAACTGGGCAATTAATTCCGCATCGTTCATTAATGAGAGACCGTGTTGGGGTTCTGTGTGTTGGTTCACCTTTCAAGACGTTTGGTTGGGGCGAAAAGTTTTAATGATCGTTAAAATTTTTCATATTTTGAAGAAAGTGTTGTAGGGGACGGTCCCCGTATAGGCATGTGCCGTAATGATTCTATACGGTAGTCACTACGGGACAGGCTCCCGTTATCGCGGCATGGTTAGCCGCGATCCAGAAAGTTTTTGCCGTTGGTTTTGTTTGTTATTGTATGGAGAAATGATGCCTTCAAGCCAGTTTGAGTTTTTCGGTTTTGCTCACATTGCCGCGATGGGCGTCATTCTCGTTGTGCCGATTGTTTTGACTGTTGTTGTCAGGTGGCTGGATTCGGAGCGGGCGACTCAGGCGATCTGCTATGCGTTTGCGGGGGTGATCGCGCTCAACGAGGTGCTGAATTGGAGCTATCGCATAGCGACGGTTGGGGTGCATGAGTTTGTGCGGGAGTATATGCCGTTGCATGTTTGCGGAATTACTGTTTTTGCGGCTGTCGTTACGCTCGTTTTCCGACGGCAGACGGCTTACGAGATTGCCTATTTTTGGGGGCTTGTGGGAGCGACGAATGCGGTTGTGACGCCTCAGCTCGATATCGGCTATCCGCAGTATCGCTTTTTTCAATATTTTATTGTGCATGGCGGCATTGTCGCTGCTGCGCTGTTCGCCACGTGGGGCCTGGGCATGCGGCCGACAGCGAGATCGATTTTGCGCGTTTTTGTTTTGCTGAATGTTCTGGCTGTTGTTTTGATCGGCGTCAATTTGATGCTGGGGAGCAATTATATGTTCCTCTGTCAGCCACCTGTTACAAAATCGCCTTTTTTCTTTTTGCCGTGGCCCTGGTATCTGTTGTTCCTCGATGGTGTGGCGCTGGTGTTATTTTACGTGCTTTTTATTCCATTTTCGCGGAGAAGATCATACGATTCAAATTTGTTGAGATGATAGATCAATACGCAAAATATCTGATTCTCCTGATGCTCGTGGGCGCGAGTGCGTGTTTTGCGGCAACGCCTTTTACGCCTCGTTATCCGGATGCCGTGCATGAGTCCTGGCGCTGGCGATCTTTTCCGGAATTGAAGGGGCAAAGGGCGTCGTGTTTGGCGCAGGATGGGGATGGCAATTTTTTATTTGGGACGGATAAGGGTATTTATCGCTATGACGGAATAAACTGGCATCTTTTTCCGTTTGATGAGGGGATGGTTGGGGCGCAGATTAACACGCTTTATGTCGCTCGGGATGGAGGTGTTTATGTGGGGTCTGATCGGGGTATTAGTCGTTTTGAGAATGGGGCGTGGGTACGGGTATTTCCATCTGAGGGAGAATGGAATGTCTGGGATTTGATGGAGGCACGGGACGGGAGTTTGTGGGCGGGTACGGAATGGGGTGCGCTCAGGTTGACGGTTCTCTGTGGTTTGCCGCGGGTGTGGATTGGTGGTTATATGATGGCTTTCTCGGTGGGGTGGTGGTTTTTGATGGGGTGAGATGGACACATTATGCTTCTCCGGAGATGGCGCGCTATGCTTATGGGATCGGGCAGAGTTCTGATGGTGTTTTGTGGTTTGGCGGAAGGCTGTTCGGTTTTGATGGGGTGCGAGAGGTGCCATTTACTGGTCCGGGGAAGTTGACGAATGATTTTATCGATGCTGTTTATACACAGGGAGACCTGTGGTTGGGGTCCCGAACTTATGGGGTGTTTCGGTATGATGGGACGGCGTGGCAGCAGTTCGATTATGGCGATGGGCTGGCGGATAATGGGGTGCGAAGTATTTTCCAGGATCGGGCTGGTGCGATTTGGGTGGGGACAGCAGAGGGTGTTAGCCGGTTTGATGGGCGCACATGGTTGCCACAGGCTTTACCTTCTGGACTTCCGCGTACAGAGTTTTATGATTCGATTCTTCAGTCTGGAGACGGGGCACTCTGGCTCAATTCTGTATCTGATGTAGATGCCTGGCTCAGACGGTCAGAATCCGAGGGCGTTGCGGTGTGTACTCTGCGTACGATCCGATATGTGCCAGAGACAGACCCACCTGAAACCCTGGTGACCATTGTTCAGGATGAGGTCTCTCAGGGCGGAAAGATAAATTTCGCGTGGACAGGGATAGACGCCTGGCGAAGTACGTTGCGTGAAGATCTGCAATACGCCCATCGTTTGAACGGTGGGGGGTGGTCGCCATATAGCGGGGATACGATCCTATCCTTTGAAGGTCTGGATGTGGGGACGCATACGGTTGAGGTTAAAGCGCGCGATCTGGCGTATAATGAAGACCCCACACCGATTGTGATGTCGTTCAATATTGTTCCGCTGGTGTGGCGCCGTCTGTGGTTTATTAGCCTGATTGTGGGATTTGTGGTCCTTACGGGTTATCTGATTTCGCGGATTATTGTCAGGGATCGGAGGCTGCAGAAAGCAAATGAAGATCTTGCATCTGCTAATGAGACGCAACTCCTGCAGTCCGCGCGTCTGGTGTCGCTGGGGCAAATGGTTGCGGGCGTGGCGCACGAGCTTAACCAGCCGCTGACCGCTGTCGAGACAAGTGCTGGGGATATTTGTCTGCGGTTGAAGGAGGGTATGCCGCTTGAGACGGACGAGTTGAGGGAGATGATGGAGGATGTTCGGGGTGTGGTCGATAGGATGGCGGGTACTGTTGATCATTTGCGCGTGTTTTCGCGCGATGTGTCCGAGGAGCCGCGCCAGGCGATGGATGTGAATGAGGTGATACAGAGTAGCTTGAAGTTGATGGGGTCGCAGCTTGAGAATCACGGGATTGATCTGGTTCTGGATCTTTCTGACGCGCTCCCAAAGGTCTGGGGACATTTGCATCCGCTCGAGCAGGTGGTTCTCAATTTGCTGTCAAATGCCCGGGATGCAGTGGATGAGCAGACGGAGACGGAGGGAGTGGGTTATGATAAGCAGATCTGGATTCGAACGCGCGTTGAGGACGATGCGGTTGTTATTGAGGTGGAGGATAACGGGGTTGGGATGGATGAGGCGACAAGGCAGCGTCTTTTTGAGCCTTTTTTTACGACGAAGGATGCGGACCGGGGCACGGGTTTGGGGTTGTCGATTATTTATGCTATTGTTCGCAAGCACGATGGACAGATCGCTGTGGAGAGCGAACAGGGCGTGGGGACGATGTTCAAGGTGATGTTGCCGGTGTTGGAGTAGTAGGGTTTTCTATATAGGATGCATACGCCGATCGCACGATTTCCTCGGACGGTTTGTCGCGAATAGAATACGTGCGGCGACGTGCCCAGTATCTCGCCCACCGTTCGTCGCTGGCTATCCAATTATCCCAATAGAAGACACCATTTACTATCCCAGGGTACTGAGTCAGGGTGTTGATTAATGCCTTGTAGATGTTGGCCTGAGTTTCTCGCCCGTCATCCAGTCCATTGCGGTTCGAGTCGGTAAATACGAATCGACGGTTTTGCGCTGATGTATCACCTGGTCGTTCGGGTGTTTCAGTCACGTCCATAGCACCGTATTCGGTAAATACAATGGGTCGTTCGGGATTTGTGTTTGCAAGCGGAATAAGCTGGTTTTGGAATATCTGCCTGTAACGCGTCTGGAAACGTTCGACGCTCAGTACTGTTGAAGGACGCGAGTCCGTCAGTGGAAACCACGCACTGATGCCAATGATGTCGAGATCCAGATCTTCCCATAGATGACCTGCGCCCGATCCCGGTCCGTAAAAGTGGGATGCTGTGAGTACGTCGTAGTGCATGTCATAGGTTAGCAGGCCACTGTACACGGCACGCACGCTTTGCACCATTGATCTGAGTTCTCGACCAAAATCATTGGTCATATAACTTCCAGAACGCGTACGAAAGAGCCGGTCAGTCTCCGTGCCCAACGAGTATAAACGCACGCCCTCGTCCTCAGCTATTCTGGCAAAGTGTACCGCCTGTTGCGTATAGGTTGCCCAGAATTCGGCGACAAAACGCCGGTGATCCGGATGGTTTGGACGCCAGGGCCAGTATTGGGGCAGTATCAACCCATAGATATTCGGATTATCAGGCGGAACGCCGCGAGGTGCCGGGTCTCCGAGTTGCCACCTGCGTACCGGGCGTGTGGCAGTTTCAGCCTCATAGGCTTCGAATGCCAGGGTCAAATATACGTCTATCCCGTGATTTCTAAATTCTCGGATCAATTGTCTGAGTGCTTCATCTGAAAAAGTGCGAATATCTACATTTGATGAGTACACGCGTTCGACCGTGCTGTCCATGCTGTCATCGTAATGTAGCGCGACGGAAAGGCCGATCCAGTTTATATGCAGACTCTTTAGCCATTCGATATAGTCCACAGGTATGAGCGTTCCGGTCCTTCCTGCGGCTTCCCATCTATCTACAACATAGCCAGTATCTCCCCAATTGCCCGCAGCATGAATGGCGCGTAGCGGAAATTTTATTTTCGTGTCTATCGTCTGGGGCACTGTTTTGCCAAAGTCGCTGGCAAAGATCAGAAAGTCTGAAAATGCAATCACGCCATCGCCATCCAGGTCGAATCGGTCTTCATACGTCTCATCGCCACGACTTGTCCCGAAGTGTTCGACAAATAGCAAAAAGTCTGGAAGATCCACGACGCCGTTTTCGTCAAAGTCGGGGAGAGGGCTGGATTGTGATGCGTGTGCGAGAGGTAGCCAGGTCCATAGATAGCTTGCAATGACCACAATCAAGATACACAAACGCTTCATACTGCACCTTTCTGTGCGTTGTTGAAAAGAACACACGTCAAAATATATTTTCAGGCGCAATAGGCAAGCGTATTTGACCTGTTCTATTGAGAAAAGCCCTATGGCCTATAGAAGGCCGTTGGGCTTTTGTGTGGTTTGTTCTCATTATTTGTGTCCCATATCTCAATGATATAGAATGAGTTACATTAATTTTTATTTATACGACAATTTTGTTGACGACGGTCTTGTTGTTTTATATATTTATACGACAATTTTGTTGACGACAATTCTGTCGTATAAAAAGAAAGCGAGAGACAATGAATTCATCGACTGGCCGTTGGGTAAGCGACGACGACTTTTTTAATCGCGAACGCGAGTTGCGGATACTGGAGACACGGGTCCGTGACGGCAATCACATATTGCTTACAGGACAGCGGCGTATGGGAAAGACCAGTATTGCCCGAGAACTCGGGCGACGGCTTGAAACTGAGGGTTGGATTTTTCTCTTCGCTGATGTCGAGGGGGCGACCTGTGTGGAGGACGCAGTCGCAGACATCGCACAGGCCGTGCATCCCATTCGTCCCATTGCGTCTCGTTTTGCTATCGGGATGAAACGCTGGTTGGATGATAACATTGAGGAAATCAATGCGTACGAATTTCGCGTCAAAATTCGTGCTGGTCTGGATGCAGGAAGTTGGCGTCGTTACGGGGAACAACTGCTTCGCGATTGCGCTATGCAGGACAAGCCAGTGCTCCTCGTCATTGACGAGCTACCGATTCTTCTCAAGCGAATGCTTAATGGTGAGGACGGTGTCAGACAAGTCGATGAGTTTCTGAGCCGGTTGCGCGGCGTGCTTCAAGGTATCGGAGACGGTTCTCTGGTCCTCATCGTATCCGGCAGCATTGGGCTTACCCCTCTGGTAAATCGGTTAGGCATACCCGATCGCATTAATCATCTCTATCCTTTTCGCCTGGGACCGTGGGACCGCAACACCAGTATTGATTGTTTCCAAAGTCTCGCGGAGAGCTACAAATTACAAGTTGAGGACGACGTGGCAAACGCGGTGTATGACGCACTCGGCGTCGGCATACCTCACCATGTACAGTCCTTCTTTGCTCGTTTGAGGGACCATGCCACCATGCATGGACGAGACCGGGTGACGGTGGAGGATGTCGAGGAGGTCTATCGCACAGGGCTTCTCGGTCCTTCAGGGCAGAACGATCTCGTACACTACGAGACGCGTCTCAAAGAGGCATTGGAAGATGAGAACCACACCATCGCTATGGAGATCCTCGCCGAAGCGGCCACCCAGGACGTTTTCACATCAGAAGCGCGGCGTTGCCTTGAAGAGCTATACGCCAGAGTGGTTGACGATGCACAGGGGCGTATTGCGGATACACTCGAAATTTTGATGCACGACGGCTATCTCGAAGATGGCGAAGATGGTTATCGCTTTCCGTCGCGCCTGCTGAAGGACTGGTGGTCGGCGCGTTTCCGCGATCACCACATACCCCTCGAAAATCGCCGTTCTGACGATGAACTACCGGGAGACGCGCAATGAACAAGTCCGATCAACGTATTCGCAAGTTCAATCCGGGGACGTTCCTATCCGACGAGGAGGTGATTGAGCAGTTCGTGGTGAGAAAACATGAACTCAATATCGTGCTTGAGGTCTTGCGCGGAAATATCGATTCACCATCGTGCCAGCATGTTCTGGTCGTTGCGCCTCGGGGGCGGGGAAAGACGATGTTGCTCGCGCGCGTCGCGGCGGAGTTGAATACTGATGATGGACTCTCCGAATGTCTTTTGCCGGTTCGGTTTATGGAAGAGAGTCACGAGGTACTCAATATCGCGGATTTCTGGCTCGAAACCCTGTTCCACCTTGCGCGGGAGAGCGCCAGACATGATCCCGTACTCGCACAGGAACTGCGAGAGACGCACGCCGATCTGAGAGATCGCTGGCGCGAAAAGGAACTCGCAGATCGCGTCCTTGCTGCTGTCCTGGACGCATCGGACCGGCTGGGCAAAAAGCTCGTTCTCATGGTCGAAAATCTACAGTCAATTGGCGAGAACGTGGATGACGATTTCGGCTGGCAGCTACGCGGCGCATTGCAATCAGAGCCTCAGATCATGTTGCTCGCCACCGCCACGAGTCGCTTCAAGGGTCTGGACGACGCGGAGCAACCGTTCTTCGAGCAGTTCCGAATCTTGGATTTGGAACCATTGAACACCGAAGAATGCCGTCGTCTGTGGCAGGTCGTCAGCGGTGACGCGGTGAGCGACCACGGGATCAGACCGCTCGAAATTCTGACCGGAGGTAGTCCCCGTCTTCTGGTAATCGTTGCCGAGTTCGCGCAGCATCGGTCGTTGAGCCAGTTGATGGAAGAACTGGTGACATTGATCGACGACCATACCGAGTATTTTCGCAGTCACCTGGAGGTCCTGGCCAGTGTCGAACGTCGCGTGTATCTCGCGGTGATTGATCTTTGGCAACCGTCGAACGCGGGCGAGATCGCGACACGGGCGCGCAAGGATATTCGAACCGTATCAACCCTGCTCAGGCGACTGGTCAACCGGGGTGCGGTTATCGTGGAGGGGACTGGTAGGAAACGAATGTACGTTGCCGCGGAACGTCTCTACAGCATCTATTACAAACTGCGACGCGAACGCGATGAAGCGGCTGTTGTCGCAAATCTCATCTACTTTATGGCAGTGTTCTATAGCGAAGAGGAACTGGTAGAGATGTTCGACAAGCTGATTGCGGAATCGGCGCGATTGCCAGTGATTCGCGAGGGTTTTGAACGGGCAATCGCCGAACAGCCGCAAGTCGGCAGTGTATTCTCTAACATAGCACGGTCAAGCATTGATCAGGCATCTGACCTCGCTACGTCAATCGAGAATGAGAGCGTCGAACGACTGTTCGAAGAGATTACTACAGCTTTAACAGAAGGGGCATTCGAGAAGGTTATCGAGACCGTGGACCAGGCTTTTACTGTTCGGAGCACAAATTGGTCTCGGGTACCAGAGTCATTGATCGCCTTGGCATTTCTTAACAAGGCGTTAGCTCACGAGAGACTCGGCGAGTTGGAGATGGCGGTAGTGTTTTATGATGAGGTGATCGCACGCTTTGGCGACAGTGATGCAATTGATCTCCAAGAGCAGGTCACTTGGGCGTTGTGCGGCAAGGGAAATACGCAAGTACAACTGGGTGATTTTGCTGCTGCATCAGCGTGTTATGATGAGGTGATCACACGTTTTGGTGACAGTGATGCACCTGCTTTCCAGGATCGTGTTGCTTGGGCATTGTGCGGCAAAGGAGATGTGCACAGACAACTTGGCGAGTTTACGTCGGCGGTAGCGTGTTATGATGAAGTAATCGCCCGCCTTGGTGACAGCGATGCAATTGATCTCCAGGAGCGGGTCGCCTGGGTATTATGCAAAAAGGGAGATGTGCAAAGCCGACTCGGAGAGTTGGAGGCTGCGATAGCGTGTTATGATGAAGTGATCGCCCGCTTTGGTGACAGCGAGGTTCTCATGCTCCAGGAACGTGTTGCCTGGGCATGGTCTGGCAAGGCAGATGTGCAAGGGCGACTCGGTCAGTTTGTGGCTGCGCTTTCTGCCTACGACGAAGCGGTTGTCCGCCTGGGTGATAGTGATGCACCCGATCATCAGGCTCCAGTCGCTTGGACATTGTTCAAAAAGGGTATTAGACAAATCAATATGGGCCGTGCGAAAGAAGCTCTACACACCTGTGAAGAGATTGAAAGAAGACTTGGTGCCTTGACTGGCAATGAGAAGATCGAGTTTACATGGCGCGTAAGGTGTATGCGGGTTATGGTACTGATGGTGCAGAAAAAACGTCGGGCCGTTGTGGACATGTTCCGGTCTGCGTATGCTGTGTTCGTGCCTGATAACGAAACTATAATGAATGAGATGCTACATTTTGCGCCTGAGTTGATTGCACAGGGTGTCTTGGAGCGTGACCTTATCGAGATCCTGTCCAGCGACAAGGAAAAATTGGACGCATTGGTACCCCTCATTGTTGCCCTGCTACAGCGTACCGGCGAGGAGGTTCGTGCGCCTGTGGAAGTCCTTGAGGTCGCGAAGGATATCAACAAGCGCATTGAAAAAAGAATGGCGGATTGAGATGGGCGGCTGGCAGGTTTTATATATCTGAGGCTCTAATGAGAAAAGCCCAACGGTCTATAGAAGGTCGTTGGGCTTTTGTGTGGTTTGTTCTCATTTATTGCGTGTCATATCCCAATGGTAGAGAACGATTTATATCGCCTCTTAATTTTGTCAACAATTTAGTTGACAAAATTTTTTCTAATATTATTTTGTCAACAGTTTCGTTGACAAAGATTTAATGAATCATCAGGAGACGCGCAATGAACAATTCCGATCGTCCAATCCGCAAGTTCAATCCGGGGACGTTTCAGTCCGACGAGGAGGTGATTGATCAGTTCGCGGTGAGGAAACACGAACTCGATACGGTGCTTGGGGTGCTGCGTAGGAATATCGGTTCACCATCGTGCCAGCACGTTCTGATGGTCGCGCCTCGGGGTCGGGGAAAGACGATGTTGCTCGCGCGCGTCTCGGCGGAGTTGAATGCTGATGGCGAGTTTTCCAGGTGTTTTTTGCCGGTTCGGTTTATGGAGGAGAGTCACGAGATATTCGATCTCGCAGATTTTTGGCTCGAGACGCTGTTTTATCTCGCGCGGGAGAGCGTCAGGCACGATTCCGCGCTCGCACAGGAACTGCGAGAGGCGCACGCCGATCTGACCAATCACTGGGATGAGGAGGCGCTCGCGGATCGCGCTCGTGCCGCTGTTCTGGACGCGGCGGACCGATTGGGCAAAAAACTCGTTCTTATGGTGGAAAATCTGCAGGTGCTCTGCGAAGATGTGGATGACGATTTTGGCTGGCAGTTGCGCGGCGTGTTGGAGTCCGAGCCTCGGATCGTGCTGCTCGCCACTGCGACGAGTCGCTTTGCGGGTCTGGAAAATGCGGCGGAGCCGTTTTTTGAGTTTTTCCGAATAGTCGATCTGGAACCGCTGAGTACCGAGGACTGTTGTCGTCTGTGGGAGATGGTCAGCGGCGATGCGGTGACTGAACAGGAGATCAGGCCGCTCGAGATCCTGACCGGTGGCAATCCCCGTCTTCTAATTATGGTTGCCGAGTTCGCGCAGCACAGGTCGTTGCGCCAGTTGATGGAAGAACTGGTGACGCTGATTGACGAGCATACCGAGTATTTTCGCGGTTATCTGGAGGCTTTGCCTAGGAGCGAGCGCCGCGTGTATCTCGCGTTGATTGATTTTTGGCGACCGTCGAGTACGAGCGAGATCGCGGCGCGGGCGCGTATGGGGGTTCGGCCCGTATCGACTATGCTCGGTCGGCTTGTGAACAGGGGTGCGGTCGTCGTGGAGGGGGCCGGCAGGAAGCGATTGTACGCCGCAGGGGAACCTCTCTATAGCATCTATTACAAGTTGCGGCGCGAGCGCGACGAGGCGACAGTTATGAGGCGTCTGATCCATTTCATGATGGCGTTCTACGGGATAGGCGAGTTGTACCAGATGTCTGGTCGGCTGAGTTTGGAGGCGGCGGAGTCAAAGGTTATTCGCGAGGGGATTGAGCGTGCGCTCGTCGAACCACCGGACGTTGAGGACAGTTTTTTACGCGTGGCAGGGTCGGCTGTCGAATATATATCGGACAGGGCGACGGCAAATGCGCCATTCACAGCGGAACTGCGTTTAAAAGAGGAGATCCAAACGGCGCTCGATGAGAAAGAATTTGAAAGGATTATCGAGATTGGTGACCATTTTATCGCTTCAGGAAGCGTGGATGCATCTCTGATGCCAGAGTCTCTGCTTGCCTACATATTGCATATGAGGGCTATTGCTTATGAAAAATTGGAGGATTTCCAGGGGGTGGTCGCGGTTTGCGATGAGATGGTTGAGCATTTCGACGACGCGAGCGACCATACACTCCTGGCGCGTATGGCCCGCGTATTGATCCACGGGGCAAGAGCGCGATATGAACTCGGAGAGTTGGGGTTGGTGATGTCGGCATATGAGGAGGTGATTGAGCGTTTTGGTTCCAGCGACGCGCCCGATTTCCAGTTTCCGGTCGCTCTGGCGCTGTTAAAAAAGGGAGATTTGCAAGTTCAACAGAGAGAGTTGGGGCTGGCGGTGTCTGTATATGAAGAGGTGATTGCCCGCTTTGGCTCCAGTGATGCATCGGGGATTCAGCTTTTGGTCGCCTGGTCGTTGTCCCAAAAGGGAGATTTGCAAGCCCAACTGGGAGAGTTGGCGCTGGCAGTATCTGCGTATGAGGAAGTGATCGCGCGTTTTGGTTCAAGCGATGTGCCAGCGATCCGGGTTCTGGTCGCCTGGTCGTTGTCCCAAAAGGGTATGATACAAATTAAGGTGGGGCGTATGAAAGAAGCTATGCTCATAAGTGAAGAGCTTGAGGGAAGACTCGGTGCGTTGGCTGACGATGAGAAGGTGGTGTTTGTATGGCGAGCAAGGTATGTCCATGCTTTGGCACTGCTGCTAAGGAACAGACTACGGATGGCTATGGATGTGTTTCAGTCGGCGTATGCGGTGTTCTTATCTGACAACGAAACGATGATGTATGAGATGCTACAACTCGTGCCCGATTTGATCGCAAATGGTGCCTCGGAGCCTGATCTTGTCGATATTCTCCTGTCCAGGGGGAAATCCGATGTGTTGGAACCTCTTATTGTTGCCTTACGACAGCGTTCCGGCGAGGTGGTTCGTGCGCCTGTGGAGGTTCTTGAGGTGGCAAGGGATATTAACAAGCGTATTGAATTTTTCCGAAATGTATGAAGACATTAAAATGCATTAAGACATAATCTGGATGCGTGATCTTGCTTTTTGCCATTTCCGTCTTATTTTCCCAAAAACAAACGATTGTAAATGTGGGAAGAAGGGAAAAAGAATGGCTGAGCAGGTCAGCATGACGGTTCTGGTGATCGATGACGATGCACATATCCGAACTGCTATTGGAAAGTTTCTCATTGCGAGAGGTCATACGGTTATCGAAGCGGCAGATGGCGAAAAGGGTGTAGAGGTGGTGGAGAGCCAGGCTGTGGATATTGTGATTACGGATGTGAAGATGCCTAAGATGGATGGGTTTGAAGTGCTTCGGCAGGTGCAGTCTATCTCTCCTGAGACCGAGGTGATTGTGATTACGGGTGTGAAAGAGGCCGAGAATGCGTTTCGCGCGTTGCGAGAAGGGGCGTTTGATTTCTTTAACAAGCCTTTCAAGGTGGAGGAGTTGAATGCGGCTATCCGACGCACTGTGCGCTACCAGGCGCTTCGAAAAGAGAAGGATAGGGTTCAGGCGAGGCTGGATAGGATGGAGGCACAGGAGCGAGAAAAGAGCGGTTTGAATGCGATTATAGGGGAAAGTGAGGCGGTTGTGAAGATGAAGGCGCAGATCCGACAGGTGGCTGCGACTGATTATACGACGGTGCTAATTGTTGGGGAGACGGGTACGGGGAAGGAACTGGTTGCGCGAGCTGTGCATAGCGAGAGCAATCGCGCTGGCGGTCCATTTGTTGCTGTGAATTGTTCTGCGATTTTGATCTGGCAGATGGGGGTACGCTGTTTCTGGATGAGATTGGGGATATGCCGCTGGATATGCAGGTGCGCCTGTTGCGAACTCTGGAGGATCGATGCATCAGACCCGTGGGGAGTAGTCGTGAGATAGCTGTGGATGTGCGCGTGGTTGCAGCGACTAATAGAGTGCTTAGTGTAGCGGTGCGGGAAGGGTCTTTTAGAGAGGATTTGTATTACAGGCTGAATGTGTTCGCGATTCAGGTGCCGCCGTTGCGCGAGCGAGCGGGGGATGTTCTGTTTTTGGCGCGGCACTTTTTGGCTGGTTATGCCCGCGATTTGCGAAAGCCGTTGATGGGGTTTTCAGAGGAGGCTGAGGATTTGCACCAGCAGCAGGTGTTTCCGGGCAATGTTCGCATGCTGAAGAATGCGGTTGAGCGGGCTGCTATTTTGTGCGGGGATGGGGAGATTGAAGCGGATGATCTGGGTTTTGAGCTATTTGAGGGTGGTTCGACCAGTGGCGTTGAACATGTGGTGCAGAGCCTATCCGGGAATCAGATGAATTTGTCCGCATTTGAGAAGGCACTGCTTTGTGAGGCGTTGCAGCGAACAGAGGGGAACCAGGTTCAGGCAGCCGCGCTTCTGGGTATTTCGCGGATGGTGCTGAGGAATAGGATGAAGAGGTATGGGTTGGTTTGATGCAGAAGCCGTTTCCGCGCCTTATGATATGTCTCCCAGTGTGCGAATGTATAAAATCACACATGTGCGCGTTTCAGTGTTTCGATTTTTTTCTTTTTTCTGTAAGTTTTTGTTCCATTTGTCTCCGTTCAAGATAGTGAATTGGTGGATAAGTCATTTTTAAAATTTCCAGTTTTTCACAAATTCTCAATATTTTCTCCGATAGATTTTTTACGCGTTCTGATAAATTTTGAGGGACAAGCCGAAGCCGCGCAATATTCCCTTTTTGGGCAAATTGAAATTTCAATGACTGGGGGTAATGGTGATCGCATTGGGAGTTTCGTGTCTGGGGGAGAATGTATCAGATGCTTTGAGCTGTCCAGATACAAAACTGTTTTCGGGGATCTGATTTACCAGTTGCTCCCAGGTTTCGTCTTTCAATTTGAGCGTCTGCTTAACAGATAGCCTTTCTCCAGGAGATCCGGTTTTGATTCTGTATTTCGCGCTGCCTGGGAAGATACAGGTAGCGGGATAGAAACAAATGGGAGCACGCGACCGATATAACTGCGCGCCAAATCTATATCTGGGAGCACGTTTCCTATGATGGCGCATGTGACCGCGGGAGGTTGCGGTGCAGAGGCAGGAAAAGAGCGAAAAGGATCCCGCTACTGTGAACAGGCCAAAGGCGATGTGTGTGCGGGTGCTGTCATCATTCTTGAATGGCGGCACATCCGGGAAGTACTTTTTTTGAGCTATTTGTTGAGTGTGAGGTGCGCCCCAATAGTTGAACCGGTATAAAGGCTGTAACATTGGGTATCAGCTTTGCACATATCTGCAATTTACTCGAAAAAAACAGGGGTTTGCAATGGCGTTTTGAGTATGCGAATGAGTCTTACCACACAATTTCGTGGGCGTTGACGACGGGTCCTTCGAGGCAGACGCAGCGATAGCGGCGGTCTTCGGTAGGATATGTTTTGTATTCGACTACACATCCGACACAGGCGCCAAAACCGCAGGCCATGTGGTTTTCGAGGGAGGCAAAGCAGGGGGTGTTTAATTCGGCGGCGATGTGGGCTACGCGCGCCATCATGGGATGCGGACCACAGGTGAGGATGGTCGTGTGGTTTGAGAGGGTGTGTTCGGCAATGAGTTCTGTGACAAAACCTCGGTGTCCCACACTGCCGTCATCGGTGGCGATGTGGAGGGATAGATCAGCGGGTAAGAGTGTGGACATGTCGGGCAGACGCGCGGCGTTTGCTGAGCCCATGAGGTAGATCATGTCGGGACGGCGATCGGGGTGTTCCCACGCCAAAAATGCGAGGGGGACGAGGCCGACGCCACCGGCGACGAGGAGGATGCGTTTGGTTTCTGGGGGAGCGAAAGGGTTGCCCAGTGGTCCGCTGATATCAAATGGGTCGCCGCATTGGGCAGCGGATAAGCGTTCGGTGCCGGGTCCGATGACGTCGTAGATGAGGTCGAGCCAGCCTGCTTTGCGGTCTGCGCGCAATACGCTGAAGGGACGGCGAAGATATGGCGAGAGACCCGGATCAGTCAGGATTTGCAGAAATTGCGCTGGGCGAGAAGTGGTTGCGAGCCGGGGCGCGTGCAGGCGCATGAGATATACGCCCTGTGCAATGGGTTCATTTTTTTGTACGATGGCAGATTCGGAGATGAAGTGTGGGATTTCGGGCATTATCTACTCTGGCGGTTCAAAATAGATGGATATGTCTATCCACATGTCGCGCGGCACGTCTTCGTGTATTCCAGGTTCAAAGGTGTATTGCTGTACGGCTTTTACTGCGGCGCTGTGAAATAATTCGGGTCCAGAGGTTACATGGACTTCGCCCACGCTGCCATTTTTTAAGATCAGCAAGCGCAGGATGACTGTGGCGGGTTTGCCATCGGCTCTGGCTTCTTTGGGGTATTCGGGTTCGATTTCTTCTACGATCTGAGGTTCTTCGTCGGCATCTACGGCTTCCATTATACCGCCTCCGATAATGACATCGGGTTTGAAGGCGGGTTTTGGGGAGGGTGTTTTTTGCGTTCTGAGCTTTGATATATCAGGCGGGGTATCCGTTGTATCAGATCGCGTTGTGTCGGGCTGGGTATCCGACGGTTGCGTTTGGGTGGAGTCTGCTGGTTCGGGCGGGGGGTCGAGAAATTTGCCTTTGAGTTTGTCGGTTGCAATTTTGCCGTATTGTGTCAGGGGATATCGCTCCTGCACTTGTTCGTAAATGGTTTTTGCCTGTTCGCGTTGGTCCAGGTCGTTTTCATAGGTCCAGGCGAGGGCAAAAAGTGCCTTTGGAGCAAAGAGACTATTGGGATATTCGTCGGCTATTTGTCGATAGATGGGTGCGATATCCCGTGTGGGTGTGCCTTCTGCGATGAGGTTTTCTGCTTCGAGAAATCGCGTTTCTGCCAGGTCATCATCGGCGTGTTTTTGATTGAGGCGCGTCCTGGCTCTAATGGCATAAGGCGTGTTGGGGTATTGGTCGAGGAGCAGTTGGAAGTGTTCGCGCGCTGCGGTTTCGTTTTTCAGGCTGTCGGCATAAATAAGTCCGATGGCATAACGCACTTTGGGTGCCAGGTCAGTTGTGTCGGTCAGGCTCAATACGCGCTGGTAAATGCTCAGGGCTGAATCGGGCTCGGCGAGATTAAAGAGGTATAGTTCGGCGAGATCAAAAAGCGGTTCCAATGCTTTTTGCGGGTCTTCGGCTTTTTCGGCTTGTGTTGTATAGCGTTCGAGTGCTACGAGGTCTTTTTGCCGTTGCAAAGCGAGTTTGCCCTCGTCCGAATTTCGATCTTCGCGAACAGCTTTTTCAAATAGTTCTTTGGCTTTTTCCAGGTTTTTACGCGATTTTTGTTCGATGAGGCCCAGGCGATAAAACGCTTCTGCGCTGTATTCGCTACGGGGGTATTTTTTTCCGACATCACTGTAAATTTCTTCCGCAGTGTCAACTTGATCTTTCAGTTGGTATATAAGCGCCTGTTTGAGGCGGATTTCGGCTTCGTAAATGCGAAGTCGTTTGATTTTTAATATTTTCTGGTACGTGTCCAAAGCCTCGTCGTATTTCTGCTGGCGCTCGAGGGTTTCGCCAATTTTGACGCGGGTTTCAAAATTTGTTCTGGTATCGGGTTTTGATTTTAGCACGTTTTCGTAGGCGTCAAGCGCTTCATCGTATCGGTTTAATTCGAGGAGGTTATTGCCCACGCCTTGCCAGGCCCGCGCGCGCAATTTGTGCTTTTTGTCGAGTGTTTCGAGTAGTGTCTTATAGGATATAATCGCGTCTTCTCTATTGCCCTGCGAGGCTTCCATTTCCGCGAGTGCCAAATTTGATAGGCCGTACAACTCCGGATCGGTTTTTTTGTCGAAAAGAGAAAATGTAGTCCGCGCTTCATTGGTGCGGTTCATTGCCCAGAGTGCGAGGCCCTGCCAGTAGCGCGTTTCGGGGATTAGTTCACTTTGTGGGAAGAGTTTTTGCAGTTCTTGAAATTTGGTCAGTGCTTCGGCGTAGTCTGCGCGCCAATAAGACGCTTTGCCGATGAGTAGCAGACTGTCGTCGAACCATTTGCTATCGGGAAAGTATTTGAGCACGATGGATGCTTTGACAATGGCCCGCTGGTAGAGCGCGCGATAGGTCGCGGACGTTATTCGGCTGCCGGGATTTTCGGATTCGACGCGTTTTAGTTCGGCAATATTGTACTGTTGTTTGGCATTGTAAAAGGTGTTGTAGTACACACTTTTGCAAGCCAGACAGAGGAAGCAGAGGGATGTGATGTAGATGAGACGAGACATGGGAGTTAAGGAGTATGAAAGTCCTGGAGTGAACGGATGCGAATTGCGCTGTTGTTTTTGAGCGATTGAATGCCGGCAACAGCCGCCGCCGCGCCCGATAAGGTGGTTGTGTAGGGCAGGCCGTATTGAACGGCGGCCTTGCGAATTTCGGGGTCGGCGGCTTGAGATTGTTCTCCTGCGGGCGTGTTGATCATGAGAGAAATTTCGCCGTTTTTGATGGCGTCGAGGATATTTGGGCGCCCTTCCTGAATTTTGAAGATCAGGTTGCAGGCTATGTTGTGGTTTTGGAGAAAGGCGCGAGTGCCTCGGGTGGCAATCAGGCGAAAGTTCATGTCGGATAGTTGTTGGGCAATCGGTATAAGTCCTTCTTTGTCGTGGTCGTTGACGCTCAAAAATACGGTTCCGTCCTGGGGCAGGCGCACGCCTGCACCGAGTTGCGCTTTTTGAAAGCTGAGGCCAAAGTCGGTATCTATGCCCATGACTTCGCCAGTGGATTTCATTTCGGGACCGAGTACGGTGTCAACGCCGGGAAATTTGTTGAAGGGCAAGACGGCTTCTTTGACGGCAATGTGGTTGATGGGCACTTCTCGGGTAAAGCCCTGTTCTTTGAGTGTGCGTCCGACCATTGCGCGGACAGCGACTTTGGCAAGGGGCACGCCAATGGCTTTGCTGACAAAGGGCACTGTGCGCGATGCCCTGGGGTTGACTTCTATAATAAATACGTCTTCGCCTTGAATGGCAAACTGAATGTTCATGAGGCCAACGACGTTGAGTGCTCTGGCCAAGGCGCGCGTGTGGCTTCGCAGCTCATTGAGGTTGGCGTCGGAGATCTGATACGGGGGCAAGACGCAGGCACTATCGCCAGAGTGTACGCCCGCGCTTTCGATGTGTTGCATGATGCCGCCGATGACGACTGCTGTTGGATCTGCTACGGCATCGACATCAAATTCGTGTGCGTCTTCTAAAAATCGGTCGATGAGGATGGGGCGTTCAGGAGAGGCTTCTATTGCATTGCGCATATAGGCGATGAGGGCGTCGCGGTCATATACAATTGCCATTGCGCGACCCCCGAGTACGTAAGAGGGGCGCACGAGAACTGGATATCCGATTTGTTCGGCTATGGCGATTGCTTCATCGGTGCTTACTGCAGTGCCGTTTTCGGGTTGTCGTATGCCCAGTTTTTTGATGAGTGCGCCAAAGCGTTTGCGATCTTCGGCCAGGTCAATGGCGTCGGGCGATGTGCCGGCGATGTTGAGGCCCCCGCGTTCGAGGTCGCGCGCGAGGTTGAGTGGTGTTTGTCCGCCGAATTGAACGATGACGCCGTCGGGTTGTTCAATATCGGCAATGCTGAGTACGTCTTCGGCAGTGAGTGGTTCAAAGTAGAGTTTGTCAGATGTGTCGTAGTCGGTGGAGACGGTTTCGGGGTTGGAATTGACCATGATGGTCTCATAGCCGTCTTCTTTGAGAGCATAGGAGGCGTGACAACAACAATAGTCGAATTCGATGCCCTGTCCAATGCGATTGGGACCGCCGCCCAGGATCATGATTTTTTGGCGATCGGATCGTATGGCTTCGTTGTCTGTCTCATAGGTCGAATAGTGATACGGTGTATAGGCTTCAAATTCGGCCGCGCATGTATCTACGGTTTTGAATACGGGCGCGACGCCGAGTTCTTTTCGCAGGGCGCGAACAGTCCATTCGTCACTTTGCCACAGGTGTGCCAGTTGGCGGTCAGAGAAGCCGTGGCGTTTGGCTTTGAGCAGGTCTGCGCGAGAGATACGCGATTTTAAGTCGTTGAGTGTGTGCTGTTTTGTCATAGTTAGTCCATCAGGGCGGCGAGTTCTTTTTCGACTTCGACGAGTTGTCGCATGTTGTCGAGAAAATAGGGGTCAATTTTGGTTGCGTCAAAAATTTCCTGTACGGATAGTCCCGCGTCGTAAGCCGTTTTGAGATAGGCCAATCGCTGCGAGTTGGGTTCGCGCAGGCCGCGTTCGAGAGCTTCGCGCGAGAGGGTGTTGGGATGGATGTCTTTGCCGTCGGCACCAAATCCCGCACGCCCGATTTCGAGAGAGCGCAAGCCTTTTTGCAGTGCTTCTTTAAACGTGCGACCTATGGCCATGGTTTCACCTACGGATTTCATTTGCGTGCCCAACAAATCATCGGTTTGGGGAAACTTTTCAAATGTCCAGCGCGGGATTTTGATAACGCAATAGTCGATGGTGGGTTCAAATGAGGCGGGCGTTTCGCGCGTGATGTCGTTTTGAATTTCGTCCAGGGTGTATCCAATGGCGAGCTTGGCGGCTATTTTGGCTATGGGAAAGCCCGTGGCTTTTGAGGCGAGTGCGGAACTGCGGGATACGCGGGGGTTCATTTCTATGACGACGCGTCGGCCCGTGTTGGGATCTACTGCAAACTGAATGTTGGAGCCGCCGGTTTCTACGCCGATTTCGCGGATGCAGGCGATGGCGTCATCGCGCATTTCCTGATATTCTTTGTCGGTGAGCGTTTGCGCAGGTGCCACGGTGATGGAGTCGCCCGTGTGTACGCCCATGGGATCGAAGTTTTCTATGGAGCAGATGATGACGACGTTGTCGTTTTGATCGCGCATGACTTCGAGTTCGAATTCTTTCCAGCCGATGATGGATTCTTCTACGAGGATCTCTGTGGTGGGCGATAGGCTGAGGCCGTGTGCAGCAGCGTGTCTGAATTCTTCGATGTTGTACGCGGTGCCAGCACCTGTGCCACCCAGGGTGTAGGATGGGCGGATGATGGCTGGGAATCCAATTTCAGCAGTGATGTCGAGTGCTTCTTTGAGGGTGTAGGCAAATCGGCCTTTGGGGAAGTCGAGGCCGATTTTGCCCATGGCTTTTTGAAAGGCTTCGCGGTTTTCGGCTTTTTCAATGGCGTGTGGTTTTGCGCCGATCATTTCGACATCGAATTTTTCGAGTGTTCCCTGTTCGTGCAGGGCCATGGCGGTGTTGAGGCCCGTTTGTCCGCCCAGTGTTGGGAGAAGGGCATCCGGGCGTTCTTTTTCGATGATGGCTGCGCATACTTCGGGTGTGACGGGTTCGACATAAGTCTGGTCAGCCATTTCGGGGTCGGTCATGATGGTGGCGGGATTGCTATTGACCAGCACGACTTCGTATCCCTCTTCTTTGAGGGCTTTGCAGGCTTGGGTGCCAGAGTAGTCAAATTCACAGGCTTGTCCGATGACGATGGGACCAGAGCCGATGAGCATTATTTTTTTGAGGTCGGTTCGTTTGGGCATTGGGTACAGGGTCCAAAATCAGGTGGTGAGGTTCAGGTCAAAGTAGTCGGTGCTGTTGCGTATCTGGTGAATGGCGGCGGCAAAGTTTTCGATGATGTCACTGGCGATGAGGCTTATGTGTCCTGTTTTTTTCGCTGCAATGTCAGCGGCGAGGCCGTGGAGATAGACGGCTGTGCATGCGGCGTCTGAGGGATTGAGTCCTTGACCGATGAGCGCGGCTATGAGGCCCGTTAGTACATCTCCTGTGCCGCCGGTGGCCATTCCCGGGTTGCCGGTTGGGTTGATGTGCGTTTTGCCTTCTGGCGTTGCGACGATGGTTGGCGCGCCTTTCAGGACTGTGGTGGCTTCGACGTGGGAAGCGAATTTCAGGGCCAGGGCTATGGGGTCGCGCTGTATTTCGGCGACACTACATCCGGTCAGGCGCGCAAATTCCCCGATGTGCGGGGTGAGTACCAGGGGTGTTTCGCAGGCGCGAATCGCATCGAGGTCGCCGGCGAGGGCGTTGAGTGCGTCGGCGTCGATGACTGCGGGACAAACGCAGTTGCGCACGAGGCGGCGGACGAGTTCGACGGTTTCCCGATGGGTGCCTAAGCCTGGCCCAATGGCTATGCTGTCGGCTGTGCAACATGCGCGTTGTATATCGCCCCGAGCGCGCAGGGACAGGCATCTGACTTTTTTTACTTCGGGTAGCGGGTGGGTCATTGCTTCGGTGACTTTGATTTCGAGTATGTCGTTGAGGCTTTTGGGTACGCCGAGTGTGACGAGGCCCGCGCCTCCTTTGAGTGCTGCGTTTGCAGCGAGTGCCGCCGCGCCTGTGAGTCCCACGGATCCGGCGAGGATATATACTCTGCCGCAGTCTCCTTTGTGGGCGTCGGGTTCCCGGTGGGGGAGGAGGCGAGCACAGCGGCGGTTGTCGATCAGGTAGGTGCTGATGCGTTCGGACTCAATTGCCGACCGTGGTATCCCGATGTCGATGAGGTGCAATTTGCCGCACCGGGTGCGTCCGGGGAAGAAGAAGTGTCCAATGCGAGGCAGTGCAAATGTGACTGTGCATGTTGCGGCTGCACAGGGTCCTTCGATTTTGCCCGTGTCGGCGCTGAGTCCAGAGGGTATATCTACAGCGACGATGGGGCATTTGACGCGAGTGAGTGCGTCTATGAGGTCGGCGTATATGCCGCGGGGAGGACCTTGAATGCCCGTGCCCAATAGGGCGTCAACGGCGATGTCGGCATTGGTGAGTGCGTTTTGTACTGTTGCGATGTGGTCAACCGACTGCACAATGTCCGGGGGCAGTCGGTCGAGGTTGGTTTTGGCATCGCCTGTTATTTCGCTGGCGGATGTGGCTGTGAATACCTGGACTTTTGCACCGCTTTGGGCTGCTTGTCTGGCAACGACAAAACCGTCGCCGCCATTATTGCCTTTGCCACACAAGATGACGATGTGCCGGTTTTGGAGTTCGCCCAACAGGTTTTCTACTGCCCGGGTTACACCCTGGCCGGCGGCTTCCATAAGTTCAATGCTCGGCACACCACTGTCAATTGCCCGACGGTCAATGGATGCCATCTGGGAGCCGGTGATAAGCTCAGTCATAGGGGAGGGTGCGAGGTTAAGCGCGCGGTGTGAGATTCTCTAAGTCATGTTACAAGTTTGTGCCTAAAAATACAGGAAGGGCACGGGCAACGCAAATTCTTTTTTGGTGGATGTGATTTTTGGATTTTTGATTGCTAAATAGAAGAAAAACAAAGTTTAAGTGTGGTTGAGATGGGTTGATACAAACCGCTTGACAGAGATGGTGCGCTTGTCTATACTTTTCGGATGATGCGGTGGGGTGCGAGAGCGGTCGAATCGGGCGGTCTTGAAAACCGTTGACCTTCACGGGTCCGTGGGTTCGAATCCCACCCCCACCGCCATATTAATTAAAAATTAAAAATTAAAAATTGAGAAGCGGTGTACAACTCACGTCTTACCGCCTTTTACTTGCATTTATATACTACCTTTGTTACTTTTGGCTGTTCGTTTTTGTTTGCGGAGAGGTGCTGGAGTGGCCGAACAGGGCAGATTGCTAATCTGTTGTAGGGGGTTTCCTCTACCGAGGGTTCGAATCCCTCCCTCTCCGCCAAAAAATAAGCGGTTAATTAATAGGTCTTTTTAGATGTCAGACACGGTTTTGCGTTTCGCGCCGTCTCCCACAGGTGGGTTTCATGTGGGGAATGCGCGAACGGCGATTTTTAATCATCTTTACGCGAGGCACTACCAGGCAAAGTTGTTGTTGCGCGTGGAAGATACAGATCGAGAGCGTTTTACAGAGTCGTCGCTTCAGACGATTCTGGACGGTTTGAACTGGCTCGGTGTTGATTTTGACGCCGAGCCAGTGTTTCAGTCGCGCAATGCCGAGGCGCATAAGCAAGCCGCAGCGCGTTTGGTGGAGACGGGGCATGCGTATTATGGCTATGAGACTGCCGAAGAGCTCGATGCGATGCGCCGGCAGGCGCAGGTCGAGAAGCGGCGCGTGCGCTACGATCGGGATTTGACGCCGGAACAGCAGGCGGCTTATGAAGCCGAGGGGCGGCCAAAGGTTGTGCGGTTTAAGGTGCCTGCGGATGAGACGGTCTGGCACGATCGCATTCGGGGTGTGCAGCGGTGGGATAATGCCGAGGTTGAGGACTTTGTTTTGTTGCGGCCCGATGGGTCTCCTGTTTACAATCTCGCGGTGGTGGTGGATGATCACGATATGGGTGTGAATATGGTGTTGCGGTCTGCGGATCATTTGTCGAATACACCGAAGCAGATTATGCTGTTTGAGGCGCTTTCGTGGATGGTGCCGGAGTATGGGCATTCGACACTGATTTTGGGTCCCGATGGCAGCAAATTGTCAAAGCGCCACGGTGCGACGACGATTTCGGAGTATCGGGAGCGGGGATTTTTGTCGGATGCGATGTTCAATTATCTCGCGCTGTTGGGATGGGCTCCCGGGGATGAGCGCGAGGTGTTTGCGCGAGATGAGTTGACAGAGGCGTTTTCGGTTGCGGGGTTGCTCAAGAGAGATGCGGTTTTTGATGAGAAGAAGCTGATCTGGCTCAATGGTGAGCATATGCGTCTTCGTCCGGTGGATGCGGTTCTGGATGATGCGATACCGATTTGGATTGCGGAGGGATGGCTTACAGATGCAGAGGCTTCTGATCGGCGGGATGAGTTGTTGAGGATTGCGGAGTTGTTGCAGCCGCGGTTGCATACGCTTGAGGATTTGAAGCATACGGGTTATTTTTTTGAGGATCCGGTGTCGTATGATGCAAAGACGGCTAAGAAGAACTGGAAGACGGATACGCCCGAGCGCGTTGCGTTGATGATTGCGCGTTTGCAGGGTTTGGATTCGTTTGGAGAAGGCGATATTGAGGGTGTGACGCGCACACTGTCTGGTGAACTGGGAATTTCGGCTTCGAGGCTGATTCATCCGACGCGGCTCGCGCTTTGCGGCGTTGGGTTTGGGCCGGGGTTGTTTGAACTGATGGCTGTGCTCGGAAGGGAGACGTGTATTCGCAGGCTGAAGAAGGCGCTGGAGGTTTTGGGGTCATAGATGGTGCGTGCTATCTCGAAACGCTAATTATATTTTTGCCCCCTCGTCTAATGGCAAGACATGCGGCTCTGGACCGTAGAATCGGGGTTCGAATCCCTGGGGGGCAACCACAAAAAATAAAAAGCCCGTCAATCGGTGGTGATTGACGGGCTTTTGTTTGTACTCGAGGTGAGCAAAGGGATAACGCCACTGGACAAAGAGCCCAGCCCCAAATATGTGCGCTTGGCCCGGTCTTATCCTTCGCCGCTACCAGCCTATTGTGGCGCGTCCAGTAACCCCGTTATCCGCACCGATAGACAACGGACTCGCGCGCCGATGGGCATCGAGGTTCAACTCAAACCTCAAACCCTCGCTAACGAGTGTACCGATGCCATAACCAACGCGATAATCCCGACCTTGAGCCGAGGTCGCAAAGCCCAAACGCGGCGTGCCCACAAAGCGCCTGCCCAACGCCAACCCATACCCCAGGTCCGCATCGAGCCGGTTGCCCGTCGCATAACCACCACCCGCTATGCCCGACATCGTGGGCCGACCCCACAACGCCTCGGCTCCGCTCGTCGCCTGACCGCCCCACGAAGGCGACATACGCATCGTCAAACCCAATGGCGTCGATGGACTCGGATTGTAACTGAAAGACACTGCCATACCGCGCTCACGGTAGCCTTCCGCCTCGTGGACCAGCAACGTCCGCACGCGCATATCCACCTCCAGACCCGTCAAAGGATCCGAAACGACCAGACCCCCTGCGATATCCAGACCCGATCCTGTCTCGGCATCGCCCCCATCGTGACGAAGACCAACCATCACGCTCGGAGATAGAGACAATCGGCTCCGGAACGTCAGGGCATGAGATCCCTCAAGCGCTGTGCGCACACGGCTTACCACTGAACGCGTCGCTGCCAGATTGCCCGAAGAACCAGATACTGCCTCGCTCGACGTACCTACCCACAACGCATCGGCCTTATACGACAACCTGAAACCGTCTGCGCTCCTGCCGATCAATTCGCCGCGCGTGCCCACCGCCGCCAGCGACATCGACAGACCCGCCGACAGTTGCGAGGCGCCTTCTTGACTCAGCAGCATACCACCCACACCGTAGCCACCTACTGCCCACACCGTCATCCGATCCGTCAAACGATAGCCCAGCCACGGATAAAGACCCGTCACCGACGAAGCCACACGACCACCACCCACCCCACCCGTGTAACTGCCCAATCCCCAACTGCGAGACAAAGACAAGCCCACCAGAAAAGGTCCCTTCGCGTAGTCAGTACCGAGCATCGCCGTGCGAACAGTGCCATCCAGACCCAGATCATCTTCGCGACCAAAAAAGGACGACCGCGCACCACGGCTCCAGAAAGAGAACACGCCTCCCCGATCCATCTCACGGTTAAGCGTAAACGACGAACCCGTCAGCACATCGCCCCTGGTGAAAAGCGACCTCAGCATGCCTGCAAGACCAAAGGAAGAGCCAGACGACGCCATCCCTACATCGCGCCGCCCCAACGACGGGTTGTGTGACCCATACCCGCCAAGACCATACACAAAGCGATTCGCCACATCCCTGACCATATCCTCAGCACGACCCAACTGATGACCCGCCAAACGCCCCTCAAAACCCGACTCACGCCGTGCCTGCAGACGCTCCTCCACATATTCCACCACCTGCAACGCCGCCGTCCGACCAAACCGCGCAAGCAGGCCCTTAGGCATTGGATCGATGTTCTCGATGGTGCCAGTTGCATCCGCGTCGGAGAGATACGCGTTGCCGCCCGACGCGTTGGAGAGCGTCAGCGTGAACGTCTCTGAACCCTCGTCAATGGCATCGTCGAGCACTGGCACCGAAATTGTCTTCTCTGTCTGTCCCGCATCGAACGTCAGCGTACCCGACGTAGATGTGTAGTCCACTCCGACCGTTGCCGTGCCGTCAGAGGTCGCATAATCCACTGTCACGGTCTCCGACAAAGCCCGACTCAGCGTCACTGCAAAATCGACTGTCGCATTGGCAGCCTCCTGCACGCTCGCATCCGCCACAGACAACCCCGGCGGCCCCTGAACTGTCGCCGATACTGCCCCCTGCAACTGACGACCATCGGACGTCTCCACGGCGCCAGCCGGCAGGCTGATCGTCACCGCATCATACGTATCCGGCGCCACCGTGATCTCCCAACCCTGGTTGTTGCCCGACACGAGACGCCCCGCCTTCGTCACCGCACCCCCCGTCACCGTGAAGGCATTATCGCGCAGCGTCCGGTAGCTAAGACCCACCACATCCTCACTGAAATGCAATTCGAACTTGAACGCACTCGACCCGTCGTGGGACGACGGCACATTTCCGAAACTCGCTGTCAACGGCTCGGGTTCCGTATCGGGCGGCTGATTCTGGACGGTCTGTGCCACCGTCGCCGAAACCGTCTCCGAAACTGTCGCCGACAACGGGCGGTTATCCTCGGTGCAGATCGCACCGGTCTCCCCACAGTCTGCCGCAAGCAGTGTGATCGTCACATCCTGATCATTGTCGGGCGTAACCGTCACATTCCACGCCTGATTCTTCCCCGTTTCCTGGCGCCCTACCCCGGTGAGTTCCCCATTGGTCACCTGCAGCGCGTGATCGCGTAGCGTCCGGTAGCTCAGGTTGAACTCCTCGGAGAAGTGCAACTCAAAGGTGAACGCGGATTCGCCGTGGGAAGCCGGCAGTCCCTGGAACTCCGCCGTCAACGGCTCGACCGGATCGTTGTCAGGTGGATCGTTAGTTGGGGGAGACCCTGCGACGGTGATGGTGGCCTCGCCGCTCCAGCCTCCGGAGGTGCCGCTATATGAGGCGCGTATCTTCACCTTGTATTCTTCTCCGTCCTCCAGACCCGTGATGGTGTAGGAAGGTTCGGTGGGATAGGCATTGCCAGTGTTGTCGGTCCAGGTCTTGTAACCCTCGTCCTGCTTTGCCCATGTTATGCGGTAGTTGGCCGGAGCCTCCGTTGGTGCTTCCCAAGAGGCCTGGATGGTTCCGGGCGTGTCTGCCGTCAGGGTAATGGTTCCGATGTCGCGGGCACCGCGCGGTTCTTCCGGTTCCAGCACGACGGTATTGCCCGAAGGTGGATCGGTCGAATCGTGGTTGTTAATGGTCCCGGTCGCAGTCGCATCTGAGAGATACGCATCGCCACCCGATGCGTTGGAGAGCGTCAGCGTAAACGTCTCTGAACGCTCGTCAACGGTATCGTCAAGCACCGGCACCGAGACCGTCTTTGAGGTCTCCCCCGGGACAAAGGTGAGCGTGCCAGAGGTTTCCTCATAATCTTCCCCAGCCGTCGCCGTGCTGTCCGAGGTCGCATAATCTACCGTCACCGTATCTGCCACCGACCGGCTCAAGGTCACCTCGAACGCCGCCGTGGCATCTGCCGCCTCGGTCACTTCGGTATCCGCCACCGAGAGCACGGGCGGACCCTTGATCCGTGCGAAAAGCCGGTTCGACAGCTTCCGTCCGTCTTCTGTACACACCGCACCCTCGTCATTGCAATTCTCGGTCGGGTTAATCGTAATGGTGAAGTCCTCGGTCGCGTATTCGGCATCGGATTTCCTGCGTTCCACCACGACCCCCCAGCGCTTCCCACTCGGCGGATCGAGCTTGTACCCTCTTTTTGCATTGTAGGCGCGCGGACCGAGCCGCATAATCAGCGTCTCTAATCGCAGCGTCATATAGTTGTAGCTGCTTGCGGGTTCCTCGCTGAACACAATACGGAATTCGATCGGGCCGACGCCGTCATGGACCTTCGGGAGGCTGCCCTCCTCGAATTTTACCGTGAACTTCGGTGCGGGGATCTTCGCCGTGATCGTCGCCGGGGCCGCGCGGTTGCCCGCCCTGTCCTGTATCGGGTTCTCCGAAGGCACCGCGTAGCTCACCCTCACAGAATCGCCGGGTGCCGCCGCCGAGGCAAACCTCAGCATCACGGTCAATCCGCTCACCACGACCGGATCGCTCGATGCCAGATCCCGCGTCTGACCGCCCACCGTCACTGTGAACGCATCCACTCCCGGCGTGGAGGTCTCGTCAAGTGCTTCGCTATACGTCAGCACCACCGAGTCCCGGCGCGCCACGGCAGCCTCGAACGCCGGCGCCGTTGTGTCACCTTCCGGTGTGTGGTTGGTCACTGCCTGATCGCTCAACGCCACCACCGCATTGCCCGCCCTGTCCTGTATCGGGTTCTCCGAAGGCACCGCGTAGCTCACCCTCACAGAATCGCCGGGTGCCGCCGCCGAGGCAAGCCTCAGCATCACGGTCAATCCGCTCACCACGACCGGATCGCTCGACGCCAGATCCCGCGTCTGACCGCCCACCGTCACTGTGAACGCATCCACTCCCGGCGTGGAGGTCTCGTCAAGTGCTTCGCTATACGTCAGCACCACCGAGTCCCGGCGCGCCACGGCAGCCTCGAACGCCGGCGCCGTTGTGTCACCTTCCGGTGTGTGGTTGGTCACTGCCTGATCGCTCAACGCCACCACCGCGTTGCCCGCCCTGTCCTGTATCGGGTTCTCCGAAGGCACCGCGTAGCTCACCCTCACAGAATCGCCAGACGCAACCGCCGAGGCAAGCCTCAGCCTCACGCGCCGCCCATCTACTGCCACCGGATCGCTCACCGCCAGATCCCGCGTCTGACCGCCCACCGTCACGGTGAACGCATCCGCGGCCGGTGTGGCGTCCTCGTCGAGTCCATCCCTGTACAATAGTACCAGTTGCGCGCCATCCACCTCCGCACGCAAAAACGCCGGCGCAGTCTCATCTACTGCGTTCGGATCACTCGGCATAATATCCCAAAACGCCCTGTTCGACAGGGGTCGCCCGTCCTCGGTGCAGATCGCCCCTTCCGCGTCGCAGTCGGTGGTGGGTAGCAATTCGACCCGAATCGTCTCGTTGTACAGCGGCTTGATCCAGAACACCCAGGTCTTTGGCTGATTCTCTTTGGGGAACGCGTTCGTGACCTCGCCGTTGGTACTCCGGACCGCATCCCGCATGGCCTCGCGCGAGGTCGTCACCGGATAGCTGAACTCGGCGTTGAGCGCGAACAGCTTCGAGCCGTCGTGCCCGTCGCCGTACCTCTGCCACTGAACCGTAAGCGGAATGCTCGCCGGTCCCTTCACGCGGACTTCCGCACCCGACGACAACTTGCGCCCGTCCGTCGCGCACAGCGCGCCCGAGTCGCCGCAGGATTCGGGTGGTGCGACCGATAGAACCACGTCCTCGATCAAGGACGGCGCCACCGTGAGCCGCCAACTGTGGCGGAGTCCGATTTCGTGCTCCGCCGACCGTACCCGACCGCCGGTGACGGCAACCGCTCTGTTGGTCATCGTCCACTTGTTCAGGTCGGCCGCCCCGTTGAAGTCGAGCCACACCGTAAAATCTTCCGAGCCGTCGTGCGCCGCTGGCGCGTCGAACTCGGCCGTCAGCGGCGGCACGGTCCCCTCGGCAATCGTCGCTGTCACGGCCTCCGACAGAGGACGGCTATCTTCCGTACACACCGCGTCCTCGGCGTCGCAGTCCGTCGTGGCTGGCAGTTCGACTGTCACGTCGCCGCCCGTCGGCTCGAGCGTGACCTCCCAAGCCGCGTTCTCTGGGCCCTCACCATTCAACCGGCGCGCCCGCGTTAGCTGGCCGTTTGTCACGCTCAGGACGTGGTCGCGCATCGCAGTCCACGACACGGCGGTCGCCTCGCTGAAACGCACCTGCAGCACGAATGGCACGCCCGCGTGCGCCTCCGGCGCGCCCTCAATGGTCGCCGTCAACGGCGGCGGGGGCGGCGGTGATGATAGGACAGTCGCCACGACCGCGGCAGAGAGCGGGCGGGCGTCCTCCGTACACACCGCATCCTCGGCGTCGCAGTCTGCGCTCGTCGGCAGCGTGATGGTGACGTCTTCATCGACGTCCGGCGTAATGGTGATCTCCCAGTTGTGGTTCTTATTTGACACCAGCCGGCGCGCCGCCGTGACCTCGCCGTTCGTGACCGAGAGCACATCCGACTGCCCGTTGCTGCCCATGATCTTCTGATGGCTCACCGAGACGTTCTCATCGCTGAACACGAGCTCGAACTTGAATGGATTCCCGCCGTGTATCGCCGGCAGTTTCCAGAACTGCGCCGTCAATGGCGCGGACTGGCTCGTTTCCAGTTGCGTGCCGACCCGGCTCACTGGCTGACTGAAACTCTCGGCATCGACGCCTGCCCGGTTTTGCAGTGCAAGTTCGTCGTCGCCTGCGGTGGGATCGCTATAGGTGACGGTCACAGTTTGCGCGGACGCGGGTATCGCGGGCGAAATGTCCAGCGCGATGGCCCTATAATCCGAACCCGAGCCACGCACGCCGGCGACCGTTGCCGACGCGCTGTCGTAGGTCACCGCAAACGCCTCCAGCGCGGGAAGCGCGTAGAAATCAATCGCCCGGGTGAAGCGCAGGGAAAGCTCGTCGCCTGCGGCGTTGAGTTGCACCGGACCCACCAGCACCGGTGCGGCCGGGTCCGACACGGTCGAGCCGTTGATCGCCGCAAATCCGGAAAAACTCTCCGCGTCTTCGCCGCTGCGGAGTTGCAACGCGGCGTAGTCATCGCCATCGGTCGGGTCGCGGTAACTCACCGTGACTGTCTGATGCGCTTTGATGGGGAGAACGAACGACAGCCGTATCCATTGGTCGGAGGCCGATGCCTCGATGCTGGACACGAGATGCAGGACGCCGTCGGCGTTCACGATAAAGGCACTTTTCGGCGGTGTCCGCCCCGTTCGGTTGTCGAATGCCCGGTCGAAGAACAACTGGAGCTGGTCGCCTGCCGACGGTATCGTCGCCGACTGCGGAGCCGGCGGCTGGAGGCCGATGACCCTATCCGTGACCGCCGCCGACAGCGGCCGGTCGTCTCCGGTGCATACCGCGCCTGTGGCGTCGCAGTCCGTCGTCTCGGACAACGCGACTGTCACGTCGTCTTTTCCGTCCGGCGTGACAGTGATGCTCCACGTTCGGTTTTCTCCCGCGACGACGCGGCTCGCCCCGGTCACCTGACCCCCCGTGACCGACAGCACGCCCTGCTGCCCGTCGCTGCCCGTAACGTCATCGAGGCCGAGCGAAACTTCCTCGCTGAAGCGCAGTGTGAATGTGAACGCATCCCCGACATGGTGTGCCGGCATCCGCACAAATTCTGCCGTCAGCGCCGTCACCTGCGGCGTTACCGGCACGGGGTCGTCGTTGAGGATGGTGGCGATGCCCCAGGCGTCGGCAATGTACGCGTTGCCGCCCCGGGGATTCTCCAACTTCAGCCTGAAGGTCTCGCCGCTGTCTTCGAAAAAGTCATCAAGCACCGGTACCGAGACGGTCCTGGTCGTCTGACCGGCGTTGAAGGTCAGCGTGCCCGAGGTGTGCGTGTAGTCCTCCCCCGGGGTCGCGCTGCTGACCGGGACGGTCTCATAATCCACCCTCACCTGCGCCGTCGCCGCCGGGCGCAGCGTCACCTCGAAGTTTGCCCTGGCTCCCCGGGCCTCCCGCACCGTCGTGTCCGACACGTAGAGCGCGGGCGCATTGGGATTGGGCACATGTATGGCCTCCAGGTTGAAAAAACCGGGCGCCTGGTTGCCATCCTGATCCAACACGCCGGGCGGCCGCGGACTGACCACCTGTGCGCGGTCGTAGGTCACATACAGACTGGCCCCATTGCGCACGTCCTGATCGGAAACGCCGCTCCCCAGTCTCAGTTTCACCACCCGGGGCCTGCCCAGGTAATCGTCGATGATGCTGATTTCGTCAACCGCGAAGCCCGAGGATTGCGAGCCTGTAAAATGCACGTCATACAGGTACTGTGCATCGCTCAGTCTCGAGTTCCGGTCGAGGTCGCGGTTGTAGTGGACGTAGATCTCGGTCCGTCCCGAAACCTTGCGCCAGGTGAGGGTCTCGCCCCACTGCGCCAGCGGATAACCCGGGCGCGCAGAATACGACCACGCCCCGTTACCGATCGGATTCTCCCAGCGCACCCGCACATCGTAGGCCAGCCCCTGAGTCACCGGCGCGGAGGTCACCGAGTGTCGCTCATCCGGCCCCTTGCGCCGCCAGTTCCAGAAATCTCTCGCCTGCGACCACCGGTGGTCGGACAGCTTGTATTGCAGGCGGTACAATTTCGCCTCGTTGGTGCCGGCAAAGGACACCTGCAGCCGATCCGCGCCGCGCTCCTGCACGGTTTGCACCATCAAATCGGCCGGTGCCGACGGCACACGGCGGATGCCGCGCACCCGGTGGACCGTCCGCTCCCGAAGACCGCTACCGCTTACTTGAGAGCACAATGACCCTAATGTATTGCAGGGCAACGGCTCCAGCGTCAGGGTCAAGTCTTCGCGACTCGACGGCTCGATCTGCAACACCCACAATGTATTGTCGGAGAACGTCTCGATCGAGGACACCCGTCCACCGATCACCCCGATGGCGCGGTCCGGACCGATCAGGTCCGTCAACATCGGTCCGGAGAGATAGAGGGTCCTGTTTCCTGGGCCGGTGAAATCGTCTACCCGCTCGTGTACGCGGATGTTATCCGTGAACCGTATGCGAATTTCGAACGGCTCGCCGAAGTGGACGCCTGCCGGCATGCCCCCCGGCACGCTGGCGTCGGGGTAGAAAACCGTCGCGCCGACCGTGCCCGTGTTCGTCGCATCCGCCACCTGGCTCCGCACGCGGCCCGTGCCCGGCTCCGACCAGTCGGTCGTCACACCGGTGGTCACCATCCGGACCCGCACCTGGTATTCCGCACCCGATCTCAGCGACTCGATCAGCCTGAACGGATCGAGTCCGGTATCCGGATGGCGTGTCCACGAGCCGCTGGTGCCCCGTCGATACTCCACCTCGAAGGCGGTAATCTCATCTCCGCCGGTACTTCGAACACGCCAGCGCGCCACCAGCCCGCCCGTCCAATACCGCGGCGCTATGACCGACGGCTTCGCCAGGGGGTCCCGCGGCTCGTCCACGTTGACCACCTCGATGGTCACGGCGATCCGGGTTGCTCCGCCGCTGCGCCCGTCGTCGGCCTTGACCCTGACCGAATGCGTCGTCTGCATCTCGTAATCGAGCGCCGCCCGCGTCTTGATCTGACCGGTGGAGGGGTCAATGGTGAAGTTGTCTTTGTCCTGTCCTTCCAGCGAATAGGTCACCTCGTCGCCGTCCGCGTCCTCCGCCACGAAGGGCTCGCCGACGTCCTCGTCAGCGGGTGTGTTCTCGAACACGCTGCGCGTCAGAATCGGTTCCCCGAAGTCCGGCGCATTGTTGATAGTCAGCTTTACCGAGGTGATGTCTCCCCATGCCCAGTCCAGGCCCGCCGGCCGCGGCCACGCATAGCACTTCGATTGCGGGGATTGTGTGCCGAGCCTGCGGCCATCATCGAGGTCGAATTCATGACCGTCAACGTCCAGTTCCAGCCGGTTGCGGACGTCATCGTTTGGCGCTCTGGTTCCGAAACAGAAGGCGACCGTCTCGGCGGTGAAAAACGACGTGGGCGCGTCGCCAACGACAAGTGCGGCGGCGATGTCGTAGGTCGTGCCGCCGACCCGAAAATTGGTGGGGGCTATCGCGCCCCAATCGGTTGCGAGGTCGGCATATCCGAAGGTGCCGGCGCCCTCACCCACCGTCACGTTGGCGGTGAGCACGGCATCCGGGTCGGCCGGCGGCGATGCGGCCTCGCGCACGACCGTTACGTCGTAGGTCAGCGTTGTAAACATGTCTTCCGCCGTCACGAGTGCCGAACCGGCGTTGCGGCCCGGGCTAAGAGAAAGATCCCTGCCCTCCGGGTAACTGACCGTGGCGTCGTCGTGGTTGGGTGTCGCGGTCAGTCTCACCCCGGAGACGCTGTTCCGCACCCAGGCGCGGTAGGAGGTGATGTCGTTTGCAAACGACGGGTCCAGCGCAACCGCATTGCCCCCGGCGGTCAGTTGGAAGCTCTTCAGGGTCGCGTCGTCGGAGGGCGGGAGCCGGGTGCCGTCCACCAGATGATCGGACTGCCTGCCCAGTTCGTCGTGGGTGAGCACAGCATCGACGCTGACGAGGTTGTCGGTGATGCGCTCGCCGCTGCCGAGCATGATGGTCCGGGATTGGTTGCCAACCCAGATTCCGTCGTCGTCCGCGTCGCCCTCCACCACCGTGTATGCGAACACGAGCGAATCCGTGTCCGCGCCTTCTACGAGCGCCGCCTGCTTGGTGTCCGTGTTGCCGCTTGACCCCAGCTCGAACTCGAAATGCGGTTCGCCCGTCAACTTTACCGGGGCACTGAAGGTCACCGAGAACTTGATCTGTTCGCCACGCCAGTAGGTGTTCACGTGCGTGCGGGGCATTGAGCTTACCGCCACAGAAGTAATCACCGGAGCGGGGACCTCGCCGTTTATGCGCACATATAACGGACGGGCAACACTACCTCCCAACGGGGCGATAGAAAAGGACCCCGATGAGTTGAAAGCCCTCGAGTGAGCATTGTTGTTCAAGGACCAGCCGGAAGCCGCTCCCGGATCATCATTACCGCTCCGCATCGAACGCATCAAGATTCTTCCCGTTGATCCAGGCAGCTCCAGCCGAACGTAGTAGGTGGTGTTCGGTTCGAGCGCGGTGTTTGACGGCGCCCTGAATGTCTCTGTGGATTCGTTTTGGAAACCAGTAGGGCCGAAGGTACCACCCGAGTGGGTTAGCGTCGCCACCAGAGTACCCGTGGGGCTGCCCTCGTGTACCGTGACGACCGGAACCGTTCCGTCGCTGCCTCGGACCGCACGAAAATCGACGCTCGTTAGCGTGAACGTTCCAGAGGCTGGACCAGTCGTGAAGCCCTGAGCGATGTCATATTGGTCCAGCTCCTGGACGCTGCCGGCGGTTGTGTGTTGTGAAACGTTGCTGACCAGCACCTCCGCGTGCGCGAGGCCGGCGGTGCCGAACAGGCCGGCAGCCATCGCGACAGCCAGCACCCGCAATCCTGCCCACCGCGGGCGCATCAGGCCCCTGATTCGGCGTGAGATTTCTCCAAAAACCGCGTTGATCCATATCCTTCTCGTATGACCCGTGTTGCCTACCGATGAAGCTCCCATACAGCGATTCCTCCCTTTTGGTTTAAAATTACCTCACGTTGTGCAAGGTACCCCTGTCGCTGCCACACGCTTCAGAGATGCCCTTTTGAGGCTCTGACAAAATTTTATATACATGCAAAAAGCGTGCCACTGTGAATAGAACCCAAAATTATACTCACAACATATTGTTTTAAAAGAATATAGAACTGTAAATAAAAACAAAAAAACCAGACTGAATTTTATACCAAAGGACAATGTATCGCCCCTGATATAACCAGTCTGGCTCATATTCTACTTATTATTACAATGATTTATGGCTGTTGGGCGACCATTCGCCCTTAATTGCCCTGATAGCCGTTTGAGTACCGGCTCTTTATGATGTACTGGGTGTCGCACTATCGTTTCAAACAGAGATGAAGGTCTAACACTTCACTTCCGAGGATAAAATCTTTTTTGGATAAAAAATGAGGGGACGGCAGGGAGGGATACCATTTACCACGCCGCCCCCGAAGACCGGGCTGGAGTGAAGGGATATCTCGGCCCGGTCGTTGTGTTCATGGGGTCCTGTATTAAGCTGATCGAACACTTAGACGGGCTGCAAACGCTTTTGGTGTCAGTCAAATTTGGAGAAAAAAAATGGATCCCGGTACAAAAAAATGGAGCGGTTCAAAAAAGCCGAGTATTTGTGGGGAATTTCTACTAAATTATGATGTCAGCAATTCTCGTGTTATATTTTGCATGAATGATCCCTTTTCTTATTCACACTTCCTACTTCCTAGTGAACTGGTCTGAACAGCGACCAGTTATACACCGTTCCACACTTCTCCTGGAGATTTCCTATGATTTACGACATGCGAACCTATGACCTGAATCCCGGTGCTTTGCAAACCTATATGGATGCGGTGCGCGAGGTGGCGCTTCCCCTGCGCGAGGATTACGGGATTAAACTTGCCGGGTGGTATTATACCGATATTGGGAAGTTAAATCGCGTTGTTCACATTTGGGCGTATCGCGATTATACCCATTTTGATCAGGCGCGACAGGCGGTGCGTAGCGATTCCCGATGGGTTAATGACTATTTGCCCCGCGTCAAGGGGCTTGTGGTGCGCCAGCAAGATCAAATTATGCTCGCGTCCGATTTTTTCGAGTCCCGGGTTCCGGCTCTTTCGGAAGATGCATGAGCGGGTTGTTGCGATTGGGTATTAAAAAAGAACGGGTAGAGGACAGTTGTGTTCTCTACCCGTTTCCTTTTTGACTGAGAAGTTAATTAGATCAGGCAATGTCAGTCGTCATCCTTGCTCGGGATGTTCAGGCGGAATAGCACGGGGTGGTGATCTGAATAGTGCTGTGCAAATAGATTCCCATTGTACGGGTCGCCGGGATAGGTTTCAGAGCCTCGCCAGGTGCTGTGCATCTGATCGATGAGGTTGATGACTTGAAAATCAAACACTTCATCTATCTCGTCTAATTTAGCCGGGCGGTACATGACGTGGTCATAGGGTTTGCTGCTTTTGACCGCTGTGTTCGTTTTTCGGCATTCGTCGTTGAGCGAGATAAATCCCCGAGGGGTTACTGCTTTAAGCTCTGCGGCGTTTTCGATGTTCATATCTCCTACGATGTAGAAGTCTTGTTCCTGTGCGTCGTGGCGGTCGATCCAGTCTGCGATATTCGAAAGCTCAGTCTTGCGTTTTTCTCCCTTATTTTTGCCCGGTGACAAGTGGACATTGATAATCACAAAGTCCATTTTGCTATTTATGGTGCGGAAGCTATGGGCGTGTGGCACGCGGGGATATACGGGATGGGCAGAGCGGTCTTCTGATAGGAATCCATTGGGGAGATCATTGGCGATTTTCAGTTTGTCGGATTTGTAAAAGACCACGGACCATTCGGTGCTCGATCCTCTGTTGTGGATGTTTTCGCCTCTTCCCGTGTCTTCACAAGATAGGGAGTAATCAAAGCCCTGTGCGCTCATGGCATCGAAGAAGGCATCGGCTTCGGGGTCTTCGCTATAGGGCTTCCCATCGCAGTATCGGCCATTATCAGGCGGTGCAACGAGTTCCTGGACGACGACCATGTCGTATTTTTTGACCAATTGGGCGAGTGCTTCGTTGTCCTTCTTTTTATAGTGGCCGACAAATTTGATGTTGAAAGAACAGACGGTGATCTGTTCGTCAGAGACTTGTGGTCGGCAACCGAATAATAACAGTAGAATGGAAAATAAAAGATATTTTTTCATGGCTTTTCTTGTGTTGGGTACAATTTTTAGCGCGGTTTTTTATTAATAAGAAAAATAATAAACAAACTTTGATTTCGGGGAGAAAAAATACTTGAAGTCCGCCTGAAATTTCTCGACCATGTGCGCGGGTAATCATCTGATCATTTTAGACAGGAGATTTATTATGAGCGATGGACAGATCATTTTTCAAGATACATTCGACGGCGCGCTCGATAGCGGCTGGTCGTGGTTGCGGGAACATCCCGATGATTGGCGGATTCGGGATGGGGGGCTGGAGATTTGCGTGCGTCCCGGTGTGAAGGATACGGTGCAAAATGCTTTGCTCAGGTCTGCGCCAGATCGCGGTGACGGTGCGTATGCTGTTGAGGTTACGATTACCAATCACAGCCAGCCGACACAGCAATACGAACAGGCGGGTATTACGTGGTATCACAATGGGGAACCGGTGTTCAAAGAGGTCAAGGAACTCATTGACGGCGATCTGTACATTATTCCCGGGAAGGAGCCGATGCCAACGCAGAGTGTTCGCCTGTGTCTTGTTGTTACTGCGAGTACATGGGAAGCGCAGTTTCGCGCCGAGGGTGAGACCGCGTTCCAGGCTGCGGCTTCGGGCGAGCTTCCGCCTCCGGGCGATGATCAGGTGAGTATTCAGTGCTATAATGGTCCAGAGGAGGGTGACCACTGGATACGGTTTTCGGATTTTTGTATTAAGCGTGTATAAAAAAAGCACCATCTCAAAACGAGATGGTGCTTTTGGGTTAATTCTGAAATTATTTCAGATTATGCCTTTGTGACATTCGCTGCCTGGAGGCCCTTAGGTCCCTGGGTAATGTCAAATTCGACAACGTCCCCTTCGGATAAGGACTTAAAGCCTTCGGCTTGGATCGCTGAGAAATGGACGAAAACATCTTCGCCCCCTTCTTGCTCGATAAAGCCGAACCCTTTGGCGTCGTTAAACCATTTAACTCTTCCTTCTGCCAACGTACTTCACCACCTTTCTACATCGAAAATTGCACATCAGATCGAAAAAAAGGCAAGAATCAGAAGTTTCGATTCTTGCCATACCGTCTTTTCAGGCCGATTGTACAGGAAACAAAACAACACATTCTTAATACCTGGGCACAAATACCCATTATACAGAGGCAAAGATACCCTTTATCATCTCAGAAGTCAACGTTTTTTCAGAAAAAAAGTTCCATATTAAACTGTAGCTCCGGCGAGCATCATCTGTCCTTTTTCCGTGTACTGCGCCTTATCTTCTGGTGCTACGGTGCGCCAGATCAGGAATTGTTTGCGCAACGCGTTCATAAAATTCTTGTTGACCCGCCGCCATGACGAGGCATCGCCCGATAGCCGATCTATGGTCAATGTCATGGCAAAAATATTGTGTTCACCTGTGGGTATCGCTTCAAAATGCACCTGCTGGCTCACGCCCAGATCATAAGGTGCCAACCAGATTGTTGTGTCAATTGTGTGTCCCTGTCCAGTTGCGGTTTCAACTGAGCCGAGTCGCGCGCCATCTGTGTAAAATGTGCCCAGACTCTCACCTGCATGCGCTTGGAAATAATCGACGAGGAACACGGACAGGCCAAATACGTCTTTGCCGCCTACGGTAAATGGAAATTCAAAATGCCAGCGGTCACCATCTGGATCGGGGAATTTCCATCGGCGCGTTACGTCGGGGACAGCCATCAGGGATGCCTGACGCGCGGGATAGAGCGACGAGAGCAAAACCACCAGCATGACCAGCATTGAGGATGTTACGGTCGAGAGTGCCGAATAATTTACGGTAAGCCCTTGTAAGGCATCTTGCCACAGTAAAATTTTGACGACACTCTGTCCCAAAAGATACCCGCCAACGGTTCCCAAAACAGCGTAAACACATGCTTCGGCGATAAATAAGAAGGCGATGTGTACAGGTGCTAATCCCACGGAGGAATAGATGCCGATTTCGCGAAAGCGCTCGTACACCGATCCCATCATGGTATTGAGCACGATCAGCGCGGCGACCAAAATGGGGATAAACAAATTGGCCATGCCCTGCAAAGATGTATTGCCCAGGGAACTGTAAACCGCGACGCGTATGCCGCCATCTGCTGTTGGGATGCCTGCAAATAATACCACTGATAACCGGGATAAAAAGGACTTGATCTCGGCTTCGACATCTACCTCTTCGTGAAATCGCACGGCTACGGACTGCAGTGGACTGCCCACATCGCGCAACAGGGCATAGGGTACGATCAAAATATCATCGGGATCCAGATGTTCAAATGGCATGGTCTCGACTTCGGGGCGCTCTAATCCCTGCCGTTCGCGGGTCTCAGTCTGGGACATGACGGTAATAAATTCGTCTTCGGTGACTTGAAAATCTGCCGGCGTTATCTGTTCTTCATCCAGATCGACAAATCGACGCATTTTTTCAGAGTCGATCAGTCCAATTACTGTGAGTCTTTTGCCAAAAAGGCGGATGTACGCCGTGCCGACATCTTGTTCTGTTATACCCAGGGTCTCCGCTACTTGATCGGGCAAAATACAGGCAGACTCACCCGGTTGAAACCAGCGTCCGATTCGCAGCAGGGTATCGATCTGCGTCACCTGGGCTTCTTCGGGTGACGCCCCCAGGATTCCCTGGACGCGCGAATTTTTCTCCCCATAACGCAATACGGCTTTTGATTTTTTGTCTTCTCTTGTGGCAACATACCAGCTTCGGGGGGTTACGGTGCCTCTGTCTTTGAAATTTATTCGCGCATAATCATAAGCCGTGTCTTCCAGTGGTCCCCAGAATTTGCTTCTGATCAGTATGCCGGGATACGCGCCTTCTGTATCGCGTTGAAGTTGGTGAAATTCCAATGCGGATTTGATAGAGGTAAAAGATAGCACGGTAAATGTCAGCAATACCAGGGTTGCAAATGTCAACCAGGTGCGTAGTTTGCGCTTTTTCATATTGGCAATGCCCAGTTGAAATGCCGCCACTGATGCGCTGACCCGTCCTACATCGGTTTCGTGCAATAATACTTCAGCGCTGCGGAGTCGCCGGATGTTCTCGTTGAATCGGCCCGATAAAATCGAGATCACAAAAATCGCCAGTGCCAAAATTACAAAAGCCAGCAAAATTACAAAGGGATTGGAGAGGTCAAATGCGGGGTGTACCTGGGAGAGAAATATCCAGATGATGACAAAGACCAGGCCGATTCCGCCGATTTGCATTCGAATATCGGAAAATGTAAAGATCAATCGCTCGAGAAAAAATGCACAGGGGATGACGAGTAACATGAAGAAAATCACGCCGCGGATCACATCGTTTTGCGTTGTTTTTACGTCTGGATATGCCCGCGATTCAATGCCCATGCCCGCGCGCGTGTGTTTTACAAAAGCATCCCATTGCTTTTCCTGCAGTGCGGTTTCTGCTTCGTCCAGGTGTTGTTTTGCCTGCGCGTGCAATACTTCCAGTCGCTGGTTTTCGATTGAGTACTGGCGCAGTTTTCGCATGCGCGACTCGTTCAACATCCACATATCTCGCGCTGCCTGATAGGGCGTGCGGATTAAGGATCCCGATGACAGGGTTTGAAATCCCTCACCCCGGGCATCCCACTCGGTGTCTGCGCTTTTTGCGTTGAGCAACAAATAGCGCACGCCAATAGCGCCTGCGCGCATGGCTATTTTCACTTTTTCACCCGGGGATGTATAGACTACGCCGACGGGTTCGTCTGGCCCAAATCCGATGTCATAACCGTATTCTTGCGGTGCGGTATTGCCCACGCCATAGACGCTGATATTGGATAGTGTGTTCAAATATCGAGGATCGACTGTGCCGTAAAAATCGGTTGCCACGCAGGGGAATAGGATGACGGTTTGCTTTGTGATCCACCAGTTCATGTTGAAATGACCGCTGTAAATTTTACCCTGCCGTCCCTGGTTGGGCGCGTACGTGATTTCACCGCTGTGCGGATCAATATAGTACGCCCGCACGTGTACGCGGCGCTCAGCTACGCCCGGGATATAGTATTCGCCGTTTTCATCTGCGAGGTCGTAGTAAATGCGCCGCACGCCTTTGATTGATTTTTCCAGGCCCATGCGCATGGCGGCTATTGCACCTGGTCGCGATTTGTCGGGTGTGATACTGCGCCGAGGGAAGGTGCGTACATATCCTTTTAGGCCGCGCATACGGTCGGTGGGATCCAGTTTGTAATCGGGCAAAAATTCTTCGCTATTGAAGGATATATCCAGCATGCCCGCGAGTACGCGAATCTGTTTGGTCAGGTTGGTGTAGTTTATATACTCAGCCCGGTCCAGAGGGGTATCTACGCGGAATCGCGCGTCGTTCACGGTTGTCAATGACAGTGCCGGGGTGCCGGCATAGAGTACGACTTCGCTGTCGCTTTTGATATTTTCGCCGGGGATGTACATGTCCCAGGTCATGCCGCCTTTGGGGTTGATGCCATCGACCATGACGTCATTTGACGGCACGCCCATGCCTTCGGCAATGGCGGTTGCATAGCGTACAAAGGATTTGCTAAATGTGGCAAAAAATCGCGTGGAGAAGTAATTGACAGCAGTATTGACGCCAAATCCCGCTGTTTGGGTCGATACGCCTATTTCGTCTGTTTGGCTCGAGAGATCCAGGCCGATGAACAGGTCGATATCAATGGGTTCGGTCATGAGTGCGGCAAAGTGCTCTTCTTTGCGCGAGTGCCGGTTCAGGAAGTCGCATATACCCCGGAATCCCAGGTGGTGTGCGGAGGATGCGAGGAAGAGTACGGTGTATTTGGGACGATGTGCTTGAAAATATTCAGCGAGGCGCATGAGTGCGACGATGCCACACGCCATTTCAGCGCCGGGTGCCTGTGCGGGTACGACAGACATGGCGTCGTAGTAGGCGTTGATGACTACGATTTTTTTCTTCATTACTGGATCCGATCCTTCGATCCAGCCCAATACGTTGGCTGCGTCGTCTTTCTTCCAGGGCATCCGGGATTCGAGTTGTACTTCTATTTCGCCCTGGTCTGCCAACAGAGTGCGTAACTTCTCACCGCGTTCGCGGTCGATCCAGAATCGCTCTACAGTGTTGGGTACTTGCAAAAATTTTGTTTCGGCCTGTGTATAAGATGTGGTGTCTGGTGCGATGAAAATGATTTGCTGCGCGCCCAGAACAGCGGCGTTAAGCCATTTGTTCCAGGTGTTAAAGTTCAGGAGGACGACTGTGTTTTCTACATTTTTGCCGTCGTATGCCTTAAATTCGCCGTCGCCGCCGTCGATCAGGCGCGTTCGCACACCGCCCGGTGGCAAGGTGGAGGTTTTCACGAGGTTGGGCCATAGTCCGGAGAGCGGATATACTTCGCCGGAGGAGAGGATGGTTAATTGGCTGCCTTCATCTACGGGTGAGGTTACGCCATAGGTTTCTGTTTCTACATTTTTTAGATCCAGCGCCCGGAAGCGTTGTTCGATAAATTTCGCGGCGGCATCGTGTCCTGGATAGCCGGGTACGCGAGATTTATATTGGGTAAAGGTCGCCATTAATGCGCGTACTTCGGCTTCTGTGATTTCGCGTTTTACGCGATCAGCTACGACTTCAGCACCCGGTACAGGGGCTGGTTCTACGGGTTCGGGGGGGGTTAATCCCAGCACATTACGTAGCAATGGGTTGACCATATCGGGTCCTAAAATGACCGCGCCAAACCCAAATACGGCAACCCCGATTATTGCCAACCAACCGATGCGACGATACATGGAGGGTCCTTTCAAGAGATCATGCAATCCAAAAATCAAACACTATCATGCATAAAAAGACAACTTCTGCCAAATAAAATTAAGGCTACTAACCTTTATAAAAAAGGCAGTCCAGGTCGCGTGATGATCCGTGCGAACAAGTCTGCCTTATTTACCAACGTCTGAGATTATTCCTCAGAACCTAGTTCCTCCAGTAATCTGGTTGGGGTGCATCACCTATGACACCATTGTGGATATAGCTGCAGTTTGTGGCTCTGTATCGATGTTGTCATCTGAAAAGCTGACAACGTTAAAGGTTTCTGGATCAAATTCTGACTCTCGGCGAACTAACTCGCTGAATGAGACGAATTGAACAAGCAGTCCCACATCAAATGCTGCACAAAGTTTGTGCAATATTTGTACTGATGGTGGGTCACTATCAGGGTCTTCCAATTCGGCTATTTGGCTCTCGGGAATGCCACTGTTCTTTGCAAGATCCGCTTGTGTCCACCCTCTCGCCCTCCGAAGTGCTCGGATTTGGAAAGGTACCTCAATTTCAAACTGTCCCTCGACGTAACCTTCCCGATATTCCTTATTTTGCAGTTCTTCCCAAAGTTCAGAGCTTGAATTCAAGTTCATGAGCTTCTCCCCTTTGTATTTCGGAGTGACGTGTTACCGCTGTCTTATATGCGTTTGGTGGTTTATATATGTTGTCTTTATGAGTAAAACCACACAAAAATGTTACTCGCCTTAACGATGGAAAGTAACAGAATATTCGATGTGGTACACGGTGTTCACCGGGCCAACGCGCTTCGTGCAGTGCTTGAAATTTGCCAAAATAAGGTCTTTGAGGTTGAGTAAGCTGTTTTACAATACGCAAATACCGTTTAAGACGCGATTTGTTGTTTGGAGATAATCTATGATACCAGTCAGATACAGGAAGCCTACCCTGTTTACTTTGATATTCCTGGAAATACCACACATCTACCCCTCTTCACAGTCCCATAAGTGTACAAAGTAAAATTAAACGATGACAAGATGACATAAATTAGCCAAGCGCATATCTGAAAGCAAGGGAATAAATCTCGACAGGCTACAACATCACCCCTCAATTATTGTTCCATACTTCTTTCTATGGCCCTTTGGTGTCTGTCTGAAAGAGATTCTTCCTCTCGCTTTGTTACGCGTTCATTGATTTCATTTTTGTTTAAAATAAAAAGGGCTTCTTGAGAGCTTGTTTGCTGGCTTATCAAATCGTGAACCTCAACTGCAAGCTGATATAGACCCGGTTTTAATTTTTTTGTATCCAATTCAATATATATCGGTTCTGTGGTGCTGTTTCCATTATGGTCAGAACTAATCGAGATCTCTGGCTTTTGGTCGGTAACCAATTTGTCCATAAAAGATGATATGCTGCCCAATAGACTGGCATTTTTTCTTTTATCTTCCCAGATCGTGTATTTAATGTGGTATTTCGTTTGACCAAATGCATCTTTTTGCAAATTGTAAATTTCATAATAGACATTGACGGCCTGATTTCTGAGATAATTTCGCGTGGGCATGGGAATGACCCAAACATCGCCCTTTTGAAACTTGTATGATTGGGGTTCGGTGAAGATGTGATAGGCCATTTCAATATCGCTTATGCTCAGTGAATCGACAGCGTAATTCGGGATGTGAATTTGCTGTTGATAGAACCCCCATTTGCCAGAATTTTGATCCGCGAGATGAACGATGAGTCGATAATCCCCCGGTAGAGCTTTAAGAGACATCGCATCAATGGCGATACCACCTTGCGTACTTGACAGTGATACAGTGTGTTGAGCGCTGTTGATGACTGTGCCTTCGTCATTCACAAGAGATGCCGTCCAGTTCACAAGTGCAAGAGTTGTTGAGGTATCATTTGGGGCAAAAATATCCTTTGGCAATAATCCGAGATAAATATTCTGATCTGTTTCGAGGTTCTTTCCCCGGAATGTCGCCAGGTCATAGTAAAAGTCCAAAATTTCAGTGCCGGGTATTCCATTATAAAAATCAGGCGTCTCTTTGGCATGGTGCCCAATAATAACTTGAGGATGGAAGTTTTGTGACGCTACTGCTAAAAGAGGACTCTTGGGAGGGAGCGGATAATCCCAACTGCCATTCATGAAGTGATCTGTAAATACAATTTCTATGCCTTTGCCAATACCGAGATAAATCCACGATTCCCAGGGAAATCTGGGCGAACCATCGGGATGGCGATCTATGGGATAAATGGGATCTGTCAGGGCACCTTTGCTCTGCTTGCGCTTCAAGGTGTTCCATTCGGGAACTTGCTCTACGCGATTAGCCCTTTGCAAATTCAAAGCAAGTTCGTAAGCCAATCTTTCTTTTACAAATTCAACAGATAGGGGGGGAACTCTGCCTCCATAACGCCCGCCAAATTTGTAATCCGGTTCACCAAACTTGATATACACCTCGCCGCGTCGATCCCAAGGGTGTTTACCATTAAAAAACTGGCGTGCATACCATACTCTTCTATAGTGTTCTACTTTTCTGATATTGGCCCCTGCACGCAATAAGGGGTCTCGCTTTTTCCAAAACTCATTTATGAACTGTCCTCGTTCTTCTTCTTTTAAGCTGCTAAAGGTATTTTGTTCTTCGGGCGACATCATCAATGTGATATTATCGTAATATCTGCGCTCATCTTCTGGTATTAGACGCAGGAATTTTTGAAATAAATAATCAGCCACCTTTACTTCACCCATGGCTGCGTAGGCTTGCGCCTGAAGCGGTAACCAATTGTCCTTGTCCGCGTGACTTGCCGGTAATTGTTCAATAATCTCCAAAATCAGCTTGTATCGATAGTCCTTTGCGTAATTCAGTGCCATTTGATACAGAAAGTCCGCATCTTGTGGAACTAACTGAAGATAGGACTTAAAATATGCCAGCATTTTCTTTTCGTTTTTTTCTTCGGCGTACCATTCGGCAAGTGCCATATGAGCAGGTGCGTATGATGAATCATCTTTGACAATGCCTTTTAGAGTTGATACGGCATCGGTACTTTTGTCCTTCAGTTGCAGATGTGCAATATCCATTTTTACTGCCGTCATATTTGGATCTTTGGCAAGTGCGCGACGAAAATTATAAAAGGCTTTTTGATGTTTGCCTTTTTGATTGGCGTATGTCAAGCCCAATCCGCGATATGCCTGTGCCGATTTTTTGTAACGAATGGCTTTTTTAAATGCTTCTTCAGCTTGCTTGAGGTCTTCTCGCTTCAACGCCAGCCAACCCAATTGCATATAGGCATCTCCGTCTTTGGGATTGTCCTGTAAATGGGATGTAAGAACCCCAATAGAGTCTGTTAATGCCTCACGATTCAATTGCGCGACATCAAGTGTCTGCCGATCCTCAAGCCCCCATAAGAGTTGCGGAAATAAGAAGATGCAAAGTATTAACCAATGGTTCTTGCCAATCATGCGATCCTCCTATTGAAAAATGCTGGACAATCAAATTCAAGTCAGTGTGAAAATCAGAGAAGATCATTTACTCTACAACGCGAAAATAAACGTATTTCTTATCCGTCTGCTCAGTCCGCTTGTCCTTCGCCAGCACCGTCAATTGGTAAATCCCTTCAGGCACCTGGTTCACATCGATCTGCAAATACGTGAAGTCATCTTCTCGATTGCCTTCGTAATCGGCTGTCACGGTGCGCGTCAAATCGCCATGGCGTGACCGCTCGATCTTCAAGCTCTCAGCAGCGATGTGGTGGACTTGACCGCCGCTCGTATAAACCTTTGTCTCTCCCAACATAAGGCTATCAGCAAACGCTCTGCTATTCACTTCGCTATCCTCTGACCGTCCGGGTTGCAACCCCTGAGCTTCTGCTGTTTGCCCAATCCGCAGATCAATCTTTGTTTTACCCATCGTCTCAATCAGATCTTGAGAGGCGAATAAGGTAGGAGACAGGGTATCCACTTCTGGTTTGCCGATGGTGTAAGAAATTTCATACTGCGTGCTGCCAAAAGCGTCGCGTTGGAGATCATACAGTTCCAGATAGATAAAGACCGATTCAGACGATGAAAATGTGCGAACTGGATTGGGGGTGATGTGCAGATCGTCACGGCTTTCTGGCAATGCTTTCTTCGCTTGAATATCACTGCCGACGAGCAGATCACTCAGATGAAAGGTCTCCTGGTCATACACAAAGGGTTTTTCATCGCGTGCCACCCCAATGAGGCCGGATGTTTGATCCAGTAATTCTACCGAAAAATGATAGCTGTCCTGGCGTAGGGATACCGTGCGCGAGATCAACAGGTGATCGTTGCGATGTTGTGCAGCGGCGTTTGAGGCTGGCTTCTGCGGCGGCAGAGCGAGGATCCTGGATTTGCGGTCGTTATACATATCATTCCACTGCTGATCAAAGAAGAAGACACCATCCCAAAAACGCACCTTGCCCGTTCCAGGAATTTCTTTTAATCGGTCTTTTGGAATCATATAGCTGAGTTCGACTCGTATCCTGTTTTGTTCTTCAAAGGTGGCGATCTGATGGGGAAGGGTGTATTTTCGATTGAGATAGGGATCGACAAAGCGTTGGACTGTTTTTCGGAAGGTGTGATGCGAGGCTTCGTCGAAGTACCCCGGGTGAAAGCGGGCACCACCTTGTCCTACCTCAAAACCACCACAGAAGCTCCAGCGATCACTGCCGTTCCCGCAATATTCGATCTTGAATGTTTCGTAGTACCAGGTTTCCATCATTCTGTGAAATGCCCTATACGGGTCCCCCCCTACAGAAAAGAAAAAGGTTTTTCTACTTCTATATCTTCCAAATTTGATATAGGTCTTCCCCATATCCGTCTGCCAGCCTTCAACATCATCTGAAAATCGCCTGAATCGCAAATTTGCGTAAGCCATACGGCCAAAGTGCGCCATTTTTCTTTCGTTAAATTCTGACAAATAGAGCGGGTCCTGACGCTTCCAAAACATCTCGCGTTCCAAGAGCGCATCTATCGTCTGCGTCGTATCGCGGGAGGTATGATCTTCTTCGGACACGAGCAGGTCGATAGATTCGAGTAACTCGCGTTCTTCAACACGCATCAAGTCAAGGGCGCGTTGATAGTATTCATGCGAGTCATCGAATTCGCCAATCTGATAGGCGGCAAGCCCACAGAACAACAGCGCATTTTTGTCATCTGGATGTTGCGCGCGCAGGGCTTGCATCAAGGCATGGAAGGCATCCCAGTATTTATCTTCAAAGTAAATTATGCCCAAAAAATAATAAGGTTGCTGATTGGTCCCATCTAACCGAATGCTTTTTCGCAAGACCTGAATTGCCTCTCGTTTCGCTTCCTGGGCAAAACCCCTGAAATCCCGGGTTTGGGAATTATCTTTTGCTCTGAGAAACTCATACACCCAGAACATACCCAGCCTATTGAGAACATCTGTATTGTTTGGATCCTTTTTGATCACGTTCTCAAATTGGTGGAATGCGCGGGATCGAAAGCCTTGATGCCACAAAATCTTTCCGCGTATCAGCCGATACGCAATATTGTCGGGATCAATTGCGATTGCCTGCTGTATCATCCGCATTGCGCGCTGTCGGCCATTTACGCTGTGGTCCAGCAGATGCAGTTTGGCCAATTCATTATATGCAGGGGCATAATTTCTGTCTTTGGAAATAATCTCTTCGAAAGCTTTGATACTTTCCTTTTGACTCACCTGACCAATTTGTTCCAGTGCATTCTGAAACAGCGCGTCTATTGCGGTTTCCCCTCTGGACGTGCCAGGTCCCAAAAGGCAAGCCAACGCGATCAATCCCATGCGAATTGTAAATCGCTTCTTCATAGCACATCCCTTTCTGTCTCAGTGGGGAAGGCGTGAACAAAAACAAAGGACGTGGTTTTTTGATTAAGGTTCTGTCGGCACCTCGACATTGAACACAGCCTGTCGATTCACACGTTGTCCCGAATTTAAATCATCAATGGCTACTTCCACCATCTTGAGACCAGGCTTCAGAGACTCTGTCTCCAATGCGAAAAAAACGGGTTCTTCTGTCGCATTCACAACCCGTTCATAGCTAATCGTAAACTCCGGTTCTTTCGCGCCAGCAAACAGCCGTCTCAATCCACCGATTACCACACTTGCTACCGCCTTGCTGCCAGACACATTTGGGCGAATGGTATAGGTCACCCGATATTTCGCCTGACCAAACGCATCCAGCGTCAGGTTGTACACTTCGTAATACAGGTTTGCATCCTTATGGAGATTAAAACTCCTCGTAGGAGACGGTATCACTACAAGCTCACCTTTTGTAAACTTTGATGTCTGCGATGTCTGTGATGTATCAGATATATTATAGGCCATTTCGATTTCACTAACGGCCAGGGAATCTTCAAATGTCGGGATTTCCACCTGCTGGCGATACATACCCCACCGGCCAGATACGCGATCTGCTAACTTTACACCCAGGGTATAATGACCAGGCGGAACATCCAGAGATGCCAATTCTACAAATAATCCTTTGTCTTGATTCTTTGCCACCTCACCCTCAAAGGCGAGCTCATCCGTTTTGCGATAGATCGAGTCTCCTTTGGCATCAGCCAGAACAATGGTTCTTTCTACCGCCATACGAACAACCCGATCATCTACATTTTCTAAACGAATTTGCTCTGGCGGAATACCAAAATAAACTTCCAGTGAAGAGCGTTCATTTTCTCCGCGAAAACTCACCGTATCATAATAAAATTCTAATAACTTAACACCTGGAGGAACATCAAAATACTCGGGCAACTCCGAAACTGTTTGCATGAGTTGATATGCAGGAGAATGCAAAGAGGCATGCAGCCCCAAAGACGCATGCCAAATCGTATTTGGTTGAAGCGGAAAATCCCAACTGCCACTCATATATCGATCGGTAAATACAAACTCCAATCCATCACCAATATTCAGATATACCCAGGATTCCCAGGGCACCCTGGTTGATCCATCAGGAGAACGTTCAATCGGAGCAACAGGCTCAATACCCCATGATAATCCTGGCGGAATATTGAGATGCACTGTTCCAAAGGGCCCTTTAACTTCCCATAACCACTCGCTCAGAGGTACTTGATCTAAGCCAATTTTAATTTCCTCCCCAGCATTCTCATATTCAATCCGTTTCTGCGTGTCTAATTCACGTGGATCTTCTACAGAAACACTCGGTTCGTACATCGATGGCTTTCCAGGTGTCCACGATTCACCAGGCAGCACCCGGGGCAATAAATATCGGCTCTGTTCTTGTGCTTTATATCCGAAAGTGCGACCAAATAATTCATCTATTTTACGCATCTTAAAATTCTGAACTGCCACACTCGGTATCGAATTCTCACCTCCAGAACTGGACCTGTAATCAGGTTCTCCATACCGAATATATACCTCACCGCGTCTATCCCACGGCTGATCCTTGCGACCAAAGAATGTACGCGCATACCACACACGGCGATAATGTTCCATACGTCGGGCATCTCCACCCAACATCAAAGCACCTTCGCGGCTTTCCCAAAAGCGGGTTAAAAAATTTTCGCGCTCATCCTCTGAGATGGATGCCAGTGCCTCCAGTTCAGCATCCGTAGCGATAAGCGATAGATCATTGTAATAGGCGCGTTCATCCTCAGAAACACCTTGCAAATATTCTTCAAATAGGATCAAGCTGCGCTCTGCATCACCTCGAGAAGCATACCCTTGTGCTATCAAGGGCATCCATCTCATATCATTCGAAAAACGCTCTTTTGCTTCAGCACTTATCTTCAGGACTTCATCGTAGCGATGATTTTCAAGATGTGATAGTGTCAGGTGATAATATCCCATCGGATCATTTGGAAAGTGGGCGATGTATTGTTCGCAGTATTGTACTATCTCCCGCTTATAATTTAGGTGAGCTTGCTCGTACCATAAAATTAACTCGCGATATCCCGGGGCATAGTTTGGGTCCATTTCGATAACTCGGCGCAATGCTTTCTCTGCATCCTGATTGCCTAATTCTACGTGCAATAGCGCAATCTGCATTTGGGCTTCGAGATATGCAGGATCTACACCTAACGCTTGACGAAAAGCGACAAATGCCTTTTGATCCATTCTTTCCATCATTACATAAACTTTTCCCAACCCGGTGTATGCCTCAGCCGACTTTGCATATCGCACGCCTTTGTCGAAAGCCTTCTTAGCATCCGTTAACCGCTCTTCACTTAGATATACATAACCGAGCTTTATCCAGGCATCACCGTCTTTGGGGTTATCCTGTAAATGGGATGTAAGAACCTCAATGGCGTCTGTTACCGACTCGGCATTCGATTGGTCATGCGCCTCAAGCCCCCACAAGAGTTGCGGGAGTAAGAAGACGCAAAGTATCAACCAATGGTTCTTGCCAGTCATGTCATCCTCCTGTTGACACACGTTTGAATAATCAAATTCCTTACCCTTTATACAGTTTTATACAGCAATTGTTTCGTTCAATACCATTTGTGAACCGTATGTCCCTGGGGCATGAACCAGATCGCATCTACGATGAGGCCCAGGGCGGTTGACAGGACATAAGCCACGAGCATGCCGACGAAAAACGGTTTGGAGCGGCGGTAAAAAGGTGCCCCGCCGATGCGCAATAATGTGAATTTGATCAGCCAGGCGACAAAGATGGTGAAGCTGGTGAGGCGGGCGAGTCCGGTGCCCGATAGGGCGAGGCCAATGGGGTGCAGGGGCCACCAGGTGAATTGGTATCGCAGGAATAACAGGGCGTACATGGCGAATGCGCCGATGAGAAAGAAATAGTAGTCGATCTCTTCCATCGGTTGCGGCGATACGATCGCGTTGACGGAATTTTGATATCCGCCTATGCCTGCGCGAATGATGAGCCAATTTGGCGAGAAATTGTACCCGCCAATGCGATAGCCCAGCCAGATTGTAAAGAGGGTGGATGAGACGATGCCGACCACAAAAGCCACGCAGAGGCCGCCGAAGAGGGGGCGTTTGTTGCCGGTGATGAAGTCGGACAGGCGGTTGAGGTGCGTGCCCACGGAAAAGGTAAATCCGCGGAAGTGATCGATGGCGACAGATGCCGGATAGATCATGGCATGAGACGCCGCTGGAATGGCGCGGGCACCGCCCATAAGCGCGGTTGTCAGTGTCCAGGCCCTGGATGGTGCCATGACGTAAATAAGTCCGGAATCGGCCAGAATTTTCGATACGGCACCATAGGACAAAAACATGAATGGCAACAGGATGGCGAGGACTTTCCACGCCATGCCCGCTGCGGACAACCAGACCAGTGCGTAGGCGACTGAAGCGGCGAGATAGCAGAAGGCTGCGCGATAGGATATGAGTTCTCGGCTGTCGTCTATATGCTCGCTTTTTGGATGGAGCGCTTTTTGAAATGCCTCTTTCAGATGCGCCCGCGCTATCCACACCCACCACAGTGATAGGGCGACAAACGCGCCCGTTGTTTGCCAGAGATAGCGTTTGGAGGCGTAGTAGCGGTTAAAGGCCGGTATGCCGAGTTGATCGAGGATGCCGGATTCTACGATGAATATGAGATCAAAGAGCCACATGCTGAACAATAATTCCAGGCTCGCAAAATACGAAAAGCATATTCCCACGGTGCTTACGAATACCCACTGCGGCGGAAAGTTCCGGCCAATGGGTACCCAGGTGCCACCGGCGGTTGGAAATTTTGGCAGCGCGGGATGAAACCACGCGATGATGTTCCAGACGAATATCACGCCTACCACGCCAAATCCAGTCCAGAACATCCGTCCCTGCATAAACTCGGGCAAATAGGTCCGTCCCGTGCCGGGCTGTGTGGTCAGTTCGACGATGGGCTCCATGGCGGGATAGACCAGTTTTTCGTGCTCTGCCCATTGTTTGCGCATGATGACCGAGGCACAAAAGCAGGCGAGTGCTATGGCACATACAAAGGTGAACCACCAGAAGAGGGGACCGATCCAGACGGACCAGGGCACGGGCGCACCGGCGGGCAAGCCGTCGTAGAACCAGTTCATTGCGCCGTCGCGATTGGATGGAATAATCCATTCGGGCAGGTGCGGGTGCAAAAACTCTGCCCACCGGTTTTCGGGCGAGGAAAAATAGTAGGGGGTTACGATGACGCCGACCAGATATCCGCTTACCCCGTATGTGGGACCGAGGGAACAGATAAAGCCCATTGAAAAGATTGCGAGCCATTCGCCCGGGGAAAAGGCAAAGGGTTTGCCAAAGTACCGCGCGAGCACACTGCACACAATCAGACACAGCAGGGTGAGCATCAGGTTGCCCATGGGCATGTGGCTGTAGGCCATAAATGAGCTGTGCATGATATATCGCGCGACTGTTGCCAGTGCGTTGATTGCAACAACCAGCACAAGCCCAAAGATCAGCGATCGGACTGTGACCCCTTTGTTCGCAGGATCTGGCGAATCTGCGATTGGATATGTTCGTTCTGCGCTCAATTTTTAATTTTTACCTCTTACCGATTCTGAATATCCCCTCCCGAATAGCGGTCTGGGCGCTGTTGAGGTCTTTTACTGTCATGATTAACCGATACCGCCCGGTTTCAATGCGGCCGATGTCCAGTTCGACGTAGTCGGCAGTCCAGAGGTCGCGCCCCGTTTGTTCGTATTGTACGGTGATCAGTTCCCCATCTCTGCGCCGTATTCTGGGTTGCGAGGCGAGTTCGCGTCCTTTTTCCGGTGCTACGGCAAAGGCGACCTGGTAGCGCGTTTGCCCGAAGGTGTCTCGCGTCAGGTTGTAAATTTCAAAATAAACGAAGATGGGAGTCCCGAGAAAAAAGGTGCGGGATGGCGATGTTGTGATGCGCCATTTGTTGCGCGCAGTCGTGGTGTCGCTTTGGCTTTCGTTTGAGGAAGCCGGTTGTTCAATATGCTGTGCGATCTGTAGATCGCTGAGCATTAAACTGTCACCTGAAAAATCGTGCAGGCGCACTTTTTCCCGATAATTGCCCAGGCGATTGGTGTTGACGCGCCACATTTGTACGGCGAGGTCATATTCGCCGGGGGATAGGGGGATGTCGATGCGGTCTCTGGCGATCAGGCTTTTTCCCCGGAGTCCAGGGGGTATGGGGATGCCTACGTCTTCCCGCAGGCGTTTTGCTTCGCGGTTCTGGTCATCTACGAGGGCGATGCGCCGCTCGATTACGACTGTGGTATCCGGGTCTCTGGACATTGCCACTTCGTCGATTGGGAGGCCGATGTTGATTTGCAGGTCTGTTTTGCCATTTTTTCCGCGGAATGACAGGGCCTCGTAGTAGAAGTTGAGGGGATCGAGGTCGGATGTGTCGTAGCGTTCGGGTTTTTTTGCCGCTGCTGCTGCGACTTGTGATGCAGGCGAGAAGTCGTTCACCATTTGGAGGAATCTGAGCGGCGACCCGCGAGAAGCGACGTCATAAACATCTTCTCTGTCGATGGTCGGTACGGGGGCATAGCCGAAGATATTTGAGTGCATTTCGTCGGTGAATACGACTTCTATACCGTGGTTGATGTCGGGATAGATCCACACTTCCCAGGGTACGCTGGAGAAATCGTTTCCGGCTGTTACGGGTTTCCATCCACGCAAGCCGAGGGTGCCGTCGTCTTCTTCGAGGGGGAGGTTGCTTTCGACATTTCGAAGCGCAATGCGGACGGGAAATACAGGTCCGGTGTAGGTTACAGTTGTGCCGGGACGGCCGTAGAGTTGAAATGCCAGTTTTTCCTGGATGCGCTGCACGGGGATCGGTACGCTGGCATTGGGCTCGCGCCAGGTTGAGCGGTAATCCGGCTCTCCGTATCGGATATAGACTTCGCCCCGCTGATCAAAGGGGTATTTGTAACGCCCAAAGAAGGTTCGCGCGTGCCAGACGCGGCGGTAGTGTTCTGCGCGTCTCTGGCTTCCTCCGGTTGTGCCAAAAGGGTCTTTGCGGATCCAGAAGGCGTTCAGAAAGGCGTCCATATCTTCGTCTGAGATTGTGCGGTAGGATGCGATTTCTCCCGGCGTGGCGATCAGGGAAATGTCTTCATAGATTGCTTTTTCCCGTTGAGATAGGGTGTCCAGATATTTTTGAAATACGGATAGGGCGTCTTCATAGCGCCGCGAGGCCAGAAGTACTTGCGCCAATAGCGGGAGTCTTCGCGCATCGGTCATGCGCGAAGCGATCTCGGTTACGACGTTGTAGCGTTTTTCGGTCAAAAATTCAAGGGCAAATTCAAGTGCGGGCGTTTCGTCCTGTGCGCCATAGGACAGGTAGGTGTTGTAGTGGGATAGTGCCCGGGGGGTATCGCCTTTTTTGCGATAAAGACGCGCCAATAGCAGGTGGGCGGGACCATAGCGGGGATTGATTTGTAGTGCCTTGTTTGCCGCTTCTATTGCGTCTTTTTCTTTTCCGCGCGCCAGATGGGTTCTGCCGAGGACTTCGCGGCTTTCGGCGCGGTTGGAATCGGCCTGGATCGCCTGTTTGAGATGGGAGGTCGCGCGTTTGAGTTTGTTGCGATATTCCAGTAGAACGCGTCCCAATCCGAGGTGGGCATCTCCCTGATGCGGATCGTTTTTCAGTGATCGCTCAAATGCGGCTTCGGCGCTGTCGGGCAGTTGTAGCCGAAGATAGAGATGGCCGATACGGGCGAGTAGCAGGGTGGAGTCCGCAGAACTGGGCACTGCTTCGTTTAATGTGTTGAGGGCTTCTCTGATCAGGGTTTTTCGCCCGAGAGCCTGAGCTTTGAGATAAACGGCATCCAGGTCTGTATCTTCGGCGGAGGCATGTCCGGCAATGCAGAAAAGTAGAAGGAAATGTACCCAATAGCGAATATTCATAATTGTCTCACTGTACTACAAAAAGGGCATTTTTAGAGGCGGTCTGTTCGCTGTTCAAATCGGTTATCACGACTTCCAGCGCGTAGCGTCCCGGTTCGCGGTCGCCCAATTCCAATTCGGTATAGACGGTTTCCAGGTCCATTGTTCCGACCTGTTCATATCCCATTAACACTTTTTCTCGTTTGCCGCCAAGCGTTCTCACCATGCGAGATACGGCACCGCCCACGCCTTTGCCTTTTGGCGCGATTGTGTATTCCACCTGGTATTTTGTCTGACCAAATTCATCGCGTTTCAGATTGTAGATTTCGTAATACACGAAAATGTTTTGTCCCTTCGGATAGGTTCGCGTGGGCATGGGCACCACGTGTAACTCGCCTTTGCGGAATTTGTCCTGGGGTCCGCCTTCTGCAATGCGCCATGCGAGTTCCAGGTCGCTCACTTTCATCGAGCGGGTCTGATATTTTTCCAATTCGATAATCTGGCGATAACGCCCCTGCCGCCCGGACAGGCGGTCCTGTAGCTGTACTTCCAGCTTGTAATATCCCGGTGGGGCGTCCAGGCGCACGACATCGGGTACAAAGGCGCCCTGTATGCCGGTTTGATCGCCTTTATTGCGAAAGCGCACATCGCCGGTGCGCCGATATACGTCTCCGGTTTGTTCGTTCAAGAGGGATACGGTTCGCTCCACGACCAGTTCGGTAGTGTTGTTTTCGGCAAAATACCGCCCCAGTGTCCGCGGGATTCCCGTATAGACTTCCAGCGCGCTCACGTCATTTTGGAGGCTCTGAAAATCTGCGAGATCGTAATAGAATTCCAGGGGGCGGGTGTTTTCTGGGGTTGCGTAATAATCCGGTGTTACCCGCGCGGCGAACTCGGTAACCCTGCGGGGATTGTACCGGTTGAGTAGAGCCAGTGTGCGGATGGGGATGTTGGGATCCAGGGGCGCGGGCGCGTAGTCGAAATTGCCGTTCATTGCTTCGTCGGTGAAGGTTATTTCGATGCCGCCGTTCACATCGGTATAGATCCAAGTCTCCCACCGAACCATTGAGGCGTCTTCCGGAACGGAGACCGCGTGGAAATCCGGCTGGAGATCAAAAAATCCACTTCCCATGTTTCCGGCGTTGACCACTGTATTTGCCAGCCGTTCAAAAGTGCTGATGTCTTCTCCGGTCTGGTCATCGCCTGTTGCCTGTGCCGAACGCACGGTGCGCTGTTCTTCGTCTCCTGACTCGAGTCCCTGTCGCTCCCGTTCCTGTGACTGTTCAATGGCCTGCTGCATGGATTCGTCCTCGATTTGCGCCCTGAGTGGGGTTGCGCCACTTAGTCTGGCTTGAAGTCCCCGCACGGGATATACCGGGCCAAAGTAGGTCTGTTGCGCGGCTTCGCCACCAAATAGCGTTTGTGCCACGCGCTCTTTGACACGCTGCACGGAGAGGCTCTGATCCAGGTTCAGCATGTTGGAACGCGATCTGTAATCCGGTTCTCCGAATCGGATATAGACCTCGCCGCGCCGGTCAAAGGGCTTTTTTTTCTCTGAGAAATTGGTGAGGGCATACCATACCCGTCTGTAGTGCTCCAGTTTGCGTTCGTTGATCGATGTGATCAGGTTTGGGTCTTTCAGTGCCCAGAATTGTCGCAAATATGACGAACGCGCCGCGTCTGTGTCGAGGCTGTTGTATTCTTCCAGCTCTTCGACGGATGCGAGGAATTGGATGTCTTCGTATAGTGCGCGGTGTTGCGGATTGAGGTGCGCCACATAGCGGGAAAAATAGGTCTGTGCCCAGTTCGGGCGTTTCTGTTCAAGACATGCCTGCGCCAGGATGGGCAGGGATGTTATTTCTTCGGGGTACTCGCGGATGTGATCTTCCAGTAACTGCACGATGCGGTCGAAATTTTTGCTTCGCAAATAGGCTCTTGAGAGCAGTTCTCTGCCTTCCGGGTCCCCGGGCGCGAGTGTTATATAGCGGGCATAGGCCATGGCCGCCTGTTCATAGTCTTCTTCCTGTTCTTCCCACCATTTGCCCAGCAGTTTGTAGGTCGGCGCGTAGGTTGGGTCCAGTGCAATGACGTGATCGAGGTCGCGTTTGGTGTCGTATTCTTTGAGCTTATATCGCGCCTGCGCCATGTTGAAACGGGCATCGCGGTGGGTATTGTATAGCTGCGATAGCCGTTCATCTGGCGGCCACTGCAAGGCTCTTCTGAAATAGCGGATGGCGTTGTACATGCCTTTGGGGCGATTTTGAAAGACGAGTCCCAGTCCGTTGTACGCCTCGGATAGGCGGTGATTGAGGTCAATTGCTCGCTCAAAAGCGTCCCGCGCGCGGTCGTAATTCTCTACCTCTAAATAGGCATAGCCGAGGAGGCAATGGCCCAGTTCCATCTCGGGTGCGACATGGGTGAGTGCGGTTAGTATGGGCACGGCGAGGGTGTCGTTTTGCGATAGGAAGATTTTGCCTATTGTCAGGAGTGAATCTATCTGTGTTTGTCCAATGGGGCGGTCCTGCACGCGATAATTCTCGGTGTGTCGAACCAGTTCTACGAAGCGGCCGGGGTAAAAATAGCTTACGACAATGGCTTCACCTGTAGCGGCGTTGGGTCTGTAAAAATAGCTGACGGGCCGGGTTTGGTCCCGATCTACGGGGGCGCGGAACAGGCGGGCGATGGTCCCGGGATCTGCCCGGGATTCCGCAATAGCCCATTTTTGAAGCGCGGACAGTTGGTCGGGCATTTCTCCGCGATGGTCGCGGTGGTATGCGGTTAATAGCCTGGCGATTGCGGTGAGGTGGTCGCGGCAAACCCAGCGCGATCCATTTTTCCGAATTTCTTGCGCGGCGGTTTGAAAGGTTTGCACATAGTCCCGCATTGGTGATTCGGATAGACCGTTTTTAGCGGATTGTCTGGCCAAGGATTCAAAATGGCGCGCCGCCTGTTTGTAATAATCAGCGGCTTGTTTGAAGTCCCAGCGCGAGAGGCTCAATTGCGCCAGGCGTGCAGCGTTGAAGCCCGATGTCAGGTTGGGCAGGGCGTTTTTGCCAATAGCAGGGGCGGTCGGTTTTAATCCTTTTATGGCTTTTTCAGTGGTCCAGATAATGGATTCCATGTCTGGATCATCTATTATGAGGATATCGCGTCCCGATGACGTCAGTTCCCAGTATCGGGATGGGGCAAGAGAGATGGTGTGTCCCCTGTGCAAGATGTCGCCGGGTGCGGGCAATAATAGGGGGATGGATTGGAAGACGATGGTTCCGGTTTCTGTTCTGCCCAGTTGACCTGGTCGCCCGGGAAAAATGCCGAGACACTGTTCCCGTTCCGCACCATTGGTCCACAGTTCCGTCAGTGCGATTCCGCCCATTTCTCGAGAATAGGTCCACACCTGACTGGTCGCTCCGGTGCGGAGGATTAGATCCTCCTGAGCGTCTGCTGTGCTCCAGAGCACAACAGCTATGAGTAATGCGTATCTGATTGGTAAAGTGAACACGGTATGTCTCCTTAAAGGATACACCGTTCAATGCAACTTTCGAAAAGCAGTCCAGCATACGCGTAGTAGCAAAAAGCCGTGCCGAAAGCGGTGGATCTGCGTGGTTCCGTACACCCGATCCCGATAGCGCACGGGTACTTCTACGATTTTGCGAACGAGTTTGGACGCGCCGAGGAGGAGATCAAAATCTCCAAAGGGATCGAAGTCACATACGTCTCGACGCGCTCTGGCCAATTTTTTGTAGTCCGAGGCAAACAGGACTTTGGTACCGCACAGGGTATCCAGGATGCGTTGTCCCAAAAGGCAGCTCAATATCCAGCCGAAAAATCGGTTGCCCAGAAGGTTCAGGAATCGCATGGCCTGTTGTTCCATGGGATATACGAGGCGAGATCCCACGGCGAGTTCGGCGCGGCCCGATACGAGAGCGTCGAAGAATTTGGGCAGTTCCTCTGGCGCGACGGTCAGATCGCCGTCCAGGATCATCAATATATCACCTCTGGCTGCGTCAAATCCCTGCCGCACAGCGTCACCTTTGCCTGTTCCGGTTTGTCGGATCAGGCGGATGTCTGTTCCCCTATATACCGCCATGCATCGCTCGACTTCTTCGGCGGTGTCGTCTGTTGAATGTCCCACGACAAAGATTAGTTCTGTATGCGCTCCCATCGCAGGTGTGCGCGCAATTGCCGCTTCCACTGTGCCGCACTCGTTTTTGCAGGGTATTATTACCGAGCAAGTGACTGCGGAGGCTTCTCGTGCGGGAAAGACGGGACGGGCGACGAGTGTCTGTATGAGACACAGGCGTCTCAGTCCCGGCACTCTTGCCAGAAGGCGATTGGCAAGCCATGCGAGAAGGGGGACGCGGCGGGGCAAAAACAGACGGGTTTCCCGTCGAATTTCTTCAAAGCCCGATAGGTAAAGTAAATTCTGAATGTCCCGGTGTGTCAACCAGTTTTGCACGGGTTCGGGCATTTTTAAGCGGAATATTTCTCCGGTTTTTAGCACGGGTTTCCACAGGGGATTGTAGTGCGTAATCAGGACGCGGGAGCCGGGTAGTACGACTTTCCACAGTTCGCTGAATACGCGCTGGATGTCTGGCAGAAAACCCAGCAGGTCCGATAGGATGATCCATTCGAATCGCTCCCCTTCGGGCAAATTCTCGGCGCGTCCCACGCGAAATATTAGGTCGGGGTATTTTTTGCGTGCGCGTTTTATCATTGCTTCGCTGAAGTCAATGCCGAGTCCCCGTCTCGGTTTCAGGCCCGCGAGCAGGTCGCCGGTGCCGCATCCTATGACCAGGACAGACGATCCTTCGGGCACAGCGCAGCGGCAAAATCGCAAGACTTCTTCGTGATAGGTGCGGTTGCGCCTGCGCCAACGGTCCCGGTTTTCGGCAGCTTTGTCGAAAAATTTCCGTATGGCGCCGCTATCGGGGAAGGGGTTTTTCATGTGAGGTCTCGTGATTTTTTTTGAGTATTTCCAATTCACGGCGTGCCAGTTGCGCGACTTGCGGGTCTCCCCGCCAGAGTTCTATAAAGCGCGTGTACGCCTGTATGGCTGCGGTTTTTTCGCCGTTGTCACGATGGGCTTTTCCCAGGTTAAAATACGCTTCAGCCCAATTTGGACGCAATGCTATGGCACGGGCATAAGCGGTAGTGGCATGTGCGGGATGGCCCAATTTTTCGCGGACCACGCCCAGGTTGTAGAAAATTTCTGCGTTGGTCGGGTCGAGTATAGCTGCTCGTTCAAAGGCCGAATGCGCGTCGGTTATTTGTCCGGCCTGCATTGCTGCGAGTCCTTTGTTCATGTAGGCTTCGATGTAATCCGGTTCTATTTCTACTGCTTTTTGATACGCGGCTGTCGCGTTCTTAAAACGGGCTGTTGCGGCATAGAGATTTCCTAGGTTGTTATAGGTGAGGGCACTTTTTTGCACTGATAGGGCATTTCTATAAGCTGTTTCGGCTTCGGACATCCTGCCGCGTTCGGATAGAGCGTCGCCCAGAGCGTGTTGCATTTTCGCGCTTTTGGGATATGCTGTTACTGCGCTCTGGTAAAGTGTTAAGTCGTCTCGCCATTCGGTGTTTCGGACAATTGTTCGGGCGCTATATCCCACAAGGATCAGGGCGGCGAGGGCAATGGTGCCCGTTTTTTGATGTTTTTCAAGGTGTTCAAATCCCAGACCGCACAGCGTGAATAAACCGAGAACTGGAATGTATAGAAATCGTTCCTGAAAAATGGCGTTGATCAGGACGAGTGTTTGCGATACGACTGAATAGGGTACAAAGAATAATGATAGAGCAAAAAATACGCAGGGCCAGCGCCAGCGAAAAGCACCCACCCATAATAGAAGACTTGCGATGCCGAGGATTATGCCCGCTATTGCTTCGGGCGCGAGTATAGAAGTGATGACGGGGATGGCGTTATAAGAGTAATCTACGGAAAGTTTGAAGGGTAACAAAATGAGAATGCAATATTTCCAGAGTAGTCCGGCGGCTGTCAAGAGTCTGTGGTCGAGGGGCTGGTCTATGAGTGGGTTGTTGAGGGCGAGTATATTTTCGGCTGAGAATCCCAGGCCCGCAGCGACTTTTCGCATGGTTAGGTAGATGGCAAAAATCCCGATGAATCCGGCCCAGCGCGCGCCGCGTTGCCACAGGAGATTGCGTATTCCTTTTGGGCGGGATAGGGCAAAGGTCAGATCGACGGCAATGACCAGTCCCAGTACGGCTATCGCGCTTTCTTTGGAGAGCAAGGCGAGAAAGAATCCCGCGAGGGCCAGTCCGTAATATTTTTCCGCGCTCCGGTTATGCCAGTGGATGTACAGGAGCAAGGCTGTTAGAGAAAACAGGCCAGCCAATAAATCTGCACGCCCAAATGTGATGCCGGCGACGACTTCGGCATGGATGGGATGTACGGCAAAGAGCAATCCGGCCAGGATCGCGCCCCGTTTTAGTCCCAGACTCAGGCAGAGGAGATAGGCGAGGAGGCTGTTAACCACGTGCAGGATTACGTTGGTGAGGTGAAATCGGAAGGGCCATATCCCTCCCAGGCCATCCAGCATAAAAGACAGGACCGTCAGGGGGCGATATTGCCCGTTGACGTTGGCTTCACCCTCGTATCCGCCCCAGTAATGCGTGGTTAAAATGCCCCATACATCGGCTTCGCGAAGCAATCGGTTGCGTTCGATCAGAAAGTGATCGTCATAGACCAATCCGTTGCCCAGGCTGTTTGCGAATACCAGAAAGGCCGCCAATCCCACCGCGATGAGAGGATAGGTTTTTCCGCGTTGTTTTATAGGCATTAAAAGCAACCACAGATGAACACGGATGAACACAGAGTAAGTAGCAGTTAGCAAAACAAGCGGTTAGCTGACCGCTGATAGCTGATTGCACAGAATACAAAGGGCGATTGCCAGGGTGCAACCCCGGCAGTCGCCCGAAAAATGTACAAACTATGGTCATCGCAGAAACTGCGATAGCCGTTTGTTAGAACGTGCCGCCTATTGATATGCGCAGCGGCGAGTCAAATAGCGCTACGCCGTCAATATCCTTCAGCAGCGAATAGGACACATCTATGGCGAATGTGCGCCCACCCACTGTCTGTTTGACGCCAGCGCCAAGGGCAAAGGATTCGAGGTCGTAATTCCACTTATAGCCCGCGCGCACAGCTACCATATTCTGGACCCAGAGTTCGGCTCCAAAGTGATAGCGTTGCTCGAAATCTACGGGGAATACGCTCTCGGCCGCCAGTGTCAAATAGGTCGGATCGCCTTTTTCGCCATAGACTTCGGCTGCCAGGCCCATGTTGTAGGTCAGGGGCATCAGGTAGGAGAATGCCTCTTCCCGAGCTTTCTGGTCTGGGCCGAAGTTCTTGAACGACATGGCTACGCGCAGGCTTCTAAACCCGGTGTAGAAATGACTGCCCAGGTCTATGGTAAATGTGCTGGTTTTTTGCGTGTAGAGTTTTTCCTGCACATAGTTGGCTTTGGCGCTGAACGAGAATTTGTCTGTGAATTTTATGGCGTAGAGCAGGCCTACCGCCATGTAGTTCACATCGACAAACTGACCCGTTCCACTCGGCTGGAAGATGGTGGTTTCTTCGATGGGTTCGACCTGCTGTGTAATCAGGCTGATCCCCAGGACTTCACCCCGAGACGAGTGGGTATTGAAGACAGCTGCCGCCGAATACAGTTCTGTGCCTGCCAGCCATTTGGTGTAGTTGGCCTGATAGGCGAACTTTTCCACATGGGTCAGCCCAGCGCCGTTCCAGAAGATGGCGTTGATATCATCGGCAATTGCCGTGTATGAATCACCCATCCCCACGGCACGCGCACCCTGTCCGATTTTCAAAAATTGCATGCCTGCGATATTGACTTTCTTGACCCCTTCGATCGCGGTTACACCTTCATATTCAAGCCCCAGAGCGGGACTGGCGATCAGCAGCAGGCTCAGGAACGCTGTAAGTATGAGATTTTTTCGTTTCACAATGAATACCTCCTCCGGCTACTTGATCACTACAAAAGTACCGCGCTGAATCTTGTTTTCGCTGCCCGGGGTTTCGGATACGACGACGAAGTAGTACAGTCCGGTCTGGATTTCGCCAGCCAGATTGTACGTCACCTGCCGAAACGAGGCTTCGCCCCGGTCTGGATTATCGTGCGTGACGGTATAGACCCTGTCGCCAGAAGCCGAAAAGATGTGGATTTTACACTTTTGAGGAATCCCCACAAAGCGCAGATTTCGGCTTCTGGGATAGTTATGCTTGTCATCCACAAAATAGGGATTTGGCACCACTGTCACCTTTCGGTCGAGCTGATCGGTTTCGGTAGTGGTCGGCTGGAAGGGCCGTCTGTCATCGGCGTCGTAGGTGCGTGCAGTGGCAGGTCCCCAACCGCTCTCGTATCCACCCGTGGCATTGGCACGCGCCCTGCCCGTGGGCAGATCTCCTATTGCCATTCCGCCGCCCATCCAGTCGCTATATCCGCTGTTGTAGGGTCGCACCGAGTAGTGGTATGCAAATCCGGCGGCGGTATCCTGATCTTCATACGTGTATTTCCCGCCAGCGAGCGACCACTGGCCGTTGAGGCTGGAACCGCTTTGCCCTTTTAGCACGGTATCGTGCAATTTCCAGGGACCCCATCCGAACCAGGTGGAGCGATAGACGTGGTAGCCCGCGATGTCTTGTTGTCCGGTGTAGGGATTGACCGCGCGGTCGGCATCGTCAATCCACGAAATCTGTTGGCGGGCAAATCCACTGGAAGTCAGGTCATCGGCAGCGATAAATGCATTCGTCGGTGCCGGTGGATGGTGGAAATTGGAATCGTAGATAAAATGCGCGAGTTGCAGATTCTCAAATGCCGCTTGCTCGCCCAGAGTTTTGAATTCCTGGATCTTGGTTTCTACCGGCGCATCCGAACGGTCCCAGGTCAGTATATCCTGGTTCTTCATCTGAGCCGGGTGACCGGCGACATAAGCCATCACGATCTTGGCACTTTCGCCCGCCCGAAGCGTGTACGGACCATAGACTTGCGAGAAAATGTAAAATTTTCGGTCATCCACATTGCTCTCGTTCGGGTTGTTTTTGATTCCTCCCTTTAGTATGGCACCATACATCTGGGACTCGGTGTCTTTTTCCGTATAGGGATCGTCAAAGTCGTCTTTGGACCGCGCCTGCCACCACTGCGCCGAGAAGGGCTGGTCGCCCTGTGGCTGGACGTATTTGCCCATGTCCCGGGTGTTAAAGGCGTGTAGCCCCGGTGCATCGGTAAACGCGATGGGCGCCATCACGATGTGTTGCGGTGCTCGAAGCTGGCCTTCGGTTGCATCAATCGCATCCGAATCGGTATGGCCCAGTCGTTTGAAATACGGGTCGCCCGTGTCGTCGTATGGCGACAATGGGTTGTCGGAATCGCGGAAAATGCTGGCTTTATACCCGGGGGCAAACGCACCCGCGTAGTTACTCGCATCGGAATAAAAATAAATATCATCCACACCGCGACCACCAGACGTCACATAACCATCCCAGCCAAAGGCTTGCAGAACGCCCATTGCAGCGGACACCCAGGAGTTTACAAACGAAAAATAGATATCGTACTGCGTGGCTGTGCCGCCGGGATTGTCTTCCTGCCCATCACCGTCAAAATCACCCGTATTGGTGAATGTCAAATCCACCAGATAAAAATCGTCAAAGTCCGGGTGGCTCCAATTATAGACCCGCCGCGTTACCTGAATACCCTGTTTGATGTGTACCCAGCGGGTGATGATGGTTTCTTCGGGGAGCGACAGATCGGCGATATAGCCACTCAGATTGTAGTTTCCAATGACCAGGGGGCTGGTTTTGGAGGGATCTAACTCGTTTCCATAATAACTTCCAAAATCTGTCTGTGTCACACCGGGCCAGTAATTGGACAGCCACGGTTCTGATCCTCCACCGCTCCAGCCGCCCGAAGCGGCAAGCACGTTTGAGGCATCTCCGAGTGTCCGCAGTGGGTTGGGAACGCCCCAGTGTTCTTCTTCGTTGCCTCTGGGATCATAAGGCAATGGACGAATAAAATCCCTGATCCACGGCGAAGGCCGTGGCCCGGTCAAGCTGATTTGTCCGTCGGATGTCAAAATCCACAAACCATCGCCCATCGAGGTTTTGTAGTCGTTATAGACCTGGGATTTTGGTCCGCTTGTGAATTGCGACAGCACTTGTCCGAAGGAACCTGGCCCCACGCCATTGTGGGGATAGGCATTTCGGTCGCCGCCGCGGTTGATTTCGGGGCTGCCTCCCTGGATACCCATGTTGTTCCAGGAATTGGAGATCAATGCCCTGGTGTTTTCCCTGAAAGGGACTGTATTTGGGTCGAATTGCGCTGTGGCATCAGTAGCTATAATAGCTCCCACCGCAGCGCATATTGCGACCCATCCTGTAAAAACTTTAAATCGCGTCATAGTATTCCTCGCCCTCCATGTCGGGTTTCGGAAAGGGTATGCGAGTGGGCTACAAGACCCACTCGCACAACCCGCTACCAGTTAAATCGCACGCCTACCTGGGTCAGTCTGGGCGTGCTCGCATAAGAGCGATCGCGCACGTCGCCGTATTCCAGATAGGTGCTGTCGGTCGGTCGGGGTCCGTCAACCCCGTAGTACGTGTAGTCATTCCTGTTGGTCGGGCTTGTCCGGTCTTTCTGGTTGAACAGATTGCGTATATCCAGGAAGACCGAGGTCTGAACCCGAGACGTCATGGCAAAAGTTCTTTCCAGTGCCAGGTCTGTGCGAGAGTCCATGGCCAGTTCGCGGTAGGGCCGCACGCCGCCTTCTGGCGGGCTGTAGAGGAACAACCCTCCCGTTTGAACCCGCGTGACCAGGTTGATGCGCGTATTGCGCAATACTCTGCTGACGATGGCACCACCCCGTTCGTAATCGGCTGGGAAGGATGCCAGCATTGAGGCACTGCCAAATTGTCGCCGGTCTCCGGCCCGGGGTTTCAGGAATAGCTGCGTATAACCGCCGGTGAGCAGGTAAATGCCCTTGCCTTTGGTCGGTCCCTCGAGGGGGCGCAGGCCATCCCATTCGCCCGTACCCAGAATCTTGCCATAAGCCTGATTCACAGTAGCGGACTCGTATCGGTTATTGGCCCGAACGGCAATCAGGTCGATGTCTTCCTGCGACATCAGTCTGGGTACTTCACTGCCGGAAGAATGGGCATCCCAGGCAACCCACACATCGGGAACCGGTACGCCGAATTCGGGATGTGTATAGGCGATGTTGACGGCAGCTTGTCTAACGCCTTCCTCATCCATGTAGATGTTGCGTATCACATTGCCTCGCTTGCCCGTGGTGAACGACGCCCACTGGTAGTTGTAGGACAAATTGAATGAGAAATTGTGGCTGAATCGCTTGCGCAATGCGAGTTCCACGCCCCGCGTATCCCCATAAGCACCGTTGTCCAATGTGCGGGAATAGCGAATTGAGGCCGTTCTCGGTCCCTGCCATGTCTCGTTGGGATACCAGGTGAATTGCTCGACTTCAGAGCGGTAATAAGCGGTTAGTGCGATGGTATAGTCCGAGACAAAGTTCCAATCTGCACCCACTTCAAATGCGGTGGTTTTGGCGGGGCGCAACAAGTGCGTGCCATTTCGACCGCTATAAGTGGTTTCCAGGTTGTTGTAGCGCTCTGTGTCGTCTATTTGGCCGTTGCCGTTGACATCTCTGTCTTCGGCTTTGCCCGCTACCCAGAAATCTTCGCCAAAGTAGAACCACAGGTCGGCCCATTGCAGATAAACGCCCGATGAGAACCGGAACTGCGCCTTTTCGGTGATGGGATGCGAAATTCCGATGCGCGGGCTAAAGACCACGTGCCAGGGTGCCTGTGTTGACCAGATGGATCCTTCATTATAGGCGTAATCCCGCGCCAGGGTAGGTCTGCGGAACATTTCGGAACCGCGGGCACTGCCATGCGTTATTCTGCGGGCATTGGGATTGAAAGCATCCATGCGCAATCCCAGGTTCACGATCATGCCTTCAAATTCCATCTTGTCCTGCACATAAGTATTGATGGAATACGGCTTGACGCCTTCCTCTCCGAACCGACCCTCATCTGCTACGAACATCAGGTGTCGATCCGCAGGGCTGGAATTGGCGATGATCATCATCATGATGTCCCGGCGCATAAATTCAATACCGCCCTTGAGCAAGTGGCCCTTTGTCACCTGAGAGGTCAGATCTACTTTAATGCCCAGGCGATTGCGGTCGCCCACTTTCCAGCGGGCTGCGACTCGCCCGGTGTTAAACCAGTTGGCGTCGCCCGTGTTGTTGGCCGATGTTGCCTGATAGACGCCGCTGGTATCTGTTAATGAGCGGCTGCGCGAGACGCGCACTTCGTAAAATGTTTTGGGTGAGAGGGTGTGGGTGACAACCAGATATTGCATTTCTTCGCTTTCAATACGCCTTCCGGCTGCCGACCATTCTGCGGGCAAAAACAGATCTCTACCGCCATTGCCCAGGCCCCGGTGTACGCCCGGAATTGAATCTGCCGTGCGGATCCACGGATCGGCCACGCCGTCAGACCAGTATTCCCATCCCTGGTAAAGTCCGCCCAATTTGAGCTTCAAATTAGGGCTTGGCCTGAAGGTGAAACTGCCGGAGAGCGTCATGTTATCTGGACCCGTGGGGATAAATCTGTTGACGTCGTTGTAAAATCCCGTCTGCTTGGATCCCGGATAGCGATTGGCTAAACGGCTGTGTTTGGCAGTGGCGACAAAAGAGACATTGGTGCCAATGGGACCCGAGAGATTTGCCTCGGCATCCCAACCGCTGACCTCTGTGTAGTCTTCCCGGATATGCAGGGGTTCGCCAGCCAATTCTGCCAGTGTCTGGTTGCTCAAACCCAGATCGGGCCGCCGTTGCGTCAGCCAGTTGGGGTTGTCCCACTGCATTTTGTCCTGGTGTTGTGGGGCGTCATAGACATTCATACCCCAGTGTTTTTTCCCGGCAGGCTCATAGCGAAATTCGCCCCAGCCATTGTACTGATTGCCGCCGTCTTTGGTCACAATTTGCACCACACCGGCCTGTGCATTGCCAAACTCGGCGGGTGTGACACCGGTGAGCACTGACAATTCCTGGATTGCACCGCGGTTCACGGTTCGGAACTGTCCGCCAGCACCCCGACCATCGTTGTAATTCATCCGTATGCCATCGACCATATAGGCCACGTCGCTGCCCCAGGCTACTTCGCCGGAACTGGCGCCACTGCCACCACGGCTACCGCGCAAGCGGTTGGCGCCATCTACGGATACGCCGGGTTGTAGTTGCAAAATTTCGGATGTGCTGCGCACGATGCTCAAAAGGCGTTCGGTTTCTTCGACGGTTACGGTGTATTTACTCGTGGTTTTGTCCGGTTCCACGAGTGGACGATCGGCAACGACGACCAGTTCGCCGAGTTCTACAGCGGCTTCTTTGAGCGAGAAATTCACAGTGACGGTCTGATCGGCGATGATCAGGACGTCTTGTACCAGAACGGTCTCATAACCGACGAGAGAGCCGGTGAGGGTGACGCGCCCCGGGTCTGCCTGGATAATTGCGAAGTATCCATCGGCATCGGTGACTGCGCCGCGCTGAGTGCCTCTGATGACGACGTTGGCACCCGGCAGTGGTTGCCCGTTGGCATCTTTAACGACCCCGTTGATTTTACCCGTGCTGCCCGCCCACAGGTCGCCGGTTCCTGCAAATAGGAAACCGACGGCTATCAAACTGAAAAACAACAGTCTGTGCTTCATAGCACGACCTCCTTAAAGGGTGAATGGTTTAACGCCAGAAATAAAACTTAACCCCGGCACCTATATCAAAAAACATTAACGGACGAGCGCGTTCCAGGTCGTAAAAGAGCATGGGTCTCAATTCGCCCACTACGAAATTTAAGCGCCCGCGTACATCCAGGCTGATATTGTCGGTGACAAATGCCTCCATGCCCGCACCCGTGGTGAGTGCTATGGTGGTGCGCTTGTCAATTTGCGGATCCATTACGGTGTTTAAGTCAATTGGATCGCTGGTTTGAGCCGGCCATACCAGATTGCTATTTTCGGCGTTATAACGGAAAAAACCACCGCCGAGGGCTATGTAATGGCGATAGTCTTTTGCCCGAAATCCGTGTTGCCGATTCTCTTCGCCTACAAAGACGAGCGCGTTCACTGCTACGCTGTTGAAGGTCATTGTCGATGAAGCATTGGGGCTGGTGTATTCGAGGCCGTCAATCGGATATACAAACGGTTTGGACGCCAGTTTTCCATTGTCGAATTTGGAATAGTGGTATTCCACTTCAACAGTCACGAGGTCGCTGGCCACATAGTTCACGTTCAAGCCGTATTTCCCCGCTTGGTCGTAGCGGTCCCGCAAATTGGACAGGGGTACGTGATAATTGGCAAATCCACCAAGACCCCATCCGTTCTGCTGGGCAAACGAATCTCCCGATACAAGTACCAATAATACGCCCACCAGGAAAGTAGTCAATGTGCGTATCATAAACGCTCCTTTCTGCAGCTCAAAACTGCGGTAATGCCATACTTCTGTTATACATTTGACGAGATACTTAGTGTGCTAACCCGGACTATTTAGTGCATTGGCCTCACCCCATTTCTGTTTAGATATTTTAATAATGAAATAAATATACACTTAATAATACTTACAAAAACAGTAATTTATATATAGTATTCCATGTCATGATAGCTCCATTGATATAGACATGTCAAGCCTTTTTTGATTCGATTGTAATCATTTGTAAAAAAATCTCAAATCCTGTTGCGCGCTATCAGGACGTCAATTTGTCGAACAGGTATTTTACCTCTTCTTCTTTCTCCGGGGTGCGCGTTCCGATCCATCCTTCGCCGAAATACAAACACAGGCCGACCAGGATTTCGCCTCCGGTATAAATGGCGAAGTTGTCCGTTATTTGTACGAGGATGGCGTAGGTCAGCAGCCCGCCTGCGAGGGCGAATATCGCGCCCCGCGCTGTGGGTTTTCGGAAGAGCATGCCGAACATGAGCGGTATTGCTATGGGGGATAGGAGCGCTCCAAATATCTGGACAGTTGCGGTGAATACTTTTTCCGCGCCTTTGCTTTCGGCGATGATGACGCCTGTGATAATGATGGCTATTCCAAAGATCAATGTGACGATTTTGCCGACGCGGAAGAGTGTCTGCTGTGTCCATTCGCGCTTGATGTTGCGCTGATAGATGTCTTTTGTGAATACGGCGGCGAGGGCGTTGAGGTCACTGTCGATCATGGACATGGTGGCGGCGAACATGGAACATATCAATAGGCCGATCAATCCGGGCATGAGTCCGGAGAGCACGCGCTGGGCCATCAATACATAAGTTTGCTGGAGGTCAAAGCCGGGCAGGGGCGCGAGCGTTACGGGGTCGAAATATTCGGTGAGTATTAATGGCGCGGCCCAGGCGGGTACGAAGATGACGATGGGATATAGCAGGTAGAGGAATCCCGAGAGGAGCGCGGCTTTTTGGGTATCTCGTGGGTCGGATACGGATATAAATCGCTGCGCCAATCCCCAGGTGGCGCCGTTATAACTGAAGATGACGACGATGAGATAGACAAACCAGAAGTCTATCCCAATGCCCGCTTCTGCGTTGAAGAATGCGCCGCGTTCGGCGGGTAGCTGTTCCCACAGGGGGTTCCATCCTCCGATGTTGTCGAGTACGAGATAGAGTACGATTGTGCTGATTACGAGCTGGACGACAAATTGGATCAGGTCGGTTAATACCGCGGCCCACAGTCCGCCTATGAGGACATAAACTACGGTGATTATGCCTGCGACCAGTACGACGGGCAATACTGCCCAGCCCGTGACGGTTTGTACGACGACGGAGATCGCGTAGAGTTTGATTCCGAGGTCTATAAATTTGACGCCGATGCCGCAGAGTGCGACCAGAAAGCGCACGGAGTTGCCGTATCGCGCTTCGAGATATTCTACGGGTGTGAGCACTTTGAGGCGAGACCATCGCGGTGCCCATACGAGGCAGCCGATCATCATGGCGATAAAACACGATAGGGAGAATAGCGTCCACATGCTGAATCCGGCGGTTGCCGCCCGTCCCGCAAAGCCCACAAAGACGACGGCGCTGTATCCGGAGACATGGTGGGATATGGCGGCCATCCACCAGGGCAGGTTGTGGCCAGCGGCGAAGTACGCATCCACGTCCTGAGATTTTCGTTTGGCAATCCCGCCGACCCAGGCCATGAGCAAGGCGTAGAGAAGGATGACGACAAAGTCTGTGGGTGATAGCATGTTCATGTCCATTCAACGGAACGGGGTATGAAGGCGAGTAATTACTGACGTTGTGCTTCGCGTGCGAGCATGACTGCGCCAGCAGTTCATCAGCGAATCAATGTAGGGGCGGTGCCCCTGTGCCCGCCCGTTAGGTGGCGGAGCGGGGTTCGTCTATTCGTTGATTCGTCTATTCGTTGATTCGTCTATTCGTTGATTCGTCTATTCGTCTAATCCCGCGATTAGTTCCTCAGATGTGAGAGAATAGTGTCCGAACATTTCCAGGAAGAGTACGGCTCCCCGCGTCTGTCCAAGGTTTTCGTGTGTTTCAAAAGATTCCATTCCCGTGGTGCAGTCCCGAAGGAGGATGATTTCATATCCGCGGCGTCCCATTGCGAGGGTTCCGTAGTCTCTCATCAAGATGCAGGCGTTGGTGTTGAAGCCGAGATAGAAGAGGAAGAGTATGCCCTGTTGTTTGCACCAGCGGTGGAGTTCTTCGCCGGTGGAGATGACGGCTTCTTTGCCTTCGACCTGTACGAGGGGATGCATTGCGAGTCTGGCGCGAGTTTCAGTGAGTTCTTCTTCGCGCGGTTCTATGGGTCGCGCATAGTGTTCATATATTCCCGTTTTGCCGCGAAAGGCGGTGGGGGGCCAGTTGTTTTTGGATTTGGTGGATGTTTCTCCCTTTTCGATCAGGTTCACCCAGGATGGATGCGCTTCAGCCAGACGAGGTGCCGGGGCGTGGACGATGGGCATTTCCGCTTTTCGACAGGCGTTCAGGAGGGGGACGATGTTGTTGCGTACGATTTCCTCGGATCGAGCTTCTGTGTCTTTCAGGTAGTGATGCGACCAGATATCGACGAGGACGAGTGCTGTTTGCGCGAGTGGGATTTTCCAGTTGAGGTGGTCATAGCCCGTGTTCTTTTCGATCCAGACTACGCCTTTGTCAACGTGCCAGCGGTAGTAGCGAGGGGCGATGGTTATTTTTTGCATTTGTCAAGTCTCCGTAGTCAGTGGTAGCGAATCTACGAATCTACGAATCTACGACGGAATTTGTAACAACTTTGGGTGGTTGGGCGGGGTTCGTCTATTCGTCTATTCGTCTATTCGTCTGGTTTCTCCACGGCCAATGGTGTGCGTTTTGTCTTCTCCTGCGATTTTCACTTTTGCATGTTCGGCACTGGAGACATAAAGTGCCCCGTCGGGTATGGCGTCTATCCGGGCGTCGCCTTCTATGTTCAGTATTTGGGTAGCGCGGAGCAGGCAGGCAGATTCGCCGCCGATGGGGATGCAGTATAGCACGCGGTCTCCGCGTGTTTCGAGGATGGCACCGGGAAAGACTGGCAACTGTTCGGTTCTGTTTGCGGTGAAAGTGCATATTTGTTGTGTGGTGCCGAAGTTTGCGGCGGCGAGATATCCTTCGGCTATCAAGCCGATGCTATCTTCTGGTGCAGTTAGTATTTCGAAGGGGGTACCGGGTGTGTCGGCGGCGGTTTGTTCGGGGATTAGCAGGGCTGTTAAGCGGCCCGCTTCTTCGCCCGCACGAAGGGGTTTTTCGCCCGTTAGTCGGGACAATGTGAGGTCGTCGGCTATGGCGCGGTAGGGGTTGAAGTAGTGCCGGTTGTGATAGACTGTGTCGCCATTCCCGGTAAAGTGTATGCCCAGGCGGTTGTCTATGTTGAGATAGGGGGGATGGCCCAGGTTGTCGATTATGTCGTCTGCTTCGGTTTCGCCGTGCCAGCCCGCGTACCGGGTTTCGCCGTTGGGGCGATATAGTACGCGCTCTCCGCGGCAGTTGGGAGCCATGTGTGAGAAGTGTTCGTTGGTGATGCGCAAAAATCCCTGGTTGAGTTCTTCCAGTACGAGGTCTTCCCGGGCGGTGAATTTTTCAAAAGATAAGATGCGGCCATCTGGCAGGCTGGCAAAGAGTACGTGTTGCCGCAGGGATTCCTGGCAGCGGTCTATTATTAGGGCTGCTGCAAAGCTGTCGTCGTATTCGGCAACGCGCACGGTTTTGAGGCGGTGGCTGTCGGGGCGGTTTTGTACGATGGGTGTGCCGAGCCAGGTGTCTGAACACGGAGCGATGGTGTAAATTCCTTCTCGCGTGAGGGGCAGGGCCATGATGGAGTTGCGCCAGGCAAATGAGGTCTGTCCGTGCGGGTGTCTGTGGTGTACAAATCCTGCGTGGGGGAAGTGGCGTACGCCCGAGAGGCGCGATTCCATTTCTGCGGTGGGTGCAGGCGATGGGCCTGGTCCAAAGAGGCGATGGAATAGATATAGACTGGCGGCGCCCGAGATTGAGACTTCGCGCATGATCATGGGGTCTTGCTGATCGTGGGCTTTCAGGGCGAGGTCCTGATCGTACATCCGTCCCCCATTTCCGCGCTGACGTAGTTCGGCATGTTCCAGTCCCAGGTGTTCCATGGCTGCGGCGTCCGGGTCGTCGAAGAATACGGCGGCAATCGCGTGCGCGGAAATGGTTGCGAATATGTTTAGATAATGCCAGTCCATTCCCTGAACAGCCTGGGCATATCCGCCGCCGTCGGTGAGTGCTTTCAGGTTTTCGTACACGCGCTGTTTGTTCCAGAAGAGTTCTGGCGGCAACTCGCGGCCCCAGAGTTGATGCAGACAGCCTACGCTCATCAGGGGAGAGAGGCCCGAAGCCGTGTAGCTGGGGTGGACCATGCCGTGATTTTCCGCGAGGTAGTCGGGGAGTGCTGTGAAGATTTTTTCGGTCAGGGTGCGTGCGGTTTCGCGGCCTACGAGGCCCAGGTCTTTGGCGTCTTGTGGCGCGGCGCATGTGGAGAACATCCATCTGCGGGCGGTTGCTTCCCAGGCTGCGGCGTCCGCGTGTTCGGATAGGAAGAGGAAGCAAGAGGTGAGCCCGTGAGAGGTCCAGGCATTTTCTTCCATCTGTGTGTCTGTATAGACGCCGCTTTTGGGTGCCATGTTGCCGAACCGCGCGGCGTAGTCTTCATGTACGCGGGCGACCATCATCCATGTTTCTTCATCGACCCATTCCCGCAGTAGCAAGCAGACGTGCGCGAGGCCAGCGACGGTGCTTCCGCACTGGCTTTCGCGAAAGAAGCCTTTGCCCCGTTCACCCCATTTGGTGCCGCAGTTTTCCGAGCGGCCCAGTCCTTCTTGTGGACGTACGCAGTCCTCGGGCCCGGAGTCGTGCGTGAAACAGAGGTAGCGCACGCCTTTGATCGCCATTTCCCGCAGGGCGTCGCGGGATACGCCCGTGGATGTCTCGTCGTATTCTGGCGACGTACTGGCGTAGGCAAACGTTTCGGCACAACTGATGGTTTCGATTCCGTACCAGTGACATCCGCCGAAGAAATGCCCGCAGTTGGGGCGGTCGGGCCAGTCGGAAAAGTACGCGATGCCCGTTGGAATCCACTGTTCGATCATCCGAAGATAACGGCGACTCATTTCGTTTTCAGTGTCGGGAAGGTGCGGATGCTGCAGGTCTGTGGTGTCGGTCATGCGTGCCATTTTACTCTCCTTTTGGCGTTTTAAAGGCTTGTACGAAGATCAAGAAGTCGCCAAATCCCACTTTGCCGTCCAGGTCCAGGTCAAAGGGGGCGAATACAGTCGCGTATTCGCCTACGATTTTTCCGTAGGCGTTGGCGAATAGGAGAAAGTCTCCAAAATCTATTTTTCCGTTGCTGTCAAAGTCTGCGTTGCGGGAGGTGCTGGCTTTGAGAAAAAGTCGTCGGATAGTTCTGAAGATTTCGTCGTCGGGCGCTTTGGGCAGGGCGTAGGTTACGACGCCTTCGCAGAAACCCTGTCGCCTTTGTATCAGTGCCATTTTCACTTTGTCTCGGATGCGCTCGGCTGTGCCGGGTTCCCCGTTCCGTTTTACAAATTGGTATCGGGTTGCCGCTATCATGACGATTAGTGGTATGCGATATCTGCCCGCACCCTGATAGGCAGGTTCAAAGTTCACGGTCCAGCGTCCTTTAACTATTTGTTGCCAGTTTTCTTCTGGTACGAGGCCCTGTACAACGGGTTCCTGTATTTCTACGAGTACGGGAAAGTTGGATACGCGCTTGCGGTCATATACGCGAATGGTCAGGGTTATATGTGTTTTCTGGTTCACCAGTGGGGCGAGGTTTAATTCTTCTGTTTGCCAGGCTTTTTCGCCGCCAGCCACGTCTTCTTCCCACGCGATCTGGTCATCTATGAGCAATTGTTTGAAATGGTAGCCCGCTGTTGGTCCTTCATAGCCGTCTTGTTGCGTCAATCGAAGTGTATAGTGCTCGGCGTTGGGCAGTACGCGAAATTGCCTCTGGAGACTTGCGGCGTCGCCCATTGCCGAGCGGGTGTATGCGGGATAGGAGAATTGCCATCTCGCGGGTGTGTCTCGCTGGTCGTTGAGCAATTGCCATGTCCGTTGTACGGTTTGCGCGGTTTTGGGATAGGCGGCGACTACGCCGTCGATTGCGTTCCCATAGTTTGCGACAAATGCCCGGTCCATTTCGGGGTAATACATCAGGGGCCAGAATTCCATGTTGGGGTTGATGGCCCGCGCTGTTTGGCGCATGGTGGATACATAGGCGGGGGTATATAGGTTTCGGTTGGCCCAGAAGTCGTCGATTACAAATGCTTTCAAATTGGGATAGGCGAGTGATAATAGCGCGATTTCTTCTGCCCAGCGTATGTAATTTAGACGAAATGGTTCGGAATATCGCGTGCCGTATATCGGCGGGCTTTCTGTAGGCGGTACGAGATAGACCCAGGTGTCGATGCCCGCTTTTTGCGCTGCGGGTAAAAATAGTTTCAGGTCTTCCCAATCGGTTTCTCTGTGCCAGATGAGAAAGAAGTAGGTGTTGACGCGGAGTTCCGTCAAGCGGCGTATGAGTACGGGTATATCTACGCGACCGTCGCTTCCTCTTACTTCCGCGTTGTAATCGGCGATTACAGGCGGCGGACTCGCATGCAGGGGCCCCGCGGTGAATACCAGTAGTATCCAGATCAGAACTTTCAATTTGTGAGTCATTTAAAAATGTCTTTGCGATAAATTTTTATAGCTTGTTGCCGCTATATGTGACTATATTAGGCAAAGTTAGTTAAGAAAAAGTAAGTCGTCAAAGGCCTGAAAAGCAACACAAAATGAATTAGCATAATATATTCTGTGACTGAATTGGAGCAACAATGGGCAAACTTATAGCTTTTGGTTGGTATGGAGGCAAGTTCAGCCATCTCGATTGGTTGCTTCCATTGCTACCTGAAGCTCAGCATTTCTGTGAGCCGTTTGGTGGTTCGGCGGCAGTTCTGCTGAACCGAAGGCCATCGCCTGTTGAAACCTATAATGACATTGATGGCGAGATCGCCAACTTCTTCCGGGTGCTGAGGGATCGTAAGAACAAGTTGGTAGAGGCAATTGGTCTGACACCATTTTCCCGTGAAGAGTTCGAAAGTGCGATTAATGAGCTGGCTCACGACGTATCAGATGTAGAGAGGGCAAGACGTTTTTATATTCGCGCCAGGCAAGTCCGCACTGGCTTGGCGCAGAAGGCCAGCGCAGGTAGATGGGCGCACTGCCGCCTGACGAGCCGCGCAGGTATGGCGGGAGCTGTCTCTCGATGGCTTGGAGCCGTTGAAGACCTTCCCCTCATTGCACAGAGGCTTCTTCGCGTTCAGATAGAGAATGACAAAGCAACCAACGTGATCAAGCGTTATGACAGCGAAGACACCTTGTTCTATTGTGATCCACCTTATCCTCATGATTCTCGTGGCGACATCAATGCCTACGGCTACGAAATGACGGACGATGAACACAGAGAGTTGGCTGAAGTGCTCCATAAGGTAAATGGCAGAGTTGCCCTATCCAGCTATCGCTCCAAATTGATGGACGAACTCTATGGGGATTGGCGTTGTATAGAAGCCCCTGCAAAGGTCGTTCATTCTGTGAAAACCTTCAGACAAGAACTCCTCTGGATAAACTACGAACCCGATAGTGTGGAGAGTCCACGCCCAGTCCACCAGGAATCCTTTCTATAGTTTTTCAGCGTGCATCCGAGAATCTCGATAAGTCTCTCATAGACGATGTCGGGATAGCGAACAGCATAGAGTATATTTGCAGGAATGTACAGAACAGGGCTGGTACTCGACTATTGATGGCTTCATTACTCGCCAAAATTCATCGCCCGGAGGTGGATATACGCAAGCCTTACACTGAAATTGGAGATGACGACACCTACTCAGGAAGGACCTACGACGAATCCTATGTATCCACATTCATCAACCAGCATGATCTTCCCTGTAACTCAACCACTGCATTTCTAACGCCTGCGTTCAGAAATAGGAATATTGTGTTGACGCCAGATGTGAACCTTGTGGGACGACCTCCGAAATTATACCAGACAGTTCTACAACTCCTCAACCATGTATATATGGGTAGAGTTTCACCAGATGATTTGCTGGCAGAAACTGTAAGACATCTTCTTATAGTTAGAAATGAGGGGCAGCAACAAATCACGTCATTGCGTGCAGACTTGAAAACCTCAGAAGAATCCGTTCCTCTTTCATCTGAGGCTATCGTTTCCCTCATCCAACAACATCTCGCCTCTCCTCGTTCAAGTCGGCTGCCAGTACTGGTTGTCGCGGCGGCCTACCAATGCGCTTCCGATCACTTGAGAGAACGAGTGCTTCCACTCGAATCTCACACATCCGCCGACGAACAGACCGGAGCACTTGGGGACGTACAGATTACTTTGATTGGTGACGACGCTGTGGCCACGGCTTATGAAATGAAAACAAGGCGCGTGACGCAGGAGGATATTAATCGCGCTCTTCAAAAGCTCAGCACCAGTGGCCTGAGAATAGACAATTATATTTTTATTACTACGGACGAGATTGACCAGAGAGTTCAAGAATATGCCAAAGGTATATACGATGAGACTGGCGGTATTGAGGTAGTTATTCTGGATTGTATAGGCTTCTTGCGTCATTTCCTGCACCTGTTTCACAGGATTCGCACAAATTATCTCGAAGCCTATCAAAACCTCGTCCTCGCTGAGCCGCATAGTGCTGTCAGCCAACCCCTGAAAGTGGCGTTCTTGGCTTTGCGCCGGGCGGCTGAGAGCGGTGAATAATTCGATATTTTGAGTAAGTGGTCAGTAAAAAATCTGAGCTTGCTTTAAGTGAGCATTTGACGATATCGCAGAGCCTTTTTTTCTAAAACACTATGGCCCTTCCCGAATCCCTGTCTCCCACATCTGAAGATGCCCAACGAAGAGCGGCGCGCATTACGCCTCGCAGTGTCGCGTTGGGGCTTCTGATTTCTTGTCTGGCGAGTGCATGGGTGACGTATTCCCGCACGGCTGCAAATACTTCCGCAGTTAATATTACGCATCTTCCGGTTTCCATTTTTGCGATTTTTTTGTGCGTTTTTATTGTCAATACACTTCTGAAGATTCGGTTCGACAGGCAGGGTCTGGCTTCTCGAGAATTAGCTGTTATTTTCGCGATGGGGCTGATTGGTGCGATTATTCCCGCGCGTGGGTTGACCGGTGTCTGGCTGGGGCTGATGGCCGCGCCTTATTATCTGGCTACGCCGGAGAATGGGTGGATTGACAATGTTCAGCCCTTTCTTCCGCCTTATCTCTTTCCTTCCAATGATCACCAGCAGACGACGTTTTTGTACGAGGGGCTACCATCTGGGGTGCCCATTCCGTGGGAGGTGTGGGTCGGGCCGATTTTCTGGTGGATTACGCTGATTTTGGCCGGGTTTGTGGTGTGTTTCTGCCTGGTGGTTATTCTTCGCAAGCAATGGGTTGAGAGCGAGCGCCTGGATTATCCTTTGCTCGCGCCTATTCTCGAGATGGTTGCGGAGACGCGCGATTCTTTGGGACGAAGCGGCTGGCCGGTCCTTTTTCGGGGGTATCTCTTCTGGATTGGTTTTGGGCTGGCGTTTGGGATTATCGGGTGGAATATTATTACTTATTTTTATACGACGGTGCCCCGCATTAGCATGAGTCCTAATGGCGGGCTTTTTTATTTTGCACGCCTTTTTCCGCCGTTGCTGACTCATATTAATACTTATACGATTGGCTTTGGATATTTTGTGAATCTGGAAATTCTTTTTTCGATCTGGTTTTTCCACTTTTTGTTGATGGGCGAGATTGCGCTTATCCGGAAGACGGGCTTTCAGTTTGGGCGCATGCACCAGAAGGGCGGCGGATGGGGAGATCCCCTGGTGCAGTGGCAGTGTATGGGCGCGCTTTTTGTGTTTGTGGCATGGGGACTCTGGACTGCGCGGCGGCACTTGAAGGCGGTTTTCAGGAAGGCGTGGCATAATGATCCCGATGTGGATGATGCGGATGAGCTTCTTTCTTACCGCACGGCTGTGAGTGGCTTGGTTGTCGGCGTTGCCTATATCATAGCCTATCTTTTGAAGGCGGGGGTCGCGCCGGGGCTTTTGATGATTACGATACCGGCGGCGATTGTTATTTATATTGCGCTTGCCCGTTTTGTGTGCGAGTCGGGTACGCTGTACCTGGGTATTCCCACGACGCCTCTGGATATGGGTTTTCAACTGATCGGTACGGTTACGATTGATCCGAGGACGATTGCCGTGGGTTCTACGGCTCACGCGTTGCGCTGGATGCTGTTTATGCCGGCGCTGTCGCAGAATGCCAAAGTTTTTGACCGCGTGCCGGGCAATAAGCGCGCGCTTTTTTGGGTGTTGCTTTTGGGGTTGGGCGGTGCGCTGGTGGTCAATATTTCGATGGTGCTCTATCTGGGCTATACACACGGGGCGTACAATTTTACGGAGTATCCGTTTACCCGGTACGCGCCCCGGCTGTACGACGCGATTGTCACGAAGATCAAATCGCCCGAGCCGGCTTCATGGGAGCGGATGGTGCTGTTCGGCTTTGGAGGCTTCATTTTTGCGATTCTCACGGCGCTTCGGTACCGCCTGCCCTGGTGGCCCATCCATCCCGTGGGTTTTATTATTACGACGACGAGTATTCTCCACGAGATTACATCTCTTATTATTGTCTGGCTGTTCAAAGCTATCGTTATCCGGGTGGGCGGTGTGTCTCTTTATGAAAAATACCGCCCGCTCTTTTTCGGGATTATTGCGGGCAGGGCGACAGGGGTGCTGGTTTCGTTTGTCGTGGATTTGATCTGGTTCCCCGGGGGTGGGCACGGGGTACACGGTTGGGCGTGAGGGGAAGTGTGAAGTGGGAGTATCCATCGCCATTCAGGTCCATATCCGCATTAAATCCATCATCACCTTCGGAGAGACCAAACACATCCACAAAAAGTAAGAAATCTGCTACATTGACCACACCATCATCATTAAAGTCTGCGATCAGACGGACAGTCATAGAAAAACTGCCAGTTCCTGTCCTGCCGTGATCATCGGTCACAGTGACAGTAAGCGTGAAAGAGCCTCTCTGTGTGGGGGTGCCAGTGATTTGTCCACTGCTCGAATTGATAGACAGACCAGCACCCGTGGCAGGATTGCTGGACATGGAATAGGCATAAGGCGTTTGTCCGCCTGATGCTGAGACTTGAATAGGGGTAATGGGACTGTTGGTCTGCACAGCACTGATTTCGACGGATATATCGTCTATTGTCGAGACGCTCACACGCGGTCTGACGCGCATAGTGAAATAGCGACTTTCCTGTGTGGGGGGAGCACGACCAACGATAGCATTTCGCACTGCGACTGTGATCCTGAAGTCGCTACTCACTGTGGGTGTGCCAGTGATGCGGCCATTCGAATCAATAGAAAGACCAGAACCTATGGGTGGGTTGTGCGCTGGGAGAGGGGCATTCGCTGGGGGAGGGGTGCTCCCTATCCAATACGTATAGGATCCGCTACCCCCCGATGCTTTTACCTGTATGGTGTCAATTGCCACATTCTGAGTGGCTATCACATCCGCTATTGCCGCGATCTCTATGGGCCGAGTAGCCGCAGAAACAGACAGATTAAACGTTGTCGATGCCTCACCACCTACAGCATCCCGCACGGTCACTGTAATGTCAGAGTTACCAGCCGCTGTGGGTGTGCCTGTGATGAGAGCCGTGTTTTGATTTTGATTCAGGACGATACCCGAAGGCAAGTCAGATGTGGAATAGGTATAAGGTGTCCACCCTCCTGATGCCGTCACCGATATATCTGTAATTGCCCCATTTTGAGTGGCTGTCACACCCGCTATTGATGCGATTGTAAGGGATGTGTTATAAGTATTGCTCAACAATGTCATATCCGTCAACATCTGCGTCCCTTGCAAATCCAGGCCAACCACTGCGTATTGAATTGTACAATGGCTCATGGTCAAATCGCCATAATTCCTGATGCCATACCAGTCTCCTGCCGCAGGCGTTGAACTGTCGGAACGAAATACAACGGGCTGCGAGCTTGTTCCATTGGCGTTTATCTCTCCGTAGTTGATAATATCGATGTGATTTGCATCTTTCATGCCGTGAATATCTCGATTGGGAGCGGCTCTGATCACCGTGCCAGCGTCAATTGTCAAGGTCGCGCCAGGATAGACCACAATATCACCAATCAGATTTATTGTACCGCTCCAGCTAACGTCTTGCACAATTGGGAATTGTTGGAACTCGGTATAACAATACTGTGAACAAAAAAAGATAGAAGTTTTGACAAAAAAGTGCCGTTCACGCAGATTTAAGGTGTCTTAAACGCCCAAGTCAAAGATACCCCACATCTGGAGAGACGGCACAATGGAACTGGCAATAAAGATACTCAATCGCATAAAAATATCCAAACCGCAAAAGAAATTTCTGTTGACCCTTTTTACAACGATTCTCGTCACACGCGGGAAGATCAACTTTCGCAATATGAGTCGGTATAGTGATTTGTGTGAGCATACCTATTCTCGCAACTTTGCTAAGCCATTTGACTTTATCCGATTTAATCGGCAGGTGATTGATGAAACCTTTGGAGAAGAAAGTGACCGCATCCTGGCCTTTGATCCCAGTTTCATCAAAAAAGCAGGTAAGCATACCTTCTCACGCGATGCGTTTTGGAACGGATGTGCTTCAAAGGCACAAAAAGGGTTAGAAATTTCAGCGTTAGCCGTCGTAGATATAAAAAAGCATACGGCACTGACCTTGTCTGTCGAACAGACCCTCTCGCAAGAAGAAGCCAAAAGAAAGGGTCAAGAGGCTCATGGTAAGGACAAAGATGTGCATACGACAAGAATGCAACAATATCTTGACCATATCGGCAAGGTGGCACCCCATTTGGCTGCGTGTGAACACTATATCGTCGTGGATGGCAGCTTTGCCAATGCCGATTTTATTGACGGCATCACCGCCTTGAACAAGGATATTGTAGGCAAACTGCGATGTGATGCCAACTGTCGCTATTTATACAAAGGACCCAAAAGACCAGGCAGAGGACGACAGAAAACTTATGATGGCAAGGTCAATTGGCAAGACCTGTCCCGATTTGACTTTGTAGGCCAAGAGGATGACCTGACCCTTTATAGCGGGCTGCTCAACCATATCTCATTTAACCGCAATCTCAAAGTCGTTGTCCTGCTCAAACAAGCAGAAGGCGAAACACCCTGCTATGTGATTCTCTTTTCTACAGATGAGACACTCGATGCTTGGCAGGTCTATCGCTATTACAAAGCACGCTTCCAAATAGAGTTTCTCTTCCGCGATGCCAAACAGTTTACAGGTCTGGCCGATTCTCAAGCACGGGATCAGGCACGCCTCGACTTTCATTTTAATGCGTCTTTGACCACCTTAAATTTGGCCAAATCTGAATGCCTCAACGCGAAAAAGAAGGACGGCGTGCATCGCTTCTCTATGGGCAGTGTGAAAATCAGGGCATTCAATCAACATTATCTCAATCGAATTATTCGCATCTTCGGGTTGGAGCACACTTGCATCAAAAAACGACCTGAATATCAATCCCTTAAGGATTATGGCGCACGCGCCGCTTAAAACTGTTCACAGTATTGTATAAGGAACATTAACCTTATCATAACCACTCGCTCCCCAACTGCCCCAACCACTATGAAATGGTCCATCAGCAGCATAATTAATTCCAATGCTTGGGATGGTTACAGTTCCCCATACTGCTTCTGTACCTAACCAACTCATTTCTGGTGACAAACCCTTATTGGGTTGATCTGGATCTGGATTGGGTAAAAGTATTAAATCATAAGATTCTGCAACATCGGGTGTGTCCTCAACATTGGTGCTCAGGACAACGCCACTCTTTGTCAGGTCTTCATCAACACCGAATTTACCAGCACTGGTATAATTGCCTCCTGTGGGAAACGAGCCATGGGAACCTGCTCCTACATATACAACTGGATGCGTTTCGCCTTCAGCCGGTGCAAAATTTATTCGAGGATTGAAAATTCTTTCACCCTTGCTGGTATAATTCATACCTTTGCCATGAAATTTGTAGTCGATTCCAACGAGTTCTGCGTCATTTGGATCATAAGATGTTACGCGAACATTAACGTGCGGCCAATCCCCTTCGTGGTCATTTTCCCAATCATTAAAGGGATAAAAGTAATAACGTGATGTGTGACTTTAAATAGACAAAAAGAGGTTCCTCGGCTATCTTGGATTGTCCATAAAACAAGAAGCCATACAACGAAAGGAACCTCCGATGTATAATTTAGCCCTTTTTGTCATTGCAATCTACTGTTTTATTGAAGACGACCTCTATCCAGCGTATTGTGAGGTGCATGGCAAGCCGCGTCGGGCAGGCTTTGACCCCGGTTTAAGTGATGTGGAATGCCTCACCATAGAAATTGTGGGTCACTTTTTGGGGTATTCAAGCCAGAAGAAACTTTATGAGCAGATGAAAGAACATTTTTCTTGCTGGTTTCCCACTTTGAAAGATCGTCCGGCCTTTGTGCGTCAATGTGCCAATTTGTGGGTTGTCAAGATGTGGATGCAACAGCGGATTGTGGCCTGCCTCGAAGGGCATCAGGCGTCCTGTCAGATCATAGACACCTTGCCCTTACCCATCTGTAAACTGGCAAGGCGACACACGCGCAAGATTTTTAAAACAGAGCCTGTCTTTGAGTTCCCTACCCCTTCAAAAGGCTTCTGTGCTGCTAAAAACGAAGCCTATTTTGGTTTTAAGGGCGGTCTGAGGATCACGGATTATGGCCTTATCCTCCACGCACCCATCCTGCAAGCCTATGGACACGACAAGCAGTGCCGAGACGCACTCATAGAAGGCACAATGGGAGATACAACCGTCTTAGCCGATTCAGCATTTATGGATTTGGACTGGCAAAAAAGGTGCTTTGATACCTACCGCATACGCATAAAGACACCCTTAAAGTCCAATATGAAAGACAATCCACAACGCACCCCTTTCATTTTGCCCAAAGCCAAGAGAACCACAAGGCGATTAGTCGAAACCGTTTACGCACAATTGACTGAACGTTTGCATATTGCGCGCATGAAAGTGCGAGATGCTTGGCATCTATTAAACTTGTGGCATACCAAAATCTTAACCCATACCATGTGTGTCTTTCTAAATATCATCAATTACAGAGACCCGCTGGATTTTGACGGCCTCGTAACATTTTGAAGTCACACATCGCGTAAGTAATAATACTGTATGACGACTTGACCGCCTTCTTCAAAAATATGCACGTATGCTGTATGGGGAAAATTTGGATGATCCCCACGCTTAGGATGAGTAGTGCTATTATAGTAATCATACCAGCTATCTTTACCCTCACTCTCATCATCCCTGTCCCCGTTACCAGGATATTCAAAATGTGCCGACACAAGATATGTTTCCAACACCGCCCCCTGTCCAGGATGGCGTCCCAAATACCATAAAGCTGCAGGTAAGGAAGCAAAGTTATTCTCAGAAAAATTAATATCAGGATGTTGAGTCTGGTAAAAACTAAGTAAATCAGGAATCCATCCTGACGCTGGATATTTAGAATCGATACCAATACCTTCTCCTGTATTATCCCCAAAATGGAACCAAAGATTAGAAACAGACTCTGCACCCATGATCTCTACAGGCTCAGGGAAGATCACTTTGCGGCCTGGTTGCGTTAGATTTTTTGTCAAAATCAAAATCGGAGAAAATAGTTTGGCAAGTTGTAGTGAATAAACGCTCATATTGAAACTGCGTTCCGCAGTATTGCCGTGGTCATCGGTCACGGTCACGGTAATTGTGGAAGTTCCACCCTGTGAGGGGCTGCCTGTGATGCGATTGTCACTTGATAGAGAAATACCTGAAGGTGCGCCGGATATGGAATACGTATAGGGATCCCAACCTCCGGTTGCTGATAGATGAATCGGGGTAATTGATTTGTCCTGTTCGACGGTTTTATACGCTATTGACAAGACATTCAGTGCTGGGCGTATTGTTATGTCCAGGTTGTGACTCGCACTCTGGCCTCCGTTATCCTGCACAACGACTCTTACTTCGAAAATCCCAGGCTCTGTGGGTGTACCTGTGAGGGTTCCCGATTGATTAATCTCCAGACCATCAGGTGCGCCGTTTTCGTCTATGGTATATGTATAGGGTGATTGGCCCCCAGATACGCTTATTTGAGGGATCTGAAGGGGATCAGATGTTAATGAGGTCCAGATGGAACTGTCTTCTGTGCCCTGTATATCTTCAGGCCATGTTACTGTCATTGGCGATAATGATGGTGTGGTACTGGCCTCATTGGATTCTGTGCTTTCGCCTTGTGCGTTTACCGCACGTACCTTGTAGGTGTAGGTAGTGCCGTTGGTCAGGTTGGTGATGGTATAGCTGTTGGCGTTGGTCTGATCTTCGGCACTTATTTCTGTATGAGTCATTTTTGCCTTTCCTTTCATGAAAGATTGAAGATGGAATTTGAGGTACGCCATGAGATAGACGAGGCCGTGATCAATAGTTTCATGGCGCAAAAAGCGTGCCAAAAAACGTTCCAGCATAAAAAAAAGCACTTGAATGTAGTCAAGTGCTTGAAAAACAAAGGGATAAAATTTGAGAATTATTTGTGTTGCAAATGTGACAATCACTTATAAGTGTAAACAAAAGGATACATTTATAAGTGCTTATTTAAGGAAAATATAAATAACTGATTGATTTATATAAATATATATGAAGTGTAACGCCGGGATACACCTGTTTTGCGTTTATTTTGTCTCTTTCGGTGGGGTGATGAGAAGATTGAAGTCATTGTTGCGTTTTTTCACACAAAAGCCCCGTTTGACTTTTGTCAGACGGGGCTTCAAGATTGGCGGGTATATTTCATGCATTTTTCAAGGCATTTACCGCTTCTATCAATCGCCGGTCGGCTTTATAGCGCAATTCTAAGATCGCGTCTATATCCGCCAGTGCGTTGGACTCGGCCTGTAGTCGGCACACGTCAATGCGGTCTGATAGGGCATTCATCACCACGTCGAGCAACATCAAATCTGTGACATCGTCGGCTACCATACACTCATCGGCCAGAACTTTGCGGATCATTTCTAGGGGCTTTTTGAGCCTCTCGGCGTCCGGGATGGATTCACTATTTCCATTGTTGACCAGTTCGGGCGATAAACTGCCGAGAAAGCCTTCGCTGATGAATTGCCGCGTTTTGTCTTCGGTCCAGGATTGCGCCAAAATTTGTGTCAATTTGTTCGATGGTTGATCGGGTTTCTGGCTGCGACTGCGATCGCTTGTGCGCTTTGAAGGCCGCTGTTTGTTCTGATTGCTCTGATTGCGTCCTTTAGGTGGGCGAGACACTTTGCGCGTGTCTTTTTGGCGAGGCTCATTGCGGGTATCTTCTTTTTTTGGTTCATTCCGCTGGGCCTGAGCAGGTGTTTCGGTTCGTGTTTGCGGTGGTGCTTGAACGGTTTTTTCTTCTGTGTTCGCGTCTTGCTGTCGGGCGGGTTGAACAGGTGTGCTTACACCGGCGCGATCTTCCCAGCCAATTGGTGCAGACCGCCTTGTTCGACGTCCCCATTGCATTTCTTCAGTCTGTACATTCTCTGGGGTCTCTTGAGGTGTTTGCGCGGCTTCTACAGCTTTTTGATCTCGATCAACAGCGGTCTTTTCCTTTTCCCTGCGCCGTCTGGATGGCGGCGATGAGATCACCGTGCGCTCTTCCTGTGCGGCGGGCATTTCAGCCTTTTTCGCAGGTTTTTTGGCTTTCTGCGCAGGTTTTTTGGCTGATTGCTTTTTGGCTGTTTTTTTAGATGGCTGCTTTTTCGCAGGCTTTTTGGACGACCGCTTTTTTGATACACGCGGTGTAGAAGATCTGGTGCTCGTTTTCTTAGCTGGCTTTTTGGCTGTTTTTTTAGTTGCCTGCTTTTTGGACGGGCGTTTTGCTTTTTTTGCTGTGGATGTTGCGCCTTCAGTTTCCCGAGGTTCATCGGCCTGTGGTTTCGTTTTTGCCATAATATCCTTTCGTCAAATTTGGTTTAAGTCTTTGCATAATATAGATAAAATTGCCCACAAATTCAACCAAACACAAAAAAAAGGCTGACCATTGGTCAGCCCTTTGTGGAGGTTGAGCATATTTTGACAATCCGATTTAGTGCATGTGCCCGTGATCGTGGGCGGGCGCTGCACCTTCGTTTTCTTCTGGCAGATCTGTCACCAGAGCTTCGGTTGTCAATAACAGTCCCGCGATGGACGCTGCATTTTCCATCGCAGTGCGCACCACTTTTGTGGGATCAATTACACCGGAATCTACGAGGTCTTCGTATTGCTCGGTGCGTGCATTAAACCCGTAAGCGCCTTCGCCTTCGTTCACTTTTTGCACGACGAGGCTGCCTTCTATGCCGGCATTATCGGCGATTTGACGCAGGGGGGCTTGCAGTGCGCGACGCACGATATCTACGCCTGTGCTCTGGTCGCCATGTACATCCGTTTCGTCTAATGCGCCAAGGCTGCGCAGGAGGGCGACTCCGCCGCCGGGTACGATGCCTTCTTCAACGGCAGCGCGCACGGAATGGAGTGCGTCTTCGACGCGGGCTTTCTTTTCTTTCATTTCTGTTTCTGTTGCCGCTCCAACGTTGATGACGGCCACACCTCCGGCCAATTTTGCCAATCGCTCTTCGAGTTTTTCGCGGTCGTAGTCAGAGGTGGTGTCTTCAATCTGCCGACGAATCTGACTCGTTCTGCCCTGGATATCGGCTATAGATCCCACGCCTTCTACGATTGTGGTGTTGTCTTTGTCGATCACTACGCGCTTGGTCTGCCCGAGGTCGCTAATCTCGACGTTTTCGAGCTTTATGCCGAGGTCTTCCGTTATCACGCGCCCACCTGTTAGTACGGCGATGTCACCCAACATTTCTTTGCGGCGGTCGCCATATCCCGGTGCTTTTACGGCACAGGCAGCGAGGGTGCCGCGCACTTTGTTGACGACAAAAGTGGCGAGAGCTTCACCTTCGACGTCTTCGGCGATGACCAGAAGCGGCTTGCCTGCACCGGCAACTTTTTCGAGCAGAGGCAATAAGTCGTTCATGTTTGACAACTTCGCCTCGTGAATGAGAATCAGCGCGTCTTCCAGTATGGCTTCCATGTTTTCCTGATCGGTCACAAAATAGGGCGATAGATAACCGCGGTCAAACTGCATTCCTTCGACTACATCCAGTGTTGTCTCGATGCTTTTGGCTTCTTCGACTGTGATTGTGCCGTCTTTGCCAACTTTGTCCATTGCATCGGCTATAATCTCTCCGATGCTGCTGTCACTGTTGGCGGATATTGTCCCTACTTGTGCAATTGAGTTGCGGTCTTTTACCGGCTGGCTCTGGTCTTCCAATGCTTTGACCACGGATGCAACAGCCGCGTCGATACCGCGTTTGAGGTCCATCGGGTTGGCTCCGGCGGTTACATTGCGCAAGCCTTCACGGAAGATCGCTTCGGCGAGTACTGTCGCTGTGGTTGTGCCGTCGCCTGCAATGTCAGAAGTCTTGGAAGCGACTTCTTTGACCATCTGCACTCCCATGTTTTCGTAAGCGTCTTCGAGTTCGATTTCTTTTGCAACGCTCACGCCGTCTTTTGTCACGGTGGGAGACCCCCAGGATTTTGCGACAACCACATTTCGTCCAGCAGGTCCCAACGTGGCTTTCACGGCTTTGCTCAGGAGCGTTACACCATCGAGAATGCGCTCTCGAGCATCTATTCCATAGGCAATCTGTTTTGCCATAATATCAATCTCCTTCTACTGAATAATGCCCAATACGTCATCTTCGTTTACGATTACGTAATCATCGCCATCAACTTCAATTTCCGTGCCGGAGTATTTGCCAATTAAAATTTTTTCTCCAGATTTTACCGCTGGCGCGATCACGTCGCCATTCTTATTGCGTTTGCCCGGTCCAACGGCAACGACCTCAGCTTCCTGTGGTGTTTCCACAGCGGTATCGGGGATGATAATGCCCCCCTTCACTTGCTCATCAGCATCCACCCGTCGCACCAGGATGCGATCGGAAAGCGGACGGACATTCATGAGAACCCTCCTTGAAAAACAGTTAAACGTAATAAATTTAATTGTTTATATGTTGTTAGCACTCTGTTATTTTGAGTGCTAAGGCGGGAAAATATACAGAAGCACCAATATTTGCGCAAGTGTAAAAAGTGGAATCCGCAGATGGACGCAGATGAAGAAGAAGGGCTGGGAAATGTGAACGACTGTAGGGGCGAGGCATGCGTCATTGCTATATATCAGCCAGCTTTGTTTTTTTCTGAGCCAGTACTTTTTCCAGATGATCAATTTGCTCTTTGAGCAGTTCAGGGGTTTCTGGCGCGCCCATTTCTTCCGGTGGCGGTGGTATTTCAGCCGGCAAATGCGCATCTTCCCAATCCCCGTATCCGCCGTCCATCGAGATCACTTTTTCGTATCCCATGGTTTTCAGGGTTTCGCCAGCGAGGAGGGATCGCACGCCGCCTGCACAAATCACAATCACTTCACGCGATTTATCGGGCATTGCCAATTCAGCTTTATATTCCAATTCGCCGCGCGGTATGTGTACTGATCCTTTTAAGTGCCCGCGCTCCCATTCATCCAGTCCTCGCACGTCGAGTAATACGGGATTATTACCCTCGTTCAAATACTCATTTACTTCCTGTACAGTCATTTCTGAAATATTTTGACGCGCATCATCCAGCAAATTTTCACGCGACTTCATACGTTTATCTCCTCATTGATTTTAAGCTCTTCCATGGCAATGCTTGTACTTCTTGCCACTGCCGCACGGACATGGCGCGTTTCGCCCCACCTTTTTTTCAACGCGTACCGGCTGTTTTTTTGGCGCATCGCCTTCTGTAGAATTGGCGGTCAATTCATCGGCGCCCGGTTCGGGCATGCCAGCAAAGCCCATTCCCGTGGCATCGCGGTGTTCCAATGACAGGCGTGCAGGCTGCTGGGTGCGCGGTTGTGCGGGTGTTTCTTCAATAGAGATGCGGAATAACAATCGCAATGTTTCTCGGTTGATGTCTTCGAGCAATGCTACAAACATCTCGTAACCTTCGCGCTTGTACTCGATCAATGGATTTTTTTGTCCATAACCGCGAAGGCCAATGCCCTCTTTCAGATCGTCCATTTCGCGGAGGTGTTCTTTCCACTTTTCATCAAAGACGCTCAGGTAAATCATGCGTTCTATCTGGCGCATACGGTCTTCCCCAATGACCCTTTCGCGGCGATCATAAGCCTCGCGAACCCCGCGCAATACACGATCTCGCAAACCCGCTTCGCGCAATTGGGGCAGATCTTCATCGGGTATGACAGGTGCTTGCAAAAACACATTGCGCAAATCGTTCATTAATCCATCGAAATTCCAGTCTTCGGGATGTGCGTCGGGCGGTATATGAATATCCAATAGCGCATCGATGGTTTCGTCGATCATTTCGCTGATCATCGCCGAGATATCTTCTTCTTCCAGCGCGTGTCTGCGTCTGTCGTAAATCACTTCGCGCTGTTGATTCATTACGTCGTCGTAATCCAGCACCTGTTTTCGAAATTCAAAATTGCGCGCTTCAACCCGTTTTTGCGCGGTTTCAATGGATTTTGTCACCCAGCTATGTTCGATTACTTCGCCTTCTTCAGCACCCAGACGGTCCATGACACGGGCAATGCGCTCGGATCCAAATAGACGCATTAAATCGTCTTCCAGTGAGATGAAAAACCGCGAGCTTCCCGGGTCCCCTTGCCGCCCAGAGCGACCGCGCAATTGCCGGTCGATGCGACGGGATTCGTGTCGTTCAGTGCCAATAATAGTCAATCCACACGGGACTTCATCTCGACACCCGTATTCGTCTATGTAAGGACACAGGGGCTGGGTGCTATCGGGATTTGCAATCAATGCACACTGGTGCCCTTCGGGCGCTTTTACGATGCCGGGTCCCAGTTTGATATCTGTACCGCGCCCGGCCATATTGGTCGCTATTGTTACGGCACCGGGTTGCCCGGCCTGCGCGATGATCTGCGCTTCTTGTACATTTTGTCGGGCATTGAGTACCTGGTGTTTGATTTTTTTGCGTGCGAGCATCCGCGAAATCAACTCGGAGGTTTCAACGGAAATTGTGCCGACCAGGACTGGCAATTTTTGTTCGTGCAAATGCACGATTTCATCGAGTAGAGCATTGTATTTTTCGCGTTTTGTGCGGTAGATCCAGTCGTTAGAATCGATGCGGCGCACTGGCTCATGCGTTGGAATCGATACCACATCGAGTTTGTAGATTTGATGAAATTCTTCGGCTTCTGTTTCGGCTGTGCCCGTCATTCCCGCCAGTCGGTCATAGAGTCTGAAATAATTTTGCAACGTAATGGTTGCCACTGTTTGCGTGTCGCGTTCGACTTTTACCTTTTCTTTTGCTTCCAATGCCTGGTGCAATCCATCGGCAAAACGGCGTCCGGGCTGTGGCCGTCCCGTAAATTCATCGACGATGACAACCTTGCCGTCGTCGATCATGTATTGCACGTCTTTTTCATACAGAGAATAGGCTTGCAACAATTTTCGTACACTGTGGATGGATTCATTTTTTTCTGCGTAATCCTGATAGGCAGCTTCTTTTGCCTGGTCTTCTTCTGCATCTGATAGCGATTTATTCTGTTCTATATCCCGAAGCACTTCATCGAGATCTGGCAATACGAAATCGTCTGGATTGCGGCTGATTTCGTCGCGTCCCTTTTCTGTCAGGTCGATGATGTGACTTTTTTCGTCGATGCTGAAATAGAGGTCTTCGTCCAGTTCCCCGGTGCGCTTGTCGCGGATATAATCGGATTCAACCCGCTGCACGAGGCGCTTGATGCCCTCTTCTTGGAGTCGCTTCATGAAGCGACTATTTTTGGGCATTCCGCGCTGGACCTGCAATAACAAGATGCCGGCCTCGTATTCATCGCCGGATTCGAGTTCTTCTTCTGCGTCTTTTAAAATATTGTTTACGACTCGGGTTTGCGCTCGCACCAATTTTTCGACCAGCGGACGCATTTCTTCATACCGATGAGATGTGGATTCTGCCACTGGTCCCGAAATGATCAACGGTGTGCGCGCCTCGTCGATCAGGATGCTATCTACCTCGTCAATAATTGCAAAATAGTGCTCGCGCTGTATCAGGTCTTCGGGGCGAATCGCCATGTTATCGTAGAGGTAATCAAAACCAAACTGATCTTTTGTGCCGTACACGATATCCATAAGACAGGCGTCTTTGTGATCGCATGGGCGCATGCGATATCCGTCTTTCCCCTCTTCTTCCATAATAAAACCTTCCACGCCCAACGCTCGGTCCTGAATGACGCCTACGGTGAGGCCCAGGAACAGATACACGGGTCCCAGCCACATGGCGTCGCGCTTGGCGAGGTAGGAGTTTACGGTGACGAGATGCACGCCGCGCCCGAGCAAGCCATTCAGGTACAAAGCCAGACCCGCAGCCAGCGTTTTGCCTTCGCCTGTGGCCATTTCGGCGATTTTGCCCTGATGCAATACGGTGGCACCGATTAATTGCACGTCATAGGGTATTTCATGCCACACGATTTGATCGCCAGCGCGATCCCAGGACTTCTCCCGCTCTTTGAAGCGCCTACACGTTTCCTTAAAGACGGCAAATGCCTCTGGGTGAATTTCATCGAGCACATCGCGCTCAATATCCTTGATTTCGGCCTCGATTTCTGCAATGGCTTCCAATTGTTCGGTGCGGTCTTCGTCTCGTTGCAACGCGGCCAATTCTTCCTTGAATTGAATGAGATGTTTTTGAGCATCATCAGTCGCTTCGGCAACGCGCGTGCGAAATTCTATTGTTTTGCCTTTTAATTCCTCGTCGGACAAAGAGGCATACTCTTCGTAGAGTTGATTAATTTCATCCACAATCGGTTGCATTTTCTTTACATCCCGATCGTGTTTGCTGCCGAAAATTTTTGTCAGGAAATTCATTTTACCGCCTTTCACATCCCAAGTTCGATGCGTTCGGCCAAAAAAGGCGGAAGGCCCGCCGATAGAATTTTGGCCTGCGCTGTTGCCACATCGTAAGACACGCGGCGCAATTGGAGGTTCCCTTTTTCTCGATCCCACACGACAAAAGCCGCTCGCGCATCGCCGTCGCGAGGTTGTCCTACACTGCCGACATTTACGAGATATCGGTCATTGTCGGACAACTGCACTTCTCCTTCGCGTGTAAGTACCGTTTTTTCAGATGCCGAGCACACAAATGCGCGGTGAGAATGTCCGACAAAACACATCTCGAAATTGGTTTGAGCGAGTATTGACCAGCCATCTTCGGGGTCGAATAAATAGTGCCACAACTCGGGTTCAATTGGCGAAGCATGGGCATAACAATAAGCAGATTCGTTTTGAAAGGGTTGGTAAGATCGCAATAGCGAGGCGTTTTCATCACTCAGCATTTGAACAGTCCATTGTATTGCCGCCAGTGCCACGGGGTTAAAAAACCCCGGATCTTCCAGGCCCACTGCCGCCCAATCGTGATTGCCCGCCAGCACGAGGTCCGATACTTCGCGCACGCGTTCTATGCACATATTGGGGTCTGCGCCGTATCCAACCATATCGCCCAAACAAATAATTCGATCTACCTGTGCTTCTGCAATTTTTTCCAGCACTGTTTGCAAGGCTTCGAGATTTCCGTGTACATCTGAGAAAATCGCGATGCGTCCAATATTATCCATTGGGGTGTCCCGCATTCATCTTGGACAGGGTATCGAGAATACCGTTGATAAAGTTAGAAGCATTGGCTTCACTAAATTGCTTGGCCAGTTCTATTGCTTCGTCAATAGAGACTTTGTAGGGAATATCTTCGAAATAGCGCATTTCGGCAAGTGCCATCCAGAGGACGATGCGATCTATACGCGAAACCCGATCTAATGACCAATTTTCCAGTACGGGTTCAATAGATGCGTCCAGTTCTTCTCGGTGCTCCCAGGCTGTTTGGGCCAGAGTTATCGCAAAATCCGAGGTTGATGCCGAAAGGCGTGCACGGATGCACATGGTCTGCGCTGTCTGTTGTACTGGGTCGCCAACGCTCACGGTCCAATAAAGTGCTTGCAACGCAGCCTGACGCGCTTTACGTCTCGATTTTATCATTTTTTTGACTCCCAGTCAGCGATAACTCCAATCATTTCAATCGCGCCCAGTGCAGCTTCCCAACCCTTATTGCCGGCTTTGGTCCCTGCCCTCTCAATCGCTTGTTCAATGGTATCGGTTGTCAAAATACCAAATATGGTGGGTACACCTGTTTCGCGACCAATAGATGCCACGCCTTTTGCGGCTTCGTTGCATACGTAGTCAAAATGCGGTGTGCTGCCTCTGATTATTGCGCCCAGACAGATAAGCGCGTCATATCGACCGCTTTGCGCCATTTTTTGTGCCATCGTGGGAATTTCAAAACTTCCCGGCACCCATACCACGTCTATGGCATCTGTATCGCCACCGTGCCGCGCAATACAATCGAGCGCGCCACCGAGCAATTCTTTGCTGATAAACGCATTGAATCGCGCCACCACAATGCCAAACTGTTTGCCTTTTGCCAATAGCTGACCTTCATAAACTTTGGGCATCGCGATCTCCTTCTTCGCCTAATTGCAATTCGTCCTCTTTAAATAAATGTCCCATCTTTTCTTGCTTAGTCCGCATATATGTCAAGTTCCATTTGTTGACCTGAATGGCGACCGGGACGCGGTCTATAATTTCTATTCCGTATGCTTCCAGGCCCACGCGCTTTGAGGGGTTATTGGTGATGAGTGCAACTTTTCTGATTCCCAAATCCGACAAAATTTGTGCGCCAATGCCGTAATCTCGGTCGTCCATCTTAAATCCGAGTTTCAAGTTGGCTTCTACGGTATCATATCCCTCTTCTTGCAGTTTGTACGCGTGCAATTTTGCCCGCAGGCCAATACCTCGCCCTTCCTGCCGCATATAAACCAGGGCTCCGCGTCCTTCTTTTTCAATCATCTCGAGTGCAGAGTGCAAATTTTTCTCGCAGTCACAGCGCAATGAGCCGAGCGAGTCTCCTGTCAGACATTCGGAGTGCATCCGCACCATTACGGGTGTATCGCCGGAAAGGTCGCCTTTTACCAGTGCGACGTGTTCGCGTTCATCTACGTCGCTTTCATACAGGTGTAATTGAAATGTGCCAAATCGCGTGGGCATATCCACTTGCTCGACACAGCGCACCAGTTTTTCGGAACGGCGGCGATAGGCGATCAAATCGTGAATTGTCGTCACTTTCAAGCCAAATTGGTCGGCAATTTCCAAAAGCTGTGGCAAACGTGCCATGGTGCCGTCTTCATTCAGTATTTCACACAGTACACCGGCGGGAGACAGGCCGGCCAAACGCGCCAGATCTACGGCTGCTTCTGTGTGTCCCGCTCGTCTCAAAACCCCGCCGGGCATTGCGCGCAGTGGAAAAATGTGGCCTGGCCTACCAAAATTCTCAGACCGCGATTTGGGATCTACAAATTGTCGAATTGTTTCCGCTCGATCCTGTGCGGAAATACCGGTCGTTACACCATAGAGCGCGTCAATACTCACGGTGAAGGGCGTGCCGTGAAGCGCTGTGTTGGTATTGACCATCATGTCCAGGTCGAGTTCTTTGAGACGGTCGGGCGTTGCGGGCAAGCAGACCAGTCCGCGTCCATGGCGCGCCATAAAATTAATGGCTTCAGATGTTACTTTTTCCGCGGCCATAATGAAGTCGCCTTCATTTTCCCGGTCTTCGTCATCAACGACAATGACGATTTTTCCCGCTCGAATATCTTCGAGGGCTTCTTCTATTGTTGCGATTTTGCCCATATACACCTTCCTGTAAACTATTGGTCGCTCATCATCTCCCGGATGCGATCTTCTGTGAGCTTATTTTTACCATTTCCAAGTTGCACTAACCGCTCCAGATAACGCGCGATCATATCCACTTCGATATTTACCCGGTCACCCGGATATTTTTCCGACAATGTCGTCACTTTTAATGTGTGAGGAATTGCCGTGATCGAAAAGGATCGATCGGTTACTGAAATCACTGTCAGGCTGATTCCGTTGACGGTGACAGAGCCTTTTTCGGCAATATAAGGAGCCAACTCAGACGGTACTTCAAACTCAAATACAATTTGATCGGGAGATTCCATGCGGTCTGTCACGCGCCCCACGCCATCTACGTGTGCGGCAACGAGATGACCGTCGAGGCGGTCGCCGAGTTTTAATGACCGCTCCAGATTGACGCGGTTGCCCACGCGGCAATCACCCAATGTCGTTTTTTGCAGTGTTTCTGCCACGGACTCGATTACAAATGTGTCGGCATCAAAATATACGACGGTATGACACGCACCTTCGATAGCAATGCTGTCGCCTATTTTTACGCCGTTGAGCACCTGCTTCGCCGCTATGGTCGTGCGCTGATAACCCGCGCGCGATTCAATATGCCGAATCGTTCCCACTTCTTCTACAATGCCGGTAAACATGGTTGCTCAGATTTTTTTGGCGATTTTTTCACGCGAGCAGTGAACAAAAAATCATTGCCGATGGATTCGACTTTTACGTTTTCAAGTTCAATTGCATCGGTTATTGAAGTGATGTTTAAGGATCCGATTGCGGGTATTCCAGCTCCCAGTATTTTTGGAGCGACATATGCGGCTATCCGATCCACCAGGCTCAGGCGCAATGCCGATGCAGCCACGCGACTGCCGCCTTCGATCAGGATGTGTTGCAATCCCATTTGAGCGGCTTTTTGCAAGACTGCCTTCAAATCTATTTGACCATTCATTACTGGCAACTGCCAAATTTGTGCGCCTTTTTTTTTTCGGTCTTTTATCCGTTTTTTGCACACCTCTTCAGCGGTTGCTATAATCAGAGGTGCCCCGCTAAAAATTTTGGCGTTTAATCCGATTTTTAGCTGAGAATCCAGAACGATTTTTGTCGGGCTGCATCCATCGACATACCGCACGGACAATTTTGGGTCATCAGTCATCACTGTGCCGCGTCCGACCAGAATCGCATCGGCCTCTGCGCGAAGTTGATGCCCGCGCACCCGCGATGTTTTTGATGTGATCCATTTCGAGTCGCCCGTGCAGGTGGCGATATTGCCGTCCAGTGTTTGCGCCAGCTTTAAGGTGACAAAAGGCAATCCGGTTGATCGATATTTGGTTTCGAATTCATTCATTATTTCACTTCAAAAACGGTTTTTCCAACCCCCACGTTGCCCAGTGCATCTTCCGCTTTCACTACGAGTGTATAAGAGCCAGTTTTCAGATTTTGAATGGAAAAATTCAGTGTCTCTGTCGGCGAATCAAATATCTGGTCAGTGGGGAAGACTACCTTCCAATCGTCGGAGTTGAGTGAGTACGCTGCCTTGTGAATTGCAGTGGCAGCGTCCTGGATTGAACCGGTTACGCTTATGTTTTTGTCGATCTGCCTTATGTCGTGCAACTGCACAGTTGGTGCCGAATTATCAATGTCAAAGGGCGCACTGATCGCCTCGGCTGTTAATTCGACGGGATTGTCCAATCGGTCTGATGCTACGACCTTAACTTCGACTGTGCCATCGGGAACAGCTTGGGTGTGCCAAAAATAATGTGAGGCCTTCAAATCGTCTTTTAACAGCCGCCAGTGCGATTCGCCAATACTTCTAAAATACAGGGTATAAATCAAGGTATCGTCGTTGGCATCACCGGCAGTCCAATCAATTTTCCACACGCCTTTTTCCATAAATTCTGGATTTTCACCTTCGTTGCCAGACAGGTCGGTCTCGGCTTTAACCCTTAATATTCTGGGATGAACATTTTCCTGCAAGCCCGCGAGTTTGATAAAACGCACCAGAGGTGTCGCATTTTCTGATTGTGTCTTCAAAACCAACCGATATTGCAAAAAGCGCCCAGGGCGACTGGTAATGGGTTTTCCCGATGTGGTGATTGGCTCTGACCACGCACTCCACGTATCATCGGGTTCTTCGCTGTTGCCGGACCGCGTTTGAACAGCGACTGATGTTTTTGCTGGTGTTTCGCTTTGCCATGATACGCGCCCCCAATGCGATACCCGATCAAAGTCGTAGGGTTCAGAAGTGAGTTGCCCTTCTCTCGCAAATTCTTTTTCTATTCGATAAATTTCACCGGATCCACTGCATCCAATCCACAGTGCATTTTTGTGCGCGGCAGCCATAACATAGGGATTTACATCTTTTAATACTGTGAGCAAAGTGGCGTTGCCATCGGGCCAAACGCGATGTATGCGGCCGTGTTTTCCCGTGACTACTGTTACTGTTCCATTGGCATTAATTACAGAATCTAACAACATCGGATCATTCGTATTCCACAGTCGCATTGCCAATCCCGAAGGTTGGATCGCATACAGTGTTGCGCCGGATTGATCTGATCCTTTTTGCTCTCTCCCATTTCCTTCCGTTCGACCGCTTTGCGCCATCGCTGTTGCGTAAATTGTGCCATTGGGCATTACACTCAGCGAGTGAATCTCTTTTTCACGGGCGTCGTAAAGCACATCTGCACCACCCTGATCGCGCACCTGATAAATCAGGCCGCTGTTGTCTGTGCCCGCATAAATTTCGCCCTGAGCACCCAACGCGAGCGATACTACATTGGGGTCCTTGCTCGCGTACAGCGCGACGATTTTGCCCTGTTTGTCAATTTTCAAAATGCGTCCGCGGTCACCACCTGTACCCGCATATAATCCACCGTCTGGATGTGCGACTATTGCAAATACATGGCGATCACCTGTCTGACAAAATTCCGTGGGTTCTCGTCCTGGTGCGATGCGATAAATCAGCCCGTCTGGCGATGTGCCCGCATAAAGCGCGCCATCTATACCAATGGCGAGGCTAAATATGTGAACTTCAGGGGAATCAAATAACAATTCTGCCCGATCGCTGTCGGGCTTGAGCATGTAGATTCGACCTTCTTTGCCGGTTCCGATGTACAGGGTTTTGTTTTTATCTACAAATAGTGCCCATACAAAGTCTTCACCTGTGTCTGCTACCCGTTTATAGGGTGGTGCCAATGTCACTGTGCCTTCCCGCGTGAGCGACACGCCATCGGGTTCTCCTTTTAGGAAAGCCGTCTGTGAATCTTCTCGCCAAATTTTGGGCGACACTGCGTTTGCGATTGTTCCAAGGAGGACAAAAAGCAGCACATGTGTCATCCCCGATCTCAATATTCTATCTTTTTTCTTCACCCGAACCTCTCCTGCCTGAAAAAGTTGCACTACCGTCTTTGCCCACGACCAGAAGCGCCGTTTGACTGCCGGTCAATACATAGTTAGTCCGTACGTGTTTTTGGCTATATACCGACTGCTGTGATTTTTGCACGACATCTGATCCACGCGCCAGCGATAGTGCTGACAGAACCGACGTGGGCAATCCAGAAATTTCGCGTCCGCCCATTGTCACGCCGGGACGGGAAGCTACAAATCGCGCAACGAGTACATCATTGCGTCCCGATTTCTGGATCAGACCAATCAGTTCTTCCAGTGTTTTGGGTTGATAAGCGGTGCGCTTTATATCTTGTAATCGCTGTTGTTGCTCATTCACAACCTGCAATATCAAACGCCCTGGTGTTATAAACTCGGGGATTGGCAGGGCGACATCTACGATTTCTCGCTTGCCCAGCAATGGAGATAGGGCAACAGAGACATGTACTGTATCGCCCGGTTCGTATTTCAAACGGTCCAATCGCAGCCCCTCAACACGGGCACTTTGGGTGCGTTCCTCAACGGATAATTGAAATACAGCCGAGTCGATATTGGCTTCGACAAAAGGATTCTGAATCACTTGTGCAAGGGGTTGTGTCAAGCCCAGCACCGCCAGTCCAAGCCCCTGAGCACCTGCGTATTTATTTTTTAGAATCACGGGTTCACGTTTGGGCATGTGCAATGTCAATTGCCCTGCGACAGTGGTTTCACCCGTCAATTTTTCAGCGGAGATAACGGAGGTTGCTACAGCCATCCGCACCAGCAACGGGCCCAATTCTCTGTGGCGAAATACCTCCATATTAAACGAAGCGTCGTGATTGGGAGATACGACAGAGATACGTACAGGCATCATTTCTGCTTCAGATCCTATCAAGCCAGCAATACCCGGTGCGCGGTCTTGCAAGATCACACCGATATGTTGCGATGCAGTGCCCACCTTAAACGAAAGCATCTGGCTGGAGATTACTTCGTGAATAAATGCTGCGGTCATAGACATCGCCGTGCGACCACCAAATAACAGGGGATGACCAAACCCCACGACTTTATTACCCACGCGATGTGTCAGCGTGCCAATACCCGTGACACTGAGATCGCCCCGAACCAATTGCACGCCCAGAGGTGCGCCCGGTTCAAATGGACCGATAGATAGAGATGGGTCTGTTCCGCCGCCGCCCTGCATGGGCAACAGGCCGTATTTTGACAGTTCTTCGCGAAATTCCGCGACTACTTGCGGGGCAAATCCCGAAAGCATCAAAGGTACAGCCACGGGTTTTAGTACACCGCCGTGTACACCAGCTATTTGTCCATCCCAGGGCGCGGATCCAAATGTCGCGCTCGATGTGGTATCCCGCGATGCGCGTTGGAGTACCGTCATCATCTCGCCAATTGGCGTGATCCCCGCGATTGGCTCTTCTGCGAATGCACCAATACTATAGCCGACTGCGCCGACGAGTTTGCCTTCGATATATACCGGGCTGCCACTCATGCCGGCGATGACGCCGGTTTGCGCCATGGGACCGCCGGACAGACGAGCGAGAATCATATCGCTTTTTGGACCAAAAACATTGCGCAAGACACCTAATACTTCAACGCCAAATGTATCGATGCGGGTGCCTTGAAATACCGTGCGCCCCACGCCTTTCATGCCGCGCTGGATATCATCTACAGGCATGTACAATTCAGCACTGGTCGATCCATATAGCATGCAGATCGTAAAAAATGTCAAAAATCGAGAAAGCATGTGTTCACTTCCGCGTAGAAGGGAGTGAGAGAAAATTTTTGCATTCTGATATTATACCGTTTTTTGGGGCAGTGAACAAGTTTCTTGTAAAACATATCTAATCTGTGTATAATGGCAAATATGCAGATCACTTTGCTCACTGTGGGTAAGTTCAAAGACGCCTGTTATCGAGACGCCGCACAAAATTATATCAAGCGGCTGCAACACTACGTCGCTTATGATGAGATTGAAGTGCGCGAAGAGCGCGCGGGCAAAAATGTCCGTGTGTCTGATATTATTGAGAAAGAAGGCCATCGCCTTTTAAGTGCGCTGCATCCAGATGCCACTGTGGTTGCTCTTGGGCCTTCTGGCAAATTGTGTCGTTCTGAAGCCCTGGCCAAACGCTTGAACCTTATGCGTGTACAAAGAAAAAACCGCCTCGTTTTTCTCATTGGCGGCCCTTTTGGGCTTGCATCTCGGGTTTTGTCGCGTGCAGATTGGCATCTGTCACTTTCACCTATGACTTTCCCACACGAATTGGCGCGCGTGATTTTGCTGGAGCAACTCTATCGCGCTTTCACGATTATCAGAGGTGAAAATTACCACAAGTGAAAAAGCGCGAATAGACGAATAGACGAACCCCGCCCGACCTCCCAGAGTTATTACAAACTCCGTCGTTGATTCGTAGATTCGCTGATTCGTAGATTCGCTAAACAGCCCGGGGGCAAACGACTCACACAGCCTGGGAGAGATGATTCTGCGGGAATCCGGCTACGTTGAGTCAACTCGCCCCCGGGTTTTTTAACATGTCAAAACCAAACAAGAGATAAGTCAGTAATGGCGAGTTCGCTAATTCAAATGTATAGTAGAGAGAATAGGAACGGGGGAGTTCGACAATTCAGCACTTAGATGACCGAGAAATCCGATGGGGAATCGGTGTCACCTCTTCGACTCGAGGGGGATTGACGAGTCTTTACCACAAGAACGCGCTTAAGATAAGCCATTGTTTTTATTAAGTCAAGATTACTTTTTTTTATGTTTGATATGCGCCAGATATTGTGTATCACATCATTATTTACCACAGCCCAATGTGGTTCTATTTCGAAATAATCGCGTGTACGCGGTCGGTTCTTCAAAAATCCCTCCGCTTTGATCGTAGTAGTTTTCCTCCAGTACAAATGCACCTCCTCGGGGTCGCAACCACGATGCATTGGGTATGGGATATTCTGAGAGCATGCGATTCCAGGTTCCGTAATTTTCCGGACCATTGGATTCCATTAATCCCCCTTTTACTCCCGGAAATGCGGGCAATCGCGTAGCTACGTTTTTGTTCCATTCCACCAACACGGGCACACACGCATTATCCGCTACAAAACACGGCACATTAGACAGTGTTGCCGCTTCGATCATGCGAAAAGCCAATGACAGGGTTTTACCCGCGGGTTTGATCGCCATAGCACCGTATCCCTGCTCCAATCGGGTGTGTACATCAGCAACGGTTTCGATGCTTTCATCCCCTGCAAAACGCGCAGGTAAGCCGTGTACATCGATATCTGCCGGATGCAAAAAAGGTTCTTCAATCAGGACAATGCGACCCAGAATACCTTCATTGTCCGCATGATCTAATAAGCGCGCCATGCTGTCTTTTCTGCCATACCGACCATTGGCATCGAGATAATAGAGCACATGGCCCGAATCGGTCATTTCCGTTTCGTATTGAGATGCCAGACTGTGGACCCGAGATAGGCAGGCCATGTCTTTTTTTACCATTTCAGTTTCATCTCCCGGATGCCCAATTTTGATTTTTAGTATGTACGCCCCGCTATCTAAAATTGCCCGCAATTCATCTATGGGCAGGGTATAACTCACTGCGGGGACAAGCGCGACATGCGATTGGCGATGAGATAAAAATGAGCGAAATTTTTCCGGAATTAAGGCGTCGAAGGTCGCCAATTCCTTCTGCTTTGCATACAAGGTCCAGGCGGCGTTGTCCAGTGCTACCAGTGCAATTAGCGCAAATGTTCGGCGCAAATCCCCATGGTCTGTAATGGCTTTGGCATAAGAAAAGACATCGTTTTCAACGGTGTCAAATAATGCCATCGGGTCGGCAAATTCTTTTCCCTTGATCTGTTGTAGTGCAAATTCCAGAAGAGATGCCTGAAGCAAATTGCCGCCCATTTCTGTATGTGCAGCAAATACGGCAGCGTCTGACCACAGTACGGCCAAACCACCTATACCAAAAGCTTCATGTCCGTCGGCATCTTTTAAACGCACGATGAGATTCCACTTTTCGTGAAAAGCCGATCCCTTAAACGCAAATGGCCGCGCAAATGGTTCGCGCTGAATTTCTAAATCTGTCTCGACAATGTGCATTTGTTTGTATCCTTTGATAGGGGGACGGCATAGGGGCCGTCCCCTACATGGCATTTTGGATAATATACATGCCCAACGCGATTTGCAAGCCCTACATCGTTGGTGTTGCCGGGGGCACTGGTGCGGGTAAGACCACACTTGCCCACATACTTTTAGAGCACCTCGGTGAAGATCGTGCTATACAGATTTCCCTCGATGCGTATTATCGCGATTTTGCCCATGTCCCGGCGGACCAGCGCGCGCAAATTAATTTTGATCATCCCGATGCACTCGAAACAGATTTGCTGGTGCAACATCTTCAGGTGCTATCCCGCGGAAGGACTGTATTGATACCAACTTATGATTTTACTACCCATTCCCGTTCTTATAGAACTCTTGAGTTGTGCCCTCGCCCCATTATTATTGTGGAAGGTATTCTCGTATTGGTCGAACAAATACTGCGCGATGCTCTGAATTTGAAAATTTTTGTGGATACACCGCCAGATATTCGCTTGATTCGTCGCATCAACCGCGATGTTGAGGAACGCGGGCGCACTCCCGAATCCGTTACCCTTCAATATCTCGAAACTGTGCGTCCCATGCACGATGCGTATGTCGAATCATCCCGAAAATACGCGGACCTCATTGTTTGTGGAGATCGCGATTTTACCATTGCCGCGGATTTGATTTTGGGACATCTATATACCATTCTTGATAAAAAATAAAGGGGAGATCTTTTGAGATCTCCCCCACCTCGCCTGGTCGCATCTGATTAACCACGCCACGAAGCAAACCAGAAATGCTGACCCGGATCGAGAATAATTTACTGCCCAAAGCCGATGCTTACGCCTCCCCAAATAGTGCGGTTGTCGGGATTGATTTTTGTATCGGCATAAGAAAATCCAAGGGTGGGCGCGATCGAAATTGCGCAAGCATTACAACTGAGAGAAGCTGTAACCGTGACATCGTTAAAACCCGTTTTATTCTCACCCGTTTCATCTGCGTAATTGCTCATGGCAACACTCGCGCCGATACTCAGTACTTGCCCCTCTTCTGAGCCGAGCGGAATGTCATAGCCACCCGACAAAGACACGTACCATGCCTCAACCAGACCAAAGTCGTAATAAAATGTCACTGCCGGTGATATGGCGTTATCCAGAGAAAGCCCAATATAAGCTTCTTGTGAGAGATTTGAGTCTTCATCTGCACTGGGAAATACATATTGAATATAACCGATGGAAATACCCAGGCCCATGTCTTCGCTCAAGGATCTCGAATAGTCGGCATAAAAGTCAAGTTCATCGACATTTTGGGTTTGTGTATCGGGATTTCTGTCATCAATGCGGTCCTGCACAAACCACGATCCCCACGCGCCTATAGACAAACCCGTTTCACCGAATCCCACCTCAATACCCGGCTGGGCCACAATTTTGTCATCGGCTCCGAGCACATAACCACGCCAAATATATCCCGTATAACTATCCAGAGTAATACCGACCGACATCTGAGCGTTTGCGGGTGCGATTAGAAAAATTCCCACAAGTAAAATGCCACATAATTTTTTCATAATTCCCTCCTGATGGGTTTATACACAGTGATGCTATGACCTGTATGCAAAATTTTGTGGCGTACACACAGACCATATTTTGAATTTTGACACGTTTAGTTTTCCATTTTCTCCTTTCTATAATATATGAGAGTGATGTTTCATTGGGATTTCTTAAACATAAAAAAAAATGAAATAAAAACCGAAAATACGTCCAATGTTTCAAATGTGTAAACGGCACACTTGTTTTGCTAAAAATAATAAATCAGATAAATTGCGAGAAAAATAATTGCGAGAAGCACATTGCTTTGCGATAACCACGATCGACCAAATAATCCCCTGTTATTGTGTTGCGTCCGAATACCGGCAATGAGTTTTCGAATCAACGCCTTTCCTCCATTGAAAAAGGCATCGACAAGTGGGCCGCCCATTCGGACAATGGCGCGAATACCTTTGGGTAAAGCACGTCGATAAATCCAATCGGCATCGAGGTTGACACTGGGCTGTTCGGACGGGTAATTGCCCGTTAGCATAAGGGCCGCAAATGCCAGCACGCCGAAGAATACCAGTTGCAGTTGGAGCACGACATGGGTTGTCGTGTAAGATATATAATCTACAGGATATGGCAACAGATTGTAAAGAAGTGGCGGATAGGATCCGATGGCGACACAGAGTATGGCTGAGATTGTCATGGCGATCCGCATATTGAGCGGTGCTTCGGGGCAGCGAATTTTTGAATCGTGCGCGAAAAATGTGAAAAATGGAATTTTGACACCTGCGTGGTGAAGCACGCCCGCCGATGCAGCTAACAGCACCAGCCAGATTCCCACAGCGCCCATGTTGGCGACGCCTTGCATAACCATGGGCTTGCTGATAAATGCATTGAATAGCGGAAGCGCGGAAATAGATGCGGCACCTATCAGACAGCACGCACAGGTCCAGGGCATGGATTTGTAAAGGCCGCCCAGATCTGTGGCATTCATTCGCCCGGTGCGATACAAGACAGCACCCATGGACATGAATAGCAGCCCTTTGAAGATCACGTCATTGAAGGCATGCGATACTGCGCCGTTAATACCCAGGGCACCCCCCACACCAATGCCCACGACCATAAATCCGATCTGGTTGATCATGCTGTAGCTCAATACGCGGCGCAGATCATTTTCGATAACTGCAAAGAAAACCGGAAATATGGTCATGATTGCGCCGATGTAGATGAGTAGTTCTTCTCCAGCAAATCCGCGTGCGAGGGCATATACAGCGGTTTTGGTGGTAAATGCGCTCAGAAATACCGTGCCCACAGGTGTGGATTCTGGATAGGCGTCGATCAGCCAGTTGTGGAGCAGGGGAAAGGCGCATTTGATTCCAAAGGATAGGAATATCAAATAGTGATGTCCCTCATTTAGGCCGATGTGTTCGAATGCAAGGGATTTTGTGTTCAAAAAGTAGAATACCGCGCCCAGTAGCAGCAGCAAGCCCGACGAGATGTGCATGACCAGATAGCGCATGCCAGAGCGCAGTGCGCGCTCACCGCCGCGCGCCCATATCAGGAATACCGATGTGATCGCCAGCAATTCCCAGAAGATGAACAGGGTGATCAGATCGCCGGCAAATACTGCGCCAACCGCCGATCCCGCGTAGATCAATCCCGTGCCGATTTGCAGTCGATCCTTGAGATGCAGGGCGTAGATTGCGCCGAGAAAAGCCGCGAGATGGAATAGATATCCAAATAGCATGCCAAATCGGTCTGCGCGCAGTACGGTCAGTTCGTATCCGCCCCATGTGATGTGCCACAGGGTTCCATCGGCAATGGTCAGCAGGTTTAAAAATCCGAGCACGGGCAAGCACACCGACACAATGCGGCGCGGTGTGCTTGGCAGACAAAATAAAAATAGGCCGCCCGCCAGCAGGATCAATGCGGGATGAAGCTCACTCATCGTAATAGTCCTCTGATCGCATGATCATTTTTCGCAAGGGTATAGCCCCCAGAACGATCAATGTGCAAGCCACAAATCCATAAATGGCATAAAATCCAAACCAGCCTTCAACTGGCAACGCGCCTTCGGCAAACGTCAGGTGCCGATGTACGATCAGGTCGGTCAGGATCAACAACGCACAACAGACAAAAAAGCTCAGAATCAAGCGACGCACATTACCGGGATTGTCAAAAATATGTGGGCGTTTATTCTCTTCAGGAGATTCGGAATTGTTCATGGTCTGGCCCCTCCGATCATAAGCAACAGATTTAGAACAGGGTCGGGATAGATATAGAGCAGCAGGCAGCCCGTGGCCGTAAATAATAAGGGGAGCACACAGGCAAGCGGTGCTTCGTGCAGGCCGTCTGCGTGATGGTCATTTGTTGCGGGTGCAAAGAATGCATAAATGGGAATGGGCAATAAATAGAGTACATTGAGTAGCGAACTGATGAGCAATACGCCTGCAGCCACATATTGATGGGCTTCAATTGTAGCCATAATTAGATACCACTTGCTCCACGCGCCCGCAAAAGGCGGAATTCCGATAATGCTCAGAGAGCCGATCAAAAAGGCGAACATGGTAAATGGCATCTGCCGTCCAATGCCTTTCATGTCGCTGATTTCTGTTTTGTGCAGGGCCACCAGGATGGCTCCGGCACAGAAGAACAGGGTGATCTTGCCAAAGGCATGGGTTGCGATGTGCATGCTACCGCCCAGCACACCCAAATCATTTGCAAGCGACGCCCCCAGTATGATATAGGATAACTGGCTGATTGTGGAATACGCCAGTCGCGCTTTCAAATTGTCTTTTGTCATCGCTACCAACGATCCCACCAGAATGGTGAAGCCAGCGATGTAGGTCAGCCATTCGCTAAGACCCGCATCGGAAAGCAATTCTGTGCCAAAGAGGTAGATCACCACTTTCATGACGGTAAATACGCCGGCTTTTACCACGGCTACGGCATGTAGCAATGCGCTGACGGGCGTGGGCGCGACCATAGCTGCGGGCAACCATCGGTGGAAGGGCATTAACGCGGCTTTCCCGGTTCCAAAAGCATAGAGACCCAGCAGGACGATTACAATTCCTTCGCTCGCTTTGCCGGTTAAAATACCGCCCGGCGCAAATTCCAGTGTGCCGGTCAATTGCCATGTCCACACCATGCCCAGCAATAGAAAACCCACCGATGTGCTCATCAAGATGCCCATGTAAATTCGCCCGGCGCGCATGGCTTCTTCGCTTCGGTGGTGCGTTACAAGCGGATAGGTCGATAGGGTCAATAGCTCGTAAAATATGAAGAGGGTGAACATGTTGCGGGCAAAAGCCACGCCCAGCGCAGCCGAGATGGCAAATGCGAAGAAGACAAAAAACCGCGTCTGATTTTCTTCGTGATGCCCGCGCATGTACCCGATGGCATAGACTGTGGTGACAATCCACAAGCCCGACGCGATCAGGGCAAATATCATGCCCAATGGCTCTACTTTAAATGCCAGTGATAGGCCCGGCATTACGTCTATGACATGCGCGGCGGGTTGTGCGCCATCCATTACCGATGGCAGGAGTGAAATGACTGTGCCAAAGGTCAATACCGCCGCAATCAACGTGATTGTTTCACGCATATTGGGGCTGCGCGAGGTCAGTGCAATAAAGGGCATGCCCAGAAGCGGTAACGCGATGGATAGGAGTATGGCGGTTGATCCACTCACGGCATTACCCTCAGCAATAATCCGGCGGCGCGTTGTGCTACGTTGACTGTCAAGTCCGTTTGAATACCAAAATACACTGTTGCTCCCGTCAAAACCCACATGGAGATCTGCATCATTAACGGCGCTTCCTTTACATTGGGACCGTCATCGGCTTTCTGAAAATAGGCGACTTCAACGACGCGCCACATATAAACTACGGCGAGTAGAGAACTGAGCAAGGCGAGTAGTGCTATGGGCCACCACCCGGCTTCCAGCGCGGCCAAAATTAAATACCATTTGCTGATAAAGCCCACGGTTAATGGCACGCCGATTAAGCTCAAACCCGCCAGTACAAAAGCCGCCATTGTCACGGGCATACGTCGTCCAAGGCCCTTCCAGTCGGCAAGGTCAGATGATCCGAGGCGCAATACCACGCAGCCCACAGCCAAAAATAGTGCGGCTTTCATCAGGGCGTGATTAAACAGGTGTACAATCCCGCCGGTCAATCCAGTGAGTGAAACAAAGCCGATGCCCAGCATCATGTATCCGATTTGCGCCACGCTCGAATAAGCCAATAATCGCTTTATATTGGTCTGGTAAATGGCGGATAGGGATGCCACGTAAATCCCGATGAGGGATAGGGGAATTAAAAAGACATCGAGGTTGAGTTTTTCAAATACAAACTCGGCACCCCATACGGTAAATGTGAATCTCAAAAATACGTAGATGGATACTTTTGTCGCTGTTGCAGCTAAAAAAGCCGTGACCACAGAGGGGGCGTAACAATAGGCATTGGGCAACCACATGTGCAGCGGGAACATTGCCAGTTTGATTAACATGCCCACGGTTAAGAAGGCGAATGCGACCGTTGCTGTGCGGGTTTCGAACATGGCGGGCAAGCGCTGGGATAGATCAAACATATTTAGCGTGCCAGTCATCATGTACATCAGTCCGATGCCGATGACAATAAATGTGGCTCCCAATGTGCCCATGAGCAGATATTGATAAGATGCCGTCAATGCGCGCCGGTCGCGTCCCATCGCGATGAGGGTATAGGACGATAGCGATGATATTTCCAAAAATACAAAAACATTAAACGCATCGCCTGTGATTGTAATGCCCATTAATCCGGTGAGGCAGAGCAAATAAGCTGTATAAAACAAATAATGCTGCTTACCGGAGACTTCATCAGCCACGCTCGGCAGTGCAAAAAACGTCAGCACGGCGGCGATGATCGAAACCAGCAGCAGCACATAAGCATTGATCGTATCGACGCGGTATTCAATGCCCCAGGGCGCAATCCATCCGCCTATTGCATACGAGATCACGCCTTCTTCGAGCACGCGGATGAGCAGCATAGATGCTATGCCCAGACAGGCGACACACACGAGAGATGCAAAAGCCCACACCAGCGTTTTCTGCCGCAATAGCACACATAAGGGGGCCGATACAAGGGGGACAACGATCAACAATATGGGCAGATGCATATCAATCATTCACGCGGTCCCGTTCTATAATTTCGTCTTCCTCAATTGTATCATAAGCTTCTCCGATTCGCACGACGAGTGCCAACCCCAGGGAGAGGGTTGCAATGCCCACGACAATTGCCGTCAGGATGAGTACATGGGGCAATGGGTTGGAATACACTTCAATACCTTCGCTCAAAATTGGCGCAGTGCCGCCGCTTACTTTTCCCATGGTGATATAGAACAAGAAAACCGAGACCTGAAAGATACTCAGGCCAATCAATTTTTTGATGAGATTGGGACGCGCAATTGTGGTGTACAGTCCAATCATCATCAAGACCATGCACGCCCAATCGTTCAATAATCCTACAGTCATCGCAATTGTCTCCGACCTGCAAAAGCAAAAAAGACCGCGATCATTACCGCAGCTACGGTAATACCCACGCCGAGTTCGACCAGAAAGATGCCCAGATGTTGTCCGTGCGGTGCACTTTCTGGATCCAGAGCCGTATAATCCAGGAAATTATAGCCGAGAAATAGGGAGACCGCTCCCGTGCCCGCATAGAGCAAGACGCCGAGTGCGACGAGCGTTTCAATGATGCGGGGTTTTACAATTTGTTTTGCAGCTTGCAGGCCAAAAATTAGCGTGTAGAGCACCACTGCTGCTGCAAAAATCACACCGGCTTGAAACCCTCCTCCGGGTCCGAAGTCGCCGTGAAATTGCACGTAGAGCGCGAATAGCAGTATCGGCGGAATGAGTCCCTTGCCCACTACGCGGGGAATGCCCTGATGTTTCATGATTTGTCCTCCTTGCGCCATATATGTCCCAGGAGCAATATTACGCCGATGCCAGCCGTAAAAATCACGGTTACTTCACCCAGTGTATCGTATCCCCGGTAGCTCGCCAATACCGATGTTACAATATTGGGGATTCCCATTTCTTCTCCCGATTTTTCAATATAGCGGTCGGCAACGTGTGTGTGAACGGGTGCATTGGGGTCGCCGAACATCGGCATGTCCAGTGTGCCGTAAATAAGCGCGCTGCCTGTAATAAGTACGACGAGCAGTGCCAATGCGTTATTTTTTTTGGCAACTTTTTCTTCGCGCGTCGTCAATGATAGTGTACCCAGAAGGAGTACGGTTGACACGCCAGCGCCAACAGCGGCTTCGGTAAATGCAACATCGACGGCGTCGAGCAATGTAAATATAATAGCTGATAGGAAGCTGAATATGCCCATCATCATTGCAGCCATAAACAGATTTTGCATTCGGGAAATTGCGACCGCGAGTACGATCATCAAAATTAGCAGGACAACATCTGCAATTTCAGTCATGATGCCTCCACTATGACATCGTGGGTTTTGTCGTATATGTGCATAGGGCAAGAGCCTATCGTCGAGATAAGCGCGTCGTAAAATATAAAACTGTGCAGCCAATGAGTGCCGAGGTAAGCGATCCTATCAATACACCGGCTTTTGCCACTTCGGCCAGGGATTCGTCCGGAAAGGCCAGGGTGGATATAAACAGGGCCATGGTAAAGCCAATGCCTGATAGCATGCCCACCCCGACGACCTGCGAGAAGTTCAGGTCCTGGGGCAACTCGGCAACACCTACCTTTACCGCCAGATAGGAGAACAACCAGATACCGAGGGGTTTGCCTACGACAAGACCTAAAATAATGCCGCTGGTAATTGAATTTGCAATCAGTGCTGACATATTGCCCGCAAATACCACACCCGCGTTCGCCAGTGCAAAGAGCGGCAAGATCACAAAGGTTACGACAGGCATCAAGGCGTGTTCGAGTTCCTGCAATGGCGCGATAGCCTGTTCGCTCACCTGTTCCACAGAATGGACAATGGTGTGCTGTTCGCTGCTGAGCAGCAACCTGCCCTGGGGTAGTCCGGTTTTCCTGAGTCGGCTCAGCAGTTCTTCCGTCTGTTCGCAAAACTCCTGCCCGTCAATGCGGGTTCTGGAGGGAATGGTAAAGGCCATCAGCACAGCGGCGAGCGTCGCATGGACGCCGGATTTCAGGAAGGCAACCCAGACGATAAAGCCGATCAAAAAATAGACGACTGGATTGCGCACACCAGCGATATTCGAGCCAATAGAAAACAGCAGGAATAAACCGCCAATTACAAGGCTTTGCAGCGCGATGGCGTCCGTGTAGAAAATCGCTACGACTATAATGGCTCCAATATCATCTACAATGGCGAGCGCGGTGAGGAATACCTTTAGCGAAATAGAAACCGGGAATAGGGCCAGTACGCCAAGGGCAAATGCGATATCCGTTGCCATGGGTATGCCCCAACCGCGAAAGGCTTCTCCTGATGGATTGAGCAACAAGTAGATCAACGCAGGCATGACCATGCCCCCCAGGGCTGCAAAGATAGAGAATGCGGCCTGGCGGGGATTGGCGAGTTCGCCAGCGAGAAACTCCCGTTTGATTTCGAGACCAACGACAAAAAAGAAGATGCCCATGAGGCCATCGTTAATCCAGTGGCCGATGGATTTTGATAGGCCGTATTCACCCAGTGCCAGCGTTGCTTTGATGTGCAGCCAGTCGTAGTAGTAGGGATAGAAGGACGAATTTGCCCAGATCAAGGCGACAATTGCCATGGCGAGTAGCAAGCAAGCCCCGGCCAATTTGTTCATGAGAAATGTCTTTAAGGGACGGAGGAGTCTATCAATTAGAGCCTGGTCAGCGGGCATAGGCAATCCTATCAATCTATATGTTCGTCTGTCACAACGGGCTTGAGACCCGAAATAAGTGCTGCTTTACCAACTGCGTGGGTCGATGTGGGGCTGGTGACGAGCAATATCACCAGAATCATCACCAGTTTTACTGTGACCATTGTCAGGCCACCCTGAAACATCAGTCCTATGAGAATGAGGCCTGCCCCCAGTGTGTCGGTAATACCACCGCCGTGCAGGCGGCTGTAAAAATCGGGCAAGCGCAACAGGCCCAGGCCACCTATCAAGCATAGAATACATCCCAGGATAAGGCAAATCCAGCTCAATATATCGATCATGATCATGGTGTTTGGGTCCTTTTTTTACTCTTCTGGCTCCGCACCTAAGTCGCCATACCTCACAAATTTTAGAACGGCCAATGTACCGATAAAATTGATCAATACATAAATCAGGGCGAGATCCAAAAAATCCGGACGACCGGTTAAAAATCCGAGTACAGCAATAAATAATACGGTTTTGGTGCCAAACATATTTATCGATAAGATGCGATCGTACACAGTCGGCCCCAATAGGGCGCGGCAAAGTGCCAGTGCCATGGTGACCAATATGCCGATCATTGCCGCAATAAACATCTCATCGCTCCTGTGCCGTTACGCGACGATCCATATCGCCGCTCTGTACATCATCAGCGGCTTCTTTTGTCAGGGCATGAACCACAATTTCTTCTCCGTCCAGGTCGAGTGATACGGTGCCGGGGGTCAGGGTTATTGAATTGGCAAAGATGACGCGACAGAGATCGGTTTTTTGCGTTCCCGTTACGCGCACTATGCGCGGAGCGATGGGCAACCTCGGACTCAAGATGCGTTTTGCCACGTCGATATTCGCTTTGATAATTGCCCAGGCCAGCCACGGAATATACAAAACCATGTGCCGAGCCAGATGAATCGGGACTCCTTCTTCATCTATAATATCCAGACGATCTGCCAGATAAACGACAAAAGCGCACGACAATATACCCATGGTCAGGACGAGCGTGTGTTCAAGCGTATAATGTCCAGACCAGAGTAGCCAGATGGCGAATGAAGAAACACAAAAAAAGATGTAACGCATACAGACCTCGAGTAAAAGCGGTGAGATGTGGGACGCAAAAGGAGGGTACACCGCCCAACCGCCCAGCCCTATAGATGAAACGCAATCGGGAAAGGCACAAAAAACCCATTCGTTCGCCCGAATGGGGGGATGTGCGAACTATTCTATTTAATATTTTTCAACGCAAAAAATCAAGCGAAATATCTCATCGCGTCTTATCTTGTAGGCGGGTTATTTATTATTGAGCAACTGCCTAATTAATAGAAAGGTACAGTCGGTGTCAACTATTCTGATCGCATATCTGTTTACAGCGCTCGTTTTTGGATTTTTTCTCTATTATTTTGTTTGGCGAAATCGCTATGTGACGCAGATTCGCCTATCTGTTTACAAAGTTGAAGGGCGGGTTGTGAGTATTGAGCGCGTGGTGAGGGAGATTCAGGTGAATGAGCATCGGGATCTGCTGGCATTAAAACGCATTGAGTGGAAGGTTATTTACAAAGACCGGGATGACAATCTCTGCGAGACCCGTTGCCGCGTTCAAGGCGGGCAACTCGACTGGCATCCTCCGCTGTCATGATTTTTACATACCCCAGATATCGATATCGACCCCACTGCTCAATGTGCGGCGATCATGGAATATTTTGTCTGCCCAACGCCTGCCTTCACGACGGTCAAAGATTATCAGATGCCCCGCCTCTGCATCACATCGATCCATGTACTCCGCGGTCTGATCAAGACCATCGGTGATGGTTTGCTCCAGGCTTTTGTGGAGGATTTTGCATTCGATCACGATTTTGCGCATCTGATCGCCCTGTGGCCAGACGATTAGCAAATCCGTGTGCATTCGACCAAGGCCATACTCCCGCTCAATGCGTCCACCGCTGTTGACAATCCGCTGGAGAAAGGCTTGTAACAATAACTGTGGACCGGCTTCCTGGTATTGGAACCGCTTCACCCAATGTTCTGAGTGTTCGCGGAAGAAGGTTTGAAATGCAGTCATCAGTTTGACGACGTTCAGGCTACCATCGGCATTGACATACCAGGCTGTTTCCTGTTCGAATTCCTCTTGAACGACCCACGTCAACTCGCGGGGGACGACCTCGGCGTAGATGGGATTGGCGATACGCAACGGACGCTTTTGAGCCATGAGGCCGAGATCTCGCACATACTCCAGGTCTCGGTCGATGAAGTGGCGTACCTCGGCTCCGCTCAAAAGTGGTTCGATAACGCGCCGCACGCGGTCTTCCTTGAGCTTGTCGGCCAATTGGTCAAGGTGCGTCTCTCGGCGCTGGATGAGTTGCTCTTGTGCGTTGCGGATGGCGTCGGCAGTGATTGGGATGTCGCGGTTTTGTGCGCCTTCGCCATAGAAACAGGTTTCGTCAGATAGGGCATTGACCAGCCAGGGCTGTCCCTGGGTCTGTCTCCAGATGAGTTCCAGCGCGTTGGGGGTGAATTGCTGTCCGGTTTCTTCGGTGTGCTGGTCGAGCAATGCGATCACTTCATCTTGTGAGAAGTCGCCCAGTCGCAGGGATCGCGCTTTAATGTTGAAGGCACTGCCACCAGCGATGATGGCGTTGGCTGAACTGGAATGAATGCGGTAATCGCGCACATCGCGCACCCCACACAATATCACGCTTTGCGGAAAACTGTCCGGACGACGGTCGTAGCCTGCTCGCAACTGCCGTAGCACGGATAGCAGAGAATCCCCGATCAAGGCATCGATCTCGTCAATGAGCAACACCAGAGGCTTCGGGGTAGCCTCGGCCCAGCGCGTCAATGCTTCGCGCAGGGCACCGTGAGGGCCAGACCTCGCCAGGATACCGGGCCAGACCTCGTCCAGAAATTCGTCGCCAGTCGAACGCGCCCGGGACGCCAGTTCGTCCAGAATGGTGCGCATCACCTGTTCCACATCTTCGCGCGCTGTCTGCCCGCCTTCAACGTTGACATACACGCAGTGATAGTCGTCTTCGGCGTTGAGCAAGTCGCGCAGGGCCAGCAGGGCAGAGGTCTTGCCCGTTTGTCGGGGCGCGTGCAGGACGAAATAGCGTTTGTCGCGGATAAGTCGGCGGACTTCGGTAAGGTTGAGCCGCTCCAGAGGCGGGATGCAATAATGATCCGCAGCCACTACGGGTCCACTCGTATTGAAGAAGCGCATCCCTATGTCTCCTTTTGTAATGAATATCTCCGCGAGATCCATTGCCGTGCGGGAGGTGGTTGACGCTACGATCCCACTTTTTCTGTGATGGAGACGGTGGTCTGGTCTTGTTGCGCTTTTTTGCGACGTGGACATGTAAAGCAGGCCGAGTCTTCGTCGAGGCTCTGTTCATGGGTTTCTAAGACGTCGCCACAACAACTTTGCTGCTTTTTTTTATATTGAGCAAATGTCAACGCACCTGCCATAAACGCAAATGCTATGATGAGAAAGATCGTCGCTGTTAATATGGTTTCCATGTTAGAGTCCTTATTTGAGCAATGTCTCAAAATTAGACGTCATTTTTTCCACGAACCCATCTCCCTGTCGTACAATCATAAATACGGCAAAATTGTGTTTTTCTGCAAATGCAAATCCCGTTTCCGGTCCCATTACATTGATCGCCGTGGCCAGTCCATCGGCGTAGGCGCAGCTTTTGTGTAGTACTGTTACGGAGGCCAGGGCGTGTGTTATCGGTCGTCCGGTGCGCGGGTCGATGGTGTGGGAATACCGCACGCCGTCGCGTTCAAAATAGTTGTGGTAATCGCCCGATGTTGCCAGGGACATGTTGTCTATGGCGAGTGCTTTTTGTAGTTCGCCCTGTCCCGCGGGGCTGGCAATGCCAATTCGCCAGAGTTGTCCGAGGTGATTGTGTCCCTTTGTCCGCAGTTCGCCACCGATTTCGATAAAATAGCGATTGATGCCCAAACTGTCCAGATAACTCGCTATGCGATCTACGCCAAATCCCTTGGCGATTGCGGATAGGTCGCAATAGATTTCGGGTCGTTCTTTTTTTATTGCGGAAGCAGATAGGTCAATGTGAATTTTTTCATAGCCGACCAGTGTTTTAGCAGCTTGTATTGAGTCGGGCGATGGCACGCGCTCGGGGATGGCGTTGGGTCCAAAACCCCAAAGGTTGACCAGCGGCCCGATGGTGACGTCAAACGCGCCATCAGACCAGGTGCTGATTTCACGCGCGATGTGTAAAACATAAGCAAAGTCCGATGAGACTGCAAACCAGTCTGTTGAAGGCGAGCGGTTGAATTGGGTGATTTCGGAGTTGTCCTGATAAGTGGACATCTGGCGATTGACTTCTTTTAGGCGGGCATTGATTTCTCGGTCCAATACATCCGCGTCAAGAGTTTGGTCTTTTTGGACGATTTTGACCTGAAACGTCGTTCCCATCGTAGGACCTGAAATCGTCACCATCTGATCCCGATCCTGACATCCGATCAACAGGATTGGAAATACCCATCGCCAAATTCTGTCCATTACCCCAAATGTCGTGTTGAAAAAACGCATCGCTGTGTCTCTTGTCTCATGCATTAGCGGTTCTGAATGGAAATTGGGAATCATATAGCGATACTTATATCCTCGCTATATATATCCTATATCTATCGCTTTACTCCAAAATACAATTTAAAATCCAATCACACTGTAAATATAAATAATTTCAATAGTTTATACAAGTATTATTAAACTCATTTGACACGGCGTTTTAATCTCTTTATATTCTCCAAAATAGCGAATAATCCAACAATTCAATAAGGAGGTTGACTGTGTTGCCCAAACCCGATTCGTAGCTGGGGTGCAATAAAGTATTTGGTGGAGATTTTTCGGCATACAGCCTGTGCTTTTAGGCGGGTTTTGACAACTAACGCGCACACGAGGAGGAGGGCCATGCCACCAACAAATTTATGCGGCTCCGATGAGAAGTCATACTGTGAATCACTTTTGATCGGAGCCGCTTTTTTTTCCCCAAACCCGTGGAATTTTTCCCCCAACTCATGGAGGTATGATCATGACCATTCGAGATATTCTCGACCAAAAAGGTCGCCGCGTGATTGCGATTGCCCCTGATCACACATTGGATGTGGTACTGGCTACGCTGATTCAAAATAGCGTGGGTGCGCTTGTCGTGCAGAATCGAGCAGGAGATTTGCTCGGTATTATCACTGAGCGCGATTTGATGCGCGTGGTGTATAATGGCGCAAATTTGCAGGCTGTGCGCGTTGAAGATGTGATGACGCGCGATCTCGTTACAAGCAATCCGGATTGCGATATTGAATATGTGATGGCAGAGATGACCGAGGGGCGATTCCGCCACATGCCGATTGTTGATGAGGTGGGTCGTCTCGCTGGCATTGTGTCGATTGGCGATATTGTTAAAGCCAAGTTAGAATCTGCTGAGGAAGAAGTGATGATATACAAGGATTTTGTCACGCTGGATTGGCGGGCATCGTAACACAGGAGGTTCATGTGTCTGAAGAACTACCCGACAAAAAAGTCTTCGGTTCACCAGCAACCGAAGACTTTTTTTATGTACTTTTTGAACTGGATTACCCGCCAAAGTCGTCGAATAAGATATTCTCGGGTTCCACACCCATATCGTCCAGCATATCCATGCATGCCACTAACATCAGTGGGGGACCGCAGATATAATATTCACAATCTTCGGGTGCCGGGTGATCTTTTAGGTACTCATCGTAGAGTACCTGGTGAATAAATCCGGTCAGGCCCGTCCAGTTGTCTTCTGGCATGGGGTCGGATAGTGCCACATGCCATGTAAAGTTGTCGTGTTCGCGCTGCAATCCGTCGAAGTCATCGACATAGAACATTTCATTCAGGCTGCGCGCGCCATACCAGAAGGTTACTTTGCGGTCTGTGCCAATGCGTTTGAATTGATCGAAGATGTGCGACCGCATCGGCGCCATGCCCGCGCCGCCACCGATGAAGATCATTTCGGCATCGGTTTCTTTGGCGAAGAACTCGCCGTAGGGTCCCGAGATGGTCACGTCATCGCCGGGTTTTAGATCAAAAGTCCACGACGACATTTTGCCCGGGGGAATACCCGTTGTGCCCGGCGGGGGGGACGCCACGCGGATGTTGAGCATGATGATCCCTTTTTCTTCGGGATAATTCGCCATTGAGTACGCGCGGAAGACGGGTTCATCTACTACCGAGACATTGTCCCATACATTGAAGTGATCCCAGGTGCCTCTAAAGCGATCTTCCCCATCTGCGGCTGTGATATCGAAGTCGCGGTAGTCAACGGTGTGGGGCGGGCATTCGATTTGAATAAATCCACCGGCTCGAAATCCGACGTCTTCCCCTGGCGGCAGTTCGAGGATGAGTTCTTTGATGAATGTGGCGACATTGTAATTCGAGATTACTTTGCAGTTCCACTTTTTGATGCTAAATACTTCGGCGGGCACTTCGATATCCATATCGCCTTTTACTGTGACCTGACACGAAAGCCGACACCCTTCACGCGCTTCTTTGCGGTTGATGTGCGACCGCTCGGTGGATAAGATATCGCCTCCCCCGTCATTGATCGTGACTTTGCACTGTCCACAGGTGCCGCCTCCGCCACATGCGGAGGATACAAAAATTCTATTGTCGGCCAATGTGTTGAGCAATTTGCCGCCTATGGGAACAGCAATGCTGTGGTCGGGATCGTCGTTGATGGTGATGTGCGCCTGTCCCGAGGCAACCAATCGCGATCTGGCAATGAGTATGACCGCTACCAGCATCAGCACCATGGTGGTAAACATCCCTACACCGAGTAAAATTAGCCTTACGTCTTCCATATTATCTCCACGCTTGCCTGGATCTAAAGTTGAATCCCCGAAAAGAGCATAAATGCCATTGCCATCAAGCCCACGGTCATAAACGTGATGCCCAGCCCGCGCAATGCCGGTGGCACGTTGCTGTATTTCATTTTTTCGCGTATGCCCGCCAGTCCGACAATGGCGAGTGCCCAACCCGTGCCGCTGCCGAGTCCAAAGACGACACTTTCTGAAAAATTAAAGTCGCGTTCGACCATGAGCAGGGAGCCGCCCAGGATGGCGCAGTTCACTGTGATCAGGGGCAAGAATATGCCCAGGGCGTTGTACAGAGTGGGCACGTATTTGTCCAGTACCATTTCCAGAATTTGAATCATCGCGGCGATGACGCCGATATATGTGACCAGGCCCAAAAATGTGAGATCTACATCTGGTAAACCCGCCCAGGCGAGCGCGCCTTCGGTCAGGACATGGGTAAAAATGAGATTGTTGATCGGCACTGTAATCGTCTGTACCACAATCACCGCAATGCCCAGGCCCACAGCGGTTGTCACCTGTTTGGAGACGGCGAGGTATGTACACATGCCCAAAAAGAAAGCGAGGGCCATATTTTCGACAAAAACGGCTTTGACAAATAAGCTGATATAGTGTTCGGCCATTTTAATCCTCTTCCACTTGTTCGGGTTTCCAGGCCCGCACGACCCAGATGAAGAACCCGATTAAGAAAAACGCACTCGGCGATAATAACATCAAGCCGTTGGGCATGTACCAGCCGCCTTCGGTAATGAGTGGCAAAATGTCAACGCCCATAAGTTTACCCGATCCCAGAAGTTCGCGGAAAAATCCCACCACAATTAAGATGGTGCTGTAACCCAATCCATTTCCCAGGCCGTCTAATAAGCTGTGCGTGGGAGGATTTTTCATTGCAAATCCTTCGGCGCGTCCCATGATGATGCAGTTGGTAATGATCAGTCCGACAAAGATCGACAATTGCTTGGATATGTTGTAAGCAAATGCCTGAATAGCCTGGTCGGCGATAATCACAAGCGAGGCAATAATGGTCATTTGAACGATGATGCGGACGCTGGACGGAATGTGATTTCTGATCAGGCTTACCGATATATTGGAAAGCGTTATAACAAAGATGACCGCCAAAGACATGACGATTGAGGTCTCCAGCTTTGTGGTCACCGCGAGTGCCGAACAAACGCCCAATACCTGACGCCCGATTGGGTTGTCATCAAAGATGGGCGTCCATATCAGGCTTTTGGCTTCTTTCGCCGTCAATGACGGAGATGGTGGCACTTCTGGCGCTTGTTCTTCCCTTTCGATTACTTCAGCCACGAACACCTCCTTGTTTGAGGGTGTCTAAAAATCGACCGTATCCTTCGTTGCCCAACCAGTATTTGAGCATGCTGTCTAATCCCCGCGTGGTGATGGTCGCTCCCGAGAGGCCATCGACCTGGTATTTTGCTTTTTCACTTTTGGGATTTACCTGGCCTTTGATCACAGAGATCGCGACATTGCCGGCATCGTCATAAGCCTGTTTACCCGGCCATAATCCCTTCCATCTGGCGTTATCGACCTCGCCACCCAGTCCCGGGGTTTCGCCGTGTTCGTAAAATGTGATGCCCTGAATGCTTTGCAGGTCATTGCCCAGAGATACAAAGCCGTAGAGCGTGGACCAGAGGCCATAGCCGTAGATGGGTAAGATAATGCGCTGCAATTTGTCGTTTTCCATCACTTTATAAACGAAGATGTAATTCGGGCGGTTGCGAATATTGGCTATGTCTTTCGCAGAGTCAACAGAACGCCCAAAAGTGGGGTCGGCAGCCATTTTCTTTAAGTCATAGGTATCTACGTCGATGCCATCGGGGTATTCTTCGCGGTTCAAGATCTGCCCGGTGTCCAGTTTAATAAGCAGCGGTACGACCTTTTTTTCGTAAACGGACTGGACATCGACCGAGGGATCGTATAGCCCACCCGCAATCAGGATATTTTTTACTTTGTCGAGGCGTTTGTTTTCTTTTTTGATATCGTGTAAGGATACAGCAAATAGTGAGACAAAAAGAGAACAGACCAGACAAAGGGCCACCGCAACAAAGATCGTTTTTTGGATGCTGTCATTCTGCACGGGCCAGTCTCCTTTGGATATTGCGGTTGATAAAGACGCGGTCGATGATGGGCGCGAATACATTGGCGAACAATATGGCCAGCATGATGCCTTCGGGATAGGCCGGGTTGGTCACGCGGATCAATACTGTCATGACGCCTATTAAAATGCCATAGACCCATTTGCCCTGGCGCGTCATGGCTGCGCTGACCGGATCGGTTGCCATGAATACCGTGCCAAATGCAAAGCCGCCGATGACGAGATGCCAGGCCGGAGATACGTTGAGCAGCGGGTTGGTGGTGCTGCCGATCCAGTTGAAGAATAGCGCAGATACGATCATGCCGATGGTGACGCCGGCCATGATTTGCCACGAGCCAACGCGGGTTAATATTAAGACGCCTGCGCCCAATAAACAGCAAAGGGTTGAGGTTTCTCCCATGGAGCCCGGGATCAAACCGATAAATGATTCCCACCAGGTGTAGTCCATCTGGATATGAGTATCGGCATAGGCCGCTAATGGCGTTGCCTGACTATATCCATCAACGGCGATCCAGACTGCATCGCCTGAGATTTGCGCGGGATAGGCAAAATAGAGAAATGCGCGGCCCGTGAGCGCGGGGTTTAAGAAGTTCATTCCCACGCCACCGAATATTTCTTTGCCTATTACTACGCCAAAGATGATGCCTATGCCTACCTGCCACAGGGGTATAAGGGGCGGCATTGTGAGGGGGAATAGCGTGCTGGTGACGAGAAATCCCTCGTTGATTTCGTGTTTGCGAATGACTGCAAATATGGCTTCGCATAAGCCGCCCGCGGCTATGGTTACGAGTTGTACGGGTACAAAATAAATAGCGCCAATCGCAAGACAACTGAGTACGTCGGAGGGCAGGAAGGACAAGCCCAGTACCTGGGCGAGCCAGACGTGCCAATCGCCAGTGCCGATTGCGCCGATATTTTGATAGGCCAGGCTCGCTTGCAAGCCCGTGTTGTACAGGGCAAATAAAATACAGGGTTGTAGCGAGAGTACGACTGTGATCATCATCCGCTTCAAATCCATGCCGTCGCGCACGTGAGCATCTGCCTGGGTAACCTCGCCGGGAGTGTAGAGGAATGTGTCCCCGGCTTCGTAAAACGGATACAGTTTTTCGAGTTTGCCGCCTTCTTCGAAGTGTTCGGCCTGTTTGTCCAATAAATCGCGTAGGGGCTTCACTATCCTTCCTTTTCAATTTCGGTGAGGTTTTCGCGCAGAATGGGTCCAAAATCCATTTTTGACGAACACGAAAATGTGCATAGTGATAGGTCTTCCTCATCCAATTCCAGAATACCGAGTTTTTCAGCGTCGTCGAGGTCTCGGGTGACGAGTGCCCGAATCAAAAAGTTGGGCAATATGTCCAGCGGCATGACGTCGTCGTAATTGCCATGCGGCACGAGTGCGCGATGGCTGCCATTGGTGGAGGTGTTCAATTTGAGGCGTTGGCCGAAGAACATTTTGGACAGTGCCAGATTTTTGATGGTGAAAAATTCGAATCCCGGCGTGATCCAGCCCAAAAAGGCGCGTTTGTTACCTTCTTCGAGTGCGGTGATCTGCTGGTGATACCGTCCCAGGAAGGCGCGTGTTTCGTCTGCTTTGCGCCCGGAGAGGACAGAGCCGCTGATGACGCGGTTTTCGACGTCTTCGAGTTCTCCTTCTACCAGGTCCATTATTGAAGCTCCCAGACGGGTGCGGATCAATTTGGGGTGTTTTACGGTGGGACCGCTCAGAGCGACTACGCGCTCGGTCATAATCCGCCCGGTTGTGAACAGATGTCCCCATGCTATGACATCCTGAAGCCCGATGTGCCAGACTGTTTTATTGCGGTGTACGGGGTCTAAGAAGTGGATGTGCGTGCCGACTAATCCGGCGGGGTGGGGACCGGAAAATTCTTCGACCTGTACGCGGTCATCGTCGATTTCTGGCAGGTCTAAGTCGGGGTCTCTACAGAGAAAAATTGTTCCATCTACGAGTTTTGAGACGATTTTGAGGCCCAGTGTGAAATTGTTTTCCTGTCCGGCCAATACACGCGCCATGTCCGGGGATAGCGGGTTGGTGTCCATGGCGTTGACAAAGATGGAATTCGCCTCGGTCGCGGGGTCGGCTACTTTGCCAAATGGCCGCGCTCTCAGGGCGGTCCACTGTCCGGATGAGATGAGTTGTTCTTTGACTGTTTCCCGGTCGAGATTGTCAATTTCGTCTTCTCGATGGGATTCAAAGGTGATTTCATCGTTGCCTTCCAGGCGGATGACCATTGATAAGAAGGCGCGTTTTATTCCCCGGTTTATGGCGATTACCTCGCCTGCGCCGGGTGAGGTGTAAAGAACACCTTCCATTTTTTTGTCGGTGAATAATACATCGCCGAGTTTGACGCGGTCTCCCACTTGAGCCACGATTGTGGGACGCATGCCCACATAATCTTCACCTGAGAGTGCCACAGTTTGGACTGGTTTGCCATTTTGTACTGTGGATTGATCGGGGACGCCGCTAATGGGAAGGTCGAGTCCTTGTTTAATTTTTGTCAATGCCATTATGGTCCTCAATTTTTTCCAATAAAAAAAGCAACCACAATTGTCAAATGGCCTTAATAAACAAGGGGGAGACAGACAGTGCAGTTGCTGTTTTGCAGGTGCTATGAACACCTACAGGCATTGGAAACAAATCCATCGTAATCCAGATAAAGAACAGATGTGTTGTTCAAATGTTTTCTCGTTTGCGAATAAATTTATTATAAGCGTTTTTAATTGTCAAGCAAAAGGCGTTGTATCAGGAGAAATAAATTTTTATCCGTCATCGCGGCATGCTTAAAGCCGCGATCCAGGCTCTATCTCCTCAATCCCGGGCTTGGACGCACCAAAGCGCACATCAACCCCTCTGCCTTGAAGGACTGGAATGTGCGTGTTGAGTGATGTGGCACTCAAAGGGTTGTTTTTCACATCAATCTCATCACCACTGCCCAATCCTGTATTTGCGACCAAAGGCGAAAGGTCTGAGACGTTGTTTCTGGAAAGATACAGATTTGTCAGATTGGTTAAGTTCGATAGTGGCGATATGTCCGATATGAGGTTGGCACTGAGGTTCAGATGCTCCAGGCTATTCAAGTCAGATAGCGCAGACACATCCGAGATCACGTTGTCGGAAAACCACACCCATTTTAAATTGGTCAAGCTCGATAGTGGCGATATGTTCGATATGAGGTTGACGCTCAGTGTCAAAGCCCTCATACACAGCCTGACTCGCGTCGTATTCAAAGCGCACGGCAAGGCCGTTCGCGTTTTGTATATCTTTGCCGAAGATCTGAATGGCGATTACCTGATCAGTGGATACATTGAGAGATGTGACAGCTTGATCGCCCACCGCACTATCCACATCCAGCGATAGGGAAAAGTTGTTCTGCGCCGAAAGAGATAGCGGGTATATCAGAAGGGCGAGTGTTAACACTTGCAGAATCAGGTTGCGCATCGGGTTTTCCTTGCATTAGTGGCTACCCCAATGTGTAGCATTTACCCTTATGATGTCAACTCCATAAATTTGTCCTGAAGTTCAAAATTTGTCCCGGTTTCCGCTTTTTAGCGATATGTGGTTGGATTATCTCCATGCTTCGTGTCGAAACCCGGTGTGCATTCAAAAAACTCATTCCTTGACAACAAAATAATTTTTTGATAAAATTTGAATATAGTCATAAATATGGTCATAATTTTTAAAAAGGAGTAAAGATGCCTTCAATTTCTAAAAGTAAATTGAAAGCCAATATGCTTCGTATATTTCGCGATATTGAAAATACCGGCGAAGAAATGATTGTCACAGATCACAATCGTCCTGTTTTACGCATTCAGCCTATTGGGCAAAAAAGGACAGTGGAAGAGGTGTTCGGTACCATTCAGGGCAAGGTCATCTACCGCGAAGATATCAATACACCGACCACCGACGAATGGAAAGATCTGTCATGATTGTTCTGGATACTTCAGCGCTCATATTCTGGACTCTGGATCGAGAGCGATTATCTCAAATCGCAGCACAAGCGATCTCAGACGCCGACCATATTGCCATCAGTTCTATCTCTATTTGGGAGATCGGCATAAAAGTTAAAAAGCAAAAACTCGCTATACCACTTTCTATCCAGGAATTTACGGATAAACTGAAAGCAATAGACCGCTTCGATATTCTGCCTGTAGATGCCCAGACTTGGATCAAGAACCTCGAACTCAATTGGGATCATGGCGATCCTGCTGATCGCACAATTGTTGCGACTGCCAGTTTGCACGCTTGCCCACTCGTCACCTCAGATTCTGCTATCCGCGCATTTTATTCACAGACTATCTGGTGAGGACGATTTCAAAACTTTTACTGAAATGGAGTTGACGTGAAATATTTGATACTCAATTTGTGGATTATTTTGCTTCTGATATTGCCCGGGCAGGCAACATCAGAAGTGGCGGATTCGCTGTCTGTTCTGGAGGAAGCCGTGAAGGTTGCGCCAAAAGATGGCGATGCCTGGGTCAGGTTGGGCAATGTGTATCTGAATGCGGGGGAGATCGAGAAGGCCGATGGTGCGTTTCGCAAGGGAATTCGGTATGCCGGGTCTGCAGAGGCTTATGTGGGGTTGGGGCGGGTGTTTATGGCGAGGGGACCAACGCGGGCGCGACAGGGGTTGCCGTATTTTCGGATGGCGCGGGCAAAGGATCCGAAGTTGATAGATGCCGAGTTGTATCTGGCGCGGGCAAAGGTGATGTTGCGCGATCTGGATGCTGAGGATGCGTTTCGCCGGGTGATTGCAATGGCGCCGGATTACGCGCCGGTGTATTTGGAATTGGCGGATTGGTATGTCAATAACAATTTTGAAATGTATTACGGCGAGATTCGCCTGCTGTACGAAAAGTATCTGAGGCTGAGGCCGGGTGATGTCGATGCGCTTTACGGATTGGCAGTGTCATATACGGAGGAGCAGAATTACCGGTCTGTCGTTGGGATTGGTGAGATGGCGTTGGCTAAAAATCCGGGCGAAGCGCGACTGTTGGCATTGCTTGCACAAGCGTATGCGGGTATGGGCGATCCGGATCGGGCATTGGCGTTGTTCGCGCAGTATTTCGATGCGATTCCAGCAGAAGAACGGGCGCTTTACAAAAATTTGCAATTGGTGGCAAGGCCGGAGGAGTTGAAGGTGTATGAGTCGCTGCCCGAAGATGAACGCGCAACGTTTTTGACGACGTTTTGGCGCAAGCGCGATTTGACGTTGATATCGGGTGGTCTTGCGCGCGAGGCAGAACACTATCGCCGGGTGTGGTTCGCGCGGACGCATTTTGCGAAAGGTGTGCAGCCGTGGGACAGGCGCGGCGAGGTGTATATTCGGTATGGGGAGCCGGATTATCGGTCGCGGTCACACGCGCCCAATGCAGTGCCGAGTGCCGAGGCCGAGGCGGTGAAGGAGAGGCTGGCTCTGGATATTGAGGGTGGTTTTGTGGCGTCGGGAGAAATGACTGCGGAATCGTTTTTTGGCGGTGTGGATGATGATGAACAGGCGGTGGAGGATTACGAGGGTGTCAATCTCATTGAACCGGCTTATCCCGTGTCGTTTAACGAGCGGTCGATGCCGTGGGAGTCGTGGATTTACACGCAGGTTGGCGGCGGTGTGGAGTTTGTTTTTGTGGATGAGTTGCTCAATGGCAAGTGGCAGTTTCCCCCGCTGCCAGATGGCACGCGCATGTCGGGCGAGCGGTTGTCCGCGCTTTTGCGATCCCATCCGGGCGTTGTGTTGAACGATGTGGTGGCTTCAACACCGGAGTATTTTGATTTGCCACCGGGGATTGAACCGCTGGCGTTTTATTACGATGTGGCGCGTTTTAGAGCAGAAGAGGGCAAGACCGGGGTTGAGGTGTATTACGGGGTGCCGACGCTGGAGGTGGATATTGAAAATGAGAATGGGCATGTGCGCCGTTCGGTGGTGATTTCAGACGATGAGGGCGAGGAGGTGTTTCGGACTCGGGATGATTTGTATTTTGGAGGTATTGATTCCAGGCAGTTGAAGAAGGGGACATTTGTGCCCGATGTGGCTTATCTGGAAGTGCCTCCTGGCACCTATCGCATGGCGGTGCATTTGGCCGATGTAAATTCGGGGAAGTGGGGGGTTTATGTGCAGGATTTGGTGGCTCCGACATTTTCCGATTCACTGGCGATGAGTGATCTGGAATTGGCGTGGTCCATTAGTGAGGAAGGGGGGTTTCACGACAAATATCGCAAGGCCGATGTGTGGGTGATGCCGATGCCGTCGCGCAGTTTTGTGAATGATCGCAGTGTATTCGTTTATTATGAGGTCTATAATTTAAAACGCGATGAATTTGGGCAGACGCGATATAAGGTGTCCTATACGATTCAGCAGGATGTGCGGTCGGGTTCTTCGATTTTTGGACTGTTGAGCGGGGGATTCAAAAGATTGATGGCGAGGGGTAAAAAACCACAGGTGGCGGTGAGTTATGAGCATGTGGGGCGAGATGTTTGGGAGCCAATTCATCTGGAGCTGGATTCAGAAAAGATGATCCTGGGCCTCAATCAGGTTGAGGTTGAGGTGACGGATTTGTCGAGTGGTCAATCCGTGAAGCGCGAAGCTATTTTCAGGTTGGAACCAGCACCGCAGATAGCCGAGAGACAACGGGGAATTCAGGGTGATGATGTGCCACAAGGTAGGCGCGGGAGGCGGGGCGGTGAACGACGGCGTTGAGTGGTGAGTTTTAAGAGAAAACAGAAGAGGCGATCACACAACTGTGATCGCCTCTTGTTTTTTACTCTGGTGCCCAAGCACGAGGTGCTATGCCTTCAATGTGTGTTTTGACATCGATGATGGCGGGTTTGTTAGAGGCAAGTGCCTGATCTAAGGCTCCTGATAGCTCGTTGGGATGATTTACCGTGATGCCAAAGCAGTCCATGGATTGGGCGATTTTTGCAAAGTCGGCGTCGGTGAGTATCCAGAGTTCGTCGGATCCAGGGGTCTGTCCGCCGTATGTTCGCTCGTTGACGGATTTTTCCTGGTTTAGCGAGCGGTTGTTGTTTACGATGGTGACAGTGGGGATGTCGTATCGCAATGCGGTGTCGAGCTCGGTCATGTGATACCATATCCCGCCGTCGCCGGTGAAGCATATAACGGGACGGTCGGGTTTGGCGCATTTGGCTCCAATGGCTGCGGGAAGACCCCAGCCGAGGGATCCGGCGCAGCGGATGAATAATTGATCGGGGTGTTTGAGGTCCATCATGGTGCCGGTCCATATCCCGGAATGACCTGTGTCAGAGACGAGGATGGCGTCCGAGGGGAGGAAGTCGGTGAGTTCTTTGCACAGGCGTTCGGGACGTATGGGGTTGTCGTCTGAGTTGACGAGTGGGGCGACTTCGTCGCGCCATTCGCGAACGAGGTCTTGGACGCGGGTGATCCATTCGGTGCGTTTTGCCATGGGGTCGGCATTGTCGATCATTTTGCGCAGTGATGCCCGAACATCGCCTTGCAGGCCGAGCGTGAGGGGGAAAGAACGCCCGAGTTCAGAGGGGTTGATGTCGAGCTGGATGACGGGCGTGCCTTTGGGCGGAATTTTCCATTCGTTGGTAACTTGCCCACCCGCGTGGCTGCCGATAAAGAAGACGAGGTCGGCTTCGCAGACGGTTTTGTTGGCGCAGGCGCGAGAGTATTGGCCGCATACGCCAATGGCGAGCGGATGGTCGTAGGGGAAGGTTTCTTTGGCGTTGAGGGAGGTGGCGACTGGAATGGATAATTTTTCGGCGAGTTCGACGAGTTCGGCACCTGCTTCGGAATAGGTGACGCCTCCGCCGGCGATGATGACGGGGCGTTTTGCCTGGGTGAGCAATTTGATGGCTTTCTGCACACTTGATTGTTCTGGCTCTGGACGGAATGGGGGCATGCGTGTGAATTGTTCTTCGATGATGACGTTCAGGTCCGCTTCGGCTTCTGCGATGTTTTGTCCGACAAAGCCCTCAAAGTCCAGGTGTACAGGACCAGGTGTGCCGGAGACGGATTCTCGAAATGCCTGACGCATGAAGTAGGGCAGTTGATCGAGTTCGCCGACGTTAATACTGTATTTGGTGACTGCGCTAAAGGGGGCTGTGTGATCGACTTCTTGATAGGCGTGACGCTGCTGGTTGATCTGAGTTTGGCGTCCGGTGATGGCGATGACCGGGGCGCAGGCGAGATAGGCGTCTTGCAGGCCAGCGGCGAGGTTGACCGCGCCGACAGATTGGGCCATGCAGATGCCGGGACCCCGGTTGACGCGGGCGTACGCATCGGCCATGTAGGCAGCGGCTTTTTCGCCGTGTGTCATGATGCGTTTGATGCCTAATTTTTCCATTTCATACAGTGCTCTGGGTGCGATTACGGGCATGAAGAAGACATGGGTAATGCCATATCCTTTGAAGGTTTCAGCGATGAATCGCCCGCCGGTCATTTGGGGCATGGTGTTCTCCTTTGGGTGTGGTGCATAACTGGGGTAGCAGGTTATCGTCCGTAATGAACTTCAAAAATATCAGAATTTCAAGTTAAAAAAACGGTTAGGGGCGGTGCCCCCGTATAAAAGCATTACGAGGCAGGCTCTGTGCCCGCCCGTGCTAAAGTTGTTTTGTAAGCGCGACTGCGCCGAGAAGTACGGAGTGGTTTTTGAGTTTGGCAGGGGTGATTTTGAGGTGTGGACGGTGAACCGACATGAGGAATCGACGGGTTTTTCTGCGTAGCGGTTCAAAAAGAACGCGCCCTGCGTTTGAGACGCCGCCTCCGATGACGATGACATCGGGGGCGAATGCATTTACAGCCATTGCCAGACCCTGTCCGAGGTCGGTGCAGATTTCATCGACGAGCGCTCTGGCATAAGGGTCTCCAGAACGCGCGGTGTCAAATAGGGTTTTGGCTGTGATGGGGTTGTTGTTTGCAGTTCGCGCGATTGCGATACTTTTGCGCGGGTGTTTTTGCACTGCTACTTTTGCGCGTCTGGCAATGGCAGTGCCCGAGCAGAGGGCTTCGAGACAGCCTCGGTTGCCGCAGTCGCATTGGGGGCCGTCGCGCAAGATGGACACATGTCCGAGTTCGCCGGCATATCCGTTGCCACCGCGGTAGATTTCGCCGTTGATGATGATGCCCCCACCAATGCCGGTGCTGATCGTGTAGTAGATGATGTGGCGACTGTTTTTACCCGCGCCAAAAGTAAATTCTCCCAGTGCGCCCACGTTGGCATCGTTGTCGATTATTGCGGGTAAGCCGAGGTGTTGTTCTACAATTTCCGGCAGTGGGCAATCGTCCCATCCGGCGACGTGGGTGGAGTTGACGATGCGCTGTGTGTCGAAGCTGACGGGACCACCAAATCCAATACCACAGGCCGATACGGATGATTGTGAGATCAGTGTTTTGCTTGCGGCGAGTATGCGGTCAATTCTTTTATCGGCGTGGTCTGCGCGATCTGTTTGGTGCTGGATGTGTTTGATGACGCGGCCATCGGGCGTGGCAAGGGCCAGGCCAAATTGGGAACCGCCGATGTCAATGGCGAGGATCATGGTGTGGCTCCAGATGGCAATAGCGTGCGGCGCACGAGCAGGGCAATGACGCCTGAGATGGCAATGGCTGTGACCATGGAGATGGATGAGGCGCTGTAGAACTGGCTGAAGAGGGTGACAAATAATCCCGCCGTGCTCATTTGTATAAATCCCATGAGGGCGGAGGCAAGTCCGGCTTTTTCCGGATAGGGCACGATTGCGCCGGCCATTGCCTGGGGGCGCACCATACCGCCGCCTATTGTGAATAAACACATTGGGGCAATGATGGTGATGACCGAAAATACGCCCGCGAGTTTGAGTCCCAGCAGGAGCAGGCCCGCGCCCGCTGCGATCAGGCTACCGATTTGAATGATGCGTGCGCTGCCGAGGCGATTGTTGAGACGGCCAGATAAAAATGCGCCGATCATGAGTCCCACGGCGACCGATCCAAAACAGAGGCCGTAGAGTTGGGGAGAGACACCCAACTCGGTGATGAGTACAAAAGATGAGTTTGTGATAAAGGCAAACATGCCCCAGAATAAGATGGCGACCATAAAGGTATATCCGAGGTACCGGCGGCTGGACAAGAGGTCGCGGTAATTGGCTATCATGCGCGCTGGATTCATGGCTGTGGGGTCGATCATGTTATTGGTTTCAGGCACTGCCCAGAGGTAGCCGAAGAAGAACAGGGTGCCCAGCGCGCTGAGTACGACAAAGACGGAATGCCATCCAAAATGGGCTTGCAAAAATCCGCCTATCACGGGTGCGAGTATGGGGGCGAGGGCAATGGCTGTGGCCATGTAGGACATTATTCTGGCGGCGTGGATTTCGCCGTATATGTCGCGTACTACAGCGCGGCTTACAGAAGGGCCACTACCTCCGGCAAATCCCTGCAATACGCGAGCTAAAATGAGTGCGCCCACTGTGGGTGCAAATAGGCAGCCCAGGCCCGCGAGCGCGTAACAGGCAAGGCCGATGAGCAAAATCGGACGTCGGCCAAATCGATCAGAGAGGGGACCAAAGACGAGTTGTGCTGCGCCCAGTGACATCAGGAATAGGGTGACGGCGGGCTGGATGTGGGTGGGATGGGTTTGGAACTCCTCAACCATTGCGGGCATTGAGGGCAAAAACATGTCAATGGATAGAGGGGGCAGGCCAGACAGGCCAGTTAGCAAGATGGGGATGAGGATGCGAGAGGTGGGTGGATGTGGTTCTGCGCTCAAATTATGTCCTTTTACGGGTCGGAGAGGCATCCCTGCCTCGATTTTCTGTGAGAGAGGGGACTAAATCAGGGATATGATAAACCAGATAATGACGAGGGCAACAAAGGGCGAGATGTCCAGCCCACCCAGGTCGGGTAACAGACGGCGAAGGGGTACGAGAACCGGATCTGTGATGGCGCATATTATTCTGATGAGTGGATTGTATGGGTTGGGATTCATCCATGAGATGACTGCTCGCGCAATGATGATGTAGCCGTAAATTGTGAGGAGATTTGCCAGGAAGAACATAAGAGGACCTTTCGCAATGGGTTTCAGAGGCGATGTGATAAATTATTCGTTTACGCGAGAAAAGCAACGGAAAAGACGGGGCTGATCAACCCGCCTCGAGTACGAGCAAATGGCCTTGAGTATTTGATCACTCAAGGCCGTTTTTTGTCAAAAATTAACACACCGTATTTAAAAGAAACTTAAGAAGACTTCTCTGACGAAGATTTCTCTGGCCGACTTGGCGACAAGTCTGCTCCATCATCTTTTTTGGGAGGCTTAGCTCCTTGGGGCATGGGGAGACCTACGTCGAAAGTAGGTATATTCCTATCTTCTTGGAACACTTGACGGGTATCTCGCCTGGCGGGCGTAGCTGGGGACCGTCTATTCCTTGATGGTACTTCTTTTTTTATGGAATTCTTTTTTTTAGCCATTTTAACTCTCTCCTGTTGTAGAAGCTCTAATATAGGTCCCAAAATAGGCCCTTGTTCGTTCCGTGGCTTCGGGTTCGTACTTTGATTTTATCGGTAGAGCTTGATCTTTGAAGTGTTTGTGGGATGCCTCCAGTTTTTGCTGCTTTAGTTTGGTGACGAGGTTGAAAATATCCTCGTTGGTAAGTTTGCCTTCAAATACTGAAAACCACTGACTTTCTGCATCCAGGGCAGCTTTTCCACTTCTGTATTAAGGCTTCCGATCTGCTTAGCACGTTTCTGAAATGGCAAAAATCTCTTGATGGCATTGATCACTTGTGAGACGGCAATTAGGGCTCCCCAAATTATGCCATATTCATTCCAAATAACCCATCCGCCAATGCTCGAACTGGAGGTGATAGCCAAAAATATCTGTATCCGGTTATCCCATTTTTCTAAGTGTATCTGATAGGCTTGTAAATAATAAACACTGGCCCTAAGTTGTACTAAGGTATCCCAGTATAGGCTTTGATAGTTCAAGTTAAATTTTCCCGTCCCGTCCCCGCTATTCGTCGGTTCGCAACACGCGCAGAAAGTATGACGTGTGTGAAATTCTTTTCAAAAAATATAGAACTATTTCACTCTCTGTCAAGCGGTAGTATTGAAAGCAATGACGTGCAGAAAGCAAAAAGCCGCAATCCCCGTGATGCGCGTGTCTTTTTTTACGAGCCAGAGGTCTTTTGGACGTTGCACACGTTGGAAAAATTTGGTATTAATAAGCGATTGTCATCGCGGCATGCTTAAAGCCGCGATCCAGGAGGTTTTTAGCTGACTATTGAGGACTTTGTAATGCGTTTCGGATATTTCTTTCTTCTGCTCTGTCTTCTGCCAATGCACGCGCTGGCAAGTTCGTCGCCCTACCAAAAGGTCGCCGATGTTTCGCTTGCAGGGTCGCTTTCTCTCCAGCACTATCGCCTCTCCAATGGTCTTCAGGTTGCGATTGTAGAAGACGATACCCGACCCGTTGTGACGTGCCAAATCGCCTATCGCGTGGGGTCTTCTCACGAAGCACCTGGTCGGCAGGGCATGGCGCATCTGGTTGAGCACCTCGTGGTGGTTCGCTCATTTCCAGAGTCGTTCTACCTTTTGGACGCGCCACATAGCAATGCTGGTACGTCGAAAGATGGTACGAGATACTACGCCACGGTTCCCAAAGCACAGCTGGATGCGCTGATCGCCAGTTTTGCTTGGGGTATGACACAGTTTGATGTTTCTCAGAAAGAATTCGATCTCGAAAAAGAGGTCGTTCTGGGTGAATGGGCGCGCAGTGCCAACAGTGCGCGTCGGCTTTTGTATAAAAAGTTATATGCCCGCATGTTTGCAGGACATCCCTATCGGTACGATATTTTGGGCCATCGTGATACGATTAAAACTTTTACTCTGGATCAAGCGACCGCATTTCACAAGCGTCATTACGTGCCAAACAATGCCTGTCTTGTAATTGTCGGCGATGTGAAAGAGGATGATATTTTGCCCGTTGTGATTCAACATTTTGGAAGGATTCCGAAGGACGAGGGGTTTATTCCAGACGATGTTGATACGCTGGATGTCGCATCTGTACCCCAGGATTCCCTGCAATCTACAACTGATCTGCATTCTTCTGTTTGGGGTGTCTGGCATGTTCCAACGGATACACATCCAGACTCCTATCCTTTGTATTTGTTTGATAAAGCTCTTTTTGATGGTGAATATTCTCTTGCACGCCAAAGGCTAATTGGCCCGGGAAAGGTTCTCGGGGTGAATTCCTATTTTCTCAATATGCGCGATAAAGATCTGTTTTATTATATAGCTGACTTACCTTCGGGTACGCGTTATGAACCTGTGGTTTCGGCCATGCGACAAATTATTCAAGTAGCTATTGATTTTTTTTCTGAAGAACGTCTTTTAGTGGCGAAAAACGAAGCGCGTAAGAGTTTATATCGCATGATAACCAGTCAGTTCCGTCTGGCAAATGTGATCTCTTTTGGATTCATTCGCACCAACGACCCTGCTTTTGATCTCAAGTGGATGCAGAATCTCGATGGCGTTACGGTGACCGATGTCAAGCGGGTGGCGAAGCAATATCTTTTAGATCAGCCGCCCCACACCTTTGTCCTGTACACGTCTCCAAAGCGAGCACCATCGCGGCGCGTATGGCTTTATGTGGGTGTTGTGTGGATTCTCGTGGGACTGGGAGGATACTGGTACTGGCGACGGCGAGCACTTGCGGTTGGATTATTTGCAGTCCTTTGCAATATTTCGGCGGCAGAGGCAGAAATCCCCAATCACAAGATATATTACGTGCAGGATACGCGCGTGCCGCAAACACGGCTTTCAATGAGGTATTATACAGGAGGAGATCTGCAGGAGACAATGGATACGCGCGGTTTGTCCTTTGCGTTTTTTCGCCTGAATGATCTGGCATTACACGGGGAAGATAAAAAGGAGATGGATCGGCTTGGCGCAGAGTTCTGGTTCAATATTTCTGATCGATACGTCACCGTTAATCTGACTGTGTTTAGTGAAAATTTGGATGCAGCCTTAAAACGCCTGAAAGCGATGATGGAAGATCTCAGATTCTCTGAAGAATTGCTGGACAGAGAACGGGCGCGGATTATAGACGATTTTGAGGATTATGTTGATGATCATGAGGTGGCAGGAATTTTTTGTTATCATTTATACCAGGGCGAGTACCGGCGAGAGGGCTCGCGCACAGCACTTGAAAATTTGACAGCGCAAGACTTGCAACAATTTTGGGATCAGACCCTGCGCGCAAAAGTTCTCTTTTTTAGAGTGACTTCCGATCTGAGTAAATCGGAAATTGAACGCAGTTTGCACGTGATGACGGATGACCGACCTCGGGATGGTTTTTCGCCACTTCCTCGGCCAAAACGCAAAGAGATCAGGGGTTTGCACGCTTTAATTTCCCCAAGTACCCATCTGGCTAATTTTTCTTATTGGATAACCAATGGCTTGCCCCGCACAAATGAGGATTGGTTTGCACAAGCGGTTTTGGTCAATGCGCTAAATCGCCTGTTGTTCGTTCGGCTTCGCGACCAGAAGGGCTGGTGTTATTCGGTTGGTGCGAGTATTCAGGAATGGACATCGCCACCAGTGCTGTATTTTTGGGCTGATCCTCGAGATGTTAATACTTCTAAGCTGATTCCCGAGATGTTTCGGTTGATTTACCATTGTTTATCCGAGCCAGAGTTTTGGACAGAAGTGAAGAAAGGTCGCGAACGGCTCAAACGGGCGTATCATTTGCAACTCGGTCCGCAGACCAGGCTCAATCAGCAGGTGCGCTATGACCGCGATGGGGTGCCCGCTCTTTCTCTGGAGGAATACGAATCAGCTATAGATCGGGTGACGGAAGAAGATATTCGCCGCGTTTTCAGGCGACTGTTGAACTATCAGGTCAAAAATTTTTTGATGCTTATTTACGGGGATGCCGATCACGTTAAAGACGCATTGAGACGGGGGGATATCATGGGCAGAACAACGGTTTTTAATATTCAAACGCTGATTGAGTAATAATTTTCGTTTATACTCTTGACGTTATTTTTGAAGTTGGGTATGTTTTATGCACTGCGGGTTGCTGCGGTATTTCTGTTTATTTCCTCCCTCCCGATAAATAGAGTGCTGTTGGCAGCCCGCTTTTTTATTGACAGGGTTATTTTTGGAATTTATTTTGCTTTTGTAGCAGAAGTGCAAAGCTTTTGAGGGTGTCGGGAGGGAGCCCTCAAAGGCTTTTTTATTTTATAAATAAAAAAGAGGCGCTGGTTGGGAGGGTATAACCAACGCCTCAAGGGATGTTGCATGGTACCGGATTAGACGCATTTGTACAGAAAAGAGTTCCAAGAAAGAGTAACGGCGTTGACTCAGCCGGGGTATAGGAGTCAACGCCGATATTTTTGCGACACGCTTTGTCGCATATTCTTTTACTTTTAAGGGCTGGAAAGGTTCCCGAATGGTGTGATTTTTTGTGCGTTCAAGCAAATGACTGTGTACTTTTATCTTCTGGTATTCCGGTATATATTGTTGTGTTCTTAAAAAGATGTGATCACTGTGGGTATGGAGAATACATGCTGAACAAAAAAATAGAACGCTGGGGGCTGTGGCTCGGTCCGGTGATTGGGGTGGGGATCACAGTTTTTGGAGATCTCAAGCCGGGGCATCCCGAGGTGACACATACGGCAGGTGTGGCCTGCTGGATGGCGGTTTGGTGGATGACAGAGGCCGTGCCTTTGGCTGCGACGGCACTGTTGCCCGTGGTGCTGTTTCCCCTGCTGGGTATTATGAGCGGGCAAGAGGTTGCGCCACTTTATTTGAATCACATTATTTTTTTATTTGTGGGTGGTTTTATGGTGGCACTGTCCATGCAGCGCTGGAATTTACACAGGCGAATTGCCCTTCGCTTGCTGCTTCTTTTTGGGGGGTGTCCGCGATGTATTCTGACGGGATTTATGCTGGTAACGGCGTTTTTGTCCATGTGGATTTCCAATACGGCGACAACGATGATGATGGTGCCAATTGCGCTTGCAATTGTGGTTAGAATGGAAGAGCAGGGTGTGGCAAATCGTTCTTTTGGCACGGCGGTGTTTCTGGGGGTGGCTTATGCGGCTTCAATTGGCGGAAGTGCAACGCTTGTGGGTACGCCGACCAATTTGTCTTTTGTGAGGATTTTATCCATTCATTTTTCAGAGGTTCCCGAGATTTCGTTTGCGACATGGTTTGCGTTTGCTCTGCCTCTGGCATGTGTGATGCTCGTTTGTGCGTGGGGTGCGCTTTGTCTCGTTTTTGGCATTCGCGGTCGCGGCGATGATATTGATATGAGTGTGGTGCGAACGCAATATGCCGAGTTGGGACCGATGTCGTTTGCCGAGAAGATCGTACTGACCGATTTTGTATTGTTGGCGCTGTTGTGGTTGTCGAGACGTCCCATTCAAATTGGAGATTGGACGTTGCCGGGCTGGTCTCAGTTTTTCGAGTCTGGCGGATTGATAACCGATGGGTCGGTTGCTATGGCAATGGCTCTGATTTTGTTTGTCGTGCCCGCGCGAGATGGCGCGAGATCCAGGGTGATGGATTGGCAAACGGCGGGCAACGTGCCCTGGCATATTGTGTTGTTGATTGGCGGTGGATTTGCTCTGGCAAGTGGGTTTAAGGAGTCGGGGTTGTCGCTCTGGTGCGCGCAGCAGTTGGAGGGTATGGGGCGCTTGCATCCTCTATTTTTGGTCGGTGGTTTGTGTGTGATGATGACTTTTTTGACTGAGTTGACTTCCAATACGGCGACGGCTGAGATGTTTCTTCCGGTTTTGGCGGCGTTGTCTGTAGCTGTGGGTCTCAATCCATTGCTGCTGATGATTCCAGCCACGTTGTCGTGTTCTTGTGCGTTTATGTTGCCAGTAGCTACGCCACCCAATGCGATTGTGTTTGGCACGGATAGAATTTCCATGCGCGATATGGCGCGTGTGGGTGTGTGGTTGAATTTGGTTGGGGCAGTGATGATTACTGCTGCGATTGCTGTTGTTGGTCGCGTTGTGCTGGGTATTGAACTTGGGGTAATGCCCGATTGGGCGAGGATAGAGTAGGCGGAAGGTAGCGTCAATCCGCGACCTGTGACTCGCGGGTTGCAATGCGCGATAGTATTTCTCCATTGCGCGTGAGGTCTTGCGCCCGAACCAGGCGTGCATAGAGTCCATCGCGGTCGATGAGGGAACGGTGATTGCCCGTTTCGACCACGCGACCTTTGTCGAGTACAGCAATGGCAGGCGACCGGCGCACGGCGGAGAGGCGGTGGGCAATGACGAGGGTGGTGCGGTTTTGCGTGAGGCGATAAAGGGCTTCTTGAATAAGTGCTTCGGTTTCAACGTCAACAGAGGATGTGGCTTCGTCAAGGATGAGGATGGGGGCGTTTTTAAGCAGTGCTCGGGCTATGGAGAGGCGTTGTTTTTCACCGCCGGATAAGCGCACGCCGCGTTCTCCAATGATGGTGTCATATCCTTTGGGCAGGTCTCGGATAAAGGCATGGGCATTGGCTGCTTGTGCGGCTTTTCGCACCGTGCGTTCGGTCGCATCTGGATGACCGAAGATCAGGTTTTCATATACTGTGCCGTGAAATAAAAAGACGTCTTGAAGGACTGAGGCGATGTTTTGGCGCACAAAAGAGAGGGGTAGGTCGCGCAGGTCATATCCGCCAATGCGAATCGTGCCCTGTTGAGGGTCATAAAATCGGGGCAAGAGGTTGGCAAGGGTTGATTTACCTGCGCCCGTAGGGCCGACGAGTGCAAGAATATCTCCTTCGTCAATGTACAGGTTGATGTCGTGCAAGATGGGTGTGTTGGGATCATATCCGAAGGTGAGTGCGTCGATGTCAATATCATAGGTGATGGTTTTGGGCACGGTGACACCGGGCGCGTCGGTAATTTCTGGACGGATGGCGAGGAGTTGAAAAACGCGGTCTGTGCTGGCGGCGGCTTTTTGCAATACATCGTTAAAAGACGCCAGTTGCAAAAAAGGCTGGTAGATGTGGCCCATATAGACGATGAAGACAAATAGATCAGCTACCGAGATGCTGTCGCTGAGGGCCATGTTGCCACCGCTCCAGATGACGAGCACAATGCCCAAGCCTCCTGTGGCTTCGATGATGCCGGCGGGCAGGAGCGAGACTGTGTTGGCTTTGATCAAGCGGTCGTGAAAGGTGGCACTGCGGTGGGTTACCTGGCGGGCGCATTCCCGTTCGCGAGCAAATGATTTGATGACGGCAATGCCCGACATGTTATCCTGTATGAGGGCGGCGAGTTCAGAGAGGCGCTCGCGCACCGCATGCCACATGGCGCGCACTTTGGATACATAGCGATAGACGAGAAATGCCGTGAGCGGGATGGGCAATATGGCGATGATGGCGAGTTCTGGGTTGAGGTAAAAGAGCACGGCAACCATGGATATGGGGATAACCGTGGCGAGCGCGGTTTCGGGTATGCCGTGTGCAATAAAGTCTTCGATGGCTTCGATGTCGTTGATGGAGCGGGCCATGAGATTGCCGGTGCGCTGGCGATTGAAAAAGCTGTGGGATAGGTTTTGCAGGTGCTTGTACACGCGCGTCATAAGTGCGTGCATCACGCGATAGGCAGTGACGTGGGAAAAAAAGCCATAACCATAACGGGAGACACCGCGAAGCAGATAAATCCCGAGGAGTAAGAGGCTGACTTCTATGAGGTCCCCTGCGGGTTTTGCTTCGGTGAGCCACTGGATGAGTTTGCGGATGAGCAATGGTGGGATGAGATTGGCCGCTGCAAAGATAAGCCCACAGGCGATGCAGCATGCCATAAAGAGACGGCGCCCTTCGAGCAGGTCGTAGATTTGTTTGATAAAGGCCATAAGTTTATTGTGATTTGAGGTTCGTTATGGTTGTGACCCAAACCTATTATTTGATGGGATAGAAGTCAAGAAAATAGAATGGAGAAAACGACTATGGTGATTAAAACAGAGGAAGAATTGATCGATCAGATGACGACCCCGTCGCCCGAAGTGGTCGAGGCTATGTCAAAGTTAGATGGTCCCGTGATGATTTTGGGTATCGCGGGAAAGATGGGACCGACTTTGGCAGAGTTGCTACTGCGCGCTGGCGCAGATGAGGTGATTGGCGTGTCGCGGTTTTCCAATCCGCTGGATCGCGATGATCTGGAGTCGCGGGGTATTGCGACGATCAAGTGCGATTTGCTGGACGATGAAGGGCTGGCGCGGTTGCCTCGCGTGCCGTATCTCTATTTGATGGCCGGGCATAAGTTTGGAGCAACGGGCAATGAGCCGTTGACCTGGGCGATGAATGCGGTATTGCCCGCAAAAATTATGCAACAGTTTCCAGAGTCGCGCGTTGTTTATGTGTCTTCTGGCAATGTTTACGAATTTGCTTCGGTGACGGGGTCGGGTGCTCGGGAGGATGCTGGTGTCAATCCGATTGGCGAATACGCCATGTCCCGGCTGGGCGGTGAACGGCTTGCCGAGTTTTATTGCAAAGAGAATCGAACGCCTCTGGCAATTGTGCGTTTGTTTTACGCGACTGAGTTGCGCTATGGCATCATTTTGGATATTGCCGAAAAGATTAAATCCGAGACGCCTATTGATCTGTCTATGGGCCATGTCAACCAAATTTGGCAGGGCGATGCCAATGCGTATTTGGCGCGGATGTTTCCGCTTTGTGCATGTCCCGCACGGGTGGTGAATATGACGGGTAAGGATGTGTTGTCGGTGCGCGATTTGGCTTTGCAATTGGGTGAGTATATCGGTATTGATCCGGTGTTTGATGGCGAAGAGCGCGAGACGGCATTGTTGGGCGATGCAGGGGTGCTGTTTGAGGAGATGGGGGTGCCGCAGGTTTCTGTTGAAGAAATTGTCTCGTGGGTTGCACACTGGGTTATGAGCGATGGTCGTACGTTGGGCAAACCGACAAAATACGAGTCGAGGACAGGGGCGTTTTGAAGGGGCGAAAAATTTTTCGCCCGTACCCGTTATTGTACCACCGTAGGGGCAACCCTCGTGGTTGCCCGTTGTCGTAGGGGCGAGGCATGCCTCGCCCTTCATTAAGGAGTATGACATGATAAAAGCAGGGATTTCAGAGGTGAATATCACGCCGCCAGTAGGGATTTCAATGTGCGGATTTGCAGCGCGCGGAGGACCATCTGAGGCGATACACGACGAGTTGTACGCCAGGGTACTGGTGCTGGATGACGGCAAGACGCAGGTCGCAATTGTGGGGGCTGATGTGATTAGTTTTGCGCCGGATCTGGTCAATCAAATCCGGGAGTTGGTCGAGCATTCGGTTGGGATTCCCGGAAGACATATTTTACTCAATGGGTCTCATTCCCATTCGGGGCCCTCTGTGATGGCTTTCCGATGTATGGGCGACCGCGATGCAGCTTATGAAGATGTTCTGTGTCGCAAGATCGTTGGGGCTATTAAAATGGCGGCAGAAGGATTGATACCCGCATCGCTTTCGCACGGGCGAAAATCCGTGCGTATTGCACATAACCGCAGGGAGATGCGCGATGGACGCATTGTGCTGGGCCATCATCCCAAAGGTCCCGAAGCGCCCTGGGTCGATGTGGTGCGCGTGGATACAGCAGGCGGTGTACCTGTGGCTGTTGTATTCGCGACTGCGGCGCATCCCGTGAATTTGAATGCGCTATCGATCAGTGCAGAGTTTCCGGGATATGCCGCGCAGTTTGTGCGGGATAATTTGGCGATGCCTCTGTTTTTGCAGGGTTGTTGTGGAGATATTAACTGTTCTCCAAAGGATGGGAAATTTGAGGGATGCGAGTTGTTGGGCACGCGTCTGGGCGCGGTCACGGTGACGGCTGCGTTACATGCCGAGAGGCTGGAGGGTGATGAGCTGAAGGTGAATAATCGAGTTGTCGAATTGCCTCTTATGGTACCCGATGTCGATGAAGCAGAGCGTGCACTTGCAGATGCCACAGCGAATTTGCAACGCGTGCGAGGGGACAAAAATATAACGCCTTACCGACGGCGTCAACAATACGCAGGGATGGTCGGGTGGGCAAAGGATTATGTGCGGGCTGCGAAAAGAGGCGGAAGTCCAACAGAGTCGTTTGAGATTCAGACCATGCATATTGGCAATTTGGCAGTGGTGGGATATCCAGGGGAGATGTTTGTCGATTACCAGTTGTTTTTAGATGATGCTTCTCCTTTTGATAGAACTATCGCACTGGGATATACCAATGGGTGTATTGGGTATGTTCCGACTGCGGATGCCTATCCTGTTGGTGGATATGAAGTCGAACAAGCTTTTAAGTATTATGGAACATTAATGATGGGTGCGGAGTGTGAAGATATGATTAAAACGACGACGGTTGATATGCTGAGAGAGATGACATAAGGAAAAAAATGTCTATATATTGTATAATAAAGTATTTATACCACCTGAAATTGTAGAAATCGCTTGACAGGTAGCTTGTATATTCATAGATATATATTTTGTGAGAGTATTTATTTGGTGGTGGTTCTCTATAAGCGCGGGTTATATGTACGCCGAGATCCATCATATCTCATCAAGCCAGATCCCAATAGCCGATTCATCGGCACTGTTGTGGGGGCTGCAATGTATCGAAACGTTTTCTATATGATGCTGGTCGTGCTTTTTCCCCTTTCGGGATACGCGCAATCAGATATCGATATCGATTTTGACAATAACGGCGTCGTTGATGAGCAAGATCTCGCAGCTCTGACCGCAGCTTTTGGTACAAATCAGGCGCAGTATGATTTGCACCCAGATGGCGTGATTAATTTTCAAGATCTTATTATTTTTGCTGGTGCTTACAACCAGAGAGATACCTCTGAAGTCGTGCCGATTACCAGAGATGTCGAGGAGCAAGTAGCTTCTGCTCAGGTCGAATTTTTTGAGCTTTCGACGAATAGCCGGCCAAATGATCTGGCGATAGACCCTCAAGGGTATATATGGTTTACAGAGGTGGGGGGCAATGCAATTGGCCGATTAGAGCCGCGCACAGATATGATTCTCAGATTTTCTTTGACCACGACGGGTGCGCAACCACACAGTATTGCCCTCGATAGTCAGGGGCACGTCTGGTTTACTGAAATTGCCGCCAATCGAATTGGTGTGCTGGCTCCTTTCTCTGGGGATATCCAGGAGTTTACTATTCCGACTCCGGGCAGTCGGCCAATGAATTTGAAATTTGACGATCAAGGGAGGATCTGGTTTATCGAGAGTGCAGCCGATCGCATTGCCCGTTTGGACCCCGTCACTGAAACGATAGAAGAATTTTCAATTGGCGAACAAGATGTCGCGCTTGGTTCGCTTCAGATAGATGACAGTGGACAGGTCTGGTTTGTCGATCGCGAGCAAAGCCTGTTGGGTACGCTCGACCCCGATACCGAAGAGATTACAACCTTTTCGCTTCCAAGTGATAGTCTTGCAATTGGGCAAATGGGATTGGATTCAGTGGGGAAGGTGTGGTTTACGGATACGGATTCGACAAGGCTGGGCATGTTTGATTTTGTCTCCAGGCAAACGAGCTATTTCCGATTTCCCGAAAAGATGGAATCTCCTTATGCTTTGGAGGTCGATTCGAATGATCGCGTGTGGGTCGGTGGACAATCGTCGGGATGGCTGACCAGTTTTAGTTTGCAAGATACGACGTTTACACTCTATGGGATTTCCGATGATGATGTTGAGGTCAAAAACTTGCGCGTTGATCCCAGAGGTGTTGTCTGGATTGTCGATTCAACCGGGAATCGAATTGGACGTATTGAAACGTCTGATTAACTGTTTGTCTAATCGCCAGAGGAACAGATTTTTAGGACAAGCAAGAGTAGGTCTGCAAGCAAAGCACTCTATATTTAGAGTGCTTTTTTTATTTAAAAAGGCGTTGACACACCAGAAGGCACATACTATATACTTTTACGCTAAACATGAGGAGCCAACGGTTATGAAATATTGCAATGCCATTTTTTGTTTTGCTCTTATCGGATTGCTGGTTTTGCCCTGTGATGCCGATCAGTTGGTGCTGATGTCGCCACATTCAGATGAGATCCAAAATGAGTTTGAGTCAGCTTTTGTGGCTTTTTATCAAAAGACTACAGGACGAGATGTGCGGGTAGAATGGCTCGATATCGGTGCGGGTACGAGTGCGATTTTGCGTTATATCAAATCGGAATTTGGGCGGTCGCCAGAAGGCATTGGCATCGATATCTTTTTTGGTGGGGGCACCACGCCTTATGTGGATTTGTCTGAGCGAGGGCTGTGTCAATCCTATCGGTTGTCCGATGCCGCGCTCAATCGATTACCCGCGCAGATTGGAGGGGTTCCGCTTTACGATTCGGCCTATCAATGGTATGGTGCAACGCTGTCTGGTTTTGGTATTGTGTATAATCGGCGCGTGCTTGAAATTTTGAATTTGCCTATCCCCCAAACCTGGGCGGATTTGGGGGCACCGGAATTGTTCTCGTGGGTTGGTTCGGGCGATCCGCGCAAGAGTGGCAGCGTGCATATGGCTTATGAATTAATTTTGCAGGCTTATGGCTGGGAAAGAGGATGGGAAGTGATTACCACAATGGGGGCCAATGTGCGAAATTTTGGACAAGGTGGTTCTTATGCGCCCAGGGAAGTTGCTATGGGTGAGGTGGCTTATGGTTTGTCTATCGACTTTTATGCCTGGGCACAAGTCGCAGAAGTAGGCGATGAATACGTGGGCTTTGTGATGCCCGATAATTTGACTATTGTCAATCCCGATGGTATTGCCATATTAAAGGGTGCGCCAAACCTGGAGGTGGCACAGGTGTTTTTGGAGTTTGTGATGTCCGATGCGGGGCAAAAACTCTGGTTTTTAAAAAAGGGCGTACCGGGCGGTCCTGTCGTGAAGCAGTTGAATCGGTTTACCGTATTGCCCGATTTGTACACGCGCTATCAGAGTGATGCTGCGGTGACGTTAAATCCCTTTGAATGGCGTTCCGATTTGATATACGATGCTGAACTGGGCAGTGGGCGATGGCGCGTGTTGAACGATTTGATCGGCGTGATGGTTATTGACTCGCATCAGGCATTACAAGCTGCCTGGAAGGACGCGATGACAGATGGCGTGTCAGCGGAAGAACGCAAGACGCTGTCATCTGTTCCCATTTCAGAGGCTGAAGCACTGAAATGGGAGCGGTCATGGGGAGATGCCGAGATGCGCAATCGGACAATGGCTGGTTGGACGGATTTTGTGCGCGACAAATACGTTACTCGCGATGTACCTTTGTCTGTGCGTATCACCAATGCGATTACTCTGTTTTTTCCTATGGGTATTGCCGGCTGTGTAGTGGCTTATTTGTGGCGTTTGCGCAGAAATTAAAAAGGGTGCGACATGTTCGGAATCAGGCTGGAAAATGTGACCAAGCGTTTTGACAATGTTCTGGCATTGGATCGCATCAATCTGGAAATTGACGCGGGGGAGTTCTTTTTTTTGTTGGGTCCCTCTGGTTGTGGGAAAACTACGTTGCTGCGTATTTTGGCGGGTTTTGAGCAGCCCGAGAGTGGTCGGGTGCTTTTTGATGAACGCGATGTGACTGCTGTGCCTCCGCACGAGCGCAATACGGGCATGGTGTTTCAGAATTATGCCTTGTGGCCTCACATGACGGTTTGGAAAAATGTGGAATACGGCCTTACGATGCGCAATATGCCACAGCACGAGCGCGACCAAAAAGTGAAGCGCGCTCTGGAAATGGTTCAGATGAGTGGTTATGCCAGGCGGTCGCCCAATCAGCTTTCGGGGGGGCAGCAACAGCGCGTGGCACTGGCGCGGGCACTGGTTATAGAACCGGATGTTGTGTTGTTGGACGAGCCGCTTTCCAATCTGGATGCGCGATTGCGGTTGGAGATGCGCGAGCAGTTGCTGGATTTACAGCGGACTCTGGATGTTACGATGATTTATGTGACACACGATCAAAAAGAAGCGCTGGCTATGGGCGAGCGCATTGCGGTTATGCAGATGGGTAAGGTGGCGCAAATCGGTACACCACGCGATGTTTACAGGCAACCACTCACGCGCTTTGTCGCGGATTTTATTGGCGAGATCAATTTGATTTCTGGGGAGATAAAATCTGTGGAATCCGGGGTGGTTGCTGCAACAGATGTGGGGGATATTCTCGGGCAGGCGGGATATGAGGGTATTCAGGTTGGGGATCGGGTGTTGTGCGCGATTCGGCCCGAGGCGATAGGTTTTCTTTTAGATGAATCTGGGGCGGTAGATAATGTCATTTTTGGGCATGTGCGGCGTGCAATTTATCTGGGCGAAGTCGAACAATTTTTTGTTGAATTGGCAAGTGGAGATCAGGTCAAATTAATTAAATACGACGCGACTATGCAGCACGTACAACCCGGCGATGAGGTACGACTGGGGTTTTCGCAAGTGGTCATGTTGCGCGATGAAGCGGAGGACCGCGATGAAGCGGTTTGATCTCAATTGGCCCACGCTCATTTTTCTGGTGGGGTTGATCGGCTTTTTTGTCTTGTTTTTGTTTTATCCTCTATGGTATGCTTTTGTGCAGTCGCTGGTGGTGGATGGCAGGTTCACGTTTGCGTTTTACGAATTAATGGTGACGAGTCCGGTTTATCAGGAATCTATTCTCAATAGTTTTCGGCTGGGGATGATTACGACCATTGCGACTACGTTGCTCAGTTTGCCTCTGGCGTTTTTGCTGGTGCGATACGATTTTGCTGGCAAAGGATTTCTCAATGGTTTGATTCTGGTGCCTATGGTTTTGCCCCCGTTTGTAGGGGCGATTGGCATGAAGCAGATGTTTGCGCGTTTTGGTTCTATCAATTTGTTGCTTCTGGATTTGGGGCTTATCGATCAGCCCATAGATTGGTTTGGCGGCGGTGGCTTTGTGGGTGTGGTGATTTTAGAGGTGCTGCATCTCTACCCCATTATGTATCTCAATGTGGCCGCTGCGCTTGCCAATGTCGATCCGAGTCTGGAAGAGGCGGCGCGCAATATGGGTAGCCGCGGGTTTCGCCTTTTTCGCACGGTGACATTTCCGCTGATGTTGCCGGGCTATTTTGCCGGGGCGATTATTGTTTTTATCTGGGCGTTTACCGATTTGGGGACGCCGCTTATTTTTAATTATCGCCAGGTTGTGGCGGTCGAGATTTTCAATTCTATTGAGGATATTAACGAAAATCCGATGGCTTACGCGCTCGTTGTCTTTGTGTTGCTGTTGACGGTCTTTTTCTTTTATCTGTCAAAGGCGACGCTGGGCAATCGCCGCTATGAGATGATTGCGCGAGGGTATATCAGTTCGGGATCGCGCCCCGCTTCTCGCGGGATGACGGTGTTGATTTACGCCGCGATGCTGTCGCTTACGGGCATTGCTCTGATTCCGCATATGAGTGTGTTTTTGACGTCTATTGCCGAACGCTGGTTTATGGCTGTGCTGCCCCAGGAGACGACCGGGCGATTTTATACGATGGTTTTTGAACATCCGATGTCTCTGTCCAGTATTGAGATGAGTCTGATATTGAGTGTGTTGAGTACGACGCTGGATGTTGTTCTGGGTATTGCCATTGCCTATTTGTTGACGCGTACCCGCATCCCGTATAAGGGCGTTTTAGATGCGGTGGCGATGTTGCCTTTAGCCCTGCCCGGTCTGGTGCTGGCTTTTGGGTATTTGGCGGGATATTCGGGCACTTTTTTAGATGCGCGGCACTATCCCGTGCCACTGCTGGTTATTGCCTATGCGGTGCGGCGGTTGCCCTATATGGTGCGCGCGGCGTATGCGGGATTTCAGCAGACGAGTGTGACGCTGGAAGAGGCGGCTCAGAATTTGGGGGCTTCCCGGTTGCGCACGCTTTTTCAAATTACATTTCCGCTGATTTTAGCCAATCTGGTGGCTGGCGGTATTTTGTGTTTTGCGTTTGCCATGCTCGAGGTGAGCGATAGTTTGATTTTGGCACTCAAGGACGAGTACTATCCCATCACAAAAGCGATTTACGCGCTTATGGGGCGCATTGCAGATGGCGCGTATTTGGCCAGTGCGATGGGTGTTTTTGGTATGGTGTTGCTGATTGTGAGTTTGTTTTTGGCCGGGCGATTTTTGGGCAGGCGCATGGGCGAGTTGTTCCGCGCATGATGAAAGTGCAAGAGGATATGATGAATTTACGGAGATGGATAATTATTTTTGCAGGGGGTGTGATAGGCCTGGTCAATGCGGCGATGGCACAGAATACACCATGGCGCTATGATTTTGAGGCGTTGTCAGGGGCCTATCGAGCAGATGCAGGCAGTCAGGTTTCGCTTTCGACGAGGCGTTACAAATGGGGCGCGCAATCCCTGAAGTGGGAATGGCAGAATAATGGATGGCTTGTGTTCACGGATCCCGCGCCGGGACGTAGCGACGCTTTGACCGGGTTTCGAGCGTGGGTGTACAACGAGGAGGCACTCGATGAGAAGCTGATCTTTGCATTTGGCACGGAATCCGAATTGGCGACAAACAATCCGCGCTATCAGTTCGAGTTTGGCTTGAATTTTACGGGCTGGCGGACGATGTGGATCCATTTCGAAGAGGATGCGCGGAACAGTGCTTATAGGGGTGCGGCAGATGGGCGTGTGACGGCGTTTGAGATCCGTGCGTCGAATAGTGGGACTGTGTATCTGGATTTGATGGAGTTGGTGGAGAGAATTCACCACAGGCGGTCTGCTGACGCACAGGTTCCCTTTGTCAATGCAAATATAGCAGATAGAACTCGCGAATATCGGTGGCGTAGAAACAGATTGCCAGGTCCGCTTCTTTCTCGGATTACCAATGGTGAGAGGCTGGCTTTTGAGACGATTGCGGCGCGATATGAGGCATGGGTGTTCGGCAACAGGGTAAAGGATGATCAGCGGGAGCCCGTGAGGATTCGGCTCAATGAGCTTGAGGATTACATAAGGCGCGGGTATAGCAATCTGGCAGATTACGAGATTCGACGCGAGGATGACCGCATTATAGGAAACCCCCTGTTTGCGGCGCGGTCGCCCTATACCCCTTCTTTTCAGAGTGTTTTTCAGGGGGTTTTGTTGCGTCTGGTGCTGGATTATCGGTTGAATGGCAATGAGGAGGCCAAAGATCGCGTGATAGATCTCTTCGATTATCTACACGATCAGGGGTGGGCAGATGGCAGTGGTATTGGCGCGTTGCACCACGAGTTTTTGCGGATTGCTGGCTATGCTCATGCGGTGTATTTGATGCGTGATATTCTGGGGGATACACAGCGGCTGGAACGGGAGTTAGCGAGTTTGAAATGGTATAGTATGTTTGGCGAGTTGTATGAACAGACCTGGGATCCGGGCACGAATGCGGATTTTTTGCGTTCGGTGGCGATGTATCGGTTGTTGTGTATTTTGATGATGGACGATTCGCCCGAGAAGGTGGCGAATATGCGCCGCTATGTTGTATGGCTCAACAATGCGCTATCTATTGCGCCGGGGTGGTTGGATACGATTAAGCCAGATTTTGTGGGGTTTCACCATCGGGGTATCTATGCCAATGCGTATGCGCCACACGCTTTTCACGTGGCTTCTGTTCTGGTGTATTTGTTGCACGATACGCCTTTTGCAGTTGCAGATGATAAGCGCAATAATTTGAAGCAGGCGCTGTTGACGGCGAGGGTGATGGCGAATACGTATGATATTTCAACAGCTATCGGTGGTCGCTTTCCGCTCAATACGACGGTAACCGATGATCTTTTGCCAGCATATATGTATATGGCTTTGGGTTATCCTGCGGTGGATGCGGAGTTGTCTGGTGCGTTTATGCAGCTTTGGAAGCCGAAGTCGCAGTTGTTGATCGAAGGTTTGTTCGAACAAGCATCTGCAGGAATCTTGTATTTGCATACGCCTGGTGCCGCGCAAATGATGGCGGATTTTGCAGAGGCAGGGCATCTTCCTGCTGCTCCGCCTTCGGGGCACTGGACGCTGCCTTATGGCGCGCTGTCCATTCATCGGCGTGGGGACTGGATGGTGAGTATGAAGGGGTGGAGCAAGTACGTGTGGGATTACGAGTCGTCAAATAGCGGGGAAAATCAACTCGGTCGTTATTTGAGCTATGGTTCGATGCTGATTTACAGCAGTGGCGATCCTGTTGGCCGCGAGGCGAGTGGGATTGTTCGGGATGGGTGGGATTGGAGTATGTGGCCGGGTACGACGGTGATTCGCTTGAGTCATGCGCAGCTCAAGCACGAGGGACGGGATCGCAATTTTTCGGATGAGACTTTTGTGGGTGGGGTGAATATGGGAGGAAAAAATGGCGTGTTTGCGCTGAAGTTGCACGATACGAGGTTCAATACGAGTTTTCGGGCGGTTAAGACGGTGTTCTGTTTTGACGATGTGTTGGTCTGCTTGGGGTCTGGTATTGAGAATGATGATGGGGGGCCTGCGACGGTGACGCCGTTGTTTCAAGCGGCTATTTCTGAGGACCGTCCTACGGAGGTAAATGGGGAGCGTGTAGGTGCGATTCCATACATGTTTGCAGGGACCGCGGGACAGAGGACCTGGCTGATGGATTCAAGGGGGAATGGGTATGTGATTCCAGATGGGGGCGATTTGCGGGTGCAGCGTCAGGTGCAAGCTCCTGGAGATTTTGGTTATGATAGCGGTGGTACAGGAACTTTTGAATTGGCGTATCTGGATCACGGCCCCATGCCTCGTGGTGCGTCATATCACTATGCCGTGCTGGTTCAGGGGTCGCCGGATAGGGTAAGCGCGTTTGCCAATGCACCCCAGTATGATGTGTGGCAGCAAGATCGTTATGCCCATATCGTGAATCATGTCGGGATGAAAATGACGGGCTATGCGTTGTTTGACAGGGGTGCAAGGCCAACAGGTGGTCCGATTGTGTCTGTGTCTTTGCCGAGTTTGGTTATGACCCACGAGGTAGGTAATGGGTTATTGGTTTCGGTTGCGGACCCGGATTTTGGTTGGAGTTGGGAGATCCAGACGCCGCATCGGCAAGATGGTTCGCTAATTGTCAATCAGGCGAGTGAGCCCCGGAAAGTAGAGGTGACAGTGCGCGGAAAATGGTGCTTGGACCAGTCCTATGACCTGGTAGAGATTGTAGAGGAAAGCGAGGATCAGACGGTTATGGCGTTTATCTGTCAGGATGGCAAGACCGTAGAAGTGAAACTGATTGGGGCAGATGTCAGTTTTAAAAGTCCGGATTTTGATGGAAATGGTGTGGTCGGGATCGCGGATTTTTTGCTATTTGTCAACCACTTTGGTCTGTCGGAGGGGGATGCGGGTTTTGACGCAAAATACGATCTGGATGGCAATGGCATAGTGGGGATAAGCGATTTTCTGATTTTTGTAGAGGGATTTGGCAAGCCGGTGAGCGGAAAACCAGTGGCTCTCCGAAATGGGAGCGAAAAATTGGGGTCGTGATAGTTTGCTGGTATAACAAAAAAGCCGCCACACAATGTGGCGGCTTTTTTTATTCCTTAGAATGCGATTTGTCCCAGATGGGTTTTACTTTTTCGATGACTTCAGCATCGGTCGGGCTGGATGCGACGATGTTCGTAAATTCTTCAGCTTCAACTCCGAGTTCCTCCAGGAACTTTCTGTCAGCTGGTCACGGATAGACGTAGTCACCGATGCAGCCTCGCAATTTGGCGCGGGCTTTATCTGTAATGCGCGGGAGCCAGGGCATGTCGCCCATGTAAAGCTGACGGCTGCGCGGTCTAAAATCAACAGCGGAACTGAGTTTGTCCATTGATTCCTCCTTCAGGTATAATGGCTTTTACATGTCATAACATAGTGATTTTGCCAGTGAATAGCAAGTTAGAAAGTGGGGCCGCCGGTGGAATAAGATCATATAAATTCTCGCAGATTGATTTGCTTCATACCCTCTTTAATATATTCTAAACTCTCACGATTTGATAAATCCAGTATGGGATGCTCAAAACCAATTTTCTCCGCCAAAATACTTGCTACTTCTTTAGTCCAGTGGGTCATACTCATTTGAACAATATTGCCATTTATGGCTTCAGCCATTTGGACAATACGACTGCGTTCACCAATTCTATCCACTAAAATAATTGTCGACATGTAATGTGTCTGTCTGCCCAATTCTATCTCTCTTTCAAACCTCGATACTTTGTCCAAAGATATCTCTGTATTCCCCGGCCCAATAAAACCAATGTCGAATCTTACACCAACGCCTGGTTCGTATAGAAGGGTGGCATCACTCTCTCGTTTTGTCCCTCGGTCAGATAACCAGAAAACTTTGTTGGTCTCATCAGTATTTTGTCGATCAATTTTTCGAAAGCCCAATAATGAGAGAAGAGAACCCAATATAAGCTTTTCAAACAACTTGCCATACATTGATTTTTCGGAACCTCTAATTGCTAATGTTTGAGTGCCAATAGCAGCAAAAAGATAGAGAATGAATGGCCAATCCACCTTGCATTCCACGTCCTGGATTTTCAAAATACCTTCGAGTTCTCCATAGTCAATTTTACATTTATCCGTAGATTGTTTAAGTGACTCCTCAAGCGCGTTGAGGTAATTATCAAATTCATTATCCCTATTTCTCAATACATTCTGGATACTTTTTCCTGTTAGACCGATACACCATTGCAAAAAAAGTTTTCTCTCATTTGGTATTTTTGATCTTAGTTCGGTTTTTACAATCTCCGGGATCTTATCGACAAAATTCTCAATATCCTGACCAGACCTGAGAAAAGTCACAAATAGTGCTGCATTTGAAAGCGTCAATCTTCTCCGGGTCAACCCCTCGGTTAAAGAACGGATATTCCCACCGCACAGGACAGAGGTCACAACTTCTACAACGATATCCTCACCAATCCTGTCAATTACTTCAACACCTCGATACCTTGCCAGAGATTCACCAATACGAGGGATATTTTGCGATATTGTCTCATAAAACATTGGTTTCTCCGGTTCTAAAATTCAATATAGTGTTTGATGGGTGCGACTGGTTCACAGTTTATCCAATTCACCTCTTCAACTTCCTGCCGCAACCAGCTCTCAATATTCTTCTTAATTTCATTAACATAGTCTTCATTGATTTCAAATAACACAAATCTTCTATTGAGTTTGGAGGCAGCTTGCCCAACTGTGCCAATGCCCGCAAAGGGATCGAGAATGACATCATCCTTAAACGAATAGTACCGAATCACTTTCTCAGCAAGCTCTAAGGGGAATATTGCTGGATGTTTTTTGCTGTGAGCAGGATGAATTTTCCAGATATTGGTTACTTCATACCCATCATCAATTCGAGATTCTTTAACTCGTTTTTGATCTGGATGTTTTCTGATATGCCAATCAATCAATTTATCCGTGCTCTTCCGATAGACCAAAATATATTCTGTTATAGGGACAGATTTGTATTGCAACGGATTCCTGTCAGCCGAAAATCTTCTGCCTCGTCCGGTTGCCCAACCAGCACCTTCCGGTTTCACCCATATTATATCATCGATAAACTCAAATCCTTCTTCAATAAAAATTCTATGAATATCAAAAGGCACTGCTATTCTCTTAGAAGATTCGTTTCGACTTGCTCTGCGAATCAACACAGGCGCTATGTTTATGACAAAAAACCGTCCTTCATTTAGAACCCGATGACACTGATGTATGATTTTTCTCATTTTGAGTAAGTATTCGTCGTATTGAATGTAATCCGAATATTCAGGCCGAGCATTATAGTAAGGAGGAGATGTGAAGACGAGATCAACCGATTCAGATGGTGTCTCCGAAAGTAGTTCTTCACTATCTCCCAAACCAACCGAATTCCTCAGATTTGAAATTTTAGGTACGCCAGCTTTCTTTCTTTTTTTCGTTTTACCGTTTGTGCGTCCGAGCAATCTTGCTTCTAAGACCTCCTTTTGAGTTGTCTTTGGTTCTTGTATCAAACTCGTATATGCATCAATTACTATCTCACCTATCTTATTGTTATCTTTACCCTTTAAGGGCACTCGCCAGAGATGGTATCGGTCATCTACTTCTGGCAGTCCAAACTCTATTGCCTTGTTAAGATCGATATTTTGCAGATAATTAGTGGAAATTTGTTTCGCATCCTCAACATTTTTCACGCGATATTTCCGCTGATCGTAAACGGTTATTTTTTTCCCCATAACATCTCCAATCATTCTACGAGCACAAATTAAGGAATGTTTTTTAGATATAGTCAATTTACCGAGGAAAACAAGGATTTTTTGCACTTTGCTATACTTTGAACAAGCTGTGTACAACTTCTCAAGAAGTTCATTTGGAGGAGGTAATGGATCGCATTATTCAACTTTATGACAATCTATTTTACGGTGTATGTACTCAGTGTTGTGTCGCCGTATTTTTTTTGTCGAGAGAGGGTGAAGTTGGAAAAGGGTTTGGGGAGTGTTGTTTGAGAGGCGTGTTGGACGAGGATGCGGGCGTTGGGCGCGAGTATCGGCGTTGTTGCGAGGCGGGTGAGTATGGCGCAGGACATGGGTTGTCCGTCTAATTGCTGGTTATAGGGGGGGTCGAGGTAGATGATGTCGAATAGGGCATTTGAATGTGCGAGTTGAGGCAGGAGTTTTTGCGCGGGTCGCGCATAAAGCTGGATGCGGTCGTTGAGATGCCAATTGTCTATAAGCTGTGCGATGAAGCGGTTGCAGCGGCGGTCGGGCTCATTGATGACCACCTGCGCACCGCGGCTACAGGCTTCGAAGCCGATTTGACCAGAGCAGGAGAAGAGGTCGAGGAAATATTTGCCGCAGAGGATTTCGCCGAGGGAAGAGAATACAGCTTTTTTGACAAAGTCGGATGTGACGCGGGCATTGCCGTATTTTTTGTTGTTAAAGGGGATGCGGCGACCCTTAAATTCGCCAGCGATGATGCGCATAAGAGCGTGTTTTAATTCCCATACCGGAAGCGCACTTCGCGTTCTATGCTCTTGCCACTGATCAGGTCGGTTACGATGATTTCGAGTGCGTTGACACCGGGTCTGACTTTGTTGAGTACGATTTCGACGTATTCGCGCTCGTCGGCGTCGCGTCCGGTGCGTTCGTTGGTGATGGCCACCTGAGGTTTGCTGGTTCTAAAGATGGTGCGCAACCCCGTGGCTACAGCGCCAAATACGCCAACGGCAGGCATGGCACTGGAGCGAATGCGGTATTCGGTTTTGTAGCGGGTTTGTCCAAAGGTATCTTTGGTCAGATTGTAGATTTCAAAGTAGGCATAGACATTTTGCGTTGCGGCATAATTGCGCGTGGGAATGGGAATGATCCACACATCTTCTTTTTGGAATTTTGTCGCGCCTTCTTCCGCAATGTTCGAAGCCAGTTGAATTTCGCTAACTTGAAGCTCTGGGATCTGGTAGTCTCTGACTTCGAGTTCTTGCCGGTAGAGTCCGGTGCGTCCAGAGATGAGGTCTTTCATTTGTACTTGAAGTTCGTATTTGCCAGGCGGTACCTGTGTCTTGATGATTTCAGGCACAAAAGCACCCTGTTCAGTTGCGTTGGGTACTTGTGTGCCGCGATACGCGAACTCATCGGTTGTGCGATAGATGGATGTGTGACCTTCATTTGCCAGCGCAACGGCCAATTGCACGTGTATGAAACTCGAATCGGCTTCTTGCTCAATTTCGACCTGCTCGGGCGGAATGCCGTAATAAATCTCGAGATTGGTTTGGCCATCGGGTCCGCGGAAGTGCGCCAGGTCATAGTAAAAATTGAGTATATCGCCGGGAAGTCCAGGGCGATAAAAGTCGGGCGAAGTCGATACGGCTTGCTGGTAGATGACTGCGGGTGTGTGTTCGGTCATGCGGGCGATATAAGCGATGGCTTCGGCATCTTCGGTCGTGGCGTCGGGCAGTGGGGCAAAGTCATAGCGTCCATTGCCCATTTCGTCGGTGAATGTAATCTCTATGCCCCCATTGAGCTGAATATAGGTCCAGGTTTCCCAGGGCACGGTATCAATTTCATTGCCAATGGTAATGGGTGCGTATCGGCCAAATTGTAAGCGGGTGTTGAGCTGTCCTGTTTGTTCATCGAGGACGCTTTCGATGGTGCCGTCGCGCTCAAATGGATTGCGCTCAAAACCGAGTCTGAAATCCGCAGCTTCGCCGCCTTCGGCCTCGGGGAGTTCGGCCATACCTTCATCGGCAGCTTCGCCGGCTTCTTCGGATGTAAAATTCTCGTCAGCTGCTATGTCGGAAGGGGAGTCTGGAGTAAAGAGAGAGCCTGTTTCGCGGCTGGTGCGAATGGGAAAGACGGGACCTGTGAAGGTGAAGAAGGCTGCTTCAGGACCGTAGATGTCAACGGCCATCTGTGTGCGCACGCGCTCTACTTCGGCGGTTTGAACAAAATTGCGGTCATTGGAGCGCGAGCGGTAGTCGGGTTCGCCATATCGGATATAAACAGCCCCTCGCTCATCCCAAGGATAGACATTGGATGAAAAATAGGTGCGTGCATACCACGTGCGGCGGTAGTGTTCGATGACGCGCTCGTTGAGTTTGGTGAGAATGTCGGGGTCGCGCCGTGCCCAGAATTGCTCGCGATATGCCTGTTGTTCGGGTCCCGGTGAGGCGGCGTGGTATTCCTGGAGTTCTGTATCTGAGGCAACGTAGGCAATATTGGTGTAATGTGCGCGTTCACTACCTTCGGTGTTGGCGAGATAGCGCTCGAAGAGTTCGAGGGCTTTTTGCGCTTCGTCGTTGTAAAAATAACCCTGTGCAACAATGGGCAAGAGTTGAACGACGTCGGGATTTGTCGTGAGATAGGGAGCAATGTGTTCGCGAATTTTGTCAAATGCTTTGGCCTGTACACAGGCTAAACCGAAATAATAGAGGCCCTCGGGATTATCGGGTTCGAGTTCGACGTATTTCTGATAATACTGCATGGCCTTGTTGTGGTCTTCTTGAAATCGCTCATAGACTTCGCCGAGCAAGCGATAGGCCGGGCCGTAGTTGGGATCGAGTTTGGTGGCGCGTTTGGCCTCGCTAATGGCTCTGCGGAAATTGTAATAAGATTGCATTCCCCGCGTGGGTGCTTCGGCATACGTAAGGCCAAGCCCGACATAGGCTTCGACGAGGCTTTTGTCGAATTTTTTGGCTGTTTTGAAGGCGTCTTCGGCTTCTTTGTATTCTTTCCGTTTGAGATAGATATAACCCAGTTGGGAATACACATGGGCGTCTTCGGGAAAGTTTTCTAAAATGCGTTGGAGGGTCGCCATGGCCTCGTTGATTTCACCCGCTTGAATCTGACGCTGACCCAGGGCAAACATCGTATTTCGATAGGCTTTGTCTTGTTGAGGTGTCTCATCTTCTTCTGCAAAAAGAGGCAGCGCAATGCAAGAAGCGCAGCAGACAGCCATCCAGAACCGCAATCCTATTTTCATGGTATTCTCCCGATGGAAAAGTCGGAGGACCAGATGTGTTTTAGTATTCGTTAAAATATTGTAAGAACAGGTCTTTGTCAATAGGTTCCAAATCAGTTAAACATCGTACATGAGACTATGTTGATAACGCCTGACTGATGGGGCGGTTCCGGTTTTTGTGATTCTGTACTTGACCCTCTGAAAAGAAGAGTCTTATGTTGAAGCAATGGACAAAAGAGGATCTAAACCATTTAGGGGGATTTAATGCGGTATCGGTTTTGTTGGATTGTTGCGTTTTGGGGGCTGATTTTTGAAGGTGTTTCCGCAGATGCAATAGGAATTCCATGGGACTTGTCTGCGATACTGGGTTCTGTAACGGTTGAGCAGGAGCAGCGGCAACGCTATAATATACAGCCTCGCATACGCATGGGGGACTTGTCTGCGGCTTTTGATCTGGAGATTTTTTTGGATCATGAGGGGCGCATTCGGGACAGTGGCTGGGATTTTTCGAGTCGCCGAAGAGGGGTGGAGAGTCTGTTGCGAAAAATTCACTACGTGCGCTATGGAGATATCGATGATCGCAATCGGCGATTGTCTCTGCACGTCGGTGCTTTGGAATGGGTGACATTGGGCACGGGGCTGGTGATGCGCAACTATCGCAATACGCACGGTTCGCCGGGGATAAAACGCGCGGGTTTGGACATGAGAATTCGCCATATTTTCAGGCGTTTGACAGTGCGCGCCGTGATCGGCAATTTGCTGGATTTAGAAAGCGGTGGACCCGTTCTGGGGGGGCGCGTCGAATTTCAACCAGTTCCGCTATTGGATATGGGCGTCACGGCGGTTGTGGATGCGGATCAACTCAGCGGCTTGCCAGATTCAATTCGCGCAGGTCTGCCGCGCGATGCATTTGCAGTCGCGAGTGTTGATGTGGGCTATCCGTTTATCGATAGACGGCATCTAAGGGCGAGGCTGTATGCGGGCGCGGGGCGAATTTTGGATGAGGATAGTGGGACGGGTCTCGCTTTGCCCGGTGTGATGGTTGATGTGGGGCCAGCGCGATTGCAGGCGGAGTATCGCTGGGTCAACGGCAGGTTTCAGGCCGGGCATTTTGACGCGCTCTACGATGTTAATCGCGCCCTTGTCGATTCGCGTACGGGGGCTATTACAACGCGGGAAGCTACGTTGCAGTCTGAGTCGATGCAAGGGGTGTTTGGCAGTGCTCTTGTGAGATTTTACGGCATTTTTGTGGCAAGTGGATCCTATCAGCACTTGCGCGGAGATGTCAGCGATGCACAAATTGTGGAAGGCCGCGCGGGTATGATACCAGAATTTTTGAAACAGATGCCCAAATTAAAAAAAGTGACACGAGCAGAGGGGTATTTTGAGAAGCGCTTTCAGAACATCAGCCTGAGAAATTTATTCGATGGCACGCCCAATACGCGGTTTGGATATGTGGTTGCGCTGGAACCCGTAAAGAATACAGTGGTGATAATGGAGGCCGAATTTACTTATTTGCCAGATGGTTCCGGCGGGTTTCGGCGCGAACGGATTTTGAATATTCAGACAAAGATAACGCTTTGACTCGTTTAAAATCCCTCAAATTGGCTCAGGTCTGCAATGCCGTTGGGCAGGGCGGCGATGTGTTGGGCAAGGGCGAGGCGCGATTGCTTGAGGTCGGGATCATCGACCATGATGAGTACGTCTTCGAAGAAGCGGTTGATGGGGTCGCGCAATTCGGCCATGACCTGGATCAGGGCGGCGAGTTTGTCGTCGGCTGCGTCCATTGTTTTGCGCGCGGCGAGATAGGCTTTGTTCAGTGTACAGGAGGCTTCTTCGGGGTCGCGGCCGGGATTGAGATCGTAGTGTTCTGAGAGGTCGCGCACAATGCGTTTGCACCGCGCATGGGCATGGAGGATGTCGAGCCATTGATCGGAATGGATTTGCGCGGTAAATGCTCGGGCAATCCGCTGGATTTGATAGGGGTCATCCAAATGCGCTGCAATCGCAGCGGAAATTGCGTCGTGGCGCAGGCCCTCGTCGCGCAGGACTACTTCGAGGCGACGAATGATGTAGTCAAAGGCTTCGTCGAGGGCTTCTTGTTTGACTACAACGGGCAAGTGATTGGCGGCTACATTGAGGCCATGGCGCAGGGGAAAATGCATTTTGTAACCGAGAAGATTTGAAAGCAAGCCCAGGGTGTCGCGCCTGAGACCGTAGGGGTCGGCATTTGATCGGGGTTTGATGCCCACGCCAAAAAGACCGGCGAGGCTGTCGAGGCGGTCGGCTATTGAGACGGCGAGGCCGGGTTGTGTTTGGGGCAGTGAGTCGCCCGGGAAGCGCGGATGGTAATGGTCTTCAATGGCGCGCGCAACGGTTTTCGTTTCGCCTGAAGACAGGGCATAATAGCGGCCCATGATGCCCTGCAGGGAGGTCATTTCGACGACCATGCTGGTCGCCAGGTCGGCTTTGCACAATACGGCTGCGCGCAGAGCCGCTTTTTTATTTTTTTCACGAAGTCCAAGCGCGGCAGATAAATCGTTGACGAGTTTTTCTATGCGGCGGGTTTTGTCGCGCATAGAGCCGAGTTTTTCTTGAAAAGTGAGGGTGTCCAGGCGCGATAGAAAGTCGCCGAGTTTTTTGTTTGTGTCGTCTTCGTAAAAGAATCTGGCGTCGGCATATCGGGCGCGTATGACGTTTTCATTGCCTTTGACGACGAGGTTGGGGTCGTCGGGTAGCCCATTGCACACGGTGATAAAGTTGGGTTTGAGGTTGCCTTTTTCGTCGAGTACCGGGAAATATCGCTGGTGTTTTTTCATGACGGCGATGAGCGTTTCGCGGGGTAGGGAAAGGTGCGCGCTTTCAAAGGTGCCACAAAGCGCGTGCGGGGCTTCGACGAGGTCGGTGACTTCGTCGATCAGGTTGGGGTCGTCGGGTACGTTGCCGTCGATTTGTTGGGCTACTGTTTCGACTTGTTGTTTGATGGTTTCGCGCCGTTTGTCGCGGTTGACTACGATGCCGTGTTTTTGCATTTGCGCGCGATAGTCAGAAGCAGAAGCGATTTCGATTTCTGGCGAGGCATTGGGGCGCAGTCCGCGGCTCGTGCGTCCCGCTGTTGCGCGCGCATAAGTGAATGGGATGATTTGATCGCCAAAGAGGGCGACAATCCAGCGGAGGGGACGCGGATATGCGATTCCTTCAGAATTCCAGCGCATGGTTTTGCCAAAGCTGAGTTTGGCGATAAGTTCGGGTAGCAGTTCAGAGAGGATTTCCTGGGTTTTGCGCCCGTAAATGGTGATGCCTGCCCAGACGTAGTCGTCGCGCTGTTCCACTTCTGATGGATCAATGCCCTGTCCGCGGGCAAATCCCTGAAGTGCTCGGGTGGAATTGCCGTCATTGTCATAGGCGATGCGGATGGCTGGTCCGCGCGCTTGTCTGATTTCATCGGGTTGCCGTCCCAGCAGATTTTTGACGATGGCATATTGTCTGCGCGGCGTGCCGCTAACTTCGATGCTGTCGTACGTGAGATTTGCTTCGCCGAGGTGTTCGGGCAGCAGTTTTTCAAGTTGTGCTATCGCGCTGACCACATCGGCAGGTGGCAGTTCTTCCGAGCCGATTTCGAACAGGAGATCGGCGGCGTTTAATTCGGGCAGTTTTTCGGCTTCGGGTACCGGTGAGGGCTTGTCCTTTAATGGTTTTATGAGGGGATGTCCCTGGTCTTCGCGTTGTTTGAGATATGCTTCGGCTATTTGGCGCGATAGGTCGCGCATTTGGGCAAAAAAACGGGCGCGTTCGGTTACGCCAATGGCACCGCGCGTGTCGAGCAAATTAAAGGTGTGCGAGCAGCGAATGACGTAGTCGTGTGCGGGAATGACGAGGTCGCGGTCAAGAGCTGCCTGGGCTTCGGCTGTAAAGATGTCGTACATGGATTTGAGGCGGTTGACGTCGGCCCAGTAGAATTCGTAGTTGCAGTATTCTATTTCTTGTTTTTTGAGGATGTCGCCATAAGTTACCGTGTCATTCCACTGTAGTTTCCAGACTTCATCGACGCCTTGAAGATACATGGCAATGCGTTCGAGACCGTAGGTGATTTCAACGGCAACGGGATCGAGTTGCATGCCACCCGCTTGCTGGAAATAGGTAAATTGCGTGATTTCCATGCCGTCTAACCACACTTCCCATCCCAGGCCCCAGGCACCCAGAGCGGGGGATTCCCAGTTGTCTTCGACAAAGCGGATGTCGTGTGCTTTGCAATCGAGTCCCAGAGTTTCGAGGCTTTTGAGATACAGTTCCTGCGGGTTGCCGGGGTCGGGTTTGAGGATGACCTGATACTGGGTGTGCATTTGCATGCGGTTGGGGTTTTCACCAAAGCGCCCATCGTCGGGGCGATAGGAGGGTTCGACATAGGCGACGTTCCAGGGTTCGGGTCCGAGTACGCGCAATACTGTGGCGGCGTTCATAGTGCCTGCGCCCACTTTTTCGCTGTAGGGTTGCCAGATTATACAGCCGTTGTCGGCCCAGAAGCGCTCGAGGCGCATGATCAGGTCTTGAAAATTCAGGTGGTTGCTCACGGTTGGTTCCTCGGTTGGTGGATCGTGGTCAAAGGTCAAATGATACCCTGATTTTTAGTTTGTGTCAAATTGTGGTCGGTTTTAAGCGTTTTTTCCTCTTGCAAAAGTCCATTTTCTGGTCTATATTCTGGATAGATGACGACTGGCAAAATTAAATACAAACGCTCCCTCAATGGGGGCGTTTTTTTTATACGCGGAAGGAGGTAAGAGATGGACAGTCTGTTTCACATAATTGAGGCGCAGCAATTTAGTCGAGATATCATGGATGAGATTTTTGGTGTGACGCGAGAGATGGAGAATGTGGTCAGCCGTTATGGTTCGAATATTTTGAATCGGCGGATTATGGCGACTTTATTTTACGAACCGAGTACGCGCACGCGGTTGTCTTTTGAAGCGGCGATGTATCGCCTGGGTGGCGAGGTGATTACTACAGAGAGTGCGCGGGAGTTTTCATCAGCGGCAAAGGGTGAGACGCTGGAGGATACGATCCGTATTGTAGAGGGGTATTCCGATGTGATTGTGTTGCGGCACTACGAGAGCGGTTCTGCACGGCGGGCGGCAGAGGTGGCGTCGATCCCCATTCTCAATGCGGGTGACGGACCGGGGCAGCATCCCACGCAGGCACTTTTGGATGTGTACACGATTCAGAAGGAGATCGGCAGGTTAGATGGTATTCATGTGGCATTGGTCGGCGATCTGGCAAATGGCCGGACAGCGCGGTCACTGGCTTATTTGTTGACAAAGTACGAAGATGTGAAGTTGTATTTTGTGGCGCCAGATATGGTGCGTATGAGAGATGATATCAAGGGGTATCTGACAGAACACGGGGTGGCGTTTGAGGAAGAAGACGATCTGATGAGCGTGATGTCGAAGGTGGATGTGGTGTATCAGACGCGGATTCAGCGAGAGCGATTTGGCGATCGGATACAAGATTACGAGCGGGCGCGGGGAAAGTATATTATCGATGTGGAGACGATGTCGGCGCTTTCGGAGAATGCGATTGTGATGCATCCCCTGCCCCGGGTTGATGAGATTGATCCGGCTGTTGATACAGATCCCCGTGCTGCGTATTTTCGCCAGGCACATAACGGTGTTTTTATTCGCATGGCGCTGTTGCAGATGGTGTTGGACGTGTGAAAGGTTTAAGATAGGTTCTCAAGGTCTCTTTTAAATACCAGGAGTACAATAGCCCCAGATAGCGATTCCGTTACGGCAATCCGACTTTGTTTGTCGTAGAAAAATCCCGAAAAATTTCGTCCTGACGTGGAAAATGTGATTTCAAATTTTGAATTTACAGCGTAATTCCCATCTGTCTCCCAAACACTCCGATCCGGACTGCCAAAGTGCGCATATAAGCGATATGTTCTGTCCGGGTTTAATTCAATAAATCCAGTGGGCGGATTTTTTTCCGCTTCGCGATTTCGATAGACCAGAGCGTGTCCGCGGCCCGAATCAATTGTAACTGCCTGCAATGTGTAAATCCCTGCCACGGCCTGTGGCGATGTGGGTAACTCCGCGCCACAGGTACTCAAGAGCAATCCCAAAAAAATAATCGCGATCCGTTTCATAACAACCTGTCTCCAGGTGCTCTTTGCCGCTCAAATCATAAGTGTTCTAAATTAATCCAACTGCTTCGTTTATGCGAGTATTTTCTATCACCTTGACGGATTAGCAGTTGTGCGAGTATATTGTGCTTATGATTTCTGATGAGATGAGAAGACGCATCGCCGCGCTCAATCGCCGCGACTTGAAACACGCAGATGAGGTTTCGGAAGCCGAGGGGCAAGTAGAGCCTGAAGTTCGGTCTGTCCGTGGAGAGAGGCGCGCGCCCGATCCCGGTGAGTTGCGCGTGATGGCTACTGCGTCCGATGCGCGATTGCATCTCGCGCTGGACGAGGTGACACAGGGCGAGGTGATTCATACACCCGCAGGTACATTTCTGTTGATTGATCAGACTGTTCAAGAGTTTCTGAGCGGTGGCGGGCGGGCGTTTGGTGCGCGATACGAACGCGCGATAAGCGCGTTACATGCGGGTAATGTGCCACACGATCCGTATGATACGTTTCATACTTTGATTGATGCACGCGCCGAAGATGTGATTTACGTCGATATTGAGACGACGGGGTTGACGGCTGGTACGCCGCTGTTTTTGATTGGCGTGTTGGGGCATTTTGATGGCGATTTGCGCGTTGTGCAGTTGCTGGCGCGAGATTATACGGAAGAGGCTGCGTCGTTGTCGCATTTCGTCACAATGTTAGATGCTTCGAGGGTGATTGTGAGCTTTAATGGCAAGTCGTATGATTTGCCCTATATCCGCGACCGGTGTTTGTTTATGGGTGTGCCGTTTCGGCTGCGACAGGCGCATATCGATATGTTGCATGTGGGGCGTCGTATATGGGGCAGGCAGTTACCCAATTGCAAGTTGCAGACTTTGGAACAATATATTTGCCGCCGCACCCGGCAAGGCGATATTCCAGGTGCTGAGATTCCCAATGCGTATCACCGATTTGTTAAGTCGGGAAATGCCGTGCAGATGCGCGATATTTTGCATCACAATGCGCTGGATCTGCTGACGACGACAGAGGTGTTGTTGCGTGTGCTGGAGGGGGAGAGGTGAAGGGTGCCTTTCACGCCTTATCTAATATGGCGTTGAATGTTGCGCTCGGGCGCATGGCCGCTGTTATTTTTTCGGTGTCTGGAAGATAATAACCGCCTATGTCAACGGGTGGACCCTGTGCTGCGTTGAGTTCGTCGATGATCGTTGTTTCATTTGCTTCGAGTTGCTGCGCCAATTTTGCAAATCGCGCTTGAAGTTCTGCGTCTTCGCTTTGTTGGGCAAGTGCTTGTGCCCAGTACAGTGCGAGATAAAAATGGCTTCCGCGGTTGTCCAATTCATGTACTACGCGCGAGGGCGATTTTCTGTTGTTTAAGAATACGCGGTTTGCTTCATTTAGTGTTTCGGCTAATATGCTGGCTGTTTTGTTGTTGGTTTTATGTCCCAGGTCTTCGAGGGATGCTGCAAGAGCCAATATTTCTCCCAGTGAATCCCACCTCAAATGCCCTTCTTCTACAAATTGCTGAACGTGCTTGGGAGCAGAGCCTCCTGCGCCAGTTTCAAAAAGGCTTCCGCCTGCCAGAAGGGGTACAATTGAAAGCATTTTTGCACTGGTTCCCAGTTCGAGGATGGGAAACAGGTCTGTGAGGTAGTCGCGCAATACATTGCCGGTGACAGAGATGGTGTCTTTTCCATCTTTGGCGCGTTGCAGGGTTGCGCGCATGGCTTTTGTGGGCGACAGGATCTGGATATCTAAACCGCTTGTGTCACAGTCTTTCAAATAAGTATTGACTTTGTCGATTAAGTTTCTGTCGTGTGCCCTGTTTTCGTCCAGCCAGAATATGGTTGTGGATCCGGTTATTCGCGCGCGGTTGACAGCGAGGTTGACCCAGTCCCGTATCGGAAGGTCCCTGGTTTGACACGCGCGCCAGATGTCGCCTTTTTCTACTTCGTGTTCGAGCAAGACCTGTCCCGAAGTATCGACGACGCGAACGCGGCCGTTTGCGGGTATTTCATAAGTTTTGTCGTGCGATCCGTATTCTTCTGCTTTTTGCGCCATTAAGCCCACGTTAGATACATTGCCCATTGTGGTGACATCGAATGTTCCGTGTTCTTTGTGAAAGTCAACGATTTCGCGATAGATGCGTGCATAAGAGCGGTCGGGGATGGTGAAAATGGTGTCGCGGAGTTCGCCGTCGGGTCCCCACATTTGTCCGGATTCGCGGATTGCAGCGGGCATGGATGCGTCGATGATTACATCGCTGGGTACGTGTAGATTTGTGATGCCGCGGTCTGAGTTGACCATGGCGAGGTCCGGGCGATGGATGTAACAGGCGGCAATGTCGGATTCGATTTCTGCGCGTTGCGTTTCTGGTAGGCGCGCTATTTTTGTATATACTTCTCCTATGCCGTTGTTTGGGTCGATGCCGAGTTCATTAAATACAGTGGTGTGTTTTTCAAATACGTCTTTGTAATAGACAGAGACCGCATGACCAAAGAGGATCGGGTCTGATACTTTCATCATGGTGGCTTTGAGGTGGAGTGAAAATAACACGTCTTTGTTTTTTGCATTTTCGAGTTGGGTTTCGTAAAATGCGCGCAATGCGCGACAGTTCATGACCATTGCATCGACGACTTCGCCAGCCTGGACGGGTATGTCGTCTTTGAGGACAGTGGTGTTTCCGTCGGTATCTACAAATTCGATTTTGAGAGTATCATCTTTTGTTGATACAACGGATTGTTCACTGCCGTAGAAGTCTCCATCGCGCATGTAGGCCACATGTGATTGGGATTTTGAGGTCCATTCGCCCATGGGGTGCGGGTTGTTTTTGGCGTATTCTTTTACGGCGGATGCCACCCTGCGATCTGAGTTGCCCTCTCGCAAGACGGGGTTTACGGCACTTCCGAGAACTTTTGCATATCGGTCTTGAATTTCTCGCTCTGCTTCGGTTTGTGGTTCTTCTGGATAGTCAGGGATATCATATCCTTTTTTTTGTAATTCGCGGATTGCTGCGGTCAACTGGGGTATGGAGGCGCTGATGTTGGGCAGTTTGATGATGTTGGCTTCGGGTGTTTTTGCCAGTTCTCCCAGTTCCATCAGCGCATCGGATTGTTTCTGGCTTTGGGTTAGATTTTCTGGAAAGTTCGCTATGATTCTGCCGGCGAGAGAGATATCTTGTATTGTTATTTCTATGCCGGCGGGTTCTGCGAATGTTTTGATGATTGGGAGCAGAGAGCATGTTGCCAATGCAGGTGCTTCATCGGTTTTTGTATAGACGATTGAGGCCATGATATTCCCTGAGTTTTTGTTGTGGCGGATTTTGAAGTGCGTATTATACGAGTATGGGAAGGCGTACGTCAAGTAGATATTTGCAGGAAATCGGGAACGCGGATGTGGTTGTATGAATCTAAAATGGGAGCTGAGGGCAGACTTCGCCCTTTGTCATCGCGGCATGCTTAAAGCCGCGATCCAGTGTTTGCAATTGTAGCTGATTATATTGTTTGGGATTATCACGAGAGGAGGAGGCGAGATATGAATATGCGGTGGATCATTGGTTTGTTTTTTGTCGGGTGTGTTATAGTACAACAGGTCTGGGCGGAGACGTCATTGGGGTTGCCGGTTGAGGGTGTGCAGACGATTGTGTTGCGCAATGAGGTGGGTAAGAATCAGATTCGGTTTGTGAGTTCGGCACCGCTGGAGGAGATCCACGGTACAGCGGCGGAGATTTCGGGCGAGTTGATACTGGATCCGACAAATTTGGAGGGTATGGCCGGGAAGATTGAGGTGCAGGTTGCGAGTATGGAGACGGGTATCGAGAAGCGTGACGCGCATTTGCATAGCGCGGATTGGTTGGATGAAAAACAGTTTCCGGTGATTGTGTTTGAGATTGCAGGGTTGAAGGATGTGTCTGTGGAGGGAGGAAAAGATAGGGCTGTGATTAAGGGTTTGGCAATGGGGACGTTTTCACTGCACGGCGTGGCGAAGGAGATGGAGATTCCTTTTGAGGCGACGTATTTGCTGGCGTCGGAGCAGACAAAGAAGCGCGCGCCAGGAGATTTTTTTGTGGTGAAGGGCGAGTTTCAGATTGCGTTGAAGGATTTTGATATTGCAGGTGCGCGCGGGCTGGTGGGTAATCGGGTTGGGAAGAAGATCGATTTGAAGACAAATTTTTTTGGTTCTACAAGGCGGTGAGACTGGAGACGTAAGACGGGAGAAACAACCGTAGGGGCGAGGCCTGCCTCGCCCGTCATTGTGGCCCCGTATAGAATCATTACGGGGCAGGCTATGGTTTTAGCTGCGATCCAGTGTTTGCGAACTGTGGATGGGAAAACTTGATATCCCAATCACAGTTTTTTTATAAAAATGCACTAATTCTGAAAAAAATGAAAAAATAAGAGATATTCGGAAGGAATAAGAGATATGCGGAATCTTTTTGGGTTGAACTTATAGACGCGATGGTATTATCATAAAAAAGCCGCTGGCAAGACTCGGCTAAGTCAACTGTCAGCGGCAGCAAATATCTCAAGCTGATAACTTGAGAAGGTTAAACAAAGGTAGCGACCTGAAGCGCGATTGTCAATGTGAATATAATGTTCAATCGAAAATAGAAAAGTGAACGATGTGTTCACTTCTCAATTCGATAGTCAGCTTGAACTTTATTCTACGATAATCTCTATATGGAATAAAAATAACGCCTTAAAAAAATTATCATTTGAACAATTCATATTGGCATACATGTTGCATGTATCTGTTTAAGCAGTAAAAAATCTGTTTTAAATCGTGTGGAAAGTCAGGCTCTAAGCCTCAAATATTTAGACAGCGTTTTATCGCACAGGAGAAAAATATGAACAAACAGAAAATACTGATTATAGATCACGATCCCGGCATTCTATCGACCCTTGTCGGATTTCTGAGCGATGAACCTTATGATGTATGCACAGCGAGCAATGGGAAAGAAGGGCTTGAAATTTTGAGACGAGAGAAGATCGATCTCGCTATCGCTGAAATGTATATGGGAGGTCTTGATGGGGTCGCGCTTTTGAAGTGCGTTGCAATAGAGAAAATTCAGACAAACGTCCTGATCATGGAAAGTGTTGTGCCCATGGAAGTAGCCGAAAAAATACTCAAGGCCGGTACTGCAGGCGTATTGGACAAACCGACCAATAAGGACAGATTTTTGGCAAAGATCAAAAACTGTATCCCACTAACTGAAGTGGAATACACCGGGGCGCGGGTCCGTCAAACATCTCGTTTACTGCCCAGATCCCTTCAACAGCCATTGAACGCTGGTCGAGAGAAGGTTTCACCAGAGGCGTTGGAATCATTTTTGGAGGAGCGTTACAGAGATCCAGGCCTGAAATTTGAAGACCTCACGCGCTGTTTTGATATCTCGCTATCGCGTGGTCACGCGCTGTTCAGAAAATATTTTGACAGGACCTTCCGTGAAAAACTGAGGGAGGTCAGAATAGCGCAGGCAGAGCATTTTTTAACACACTCATCACTGTTGATATATGAAATTGCACGCCTATGTGGGTTTCGCGGATCAAATCGTTTCTCCGAGGATTTCAAGAGGATACATGGCTTTTCTCCTACCCAGTATCGTAAAAAATTTATGCGCGGAGCAATTCAGTCGTTTTCGGAAGATGTTTGAGTTGTATGTTCATTTGGTCGGTCTAATTCACTTTTAACAGTGGGCTGGATGAGTTATGGCACAGAGTGAAAAGATTGTAAGGTTCAATGGCTATCCCCAAAAAGAGGTGTCTTTTGAAAACACAGAGGCGCGAGAGGCCCTCTCAACTTCAGGAATTGGTTTCCGGTTTGTGCGCTATTTCTTGCTCACCATTTTGTGCGTGGTGGGTAGCATGGCCGCGCTGATTGGTCTTTTGGGCTGGCATCTGGGCATGGAAATCACGGTTGCAGGGCAAGGTCGCTTGCAGCCCACTGCGCGTTATGAAGTGAAAGCACAACGATCGGGCTTGATCCAGACTGTTCATGTGCAACACGGACAAGAGATTGCACAGGATGATTTGATGCTGACTTTGGATGATACCGATTTGCGTACGGAATTGGAACAACTCGAACATGAATTAGCGATGAATCAGAGTCGGCGTGTGGCTCTGGTTGCAGAATTGCAACGCGAGCGTGCCGTTTTGGAGACAGAGATTGCAGGATCTGAAGTGGCGTATGAGACAGCGAGGTTGCAATTGGAACAGGTCCGGCAAGAATACCAGATCTACCGCAAATACGCGCCTTATCGCGAGGATGGGAGTGTGCGGCCGCCTGTTGATACCTTGATTCCCATTCGGGTACACCAGACGCGGGTACAGCGTACAAAAGTGGAGATTGAGCGGGCAAAACGGCGGCTGGTCGCTCTGGACAATCGCAAGCAGGAACACGAGATGCTAAAACAAACATACAAAAAATTACAGGTCAGCCATCGCCTTGTCAAAACTCGTATGGAACAAATGAAGATCTATGCCCCTGTTTCTGGAACTGTGTTGACGCGCGATTTGGATAAACGCGAGGGCGACCGCATAGAGGCGGGTGAAGCCGTGATTGAATTGGCCGAACTGCACAGTTGGCAAGCTGAGGTGATGATTCAAGAAGTGGATATTCCAAAGGTGAAAGAGGGGCATAAGGTGCGGATATATGTGAATGCATTTCCCCATATGGAATACAAGATTTTTGAGGGAAGGGTGACAGATGTTCCGAGAAAACCCGAGCCTATCACACCTATGGGCGCCGGTCTCGTACCGGGCGGTATGAGTACTGTTTATCCGGTGAAGATTAGTGTGATAGATCCACATTTATCTGACGGAGAATGTCCGCTTGCTTATGGCATGGGTGTGGAAGCTAAGATCGTGACAGAGCGCGGTCCTATCGTTGACTTGCTGTGGAAGAAGTTTCTGAAAACCGTAGGCAAAATCGGTCGCCCTGAGATTTATCGGTTGGAAGAATCTCCTGAAACTGCACAGATCAGGAACTGAACGTGCGCCAAATACTCAAAATCATCAAAATGCTCCGTCCTTACTGGCGGTTTATCTTCCAGTCCCTCCTCGTGGGCATCATGGTTATGTTCTTACGAATCCCAGGACCGTATATCACTAAGGTTTTGATTGACGACGTGTATCCCCACAAAGATTACACGCTCCTGACCTTCATTCTGGTTATAGGTGCTGTGATTTCGACGGGATTGGGATTTACAAATTTGTTGAGCACTTATTTTAGTCGTTATGTGGGTGTCAACATGGGACTGGATTTCAAATCTCGATTTTATTCCCATGTGCAATCGCAGGACTTCAGCTTTTTCGACAATCGGCAGACGGGAGAAATCCTGTCTCGATTCAGGGATATGGACAGATCTATTGGCAGTACCATTGGAATGGTGAACAGCCTGATTATGAACACGCTTCAGTTGCTCATTTTCCCGCCCATTTTGCTCTACATCAATTGGAAACTCGCCTTACTCAGTCTGGCAGTGCTGCCTTTTGATACGGTATTGATTATCGTGTCAAAAAAATACCTCAGCAGGGTTTCAAAAAAATTGACCGAAGCCTCTGCCGAATTATCTGCCAAGTCCTATGAATCGCTTTCGGGCATTCGCACTGTGCAAGCACTGGGACTGGAAGCCGCATTTTATCACAAGCTCAGAGACATCTTTCTCAATGTTGCAAAATTGCGAATTCGATCAACCCATTTAAGTGGTGGATTTGGGTTTATAGGATCGTTGGTGAAAACAGCGGGTACGTTGGCGTATGGTTGGTACGGTTGGACGCAAGTTCTATCGGGCAATCTCTCTCTGGGTAGTTATATGGCCTTTTCAGGTTATGTGGGGTATCTCTACGGTCCAATCGGCAATCTCATCGGTCTCGTGGGGCAGGTTGAAATGGCTCTGGTTCGCATCAATCGTTTTTTTGAAGTTTATGACTTGAGACCCGAAATTCAGGATCGTCCTGATATGCCCGCCTTGCCACAGGCCAGGGGCGAGATCGGTTTTCACGATGTGAGTTTTTCGTATCAGGAAGATCAACCCGTTTTGCACCACATCAACCTTCACATCCCTGCCCAGGCCACCATTGCACTGGTCGGCAAGAGTGGGTCTGGCAAATCAACACTTGCCAAATTGATCCCGAGATTTTATGATCCGCAAGAGGGATATGTGTCTATTGATGGGTACGATATTCGAAACTATCGCTTGAAATCCATCCGGCAGCAGGTTGGATTTGCGATGCAAGGCAGCACCTTGTTTCAAGGTAGTATTTTGGATAACCTGACCTTTGGACACGATATACCCCTGCGAGACGTCCAGGATGCGACACAGGCTGCGTACATCCACGACTTTATCGCATCATTGCCCGAAGGATATGAAACACTGGTAGGAGAACAGGGGGCGCAGATGTCGGAAGGGCAGAAACAGCGCATTGCCCTATCGCGTGTGCTGTTGATGGACACGCCCATTTTGATTTTGGATGAGCCTACAGCCGCGCTGGATATGGAATCCGAATATCACATCCAGGAGGCATTGAAAACCGTGCGACAAGGAAGGACAACAATCATCATCGCACATCGGCTTTCAACGATTCAAAATGCAGATGAGATTGTGGTATTGGATGAGGGACAGATCGCAGAGCAGGGCACGCATGAATGGTTAGCCATGCAAGATGGGGCTTATGCCCGTTTATATGAAAAAACAGCGAGTATATGATATGCAATGGTGTACAAAACGTCATTCCTGTCATCCCGTAGTGATGTAATATGGGATACAATACTGTTCCTGCTTGGGACAAGCGGGGGGCAGTTCATTAGGTCGTTGGGTCTTTATTTTTTAAAAGGAAATGAAAATGCAAGATAGCAAAATAGATGTAGGTGATGATTTGGAATTTGATGATACTCAGCAACTCCCTTGGTCAATTAAAAAATTAGTCCTGTGGTTGGTTTTATACTTGGTAATTAGTGTTGGTAGTGGTGCTCCCTTTGGCTTCTTAATGGCACATTTTAATCATGTCAATAAATGGGGTTTAACGGTTCAAGATATTGTACTTATCGGGCAAACATATCTCAATCTGGTTTTTATACTTGCCTTTCTTGCCTTTCTTATATGGCGATGCAAGAAAGTGGATTTATCGCTCAGGACAATTTGGGGGAGCTATGCTCCTCAAGTTCAATATATCATTTTTGCCTTAACTTACGGGGTTTTAATGTCCCTTTTATGGAACTGGAAAGTCGTAAATTTTGACACTCCTCCCCCCAAATATCCTGATGCGATATTTTATGGCTACGTGATAGTTGCAGGTCTTTTCGGTCCCTTTATAGAAGAATTATACTTTCGCGGCCTGCTGTATAGAACCTTGTGCAAACGTTATGTGGAACGAAATGCTATTTTGATTTCAGCCGTCATTTTTGCAGCGTACCATTTTCAATACTGGTTAGAGATTACGAATCTCCTCTTCGTATTTTTGTTTGGTGTTGTGACAGCATTTTTGGTAAGACGTACAAATTCACTTACTGCCAGCTTTTTGCTTCACTCTATTGCAAATTTGATCCATGTGGTGGTTTTTCAGTATAGAGAATTTTTTTTGCTGTAATAAGAGGTCATCATCACTTTTCAAGAAAGGAGCAAACCATGAGATTTCTCAAAAAAATCTCGCTATCTCCGTATGCAGATAGCATTCACAATGTTATAGCATATTCAGGAGAAGAAGAAGATTATAGAGACGACCTTGACCTTTGGGCGCAAGGAGATGCAGAAACTCAAGCAGGCCGAGATGAGGCAATTGCTGGTTTTCAGGCAGCGGTAGCTGAGAGAGAGGCTGAGAGAGAGGCTGAGAGAGAGCTTGCCCAGTCTCTCGAATATTATCAGCGTCAACTGTGTATCCAAGAGGCACATGAAGATGCCGCAGATATAGTTGCAGTAAGCGCGGCAGGTGGTGTTATTCTAGGTGGGGGAACAGGAGCACTAATTGGTGGGGGTGTGGCGGCATACGCAGGCTGCTATAAAAGTTGCCATGATCAAAGTCCTCCATCGGGATGTAACGATGGTGGTTAGATCAAATCTGAGATTTGATCGCTGACAGCCGATCCGAAAAACTAAAATAGATGGCCTCTGAACATCGGGTGTTCAATGCTTACCGAATTGTCAAACAGGTAAGTGTTGAACACTCATAATAAATTTCTCGATGATTGTGAAAACCAATCCCTTAGCCGCTAACTTCGTTATGTCAATAGTGATTCAGGGGATAGACAAGTATGTACAACATTATTCGCCTTCAACCTGATGAGGCAGAAAATTTTGCAGCGTTTCTCAATGATCTCTATACCCATCATTGGTCGCTCACCTCTTATGCTTATCAAAGAGAGCCAGTTTCAAAACTCATACATTTTGAAACATTGATTGAGGAACTTAATGAGCATAAGCATGTCTCCATTTTTCTACTAAAAAAATATGATCGCATCATTTCATCCATAAAAATAACTCAAAAGGAATCTGAGTCCGATGTGCTCATTTTTTCTCATGTAGAAACCCATCCCGACTTTCAAAAACGCGGGATTTTTGGGCTTACACTGGCAGATACGTGTTTAAGAACCGCCTGTGAATCTGATTGTAAACGCATTGAAATTACGACCTGGTCGTTCAATCGAAAAGGGATTCCACTTTATAAACGCTATGGATTTCGTGCGATACCAGGCACCAATCTTTTGATGGAAAATTATCTGCCAGCTATTGTGAAGCATGTAGATGCACAACCCTATTTTGCTCGCCATGATTATATTCGCACACTCTATAACAAACGCAGTTATGGTTATGATGCTGTTGAAATGAATGGCTTAAGTGTCTTTGAGTATCGCTGGAAGCCAAGAAGGGCTGATGACACATTGCGCGTGTTGGTCGATTGGAAAAAAAAGGAAATCATTGATGTGGAATGCAAGGTCGTGGATTCATCACCATTAGTTAGAGAATGTCATGCGTAAAGAAAATCCCTCTCAAATCCGGATTGCCATTGTCGATAGCGGCATAGACGCCTCGCATTCTGGTGTGCGTGATGTTGCAGGTGGTGTTCATATTCAGATTGGTAAAGACAGTAAGACTGTGTTTTTGGATGATCACGCCGATTGTGCAGGACATGGTACAGCGTGTGCCGGGATTATTCGGAAGAAGGCTCCTGATGCAGCACTATATAGCGTGCGGATTTTTGATGCGTCTTTGATGGCGGATGGGCGGGCGTTGATTGCCGCGATTCAGTGGTGCATTGACAATGAGATAGGTGTGGTGAATTTGAGCCTGGGCACGACGGATGTGACGTTTAAGGAGGGTCTCCAAAAGGTGTGCCGCAAAGCGGTTGACGCTGGCGTGATTCTCGTAGCTGCCGAGAGTAATGACGGGCGTGAGAGTTATCCTGCGATATTTTCCGAAGTAATTGGTGTGACTGGTGGTGCGATTTATGAACCAGACGGATTTTATTACCGCAAAGATCATCGCATCGAATGTGTGGCGCGAGGGGATGAACAGCGCGTGTGCTGGTTAAACGGAAAATATATTATGACTGGGGGTAATAGCTTTGCTGCGCCCCATATTACAGGCATTATCGCACGCCTGTTGGAACAGCATCCAAAATGTTCGGTTCAAGATATTCGGTTATTATTAAAAGAAAAAGCATTAAACGAAATATCTCAAGATCGAAATAAGTCCAAATCTGATCCTCAGATAATCCGAAAAGACTTTCAAGAGGACTATGCCTATATCAAAAAAGCCGTGTTGTATCCGTATAACAAAGAGATGCACAGCATGGTGCGCTATCGCGATTTGCTCGCGTTTGAGATTGTCGGGATCGCCGATCCCATTGGCAAGGGCATGGTGGGCAAAGATGCAGGCAAGGTGATTGGGGAACCGCAGGCAAATCTGCGGATCAGTCCGAATATACGCCGCGCAATGGCAGATGCGGATACGCTCATTCTCGGCTATGTGGATCAACTATCTCGCATCCGCAAGCGCGATTTGCTCAGAGAATATGTGCAATTAGCTCTTGATGAGGGATGCCATGTGTTCAGTTTTCAGGCACTTGATCCAAACCTTTACGGCGACCTGTATGACATAGCGGACAAAAAGGGACTGCGCCTTGCCTATCCCCATATTCATAGAGAAGAACTTGCACAGGCAATTCAAAATTTCAACGCGCTCCCACCTGTGGATGTGCCTGTACTTTCAGTGATGGGGACGAGTTCTCAACAGGGCAAGTTCACTTTGCAACTCGCGCTCAGGCGCAGGCTCATCCAAAAGGGCTATAAAGTAGGGCAGATCGGCACTGAGCATCACGCTCGGTTATTTGGCATGGATGCTGCGTTTCCAATGGGCTACGCTTCGCCGCTCAAACTGCCATTTCAACATTACATACCGTATTTGGATTACAAAATGCGAGAAATTTGCCAGCGCACACAACCCGATATTATTCTGAATGGCTCTCAATCGGGGACCATTCCCTATCATGTCCAGGAACACAGTACACATTGCTTGTCTTCACTGGCGTTTTTATTGGGGGTAAAACCCGATGCCTGCATTTTGGTGGTCAACAGCATTGATGCTGAAGAGTATATCCGCGATACAATTGATGGCATACGTGCCGTGTGCAAAGCACCGACTATCTTGCTGGCGATGGGCGACCACGAAAAACACATCCGAACAGCTTATGGACGCAGTATGATCACGCCCAAAAAGATGGCACAATCTCAAATTGATCAGCACTTAAAAAAACTACAAGATACGTTTTGTGTGCCTGCGATTGAGATTCTTTCAGAGACGGGTCAACGGTGTCTTGTGGAAACTGTGATTCAATATTTTTCAAAGGGTGATACATCAACTATCGCATAGGAGGGGTTATGTCTATTGAACATCGGGTTAAACAGGTGATCATTCGCACTTTGTCTCTTGAAGTTGACGCAGACGAAATTGACGATGAAGACGAGCTTTTTGGAGGTGGCCTGGGGATTAATTCGATGGCGACGATTGAGATCATTGTGGGTCTGGAAGAGGAGTTTGACATTGAGGTGCCAGATGAAGATTTGCGCGTGGAAATATTTGATAGCGTGCAAACCATGGCCGACTATGTTCGCGCAGTGTTACAGAAGGTACCTGAGGTCGCCGGACAGATAGAATAGATTTTTCGCTCGCACTTAGATGATACAGATTTTGAGATAGATCCATGAAAAAATCGCTTCCCATAGAGGTATCCCCACCCATCCACGGCTATCCCCGCCATGGCTATCGGCTTTCGATTATGTCGCTTCAGGATGATTATATTCCCTGGTTCTTCTGCAATTATATCCAACTATTCGCCGTTGACCTGTTGCATGAGAGCAAACACAATATCCGATTCAACTTCTATTTTCAGGGTCCGTACTCCCCGCCGTGGCTGTCTATCTACACCGTTCCGAGGCGATCAATTGTCAGAGTCTATCATCAGATTGTGCCGTTTATTCGCGATCAAATTGATGAGGGCTTCTATGTCCAGTTGATAGCTGATGAGTATTTTCTGCCGCATACGCCGTTTTATGAGAAAATACACAATCCACATACTATCCTGGTATTCGGATACGATGATCAAATGGAAACGCTTGAGACTCTGGGATTCAATAGAGCGGGGGATTACTCTGTTTCAAGGGTTGGGTATTCAGAATTTGAAGCGGCGTTTTGCTGGATTGATCCCGAGAAACGCAGATCGTACCGGATAGACCTGTTTGAGTATAACGAGGACGGTGTCTATGAGTTTGACATTGACGCTGTCAGAGATCAGTTGCGAGCGTACATCCATTCTGAGAATCCGTCTATCCACTACCGGACGTTGCGTAAGCCAGTTGAAGGCGTCTTTGGGATGGCGACGTATAAGCTCTTGCGAGATTATTTTACGCATTTGTTTGTCCATCCCCGGCTGTGGGATCGGCGGCATCTGTTCACGCTTTGGGAGCACAAGCGTTGTATGTTAAACAGGCTTGCTTATCTGGAAGAGCACGGGTATTTGCGTCCGTCTGACCAGTATCATCAGGCGTATAAGGAGGTTGAACACAAGGCGCATCAGGTTCATCTGATGATGCTCAAATTGCGAGCGTTGGTGAAGGTCAAGAGAGCGTGGGATGTGGATCGTATTCTGAAGATTATCACCTCGTTAGATGATATTTCTCAAAGGGAAGAGCGCATTCTGAAGAATGTTTTGAAGGCTCTTTGAGGCGCGTACACGATAGCACATAAAATCCCCTATTGCGCGTTATTGCGATGGGGGATTGGTTTTTTTTACATCAATTTTTTGCGTTTGGCGAGGTAGTTGAAGAGGGCGGTGTCAAAGGGTTCTGAGGTTTCGAGGAGGACGTAGTCGATCAGGGCTTCGCGGCATTCGCGGCGAAAGCGGTTGATGAGGGTTTCCATGTGGTCGCGGTACTCGGGTGCGAGGTGCCAGGGTTCTGTGGCGATTTGGGTGCCGGATTCGAGATCGACAAAGCGCATTTCGCGGTTGAAGTCGAGGTCGCGCTCTCGGGGGTCCAGGATGTGGAAGACGATGACTTCGTGGTTGCGATGGCGAAAGTGTTTGAGGCCGTTGAGCAGGCGATCTGGATCGTCGAAGAGGTCGGAGATGACGATGACGAGGCCGCGGCGCACAATGCGTTCGGCCAGTTCGTGAAAGGCGGCGGCGAGGTCGGTGTCGCCGCCTTCGGGGCTGGTGTTTTGGAGCGTGGTCAGGAGGGTGTGCAAATGACTGGTGACTGAGCGGGGCGGCAGATATGTGCGTATGCGGTCGTCAAAGGCGATTAATCCGACGGCGTCGCGCTGGCGCAACATGAGGTGGGATAGGGCGGCTGCGGTATAAGATGCGTATTGGAATTTGGTGATGGAATCCGAGCCATAAGCCATTGAGGCACTGGCGTCTATGAGGAGATGGGCTTTGAGGTTGGTTTCTTCTTCGTATTGTTTGACGTAGAGGCGGTCGGTTTTGCCAAATACTTTCCAGTCCAGGTCGCGCAGTGAGTCCCCCGGCATGTATTGTCGGTATTCGGAGAATTCGACGGAGAATCCGTGGTAGGGGCTTTGATGCAGGCCGGTGATAAATCCCTCAACGACCATGCGGGCGATCAGGTCCAGGCGCGCGAGCCGGGAGACGACTTCGGGTTTGAGATATTCCTGGTTCATCCCTAAAAGCCCGCGGCGAGGATGATCCAACCCGCAACGGCTCCGCCGACGACCAGCCATACTGCGCCGACTCCGCGCCACAATATCAGAATGGATGCGATGCCTGCGATTGCCATTTTGGGTATTGAATCCAGGGTTAGGTAGCCCAGTTCTATTGTTACAGCGGCCATCAATCCCACGGCACAGACGTTTACGGCGTCGAGGAATGACGCTACCCATTCAGATTCTCGCAGCCGGGGCAAGAGGGGATTCAGGGCAGCGACAAATACAAAGGAAGGTAGGAAGATCGCGCCAGCAGCGACGAGGGCTCCGGATAATTTGCCGCCGGTGACGAGATAGCCGATGAAGGCTGCGGTCGATAATACGGGTCCGGGTGTGAACTGACCGATGGCAATGGCTTCCAGCAATTGTTCCTGGGTCAGCCAGGCATATCCGAGCACGAGTTCTTCTTCGAGAAATGCAATGAGTAAGTATCCGCTGCCGTAGAGGATTGCGCCAATTTTTAGGAAGAATAGGCCCAGTGCCCACAGAGTTGGTCCTGCGGATACTGCGCCTTGACTTGCCAGTATTGTAAATCCTGTGCCTGCTATAGGCGCAATTATAGCTGCGTGTTCGCGATCTCTGGAGCGGGTCATTCTCAGCCAGAACATTCCGATGATTCCACCGCCGATCAGTGCGAGTACACCGCTGAATTGGGTGAGGGCCACCAGCATTACAGCCAGGCCCAGAAAGCTCAATCGCCAGCCTTTTACAGCTTTTTGACCGAGTCGCCACAGTGCGCCCAGAATGACGGCGAGGACCGCTGGTTTGATGCCATAAAGCAGGTCGGCAACCTCTGGGATAGCGCCATACGTCATGTAGGCCCAGGCGAGGATTGTGGTCAATGTGACGGCGGGAAATATAAAACACAGGCCAGCGAGCAATAGACCGGGCCAACCGCCGCGCAAGAATCCCAGGTGTATCGCCATTTCCGTCGAGTTTGGTCCGGGGATAATGCTGGTTACGCCGACGAGGTCCAAGAATCGCTCGCGCGATAGCCACGCGCGCTTTTCAACGACTTCGTCTTCCATCAGGGCGATGTGCGCTGCGGGTCCACCAAAACCTATGACGCCGAGTTTGAAGAATAATGCCGCTACTTCGCGCAGTCGTCCGCGTTTTTCGTTTTCCATATAATTTACCTCTGTATATCATCAACAACTTCACCAAGTATCTGTAAGCCATCTTCAAGCGCGTCTTGTTCAATGGTCAATGGCGGAGAGATTTTTACGGTTTGTCCCCACGCGCCCACAGGGGCAAAGAATAGCAGTCCTTTGTGAAAACATCGCAGTACAATTTCGTGCGCCAGGTCCGGGTCGGGTTCTTTTTGTCCGGCTTTTACCATTTGTACACCGCCTACGAGTCCTTTGCAGGTTACGTGCCCGACCACGTCGGGATGTGCGGCCTGGATTTTTTTGATTCCGTTCGCTAATACGGGTTCGAGTCGCGCTGCATTGCCGGTTAGGTCATCGTTTACGATTTTTTTCAGGCTGGCGAGTGCCGCTGCACAACAGACGGGGTTGCCCGTGTGGGTGCTGGTCATTGATCCGGGAGGGTATGAGTCCATGACTTCGGTTCTGCCGATTACGCCCGATAGGGGCAAGGAACTGCTTACGCCTTTGCCAAAGCATATCAGGTCGGGGGTTACGCCGTAGTGCTCAAATCCCCACATTTTACCTGTGCGACCAAATCCCGCCTGTACTTCATCAAAGATTAAGAGGGCATTGTGCGCTTTGCACCATTCAGATAGTGCCTGTACGTACGCTACGGGCGCGAAATCGGGTCCCACGCCCTGATATGTTTCGAGCATGACGCCGCATACATCGTCTGCATTTAGTCCTTTGTCTTTGATTGTAGAGCAGAAAAAATCGAAATCCACGTTTTCTGTCCAATATCCGTCGGGAAAGGGCACCTGTACGATGGCGGGGTCTTCGTTGCCGATCCAATCTTTTTGCCCGGGCATTCCGCCGACTTGCTGGGCGCCCATTGTGCGTCCGTGAAATCCGCGTTCAAATCCCACAAAGCCGATTTTCTTTTTTCCTCCGGTTGTAATGCCATGCGTTCGCGCGAGTTTTAAGGCGTTTTCTGTGCTTTCAGATCCGGTTGTTAAAAGAAAAACTTTGTCTAACCCTTCTGGTGCCAGGTCCGCCAGAAATTCGACGAGTTGCGCCCGTTCCTCGCTCGGGAATACGTAGTTGTGTAGTAGTCCGGTGCCTACCTGATCTACGATTGCACGCCGGACTTCGGGCATGCCGTGGCCGGCATTGGTGACGAGTACGCCAGAGCTCCAGTCGAGCCACATGTTGCCGTATTTGTCATAGACCTGACAGTCTTCTGCGCGATCCCATACTATGGGCGGTTGTCCGCGCATGGAGATGGGTTCTACCCGGTGCAGGGTTTCCAAAGTTGCTACCGAGTCTGGGTGGGGCACAGGCGTCACGATGCGGCGATATTTTGTATCGACTTTTGGTACGTTGGCAGGGGTGATGTCAAATTCTTTTCCCATTACACTGGCCTATCGTATATTTTTTCAAATAATGCGTCGGGTCCGTCAGATGCGCGGTTGGGATCGACGATGGTGATGCCGTCTGCGCCGAATTGCGCTGTGACTGTGGCGCCTTTGCCTTCGCGCATGTATTCAAAATTGCGGTCGCAGACGATGCGCGCGGCATCTACGATTGCCGTGGTGATTCGGCCGTCTTCAGCGGTGGGATAGATTTCTTTTACGTCTGATAGGGTTTCGCCCAGGAATTCGACGCGACATATTGCGACGAGTGCCACGATGATGCTGTCTGTGCCATAGCCCACATAGACTTCTGAGCCGTCGGGGCGTTTGACGTTGCGCGTGAAGTGGTTGTTTGAACTCTGGCTGCCGCCGTCTGCGTACCAGAATCGAAATCCGCGATATTGCTGGTCGGATTCCACTTTGCCGTCGGTGCCGACTATTTCGTGTCCCTGATTGACGGGTCCTTCAAAATCGTCGGGGGTGATCCAGTTGTTGTGGAAGTAAATGCTCATGCCGTTGTCGAAATCCACGCGTACCTGGACGGCGTCATAAGCGTCAATTCCGTCGCGTATGAGGCGTTTTTTTTGCCCTACGGCTGTGAGGGATACGGGTTTGCTGCGGTAGTAGTTGTAAAACAGATCGACCCAGTGGGGTCCCACGTAGGAAAAGGGGTCGCTTTCTTCTGCCCACTTAAATGTGGTGGTGGATACTTCGAGGGGTTCTTCCAACATGGCCAGTCCGTAAATGGGGTCGCCGATGCGATTGGCGATGTCGTGTTCGATGCGCATGTGATCCGGGTCGTAGCGCTTGTGCATATCGACCGCACATACCAGTCCTTTTTCATTGGCGAGTTCGATCATTTCGTCGGCTTCGTGAACCGATAAGCACATCGGTTTTTCGGTGATGACATGGGTGCCGTTGTTCAGTGCTGCGAGGACCACGGGCGTGTGCAGGTTGTCGGGTGTGGCGACGGCCATGACGTCGAGGTCCGGAAAGTCGCGCAATACATCTTCCCAGGGTGTTTCGCCCCAGTAGGGTGCGGGCGCGTGTCCGGTCCATTGCTCAAAATTGGCTTTTGCGCGCTGGGCGGAGGCTTCGCTGCGCGTGGCTATTGCAACGAGATCAAATTCGATGTCTGCAAGGTCGCGCGCCCAGGCGTCGAGTCCCACTCGTCCCATCAGGCCGCTGATGCCGTTGCGTTGCAGATCCGCAAATGCCCGGGCGTGAACATCGCCGCCAAACATCCCGGCGCCTATCAATGCTATTGTTACTTTTCTTGCCATTAAATACTCCATTCAAGGTTGGGATTTACTACGTAAAAACGATAGGTCGGCCTTTGCCGCTGTCCAGAGGTCGTCCATGTTTTCTCCGGGTTCGCGGGTCCCTTTGGAAAATTCGACGGTGATGGAGCCAGAGAATTTGTATTCTGCCATCAGGTCCAGTGCTGTCTGGGCGCGTTCGGGATAGTCATTGAGCAAATGGACATTGCTGTTTTCATCGCGCAATTGGGTGTGGGCGTGCGTGACTTTGGGACCAAAGAGGTCAAACCATTGCTTCAGGACATCCATTTCGGGGATGAAGCAGTGTACGATGATTTCCCAGCCTTCGATGCTTAGATCGTCGAAGAATGCTCTGGCGTCATCGGGGTCTTCTACTATTGTGCCGGGGTGGCATTCGCAGAGCAATGTACAGGTTTGCGGGACTTGTTCGCGCCAGGCGCGCAGGTTGTTCAAATAGGTGTCGCGCAGGGCGGGGTCTTTGCCGACGTTGAATTTTACACCGGTTGAGCCGAACAGGCCGATCATTTCTGCCGCGTTTTGGCGCGCATTGGCATCGTTGTCGTCAAAGTCGCAATAGGTATTATAAATTGTTGCGGGAAAATTAGAGGATAGCAGTTTTTCGCGCTCGGCGTCTGAACACAGTGTGGCGTGATATTCCCACAGTTCCATTCCGTCAAATCCGGCTTCTCGAAATCGGTTAGTCCAGTCGCTTACTTCGTAGGTCGGTGTTTTGGGATCGCCCCAGCGGTTGAGGTCCAATAATATGGAGCCGATTAAAATTTGTCCATTGCGATTTGACATGTTATATCTCCATTAGAATAAAAAGCGCGAATCAACGAATCAACGGAACGGGGTACAACTGGTCGTTTCCCAGACCAGTTCATCAACGACGGAGTTCGCACTGACTTTGGGTGGTTGGGCGGGGTTCGTCTATTCGTCTATTCGTCTATTCGCAGATTTCCCTGCCTATTTAAGGACTCCAATTTCTCATCAGCTTGCGCCAGACTTTTATTATCTCGTTCTTTTCTCGAATGGCATCCTCCCAGATGTCGGGAAAACAGGCGAGCGCGTATCCAGATCCCTGGGGACCCAGTTCGGGTACGATATGGAGTATTTTGCCCGGTTTCGCGCCCTGTAACCACGCATTGAGGGCGGGTTCCAGATAATTGGTCAGCCAGATTTTGAAATCGCGATCCAGTCGCCCTTTGTCATTTGTTACCGGGGTCTGGCAATGGCTGCCGGTAAAAGGGCGAAAGTGGATGAGTTCGTGCATTTGCAAGAGGTCGGTGCGTTCAGATAATCGCTCCCAGTATTCGTGCGGGCGGAGTTGTTTGATGATTGCCGGGTGCGAGTGGTCGAAGTTCATGCGCAGTTTCTTTTTATATTTTTTTTGGTACGCATCGGCGAGTGCAAAGGCTTTTTCCGGCGTTTCTGTGCAGGTGTCGCGATGGATCTCGATTGCGGGTTTGACTTTGTACTTTTTTCCGGCTTTGACGACTGCTCGCGCGACTTTTACCGCAGCTTTTGTTTTTGTGTCGTGATCGCACAATTGCACGTTGATGTGAACCACGCCTATGTCGGCAAATGCTTTCATTTTTGCGTCGGCTTCTTTTTTGCTGCCCACATCTACCCCACCGACCATTTCCAATCCTTGTTTGTGCAGTTCTGCGGCTAACTCGGCGTCGGCGCCAGACGACATGCCGTGAAATCCCGCTTCTTTGACTTTTCTCACTTTGGTCTGGATAGTCCAGGGATTTCTTGCAGACGGGTAATCTCTCAATGACCAGTCTGCTGCCATGATTTTAATTTTTGGTTTTTGAACTGTTTTTTTCGCCATGTAATACCTCCGCGACTATGAATACAAATTCTGGTTTTTTACATCGGTCCAATGCGTTCTGGACCTCTGTCCATTGCGAGCATTGACGCATCAAAGCTGCGTTGCATTAAGTCGAGTTTTATGTCTGCATGGTCGGGATTGTCCCACAGATTGTCAAATTCGTCTGGATCCTCCTGTAAGTCGTAAAGTTCGCCCAGGTCGTGTCCGTGATAGACCACAAGTTTGTACCGCCTGTTGCGATACATTGTGGCAAATGTTCCGTCGGCTTGATCGAGTGCATCGTAATATTCACAACGCACAAAATCGCGGTGTTCGTCGGAGGGTTGATCACCGCTGAGCATGGGTGATAGCGAATGCGGTTGCATTCGCTCGGGTATTTCTATACCAGCGAGTTCCAATAAGAGGGGGGCAATGTCGCGCAATTCGACGAGTGCGTCGCTTTTTTGTTCCGGTTTTACGTGACCCGGCCATGAGAAAATGAGTGGTACGCGCACCAGTCCTTCGTAAAAACGACATCCCTTTTGAATCAGTCCATGGTCTCCGAGAGTTTCGCCGTGGTCGCTGGTGAAGATAATCAATGTGTTGTTGCGCTGTCCAGTTTCTTCCAGTGCGGCAATTATGCGCCCGAGTTGATCGTCGATCAATTTGATCATGGCGTAATAGGCGGCGATGAGTGTTTTTGCATCGCGTTTTCCGGCTGACTCAGATTCGTGCAATCCGCGCGTCGGTGTCCTGGGGATCACGGGACTTCGTATATCCAGTTCATCGGGATGCCGCCCTTTGGACTGGAAGTCGATGGCTTGCAGTTTTTCCTGTTGCGCGAGATCGCTTTCTCGAAATAGGGGACCGTTTACCTGTGCGGAGTCGAACATATCGCGGTACGTTTTGGGGGGATTAAATGGCGGATGCGGGTCGTAGATGTTCACAGAGGCCAACCAGGGGCCATCGCGTTGCTCGCTCAAAAATTCAATGGTTTTTTCCGCACACCATGTGGTCTGGTGCAGTTCTGCGGGTACACCATCGGGACTTTTGATGAGTTCGCCCAATATTTCGCCTTTTGATCGCACCCAGTCGGCATAATCGTGTCCGGTTTCCCAATCGTCCCGGGGTGCGTGACTGTATTGCCAGTAGCGGTATCCGTCATCTGTTCTTTTTTCTATGCGCCCATGCGCGCTTGATAAGTGCAATTTGCCGATTAGTCCGCAGTCGTATCCATTGTCTGCGAGTATTTTGGTGACCAGGGGGGGCGCGTCTGGGAAATGCGAATTGCCATTGCCATTTACGTGTACGGCACTGGCGTATTGTCCGGTCAAAAAACTCGTCCGACTCGGTGTGCAGATCGGACTCTGGCAATACGCATGGGTAAATGCAAATCCTTCGGCGATTAGTCGGTCGATATTGGGGGTATCCACATGGGGATTGCCCAATGCGCCAATGGTGTCATATCGCTGCTGGTCTGTACAGATCCACAAGATGTTTGGTCTTGTTCCTTTCATGAATGCTCCTTGATCTAACGGGCGGGCACAGGGGCACCGCCCCTACTCCTGATGAGACGCACAATCTACTAACTTCACACCGTCTTTCATCCATTCGCTCAGGCGCGTTGTGTCATTCACGGCTCGCAATGCGATGTTTCGCGATGCCTGATGGAGGTCTAATTTGCGGATTATGATTTCGTCGGTGAATATGCCGGCTTCGGCTATGACGTTGCCATTTGGGTGGATGATTTTTGATTCGCCGTGGGAAGATCCCGCGCGGTTGATGTCCAGGGGGTCGGCAGGGGCGTTTGCCATGACGACGTAAATGTCATTTTCGGTTGCGCGGCTGATGGGCATGGCGCGATAGGCCGACAATTTGTGCTCTGAGGTGACAGAGCTTTCACAACTGGAGAAGAAGCAGATTTTTGCACCGGCTGCTGCGGGCAATCTCACGAGTTCGGGATATCGAATGTCGTGGCAGATTAAAAAACAACAGGGTACGCCGCACAGGTGGTAAATGGGCAGGTGTTGCGCGGGTTCACACCATTTTTCACCCGCCAGATGTATTTTGCCATAGCGTCCCTGTATTGTGCCGTCTCGGTCTATGACGAGCAGGCTGTTGTAGCGTTGTCCGTTTTCGAGATGGGTTGAGCCGACGATTGCGGCCATGCCTTTTTCACGGCATACGTGAATAATTTGTCGTTCGGCTTTTTCAATGCGTGTTTGATCAAGGGTTGACCAGAAGTCGGGACAGTTGGAATAGCCGTATAAAACGCCTTCGTGAAATGCGGCTATTTCCACTTTTTCACGCGCACAGGTGTTCAGGCGGTCGATTACTCCATATGTATTCTTTTCGATGTTCTCATTGGCATGCATCTGACATGCGGCAACGCGCAACCATTTTTTGGACATGTTTTCCTCCGATCGATGGCCAGACGCGAAATATAATCACTATTTTTTAAAAATGAAGGAATTTTTGGGCGCGGAGTAATATTTGGTTTGGCGTGTTTTGTGTGATATATTGTGCGAGGTGAGACGTTAAAGGCACTCGTCATCGCGGCTGGTCCCCGTATAGAAGCACTACGGGGCATGCTTGAGCCGCGATCCAGGAGGTTTTTGCTGACTGCTGACAATTGAGAGGAGTTCATTATATGACCGGAATAAATTTGGAGCGATACAATATTACCAGGCCGCTTATTTTGCGCAATGCTTCGCCAGCGGTGCTTTACGAAGAGGCGCTGACCCACGAGACCGGATCGACTATTACGAGTACTGGGGCGCTTATTGTGCGTTCGGGAGAAAAAACTGGGCGCAGTCCAGAGGATAAACGCATTGTGCATCATCCCGATAGTGCGGACGATATCTGGTGGGGTGAGGTCAATATCAAACTCGATGAGCGCACGTTTCTGATTAATAGAGAGCGGGCTATCGATTATCTCAATGTTTGCGATCGCATTTATGTGGTTGATGGGTACGCGGGCTGGGATCCCAAGTATCGCATTAAGGTGCGGGTTGTTTGCGCCCGTGCCTACCATGCCCTGTTTATGCACAATATGCTTATGCGTCCCTCGCGTACAGAGCTTGAAAATTTTGGCGAGCCGGATTATGTTATTTTTAATGCTGGCAGATTTCCCGCGAACCGATATACGGCTGAGATGACCTCGACGACGAGTGTGGATGTGAGTTTTGAAATGCGAGAGATGGTTATTTTGGGGACGGAATATGCGGGAGAGATGAAAAAGGGTATTTTCACAGTTCTCAATTATATTTTGCCCAAGCAGGATATTTTTTCGATGCACTGTTCGGCCAATGTGGGTGCAGCGGGCGATACGGCGCTCTTTTTTGGTTTGTCTGGTACGGGAAAGACCACGCTTTCAGCCGAGCCTCAGCGTCGTTTGATCGGCGATGATGAACACGGGTGGAGTGATCGCGGCATTTTCAATTTTGAGGGTGGTTGTTACGCCAAGTGCATTGGTCTTTCGCAAGCACGCGAGCCGGAGATTTACAATGCGATCCGTTTTGGGACGGTGCTCGAAAATGTCGTTTTCGACGAGCATACGCGCGTGGTTAATTACGATGATGATTCTATTACGGAAAATACGCGCGCGGCATATCCCATCGAATATATTCCCAATGCACAAATTCCATGTGTGAGTAGTCATCCCAGGAATGTGATTTTTTTGACTTGCGATGCATTTGGAGTTTTGCCTCCGGTGAGCAAGCTCACGCCTGCACAGGCGATGTACCATTTTATCAGCGGTTATACGGCTAAGGTCGCGGGTACAGAGATGGGAGTTACCGAACCACAGGCTTCTTTTTCGGCCTGTTTTGGCGCGCCTTTTCTCGTGTGGCATCCGGGGAAATATGCCGAGCAATTGGCAGAAAAAATCCAGCAACACAATTCGGATGTGTGGCTGGTCAATACGGGCTGGTCGGGCGGTGGTTACGGCGTTGGTAAGCGCATTACACTGACGAATACCCGCTCAATTATTCGGGCGATACACAATGGTGCTTTGACAGATGTGGCGTGCGAGATAGATCCGCGCTTTGGTTTTGAGATTCCCAAAACCTGTCCAGATGTTACGGGTAGTATTTTGTCTCCGCGTGCGACGTGGTCTAATCCGTCTGAATACGATGCGAGGGCTACGCATCTGGCGCGGTTGTTTAAGGAGAATTTCAGGCAATTTGAAGATGGGGTTAGCGATGAGATTATAGAGGCGGGTCCCGCTTGAGGAGATTACAGGTAGGGGATGACCAGTGGGCCATCGGGCAAGACGGCTACGCGATTATCCCGGGATTTTAGGTGCTCGTGTATTGCTTTATTGAGGTCGGGTATGACCTGTAGTTTGCAGGCTCGGACCTCGTCCTTATTCATTTCGGTATAGACTTTTACATTTACGCGGTCTAAGATGCCCGATAGAATTTGCGCCTGCCACTGGTCGAGGATGGGTTCGCGTGCATAGACCGATTCTATTACGTCTGCAGGGGTATGGCCTTCGCGCATCAATGCCGCAAAATTGCCGTGGTCGGGTACGCCATCGCTGCACGCACTGGCCACCAGAATTGTTCCGCCATCGGTTACGATACGCGCTGCGGCTGAGATGCCTTTTACGGTTTGATACAAGTTTTGATCCAGTGGAAAGCCGCTATTGGATGTGACGACCAGCGGGAAGGGTGTTTCGACAGGGACCATTGCCGAGGCTTTTACATCGGCGCACCCCTTTGCATGGGCTTGGGAGAGATCGCCCGCGTAATATCCCGATATTTTCTTTTCTGCGTTGAGTGTCACGTTGAGCAAAAAGTCCGGAGGACATAGCGCGACGCATTCGCGGATTTCCCGGTGTAGTGGGTTTTCGTGGAGTACGCCCCAGGTGCTGTTTGGGTCGGCGATTAGTTCGGCGCGATGCAGTCTGAAAATGGTTTCAATGCTCGCCACACCGGGCGCGACGGCTTTTGGTCCGCCCGAGAAGCCCGCAAAGAAGTGCGGTTCGATAAATCCGAGGGCGATGCGCACATCTGCGTTGAGGTATTCTTTGTTCAAAAATACGGTTGTTCCATCCGCAGTTTTGCCCACCCGTTCGTTTTGCGTTTCGTCGAAGGCGTCGTGGTTGACAATGCGTACACGACGAACCAGGTCTTTGCCAAACATTTCGACAATTTCGCGCTTTGTGTTTGGTCTGTGCGTGCCGGTGCCGATCAATACGGTTACCTGGTCGGGGGATACGGGCAGTTCTTCGAGTAGATAGGGGATCAGTTGTTTGTTGGGCACGGGACGGGTGCCGTCGGATGTTGCGATTACGACGCGGTCTGAAGGTTTGACTATTTCTTTGAGCGGTTTTGTGCCGAGAGGGTGGCGCACGGCTTTGTGAAATAGCTGTTTGGGGTCTTCCAGTGCGGGTTCAAATGAGGGGCGTATTACGTCCCAGTGCGCCAGTTTGGGGTCTGTTTGAACAGATACGGCTCCCCGGCCATAAGGTATGTCGATTTGTTTCATTTTTAACCCCTTGCTAAGGCGTCTGCTGTTTGCAGGATGATTTCTTCTTCGCCCTGATATGGCGCGGGTTCCCCGTAATACGGATAGGCGTTGGGTTCGTAACCGCCTTCTTCGTATTGCCGCTCTGTACACAAATATCCCACTTCGTCATTGGCATAGCCCACAGGCCACAGGTCCTCGCTGATATCCCGCAGTCTTTTTTCCATTGCATGCCCAATTTCCTGTACGGGTTCGCCCGGTATGGTGATCAGTGCTATTGGTCCCACCTGCATCAGTTGCATTTCGGTGGGTTTTTCAGATGGGACGGTGCCTGATGCCATCATTTCCAGGACCTTTCTTGCCCAGGAACCTGTCAACAATTGTCCGCGGTCGCTTTCGTCTGTTGCCATTTTTTGCAGTTCTTCTTCGGGCATGAGGTCGCCATAAGATATTGCAATGTCGGTGCGGCGGGCAGATATGCCTTGTGCGGGTTGGGTATTCAGTCCGGTAGCTACGCGGCATACTTCATCGCCGAGTTCGTGACCGCACGCGTCCAATTGTTCTCTGGTGGCGGATGCGAATCCCCCGGTTTCGCTCAGGATGGCGGGGCGGATGTTGCCAAAGCATCCGGGTAAGAAGAGTGCTTTGCCGCCGAGGGTTTGTTCAATTCGGTTGCGGGCTATGCCGGGGTAATCGGGTGATATGATGCCGTTGGATCCGCTGAGTGTGGTCGGGTGACAGGCGTAGTGGAATAATGTGGCGAGGGGGGTGTCGGTTTCTCCTGTTACGTGTAAGACTCTTACGCGGCGATCGACGATTCCGCCGTAGTTCAAGGTCATGCTTGAAGCTCCAGGGAGTGGGCGGCGGTTGATGTTGAAATGCGCGGATCCGCATCCGAGACCGAGGGTTACGGGCTGGAGATTTGCGGCTGCTTCGGCTATGCACGCGGCGGTGGTTTCGACTATGCGATCCATATATTCGGGGTCGGGGGTCATGCCCAAACACGGCAATGTGGGGAGGGCGCAGTGCGTGTGGCTGCACGCTACCATTACGTTATCTCCCGGAATGATATTTGCCACTTTCGCCCGGATTCGGTCAGTGGTGGCTTTAGTTAGGCCGATGACGTCGAGTGTGGCAATGGCTATTTGTACATCTTCTTCGGCAAATACGACCGCTCGCACTTCAAGGGGGTATAGTACGGAATGCGATGGGTTGGTGTTCCAATGCCCCTGAAGCACTGGGCCGGGTTCTGGCGTGATGTCTCCGCTTGCAACGCCGCTTCGGATCATGGTATGTCTCCTGAATTTGTACGTTCGGAATTTAATTTTTCAAATGTATCTCAGAATTGCCTTTCGCGCAATCTTCTTTGTAGGGGACAATGATTTCAACTCTTAAATTGGTAATGAATCAATATGTTCACTATTGCGTGCGCGGCGCGTTTTGATTTGTATTTGTTTTTTGAGGTGGTACTTAAATTCGGGTTGTGGATGCGAGCGCAATACCGCATATTTTAAGCAAAATGGGATGTTTGAGCTTCTTTTTTCCAATATAGGGCTCAATTTTTGAGATAGTGGCGTTTTCTGGCGCGCTATTTGCTAAAGGTCTGAGTGTTATGTGTCGTCTAAAACACATCCACCCTCAGATCCAAGGCAGTTAGCATGGGAAAATACGATACCATCTCCAAACGTCTCATCCAGACCTATCCACAGGATTTTATACGCTTCACGCTCCAACGGGACGATGTCGAATTTCTCGCGCTCCTCGATACAGAGCAACCCACCGTTGACGCACACCGCGCGGATAGCTTTATCCGTGCGCGAATCGGCGATGAAGACATAGTGATTCACTATGAGTTTCAAACCACCGATAGCACCGATACACCCATGCCCCGTCGCATGGCGGGGTATATCGGTCGTGCGATTGAGCTTTATGATTTGCCTATCCATTCCGCTGTTATTTACTTGCGTCCCGATGCGGGGCAAAACGATCCGGGATACCATATCCAAGCGCGTCTTGGCTGTCAGTTCATTATCCGATACAAGGTGATCAGACTGGTCGAAGTAGAAGGTCAGCACGTCCTCGATGCGGGACATACCGGCTTGCTTCCGTTTGCCTCATTGATGAAGCCACCTGAAGGGATGGGTTCTGAGGCGTGGATGCGTGCGTGTGTTGATACGGCGGCAGACCTGCCGCTGGATGAGTCTGCTCGGGGCGATTTTCTCGCTGGACTGTCGGTTTTGGGTGGGTTGGTGCATGATCGAGAAATGATTGCGAACCTTATATCAAAGGAGGGGTTGATGGATCTCATCCGTGAATCATCATTTGCCCAATATCTGCTTGAGCAAGAGATAGAGGAAAACAAAGAACAATGGCTCAAGCAGGGCATTGAGCAAGGGATTGAGCAAGGGGAAAAACGAAGTACACTCGCAGATATCCTTGAGGTGTTGCAGATTCGCTTTGGTCTGAGCGAGATGCACCCCCTATCTGACCGCATTGCCGATATTGACGATTTGCAACGCCTCAAGCAGTTGCTCCGTGCGGCTATTCAGGCCACCAATCTCGAAGCATTTGAACGTATGTTAGATGATGTGTGACGTAGTTTCTGAGATCATGAAGCGGAATCAAGAAATCAATCTTACGAATCAATCAACCCTATCAATCAGGCCGTCATTGCGGCAGGCTTTTGGGCCGCCACGCGCAAGCACAACACCAGTAATCCAGTGGTTTTGGTGGTCATAGGGGCACGGTTTTGACCGCTATTCGCAGCACAACACCAGTAATCCATATCTGTCCACTTATAGGACAGGATCAGGATGCAGCGATCAGCAGACCAGCGTTTTGCCGGAAGGACAGGGCTACGCTGTCAATATGCGGCTTGTTCTTGTAGTAGAACAGATCATCGTGGGTAAGCCCGGTGATGTCCAGAGCCAGATTCAACATATGGGGTTGGAGGTATTTGTTCAGGTACATTCCCATTCCGGCTCCAGCTACCGTACCGGCTATGCCGCCGATCAGGTTGCCAATTCCCGGTACAAATGAGCCTGCGGCAGATCCGCCAAAACCACCGACTGTTGAAAGGACAGTTGAGATGCCGAATCGGGACATTGTAGTGAGGGCTTGCACGACTTGCATCTTGTTTTTGGTAGTGCGATCAGCAGTGCTGAATTCCTTCTCGGTTTTAATGACAGTGTATATCAGACGAGCACCCATAATAATCGCGCCTGCGTAAGGGACTATCTCTCCGATACTGTCGGGCAGATCAAAGCCCTGATTGGCACTGAGAGTTTCGAGACCATCCTCTATCCCCTCCACCAGTTCGTAGTCGTATCCTATATCGGTCATTTGGTCAATGAGTTCCGGACTACGCTCAGCAATTCTGTCGTAGATTTCAGTGCCAACAGCATAGTGTACGTCCGGATTATCGGCCATTAGCTGTTGGACTTCACCTGCACGGTCTGCCAATCCAGTTTTGACTTGGAACAGCACCTCCTGTCCGTCCGAAGAGATAGCACTGATGTCCCAGACAGGCTGGGTAGGATCTGCAGCAATTTCTATGTTGGTAAACCCTCCTGTCTCGAGATCTTCTGCAAAGTTGAGTTCAGCCACTTTGCCTTTCAGTGTACTGAAAAATCCTGTCATGGATTCGTTGCTGCCCTCTGCTATCTCCTGCCAGTGTTCGTGAAATGATCCTTCGTAATTCCCGAAGGCCATTTCGTGGGCTTGGGCCAGTTTGTCATCTACGTTGATGGTATCAAAAATACCCCACATAGCGAACGAGGTCGCCGCTGTTGCTTCTGCCGCATAAAGCCCTCGATCCATACTCCGCAGATCGGTGATCATATCTTGAAAGGATTTACGCTGGCCAGATTCTGGACCAGGGAGTTCCCGTAACTCCGGCAATAAGTTTAACGATTGCATCGCCATGGTATCTGTCTCCTAAGTGAGAAACGCGACGATTAGCGCGGTTATTGCGATGATAGCACTGCCAACAGATATGGCGGTAAGCCGGTTTTGGGTCTGACGTGCCTCTTGGCGTAGATTCTTCACTTGCTCAGACAGGGTCTTTTGAGTGATTTGTTCATGGGTTTCGTTTAGCTGTTTTTGAGCAGTATTCAGGGCTAATTCATACTGTTGAGCTTGCTCAGATAGAGCCTTTTGCATGGTGTCGCTGAGTATTTGCTGCAAGTTGTCGTGTTCGGCTATGTGCTGGGTTAGCAGTTCATTCTGACGAATGACTCGTGGAATTAGCTCCTGGTTGATGCGGTCCTGTTCCTCCCAAAAGCGGACTTTTTCTACAATACTCGGCCTTTCCGTATTTCCATCTTGACTATCTGTTTCCTCATCTAATATGGTTTGCTCAAGTCCGACCAATCCTATTTTCACGTTGTCTGGACCTTCAAAAAAGCCCCAACACCACCCATGTTCATTGACTTCTTCGAGATCGACATCCACGTCTGTGGCCTCAAGTTTCTGGACGGTGTTATATAAGTTGTCCACTTCAAAGTCTATTCTGTCGAAGCCCTCAGACTCAAACCATCCGGTCGATAAGAGTACTATGATTATATTCCCTGCTTGTAAACCAACATAGTCTTCATTGTCCTCATAGGAGAAGCCTTCTATTTCTTTTAACCCCAGGACCTGGGTATAGAATTGTATCGAGTCTTCTACATCGTCCGTTTTCAGGACGAATCGATAAATCCGAATTTCTGTTTCCTCGCCGCCAGACGTATCAAGTAGATCTGCTGTTGCCAATCCTATTGTCACATTCTCAGGACCCTCAAAATGGGCTACCCGCGTCCCGTCATCATAGTTTTTGAGTCTGACATCTACATCCGCATCCTCAAGTTTCTGAACGATGCTGTCTAAGTTTTCCACTGTGAAGGATATGTGATCTAATCCTTCATCCACGTCCGCGTCCTTTAGGAGTAATAAAAAGCCACTTATATCTTTCCCCTGCAAAGCCACTATGTCAGATTCACGCTCTATTTCCTTCAGCCCCAGGGTCTGGGCGTAGAAGTTGGCCGAGTCTTCTAAATTGTCCGTTACTAAATGGATTCCTCTCAAATGCACTTTTGTTCCTCCATCTTATAAATGAAATACTTGACACTTTCCAACCGCGTCCCATAATAGCTACTGAACTGTGTGAACACAATTAAAAATCAAGTTGAGAATGACTCTCTTCAACTGGCGTTCTCCGATGGCATTGACAACCAGTTATCTCGTTTATGATTGGAGTGCGTCAGTAATGCAGGATTCGTCGGGTTGGATGGTGTTGAACCAGTATTTATTGCACATAAGTTCTTCATCAGCGATAATCTGGATACCTTTGCGCGCAAAGGAAGCGACACTACCCGGAAGTTGGAACATCACTTGTTCTGCTGGTGCCTCATCTCTATGTAAGTTCGTGTCTCAGGTCGCAGGCGACTCATCACTTCTGCCCACTGGACTGGCGCGTTGTGCTTGAGCTTCTTTTTGTACAATATGTGGCTCAATTTTTGGATGATGGCGTTGTTTGGGCGGGTTGGTGCATGATCGGGAAATGATTGCTGACCTTATTTCAAATTCGAGACACGCCATTGACTTTTGTAGTACAACACAGTAATTTTGAAATATCAATCTATGACTGTTTGAAATACGTACCAGTGGAGAGGACAATGGAAACCACGCTTGATGTGGCAGGATTGCCTGAAGATCGAATACAATATCTCAAAAATCTCGTTGCGATTTGGAAAGCGCGAGGTGAGAATAGTGGTGGACTACAGCCCATTATCAAGCGAAAAGTAGCTCCGTCGGAATTTATCGTGAAGGATTCGGATGTTGTTGGCGGTGAAGTGACCCGAGCAATGGCGTATGATGAATAATTTTGGTGATCTCTCATACCTTGATTCCAATATTCTGGTCTATGCTCAACAACGGAAATCCCCTCGACACGTAGTTGCCAAATCTCTGAGAGATCAGTGCCTTAATGGCGAGGTTGCTGCCTGCATTAGTCCTCAAGTTCTCAGCGAATTTTTCGTTACGGTTACTCGAACCGATGGTCGGGCTGTAGATGAACCGCTGTCTCCAGCAGAGGCTACAAATGAGGTAAGACGGTACTGTGAGTCTGATCAACTGGTTGTTATCCATCCCGGTCCGCGCATTATGGAACGGATGCTCGGGCTTCTCCAGCGGTATCCAGTTCAAGGTCTTCGTCTCCACGATTTAAGACATGTGGCGACTATGCTGGAAAATAATGTGACCAGAGTATATACCTTCAATACCAGACATTTTTCCACTTTTTCTGAGATTGAAACTCTGAATCCCGAAGCGATTGACGTGCCAGAAAGCCAGGAGCACAAAGAAGACGTGGAGCCAAAGAAAAATGATATAGCCTGAATGGTCGGAATAGCCGGTCTGGGGTGATATGAATTTTTCCACCTCTTGGGTAACGTCTCAGTTTGAAATAATTTGAAATAGTTAGTCCGAAATCGATGAGAGTGTCTCAGTTTGAAATTAGTTGTAACAGGCGAGGCACTCAAGAGGACAAAGCAAAGTGAGACACTAAAAAAATTTGAGTTTGGTTGTGTATCCAAACCACAAAAAAAGTCACAAAGTCCCGTGATGCTCCAGGGGCATTTTGAATGCCGGTGGCATTCACACCATAGCCAGTTGTTGAGGACATGGAAAACTACATGGACGTATTGATTTGGAGGATGGGAGGGTGCTTGTAATCACAAAAGATCAGCTTGTGTGGCAGGCAGGCGAGCAGTGAGCGCATCCATTTACCTGTCTGTAATGGTTGCGTGCTTCCCTAACCGCAGGAAAGCACGAAGAAAAATTGCCGAGATAGATACGGTTTGAAGGGCTTGGCAACCAATAGCATCCTTCTCTATGAACCTCGTGATCTCCATTTGGTTGTGCATTTCTGTTCACGTAGTAACTTGCCATTTAGTATTTCTCCTTCTTGTTAAGGATTAAATTTCTTTTTGCTTGCCCACGTCCGGAAGCGGTTGTATGTTGTTATCTATATTTGTTGTTTTTCCTCCTTCGGGAGTTTTGGCGGATTTGAGCGGCCTACTCAAATCCGCCTGTTTTTATTCTTTACCGTGCTCTATACCTACATGCCGCATAATAACGCAGTGCTTAAAATGCAGTGTAGCACCTTGATGACCTAATGTTGTTGTATAAGTACACACACTATATTGATCGACACAATAGCCCTGCAAGGCTTTTTCCTCAATTAACTGTTCAAGCTCGCCTAAATCTTCGCTCTCTACACAAACATACATTCGAGTATTTGCGTCGATTTTAATTCGGTACTGCGAACCCGGAACAGCAGGTAGCAAAGTTGCAGACATACCGCCTCACCTCCTCTCTGTTTGAAAATTTTTCCAAAATCCAAAGAAAATAGACAGCTTATTGTTATCTGTCAACCCTGCAGCGTCTTTTTTCTACAACAATTTTACAAACTTTTACAGAACAAACCTTTGTGCCTCTTTTTGTAACACTTTTGCCACATTTTCTTGACATCAGGCTTAGGTACAGTATTTTTTTACCAAGGAGGAATGATGGCAGACAAAGATATGATAACCGAAGAGGAATATGCAGAGTGGCAGAAAAGGCAAGAACGTCGATTTTGGATAATCATTAAGACTATCGTCTGGATAGTCGTTCTTTCGCCCGGTATTTGGTTGCTTTTGACTCACTACCAACACGGCGATCTTGAAATTTACCTTGACCACGACGCATATACAAAATACGAAGACGAAAAATACACGCGCATTTATGCGACCAGATATACTTGGTGGGGGTTAGGAAAAGACAAAATCTATCAAATCAAAGCAATAAATGGCAAGTGGCATATACGCGAAAGCGGCAAGCCCAATGCAAAGTGGACACTCATGTATTTTGACGATCTTGGAATGGACATCGACTATGTGCCCGAACCACCTTACCCAAGATGAAACCAAACCCCAACGGCACAACAAGATGGGCTTTAGGCGTACTGGTAGAGAAGATCAAAAAGCGATTAAAGAACCCTTCTACCGGCCACTAAAACGGGTCAAGTCCACCACCTCTTGCAACCAAAATTCATCCAAATGACACCCCTGAAGAGATTATCTCTCCAGGGGTTTTTAAATTTTTCAATATAGTACATCAATATACCGTGCATAAGATTGCGTAAAACTGCAACATTTGCTATAATTTATTGTCTCCATGCCATCTTTAAAGGATTTTAGCCATGAATAATAGGTATGTGGCCTGTTGAATTTTACCAAAGTGAAAATGGTCAAGTGTTATGCTTCAGATAGAAATGGACTTTTGTGGTGCATTGATAAGCTATAAATTGGGCTGTCCCCAAGGAGGAGTCTGTTATGCTTCAGATAGAAATGGACTTTTGTGGTGCATTGATAAGCTATAAATTGGGCTGTCCCCAAGGAGGAGTCCATGTCGAAGAAGCGTAAGCAATATTCTCCCGAAGAGAAGGTGTCGATTTTGCGTCGTCATCTGTTAGATGGCGTGCCCGTGTCAGATTTGTGTGATGCACACGGGATTCACCCGACGATGTTCTACCAGTGGCAGAAGGTGTTTTTCGAGCAAGGTACCTCAGCCTTTGCGCCAAAGCAGAGTGTGCATGAGAAACAGCAGGCGAGAAAGATTGCTGTCTTAGAGGCCAAATTGGCAACAAAGAACGAAGTGTTGTCAGAACTGATGGAAGAGCACATTTTTCTAAAAAAAAGTCTTGGGGAGACCTGAGTCAACGTCCGATTTCGAGGGTCATTCGCGATGCGGTGATTGATTTTGTGGTCCATTGGCACAAGCAAACCGGTATCTTTATCGGTCAGTTTTTATCCTTATTAGGGTTATCTACAAGCACATATTATGACTGGAAAGCCCGGTATGGTGCGCCCAATGGCACTTATGGGTCACTGCCCAAGAGTTCCTGGCTCTTGGACTGGGAGAAGCAAGCCATTATCACTTATGCCATAGCGCACCCCGACCAGGGGTATCGTCGTTTGGCGTATCAGATGATAGATGAAGATGTTGTAGCTGTTTCACCCAGTAGCGTGTATCGCGTGCTCAAAGGCGCCGATCTGCTTAGTCGAACTTTAAAAAAGGTCTCAAAGAAGGGGACAGGATTTGACCAGCCAACACGGGCACACCAGCACTGGCATGTGGATGTATCCTATTTGAATATCTGCGGGACCTTCTACTACTTATGTGCCCTTTTAGATGGCTATAGTCGCTTTCTCGTCCATTTTGAGATTCGAGAAGCGATGCGAGAAGCAGATGTCGAGATCATTATTCAAAGAGGCAGAGAAAAGTTCCCCAACGTCAGGCCGCGTATCATCTCGGACAATGGTCCACAGTTTATTGCCCTTGCCTTCAAGTCCTTTATCAGACACTGCGGGATGACCCATGTGCGCACTTCGCCGTTTTATCCGCAATCCAATGGCAAGATCGAGCGGTGGCACCAGTCGCTCAAGCGCGAGTGTATTCGTCCCAAAACACCGACGAATTTGGAGGAGGCGCGAGAAGTGGTTGCCAGATTTGTCGCGCATTACAACCACAAGAGATACCACGCCAGCATCGGGTATATCGCGCCTGTTGATAAACTGTGTGGTCGAGCACCACTTATTTTTCGAGAACGAAAACGCAAGTTGGCGCAAGCAAAATGCTTGCGTGCCCAACTCAGAGCCGTCAAACCCGTTGCCCATTTGTAGCTTAACTACAACACCCAAAATTCCAATTTACTTTGAACCATTACATGCCCAACTCAGAGCCGTCAAACCCGTTGCCCATTTGTAGCTTAACTACAACACCCAAAATTCCAATTTACTTTGAACCATTACACAAGAGCCTGTCAGAGACTTTTTGCTCTCACTTCAACCAAAGCTGAGAGCAAAGATCTTGCAGGTGATTCAAATTCTTTCAGAGTTTGGTATTGATCTCCCCTTTCCTTATTCCAGTCAAGTTGAGGGAAGGTTGAGAGAACTGCGAGCGCGTTATGGGAAAAATCAATATCGCGTTTTGTACTACGGTGATGCGAATCGAATTTTTGTCCTGTTGCACGCCTTTGAAAAGCGAAGTCAGAAACTGCCGCAACGAGAAATTCGGATTGCAATGGAACGCATGAACGCTGATCGAGAGCGAAAAGAGGGATAAAGATGACCAGTGAAAAGACAAGTGTGCGGATATTTCTCGAAGAACAGTTGAAAGATCGAGAAGTCGCGGAATCATTCTACCAGGGCCTTGATGAACTGAGGCTTGCAGTTAAAATTGCCCAACTGCGCAAGCAACGCGGATTGACGCAAGCGCAATTGGCAGCGAAATTGGATACCAGTACACCGGTCATTAGCCGATTGGAAAACCGGGGAAACTGTACCATCAGCACCTTAAAAAAAGTCGCCGCAGCCCTGGATGCAGTTGTGCAAATTGACATCGTGTCTAAAGAAGAGAGCGCAATTCAAAAAACGTGAATCTTTTCCTCCCAAATTCCAATTTAAGTGCAACAGGAAAAAGAAAACGCCCCAGCATTGTTGTGCCGGGGCGTTTTTGTGTATCAAGTAAACCAATTCCCAAAGGATTTTTCTGTTTATTGGCTCAATTTTATGTGACGTTGTGCTGCGGATCGCGGATGGGGCATTGCCTATGTCATTTGTTAAATCTTTATTTGCTTCAGATCACTCAGTATATCAAAAAGCCTCTTGGTGCGCCTTTACGAGATCGGCCATGCTATTGAATTGAAAATTGTAGTTTGGCATTTCGTCCGGGTCTCTGGTCGCGCCGAAGCCTTCTTCATTGGAGCGCCTGTATATCCAACAGGTGGCGAGTCCGTTTTTGTTCGCGGGTATGTGATCGTGGAATAGGCTTTCTGCGGTGTGTAGTATTTCCGATTTTTCAATGTCGAGCGACTTGAGGTGTTCCAGCATGTATTTGAAGTTTCTATCCGCAGGTTTGTACGATCCTATGTCTTCCGCCGTGTATATTGCGTCAAATTCAACACCGAGACGGTCGTTGCTGTATTTAAAGCTGTTGTTATCGACGTTGGACAGGATTACGAGTTTGTAGTGCTTTTTGAGATATTGTAGCGCGTCGGGAGAATCGGAAAACGCCGGCCATTGTTTTATCGATTGACCATAAACGGTGCACTCATCGGGTGTGACGGCGATGCCCCATTCTTCGGCGAGGCGTTTATATACGATGGCGAGGAGTTCGGAATAGCGCATGCCCGGCGTCCAGGCTTGTTGTGTTGATTCGTGTCGCGCGTGTGTTTGAAGAATTTCATTGCGCGACAATTTTCGTTCGACCTTTGATAAAAGCGGCTCCAGTCCTTTGATCATCCCGGTTTCCCAGTCGATAAGCGTGCCATAGCAATCGAATGTCAGGACTTTGAAATCGGTGAGTTTCATGTTTTTCAATAACACCCCAGTTGATCGGCGAGGTCGTGAAAGTCATGGGCTATGATGTCGAAGTCCAAATCGGGGGGTAAGTCTTTTTTGGCGTTGAGACCCCGTTCGCAGGGTCGGAATACATAAGCCGTTTTCATGCCGACGCGCGCTGCGTGGTGCAGGTCGCCCTGATGGGCGGCGACCATCATGACTTCTTGGGGTTCACAACTGAGCAGTTCGATGGCTTTCAAATAGGTCTCGGCGTCGGGTTTGTAATGTCCGGCCAATTCGGCGGATAAGATGCAATCCCAGGGCAGTCCGCCGTATTTCGCCATGTTGGCGAGTAGCGATACGTTGCCGTTTGATAGTGTGGCGATCAGGTACCGCGATTTTAACCGCCATAAGCCGCCTGGGGCGTCGGGCCAGGGGTCGAGGCGATGCCAGACGCGATTGAAGTCCGCGATTTCTTCTTCGGATAATCCCGAGATGCCGAATTTTTTCAGGAGTTCGTCCAGGATCATGCGGTGCAGGTCGTCGATTTTTGTCCAGGGCAATTCGCCCGTGCGCACGCGGTTCATCGATGGACCATAGCCCCCGCGCCACGCATCGGCAAATGCAGTCCAATCTATGTCCAATCCCTTGCGCTCGCCTAATCGCTCGCCGTCTCGGATGACGGAACTGCGCCAATCAACTACTGTGCCGAATACGTCAAATGTCAATGCTTTGATTGTCATCTAAGGTACCGCGCCCACTGCTTTGTTCAAAGCTGGCATTAGTTCACGGGCGAATAATTCCATGCTGTATATCCAACTATCTTTGTCGTCCCAGTCGTAGCCCATGAGTACCAGAGTGCCAAAGGGTCCGGTTTCCTCGAACAGAGCCAGCAAGCGACGCAGTGCTTCATCGACGTCGCCCGCAATGATCTGTTCGGTCATCAAATAGTCCAGATTGCACTCGGAGTCGGGCATGTCCAGATCGCGCTTGTACACCTGGCGCCCCAGGCCCTTGTCGAATAGACGTCCGATGTATTCGTAATTTTTTGCCAGAGAATTGTTCCGCGCCTTTTTTACAGCCTCGGCCGTGGTGTCGGCCAGAAAGATTGAACGGGCGATTTTCCAGTCGGTTCGCTGCGGTTGCCGTCCCGCCTGCAGGGCACTCTGCTCATAGATCTGCCAGTTGTCGGCCACCACATTGCCCGCTATCAGGCAGGCGGAAAAGGGCTGGAAGCCGCGCTCGCCAGCTGTTTGCATGCTGTGTGAGTTGCGGCTCATTCCCGGCATAGAAATGGGCGGGTGGGGCTGTTGAAAGGGTTTGTGGATGAAGCCGATCTGGGTTTCTTCGTCAATATTGTCTTTGAGCTGGAATTGCCAGTATTTCCCCCGGTGCTCATAGGGTGGATCCGATGTCCATAGGTTGAGGATGGCGTCAATGGCTTCCCCGGTCATTGCGCCGCCCGATTTGGGATCCAGGCCGTACAGTTCCTGGTCTGAGGTGACACTGCCCGGGCCAAAGCACAGATTGAGCCGACCTTTGGCCAGGTGATCCAAAAAAGACAGGCGACTGGCGACATAGGCGGGATGGTGCAGGTTCAAACAGACCGGTGCCGGTCCCAGGCGGATGCGCTGGGTTTCGCCCAGGGCGCGTCCGATGAAAATTTCGGGCGTGACAATGGTCTCGTATTTCATGGTGTGGTGTTCGCCGATCCAGAATTCATCAAAGCCCAGTTCCTCGGCTTTGACAACGAGTTCCAAATCCTCGTCAAATCCCTGACTCAACGGTTTGTCCGGGGCGTGGAAGGGCATGATGAACATACCGTATTTGATTGGTTCCATGGAGGTGCTCCTTCCTGCGGATTTTTTTATCCTGAAAATCCTTTCATCACTAGATAAAACCCTTCCCGTGCAGGCTCTTATCATCCTGATCCGTATTTGTTCACGATTACCAGATCAGCGGTCTCGGGGTGGATGAATTTTACGAGTAGCGAGACGCGATTGTCTTCGTCTAACAGGTTCCAGAATACATCGGCGGTTTGCTGTATGTCGTCGAATAATTCGACGGCATAAGGCTCCCCTTTGAATGAGGGCAGGGGATTGCCGTCGTCTGTGTATGTTGTGATACAGTGGCCCGTGCCGGGGATCGCGGTTTCATAGTCGAAGAATTGGCGCGAACAATAGCGCGCATCGCCGCCAACGGTTTTTAAGACTGATAGCCGATAGGCCTGAGAATCGCCCAGGTCGGTAAGGCCAGAGATGCGCGGTGTAAAATTGGGGATGTCGGGTTCATAAGTGCGCGTTTTCAGGGCTGATTCAAACGAGCCACCGTTTTGCAGGGTATGGACAATGGTGTCGGTTTGATCGCCATTTGTGACGATATGCGCGTTGCCCAGTACGCGGATGGGATAGTACATGGTCAGCGGATCGATGTCATGGGATTTATCTACGGTGTCGGTTTTTACCGCGTCGCCTTCTCGCACAAATACGCGGTTGCGGCTGCTGGGACTGCGTCCCATGATCCAGTAGATTTGAACCATACATGTGCCATCGGGCGTTTGTCCTATTACAATACCACGACCGGGATAGGTGGCGTTTTTTAAGCGATTCATGTCGGCATCTATGGTCATTTTGCCGTCACCCCTTCTTCTGGCAATAGGACGAATCGCGCGTAGTTTTCCAGATTGAAATATTGCTGTGTCGCTTTTTGTACGTGTTCTGCTGTGAGTTTTTTGATGACTTCGTCTTCATACGTCAACCACGCCATCAAGTCCATCTCATTCTGGTAATACGTACTCAGCGTATTGCGCCAGTAACCGTTTTCTTTTTTGTTGGTTTCCCGCCCCCGCAGATCCATTTCGGTCACTTTGTCGATGTAGGATTGTTCGACGGGCTTTTGTTTCATGCTGTCGATTTGGGCAAAGACGAGTTGCGTCAATTCTTCCAACCGTTCGGGATCGCATCCAAAGCTGATTGAGATGCTGTATCGGCCTTCGGGCCAACGCGAGCGAGATGTGCGCACGCCAACGCCGTACGTGCCGCCCTCGTCTTCTCGGAGTACTTCCCGTAGTTTTATCTGCAAGACATCGCCCATTGAGCCATAGACATATCGCTTAAAGCGGTCGTTGTAATCAAAAGGTCCGGTGAAAATCAAACGCGTCTGACTTTTGGGTTCTTGTCCCCGTTTCACGGTTTTTTCAATGACGCCTTTTGGTGCTCTGACGCCTGTGTCGCGCCAGGTTTCTCCGCGGTTGAGTGCGGGTAATCCGCCGAGATAGGTTTCTATTAGCGGTTTTATTTTTTCTGGTTCAAAATTGCCGACAAATACGAATGTGAAGTCACTGGCATCGGCAAATCGGTCTTTGTAAAATGCCAGCGATTTTTGCAGGTCCATTTCCCCCAGTATTTTGTTTGAGAGCGGGCGCGATCTGATATGGTATTGAGACATGGTAACTTGTATCGTATCGGAATAAGCTGTCGTTGGTCTCATATCCCGGTTTTGCAATATGCCTCGATAGCGGTCCAGGAGTGCTTGAAATGCCAGTGAGTCTGCACGCGGTTCCGTGAAGATGAGATAGATGAGTTGAAACATGGTTTCTATGTCTTCGGGAGACGCGCTGCCCGATACGCCTTCGCTGAGGCTGCTGATGCGGGGCGACACGCGCACGACTTTGCCAGCGAGTTTTTTATTGAGTTCAATTTGATTGAATTTGCCCAGCCCGCTTTCCATTATGGCCGATGTCGCTGTGGATGCCGCCATGTAGTTTTCGTCACTTGATAGAGAATGACCGCCCGGGCTGAAGGATGTGAACAGGATTTCGTCGTTTTTGAAGTCCGTGGGTTTCATGACGACTTTTACCCCATTGCTCAATGTCCATTCTGTGACGCCAAAGGTGTCGATTGATGTTTCGCGTACGACCTTGCCCGGCGTTGGCATATTCGCGATGAGGGGGTCGTCGGATACATCTTCTTGATATGGTTCAACCTCTTTTTGCTGGACTTCGTTGATTATGGTTAGCAGGTCAGCTTCGGAAGGTACAGGTAGGCCATCTTTTTCGGGTGCGCTGACGACAATGACGCGGTTTATGTCGGTGATCCATTCGCCGACGAGGCGGTTGATTTCTTCGACTTGAATGCCGGGGAGTAATTCACGAAATAAATCGCGTTCGATTTCAATACCCGGAATGGGTTCGCCTGTCAAAATGTGACGGATGTATTCCGATGCAAAACCGCGCGAACGGCGTCTGTCGCGTTCGCGATAAGATTGTTCGATGCCCCGCAACATGTTGGTTTTTAAGCGATCTACTTCGGGTTGCGTAAATCCATGGCGTTGGACGCGAATAGCTTCTGTTAAGACGGCTTCCAGGCCCCGTTCAATTCCCCCTTCTTTGACACCTGCACCCAGGATATATGCAGCTTTGGTTCTGACGAGGTTTCCACGGCTGGAGCCTGCGCCAAGAAATGGCGGATTGGGTTTTTTGGTCATTTCTCTAAATCGCTGATTGAGCATGCTGTTAAACATGTTGCGAATGAGCATGCTGCGATAATCTTCTACTGTTCCTTCGGGCGCGACATCCTGCATAAAATAAATAGAGATGGAAGACTGCGAATTTTCCGGGTCGGTTGCGATTGCAAAGAGGGTCTCACCGTGGTCGGGAACCGTATAGGCAGCTCGCGCGCGGGGATTATCCGCTTTTGGTATCGGGTCAAAGGTTTTTTTGATCAGGGTTTCAATCGCGTCTGTTTCAAAGTCTCCCACTGCAATGACTGCCATGAGGTCAGGGCGATACCAGTCGCGATAAAAGCGCGTGAGGGATTCGTGCTTAAATGTGTCGAGCAATGCTTTTTGGCCGATGGGCAAACGCTCGGCATAGCGCGAGTCTTTGAGTAAGACTGGCAATTGTTTGTCGCTCATGCGCGCTCTGGCTCCGCGTCCCGAACGCCATTCTTCTATGACCACACCTCTTTCTTTTTCGATTTCTTCGGGATCAAATTTTACCCGATGCGCCCAGTCGCCCAGAATGCGAAATGCTTTTTCCATTACTTCGGTGCTGTCTGTGGGCACGCGAAGCATATAGACGGTCTCGTCAAAACTCGTGTAGGCATTTAAGTGCGCACCAAAGCGCATGCCAATACTTTCGAGGAAATCGATTATTTCCTGTTTGGGAAAGTTGGCCGTGCCATTAAATGCCATGTGTTCGGCAAAGTGCGCCAGTCCCTGCTGGTCTTCGTCTTCCAGAATGGATCCCGCATTGACTACGAGGCGCAATTCGGCGCGGTTTTCCGGTCGTTTATTTTCCCGGATTACGTAGCGAAGCCCATTTGCCAGTTCGCCCGTTCGCACAGCAGGGTCAATGGATAGGGTGGGTGATGGTGGTTGAGGGGCTGGTGGTTGAGGTGTTTCAACTTCTGTCTGTGTTGTTGCACACGAGGTTATGACACACGCGCAGCAAAGGAGGATAAGATAGTTCCTGATCATGATATTCCCTTCTTTTTCAGTTATTACTCCGGACGCCAGATCGCATCCAATTTGCGATGTGTAAATGTTTTGGCATTTTCGCCGATGTAATCGCCTGCAATATGTCCTTCACCTGTTACTACGTATTTGTAGATGACGAGACCTTCGAGACCTACGGGTCCGCGGCTGTGCAGGCGGTTGGTGCTGATGCCCACTTCGGCGCCGAGGCCATATCGAAATCCGTCGGCAAATCGGGTTGACGCATTGTGCAGGACCGATGCCGAATCCACGGCTTGCAAAAATCTCTTCGCGGCTTGTTGGTCTTCGGTTACGATCGAATCGGTGTGGTGGCTGCTGTATTCATTGATGTGGGCGATTGCTTCTTCGACCGAATCGACGGTCTTGACCGATAGGACGTAGTCGAGGTATTCGGTTGACCAGTCGCTGTCACTGGCCGGGGTCAGGGCATCTGCGCTGGCGGCGAGGTCCAGGGTGCGGGCGTCGCCGCGGATTAGAACGCCCTGGTCGGTGAATTGTTGAATTGCCGTGGCGAAGAAGTTTCTGGCAATTTCGGCGTGTACGAGCAGGGTTTCGGCGGCGTTGCAGGCGGCTGCGTACTGCGTTTTGGAGTCGATGGCGATACGTACGGCTTTTTTTAGATCGGCGTCCTTATCCACGTACACATGGCAGATGCCGTCGGCATGCCCCATGACGGGGATTTTGGTGTTGTCCATGATGTATTGCACGAGTTCATTGCCGCCGCGCGGGATGATCAGGTCGATGAGGTCGTGTAGTTCGAGAATGCCCGCGACTTCTTCTCGCGCTTCCAGAAGGTGCATCCATCCTTCGGGGATGCCGTCCAGATCAGCCGTTGCAGCGACCATAATTTCGGCCAGTGCGCGGTTGGTGTGAAATGCTTCGCTGCCGCCTTTGAGCATGACGGCGTTGCCGGATTTTAGACATAGTGTCGCGATTTGTACCAGCGCGTCGGGGCGCGATTCAAAGACCACGCCGATTACGCCGATTGGGACGGTTACGCGATAGAGGTTGAGGCCTTCGTCCAATTCGGTCGCGGCCTGCGTTTTGCCAATGGGGTCTTCCTGGGCTGCGACACTGTGAACGCCAACTATTATTTCGCTGTCCAGCTTTTCAGCATCTACTTTCAGGCGCTTGATTAGCGGGAGGGTGATTTTCCCCTGTGCCAGCATTTTTTCTGCTGCTGCCTGATCGCGTTTGTTAGCGTCTAAAATGCGGTCGCGATTTATATGCAATGCCTGTGCTATGGCCTCGAGCGCGACATTGCGCTGTTTTTCCGTTGCCTGACTCAATGTTAGAGCAGCCTGCCGCGCAGTTCTCGCCGCAGCTTTGATATCATCTGCCATGTTTCCTCCTGATTAGCTCTCGCTTTGGACTAAAAAATTTATCGCAATGAATAGGCTTTCAAACCAGATCCATTCCTTCCTTTAGTGCTTGAAGAACAAAAGCATTTTTAGACATTCGCATCGCGTCCAGTTCGGTACGTGTGTACGCAAAAATATCTACGCTGATCCCGACATTTTTGGGGACATAATAGACACTGCGTTCTCGAAATGATAGCGCACTTTCTCGTAGCACGAGCAATACATCGGCATCGCTTCCGGGAACAGCATCACCACGGGACAAAGAGCCGAATAGAACTGCGCGCTCAATCTCGGGATGCCGGGTCTTCAGTATTTTCATCGCTTTCCGAATCCGTTGGATCGTCTTTGGGCGGTTCAAATAGAAAACCCGAACAGAAGGTGATGATTTTTTTGGCGTTTGATACAGCACGATCCGCCTCTCCTTGCGTATAGTATTCAAATGGCGCGCCCTGGGGGTGCGAATTGGGATACCGCGCCGGGATATAATGTTTGTCCAACTCTTTTGCCGCATCTAATAGGGCGTCGTCGAGTGGAGAACTATCGGGCAAAGCCTCTAATAGTGCCGCAACAGAATGCCCCCAGGCGACGGCACCGACTTTTTGAAAGACTGCCTTAACAGCTTTTTCAGCACCTTGCTGAGCGGCAAAGCAGGCCCATTCATAATCGCCATGCTCTGTTGCTCTGCGAGCGTGGGCCAGGTCGCGTTCCCCCTGTCTAAACCAATCTGCGTGCCGACTTGCCATGTTTTTTCCCTATGCTAAAAGAATTGCCGCTTTGTGTCAATCCACCGACTGATTGTGACCTTTTGTCGGGTGAAGAACGATATGCCTTCGGTGCCCTGTACATGTAAATCGCCGAAGAAGGAATTGTTCCACCCGGAGAAGGGGAAGAATGCCATGGGCGCGGGTACGCCGATATTGATACCGACCATGCCTGCGTTTACCTCATGGCGAAACTTGCGTGCGGCTCCGCCACTGGATGTGAATAATACGGCTGCGTTGCCATATCCGCTGGCATTGCACCGCGCAATGGCCTCGCTCAGGTCGTCTGTGTGCATGGTCGATAATACCGGTCCGAAGATTTCTTCCTGCGCAATGGACATCTGGGGTTTTACCCGATCGAAAATTGTCGCGCCCAGGTAGAAGCCATGTGGTGTTTCTTCGACCTGTACATCGCGGCCATCTACGATCAGTTCTGCGCCTTCTTGCAGCCCATTTTCAATATGTTGATGGATGCGGTCCAGGTGCGTTTTGGTCACTACCGGTCCCATATCTACACCGGGGTCGCGGTCGGTTGGTCCCACTCGAAATTCGCGTGCGGTTTCACTGAGCGGTTCCAGGAAACGGTCGCCCGCACCTTCGGCACAGACGAGAACACTGCCGGCCATGCACCGTTCTCCGGCGCAACCATAAGCAGATCCCATTACGGCAGCTACGGTTGAGTCCAGGTCGGCGTCGGGCAATACGATTAAGTAATTTTTTGCGCCACCGGCTGATTGTACGCGTTTGCCATTGCGCGTAGCTGTTTCATAGACATAGCGCGCCACGGGTGTTGAACCGACGAATGAAACGGTTTTGACTTCGGGATGGGCGAGCAGGGCATCTACCGCGTCTTTTCCGCCGTGTGCGATGTTGAATACGCCGGGCGGTAATCCGGCTTCGGCCAATAATTCGCCAATTCGGATCGCGCTCAAGGGCACGCGCTCCGATGGCTTTAATACATAGGTGTTGCCACATACCAGGGCAATGGGCAATGTCCACATGGGTACCATAGATGGGAAGTTGAATGGCGTGATGCCTACGGATACGCCTATGGGTTGCCGAATGGTGTCGCAATCAATCCCCTGTGCGATATTTTCCAGGGAGTCGCCCATCAAGAGCGCAGGCGCACCACAGGCAAATTCTGCGACTTCGATCCCACGTCGAATTTCACCCCGTGCATCTTCTATGGTTTTGCCGTTTTCAAGGGTTACGAGTTGGGCCAATTCCTCGAAGTGGGTTTCCATGAGTGCGACAAGCCGGAACATTACGCGTGCGCGATCAACGGCTGGTGTATTCGCCCATTCGGGAAATGCGTCTGCGGCTGATTGTACCACGCGATCTATCTCTAACGCGCCACATAAGGGTGTTGCGGCAATTTCTGTTCCATCCGATGGGTTGTAAACCGGTGCTGTTTCCGTTGCTTCAGATGCCACCCATTCGCCATTGAGGAATAATTTGGCTGTTTCGGCCATGATTATCTCCTGTGCTCACTCCGCTCCGTGTTGCCGAAATTTTGGTGTTTCGCCGGGTACGGGCGAGTTGTCAAATGCGCCCCGATGAATTACGGCCTCTTCGCCACCCAGAAATTCAATCATTTCTCGTTGCGAGGTTTTGGCCCGGGTATCCATAGCTTCGGGATCGATGAGGTCGCGCAATTCGCGTTCGAAATTTTCTATGACTTCCCGATGTTCGGGCGACTGCGCGAGGTCGTGGCACTCTTCGGGGTCGTCTATTGTATCGAATAGTTGGGACGGATTATTGACGTGATATATGTATTTGTATTGTCGATTTCGCAACATATACGCCCCGTGTTGTGCACCTATCGCGTGGTATTCGCTAAATACTGTGCGGTCGCGGTCTTCTTCCCGTGCAATGGACCACAGTGATTCGCCTGGCAACTCTGCGTCGTCTTCGGTTTGTTGCGCGCCCACGGCTTCCAAAATTGTCGGGAAGCTATCGACGAGCGAGACAGGTGTTTCCACGACTTTGCCCGCGGGGACGTCGGGACCTGCCATCAGAAATGGCACGGCGGCCGATTCTTCATACATGGTAAATTTGCCGTAGATACCGCGTCCGCCCATGTGCTCACCGTGATCTGTTGTGTAGATTATGCGGGTTGTGTCGGTTAGTTCCAGTTCGTCCAGGGTGTTTAGCACCCGACCAATTTGGCTGTCCAGATATGTGCATACGCCGTAGTACGCGGCATTTAGTTGTCGCACGATGGCTTCGGGGAATTGGGGATCAAATGTGAAGAATCGCCTGAAGTAGTCCATTGCGGGATGATCGGGCCAGTCCTCGGTTCGCCATTGCGGCGGCATGGGCAATTCGTCCGGGTCGTAGATGTCATATAAGTCTGGCGGAGAGATATACGGCGGGTGTGGGCACACAAATGACAGGAACAGGCACCAGGGAGTCTGGTCTTCCCGGTGCTCTTGTAACCACTTTATGGCGTGGTCTGCGTTGCGCTGGTCATATTGCAAATACGTCGAGTCGCCCGGTCCCGCTTCTCGAATTCCCGGTCGTTTGTTGCGAAAGGGCGGCTGTTCCCGGATACTACCCAGTACATCGCCTGTGCCATCTACGACGTTTAATGGTTCGATTTCTTCGGTGAATCCGTGATCTGTGCCCTGGCCCTTAAAGTGCAATTTGCCAATTGATGTGGCGTTAAAACCCTGCTCGCGCAAGCGGTGGTGCCAGCTCGGCGCGTTTCCGGTGTATGGATGTCCATTGTCCCAGTTGCCAATTTGATGCACGTAGCGTCCCGTGGCCAGAGATGCGCGCGCCGGTACGCAAATTGGACAGTTGGTATAGGCATTGGTAAACCGCGTGCCCTGTTCGGATAGCCGATCTAGGTTGGGGGTTTGTACTGTCGGGTGACCATAACATCCGAGTAGATTGCGATTGTGTTGATCGGAGATGATGTAGAGCATGTTTGTCTGTTGCATAAAGACCTCATTTTTTCCATAAATTCATTACGGCACCATTTGTTCCAAAGACCGGATCGGATGCGGGCATTGGTACTTTGGGTATGTTTTCCAGCGCGTGTTTGTGTTCACGGGCACTTTCTCGACACAGGTCCGGGTGCTGTCCATCGGGATATGCGCCTACGACCAATAGGTCTGTACTCGCGCCCAGGTTTTTGTGTCCCACGCCCGCGGGAATTACCATGACATCGCCAGGTTCAATTGTCAAGCGCACGCCCTGTTCACCGCCCATGCACACTCTGGCACTTCCCTGTGCTATGCCCAGTACTTCGTGCGCTGTGGCGTGGTAGTGGTGAAAGGAATAGATGCCGTTGCGCCATGAACGCGACCAACAATTGGCGGCAAATATCTGCTCAAATGCCCGCGCGGGGTCGTCTTCGGGTAATGAAAGGGCGTCTTGATAGACTATGAGTGGGAATGCGCTATTTGGAACCACACCGTCGTCTTGAAAATAATGCGGTGTTATTCGCACGTCTTTTTGAACGAATTCCATAAACTATCCTTTCGCGAGGATTCAGGGGGTTTTAAGTCATTGTCCTCATTACTTCGATGCATTCGGCTACCTGTGCCTCTGGGGATGGGGCGTTATTTTCTTCTTCCAGTACCAACCAGCCTGTAAATCCTTGTAGCGCGTTTCGCAATGCTGATAGGTCTAATACGCCCGTGTCCAATTGTGGTCGGATTGCATGGCCTGCAGCGTCTTCTGAATGGTCTGCGAGGTGGATGATGTGTAGTCTGTTTGAGAGTTCTCTGACCAATGCGATTGCGTCTTTGCCTGCCCGTATGTGGTGCCCGGTGTCAAAGGCAAATCCGACGTATGACGGTTCGGTATATGACGCGAGTTTGACCAGTCCTTCTTGTTCAGATTCCCACCAGTGGTTGTGATAGGCGAGTTGGATACCTTTGGGCGCGCAGTGTTCGCCTAACAGATTCAGACCTTCTGCGGTTTTTTTCCACATTTCGTCTGATACGGTTCTCTGTGTTGGTCGCCGTCCGCTGCAAACAATGTACTGTCCGCCAACAGCGGATACAAAGTCGGCGATCTGATTCCCCTCAGTTCTGATTTGTTTGCGCGAGGATTCATCCCAATGAGCGGCTCCGTAATGCGCGCCAATTAGTTCGAGATTGGTTTCGGATAGGATGCGTTTGAATGCTTTGGGGTCTTGAAAATATCGCTCCAGATTTTTCCAATTTGCTTCCAGTCCCCTGAAACACAGCTTTCCGATTTGGTGAACCACTGAGAGGAAGTCCGCTTCGTTGGGGTATATCCCTTTGCCATAAGATCTCGCCTGACATCCGAGTTTCATTTTGTCTTCCTCTGGCTAAAGCTCGACTGTGATGGCTTTTCCTTCGCGGGAAGAGAAATATGCACCTTCGCTTACCGCTACTTGTGCGAGTCCATCTCGCAGGCTCGCTCCGGGCGATACATCTGTTCGCCCTTCTTTCACGCATTGCGCGAAATGCGTCCACATGTCTGTCGGCGGCTGTCCCGAGCCTGTCCATTCTCCCGATTTTAGATCAATCGGTGTTTTGTCTTCGTTAAATCCGAGGTGTGTCACGTATCGGATTCTATTGCGTTCTACCGACGAAATATTTCCCCGCAAACCCGCCATCTGATAGATGTTCTGCATCTGGATTCCCGCCATGCTGCCGGTCATACACACGATTTGTCCGTTTTCGCATCGGGTTGTGATGTTGACAAATTCTACGGCGTCTTTGTCGGGTTTGAACAGGCCGCATTGCTCGTGTCCCATGACTTCCACGGGCAAAGAGCCAGTCCACCACAACGCCAGGTCCATGGTGTGTGAGAGCGCGTCGAGGATGCCGCTGTAGTGTTCGGGGAAGAAATACTGCGGGTTAAAAAATCCGCGCTGAAGTGTTACATTGGTTTGTATCAGGTCGATCTGTTCCGCCAGTGCTTTCATTTCCTGGGCAAAAGCCGTGAAGCGAGATTGATATCCCACCATTGCTACGACGTTATTTTTTTCTGCCATTTCACAAATTTCTATGCCCGATTCAATGCTGTCGCAGTATGGTTTTTCGACCAGGAATGGCTTGCCTGCCGCGGCTGCATCGCGCATGACGCCTGCGTGATGTCGCGTGTGCGTTGCAATTGCCAGGGCGTCGATATCGTCTCGTGCGATGACTTCCCGATGGTCGAGTTCGTATTTTACGTTGAAATTTTCAGCCGCGTTTTTGGCGCGTTCTTCATCCAGGTCGCACACGAGTGCGAGTTCGGCTTCATCGCATCCCAATAGTTCGCGTGCATGCGACGGTCCGCGCTGTCCTGTGCCAATGACCGCTACGCGAATTTTGTTTGACATAATACGCTCCTTTCATCCGTGAATATGATTTTGAGGTTAAGAAATAACTACCAATCTCTCAATACGTCAACAAAAATAGCCCGTTCTGTCTTGACAAGTGCTCAAAGGTGTCAGTACTTTTGGTTTAACAGGTATTGAAACACCCTTAAAAGTGGATACGGAGGATTAAATGAGCGATATAGATAAATCAGAGGGTGCTTATGTTCGCGAGGGCGAGGAGATGGCGTTCTCGCTTGGGAATCGCGGTGCTGTCAAATTTAATGCGGATTGAGTGTGAGTGGGATGATGTTAAAGTGTTGGAATCAGTATAGACATGAAAAAAAAAGAGAATACATTGCAAAATTTCTTGGCGGGTGTTGCAAAGGTAGTGATAACCGATCCAGAGGCGGGACCGGCCAATGATCCACTTTATGTCAAAGCTCTGGCTCTGAGGTCTGGTACTGAAACTGCTGTTATTGTGACTGTAGATGTGGTGGCTATAGCTGAAATCGGTTCTATCAGAAATGATTTTCTCGCCAATGTACGTTCGCAATTGAATAGGGAGTTAAATCTCGATTCTGCGCGTATTCTGATTAATGCCAGCCATTGTCATGGTAAGGTGTGTGCAGATGTGGAAGCGCGAACTGTTCAGGCGGTCGTGGAGGCGTGGCAAAATATGGTCCCCGTAAGTATCGGTGCTGGCACTGGCTGCGAGGACAGGATTATGGAAAATCGCAGGCTTGTGTTGAAGAATGGAAAGGAAGCCGATGTCCGTCACGCGTACTCGCTTCCACCCGATGAGGAGGTCGCTTCGGTCGGGCCAGTTGATCCGGAGATTGGCATTCTTCGGCTGGACAGGGAGGATGGAGAGACACTGGCGGTTGTTTACAATTTTGCGTGTCATCCGATTCTGGAGGTGCCGAGTAGAGAAAATACGGCGGATGTTTCCGGGTTTGCGTCAAAGGTGATTGAGGATAATTTGAGCGAGGATACGATTGCGCTGTTTTTGCAGGGTTGTGGGGGTGATGTCAATCCGATTTTGTACAAGGATGTCAATAATCCTCGGGATGCCGAGATTTTGGGGAATATGCTGGGTCTCAGTACTTTGCAGGGGTTGAAGAAGATCCGCAGTAGTGAAGGAGGGGAGTTGAAGGTTATCCGTGAGACCATTGAACTGCCGAGGGCTGATCTCGCAGAGCATATCGAATCTCTACAGGCCGAACAGATACAATTGCTTCAAGCTCTGAAGGGGACGAGTCTCAATTTGAAGACGTTTATTCCGCTGTATGTGAAATACAATCTGTCCCGCGACTTTCCATCTTATTATTCCCATCGTTATTTGCATGAGGAGATGATGAGGAGAGATGGTTTGAAGAAGCTGGATGCCGAAAATAGAGCGAATATGGACCGATATATTGAGAATATTTACGCGATGGAGCAATTGACGAGGATCCAGATCAATCTAAATTTGCTAAAAAAACATCAGGCGCGGAATGTGGCTGCTGGAGAGAGGACAATTGAAGTTGAGATGATGGGTCTGAGAGTTGGGGAGTTTGTTCTGGTGACGTTCCCGGGTGAGTTGTCGGTGGAGATCGGTCTTAATATTAAAAAGAAGTCTCCGCATAAGTTCACTTTTGTCGCGGGTGTTACAAATGGTTATATCTATTATACGCCAACGGCAGAGCAGCTCGAAAATCGGGGCGGTGCGCAAGAAGATAGCGATTGTATGCTGGCGCCTGAGTGGCAGATGATTTTTGAGGATAAGGTGGAGAAAATATTGGCTGTGTTGTGAAGGGTGATTTTTCATTTGATTGGAGGTTTCCCATGAAATATGGACTGAGTGTGGAACAGGTGGCGCAGTTCCACGACGATGGTTTTTTGATCGTCCGCGATCAGCTTCCCAAAGAAGCGTACCAACCGTTTACCGATGAAGTTGTTGCTAAAATTGATGAGGTGGTGGGCGCGGCGGTGGATGAGGGGCTGCTCGATCCGGGGGATACCTTTCCCGACGCGTCTTTTGAGACCCGATTGGCTCTGGTGTCGAATGCCTGTTCGGAGCCAGAGCGGATCTGGAAGAATTTTCAGGGGAAGAGGTTTAAGACGCCCGGGATGTTCGCGCTCAGGACGCATCCCGCTATACTGGACGCGACTGAATCTCTGATTGGTCCTGAAATTTTTGCCCATCCGCAGTCCAACCTGCGCGCAAAATTACCAGATCTGGAAGCGACCGTGGTGCCGTGGCATCAGGACCTGGCTTATCTCATACCAGAGGATGCGGGAGAGACGTTATTTGTCAATTTCTGGATCCCACTGGTTAAGGCGACGGCTAACAACGGGTGTTTGCAGGTGCTTCGCGGTTCTCATAGGGTCGGTCTTTTGCCGCATGATTATCGGACACCCCACTTCAAAGGGGTCTTCGAAAGCGATCTTCCGGATTTTGAGGTCGTGACCTGCGAGGTGGATGTGGGGGATGTATTGTTGACGATGGAGCGGGTTCTTCATCGATCAACCCCGCATACGACAAATTCGGTCAGGTGGAGTCTGGATGTTCGCTATAGCCGCATTGGGCTTCCGACGGGTCGTGAGGATGTGCCGGGTTTTATCGCTCGAAGCCGGGTTAATCCGGAGAGCGTGGCGAGGTCCCATCACGATTGGATCAGGAATTACGAGATGGCGGGTATCGATCCGTTCGGCAATTGAGGAGGAGTGTGTTATGGAACTGACAGGAGAACAGCAGGCTGTTCTGGATGGGTCACGGGGAGACTATCTGGCAAAGTGCATGCGCTGGCTGGTTGATTGGGGTGAGGTAATGGGGGCAAAACGGCTGATTAAGGTGGATAATACACACGCTTTGCTGCCAGTGCCCAATTTGATGGCTCAGGGGGCGTCCAAAGAGACGATGGACCGATATATGGCCGATCTCGTGGAGGCGTGTTCCCACGGGACGCATCCCGGATGTACCTGTACGGTGCATGCGGCGTTTGTGACTCTGGACGATGTGGATGTGCCCGAGAATGATCCCGAACAGGTGCAGATGCAGAAGGATCTGGCGGTTCTGGCTGCGGATGCGGGATTTATTCCCACTTTTACCTGCGCTCCGTATCTGGTGGGCAATGTGCCGCTCAAGGACGAGGTTCTGGCGTGGACGGAGTCGTCTGCGGTGGTTTATGCCAATTCTATTTTGGGCGCGCGGACTACGCGACACGGTACGGAGAGCGCGATTGCCGCCTCGCTTCTGGGTCTGGTTCCGGAGTTTGGCGTGTTGCTGGATGAGAATCGCAAGGGTACGCTTCGGATAGAGGTGACGGCGGAGTTGGAGGATCCGCCCGATTGGGGTGCTCTGGGCTATTTTGCAGGGAAAGCCGCGGGTCTGGGTATTCCGGTGTTCAATGGCATACGACGGCCCTCTCAGGATGAGGCCAAGCAACTCTGTGCGGCTCTGGCGACTTCGGGCGGGGTGACGATGTGTCACATCGCGGGTGTTACGCCAGAAGCGCCTACGATAGATGCGGCTTTTCAGGGGGATGTTCCAGAGAATTATCTGACGTTTGATGCAGAGACGTTGAGGGAGACTTATGAGTCTTTGCGGGTGCGCACGGGAGATGAAATCGATTCGGTCATTCTGGGCTGTCCTCATGCGTCTATTAATGAGCTTTCGAAAATTGCCGCTCTTTTGAAGGGGAAAAAGGTGGCGGAAGGGGTGCGCCTGTGGATCGATACGGCGCGGGGTACGAAGGGGAATGCGGATAGGATGGGCTATACGGAGATTATCGAGGCGGCTGGCGGGCGCATTCTTTGCGATACCTGTCCGACCAATATGCGGATTCCGGCGAAGCGCATTGTGACCCACGGTTTTAAGCAGGCGCACTATGCGCGGGGGATGGTGGGCGCAGAAGTGATTATTGCCAAGACGGACGCCTGCATACGCGCGGCAGTTGCCGGGAGGTGGCTCGGAGATGGCTGATACCATTGATATCAGGGGGCACGGCGTGGTTAAGGGATACGCTGAGGGAGAGGCGCTGGTGGCTGATACGACGCTGTCGTTCTGGGGCGAGGTGGATGCAATTACGGGCAAGGTGATCGGCGTGGGGCATCCTCTGGAGGGGATTTCTCTGGGGGGGCGCGTGCTGGTTATTCGCTCGACCAAAGGTTCTTCGGGTACGCCTATGGTTTTAAATCTGGCACAGTTGGAGGGCAATGCGCCTGCGGCTTTTGTCAATGTGGAGGTAGATGGATTGGCAGCTCTTGGATGTATTGTCAATGAGATTCCGATGATGACAGAGTTGGAGCAAGATCCTTTTGAGTTGATCGCTACGGGCGACCACGTGGTGGTGGATGCCGATGAGGGCGTGTTGCGGGTGACGCGGAAATAAGGAATTTAATATGTTATTGCGCAGGCGTTTAGTACAAATCATACTCATCGCGTTGTTGGTCCAACCGGTGTCTGCGGCGCCTTCGCCGGATTTTGACGAGAGTGGTGTGGTCGATTTTACCGACTTTTTGTTGTTTGTAAGTGCGTTTGATGCTCGGGAAGGTCAGGAGAGGTACGATGCAAAGTACGATTTGAATGGCGATGGCGAGATTGGGTTTGGCGATTTTCTGCTCTTTGTCAGCGACTTTGGCAGGACAGTGGAATTTTTGCGGAACGCGAGGGCCTATCAGCAGTTTGTGAAGGACAAAGAGAATGGGAGAGAACCCATTTTGCCCGATTTTTCTTATTCGGGCTATCACTATTTCAATAAGCCCGTTCCCGATGTCACACATCCCGTTTTTGACGTTACGAAGTATGGCGCGATTCCCAATGATGATGTGTCTGACCAGCCTGCTATCCAGGCAGCTATTGCCGCAGCAGAGGAAAATGGTAGAGGTGTTGTGTTCTTCCCACCGGGTGAATTTCTCATCAACACCGATACGGACAAAAACGATGAGGGCTACAATGAGCCTATCTATATCCACAGTAGCAATATTGTTTTGCGAGGCAGCGGTAGCCGCAAGGGGGGTACGGTTATACGAATGGTCAATTACATGTCCCCCCTTCCCGATAGACCCGGTTATGTGCCCAGTATGTTCAATTTTCAGCCTGTTAGCTTCGCTCGTTCTACCTTAGCGCGTATTACAGAGAGTGCGGAGCGAGAAACTTTTTGGATTACAGTGAATAATGCTTCCAGGCTCTCAGTTGGTCAGTGGATTTGGGTCTCTATGACTGTCAGGGATGCAGAAGGAATTAATGCGTTTATTGCCCCTCGTTCGCCATCCGGCTTGTCGGAACTTTTCGATGTGGGGCTTGATATACGGGAAGAACACAGCATTGCCGAGATTCAGGGCAATCGGATTCGCCTCAATGCACCCCTGCATACCCGTGTGAATCAAGGGGCAGCGGTGCAGTCCTTGCCGCATCTCGCAGAAGTCGGTGTTGAGGACATCAGTTTTCACGGGTCGTTCTTTGAGTCATTTGTCCATCATTTGAATCTCATCCACAATGCGGGCTGGAAGCCGCTCTCATTTAACCGGTGTGCCAATTCCTGGGTTCGGCGTGTCTCTTTCATGCATGTCAGTGGCGCAATTGGTTTTACTGTTAGTGCTGCCTCATCGGTGTACCAGGTTACAATCGCGGGAAATAAGGGGCATACTGCTTTTAATAGTCAGGGCAGTTACGGGATATGGTTTGGGCTGTCAGAAGATATTGCAGGTCAGGCTCCCTATAGCACGGCCCCTCTCATCGATGCTCAGAGAAACACCCGTGCGGTTCCAGGCCAGCATCACGGTACGGGTATGAGTCATGTCTCAACGGGGAATGTGATTTACCACTACGATATGTCTCCAGACCAGCCGCTTGATATCCATAAGACGGATCCCAGCTACGCAAATTTGTACGACTGCGTGAATAATGGCAGGTTGTCTGGTAGTAGCGGTGGTGGGGTTCCGCCGCATCATCTCCGGCGTCTTGTGTTCTGGAATTACAACCACGGGGGCGATGTTACTCACTATGATTTTTGGGCGGGGTATCTCAAATTTTTGTTTCCGATTATTGTGGGCTTTCACGGCAATCCCGCGACCTTTAATGAGAGTGATCTCGAGGTTTTGGAGTCCAATGGCGAGGCGGTTGCTCCGGAATCGCTTTTTGACGCACAACTCGAATTGCGTCTGGGCACTTTGCCGGTCTGGGTAAAAGATCTACGCACCGAATGGGAGATGATTCGCAGCATGCCGCTTGAAATCTCAAGAGGCAAGGCTTCGGAGGTAAAAATTCCTGCGGATTTAAAAGCAGTTAATCCAAATATTTATAGCTGTTATCAGGATTGACAACTTTGGCAAGGTGATGAGTATAGCAAGACTTCGGAGTAGGCACGACTGTTCGGTTGATGTGCAAGGGCAGTATATACAAGGTTATCGGTTCTGTGTAATTAGAGGATTGATGGCCTGTTTTTTATTTCGGTTCGACGAATATCTCTACTTCGTCGATTACAATTGTGGGGGATGTGGCTTCGGGGTCGCTTTTGGTGAGTGCGATGGACAGGTAGTTGTCGCCGCGTTCGACGAGCGGGTCTGAGAGGACAAACCAGCGCGTGGAAAAGACGGGTTTTTCCGCGAGTGCGCGAAATTCGATCCGCCCGCCCTGCGCGGTACAGGGGATGTTTCTGCCGTCTTTTTTCCGTGTCGAATCTACGGTTGTGACGCGATCAGAGGATGCGGTGCGTCCGATGGCTTCGTCGGGGATGATATGGCCGTTGAGGCGCACGTCTAATTCATCGTCCGCGGTCAGGCCAAATCCCCGAAAGAGGAGGGTCGCGCAATGCGCGTGTTGCAGGTTTTCAAAGAGTTGAAAACGAAATTCACCCGTGGGGCGCTGTTCGCCGCGCGATAGTCGAAGTTGTTGTGCGTTGATTACGCCTGTGCTGCGTCTGCCATTGGCTCCAAAACCGCTGAATCCGTCCCAGGTGGGATCAAAAATGTAGTGCCGTTCGCCGCGCGCGACGCGCTCGGGATCGCGGAGTTGGTGGAAGACCTGCATGCCTTGAGGGTAAAAAGGCGGTTGCCATACGGAAGGCACAAAATGGTTGTAGATTGATATGCCATGTGCACCGGCGCCGTACATGGTGTGTGCGAGTGCGCGACAGGTGGCATAGCTTAAGGGGATTCGTCCGAGGCGGTAGCGCGTGCGGTAGCTGTTCCACGGTAGCAGGCCGGGGTAGAGCAGGCACGCTGTTTTCCGGGTTAGTGCCGACCATTCCGAATAGGGCAAATTGTGGTCCGCATACATCGTATCTTGCGGGCTGATGTAGTCGAGCAATCCATTCTGTATCCAATTGCAAATGTCCAGGCCCTGACTCGCGCATTCTGCTGGCGTTGCGTATATGCGCGCGCCAAGCATGAGTTTTTTGCCGGTTTCTTTGCCGCGTTCATTCAGTCGCGTGTGGATCTTTTGTATGAGGTCTGTCATGAGGTGTGCGCGTTCGGCAGCGTGGTGTGGAGGGAAGTAGGCCGTGTCTCGAAAACACAGTTCCACCCCGTCAATGTCAAAGCCGCAGGCGACTTCTTCTACGACGCCATAGGTGAATTCTCGAACTTCCCGATGTGTGAAGTCGAGTGCTTCTGGTTCCTGATAGTTCTGCCCGGGGCGCGGATCGTGCAATCGCAGATGCGGATTGGATTCAATATATTCGGCAATGCCGACGCCCTGTTTGCGGTTGTGCGCGGCATGGCCGTCATTCATGCGGAAGCCAGCGATAAATTGCATGCCGCGTTGGTGCGATTGGTCGATGAGGATGTCCAGTGGCTGTGTGCCCGCTTCGATTAAGGGTCTGAATCGCTGGTGCTGAGGGCGCTGGTCGTATTCATAGTGTTCGGATTGCCAGTAGGCCGTCCATCCTTGAGAGAATATCTCCTGATTGAATATATCTATCCCGCTGTCCGCGACCATATCCACCCATTTGCGCAGGTCTGTTTCTCTTACTGGATCGGGCAATACCGTGCGTGCGATCGTGGATGGGTCGCTCACATAGAGGATTCGGTGGTCGCCTCGGGGATTCGATCTCTGGTAGGTCATTTCTGTCATATTCCCTGGGAAGATGGTATGCCGATCATTGCCAGGCAGTAGGCAAGATAGCTTTTCGGCACCGGTCCCGCAAGCAATTCGGGATTTCCTCCCGTGTACGAACTATTTTGAAACCTTTAGATGTATGGCGTGTATCTAAGATGTAATAGGGGATGGACAGCAATCTAAAAATATATACGAGATTGTGAAACTTTGTAAATGTTAAATGCGTTTAAGAAAGGTATATAACAACTCATTAAATAACGCATCTTTGGGAGGGGGTGACAATCAAAATGGTAACGCCAACTGTTGTAACAGAATCTCACACCGGGTCGGGTAAAGAGGAACAAGTGGTAGGAGATACAATGGAATACACGCAAAAGGAAACGCAGTACGCGCGCGAAGCTTCTGTTCAGAGCTATCTCAAGGAACTGCGCAAGTACCCCCCATTGAGCCGAGAAGAAGAACAAAAAGTCCTTCGCAAGGCCAAACGGGGAAATCAAGCGGCGGTTGACAAGATTATTACGTCAAACTTGCGTTTTGTCGTCAGTGTTGCGCTCGAATATCAGGGGCGGGGTGTGCCCCTTGCCGATTTGATTGCCGAGGGCAATATGGGATTGATGGAAGCCCTCAAGCGATTTGACGAAGAACGCGGGTTTAAGTTCATCAGCTATGCTGTGTGGTGGATTCGACAGTGCATTCTCAATGCACTCAAGCGCACGTCTAATGTGGTTATGCCTGCAAACCGCCAGGAGGATATGGATCGGATGGCGCGTCGCTGGGGGCAGATGACCCAGGAATTGGGGCGCGTGCCCACGCTGGACGAAGTTGCCAGCGATATGAAGATCAGCAACAAACGCGCAGAGCGGGCGTTGCGCTGTGTGCGCCCAGACCTGTCTCTTTCTATGCCCGTAGACACGGCGGGCGAGCAGCCGCTTATGAATCTACTCGAGGCCAATGAAGAGGATCCTGATCAGCTCGTGATATACCGGGATCAGTCCGAGTTTATATTGCGGTCTCTCAATGATTCTTTAGATCCCCGGGAACGAGATGTTATTCGCGGTTATTTTGGTCTCGACGGAAATGAGCGCCAGACGTTGAGTGACATTGGCCAGTCTCTGGGTGTTACCCGAGAGCGCGTGCGCCAGATTCGCAACCGCGCGCTTGACAAGTTGCAGCGATATTTTCGAAGAAATGTTCCGGGTGGAAAAGTGGAAGATCTGGTCTGATACCATCTTATTTTCGGAGTAGAAAAGGCGGTTCTGGTTTTTCCAGAGCCGCCTTTTCTGTGCAGGTTTTTTCAGCGAAAAGGGTTGATTTATTCAAAAATGGAGTGTAGATTCTATTTGCTTTTTGTATTCTTTTACCCGCCTCTCTATTGGGCTTCACTATGAGCCGATTATTAGCATTCCTCGGTGGTCAACTCGCCGCATTTTTCATCCAGGTTTTCCAGATGTTCTGCTATGGCGTCCAATGCGTGATGGAAATGCGGCATCTCTACCTCTATCGACATCAGATTATCGGACAGTGTTATGCTGTTGGTGTCAGCTCTCTGCCCCTGGTTTGCCTGATTTCGGCTTTTAGCGGGATGGCGATCGCTATTCAGACGGCTTATCAGATGGAAGAGTACGTGCCCGATTATATGGTTGGTGCGCTTATGGTCCGCTCTGTGATACTCGTGCTGTCGCCTATTTTGTTGGGTCTCGTGCTCGCGGGCAGGGTGGGGGCGGGCGTCGCGTCTGAACTCGGCACGATGAAAGTCTCAGAGCAAGTGGATGCGCTCGCGTCAATGGCTGTCGATCCGGTGGGATATCTCATGTTACCCCGAATGCTCGCTGGCGCGATTATGGTTCCAGTTCTCGTGATTTATTCCTTTTTGGTCGCGAATATCTGCGGGTTTGGTATGTCGATGATCAAGATGGCTATTACGCCTACAGAATTGGTCAAAGGTATGAAGCTCTATTTTGAGGTGTATGATGTTTTTGTCGGGTTGGTCAAATCCGTTGTTTATGGTGGGTTGTTGACGTTTATGGGATCTTATAAGGGGCTGTGCACCGCAGGTGGTGCACAGGGCGTTGGACGGGCTGCTACGGCTGCAGTTGTGATATCTTCTGCGCTTGTTCTCATTCTCGATTATTTTTTAACACACGCGTTGTTGTATTAAACTATGGCAAATGAAACGGCTATTGAGTTTGTCGAGGTGTTTAAGTCTTTTGAAGCACAACCCGTGCTGAAAGGGCTTGACCTGTGGGTTCCCCGGTCTGAGATTACGACTATTTTGGGTCCGAGTGGATGCGGCAAAAGTGTGACCTTGAAGCATGTTATTGGGATTGAGCGGGCTGATGAGGGAAAGGTCGTCGTTGCCGGTTATGACATGGAGCGGATTCGCCATGGTGAGTTGATCGAATTGCGCAAGCGCATCGGGGTTTTATTTCAGTCTTCGGCACTTTTTGATTCTATGACGGTAAAGGAAAATGTGGCTTTTGGGTTGCGTATGCACACCAGGATGTCCGAAGAAGAAATTGCAGAGCGCGTGCATGTCTGCCTCGATGCTGTGCGGTTGGCGGGTACAGAGGCCAAGATGCCGGTTGAGTTGTCGGGGGGAATGAGAAAACGCGCGGCACTTGCGCGGGCTATTGCGATGGAACCCGATTTTATTCTTTACGATGAACCCACAACGGGTCTGGATCCAAATACATCCAGTGTTGTGGGTGACTATATATTGAAATTGCAATCGGAGCTCAATGTGACATCGGTGGTCGTCACCCACGATATGCCCCTTGCCCGGCGCGTTTCAGATCGGATTGCTCTCCTCTATGACGGCAAAGCTGTGGTTCAAGGTGCAATGGAAGATGTTGAAGCATCTGGCAATGAGGTTTTCGAATTGTTTGTTCAGGGCAAGTTGGGGTAACTTATGAGAAATCGTCGGCAAGAAATTATTCTGGGTGCAGTTGTATTTTTTGCAGCCGTTATTCTGGTGGTCGGCACGGTGTGGCTCTCTGAGCGCTATGCAGGTGCGGCTGGTGGATATCGAGTCCATGCTAAGTTCGACAGCGTGCCGGGGCTTCAAGTGGGCAATCCCGTGACGTTTCGCGGGGTGCGGGTGGGAAAGGTGCTGTCTATCACTCTTGAGGATGGGCTGCCTTATGTTGCACTCGGGTTTGCCACAGTGAGAGATTTGCCTGTGGATTCGCGTTTTTTACTTAAATCCGATGGTCTGCTGGGTGGGCAAATGATCGAGATTCAGTTGGGAGAGTCGGAACAGCGTCTTCCAGATGGTGCTGTTGTGCAGGGGACTTCTGCTTCTGATCTCGATGCGATGGTGTCTGAAAGCAGGCTTATGATTGAAAAAATTCGCGGTGCAGTAGATGGCGTAGCCAGTGAGAATAATCTCACGCATCTGGAAAGTGTTCTTTCGCGTATTGATACGACCACGTACTATCTCAACCGATTATTGAATGACGATAATCTGGGTAAGGTCGATAAGATGCTCGACAGTCTGGCGGTGGCAACGGGCGATGCGAGTGGTTTGATGCGGGATAATCGCGAAAGTTTGAGCATTGCCGTGACCAATATAGCTGTGACGATGGAACGCCTTGCGCGGATTTCGGCACGGATGGAATCGACTTCGGTTGCTATGCAGAATACATTTGCCAATCTCGATGATATTTCCAAAGGGATACGAGACGGACGCGGTACGGTCGGGCGTTTGGTTAAGGACGAAGCGGTGTACGAGCATCTGGATCGCACACTGACGTCTGTGGATAGTCTTATTGCAGATATCAAGCGGAATCCCAAACGCTATCTCACTATTGAGATATTTTGAGGAGTTTACTATGGTTATCAGGATTCTGCTTTTGCTCGTTGCTCTTACAGCTACTATCTCAGCGACCGATCTGGCGTGGTTTCATTGGAAGGATAATGACACGATCTCTTTTGGCGGGTTTGTACCCGAAATGAGAGCTGTAAAAGCAATTGTGGGAAAAGGTGATGAGGCACCGCGCATTGTGTATGGTGACCGTCACGGGGCAGTTTACGTGTTGGAAATGCAAGAGGGGCGCTTTCGAGAGGTGTGGAGAAGTCCTCCACTGAGGGCGGAGATTGCAGAAGTTTTTGTTCTGGATATCGATGTCGATGACGAGCTTGAGATCGTTGCATATACCCATACTGGAGATATTGCGTTTTATCGCGCCACCGATTTCCAGGAGATATGGCGAAGTCCGGACAATGAGTTTGCATCGGTTTCGGCTATGGTGATTGAAAATATTGACGACGATCCGCAGCTCGAGCTGGTGTTTTGCGGCGAAGATGCTGCGGAGAGTCGGAGCTATCGGTCGCCGACCGGATCGCGCGATAATCTCGCCCAGGATCGCGCCGCACAGATTGGGCGGTTGTTTGTGTTCGATTGCAAAAATCTATTTTTAGAATGGAGTAGTGAGCAGGGGCTGTGGGCACAGAGTATGGCTGTTGGCGATCTCGACGATGACGGTGAGCTTGAGATTGTACTCAATACGGGGTTTGTTATTGGCGCGACTTATCAGCGCGTTGAGTGGGAATACCGCGATGGCTTTGGTGAGAAGATTGGCTACGCAGACATCGATGGCGATGGCATACCCGAGTTGATCGGCGAGACGAAAAAGCCCCATCAATTTATTCGCATTTTTGATGTGGATCTGCAATCCGAGAGTTTTTTGAGTTCGGGTAGATAGAAGTGTGAAGTAGGAAGTGTGAATAACCGTAGGGGCGAGGCATGCGTCATCGCGGCATGATTTTGAGCCGCGATCCAGAAGGTTTTGCTGATAGCTGACCGCTGATAGCTTGTTTATCTTGACGGTCTCTAACAAAATGGGTAAATTCATTCACGAACGAGTTGTCGGAGCGTAGCGCAGCTCGGTAGCGCACCATCTTGGGGTGATGGGGGTCGCTGGTTCAAATCCAGTCGCTCCGACCATAATAATACAGGGGTTATGCTTTTATTGCATAACCCCTTGTTTTGTGACTGTTAGACAGACGGAAGTAAAAATAAATAGCGGCGAGAGGAGGTTTGTGCAATGTCAGACATGTTCTCAGACGATATAACGAAAGCAGATAGTTTGCAAATGAGTGAGGTCTTTGGATTTATGAATCCTGAATATCACGAGGCTGTGGTCAAACGCGCGCTCAATTCGAGGGATAAGGTGTCAAAAGAAGCGCGGGGATCGCTCAACTCGGCTATAAACAGCACAGTAAAAGTACCGCAGTTCCCAAAAGAACCCGCCAGAGCACCGACGCCTTATCTCATGGCGCATGTCCTGAAAGCCGTGACAATATTAGACAAGCTAACCGGCGCAGTTTTGAAGGTCTGGGCAGAGTCCCATGATGCGCTCGGCACTGTGGTTGTTAAGCATCTGGCGGATCTGGCAATGCCAGCTGAATATCCAGATTTTTCGGGAAATCGGTTCCGAGGCACCTGGTTCAGGGATGCCTGGGCGCATGAGACGGATAAAATTCTCGAACGCCACGGCGAGTTTGATAAAGATGATGTCGCTTTGATGCTGTGCTATGTATCGGGCAAAATACCCGGGTCTCGAGAGACAAAAGACAATATTTTATCGCAAGGCATCGAATATTTGAGATCTCTGCCGCCCAATGCATCTGAATGGGAGCAGGAGATTCCAGAGTTTATCGAAACGCTGAATGCTATCCGAAAGATAAAAGAAAAACAACGCGGTCAGGCGGTTGAGCTTGACGCTACGATTGCCGATATCGGAGATGCTTTTTCAGCGGAACTGACATTTTTCCAACGAGATGCAACGGCATGGTCTGTGGCGCAACTTTCACCGGATGTGGATATTTTAGAGGCACTTCAATTGGCAAAAGAGTTGCAGTGTTTGCTGACCGAGTATCAATCTGTTAATGAAATAGCGCCTATTTTTAGCGAGGAGCAAATTAGAAGACAGAAACGGGCGGAGTTGGAGTCTCGTATCTTGCCGATGATGGACCGCATAGATCGGCTTATGGGCGGGAACCAGGGTCCGGATGACGATTCTCCATCGGGGATAGATGTGGTGGACGACTTCGACGACTCGACAGAGCACACCGAAGTCAGAAGTTCCTCTGGTGAAGCAGAAGCACAACAGCCTACAGGTGAGGTGGTAGAGCCTCCCGAGGCTCCAGATGAGGATGTGAAATCAGATAGAGAAAATGAGCGCGCGTTTTCCGATGAAGATTACACTTCTTTGCTATCGGATAATCAACATCTCAATATTGAGATCGAATCGCTGCAAACCCAATTGGACACGAGTGAGAAGGAGGCCGAAATTTGGCGCGTGGCTTATATCGAGGAGGCGAGCAAGGGGGCGATAATTGCGGGTGAAGATGAGGATTTGTCTATTGAGGGCGTGAATGATGCTGTCGAGCTTGCCAAAGAAAGATTTGACGATAAACTAATCTTCCAACTCAATGGGAAATCGCGCGTTGAAGCTAACCCATTCATTCATCCCAAAGCCGTGTGGGACGCGCTGCAATGGCTGGCGACCACGTATTATGAGTCTCGCATAGGGAAAATCAGTCTGACAAATCCCGATGTGTCAATCCGCGAAGCGTGTAAGTGGCGGTACAAACGACGGCAAAGCGATATTACAATGAAGAAGTACAAAAGTTGGTACACCACTATGGTTGGAAACAAGATCCATTGGCTCAAAGAGCATATCGGAACGGGGATCAGTAAGGATGCACGCTATACCATTCGGATCGCCTTTGAGTGGGACAAGAGCAAGGAGCGTGTTGTTATTGGTTTTATCGGCCAGCACCAACAGACAGACGCGACCTGAGAAGTGTGAAAGCCAGCTCTCTTTTTAGTTTTTCTGAAATTTCTCGGCATCGGTAGGCCATTGAATATCTCTGCACTTATCGGCATGCCATAGCAGTTCGCGCGAAAGCTTTTGAGCAGGGGGAGGTAATTGAACTATAACGACCTGGAGACCTGCGATCCGACCGTGTTTCATAGCAGGCACACAATCGGTGTCACCCGATACGAGGATGATCCGGTCCACGGCTTTTGAAACCGAAAAAGTCGCAATATCGAGCCCAAGACGCATGTCAACGCCTTTTTGTTCAAAATCCGGGTAAAAATCATCATCGGAAAGTGAAGTGCTCTTTACTGGAATCTTTTTGAGCTTGAAGCCCCGAAATTTCAGAACGCCACGACGAACCGCAAAGTAGTCTTTGGCCGCCAGAATATCCAGCCAGCCATGTGCGTCAAATGTTCTCCTGTCTCCAGACACTGGAAGACGCACTGTACCTGTGTATGGATCGCAGTCGTAATATAAAATCCGAAAAAGTTGCTCATTCTTATGAATGATACTCAGGGCTACCCTCTCAATAAAATCTGGATTATAGCGATAGACCGGACTTGCTGCTTTCCTCAAATAGCCCCCATCAATCAAAATCGTCACTTTCGGCATACACGTACCTCTAATAAAAAATAAAAGCCCCTGTGCGTCACCACACGGGGGCTAAAAGATAGACTCGCCTACGAGCGTAGCGGATATGAATCAAATGTAGCGTATTCCCTGCTTTTTGTCAACTGAACAGCGTGAAGGGATAGGTCTCAAATTTTTCAGGAGGCACTATGGACAATCAGAAAATTCTGATTGTAGATCACGACCTGCTTGTAATCTCAGAGCTTGCGGGATTCTTGTGGGATGAACCCTATGAAATATGCCTGGCAGGATATGGGATAGAAGGTCTTGAAATTTTGAGAAAAGAGGATATTGATCTTGCTGTTGTTGAGCTACATGTAGAGGGTATAGATGGTATAACGCTATTGAAGCATGTGAAGGAGGAAAAAATTCAGACAGCTATGCTGATCATGACGAGTTTGAGATCTGCAGAATTGGGCGAACAACTGATCAAGGCTGGCGCTGCAAGTGTATTTGACAAACCAATAGAGAGAGATGTTTTTTTGAAACAGGTCAAAAGATATATGCCTCCACAAGATATGTGGAAGACCAGGTTTGAAGTATTTTTGGAGGATCATTACAGCAATTCAGATCTAAAATTTGAAGACGTCATGCGCTATTTCCGATTTTCTAAGTCGCATGGTTACGCATTGTTCAAAAAACATTTGGGCAAGACCTTTCGTGAAGCATTGAGGGAGGTTAGAATTGAAAAGGCAAAATTATTGATTGAAGAAACGCCATTGCCAATTTTTGAAATTGCAGCACACTGTGGTTTTCGTTCATCATCGCGTTTAAACGAAGCTTTTAAGAGATTATATGGCATGTCTCCTCGTGCTTATCGACAAAAAGAGGACATACGCGTAAGAAATTAGACATATAATGCAAAAAAGAGGACATACGCGTAATAAATCAGACGTACGCGTAATTTTTTGCTGTTGAAATTGTAGTAGCAATTGTGTTATTTTTGGAAACGTGTGAATAAAAACTCAGGAAAGCTCAACGGCTGCGGGTTGTTTTTCTGGGTCCTTCCAGAAAAATTAGGGACCGGTCCTCCCTTCCCGCAGCCTATTTTATTTTTCTTACCTATGGATTGAAGACCTCAAATTTGCCGTTCTTGACGATCAGGATAATCGGGTCGTAAATCGCGTCTCCATTGGCGTCAAAAGAGAATTTGCCCAGGATCGTGTCCAGGTCTCTGGTTTTTGCCAGGGCGTCTCGAATTGCTCTTGAGTCAATTGATTGGGCATTGGCGATGGCGTTTGATAGGATATGGACAGTGGTGTATGATTGTGCGGTGAATGCGCTGGGTTCAACACCGGCTCTCATTGTGTAATTATCGACGAATGCGCGATTCCCCGGCGTGTCAGCCGTGCTGGTCCATGCGGTAAAACTAATCGCTCCCTCGGCGGCAGCACCGGCGCGTTCTATTTCGCCTGGGGTCAGGGTCTGCGTGATGAAGTGAACTTCGGGAGGAATACCGATTTGCCGAGTCTGGATCAGTATATCATTCGCCTCTGTTATTGGAAGCGCAGAGAGGAAGATGGCGTCTGGATTCGATTCTTTTATTCGGGTTAATTGTTCCGAGAAGTCAGTCTGACCAACCTGGAAGGACTCTGTGATCAGAACTTCGACGCCGTTTTGATGGAGTGTTTCTTTAATTATTGCGTCGCTATTTGGGGCAAAGACATCGCCAGCCTGGAATATTGTGGCGGCCTTTTGATAGCCGAGTTTCTTATGCGTTGTCCTGACACCACCGGGTATAAGCCAGTTAACTGTGAGACTGGTGCGGAAGAGGAAATCGCCCATTGCGCTGAGGCCAGGGGAGGCTGAGGTTGGACTAATCGCCACGACTTCGTTTTGTTGGGCGATGGGAAATGCCTCACGGGCTGAACTCGAGGTGTACGGGCCGATGATGACAGATACACCGTCTTGATGAATCAGTTTATTATAAGCTTCAACAGAGCCTTCTGGCGTGCTGCGATTGTCTTCCATAATGAAATTGATTTTTGATCCGCCGAATAGCGATGAACGGTTGATTTCTTCGCGTGCGAGTTCAAAGCCAGCTATAAGCGACTGACCACCTGCACTGAGTTGTCCCGTCAGAGGCAGGACGACGCCAATGGTAATTTCTGCTGGGAGACCTTCTAATGTCAGTTGTGCCTTCTCGCCAATGGGTAAGTTGAGCCGTACTTTGTCGCCTGCGTTAATTGGAATGCTGGTCCAGGCTCCGATCTCGATCCCGTCTTGTGAGGCACGCGCTTGATAATAACCATTGCCCGCTGTGATCTCTATCCGCGCACGACCGTTCTCATCGGTCATGTCTGACCACTGATAATCCGCTTTTTGTCCCGCAATAGAACGCGCAAATTCTACTTTTGCCCCGCTTACAGGTGCGTCGTCCTGCTGCACAGTGGCTAAGACCACAGCATTTTGTTGTGCGGCCAATTTGCTCAGGGGACGGCCAATCTGTTCTTCTGTCCCAATTTCTGACTGCGTTACGCGCTCACTGCCACAATTCCATATCATTCCTGCGGCAAGGGCTATTGCGATTATACTGCGAATATTTTGCAACATGGTGGTCTCCTGAAAGCGGTATAGAGAAAATCCCAGGACGGTTTTTCCCATCCTGGGATTTTTTGTGCGAGATGGACGGGTGTCTATCCCGTCAGTTGTGTGTGAAATTCTGTCCAGTCATCGAGGTTGTTCAGGTTGATGGCGTCGAGAATTGTGCCGTCGTCGTCAATGCCTGCTGCACCGAGGATGGCCCCGCGGACATCGTCTGCGTGGTTATAACCCTCGATTGCGGCGTTGAGTTCTGCAACGGCATTGCTGTCGAGGCTGCCGCCGCTCTGTGTGATTACCCATGCTTCAAATTCCGGATAGGAGGGTAGATTTTCGGTGAGATAGGCGACGGTGGTATCGCGGTCGAGACCCAGTCCATCGAGAACCATCTGGTCGTAGCCCATGCCGCACTGGTCATATCCTTCTTCGAGGTTGCCCGTGGCACCCAACAGGACTTTGCTCCACAGGCGAGGAAGATGGAGTACGCCCGCTGGTCCTGCTACACCTGAACTGATGAGGGGGATTGTTCCTGCCATTTTTTACTCCTTTTGAATATGGTTCATCGACCAGCACGCGAATGATTGGGGAGGTGCTGGTGATCTGAACCGCGTTAAACGAATCAGCGAATCAACGAATAGACGAATCAACGAAGCGGTGTACAACTGGTTCAAGCCAGTTTGTCAGCGCATCGGTATGGCCGTTTATTTTGCCAAAGCACCTTTTTGATCTTTGTTGAGTGTCCAGGTATCGACGACACCGTTTGAATATGTTACGGTGAGTTGTGTGCCGATAAATTCATATTGCGTTCCGTTGTCGTGGGTAAGTGTGACGCGCGCATCGTCAGAGGAGATTTGTCCCGTGCCATTTTGGGTGGTTGTGTCATAAACTACATCTGTGCTATCTGTCGCTACATCGCCGATTCTGAGTTTGGATTGATATGTAAATGTCGTGCCTTGCAGATCGTATAGACGGTCTATGACTCTGATGCTCTGTCTGTCGTCGGTTAGGGAAAGATGTACTTTAGCCTGGGTGGGTGTGGTTGGAAACCATTCGATGAGGCCGCTGATTTGCGGACTCTGGATGATTTCACCCTGCGCGGGTTTGCGAGACTCCAATAGCCAGGTTCCGCGAAGCTCTGCCTGGTGTTTGGTGTCGTCGCTGCAACCAATTAGTAAGGTACAAAAGACGAGTGTTATAGATGTGCGCAACATAAAAATCTCCTGTCAAGACGTCAAGGGTCGATCAAAGCAAAACGGTTGCGTTTCGCGTGCGAACAATAAAAAGGGAATTATTGCCTTGTCAAGGACAAACTGTTGTGTGCAGTGGGTTCTCGTTCTATATTTTGATCCGCAGATGAACGCAGATGGACGCAGATGTGTAGGGGCAGTGCCTCGTGCCTGCCCGCCAGATGGACGCAGATGTGTAGGGGCGAGGCATGCCTCGCCCGTCATTGCCTTTAAATGGGAGCGATGGAAATGGAAGAGATGGCGCACAGACCAAAGCGGTCTTTGAAAAGCTATGTTGGTATCGCGCTGAGGGGTGTGTGCATGGGGGCTGCCGATGTTGTACCCGGCGTGTCGGGGGGCACCATGGCGCTGATTACGGGTATTTATGAAGAGTTGATTCTTTCGATCCGTTCTTTTGATGCGCGATCTGCACGGCTTCTGATGGGGTTGCGAATAAGAGAGTTGTTCGATTATGTGCGCTGGCCTTTTTTGTGCGCGCTTGTCGCAGGGATTCTCTTTGCGATTTTTTCACTGTCGCGCGCGATTACTTATTTGCTGGAGAATGAGCCTGTTTCCCTGTGGTCCTTTTTCTTTGGGCTGGTGTTGGCGTCTGTTTTTACGGTGGGGAGGCGCATTCCGCAGTGGAATTTGAGAATGTTTTTGGGTGCTGTTGGGGCAACGCTATGTGCATATTTTCTGGTCGGGTTGGTGCCGGTTGAAATGCCGCATAGCCCGCCGTATATTTTTTGTTCTGCTGTGGTTGCGATTTGCGCGATGATTTTGCCCGGTATTTCCGGGTCCTTTGTGCTGGTCTTGCTGGGGCAATATCCCTATCTTCTCAACGCAGTCAATACGCGCGATCTGTTTACAATTGCACTGTTTGGTGCGGGTGCTGTGGTTGGACTTATGGCGTTTTCGCGCGTTCTGAACTGGTTTTTTCGGCATTATCACGATTTGACGATTGCGCTGTTGACCGGGCTGATGCTGGGGTCGCTCAGGAAGATCTGGCCGTGGAAAGAGACGCTGGAGACGATGGTCAATGGGCACGGGGAGGTGGTGCCTCTGGTTCAGGTGAATGCGTTGCCCGAGGTGTGGTCGGGCGAGGTGATGGAGGCAATAGGACTCGCGCTTTTTGGTCTGGGGCTGGTGCTCGTTCTCGAGCGTTTGGCCGGGCGCAGGAGGTGAGATTCTGAATTTTTCTTGACAGGTCCGCGTTTTGGAAAATACATTGTTATGAAATATTTCTTCATCCTTAACCTATCGAGGTAAATATGGCAAATTCAGATTACACAATTGGCGTGGTTGGCGTTGGTCGAATGGGCGCGAATATTGCGCGTCATCTCAATGACGAGGGGTTTTCGGTCGAGGCGGTGTACGATATTCGCGCAGAGGTCGCATCGGATCTTGCCAGCGAGTTGGGTTGTGAGGCATATACAGGACTCGCGGGTGTGACGGCTGCTGCAGATTATATCATTACGGTTGTGACAGATGACGCTGCGATGGGGGCTATTTATGCCGAATCTGGCGATAGTCTGTTGCAAGGTGCTCAGGGCAAGATTTTTATCAATTGTGCGACGATTACGCCACAGATTCACGTGGATGTCGAGGGTCTTGCAGAGCAGGCGGGTGCGAGCAGCCTGGAGGGGTGTATGGCCAGCAGTATTACACAGGCGCGTGACGGTACGCTGTATTTGATGTGTGGCGGCAAGCGCGCGGTTTTTGACCAGGCGAGCCCGATTCTCGAGTCTATGAGTACAAATTTGATCTATATCGGTACGGCAGGACAGGCCGCGCAGGTCAAGGCGCTCGTCAATATGGTTATGAATATCAATACCGCTGGTCTGGCAGAGGGGCTGGGGTTGGGTGCCGCGCTCGGCCTGGATTTGAATATGCTCATGGAGGTGTTTTCACAAACCGGGGCAAATTCTCGCGTGCTGGAGACCGATGGGGAAGATATGGTCATCCGCGATCACGAATGTTATTTTTCGGCTGACCATGCGGCGAAAGATTCGGGGATTGCGCTTTCGCTCGCTCAGGACGCGGGTGTCAATCTCCCATTGGCAGAGGCGACAAAAGCCCAGTTTGAGCTTTTGAAAGAGAAGGGCAAGGGCGATTTGGATAAATCGGGTGTTGCCGAGTTGACTTTCCCGGGGCGGGATGATTAGATGCAGAGACGAGATCTCATAGCGGCTATTGACCGGAAGTGGGTGGCGGAACGGACGCTGGAGTTGGTCGATATATACAGTGTTACTATGGACGAAGCCGAAGTGTGCCGCGCATATCGCGATATGATGTGCGGGATTGGGTTGGAAGTGGATGTGCGGGAAGTTACTCCGGGGCGGAACAATCTCTATGCGCGTATTGCAGGGCAGGGGGATGGTCCTGCGCTTATGCTCAATGGGCATCTCGATACGATTCCCGTGGGGGACTGTCCGCCCGCTCGTCGCGAGGGCAACCGCGTGTACGGACGGGGGGCGACCGATATGAAGGGGGGAATGGCTGCGGCGTTGGGCGCGGTTAAGGCGCTCATAGAGAGCGGTGCGGAATTGCAGGGCGATTTGTGGCTGACGGCGGTTGTGGGACACGAGGAGATTGAGGCGCAAAAGGACGGGCCATGGGCGCTGATTGCCGATCGCAATAGCGGCCGGATTGGCGGTGACCGGATTTTGATTGTCGAGGGGCGCGACGCGCTGTGGGTGATGAGCATGGGGTCGATGGTTTTTTCTATTACGCTCGAATCGGACGCTGGCGGCAAGCATACGCAGTACGTGCCTTTTTCGGAGAATCCGATCCGCTTTGTGGGCGCGCTTATTGAGCGGATCCATCAGTATCAGCTTGAACTCGACGCTGGTCCGGCACACGCGCTTGCCGGGGCAGAGCGGATTGATCTGGGCATTGTCACCGGGGGCGACTATTTTAATCGAACGCCTCTGTGTTGCACGCTGACCGGGACCCGACGCTGGTTGCCGGGGCGCACTGCGCCACAGGTTTTGGCGGAGTTGGAAGATCTGGCGCGGCCGTTTGCCGAAGCCGGGAAGTTGAGTCTGCGGGTCGAGATGGAGCACGAGCGCGAGCCTTTTGATACCCGTGCCGACGATGCGGCAGTGCAGGCGGTTGCCCGGGCGCATACACAGGTGACGGGCCAGGATGCGGAGCTGGTGGGGATGCGGATTGTGGGGGATGCCAATTTATACGTGCATGGGACGGGGGTGCCGACTTTTTACTACGGTCCCTCGAATGAGACAGCACACGCGGATGTGGAGTGGGTGGAGGTGGATCGGTTGGATCGGGCGGCGCAAGTGTACGCGTTGGCTGCGGCTGATTATTGTGGTGTTGTGGGAGAGGAATGATAGAGGTTTAACGCTCCGTACAAAAGACAATAGGGCTGTACATTTCAATGTACAGCCCTTTTTTAGTTATCTTTTCGTATCTTTTGGGGGGTCGAGGTATTTGACAAAGGCCACTTCGTTGCGCGCTTCGTTATAGATCAATTCGTCTGCGCTGGTTTTGACCATTAGCAGGCCAAAGCCACCCGGGCGCAACCCCTGGTTTTCTCTGACGCTCATGTGGGCGATGGGATCGTCGGGGTTGTTGAGGGCCGCATGTTCGAGTTCATCCATGTCAAAACCCGGTCCGGGATCTGCTATGCGGAACATGAGCATGCGCTCAAAGCGGAGAAATGCGATTCGAACCTTTTTGCTCGGGTCGAGCTTTCCGCCCCATTCAATGGCGTTGGCGAGGAGTTCGTAGAACGACATCGCGATGGTCTCGCGGAGGTCTTCGGGCAAGTCGGCTTCCAGTTGCATTACGAAATTTCGCATCCGCCCCGCTGATTTTTGATCGCAGGGCACCAGGATTTCAACCCAGTTTGGGGTTGCCGATGTCACTTCGATAAATGTTTCCTGGCGACTTGCGCTAAGGCCATCCTGGACGAGGCGTGTCAATTCCTGGGGGTCTATGGGTTTTGGGATATAGTGGTATGCCTGTTCGCGGATTGCTTTGAGGAGGGTGTCTGAGGTGTCATCGGAGGTCATGACGATGACTGGCGGCGGTGAGGGCAGGGTTTTTACTTTTGACAACAATTCCAAACCGTTGAGTCCGGGCATCCATATATCTGTAAGCAGCAAGTCGAATGAGGTTGTGGAGATTCGGTCATAAGCCTTTGTCCCATCGGTAACCGTTTCTGTTGTGTGCCCGGCGTCTTCGAGTATGGCTTCTACCAGCACTCTGGTTGAGCCGTCGTCTTCTGCGATTAGTATTTTGGACATGTCTGGTGCTCGGTTCAAAAGGATAGGGTGAGTTCTTTGAGTGCATTTTGGACAGCAGATAGCTCGTGTTCGAGCTTTTGACAGGTTGCGGAGGCCTGGCTCAGGTTGTTCGATTTGCCCATTTGCTCGAGTGCGAAAGCTGCTTCGTATGCTGTTTTGGCGTCAAAATTGGCGATAGCGCCCTTCAGCGCGTGGGCTGCCTGGCGCAGGTCTTCAGACGATTGTTGGTCAATTGCCCGGTGCAATGCGGCAATCTGGTCGGGTAGTTCTTCTGTGAAAATATCAACCATTTTTTTGAGAATTTGCCTTCTTCCGCCTACCCGTGTCATGATACGATCGATGTCAATAGGAGGTGTTTGGACGTTTTCGGGCTGTATATTCAAATTTTGCAAGACGGCAAAGAGTTGGTCTGCAAGGACGGGGCGGATGAGCGTTGCTGCGGCACCTGCGCTGAGACAGGGTTGATCGTGTTTTTCGTGTGATACGAGACCAATAATGGGTATGCCCGGTTGTGTCCGCGCAATTTGCTGTTCAAAATTTTTACACTCATCTATGTCCATCATCGCGAAACGATAAGACAGGGCTTTTTCAGGCGGTTCGGGAACTGCCACGACCCGATAGCCCATTTGCTCGAGTAGCGCGTAGAGCAGGTGGCGATGGATGGGGTTGCGATCTATAATGAGCGCGTCATAAGAAGTTGGGAGATGGTCCATCGAATCTGGCTCCAGGATTGTTAAAAAAGTCATTTGCATAATAGGTACAACAGATTGGCAGTTTGTGTCAACCACAATTGTTTGAGGTTGTGGGGTGGCGCGAACTAATATGAAGAAGTAGATTTTTGATTGACTTCTGTTTTTGTGTGTATAATCTTAGTGGTGAAATGGTTCCTCGCAATCGTTATTCCGATAGCATCAGGAGGTGTGTATGGATCTTAAAGATTTGGACCGTATCCACAAGGAGCAGGCTGAAAGACAAAAGTTCAAAAGCATTCTTCAACGTTTTGAAGAAGGGAACAATTTGAGGAATGGGTTTATTGTCATTGCTATTGTGATTGTCCTGGTTATTTTGATTTACGGTGTGAAAGAAATGAATTTTCTCTTTGAATCTATTCCGGGCGGTGACCCGGTAGAACAAGTAACACCCCGGGGAACAGAGGGTGAATAGAGCAGATTGAATGGGTAAACGCGATACACATACGGTTGATTCTACTGGTGGTTTTCAACAGATTCGGGATGCGTTAGACGCATTGCAGCGGAGTGAAGAGCGTCTAACACACGCGCTCAATGCCGGTGGGATTGGTCTGTTTGATTGGAATATACAGAACGATAGTGCCGTGTGTACAGACCGGTATTTCGAACTTTTTGGTTTTCCTCCACGAGATACAATGGTCTCTGAGGCCGAGTGGTTGGCGTGCGTTTATCCAGATGATCGCGATCGCGCACAGAAGGAGGTCAGACAAGCCCTTGAAGGCCGCGCTCCTTATGACACTGAATATCGAATTGTACATGCCAATGGCGAGGTGAGATGGGTCAGCAGCAAAGCCAAAGTATTTTTTGACGCAGGTGAGGAAGTGCCGGTTCGCATGATTGGGGCGGTGGCCGATATTACCCGACAAAAGCGGGCAGAAGGTGCGCTTGGCGAGCAAGTGGCTTTTCAGAATGCGCTCATACAGGTCAGTCGCGCCGTGCAACAGATGACGCGGCCAGAGCATCTCGAGGTGGTTGTTCGCGTGTGTAGAGAACAGTTACTGGCTCTTGATGTATCAGTTGTCGCCATTGCCGTGCATCGATTGCTCGATCCCAAAACGCGTACTTTTGAAACGTACGAGGTGATGCCTTCGGGGCAGATCAATTGCATGGTGCGCGAGGTGCCGAATGTATATCGGATGTGGCAACAGCAGAAAACAATTTATCGCGAGAATCTCGTAGAAAATATGGGGGGGTTGTCACAGGTGGGATTCAAGGCCATAGCTGCGCGATATGGGGTTGAGGTGCGGTGTATTCTCGATATTCCCCATGTGCGGGGCACGCTGGCTTTGATGGGTAGTGAGGTTTCTGCCTTTTCAGAGGCCGAAGTTCTGTTTTTGGAAAGTATTGCAGAACAGGTCTCGATGGGTATTACCCGTTTAGACGACCTCGAGCGCCTCGAAGCGCAGAACAAAGAGCTTGAAAATGCCCGCCTGGTAGCTGAAGCAGCAAATCAAGCTAAGAGCCAATTTTTGGCCAATATGAGCCACGAGATTCGCACGCCAATGAATGGCATTATGGGGATGATTGAGTTGCTGGGCAATACCGAATTGACAGAGCGGCAAAAAGAATACGCCGATCTCGCTTATAATTCGGCAGATACGTTACTGGTGTTGCTCAACGATATTCTCGATCTGTCCAAGGTGGAGGCCGGTAAGCTCGAATTGGAAAGCATTCCGTTTGCACTGAGAGATACGCTTGGCGATACGTTGCAAACGCTGGCTGTTCGGGCGAGTGAGAAGGGGCTTGAATTGACCTATCGGATTGCACCAGAGGTTCCCGACGACCTGATAGGCGATCCCATTCGCCTGAGACAAGTCGTTGTCAACCTGGTGGGCAATGCCATCAAATTTACAGAACGGGGGAATGTAGATATCGATGTTGACCTGATAGAGGTGCGCGAGGAGAACGCAAAAATGCGATTTGAGGTGCGCGATACAGGTATCGGTATTCCATCACAGGTACAACAACAGATATTCAGTGCGTTTGATCAGGCCGACAGTTCAACGACGCGGCAATACGGCGGCACGGGTCTCGGTTTGACTATTTCTGCCCAACTTGTGGAACTGATGGGTGGAAAACTCGATGTGAAAAGCGAACTGGATAAGGGCAGTATTTTCTTTTTTGAAGCCAGTTTTTCGCGTCGGACCAACGGTGTGTTATACCGGGATGTTTTGCCCGATACGTTGCATGGTATGCCCGTATTGGTCGTTGATGATAACAATACCAATCGGGTGATTTTTGAAGAGATGTTGTCCTGTCATGGTTTGAAACCCGCTCTGGCTGAGAATGGTCAGATAGCATTGGAAGAGTTGCTGCGCGCACAACGGGCAGGTAGCCCATATCCACTGGTTTTGCTCGACGCGGAAATGCCGGTTATGGACGGTTACGCGCTCGCAAGGCAGATTGCCGCTGATGCAACGCTGCAATACACGCGTGTGGTGGTTTTGACCTCTGCTGGTCGCCCGGATGTGGCTTCTACCAGAGAAATGCTGGCCGGGCACTTGTCCAAACCCATCAAGCAATCCGATCTTTTTAATTTGATCGCTGACATATTTGAGGAATCTGCGCCAGATGCTTTGGGGGCGGGCGATATTGTAACCGATAAGGCGCAGAAATCTCTTCACATTTTATTGGCCGAAGACGGTCTGGTCAACCAGCGCGTTGCCATTGATATGTTACACCAGCGCGGTCACACAGTCGTTGTGGCAAATAATGGTGTGGAGGCTCTGGAAGCACTTAAAAAAGACGATGTTTTTGATCTGGTGTTGATGGATGTACAAATGCCCGAAATGGATGGGCTTGAAGCTACAAAAAAAATTCGCGAGCGAGAGAAGGTGTCGGGGGGGCATATTCGCATTGTTGCGATGACAGCCGATGTGATGAAGGGCGACCGCGAGCTTTGCATAGCGGCCGGCATGGATGGATTTGTCGCCAAACCACTTCGATCTCGCCTCCTTTACGAGGCGGTGGAAACGACGGGTCCCACCTCGCACCAGGCGCTCGATTGGGGGGCGTCATTGCAACATGTTGGTGGGGATAAAGCACTTCTCGTGCGGCTATCCGAGATGTTTTTAGAAACGAGAGGAGATTTGATAAGCCTGCTCGAAGATACAGAAACGCTTCGCCAGGGCGCGCGTGAATTAAAAGAAAATGCCGAATTGTTTTACGCGAATGACCTGAGGGAAGTTGCCGCGACAATTGAGGAGCTGGCAAAGGATGAGAATTGGGCAGATGTTGATCGCTTTATGGAAGATTTAAGAGGGCATGTAGAATCCCTTGCAGCCGCGCTCGAGGTGCAGGGACATTTGGTTCACAAATAGGAAGGAAAATAGAATGGCTTTTGAAGAAACTATGCAGGGGAATATTCGCATTATAAAGCTCGACGGTCAGGTGACAGACCGCGAGATGTCGGAGTTGGCCGATTATGTAACTGAATTTCTCGGAGAGAATAATGGAATGAAAGTAGTTTTGGATTTGGGGCAGGTGCGGTGGTTAAACAGCATGGCATTTGGGGTTTTGACCGCGCTTTTGCAGCGTTTGCGCCAGGCCAACGGCGATTTAAAACTCGCCAATGCCCACGATCATGTGATTAGTGTTTTTGTGCAGACGCAGTTGATTAAAGTTTTTGATCTGCACGATTCCGTAGATGAAGCTGTTGCGGCATTTCAGGCGGCGTGAATCTTTTTCTTGCCTGAGAATGAAATTGTGGTATTTTTTTAAATAAATAGCAAACGGGGCGTGGCTCAGCCCGGTAGAGCGCCTGCTTCGGGAGCAGGAGGCCGGAGGTTCAAATCCTCTCGCCCCGACCAATAGATTTAAGGGGTCGCGTTATTTAACGCGACCCCTTTTTTATACGCCTGGCAATGTCAATCCAAATGTCGATCCCTTGCCCTGTTCACTCTCGACATAGACCCGCTCGCCGTGTGCATCCATGATGTGCCGAACAATTGACAAGCCCAGGCCCGTCCCGCCCATTGCCCGCGAGCGCCCTTTATCGACCCGATAAAATCGCTCAAAAATACGATCCATATCTGAAAGCGGAACCCCAATACCCGTGTCCTTTACTTCAAGTGCAATGCGACGCTTGCGGGTCTGCGTCGCATTTTCACCATGTCTATTGCGACGGTTTTCTCGATCATTTTCCACATGCTCGAAATCCCGCGTCTGAATCCAGATTCCACCTTCTTCAGGTGTGTATTTTACGGCGTTGTCGAGCAAATTGAACAATGCTTGTTCGATGAGCTTGCGATCGCACTGTACCTGCACGTTTTCTTTTGTGTTTATCTCAATGGTAAGGGTTTTTTCTTTTGCCAGTGGGCGTATTTGTCCAACGACGGAATTGACTATCTCATGTAGGGGATAAACGTCGATCTCAAGAGGTAGCGCACCTGATTCTATACGCGACAAATCCAGAATATCTTCTACCAGATTGTGCAGGCGATCCGCATGGATGTTAATCATTCGCACGAATCGCTGTGAGGCTTCCCGGTCGTCTAAGGCGCCGTCTGCCAGCGTGGATGCACATCCCTTAATGGTGGTAAGCGGGGTGCGCAATTCATGGGAAACATTGGCGACAAAATCTTTGCGAATGCGCTCCAGGCGGCGCAGTTCCGTGATATCGTAAAAAATAGTTACAGAACCCGCGATATGATCATTTTGCAAAATAGGTGCAATCTGCACATCGAAATGTCGCTCTCGGTCGTCTGAGCGGGTGAGATCTAAAAATACCGCTTGTCCGGTTTTCAGGGTTTGATCAATTGCATTTTGCACATCCCGATGGCGCACAAGCTCAATGGGCATGCGCCCTTCAATGGCGTCAGGCACTCCAAATAGCTTTTCAAATGTCTGATTGCCCATCAGGATGCGACCACTCTGGTCCGTGACCAGAATCGCTTCTGTAATGCTCGTCAAGACGGCTTCTAAACGCGATTTTTCAAGTGTAACTTGCCCGATGTGCGTCTGGACCTGCCGGCGCATGTCGTCTAATGCGGTGCCCAAATCGCGCAATTCTCGCGTGGATCCAACGCGGAGTGTGCGGTGTTTTAATCTTCCAGAAGCAATGTTTTTGACGAACCAGATGGCGTCTAAAATTGGACGCGAGATATATCGCGAGGTGGCATAAGCCAATAACAGGGCGAGGCATAATCCCAGTATCGATACTATCCATATCGCCTGTGAAATCAGTTGTTTTATCTGCTCTATATCGCGCAGGGGCAGGGCCAATCTCAGGACATAATGTCCATCGCCAATTTCCGGTACTGCCGTTGCTACATATAATATTTCGGTATCCAGAGTATTGCTATAACGCAAGCTGCTTCCCCGTCCCTGTTGACGTGCCGCGCTGATTTCTGGATGATCGGCGTGATTCTCCAGAGCGCTCAGATCGGATGGATCGGTTTCCGAATCGGCCAGTACACGTCCCTGTCCGTTGATCAGCATTGCACGCACGCCCAAACGCAAGCCCACTTCGTTGACGAGTGGGACGAGTCCCTCGTCGGTATTTGCCACCTCGCTGAGATGCACGCGGGCAAAACGCACCTCGCGCAAAAGTCTCTGCTCGAGATGAGAAACCCAAAAGGCGCGTATGGCGTGATCCAGATATAGATGTGCAGATGCCAGTACCAGTATCAGCACAGAAAGGCAGGCGAGCATCCATTTCCAGTGCAAACGCATTCTATACTCTATCTCGGCGGAAGCGATAGCCCACGCCCCGCACGGTTTCGATCCATTCGTTTGCTTCGCCGAGTTTCTCGCGCAACCGCCTGATGTGGGTATCGACTGTGCGCCCATAGCCGCTGTACTCATAACCCCATACTGTGTCGAGTAAATCGTCGCGCGTTTGCACGCGCCCGCGGCGTTCGATCAAGGTCAGGAGCAACTTAAACTCTGTGCCGGTCAATTCTAATGGATCGCCATTTAAGAGGGCCTGGTGTGCGGCTTTATCGATAGAAATCGGTCCCGTATGTAACCAGGCCTCGGTCTCTGTGGTCAATTGCGAGCTACCCTGACTGCGCCGCAGAATCGCCTGCGCTCTCAAGACGAGTTCGCGTGGGGAAAAGGGTTTGACGACGTAGTCATCGGCTCCCAATTCCAATCCCACAATGCGATCTACTTCCTCTTTGCGTGCGGTTAACATCAAGATGGGTATGTGACGGATTCGAGCATCTTGTTTTAATTGTCTGCACATGTCCAGCCCATCGATGCCCGGTAGCATCAGGTCCAGTATGATCAGATCTGGTAGAGTTTCCTGAACGCTCTGGAGGGCACGCTCGGCATCTTCTGCTGTTTCAACATCTAACCCAGCCTGATCGAGGTTGTAGCGCACCATTTCCAAAATATCGGGTTCGTCTTCAACCACCAGAACTTTATTCATTTTTATCTCCTGGTCTGAAAATGTAAGTACATATTTCTACAGTATAAATATAATACGGTGGTCAAATTATTGTAAACGTTTTAGGACAAAAACCATGTCAATGGCTTGCAATTGTTCGGCCAGCTTATCCAGGGTGTTTAGTTCAGATAGGTTGACAGGTGTTTGCAATAGGCGCTGAATATCGCGATGGTCAAAAATGCGTTGGGGTAGTGTTTCGTAGCCTTTTGCTTCTACGTGGATCTGGCTGGTCACAGGTACCCAAATTTGAAATGTTCCGCGTGGAGCTTCTGTTTGCAGGACTGTTCTGCCAATGGGATCAACGGCTCGAATCATGGCTTTGGGCACGGGAGAATTGTCGGCCATTTCAATTTTCCCTCGCACAATAGCCTGAACAGGTTTGGGGGGCGCAAAATTCTCTGTTTGGAAATAGATTGGATTCGTCCATGCCACGCGCGACGTATCTGCACCGTAGCACCGCGCGAGATACCAGCAGTTGACAGAGTCTTCGAGTGTTATTGATGTCCGATATTTTCGCGGCTGTTTTTTTAAATTCCAACTCTGGATTACCCGTGCATTGCGAACCAGTTCAATGCGCGTCAAATACGCATCGGATTTTGCGGCTGCCCAGGCGTTAATTGTTGCTCGTCTTTTGCGGCCTGTGGGCAATTGGTTACCGGGTCCGGCTGCAAAGACGGATAATGAGATTAGAGGTCCGTTGGTTATCATATTTTGGCCGTTGGCAATTGCGCGCATCAGTCTATCAGCGGTCAGGTCGCCGGACACTTGTGTGTATGTGCGAAAATGTTTGGCGGAAAGCGCTGTACCCGCAATGCGGTATCCCCGATTGAGCAGTGCAAACCACAGTGCTCGTATATCGGGATGCGCGACGTCGAGTGCGTCAAAAGCCGGGCCTGCGAGAATATCGAATAAGTTCGATGTGCCAAAAATATCTGTATAGCCAACAATACCGCGATCTAAATGCGTCTGGGCATGTACCTCGAATCCGTTTTTTTCAGGGGTAAATAGCCTTGTGGTGCCCAATACCCATTGTTTTCCCCCGCGTGTTTCAACATATTTGCCGGGTAGCGTCAGTATCGAATTTCCATTCGCATTCACCGGCAAGGCTACCCAGTCCAGTCCGTGTGCCCGCGCATCATTGGCAGTGCTGTTGAGAAGATCGCCAGCCACCCATCCTCGTGCACGGAGGTCTGTCCAGGGTTCGAAGGGCAATTCTACCAGGTGTTCTCGACCAGCCTCGAGGTGTAAGACCTGTGGTTCTGGCGGCAGGTGCGTAAGACCGCGCATTGCGGATACGGTGATTGTTTGGGGGGGTACATCAATTGCAAATGCACTGTCGGCAACAAAACCGCGTTCTGCAAAGCCCGTTTGTAAAATAGTTCCCAGAGAATCGGCGACGATTACCCGGCCCAATAGGGGTTGCCCGGTTTCGGCATTAAAAAGACGACCGCGCAGTCGGACCGCTTTTTTGTCGCCAACATAGGTTTGGGCGCTGAGGTAAGCCAACCGCGCCCGCACATAGACGCCGCCCACATTTTCATCGGCGTCGCGCAATGTGGCTGTCGCTGTGCCATTTTCTATTCGTGCCCAGGGGGTTATTTGTCCGCGACTCGCTTCGAAGATGACCACGGCTCCATCATGAGAAACCACACTGTCCTGTCCCGTTGCCTGCATGTGGTGAGGCAGCGCAATAATACTGTCTTGTATGGTCACGCGCACCCTTGAGACGCGCGCACCACGTATGGGAAAATCTGTTGCTTTTAATTGAAGACCAGAGGGCATTCGCGATGCAATTTTGTGCAGACGCACGTCGTCAAAAGCCGCTTCTTTTCCGTGTGTGAGACAAATCACACGCCCAAATACGGCTTTTGTGGGTACCACAAAAGTTCCGTCCCATTCCGTCCACGACGCGTTTGTTACTTCTGTTGTTATTCTGCTTTCGCCCACTGGCGTCTGATCTTCTGACAACCATCGGATGCGTGCAGAAGCCCTTGCGCTGTCGGTACGCGCCCATCCGGTTAAGACATAAACGGCTCCCGGCTGAATACTGACGGGATCGCTGATCAATGCAGTGGGTTCTCCCCGCGGTCCACCTATCATAAGGACTGAGGTTTTGCCGCTGTGGGCGCGTTCGCGTTCGACCATGATCCGTGTGGAATCGGGTACGGGAGACCAATTTACAGGTATCTGAGATGCTGTGATTTGTTCAAACCCCCCGTTGGGCACGTCCGCCCAGAGGTGGGGGGCGAGCGATAAAAAGAAAAAAAGCGGTAGGAGGTGAGACGTGAGACGTGAGAGGTCCACCCAACACCGCCCCAATGTTTTCCATCTGTGTTTATCTGTGTTCATCTGTGGTTGCTTTTCACTTTTCCATGACAAATTGAATATCATCTGCCCAGGGATCTACCCGCGTCAGGCGCACGCTTATGAGTTCACCCGCGCTGATCTGTCCGGATAGGCGCATGTCAACTTGTAAAGCGTAGTCCAGGATTTCGATCCGGGCGCGCTGATCCCAGATATTTAGTACGAGTGCGTCAAATACCTGTCCTCTGTGTTGCGAGAGATGGTGGTATATCCAGTAGCGCTCTCGTCGCTGTTCCAGGCGATTGATCAGGCGGAGGCGTTCTTCGACGTAGGGACAGAGTTCTGTCAGGTCGTCCAGAGAATAGGGCAAGGCTTTATTGTCGATGATGGCGACGAGTTGTCGCTGTGATATCAGGTCCAGAAATCGCCTCAAGGGAGATGTGGTCTGGCAATAGGGTTCTACCCCCAGGCCACCGTGCAGACCGGGTTGTAGTGAGATTGCCGCTGCGCGCATGCGCGTCAATACCCGATACCGGTGCAATTGCTCGATGTCCGTGGGTTCTAAGTCGGAGAGGTCGGGTGCGTCCTGTACGCGAAAGATCGCGGGTGCGTTTTGTTTAACACACAATTTGGCGGCTTCGACATTGGCTTTGACCATCAGTTCGCTGACCAGCAAATCAGCCCTGGAGTCGCGTTTTTTTATTTCGATGTTCACGGTTCCGTCTGCCGAGACATTCACGCGGCGATCAATTTGATCAACTGCTATAGCACCGGCTTCTACGCGGTGTATCAAAAGCGATTCTGCCGCGTCAAATAGGGCTGATAACATCGCGTGTCTGGGGTGCGTCGCATCGTTGAGTATTGTGTCTGCTTCGTCATAACTCAGTTTTTCACAACATCGGATGACGGAAAGCGTCCAGGTCGGGGTTTTCATTACGCCATCTGAGCCCACATCCCACAAGAGGCTGACGGTCAACCGATTCTCATGCGGGATAAGACTGCCCAGGTTTTCTGATAAGACGGGTGGCAACATGGGATATTTTGCTTCTGGCAAGTATAGACTTGCGCCACGGTTTCTGGCTTCTTCATCGAGAGATGAATGCGCGGGGATCAGTGCGGAGACATCGGTGATATGCACACCAACTTGATAGCTGCCGTCTTCTCGAAATTGAACCGATATTGCATCGTCCATGTCCGTTGTCGATGCGTCGTCAATGGTTACGGTATCCAGATATGTCAGATCCTGACGGTGCGCAAGTTGCGATTCGCTATACATTGCCTGGATCTCGTCTGCTTCTTTGATCAACAGGTCGGGAAAATTCAGGGGTATGTCTTCGCGCATCAATTCGACAAAGGCATGCTGATCCCATACGCCTTCGGCAACTAAGCGATCAAAGGCTTTGCGTGCAGAGAAGGTCTTGCCAGCCATGCGTTCCAGCCAGTGTGCATGTTTGCTCTGGTCGCCGTATATTGCGACGTCTTTTAGCTGGTCGATCCAGTCGTTTTTGCTGGTGCCCTTATATTGGAGCCATTTCAAAAATGCCTCTCGTTCCGCTTCGCGCTCTTTGCCACGGGCGACCACTTCCAGTCTGTGGCTGACCTCTGACCGATCAACTGCGCGAAATCCCCGTCCTTCAGTATCGAAGTGGATACTTGTTTCCAATGCGACTAAAAATGCCGACATGTGCTCCGATGTCGGCGTGTTATTGTAATACAGTTCAGCCAATTCGTTCAAGTGCCAGATTTCATCATCTTCTACGACGAGTTCCCACAGGTCGCAAAGGTCAATGTCGGCGCTTGTGGTTTCTGCACGATTGAGCCACGTCGCGCCAGCGGTTTTGTCATTTCCGATGTGTCCGGTTGTCTGAAGTATATTTTCTATGGGTACATTGTGAGATGTACGCGTCGATACCGCAAATCTGGCTCTGGTATGTGAGATGTTGACGCACACGCCCGCCATGAGCCGATTTCTGTAGCGGAACAAAGCTATTTCGTTTTCTTTGGGTAAGGTGTTCATAGAGGAACGACGAATCAACGAATCAACGAATCAACGAATCAACGAATCAACGAATCAACGGAACGGGGTACAACTGGTTCGGTACAATTCATCAATGTAGGGGCGGTGCCCCTGTGCCCGCCCGTTGGGTGGTAGGGTGGGGTTCGTCTATTCGTCTATTCGTCTATTCGTTTGCAAATAAAACGGCAGACGATACAATCCGTCTGCCGCGAGTCGATGCATCCCTATATTGTGGGCAATAATGCCTCGGGATGTTTTCGCGCATCCACGTTGGTATGGATTTGCGCGATTGTCCCATCGGGTGCAATGAGGTATGTCATGCGTTTGGCTGCGCGGTCTGATGCCAATTGACAAGCCCCATAAGATAGACAGATTTCGCGTTCTGTGTCGCACAACAGGGGATATTCAAATTCCTGTGTTTTTGCAAATTTGGCGTTGGCGGCAACGCTGTCTGTGCTCACGCCCAGAATTTGCACATTTCTATCGGCATAGTCACGGATTCGCTCCTGGAATCCCACACCTTCAGCCGTTCAGCCACCTGTGCTTGCTCTGGGATAAAACCAGAGTACGACGGTTTTGCCGCGATAATCACTGAGTTTTACTTCATTGCCTGTGTGGTCTTTGACCAGAAAATCAGGCGCGATATCGCCAACATCGAGCATTATGACCTCCTGAGAAAAATTGAAGTGTTGACAGACGGTGGCAATATAGGCAAACAGGATGTGTAAATCCAGTGGGAAAAAGGGAGAGAAACAAATCTTTACCGCATTCTTTATTCTCTGTATCTTGGAATTGACGACTGATAACTGAGGACTGATTTATGAAAATTGCACATATTTCCGATTTCCATCTTCGCCACCATCTCGCTGGCGAGAATATCAGGTGCGGGCCTGATCTTATAGCCGAAGGTGCGCGTCATATTGCCGCGCATTCTCCCGATCTGGTCGCTATTACGGGTGATCTGGTTGATTATCCGCTCGATGCATTGGACGATCCCGATACGGTTGCGCTGGGGGAGAAAGATCTCCATCTCGTGCGCGAATGTTTTGACAGTCTTTCTTGTCCTGTTGCGTATGTGCCTGGCAATCACGATCATCCCACGTCTTTTCGCCGCGTTTTTTCCGATCAGCCTTTTGATTTTGATGTGCAGGGTTTTCGCGTGGTTATTTTTTTTGATGAGGAGGGGGATCACAATGTGCCGCAGCGCGTTGGGGCGGAACGAGCGCGGTTTTACTCTGTGTTGGCAGATGACGACCCGCGTCCGCAAATTCATTTGCAACACTATATGATATTTCCCGAGCATAGCGGAGGATATCCATATAATTATGGCGATGCGGCGGAGTTGAATGCTGCATTGCTTGCAGATTCGCGCCGCAAGTTCGTGCTTAGTGGGCATTATCACGAGGGAGAGGATCTTATGGCAGAAGGCCATATATCTTTTGCGACGGCGCGTGCTTTTCGAGAACCACCCCATCCCTTCCGCGTGTATGAGATTACGGATGCGGATATTACACAGGCTGAATACACTTTGTGAGTGGAGGATGTGTGACGTTCAAGGCGCGACATATTTTTCTACTAATTGCTGTAATCGTTTTGGGGATCTGCGTTTTTGTGGTTTTTTTAGATTACCGAGATGATTTTCGCCGCGCCCTCGATGTGCCGCCAACTTCGCATTATGCCGATGATATACCCAATTTGGTTACGGCGTATTACACGCGTTCGGATGTATCAGATATAGAGTGGACGCTTTCCGAAGCTCTTGCGCCCGACCAGCCGATTCGCCGTTTGGTTTTTGTACTTTTTCTTGTGTACACACCACAGGAGAAGCGCGTTGTCGCATTTTTGCATTATGCGCAGTTTGGTCCTGTGCAGGGTATTGAGCGGGCTTCCCTGTATCATTTTGATATTCATCATTCCAAACTCACGGCTGGCGAGGTTTTGCTGCTGTGTGATCTGGCGCAGGGTGCGGATGTTCCGATGAATGATCCCATTGCCGCGCTGGAGTGCCGCGATGCGCTTTTGTCTGATTTGTTCGCGCGCGGTTTTTTGTCCCAGGCTGTTTACAGTAGCGAGCGCGACCGCGCGCTGTCCCTTTCTGTCAATCCCATACCGGTGAAGTGATGGTTCGCTGTGAGGATATGGTGAAAAACAAAGGTTTTATTGCGTATGTCAAAGACAAAATGGTGCGTAAAACTCGATTATGCGAAAACAATTGCCGATCCATTGCGCCGTCGGCTCTATGTTTGCGCGCTTGTGGCCGCAGCATTGCCGCAAGCGAAAAAGTTTCCGTATGTCATCGTTGGTGGCAATGCCCTGGAGTTCTATACGCTTGGTGCTTATGCCACTGTGGATGTCGATCTCGTGAGTGAAAGGCGAACCGAAATTGGCAATTTGTTGGAAAGCTGGGGGTTTGATCAGACGGGCAGGCATTGGCATCACGTGGGGCTGGATATTGCGATTGAGATTCCCGATGATGTTCTCGCGGGATCTGAAGATAAGGTGACACAGGTCGAGATTGAGGATTTGACTGTCTATATTATCGGTGTGGAAGATCTCATTATTGATCGGCTGGGTGCTTATGTCCATTGGGATTCAACCGATGATGGAAATTGGGCGCAGGAACTCATGGCGCTATACCAACAAGATATTGATTGGGCATATCTCAAAACCCGCGCTCAGACAGAAGGCGTGATAGAGGCATTGATTGCGTTTAGAGATCAGGCTGAGGAGGACAGAGGTTGAAAACTGTAAATTTTGATCAACACGTTCGAGAGATACGACCGCGTGCGAGACGCTATCAACTCGAGCAACGCACGCGGCGACGTCAGCGCCTGCCCCGTCGTCGTCCTCGCGATGCGGAGGCACGTCGGAGTCTGATTCAGTTGGCGTTGAAACGTCGGGCGCAGTGGTTGGAAGACGGTAGATTAGAAAAGATCGGCCCCAGACACTATCGCTTGCATCTCGATTAAAGGCGAGTGATGAATAGAGATACGCGCGATTAAATTGTCGCCTTTTGCTGAGGATGCGGATCAATATCTCTACTTTGGCGGTTTTGACGCAAATTTCCTTGATGCACACGATACCGCCTGGATTTACCGCGCGCATGTGGATACGGTTACTGAATAAAGCATTTTTTGGGATTGCATCTTATCTACGATACGAGGTGACACATGAATATACCCCTGCTTCGCAGCCTGTCACTGAAGCGTTTTCGGAGTCTTTCATCGGCAGTACTAGTGGGTCATTTGCTTTGGTTATAGCCAATGCGTAATTTTAGATATATCTTTATGCATCAGCAAGAGCTTTCACATTTTCGTCTTTATCGTGGAGGTATAATGGCCCGAAGGCAAAATAACCCCCTGCGTATTTTAACAGCAGAAGAACGCACCACCCTGTATGCCATCAGCCGTAGTTTAACACAACCGGCTGCCCCTGTTGCGCGTGCCAAAGCCTTACTGGCCGTATCCGAAGGGCATTCGTTTAGTGAAGCGGCTCGAAGGGCAGGTCGTCGCAGTGGTGATGCCGTCAGTCAGTTAGTCGCCCGCTTTAATCAAGAAGGGATAGCAGCCATAGAACCCCGATACGGGGGTGGACGACAAGTGATCTATACAGAAAAAGAACGCCAACGTATTCTTTGTGAGATAAACCGTGTGCCAGATCGCATACAGGATGGGACAGCAACCTGGTCGCTTTCGACGCTTCAAGCAGCACTGAGAAAAGCCCCTGATGGGTTGCCCAATGTCAGCACCTATACGATTTGGACCGTATTGCATGACGCGGGCTGGACCTATCAAAAGGATCGGACATGGTGTATGACTGGTCAAGTGGTACGTAAGCGAAAAACAGGTGTGGTCACCGTGACTGATCCGGATGCACAAGCAAAAAAAAAAGCTCATTGAGAAAGCCTACACGCTCGGTGAAAAAATGGGGCTATCCGTCTGGTGTGAGGATGAAGCCGGTCCCTTTCAAACCATCCCTTACCCCGGACAGCGCTGGCATCCTGAAGGGCGACCCCATCGTTTGCCACACGAGTATGTTCGATCAGGTACAGCCAAGCTGATGACGCTGTTCCATCCCAAAACAGGTCGCCTGCGTGTGCGGGGAACCACAAGCACAGCCAATCAGGTTTTGCACCCCTGGCTGAAAGAAGAACTCACCGCGATCCTGAAAGGCTTACCAAAGGTAAAAAAGACGCATAAAGCAAAGCAGAATCGCGCATTATGGCAGACCTGGCAAGCGGGATTAGAGATGCCTATAACCCTGCCTGAAGACCTCCCGCCATTGCGCCTGCTACTTGTGATGGATAACTTGAAAGGACATCACACGACATCGTTGATCTTATGGCTATTCTCTCAAGGGGTTATGCCGCTTTATACCCCCCTTGGCGGATCTTGGTTAAATATGACAGAGTCCATACAGCGCATCTTGAAACGGCGAGGACTGGACGGACACTATCCCCAAACACCTGAGCAAATCATCGACTGGTTGGAAGCCACTGCTGCGGGATGGAATGGTAATCCAACGCCTTTCGAGTGGGGTGGTAAAAGAGCAAAACGACGACAGCACAGCAGAGATAGACGCTATGCCATAGGCGGATCAAGGGCCTTCACCAGATCACCTTTGAGACGGTCTAAATCTGCACTCTATCAATGGCAACGCGCATACCAAATGACCCACTAGTATTTGGCCAGAAACAATTGGATAATTTGTATTTAGTTAGCTTTTTCACTAATCATAAGACAATTTTAGAGAGAACGGGACAGATTAATATGAGGGTCTTTTCAAGATGCTTCATTATCTTTTGATACATTTCATCATTTGTTTGCATCAACTCCTCCTGTGTCAACCACATTGCCAATTGTAACTTATTTCAGACTGAGAAGATTCCATTTGACATTGAATATAAAAAAGTCGTGAGTGCGCAAACCCTCACGACTTTTTCGTTTTACTGATAATTTATGGCCTCAGTTTCCAGTTGGACCTATCCAATGCCGACAGACATCATCAAATCCTTTCTTCCCACGTACCCATTTTAGAATAACTTCAATAATCCTATCCAACTCATAGTTACCATTAACAACCAAATCGGCCCGTTCAAGCAGAAGCTTCTTGACCTGTTCCTCGGTGGAGTGCTTTTCAATTTGGGCAAGATAATCCAGATCATCTGAAGGTTTATTCTTCAATCTTGAAAATCGAATCGCTTCGTCTACCTGGACATAGATAAGCGATAGTTCAGAAGGTAGGACTATTTTCCGGATTTCATTCAATACCTTTAGATGGCGTATCCCATCAACAACCAGATTCTGGCCTGGTATCCAATCAACCTGATTCAACACGGACCAACAGAACTGGCGGCAGTCATTCTCTACCAAACTTTCTCCAATATCCTGCAAAATTTCTCTGGAGTTTTCCAGTCCTCGTCTTTGAGCGATACTCCGCACATAGTTTCCAAAACTTACCCTCGGAAAACCTAATTGCTGCGCTACACACTCTGATATAGCTGTTTTTCCAGTTCCAATTTTACCTGAAAAACCCAGCACAAATGGTTTCAAGTGCCCACTTCCCCTTACTCGCGGCTAAATGGAATTTCAGATGCCCTTTTTATGACCACCCATCCTCGACGGTCTCGTTTCTTAACATCCAGCGGTTTTGTAGTACGTACGTGCCGTATTTTCATTAAAGTAGCAAATGAAGCTTTTTGACGGCTTGTCCAGAATTCCGGATCTTCGGCACAAAGAGCTTCAGTAAATTGAGTCCGTATTTCTCTCCAAGACTCTGAATCCAACAAATAAAACCAGGCAGTACTCACTTGACATATTCCAACTATTGGTCCTCCTGATTTTTTAAGTAAAACTAAATCGCCTTTATTTACCTGCCCATAGGGAGCACACCTGTTGGATGAAAACCTTGATTCTACAGTCTTCTTACCATCAAGAATAAACTGAAGATAAGGTTCGATAAAGATTGCAAGATGAACCGCATACGGTGCTGGTTCCTCAGGATTGAATTCCTGAAGATAGCTATTCCAAAAAGTATCCTCCCTGAATTCTGACTGCAGATAATCAATGATAAATGAACTAAAATTCCTGAGAGAACGGAAATCCTCCATAGCTTAGATTCTCCCCTTTTTCGATGTCTATGATTCTGTTGATTTGATCAGAAGTAACAGACACCAACTTTGCTTCGTCTGGTTTCAACTGACCTTTCAGATTTTTCGAAACGGCTATGTGGGGAGAGGTACCACAGGCCAATGCCTGAAAGATAAGTTCTAATACGTTAAGACCATCGCACGCGAACACACGGTTTCCTGATGTCCAAACATCAACCTGTTGACGACGGGGATCTCTTCGGCTTACGGTAGGATTGACATGCACTCCAAAGGAATGCGTGAAAATACGCTTCATACCAGGGAGGGGCAAGAAGAACTACCGATGCTTGAAAATCGGGAGGTGGATCTCTAAGAGCGTCATTCGGCTTGTCGGGCTTGTCGGAACGCACCAGATGATATTGTTCTGACCGTTTCGCCGTTCAACCTCATCTGTCTGACAACGTCCAGAATGTGTGAAGGGTAAACTCCTGGAAGTGACATCAGTATCTGATCCAGATTTTTTTAATTCCGTGTAACGGCTTTATTTATCTAATCTTCGACCTTTCTTTCGAATTCGTTGGCAGCAATCATCTGTTTAATGACACTCCTTTAAGTGGCACATCGACAATACAGCACTCCCTTTCAGTACCTGTAAAACGACATTCCAAACTTTGTTGCCAAGCTTCTATGGCTATCCATTGATTCTTCAGAGCTTCTTCAAATCTTTGTGTTAACCTCTTACCCATTGGTGCAAATTCGCGGATCTCAAGCGGGACTATACGAAGCGGCAAATTTTCATCCAGTGTCTGAAGGCGATCAAGAAAATGGTTCATATCGTCTTCTATTTTGTTTGACGACAATGATGTAAATGTCGCGTAGCCATACAGATCGATTTTGAGATGTAGAAATCTTTTCATCAATTCAAACTGACGACCAAAAAGTAAGGGGTCTGCTTGGGTGTTAAAAGAAAATGATTCAGGACTAAAACCTTTGAAACAGCATACTCGGCCATAATTAGAAAATCCCTCTATTCGTTCAAGATCAATGTCGGAGAGATAATTCCAAAAATAGTCATTGCTCAGATTATCGTCTGACCAAAGATAAACTTGCTGCTCAATACCACGTTCCTGAATTTCTTGCATCATCCACGGTACCCATTCAGGAACTAAATCAGGCTGTCCTCCTGTTAGATCAATTACACATGGAGGATTGGACTGATCAAGATAGAGGTCAATCAGTTCGGCAGGTTTGACCAAGGTAGAGAATTTGTGATTAGCAGATAGCAATTCGAAGGGCACATAGCAATACCAGCATCTCCAATTGCACGAGGCATTTTGAAAAACCTGTGCTCGCATCTTATCTTTTGGTGCTATATCAAGAGCTCTGCAGACCGGATCAATTGGTAAGGGATTCTCTGGCCACCCCTCGCTCGTTTTACGACCAAAATGCCGTATGCGACCTAGGCCCTTACAATTAGGAGGCTCACTCAGATCCTGCTCTTGTTCTGTGCCGATGAAATTGGTGATGAGCAGACGACGGTTCTCAAGATCTACTGATTTTTTCCTGAGGTGTTCAGAAAATTCGTCTGTATTGATCGTCTTGCTGCTCATGTCACAACCACCTCTTTTTTAAGACTGCCTTTTCTTCTGTCTGATTGGAGGCACCTTCTCCCCCTTTACAGTCAAAGTAGGTAATTTCTCATTTATATAGAGCATAACAAGCTCTGTAACGTACTTGATCTCTTTCTCCGTGAGGTCTCTGCCGAGTGGGATATCGTGCCAATATTCCATGCATTTCCGACAACAACAGGCAGTAGCATGTTGCGCATAATAGATCGAATTACCCTTGAAAGGAGTTTGACGTCCATCCCGATTGGGCTCCGCAGGCCCTACGTACTTACGAATCCTGTGTTCTGCAGCTTCTTTGAGACGAATTAGACCCTTTCTACGAGCATGATTTATTGCTCTAAGGTCAATATCTTTGTGCCAATAGTGGTGACGAAAATATTCTATCTTCAATGAATCAAATGTATGCTTAACATCTGACAAATTGCGTTTATGTACCCGCTTCCAATCAACTAAATCAGCATCACATTGGCGACATCTTCCTTGCTCATTCTTCTGCTTCATCCGTTGGGTAGCTTTGAAGCAATGAAGGTTGTCTTCGCAATTTGTGCTGGTGCATGTAATCTTCAACGGTTTCAGTTCTTTTTTAGCCATGCGTCAATCCTCAATACAGACCATCATCTATTGCACGCATTAGTAGATCTCTATCGAATTCGTTGAGGTAACTAAGATCTACGTGTTCGAGTAGTATATCCCGAGCGGTGACCCAGGGTAGAGGATCTGTTTTCTGCAGGTTGCTGGCTGCTCCCCACCAATTTAACTTCTGTGACGACAGTCGATATGCTATGTAATTGGCAAGAGCATCTGCCTCTACACTTTCCTTTTCAGCCACTTCGGGAACGACCCTTTTCAACCATTCTACTTTTCCTTCAGCAGCCTCAACACATTTTTCAGCAAGTTCCTCCGCGCGTCCCGCAAGCATGACATCATCAGCGAAATCATTCGCAGCGGCCTCCTCATCAGAGCCTTGCCTTTCTATTGGATCAGTCTCAACCATAGCATATTCTTCGCTGTCGGGATCTTCGCCCGCATGGGCAAGTTCATGCAAAAGATCGAATAGCCAACGCGCTAATGAATTCGTCCCTTGTTTCAGTACGATCACATTCCGGTATTCTATCCGCCAACAGGCACCATGGAACGCGCCTGGATCACGCAACGGCAACACGGGTATACCTAAGCCCCATACATAGCGTAGCACATTTTCAAATGTGACAGATCCATAGGAAGACAGTATCTCCTCTCTCACTTTGAGACCATTTGTAGGCACTTTTTGTGGTTTCAGATCCTGCGTTGTATCAAGAAGATGCAGACCCAAAATATGGGCAAACATAGTATAGGCACTTAATCTGGTTCTTTTTGCATATACAGGAGTTTTAAATCTTCCAGCTCTCGCAATAGCAGAATCCATTATTAATGGACGAGAACCAAAGATCAGAGTAGGAGACCATCCAAATACGCGAGCAATTGCTGTAGCAACCTGCAATGGTACATTTCCGGTTTGGCTCTTTTCATTCTCTTGTTCTATGTATGCGACTAAATCTCGCGGCAGTAATCGATTGAATATAAAATTCTTCTCAAAACCGGATTTTTCCATCCGACTGAAGATTTTTTCCAGTGAAAATCGTTCTGAAGAAAGAAAAAGGTCCTCTTGCATTTCAATACCTAGAGCTTCTACGATCTCTTTCAATCGTTCAAGATTGGCAGTCGCATATTCATTTGCTTCGTATCGCTGTATTTGTTGCTCTTTGAGTCCGAGACGATGGGCAAGTTCCTTCTGAGATAACCCCATAGCAATCCGAGCCTGAATGAGAGCACGAGGAAGATCAGTAAGTGAAAGACGTTCGAGAACATCGCGCTTACCTTCTACAAGCGCGTCGTATTCCTTTACCTGCATACGGAGTTCCTCATATTGACTTCTCAATGCATCCTGATGAGCTTTCTGGAGTAGAGGATGAATATTCTTATCTTTATTTTCAGCCAACTCCGCCAAAGCACCCTCAAACTTCCTCATCTGGGCCTTGGTGATCCGATATTGTCTCTCGTTTTTGATCATATCTACCACCCACTTAGGTCTATGGCTATAATCCCTTTTGGATCGCCCGTAGCTTTATCGGTCTGGAAAAAATCGAGAAAAATCCTGTAGGGAGGCGTAGTTTCTGCCTCAAGATGAGCAGGAAAGAATTCTCCATGGTATTTGGCTTTTTGTGCCGCCCGTTGATTATCGAAGTTTAACAGAACGGGATCAAGTAATGCCAGATCAACCCCGCTGTCATCCCAGCATGCATCAAAATCTCCAGGGATTTCTTTATCTGTAACAAAACTTCCATCTATGTAAACAGTCGAGCAGCCGGCTGCTTTCAAAGACTTTAATCCTTGCTCCAGGCCATCTAAGAGTCTGCGCCTATGAGCGGTCACACCGAATCTGATTTTGAATTTTTCCCAAGTTGTCCAATATATGCCGACGGGTAAGCATCCGTTAGAATCGAAAAGTGGTATCATAGATTCGCCGTATCTTCTGACAGATTCCGACGGGTAGCAGCTGCCCGCCAAAGCTAAATCCAATAAAGTATAAATTATCAACACAACAATATAGTTGTGTTGATAAAAATGTCAAGAACTAATTTTTCGTTTTCGGATTACATTTGAAAGGTTATTCAACTCATTTCAAGAATACCCAATCGATCTTCACGCAAATGATTTCTCAACTCGCGATAATATTGTTCTCGGACTTCTATGCTTTTCATGTTAGCATCAATGGTATATCCTGCGGGCTTAAACACCATAAACATCACTTTCCGGGGAAACGCATCAATATTGATAGATGCGCCGTGGACCATTGCCGTGGTGCAAACCGTCATCTGTCCTGCCTTTGCAAGCAAAGGAACCGGATCGGCAAAAGGCAACTCGGGAAGTTCTCGAAATGGGACTGGATTCCGAATATAAGTCCCGTGCTTTTCCACATCCTCTGCAATCAAACGGTGGCTGCCGGGTCGGTACATGAGAGGTGCCCGTTTTTCCGTCACATCGCTCAACCAGAGCAGACAACTGCAAAGCATCTGTTTGGGTGTGACATCCAGGTCTGAAAGACTATATTTTATATCCACATGTTCGGAAAAACTGAATAGTGCGCCGGGCTGTGGATAGGAGGTGACAACAAACGCATTAAAAAAATGCACGGCATCGGCCCCCAATGTCTTTTTCGCCACAGCTTCCAAAAACGGATCCTGGATCAGATCCAGCAATTCAGGCTCGAGAAAATACCGTTGTCCCACACGATACTGGGTCGGTTTTCCATCTTCCGGGCCTTCAAACGGCAGCATCCGATCAAAAACCCTCGAAACACGATCCAGCCGCGCTTTACTAAAAGGCGTATCGATAGTTACCGCCCCGACCTCTTCAAATTGTGCAATTTCAGATTCGCCAATCATAACATACCTCCTATATCCTTCTACGCATCCAGCCATGCATCCTCAAACACCCGACATCCGACGCCCTCCTGCCCCATGGGACTGCATGCGTAGAGTGTGATATACTGGGACTCATTGAGAGGACCAACAGTACTGTACGAAAAGGTCTCCGGCTCGATAACCTTGTGGCACCAGGTCTGACCTTCGTCATCGCTAAAATAGATCGCACCGCGCTGGCGCTCTGTAGCGTGCTGCCGCTCGGATTCGGGCAGGCTGGAGCCATTGGGAATAGAAAAGAGCAAACGCCTCCCGCCCCTGGCAAGCGTACCGTGGCAGAGCACCCCACTGATATCGACGAGAAAGGGCCGGGACCACGTCTTGCCACAATCCGTCGAAGTATGGGCAATGCGCTGCACAGGACCGGGACGCACCTCCGAGAAGGGAACGTGGGCTTCGAGCATACCGCGCGAATTCAGCCTGCGGACGAGCAACAATTCCTCACCGCGGTTAATCGACACAGCGGAAGCTTCATTACCCAGATAATCTGTAATAAAGCCATCCACGCGCCAGGTCTCACCCTGGTCATCGCTATAAATAACGGCAGAACCGGACTGGGGATGGTTGCGAAAATAATCCGTAACGGCCTCCCCCTCGGGCACCACAGTAACAGGTCCCCCCAGAACGTACCGCCCCCGATGAGGACCTTCGGAAATCGCGTGAACCTGACCCACCGCGTTAAACATAATCAGCGTACCATCGGAATACCGGTGATTCAGAGGCGACCGGTCCCCGAGCAACATCTCCATAGTCCAGGTATCGCCATCGTCATCCGAATCAAACCGGCAAAGAACCATAGGCGTATCGCGCCCCACGGCATCGATATCGATACCGGACTGCGCCCGCATCTCGCCATAGTCCTTGTCGTAAATATTCTCCGTACCCCGCAAATCAACCATAGACAGAACAGACACGCGCTCACGTCCATCACGTTCGGAAAGATACGCAGACACCGCGTAGTGGGTGATCCGACCCGAAACCGCCTTCGCTGGCGACCACGTCGCGCCCCAATCTCTGCTCCTGCTCGTCAGAATCACCTTCGGATCGTCGTCGCGGCCTCCGCGCAACCTACCCTGACAAAAGGCGATCAACACGCCAGCGCGCGTAACGACATACGACGGCTGAAACGTGCGACACACCTCCTCACCGTGCACCTCAAAACCAGGCTCAAAAGCCAGCGTCCGTTCACTCAAACCATTTTCAAGCTGCCTCATACGCTCTTCTCCTGATCAAAAGGCTGCTCCGAGTGATAAATCTCCCGATCCGCCTCCAGCAGAAACGACCCGTCTGACTGTTTAATCCATTGCGGAACATCGGAGTGACCTTCTCTATTCGGCACAACCCCCATCAAAATGGGATCTTCTGTCTCCTCGAGAAACGCGGTTAATTGCCCCTCCAAATCATCGCGAACCTTTGAAAAACGCGGATCATCTGCAACATTGTTCAACTCATACGGATCGTCTGCCAAACTGTAAAGCTCCCGATCCGGTGCCGGTCTTGAAAAAAGTGCCTGAACAACCTCTCGCCTGTTCTGAAAACGATTCACCCACCCATTATCGACATAATTTGGCACCCGCGCAAAATTGCGGATCAGCTTGAACTGATCTGACCGAACGCACCGCATCGGCGTATAATACCAGTTCCCAGCACGCCGCCCCCAGGTCTGCTCGCTAAACACCACAGACCGACCGGCCCATCCCGCACCGGAAAACAACCCCCGAAAACTCCGCCCCAGAATACCATCCGGTTTCTCCAGACCGCACAATTCCATCAACGTCGGCAGCAGATCCAGATTGCTAATCAAATCGCCATACACAGCACCAGGAGCAATCTCAGACGGGTATCTCATAAGCAAAGTCGTGCGGATACCCGCATCGTAAAGCGTGTGTTTTGCCCGCGCAGTCGCCACACCGTGTTCGGTAGTAAACACCACAACGGTCTCATCCGCCATCCCACAATCATCAAGTGCATTCAAAATCCGCCCCACTTTTTTATCCAACGCCCCAATCTGCCGACACAACGCGGCGAGATCTTTACGCACCTCCGAACAATCGGGCAGATCCGGCGGCACAACCATCCTCTCCGCAAGATCTGGATCGTAATCCAGACCAAAAGGTCTATGTACCTCCGAGAAAGAGACCTGCAAAAAAAAGGGACGCTCGATAGACGGTGCTTCTTCTCGCAAAAAACGCTCGACCAGCATTTCCACACCAGCCTTCCCCTCTATCACACGCGAAAAACCCGCCCAGGATGGATCATTCAAAATCATCAACCGGTTGCTCAGCACCGTCTCATAGCCCACATCCTGAAAATAACGCGCCATACACACAGCATCATCACGATATGGAAATTGTCCCCACACACCGATCATATGCGGCATCTGGCTGCAATACAAGCCAACGCGACTGGGAATACAAATGGGTGCCGTCGCGATAAATTGCGAAAACCGGGCACCCTGAAAAGCCAACCGATCCAGATTTGGCGTCGATACATCAGGCCGGTCATAACAACCGAGCCAATCGCCCAAATCGTGACAGTCGATAAACACAACATTGGGTTGTTTCATATCCTGGTTCCTCTATCTCATCAAAGACCTGAAATTGCCACATCGCACATCTTGTGGAAACAAAATGTGGGCAACCAGTATCACAGTTTTCAGGTTGTCACATTAACTCTGGTATAGACACATAATAATATAAGCCTTTTGTGTAATAATATTGACAAAAAATTATAAATAGATATACTTTGACACATGTCTAAAAATTCACCTGAAAATCAAGTTCTGGAGCTGGCACAGCAAGGTCTCTTGAGAGTTTGCGATCTGACATCCCGGGGCCTTCACCCCGAATATCTGCGCCGACTATATCAGAAGGGACTGGTACGACGGGAGGGAAGAGGCCTGTACATTGCAGCCGACGCCGAGATTTCGGTACACTATGGGCTGGCGCAAGTAGCAAAGCGCGTTTCCCACGGGGTAATTTGTCTGCTGTCAGCCTTGAGCTTCCACGAAATCGGCACACAGCTACCGCATCAGGTCTGGATGGCCATTGACCGCAGAGCAGCCAGGCCAAAGATGCAATTTCCTCCTCTGAGAGTGATGCGGTTCTCCGGTGCTGCACTGACTGAAGGAATCGAAACATATCGGATTGAAGGCGTTCCCGTTCAGATTTTTAACCCCGCCAAAACAGTTGCGGACTGCTTCAAATACCGCAACAAAATCGGCCTGGACATCGCTCTTGAAGCGTTGAAAGAATGCATCCGCGACCGTCGCACCACAATGGACGACCTCTGGCACTTCGCAAAGGTCTGTCGCATGACCAATGTGATGCGGCCCTACATGGAAGCTATCGTGGCATGAAAAGAGCGCGTCCCAAAAACCAGCAAAACGGGTAGAGCGTCTCGTAATTCTCTACCCGTTTTTTATTTTTCTAAAAAAATTTTACATTCTCTGAATCTTTCATCTCTTCGGCTTTGTCAGAGTCGATACCGCACCAAAACAATGCATAAATGCATAAATGACGGAAAGGGAAAGGAAGGAGAAAACATGCCAGACGAAAGCAACCAACTCTACCTCTATGAAGCTCTGGAACTCAGGGCTGAATACGATGCCAGAATCAAAACCCTGAAAGATTGCCTGTCAGAAACCAGGCAAAATCGCATTAGCCTCTATTCACTCTATCCAATCGCTGATCGCTTTGGCAGCGCGGCTCTAAACGCCGCCACACTCTCCCAATCGGGACCCAGTGCGTGCCGCGAGAATATCGGATCTGGCTGCCGATACATCAAATGCGCCGTGCGCCGAATCCGCTGCGTCTGCCGGACAGTCCCGCAGTGATAACTGGCAATATTGAACATCACAGCAGACCCCGCTGGCGCGTGAACATCGACCCGACCGATCCGTCGGGGATTTGTGCGACCAAAAGAATCTGTCCAAATCGGCTTATCCGGATCTACATACGCCGTCTCATCATCATCAATCCGCAAAACACCCTCGCCCCATCCGGATTTCCCCTCCCGCGTCTTGGGCAATTGACGCTTGGTCTCGGCACTCTCTGGAATAAGACTCGTGCAGTGGGACCCGGCATCCACATCATCCAGATAGTAAATCACCTGTATCGCCGGGGCAAAAAACGCATTCCGATCAGCACCCTCCACAATACCGTTGTACTCCCGGTGCCACTGCCGCGAGAGACAGAGCGGATCGCCGCCGTCAATATCCTCTGGCGGATCGGCGGCACACACCTCGCGCCGCAAAAAACTCAGACTGCTAAACTGAACACCCGCTCCGAGAATGCAATGCACCAGTGGCACGACCGACGGATGGTGAACCAGGCCATCCAGCGCCTCTGTCCTGTGCATCAACTCCGGTGCCCTGCAGCCCACCGCTATATGCCCCGGACGAGGTCCAGGCTCCCATTCCTTCGGGTTCGCGGCCACATCCGCATCAATCCCATCGTTAATCGCCGCCACCTCCTCCGGTGAAAGCGCCCCCTCCACCACGGCATACCCGTTCTCCGCAAAACATCTCAGCATCTCGTCCATCGCATCGCTCCTTTGAAAAGACATCGCGTCAAACCGAATATCTCTCAAGAACATCCCGGTCAATCTCAATCCCCAGCCCGGGACCCTGGGGAACCGCGAGAAAACCATCCACGGGCAAAATAGGCTCTTTGGACAACCCTGTTCGAAGCCCATTTTCCGTCATATCGCATTCAAAAAAAGAAGGGACTAGATTCATAGAACCGGACGCATCTGGCATCGACGCCTGCCAGTGCAGAGTAGCGGCAAGGCCAACGACTGCCCCCCACATATGCGGCATAACCGGAATATAATTGGCACTGGCCATCGCCACAACCTTTCTCGCCTCTGTAAACCCGCCGACAATCGCGATATCCGGCTGCACAATATCCACCGCCCGCCGCTGAATAAACTCCCGAAATGCCCAGCGACCCTGCAAACCCTCGCATCCCGCAATCCGCATCCCGAGCGCCCTTTTAATTTCTACATACCCGGCCACATCATCCCTCGAAGTCGGTTCTTCATACCAGAACAGATCGTACGCTTCCATCCTGCGTCCCACCTCAATCGCCGTACCCACATCATAGGCCAAATTTGCATCCACGCACAAAAGAATATCATCGCCAATCGCTTTTCGCACAGCAGCCACATTCTGCTCATCGTACGCCTTCCCCAATCCAACCTTCATCTTCATCGCGGGAAAACCCCGATCCACATATCCCCTGGCCTCATCCATCAACGCCTGTGTATTATCCGGCCTGTCTTTCCTGAACAACCCACTGGCATAGCAGGGGATACGGTCCCGAAATGCACCCCCCAGAAGGCGATAAACCGGCACATCAAGTGCCTTACCCATAATATCCCACAACGCAATATCCACGCCGCTGGTCGCCCCCACATTCCTCAGACTCCCCGAACTGTTCAGCGCATTCCAGATCACTTCGCAATCGAACGGATCCTGCCCGATCACATGCCACTGAATATCCGACTCACCAATCGACCCCGCCCCCTGTCCCCATCCCGTAATGCCCGCATCGGTCAAAATCTCCACCAGAGTAGATGACCGCTCCGTAATCCACGCAAAAGAATTTCCGAACTTCTCGGTCACGGGATAGCGCAAACGATGGTATTTAACATCCGTAATCTTCATATTCTCTCCCATACATTGATCCAATATCTGGTACCCGAAAATAAAACCTCACTTTACCAAAGTCAACCAGCACCGAACTTCAGAATATCATCTTTCCCATCTGGACTTGCAATTCATTCTGACCTTGCCCATATTTGAATAACAATTTAAAAAACCAATACGCACTCTCATGACAGATGCGATAACAAATGATCGCCACGATATTTGACATTGATGGAACCCTGGTCGAAAGTTTTGATTTTGATGGGACCAGCTACATCTCTGCGATAAGAGAGGTTCTGGGCGAAGTTTGCATCCACGATGATTGGAGCCAATACAAAAACGTAACAGATTCAGGTATGTTGCGAGAAATAATGAAAGAGAATAAGATCCGAGAAAACGGACAAATTGAAGAAGTCCGCAAAAAATTCGGTGAATTAATTGCGCAGTATCTTGAAAATGGTGGCGAATGTCGCTCAAAGAAAGGGGCGATTTGCCTGATTGACAAACTTCTATCTGATCGGCACTATAAAATTGGAATTGCCACAGGCGGCTGGAGACATACCGCCAGAATGAAACTCAGGCATGCGGGATTTGGCTTGAGAAATACGGTACTGTTTTCCAGTGATGACAGTGACGAGCGTGTGGAAATCATGAAGAAATGCCTATCTGCATTGGGGGACCGTTTCCATCGCGTCGTATATATCGGTGATGCTGTATGGGATATCCAGGCAACCAAAAAACTGGGATGGCACTTCATCGGCGTAGGACCACGCTTAAAGGGAAAATGTGAGTTTTGGGTTGAAGACTATTCAAACTACCATACATTCATGAGGATGTTACACGCTTAACAAAAAGAATGGAGATAAAAAATGCATGAACGTATTATTATTGATCCCAAAGTTTGTCATGGACAAGCCTGTATTAAGGACACTCGTATCCCAGTGCATTTAATCCTCCGGATGATGGCCAATGGGGATACCTTTGATGATATCCTGGAAGAATATCCTTCACTGACCAGAGAAGACATTCATGCCTGTTTCGACTATGGGGCCGCACTCGCTGAAGAACAGGTAACCCCTATAGAAACTTTGTCGAGATAAGCATGAAGATTGCCGTTGATGAACATATTCCCTTGATGACTGTGCAAGCTCTGCGAGAGATGGGGCACGAGGTACGCGATATTCGCGGTACTCCTGATGAGGGCATGCAGGATGACGAACTGTGGAGTATGGTACAGAGACAGAGATGTTTGTTTATCACAGCAGATAGAGGCTTTACACAGTATCGTACAGAGAGACATCATGGCGTGTTGATCGTCCGGCTGCGTCAGCCGAATCGACATAGAATTCACCACCGGGTCATGCAGGGAGTAACTCAATTTGCCGAAACCGATTGGCCCGGTTTACTGGTGGTCATGAGAGATACAGTCCAGAGCAGTTGGCGGGCAGAAGCGAAATAGCATACTTCAACTACTTATCTTGACTTATTACTTATTCCGACCTTGCCCATATTTTAATGGATAAACTGATCCAGAAATTTCCGTTGTTCATCCCTCTTTACACAGGAATAGTAAAATGGCTTCTTGGCAAATTAAACAACTCGAAAAAATGAGTGAAATGGACTCCGATTTGATAGATGATATACTCCATTATCTACACCAATCAAACCCTGTACGCCTTGAAAAACTTGTAATAGGTGCCTATCTCGATCGTGATATTAACCTCGGCAAGGCAGCGGAACTTCTCGGCCTCCATAGAGAAGAACTGAGACAACGCTTCCTCAAACAGGGCATTCCACTGCGAGAAGGAAGCCAATCCGTTGATGAATTAAAAGCTGAGATTGCTGCTGCTGATCAAATATGAGCAACGTAATGACGCTTAAAGAGCTAAAACAAATCGCAGCGTCTATTGGTAAAATTCAAGGATGGGATTTCTCCGCCGTAAGAGATGGACGAGATCCCGTACCCTGGGATTATCTTACTCTGGTTCGCAACTACCTCACCTCATCATCTCGCGTCCTTGATATAGGGACGGGTGGCGGTGAAAAGTTTCTCACTCTATCACCGAACTTCGGCAGGGGCATTGGTATCGACATTAGCGACGAAATGATTCAAACAGCTCATGAGAACCAATCCAAAATGCAGATAAACAACGTCTCTTTCAATGTCATGAGTGCTGATGCTCTGCAATTGCCTGACTCAAATTTTGATATTGTCTTGAATCGACATTCAGTTGTCAATGTAGATGAGATTTTGCGTGTGCTACGCACGGGAGGGTATTTTATCAATCAGGGCGTGGGACATCGCAATACGTCCAATATCCTGGCGGCGTTCGGTTGGACAAGCAACAGTTTTGGCGAGGATTGGTGGTCGCCTGATAGAGAATTCGCCAAAACTTTCCAGCAACTCGGCAATCGCATCATCGCGCTCATGGAATATAACGTCGCGTATTGGTTCTGTGATGTTGAATCACTTCTCTTATGGCTACACACAGTCCCATTGCCAGAAAAATTCGAAATCGAAAAACACTGGCAAGGCGTTAACCAGATTCTTGAAAAGTACACCACTCAGCGGGGCATCGAAACCAACGAACACCGCGAGTTGCTTATTGTACAGAAGAGTGCTTAACAGCTTCCAGAGGAGAACCCAATGGCCGAACCCAAAGGTAAAGCCTTTCAGACCATGCGGGATACCGCTCCCAGAAATACCTATCGAGGCGCTGTTGTAGGATGCGGCAGAATGGGCAGCACCATTGACGACGAACACATCGGCATGCCCCATTACCCATGGCCCTGGGCACACGCGCCTGCAATGATAGAAGCCCGGGGAATTGATCTCGTTGCCGCCGCTGATGATGACCCCGCCAAACTCGAGGACTTCAAACAGCGCTGGGACGTTTCAGCCCTGTACACCGATTACCGGGAGATGGTCGAAAAAGAACAAATCGACGTGGTCTGCCTGACCACCCGCCCCGAACCCCGCGCTGAAATAACGGTCGGCCTGGCCGAACTGGGCGTCAAAGCCATCTTCGCCACCAAACCGATGTGCCGCACATTGGCTGAAGCCGATGCCATGATCGACGCCTGTGCCAAAAACAACGTCATCCTCTCAATCGCCTGCCATCTCAACTGGTATAGCTACTACACAAACGCCCGCCGACTCATTGCCGACGGCATCATTGGCCCCTTAAAAACAATGATCTGCCACAGCCCCTCCAGCCTTTCCAATATTCAAAGCCACACCCTGACCTTACTCCGCCTCTTTGCCGGCGCGCCAGCCCAATGGGTAGTCGGTCTCATCGATACAGACAAACAGGCACAGTCCAACACCGACATCCCCGGATCGGGAATCATCGTATATGAAAACGGCCTCCGCACCATCTTAAACTCCCGCTCCGAAACCAGACCCTTTGCCTGGTCCCTGGAATTCATCGGCGAAACCGGCCGCATCATCTCCCGCAACGCCCATGCCCAGTTCGAAATATGGACCCCACATCCCGAAACCGATGCGCCCACCCAGACACACCTACCGGGACCATGGCACCCCAGAAGCTCAATGGTTGACGCCATCGAAGGCGTCTGTCGCTCTATTGAACAGGGCCGCGAGGACATCTGCCCCGGCGAGTTTGGCCGCGAAGCCCTTGAAATCGGCATCGCCATAAGAGAATCTCACCGCCGCGGCAACATCCGCATTGACCTGCCCCTCGAAGATCGCAACTTGAGGATGGGGTAGTCAGCCTGATAAGGAGCCTCCATGAATACCGTAATCGAAACAGTCGAAACAACACAAACATCCCCCGAAGGATTCTTCACCCTCGCAAAACTCGGCGAACGCTGGGTCTTGCTCACGCCAGATCGACAGCCCTTCTTCTCAGTTGGACTGAATCACATCGACTCCTCCCCACTGCTGTATCCAGAAAATCTGCCCCGCTGGAAACAGAAATACGACAACAACAGCATCAAATGGATCTGTGAATCCGTATCGCCCGACCTGAAAGCATGGGGATTCAATACCGTCGGCTGGGTACAGGATGTAACCATTTTAAAACACGCGCACAGTCCGAGTTTCACCCTAAAAGAATATCGCGCGCTATCCATGCCCTACTGCCACCTGCTGCCCTTCATCGAAACACATCAATGGAACGCATGGCACAAAAATCCCGACATCTTCAGCAAAGACTTCGAGGACTGGTGCGATTATGTCGCCAGATCCGAATGCGCCCGACTGAGAGAAGAACCGAACTTAATCGGCTATTTTTACTCGGACTGTCCCACCTGGATTCACGTCCGACCTCAAACGACATGGCGCGGAGCCATGTTTGATCCCACACGACTGGAATCGCAAGCGGGCCGGACTGAACTCTTCAACCTCGCACAGCGATACTACAAAATCACCCACGACGCCATTCGCCGTTATGATCCCCATCACCTGATCCTCGGAGACCGATACGAAGCACTCGCACCACTCCCAATGGAAATTGTACAGGCTGCCGACCCGTACGTTGACGTACTCAGCTTTCAGGACTTCGGAGATCCGGTCACACACATGCGCGAATGGCACACCGCCACGGGAAAACCGGTTCTATGGGCAGATGGCTCCCGCCCCCGGGAAACCATCGCGGATGACAGCGGAAAATACCTGGATGGGGAATATCATCTCGTGGATGGGGAATGGTATGCCGACGCCCTCTACGGCCTCCTGAAAAACCCCGGCGCAATAGGCGCGCATCTTTGCGGTGGTTATCTCCGAAATCGCTTCCGGCGAAAAGGCCTGATCGATGAACAAGAACAACCCGACCACGAAGCCATATCTGAAATACAAAAAGGCAGTCGGGTTGTAACACGCTGGCTCGGCGAATTGGAATCCTGAACGAACTCGAATGCAGAGTGACCATGCCATTAGACCTCGTTACACCGGCTATGACGGATGAAGCGCCAGCGCCGGGCAAGCGTGTGCGTCAAACTGCGCCGGAATACAGAGGGACCGACGTACACCACGCGCTATACCTTCCCACAGACTGGCAACCCAGGCGCAAATATCCCGTCATCGTCGAATACACCGGCAACAAATGGGAACCTTGTAAATCAACTGGGAAAGTGGAAGATGCGAACCTGGGCTATGGCATGAGTGGAGGGCGAGGATTTATCTGGATAACCATGCCATATATAGAAAAAGGAAAAAAAGAAAACGCCGTCACATGGTGGGGCGACAAGCAAGCAACTGTGAACTACTGCAAAACCAACCTCCCGAGGATCTGTGAAAAATTTGGAGGCGACCTGCACAACATATTCATCTGCGGCTTCTCGCGCGGAGCCATAGGCACCAGCTACATCGGCCTTGCAGACGACGAAATCGCAGCCTATTGGAAAGGCATCTTCACCCACGACCACTTCGACGGCGAAAGGGAATGGGATTATCCAGAAAGTGATCGCACATCCGCTCTCACCCGCCTCGCACGGATAAAGGGCAGGCCCGTACTCATCTGCGGGCAGAACGCCAACAGGGTAAAAGATCAATTCCTCAAAGCGCACCTCAATCTGGCGCAATTCACATTCCTGAACGTACCAACGGATCAAATATTCAACATCCCCGAAGGCAATATCGTCCACCCGCATACAGACCTGTGGATGCACAGAGAAAGTGCATATCGCAAGCGTGCCAGAGCATGGCTTAAAAGCGTGCTAAAAGAAACACACTATGCCCAAGGATGAAGCACGATCTTTGCGGCTTCGCCAGCAGCTAAGAGACCGAAAGCCTCCTGAATTTTACTCAGCGGCATAACGTGACTGATCAGCTTATCGATAAGAGGCGACTCAGCAATCACCTGCATCACGCCCTCGTAATCCTGCATATTGTACAGCCAGTTTCCCGACACCAGCAACCCTTTGCGAATCAAATCCGGACTCACCTTAATCGGCAAATCCTGGGAACACTCGCCGACAAACGCCACCCGTCCGCGCCGCCGCACCGCATCAATACACAGCCGCTCGCCCGCTACAGAACCAGAACAATCCACCGCGCAATCAACCCCGCGACCATCTGTCAAATCTCGAATACGCGCAAGCGGATCGTCCTGCGGATGCAACACCACCTCTGCACCCAACTCGAGACCGAGAGCAGCGCGCCACGGCGCAGGCTCCACCGCCAGCACCCGCGCCCCGCGAAACCGAGCATTGATAATACCGCCAAGCCCCACCGGACCCAGACCCGTAATCAGCACCGTATCAAACGCACCCACGCCAATAGCCTGCATACCACCAAAGGAAGCGCCGATACCGTCAATCGCCATCGTCGCCTGCTCGTACGTAACCCGTTCGGGAATCGGCAACAAAAGCCATGAGGGCTTAACCACATAATGGGCAAACGTACCACTGCCATCGCGGCTACCGGTGAACTCGGCAAAGTTGTATGTATCCTCACAATAGATATAATCACCAGATCGGCACAAAGCGCAATTGCCACACGGATACTGCGGCATCACCGTAACCCGATCGCCCACCTTCACTCGCCCTGGCTGCGCCACCGCCACCACCTCGCCCGCCCCCTCGTGCCCGATCACCTCACGCCGATCCCCCGCCATCCACGCCTTGTACTCCGTACACATCGCCGAAGCATGCACCTTCACCACCGCCCAATCCTCCTTCGGCTCTGGCACTGGTGCCGGCACCACATCTGACTGTCGCTCTCCAACGATTCTCGCTTTCATATTGCCTTCCTAATTAACAGTTGAGCAGTTTGATGATTTTCGGGAACATCATCAAGCGGAAAGTCATTATGGGTACTGTCACTTGAAAACAACTCGGGATTATCAAGTTCACTATAAATATCAGCCAGATTATCTTCCAGTTCTTCTAGAGTTTCGCCCTGTGTCCAATAATCTGAATAATCTACAAGATATCCCAGATACCAGGAATCAGAAATCCAATAGACATATTTTAGAATTGTTGCTTCCTCCTTTGGCTCCGGCACCGGTGCCGGCACCACATCAGCCTGCCGCTTTCCAACGATCCTCGCTTTCATATTTCACTTCCCTTGGGAATTATATGAGGGATGTGCAGTCGATCTTGCAATCGTCATTGCGGCATGCTTAAAGCCGCAATCCAGTTGGTTTGTTGTTCAAGTGTTCCAGTATTTTTTTTCCGCTACATTCGGACTTAGTCACATCAAAGGGAAAACAAAACAGAGACAATTTCTCATCAAACTTATAGCACAATTTTTTCTTAAACTGCTCAGTCTTCGGATAGATAAGCGCGACCTGCTTACATCTATACTTTTTCCCATAAGCAAACAACTGGTACATATCGGCTTGGCTGATGCCGTGTTTTGGGTCACTTTCCTCTCCGTTAATACGCTTCCACTTGGTATCCAGGATAAATTTCACATCGTCCTGTTTGTCCTGTTTGGTCAAGCTGATATCCGGTTTCATATAAAAAACACCCTTGCCGCCAATGCAAGCCAACGGTTTTTGCGGTCTTTGTTTATACACAAAAAAATCTTTTTGATACCGTCGAAAGCTCGCCGTAACGAAATCTTCAAATACCTCCCACATCGGAAACAACAGCGTCTGGTTGACATGTTTGCCAGAAAATGTAGTCAAACCGTGACCAAACAGAAATAGCCCGACCCACTGCATCACCTCATCGTAATGCTGCATTGAACGATCCGAACGATTCACTCGATATTGAACCCAGTCGCTTTCAAGGTGCTCTGACTGCGGAATATCGGAAAAATTGATACGCAACTGATGGAGCAACTGTTGATTTCTCGGTTGCCGCACAGAACCCATTAATTTATGAATGGTGCTGTGAATCAGGCGATTGGCTGGGCGATTGGCACTGAACTCGTCATAGCCGACGTAAAACTGCGCACGATTAGCTATATTTGCACGAATATGCTGCGGAAAGAGGATTCGCCCTCGCAAATAAGGCTGGTTATCTTCCACTAGCTGGTAGTGACGGGCGAGACCGCGTTGTGTCAGTAAAACGAGATTGTTCAGAAACAGGTGGACAAACACCTCCAGCATATTGAAACGCCGCACAGCGTCGATGTGACTCTGGTTGAACTGTGCCAATGATTTGAACCCGCGCCAATCCCGCAGCATCGAAAAAAAAACCTGTTTGGTTTTCTCTGTATCTTCGGCAAAATCTACCTTCGGCAGAATTTCGAGCACGGTCCCTTTGTGCGTTTCAATAATACCGACGTAGTTTTGCGCGTACAGCCGCTTGTTTTTCAACTCTAAAACAGGTCGGTAGTTGCCCTGTCCATCCATTTGATTTTCAAGGGCAAAATCCTTCAGGTCTCTCAGTTCATTCTGGCCAAGACCCTTCAGTTCTTCATGTTCTCTGATGGAGAGGAGATCGTTAATAACGGGCATAATCAGGTGTCCTATCCGGCTTCACCGGTTTCGCCTTGTCCTTTTTCGTAGATCGCCTGGTAACTTTCGGGGTCTTCCCATTTGCCATCATCATCGGACAGTTCATAAATTTTTCTTTCTTCATCAATCAAATCTGAATTTTTGAACAAATCGCTCTTAAAGGGGATTTCGTGAACAAACCCATTGCAATTCAATACCAGATCAATCTTCTCCCAGTTATCGTAAAAGTATTCCTGCAACAGTGGAATGATTTGGTTTTTAAAAGTTGCCGCGAGGGATTCCTCCCCGTTGCCCTTAATCCTCTTAACATTCATAAAATACGTGTGTCCAATCTGACGCTCGCGATCAAGCAGGAAACGGATGCGATCGTTCATTGCATTAAGTAATTTCTGGCAGTCCACATCATCGATATTATCGCTGACATGCTTTGAGTCCGGCATCATCTCGATAAAATCAAATCGTCGCCGCAATGCGGTATCCAAAGGAGCGATGGAGCGGTCAGCAGTATTCATCGTACCGATGATGTACAGGTTGTCCGGTATGCCGAAAGCGTCTTGCGAATAAGGCAGGGTAACGGTTGTTTCATCCTTCTTGCTTCCAATCCGTTTGGATGGCTCAATTAGCGTAATCAACTCAGAAAAAATCTTGGCGATATTACCGCGATTGATCTCGTCAATAATCAGGACATAATTCCGCTTCTCTACTGTCATTGGTTCTTCCGGCTGCCATTCTTGGTCGTGAAATTGTTTTATTTTTTGAAATAATGGAAAGTAGTACAGGTAATTTCCATGGTAAGGCCGTTTAGATTCTCTGGTAGGTTTAATATCTCGTGCCGATTTGATCTTCCCCCGATAAAAAGTCCCGTAATCCCGTTTGATTACACTCTCGGTAAGTCTCTGACCCTTTTTTACGGTACCACCAAGCCGTACAGATCTGAAATTACCGTCTTTTAACCAATATATTTCTTCAATAGTGGCACCCCTTTTATCACCGGAAGGAAAGAGATTGATTTCTTCTCCTGATTCCAGCCTGTTCTCTATTGACTCGGCAAATGTTTGAAGCAATTCATCCATGTTCCATGATTCGTCACCTGTTTGCTCAGATTGTGTCCTATTTTTATTAGCTCGATCTGCAATTTTCTTGAAAACACCTTCAGAAAGTTCATATTCAATATCTCTGTCATCATCATCCAATACAGGCCTGATACCTTCAATAAAATCCTCATAGGTAAAGTTCTGATGAAACGTCACCATTTCAATCTGACCTTCCTCTTTCAATTTATCAAATCGCCGTTTTACATCTCGACGGTCATCATTTTCAATCTCATCCAAAGACTTGTCCTCAATAATCGCCACAGCGTGGTTGACGGTATTATAGGTTTTACCCGTACCTGGCGGACCATAGAGAATTTGGTTCAAAGGGTATTTCATAGTATCTGCTTCCGGTTGCGAATCGCCTTGATCAGGTTCAGGCCCATTTTTAGGCTTAGAATCTTGCCAAAGTTCACTAAGAGGAGGAGCGTAAAAGTCCAGGTTCCTGGTGCCATATTCTTTTTCTTTTTGACGCCGTATATCGAGAAGTTCTCGATCTATTTCCAATGCCGACAATCCCTCGACCTCTGCCTTGGTTTTTCCTGTAAATTTCTGGACGATCTCCCTTCGCTTTGTTCTAGCGAATATGTGTTCAAAATTGTCAGGAAAAAGTAAAAACACGATCATATTGCGAAATTGCCGATCATTACACCCTGGAATCTTTTCGAGCCACTTGCCAAACTTCCAGCCATCAGAGAGAAGCTTGTGGCGTTCCGGTTCAGGAAGACGTTTGAAAGCAATCATCATGTGGATGAAAAACGCCAAATCGTGTGGACGATAATTGAGAAAACCTTGTCCGGGATTACCTGCCCCACCAAGAATCTTATCTGTTACGCAATCAGAATTTTCAGGAAAGGGTTCTCCCGAACATTCCCAAACACGCCTAATGTGCGTACGCTTTGTTGAAGCACTAATAACAGTGTCCGGACATAAATACATGACCCACAACATCTCCGCAGCCAGTTGCTTGACCTCGGGTTCCGTCACGGCAAGTTGCTTTTCCAGTTTATCGACAAAGCCACCTTTACCCTCATCAGGCTGCTTGATAACGTATTCCTCCAAGTCTTGAAGATTAGACAATGTCCACACTGGTTCCTGTGCAAATACTGATCCATCTGACAGCAAGGCAACGTCTTTCCAATGTTGGCTGGCATCCAGCATCCGTTCGACACGCCTTTGAGCATGATTATGACTCATTTAATACCTCATTGTGAATAGTAATAGATCAGAAGAAGCGATAGACTGGATCGCGGCTAAAACCGTGCCGCAATGACAATCAAAACTACTGGATCGCGGCTCAACACCAGGCCGCGATGACGGCTCCTTATTCATCCATATCCGCCCCTGCTTCTGTAAGAACGCGAACAACCTCACGGAGCTCATCCTTGTTCTTAATCGTCGAACGCAACGCAGCCATAAGCGGCGTATGTCCCGCGCGGTCTCGCAAATCGACTTCGGCACCTCGTTCGAGAAGCAGAGAAACAATCTCCACAAAACCCGCCCTTGCCGCGCAGTGCAACGCGGTCTGGCCCTTGTAATTGCGCGCATTCACATCTGCGCCGCGCGCGATCAAATCCCGGATGCGATCAACACTCCCACCGCGGTCTCCACGAGCCTGAAAAACAATCGGCGGCCACTATCCTCTTCAAATATTCTCTGTCCATTCTGCAGGAGGCCAAGAGCCAATATCCTGTCCCATTGCACGCAGCAAGACACCGAATGAACTGGTCAGCTTGCGGAAGGATCGACATTGAGCATAGGCGGCTCCCATGGAGAATGTCGCGCTGAAAGCTGGCTGATCCGCTGTCTCCAGATAGCTTCTGCCCGCACTCATTCGCGCTTCCAATTGTTCCTTCGCGCCACGCGGCATCTCCGGTTTTGATTGCGCCGAATCGGTCTGCCAATATCTATTTCCCAGGCCTCCGCTTCTGCGATCAAACGCCGCAACAGCACTGGTGCTGCGGCTACCTCACCGTGGCCCTCTACGATTGGTTGGATCTTATTCACTTGAGGTCTTCCTCGAACAACGCAATTTCAGATGAATCGGACACGTACTGATCGGCGGCCACCAATGCGTTGGACCGCATCAATTCACCTGCGCCCATCAGATGTTCTTTCAGTGCCACACGCGAGGCTTCAGAAACCGGGGCAATTTGCGTTTCCCCCTCTTCCCAACTCACAATTCGTAAGTGATGATCCTCAATCCACGAGGCGTCAAGAATATCGGGGCTATGGGTTGTTACAATCGTCTGCATGAAGCGGCCTGCGTGTCTCAACAAATCGAGAACCGAGCCAAGCCCCCCCGGATGTATCGTCACTTCCGGTTCCTCAATCACCAAAACTGAAGGCGGGATTGGCTGAAAAACAGCCGCGAGAAGGCCCAATACACGCAAAGTTCCATCGGACATATTGTGCGCTTCAAACGTCACTTGTTCTGACTCTGCCCATCTCTGTATAAATTCCAGCGATAGCTTGTCGCCATGCGCCTTTGGCCTCACGTCGGTTGTTCCAGGAACAATTTTTTCCAGAAGATCGCGGATTATCTGCCAGTTATTCGGCGATCTTTTCTCAATCTCGCGCAACACACTGGCTGCGTTACGCCCATCAAAACGCAATCGAAATCCCTGGTCCGGATCTTGCATTTCGCGTAGCTCATCCGGTTGGATTCGGTACACTCGCATCATCGACAAAAATCGAAAAGCTGGCAAAAACCGCTTATCGCCTCCAACTAGGGGCAAAGCAAGGGTGTTCGCTTCCAAAGCTGGGGCCAGTGTGGTCGTGCTGCTCCGAAATGTGTTGGGCGAGCGTTCGAACCAGTCGAGTGAACCATCTCGCCGCAAAACAAAGCACTGTTCGCGCACGACTTCAAAGTCATAGTCCGTCACGCCACGCAATTCAAATGCGTAAATAGCCCGACTCGTTTCAGTGTCTAAATTTTCCAGTTCGACCTTCAGCCCCAAGTTGGATGGACGCCTTTTCGAAGTACTTCGATATTCAACCGAAGTGATCCCTCTACGACGATCCAACACTGCTGGCAGGGGGATGATCATCGCCTCGGAGAGAAAAGAGAACACATCGGCAATATTGCTCTTGCCAGCACCGTTTTGACCGACTAAAAATGTCGGATTACTGAACTCTAGTGCATCGTGGCAAAAAAGGTTCCTTGTATGATCAGCATTGCTTATCTTTGTGTGTCCGCCAAGCCTTCAGATAAAATTCGATCCCGTTTATAGTGCCTGTCTCATCGAGGTGTCCATGCCCGGTTATTACAAAAAAGCCAGCCCGTTGCCCATCAGCGTGATGCAACGTAGCGTCTTAGAACACATTGTCCAACGCCATACCAGTCGCCAAGACCATGCCCGCCGTGCGCGTATGATCCTGTTAAGCAGTGAAGGGTTAGGCATCGGTCAAGTCAGCGCACAAGTCGGCGCAGATCCAAAGACAGTTTCTACCTGGCGCAAGCGTTGGCTGGCAGGTTATGAGGCTCTCAAAGCGATGGAAGCCGAGGGCGATAGCCGTGCCTTGTCCGATGCGGTCTTATCCCTCCTATCGGATGCGCCCCGTCCAGGTACGCCTGTGAGGTATTCGGCACAGGTGGTCACAAAGATTGTGGCCCTCTCCTGTGAAGCCCCCAAAGCGTGTGGGTATCCCATCAGCCATTGGACGCCTCAAGTCTTGCGTGAAGCAGTCATCGCCCGCGGCATCGTCCCTGATATTTCAGTTCGCAGTGTGGGACGTTTTTTAAAAAGAGGCCGATCTTAAGCCGCATCAAGTCCGGTATTGGGCGCGTCCTCCTGATGAAGATAAAGAAGCCTTTTACGAGGCAAGTGAAAAGGTCTGTGCCTTATATCAATCTGCTCTTGACCTTCACGAAGAAGGTGTGCATGTCATCAGCACAGATGAAAAAACGGGCATACAGGCCAAAGAACGTGCCAAACCCACCCTACCGATGAAGCAGGGACGGGTTGAACATCAGGAGTTTGAATACAAAAGACATGGCACCTGTTGCTTGATTGGCAATTTTGAAGTCGCCACAGGGCAGGTGATTGCCCCAACCTTATCCCTAACACGAACAGAGAAAGATTTTAAGACGCACATCCAACAGACCTTTGCACAAGACCCAAAAGGTGAGTGGGTCTTTGTCGTGGATCAACTCAATACCCATAAATCGGAAGCCTTAGTCCGATGGGTGGCTGATGTGTGCGACATTCAAGACGATTTAGGGGAAAAAGGCAAATACGGGATTCTAAAATCTATGCAAACCCGGGCCGACTTCCTCAGCAATCAAGCCCACCGAGTGCGCTTTGTTTATACCCCTAAACACGCCTCGTGGCTCAATCAGATTGAATGCTGGTTTTCTATTCTCGTGCGACGCCTACTCAAAAGAGGGAGTTTTACCTCTGTCCAAGACCTCCAGCAATCGCTTTTGGATTTCATTGCCTTTTTCAACAAAACCATGGCCAAACCGTTTAAATGGACCTATACCGGAAGACCCCTTAATCTATAACACCAATGACTTTTGCCACGATGCACTAGAGATTTAAGATGATACAGCCTCTTCTTGATTTTGATGCGCTACCCCCTGCTGAAAGGTTTCCACTAAACAGGGGTAACCAGAAGGTCGAACAATTCGTGAGAGAGGATTTTGACGTCTCAGATGACTTTCTGATTATCACGGGTTTTAGTTCTCTATCCTATATGGTTGAATTCCTAGGACGGGCTGATTATTCAGGTGGAAAACGGGTTCGAGTCGTATTGGGCAATGAGCCTATGTACACTAACCTGAGCAGGCAGGATGATTTTCGCAACATCCCGCTCAATCAGGAGATACGAGATTTCTGGCTTGAGGAAGGCATTTCGATTACACAATGTGGGGCTATACTTCGCCTAATTGAGCATATCGAACAAAATCGTCTAGAAGTGAAAATTTTTGATTCTTTGCACGCTAAAATGTACGTGGGGGCTGAACACGCAATTCTTGGATCGAGCAATTTTTCTGTCAGTGGTCTCCGGTTGCAGAATGAAGCCAATATACGGTTTGAGAAATCGAAAGATGAGTATAAAGAAATCCGCCAGATCGCAGAGCACTTCTGGCAGATGGGTGGTGATTATAAGCAGGAGATCATTGATCTGTTGAGGCGGCTTCTAAGCTTGGTGACGTGGGAGGAAGCTTTAGCGCGCGCTATAGCTGAGATTTTGGAAGGAAGCTGGCTTCAGAAATATCCCCAGGTGTTTGATCTTCTGAACAATGTTCAGATTTGGCCTTCACAAGTTCAGGCAATTGGGCAGGCGCTTTACATATTGGACAACCATGGAAGTTTACTCATTGCAGATCCTACAGGTTCTGGTAAGACCCGTCTTGGTGCTGGTTTGCACCTTTCAATCATTAATCGTCTCTGGACGGGTGGACGAGGGGCAAGAAGCAATACGTTGATCGTGTGTCCTCCGCAGGTCATCGACAACTGGCGGAACGAATATCAACAATTGGCATACAATTACCCTGTGATGTTGTCGCAAGGTAAGCTCAGTATGGGTGAACAGAGCCTAAACCGAAATGACGTCAAGGATGCAAAGATTCTGTTTATCGACGAAGCACACAATTATTTAAATAAACGTTCGAACAGAAGTGCTGCACTTCAGTATAATTCAGCAGATCACATTGTGCTTTATACCGCAACGCCCATAAATAAAAAGATTGAGGACCTGTTCCGACTGATTGAGATTCTCGATATTGACAATCTATCGGATGAGGCGATTGCTGAATATGTGATGTTGAGTAAGAAACGGACTCATTTAGGAACGTCTGATGCCGATCCGCTCCGTGAACATATCCGAAATTTTACCATCAGGCGAACAAAAAAAGATTTGAACAGATTGATTGATGAGGCTCCCGGGAAATATTTGAACCAGTTCGGGGAAAAATGTCGATATCCAGAGCACATCTGTGACATCTACAAGATACAAGAATCAGAACGTGACATTGCCATCGCCAGAGAAATCAATACGCTTGCACGCCGATTAAAAGGCTTGATTTTCTTGCGAAAAATTCGGCTGAGACGCGATGAACTCAAAGATCCCAAAAAACAGCGAGAGATTTTGAAGAACAGGCAGAAAGCCGCGGCGGCACTTGCGCTTTACAATGTGCAAGCCATGATGCGATCTTCACGAGCTGCTTTGCTGGAACACATTAAAGGAACCGAACAGGCCCGGCACCATTTTCGCATTAAGAGAAGAAAGAACCCCTCTGGAAATGTTATTGGCAGTTTGAAAAGGCATCGCGCTTCACTGCCACAACACAATCTGACAATTGAACTGCCGTCTTGGCTAACGAAGAGGGAGATTTATCAAACTGAGTGTGATCAGGAAATTGGGATCTATAATCAGATCGCTGAACTCTGTAAGCAGTTGAGTGATCACCGAGAAAAGAGCAAGGCAAGGTTCATTACTCAGTTGTTTAAAAAACATAGCCTGATTCTGGCCTTTGATAGCCATCTTTTGAGCCTTCATTATATAGAACAGATCATAGATGCAGAATACAAAAACATAGAAACGCTCACTGTTACTGGTGACAACGAACAAAGCAAAAGCCGAGCAAAAGAATATTTCGGTTTGGAGTCGGATAAACAGGAAGTTGTTGGGTTTTGTTCGGATGTGATGGCCGAAGGAGTTAATCTGCAGCGTGCATCGGCGATGGTGCTTTTGGATATGCCCAGTGTCATGCGAATTGCAGAACAGAGAATTGGAAGAATTGACCGAATGGATAGTCCCCATGGGTCCATTGAGATCTACTGGCCGGATGATCATGAGGAATTTGCGCTCAAAACGGATATGAAATTCTTCAGAACAGCCCGGACTGTAGAGACCGTATTGGGGAGCAATATTGATATCCCTGAAGAGTTGCTGCAGGATCAAGATTTATTGGAGGATCCGAACAGGACCATCATTTCTGGATCTGTTGCCAAGAATCTGTACGAAGAAATGCAACGGGATACGTTTGAGGCAACATTTGCAGATGGTATCCAAGATGCGTTTCAGCCCGTCAAAGATTTGGTTTTTGGTCCGGAACCGTTGATCAAGACCCAAACCTACAATGCGATAAAATTGTCGGAAGCAACCGTCATAAGCAATGTGAGTGTTGTAAAATCTAATACGTGCTGGGGATTTTTCGCGATCAGGGGGTCAGCACAATATGCTCCTCGGTGGATTTATATCGACGAAAACGGAGAAATCATTAAGGATCTGCCAGCAGTCTGCGAGAAGCTGGTAACCAACCTTGAAGGTGTGGAAAATCTCAATGATAGAATCGACCAGGCTCAAGTTCTCCTAACTGATTTTGTTGAGAAAATTCAGAAGAGCGAAATCCAGAATCTGCCAAACAAGAAAAGGCGTGCTCTGGAATTGCTTCAAAACCTGATGGTTGCCTATCTGAAGCCACGAGAAGTGCCACGAGAACGCAGAGATATATTGCGGGGGATTCAGAAGCTCTTCAATCCAGATCCAACGCATGAATTCTCTATTGATTATTACCAGCTTGCGCAGACATGGTTGGATATAATCCAGCCGATCCTGATTGAGGAACGCCAAAAGCGCAGAGGCATAGTGCATTTGAAAAGTTTAGAGAGAAAGCTGAAGCGTGAACCCTTGGACAATGCGCAATTGGCACTTTTAACAGACCGCCTACCTACCATCAATAATATCGGGAAGCGGATTGCATCGTGTATTATTGGCATTATTGTTGTTGATCAATGACGGAGGATAAATAACAGAAGGGAGAGCACAAGATGCTAAAGAAGCCAGATGACTTGGGAATCGAAAGTCTTTGTATCATTCCGCCTAAGAAGAATTGTATCAGCCTCGATCCACAGATTCAAACTTTTTTCTCGGAATCAGAGTGTGTTCGGGCTGCAATCGCCTTCTGGTCTATTTCAGAATACCAGCTTCAGCGATTGACAGGGAATCGGGGTATACAGGTTCTTAAAAATGAAGATAGTTTTCTCTGTGTGGATATACAGAAGCCGACCAATATTGACCATCTTGCCAGTCTGGTTCAGAAAGGTGTCAAAGTCTTCTTAAATATCCGTCGCCTGCCAGGTCCTCTTGCAAAGTACTCAACCTCATCAGGTTTGCTGCACACCAAGATGCTATTGTCAAATCGCAGTAACGAGCAGGCAGATTTCTGGATTGGGAGCCACAACTGGACTCTACCAGCATTGGAGGGCCCTAATAAAGAAGGTTCGATGGCCTTGCGATTGGATCGGGATGGGGCCTTATACACGGAGGTGCTGTCGTTTCTTGAAGACATTCGTGCGAATTACTGTCGGCCGTTTGACTCTGGAAAAGTCGATTTTTACAAGCTCCTACAAGAAAAAATGAGCCAGAGAGTGTCTGGGGAGAGTATTGATGTTATAAAAATGAAAGGAGAAGACGTAGACCAATTGCAGGGTGAGGTTATTGGTGTTTTTGGTCGGAACACTAAGGATTACCGAGATATACGAATGGTTGATCGGCCGGTGATGATATTAATTACCGATTCAAAGTCTGGTAAGGAATATCGATATTCTGCAACGATCATTCAGGCCGGACGATTGGACTCTTCAAACCCTACAATTCAGGGTGTAAGTTTCTCAAAGAGACGCTTCGCTATAGTCGATGGCAGGCTTCCTGTGCTTGAGCCTGAGCAACAGCCTAATTCAATGCTTCTTTCAAAAGCAAAATTCTTCGCAACCATCCAGATTGATGCTCCTGAACTCAAAGACACTTGTTTGTTAGATACATCTGAGAGTAAAGTGCCTACCTGGGTTCCTGAATTTTATGATCCAGCCATAGAACAGATGTCCTCCGAAGCGCGGGCACTTTACTCAGATTTGGGAAAGAGTGGCCAGACTTTGGTGCTGCGTGGATTTGATTATAAAGAAGAAGGGAGACACGACGAACTCTGGCAGAAAAGTGAAGAGGCAACAGATACTCGACAAGCCCCGGTGAAGAAAGAGAAAACCTATCAGCTTATCCAGAAGAAATGGATGGTAGATCCAGATATTGAGTATTAATAATCTATTTCGTTTCCGTCGGTTTTGATAGAGAGGTTTATTTATAATCTAACGCAGTGCTACACCTCCCACCTTGCCAATTCCATCCACCGCGTCATCGCTTTTTGTGCTTCATTAAACCGTTCGCGGATCTCTGGCGGAAGACATCTGTGGTATCCATTTGGCGGCTCGCGCATCATCACATTATAGTGTGCGTGTGTGTAGTTGAAGTACAGATTGGATCGCACTGGCTCTGTGGTCTTGGGCAGTCCATTGTGGATGACGGTCTCGGAAAAGAGTAAGACATCGCCCGCCTTGCCCGTTACTGCGACGGCGCCTGGAAGATCCAATCCCTGATATTCCTGCCAGCTCAAATCAAAATTGCTCTTGTGTGAGCCCGGTACAGCCACCACGCATCCGTCGTCGGGTCCATTATCTGTTAGAAAATACACGGTATTGAGCATTCGAGAGCGAATGTCACCGTTTCGATAACTGTAATCCGTTGTTGGCACGCCGCGATGCCATCCCCCCTGTTGCGCTCCCTTGTATTTAGAAATTGACCAGGTGTTGATGAGTTGAGGTTCGCCCATAAATGCCTTCAGATAAGGCACGACTTTCGGATGTGCGATCATCAGGTCAAAAACGGGATCAAGCCGTAAGAGACCATTCAAACGGATCTGCTCAGTTTTTACCACTTTATGAGGCTAAACTGAGAATGACCCGAAATATTCTTGTGCATTCGGATAAGGATGTGCCAAAGCGCATGCTCACGGCCTGGAGTCTTGGATGTCCGGATCAGTTGATTGCCACTGCACAGGTTATTGATGATGAGCTCTTTGTCGTGGCCTGTGACCATACCCTGTTTAGAGTTGGCTTTGAAGAAATGCCCGCACTCAAGCGTATTCCAGAAGAACAGCGTTCTTCATTTACCATCTCCAGTGAAGGTAGTTATATTCACTGGCCTGAGGCTGATGTACATATCGACCTGGATGCAGTTCGCTACCTGAAAGATGATGAGTGGCGTGAAAAAAAGGATCGGGAAAGATTGATGTCTGATATTCGGTTCGGAGAGGCGGTTGCCGCATTTCGAAAACAGTGTGGGCTTAAGCAAGCCGATATTCAGGGCCTTTCGGAACGTCAGGTGCGTAGAATCGAAAAGGGAGAACGGACAAAGGTGGATACGCTGGGGATTCTGGCAAGAAGTCACGGATTGTCCCTGAAAGTATATCTGGATAAAATTGCCGAGATACTTTCTGAAGATGGTGAGGTTATCTCCAGAGTCTCGACCTCGATTCCGCAAGACACCATAGACCTAAGTGGGGGCAGATATGATCAAAAATGAGAGACAATATCGGATCACTAAGGCCCAGATGAGAAAGTTTGAGGGCGCTTTGGCGGAGTTGGCTCAAACTAAAGATAAAAATATTCACCCTCTACTTCAGAAAGCTCATCAGGATGCATTGAGAAGTCAATGTGAGGAACTCCGTATGCAGTTGGAGGAATACGACGCGCTTGTAGAAGGTAAGCGCGATGTTCTCTAACGTCTTTCACTATCTGTCTGTTGTCACTGAATTTGTGTGTGCTGCCAATCACCGAAACCATCTCCGAATATGAAAACAGATCAATTTCCATCGAAAGTCCCATCCTTCCCAATCGGATCTTATAACCTGCGCGGAATAAAACCCGAGGACGCACGCTCTCTCTACCATTTTATGTCAGACAAAGAGGTAACCCAATTTACAAGCTTGCATGCAGAAACGCTTGAAGAGGTCCAATCGTGGATTGAATTTATGATGGAACAGTTTGAAAAGAAACAATCAATTTACTGGGTCATAACAGAGGATAATCGTGCCATTGGTCGATGTCACTATATTTATCTCGACGCTATGCATTCAAGAGCCGAGATTGGATACTACCTCGCAAAAGAGTACTGGGGCTGCGGAATTATGACGAAAGCTGTCACTGCAATTGTAGAATACGGTTTTGAACACCTCAAATTGAATCGAATCGAAGCAAGGTCGATTTCCAGGAATTATGGTTCCACGCGCGTCCTTGAAAAAGTCGGTTTTTTAAAAGAAGGTACCCTGAGGCAGCATACTTTCAGAGCCGGTGAGTTTTTCGATGTTGAGGTGTTTTCGTTTTTAAATGCAGATTGGCAACAATTGAGAAACTCTTTATAGCATACATTGCAACCACAAAAGACGGCATCCCAGATGGGTACCAAAGAAAAATGGGTTGCGCATCAATTTGCGTAACCCATTGTTTTTAATGGTGGGCGATACTGGACTTGAACCAGTGACCTCTTGCATGTCAAGCAAGCACTCTAACCACCTGAGCTAATCGCCCACTAATTTGAAAGAACACACGGCCTGATATGAGCAAAAGCTATATGGATACAAAAATGTTGTCAAGCGAATTTTCTGACGGACGGTCGATTTTTTGGTGTGAAAAAGTGGGCAGAAATGCATATCATAGTATTGCAAGACCAGTACATTGCCGATAACTTTGAATTGGATTGCTGGTTGGCAAAGGAGATAAAAATGCAATATCGCAATCTTGGGCGCACTGGCATTAAAGTATCTGTTGTCGGTCTGGGAGGACACGAGTTCCATCCTGATTCGCGTGTCGCTGGCTTTGGGGATAACAAGAACCTCGCAGTAACTCCTGGTCACATTTTTCCAGGCTTTGGCGGAGAGAACAGACTGCGGATTGTAGAGACAGCTCTGGAAACTGGGGTCAACCTCTTTGATCTGACAATCGATTCTGAGAAAGAGGCTATGGGCAGGATTCTGAGAGCGGTGGATGTCAAAGATGAGATCCTTATACAAACCCGGCCAGAGGGCATGGTCTATACCTATGACCCGCACAACCGGAAGATGGCGGACTACAGCCTCTTGAGAGCTGAAGCGATCCGAGCTTTGAAGCTCATACAGCGGGAGGTGATAGACATCTACAACTTTGCCTTTATGGCAGATGCTCTGGAACACTATCCGGACTACCTCGACAAGATTGCGGACAACATCCAGAAGCTCAAGGATGAGGGGCTGATCCGATTTGCTTCGGCAGATACATTTTCAGGTCCGGAGACTTATGCCAAACAGTATGACAAGGGCTGCTTTGATACAACTTTCATCAACTGCAATCCCCTCGAAAAGGCCAAATTTGGTGATACCATTGTGAAAGCGAAAAAGCAAGCGTTGGGCATCCTGGGGCGCGTGCTCTTTCAGAAAGCAAAGGTGTTTGCGATTGCAGAAGAAAAAGGCTACGCCAACAGAGCGCAAGTTGCTAAGGCTCTAATCAAGTGGGCAGTCAAGGATAGCGGGGTTCACACCATCATGTTGGGTGTCTCCTCTCCGGAGCAGTTGACAGAGAACCTGACTGCCCTAAAAGATCTAAATTATGATGGTGAAGAGAGCAGGATTATAGAGGTGCTGAGCTAGGAATCTTGATATGCAAATTTCACATGGCGCTCTTGACGGTCATCGCCACCGCGCCCTTATTTCAACAGACATCGGCGGAACCGATCCCGACGACTTCCAGTCGATGGTGCACCTGCTTCTGTATGCAGATGTCCTCGACATTGAGGGCTTGCTTTCGTCGCCCTACGGCCCGGGCCGGAAGGAGGACATCCTCCGGGTGATCACCTGTTATGAGAGCGATTACGAAAACCTTCAGACCTGCTCCAAGGACTACCCCACACCCGACGCATTGCGTGCCATCACCAGGCAGGGTGAGATCGAAATGGCTCCCTACGCAGGTGTTCGACGTTCAACAGAAGGATCGGAGTGGATCGTGCAGTGTGCACGGCGCGACGATCCGCGTCCCCTGTATGTCCTGGTTTGGGGGGGTATCGAGGATATCGCGCAAGCCCTGTACGATGCGCCCGACATCCTGACAAAACTGCGTGTGTATTGGATCGGCGGGCCAAATAAAAAATGGAGCCCCGATGCCTACCAGTACATTGCCGACAACCATCCCGAACTGTGGATCATAGAGAACAATGCCTCATATCGCGGTTGGTTCACCGGTGGTAACCAGTCGGGCGAATGGGGTAACACGGCATTTGTGGCCAAACATATCGCTGGCTATGGTGCCCTCGGCGATTTTTTTAACGAACAACTCGGCGGCACGGTAAAGATGGGCGATACCCCGTCCGTGGGCTGGTTGCTCAAAGGCACCCCCGAAGATCCATCGCAACCCGGATGGGGCGGACAATTTGTGCGCGCCTGGGAACGGCCACACATCGTATTTAATCGGCTGACAACTTCTGCAGACCAAATAGAGGCATTCTGCATATTTGAATTGGTTTTGCCGGTTGGCTCAGAAACGCCGACAAATCCCGCAGCTTCGATGCAAATCGAAAACCAGTTGCTGGTCGGCGACTTTAGCACACATGGCTCGGTGCGCTTCCGCTTTTCTCCAAAGAGTGTGCAAACCTGGAACTACAAGATCCATAGCAATGTCCCGACACTCGATGGACAAACAGGCGAAATGACATCCTGCCTGCCTTCGCCCGATGCCGCAAAAAATCCATCTGCCCAGCATCCGAACTGGTGGACAGATAATCCAGCATCGGAGTTCGCCGAAGGCGACCATATTGGTGCCAAAACAGTGAGCCAGTGGCGCGAAGATTTTCTGTGCGACTTTGCAGAGCGCATGCAGCGTTGTCTTGCGCCCAAGGACAGTGACCCGGCCAATAATCGCTTTAGTTGGGACATTGAATCGACCGAGTGAGCGTCTCAGTTCAAGCATTCGGGTTCTTTATTGGAGGTGTGTATGTCAAAACCCAATATTGTTTTTATATATTCGGATCAGCATCGCGGCGATGCGGTGGGGTGCGCGGGGCATCCAGTGATTAAGACACCACATCTGGATCGCCTGGGGTCCGAAGGGGTGGTGTTTAGCCAGTGTTATACCAACGGGCCGATTTGTATGCCTGCGCGAGCGACGATGATGACGGGGCAGTATGTGCGGGAACACGGTGTCTGGCAGAATATTGTTGAGGCCGATCAGCGCGGTCCCAGTCATGTGCGAAATGTGCGCGATGCGGGCTATCATACTGCCCTGGTGGGCAAGACCCACTTATATACGCACACGGGTGGAACAAAAAGTCAGGAAAAGACGGCAATATTGGAAAATTGGGGGTTTGTAGATATTCAAGAGATGCACGGTCCACACGCGTCGGGGGTAAATAGATCGCAGTATTCGGATTATCTCGAAGAATTGGGTTTGTGGGAGACGCATCGAGACTATGTGGTCAGGTCAAAGACGCGCCTGGAAGAGGGCAGAGCACGGGCGTGGGAAGATCCGCCCTGTCCATTGCCTTCTGAAAGCCATCTGGACAGTTATACCGGGCGTACGGCCGCAGAATGGGTGCGCGATTACGATGGGGACAAACCGTTCTATTTGCAGGTGCTGTTTCCGGGGCCGCACAATCCCTTTGATTCACCACAGGAATATCGGGATATGTACAGTATGGATGATATTCCTGTGGGTATTATGGATCTGCCCCAAGAACCGTATCCCAAGTATATTGTGCGGTCGCTCTTTCGCGCTGGCGATGCCAAAACGATGACCAAAGAAGAAAAGAAACAACTGGTTATCAATTATTATGCAAAGATTACATTGATCGACAATGCGATCGGGGGTATTATCGAAGCTCTTGAGGCAAAGGGCATGCTGGACAATACCTGGATTATTTACAGTTCAGATCACGGTGAGATGGCAGGGGATCATCGGTTGAGCCACAAAGGGGTCTTTTACGATATGGCTGTACGGGTGCCTCTGGTTGTGCGTCCTCCGGGGGGACAGGCGGGGTGGATTTCTGAAGGGTTGACGGATTGTTTGAATATTACGGCTACGGTTTTAGATGTTGCAGGGGCGGAGTCTTTGGAAAATAGCGATGGGGTTTCGTTTGCACCGCAGGTGTTGGCAGGTCCGGATGCCGACGGTGCTCAAGAGGGTAAAGATGCTGTGTTTAGTGAAGTCGATGGGTTTACGATGGTTTTTGATGGGCGATACAAGCTGGTGGTTGAGTCCGCGTCTGAGAAGCCGGTTGAGATGTATGATTGTCAAAATGATCCCTGCGAACTGAATAATGTTTTTGAGGATCCCGATCTGGAATCTGTCCGGGGAGATTTGATCGATACGCACTTGAGTGGGATTAGAGACCGATTGGATCGGGAGAAGCTCGAGTTTTATCGGGCGATTCCGGCAAAGACGTATTCTCCACCAGGATAAGCATTCCATTAAAAGTAAATTTAGACTTGACCCATTTGATTGGACAACGTATCTCTAAGTCGGAGCTACTAAAGGGGCTCGCTGGTACCCGGAAGACTCTCCATCTGGAATTGTGCCGAAAAAAAAATAATAGAACAAAAAGCATAATTTTGGCATAATTATGCACAATTAATTTTATAAGTATTTGTTTTATATAGATTTGAAAACAGAAAAAAATGGATATAAAATGTGTATAAATGTGTATAAAATACGCATAAAAAGTAAAAAATATATACAATAGTACAATTAGAGGCTATTATGGACGCGGTTCAGGTTGCCGATAGTATTACAAAGCTCGGTTCTCAGTCGCGGGGAACTGTTTTGGTTGCCGCTTCTCACGGGGGGCGGTATTGCGGGTATCTCGCAGCATTGGCTGGTCTTCAGGGTGTTATTTTTAACGATGCGGGTGTTGGGAAGGACAATGCGGGGATTGGGTCGCTCGGTTATTTGCAAAGTTTCGGACTCGCTGCTGCCGCGATTGCACATACGTCAGCGCGTATTGGCGATGGGGCAGATATGCTCAAGCGCGGGCGTATTAGTTTTTGCAATGAGATAGCCCGTGCGCTGGGCTGTGAAGAGGGGCAGGCTTGTCGAGAGGCGGCTGAAGTTTTGTGTAATGGCATACCCTTTGAAGGGGATGTTCCGGGCTACGAGGAATCGCGCTCTGTATTGCAAGAGGTGCCTGTGCTTACGATTGCATGTGATTCTGCATCGCTTGTTATGCCTGAGGATGCAGGTGCGTTTATTATTACGGGGTCGCACGGTGGAGTGATTGCGGGCAGGCCCGATTATGGTATTGCAGCAGAGGCGAGAGGCGCGGTGTTTAATGATGCGGGGGTCGGTGTTGATCGGGCGGGTGTTCGGCGTCTTGAGGTTCTGGATCGCGCCGGTATTCCCGCGGGGACAGTGGATGCGATGACCGCCTGTATCGGCGATGCGGTTTCCGCATGGGAAGGCGGTGTTCTGTCGTATGTCAATTTACAGGCGGAAAGCCGCGGTGTTAAAGCGGGGATGACGGTTCCGGAGTTTGGGGAGAGGCTTAGTTTGTAAAAAGCAAAAAATGCAACCACAGATGAACACAGATGAACACGGATGGTTACGCTGTTGCTCATCACTAAATATGTGCAAAACACTGTAATCTCCCTTTTCTGTATGGTATTTCTATGTCTTCAGTTGTACACATGAATGGCGGGCAGGCGCTTGCCGAGATGTTTCGCCTTCACAATCCTGCGCCTATGTTCGGTATGGGAGGGTTTCAACTCCTGCCTTTTTACGATGCGGTGCGCGAGTTGGGGCTTTCGCATACGTTGATCAATGATGAGCGGTGTGGTATTTTTGCCGCCGATGCCTGGGCGCGCGTGACTGGTCGTCCCGGTATATGCGATGGTACGCTGGGTCCCGGGGCGACGAATCTGGTTACGGGCCTGGTGGAGTCTCTCAATGCGGGTGTTCCGCTTATTGTTGTTGTGGGTAATAGCAATCGCGAGCATTCATGGAAGAATATGACGCAGGAGGCGCGTCAGACGGAGATTTTGGCGCCAGCGGCTAAAGCGCTTATTCGGATCGAGAGCGGCTATCGCATTCCCGAGCTTGTGCGGCGTGCGTACGCTGTTGCCACGTCCGGACGGCCGGGACCTGTTGTGCTCGATGTTCCCGAGGATATTGTGCATGGGGAGTATGATTATCCCAGGGCGGATTTTTTTGTGGATCCAGAAACGCTGAGTATTCCCGCACAGCGTTCGCGCCCGGGGCGAGATGCAGTTGCGCGCGCGGCAGCGTGTTTGCGCGATGCCCGGCGGCCGATTATTCTCGCTGGCGGCGGTGTCCATCTTTCTGGCGCTTATTGCGAACTTCAGAGCTTTGCGGAGGCATTTGGTATTCCAGTTGCGCAAACGCTGAGTGGCAAGGGTGCGATTCCCTGTATTCATCCGCTCAGCGTGGGGCTGTTCGGACGCTGGTCGCGGATTGCCAATGATTTGATTGCGTCTGCAGATTGTATTCTGTCTGTTGGATGCAAGATGGGCGAGATTGCCACGAAACGCTATGATTTGATTCCGCGCGATGTGCCTTTTATTCATCTCGATATTGTGGCTGAGGAAATTGGGCGTACGACGCCTGCTACCGTTTCGCTTTGGGGCGATGCGGCTGAGGGTTTGCGCGATCTTCAGGCGTGTTTGTCCTCTGACCGGGTGGCGATACAGCAGATGCGCGTGGACTATTTGACCGAGGTCTCAGAGCGGATGGCTGCCTGGCGAGCCGAAGCAGAGCCGCGTTATGCGTCTGACGAGAGACCCGTCAATATGGCGCGGGTGGTGCGCGAGTTGCAAAATGCGATGCCCGAAGACGGTATTCTGGTTGTGGATGGAGGTTTTGCCGCGCATTGGACGGGTTTGCTCTACGATTCGACCCGGTCTGGGCGTACGTATATTGCCAATCGCGGATTTGCTTCTATCGGTTACGGGTTGCCGGGTACGATGGGCGCGCAACTCGCTGCGGGGGATTCTCCCGTTGTTGGTTTGACGGGAGATGCAGGGTTTAATATGGTGCTTGGCGAATTGGAGACAGCCCGGCGTCTTGAGCTTGGGTTTACGCTTGCGATTGTGAATAATGCGGCTTCGGGTTATGTCAAAGCGCTTCAGCACAATATGTATGCGGGTCGCTATCAGTCGAGCGATTTGAGCGAGACGGATTATGCCGATACGGCCCGCGCACTCGGCTGTCAGGGTATTCGCGTAGATGATCCCGGGGCGTTGCAAGACGCTTTTGCCGAGGGGATTGCCAATCGCGATATGCCTACGATTATCGATGTTATTGTTACGAGAGATCCATCAAAAATGTTGCCGGGCGTTGATAGCCGAACCGCGCCGGTTAAAAAGGGTGATAGGCCAGCGTAAAAAGCGCGAATAGACGAATAGACGAATAGACGAATGGTAATACATACTGATTTTGGGAGGATGGGCGGGGTTCGTTGATTCGCAGATTCGCAGATTCGCAGATTCGTTCAGGGAGATTATCTTATGGCTCTTACACAAGAGAAACAACTCGAGATGCTGCGGATTATGCAAACGATCCGGCGCTTTGAAGAGCGCGCGTCTGATGATTATCGCGCGGGGGATATTTACGGCGTGGTCCATTGTTACATCGGCGAGGAGGCCGTTGCTACGGGTGTCTGTGCCGCGCTCAATCCGGACGACCAGATTATCAGTACGCATCGGGGGCACGGGCATTGTATTGCCAAGGGCGCGGATTTGAAGCGTATGATGGCTGAGCTTTATGGGCGGGAGACGGGGTATTGTAAGGGCAAAGGGGGATCGATGCATATCGCCGATTTTAGCATTGGGATGCTGGGTGCAAATGGTATTGTCGCAGGTGGCATACCGATTGTTACGGGTGCTGGTCTGGCCGCGCAGCTCGAGGGTAAGGGGCGGGTTGCGGTCTCGTTTTTTGGCGATGGGGCGTCAAATGCAGGTCCGTTTCACGAGTCGATCAATATTGCTGCGGCGTGGAAGCTGCCCATGATCTATGTTTGCGAAAATAATCTTTACGCGGCGAGTACTTCGGCGGCAAGTACGCTGGCGCATAGCGATGTTGCCGCACGTGCCGCGGGGTACGATATCCCGGGCGTGGTTGTCGATGGGAATGATGTGATGGCGGTTTATGATGCGACGCAGGAGGCTGTTGCGCGTGCGCGCAGTGGCGAGGGTCCCTCGTTGATTGAGTGCAAGACTTATCGCTGGCGAGGGCATACGGAGAGGGTTGGTGGGGCTGATCCAAGGCCGCAAAGCGAGATCCGCGCTTGGCAGGAGAGAGATCCTATTGAGCGGTTTGTCGCGGGTCTGATGGATCAGGGTTGTCTTACCCAGGAGGCGTGGCAAGAGATGGATGAAGAAATTCTCGCGGAGATTGAAGCGTCGGTGCAATTTTCCAAAGAGAGTCCATTTCCAAATTTAGAAGCTGCAGTCGAAGATGTTTTTGCCGAGTGAGTCGAGGATAATACGATGAGAAGAATCTCTTATGCACAGGCCGGGATGGAAGCCCTTGTAGAAGAAATGAGGCGCGATCCTACGACGTTTCATCTGTCAACCGATGCGCCCGATGCGCTCGTCGAAGAGTTTGGGTCTGAGCGCGTGCGCGCTACGCCCATTGCCGAAGGCGCGCTTACGGGTATCGCTGTTGGTGCTGCCGGGTCTGGCTTTCGTCCGATTATTAACTGGAGTATGGTTACGTTTTCTTTTGTGGCGATGGACCAGATTGTGAATCAGGCAGCCAAGATTCACTATATGTTCGGGGGGCAGGTGAAATTTCCGATTACTTTTCGCACGTCGGTCGGTGGCGGCAGGCGGGTTGCGGCGCAGCATTCGCAGAGTCCGTATTCGATGTTTATGAATCTGGCTGGGTTGAAGATGATATTGCCTTCGACGCCTTATGATATGAAGGGGCTTCTCAAAACTGTTATTCGGGATGATAATCCCGTCATTTCTTTTGAGTCCAATCGCCTCATGGGTGTTGCAGGTGAAGTTCCCGATGAGCCTTATACCGTGCCTTTGGGCAAGGCGGATATCAAGCGCGAGGGTACAGATGTGACCATTGTCGCGCTGGCATGGCTGGTACACGAAGCGCTGGCGGCTGCGGAGGTGCTGGACAAAGAGGGTGTTTCCGTTGAGGTGCTGGATCCGCGCACACTGGTTCCGCTCGATTGCGATGCTATTCGCATGTCTGTGCAAAAGACCGGGCGGCTGGTTATTGCAGACGAGGCGGGTCCCACAGCAGGTGCCTCAGCCGAGATTGCTGCTGTGGCGACCGAAGATGCGGAGACGTTTGCAAAGATGAAAGCACCCGTCAAACGCGTCTGCGCCCTCCATGTACCCATCCCGTACACGCCTCAGTTGGAAGACCACGTTTTTCCTGATCGGGATAATATTGTTGCAGGTGTCAGGGAGGTGATGGACGCCGGATAGGAAAGCGGGGTAACTCTAAAGGTCGTATTTAGACGAAATAAAAAACCACGTCCTTCAGGCGTGGTTTTTTGTTCTGTTTTTCCAGGAGGTGTAGTTTGACGCAAAATTCAAAATTTTCAGTGATTATTCCGACATATAATCGCGCGAACTATGTTGTGGAGGCTATTGAGAGCGTTTTGCAACAGACGTATCAGAGGTTTGAACTCATTGTGGTGAATGATGGTTCTACGGATGATACGGCAGAGGTGATCGGGCGGTTTGGAGATCGGATTCGCTATATGGAAAAGGCAAATGGCGGGAAGGCGTCTGCTGTGAATCTGGGTCTGAAATATGTGACGGGTGAGTATGTTTGGATTTTGGACGATGATGATATTGGCTTGCCGAATAAGCTCGAGTTGCACGTGGCGCAGTTTGCAGAAGATCCGGATTTGAAATTTGTCTATACGGGTTATGAATTCATAGAGGGGGAGAGAAGCGATGTGCCCGTTCGATCTTTTGAAGCGAGAATGCCGCCCTTATGCGATATGGTGATGTATTTGTTCGGGCGGTTTGAATTGTGCAGTCCCACTGTGGTTGCCCATCGGATGTGTTATGACAGGGTCGGCTGTTTTGATGAACGTTTGATTCGCGGACAAGATTACGATATGTGGATTCGCATGATACGCGCTGGGTTTAAAATTGGGATTATCGTACAACCCACGCTCCGGTGTCGTATGCATGAGGGTGATCGGGGGTCGGCGTCTGATCGCTTTTCCGCCAGTGATATTGCCAAGAAGAACCGGGAATATCTGGGGCTTATTGTGCAGAAGTTGTATTGGGAGTTGCCCCTACAGGCTTTTTACAGTCGTTTAGCTCAAGATCCAAATGACCCGATTTTGATTATGAAGGCGCTGTTGCGGCGTTTGTGGGTGATGCCCCTGCCTGCGCTACAGGACGAGGTGTTGCGCGATTTGGATATGTTGGAAACGCATGTCGAGCAGCATCGCTTGTCGTTTGATGACTCCGCCCACCGTTTTTTGATAAGTCTAAAAAATACAACAGAACAAACCACGCCCCGTGTTGCCAAAAAGGTTGAAAAAATTCTGAACATTCCACATGATTAACATGATTACCAGGAAGTTTCTTGCCTTTTGGGGTGTTTCCTTGGTTTTTTTAGGTGGATCTTTTTTTTCTCAAGGCAGTTCATCTAATAAGAGGAGTAGTGGCCCCTACGAAAATCTGCTTTCAGAATCTCTATTTGCCAGAGATGCCTTGGCTATCGAGTGTGGTGTATGCGCAGTACATGCTGGACAAGGCAAAGCAACCGAATGGCAATGCGATGATAACGAGTTAGATTCCGAGTGTGAAATTGACGTTGACGAAAATGGTGAACAAACTTGTTCAGATTGGTATAGTGATGCTTGTAGTTGGTAATTGAAATTCAAGAGTCTTTCACTCTGGTTTCAATTCAGAAGATGAAGATCCGTGATTTCATTCCCTTTGAATCTAAATACGGGTCGTTATTTTCTATGTTAAATGCATCTCTAACGTTTGGTAAGCGGACCTCTTTGATTCATATACATCAGACCACCTTGATCAAATGCCGACACTACCCGAGGTGATATGTCATGTCTAATCATAGCTATGTTCGTTGTGTGCTGTGTTTGTCCTGGATATTGATTTTTGGGATAAGAACGCATGCAATTGAAATCGATTCTTTGCAGGTTATGGAGCGTGTGGTAAAACAAGAACCCAAAAATGGCGATGCATGGATAAAGCTCGGTTACCTATATCTAAATGAAGAACGAATAACAGATGCCAGGAACGCTTTCGAAAAAGGTGTGCGATATACAAAGTCCGCTGAGGCATACACCGGGTTGGGAAAAGTTTATGTAATGGACCAAAAAATGGCTCAAAGGGCATTTGTCGCTTTTCGTCAAGCTTTAGGTGTAGATCCTGCATATCTCGAAGCCCAAATGCAGATTGCGCTATTGCACGTCAGATCCCGTAATCTGGATGCAGAGAGAGCATTGCGCCGAGTTATCGAAATGGATCCAAACTATGTCCCGGCGTATCGCGAACTAATTTTATGGTACGAGCAAGCGCAGCCAAATTATGAGCAGGAGCTAATAGACGTCTGCGAACAATACATCGCCCACTTCCCAAACGATCCGATGGGATATTATCACCTGACTTTATCGCATCTTGAAAATCATCGCTACGATGAAGTCCTGAAGATAAGTGCTGAAGCCGGGGCGCGTTTTTCGGATGATTTGAGATGGATGCCATTGATAGCGCAAGGGTATGCTTCTCGAGGTGATGCAGAGCGCAGCTTGACCATATTTGAAGAATATTTGCAAGGTGTTTCTGAGGATGAGCATGCGTATTACAATGATCTATCGCTTATCGCTACGGATGCTGAACTGGAGGCGCTGAAATCCATCTCTGAGGATGAGCGCAGCGCTTTTTTAACCCGCTTTTGGGCAAGTCGCGAGGGTGCTTTGATGTTGGGCGGAGATGCCCGGCAGATGGAACATTATCGCCGTGTGTGGTATGCGCGTACATTCTTTGGTCGCAAGGATCAGCCGTGGGATAGACGTGGCGAGGTCTATATTCGGTATGGAGAACCTGATTACAGGTCCAGGTCTGGCAGTGAAAATCCGATACCAGATGTGGCCGTTCAGAATTTTAAGATGCGAAAAATAGATGAATTATTTGGTCGCACTTTCGCATATAGAGGACAAGAACCGAGTCGATATTTATTGCCTCGGGTGATGCCGGGTAAATCGTGGACACCTGGAACGCCATCAATGATTGAATATGATAAGGATGGGGAGGAAATTGAAATTGACTTAGATCGAATACCTCTGAGCGAGTGGTTGTGGGAAGTTAAAGGGGTCTATGGAACAACAGTTCACCTCAATATTCCTCCAGGACTATATCGAGGTATCGAGCCTGTTGTTCCGATTGATCGTTCTCCTGAAGGGGCAACCACGGTGCCCTGGGAATCCTGGGTATATCTGAATATCGGTGATGGATTGGAGTTTGTATTTACCGATCGATATATGAGTGGCAGTTGGGATTTTCCGCTTCAACCAAATACGATTTGGCATGCGTCTTTGGGGCTGCATACCTCTTTGAATTCTCCTTCATACCAACTCATGCAAACAGTTTCGGAGTTGCCTGAGTATTTTGATGTTCCTCCAGGTGTTAAGTTATTAGAGTTTTATTATGACACAGTGAGTTTTCGCGGAGAAAATGAACGATCTTTACTGGAAGTTTATTTTGGTATTCCGCCAGAGCAAATTAGTTTAGAAAATGTAGATGATCGGGTTGTTCGTATGACGATAGAAAGAACCATTGTTCTGGCTGATGCTGAAGGAGACTCGATCTATCGCAAAAAGGATGAGCTTGTCTTTGAGGGTGAGGTGGCAAAGAATCAAGACAGGGGATTATTTGTAGAATTGGCGTCTCTGGATGTTCCGCCTGGTCATTATACCTTAGGTGTAAAGTTAGCAGATCGCGTATCTGGCCGGTGGGGTATGTATCGACAGGAGGTGGAAATCCCAACATTTGAAGATTCCCTGGCCGTTAGCGAAATTGAAATGGCCTATAATATATCTGATACCTCACAGACCTCACAGACCTCAAAGTTTGTAAAAGGTGAGCTTGTGGTGATACCCTCTCCCACCAGGAGTTTTAATCTCCATAAGGATGCAAACCTGTATTACGAAGTGTACAACCTGACGCTGGATGCGTTTGGTCAGGCGAAATATCGGGTGGCCTATACGATTCACCCCAATGTGGCTGGGGGCACGACGGTAGCAAGTGTGGTCATCGGTGGATTGAGACGGTTGTTTGCTGGTGCGCAAGAACCGGAATATACTATTAGCTATGAACGGGTTGTGAATGCGACAGAAGAACCTGTTTTCTTCGCATTGGAGACTGGTTCTCTAAAGCCTGGTCTCAAGATGGTGGAAGTAGCCATTGATGATTTAAATTCAGGACAACGTGTGAGGCGACGGGCTGTATTCAATGTAGTGGTGTCACCAAAACCTTAATCAAAAAACCACGTCCTTTGGGCGTGGCTGTTTGGTTTATACTGCTAATGTTTTCACCAGGGATTAAAACCGCGATTGTTTGCTCTCCATATTGGTATGTACATCGATCAACACGGTTTTGCCATCGGCGTTTAGTCGCTGTGCTTCTTGTAGTGCGAGGCGCATTTCACCCACTTTTTTGACGGTGATGCCCACAGCGCCCATGCCTTCGGCAATTTGGGCGTAGTTGCCCTGCATATTGGAGACGCCATAGCGTTCGCGCGCCGTGGGAAATCCACCGGGATAGGTCGCCATGCCTCCGTTGTTCAGAATTACGGTTGTAATGGGAATGCCTGCGCGAGCAGATGTTTCAATGTCCAGGCCGGACATGCCGAAGGCACCGTCTCCCATCATGTTGAGACAGAATTTGTCGGGGTGGGCGAGTTTGGCGCCGATCATCAGTGGGATGCCAAAACCGAGGTGGGTTGTTTTGCCCCAGCCGATGTAACTGTGGGGCGTGGTTGCGGTGTAAAATGGCACGATTGAGTCGCGGGGCGCGCCGGCATCGTGTGTGACAATGCTGTTTTCGCGGTCGAGTGTGTTGTTGATTTCGTTGATTACGCGATAGGGGTTGAGGGGTTCTTCATTTGAGGTCAGCAGGGGTGTCCAGGTGTCGAGCCATTGTTTTTTGGCATGTGCGATTTCGGCGGCGATCTGATCAGAATTTCTGGGTTCGCCAATTTGCGCTTTTACTTCGTCGATGATCGCTTGCAGGGCGAGTTTGGCGTCGCCGATCAATCCGATATCTACGGCTTCGTCTTTGTTGATGTCATCTGGGTTATCGGTGTTTTGGATGAGTACTTTGCAGGGGGGAACGGATTGGGCATAAGAGGTGCGGGTTAAACTAGATCCGAGCGCGAGGAGTACGTCGCAATTTTTGAGCCAGTGGTGTACGGGTCCCGTGGTTGCGCCGCTGCCAGCGCCGAGGGCGAGTGGATGGCGTTCGTCAAAGGCCGATTTGCCGGGCATGGTGCAGAATACGGGTATGCCGGTTAGATCGACGAGTTCTTTTAATTCCTCTGTTGCCCCGGCAAATACGACCCCGTGTCCCGCCCAGATTACGGGGTTTTTTGCTGTGAGGAGTGCTGTGACGGCATCTTTGATGTCGCCGGACGAGGGCATTTGTTGCGCGCGTTTTGGCGAGTGATAATTTTGTGCACCGGCGGGTATTTGTTCTGCGCAGACGTCGGAGGTCATTTCGACCACGACTGGACCAGAAGTGCCATTGCGAAGCGCGTGGAATGCGCGGCGCATTACGGTGCCGACATCTTCTGGTCGATAGATTGCTTCAACGCGTTTGACCCATCCGCGATAGGTGTGGGTTGCGGAAAAATTGGGACGGACCGCGATTTGATTGAGTCTTACGCCGCCTGGGAGGACCAGTATTGGGACGTTGTCGGCATAAGCCTGGGCAATGCCACCCATTGCGTTTTCTGCACCGGCTTGTGCCTGTATTGCTACGACGCCAAATCGCTGTCGGTTGCTGGTGCGGCTAAAGCCGTCTGCAGCCATGACTGCGCCGCGTTCGTGGCGAAATGCGATTGGGCGGATGCTTTCTTTGGCTGCTGCTTCAATTAGCGGATTGCTGGGATAACAGGAGATCCATTCGACGCCTTCTTGTTTCAAAATGCGCGCGATATATTCAATGCCGTTCATGAAAGTTCCTTGGGAAAAAGCTATTCCTTCAATATCTCATTAAAAAAGTCAATCGTACGTTGCCAGGCGAGCTTTGCCGCGGCTTCGTCATAGCGCGGGGTTGTGTCGTTGTGAAAGCCGTGGTTGGCGTTTTCGTATATATGAGCCGTGTATTTCACGCCTGCTTCTTTAAGCGCGGCTTCATAAGCGGGCCAGCCCTGGTTGATGCGTCTGTCCAGTTCGGCGTAGTGGATGAGCAATGCGCCTTTTATTTTGGGTACGTCTTCAGCAGCGGGTTGGCGGCCGTAAAAGGGGACTGCGGCGGAGATGATGTCGGGGATGCGCACGGCGAGGGTGTTCGACATGCCACCGCCAAAGCAGAAGCCCACGACGCCGACTTTGCCGGTGCATTTTTCGTGTGTGTGTAGATAACGCGCAGAGGCGATAAAGTCTTCTGTCATTTTATTGCGGTCTATCTCGCGCTGCATGAGTCGGCCTTCGTCATCTGTGCCTGGATATCCGCCGAGGGGGGCGAGTGCATCGGGGGCAAGAGCCAGAAAGCCTGCCGTTGCCACGCGCCGGGCAACGTCTTCTACGTAGGGATTTAGTCCGCGGTTTTCGTGGATGACAACGACGCCGGGTACTTTGCCTTCTGCCTGTGCTGGCGCGACGAGGTATCCGCGGGTTTTTTCGTGTCCTTCTGGTGATGGGTATTCTATGTATTCGGCGGTGATGCGTTCGTCGTCTTTGGCGATTTGCTGGGCAAGCGCGTAATTGGGTTTTAGACTGTCCAACAGAGCGGCAGCAGTTACGCCGCCGACTGCGAATTTCGCAGCGCGGTTTAAGAAGCCTCGCCGGTCGGTTTGTCCGTGGACATATTCGTCGTAGAGGTTGAGGAGTTCCTGGTCAAAGTCAGTTGCTCGTTGGCGTTTCATAATGGATTTCCTTTCTGTGATTTGGTTTATATTGCTCCGGCGGTTTCGCGCACACCATCCCATTCGCGCCATATATCTGTGAATGCGTCGAATCCAATTTCGTCGATTTGGGTGTGTTTGGTCCTGAAGATCACGGCATATCGAATGTCTGGCGAGGTGTTGGGGCAGCCGGTATGTACCATGGCGTGATGGGCAAAGACCACGTCACCCGCTTCGCCAGTTACAAATACTGGACCTTCGGGTAGTTCGACGTGGGGCATGTGGTCATTTAGTATTTGATGCCCGTGTTCTTTGAAGTAGTTTTCAAAGAAGTGATGCGATTTGGGCCATACGGTAAAGTTGCCGCCATTGGGAACGGGGACATCGTCGAGATATACGACCGCGAAAGATGTAAAATTCCGGTTATAAGTTCCGTCTTCGCGCAATCCGCGCAACCGATCGCCTACGGCTTTTATGCCGTCCAGGTGCCCGCCACTTCTGCCCCATCCAATTTTTTCCGTTAAGGTATCTGTCGGCGAACTGCCTGGTGGGCGTGGGAAATTGAGCTTGATACCACCTGTCTGACTGCGCTGCAAATTGCCTTTTCCCAATGCGGATTCGAGGAGAGAGAAGGCGGGGGTTTCGTTGAACAGGTCCGTAATGACTGGTGTGGCGTTGATTTCGGGAAATGGGTTGGTATTTCCTTTGCCCATTTCGGCATTGATCGCCTGCCGCGCGGCATTTACCATTACGCGGGGCACGGCACCCGAGACTTTGAGATAGCCCTCTTCGTAAAAGAAACGTTTTTGGCTTCCGGTTAGTTCCATTGCGGTCTCCTCGTGTTCGCGTTTCAATTTTATCTCGCCCAAAATTATACCAGTTTTTAAAAAAAGCAACATTTTTACCATTGGGACGGCACAGGGGCCGTCCCCTACGGTTTGTAGGGGCGACCCCCTGTGGTCGCCCGCTGATGTACGGGCGGGTTTTAAACCCGCCCCTTCGCTGATACCTCTTGATAAATTTTTTATTTCATGCCATAATTTCATGGGGCGTGGGGAAAGCAGATTTATCACCTTAAGATTGCCCCAATTGGCACGGGGCGAAAGGAATGAAGATGTCCAGTTCTCAATCAGTTTATCGCGCTTCGGCTTTTGCCGATTTCAAGCCTGAGCTTTCGGGTCCCGGGGCTACGCCAGAGCGATTGGCGCATCTGGAGGAGCACGGTTTTGTCATTATTAACGATTTTGTCGATAATCCCTGGATTCCCGTTCTCCGCGAGGCGGGTCGCCGCGTTACCGAGGCGTGCGCGCCAGAGAATGGGTACGACGAGATCGATTGTTCGAAGGGCTATGTACACCGCACGGGCAATGATGAGCCGTGGGCGATTCGGGGGCTTATCCATCCGGCTTTTGGGGAGCCGTGTTTTGCCGAGTTCCACGGCTCGCCAGATTTTCTGAGTTTTGTTCATTCGTGGTGTGATGGGCTGGCACCAGAAGATATGGTGCAGGGTGGGTTGTTGCTGTGGTGCAATCCCCGGCAGAAAGAGAATAAGCTGAGCTGGCACAGGGATGTGACGTGGTGGGGTACGGGGGAGCGCTATTTTGCACAGCGGGATGAGCGGGGTAGTGATCCAGAGGCGTATTCCGAGGAGGTTGAGCGGAAACGCTGGAAAGAGATCCGCGCAAATAATGCGAAGTCTCTTAAAGAGCGAAATGGCGTGAGTATGTTTTTGGCATTGGCGGATGATGAGTGTCACGAGCTTGTGCCGGGGAGTCACAATCGGTGGCGTACGCCATTTGAGCACGATGTGCTTTTGCCGAAGGCGGTGAAGGAGCAGGGGGTGCCGCATACGCCGAGTTGGAATGGCGAGGATCCATTGCCGGGGCAGGTGGCGATCCGACTCAAGGCCGGGGAGGCGCTTATCCGCAATGGGACGACGATCCATACGGGGCACACGGTTCCGGATCGCGAGCGCAATACGTTGTCAATCGGTTGGTCGAAGTGGTCGGGACCATCGGAAGAGGAGCCGTCTGTGAGCGATGTGCGGCATGCATGGCAACTCGATCCGGCTGTGCGAGAAGCACTGCCACACGAGTGGATGAAGACGGCGTGGGATCGCTGGGCCGAGAGAACGAAACTCGGGGATACGCTCGAGGATCGGTATCCGGGATTTGATATCAAGCGCATCAAAGCTGGCGAGGTGATCGGTTGGCGCGGTGAACTGGAGCGGCAAGCTGCGGCGGCTGGCGAGACGTGGGAGCGTTTCCAGACTTTGTCGTAAATACGAAATAGAGCGACGATGAATAAACAAGAACGCATGGCTTCTATTCGGGCTGGAGAAGATACCGAACTCGAATTCAAGGAGATTGTGTTTCGGGGAAACAGGATTTCCTTTGCGAGAGAAGAGGGTCGCGCTGCGTCCAAACTCGCCGAGGTATTCGTCAGCATGGCGAATACGAAGGGGGGCGTGGTTGTGATGGGCGTGCGCGATAGAGATCGCATGCCAGTTGGTATCGAACCCGAAAAGCGCGATCTTCTGGAGCAATTTGTTGTCAATGTGGCACTGAATAACTGTAAGCCGATGATTGTTCCGGCGTTGGACTGGGAATATCTGCCCGGAGAAGACGATGTCCCAAAACTCTGTTTGATTGTTGAGATCCCCATGTCGAGGTTCGATGTACATCAAACGAGCGATGGACGCTATCTTCAACGGTTGGGTAGCCACCGGCAATCCATTCCTCCGGAGCGACTTGCCCGTCTGTTGAGTGCGCGTCGTCTGACCAGTCCGATTGAGGAACGACCGTTGTTGGGCAGTAGTCTGGATGATCTGAGCGAGATTCGTCTGGAAAAATACTTCCGTGATCGCTTCTCGGATTGGTCCGAGCCAGATGACTGGGGCGCCACTCTCGTGGCCCACAAACTCGCCGCAGTGCTCGACTCGGGTGTGACGCCGACATACCTCGGGGTGTTGCTGTTTGCAGAACAGCCCGAGCGGTATATATACGGTGCTTATATCGATTTGGCCGTCTATACCCACGATACGCCCGATGGCAATACTGTGGATAGCAGTCGGTTTGTCGGACCTGTGCCCGAACAGATCGCCCAAGTGGTGTCCTATTTACGGGTTTCTCCTCTGGTTCCGACGGTTTCCAGGAAGGATGGAGATGGGCGCAGGGATTATCCGAGTTACGCACTCACAGCACTTCAGGAAGCTGTTGTGAACGCGGTTGTGCATCGGGATTACGAAATTGCGGGTTCACAGATTATCATTCGCATGTTTCCCGACCGAATCGAGTTCCAGAATCCGGGTGCGCTCTACAACACGCTGACTATTGAGAATTTATACGCGGGCTGTCAGCCCGTTCGCCGCAATCAACTTCTGGCGGGTTTTATGCGCGATTACAAGAGCACGCTGACCGGTAGCAGCTTTATGGAAGCGAGAGGAGAAGGGTTCTTGAACCTGGTGAGAGATAGCCTGCGTCTATCTGGACGCCGCCCAGAGCTCGAACAGATCGGAGAGGCGACCAAACTCACGATTTACGCCGCGCGATATGAGAATGAATAGTAGAGCGTACAACAAAAAGCCCCCGGTGCTATTATAGCGTCGGGGGCTTTTTGTTTATGAGGTGTAGATATTCTCCATTTGATAGGCGTCGAGAGACAGGAGTTCGCTGTCCTGTCCCTGTGAGCGCAGGGAGACGCCCGTGCTGTCTTCGCGCCCGGGATAGACGCGCAATGCCACGCATTGTTTGCCGTTTACAAATACTTCTACGACGCTTTTATCGATAAATACGCGCAATTTTAAGGTTTCGTCCGGCTCGATATGGACCGAACCGGTTTCTGGCGCGCGGGTGCGCACGTCGGGTAATATGGAGGAACACGATGAGTCGATTGTGATCAGGCTCTTCTGTGTGTTGCGTGCTCGATTTCTGAGCCCGCGATCTTTGAAGAACATGATGCGCGTGACTTCTTCTTTGTTGGGGGATCGCAATACGTCCATTTCGACCATGGGTGCGTTTTTGGTATCGATTTCAGCGACGATCTCCATCGCGTTGCCCTGAATATTGTCGAGTACGATCTCGCTATTGGCCGCGAGTGTCATGCGTTCTACGTGCTGGTGATCGCGGCGCAGGGATTCTATGTCGCCCGCTGGTTCTATGCGTATATCTTCTTCTCCTATGAGGGTCATTTTGCGGGGCAAGGTCATGATCTGGTTCCAGTTCTCTGTTGGCTTGCCCGGGTTCATATTGAAAATGACGATGATATTGCCCTTTCCATCCGGGGTTGCCGAAGGCGCGTGTACGCCACAGGGCGCAGAAGGTCCGAAATTGCATTTGTCGTGCGCTGTGACCACAAATTTGTCGCGTTCTTTGTCGTAGGCGCCCAGGAGATATTGCCCCCCGCTTATGTGGCTGTAAAAGAGCAAGATATGGCGATCGCCAATGGGCCAGAAATAGGGGCAGGCACCGTCGTCGCCAACGATTGTGAAGAGGTCGTCTTCGACAAATGGATGCAGGTACGTCCAGTTCGCCAGGTCGGGTGAGCGGAGCAAGAAGTTCGCGCGTTTGGGTTTGCCGCCCGGTCCGGGCAGAGTGCCGCCCGAGAGGGAGTAGTAAAAGTCGCCCTTTTTCCAGATGCACGGATCAAATACCCGATAGGGCAGGGTGGAGCCATCGGGGTTTTGCATGGGGATGACGGCTTGTCCGGTTACTTTTTCCCAGTTCAAGAGCAGGGGGTCGCTGGATACGGCTACCATGTTGCCTACCATGGTGCCGTGATACATGGCGATGACGCGGTCGTCTTCTACGAGTGTTGAGCCGGAAAAACAGCAGCGTTCGGGGTTGGGATAGATCGCGTATGGCAGGTCTTCCCAGTGGATTAAGTCGTCGCTGATGGCATGCCCCCAGTGTTGACGGGGGTCTTCGGGGGGATATGCCTGATAAAACAGATGCCATCGCCCCTGCCAGAAGCAGATCCCATTGGGGTCGTTGAGTGTGTGTTCTGGGTTTACGTAGTGGTAGATGGGTCTGTGCGGGTCTCCTTCATAACTTTTTCGCGCTTTTTTCATTCGTTGTAATAGCGGATTTGTGGCGAGGGCTTCACGCTGTTCTTCGAGTGTGTTTGGATATGTGTAGTGGGGTACGCGTGATGTGTAATCTGGCGTGTCGCTCATGATGCTTTGTCCTTTCTGTTTTAGGGAATCCTCCTGGCTTCCAGTAACGGGGCTTGCCCCTATTTTGGCGTAATTTTTAGGACGAGCGCGTGGTCGCATGGTTTTTCTGCGGGGAGTTGGACTTTTAAGCCGCGCATTGTTTGCGACCATTTTAACGATCCTGCTCCTAACAGTTCGACTTTTTCGATTGGTTTGGTTAGCAGGCGCAGGGAAGAACCGAGCGATTGGATCGTTACTTCGTCTTTTTCGGGTATGGCCAATACGGTTGCGTAGAGCACATCTCCTCGCATGGTGAAGCGGATGTCGCGTTCGCCAAACATCTGTCGCTTTGTGTCGGTGAATGAACCTGTTGTGACTTCTGTGGGACCTTCGCCAAATACTTTCCAGGGGCGCGAGTCGTAGATCGCTTCGCCGTTTGTGTTTAACCATTTGCCGATTGCGAGCAATAGGGCCTCTTCTTCTTCGGGGATGGTGCCATCGGCGCGTGGTCCCACGTTGAGCAAGAGTGCGCCGTTTTTGCTTACGATATCTACCAGATCGCCGATGAGTTGCGAGGCACTTTTGTATCCCCGTTCTTCTTCGATATATCCCCAGGACTTTTTGGCCACACAGGTGTCGGTTTGCCAGAAGTGGGGATTGATGTCGTCTAATTGCCCGCGCTCAATGTCGTAAACCGCGGCTTCTGGGGGAAAGGTCCCGTGTTTGTAATTGATCGCTACGCCGCGATCCCATTCGGCTCCGCGGTTGTAATAATAGGCTGCAAAACGCTGTACGTAAGACACGAAAGCGGGTTCTTGTATCCACCAGTCAAACCACACGATTTGCGGGTGGTATTTATCGACGAGTTCACAGGTGCGCGCGAGCCAGTCGTCTAAGAATTCTTCGTTGGGCTGGCTGTCTCTTGGTTGCGCGGGTCCGTATAAGCCCGCGTATTGTCCGTCCTGTACGTCGGAGTCAAATTGCATCCCGCCATCCATGAACCACCAGTGTTCTGCGCGGTGGGTCGATAATCCGAATACCAGCCATTGTTTGCGGACGGCTTCGGCGAGTTCGCCAATTAGATCGCGTTTGGGTCCCATTTTGCTCGCGCACCAGTCCGATAGGGCGGTGTCGTACATGGCAAATCCATCGTGATGCTCGGCCACGGGGACGACAAAGCGGGCACCGGCCCGGCGGAATAAGTCTGCCCAGTGGTCGGGGTCGTATTTTTCCGCTTTGAACATGGGGATGAAGTCTTTGTATCCAAATTTGCTGTGTTCGCCATAGGTCGCTTTGTGATGCGCGAATTCTCTGGCGCCTTGTTGATACATGTTGCGGGGGTACCATTCGCTTCCATAAGCGGGGACAGAATACACGCCCCAGTGAATGAAGATGCCAAATTTGTCGTTCTGATACCAGTCGGGAACGCGATAATTTGAGAGCGAGTCCCAGTTCGGTTTAAAAGGTCCTTCGGGTAGTTGTATTGCCATGGTTTCTCCTGTGGATGATTGGTTTATCAAAATTCGACATAAGGCTCTGATTCTATGGGTGTGAATGGTTTGGGGGGATGTTTTGCTATGATATCTGCTTTTAAATCTACGCCCCAGCCAGGTCCTTCGGGTGGGACGCAATGGCCGTCGATTACTTCGATGGGTTGTGTGAGGACTTCGTTGTAGCGGTCGATGGACGATAGGAATATTTCCTGCATCAGGCTGTTGTGGATGCAGAGGTCCAGGTGCAGGCTGGCGATGGTGGAGATCGGTCCGTTTGAGTTGTGCGGGGCTACGGTTACGTAATATGTTTCGGCCATTGCTGCAATTTTTTTGAGTTCGGTGATGCCGCCCGCGTGGCAGATGTCCGGCTGGATGATGCCCACGGCATTTAGTTCTAATAGTGAGCGGAATCCCCAACGGGTGTACAGTTGTTCGCCCGTTGCAATGGGTACGCGCACTTCATGGGCAAATTGGGCGAGGGCTTCGGGGTTGTCCCATAAGATGGGTTCTTCCATCCAGGCGATGTTGTATGGTTCGAGTGCTTGTGCGACCCGGCGCGCACTCCAGATGTTTAATCGCGCGCGTATGTCAATGCCGATTTCGACTTGCGGTCCGGCGGCTTCTCGCGCGGCTTCTACGAGTGCGACGCCGTGTTCTATTCGGTCGATTTTTGCGACTTGTTCGCCGCGAAAGGGATAGAATTTTAAGGCTGTATAGCCCTGATCTACGACCTGTTTTACGCCTTCGAAGATGGCTTTGGGGGTGTTTCCTTTTCTGGGCCAGCCGTTGGCGTACATGCGTATTTTGTCGTGGGATTTGCCGCCGAGCAATTCATATACGGGTACGCCGAGTGCTTTGCCTTTGATGTCCCATAGGGCGAGGTCAATGGCGCTGATGGCACTGGTGGTTACGGGTCCGCCAGACCAGGTGACGCGCCGATAGAGGGATGTCCATAGTCGTTCGATTTCAAAGGGGTTTTTGCCGATTAAATATCGCTTGAATGCGCCAAATTCCGCTATTAGTCCTTCGTCTTTGTATTGCAAACTGGCTTCGCCCAGTCCGTATATGCCGGCGTCGGTTTCAATTTTTACAAATGTCCAGTTTGTCCCCCCACCCTGTCCCGGTGTGCCCATACGCATGACGTGTAGATCAGTGATTTTCATTTGTGCTCCTTTATTCTTTGACGGCGATAGCTATTTCCTCTGGTTTGTCCAGTTGCGGGATCCACTCATAAGGCACGCGATAAGCGCGATAGCACGTTTCGCGAGGGCTGATAAATTCCCATACAATTTCGAGTTTGGGAGTGACTTCAAAAAGCCGACCTCCCGCGCCTTCGCAAATCAGTGTATTGCCATTGGGCAGGCGCTGTGCAGAACTCCACGGTCGGCTATAAAAACGACAGGCGCGGATCCGGTCGCCATCCGCCTTGAGCGCGGAATACTCCCACACGAGTTCCAGTGTTATTGGATCGAATTCTACCACACGAGAATAATCTCGTACCGCGTTCATCTTCCCGTTGGGAGCACCTGGATTCGGTGCGCCATATCCAGCAGCACCGCCATTGTCGAATACCAGGATGTTTCCTTCACCGGGCAAGCCTTTTGGTATCATGTGTGCGTGATGCAGTCCAATGATCCAGCCCAATGCCCGCAGTTCGGATGTCAGTGAATAATCCGGCCCGACTTTCCACGCGATTTTACCAGTTTCTTTGCTGATTATTGCGATTGTGTTGGTGTGTCGTCCATCCCAAATAAAATTATCTGGATGAAATCGCTCGTCGCCAGCATCATACCATTTGTTTGGTCCCAAATAGGATACGCTGTTGGAATGTACCCAGTCATAGGGATCTGCTCCGACGCGTCCTCCCCGGTAAATCGCATTTTTTGCTTCTTCGCTGAAATCCATTTCATCAAAGTGATCCACGCTTTGCCATTCCCACACGGTGTCGCCGTCCCAGTTTACTTCCAGAATACAATCGCCATGCAGCACCCCGGGTGCGATATGTGGTCTTTCCACTTCTTTTGCTGCGAGCACTATTGTATTTCCGCCTTCTATAATGGGATCTAAACCCGGCGCGTAATACCCGGTGGGGCTGCCCTCGCGCTCAAAATCGTGGTGTTGTTTGGCGGACCAGATTTTTTTATTATCAATTTCGATTTGCTCGGTTTTATTGTAGTGCCAGACTTCATTCCCATCCCAATCTATCTGAACGAGTTCGCGTCCCCGTTCCATGCGGGGGCCGTTGTATCGCCGGTCACCGAGAATCTGCCCCCCAGGCATTATTTTGCCCAGTTGTGACAGATCAAAATGCTTTACCAGGTTGCCGTTCATGTCAATTATCTCACCGCCAGCATAGACGGTATAACCATTCCAGCTACGGTCGGGGTCGTAAACAGATATACCAACCGGTCGGGGAACACCCGTTACGCGTGATGCCATTTCTAAACTCCTTCTGTATCCACTTTTTATCGATATCTTTCCTCAAGATAGCGATAATAGTCCTCTTCATCTACTTTTGCACCTTTCAGCGCACCCTTCAAAGACTCTGTAATGGGGCCATATTTTTTTTCTAAGGGCGGTTTCTGTTTGCTCTTTTCCAATCTATCCAAAAATTTGAAATAATCTGCAACGAGCTTTGAAACAGATTTTCCGCGTTTCTTCGCATGTGCTTTCGCATGTGCAATCAATTTATCATCCATCTGCAATGTGAGTCTGGTCTGCATTATGATCTCCTTTCTGGATATATAAACTACGAAAAGCGAGATGTGATTGTATAGTCCCAGGTGGCTAAGCGGGACTGATTCTCTTTACATAAACATAGTAGGCACCGGGGGGCGCGTCAATGCCATCGTCAAAATAGGTTTGTACACGAGTTGAGCCTTTTTTGAGTGATAATTGAAAGGCAATGCATTTGTCTTCTTCGCTGACTGCTTTTTGTTGGACGATGTCGCCTACTTGTAATTTTGCCGTTTTGATGGCGAGTGTTTCTCCCGGTAATAGATCATCTACATAAGGTACGCCGGTTCTGCCCGGTAGTGCGGCGCAGATCGGTGTGTCGATTTCAATGGGCCAGCGGCGAAGTTCGAATTCGTATTCTCCGTCTTGTTCAATGTCGATGGCCCAGTATCCGTTGTCTCGCTCTTTTTGGCGTACATGCCGCTGGCTGTAGATCCCTTCTTTTCCGTGCCAACTGTGTGCGGTTAGCGTTGTGGGGTTTTCGCGATTTGATCCGATTGTGATTTCGCTGTATTCGCCAAATCGCCGGGAGATGTCAGTCCACCAATTTTCATACGCTTCGCGCAGTGTTTGTACGATTTCGGGATGGCGTTCTGCTATGTCACGCTTTTGCTCGGGGTCGCGTTTGTGGTCAAATAGTTCATGTTGTGGCTCGCGCCAGACTCCCGTGTGTACGAGTCGCCAGCAGTCGGTCATAGCGGCAAAGTCTTTGTATTTTTTGGGGTGGTCAATTTGCTGCTGGTGTACGAATAGGGTGCGCTCGGGCCAGTCGTTAGAGGCGTTGTTCAATAGGGGTGTGAGGCTGGTGCCGTCGAATTTCGCGTCTGGTGGGTTCAGTTCGCAGAGGTCGATTAGTGTGGGCATTATGTCGATGTGTGCGGTTAGATGTTCGATATCGCGTCCGCCTGTCAGTTTTCCGGCGGGCCAGTGTATAAAGCACGCGTTGCGATGGCCGCCATCATAGACCCACGTTTTTTTTCCGCGCATGCCCGCGTTATATCCATCTGTTGGATATCCTTCTGCGGTTATTCCCGTTCCCATGGATGTGCCGTTGTCTCCCATGAAGATGAGTATGGTGTTTTCTGTTAGATCATTGTCCGCGAGCCACTGGCGGAGGCGTCCGATGTTTTCGTCGATGTTTGCGATCATGCCGAAAAATCGCGCGCGTTGTTTCGGTATGCCCTGTTGCAAATAAGGTGCGCTGTATTTTTCGTGTACGTTGAATGGGCCATGGGGGGCGTTGGTTGAAATGTAGCAGAAGAATGGGGTTTCATCCGCCTCCATAAATTGCATGGCTTCGTTGAACCATACGTCTGTGCAATAACGGGCGTGCGGTTCGGGTATGCCGCTTCGGAGGTATGTGGCGGTAAAGTTGTCGTTGTCCCAGTAGTCCGGGATTTCTCCTACTACGCCGCCGCCAAAGCTCAGGGATTCACGAAATCCCCGATCAAAGGGGCGATAGGGATAGTTGTCGCCCAGATGCCATTTGCCAAAGATGCCGGTTCGATAGCCCGAGTCCGCAAATATGTCGGCGATGGTGATTTCGTCCCGGCGCATGATATACCGGCCTCGCAGGGTGCTCCATACGCCGGTGCGCGCGGCATATCGCCCGGTCATGAGCGCGGCTCTTGTGGGCGAGCACATGGCATCTACGTGATAGTCGGTCAGGCGCACGCTCTGGTCGTATAATTGATCCAGGTGTGGTGTTTTCAATACGGGATTGCCCGTGCAACTCAAGTCCCCATATCCCTGATCGTCGGTTAAGATCAGGATTACATTGGGGCGTTCTGTCATAGGCGAGATTCCTTATATGGACTGAGGTCCATTTCTGGATAGGCGTTTTTGATGAGGTTAAGCGTTTCTGGCGTGTAAAAGTCGTCGCCGGGGTTGGGCCAGCCAAAGAGGCTGCGTGCTCTTGCGGTGGTTTTTGTCAGGAAGGGACGCAGGCGTCCGCGTTCTTGTATGTCTCGTTTTTCCGTGAGTGTCCAGGTGCTGGTGTCTCTGCGGCCCACTGCGTAGAAGAGGACTGCGCGTTGTTTTCTGGGGTTGGTGAATGCCTGTGCTGAATGGGGCGTGTGTGAGCTGTAAAAGAGTACGGTTCCGGCTTTTCCCGTGGCGGTGACGGGTTCGAATTTGAAGGGGAGTTTGCGGATGTCGTCAAAGCGATAAGATGCGTGTTCTGTGCCGAGTGGGTCGCGGATGAGTTTGTTCATTTTGCTGTGTGCACCGGGCAATACGCGGACCGGGGCGCAGTCTGCGTCGTTGTCGGTTAAATAAACCCAGGCCTGGATATGGCCGTAGCGTTGCCATTCCGGGTGCGGGGGGAGCAGGGGTTTTGCCCAGTCGATGTGGAAGCCCTGCCAGGGTTCTCTTGGGGTTCCCCGGTCCAGGCGTCCGCTGCGGGCATAGACAAAGCCGTGGTGGTAGTGCAGGTCGGGTGTGTCTAAGAGTTGGGAGAGGGCGTCTAAAAAGGGTTCGTGTTCAAGGGTGCGGTCAATGGCGTCAATTCCCGTTGGAATGTCGTGAAATTGCGCGCGGGGTCCGCCAAAGCTGCGACGGCCTTTTGGTCTGATGAGTGTTTCTGCTATTTCGGGATGGGCGTCTATTTCGGCGTTGAATTCTTCGTGAGATTTGCCGTAGGCATTTTGTTCTGCGACTTCGAGCGCGGGTGCCAATTGCTCTTTTGAGAAGAGGTTGGGGGCTAAGAGATAGCCGTTGCGCTGGTATGATTCACATTGTTCAGGGGTCAACATTTTCGATCTCCTTTATCCTGAGATTACGGGATGCAGGGGGTGTTCCCAGGGTTTGCCGATTTCCATTTCGTCTTGCGCGCCCGCTGCATCGTTTTTGCCGGTGAAGAGGACGTAGTCGGGTATGTAGATGATGGCGAATGCGCGGCGGGGTTTGTCGCTGAGGTTTGGTCCTGCATAGTGGAAGTTGCATCCGTGGTGGAAGGTGACGCCGCCGGATGGTAGTTCTATGGTTTCCGGTTCGGCGACTTTGTGTCCGCGTTCTTCCATTTTTTGGACGATGCTTTCGCCTTGTATGGTCAGGCTCACGCTTTCTTGTTTGCCGAATTTGTGGCTTCCGGGGACAAAGTGCATGCAGCCGTTTTTGACATAGACATCATCGATTGCGATCCAGGCGGAGAGTGCGCCCGGGCGGTCCATGCCAGACCAGTAAGGGAAGTCCTGGTGCCAGTTGGTCTCCCGGCTTTTGACGCCGGGTGGTTTTATGAGTGCGTGGTCGTGATAAATGCGGATTTGTTTGGCTTGTGATAGTCGGCGGGCGGATTCTGCGAGGCGTTTGTTCAGGGCGATTTTTCGCGCGCCTGCATAGTCGGTCCAGAGGTTGACCATTTGATTGAATACGAGTTCGTATTCGGGTCTGCCTCGTCCCGCGTTTTCTGCGCCTTTGATTCTGGCGCGGTTGATTGCTACGGCGTGGTCGAGCGCGTCTGCCAGTTCCCGGAGGTCTTCGGGATTGAAGAAGTTGGGATAGCTGATGAAGCCCTTTTTTTGATATTGCGCGATGTCTTCAGGGGTTGTGGGGCAGTCTGCGGTCATTGCTGTTCCTCCAGTTATTGATTTTGCAGTATTTCTGCTACTTCTACCATTTGTCCGCCGCGTTGTGCCGATAAATATGCCGCATCGACAATTTGCATGGTATATAAATTTCCTCGCCCACTGTGCATGGGTTCTGTGCCGCGCCGCGCGGAGTCCATCAGGTGATTCATGCTTTCACCCATTGCGTGCGTGAAAGCTCCTTCGCGATGAAATTTGCGTGTTTCTTTTTTTCCGTTCAGGGGATGGATGTGCAATGTGGCTGTGTCGTCAAGTACGACTTTTTTGACGGATAGTACCGAGCCTTTTGTGGCGTCTATGCGCAATCGACATTCCGATAGGGTTAAGCCATGCCAGTTGGATATCATGGTGCCGACGACGCCATTTTCAAATTGTACTGTCAAGCTGGTAAAGGTTTCGCCTTTGACGTCTGGATTCCAATGGCGCGTTACGGCTGATACGCTTTGGGGAGGACTATCTGCCAATGTGCGGATGCGGTCGATGAGGTGGATGCTAAAGATGCTGATTTCCAGGTGCTGCTCCTGGCTTCGCCACCCGCGCACTCGCGTCCGATTTTTTAGTTCGTCGTGTGATATATAACGTATGTCGCCAATATCACCCGAGTTGACGATATCGCGCATTGCGACGATGTCTTCCATGAACCCCAATTGATGGTTGACCGCCAGGGTTACGCCCGCTTTTTCCGCTGCTTCGACAAAGGAGACTGCATCGCACAATGTTTCGCCAAAGGGTTTTTCGACGAGGAGATGGATTCCTTTTTCAATTGCGGGGAAGATTACGTCGTGGCGCACAGCAGGGGGTGTTAACAGGCTGATGACGTCAACTTCGCCCGATGCGATCATTTCTGCCGCATTTGTAAAGCGGTTGGGTATGTCGTATTGGTCGCAATATCTATTCAGTTGCTCTTTGTCTATGTCGCATCCTGCGACGACTTCTCCCAGGTCGTGCGCGACTTTCCGATATCCCGCAATGTGCCGATTTGCTATCCCGCCACATCCTACAATTCCAATCCGATATCCGTTCATATACGAGGTTCCTTATAATTCAGGTGCGCCGTGATTCCACGCGATATAAGACCGCGGGCTTAATTCAATTAGTTTGTCCAGTAAGCGTTTTTGCAATTTGGATTTTAACGCTGTTAATTCCTGGCGGTCCCACAGGTTTTCTTTTTCCCAGGGATCGTTTTTCAGGTCGTAGAGTTCGCCATAGGGTTTGTTCCAATAATGCCCTATTTTCCAGCGCCGGGTGCGCAAACACCGAATGCCCGATGCTTCCATGTACAATTCGTCTCGGTCGTCCAGGTCTTCCGCGTGGGACCAATAATGCGAGAGGTCGCGCGAAGCCATGTGTTCGGGTACTTCTGCGTCTGCAGCGGTCAGACAGGTGGCTGCAATATCAATTGCCGAGATGAGAGATGATTCCTGTTTTCCGCGTACGCCGCCTTTGGGGGGTTTGATTACAAAGGGTATGCGCATGAGTACTTCCATGATGTTTTGCCCTTTTGCCATGAGCTGGAAGTCGCCCATGAAATCGCCGTGGTCGCTGGTGAAGAATATGAGGGTGTTGTCATAGGTGCCGCTATTTTTTAGCGCCTGTACGATTGCGCCGATTTTTTCGTCTATGAGTGTTACGTTTGCGTAATAAGCGTGCCGAAGTTTGCGTATTTCATCGTTTGTAAAAGGCTGTTGGCGCTCGGGTCCACCTCGCAATGAATTGTGCGGGGGTTTTTGTGCCAGCATCTCAAAATTTGTCTCTGGCATGTCGATGTCTGTCGGATCGTACAGGTCGGCCTGGGGGAGATTGCCACAGTCGATTGGTCCGTGGGGACCTGGAAATGAGATCCAGCAAAACCAGGGGCGATTTTCGGGCCTGCCGCTTTCAATCCATTCGCGACCCCGGTCGCCCACGTAGTGATCGACGTGGTATTTTGGGTCTGCCTTCCATTCCGAATATCTTCTGATGTCGGGATTTCCCTGTATTAATTCGCTGCGGTGCTTAAACCCGGAGTCCCACAACCACTGATTGTAGGAGTTGCGGTCTGGATTCTGAGGCGCGGGGCTGTGGCTGTCTATAATATCTTCGTAGTTATAACCCCGTTCAATTTTTGATTCGCCAAAGTGCTGTTTGCCAATGACTGCCGTGTAATATCCCGCTTCCTGCAGATAACTCATGAATGTCTTTTCGTGCGCTGGCAAATAGGTGATAAAGGTGGGTGCCGCGCACTGGTGTGGATATTTTCCCGTGAATATTCCTGCCCGTGCGGGTACACACGATGGATTGGGCGTATATGCCCGGGTGAAGAGAACGCCATCATCGGCCAGCGCGTCTATATGCGGTGTTTTTACCGCGGGATTTACACATCCCAGATGGTCAAATCGCTGCTCATCGGTCATTATGAACAGGATATTTGGTCGGTTTTCGGCCATGATGTTCTCACCTGACGACATTTTGACCGGCAAATCGCTCTCTGAACAGGGTCTGGCGAATTGGGGGCATGGCGTTCAGGATGCGGGGGTCTGGTCTCAGCAATCTGGCATGACCGCCATCTACGAAGTTGTAGAGGTTGGCAATGGCAATGCGGTCGTTTTCTTCATTGGTCCACTGATGCGCGCTGTGTGTTGTTGCTTCTGCGAAAAACAGGACTGAGCCTGCCGGGCAGGAATAGGTCGTCCAGATGCTGGAGTCGGGGTCTTGAATTTCGTCGGGCGCGGTGTACACAGCTTTGTGGCTGCCCGTTACGAGTAGTGTGCCGCCCCGTTTGTGTTTGACGGGGTTCAATTCCCAGATCACGCGCGTATGTGGGCTGTTGGCTTTGCCGGGAAAGGCGTTGTAATAGTGCGCGTCGCCGGGCAGGCGATATAGTCCATTGCCATTGTGTGGGCTAAACTGACGGGCTTCTCTTTTGCCTTCATTTTGTCGGCTGGGTGCGGTTCTATACCAGAGTCCATTGGCGGCCAGACTGAATCCATAACAATTGGGGCTTGATAGGCGGGGATTGGCCATGAATTCGTTCATCATGCCGACTACCAGAGGGTGGTCTATCAATTTCTGTGTGGGACCTGCCAGCGGGGTGCGTTCGTATTCGGGGAGCGATTGGGGGTCTAAGTGCAGTTGAATACAATATTCCCGCATTTCTACGATGTCCTGTTCGCTCAATACGCCGGGGACTAAGAGCCACCCGTCTTTGTCAAACCGGTATTTCTGCTCTGTGGTCGGTTCGATGATGTCTAACCCATCGCCGTTTTTCTTTGGCAATGTATCTGAGTAGTCGTCCATTGGGCTGCCCAGATTTTTGTCGATGATATAAGGTGTTACTGTTCCGTTGCTGTCCATGTCGATCTCCTTTTTAATCACCCGTCCATATACGCTGTTGTGCGCGGGAAAAATGTATCCACTTTTTCGTTGTACGGTTCGCTGAAGAGCGTTTGTCTGAGGGGGGGCATGGATTCGATGAGTTTTTCAGGGGGCAACCACGAATGCCATCGGCTGGCGACGATGTTGTAGAGGTTGAATACGGCGAGGCGATTGTTTTCGGTGTTGGTCCAGGGATGTGCGCTGTGCGTGATTGCTTCGGTGAAGAACAATAGCGATCCGGGGGGACAGTCGTAGGTTTCCCACATGGTTGATTCGGGGTCGCGGACGGTTTCGGGTGCTGGATAAGCGGCTTTGTGGCTGCCCGGTACAAATAATGTGCTGCCCTGGCCTTTTTTGACGGGGTTAAATTCCCATACGACGCGCGTTAGTCCGCTCCAGGCTTTGCCGGGGATGCACCGGTAAAAGTGGGAGTCCCAGGGCATGCGAAACAGGCCATTGCCATTATGTGGACTAAATCTTCCGGGTGTTTCGGCATCGCGGTAGAACAGGTGGGATGTTTCCAGTCTGAATCCATATCGCTCGTCGTTGGCGAGGGGCGGATATGCCACGAATTCATTCATAAATCCGACGATAACGGGGTGATCGGCTAATTTTTGCAGTGGTCCGCCAAGCGGACAGCGTTCGTGTTCGGGTATGCTTTCGGGGTCTTTGGCCAATCGCTCGGCAAAGGCCCGCATTTCGTCGCATTCGTCTTTTGAGAGTACGCCGGGGATTAAGAGCCACCCATTGCGATCAAAGTCGTATTTTTGTTTTTCCGTTGGCAAGACTACGCGCAGACCATCCGCATTTTTTGGCGTGAGGTCTCTGGCGGATATCGCCATCGGGCTGCCCATGTTTTTGTTGATTACAAAGGGTTCCGACCGGACGATTTTTTTTGTTTTTGGCATAAGAGCCTCCTTTTTTAAATGCGCGAATCTACGAATCAGCGAATCAACGAAACAGGGTACAACTGATTCGGGATAGTTCATCAATGTAGGGGCGGTGCCCCTGTGCCCGCCCGTTGGGTGGTAGGGCGGGGTTCGTCTATTCGTCTATTCGTCTATTCGTCTATTCGTCTATTCGTCTATTCGTCATTCAATCACCACGATCTGATTCATTTCAATCTTTGGCACGGTAAATGATACGCGCCCGTCCGCTACTGCAAATTCGATATCCTCATTTTCGGGGGCGAGATATACGCGAGATATGTCGCGGTCCGCTTTAAGGGAGACTGCGATGTCGTATAGTGGGATAATGTCTTCTATTACATTTGTGTCGCCCCGTTTGATGGGGTTGGCGTACATGAGATGCAGGATTAGCCGGTTTTCTTCCTGTGGTTGGCGGGTTAGATTTACGCGCCCGCACGATGGCAGGCCGACCTGCAATAAGGGGTCGTCGTAGAGCAGGTCAATGCAATTTTTTACCAGGTCGCGGTGCAATTGCATGCCCTGGTCGTCATAGACTCTGAAGATGGGTTGGGCGATGTGGATGATGTTGCCTTTGCGTATGACAGAGGGCCAACCCGCGTCGCCTTCATAAGGGGTGTTTCGATGGGAGCAGAATTTTCCGTATGTGCGGTTAAAATACGGTTTCCACGCAGCTGCGAGTATTTCGCCGTCTGTCACTTTTGTGGTTACGCCGGATTCATAGACGAGGAATGGGGTGCGTACCATGTTTTTGGCAATGGTATCGCCGACGACTACGTATTCTATATCATTGGGCGAGGGTCCGGTATATTCCGCGCCGATGTTATACGCAAAACTATTTCCCGCGGGGTCCAGGCCGCTTTCGCCGGACGATAATAATTTTCCGCCATTTGCCAGAAAGGCGTCGATTTTTGCTTTTAGTGCGTTATCCACGCGCACGCTGTCTGGTAGAATTAATAGCTGGTAGGGGGATAGGTCCATTGTTTCGTCGAGCATTAAGAATGGGATGTGGTTTTCCATGAGCATAAGTCCGGCGCCGACTTCGCTGTCTTCCAGGTCTCTGTCTTTGTGTATTCCCGAGGGTGCGAGGATCGCCACATCTACTACGTGTTCGGCACCTTCCAGCCAGGGTTCGCGTTCTTCAACGCGTTTGTACGCTTCGCCAATGATGCGATAGGTTTCTTCGTCCATTTCACCTTCTGGATGGAGTTGATCGCCTACCATACAGCGGCAATTTAATGAGATGATTTGTCCTACTTCGTATTCCAGTGCGACTGGATTTTTGAAGCCGCCAAATTCACCCCACATGCGATGGAATTTGCCTGTTTGTGCGATTGCGTTGCAGTCGGGCAGATTTGTGAAGTAGCGCGCGTTTGTCGGGAAGTGGTTGTATCCCCACATGCCGGTTGGCAGGGATTCGATTTCGTGATGCGACCAGTAGGGGTAGAGGTCGTGGCGTCCCTTTTTGTCGCTTCCGTTGTGATAAATTGTGGCGTCGGAATTTCGGCTCCAGATGATGTCCGTGGTTTTGGACAGATAGTCTTTGTACACAGCTTGTGAGTGGATAACCCGATCGCCAGCGTTATCGGGATCGAGTCCTTTTTTATGCATGCTGGCGATACACCAGTCACATGTGCATATTTCTTCTCCGGTTATGTCCAGGAAGATGCCAGAGGGGTTGTACATGTCCATTACTTCTGTCAATACGGGCAAGACACTCGCGTCCAGATAGGGTGTGTTGCAACACAGGCGATACCATCCGCCGTGTGGCAGTGGGGTATGGGAGTGCATGGTGGGTCGTCCCACATAGCCCCCATCGGGTCGCCTGACGCGCCATTCGGGGTGTTCGCGGGCGGCTTTTTCCTGCCATTGTACGGTGATATAGACGGGCATGTTGATGTCGGCTTTTTTGGCTGCTGCGAGCATGCGTCCAACCAGGTCGGTTTGCAGGTTGGGATGCTCCATATCCGTGTTTGTGGGGTAATAACACCAGCCGTGATGGCATTGTGCGAAGATGGTTATGGAATTGACATGTCCCTTTTTTAGGGCGCCGATGAACTGGTCTTCGTCAAATTTCCCACCGACATTTGGACAGTGTTCAGAGGTGTGAAAGTCCAGGTGTACCTGTCTGTAGCGGAGTTTGGCGTTTTTCATTGTTTTTCCTTTGCGGTATTGGCATCTATCGTTTGCAGTAATGCGTTCATCTGTTTGCGCGTTTGAGGTATGTTGTCGCTGTTGAAGATTTGTTGTTCTATTTCGTCTGTCAGGCCCGCTTTTTCGCGTTCTTCTTGTAGCAAGGCTTTCATTTCGGATACTGTTGAGGCGTATTCGGGGTCTTCGGATACGTCCCGGGTTTCGCTGGGGTCTTTTTGGGTGTCGAAGAGCTGGTAGTGGTCGTAGTTGTGGTTGTACCAGATTAGTTTGAAATTTTTGGTGCGTACGCCACAATTTGCCAGTTCGCCGTCGGGATGGATGTCGAAGTGCTGGTAGTAGAACGCGGTTCGCCAATCTTCTGGTGTGTGTCCTCTCAAGAGGGATACCAGACTTCTTCCCTGGATGTCTGTGGGGATGGGCTGCCCGGCGTATTCCAAAAAGGTCGGTGCATAGTCGAGGTTGATGACCATGTCATTTGTGTGGGTTCCCGCTGCGATTTCTCTGGGGTACCGGATTAAGAATGGAACCCGCAGGCTTTCTTCGTACATCATTTTTTTATCTACCCAGCCGTGTTCGCCCTGAAACATCCCGTTGTCTGAGGTATATGCTACAACTGTATTTTCGACGAGGTTTTGTTCGTCGAGGTAGTCGAGAAGCCGTCCGATATTATCATCTATCGATGCCACACAGCGGAGGTAGTCTTTGATGAAGTACTGGTAGTTTCTGCGTTTTTGCTGCTGCATAGACAATCCTTCGGGCATGGCGTCCCAGTGCGTGATATTCCATTGTTCGTGTACGGTTTCGAGCTTGACTTGCAATGCTTCGGGAGGGACGGGGCTGTCTCCAAAATTGTGGTCAAATGTCTCTGGTTCGGGGATTGTTTCGTCCTGGTACATGGTTTTGTGTTTTTCATCCGGCTCCCAGTTGTAGTGGGGGGATTTAAAGTGACACAGGAGCATAAAGGGTTTTTCGGAGTCTCGTCCTTTGAGCCAGTCCAGGCATTTGTCGGTTACCAGGTCCGTCGAATATCCCCGGCTTTCTTTCCATACGGGACCGTGTTCGCCTGGTTCGATAAATCTGGGATCAAAATAAGAGCCCTGGTTCCACATGACGCTGTAGTGATCAAATCCCGTTGGTATGCTGTGGAGGTGCCATTTTCCGATGATTGCGGTTTGATATCCCGCGTCCTGTAATAGGCGGGGGAATGTCTGTTGTGTGCCGTCAAAGATATTTCCACCGATTGATGTTTGCCCGTGGAGATGTGCGTATTTTCCGGTTAAGATGGAGGCGCGGCTGGGCGAGCACAAGGAGTAGGTTACGTAACAATTGTCCAGGCGCATCCCTCCGTGGGCAATGCGGTCCATGTTGGGGGTGTGGTTGATCTGGCTGCCGTAGCAACTCAGGGCACCGGTTCCATGGTCGTCTGTCATGATGTAGAGGATGTTGGGGCGTTTGTCTGGCATTTTATTTCCTTTTTATCCGAATGTCGTCTTCTGTCAATGTTCGGCCCAGGGCACTGTCCCAGTTCATGCTTTCTTTTTCGGGCGTTGTTTGTACGGTTCCGGGCATTCCGCAGATGTACATCTCAGTTGTGCCCCAGTGCTTCGTTTCTTCGTCTATCCTTTGCCTGTTCCTGGTATTGGTGTGCTGAATGGTCGCTTTCATATAGTGTACGATATAGGCACGCCGAAATCGGTCGGATCTGTTGGGTGTGCTGCGGTGAAATAGGGCGTTGTTGAAAAATACGAGTGCGCCTTTTGGCACTTCTACTGGTGTTGCCCGTTTTTCCATTTCGTCGGATACGGTCAATCTTTTTTGCAATAAATACTCATCGCTTTCGACCTGGCTGTGATCTACTACGCCCAGGCGGTGGCTGCCGGGGATTACCCATAAACATCCGTTTTCTTCGTCTGCATCATCCAGTGCCAGCCAGGTTCCTATGGAGGCTTGCTCTATGGCGTCGCCTATGCTGCTGACATACGTGTTTCGGAAGTACCATGAGTCCTGGTGCCACGCGATGGGCCGCCCGGTGCCCGGGGGTTTGAAGAAGTACAGGTCGTTGGGACAAAATAAATCCGATCCTGCGACCTGTGTGACTGCTTCCAGTCGCTTTGGGTCGCGGATGTGGGATCGCACCAGTGCGCTGAATCTGTGAAGTCGCGTTATACCGTTTAACGATGCAGGTCCAGAATCCGCTTCGGTTCCGATGTTGCGTTTCAGGATTGCTTGTTTCTGTTTTTCTGGCAATACGTCTGAGGTCTCGATGAGTTCTACGAGGTCTTCGATTCTGTCTCGCAGGGCGTCGATTTCGCAAGTGTCGAAGGCTTTTGGTCGGATGAAGAATCCGTCTTTTGCGTAAGCTTCGCGTTCTTCCGCGGTTAAGCCATGTGTTCTGGTGTCAACTGTTGCCATTAAATGTCTCCTCTAAAATCCGTGTACCAGGTGTCCCTGTCCAAAGAAGAAGATGCTGTCTATTACGCAGGATGCAAATGTCGCTATGGCATATCCGATTAGCAGGCCGATGAAGAATGGTTGTCCTTTTCTGTAGAGGCGCACGCCACCTATTTTGAGTATGGTCGCTTTGTAGATCCAGATGAGAAATACCGAGAATACGGTTTTCTGCGCCATATAGGTTCCCTGTAGCATGAGGGCTACGGGATGGAGGGGCAGGTGTACGAAGCGGTATTTCAAATAGGTGAGTACGGCTGTGATCAATACGCCAGACCCCATGAATAACATGCGCTCTACATCGGGTGCTTCCGGGTTGCGGATCCAGGTTACGGATGCGTCGTAGGACCGCTGTGGTCCGATCAACAGGTTCCACGCGGCTCTGAGGTTGAAGCCGCCGCCGGAATAGCCCATGTATATGGCATGGAGTATCGCAAATGTCGCGCCGGCTACTACGGCGAGTACGATTACGCCAAATAGACGCCCCCGCTCGACGCGCAGCGGTGTGGTCAATTTTAGCATTTGCGCGATTGGAGGTCCCAGAAATCCCCGGGTTTTTCCGAACATGGCCCAGAGATAGCCCTGGCATGTCAATGTGGATGCGGTTACTGTTTGCCCACCCATGATGTGGAGCGGTGTCCAGGTTATTGAGTGGTAGGCTATATCTCCATAAGGCAGTCCCAGTTCTGCGGCGAATCGTGCCATTCCGATATAGGCGACTGCGGTGAAAAACAGGTACAGGACGACGACCCGGATTTCCATTCCGGCCGCGTGTAGCCACGCTACCATGTACAGCAGGGATGCTATGAGGGCGATTAGTGCCGCGCGGTAGGACATCACTTCTCGAGAATCATCTACGTCGGAAGCATTTTTGAAGACTTTTCGAAAGACGGTTTTCAGATGTCCTCGCGCCATCCACAGTCCGAACATGACATAGGCGCATAGTACTCCGAAATTTTGTGACCGTACGGCTTCGCCACCTCCGTGCCCTGCCGCGATTCCCAGGCGGTCGAAGGTCGAGACTTCAATTTCTGTGAAGAGAAAGAATAACCAGAAGCTGAACAGGGTTTCGACTCGTGCAAAATAGGCAAAGCCTATGACGTAAATGCTGATTTGTACCCAGAAGGGTTTGGCGCCTTCCAGCCAACGGAACCACTGGCCTTCGGTGTGCGTGGTTGGCAGTCCCGGTATTAAGGGGTAAAAGTACGAGATGATGTTCCAGAATACTGCAAATATTCCGACCCAGAAACCAACGCGGAAGAGCGGTTGGTTGAGCAGGGAGGGCATTCCCCCATTGCGCTTATCTACCTGAGCCACCTGCATACCCACTTCCATGAGCGGGAATTCCAGGCGTTCGTTTTCTACCCACTGTTTTCGCAGTATTACCATGAGGCAGAGGGCCACGCATGCCGCTGCGGCCACAAAGGTCATCCACCAGAATACAGGTACAGCCCAGGATCCCCAGGGTATGTGCTGGCCCGGAGGCAGGCCGTCGTAGAAATGGGTCACGGCTTTGTCTTCGTTGTTCATGACCAGCCAGGAGACCATGTTGGGGTGCAGTAGTTCTGCCCAGCCGTTTTCCGGGGTGGCAAAATAATAGGGCGCGGCAATGGTGCCGACGACGTAGGAGGCCAGGCCATAGAATGGGAATAGGGATCCGATCAGTCCCATGCCCAGGGCTACGCATAGTTGTCCCCGGTTTAATGCCCACCGCGGTTTTACCCATCTGAGTAGCAGGTTGGTACCTACCAGTACTACAAATGGGAAGAACAGGCCCATCGGAAATAGGGCTTTGTTGTTCTTCGACGCCCTCAAGATTACGGTGGACCAGTTGATGTAGTAGTCCGATGCGACAATTAATAGCAGGCCCGCGACTACGACTTTCCACGATATCAGTTTTGGTTCAGTCGCTGGATGTATTGCTGCTTGAGCAGAAGAAAGAGCCAATTGAGATCTCCATTTACCACCGACTTCGCAGTGCCAGGCGGGGCATGTCGCGCACGTTATTGGTGGCGGCGTGGACGCAGAAATGGGCGAAGAATAGTATGTCGCCGCATTTTGGTTCCAGTTCTACGGGGCCGCCGATATCGATGGTGTGCAGGTCCTGTTTTAACTGCCACATGTATTCGTATTTTTCGGGGTCGGACTCTGCCAGTGTGCGAATGGGTTTGTGGGATCCGGGCCACGCGACTGTTCCCCCGCCGTGTTTTTCGATGTCGTTGAGATATATGATGGAGTTGATGATGAATGGGCCGGGGAGTGTTTTGTGCATTTTGGCTTTTACACCACCGTCAAAATGCGCCCCTTGCCACGTCCATTCTTCATCTGAGGGAAAGATGTTTTGTATGAGTGTGCCAGTTGGTGGATGAAAGAGATCTGCACTTTCGCCGGTTAATTGCGCCATTGCTGCCATCATTTCGGGTGTGTAACAGGCGAGGAGGTCGGGGTGTTGGTTGCCGAAGTGTTGGAATAATTTCGATCGGGGTTTGAATCCGGCCTGTAGCGTGGATGCAATCGCTTCGTCTGAATAGTTGTTCCAGGTTTCCGGGGCGTGAGGGTCCATGCCCATGACTTCCCACATTGTGGCTTCGCCCGTGCGTGCAATAGCCTCGGGAATCAATCCCGAGGCCAGCAAAAAACCGTCTCGATGGTACTGGTCAATCTGATTTTCTGTTAGTGGGAGTGTTTCAACGGCCATTGCGTTTCCTTTCTTTTTCTGGGTTATCAATATAAAAAATGACGGGTAATTGTCCAACTATCCCCTGCACAGGGGTTCAAAGAGGACGGGGTCGCCAATTACGTAATCGACGGCCTGTACCCAGGTGCCGGGGGATAGGTTCTGGAGTTTGTTGTTGTTCGGGTCAAGGTAGATGGTGGTGCGTATTTTTCCGGGGGGCCAGGTGCCCGCGTTTTGGGCGTTTGCTATGACGGCCCAGTCGCCGCTGATTTCGGTTTGGAGTCGCGTGCCGTGGAGGTTGCCGGATTTTGCCATGATGTGAAAGCCGAGGTCGATTTTGTTGTTTTCAATGGCGATGATTTTTGCGCGTCCCAGGATGGAGGTGACGTCGAGGGTGAGACGGTGGATGTGGGCGTCGAGTTGTTTGGCAGCTTCGATGCGGTAGCTGTGTGCGCGGCCATCCGGGTTGATGGTGATGCGGTCGCCTGCGGCGATGCCTTCCAGGCCCTCGATGTCGATGGTGCAGGTGTCCCGGTTGAGGGCGATGATTCGGCCGGTTTGTCGTGCGTGGGGATTTGTGAGGGTTTTTTCCGCATTTTGAAAGGCGGTTGCACCCATGGTGGAGATTTGACCGTCTGCGACGACTGCGAGGGCACCTGTGAGGGCGACGCCGTTTTCGAATTGGGTTTTGTCATTCGGGCTGGCATTCGGTGCCCAGTACAGGGCGATTTGTTTGCCCTGTGCGGTGGTGAGGTGGATGCCCGCGGCTGTGGGGTTGTTCGACGGTATGGCGATGGTTCTGGCGATGGTGGGGTTGCCGATGTGGGGTTCAAAGACGAGGTCGATGCAGGTGGTGTCGTTTTGGGGCGTGCGACGCCAGAGCAGGGGATGGTAGAGGTAGTTGGATTCTTCGGGTTTGCCCATGGCCTGTGCCGCACGGGCGTTGACGACCCGGGTGTTTGGAGAGGTGTTGAGTTGGTGGAGGCCCAGGTGTACGGCAGGTTCGATTTGCGATTGCCAGGTGCCCCGGAAGGTCGGTGGTGCCTGGGCGGTTGTTACGCTGTCCATGTAGGCGAGGGCGGTGTGGTCTGGATGGGACAGGTTGTCTGTTTGGGTGCGCTGGATGTCTGGACCGGCGACTGTGCCAGGTTGGGGTTTGAGATCCACATTGTCGGTTTGGTATATGCCTTCCAGACCGCGGCAGGTGCGCCAGTGTTCGGTGCCGCCCGCGATGCGCGAGAGGTCGAGGAGGGCAATGCCTTCGCCATCGGTTTCGATCAGGGCGACGAGGCGGCGGAAGGTGATATCGAGTTTGCGCCATCCGCCCGATGGGTCGAGTGCCCAGCGGGTAGCTTCGATGTCGAGGATCTGGATGCCGTCGGTGAAGAGGGCGCGTACGAGGCGGCCACGGCCCGCGCTGGTGGGTTCGCCGGGTGGCAGGTCTGCCCAAATGGTGTTGTGGGTCGCCCAATGGGCTTCCCAGAGCGATGTGCTTGCCCAGGATTGGGGGTAGCCGAGGTCTGTGAGAAAGGGGCGGTCAAAGGCGAAGAGTTGGACGTCCAGGAGGTCTCGGTGGCGGTGGTGCATGGTGTCGCCATAGGCTATGCCCACGGCGGCCCGTTCGGGGGCTTCAGGTGTGCGCAAGATGGCGATGCCGACGCTGTCGAGGATGGTTGGTCCGAGTGCGCGGTGCTGTTTGTTCTGTACGGCGGATTGGATTTCTCTGAGGTGTGGGTCGCTGGTGAAGGCTATGGCGCGTTCCAGTACGCTGGGGTTCATGGGTGCGTGAAAGAGGTCGTTTTCCAGGCGGATTGAGTCTTCTGTCTGGATGCTGGCAGAACCGGGGGCGGAGCCGTCGCCGAATTGGAAGTAGGATTTTCCGATCATTGTGATTTCGCACAGTGCCCGGGGGACGCGCGCGCCTCGCGGGTCTTTGAATAGCGAGGGGTACAGGGATTCCGGGTAGGCTTCGGGGTGCTGGGTGCGGAGGTTGCGGAGGTCGTATTCCAGGTCGAAGAGGCCGTCGCTGTGGATGGCGTTGTACCCGCCCGTGGATTCCTGGGGTGTGCCGTCGGGCAAGAAGTCGTTGGTGGTGAAGACGCGCAGGGTGTCGGGTCCTTCGTCATAGACCCAATCCATGACGTCCTGGGCGTCAGCGCGGTCCAGGCAGCGCAAGAGGATGAGCGCGCCCTGACTTTCGCGCGGCAGGTTGCTGCCTGCACCCCGGTCCAGGGTGACCTGCAGGAGGGCGGCGAGCATTTCTTCGATGAACAGACAGGTGTCTTCGGGGCTTTGCAGGGATAGGCCGAATGCCCGGGCGCGTTCGACGAGTTGTGTGTCTTCTTTCAGGAAGGGCCAGGCTGTGTCATAGGCCAGGGCGAGGCTTTCGATGAGGTAGGGGGTGTCGATGCTGTAGCGGATGCTGCCTTTTCTGCTCAGGGCGGCAACGGGGTCGGTTTCTTCCGCCCAGTCCGGTTGTCCCCATTCCCAGGGTTCTTCTACGCTTTTTGAGGGTCCATAGCGGAACTGGGGGACCGAGGCGAGATAGACTTCTTCTGTGGCGTAGCGCAGGAGCATGAGGCCGAGTTTGCGCGTGCGTTCTTCGTCGCGGTCGCCAGCGCGCAGGCTGTCTGTGAGTGCGTTGATGCCGGCGTGATAGGCGCGGCACTGGTCGCGGTGATAGGTGGCGGCAAAGAGGTAGATGTGGCCCTCTGCGTCGAAGTAGCCGTATCCGTCGTCGGCGTGTTGGCCTGATATATAGTCTTCTTTTGTAAGGTCATTGCTGGGATAGACGAAGGCGCAGTGGGGGCATTTCGATTTGAAATCACAGGGCAGGTGATTGCGTTCCCAGGGATAGAAGCCGCTGTATTTGAAGATGGCGGTTCCGCAGTTTGGACAGCCCTGATGGCAGTTGGCAAAGTGCGCTTTGGGTAGTTCCGCGGGCGGTAGTTGCGACCAGAGGACATGGTCGGGTTGGGATGACCAATAGGCGAGGGTTTCTTGGTTGAGGTGTTCTGATTTGGGGTCGTTTTGTAGCGTTTGTCGGGTTTTGGTGGGCTGGTAGTTTTGTCCCAGAGGCCATCGGCGGGGCCATTGCGCGCCGTTGTAGGTGTGGGGCTGGCGCAGGTCGTCCAGGGTGCGGACCTGGATGGTGGTTTTCGCGGTGTTGCCGTTGTGTGTTGCGATGAGGGTGTAGTCGCCCTGCTTTTGAGGGGAGCGCAGGTAGTAGTAGCGCGCGGTGTCCCGCTCGCACCATCGGGTGGCGATGGTTTCAAAGTGGTCGGCTGTGAGGGAGATGTTGTCGTCGGTGGCTTGTACGGGCAGGCGGAAGTTGCGGCCAGGCAGAATAACTCTTGGCCGCCAGGGTATGTTGGGCATGGCGAGGTCCTTTGATTGAGTAACTGACGTTACGTATGTCAGGCGTTTTGTCATGCTGAGCGTAGCCGAAGCATCTTTACCACCTGTGTTGGTATGAGCTTCTTCGCCTCCACTGCGTTACGGCTCAGAATGACAGGTGCATCATAGTGTGCTTCTGCGTAACATCAGTAAGTAATAGATACAATCAGAATATATTGAGAATCGGAATTTATCAAGACCGATTTTGTATGCTGTTCGCTCGCTGTTCCTCAGTAAAACTTGCATTTACCAAATAGCCCGTAAAGCCCACAGCCTTTAGGCGTGGGAAGCAGACGCGAGTTGGCGAGCGTTGTTTTGCAAGGGCTTATGGTTTTGGGTTTGCTTTAGCCTGAGTGCTCTTTCTGCTTGACAAAAGCGATACATAAGTGCATATTTTTACTATGCTTAAATCATTTAAATATAGATTGAGACAGACCAAAAAACAAGAGAATAATGGACTATCTAAACAATGACTGATTGCGTTGCCTTCATGCGCTCGGCAAGTTGTGCTTGCGTGAGCCTGGCACCAATTCGGGCCTCAATCAGCACGCGAGCCAGGTCAAACTCCAGGCCAAGTTCAATGTACCCTCTCGCCTTTCATCTGCGTCCATCTGCGGATTAAATTCGGTTAGTGTGCAATACAGCATATATAGAGCACAATAGGGTGTTCAGCCGTCTTGCAATACGCCCCACAGCACTCAATTTTTGGAGAATGACCATTTGTTGGCATGATTTTTGCTTTGTGTTTGACTGTCCCACGCACCCCATCAGACACGAGGCATTCCACATGGCCGAATATGACACCATCTCCAAAGACCTCATTCAAACCTACCCCAAAGACTTCATCCGCCTCACATTCGGACAGGACGATGTAGAAGTCCTCGACATACTCGACACAGAGCAAAACACCGTTGAAACACGACATACTGATAGCCTCATTCGCGTCCACATTGCGGGCAAAGAGACATTGATCCATCACGAGTTTCAGACGACTGACGATCCATCTATGCCGCTCCGCATGGCGGGCTATATTATACGTGCGATTGAGCAGCACAACCTGCCGATTTATTCCAGTGTGATCTACTTGCGGCGCAGTGCAGGTCGGCGCGATCCGGGGCACTTTATTCATGAAATATCCGGCCATCTTGCTGTGATCAAATACACAGTGGTTCGGCTGAGTGAGATAGAGGGACAGGACATTATTGATGGCGGACCTTCGGGCTTGTTTCCATTTGTGCCGTTGATGAAACGTCCGTCTGGGATAGATTCAGAGACGTGGTTGCGTCACTGTGTTGACGCGACGAATGGGTTGCCGGTGGATGAATCAATAAAGGTTGACTTTTTAGGTAGGTTGATGATATTGAGTGGGTTAGAGTATGATCCGCTACTGATCAATCGTATTCTATTACAGGAGGGTCTTATGGATGCCATTATGCGCGAATCATCGTCTGCACAATACATCAAGCAATTAGGTATTGAGCAAGGGGGCAGGCAACGCGCCATTGAAGATATTCTCGAAATATTGGAGATTCGATTTGATATGCCCGAAACACACCCCCTATCTCCTCGCATTGCCGCGATTGACGATTTGCAACGTCTGAAGCAGTTGCACCGTGCGGCGATACAGGTGCCAAATCTCGAGGCATTTCAGCGCGTGTTCGATGCGTGACGTGATTTCTATAAGCTCGACGAGATGCAGGACACTGCGTAACATCAGTTACTCAGAAGGCACATATATCTTTGATAGCGAAAGAATTGCGCCCCATTGAAGATTTTTTGGACATGGTCTTCAAGCTCCATAATTTCCTGTGTTTTGCACTCGCGCTTTCATCAGCAATATCGCTCCTATCCTTCTCGCTGTATCCGCAAAGTACTGGACTTCCTCCGGCGACAACGCCCGATCAAGAACTTTATGTTCCCGATACGATAGCCATTTTTTGAGCACCTGATACCCACCGAGCTTGTAGTCCCAAATCGCGGCAGGGATGTTGCGCCAGTAGGCGCGGTCATTCAGGTAGATATCGAAAGTAGTTTCGCCAAGCGTGAGTATGGCATCACCCAGCGCAATGCGCTCGTCTCGCGTGTAGTCGCATTCAATAGCTCGTCCCTTGCCTGGCATCACTACACCGCCCGATCCGAAACGTCCCCACCCCGCTGTTACTGCAAAATCTTCGCCAACCAGTATAAAGTCATGGGTGTTGGTCACCAGCACGAGGCGATAGCGTTCCCAATAACGACTCACTTGATCGCTCGCTGCGACCATCCATGTGTCATCGCCCGCGGGTTTTACCTCAATCACACCGCATTCTGGTACTTGCCCCTCGCGTGGTTGGCCCTTTTGCATCTGGCGTGCAAAGACCAAGATCGGGATGACCCGCGCCTTGATCAGCTAACTCGATCACGCAAGACACCTTCGGCTTGAGCGTGTCCCCTATGGCGTTCAGCAGGTTGGCCAGCGGCCCGTAGAATGACCGCTCTCCAGTTCCCCCACCTAACGCGCGAATCCGTTGCAGGTCATTGAAGTAGATTTCAACTGCTTTCTTTACTTGTATCGTCGTTTTTGTCATGATTCGTCAGCACCTCTGCTGGTGTGTCGCGTATTTTATTTTCTCTTATCGCCCGGCTTTCGCACCGGGTATTCATAACGGTCTCCCATGGCGTCGTAGGAGACGTTTAGCTGGCCGTTTTCGACAACGAGGCGAGGCGTGTTTCTGGTTCGGACATCGCGGGTGGAGCCGCGCATGACGGCGAATTGGGCTTCGGTCATGCCTTCGACTATGTCTTCTCCCCAGCGGTCTTCGGGTTCGATGGCGCCGCCGCTCCAGGAGTGGTGACGGGACTGGTATGTGAAGAAGATGGACCGACGGCTGATGTCGGATTTCCAGGCCCAGGCGCCGTGGGTGAGGACGGTGTCCATAAAGAAGAGGATGTCGCCGGCTTTTGGGACTGGTTGACGGATGGTACCCATGTCGTCGTCGCTGGTGCGGATGCCTTCGGGCATGCGGTAATAGGCTTTGTGGCTTCCCGGGACGCAGACGAACCCACCGCCGCCAGGGGTTGTGTCGTGCAATTGCCAGACAGCGCGGACAAATTCGGCATGGCTGCGGCCGTTCTGGAAGACGTAGCTTCGGGAGGGTGTGAGGGGTTCGTTGCCGCCGTGGAGGGAGTGCCCGGTGGATCCTTTGACCGAACAGAAGGCGGTGGCCCCGTCGCACCGATAGCCGCTGCCCATCATCCAGTTGAGGCGACCGATGACGGCCGGGTGGATGAGCATTTTGCGGAAGGGTTCGCAATAGGGTTCGGGCAGATGGAGAAGGCCGCTGAGGGTGGGGCGTCCGGTGCCCCGGAGGCTTTTGGATCCCCGGGCGAGTTCTTCGCCCACGACAATGTGATCAGAGAATTTGTCGATGGCTTCGTTGGCCCGTGCCAGCCATTCTTCGTCCATGACATTGCGCACGATGAGGTAGCCGGTGAGATCCCAGAAGTAGAGTTCTTTGTGGTCGATGCCAGCGTCGGGGTCGGGTTTGTAAAACGAGGGGTGTATAATGTCCGGCGATTTTTCCAGCCAGGTTTTTTTGCCATCGGTATTGAGGGTTGGCGGCGGGTCGGTGGTGTCTTTGTATCCGGGGTTGGAGAGGACGGCCACATGTTCGGGCGGCAGATTGGTCATCCATTCCGGTCTGGGTTCTATTTTTGCTCCTGGCCCGTTGGATTGCAGGACAGCGCGGTTGGCATATTCGCAGGCGATGAGGCGCTGTGGATTGTGCCCTTTCCAGGGGCGGAGGCCCTGAAGGGTGGTGCCGCCAATGATGAGCAGGTCGCCAGCTTTGAGTACGGGTTGTTCGACCAGGTCCCTGTCGTCTGCACCTGTGAGGAGGTCTTCGGGTGCTTCTACATTGCTTTTGTGGCTGGCTGGGACCAGGACCACGCCGCCGTCGTCCGCGTTGACATCGCAGAGTGCCCAAATGACGCGTACGCCGTGGCAGACGCGGTAGTGGTTCTGAAAGTAGTAAGCTCGGGCTGTGTCTCTGGGTTCGTTGTTGCCATGTAGCGGGGCATTGGGATCGTCGCCAGCGGCTTCTCCGATCAGGCGAGGTGCTCTGTCCAGGCGAAAGCCGTGGCCACAGATCTGGTTGAGGTACCAGACCAGTACGGGATGGACCAGAAGGTCGCGGAAGGGGTCCCGCAGCGGAGCGGATAGTGTCAGGAGATTGTCGGTGGGCCCGGCTTCGTCGAGGGCGTTGTTGAGGGAATCGACTTCTTTCGAGGTGAGGGCACCGGGGATGATGATATAACCTTCGGTGTCAAAGAAGTAATTCTCTTCATTGGTCATAGATTCGCGGTCCATGTCCAGGTTCTCCTTGAAAGAATAGATGGTGGCGGATGGGGTTTAGCTGTTGGCAAAATATAGCCTTTAACATGCAGGTGCAAGACAAATAGATATTCGTTGATGAACTGCTGGCGCAGTTGTACCCCGTTCTGTCTATTCGTTGATTCGTCTATTCGTCCATTCGTCTATTCGTCCATTCGTCCATTCGCGCTTTTTGAAGGTTGCGTTCCGCAGAGTGTATCGCGTATATTGCGGGACAATCAAGGAGGAGATACTTATGAATGTGGTAGTGATTGGCGCAGATCGCCCCTGGGGTGCGTTGCTGGTGACCGGATTGGGCGCGGGGTTTGAGGTGGTGGCGATCGGTTCGGAAGATGCCCGTGATTTTGCCGGGTACCGACAGGTTGATTTGCTTGAGCGGGCGTCATTAGACCCGATGCTGGCGGGCGTAGAGACTGTTGTGTACGCGGCAGCCAGCGATCCGATAGGGGATAGCGAACAGGTTTTGCTCGACACAGCGGCGCGGGGTACTTATGTGGCGCTGACGGCCGCCTGTGCCGCCGGTGTTGAGAAGGTTGTGCTGTTGAGTTGTCTCGATTTGGTGCGGGATTATCCAGAGGAATATATCGTTGATCCGCGGTGGAATGCGATTCCGCGCGCTGAGGCTGAGTCGCTGGCACCGTTTATGGCTGAGTTGGTGGGGCGCGAGATTGCGCGTACGGGTCAGATCGAAGTGCGTTGTTTGCGTCTTGGTGCGCCGGGTGTGGAGACGATGGTGGAGGATGCGGTGGCGGCGGTGCGCGATGCGCTTATAGCCGAGCGCGAGGGGCACCACTGGTCGCTGGCGCATGTGGCGTCGAGTGGTCGTTTTGCTTGAGGGGAAATGTTATGGCGACTGTAAATGAGGGCAATGTGGTGTTGTTTGGGGCTGGTGGTCCGGTGGGTGCTGCGGCGATTTCTGCGCTTAAAGACCACTATACTTTGCGGGTGACCGATCTTCGTCCGATGACAGAGATAGCGGAGTCTCCGCCGCAGAGTCCCCGTGCGCCGATTCCAGAGGTGTTGGGTCCGCCGCACGAAAATCGGGTTGTGGATATTACGGATTACGAACAGGTGCTTGCTGCGTGCGAGGGTATGGATGCGGCGATTAATGTGTCTGTGATTCGACCGCATTCGGTGCTGGCTTTTCAGGTGAATATGGTGGGTGCTTACAATGTGGCTAAGGCCTGCGTGGCCTGTGGGATTAAGCGACTGATCCATACGGGACCTTTTCATACTTCGCTGGATCACAATGCCGATTATTGGCACGATTTTCAGTTGGATGCCGATATTCCGCTGCATCCGGGCGATGATCTCTACGCGCTGACCAAGTATCTGGGCGGGCATGTGACGCGCGTTTTTGCCGAGCGCGAGGGCCTGGAGGTGCTTGCTTATGTTTATACGCATTTTCGGTCAGGCGAGGTGTTGCCAGAAGAATATGGGCGCGGCGCACATCCCTATTCGACGTCGTGGGAGGATACGGGCGCGGCGTTTTTATGCGGGCTGCGAGCGCCCGAGATGCCGTCGCCTTATGAGAATTTTTTCATTTGTGCGCGGCTGCCGCACGATAAGTACCGGCCCGATAAGGCGAAGCGGTTGTTGGAGTGGGAGGCGAAGGATCGCTTCGAGGCGTTGTATGTGCGGTCTTCAGGAGCAGAGGATTAGAATGCCTTCAGATCAACAGAGCCTTCATCGCGACGTGGTAGTGTAGGGGACGGCCCCCGTGCCGTCCCGTTTGTCATCGCGGCCTGATGTTGGGCCGCGATTCAGGGCTTTTTCGTATGACCATCTCAACGAAATCACTCTTTGCGGTCTGATAGGCTTTTCGGTCTCCTTGAAGTCTCTGGAGTAGATTGCGTTTTAATTTTTTGTATTCTTCAGCGGTGTTTTGATGCGTTCTCAAATAGTCTCGAAATAAGATTAATTTTTCCCATTCTTCACTGGTTTTTTCGAGTAGATGGATGTGATGGGTGCATGGCTCGCCTTTTAGAAAATAGTGTCTGCGAGGTATGCCGTTCTCGCCCTTGAAAGTGTATCCCCTGTCACAGAGAGGCTTTATACATATTCTGGCTTCTTCAAAGTCTTTGACAGCGATTGCAATGTCCAGAATTGGCTTGGCAGGCATTCCCGGAATTGATGTGCTGCCGACATGCTGAATATCCTCGATATAATCTCCTATTGCTTTTTCAATATCCCTCTTTTCTATTTCGAATAAGTTTTTCCATTCTTCCCGATAAGGGGAAACGCGCAACTCCCCACGCTTTAGACCGAGTAACCGCTGTTTGCCGGTTTCGGATTTCTTACTGCTCATTGGCGTTCATTCCTTTGTTGTGGGTGGTCTTCACTCCTGACGGAGCATTTTAACCGGGTCTTCAGACCAGGCTTTGCCAGCCTGATAGCCCACGATTAATAGGGTGACAATGATGCCCGAGACCGCTCCTATAAGAAAAATAAGGATACTCTGATTTATTCGGTATGCAAAATTTTGCAGCCATTGCTCCCCGGCATAATAAGCGAGGGGAAGAGCCAATACATAAGCGATCGCGATTAACTTCAGGAACTCTTTTGAAAGCAATGTGAAAATATCTGCGAGATTCGCACCCAGTACTTTGCGGATTCCAATTTCTTTGATTCTTTGTTCAACACTGAAATTTGCAAGGCCAAACAATCCCATACAAGCGACAAACAAAGCGAGAAGCGTGAAAATTTCAAGGGCACTGAAAATCTCGATTTCCTTTAGATAAAATTCTTCGAGATATTCGCTTAGAAACCAGCTTTCAAAAGGCCGGTTTGGAATGAATTGCTTCCACTTTGCTTCCAGGAAATCTATCGTTGATGAGACGTTCTCCGGTCCAATTTTGACCGATAGCCAGTTCCATTTTTCCTGCCATTTAAAAATGAAAATTGGTTCTATCTCTCCGTGCAGAGACCGCAGATGAAAATCGCGCACGACCCCAATTACTGTTCCGCGACGATCAGTAAGAGGCCAGGTAAATTGCTTTCCAACAGGATTTTTCCATCCGAGTTGTTTAACAGCTGTCTCGTTGAGAATAAACGCGTTGGTCGAGTCACTTGCAATATCCTTATTCAGATTTCTTCCAGCTATCACATTGATTTCGAATGTGTCCAAAAAGTCTTCATCTACTGCCATGCGTCTCATTCTGACCTCTTCGTACTCAATTCCTTCTGGAATGACAAGTTCACGTCCTCCGCCATACCCGAATGTGGTTTGAGATGCAGTTGCACGGCGAATATTGGGATGTTTGAGAAATTCCTGCTTGATCAATTCATACTTACTTGTGAGAGATCGGTCTCTTGCAAATAGCGGCATCATGACTACCATTTCTTTGTTGAAACCAAGTTTTTTGTTTTTGATATAATTCAGTTGCTGATAGACCACGCCAGTGCAAATTATGAGGGCGATAGACACACAGAATTGAAAGACGATCAGGATTTCTCGCATGCGAACACCTTTTAAGGTGTGTGAGTGCTTGCCGCTTAATACCTGTACGGGTTGAAAGCTCGATAAAAAGAAAGCGGGATAGCTTCCAGCGATGAATCCCATCAGCACGGTAAGGACGATCATTATGAGGAGGTCAGAGACGCCAAAATGCAAGTCTATGCCCACGAATTGTTCAAATGCTGGCAGGGCAAGCTCAATCAGTGAAATTGAAAATAGCAAAGATAGGAGTGATATGAATAGCGATTCACTGAAAAATTGGTTGATTAATTGAACTTTATGTGCGCCGACGGTCTTGCGAATGCCCACTTCTCTCGCCTTTTTGGCTGAACGTGCGGTTGCCAAATTCATAAAGTTCGCACAAGCGATCAGGAGAATCAGAGCTCCGATTGCAGCAAATAAATAGACATAAGTAATGTCTCCACCACCTGCTATACCGTAGTCTGAATATGAGTAGAGATAGATCCGACGAAAAGGTTGCAGGTGATACGTTGTGTTCGCACGCGTTTCGAGATCAAAGTAGCGGGTGGTAAAATCAGGTAATTTACGCTCTAAATCAGCGGGGGAAGTACCTTCAGAAAGCAATAAATAAGTTTTGATAGGACGATAGGAAGATTTGCGCCATACTTCCCAAACATGTTGCATAAATGGTGAAGAAGAAACTGTAAACGTCAAAAAGGCAAATCGGAGTGTTGATTGACTCGGCAAATCTTTCAAGATGCCTACAATCTCATAATCTCCTCCCGTGTAACGATCTTCTACAGTAATCACTTTGCCGATAGGATTTTCATTGCCAAAATACTTTCGTGCAGTGGATTCTGTAACAACTACAGAAGCAGGATGTTTCAGAATAGCTTGATGGTCGCCCTTCAGGAACGGAAATGTGAATACATTGAAAAAACTATCATCGGCAACCCAGAATCTCTCACGGAATCCCTTATCTTTGTACTGAACCCAGGAAGAACCGGTAAAGATTCGGGTCATCGCCTTGATTTCGGGGAAGTCGGCTTTGAGAGCAGGGCCTAAAGGACCCAGGGTGCCATTGCTGAAGTAGGAATTCCCGGTCGTTTTGTTTTTGACCTGTCTCAATACTCTGTAAATGCGGTCTCCGTTGAGATGGTGTTGATCGTATTTTATCTCATGCTGTATCCACAGGAGGATCAGGCCACAGCTCGTCAGACCCACCGCTAATCCTACTACGTTAATCAGTGAATAAAGTTTGTGATTGCGGATGTTTCGTATGATTATGGTGAGATAATTTTTCCACATGGGGAGACCTCCGTTGACAAATCATTGGAAAGCCCTTAGTGTCACGCAATATGAGACCAGATCTCATAAATATTAAAGCAAAAACTATGCCAAAAAAGTCAAATATTGATATTACAACAGGTTATGAAAAATCGCCCGAAATGGACGTCTTTGTTTTCCTCTCATTAGGAAAGAAAGCAGTATTTCACGGAAGATAGGCGCGGCTTGTGAGTTACTCTTGTTTCAGTCGATAATCAGAGATTTAATACAATTTGCATAGAATTGGATGAGGCCAAAGCAAATTTCACCTCCCATTGAATAGCCCCAAACAAGCGCGTATATCTTCTAATGTGAGCCGGGGATAAGCGTCAAGCAAATCGTCTTCTGAGGCTCCTTCCCCCAGTTTTCTCAAAATCAGATCGACTGGAATGCGCGTCCCCTTCACCACGGGTTTTCCCATCATCACCTTGGGATTAATTTCAATGCGGTCTAAGTTAGGCATGGTATGTCCTCAGTCTGCATTGGTCAGCAGGATACGTTCTCAGGTGATGTAACCTTTCAGGAGATAGCTCTCAACGACTCAATGATATTCACGATGTCCTTAATATCTTGGATGACGGACATTCGGAGATTTTTTTCTTTCGCCCAGGGGGGTACCTCGTCACATCCCCAATACCACATAAACCTAATCCAACGGTTAAACGGCGCAACAATTTCTGATAGGTAGATTATTTCGGGATCAAGTCTGTTTCCGCGAACAGTTTCATAGCCCGTTTTAATCCAGGACCAGCGTTCTAATTGGCTGGGTATAACTGACGCCATAACAGATCCGAGGACCAGAACTTCGTTGCTGTAACGCGACATTTCCAGATCTATGAATCCTTGTAGAGTAGAATCCTGGGCGATGATGTTGCTATAGTGAAAATCATCTAAAAAAATAAAATTGCGATATGCCAGAATTGCATCTCTATTTGCCCGTAGATCATTGAGAGAATTTTCTAAGAGAGACTGATGTGGTAAATCGCACGTTTCTAAGACGCCAGCGGATATTTCTATGACTGTGTCAAAGAAGGTTTCTAAGTTTGCAGTACAGTAGAATTTGTAGTCAAAACCGGGTTCACGCGGTAGATCTTGTCTTCCAGAAGTTGCCAAATCAGATCCAGGGGCAATTTTGACAATTCTCGCAATTGCCTGTCCTAATTGGTTAAAAAGTCCTTTCCATTCTTCTAAACTCACAACCTCTTCTACCATAAAAAACGGCAGTCCGGGTAATCGTTCGATTATTAGGACAGAGTCGTATCTGATTGGATAAAGTTGAGGTACATATCCCGTTTTTTGGAAGAGTTTCAATACTTTTTCTTCGTGGTCCTTTCTGTCTTTGTTATGGAAATATTTAAAGACGATGGGTTTGCCATCCAGGTGGCCAAAAAGAGCTGTATTCGTTCCTCTTGGAAACCCGGGTAAGTAGTCTTCATCAAGTGTTAGATTGGGCGTTGCTTGCACAATGGCGTCTATTTCGGACAAAGCCAATGCAAGCCGCGGGTCCATATCGCCGCTTCTTTTTTCTGAAGGCATTTTTGTTGATTTCCGAATGATATTAGGAATGGTCTTCCTGAAAATGATGATCCATCAAGGGAAAGTACTCAAGGTTTTCTGGCCACTGCCATAATGTGCGGAGAAGCGCCAAGTAGAGATGGCTCTGCCTCAAGTTTCTGTATTGCATCGAGAAGTATTTCGCGGCGTTCGGGGTCTTCCAATTGATCTTTTATATCTCCGAGCAACCAGGCGGCACCTTCTACGGCAAGTGTCTGGCATTGGCCGAATCCGCATTCAGTGATTTCAACAGTTAGATCCTCTGGGCGATGGAAGTAGGCAGTGGTAAAGTAATCTTTGTTTTCGTCGGGGTTGCGATGTTGTCCGTCCTTTAAGTCACGCGCGACAATTGCTCGGAAGGCTGGATCGAGGATTGCCCCGGATCTTATGCCGTCAAGTAGAGATGCAAATCGCGTGATTGCGGCTGCAAATAGGAGTCCGCCAGGTTTCAGAACTCTTCTGGCTTCGCGAAGTGCCTTTTTTCGATCTTCGGCCTTCGTCAGGTGATATAGTGGCCCCATGAGCAAGACGATGTCCATGGTTTCGTCTGACCATTTCAGGCTACGCGCATCGCCCTTTTGGATGCTTTTTAGAGGGTGCTTTCTTGCGCGTTCCTCCGCTTCCTTGAGATGTCGAGGGACGGGATCAATTAGATGGACTTTGTGTCCTTTCTCTGCGAGCCAGGACGAGTACGCGCCTGGACCGCCACCGACATCGAGGATTTTGACAGAAGTTTGGGGTAAGTATCTATCCAGAATCTGTTTCGAGCGTATGTACTCCAGGTGACCGCTGCCGTCATTGAATCGGTCAATTTCATTATAGTAGGTTCCGTAGTAATTAAGGATAGATGGGTCCATATTTGACAATATCTCCAGTTAAATAGAGCGCATCAAAGGTATTTCTGCACTTTGTCTGGGTTGATGGGTTCGCAGAGATAGATCGGGTAGTGGTTTTCCCGTTTGTTCGCGTAGGCCAGAATGTGATCTGTGACGTGTGGGAGTAATTCTACTTTTTCGAGGTCAACGAGGGGAATCCATTTGACCGCTGTTTGATTGGGGTCCGGTTTTTGTGGCATTTGGGGTTCTGTATCACCTGTGAGCTTGCACTCGAAGATTACAGTGAGTGAGTGACGCGTGCCTCCCCAGAATGCGTTTCTCTTTGGCTCGTATTCCGTAATGATGAGTGGGCGACCTATTTCGACTTCGGCGCAAGTTTCTTCTTGTACCTCTCTTTTAAGTGTCTCTTCCAAAGTCTCATCCGGCTCTACACCGCCTCCCGGCATGTTGTAGTGAAGGCCCGATTCGTCATCGTATTCCACGAGCAGAATGGCGTTGTCTCGAAGAATGAGAGCTTTTGTGCTGATTCTGATGTGTGTATCCATTGCGATTATTCCCTCAGTTTAATGCTATTTTGCAGCAATCGCGACCATTTCTACAAGTGTATTTCCTTCGAGTTTGGCTTCTACACAGGCGCGCTGGGGCCAGTTATAGGGACCGATCCAGGCGTCCCAAATTTCGTTCAGGATGGGTTTCTTGGACATATCTGTGATATAGATTGTGACGGAAAGGAGACAGGTTTTATCGGTTCCCGCTTCAGCGAGATTCGCGTCCAACTGTTCGAGTGCCTGGTGGGTCTGGCTCTTGAAGTCTGCAGATAAGTCCGGGGCAATGACGGCTGTATAGAGAATGCCATTGTGTTCGACGGATTCACTGCGGCCAACCGCTTTTCCCGGGTATCGTATGATGGTCATGAATACTCCCTGATAGATAGCTTCTTACAACGGAGATTTATCTTTTGACAGTTCTATCAGCAAGATGGTTTCTATATTGCGTAGAAGGGGAGAGTAAAGATTAATACCGCAAAAAAGCCTTACAGAGGATTCTGCAAGGCTTTTTCTTTTTATAGAGGATATCGACGATTTTTATCATGTGCGTTTAATAACGCGAGCAACTCTTTGAAGTCTTCCTGTACTTCCATGGTGTTGTCGCCTGAGATATTCTACGGCCAAAACCCGCTCTTCTGCGGGCCGACTTAGCCAGTAGGCCAGATCTTCTTTTGCCTGGGAATGCGTTGTCAGGTTTCGTTTTCGAACGACTTTTTCTATCATTGCTTTCTCCAGGATCCCATTGCTTGTATAAAGAAATATAGATTAAATTTCTCAAAAAACAATGCCCGTTTTTACGGTACCACAATAGAATTTGTAGTACCTGTGCTGTCGCAATCCAAGTTCCTCATAGAACGCGGCTGCGGGCGTTGCTTCATTGGCAATCAGGGACATGGATACGTCTGATTCTCCGAGTTTGTCGAGGAGATGACGCACCAATCTTCGTCCATGGCCCGACCGCCTTTGATCAGGATCGACAAAGAGTTCTTGCATGTAGTAGTTGATTCGGTCTTGCCAGGGATAGCAGTATCCGAACATCGCGCCAATCACATCATCTTTGTCGAGGGCGAGGAGGCAATGTTCGGGGTCGAACTTCCAGAATCGGCTGAGGTACTGGTGAGCCTGGGTAATACGCCACGATTCCTCGTACGGCCATTCGGAGAAGACCTTTACGTATAGACGCGCGCAATCTCTCAGGTCCTCTGATGTGATGGTTCTTATCATTATCTGATTACTCTTCATAGTTATCTGGACGATAGCCTCTCTGCGATCACGCGATACATCAGTTCTTCAATAGTTCCTTCCCGCGCCTGAACATATCTGGGTAAGTTCACCTATCTAATCCTTTACCCTCCATAAAAGATTTGAGCAGTTTTATACACTTATCCTGATTCTGCCTGTTAATATTACCAAATGTTACGTATTCTAAAGTACTAAAACCCTGTTTATCGTGTGCGAATATACTTGCTCCTGCATGCAGAAGGAGTTTCAGACCTTCGATATTTCTTCGTTCTGCAGCCACCATTAATGGGGTTTTGCCCTGTTCATCGTTAAGCGCAAAGTCTGCACCGTGACCCAATAGCATTTTAGCAGCTTGCGTGCGGTCATATAATAGAGCAAATAGCAGTGGCGTTCTCCCCAATGGATCTCTCTGATTAACATTTATTTTGTTGTTTAACAATGTCTTTAACAATGTTGTGTCGCCCGCGCCAGCAGCCAGATGCAAGATATATCTCTCATCTACGCCCTGTCTCAAGATTTTTCGCACGAGTTCTACATCATTTGATTCAATAATTTTCTGAAGAACGGTCTTTCCTCTTTCATCTATAGTGTTGATTTCGACAAGCGAAAGGTCTGCGCCATGATCCAATAGCATTTCAGCACATTGCGTGCGATCATATAATAGAGCAAATAGCAAGGGCGTCCTTCCCAATGGATCCTTTTGATTGATATTTATTTTATTTTTTAAGAATGTTTTTAACAATGTTGTGTCGCCTACACTGGCAGCCAGATGTACGATATATCTTTCATCCACACCACGTCTTAAAACTGTTCGCACGAGTTCTACATCATTTGATTCAATAATTTTCTGAAGAACGGTCCTACCTTTTTTGTCTATAGTGTTAATTTTGATTCCGTACTTTAATAATAAATCTACCATTTCGAAGTCTTCCCGTTCAAAGGCTATAAATACAGGAAGCTCGTCTTCACTATTGGGAGCCGATGGATTAGCCCCATTTTTTAGCAAAATTTTAGCACTGTTCACATGTCCTTTATTGACTGCTGCAATCAATGCCGTTTGGTCGAAATGATCTTTGGCATGAATATCAGCATGAGATTCGAGCAGCATGTTTATGATGTGCTCATGACCATTCAGAGCTGCGTAAATGAGAGGTGTTCTTCCAAATCTATCCCGCTCATTTATATTTACGCCTTTCTTTAGTAAGTTTTTTACTTTGGTGGTATCTCCGATCTCTGCCGCGATATTCAACTCATTCCCTATTATATTTTGTGTATTACAAAAAAAGAGAATTGAAAAACTTCCCAGAGTTCTCATAATGAATCTTGAATACATGATCTTTCTCCTTACGCGATATAATCTTTTGCGCCTCGCCAAAAGCTGCTTCAAATTCCTTTATTGCAACTTCTAAAATCATTTTCTGTTCCTTTTGTTTGTTGAGATGTCAGCCGACCCGTTTTTCAATAATAAAAGATTCCCGCTAAATAGACTATTCAGCGGGAACTTGTATTTTTACTGATAAGCACAATCGAATCTTCGGCGACGAGGGCATCACGTCGTTTCGCCAGCACGTTTCAACACCATCTGGCGCGTCCTGGGGTTCAGCCGGAATCGCAGTGCTTGAAGACGATCCAAAACAGGCCGAATCGCGTCGAGAATGCCACGCTCTTTGGCTCGCAATAAGAGGCCGAGAGTGCCGGATATTTCCAACTCCAATGTCTGGGCATACCGCCGTGCGTCTCGGTCATCAAGGAGAAGCAGTGCATCTTGCGTTTCCAGTCCCAGGGCGAGCACTTCCTTTTCTCCATCTCCAAGGTGTGTCACCAGAGGTAGCAGCGTCCGATCGCGCACCGGTCGCACGATCAGCCACGAAAGATCTTCTAATACGGGGAGAAGTACATTCCGACGTTGGCCCTCTTCTAACTCTGCCACTACCGCTTCCGGTACGTACACTTGTCCGGCGAGTTCAGGTAGCAATTCCAACATGTCGGCTTGATATAGATACTGAATCGGAGAGGTATTACAGATGACGACGGGCACTATCTAAGTCCTGTTGGAGGTCGTCCTCGGTCAGTTGGAAGGTATCGACGCCGTACTCGGCGAGCTTTGTCAAAAATAAGGGTTTGGGAATGCCAGCCAGCTTGGCTGCCCCTCCCGAGGACAAACGGCCCAACTCGTAGAGCTTGACAGCGATTAGAAGCTTAGCCTCTTCACTGAACTGCTTGGGTGTATATCCGAGTGCCAACAGGACCTCGTCGCCGTAGTCAATGGTCAATGTTCTCTTCATCGTGCCAGCCTCCTTGGATATGCCGTTGAATCGGGTGGAGCGACCATCCTCCCCACAGGACCGTGATTTCAACGGTAGAATCGGCCAGGGTTCTCCAATTTCTGAATATAAGGATAAATAACCTATTTGCAAATATCTGCCAGAAGAAACTTCAGAGTATCTCTAAGCACCTTTGGGTTAGCTCCGCCACATTGGATTGCTGAACATCTACGAGAATGAACCCATGTTGGTTGGCTACCTCAATCATCTGTGCGTTATAGACGAGCGTGCGTTCCAGAAACTTATCGATCATTCTTCGTTCCCGAAGCGACTTTGAATGATACAGGCTTTCATCGCGGATCCTCTGCCGAAAAACCGCCTCACTCGCTGTAAGCCATAATGCAGCGATAATGTCGCGGTCCAGGGTTGCTACGAGTTCGGGCCATAGCGCTGATCCTTCTATGACTAATCCCTCTCGGGAAGAATCGTTGATGGGAGATGCGACAATTTCTTCAACTTTTGGCCATACATTGACCCTGTAGTGATGGAGCACATCCACGATCAGTTCGCCAACTGATAGAGAGAGATAGTGTTCCGCCACATGGTCTGGGACCTTTTCTGGTGCGGGTCGCCATGGTCGGCCGGGATGACGGGCAAGTGTATCTGTGGAGATTCGGTGCCATCCCAGGTTTTCGGCTATTGACTCGGATAGGGCCGACTTTCCGGAGTGGGATGAGCCGCCGATGAGAATCACTCTTAAGGTGGGATTTACATCACGCATAATTTTTATTCTTCGAGCATGTGGGAAAAAGTGTCCTCGAAGTCTTTGTCGCTCCGTTCATTCGTAACGCAGCGCGTCAACCGGATTTCTGCGCGCATTTTTTAAGATGAGAAATCCTACGGTGATCCCGGTAATGGACAGGGTTAATAATCCCGTGCCTGCGAAGATGGTGATTTCCGCTTGTGTTCGATAGGCAAATGACTCTAACCATTGGTGAATGCCCCAGTAGGCGATGGGGAGAGCAATCGCATTTGATATAACGACCAGGAATAGAAATTCTTTTAAGAATAGTCGCAAGATATTGTATTCTGATGCACCTAATACCTTTCGAATTCCTATTTCTTTTGTACGCCGCTCAACCATGAATGAGACCAGTCCAAATAGCCCCAAACAAGAGATGAGAATGGCCAATGCAGAGAATGCACTGAAGACCTGGCTTAACTGAATTTCTTTCGCATAGTTTGTGCGGTCCAGTTTTTCATCTAAAAATGCATAGGTAAAAGGTCGTTCGGGTAATAGCTCCTTCCACATTTGTCCGATAAACTGAAGGGTTTCACGCATATTTTGAGGGGCAATTTTGAGATACAGAAATTTTATCGAACCCTGTCGGAAGACCAGGGGAGGGATTTGATGATGCAGATTACCCAAATGAAAGTCACCGATTACGCCCACAATTACACCGTCTATTCTGCCTGCACGGCCAAATCGCTTGCCGATAGGTTGATCCCAGCCGATCATTTTCACGGCGGTTTCATTCAGCAAATATTTGACTGGTGAATCCCTGTCTTGATAGCGATCTCCTATGAACAAATTCCGGCCTTGAACGACATCTACCCCAAAAAAGTCAACATACGATTCGTCTATGTCAAACTCTCCAAATCGCCATTCCTCTGATAAGCCTTCGGCCTGATATACATTTAAAGGCGCAGGGCGATCCTGCGGAAACCGCGTTGCTGTGGCTGATAGGACATTTGGATGTTGTAAAAAGATCTGTTTCACTTCCTGGTAGCGAGCCACCAAATCCCTGCCCTGTACATCTCGCGCTTTCCAGAATATATCTAATTCAATCACCTGTTCTTTGAGAAATCCAAGGTCTTTCATTTGCATGTATTTGAGTTGCTTGTGAACGATAAAGGTAAATACGATTAGAATTACCGCCAATCCAAATTGAAAGATCACCAGCCCTTGTCTAAATCTGGATTTTTGATTTAATCCAGCTATAGATTTTCCCGAAAGTACCTGGATAGGTTGAAAGGCGGACAGGTAAAACGCCGGGATGCCGCCAGCCACGATGCCTATTATCAATACGACTACAGGTCCGATGACATAGGGGATTAGATTGCGTTGTGGGTTCAGGGTGAGGTCTTTGGCAACAAAGGCATTAAACCCGGGCAGTATCAGTTCCAGAAGACAAAGAGCAATGATACTGCCTATCAATGTTAAGAGCATGATTTCAAAAAAGAACTGAGATATTAACAACCCTCGATGCGCGCCTACCACTTTGCGAACGCCGACTTCGGTTGAGCAATGGAATGGTGAATACATTTAGAATTTCAGGGTCGGCAATACAATATTGGAGATCGAACAGTGTGTCTTCATAACGAACAAATGTTTTAAACCAGAAGGTTCGGATGGCCTGTTCTGCGGCGGGAATGTCTTGTAAAATGGCAGGTGCCAGGGCACCCGATGTACGATAGCTGAATATGCTGTTATCCCCGCTTTTCAGTTCGCGGATTACTCTGTAAATGCGATCGCATGATCACCGCCAGAGTGCCAGATTTTTTGGCCTCTCCCTCGAACATTTTGCGTTTTAATAAAAAGTCTCTTATATTTCCAATCAGCGATGGATATGGGCCTTATTATGTTTTGTGCTTCTATAAAATCTAAGGATATTTTTCATGGGCGCAGTTAATCTAAAAGTCGAGCTACCTTCGAATCTTTCCGGAGATGAGGCAAAAACTTTTCTTGCCATAAAACTCTACGAAGTTGGTAAAGTGTCGCTTGGTCAGGCAGCGAAAATTGCTGGACACTCCAAACGCGCCTTTATGGAGATTCTTGGACACTACCAGGTTCCTGTCTTTGATTATCCTCCTGAAGAGTTGCAGCAGGAGATCAATCAGTGAGTGAGCGCGTCGTAGCGGATAGCACATGCTTAATTGCGCTTGAACGCATCGGCCAAATCGAGATTCTTCCAGCCCTTTTTGAGCCTGTATTAATACCACCGGCTGTGGCACAAGAATTTGGCATCTCCTTACCCTGGCTGAAGGTAGAAAGACTTTCTGACCGGGCGTTGGCTGTTGCATTAAAAATGATGATTGATGATGGCGAAGCAGAGGCTATCGCCCTGGCTCAAGCGCAGAAGTGTCGAATTATCCTGGACGATCGACAGGCGCGTCGTGTGGGTCAAGATATGGGACTCAGGGTTATAGGAACAGTAGGTATTTTGATTCTCGCCAAGCAAAGAGGTATTCTGTCCACCGTCAAGCCTGTACTTCAAAATCTGGATGATACAGGGTTCTATATCAGTGCTGCATTAAAAGCAGAAGCTTTGCATCTCGTAGAAGAATAATAAGCTTAACGTCCCAATGCCCAGTCATAGAAATTTCCTTTTGAGTTTGTGGCTGTTTGAAACTTAGCATACTCGGTATCACGAAGCGATAACATTTGACAATGTCTCTTGTTATTTCTCTTTTCATTCATTGCGTAGGGCATCGACAGGATTGGCAGAGGCCACTTTGAGCGCTTGATAGCTCACAGTCAACCAGGCAATAATAAATGATGCCCCACCTGCGAAAACAAAGACTTCTAACCCTATATTGATGCGATAGGCAAACGCGTTCAACCACATTGTCGTAAAGTAATAGGCTAAAGGTATGGCCAATACAAACGCAATCACCACCAACTTGATAAACTCTCTGGACAGCATAATTGATTGTCTTTAGATAGGAGAAGTTTTTGCCGGGGGGGTATTAAAATAGCGTGGGTAATCTCTGGGTATTCTTCTACTAAAACGTTGGCCAGTGGCATGGGAATAGCAGACCAGGTATAGATTTTATCATTTGAAGAAAAATTACGCATCACCCGATAAATCTGCGTGCCCTGTTCATGAAATCGGTCATACGTAATCTCATTTTTTACCCACATAAAGATCAGAAAACTACAGGCCAGCCCAACAGAAAGCCCCGTCATGTTGATAAGCGAATACGTCTTCTGTCGCGAGAAATTACGCAACGCAGTTGTGAAGTAATTCTTGAACATCACATCCTCCTGATCTATTCTGTCCGCAATGCGTTTATTGGATTGGTTGTCGCCGCTCTGAAAGCATGGAAACTGATTGTCGTGAAGGAAGCGACGATCGTAATAATTCCGCTTAAAAGAAATGGCTCTATGCCCAATTGAATCCGGTAAGGAAAGCTCTCGAGCCAGCGGCCCAGGAGATAGAATGCGATCGGCAAAGCAATGAGATTTGAAGCGATGACCAACTTCGAAAACTCGCTGAAGAGCAATAGTACGATGTTTGATACAGAGGCGCCCAGGACCTTTCGTACACCGATCTCTCGGGTTCGAAGTTGAATCATGAAGGATGAGAGACCGACGAGTCCCAAACAAGCGACGAAGATGGCAATTAAAGAAAATGTACCGAAGATCTGGCCCAGTCGTATTTCTTCTCTATAGTAAAAATCCAAACGTGCATCGAGGAATTCATAGTCGAACGGACGCTGAGGGAGAAAACGATGCCAGGTTTTTTTGAGGAATTCCAGGGTTTCGGGCACACCTTCTGATGCGATCTTCAGATGCAGGATTTTCATATTCCAGTGTTCTGTTGTGAACACGGCTGGCTCGATTTCTTCATGGAGCGTGCGTAAATGAAAATTTTTCACAACGCCGATGATCGTTCCTCTCGTTCGTCCTGCCCATTCAAATGACTGTCCGACGGGATGGTCTAATCCCAGACGCTTTACGGCGGCTTCGTTGAGAATGAAGTATTCCTCTTGTCCCGTCCTGATTCGTTCTCGATGTGCGATGGCCGTGTACTCCCTTGGAAACGTCTTCCCATCCACGAACGGAATCTCATACAGATCGAAAAAATCCTCATCCACTGGAAATGTCCGCATCTCCAAAAATTCATCCATCTCTGCCGTTCTGAATTTATAGTGTGCTGACCAGTCCTGTAGATAAAATCGCGACGTTGAAGCCTTCAAAACATTGGGGTGCCCGAGGAAGCCCTGCTTTATCGTCTGGAACCGTTTCTTTAACTGGGTCCCGAGTGGTCCAAGCTCTTCGACGCTACCGGCTACCTGGAAAATTGGCAACAGGACAATATGGTCTCTATTGAACCCAAATTGAGTGCGGATGAAAGATAGCTGGCTGGATATCACCAGGGTGCCCACAATCAGAATGCTGGATATTGAGAACTGAAGAATGACCAGCACTTTTCGAAGTCGGCCCCTTCTGCTCGATCCAAGCTGAGGGACGCCCTTGAGGGTACTCGCCGGTTGGAAACCAGAAAGGAAAATGGCCGGATAGAGTCCCGCCGTAAGGCCGACAATCAAAGCCAGTCCGAGTGACGAAACTGCAATCGAGGGGAAGTCTCCTGAACTGATGAACAGAGGTCGGTCGATAAAGGATCGGAATACAGGTAGCGTGAGCACAGTTAGAACAAAGGCGACCAGTAGCGCAAGCAGGGACAGCAGCAGGGACTCCCCTAAGAATTGTCTGATCAGTTGGCCCCGGGTTGCTCCTACAACCTTTCGCAGTGCGACCTCTCTGTTTCGGCTGATCGACAGGGCTGTAGATAGATTCACGAAATTCATTGCGGCAATGACGAGAATAAGGACTCCGATGAGCGAGGCTTGCTCCACGGTTCCCAGGCTCCCATACGGCCGCTTGATGATATAGCTGAATGTCTGTTTGAGAATGCCGAATCGGTCTCCCGAGAGCAGATAAATGTCGGTCACACGCTGAAGATGATAGGCATTGGTTCTCGCAATCTCCTCGCCCATATGTCTCAGCATTGCGTCATTCAGCTTAGCTTCCAGGCTCTTCAAAGAGGCGGTTTCGGAAAGGCGCATATAGATCTCGACGCGAGCGGCTCCTCGTGAAAGCCACGTATCCCAGTATCTGAATTCATTCCTCAGACTCTCCGGAGAGACGAGAAAATCAAAAAAGATCGTAGATGTATTCGAGATATCCTTCAGAACACCTGCCACACGGTATTCCCCTCCGAATAAGTAGTTTTCTACTGAAAGGACCTGACCGATGGGGTTCTCGCTTCCAAAGAATCTTTGAGCTGCGGATTGCGTTACCAGGATTGATCCCGGTTCCCTGAGCACTCGCTGGGCTGGCCCTCCGGTATGGATGGGAAAGTGAAACGTCTCCAGAAGCCCTTCATCGGCCAGACATAAGATCTGCTCGAATACCCTGTCTTGATATTTTATCCAGGCGTCACGCCGATGCAGACGGACGACTTGATTTACTTCTGGCATTTCTTCCCGAATAACCAGGCCAAGCGCGCCAGACAGTCGCTCTGAGTATGTGGATTGACCATGTTCGGATCGCGTCTCCCGTAAGACGCGGTAGAGCAGATGAGAATCTTTGTGAGAGCGGTCATAACTAAACTCATGCTGGACAAAGAGCGCGATAAGCATCACAGTGGTCATTCCTATGGCAAGTCCCGCGATATTCAATACAACATATTGCTTGTTTTTCAGCAGGTATCGAATCAAGACTGCGATATAGTTCTTCAGCATGAAGCGATCTCCGAAAGTCCTGATAGCTGTAATTGCAATTACCCAGTTATACCAAATTTGACAATATCTCTCGTTGTTTTGTTTTTATTCATTACAGGCTGATCCCCTGATTCACTCATAACGCAGCGCGTCAACAGGATTGACGCGTGCAGATGTGCGGAGATAGCTCAAGATCATTTTGTCCTCCATCCTGAAGCGTGAGCACATTGTTTTTTTTCACGCGCAGCATAATCACTGATTATTTTTCACCCGAAGCTATGAATACACCGATGCTGGCGAATTCGCTGCCACAACTCGACTGCGCTTCGCAACACGTACCGATGCTGTCAATATATATGTCTCTCAGCCCCGCGCTCTGAAACCATTTCTCGATATCTGATCTTTTGAAACCCATCCAGCGATCGTGGTGTTCTTCTCGCAAGAAGTCGAATTCGTGTTCGTCCAGGTCCGTGATCACCAGTTTACCAGCGGGCTTCAGAATTCGGACCATTTCTGCGATTGCTCCTGACGGGGATTCAACGTGGTGGAGGCACATGTTGGCAAAAGCATAGTCAACTGTTCCATCGGGAATGGGCAGGTTTAGGGCTTGTCCAACGCGATAGTCAATCGTCTCAATGTCCGCGAACTTTCTCTTCATTTCTTTCAGGATTGCTTCAGATTGGTCAACTGCAATGACCTGAAGTCCCGCCTGTATCAGACCTTCAGAGATAAAACCTGTGCCCGCGCCAATGTCAGCGGCAATTTTGCCTTTTTGGACAGCAGCGATAGAAAGTGCTTCTTCCCTGACTTCATCGGAGAAGAAACTTTCGCGCATTTCGTCCCAGTCCTGGGCAACGCGATCAAAATATTCTTTACTGTTCATTGGTGTTCATTCCTTTTTACAAGCGAATTCACTAAAGATGCCGATTAAGGATTGAAAGCAGGCATCCAGCAAACTACTGTTAGCTAAGACATCACAAAACACCATTAAGCAAAGCCATTATGCACAGCGCGCTATTCCGTCAACCGCTGTCCCTCTTGTCTGCATCCAACCTTGAAGGCCACTACATGGCGTCCATCCTCCTGAGTAGTTTGCGCTGTGCAAGCCCCCCGCAGGGGCGCCCTTTTTTTGCTTCATTTTTTGGGCGCGCAAAAAAATGAAGTCGCCGAAGGCATGAAAATGATCAGGAATACCTGAATAGGTGTGTTTGCCATCTTGACAAGGGGCTGTGTTGCGTTTGATTGAACAGCTTCAAAGAGGCTTGAGCGTCCAGGCTTTCAGAGGGTTGCAATGGGTTGCAGAAAGTGTATTCGAGTCCACCTCTATCTTCTTCAAGCGCGTATGATTCCAAACAGTGCATCAGGTCTGGTCGCGCAAGATCAAATGGAACACAATCCGTGGTCGCCAGGACACCTTCGTGATGGAATCCCGGGACGTCTTTCTCCAGGTTAGTAATCCGCAGCCTGCCGTACTGATAGGAGATACTGAGGAATACACAACCCCCGTTTACCAGGAAATCTTTGGTGCCACGCAGGACGATTCTTCTGTATTCGAATCCGTCGTCGTTCTCGCTGGATGGTGGGTTGGCGAGAATAAAATTCACTTTTCCTTTCAGGCTTTCCAGTTCGCGGCGGTCTGTGTCGGAAAACGGCTCGAAGGAGTCAGAGCGCATGAATTTGGTTTTCGATTCGACCCTGTTCAATCGCGCGTTCTCGCCGGCTGTCGCCACATCTTCTTCAGAGATGTCGAATCCAACCACGCGGCGTACTTCAGAAATCCGACTGGCAGCGATGGAGAGACATCCGCCGCCGCACCCCCAATCGATTCCAATGCCGTGAAGCAGGTGTTTGTGTACGCCGATGGCTTCAATTGAGATACGAGTGGCTGGGGTAATTGGAGACGTTTCGGGTGGATGTTGAAGTGTGATTTTGCCCAGTCCGTACGTCGCGTCGTCTCTTAGAGTGGTCAGGTGTGATGTGTGTTTCATTATGTCTCCTTACGCCAAGTCTGTCCGCCTACGGACACATTTGTTTTCCCATTACTGAACACAGCCGAGGATTATACAATTATGAAGCAAAAACTATGCCAGAAAAGTCAAATATTGAAACTACAACAGGTTACGAAAATTACCTGAATTTAGCGTCTTATAAAGTGTCCGATTTTGATACAGTGGTGTCCGAAAATGAACACTTGATTCCGTCTTTTGCATTGAATCTTTTAATAAAAAAAGGGGACCGAATGATGGGTCCCCTTAGCCGTGAGTGCGCTTGTCTCTGAAACAGGATATTCCAAATATGATTGCAGCTGCTATGAGTATCCCCAGGGTCCATTTTGGAGGCAATGGCAATGCAAAAGATACAAGTAGCAATATGAAACCACCAAGGGGACCTATAAAACGACGCAAAGACATTTGACCTTTCCGCCATTTTATGTATCCCACGACTTGATACGCAAACAGAACGCCTATGGCGAGGATCAGCAAGACCGTCTTCATCGTTTTCCTCTCCTGAAATAAATTACCACCCGTGAATCCCGTGCCCTTGATCTGGAAACCAGATCACATCTACGAGAAATGCAATGCCTATTGCAAATACAAATCCCACGATTAATCCATAACAACACGGGCGCACCCGCCGGTAGAGCAGGATCCCCCCGAATTGCAGCACCAGCAGCTTGGCCAGCCATACTAAGAAAATGTCGAGAATATAAATGCGCATGTACCAGCTATACATCACCATCAATCCCATGGGATGGATGGGCCACCAGGGGAGCCTCGCCTGAAGTACGGCAAATATTAGCGCACCCAGGGTGCCCAACAGGTACACGCCTGTTTTTTCCAGGTCTGGGACAGACCGATCTGTATCGCCAACCGCTCCGGCGATGATATTGTACCGTTCGCGCGCCGAACCCTCCAGTGCCCAGGAATGAAAGCTGGCACCGCCCCAGGTATAACACAGCCAGACTGTATAAGATGCGCCAATGATCACGCCGAGGAGTACGCCGATCCAGATCAGTCGGTTTGTCTTTGTCGATCTCGCCATCGTCCGTTCTATATTGGGCAGCGCCGTTGGCACGCGCCAGCCTGCCAGCAAACGGTGATTGACCATGTGCGTGCTTACCAGCGTGGGTGTGGACATATTGCGCGTGCCCACAAACATATCGCCCAGTATGGTCGTTCCGCCTGCCCAAAAGGGGAATAAATAGGCGAAACCAGTGGCGGCTACGAGCTTCATCGATACAAAAAGGCCGATCCAGAATGCCGCCATCCACAATATCAGTGTTGATGGGCTGTTTCCCGACTGATAAAGCCAGAATGCCATATAGATCAACCCACCCGCAAGTACCAGCAAAGTGCTACGCGGCGACAGGATCATGGTTTCGGAGGCTTCTCCTGCAACTGGACTGCGAACCTGTCTCCAGACGCGTTTCAGATGCCCGCGTGCTGCCCATATCGCCCAAAGGGCCAGTCCCAACATCGCCCCGTTGGAAAAAAGGTTTACTATGACGCCCGCATCGGCTTCTTGTCCGCTCATTCCCACTGTGAAGCCCACGCGGTTCATGGCGTATTGTGCTCCCAGTCCTACGAGGTAAACCGACCAGATGCTGAACAGGATGTTCAGGTCGCATAAAAAAGTAAATCCCATCAGAGTGGGCAGGATGCGGTAGGAGAAGGCAAATGGCGGCAAGTACCGGGATAGGGGCGCGCCTCTGCGTCCGGTTCGCCCGAACATGGGGTCAAAAATTGCAATGCGAGGGAAATCGGGGATGAAGTATTCTGCGATGTTCCAGAGGAGGGGAAATGCTGCGATAAAAAATCCCGCCCAAAATGCCTTGTTTTGCATAAAGGCAGGCCAACCCGGTTTTTGATCAAATCCTTCGGTGAGTTCCAGGGAGACTTCGGCGAGGGGATAGACCAGGCGTTCGTGTTGCGCCCATTGTTTTTGAAATAATGCGGTTAATCCCAGACCAATGGCCGTGATTGCGAGAGCGATGGATCCCGCCCAGAAAATGGGTCCCAACCATGCGCCCCAGGGTACGTCTGACCACAGCCCTTGATAGAAGCCATTGACCACACCCGGACTGTTTAATGGCAGCATCCAGTTGGGCAAGTCGTCAAAGTACAATTCTTCCCAGCGGTTCTCTGGCGACGCAAAATAACGCGGTGCGGCCATCATGCCGGCCCATTGCGTTGCCCAGTTAAAACCGGCGAACAAGCCGCCGACCCACAAGAGGCAAAATAGTACCCGCATCTCTGTTGCGGACAATGATAACCGGGGCCAATAACGCTTTAATACCGAGTTGCCCAGGAGCCAGAATACGAAGGGCAATAATACGGTCATTGGCAGATTGGACATTGCCAGGAGACCGGATCGCGTGCTCAATTCCACATAGGTTGACATTGCACACGCAAATACCAGCGTGCCTACCATCGCCAATACAGCGGTTTTACGCACCCGGCTCTCTGTCTCTAAAGTTTCAACGCTTTGTAATTGGGCCATGAATAAAAATGGGATCTACCAATCTCCGCGCTGGTATTTGTCCCAGGTTTCAAAAAGTGTCTGCTGCAATGCTTGAAGTTCCTCAGTGGTACCGGGATGTGGGGTGTGTGTATAGACAGCCCGGTTGATGTCGGTTACTGCCTGGATCAGATTTTCGCGCGGATTTCCCCACAGGTCATAATATCCATTCTGGTTGTTTTTTGCGAGTGTGTCGCCGCCCTGATCGTACATACAGGCGCAATACGTGACGCCCAGAACCTGCGGGTCTTTGTAATGTCTCATCAGGCTTGCGCGGTATATTTCACCGCGTGCGTCGTGAGATGATACACCAGCGTGACGCTTGCCCTTTTCGCCGGGGTAGTGGAATCCGAAATAGTCATCTGACATGAGGATGGGCAATCCTGCGGTATCGGCCAATTCGTTGACGGAAATTGTGCGGTTAACATGTTGGGGTGCGATCATGTCGAGGTAGGGTGCCGCTGCTTTCCACGATTCTCCGGTCAAAGCCCATTCTTTGATGAAAGAGCCGAAGATGAGATGGTTGCTGTCCCACCGCCGAATGGCCGTATGGCCGATCTTGTAGAGTGTGACACACATATAGGAGAGGATGGCTTCGAAATCATCCAGTTGCCGTGGATTCAGCGTTTTTTGTATTGCTGGATAATTGCGGTTCTCGAAGGCCTGGTCATAGGCGAGTATTTCCGTTTGTTTCAGGTCGGCAATCTGGCTCAAAGAGGTGCTGTATGTCCGGTTGAATTCCCGAACATCGTTGTCATACCGTTGTGCGATCAGGTCGATGATGGTATTTCGTCCGGGACTGTCTGGCGGCAGGGACAGATGGTGGTTTACCCAGTGTTCTGAATGGTTAAATGCGCCGAAGCCATAATAATAGCCCATTACGAGCGGGTCATCTGCAACAGCTGGACAAGCTGCTTCTGCTCTGGATTCAATCAGTTGTTCAAATGCGGGATCAAAAATATCCGGGAGTGTTTCTCCCTCGACAAATTCCCAGGGATGTTTCAACAAGATTACACCTACCGCAAAGGGGAAATGCTCCTCTCGAAATATTGCTTCTGATTCTGCGATATCGACAAATCCGTTCAGATTGCGTTCCGGGCTTGTGGCCCCGCCCAGAGCGCAGTTAAAGCCCATTGCACGGGCATTGGCAAGAGAGCCGCGCACCCATGCTTCCCGGTCGGCTCCGTAAACATTCTCGCAGGCCACATCGCTTTCTCCCGACAACAGATGGCTGAGCGCCACGGGAAAAAAGACGTTGCCTTGCGGCGTTATAAACCAGCTTCGTCCATTGATTTTTTCCAGATGAAAAAAGCCGGTTTTTTCGCCCTGGATGCCCGTCCATCCACCGTATTCGTCCAGTTCGTTGTTCATTGCGTTCATCCTACTTTCTCCTTGAGCGTGTGCATTTTTCACAAAAAATAGGCGCCAGCGGATGAGGGTACTCCGCCAGGCGCCTGTGTACGACGGATGCAAACGCGGTCTTACTGTCCAAAGTCAAATCCGACCGTCACGACATGTACTGAACCCAGACGGCCAAATTCGATATAGGCGTAATCCACGCTGATCCCGTATTGATCGCGCTTCAGATTGAGGCCACCGCCAGCGGTGAGGCCCTCTTCGTCGTAGTTGAAGCGGTACCCGCCGCGAAGATAGGCCAGGTTTCGCAATCCGTATTCGGCGCCTACGTGCATTTTTTCGTCGCCGTCATTGGGATGCGTAAACTCGGTTGCTACGGTGAGGAGATGGGGCTGGTCCTCTGACTGTTCGACCAGATCAAAAGCCGCACCGAGTTTGAATACCATGGGCATTCGCACTTGCGATGGCGGTATTTGAATCTGTTCGTCGTACTGGGTGAACTGGGTATCGGGACCAAAATTTTGCCCGAGCATTGCAAGCCGCAGGCTTTTGATTCCGGTGTGATAGTACGTGCCGATATCGATGGCCCAGTTGCCAGTGGTGGCATCGTCCAGGGTTTCCTGGAAGTATTTCACGGTGCCGCCTATCTGCAAGCGGTCTGTGATGCGCCGACCGTAGTTGATGCCCACGGCGAGATCGCCGCCTGAAAATGTGCCCAGGCCATCTATTACGGGCTGTGTGCGACCCAGGGTTTCTCCACCGTCACCAAATAGTTCCTGGTTTTCCGTGCGTACCATATCCCCGTAATCGAGGGTATTGATACTGAGACCAAGAACACCCCACTGGTCAAAATTTTTGACTACAGCACCGGAATAATAGGTGATGTCGGCAATCCAGTTCATGCTGCTGCCCGACAGACTGAGATTTGATACGTCTGAGATCGCTGCGGGATTGGTCAATGCGGCGTTGGCATCTGCCTTGCTCATCACTGTTGCAATACCTCCCAGACTCGCCATGCGCGCCGAGGTGGGCAATTTGGCAAATTGCCAACCCGATCGTCCCACGCGACTATAGGGCAGGGGCGCAACACCCGATCCCACTTCTGCTTCGAATCGCCGTTGCGCGAACCCCTCACTTGCAAATCCCAGCACGAGCAAAAGGATCGGGATTATTGTCCATCTAAATGTACAACGTTTCATTATAGCCTCCGCTTATCGAATGATCATGAATTTCCCAACGTGAGACTGGCCTTCTTGTCCCGCGACGTGAGAGGTTACGTGATAGATGTAAAGTCCCGCGGCCGGGCTTTCGGAAAAGTCGGTCTGCAAATAATTGCCATTGGCCTGACTGCCCCAGGTGGTTTCGCCAAACCCGTCGTGTTCAATAATTTTTATTAAATCGCCCGCAAGCGTGTAAATCCGGATCGTGCATTTGGCCGGGATATTTACAAAAGCGAGGCGGTTGTTCTGAGCTGCATCCAGCAATCCGCTTCGCTGCCGGAAGGGGTTGGGTACCACGCGGATCTGAGTCATATCATCCGAAGGTGCCTTAGGGGCTTCCGTAGCGAAAAATGTATAGGCTGTTATTCCGCTTTCCAGACCGTGGGTATCGTAAGAGGTTACCGCAAAGCGGAAGGGGATACCGGGATCGGTCTCGACTGGAAAAACGATCTTATCGCCCTGTTTATAAGCTGCGGCTTCTGCTGCGGAAATAGTCGCAAGCTCTTCCCAGGGGCCGGTAATGTGTATCTCGGAGCGATAAACCATGTATCCAGCAAAGTCATTTTCACCTGTGCCCGGATCCTGGTAATTGTCCGGAACGGCTTGCCATGTTAAGGTGAAACCCTGTGTCCCGGTACTGGCATCGGCAAATGGCTCAGCCTCCAGCTTGGGATATCCGTCTTCGACAAATGGCTGTGAGCCTACGATTGGGGGCGGATACTGATCGGCGGGCAGCTTGTAGTTGTTGGCAATCAGTTCCAGAGCCGAATCCCAGTTTTGTTTTAACGCGGCAATACCTTCTGCCTGGTATCGCTGTGCTGCTTCCAATCCGCCGCGTTGCGAAACATTGCGGTCCATCTCTCCAAAACAATAGAGGATGATCAGTTCAATTTCATCGCCGGGCTGAAAAGTGTAAGGACCAATGTAGGAATACAGCATGGGCGATCGCTCAAAGAGATTGCCATCCGCCGATCCGTCTTTGGGACGACTTGGATCGTTCCACAGGTCAATCCAGCTTGCGCGTTCCTGATCGTGTGAAAATGCCAACAAATCCTGTTCCCAGCTTTGCCCGGACCACAGACGCCCGGATTCGCGCGCTGGTACGCGATCGTCGCTCATCCTGCCTGCGAAGTTGCCCGTCCGCGTGGCAGACTCGGCCGCAGCGAGGATATTGTAATGGGGTTCGTCAGGTTGACCGTTGTAAGTCAGATTTAGAATGCCCCATGCCCGGGCTTCTGGTTCGTAAAGCCTGCGATCTAGAGATCCCGCCTCGGTGATATTGCCGGGATCGCCCGCATCACCTGTCACATCTCCTGGGGACTCGAATATGCTAAACGAAATGGGCGCACTTTCCGTGGTGGGCCACTGCACATCGTCGTAGAATATGAAAACTTCTCGTTCCGGATCCCAGTCGAATTGCATGTCGTTCTTGAACTTGAAGGCGTTGTTCACGAGCTGACCGTTGTTGTACTGAACCTGAGCGGGAAAACACATGTAGAAATCTTCAAAGGGTACGTCATCCACATGTTTGATCTTGATCTTGTGGATGACAAAATCGTCGTACCTTGGCACGCTCCACACCATCGTCTTGGTGGTGATCTGCATTGCTCCCATTGGATCGGCTGGGCTGGCTGGATTCATTTTGAACGTCTGGAAGATTCCTTCGCCCCATTGCTCGGCCTCGTTGGTGCCACCTGGTCCCACAAAATTGTAATTGTAATTGTTGACCATGGGCTTTACAGCACCGCCAAAAGATACAATGCTCCGTTCTGTCAAGTTGATCTTGACCCGTCGTCCCTGATTGTTGATCCAGATCCAGGGCGCAATCATATCCATGTGATCGGGGGCCTGGTAATAGCCGGGATATGAAACGACATTGGGAATCGCCGTTTCTGCGTAATTCGCCGCGGTACTCGTACCCCACCACAACCTTCCAGCGGTAAACTCAATTGGGTTGTTGCCCACGAGTTGGCTTTCGGGCACCTGAGCATTCACGGCCTCTGACAACATAAGTGCCAGGCCCAAGCACAGCATCCAAAACAGAGGATGCTTGCGAATTGCTTTCATCAGAAACTCCTTTGTTATTTGAAAATATTGGAAATTCTAAGACCGGACGTCGCGCATTGGCGACGACATCCGGTTGTTTGGCTAATAATCAATCGACAGCGAGAAGAACAACTCTCTCGGGTTCAGATCTGGACGGTAAATCGTCCACTGATTCGGCTCTACCCATTCGGCTGAAGCGCCATCTGGCGTCTGATAGGAGGCTTTTATAACGGGCATTTCGCCCTTTTCAATGTAGTTGAACAAATCTTGTCCGCCGAACAGCTTAAGGATTTTGTTGTTGAAGACATTGTGTATGTCTATTGCGAATTCGCCCTTCATTCCACCCACCAGCTCGAAACGCTTGGAGAGGCGCGCATTGGTGCGGTGATAGGGCTTCCACGATCGGTTCAGCGGCTCGGTGCTCGTATCGCCGGGCGGATGATAGGTGTATCGCTGCGCCGAAGCGTAGGTGTAGTGCATGTTCAAGAACCAGTTCCCCATCACCGGACCATAGTTGTTGGGCGTACTGAGCAATGCATTGAACTTTAAGGTGTTGTGCGGGTTCCACAGTTCGAGATTGTTCTCGCCGGATCCGTGATAACTATCCCGTCCGAGTTGCTTGATCGAACCGTCTGGTTGTGAGATGGGAATATAGAGGCTTACGGGACCATAAGCGCCCGTGCTGGAATAGGACAGGTCGTACTTGATCTGGAACTGTGCGTGGGGCCAGCGTTTGGTGCTCAATTCAAATTCCAGGCCGCGGGCATCAAGGCGTGCTCCTTGCATAGACCACGCGCCCCGGTTGGTAAACCCACTCTGAGGCGTTTGCTTTTGCGGGTTGTTGGGATCCATAAATAAATTGAGCTGAAGCGTTGAACTGTTGCCGGTTTCTTCCTCTCGTCCCTGTCGAAAGCCACGCCTTGTCAGATCCTTGGCATCCTTGTAGTACATGGTTACGTCCAACCCGAGTATTCCAGCAATGTCCTGATCAAATCCAACCTCATACTGGATCATCTTTTCGAATCCGATCTCCGGATTGCCGCCTGTGCCCCACCAGTGGATATAGTTGTAATCCTCGTTGGGATTTGCATCGTAATTAGGCGGCAGTTGAACGCTCGGATCAGAGGGTGCCCCGCGGTTCCAGATCGCTTTATTCCCGGCAATTTTTACCCAGGGCGGACGCTGGTTGAAATGCCCGTACATAAAGTGCAATACAGTGCTGGCTGTAATCGGATGCGCGATGCCCACGCGCGGTGACAGCGCAACCTGAAGCGGTGTGTCAACGGCATGGGGACCTTCCGGGTCAAAGGACAGAATCCCACCCGCGATATTTCCATCGGTGATGCTCGACAGCGCGTAGGGATCCCACAGAGTGTAATTTACCTTCCGGTTGGCGTTGAACATGTCCAGGCGCAACCCCAGGTTTACAATCATGCCTTCGGCCTCTATTTGATCCTGTACATAAGCGGTGAAATCCCACGGGCTATAATCCCGGTTTGGTACTTTGTTAAACGGTTGTGACGCCGATCCAAACTGCCCACCGATCCAGGTATCGATATACTGTGGCTCGTAAGAAAAGCCCGTTTTGACCAGATTGTGTTCATTGACCTGGCTGGTCAGATCGAACCGGAATGTCGTGCGCCAGGTATTGGCGAACATCTTGGAGTTATCTCTCGGCCATTGCCACTGCCGTCCGCCAGTGCTGACTGGGCTGCTGGGAAACCACGTCGGTTCCAAAAACGCCGGGGTTCGATCGAGTTGATCCTGGAATAAGACGGGATTCGATGCCAGGCTCTCGTAATGTGCGTCGTAATCCATTCGATAGTGCTGAATGCGGAAATCCATAAACGTGCGCGGGCTGAAAACATGCGTCAGTTTTAACATTGCCGCATTCGTCCGGATATACTGCGGAGGAGGCACGCGCGAGTTATTGCCTGTAATTACGGAGTTGCCATTCGAATTCCATTTCTCAGTCTGGTAGGGCGTTCGGATCCCTCCCGACGGAAGATTCCCCATTGAACCACCCATATCGTCGGACGACATATATGTCAATCTGGGCTGGCCGCTGTTATCGGTACCCTGGTGGTTGAACGATGCCGTGATTTTGGTGTTCTGGGTCAGGTTGTAATTCAATTTGGCGAGCGCGCTCCATTCAGGGCTGTATTTGAAAACGCTCGGCCACCTGGTTACACCGCGCAAATACTTGCCGCTTAACAACAGGTCCATATTGGAGGAGATGGGACCGAAAGCAGCGCCTTCCCACTCCCACTGGTCCAGATCGGCGTAATTGCCCATGTTTTCTGGCGGCGTTGTGAATTCCTGGTATTTCTGCCAATTGAACTCAGGTGTAGGATTTTGGCCCTGTTCTGTCCAGTAGGTATTCCAGGAAGCACCCATATCGTTGTTGTCGAAGTACGCTTTGGTAATTACCTGTTTCTCGACATTTTCTTCACTGTAAATATTGCGGCCCCAGTGGTACTTCCCGCGCGGGCGCATGCGCGTTTTGGCAGTCGTGTGCCAGCGGTCTCGCGCTGATCGCGTTACGATGTTGATGATTCCATCGTTGGCCTGGCCGTATTCTGCGTTATATCCACCCGTGAGTATTTCCATTTCCTGGATGGCCGCGGTATTGGTCACGACAAAGCTGGATTGGGTATTGCCGTCCCGCACATCCACACCATCTATGATATAGGCGGCGGTGAAGCCGTATCCGCCGCGGATACTTCCCCGAACCCCTACCCCAGATTGGGTTTCCACGGCCTCTTCCACGGAATTGGCCCAACTCAATTCCAGGTCCATCGTCGTCATCGCCTGCTTGCTCCCCGTGAGGTCGAGTTCTACGGGGGGGCGTTCGGCCATGACCAGTATCTCGGCAGCTTCGAGGGTTTCTTCGGTCAGTTCAAAATTGAGTTTTGTGGTCTGGTCGATTTTTACTCGGACGTCGGTTTGTGTGACTTTTGCATATCCCACCATTGACGCCTGTACTTCCAGCAGGCCGGGTGGGACATTGAGGATAAAATAGTTGCCCTCAGTGTCTGTGGTCGCGCCCAGACGGGTGCCAAGCACGACGACGTTTGCGCCGGGCAATAATTCTCCCGATTTGGCGTCTTTTATTACGCCAGAAACCTTTCCTGTGGTACCTGCAAAGGCTTGAGATACCATGAAAAGGGAAATGATAAACAGCAAACACATTCGCTTCATGTGTCAACTCCTTTGTTTATGGTTTTGCCAGGGCGATGATGATTGAAATTGCCGTGCCGATGTTGGCAAGCAACACCGTGACCAGCAAGCCAAACATCCATCGTGTATTTTGCCGTGCGTCCTGGCGGATAGCTCGCAACTCCTGCTCAATGTTGCCCAGACGCTCATTGATCTGCGACTGGATGGCCTCAAGAGAAGCAACGCGGGTTTCGATAGTTGGCATTTGCACCGTGTTTCTGCCTCCGTGTGGATGTTGTGGATCCCCTTTGAATCGCCCTTTGTTTAAGGTTTAGACGGGAGATGATCCCGCCTGACGACTTGGTTTCTTTCTTCAAAATCTATCAACTCTCATTCCCTGAAGACCTCCTTTCTCGGTGTAGGTATCCGCAGAGGGATTCTACGATTTTTCACACTTCACACTTCATACTTCACACTTGCCTTTATAAATTGTCGGTTCTCAATATCCAGTCCAACGGGGTCCAGTCCTTTTGGGGTGGTCCCGTTTTTGGGATGTATTGGTATTCGGGGGTTGCCCTCAGCCATCCGTGAAACCCAACGCGGACATGGTCACCCCGGTTGGCGGAAGCGGCGTGTACCATGAGATAATGGCATATCGCCACGTCACCCGCCCGCGCGACGACGGGGATTGGATCGTTGAGCGGGATGTCCGGCGCGCCTGTGCTGCCGGTTGTGCGCCACTTTTCTCCGAGGTCAATGTTGTTGGTATAAGCCCATGAGAATACCTGTCGCGGACTGCCCGGCCATACGGTGAATGCGCCGTCGTGTGCATCCGTGTCTGTGAGATAGGCCATGACGAGGAGGAGAAAGTGAGTGGGATATACGGTGAGGCCGTTGCTCTGGCGCGTGCCGTCGATATGCGCGCCGCCCGGTTCAAATTGTTTGGGTCCCGGCTGCGGAAATCGCAATATGGGGCTTAGTCCCGGCTCATTGGTGATAGCTGGTCCGGCGAGTTCACGCACGATGGCTTTTAGTTTGGGCGAGATACACACGGTGCGATCAATCGCAATGCCTTCCTGAGTTACATGCATGCCATTTTTGTCTGTCGGCCATGTTTTTGACTCATCTGGCACGATGCCGGTTTTGTCTTTTAATTCTTTTAGTCCCGTGCGTACGCGATCCGGATTGACCAGTCCCGGAACGATGACAAATCCGTTATTCACAAATTGCGTGACTTGCGCTTGTGTGAGGTGCTTTGTGCCTTCTGGATTGGAAATGGACATGGAAATATCCAGAGTTTTTGAAAGTTGTAAAGATGTTTCAGAATATATAGGCTTGCATGACACCAGATAAGATGCTATAATAGTGTCATGAGCAAATTTTGTTGCGTAATTGACACCAATGTTCTGTTCGAAGGCTTGACTCAAAAAGGCGGAGCCGCCGGATTGTTGATCGACGCCTGGCTGAGCAGAATGCCGGAAGTATGTGTCTCAAATGCCCTTGCCTACGAATATGCGGAAGTACTATCCCGACTACTGTCACCACATCGATGGCAACAAATGAGACCAGTTTTAGAAACGCTTCTGGATCGGGCCAGATTTGTTACGATCTACTATTCCTGGCGTCCCATTTCGCCAGATCCTGGAGATGATCACATAATTGACTGCGCTATGAATGCCGGCGCAACCGTAATTACGTCTAATCTGAGAGATTTTCAATCTGCCAGGATCGCTTTAGGCCTTCGGGTTCTCACGCCTGTTGAGGCTATCTTACACCTGTTAGAAGGAGAAGATGAGATATGAGCCGCTTGACATTACGCCTGCCGGATTCTCTTCACAGACAATTATCCGATCAGGCAAAACAAGAAGGTATTTCACTCAATCAATATATTGTTTATGCACTGACTCGTGAAGCAACTGTTGCCTACACTGTTCGCCCCGTATCCGATACTGCTTCTCAAAAGGTTGCGTATGCTGCCTTGCTTGAAAAATTGGGTCGCGCATCTTTTGACGAGATTCTTGCAGTGCTGGATGAACGAGAAAACGTTGAACCAGAAGATGGTCTCAGCGCAGATGTGGTTGATCGCTTAAAACAAAAACTCTCATCATCTAAATAATCTGAATAAGTATTACAATCCCGCTGGCAAGAGAATAAGTTCGGGAATTCGCGCGCGTGCAGGCGTGGTCGCTACATATAAACATGCATCGGCTACGTCTTCTGGTTTTAAGGCTTTGGCCATGACTTCTGGGGGCGTGGGTACGGGGCGCTGCAAGACAATGGGCGTGTCGCACAATCCGGGGAAGATTACGGTGGTGCGAATGCCGTTTTCCTGTTCTTCTTGGAATGTTCCGTGCGCCAGGCCAGACATGCCGTGTTTGGATGCCTGATACGATACGCCGGATACATCGGGCGATTGTACACATCCGGAAGATAGATAGATGATCAGGCCCGATTGCTGTTTTCGCATGACGGGCAATACCGCTTTTGTGCAGTTGAATGCGCCGGTCAGATTTGTGCCGATCATCATTTCCCACGTTTCATAGGTCAATACTTCAAGGCTGCGGTCCGGGATATTTGTTCCCGTGGCGTACACGAGAATATCAATTTGCCCGAATTCATCCAGTGTGGTCTGGATTAAGTGGTTCACCTGTTCTACATCTCGCGCGTCTGTTGCACAGGCGATTGCGCGGTTTCCTATTTCTGCTGATAGGCCATCTAATTTGTCTTTGCTTCGCGCTGCCAGTACCACGCTGGCACCTGCCTGGGCATAAGATCGCGCGGTCGCTTTTCCCATTCCCGAACTGCTTCCCACAATTATAGCGACTTTGTTCTCCAGCGCGAGATGCATGGGCTTCTCCTTCGGATCGGACTCACGTCAAATATATTTATATAAGATAATAGGTCTGTAAATACGCGCAAGTGTAACAGAAGGGTAAAAGGTGAGCGGGCGACCACAGGGGGGCGCCCCTACAGACTGGATTAACAACACCATTGTAGGGGACGGTCCCCGTGCCGTCCCGCACGCCCAACCCAACCAGTCTCCAGCCTCAGTATTCGTATTGCATCCACATGCTCAGAACCGTATCTTTTACCGTCAATGGGAGATTGTGTAGATACTGAAAAACCGAAAGGACAAGAGATGAGCGATTTGTTGATCGAAAAATATATGGCAAGAACGCCAAAGTCGCGCGCTTTGTACCAGCGGGCGCGGGAGACTTTTCCCAGTGGGGTGACGCACGATACGCGCTATTTGAAGCCCTATCCGCTTTCTATTGCTCGGGCACAGGGGGGGCGCAAGTGGGATGTGGATGGGTGTGAGTATGTCGATTATTTTGGGGGGCACGGTGCGCTGATTTTGGGACATAATCATCCAGAGGTGACCGAGGCGGTGCGGGAGCAGTTGAGCAGGGGGACTCATTACGGCGCGTCGCACGAGTTGGAGTTGGAGTGGGCAGAGCAGATTATTCGGATGGTGCCGTGTGCCGATAAGGTGCGTTTTACGTCGTCGGGGACAGAGGCGAGTCTTTTGGGGTTGCGCGTTGCGCGCGCTTTTCAGAATAAGTCGAAGATTTTGCGTTTTACGACGAATTTTCACGGGTGGCACGATCAGGTGGCTTTTGGTGCTTCGACGAGTTTTGACGGTACGCCGCCGAGCGGTATTACGGAGGATCATATCGAGAATACCGTGTTGTGCGAGCCGAATAATATCGATCAGGTCACACAGGCGCTTGAGAGTCGGGACGATATTGCTGCGGTTATTCTGGAGCCGACGGGCGCGAGTTTTGGGCGGGTGCCCACGCAGGGCGAGTTTTTGCGCCAGCTTCGCGCTGTGACCCGAGAACACGGAGTGTTACTCATTTTTGATGAGGTGATTACGGGTTTTCGCGTGGCGCCTGGCGGTGCTCAGGAATATTATGGGGTGACGCCGGATCTGACTCTTTTTGCGAAGATTGTTGCGGGTGGTTTTCCCGGTGGTGCTATTGCGGGGCGCGCGGATTTGCTCGATGTTATGACGTATCGCGACGATGCTTCGTGGAATGACAGATACCGCGTGCCACACCAGGGTACGTTTAATTCGAATCCGGTTTCAGCGCGTGCGGGGTTGACGACGCTTAAAATTGTTGCGGAAGATGAGATTACCGACCGGGCCAATCAGAATGGCGAGGTGTTGAGAAATGCGCTCAATGATGTGATTCAGAGACGCGGGTTGAACTGGCTCGTGTATGGCGAGTTTTCGGGGTTTCAATTTTTGCCGTTGTCCGAGGATCAGACGTACACATGTTCGGATATTTACGATGGTACAGTGCCCCATTCGGTTCTCAAGGGCGGGATTTCGATGAAGCAGATTCACTATCTTCGCTGCGGTTTGATTGCAGAGGGGGTGGATGTGATGCCCTGGCCCGGTGGTGTGATTTCTGCTGTTCACAGCGATGCGGATATCGATCAGACGGCTCAGGCGTTTGATCGGGTGCTGGCGGTGTTTAAGGGCTGATTTTATACCTTAATGCGTACATTGCGAAAGTCAATGGGGCTGCGGTGGTTTTGAAGGCCGATGTATCCGGTTTTTAAGCGGTCTTTCAGGTCTGGATGCTTGCTTGTGTCACAGGATATGACTTCGCGTCCGTTGATGATGACGTTTACCATTGTTCCCTGGCAGGATACTTCAATGGCGTTCCACTCTCCCGCTGGATGAGACGGATCAACGGTGGGGGCGACCGCATCGTAGATGGCGCCGTTTGATTTATTGTTGAGTGGGGCGTGCGGTACGTCGTAAATTTGTATTTCCATTCCCTGATAGGCAGGGCGTCCTTCTTCGCTTGTCCGCAGGAATATTCCGCTGTTTCCTCCCGCGCTGTTTCGATAGTCCAGGCGCAGTACAAAGTCTGTGTACATAGCTTTGGGGCGAATCCATCCTCTGCCTTCGCCATTGCATACCATTAATCCGTTTTGGACTTCCCAACCTTCTTCCGGTCCGATAATTTTCCAGTCGTTCAGGTCTCTGCCGTTGAATAAGGGTTCGAATCCTTCGGCTTGTTCTTCTGGGGACAGGTGTGTTGCCATTGGAGTTCCTCCGTAAATAGGTTATGCCCCTACGCTACACCGGTTTCTCGCCATTTGATGAGCGCGTGGGCGACGGTTTCTACCATTTCTTTGACGTCGGCGTTGTGCGCGTCAATGCTGTCGGGAATGGCTTGTAAAAAGGTGCGGATTGTGCCGGCTTGTTCACAGATGTGTTTGTCGCCATAGACGTTGTGTTCGGGTTGTCGCGGGTCGATCAGTACTTTCCGATTTTTCAGCGGTTTGACGTGGTAGTTTTCGAAGATTGCTTGTTCGAGGATTTCCGCTTTTGCCCGTAGATGGTGCGGCATGGATGCTTTGTCGTGCATGCCTATGCTTCGCGTGAAGTCTGGCCGCGTAAAGTGGGCGTGGACTTCTATGGATGCATCTGGTTTTTTTTCGAGGATGTATTGCCACAGTGCCGCGGTTTCTCTGGGCGCGCTTTTGCCTTCTACGAGGTGGTTAATTCCGAATTTTGGGACTTCGCCCATGGCATTGGTTACGCTGCGTCCTTCGCAAACGCCGTCGGGATTTGTGATGGGCATGAGGCAGAATTGTATGTGGTCTAATAATCGCTGTGTGCGTGCGGTTGGGATGGTCAAGCTGTGTGCTACGTGCAAGATGCCATAGGATACGGGTTCGCACGATTGCATTGTGGCATCGACGAGTAGCGTCAGGTCGCGCGGTTGGGTTTCCAATACGCAGATTGGTCGTCCCTGGGCAGAGTGGCCGATTTCCCGGTAGGTCCAGATGTCGTATTGTTCGGATAGTTGCCGCGCTTTTTCGCAGACGACAAATGGGTCTTCATAAGGGGCAGATGCGATGCGGAGGGTTTCTCCGGGTTGAATGTGGATGGATATGTCGATGTGTTCTGCCGGGTGAAAGTCCGTGTTTTCGGACGGTACCCACGCCCATCCCGTGTTTTCTCGCCAGATCCACCAGGGTGGGTACATGTAGTTCGCGCCTTTTTTGCTGAGTAGGAATCGCAACGTTGCCCACTTTGCGCGGTTGCCGAGGTGACGCACGCGCACATGGGCCATGTATTCTTTGGGTACGCCTGCACCGTCGAATAGTTCGTCTAACAGGTCCTGGAACCATTGCGGGATTTCTTCTATTTTGTATCCGATTTCGCTTATGCCGGATTCTATTATCCGCATTTCTCCGGCACTGCTGCACGGGAAGTTGTCGTCGATGATGATGTCGCCGTTTTTGAGTTTCACTCAGCACACCATTCCGCGTTTGGCGCGAATGCCATGGGCGGGCGGATCGTCGCCAATCCAGCGTTCGTCAACGGGGTCCGATGCGAGTTGGTATCGCGTATCGGATGATATGCGGTATTGTTTGGAGTGGTTGTCGGAGCTTGAGTGGAGGGTGTACATCGAAAATATCAGCAGGTCTCCCATTTCGTATTCCGATACCAGCCAGCGTCCGCCCAGTTCTTTGCGGGTGGCTATGGCATTAGAGGAATAAGATCCGGTCGAGTTCCACTTTACAGAAGCCCGCTCTTGATTGGTCAGGTTCCGCCCTTCGGCGCGTGCGCGTTCTACTATTTCCTGGGCATCGCCTTTGTTTTCACAGTATAGATCGACGTCTGTTGAGCCATATCCCGATTTCAGATCGTGCAATTTGTGTGAGTTTTCGAGTAGCATCAATCCCCCCATGTAGGAGGGTACATCGCCATAGGGTATCCAGGCGGTGTAGAGGTTTTTTGTTCCGCGGCCCATATAGACGATGTCGCAGTGTGGATTGGTGGCGGTGTGCAGTCCGGGCTGTTTGGCTCGAAACCAGGTGTAGTCAAAGTAGCGCGCAGGTCCGTCTAAAAAGAAGTCAAAAAACGACATGATCGGGCCTTCGTGGATTACTTTGTCCAGGGGGGGATTGTTGCGCGCGAGCAGGGGCATAAACGATCCGGTTGCGCGTCCGTCAATTTTCTTTTTTGAGGCTGCAATGCCGTCGATTGCCGGATAGCGTTCGTCTAATACACCCGCACCCATGAGCCGATCCATGACTTCCTGGCGAGCGGCTAATACTTCATCTTTGTTCAGGTGATTTTTGAGAAATAAGTAGCCATTCTCTGTCATTCGGCGGTGGAGTTCGTCGCGATCATCTATCGCGTCATTGGATGTGCGTAAGCCGCCAAAGTCGTCCGACGAGTGGCCCAGAGGTTCGCCCTGATATGTGAGTTTTAATGCTTTTTCCATTTCCATTATATGCCTCCAGAATATTTTGTTGTATTTTCTAATATAAGAAAATAATTTGGATAAACAATGCTGTCCTGTATTCTAATTCGCATTTTTAAGGAGTTTTTATGTTTCTCGCCAATATGACTTCTCCCGATGTCGATGCTTTGTCGCGGGATTTGCTGGTTATTATTCCCGTGGCTTCGCTTGAGCAGCACAGTCTGCATTTGCCGGTGTTTACAGATACGATGATTCTTCAGGAGGTGGTCAATCGCGTTGAGAAACGGTTGTCCCGGGATGTGCTTATTTTGCCCGTTATGTGGCTGGGATATTCGCATCATCATATGAAGTATCCCGGTACGGTTTCTGCGTCGTCCGAGACGCATCTGGCAGTTATGATCGATATTCTCGTTTGTATGATTGAGCACGGTTTTACGCGATTTCTTCTGATTAATAGCCATGGGGGCAATGAGGCTAATATTTCGGTTTTGAGGCAGCGCGTTATGGAGGGGTATGAAGATGTCAATCTCTACACGACGACGCCGTATGCCGGATCGTCGGATAAAAATATAAATGAGGTTTTGTCGCTGGGGACAAAGGGGTCCGGGCATGCGGGTGAGTGTGAAACTGCTATGATTATGGCGATATATCCCGATCTGGTGAAAACAGATGCTTTACACGAGGATGGTCAGCGCCGCCGGAAGAGTATTCCGGGTTTGCGTCTGTACAAACGGTTTGATCAGAATACAGATCACGGAGGGTTGGGAGATCCGCGTCCTGCTACGGCAGAGATGGGCGAGCAGATTTTTCAAGTTGCCGAAGATTTTTTGGTTGAGGCTATACAGGAGATTTATCGGGAAGGAAGGCGTTAGTGTGCATGTAGGGGCGAGGCATGCCTCGCCCGTCCTGGTCCAAAACAAGCAGATAGCTGATTCTAAAATAAAAAGCCCGCACAGTTCTGTGCGGGCTTTGTCGTTTGTATCGCGCCTAAAATGGCAGGTCGTCGTCTGCGGCATAAGGAGGTGGCTCTGAAGCGGCCGTGTCGTCCGATGCAGAAGCGTCTGACTGTGGTTTTGACTGCCCTCCGCCCTGAGGCGCGCCACCGCCATAGCTACCGTCCATACCGTCCATTTCACCGCGGGCATCGAGCATTTGCATGTCGCGGGCAACCACTTCGGTGGTATAGCGCTTTAGCCCGTCTTGCCCTTCCCAACTGCGCGTTTGCAACTTGCCTTCGATATAGACTTTGCTGCCTTTGCGCAAATACTGGTTGCAGATTTCAGCCAAACGACCCCATACCACAATGCGGTGCCATTCGGTGCGTTCTTGTCTTTCACCACTGCTGTCGGTCCAGCTTTCGTTGGTGGCGATGCTGAAGTTCGATACGGCTGTGCCTCCTGGCGTGTATCGAAGCTCGGGATCGGCGCCAGAATTGCCGATCAAAATGACTTTGTTGACTCCTCGTGCCATACGTGGCCTCCTTAGGATTGAGTGTGCGTTTCAGGGATCATGGCACGACCCTGTAAGAACTTGGTACGAATATACTTTTGCATGTGGGATTTGTCAAGGTGACATTGGTTAAAATAATGGCGAGGGGTGTTGCTATATCCTATATTGGATACATTCAAAGGAGGTTTTATGGAATATCGCATATTGGGACGCACAGGTCTGAAGGTTTCGATTATGGGTATTGGCGGCGGTGGGCCTACGCAAATGGGACAAAAGACGGGTGTCGATCAGGCGGGTGTGAATCGATTGGTGCAGCGCGCGCTTGATCTCGGTATCAATTTTTTTGATACGGCTGCTGCGTATGGCGAGAGTGAGACGATTCTCGGAAATGCACTCAAGGGCGTGCCGCGCGATGATTATATTTTGGCGACTAAATTTCACGCCCATCTTCACAATAGCGGTGAGCTTGTGAGTCCAGAGAATGTCGTAGATTCTGTCGAGCGCAGTTTGAAGCGGTTGCAGGTGGATTATGTCGATGTGATGCAGTGGCACGGTGTTCGTCCATACCATTATTCTGAGGCTATTGAGCAGTTGTGGCCCACGGTGGAGAGGTTGAAAGACCAGGGGAAGTTCGGGTTTATGGGAGTGAGTGAGACGTATGCCGAGGACCACAATCACGAGATGTTTTCTATGGCTTTGGCGGATGATTTGTTCGATACGGCTATGGTGGGTTATAATTTGTTGAGCCCAACGCCCGAGCACGAGGTTTTGCCTATGTGTCAGGAGCGGGATGTGGGCGTGATTTGTATGGTTGCTGTTCGGCGGGCATTGGCGCGGCCCGATGTGCTCAAAGAGCGTATTGCGTATGCGAAGGATAAGGGTTTGATTGCGGAAGATGCGCTGGAAGATGAGGATCCGTTGGGTTGGTTGGTCAAGGGCGATGTCGCCTCATTGCCCGCGGCGGGTTACAAGTATGTGAATGCGCATCCCGCGATGGGTGTGGTGCTGTCGGGTACGGCAAATATCGATCATCTGGAAGAAAATGTGGAGGCGATTCTCGGCCCACCTTTGCCGGATGAAGATATGGCGCGGTTGCGGTCTATTTTTGGCGATGTATGGGAGCCGTTGGGGAATTAAAGGAGGTTTTTTGAATAATCCAATTTCTGAGTGGAATCGGGACTTTCGGTTGCTGGCGCTTGCGGTTGCTTCGCAGGGGATTTTTTTTGGTGTGCAGTTGACGCTTTACAACAATTTTGTTGTTGATCGCCTGAATATCGACGCGCACGAATTGGGGTATGTGGAAGCCCTGCGCGAGGTGTCGGGGTTTATGAATGCGTTTTTTGTCGCGCTGATGGTGCGGTTCGCGCCTCCTGTTGTGGCTGCGATTTCGCTGATGGTTATGGGTGCGGGGATTATGGCTTATGCCCAGGTTGATTCGGTTTTTTTGCTGGCGGTGTATTCGTTTGTATGGGGTGTGGGTTTTCATTGCTGGATCCCGATGGAGCAGTCGATGGCGCTGCTTTTTTCGCCAGAAGGTAAGAAGGGGAAGTGGTTGGGGCAGTTGCGCAGTGTGAATAGTGTGGCGTGGTTGTTGTCTATTTTGATTTGTAAATTGGCTTACGATTTTGTAGGGTACAATGGTTTGTTTGTTATGGCGGGTGCCGCTACTGTGGGCGGTGGTTTTGCCATTTTGTTTGCGTCTCGCAAGCGGCCACCCAACGAGCGGAGTTTTGTGTTTAAGCGGCGGTATGGTCTGTATTATGCGCTGAATTTTTTGCAGGGCATGCGGAAGCAGATGTTTATTACGTTTGCGATTTTTGCTCTGGTGAAGATACACGGGATGCCCGTGCATACGACGATGATTCTGGTGCTGATGAATCAGACGTTGATTACGCTGACTGCGCCGACGATGGGCAAGTTGGTGGATCAGTACGGCGAGCGGAAGATGCTGTCGCTCAGTTATATTGGGTTGACTTTTGTGTTTCTCGGATACGCGGTGGTGACGCATCGGCCCACGTTGTACGTTTTGTATTGTGTTGATAATATTATCTTTTTTGGCGGGATTGCACTGACGACTTATTTGCACAAGATCGCGCCGGAGTCGGATCTCAAGCCGTCGCTTGCGATGGGTGTGACGATGAATCATGTGGCTTCTGTCGCGGCACCGCTTTTGGGCGGTTTTGCATGGCACTATTTTGGCTATCAGGTGATTTTCTTTAGCGGTGCTGTTCTGGCGCTGATTTCGCTGATTGTGAGTCAGTGGGTCGATCCCGAGGGGCAGCTTGAGCGGGAGCGAGAAGAGATGTCCGGTGGTGTGGCTGCACAACCTGTGTCTTGAGCGGAGAGAGGAAGATGGCTGGTCAGGCGTTTGATACATGGGAACCGATGGTTGAAGATGACGAGACGATCCGGGCGGCGTTGAAGGATGCGAATATTCCGGCGCTGATGGTTTCGCTGGTGCATTTGACCGGGGATATGGGCATTGTGCGGGGGGAGATTCGCCCACGGGCGAGGAATCTGGCGGATCCACAGGCGGGTGTGAAAGAGGAGCAGCAGGCGGTTGTTCGGGAGATTGCTTTTGAGGTGTTGAAATCCTATCGGGATCGCGGTTGTACTTTGCCTCCTGCACCGAGCCGGGCGCGGGTTTGGGAGATGATGAATTTTATGATTGGAGAGGAGATTCCCGAAGATTACGGGGCGTTTTTGGAAGGGGAGTTGTCCCTGAATGGCGAGGATCCGTTTGTGCCTCCGGGTATGGATGATTTGCCCGAGGATAAGAAGAGAGATTTTCGCGTGTTGATTGTTGGGGCGGGTATGTCCGGGTTGCTGGCGGCGCATCGGCTTCAAGAGGCGGGGATTTCGTTTACGGTGGTGGAGAAGAATGCCGATGTGGGTGGGACATGGCTGGAGAATACGTATCCCGGATGCCGCGTTGACAGTCCGAATCACTCGTATTCCTATTCTTTCGTGCCTAAGAATTGGCCGCAGTATTTTTCCACGCAGCAGGTGCTTCTCGATTATTTCAAGCAGTTTGCAGAGGATTTTCATTTGCGCGAGCATGTCCGGTTTCAGACAGAGGTTGTGTGCGGGCGTTTTGATGAAGAGGGCAAGGTCTGGAAAGTTGAGGTGCAAGACAAGGATGGCGTGCGGCAGACGATTGAGGCGAATGCCATTATCAGTGCTGTGGGGCAGCTCAATCGCCCAAAGTTGCCGGATATTGCGGGGCGCGAGTGCTATCGGGGGGTTGCTTTTCATTCTGCGCGATGGCCGTGCGAGTGCGATTTGACGGATAAGCGCGTTGGGGTGATTGGTACGGGTGCGAGTGCATTTCAGTTTGTGCCGGAGATTGCAAAACAGGCGCGCGAGGTTTTTGTGTTTCAGCGCACGCCGCCCTGGATTCAGCCCAATCCGCATTATCACGCGGATGTGCCAGAGGGGCAGCACTATCTTTTGAATCAGGTGCCGTTTTACGCCAAGTGGTTTCGGTTGTTTATGTTCTGGCGTTCGGCTGAGGGGATGCTCGGTGCGGCGAAAAAGGATCCGGCGTGGCCGCATCAGGAACGCGCGGTGAGCAAGGCGAATGACAAGGTGCGCCAGCGGATTATAGAGTATATCGAGTCGGTGTTGGGCGACGATCCCGAGTTGATGCAGAAGTGTATTCCGGATTTTCCGCCGGCAGGCAAGCGCATGTTGTGGGATAATGGCCTGTGGTTGCGTACTTTGAAGCGGGAGAATGTGCATCTTATTACGGATCCGATTGCGCGTATTACGGAATCCGGTTTGACGACGCGGTCGGGTGAGGACTATGATTTTGATGTGCTGATTTACGGCACGGGGTTTCAGCCGAGTCGGATGTTGTGGCCGATGACGTTTGAGGGGGTTGGGCGCAGGGATTTACAGGCGTATTGGGATGGCGATCCTCGCGCGTATAAAGGTATTTCTATTCCGGGATTTCCCAATTTTTTTTGTATGTATGGGCCAAATACGAATATTGTTGTGAATGGGAGTATTATCTTTTTTTCCGAGTGCGAGATGAGGTATATCCTGGGGTGTATTAAGTTGCTGATTGAGACGGGATGCGCTGCGATGGATTGCAAACGGGATGTTCACGATCGGTATAATGAGCGCATTGATGCGGGTAATCTGGAGATGGCCTGGGGCGCGCCAAATGTTCGGAGTTGGTATAAGAACGAGGCGGGGCGGGTGACGCAAAATTGGCCGTTTTCAATGCACGAGTTCTGGAAGCAGACGCGGGCACCCGATCCCGAGGATTATGTGTTTGTTTAATTTCTCATGTTTTCCAACTATTTCACCATCGCATGCCGCAACCTGTGGTCGCACAAGCGCGATACGCTGATCAATTTGCTCAGTCTTATTGTGGGGCTGTCGTGTTGTGTGATGGCGATTGTGATTATTTATTGCGAGATGAGCTATGACCGGTTTCATCTGGATGGGCATCGCATTTATCGGGTTTTGCGGGAGCGGGTGAGCAATGAGCAGACGCAGGTGCGGTGGCTGACTTCGGGGGCGCTCGCCCGGACACTTGAGGCGGAGATGCCCGAAGTTGAGTTGGCGTCCAAAAATCGCATTTATCCGGTTGTGGTGCGGTATGAGGACCGGGAGCTTACGCTGGCGCAGGGGCAGGTTGACGATCAGTTTTTTGAGTTGTTTCACTTTCCTTTTTTAACGGGGGATGCCAGCGCGCTGGCGCAGCCGTATCGGGTTGCGATTACGGAGTCAGCGGCAGAGCGGTTGTTTGGCAAAGTCGATCCCATAGGCAAGGTTATTACGATTCGCGAGCGGTATTACGGCGGCGATTATACGGTTGCCGCTGTTTTGCAAACGCCTCCAAAGTTTTCGTCCCTTCAGTTTGATTTGTTGCATTTTACCAATGGGCGGACAGTGGAGGCTGTTTTTGATTGGACGCAGTGGCAGGGGCTGGTGCAACAGGCGGGTATTGAGACTTTTGTGCGTTTGCGCGATGGGGTGGATGCGGGTGAATTCGAAGCAAAGATGTCGGGTGTTATTGAACGGCACATGGGCGCGGATGTGCGCCGCATTCTTTCGTTTCGCTTGCAGCCTCTGGCGCGGTTGCATTTATATGGGGTGCAGGATTACAATTTGTCTTCGGGTGGCAATGTCCGGGCGCTCTATCTTTTTGCGGCGATTGCTGTGCTAGTGCTGGCGATTGCGGCGATTAATTTTGTCAATCTGGCTACGGCGCGTTCAATGTACCGCGCACGCGAGGTGGGGATGCGGAAGGTGGTTGGCGCGCGGCGCGGTCAGTTGATTCAGCAATTTTTGTGCGAGACAGTTTTGCTCGCGTTTTTCGCGCTGATTATAGCCGTGCCTTTGGCGCGCATCGCGTTGTCAGAACTCAGCGCGCACACAGACGCGCATTATGCTCTTGACGCATCGATGCTGTTCGTGCTCTTGCCGGGTCTTTTAGGGCTTGCCGTGTTTGTGGGTTTGATGGCGGGGGTATATCCGGCGTTTTATTTTTCGGGGTTTCGTCCGGCTGATGTGCTCAAGGGTGCGGCGCATTTGCAGGGTGCGCGGCTTCGGCAGGTTCTGGTTGTCGCGCAATTTACTATTGCCATTTTGCTTGTGATTGTTGCGGATGTTATTTATCGGCAATTGGACTATATTCAGTACAAGGATCTCGGTTTTGATAAAGAGCATCTCGTTTTGCTGCCGATCTTTAAGCTGGATCGCCGGCTCAAGACCAATGAAGATCCCTGGCTCGTGGCACAGTACAATACTGTAAAGCAGGCGTTTTTGAAACATCCCAATATTGTTTCGGTGTCTGCTTTTCGCTTTTTGCCCGGGCGTGATGGCGGTGGTTTTGTGCGGATTGTTAAACCGGAAGGTCAGGATCATACTGAGTGGCGAATGCCCGTGCAGGAGGCTGATGAAGATTTTTTTGCCACTTTCGGTGTGTCTATTTTGGCTGGTCGCACGTTTTCACCCGGGGTTGAGCGCGATCGCACGCATGCGTATATTCTCAATGAGACTGCTGTGCGTGCGCTTGGCTGGACAGTGGAGGACGCTGTGGGACGGCGTTTTGGGCGTGCGCGTTCAGAAGAGGATGCCAAAGGTACTGTGATTGGTGTGATTGCAGATTTTCACTACGCTTCTCTTCGCGAACCGATTGGTCCGGCGGTTTTTGCTTATCGGCAGTGGTTTTTCGATTATCTGGCGTTGCGGGTGCGCGATTTTCCAGAGGTTCGACCTTTTCTCGAGGAGACCTGGGATACATTTATGCCAGTAGATAAGCCTTTTGAGTTTACATTTCTCGATGGGGAACTCGATGCAATTTATCGGGTGGAAAGGGTTTTGGGGCAGGCTGTTACCGCTTTTGCCGGGTTGGTGTGTTTGCTGGCGTGTTTGGGTTTGTTCGGGCTGGCGGCTTTTACGGCTGAACGCCGCAGGCGCGAGATTGGTATTCGCAAGGTGCTCGGTGCGTCTGTTTCAAGTGTTGTTTTACTGGTGTCAATAGCGTTTTTGAAGCTGGTGCTTGTCGCCAATCTCATTGCCTGGCCCATTGCTTATTATTTGACAAATACCTATTTGCAAAATTTTGCGTATCGCACAACGCTCAGTTTGTGGCCGTTTGTGTTTGCGGGTTTGCTCGCACTTTTAATTGCGCTTTTGACCGTTGGTACGCAGGCGTTCAGGGTTGCGCATACTAATCCGGTAGAAATACTGCGGCATGAGTAGGTGTGCAACAGGATTTAAGTCGCAGCACAACGCCAGTAATCCAGAGGAACTCACGCCTTTCTAATACGTATAATATTGAAATTGATCACTACTACGGAGGTCCTCCCATGTTTTTTACTCTTCTTCTCATCACTCTCGTAGTCGCCGCTCTCGTATCTTTTATTGCTGTGCGTGCGTTTAGCAGCGCGATTACCAGTATTCTTCACCGGCTTATTGATGATGCGATAGCAAGCGCGTGGGTGCGCTATATGAAGTTTGCGATTTTTGTGGTGGGTATTTCTGGCGGTGTGCGCGTCCGTTCGCTGGAGCGTTATATTTTGCCGCAGGAGCATTTCGACTCCGCAGGTGAATCCCGCGATATGCCTCCTTTTGAGCTGACGACCGAACGCTGGGTGCTCGAGATCTATCGCACGATTATCGAATCTCTGCAATCTATCGCGTGGATGTTGCTCGTCTTTTTTATTGTTTCGCTCGGTATGTACATTGTCGTGCGTATTTTTGAAATGCGCCAGGGGACGAACGAGTGATGAGTAGAGAGGGGCGATAAAGCGGTGGACATCGGATTGTAGCGAATTATATTGACGCAAAGGGTCTGGTATGGAGAAAACAGAAAAAAAAGTGATACCGGGCTGGACTGGGAGATGCTATGAGGATTTCGAGGTGGGCGAAGTCTACCGAAGCCGGTTCGGGCGGACGGTGACGACGACTGATAATCAGTTGTTCACGCACCTGACCCTGAATACCAATCCGCTTCACTTTGACGAGGAGTACGCCCGCCGGACGCGGTGGGGAAAGATCCTGGTGAATAGCACGTTTACGCTCGCGCTGGTCGTGGGGATGAGTGTCCCGGATGTGAGCGAGCGGGCGATGGCGAACCTGGGTTGGAGCGAGATCAGGCTTCCGAACCCGGTATTTGTGGGCGATACGCTCTATTGCGAGACGGAGGTGCTCGCCAGGCGAGAGTCGAAGTCTTACCCGGAAGCGGGCATCGTGAAGGTGCGTACGCGGGGCGTGAATCAGGACGGCCGCGTCGTCATAGATCTGACTCGCAGCGTGATGGTCTATAAAAGGGCGCACGCGCCGTTGGAGGATACTTTTCCCGAAATTCACGAGGAGAAAGACGGGTGAAGTCGATGCGGTCCTGGCTTTTTGTGCCGGGGCACCGGCAGCGGATGATCGACAAGGCTCTGGGCCTGCCGGCGGATGTGCTGATATTCGATCTGGAGGACGGCGTCCCGAAGGCTGAGAAGGGCGTTGCGCGCGGTCGTGTCGCTGCCGCGCTGGACGGCGCACGTGGCGGTTCAAGGCGGTTCGTTAGAGTTCACGAGGCCGGTTCATCCGAATTGGACGCCGATTTGCAGGCGATTGCGCGTGCGGGGCTGCAGGGACTCGTGTTGCCCAAAGTGCAGGGACCGGAGGATGTGCTTCAGGTGTGCCAGTGGCTGGACCAGCACGAGACCAGAGCGGGTATTCCATCTGGAGGCGTCGGGCTTCTGGCAACCATTGAGAGTGCCCGAGGTCTGGTTCAGGCGCCTGCGATCGCATCCGTCACACCCAGGCTGGTGGGGCTTATGTTCGGCGCGGAGGATTTCGCGTTGGATATGGGCCTCTTTTCGCATCCGGGACAGGGATTGGTCAACTACGCCCGATCGGCGCTGGCGGTGGCTGCGGTAAGCGGAAAAATTTGGGCTATAGACAAGGTGTTTACGGATATCAGCGATCCTGACGGGCTGGCCGCGGAGGCGCGGCAAGCCCGGGTTCTGGGGTTTGCCGGAAAAGCCGTGATCCATCCGGGTCAGGTTGGGGCGGTGAATGAAATTTTCGGTCCCACGGAGGCCGAGGAGAGGTGGGCACGGCGAATTGTTGAGGCTTTTGAAGGGCGGGTGGACGAAGGCCCGGCGACTGTAGATGGCCGGATGGTAGATAGGCCGATTCTGGAACGGGCGCGATGGATTCTGGATCGCCTTGAGGAAGAGGGTTAAATTGCACGATCAAAACCAACACCCACCCCTGGATGGAATAAGGATTGTCTCGGTGGAGCAGTTCGGAGCGGGACCGTGGGCAACGATGATGTTGGCGGACCTTGGGGCGGAAGTCATCAAGGTCGAGAATCCCGAGACAGGTGGCGATGTCGCGCGTTACGTGCCTCCCTATACCGCTGAACAGGATAGCGTGTATTTCCAGAGTTTCAATCGGAACAAGAAGAGTATGACGCTGAATTTGCAGCATCCGGGAGGGCGGGAGGTGTTGCATCGGCTGGTGGGGATTTCGGATGGGGTGTTCAACAACCTGCGCGGAGATCTTCCATCCCGGCTGGGTCTGGATTATTCGGCGCTGAGTGCAATCAAGGCTTCAATTGTATGCTGCTCGCTTTCCGCGTTCGGACGGCATGGGTCTCGAGCGGGCGAACCGGGATACGATTATTTGATGCAGGGATATGCCGGATGGATGAGTCTTACGGGCGAGCCTGACGGTCCGCCGACAAAAACAGGACTTTCCCTCGTAGATCTCGGCGCGGGCACAATGGCGTCCCTGGGCATGGTCAGCGCGATTTTCCGCGCCAGACAGACGGGTCTGGGGTGCGACGTAGATGTGAATCTGTTCGATACGGCGCTGGCGAATCTGGGATATGTGGCGGCGTGGTTCCTGACCAGAGGGTATCAGGCGCATCGGACGCCCGATTCTTCTCATCCGTCACAGATCCCGTCGCAGGTGGTGCCGACCAAGGACGGATGGCTCGTGATCATGTGCGCCAAGGAGAAGTTCTTTCAAAATCTGGTAAGTATTCTGGGGGTGCCGGAACTGGCGGAAGATCCCCGGTTCTGCTCTTTTTCAGATCGCCTAAAGAATCGGGACATTCTGGTTCCGATTCTGAAGGATCTCTTCCGCAAGAAGACAACCGCCGATTGGCTGGCGCTGCTCAAGGGCAAGGTGCCTTGCGCGCCCGTGAATACGGTTGAGCAGGCTTTTGCCGACCCGCAGGTGGCCGAGGATAATATGATACTGGCGTTGCCGCATCCGGAGTTCGGAGCCGTCCGGGTGGTGGCGAGTCCCATAGAGGTCGGTGGTGGATCGGTTGAACCCCGGCGCGGGCCTTCACTGGGAGAACACAACGAGCCGATTCTGGGCGAATATCTCGGATATTCAATGTCAGAGATTGAGAAACTCCGAAGCGACGGCGCCATTTGAATTTTCAGGCATCGGGCAGTTGGGTTCGCAATGCGAATTTTTCTTCAGGTGTTCCCGCGTCTTTTAATACTTCCAGATACGCTTTGTGCAGTCGCTGTGCTTCGGCCATGTTTTGCTGGTTATACACGTTGTTCTTTTGCGCGAGGTCTGTTTGGAGGTCGTATAGTTCTGCTGGCCAGTTGGGTCCGCGATAGTGCAAGGTCCAGTTGCCGTCTGTGATGCTGGAGCACACGCTGCGGTCTTCGCGCACTGGCAGGGTTGCCGATGTGACTGCGACTTTCCGTTGTTCTTCTGCTTTTTCGCCTTTTAAGATGGGGGCGACGGATATGCCGTGCAGGCCATCGGGTTTTTTTATGCCTGCCAGATCGAGAATTGTGGGCATGAAATCGACGGGTTGTGTCAGGACTTTTGTGCGTTTGCCCGCTGCGTTGCTGCCGGGTACATATCCCATAAAGGCTGTGTGGGATACTTCTTCGTAATAGGGCCAGTCGCCGTCTGGTCCCTGTCCGCTTTTGCCAATGCGTCCGTGGTCTCCGATGTAGTGTCCGTGATCGGACATGAAGATCACGGCTGTGTCTTCCCAGAGATTCAGGTTTTCTACTTTTTCCAACAGGTGACCGACCCAGGTGTCCATGAGTGTGACTTCACCTGCGTATAGCGCGCGCGTGTGTTTGATTTCTTCTGTGCTCAGGTAATCGCAATAGTCGTAAATGGGATGGTCGATGACTTCGCCTGTGTATCCGGGGTTGTACATATTGACGTAGTGCGCGGGGGGATCCCACGGTTCGTGGGGGTCGAAGGTGTCGATGTAGAGGAAGAATTTTTCGTGGGTGTGGTTTGCTTCCAGCCAGTCTGCGGCGCGTTGCATGGTGCGTGCGACAAAGGTGTCGCGTTCTGTTTCCCAGTGTGCTGCACGCCAGCGATAGTGATATTGTTGCATGCGCTCAGGTGTGCGAATTTTTTCGGGGACTGATTCGAAGGGGACGGGTATATCATCTGTGATTGAGCGGTCGCCTTCTTGCCCGCGAATCCATTCCCAGCCCAAAAATCCGCGGTCAAATTGATGTCCGTCTCTTACCAGGTGCGGTGTGTCGCATAAGAGCATGGTGACATATCCCGCGTCTGTGAGGAGTTCGGATAAGATGACTTCATCTTCGGGAAGTGGCGTCCAGCCACGGAAGGGAAAGGTGAGTCTGCCGGTCATCATGTCTGTGCGCGTGGGTATTGTTGGGAATGATGCCTGATACGCGCGGTCAAAGATCATGCAGCGTTTGGAGAATGCGTCTATATGCGGTGTGCGGATCCATGGATTTCCGTGACAGCCCAGGTGATCGTAACGCAGGGTATCGGACATTACGACGATGATGTTCATGTGTGACCCTCCCAAAAAGGTTTCTGAATGCTGAAAATTGAGCTTGTGTAAAATAATTCCTTTTTTAAAATCTGCAACACGAACACCAGTCGGTTCAAAATGGTGTTGTTGTTTGTATATTTTTTTGTCTATGTTTTTCAGAGATTGTTTTAAAACTCATTTTGCCCCTTCTCAGCGCTGCGCTCTTGCCCTGTCATTCTGAGCGGAGCGCAGCGGAGTCGAAGGAGCGGGGTACAACTGCCCGTTTCTCAGGGCAGTTCATCTCTTACCAACACAGGTGGAAAAGATGCTTCGGCTACGCTCAGCATGACAAAACGCCGGACATCCGTAGCATCAGGTATTAATTTTAAAACAGCTTCTCAGGATGAACATTTACGGTCACATGCATTAGGGAGGAGATGATGGATTCTATTTATGGGATTGTGCCGCCAGTGGTGACGCCGTTTCGGGAGGATGACGCACTTGATGAGGGGGCGTTTCGTGCGGAAATTCAGTATATGATTGAGACGGCAGAGGTGCATGGGGTGGCGGTGACGGGGAGTACGGGCGAGGGGCATACGCTCAGGGATGATGAGGTGAGGCAGTTGACGCAATGGGCAGTGGAGGAAGCCGATGGGCGAGTGCCTGTGATTACGGGGATTATTACGGACAGTACGAAGTCGGCAATTGAGCGGGGGAAGGCTGTGGCCGATTTGGGTCCGGTGGCGTTGCAGGTGACGCCGGTGCATTATTTGTTTCGGCCAGATGATGATGCGATGGTCAGGCATTTTGAGGCGTTGTGTGAGGGGACGGGGTTGCCGGTGATGATTTACAATGTGGTGCCGTGGACGTATTTGTCGCCGGAGTTGTTGACGCGGATTATTGACGCGGTGGAAGGTGTGGTGGGGGTGAAGCAGAGCGCGGGAGATATGAAGTTGCTGGCTGATTTGTTGTTGATGGCAGGAGATCGAGCGCGGATTATGACTGCGGTGGATGCGTTGTTGTATCCGTCATTTGTTTTGGGTGCGCACGGTGCGATTGCGGCGATTTTGACGGCGGTGCCCGAGTTGTGTGTGGCAGTATGGGATGCGTGTCGTGCAGGTGATCATAAAAAGGCGTTGGATTTACACGAAAAGTTGCTGCCGATTTGGAATGCGATTTTTGATGATAATTTGCCCGCAAATACCAAGTATGCGATGAAGTTGCAGGGACGCGATGGGGGTGTGCCGCGCCCGCCAATGCCACCGTCGTCTGTCGAGCAGGAGGGGCAGATTCGGGCGGCATTGGAGAATGCTGGTGTGGTTTAATCAAAAGCCTATGACTTCAGCCTGATGGGCATTAGCAATGCCAGCCATTCCGCATTCAGGGGTGTGCGTAAGATAATCGCTTTTCCCTGTCCTCTAAATTCCATTGTGATTTCATCGCTGTCTTCAAAGTCCAGAGCATGCAGGATTTTTTTTAGATATGCGAAGTTCACGGCGTTGCGTACGATGCTGTGTAACCAGGGTCTAAATCGGTCGGGTTTGCGAAGTTGGTGCAGATTTTCGTACACTTTGATAAATACGATTTGAACCAGGTCTTCTATGTCGTCAACCAGTCGTATGGATCGGGCAATTTGGGCATACACATATCGCGAATAGCGTTGCACCAGAATTGCGAATGCTTTGCGGTCGCCGTCCAGAATTTGAGCGATGAGCGCGCTGTCTTCAATCTGTTCCACGAATGCTCCATGAGAAATCAATACACGCGTGTTTTAATAAAAGACGAGTTTGTATCCCGAAAGTGTCGCACGGATATAAAAAAAACCCCGGATTGTCCGGGGCTTTTGGTTTTATGGGCTGTTAAGCATTGGGACACTTAAAGTCCAGGCCATCCATGATGACTTTTATCTGGTCGGATGGTTTGAAATAATCTGTCGCTGTATAGTTTTCGCCCAGGTCACCCATTAACCGACGGCGGCGAGGTGTCATGCGGGATAGTACTTCTTCGGGACATTTTTCGTAATCGTAAGGTCTGCACCACATTTGGCCGTACCTGAAGGTGATGCTGCGCCGCACGACGTCTGTGTGATTTGGTGCGACCGCGTGCCACATGGTATTTGGAAAGATCGCGCAGTCTCCCGCTTCGGCAATGAGTTGTATCGCGCCGGGCGGTGTTTCATTGCGGGATCCTTTGGGCATTGGGCGGCGATGGCTGCCGGGTACCAGACAGAAGTTTGCACAATTTTCGTGTGGAATATCGGTGAGGAAGAACTGTATTTTGAAGTTTAATGGCAGACTGTCTGGCGTGACCCTAATTTGTGCCAGTGAGCGTCCAGCATCGGTGTGCCAGCCGATCAAGTTATCGGATTTGTCATTTGGATAGCGTACGTAAATTTGCGATCCCATGATCTGGATATAAGGTCCCATCAGGTCGAGGATGGTGCCAAATAAGTTGGGGTGGTCCATCAATCCGTCGATTCGACTCGTTCGGAAGAGCGTTTGGATGATGGTATAGACGCCTTTTTCGAGAACCTCGGGATATTTGGCTTCGTACTTTGCGATCACTTCGTTGGCCGCGTCGAGATAACCCGCTGCTTCGTCTTTGGGGATTACATTTTTGAGATGTAAATATCCCTGCTCCTGCCACTGTTGCCGCATGGATTTGCTCAATTGGTTCATGTCAAAGCTCCTGTGTTTTTACTTCGTTTTTGTCAGGGCGACTCTTCGTTTTGTCCGGCTTCAATGCGGACGATTTCTCCGCGTTTCAGGTCATTCAGACGATTCAGTAATTCGGGAACCAGTGGTTTCAAGTCATTGATGTCATTTGTTCTCGCAACGAGAACAACTACCGCGACATCTGCTTCCGTGATGTTTTGCTGGTATGGGATGCTCTGGTCGGTGGTGATGAGAACATCAAACTTGTCTCTGGCCAATGCCAAAAGCTGGCCGTTTCGTATGCTGTTCCAATCAAGATACCCAGTTGTCCATACGTCGTGGTGTTCAATCAGAGTATCCCTGAATCTCCAGGTAATGTTTTCATCGAGCAGCAGTCGCATAGGCCTCTTGTTCCAAAAGTTGACGGGCCATATTGAGAGCCGCTAGAGTTTGTTCGCGGTACATTGAAGGAAATTCAAAATGAAAATCTTTCAGGCTTTGGACTTGTATCAAGCAGTCAAAAAGGCTCTTAAGTTGGTGCCGCGTACCGACGAATACAGGTTCGCCACCCATTTCCTTGGGATCGCTGTGAAAAAGTCCACCCGGTTTCCGGCAGGCCTCTTCGACCATTACTTTTTTTGCTCTTTCAAGAGCCGCTACCGCCTTCTTGGGGTGTACTGAGGGAAATTCGAAATGAAAATCTTTCAGATCACGTCCATAGATCAGTAAATCAAACAAGTTTTTCACCGGCACGCGGGTTCCTTTGAAAACGGGTGTGCCCCCCATGATTTCTTTGTCGCTGTGAATCACGTTGCCCTCAGTTGCGATAGAAGTTTCACTCGTTTGTGCCATGGTGTTCCTCGTGCTTTTACATGGTTGTTAGACCTTAGCCCTTGCCTGATTGTGTACAATGAGATATTTTTCGATGAAACTATATCGGAAAAAAATATAAAAGGAGGCTTTTATGCTCGTGTTGACAACCCCCAATATTGAAGGGAAAACTGTTGATAGCTATCAAGGCATTGTGACGGGTGAAGCCATTTTGGGTGCCAATTTTTTCAAAGATATTTTTGCGAGTCTCCGCGATATTGTCGGCGGGCGTTCAGCCGCGTATGAGTCAGAACTCCGCAGAGCCAAAGATCTCGCCATTGAGGAAATGGTCGAACAGGCACGCGGTATGGGTGCCAATGCCGTCATTGGCGTGGATCTCGACTACGATACGGTTGGCGAGGGCAGTATGCTTATGGTCAGTGCCAGTGGCACGGCTGTTACTTATCGAGATTGAGACGTTCGTTATTTGTATTGTGTTTGGGTAAATTTCGATTCTTTTATTACGGTTTGCGATTCGTAAATGGATCCGCTTCGGAGTGCGCCAGGCCAGGGCATTCGCACGGGTACGGCTTCTACGCGCGGGATGTTGGTCGGCTCGCCGCGCACGATTGTTCCATTGAACAAATCCCAGTTGTTCAGGCCCGATAGGGGATACGCATCGATCGCGCAATATTGGAATAGGAGCAGTCGGCGGGGTTTGTCGGATGTATTGGATACTGATCCGTGTAGCATGCGTACGTGATGGATTGTGATGCCGCCTGCTTTTACCATTATGGGTACGGCGCTTTTATCGCTAAAGGTCGAGTCGGTTACGGCGCCGCAGAAATGGCCGTCGAGGTGATGGTCGTAAATTGGCCCTTTGTGCGAGCCGGGAATGACGAGCAAGGGGCCGTTTTCTTCTGTCATGTCGTCGAGTACTATGCCCACGGCGAGCAAATCGTCGTTGCTATGCGGATAAAATGCCCAGTCCTGATGCCACTCGACCGGGCTGCCGTAGCCGGGTTGCTTCATGTTGAGTTTGTTGCCATTGCATCTCAGGCCGTATCCGATCAATTGCGATACGATTCCCAAAATTTTCTCGTGATGCAGGGTTTTGCGATATACTTCATGTAGCAGGATCGGACTTTTCAGGCGTCTCAGTTTTGGATTTTCGGGTGTGTGCCCGGGTTCGAGGTCGAATACTTCGGTGTGATCTGTGACCTCCCGCGATTTTTCCACATATTCATCGGTTATCCGCCGCAGGTCATTGACCTCGTCTTCGCTTAGCACATTTTCCACACCGAGATACCCGTGCTCGCGATAAAATGCAATTTGTTCCTGGGTGAGCATGGTTTACTCCTTCTTTTATGGATGGCGGTATTTGTTTCCAAATTTTTTGCGCAGTAAGACGGCGCCTTCTGCACGATCGGTTTCTGCAAGGCGGTCGCAATAGTCTTCGAAAGCCCCCCAGGTGTGCATTGGTCCGCCTTCTTGCATGACTGTCCAGAGGGGATCGTTGTCGTAGGGCCGCGGCATGGTTTCCATCATGTGGTCGTGCCAGTTCATGAGGCGATACGCAGCCTCGCGGCATATATCGGGATTTTCAGCCGCTACATCGCGCATTTCATAGGGGTCATCTGATAGATTAAATAGCAGTTCGCGTGGGTAGAGCCGATATCCATCGTGATAGGTGCGGATATAAATCCAGTCGTCAAAGCGAACAGCCCGCTGGCATACGTGCGCGCACTGGCTCAGGATCAATTCGCTGCGCCCGGCATCTGTACCTGCGGTGATGACAGGGGCGTAACTTTCGCCATCCCACAACGCCTGTTTTTGTCCGCCTAAAAGATCGGCTAATGTGGGCGCTAGATCAATATTGTAATGCAGGCCCTCGTCTGTGATTCCAGACTGTCCGCCGGGCCACTTTACAATCATCGGAATATGGCAGGTCGCCTGATCGGCTGTTCCGTGTTCGCCGTATATGCCGAGTTCGCCCATGTTTTCGCCGTGATCCGCGCTGATGATGATCGCCGTGTCGTTTAGTACGCCTTTGTTTTCCAATATTCCCACAATGATGGCAATTTGATCATCTACGTAACGAATTGCGGTGTCGTATCCATCGATCATCCGTCGCAGGTCGTCCATGTTGTCCAGGCGCCCGGGATGCCGGGGAAAGCGCGGATTGGGGCGGTCGTTCCACATCATGATGTCTTGCGCGGTATGGGGACCGACGAGTTTTTTGTGTTCTTCCAGTAATTCGGGGGTCAGCCAGTCCGGCAGGGGATCATCGGCAAAGGGTTCGCCGTATTCCGCTGGCGCGCGATAGGGTGTATGTACATCCCAGTAGTTGATGTGCAAAAACCAGTTGTCGTCCGAGGCATTGTCCTGTAACCATTTTTCGACTACGGGTGTTACTTCTTCGGCTGATTCCATGCCGCCTTTGCCGGTGTTGTGTATTTCGTTGAATCCGGCGTAAAAATGCCACGCGGCATGCCGCTGTCCAAAGGGGCTGATCATGGATGTTTTAAAGCCCTGACGTTGCAAGAAGCCAGCCAGGCCTTCGTTGGCGAGTCGATCTCGAAAACCGCGGTTTGGCCCATTTATCCGTCGTTCTGACGCTGTGCCGCCGTGCCCTACGACGCCCGAATGAATGCCAAATTGCCCGGAGTAAAATGCGGTGCGCGATGGCAAGCAGGGCGCGTCTGTTGTATAGACCTGGTTAAATCGAATGCCTTCGGCTGCAATTTTGTCAATTGTCGGCGATGTGTTGCGGTGATACCCGTAACAGCCCAGGTGTGTGGGATTTAAGGCGTCGAGATCGAGGTACAGAATGCGCATATATGTTCCTTTTCTGTTTTGGTTAGTTTAAGGGATAATTTACCTTTAAAATCGTTTCTTAGCAAGTTTATCAGTGGTCAGCTAAAAACCATCTGGATCGCGGCTAAAAACCATGCCGCGATGACGATGGCATGGGAGCCTGCCTCGTAAGGCTTTTATACGGGGTCACGCCTGCATGCTTGAAGCAGGCGTCCAGAATGGGCGGGGCTGATAGCTGATAACTGCTTGACGGATTGGCCTGTTGACATTATTCTGCATCTCACAAACAATGGAGAGGAGGACGCAGATGCCAGAGCCAACAATTTCTCTTTCACAGGAACAAATTCATTCATTTCACGAGGATGGATTCCTCGTTCTCAATGCGATTACCACGGAGGAGGAGGTGGAACAGCTTCGGGAGATTTACGATCGACTTTTTTCGGATCGCACGGGGTGGGATCAGGGGAGTCAGTTTGATCTGGCGGGTACCGATGAGGATGATCATCCGCGTCTTCCGCAACTGCTCGGTCCCAGCCGTTTTGCTCCGGAGTTGAAGGATACGCTCTATCTGGCCAATGCGCGGGCGATTGCGCGGCAATTGCTGGGTTCTGATATGCGCGATGGCAATGGCGAACATATGATTTACAAGCCGCCGCGTATTGGTGCGGCAACGCCGTGGCATCAGGATCAGGCGTATCACGATCCTACCATGGCGTACAAGGGCGTAAATTTTTGGATGCCGCTGGACGATGCGACGGTGGAATCCGGCTGTTTGCAGTTTATTCCCGGTAGCCACAAGCTCGATGTTTTACCGCATCACAGTATCAACCGGGATCCGCGCATTCACGGTCTTGAGGTTGATAATCCCGAACAGTATGTCGCTCGGGCAGTTCCTTGCCCAGTTGCGGCTGGCGGGGCTTCGCTTCACGCGTGTTATATGCTGCATTACGCAGAGCCAAATTGCACAGATGTTCCGCGGAGGGCTTATACGCTTACGTTCAGGACGCCACCCCAAAAGCGCGATAAGCCCGTTGACGCATATTGGCAAGAGAACAAACAGACAGCGCGGCAAGTCAGGGCAGATGCATATCGAAAAAAATAAATTAAAAATCACAAAGGAGATTTTATGAAAGTTCTCGTTACAGGTGCTGCCGGACAGGTTGGTTGCCGGCTGGTGCGCCAGTTGCTTGACCAAAATTGCGAAGTTCGGGGGACGATTCTTCCCGATGATCCCGCGCGCAGCCGTCTCGACGGTGTCGATATTGAGTTGCGCGAGGGGGATTTGACGGATTTATCTTATGTTAAAGATGCCGTCGAGGGCGTGGATGCGGTTATTCATACCGCCAATCTCGTCGGTCCGCATTTTGAACTCAACAATCAGATCAATATCCAGGTTACACGCGCGTGTGAGGGCGTTGCCGATCGTCTCGAACGCTATGTTTATACCAGTTCTTCGGGTGTGTTTCCCAATAATGGCGAAAATGTTCCGTGTGCTTATCACCCGGTGGATGAATTGCATCCCAAACGGCCGGATGGCGAGTATTCTATGTCCAAGTATTTCGGCGAGGTGATGGCAGAACGCGCGAATCGGGAGACGGGTTTGCGCTATTCGATTGTGCGTCCGAGTCACGTTTTGTCCGGGACTAAGATTTTGAACCAGTTCAGTGTTGTGCGCGTGGTCAATTTGTTGAAGAAAAGTCAGGAAAGACCCGGTACTGAACTCTATATGCCCGATGGTACTGAACTCTGGCACGATATTGAAGCGAAGGCGGTTTTTCCACAACAAACGTGTAGTATTACGGATGAGGACGGACGCCCCTGGCTTTATCAACCGCAGGATGCCCGCGATATTGCCCATTGTCTGGTTTGCGCGCTGAATTCTGGCGCGGCACTGGGCGAGTCGTTCAATGCTGGCGCGCCAGAGCCGTTTCCTTTTACCGAAGGGGCGCGGTTGATTGCAAAAAAAAGAGGGGTTGATCCGCTTGAGGTCAAAGTTCCCCTCCAGTACATGTATGACCATGCGATTGGCAAGGCAAAGAGTCTGATTGATTATCGTCCGCAAGGTGATTTGAATGCGATGATCGAGTCGGCTTTTGCGTGTGAAGAAGGCGCGACGGATTATATTTGGGACTAAAGGCGCGTTTGCAAGGTATCTATCAGATTATCCGCTGGTTCGCAGGGTAGTTCTATGGGCTGGTGTTCCAGCGCGCTTGTGTAGATTCCCAGGATGATGTTGAAGTCGCGTAAGGCGAGGTCGAGGTTCAGAGGATGGACTTTTGCGTCGTCTTCAATCCATTGTAGCATTGCGTCTGTCATGGCCGCTTGTCCGAGTATGTCTTCGTCGGGATATTCGTGCGTGCCCCGCTCAATGTGGCCATCGATACCTGTTTCCCACGACCACATGGTCCAGTGTATATATCCCCGCGTGCCATAGGCGGCGATTCGCTTGTGGACATTGGTGCGGTCTTCATTTGTTACGCGGGGGGCATAAGGTCCCGAGATGAGTTGGGCGCGCAGGCCATCGGCATATTCTATTGCTCCGATGCACTGGTCGGGCGCGAAATGCTTTTTGGGCGTGTCTTCCAGGCCGTCTGTGCCAGAGGCTTGTCCCATTACTTTTATTGGGAGGCCGTCTGGATGAAAGGCGGCGATGGATTGCAGTGCATGGGTGCCCTGATACGCCAGGTTCATGCCGCAACTCGCTTCGATAAATCGGATGTCGCCGATTTTTCCCTCCTGTACAATATTTTGCAAATGCTGTCTGCGCGGGTGAAAGTGTAGCTGGTGATTTACCGCGATTTTGGTTTTTGCGGTTGTAGCAAAGTTTTTGATCGTGCGCCAGTCTTCTCCCTGAATTGCTATGGGTTTTTCCACGAGGACAGCGGGTACTCCGGCGTTTTCCGCGGCTTCGAATACTTCCAGTCGCACACTGGGCGGGGTGTTTACGTGTACCAGGTCTGGCTGTTCTTTTTCAAACATTTCCCGATAGTCCAAATACCTTATATCGACGTCAAATGTATTGCCAAATGCGTGCAGATTTTCTTCTGTTCGCGTGGAGATTGCGGCGAGTTTGCCGTGTGTTACGTGTCGATACGCTTCCGCCAACCCCCGCGCGCGTCCGCCGCTTACGCCGATTATTGCACATTTAAGCATTGAGTGCTTCCTCCTTCATTCCCACGGTTTCAATACGACTTTTGCACACGCGCCTGTGGTTTGCAATTCCCAGGCTTTTTGTACGTCTTCGAGTGAGAATATATGTGAGATCATTCGATTCAATTTGTCTGTGTTTGCGCGGACGACTTGCATGAGTTTTGGTACGTCTTTTAAGTTGTAATGCCATGAGCCGACGAGTGTGATGCCTTTTCGGATCATGTCCTGGCTGATGCGCAAAGGGGTTTCTTCTCCGCATTCACCGACGAATGCGACTTGTCCGCGCCGTCGCACGGTGTCGATGCACATGCGGTGTGCAGATACGGCACCCGAGCAATCTACGGCGGCATCTACGCCAATGCCGTTGGTGAGGTCCATTATTTGTTGCAGGGCGTTTTCTTCGAGGGGATCGATTGCTTCGTCTGCGCCCAGTTCGAGGGCTTTTTCGCGCCGATAGGGGTTGATATCTACGGCGATTACGCGTGCGCTTAGGTGTTTGCTGTTGATGATGCCCCCAAGTCCCACGGGACCGAGACCGGTGACCATGAATGTGTCGTAGGCGTTTACTTGCATGCGCTGTATTGCACCGAATGTGGGACCCAGACCGCAGCAGGCCATTCCTCCGTGTTCGTAGGAGACATCGTCTGGAATTTTTGGCAGTAGCCAGTCGGGTTTTAAGAGGTACTGCGCCATGGTGGCTCGGCCTTCGTTTCCGCCCGTGAATTCAGCAAAGTTTGCGCTTTGCTGGCAGTGGATATAATCGCCGCTGATACATAGGGGACAGATGCCACACGGATATTGGGGCATTACGGCTACGCGGTCGCCGACTGATACGCGCCCAGGTTGGGCGATTTCAACGACTTCACCGGCTGCTTCGTGTCCCAGAGAGGTGGTTTCCCTGCCGCCTGTAAATCCTTTGTATTCTGTACACATCGGCGCGGCGTGAACTTTTACCAGTACCCAGTTGTCTTTTGGCTTTGGATCTGGTACGTCTATTACGCCGCCTTTGCGTTCACCAAATATTGCAGCTGCTTTCATTTTTTACCTCCAGAATGGGGTTGACAAGGGTTTAATTAGGAATTAAGAATTGATGTTACGCATCTGCACAATATAATAGGATAATGGGCCTGTCATTTTGAGCGGAGCGCAGCGGAGTCGAAAAATCTTCTACTGACACAAGTGGAATAGATGCTTCGGCTCCGTTCCACTCCGCTCAGCATGACAAACACCCCAGACCTGCGTAACATCAGTTAAGAATTGTCTCCAATCTCCAGTGAAGGGTTATAGCAGTTCATTTATTCGCCAGGAGGATATATCTATGGACAAAATCCGAGTTGCATTTATTGGCTGTGGTAATATGTCATCGCAATTGCAACGGTGCATACCGCTGGTGCCGGAGTTCGAGTTTGTCGCTACCTGTGATCTCATTGAAGAGAAGGCGCAATCAAATGCGCGCAGGTTCGGTGCGCTTCGCTATTATACCGATTACAACGAGATGTTCAAGCATGAAGATCTCCACGCAGTTGCTGTTGTGGGCAGACCAGAAGACAAATTGCATCGGGATATCGGTATTGCGTGTCTTCAGCGGGGTTATCATATTTATACCGAGAAGCCGCCTGCGACTACCTCTGAGGGTGCCAAGATGCTGGTCGATGCCTCAGTTGCTGCCGGTAAAACAGGGATGGTTGGCACCATGTGGCGGCATGCGCCCGCGCATCAGATTGCCAGAGAGTTGATGGACGATGAGGCGTTCGGCGACGCCTGTCAATACCATACCCGCTATATGGCGCCAGGTCCCCGGTTACAGGAGATGGGATCGCCTTTTGCCTGGCCCTTTATGCTCGATCAGGTTATCCATCCTACCGATTGCATGCGTTTTTTTATGGGACAGGTCAGCGAGGTCTTTGCGCTGGGTTCTGTTGCATCTGGCACGGTGTCAATATCCGTCAATCTGCGTTATGAAAATGGTGGCATAGGTACGATGACGCTCGGTACGGGTCCGGTTTTGGAGGCGATGATTTTTGTCAAGGGTGCGAATAATCAGGCCATTCAGGTTTTTGAGACACGCAAGTTGCGCCGTTATCGCGTTCCGACATGGCTCAATTCTGGCGGTGGCTACGCCGATACGCCTACCGAGGAATGGGATCTCAATACCGCCTTTCACAGCGTTGGTCGTCCCGGTTATCTCGAAGAGATGCAGCATTGGGCACAGTCGCTGCAAGCTGGCATACAGCCTCATTCGAGTCTTGAGGATGCCTATCAGAATATGCGCGTTTTGGAGGCGATTAGCCGTAGTGTTGAAACGGGAGAGATCGTTCAAATTCCCGCATAATTTGTAATAGAGGAATTTTCTATGAATAAACCCATCCGCATGGCCGTGGTCGGTGTTGGGCGCATTGGCGTTTTTCACGCCCGGCATGTTCAAGAACTCGCCCGGGAAACGGGTGTGTGCGAACTCGTCGCTGTGTCCGATACTTATGGCGATACGGCCAGTCGCGTTGCAGCAGAGCTTCAGGCAGATCAGGCGACGGAGATTCACGCGTTTAACGATGTGTCTGATCTCGCGGCGTCGAATTTGATCGATGCCGCGCTTGTTGCGTCGCGCACAGAAGACCACGAACGCGATGCGCGCGTGCTTGTTGACGCGGGTTGTCGCGTGCTTTTGGAGAAGCCGCTGACCCATTCGCTCGCGTCTGCCGAGGCTTTTGTTGCCGATTTGAATCGGGATCCCAGAAGGAAAAATGCGCTGATGCTGGCTTTTATGCGCCGGTTTGACGTTCCGTTGCTGAGGGCAAAAGCGTTGTTGGAACAAAACGCTATTGGCAATGTGTTCAAAATTGTTTCGGTTCTGGAGGACCCTATTCCTCCGCCGGATGGCTATAATAGCGCGGGTTTGCTCAGCGATATGGCTGTTCACAATTGCGATGAGATTCTCTGGCTGCTCGGCGGTCCTTTGCCCGAATATGTCGCCGCGTTTGGGTCCAATCTTTACAATTGTACTATCAGTACTGTGAAAGAGGATTACGACGATGCCTTTTTACAGATGTGGTTTCCCGGTCGCACAATCGGTCAGGTTATGGTCAGCCGCAATCACGTTGCGGGATATCGCAATGCGACCTGGATTTATGGCGATGACGGGGTGATTCACGTGGGTCATTTTCAGGAGGATCCGCACAGGGTTGAGGTGGAGGCGTACGGTCGCGATGGCGTGATCCATAAAGAATCTATTTCTTTGCGGGATTACGGTTTCGATGTGCCGGTGTTTATTACCCGATTTGGCGAGTCGTATAAGAATGAACTCACGTATTTTATTACGCAGTGTATCGACGATGCGCCGTTTAGCGTTACGCACGAAGACGGTCTCAGTGCGATGCGCGTCGCTATTGCCGGAGGCGAGGCGATATGTGATAGGGAAGACGCGAGAAAGGTGTGACATATGTCTAACACGTTACGTTCTTTCCTTCGTTGCCATAGACCGCAAGGCGTTCTTCTGAAGAAATTTCCTCTATGGATGCGGGGATGTAATGCAGTTGCAGGGCGCGGCGACGTCGGTTTGATCGATTCTCCGGGGAGCCGTGGTGCAATCGCCCGTGCCAGAGCAATACGCCGCCGGGTTGCAGGGCTACTGCGGTGATGCGGTTGCGGGTGACGTCGGTGTCGCAGATTTGCCAGTCGCGTCTTTTAAAATGTACGACGGGACCTGCTCGATGGCTTTGGGGGATGACGTGCATGCATCCATTTTCGGGATCCGCGGGATCGAGGGCAACCCAGGCGCTGACGATGCAGGTGTGCATGGGCACGTTAAAGTAGGCGTGGTCCTGGTGCCAGGGTTTTTCGCGTCCAATGCCGGGTGGTTTTAGCATGGCCTGGTTGGCAAATAGTTTGGGCGGTTCACTCATGATGCGGGTCAAGGTATCTATCAGCCGAGGGTCTTCGCCAAATGCGTCCAGACGGGGGTCGAATCCGACAAATCGGGTGAGTTTTCGCACGAGTAGTTCGCGCGCGTGACCCGTTGAGCGTTTGACCTGTTTGGCGCGTCCGCGTTCGAATTGGACGCCCCGGAATTCGCGATTTTGTCCCGCGATCAATTCTTTTACTGCGGCCACGCCGTCGTTGACCTGTGCGCTGGAATACGCGCCTTGAATTGGCAAAAAGCCCTGCGCGTGAAATTGCGCGATGTGTTCATCGCCCACGTTTTCAAAGCCGTCAACACATTCGGCGATGCGGGCGTATTTGTAGAGTGCGGGGTCGTATTTGCCAGGCTCGTACGTATCTTGCAGGTTATCTGTTTCTTCTTTCACAACAACCTCCTTTGGAGATCTTATGCTCGACCTCGAACTTATTGAACCGTCAGAAGTTGACCGCGCTGCCGCTGTTTTTCATCGCGATGGGCTTGCCGTTGTGACGGATGCGTTGACCGATGAGCAGTTCGCTTTTCTGAAGGATGGTGCGCATCGCGTTGTGGCGGAACAGACGAGCGCGGTTCCGCTGGAGAAGGCGAACAGAGGTTTTGCGCGTTATTCGTTTGGTTCGCAGATCCATCATCCCGAATGGGCGATGCTGGTTGATCTGCCTACTATTTTACCTATTATTGAAGCTATTTTCAATAGTAATCAGTTTGTGTGCAGTGGTGCTGGTGGGGATTATTCGCTGCCGGGTGCAAAAATTCAGCATTTGCACCGGGATATGCCCGATTTGATCAATGATCCCGAGCAGCGGGTGACGATTATGGATGTTCCGGTGCCGTTTATTGTGGTCAATTTTCCGATGATCGATTTTAGTGTGGAGAATGGAGCGACGCGTTTTATCCGAGGCACCCATCGCTCGCGCCAGGCGATTCCCAGTTTGGAGGATGAACCCGATTGGATGAAGCATGCCTTGGCTTGTGCGCCGAGCAAGTCGGCGATTTTTCGAGATGTGCGCTGCTGGCACGGGGGGACGCCCAATATGTCTCGGGATGTGCGTATTATGACGAGTGTGGGCTATTACGCACCCTGGTTTCGCCGACCCGGTCGAGATGGTGAGATGCCCCGCGCGATTTACAATTCTCTGTCAGAGCGCGGTAAAGCGCTGTGTCGGTCTATTGTGGCGTTGGATTAAATAAGGAGGAGAGTACTATGTCCAAAACGGCTGTTATTTCAGGGGTCGGCTCTGGTTTGGGTGCCGCGCTGGTGAGGAAGTTTGCAGGCGAAGGCTATCAGGTGGGGTTGCTGGCCCGGTCCTCTGATTATATCCAGGATCTGGCTGAAGAATTGCTGCAAGAAGGTGTGAGAGCTTTAGCTGTACCCACGGATATCACAGATCCCCAGCAGGTGATCCAGAGTTTTGCCCGGGTGCGCGAGGAATTGGGCCCGGTTGATGTCCTGATCAACCACGCTGGCAATGCCTCCTGGAAAGATTTTCACGAACTGACCCTGGATGAGTTTGAACTATCCTGGCGCGTGTGTGCCTACGGCTCCTTTCTGTGTGCAAAGGAAGTGGTCGGCGATATGCTGTCTGCGGGTGGCGGGGCCATCCTTTTCACTGGCGCTACTTCGTCCATTCGGGGCCGGGCAGGTGCTCTTGCCTTTAGCAGTGCCAAGTTTGCGGTGCGCGGTTTGGCCTGGGCGTTGGCCCGCGAGCTGTGGCCCGAGGGTATTCATGTGGCCCACATTATCATAGACGGGGTGCTGGATACCCCCTTGTTGCACGAGAGAGGGGATGTCGAGGAGAGTGAACCGCTCATGAATATTGACGCCGTGGCCGATGCCTATTGGAATCTGGTGCAACAGGACAAAGGTGCTTGGGGTTTCGAGATTGATTTACGGCCCCACGATGAGGGGTTCTTCGAGTGATGCACATAACTTTCGAAACTGCGCTTCAGCATAGTCCATGCGTGCTGCTCAATTAGCTTTTGCCGTGACCAATGTGTGGATGTCGCAAGTTATGTCGCAAGATTGTCGCAAGTTCAGTTGGCATTCTTTATCCGGTACACTAACTTATTGGTCGCTTCTTCAGAAACCAGCAAACCCATATCCACCATCACTTTGAGGTCGCGCTACGCCATTAAATCTAACAGGCGTCCAAATTCCTCGAGATTGGACACCTGTATCGCCGAGCGGTGCAACTGCTTGAGGCGTCGTAAATCTTCAACAGCCGAAATGCGAGCAGATAAGGGATCTGTCGGGCGAAGATCAAATCGGATCTCCAACACATCGAAGATATCCTCAATAGCGCGTTCTCTACCTCCCTGCTCAATGCCCTCTTCTCTGCCCTGCTCAAAGCCTTCCTCTCTGGCTTCCTCTCTGCTTTCCTGGGTAAGGGATTGAAAAAGTGATGATTCGCGCAAGATGTCCATGATGCCCTCCTTAAAAATAATATTAGAAATCGTTTCAGAAGCATATACCAACTCGCTCAACGCCACCATCCCAGCCAGATAATCCGCTCTATATGACCGGGCGATGGGGCGCGTCCGAGCCGTGTGAATACACTGGTGCAACCACGCATCCGAAGCCATCCCTTCAGGTGGCTTCATCAACGGCGTGAAGGGTATCAGACCCGATTGCCCCGATTCGAGGACGCGCTCGCCTTCTATTTCGATCAGTCTGATCACGCGATACCGAATCGTGATTTCGTAGTCGAGATGCTCCTGGACATAGTACCCGAGATCGCGTTGCCCAGCATTGGGACGCAGGTAGATGACATTGGAATAGATCGGCAGACCGTGATGCTCAATGGCGCGTCCGATATAGCCAGCCATGCGGCGTGGCATAGGTGGATTGGTGCTGTCAGTGGTTTGAAACTCGTTGTGGACCAAGACCTCCTCGCCATCGATACGCACGCGAAGCAGACTATCGGTCTGGCGTGCTTCAACAGTGTATTGTTCTGTGTCAATGACTGCAAGAACTTCAACGTCCTCGCGTCCGAGGGTAAAGCCAGCAAAGTCGTCGGGATATTTCTGAATCAGGTGTTTGGAAATCGTATCAAATTCGGCCATGTGAGATGCCTCAGATCTGAAGGTTGGTTGTATTTTGGACAAACGCAACAGTCAGATCTCAAGCAAATATCAGGCCAAAGAATGCGATTATCACAGTATTGAAAGATAAATTGCATATAAGTATCTCATTATTCCTTCAATATGTCGTATTGTGGTCTTGTTCACAACTTGAATTTGTGAATCGCCTATTAAAATAGAGATGGATCAGAACAAGTATTGGTAGCAAAAGTGTATATTTTGAGCGATAAATGGACGGTCATGTGAAAGATATGTGCCCCAGGCCCGATATTGGGAGAGCGGAATAGAATGAGTCAGTGCGATGGACAGACGCCTGTGTTCTTCATATTTCAAAATATCTCTCGGTGCTTGTATCGCCTGGATTAAACAAGGTCCTCCTCCTCTGGATAAAGTGTCGTCGCGTACTTTAAGGAGGCTATGGTTAAATCTTTTTGATCTTGTTCACTCCAGGTGTCTCTACGGTCCACAACCGTAATCCCAGATTGGGATAGCTCTTGTAAAATCAGAGCCGCGAGACGAAACTGTTCGTTAGGTGGTAGGAATTAAACGGTTTCGACGCCTTACTTGATATGTTTGCCGCATACCGCTGTCAGTGGACAGGAATTACACTGGGGTTTGGTGGGAAAGCACCAGTCCTTTCCTATCTTCCAGGCTGGCCAGTCCAGTCCGCCGGGAAATTTGGGATTCAGGAGTCTCGCGGCGGATACCACTTCTTCTTCCGCCTCAGTGTGAGTCAATCCTGTGCGTTGAAACACACGTTTAACATGTATATCAGCCTTGATGTCTATTTGATGTTTCTGCCCTCTAAACATCCCACAGTCATCATGCAGTATGCGGACGACCATGGATGCGATACCTTGAGCAACGTCATAAATGCTTTGGAGCCTTTTTTTTACTTCGGTAGGAGATGCATCCCGCCAAATCGCGGCTGCGTCGCCTCCAAACTGGTCATGTACGAGACAGGCGGCATCCTTTAGCGTCTTAGCCCCTCTCTCGGTGCCATAACGTGGCTTCCTGGGCAGACTCTCCAGGAGTAAGGATAATTCTTCCTCAGTCATTGAAGCAAGGATAGAAGGATCCAGCTTGCCGCGACGTTTGATCTCATAAGGAATTTTCCAAGCCTGTTTCCAATCCATACCTCTATCGAAACAGGCTCCTATCAGAAAGGCAAACGGATTAGTATATACTTCATCACCAATTTCCTTGGGCAACTCACTTCTATCATTCTTGTAGTGATGTTTCTGGTAGTTTTTTAGTGCGACGACTACCAAATTGGATGTGTGATTTATAGTAGTTTTTCTATGAATAAGGTCATCGACAAAATTCTCGCGTTCTGTTTCAGTCATTGTATCCCAATTCAACCCCCGAGACGCGCATAACTTTCGAAACTGCGCTTCGGCATAGTCCATGCGTGCCGTGCGATTGACTTCTGTCTGCTCTGCAAGTGCGAGGAGTACTGCTCGCTTCTCTTCTGGCGGCATCTGCTGGACCAAACCAATGACCTGATCGGCTGTTAATTCAACGGTCAAATTCATGTCAATCACTTTCTCGCAATCATATATACTGAGAAAAGTCAGTCGGTCTTAGCCGGTGGCCTTACCTGCTGCGAGGCTAAAAGACGCGGTGGCAAGTTAATATATAGTCGGCCGCTTGCCTGCTCTTGCGCTTTGATATCTTTTGCAATCAAATCCAGGTCGTATTTGAACCGCGCAGCATGCTCATGCCTAATTCGCCGCACTTCTGCGACAATGGGATTATTTTTCATCTTTCAACATAAGGTTGGTCATGTCTCATGCGCGGGCTGTCTCGAATCCCACCAGGTTGCGGGTTTCTCGGCTGAACTCTACGGCGATGAGATGTATCGGCTCGCCGCGATCGCGGTATTTGTCGGCGTAGCGTTTCTGTTTCAGTTGCGCCATTGCGGTGCCTTCGGGTGCTAATTCGACTACTTTAAACTCGAACAGATACACATTGCCGTTGAAGCGAACTGCCATGTCCAGACGACCATGGCTGCTGCTGTCCTCCACAACGATGTCCAATCCCACCGATGCGAAGTAGGAGTAGAACACGCTGGCGTAATAGCCTTCGTAATTCGCTATGTCGTTTTTCGTATGCCACTGGTAGGGAATGCTGGCGAAGAACGCCTTGAACAGATTTTCCAGGCCAGCGAAGTCATTGACCAGCAACAGGTCGTATAGGCGGGCAATGTGTTCTGCCTGCTGCGTCGGGTTCCCAGTCAAGTGGTTCAGCAGGCTTCTGTTCAAGCTCTGGCGCACTTCCTGGTTTGGATAGCCCAGACGGTAGTAGGTCAGGCTACCGCGCGGTTCGGTATGGTGTATGGTCTGATAGCCAGTCTGAAATAGCAGTGCTTGAGTGGCTATATCGTCAACGTCAAATGTAGATAATAATTCGTCGCTGCCCAGCATATCGTCCAGGTCTATAGAACTCACTCCGCGATCTACTAACGTGTTGACCAGAAACGTCGGTGTGCCGGTCTCAAACCAGTAGGCGCGAAACTCGCGGTTGCGGAACAAGAGGAGGATGTCGAAGGGGTTGTACACTTTCTCCTCCCCTCGCCAGGAATAGCCGTTATACCAATCGCGGATTTGGTCTCGGTCCAGGCCGGGCAGTTCTGGCGCGAATACCGTGTCGAGGTCCTCTTCGGTGTAGCCGCATAAGGCGGAGTAATGCGGGTCGATAGTGATGTCAGTGAGGTTGTTGAGGCCCGAAAAGAGGCTGACTTTGGAGAATTTGCTGACGCCAGTGAGGAAAGTGAACTTGATATACGCGTCGCTGTCCTTGATGGTCGCGTACAGGCCGCGCAAGAAGTCGCGGTTGGCGCGTGCGACTTCTGGTACTTCGAGTGCGTCCAGAATTGGCTTGTCGTATTCATCTACCAGAACGGCCACTGACTGCCCGGCACGATCATGCAGTGCCTCTATCAGATAGGCGAAACGCTCGGGCGCGGTGGTGTAGTCGGACTTTATGCCCTCTCGACGTTCAACTGCGTCCAGTTGTGCCATCAAGTTCGTCTGTAGATATCCCGGCTCTTTGAAGTTGCCTCGACCAAAACTCAGGCGAATTACCGGATGGCGAACAGACCAGTCCCAGTGGCCGTGGATGTGAAGCCCATCGAACAATGGTTCATTGCCTTCGAACAGTTCCTTCAGTGTGTCCAGAAACAGGCTCTTTCCAAAGCGACGCGGGCGCGACAGAAAATAGTGTTTCCCCTCGTCTATCATCCGCCGAATATAGGGTGTCTTATCGACGTAGTAGTAGTTCTCTTCTCGCATCTCGCGGAAGGTCTGAATACCGATGGGTAGTCTGCGTCTGGTCATGATTTACTCCTGTTTGCCCTCTTCAAATAGATCCTACAGCCGGATCCAATCTGATAGATTCTCATGCTGGAAGATCATGGTTTCCTGGATGCTCGACATCCGCCCTTTTCCCGCTTCTTTGGCCCGTTGATACATTGCATAAGCAATAGCGACATCGACATAGGCCAGGCCAACGGCGTTGAAGTAGGCCCGTTCTTCGGGGGTCTCTCTTCCTCCTTTTTCGCCGGAGACGACTTCGACGAGGTTTGCGTAGATGTCTTCGTCCGAGAGTTGTCCGTCCTTATACATGCGACTGAGCGTTTGCGTTCTGTGCTTTACGGTTTCCCAATCGTCGCACACAATTTTGTCGCATTGTCTCGCCACGTCATACTCGTCCTCCCAGCCGCCGATATGGCTGTAGAAAGTGCCGGGCTTTATCCATGCCGCTTTGAGAAGCGGGGCTTGTGCGCTCGTGGCTGTGACGAGAATGTCGGCGCCCTCTATGGCCCGCTGTGCGTTTGTATGGGCGGCGGAAAAACGCATGTCTCGAAAGAGTGTCGCCATTTCGTTGATGAATTGCTGCTCTTCGTGGTCATGTTTGGCAGAGACCCGGCACTCCTCAAGGCCGGGAAACACCGTTTTCATGGCGATCAAGTGCATCTTTGCCTGTTCCCCTGCGCCAATAAAAGCAATGCTCGTGGAATCCGGTCTTGCGAAATGCCTGGCAGCAATAGCACCCATTGCGCCTACGCGCATATTCGAGCACAGGGTGCCATCCATAAAGGCAATGGGGTAGCCTTTCTCGATTTCGGATAGGATGAAGACCGCAGAGAGATTCTGCTGGCCGTATTTCTCGGGATTGAACGGAAATACGGATACCCACTTAGCCCCGCAGACTTTTTCGGGTAAGAGGGTTGCCGGCAGGCAGTTAATGCGATCCTGGGTGTCTTCATTGAAAATCTGAACTACTTTTTCTGGAAATAGGATGTCGTTTTTTTGGTAGGCGAGCATGGCGTTTTCAGCCGCACTCATGGCCAGCCGTATGTCCAGGCATCCGGCTTGCAGGAGGTCTTCTTGCGAGAGGAAGAGACATTCGATGCGATGCTTATCCGTCATGGGTTCTCCTTTTTTAGAGATTAACGCGCAGATTGCCCGCGTGGTGGGAGTCCAGGATGCCGAGCATGATTTGAAGTGTTTTTCTGGCTTCGCGTGCGGGCGAGACGAGTGTGCCGCCGTTTTCCAGGACGTGGATGAGTTCCGAGACTGCGCCAATTTGTCGGATCGATATATAGGGTTCTACGGGGACTGCTGCCTGCGACCACCAGCGCGGCTCTTGTGGGGTAATGACCTCAAATTTTTGATCTGAGATTTCAATCCGTCCATTTTCACACGTCAGAGAAAATTTTGATCCGTTAAATGCCATTTTGTGGCAGTTGTAAAATGCGCGTACGTCATTGTCAAAATGGATGTACGCGGAGGCATAGGGGTCGGTCGCAGGGTCGTGTCCGCCGTCGCCTTTGTATTCGGTGAAGTGCTCGAATCCGGGTTCCAATTCGCCGACCAGCCATTCGGGATTTGCTTCGGCAAAGAAGCACATCATGTCGATCATGTGCGTGCCGTTGCGGAACATCATGGCGCGCGTCCCAAATTGGTCGCAGACGATGGTTCGCAAGCGACCCAATTCGCCGGATCGGATCATTTCCCGTGCTTGTAGATAACTCGGATACCAGCGGCGCGTGTGTTCTATCGAGAGCGGTACGTTATTTGCTTCTGCGGCTGCGATCATGCGGTCGGCGTCTTCCATGGTTGTCGCAATGGGTTTTTCACACAGGATTGCCTGTGCGGATCCTTCGGCTGCTGCGACTGTGATATCGGCGTGTGCGTGATCAGATGTCACGACACTGACCAGGTCGGGCTGCTCTTTGTCCAGCATTTCCCTGAAATCTGTGTACGTGTTCACATCGGGCCAGACATCGCCCCATCGTTCGCAGAAGTCATCCATCACCTCCTGACGCAGGTCGCATACGCCGACGACTTCTGTCTGTGCGTGTTTGTGATATGCCGATGCGTGTGACGGTGGCATGGCACCAAAGACAGGTCCTCTCGTTTCATGCGGGCGGCTGGCACCAATGCCCGTCAAGCCTACGATTACAGCGCGGTATGTGTTCATTGTATTTCCTCCCTGATTAATCCAGTAAGCGGTCAACGAGATGGTCTTCTGCGTCAATTAAAGGATGTTGCTCATTTTGCAAGGGCAAGGTGACGGGTTCGCCTGTGTGTGCGGCTTGATAGGCGGCTGTTGTGAGCAGGGCAACGGATAGTCCGTCTTCTGCACTGGTGACGGGTGTTGTGTCTTGTTCGATGCAGTCGATGAGATGCGCCACACAGGCCGCCAATCCCGCTGCTCTGGGCGGTGGTGTATCGACGAGTTGTCCGTTGACGGAATATCCCAGGCGATCTACTTGAACCCACGCGCCTTCGCCCGTGATGTTGACGCAATCGAATGTGGCATCTTCGCTTCGCGCCTTTGACCTTCCTGCGGTGAGTGTTGCCGTGAAATCGGGATATTCACACCAGAGCGTGGCGATGTCTTCTGTGCCAAATTGCGCGTATTCCTCAAAATAGAGATTTTGCATTTGGCAATTCACCCTGTTGGGCATGCCAAAAAACCAGAGCAGAGCATCTACGGTATGGCTGCCCAAATTCATCAGTTCACCCCCGCCATTTTGCACGGCTGGCGTCGGATAGCTTACATAAGCCATGAGGTCGCCAAAAAATTGCTTCACGCTGTTGTGGACATACGCGGAGATACGTCCGTATTCGCCTTGGTCGAGGGCGTCTTTGAGTTTTATCATTGTGGGTGAGAACCGAGAGGGATACGTCAGAAGCACTTTGTTTGATGCGCTGGCAACAGTATCGACTAATTCTCTGGCTTCGACAACGGTTCTCGCTATGGCTTTATCGACCAGGACGTGTTTGCCGCAGGCGAGTGCTTTTTTGATCAGGGTGCGTTTAAGATAGAAGTCCGTGCAGATGGAGACGATATCTACGTTCGGGTCTTCCAGAACTGTGTCGTAGTCTCGCGCGACCTCAAGGCCGTAGAGCTGAGATAGTGCCTCGCCTTTGCCTTCGTGATGCTCTGCCGCTGCGACGATTTTGCAATCCTCTCGTTCATGCCAGATTGGGCCGTAGCTGTTCTGGTGCGCCCGATTGCCAATGAGTCCAATGCGATACATGGGTTATTTCCCTCCGTAGGTTGGCGATGTAAATTCGGGCTGCTGTGACCAGTGGTCAATTTTTCCCATGATGCCGTAGAGTTCGGGACGCCGGTCGCTCAGATGGTTTTCATCGGATGCGTCCTTTAGATCGACTTTGTGGATTAACACGTCGGGTACGTTGGATTGCAATTTTGCCGCGACTTTGCCGCGTGGGTCTGTGATCAGAGCGACATTGGGATGCGTGAAGCACACGAACGTCTGATTTTCATAGGATCGCGTGCGCATCCACCATTCATTTTCTTCATGCCACATGCCATAGGTTGGCATGAGACAGATTTTTGCGCCTTTGAGCCGCAATGTGCGAATTGATTCGGGCCATCGGCGGTCCGCGCAAATGACTATGCCCACGGTGCCAATGTCGAGGTCGAATATGGGCAGGTCATCGCCGCGCACAAAACGGTGATCGTGCGATTGTAGATGCGTTTTGTAATATGTGCCGACAATTTTTCCCGCGCGGTTCACTAATATAGCGGCATTGTAAAAATATCCCGCGCGTTTTTCAGTGTATCCAAAAACGATGTGGGTGCGCGATGCGCGTGCCATTTTGCATACCTGTTGGATGTACGCGCTTTGCTCGACGTCCTGAGCGACTTTGGCAAAGCGCTCAGCGGTCCAATTTTTTTCGGTTACTGCATATCCGTCCAGGAAGCATTCCGGGGTTATGAATACGTCTGTATCTTTTCCCTGTGTTTCAAATTGTTTTTCAAATATCGCCCAATTGTTCTCGACATTCCATTTTTCGGGCATGGCTTTCAGCATTCCAATTTTGATTTCATCAGGCATGTTGTTTCTCCTCTTCTACACCTCTCAGAGCTTGTTCAAAATCCGCGCATAAGTCCTCTGCGGCTTCGATGCCAACTGCTACGCGGATCAGTCGTTCGGAGATTCCCGCGTCGCGGCGTTCTTCTTCGGTGAGTCCGGAGTGCGATGTTTGTACAGGGCGGGTGATGAGTGTTTCGATGCCGCCCAGGCTGGGCGCGGAGATTGGCAATTGTAGTTTCGATATTACTGCGTCGGCTACGCGGCTATCGCCGGCTATTTCAAAGCTCAATACGCCGCCACATCCGTTAAATAGTGTTTTTGCACAGTTGTGTTGCGGGTGGCTGGGTGAGCCAGGGTAATTTACGCGTTCTACAGCGGGATGGTTCTCCAGGAAAGAAGATAGTGCGTGTGCGTTTTCGTTTTGTTTTTCCACGCGCAGGACGAGTGTTTTCATGCCGCGCAATAAGAGAGAGCAGGCGTGTGGGTCCAGGCAGCCGCCCATGATGTTCAGTCGATGCACAATGCGGGTGATTAGATCGTGCGATCCAATTGCGCAGCCAGCGACGATATCCGAATGTCCGTTCAGATATTTTGTGCAGCTGTGCAAGGAGAGGTCAAAGCCGATTTGCAGGGGGCGGAAGTTTACCGGGGAGGCAAAGGTGTTGTCGATCATGGAGATGAGGTTGTGGGTTTGGGCAAAGGCGACGACGGATGGGAGGTCGGCGACTTCCAGGAGGGGGTTGCTCATGGTTTCGACATAGATGGCGCGGGTTTCGGGGCGGATGAGTTTTTCCCATTCATGTGGCGCGTTTCCGGATACGAAATCCACGTCGATCCCGAAGTCGGCGATGTCGCGTGCCAAAAAGACTCGCGTTCCGCCGTAGAGGCAATTTTGTGCGAGTAGGTGGTCGCCTTTTTTTAATACGGTTAATAGGGCGGTGGTTATGGCTGCCATGCCCGATGCGGTGACTACGGCGGCTTCGCCTCCTGCAATTTGCGCCAATTTTTCATGGACTACGGTGTGATTGGGGGTGTTGTTCAGGCGAAGATATTTTATGTCGTGATAACTGTCTTCACTGCTGTATGAAAATGTGGCGCTCTGAAATACGGGTAGCGCGACCGCGCCTTCGTATTGTTTTTCTTCTTCACCTGCGTGGATTAATTGCGTTTCAAGGTTCATGAGTGGTTCCTTGGGAATTAGTGATCGGTAGTAAAAACGCGACAGCAATTCCTCCATTTGTCATCGCGGCATGGTTTTGAGCCGCGATCCAGAAGGTTTTTAGCTGACCGCTGATCGCTCATCTTTTCCCTATGATTATACATTCTGACGCTGGGAGCAACCCAAAACATCATTGCCTTATGCTATCCGGGATAATTGCCCGTTTCCGCTTGACAGTATTTGGCAGTTTTGATACTTTTATTCGTCTTACGACATTGTGTTGTCTCAAATATACTTAAGTTCTTGATTTTAGCGGATGTAGCTCAACTGGATAGAGCACCTGACTACGGATCAGACGGTTCCGGGTTCGAATCCTGGCATCCGCACCAGATAAGGAGAAGGGGTTACATCGCAATGGTGTAACCCTTTTTTCAAAAATAAAGGCGGGGATTTTATATGACGCGCTTTTTGAGACATAGCCTGTTTGCTCTGCTCGCTGTTTTTCTGTCTTCCCACCCGATTTTTGCGACTGAGATTCCCCAGGGAGATCCCACAGAGTTGGGGTTTTCCGTAGAAGGTCTTGCGAAGATCCGACCCGCAATGCAGACGCTTGTGGATTCTGGGAAATTTGCAGGTGTTTTGACGCTGATTGCGCGAAGAGGTAAAATTGTCCATTTCGAGACTGCGGGCTTGCGCGATAGGGAATCGAATAAGCCGATGACGGCGGATACGCTTTTTCGCATTTATTCTATGACCAAACCGGTTACCAGTGTCGCTATTATGATGCTCTACGAAGAGGGCAAGCTGAAGATGGTCGATCCGGTGTCTAAGTTTATTCCCGAATTTGCCGATACAAAGGTCTATACGGGGGGCGGGACCGAGAATCCAGTTCTGGCACCGCTCGAGCGCGAGATAACGATTGCGGATTTGTTGTCGCATACATCTGGTTTGACGTATGGCATTTTTGGGCAGACATCCGTGGATACGCTTTATCGGATTGCGAATCTGTATTCGTTCAATTCAAATGTCAAATATGCCCAGAAGGTGGCTCAGTTGCCTTTGCGTTTTCAGCCTGGGACGCGATGGCTCTATAGCGTAGCGACCGATATCCTCGGTAGTGTGGTCGAGGTTGCTTCAGGTATGCCTTTGGGGGAGTTTTTCTCGCAGCGCATTTTTGTGCCTTTAGAGATGGTCGATACGAGTTTTTATGTGCCGGAGGAAAAGCGCGACCGTCTGGCTACGGTGTATGGGAAGGACGATGAGGGTAATCTTGAGGCGCGTAGCCTTCGGAGCAATATGCGGCGCGATGCACGGGAGTCCGGTGGCGGGGGTTTGGTGAGTACGGCTCGGGATTATCTCCGTTTTTCTCAGATGTTGCTCAATGGGGGTGCGTTGTACGGTACGCGCATTTTGAAGCCGGAGACGATTCAGCTTATGGCGAGTAATCACTTGCCCGAGACGGCACGTTACCGACACCGGCAGCGCAAGAGCGATGGTTTTGGCTACGGTTTTTCTGTGATTGTGGATGAGACGGAGACGGCGTGGGAGGATAGGAATGGGACGTATTACTGGTCGGGTATTGCCAAGACGCATTTCTGGATTGATCCGCAAAATGAGATGATTTCTATGGTGTGGACCCAGTTGCGCGGATCGGGCAATATTACGCGGCCTTTCCAGCCTCTGGTTTACAAGGCGCTTGTGGAGTAGGGAGGCTTGACAAAAGTATTGAACTTTATTAGGTTGTCGCCATCATGTTGTGAGTGACCCCGTCGTTCAGTGGCCTAGGACACCAGACTCTCACTCTGGAGACGGGGGTTCGACTCCCCTCGGGGTCACCAAAAAATAATAGTGTTTTTTAATATGAAAAAGGTCGTGGGATTTATTCCTCACGACCTTTTGTTTTTCATTTTGAGGGAAAGTACTGGCGGATGTGTGATATTTATGTATGGTGTTTTTGATAAAAGTCTTTTACTGTTGGTGGTGTCTCATCTGATTGGCAAAGTCCCTGTTGAATTTTGACCAATAGTTCATGTGATATAGGCGGTGCGTTGCTACAGTCACGTAGAATGATTTTGCTTCTCCATTCTTCAATTAGACAAGCATCCTCATAGTAGATAATTGATTTTTTACTGATATTTGGATGGTCGTTAGGCGAGAGTATGCAGGTTTCATCTAATCCTCTACGCCATGAAGTTACATTCACCATTATTGTTTGTGGTGGATTGCCTACACACTCTGTTAAAAACAAATATAAGTGCCCACCGCCCCGATCATCAAGCCATACGCATCTTCCCGCTAATAACATATTTATCTCGTATTATCATTCTCCATATTTCTAAGCATATTTTCAAACTTTGCTTTTGCGTCAAATTCTTGCCTGATTGTTATTAAATCCTCGTCAGACCATCCCGTAGCTTTGAGCAAGGTATTCCAATCTATGGGATTAGATGAACCCCCTGGATCATCAAACTCTGGTAGAGAGTGCAGGTGGTTCTTTAATTGCCCAAAGGATTTATTTCCAAATTCCTTAAATACATCATTTATCAGATCAATTTGTGCTTGTGATAGTTCATCACTGCTTATATCGTCTTTAATTAGTTTAATAATATACCCTTGTGGTCTGGAAAAATATTGAGACCAGTATTCGCCTTCCCAGGGTTTGCAAACAAGATCGTATGTATGACTTGGCGTTGGCCCCAATGGTAGATTATACGGACGGTCAAAAGTCACGGGACGACCACGACGCTCCAAAGAGGTTCTATCAATGAGGTATATCAATTTGACAAGTTTATACACACTAATTTGACCGCCAGAATAATGTGCAAGTAAAGCAGCAACTTGCGTTGTCCTGCGCTCATTAAACTCAGGAATATCTAATAGACTTGTATCAACCATGATAGTATCAGACATTTTCAAGTCCTCTGAACTTGTCATAAAATATTACGACACACATTTCGTTGTATTATAGCTAAAATATACAACGAAAGCAATTTCCCCAAAATCTGAAATGATCCAGCCCAAAATACGAAACGCGGATATTTCTTGTCACTTTCGTATATAGTTCCCAAATTTTAATGTGCTTGTCAATATCGTTTGTCCATGTTTAATCCTACAGTCCCGCAGATCCAATAGTGCTTCGGCGACTTCCTTTCTTTTTTGTTCGATAGTGTTGAGCGGGTCTTCGGGAGCGACTCCCCTTGATATTGTTGTTAAAAAATAAAAAGTCGTGAGAAAATAAACCTTCACGACCTTTAGTTTTTTAGGCGACCAACATATTTGATGTGCTTCAGACGACCGCCGCTTCGTCTATGGAAAAGAGATTTTGTTCAGAGTCAAGCCTCGCTTTGATACCATTGGGAAGAATCATTTGAGGACTCGTATGCCCAATATCTACTTGTGTGAGGATGGGAAAATCAAATGCCGTTGTATAGTGACCGATCAATGTTTTAAGTAACTCTTCCTGGTCTTGAGATAGGTTGTTTATTTTTCCCACGATCAAACCAGAAATTTCCTCAAAAAGACCAATCTGCTGGCATTGTGCAAGGGCTTCCTCGGCATACATAAGAACCGTGTTTCCCATATTGACCTCTTCCAGATAAAGAATTTTACCGTGAAATGAAGGCCAAAATGGAGTGCCAGTCAATATCGGCAGGGTATGGAGATTGCCACCTATGAGAGGTCCTTGCGCTCTGCCACCTCTGAGCCAATGCCAACCAGCATTATTCTTCATTTTTCGCGGACTGTCTTCACTGGGCGCGTCATCTGTCCAGGTCTCCGGTGCCTCCAATGGTCCCGGGGCGGTTGGTGTAAACAGGACATCTTTTATTTGTTGAATTGTATAACTCAAGGGTTTCGGATATTCGCTGAGACCGTTGAGCAGGGTTGGACCGTGGAAAGTGACCATATTGAGACGTGCGTAGATGCCGAGTAGCAGGGCTGTATTCGCGCTGTATCCCATCAATATCTTGGGGGAACGCGCAATCAAATCCCAGTCGAGCAAGGGAAGGAGTGCATTGGTACCAGATCCTCCTGAGAGAGAAAAAATCGCTTTGATGTCCGGATCAGCAAATAGGTCGTGGAGATCATTGACACGCAATTGCGGGGCTGGATTCAAATGTTCGCGTTGATGGCGTGCGTTATTTGCTAATTGAACTTTCAAACCGAGATCCTCAAGGGCTGCCTGGGCACGGGAGAGCCAATTGTTAGTAAAAGAAAAAAATGAGGCAGCGGGCGAGGCAATCCCCACAGTATCACCTGGTTTTAATCTCGGTGGTTTGATTGTATTATTCATATTCTTTTTTTAAAATAAGATGTTGCGTATATATTTTACTGGGTGTGCGTAAATTAGAAACACGCAACAAGAGCCATGACAGAAAGCCATCAGCCAAAACCATCACGCACAGCGCGTGAGTCCGTCTCGCAGTGGACATCTTTATGGCATTTCAACTGCGCAGGCCACCGCATGGCGTTGTATTATAAAAACGATTGAACTGGCCTGAGAGGCGGCCAGTTGTACCCCGCTCGCTTCATTTTTTTGGGCGCGCAAAAAAATGAAGTCGCCGCACGCCGCAGGCATGGCGTAGCCACACGCATGAAAAAAACTCTACACATCGTTGCACCACAACAAATGAATTATGCACACCCCACCTATTTAATGCCTGAAAATAATAAGCTATGTGTCTATTTTTTGCAATAGGGCTATGGAATGAATGAGAAAAACGGTGTCAAACCCATCGTAATTGGTATTTCGGGTGGATCCGCCGCGGGCAAGACGACTTTTACGGATATACTATCTGATAGGCTCGCAGATTTTGGACCCGTCGTGCTCAATCAGGATAGCTATTTCCGCGATTGGTCAGCGCTGCCAGAAGACGAGCGCGAGATTATGCGAACGGCAAACCATCCGCGGGCTGTGCTGTGGGAGCCTTTGATCGCGCATGTGAAATGTTTGCGGGAAGGGCAGACGATTGAAATGCCACCGCCTGGGACGAGGGCTTTTCGGCGGGGGGATGATCCCCAAAAGGTCGTGCCTGAGAAGCTGGTTATTGTAGAGGGGCACTTGATTTTTTCGCAAGAGACTCTGAGGTCTTTGCTGGATATCAAGCTGTTTTTGGATGTGGATACACACGAGCGGGTGCTCAGGCGCATGTTGCGCAATACGTCGAGTGGGATGTCGCTGAAAGATGCGGTGGCATGGTATCGCCGAGATGTCGTGCCCAATTATCGCGTCTATACGGAGCCGACAAGGGCGTACGCGGATTTGATTGTGCCGTTTGAAGGGGATGTGCAAGTAGCTGTGGATGTTGTGGCAAATGGCATACGCAGGATGATTCACGATAGATAGCAAGTATGGCTTGCCTCGCGTGTTTTCTGGTCGTAAATTTGTTTGTGATATGTTTGCAAGTCCATGAAAGGAGATGATTACTATGACCGTTCAATCCGATTGGGCTGTTCTCACAGATGAACAGCGGCAGTTTTTTGAGGACAATGGGTATCTCTTGATCGAAGACGCGCTGCCGCCCGATGTTGTCGCCGAACTCAATGCGGCGGCTGATGAAATTTACGATCGGGAAAAGGCCGCTGGTGGCCTGGAGAAAACGGGCAAACTCAATTTGCGGAATTGCATTGTGCATCACGATGCTTTTCTTCAGTTGCTCGACTGGCCGACCACGGCGCCTCTGGCGTGGCAGATTCTCAACTGGAATATCCAGATGATTACTTCGCATCTCATTGTTTTGCCCTCTGGCCCAGAGCCTCCGGAAGAGGTAAAGCGCAAAGGTGGGTATCACCGCGATGGCGGTTCGTCTTCTCGGGAGATGACAGAACCCCATCCGCGCATTCTGCTCAAAATTGCGTACGCCATCAGCGACCAGACAGATCCCGCATCGGGGGCGACGCAACTCGTGCCCGGAAGCAATCGGCTATTTGGCAGGCCTGCGATTGATCCGGCAACGGGCCATCCCCGGGGGGCGATCAATATGAATGTCAAGGCGGGTTCGGCATTTATTTTTGAACAGCGCACGTATCACGGCATTGGCAAAAATTGGTCGGGTTTTCCGCGGAAGACCATTTTTATGGGCTATGCGTATCGCTGGGTCAAGCCTATGGATTATATCGATATGCCCGATGAACTCGTTGCCCGCGCAAATCCCATTCAAAAACAACTCCTGGGTGTGGTCTCCGATCCGCTCAGTTTTTATATTCCGCAAGCGGGAGATGTGCCTCTCAAAGAGCTTGTGGAAAATGGGGTTTGATTACTCATCTGTAACACATCCCTCAGAAGCCGTTTTTACGTTCTTGATGTATTTGTAAAGGGTGCCGCGGTTGGCTTTGTACGGCGGTTGGGTCCAGGCTGCACGGCGTTTTTCGAGTTCTTCGGCAGAGACATCCATGTTGATCTCTCCGTTTTGGCTGTCGATGGTGATCTGGTCGCCGGTTTGGACGAGGGCGATGGGTCCGCCTTCGATGGCTTCGGGAACGACGTGGCCGATGAGAAAGCCGTGCGATCCGCCCGAAAAACGCCCATCGGTAATTAGCGCGACATCCTGTACCAGCCCCGCGCCGGCCAGTGCGGATGTGGGGGTGAGCATTTCCGGCATGCCGGGTCCGCCTTTGGGGCCTTCGTAGCGGATGATGATGACATTGCCTTTTTCGATTTTGCCCTGTTCGAGGGCGGCGAGCATGTCTTCCTCGCAGTCGAATACGTTGGCCGCGCCTTTGAATACCTCGCCTTCTTTGCCCGTGATTTTTCCGACTGAACCTTCCGGTGCCAAATTCCCACGTAAAATTTGCAGATGCCCCGTTGGCTTGATGGGGTCATTAAAGGGGCTTACGATGTCTTGCTGTCCTTCACCCGTGCCATAAGGGGGAAGGCCTTTTATATCGGCGAGATTTTCGGCAATTGTTTTGCCCGTTACTGTCATCTGGTCGCCGTCGATGAGGTCGGCGTCGAGGAGCAATTTCATCATTGCGGGTGTCCCGCCGATGTCGTGAAGCTCTTCCATGACGTAACGCCCGGAGGGTTTGAGGTCACACAGGAGGGGTGTTTCGTTGGATATGTGTTGAAATTCGTCGATGTCGAGGTCTATGTCATAAGCTCTGGCAATGGCGAGCAGGTGGAGCACGAGATTGGTGGAGCCGCCCGTGACAACGGCGAGGCGGATGGCGTTGAGGAAGGATTGTTTGGTGACGATGTCGCGCGGTTTGAGGTCGGCTTCGAGCAGGGCGCGAACAGCGTGACCGGCGTGGATACATTCGGTGTGTTTGCCGGGGTCTTCGGCAGGTGTGCAGGAGGAATAGGGCAAGGAGAGGCCCATGCATTCGATGGCGCTGGCCATGGTATTGGCGGTGTACATGCCGCCGCAAGCACCGGCACCGGGGCAGGCGTGTTCGACGATTTCCTGGCGTTCGGCATCGCTGAGCGAGTCTGTGAGAAATTCGCCGTAGCTTTGAAAGGCAGAGACGATGTCGAGTTTGCGTTCTTCGCCTTGAATGGTGGCGCAACCTGGTTTTATTGTGCCGCCGTAGATCATAAGAGCAGGGCGATTGAGGCGGCCCATTGCCATGACCACGCCGGGCATGTTTTTGTCGCAGCCGGGCAGTGCGATCAGGCCATCGTACCATTGCGCGCCCATGAGGGTTTCGATGGAGTCGGCTATGAGGTCGCGGGATTGGAGGGAGAAGGACATGCCGTCTGTGCCCATGGATATGCCGTCGGATACGCCGATGGTGTTGAAGCGCATGCCAACGCACCCGGCTTCGATGACGCCTTTTTTTGTTTCGGCTGCGAGGTCGTTGAGGTGCATATTGCACGGGTTGCCTTCGTACCAGACCGAGGCGATGCCAACCTGTGCTTTGTCCATGTCGGCGCGCGTCAGTCCGGTGGCATAGAGCATGGCCTGAGATCCGCCCTGGGATTTTCTCTGGGTGATTTGTGAGCTGTACTTATTCAGTTTTGCCATTGAAGATTTCCTTTCGTGGATGAACTTTGTCTTATTTTTCCGAGGTTGTAATTTAACCGAATTGTGGGAGACGTGTCAACAAGGGTGTGGAATATGGCTGACTATGTGTTGCGGGATTATTTGCGCGTGGGGCTGAATCTGGTGTTTGTGGGGTTTAATCCGAGCTTAAAGTCCGCGGAAATTGGTCATTATTACGCGGGGAGAGGCAATCAGTTTTGGCCGTTTTTGTACGAGGCCGGGCTGACAGATCGCTTGTTGGAGCCGAGGGAAGATGCGACTATTTTGGATTATAATATCGGACTGACCGATATTGTAAAGGGGCGTGCGACGCGGGGGATTGGAGATCTGACGGATGGCGATTATGTGTCGGGTTTTGAATTGTTGCGCGAAAAGATGCAGATGTATCGACCCCGGGTGATTTGTTTTAATGGGAAGAGCGGATACGCCAAAGTGATGGGCGGGAGGCGAGATTACGGTTTGCAAGATGAGTTGTTGGAAGGCGCGAGGCTGTTTCTCGCACCGTCAACGAGTGGTGCGCTGCCCATGCCGAGGGTTGAGAAGTTGAGGTATTATCGAGAGTTGAAGTCTCTAATAGACGAATAGACGAATAGACGAATAGACGAACCCCGCCCTACCACCCCAAGTTAGTCCGAACTGCGTCGTTGATTCGTTGATTCGTTGATTCGTTGATTCGTTGATTCGTTGATTCGCACAAGGAGCGAAGATGAAGCGACCGAATATTTTGTTTGTGATGACCGATGACCACACGCCGCGCGAGATGAGTAGTTATGGCAATCCGATTTTGCATACGCCCAATCTGGATCGCATTGGGAATGAGGGTACGCGGTTTAACAATTGTTTTTCGACTAATGCGCTGTGCGCGCCTGCGCGGGGCACGGTGCTGACGGGATGTTTTTCACATGTCCACGGTATTCGGGGAAATTCTGAGAGAGCCGATGCGATTGAGTTTCTGGATCCGAATGTGCCGACGTTTCCCGAGTTGCTTCGCGCCGCGGGATATAAGACTGCGTTGTTTGGTAAATATCATATCCGGCAGGATCCGCGCGGGTTTGATACGTGGTGTATTCATCCCGGGCAGGGCGTGTATTTTGATCCGACGTATATCGACGATGGGAAGGAGGTCGTAAAGGAGGGGTATGCCACGGATATAACGACGGATATGGCGCTTGAATTTTTGAAGGGGTTGGATGGGGAACAGCCCTTTTGTCTGGTGTATCAGTTTAAGGCGCCGCATCGGCCGTTTACGCCAGCACCCCGGCACGCGCATCTCTTCGATGATGTTGAGATTCCCCAGCCGGAGACGTATGGCGATGATTTTGCGACGCGGAAGATTGCGGCTCTGGCTGAAGATATGAAGTTTGATATTAGTCTGGCGCCTGATTACGACGATATACCTGGAGATTTGAATGAGGCGGAAAAGAAGGACTGGATTTATCAGCGTTTTATGAAGGATCGATATCGCACGATTTACGGGGTGGATGAGAATTTGGGGCGGGTGCTGGATTATCTGGATGAGATGGGTTGGGCTGACGATACGCTGGTGATTTACACGTCGGATCACGGGTATTTTTTGGGCGATTACGGATGGTACGATAAGCGGTTTATGTACGAGCCGTCGATTCGCATTCCGCTGGTGGTGCGTTATCCAAATGGGGGTATAAGCGGGAATGTGACCGATGCGCTGGTGATGAATGTGGATTTCGCGCCGACGATTCTGGATTTTGCAGGTGTCGAGATTCCCGAAGGCGTGCAGGGCGAGAGTTTGCGTCCGTTGCTCCAGGGGCCAGAATCCGATGATTGGCGCGAGTCTGTTTATTACGCCTATTTTGAGGATTCGTGGGTGTTGCACGGCAAGGGGGCAGAGGCGATGTCAGAGCCGTCGTTTCAGTATTTTACGCCGCACCGCATTGGCCCGCACCGCGGCGTGCGTACGGACCGCTACAAGCTGATTGAATATTATGCCGAGGGCGATTACTGGGAGTTGTTCGATTTGCAAGAAGATCCCAATGAATTGCGAAATGTGTACGATGATGCTGTGTACGCAGATCTGGTGGGGGAGTTGAAGGCTGAGTTGCGGAGGTTGCAGGTGCAGTATGGGGATTTGGGTGTGTGAAGCTACTTTTTGGGCATGTACACGTCGGTGGCGGAGCCGAGGTGGATTTCTGAGGCTATGCCGATGGATTCGGCGAGTGAGGGGTGCGGGTGAATGGTGTGGGCAATGTCTTCGGCGACGGCAGCCATTTCAATGGCGAGTACGCCTTCGGCGATGAGGTCGCCCGCGTTTGGTCCCACGATGCCCATGCCGAGTACGCGTTGGGTATAGGGATCGACTATGAGTTTGGTCTGGCCTTCGATGCGCCCAATTGCATGCGCTTTCCCCAGGGCAGCCCAGGGGAAGCGCACGATATCGACTTTTCGGTCTTGTTCGCGGGCGTCGGTTTCGGTCAGGCCCACCCAGGCAATTTCGGGATCGGTGTACACTACTGAGGGTATGAGTGCGTCAAAAGACGCGGGTTCACCGGCGAGAACTTCGGCGGCGATTTTGCCTTCGTGTGCGGCTTTGTGGGCAAGGCCGGGGCCTGGAATAGCATCGCCGATTGCAAAGAGGCGGGGATCGTTTGTTCGCATCTGCGAATCGACTTCGATGAATCCGTGGTCATTGGGTTCAATGTCCGTGTTTTCAAGGCCGATATTGTCTGTATTTGGGCGTCGGCCAATGCAGAGGAGGACGCGGTCGAATATTTCGGATGTTTTCGATCCTTCGCCTTCCCAGTGTACTTCAATACCGGTATTGACTTCTTCGATATGCGTGACGCGCGTGCTGGTGTGTATGGCGCTGAATGCTTGACGCAATCGGGTTTCGAGGGGTTTGATCAGGTCGGGGTCGGTGCCGGGCAAGAGGGTGTCGGTCATTTCGACGACGGTGACGGCACTTCCCAATGCGGCATAGACACTGCCGAGTTCGAGACCGATGATGCCCCCGCCAACGACGAGGAGGCTTTTGGGTATTTCGTCGAGGTCGAGTGCTGTTGTCGAGTCCAGGATGCGCGGTGTGTCGAGCGCGAAAATTGGGAGGGAAATTGGGCGTGAGCCCGTGGCGATGATGGCGTGTTCAAATTCTACGCGGCCGATATCCCCTTCGCCTGTGATAGACGCGCTTTGCGAATTCTCAAATTGCGCGTAGCCCGTCAGGTGGGTAACCTTGCGCTGGCGCACCAGGCCAGACAGACCGGTCGAGAGGCGGGTGATGATGTTGTCTTTCCAGCCGCGCAGAGCGTCCAGATCGATTTTGGGATCGCCAAAGGTGAGGCCATAAGTTCTGGCTTCACTGGCTTCGGTGATGAGTTCGGCAACGTGGAGCAGGGCTTTGGATGGGATGCACCCGCGCAATAAGCAGGTGCCACCGAGGTTGTCGTCGGCATTGACGAGGGTGACTTCCAGGCCCAGGTCAGCAGCGCGAAAGGCCGCTGTATATCCGCCGGGACCGCCGCCGATTACGAGGAGATCGGTTTTGTGCGTTTCGGCCATGTGGTTTCTCCAGTTTATCCGCCCATGAGCATGAGTTCCGGGTTTTCGAGCGCATCGACGATTTTTCGCATGAATCGCGCACCATCGGCGCCGTCGATAACGCGGTGATCATAAGAGAGTGCCAAAGGCATGATGAGGCGGGGTTCAATGCGCCCTTCGCGCACGGTGGCTTCTTCTCTGGCGCGTCCGAGTCCCAATATTGCAACTTCGGGGTGATTGACGATGGGGGTAAATTCGCCCACGCCCAGGCTGCCCAGGTTGGTGACGGTGAATGTGCCGCCTTGTAATTCGTCGAGGCCAATTTTGCTGGTGCGCGCGCGCTGGCTGATGTCGCCGAGTTCGAGAGCCAATTCCAGGATGTCTTTGCGATCGACGTCTTTGATGACGGGAACGAGTAAGCCGCGCTCGGTGTCAACGGCGATGCCGAGGTTGTAGTAGTGTTTGAGAATAATTTCATTGGCGCCTGTATCGAGGCTGGCGTTGAATTGCGGAAAGGTCTTGAGCGCGGTGATGATTGCTTTTAGCGCGAGGACAGTTGGCGTCAGTTTGGCTCCCAATGCTTCGGCTTTTTCTTTGTTGCGCTGCCGAAATGCTTCGAGGTCTGTGACGTCTGCGCGATCAAATTGCGTGACATGAGCCACCTGTTGCCAGGCCTGGCTCATATTTTTTGCAATGATTTGCCGAACTTTGCTGAGGGGTTGGCGTTCGATGTTGCCCCATCTCGAGAAGTCGGGCAATTCGACGGGTGCGGTTGGTACAATACCACCTGTTTGCCGGTCGCGTACAGAGGCTTTGATATCGTCTTGTGTGATGCGTCCTCCGGGGCCTGAGCCAGCGACCTGTGTGAGATCTACGCCGAGTTCTCGCGCGAGCCGCCGCGTGGATGGCGCTGCGGGAATGGGATCGCCGTTGGACGCGGGTGCAGGTGGCCTGGGAGGTGCTGGTTCGGGTGCTCTGGCGGTGGGTTCGGGTTCTTCTTTTGGTGCAGGAACTGGTGCTTCGGCTTCAGGCTCTGGAGGTGATGGGGCGGATTGTTCGCCTTCTTCAACGGAGATCAATAAGCTGCCCACGGGCACGCGGTCTCCGGCACTGATGTGTATTTTTGTGATGGTGCCAGCAACACTGCTGGGTACTTCAACGAGGGCTTTGTCGGTTTCGAGTTCGAGCACGCTCTGATCGATTTCAACGGTTTCGCCTTCGGCAACGAGTACGCTGACAACATCGCCGGCTTCTACACCTTCGCCGAGATCGGGAAGTTTAAATTCGGTTGCCACGAGACCTCCTTAATCGCGGATTGAGTTAATAGTACGTCGTGACGGGGCCTGCTGATACGGGATCGACTTTCGCGGGGTCGATGCCGAGTTCGTCGATGGCTGTGGCGACTTGTTCGCGTTTGATTTTCCCCTGTTTTGCCAGGACGTGAAGCGCGGCCACAGCGATGCACTCGGCGTCAACTTCAAAATGCCGGCGCAGAGCCTGGCGCGTGTCGCTGCGCCCAAATCCATCTGTGCCGAGGACCATCATGTCTTCGGGTACCCAGGGGCGGATCATTTCGGGCAGGGATTTCATGTAATCGGATGCGGCAACGATCGGCCCATCGGTTTTTTCGAGTACTTTGACGATATACGGCTTTTTCTTGCGCCGCGTTGGGTGCAGCATGTTCCACCGCTCGGTCTCAAGCGCGTCCCGCCGCAATTCCTTGTATGAAGTGACGCTCCACACGTCTGCGGAAATATTGTATTCGGCGGCGAGGATTTCTTGCGCGCGCAGGGTTTCGCGAAGGATGGATGCACTGCCAAAGAGCTGAACTTTGTGCTGGCCCTGTTGCATTTCGTGCTCTTTGAGCGAATAAATGCCTTTTACAATGCCTTCTTCAACGCCTTTGGGCATGGGGGGGTGTTCGTAGTTTTCATTGCCCAGAGTCATGTAGTAATAGACATCTTCCTGTTCCTGGTACATGCGTCGGATGCCGTCCTGGATGATGATGGCAATTTCGTAAGCATAGGCCGGGTCGTAGGCAATACAGTTGGGAACAGATGAGGCCAGAATGTGGCTGTGTCCGTCTTCGTGCTGGAGACCTTCGCCGTTGAGCGTGGTGCGCCCGGCTGTTCCGCCCAATAAAAAGCCTTTGCAGCGGATATCGCCGGCCAGCCACATGAGGTCGCCCACGCGCTGAAAACCGAACATGGAATAGTAGATGTAGAACGGGATGGTGTTGACGCCGTGCGTGGCATAAGCTGTGCCAGCGCAGATGAATGAGGACATGGCACCGGCTTCGTTGATGCCTTCTTCGAGTATTTGGCCGTCTTGCGCTTCTCGATAGTAGCTGATGTTGCCCGCGTCAACGGGTTCGTATATCTGCCCCATGTGCGAATAGATGCCGAGTTGCCGAAAGAGGGAATCCATACCAAAGGTGCGGGCTTCGTCCGGGATGATGGGGACGAGTAGTTTGCCGATGTCTTTGTCGCGGGCGAGTTTGGCAAATAAACGCGCAAAGGCCATGGTCGTAGAAGCCTGGCGGTCACCTGTACCTTTGAAGGCTTCGTCGAATACGTCGCGCGAGGGTGCTTGAATGGGTTTGGCACGCACGCTTCGGGCGGGCAAATATCCGCCGAGTTCGTTTCGACGTTGTTGCAGATACTGCATTTCAGGGCTGTCGTCGGGGGGACGATAAAAGGGTGCTTTGCCCACTTCGCTGTCGGAGATGGGGATGTCAAAGCGGCGTTTGAAATCTCGCATCTCGTCTTCTTCGAGCTTTTTTTGCTGGTGGGTCATGTTGCGGCCTTCGCCAGCTTCGCCCAGACCATAGCCCTTGATGGTTTTGGCCAGGATGACCGTTGGTGCACCTTTGTGTTCCACGGCGGCTTTGAAGGCGGCGTACACTTTTTCGGGATCGTGACCTCCGCGACGCAATTTTTGAAGTTGTTCATCCGAGAGATGTTCGACTATTTTGAGCAGGTCGGGATGAGTGCCAAAAAAGTCGCGGCGGATGTATTCGCCGGATTCGACGGTGTATTTCTGGTATTGACCATCGACGACTTCTTCCATGCGCTGCTGAAGCAGGCCCTGGGTGTCTTTTTCGAGTAGTGCGTCCCAATCGTCTCCCCATATAACTTTGATGACATTCCAGCCGGCGCCGCGAAAGACCTGTTCGAGTTCTTGAATGATTTTGCTATTGCCGCGCACGGGACCGTCGAGGCGTTGCAGGTTGCAATTGATTACAAAGATGAGGTTGTCGAGCTGTTCGCGGGTTGCCAGGCTGATGGCGCCGAGGGTTTCGGGTTCGTCTGTTTCGCCGTCGCCAACGAAGACCCAGACTTTGGAATCGCGAGTCGATTTGAGGCCGCGGTCTTCAAGGTAGCGGTTGAAGCGGGCCTGGAAGATGCCCATGAGTGGGCCAAGTCCCATTGAGACGGTGGGAAATTGCCAGAAGTCGGGCATGAGATAGGGATGGGGATAGGAAGACAGGCCGCCGGGATTGCGGAGTTCTCGACGGAAGTTTTCGAGGTGTTCGGTGCTTAGCCGGCCTTCGAGAAAGGCGCGGGCATACATGCCGGGTGAGGCATGGCCCTGGAAGAAGACCTGGTCCCCGGAGAAATCGCCATTGGGCGCTTTGAAGAAGTGATTTTGACCCACTTCATATAGCGTGGCAGCCGATGCAAAGGTGGAGATATGACCGCCAATGCCATCGGCTTCTTTATTGGCACGGGTGACCATGGCCATGGCATTCCAGCGCACGAGACTTTTGATGCGGCGCTCGATTTCGCGGTCGCCCGGATAGGGCAGTTGTTTGTCGCGTGGGATGGAGTTGATATAAGGCGTATGGGATGCGAAGGGTATGTCAACGCCCAGACTTTTTTCTGCTTCTTGTTCGAGGCGGTCGAGCAAATAGCGCACGCGCTCGGGGCCGCCGTGTTGCAGAACATAAGCCAGAGATTCGATCCATTCTTCGGTTTCGATAGGATCGGTATCGCGAAATGTACCTGGTGCGACAGAATCGGCCATGGTAAAACCCCTTTGTTCTGGAGTGCAATTGAAATATACGCGCGTATCCAAATGTCTCTTCTGTGCGTGAAATTTACGAGGGATAATGAATTTTGTCAAATGTATAGAATATTTCTGCGCGAGAGGAAGGCAAATTTTAAGGGAATGGATTTGTATAACATATTGTTAATTCGTAAAATGATGTTAATAGTTGACTGGTTGGTAAAGTATGATAAAAAAACAGGATGTCTTGCATTCTTCGGGGGGAGAGGAGGTATTATGCGTCCGGTACTTGTTGTCCCCGATGGCAGGTCTGGCAGGTGATCTGCGTGAATTGTCCTTCTTTGAAGTCTTTGAGGATTTCGCCGTTGATTTTTTGTGTCATGGCGATCATGAGGCGCGCAACGTCTTTGCGGGGGTTTTCGTCTGATGCGAAGTCATAAGTGGATAGGGATTGGCCTTCTTCTCCTTTGTGGCAAGCGTGACAGCGCACGCCCAGTGCTTTGCTAAAGTCTTTCATGTACTGCATGAGTTGTGCTTTTTTGATGTCTTTGGGCAGGACTTTTAAGTTGGTGTAGGTGTCGGGAATTTGGGCGAAAGATGCGGTGACGATCAGAGAGATGAGGGAACTGAGTGTGAGAATGAGTGCGATGAGTAGTGAGCGGTTCATGGTGCCTCCTTTTATCTGTGATTTTCCAGCCATTGCAGTTGATTTGTGGGCGGAAAAGCGATGATGGGATTTTCGAGAGGTCCAATGCCTTCGAAGGTCATGCATACGCGATCGCCTTCGCGCAAGCCGCTTTCGAGGTCGTCGTCGGAAAAGACAATGGGTGTGCCCCAGTAGAGGATTTGCAGGGTGTCGGGTTCAAGGGGTAGGCGGGAAAAGAGCGATCGCTCGAGGTGAAAGAGGCCGTCGGGCATGTTGAGATGGTTTTGTCCGGTATGCCCTTCTTTGTAGGCGATGCGCGTATTGTTGCGTATCACTTCGCATGAGACGGCTACGCTGCTGTCGTCATAAGCGGAGTCGGTGACCATCAGGGGGCCGAGGCTGGCGCAGCCGTGGGACCAGTTTTTGGCCTGGGGCAAGTTGAGCGGATTTTCGGCTTCAATGCCGTTGTCGGTGTAATCGTTGCCGCCGGTGTAGCCCAATCGTTCAATTTGACCTGTGGTGTTGAGGCCGTAAATGGTTACGAGTTCTGTTTCGGGTACAAGGCGTTGGGTGTTGTGGGGGTGCGATATACATCCGCCGTGTCTGACGAGGGCGGCAGTGTCGTTTTTGGCAAAGAGTTCGGGCGTGCCGCCCTGCGCGCATTCCCGGTATTTTTGATCATACACGTTGACGGCGTCACCAGTGGCTTGTTTGGCTTCTATTTCGCGCAATTTGGCGCTGTCTTCATGGGTGACACCCGCCAGCCAGATCCGCAATTTGTGCGGTGCATCTGTCGGTGCAGTTACCGGGCTGATGAGGTGCGGTTGATTGGGGTCGTCCGTGTTGTTCAAGAGGTCGTCGAGTAAGAGGCGCGGCGCATTGCGGATATTGATTGATTCTACTGTGGATGCAATGCTATTTTTGTTGCCCCCGTGGCGATAGTAGAGGTCGTGAAGCGAAGCCGGGTGTGGGGCACAGGCTGTGAGGTCGAGAACATCGTCGCCTTTGACAAGTCCCAGGCGAGGTCCTTGTTCGGGTTGTGCGAATTGCAATAGTTTCATTAGTTGCCTCGGTGATTGTGGGATGGGAAGACAAGAATAGTTATTATTGGGACACCTGTAAAGCAGATTTATCATTCGCGATTGCGCGTTTTTTTTTGCATATTGAGGTAAAAGGAGGCGGATCTTATGGCAATAGCACTGATTACGGGCGCGTCGAGTGGTATTGGTTTGGAATTGGCGCGGGTGTTTGCGGCTGATGGGGTTGATGTGATTTTGTCGGCGCGGTCCGAGGATAAGTTGCAGGCGCTGGCGAGAGAAGTGCAGGAGAAGTATGCTGTAAAAGCTGAGGTGATTGTGGCCGATTTGTCGGTGCCGGGCGAGGCAAAGAAGGTTTATGACCGGGTCGCGGAGATGGGATGGAATGTGGATTATCTGGTGAATAATGCCGGGTTTGGGGTTTATGGTTTTTATGCGGAAACAGATTGGATGGCCGAAGCGGATATGTTGCAGGTGAATATTGTCGCTTTGACGCATTTGACTAAGTTGTTTTTGCCTGGTTTGATCGATAGGGGGCGGGGAAGAATTTTGAATGTGGCTTCGACTGCGGCGTTTCAGCCCGGTCCGAGGATGGCTGTGTATTTTGCGACTAAGGCGTATGTGCTGTCGTTTTCAGATGCGATTGCCAATGAGTTAAAGGGTACGGGTGTGAGCGTGACTGCGCTGTGTCCAGGGGCAACGGAGACGGGGTTTCAACGCGCTGCGGGTGCAACGGGTTCGCGTTTGTTTGATATGCGCGGATTGCCCACGGGTGCCGATGTGGCAAAATATGGGTATGGAGCTATGCAAAAGGGAAAGCGGGTCGCTATTCACGGGTTGGTCAGTAAGATACTGGCTTTTACCGTGCGCTTATTACCCCGACGGATTGTTGCCGCAACGACGAGAGCGTTGATTGCGAGGAGTGATTAAGCCAGTGCATCTGCCTGTGTGTGGCTCGCTGACAGGAAGCGGTCCAGTTGCAGGTGCTCGGCATGGTTGGAATTGAGGCGAACGCGCAGGTGTACGTCGTTGCCCTCATAATCCCGGGTCAGTATTTCGCTGTGGGTGTATAGTTGTGAGAGGAGTTTGCCTTCACTTTGTGGCACCTGAAGTTTTAGGGTGACCGCATCGGCAGCCAAAAAATCGCATATCCGATTTTTGACCGTGTCGAGATCAGCGGCGTCGAGCGCAGAAATTGCAAGCGCATTGGAATTTTTTGCGCAGCGTTTTGCAATTTCTTTTTGTCGTTCAGAATCCGCGAGGTCCATTTTGTTATAGACAGTCAGAGCGGGTTTGTCGTCAATTTTGAGTTTTGTGAGGACTTCGCTGACTGTGATCATTTGCATTTTGTATTGCGAATGGCTGGCATCGACAACGTGAAGGAGCAGGTCTGCCTGTACGGCTTCTTGTAATGTGGCGCGAAAGCATGCAAAGAGGTGGTGCGGTAAGCGGTTGATAAAGCCGATGGTGTCGGTGAGCAAGATGGGGCGATGGCTGTGGACATCGACGCTGCGCGTGGTGTTGGTCAAAGTGGCAAAAAGCTGATTTTCGACCAGAACATTTTCACCTGAAAGCCCGCGCATAAGCGTGGATTTGCCCGCGTTGGTATAGCCAACGAGCACAACGTTAAAACTATGGCTGCGTCCTTTTCGGCTGGTGTCCATTTGACGTCTCACGCGTTTGAGGCTGTCGTAGAGGGCTTTCCCGCGCTGTTCGATCCACCTGCGGGTGGTTTCGGTATGTGTTTCACCCGATCCGAGGCCTGCGCGACGTTCTGCATGGGGATTAAACTGGCGAATGCGGGGGCGCAAATAACGCAGGTGAGCCATTTGTACTTGAATTTGCGCGGTGCGTGTGCGTGCGTGTAAAGCAAAAATATCGAGGATGAGCAGGCTGCGGTCGAGGATGCGTACTCCAATGTCGGTTTCGAGGTTGTGCATTTGCGAGGGCGAAAGGTCATTGTCAAAGATGATCGCGTCGATATCTCCCTTTTTGGCCATTTCTCGAAGTTCGTCGATTTTGCCCGAACCGATATATGTGGCTGGATCGGGTTTGTCGCGATTTTGCAATGTGCGATCAATTACCTCAAAGGTGGCAGTGCTGGCCAGGTGCGCGAGTTCTTCGAGAGATTCTCTGGCGCTGCGTGTGGAGATACCGCGTTGCGCCACCCCAACGAGAACAGCACGTCGTATGCCCTGTGCGTCAAAGATATGATCCATGTTGTCTCCTGAGTTTTAGTTATATTCATAATAATAAGGTGAAGATATGTTGATGCAAAGCGAAATCGCCGGGATAGGACGGCGTCTGTTGGCAACGGTGTTGGATTTTGTGATTTTGCACCTGGTGCTGACGGTGGTTCTGCGCAATATGCTGCTGTCGCCTGCGGGGGTGTGGATGGTGGATTTTATTTTTATTGTGATATATTCAGCGATATTTGTGGGGCTTATGGGTCAGACGCCGGGCAAGATGTTGTTGAGATTGCGCGTGATTGATGCCCACGGTGGCGGGTTGAATTATGTGCAGACGTTTCGACGTGCGATGGTGAAATGGTCGCCGGTTTTTGTGCTGTTTATTGTGATGGCTCTGTTGACGCCAGAGGAGGTGTACCAGCGTCCCGCGGATGGAGAAGTGATGGATACCGTTGAAGTTGATGCGCAATCGGCTGTGGCTTCATCTACTGCGATGGTGATCGGTACGGTGGGGTGGTTGGTGTTGATTCACATGGCGCGCCGCCATCCCGATGGACAGGGGATTCACGATCGCGTAGCAGAGACTTTTGTGATTAGAACGGGGTGAAAATTACCGGGTGCCTGGCACAAAGAAGACAGCATCTTTTTTTGTGGTCTGGTCGGTGTTTTTGTCTGTGATTGTGAGTTTGAGGGTGTAGCGTCCAGATGCGAGGTTGGTGAGGGGCATTTCGAGATAGGTGTTTTCGTCGGGGTTTGTACCGGCTTGATCAAAGCTGAGGCCAACGGCCTCGGTATTTTTTTGGCCCAATTTGGCGAGGAGGGATACGAGTGCGAAACCGGCTTCCTGGCGTTTTTGTACTTCGTATGAGATGGTGTATCGCGTCTGTCCAAATTCGTCGCGTTTGAGGTTGTAGATTTCAAAGTAAACGTACATGGACATGCCGGGGACAAAGGTTGCCGAGGGCTGCGGCTGAATGTATAGGTCGCCGCGCACAAAGGATGTGTCGGGTGCGCGATCCGCTTCGATGATGAGGGAGGCGATCTGGATGTCGCTCATCATCAGATGGCTTTTATCGTGATAGTCGGGCAGGTGAAGATCGGGCTGACGATATGCGCCAACACGGTTGGTATTTTGACGCCACGCTTCAACGGCCAGTTCATATTCCCCGGGTTCGGCGATGTGATGCACGCCGCTGAGGGCTTGTAAACCCCGGTCTCTAATATCATCGGTGATGTCGATGGCCAATGCGCTTTTGGTGTTCTGAAAATTGAGGGCGCGGGGATAGATAAGCGCGGTGCGGCGTTCGACGACTACAGTGGTGTCCGGATCTGTGGGCAGGGCCACATTGTCTAAAGGCAGGCCAAATATGACCTGCAATTCGGTTTTGTTCTCCGGTCCCCGGAAGGTGAGGGTGTCGAAGTAAAAGTCGAGAGGGTCGAGTGCTTCTATGCTGTACAATTCGGGTTCTATTGCGGCGAGCGATTGGGCGAGGGTGGCGGGGTTAAATTCGTTGAGGCGCTGGATAACGCTCATGTACGAGCGTCCGGAGGATTCGGCATTGGCGAGGTCTTCTTCGGTTAGCGATGGGACGGGGGCAAAATCGAAGTTTCCGCCCAGAAATTCATCGGTAAATGTAAATTCTGCGCCCTGTCCGAGGTTTTTATATACCCACACTTCCCAGGGTACAGAGGTCCAACCGCTGGTCGTTGTGACGGGGCGGTAGTCGGTAAAGCCCATATTGCCCACGCGACCTATGCCACCTTGCTCCATGGTGCGAATCGGATAGACGGGACCGACGAAGTTTGCCTCAATGCCCGCATCGCCGTAAATCGCATACGCTCTTTGTTCTTGAAGACGCTGTACATCGAGCGGTACGATGGCATTGAGCTTGCGAGAGGTGGAGATGTAGTCGGGTTCGCCATATCGGATGTAGATTTCTCCTCGGCGATCCCACGGCCACTTTTTGCCAAAATGGGTTCGCGCATGCCATACCCTGCGGTAGTGTTCGGCTCGGCGCAGTGCGCCTCCCGAGGTTTTAAAGAGATCTTTTTGCAACCAGAAGCGTGTGAGAAAACGCTCGCGTTGTGTTTTGTCGTCCGAAGCCGACGCGAGGCGGTAAGCGCGTGCTTCGGCTTTTGAGCCGATATAAGAGATGTCGTCATAGAGGGGTTGTTCTTCTTTGGATAAGGTCTCGATATAGCGTCGAAATGCCGTTAGTGCGCCTTCGTGGTTGCGTCTTTGAATGAGGGCCTGGGCGAGCAGTGGCAGTGCGCGGGGATCTCGCATGCGCGATGTGATGTCTTCGAGGTCGCGGTATTCTTTGGCTTCGTATAGCGCGTAGGCAAATTGGTATGCGGTTTCGTGGTCTTCGGGGTTGCGCTCGAGGTATTTTTTGTAGTAGTATAGCGCGACCTGATGCGCGCTGCCTTCTTCGCGATGGGCGCGAGCGAGCAGGAGATAGGGCGAAGCCCGGTCGGGAAATCGCGCAATGGTTTGTGAGGCCGCTTTTCGCGCACGGCTTCCCATATCTTCAAGGGCGAGCAGGGTTTTGATGAGGTCGTCGTGGGCGTCGGCGTCTGTGGTGTCGATGGCGACCGCTTTTTCGTAGTGCGACAGCGCGCGGTCGGGTTTGTTGCGCAGGTTTTGATACACGCGGCCCAGGCCCGTGTGGGCAATTGCGAGGTTGGGGCGCAAAGCGAGCACGTTTTGAAAGGCTGCTTCGGCGCTGTCGGCTTCTTCAAGACGCAAATAGAGCAGGCCCATGCGCGCATAGGTCGCCGACGAATCAGACGCGGTAGCCAGATCTGCTTTCAATTGATTGATGACGTCGTGGAGGTCGCGGTTTTGCGCGAATCCCGTGCTTGCAAAACTGATGAGGAGCAGATAGATGGTTGAGAGGAAAATTTTGTGCATGGACAATCCTTAGTAAGTGTTGCGGTAGTTTTTACACGTTTGTTTGGGTTTTTGGTTTCTTTTAAACATTAAAAACTTTTGTCGAATTTCTCAATGACTTTTGCGGCTTATGAGGCTGTAAAGGTATAAATATATCTAATTTTCTTGACTTAGTTGAAGGGGCGTTTTATTTTCCGTCTGAAAGCGATGTGTGCGCAGGCAGGGATGTCTATGCTCTCACTCAAATGAAAGGGCATTTATGACGTTGATGGAGATTCTGTCGGGCAAGTCGGTCATTATCGGGCTTAAGGGGCAAAACAAGCGAGAAATTCTCGAAGAGCTTGTTAATGAACTCGAAGTAGGCGATAAAATTACTGACCGAGATAAGGTACTTCAGGCGGTTTTGGACCGCGAAGATATTATGAGTACGGGTATTGGGCACGGTATTGCCATTCCCCATGGGAAGTCGGAATATGCCACGACGTTGGGCGGTGTGTTGGGCATCAAGTCAGAAGGTATCAATTTTAATGCTTTAGATGGTAAAAAGACCTACATTTTTTTTCTTTTGGTTTCTCCGCTAAATGTTTCGGGACCGCATATTAAAGCCTTAGCGCGTATATCAAGAGTGCTCAAAGGAGAAGACTTTAGACAGCGTTTGATTGGCATTAGAAATCGCGAGGAGGCTCTGGCGATTATTGCGGCAGAAGATAAGAAGCACTAATAAATGTCATAAGATTTTGCCCAATGCCTGCTTTTCTGTAAAGCAGGTTTTTTTGTTTGAGCGTTTTTTATGTTCGGTATTTCATTTACAAATCCAATGCTGTTGCACGGTTTGTGGGCGGCGCTGTTGCCGCTTGTGATTCATTTGTTAAATCGGCGCCGTACGGTAACGGTTTCGTTTTCAAATGTGGCACTTTTGCAAAGACTCCAGCACGACCGCATGCGACGGCTAAAATTAAAGCATCTCGCGTTGCTCATTTTGCGAACTCTGCTCATTGTTTTGCTGGTGCTGGCTTTTGCGCGTCCGACTTTGAGCGGGAGTAGTGGGCAGGTGGGCGATGCGGGAACGTCGGCGTTTATTTTGCTCGATCGTTCGTTGAGTATGCAATATCGCACAGCAGAAGGTACGTTGTTTGAGCGGGCGCTTCGCAGGGTGCAGGCTCTGTTGTCCCTGTTTGATGAGCGCGACGATGTGCGTATAGCACTGATTGACAATGACGTTGAGAAGGTTGATATGACCTCTCCAGAGCGGTTGCGGCTGCTTATGGATACGCTACAACCCGGTTTTGGCAGTACAGATTTTGAGGCGGGATTGCAATTGGCTTTGTCGCATTTGTCCGGGTCACAGATGCCCAACCGCGAGTTGTATTTTGTAACGGATCGCGCTTATAATGGGTGGATGAATTTGCCCGATACACTGTCTAATTTGGCCGATGTCTCGGTGTACATCCTTTCCGAGCGGCCTTCGCAAGTTGCCAATATCGGCATTGGGCAGATCAATACGACTTCTCCAGAGGTCGGGCGTTCAACCGCGCTGGGGATCGAACTGATCAATTACGGCGCGGCAAATCGAGGCGATGTGCCTGTGCAGATATTTTTAGATGGTCGGCGCATTGGCCAGGATATTGCCCATGTGCCTGCGGGCGGGCGGCGCAAATTGCATACGTCGTTTGTGCCCAAAACAGGGGGGGATGTTGCCCTGCGTGTGGAAATAGGAGGAGATGATCTCGAGGCCGATAACAAGTGCGTGACAGTGTTGCGCATTCCAGAGCGCGTCCGCATTTTGCTGGTGGGGGATGCGTCCCGCGAGTCTTACTATCTCGCAGAGGCTTTGTCCGTTGTCTCAAGCGAGGTGGTGCAGGTTAAACCCGAGCGCGTATCAGATCAGGTGTTGGAAGATATTGATGTGGTTTTTTTGTGCAATGTTGCGCGGCTTTCTACAGGTGCGATTGCCGTTTTGCAAAATCGGATATCTCGCGGGGTTGGGCTGGCTATTTTCTTGGGGGATCAAATAGATGTCCGATATTATAATGAGCATGTGTTGCCCGCGCTTTTTCCCGCTAAATTACTCGGTACGCGGGGTGCGTTGTCAGGTGCTTATCAGGCTTTACAGACAGTTTTACCCGATCATCCCATGCTGTCGGGTCTGGAACTTAAAGGGGCATTTCAAAGCCCGCGTTTTTTTGTTTCTTATCGGGTGTTGCCCGCGCAAAATGCACAATCTGTGTTGTTCTTTACTTCGGGGGCACCCGCGCTTCTCGAAGCGCGCAAGGGCAATGGGCGCGTCGTACTGTTCGCGTCTTCGGTGAGTGCGAATTTGGGATGGAATGACGCGCCGCTTTCCGGCTTTTTTGTTCCATTTGTGCATCGCCTGAGCGGATATCTGGCGGCTGGGGCGTTTGGTCGATCTGACTATCGCGTCGGTCAGGTTGTGTACAGAGATATCCGGCGAGAAAATGCTTCTGAAGCTGTTCTGCGGGCGCCGGGTGGAGAACCCAGAACAATTTGGCCTCAACAACGCGGCTTGCAATCGGTGTGGCCGGTTGGGGTAGTGGATGCGCCAGGGCTGTGGGAGATTTTTGCACGCGAGCGCGTCTCTGATCGCTTTGCAGTTCAGACTGATGAACGCGAACCCGATTTGACTCCGGTTCCGATGGCGCGCCTCGAAGCTCTGTTTGGTAAAGACCGTTTGTGCGTTGTGGATGGCAAGGCCGATTTGAAGGAAGCGATTCTTTCCCAGAGGCATGGTCGGGAGCTTTGGCGATGGGTGTTGTTGTTGGCCTTGATGGCGATGGGTGCAGAGATGCTCGTTGCACAGTCTGCGCGCACGAGCCGCGAGACGCAACCTTGACTTTTGTAATTGGTGCGCGTATTTTTTTGCATTGTAATTAGGTGGGCAGAGAGGTGCCCCTACACGCTGGGCGGGCACAGGGACACCGCCCCTACCCTGAATGATAAAGGATGTTTTGATGGCGAAAAATTTGATTATTGTCGAATCACCTGCCAAAGCGCGGACAATTTCTCGATTTGTGGGCAAGGACTACAAAGTCGCCGCTTCTATGGGGCATGTGCGCGATCTTCCCGCACGCGAATTGGGCTTTGATGTAGAGAGTTTTGATCCCAAATACGTCGTGTCACAAGACAAGCGCAGTGTGATTCAGGCGCTAAAGAAAGATATTGAAAAAGATACGACTGTATATCTGGCAACAGATGAAGACCGCGAAGGGGAATCTATTTCGTGGCATCTGATTTCTGCGCTCAAGCTCAAGAATCAGCCCATTAAGCGGATTGTGTTCCACGAGATTACCAGATCTGCGATTTTGCACGCGCTTGAAAATCCGCGCGAACTGGATCAAAATCTGGTGGATGCACAACAGGCGCGTCGCATTCTGGATCGCGCTGTGGGATATCAGTTGTCGCCTTTGTTGTGGAGAAAGGTAAAGAGGGGATTGTCAGCCGGGCGCGTACAGAGTGTGGCGGTGCGGATTATTGTCGATCGGGAGCGGGAGATTCGGGCGTTTAAGCCAGAGGAGTATTGGAAGATTAAATCCGATTTTAAGGATCCCAAATTTCAAGCTGAATTGACGCGGCAAAATGGCAAAAAAGCTGCTGTAAAAAATGAAGCCGAGGCCAAAGCTATTGAGGCGAGTGCGCTGCAGGGACAATTTATCGTAACAGAGGTGGTCGAGCGCGAGGGTAAGCGGCGGCCCGTGCCTCCGTTTACGACATCGACGCTGCAACAAGAGGCGTCTCGCAAGCTGGGTTTTTCCGTGGCGCAGACGATGCGGGTTGCACAACAGCTTTACGAGGGCAATTTTGAAATTCCCGAATATACCGGCGGTTTGATTACGTATATGCGTACCGATTCGGTGAATTTGGCCGAGCAGGCGGTGAATCAGGCTCGGGAGGTGATTGCGCGGGAATTTGGCCGAGATTACACTGTGGAGAGTCCCCGGCGATTTGCCAACAGGACCAGGGGGGCACAAGAAGCGCATGAGGCGATTCGTCCGGCGGATTTGTCGATTACACCCAACCGCGTTAAAGCACATCTCGATCCCCGACAATTTCGGCTTTACGATTTGATTTGGAAGCGTACGTTGGCGACGCAGATGGCCGATGCGCGCATTGCATATACGACGATTCGCATTCGGGCTGGTGAAGCGGGCGAATTGATTTTTGAGGCAAAGGGGCAGCGCGTTTTATTTCCCGGATTTTTGAGGGTTTATGCCGAGGGGTCCGATAATCCAGATGCAGATGTTAGCAACAAAGATGTGATTTTGCCAGAGGTTGCAAAGGGGCAGGTGCTCAATTTGGCGAAGTTGCATTTGGAGCAGTTGTTTACCAAACCGCCCGCGCGTTATACCGAGGCTTCGCTGGTGAAGAAGCTCGAGGGCGAGGGTATTGGGCGGCCTTCGACTTATTCGCCGACGATTTCAACCATTCAGAGCCGGGAATATGTGGAACGCACGCGAGATAAGAAACTCAAACCCACAGATATCGGCGAGGTGGTGAACGATTTTTTGATGGCGCATTTTCCCGATATTGTCGATTTGGGTTTTACGTCGCATCTCGAAGACGATTTTGATGAGATTGCACAGGGCAAAAATTCATGGAAAGAGATGTTAGAAGAGTTTTATCCTCCGTTTAATGAGCGGGTGGAAGACAAAAAGTCGGTTGATAAAATTGGGCGCAATCTGGGGAAGGATCCCAATACGGGGCGCGAGGTGAGTGTGCGTTTTGGGCAGTATGGTCCCTATGTTCAAATTGGTAGTGCAGGTGAAGAAGAAAAGCCTTTGTTTGCATCTTTGCCTCCCAATCAGAGTATTTTTGATATTGAACTGGCCGATGCGCTCAAGTGTTTTGATTTGCCGCGCAAACTCGGGCAAAATGATGCGGGCGATGAGGTGCAGGTCAATATTGGTCGATACGGTCCCTATGTGCGAATAGGGCGCAAATTTTTTTCCCTGCCAGAGGGGGAAGATCTGTTTGAGGTGACACTGGATCGCGCGCTGGAGATTGCGGCGGCTGAGGAAGATCGCAAAGCGAAAAATGTGATCCGCGATTTTGACGATTTCCAGGTGCTCAATGGGCGGTATGGTCCCTATATTCGCAAAGATGGGAAGAATTACAAGATTCCCAGGGGGATGGATGCGGCGACATTGGATCGCGAGACGCTCGAAAAACTCATGCAGGGCGGGGCGGGCGGTAGGCAGTCGCAGAATGTGATTCACGATTTTGACGGGATTCAGGTTCTTGCCGGGCGGTATGGTCCTTATATTAAACACGATGGAAATAATTATCGCATTCCAAAGGGCGTGGAGGCGTCGTCTTTGACAAAGGCTGCTTGCGAGAAGATTATCGCAGAAAACCCGGCGACGAATAGGAGAAGGTCGAGCAGAAGAAGTAGGAAGTGAGAGGATAGTCTGAAATTTGATCACTGCCATGAAAACAGCCATTACCCAATTTCTCAACCATCTATCGCGACAGCGGCGATTGTCCGATCATACGTGTGCGGCATATAACACGGATCTGGATCAGTTTGCCGCTTTTTTGCAGGGGCGTCAGGTGGATCGCGTGGAACAGATTGACCGGAATGCGGTGCGAGATTTTTTGGGCTTTTTGCACAATAAGGGGTTTGGTCGGCGATCTGTTGCCCGAAAGCTGGCGACGGTGCGAACGTTTTTGAGTTATTTGTGCAATGTGGGCGATTTGGATCGGAATCCAGCACTCGATGTGCGCCCGCCCAGGCAGGATAAGATATTGCCTGTTCATCTGGATGTTGACGAGGTTGCCCGCGCGATGTCTCTGCCGTCGCCCAATACGGTGTTGGGATTGCGCGATCGGGCGATTTTGGAGTTGTTTTATAGCGCGGGGATTCGATTGCGCGAGCTTGCGGGTCTCAAAATTGAGGCTGTGGATCTGGCAGATAAACTGGTGCGGGTTGTGGGCAAGGGCAATAAGGAGCGCCTGGTTCCTTTTGGGGAACCGGCCCGGGTCGCGCTGGTGGCTTATTTGATGCGGCGGGAGGAATTGGTTTCTGAACAGACGACGGATAGACGGCACTTGTTTTTGGCGCGGTCTGGGCGTCCGCTGAGTCCGAGTGGTATTCAAGGTCGCGTCGCCCGGTATCTCAGCAAAGCGACCGGGCGGTCTTTGTCCCCCCATGCATTGCGCCACGCCTATGCAACCCATCTGCTGGATGCGGGTGCAGATCTCAATGCAGTGAGAGAATTGCTCGGTCATGCGAGTCTTTCTACCACACAGGTTTATACGCATGTGAGTGTTGAGCGGTTGAAAAGAGCCTATCGACAAGCGCATCCACGGGCGTGAAACGAGGAAGTATGATTCTCGGATACAAGGACCGCAGAACCGAGTTGTTCGCCAGTGGCGTATCCGCTTTACCTGGTCCGGCAGTCCGGGGCCAACCGATGTCGAGATTGTAGATTATCACTAAAATCGTAGAGGATCTGAGCCATGTTGAAGCGAGTTGTTCATCCCGGAGAGATTCTACGAGACGAATTGGCGGAATTTGGAGTATCCCCAGCGACGTTTGCACATCAGATTGATGTGCCGCCGGATCGCATTGGTCAGATTATCGCGGGCAAGTGTTCTGTAGATAGCGATACCGCTTTGCGCTTCGGGCACTGGTTCGGGGTTGATCCTTTATTCTGGCTGAATCTTCAGATGCAGTTCGATCTCGTTGTGGCCGATCAGAAAGTTGGGATGGCTATACGAGCCTTACCCACTGCTCAGGAAAGCACCTGATGACACAACTTCCCGTATCATTGTTGAACGAACGATCTGTAGATTTACAGAAACGCGGTATTGACAAAGCGCAGGCTGCAGATTTGCGTGAACGCCTGGCGACCTTTGCCGAAGACTGGGAAAGCCCGGAAATGAGTATTTATGACAACTATGATGTAGCCAAATCCAATTAGACATGCCTGCGCTCGCGTCTCACGTCTTACCTCTTACCTTTTTCTTTCTTTTTTTTGCCTGTGCGCGGCAGATGCCTCCGTCGGGAGGACCGCTCGATAAAACGCCGCCGAGGGTGATTGATACAGTGCCCGCAGATGATTCTGTGCGAGTCGGGTTGGATACGCCGATTCGCATTCGCTTTTCTGAGGCGATGGATCGCAGGTCGGTCGAGCGGGCATTATTTGTTTCGCCACAGGGGGCTGAGGAATTCGGTTTCAAGTGGCGTGGGGATGTGTTGGAAATTCGGTTGCCCGATGGATTGCAAGCTGACCGAACGTATCTGGTTACGGTGGGGCAGGAGAGCGCGGATGAGTGGCGCAACCGCATGCGGGCTTCTTATAGTTTTGGATTTGCGACGGGGGATCGCTTAAATCGCGGGGAACTCAACGGGCGGGTGTTGAAGTCTAAGGAGGAGAGGGGACAGGTTTTTGTCTGGGCTTACGATCTGTCTGTGGTGACGGTACCCGATCCGGGGAGAGATCGTCCCACTTATGTGACGCAGCCCGATGAGACGGGTCATTTTGTATTGCCGCGGTTGGGGGCTGGGAATTATCGGATATTTGCTTTTGGCGATCAGAATAATGATCGCACGTATTCATCTGGGGACTTGTTGGCACTTCCGCCAGGCGATGTGGCGCTTTCCGATGAGGGGCGCGTTCGCCTGGGCGACCTCAAATTCGCGGTGCGCGATACGTCAGCACCTGCGCTCGTTGCTGCCCGCACTCCCGATCAACAGCATATTTTGATGCGTTTTGATGAACCCGTGCGGGTTTCGGGCGTTGAAATAACCGACCTGTCGGTGATGGAGATATATCAAGATCCCGTTGACTCGAGTGGGGTGGGATTGATTACCGAACCGCAGACACGGGGCGCGGAATACAGGGTGAGGGTTGATGTTGTAGATCGGTGGGGCAATCGCGATACCACAGATGCAACGGTGCGAGGCGATGGTACGCGCGATCGACGCGCGCCAGAGGTGTTGGCAATCGCACCGGTGGAGAATGCCGAGAATGTTTTGCCAACGGCTGTGATTCGCATGTTGTTTTCCGATGCGATGCGTGTAGATGCCGTGTCCGACTTCTGGATAGCGTCGGATTCGACGGTTGTTCCGCAGGGACATTTTGAATGGGTTGCGCCCAATCATCTCGTGTTTGCGCCGGATAGTCTGTGGACGAGCGGGGAGACGATTCGACTTATTGGAAATCGCGGAAGGCTATTGGATATTGTCGGCAATGTCCTCTCTGAACCGATTTCGTTTGTTTTTTCTGTGATGGATACCGCGGCACTGGGTCAGATTTCCGGGACGACGTCTTCTTCTGATGTGGTGATATGGGTAGAGGGATTGGCGCATGAGTTTTTCCGGGAACAGGTTTTGCGGGATACGACGTTTAGTTTGACGGAGTTGCTTCCGGGGACGTATCGCATTTCCGGATTTTTAGATCGCGACCGCAATGGTCATTGGATGTCTGGGCAAGTCTATCCGTTTTTGCCCGCAGAGCCTCTGGTCGTGCAGGCTGATACTGTAGAAGTGCGGGCGCGGTGGGAGACGGAGGTGGAGAGGTTGGAATCCAAAATCTGGTGGATGTTGCCAACCGGTGAGGAGAGTCCGTGATGTTCTCTTGGAAATATCGAGATCAGTTGCGTCAGGCGGGTGTTATTATTGGTCTTTTGGTATTGATATGCGTGGTGTTGTTTTATCAGTTTACATATCGCACGCCCGAAGACGCGGAGCGAGAACGCGCCCGCATTATGTTGCAACGCATTGCGGCTCTACAACACGCATATCGCGCAGAATATGGAACTTATTTGCCTATTGATGAAAAAAATAACGGTCGTATTTTACAGCTCAATAATGTGTCCGGACGTTTTCGCTATCGGGTGACGGTTTCAGAGGATGGCTTCAAAGCGTATGCAGAAGCGGATTTTGATCGAGATGGCAAAGCCGAGGTCTGGGTGGTGGATGCAAGGGAATCAGAACCAGTACTCAAACATGAGGATTAAATCGTGAAAAAAATGTGTATTGTTGGCCTTCTGCTCGCTCTGTGGGTTGGTGCAGAGGGGTATGTGATTCTTACAGAACAAAATTCTCGTGGGCAAATTGTGATAAAACGCTGGTCACCTTCTCGGGCTGGGGCAGGTATTCCCTTTGTGGTCAATACCGGGAGTTTTCCCTTTCCCGAGACCGAGGTGGTACGGATTGCACAGCAGGGATTTAACGACTGGAGTGTGGTGCCGTCGGCATTTATTACATTTGAATATGAAGGTACAGCACAGCTTGAAGTGTCGGGTAATGATAATCGCAATGTGATTTTTTTCGATGCGACGGGAGAGGTTATTGGAGCACCCGAGGGTACGGGGGTCATTGCATTTGCACGGATCATCAATAACGACGACGGTCTTATTACGGACGTGGATATTGTTTTTAATGGAAGGGATCACGAGTTTTCGATTGAGCAGAATACTACGCCCGAGGATCTGACAGATCTTCAGGCTGTGATGACGCATGAAATTGGCCATTTGTTGGGGCTGGATCACAGCCCCTGGGTGGGTGACCCCGACCTGCGCGCGACCATGTTTCCCTATACTTCGAATCAGGCACCGCGCGCGGAGCGTTCTCTGGAAACCGATGACCGCGCGGGTATAACGGCGTTGTACCCGGTGGAAGGGCTTACCGGTGGGATACGTGGACAGGTATTAGATGCCGATGGACCCACATTTGGCGTGCATGTGGTGGTTTATCAGGCAGACACTGTGTTTGTCGCGAGTGCTCTGTCGGGTTCGGCCGGTGAACAAAAGGGACCTAATGGCGATGGTCGGTATGAAATTCTCGGGTTGCCTCCGGGCGATTACCACGTTGCGATTGAGCCACACCATTTCGCAATTTCTGCTGATAATTTTGGCGGTATTTTTCAGACATTATATGAGGAAAGATTCGAAAAAGAGTACTATAATAATGCGTTTTTGCAGGACAATGCCCAGATTGTGCGCATTGAAATTGATCGCGTGATAGAAAATGTCGATTTTGCGATTGGGCCTTCTGTGGCGGGCGCGCCCTTTATTCGAGAGACTATTTTTCCGGCTAATACACCGGATCCCAATGGTCCCTATCGCTTTTCGGCAAGAGTCACCGATAATACAGGGGTGGCAACGGTTGAATTGCACTATCGGATCAATGGCGGAGGCGTGCAGGTGTTGCCAATGACCCACACGGGCGACGATATTTTTGCCGCTGAACTCGACGGACAAAATGTGGGATCGAGGGTTGAATATCGGATGGTTGCGCGCGACGGCGATGACAATGAAACGCCTTCACCGCCACTTGAATTGCCCATGTTGCAATTCGATGTGATATCCCTTTCTGGATCTCCCGTACTTTTTGTCGCATTGCGAGATGCAGATGTAGTGGCCGTTATCGATATGGGATCGGATGAAGAGGTGGCGCGCATTCCCACTGGCGTGGTGCCCTTGAGTGTTTTGATGACGCCGGATCAGCGCTATTTGTTTGTCGCCAATACGGGGGGATCTGCCGGTACATCTGAGAATCGGGTCACGGTTATCGAGACTGCCACGCATCAAGTGGCGGCGAATATTGAGGTTGACACTGCGCCTTTGGATCTCGCTATGAGCGCAGATGGGCAGCTGGTCTATGTCACCAATTCAGATTCTAAGAGTATTTCGGTTATCGAGGTGGCGAGTTTGACTGTGCGCAATCGCATTCGGGTGCCGGTTGTTAATGACGGCGGTCCTTATGGCGTGGCGATTCATCCGAATGGGAAGCGGCTTTATGTCACAGATATCCAGGCCAATCAGGTGCTGATTGTCGATACCGCACTCAGGGCGACGGTTGGTCGCATTGAAGTGATTGAGGACCCCCGCTCATTGGTTATATCTGCGGATGGGAAGCGGTTGTATGTGTCGGGGGGAGACTTTGGTGACACTGGCGGCGGCGGTATTGCGGTAGTGGATACCGAGTCGGAGTCTGTGGTGACAACGATTTTTGTAGATGGTGGGGTATTTCGCCTCGCGTTATCGCCGGATGGTTCGCGGTTATACGGAACCGATCGCGCGAATGCCCAATTGGTCGTCGTCGATGTGGCGCAAAATCGCGTTGTGAATCGCGTCCAGGTTTTGCCCGAAGGTGAGGAGACACGCGATTTGTTTGTGTCGCGCGATGGGTCACAGATATATGTGGCGAACCAGAATTCGAATGAGCTGGTTATTTTTGACGCAGAGTCGTTTCAGATTTTGAAAACGCTGAGTTTTGAAGATATGCCGCGTGGTATCGCCGTGCGCTCTCAGCCAGCTGTGTTTCTGCCTTTGAAGGAGATAGCCGCTCAAGCGGATTTCGATGGCAATGGCAAGATCGACTTTGGCGACTTTCTCCTGTTTGTCGCCGCTTTTGGTGCTGAGAATCCCGATGCGCGTTTTGACTTAAATGAGGATAGGCAAGTCAATTTTGGCGATTTTTTGTTGTTCACCAGTGTTTTCGGAAGAACGGTAAGCGCGTAATATGCGATAATCCCCGAAAAATAAAAAAAGCTCTGGATGCCCGGAGCTTTTTTCTTTTTGCGCTTAGATTGTGGTGTATATTGCAATGGTGTGTGATTTTTTAGTTTTTTTACAAGGAGGATATGATGACGTTTGGACAGGGTGATTATGTCTATACGGTGGAGGAAAATTGGTGGTCGTTGCCCGAGGGTTGGTCGTTTGGGTGGATACCGGCGGTGGCTGTTGATTCGCAGGACCGCGTTTATGTGTACAGTCGCAGCGAGCACCCGATGGTGGTTTTTGATCGCGAAGGCAATTTTTTGTCTTCGTGGGGCGAAGATGTGTTAAAGGATGCGCATGGCATTTATATCGATGCGGAGGATCACGTCTATTGTGTGGAGCGCAACACGCATTGTTTGCGGAAGTTTAGCTGTGATGGCGAGTTGTTGATGACGGTGGGGACGCCCGACCGGGAAGGCGATGAGGGTGAGCCGTTTCGGTTGCCGACCGATGTCGCGTTTGATTCTCAGGGGTTTATGTACGTGTCCGATGGGTATGACAATGCGAGAATGCACAAGTTCACACCCGATGGCGAGTTGATCAAGTCCTGGGGGGAGCCGGGTACGGGACCGGGGCAATTTGATCTGGTGCATTCTGTACGGGTCGATAAGGATGACCGTTTGTGGGTGGCAGATCGAAGTAATAATCGCATTCAGTTTTTTGATACCGAGGGCAATTTCCAGGGCGAGTGGACGGGCTTACACCAACCCGATACGGTTTATATTGATGACGAGGATGGTGTGGTTTATATCGCGGAGTTGGAGCAACGGGTGAGTATCTGGACGGTTGATGGCGAGAAAGTGTCTGAGTGGGGGCGCGGTGTTGAAAGCGATATCCCCGGGGAGTTCAAGAAGTGTCCGCACGGTATCTGGCTGGATTCTCACGGCGATTTGTACGTGGGGGAAGTGCAGACAGATGCCCGATTGCAAAAGTTTATCCGGCAGAGATAAGACTGTGATGATTGAGGGTATTGTCACTTATGGTCGGATGATTAAATTCGGCCACAGTATTTTTGCCTTGCCATTCGCGCTTTCGGGCGCGGCATTGGCGGCGGCTGGATACGGGATTTCGTCCGAGCAGGTGTTCTGGATTGTGGCGGCGATGGTGGGCGCGAGAAGTGCGGCCATGGGTTTTAATCGGCTTGTAGATAGGAAAATGGATGCGGCCAATCCGCGCACATCTAATCGCGAGTTGCCGCGGGGGGTTATTTCTGCTGGTGCTGTGAAAGTGTTTGTTTGTGTGTTTTCTGCGCTACTCGTTTTTGCGGCGTATAAGTTAAACCCACTGTGTTTGATGCTGTCCCCCGTGGCATTGGGCATTGTGTTTTTTTATTCTTATACAAAACGATTTACGTGGGCTACGCAGCTTTTTCTCGGTTTGGCATTGTCTCTCGCGCCAGTGGGGGCGTGGATCGCGGTGACGGGACAATTGGATGCGGAAATTTTACTGCTCGGTGGTGCGGTGTTGATGTGGGTCGCGGGGTTTGATGTGATTTACGCCTGTCAGGATGCCGAGTTTGATCGGCGGTTTGGGGTGTATTCGATCCCGCAGAAGTTTGGGGTTGGACCCGCATTGTGGATTGCGCGAATATTTCATGTGATTGCTTTTGGTTTGATGGTCGGCGTGGGGCGGGTATTTGAATTGGGGATGGTTTATGTAGCTGGCGTGGTGTGCGTGGGATGTTTGCTGATTTACGAGCATTATTTGGTGAGACACCGGGATTTGTCAAGGGCGGGCATGGCGTCTTTGACAATGAATGGTGTGGTCAGTGTGGTGTATTTTGTGGGGATGCTGGTCGATTTGTTGTTGTAATCCGCTGTATCTGGGATTCTGTTTGCTATGAAACAAATTACGGTTGCAATTACAGGGGCAAGTGGGGCTATTTATGCGTTGCGCACATTGCGTGCGTTGCTGATGCACAGGGTTGCTGTGGATGTGGTGATATCCGAATTTGGCTGGATGTTGCTGCGAGATGAGGCGGGCTTTGAGGGAAAACAGCGAGATTTTGGTGGTTTTATCCGAGAACTTTACGGTGTTTCGGTGGATAATATGGCACTGCATCCACTTAAGGATCTCGCTGCAACGCTGGCGAGTGGTTCGGCGCAGTCAGATGGCATGGTGGTGGTGCCGTGTTCGATGAAAACTCTGGCGAGTATAGCCCATGGGTTATCGCGTAATTTGATTGAGCGCGCCGCTGATGTCGCGTTGAAAGAACGCCGGACGCTCATTATCGTGCCGCGGGAGACGCCGATGAATTTGATTCAACTGCGCAATATGGTGGCGGTGGCCGAAGCGGGTGCTGCCGTGGTGCCGGCGATGCCGGCATTTTATCAAAAGCCGGAGACGTTTGATGATTTGGCGGATTTCGTCGTTGGTCGAATTTTGAGTTTGTTGCGTATTGAGCACGATTTGTATCCGGCGTGGGAAGGGTGATCCGCAGATGAACGCAGAAGAACGCTGATAAAAAAAGGGGCTTGGAGACTAAAAACCTACCGCTGATTGCTGGTAGGTTTTTTCCGTGAAGTGTGCCCAGCCTTTCCAGCGGTCAATACCTGTCAGGCTCAGGTCAATTTCGTCGCCGACCTCTACGGGATAACTTGGATAGATGACGGTTTTGAAGGGGTGATCGAGGAGCTCGACGAGGACACCGCGCATTTTGAGGTAGAGAACAACGGCGCGAAATTCCCGACCGAGTTGGTTTTCCCACGATTGTAACATTAAGTTGCGAGTATGGCGGTGAACCAGACCGTCAATGAGGTCCAGCGTTTCCCACATGCGGTAGCGCAGGGTGTTGAGGTCGTCAACTGAGTAAAGGGATTGCTCGGTTTTAAGGTAGTGATCGATCTGGCGTTGCATTACGAGATCGGTGTATCGGGTGGTGGGTTGAGTGATGGGACAATAATGCGAAATGCCATAGCCGTGATGTGTTTCTGGCGTTGTATTGAGGCCGGTGTTTGGGGTCTGGCGGTGAAGTTCGTGGCGGCGAACGACGGGGTGGGGGATTTGTATGATGGATTCGATATTTTCAATGGGGTCGCGTATTTCGTAAATTGCGGGGATGTTTTTATTATCGCACCATCGCCCAATAGCTATGCCAGCGAGCAGGGATAGTTCGCGGGCAATGTGATGTGCGTGGTTGGGGGATGATTGCTCCTCAAGGTCGTGCATGTCCGTTTGCCGCGTTTTGTGGAGGCGCGTGGATAATTGCGAGAAGAATTTTATGGCGCGATGCTGCGGATGTGCGGGATCGTTTGCATGGTCGATGTCTTCAGGTAAAAGGTCAGCTTTGTTGATTGCGGCCGTTTGCGCGATACAAAAATCTTTGAGGCGGCCATCCCGATTCACGCGCCAGAAGATGCTGAGTGCTGGATGCGCTTTGCCGCTCTGGAATTGGCCCAGATCGTGTGCAAAGCGCGTGGGTAGCATGGGAATGGGATGATCGGGAAAGGGTATGAGCGCCATGCGCTCGGCAGCGTCGCGGTCGATGTGCGAATCTTTGGGAATGAGTGCGCCGATATCTGGGATGTGTACGCCAAATTCTGCGCCCCTAAAGAGCCGGCGGCGGAATGAGAGGGCGATTTCTGGGTGACCGGGCGGGTGTATTACAAAGACGGGTTGTTTTTTGCGGTTGCCATAAGTAGGCGTGAGTGTTTCTGCCTGGCGGATGACGAGGTCTGAAAATGCAGTTGGAACTTCGGCGCGGAGCAAGTCGAGGTTTTGATCGCGTTTCCAGACCTTTTTTTGTATGAGCAATTCGACTGCAGATTTTTGGCGGTTTTTTTTAGTTTGGCAAATTTCGTTGATCAATGCCTGAGCCTGAGTTGCGTGTTGGGATTCTCTGCCCCATAATGCGTATTGCCGAATCTGTTCCAGATAGGTTTGCTGGCGTGGGGTTAGCGTGTGTTCTGCAATGGATTCGGCATTATTCGCCATGGCGTGGATAAATTCTTCGCGTTCTTCATCCCGATCTTTTCTAAGTTTGTCGCGTTGGTAGAGAACATTGACTTGACCAGCCGTATAGGGCGAATACGAGTTGGAAGATTGAGGCTGAAAATAAGGAGAGGCATGGTGCAGGTGAAGGTAGAGGGCAATCCACTGTGTGGCATCGATTTCCGTGTTGTAGTAAAGGTCGGCGATTTCTGAAAGCGGAAGCGGGGTTGCAGATTCAACGGCGATTTCCCAAACGTCTTTGAGGTCTATTTTTCGGCTCGAGGTACGGACGGTCGTTGCGTAAGTTTTGAGGGGTACATCGCACGATGAGATACCGGTAAGATAAACGAGGTTGGTGTGGCGAAAGTGGAGGCGCCGGCCATCTTCTGATAAAACTGCGATTTCGGAAATTTTGCGGGGTAAAACAGCCTGGCAAGTTCCCAGGAGCAGGCGTTTTCGAAAGCGAAACAGGATAATTTCATCTTGGACAGGTGTGCCGGATAGTCTGCCTTTTGTATGGGACGCATCCTGGGAACTCGGTATTCCATCTTCATCCAGACGGCCCGTGTAGCGCTCGTTGGGTTGGTTTTTGTGTTCATTTCGGATGATCAGACCGTAGATGCGTTTGACCAGGCTGGCGTAGAAGTAGAGATAGCGATTGGAAATTGTGATTTCGCGTTTGGGTTTTTGCATGGGGTTGCCTCGTCTCTGTTACCCATTAGTAAAAAGCCCCGGTGTGTGACCGGGGCTTTTATAGTTTCAGACGATGCCGGATGCTTAACGGTTTCGGTAGGCATCAACAAATCTCAAGAAATCGCTAAAACCAACTTTGCCATCGCCGTCTAAGTCGAATTTGGCTTCATTGCTCCCATAGGCCTGGGCAAATTGGAGAAAGTCGTTAAAGTCGAGTTTGCCGTCGGCATTAAAGTCAAATTTGGCGAGATCGATGGGTGGCGGTCTGAGAATGGGTATGTGTGATGTATTGGATGAAAAGATGTTCGAGACAACATCTTGTGATACGTCAAACCAATCGTTGAGCACCGAGGCATAGACATGGCGAAAGTCGTGATCGTAGTAAAAGTCACCGCGCCTGTCAACTTGTTCAAAGTTGGGGGCTGGCCCCGCAATGCCCGCATTGACCGATGGGCCAAAGAAGAACATGGGTGCTGATGTGCCGTGATCGGTGCCTGCGCTGCCGTTTTCTTTTGTTCGACGACCAAATTCCGAAATGCTCATGCCGAGTACGCGGTCTTGCAATTGATGTTGCCGCAAGTCTTGAACAAAAGCCGTGGTTGCTTCGTTGAGGTATCTCATCAAGGTGTTGTGGCGGTTGAGCTGATTGGAGTGCGTGTCGTATCCGCCTTGTGAGACCAGATACACTTTGGATTGTAAGCCGCCAGCGATCAGCCGCGCGACCAGACTGAGCTGGTCGGCGAGCGGATTACCAGAGGGATATTCAACTCTGTTCGCGCCTTTATCTGCGGCATCTCTGACCTGTGAGGAATATTGCAGGGATTCAAAGTTGATGCGGCGGATAAAGTCGAGTTCAAATCCAGCCGGTGTGGGGATTTTACCGTCTTCGATAATTTTGTTGCCCCGCTCCACGAGATTGACAAATTGCCTGGGGTTGCGCAGGGCAATACCCATGGCACCATTTTTGCCCAATAGGGCAAGAGAAAGCACGGGGCCGATGTCAACGGCGAGAGGTTGTTCTGGCAAGGTGTCTGGGAAGCCCGGAGTTTGGGATTCAAAATAGCGCCCCAGCCAACCGTGGTTCAAAAATTCGTTGGAATTTGATGCGGTCAACCAGATGTCGGTCGAACGAAAGTGCGATCGGTTGGGATTGGGATATCCGACTCCCTGCATGACCATCAACTGACCTTCGTCGTAGAGTTCTTTGAATCCGGTGAGTTGGGGATGCAGGCCCTGTGTTGGGGTGAGTCTGAGGGCTTCTTCTTTTGTGATGTGGATTTTGGGACGCGCCTGATAATAGGCGTCGTTTTCAAAGTTGACCAGGGTGTTGAGGCCGTCGTTACCGCCATTGAGGCGAATGATAACGAGCACGCGGTCGGTCTCGCTGAGGGCTGTTGCAGCCAGGGGACCAATAGCTTCGGCGCGCCCATAAGCCCGCGTCATAAAACCGCCCAGCGCAAATCCGGCACCACCGCGGGTCGCGTTTTTCATAAAGTCGCGTCTGTTCATAACGAGCTCCTTGCCTCAAGTCTAATTCAGTTGATAGTCGGGCAATTCAAAGATGAGTTTGAGAATATTTTTGATGCGTCGAGGTGCTGCAACAGCGTCGGGATTCCAGTCATAAACATCGGCACCTTCGAGTAGCGTTTCCAAAAACATTTCGCGGCGATAATCGTCAACTGGAAAGGCGGTCAGGCATTCTCCCATGGCGCGAACGAGTTTTTCCGCGTCGTAGGGATCGGGAAATGCCTTGACGAATCCAACAGTATCCGGGTTGAGGATGGTGTAACGGTTGGGATTGCGCGGTTTGGCATCGACCATTTCGTCGGTCATTTTGTGGCGTTCGGGCAGTGTTGATGTGCTGATCCACAGCCGATATCCCGGCCACCCGGCCACATTGGGAGGATCGAGCAGTTTTTGACCGAGTACCTGGGCGATGTAAACGAGGTATTCGGAACTGATACTCCTGCCTCTACCCGCTTTAAAACCGAGACTGCGCGCTGTGCCGGCGACGAGTTCGACGGGGCTTTTGATTTTGGCACCGATGATGGCGGGATCAAAAAAGTGCGCGCTCAAGAACAATGCTTTCAGCACGGGTTTGATTTCGTAATCGTTATCGCGCATGATTTGCGCGAGTTCCGAGATGACATCTTTGTCTGGATGCTCATAGACAAATTCGCGATAGAGTTTGCCGCATATAAATTCGGCTGTGATTTCTTGCTGGAAAATGATGTCGATAATGTCTTGCTCATTGAAGTTGCCGGTTTGCCCCAGGAATGTTTTCTGGCCTTTGTCGAATCGATTCTCTCTAAAAGTGGGTTGTTTGCCTACGACAATCCACCCCGTGAGCGCTCGGGCCGCTTCTCCGATGTCGTGTTCTGTGTAGGTGCTGCCCTCGCCCATGGTGAACAATTCCATGAGTTCTCGGGCGTAATTTTCATTGGGCCTGCCCACTCTGTTGGAGTTGCTGTCGAGGTAGTAGATCATGGCCGGGTCGCGCGTGACGCCCTCAACTATTGTTTTGAAGTTGCCGACGGCGTGTTTGCGGAACAGGAAATTTTGAAGATACATCCACTGCGGGCGTCTGACATCTTTGGCCTGGGTGGCAAAGTGATCGTGCCAGAAGAGCACCATGCGCTCTTGAATTGAGAACCCCTGATTGACGATGAGTTCCATCCACCAGACACGGGTCTGGTCAACGCGCGCGCGCTCAATTTTGCGCTGATCTGCATCGGGTCTTGTAAATGGATCTTCGTTGACCCAACTATCGGGTGGATTAGGGGGCAAAAAAGGTATTTCCAGAAGGCGATCTACAACGGCTTCTGGCGTGCTTTGCGCGGCTTCTGCAATTTCTCTTGGCGTTGGGCCAATGAGGGTGCGCCGCAAGAGGTGTGCCGCCCGGTGCTCATTCCACGGCTGTTCTGCCGAGGGGATATAAGGTTCGAGTCCCGTGGATGCATACGCAAGTTTGGGCGCAACAGGAAAATGTTTGCGATTGGACACGAATGCTCCTCCTCTTGATCTAAAATGCTGGTGATTTAGTTCTAATCATTAAGCGCATGTATAAAATGGTAAATTTTTGTTATTAGTGCAAGTTAATATTTGTAAATACCAAAAGCCTCAAGGGGCATATTTTGTGAGTGAATCGAGTAGAGCTTGTTGCGCCACCAGATTTCTTTCCGATGCCATGACAATGGTTTCCTGAATTTTGATACGGGCGTGTTCTATGTTTTCTGCCTGGTCTTTTGGAATGCCCAACGCGATATTGCGGCGAATTTCGCTTTGCAGGCTGTCGCGCAGGGTTTGCAGGCGGATGCGTTCTTCGCGCAGTGCTTCTTGAGCTTTTGAGACCTTCATTTTTTGACTTTCGAGTACGGGATTGGTGCCCGAACATGCAAAAATCAGGATAAGGAAAAAAAATAAGAGAAAGCGAGGCATAGGATCGGCTATTGAGTTTGACTATTGAGATAGTGCTGAATGTGACGGCGAGCGCGATAGGTTTTTACGCGGCTGACCCAACTCTTTTTGGGATGTTGGGTTGGATCGGTGTCAATTTCAACGGTGTCGCCCCAGGTGAGTTTGGAGAACGGATAAGCCCGCGCGCCGTTGATGCGACCTCCTTTGCATTGCAAGCCGAGGTCGGTATGTACGGCAAAGGCAAAATCGGCAAGGGTCGCATCTTCGGGCAAAATAAAGGGATCACCTCTGGGTGTGAGTGTGACAATTTCTCGGGTAAAGAGAATGCGTTTGAGTTCGGACATCAGGTGATGGGAGGCGTCAGCGCGGTCGTACCAATCGACAAAATCGTGCAACCAGCGCGTGCGCCGCTCTTCGTGCTCTGCATCTCCGCGCAATGCGGTAATGCCAAATTCGCCCAGGCGATGCATTGCGGGGGTTTGAATGTGGAGTTCGTAGCGTTGGTCTCTGTGGTGGACACAGGTATGCAGAGCCTGGTAACCGTTGCGTTTGGGCAGGGCAATAAAGTCTTTGAAACGCTCCATTACAGGCAGGAATTGCTCGTGTAAAATTCCCAAAGCCGAATAACACAATCGACGACGTGAGACAATAACTTCAATAGCGTAGCGATCCTGAATTTGACTGAGGGGGCGATGTTGCATTTTGCGGTAAATGCTGCTCAAACTCTTCTCTTGCACGCGCACACTTGTCCGCACGCCATTTGCATTGAGCAGGTTGCGAATAGTGTCTTGGAATGTTACGAGGTGCTCGGTCGGTTCTGTTCTAAACGTCGTCTGTATCTGATTTGTAATGCGTGGTTCGAGACAAAAAAGACTGCGGTCTTCAAGCTCTCGGCGGATGCGGGCCATGCCCAACAAGTGCGATAGGGGTGCGTATATATCAATGGTTTCTCGCGCAATGCGTTGCCGCCTGTCGAGTTCTGCAATGCCATCGAGGCTGCGCATGTTATACATGCGGTCAGCCAATTTGAGAATGAGAACGCGCGGGTCTCGACTGGCATGGGTGAACAGGTGTTGCAAGGTGGCAATGCGCCGCGCAGTGCGTCCAGCTTTTAAGCCTTCAACTTTTGTAACGCCGCTGACGAGGGTAGCAATATTTTTGCCAAAGGTGGGTTCAATGTCGCCAAGGGTCAGGGCAGAGTCTTCAACGGCGTCGTGTAATAGTGCCGCCGCCATCATTTCAGCGTCGCGTGCAAAGCCCAATTCAGAAGCCAGAATGAGAGCCACGCCAATGGGATGGGTGATATACGGTTGCCCGGCGTCACGGTCCTGGCCCTCGTGGCTGGCATTGGCGAAGTGATAGGCATGCCCGACGAGCGGATGATTGCGCTGAGGAATTTTTACCAGTAATTCCCGAAGGGGTTCGCGTATGGCAATTTGGTATTTGGTATTCACGCCGCGCTCACTTTGTCGAACCAGCTTTTGATGGTTTGTAATAAATGGTCCGGTGCCCGAAACGCCCGATGTTGAACTGGGAGTGCTTCGAGAAAGGCCCGCCCGTAAAAGGTGGATAAAACCCGACTGTCGAAGACGATGACAATACCTCTGTCGGATTTGTTGCGTATCAGGCGGCCAAAACCCTGGCGGAATTTGAGAATGGCTTCGGGGACAGAATAGTGTAAAAATGGATTTTTGCCCTGTTTTTCGAGCTCTTCCATGTGCGCTGCAACAAGGGGTTCAGATGGCACGGCAAAAGGCAGGCGAATAATGCCCAGTATTTCGAGGGCTTCGCCGGGGATATCTACCCCTTCCCAGAAACTGTCGGTGCCAAGCAACATTGCGCGTCGGTGGGTCTTAAAGCGATCGGTAATGCTGCCGCGCGCACCGTCTATCCCCTGTCCCAGGAGTAAGATGCCATCAGACGATAGATCGTTTTTGAGTGCGTCATAAGATTGGTTGAGCATGCTGTAGGACGTAAATAATGCCAGCGTGCCCCGTCCGATTTCGCGTGCGAGATGGCGTAATAAATCGTCAACGGCGCGTTGAAAATGAGGAGATTTGGGCGATGGCATAAATTGAGGTACGCAAACGAGGGCTTGTAAATCGTAGTCAAAGGGCGAACCCAGACAACTCGTTTGCACGCGCTCCTCGGGCATGGTATCGAGCCCCATGCGCTGAAGAAAGTAGATGAGTTTGCCGCGAATGCCCAGAGTAGCCGATGTGAAGACGATGGTGCGCATTTTGTCGTAGAGTGCGTCGCGCAATACATCGGCGACCTGCAAGGGCGCGGAAAACAGGCGCGTGTCGCTGCTGTTTTCTCGGGTTGGCAATTCAAACCAGTAAACACATTGTTCGTCTTCGGGATGGGTCAAGTGATTGAGGGTTGCGAGCAGGTCGCTGCATTCTTGTGCGCGTCCGTCGAGTTCACTGACGAGTTCGTCCTGGTTGGGAAAGGTGTCGTCGGGCAAGTCTTTGAGCCAATCGCACAGATTTTTTAAGCTGTTATTGAGTTCTGAGCCCGCTTCGGCAAAGTCTTCAAGGCTTTCTTTGACTGTTTCAAACGTATTTTCACCCGGACGATAGCGCTCTTTTGGCGTGTAGTTAAATTTGCGACTGCCCTGTTTGCCATACAAAAATTCCGTGAGGTCTTGAAAAAAGGTCTGCGCTTTGAGGTAGATGTCTTCGGCGGCGTTCACAGCCCGTCCAATGCCTTTGTCAAAGGTGGCGAAGATATTGTCTTTGAGATCGGCTACACCGATCCAGTGGCGCAATGCGGGCAGGGTGCCGGTGCTTTGAAAGCCCGGACTGCGCAGTTGATCGGAAAAATTTTTAATGTGCCATATATTGAGTTCGCGTCCCAAATATTGTGCGGCAATTTTTTCGATGTTGTGGGCTTCGTCCAGGATGAGGTCTTCGTATTCACCCAGCACGGCATTTTCCGAGACGATGTCGGAAAAGAGCAGGGAGTGATTGACAACCACGATATGTGCTTTTTGGGCAGAGCGGCGCACGGTGTTGGCAAAACACTGCCCGTTGGTGCGGCACTTTTGCGAGCGGCAATATCCCGAGTCGGAACACACTTTTGCCCACAGGCCAGCATGGCGACGCATATCAAAGCCATTGTTTTCCGAAATGTCGCCCGTTTGCGTTTGCTCTGCCCATATAACGAGAGATAAAGCTCCTTCGCGCTCGTCTTCGGTAAAGAAGGTATCGACATTGGCGAGTGCTGCGTGCCACCGATTGAGGCATATATAGTTGCTGCGACCTTTGAGCAGGACATAGCTGAAGGGTATATTCAGAGCGCGTTCAAGGTGGGGCAGGTCTTTGAAGAACAATTGTTCCTGAAGATTTTTGGTATTGGTGGAAACAATGATGCGGCGGCCATTTTGTGCGGCGTGGTGAATGGCCGGGGTGAGATAGGCCATGGATTTGCCCACGCCTGTGCCCGCTTCGGCGACGAGGAGGTGGTTGTTGTTGAAGGCGTTGGCAATGGCGCGCACCATTTCGATCTGTTCGGTGCGGACTTCATATCCTTCGGTTTGGCGGTCAAAGGTGCCGCCGGATTCAAACAAGGTGCAGAGCATGTCGATGTCGAGAGGCGCGTGGTCCTCTGTTTCCGTTCGGGTTTCTTCGCCGCCCACATTGGAGAGGGGGAGGTCATCTGCCCCGCCACCGCGAATGCGATTCATAAATTCGCTTTTGGCCGCTTCGTTGCCCAGATCGACAAAGATGTTGAGCAAGGGGCTATTTGCGCCTTGCAAAAGCTGGAGTATTTGTTGTTTGGTACGGAATGAGGTTTCGCGCAAGATCTCGACGACGCCCGAGTATATGCCCGCGAGTTGCTCGGCATCGCCAAGTGCTTTGTGCGCTGATTGGGATTTGACTTCAAAATAGTCTGCAAGTGTGTTCGCCCGATGATCGGGTAAACTGGGCAAGGCAATCCGGGCGAGGTCGCACACGCTGTGTATGTTGTTGCCAAAGGGCAGGCCAGAGGCTTTAGATAAAAAGCGAGTTTCAAATCGACCCTGGTGTACGATGAGGGGCTGGTCGCCCACAAAGGTCATAAAGTTTTCGATTGCTGCGTTGATGCGGGGGGCGTTTTTTACGTCTTTGAACGCTATGCCCGTCAGGCGCGTTGTTTCTTCGGGTACCCCCATTTTTGGACGCACATAAGTCTGAAAGCGGTCGGCAATTTCGCCATCTTTGACTTTGACAGCACCGATTTCGATTATTTCGGCTTCTTTCGGGTTCAGACCCGTTGTTTCGAGGTCGAGGGTTATGTAGGTGTGGAGAATGGACATGGGGAAAATTGAAGAACCTTATGTGTTGACTCTTTGATTTCTGTTCGGTATCATAAATGCCGACCAGTTTTGATTTTCCGATCGGCTTTCGATGGCGTTTTGACTTGAGGTAACATACATTACAAAGCCCTGAAGTTCAAGGGTTATTAAGGAGATGGGATGAAAGCGTCTGTTTATCTGGGTCCCGAGCGGGTTGAATTGCGCGATGTTGCGGAACCCAAACCGGGCGATGATGAGGTGCTCATCAAAGTGGCGCGGGCGGGTTTGTGCGGTACGGATTTGCATATTTATCAGGGTCATATGGATCAGCGGGTGCAAATTCCTCTGGTGATGGGACACGAGATGTGCGGTGAGATTGTAGAGGTTCCGAATGATGCCGAGTTCAAAGTGGGGGAGCGCGTGGTGGTTGAACCCACGGTGGCATGTGGGGCGTGTGCGGCTTGCTGGCGGGGTCATCGACATATTTGTCAGAATCTGGATTTTTTGGGTATTGACTCTGCGGGGGCATTTCAGGCTTTTTGGAATGCACCACTCGATCGCTTGCACCGCGTACCCCATGCACTGGACGACGATGCCGGCGCGCTTATCGAACCGCTTGCAGTCGCTGTCCACGATGTTCGGCGTGCAAAAGTGGAATTGGGCGACCGCGCGGTTGTGATTGGCGGCGGTCCGATCGGGATACTAATTGCAATGGCGGCGCGATTGGATGGGGCCGAGGTGGTGATTTCCGAAGTGAATCCCTTTCGTTTGGCAAAGGCGAGGGCATTGGGCTTTGAGATTGTGAATCCATTGGAAACAGATCTTATCGCATATACAGAAGATTGGACCGAGGGTGCAGGTGCAGACCTCGTGTTTGAAGTTAGTGGCAGTGCGCCCGGTGCAAAGGTCATGACGGAGTTGGTACGGGTTCGCGGGACTATTGTGCTGGTTGGGGTACACGCTGAACCGCCGCCTGTGGATTTACAGCGGTTTTTTTGGCGGGAATTGCATCTGGTGGGGTGTCGCGTGTACGAACCCATAGATTTTGAGCGGGCAATTCGGTTGGCGGCATCTGGCGCGGTTGATGTAAAAGCACTGATTACAGATACGCTGCCACTGGATGATGCGGCAAAAGGATTTGAACAGATGGTGGCGGGTGGCGAGGTGATGAAGGTGCTTTTGGACTGTCAGGCGTGATAAAGCGCGAATAGACGAATAGACGAATAGACGAATAGACGAATAGACGAATGGTAGTACATACTGATACTGACTTACATCATGTCAGCACATGCTTTGGGAGGATGGGCGGGGTTCGTTGATTCGCAGATTCGTTGATTCGCAGATTCGTAACAGGAGTTATTATGGGAATTTTGGATAAGTTTGATTTGAGTGGTAAGACTGCACTGGTGACAGGGTGCCGGCGCGGTATTGGTCGCGCTTTTGCCCAGGGGTTGGCTGAGGCAGGTGCCGATATTGTGGGGGTGAGTGCATCGCTGGCGTCGGGGAGTGAGGTAGAAGGAGATGTCGCGGCATTGGGTCGTAGTTTTCGCCCTTATGCATGTGATTTTTCCGATCGAGATGCTTTGTGGGCTTTTATAGAACAGGTGAAAGCAGATGTTGCTCAGATCGATATATTGGTGAATAATGCGGGTACGATTTTGCGGGAACCCGCGGCGGATCATCCGGATGAATACTGGGATAAAGTAATTGAGGTAAATTTAAATGCACAATTTGTTCTCGCACGCGAGTTTGGCAAAGAGATGGTCGCGCGCGGAGGTGGTAAAATTGTTTTTACAGCGTCTTTGCTGAGTTTTCAGGGGGGTATTACCGTGCCGGGTTATGCTGCGGCCAAAGGGGGTATTGCGACTTTGACGATGGCACTGTCAAATGAGTGGGCAGGCAAGGGGGTGAATGTCAATGCTATTGCGCCGGGGTATATTGCAACAGATAATACCGAAGCCCTGCGCAATGATTCTGTCCGTTCCGAGCAAATTTTGACGCGCATTCCCCAGGGGCGATGGGGGCAGCCGGATGATCTGAAAGGCGCGTGTGTGTTTTTGTGTTCGGATGCAGCCAATTATGTCAATGGTACGACTTTGACTGTGGATGGCGGATGGATGGGGCGGTAATTAAATAATATTTTAACCGGAGGTTCGATATGGAATACAGGCCGTTTGGAAAGACCGGGTTGGATGTTTCGGCGATTGGATTTGGGTGCTGGGAGCTCGGCGGGAATTATGGTTATTTTGATGAAGGCGAAGTGATTGCGGGTATTCACAAGGCACTGGATTTGGGGATTAATTGTTTTGATACGGCCGAGGGCTATGGAAAGGGAAAATCAGAGGCTCTGCTCGCGCGCGGGCTGGGGAATCGACGCAAGGATGTGATTGTGGTGACAAAGGTCGGTATTGGATATACGGATTCGGGACGGGAAAAGGGGCGCGACAGTCGCAGGGAGCGGATTATGGCGTCGGTAGAGAATAGTTTGCAGTTTTTGAATACGGATTATATCGATGTTTATTTGATTCATTGGCCCGATCGGCACACGCCTTTTGAAGAGCCTATGCAGGTGCTGGACGATTTGATTCAGCAGGGTAAGGTGCGTTTTGGAGGTGTATCGAATTTCAAGGCGGAAGAGATCGATGCGTGCATGAAGACGCGGCGGGTAGATGTGGGGCAATACGGCTATCACATGTTTGATCGGCGTATGGAGAGGGATGTTTTTCCATATTGCGAAGCGCACGGCATTGGGATGATGGGATATGGATCTCTGGCGCATGGGCTGCTCGCCGGGGCATTTGATGAGAATACGACATTTGACACAGAAGATTGGCGCTCTAAGGGCGGGTTGTTTAATATGCCTTTGTTTACAGAGGAGAATTTTCCACGCAATTTGAAGGTGGTGGAAGCGTTAAGACAGATGGCTGCGGATCGCGGTACAGCTATATATCACCTCGCGCTGGCGTGGGTGTTGTCCAATCCCGTTATTAGCACCGCACTTGTTGGCGTGCGTAAACCCGAGGAGGTGGTGTCGAATATGGGAGCATTAGAGTTGACGTTGTCCGAAGACGACAAGTGCGCTATTGATGCGATATTTGAGAAATACGGGGTGGATACGCGCCCGGATATTTGGGTGGAGTAGGCTAAAAAGACACAAAGAATGAGGAATGGGCAATCTATACTTGACAAATCAAAGCATGCTGGACTATAATTAGGGTATAGCCTTTGACCTATCTGCCAGGGGGCATTAGGTTTGAGATTATAACCATTTTCACAAAGGGAGAGAATTATGTCGCAAGCTGTAACAAAACGATGGAGCAAAGCCCAGATTGTAAGCGCGATCGCAGAAAGCACTGGTCTGAGCAAAAAGGATGTGGGTAGCGTTCTCGATGGATTGGACAGTGCCATTGAAAGCCATGTCACAGCAGGTTCTGTCGGTGAATTTGTGTTGCCCGGTCTGCTCAAAATCAAAAGGGTCGAAAAACCGGCCCGCGTAGAACGAGAGGGCGTCAATCCTTTCACTGGCGAAAAAATAACAATTGCAGCCAAACCCGCTTCGCAGGGTATAAGAATTTCAGCCTTGAAAAAACTGAAAGACATGGTTTAGCAATTGCCGCATTGTAGGGAACTATCGTAAAGCCCAGCCTTTTAAGGTTGGGCTTTTTTATTTTTATAATCACTTTGGGTATATTTTGTGGGACTGGACAAAATACCGCGAAATGATTACTTTCAAAGTTGAAACTAAAAAGCGATAATCCAATCGCCAAGGAGGCAAAATGCGGCGGTATATTATGGGAGTATGCTTGATCTTATTTGGAGTCTTATCTTGCATGGTCGATACAACTGAGGCTGTTGAGGTCGTTCTCAAATCGGGTCGCGTTGTGCGAGGCGAACTGATTCGAGAGACTGCGACTTCTATTACGCTTCAGCTATCTTCCAGCCGGATCGAAATTTCCAAGTTGAGTATCAAAACAATTGATGGACGTTCTCCTTTTGAACGGCGCAGATCCCGTGCGGCAGTATCTTCCGATAGTACAGGTAAAATGGAGGTGCAAATTCCCGCAGGCCATTTTCTCATGGGAGATACCCGAGATAAAAACGCACCTGTCCACAAGGTTTATCTCGATGCCTACTGGCTTGATACACGCGAAGTCACCAATGCCCAGTACCGCGAATTTGTGACGAGTACAGGGCATGCGGCCCCACGGTATTGGGGCGAGGTCAAATACAATGGTCCCAACCAACCCGTTGTGGGTGTTTCCTGGAATGACGCCAATGCCTATTGTTCATGGAAGGGCAAACGCCTGCCCACTGAAGCAGAGTGGGAACGCGCTGCACGGGGTGTACAAAGCCGCCTTTACCCCTGGGGCGACCGTTTTGACGTCACGCGAACAAATACTCGAGAAACCCGAAACCGACGTCCGCTGCCTGTGGGAACTTTTCCCGAAGGTGCTACCAGTGAGGGCTTGCTCGATATGTCGGGCAATGTGTGGGAGTGGTGTTGGGATTGGTTTGATGAAGGATATTACCGCGTCTCTCTTCTCAATAATCCCACGGGGCCAGAAGCCGGGAAAAAGCGCGTGATAAGGGGTGGGGGCTGGAGTGCTCCGCACATCCACATGGCCCGACGTCGCGGTGAAAAGCCCGATAAAACCTATCCTTCTCTGGGGTTCCGGTGCGCCAGGTCGGATACTGAAGCGCGGGCGAAACAAGAATAATAAGGTGAATAAAAAAAAGCCGCTGATCAGCGGCTTTTTTTGGGAATGACCATTTGGGAAATTACTACAGGTCGAGGTCGTCCAAACCCTCCAGTTCATCCAATACCTCGTCTTCGCCCACCACGGTATTCGACTCTCGAATGACAACGAGAATCGAAGCCTGGGGCACAATGAGATATTTTTCTCCTTCAAAAGAGATCTCCATCGCGGCTTTTTGTAAAAATAAGGCAAAATCTCCTTCCTCAACTTGCAGGGGCAAATATCGCGTTTCTTTTGGCGTATTGCGCCAGGGTTCATCGTCTTCGGGCGTTTCTGGCAGTGGGAGACCAGGCCCTGTGGCCATAATGCGACCACTCTGTACTTCCTCTTTTTCGACCACGGTTTGAGGCAAATAAAGCCCCACTTTGGTTCGCTCTTCCAAATCTTCCCGCTTGACCAAAACGCGGTCGCCAATAACGACGAGTTCTTTGTTTCCTATTTGCATTGCATTTTCTCGCTCAATGAGTTCCGCATATATCCAAACAATTGTGTGTCAAACTTAAAAAATTGTATCGCAAGTGTCAACTATTTAGAGAAAGAACAAATTCAATAATAAAATCTTGACAAATGGAAGGATAAGGCATATTATTTTTCACCGTGTATGTGATATACTTTTGATTATGGAGCCGTTCCATGTTGTTTTTTGTGCCAACAATGCAAATGTCGATGCCCGTCGTTGTACGGGCTACACGTGTTGTACATTCCCATTGCGAGCAGGAGCATGGATAGCGGATCATTTTAGTCGTTTGCATTATGAAACAAAGCCGTTGGAATGTTCCGTTCCAGCGGCTTTTTATATGAGAGGCGATATTGAAACGGGTGATTGGACAGGGGCGAGCGGTTCGGTTTTTGACCGAATTGATTGAAAGAGATCGAGTCCCGCACGCGCTGTTGTTTTTGGGCACTTCTGGTACGGGTGCTGTGGCGGCGGCATTGGATTTTGCGCAGGCGTTGCATTGTCGGAAAGATGGTGCTGTGGCCTGTGGGCATTGTGCCGAATGTCACAAGGTGACAAATCTCAATCATCCGGATAGTACGCTGCTCTTTCCTTTTTCTCAGGGCGTGAAGGAGGAAGATAGGCAGACTGCACTGCTGCAGGTGTGGCAATCGCCTTATCACTATCCATTGCCCGACAAGAATGCGGGGATTACCATTGATCGCGTTCGGCAGATGCAGCGGCAGTTTACGCACAGTGCTTTTGCAGGGGGCTGGCGCACGACTCTTATTTTTCATGCGGATCAAATGCGCGCAGAGGCGGCTAACGCCATGTTGAAAACTCTGGAAGAACCACCTGTTCGGTCGCTGATGATCTTGGTTGCAGCCCAGGGCAATGCGTTGTTGCCCACCATTGTGTCGCGGTGTCAGTTTGTGAAATTTCCCGCGCTTTCGCCTCAGGATATCAGTGCCAGCTTGACGGCAAGGGGCGTTGATAAAACAATGGCAGATTTTATTGGACGTACGTGTGGCGGCGATATTCGCCGGGCATTGGATATGACCGATGGCCATATCGCAGATAGGCAAGATCGATCTTTTAAGTTTTTGGAAGCCTTGATGTGGGGGCAGGACGAGCGCACGTTTGAAGCACTTGCAAAACTCGACCGGCAAGAGGCATTGGATATTTTGGCAGGTGCAGAAATTTGGCTCAGGGATGCGCTGTTGTTGCAATGTGGCCGGGGCGATTGTATAGCCAATGCCGATCAGGAGGACAATGTCGGGCGGTTGGCTGAGGTTTTTGATCTGGACCAACTCGCCGCAATTGTAAAAAAGATTGAATCACTGCGTGAGATGAATCAACGCAATGTAAATATGAATTTGGGCTTGATCTCGCTCTGGCGGCAGATGAAGTTCTTTTGAATAGGTTTAGAAAAATGGGTACATTTTATATTACAACACCGATTTATTACGTTAATGATGAACCCCATATTGGTCATGCGTACACGACGATTATGGCCGATGTGTTGTCGCGTTTTCATCGCCTGGCTGGCGATGATGTGTTGTTTTTGACGGGTACGGATGAGCACGGGCAGAAAGTGGATGAGGCTGCGAAAGAACGCAATCTGTCGCCGCAGGCACAGGCGGATGAAATGGTGGTGCGATTTCAGGCGTTGTGGGAGGATTTAAATATTTCTAACGATGATTTTATTCGCACAACCGAAGCGCGGCACAAGCGCGTTGTCTCCGAGATTTTGCAACGCATTTACGATGCGGGCGAGGTTTATGCCGACAATTACGAGGGCTGGTATTGTATCCCGGACGAGCGGTTCTGGACAGAAAAGGACCTGATTGATGGCAACTGTCCGGATTGCGGGCGGCCTACGGAGAAGATTTCAGAGAAGAATTATTTTTTTAAAATGAGCAAATATCAGGACTGGCTCATTGAGTATATTGAGACACATCCCGATTTTATTCGTCCAGAAAAGCGGCGCAATGAGATCCTCGGTTTTTTGCGACAACCGTTGGGCGATTTGTGTATTTCTCGCCCCAGGTCGCGTATGGCATGGGGGATTCCGCTTCCTTTTGATGAAGATTATGTCTGTTATGTGTGGTTCGATGCGCTGATCAATTATATCACAGCACCGGGTTATATCGCCGATAATGCGCGTTTTGAGCACTGGTGGCAGGCGTCTTGTCATCTGATTGGTAAGGATATTTTGACCACGCATTGCGTGTATTGGCCCACGATGCTCAAGGCGATGGGTGTGCCATTGCCCAAAACGATTATGGGGCATGGCTTTTGGCTCGTGGATGAGACAAAGATGGGGAAGTCGCTGGGTAATGCAATTCGGCCTCTGGATCTGGCGGATAAATACGGCGTGGATGCGCTTCGGTATTTTCTGGTGCGCGATATGACGCTGGGGCAAGATAGCGATTTTAGCGAGGAGGCTTTTGTCCAGCGTTATAATACCGAGTTGGCGAATGAGTTGGGCAATTTGCTGAATCGCTCGGTGGTTATGGCTGCGCGATATCTGGATGGGGTTGTGCCTGAGGTTGATGGCAGCCATTCGGCGCTCGGCGCTTTGAAATCGCAGACGGATGAGACGCTTAATGCGGTGGGCGAGGCTATTGATGCGATGAATCCCAATGCGGTGCTGGATGCGGTTTGGCGGTTGGTGCGGGAAGCCAATCGGTTTGTCGAGGTGCAGGCGCCGTGGCATTTGGTGAAGGATGCGAGCAAGAGGGCCGAGCTTGAGGTGACGATTTACGCGTTGCTGGAGACTATGCGGCAACTATCTGTGTTGCTGTTTCCTGTGATTCCCTCAAAGGCATGTGAGATTTGGCGGCAACTCGGCGCAAAGGGTTCGCCGGAAGATGTTCATTTGGATGATTTAAAAACATGGGGAGGTCTGGATGCCAATTTGAAAGTTGCACCTGGCGATCCGGTGTTCCCGCGTATTGAGGAGGTCAATGTGGCAGAGGAAAGACCAGAAGAAGATTTGATTTCTTTTTCAGAATTTCAGAAGCTCAAGTTGCGCGTGGCAAAAATTGACGCAGCCGAGCGCGTGAAGGGGGCAGACCGCCTGTTGCAGTTGCAGATCAGTTTGGGCGATGAGCAACGCCAGATCGTCGCCGGGATTGCCGAGTACTACGAGCCGGATGCACTCGTTGGGCAGCAGATTGTGGTGGTTGCCAATCTGGAGCCAGCGACTATTCGCGGTGTCGAGTCCCAGGGTATGCTGCTGGCGGCATCCGACGATAACGGCCTCACACTCGTGACGCCAGATGGTGAGATTAGTGATGGGGCAGAGGTTAATTGAGGAGCAAATAGAGGTTACAATTCGCCCATTGCGGTACAGCGATGCAGCAGCCGTACAGTGCTATGCCTCTGATGAACGCGTTGCGCGTACTACTACTATACCCCAACCATATCCGAAGAATGGTGGAGAAACTTTCGTCAAGAAAGGCGTTAGAGCACACAAAAATCGAGGGGCTTTCTATTTTGCTATTGTTGCAGATGGTGATATGGTTGGGGTAGTAGAACTCGGGGCGGTTGACTGCGAAAAACGTAGCACCCGATGTGATTACGCAATCGCATCGTCGCATTGGGGCAAGGGAATCACGACCAGAGCTGTTGCTCTTGCGCTAAACTATGCGTTCTGTGAACTCGACATGGAGATCGTTCATTCGACTTGCCTGAGGTGCAATCCGGCGTCTGCTCGTGTTCTGGAGAAGAATGGATTTCAGGAGACGGAAGGGTTTATCTACAACAGTTCCAAGTTCGAGAACGAACCCGCACGGCGGTTTCAACTGACCCGACAGGCGTGGAGAAAAGAGAATGTCTGATCATGGAGTGGCGCGTGAAACATTGGTTGAGATGAGCGTTACGTATAGCATTGAAGTCAATGGGCGATTTGTTATTATTGAAGATGTTCCTGCTCGGGTCAATGTTGAGACGGGGGAAAGGTTCTTTTCTCCAGAGACTGTCGAATGTTTGCAACAGGCGGTTTGGAAAAGATGTCAACCCGTTCGCACTATTGAAACACCTGTGTATGATTACGCCGCATTGACCTGACTATCCGTTGCCGTTGACAGGAGTTACGGCGGGGTTGGGTTGTTGGACGCTTTCTGACAGACTAACAATTTACCTCTCGTCTTTCATCTGTGTTTATCTGCGTTCATCTGCGGATACTCGCCTTTACAGGATTTCAACATGCTTGTCGATTCGCACGCGCATTTGATGTTTCCTCAGTTCAGGAAGGATCTGGACGATCTGCTCGCCCGGGCGCGTGCCGCGGGGGTGGGGCAAATTTTGAATGTGGGTACAAATCTGGATACGAGCCGTGCGGCTATTGCCCTTGCTGAGGTACGGGATGATGTGTTTGCTTCGGCGGGGTTTCATCCGTCGGATTCAGCAAAGGCGGATGAAGCGGCTTTGAAAAAGCTGCCCGCGATTTTGAAGCATCCCAGAATCGTTGCGGTCGGCGAGACGGGATTGGATTTTTATCGCGATTACGCGCCGCGCGAGGTTCAGGAACGGGCGTTTCGGGCACATATTCGTCTGGCGAGAGAGATGGACCTGCCGCTGATTATTCACAGTCGAGGTGCTGAAACGCGGGTGTTAGATGTGTTGGAGGGAGAGGGTGGATCCGATGTGGGCGGTGTGATGCACTGTTTTGGGGGAGATGTCGAAGAAGCCCGTCGGGCGGTTGGTCTCAATTTTTATCTGGGTTTTGGTGGTATTGTCACTTTCAAAAATTCGGGTGCGTTGAAGGTCGCATTGGATGTGCCCGCTGAGCGTTTGCTTTTGGAGACGGATTGTCCGTTTCTGGCACCGGCACCAAAACGCGGCAAGCGCAATGAGCCGGCTTATGTGCGCTATGTCGCCGAATGTCTGGTTGATGCTGGATGGGGGGATACTGGAGATGTGTGTCGGCAGACGACGCAAAATGCTCAGACTCTGTTTGGATTGGGATCAACGTGAAAACGAAGACGCGGCTGGGCCAGCACTTTCTCACAAATGGCGCATCTATCGAGCGAATCGTAGAGGCCGTACAGGTTGATAAAGAGGATCTGGTCGTAGAAATTGGTCCTGGACGAGGTGCGTTGACGGGCCTTCTGGTTGAGCGAGCGGATCGGGTGGTCGCGATTGAGATTGACCGAGAATTGTGCGCCGTGCTTTCCGATCGATTTGGTTCGCGGTTAAAAATTGTATCAGATGATGTGCGGCAGGTCAATTTGCCCGCGCTTGTTGGAATTGAAAAACGAGAAAAGGCGATTTTGGTGGGCAATTTGCCCTACCATATTACGGGCGCGCTCATCAGGCAAATTACGGATGCTCGAAGGGTTTGGAAACGCGCTGTGATTACGGTGCAGCGCGAAGTGGGGCAACGCATGATCGCGCAGCCGGGCAGTAAAATATATGGCGTGCTGTCGGTTGTTACACAGGTGCGGTGTGTCGCAAAACGGTTGTTTGATCTGCCCCCCGCGCATTTTTATCCGCGGCCCAAAGTGCATTCTTCTGTGTTGATGCTGGATTTTGAAGCGAATTCTGCTTATGATATTGTAGATGAAAGGCGTTTGTTTGGCGTGGTGCGCGCCGCATTTCAGCAGCGGAGGAAAATGGTGCGCAACGCACTATCTGGTGTGGTAGATAATGAGATTTTGATGGTAGCGAATATCGATGGCCGAGCGCGTCCTGAAACCATATCAATAGATGGATTTGAACGGATTTGCCGTGCATTGGCTATGAGATAGTTTTATAGAAAGGGTTTTCTTATGCCCATTCCAAAGTCAGACAAGATCTGGTTTAATGGGAATTTTGTAGGTTGGGACGATGCCAAAATTCACGTGCTGTCCCATGTGGTGCATTACGGTTCGAGTGTTTTTGAGGGGATACGGTGCTATCATACCGAAAGAGGACCGGCCTGTTTCAGGCTTCGAGATCATGTGAAAAGGCTTTACGATTCGGCCAAAATTTATCGCATGGAAATTCCCTATATGCAGGATGAACTGGAAGCGGCTATTTTGGAGACGATTCGCATTAATAACTTGCAGGCGTGTTATATCAGGCCCGTGGTTTTTCGGGGGTTTGGCGAATTGGCCGTCAACCCAATGCCATGTCCGGTTGAGGTGGTGATCGCGGTGTGGGAATGGGGCAAGTACCTGGGTCCAGAAGCTCTGGAAAAAGGTGTGTCGGTTCGGTTTGCGTCGTGGAATCGCCTGGCGCCCAATACCATGCCTTCGCTGGCCAAGGTGGCGGCAAATTATATGAACGCACAACTGATTAAGATGGAGGCGATGGCCGATGGATATGCCGAGGGCATTGCCCTGGATACGCAGGGTTATGTGAGCGAAGGTAGCGGCGAGAATATTTTTATGGCGAAGAATGGGCAGATTTACACGCCTTCTACCGGGTCGTCTATTTTGCCTGGTATTACGCGACATTCGGTTATTACACTTGCCCGAGATTTGGGACATACGGTGACGGCGCGACCGATTCCAAGAGAGTCTCTGTATATTGCCGATGAGGTTTTTTTTACGGGTAGTGCAGCAGAGATCACGCCTATTACGGCTATTGATCATATCGATGTCGGCTGTGGTTCTCGGGGTGAGATCACAAAGAAGCTGCAGGATGCCTTTTTTGCCGTTGTGGAAGGGCGTGCGGAAGATAAGCGCGGCTGGTTGACGTATGTTTAATGAGGTAAGACAAAAAAGCTGATTGCTATGAAAAATAAAAAAATCGCTGTTATTGGTGCAGGTAATATGGGGGGCGCGCTAATGGCCGGTTGGATTCGGTCGGGAGAGATCGCGCCTGAAAATATCACGGCGGTGGATCTGGTTGCTGAGGTATTGGATCAGAGAAGGCGCGAGTTGGGTGTCCATGTTGCGGCAGATGCACGCGAAGTGGTGGGGTATCAGGATATTGTGGTGTTGGGTGTGAAGCCTCAGTTTTGGAAGCAAACCGTTGTGGGATTTCGGGATTTGTTGCACAGCGATCAGGTGATTATTTCTTTTATGGCGGGTGTGCGAATTGCGGCATTGGAAGCGGAATTGGGGTCATTGCCCGTCGTTCGCGTGATGCCCAATGTGCTGGCGCAGGTCGGTGCGGCGGGTTCGGGGATTTGTGCTGGTGCACATGTGGGTGAGGATCATCTGAGTCTGGCGCTGTCTCTGTTCAATGCGGTCGGTGCAGCAGTCGTTGTTTCAGAATCACAGATGGATGCGGTGACTGGACTCGCGGGCAGTGGGCCTGCCTATGTGTACGCGGTAATTGATGCGCTGGCAGATGGCGGGGTGCGGTCTGGTTTGTCAAAAGATATGGCGTTGACACTGGCGACTCAGACTGTGCTGGGGGCTGCGCGTATGGTTGCCGAAAGCGGCGAGCATCCGGCGATTTTGAAAGATATGGTGACGTCGGCGGGCGGAACTACTATTGCGGGTTTGCACGCGCTGGAGCAGGGTGGTTTGCGCGCGGCTTTGATGGATGCTGTTTTGGCTGCGACGGAGCGGTCGAGCGCATTGGGAGAGTGAGATGATTGCGATTGTAAATTACGGGATGGGGAATTTGCGAAGTGTTCAAAAGGCGTTTGAACACGTTGGTGCGAAGGCCGTTATTGTCGATAAACCCGAAGATATCGATACCGCCGAGCGCGTTGTACTTCCCGGGGTGGGGGCGTTTGGCGATGCGATGAGTAATCTGAAAACAGCGAGATTAATCACGCCCATTGTAAAGGCTATTTCAGAAGGCCGACCTTTTTTGGGTATTTGTTTGGGATTGCAATTGATGTTTGCCGAGAGTGAAGAAATGGGACAGCACAGGGGATTGGACATTTTGCCGGGGAAGGTGAAGCGTTTTCCCGAAGGGCAGCGCGTTCCGCAAATTGGGTGGAATGCAGTGCGGATTCAGCGCGAGACAGCACTTTTAGATGGCGTGCCCAATGGGTCTTATTTTTATTTTGTTCATTCTTTTTTTGTTGCATCTGAGCGCGATGAAGATGTGATGGGGGTGACGGATTACGGGATTGATTATGCGTCAATTGCCGGAAATGATCGGGCTTTTGGCGTGCAGTTTCACCCCGAAAAAAGTCAAGATGCTGGCTTGAAGATTTTGAAGAATTTTGCGGAGAAAGTGTAGGATGCTGGCAAGGCGAATTATTCCGTGTTTAGATGTGAAAAACGGTCGCAATGTGCGCGGGGTCAGGTTTTCTGCCGATAAAGACGCTGGCGATCCCATTGCACTGGCGAGACGCTATGATGCAGAAGGCGCAGATGAACTGGTGTTTTACGATATTACGGCATCGGCGGAGAAGCGCGATATTGTCGGCAAACTCGTGCGGCGCGTGTCCGAAGAGGTGTTTATTCCCTTTACGGTTGGCGGGGGCGTTCGCACGTATCAGGATATTCGCACAATTATCGAAGGGGGTGCAGAAAAAGCGTCGATCAATTCGGCTGCTGTACACACGCCTGAAATTATTACGCAAGGGGCTGAAAGTTTTGGATCGCAGGCAATTGTGGGGTCAATTGATGCAATTCGACGGCCGAATTCCAATCAATCAGAGGATGTTCGCTGGGAAGTAGTTATCAATGGCGGACGCACATATACTGGACGAGATGCCCTCGAATGGGCTGAAGAACTGGTGGATCGCGGTGCGGGCGAACTGGTTTTGAACAGTATTGATGCGGACGGGACAAAAGATGGATACGATATTGAGTTAAATCGCATGGTTGCCGAGCGCGTGGATGTGCCGATTGTGGCGTCTGGGGGTGCTGGGGGGCCAGAGGATATGTACGCGGTGTTGTCGGAAGGCAAGGCGAGCGCGGCACTGGCTGCGTCGATTTTTCACTACAATCAATACAGTATTGCGGAAGTCAAAACGTATCTCGCAGAACGCGGGGTCCCGGTGCGCCCCAAGATCGAAATTGATTTGACATGAGTGGGACAAAAGAACACGAAATTGATCGCAGAGCTTTACTTGCCGATGTGCGGCGGGTGGTGGTAAAATTGGGTACGCGAGTGGTGACGGCAGATAGCAATACATTGAATCTTGCGGTGATTGATCGCCTGGCCGCTGATGTGGCGTCTTTGATCGCACGCGGTTTACAGGTGGCAATTGTGACATCTGGAGCAGTTGGTGCTGGCATGGGGCAATTGGGGTTGAGTAATCGACCGAGGCGTTTGGCCGATTTGCAAGCTACGGCTGCGGTGGGACAGGGACTGGTGATGGATGCTTACAAACGGGCATTTGAAGCACACGGTATTTCGGTGGGGCAGGTGCTGTTGACATCGGATGATCTGGACAATCGCACGCGGTATGTGAATGCACGCAATACATTAGATCAATTGTTTCGGTATGGTGTTGTGCCTGTTGTCAATGAGAACGACAGCGTGGCGGTGGAAGAATTGCAATTGTCCGTGGGTGAAAATGATCGCCTCTCCGCGATGGTGTCACATCTGGTAGATGCGGATATACTGGTGTTGTTGACCGATGTCGATGGGTTGTTTTCAAGCGATCCCGCAAAAGATCCAAACGCGCAATTGGTTCGGTTGGTACGCGGGATGCCCGAAGAACTCTACGCCACTGTGGGGTCTTCGGGGGGTGCACTGGGGCGCGGGGGAATGCGCACAAAACTCAGGGCAGCCGAGGCCGTGATGCAAGGTGGGCAGATGGCGGTGATTGCAAATGGATGTACAAACGGTTTGCGCGAAATTTTGGATGGGGCAGATTGCGGCACGTTGTTTGTAGCGGATAATCGCAGTTTGAACAGCAGAGATTTGTGGTTGGCGCATTCCCGAAAGCGAGGGGGTGTGGTTGTAGATGACGGCGCAGTAGTTGCTTTGAGCGATGGAGGCAAAAGTTTGTTGCCTTCGGGTATTATCCGCGTTATTGGCGATTTTGAAGTTGGTGAACTCATTGGTGTTGAATCGGAACAACGCGTTGAGATCGCGCGTGGTTTAACGCGATTTGGCGCCGATGATGTGCGACGTATTCGCGGAAAAAAAACGCCAGAAGTTGCAGAAATTCTCGGGATTGACAATGGCGCGGTAGTTATCCACCGAGATGATATGGTGGTGTTAAATCGGATGGACAGCAGTAGCCAGTAGTCAGTTACCCCGCCACGCCGAGGTTGGGTGGCGGGGACTGACAACTGACAACCGATAACTGACAACTGATTTTGGAGATTGTGTTATGCGCTCATTTTATCGGGGACGAAGTACGGTATTGCCGGAAAATAGTCCGATGTTACCGGGAAGTGCGAGACGACGCCTGAACAGATTTTTGATATTTGCACCGGTGGTACTTTCCCTTTATTTGTTTTTTGTAGGAGATAGTGGAATTTTTCAACTCATAATGCGCAAGCAGCAAATTGTCGCATTGGAACGGGAAATTGCAACTATTCGCCAGCAGAATGCGATGCTGGAACGCGAGGCAAAACTGCTGGAAAACAATTTGGATGAGATCGAACGCATTGCTCGAGAGCGCTATGGCATGGTGTATCCCAATGAATCGATTTATATGGTCTATCCCAACCCACCAACAGCATTGGAGTCGCCGTGATTTGCCATACCGATGGGTTGGTGTTGCGCGGTTTTCGCATGAGTGAAAGCAGCAAGGTTGTGGTGCTGTTTTCTCGCGATTACGGCAAGTTGCGTCTGGTTGCCAAAGGGGCGCGACGGCCCAAAAGTAAATTTGGTGCGAGTCTTGAACCCATGACATGGGGGCGTTATGTTTTTTATCGACAGGATAATCGAGAGTTGCAAATATTGAGCGAGGGCGATATTGCAGACGCTTTTGAACCGGTAAAACAACACTACGGTCGAATGGCAGCCGGAAGCGCGATATGCGAATTTTTGGATCATATTACCGAAGATGAAGACCGCAATCCACTTTTGTTTAGTATTGCACTTGAAGCCATGCGATGGGTGGGGAGCATTGCCGAAATAGCGCTGGATGTACCGGTGTGGTATTTCCAGATTCGCGCTGCGGGTGCGGTGGGGTATCGCCCCCATATGAGTGGGTGTGTTCAATGTGGTACGCGGCTCCAGGGGCACCGTCTGGGGTTCAGCCCCAGCCTGGGCGGTACTCTGTGTGACAAGCACGCAGGAGTGGGCATGCGCGTGCAGTCCGAGACGTTAAATTTTATGGCGCATCTACAGGTGGGCCGTCCCGACCGCATTGATCTTTCCCTCTTGCGGGGTGTAAAACGCGCAGAGATGACGCGAATATTGCGCGCATTTTTTGACCAACACATTGAATCGCGCTATCGTCCAAAGGCACTGGATTTTTTTGAACGCTTAAGGGCAGCAGAACCTGCGTTGCCTTATCGCGCAGGGGTATAGGATTTGCGATGAATCGACTTCTACAGCGATGGTTGGAGCGCGAAAAGCCACTATTTCCCAAATTGCGCGCCATTCCACTATTTCGAGAACTGAACCGCCGAGAGTTGCAGGCGGTAGTGGAACTAATAGAAATTCGCAAGTATTCAACAGGTGATGTCGTTTTTGAACAGGGTGATCCGGGAGATGGGGTTTCCGTGGTGTTAAAAGGATGTGTAGAGGTGATTCAGGAGGATGGCGAAGACGGCGAGAAAGTGCTGCTTGCCCAATCTGAAGCCGGTTCCTTTTTTGGTGAAATAGCACTTTTGGAAGATGCGCCGAGAACAGCAGCAGCAGTGGCAGTAGAAGATACAAAATTGGCACTTTTCCCGCGAGACGCATTGTATCAGTTGACGGAACAACGACCGCATTTGGGAGTAAAAATTGCCATTCAACTCGCGCGGATTGTCGCGGAGCGATTGCGGCAGACCAATCACAGTTTGCAGGTTGCTCGAGATGAACTGGCGGTAAAACAAAAAGAGGACGGAAAAGACGAGTCATGAATGAACCCTCTTCCGGCGGCATGAGTACTGCTCAGATTTTGCGTATTGTGATTTTTTTGGGCCTCATCGTTTTGATGCTCTGGCTGCTATATACTATTCGAAGTACGCTGGTTCCTTTTTTTATTGCGTTTGTGCTGTCGTATTTTCTCATGCCCGTGGTTGATTTTCTCGAATCGCACCGCTTAAATCGTTTTATCGCCGTGGTTGTCGTCTTGCTGGCTGTTTTTGCAATTGTGGTCATTCCGCTTATTGTGGTCGCGCCTATGATTGTGCGCGGTACGGAGGATATGGTCAAGAGCATTATTGGTGAGCAGGGTACCTGGTACTGCGTGGTGGAAAATACGGGCGACACTGTGGTGACGATTGATCGGTTTGAGAGCGAACTCGAAGATTTTAAGGTTGATGGCTTGCCCCTGGAATTGACACCCGGTGGGGGAGACGCGGAATCCGCTGCCCCACAGGCCAGCCCAAAAATGGTCGGTGGGCGAGATACCCTGCGCGTGGTATTTTCTCCACAAGCGGATAAACCGCGCCAGGCGTCTTTGAGGTTGTACGGTTCGTCTGGCAGCCGGGAAGATTCTATTGTGTTGACGCTTAGAGGGAATATGGAGGATGTGTCATCGGTTTCGGATACAATGGCTTCGGTTCAATTTGGCACATCTAAAATTTTAATCTCGGCGACAAAACATGCGTTTGGCAAATACAAGCCCAGTTCTTTGATGGCACTCAAGTCGGTTTATGAAACTTCATTCCTGCCGTGGCTGAAATCAGCTCAGACCTATCTCGAAGAAATTTTGCCAATGCTCAAAGGCCGCGATTGGGAGGAAGAAATTTTACCAATGCTCAAGGGCCGCGATTGGATACAGGCCGCGAATCAGTACCTGCAAAACGTCGTGACAATTTTGCTTAAGGAAACTCCCGGATTGGTCGGGCAATTGCTATCGGGACTTACCTTGTTCATCATTGTGCCTTTTGCTTTATTCTTTTTTTTAGCAGAGGGCAGAACGATCAAGCGTGCGATTATCGAGCAGGTGCCAAATCGATATTTTGAACTGATATTAAATCTGTTGCATCGCATTGACAGGCAATTGGGGAGCTATATGCGCGGTATGGTGTTATCTGTAATCATTGTTTCGATTCTGTCAAGTACCGGACTTTATATCATCGGTCTGGAACATTTTTTGGTGATTGGTCTTCTCGCTGGTTTGGCCAATGTAATTCCCTATATGGGACCTGCGATTGGGATTATTGCCGGTGTTGTTGCCGCTGTATTGCAATATTCTGCGCTGAGTTTTGGTGTGGTTATTCCAGTGATTATAGTGTTTGCGATCGTTCAACTCGTAGATAATGTTTTTGTCGCTCCTATGGTGGTTGGGCGCAGTGTTAATTTGCATCCTCTGCTCGTCATTTTTGCGGTGTTCGTTGGCAGCGAGTTGTTTGGCGCAGTTGGCATGTTATTGGCCGTGCCCACAACAGCGGTGATTAAAGTATCTGTGCGGACGATTTATGAGGGGTGGCGAGGTTATTCGGTTTAGGAGAGAAGGAGTAATGGAGACGATGAAGAATAAAGCTTTGGAGCGTGCCTACGATCCAAAAGATATTGAAAAGACGTGGTATGATTTTTGGCACAGGAAGGGATATTTTCGCCCGGAGTTTCGCGAGACAGGTCCCGCCTATACAGTGACGATTCCTCCGCCCAATGTGACGGGGGAGTTGCACATGGGACACGCGTTACAGCACGCGATTCACGACGCGGTGATTCGGTATAAGCGGATGCGGGGATTTCGCACGCTGTGTTTGCCCGGTACGGATCACGCGGGTATTGGCACGCAGATGAAGGTGGAGCAAGAGATCTGGGAGAACGAAAAAAAGACGCGCCGCGAAATTGGACGCAGAGACTTGTTGAGACGGATATGGGCCTGGCGGGAAAAATACGGCAGTACAATTTTGCGACAATTGCGCGAGTTGGGCTGTAGTTATGACTGGTCGCGCGAGCGATTTACAATGGATGAGGAGTACGTGCGGGCGGTGTTGGAGACATTTGTGCGTTTTTACGAGAAGGGCTGGATTTATCGGGGCAAACGCATGGTGAACTGGTGCCCGCAGTGTGGCACTGTGATTTCCGATCTCGAGGTGGAAGAAAGAGAGGTCGATAGCCACCTGTGGCATATTCGGTATAAAGGGATAGATGGCGCGCCCGATGTGGTTGTGGCGACAACGCGTCCGGAAACCATGCTGGGCGATACCGGGGTGGCGGTGCATCCATCTGATGCGCGATGGCGCGATGCTGTGGGTAAAATGGTGATGTTGCCGCTTATGGATCGTCCTATTCCCATTGTGGCAGATGACTATGCCGATCCGGAAATGGGGAGTGGTGCGGTGAAGGTGACGCCGGGACACGATCCCAATGATTACGAGATAGGGCAGCGTCACGATTTGCCCGAAATCGCGGTTATTGGTCTGAATGGCGAGATGACGGAGAATGCGGGTGCTTATGTTGGGCAGGACCGGTATGCGTGTCGCAAGGCGGTGGTTGAGGCACTCGACGAGCTGGGGTTGATGGAAAAAATTGAGGATTATACCCACGCGGTGCCCCATCACGACCGCTGTGGCACGGTGATTGAACCGATGCCTATGGAGCAGTGGTTTGTGGCGATGCGCGATTTGGCCGATTTAATTTTGCCCCTGATGCGAGAAAAAAAGATCGATTATGTGCCGGATCGGTTTCGAGAATATTCGATTGAATGGCTGGAGAATATCCGCGACTGGTGTATTTCGAGGCAATTGTGGTGGGGGCACCGCATTCCGGTGTGGACGTGTGAAAATTGTAGTGCGATGATTGTGAATGCAGAGCCGCCCGAATTGTGTACAAAGTGTGGCAGTCAGCAGTTGACGCAAGACCCAGATGTGCTCGATACGTGGTTTTCCTCGGCGCTGTGGCCTTTTGCAACGCTGGGTTGGCCCGAAGATACAGAGGATTTGAAGCTGTTTCATCCGACGGATTTGATGATTACGGGACGGGATATTTTGTATCTATGGGTGATTCGGATGATTATGACGGCTGTTGAATTTGTGGATGAGATTCCGTTCCGGACGGTGCTGGTTCATCCCACGGTGCAAACGCGCGATGGCAAGCGCATGAGCAAGTCGTTGGGTACGGGAATTGATCCGCGCGAATTGATTGACCGCTATGGCGCGGATGCCACGCGCCTGTCGCTTTTGTATCAATGCGGTAGTTCGCAGGATATTCGGTTTGATGCCGATGTAAAGGACAATAAGTTGCAAGATTCGCCCATTGCGGAAATGTGCCGAAATTTTTGCAACAAAATTTGGAATGCTGCGCGGTTTGTACAAATGAATCTGGACGATCGCGACATTCGCGATGTGGCGTTGCAGACGGTGCCCGAGCCAATTACAGACCTTTCTGATCGGTGGATTTTGAGTTTGTACAATCGCACGGTGTTACAGGTTACAGAGGCTTTGGAGGCGTATCGCTTTGATGAAGCAGCGCGCGCGTTGTACGATTTTGTGTGGAGCGCGTATTGCGATTGGTATGTGGAGATGGCGAAAGTGCGCCTGTATGGCGATGATCAAGACGCCCGTCAAACTGCGCAGTCGGTTTTGTGTGTCGTGTTTGAAGGCACGTTGCGCCTGTTGCATCCCATCGCGCCTTTTATTTCTGAGGCGTTGTGGCAAACATTTCCACGCAAAGGCGAGGCACTTATTGTCGCGCCCTGGCCCAAATGCGACAAAACGCAATTTGATAAAGTTGCCGAGCGAGAGATGGCTTTGATGCGGGATGTGGTGGGGGCCGTGCGCCATATTCGAGGTACAATGCGTATTCCGCCGGGCAAGCGCGTGGATGTGGTGTGTAAGACGGGGTCTGAGGAGGCGCACGCGATTTTGACGTCTGTTCATGGCTATATGAAGGCGTTGGGGCGCATTGAAAATTTGACCCTCGGCGCGGCTTTAGAACGCCCGGCAGCGTCTGCGAGTGCTGTGGTTGGTGATGTGGAAATTTTCGTGCCTTTGGCCGGCGTGATTGATCTCGCTGTGGAGCGCCAGAGATTGGAGAAGGAGATTGGGGGATTGGAAAAGGCACTGGGGGGATTGGAGAAGAAGTTGAGCAATGCGGGTTTTTTGAACAATGCCCCCGCAGAGGTCGTGGCAAAAGAACGCGAGCGCGAGCGCGAGTATCGGGATACATTGTCGAAGTTGCGGGAAAATCTGGCTGTAATTTCAGAGGGAGATTCAAATGTCGAACGTTAGATTTGGTATTATGGGATTGGGGCGCGGTCGCGGAGCAGCAAAACAGGTGGCAGCAGCAGAGGGTAGCGCGTTGGTTTGCGTGTGTGATTTACAGGAAGACAAGGCCGTGGAGCAGGCCGAAATATATGGATGCGACTGGACGACGAATTACAAGGCGATGTTTGCGCGCGATGATATCGATGCGATCGGTATCTATACGTCCAGTGGCACGCATTGCGATTACGCCATTGAAGCGATAGAAGCAGGCAAACATGCATTTGTCACCAAACCGATGGATATTCTCGTGGAAAAGTGCGATGCGGCGATTCAGGCGGCAAAAGATGCGGGGAAGGTTCTGGCAGTGGATTTTGGAAATCGCTATTCTAAGGCAAACCAGCAATTGAAGGCAGCCATTGATCAGGGGATCATTGGACAGATTTTTTTGGGTGATGTGAAGATGAAGTGGTGGCGCGAGCAGAGCTATTACAATGGGGGTTTTCCCATGGGGTGGCGCAGCCGCAAAGAGACAGAGGGCGGCTCGATAGCCAATCAGGGTGTGCATTTTGTCGATCTCATCTGCTGGTTGCTCGGCCCGGTAAAGGAAGTTTATGGGCGCAGTGCAACCATGACACACGATATTGAAACGGAAGATATTACAATTGCACAGTTGACATTTCAAAGCGGCGCGTGGGGGCTGATTACGACCACGACATCGAGTTATCCAAATTTGGGGACACAAGTGGAGATCAGCGGCACGGAAGGTACTGTCCGGTGGGATCAACGCGGTGGTATAGAAGTGATGACAAAGGATGAGGAATTGGTAGATTTGAGCCGTTTTGAAGTGCCTGATGCGCCAGCCGATATTGCAGAGGATATGGTTTCTGCTATCACCAAAGGCACGGCCCCTGTGGTGTCGGGTGAAGAGGGGCGAAAGTCTGTTGAGCTCTTTTGTGCAGCTTATGCGTCTTCAAAATCGGGTTCCCCTGTGGTTATTGATCAGGGGTAAAACATGTCTGAACGGTTGGAAGTGAAACTCGGAATATTGCTTCGAGAACGAGGCTGGACCATTGCAGTTGCAGAGACCACAACAGGGGGGTTGATTAGTGCCCGCATTGTTTCGGTTCCGGGCAGTTCAGCTTATTACGAGCGGGGGGTTATTGCGTATAGCGCGCTGTCTAAACGCGAGATGCTGGGGATAGATGTGCAGGTGATGGATACGTATGGTGCAGTGAGTGCAGAAGCCGCGCGCGCAATGGCTAAAGGTGCGAGAAAGGTGAGTGGTGCAGATTTGGGTCTGGCCGAGACCGGGATCGCAGGCCCCATTCGCGGTCGGTCGCCCAAGCCCATCGGTACGGCGTATATCGCAGTTGCCGGTGCAGGAGGTGTGGTGTGTAGAGATTTTCGATTTGATGGGGATCGCGATGAGATTCGCAATGCGATAGCAGATGCTGCCCTGCAGATGGTGATTGAGGCGGGAAAAAAAGCAATTGATAACTGATAACTTGCTTTTTTGCGCGTTCAGCCGTATTTTCAGTGCCCTGTGCGATGTTCAATAAGTTCTGGGGTTTGGAGGCTTGTATGAGAATTTCGGAAAAAATCCGCGGGGATGTCGCTGTCTTAACCCTGTCGGGTGAATTGATGAGCGGTCCCGAGGTTGCCCCGTTCCAAGATCATATTAAGAGACTTGCAAATGAGGGCGTAAAAAAAGTGGTGGTTGATTTTTCCAGGGTGAGATGGTTTGGCAGTGCCATGCTGGGCGTGCTAACGGCGAGTTTGACGACGCTGCGCGGTGAAGGCGGCGATTTGAGATTGACGGGTGTTACCAGGAAGATTGAAAGTATTTTGATGGTTACTCAGTTGGCAAATATTTTTAAGACCCTGGATACGGTAGATCGAGCTGTGGAAAGTTTTGCAGATCAGGATGCGTAGAGATTTTTTTAGATGAGAGTCAAAGTTGACATTCGCGACCAGGTTGCGGTTATGACTGTATCGGGTACCCTTATGAGTGGTCCTACAGTCGTTCCTTTTCAACACTATGTCGAAGAGGTCATGGCCGATGGTATTACAAATGTCGTGGTCGATTTTTCCAAGGTGAAGTGGTTTGGCAGTACGATGTTGGGCGTATTAGCGGTCAGCCTGGAGATGTTGAGAAATGCCGGAGGCGACCTCAGGCTGGCCGGTATTGCAAATCGGATGGAGAGTTTGATGATGGTCGGAAAGTTGTCGTCGCATTTTCGCACGTTGGAATCCGTTGACGCGGCTATCGAAAGCTTTGTATCCGACCCGCCGGGGAGACGGGAACTATAAATCGCCCCAAACTATTATCTATATTTTCGTTTATAAAAAAGGGGTGCGATTATATCGCAATCCCTTCTTCTTTTGGGAAGAAAATACCGCAAAGTATTTTAGCCCTATCGACCCGGCGATGAGGTTATATCATTGAAAGGAGATACATCTGTGTTGCATCGTATGATTCCCTCAGCACTGATTTTTTTATGTGCTTTTGTACAGTGCAGCGAAAAACAACCCTTGCCACCCAAATACACCGGCGACCTTCCGCAATTGCAGGATCGCGGCGTATTGCGGGTGATTGTCCGTCCAGATCCGATTACCTATATGCCTCGGCAGGCGGATCCAGTGACGCTCAACTACGATATCGCTCGTGGCTTAGCCGAATCACTCAAGCTGAATCTGGAGATTGTAAAGGTCACAAGTTATTCACAGATGATGGAGAAATTGCTGACAGGCGAGGGCGATATTGTCGCTTCCAGCCTGACAATTACGCCAGAGCGGGAAGCGCGTGCGGCGTTTTCAGTGCCATATCTCTACGTGGATGAATATCTGGTTACGGCGTCTGGTGACAGTTTGCCCGAGAAGATTGCAGATCTCGCTGGTATGGCGATCAGCGTGCGGCAGTCCAGTTCGTACTATCAGACCCTGGTCAAAATTCAGCAACAGGTTCCGTCTTTGAACATCCACACTGTACCGGAAACGCTCAGTATCGAGAACTTGCTGGAAGGGGTTGCAAGCGGCAAATACGCAGCGACTGTATCCGACGCGCATTTGTGGCACGCCTTGTCTGGCTATTACGACAGTTTGGTCACGCCGATAGTACTGGCTGAAGATCGTCCACTTGCCCTGATGATGCGCCCAAACGATGCAAAGCTCAAGGTTGCGGTGGATGAGTATTTGCTGGCGCATCAATTTACGCGGCATCGTCAGCAGGAATTTACCGATGATTTGCCCGGTTTGAAGGAACGCCGCCGGTTGCGGATGATTACGCGCAATAATGCGATGACTTATTTTATCTATCGGGGAAAGCAGGTGGGGTTCGAATACGAACTTATGAAGCGGTTTGCCTCGGAACACGGCCTGCGTCTCGAAATTGTCATTCCGGACAGTCATGCCGAACTGTTGCCGTATTTGAATGAAGGCAAGGGCGATGTCGTGGCGTCGGCAATGACTATTACTGAGGAACGGCAAGAGCAGGCGGCATTTACGCAACCGTATAAGGAAGTGAATGAACTGGTGGTGGTGCATGCGGATGACGATTCGATTGCCAGTCTTCAGGATCTGGCTGGGCGGACGATACATGTGCGTGCCAGTTCTTCGTTTTATACGACGCTGATGGCGTTGCGGGATTCCATCAAAGGTCTTGAGATTGCGATAGTGCCCGATGACGTAGAAACCGAAGATATTTTAGCCGGAGTTGAAGAGGGTATTTATGACCTCACGATGTGCGATTCCCATTTGTTCGATATAGAACGCGCGTATGGTCGCCGCCTCAAAGCCGCTTTGAGTATAAAGCCCACGGCACTGGGCTGGGCGGTTCGCAAGGACAATTCAGAGTTGCTGGCGGCATTGAACGAATATATAAAAGAAGAAAAAGGCGGCTTGTTTTTTAATATGATGAAAAAGAGGTATTTTAAGAGCACGCGCGCCGTTGCCAGAGCCAAAGATTCAATGCGGGTCGGGTTGAGCGGACAGTTGTCGCCTTATGATGATCTGACAAAAAAATACGCCTCTCAATACGGGCAGGACTGGCGTCTGATTACCGCACAGATGTACCAGGAATCCAGATTCGATCCAGAGGCCGTTAGTTGGGTCGGCGCGCAGGGGCTGATGCAGGTGATGCCGAGTACGGGAGAGGAGTTGGGATTCACCGATCTTCATGAACCCCAGGAGAGCATTCACGCCGGGGTCAAGTATATGCGTCAGCTTATCAATCGGTTTGATCACAATCTGCCGATGGAAGTGCGGATTCGCTTTGCTCTGGCTTCTTATAATGTGGGATACGGCCATGTGCTCGACGCCCGCCGCCTGGCGCGAGAAATGGGATGGGATTCCAACCGCTGGTTTGGCAACGTGGAAAAGGCGATGCGATTGTTGTCCCAACCGGACTATTACGAGCGGGCGCGATACGGTTTCTGCCGTGGCGGCCAGCCCGTGCATTATGTCGAAAATATTCAGCGTTTCTACGATGCTTATGTCGAAGTACTCAATACGGCGATACCCGTGAAGGTGACACAACCGCTTAGTTCGGGCTTCGTCGGACCTCCGTCCGTTGCAGAAGACCGTCGCTGAGTTATAATAACCAATGGTGAGGTTATCTGTTATTGAGCGACCATATAGAATTGCAATCGTCATTGCGGCCTGATTTTGAGCCGCGATTCAGAGGGGCAATCTAAACCTGACTTCCCTCTTTGTTAGTCAGGTATTTCTCTATTTCCTCAAAGAGCAGGAGTTGTTCCTGCTCTTTGACTTTATAACGTACTTTACCTTTTGCAGACATCACTTGATTGACGTAATCATCAAGTCGTTGCTCCAGTTCTGTAAAAAGCCTCTCCTCTTGTTCAATATTCCCTATTTTATGGGCTTCGCATAGAAAGCATCCCATCAGGATGACTTTCGCATCGCCGAGGGACATCTTAATACCGGCTGATTTCAGATTCAATGCTTGTTCCTTAGCTTTCTCAATCGCAGGATGATGTGAATAATTTGTCTGGCCGTTTACAGTCTTGTTTTGATCTTTACGACATACGAGAATGAGGTCTAAGTGAATCGGTGATGCGGCCTGTTGTAGAGGCATTGACACCGACATCTCGGCCTTTATCGGATAGACTTGTGTACAGATAAGTCCAGCCTGTCTGATTGCGCGATGAATAGAGGTCCAGCCTTCGTGTCGTGAATGGTGATAAGTAAAAACAAACAGGCCTTTGTCGCGGAGGATGCGGTTACACTCAGCAAAAACCGAAGTGAGTTTGTTTGTGAAGCGTTCGGGATGAGTGTCCTGCACCTCGCTTACACACCTTGTAGTCTTTTTAGAGGAAAATTCTAGTGCTTGATTGAGCCAATAATAGAAGAAGTCAGCGAGTTGTGAATAGTGAACATTATCAAAAAAAGGTGGGTCCGTCACGACAAGGTCAACACTTTTGTCAGGAATATCCAGGCAACTGGAATCGCCAGAGGTGAGATAGACCATGTTTGGCTGTGCAGCGAATTGCGCGAAAGTGCCTGCCATCTGTACAGAGACGGGATGATTGATACCGCTGACCTTTGTGCTCTTTGATGAATTAATCTGTAATTCAGACGGATCGGACTTATAGGCGAGTGCCTTCTCAACTCGAGAACGAAACAATCCCGAAAATGCTCCTGAAGATTTGCTGGTTCCCCAAATATTTGCTTCAAGGGGCATCGCTTCTGGCTTCAAAACGTGATGGGAAAACATGTGTCGCACAGCTCCTGTGCCTTCTCCCTTAAAAGACGTAAACAAATTGTTGAATTCTAAAGTCCCAGAGAAGAGGCAGGCAAATAGACGTTTCAAATCTGGGTCTTCAATACCTTTGATTGCCTTGAGAAGATGGTTGATACAGACAAGTTGCCTATCAGAGAAAAGTTCGTGCCAGTGACGATAGTTGTGATTTAACATCTGGTCTGTGTTGTAGCCTGGCTCAATAGCTACGACCGGAAAATTGTTTGAGATTGCAGCGCACTCTTCTGCTACCTGGCGTTCAAGCTCTCTATCGAATTCGTTTATCGGCTCATAGAGTTTCTCTCCATCTTTTGTCAGAAGCATCTTTGCATACCGGCGAAAGGACAAAGGACCCTCAGTGGTTTTCATCCTGTCAATCAGGCGGAAAGTGTGCTGACAGCCATCACAATGAACCACCGCGCCTCTGATATTTCCTTTTTGAGGGTTGTATTCAAGTGAACATGCTGAACATCGGACGCAATCGGCGTCGTAAACTGTAAAATTGATAGTATCACAGGCCGGACAGAGCGTGCGTGCAGAGGGGTCTTTGCGGGGGATGGCATTCTTGGAGAAAACCCGTGTTTTGAAAAGGTCAATCTTTTTTTGACATTTCGGACAAGAGACTACTTTGACGAGAAAATAGTACAAAACGGTCGCATCCTGCCCCGTATTTGTTTTGGTTTGGAAATAGCTGAGGAGTTTTGAGGCGAGAGACTGCTCTAAATGTCGGTAAGTAGAGAGAACTTCTGCGGCTGCGTATTGGGAAAACGCAGCGCGACAGGCGATGTATGAGACCGGATTTATATCTCGACCTGCGGCTTTGCAGCCGAGTTTCACAGCTTCACCAACCGCGACCCCACTTCCCATGAAGGGATCGAAGACGATGGTACTATCAAAATTATTCCTGTTGTAGAAACGATCCCAGAAATCCTCAGAATCCTCTAAACACGCGCCTAATACGATTCCGCGGAAAACTGAGCCGAGCCGCCGTGCCCACCACTTGTGGAGATAGTAGATAGGCCGATGGACCTCCTTGCGCCAGGATTCCCGCTCAGCAATAAGCGAGAGTTCTGCAAATGGAAAGTCTTTCTCTATGAGTTTTGGCATGAGGATTATTCTGGCAGTTGAGGCATGGCTGCCGTACGCTCTCTTGGGCGACGGGCCTTGCACGCTCGAAAAATGTCCCGACGAACTGGCAATTGGTCAAGCGGAAGTGGCTGGCTTGCAGGGTTGTCAATCACGACGTAATGGAAGGAATTTTGGTACTTGTCATCTCTGATAATGAAGTCAGTGCATTTTGCTGCGTGTGTAGCGAGATATGACAAGTCATGCTGTTTGATCACAAGTATGTGGCGAAGATAAAAGAAATTCAGTTTGTAATTCAGTGGATTTGGATATGTGTACATTCGTCGATGCCGAACAGAGCCTTCACCATACGGACCATGACCGTACTCGCTTTGATTAGCATACTTTGCATCCTTGTGCAGATCGAAGTCGTAGTTGAGGAAATCACCATCCATCAGAATGGAAGTTGCCATTGAGGAACTGTCGTTTCGTAGTAAGGCAAATAAGTAGAAGCAAGGAACTTCCACAGTATCTCGTCCGACCTTGATAAGTGTCTTCCCGCATGGAAGACTGCTATTGTAATCAATTGTTAGACCTCTTGGATCTGCTCCGTTGGCCCGCTGAATAAGTTTTTTTACTTCGAGCCCCAGAATCGAGTTGCTCGGTCTATGTCGCAGCACGATATCGGGCGTTGTCAGCTTTCCAGCGTGAAACACTTCAATATCGGGAAGGGCTTTCTTGATCTCATCACCGACCCAAGAATCGAACGGATCGTCTTGAACTGTGCCAATTAACGACGGAGGCCGCAGAGAAATTGGGATTACGCCTTGCTGTATCTTCGCAGAAAATTCTGTGTATATTTTTTCAACGATCTGTATGGGATTCATCTTTGTTTAATATATGGAGAGCCTAACAATTATCACTCATAATCGGCACTCCTTTATATCCTCTGGAAGTTGCTTGATTTTTCCGAATTTTAAGTGTCTCACAAATATTTTGCCGTGAAGTTTTGGCGTCTTGTTAGAATTACCGTTAATGACGTGGTACTGAATTGCTTCCGTAATCAGACGGTCATCTAATAAGGGTTCCACTGCGAATCTGGCAATTTTCAGATAATGGGTGGTAGTGCCAAAAAAGAGATAAATGGACCGAATCTCATTTGAAATCACATAATTTCTGAGAAATGTCGGAAAGGTTGCCTTCCATATCTTGTATGCAGGTTGGTCTGACATCTTCAGATTGTAATCCTGTATGTCACTCCCCGGATGTAATGGCCCGTAAAGTGCTGACAGAATGAGAACATGACGATTGCATTGGTTTCTTGACGGGTTTCTGTCACCCGCTAATGTCTTTGGAACACTTTCGTATAGTGTTCCCTTATATCTCTCTATCGCCGAGAGATACCGTCCAGAAGTGCAGTGTCCACCAAAATCCGGACCAGGATGCACATCTCGGTTCTTTTCATATTGGCCAGACAAATACTTTTCACATTGGCTAATGTACGATAAGACATCTTGTCTTGCTTCGAGTATGTCGGAATAGACAGAATGCGAAACCAGATTAGATAAAGGTTCGGTCGTTGCCGCTGGACCGCGTCCCTTAGGCTGCTTCTTTGCACAGCAGGGTATCAGAAGAAGCTCTCTTTGAAATGATGACAAATCCCCTCCTCTATCAGATTTTTTCGAGAGCTGGACTATCAAGGATATGCAGTTTCACGTCAATCCGCAACTTGGTAAATCTCAGACCCTTTTTCTTTAAACTCTCGCGCTTTTTCAGCCATGCCAATTTCGAGGGCTTCGGCTGATTCTATGCCTTTTTTTTCGGCATAGGCACGCACGTCTTGCGTGATTTTCATGCTGCAGAAATTGGGGCCGCACATGCTGCAGAAATGTGCGATTTTGGCGCCCTGGGCAGGTAGTGTTTCGTCGTGATAAGAACGGGCCGTATCGGGATCGAGCGAGAGGTTGAATTGATCTTCCCACCGGAACTCAAAGCGCGCTTTTGACAGGGCGTCGTCCCAGTCTTGCGCGCCTTTGTGCCCTTTGGCGAGGTCGGCGGCGTGAGCGGCAATTTTGTACGCGATGAGGCCGTCTTTTACGTCCTGCTTGTTCGGCAGACCGAGGTGCTCTTTGGGGGTGACGTAGCAGAGCATGGCCGTGCCATACCATCCGATCATTGCCGCACCAATGGCGGAGGTAATGTGATCATAGCCCGGTGCAATGTCTGTGGTGAGCGGTCCCAGGGTATAGAAGGGGGCTTCGTGACACCACTCCATTTGTTTATCGACATTTTCTTTGATGAGGTGCATCGGGATGTGCCCGGGGCCTTCGTTCATGACTTGAATATCGTATTCCCAGGCGATTTTGGTGAGTTCGCCCTGCGTTTGCAATTCGGCAAACTGCGCTTCATCATTGGCATCGGCAATGGAGCCAGGGCGCAACCCGTCGCCGAGAGAGAATGAAATATCGTATTGTTTCATCACCTCGCATAAGTCGCGAAATCGGGTGTAGAGAAAACTTTCCTGGTGATGGGCGAGACACCATTTGGCCATGATGGAGCCGCCGCGAGATACGATGCCTGTGACCCGTTTGGCGGTGAGGGGCACATAGCGGAGCAGTACGCCGGCATGCACGGTGAAGTAATCGACACCTTGTTCGGCCTGTTCGATGATGGTGTCCATAAAGATGTCAAAGGTGAGATCTTCAGCAATGCCGCCTACTTTTTCCAAAGCCTGATAAATCGGTACTGTTCCGATGGGCACGGGGGAGTTGCGGATGATCCATTCACGGGTTTCGTGGATGTCTTTACCCGTGGATAGATCCATCACTGTGTCGGCACCCCATTGGGTGGACCACTGCATCTTTTCGACTTCTTCTTCAATAGATGAAGTGACCACGGAGTTGCCAATATTGGAATTGACTTTGACGAGGAAGTTGCGCCCGATGATCATGGGTTCGCTTTCGGGGTGGTTGATATTTGCCGGGATGATGGCGCGGCCTCGCGCGACTTCTGAGCGCACAAATTCGGGATCGACATTTTCCCTGATGGCGATAAATTCCATTTCGGGCGTGATTTCACCGCGTTTGGCATAGTGCATCTGCGTGACATTGCCCGTACCGCGAATAACGGTTTTCTTTTCCGGGATTTCCGGCGCTTCTGACTGTGGAACATAAGTAGGTGCGACATCCTCGACATCGCCCCGCGCCCGTATCCACGGTTCGCGCAAAGGGGGCAGACCATTTCGCACATCCCCACCTTGTGGTCCGCTGGTGTCATAGACGTAAACGGGATCTTCACCATTTGTTAGAGATATTTTGCGGGCAGGAACGCGAATTCCGTGTTTGCCTTTGAGATAAATTTTTGTAGCATTGTTGCCATTCTGGTTACTCATGGCCTTCTCCTTAGAAAAAAATAACCGACGATGTGTGCGAAGGCATCGGCGGTTTGTATTTCCATAATGCGCCGCGTTCCCTTCGCTGGCATTACCCAGAGCAGGTTCGTAGGGTGTGTTCTCAGCCTTTCGGCACCCCTGTACGGTCAGCGTTGTTTTGAACAACTTAAGGAATATGTCGGCGTCTGTCAAGTCGTAAGGGGAACGTCTTGACCTGGGGATGTGAAAATGGTATCTTTGCAAAACTGAAAGAAGACAGGGGTGCTTGCTGCTGTGAGCTGAGATTATACCCTTTGTACCTGATCCGGATTGTGCCGGCGTAGGGAGTTTGTTGAACGGATGGTGAGACCACTTTTCGACTCTATGCGAAGGGTGGTTTTTTTTACCTTGAGGTTGTGATGGCACAAAAGCGCGTGCTCATTGTGGGGGGTGGGGCGATTGGACTGGCGATTGGCTGGCGGTTGGCGCGTGTGGGGTGTGCCGTAGTGCTGTTTGATAGAAGTCGCGTTGGGCACTCGGCGAGTTGGGCTTCGGCGGGTATGTTGTCGCCGCTGTCAGAAGTGCAATTTGAAGAAGAAGATCTATTGCATCTCGGCCTGAAGGGGCTGGCGGTTTATCCCGGATTTGTCGGTGAATTGGAGGCCGATACCGGGTGCTGTGTGGGCTATCGCCGCGATGGGGTGCTGCTGGTGGGGATTACGCAAGACGATCTGGAGTACTTAAAATTTCGGTATCGCTATCAGCGCGATTTGGGGCTATCTGTTACCTATCTCTCGGGTGATGAGGCAAGGGAAAGAGAGCCGCATTTGTCGGCTCAGGTGAGTGCGGCTGTGTGGTGTCCGGGCGATCATCAAGTGGATAATCGGCGTCTGGTGATGGCGTTGAAGAAGGGGCTTGTGGCGGCGGGTGGCGAGGTGTTTGAAGAGATGGGGGTAGATGAACTTTTGATAGATGGGACGCGGGTGCGCGGGGTGCGGGTTGGCGAGGAAATTTTTGAGGGCGATACAGTGGTGTTGGCTTCGGGATGCTGGTCGCGTGTGATACCGGGTTTGCCCGATTGTGCCAGGCCTCCGGTGCGACCCGTGCGCGGGCAGATTATGCGTCTGGCGATGACGGAGGATTTCGCGCTCAATACAATGGTCTGGTATTCGCGGGTGGCGACCTCTACGGTGGCGTATCTCGTGCCGAAGGATAATGGGCATCTCGTTTTGGGGGCTACGTCAGAAGAGATGGGGTTTGATGAAGATGTGACCGCGGGGGGGCTGTTTGAGTTGTTGCGCGCCGCCTGGGAAGTGGTGCCGGGGGTTTACGATTTACCCCTGGTCGAGTCTGCGGCGGGATTGCGTCCGGGCAGCCGGGATGACGCGCCTATTTTGGGCGAGACGCCTATCGAGGGTTTGATTATGGCAACAGGCCATTATCGGAAAGGTATTTTGCTGACACCGTTGACTGCGCTATCTATTGCAGAAGTGATTTTGGAGCGGCGCACCCCGGCACTTATTCGGCCTTTTGGGATAGACCGATTTGGATTGTGATCCATGCTACTTACAGTGAATGGTCAAGAGCAATCAGTGGATGATGCATCAACGCTGCTCGATTTGCTGATTGAGATGAATTTTAATGCCGAACAAAAGGGTATTGCCGTGGCTGTAAATGCCGAGGTTATAGCGCGGGCGATGTGGTCAGATATGCGGTTGCACAATGGTGATCGGGTGGATATTATTCATGCGGTTCAGGGGGGGTAGGGAAGTGTGAAGTGTGAAGTATGAGATGAAGTACCAGCCTTTTGGGGGTAGCGGGGCCTTCTTACTTCACACTTCTTACTTTTTTTGAGGATATTATGACAGGCGATTTTAAGATGGCAGGCGTAACATATCGTTCACGGCTGTTGATAGGCACTGCGCATTATCCCAATATGCAGGTGATGTTGAAGTCCGTGGAAGCCAGTGGCGCAGAGATTGTAACGGTGGGCATTCGGCGGCTCAATATGAATGACGAATCTGGCGAGGGTGTTCTCGATTTACTCGACCGGTCGCGGTACACCATTTTGCCAAATACGGCCGGATGTTTTACAGCTCAAGACGCGGTGCTTACTGCGCGGTTGGCCCGCGAAGCGCTGAAAACCGATCTGATTAAGTTAGAGGTGATTGGCGATGAACGCACTTTGTTTCCTGATGTGGTGGGATTGCTACAAGCAGCCGAGACACTCGTGAACGATGGGTTTACTGTGTTGCCCTATTGTAATGATGATCCAATTACCTGCAAAAAGCTGGAAGATTTGGGGTGTGCTGCGGTGATGCCTCTGGGGGCACCCATTGGTTCGGGAATGGGGATTCGCAATCCGTACAATATTCAGATTATTCTGGATTCGGTCAATGTGCCGGTTATTGTCGATGCGGGGGTGGGGACCGCATCGGATGCTGCTCTGGCGATGGAATTGGGTTGCGATGGTGTGTTGTTGAATACGGCGGTGGCAGGTGCTCGGCATCCGGTGAAGATGGCGATGGCAATGAAGAAGGGAGTTGAAGCCGGGCGGTTAGCTTTTGAAGCCGGGCGGATTCCGAGAAAGCTGTACGCAACGGCTTCGACGGCGATGGAAGGACGGGTGGAAGTGTGATCCGCAGAAAAAAACGCGAATAATTTGAGCGTTTTTCGCAGATGAACGCAGATAAAAAAGAAGGGCTGGGGTGTGCGGGCTGACCGCTGGCTACTGACTACTGACTGCAAAATGTTATGCTTTCTCTACCTCCTCTCTATCTGATTGTCGATCGGGCAACGTGCGGTGATCGACCAATGCTGAATGTGCTCGCGCGTGCGCTGGATGCGGGGGTGCGGCTGGTGCAGTTGCGGGAAAAAGCACTGGATAGAGATGTATTAGAAGCTCTGGCTGAGCAGGTGTTGTCGCTGACAGCGCGTTATGATGCGATGCTGTTGATTAATGCAGCAGTAGATATTGCCGTGAAGATCGGCGCGCAGGGTGTGCATTTGCCAGGTGGTGCATTGCCGCATGCGGTTCGAGATCGGGTCGAGCCGTCATTTTTAATTGGTTATTCCGCGCATACCCATGCGGAATTAGATTGCGCTGATGGGGCAGATTTTGTGACTTATAGCCCCATTTTTACGCCGGGGTCCAAGCCCGGGTATGATGGCGTGGAAGTAGGGCTTGCGGGATTGGCAAATGCGGTGAAGCACTCTCGCTTGCCCGTTTACGCGCTGGGGGGGATTACGCCTGATCGCGCAGCCAAATGTCGCGCGACGGGATGTGCAGGTGTCGCGGTAATGTCGGGTATTTTGGCTGCGAAAGATCCGGCCAGGGCGGTATGTGAATTTTTGAAGGCATGGGAATGAAACAAACCCTGACAATTGCGGGTTCGGATTCCGGTGGTGGCGCGGGCATTCAGGCGGATTTGAAAACATTTCACGCCCATGGCGTGTTTGGCCTGTCTGCGATTACATCTGTCACTGCTCAAAATACGCAAGAGGTGCGTGCAGCTTGTGATTTGCCCGAAGAGATTGTTCGCGCTCAGATAAGTGCCGTGTTTGACGATTTTGAGATTGCTGCGGTGAAGACGGGGATGTTGTCTTCGCGTGAGATTGTAGAGGCTGTGGCCGATGAGTTGACTGTTCTCAATGGGCAACCGCTCGTGGTCGATCCGGTGATGATTTCGACGAGTGGATTTCCGTTGCTTAAGGGCGATGCGATACAATGCATCACAGATCGTTTGTTGCCGATCGCTGCGTTGGCGACGCCGAATTGCCCTGAAGCAGAATTGTTGAGTAAAAAAAAGATAAAGACGCGGGAAGATGCTGGATTTGCTGCGCGCAAAATTGCCGATTTGGGCGCGTGCGCTGTGCTGGTGAAGGGAGGACATTTGGAGGGTAAGGCAGTGGATGTGTTGTGGGATGGGGCGTGTGAAACGATTTTTGAAGGTGAACGCATTGATACCGGAAATACACACGGGACGGGTTGTACACTGGCATCGGCGATAGCGGCTAATTTTGCGCTGGGATACGGGTTGTGCGACGCGATAGATAGAGCAAAAAATTATGTTACAGAAGCTATCCGGCATGGCTTAAATATTGGCAAAGGTAACGGTCCTACAAATCATTTTTATTTTTTTCAACTTTAACATAAAATGAAAAAAATTGGCAAGCTTCACGTCATAACCGATGTTGTTTTGCAAGATCGCTTTTCACACGTAGCGCTGGCACAAATGGCTGTTGCTGGGGGAGCGGATACCATTCAGTTTCGACAAAAAGAGGGTTCGACGCGCGCGTTGATTGAGACGGCTATTGCCGTGAAGCATGCGTGTGGCGATGTGCCTTTGATTGTGAATGACCGGGTTGATGTGGCGATTGCCTCAGAGGCCGATGGGGTGCATTTGGGACAAGATGACTTTCCCATTGGAAAAGCGCGCGATCTGCTTGGGGAAGATGCAGTGATTGGCGGGACGGCAAAGACGCTTTCACAGGCGCATCAGTGCATTGCCGAAGGTGCGGATTACATCGGTTTTGGACCGATTTATGCAACGGGTTCAAAGGCCGATGCGGGGATTGTGAAAGGTCTGGTAGGCTTGCGCGAGATGGCCAATGGGGTCAATATCCCGATTATCGCCATTGGGGGTATTGGGATAGAAAATGCTGGCGAGGTGATGCGCGCAGGGGCGCATGGCATTGCGGTGATTTCAGCAGTGTGTTGCCAGATGGATCCCACTGAGGCGACCCAAAGGTTGATGGATCAATTATAGGTACGATTTTGTCTAAAAGCCATTTGATTATTCACACGCTGGTTCTGGTCCCGATTTTTGCGGGATGTCAGCAGAGCGAACAGGTGACGGTTTCGGGTGCGGTTGCAAAGCCGGGTACTTATGTCTATCAGTCCGACAAAGCGGCGAGCAGTTATCTCGAAGAAGCTGGTGGGATGACGGAAGAAGCACTCCCTGATAGTGCATATCTGGTTCGCGGGTTGGTTGACTCTTCTGGCAAAGCGGTAATCAAAAGTGTGACGATTCCCCTGTCGGAATATCCAGAAGTTTTGCCCGATGATGTGATTAAAGTGCCAGCCCGTGTTTATGACGTGCGATTGGATACGGTTCGCGTTTTGCGCGATGTCCGATTGGTTCAAGAGAATCGGATTCTCAAAATTCCCACAGGTGCCCTGGTGTCCGGGTGGACAGAGCGCGGCGTGCTGGTCGCTTTGTTACTTGGGCGCGGAAAAATTTACGAGATGGCCGATACTGCAAAGGCAGTATGGGCTTTTCATTACTTATACGTTCATTTGCACCCCGATGAATACGGCCGCCTGAGGGGGTTTGCGGGAGATGTGATTGACAGTTTGGAGGCTCTGGAAGATGCACACGTCATCCATACACGTACCAGAACGCAGTTGGATTATGTACGCCCTGGAGGGTTACAGCTTCCGGACACGGGTTATTGGCGCGTGTTGCTGGGGATTTTGCTAACGCCCAGGAGTGCATCTTTTCCGGGTAAGGGATTGCGCCGGCGTCGCTTTGAGGATGGGCGGGTGTGGACGACTTTTCCCAATGGGCGGCAGCGCTGGCAGCATCCCGATGGGAGGGTGGAGGTGATATTTCCCGGGGGCGCGAAAGAAACCCGGTTTCCCGATGGGCGGGTTGTATCTGCCTATGAACAGCATGTGTCTCGTTTGAAAGATGAGTCGGTGGTTCGCAATGGTGTAGCTGGCCGCGCGATGGAGCAACGCACTTCGGAAAGGGTGGCGAGGATTTCGGCAGAGGTAATACCCGATAGCACTACAGTAACCCGCAAAAAAAGGAGAAATGAGTCTGCTATTCAGCCCGATGGGTATATGATTGTGAAAGGGGTGGATGGTTCAACTCGGGAAACATTTCCCGATGGGCGAATTTTGCATCGCAGCGGAACCGGATATCAAGTGGAGATTTTTCCCGATGGGCGAGAGATTGAGAGCAATCGCTTTGGGCAAAAGATCACCTCGTGGCCCGATGGTCGAAAAGAAGTGCGAATGCCGGTCGCATACAGTTATCCCGGTCCGTTGCGAACAGATCTCGCGGTGGTCAATCCGCTTCCAGACTCGGTTGCCGCAGGTGAAGAACTGACGGTTACAGGGCAGTTACACAGCGAGGTGGAAGATATATCTATCTCAGCCTTTCTCGCGCCCGATGGCAATGTGATCAAAGGGGCTGTGCGAAGGCAGGGGCGGCGGTTTCAGGCGCGGTTTCGGTTTGGGGAGGTAGGACATTGTCGCGTACAGGTCCAGGTTGTCCTGCCCAGGGCGCGCACCTTTGCGGTTTCGCACCAGGCGGTGGTTGTTGGCAATCCCGAGAAGTTAGAAGATGAAGTTTTGACAATAGACCCTTATCCGGGCGATGAGGGGGCTGAACGATTTTTGATTGATCAAATTAATGCGGCGCGAAGGCGGATTGGATGTCAGGCAGTCCTTCCACATCCCAATTTGATGCAGGTGGCGCGCATCCGCCTCGAGGAAATGTTGGCTTTGGGTGAGGTATCCCACTTTTCTTTATCGGGATTGGATGTGATGTGGCATGTAACCACCCGACGCTTGCCATTTTCCCAGGTGAGCGAAAATGTGGCAAACGGATATTTTGTCGAAACGATGCAGGCATGTTGGATGTTAAGTGCGGGCCATCGTTCAAATATATTGGCGAGACACTGGACACATGTGGGAGTAGCTGTGGCAAAATCCAGGGGTATGGTATGGGGCGTTCAGGTGTTTGCACGGCAATAAAAAAGAGGTTTGGTGTGAATAAAAAACAGGCCGATGTGCCCGATTTGCTCCAGATTGGCGGCGGATTAAATTCAGGCGTGTCGCGGGAGGTGTCGCAACAGACCGGTGTTCCCGAAGCGCAGGTCTATGGCGTGGGTAGTTTTTTTGATTTGTTGACGGATACGGACAAAAAAGTGCGGGTATGCACGGGTTTGTCGTGTCGCATGGCGGGTGCAGATCAGGTGCTGCAGGCGATGGAAGATGCGGGCCTGCCCGCGATGGGGTGTTCGTGTCTGGCAGCTTGTGATCGTCCGCCTGCGGTGTTGCGAGACCGCGATGTGTTGCCCGCTGTATCGGTCAAAGATGTGGCACAGGCAGAAGGCGATTGGACAAAGCTGAAGTCAGAAATAGAAGCCAATGGCAACTTGGGACATGTGGGGCCAGAGGTAGATGATCCAGATACTATGGCGATCAATTTGTTAGGGCAGGCCGATTGGTCGGGCAAAGCGTTTAAAAAGGCCGCGAAGATGCGTCCCGAAGAAATTATCGAAGAAATAGAGACATCGGGGCTGCAGGGGCGCGGTGGCGCGGGTTTTTCCGCGTCTTTTAAGTGGAATGCCGTGTGTTCAGAAAAAGAGACCACGCGTTATGTGGTCTTAAATGGCGACGAGAGTGAGCCAGGTACATTTAAGGATCGCGAGATTTTGATGCGTCGTCCCGATCTGGTCATCGAGGGATTGGCGATTGCGGCTTATACAATTGGGGCGAGAGATGTTTATTTGTACTTGCGGGGCGAGTTCGCTTTTCCAAAGGCTGTGATGGCAAAAGCAGTTGCAGAGTTTGAATCGCATAATATATTTCCCGATATCCGTTTTCACATGCACTCGGGGCAGGGTGCGTATATTTGTGGCGAGGAGACCGCGCTTTTAGAGGCATTGGAGGGCAAGCGCGGGATGCCGCGTTTGCGCCCACCCTATCCCACAGAATACGGTCTGTGGGGAAAACCCACTCTTATTCACAATGTGGAAACGATTGCGTGCGTGCCTTCGATTATTTCTAACGGCGGCGATTGGTTTCGCAATTTGGGGCGCACAGAGGCGGGGTCAAAAGTGTATTGTATTAGCGGGCATGTCAAACGCCCCGGTGTCTATGAGTTGCCGCTCGGTGTGACTTTAGATGAGTTGGTCGAAGAGGCCGGCGGATATATTGGTACTCCGAAAGCGTTTAGTCCCGGGGGTGCGAGTTCGGGCTTTTTGCCGGCTAAATACAGGGATCAGCCATTGGATTTTAAGACAATGGATGGGTTGGGTTCGCTGCTCGGCTCGGCCGGTGTTGTTGTGTTGAACGACACGGTGGATATAAAATGGTCAGTAAGTCAACAGTTGAGATTTTTTCACGATGAAAGCTGCGGCCAATGCGCCCCTTGTCGCATTGGTACGCGGTATTTACACGAGGCACTTGAAAATCGCATTTGCAATCGGGAACAGGACGACAACCCTCACTTGCAACACACAGAAGATGTGGCGTGGCAAATGGGTGAGGGTTCGATATGTGGTCTTGGGCAAATTGCTGCTCTCCCCCTGACGAGTGCCCAAAAATTTTTCCCCGAGGAATTTGATGAATGAACTGACATTGAACGGACAGACGGTATGCTTTGCCGAGGGCGAAACCCTGCTGGATATTGCATCCCGTCAGGGGTTGGAAATTCCGACCCTGTGTCACGATCCGCGTTTAGAGCCCGCGGGTGCGTGTCGCTCTTGTCTCGTGGAGGTTGCAGGAGAACGATTGATGACACCGGCCTGTGCGCGTGTGGCGCAAGCTGGTATGGTGGTGATGACCGAGAATGAGCGCATTGATCGGCACCGCCAAACCCTGATGGCTTTGTATATGACCGATCATCCGCACGAGCGAGAAGTATCGGAAGTGGGGGCGCCGGATTTATTGCTGGATATGGCTGCTGAGTTCGACGCGCCAATGGATTGGGGATGGATGGAGCCGATGCGGGGAGATCGAGAGGATCGCAATCCATACATCGATTTTAATCCCGATACCTGTATTGCGTGTGCTCGGTGCGTGCGCTATTGCGAGGAAATAGAAGGTGTTTCGGCGATTACCCTTGCGGGTAGAGGGTCGCATACGACTATTTCTACGGTGGATGAAAAATCACTGCTTGATACGACGTGCGAGTTGTGCGGTGGATGTATTGATGTGTGTCCAACCGGCGCTATGAATGAAAAATTGCCCCTTACGCGCGGGCAAAAACCCGAGCGCGAACTGGTAAAGGTGCGGTCAACTTGCAACTTTTGTGGGGTGGGCTGTCAGCTCGATCTCAATGTGGATTTAGAAGGACGAGATGGTCAGGGGCAGATTGTAAAGGTGACGAGTCCACCGCCGGGCACGACGACCAATGACGGCAATTTGTGTGTCAAAGGACGCTTTGCCTATGACTTTGTTCACCATAACGACCGGTTGACGCAGCCACTTGTGCGGGGTGAGGATGGTGTATTGTATCCAACCACCTGGGACGATGCGCTCGAAAGAGCAGCGGAAGGATTGTTGGGCGTTGCAGAGCGACACGGCGTAGATGCCCTGGGTTTTGTGAGTTCGTCGCGGTGTACGATGGAGGAAAATTTTCTCGTTCAGAAAATGGCGCGCGTACTGTTTCGGGCAAATCACGTCCATCAGTGCGCGGCCACGTGACACGCGCCAACTGTGGCCGGTCTGGTCGAAACATTTGGTGCGGGTGCTATGACAAATTCAATTGGCGAGATACGCGATGCTGATTTTTTGTTTGTGATTGGCAGCAATACGAGTGAAGCGCATCCGATTATTGCTATGGAAATGAAGCGCGCGGTTCGCAAAGGCGCAACCCTCGTTGTCGCCGATCCCAGGGCGATATGGATGACGTCTATTGCGGAAAAGCATTTGCCACTCAATCCGGGTACAGATGTATGGTTGCTCAATGCCATGGCGCATGTTATCGTGGTAGAGGATTTGATCGATCGCGAGTTTATCGAAAATCAGACGGAAGATTTTGAGCAGGTCAAAGAGGCAGTTGCGTCTTATACACCCGAGAAGGCGGAGGAGATAACGGGTATTTCAGCAGATGATATTCGCTGGACAGCGCGTCAGTATGCTACGACAGAAAAAGCGGGTATATATTATACGCTGGGCATTACGGAACACGCACACGGTACGGATAATGTGTATGCGCTTGCAAATCTGGTTTTGATGACGGGGCATTTGGGCAAACCAGCGACCGGGATGAATCCACTGCGCGGACAGAATAATGTGCAGGGTGCGAATGATGCGGGTGCCACGCCGATGTTTTATCCGGGTTATCAGCGCGTGGATGATCCAGAAGTGCGGGCAAAATATGAAAAGTCCTGGGGTGTTCCACTATCTCCTGTGCCTGGGTTGAATCTCAATGAGATGATGAAGACGGTGGGGGAACAGATGCGCGGCTTTTTTGTAATGGGTGAAGATATTGTGTTGTCCGAACCCAATGTTCTCGAGTTGGAAAAGGGGTTGAATAATGTCGATTTTATCGTGATGCAGGATGCGTTTATGAATGAGACAGCGCGTTTTGCCGATGTGATTTTGCCCGCAGCCGTGTTTGCCGAGAAGGAGGGGACGTTCACCAATTCAGAGCGTCGCGTGCAGAGGGTTCGCAAAGCGGTTGAACCTCCTGGGGAAGCGCTTCCAGATTGGGAGATTCTGGTTATGCTGGCGAATAAGATGGGCGCGAATTGGTCTTATAAAGATCCAGCGGAAGTTTATGCCGAGATGGTTAAAGATGTTCCTCAATTTGCCGGTATCAGTCACGAGAAATTGGAAAAGATAGATCGCGTAGCAGGTGAAGAGAGCATAGCGGGCTTACAGTGGCCGTGCCCCGATGCAGAACATCCGGGTACAAAATTTTTACACGAAGATGGGATTTTGCGCGGCAAGGGATTGTTTATGCCCGTGCATTATATCCCACCGGCGGAATTGCCAGATGAAGATTACGGTCTTTTTCTTTCTACGGGACGCACGCTGTATCACTACAATGCCGCAACACAGACGCGCCGAGAGTCCGGTCTCGATGCAAAACAGTCCGAGGCTTTTGTGGAGTTGCATCCGAGCGATGCGCGGAAGCGGGGTGTTCATCACGGGGATATGGTGGAGGTGACGACGCGGCGCGGGAGTGTGCAGTTGCGGGCTATTTTGTCGCGGCAAGTGCGTCCGGGGTGTATCTGGATGCCGTTGCATTTTGCCGAGGCGCGCGCCAATGTGTTGACGAATGATGTGGGCGATGCGGTGACGGGGACAGCCGAGTACAAGGTGTGTGCGGCAGAGGTGCGGTTGGTTGAGTCGATGTCCGATAATGAAAAGTTCTTTCCGGGGAGCTATTACTACGAAGAGGGACCGGGGTTGTAGCGCGTGGGTGATTGAGTCAGGGGATTTATAATTCGCGGCTTTAGGATAAAGCTTCCTGCCCGAATCGCTCGACAGCCTGCAAGGTCTCGCGCACATCGTCCCAGGTCGTGGTGTGGTTGGCGATGCAGAGTCTGAGTGAAAATTTTCCATGCAGAAGCGTCGAGGATATGAAGGCTTTGTCTTCCCAAAAGATGCGGGCGAGTATTGTCTTGTTGATCTCTTCGAGTTCTTCTTCGTCAACAGCGGTATCGGCGGGTTTGACGCGGAAGCATACGATCCCCAGTGACGCGGGGTTTAACATCTCCAGTATCTGGCTTTCGCGGACGTACTCTTCCGCACGGGCGGCCAATTCCATTCCCTTTGCTACAGCCCCCCGAAATGCGGCCATCCCAAAGGTCTGGACTGACATCCAGACTTTCAAGGCACGTACTGATCGGCTCAGTTGCAGGCCGCGATCCGAGAAGTTCGGGTGGTTTGTGCCCCATATTGTGTCCTGGAGAATGTCGTGGTGAACGCCGAAGGCGTTTTCAAGTGTACTCAGGTCTTTGACCAGCAGACAGCCAGCCTCATAAGGCTGGAAGAACCATTTGTGCGCGTCCAGGCCGATGGAATCAGCCCGCTCGATCCCGCGCAAGAGTTCTTTGCCCTGTTCGGTCACGACAGCGAAGCCGCCGTACGCAGCGTCAATGTGTAGCCATATACCTTCTGCCTCGCAGTAGTCTGACATGGTTACGAGTGGATCAATAGTTCCGGTGCTGCTCGTTCCGGCATTGGCGCATACTGCAATGGGGTTGAATCCCGCTGTGCGGTCATCTGCTACAGTCTGTGCGAGTGCATCCATGTCCAGGCGGAAGAGGTCGTCGCTTGGGATCAGGCGTATGCATTCTGGTCTGACGCCGATGATCCTGGCTGCTCGTATGTGCGCGCTATGGCTCTGGTCGCTCATATAGACGGTCGCGCGCTCTGGGTGACCCGCGGCTTCTCGCGCTGCGACGAGGGCATTGAGGCTGGCTGCGGAGCCTCCGCTCGTCAAAAGCCCGCCTGCGCTTTCTGGATAGCCGAGCCATTGCCGCAACCAATCAATGACGACCAGTTCGAGTTGGCTCGGACCGCTTCCGACCAGCCAGGTGCATACGTTGACGTTGTATCCAGCGGCCATGAAATCGGCCAGCACGCTGGGCCATGTGGGCGACGATGGGATAAACGCGAAGCAACGGGGGTGGTCCAGTCGCATCGCAATTGGGAGGATCTCGCGTGCGGCCTGCTCAATGACTTCTACTGGGGGCCGCCCAGCTTCGGGCGGATCTTTCAGGAGTTGTTTCTCCAGTCCCTGCCTGAATTCTCCATCCCAGGCATTTTCCCCGGGCAAGGTCTCAGTTCGCGCCACCAAAAGTTCCGCGGCTTTGTGCGCGAGTTCAAGCATGAGTTCGGGGGCCATCTGGAGGCCGTTGCCCGCCTCGTCTGAAAGTTCTTGTTTTGTCACAGAGTGTCTCTCCACACACTTCTCCTTCTTGAGTTTTTCCATGTCATAACCAAATATATTCTGTGACACAGTTTATGCTTGTAAGTCCTATCTGTCAAACATTTTAAATAGCTTTGAGAACCCTTAAAGCCAGTTGTCGTCCCGATTTCAGGATATATAAAAAAGCCGCGAGTATAATTCGCGGCTTTTTTTGTGCTATATCGACCGGATCATCCATCTGTTGGTGTCTGCGGATAAAAGCCAGAGAGCAGGGTTAATTCCATGCCGGTCTCGGGGTCAGTGATTGGGGTGGCATAACTTATTTTGCGTGAGCCAATGGGATCTCCGAGCAGTTCGCCATCTCCGTTCTCATCTACCGCTGGATTATCGAAATAATACGCTACAAAACCGCCACCTGTAGCGGCTGCAGCGATGAGTTCCTGGACGTATTTGACGCCATTGGGATCTTCAAAATCAATCAGGTTTTGTCCCTCGAGAGCTGCATTGGCTGCGTGATACACTATGACGCCCTCGCTGTTTAAAACTGCGAGGTAAATGGATTCGTGTTTCCACCTGCCTCCCTCTTGTCTGAATTCTTCTGCGATGTCCTCGGAAAAGGGGAAGCTTTTCGCGTATTCTTTTGCGGCTTCTACAAATGCTTTGAGGGTTTCTTTATCTACTACATCCCTGGCCGTAATTTGTTTTGTTGGCTCTTCCAGAGAGTATGAATCTTTCACCTGTGCTTTTCCACCGATGGGCAAATAGAGTATGACCTTATAGCCTGCGTTAATTGGTATGCTGGACCAGGAGCCGATCTCGCCCCCGTCCTGCGAGGCTCGCGCCTGGTAATAACCATTGCCCGATGCGATTTCCACCAGTGTCTGACCTTTTTCATCTGTTGTGCCTGACCACTCATAGGCTGGTACCTGTCCGGCAATAGAGCGCGAAAATTCTACGGCTACACCGCTTACTGGCGCGCCGTCACGATACAGATTGACCATGACTACAGCCTGTGCTTTGTGGTGGGCTATTGCCAATTTGCTCAGGGGACGTCCGACCTGTTCCTCTGTTCCGACTTCTGACTGCGTCAAGCGCTCTCCGCCGCAGTTCCACATCAGTCCTGCAGCAAGAGCTATGATAGCTATACTGCGAATGTGGTTCAACATGGAATCCTCCAAAAAAATTTACGGCGAGAACCGATAGACCACGGGCAATTGCGCGGGGTCTGTGATGTTCAAATCTGTGTGGTGGTAGATGTTGATGCGCCCGGTGCCGCAGTCTCCGAATTCGTCGCAGTTGAGTGTCCCGACAAGGCCCTGAAAGCCTGACGTCGCGTGGAGTTGCCTGCGCAGTGCGGCGCGATCTACATACAATTTCCCACCCGCTTCGCCTGCAACAATCTCGATGGCGTTGAGCAGTAGCGTTGTGGCGTCGTAAGAGTGCGCCCAGTAAGGCGTGATTGGAAATCCGCCATACGCGGCTTCGTACGCGGCGAGCGCTTCATCTACGCTCTTGCCGGTTGCAGCATTGACATTTGAGCCGAGATCCGCCTCCGGTCCTGCAGCGTAAACACCCTCTGATTGCGGTGTGGCAAGGAATTTCGAATCGAGGAGGGCTGCACCCGTGATGAGTGTCGCGTCTTTCAGGCTGTCGTGTTCCCGCACCTGCTTGGCGAAAGGTATGCCTTCTATATCGAAGAGCGGGAAAAAGATGCCGTCTGGTGTGGCTGCTGCAAATTCCGTGAGGACGGCTGTCATGACTGTCTGCCCTTTCTCGATCGTGGCGGTGGCTACGACTTCGCCTCCGATGGCGCTAAACGCATTGCCAAATGCGATGGTGAGGCCCAGGGTGTACGGGTCGCCATCATTGAGGGCGGTCATGCGTCGCAGGCCCAATTCATTGTATGCGAAGTCGGCGACTGCCCGCGCCTGATAGAGGTCGTTGACCGAAACGCGGAAATAGCCGGGGTGGTAGTCGGAACTCGCGTTGCCGGCGAGGTCGGACGTAAGTGCTGGCGAGGTGTTGGATGGCGAGATCATTACCAGACCCGCCTCGCTGATCACCGGTGAGGCCGCCACAGCTGCGCCGGAGCAGTTCGTGCCGATGACGCCGACTACCTGCGGGTCGGCAATGATCTGCTCTGCGCCCATGCGGCCGCCATCTGGCCCACACCCGGTGTCCAGTGATTCGCCGAGTTCAACCGCGTGACCGTGGATCAGGCCGAAGTCTTGTACGGCCAATTCAATGGCGTTCCGCGACGGCCCACCAAGCGATGTCGCGATGGTATGCGCGAGCAACGAACGGATTTGCACGGCTTCACCTTCGTCAATCGTGACTAAAGAGCGCATGGACGAACCGGTCACCTGTGCTTGTCCACCGATGGGCAAATTGAGCATGACTTCGTAGCCTTCGTTAATTGGTATGCTGGACCAGGAACCGATCTCGACCCCGTCCTGCGAGGCTCGCGCCTGGTAATAACCATTGCCCGATGTGATTTCCACCCATGCCTGACCATTATCATCGGTCATACCCGACCATTGATAGTCGGGAGTCTGTCCCGCAATGGAGCGCGAAAATTCTACAGTTGCACCGCTTACTGGTGCGGCATCCTGGTGTACAGTGACCCCTACCACAGCCTGTGCTGCATCCTCGTGCGCCACCATTTTGCTCAGGGGACGGCCAATCTGTTCCTCTGTTCCGGTTTCTGATTGCGTTACATGATCGCCGCCGCAGTTCCACATCAGTCCTGCGGCAAGAGCTATGACAAAAATACTGCGAATGTGCTTCAACATAGAATCCTCCTGAAGAGTGTTGTAAGAAAATGCTGTCGATCAAGCAGGTGTCAGGGCTTCTCTGGCAGCTTGAGCTTGAGGTGAGTTGGGATCGCGTCGTATGGCGCGATTCATAGCAAGATGTGCGCGTTCATCTCCGGTTTTAGCCAGTTCGAGGGCTTCTGCAAAACCTTTCTCCGAATAGCTGAGGTCGCGGGGTATGATGCGATTATCCTGGTTTTCCCAATAGTATTTGAGGTCGTCGTTTTCCCAGTCTTTGTACACGTCTTCCCAGGTAAGATTGTTGAAGATGTTTAGATGGGGTTCTAACATGTGCTCAGATAGGGTGTCGCCGAGTTTTTGATAGCGGTTGTCGAGGGAGACGCGAAGGCGGTCTTCGGTGAGGTTTGGTAGAGCCTGGTGTACCGTGAGTGCGGGGAAGATGAGGGTATCGCCGATTTCGTAGTTGGTGCTGTGCCATTGGCCTTCCAATTCGTCGGTGTGGATGCACAGGCCGCCCGCGCCCAGGGAGAAGTGGTGGTTCATCACGGCGTTGATTTTGTGAGAGCCGGGCAGTACGGCGAGGCCACCCAGTTCAATGGGGCAGTCGCCAACAGGTGCCCAGCAGGTGTAGGTGTCGAAGTTGCCCTGAAAGTGTACAAAGTCCTGGTGTATCGGTGTGGTGTGCGCCGTGTATTTCGGAAACCACAGGCGAGCGACTTTGTGCGGATGCGGGAAGACAGGGCCATCCATTACTTTTTTGAGCAGGTCGAGAACTTCTGGTTCATGGGCGATGCGGTGAAAGGCTTCGAGTTTGTACACTTCGTGATATACGTCGGTGTATTCGGTGTCGCCTTCGGTACACTGTTTGGATATATCGGCGATGCCATCTATGGGATCGGTTCCCTCGACGAGCCAGGGGGTCATTTTGTTGAGCATTTGTCGCCGCAAATCCCAGAGTTTGTCCGGGTTCTGTAATTTGCGAAAGAAGAGGTACCCTTCTTCATTGATGCGCCGCCGCAACTCTTCCGAATCGTTGATCGCGTCGTTGGATACGCGCAATTCTGCAATCTGGTCAGTCATGGCCTGCTCCTGGGTTAATGAGGAGATTTGGGCGATTTCTCTTCGGGAGAGTTGGTCTGCAATTTATAATTATAGGCTTTATATTTTAGAATGCAACCCAAATTAACAAAAGACGTTTTAATTTGCATAACTCGCCAACCTCTGACAGGGCATCGCAAACTTTGTTTGCCAAATTTGTGTAAATCTTCGATAATTAAGAGCGATACTCTGGTGGTGCTAACTAACTACTGAATTTGCCATGAATCCCAAATCTTCACTTTTGCCGCGTATTTCGGTGTTGCGACCCGTGTCCGTTACCATGTGCCTTGTCGCGCTGTTGGTGCTGGGGGCGGTGGCGTATGTGCGTATGCCCGTCGAGATGATGCCCGATGGTTTGACGCCGCCCTTTTTGGCTGTGTCTGTTGGGTTTCGCAATGCCTCTCCGCAGGAGACCGATCAACAGATTACCCTGCCGCTGGAAGAGACGCTGCGTACTGTAAAGGGTATTAAGTCCATGCGTAGCTACAGCTCTCGGGGCGCACGCGTGCATATGGAATTTCGCCAATATACAGATATGGTGGCTGCGTACAATCAGGTTTCGGATCGGCTCGAGCGCCTCAAGCCCTTGCTGCCGGAAGAGGCGCGAGACGAGGTGCGTATTCACAAATACGATCAGGATTCGTGGCCTGTTATGTATGTGGCTGTGGCAGTAGATCCGGCTATTGCGGAACCCTTTCAGTTTATCGAGACCTTTGTGCAGTATCCTCTGGAGCGCGTGGATGGGGTTGGGCGCGTGGATATTTTTGGCGCAGATCGCAAGGAAGTGATGGTGGAGGTGGATCAAGAGCGCATGAGGGCGCGCGGTGTGCGCATTGGCGAGATTGTTTCGACCTTGAGGAGCGACAATTTCGCACTTGCCGGGGGCTATGTGCGCGAAGGCACAAAGAAATTTTACGTGCGGTCGCTGGCGCAGTATGTCACGTTGCGGGAAATTGAAAATATCCAGATTCAATCGCGAGCAGGCAAAGTGCGCCTGGGCGATGTGGCTTCGGTGGTTTTCGAGGTGCCCGAAAAGTCGTGGACGCAGCGCATTGATGGCAAAAGAGGTATGAGTTTTGGCATCAGACAGGAATCGGGTGCAAATGTCGCGGATGTGACCGATCGGGTTGTGGCAAAATTGAATGCTATCGAAGAAGATCCGCGCATGGCCGGGCAGGTGTCGTTTCAGGTGATGTTCAATCAGGGATTTTTTGTTAAGGAATCGATTCGCAACCTTCGGGAAACCGGGCTTTGGGGCGGGTTATTTGCCGCACTGGTGTTGTTGTTCTTTTTGCGTACCGTGCGGATGACGGCCATTATTACTTTGGCTATTCCGCTGTGTGTGATGATTGCGATGACCGCGTTGTATTTTGTCGGCTGGTCGCTCAATGTGGTGACTATGATGGGGCTTATGGTTGGGATTGGGCTGGTTGTGGATAATGCTATTGTGATTTTGGAGAATATTTATCGCCGGCGGGGCAATGGCGAGGCACCCGAAGATGCCGCTATCTTTGGCGCGAGTGAGGTGGGGCAGGCCATTACTATGGCGACGTTTACGACGGTAGTGGTGTTTTTGCCCATGATGTTGTTTAGCGGCAATATGTTTATGACTTTTTACATGACGCGCATGGGTGTTCCGGTTGGGGTGGCTCTGGTGGGGTCGCTATTTGTGGCGCTGTTGTTTATTCCCCTGGCGTCGGTGCGATTGGGCAAAGGTCGGGTGCGTCCCAATCCCCAAATTATTGTGAAGGCGCGAGGAATTTATGAACGCATGTTGAGTTGGACATTGCGACACCGTCGGGACGCGGTGTTGATCGCGCTGGCACTTGCGGCAACGACGATGTATCCCATGGATAATCTGAAGCGCGCAGACCGCCACCGCGGGGACAAGTTTAACGATTTGGACGTGCGGTTGAGGTTGCCGCGTCACTTTTCGCCAGAAGAAACCGAGGATATTGTGGGAGAGGTCGAGGAATTTCTGGAGGCACGGCGCGAAAAATACGGCTATGAAACCCTGCGCGTTTACTACCGACCTGGCTACGGTAATCTGAGCATGTATATGCCGGCCAAGAGCGATGATCCGTGGTGGTACGTGGCGTACAAAAATACGCGCAATGCTCTGGGGATACCCGTTGCTGGGCCTATGGAACGAGCTGAGGTCGTGGAAGATATTAGCAAAAATATGCCCAGATATGTGGGTGTGCGGAATTCCGTGGAAGGGCGTGGCGATGGGGGCGGTGGTGGCGAGCCGGGCGTGTCAATTTATCTGGTAGGCGATGATACCGAGGTCCTGGTCAGTCTCGTCGATGAGGTGGAGCGGCGTTTGAGGCAAATCCCGTCTCTCGTTGGCGTTGATACGGATTTGGAACTGGCCGATGACGAGGTGCGGGTCGTGATTGATCGGGAGCGGGCGAAACGACTTGGGATTTCTGTACGGGATGTTGCGCGCTATATTTCTTATGGCCTGCAAGGCGTGTCGTTGCCTCGTTTTAAGTCCGATGACGGCGAGGTGCGGGTGCGGCTTTTTCTGGAGAGGGCAGACCGACAAAATTTGAATCAGTTGCGCAATTTTCCGTTTGAGACCGACGATGGTACAGAAGTGGCTTTGAGCGAAGTCGCCTTCTTCCAGGTCTCGCGAGGGATGGGGCGCATTGCGCGGTACGATGGCAAGGTCAAGTTGCGTATCAGAGCTTATACGACGCGGGCAGATATTAAGGGTCTGGCCGAGGAGATTGACAAAGTGATGGATGGTCTCGAGTTGCCCCGCGGGTATTCGTGGGACAAGGGTGAGAGTTTTAAACGCCTTGAAGAGGACGCAGCCTCTGAGCGACTGGGGATTGTGATGGCGGTGACGTGTGTGTTTTTGTTGATGGGCGTTTTGTTCGAGTCGTTTATTTTGCCGTTTTCAGTGCTTTTTTCAATTCCATTTTCTTTTTTGGGTGTTTACTGGACGCTGTATTTGACAGATACGCCCATGGATAGAATGGCGTCTGTGGGGGTGATTGTGTTGATTGGGGTGGTGGTGAATAACGCGATTGTGCTGGTGGATATGGTCAATCGCTTGCGTGCCGATGGTATGAATCGCTTTGATGCAATTATGGAAGCGGGGCGCAATCGCTTTCGTCCCATTTTGATGACGACGTTTACAACGGTATTTGGCTTGCTGCCTATGGCAGTGGGCGATAGCAATGCTATGGGTACGTCTTATGCGCCTTTGGGGCGCACGATGATGGGCGGGCTGTTGGCTTCGACATTCCTGACTTTGCTGGTTGTGCCTTTGTTTTATACTTTGCTCGACGATTTGCGTCTGGCGATTCGGCGTTTGAGCGCTGGTGTGTTTGCCTCTCGCGCTGGCGATGAGGTTTATGATACGGCTGACGATGATTGAGAGGATGTGTGATGGAAACGGTCATTGGCATGGTTGCGGCAACCGTGTTATGTCTAATTGCGGCCTTGATAGTGAGGTGGCAAGCAAAAAAGAAGAAGTAACGATTGTGGCGGTTTTGAGACCGCCACTTTTTTGTTGGATTTATTATGATTGAGAACGACAGTTTAGACAAACGCCCGCTGATGGGCATTACAATGGGCGATCCGTGTGGGATAGGACCCGAAGTGATTTTGAAGGCTCTGGCGCGTGAGGAAAGCTATCGCGTGTGCAAGCCGCTGGTTATTGGGCATCCGGAAATATTGAAGCGCGATATGGGTATGGCCAGTGTGCGACTGAATGTGCGGGTTGTGGAGCGACCCGAAGATGGCGCGTTTGAGTTTGGATGCGTTGATGTCTGGTGTCCAGTGGATGTGGATGTGGATCAGATCGCTATGGGCGAGGTGTGTTGCGAGGCGGGTAGAGTAGCGGCTGAGTGGGTGATTCGCGCGGTTGATCTGGCGATGGCGGATCGCATTGACGGGATTGTGACGGCGCCTTTGAATAAGGAGGCGATGAATCTGGCGGGTTATCCCTACGCGGGGCATACGGAATTGTTGGCTGAGAAATCGGGCGCAGAGCGCGCACATCTCATGCTGGTATCTGATCGCATGAATGTGTCGCATGTGACGGGGCATATTGCGTTACACGAGGTTCCCGATAGGCTTACGGTTGATCTGATTTACGATACGGTTCGGCTTACCCGTGATGTACTCGTTGGTATGGGCAAGATAGATCCCAGGGTTGCGGTATGCGGGTTAAATCCACACGCGGGTGAAAATGGCTTATTCGGTAGCGAGGATGCAGAGGTCGTCCGTCCCGCAGTTGAAAAGGCTTTGAGCAAAGGCTGGCGCGTTGATGGGCCTCTGCCTGCGGATACGACTTTTTTGAAGGCCTACAACGGAATTTACGACGGCGTGGTGGCGATGTATCACGATCAAGGCCATGTGCCCGCAAAGCTGGTGGCGTTTGACGAGGCCGTCAATGTGACTCTGGGATTGCCGATTGTGCGGGCGTCTGTGGATCACGGTACGGCTTATGATATCGCGGGCAAAGGTGTTGCCAAAGCCGTAAATATGTTGCAGGCGATCCGCGTGGGGAGTAAGTTGGCGGTTCAGATTACTCCATCCCCGCAATGATGTCGAGGAGTATGAGGTGTGCGCCGGTGTCGCCGAAGATGGGTGTGCGCGTGGGTGCGTTTTCTGGGAAAAATTCGGCGTAGGCGTCGTTGAAGTCCGAAAAAAGAGAGCGATCTTTGAGGATGGCGGTTACTTTTAGAACGTTGTCGAGCGATGTTCCCGCGTCTTCGAGTATGCCCGATATGTTGGTGAGAATGCATCGGGTTTGCGTTTTGATATCGTCGCCGACAATTTCATCGGTTTCCGGATCGACCGGGGGTTGGGCAGAGATGAAGATGAGGTCGCCGTAGATTATAGCCTGGGAGTAGGGGAATTTGGGGATGTTGCCGCGTTTGCTGGTGAAGGGTTGTTTTTTCATTGGGTTCTCCTTTTGAGAATGAATGGTGAAGTTTAAATATAATTCTCAATGCGAAAAATAAAAAGATTTAGATATGGTATGGGAGATGATAGGTGGGAACGTTCTGGCGTATTGGGTGGTCTAAGGATTAGTGCTAAAAAATAGGAATGCGTTTTGGATATCTCAACTCAACGATCTTGGCGGGGAGACGCCGATACGCTTCGGCGTTTTGTTCTCGCTATTTTGATAATGGGAATTGTCGGCACGGGAGCCGAGCTTGTCCTCCTTGAACATATGGAGGATTTCTGGCAGTGGGTGCCTCTCGTGCTCTTTGTGGTGGCACTTCCGTGCGCTGGCTGGCTCTTTATCGCGCCTGGCGTGGCGAGTGTCCGCGTTTTTCAGATTGTGATGGTGCTGTTCGTTGTTTCGGGTTTTGTCGGGCAGTGGCTTCACTACAAGGGAAACGTCGAGTTCGAGTTGGAGATGTATCCATCCCGCGGTGGGCTTGAACTCGTTTGGGAAGCTCTGGGGGGCGCTACCCCGTCGCTTGCACCAGGTACGATGACACTTCTCGGGTTGCTCGGTTTAGCGGTTTGTTTTCGCCACCCCGGTTTGCGGGCTGGTGAAGTGAGAAATTCTCAGGAGGGAACATGAATATTTGCGGAAGAGGCGTAAAGTTTACCAATATGGCGGTACTGTTCGTGTGTTTTGCGATGCTCTGGGGTTGTGGTGGGTCGAACGTGGATGAGACACCTGTCTCCGACGCTCCCGCGGAAGAAGCTGCGAGTAGTGCAATGGTCGTCAATCCAAATCTCGCAGGAGCCGATGAACTCGGCGCCCTTCCCGGGATGAGCAAGGAACTCGTTGACGCGATTGTGGCGCAGCGCCCGTTCTTGGGAATGGAAGCATTGCACCCGGTCGTGTCACAGCATCTGGGCCAGGAGGAGATCGAGAAGCTCTACGTTCAGATGTATATTCCGATTAATCTGAATACCGCCAGCGAGGAGGAGATTCTTCTGGTACCTGGCGTGGGAAAACGGATGGCGCACGAGTTCGAGGAGTACCGTCCGTATTCGGCTATCGCCCAATGGCGCCGTGAGATGGGCAAATACGTAGATGATACCGAGGTTGCGCGGATGAAGCAGTATGTTTTTGTGCCTATTGACTTGAATACGGCTACTGAGGAGGAGATCCTCGCCATTCCCGGTGTGGGAAAGCGGATGGCACACGAGTTTGAGGAGTACCGTCCGTATTCGAGTATGGAACAGTTCCGGCGCGAGATTGGCAAGTATGTCGATGATGGCGAAGTGGCGCGTCTGGAGCGGTACGTAGAAATAAGGAGGCCGTAATGTCTGTTAATCGCCGACGTTTTCTGTGTCAATCCGCTGCATTGGGTGCGGCGGTTTTTGTGACGCCAGGGGTTTTTGCCGAGCAACTGACGCTTACGCCCCGGCAAACCGAGGGCCCGTTTTATCCGGATAAAATGCCGCTGGATGTCGATAATGATCTCGTGATAATCAACGATGCGATTACGCCCGCAGTGGGAGAGATTACGCATCTGACCGGGCGCGTTTTGGATGTGAATGCCAATCCCGTAAAGGATGCCATCGTGGAGATCTGGCAGGTCGATCGCAATGGCGTTTATATTCATACCGATGCTCCGCGGCGCAATAGGCGAGATACAAATTTTCAGGGTTTTGGGCGTTTTGAGACGGGATCTACAGGTGAATATCGCTTTCGGACGATTAAGCCCGTGCGGTACGGGGGGGCGCGAACCGCTCATATTCATTTTGCGATTAATAAAAATGGGCACCGGCTTTTGACGTCGCAGATGTACGTGAAAGATAATCCAGACAATGAGTGGGATTCTATTTTCAGGAATACGGGTCGCGCGTCTCACGATTTGCTGTCCGTGCCGTTTAAGCCTTTGCCCGGGTCTGAGGTTGGCGAATTGACGGCAAATTTTGATATTGTGATTGGCGAGACGCCCGAAGATCGGGAAAATGATCGCGGACGACGAGGCCGGCGACGCGGGTGGTGGTAAAAAGATAGGATATGCTTGACGAAATAATAATTTCTGGCTATTCTTTTTTGCACTGATGGTCCATTTCGACGACTGTGGTAAAAGCTCTGGCTAAGGATTTGCTGAATGCATAGAACACCCGAGATTGTTTTCCGGGCAATGAAAGAGGATTCTGATGGTAAACCGCGAACGGGAAATTCTGCAATAACATTAGGAGTTCGCATCGAGGGAAGCCACGCTGATATTCAGATTGATAGTCAAGGACAAGTACATCCAAAGACAGGCGGGATGTCCGTAACACCTGATGATTATAGACAACTACCGAAACATAGATTGCCCGAATCCTTGAGCGGCAGAGGACGCCACCCTATTTTTTCTTTTCAAATTGCTAACTTACCTTCTACTTTGGCTTTGCGTAAAGATAAACCAGGTCACGCCCTTGTTGAACCATCGAAGTCCTGTTTGTTCGAGGAATATGAGCAAAATTTACATGGCACCAGAGAAGATTGGGTGAAATGTCATGAGTGAAGCTTTCGAGCGATATCGTTTTTTAGAACTTGATCTCATTTATGTCCGCTGGCAACATGCAGGATTTGAATCTGAGGAAGAAGAGTCAATCTTGGAGGATATGGATGTGGTGTGGTATGAACTGAGCGAAGAAGAGCAACAGTTACTATACAGCGAAGGGACGAAGTCTTTAATTCGCGACGCCAGCGCAACATTATCGCATAGCTTTGGAACCGATAAAGACATTCTCGGAGATTCCAATTCTGGTACGCCGGTCCGTAAACTTAAAGAGGTAGCCTGATGTATCTCACCGCTCACCGAGTTTATGTAAAAAAAGATAATATATGCGGTATTAACGCTTTTCTCCACCGGCATGAAGATCATGATTTTCCCGAAGATATACAAAAAGATATAAGTATCGTTGACCGAATCCCCAATCAAAATCCAGGCACACTCATCGCAAAATCCGTAGATTTATTGCCGGGAGGCAATGCCGTCCTCAGCTTTGTCGATATAGTTGGTAAAGAAAAAATAAAAAAAAAGCGCATACAATACTTCCTTGACCAAATGGAACGCGATATTGAACACCATTTTCAAGAGAGTTATGTACCCATTACCAAATTTGAGTCAGATATCGCCGTTAAATTTGGAGTCACTTATGGCTTACATGGAAATGAGATAAGAGAGTATAAGGCCCTCACAGAACCGGCAATGCGTTTATTCGAGGTGTAGAAGCCACCCCAGATGGTGCGAAAAGATCCATGAATAGAAATTATATATACGATTTCCGATTTACTGACGTTTTGCTGCGCGTGGTCGTTGCACTGACGCTCATGGGAATGGTTGCGCCCTGTCTGTGCTGGGCGCATCAGGCTTCGATGCCAGAGTGTCATGCTGCAGCAGAGTTGAAAGATTGCTGTTGCAGCAAAGAGGCGGCGGTCGATCAGCAGATGCCGGCGCGCGATCTGGCTGTTTTGCCGGGTGAATGGCAAAATCCAAAGTTGGATCTGACTTGTGTGACGTTGTATCCCTCTGTTGTTCTTTCCCAGAGTGATTTCCTTCCTTTTATGGTGGATGATCGCCAGAGAGCTTTGCGATCACCGCCCGATCTGTATCTCTACCACGCTGCATTTCTCATCTGATTTTTCCTGCCTGTGCTTGAACGGTATTTGGGGATAGGTGTGTACAAATCTTTCCCAAACGGTCGTTTTTTTCGCCGCATGTTTTGCGGACTTTTTCCTTTTAAATACTAAATACAGATTCTCTGGAGGTGGCTTGTGTATGCTATCCGAGCCATGATCGGGCTATGCCTCATGGGTATATCTTTTTTGCCTGTGCGGGCAGATGAACTGGATCTGGATGCGCTGATTCAGGAGGCTGTGAAAAATAATCCCAATTTGTCGGTTTTGCGGGCGCGGTTGGCTGCTTTTGAAGCGAGAATTCCGCAGGCGGGGGCGCTGGAAGATCCGTCTTTTCGCTTTGAGGTGAGCAATGTACCGTTGAGCGACTTCAATTTGAGTAGTACACCGATGAGTGGAAATCAATTTGTGGTCAGTCAGAAGTTTTCTTTCCCAGGAAAACAGCGGGCGAGCGAGCGATCAGCCCAGTTTGCCTCGGATTCTGTTGCGTGGCTGTTGCGCGACCGAGAACTGGCAATTGCCAATGCGATTAAGCAGCCTTTTTTTGATCTGGCTTATGTGATCCGTGCCATTGCGATTATGGAAAAGAATCGGGTGTTGTTGCAAGATCTGGTTCGCATTGCCCGCACGAAATACGCCGTTGGAAAAGGGTTGCAACAGGATGTGTTAAAAGCTCAGGTTTCGCTTTCTGCACTGGATACGGAGTTGATTGCTCTTCGGGCGAAAAAACAATTGGCAGAGGCGCGTTTGAATCTGGTGTTGAATCGGTCTCCTCAAAGTTCTTTGGGCGCGCCGCCAGATACTATTGGTCTTTCAGGCGTGCCGCTGACGATTGATGTCTTGCTGGCTCAAGCCGATGAGGGGCACCCATCTCTGAAGGCTATGGACCAATCGATTTTGATGTGGCGAGCAGAGGTTGAGGTTGCGAGAAGAAATCTCTGGCCGGATATGACGGTGAGTTTGGGATATCGCCAGCGCGTGTTTGCGGCCAATGATCCGGTCAAAGGAAGCGATTTTATATCTGTTGGTATAGGTATTCCACTTCCCGTGTTTGGCGGGCGCAAGCAACGCCAGCAGATTGTAGAAGTGCAGGCTAATCTGCGAGAGGTTGAGGCGCAAAAGGCCGCTGAACGCCAGCAGATTCACTACGAGATTCAGCGTCTGGTTATTGAGGTCGGGCAACACCGGGAAAGTGCCGAGTTGTTTCGCACTGCGATGTTGCCCCAGGCAGAGCAGTCGCTGGCGTCGGCTTTGTCGGGATATCGGGTGGATAAGGTGGATTTTTTGACGTTGTTGAATAATCAGATGACGCTGTTGAATTTTGAGATGGCATATTATCGACATGTGATTGAGCATGAAAAACGGGTGGCGGATCTGGCGGCGGCGGTGGGGCGTTAGGTGCGAGGTAGGGGCAGGCCTGTGCCTGTCCGTTTAAAAAGGAGTTGAGAGATGAAATATCTCCTTCCAATTCTATCATTGATTGTGGGATTTGTTGGCGGGGTCTGGATTTCGGGAGATACGCATACAGAGCAGGTGCAGGCGTTGGAAACATATATCTGTCCGATGCATCCGACGGTGGTGTCGGATAAGCTCGGATCTTGTCCTATTTGCGGTATGGATCTGGTGGTGAAGGAGGCTGATGGGTCGTCAGTTCAGGATGGAAGCGTGCAGATTGATCCTGTGACGATTCAGAATATTGGTGTGAAGACGATGGTGGTGGAAAAGCAGCCTTTGAAACGCACAGTGCGCGCAGTGGGCAGGGTGGATTATGACGAGACGCGGATTATGGATGTGAATAGCAAGATCGCCGGGTGGGTTGAGCAGTTGTATGTGGATTATACCGGTCAGTGGGTGGAAAAGGGGCAGCCTTTGCTCGCGCTTTACAGTCCGGAACTGGTCGCGGCGCAGGAGGAGTATTTGACGGCTCTGGATTATGCGGAGAGAATGCGCAGTGGTATGGATCGAGATGTGGCGCAAAGTGCCGATGACCTGCTCGCTGCTGCGCGGCAGAGGTTGTTGTATTGGGATATCTCGGCGGGTCAGATTGCAGAGTTGGAAAAGACGCGACAGGTTGGACGAACAATGCCCATTCTGGCTCCTCGTTCGGGGATTGTGACGCACAAAGATGTGCTGGAGGGGGCGTATATCGGGTCGGGTCAACATCTGTATCGCATTGCGGATCTGTCGGTGGTGTGGATTTATGCAGATGTGTACGAATACGAGATGCCGTGGGTTTCCAAAGGTCAGCGTGCAGAGGTGTCGCTGTCTTATTTGCCGGGCGAGCAATTTGAGGGAAAAGTGGATTATATTTTTCCGTTTATGAATGAAAAGACGCGCACGGTACAGGTGCGGATGGTTTTTGACAATGCAGATGGCGCGCTTAAACCGGATATGTATGCCGATGTGGTGATTCGCCCCGAGGTGGCGCGTGAGGGCATTGTGATACCCGCTCAGGCGGTGATTCATTCGGGGACGCGCAGGGTTGTTGTGATGGCTCACGGAGACGGCAGGTTTGAGCCGCGCGAGGTTCACATCGGGGTCGAGACCGAGGATGGATATGAGGTGCTGAAGGGGCTAAATTCAGGGGAAGAGATTGTGACTTCGGCGCAGTTTTTGATTGATTCAGAGAGCAATTTAAAGGCTGCACTGGCAGGGATGCGTGGAGATCCTGTGAAACATGGTGGACATAGTGGACACGGTGGGCATTGAAGCGCGTATTTTGAGAGGATTGGAACGCGATGCTAAATCGAATTATTGAAGCGAGTGTGAAGAATCGGTTTCTGGTGGTGATCGCCACTTTGATGGTGATTGGATGGGGGGTGTATGCGATGCTGAATACGCCACTGGATGCGATTCCCGATTTGTCGGATGTGCAGGTGATCGTGTTTAGCGAATATCCGGGGCAGGCGCCGCAGGTGGTGGAAGATCAGGTGACGTATCCGCTGACGACGGCGATGTTGTCCGTGCCTTATGCAAAGACGGTGCGGGGTTATTCGTTTTTTGGCATGTCTTATGTGTATGTGATTTTTGAGGATGGTACGGATATGTACTGGGCGCGCAGTCGGGTGTTGGAGTATCTCAATTCCGCGTCTGATAGATTGCCGCAGGGGGTAACGCCAAAGCTGGGTCCAGATGCGACGGGCGTGGGCTGGGTCTATCAATATACGGTGCTGGATACGACCGGGAGATATGATCTTTCGGAATTGAGGTCGATTCAGGATTGGTATTTGCGGTATGAGTTGAGTAGTGTGCAAGGTGTGTCGGAGGTGGCGTCTGTGGGTGGATTTGTGAAGCAGTATCAGGTGATTGTGGATCCCAATCGCTTGCTGGCATACAATATTCCTTTGCAGAAGGTTCGGATGGCGATTCAGCGAAGTAATAGCGATGTGGGAGGGCGATTGGTCGAGCTGGCAGAGACGGAATTTATGGTGCGCGGGTTGGGGTATATCCAATCTGTGGCGGATATCGAGCAGATTGCCCTGGGCGTGGATGAACACGGTACGCCGATTCGCGTAAAAGATGTTGCGACTGTGCAGGTGGGTCCAGAACTTAGAAGGGGATTGGCCGAGTGGAATGGCGAGGGGGAGGTGGTGGGGGGTATTGTGGTGATGCGGTCTGGGGAAAACGCGCTCAAAGTTATTGATCGGGTGAAAGAGAAGTTGGCGTCGCTCAAACCCGGTCTTCCCGAAGGCGTGGTGGTGGTCGCCAATTACGACCGCTCGGCACTTATTCTGCGCGCGGTTGATCATTTGCAGAAGAAGTTGATTGAAGAGATCGCGATCGTGGCTGTGGTGTGTATTGTTTTTTTACTGCATTTTCGCAGTGCTTTTGTAGCTGTTTTTACATTGCCGATGGGGATTTTAATCGCTTTTGCAGCGATGTATCACCAGGGTGTCAATTCGAATATTATGTCTCTGGGCGGTATTGCGATTGCCATTGGGGCGATGGTGGATGCCGCTATTGTGATGATCGAAAATGCACATAAACATATCGAACGCGATGGCGGTATAAAGTCGCATAGTGAGATGATAATTGCCGCTTCGAAAGAGGTGGGACCTGCGCTGTTCTTTTCTCTGTTGATTATTACGCTGTCGTTTTTGCCGGTTTTTACACTGGAGGCGCAGGAGGGAAGGTTGTTCAAGCCGCTCGCATATACCAAGACTTATGCTATGGCGGCGGCGGCATTTTTGGCGATTACGGTTGTGCCGGTGCTGATGACTTTTTTTGTGCGGGGCAAAATTCGGTCTGAGTCGGAGAATCCCATCAGTCGTGTGTTGATCTATCTGTATCGACCTGTGATTGATTGGGTGTTGCGACATCGGGTGCTGACTATGGTGTTGGGGGGGCTGGTGTTGTTTGTGACGGTGTTTCCATTTCGGGATATTGTGGTGTCGCGTTTTTCAGATCGGCCACAGAGTTTGACTTATAAGGCACTGGTGAAGTTGGACGCGCTGTTTCCTATGGAAAAAATTGGATCTGAATTTATGCCGCCACTGTACGAGGGCGATCTGTTATATATGCCTACGACATTGCCGGGGATATCGATTACGAAAGCGCGTGCGTTGTTGCAACAGACGGATAAGATTATTCGTACTTTCCCAGAAGTTGAACACGTATTTGGCAAAATTGGTCGGGCAGAGACTGCGACAGACCCGGCGCCGCTGTCGATGATTGAGACGACGATTATGCTCAAGCCCGAGTCCGAGTGGCGAGAAGGGATGACGCCTCAAAAATTAATTCGAGAATTGAATCAGGCGGTGAAATTTCCGGGATTGACCAATGCGTGGACTATGCCGATTAAGACGCGCATCGATATGCTTTCAACGGGTATTAAGACGCCTGTAGGTATCAAGGTCGTGGGGGATGATCTGGAGACATTGCAGATGTTGGGCGAGAAAATCGAGACGGTGGTGCGCGATTTGCCAGGTACACTGAGTGTGTTTGCCGAGCGCGCAGTAGGCGGCAATTATTTGGATTTTGAGATCAATAGGCAGGCTGCTGCGCGTTACGGGCTGACGGTTGGGGATGTGCAGGATGTTATTATGTCGGCATTGGGCGGGATGAATATCACGCATACTGTGGAGGGTTTGGAGCGCTATCCGGTGAATTTGCGTTATGGACGGGAGTTGCGCGACAATTTGCCCGCGCTTCGGCGCGTGCTGGTGCCCACGCCGATGGGGGCGCAGATTCCCATTGGACAGTTGGCAGATCTTCGCATTCGGAAGGGGCCGCCGAGCATTAAGAGCGAGAATGCGCGGTTAAATGCGTGGGTCTATGTCGATATTGAAGGGGTGGATGTGGGGACTTATGTGGCGCGGGCGCAACAGGCGGTGTTGGAGCAGGTGCAGATGCCACCCGGGTACACCGCGATCTGGAGTGGCCAGTATGAATATATGTTGCGGGCAGAGAAAAAGCTGAAGGTCGTGGTGCCTGTGACGCTAGCGATCATTTTTGTACTGTTGTATCTGAATTTTAGAAATGTAGCTGAGACCGCGATTGTGATGCTTTCTCTGCCCTTTGCTCTGGTCGGTGGGATATGGTTGATGTATATTTTGGATTACGATATGAGCATTGCCGTGGGTGTTGGGTTTATCGCGCTGGCGGGATTGGCTGCCGAGACGGGGGTGGTGATGCTGATTTATCTGGATCAGGCTTATGAGAGTATTAGACGCGAAAAAGGCGATGTTTTGACGCTGGCAGATTTAAATCAGGCGGTGATGTCCGGTGCTGTGGAGCGGGTGCGGCCCAAGTTGATGACGGTGTTTTCAACGATGATGGGGCTGTTGCCGATTATGTGGTCAACGGGCACGGGGTCCGAGGCGATGAAGCGCATTGCTGCGCCTATGGTGGGAGGGATGGTGTCATCGACGATTTTGACGCTGCTGGTGATTCCGGCGATTTATGCGTTGTGGAAAGAGAGAAGGGTATCCGCAGATGACGCAGAAAAAACGCGAGTAATTTGAGCGTTTTACGCAGATGAAAGGCGAAATGTAGGGGTGGGTTTTTAACCCACCCGATGTAAACCCCAGAATCATTCACTTTTCAGGAGGTGTGTTATGAAGTCTCGTATTTTTGCATTATTGGTCATTGGCGCGACAGCTATAGGCATGGCTGGATGGATCGGCTGTTCGTCAAAGTCGGAGGCGACGACTGTCGAGGTGAAGTTGTCAACGATGCAGTGCGCTATGTGCTCGAATACCATAGAGAAAGCACTGAAAGAGGTCGATGGCGTTGAGAGCGTGGAAGTCAATCTGGACGCGAAAACAGCGAAGGTGACTTTTGATGCGAAGGTGACCGATGTTTCCGCTCTGGAGCAGGCTGTTGTCAAGGTGGGGTATGCGGCGAATGACAAAAAGGCCGATGCCGATACGTATGCAAATCTGCCCAGTTGCTGCCAAGTTCCTGAGTAATAATTGTTGAATCCAAGCCCCGGATGTTTTGATGCATTCGGGGCTTATTTTATTGCGGTTTGAAGGGTTTTTTGAATCAGTTGTGTCTTGAATTATTCACAGGTGATGAGTATATTCGGTTCGGAATATTCTGCGGTATTACTCTCAATTTCATGTCAGAGCAATAGAAATGAATGCCAAACCTTTAGCTATTAGTCTTTTTGCAGGAGCCGGTGGTTGCTCTTTGGGGTTCAAACGCGCTGGTTATAATATTCTCTACGCAATAGATATAAACGAAAATGCTGTGGAAACTTACAGACATAATTTTACTGATACCCAATGTGAAATGGCGGATATTATGTCTTATGATTTTGAAAAACTTCTTAAAAATTTGAGGTTAAAAAAGGGTGAGTTGGATATTCTGATTGGTGGCCCTCCATGCCAGGGCTTTAGTACAGCAGGTATGCGATTTTGGGACGATCCAAGAAATGGATTATTGAAGCATTACGTCAACGCCTTAGCCATTTTACGTCCCAAATGGTTTATTATGGAAAATGTTGAGGGTCTTCTTACAGCTAAAGGTGGTATATACGTCTATGAAGCTGCAAGAGCCTTTATCAAATTGGGATATTCGATAAGAATCGATAAAATTTATGCACAGGAATACGGGATACCACAAAGACGAAAGAGAACTTTAGTTATTGGCAATAGATTGGGAATGGAATTTAATTTGCCAGAACCACTTGTGCATGGTCGCATTTTTAAGAATGCCGATATTACACTTAGACATACGATTGGAGAACTTCCCAATCCGACACTGGATAAGAGCAGTCCTATCTGTTACAGCGGCAAGCCCAAACATGAGTGGGAAGAACAACTGCGTGATGGAAATAAAAAATTATATGATCACTTTACACCCAAAATTGAGGGAGTCCAGCTTGAGAGAATTAAACATTTAAAACCGGGGCAATCGATGAAGGATCTGCCAGAATCACTTCATCATGAATCATTTAAACGAAGAGCATATCGGCGTGTTATGGATGGAATGCCCACGGAGAGAAGAGGAGGTGCTCCCTCGGGGATTAAGCGATTGATTTTTGATGAACCGAGTTTAACTATCACAGGTGCCGCTGTAAGAGAGTTCATACATCCCAAATACAATCGCCCATTAACTTTGCGTGAATGTGCTCGAATACAAACATTTCCCGATTGGTTCAGATTTCAAGGAAACACTTCAGAGAAGATCACGCAGATAGGGAATGCGATTCCCCCTTTATTAGCAGAGATTTTTGCAATGCATTTACTGATTAATTATGGTTTTAGAGAAGCGACACGCTCCTCACCGAGTAGATTATTTGCACATACTTTAACAAAAGCAACTGCTATGAGTCCAGCTCTCACAAAAACAGATAATATGCTTCAGGGGTTGTACAAAAGAAAGAATCCTCAACTCAGTCTTTAACGAAATGCACACCCAGATCAAGAACTTCAATAACTGATATAGATAATACCTACGGGTTAAAGGAGGTATTTATGGCTCTTGCGATGACAGAGCAGCAAGAGAGAGATTTTGATGAGAAGGGATTTGTTATTCTCGAGGATTTCTTTACTCAGGATGAGGTCAATCGGCTTTTGCTGGCTATTGATGAGGTGGCAGAGCGGATTCGAGAGGCCGAGGGCCTGGGGCCTGATGATCCTTTTGCCGTGCGCAATGCCCTGTCGCAGCACGAGGCGTTTCTCGATTTGATCGATCATCCGCGCATGTTGCCTCTGGTGGTGGATGCGATTGGCTGGAATATTCAGATTCGTACCACGCATCTGGATTATCGACCGCCGTATCCCGAGGGTTTGAAAGCAGGCGATGTTGGCGTTGGCAAGGGCGAAGATCAGGAGGTTGGGTACCGCAATGTGGCCTGGCATCCCGATTTGGCGAGCGATATGCTGTTTCTGGGGCCTTCGCTCGATGGACGTCTCCCGTTTATGGAGATTAAGGTTTTTTACGTGCTTTACGATATGACTGAATCCAATTGTGGCAATCTGTGGTTGGTGCCGGGTAGTCACAAGCGCAAGCCCGAAGAGTTGCGAGAAATGGGGCGCGAGGTCAATCCGGAAGAGGCGGTCGAGCTCAAGTTGCGGGCTGGTTCCGCGGTGTTGTGGCGAACCGCGGTGTGGCACTGTGTGGGTCCCAATTTGTCGAGAAAAACGCGAAAGATTATGCATGTGGGGTATAATTACCGATGGCTTCGTCCGACCGATTATATCGAGCAGGATGCCGATCTTATTGAACGAAGTTCGCCAATTCGGCGTCAGTTGTTGGGCGCGCTGGCTTCGGGAAAAGATCCGCTGGGACCAGAGCCCGATTTTCACCCTTCGTCACAATACTGGCTGACTAAGAATTGGGATGATGTTCCGTTGCGGGCCTGGGCACAGGAACAAGAGACGAGCCAAAAGCAACCACAGGTGAACGGCTATCGTAGTCGCACACCGGTTGTAAAGTAAGAGGCAAGAGGTGTGACTGTAGGGATGTACTCCTGTGCATGCCTCAAGAGATAGGATTAGAATGCAAAAATATCAAGCCGAAGTCTTATTGAGACGTGCTGTCGGTGATCCCAACGCCCGTTTTCGAATGGGTCAATGGGAAGCGATTGACGCGCTGGTCAATCACCGCCGCAAGTTGATGGTGGTACAGCGCACTGGTTGGGGCAAAAGCTCGGTTTACTTCATTGGCACGCGCATATTGCGTGATCAAGGGAGCGGAGTAACAGTGATTGTGTCCCCTCTTCTTGCGCTGATGCGCAATCAGATTGAAGCGGCCAATCGACTTGGTATTCGTGCAGAGACAATCAATTCCACAAACCAGGATAACTGGCCAGAGATCAGCCATGCCATGTTAGCCGATCAGGTTGATGCCATTCTGATTTCGCCTGAACGTCTCGCGAACGAGACATTTGTCGAAGAAGTTTTGATACCGGTAGCTGATCGCGTTGGTTTGTTCGTAGTTGATGAAGTACATTGCATTTCTGACTGGGGCCACGACTTTCGCCCGGATTATCAACGGCTGATCAATGTGTTACAACAAATGCCGCCGAATATGCCGGTACTGGGCACAACTGCCACCGCCAATGACCGGGTGATTGAGGACGTAAAGACACAACTCAGCGATATCGAGATTCAGCGCGGTACACTGGTTCGGGATAGTCTGGCACTGCAAACACTTCGATTACCCGATCAGGCGTCTCGGCTGGCTTGGCTGGCACAACATATTCCAGAATTACCGGGTACCGGGATCGTCTATGTGCTGACGATTCGGGACGCTGAACAGGTGGCAGACTGGCTAAAGCAGCAGGGGATAGAGGCGTACGCCTACTATAGCTATGTCCAGCATGAAGACTTCGAGGACAGCAACGAGTACCGACAACATCTCGAAGACCTGCTGTTGAGAAATGAGATAAAGGTGCTGGTAGCGACTACTGCGTTAGGCATGGGTTACGACAAGCCTGACCTTAGCTTTGTCATTCATTACCAGGCTCCCGGTTCAGTGGTGGCCTATTACCAACAGGTCGGTCGAGCTGGAAGAGCAATCGACAGTGCTTATGGTGTGTTGCTGGCGGGCCGGGAGGACGAAGATATCCACGAGTACTTCCGCAGTAGCGCGTTCCCTGATGAGCAAGACGTGAACAGAATCCTGGATGTGCTGGTCGACCACGATGAATTATCTATATTTCAACTTCAACAGTATCTCAATTTGAGGCATGGACAAATTGAAAAAGTCTTAAAAATTCTCAGTGTTGAGAACCCATCTCCTGTAATCAATCAGGGTAGCAGGTGGCGTCGGACACCTGTTCTATACCGTATGGACCACGCGCGAATTGAGCGTTTGACACAGCAAAGAGAAATCGAGTGGCAAGAGGTTCAAGATTATATCGATACGGATGCTTGTCTCATGGCCTATTTGAGAAATGCCCTTGATGATCCAGAAAACGATGCGTGTGGTCGGTGTGCTATTTGTCTGGGTGAATCAGTTGTGGATATAGATACGGAACACGCCCTTGTTATTGATGCAACCCGGTTTTTGAGGCGGGCGGAGATGCCCTTCAAACCGAATAGACAGGTAGCTACTGGTGCATTTCCTATATATGACTTTCGAGGCAATCTGCGGCCTGAACTTCAGGCATCGGAAGGGCGGATATTATCGCGCTGGGGTGATGCTGGCTGGGGCCAACTGGTGGCTGTTGACAAGCATGCAGGCCGCTTTCGTAGTGAGTTGGTGGAAGCTATGGCTGAGATGATTAATCAACGATGGCAACCGAATCCCGCCCCGGAATGGGTGACCTGTGTTCCGTCAATCAACCATCCAACGTTGGTGCCGGACTTTGCGCGGCGACTCGCCATCCAATTGCAGTTGCCCTTTGTGGACGCCATTCATAAAATAAAAAATAACGAACCTCAGAAGAATCAGCAGAACCGTTTCCATCAATGCCAAAATCTGGATGGCGTGTTCGAAATTTCGGAAAATATTCCTGAAACACCTGTGCTACTGGTGGATGATATAATAGATTCTGGATGGACGGTCACCGTACTTGCCGCCTTGTTGCGGCAGGCGGGAAGTGGGCCGGTCTTTCCGGTGGCGTTGGCCTCGACAAGTGCGGGGGATTAAATGTCAGTGTCACACGATACACAGGCGATCTTGTTGCTGACGGCGCATTTTTCAAAAGCGAAAAATGAGGCGGTTAAGCCGTTGACGACGAAAGAATGGGGGCGTTTTACGTGGTGGCTTAGGAACCGATCACTGACTCCAGGGCACCTGATGACCGGGCGACTTGATGAACTCTTAAATGGGTGGTCAGACAAGACGATTACCATGGAGCGTATTGAGGGCCTGATGCATCGCGGTTCAGCACTTGCGCTGGCCTTGGAGAAATGGTTCCGTGCGGGTCTATGGGTTATGACAAGATCGGATCCAGATTACCCGACGCGATTCAAGCAACGTCTGAGAACTGACTCACCTGCCGTCGTGTTTGGTTGCGGCAACAGAGCCTTACTCAATGGCGGTGGCTTGGCAGTCATAGGCTCTCGCAATGCAACGGAAGAGGATTTGGCATATAGTCGTGATCTGGGTGCTCTGGCTGCGAGCACTGGTTATTCGATTGTTTCGGGGGGTGCGAGAGGGGTTGATGAGGCATCTATGCTCGGAGCCCTCGAAGTAGAAGGCACTGCGATTGGTGTGCTTGCCGATAGCCTTATGCGAGTCTGCTCAGGTGTCAAGTATCGCAAATACTTGATGGCGAATAATCTCGTACTCATTTCGACGTTTTATCCCGAAGCTGGGTTCAACGTGGGCCATGCCATGCAGCGTAACAAGTACATTTATTGCCTTTCTGATGCAGCTCTGGTGGTTCACTCCGGTACAAAGGGCGGTACTTGGAGCGGCGCGATGGAAAATCTCAAGAAGCAATGGGTACCGCTTTGGGTAAAAAGGACCAACGAAAAAAGAGCCGGAAATGCAGCTATTGTCAGGGCTGGTGCAGCATGGGTACCGGAGAATATCGGGGACGTTGATCTCAAGGCACTGTTTACGACAGATCGTAAAGAAAACTCTCCGCAACAAATGACGCTAACAAAATCGGATCAGTTCGTCCAAGTTGTTAAGGAGGATGCTAAGACATACTCTTCAGTCGAGGATATTGAGTTCTATGACCTGTTTCTCTTAAAAGTCCAAGTATTGTGCAAAGATGTCCCAAAGACTCGTGATGATTTGGCTAAAGCATTGCAAGTTCGCAAGGCCCAGATCGATATCTGGCTCAAGCAGGCCACCGCTGATCAGAAATTGGAGAAACTGTCCAGACCGGTTCGTTATCAGTGGGTCACCTCGCAGCAAGGCGCGTTATCCGTATAAAAAATGAGATATACCACAGCAGAACTTTTTCCATTGTGTAGCTTTGATATAAACAGAAAACCCCAGGAGCGAGCTTCTGGGGTTTGTGGTGTATCGGGAGCCGTTTTTAAGATCAGAGGGGATCAAATTTGTAGCCGACACCGCGCACTGTGGTAATGGCTTTGCCGGATTCGCCGAGTTTGGAGCGCAGGCGGCGAATGTGGACGTCAACGGTGCGCATGCCGCCGTAATAGTCATAGCCCCAGATGCTGTCGAGCAGGTCCGATCGGGTAAATACGCGGGCTTCGTGGGTGACCAGATGTTTGAGTAGTTCGTATTCTTTGAGTGTGAGTTCGACAACGCTGCCCTTGACGCGCACTTCGTAGCGCGCCATATTGATGACGAGGTCGTCTATTTTGAGGGTGTGGTCGTCGGGGGTATGGTCGTCGTTCCAAAGGGCCAGGCGCAAGCGGGCTTCAAACTCGCGCAGGCTATAGGGCTTGATGACAAAATCTGAGATGCCGAGTGAAAAGTCGAGGTTGAGTGCAGTCATTTCATCGGTGATGACGAGCAGGGAACGGTCGTTGGTAGAATGTTGTTGTTGCAGGTCTGCAATGGCCTGTGCGAGGCGGTCGAGGGAGGATTCGGGGTCAATAATGGTCAAATCAATGCCGTCAGCGGGAATGGGAGGCAAATTGCTCCGCCCGCGCAGGATCACATGTTCAACCTGATGCCCGATGTATTCGAGGTCTGATTTAAGACGCGCGCCGTAGGCTTCGTCCGCGAGAAGAAGAATAGTTGCCATTGGAGACGAAATTGGGAATAAGGGAGGAACTGATATTACGCATTTTAATGCGCCCGTGTGTAATATCAGTGCTGAAAACAGAAAGCCGAAAATTAGTGGCCTCATGGTATTTTGTCAAGGTGTATCTAACGAATACGGGCGCGGGCGTTAGAGAGAAATTAGTAAAATACTTTAATCAAAACTGTCTCAGGAGCACATGATGTCTTCACCCCATGCAATCGTCCATCCCGCTTTCCGACCATCCATCATGGGCAGAAATGGCGTGGTCACATCGGGACACCATCTCGCTTCTCAAGCAGGTATTCAGGTTATGATGGCGGGTGGCAATGCCATTGATGCGGCTATTGCCACGGCCGCTGCGCTCGGCGTGGTTGAACCGCAATCTTCAGGCGCAGGCGGCGATGGTTTTATTTTAATTTACTCGGCTAAGACGGGCACAGTATCTGCCATTAATGCCACTGGTGCAGCCCCAACGGGTGCGACCCGAGAATTTTATCTCCAACGCGGTGGTATCCCGATGAAGGGTATTCTGAGCGTTTCCATTCCCGGTCTTGTTGACGGCTGGCTCGTCGCTCACGAGCACTTTGGCACGCGCTCGCTCGAAGATATTTTTGCGCCGGCAATCGCCTTTTGCGAAGACGGCTTTCCGCTCAGTCACAAATTGGCTAATAGCTTGCGGGGGGAGACAAAACGCTTTGCATCCGATCCATATACGCGGGCGGTTTTCACAAATGATGGTCAGCCTCTCAGTCCCGGAGATATAGTTTATCAGAAGGACCTGGGTAAGACCTTGCGGAAGATCGCCGCAGAGGGCCGCGACGCCTATCGCACGGGTGAAATAGCCCGGGATCTCGTTGCATTTAGCCAGTCGCGAGGTGGTGTGTTTACCGAAGCCGATTTGAAGAACCATCGCGCCCGTATTGGGGATCCCATTGCTGTGACTTACAAAGATTATACGGTGTATGAAACGCCGCCCAATTCGAGCGGGCATATTTTACTTCAAGAACTCAATATTGTCGAAAATTTTGATCTTCAGGCGCTGGGTTGCAATAATGCCGAGAGTATCCACCTTATGGTCGAAGCCAAGAAACTCGCTTTTGCAGATCGGGAAAAATACGTGGCCGATCCCGATTGGGTCGATGTGCCAATTGAAGGGCTTCTCGCGAAAGATTATGCAAAAGAACGCGCTGCGTGCATCGACCTTGAACGCGCTGCTATTCATGTTCCGCCCGGTATCCCGGAATCGGTCGAGGATACTACATGTTTCTGTGTGGCTGATAGCGAGGGCAACGCGGTTTGTCAATTGCAGAGTATTCAATCTGGCTGGGGATCGAGTCTTATTGCGGGTGATACGGGTATTCTTCTCAATAACCGTATGACTTACTGGCATCTCGAAAAAGATCATCCCAATTGTCTGATGCCTGGAAAGAGAGTTCGGCATACCATGAACCCCGTTATTGTCGCGAAAGACGGCAAACCCGTTCTGATATGCGGCACCCCGGGCGCAGATACACAGGTGCAGACGAATTTGCAATTGGTGACACATATTCTGGAATTTGGTATGACGCCTCAAGAGGCGGTTGAAGCTCCGCGCTGGCGTTCTCTGCAAAATCCCATGGAATCTACGGTTCCCCATACCTGCGAAGATGTGCTTCAACTCGAAAGCCGTTTTCCTACAATCGAGTGCGAAGCTCTGGCTCGGAAAGGTCACGACCTTCGCTACCTCTCAAATTGGGGTGGACCGGGAAATGCACAGGCCATTCTGATCAATCCCGAGACCGGTGCCCTGATGGGCGGTTCAGATCCCAGGCGAGACGGATACGCCATTGCTTTTTAAGAAGGAAAAACTATGAAAATCAAAGATATTCGCGCAGTTGCCGTCAATATTTCTCCTGCTCAAAAAACAGAACCTCGCGTCCCGAAGTTACCTACAGATGGTTTTATCAGCCCTATGGCGCGATATCCCGAATTTAAAAGATCGGGATGGAATCCAAATTGGACTCGCACGGCCTGTGTCGTGACAGGGCAAGACGGCACATGGGGGGTGGGTTTTACCAATCACAGTGGGCCAGTGCTCAGTATTATCAACGATCACTTTGCCCCTTTGCTCGAAGGGCAAAATTGCATGGCGATTGAAAAGTTGTGGGACATGATGCGCCGCGCTTCTTCGCCTTATCATACGGCGGGTTTGTCCAGCTATGCCATCAGTGCTGTGGATAATGCCCTGTGGGACTTAAAGGGAAAAATTTTGCAGCGTCCTGTTTACGAGCTTTTGGGCGGCCCGCAAAAAGACAAAATTTTCTGTTATGCCAGCAATACAGATATATCTTATGGTACGGAGAATAGCATTGAATGGTTTCTCGAACTGGGTTTCAAGGCGGTCAAGCTCTTTGCGCGATATGGGCCGGAGTCCGGTATTGAGGGCATAAATAAGACTGAAGAACTGGTTGCCAAAACGCGCGAGCAGATCGGCGATGATGTCGAACTCATGCTCGATGCTTGGATGTCGCTCAATGTGGAGTACACGGTTCGTCTCGTCGAAGCATTAAAACCATATCGCCTCAAGTGGCTTGAAGATTACGTGTTGCCCGAAGATATGGAAAGCTATACAAAGGTGCGTCAACGCGTCCCCGGGCAAATTCTCGCAACGGGCGAACACTGGTACACCATCCATCCCTTTGCCACAGCCGCGAGCCAAGGGCTCGTCGATATTTTGCAGCCCGATATTCAGTGGGCAGGTGGTGTGACAGCCTTGATGCGAATATGCCATATTGCCGAGGCGCATGGGCTAACGGTTATCAGCCACGCGGGTATGAATTATCCCTACGGTCAGCACCTTTCTTATGCTATGCCAGCGATACAGTGGGGCGAACGATCCGAAGGGGTATCGCCTCCGGGCGTTCCGCTCGAAGAACGCGTTGCGCTGCCGGGAACTCCTGTGATTAAAGACGGTTATCTCATTCCGGGCAATGCTCCTGGCTTTGGTCTTGAAATTACTAAGGACTGGTTGGAGCAAAAGGCCAGGGCGAATAGACGAATAGACGAATAGACGAACCCCGCCCTACCACCCAAAGTCTGTGCGAACTCCATTCGCTGATTCGCTGATTCGTAGATTCGTAGATGAACTGGCCTGAGAAGCGGCCAGTTGTACCCCGTTCCGCTGATTCGTAGGAGACGATATGGCGCAAGAGTGGAAACACTTGCTCAAGTTTCGCTGCACTCGCTGTGGAAATTGCTGTCGAGACCCCATTGTTCTGGTTACTGACGAAGATGTGCGCCGCATTGTTGAGGGCACAAATCAAGCGGCTTGTGATGTTGTCGATTTTTATAAGCCGAGTGAGATTGAATGGGGCGAAGACCAGCCGGGCTGGATACGTTTGAAGTCTGGCCAGCGCATTATGGGATTGCGTAGAACTGAGAGCGGATGCCAATATTTGGGCGAAGACGATTTGTGTACTATCTACGATTATCGCCCGGTGACTTGTCGAAGGTATCCATTTGATCTCGAGTTTGACGAAGAGGGCGATATCGAGTTGCTCAGCATTAGCCAATCTACCGATTGCCCGTATGAACTTGATGGGTACACGCCATTGGGTGAAATTAAGGCTATTGCAAAGTGGGAGACGTGGGAAGAAGAACCCTATTATGCCAGACTTAAAGCGTGGAACGCGCGCAAAGAGATGGGCGGGAGAAAGACATTTCTCAAATTTATTGGGTTGGGGTGAAATGGTCTGGATCAGGATGAACAGGATGATGGTTTGGTAGGATTAGCAGGATGGGTAAGGGAGAAGATAGTCTATGAATCACAACATTTTTGATCGTGCTGAAGAATTTATCTATAACAATGCGCGGTTGCTCGAGCGGCAGTTGTTTGCCTATCATTTCAAAGGGGGTTCGCGGGAGCAGGTGCTCCCAGCACTTCGCGCCTATCAGAATGAAGATGGCGGATTTGGGCATGCCCTTGAACCGGATATTCGCTGTCCAGAAAGCCAACCCGTGCCGGTGCAGCACGCGCTTGAATTTCTCGATGCGGTGGGTTTTGATGCCGAGATGGTGCAGCGCGCCTGCGATTATTTGATGGAGATTACTACGCCCGAAGGCGGCGTTCCGTGGTTGTTGCCTTCTGCACATCGCTATCCGCGAGCATCGTGGTGGAATACAGTTGAAGATCCACCGGCGTCTTTGAATCCAACGGCCGCTATTGCTGGTTTGTTACACAAGAATCGCGTTCAACATGTGTGGGCAGATCGCGCGACCGCGTACTGCTGGTCAAAGATAGCCGATTTGCAACCTGCGGAAATGCATGAAATGGGTGTGGTGCTGACTTTTCTCTATTATGTGCCGGACCGGGCGCGCGCAGAGCGCGAACTCGACCGTCTGGTCGGTGGGATGTTTTCTGCGGGTCTCGTTGCCGATGCAAATGCTACAGGCTATGTCCGCAAGCCGCTCGACTGGGCGAGTACGCCCGATCATCCGCTTCGCAAGTACTTTCGGGAAGAGGATGTTGCGGCAAACCTCGATGCAATTGTTGCGGGACAACAAGCGGATGGAGGGTGGAATATTACCTGGCAAGCCGTGAGTCCGGGTTGCGAACTCGAATGGCGTGGCTGGATGACTTTGGGAACATTGCTCACGTTGCGGGCGAATGGGCGACTGTAATTGTACAGAGAGTTATCATGTTGATAGCTAAGATAGAAGGGCATTACCACTTTCTCAAGGGTATTGATCCCTATTCCTGCGGTGTTATTGCCGATCCCGGCTGGGAGATTGTTCATGTGACACTGGAACAGGCGCTACCCTGGCGGCAGGGATTTGATCGGGTTGAGGCGCATTTGAGGGAGGTCGGGCGAGATAGACAGGCGTTGTGCGGCATGGAGTTGCGTTCGCCTGCGCCTTTTACTATGGCGGGGTTTATCGCTTTTAATCGGGATTATTGTCGGGTGCTCAAGGCCTGGGATCTGTATGTGGGGGATTTGAATCCAGTAGCGCGTACCAATGTGGCACCGCTGTTCGATCCGCCGGGGGAACCGGTGCTGCACGCATTTTCCTATACGGTGCCGGCATTGGCTGATACTCCCCGGACTCTTGTGATCGCCGGGGCGGGAGAATTGCGCGAGGGGGTACTTGTGGAGCAGGGTATTGTCCGCAGTGGGGATACCAGCGAAGAAGCTATGAGGGAGAAGGTTGGTTATGTGGTGGATGTAATGGTCGAGCGTTTGTTTGGTCTGGGTGGGGCCTGGGAGATGATCAATGCGGTGGATGTGTACACGGTGCATTCTCTGGACGGGCTGGTAGAGGATATTTTGTTCAATCGCATTGGGCCAGTCCGGCGGCACGGATTCCGCTGGCACTTTACCCGTCCACCAGTGGTCGATATTGAATTTGAGATGGATATGCGGGGGGTGCGGCGGGACTTTGTGATATAAGCCCAGGGCAGGGATGGGGATGTGCTGGCTGCGAAATGATATTTTTTCTTGACATATTCCACTGAGATTGCGTAAGTTATTCAATCTAAAATACATTATTACTTCTTTTCCCAAGTCTTCTATTATGCGCTCAATTTCCACATTGGCGATTTCCACAATGCGAGGCGGTGTACAACTGTTCATCCGTTCTTCGCGCCTTTCTATTGCAGGGCGAGTTCTGATCGTTCTGCACCTTCTCCTGCTCGTGAGCCTTTTTCTATCTATTATCATTCATTAGTTTCAGGCTCTTTCCCCAACTCTTGCGACAGCACCTATAAAAGGACAGAGCCTGTGATTTACTCATAGGTCGTTGTCACTTCATGTATTCGGGAAATGTTTAATGACTCAAAAACACACGATAAGTGCCCTGGTCGAAAATCATTTTGGCGTTCTGTGCCGCGTTGCGGGCCTTTTTTCCAGCCGCGGATTCAATATCGATAGTCTGTCCGTTGGCGAGACAGAAGACCCGAGTATTTCGCGCATGACTATTGTCGTCGGTGGTGACGATAGCGTGCTCGAGCAAGTGGTCAAGCAATTGGATCGCCTTATTGATGTCATTCGCGTGATCGATATTACACAGGGCGCATTTGTCGAACGCGAACTCATGTTGATTAAGGTCAAAGCCGATACAACAACGCGTGCAGAAATTATCCAAATTGCCGAAGTGTTTCGCTCAAATATCGTCGATGTATGTCCCAGATCGATGACCATAGAGGTTACGGGCAAAAATGATAAGATTCAGGCTATCATTGGCATGCTCAGTTCTTTTGGCATCGAAGAAATCGCGCGCACAGGCACGGTTGCCCTGTTGCGAGATTCTGCTGCGCAATAAGGAGGTGATGCAGATGGATCCCGATCTCGGTGATCTTACCGAAGAACTCGCTCTCGTTTGGCAGATGGGGATAGACCGCCAGAGCGTTCCATCTGCCCATTTCCACTTTGATTCTGGCATGTTTAAGGGATAACAATGTCAAACGCAAAAAATAAAGACCGCGTCATTATTTTTGATACTACTTTGAGAGACGCGGAACAGACGCCGGGGGCTTCGCTCGCGTTGCGCGAAAAAGTTGAAATTGCCCATCAACTCGCACGGCTCAATGTCGATGTTATCGAGGCCGGATTTCCCATATCGTCCGATCAGGACTACAATGCCGTGCGGCGTATCGCACACGAGGTCGAAGGTCCTGTTATTTGCGGTCTGTCTCGCGCAATCTTCCAGGATATTGACCGCGCAGGTGAAGCTCTGAAAGACGCGCCAAATCCGCGCATACACACGTTTATTGGGACATCGCCGCTCCATATTTCTATGGTGGGCAAAACGCCCGATCAAGTTCTGCAAATGGCTGTTGATGCGGTTGCACGAGCCAGATCGCATTGCGAGGATGTGGAATTTTCACCAATGGATGCTGCGCGTACAGAGCCGCAATATCTGCTCGATGTGATCGAAGCTACTATTGAGGCGGGTGCGACAACGATCAATATTCCCGATACTGTGGGCTATGCCGTTCCCGGTCAGTTTGGCCGTATTATTCGCAATATTTGCGAGAAAGTGCCCAATGTCGATCGGGCTATTATCAGTGTCCACTGCCACGACGATTTGGGCATGGCGACGATCAATGCTCTCGAAGCACTCAGAAATGGCGCACGTCAGGTCGAATGCACCATCAATGGATTGGGTGAACGCGCGGGCAATACTTCGCTTGAAGAAGTGGTCATGGCCGTCAAAACGCGCGGGGATTATTTCGATCTCTATACGGACATCAAAACGCGCGAAATTGTAAACACAAGCCGTCTGGTCAGCCGCCTTATGGGTATTGTCGTTCCGCCCAACAAGCCCATTGTAGGAGCCAACGCATTTGCACATAGTTCTGGTATCCATCAGGACGGGGTGCTCAAAGACCGCGAAAATTTCGAAATTATCGATCCCAGGTCTGTGGGTTGGGAAGAATCGAGTATTGTGCTCACGGCGCGTTCTGGACGCCACGCATTGCGCCATCGCCTGGAAGAACTCGGTTATAATCTCAATCAGGATGAATTAAATATTGCTTATGAGCGCTTTGTCAAAGTTGCCGACAAGAAGAAGGAAGTTTATGACGAAGATCTCATGGCTATTGTGGAAGATGAAATTCGAGATTTTCCCATGCGGTTCGTGTTGGACTATTTGCATACTGTGAGCGGTACTGGCACGGTTCCCTCTGCGACGGTTCGCATTGGTATTGACGGTAAAAACCACGTTCAGGAGTCAGCCTGGGGTGATGGGCCGGTAGATGCGACGTATCGGGCGATTAAGAAAGCCACGGACAATACGAATACAAAAGTGGAAGACTATACTATCCGCGGTGTTACCGGGGGTGCCGAAGCGATGGGGGAAGTCACGGTCAATGTGTCGTGCAATGGTCGCATAGTCAGGGGACGCGGTGTTTCAACCGATATTATTGAAGCCAGTGCCAAGGCTTTTCTCGATGCTCTCAATCGCCTGGCCATTCAGCAAGACAATCACAAGGAGCGAGAACCAACCGTTTAATCCGCAGATGGGCGCAGATGGGCGCAGATGGGCGCAGATGGGCGCAGATGAAATGTAGGGGCAGTGCCTTGTGCCTGCCCATAGGGTTTTAAGAATAGAGGTTATAGATGGGTCAAAGTTTGTTTCACAAAGTTTGGGACGCGCATGCGGTGCGAACGCTGCCATCGGGGCAGACACAGTTGTTTATCGGCCTGCATCTCGTTCACGAGGTTACCAGTCCGCAGGCTTTTGATATGCTCAGAGAGCTAGGCCTCACCATTGCGTATCCAGATCGCACATTTGCCACGGTTGATCACATTGTACCCACAAGCGATGTTGCCCGCCCATTTGCCGATGAGATGGCCGAGGACATGATGGTCGCCATCGAAGAAAATGCCCAACAGTTTGGCCTTTCTTTTTTTGGTTTGGACGACGAGCGTCAGGGTATTGTCCATGTTATTGGTCCTGAACTGGGTCTGACACAGCCGGGGATGACCATTGCCTGTGGTGACAGCCACACTTCAACGCACGGAGCTTATGGCGCCATTGCATTTGGCATTGGCACATCGCAGGTGCGCGATGTGCTCGCCACACAGTGTCTGGCGATGGATCCTCTCAAAGTGCGCCGTATTGAAGTATCCGGCACGCTGGGCAATGGGGTTTACGCCAAAGATGTTATTCTCAATATCATCCGCAATCTCGGTGTAAAAGGCGGCACGGGCTATGCTTATGAATATGCTGGATCTGCTATTGAAGCTATGGATATGGAAGCGCGCATGTCGGTGTGCAATATGTCGATTGAAGGCGGCGCGCGCGCGGGGTACGTGAATCCCGATCAGACGACTTATGACTATCTGTGGGGACGCACTTATGCACCTTCGGGAGAAGCCTTTGATCGCGCGGTTTCCTGGTGGTGTTCTATGGCTTCCGATGCCGATGCCGATTACGACGATGTTTATCATCTCGATGGCTCTGCCCTCGAGCCTACCGTGACCTGGGGTATTACGCCAGGGCAGGCACTTTTCGTATCAGAAAAAGTGCCGGCTTTGACGGATTTGCCCGATGATGAGCGCGATGTTGCAGCCGAAGCGTATGATTATATGGACTTAAAACCTGGTACGGCTATATCTGGTATGCCTATTGATGTGGCTTTTGTGGGGTCGTGTACCAACAGCCGTATCTCTGACCTCAGAGAAGCTGCCAGAGTCGCCGAGGGACACAAGGTGGCCAGTGGCGTCAAAGCGCTGGTTGTGCCGGGGTCCAAATCCGTTCTCAAGACAGCCGAATCTGAGGGATTACACCACATTTTTGAAGATGCGGGCTTTGAATGGCGTGGGGCCGGGTGTTCGATGTGTTTGGCTATGAATCCCGATAAATTGCAGGGACGCGAAGTGTGCGCGTCTTCGAGTAATCGCAATTTCAAAGGGCGTCAGGGAAGCCCCACGGGACGCACCCTCTTGATGAGTCCCGCAATGGTTGCAGCCGCGGCTATCGCCGGTGAGGTTATTGACGTACGCGCGATGTAAAAGCGCGAATAGACGAATAGACGAATAGACGAATAGACGAATGGCAATACACACTGATTTTGGGAGGATGGGTGGGGTTCGTTGATTCGTTGATTCGTGTATTGAAAGGTTATTTATGAATTCATCTGTGATTCAGTATGTAGAAGGACGCGCGCTTCCCGTTCGGGGAAATGACATCGATACCGATCGCATTATTCCCGCGCGGTATCTTCGCGCTATTACGTTTGACGGCCTGGGTGAGCACGCATTTGAAGACGATCGCAAATCAAATCCCGATCACCCATTTGATGATCCGCGCTATCAGGGCGCGTCCATACTCATCGCCAATGATAATTTTGGGTGTGGGTCTTCGAGAGAACACGCGCCCCAGGCTTTGATGCGCTGGGGGATTAGTGCTATTGTGGGTGAATCTTTTGCCGAAATTTTTCTGGGCAATTGTACGGCTATGGGCGTGCCTTGCCTGACGGCTTCAACCGCGGATATTGTCAAAATTCAAGACGCGATAGAAGCAGATCCGCAACGAGAAATGGCGGTTGATCTCAAAGAGAAAAAATTGACATTTGGCGATATAGAAGTCAATCTCCAGATTGCAGAAGGCAATCGGCTCCAACTCATTGAGGGGGCGTGGGATGCAACGGGTATGCTTCTCGAAGGCCGCGGTGCGGTGCGGGAGGTTGCCAATAAACTTCCCTATGTTACGGGCTTTTAACCTTTTTTACGCCCGCATCTCGCGGGCTTTTTTGCGAGCTATTATGCATTTCTACATGCGAACAGGCAGGAGATATTATCCGGGCACTCGTTGCCCGGAGGCCATTGGTTTGGGCATTGGATCGTTTTGCATGGCCCAACTTTTTTAATCCCAAACCAGAGGAAATCACATGTCTAAACTTGTACAAATTTACGATTCGACCCTTCGAGATGGCGCGCAGGCTGAGGGTATTTCATTTTCCGCTGAAGACAAAACCATGATTGCACAACATCTCGATGCGATGGGCATTCACTATGTTGAAGGCGGTTGGCCCAATCCGACGAATCCCAAGGATCTCGAATTTTTTGATCGCGTGCGCGATCTCGAATTTCACAACACCAAAATTGTCGCTTTTGGCAGTACATGCAGGGTTGACAATCCGCCCGAAGACGATCCCACTCTCACCACTTTGCTCAGGGCAGGTACAGAGGTTATCACGCTCTTTGGGAAAAGCTGGACGCTTCACGTAACCGATGTGTTGCGGGCAACACTGGACGAGAATCTGCGAATTATCAGGGATTCTTGCGCTTGGCTCAAGGAAAACGGGCGAGAAGTTATTTACGATGCCGAACACTTTTTTGACGGTTACAAAGCCGATCCCGAATACGCGCTGGAAACTTTGTTGGCCGCTCAAGAAGGCGGGGCAGAGGTGCTCGTTTTGTGCGACACCAATGGCGGTACGATGCCATATCAGATACAGGAGATTATCAGCGGTATTCAACCCAGGCTCGATGTTCCTCTGGGTATTCACACGCACAATGATGCGGGAATGGCTGTGGCCAATAGCATTGTAGCACTCGAAATGGGTGCTACACATGTGCAGGGTACTATCAATGGTTATGGGGAACGCTGTGGCAATGCCAACCTGTGTTCGGTGATTCCAAATATTGAATTTAAGTTGGGGAAGACGGCTATTGGTGGGGCAAATCTCACAAAGCTCATGGAATTATCGCGCTTTGTGAGCGAAATAGCCAATGTATATCACGACCACCGCCAACCTTATGTGGGCGAGAGTGCTTTTGCACACAAAGCAGGTGTTCACGTAGATGCCATGCTCAAACAACCCGTCGCGTATGAACACTGCGATGCGGAATCTGTAGGCAATCAGCGCCGTTTTCTTCTTTCAGAACAATCGGGCGGCGGGGCTGTTGCAGCAAAATTGCACCATCTGATTCCGGGCCTGGACAAGCGTCATCCAACGGTCCAAAAATTGCTGCAAAAAATTAAGCAATTCGAACACGAGGGCTATGTTTTTGAAGCCGCTGAAGCGTCGTTTGAAATTATCGCTCGCCAGATATTGGGTAGTATTCGCAAACCGTTTAAGCTCATCAATTTCAGGACGATCAATCGCAAAAGTGATGCAGGCTCTGAAGTAGAAGCCATTGTAAAAATAGAAATTGAAGGACAGATTTACCATACGGTTGGCGAAGGCAATGGCCCGGTCAATGCCCTTGACTCGGCTTTGCGCCAAGCACTTGAAGGCGTGTATCCCACCCTCAAAGATGTGCGCCTTGAAGACTACAAAGTGCGCGTGTTATCCAGTGCCGAAGGCACAGCAGCTAAAATAAGGGTGCTGATCGAGTCCTCTGACCGCCGGCGCGTGTGGAGTACTGTGGGTGTATCCGAAAATATCATCGAAGCCAGTTGGATCGCACTGCGAGATAGTTTGATCTATAAGTTGCTACTCGACGGCATCATCGTCGTTGACTGACCCTTTTCAAAGAGTATCGTATGCAAATCAATTCTCGCCGCATTGAACGCTTGCCGCCTTATGTTTTTCACGAGGTCAATGCCCGCAAGATGTACCTGCGGCGCAAGGGTGTTGATATTATTGATCTGGGCATGGGCAATCCCGACCAGCCGACGCCGCCACATATTATTGACAAACTCACTGAGGTTGTCCGCGATCCCAAAACGCATGGATATTCGCCATCGGCGGGCCTTCCGGCTTTGAGGCGGGCGATTTGTCGCCATTATAAACGCCGTTTTGGTGTTGATCTCGATCCGGAGACTGAAGCTATTGTCACGATTGGTTCGAAAGAGGGGTTGGCGCATATTTGTCTCGCGCTTCTCGATCCGGGCGATCTCGCCATTGTGCCAAATCCGGCGTATCCCTTGCATCTTTATGGCGTTGCGATTGCCAATGGCAATGTCTTCAGCATGCCTTTGCGACCGGAAAAAGAGTTTGTGCCAGATCTGCAAATGATCCCGCGGGAACTGTGGCCCAAACCCAAAGTGATGATTTTTAATTTTCCTCATAATCCTACGACAGCTACTGTCGATATTTCTTTTTTTGAGGAGATTGTGGCTTTTGCCCGCCGTCAAAATATCATTGTTATTCACGATATGGCCTATTCGGATATTGCGTTTGACGATACCTGTGTACCCAGTCTTTTGCAGGTTAAGGGTGCGAAAGAAGTCGGGGTTGAATTTTACACGATGTCCAAGTCTTACAATATGGCCGGTTGGCGCGTCGGGTTTTGTCTCGGAAATCCGGAGGTGATTAAAGCACTTTCCGTGATTAAAAATTACTACGATTACGGCGTTTTTACCCCCATACAGGTCGCAGCAATTTCCGCGCTTGATGGTCCGCAAGATTGCGTACAGCAATCGGCCGCTATGTACCAGAGCCGCAGGGATACGCTGGTAGAAGGTCTCAATCGCATCGGTTGGCCCGTCAATAAGCCCAAGGCGTCGATGTTTGTTTGGGCGCCTATTCCAGAAAAGTATCGGTATCTCGGTTCTATGAATTTTGCGCTCAAGCTCATGGAGGAGGCCGAACTCGCGGTTTCTCCCGGTATTGGTTTTGGCGATATGGGCGAGGGATATGTACGCATTTCACTGGTCGAAAATGAACACCGAATCAGACAGGCTGTTCGCAATGTCAAACGCGCGCTTTTTTGAACGTGGATTATGCGACGTTTGAGGCGAAAGTCAAAAAGCAACCACAGACTTGTCCCAGTACAAGGTAATAGATCATGATTACACAAATCGAGATCGGTGGTTATCGGCTTCTCGACGAGTTTGAGGCCGATCTCACACAGCTAACAGTAGTTATAGGGGCGAATGCCGTTGGCAAGAGCACGCTAATTAGTTGCTTAGAACTGATTGCTCGGTGTAATACGGTGCCAGTAAATGCCGCAATGGGTTGGCAAGGGGGGACAGCCTCTCTTCTTACAGTAGGGAACGAAAATCGACGGTTGACATGGAAGATCACTTTTCATAAGTCCGCGGCGATTCCGTGGAATACTGTTCCATTGGAAAAGGGACAGTCCCTGGTGTACGAGGTCGTTCTCCAGGCCGATGCACAGAGCCAGATGTACCCGCAATACGAGGTTCTCAGATATCGAGAACCAATGCAAGGATATGGCGACTCCTCCACATTACTGGAAGCAACTCCGGATCAACGACGCATATTTGACAGAAAACAACGTCAATTGGTACCGTTTGATGAAGCACAATCTTCCCCTGATGTTGTCCGCGAGTCCGATTCGGCGGAAACCACCTTAAAAAGCGGTCTGCAACAACCCGCGCAACAGGATCCCGCGTTGTTGCTGTCACAAATTCGCTTCTTCAACGAGTTTCCCATCCCCTCCTGGGTACGCGTTCTATTGGCAAATATGGCGTTCTATCCTGGTTTCGATGTGACGCGGTCTTCCGCGCTCCGCACCAGGGCCGCCGATATCAGACCGGTTACAGCATTATCGACTAACGGCGACAATTTGGGTACCGTGCTGCACGAAATCCTGACCCGATATGATTACCGTTCAGCAGCAGAAGAGTTACGCGACTTTCTGCGCGTAGCCTATCCCGCATTTGAGGAAATTCATTGCGATACCACGTATGGAACGCCGCCACAAGTGCTCGTCAGGGTGCGAGAGAAGGGCATGTCCCGCTCTATGGAGTTGTGGGAGTTGTCGGATGGTATGCTGCGATTCCTTTGCCTTGCGACTGCTCTGTTGGATCCGCACCCTCCACTCTTGGTGGCGATTGACGAACCGGAATTGGGTTTGCATCCCGGCCTGTTGCCGATTGTAGCAGAGATGATCAAGTTAGCGGCAGAGCGCACCCAGGTGCTGGTGACGACGCATAGTCCGGACTTGCTCAACTGTTTTGAGATAGGCGATATAGCCGTGATGGCGCGGGATATATATGACGCAAAGGTTGTGTGGCATCGTCCCGCGAGTCGCAATACGCTTTTGCCAATGCTCGACAACATTACCGGCGAAACCTTGGGCGACCTCCACCGCTCAGGCGAACTGGAGGCTGGCGCATGAAGGTGTGGGTTTTTGTGGAAGGAAATTCGGATGTTCAGGCATTATCGGCATTATGGAGCGGCTGGAAGCAGCAACTTAGGGAGAAAGGCTGGGGTATTCAGCTAATATCCCTTGGAAACAAGTCCAACTATTTCAGAAATATTGGCCCCCGAGTGATCAGGAAGTTGTTGCATGATACAAGCGATCTGACCGTGGGATTACCGGATCTCTACCCGAATCAAAACTATGCGAATACGGAGTACAAGCACGATAATTTGAAAGAACTTCAAGATGTGCAAACGCGTTTGGTGAACCAGAGCTTGCAACAAAAGGTCAGAGAGGCTGATGTGGACAGCCACATGGTGCGTTTTTATGCCAGTGCGTTGAAACACGACTTGGAAGTGTTGCTCCTTGCCGCAACGGGTCAACTTCAATCCCGACTCAAGATGCGGAATAAGCCCAGCGGTTGGCGACGTCCTCCGGAAGATCAGAACCAAAACAGGCCCCCAAAGAAAGTTGTTGAGGAACTCTTTCGGAGACATCTTAAGCGGGCCTATCTTGAAAATTCGGATAGCAATGCCATTCTCAGAAACGCAGACTTGCGAGAGGTGGCGGAACAGTGCCCGGCATTCCGCGATATGATTGATTGGATTGGCGATAAGACTAAAGTACCTGGGTACTGAGAGATAGACATTCCGAATTACTAAAATTGAGGTGTTTTGTGGACATTAGAGAAAATACCATCTATCCTCCAAAAGGTTATAAGGCCGCGGGACTTCATTGCGGTCTCAAAGAGGGGGATGACAAAGATCTCGCGCTCATTGTTTCTGATCGAGCGGCTTCGGCAGCAGGGATGTTTACGACAAATCGCGTGTGTGCAGCACCTGTGCATCTCAATAGGGAACATTTGCAAAATGGACGGGCGCGAGCCGTTGTGGTCAATAGCAAAAATGCCAATGCGTGTACCGGAGATCAGGGCATGGCCGATGCGCGCCAGATGGCGCAATGGGCGGGTAGTGGATTGGGTATTATACCAGAAGATATGCTGGTCAATTCGACGGGGGTCATTGGTGTGCCTTTGCCGATGGAGTGCCTTGAAACGGGTATCCGAAATATCGTTCCGCAACTCGATGTTGGGGGATGGGACGATGCTGCAGAGGCGATTATGACTACGGATACCGTGCCGAAGAAAGCATCTGTGCGATGTGAAATAGATGGTAGCGAGATTACCATTGCAGGGATCGCTAAGGGCGCGGGTATGATTGCGCCAAATATGGCGACTATGCTCGCTTTTGTGCTCACAGATGCAGATATTTCCCCTGAGGTGCTCCAAAACGCGCTTTGTGAAGCTGTTACACGATCTTTTAATTGCATTACTGTCGATGGCGATATGAGTACCAATGATACGGTTCTGGCTCTGGCAAATGGCGCGGCGAGGAAGAGCGAACTTACCGGCGAAAACCTCCAGGTCTTCCAGGCTGCGCTCAATGCAGTTTGTATTAGTCTGGCCAAACAAATTGCACGCGATGGCGAGGGCGCGACCAAACTTATCACGGTTCGCGTTGATGGCGCAGCTACCGAGGCTGATGCACGCACTGTGGGGCTGTCTGTTGCCAACTCAAATCTCGTTAAGACCGCTGTTTTTGGACGCGATCCCAACTGGGGGCGAATTTTGTGCGCAGCGGGTTATGCTGGCGTGGCGGTGGATCCCGACCACACAGCCGTTTCAATGGCCGGTATCCCTATTTACGCTAATGGCGGCGGTCTGCCTTTTGACCAAGATTGCGCCATTGCAGCTCTGGGAGCTTCCGATATAGATATTGATATCAATCTGAACATCGGCGAGGCATCGGCTACTATTTATACGTGTGATTTGACTTATGACTACGTTCGCATAAATGCCGAATACACAACATAATATTCACATGCCCAAATCTCCTTTTACACAGCGCGTTCTCAATATCCAGGCTTCTGCGACGGTATCGGCTTTTGCCAGGGCAGGAGAACTGAAACGACAGGGCGTTGATCTCATTTCTCTCGTTGCAGGGGAACCCGATTTTGAGACGCCTGAACATATAAGAGATGCTGCGATTCGGGCTATTAATGCGGGCCATACGCGATATACCAATCCCGCGTCGGGCATTCCCGAACTCAAACTCGCGATATGTGACAAATTTGAGCGCGACAATGATTTGTATTATGACCCCTCACAAATTATTGTGACGTGTGGGGCAAAACAAACCATCTTTGACGCTATTATTGTTTTAATAGAGGAGGGGGACGAAGCCATTATTCCCGCTCCTTATTGGACGAGCTATGCCGATCAGGTGCGCTTAATGGGTGGCAATCCGATCATTGTGCCGACTACACCAGACTCGGATTTTTGCATGACGACGCGCCAACTCCAGGATGCTATTACCCCACGAACAAAACTTGTGCTCTTAAATAGTCCCTGCAATCCGACGGGAACTGTTTATACCCGCGAGAACCTGAATGCTCTGGCCGATGTGATTGCGGGTGCTAATGTCTATGTGATTGCCGATGAAATCTACGAAAAACTTCTCTATGGAGATGCCGAGCATGTGTCTATCGCGGCTTTGTTGCCCGAGTTAGCAGATAGAACACTGACTGTTAATGGGGTATCAAAATCCTATGCAATGACCGGATGGCGCGTGGGGTATGGCGCGGGCCCCCAGAATTTGATCGATTTGATGATCAAAGTTCAGACCCAGGAAACTACTAATACGTGTTCGATTTCCCAATACGCCGCACTCGAAGCACTTACAGGACCTCAAGGCTGCGTCGAAGTGATGCGGCGTGCTTATGTTAAACGACGCAATCAAATCGTTTCTCGTCTCAATCGGATGCCGGGCGTGTCTTGCAATATGCCCCGGGGCGCGTTTTATGTTTTTCCCGATATCTCTGAATATATTGGCAAGCCGTCATCTTGCGGGCGTATTGACAGCGATGTTGCGCTTTGCAATTTTTTGCTCGAAGAAGCGCGTGTCGCCTGCGTTCCCGGTACGGGTTTTGGAGCACCGGGATATTTGCGATTTTCCTATGCCGCGTCACCCGAGCAAATCACCCGGGGCATGGATCGCATTGAAGCGGCGTTGACTGCACTTTTATGAGAATCAGCGAATCAACGAATCAACGAATCAACGAATCGAAGCTCGTAGTGATTTTGGGTGGTGGGGCGGAGTTCGTCTATTCGTCTATTCGTCTTCTTTGAAAGGACGATCATTCATGAGCGACCGATCTTATCTCGATTTTGAACAGCCACTGGCCGAGTTGGAGGAGAAAATCGCCGCGCTTCGGGAACGGGCCAAAGCGGAAGGTCTGGATGTGACTGACGCAATTGAAGTTCTCGAGAAACGCCACGAGAAACTCGAACGCGATATTTTTCGCAATCTTACGCGATGGCAAAAATACCAGCTATCACGCCACCCTCAGCGACCTTATTCGCTGGACTATATCGACCGTATAACTTCTGATTTTATCGAATTGCACGGCGATCGCTGTAGTGGGAATGATCAGGCGATTGTCGGGGGATTGGCGTATTTTGAAGGCCAACCCATCGTTGTTATCGGACAACAAAAAGGGCGCAATACAAGCGAGAATCTCAAGCGCAATTTTGGTCTTCCACATCCGGAAGGATATCGCAAAGCCCTGAGGTTGATGCAGTTGGCTGCCAAATTTGGTCGTCCCGTGCTTTGTATGGTCGATACGCCGGGCGCGTTTCCAGGTCTGGCCTCGGAACAGCGAAGTATATCAGAAGCCATTGCTCGCAACCTGTTAGAGATGGCGCGGCTACCCGTTCCGATTGTCATTGCAATTATCGGTGAAGGCGCGAGCGGAGGGGCACTGGGCATTGGTGTAGGCGACCAAATTCTCATGCTCGAAAATGCCTGGTATTCAGTGATCAACCCCGAATCCTGTTCGCTCATTCTCTGGCGCAACCGGGACAAACGCACGGAAGCTGCAGAAGCTATGAAAATCGCGGCAGAAGATCTTCTGGACCTCGGTGTTATTGACTGCATTGTGCCAGAGCCTTATGGGGGGGCACATCGCAACGTTGAGTTGGCAGCACAAAATCTGAAAAAAGCCGTTTCAGATGCACTTGCAGAGATTGTTAAAATACCCGTTGAAAATCTTTCAAAATTACGGGTTGAAAAATTCAATCGAATGGGGATTTGGGAAGAATCTCATAGATAGCGAGATATTACATCCGGCCTGAAATTCATGTCGGAAAATCTTGCAAAAACTTTTTTTATATAGCGATGTTCTTAAGTTTCAAGACCTTATTTCAATCGCGTAAAAAAAACCGACAATAAAGGTCAATTTAGTAGTTGACGAGCGGACTTTCACTGTATATATTCTATTTGTGATTCAAATGAGTTTTTTGTTGTATCTTCATATTTTTAATATGGTTATGGATATTTCTATTTAGGTGGGTGGAGGTTGCTCTAATCTTTAAGCCCTGAATTGGTCCAGGAGGAATTTGGGTTGGACTTTAACGGTCAAACTATGGTATTACCGGGGGAGATAATACTATAGTACTGGCCGACAATATGAAGAAACCACATCCCTATTTCGGTGCACTCCAATTAGTGGAGGCTGATGGAAAAGATACCTTCATCCACCTGAACAAAAAAGCGGTCCTATCTGGATCGTTTTTTTTATTTTTGTTCAGTTTTGAGCCACGGCACGATATCGATGTGTCCGCGATCTATTCTCATTGCGATTGCACCCGAATGATCGGTTCTCCAAATTTGTATCCCCATATCGCGAAAGCGTTGTACAACTTCTGGCGAAGGATGCCGGAATTTATTGTTTATTCCGCAAGATATGGCTACAACGCTGGGATTGACACCCGCGAGAAACTCGGGTGTTGAGGATGTGCGCGAGCCGTGGTGCGCAGCTTTGAGGATGTCTGACCGCAGGCGATGATTCCAGAGCATCAGATCGCTATCTGTCTCGTGTTCTATATCTCCAGTCAATAATATCGCTGTTTCCCGATAGACGATTCGAATGACGACCGAACCATTATTCACCCCATCGGGCGCCGATCCCGAGTCGGAGACATAAGCCGATGTCGGATGTAGCACCAGGCCGCCAATACCCACCAGACTATCTCCCGCAGCCACAGCCTGATATCTGATGCCTTTTGTTTTTACGACCTCTTGAAGCCGTTTGCCCGTAAAAGAATCGACGTGCTGTCCCGCATCGAGATAATAACCTACCGATATCTGTTCCAAAACGGAAATCAGGCCACCAATATGATCGGCATGCGGGTGAGATCCCACCACGACATCTATATGATCAATATTCTGACTTTTGAGAAATGGCAGAATCACGCGCTCTCCCATGTCGGTGTATTGCGTGCGAATACCACCATCGACCAGAAGTGTTCGTCCATTCGGATATTTAAAAAAAATAGCATCGCCCTGACCGACATCGAGGAAATAGATTTCAAGGGCTGACTCTGTTTGCCAGATATTTTTCCAGATTCCGATATTTGCCAGAACAAGGGCGATTATGAGACAATAAGTACCCCAAAGCCGTCTGACAGTAGGGTGAATCAGAGGAATCAGGACCAGATAAATAGCAAAGATAACCCAGGAGGGACGCGCAACTTCAAAGGCAGCCCACTCTGGCTCGGCCATGAATTTTGCACATTTGATTGTCCCGCTCAAAATTAGCCAGTTCGCGGCGTTTAATATCGTCGCCAGAGGTTCCCAACAGGCGAAGGCCAATACAGTCAGGAGTCCCAGTGCGACGCCAACGCCTATGAGTGGTACGACAATTAAATTTGCAATTAGGCCAATAACCGATACCAGCCCAAAATATGCCACAACAAAGGGTAGAGTCGTTGCCTGAGCAGCGAGAGAAACAGCCAGAGGCCCTGCGATAAAGGTATCGTACCATCCCTTTTTTTCGGGTAAGAAGTCACGCAATGGTCGATAAAAAATTAAAATGCCGCCCGTGGCTACAAACGACAGTTGAAAACCCACATCGAACAGGTCCTGTGGTCGAGCGATCAATAGTCCCAAACCCGCTATGCCCAGGATGTTTCCACCGTCTATATCGCGCTGTCCCACCATGCCCAAAAGTGCCACACATCCCATTGTCGAAGCGCGCACGACCGAGGGAGGCAATCCGGTTATCAGCGCGTAAAGTACCAGCGCAAAGATTGTCAGCGTGGCAGTGATGCCCCGCGCAATTCCCAGTATCTTTAGCGAGAAAAATATAGCTCCAGCAATCAAACCTACGTGAAGTCCAGATACCGCTAAGACGTGATTGACACCCGTTTGTGCGAATGCGGTTTTAACTTCTTCGGGCACCGCGTGCTTTGCGCCTAAAAGCACCCCTTTTAAGAGGCCAGCAGGTCCCCCGGAAAGATTCTGATCAATTGCACGGCGAATGAGATTTCTAATGGGCAATACGATCTGTGCCCACCAGTCATCTTTTTCATGTTGATGTGCAATAATCTGGGTGCGCTTTTGCACCGTGCCCAAAGCATCAATACCCCTTCGTTTCAGAAATTCCCGGTAATCAAATGCGCCCGGATTTCGCGGGAGACCAGGTTGATAGAGCTGTATCTGCAATTGCATTCGATCCCCGTATGTGGGCAATGCAGTACCCGCCTTAAACCTGATTAGCGCCTTGCCGCTTACAGCGCGTGCCGTGTCTTTGAAGACGATTTGAAGTACGTTAAAGACGGTGCGATAATCGCCATCGATGCGTTCTGGGTCCGACGATACCAATCCTTCGACTTCGGCAAGTGTGCGGTCTGCAGGTAAGAACAGGACAAAGTGATCTACAGCGCGTTCCAGGCTCTGCGCGCTTCTCAATGCACCCAGCAAAATGAGAAGGCTCGCAAAAAGGATGCTCATCTTTCCCTTATTCCAGTTTCTCCACAGCCCCACGCCACAAAAACAGATAAGGGTAAAGGCGCAGAGTATGGTGGGTGCTGGAAATACCCCAATATACCTGTGTAAACCGATTCCCAAAGCGAAGTACAGCGCAGTCCACAATGCGGGTCGTCTCATGTTGTTTCCTTTTTTGATCCCGTATTGTGGCAATTTTCGTGCCAGCTCTCATGGCGTGCTCATCTCCGCTATTTGAGGAAAAAACTGTTCACATGATTAAAAAAAATGTTCCCCTTTTCGTCATTGACTTTCCCCATGTGAGATGGTATATTTCCAAAACTGTATGCTTTAGTGGAAGTTAGGATCGTTACTCTTTTTGCGTTTGGTGCGGGCCGTTATTATGCAGATTCGCCTGACGCTCGAATACGATGGGACCGACTTTAAGGGCTGGCAAATTCAGCCTGACCAACGCACGGTCCAGGGCGAGCTTCAGGCACGCCTTGAGCAACTTTATGGCGCACCGGTCCCTGTTACGGCGTCTGGTCGTACAGATGCAGGCGTTCACGCACTCGGGCAGGTCGTCAATTTTACGCCTACACGCGATATTCCGCTCGATCGCTTGCAGCACGCGCTCAATGGCATGTTGCCACCCGATGTTGCGGTCAAAAGTGCCGATTATGTCGGCCCTGACTTTCACGCGCGTTTCGATGCCCAACGCCGTCATTATTTTTATTGTATCCGGCATAACAAACAGCCTATTGGTCGGTATTATGCGTGGTATATGCGCGGCGAACTCGATCTCAATGCAATAAAACGGGCGAGCAAAATTCTCATTGGTCGGCACGACTTTACGTCTTTTTGTGTGGCGGCCAATGAAAAAGAAAATCGAGTCTGTCAGGTCTATACATGCGATTGGCAACGGCAGGGCGACGAACTCATATTTTATATTTCCGGTAATCGCTTTTTACGCGCAATGGTGCGCAGTATCGTTGGCACCCTCGTAGAAATGGGTCGAGGGGCGCGACCTGCCGAATCTATGCATGATATTCTCGGTGCTCGCAACCGCCAAAGTGCCGGAGAATCCGCTCCTGCCCAGGGTTTGTTTCTCGAAAGGGTGATTTACGACGATGAACTCCCGTGAGGATGAGTGCCGTGAAGCACCCCCTGCTGATTTTGCTATTGGGCTTGTGCATTGGCCTGGCACTATTTCCCCTGCTCAATCGGTCTTCGTCCAACACGAGCGCGGTAAGTACAAGTATTGAGACTTCGCGCCGAAATGCCATTGTTCGAGCGGTTGAAAATGTGGCGCCAGCAGTCGTTAGCATCAATACGGTTTACGATCGGGATTATCCCCGATACCCCGATAGCTTTTTTGAACCCTTTGAACTTTCCAACAGGCGGCGCATTCCTGGAATCGGCTCGGGGTTCGTGATACAGACCGATGGTTATATCTTGACCAGCAGCCATGTTGTCGATGGTGCACAGGAAATATTTGTAATCTTTCCCGACGGTCGTCGCTTTGATGTTCTCGATGTTTTTATCGATCGCCAATGGGATCTGGCCGTTGTGCAGATTGATGCCGATAGTCTCTATGTTCCCGAGATTGGGACATCTGAAAGCGTTATTATTGGCGAATGGGCAATCGCGCTTGGAAACCCTTTTGGCTTGCACTTTGAAGATCTCAATCCCACCGTTACGGTTGGTGTTATTAGCGCAGTAGATCGCATTGTTCGCCCAGAGCAAAACGAACGCGCCTACAAAAGCATGATTCAAACTGACGCTTCAATTAATCCCGGCAACAGCGGCGGTCCTTTGGTGAACAGCCTCGGTCGGGTTATTGGCGTTAATTCGTTTATCTTTTCACAAGGTGGATCGCTGGGCATCGGTTTTGCAGTGCCCATTGATCGCGCAATCCAGGTGGCCTGTCAGCTCATTGACCAGGGTAGCCGCGAGTTCTGGACCGGGCTGGATATTCACAACCTCAACTCGCATATTGCTCGCACCCTTGGGGTTCGGACACTTAAAGGTGCTTTGATCACTGTCGTCGATCCCCTCAGCCCAGGTGAAAGCGCCGGGTTGCTGCTCGGTGATGTGATTGTGATGGTCAACGACAAAAATACCAGTAGTGCTGATGACGTCTTAAATGCTTTTCGGTACGCGGCTGTTGGCGATACATTTAATCTCAAAATTTTGCGTGGTCGAGGTCACGTATTTGATACCCAACTCGTCTTAGAAGCCGACCCGCGCAACGAGTAATTCCCGATTGGAGCCTTGTCTAATGAATGCCAAAGCAGCTCTGCCCAGCCTGTTTACCATTAGCAGTTTGTTTTGTGGTTTTTTATCTATGTACTACGCTGTGAATGGGCGTTTTATCGGTGCAGCACTTCTCATCGTTATTGCGGGGTTTCTCGATGCGTGCGACGGAAAAATTGCGCGATACTTCCATACGTCCAGCAACTTTGGCGTCCAATTTGATTCCATTGTCGATGTCTGTTCTTTTGGCGTGGCCCCGGCTCTGCTCATGTTGTACTATCTCGATACTTTGCTGGTCATTCGCTGGTTGCCTTTTGTCGTTTGTTTTTTATTTTTGTTGTGTGGTGCGCTGAGGTTGGCGCGTTTCAACGCACAATTAAAGGGATTCGAGAAAGAAAATTTCTCTGGCCTCCCGATTCCAACGGCAGCGGGTACTTTGGCCGCATATATTCTTTTTACAGAACATGTGTGGCAGAGCAGTACCCACGCGCCTCATTTTGCCATCGCCCTGTGCGTTGTGCTCTCATTTCTCATGATCAGCACAATGGAGTACAACGCGTTTTCGAGGTTATCTATTGAAACCAGACGCGGTCGCATCCGCTTGATTTTTTTACTATGTATTATTGTGCTCATGTTTTTTTATACTTATGAAGTATTCTTTCCCGTGGCACTCGCCATTTCCCTGTCTGGCCTGTTCAGGTGGTTGTATTATGCCATCACAGACCGCGAAGTGGCAGATGTACGGGACTAAAATTCACCTTTTTTGCAAAGCGTGGTTATGGGGCGAAGAAGTCTGGGAATTCTCATTGTTGCGATTTTTATCGGCATTCTTGCTGGCAACGTGGTTGGTCAGGTTCTGGCTGTTATTTTTGACAGTCTTGGCCTGGAAAATAATGTAGCGCAAAAAGTACTTGTTGAATCTTATGTCTATAAGCTCAATCCCATTGAGATTAACTTGATCATTATGACTTTTACATTGGGTTTTTCGATTGATTTCAATGTGTTGAGCTTTCTCGGTATTGGGATAGCCTGGTACTACGTTAAGTATTCCTATTGAGTTATTTCAGGAGGTATGACATGTTCGGCATGGGACCGTGGGAAATCGTATTGATTTTGGTCGTTGTCCTGCTGGTGTTTGGTGCAAAACGCATTCCCGAAATTGCCCAGTCTCTCGGCAAGGGCATTACCGAATTTAAGCGCGGCGTAAAGGACGTTCAGACGGAAATAGAAAATAACGTCAACACTGCTCCGCCTCCCGAACCACAACCCACACAGACAACACAGACAACATCGGGTACAGAAACAAAATCGTAATCTGGAGGCAGGGTGGCTGACGATTCTGTTTTTTCCGCCCAAACAGCGCGAGGGCTTGTACACGGTATTCGCAGAGGGATGCACACAGCCCGCGAAATAACGGAAGAGATTCTCGCGCACATCCAAAATACAAATCCCGATATCAATGCCTTCATCACTATTGATGAAGAAGGTGCGCTTAAAGCAGCAGATGCTGTCGATCAAAAGGCCGCCGAGGACCAGGTCCTTGGCCCTCTCGCAGGTGTCCCGATTGCGCTGAAAGATGTGTTGTGTACCAAAGGGCTGCGCACGACCTGTGCTTCAAGAATTCTCGATAATTTTATCCCACCTTATGACGCAACCGTTGTTTCCCGTCTGCGTCAAGCCGATGCAATCATCCTGGGCAAACTCAATATGGATGAGTTTGCCATGGGCTCTTCCAGCGAAAATTCCCATTTTGGTGCGGTCAAAAATCCACGCGATCAAACCCGCGTGACAGGCGGGTCCAGCGGCGGTTCTGCAGCTGCTGTTGCTGCTGGTCAGGCTCTTATGACTCTGGGGTCTGACACTGGGGGGTCTGTTCGTTTGCCCGCATCTTTCTGCGGTGTGGTGGGGCTTAAACCCACTTATGGTCGCGTTTCTCGTTATGGCTTGATCGCTTATGCCTCTTCTCTCGACCAGATTGGTCCATTTGCGCGTACTGTCGAAGATGCGGCCACTTTGCTCGGTGTCATCGCCGGGCACGATTCCCGAGATTCTACTTCTGCCCATGTACCGGTGCCCGATTACCTTTTGGCCTGTCAAAGAGGTGTTGATGGTCTCACCATTGGCCTGCCGACAGAGTTTTTCGGCGAGGGTCTGCAAGCCGATGTTCGCAATGCTGTTATGCAGGGGGTTGAAATTCTGGAAAAAAATGGCGCGTCTATTCGCGAGGTTTCGCTGCCAACTGCTGGACATCCCGCTTTTGCAATTGCCGCATATTATATTATCGCTACGGCTGAAGCGTCGTCAAATTTGTCGCGTTACGATGGGGTGAAATACGGTTTCCGCGATGAGGCGGAAAGCCTGATTGATATGTATGTTCAAACGCGCAGCAAGGGTTTTGGCGCAGAGGTCAAGCGTCGCATTATGCTGGGGACTTATGCGCTGAGTGCGGGGTATTACGATGCGTATTACCGCAAGGCGCAACAGGTGCGCACGCTTATTCGTCGGGATTTTGACCGCGCGTTTGAATCCTGCGATCTCCTCGCTTCGCCCGTATCGCCTACTCCGGCGTTTAAGCTGGGTGAAAAACTCGACGATCCGCTTCAGATGTATCTTTCCGATATTTATACTGTTTCCGTTAATCTCGCGGGTATTCCCGGTATTTCGGTGCCTTGTGGTATATCGACCGAAGGTTTGCCCATAGGCTTGCAGTTGCTCGGCAATGCCTTTGCCGAAGAAACCATTTTGAGCGCGTCTGCGGTTGTTGAAAGAGAATTGGCGTTATGACTTACGAATCCGTCATCGGCCTGGAAGTACACGCCCAACTTGCGACTACTACCAAAATCTTTTGTGGATGTAGTGCCGAATTTGGGGGGGATCCCAATACCCATGTTTGTCCGGTGTGTTTGGGTTTGCCTGGCGCGCTTCCCGTGTTGAATCAGAATGTTGTTGAACTGGCGATGCGCGTTGCACTATCTGCAGGCTGCGCGATTCAACCGCGCAGTCGTTTTTTGCGGAAGAATTATTTTTATCCCGATCTGCCCAAGGGGTATCAGATCTCGCAGTTTCAATCCAATGAAGAAATGCCTCTGGCTACTGGCGGGGGTGTTGACGTGCCTACGGCTGATGATGGTAGAAAGACGATTCGCCTTACGCGTATCCACATGGAAGAAGATGCTGGTAAGAGCATCCACCAGGAGGCCTTTGTGGCTGCGGGGGAGTCTCTCGTTGATGTCAATCGCTGTGGCGTGCCGCTTATCGAGATCGTGAGCGAGCCGGATCTTTCGACGCCGGAGGAAGTTTTTCACTATCTGACGAGTTTGCATCAATTGCTGGTGTACACGGGGGTGTCCGAAGGCGATATGGAAAAAGGACACATGCGGATTGATGTCAATGTGTCGATTCGGCCCGTTGGGGAAACACGACTTGGCACGAAGGTTGAGATCAAAAATGTCAATTCTTTTCGCAATTGTCAGCGTGCTATTGAGTCCGAGATTCGGCGGCAGATTGATTTGGTTGAGACCGGCGGTGAGATTGAGCAGGCGACGATGCTCTACGACCCCGATCGCAATATTTTGCGGGCTATGCGTACAAAAGAAGAATCGGACGATTATCGCTATTTTCCCGATCCGGATCTGGTTCCCCTTATCGTAGATAGTGCCTGGGTCGAGCGTGTTCAGAGCCAGATTCCAGAGTTGCCAGAGGACAAACGCGCGCGTTTCGCAGAGGTTTACGATATTTCTGGCGATCAGATTGAGGTGCTTACTGCAGGTCGAGATGTTGCGGATTATTTTGAAGCTGCGGTTGCGGCGGGTGTGGAGAGCAGGCTTGCGGCAAATTGGATACAGGGCGATGTGATGCGCGTTCTGAATGATCGGAAGATCGCGATTGGCGATTTGTGTGTTTCAGCTGAATCTCTCGCAGAATTGATTGGTTTGGTAGATAAGGGTGATATTAGTACCAGTATCGCGAGGACGGTTTTCGACGATATGGTGGAGACAGGGGAGAGTGCATCGTCTATTGTTGAGAAAAAGGGGCTTGTGCAGATTAGCGATGCGGGTGAACTCGATGGCGTGATCGATCAGATTATAGCGGATAATCCCGAGGAGGTTGAGCGGTTCAAAGGCGGCGACCAGAAGCTTATGGGGTTTTTTATGGGCCAGCTTATGAGAGCCACAAAAGGTCAGGCCAATCCCCAAAAAGCCAGTCAGTTGTTGCGGGAGAAATTGGGATAGAGCACACGATAGAGGGATGGTAATTCAAGCATAAATGGGAGATATATTGGCTCACGAAGTACGAGTTTTTAGAGCAATATATTAGACATCATGAACCAGCAAGAATTAAAGAAAATAGTGAAATATGTACTGGAAAATATTGATTTCGTAAGACATGTTGTTGACCAGGCATATCAGATCAGAAAGTACTTAATTGATTTAACATTAGAAAACGAAATTACAGAGCGTGATTTTTATAGAATTTCAAGTATCCTCTCGCCACAGTCGAGAAGTCCAATGTGGCAAAATTATTTTATTCGCAAATACAATTGTACAAAAATTTCTCCACAGGAAAACAAAGGTGACTTTAGAAAAAATGACAAATATTATGAATACAAAGCATCTGGATATAATCGAGATAATGCTATTCATATAGTACAAACCAGATTATGGCAGCCCTGTGATTATATCATTCAATATATATCTGATGAAGGTGCAGAGACGTTCTTACTAACGCATGAAAATATGCAAGAAGAAACAGATAAGTTAAAAGCATCGTCAGCACATGGAACACAAACAGTTTCTCAAGTTAATATCCATAACGAGTTAAGAATGACTATCAAATTGCATTCAAACAATTGGGATAGATGGATGAAAGAATACTATCGAGAAAATCCATTTTGACAACAAAGATTGAGTTTCGAAGCTACAAAGCCGATGATCCCAAAAAATAAATGTTAAAGGACCACAACATGCCAAAAGACTTTAACGACAAATTGATCGAGTTGCTCAAAACCGATGTCCGTTTTATCGACGAAGAAGGCGAGTTGGTCAAGGCGGCGGTGATTGATCGAGCCTGGAAGATTGACCATGGCCTTGTAAGGCTGCTGCTTGGTGATGCGAATATCAAGGCAAAATTCTTTGACGAGATCGAAGGCCACTGGATTTTCAATCTTAACACCTTCATTGAATACGTTTCCGATAAGAACTTTCTCGCCGATTCATACACTCGATTCCGCAACAGAATCGGCTTAAATATCGACGATAAATTTCTACAGGAGCGAGGCGAGGTGTCCCTGGTATGGCCGTATAAGGATTGCATGCTGGAAGGCGGGCAGACCAAAGAAGAGGAAAAGCGCAAAGAGATTTTCTTCAATGAAATTTTGGCACAGGACGAGATTGACCGGCTATTTGATCCGAAGGTATTGACCCAATGGAAACGCTATACGGTAGATGGCGAAGAGGACGTGATGGGGTTGAGGCGCGATGTGCGCGGTACCATCCGTGAGAACCTGATTATCAAGGGCAATAACTTGGTGGCATTGCACACGCTCAAACAGCAGTTCTATGGCAAGGTAAAGCTGATTTATATTGACCCGCCGTATAATAGAGGAGATGACTCGTTCGGCTATAACGACCACTTTACCCATTCGAGTTGGTTGACGTTTATGAAAAGTCGGTTGGAAGTTGCCAAGGAGTTGTTGAGGGATGACGGAGTTATTTTTGTTCAATGCGACGATAATGAGCAAGCATATTTAAAGGTATTGATGGATGAAGTATTTGGGAGAGATAACTTTGTGGCAAGTTTAATTTGGCGTAAGCGAACGGGTGGGGGTAGTGACAGTAAAAATATTTCTATAGAACACGAATATTTAATGACTTATCTAAAAAACAGACAAATTGCTTTTCTAAATAGATTAAATTCAAATCCTAAAAATTATCCCAAAAAGGATGCCCTTGGTCATTATACAACGAAGCCACTTCACAACGATGGATTACAAGACAGTAAAGGACTTCATTACGATATAAAATGTCCCGATGGTTCCTTTTTGAAAGGAGAAGATCATCAGTGGGTGTATAGCCAGAAAAATTTTCTTGAAAAGAAAAATCAGAATAGAATTGAGTTTAAAAAAAAGAATGGGGAATGGAAAGTGTATTACAAATTATATATGCATGAATCAAAGGGCAGTATCCCTTATTCTATATTGTATAATTTAGCATATAATAAAGATGGAACAAAAGAAATGGGAGATATCTTTAAAAATAAAAAAGCCTTCACAAATCCTAAACCAGAACGTCTCCTTCAGCACATCATCCGTATCGGTTCCAAAGAAACCGATATCGTCCTCGACTTCTTTGCCGGTTCTGCCACCACTGCCGCAGTCGCCCACAAGATGAACCGCCAATGGATCACTGTTGAACAGATGGATTATGTGGAAACCATACCCGTTGAGCGATTAAAGAAAGTTGTCGGAAAAAGAATAAAGGTGAAGGACAAACTACCTGAAAAGATTGAATATGACACTGGCGGTATATCTGAATCCGTCTCCTGGAAGGGCGGTGGCGATTTTGTCTATTGTGAATTGATGCAATACAACGAAGTCTATATGGATAAAATTCAAGCCGCGCAATCTTCAAAAGAGCTTGTAGAACTATGGCGAAATATTGCTGAAAACTCATTTTTGAATTGGTATGTGAATCCTGAAATGCCGGAAGATGCGGTTGATACTTTTATCGCCATCGGCGAAGGCGAAAATGGGGTGAGCAAACAGAAGAAGTTGCTGGTGGAACTGCTGGACAAGAATCAGTTGTATGTGAATCTTTCGGAGATTGACGACGAGGAATTTGGCATAAGCGCGGAAGACAAGGAATTAAACGAGGAGTTCTACGGACAGGATCCCGACGAGGGGTTGGAATTGCGCGACGAATTTGTCGCAGAACTCCAGCAGACCATCGCCGATGTGGAAGCCGGTGGAAAGACTACCCCTGCCGAGAAAGTCGCCGAAAAATCGGGGCTTAATTGGTAATGCGAGAGATTGAAGTCTACCGGGTCCGGCATCGGCGAGAAGTGTACAGAGATTAGATATGATGGCGAATAATTTTTTATATGAAGAGTTAGATTCCTTTTCCAACTTCGGGGGATTAAACAAAGAAATCCCTTCCTACCTCAAAGACAATCTGAATCCCAAATTTGAACTTCGCCCTTATCAAGAAGAGGCATTTACCCGGTTCTTTCACTGTTTTGATAACGAGTTTCCCGGCAAGGAACGGCCACTGCATTTTCTGTTCAACATGGCGACAGGCAGTGGCAAAACCCTCATCATGGCGGGGCTGATTCTCTACTTGTATGAAAAGGGCTATCGAAACTTTCTCTTTTTCGTCAATTCTACCAATATCATCGAAAAGACGCGGGACAATTTCCTCAACTCTGCCAGTATCAAATACCTGTTTAACACGGAAATTCACATCGCCAACCGCTCCGTGCGGGTCACGCCAGTAGAGAACTTCGAGTCGGTTAATCCCAACGATGTCAATATCTGTTTCACCACCATCCAAAAACTACACTCCGATCTGACCACTGAAAAAGAAAATGCCATTACTTTTGAAGACTTCCGCAAGCACAGGATTGTGTTGATTGCCGATGAAGCCCATCACATGAACGTTACGACCAAATCTCAGCGGGAGATGTTCGAGAGTTGGGAAAATACCGTCGAGCGCATCTTCACTCAGAATGAAGATAATCTCCTGCTGGAGTTCACCGCCACGCACGATTACGAGACGCCTGCGATGGTGGAAAAATACCGCAACAAGGTGTTATATCGCTATGACTTGTTGCAGTTCCGCAACGACCGTTTTTCAAAAGATGTGGTCATTGTGCAATCCGACTTCGACCTGAACGAGCGTATCCTACAGGCTCTGATTCTCAGTCAGTACAAACAGGAAGTGGCGGCGAAATATCAGATCAACCTCAAACCCGTGATTTTATTCAAAGCACAGCGTACGATTGCACAATCGGAAGAGAACAAGGCCAACTTTCACACACTCGTTGATGGTCTCACTGCAGACCATATCGCCCGGATTCGCAGATCAAATATTCCCCTTGTTCAGCGGGCGTTTCAATTCTTTGATGATCACAATATCAGTGACGCGCAGTTGGCAGAACGCTTGAAGCGAGTATTTCATGAAGATTACTGCATCTCGGTCAACGCGGAAAAAGAGAAGGAGAACTACCAAATACTGGTCAACACGCTCGAAGACCGAGACAATCTCATCCGCGCTATTTTTGCCGTACAAAAACTCAATGAGGGGTGGGATGTGCTGAACCTGTTCGACATTGTTCGCTGTTACGAAGTGCGGGACTCTGGAAAGAATAGAATTGGGAGAACAACCATTTCCGAAGCACAACTCATTGGTCGCGGAGCGCGTTATTTCCCTTTTGTTTTACCCGAGAACACGGACCGCTTCTGTCGGAAATTTGACTATGACCTCGAAAATGAACTGCGTGTCTTGGAAGAGTTGCATTATCACAGTATCCATGATTCCCGCTATATTTCCGAACTTCGTACCGCGCTGGTTGAACAGGGCATGATGGATGAGCGCGAAGTGACCCGCAAACTGAACCTCAAAGACCCGTTCAAGCAGACCGATTTCTACAAATATGGTGTGGTCTGGCTCAATGACCGTCTTCCTAAAAATTATCAGAGGGTACAATCTTTTGAAGATTTAGGCGTGACGATGCAAAACTACGTTCATACCATCGCCGCAGGTCACGGCGGCACACAAACAGTTTTGGCAAGCGAACATCAGGGCGCAATTGTAAAAGACGAAAACCGTCGGGATATGAAGGTTAAAGACATCGGGCGGAACATTGTTCAATCTGCTATTGCACGCAATCCGTTCTTTACATTCGCGTCCCTCAGACGCTATTTCCCCAATATAGCATCTATCCGAGAATTCATTAGTTCTGAAAATTATCTTGGGGGCTTGGAGATCACCTTTGAAGGCCAGGTGTCTGCGCTGCAAGACAACCGTGCTGAACAACGCGAAGCAGTGTGTGGTCTGTTGCACCAAATTGAATCCGAAATACGCCAACAAATTACCGAATACGAAGGCTCGCGAGATTTCAGGCGCGATAGGGTGCATAAAATCTTCAAGGATAAAGTGTTAAAATTTGATGTTCAAAATCCGCAGGCTGAAGAGGACGCGCAATTCGCGCATTTCGTATCTTCCAAAGAGTGGTTTGCGTTCAATACGGTTTACGGCACAAGCGAAGAAAAGGCATTTGTGCGAATGCTCGACCGCCAGATGGTCACGCTAACAGAAGATTACGACGAGATATATCTGTTGCGAAACGAGAGGCATTTCAAAATTTACAATTTTGACGATGGACAGGCATTTGAGCCAGATTTTGTTCTGTTCCTGCGCGAACAAGATGGAAACATGCTTACCTATCAGATGTTTATTGAATCCAAAGGGAAGCATCTGAAAGAGAGTGACCGTTGGAAGGAAATCTTCTTACAGGAGATCACTTCTGAGTTTGACTGCCAAACCTTGACGTTTGAGGACGAGAAATACCGTTTGATAGGCGTGCCGTTTTACAACAACGAAGATGAAAATAAGTTTAAGGACAGCCTGTATCAGGCATTAAAAATAAATGACCACGAGCCAATATAGGAACGATGGTATAGAATTTACTTCAGCGCGTTCATGTTATTCTCGGGCCTGGTATAGTCGATAAACTCGGTCGGATTTGTTCCATTGAGGTATTCCTCAATGTTGGTGTATCCGTCGTTGTCCTTGTCCTTTGAGGTGTTGGCAGCGTCATGCGGATCAAACCCATATCTCTTTTCCCATTCGTCTGGCATACCGTCCGCATCACTGTCAAGCGGGGCAGGCAGACTTTTGAGTTCGGGCCACCCACCAACATCTGTCTGTGAATCAATAATACCGCATTTTTTTGATTCATCAGGCACGCGGTTATTCTTCTCGTATGTTCCGCCTTCATAAGTGGCATAGCCATTACGGGTTTCGTCAATAATGCGTGTATCCACTGCATCGCGTTTGGGCAGTGAGGCACCTGCATTCTCAAGAACAGCGTGATAGGCATCTTCAGCCGTTTGCTGGTTGATAGGTATAGCGTCAAAAGGTTGGTCGAGTTTTAATTTTGGAATATGTGAACTACCGCCATGAGGCTGCACACCACCGTCCCAGTTATTGGCTGTAACTGCTGTGTTTCCATAAACAACGTTATCGGCAACATACCATTTGCCGAAATCATTAGCTGAATTACGTGAATACGGATTGACAATTCGGTGTGTCACCTCACCCGAACGGGTTGCAGGTCCCGGCTTGTAGTAATTGGCTACCATGTTGACTACGGTAAAGTTAAACTTCTCATTGCCTGTCTGTTGTTTTTCACCACCATAGGCACTGTTATAACCCCAGTTGTACACCACGTTGTTTCTGAAATCGTTATATCCGCAACCAGAAGCAAAACGCGGATTCCGGCTGGTGTGGTGCGCCAGCAGGTTGTGATGATACGTGCTGCGGTTTGATCCCCATATTCCTCCGAACCCATGGGTGCCTTTAACATGGCCAGCATCGTACAAACTTTCGGATATCAGACACCATTGAATGGTTACATTTTCGCAATGGTAAATAGACACCGTTTCATCAATACTCCAACTCGCCGACACATGATCAAGGATAATGTTCTTGTGATACCTGCCGGATATGGCATCTGAATCATCGCCGGTTTCATCTCCCAATCTTACCCTTATATACCTGATAATAACTTCGCTGGTATTAATTGAGAGCGGATATCTCCTGATGCAAATCCCATCACCTGGGGCGGTTTGTCCGGCGATGGTGATGTACGGGTTGGAGATGGTCAAACGCTTTTCAAGAGTAATCGTTCCAGAGACCTCGAACACAACGATGCGTGGTCCTTCAGTTTCGCAGGCATGGCGCAAGCTGCCTGGTCCGGAGTCGTTCAGGTTCGTTACAATGATGACTTTTCCACCCCTACCGCCGCGCGTCATTGCGCCATAACCTTCGGCACCCGGAAATGCTGGAATAGATGGAATATCTTCTGCATATACATTCGGAATCAGTGCGAGAATACCAATACACATAAAAAGCAAATAGATGTGCAGAAGTATCGGCTGGCAAACATAGATTCGGTGATTGGTGTCAACAGGGATGTGAAATGTATCTAACGTGAGTTCCGTAGTTGAGGGATTACGTTCTATGACAGACATGATGCTCCTTTATGATTTTGTTTGTTGGTACAAATCCGGATTTTTATACCTTTTTACGAAGTATGATAACTCTTAACCGCGCAACCAGGCTCCTTCTGTGAATCTCTCGCCTAACCGACGGCTAAGTTTTGTTGCGATATCCGGATTTTCACGGGCGATATTGTTCAGTTCATTTGGATCGTTTTCCAGGTCATAAAGCTCATTGATATCGTTTTGGTTTTCGACCAGTTTGTGTGTTTTGGTGCGGATCAATCTGAAACGACCAATTTGGCTGACCGATTCTGTGCGGTGATCATTCGTCTCGCCTCTCAAGACGGGTCCCAGTGACTTTGCGTCGATATTTTCCTGTGGTGGCAACCCGGCCCATTCGCAGATTGTCGCGTTGGTGTCGATTAGTTCTACGGGTTCTGCCGATACCCTGCCCCCTTCAATACCAGGTCCAGCCACAATAAGCGGCACGCGCAACGAAGCCTCATAGGGTACGCTCTTGCCGTAAAGCCCGTGGTCGCCGAGCATTTCACCGTGGTCGCTGGCAAAGATAATGTAAGTGTTGTCCATCATGCCCCGCTTTTCAACCGCGTCTAATATTTCGCCAATCTGAGCGTCAATCAGTTCGATATACGCACAATATTGCCGTCGCGTCTCCAGGATCTCAGCCCCGGTCAGACCTTTTCTGCTATTTTCAACATTTCTGGGTTTACCTTTACTTGTTGCGGGAATCGGAACTGGCATTTCAGCATTGCGATATCGATCTGCATATTCGGTCGGGGGATCAAATGGGCTGTGTGGTCCCACAAAACTCACGAATAAATGCCAGGGGAAATCGTCTGGTATATCTTTGATCCACTGTACAGATCGCTGTCCGATGTACGTATCTGCAAATGCTTCGGTCGGCAGTACCGAATCGTGACATGAGGCGGGACCACTGCGCGCTGAATAATCATCGACAAATGCATTGAGTAGTCCTTTTTCTTTTAAAAAATGATTGTAGGGTCCCTGGGGAATTCTGCCCCTGCCCGCGTGGCTTTTGCCTTCAACTTCAACGGGATGCGTAAACCCCCACATATACGTAGCTGGTCTGTTGCCATCGCGTCCATTGTACCCATCGGGTTTTGCCAGATCCAGTTTGCCCACGCAGCCTACGTAGTAATTGTGATCGCGTAGCCGTTGGTAATACGTTGTGGCTGTGCGTGGCAGAAAATTGTTGTTGCCAAGTGCCCCCAGACGAACGGGTTGTAGGCCGGATGCGACCGCAATGCGAGATGGCGCGCAAACCGGGCAATTTGTCGTGCATTGTGTAAATTGAATGCCGCGCTCTGCCAGCCGGTCCAGATTGGGTGTTTTGACAAAATCAGCACCCATTGATCCCAGATAGTCCCATCGGTGTTGGTCGTCCATGATGTAAAGAATATTTGGTCGATTCTGAGACATAGGTTCTCCTTTGGTATTGAGAGATTGACTTAATGATTTGATTTTTAGATTGTTTTCAGATACTATGTCCATTGGCTTTGTTATGATACAAAAATTTTATGTTTGCGTAAACAGCGTATCAACTCTTATATGACATCCCTAATCGTTTTTGTCAAAAATCCAATTCCCGGTGCGGTTAAGACCCGCTTGCAGACGCGCTATGCTCCCGATCAGATTGCAGCCCTGTACACTGCGTTTGTGCGCGATGTGCTGGCGCGGGTCGAAAGTATTGATGTTGATCGACGGGTGATCGCTTTTGATCCGCCCGATGCAGAGTCCGAGGTCCGCGCACTTTTTGGTGGTGGGAAGGCTCAATGGCAGTTCGTTCCCCAGATGCAGGATGATCTCGGTGTTCGCATGTGCGAAGCTCTTGTTCAAGAACTCGACGCTGGTGCATCAGCAGCCGTTCTTATTGGTACGGATATCCCCTCTCTTCCAGCCCACCATATTACACAGGCATTCGATTTGCTGCGTGCCAAGGATGTTGTTTTAGGTCCGAGTACAGATGGCGGATACTATCTCGTTGGCGTTTCAAAATACACACCGGAAATTTTTGAGAATGTGGAATGGAGTACGCCCAGTGTTTTGTCGCAGACTATTGACCGCGTTCAGCGCGCGGGGAATACGCTCGGTCTCGTTCCGCCCTGGTTTGACGTGGATACGCCCGAGGAGCTCGATCTTCTTCTCGCCCATGCGCGTGCGACAAAACTCGCTACGGGCATAGATCCCCTACCGTACACGCATGCCTGCTTGTCGAACTTGACTTGATCTTTTTGGGCGCGTATCTTGCGAAGTCATCATTTCGAGATAGGAGTTCTCAATGGTTATTCGCTATATTCTCGCGCTTTTCTTTGCTTTTTCTTGTCTGCACCCCGCAATTGCTCAGGAGCGCTACAAATTTGCTTTTGTCACGCATGGTGGGCCGGGAAATCCTTTCTGGAATGTGGTGATTAAGGGTATGGAAGATGCGGCCAAGCGTTATGATGTCGATGTGCAATGGTTGAGTAATCCCACATTTTCAATCGCGGATATGCCCAATTTTCTCGATGACGCTATTGCAAACAAGGTCAATGGCATTGGTATTACGTGCCCGGATCCCGAAGCCATTCGAGAGAGCGTTGAGCGCGCACACGCGGCGGGTATTCCCATTATTGTGCTCAATACGGCGGATCCCAACGCGGGGGGAGATCATGCACTGCCCACGCAATTTTACGTGGGTGCCAGCGAGTATCTCGGCGGTCAATCCAATGCAAGAGCTATTCTCGCCGAGGCGGAAAAGCGCGGTGTCTCGATTCAACGCGCGATATGTCCTATACAGGAACTCGGGCACAGTGGTCTCGAAGCGCGATTTGCCGGATTTTCGAGTATTTTTGAGGAGAGAGGCATTGTGGTTGATGGCTTGACCATATCTAATGATGTCGAGCAGTCTGCGGGCTTGTTGCGCGACTATTTTCTCGGGCATCCCGAAACCAATGCCATCGCTACCCTGGGACCCCTGCCAGCGGATGCTTTTTATCTTTTTGTTGAGGAAGAGGGGAAAGAGGCCAGCGAAATTTTGCATGTTACCCACGATACGAGTACGTCTATATTTGATCATATTCGGAGGGGATATACGGTTCAGGCTGTCGATCAACAGCCCTATTTGCAGGGTTATCTGACAGTTTCTTTTCTTTATTTGAATAATGCTTACGGTCTCACTCTCGCACAGGATGTGCTTACAGGTCCGTTCGCCATCAATGCAACAAATGTTGATCGCATTGCCAGATTAGTGGCCGCAGGTTATAGATAGGATTTCTGTTGAAGCCTTATGACGCCATTCGCACCCGCCTTGCGCGCTCTCCAGAAGCTGGCGCTGCAGCGGGTTTCTCTGTTATATTTTTGGTTTTTGCACTCGCCACGCCAGATACATTTCTCTCCCATAGCGCGATTTCATCCATTCTCAATAGTCAGGCCGTTCCAGGCATCCTCGCTATTGGTATTACGCTTTTGATGATTTCTGGAGAGTTTGACCTTTCAGTTGGTTCTATTCTGGGGGTGTCTTCTCTCGCGTTTCTCTATGCAACCGTAAATGGTGTACCTGTTTTGCTCGCGACAGCTATTGGATTAATCATCGGTTGCCTGCTCGGTCTGATCAATGGCTTGCTTCTCGTATCGACGGGTATTCCTTCCTTTATTATTACGTTGGGAACGATGCTCGCGTATCGCGCCATTCCTCTTACGGCTATTTCCGGTGGGCGCATTATTCGATATGCGGACTATTCGCGCGAGTCTCCGGTTCTCGAAGTGCCCGGCCTTGTGGTTTTTATTTTGACGCTTGCACTTTTTTTTCTTGTTCTGTGGATAGCGCGGGATATCTGGCGGGCGAGAAATCAATCCATAAAGTCCAAAGTCCTGGTTGCTGTTGCGCTTCTTTTATTTGCTTATTTCGTCTTCGAGGCACTTGTATCCCATCCTTTGATACCGGTTAAAATTGATTTTTTTTATGTACTCAACGGGCGCATTGGGACGGGTAATTATCGCACCAGCATTCTGTGGTGGATAGGGCTTACTTCAGTTTTTGCAATCATGTTGAGTCAAACGCGTTTTGGGAACGCTGTTTTTGCCACCGGAGGCAATGCCCAGGCGGCGCGTTTGCAGGGTATTCGTATTGATCGCGTGCGCGTGACCAATTTTGTCATTTCGGGATTTCTCGCCGCGCTTGCAGGTATTATTCAGGTCGCACGTCTTAAGAGCGTTGATCCATTGCGCGGTACGGGGTTGGAGCTTGAGGTTATCGCCGCGGTTGTTATTGGCGGGACGCTACTTACAGGGGGTTATGGCAGTCTGATTGGTTCGGCTATTGGCACTGCGCTGACGGGCATGTTGCGTACGGGGCTTGTTCTCATGCAAGTTCCCTCCAATGCTTTTAGGGGGGCTATTGGCGCTATTATGATCGCGGCTGTTGTGATTAATAATTTTGTGCGGAAAGAACGCTGAGGCTATGTTTGGTTTTACTTGAGCTAAAAAATATCGGTCGCCGCTTTGGGCATATTGTCGCGCTGAAAGGCATTGATTTCACGCTTGAGGATGGTGAAGTTCTCGCGCTTTTAGGCGATAATGGGGCGGGCAAATCTACGCTGATTAAGGTGATTACGGGTGTTTATCCGCCCAGTGAAGGCGATATGTATTTTGAGGACGAGGTCATTCGATTTAACTCGCCACAGGATGCCCGCGATCTGGGGATTGAAACCGTTTATCAGGATCTCGCGCTCGTGTCGAGCATGAGTATTGCGCGCAATTTTTATCTGGGGAGAGAACTCGTCAAGCAGGTCGGTCCGTTCACGCTTTGCGACCAGGTAGCGATGGATACAGGTGCGGCTTCGGCACTGGGTGAGATAGGTATTCACATCCGCAATGCCGGTGAATCCGTTGCCCGTTTGTCCGGTGGCGAGCGACAATCGATTGCCATAGCCCGCGCCCTTCACTTTGGGTCTCGCGTGCTTATTCTCGATGAACCGACTTCTGCTCTTTCCGTTGGCGAAACGCGCAAGGTGCTCGGCTATGTTACGGCTGCTAAAGAAAAAGGTTTAGGTGTTATTTTTATTACCCATAATATTTCCCATGTGTTTGAAGTTGCCGATCGGACAACTATTCTCAGTCACGGCGAAAAGGTCGGCGATTTCCCGATCTGTGATGTCACACAGGACGATGTCGCAGCTATGGTGATGGGACAGGGTATTCCCGAACATCTTTAGACGAATAGACGACTCCCCCTAACCCCCAGCCTTCAACCCCTTTTTTATGACTGCTTTTAATTTTTAATTCCCATGTCCAAACCACTCGAAACGACAATAGAATCCACCGGGCGCAAAGTCGATTTTTCGCTTACCCGCAAAATTCTCTGGATGACCATTCCGGTCGCTCTGGGAGGCCAGATCGAGAGCGTTGTACTGATGGTTCAACTCATTTTTATCGGGATGCTCGGTCCGGCCGCCCTTTCTGCGGTAGGTATTGCCCAGGTGTTTACGCGCGTGCTCTTTACCGCGATGATGTCTATTTCGAGGGGCGCGCTGACGATGGTCGCACAGGCGATTGGCGCAGACTCTATGCGCGAAGCCAGTGCAGCGGCGAAGCAGGCGTTTTCTCTGCTTTTTTTATTTAGTATTGCTTTTGGCCTGGGCAGTTTGGCTCTTTCGCCTTTTTTGATTCCGATGATGACCTCTGATCCGAAGGTAGCAGCTATGGGAACGCCATATTTGCAGGTCTTTTTTATCGGTGTTCCTTTTATGACGCTGAATCGCGCTATTGCGAGTTGCTTTCAGGGTGCTGGGGATACGCGCACGCCTTTTTATCTGAGTTTTATCAGTAGTAGCATTCAAATTGTAATGTGTTATCTTCTCATCTTTGGTTACTGGGGATTGCCGGCATTGGGCGTTGTAGGGGCTGCTGTTGCCGGTCTTTTGGGGCGCAGTACGGCAACCTTGATAGGACTTGGGTGTCTTTATAGCGGGCGTTTTGCGCTCACGCTTTTGCCCGATACGTCCTACCGGTTTGATTGGGGAGTTGCGCGTCGCATTCTCAAAATTGGCGTGCCTTCCGGGCTTCAGGGGATTTTGCGCAATGGCTCAGGTGTGGTTTATCTCAAATTTATTGCAATGTCCTCATTATCTACAACTGCTGTTGCGGCGTATGCGATTGGGAATCAGTTGGAACACATTTTGCGGCGAACCGGGCTGTCTTTTGGTACGGTTGCAACGGCTATGGTGGGGCAGCATTTGGGGGCGAAAGAGCCCGAAGGTGCAGAGCGCCACGGTTGGACTATTCTCTTTATTTCTGTTGTGACCAATATCGCCTTGTCGCTGCCTGCCGTGCTTTTTGCGGAGTTTTTTATGTCGATATTTACCGATGCACAAGAGGTGATTGGCACGGGTATCATTTATCTTTACGCGATGGTTATTGCCGAACCATTTTTGTGTGCTGCCAATACGAGTAGCGGTAGTCTCAGAGGTGCTGGCGATACGATGCCTCCGATGTATTATACTCTGATTGCACAGTGGCTGGTTCGCCTACCAGTCGCTTATGTTCTGGGGTTTACTCTTGGATTTGATATTTACGGGATCTGGGCCGCGCTTATTGTTTATAGTATTGTACAGGGCGCGCTTACCGTTCGCAAATTCGCTCAGGGCCATTGGAAAAAGTACCAGATTTAATCGTTTATAGACAATTGGTTGGTTTGGTGATATAATTAATTTTCCGGATTACTTTTGATTGTCACCACAGGAGGATGATTGATGCTCAAACTATGTTATCGACACGCCTTCGTATTGTGTGGCCTGATATTGGTGTCCTGGACGACATTGGTCGCTGAGACAACGGTGCTGGGAGATGCCCGGGCCAGTGTCGCGTTAACGCGTTTTGTGCAAGCTGTTGTCGATTCCAATCCCCGTGTGCAGGCAGCACGCGCGGGTTTAGAAGCGAGCAGTGCGCTTAGAGATGCCGCGTCGCGTCCCCTCTACAATCCCGAATTGTCGCTGGATGCTGAGAATGCACAAGCCAGGATACGTACACTATCGTTTAGTCAAACGCTGGATTGGGGTGGCAAACGCAAGGCGCGTACCGCAGTGGCAGAATTAGACCGTCTCGTTGCCGAGGCGGAGTACTTGGATGCCCGATGGACGGTTGCGGTAGATTTGTTCAATGGTCTCGCGCTATATCAAACAGGCGTTGAACGCAGTCGTCTGGCCCAAACGCGGCAGCAGTTGATGGAGGAGTATGCGGCGTTGGCGAAGCGCCGGTTTGAGATCGGCGAGTTAGACCAGATGGAACTCGATCAGGCACTCCTTTCGTTGACAGAGGCGCGTATTCAAAAAGCAATGGCGGCCGCCGATTTGTCCGAGGTGCGGCAAGCGGTGTACAACCTTGTTTCGCGAACACCCGAGGCGCAGTGGCCTTCTCTTCCCGCAAAACTACCAGAGTTACCTGGGCAAAATGCTGATCCAAAGGTGCTGGTGCAGGCATTACCCGAGGTTGTAGCTGCACAGCACCGGGTCAATATGGCTGATGCTGTGGTTGCACTGAGGCGACGCGAACGTCGTCCAGATCCAACCCTGAGCCTCACTGGAGGGTACGAAGATGGCGAAAGGCTAATCGGTTTGGGTCTGTCCATTCCGCTTCCGATCCGGAACCGCTTTGCACATGAGGTTACCGCGGCTATGGCGGAGCGTGATCAGGCCCAGAAACTTGCAGATGATACGGTACAAATGGCGCAGGCCTTTCTGGTTGGTGCGGCAGAGCGCTACGAGTTATCGCGCAGTGCCTGGGGCGAGTGGGAGCAGTTGGGGCGGAAAAGTCTGGACCGACAAAGCGAGGAACTGCGCCGACTCTGGCAGGCTGGGGATCTCAGTACAGCCGACTATTTGGCACAATTGGAGCAAACGATACATGTGCGAGAAAGTGCCCTTGATCTGCACAGTCAGGTATGGCGTGCCTGGTTCGAATGGCTTCTCGCAGCGGGACAGGTAGATGCCTGGCTCGGTCTTAGATGAATTACAACACACAAAAAACCGCATTGGAGGCCCTGATGACGATGCTGAAATTTTGGGCGATGTGTCTGTGTTTGATACTGATCCAGCCGATGTATGCCGAGGAAGCTGATCATGATGCGGCAATTGAACTGAGCGCAGAAGAACAACGCGCGGCGGGTATTGTTATCGGCATGGTTGAACCTCGCGCGCTCAATGAAACCCTGCGGATTCCGGGCGAGGTCGTGATCAACGCGTACCGATCTGTGCTCGTTACGCCGCGCATTACAGCACAGGTTGTGGCGCGTCATGCGAAACTCGGCGATGAAGTCGAAGTCGGTCACCCTCTGGTGGCGCTCTCGAGTGTTGAGATGGCCGAGGCGCAAGGAGCATTGATTGTCGCGAATCGAGAATGGCAACGCGTCAAGACCCTTGGTCGGCAGGCCGTATCGGAACAACGCTATACCGAAGCACATGTTGCACAACAACAGGCTCTCGCCAAAGTGCTCGCTTATGGCATGACCATGGTTCAGGCAGAGGCACTTATGCAGTCGGGAGATGCCAGCAAAGCGACCGGTACCTTCGACTTGCTCGCTCCACAAGCGGGCACGGTGCTACAGGACGATTTTATTGTCGGTGAATTGATTGAACCTGGCCGGATACTCATGAGTATCAGCGACGAATCAGTGATGTGGGTGAAAGCACATATGGTGTTGACCGCGTCATCCAAAATCGGTATTGGTGCCAATGTGCGGGTTATCCCCGATGGTATCAACTGGTTTCCGGGCAAGGTCATTCAACTTCATCACCACCTCGACGAAAAGGTCCGAACTCAAGGCTTGCGCATTGAGGTGCCCAACACGGCTCATAGCTTGCATTCGGGTCAGTTTGTCGAAGTAGAGGTTGTCACCGGAACGCGCGCACCAGTACTCGCTGTGCCGAGTGCGGCATTGATAATGGTCAAAGGCTCACCGAGTGTATTCAAGATCGAGGACGGACACGAGTTCCATGCCGAGGCTATTGAGTTCGGTTCCACGGTGGGCGAGTGGACGGTCGTTCGCAGCGGGCTTATTGCAGGTGATGAGATTGCCATAAGCGGCGTTTTTCACCTCAAATCATTGATGCTCAAGTCTTCGCTTGGCGCAGGTCATGTACATTAGGAGAATTGCATGTTGGAAGCACTGGTAAATACTTCTCTGCGCTATAAATTCCTGGTGTTGATCGCCTTTGGAATCGTAGCTTTTTTGGGTTGGCGCGCGGTTGTAACCGTGCCGATCGATGCGTTTCCAGATGTGACGCCTGCCCAGGTCAATATCTATACCGAGTCGCCCGGGCTTGCTGCTGAGGATGTGGAGCAACTCCTAACTTTTCCCATTGAGTCCGGTATGGCCGGGTTGCCGAAGGTGAAGGAGATCCGCTCCGTGAGTCTCTTCGGTTTGTCCTATGTCGCGGTCTATTTTGAAGACGATATGGATATCTACTTCGCGCGCCGTCTCGTGATGGAGAGGTTGCAGGAGGTAGGGGAGCGCATCCCAGAAGGTTATGGTACGCCAGAGATGGGTCCCAACTCGTCCGGACTCGGCCAGGTTTTCTGGTACACATTGGAACGGGCTGATGAAAAGCTCAACGCGGCGATTACCGACATGGACTTGCGGACGCTGCACGACTGGAACGTACGTTTGATCTTGCGAACTGCCCCTGGCGTTGATGATGTCATTTCATGGGGGGGCCAGGAGCGACAATTTCAGGTTGTAATGGATCCCCTGAACCTCATCAAATACGACCTGACCTTCACCGATGTCATGGAAGTGATCGAGGCCAATAACCGCCAGGTTGGCGGTCAATATATTAATCTCGGCTCAGAGCAGTACCTCGTGCGCGGTCTGGGTCTGGTCAGAGACGAGCGCGATATCGGCGATATGGTCGTCAAGGTTGAAGGCGGCGCGCCGGTATATTTGCGCGATATTGCTGAAATCCGTCAGGGGGGGGCACTTCGTTTTGGCGCTGTGACACGCGATGGCAAGGAGGTTGTCCTTGGGATGGTGCTCTCGCGCATCGGTGAGAATGCCGCCAGGGTGGTTGAGGCGACGAAGGAAAAGGTCGCCATTATTGACCAGTCGCTACCAGATGGTGTCGTCCTGCGACCCGTTTATGAACGCACCGACCTCGTTGAAAAAGCAGTGGGTACGGCTACGAATGCACTGTTTCAAGGCGCGATTCTGGTGGGTGTTATTCTGTTTTTGTTTCTCGGCGAATGGCGACCAGCAGTGGTTGTGATTGTCTCTATTCCGCTCACGATGCTCATTGCATTTGTGTTCATGGATGAAGTGGGTCTCTCAGCCAATCTCATGTCACTTGCCGGCCTCGCCATTGGTATTGGCATGATTGTCGATGGTGCAGTGGTCGTCGTGGAGAATTCATTTCGCGTCATGGCAGAACGCAGTGCAGAGACAGAGAAGGTCGATCGCACTGCTGCGGTATTGGCTGCTGCCCGCGAAGTCGTGAATCCGATGACCTTTGCTATCTTGATTATTGTGGTGGTATTTCTGCCTTTGTTTGCGCTCGAGGGACTGGAGGGCAAGCTGTTCAAGCCGATGGCGTTTAATATCACGTTTGCCATGGGTGGGAGTTTATTGCTCGCGTTGACATTGATTCCCGTGCTCGCGGCTTTGTTATTAAAACCGCAAAGAGAACGCGAAACATGGCTCATACGTGTCATTAAACCGCGCTATCTATCCTTGCTTTCCTGGTCATTGGAGAATCGAAAAGTGGTGGTTGGCTGTGCCGTGGGTTTGCTCGTTGTGAGCATGGCACTGTTCCCTTTTCTGGGAAAAGAGTTCATGCCGCAATTGCAGGAAGGGTCAATCATGTGGCGCGTAACTTCGATACCTTCGGCTTCGCTTCAGCATTCAATCGAGATTTCCAAGGATATCGAGAACGCGTTGTCGAAATTCCCGGAGGTCGAAACTACGGTGGCAATGATTGGTCGGGCAGAGAAAGGCGAGACCGCCGACGCCAATTACATGGAGATTTATACTGCACTCAAGCCCGAGAGCGAATGGCCCGGAGACCGCGATATAAAAGAGCTTGCCGAGGCTATGCGCGAGGAGTTGGAAGTGGTGGTGCCGTCGGCTGTTATCGCTTTTACTCAGCCAATTCAGATGCGCGTAGAGGAACTGATCTCTGGGGTTCGCGCCACGCTTGCCGCCAAGATCTACGGTGAAGATTTGGCAGTGCTCGATCAGTTGAGCGAGGCGGTCAAAGATGTCATTGCCGAAGTTGAGGGTGTGGCGGATCTTTCGGTTGAGGCCAATGTCGGCAAGCCGCAGATCCGCATTCAGGTCAAGCGCGAGCAACTCGCGCGTTTTGGGTTGAATGCGGACGATGTGTTGTCCGTTGTGCGCACGGGTATCGGCAATGAGCCGGTTACGACCATGATTGACGGCGTGCGCCGCTTCGATATTACGGCGCGATTCGATGACCGATCAAAAGCATCGGTGAAGTCGATTGAGCGCATTCCACTGAAAACAAGCGATGGCGCAATCGTTCCTCTCGCGACTGTTGCAGATGTCAGCGTTGCGGAAGGTTACTCTTTTGTGCGCCGCGAGCAATTGCAGCGTTACGCAGTGATCCAGATGGATGTGCGAGGGCGCGATGTCGATGGCTTTGTGCGCGATGCCAATGCGGCTATCGATGCACAGATTGACTTGCCTCCGGGCTATTGGATTGAGTGGGGTGGTGCGTTCGAGAATCAACAGCGGGCGTTGGCGCGTTTGTCGGTGATCGTGCCGTTGACGATTTTTTTTATTTTTGTGTTGCTCTATACGGCATTTAATTCGGTTAAGTACGCCGCGCTGATTATAGCCAATGTGCCGTTTGCGACAATTGGAGGGATGGTGGTCCTTTTCTTTAGTGGACAATACGTGTCGGTGCCTTCGGCGATTGGATTTATCGCGGTGTTTGGCGTGGCGATGTTGAACGGCATTGTGTTGGTGAGTTTTATCAATGAGTTGCGCGAAAAAGGACTCGGTGTTGCAGAGGCTGTGCGACGGGGGGCGGAGTTGCGTTTGCGTCCAGTTTTGATGACCGCGAGTACGTCCATTCTCGGATTGGTGCCCTTGTTATTGGCGACGGGTGTTGGTGCCGAAACACAGCGTCCACTCGCTTCGGTGGTGGTCGGCGGTTTGATCACTTCGACGTTGTTGACACTCGTGTTGCTGCCGGTGATCTACGAGTGGATTGAGACGCGACGGCAGTAAACGTCCGCATTTTTATTTCTTGCGGTGGGGAAGGTATTACCTTATTATCCGAATAATTCGAATAATCCGAATTATTATTATATGTGGTCAAAAAACTATGCTTCCCATCAGAGGGGGTGAGGGCTATTGATGCTCCAATTAATACAAGTATTGGCTTAATACAAGCAGTGACCAGTTTCTTTGATTTTCTTGTGATGTCGTTCCTGTTGTTAGCGCCTATGCTAATGCTGGGGCTATTTCTTTCTGGTCTGATTCACGTATTTATCTCGCGTGAGGCCATTTTGCGGTGGTTGCGCGAAGATAGCTTGAAATCCGTGAGTACGAGTGCAGCCGTTGGCGTGCCCGTGCCGCTTTGCAGTTGCTCGGTTGTGCCAGTAGTTGCCGAGATGCGCAATAAGGGCGCGTCCCGTTCGTCCTGTATGTCTTTCTTGATTACGGCACCGGAGACAGGTGCGGACTCGATTCTGGTCACGAATGCGTTCTTTGGATTCATCGCTGCTATTGTCAGGCCCTTCATCAGCTTTATTACCGCGGTCGTTGCCGGTATTTTTTGTATCGGTCTCATACGAGATGATAGCGACGAGGCCAGGGCGAGAGAGCACGACCATGATCACGACCATGACCACGATCATGACCATGACCACGATCATGATCACGACCATGACCACGATCATGACCATGACCACGATCATGATCATGGGCACGAGCCTCTGGTGCCTGGAAGCGACGATTGCTACGTCAGTCCTTCACAGTTGAAGGCGTTGTTTTATTCCTGGTTGAAGGGACTAACTGAGGCGGTTAGCCAGCACAAATTCGGATCATGGGTGAAACCGGACTTTTATCGCGACATGCTTCCGGCTGAAGACAAACAAACTTCTGAGGATGATCCGTCCAAATACAAACACGATCTGGATTTTAAGGAGATCGTCAGGCATATTTTCCGCTATGGCTTTGTCGAGATAGCGGACGATATTCTGTTTGCGCTGCTCGTGGGCGTCGCACTGGGAGGCGTGCTCTATCTGGCGATTCCGAGCGACCTGATGTCCAATGAGTATGCGCGCTGGTTGTCCTACCCCGTTATGGTGCTGGTTGGTGTTCCTCTTTATATCTGCGCGTCCGCGAGTACCCCGATAGCTGCCGCGCTGGTCGCCAAAGGATTTAGTCCTGGTGCGGCACTGATTTTTCTCATGACCGGACCGGCGACCAATACGGGTACTATTGCGATTATCGTCAGTCAATTCGGGGCGCGCTTTGCGACTATCTATGTGTCAGCGGTGATCGCAGTGACCGTTGCTCTGGGCATTGTGATTGATATTGTGCTTCTCGCCATCGGCGTGACGGTTCCCCTGTATCTCGGTCCTTCGGAGTCAACGACTATTCAGCTCATACAATGGGGCAGTGCTTTTGCCCTGATTGCTCTGATCATCTGGCGGTTCCGCGCAGGTGCTTTTAAGAGCGGCTATGAAGATTTGTTGCTCAATATCCGCCCTGTGGCCGAACCCTGTAAAGAGTTCTGGGGGCGCGTGACGCGCAACCGGTCTTTTGTGGGCATTATCACTCCTTCCACGCCGTTGGGAAAGACGTTTTACGGTCTGCTGATCGCCCTGTTTCTCGGTAGCGGTTTTACTGTGATTCCTCCCGGGCATGTGGGCTACGGTCGTCTGTTTGGCGCGGTTTACTGGCGAGACCTGCAGCCGGGGTTGCACTATCTCGCGCCCCGTCCCTTTGTGCGGGTGGATAAATGGCCGGTAAAAGAAGTGAAGTACATTACAAATGCGAATGCGTACGAATTGATTTCGGGCGATTTGAATATCCTCTCTCTTACCATCAATGCGCAGTACCGCGTAAAGGATGCCTATACGTATCATTACCAGATCCAGAACCCGAAAGAGATCATTAAAGATGCCATTAAGGATCATCTGCGCGAGTTTGTATCTGCCCGCAATCTGGATCATCTGCTCAGTGTTCACCGCGCAAAGCTGGAGCAGCATATCAGAGAATTGTTTGCGGGCGCTGTCGAGGCGTCGCGCCCGGTGTTCGAGAGCGTTGAACTAATTGATATAAATCTGGTGAGTGTTAACCCGGCGGCAGAAACAATGAGTGCTTTTCGGGAAATCTCGAGTTCTCAGGAGGATCGAGAGCGGATCATCATCAATGCCCAGCGTTTCCTGACGTCGTTAGTTCCCCGTGCACATGGAAATGCGATTTACGAAGTGGAGCAGGCAAACGGCGAAGCGTTCAGAAAAGTGACCACTTCTGCCGCTGAAGCAGATGCGATAAAAGTCGTGGCTGCGGCAGTGAATCGCGCGCCCAATGTTCTCCAGACCATGCTGTGGCGGGAGAAGCTGGAAACCGCGCTTTCTGGCAATGCCAAGATTATCGTTCCCAACAAGCGGAGCCTCGAAAAGGTCGCGCTGTGGAAGAGTAAGCCAGCGAAGACAAACGCGAACGCCCAGCACTGATAGGGAGAAAAGATTATGACTTTCAAAAGAATTGTCACAGCCATTGTCGTAGTTTTTGTTGGTGTAATTGCGTATAGCTGTTTTTACACCATACATGAGACCCAACAAGGCGTGTTGACCAACTTTGGCAAAATCTCGCCGCCCATCAAGGGACCCGGGCTGCATGTCAAATGGCCGTGGCCAATAACGAAGGTGTACAAGGTTGATCGGCGCATTCAGACCCTCAATGGCCTTACCCATGAGTTGATTACGGAAGACCAGAAGAATGTCCTGGTTGACGGTTATACGATGTGGCGTATCGATGATCCCATCAAGTATGTCGAAGCCATTCGAACCGATGTAAATGCCGTTGAGCGTTTGCAGGAACTCTATTTTGCGAGTAGCGGTATTGTCATCAGCAATAGGGCACGCGATGCGTTTATCAGTCTGGGGCTGGAACACGAAGATCTGCATGAGGCGTGCCGCGAGATGCACAACAGGATCGCGCCAATCGCCAAAGCCAACTATGGGATTGAGGTGATACGGGTCGGTATTGTCGAATACACCTTGCCGGTGGAGAACCGCCCAAGCGTGATCCAGCGAATGATTTCCGAGCGTGCGCGCATTGCCACCCGCTATCGCAGCGAGGGTGAGGAGAAGGCGATAACCATCGAGGCTCTTGCCATCAACGAGCACGAAAAAATTATGGCCGACGCCCATGCAGAAGCAACGACGATTCTCGGCAATGCCGAGGCCCAGGCAATGGCAGTGCTGGGCAAAGCCTATCGGGAAGATCCGGAGTTCTACAAGTTCATCCGCGCACTCGACAGCTACGATCTGATTATTGACAAAAACACGACGCTCATGCTGCCCGCAGATAGTGAATTATTCAAATATCTGGACAGCAAATCTATACCCAGGTAAGATGGGGCTATGACGATGAACGAACAACAACCATTACCGCGCAGTACGCGCATGATCTACGCCGCGTTTGATTTCGTTGGGCAGTATCCCAAAAGGCGAATTCTCACAGTGCTCGCCGCGATTGTCGTCGCTGTGGTGTTGGGCAGCGGGTTTTATATTGTAGAGAAAGAGGAAGAGGCTGTGGTTCTGCGTTTCGGGAAGGTAGTGGTGACGGATATCGGTCCCGGGATACGCTACTGCATCCCCATTATCGATGAAGTTCAGATTCGCAAGGTCAAACGGATCGTCCAGCATCAGATAGCCAGTAAGAGCGGCGGCACAGCCAATTTTACAATATTGTCTGGGGACACGAACCTGTTTGAGGTGGATATCGCCCTTCAATACCGGATAGATAATTTGCGGAATTTTCTATACGCATCTACCGACCCTCTTCAGGTGGTCTCCATGCTCTTGCGGGAAGAGTTGATCAATATCATGGGACAAAATTTTATTGATCTAATCCTGACTTCCAACCGCAATATTATTCAACACCACCTGTTGCACGAGATTGCCGACCTTCTCGAAGAATATGACGTTGGCATAGAGGTCGTTTCTCTCAACATCGTTGATATAAGCCCGATTGCAGAAACGATTGCTGCATTCCGGGATGTCAACGATGCGATTGCCGAGCGTGCGCAAGCAGAGAGCAATGCCAACCGCACGCGGGAGAAGATGATCGCGCACAGCAGGGGACAGGCGGAGGCCGTGGTGATGGACGCCCACGCCAGGGCACGGGAACGCATTGTGCAGGCTCAAAGCAGTGCCGACGCATTCCGCGCTCTGCTCGTCGAGTACAAAAGTCAACGAACGCAAGTGGCTATCACGCGGTATTGGCAGCGCATGCGCACGATTTTCTCGGAAGCGAGTCTGTCGGCGGTCAATCCCCGCAATGAGGCGACAATCGATATCAATATGATAGAAGGTCTCGCGGCGCACACACCCGTGGACATGTTGCTGGACGCGCCTTCCGGTGATGCTGTCGAGAGGCCCTCTTTTTCAACGGCGCGACAGAGGGATACACATAATTTTGAAAATGTCGAAGAGGACAAACACTTGCTGGACGGGCAATTCCACAAAAGGCGCGTGGAACGCCATCACCAGAGAGTCGCCAATATGAGATCGCTGATATTCGACATGCCCAGTGTATTTTCTCATGAGCACACGTCAACCCATCCCCTGACCACCGTGCGACAGGCAGACCAGCAGGCGGTGATTGAGACGAAAGCTGCAGAAAGCGTGCAGGATAGCAGCAAAACCGTGGATAAGGAGAAAAAAAGTGAGTCTGCTCAATAAGCCCATATCGACGGGCATAGCTTCCTGTCTCATCCTGCTGGTGCTCACCCTGCCCTCTGCGGCGGCTCCGGGAATTACTGATAGTACGATCGTGTTCGGGCAAACCGCCTGTTTCTCGGGACCGAACAAAAATTTGGGTTTGTGGTATCGAGCCGGCATTTTGACCGCTTTTCAGGAACAGAACGATCGAGGCGGGGTGTATGGCAGGTTGTTGAGGCTCATTTCTGTAGATGACGCGTACGAGCCTGATCTGGCAGCCGCGAATGCAGAGATGTTCGCTTCCCAAAACAATGTGTTCGCCGTCATCGGCGGCGTGGGAACGCCGACTGCCAAGCGCATTGTACCCGTGCTGCGAACGGCTCAGATTCCCTTTGTGGGACCGTTTACAGGAGCCGATTTTCTGCGCGATGCTAAAAAGTATCCAAATATCATCAATCTGAGGGCTGGCTACTTTGACGAGATCTATGAACTGGTCCATCACATGATTGACGATCTCGGCAAAAGTCGTTTTGGCATTATATATCAGGATGATGCGTTTGGGCGTTCCGTCTTGAGAAACTACAAGGCGATTCTCGATAGTCGCGAACTTCCCTTACTGGCGAAGACCTCCTACTCGCGGAACACACATGCCGTCCATGCGAGCCTGTTCGCATTGGATAAAGCCGATCTGGACGCTATCCTGATAGTGGGAGCCTATGCCGCCAATTCGGAAATTATCAATCTGGCCAATTCTCTGGGACATAAATACATAATAGCCAATCTGTCCTTTGTTTTATCTCGCGAACTGAAGAAGAGGATCAATACGCTGAGTGATAAAATTCTGGTGACCGAGGTGATGCCCGACGCGCAAGACCTGAGTAGTCATGTCGTGCGACAGTTTCAACAAGCTATAAAATCTTTACCGGAAGACCACGCGCACGAATTCAATGAAGTATGTCTGGAGGGGTATATATTGGGTCGATATCTCATCGCTGTGTTGGAGCGTATGGGCGGTGAGTTGACGGGCGTGCTGCCAACGTCATTGCCACAGGAATACAAAACAGAAGTGTTGGAGCGTATGGGCAATGAGTTGACGCGAGATCGGTTCTTAAAAGATGGCATGTCGCCAGCTAAGCCTGTCGTGATTGGCGATTGGGTCATTCATTTCAAATCCGGTGAGAACAGGGGTTCGAGCTACATCAGGTTGACCCATCTGGGTGGCGGTCATTCTGCAAAGGGAGAATAATCCTTGAAGAATATAGACGAATTTTCTGTCGAAGAGATCGGCGAAGAGTGGTTGCGCGAGCTTTATAAGGTTGTTGCTCTGCGGCGCGGTACCATGTTCAGAATGATTACCGAGACAGCGCGCCTGTTGTTATTTGGCAATGCGGGCGGTGCCGCGTTGATTATCGGTTTTATGAGTGCATCCACAGGTAGTGGTGAAGATCCCGCTTATCACTGGGCTTCCTTGCTGACACTGCTCATGTTTGCGGTGGGAACGCTTGGATCAGCTATGGCAATGATCATGGTCGCCGTGGTCTCGGTAAAAGAAGCTCACGGTGCGGAGAATGCATTGAAACGGTTTGTCGATGGCGAGATCGACCGAACACAGGTGATGTTTACGGTCGAAGAACAGACTTTTCGCCTGGCCAATTACGCCACGGCGTCCGGTGTGGTCAGTTCTGTGGGATTTCTACTTGGTGGATTGAGCAGTATTATTCTGTTGGTCCTGTTCTTCTAATAATAGTCTCGATGGTAGGCGTACTGAAAGTGCCTGTATCTGTTTCTTTTTTCCATCCATTCCAATTCTTCACACCCATCCTAACCCAGATTACCATTATGAGCCAGGTTCCGATTTAAACCACTATGGATTTAAATTTTTTGCTCCTTTTGTTGGGATACTCCCTCGCTATCCTTGCCGCGTCTTTGTTCGGTGGATATCTGCCGACAATCGTTACGATGACGCATACGCGCATCCAGATGGTGATGAGTTTTGTCGCGGGTTTCATACTTGGCGTCGCGCTGTATCATCTCCTGCCGCACGGTCTGGTATTGATTCCCGGGCCGGATGCTGTCGAAAAGGCTGTGGGATTGATGATGTTTGGCATCATTCTGATGGTATTGTTGTTGCGTATCTTCCATTTTCATCAACACGAATTTGGCGACGAAGCAGGTGATTTTCACCACGATCATGACCACGATCATGTCCACGAGCATGAGCATGCCAGTCCCGAGAGCAGGTTGATCGGTGTTTGTCTGGGGTTGGGGTTGCATACGATGACCGAGGGTATTGCTCTGGGTACCAGCATCCGGGTTGGTGAAATACATGGGGGCGAAGCCGGTTTAGCGGGTCTCGGGGTGTTTCTTGCGATTCTTTTGCATAAGCCACTCGACGCGTTTTCCATTATCGGTTTGTTGCAGGCCGCTGGTCATAGTCTCCGCACTCGTATAGCAGTCAATATCGGATTCGCCATGCTCTGTCCGGTAGTGGCTTTGTTGACTTTTTGGGGGATTGGGTTTTTGGGACACTGGGAGGAAGAGGTGGTCGGTTATGTGCTGGTTCTGGCAGCCGGCGCGTTTCTGTGTATTTCGCTGAGCGATCTGTTGCCGGAAATCCATTTCCACAGTCACGATCGCGTCAAGCTCACTGTGTGCTTCCTCATGGGGATTGCGCTTGCGTATGGGCTGTATTTTATTGAGTCCGGAGCGGTGCACGGGTTAGAGATGCACGAAATGCATTGATGCAATAAATTAAGAGACGTTTGTATAAGAAAAGGCGGTCTATCAGGCGATGGATCGCCTTTTTGCCAATCCATAAAGGAGACGTTATGGGATCGATAAAGGCAGCAGTAGTGGGGCTTGGGTTGGGCCAGCATTTTGTTCGTGGGCTGGCTGGGCATCCGGATGTGGATAGGATTGTCCTGGTAGATCTGGACGCCGATCGAGCCGAAATGGTTCAAAGGGAGCACGACAAGGTGGATGCCGTCTATGAGATGATTGAGGTTATGCTCGAAAAGGAGCGTCCCGACGCGGTGTGTGTCGTGACCCCCGATCATCTCCATCGGCCACATTCAACGGTTTGCTTCGAGGCTGGCGCCCATGTGTTGCAGACAAAACCGCTTGCGACGAATCTCGAGGATGCGCGTGCAATTTTGGCGGCGGCGAAGGCGGCGGGAAAGAAAGTGATGGTAGCGCACGAGCGCAGGTTCCGGCCACGCGTCAAGCGAATCAAAGCGATTCTCGATGCTGGCGAGGTGGGCGATCTGATCCACCTCCGTATCGATGCGATCCAGGACAAACGCGGGCAGTTTGCACGTTCGCCGTGGTATGCGTCGGTAGAGGCGGGTCGGAGTGCTTTGAACGGTTCGGGCATTCACGAAGTGGATCTTGCGCGACATTACGCAGGCCTACCTGTCGAGTCTGTGTGTGCGTTCGCCAATCGGCTCGGCAATCTGGCGTTCCCGAGAGATAAGACAACCTCCGCCCTGTTCCAGTTTGCAGGTGGCGTCGTGGGTCAGGTCACGGTGACCTACGAGGCGCGCTGGCCGCGTTCGAATTCTCTCGATGATACGTTCCGAGTGGTTGCTTCTGAAGGCATGATTGTAGGACCACATGTCTATCGCGAAGGGGCAGAGGACTGGGAAGATCTAAGCGGTTTGGACAACAGTACAGCGTCGGGGATCACGGGGGCCGTTCATGCGTTTGTCGATTCGGTCGTGAACGATGTACCGATCGCGGTGACCGGTGAAGATGCCTTCGACTCGCTCGCGGCGGCATGCGCGGCCGATACATCGGCCGAACGGGGCGAGATGGTGCGCCCAGAAACGCTGGGTTGACGTTTACTTATGCCCGCCACAATCTGCCTTTATCTGCCTTTATCTGCCTTTATCTGCCTTTATCTGCGTCCATCTGCGGATAATGTTCTTTTTATGCCCGCCACAATCTGGGTACTCTGACGGGTGTTTCAGTTACCGGCCAGTATTCGGGGGGTGCATCTTCCCAATGGGGTACGGTGCGTGCATCTCGATCAAAGATGATTTGTCCATTGCGAATTGTGAGCCGACAGATCAGGCGTTGATCTGTATCTATCCGCGTATAGCCGCAGTCTTGAAATGAGAAGTTTCCCTTTTCGAGGGCGAGGACTGCAATATCCGCTTCTGCTCCTACCGATAGTGTGCCCAATTCTGGGCGTCCGATTGCACGCGCTGGCGTCGCGGTTGATCTGTAAATGACGTCTTCGAGGGTCATGCCCATTGCCAGACATTTTGACATGGTGTCTTGCATGCTGAATACGGTACCGGCAATATTACCCATGTGCAGGTCTGTGCTGATGGAGTCGGGAGCAAATCCATTGGCAATGGCTCGCGCGCCGTTTCGATACCAGAAACTCGCGGCGCCGTGTCCCAGGTCAAACCAGATTCCGCGTTGTCTGGCTTCAAACATATACGGCTGGACGTTTCCGTTGTCATCTACTACGGGGAATTGCCTCGCATAGACATGGGTGTGAATATCACCTGGACGGAGTTTTTCGAGGATTAATGCGGGGTAGGATCGTTCGGGCGGACGCGGCCAAAAATCAACCATGACGGGCATGCCACATCCATCGCCCGCTTCTACTGCTTTTTCCACCGATTCCCAGGGGGGGTGCATGTCGTCAAATGGCGCACTTGTCCAGTAATGTGCTGTTTTGATGCCGACGACTACTTCGCTGTGTTCGCGGGCGGCTTTTGCCGCGCCATCTACGTCAAAGGTCCGGATATCCTGCTCGGGCGCGCCCATACCGGGTGCAGAAATATTTACATAAGCCAGTACTCGCGTTTTTGCCTGTTCCATGACGGTGCGGCGAAAATGCGCGATTTCCTCGCATCCCGCGGTGCCCGTATCCACGCATGTCGTTACGCCAGAATGTGGAAAATGTGCGTCTGGATTCAGGCTTGCACTGAAGAGGCCCTCTCCTAATGCTCGGGTGAAGTAGGCGTGGATGTGAATATCGATCAGTCCGGGCGTTACTATCAGATCTGACACATCTACCACATGGTCTGCTTCTTCTGCGGCAATATCCGATTCTATCTTTGCAATTTTTCCATTTGCAATTCCCACATCGCATAATCTATTTACCTTATTGGCAGGATCAAGCACTCGCCCGCCTTTCAACAGCAGGTCGAATTTACCATCGGCCATGACTTACCTCCAATCGCGTTTTTTGGAAATTCATCCTCTTGAGTATTATGTATCATAATCGTATATTTAACAAGAGTCGTGTCAACTGACCAATATATGAAAATTTCTGGGAATTACGCCATTGCTTGCCTATGCCAAAAGATGTGCATGCGTTTTTTCGATTTTTTTGTGCATTTTCTTTTTTGCGACGTGCAACCAGACGTCGCCTCTTCCGGGTGAGGATTCACCCGCTTCTGAATCCGCGCTTCCGTCCATCTATACCTATACTGTTGTCAATACCTATTTACACGATCCCAATGCGTTTACGCAGGGGTTGGTTTTTGAAGATGGTTTTTTTTATGAGGGTACCGGACAATACGGTGCTTCAACGATTCGCAAGATTATGCCTGCTACAGGCGCGATTTTGACGCAGAAAAGCATTGCATCCAATTTTTTTGGCGAGGGTGTCGCGATTTTTGGCGACCGCCTGTATCAACTTACGTGGAAATCGGGTATATGTTTTGTGTACGATAAGAATACGTTTGAGTTACGGGTCCAATTTACCTATCCCACGGAGGGTTGGGGGCTTACTCACGATGGCGAAAAGCTGATTATGAGCGATGGTACGAATATTATTTATTTTCGGGATCCCAATACATTTAGGGAAATTGGGCGTATCGAAGTGACCGATAGCACGGGTCCCGTTCATTCTCTCAATGAGCTTGAATATATTGAGGGACAAATTTTTGCCAATGTATGGCAAACCGATCGCATTGCCCGCATCGATCCCAATAGCGGTAAGATTACGGGCTGGGTCAATCTCGCGGGTATTCTCTCTCAAACCGATCGCTTGAATCACCGCGTTGGCGTGCTAAATGGCATTGCTTATGATGCTGCGGCTGATCGCATTTTTGTCACGGGTAAGTGGTGGCCCAAGTTGTTTGAAATTAAACTCGTGCAGTAATAGTAAAAGAAAGGGAGAAGGGATGATGTAATCCGTTTGAAGTGTGTGATTGGGATATAGTTTAAAATAATTCTAAAATCCAATGAGAGGAAAAAACTAATGCGGAAACGGCGATTCTACACCTGTGTAGCACAGGCTTTGATCTTTGCAAGCCTATCCATTGTTCTTTTGATTCAACCCCTTCAGAGCGCGTTACAATCAGGCTTCAATCCGGATTTTGATGGAAGCGGTGTTGTCGATTTTCCCGACTTTTTGCAATTTGCAGATAAGTTCGGGTTCAGTCGTGGCGATTCGGGGTACGAATCCAGGTACGATCTGAATGGCGATGGCGAGATTGCTTTTGACGATTTTTTGTTATTTGTCGGGGCATTTGGTAAAACAGTGTCTATGGAAAGTGAAGATGTTTTGCGTCCAACAGGGGAATTAAAACCCTGGCCTCTTTCATCCATTGTTTCGACTGGCGAGGTTCGTAATATGCCCATCGGTACGCCTGTATTTATGCGGACCGAATTTGCCAATGGACAGCTTGCAGATCTCGAAATGACGTTCATTCAGGTGGTTGACGATTTTTTGCCGCCAATGCCCGTTTATATGGTTGAAGCTTCCGATCCCGTTTTGATACAGCTCGGGGGAATCGCTAAGGGTATGAGTGGTTCTCCCATTTTCAATGAGCAAGGCACCTGGGGTGCTATTGCTTATGGTTTTAATTCACAGGATAGCCCGCCGTATTATTTTTTTGCGACACCGATAGAATGGGTGATTGGCGATAAGGGCGCGATTCCATTGACTAAGCGCACAGCTACCTGGCGAGGTAGTGGTATCTCTCCCCTGGTTATCCCCTTGCTGGGCACGGGACTTAATCGCATGCCCCAGCCAGATGATTCTTCCCGCCTGAGTGAGGTGATGTCAACTGGAAAAACACAGCAACATCAGATCAGTTTTGAGGCGGGTAGGCCACTGACAGTTGGTTTGATGCTGGGCGAGGTTACGGCCGCTGGGCTGGGAACCATATCTTATGTCGATGGCAATCGAATATATGGTTTTGGGCATCCGATGTTCGGTGTGGGTGCGGTAGAACTGCCTATCATAGAAGCCGTGGTGCTCGGTCCAATATCCAATCTCTCTGCACCGTTTAAGTTTGCAACGCTGAATCCAACTGTGCGGGGGACGCTGACTGAGGACCGTTTGCCCGCGGTTCGCGGTGTGCTTGGCGAGGAGCCAGAATTGATACCTATCAAGAGTATATATACGTTTTCTTCAGGGCATGTGCTTGAGCTTACGCACAGGGTGGCGGTTGGTCTTGAACCCTTCGAGACCGCCGATCTCGTTGCGCAGGCTTTGTTCTCGCCTTTGGTTAATCGGGTTGAAGACGAGCCGAATCACAGTGTGCGTGTCAGGACGGATATTTCTTTTGTGGAGACAGATTCAATACTGGTTCGCTCTCGGCTCTATGTAGAGCCAGAAGGACGGCTTTGGTATTTGGCTGACAATGCCTCTGCTGACCTGAGAAGGATACTCTCGCAACTCATGACAAGGAATGATTACGCCGTGCAGATGCGCGAAGCAGAGATTCATGTTGATATATTCCCCGAATCTCGTTTTGCAAAGATAGTAGGCGTTGCTGCGGATACGGTTGCCAGTGCCGGGAGTACGTTGTCTGTTGCGACTTCGCTGCGCGTGGGACGTCGTGAGGACCGGAATATCGAGATGGCATTTAGCCTGCCCGATACGCTTCCCGCGGGTGTTTATGAACTCGAAGTGGGTTCTGTAGCGACATTAGGGCCAGATGCCGCTGGAGAAGGTGGCGGTCCTTTTGGGTTTTTTGATCCTTTTGGGCGTGATGAAACGCTTGAAGATTTTTTTGTTCGCGTGAATGGAATAGATGAAAATGTTATTTTAAAGGCGCGTTTGACATTTGTTATGCCATTTGAGGAAAGTGCATCGCCTGACAGTTTGCCAGACCCCCCGCCGCGTGGTCCTCGTGGTATTGAGAACACGACTGCACCTGTTTCTATGGAGAAAGGTGTCGATTTATTTTTAGAAGGTTTTGAAACGCTTCAGATACACGTGATGGGGAATTAATAATACTCGGGAGTTACTCATGAAATGGACAGACGAACAACTCGCACAATACGATGAACAGGGTTATCTCTTTATGCCCGGTTTGCTCTCACCCGATGAGGTTGACTCACTCAATGGCGATGTCCCGCTTTTGCTCAGTGGGGAGGAGAACGACGGATTGCATCGGGAACGCGAACGCGGCGGTGCTGTGCGTCAGGTTTATCTCGCCCATCGGAGTATTGACGCTTTTCAAGAGCTTATCAGTCATCCGAAAATCCTGCATCCCGTTCGGCAGGTTCTCAAAGACGATGTGTATGTCTGGCACTCGAAACTCAATGTCAAGGATGCGTTTGAAGGCACGGTCTGGCTGTGGCATCAGGACTATGGGTACTGGATGTGGGATGGGGTTGGTCCGCGTCTGGTATCCGCTATGGTTTTTCTGGATCGAGCCACGCTCAACAACGGTTGTTTGATGGTGGTGTCGGGGTCTCATAAATGGGGGCGGCAGGAGCACTATGCGGACACGACTACGACGAGCTATAAGCAGTGGTGTATTGATACAGATACTCTGAAAGAAAAAATCTGCGAAGAAGATATTGAGCATATTACGGGAAAGCCGGGCGATGTGCTGTTTTTTGATTGCAATATCGTGCATGGCTCTGGTCACAATATGTCGCCATTGCCACGCAAGACATTTATCATCGCTTACAATGCCATATCCAACAAGCCCCGTGCGGTAGAAAATCCCAGGCCCGACTGGGTGGTGGCCCGCACGTTTGATATTGTTTGACTTGACATTCAAAAGGAAGTAATCTATTCTCCTGACTATCACATAGGAGGCTGCGATGTCTGCTACAGAAACTGTCCCGCGTACAAATGGCAGAGCTAATGCTCTTACAAAATTCAAAATTGTAGATTGCGATGTACATCATTCTCCGGGCAAAGGCGATGCGCTATATCCCTATATGCCGCGCCATTTTGTCGAGTATATCAAAGATTTTGGTACGATGATGCCGAGACTCGGATATACAAATATGCCGGGAGGCGGTGCGCGAAAAGATCTGTGGGAAGATCCAAAGCAAAATCCCTCCCATCAGCCGCAAGTTTGTATTGAGAAACATCTCAATGTGTATGATATAGATTACGCGGTTCTCACGGGAGGACCTTATGCAGCAGCCGTTCACAACAATCCGGATTACGCATCGGCTTATTGCAGTGCGTTTAACGATTGGACAAAAGACCACTGGATCAGTGCCGATCCGCGGTTTCGGGCTTCAATCCATATTTGTCCTGTAGATCCGCAACTCGCGGTCAAGGAAATTGATCGCCTGGGGCCCGATCCGGATTTTGTGCAGGTTATGATGCCTGCGGGCGCCCGTATGCCTTTTGGCAACCGCCACTACCATCCTATTTACGAAGCCTGTGAAAGACACGGATTGCCCGTTTCAGTTCACTTCGGGGGTGAAGGCGCTGGTCTTGCTGCACCGCCCACTGCTGCGGGATATCCCACCTATTATCTCGAGATGCGGATGGCGCGGCCCCAAATTGCACAGGCTCATGTCACCAGTCTCGTTGTAGAGGGCGTGTTTGAGAAATTCCAGAATTTCCACTTTATATTTGTCGAGATGGATACTTTCTGGTTGCCGGGTCTTATGTGGCATCTCGATCTCGATTGGCGTGCGCTGCGCGACTACACGCCGTGGGTTAAACGCCTGCCCAGCGAGTATATCCGCGAGCATATCCGCCTGGGTACACAACCCATGCCCGATATACCCGGTGGGAAAGAAGATTTGGAGACGTATTTGCGCTGGATGCACGCCGAAGATACCCTCGTTTTTGCCAGTGATTATCCACATTGGGACTGGGATGAACCCGGTCACGTCCTTCGCAATATTGATCGCGATCTAAAAAAGCGCATTATGGGCGAGAATGCCGGCGAAATATTTGGGCTTTTCTGATGTCGAAACACAGGGTAGCGAAAATAGCGGATCTGCCTCCCGGCGCGCGCAAAATTGTGACGGTTAATAACCGGGAGATCGGTATTCTCAATGTGGATGGTAACCTCTATGCCCTGCGCAATGTCTGTCCCCACCGCCTGGGTCCGCTCTGCAAAGGCCGCGTGCGTCCACTCGTTGTGTGGGAAGGTGGAGAGGTGGGCGGTGGACGCTTTACCGATATCGGGCATGAACGCGAAAACGAAATTATCAAGTGCCCCTGGCACAACTGGGAGTTTGAGTTGAAGACCGGTAAGTCCATTACGGATGATGATTTGCGCGTGCGTACCTATCGCGTGGAAGCAGAAGGAGATGATGTTGTGCTTTATCTGAGGTGAGTGGACTGACTACTGGCTACTGACAACTTTTTCAAGAGATACTTTATGCAACTTACTTTTAGCACGACTGTTTGTCCCGATTTACTTTTGCCCGATGCGCTGAACGTTGCTACAGAAGCGGGCTTTAATCGCATTGAACTTTTTCGCACGTTTACCGAGAGTTCGCCGGTTCACGCGGATACGTCGGTGCGTATGGTGCGCGAGCGTCTGGACAATGCGGGCGTTACGCTCACGGGCCTCAATATTCGCAATATCACGGGACGCAATTCCAGCACGGACGAACGCGATCTGAGATACAATATGCGCCAGGTCGAATGGGATATCCATCTTTCTCGCGCTCTGCGGCTGCAGTGTGCCAATCTCAAAGGCGGTGATCGCACAGACGAAGCGCGGGAGGATTTTATTACGGGTATTAATCATGTGCTCGATCGCATCTCCGATTTTACTCTCAATATAGGCAATCACAAGGGGAATTTGTTCGAGAATATCGAAGATTATCAGGGCATTTTGCCCGAGTTGCCCGATCGCGCCAGGGTGCTGATGGATACGGGTCATCTCCTTTCAGCAGGCGTTGAAGTAAGGGCTTTTGCAGAAGCTTTTGCTGACCGCATTGGCCTTGTTCACCTGAGAGATCAGAAGGGTGAAACACCCGTGCCTTTTGGCGAGGGCGATTTGCCTTTTGTAGATGTTATCGGTATTCTCAAAGGCGCGGGTTATGATGGCGAACTCGTCATTGAACTGGAAAAAGTCACCTGGGGTGAACCGGTCCAGGCCTGCGCTGCTGCGCGTGAATATGTCGAAAAAATTCTTTCCTGAATGAGCCTATGTCCCATGCACTGAGCAAACATCTGCTCGTTGATCTGTACGGTTGCCCCGCCGATCTGCTCAATGATGTCACTGCGCTTGAAACGGTTATGATCAAAGCTGCCCAACGCGCAGGTGCCACGGTTATCAATAGCATGTTTCATCACTTTTCGCCTTTTGGTGTATCGGGTGTTGTGGTCATTCAGGAGAGCCACCTGACTATTCACACCTGGCCAGAGCAAGGTTTTGCAGCGGTTGACCTTTTTACCTGTGGCACGCAGACCAAACCGCGGCGCGCTTTGATCCACTTAAAACGCGCACTTCAATCTACACGGGTCGAAGTGAGACAATTCAGGCGTGGGCAAGGTGATTCATTGGCTGCAAAGACCGACCGCAACTTTGGGGAAGATAGTGACCCGTAACTTTGTGAGATAAAAAGTAAACGCCCGTCATTTGGTGTACAACTGTGGTAGCAGTTGATCCCCCGACGGGCGTTTTTGCATAATTTGACACTTCTATTTTAAGTTCTACTTTATTTTTTTGGAGGCCCTCATGACAGTAAGCCAGGCCACTGAAATTCGATCCACGCTCATCGAGATGTTTGAGGCTATTGATAAAAAAGAAAATATCGCCGAGCATTTGCTCAAACTCGACGATATTCAGCGCAGCCTCGATCGGGATACGCCAGCACAACTCAGACATTTTCTCGAGCGCCGTAGTTATACCAAAGCGCTTGAGTATCTCGATACGGGCACGTTTATTGACGATCCCAACCGCCCCGACTGCGAGGACCATCCCCATTAATTTTCAGGAGTTCAGCTATGTCTGTCGAAACCCGTACCGATATCAAGGGCATTTCTCGTTTTATTTTTACCGAAGGTACCGATGCTGACCGTCTGCACTTGCATGTTTCAGAAGTTGGTCCAGGTCAACGCGCCCACCCGCCACACCGACACGATGGGTGGGAGATTTTCTACGTTATCAAAGGCAATGGCGAAGTTCTTTACGGAGATCAAGCACATCCGGTCAATACGGGTGAAGCCATGCACCTGGAATGCAGTATTTTGCACGGGATAAAAAATATCGGCGATGGCCCGCTTCAATACGCCGTGATTATTAGAAAATGAGTGGACATCAGTAGCCTTTTCGCAACACATCCATAATGTGCGCAGAGAGCGATTGCACGGTTTCGTCAAAATTTACATTCTCAACAGTTATGATGCGATGTGCTTCGCCCACTTTGAGGATATGTTTTTGAATCTCCAAAATGGCATCGAGGTTTTCTACATAGTGGTGCGACGTTCTTTGCGTTGCTTCTTCATTGCGAAATTCAAAACGCTCGGCATATTGCTTTTTGTCATCTAAGTACAGGGTCATCCAGATAAATGTTGCCTGATTTTTATAGGTGCTCAAATCGATCAAATCGGGCAGGAGATGTACCCCGTCAATTATCAGGTTGACATGCTCTTCAATGGCGCGCTCAATCATTGCTCGCACGCCAACGCCAACGCGAACAGCCTGTTCGCGAAATGCCTGTACTACTGGTGGATGCTCACCGGCCAACTCTGCACCTGTGTGTTGCCAGGCAGAAAAGGAAGAGGCGTGCAACGCGGGCATTAGTTCGGGTGCGATCATCAACCGCATAATCTGTCGAATGGCATCGGTGGAGGCGACGCGCGAAATTTTTAGCTGGTTGGCCAATGCCACTCCCACGGATGTTTTGCCTACCCCAGTTGCGCCGCTGATGAGAATAATGAGTGGCTTGTGTTGTCGATCCTTGCGAAATTGATACCAGGCCTCATAGCGCTCGGCATACTGAGATCCATAGCCGTCTTTTAAGCTTTTCAGTGTGATTTTAAAAATCTGTGATCGCTTAATTACCGTGCCTTGTGACCTCGAAAGTTGTTGCTCAACCTCTGAGGCAATCTGGTGTGTGAGGTCGTGATCCAGCCCAATGGCTTCGAGCGAGTCGGCAAGCCGCTCCAGAGAAAATAGTGTTCTATCTTCACCTTCTTCGATAAAAATTTGCCGCGATGTGGGTTCCCAAAAGATGGCATCGCCAATTATCCGATCACCAAATTCGCGTTGCACCTGTTTCCGCACCAGGTCGGCCATATCTTCGGCGTTGATGTCTTTCGCTTTTTGAAGTGACCGACGGATGCCATCTGCGAATTTGTATGCTTCTTGGAATGCGAATCCATGCTCAATTAAATAATGCGCCAGCATGCCCCGCAAAAATGGAATCCTTTTTTTGCCATCAACAATTGTCGCCATGGCAATCTCCACTAAATACAGCTTTTTTTAAAAACCTATATCCGAACTTAGTGAACCTTTTGCACGGTGTCAAGTCTCTGTATTAAGGCTCGTCAAAGAGGCTGACAACGATCAACCGAAATGCGAGGATTTTTATGTCTGTACAGCCGAACGTCTTGTTAATTTCGACAGATCACTGGCCTGCCCACCTTTTGGGATGTGATGGTCATCCTGTTATTCAGACGCCAACGCTGGATGAATTGGCGCGAAGTGGGGTGCGTTTTTCCAATTGTTATGCCGAATGCCCGGTGTGTATTCCGGCGCGGCGTACGTTGATGACGGGTACCACGCCGCGAACGCACGGGGATCGCGTGTTTAAAGAGACACTCGAAATGCCCGATATGCCAACTCTGGCGCAGACCTTTCGCAATGCGGGTTATCAAGCGTATGCCGTGGGTAAGTTGCATGTGTTTCCGCAGCGGGATCGCATTGGGTTTGACGATGTGATTTTAGACGAGGAGGGACGCACGCAGTATGGGGTTCTCGACGATTACGAACTTTTTTTGGGCGATCAGGGCTATGCGGGCGAGCATTTCAATCACGGTATGAGCAATAACGAGTATGGCGCGATGCCCTGGCATTTGTCCGATGAAACCCATGCGACGAATTGGGCGACTCAGAATCTGGTGCGTTTTATCAAACGACGAGATCCCGTGCGCCCATCTTTCTGGTTTATTTCCTATCGGCATCCCCATCCGCCGATTGTGCCGCTGCAAAAGTACCTGGATTTTTATCGGGATATGGAGATGGATACGCCGTTTACAGGTGATTGGGTTCGGTCGGGAAATCTTCCCTATAGTCTTCAATCGATGACTGCGCGGGGAGACAAGCACAGTGCGGTTCAAATCGAGATGGCGCGGCGTGCCTTTTATGCCCTGTGTACTCATATTGACCATAGTCTGCGCGTGTTGATTGGGACGCTTAGGGAGGAGGGTTTGCTCGATAATACGATTATTTGTTTTACGTCGGATCACGGCGATATGTTGGGCAATCACAATATGTTGGCGAAGCGTCTTTTTTACGAGGGGTCGGCCAATATTCCGATGATTTTGCTGGGTACGGCTGGCGATGAGCGGGTCGGGTTCAATCGCGTGGATGATCGCCTGGTGGGGTGGCAAGATGTGATGCCCACGTTGTTGGATCTGGCGGGGATAGATATTCCCGATACTGTGGAGGGAATGTCGATGGTTGGCGAGCAAGAGCGGGATTGGTTTTACGGCGAGGTCGGCGAAGATGCCCACGCGACGCGGATGATTTGCGATGGACGCTACAAGTTGATTTACTATTCTGTGGGAAATTGCCGACAGCTTTTTGATCTGAAAGCTGATCCCCAGGAACTCGTGGATTTGTCGTCCGATCCGCAATACGCTGAGACCTTGTCGCGGTTGACCGCGCTCTTGATTGGCGAACTTTACGGCGAGGATGAAAAATGGGTCGAGAATGGACAATTGGTGGGCCTGCCAGACCAGCCATATCATCCCGGTCCCAACCGGGGGCTGACCAGCCAGCGCGGGCAACACTGGCCTCCACCTCCAAAATCCGATATGCCCCAGATTCAATGGCATGCGTGAGAAGGAGGATTTATGCCATCGCGATTGTTCAATTCACATCCAGATCACGGGATTCGCGTGCCATGCGAGGTGGTGGAAGCTTATGTGTGTGAGCTTTTTCTCGCTGTGGGTACGTCTGAAGAACACGCGCAGCATATGGCGGTTACGTTGACGGCAAATGATTTGCGCTGTGTGTTTAGCCACGGTACGCGGCAGGTGCGCGACTATATATCGCAAATGAAGAATGGGCATACCAATCCGCGGCCCAATGTGACGGTGGTGTCCGAGTCAGAGGCGACGGCTATACTGGATGGGGATGGTGGGTTGGGGTATTTCCCATCGCATCGGGGAACGGAGATGGCAATTGAAAAGGCGTTAAAGGTGGGGGTGGGTACGGTGACGACGCGCAATCACTTCCACTTTGGCGCAGCGGGCAATTATTCCCGTATGGCGCTTGCCAGCGATTGTATCGGGATGGCGCTGTCTTCTCATCGCTATCGCCCGCGTCCAGATGCGACGGTTATGAGTGCGTCGGGTGGGTCGCCGATTAGTATTGCCGTGCCCACTGGGGAACAACCCCCTCTAATTATGGATATGGCGGCGCACTTTATCCCTTATAGTGAAGAATCATTTGAGAAGTTTCCCGCGGCAGTTTTCAAGGGTTTGGGGCTGGCGGCTGTGCTTCAGGCGATGGGGGGAATTTTGGCCGGTATCTGGAATGAGGGGTATGAGTTTACAGGTGAAGGCGAGGGGGCGGCACCACATCAAGGTGCGTTTATTGCGGTGTTTGATGTGAAGCGGTTTGCCGATGTGGAAGTGTTTAAGCGAGAGATGGATCGCTATGTCGGCGAGGCGCGTGCCACAAAACCGCTGCCGGGGCACGATCGCGCCGAGTTGGCCGGCGGCATGGAATGGCAATGGGAAAGAGAGCACCGCGAGATCGGTATTCCCATGACCGATGATCACCGCGATTTGCTGGAGAAAGTGGGCAATGATGTCGGGGTTTCGTCGCCGTTTGGGGAATTTGAGGGATCCCGGTTTTAGAATTACAAACTGATGTTAGGCATGTCTGGGATTTCTGTCATGCTGAGCGGAGTGGAACGGAGCCGAAGCATCTGTTCCACTGACTACTGACTACTGACTACTAACAGAAGGAGCAATATATGAGCCATAGACCGAATATTCTTTTTCTTTTTGCCGATCAGATGCACGCTTTTGCGATGGGGTGTATGGGTACGGAGGATATTCATACGCCAAATCTGGATAAGCTGGCGCGAGAAGGGGTTTTGTTTCGCAATTGTTATTCCAATGCACCGGTTTGTACGCCGTTTCGCGCGACGCTGATTTCGGGGCAATACGGGTCGCAGACAGATACGTTGCGCAATGGGCGGTATATTCCCGAGGGGACGCGCACACTGGCAGGCGCGCTGAATGACGCGGGATATCGAACCGGTTGGGTGGGCAAGTGGCATTTGGGCGCAACAGGTAATTTGTGGATCCCACCCGAGTTGCGGGCGGATTTTACGGAGTTTATCGGGTATCAGTGTTATAACGATTTTTTGCACAGTGTGAAATTTTACGATGAAGTGGGTGATGAGCATTGGTATGATGATCACAGAACGGATGTGACGAGTGATATTGCGATTGAGCGCATGGAGAAGATGGTGGGAGACGCACCTTTCGCGCTGTTTGTGTCCTATCAGAATCCGCATTATCCCGAGCAACCGGGATATGAATACGACGAGATGTATCGGGGTGTGACCATTGCGCGACGTCCAAATTGCGAGGAGGTTGATCCCTATACGAGAACGCATAGTCCGCCGAGTCCCAAACCGCAGGAGAACGATCCGATTTATCAGCGCTATGGCAATGATCTCGATGAGTATCTGCGCGCGTATTACGCGATGGTGACGCAGTTGGATGCAAATGTGGGGCGGATGATGGATGCGCTGGATCGCATGGGGTTGCGGGATAATACGGTGGTGATGTTCACGTCCGATCACGGGGATTTGCAGGGTAGTCACGGAGAGACGAATAAGGGCAAGGCCTGGGAGGAGTCGAGTCGGATTCCCCTGATTGTTCGCGCACCGGGGGGCGCGGCTGGCGCGGTGGTGGATGATCTGGTGTCTGGTGTGGATTTTTTTGCGACGTGTGTAGATTACGCGGGGCAGCCTCCCGTTCCTTCGGTTGAGGGCGATAGTTTCGCGTCTGTGGTGAGCGATCCTTCTCAGACCTTAGACCGACCAGTGTTTTCAGAGATGCAGCCCTGGTGTATGGTGCGCGAAGGCGCGTTTAAGCTGGTGGTGGAGAAAGAGGGTTTTGTGGCAACACATTTGTTCGATTTGGAAAATGATCCCTACGAGATGAATAATCTGCTGAACGATCCCGCAAATGCCGAGAAACAGGCGCATTTATACGATGTGTTGCAAAACTGGTACAGGCGCGTGAAGAGGTGATTGTGGATGGTGCTGGAAGGGAAGGAGCAAATGGAGGACAGCGTGGAGAGATCAAAGAGTAAAGAGCCAGGTTGGAAATTCTGGTATCGCTTTTCGAGCTACAAATACACTATTCTCGCCCTTTCTGTGGTTTTTCTTTTTTTTACAATGCCGTTGTTAGAGCGCGAGGGAGAGTATTTTTTACCGTTTCTTTTTTTACCGATTATGGCCGCGGTGCTCTGGACGTTGAGCCTTCATAGAGGGCTATTGGCGTTGTGTTTGGCACTCGGGTTTCTGGGATTTGGTTTTCATTTAATTGTCGAGGCTATTGATCTGCCTGAGGAAATATCCAGAGTGTTTGAGATGGCAGAGACGAGTTTTTATAAACTGTTTTACGGGATATGCCTTCTGGTCTTTTTGCACCGGATTTTTTCTGAGACGACGGTCACAGCAGATACCATTCAGGGGGGGATAGCCGTTTATTTTTTGAGCGGCTTGTTATGGGCATTTTTTTATGAAACTCTGTTATTATTTAATCCAGATGCGATTTTGTTTTCGGATCAGGTTCAGGGTGAGTTTTCAGATCTCATTTATTTTTCGTTTGTAACAATGACCACCCTGGGCTATGGAGATATAACGCCTGTGAGCCGGATGGCGAAAAATCTGGCTCTTTTGGAAGCTGTTTGGGGACAAACCTATCTGGCGGTGCTGGTTGCTCGCCTGGTGGGATTGCATTTAAGTGGCAGCGGTAAATTTGATAGATGAATAGACGCACGGATACAGGTGCAGCCTACAACGCAGCGGTAGGTGTGCAACTGGCCGCCAGGCCAGTTCACCGAGTAATAGATGATATTAAGGGAAAGGTTATGAATGACATAAGGTGGTGTTTCGCATTTGGCGTTTTCTTGTTTTTCTTATTAGCAGTGCCCGAAATTTGTGCTCAAAATCAAAAAGAGCGCGTCGCGATCGGCGTACTTGTAGATGATAAGCAACAGCGAGCAGATATCGGGATTGATCAATTAAAACGCGAATTGGACGCGCTTTTGGGGGCAAAATATCATATCCAGATTTTAGAAGATAATATTCTGAGCGCAGATTGGTCTGCCAATGTTGCTGCCAAAAACTATGATCATCTGATGGAAGACGGGGATATAGACATTATCATTGGCTTTGGCGTCTTGACCAGTTCAGTAATCGCACAAAGGGGCACCTATCAAAAACCCGTTATTGCACTGGGCATTTTTGATCCCAAATTGCAGGGTTTGCCCGCAGTTGAAAAAAACAGGTCGGGCGTTCACAATCTCACTTATATCCTCTGGTCTGATCGATTTTTGGAAAGAGAACTGGATGTTTTTTACGACATTTTTCCATATCAAAAAGTGGGCGTTGTCTTCTACGGTGAAGTGTTGAATTTGCTCGCCAGTGATATGGCTTTTGTAGAAGATATGATGCAAAAAAATCGAACTTCATTTGTATTGCTTCCATTCACTAACGAGACTGAAACCCTGTCTATGGCAATTCGCCAGGGTATTGATGCTTTCTATATCGGGTATTTGGGGCCACATGAAGGCGCAGAGAAACGCGCATTTATCGACGCCGTGAATAACAGGGGAGTGCCCTCTTTTGGTTCTTCTACGGCCGATGTTCAGCAGGGCGTTTTGGCGGCTATCACGCCAGAAGAAAATTTCTCCAGAATTATTCGTCGCATTTCCCTGCATGTCGAAGCCATTCTCAATGGCGAAGATGCAGCGCATTTGCCCGTTTACGTGAGCTTTGAAGAAAATTTGACGCTCAATATGCAAACCGCCAACAAGATCGGGTTTTCTCCCAAATTTACCGTGCTTGCAAAGGCCGAATTGGTCAATGAATTTGCCTCGGAAGGCGCCCGTGTCGTGAATTTGCACCAGGTGATGCGGGAAGCGATGAACACCAACCTCGATCTGAAAATCGAAGCAGGTGCTGTCGATGCCGCGCAACAAGAGGTGTTTCTATCTCGCACCCGCTTTTTTCCTTCTTTGAGCGTTGGCGCAACAGGTGTGCAGATTGATAAAAACCGCGCCGAGAGCTCTTTTGGGCAGCAGCCAGAGCGAGTCGTCACTGGAACAGCAGGGATTAAGCAATTGATTTTCTCTGAACAGGCGATGGGCAATGTGTCTATTCAAAAATATCTGTTACATGCGTCGGAATACGGCTACGAAAAATTAAAGCTCGACGTTATCTTAAATGCATCAGGAGCTTATTTTAACGTCTTGAGAGCTAAAATCAGGCGCAAAATTCAGCAAGACAATGTGGCCCTCATCAGGAGAAATCTCGAAATTGCCAGACAACGGGAAGCCGTCGGCTATTCCGGGCGCTCGGATGTCTATCGTTGGGAGAGCCGGTTGGCAACGGCCAATACGGATTTGTTGGCCGCCAAAAACAATGTGGCATTGGCGAAGATCCAACTGAACCAATTGCTCAATCGCCCCATTGATGATGCGTTTATCGCGCAGGAGACCACGTTGTCCGACAGTCTGTACTTTGGCTATCTGGGCAGTGTGAGAGAATATATTGATACGCCCAAATCTTTGAGTATTTATACTGATTTTCTCATACGAGAAGCCATTCACAATGCGCCGGAAATTAAGCGAGTTGCGGCAAATATCAACGCCCTGCAAAGATCGCTTCGATCATTTGAGCTGGTGCGCTTTGTTCCAACCATTGGCCTGGGCGCAGAATGGCAGCGCGTCTTGTCCCGAAGTGGTACCGGTTCGGATGTTGTCGGTGTGAATCCAGTAGATAATTCCTGGAATGTGAGCCTCAGTGCTTCGCTGCCCCTTTTTCAAGGTGGCACGACCCGCATTAATATTCAGCAGGCCCATATCGAAATTAATAAACTCGAAGATCAACGCACGCGATTGATGCGGGTTCTGGAGTCGAATGTGCGGGCTACAATGCTGGACGTAATCGTCAAAGCGGTTAATCTCGAATCATCCCAAAAATCGGCTGAATTGGCCGATAAAAGTCTGGCACTGGTGCAAGATGGATACGCGCAAGGACGCGTCTCTATCGTCAATCTGGTAGATGCACAAAATGCAGCGTTGGCCGCCAGGTTGAGCGCATTGGGTTCGGAGTATGAGTTTTTGATCAGCGTGTTAAAAACCGAGCGCGCTGTGGGGAAGTTCAGCATGTTGAGCACATCTGAAGAGCAGCAAAATTTTCTCAATCGCTTTGAGGCTTATTTTAACGAGCGTGCCCGTTAAGCAGTCCTCTATCAAATAGGGAGAGAAGTCCTATGAAGCCTAAACATATATTGGTCGTTTTTTGCACAGTTTTGCTTTTTTGTTGCGGTGGCGAGAAAGAAAAAAACGAAATCATAAGGCCAGTTCGATACCAACAAGTCTTTCTCGCTGGCGACGAACAAAGCAGAATTTTGTCTGGCGTGTCAAAAGCCGGTACCGAATCAAAGTTGAGCTTTCGCGTTGGGGGCATTGTTGAAGCCGTGGATGTCAAAATTGGCGAGAAGGTCAACAAAGGCATGAAGATCGCTTCCGTTGACAATTCAGATGCCCAACTCAACTATGAAAAAGCAATTGAGACGTTGAGAAAAGTGGAGATCCAGAAAGATAATGCCCGGTCAAATTTAGACAGAGTAAAGGAATTATACGAGAACAACAATGTGTCTTTAAGCGAGTACGAGGTCGCTAAAGATAAATACGCTTCGGCAAATTCCGCTCATAACACCGAAAAAAGAAATGCAGATCTGAGGAAACGGGAACTCGATTATTACGCGCTCTACGCGCCGATGGATGGCATTATCTCGAAGGTCGCTATTGAAAAAAATGAACAGGTCAGCCCCGGTCAGGCCGTTATTACCATCACATCCGAAGATGATATTGAAGTGAGCGTCGGTATGCCAGAAGTATTCATTTCTCGGGTCAAGACCGGCGAAAAAGTCTCCGTGAAATTTTCATCTGTTCCGGACAAAGTTTTTGATGGGACGATCTCAGAAGTGTCTTTTGCCGCGGGAACCCAATCGCCTGTCTATCCGGTTATCGTAACGGTAGAACATCCAACCAGCGACATCAGGCCGGGCATGACGGCGGATGTTACCTTTCATTTTTCTCCGCGCGATCCCGCATCTGCGGAAAGGCTGATTGTTCCGATCAGTGCCGTAGGAGAAGACGCTCAGGGCAATTTCGTGTTCACGCTCACAAAAAGTGAAAACGGTCTCGCCATAACGCATAAAAAGAAAGTAATAGTCGGAAAATTGTTCCACGATGGATTTGAAATCATTGAGGGATTGCAAAATGGTGCGCTCGTCGTCACCGCGGGCGTGGCAAGTCTCACAGAGGGCATGACGGTCAAGTTGTTGCAGTAAGAGGAGATAACATATGAACATCACGGAATTTGCAATTAAAAACAATGTCGTCACATTGTCCCTGTTGGTCGTCATAATTATCACCGGGATCTCCGCTTTTCAAAATATGTCCCGCGATGATATGCCGCCGTTTCTCGTGCGCGTTGCCAATGTCGTAACGACCTTTCCAGGGGCCAGTCCGCAACGGATGGAACTGCTCATTTCCGATAAAATTGAAGAAGTGTGCCAGGAAGTGCCAGAGGTGGATTATATCCAGAGTGAAAATCGCACCGGTGTATCAGTTGTCTCGATATTTATCAAAGATAGCGAGAATGATCTCCAGCCGATTTTTGATAAACTGCGCCGAAAAGTAGATGCTGTGCGCAACCAACTGCCTGCCGGTGTCGCGAGCGTGAATTTCATCGACGAGGGAGCAGATGTTTATGGTATCATCCTGGGTCTAACAGCAGACGGATTTACTTATGCAGAATTAAAAGAAGCTGCAGATGCCATCCGAGATGATTTAATTAAACTGCCAAATGCTGCAAAAATAAAGATCGTGGGTGCTCGCGAAGAGCGCGTCTATCTCGATTACGACAATGCGCGTCTGGCGGAATTGGGACTTACGCAGCAAAAACTCAAAAATGTTATTTCCAGTACTAATATCGTTTTTTCCGGCGGCGACGTCGAAGTCGGCAATGAGCGGATTATCCTGGAGCCTACGGGAAATTTTGAACTGATAGAAGACATCAAAAAAATCATTGTTTCTTCCGAAAAAGGCGAACTGGTATTTTTGGGGGATATTGTCAATATTTATCGCGGCTATGTCGAACCTCAAAAATCGAGTGTACGCATTGATGGAAAACCGGGATTGGCCATTGGTGTCAATCTCAAAAAAGGCGGCAATATTATTGAATTGGGAAGAGAAATTGATGCGCGTCTCGAATATTACCAGACTGTTTTGCCCTGGGGATTCAAAATCGTTAGAGCAGCTTCTCAGGATGAAGTCGTAGATGACTCCGTAAAGAACTTCCTCGGAAATCTATACCAGGCAGTGGGCGTGGTACTACTCGTCATGCTGCTTTTTCTCGGCTTGCGTACGGGCCTTATCGTGGCTTCTCTGATTCCGATGGCGATCGTGACTACGATATTATTGATGTCGCAATTTGGCCTGGGACTGAACCAGGTTTCACTGGCCTCCCTGATTATCGCGCTCGGTATGCTGGTCGATAATGCCATTGTCGTTTCCGAATCCATTATGGTCAAAATGGATAAGGGCGAAAAAGCCATTGACGCGGCTATCGCGTCTGCCAGAGAGTTATTTATGCCACTGCTCATATCCTCATTGACGACATCCGCCGCATTCTTCGCTTTCTATATGGCAGAATCGGTCATGGGCGAAATCATGGGCGAATTATTCGTGGTGGTGAGCTTAGCACTCCTTTCCTCCTGGCTTCTTTCCATGACATTGATACCGCTTTTGTGTATTTATTTTTTAAAAGTCCGCCCCAAGGTGGAACGCGTAAAGCCGAATAGATTTCAGGCATTTTACGAGAAGATTCTGGTAGGCAATCTACAGCGTCCTTTCCTGTTTTTGAGCGGTGTGGTTGTTGTCTTTGCCATCGCCCTGTGGTGTTTTCGCTTTCTCCCCTTCATTTTTTTTCCAGATAGCGAACGCGCCCTGGTCACTGTTAATGTAGATCTGCCTTTGGGCAGTACCATCGACAAAACAGAAGCGGTGGTCAAAGCCATCGAAAACTACGTCATAGAGGAGCTCCTGGCTGGAGAAGACCGCGCGGAAGGCGTGGTTTCGTTTTCGTCGTACACTGGTGAGGGTGCGCCCCAATACGACCTGGGTTATACGGCACCAGAAGCCCTGCCCAGTTCTGCCCATATTTTGCTGAACACCAGTTCCTCAGTTGCCAATCAGCGAGTGATAGATGCGGTTGACAATTTCATTTTTCAAAATCTACCGGAGGCGAAGGGTAAGGTGAAGCGATTATCCGGCGGTGGAGACAATGCTATTGAAATTCGCATTTTTGGAGATGACCCAGAGGTGCTCTATCGACTGATGGCGGAAACCAAGGCCAAATTGCGCAGCATTGAGGGTAGCAAAAATGTTCGCGACAGTTGGGGACCGCGCACAAAAAAATTCATCGTTGATATCGATCAACGTCGTGCGAGGCTCGCAGGTGTGACCAGTCAGGACATTGCCGTGTCTTTGCAAACCGCGCTGAATGGCTTGGAAACCGGGCAATTTCGGGAGGGCGATAAAATTATTCCAATTGTGATGCGAAACAATCAGATGGAAGACCGCCGCATTCAGGACCTGGAAAGCATGCATGTTTACGCGCAGCAAAGTGGTAAAAACGTACCTCTCAAGCAAGTTGCGGATATGAACATTGAGTGGCAGGCTGCGAAAATTTTGCGGCGAGACCTGATCAGAACAATTTCGGTTATGAGTGGATTGGAATCTGGATATACTGCTGCAGAGATTATGGATCACATAACGCCGTGGTTAGAACAACAACAGAGAACGTGGCCTTCTGGATATGTGTATAAATTAGGGGGAGAAGCAGAAACGAGTGCAAATAATATCGGGGCAATTATGAACTATCTACCCCTGTCGTTTTTTATTATTGTCCTCTTGCTCATCGGTCAATTCAATTCCCTTCGCAAACCATTGATTATTTTGCTGACGATTCCGTTGGGCATAATCGGTGTGATTTTTGGGTTGTTGTTCACCGGTTCCTATTTTGGCTTCATGCCATTTTTGGGGATCATTTCCCTATCTGGCATTGTGATCAACAATGCAATTGTCTTGATTGATCGCATTCAAATTGAAATGGATGAGTTTAAGCGCACACAACAAGATGCGATTGTAGCTGCTGCTCAACAGCGGTTCCGTCCCATTATGCTTACAACAGCAACGACGACTTTGGGTTTGATTCCGCTATGGATCGGTGGTGGCGTCATCTGGGAACCCATGGCGATCACAATTATCTTTGGATTGCTCTTTGCCACGATTTTAACACTGTTGGTCGTACCGGTGATGTACAAGCTCTTTTTTAAGGCGCCTGCCCCTTAATCACATGTCAAAAAATACGAACAAAAAAACGCCCAGTCCCGACAAGACTGGGCGTTTTGTGGGTTTTGGGGACAAACCTATCTGGCGGTGCTGTATTTAAGTAGCAGCGGTCGATTCGATTGAGGGTGGTGTTTGGGCAAAGAAGTCGGGGATATCGACGGGTTCGCCCAGAGACAGATTCATGAGCATGTCGTGCATACAGAATGCGGGTTCGTTTTGGGCGGGTTCAATGTGACGGTCCGTGCCATCGGGCAGGAGTTCACGCGATTTGACATTGTCGGCAAAGCATGTGCTGAGGAGTTCTGATTTTATTCGTGCAATTAAGTCCGGGTCTTCGATGGGGCAAAGCGTTTCGACGCGGCGGCGCAAATTTCGAGGCATCCAATCCGCGCTGCCGATATACACATCGGGGTTCCCGTCATTTTCAAAGTAATAGACGCGGCTGTGTTCCAGGAATCGTCCGATGATGCTGCGCACTCTGATGTTGTCGCTTATACCGGGGACACCCGCACGCAGACAGCATATACCGCGCACGATCAGGTCAATTTGCACGCCGTTTTGCGATGCGCGATACAGCGCGCGGATCACTTTGGGGTCTTGAAGTGAATTCATTTTCGCGACAATACGGGCTGTGCGTCCTTTGCGGGCATGATGGATTTCGCGGTCGATTTTTTGAAGGATAGAGTCGAGCATGGTAGAGGGTGCAATGAGAAATTTGCTGACCTGGGGATGTGCAGATTGCGTGGTGAGCAGGTTAAAAATTTCGGCCACATCACTTGTGATGTCTTCGCGTGCTGTGAATAATCCCAGGTCCGTATAAAGTCGGGCTGTTGAGGGATTGTAATTGCCCGTGCCGATGTGGGCATAGCGGCGTAGCCCGTTATTGGCTTCGCGCCTGACCAGCAGCGAGAGTTTGCAATGCGTTTTAAGGCCCACGACGCCATATACGACGCATACACCCGCATCCTGAAGGCGGCGCGCCCATCGAATATTGGATGCCTCGTCAAATCGCGCTTTGAGTTCGACAACCACTGTGACTTCTTTGCCCGCCTCTGCTGCGCGAATCAGTGCATCGATAACGGGCGAATCTTCGCTGGTGCGATAGAGCGTTTGTTTGATGGCGAGCACATCGGGGTCGGTTGCCGCTGAATTGACGAATTGAACAACGGGTGTAAAGGCATCGTAGGGATGGTGGAGCAGTATATCTTTTTGTCTGATCTGATCAAAGAGGGTATCGATTTCTTCATAAGTCTGGTCGGGCGGGTGATAGGGTGAATATTTCAAATCGGATCTGGGGGTCGCGCTATAAAGTCCCATTAAACGGTTGAGATTTACCGGTCCGTTGACCTGATACACCTGATTGTTTTTTAGACTGTATGTCGATTGTAAGCGCTTGACAAGTGCCTTGCTCGCATCGGCTTCGATTTCGAGACGGACCGTGTCGCCTTTGCGCCGATTTTGTAATTCGTCTTCAATGGCGAGCAATAAGTCATCGGTTTCTTCTTCGTCCAGGTAAAGGTCGCTGTTTCGGGTGATGCGAAAAGCGGCTGTGTCGAGAATTTGATATCCCCGGAAAAGTTCGGGAATATGTGCCTGAACAATATCGGCGAGGAAGACAAAGTCGATGCGCTGGCTGTCTTCTTCTCGGGGCAAGCGAATCAGACGCGGCAATAGACGAGGAACCTGCACGACGCCGAGCAGTGTTTCACCTTCGCGGTTTTTGAGCAAAAGGGCGATGCAAAGGGCTTTGTTGATCAGGCGTGGTAATGGGTGTGCAGGACTGATGGTGAGCGGGGTTAAAACCGGGTAGAGTTCTGCGTGGCAGTAGTCGTCGAGGAAGGATTTTTCGCGTTTGGAAAGCGTGCTGATGGTGCGTATGTGAACATCTGCGTCGCGCAATGCGGGAAGGAGTTCATCGTTCCAGCAGGCGTATTGCTCATCGACCATGCGATGGGCTTCTTTTGCAATGGCCGAAAATTGTTCTTCGGGCAAGAGGCCATCGGGTCCGTAATCGGAAATGCCCGCTTCTACTTGCTGGAGCAGGCCCGCTACGCGCACTTCAAAAAATTCGTCGAGGTTGTTGGCCACGATGCCCAGGAATTTGACCCGTTCCAGCAGGGGATTTTCAGGGGTGCGGGCTTCTTGTAATACGCGCTGATTAAAACGCAGCCATGAAAGTTCTCTATTAAGATAGAGACTGGTATCGCCGAGGTCCATAACACACTCCGGGGAAGAGGCGACGGAATTGCGTTAAATGTCAGGTATTATAATGCGGTATTGAGCAGTTTGTCAAATAAAAACGGCGATCTTGAAGAAAAGGTCGGATGGGCAAAAATCCATCCGACCTTTTCTTTTGAGAAGAGAGTTAGCGGGAAGAATCCCCGAAGAAAGGATGAAATGGCGTATTTGTAACAAAAATGTCACGATTTTGTGACCAAAGCGTAACCGTTTTGGAGGCGATTTGTAACATTATAGCGATATCTTATTGCGGAGAACGCCGTTTATTCACCAATTCGGAGGGAGAGCACATGCGTATTTGTAAAGCAATTTGGGGAATACTGTTGTGTTTGGGTTTTGTTTTGGCGGGACGGGGTGAAGCTGTAGATACCAAGCTTCAGGGTGTTATGTTTGCCGATTATTATATCGTTAGGGGAAATGGAGAAGAAGAGAATGGCTTTCGGTTTCGACGCATTTATCTCACCCATGACCTGAAGTGGAGTGATACCTTTTCTGGACGGGTTCGGCTGGAAGCCAAGGATGCGGGCTTTAATAGTGAAGAGAAAATAGAACCTTTTGTAAAGCACGCGTATTTGCGCTATCGCAAAAATGGCCATGCGATCTATATGGGGCTGTCTGGTACGCCAACATGGAACGTATCGGAGTCTGTTTGGGGTTATCGCTCGGTCGAGAAGACCCTCATGGATCGAAAAAAAATTGCCTCTTCTGCTGATTTAGGTATTGCATATCGCACGCGATTGGATGAAGCTGGAAAGTTAAATGCCCAGATTATGCTGGCCAATGGCAGCGGGCAGCATTCCGAGACAGATCACTACAAGAAAATTTACGGTCTGTTGCATTTTAATCCCGGTACCCTGAATGTGACGACTTATGTAGATTGGGAAAAACGTCCAGGCAATCTAGATCGCACGACTTTTGCTACGTTTATCGGGTTGAAAAAGAAAAATTTCCACGGTGGATTGGAAGGCTTTGTGCAATGGCGCAACCATACCGCACAGGTGCGGGGGCTTTCACTATTCGGCACAGGGCAGTTTAGCAAAAAGATAAAGGTGTTTGCTCGTAGCGATTTCTTTGATCCAGACGATAAGTCTGACGACGATGGGGAATATTGCTTTCTCGGAGGGCTTGACATTGAGCCGGTAAAGGATATTCACATTATGCCCAATGTGATGGCCACAAATTTTCAGGCTCCAGATGTGGATATTGAGATGGTTCCCCGGCTAACGCTATATGTCAGGTTTTGATTATCACATAAATGTCGTGTTTTCGTCATCTCGCGATACAGGTTTATTTTTTTATTCTGTAACACTACGCTAGGAGAGATTGAATGACCAGATTTATTTGTATGATCGCATGTGTGGCTGTTTTGACACAGGCTGCGGCTCAGGCGCAGGAAGATTCGCCTGTTCCTGCGTATCAAAAAGTGAGTGGGATTTCCGGAAGTGCCAACAGCATTGGGTCAGATACGATGAATAATTTGATGACGCTCTGGTTGGAAGGCTTTCGCAAGTACTATCCCAGTGTAACTATTCAGGTTGAGGGCAAGGGATCGAGCACTGCGCCTCCCGCACTGATCGAAGGCACCGCGCAATTTGGCCCCATGTCGCGCCCGATGAAGGCTTCGGAGATAGACAAGTTTGAAAAGCATTTTGGATATCCCCCCACAGTGTTGCGAGCCTCGCTGGATGCATTGGCTATTTTTGTCAATAAAGATAACCCAATTAATGGGTTGACTTTGCAGCAGGTAGATGCGATTTTTTCTAAGACGCGACGCGGTGAGTATAAGGAAGATATTACGAGATGGGGGCAGTTGGGTCTGGGAGACGATTGGAAAAATGCCGCATTCAGCCTTTATGGTCGCAATTCCGCGTCGGGTACTTATGGGTTCTTCAAAGATCACGCGCTGTTTAAGGGCGATTTCAAAGACGAAGTAAAAGAGCAACCGGGGTCTGCTTCGGTTGTGCAGGGCGTGGCCGAAGACAGGTATAGTATTGGTTATAGTGGCATAGGTTACAAGACATCTGGCGTGCGCGTCGTACCTCTGGCGTTGGAAACTGGCGAACCCTTTAGAGAGGGTACGATAGAAAATGTGATCGATGGATCTTATCCTCTGGGGCGTTTTTTGTATTTGTACATCAACAAGGTGCCCAATAAACCTCTCGATCCGCTGGTGAGAGAATTTTGTAAATTTATTTTTTCCAAAGAAGGGCAAGAGATTGTCGTTAAAGATGGCTATATGCCCGTGCCCTATCAGGTGGTTAAAGAGGAAATCGAGAAGTTACAGTTACCCATCCAAACACCCTAATTGCCAGCGGTGAGACGTTAGAGGGCCAGCCAACTTCCATCCCAGAGGCGAGAGAAAGCCCCCAGCCCCTGTTTCTCATTCCACCTTTCCCGTCTCACTCTTTATTATGGCACTTCCATTGAAACCATTATCAAAGCGACAATTGCCCGGCATCACGCCAAAGGCACGTCTGATGGACCGCACTGGGCAGTGGATAATCACTGCTGGCGGCATCGGTGTGATTCTGTCGGTGCTGGGCATTTTTCTTTTTGTGTTGATGGAGTCCTATCCCCTGTTTTTGAAGCCGAGCGCGTCCAGGACACATACCTTTGATTTTTCGCACCGTCAGCCGGTTCTGTGTACGGGGGTTGATCCCTATCAGGCAGTGATGTTTATCGTGCATGAAGCGGGGATTGATTTTGTGGATATGACTACAAAGTCGGTGACAAAGTCTGTATCTATTCCCGAACTACAGGGACGGCGCATTCGGGCAGCTTATCGCGCTCTGGATAATACGCATGTTGGCCTGGGTCTGGACGACGGTACAATGCTGGACTGTCGCGTGAATTTTGCCGTGGATTACGATGCGGAGGGAAAACAGATTGTGACGCCGTCTTTTGATGTTGAGTCGGCGATGGATCTAACCGATAAGGCTCTTGTGCATCTCGTATTTCGACACGATGGAAAGTCCCGCGGCACAGTACTTGGCATTGCGGATTCCGGGCAACTCGTTTTGGGAATTTCCGAAACACAGCGCGGTCTTTTGGGCGGTGGCAAAACGACCATTCGCAGATATGATTTGACCGATGAGATCAAAGGGCGAGCCAGGGTGGGTGCCGTGGCAAAATCGGGACGCTATGTTCTGGTGGGCACAGACCGCGGTGAAGTATTTCGATGGGAAATTGGACGGGGAGGGGCCAATCCCAGGCTATTGGATTATTTTCGAGTTTCCGATCAGGAGGTGTCTGCGCTGGATTTTGTGCTGGGCGATGTGTCGCTCGTCGTGGGCGATGTGGGTGGTCGTGTGTCTGCCTGGATGCCCGTCAGAACGAGCGAGGGCGATAATAAAAGGGTGTTCAAAAGGGTCCACACTTTGCAGTCTCATCCGATGGCGGTGAATGCACTGGCATCGTCTGCTCGCGACAAACAATTTTTATCGGGCGATGTATCGGGGATGGTTGCGTTGCATCACATGACATCGGAACAAACGTTTTTCCAATTGCCCGGTGATAGACCTATTCAATCCCTGTCTTTTGCGCCAAAAGCAAATGGCTTTTTGACTGTGAGTAAGTCGGGACAGGTGACGGATTTTGATCTCCAAAATCCACATCCCGAAGTGACGCTACAAACACTTTTTGGCAAAGTGTGGTACGAGGGATATACGGAGCCTCAATACGTGTGGCAATCCACGGGCGGGTCGGATGATTTTGAACCCAAGTTGAGTATTGTGCCTTTGATATTTGGTACCTTTAAGGGCACGCTTTACGCGATGTTATTCGCGTTGCCTCTGGCTGTTTTGGCAGCGATTTACACATCGGAATTTGCCTCTCCCAACGTGCGTAGTCTGGTCAAACCCGTGGTGGAGTTGATGGCTTCGCTTCCCAGTGTGATTCTGGGATTTTTGGCTGGTTTGTGGTTGGCACCGCTGCTGGAGACGAGGATCGTCGGTGCGCTGCTGTTGTTGCCCTGTGTGCCTATTGTCGTGGTGATATGTGCGTGGGCGTGGGGACAGGTGTCCGAAGATTTTGCACGCAGAGTACCGGATCACTGGATTCTAACTTTGCTGGCTGGCATCGCGTTGTTTTCGCTCTATCTGTCGTTCGCACTCGGTCCTTTGGCTGAATCGCTTTTGTTTGGCGGCAATTTTCAAAGCTGGCTGCTCGGCACAACGGGTACGCGCTACGATCAGCGCAATTGTCTGGTGGTGGGCTTTGCGATGGGGTTTGCCGTGGTACCCATTATTTACACGATCTGCGAAGATGCTCTGTCGAGTGTGCCGCAGCATCTACGCGCTGGATCACTCGCGCTGGGCGCAACGCCATGGCAAACGGCTATCCGCGTGGTGTTGCCCACGGCGAGCCCGGGTATTTTTTCCGCGACTATGATTGGATTTGGCCGCGCTGTGGGCGAAACGATGATTGTGTTGATGGCTACGGGCAATACGCCGATTTTGGATTGGACCATTTTTAATGGCATGCGCACGATGTCGGCCAATATCGCCGTGGAGATTCCCGAAGCACCCCATGAAGGTACGCTTTATCGCGTGTTGTTTTTGACAGGGGTTTTGCTGGCGGCGATTACTTTTTTGGTGAATACACTGGCAGAAGTGGTGCGGCAGCGTTTGCGCGAGAAGTATAGCAGGATTTAATGTTCTGGAGATGGATGTGAAGAATTTACTGAATAGAAGCACTTCAGCACATGTTTGGAAAACAGGTATGCCATTTATCTGGTTGACCGGCAGCGCGCTGGCGCTTTGTTTGCTCATGATTACAGGGCTGGTCGCGCTGGTTATGTACAATGGCACTGGATTTTTTTGGCCCTCGGATATCGAAGCTGTAATACTCAAAGATGGTCGGAAAGCAATGGGGCAGCGGTGGGATAAGCAGGAGATTCCGGCGTCGAATCGGACGGGATCCGGACAATTTCGCATTCAGCTCAAAGTGGGCAATCGCGATGTGTATGGCAGCGATTTTCAATGGATAGATGAATCGGATATTCAATCGAGGGATTATCTCAAAGAGGCGGTGGTTTTTGAGCGGCGCGAGTGGGGCAATTTTTACGGGTTTATCGAAGCTCTGTACGAAGGTGAAACCCAGGTGTCGAATACATGGGATGTGCTGCAAGCACAATTGGATAATACCCGGGAGCGACACGAACAGATTCGGCAAATTGAAGAAGATGCGATTGGCGACTTAAATCGGCAAATTGAAAGCCTGCGACTAAAAAAACGCGAGATAGAATTGGGTGATGGAGATACCGATGAGATTGACGCGATTGATCGAGAAAGCAGATCCTATTGGGAAGCTTATGAACGATTGGCCGACCAGTTGGCGCAGTTGCGAGCAGCCAACGAGGTTTACCGCATAGATGTGCGGTTAATTGGCGGTGAGGTGCGGCAGATTGCCACGGCCGATGTCGTGCGTGCCTATCGTCCCAACCGACTGGGGATTTTGGGAAAAACGAGCGTTTATTTTTCGCGCGTAGGGGAATTTTTATTTCATGAACCCCGTGAGTCCAATACAGAAGGCGGGGTATTTCCCGCGATCTTTGGCACTGTTATGATGGTTTTTTTAATGAGTTTGGCGGCTGTGCCATTTGGCATATTAGCTGCGCTCTATTTGCGCGAATACGCCAGTCAAGGTATTTTAGTTAGAGTGATTCGCATTGCGGTTAATAATCTGGCGGGTGTACCTTCTATTGTTTTTGGGATGTTTGGCCTGGGATTTTTTGTTTATGGTATTGGCGGAAGTATCGATCAGTTCTTTTTTCCCGAGGCGTTGCCCACGCCCACATTTGGTACTGGCGGCATTTTGTGGGCTTCGTTGACCCTGGCATTGCTAACGGTGCCAGTGATGATTGTTTCAGCCGAAGAGGCGCTTTCTGCCGTGCCGAGCGATGTGCGTGCCGGGTCGCTGGCACTCGGGGCGACCAAATTGCAGACCATTTTGCGCGTGGTTTTGCCCGGCGCGTTGCCGGGTATTCTCACGGGTATTATTCTCGTGATTGCCCGCGGTGCTGGCGAAGTGGCTCCGCTGATGATTACTGGCGTTGTGAAATTGGCTCCTGCATTGCCCGTGGATGGTATCTGGCCCTTTTTTCATCTGGAACGCAAGTTTATGCATCTGGGATTTCACATTTACGATGTGGGTTTCCAGTCGCCCAATGTCGAGGCAGCTCGCCCCATGGTATATACGACGACTTTATTGCTGATGGGGATTGTACTGGCTCTGAATCTGGTGGCGATTCTGGTTCGCAATCGGCTTCGCAAGCGCGTTGGTGGTGCGACGTTTTAAATAGGTGAGAGAAAGGAATCACGATGGCTGAAGCAGAACTTGTAAATACAGGGTCCGACGAAGCAATTGTTCCAGATATTCAGAATCCCATTGTCACCATATCGAATCTGAGTCTGTATTACGGCGAGACGCAGGCCCTTTTTGACATTGACATGCAGATTCCCGAGTATCGGGTAACGGCTTTGATCGGTCCTTCGGGATGCGGGAAGTCAACGCTGTTGCGGTGCCTGAATAGGCTGAACGATTTGATCGATTCGGTGCATATCGAGGGTGTGGTTGAAATTGATAATGACGACATTTACGGTCCCGGGTACGATGTGATTTCGTTGCGCCGCCAGGTCGGTATGGTGTTTCAAAAGTCCAATCCCTTTCCCAAGTCGATTTATGAGAATCTCGTTTACGGTTTGAGAATTGCAGGTGAAAATCGGCGGACGGTACTCGATGAGGTGGTGGAACGCAGTTTGCAGGCTGCCGCGCTTTGGGATGAAGTAAAAGACCGGCTCGATGACAGTGCTCTGGGTCTTTCAGGAGGCCAGCAGCAGAGGTTGTGCATTGCGCGTGCAATTGCTGTTGAGCCTGCGGTAATCTTGATGGATGAACCCTGTTCGGCACTGGATCCAATTGCGACAGGGCGTATTGAAGAGACAATAGAAGGCCTCAAAAAGCAATATACGATTGTGATTGTAACACACAATATGCAGCAGGCGTCGCGCATTTCGGATTATACGGCGTTTTTCTATTTGGGGCGTTTGATTGAGATGGCCGAAACGAGTGAGATGTTTACCAATCCGCAGCTCAAACAAACCGAAGATTATGTGACGGGGCGGTTTGGCTAAGCAGAGGAGTAATGATTATGGAGCGTACTCTCGATCAGCATCTCGACCACCTCAAAGGTGAGTTATTGAAGATGGGCAGTGCGGTGGAAGAGTCGATTGAACAGGCAGTACAGTCACTTGTAGAACGCGACAATCACCTCGCCGATGTGGTTGAAGAAGGTGGGCATGACATTGACGATTGGGAAGTGGCGATAGAAGAAGAGTGTTTGAAGTTGCTGGCTGTGCAGCAACCCGTGGCTGGCGATTTGCGCCTGGTGGCGGGGATTATGAAGATCAATTACGATCTCGAGCGCATCAATGATCAGGCGGTGAATATCGCGCAGCGCGCTCGTTTGCTCAATCAGATGCCGCAATTGAAACCGCTGATCGATATTCCGCGAATGGCCGTGTTAGCACGGGGTATGGTCAGAGATGCACTGGATGCTTTTGTCAATCGCGACGTGGAATTGGCCAATAAGGTGCGTAAAATTGACGATACAATGGATGCGTTGCGCGATCAAATTTTCCGCGAGTTGTTGACGTACTTAAACACAGGTATGTCCTCGACTGTAGATCAGGCAATTTTGCTCATTCTCGTGTCCCGGCATTTGGAGCGCATTGGCGATCATTCATCCAATATTGCCGAAAATGTCGTCTATCTCGTTCAGGGGCGCATTGTGAGACATCAACAGGAAGAATTGCGCGCGGGAGAAGAGTAATTCCCAACGTATCTTTATCGCGAACAATTAACGGCTTTGTCGCATAAACGACACGCGATTGTAACACGGCAATGATATTATACTCCAAGCACGACGTATTCTCCCTCTTGGGAACCGGCCCGCGACCCGGTTCCCATTTTTTTTGCCCCGAATTTGAGTTCGGGGCTTTTTCGTTGACCCAAAACACATCCCTATGTATTTTACTCTTTAGATATATTATTATCTAAATATTAATAAAAAATTAAGGTGGTTGATCTCCTTGCCCAATTGCATAAAATCCGAAGCCCGGTTTTGCGAGCGCTGTGGGACTTTGCTGGTTGTAAAAGCAGTTGAAGATCGGGAGAGGCCTTGTTGTCCGGCGTGTGGATTTGTGGTTTATCTCGACCCCAAGGTCGCGGCCGGAGTTATTGTCACTCTCGATGGTGGCGTTGTCTTGCTCAAGCGCAATATTGAACCCGGGTTTGGCAAGTGGGTGTTCCCTGGCGGATATGTGGATGCGGGCGAGCCAACCGATGTCGCGGCGGTACGCGAGACCCGCGAGGAAGTGGGGTTAGAGGTTGAGATCGGCGAGTTGCTCGGCGTGTTGTCTTATGAAGGGGAACGGGTGGTGCTGATTGTTTATACTGGACGGGTTGTGGGCGGAAAGTTGGAAGGCAATTTTGAATCGCAGGCTGTAGCTACATTTGCTCCTCGGGATATTCCCTGGAATGATCTGGCTTTTGATACGACCAGAGAGGCATTGCAAATTTGGGTGGCACAGTATGGCGAAATGTACGCAAAAGAAAGGTTATTATGCTGAATTCTATTGAAGATGTTGAAGAGCGGTTTGCCGAGCAGGGGTATATCACGGACCGCACATTGGCAACGACGATTTTTTTGGCGCAGTCGCTTGGCAAACCGATTTTTCTGGAAGGGGAACCAGGCGTTGGAAAGACAGAAGTGGCCAAAGTTATGGCCAGTATTTTTAATACCGAGTTGATTCGATTGCAGTGCTATGAAGGCATTGATGCCAATACGGCATTGTACGAGTGGAACTATCCGCGCCAGATGCTGGAGCTAAGGCTCGAAGAGGCGCGAGGCATCGACAAGGCCGAAATTGGTCAAAATATTTTCCGCGAAGATTTTTTGCTCAAGCGTCCCCTTTTGTCGGCTCTTGAGGGCAGCGTAGAAAAGCAACAGGTGTTGTTGATCGATGAGGTGGATCGGTCGGATGAAGAGTTTGAAGCGTTTTTGCTGGAGGTGTTGTCCGATTTCCAGATTACGATTCCCGAGATTGGTGCGATAAAAGCGATGCAAGTGCCGTTTGTCGTACTTACGTCCAACCGAACGCGCGAGTTGCACGATGCACTGAAGCGTCGGTGTTTGTATTTGTGGATTGACTATCCCACGTTTACCAAAGAAATGGATATTGTGCGGTCGCGTGTGTCGGGTGTGCAGGGCGAATTGGCACAACAGGTTTGCGGGTTTATGCAACTGTTGCGCAATCGCGATTTTTACAAAAAGCCCGGCGTTGCCGAAACGATTGATTGGGCACTGGCTTTGATGGCTATGCAAGTTGAAGAACTGGATCCTCAGATAGTTGATGCGACGTTGGGATGTGTTTTGAAGTATAAAGAAGATATTGAAAAAATTCAGGAAGACGGCCTGCCACAACTGATTGAGAAGGCTCGATTGTTAAAAGAACGCGCGCAAGTTGCTGTTTAGGAGATCACATGCCAAGAACCATGTTGGGACGAGTTGTCGGTTTTTCGAGGGCTTTGCACAGTGCAGGCGTTGAAGTCAATGCGGGCAATCTCATCGATTTGTGCGATAGTTTTCAATATATCAGTCTGCACAATCGAAGCGATTTTTATGCTGCTGCGCGGGCAACACTGGTGTCGCGCTATGACGATCTGGAGACTTTTGACGAGGTTTTCAGGGCTTTCTGGGCGCGGCCGATTTTGCCCGACGATATGACGCTGACCGATACTGATGCCGGCGGAGATCCGGATCTCGATGTTCAGGCAGATGTCAATGAGGTAGTGGATACCGCAGATTTGCAGGAAGAGGCCGAAGGGGAGGGCGAGTCCGAGGAGGTTGGGTATAGTCCCGATGAGGCGTTGATGGGAAAAGATCTGGCGGCAATGTCCGATCGCGAGATTGAGCAGGCTCGAAAGGTGATCCACGAAATTGTGAATATCATTGCCAATCGCCGCAGTCGCAGGCGCGTGCCGGAGAATCGGGGGGCTGAACTGGATTTCAGGCGTACATGGCGGCGCAATGCGCTGTATGGTTCTGATGGTGTGGAATTGATGATGAAGCGGCGGCGCATCAAAAAGACCAAGCTGATGTTGTTGTGTGATGTGAGCGGATCTATGGATTGTTATAGCCGCTTTCTAATCCGCTTTATCTACGCGCTCAAGCGCGAAATCCGAGATGTGGAGGTCGGGGTGTTTTCCACGCGGATGACCGCAATTTCGCGACTGCTCAAAACAAAAGGCATTGAAGAATCACTTGTAGAAGTGGCTGATACAGTACACGACTGGGCGGGTGGAACAGATATTGGCGGGTGTTTGCGCGAGTTTAACGACCAGTTTGCGCGCGATATGCTGCACTCGCGCACTGTGATGATTATTGTGAGCGATGGCTGGGATCGGGGCGATCCCGATTTGATGCGACAAGAGATGGCGCGTTTGCGAAAGCGCGTGCATAAATTGATGTGGCTCAATCCGCTTTTGGGCACGCCGGGATATCAGCCCCTGTGTTTGGGGATGAAGACAGCACTTCCCTATTTGGATTATTTTTTACCCGCACACAATCTGGAGAGTTTGATTCAATTGGCCCGAACACTGCGGTCCGTTTGGAAGTAGGGGGATGTTATGGCTGGTCAAGATGTTTTTCAAGAGGCGTTGGCTCTGGTTTTACAGGGCGAAAAAGCCGCCTTATCGACAATTGTGTCGAGCAAGGGGTCTTTGCCGATGAGTAAAAAGGCCAAGATGCTCGTGCGTCCCGATGGCAAAATTATAGGTACGGTGGGCGGCGGATGTTTGGAAGCCGATGTGTGGGCCGAAGCCCGTCATGTGATGGAAACCGAAGCACCGACTTTGCAGAAGTTTATTTTGACGGAGAAACACGCGGGCGAAAATGGCCTCAATTGCGGCGGCAATGTCGAGATTTTTACCGAGCCTCTGTTGCCCGGTCGCGCAGATGATATGCTCGGCGATATTGCTCGGGTTCGCAAAGTGCGCGGTTCGGCCGTGTTGGCAACGCTGGTTTCGGGCGGCGATCAGGTGGGCGCGAAGTTATTGGTACATCCCGATGGCAGGACGGTGGGGAGCCTGGGCCATGACCTTGCCGAAGCATGTGTGAGGGAAGAGGTGGTGGCTTTTAAGGCGATTCCAGAGAGTTTGCTCAAAGTTATAAAGATCGGCTCGGAACCCGTTGTGGTCTTTTTGGAATCTATTTGTCCCGAGCCCACGCTGTTTTTGTTTGGTGGGGGGCATGTGTCCTTTGCCATCGCGCAGATCGCGCATTCGGTTGGGTTTCGGATTGTGGTTATTGACGACCGGCCTATGTTTGCCAACAAAGAGCGGTTTCCCATGGCGAGTGAAACGCTGACGCTGGAGATGGAGACGGCTTTTGATCATATAGTTATTGATGATTTGTCTTATGTGGTGGCTGTGACGCGCGGGCATCAGCACGACAAACCGATCATTGAGCAGGCGATTAATACCCAGGCGGCGTATGTCGGTATGATTGGCAGCCGTCGCAAGATCGCGCTGATGTGGAAAGAGTTTGAAGCCAAAGGTATTCTGAGAGAAAAATTGGATGCGGTTCACGCGCCGATTGGATTGGATATCGGTGCAGATACACCCGAAGAAATTGCCGTGAGTATTGTGTCAGAACTTATTCAGGTGCGCCGATCACAGGGAAAGCCCATTCATCAGGGTATGTCGCTGTCATCGGTGTGAGGTAAATGACTTATTGTCGGGGGAGAACAAGGAGGTGACGCAAGCGACATAGTTGTAAACGATTTACGTGAGGAAGGATGAATGAGAGGCGCGTGTCTTTAAGTCTGGTTTTCGAAATTATTTCTGAAGGGAGTTAACCATGACAAGATGGATAATCGCACTTGTTGCGATGTCGTTTTTATCCGCATCGGCGATGGCCGGGGTGACGGGTAAAATTGCGGGTCAGATTGTTGACAAAGATGACGGTGGCGGATTGCCCGGTGCCAATGTGGTGGTTCTAGGGCTGCACAGTGTCTTTGGTGCGACATCAGATCCCGAAGGCAATTTTGTGATTTTGAATGTGCCGGCAGGCACTTATGACGTAAAATGCAGCTTTATCGGATATCGTGACGTGGTGCTTAAGGGCATCAAGGTGTTGCCCGATTTGACCACCGAAGTAGATTTTGTACTTACAGAACAAGTTCTGGAAGCCGAAGCTATCGAAGTGGTGGCGGAGCGCCCGCTGGTACAGAAAGACAAGACCAGTTCAATGCGCCTCGTAACCAGCGAAGAACTCGAATATATGCCGGTTCGCGGGTATGCAGCGGCTACATCCTTGCAGGCGGGTGTGACGAGTCGGAACGGCACACTTTATATACGCGGTGGGCGGTTTTCAGAAGTCGATTACATTGTTGATGGCGTGTCGCAGAAGGATTTGCAATTTGGCTCATCAACCACGACGCTGAGCAATGGTGCTATAGATCAGGTATCTGTGATTGTGGGTGGGTTTGAAGCGGAGTACGGGCGCGTGATGTCGGGCGTTGTCAAGGTGGTGACGCGCGAAGGCGGGCAGAACTATTCGGGGTCTGTGGAACATATCACCGATGAAATGAATGACCGCAGTTGGGCTGGTGCGCCCTCTTATGGGTATAACACTACCGATGCGACATTTGGTGGTCCACTCATTCCCGGGACGAACGGGCCTTCGTTTTTTGTTTCTGGGGAACGCATTGATCGCCTTGACCGCAGCCCGCGCTGGGGGGTGGAAGTCCACGAGTGGGAAAAAGACCTGTTGTCACAGGAAGATTACGATTTGCTCAGCGAGGGCATCTTGCCGCATTATACGCTCGAGAGATGGGGCTGGCAGGGCAAGCTGTCGTATCGGTTGTCCGACGAAATCGGTTTGAAAGCCGGAATTGTAGGCTCAAAAACGGATCGTTTGAGCTATAGTCACACCTATCGCTATAATTTGCGACATGCGCCGCGTGTAAAAAGAGATAACTATTCGGCATTTGCCCGCGTGACCTATACGCTCGGTGCAAAGACCTTCTTCACCTTGCAAACAAGCATGTTCGACCAGAATTTCAAGGGGGGTGATGGGGTTCATTTCGACAATTTGCACGACTATGCCCGTCCCCAGGGCAATCCGCGTTATGATGCGGAAAGTTTGTTTGCACGCGGCGATGTGGATTCCACCGAGATTATGCGGACAACGGAAACCATCAATGATCTCTCTATAACGTATTTTGAAGGCGATGAGGGGCGCATATATAATAGCTTTGAGCAAAGTAGTTCATTTTATCTTACGCCTATCGACTTTGATTTGACCAGCCAGATTAGCCGCAATCACCAGTTTAAGCTCGGTTTTGACGTGCAGATGCATCGGTTGCGTTATTATCGTCATCTGGTCCCCAGTTTGATCTTTCGCGGTCCATTTGTCAGCCCAGACGACAGGGGTGGCTTTCAGGATGTGAATCGCTATGGGTATGATTACGATTGGAATAAGCAGGTAATTGTGCCTCTGGACACGGCCCGCGACGCGCTAAAAGAGCCTATTTTGGCCTCTTTTTACGTGCAAGACAAGATGGAATACGACGGATTGATTATCAATGCGGGCATTCGGTACGATTATTTGAATGCGAGTACCGATGTGCTGGCCAATGAAGCCGTGCCACTGGGTGGCGATTCCACGCTGGATCCGTCGGATCTGGCGGGCAACAGCGTGTATCACAAAATTAGCCCGCGCCTGGGGGTTGGGTTTCCCGTTACAGACAAGACCGTATTTCACATGAACTACGGTATTTTTTACCAGCAACCCAAGCTGGAAGACCTGTATGTTGGTCTGGATTATCTGGAATACAAAGCGCCTTTGGGGGGTTATTATTTCGCCTTTGGCAATCCGAATCTCAAACCGGAAAAAACCACGGCTTATGAAGTGGGTGTGGTACAGCAGGTGGGCGGTCATGCCAGCGTCGATGTCACTGCTTATTACAAAGCTGTGGAAAACCTCGTCCAGGTGACGACAATTCCGTCTGATCCCGCAGCCTTTGCCTCGTTCCGCAACACCGACTACGGAACCATCAAGGGGCTGGACTTTGGTTTGTTGATGCGTCGTATAGGGCGCACGACAGCACGTCTGTCTTATTCTCTATCTTATGCGACGGGCACGGGATCATCGCCACAAACCCAGCGGCGGATCGCCTGGACATTCCAACCCGGCGTGACCGAGCCGCCCAAAACGACTTCACCGCTCGACTTTGATCAACGCCACAAAATTTCGGCATCTATCGACTATCGCTTTGTAGATAAAGATGGCCCGAGGTTCCTGGGTGGTCAGCCGCTGTCTAATGCTGGGATCAATGTGTTGTTCACTGCCGGGAGTGGGTTCCCCTATACCCCCACGTTTACGTATAATGAAGTGACTACAGGGGCTTCTTCGTCGCGTCCTTCGGGACCGGTGAATTCCAGCTATGGTCCCTGGACGTTCAGGACCGATTTAAAGGCGAATAAGCGTTTCAAAATTGTAGGACTTCAGGGCGACATATACGTCTGGGTGCTCAATTTGTTCAACCGCGCCAATGCAACCAGTCCCGTGTATTCGAGCACGGGCAGCCCAATGACTTCGGGCTGGTTGAATACAGGCGAAGGCCGCAAATTTGTGGAGCGCTTTGGTCAACTGGGTGAAGACAAATACAAGCTCAAAGAGAACAGCCCATTCAACTTTGGCACGCCGCGGCAGGTTCGCTTCGGACTCGCGCTCAGCTTCTAAATGGGAGATCAGGACATGAAAAGCTTTTTGAATATTTTGACACTAACTTTGATGAGCGTGAGCATGGCTGGCATTGCGCTGGCTGTATCGCCCTCGCAAAAGCCGCGATTGGGTAAAATTAGTACTGATCAATTCTTCGATGTGAACAATATCTCAATGAGAGTGACAAACCAGGGATCATTTGCCTTTGATCCCGCGACCGGGGGGCCGGGCCTTGAATTTCCCAAGGGTACGGGTAAAACCGCGGTCTATGCCGCCGGTCCGTGGATTGCGGGCAAGGTCAATGGCGAAATCCGCGTGGCGATTGCCGAGTATTCATTTGAGTATGCGCCTGGGCCGATTTTGCCCGACGGCACACCTGCCGATCCGGAACCTGACCGCTATCGCGTGTATAAGATCAACAGAGGCGATGGCTCGGAAAACCCGGATTACGCGCAGTGGCCGGTTGAAGACGGCGCGCCGGTCAATCCCGACGGCACGCCGATGGTCCTGGGCGATCAGACCTTATGGGCGGTGTATAACGATGCCGATCCCGGCGTTCACGCCAATATGCAGACCGCGCCTTTGGGTCTTGAAATACAGCAGACGACATTTGGGTTCGACCGCACAGGTCCGCTGGGCAATGTGGTGTTCGTCAAATTTTTGATTATCAACAAAGGTGGCAATACCATCGATAGCACTTATGTGTCGATTTGGTCTGATCCCGATCTGGGGCAGTTCGATAACGATCTGGTGGGCTGTGATGTGGAGACCAGCTTTGGGTTTTGCTATAACGGATCAAACGTAGATGCGCAGTATGGTTCTTCGCCTCCGGCCGTAGGATATGACTTTTTCAAGGGTCCGATTGGCGATGACGGTGTGGAATTGCCCATGACGTCGTTTAATAAATATATCAATGGCACGGATCCTCGTACTGCATTAGAGACCTATAATTATATGAAAGGCCTTGACCCGGACGGTGGCGTGGCCGATCACACCGATCCAATTACGGGTCAGGTGAAGGCATTTATGGTCGATGGAGATCCGGTTACAGGTACGGGCTGGCTTGACGAAAACCCGGCTGACCGCCGCTTGATGCTCACGGCAGGGCCGTTTACCTTTGCGCCCGGCGATACGCAGGAAGTGGTGGGTGCCATTATTATAGGACAAGGTCAGGATCGTCTCACGTCGATTACGGCTGCACGTTTTAACGATACATTTGCACAATCGGCTTTTGATGCCAATTTTGAATTGCCATCGCCCCCGCCCGCACCCAAAGTATCCGTGGGGGTAACGGGCGATCACCGGGGCAATGGCAGAATTCAGTTGACCTGGGGTAATGACTCAGAAGTCGCTTCGGGCGATTATGCATTTGAAGGTTATAATGTGTACCAGGGCGAGTCGGTCGCTGGTCCCTGGCGGCGTCTTTTGACTTATGACGTGGTCAATGGTTCGGCCATTATTTTTGATAATGAGTTTGATGAAAGTGCCGGTGTGGTGGTCAACTCGCCCGTGCAATTTGGCGGCGACTCGGGTATTCGGCGCTTTATCGAACTTACCGAGGATAAAATTTCGGGCGGTAGGCTGGTGACGGGGAAAACCTATTATTTTGCAGTGACGGCCTATTCGTTGAATGAGAACAGGTCGCCCAGAACGCTCGAGACATCCATCACACCTCTGGCCGATGGACGCATGACGTTTAAGCCTCTTTCGGATGAGATGATTCCGGCCAATGGCATTGTGCCGCGCGGCCCCACTGCGGGTACGCGATTCAATACCGTGGAGGTGGATAGTGTCGTAGAGCATACATCGGGTGTAAGCGATGGTATTGTGGCTGTGGAGGTGGTTGACGATACACGGGTTACGGGCGCGTCTTACGAAGTGCGCTTCCGCGATACCGAGGCCGGAACAGTGTGGGATCTGGTCAATCTATCGAGTGGTCAGGCCGTGCTTTCAGATATGGAGCAGCACGCAAATATAGATGATGCGATTACCAATCCGATTGTCGAGGGTTTGCTCGTGCGCGTCACCGGTCCTCCTCTCGGCATGAAAGATTGGGATATTCCATCGGGCGAGCGGTGGATAACCCCGGCGAATACCAGACCCGATTTGGCTGGTTTTTCTACTGAAGGCTTCGGAGGTGGGATAACGGGCGATGTTGCCCATAGTTGGTTTGGTCCCACGAGCGTGTCGCCTTCGCAGTTGGTCAATGTGGAATTGCGATTTACGAATGTGATTGAAGATGATGGCGAAGATCAGTACAAACCCCTTGATCTGACAAATTCCAATGTGTCGTGGGGATATCGGTATTTGCGCGCCGCGAACAGACCTGCACCCGCTCCCGATGAACTAACCCTGTCCAAAGTGCCTTATGACTGGAGTGATTACATAGTCAATACAGAAGGTCCGGGTGTTTATGTGTATCAGGACCGGAGGCCTATTGCTCTGTCGGCATGGGATGTCGAAAATAATCGGCGCCTCGAAGTGGGTTGGCTGGAAAACAATCTGGCCAGCGGCCTGGTCAATGGGGCCTGGGGCCCGCCATTTTACGAAGATGTACCCCATACATTTGTCGCCCGCGAGTGGCTGTTCATTTTTGATCGGGATTATACCGAGCGAGATGATGATTCCAATTTGGCGGAGTTGTCTCAGGGCTTGATCAACGATGCGCCGGCACCGCCCATTATGTATATCCTTTTTGTTAATCGCCGCGCGCTAGATCGGTTCCCGCAGGATGGCGATTCGTTTTTGATGATCGTCAATAAAATCAATACTCCCGACGATGTGTTTTCATTTAGCACGCAGGGGATTCTCCGCGGTGATCAAGAGATGGCGGTGGAGGATTTGACAAAAATTCTGGCGGTGCCCAATCCGTATCTGGGGCGTTCGTCTTATGAATTTAGCTCTCTTGCACGCCAGATGCGTTTTACCAATCTTCCCGCGCAATGCACGATCCGAATTTTCAGTCTGTCGGGCGATCTGGTGCGAACGATTGAGCACAACAACGGTCTGTCGTTTGATACCTGGGATCTGAAAACAGATCAGGGCGTGCTGGTTGCCAGCGGCATTTATATCGCGCATTTTGACGCGCCAAATATCGGTACGCATTTTATCAAGTGCGCGGTGTTCATGGAAGCTGAGACGCTGAACTCATTTTAACGAACCGCTGAATGGAGGAATAACTTATGTTCAGGCAGATGATTTTTCTGTTTGCCGCGCTGGCATTGATCGCTCAGGATGCCCGTGCAGGCGATGAGAGCCGCATCGGCACAGCTGCGGCACAAGAGTTGCGCATTCCAATTGGTTCGCGCGGTACAGCACTTGGGGGCGCCATACTGGCTCATGTAAAAGGCGCAGAGGCATTGCAGTGGAATCCCTCGGGATTGGTATTTGGAATGCATAAGCGCGAAGCCGTGTTTTCATATCTGGATTATATCGCGGATATGAATGTGAATTATTTTGCGATTACTACACGTCTAAGGGATGATATTTCGGTGGGGATCAGTGCCCGCGTGTTTGCGGTGGGCGATATTGTTGTGACGACCGAGGAATCGCCCGAAGGCACGGGTGAGATACTTTCGCCGAGGTTTTCGTGTGTGACATTTACGTATTCGCAATTGTTGACAGATCGCGTGTCGTTTGGCACCACGATTAAATATATCCACGAGGCGATTAAGCGAGAGGTGGCCAATGGTCTGGCATTTGACTTTGGGTTTCAGTACAAAACCGCGCTAAAAGGTTTGACGCTGGGTATTGCCATGCGAAACTATGGTCCAGACATGCGGTTTGATGGTCCGGATCTGGATCGGGTGGTGAAATTGCAAGACGCGGTTCCAGAGGCTGATCCCCAAGCCGGGTCGCGCACTTTCCGCACGTCGCTGGCCGCCGCCGAGTTGCCCACGTCCATAGAAATTGGTTTTTCCTATAATTTCTATGAAGACGCGCTGGGCAAAGCTATTTTTTCTGCGACCTTCCGCAATAATAATCTGGCAACTGATGAGTATCAGGCTGGCGTTGAGTATTCGATGAAGCAAATTCTTCAGTTGCGCGGAGGGTATGTGACATCTCCAACGGGCGATGCCCTGCCCAACGGGTTTAATAAGGAGTATATTCTGGGCCCGACGTTTGGATTTGGTCTCAATGTGCCCATGGGAAATATGGCTTTTCAAGTGGATTATGCCTATGGCAGAACCGAGTACTTTCAGGATAATCACTGGGTGACTGTGGGGCTTGGGTTCTGAGAAGTGCGTCCTGCGAGGCAAGAAATAAAAAAGCTCAGAAATCATTGCGATCTCTGAGCTTTTTTATTTGAGGGGTGATAGGTGTCTTCCCCTATTGAAGCATTTTGCAATCTTCATCTTTTACGTTACAACTTGAGTTGTTGTAATATTCTTTGAGCTTGCGCTGGAGGGTGCGAAGGCTAATGCCCAGCCTTTTGGCCGCATGTGTGCGGTTGCCATTAACGCAGTTCAGGGTGTAGTCTATGATGAGTTTTTCAACGGTGTGTAGGGATAGTCCTTCGAGCATGCTCAAATCGATGTTCACGGCATTTGAATCCTCGCGCTGAGGCGTATAAATATCGGAGGGCAGATCAGTCGGTAATATGGTGTCTCTTTTGACCATAACGGCGAGACGTTCGAGAATATTTTTGAGTTCGCGCACGTTGCCTGGCCATGAATAGGTCATGAGATACAGGATCGTCTCGGGAGCGAGTTCTTTAGGTGCGAGGTCGTTGTCCTGAGCAAAGTTTTTGAGAAAATTGGTTGCCATTGCGGGGATGTCTTCGGGATGTAGCCGCAAAGGGGGCATATCAATGTGAAGGACATTGAGGCGATAGTAGAGATCTTCGCGGAATGAGCCATTGGCAACGGCTTTTTTGAGGTCGATATTTGTGGCGGCAATAATCCGCACATCGATGTCGATGGGGTCTGTACTGCCCACGCGCATTATCTGCTGGCTTTCCAGAACGCGCAACCACTTGGCCTGTACGTCAAGGCCCAGGTCGCCGATTTCATCGAGAAATAAGGTGCCGCGATGTGCTGCCTCAAATACGCCCTGTCGGGTCGTGGTCGCACTGGTAAAAGCCCCTTTGATATGGCCGAAGAGATGGCTTTCGGTCAGTTCGCGGGGAATTGCAGCACAATTTACAGTAATAAAAGGATGAGCGGCTCTGGAGCCGATGTCGTGGAGTGTTTTTGCAGCCAGTTCTTTGCCTGTACCACTTTCTCCTGTGATGAGCACAGTCGTCTTAAAAGGAGCCAGGTATTGAATCTGGTCTCTGATTTTCGCTATGCATGTCGATGCACCTTGAAGCAGGTGTTCTGTTTTGTCCTTTTCGTTCTGCTCATCTCTGGGTTCGGTAATCAGTATCTGTTTTTGCATAGTCCTCCCATCTGTTAGAGATAGGATTTTGACGGATTTTTTAGCTATTACTCTCTTTCTATTAGACTATCAGATGTACGCTTAGTTCCGCATTGGATTGTTAAAATTTGTAATCCGAAAATTTGTACCTGAGCATTGAGGCGCGATCTTTTTTTGATCGTGTCTTTTTTATTTTGCAGTGCGACACTATGACGCACCCGGCGACATTTTGACGCTGTTAGCGCGGTTGATTTTTACTGTTTTGTAAAAATAAAAATAATTTTTACGCTCAAGACAGTGTATAGAGTTGACTTAAAAACCCGTGAGTAATTGCTCAGATATTTTGATAGACTTTTGCTAATTTCATGGATGATTTGTCTATAAATCAATGAGTTAGGCATATATAAAAAAGATCTATGTGTATCGAAAAACGCCAGGGCAAAAAGATATTTCACATTTGCGCCCTGGGCGATTGAAAAAAATTAAGTGAATCCCAGTGCTCTTAAAGCAAGAACTGGCACTCATTTTGCTTAAGGTATGACTGATGTTTGATGACATCTTTGCTACCAGGCGAGCACTGCTATGGAGAAGTGCTGACCTTTAGCAAAATCGTGTGAGGGGGGAGACGCACCCCCCTCACATATTAAGCATTGAGAACATGAGTAGAGATTGAAAAGTCTATACTGAAAGGAGGGTACGGGGAAATAGAAAATGCGCTGGGGTAATTGTAGAAGAAGTCGATCGTAAACACATTTCACAAAGGAGCAGTATCCATGTCCAAAAAGCTCTGGTTTTACGCCTCCGGATTTTTCGCCGGAGTTGGCATGTGCCTGGCGGGTCTGGTCACACAGGCTCAGGCTCAATGGCCCGGCAATGCCAGAATCTCGATGTCCCGGGGTCAAATCGGTCACACGCTCCACAATCCGGGCATGACGGGAAAGAAAGATAACACGACAAAGCTGGCACAGTCTTCGTTTTCGTATCCTCAGGGCCGCAATATCAAGGTGTATTCGGGCGGTTCTGAGCGCGAAGGCTGGAATGCCAAGTCAAATACAGGTGGTGAAGGCTTCTGGGTGCTTTCCAATACGGGTGGCAGCCCCCACGGTACGTATGCAGGTCCGCGTATTACGTCTTCAGACCTTGTTGGTCGTGCCCACGATATGACGCAGATGCCCGAAGCCTATGTAGGCGTTGTAGAAGATGAGAATTGGGCAATGGCGATTCGCAGAGATAGTGGTGCGGACGCGCCCAATATCGCGGGATCGACGGTTGCAGACCGCCTGACCAACTGGTGGCCGAGTGCTCACGGTATTTCCAGCCCAACCCCTGGGACAAATAGGGCTGTTGTTGTCTGGAACTTCCGTTTTGGTCGCTACAACAGCAATGAGCCTTTTGCCAATCGCATTGGTTCTGGAGAATTCCCGCAGTACAGTGCGCCTTCGTGGGTGGAATCGCTGTCTGAGGATGATTTTCCCGAGATGATCGGTATTCAAGAAGGCGGTTCTTCTGCCACGGGTCTGGAGTGGACGCGCAAGTGGTTTTCCACGGCACATCCCGATCACGATGAGTATTTTGTCGTTGACAACGAAGTGGTGAACAATTCGGGTTCGACGGCTGAAGGTGTGTATATCACCTTTGCCAACCGATTCCACGCGGGTCAGGCATCGGGCTGGCGGGGTTCGACCTCGTGGAATCACGCTTTCGATTGGACGCGCGATGATTATTATCGCAATACATTGGCAGCCAATTACCTCAACGGCGTCAGCCGTGGGGATTACACCTCTGCGCTTGGCAGATCTGCTGGTTTGCAGCGCGGTGTTGATCTTGCCAATGACGGCCATTTTATGACGTATTACCACGATGGGGACTCCGATCATATTACCAATTTGATCAATGATATAGGCGATCAGTATCGCTATGCGATTGCCAAAGAGCGCTATACTCGCGAACAGACCTGGGTGCGCGAGGGCATGATGCAGCACGCTCAGTATTTTGGTCTGGGCACTGTGGATGCCTTCCCGCCGTTTATGCGCTATGGCGGTGTGGATGATGAGATGTATGTGGCACCGCACGACAATCCGGCTACAGGGCACGATGAGAGCATGCAACAGCCCGCTTCGGTGCTCTTCCACGGCTATCGCGGTACGAATGATTTTGACTATCCCTCGCCAGACCGTGCGGGCGATGCTCAGATTTACGACGCGGTTGCCAATGGCGGCTATACTGCTGAAAATGACACGCCTGGGCATTACTCAACGCTGGTATCTTATGGTCCCTACACGCTGGCACCAGGTGAGAAGGCCAAAGTGGTGGTCGCCTATGTGGCGGGATTAGCAGCAGATCACGCCAAGTATGACGATTACAAGAAGTATGCCATGCCCTTCAACCTGGGGTGGATGAACCACTACGGTGGCAGGGGATCTGAGGCTACAGAGTTGGCAGATCGCCAGCCGGATATACCATTAGGCGAAGATGTGCTGTTCGATCACTTTGAGAATGCGATTCAGTGGTATAACTGGGGTTATGATCTTCCCAACCAGCCGCCGAATACCAAGGTGGCGTGGGATTCCAACCTTCAGGGTAAGACGCAGATTCGGTGGAGTGTCTTTGGCGAAGAGGCAATGGATCCAGATTATTCTGGCGCCCAGGCACAGGATTTGCGCGGGTATCGCATCTATCGCTCGTCTGTAGAGTATCAGGGCGAGTGGGAGTATGTGACGGAGTTTTCATTCGAGGATGCGCGTGCGGGCAATTTGCCCACGGGTGTTTCGTATGATCCTTCTCGTACGTGGACAACGGTGAAGAGCGGTTCCTGGCCAACGGGTATTCCGCTGCTGACGAATCAGTACGTTGATGCTGGTGTGCACGGTGGTCTCAATCCCGCTGCTGGTCCTGAGATTCCCGGCACATATCTGTTTGACGATCAAAACACAAACGCAGGCTTCCCCAACTGGTATAGTGTGCGTATGTATGACTCTGGCCACGGTGATTGGAATGGCGTGAGTAGCGTTGATGTCCTTGAAGCCTCGCAGAGCACCTCTCTGGGTTCTGTGTATGGTTCTCGCACGGGTATTGTTCCCGTGGTTCCTGGTGCAGCCGTGTTTGATCGCCTCGAAGAGCAGGTTCGCGTGGTTCCCAATCCGTTCAAGGTGGATAGCGATTTACATACGTACAACCGCCAGCAGAATATGCGGTTTACGAATCTGCCGGGTCGCTGTCAGATCGACCTTTACGATGTGACGGGTCAGCGAATCTGGACCTTCTACAATCAGGATCCTCTGAAGGGCGAAGTGACTTATATCCAGCTTGCCGAGAATCGTCCGTCTAACTTTGGTGAGGCGATGTTCCCTGGCATATACTTCTGGAAAGTCACGTCTTTGATGCCGGGATCAGAAGGCGTAACACAGACCGGCACTTTCGTGATCATCAAGTAAGGCGCGAAGCGTCAGACATAAAAAAGGAGAAAGACAATGTTTAAGAAAGCACTGCTCTTCGGTCTGGCTGTTGCGCTTGCCCTGCCGATGTATGCACAGGCTCAGGAAGAGCGGCCGACTCAGGATTCATTAGGACCTTTTCCCGTGGATAGGACGCGCGTGCCTCCTGAAACGGATCTGATTAAGTATGCTCGCGTTACGACGACTTCTTATGGATTCTTGAAGCTGACGGGCAATGCGCGCTCAGCAGGTATGGGCGATGCGTATTCGTCTGTTGGCAATGATCTGTCGGCTGTGTTTTACAACCCTGCTGGCGCAACGCAGATTGAGCGCTACGCGCTGACAGCTTCTTACCTGAAGTGGATTGTGGGGTCTTCAATGGGGACGTTTGCCATTGGTGCCAAGACGAATGTGGCGACCTTTGCAGTCAACTTTGCGTATTTTACCACAGATGAATTTGAAGAGACCACCTCATCTCAACCCGGCGGCACGGGTCGCATGGCCACAGCAGGCGACATGGCTGTTGGTCTGACCATTGCCAAGCAGGTGACAGATAAGTTGAGTGTGGGTGGTAATCTGCGCTGGGTTCAGGAAGACCTGGATTTGCAGTCGTATTCGTCTTATGACATAGATTTTGGTACGCTCTTTTACACGGGCTTCCATTCCACGCGTCTGGGTATGTCGATGCGCAACTTGGGCGGCGACCAGGACGTGATAGGTCAGAAGGCGCGTTTCCCGATGGTATTCAACCTGTCGGGTGCTGCTGAAGTCTATGGCAATCTGGGTGATCCGCTGTCAGTCACAGTGGCAGTTGAACAGATGTTCTTCACAGACTCGATCAACCGTTATCACTTTGGCGCGGAAGCATGGGTACAGAACATGCTGGCGTTGCGTGGTGGTTACAAGATCGGTTATGACTCCGAGTCGTGGACAGTGGGTGCTGGCTTGCGTCAGAAGTTAGGCGATCAGAGTGTGGGTGTGGATGTATCGTATTCAAGGGCTGAGGCACTTGATGAATATCCCATTCGCGTTTCTGTTGGCGTTGGCTTCTAAGAGAGCTTTTCCCACCAGATACACAAAGGGCTGCGGTCGTAAGATCGCAGCCCTTTTTTTGATCGCGGATTTTCGCGGATTTTTGGATTTCGCTGATGAAAGGCGAAAAAACACGCGTTCAGCGGTGTATTTAACCATCTGGAATGGTTTCTTTTACCAATATCAGGTGGTTTTTTTGTGCCTTAAAAATATTTATTTGTATAAAAAACAATAAGATAGAATCTGAAGGATATTTTGGCACGGATATTGCATAGAGATAGATGTGATCAATAACCAAAAATCGAAAGGAGATATTCCATGGGTACTTTTTCAAGAATAAGCAATGTGGTCCGCGCTGAGGTTGACGATGTTCTGAATAAGATAGAGGATCCAAAGAAGATGGTGCGGCAGATGGTTCTGGATATGGAGGATGCGCTGGATGATGCGGTGGTTGCCGTGGCACAGGCGATGGCAAGCGAGAAGTTGCTGGCGCGTCGGATTGCTCAGAAACGGGAAGAGTCGGCTTTGTGGGCGCGCAAGGCAGAGGATGCTATGGATGCTGGTGAGGAGGAATTGGCGCGCAAGGCACTGGTTCAGAAGGTGGCGGTTGATGAAGCGGTCAATACGCTGCAGAAAGCGCGGGGGGAAGCGGAAGAGGTGACGGAGACGCTGAAGCGGAGACTCGCAGAACTGAAGGCGAAGTTGGCGTCTGCCCGCGCGCAACAAAGCACGCTGGCGATTCGCAAACAGGTGGTGGTGCAGGAGATGCGACAAGATGCGCGTGTAGAAGCTTATGATCGGTTTGTTCGAGATGTGGCGCGCGAGGAAGCGGCGGCTGAGATTTATGCGGAGATGGCAGACGATGCACAGTTGCAAGAAGAGTTTGATCAACTGGAGCGAAAGCAGCGCGTCGAGGCTGAGATGCGGGTGTTGAAGGAGAAAGTCAAACAGAGCGCAAGCCAGAATGATGAAATGGTTTAAGCAGGGGGCCGTCCCCTACACAGACACGATCATTGCATGTAGGGGCGACCCCCTGTGGTCGCCCGCTGATGGCTCTATGTATTGAGATCTACTTCCTTAAACATCGGTGGCAGGGAAGCACCGTCAATCGCTTTATATTCCACTGCAGTATGGGGATACGCAAAGCCGAGGCGGTCGCTATTTGCAAATGCCTCCATAATTTTTGCGACAATTTCGGTTGATATCTTTTGTCGCTCTACGGCAATTGACTGATACCGCAAGCGCATCATAACTCCCGAATCAAAAAACTCCGCGCGCACCTCGGGTTCTTTTCCCGTCTCCTCTACAATTGTTCCCGTCACTTCCCGCGCACAAGTAATCAGTGTCTTCTCCGCCAATTTGTAATCCGAATCGTAGGATATCCTTACGGGTACCTCATCCAGAATATATTTCGTCTCTTGAGACACGGCGTAATTGATCACCATCTGATCGAATAACACCGCATTGGGAATCAAAATGCCGCGGTTAGAAGACTCTTCACCGCCAATTGTACCGCCGACCTCACCCAGCAAAACATGCGTTGGTGAAATTTCCAAAACATCGCCCCGCACCCCCTGAATAATAATGCGATCCCCAATTTTAAAAGGCCGCTTAATCATCACCATCAACCATGCGGCCACGCCCGTTACTGGCCGCTGAAGGGACCAGCCCAAAACCATACCCACAAAAGCAACCGTCAGCCCCATTGCTGCCAGAGATCCCGACATACTCACAATGACAAAAAGAATACCAACCAGCATAAACGAATACCGCCACATCGTCAAAAACTGCCGAATTTGTGCATCCGTGCGATGATGTTCCTCCATTGCGAGAATGATCAATCTCTTCGATATCTTATAGGCAAATAGCAACACAATCAATATCACAACCGCATATAAAATGCCGACTATGGACTCTCCCAGCGTCTCCGACATAGACAGCTTGATATTTCGCACATAATCAAATGGCCTGGCCCGCGTCGCAACTGTCTGCAATGTATCCTGCGCGGCTTGTAATGTGTCCTGCACGACCTTCAATGTATCCGACATAATCTTTACCCTTTCTTATTCGTTTCTTGTGATAGTGTAGCCAAAAGCGTTGGTTCCACACTCTGCATATGCAAATCTCGCTGCGGGAATGGAATCGTAATATTTCGCTCTCGAAATGCCCGGACGATTGCAAAATTTAAATCGCTAATCACAAAATACTGGCGGGGTGGATTCTCAATCCAAACCAGCAGATCAAAATTCAGAGAACTATCGCCAAAGCCCAGAAATTGCATCTGCGGCTCGGGATCGGACAAAACCTCTGGATGCGCTCGCCCCACTTCCAGCAGTGTCTCTGCGACCAGTTCCACATCAGCACCGTAAGACACACCCACAGATGCGTGAATACGTACTTTTGACCCTTGAAAGCTCCAGTTTGTGACATTTTCAGATAGAAATTTTGAATTGGGCACAATAATCGTCACATTATCCAGGGTCTCGACCTTTGTGCTATATGCATTGACCGCCTGTACAGTGCCTTGCACGCCGCCCACCTCCACAAAATCTCCCTCCTGCACGGGGCGCTCAAATAACATAATGAGTCCGCTGATAAAATTGTGGGTAATAGTTTGCAATCCCAGACCAATCCCCACCAACAATACCGCACTAACTGCTGCCAATGTCGTCAGATTAATCCCGGTATATTCTATGGCGATAAATACGCCGATGCACATGGTAACAATGTGCAATAGACGACAGATAGCAGACTGCGAACCCTTATTCATGTGTATCCGTTCAAACACATTGCGCCGCAACATCCGCTGCAACAACCGCGATATACCATAAGCAATGAGGATAATCAGCGTAGCCGTCAGCAAAATGGCTGGCGTTATTTCTATTTCGCCAAAAGAAACGATTGGTTCCTCAATTACCGTGCGTAAATTATCCCAGGGATTCATACTTAATCCTCCCGAACCAATACAATAAGATCATCCGATTCACTCAGTATATACGGCTCATCACGCGTCGGATTGAGCACAACCCCGCTGTTTTGGAAGCGAATACCCAGCGCGATTTCGCCCCGACATGCCGACATTTCCTGGAGTTCTCCAAAATTCACATTTTGACCTGCTATGCCGTAATCCAAAACCCGGCGAAAGAAAATCTCTGCACCACCGACAGTAAATAACTCTTCATAAACGACATTGATCTCTCGACGCAACGCAACCTGTGCCAGCACGTGGCTTGCAATCAGGGGCGTAATCAATACCTCGCTGTCGTAATCTTCAAACATCGCCACATTGTCGGAATCCAGCAAATCGACCAGAATTTCTGGTTTATGCGTACCCTCATCCAGCACATTTCTCAGCACCAGATGCACCACAATCGTCCGCGCATCTGATTCTTCCTGTGTTTCCACCCGATCACTGCCTAAAATCACCACATTGTCATACCTATCTGGCTCCATTTCTCTTAAATTTGATAGCGAAGTGGTCTCTCCTTCGCGATGGGTGATAGCCACGCGGCGCAGATCAATGCCTTTTTGTTCTATCTCTGCTTCTCTTTCCGCCAAAGGTACAAGAGACAAAACCGAGATCTCAAACTGTTCATCAATCTGTCGGTCGAACTCTTTGAGTAATTCCACTGCTTTGTGATTCCATCCCAAAATTAAGACGCGCCGTTTGCCCTTTTCCTTAACATAGGGCATTTCCTGAAATTTACGCGATACGCGTTCTATCTGATAATTTCTCAGTGGTTCACAGTCCCGGTGATTTTCTGCCAAAAAGACCAGCCGGTCTTCTGATTCCAAAATCAGATCCTCGGGTGGATTGAGCAGGGGGTAAAATGACTCACCCTGGGGACGCACTACGCCCAGCAAAATCGCTTTGGAATACGCACCTGATAGATCGCCAAAACGAGACCCCGTAAACTGTTTGGAGGTGTGAATATAGATCTCATTGCCAACCCCGTGCGACAAAATCTCGTGGAACACATGCGACAATCCCGGATGACGCACATTTTGCGCCATACATCGCGTAATAAAAACATCGCTCGCCAAAATTTCTAAAATGCCTCTATATGCCCGCTTTGCCATATCCACTTTGTCGGAATCGAAAATTTCTGTCACCAGTAAAGGTAGAGTTTCTTTGGCATCCCGCTTCTCGCCCTGATTCGATATCGACATCAGTGTTTTTATAATGCGCATATCCGATTCATCCGCACTGCCATAAGCAAAATCTGCACCGGGCAAAATAATGGCACTCGCATTTTTGAAATCCACGCGCTCCAGATGTTCTATCCGCAGAGGTATCCCCGACCGAAAAGTGATCTTCTTGGGATTCCACAGAGAACCCAGTGCCCTCCGCAATTCCATTGTGCGCTCCAGGCTCACGTCTTCGGAAAGAATTACCACGTGTAATCCGCGCGCACCGAGCAGTTGTAAAAACCGACGCACGCGACCTTCGGCGCGCATCAACTCGCTGACAATTTCAGAAGTGCGATTGGTCCATCCCAAAATCAAAATGTGATTGCGACGCACAATGGGCGTAAGCCCGCGTTCAAAATTGCGGATCGTCTGATTGAGCCACTGCGTCATGATCGCGATCAACGACCCCATAAAAAGCACGTATCCAAGCACCGTTACCACCGTTGAGATCACGCGGCGGGGAATCCCTTCGTCATCTCCCAAATAACCCGGATCGGTCAAACGCAAAAAAGCCCACCAGATGGCTGTCTCGTGATCATCAAAAGGCGCGTCCGTTTCCTGAACCAGCAAACCACCACCAATGGCGACCAGCCCGACCAGCGAGGCGATGAACAGCAGGTGAAAGTGGACGCCCAGCAACAACAATCGCTCAACGCGAAATTTCAGATAATTTTTTATTCGCGCAAACGGGTCAGTAGTTCGCGATCGCAATTTTAAAAAAAGATTTTCCATACAGCCACCTTGTCAATTACTCATCAGCAACATCCGTAAAACGCACATCAGACGGTATGAGCTTGCGTCTGGACAATTCCTTTTTAATACGACTGGTAAGATCAGTGGCGAAACTGTTCTCGTAGCGCGTGTCAAATACGTACGCTTTTACCACGAGATGTGTCAGATGCGTCTCTTCAAATTTGTCCTTGACATTGACCACCACTGGCTTTTTAAGATATGCGAGCCTGGATGTAAGCACGGCTTCGCGAGCCACATCCTCAATCTCTTTCAAGCCAGCCCGCGCTGGCAGGTATATATCTACAACGACCTGGCAATCGAGATTCCCGGCATTGGTGTTCGACACGCCAGAGGTCAGCAATGTGGAATTCGGCACGGTGACGAGAGAATCATCAATCGTCTGTAACTTCGTACTGCGCAGACCAATCGACACGACTTCGCCGTAATAAGAGCCTACGGTCACGCGATCGCCGATTTGGAAGGACCGGTCAAACAGTACAACAATACCACCAATAAGATCATTGAGAAGATCTTTCGCGGCAAGCCCAAGTGCCAGAGCGATTGACCCCAACAGGGCGAGCAGGGTATTTTGTTCGGGTGCGATAATAACGATAGAATAATAAATCGCAACCCCGTAAATACCGATACGCAGCAGGGGCTGGACGCGCTTGAATAGCAAGCGATGTGAAGGAAATCGGTTGGCTCCAAAATCCAACGCGAGGCGAATGAGTGTTGTCACCGCATAAGCTATCGCAATCACCAGCAGGACAGACAGTATTTTAGCGGCGTTAATGTGTAAGCCACCGCTTCCCGTGAGTTGTTCGAGAGGTGAAGTATCCATGATGCTCAAATTCCTGTTTTAGATCACAAGAGGCCGCGTCCTTCCAGCATTTCCTCTACGGCTTTCAAACCAATGGGATTAATGCGAAAACGCGTCGATTCCTGATCAAACTCGAGAATATTGTCGTTCCACAGGATCTCGAGTTCCAGTCTGGTCTGGATGAGGTCTTTGTCGAGTATTGATGATAGTTCAGCGGCAGTAAGATTGTCGTGCTGTAACACCGCGATCAGAATAAATGCCTGTTCAAGCGAGAAATTGCGCACAATTCCGAGGTCAATCTCACTGACGGGATTAACCAGGAGGAGGTCGCTTTCCGAAAGCTCGAGTGACCGCAACCAATACAGGAGGGCGACAGAAATATTCTCCTCACTGATCTCCGCCAGATTTTTGAAATAGATCTGGGACAGCACTTCCTGAACAGCCGGATCTTCTGGTCGGTGCCAGCGGTGCACGCGCCGGCGCACGGTTTTTTCCAATTCCTTGTTTGTCGCGTAACGCAGGCGGTAGCCACTCTGGTTGTGACGCTGCATCAGAAGCATTTGAAGTTCTGCAGGCTGCCAACTCTGAATCCCGACCTCAAAGTGAAATAGGCGATTCAGGGGGAGCCACAGACCGAGATAGCCGCGCGTATGCTGGTCGAGAGAAATACCCCAGAGTATGTGGTGGTTGGTACGCGCGATGAGCCAGAGCAGGTGTTGGATTGCATCCAGATCACCGATACATTTGAAAAACAGATTGTGACACCCTTCGAGTATCACAGCCCGTCGCGGTCCTTGCAACAATTTCAGAGATAGGTCGTCAAAGCTCCCTGCATCTTCTATCTCAAGAACATTTGCCAGATAGGATACCAGTTCAGGCGCGGTCGTCATCTTGCACTCAATTGCGGACAGGGTTACGACCGAAGCGTCATCGAACAGTCGCGAGACAGCAATATTCAACAACGTCGTTTTGCCCGCACCCCGTTGTCCGAATAAAATGAAGGAGGACGTAAGACCATCTTCCCAGCGCTGAATCGCCTGTTCAATAGTCGCCAACTCTTCATCAAATCCGACAAATAACGCCTCGTCATTCAAAGAATCAAAAGCGAAATGAACCGTGTAATCTTCTGGCAGCCCGAGATATTTGATCGACTCCAGATTGGCTTTGTCGAGTGCCAGACGGACTTCGCGCTCGGCCGGTGCCATTAAGCCCAGGCGACGCAACACGGGTTTTACGATGCCAGAGGCGGCATTGAATAGCACGATTGCCTGTACTCGGAGAAATGACAACAGGCGCAGCACTACCTGTCTGCACGCTCTCAAGACGGTTGAAGTAATCTGACGCCCGAATCGTCCGAGTTTTGCAAGATAGAACGCAATCCGACCATAACGGGCAGCGTCCTGACCGATCAGTTCCAACCGCTCCTGGTGCTCGCATTCGAGTTCCCACAGCAGCGACTCCCACGCCATTCGGGTATAGTCGTTGAGGTCCCTCAATCGATTGATCGCGCGATTGAATCCCATCTGAACATCGGGCGACAGTACATCGTCTCCCTGCGACAGGCCACTCTCAACTGTGTTGATCGCGTACCTGAACGTACTGAACACGCTGTCCACGCCTTCGAGCGATCCTTCAATACGGATTTTTTCGAATTGCTGGTACGCAGTATCGGCCCTGTTTTCCAGACCGCTGAAATGGGCAGAGCCAATCTGGCGTAATGGAACAAGCCGGTAGCTCGTTCGATTTTTCCAATTCAGATCGTGTACATAACTGACCTTTTCCGGTAGATTGTCAAAAACAGAGGAGGAATTTTGGAATGCGGCCTGGTTTAATACCTCCACCTCGGCCAGATTATTGGAATTGCTCAAATCCGCACGAAGCGAGTCGAAAATGTCTTGCACGGTTTCGCGTATCTGAGGAAGTGACTCTTGCAGGGCCTGAGGACGACGGCGTAGCTGGATTGATACATCTTGTTGTATTCTTCGCAACTGTTCAACTGTAGATCCCGTGCGCTGACGGACGGCGTGCAGGTCTTTCTCCTGCTGCACACGCACTGCCTGGCGCACCTCAGATAGTTGGCGTCGGATGTTTCCAATGGCTGCCCTGTAGCCTGTGACCTCTTCTGGAGGCTCGGCGTAGTTATGAGTGAGACTAATGAGATCGATCAATCTCGGGCAGCGCAGCAGGCGCAGAAACCGCAGATCGAACGACACGATGGAAAAGAAAAAATTCAGAATGACGATGAGATCGGCGATCTGTAGCGGACGAAGTCCAAAACGCAACCGAGCGGACAGGTGTGTTCCCCCAGCTACATGGACGGACCACATACGCGCCAGATATTCGACAATTAGCAAACCGATAAATAGCCATTCGAACCAGTAAGAATAATAGAGAAAATAAAAATGCAGAATGTCGTTACCCGGCCACCACTCGAACCGCTGCAGATACGCCATGAGGGTTTTCGGCCACCAGATATCGAGGCATTGAACACCCGTATTAAAGAGCACAAGAACGAGTATCGCCCAGTTGATCCGCCGGCTGAACAAGTCGCCAGGACCGGCGATTTCGAGAATTTCGTATGTTCGATTTTTTATTTTTTTTTATAGTACACGACAAAACCTAAATGGTGTTACAAAGTGGCGGATTCCTCAGTAAACGAATGCATTTGTGGAACTGTTGGTATTGCTGGTTTATATTGAGGAGGACATACTGCAAATAGTCCAACCCATATCGGAAGAGACTTTTCTCCATGCGCCCGTGGTTTTTAACCTTCAAAGGATTTGTTTTTGCGATCCATTCGCCGATGATATGCGCCCAAGTGCAGGCGATAGCCAAAAGCGCGATGAGTTTTTCAATGCGGTCTTGATGTATGAGGTGGGTTTCTTCCAGATTAAATCCTCGACTTTTAAGATTTGCAAAAAGGACTTCAATGCCCCAGCGTTCTTTATAGGTATCCAATGCGGCTTGACCTTGTTGGTGTTGGTTGCTGGCAAGGATGAGGTATTGATCCTTTAATCTTATTGCAGACAGATACACAGGTAGGTCATAAACGCGGCAGGGTCTTTGTAGGCTGACCTGCTGATGGCTGTGCAAATTTTCAAAGCGTTTTTTTATGGGAATCTCTCGACCTGCCCTTGAGACAAGGGCATTTTCCTTGATGCGGATGACAAAAGGGATGTCTTGTGTATGTAGCCACCTAAACCATTCTCTTCCAATAAATTCTCTGTCTGCGACGACAACGCGGATATGAGACTTGGGAATGCGCGTAAGCACCTGTTTCATCAACTCAATGCGTTCATCACTATTGGAATTGCCTCGTTTTGGCAACAGCATCCAACAGATAGGAAAGGCGACCCCTTCATAGATTATGCCTGCGGTTAGGATGTTGATATTGAATTTTCCTAACTTCCAATTGGTGCGATCTATTGAGACTGTAAAATCGGTCTTGATGGGTAATAAGTGTAAGATCAGTCGCGTCACGGCTTCATAAGGGATGTCAAACTCAGCGAAAAAACGCTGTATCCTGCGGTAATTTGACTGCGGTTTGACCTGTCCATTTAGCGCATTGGCCAGCTTAGTGAAGTTGACCGTGCTCAGCTTGACCAACGACAAGATGAAGGCCGCTTTGAAGGTTAGGCGTGCTTTATGCCACCCAAAATGGCCTTGCAGTATAGCGCGAAGTTGTATAACTTGAGGAGACATAGACCTGTGCCTTGTTGAGATGAGAAGGTTCGTTTTCACACATTCAAACCTAACTCTTTTTCACTCTTTGCACAGGTCTTTTATTTTTTGTCGTGTACTTTAATTTTTTTTATATAATCGATCATAAATTAATCCACTGGACGCCTGCTTAAAACATGCAGAGCCTGCCCCTGCATGCCTTAAGCAGGGGCGTGACGAGCGACGGTTGTCATTGCGGCATGGTGTAAGCCGCAATCCAGCCCATCAAAAAAATATATCAGCGAATTTTTTTGACAGACCACTTAGTGTGTAGCCATCTCCGTCGCCAGATGCAGAACCGCATCGCCGCGATGCACCAGAGGCGATATGGTCCGTCCGATCACGAGGCCATCTCGCGGCGCTGTCAAATTCAGGGTGCTGCTGCCAAAAGGATCGGAAATGTCACCCAATTTCTGTCGCCTTGTGACCTGCTCTCCCATTGACACATCCAACTGCAAAATGCCACTTTGCCGCGCCCGAACCCAGGTCGTGCGCGTAACTTCGACCGAGGGCGCAACATCTGGTGCGATGGGTTCTGCGAGCATGTCCAGTGCCCACATTACTCTCAAAACGCCATTCACGCCCATTTCAATCGCGCTTTCGTTGAACCGCATGGGTTCGCCCCCTTCGTACAACAAAAGCGGAATGCCTCGCCCTGTCGCTACCCGACGCAGCGATCCTGCAGGACTGGTGCTATCGACCAGCACGGGCGCGGCAAATGCCTCGGCCACGCGCCGCGTTTCCGCATCTTTCAAATTTGCGCGTATTTGGGGCAAATTTGTTCGCGGCGGTGCTGCTGTGTGCAAGTCGATTCCGTGCGTACACCGATAGACTACTTCGTTCGAGAAGATATGCGCCAACCGCGACGCCAGAGAACCGCGCGATGATCCGGGAAAGGATCGATTCAAATCGCGCCGATCGGGCAAATAGCGCGACTCGTACACAAAGCCAAAGACATTGATAATGGGCACAGCTACCAGTGTGCCCCTCATATTCTCGACCTGTACGTTTTCCAAAACCCGCCGAATAATTTCAATCCCATTGATCTCATCGCCGTGTAGTGCTGCACCAACAAATAGCCGGGGTCCCGCTTCCCGGCCGTGTAGCACTTCCACGGGAATCGTCATCTGGGTATGCGTGTAAAGCATAGCCAGCGGAATTTCGATATTCCTGCGCGTTCCCGGCGCAACGTTTGTTCCGCTAATTTCAAATGCCTCGCGCATCTATCCTCTCCCACGCGTGCGTGTTCTTCCACGCTTAGTGTTCTTTTCCAAAAACGCAATAATCAAGTCCGCAACATCGATATTCGTCGCTTTTTCGATCCCCTCGAGACCGGGAGAAGTATTGACTTCCATCACCAGAGGTCCGTGATTTGACCGCAAAATATCCACGCCGGCAATATTCAAGCCCATTATCTTGGCCGCGCGCACCGCTGTTGACCGTTCTTCGGGTGTAATGCGAATCATTTCAGCAGAGCCGCCGCGATGCAGATTCGACCGAAATTCTCCGGGTTCTGCCCGGCGCATCATTGACGCCACCACGCGCCCGCCAACCACCAGACAACGAATATCCGTGCCCCCGGCTTCCTTGATAAATTCCTGTACCAGGATATTCGCGTCTAAACCGCGAAATGCCTCGATCACACTTTCGGCCGCAGAATCCGTTTCGGCGAGCACCACGCCAATTCCCTGTGTGCCTTCCAGCAGCTTGATCACGAGCGGCGCACCACCCACAATATTGAGCAAGCCTTCGATATCTTTTGTCGAATGGGCAAATCCAGTCACGGGCAATCCAACGCCTTCTGCCGCCAGCAATTGCAGGGAGCGCAATTTGTCGCGCGCTCTGGTAATCGCCTGCGATTCATTGGCGGGAAACACCCCCATCATTTCAAATTGTCTGACGACCGCTGTCCCGTAAAAGGTGTACGACGCGCCAATACGCGGAATCACTGTGTCAAAATCCAGTGATTCGCCTCGAAAAATCACGGATGGTCGATGGGATGTAATATTCATATAAAGCCGCGCATAATCCACAACGCGTGCCTCATGGCCTCTTTCTATGGCCGCTTCTTTGAGACGCCGCGTCGAATACAAGTTTGGACCTCGCGATAAAATTCCAATTTTCATACTTATCTCCTTAAGTTTGGTTTTTGGCGGGATACGCCGTTCGGAATGAACGACCAGGATCTACTATAAATCGGCCTCTGAGGGCATGGCGTCCCAACAACATCCGAAAGCCCATTTCATCTCGGCTGGTCAATGTCAGCTCAATTTCCCAATCGCGATTGTGCATTCGCATCATAGTGCGGATCACGGGACGCCTTTCTACCTTGCCATTAGAACTTCTTATCTGGCGATCTCCAATCACCTCCGCTTCGACTTCCACCGCCTGGCGAGCGGTGCGCTGTATGGGTTGAATCTCAAAACGCACCATCCGCTTGCCTCGCCGCCGAAACCGCTTCAGATTAAATGCGTGCAATGCAGATGACCGCGCACCCGTATCGATTTTTGCCTTGATTGCTTCGACATTGAAATCGGGCAATGCCACCCACTCGCGCCACCCTATGATCCATATCGGTTCACGCTGTGTCACAGTTCCTCCATGAATTTTACAGACGCTTTCTACAATGAACCCCGATCTTGAATTAGTCCCTAAATAACCTGCTATGCGTCTCTCTGTCAAGCGTTTGTACACAAAAGCCCCGGACGTTATCTAACGCCCAAGGCTTCTATTCATTGGTGGTCACAGCGTCACGCATATATTCTAAACACAGTATCGGTTGGAGCCACCCATTCCCCGCTTATGTTACCACAGTGAGGGTATATGGGCGACTCCGACCTTGTCGCAGCATGCTCGATCAATATTCGGGCGGTTTTTTATCGCAGGCGGTACTCGATAGCCATGTTCAGGCTCTGAGTGGCGTCTTCACCGCGCGTTTTAGCGATAGTACCGGTGATATTGAGATTGATCTGATTTTCGATGAAGAAGATGAATCCCGACCGTACCTGTCCGACTAATATTGCATCGATGTCTGGCTCGCTGCGCGTAGAAGTTATAATGTTGCTGAGCGTAAAATCGACGCGGTTGGTCACCTCATACAGATAGTTCAGCGACAGCGACAGCGTATAGATGTCGCCAAAATCGCCGGTAAATGGCGAGGTGTACTGAGCACTGATGTCGAACTGAGATTTCCAGCCCACGGGCCGTGAGTACCTGACTCGCAGGGACATCCCCGGGTCTTGACGAGGGGTGTCTGAGTCCTTCGTCACAGCTTCAAAGCGGATGCCTGTGCGCACATCCCAGCCGATAAAGCGCTCGTTCACATGTTCCTGGAAGAGTACTTCATCGACGCGTAGCGTGCCGACAGCACCAAATCCTCCCTCAACAAACATTCCAGACTTGGCAATAACTTCCTCCATTGCCCTGAACCATCTGGGCTTGTAACGGTCGCCAAATTGGGTCTCGAACTCCCCACGGCGCTCGATCACCTGGGCGAGCGCGATCAGTGTCTCTTTGGACAGAGGCCCCTTAATGACGCCTTCGTCTATCAGGAATTGTTCAATACGCACAGCCTGGGCGAGCGGTGTAACGCGGATGAAGCGTCCGTATCCCACGCCCGGCGTAACATCGATGGTCGGGCGGTCAAAGTCGCTGTTGCCAGTGACGAGAAGTTCGCCAGAATAAAAAAAATCACCTTCCGGATTGAAGTACTTCCTGATCCCTGGACCTGCCACGAAACTGTAGGAGCCTTCTTGCGTGCCGTCAGAAGTTCGACGTGTCAATCCGACGCCGTTTAAGTTGAGGTCCCAGGCGTAAGGCAGGGAGTTGTAATAGCGGTGGTACACCAGAGAAGCAGAGCCGTCGCTGGTTCCGGTGTTGCTTCCACTGCCAGCATAGGAATACGTGCCTCCGAGGCGTAGCTGTTGGGCTGTGCTCACGGGAACATCGTAGTCCTCTGGAGATACAGTCTGCGCTCGTAGTTGGGAAGGTGCGATGAAGGCGACGATGAGTAAAGCCAGAACTATGCGTGTGTTTGTCATTGTATCACTCCTTTGGTTAAGGTGGTATGTTGAATATCGAGAATAGTGTTACTCTTCCTTTGAGTCCGAAGAGCTGTCCTCGTTTACTTCTTCCAGCCTCTGTGTCCATTGCTCCATCTGTTTTTGCGCCAGGTCGCGCCCCCCCAGGCCGAACGCAATCGCGACGGCGATAGCTGCTGAACCGAGGATGAGTCCAAAGGCGAGGGTAATGATCTCGTTTGCGATACCCATCTGTCCGAGTGCCATAAAGAGAGACAGTGCTACGATCGCAACCCGGACGGTCGCACCGAGTATGCTGCCATAGACGCCTCCTTTTCTGGACGCGATGCGACCAAATACGGCCGCGAGGTAAAGCCCGAAACCGAAGATCACCGCGCCAAAGACGACCTTGCCAAATAGCAGCGTCAGCGTCACGAACATGCCTGCCAGTTCCTCGAAGCCGAGTTGCGCGGTTGCCTCAATAGCCGAGAAGAGGAGGACAGCCACCATGGCGAGATATCCCGCCAGTTGCGAAGGTGGACGATCCAACGCAAAGGTTGTCTCCACTGTTGAAGACGGGCTATTCCCCTCAGAGGTCGCCTCCGCGATGGAAGGCGATCGTTCCTCAGCAACGGTCACTTCCGCTATTCCGAAGCGTTGTAGCAGCGTGTTGAAGCCCATTTGCCTGAGCACGTCGTCAACCACGCGGGATACTAATCGAGCTACCAAATACCCGATGAGGAGGATGCCTGCGGCGACCAGGATAGACGGCACTGCGGCCAATACCCCTGCCAGCATGGAACTGGCAGGATCGGAAATAGCCTCGAAGTTTAGCGATTCGAGGGCGGCGATCGCTGCGAATATCAAGATGACCGCATAAGACAATGTACCGGCAAGCCCCGAAAGACTTTCGATACCCAGTCCAGTTGCCAGTCCCATGCGACGACCAAAATTGTTTATCCCGGTGGCGTCGAGGACGTTGGTGATTATCTGCTGGACGATGCGCGCACCGAGCCAGCCGATTAGCATGATGAGGGCGGCGGCAAACAGGTTGGGCAGGAAACCGATGATTTTGGCCATCATCTGCTGTACTGGTTGTAGCAATCCCTGCAAGCTCAGGACATCCAGGACCGCTGGAAGTAGCACGAGAAACGTGAGCCAGTACACCACGTTGCCGATTGTCTGCGGCAGTCCGCTCTCTGTTGCGGTCTCAAGCCCGGCTGGTTCAGCCAGGCGCTGCTCGATATTTGCTCGTGATAGCACGGCTATTACGATTCTTCGCAACAGACTACCCACGAGCCAGGCAATCAAAAGCAGCGCGGCAGCGCCCAACAGCTTGGGTAAGTAGATCAAAATTTGGCTCAGCATCGCGTTGAGGGGGACGGTCACTGTCGTCAGGTCGAGTATCTGAAAGAAGGCAACGAGCACGAAGATCATCACCAGATAGAACACTGCCTTGCTGATCCAGCGTTCAACGTGGATGTTCGCAGCGGCGTCGCGGCCCATGACCAGTTCGAGCAATCTGTCATCTACTTGCGTTTTGAGCAGAACTCGACGGACGACCCAGGACACCAGATGAGCCACTATCCATCCGAATACGAGGATAGTAAAAGGTAAGATGATATGTGCAAAGGGTGAGAAGTATTGCTCCCACCATTCCCAACCTGCAAACATATTTGCTATTTCCATGGCAATTCCTTTCTCCATATTGAATGGTACCTTTTTTCCTGTCAGGCAAAATAGAAGCAAATCCCGTGCCACTCTTAGAGTCGCCCAATTTGGTGATTATTACATCGTGTTGTACGATACCGGGACCGGAGCTTGACCATCGGAGTCGTGACTGCGACATTGTGACTGCGACATTTTGTCGTTACCAGTCATTTTGACGTAGTGCATAACATGAACAGGTTGTATTCCACATAGTAATGATGTAACTTTATTTCATCTCGCTTAATAATTTCAATTTTGATAGAGGTTCATACTACCGATGCAGGCATTTTCCAGTCCAATCGCTTATACGCCTTTTCATGGCAGCGTGTTTGTTGCCGATAGCAACCCGAAAAATCTGGCAAACGTGACCAAAATTTTGCGGGAGAACGGTTGTGATGAAGTTGTCGGAGCGACTGATGGCACCGTTGCAGAGCAGTTGCTCAAAACGCAGTCTCTGGATGTGGCGATCATAGATATCAACATGCCGGGTGGTATGCAGTTGCTGAACATAGCTATCACACTGACGCCACCGCTGCCGGTAGTTATCTTCACCTCTTATGCGACTGTAAAACAAGCGGTACAGGCCCTGCGGCTGGGTGCCGTTGATTATGTGGTCAAACCAGTTGATGCCAGCGATCTGCTGACTGCCGTACATCGTGCGCTTGAACGCAAGCGGGTATTTGACCACGTTTCAGATAAACGGGTGGAGGCGAGGACGGAATTCGGCGAATTGCTGGGGACCTCTAATGCGATGGAGGTGGTGTTTAATCAGATCCGCCGTGCGGCACCGTTCAAATCGACGGTTCTCATCACGGGCGAAAGCGGTACTGGCAAAGAGCTGGTGGCAAGTGCTATTCACTCTCTCAGTGCCGTGAGCAATGGGCCGTTTGTTGCCATCAACTGCTCGGCTCTGCCGGTGGGATTGGCTGATAGTGAGTTATTTGGACATGAGAAAGGTTCTTTTACCGGGGCCACACAGGACCGACAGGGGCTTTTTGAAGCAGCCCAGGGGGGGACTCTCTTCCTCGACGAAATAGGGGACTTAGATATGCAGGTGCAGACGAAATTATTGCGCGTGCTTGAGGAACAAAAAGTCCGACATGTAGGAGCGAGCCAATTTATCGATGTCAACGTGCGTGTTGTCGCGGCTTCAAATGTGGATCTGACGACGGCGGTCAAAATGGGACGATTTCGGGAAGACCTGTATTACCGCCTCAACGTCATTCATATTTCCGTCCCATCTCTCAGAGCGCGGAAGTCGGATATCCCTTTGCTGGTGCGGGTTTTTGCCGAGCGTTTCGCAGATCAGAACGGGATCGCTCCCGTTGAAATAGCGGATCGGTGTCTTGACCGTATGGCTGAATACGGCTGGCCGGGAAATGTCAGGGAACTAAAGAACATGGTGGAGCGTCTGGTGATCTATGCCTCAGACGGAAACAGGGCAATTGGAGAGAAAGACATCGAGTCCATTTTGCCAATGGATGATAGAACCACTTCCCTAAAAGATTCAGAATCTCAGAAATCGGATTTCGTGCCGAGGAGGCTGGACGAAGCAGAAAGGAAGATGATTTTGGATACGCTCAAGCATACCGGCGGAAATCGCACTCAGAGCGCCGACATTTTGGGTATCAGTGTGCGAACGCTGCAGCGGAAAATCACAGAGTACGGCGTTACGTCTCAGAAAACCTGAACCATTATTATTGTCCGTTTGTACATTATTCACGACATAATGTCGCTGTGAGACATTATGTCGCCTGATCGCGTAATTTGCATTCTACTTTCAATGGCTTACGATATCAATACCGGCTGGGTTAAAGACATCGCGTTGGATGAGTTGGCACTGAAGTTCTTGGGCAAGGAGGGCGCATGAGCGTGGTGCAGCAGCGGGGTATTTATTGTGTCCTCGCTTGTTTTTTGTTCGCTTCTTCATTATGTGCTGAAGATATACGGCTTACGGTGATTCACAGCAACGATGTATCCGGGCAATTGACGCGGCGCGGAGATCGCGGTGGGATGGCTGCGCGCGTGGAGTTGATTCGCAAATTGCAGACTTCTGAGCCAGCGATTGTTCTGGATGCGGGGGATGCTCTGGGACCCAATGCGATGTCGCGGTTTGACGGGGGGGCAACGATGTGCGCGGCGATGAATCGCGCGAATTATGCGGCTATGACGGTAGGGAATCACGATCTGTCTTTGGGGTGGGATGTTTTGGAAGCGCGGCAAAAGGAAATTGATTTTCCGATGCTGGCGGCGAATCTCGTGCGAAAAGATGGTGGAAAGCCTCCTTTGCCGGGTTATACACTGGTAAAGGTCGGCGATGTTCAGGTGGGGATTATCGGTGTGTTGGGTCGAGAGGTTGCAGATAAAATTGACCCGGGTCATCTGTCGGGTTTGAGGGTTGGCGATCCCGTCAAAGTTGTGGATTCATTGGCCGTGGTGTTGCGCGGTAAAAAGGCGCAGTGCGTTATTGTTTTGGCGCATATGGATGAAACGAGTGCTTTGAATTTTGCTCGCGGGGTTGAGGGGGTAGATCTGGTTGTCGCTGGTGGATTTAGCGATCTGGATCGCGGTTTACAGGTGCCGGGTCTGATCCGTCTGGTGAATGGTTTGACGCTGGTCGTTACGCCGAGCAATGGGATATCTGTTGGCCGCGTTGTGCTCCATCTTTCGCCGGATACTCAAGGCAATATGAAGGTGGTGGATGTTTCGACAGAGCAGATTCCGGTGGATCGATCAGTGGCGCGTGACTCGGAGACAGAGCGGTTGGTCAACGATCTCAGGCAAAGATACGAACAGGTCGCGAATCAGAGGATAGGTCGGATTGTGGGAAAGACATATCGGGATCAAGGGCATGTTGTTGCAGGGGTGATGCGGCGATATTTGGATGGCGAGGTGGGCATTATCAATCGGGGAGGATTGGGGCTTGTGCCTTCAAATCGTGTGCTCAAAGTGGGTCATATCGATCATTTGATCCCTTTTGATGACCGTCTGGTGAAGATGAGACTGACGGGGGCGCAACTTTTGAGTATTGTCAAACGCAGTCAGGATACGCTGGGGGAAGATGCACAGTTGATTTTTTCCGGTTTGGAAAAAAATACAATTAATGGGCGTCCCATTCAAAAGAATGAATTGTATCGCGTTGCAGTTGTCGAGTTTTTGGCTAATGGCGGCGATGGATATGGCGAATTTCGCAGGGGAACAGAGGTCGTTTTTACGGGTATGCCGCTCCGACAAATGGTCGTTTATGCGCTGCGAGATACGCAGGCTGTGCTGGTTCCTCGCGAGTTTGCCACTCTGAGATCAGATGGCATTTGGCACCTGAATTGGGCTGTTAAGGGCGCGTTTAATCGCAACTATATCGATGGTACAACACTTGCATATCGCGAACAGAAAGAGCGCGTGTCATTTCTCAGTGGTAAGACCAGTCTGGCTTGGAATACGACGATGAATTTGATGGTTGTAAGAGATATGGGGAAACAAGTGCTTACGCTTGAGCAAAGTCTGGCGATTGGGCAAGTTGGAACGACGTTTGACGATTTAACGCGATCGAGAGATCAATTGGAAACAGATTTGATATATCGCTATCGCACGCAATCTGTGGCTGATCCTTTTGTTTTGGCAGGGTACAGCACCGCGTTGAGCCGAATAGATGGGCAACGGCCCAGACTTCTGCGCGGTAGCATGGGGTTGCAGCGGCGTTTTGGGCGGACATTGACCGTTAGGTTAGGTGCTCGCGCACAGCGCGATCTGGCGGTTGACGCAACGGATCTGGGGTTGGTAGTGGGGTTGAACTATCGGCGGTCATTGGGTAGCGGAAATTTTCGTTCGCGGGTGCGCAGCTTTACGGGGTTTACAGACCGGCATGTGGTGTCTTTAGAGAATTATAATTCGCTTACTTTTCCATTGATTGGCGCGTTGAGTTTGTCTGTACAGCAGAACAATTTTTTGTATCGCGTCAATGAAATTCGCAATACGCCTGTTGATGGTATTGCCAATCGGTGGGATCTGACGCTCGGTCTGGTTTATGATTTGGGGTGGAAGTGGTATTGAGATCGAGCGTAACTATGTTGGTTTACCTTATCAAACAAGCTCAAATTTGCGAACCCGAATGTCGCTTGTTTTTGTTTTTATTTGAGCCAGATCATAATTCATTTGCTGACGCAACCAGCTTTCTGCACTGCCACCAAAAGCCTTCGAGAGACGCACTGCCATTTCCGTGGAAATGCCATTGTGTCCGTGAATCAGTCGAGACAAACTCGTGCGGGTTACACCCAATCCTTCGGCAGCTTCTGTAATTGACAGGCCAAGCGGCTCGAGGCATTCTTCCAGAATAAATTTACCGGGATGAGGAGGATTCTTCATGGGCATGATATTCTCCTTCTAATGATAGTCTTCATAATTGACATCGGCTACATCTGATTGTTCAAAGCGGAAGGTGACGCGCCAGTTTGCACGCACTGTGACGGCCCATAAGCCAGACCGATTTCCCCTGAGTGGATGTAAACGAAAACCAGGGAAATTCATATCTACTGGATTTTCGGCCACTTCGAGCCGTGCCAAAATATTTTTTAACTTACTCACATGTTCCGGATTCACACCACGCGAGTCGTCTCTTTCATAGAGCCGTCTCAATCCCCGATGTCTAAAATATCAAATGCTATTCCCTAAAATTCTAAATTCTAACAGATAATATAACACCTGTCAATGCTAATGAAACGACATAAGTTTGTGAATGTGTGTATCCTTTAATGGTATTTCCATGTTAAAAAATAAAAAAAATAGACGCCCTGTTGCGGGTGCATTGATGGTTGGATTTGCAGCGAGTTTTTTGTTGTGTGGTTATGAGTTTGTGCGGAGTGTATCCACGTCGTTGTTCATTGGCGCGTATGGGGCGCACAATTTGCCTTTTGTGATGACGCTGGCGCCTCTGGGTACGTTCGGTATGGTTTGGATGTACGGGGTGTTGTTGTCGCGGTTTGGGTCGCGGCAGACTTTGTTTTTGACGTCGGTGCTTTCGGGTGGGGGTATTCTGGCGTGTTATGGGGGGATTTTATCTGGTTTTCATCCGGCGGTAGGGGTGTTATATGTGCTGCGCGAAGCGTATATTGTGCTGATTATTGAACAGTACTGGTCGTTTATCAATAGCGTCTTGCGCGATGATCAGGGGCGAAAGTACAATGGGCCGATCTGTGGTATTGCGTCGGTGGGTGCGATTTGTGGGGGTTTGATTGTAGGACAAACGGCGCAGGTGATAGGCAGTGAACATCTGCTGATTTTTGCAGGGTTATCGCTTTTGCCAGCAGCCGTTCTGGCGTGGTGGGCGTATGGTCTTGGAGGGGTGCCAGTTCAGGAGCCGGAAAAGCGGGGTAAGCTGGCATTGGGTTTGTTTCGGGAAACTCCGACTTTGCGCTATCTCGCGGGTTTGATTTTTGTCACGCAGATGGTGTCGGCAGTGCTGGATCTGCGGTTCAGTGGGCTGGTGGAAACGGCTTTGCCGATGCAGGATGAACGCACCGCTTATTTGGGGTATTTTTATGCGTTGTTGAATGCCTGTGCATTTGTGTTTCAGTTTGGCGTTGCGCCCCTGTTGTTGCACTTTGTGTCGTTGCGAACTGCTCATCTCGGTATTCCGGTGGTTCATTTGATAACGTGTGGGGTGTTGTTGGCATATCCGACTCTGACCACTGGTGCATTGGCCTATCTGGTGTTTAAGACACTGGATTATTCGGTGTTTCGGGCAGCAAAAGAACTGCTCTATATTCCGCTTTCGTTTGATGCGAGGTACCGGGCAAAAGAAGTGATCGATGCGTTTGGTTATCGCGCGTCAAAGGGGATGACTTCGGGTTTGATTGCACTGGCGGGGATTATTTCTTACAGGGTTTTCAATATTGGGCGGTTGCCGGGATCAGTATATCCGCTTGTGGCTTTGGGCGCGTTGGGTGTATGGAGCTGGATCGCGTGGGCAATTACAAGATCGGAGGATGATAGGGGCAGGCGACTACGGGTTTCAGAGGAAGTTGCCGATTTGTAGAGCTTGACACAAAATGTCAAAACCTCTATTTTTAACCGCGCTGATAGGAAAAGGATAAAAATATGACTACAACCCATCAAACATCTCCACAACTGAAAAAGGGTCCTGCCCAGGTGACAGGTTATCTGACACCGGGCAGTGCCATTGGGGTTATACGTATATATGCCGCGGAGACGCTTGTGGGGTGTTGTTTGTCGTAAGCTATATACTTTTTGTATGACACACCGCCAGGGGCGTTTGCCGTGGCGGTTTTTTTTGCAGTAATTTGGGGCGGCATTTAACCTGATGGGTGGTGGGGTTGGGGGTATCCTGTTCATCCTTCCATCCTGCCCATCCTGATCCTGACAGGAGTTTTTAATGTTTGAAAAAGTAGATACAAATGTGAATTTTCCCAAAGAAGAAGAGAAGGTGCTCGCTTTTTGGGATGAGATCAGGGCATTTGAAAAGTCGCTCGAGATCAGAAAGAATAACGATGAATACGTTTTTTACGATGGGCCGCCTTTTGCGACGGGTTTGCCGCATTACGGACACTTGCTGGCAGGGACGATCAAAGATGTGATCCCGCGCTATCAAACGATGAATGGCAAATACGTAGATCGCGTCTTTGGATGGGACTGTCACGGCTTGCCCGTAGAATACGAACTCAGCCAGGAATTGGGCTTGAATAGCAAAAGTGAGATTGAGGAATACGGGATTGCGGAATACAATGAGGCTTGCCGGGGTATTGTTTTGCGCTATACTGCCGAGTGGCGACAATTTGTCAAACGCATTGGCCGCTGGGTGGATTTTGAAAATGGGTATCGCACGATGGACCGCGACTATATGGAGTCTATCTGGTGGGTGTTCAAGCAGCTTTGGGATAAGGGCTTGATTTACGAAGGGCACAAAATTTTGCCTTACTGCCCCCAGGATGCGACACCTTTGTCCAATTTTGAAGCCAATCAAGGGTATGAGTCCGTGCAGGACCCGGCTATTACCGTTGCGTTCAAGCTCAAAGATGAACCGGATACGTATCTGCTGGCGTGGACGACAACGCCCTGGACACTGCCGTCAAATCTGGCTCTGACCGTGCATGAAGATGTGGATTATGTGTATGTCAAAGATGGGAATGTGACGTACGTTCTCGCTGAGGAGCGTGTGGATACCTATTATCCCTCGGGCAGACCCGAGATTGTCAGGACCGTAAAGGGGAAGGAACTTCTCGACTTGCAATACGAACCGCTTTTTCCCTATTTTGAAGATTTGCGTGCCCAGGGGGCGTTCCGCATTATCACAGCCGAGTTTGTCACGACTGAAGAAGGAACGGGTGTTGTCCACACGGCACCTGGATTTGGCGAAGACGATGCCGAAGCCGGTCGCGTTCACGGCGTTCCGTCTGTTTGTCCGATTGATGCCGAATGCCGTTTTACGTCTGAGGTATGTGACTATGAAGGGCGTTTTGTCAAGGATTGTGATGGCGATATTGTGAATCGGTTAAAGGAAGAGGGCAAGCTCGTTCACCGCTCTACACATCACCACAGTTATCCCCATTGCTGGCGGTGTGAGGCGCCCCTTATTTACAGGGCGATTTCGACGTGGTTTGTCAATATTGAGAAAATTAAAGAGAAGATGCTCCGTGCAAACGCACAGATCCATTGGGTGCCCGAACATATCAAGGCGGGACGTTTTGGCAATTGGCTGGAAAATGCGCGGGATTGGGCGATTTCCCGCAATCGCTATTGGGGTTGCCCGCTTCCCCTGTGGCGAAATGAGGAGACGGGTGAGACCGTGTGTGTTGGTTCCATCGGTGAGTTGGAGGAACGTACGGGTGGAAAGTTTGACGATATTCACAAGCATTTTATAGATCCCGTAATTATTGAGGGAGAAACCGGACCTCTTACCCGCGTGCCCGAAGTGCTCGATTGCTGGTTTGAGAGCGGTTCTATGCCTTATGCACAACGCCATTATCCGTTTGAAAATAAAGATTGGCTGGACGCGCATTTTCCGGCGGATTTTATCGCTGAGGGATTGGATCAGACGCGCGGCTGGTTTTATACGCTTGTGGTGCTCGGTGCTGCCCTTTTTGACCGTCCGCCGTTTGAGAATGTCGTGGTCAATGGCATGATCCTGGCCGAAGATGGGCGCAAAATGTCCAAGCGATTGAAGAATTATCCCGATCCGATGCATATTATGGATACTTATGGTGCCGACGCTCTGCGTCTCAATATGCTGTCTTCACCTGTGGTGCGCGGTGAAGATCTCGCGTTTTCGGAACAGGGGGTTCAAAAGACGATGCGCAGCGTCTTACTGCCTTTGTGGAATGCGTACAGTTTTCTCGTTACTTATGCCCGTGTTGATAACTGGCAGCCCACATCGGATCGGTCAGATCATCCGCTCGATCGCTGGATTCGCGCGCGTTTGAATCATCTGGTGCGCGATATTCGCCAGGGTCTGGATCGGTGTCATTTGCAGACAGCGGCTACGCGATTTGCAACGTTTATCGATGATATGACCAACTGGTATATCCGACGCAGCCGACGGCGTTTCTGGAAGAGCGATAATGATAGTGATAAATTATCTGCTTATGCGACGCTCTACCATGTGCTCTTGACGCTGGTCAAAGCACTGGCGCCTTTCGCGCCGTTTATCACGGAAACGATCTACCGGAATTTGCGCGCGAGCAATATGCCAGAGTCCGTACATCTGTGTGACTATCCCGATGTGATTGAAGCCGATCTCGACGAAAAACTCGAACGACAGATGGCACGCACGCGAACAGCGGTTGGGTTGGGCAGGTTTTTGCGGAGTCAGGCCAATGCCAGGACCCGGCATCCGTTGCGTACGGCGATTCTGGTGTCTATGCAGGAGGATGTGCGTGCAGATCTCAGGGCATTACAGGATATTATCGCGGATGAGTTAAATGTGAAAGAGGTGGATATTCGCGACGATGAAGAGGCAGTGGTGACGCTTTCTGCAAAAGCCAATTTCAGAGCGTTGGGTCCGCGTTTGGGGAAAAATATGAAGGTGGCAGCGGGGAAGATTGCGGGTCTGAGTTTTGAGGAAATTCAATCTTTGCGCGAGGGTCACGCGCTGTCATTGGATTTGGATGGTGCGGATCCCCTGGAACTCACAGTTGATGATATTTTGATTCAGCGAGAGGAGAAGGAAGATATGCCTGTGGCAAATGAAGGCGATATTACTGTGGCGCTGGATTTGCACAGAGATGAAAATTTGATACGCGAAGGTCTGGCGCGCGAGATTGTCCATGTGATTCAAAATATCCGCAGGGAGAAGGAGCTGGATGTTTCAGATCGGATCACAGTGACTTATGGCGTGCCTGATGAAGTGGCACCTGCTTTCGAGCAGTTTCGGGATTATATCATGGGTGAGACGCTCTGTACGAGATTGGTTCGCGCAGATGAGGTGGATGGCGATGCGATTGATATAGAGGGTCACAAGGTGATGTTTGAGATTAAAGTTGAGGAATAAAAAAAGAGCGTCAGGAGAGGCGGCGGTTATACCCATTCCTGACGCTCGACTAAAGTAAAGTGCTTCATTTTCTGATTTTGTACAATCCAAAAATACCCACCGCGATCAATACGCCCGCTGTTGGTCCCGCTATGTCCAATCCCAACCAGAACCCTTCTTTCCACTCGACGCTCTCAGTGCCAAACATTTCATCTACGACCACTACTTGCTGCTTGTTTTTCGTGAAGATCTGAGTTCCGTCTATGATCCACTTTGCACCTATACCTATCGCGAGTATAAATGTGATTACGCTGATAATTTTCCACATGGGCTACTCCACACAGGTGTTAATAAAACACATGCAGTTGTAATGCGTAGCGCGATGAGCGGAAGGTTTCTGTGTCGAGGATGCGATATTCGGGGCGCAATTCTATTTGCGGTGTTAGAAAAATTTGCATGCCAAATACAGCCTGCTTCGTCGTCAGATCAACAGAGCGCGCTGATGTGCGGATATGCGTTACTTCGCCGGTTTCCCCCCGCGCGAACAAGAGCAGTCCGGGTATTGCTTGAAGTGTGATATCAACCGAGGCGGTTTTTGCCTCGCGCACACCTTCTTTATCGGATAGGACATATTCGGCCATGAGGGCGATCTTGTCCTGCAATCCGACGCCCGCAAAGAGGTTGGTCATCAAGAAATCGCCGTTTTTGAGCCACGATCCTCCCAGATAAAAATTCATTTTTTGTTCGACCAATTTGGGCCACAATACGATACGCCCCAGGAATGAGGGTTTGTCGCGGTTTTCGATCAGAGAGGCGTCTTGTTGTACGGTATTTTCGGAGAGTGCGCGGGCAGAATAAATGCCTGCGGTTAGCGATAGCCACAATTTTTTGTAATAATGCACTTCTGCGCCGTATTCTGCGTAATTGGGCGCAATTAGCGATGTGGCTCCGGCAACGTCGGGTGTTTGGCGCACGAGCATGGTGTGGTCGTCATACCGCATGCCAATGGTTGGCTGGAAATGTCCGACGCGCAATGCGGGCCAGTTGTAATTGGGTTGATATATTGCCGATGCTGTCCACGCGCGCTGTCCCGCGTATTTTTCGGGTCCAAAATTATAAGAGCCTTCGATTTTCAGGGCATTTGAGGGACGGACAACGCTATATAGCGCGACTTGCATGGGAAATACTTTGCGCTCGGCTTCTGGCGATGTGTGAGATCGCGCCATTTGTCCGCGGAGATCTGCGCCCATGAGTACCAGGCCATCGGCATAAGCGGTTTTGCCCGGCAAGACGTAATTGGGTGCGAGCAATCCCACGCCATCCATTGAGTATTGCCCCAGTTCGTCTCGCTGTGCCCCGCCCTGCGCGGTGATGTGACAGTTCACACATCGATTGGCCGTCAATAATGCAAATTGCGAGAGGGCATCCGCCTGCCCCACAGAGCACAGCAGGATTAATAGTCCCAGTAATCTAAAATATGCGGTATTGATCATGTTAAGTAGTCCATCGGAATTTTTTGATATATTGCCCAGTCATTATGAACAAAGAGTAGTGGCATCAAATAAGCGGTATAAAATTTTGTCATTGCGGCATGTTTTAAGCCGCAATCCAGTCTGTTTTTCCCACTTTCCATTATCACAAGACTTATAGGCAGCCACTTTATGCCTTTATTGTCTCTGATTCATCAAGTGCCACTCGGTGCGCCTTATGGGATTCCTCGTAAAAGGTCATTACGTCCATATCTGGAACTTCTTCTGGTGCGAAGTACCATTTTGCAATGAGGTTATGGTCCTCCACAGCCAGCACTGTAAGGTCAAAGACTACCTCTTGAGTTGGGGATGAACGTTTAACTTTTTCGCGTACATCCTGTATATCTGCGGGGAAGGATGGACCTTGTCTGGGTACAGTGAGTTCGACATGACTGAAATACGGCATTTGTTGATTGAAGACCGCCAGTCCGTGTATCGGTGCGAGGATGTCGAGATAGTAGCGAAGTTTTTTGTCCTTGTAATCGCCAACGACAACCTCGCCGACTACAGCACGCACGAGCACACGCACGAAACGCACCAGACACTCAACCTGTTCATTGCTCAATTTCAGGCTAGTTCTCGTTCTGGAACTTGAAAGTGTCAATATATCTCCGGAGATAGAGAAGCTATTGTTGTGAATAACCTCATTGCGATATGGTAGCAGTTGACAAAAGAGTGCCTTTGAATAGTCATAAAGGTAGGGTTGATTCTTGAACAGGTCGGGGAGTTGGAGATTGGATTCTTTCTTCAGCAACTTCACCTTTTTTGTGAAAATCCTGGGAACCTCTATGCAATTCTTTTCAAATATCCACTCGAAGATCATATCCAATGTTTTGAAGGAAGCAATAAATGTGAAGGGCATCGTGGCATTTAGGAGTGTGTAGCACCTTCAATAGCAAAGTGTTCTTTCAAGGAGGGAGGTATATTGCTATTGCTACTAACCCTTATATTGCTACCCCTCTCACCGTTTTTGATCCCAATCACTGGGGGCGCATTTTTGCCCTTAACTATATTATAGCGTTTTTCCAGAAAATCGAGAAACCAGATCTCATAATCCAATTTGGTCAGAAGCCTTCCACGCATTGTATTTGGGGCATCAGGCATTTCTTCCCTTTTAAGTCTTGACCTGATCCTTTCGAAACGTTTTACAATATCCGGCGTGTAAAAGCGTTCGCCACAACGAAGACAAACTTCGGCTTGAACTTTCACGATCTCCTTGAGATTTCCACCTCGCAAAATTTTCTCAACTTCCTTTTCAATAATCTCTCCACCGCATACCGGACATTTGTCAAGTAGCGTCATGATTTCGTTCTCCTTGCACGCCAATTGATCCAACCTGTTGGGAGTGGGTGATAAACAGTAATCAAGATTGCCCATTGATTTTCTACGATTACATCAATACTCAATAATTGCCACAATTGCGCTGGCTATTGATTTCATAACCACTTTAGAGGTGTCGCCAATTTTTTTAACAAATCTTTGTGTATCAACACCACGGAGTTGTAACGTGTCAACTGCTGATAGCTTGGTCAATCCATTGCCACTATCAGGCATCACTTTGACATGCCAAACGTTAGAAGTAAAATAATGTTTCCATTCCGTCAATGGAGCGACCAGCCGAATTGGTAACGTGCCAACCGCATCAGAGTTTACAACAACAACGGGGCGAGTCTTTTGGATTTCTGTGCCGACAGTTGGATCGAGATTTACCAACCAGATTTCACCGCGTTTAATACGCATCAATCAAAATCTCCTGCTTGCCATTCAGTTCGTTCAGCCCTTGTCTGTTCGTAGTGACTCTTCATCTGTTTGGCTTGTTGTGCTAAAATTCGGCGACGTTCATCAATGGAGAGGCTTGCAAAATTCTCTTGAGGCATCGTGTCATTGTCAACGAGGTTTTGCAAAAAATGAAAGGCAAGTGACAATTTTGTCTCTGGGAGTTTATTAGCCAGTTCTTGAACATGAGCGTGAGTAATTGTTTCCATTTTTCTCCTCCTTAATCTCAGGGGGATATCTCTGCATATTCTCGTGTGGGATGATGTGCATCTGACTTTGCGTGATCCTGCCAAGCAACTCAGGTATTCTCGAGTAGCGGAACCTCGCAAGCAACTTCAATCTGGTTAAACCCGCATGGCTCAGATTCTTGCAATTGAGGCCAAAAGACATTTTCGTAGCCAGAAGTGATTGCATCCAACTCTGTCTTTGTCCGCCATAATAATCCCGCATCGGTTTTATAGAGCCACGCCTGGCCGAGATCATATAGCCCCTGTTCAGGGTCTTCACCCCTAAAAATGAACTGATGTGGCTTAATGAATTGATGTGGCTTTTGATTGCTGCGCCCACGAGGGAGATAATCATCAAAGTTCAACCATTCCGTCTTTTTAATGGCTACAGTAGAGACGTGCATTGTTGCTCTAACATGAACCTTGAGGTCACCGCCACCAAAAATTGAAAAGTAATCCCTGTCGGGGTTCACTGTAATAACACGTTCTGGATCTCCGTCAACGGAGGTATTGTACCTTTGAGCGACCAACTTCCTAACCCAATAAGCGAGGTCATAGATCTGTTGAAGTCGGTCACGGATATCGCTGGAAAGCTGGAGGCTAAAGTTGAGCAGGAGAGGCGAGGAAAATGATTCTGTAAACTTATTGATGTCACCACGAAGATCTGTAAGAATTCTCAGGTCAATTTTCTCCTGAGATACGGCTTTTTTGAGCATATGGCCTAATGCATGGCGCAGGTTGTTTTCAGCCACCTGTGTGTCTATGCGATCAACTTTCGATACGATATAATCAATCTTACGTTCAATGCGGGCCATTGTTTCTTGCAAATGGTCCATTTTATCGTGCAGGCTGTTAATCCTGTGTGCGATGTACACAGAAACTCCCAAGTTCAAGATAGAAGCAATGAGATTGGCTCCAGCCAGGCCAGCAGATAGGCCCGATTCACCAGCGACCATAGGATTGGAGGGTATCTCGGCGCTGTCTGGCGGCAAGTATCGGATGTTCTGCGGATTAGGAATCGGCCCATTTTGACCGAGCACTTGATACGCGAGCCTTCCAGATTGCCCAGGTCCCAGTTTGTCAAAAGACACTGTGTTCATTGTTTCCCCCCTTTAAGTTGTTGAATTCGTTCATAAAACGAGCGATTTCATCTGAATCATGAGAACATAGTTGCGGTTTTGTATCACCAAACATCCATCGCCGATAGTAAGACATTGCACCTGTTGTTTCACAAGAGGCAATTGCATCCGCAAAGGCTAACGAAATCATGTAGTCTAAGTCATGTTTTGTGTTTATCAAACGCTTTTTAAATTTTTCGGGTATTTTCTTAAAAGTATCCTTACCTTTGACTGTCGCAGAGCAAGGCAAGAAGCGATTTACCGAAATGCCATATAGTCCAAGTATCATCTACGTCCTCGGGATTTAGTAAAACATCTAAACCATCCTTTTTCGCAATTTGCTTAATCGCACCTATTGCTGTTGACTGAATAACATCTTGATGGTTGACGACATTGTAACAAAATTGCACGACTTGTTCGTCATGTCCATTTTTATTTTTTATCTCTTGAGCAGATAGCGGCCAACTTGCAAAGCCTTGGAATAGTGTAACTATATCGTGGCCTTCTCGTTCTTTCACATAGATCTTAACGAGTTTTTTCATATCGGCAGGTTGATACTGCGGATTATTCGCTATCATTTCCCGTATGCGTCTGGTTTTTTCATCATGTAAAGGGTCGCCATACCGACGGTTTTTTTTTAACTCGAACCTATACATCGGAGATACATGTTCCCATACCTCAATAGCGTCCACGCCCGCCTTTAGTTTATTCATTGATGCGCGCCATTGGTTGGTATCATCTGTGCTACAAAGCTCGTAAATTAAAGTGTCGATTAGCACGATGCGACCACCTTGTTTACATATAGCACGAAACGGCGCACCATCTTTGCGCATGCCGCGAATGTAGTTTGCATCAATTATAATGCGTGGATTTGTCGGGTGTTCGTTCATTGTTCTCCTTGTCTGTCAGTTTTATCTGTGGTTGGATAACCTAAAAACCACTGGATTGCGGCTCAACACCATGCCGCAATGACAATCACTATTCTACGGCTCCTTTGAGATTGCTTTGCCTTTTCATCTGCGTTCATCTGCGTCCATCTGCGTTCATCTGCGTTCATCTGCGGATGCTTTTGGTCTTAAAAAGTCTGCCCATCTCCGGGCGGATTGCCGCCGAAAGTGACTGGCAGGCCGGTCAGGTCGCGCAAGAATATTTGCAGGCGAATGATGTGTACATTGCCCGCTCCCATGCGCATGTTCAGGCCATCTATAACTTCTGGCGTGATAAAATCGAGATTTTGCAAAAGAAAAGTGATCCCATCAAGATAATCTACAAAGGCGGCTTCAAATTCCTCGGTGTGCAATTTGAGCAGATACGGGTTTGCGGGACGCATGTCGTGCAATGTAGATTGAATGGCGTGAATCCGCGCGATCATGGTGTTTATAAATTCCCGCGACCAGTAGAGCGGGACCAGGTCATTCGTGAGCTCGACAGTTACGCCGCTATATTCTATCAAAAAGACATCAATAGATGTAAAAACCCGGTTGATGTCGGCAACATAGGCATCGGCCTCATCCACGGTGACATGGTCATATACCTGTTCAGCAGATGGTTCGGGCGCAGGGGTCACGGGGTTGGACGAACCACATCCCGTGTACAACACCAGCAGTGCAAAACACAAAATCCATCGTTTCATAAAATGCCTCATTCGTTGTGTCCCATATAAAGCAGACGCCGTTTCTGATATCTTCTGGTATTGTTTAAAAAGCGCGCGATTTCGTCTTCTGACAATGTGCGACGCGGTTTGGCGGGTACTCCGGCGACAAGTGTGCGCGGCGCGACCTCTGCGCCTTCCAATATCAGGGCGTGGGCAGCCACCAGTGCAGATTCGCCCACTGCCGAGCCAGTTAATACGGTTGCCCCCATTCCGATGGTCACGCCCTGTTCTATTTGACAACCGTGCAAGATCGCATTGTGCCCTACGGTCACATTTTTACCGACATTACAGGGATAGCCCGGGTCGGTATGCACGACAGTGCCGTCCTGGATATTTGAGCCTTCGCCGATTACAATGGGTTCAACATCACCCCGAATCACGGCGTTGAACCAGATGCTCGCGTGTGCTTCAATCACCACGTCGCCAATTACAACAGCACCAGGCGCGATATAAGCCGACGGATCTATGTGAGGGTTTTTGTCCTTATAAGGCAAAATTGTCATTGCGCTATCTCCGCTTGTCACCCTCAACAGGCCCCAGCGTGAAGGTCTCACCGCTTTGCGTGGCTCTGGCTCCTGTCACCAGCCCGCTTACAAAACCAAAGATGCCAAAAATTGCGGCGGCCCAGATTGTCGTCTCTTTGACGTCGGCATTGGCCTGCCAGGCGGCAAGTGCCCCGGTTAATGCGCCCATTGCGGCACCTCCAATCCCCTGTACAATTGCCCGTTCCATCGCCACGGAGCCGCGTTCCCCAAAGAATTGCACTTTGTTAATTTTATCTACCGGAACCTTTTGTACGCTCAATTCCGTCTCGATCAAAATATTATTATCTTCATAGGCGGGCAAAAATTCGCCTTTGATTTGTTTTTTATCCTTCAGAGTGACCATTCCGGGAAAGCGTGTTTGTACTCGAAAACGCACCCTGCGTTCTTCAAAAGAGATGGCATCCTCGGTATATTGTGGGTAGGTATCGTCTATTTTGGAGGAGTCTGCAATTGTGTACTCGCCTTTTACGATTTCATCAAAATGTTCGATGTATTCTCTCAAGCGGCGCAGATCATTTTCACTTTGCACATTCACCAGCTGTGTTTCAATGCGAGGACCTGATCGATACTGAATTTTTACGGCGAGTTTGCCGTTGTCTTGTTTCATAAATTCGGCAAATTGAAAGCCCGCTACGCCCAGATGTAAGATCGAAAGATCTATTTTTTGAGTATAAATGGTTGCCCCCTGAAACAAAGCGTAGCGATTGCTTTCTTCTAAGTCGATTTGAGGACCCACCCGAGAGCTTAACACGATGCGCGTGCCCGATACCTGCCGCACATCGACTATCTCCCAGCCATCATGTCCCAATTGGTAAATCCCGCGCTCGTATTGTGTTTTCTTTTCGCTTTCTGCTGCCCGAACAGGACAAACCGCAAGCAAAAAGCTCATCGCAGTGATTAATGAAATCGATTTTTTAATCATGAAATTCTCCTCTATTCGCCACAAATTGCCTCGGAAATGCCGTCTAAAATATACGGGCGATACTTGCTAAACCTCAGACGGGGATGAAACCATGTGCCTTCGGGATCTGCTGTGCCGGGGATCGAGACCATGCTGGTCAGATCAATTCTGGACAATGTCGCCTCTCCCAAAAACCATTCTGCAATTTGTCTGGCTGTGCGATTTGGCCGACCATTTTCGATGGGAATTTCCCTGTCCATAGGAAAAAATAGCGCGCCATCTCTCAACGCAGATACATCGTTTTGATATGTCTGTGCGGCTTCGGTTATTTGACCGGGTTCCGGTATGACGACACCTGTTACACACGCAATGTCCTCTTTGGACACCACGTCGCTAAATAGCGTGCGAATGCGATTTTGCAGCCCGCCATAGTCATTTAAAAGATGTGATGACCGGGGGTTCACGCCAGCTTGAAGAAGGCCCAGTGTATTGTAGCGCGAACACTCGGATACAAAATCGTCTTCGTTGTCAAACAGTCCCACGCCAATCAGATTTTCGTCATCCATCACATTGAGTTGCGTGAGGCCCAAATCTGGTTTGTGCTGAAGCAAATCGTAAAAACGTCGCACATCCCGTTCGTGAAAACGCTTCATCCAGACGCCTCTCCATCGGTCAGCAAACGCCGTCCTGCTTCGATCTGTCTCAAAACAGAGTCGCGTCCTGTTCCGCCATCCAGATTGCGCTGTGCTGTACTGGCTTCTGCGGACAAAATTTCTTGTACATCGGTGTCGAATACCTCAGATGCAGCGCGCAATGTCGGCAGGTCCAATTCTTCCAATTTTTGTCCGCGCGCCAGAGCGGTTTTTACCAGTTCGCCAACGATGCGGTGACACCGGCGAAACGGTACGCCTTTTCGCGCCAGATAGTCGGCCAGATCGGTGGCTAAGATGGTGCCGTCTATGGCATTGGCCATCCGCTCGCCTTTAATTTTCATGGTCTGCCATACACCTGCAAAGACCGATAGGGACATCTGCACGGTTTCTGCGGTGTCAAAGACGGGTTCTTTGTCTTCTTGCATATCTTTGGCATAAGCCAGCGATACGCCCTTCATCACGGTGAGCAGAGACATCAGATTGCCGTACACGCGTCCTGTTTTGCCGCGTACCAGTTCCAGTGAATCGGGGTTCTTTTTTTGCGGCATCATGCTCGATCCGGTGCTGAAGGCGTCGTCCAGTTCGACAAACCCAAATTCAGAAGACGACCAGATAATCAGGTCTTCGCAGAATCGGCTCAAGTGTGCCATCAAGATGGATGATGCCGATAAGTATTCGAGGAAATAATCGCGATCACTGACTGCATCGATGCTGTTTTCAGTGATGCGATCAAACCCCAGTTCCTCGCGCAAAAATTCTCGGTCAATCGGATACGCACTTCCCGCCAGTGCGCCCGATCCGAGGGGCATGGCATTTGCGCGTTTCCAGCAGTCTTCAAATCGCGAGCGGTCGCGCGCCAACATCCAGAACAGGGCCATGGCATAATGCGAGAATCGGATCGGTTGTGCCTGTTGGACGTGCGTGTATCCCGGCATCAGGGTATCGAGGTGTGTTTCGGCAACGTCTAATATTACGCCCATTAACTGCTCGATTTGCGCGAGGGTGTTGGCGATTGTTTCGCGCAAGAACAGGCGTTCGTCCAGGGCGACTTGATCGTTGCGGCTGCGTCCCGTGTGGATTTTTGCGCCGGCATCGCCGATCAGTTCCGTCAAGCGCTTTTCCACTGCCGTGTGTATGTCTTCCAGATCATCCGTCAATGGCAAGGTGCCTGCGTCGAGTTCACGCTCCACGCGATTTAGACCTTTGAGGACCTGTTCCAGTTCCTGTTTTGTTAAGATACCCATTCGGGCCAATGCGCGGGCTTGCGCTCGGCTGCCTTCAATATCCATTTTGTACAGACGCCGATCAAAACCAATGGATGCATTGAACTTTTCCATTAGTTTTTCAGTCGATCCCGCAAATCGCCCTCCCCAGAGCTTTTCGGATGATTTCGATGATTTATTCATAGTATTGTACCTACAAAGCACTTTGTCCCGATGCGTGTTGGGCTTTTGCGCCGACGCCGAGTACGTTTAGGAAGCCTTCGGAATCGCGATGGTCGTAGTCGCCCACGTCTTCCATTGAGGCGGTTTCTTCGGAATAGAGAGAGTTCGGCACATTTTCCGATGACTGAAATAGTACCGTGCCTTTGTATGCGGCGACTGTGATTGTGCCCGTCAATAATTTTGCCACGGGTGCGAGCGCGCCCTGCATCATTTGAGTGGATAGATCGCAGTAATATCCCTGGTAGATTTGTTCGGCGAGGGATGAAGAAATCGAATCGTAGAATTTTCGCGCGCGTCTGTCCAGAACTTGTTGGAGCAAGAACTCGTAACACGTGCCGAGCAGGCAAAGCCCCGGGCTTTCATATACGCCGCGCGATTTGATGCCGACAAAGCGGTTTTCCACGGTGTGAATCCCAATGCCTACGCCGTTTCGCCCGCCTATTTCATTGGCTTTCAGGATTGCGATTACAGAATCGGTATCCGTACCATTGATTTGCACCGGGCGGCCCGCGTCTATTCTGACGGTAAATGATTCGGGCTTATCCGGTGCTTGCGTGGGAAATACGCCCATGCCCGGTTCGATAAAATCGGCTGCGACATCGAGGTATTCGAGTTTGCCGGCTTCGTGTGTTAAGCCCAAAAAGTTGGCGTCGGTAGAATACGGTTTGTCATACGTGGCCGTAATTGGCAAATTGTGTGCATTGCAAAAGTCGATCATTTCTTTGCGCCCGCCAAATATGTCGAGAAATGCGGGGTCTCGCCAGGGGGCATATACGGTTACGCTGGGTTTGAGCATGTTGGCAACGAGTTGAAATCGCACCTGATCGTTGCCGCGTCCGGTTGCGCCGTGCGCGAGTACGTCGATATCGCGTCGGTCCATTTCCTCCAATAATCCCCGCGTGGTGACATATCGCGCGATGCCGGTTGTATTCCAATATCCGCCTTCGTAACGCGCTTGTCCAATCAGCATTGCAATACCCGCTTCTGCCAGATCGGTTTTTAGATCGATCAGCACGGCTTCACTTGCGCCACAGGCGAGCATGCGTTTGGATATGTCATCGATGTTCACTTCATCGGGTTGTCCAATATCGGCGGTTAAACTCACCACGTTCACGCCGCGATCAGCCAGCCATTTTGTCACGGTGCAACTGTCCAATCCTCCCGATGATGCAAGTGCTACTGTTTTTCCGCGCAGTTCATTAAGCGTCATGGTTTTTTCCTTTTCAGGTCTCGTCTAAAGCAAAACCCACACTGGTCAACATATCTATCACATTTTCGCGTGCGTGTCGGATGCGAATATCGATTTCTTCAGCGGTAAAATCGCCACCTGTGCCGTTTACGCGCTCGATGACCACTGGACCATTAAAGCCCGCTTCGAAGGCCGTGGCAAAGATGCGTTCAAAATCCACATCTCCTTCGCCTGGAATGGGGAAGTTGTTTTCTGCTTTGGGACCAATGTGGTCTTTGGCGATTATTTTATACGTCTGGTCCGCTATATGGGGAAAATCGTCTTCGGGAGATATGCCTTCGTAATAATGGACATTTCCTGGGTCGTAACAGGCCCGCACCGAGGGCCGATCAATTTCGGGCAATAAGCGGGCCAGATGTTTTGCGGTCGCGGTATTGCCCGTATGCGGTTTGGGGGCGAGGATAATGTCTCGTTCCTGCGCATAGGTGCCCGCTTCTTTCATGTCTGCGATATATGCTTCGTGGGCAGCACGAAAGACTTCGGGCGCGAGTGGTTCATCGGGGAATCGCCGATACCCGCCCGCACCTGCCATCTGAATTGTTTCGGCATTAAGTGCCCGGCACACATCAATTCTGCGCATAAGATACCGCGCGTTATCTCTTGCTGGGGTGGATCCAAGGCCAATTACGACGGGGGTTAAACCCGCTTGCTCGCACAGGGTTTTTGTGCGATGTACGAGCGGACCATCGGGATCAAAACCGAGCGTGTCTTCGCCTTCGTGCGACCAGCCCAAACCTACGTAGGAATATCCCGAGCGGGCAACACCTTCAATTCCTCGTTCGAGAGGATAGTTTGCATAGGGCAGTGTGAGACAGACGAGTTTGATCAAAAGAGGTCTCCACAGGTGTTAGTCGGTTTTCCGCGTGACAAATAGCGCGAGAAATCCAGGTAAAAAGGCAATGGTCCAGGAAAGCAACTTATAGACATAATGCGGCCCGCCGAGCGCGTGACGGGTCCAGATGCCCAAAATCAAGAAGGCGAGACCAGAAGCCGCGGCGGCCAGGATACCCCGGAGCAATGTGCGTTTCAGGCTTTCGGAGATGGTGTTCACCCACCAGTGGAGCAGGGCTGCGAGTATCCACAGTTCCATCCACGAGACGACTATTGCATTAGCGCGAATGAACGGGCGCAAGAGGTAATATCCACCGGCGGATAATATGCCAATGGCGAGGCCACCGAGTGTACCCAGCAGGATCGTTTGTGTCGTTTTGCCGCCATAGCCGAGGACAGCACCCAAACAGAGACACAACAATGCGCCGTGAAGGATGCCGGCAAACATGCGGTGTTTGATCCCGTGGTGCGCCCACAAGAAATCGCCCAGTGTGCTGAGTGCGGCGAGTATGATCGCGGCGACGAGTGCGCGTAATATTCCGTTGTATTGAACAGCCATGTGCTCCTCCTTAGAAGTTGTTTTAAAATTAATAACTGGTGTTAGGCATATCAGGCGTTTTGTCATGCTGAGCGTAGCCGAAGCATCTTTTCCACCTGCGTCAGTAGCAGATGAACTGCCCTGAGATGCGGGCAGTTGTACCCCGTTCCTTCGACTCCGCTGCGCTCCGCTCAGAATGACAGGGCAATAGCGCATCGCCGAGAAGGGGCAAAATGAGTTTTAAAACAGTCTCTTAGATTTATTCCCGATACACGGGGTTGGGCGTGGGTATCACAGCGCCGGTGTCTGTCAAGAATTGGTCGATAAGGTCATTCAATTCAGATACGCGATCGGGGTATTCATCCGCCAGATTATTTGTTTCGCCAATGTCTTCCGATAGGTTGTAAAGTTCTACGCGGTCAGTCTGGTCGTCGTTGTCGCAATAGAATCGGATGAGTTTCCAATCGCCTTTGCGAACATAAGTCGATGGCAGGCCATCTGCTGCCGGCGTATAGTGCGGAAAGTGGCAGAAAATGGTGTCCCGCGCAAGGGGTTCGCCGCGAAGCGCGGGGGCAAAACTGATGCCGTCAACCGATGCAGGTGCTTCGAGGCCGCAGAGTTCGGTCAGTGTGGGAAAGAAATCGATGCTTTGTACGATTGCCTGATCGTTGCGGCTGCCCGCTTCTATATGACCGGGCCACGCGACAATCAGGGGTTCGCGGGTGCCGCCTTCATAGATATTTGCCTTTCCGCCTCTCAGGGGCGCGTTGCTCGTGATGGGTACATCGATATAATCGGGATGGACATTGTCTGTCGCGCTCCAGTGTACTCCGCCATTGTCCGAAAAGAAGATTACGATGGTATTGTCTAAAATTCCCTCTTCTTCAAGTGTTCCCATTAATTGTCCTACTGCATCATCCATTGTCTCAACCATGGCTGCGTAAACGGGATTGTGCTGGGGATATTCGAGATCGACTTCTTGCGCGTATTTTTCTATTACATCCTGTTTGGCGTGCCAGGGAGAATGTACGGAAAATTGCCAGAAATGGAGATAAAAAGGTGTGTCTTTGTTTTCGCGAATAAATTCAATGGCTTCCAGTGCCATGCGGTCTTCCAGGTGCTCGCCGGGTTCGCCTTTGTTGGGATAGACTTTCCACGGCGCAAACCAGCCGTCGGCCAATGGGCTGGGGGCAGGTGTGTGCGGGATGTCGATGTCGAATCCGTGTTCAAACGGGCTATAAGGCTCTGCGCCCAGGTGCCATTTCCCAATGTGCGCGGTTTTGTATCCGGCATCGCGAAATACCGATGATAGGGTCTGGTATTCCGTGCTCAAGCGGGTGACGCTTTGTGCGATCAGAGCTTTGTTATGCGGCGGACCTTTTTCGCTTAAAGAGGATTCGAGTACAATGCGGTCCAGATGGCATCCCGGCGTTGTAATGCCAACGCGCGCGGGCCACAATCCCGTTATGATGCTCGCGCGAGTAGGGGAACACAGTGGGTTGGCGGCGTACGCATTGGTAAACATCATGCCGCGCTCGGCAAGGGCGTCGATATTTGGAGTTTTGCAAAATGCGCTGCCGTATAACGACGTATCGCGCCAACCCAGGTCGTCTGCAAGAATGAATAATACATTTGGTTTGTTTTTTTCCATGAGACTCCTCTATTTCAGACTTTATCAATTCCCTCTTGGGTTTCGGCAATTAGGAGATCGACGACGGCGCGCAATGCCTCTATTTCAGTGGCATCCTCCAGGCGGCGGATGCGAAAGTGGTCAACCTGTCGGTCCGCACTGCTGCCGTCGCGGATGATTTCGGATATGCGGTGTAGTTCGTCTTCGCAGCCGAGTGCGCGGGCGTCTTCGTCTAACTGTTCAATTAGTCCGCGTGCGTAGTCGTCGATGTCCATGCGCCCGCCGTCGTGCGTATCCCCCAGAAACGCAAATACTCCGTATCGCTGTGCAAGCCAGCGATTCTCGGCGATGATTTCGGTGCGCGGCTCGGAGGGCAGGGTGTCCGCTCGCGCCTGTCGCAGCAGCATGCGGATGAGGGATGCGTAGAGCGCGACAATGCATACTGCGTCTTCAACGCGCGAACAGGTGTCGCAGATGCGTATTTCTACTGTTGGATAAGCGTTGCCAGGACGGATGTCCCACCACAATTCGCCGCCGTCTCCGATGAAGTTCAGGCGCTGGTAGTCTTCTACGAGTTGTTCGTATTCAACTTGAGAGTACAGGGGACCGGGAAGGCCTGTGCGCGGGAGGGCACTGAAGATGTTCAGGCGATAGGACTTGAAACCGGTGAGGTTTCCGCCGCTGAATGGCGACGAGGTGGATAGCGCGTGGAGCAGGGGTAGGTACCGGCGAAGTGCGGTCATGACGCGAATGCGTTCATCCGGGTTCCCGAAGCTGGCGTGGATGTGCATGCCCCCGATGAGCAACCGCCGCACGGATTCCTGGTACGTGACTGCAAATTCCTCGTAACGCTTTTGTGGTGTGGGCGTCTGTGCTGACCACGATGCGAAGGGATGGGTGGAGGCAGCTATCACTGCGGCACCGTACTGTGAAGCGCCCTCAATGACTATCTGGCGGGTCTCCATCAGTGCTGTGCGGACTTCGGCTATTGATGTGCAGACGCGGGTGTTGGCCTCTATTTGGGAGCGCAGAAATTCCGTTACTACTTTGTGCGGACCGCTGTTCTTTTCGCATGCGGCGAGGATGCCCGGGTCGGGGTCAGCAACGAGGTCGCGGGTGTTGGGGTCAACGAGAAAGAATTCTTCTTCAACGCCGAGGGTGATTTTGAGGTCTTTATCCATATTGGGCCTTTTATGCGATTGCTTCGGCCAATTCTGTAAAATCGGCAACTGTTATATCTGCGCGATACGGGGAGTCTTCGTAGGGTAAGTTATAACGGTTCACGTACGCACCTCGCATACCGCAGGCGCGGGCGCCTACCACGTCAAACGAGTTGGCCGATACCATCATGCATTCGCCCACTTCCAGTCCGAGGATTTGCGCGGCGCGGCGATATACGGCGGGATGCGGCTTGAATGCGCCCATTGTCGTTACGGAAATGACGTCGTCAAAATCCCACTGGATCCGGTTTTTCGCCAGGTGATCGAGAAAGGCAGGGTCGCCGTTGGATAGTCCGACGAGTTTATAACGCGCAGCCAATTTTTCCAGTCCCGCTCTGACTTCGGAAAAGGGGGATAATTTCTGCCAGCAGGCAAGGAATGTCTGTACTTCCTCCTTTGACATTTCAATTTTATTCAGGGCGAGTACATATACAAATGCCCGTCGCACGGTTTCCAGGTAGCCTCCGTGTCCGAGCATCATGATTGTGTCCTGAAATTGTTCCAATCGCTGACGATAACGCCATTGCTGCCAGAACTGTTCCGCTGTGGTGTCGGCTCCTTTTTTGCGAAGCATTTCGTCGATAAATGGCGTTAAACTGCCACCCAGATCCAAAATCGTGCCAAATAAGTCAAATGTCAATGCCTGTACTTGTTCTAATTTTTCCATTAAAACCTCAGCTTTCTCTATTTTTATTTTTCAACACGGACAATCAAGGGTTGATTCGCTATTGCAAATAGTCTATTTTTGGGATAACGCATCGCTTTTAGGATTGGACACATGCCAACAGTCATCATCAACGGATACAAATTTCGTTTCTATTCTTCAGATCGTTTTGAACCGCCACATATGCATGTTATCAGTGCTGAAAAGGTAGCAAAAATTTGGCTACGCCCCGTATCTGTTGAGTATAATCGGGGATACCATCGCGCAGAATTGAATCAAATTGTGAAGCTTACCCGAGAAAACATAGAACAGTTAGAGGAAGCCTGGGATGCTTACTTCTCCAGATAAAAAGACAGTTATTGCAACAAGCGTCCGTTTTGATGATGGTCTTCTATATGTCGCATTAAGCGATGGACGCGAAATAAGTCTGCGGTTGGACAATATTCATTGGCTGGACTGGTTATACAGGGCAACCGATGAACAACGTGCCAACTGGTCAATAGAACCGGGCGGTTTTGCTATTTATTGGGAAGACTTAGATGATGGTATCGAACTTTGCCATCTCTTGAGTCTTGAATCCCTTTTTTGAGCTATTCGACAGAGCCTACCGGTATTTCCACTCTGCGACCTGTGCGAGCAGATTCATGGGCGGCGAGGGAAATCGCAATGGTGCGTCTGCCGTCGTGGCCGCTGGACTGCGGTTGTTCACCTGTTCGGATACAGTTTAAAAAATAGGTCATTTCTTCCAGCAATCCGTTGTTCCACTCATAAGTCAGGTGTTCGGGTTTTTCTCCCACCCGGTTGAGGGTGAGTTGCGCGCCTGTGCCACTGGTGATTTTTACTGAGCCTTCGGTGCCAGCCACGCCCAGTTCATAGCTTCCACCCGGATAAATTCTGCTGCTGCTTAAAGATCCGATTGCGCCTGAACTGAATTCCAGATTGATAAAGATACTTTCCTCTACGGTGTTATCCGACGCATCGTCGTATCGCATCACAGCCTGAACAGCGCGCACTTCGCCAGCCATCCAGGTGAGTTGATCCAGTTCGTGGCTGTGCATTGAAAAAAGCCCGCCGTATCTCTCCCGATCCAATTGCCATCCCGCCACGCCTCCAGGTGCTCCTGTGCCCAATCGCACGGTATGCGCCATGCGCACCTCGCCAATTTGTCCTTCATCGATCAATTGTTTCATTTCGCGGTAGGCATTTTGAAATCGCCGCACATATCCGATCATTAAAAAGACACCGGCATGATCAGCCGCTTCAATCATGGCGTCGCAATCTTCAACTGTGAGTGCCATTGGTTTTTCGCAGAAGACATGCGCGCCTGCTGTGGCGGCATCAACTGTAATGGGGCTGTGTACAAAATTGGGTGTTACGACGAGTACGGCGTCTGGGGATTGCGCCGATAGCATGGTTCGGTGATCGTCGTAAACCGCTGGTTGGGACGAGAGTTTGCCGGATAGAGCCTCTGCCGAATCCCGTTCATGATCGCAAACTGCCACCAGTTCTGCGCCTTCTATGCTCTCTACGTTGGCGGCGTGACGCGATCCCAGTCCTCCGCAGCCGACGAGTCCTATTTTGAGCATTTGATCTGACGCCATGTGGCATCTCCTCCTATCTCAGGTGAACAGGTGCGCCCCGATCCCGTGCGGATGCTTCAGCGGCGAAGCAGGCCAGATGGGTGTTGACCGCTACTGATAGATTGTCGTGGGATTCCATATCGGTCGTGATACAGTCGATGAAGTGGTCGATCATTTCCTGGAAGGGGTGGTGTGATACTGCGCCGCTGTCTGGCAATACGGTTGGAATCTCAGCCAGATCCTGTTGTCCGGGGATTTGTTTTGTATAAAATCGGTTGTTGCGGATTATGCCTTCGTCGCCAAATACTTCCAGGTTGAATACATAGGGCATAAAAAATTCGGTCGATCCGGAAATTTTTCCCGCGGTGCCGCGTTCGAACTGAACCGCGGCTGCGGTTGTTGCGAGATATGTTTCGGGATGACTGGAATTGCGAGCAGAGACGCCCGATACCTGAATGATGGGGTCGTTATCCAGCACATATCGCGCAGCATCCACTGCATGACAGCCTCCGTGTACAATAGCCCCGGCATTCATGGGATTCCACCCGGGTTTTTCAAATTTTTTGGGGCGCTGATGGGTTGGTCCGTGCCAGTAGTCGGCCTGTACGAGAAGTGGCTGTCCGATCCATCCTTTTTCAATGGCCTGTTTGATGGACAGCACCATTGGGTTCCATCGCAGGACAAAGCTCACGACGGTTTTTACCCCGGCTTTTTGAACCGCTGCATCCATGGCGTGAAGTTCGTCTGGGTTCAAGGCCACGGGTTTTTCGATCAGGATGTGTTTGCCAGCTTCGGCTGCTGCGATGGCTTCTGCGGCGTGTAAATCCGGGGGGGTGCAAATCGATACCAGGTCCACGCCGGGATGGGCGATCATGCGGTCGTAAGAATCGAATAGTTCACAATCTATACCGCAGGCGATGGCCTTTTTTTTCGCGCTTTCTAACGTGCGACTGCCAATGGCTACGACCCGGGTATGGGGATTGTTCTGGTATGCTTTGATATGTTCGGTGGATACATTTCCCGCGCCCTGAATTGCCACGCCGATCATCGCAATTTCCTTTTTAATAATTGTGTACATTGTGCCCGCGTGCGGGGAACCACACCCAATCGATGGCGAAGACCAGAGCTGTACTCAAAGCCTGGGCGACGATCAATCCAATAAAAAAGGGCTTGCCGCGTTCGTAGAGATCCACGCCGCCTATTCTCATCAGCAGGGATTTGATTGCCCAGACGATCAGAATTGAAAATACGACCTTTGTGACGCCGTAGTTGCCCTGTATGGCCAGGCCAATGGGATGCAGGGGCCACCAGGGGAGCCAATAGCGCGCCATCGTGAACGCGGCCATAGCTGCCGCACCGATTAAAGCCCATATCGCCAATCCGCCTTTGCCACCCATTGGAATTGGGTTGCGGATGGAGTTGATAGCTTTGTTAAATGCGCCAGGCGCGGCGTTTTTGAGTCCCATGTTGCCCAGGTTGTACGCGCCATAAGCGTATCCCAGGTACAGTGTGTTGGCAATGGAAACCACATAGCCCAGGATGAGTGATATCCCGATCATCAGGGCAATCTGTCTGGGTTTTACCACGCGATCTACGGCTTTGACCGATTGTGTCATAGCGGGCATGACATAGCCTTTGCCAGCGCTGTTAAATATCCGCATAAACGATAGGATTGTGACACTTTGCCCGCTGATTGTTGGTGTGCCCCAAATTTGCAACGCCGCGTCAAAAGGCTGTACCTGATAGTACACGTACACGAGGCCGAGTTCGGCAACCACGCGAGAAAGCCCCAAAAATGTCAACAGGGCAATTGGCAAAAATGTGAGGATGACGAATAGTGCCAGGCCCGCAGCGTATAACCACGCGGCGACAAACGATAGGGAGACAATCAGGCCGATCACAGCCGTGCGATACGATAGTAATTCGCCGCTGTCATCGACATCGCAATCTATATGCATGGCTTTTCGCCAGACATCTGTGAGATGTGCGCGGCCCATCCACAGGCTCCAAATCGCCAGAAAAATGAGTGCGCCCCCGCTTTGCCAACCCAGTGCGGGGCTTTGCCACTGTCGGTCTGCTGCACCCGGCGTGTACCCAAATTTGTTGAATAAAAGGACTTCAAAGCCAGATAAAAACACCCATACCCAAACGCTGAATAGCACGTCCAATCGCGCAAAATAACCGAAGCCAATTGCGTAAAAACTGACTCTGCGAATTAAAAAAGGATAGTCGGGATAGAACCGAAACTGCCCGCCTTCAAACGGGATGTGCGGAAAAATCGGTGTGAAGTACGACCCGATGTTCCAGACTTTCAGCAGCATCACGAGACCAAACGCGATCCAGAAAAGCGGCGACGAAAAAACTTGAGATAGCTTGCCCCCTTTTTGGGTCTGGGTCAATAGTGTGCCGACTTCTACGATGGGATAGGTCAAGCGTTCGTGATCTACCCACTGTCGGCGCAACATGACGACCACACAAAAAACGGCAAATGCGACTGCGCCGAGGAAACATGTCCACCAGAAAAGCGGGGTTATCCACGCGCCAAGTGCGGGGATATGGCCTGCGGGCGTGCCTTCGTAAAACCAGTTCATCGCGCCCGTATCATTTTGCGGTGCCAGCCACGTTGGGATATTGTGATGGAGATAAAAATTCCATCCATTTTCTGGCGTGGCAAAATAATACACCCCGGCCAAGACACCGATGAGGTGCCCGGTAACGCCGTCATAAGGCACAATTGCGGCGACGAGTCCCATCCCCAAAACCACGCGCAATTCCGGTGGTGTGAGCACGAGAGAGGGCAAGAACCGGCGCGCGATGATGTTCAATACGGCCAGCGATAAGAATGGAAAGAACAGTGCCAGGGGGAAATGGCTGCGACTGATATTGGAGCCGCTCATGTAGTAAGCCATCCACTCGTCCCACAAGACGGTTGCGATGATGATCACGATGGCTACAAAAATGGCCCGGGGCGTTACGGCGCGGCCGCTTTGAACCTCAGGTGCCCGATATGTCGATGCTTCTGCCATTTTATTCCAAATGCCAATCGGGGTCTTCGAGGGCTTCATAGACCACGCCGCCTTCGACCTGCATCGGCATGGGCACACCGGTGAGATAACAGATTGTGGGCGCGACATCGATTGAGCGCACTTGTTTTGTGAGCAGGCCAGTCTGCTTAATTCCCGCGCCCGCAATCACAAATGTCGAATGCTGACCGGCCATGCCAAAGCTCACCGAGGGCAATTGCTTGCCGTGCGCGCCGTCAAATTCGGGATGCAGTGCATAGACCACATCGCCGACCAGATCGCTCCACAAGTTGACCATTTCGGCATTTTCGCGGCTCAGAGCCAGCGCGAAGGGGTGGCGCCCAGTGGCTTCGTCTTTGTATTCCATCAGCGCGGCAATTAGTTCTCGGCGCACTGTTTCGTAATCGTCCTGGGGAACAATTCCGTCGGGTTCGCGCCCTTCCAGATTGATGAAGATATGCACCAATCCCACATCGCAGGCGCGCGTTTTGCTCCAGTCGATTTGCCCATTTTCGTGGTATTTCACAAATCCCGTTTCTGTGAGGACTTTGCGGATGTTGACCGCGGGGAATTGATTGGATGTGCCGCCGTGATCGGCTACCACTGCGACGACGGTATCGTCATCGGCAATATCGTCAACGATGCGACCGATCATGCGATCAATTGACTGATAGGTGCGGAAGACGCCTTCGCGCGACCGCTCGAGGACCGATTGCTCGGCACCGCTCGTGGGATCGGCCTGTCCGAGGAAGAAGTGGCTCGTATAATCCGACGCGTGCGTTTCAATCATCAGCAGATCCCATGGGCGAGATCCCGTCAGATACTGCGCCACATCGGCCAGTCGCTGGTGGTGGAATTCCAGCAATTCAAAATACGTGTCGTCGTCAATTACGCCCAGGGCATCGCGGGCGGGATTTTGCAAGAAGTTACCGACGTTTTCGTCGATTTCCCGCGCGATTGACGCCGGTTTGGTATAGCCATCGGGAGGCCAGATTTGCGGTACGAATAGCTCGAACATATCGGCATTTTCGGTCAGGGAGATCAGCTTCATCTGTACGTGACCGCTTACCTGTTCGCCGTCGATTTCAAATGTGTCGAGCCACCAATCGCTCCATTCGCCCGCGCCGAGGTCACATACTTTTGTATCCCCGTCCCGCGTGTGGCATACGGACACGCGATCGTATCCCTTTGCGGTTGTCGCGTAGATCAAACCGTAGAATGGTTTGGGCGTGCCTTTCTTTCCCCGGTTCATGGGTGCGCGCCCGCGTGCCAGAGGCGTGATCACCATTTCGACTTCGAGCGGTGGCTTTTCGGAATCGGGCAGTGCTGTCCATCCATCTGCCGCTTTGAGGGTGACGGGATCAAATTCTGATACGGTTTGCAGGGCACTCGGGTCCAGTGTTTCGGGGTCGCGCTGTACGACCAGTCGCCGCGGTGCCCACTTGCCTCCTACAAATAAGTGATAGCCCGCGACTTGATGGTGATTGGATACGCCGGGTCCCGTACCTTCCACCTGGATCCCGGTCGTGACGGTGGGCGGCCACGACATTTCCCATTTGACCAGAATTGGCGTTTTACCCGCACGTTCATAAGTGTTCCAGATATATTCCGATTTGGACAGATCCGTATTGATGCCCCAGACGGTCTGATCCAGTCGTTTGCCCAGGGCGCGGATGTTAAAATCCATCACTTCGTGATTGCCCGGCCATGATCCCGTGGCTATAGCCGTCCATCCCGGTGGCGTGAGGGTGGGAAATACGCCAATCATGGGGCGCCAGGCTCCGCGTTCCATTAGTTTTGCGACATTGGGCATGTGTCCCCAGTCGGCCAGGTTTTTCACTATTTCCATGCTCGCCCCATCCATCCCTATGACAATTGCCTTTTTTGCTGGACTTTCCATATACTCCTCCTCAAAGTGATTGAAGAACGTCTCGCGTTATCACACGTCGCGTTTGTAATAATTTTCCCAGCGTTCAGCCGGTTCGTAACCCAAAATGCGTTTTGCTTTTTCCATGGTGTATTTCTGGTGCGCTGTCATACTCACCATGTTGAATTCCTGATAATTATCCGGCACGGATTCGATATCCAGCGCGAGACAACACGCATGGGCCAGGTCTTTCCAAAATATGCGAAATGGAGGGAAGTCCTCGCCTTTGATTGGCTCACTCGGCTCCAGACCCAGGCCGTTGAATACAAAACAAATCGTCTGTATATCGTATATTCGCGCATACGTGCGACATATCTCGTAGCTGAGCATTTTGGTTATGCCGTAATACCCGGTGCCGGGGGCGCGGGGGACATCGGTGATTTCAAAATCCTGATCGTAATAACTCCGCACCAGTTGTGGTCCCGTATGCACCACTTTTTTGATGCCCAATTCGGCGGCGGCTTTCATGACGTGCAGCGCGCCCAGTGTACTGACGTGAAAGCTCAGTATGGGGTCGGGACGGTTCACTGTAAAATTCATCACCGCGTCCATGCCCCGCATTGCATCGCGCACCTGGTCGTAATCGCGCATATCTACATGTTCGATGGGCCGACCATCGGGATAGGGCTTTACGTCGGCCAATGTGAAATCGCAATGCGGTTCCATATCCGGTATGATATTGGGAGCAATCTGTCCCGAAGCACCCAGCAAAAGTACTTTTTTCACGCGTCACCTCCACGCCAGATGGCTTCAAAATTGTGTTGCGGTTGAAATCCTCGCAATTGAGATCCACTAATTTTGCCGACCAGATATTTTGGATTTGGAATGTCTGCACAAATGTGATGGAGGGCAAATCGCCTGTTCCATTTCAATTCGGACTGGGCATCGCGATTGAGCGATAGGCGAAATGCCCGCGCCGCATCGCGATAATCGACCCACATGAGGTCTGGGTCCAGTGGGGAAGCATCTTCTTCTGCTATTAGCTTGCCCAGTCGCAATACTGTGACGGCTACGGGAAAATCGCGCGCAAATTCGCGTGCTGTCATTTCGCCGAGATACCGCGTAAGTTGGAATTTGTCCGTGGATGGCAAGGGACGCCACATTTCGCTGATATATACATCATCGGGATAGGCTTCAAATATTTGGAGGGTGCTTCCATATACAAACCGCTTTATACCGGCATCTATACCAGCTTTGAATAGGACATGGGTGCCCCGCGTTGCCAAATCGAGTAATTCACGTTCGCAGGCGAAATCGTCTTCTGGTAGATTGGGGGGTGGCTCACCTGTGTATATAATAGCCTGCATGTTTCGAACAGCACGCCACGCTACGTCTGGGTCGCGCAGGTCGCCTTCAAAATAGGTGATGTTTTCATCCTGTTCAGAAGGCGGGTCGCCCGTTCCCCATAGTCGCAACTGGTTGCCTGGTGCCAATTCTCTGGCGATGGCCTGTCCCAGATGGCTCTCGGCTCCTGTTATCAGTACATTCATAATTTATCCTCCAGATCAGATTCCCATCCAAATTGCTGGCATAAGCGCTGAATGGGGCCGGGGATTGGCGCGGAGATTTCGATCCATTTCTCCGATTTGGGGTGTGCAAAACCGATGCGGGTAGCCATTAGGAGCAATCGGTCAATTTCAAAATGGGATTGAAAAAAGCGATTGTGATGGCGGTCTCCATAGCGCGTATCGCCGATGATTGGATGGTGCAGATGCGCACAGTGGCGGCGGATTTGGTGTTGCCGACCTGTTACTGGCATTGCGCGCATGAGCGAATACCGCGCGGTTTCATATCGGCCCACGGGGTACGGTAGTTCAACTGTGCCTTTGCAGTGAAAATCTGTGACGGCATCGACGGGCGACGATGTGTTAGGTGGGCAATAGGCGTGGTGTATCCGCCCTTTGTCTGGTAAGTACCCGCGCACTACGACCAGATATTCTTTTTTTACCTGTCGCGCTGAAAATGCAGCGCCCAATGTGCGTGCGATTTCAGGGCGAAGTGCGAATAGTACAACGCCCGATGTCCCGCGATCCAGGCGGTGAACCGGATAAACCCACTGCCCGAGTTGATTTCGCAATACGGGCATACAACACATGGTCGATCGATCCAGGTGGGTCTGGTGTACAAACCAGCCACACGGTTTTTGTATGGCAACAAGATCATTGTCGCCATACAGGATGTTCAGCTTCAAAATCAATTCTCGCTACTTAATCTCGAGCAATTCCAATTCGAATATAAGCGTTGAATTGGGACTAATTTGCCCGGCTTGCCGCGCGCCATAAGCCAGATAGGAGGGGATATAGAGTTCCCATTTTGATCCTGAGGGCATGAGTTGCAGGGCTTCTGTCCAGCCGGGAATGAGTTGATCTACGCGAAATTGCGCCGGTTCCCCGCGGCTATAAGAACTGTCAAATTCCGTGCCGTCGAGCAATGTCCCGCGATAGTGGCATACTACTGAGTCAGTTTTTTGGGGTTTCGCCCCGTCGCCGGCTTTGATCACTTTGTATTGCAAGCCGCTGTCCAATGTCACTACGCCTTCTTTTTTCATGTTTTCCGCGAGGAAAGCCTCGCCAGCTTTTTTGTTTTCTGCTGCCATTTTGTTTTTCTCCGCTTGTTGTTGTGCCATTTGTTCCTGTCTTATCTCGAGTATAAATTTTACTGCCTCGTCCCAGGAAAGCAGGGGGGATTCTCCAGAATAACCGTCTTTGAATCCCTGTACAAATACATCCAGATCAATAGCCATGCCCTGCTGCTGTTTTAATTGATGGGATAAATCTAAGCCTATTGCATAACTCAGCTTATGTTCCTTGTCCTCGAGGTTGACTTCTACAAATTCGGGTTTTTCCTGTGCCTGGCAACCCAATAAGCCAGCAGCAATGAATACTGCAAAAAGACGCTTCATGTTTTCTCCTGAATGATAGGGTGCGAATCTACGAATCTGCGAATCTACGAATCTGCGAATCTACGAATCTGCGAATCTACGAATCTGCGAATCTACGAATCAATGTAGGGGCGGTGCCCCTGTGCCCTCCCGTTGGGTGGTGGGGCGGGGTTCGTCTATTCGTCTATTCGCCAAATCGCGTTTTTACTTCCGATAGCACAATATCTGGAATATCCTCTGTGCGCTCAACTGCATAAACACAAATGTGATCCGCAACAGCAGCCCGCTGACGGAATCGTTGGGCATCCCGGTTTTGCGCTACGTGAACAGCGGTTACCCGGTTTTCTTTTTGGATCAGAAATTGCATCAGTGCATCGAGGTTGGTGATCTGCATATCTGTTATGAGAAAAATATCCACATGATTTTTGAGAAGGGGGTCCAGATCGGGCAGATGTAACGCGGTTCCACCACCGAAGTAGCGGCACAGTGTGAAGAATACGCGCTTGCGATCTCTTGAGAAATCCAGTACTTCTTTTCCTCCTGCCTGTGCATCGCTAAAATTGTAAACGGCCACGCGCTTGCCCCGTCGCAAATACGCGTCGGCCGCGCATCCGGCACCTAAGACAGCGTGGGATGTTTCTCGACACGGATCGACCATACTGCCCGATGAATCGACAATGACCACACAATCGGGTATGCCATCGCCATCGCCGTGGGTTTCGCCATCTCGCCAGTTCCACATCTGGGAAATGCCCGGCATGACGCGCCCAAAACTCGTCCACACATCGATATGTTGAACGGGTTTGCCAATTTCCCAGGGCGAGTGAGAATGCGGATGTAATCCGCCCACTTTTTCCAGGGGTATGGTTTGCACGGGCAAGCGAAATGCGGATGCGCGCGCCATGTAGAACAAGAGGTCGGCATCTGAGGGCGTGCCTTTGCCCCGGCCCATATCGGGCATCATGTTGGCGTCTTGTAGTTCGTCGGCAAAATCGCGCACCATTTCTCGAAAGGCATAAAATCCCTGCTCGGCAAATTGCGCCATTCCCTCCGCGAGTTCGCCTGCGGAATACTGCTGGGTATCGCCCATCATGCCACCCTGTCCATTTCCATCGTCCATTTCTTTTTGGATTAACGGGGCAATTACCTGTGCAAATGACCGAAGGCTATCGCCCCACTGCGAGGTGTCCAGATAGGGTATGCGGGCGAGCCGATCTACTTCGTCGCGATCTTCCACGCCCAAATTTTCCCCCCAAAGGCGCTGATACAATGCCCGAATTACGTCTGTCACTTCACTCGATTCAGTGTGGCGATACACTTCGGACAATTTTGATTCGCGCTCGCGCACGGCATGGGTATCGACCACTACGTCCGAGAAATATTCGACTACCTGCTTGACCAATGCCCCATCCAATAACACGGGTTTGAGCGTGGCATATAGCTTTAAATGCGTCTCAAAATCCCAGGGACAAACAGTGTGATGCCCCACGCCGTGGTCCAGCAGTGCAGAGGTGGCGTCTTCTATGTCCATTACTTGCGCGAGGGCGGTCAGCCGATTGGCATTCAATTGGATCACTTTGTCCGTCATTTGAATGCTCGCGGCTTCGTCGCCTGTTTCGATTACTTCTGGCGTCGGCAATTCGGGAAATAGATGGCGCTTGCGAACAGCGGGCCAAATGCGCTGGATGATGTCGTTGAAGTTCATGGATTAGTGATTAGTGGTTAAGGGTTAGTCCGCCCAGCCCCCAATCCCTCTATTATTTTATCTGCGTCCATCTGCGTCCATCTGCGGATGCTTTTTCCCCTCTGAGCATTTGGTCGCGGTGGTAAATCGCGCCGCCTTCAACATTGCCCACACCTCCCAGGCGTCCATTGATGTGGATTTCGCCGGCTTGCATTTGTTCGCCAATAGATCTGCCGGCGTCTCCCGATACTTCAATCCGCCCGTCGATCATACCTGCACCCAGATAGTGTCGGACATTCCCCTCGACCTTTAGGCAACCCCCCATGAGCGAAATGCCCGTGAGGTCGCCCAGGTCGCCCACAATGGTGAGTGTAATGTCTTTGCGAAGGCGATATCCCATAAGAGACAGGCGCAAATCGTGACCTGTGAGATCGAGATGAATATCCGATTGAGACGATGCGTTGCAAAAGGCCGATAAGAACAAGCCGAGGGGTTCCATGACAAAAAAAGCCGCGTCATTACTTTGAAGGGCGTGCGCGCAAAATGCTTCGAGATCAGTCATTTCCCAATCGATTTTTCCCACTATCTGCGATGCCGCAGCATAGGTCGATTCAATGGTTTTGCGGTCGGCTTGCCAGAGCCCCTCGCCGACGCATTCGGCGATCAGGGTGCGGTAAGCTGCCGTCAACCGATCCATTGCCTCGGTGTGAGATGCGAGAATTTCATCCATGGGCAGGGCGCGCTTTTTGCGTGTGTTTTCGACAAATTCGGCGAAGGGATTGCGCTTTGGGGATAGCAAGCCATTGACGCGCACTGCGTTTTCAGGGTTCAAATCGGATGATGCAATCCGATCAAATTCTCGAAATGGATTTTTTCGCATGTCTGGCTCCTGGAATTACGAAAATTCGGGGCGCACAGGCTCTTGTCCCAGGTCGCGCATAATTTCCATGTAAATGGGGTGTTCGCCCTGAATGGGTTTCTCGTCGGCACCATTCAAGATGTGGTTGGCAGTCATTAGAGCTGTTTGGATGCGTTCGCTTTGCTCGGTATAGCGCCGAAAGACTTGCCGCACCGCTTCTCGCGCTCTGTGAATAGGCAATACATCGTCCCGGTGGTCTTGCGTTTCTTCCTCATCTCGCCATTGAATGCGATGAGCACATGTGTATGGCAATATCGTGCGGATATGTTCGATATCCACTTCTTTGTCGCGCAGCACCCAGGCGAGTGCCTGTGCGTAGCGCCGGATGGAGATGGGCAGGCGATTGGACGGACAGGTTTGTACTTCGTAACACAGGTAGCCCGTGTAATGACAGCCTTCGCCACAGACTTCATTTGTGCGTTTTTGTCCGTATTTGCAGCAGAAAGACAATTCGGCCAAAAAGGTTCGAACATAGGCACTGGCATCGGTCTGGAAAGGCAATGCGCTCATTTCACTGCGAATGGTTTCGCGCTCTGCACGCCCCAGGGTAGGTACGGACAAACGTTCGGAGATCGCTTGTCCATAATCCTCGCAAATCGCTTCCACCTCTGCTTCGGCATTGGGGGTGACCAGACACGCCTGGAGTGCCTGCTCGCGTTGGGGATCTCTCAGGAGATGTGCGGGAGAGGATTCAGTGCCGATCATCCAGGACAAATTCGCGCCCGGATATTTGGATTCTACCATTACATCAAAGCGATCCAGGAGAGGTACAACGATGGTATTTGTTCCGCGATCCTGATAGTTGGCCGTTGCGAACAAACAGTATTCTTCGTTGATTTGCATCTGGTTCAAGTAGGACCAGTTGCCGCGATCCACGCCGTTGAGGATCAAGCTCTGCTTTGTTTCCGGCAGGCGGTTGATTTCATCTACGACTTTGACGGGCAAGACGGAAAATGCCGACCAGACCACATCTTCTTCGCCGCGATTGAGTGCGCCGAGGTTTGGGCGCCCGACAATTTTTTCTTCGGTCTGCTCGGGGTGTCCACTTACTTCGGCTTCCCACACAGCCCCCAATGGCATGCGATATAGTAGCGCTCCGATATATTCTGCCGACGTTGTTTTGCCCAGGCCGGGTTCGCCTACGATCAGAATTTTGCCACCCAATAATCCCGTTAGCGCGCTGAGCAACAAAGCGGCATTGTGTTTTTGTCCTTCGATCTCCAGGTCTGCCCGATTAAAATACAACCGATTCTGGATAAAGGTCAAGATATCGTGTACTGTTGTTTGTAAATCGGCCATGTTTGTTACTCGCATACGGTAACGAATCAGCGAATCAGCGGAACGGGGTACAACTGGTGTCAGGCCAGTTCATCAATGTAGGGGCGGTGCCCCTGTGCCCGCCCGTTGGGTGGTTGGGCGGGGTTCGTCTATTCGTCTGTTCGTCTATTCGTCTATTCGTCTATTCGTCTATTCGTCTGTTCGTCTATTCGTCTGTTCGTCTATTCGTCTATTCGTCCAGCGGAGCGGCGGCGCAGCCATTCGACGGTGAGCAGTAGCAACACGGCGAAGGCGATCAAGAATGTTGCGACGGCGAGAATGGTCGGGCTGATTTGCTCGCGAATGCCTGCCCACATCTGGCGCGGGATTGTGCGCTGTTCAATGCCGCCCATAAAAAGGACGACAACTACTTCGTCGAAAGATGTTGCAAACGCGAAAAGCGCGCCAGAAATAACGCCCGGTGCGATTAGCGGTAGTTGTACCCTGCGGAATGTGAGGATCGGTGAGGCACCAAGGCTTGCGGCAGCGCGCGTCAGGTTTGTATCAAAGGCGGATAGCGTAGCGGTTACGGTGATTACGACAAATGGCGTGCCCAGTGCGGCGTGGGATAGGATCAATCCGATGTGGGTTTGTGCGAGGCCCAGGGCTGAATAAAAAAAGAACATGCCCGCCGCGGAGATGATCACCGGTGTGACCATCGGCGAGATCAATAGTGCCATTGCGATGCGACGACCGGGCATGGCGGGGCTGGATAGACCCAGCGCGGCGAGTGTGCCCAGCGCGGTTGCCAGTGCGGTGGAAGCGATGCCGATGATCAGGCTGTTGATCAGTCCGCGCGTCCACAGTTCGTTTTCGACAATTTGCCGATACCAGCGCAGGGAATACGCTTCGGCGTCCAGGCGCAGCATGCCTTCGGTGAAGGTGAAGTAGGGTTCGGCATTGAAGCTCAAGGGTACGATCACCAGAATTGGCGCGATCAGGAACGCGAAGATCAGGGTACAGGAGGCCAGGTACGCGCCCCGGCCAATGCGTTGTGTTGAGATCATGTTAGCCCAACCTCATGCGGTCAATGCCAACTATGCGGTCGTAGAGCAGATAGAGCGCGATTACGCATACCAGCAAGATGCCGCCAAGTGCTCCGGCCAGACTCCAGTTGAGCGAGGTTTGCATGTGATAAGCGATCATGTTGGAGATGAGTTGTCCGGTACTGCCGCCTACCAGCGCAGGGGTGATGTAGTAGCCGATGGCAAGGATGAATACCAACAGTGATCCGGCACCTACACCGGGCAGGGTCTGCGGCCAGTACACGCGCCAAAATGCCTGAAAGGAATTCGCACCCAGCGACGCGGCGGCACTCATCTGGCTCGGTGGGATGGCGCGCATGATGGAGTATAGGGGCAGGATCATAAAGGGCAGGAGCACATGGGTCATTGCCACGAGTGTGCCAATCATATTGTAGATCATGGCGAGGCGGCCGTCGTCGCCGATCAGCCCAATTGTGACGAGTAAGTCGTTGATTACGCCCTGGGTCTGGAGCAGTACGATCCAGGATGTCGTTCTCACCAGAAGCGATGTCCAGAAGGGTACGAGTACGAGGATGAGGAGCAGATTTGCGATGCGCGGAGGCGAATGCGCGATTAAGTGGGCGATGGGATAGCCGAGTAGAAGGCAGATCGCGGTGATGCCGAGGCTCACGACAAAGGTGCGCCACAAGAGGGACAGATAGATGCGGCGCTCTGGGGGCTGGCGAGCGATGGATCCGTCGGGCAGGGGTTTCAGGTCAATGGCATTGAGATAGTGCCGCGCGGTGAAACGGTCCCCGGCACTGCGGATCGCGTACCAGGTTTGTACATCGCCCCATGCGGAATTCAGGCCGATCATGGCATCGCGATAGGGACCTTCGAGGACGTTTTGCAACGATCTTGCACTGCGCGTGAAAACGCTGCGCAGGCCCGGATGTACGCGGTTGACGCGGGTGGCAACCCGACCCAGCGAGCGATCTGTGCGCGCTTTTAATAGCTCGCGTGCAGCCGCTGCGTACACTGCTTCGTCGGGTGTGCTCTTTCCATCCCACTTCCTCAGCAGGTCGAGGGTTTCAGGCAGGGCATTGCCTACTGTGGGATCGTACACACTGTGTACGAGCATTGTCGCCAGGGGCGCGATAAATGTGACGCCAATAAATGCCAGTAATGGCAACACCAGTCCCGTAGCGCGTAGTCGCGGACGGAGGATGGTGGTTTTTATGTCTGTGTTTGATTGCATAGATTAGTTTTGAGGTCGCGGAAAAACTCGTGACACTGTTGCGAGTTTTTATCGGTAAGTGCCATGCGCTCGAATCAAGTGCCTGCCTGAATTGTGTTGGTCATTTCTCCCGAAATCACTCGAAAGAGCCGGACTTAGGGGGTAACTTGAGGGGTAACTTAGGGGGTAACTTGGGGGGTAACTTCCCCAGTAGTCCGATCCTTCCCCCTTGAGTTAGACGCCTTCGTACTTTTGGATCTGGCTGATAACCCGGTGTCCACACCGTCAGCACGTATGCACCGGATGGCCTCTTTTATCAATTCATCCCGAAAGGCTGGATCGCGCTGGATGCGAGCCTTTATCGTTTCTTTAAAATCACATGTAAGTGTCATATCTCTCTGTAGTCTTTTTCATTCGATCAGATCGTCCAGTTCCACGTCTAAAATGGTCGAGAGTCGGCGGAATATATCTGCTGTTCCGGACTTTTGACCATTTTCAATAATTCTCAATCGTTCCTTTTTCTATTCGCCCCTGCCGCCAATCACGAGCAAAAAGGCACTGTCCTCCAGGGCTTTGACGCTATGAGGTAAGTGGGCTGCACAAACCGCAGCGTCACCTGTTCTCAGTGGCTTAGATTCAGTGGCTGTCGAGAACTCGAGATGTCCAGATAGGGCTGTGACGGTGATTGGTCCAGGGGCGGTATGTTCGTGAAGTATAGCCTGGTCCTTTAATACTATCAAGACAACAGTCAAATCGTTTCCATGCACTAAGGACAAGGAGTTGCGTCCCGCATGGTCAATAACATCCTCCTTCATGAGTTGTTCGGCCATACTTAACAGAGAAAAAGACGTAACGGTAGAATCGGTTATTTCGATAGGCCGAAAAGGACGTTCATAGGCCTGGCTCATGTATTGTATCTCCTTAAAGGGCTATGTGAGCTATTTCAAATGCCGGAATATTGCGACTCTCTCGGCTGAACTCTACTTACCTGGCGATTTCAGTTGTATTACTTAGATGGGCAGTATGATACCTCTCTCACTGCGCCAGCCAGGCACTGAAGCGCTCGTTCATTTCGTCGATGTGATCGCTCCACCATTCCCAGGAATTTCGCAGGGCGCGCTTAGAATTTTCCGGGCTGTTGGGCATGTGGGGGTTCATTTCCACGCCTTTCTCGGCGTGTGTCGATATTAGTGCCTCCGCAGAGTGGCGCGTGGGGCTGTAGGCGATGTAACGGCCGACGCCAGCTATGGCTTTCGCTGTTGCGGCGAAATTGAGAAATTTCTTTGCGGCTTCGAGGTTCCGCGTTCCCGCGACAATGACAAGCCCGCCAGTGTCCAGTATTTGCCCGTCCCATACGATGACAAAGGGCTGATCTTCCAATACCTGTGCATTGAAGATGCGTCCGTTGTAGGCCGTGGACATCACGACCTCGCCATCGGCGAGCATCTGCGGTGGCTGTGCCCCGGCTTCCCACCATACGATGTGGTCTTTGATGGTGTCCAGCTTGCGAAAGGCGCGATCTACGCCTTCGGGCGTATTGAGGGTGGGATATACTTTGTTGAGCGGTACGCCGTCGGCGATCAGCGCGAATTCCAGGTTTGCCAGAGGTGTGCGGCGCATGCCTCGGCGTCCGGGAAATTTTTCGAGGTCAAAGAAGTCGGCCATTGTGGTGGGTTTTTCACCCTGGATATTCTCTTCGTTGTACGCATATACGGTGGAGTAAAATATCGTTGCCGGACCGCAATCCGTCATCGTTCCGAGCGGAAAATCCTGTGCCGCAGGCGTTCCATCGGCTCCCGCTGGCAGCGAGTTGACAGGGATGAGTTCAAGCAGGCCCTCGTCACAGCCTCGCACCATGTCGGGGATTTCCATATCGACGACGTCCCAATGCACATTGCCCGACTCGACCTGTGCGCGAATCTGCGCCAGCCCGCCGTTGTAGTCTTCGAGGTTGATTTTAATACCTGTTTCAGCGGTGAACACCTCGTGGTAGCCTTTGACGCAGGCGCGTGCATAAGATCCGCCCCAGGAGACCACGGTCAGTGGTCTATCGTTGGCTACTGCACGATCTGAGGTCCATATCGCCAGTGCGGTCAGTACAGTTAGATAAAATGCCGTTTTACGCTTGTTTTGCCACTTCAAGTTATTTCCTCCTTGTACAGATATGAATAGAATATCCCTTACTGCGCCAGCCAGGTGCTGAAGCGCTCGTTCATTTCGTCGATGTGAACGCTCCACCATTCCCAGGCATTTCGCAGGGCGCGCTTAGAATTTTGCGGGCTGTTGGGCATGTGGGGATTCATATCCACACCCTTCTCGGCGTGTGTCGATATTAGTGCCTCCGCAGAGTGGCGCGTGGGGCTGTAGGCGATGCGACTACCGACACCGGCCATGGCCTTCGCTGTTGAGGCAAAATTGAGAAATTTCTTTGCGGCTTCGAGATTCTGGGTTCCCGCGACAATAGCAAGTCCAGATAGATCCAGTATTTGTCCGTCCCACACGATGACGAATGGCTGATTTTCCAGCACTTGAGCATTGAAGATGCGCCCGTTGTAAGCCGTGGTCATGACCACCTCGCCATCGGCGAGCATCTGCGGTGGCTGTGCTCCGGCTTCCCACCATACGATGTGGTCTTTGATGGTGCCCAGCTTGCGGAAGGCGCGATCCACGCCTTCGGGCGTGTCGAGGGTGGCATATACCTTGTTGAGCGGTACGCCGTCGGCGATTAGCGCGAATTCCAGGTTCTCCTGGGGTGAGCGGCGCATGCCTCTGCGTCCAGGGAATTTTTCGAGGTCAAAGAAATCGGCTATTGTGGTGGGTTTTTCGCCCGGGATATTCTCCTTGTTGTACGCGTATATGGTGGAGTAAAACAGTGTTGCTACGCCACAGTCTGTCGATGTTCCGAACATAAAATCCTCTTCCGCAGGCGTTCCATCGGCTCCCGCTGGCAGCGAGTCGATCTCAACGTGTTCGAGCAGTCCTTCATCGCAGCCTTGCGCCCATGTCGGGAATCTCAAATCGACGACATCCCAATGCACATTGCCCGCTTGAACCTGTGCGCGAATCTGTGCCAGTCCGCCGTTGTATTCTTCGAGGTTGATTTTAATGCCTGTTTCAGCGGTGAATGCCTCGTGGTAGCCTTTGACACATGCGCGCGCATAAGATCCTCCCCAGGAGACCACAGTCAGCGGTCGGTCTTCCGCAAAATCGCAGCCCAGAGTCAACATCGCCAGCGCGGCTATTATCGCGGTGCATAATGTCTTTCTCTGTTTGGTATTCATGTCTTAATCCTCCTCCTCGTCCGGGTCGAGCACCCGGCAGTCTGTTGGTGTCCAGCCGATGCGAATTTTATCGCCTTTCAGCACGGCTCCGTGTCCCACGATGTTAGGTATTTTTGCGATGAAATCCGAGGACTCGCACACGTTCAGGCGAAGGCGCAGATGGTCGCCTAAAAAGGTGATGTCCTCGATTTTTACTTCGAGTTCATTGGTGTACAGACCCGGTTCGGGTTCTATGGCGACGCGTTCCGGGCGAATCGATAGCGTGGTGGCGTCGCCGCTCTGACAGGGTGCAACGCGCAATGCCTGAATGATTTGGCCCCCGGTTTCTACTTCGCAGATGTCCCCATTTACGTTTTTTACGCGGCCGTGCAGGCGGTTGTTTTCGCCGATGAAGCGGGCTACAAATGAACGCTCTGGCTCTTCGTAGAGGGCCTCGGGTTCGGCAATTTGCTGGATGTCTCCCCCGCGCAGGACAGCGATGCGGTTCGACATTACCATGGCCTCTTGCTGGTCGTGCGTGACGTAAACAATGGTTACACCGAGACTCTGGTGGATACGGCGGATCTCGTACTGCATCTCCTCGCGCAGGCGTCGGTCAAGTGCGCCAAGGGGTTCGTCCATTAGCACCAGATCGGGTTCAAATACCAGTGCGCGGGCGATTGCCACGCGTTGCTGCTGACCGCCAGAGAGTTGGTTGGGCCGCCGGTCTTCCAGGCCGCTGAGGCGAACCAGGTCCAGGGCACGCACCACGCGTTCGCGACACTGCTCGCGGTCAAATCCTCGTACTTCAAGGGGAAAGGCGAGGTTGCCGCCCACTGTCATGTGTGGAAAGAGCGCGTAGTTCTGAAATACCATGCCAATGCCTCGCCTGCGCGGGGGTAGTGCGTGTACAGAACGCCCGTCAATGCGGATGTCGCCCGAGGTGGGTGCCTCGAAGCCGGCAAGCATCATCAGGCAGGTGGTTTTCCCCGACCCGGATGGGCCGAGTAAGGTTAGAAATTCGCCCTTTCGGACGCTGAAATTGACGTTTTGGACAATTAGTGTGCTTCCGTCGTAACTTTTGCAGACATTCTCAAATTCGACGTAAGCGTTATCGTTTGGGGGCATTAGTTTGTCCTATCCAGGGTCCAGAAAACACAGATCGACAAGTTGGCGGATCAAAGTTTGAAGTAAATTCAAAATTACTCAAATGTCAACGTCTTTCCTCTTTCGCCATGTCTCGCTTCGCTATATATTTTAGCAGCTATCATCAACATTTAATATTTTTGCAGAGGAGTCAGATTGTATGCGGTACAAACGCGTTGTTCTCAAACTCAGTGGCGGTGCTGTTTCAGGTGCTTTGGAATCGGGATTTGACCCGGAGGCACTCGAACATATTGCCGACGAAATTCTCGGTATTCACAGCCGGGGTATTGAAATCGGCATTGTTATTGGCGGGGGCAATATCTTTCGGGGCGAACAGAGTGTGCGGTGGGGCATTGAACGTTCCGAAGCCGATAATATCGGTATGCTTGGCACTATTATCAACAGCCTGATGCTGCGCGGTGTGCTCAATGCCAAAAGCGATGCCGAGGTGCGCGTGATGACCGCGATTCCGATTAACGCAGTTGCAGAACCCTTTATTCGCCTGGTTGCTGCTCGGCATCTCGATAAGGGGTATATTGTCATTTTTGCCGGTGGTATTGGCAATCCCTTTCTCACCACCGATTATCCCGGTGTACAGCGCGCGCTCGAAGTGCGCGCAGAAGCCATTTTGTTTGCCAAGCATAAAACCAATGGCATTTATACAGACGATCCGAACAAAAACCCCGATGCCAAACTCTATCGCTGCATCAGTCACGATACAATTATTCAAAAGAATCTGGGTGCTCTGGATCAGTCCGCAGTGATTCTCGCGCGTGACCATCATTTGCCGATTCACGTTTTCGATTTTGAACAAAAAGGCATGATGCGCCGTATTGTGGAGGGTGAGGATGTCGGCACACTGATTACCCAAACGCCAGAAGATGTGCTTGAGGAAGAAACAGTCATCCAGGAGAACGCCATATGAAACTCCTCGTCGTCGGCAAGGGCGGGCGCGAACACGCCTTTGTCTGGAAACTTGCCCAAAGCAGCAAGATTACCAGGTTATACGCAGCACCCGGAAGCCCGGGTATGGCGCAATATGCCGAATGTGTCGATATTTCGGATAGCGATCTCAATGGTCTGGTAGATTTTGCACAACGGGAGGGTATTGACATTTCGGTCATCGGTCCCGAAGCTCCCCTTGCAGATGGTATTGTCGATGTTTTCGCGCAACGGGGTCTCGCTGTTTTTGGTCCCACACAGGCAGCGGCGCAAATTGAAGCGGACAAAGATTTTGCGCTTGAACTTATGCATAAATACGATATTCCAACCGGTGCTTATGAAACTTTTGTGGATGCTGAAACGGCTAAGGTACGGCTCAGGGAATGGCAACACCCGCTCTATCTCAAAGTGAGCGGTCTCGCTGCGGGCAAAGGGGCGATTTATTGTGAGACGCTGCAAGATTCCTATAAAACCGTGGATGAAGTGATGGTGAAACGCGCCTTTGGCGCGTCGGGTGACAAGCTGGTTGCGATGGCGTTGCTCGAGGGGGAAGAAGCGTCGATATTTGGATTTTCAGATGGTGAAAATATTGTTTGTGTTGTGCCTTCGCAAGACCATAAGACGATTGGCGAGGGCGATGTGGGGCTCAATACGGGTGGTATGGGTGCGTATGCGCCTGCTCCGATTATTACGCCTGAACTCTTTGACGATATTGTTCTGCGCATTATGAAGCGCACGGTACACGCCCTGGCACAGGAGGATCGTCCATACAAAGGCATTCTCTACGGTGGTATTATTGTCACGGCTGATGGTCCCAAAGTAATTGAATTTAACTGCCGCATGGGCGATCCAGAAACGCAGGTGGTTCTCCCATTGATCAAAACCGATTTCGTAGATATAATTGAGGCTGTGTGCAATGGTTCGGTGGCGGATCTCAATATTGAACTCGACAACCGCGCGGCGACCTGCGTGGTTATGGCTTCGGGAGGCTATCCCGAAGCATACGATACCGGCTTTCCCATTTCTGGTATTGATCGCGCCGAGGCACCGGGCGATGTGATCGTTTTTCACGCTGGCACGGGACGCGAAGACGATCAACTCGTCACCAATGGCGGGCGCGTTATCGGCGTTACTGCAATCGGCGATACGATCAAATCTTCCATCGATCGCGCTTATAAAGCAGTGGGCAAAATTGATTTTGACAAGGCCTATTTCCGAAGGGATATTGGGCATCGCGCTTTGACAAATGCGTGAGTAAGGGAGTCCCTTAATGAGGAGGTAAAAAATGGCATTTATAGAACATGGTAAGGTACAAGATGGGAGTATTTTGCTCTCCAAGCCTTTGCCCTTGCCCGAAGGGACAGAAGTGGTCATACATGTTGAGCCGATTAACACTGCTCGCCAAAGCACTACGCCTGATGAACGCGAAAATTTTACCGCCTTACCTTTTTTTGGTATGTGGGCGGAACGCGAAGATATGAGTGATAGTGCATCATGGGTGCGAAAGGAAAGACAGAAGTGGCACAAACGAATCATACCCCCGGAGTGATTGATACTGATATTCTTATTGATGCAACGAGGGGTATCGTAGATGCAGTCACGTTTTTGGCGGCTCATCAAGTATCGGGCATCCAAATTAGTACCATTTCCGCTATGGAATTAGTCGTGGGGTGTCGCAACAAAGCAGAGTTGAATCAGCTACAGCAATTCCTTCAAAAATGTACTGTTTTGCCTGTTACTACCACTGCCTCACAGATCGCCTATCAACTGATGGAAACATTTTTTCTAAGCTACGGACTTCTTATGCCCGACGCGCTTATTGCAGCGACGGTTAAGGAGCGTGGACAGATCCTCTATACCAAGAACGTGCGCCACTTTGATATGATTCCAGGGTTAACGGTCATTCGACCATACTGAACACGAGTTTTATTTCTCAACCAATTTGGCAACTAAGCGTTATAATGCGTATCTTTCTTGAACGCCAGATATTTCTGGAGGCATAAGATGTCTTACAAAGCAGCGGTTATCGGTCTGGGGCGTATGGGCAGTACATTTGATGACGAAATTACTCAGGGCGGGTCTATTTTCTTGCCCTATTGCCATGGTCCCACTTATTGCGCGCATTCGCAGACTGATCTCATTGCGGGGGCTGATCCCCACGATGAGCAGCGCGCTTTGTTTGGCGAGCGGTGGGGTATTGATAGCGATCATTTGTATGCCAATCATCGCGATTTGCTCGAAGACGCAAAACCCGATATCGTCAGTGTGACTACCACAGCGCGTTACCGTCCACAAATTGTAATGGACGCTGTTGATGCTGGTGTGAAAGCCTTGTGGGTGGAAAAACCCATTGCCTTTAGCCTTGAAGAAGCCGATGCTATGGTTAATGCTTGCCGGGAAAATGGCGTTCCCATCGCCGTGTATTGCTCGCGTCGTTACAATCCCTATTTCAGTGAAGCCCGCCGCATGATCGAAGCGGGGGATCTGGGCGATATTCTCCAGATTACCGCTTATGCCCAGTGTGGTTTGTCGCACAATGGCAGTCACGCGATTGATACGATTCGCTATCTCGCTGGTGGCGATGTTTCATGGGTTTTTGGAGAGATGGCGTCGGATGAAGATACCGCATCTGATGACGATCTGATGGGCAATGGATATCTCGCTTTTGACAATGGCGTTCGGGCGTATCTCCGCGGGACATCGACAGGTGTTGCTTCGTGGGAATTTGATATTATTGGGACAGAGGGCAGGGTTCGCACCTTATCGGATGCGCTTGAGTTTGAGTTTTTTCAAAGAGTTTCAGGCGGCCTGGGGAACCGGGGCGTCCCTGCGCGGTCTCCTTTCCCGCAGCCAGCGCGTCCCGTGGGTCAGGGTATTACCACTGTGGATGATCTGATTGATGCTATGGAGAACAACCGACCGCCGCGTTGCTCGGGAGCCGATGGTCGCGCTGCTCTCGAGGTTGCGATTGCTCTTCGGGAATCCCATCGCCGTGATGGCGTCCGCATTGACCTGCCTATTGAAGACAGGTCACTCAAAATTTTTTCCAGTGAGACGCAAGCAGACCACACACCTGCGCGCGTGCGCCGGTTGAATCAGTAGAAAAATCTAAATACCAAAGGAGATTTTTATGGCAGATCCAGTTGTTGGCATTATTATGGGCAGTTCTTCGGATGAACCCACGATGGAAAAAGGCTGCGCCATTCTCGACGAACTCCAGATTCCCTACGATATGATCGTATGTTCCGCCCATCGCAATCCCGAGCGTACCGCTGAATACGCCAGTACGGCAAAGGCGCGTGGTTTGAAGGTGATCATTGCAGGTGCTGGTTTGGCCGCAGCACTGCCCGGCGTGATTGCCGCGCATACGACTTTGCCGGTTGTTGGCGTTCCATGCGCTTCGGGTGCGCTCAACGGCGTTGATGCGTTATACGCTATTGTTCAGATGCCTCCAGGGGTTCCCGTTGCGACTGTGGGTATTGACAATGCGCGCAATGCCGCTGTGCTGGCAGCGCAAATTCTCGCGCTTTCAGACGAGGGCATACAAGAGCGCCTGCAAGCCTATAAAGATGCCCTGGGTGGATAATACTATTGCGATTTAACGGAGGTTTTTTTGCAACGTCATATATTTGTTTTTATTGCTCTTCTTCTTGTAAGCTGCGACGCACCCAAAACAGATCGCGCATCGAATACCGACCAGTATCTCATTCCCGCGACGGCAGAGGAGATTCTCAAGGATGTGAAAAATACCGATGCCAGGGTCGTTCTCGTCAATGTCTGGGCAACGTGGTGTCCCCCATGTGTTGAAGAGTTTCCCGATTTGATGGCTGTTTATAATCAGTACAAAGATCAGGGTCTAAAGATCGTCTTTATTTCTGCTGATTCTGAAGGTCAGGCCGATGGCGCGATTGCCTTTCTCAAAGCGCACGGTGTTGATTTTCCAAGCTATATCAAGTTGAAGAGCGATGGGGCGTTTATCAATACATTAGACCCCGACTGGTGGGGCGCAATACCCGCTACATGGCTATACGACAGCGCGGGCAATAAACGCCATTTTTGGCTCGGGAAGACCTCGCGCGAACAATTTGAAGCGAAGATACGCGATGTATTGATGGGAGGCGGTCAAGGGGTACTTTAGGGTGCGCCTATCCGACATTAAGACTATAGATACTCTCATACCACCAAATACAGGAGGATTCCATGCGTAGATTATTAGCGATTGCACTTGTCGCAGCGATGGGTTTCAATGCCGAAGCAGGCAAAAGCGAAACCCTCGCATTGGGCGCAGAAGCACCGGCAACCGACCTGGAGATGAAGGGCACCGATGGTAAAATGTACACTCTGGAGAGCGTGCAGGGCGAGAAGGGTACTCTGGTGATTTTTTCGTGCAATTCCTGTCCCTGGGCCGTCAAATGGGAAAGCCGCGTAGCCAGTATTGGCAATGCGTATCGCGGCAAGGGGTTTGGTGTTATTGTGATTAATTCCAATGATCCCAGGCGTGCTGCAGAGGATAGTTTTGACGAGATGGTCGCGCGCGCAAAAGTGCTATCTTACGAGTTTCCCTATGTGGTTGATCCCGCATCCCAGGTCGCCCGCGCATTTGGCGCCAGCCGTACGCCAGAAATTTTTCTTTTTAATCATAAAGGCAAGCTCGCGTATCACGGCGCGATTGACGATAATGCTTCGGATGCCAATGCCGTGGAAGCGGCGTACCTCAAAGACGCGCTCGACGCATTGTTGGCCGGAGAAGCTGTTTCAATGTCCGAGACCAAAGCCCTCGGTTGTAACATCAAGTTCAACGAAGACTCGTAGGGAAGGAGGATGAGAAGATGAGTGTATCATCCGCTTATAGGGAAATCATTGATTTTATTGCAGAGGGGATAACGCCTGAAGATTTGGTAGCCTTTCATCCATCTGAAACTGCCAAAAAGCAAGTCGCCGATCTGGTCTATCGCGAGAAAACAACAGGACTTACTGCAGAAGAGACGGCTGAACTCAATCATTATTTGGAACTTGAGCATCTGATGCGTCTTGCTAAAGCCCGTACCCGCCATTATTTGAAAGATGAGTAAAACCTATATCAGCGTTGCTTTACGACAACTTGCGATAACACGCGCCAGGAGGCTGTGCGAGTACTGCCTGATTCACGAAGATGATGCCTATTTTGGATGCGAAATTGATCACATCATTAGTGTGAAACATGGCGGACCAACAGAAGATAGCAATTTGGCCTATGCGTGTTTGTTCTGCAATCGCAACAAGGGTAGTGACATTGGGTCTATCGTGAGACAAACGGGACAATTTTATCGTTTCTTTAATCCTCGTATTGATCATTGGGCAGACCATTTCGCTTTGAACGGCGTGAGAATTGATACTCTTACAGAAATAGGCGAGGTGACTGCTCGTATTTTGGATTTCAATCATATAGACCGTTTAATTGAGCGTCAGGAATTGGAGACTTTTGGCTATTATCCTCCTCCTGACGCTCTTGTATTAATTTCAAAGTAGCAGATTGCCCGAGTTGTATCAGATTTTATCCAGACTAAAAAAGTCGCGTGCGTAAAGTCGCGTGCGTTTTGAAAGGAGTTCTCATTATGACCCTTAGTGAGCAACAGATCGCGGATTACCATGAGGATGGTTATGTGATTATTCGCAATGTCTTATCCGCGAGCGAAGCGAATGACCTTCGTCGCGTTGTGCAGGAAAAGGTCAAACGCGGTGCGTACCCACCAAAGCTTTCGTATCCTGAGCCTGCGAAGTACACCGTTAGTGGCAACAGACTATCAGAATCGGGACTTACTTCGATTTCCGAGCATCCGACGGTTGTTGGTGCGGTAGAGTCCGTACTGGGTCAACCGGCGCATTTGACGGCTTTTGTGGCGTATTTGCGGACGCCGGGCGATAAAGGAGGTGGTGCTCACTGCGATTACAAACGGTGGCGTCCCGTTGGTTCGTCGATGAACTGGGTGTTTGCCATTATTCCGCTGACTGATTTCGATCCGGAGTATGGTCCTTTTCTGGTGTCGCCGAAATCGCACAAACTGACGCGGATAATTGACGAGGATGCACATATTTTAGATGTTACACGGCCCGATAGGAGCCAATTGCCGGATTTTATCGATCCGGAACTCAAAGCGGGGGATTTGCTGGTTGTCAACGAGCACGTCTGGCATGAAGCACCTGCGGGTACGAGTACAGAAGACCGTTGTGGTATTTTTAATAAGTATTGTGCGGCAAACGCGCCTCCCGCCGCGGGATATTATCCGTATAATTCCGCTTCTCTTGAGGCTTTGAGCGATGATGGAAAACGGCTTATTCCCGTCTGTTTTGACAAGCCGATTGAGACGACCCGTTTGCTTATCGAGTGTCCGAATGGTGGGGAGCCGAGGTTCTTGCTAAGACGCGATGATGAGATGGGTCGTTGGGAGTTGCCGGGTGGCGAGGGGTGGGAAGAGGAAAAGTTGGTCGGCTGGGATGTCGGCGCGCGTGTAGGCTCTTTGCAAGAACTTACCAGGAAGCAACTCGATCTGGAGGTGCCGTGGATGTCTTATATTGAAGATGTGGAAGAGGAAGATGGTATTTGTCGGGTTTATGGTTTCTCGGATGAGAATATAGACGCCGATGCGCTGGCAAACGGAGACTGCGATTGGTTTACCAGAGGACAGATACAACAGTTTCTCGGTGAGGGCGATGCGATTAGTCGCGCTGTTGAGCTATGGCAAAGAGCAGATATTATCCGCGGTAAAGGCAAGGCGTGTAATCAGAGCAAAAAACAGTTTGAGTGAGCTGGATATAGATCGTTCAATTATTCTTTTTTGAACACGACGACTCGGTTGGTGTTTGTACCTTTTTTTCTGTTATCGACGCCCCAAACATTGGCGGTTTTGGTGAATTTTTGGTCGTTGATTAAGACGAGCAATGGCGTGAGTCCCGCTTCGATGCCGCACGGGATAACCGCTTCTTCGAGTTTTACTTTGCCGTGTCTGACTTCGCCGACTTCAAAGGCGATATGTCCGCCGGGTTTCAAAACGCGCTTTAATTCTAAAAAGACCTTTGTCATTTCGCATTGCCATTGCTCCACTTTCCTTGCCATGGTGATGGGAACAGTTGCAGGGTCTATCCCGCAAAACCAGCATCGCAACCAGTTGTCCTGCGCGTAGTTGACGACATCGAGAAACGGCGGGGAGGTTACGACAAGGGCGAAGGAGTTGGACGCGATTTCGGGAATGCTATCTGATGGTTGCGTAAGAAAGCGCGCCTGATTAGAAGCGCATTTCAATATTTTTCGAGTTTGATCGTCGCAATTTTTTAATAGAGTACGCGTTTTTTTAAGGATGCTATCTTTGACATCTCTTAACGGTGGTTCTTGATTTCTTTTTTTGTTGATCTTTTTTTGTGAATCAATAGAGACAGCCTGGTTGGGTGGCAGGGTATAAACAGAGAAAAAGCCGGATGAGTGACCCGTCAATCTGCTCAGTGCGACGAGGCGAATCCATTGATCAACCTGATCAGATTCCCCATTTGTTTCTTTTTTTGTAAGATATTTTTTTAAGGCGCAAATCTGCTTCAATGTTTCCGGGTGATAAAAGACCAGTAATTCTTCCGGATATTCATCGACATCTTCGAGTTCTATATGGGATAGTCTGTCGGCGACTTGATCAATGGTGGGTGGATTCAGGCGGGGGAGCGTGAGGATAGAACTCAAGGGATTGATGTCGCATCCTATGGGAATGCGCCCCAAAAGCGCGGATTCGATGAGTGTTGTACCCCGCCCAGCAAAGGGGTCATAGACCGCGTCGCCCGGTAAGGTTAGTCGTTCGATAAAGAATCTGGGAAGTTGGGGCTTGAAGCACGCTCGATATGATATTTCGTGCAGTGCATTGGCTGCTCTTTGTTTTGCGGTCCAAAATTCGTTTACGTAAGTTTCAAGGCGAATCTGCTCTGTCTCCGTAGAGGTCACAATCGTATTTTGGCCAAATGCGTTGAAGTCCGCCAGTTCCCGTTTGAGCCATTCAGACACAGCAGCAGGGGATCCGAAACCCAATGTCAATTGCTCCATAGTCATGCAGGTCTCTTCCGATTGTGAAATCGTGGCTCTACTATAGCTGATGTTTGATCCATTTATCAACTACAGGTTCTATGTCTCTGGCGCATTTTTCGTCTGCTATAAGTGAAAAATTTTTGATGGGCCTGTGTTTGGAGGCTCTCATTCCTTGCTCTATTTTACATTCTAAAGGCTCGAAAAGTGAAGGGAGTTGATTTTTTTTCTGTCTTTCAGAAACGAAATCGCCCATCATCTCTGTGCCTTTAGCAAAACGATCTAAAACAGTACGCATAGCTTCTACGCTGTTATCTATTCCAATCCATCTCCTCCCAAGCCGATGCGCGATCTCCAGAGTCGTTCCAGAACCACAAAAACAATCTAAAACTATATCATCGGGATTTGAAGACGCCTCTATAATGCGCTTGAGAAGCTCTGGATTCTTTTCTGTCGGATAGCCAGTAATTTTGATATTTTGATTGTGAGCATCGCGGTAATCGAGCCATATATCTTGCACAGACACGCCTGGGTTTTCATCGAGATAGACTTTGCGCCTGGGATTGCCATTTGGAGACCAATAGATTTTACCTTCAGCGTCAAGCATATCCAGCTTTTGGGGCGTATATTGCCAGTGTTTGCCGGGAGGGGGGAGCATCCCCCGCCAAGGCTTTCCAGTTTCACCGTTACGGACGCCCGGCGCGTGTATGGGCACTTTTTTATACCTACGTCCTGTTTTCTCCTCTATATATTGATATTCTTTTAATGCCCGGTCTTCTGTCCAGGGTTCTATAGGGCGATTCCAAACGTATTGATCTGATTTTGTATAGAACAAGATATAATCCGAAATATTGCCATATTTCTTACGCGTATAGTTTTTGGGGTTGCATTTTTTTCTCACGATACAGTTTTTATAATTGCTCAAGCCAAATATTTCATCCATAATTACTTTGATATGAAAGATCATTTTTTCATCCAGATGGAGATAAATTGAACCATCTTCTGCCAATAATTCTCTGAGCAAGATCAATCGCGCACGTAAAAATTCAATGAATTCCGCTCCCGTTAAATTATCTTCATAAGCGTGAGAGAGTTTCCGAGAGTGGAAAGCGGTCTGGGTTGAATAAGGTGGATCAATATAAACCAATCGAACTTTTCCGGCTATCTTACGATCATCTAAAAGTTTAGCCATAATTGGCAAATTATCACCATAAAAGAAAAAATTCCGAGTATCCGCACCTTTTTCGGTTTTTGCCCATACATTTACCAATTTTGACTTTGGGGTCTTCATTAGATCAGGTGCGGATTTTTTGCCAGAATAATCCAGATGCATGGTCAAATCTTTTTTGTTCTTTTTTTCTTTTTTGATTGTCGGAATACCAATAGCCATTTTCGAAACCCTTGAAATTATTCAACTAACCATTCATAAGTAATACGGTCTGAGATCATACGCAGTGTAACAACTTTGACACGCCTATGCCATGTTTCTTCAATATAGGCGTAATCGTCCCACATTGAACCTAATAACAAGCCTGGTCCATCATTTACAAAAATTACTTTTGTATTCATCCCTAAAGCGTCGGTATAGGCAATGACTTCTTGAGCGCAATCTCGGTACTGTCCAGTGCGGTCATCTTCCTGGGCACCACCTCTATCTGAATCATAGCGAGCCAAACCTACGGCTAAAACTGTCTCATTTTCAAATATTACAAAATCGACAGGTCTATCTGGTTTGGGATAATTTTCAAAAACATCGCCGAGCAAGACATCTTTGCCAGCTCTTTCAGGGCCAACAATTTTTAGTTGTGGCAATTGTTCTCGTAAAAGCTGAAACATTCGCTCTGTCATATCGTAACCTTTTTTACCTCGATCTTTGTACTCCCAAAGGACAGCGCACAATGCTTCATCTGGCAATGGACGGCTTTCAAAAGCCTTCTGAACTTCTACTATTGCTCTAAATCTTTCACCAAATTCATCGCATATCTTCTGGGCGGAAGATTTTCTTTTCAGCATCTCAACGGGGGTATCTGGGCTGACATATTTCCGAAAGACGCGCATCAATTGGATACGCATCCACGGGACACGCACATCATTCAAATGCATAAAAAAATCTATTGAGGAGTGTGCTGAACGCAATAGTTGTCCAAACATTACCAGTACAGGTTTATAGAGTTCGCATGCTTGAGGCAAGATATCGGGGTAATATTCACCAGTTGCCAAAGTGATCCAGGCATAATTGTCGGATTTGTAATCGCCAAATTTACGTTCTTGTCTCATAATGGTGGCCGATCATTTGTTATACAGAGAATATAGAGAAGTTCATTCACAAGTATTTATAGACATAAAACTGCTTGATGTCAAGATGGGAGGGAATATTCCATTCGGCGAATAGAAACGGATCATGGATATTTTTATTAAAAAGGAAATATGTCGCGATCTCGGTCAGGCGATGGGGCGGGAGTGGCTTGAGACCAATGGTTTGGGGGGATTTGCGTGTTCGACTATTATCGGGATGAATACGCGGCGGTACCACGGCTTGCTCATTCCTGCAGAAGATGCGTCGCATGGTCGATTTGTTTCGCTGTCCAAATTCGAAGAGATGCTTATTGTGCCCGATATGGGGACTTTTGAGCTGAGTAGTAATTGCTACGCTGGTGCCATTCACCCACACGGTTATACCCATCTCGAACACGTCCGATTGGATCCCTTTCCCATATTTACCTATTGCGTCGGCGATTTGCGTTTTGATAAGCAAATTTTTATGGTTTATGGTCAAAATACCACTGTGATTTCTTACGGTCCCTTTGATCGCCCCGTTGTGCTTACGCTGCGTCCGCTCGCGGCTTTTCGAGATTATCATTATCTAACGCGCCAGAATGATACGCTCAATGGCGATGTCGATATTTGTGATGGTCTGATGAGTTTTCAGCCTTATTCGGAATATCCTCCTTTGCATATCGCGCACAATGGAGAATTTCAATCTCGTGGCGATTGGTATTACAATTTTGAATATGCCGTTGAAGCCTATCGCGGCCTGGATAATCAGGAAGACCTGTATTGCCCCGGAGAATTTACCTTTGATCTCGAAGCGGGCGAATCCGCGCATTTGCTCGTTGGCCTTGAACGCGGTGCATGCGATCAGGTGAATGCGCTTCGGCAGACTGAGGTAGATCGGAGAAATAAAATTGTTCAATCAGTTCCCAAATGCACGGGTCTCGGTCTGAGTGCCGATGCTTTTCTCGTCAGGCGTAGCAATGCACGCGCTACCATTATCGCGGGTTATCCCTGGTTTACGGACTGGGGGCGCGATACGATGATTGCGCTGCCCGGTCTCGCGCTGGTGACCGGACGATTTGACGAAGCCCGCGATATTCTCGCTGCTTATGCGCGTTTCTGCGATGAGGGGATGATTCCAAACCGTTTTCCCGATTGGGGTGATATACCCGAGTACAATAGTGTGGATGCAACCCTGTGGTATGTCTATGCGGTAGATCGCTTTTTGGCGTACACAGATGATTATGCTTTTGTGCGCGAAAATCTCTGGCGAGTGCTCCAGGAGATCATCCACTATTTTGTTCGGGGAACGCGCTATAATATCCATCTGGATTGCGATGGATTGCTCTATGCTGGAGAGTCTGGTGTGCAACTGACATGGATGGATGCTAAGGTGGGAGACTGGGTCGTTACCCCGCGGCAGGGCAAACCCGTTGAGGTCAATGCGCTGTGGTACAATGCGCTGTGTGTGATGCGGGATTTGGCTGATAGATATGGCGAACTCAGGCTCAGTGCCGAATACGCCAGGCTTGCGGAAAGAGTAGCTACGCGCTTTGCCGACGCATTTTGGAACCCCGGTGCCGGATGTTTGTACGATTGTCTGACCGATACGGTGCCCGATGCTGCTATTCGCCCGAATCAGATTTTTGCCCTCAGCCTGCCGCATCGCATGCTCGATGCCGCGCGTGAACGCAGTATTCTCGATGTGGTCGAACGCGAGTTGTTCACGCCTTGCGGTTTGCGAAGTCTATCGCCATCCGACGCAGCATACCGGGGTACTTATGTCGGCGATCCGCATAGTCGCGATGGCGCGTATCACCAGGGGACGGTTTGGGCATGGCTTATGGGGCCATTTATCACTTCCTGGGTTCGCATTCACGGCGACGAGGCAGATGTCCGGGCTAATGCAAGACGTATGTTGTGCCCTTTGTTGCGGCATGTTGAAGCGTCGGGCCTGGGACATATTTCTGAAATTTTCGATGGCGACCCGCCCCATGCATCTCGCGGCTGCTTTGCCCAGGCGTGGAGCACTGCCGAAGTTTTGCGCGCTTTTGTAGAAGATGTGCTGGACCAGGGACCTGAAAAATGAAATAGAGGTGTAAATATGAGTGACATAGATCAAAATGGTCGTGAGTGGGTTGTGACAAAATGGGGACGCATTGAGATTGATTTTGAAAGTGATAAAGATTACGGGAATCCCATTCAAGAAGCGGCATTGCAGGTGGTGTTTACTTCGCCGTTTGGATCGGTCTATAATGTGATGGGATTTTGGGATGGCGGGCGGCAATGGCGCGTGCGTTTTTGTCCAGATGAAGAGGGCGAGTGGTCGTATGCGACGTTTTTTTCAGATGCGGAAAACGCGGGATTGCACAATCGCGAGGGGCGTTTTATGTGCGGGCCATCGCAGACGAGCAGTGAATTTGATGTACATGGCCCAATCGCGCTGTCCGCAAGCAGGCGGCATTTTATTTATGCGGATGAAAAGCCATTTTTCTTTATGGCAGATACGGCGTGGAATGGGTGTTTGCGTTCTACGCGAGATGAATGGCGTTATTATCTCAGCGAGCGCGTGCGGCAGGGGTTTAATACCGTGCAATGGGTGGCTACGCAGTGGCGGGCGGCTCCAGATGGCGATGTCGAGGGCAATCTGGCGTTTTCTGGGATGAAAAAGATCGCAATAAATCCGACCTTTTTTCAGCGGTTGGATGACTGGGTGGAGATGACTTTTCAGGCTGGCCTGGTCAATGCGCCTGTGATGTTGTGGGCACTGGGAGGGCGCAATCATCCGGAAAAGAGCCCGGGCGCATCGTTGCCAGAGGACCAGATGATCCTGTTGGCTGAATATATGGTTGCGCGCTGGGCGTGTTATCCCGTGGTGTGGATTCTGGGTGGGGATGGCAATTACGATGGCGAGAATGCCGAGCGGTGGCAGCGCGTTGGTCGCGCGGTTTTCGGGAAAGGGCCTCACGCGCCTGTGGCGATGCACAGTTCGGGGCGGCGATTCCCGACTGATGAATTTCGGTCTGAAAATTGGCTCGATGTGGTGGGTTATCAAAGCGGGCATGGCGATAGCGACGAGACTTTGCAGTGGATTGTGACAGGGCCGCCTGCGGAAGATTGGAAAAAGACGCCGCGCCAATTTTATATTAATATGGAGCCTTCTTATGAAAATCATGTGGCCTATCATTCAAAGCGACCACACGATGCAGCGTCGGTGAGGAGTGCGATGTACTGGAGCCTGCTCAACGCGCCAACCGCTGGCGTGACTTATGGGGGGCATGGTGTGTGGGGGTGGGACGATGGCAGCGGTCCACCCGTCGATCATCCCAATTCGGGAACGCCTCTGCCCTGGCATGATGCGCTGCTGATGGATGGGGCAGAGCAAGTTCGCTATCTCGTTGATGCATTCGATTCTATCGGGTGGTGGACGCTGCGTCCGTCCCCAGAGTTGTTGGGCATCCAGCCCGGCGAGCGAGATATACACAATCACATTTTGATTTCTAAATCTGTGGCAAACGATCTCGTGGTTGCCTATACACCACAGGGTGAGGCGGTGGTGGTGAAGATGGCGGGGCTGTCACCACAGCTTCGGGGTATCTGGTACAATCCGCGCGATGGCGATGTGGAAGCAGCAGAAGTGCGCGAGGGTAACGGCAAGCGCATTTACGAAGCACCGGGAGATGGCGATTGGCTTCTGGTCATGGCATGAGGAGATGATATGGATCACACTTTTGAACAGAATTGTACAGTGTCTTATAAAGTTCTCAGTCCCAATACCCGCGGATCAGACCACCATTACAAAATAGATGTTTGTGCATCAGCAGAGGAGTTGCAGCAATTTGATCGGGAAGGGTATCTGGTGCGCGAGGGATTGTTTGCGGGCGAGGACTTGAAATCATTGCAAGACGCGCTGGATCGGTTGGAGGATCGGGAATCGGGTGCATTTCGAGATACTGGAAAGCGGTCCTGGGGGCGTATCCCGCGGCATTTGATGGACAAAGATCCGGTGTTTTTGGATTTGTTGAAATTTCCGCCTGTGTTATCTATTGCGCGGGCGATGATGGGGCCGCTGGTCAGGCTTCGGGGATTGAGCGCGCGGATCAGTTATCCGGCTGAAACGCCTCATCAGACCCCATGGCACCAGCATTTGCGCGTGGTTTCCAATCCTTTACCGCCGTGGTTTTCCAGACCACATGGGTTGGATGCCCTGATTTATCTGGATGATTTGAATGATGATACGGGGGCTGTGGGAATTGTGCCGGGGTCGCACAATTGGTTGGATAGAGCACCGCCTCCCGATGTTTATGAGCCGGTTGAGGGTGAGCTTGTGGTTCGCGTGAAGGCCGGGGGCGGCGTGTTGATTCACAGCAATCTGTGGCATCGCGGATTGCCAACGTTGAGAACAAAGCGCAGGATGTTGATTTTGAGTTATACGCCCACCTGGCTGCGCCGATCACCCCACGGGGGACCGCCTCCCGATGACGGGTTGACGCAGGCGATTTTAGAAGGCGATGACGAAGAGGCGCGTATTTTGTTGGGCAAAGGTGGATATACTTGAGTTTCCAAAGGAGCGATATATGAGTGTGGTAGCCGTTGGAGAATTGAATGTAGATGCCGAGCTGTACGCATTGGTCAAAGACGAAATCGCACCCGATACGGGTGTAGATGCAGAGGCTTTTTGGCAGGGGTTGGAAGGGATTGTAAGAGATATGGGACCGGAGAATCGGCGTTTATTGGAAAAGCGCGATGTCTTGCAGGCAAAGATCGATGCCTGGCACGAGGGGCGCGGATCTATTGATGGGGAAGCGTACAGGGCATTTTTGCAGGAGATCGGGTATTTGTTGCCCGAAGGAGATCATTTTCAGGTGTTGACAAATGGGGTTGATCCAGAGGTTGCGACAGTGGCTGGACCGCAATTGGTTGTGCCGGTGGATAATGCGCGTTATTGTTTGAATGCGGCCAATGCGCGCTGGGGGAGTTTGTACGATGCGCTGTATGGGACAGATGTGATCCCGGAGGATGATGGCGCGGATAAGGGTGCGGCTTATAATCCCGTGCGCGGCGAGAAGGTGATTGCCAGTGCGAATGAATTTTTGGATGCGACTGTGCCGTTGTCCAGTGGGTCTTACGCAGCAGTGACGGCGTTTGCTCTGGGTGAAGAGGGTGGACAGAAGGTGCTTGTGGCAGAGGTTGATGGTCGGGATGCAGGGTTGTCAGATCCGCATCAGTTTGTGGGCTATACGGAGCGAGATGGGGCACTGTCCAGTGTGCTGTTGGCGCACAATGGGTTGCATATTGAGATTCAGATTGATCCGGGCCATCCCATTGGCAAAGACCATCCGGCAGGGGTGAAAGATGTGGTGCTGGAATCAGCTATTACCACGATTCAGGATTGTGAGGATTCTGTATCGGCTGTGGATGCCGCGGATAAGGTGCTCGTGTATCGCAACTGGTGCGGTTTGATGAAGGGGACGCTGGAGACGACTTTTGAAAAGAATGGACAACCCCTGAATCGCAAATTGAATCCCGATAGGAATTATATCCGTCCAGATGGCGGTGCGTTGACATTGCCGGGGCGAAGTACGCTGCTGGTGCGAAATGTGGGTATTCACATGTACACCGATGCGGTGACGACTGCCGATGGAGAGGCGATTCCCGAAGGGTTTTTGGATGCGATGGTGACGTCGCTGGCGGCTATTCACGATTTGAAGGGCAATGGCATATATCAAAATAGCCGCTCGGGTAGTGTGTATATTGTAAAGCCCAAGATGCACGGGCCTGAAGAGGTGGCGGCGACGGTAGAATTATTCGGGCGTGTGGAAGATGCGCTTGGACTTGCGCGAAATACGCTGAAGATCGGGATTATGGATGAAGAACGGCGCACGACTGTCAATTTGAAACGCGCTATGTGGGAAGCCCGCGAGCGCGTCATTTTCATCAATACGGGTTTTTTGGATCGCACGGGTGATGAGATGCACACGAGTATGGAAGCCGGTGCTATGCTTCCCAAAAATGAAATTAAGGCGCAGCCGTGGTTGACGGCTTATGAAGATTGGAATGTGGATGTGGGTATTGAGACTGGGTTGATCGGCAAAGGGCAAATAGGCAAGGGGATGTGGGCGATGCCCGATGCGATGCGGGAGATGGTGGAGACGAAGATGAATCACCCCGAAGCAGGGGCGACTACTGCGTGGGTTCCTTCGCCAACTGCGGCCACATTGCATGCGATGCACTACCATCAGGTGGATGTTTCGGCGCGGCAGGCAGAACTCGCAAGGCGAGAACGCGCGAGTCTGGATGCGATTTTGACACCGCCTTTGCTGGATAGGAATTTGACGTCTGAGGAGATTGTGCAGGAACTGGACAATAATGCGCAGGGTATTTTGGGCTATGTGGTGCGCTGGGTTGATCAGGGTGTTGGCTGTTCTAAGGTGCCAGATATTCACGATGTGGGTCTGATGGAAGATCGCGCGACTTTGCGTATTTCGAGCCAGCATATCGCCAATTGGCTGCATCACGGGATTGTGAGTGCAGAGCAAGTCCGCGAGACGTTTGAGAAGATGGCCGCGGTTGTAGATCGGCAGAATGCAGGCGATGCGGCGTATCGCAATATGGCGCCAAATTTTGATGAGAGTATTGCGTTTCAAGCGGCGCTCGATCTGGTTTTCAAGGGTCGCGAAGTGCCCAATGGATATACCGAACTGGTTTTACACGCGCGGCGGCGAGAGGTGAAGGGGGAAGTGTGATCCGCAGAATGAAGGCGAGTAATTCGAGCATGAACGCAGATGAACGCAGATAAAAAAGAGGGGCTGGGAACTGGGGGCTGGTTAGGCTGATCGCTAAACAGGAATTGAACAATGGGGCGAAAGCTGCTGGTTTTTGATGTGGGTAATTCGCGTTTGAAGGCGGCATTATACGATGGCGATCGCCCGATTGCGCGTGTGTCTCTTAGCGGAGTTCAAGATGCGACACAGGTCGTGAATGTTCTCAAATCACGTTTTGCCCCGATGGGAACGCCCGACCGCTGTTTGGTTGCTTCTGTGGTGCGCGGTGTAGATGGGGTGATTCGAGAAGCGGTTCAGACGGTGTGGGCGATAGCGCCGCAGGTGGTTGATACGGATATGGATCTGGGGATTGATGTCGCTGTGCCTCGTCCCGACTATGTTGGCATTGATCGGCTATTGCAAGCGAGCGAGGCGTTTCGCGTTTGCGCGAGTGGTGTGGTTGTCGCCGCTTTTGGCTCTGCGCTGACTGTGGATCTGGTGACAGCAGATGGTGTTTTTCGCGGGGGGACGATTGCGCCCGGTTTGGGGATGGGGTTGCGCGCGCTGCACGATGAAACGAGTTTGCTTCCCCACGTGGCGCTTCAACCGCCTGATTCAGCTATTGGGACGGATACGACTTCTTGTATCCAGGCGGGTATTGTTTATGGGGCTGCTGGTGCCGTAGAGCGACTGTTTAGTGAATTGGTTCCGGATGGGCGGGCGACGCTTGTTTTGACTGGGGGCGATGCCGAGTTGATTGCGCCTTTTATAAAATTCCCCCATCGGGTGGAGCCAGATCTGGTCATGCGTGCGCTGGTTTCGTTAGGTCAAAGGTGGTGGCGTTGAGGAGTACAATGCGGTCGCACGCGATGGCGGGGTAATCCCGTACGGTGATGGTTTTTTCCGAGGCGGATTCGATTTCGTAGCCGGTGTCTGCACACAGGAGATAGGTTCCGGGGAGAGCGTCGGGTTCGGACAAAGTTTGCGATATATGATAGGTGCGCTTGTCAATTGAGGTGACGTCGAGTGGGGTCTGCGCCTGCGGGAGTGTGAGGGTGTGACTGCCGCAGCGGAGTTCGGTGCCGCAGAGCAGATAAGCCCGTTGGAGATTGCCCTGATTGTCGATGGATGCATAAGCGAATTTGCCTGTGATGGAGACGGGTCCGAGGTCATGAGTGGTGCCTTCGGGGGCTGAGAGGATGTAGTCGGTACAGCTATCGCGTTTTACGGCTACTGCCATGGCACTGGTGTCGGGATCGTTCAGGATCAGGTGTGCGGATTGGATGGGTGATTTGTCGGTGTAGGGTGTGATGACAGCGGCGTACTGACTATTTGTGTTCGCGTCGTTTTTGCGTTCGGCCAAGATTTGCTGAACGGGTGGGGCGTTGAGCTGGTCGCCCAGGTCCGAGCGCCAGCCGGGCGCGTCTGCAAGCAGGAGGCGATGGATGGGGTTGAGCAGGGTGAGGTCCATTCGCAGGTCCTGGTTTTGCCATGTGGCGGTGAAGGGCATTTGAGGATGGTCGGCGCGGATGTTGTCGAGCCATTCGATTTGTTCGTCAATGGGTTGGGGGTCGGCGCCGCGAATACCGATAAGGTGGCCGTTGCAGTGGAAGCCATACTGGTGGAGATTGCCGCCGTTTATTCGGAAGAAGTCGATGGCGTAGGTCTGTTCGCCGGGGATCTGGATGAGTACGCAGGTGCGCTGGTAGCGATCGCACTGCTCGTACGGGGCGGCGGATGCTTGGACGATTTCGACGCCTGCGCCCGTGCCAAAGAGTTCCAGGGTGGCGGGTTTTGGATTGCCGCTCTGGTTTTGGGCGTCAACGGTGACGATGTTGTGGGAGAGGGTGCTTTTGGTCCAGGCATTTCTGGGGTCGTCCCATATATAACCCCTGTCTGCGGTCATTTCCCGCCCCTGGGCGATGTAGATGATGCCGAGGCTGTCGTAGTGGCGATGGCCGCCAAAGCCATAACCGTTGAGGTAGAAGGCTGTGTGACCTTTTGGGTTTCCGCCGCGCAGGACGGCGACGTGCCAGCCGGGGAACCATTCGGTGTGGTGGGGCAGGTCGGTGTCCTGTTCGGCTACTATGTCGGGAGCCCGGTGCCAGAGGGCGTATTCGTCTCCTTTTTGCGAGAGTGGGGCGTTCTGCGATTTTTCCAGCAGACCAGCGTAGCGGTTGCCGTAATGGGCGCTCAGAATTTCGGCGTAGATGGGGTCAATGCCTCGGCCTTCTCGGGAATCTCCGATGACGGGGTCTTGCAGGTTCGGGTCGAGCATGCGGGCCATGCTTTCCAGGGCGAGACGGTAGCGGTCAAAGTGCTGAAAGGGATCCAGGTTTTTGAGGATTGGACCGGTTTCGGGTTCGTAGCCGTCGGGATCGGAGTATCCGACGAGCAGTTCTGGTATGTCGCGCAACAGGTTGAGGTGCATGGCGGAATAGGAGGGAGATTCAGTGCAAAAGCCGTCGAAGTGGAAGGCATCTTCGAGGAGGGTTTCAAGACCTTCGATGGCGCGGCGCACGCTTTGCGGTTTGTTGAAGAGTATGCCGACGGCGGCGCTTAGAGCGCGGCCAGGACCGCATTTGTTGTTGATTTCGCTCCAGTTCTCGGTGTCTGCACAACCGGCGAGGATGAGGTCGTTGACGATGCGTTGATTCATTTCGGGTGTGAGGACGGGAGAGCCATCCTGATATTGGGCTGTTCGGATGAGGTCGTAGGCGAGGGTGATCTGGAGAATGCTTCCGCCGTCAGAGCCACTGCAACCAAAGCGTCCAGCACCCCAGAAGCCGTTGTTGAGGACCGCATGGTCTCCTTCTCGATGGCGGCCTTCAAAGGCGGTGATGATGGTTTCGACGGGAAAACGCCCGGCGCGGGGGTATTTGCCCAGGGAGATGGCGACTTCGGCCGGCGGACAATCCGCTATGGTGCCGTCGTAGGAGTGGAAGAGCCAGTTGGGGTATCGCCGCGCCATGCAGTCCATGATATAGGCGCACCACCGGGCGTATAATACGTCATCTGTGAGGGCGTATAATTTGGCAAGCGGTAGTATTTGTTCGAAGCACCAGCGGCTTTTTTTTGTTCGGATGATGCCGGTCCAGCTCGTGTGTACGGGCCAGTTGACCCATTTGAAGGCGTGTTTGCCCGATTTGTCTTCGGGGTGGGCGCGTTCTTCGTCGGTGAGGTAGAAGGTGAAGGTCTGGTTCATTCTGGGCGCGGTGATGCTGCCGGTTTCGGGATAGCTGGCGTTGGGGTATTCGGTTTTGCAGTATTTGCATAAGAGTTTATCCGGATCGGTGGGATCCCATTCGTACAAGCCGGTTTCACCCATGGAGGAGAGGCGGTTGACGCAGGCGGGACAGTTTTGGCCGTATTCGGGCCAGGGGGTGAGTTCGGGCATCATGGTGTCGATAAAGTCGCGATTCTGGTCCATGAGGTAGGCGACCTGTTGTTTCCAGCCTTCGAGGATGGCCTGCGCCCAGGGGTAGCGTCTGAGGTTTTCACGGGCGTTTTCGACGTTGAGAAGGGGCATGGGTGCTCCTGTGGAATTAGTTGGTCTCATTGTGCGCTATAGAGTTTCTTTAATATATTGAGAAACGCATCTTGTGTCTAACCAAAGAATGTGGGCACAAGATAGCTGATTACCTCTCATTTCTTGCGTCTTTTGTCTCTCTTTTGTAATATCTTCACTGACCAGACATATAATACCAGAATACAGGCTATTTATTTTGGAGGAATACGATGGGAAAGCAGCAAATAGCAGCGACGACGCTCAATAAAGACGATTTGATCGTTATTTGCGGGGCGGGTGGTTTTATTGCCGGTGCATTGACGCGATATTTTCACGATCAGGGGTTTGTGCGGCTTCGCGCTGTTGATAAGAAGCCCTTGCCCGAGTGGTACCAGCGCGTGCCAGGGGTGGAGAATTTGTGTTTGGATTTGAGCGATGAAGACAATTGCAAACGCGCCGTTGAGGGTGCTGTCGAAGTGTACAATCTCGCGGCGGATATGGGGGGCATGGGATTTATTGAGCGATTCAGGATCGACTGTTTGCGGAGTATTCTGATCAATACTCATCTGATTGAAGCGGCCTATTGGGCAGGTGTTGAGCGGTATTTCTTTTCTTCTTCTGCCTGCGCGTACAATACTGAATTGCAGGAGGATCCCAATGTGCGCGCTCTGAAAGAATCAGATGCGTATCCGGCTATGGCAGAGCGTGGATACGGTTGGGAAAAGTTGGTTTCGGAGATGTTTTGCGAGGAATACTGGTCTGAACGCGGTATGAAGACCGCGATTGCGCGGTTCCACAATGTGTATGGTCCTTATGGGACGTGGGATGGCGGACGAGAGAAGGCACCTGCGGCACTTTGCCGCAAGGCGATTGAGGCCAAAGATAACGGCAAACTCGAGATTGATATTTGGGGCGATGGCAACCAGACGCGCAGTTTTATGTATGTTGACGATTGTATCAGAGGCGTCGATATGATTATGCACAGTGAAGATTTGATTGCAACGCCTATCAATCTCGGTTCGAGCGAATTGGTTTCTATCAATGAACTGGTGAGTGTTATTGAGGAAATCGGCGATGTTAAACTCAATCGCACGTATGATCTCACGGCGCCCCAGGGCGTTGCCGGGCGCAATAGTGACAATGAGATGATTAAAGAAATGCTCGACTGGGAGCCTGATACCTCTTTGCGCGATGGTATGGCTAAGACTTATGCCTGGATTGCACAGCAATACGCCGATCGCAAAGCGGGTAAGCCGACGGTGAGTTAGGCAGGGGTATTTATTATATGGGCAGAGATATTACGAGTGTTATTGGCAATATTCCCTTTCGCATGGCTTTTGCTGGTGGGTGGATTGATCAGCCGTTTTTGTCACAGCTCAATCCATCGCCTCCCGGGTCTATGGTTGTGGTTTCGCTCGAGCCGACCAGTCGTTTTATGAATCGCTGTGGTATGGCGACGAGTACGCGAGATGTTGCGATGAGGCTCTGGGGTTCTACGTTTCCCGACCGACCGCCATCCGATCTGGTGAAGGAATTGTACACAGTTGAAAATGAGGGCAAGGCCGAGCCGTCGGGGTCGCAAGATATGGTCGGGTTGCTTTATCCAGGTGTGAGCAGGCTCGACTACGATTGCGAGTACGAGGGGGGGTATTTTCCGGTTCATATCGAGTCCAATAATGATCCCGATGTCGCGCGTTGGCTCGAGGATGTGATCTACATGGTTCCGGTTGCGCCGCGGCCCGATGGCTATGAGCCGTTGGGTGAGAAGAATTTGGATCCGATATGGATTGAGAGATTGAGTCAGTCGGGCAAGGATTGTTATGATGCGATTATTGCCAGGGATACTCGGGGGTTGGGCGCGTCGTTGAATGAGTGTATGGTGTGTTGGGAGACTCTTTTGCCGCATACGGTGCGTCATCCGACTATTCAGATTGATTTGATGGGTATTCTGGAATATTATCAGTCCAGATATGTCGGGGCGATGTATTCGGGGTGTGGCGGTGGGTATATTTACGTTGTGTCTGAAGAACCCGTGCCGGGCGCACTTCGCGTAGATGTCCGATATAAAAAATGTGAGATGTAGGGGCGAGGCATGCCTCGCCCAATAAGATAAAGAGATGTAATATGAAGACGGTCATTGTTTCAGGTAGTTTTGACGATATGAGGGCGCGCGATATCCGTTTTTTGCAAGAGGCTTCCAGATACGGATGTCTTCACGCGCTGGTATGGGGGGATGATGCTATTGAGGGGCGACCCAAATTTCCACAAGAAGAACGCATGTATATGATGGATGCGATTCGCTATGTGGATTGCGCCACGCTTATTACGGAGTTGGTGGATAAAGACGGTCTTCCCGATGCGGTCCAGGCCGATATGTGGGTGGTGGATGAACGAGACGATACGCCGCAGAGACGACATTTTTGCAAGGTACACAATATTGCATATCGCGTTTTGACTGCAGATGATGTGAGGGGGTTTCCGATAGAAGAGGTAGCGGATGGAGATGCGAATAATAAAAAAGTGATTGTTACGGGGTGTTTTGACTGGTTCCACTCCGGGCATATCCGGTTTTTTGAAGAGGTGTCTGAGTTGGGCGATTTATACGTGGTTGTGGGGCACGATGCAAATGTCCGTTTGCTCAAGGGAGAACATCATCCGATGTTCGATGAAGACGAACGCCGGTATGTGGTGCAATCCGTCCGTTTTGTCAAACAGGGGCTTATTTCCTCTGGCGATGGATGGATGGATGCCGCGCCTGAGATCGCGGTTATTAAACCGGATATTTACGCGGTGAATGAAGACGGCGATAAGCCTGAGAAGAGAGTTTTTTGCGAGGAACACGGTCTGGAATACGTCGTGTTAAAACGCGCGCCAAAGGAAGGATTGCCGCGCAGAGAGAGTACGGTTTTGCGAGGGTTTTGATTTTTCATAATGAAACTTTATCGCAGAGCGTTTTGTCTTTGTATTTAGTGAAATTAAGACCTCTATAGCTCTAAATAACAGGATTGTGCGATGTCAAATGTTCTTCTCGATAAACCCGATCTCGAATCCCATTTTAAAGCGCTTGGCTTTGACAGGGTGCTCGCTTATAGACTCTGGTGTTACCGCAATGGATTGGATACCGGTCTGGATAAAACCGCTGCTCAACGTCAGGCGGAAATTGATCTTTTGCAACGCGAGGTTGAGCAGCGCGATCCCGATGTTAGCCCGAGGCACAATGCCCACCGCGCCAAATTTATTGCCCGTATCTTTAAAGGCGAGCTTCAGGACGAGACTGTCTCCGATTTGCTCTTTCGCATTCGCGCGATTTACAATAATCTCGATGGTGATCCCGACGCGCAACGAGCATTGGGTCGCCTTGTTCTGCACGTTGAAAAATACGGCGATTTGATGCGGCCCGCACGCGCCTGCAAGCGTTTTGGCCATACGGTTGTCAATACCTATATCGCCGCTCTTGAGCAACTCGCGCGCAATCACTCGGACTGGATTCGTCCCGTTGAGGATTGGCGACCTAATAGCTATAAACCAGCGCACCAATTCTATAGCCTTGCGCGTCATCTTCTGGCACAATACGATGTGCCCGCATTTTTTGATACGGCATTTTTGCAGGGCAATACACCAAAGGCGCGACAGGAACAAGCGTGGTTCATTCACGTTGGCATGGGGCAAAATATCCGTACAGCCGGTGTGCCTATGCGGATTACAAAGCGCATGGCGCATTTGCTTTTGCAAGAAAAACGCGGTTATCACACGGTTGTTCAGTGTCTTCGCAAGGTTCAGTACATAGCTTATGGCGGCAATCCGAAAAGTGCCTGGGAAATTGCCCATGGGCCGCTGGGGGAAGGATTCGAGAACGAAGATTTTTGGGAGACTGTTGTCCATTTTCTCGCCAATCAGGCTTTTCTCGAACGCAGCTATATCAATCCCATCATAGACTATATCCGCAATCAAAAATTCACGCCTCAGCGCATGCCACAACCCGATGGCACGGAGATCGAAGGTCCGCCGCTACATCCCAACTTTTGCATGAAGGGCCGCAGTATTAACAAACTGCTCCGCCAGGTGGATCAATGGCATCAAGAGCTTACGGGTTTGGAGGATGTCGAGCTGGAAATCTGGGCGTCTTCTGGATTCAGGGAGTTTGAACATGTGACACTGGACCCCAAGCTCAAACGCAATGTCCAGTGGACGGTTCACGAACTCATTACTTCTCAACAACTCTACGCCGAGGGGCGCATTATGCATCACTGCGCGGGGTCTTATGCCAAACGCTGTGCGGCGGGTGAGCGTTCTCTCTGGTCTTTGCGTGCGCTCGATCTCGACGCTGCCGAAGAGAATCAGATGCAGGAACATGTGCTTACCATTGAGGTCGATAATAAGAAAAAATCCGTCGTTCAAAACGCCGGCAAATTCAATCTCAAACCCTTTGGCAAAAAACATCTCGCCAAACAACGCCAAACGGGGAATGTCTATCTCCATCTCCTCCGCGAGGCACCGACGATTATGCGTCTGTGGATGAACCGCGAAGGGTTGTCCCATGGATAGTACTGCGATAGCCGGTCACGCGTTTCCCTTTGTCGAAGTTTCTGGTACGGCGTACGATATGGGTTATCAACACGGCAAACAGGCCGCGGGTCTCGTGCATAAATATCTCGTGTGGATTGATAAACTCACGGGCAAATCTCGCGATGAACTCTGTCAAAGTGCGCGTGCTTTTCATCCTTTAATTAAAAATTTGAGTCCGCTGCTTATGGAAGAGATTCGCGGGCTGGCCGATGGTGCGGGTATTTCTTTTGATGAGGCGCTTTTGTGTCAGGCGCGGGGCGAGGCCGCCAGTGTTCCGCCCGAGGGGTGTACGGCGTTCGCGCTTACGGGTTCTGCGACTGCCGATGGGTATCCCCTGGCTGGTCAAAATCAGGATCTCGCGGTCGAATACGCCGATGTCGCCATTCTTTTGCATGTCTGTCCTTCTGATGGTCGGCCCCGTGCTCTGATCTTCACTTTTGCCGGACAGTTGGGTTATTCGGGTATGAATCAGTACGGTCTGGCTCATTTTGCCAATGCGCTCTACGATTGCCCCTGGCAGATGGGTTTGCCTCACTATCCGCTCAAACGCATTATGCTGGAGCAGAAGGGGCTGGATACCTGTCTTCGGATTCTCAGACGGCATCCTACCTGTTCGGCCGGGAATATGGTTTTTTGTTTTGGCGATGGGCAAATTGCCGATCTGGAAATCCGTCCCGAAGGCGTGATGCAATTTACCGATACACATCCCGATGCGATTGTTCATGCCAATCACTATCTCACCCCCGAATTTGCACCCTGTGAGACCAATAGTCTCGCCGATTCCTGTCCCCGACGCGATAGGATGCGCGATCTGGTTAAAGAACACTGGGGCGATATCACGGTGGATACGATGAAGGCCATTCTCTCGGATCACGATGGCGATCCCGCGGCGATATGCCGCCACGGTGCTGTAGATATGTTTTCTATTTCGGGTTATATCGCCGAACCCGCAAAGGGGTTGCTCCACGTGAGACGCGGACTGGGCTGCACGGGAACGTGGACGGCTTATGAGGTGTAGTGTTTTTTCAGGGGGTCCAGGTTTTGGCGCGTTCAGGCAATGAAGAAATTGGTGCCAGTGCCTTCGGTGATAAAGCCGCGTTCGTCGGTGAGGAGGGCGTTGGCACCTTTTTTGATATTTTTTTGTTGCAGTATGTGGGGACGGGGATTACGACGGCGTTTGCGCTTCAGTTGGGCGCGGTGATGCCGACAGCGACGCTGCCGGGGGTGACGGCGAGTCATTCTTATGAGGACGATTTGATTGTGGATGCACATTCGGTACAGCGCGGGTTTATGAAGGTTCCAGAGGGACCTGGTCTGGGCGTGGTGCTGGATGAGGATGCCGTGGCGAAGTATCGGGAGACACCTGCTGTGGAATGGCCCCGGCATGTTTCGGTGGTAACGCTGCCGGGTGGTATCAAACATTTTTATAAAAATTTGCAGCAGGCAGAGCGGCTGATGAAACAGGGGGTGGATGAGTCGTTTGCGCCGGGCGTGCGCCTGGATGAGTGGGAGGACGATGGGAGCGAGGAATTTGACAGGCTGTGGACCCAATTGCAGGCGCAGGATGCGCCGATTTGGGACGAGTGAAGATGAGATGGTTTTTAACAGTATTGTTGCTGTGGCCCCTGTGTGGGCAGACCGAGGAGAGAATATTGATGCAGGTTACGACGACGATTGATTTTGGCAAAGATGTGGGGCAGAACTGGGGTACGCTGTTTGAGGCGCGAGATTCAGAGGGCCGCACAGTTTTGGGCGCGGGGTTTACAGGTGTTTATAATACGGCGTTTCGCATGGATCGATATACGTTACAGTTTTTTGTGCGGGATGATGAAGCAGAGATGAATTTTGAGACGTTGCCAGCCTCGACGGAGGATGGGGGGAGTTATTTGTTCGATCTGGATGGCCGGGTGTACGCGTGTAGCTACCATCAGGATCGGACTGCGAGAGCGTGGGACAATGTAGCAGGTGCCTGGCGGGTGGATGAGAGTTTTGGCGTGGGTGAGATGGTGAGTGGCGAGGGCAAGATGCGGGTTGGGGGGAAGGTGCTTCAGTTTAAGGGGGGTGAGGCGTGGTGTGATGGGGAGCGGGTTCTCTCCAAACCGGTGTCGGGATATTATCATCATTTTTATTACGCGCTGGGGTATTTGACGTTTTTCTATAAGAACGAGGAGGTGGGACAGCCGTACACGAGATTGTACGCGGTGCCCTATGTGCCGGGAGATGGGGCGGTTGATCTGGAGAAGGCAGTGGTGCTCGATCTGAAGTATGATCGGGAGACGCCGTTTGCCATTGGGCAACTGGGGAATGAGATTGTAAATTCGTCCAATATGGGCGGGATATATGCGTTTGACGGGTCGAGGTGGAAGGTGTTGCGCGCATCATTGGAGGGGGTGAGTTTTCAGCTTTATTCGATGCTGAACTGGTATGATAAGCTGTTGATGGCGCAGTATCCAACGGGCAATTTGTTTATTTACGATGGGGCGGAGGTTCGCCATATAGAGGATTGGCCGCCTGTGATGCCGGGTGTGTCGGATAGGGTGCGAGAGGCGCAAACAACGGGGTTTTACGGCGGGGATCTCTATGTGGGCGTTTGGCCGTGGTCCGAGTTGTGGCGGTACGATGCGTACAGGGATCACTGGCAGTTTGTGAAGCGGATGTTCCGACGTCCGTCAATTACGGATGAGATGAATCACCCGTGGGAAGATCGGGTTGTGGCGTATAATGAAGATCACGATGGCGATATCGTGATCAATGAGTGGGGGCAGCGCGTGACGGGGTTGGCTCCGATGGGGGACGCGCTCTATCTTTCCGTGAGTGCCAAGGGGTGCCCCGAGCGCGATATGCGGCTTGCGTTTTTGCACGATGACGAGGTGTGGAATGAGTACCGCGTGGTGCATCGGTTGAAAAAGCCGGGTCATGTTTCTGTTCCGGTTGCGTGGCGCGAAGAGCCGACGACGCTGTTGTTCACAGTTGGCGAGGCGGAGATCAGTATCAGGCAGGATGGGAAACTTCTGGGGACGGCACCCGTGCGACGGGAACAGGCGGAGCGGGTGGTGAGGGATGCTGAGGTTCAGTGGGAATACGGGATGTATGGACCGCTGCGAGCGGGGTTGCTGTCAAAGAGGGTGGAACGGTAGTTCGTGCAGGGACGGCCATTTGCACACATATTCTAATTCTGGAGGGACTCATGGCTGTTACACGGGAGGATTTGCAGGCTGCTATCGATCGGTTTCCGCGTACGGAATTGGCGGATTTGCCGACGCGGTTGGACGATTGTCCGCGGTTTTCAGAGGCGCTGGGTGGGAAGGTTCGGGTGATGGTGAAGCGGGATGATTTGACAGGGCTGGCTTTTGGCGGGAATAAGACGCGAAAGTTTGATCTGGCGCTGGGAGATGCGGTGGCGCAAGGGGCTACGGCGTTGATCACGGGCGCGGCGTCACAGTCGAATCACGCGCGGCAGGCGGCGGCAGCGGCTGCCAGGCTGGGGATGAAGTGCGTGCTGGTGAATCGGCACGATCACCGCAGCCAGATGGGTATTCAGGGCAATCAGTTGCTGGATAATATTCTGGGGGCGGATGTGCGGCTGGTGGTGGATGGCGTGAATCAGAATGAGGTGAAGGAACGGGTTGCGGAGGACCTGACGGCGCAGGGAGAGAAGCCCTATCTGATCGGGCAGCGCGCGGTGGTGCTGGGTACGGTGGCTTATGTGGGCTGTGTGCTGGAGGTTGTGGCGCAGCTTGAAGCGATGGATGCACGGGCGGATTTTGTCTGTACTGCATCCGGGCACGGGACACATGCGGGGCTGGCTTTGGGGGTGAAAGCGCTGGGGTTGCCGATTCAGACGCAGGGGTTTTCGCCGAGCAAGGGGGATGAGGCGCAGCGGAGGGCGAGGCTGGCGGAGGTGGGCAACGAGGCGGCAGAGCTTTTGGGGCTGGATGTTCGATTGTGGGCAGAGGAGTTGGAGAATACAGATGCGTACGTGGGTGAGAATTATGGGATTGTGACGGAGGCGGGATTAAATGCACTGCATTTGCTGGCGCGGACAGAGGGGATTTTGCTCGATCCAGTATATACGAGTAAGGCGATGTCGGGGGTGATTGACCGGATTCAGACGGGGGAGATTCCAGAGGGATCTACAGTGGTGTACGTTCATACGGGTGGGAATCCAGCACTGTTCGCGTATGCGCCAGAGTTGATTTCACATGGAGATTATCGGCAAAATCTCGTGACGAGTTGAGGGAGGCTCTGGGACTGGAGGCGAATTATGAGCAAGAAAATTGAATTTGAAAAGAGTTCGGGCAATGTGTTCAGAGACCTGGACTTGCCAGATGCGGAAGAATTATTTGTCAAGGCAACGCTTGGATTTGAAGTGTTTCAGATTATAGAAGAGCAGAAGCTGACGCAGACAGAGGCATCGGACATTTTAGGCGTGAAGCAACCTGAAATATCCCGGTTAAAGAATGGGAATTTTAATCATTACAGCGTTGCGCGATTAATGACATTCCTCAACCGGCTAAATCGCGATATTGAGATCCGCATTATTCCTTCAAAAGATAGAAAGGGACAACAGCGAGTCGTTGCTGTTTAGTCCCTGATTCGACACGGGCGTATCTTTTACTCTAAGCCTAATATCCATTCTAATATCAATAGCATTTATATAAGCCAGGAGGTCTCGAAAGTGGACATTCTGGATTTCTGACATTTCAAAGGCTAAAACCTGGTCTTCTGTCCATCCGAGAATGTTGGCGATATCTTCTTCTGTGCGCCCGGAATCAATCCGGAGAATCTGCAACTGTCTTAACATCTCAGAGCACCTTTTCCATTGCTCAAATTCGCGAGCAGCATCCTCTCCAACCGCCTCGTTCCATTCTTTTTGGAAAGTTTCATAATCAACCATTGATAGCACTCCCTCTAAGCACTTTTCTTCGATGTTCGCTTATGGTCATAGACCAAAAACCTTTTTTATGAATTGACGCCGTTCTTCTTGATATAGAGAAACACTGTCTTCGTATTTTTCAATGTCCTGGAGAATGTCACGTACAATTACAGCTAAATCGCTCAGTGCGTCTTCCCAGCTGTCATTGCTACCGCCGATAATATTGGGGCAGTCCTCAAAAAAGATTGCCCATGATCCGTCTGCAAATTCTTCAAAAACAGTAACGCACGTCTGACCGGGAAATGGTAAGTCAACGCTAATCGTTTTTGTTTTATCAAGCATTTTCCAATCCAAATTGGGCAATCTCACAAGGCCTGTAAATTTGTATTGGGTTTGTCTGTTTCTTATTGGTAGATACCATCGATAAGCGTCTTTCCAAATTCTGCGACAAACAAAAGAAAATCGCTAATACTTATTGTTCCATCAAAATCTAAATCGCCATGTTTCGCCCTGAAAAGAGAGTCTTGTACCGCGGTAAAAATAGGAACTGTGCGGTTCGGGTCACTCCACACGCCCTTGTTTTGGGCCTTTGCTTCCTCTTGTGCTGATACGAACTCATTTCGCTTTTCGTATTCGTGTTCAACGTCTGCTACGCCATATCCCAGCCTTACCAATTCAAGGTTAAACAAAACGCCGTCCAAATACACGTAAACGAGCAACCTGTCGAAAGCGTCTTTTTGCTGGTGGTCAAAAGATAATGTTACTTTTTTTTCGTACAGTCTTTGTCGTGTGTATTCTTTCGCTTCAGGACCGTAAAAACCAACGGGTTCGAATGGGTGATTTGTCTCTGGCGTATCTACTCCTAACAAGCGCACGGTCACTGTGTATTCTAAATGCGTAACGTCTATTGTATCGCCGTCTTTCACGTCGGTTACTGTAAAATACACGTCGTCAAGGTCAACGCATCCAGAAGGCGCATGGCAATGGTAGGTGTTATTCGATGTGTCAAAATGACCGCCCTGTGAATCTTGCCCGCCTCCGTGGGCAATCGCTAATGAAGAAAAACAAAATAAGCTGCCAAATATCAAAACCTTTTTCATGTTTCTACTCGCCTTTGAAAAATAGCAATTCTAAGCGTTTATTTCGCCTTTTAACCTCAGGCCGCGGGATACAAACACGCGCTCGAACAACTCAAATAGTCCCTGTACAATGAGCGCGAGCAATGCCGCGGGTACGGCGCCTTGTAAAATTAGACCGATATCGTCTAATCGAATCCCAGTTAAAATGGGTTGCCCATATCCCCCGGCGCCAATTAATGCGCCCAGAGTCGCTGTGCCCACATTGATCACAGCCGACGTTTTAATGCCCGCCAGGATTGACCGCGAGGCCATGGGTAGGGTTACCAATCGGAGTTGTGCCCAGTCGGACAACCCCAATGCTGTAGCTGATTCTCGTATCCCCACTGGAATATCGTGCAGTCCCGCGTATGTGTTTCGCACTATGGGCAGCAAACTGTACAAAAATAGCGCGACAATCGCAGGTGCCCCGCCAATACCCAATAACGGAATCATAAATACCAGCAGCGCCAGGGAGGGAATGGTCTGGATAATGCCCACCAATCCCAAAATAATCTGTCCACCTCTTGCCCATCGGAATGCCACAATTCCCAGGGGAATTGACACTACAATCGCCCCGAAAAGAGAAATTCCCACCAGGGTCAAATGATCCCATGTGTGCCGCCAGAATCGAGCGCCAGCAGTTTCTTGTTTTATTTTTACCTGTACATTGAGGTTCTCAGCCAGAAAATCAGCCGCTACCTGAGCTTCTGGCTTTTTCTCCAATTTGACCTGTGCATTCAGGACCATCATTTTTTTTTCTGAGATCAGCCCTTCTAATTTTAAAATTTCTCTCACCACTTGAGGTGCTCGATCTATCAAATCTACCCGATAGACAATGACGGCATTGTAAATGGGGAAATGCTGCAGGTCATCCACCAGCGACCGCAACCCGTAATACTGAATCTCGGCATCTGTTGAATACATATCCATTACGTCAATTGTACCGCTCTCCAACCCGCGATAGGCCAGGTCGTGGTCCAATCCATTCACATTCTGATGCGGGAGCACATACCGGTTCTGCAAACTCGGCCACCCATCTCCTCTGTCCATAAACTCATTGCCAAATCCCAACTTCAAGTCTGGGTGCTTCTTTAAATCCGAAATCGTCCGAATCCCCAGTGCTTCAGCCCTTGTTTCCACCATGCCCAGTACGTATGTGTTGTTGAATCCCAAAGGGCGACTCATCACAAGGCCCATCTCCGCCAGCCGGGCGCGAATATCCGCTTCATTACGCAAATTTTCCCCCGCCAAAATCTCCCGACTCAGGGTACCTGTGTAATCCGGATAAAGATCAATATCGCCCGCAATCAATGCATTCCACAACACCCGCGTTCCTCCCAACTCGCGCCGATGCGTAACCGATGCGTTTACACTGCGGCCGATATGAGATAGTACTTCACCCAAAATGACCGACTCAGTGAACTTCTTTGATCCCACGACAATCTCTTGTGCCTGGGTTGAGGTACAGAACAAAAAGCAAAATAGAATACACAGGGCGGTGAACTTGGCTGACGTTGTGGTGTTGGGCGTGCGCGTCATTTCGCTATCTCTCCAGGTGCCATACTTTCCAACGGACTTCTCTGCGCATGAATAAACTGCGTCACAAATTCATGCGCCGGGTTCTGTATCAGATTTTTCAAGCTTCCAATCTGAACGATCTTCCCTTCCCGCATCAACACAATCTGATCCCCGAAAAATCCCGCTTCGCCCATATCGTGTGTCACCATTACGACTGTTTTGCCCAATGTCTGAAAGATCGAACGCAAATCCGATTGCAAATCCGCCCGAATCATCGGATCCAGGGCACCGAGCGGTTCGTCTAATAGCAATACGTCGGGGTCCAGCATCAATGCCCGCATCAACCCCACGCGCTGTTGCTGTCCACCTGACAATTCCCCTGGAAATCGGTCCAATCCATCTGCTGGAAAATGCGTTAAAGTTGCCAATGTCTCGATCCGAGAGTCGATCCGATCCTCTGCCCAACCCAGATAATTTGCCATCAACGCTACATTTTTTCGCGCTGTTAAATGCGGAAATAAGCCCCCCTCTTGTATCACATAACCCATCTTCTGCCGCAGCGACAACACATTTGCTGGCGTCAGGTCTTGTCCTGCATAAGTCACCGTGCCCTCGTCGGGCCAGATTAGTCCCACCATCAATCGAATTAAGGTTGATTTGCCACATCCACTCGGCCCAATTAATACCGTCGTCTGTTTAGCCTGTACGCTCAGGTCAACTTTGTGCAGCGCCTGCAAATCGCCAAATGTTTTCGATACACCTGTCACCTCAAACATAACGTCTCCGTTCACACGTGGTTTCTCAACATCAATTCCATGGGGTATGGATTTAAGTAGGTTTGCTCGTGTACCCAATCTGGTACGCGGTTGCGGTTGAGATGGTGTTTTAATAATGTGATTGGCACGATGAGAGGGAGCAGTCGCTGGCGATAGGATTCGAATACGTCGAGCAGTTCTTTTTTGTCCGCGGTGGTCAGTTCATTTTTTATAAATCCCATCAAGTGCATCAATACGTTTACGTGTTTGCCCGGTGTGCTCATTACTTTCAGGCCATCCATCAGCAATTTGCCGTATTGAAGCGCTATATCTTCGCGGGAAGATCCAGCCTGGGCGACCAGTTGGCCCAACTCGCTGTAGTGTTTTGGGCTGTGTGATAGAAGGCTCATTTTGATTCCGGTGTGAAATTTTACCAGGCTACCGGGTGCTGGATTATGGGTCAACATTTGCTGCCATCGGTAATACATAAATACGCGTTCGATAAAATTTTCCCGCAAGGGCAGATCATTTAGCCGACCTTCTTCTTCGATGGGCAATAAAGGGAACCGGGCTGTCAATGCTTTTGCAAATAGTCCGCGACCATTGCGCGAGGGTATCTGCGTTTTTGTGTTAAATATCCTTACGCGAAATAATCCACAACTCGGCGAGTCCTTTTTGAGTATATAACCGTGTAAGTTCAGGTCTGTCAGTTCGTTGAGCCGTTTTTCTGCCCATGTCTGCATGCCAGCGGTGTGATCTATGCCCGATTTTGGTGCAATGAGCCGCGGTGATTCCGCGTCGCCTTCGAGCCGGATGGTCTCGCGCGGAACGCCCATCCCCATTTCTACTTCTGGACATACTGGCACCCATTCGACGTAATTGCCCAATACGGTTGTCAAAAATGGCATGTGTTTGTGCCCGCCATTATACCGCACTTCTTCGCCGAGCAAACACGCACTGACGCCGAGCCTCAGTTTTGATGTTTGCATTCTGGCCACTCTCCTCACACACCCACTGTGCTCGATGCGAGCCACAAATGGGGATGTGTTTCCAGAATCAGATCTGCCACCTTTTGTACCGCTTTTTTTACTCCCCAGGTGGGGCGCGGCTGACCCATTGGTGCCAGTTTGACCAATAGCTGATTGTTTTTGCGAAATAAGAGGGATATGCCGAAGTACTGGGCGAGTTCTCCTTCGCGTACCATGACTGAGATGAGGCCGTGATTGTCGGGCAATTGGCAGTAGATGTCTGTCATTTTGATCACGACCTGCATATTCCGATGGGTTTCGCGCCACACCTGATCTGTGGCATGTTCGATAAGTTTCAGTATTTCTTCGCGTTGGTATGCACCTTCTAATACGATATTTGGCATTTTCCCGACCTTTTGAATGTGCGTTTCGACTGATGGTTCCGATTTTTGACGCCAGACAAAATAGTGAATGGGCACGCCCGTATCTATGGCTTTTTGTTCGTATTTGGTGGGGGTGCGTCCGGGTAATTGGTGAACAGATGGGGTGTTGTAAATGGATTGCAGGTGCGATTGTCGCGATAGCACGTCGGTGATCCACGTTGCGTAATCTGCGTGGTCTGTCGCTATGGTTACTTCGCCGCCTGGCTTTAATCGCTCGGCCAGTATTTTTATAAACGCATCTTGAATGAGACGCCGATTGTGGTGTCGCTCTTTGGGCCATGGATCTGAAAAATTGATCCATATTTCCGATAGGGATTGCGGGGCAAATACGTGTTGTAATAAGAATGCGGCATCGCCCTCTATTGCGCGCACATGATTTAATTTCAGGGCGTTTAACCGCTTAAACAATCGGCGCATGGATCCCCAGGCGCGTTCGATTCCGACAAAATGTGCATCGGGACGCGACGCTGCCATATCGGATAGGAAATGGCCATTGCCAAATCCGATTTCGAGGATGAGGTCGCCTGGCCGATCAAAAATCTGTGGCCAATCTATCGGCCAATCCAGTTGCAGCCATGGGACTGTGTATTTTTGGATTTCCTCGCTCAGCGGTAGCGACATGATTTACCTGCGGATTTCGGTAAAGCGTTTGACCTGAGCCGTCATTGCCACTTCCGTCGGCAGGCGTTCCATTGAACTGGCGCCGTAAAAGCCATCGACTTCGGGGACCCGTTCGAGGATATAAGAGGCGTCTTCTGGTTCGGCAATTGGCCCGCCGTGGCAAAGCGTGATGACATCGTCCCGGATTGATTTGCAGGCATTGCAGATTGCCTTTACTTCTTCCACACAGTCATCGAGTGTTTTTGCCGTGTGTGCGCCGATTGTGCCCTTGGTTGTCAATCCCATGTGCGCTACGACGATATCGGCGCCTGCTTCTGTCATGAGTTGTCCTTCTTGGACATTGAACGCATAGGGCGTTGTGAGCATGTCCATTTCATGGGCAGCCGCGATCATTTCTACTTCGAGGTGGTAGCCCATTCCGGTTTCTTCCAGATTGGCGCGAAATAATCCATCAATGAGTCCCACGGTTGGAAAATTTTGGATTCCCGCGAAGCCCAGGTCTCTCAATTCCCGCAAGAAGTGATCCCGCAACATGAATGGATCTGTCCCGTTCACCCCGGCGAGTACGGGCGTGTGTGTTACGGCTGTGATGACTTCATAAGCCATTTCTTTTACGATCTCGTTGGCATTGCCATAGGCCAGGACGCCCGATAGCGACCCTCGCCCCGCCATGCGATAGCGTCCCGAATTGTAAATTACGATTAGATCAATGCCGCCCGCTTCTTCGCATTTCGCCGAGATTCCCGTGCCCGCACCGCCACCGATGAGCGGCAGTCCATCTGCAATTTTTTTCCGCAAGCGTTCTAATATTGATGTTCGGCTCTCTGCCGCCATTGTTGTCTCCTTGTGGTTTACCGTATTTCCTGGAAACTCGCCACCAGTGCTGCTGCAAATTCCGGGTCGTTGATATTGTTCGCCAGCCGTTTGATCTGGCGATTTTCCGTTTGTTCGATTTGTGCTTCCAGAGTTTCAAATAATGCCTTATCTGCATCTGGGTCGTGAAAGGGTTGTCCTTCGTCATCGATTAACGATACGCCGTTTTCCGGAATTAGTATTTGAATTGGCACTGTTGATCGGTTCAATTTGTTCGCTATCCATTCGGCAAATTGGCGGTTTTCGTCCGCTGTCGTCCGCATCAATGTGACCTGTGCGTTGTGTACGTGAAGTGTGCGGTTTTTAAATTGTTCGGGGACGGTTTCCTCCGCGCCAAAATTTACCATGTCGAGCGCACCCAGGCTTACGACATAAGGTATTTCGCGTTCGAGAATGCGATCCATTCGCTCAGGTCCAGCGGGAAATACACCGCCCACGACTTCGTCGGCGACTTCGGTTGTGGTAATATCCAGAACGCCGTCGATCATCCCGCTTTCGACCAGTTTTTCCATTGCCTGTCCACCCGTCCCTGTGGCGTGAAATACCAGGCAGTCATATCCGTCTTTTTCCAGTGCTTCGCGGACCATGGTTACACACGGCGTTGTTACGCCAAACATGGTCATTCCAAGCGTGGGTTTGTCTTCGGCTTCAGTAACAGTATTTACGACCATCCCCGCTATTGCATGCGCTGCATTGCCCAGTACTTGCCGAGATACGCGATTGATTCCGGCTACATCTACTACGGAATACATCATGGCAATATCACAACACCCCACATAAGGCTCGGTGTTGCCACTGGCGACGGTGGATACCATGACTTTGGGTACGCCAATGGGCAATGCCTGCATTGCCGGCGTGATGAGTGCTGTGCCTCCGCTGCCTCCTATGCCAATAATACCTGCCACGTTGCCTTTGGCGTATTCTTGCAACAAATAGGCGCATAATGCTTCTCCCATCGCTGTGACGGCTTCGCCCCGGTCCGTGTGTCCGATTACGGCGCCCGTTCCGCCCGCGTGATAGGCGGCTATGGTTTCTCGCGATACATCCGGCGCTCCCTGTGCGTCGCTCTGTGTGCCTACATCTATGACTGTTACTTCTGCGCCCGCGTTTCGGATGCATTCGGCGACATACCCGATTTCTTCACCTTTGGTATCCATTGTCGCAATTGCGTAAATACGGCTCATTATAATCTCCTTGATTTTGCGTACGGCGATTGCCGTGGGGGTATTGGCTGAATAATTTTTCTCTGTTCAGGGGTTAATCGCGCCAGTAATTCTTTTGACGGGACGTAGTGAAATCGCGTGCGGATGAACCGCGGGGAATACCGATAGACCACTGTGCGGCGATAGCCTTTGTTCGTGCGCTCGGCTGATCCATGTGAGATTGCGTCTGTGAAGAATAGCGCGTCACCCGCTTTCATGTACATTTCTTTCATGCCTGCGGCAGTTCCAGCGGGTTCTTTCCCATAACTCACTTTTCCGTCGCCATCTACCAACAATCTGGGATGTACTTCTGTGCTTTTATGGCTGCCGGGTATCAGGACTGTTGGTCCGTCTCCGGGTTCTATATCCGTCAATGCGACCAGTACATTGATCTGGCCCACCATCCAGGCGCCTGTGTTGTGTTGCCGAAAGGTGAGATAACACAAGGGTGCGTGACCGCCGCAGTGGATGTTGATGAATCCGCCAGGTCCACGTACGGTTAAAAAGTTTTCGTGGATCGATATGCCGTTTACTTCGGCGTTGATGTAACGCCTGGCCAGGTCAATCCACGATGGATGATCAATTAATCGCTCGAATACCGCGCCAGCTTCAATGATGTTCTGAAAGTTCAATCCGTCTTTTTCGCCGTAGGTATGCGTTTCCACATGGCCGATCCACGTGCCCGTATCATTACTCGCACCCCGACGCCTTTTGCCATGCACGTATTCCCAATGGTCATCTACCCATTGGTTCATTTCGCGGACATCCTCCTGGGATACCGCGTTTTTCAGGTGCAGATAGCCGTGCAGATCAAATAAATAATCCTGTAATTGCTGGTCAGAATTATCCATAGGCCCCCTTCTCATGCCGTCCCAATAACCGCTGCATGCGCGGGTCTGTTCCCGTCCAGACGTATTCTGGCATGCGGTAATCAATGAATGGATATAATCGCTGGGCAATGATCCGCTGGCTGTACACGACGGAGCCTACATAGCGCACTTGATCGGATTTGTTTTGCGATCCCCGATGCCACACTTGGTTGTGGAACATGCACAGATCGCCCGGGTCGGCAATCATGGATACGGGTCCCTGTCCATCGAATTCGGGGGCTTCCGTTTTGTCCGGTCGCCTGCCCGCATAATGGCTGCCGGGGACCACTTCTGTGACGCCGTATTCGATGGCGTCGGCCCGGCTCAGCGGGAATAAGACGTTTAATACAAAACAGGGCAATGGGATTTTTTTGTTGTGCTGGGGAACATTGTCTGGCAATGGAAAGAGTATGCGGTCGTCCAAATGCCATCCACCGCCCTGACCGGGTTCATAACGCAGGGCATTTTGCGACATCATGTGGCAATCATCACCCAGGATCGCTTCTGCCAGGCTCACAAATGGCTCCCGCGCGATCAGGTCCCGGAAGTTGATGTCATACTCAAACATCCGCATCATACTGATGCCCCGAATATGGTCTCCTTCGGCTTCGTGCATTTTCGGGTCCTGATATTTTCGCTCCATTGTCTCCCGCAGTGCGCGTACTTCTTTTTCGTTTAATACGCCTTTTAAGAATAAATACCCATCCCGCTGAAATTGTGCGACCAGATCCCGGGTTTTGTCCGGGCTATAAGGTTTGGCGTTTTTGTCGATTACACTGTTTGTGGTGTACATTGCTATCTCACTTCATTAACCCCAATATGTCCTCATACACGGCAAGGCCTCCAAAATAGGTAAAGGCGAGGCCCGAGATGAGATTGAGCGCGACGAGGAACCAGCCCATTTGCAATGGGGGTGGGACGAATTTGCGGTCGATATAGATCATCGCAAAGCACCAGGGTCCAGCGAGGAGTACCCCGGTGATGTGTAGTGGGATTGTCATAATCGAAATTGGGTTCCAGCCGATGCCATTCGGGTCCTGCGTGGCTGTCCACCAGGCGTATATAACCAGTGCGCTACCCGCAATAGCGGTGTATCCCAGTGTCCATTTTCGCACGTCTTTCAATGCCAGATTGCGCCATTTGGGGGTTATTGCGCGTATGCTTTCATGCGCGGTACGGACGTATAATTCATACGCGCCGTACACGGTGCCAAAAATTGCGAAGAATACGCCGAGCTTGTACAGTCCCGAGAGAAATGTTTTGACGCCCGCGCTTTCGTGCAATGCGGTTAAAAATACGACCTGGTGGTTGTAGAGGTCCATACCGGATGGTACGATTTCTCGCGGATGCAAGAGGGCAGCACCCAGGATCAAAAAGGCTGCTGTGAATAATAATACACTGGCAAATGATACGAGTGTATCGACCAGTGGTGCTTTTAACCACGCTTTTCCCAATTTGAGATTTTCTGGGGTTTCCGAGATGATTTCTTCTCCATTGCTGCGTCGGCCAATCATTCCCCACACCTTTTCTCGCAATATGCCCACATATCCCACATAGTCCTGCACTCCGCCACCGATTACGCCCATGTACGCGACCATTTCGACAATTAATGTTCGGTCTGCAAATAGCGGATTGCGCGATACCCATTCTGGATATACCGGGAATGTGGGGACTACCGCGCCCATTAGCGCGGCGATCCAATCGGGGTTTGCCGCTACTGTCGCTATTAACATGACCAGCAACATCAGTCCCACGAGTGAGGTTTGCGCCTTTTCCAATAATCCGTAACTCTGTTTCAGGGTTAGCAGGATTAAAAATGCGATAAATACCAGGGCGATTAAATGCGGATATCGCGCCGGGTCGTCAAATAATATCCACGATGAGATCGTGCCGAGCATGATGGGCAGGCTGGAGAGATAAAATGGGAAGCTCACGACCATGACCACGCCTACAACTGCTGGGCACAATCCCCTCGGTCCGGGTAATTGTGCCCAGCGTTCCATGGGGTGCTCGCCGGTTAGTGTCATATATCGCGCTGCGGAATACACTTGAACGACTTTTGTGATGCAAAACAGGCTGAATGCCCAGAACATCGCATAGCCAAAGATCGCCCCGCTGCGCGATGCCCACACGGTTTCCCCACTTCCGATCGTTACAGATGCGATGATCGCGCCGGGTCCAAAGAATTTCAAGAAATCGCCGATCTTCCGCGAACGCAGTGCTGCCGCCAGTTCCGGAAATTCCAATTTTTTTGTTTCTGCCATGATTTCTCCTATTTTATCCGCAGATGGACGCAGATGAAAAAGATGGGCGGGGAACGCTATGGAGGGATGGGCCGCGGTGCTATTTTACAGCTATTGGATTTCCCGGAGAACCCGTGCCGCCTTTCAGGCGCAATGGCGAAAATACAAATGCAAATTCATATACCTGATCTTTTGCCAGTTCTTCCAGGTCCAGGTTTTCTAAGATGTAAATCCCGTGCTGGGCGATGAGCAGTTGATGTACGGGAAAAGCCAGCGAGGCATCCTCTCCGGGTACGACTTCCAGGCCCCAGGTATCGCCTGCGACCATTACTATTTTTTTATTTACGAGCCACTGGCCCACAGCCATTCCAATACCCGGCTGGCCTTTGTTGAATGTTTCGTTGTCTTTCATCCACAGGGTGCCGTGTCCCGTGCGAAAGATTACCACATCGCCTTCTCCCACGGATACATTTTGTTTTTTGAGCGCGCCCTCGGTATCGGCTACTGTGATTACGTATCCGACTTCTAATCGCTCGACACCTTTGTATCCCGCGATGTCTATCAGTACGCCGCGCGTGAAAAATGACCCCGCCTTTTCCACACCCAATTTTTCCAGGCCATAAGGTTTGCTAAAGTTCGAGCTTTTGAAGCCATTGTAATACACATCCTCGTTTCCTACCCGCGTGCCAATATGCCCCAATCCGTCGAATTGTGTACCGATTTGACCGATTTCACCACTGAACATTTCATCGTACCATACGAGTTTGTTTTCTCCGAGCGGTCCACCACTTGGGTTGCCCACGATTGTCAAACTGTAGTGCCGGGAGCCAAATAGCGGTATTCCGTGTTCATATACTTTTCCCAATTGATAGACTTTGCCGGTTTTGATCAATTTGGTCGCTTCCAGGACTTTGGCTGGTGTCAACCGGTTCGCGGCACCCCGTTCATCTTCGGGACCCCACTCCGATGGCGGTTGCTGGGCATATACTGGCACCAGCATCAAATTGACCAGTAGTGTTATAAACAGTATGCGTTTCACGATTTCCCTCCTTTAAAAAGATACCGATTCATCGCGTTTTCTCATAAAGCGCGATGCTTACCTGTGTGCCGGGGAATAGTGTAGATGGATACACCCACATGTCGTCTTCTCGAATGTACACCCGTTCATCTCCCGAGCGAATATGTAAACGCCCGCTGTTTTCCTGACAAATTTGTTTCACAATGTATAGACCCAGTCCCCGTGTATCGCCCCGCGAGACGGTTTTCTGAATCGCCATTTTTATTGCCTGTCCGTGCGACCAATGCGCTGTATCGTGTCCTGTTGATAGGCTCTCGCGAATGCCAATGCCCAGGTCGCATACGCCGATGATTGCAAATTTTCTGTTCAATCTGTGATTGGTATAGCGCTGTGCGACCACAAACCCTTTATCTCCGCTGTGGTCCAGGATATTGTGACACAATTCGGCTACGACATTTTTAAATCCCGTAATTTCCCGCACGGTATAGTGTAACTCTTCACTCAAGATGGTGCCGACCCGCGATTCAATTACGCCCAGAACTTGCTCGATATCGCTCCGCTGTTCGATGGTCGTAATTTCCAGCAGGCTTTCGTTGCGGGTTCGCGGCTGTCCCGTTTGCGGTACGCGCGCTACTGTTACATAAGTCTTCAGGGCGTCAAATACTTTCATCCGCGTCAAATAGCGCTCGACATCTGAATTTTCGGGCAGTCGGCACGTAATATCCCAGTATTTTGCACTCAGATGTCGGCCTATCAAACACAACATCCCCATCCCATAAGGATCGACAAAACCCAAATTTGACAGATCCAGAACGATGTTGTCTTCGTCTCGTCTGGTCCAGAATGTCTCGAGATCGCGCAGTACATTATCACACGAGACAGCAGACAAATTCTGTTCCGCTATCGCCAGCGTGTTGTTATCCATGTGATCGTTTAGTTGCGTACGCGGAATATGGAACGGCGTTTGACATTTTTCTTTTCGTGCAAATCCGTTACCGCGACCTCGAGTTTATAAACGCCGCGTGGCATTTTGGACAGGTCAATTTCTAGGAAGGTGAAGTCGTCGGATTTGTCGCCTGCATATACCGAACTGATCGATGTGCGGCTTTGCTGCCCGGCTCGGCGCAGTTCTTCGACTGACTCGGCCATCAGGTTGCGTTCGGCTGGCATGTATTGCACTTCAAAATCCACAGTTTGGGCTTTGAGATCTTCTTCACCGCCGGTCATGGCATCGCCCACCAGGTCTTCCTGATCTTGCATTTCACCTTCGGCAGTTTCGACATCTACACCGTCGAGCGCGTCGCCTGTAGCGAGAATGTCACTACTGGAGCGCTCATCTGCTTCCGCTTGCGCCAATTCTTCAGCTGTTGGTACAATTAGCAATCCGCCTACCTTTTTGAGGGCTACGGCGCCAAACATCGCGGGATTGACTTCCCGCTGATCGGGAACGCCGATGGTGTAGGTGATTTCATATTGGGTGCGTCCAAATTCGTCTTTTTTCAGGTTGTAGATTTCCAGATATACAGATGCCGATTCCCCGGTGCGATAAGCGCGGAGCGGATTGGGTGCAATGCGCAAATCCATTCGCGATTCGGGAAAGGGTTTGACCCGTTCAATTTTTTTGGCGAGCAACAGATCGCTCATGTCCAGGCGCGATTCGGATACAGAAAAAAGGCGTTCTGCTCGGAATGTGCCGATGGATCCGCTGTGCCTGTCTCCCACTTCGACCACGATATTATACGTGCCCTGGGGAAGTTCCAAGGGGCGTTGGCTCAACAAATACTGCGGTGCATTGCCCCCTTTGGGTTTTTCTTGCGCAATTGGTCGGATATTGCGGTAGATATCTTGCCATCGGTAGTCGAACATAAACAATCCTTCATCCATGACGATCATCCGGTCGTCGTTTGCTTTTAATTTGCCCGTGGGAATGGCATAGGCGATTTCCACGCGCATATTTTTTCCCGAGCGGAAGGCGGTGATCTGGTGTGGCATGGAGTATTTTCTGTTCTGGAATGGATCGACAAAGCGCGCTTCTTTTTCTTTGAACGCCGCGCGATTTTGTATTTCAAAATACTCTTCGCGCATTTTGTCGCTCGCCCATTGCGGGTTAGTAGATTTTCTGAAGAGCGTTTGCGCTACCTGTGTTGCATCCACATTGCGCGTTCTCAGCGCGTTGGGGTCTCCGCCTATGATATCTACCGTGCTGCTGGGTCCCACTTCGCCTGCAAACCCCCAACCGTCAACGCCGTTCACACTTTGAAATGTGAATCTGTATCCGCCATAATACCATGTTTCCTTGAACATGGGAAATACACCCGTTGTGCGGCGCAGGTATTTTCCGTATTTGATGTAGGTTTGTCCGCGAATGGTTTTCCAGCCTTCGATGTTCCGCGCAGGTACGCTAAAGCGCAGATTCGCATAGGCCACGCGACCGTAGTGTTCCATGCGCCGCTCGTTGTGATCAGTCAGAAATAGCGGATCGTTCTTGTTCCAGAATTGCGTCAATGCCGCAGAATCCTTCCACTCGCCATCGTCACCGACTTGCATGGCTTTTGCGATGCGCGCACTGTCTTCTTTTGATGCGATGATATCTACCGATTCCATCATTTTGCGCTGTTCGGGGTCCATGGCTGCGATGGCTTTTTCATACAATTTGTTCGCCTCTAAAAGCTCTCCCTGAAGCTGGTGCGAATAGGCCATGAACAATTGCGCGTTGATGTCGCCAGGGAATCTTCGCATCATTCGCCGCATCACCCGTTGCATGGCGGGGATTCTTCTGTGTTCCAGATGCGCCAGTCCCAATAGATAATAGGAGTCCTGATAGTCTGGATCGGTCTCCAGGCTCTTTTCAAATAGCATCACGGCTTGATCGTATTCGTTCTTGGCAAAAGTTCGAATGGCTCGCCGCTGCGGTATTACCCGGTCTCTTGTGATCATGTATTCGCCGAATATATGGCGACCAGCATCGTAGGCTGCTACGGCTGCATTGGGAAATTTTTCTATGACTTTTTCGTAATGCGCTTTTGCTTCGCGCTGGAATCCCCTGTTCCACAATGCCTCGCCGTGTAAGAGTTGATATTGCAAATTTTCCGGTTCAATCCGAATGGCCTTTTCGCTTGCTTCTACTGCCCGGCGTCGAAACTCGGGTGTGTCCAGGCGAATGTAGAGGCGGGTCAGTTGTGCAAGTGCCGGGGCGTGTTTGCTGTTTTTCTTCAGGACTTGCTTAAATTCTTCCACGCTTTCTTTGGGTTCAATTTCGTTCATGCGCGAAAGGGCAGTGTGATACAGCGAATCTACTTCACTTTGTGCAGCCCATGCCGGTGCTGCGAGCAGACAGGTGAGGATCAAAAGCGAGAGGGCTTTCATGATGGTCTCCTTGTGAAGGGGTTTTTTGCGAGTGGTTTTAAAATCTATAAAAGGCCTTTGCATTTTCGTAAAGAATTTTTCCCAGTAATGCATCCGATAAGCCTTTGGGGATTGCGTCTATTGGCTCGTCGAAATGATAGTGTGGATAGTCTGTGGAAAACATCAGCATGTCATCCGAGTCCAGATGGTTCATAACTTGCAATAGATGTTCGGCTTCGGGCGGGGCGTCCAGGGGCTGTAGTGTCATCCGAATGTGTTCGCGGATGTATTCCGAAGGCGGGCGTTTGACCCACGGGATATCGCGTCGCAGTCCTTTCCACTCCTTATCTATGCGCCACATCCATGCGGGCATCCAGGTCCAGCCGCCTTCGATGAGTGCTATGCGCAATTCTGGAAACCGATCAAACGCGCCTTCTACCACCAGGCTCATGACTTGAGACTGAAATATTTGCGCCATACCGACCATTTCTTCAGCGTAGGTCGCAGGCCAACCAACGGGCGTGGGCGGTAGGCTTGATGCACCGCCGTAGTGTATCCCGATAGCGAGGCCGCGTTTTACCGCTGCTTTGAATAATGGGTCGTACACGCGCTTGCCATAAGGTTGATATGATCTGACCGGTACTATGACCTGCACAAAGCCTGGATGGTCGCCAAATTTTTCGATCTCTCTCGCGGCGAGTACTGGATTTTGACTGGGTACTACGAGAGAGGCGCGCAATCGATGGTCTTTGTTTAACCACGCGTCGATTTGCCATTGGTTGACCGCGGTTGCAAGCGATGCGGATAAGTCTTCGTTGTGTACACTTTGCACGCGATAAGCACAGGTTAAGATCCCGATTTCGACATCCCAGGCGTCCAGTGCCTGTTTTTTTAGCAATTCAAAATCAGATCCCGGTGGACCATTTTTCGGCTTTGTCCCTTTTCGTGCAGATGTGGGTGCCCGTGCGGGATAATCATTCGCATTGGGTCCCACAAATGCCGATTCGTTGATGTATGCAACCCAGTGTTCTTCCAGATATGGAATCAGTGTTTTCAGACTGGGCAGTTCATTGTGAATATCACAATCGATGATGGGGTGATAAAAGGGGTTGTCAGGTGTATTGCGCGGCATGGTTAATATCCTGCACCGCGACAATACTGGTACATTTTGGCACTTCGGGTCGCTTCATTTATCGCGTCTTCGCCTTCGTAAGCTGGCGCGCCGGGACAGGCTGTTACCCACCGGTCATATCCCGTGTCTTCAAGTACGTTTGCCAGGTCGGGAAAGTCCAGTGCTTCGCCGACGCCTACAGAGACCCATTGGGGCGTGAATCGTCCCTCTGCATCCCGCGTGATGTTCTCATCTGCCCAGTCCTGCAAGTGTACGTAGTTGAGCTGGTCTTGAAAGTCGCGCAACGATTGGGCGGCGTCATAGTCCCAGAGTTGGGCGTGTGATACGTCGATACACAGTTTTGCTTTTTCGAGGTGTTGCATGTACAGCGTCCAGTCTTCTTTGGAATCTACCAGTAGATTGGTGTGGATGTGATAACTCAATTCCAAATTGTATTGCGCTGCGTAATCAGCCCAGTTGTCCGCTGCTTCAGCCGCCTGTTTGATGTCGTCTTCGGTGATGTCCCGGTCTTTGGGTTTGGGACCGCTCATGTACATGAAACAATCCACTTCCATTTCGGCGGCAAAATCGATTCGCCGTTTGTTGCGTTCCTGGTGTTCCCAACCAGATATTTCGGGCGATCCCTGCGCTGTGTACACCGCCATGGGCAATCCCACATTGTCACAGATTTTCCGAACTCGACCCGCTGGTCCCAACCAATCCAGCGGCAACCGACATTCCCAGCCGTCCCAGCCCGATTTTTTGAGGGCTTCAAGGGCGGGTTCCAAATCCGGATTTCTCCATCGCAATGCACAGTATCCAAGTTTAAATGCCATGATGATCTCCTTTATCCAAATAATTCCCGATATTCTCGTTCAAATGCGTCCGTTCCGTCGTCCAGTTTTAATTCCAGGCGGATGCCCGGTAGAAAGCCCGTTAGTCGGCCCGCCAAAAAGTCTTCGCGATAGCTTCCGTCCGGATAATGGGTCTGTCGTCCGTCGGGCCAGCATATTGTGTGAATTTGTCGTTTTTCTTCGAGTTTGAAATCGGGGTCAACGCGATAGTGCTCAATGACGTCCCAATGGAGTTCAATGCCCAATCCCGGCGCATCGGGTACGCGTATATGCCCGCCTTCCACTTTAAAGTCTTTGACGAGTGGATGCGTCCAGATGTTCACGCAGGGGATCGCGGGCCAGCGCGCGTGAGATAATACAGCGCCCAAATGCACGCTCCACATGGTGGTCAATCCCGATCCCACCAGTTGTAGCCAGAATGGCATGTTGGCTTCTGCTGCGAGGGTGCCCTGTTTCATGACGCGACTCGCGCCACCACCTACGACAAATCCGTCGCATACGCCCTCGCGCACGGCTGTCATAAAGGGCGGGTTGCCAAAGTGCATGGCAATGGGGCTGGCGATTTTTTGCCGCAACAGGGCGTTGCCCGCTACGTCGTTTTGCGGGATTGGCGTTTCGACCATTGCCAGTTGGCTATACGTGTCTTCTAACCGTCGGATCAAGGGTGCGGCGTAATCTTCGCCGAGCAATAGGCCATTGAAGTCTGCATCGATTTTGAAATAATTCGGTACAGATTTTTTTATGGCTTCAAATTGTTCTTCGGGATAAAACCAGGGGCGAGCCTTGACTTTCATTGTGGTGAATCCGTGGTCTATCGCTGCCAGTGCTTCCATAACCCATTCTTCGGGGGTGCGGTCCTGCGACCACCACGATACGGGGCATGTTTCTCGATATTGTGCGCCCAGTAGTTTGTGACACGGTACGCCGAGTGTTTTTCCCGCTGCGTCGAAGAGTGCCATTTGCAAGCCCGCGCCCAGGCTGTCATCCCACAAATGATCGAATATGTTCTTTCCGCGCACGCGGGCGAATTGTCTCTCATTTGATTGCCCCCACGTATATCGCGTCAGGGTTTCGCCATATCCGGTTACGCCCGCAGAGGTCGTTATTTTGCACACATCTACAAGTGACCAAAACGGTACCCGAGTTTGTTTTACTTTTGCACACCGCGGATGAAATGGGACGTGCAGAAGGATGTGTTCAATATCCGCAACTTCGCAGTCTTTGGAGGTCATTTTGATCTCTCTTTCTCGGATGGTTAAATACCTGTATTTTCAGCGTAGCAATTCTCCGCGCTAAGTGGTTTTTCAAAGACGAAAGGCGGTTGTCATTGCGGCATGGTGTAAGCCGCAATCCAGAAGGGTTTTTCCGTTTTTTTAAGCCTTTCCAACGAGCCTTTTGAATTGCAGACTGCCTCTGGCAGGCGCGTTGATTTTTAGCATGCGTTCGGGAATGTCATGCTGACCAGATTTTGGCTCTATCAGCGTTTCCCGTTTTGCTACCCCAATATTTTTTATGCTGATAAAACGCTGTTGGTAATTCTTTTTTTCGAGAAATGCCGACTCTTGCCAGAATTCCTGACCAATGGCGCGACAATAGGCAACAAGGCATTGTGCCCCGCGCAATTGTTGCGCAACTTCTTTTTCCGAATCGCCTTTGCCACTTTTCATTTCAATGTGAACAATCCAGTTTGTTCTATCATCACTGGCGATGACCACATAATCGGCTCGCTTGCATTCTCCATTGTTGTTTTTGAAAATATTGTTTGGAGGCGGGAAAGCATCCGCTTTGAACGCGATAATATCATCCGGCACGTTGCGTATTTTCAGAGAATACGCTGATTGTGTTTGATTGCCGGGTTCCTCCAGCACAATAATTTTTTTGTTGTATTCATACTCAATTGAGGCCAATGCTTCAGTTTTAATCAGGTCTTGCAATATGTCAAAATCATTCATCCCCGCCCCACACAATGGCTTCCTGAATCTCATTCATTTTGTTGATGGTCTTGTCGAAACTGCGTGCCTCAATCCCCAGTTCTGGATCTATCCTGGCTGGCACAAGTGTTTGATGTCGGCTTCGCCTACTTCTGTTTTCCAACTTCATCAATGCTTCCTCTGCGATATAAACCCTGATTTTGTCAGCAGATATAAGCTCTTCGGTTTTGTAGCCTTCCTCTTCTGCGATTTGTTTGAGGTAGGGCTTGTCCTGATTCAGCATAATCAGGGTGTTGAGTTCCTTGACAATATAATCGCTGTGCGTAGTCACGAAGACTCGGATACCCAGATTTACCAAACGCGCAAAGAGCCGGGCCATGCGGCACTGGTTTTCCGGGTGCAGGTTTAATTCTGGCTCATCTATCATCAGCAGGTCACCGGGTTTTGCGACATGGCGCAGATAAAAGCCAATGTCCAATAGGGAACGCACTGCGCTGGAACTCTCGTCCATTGTCAGCTTCTGTTGTTTGCCTGCGGGTTTGAAATAGATCGTGTCATTACTTTCCGCGATATACTCACCGCCGATAATATCGGCAAAATCATTCAGGATTTGTGGATGGTGTTCAACAAGAAAGCTGTCTTCCCTACCAATATTCTCAAGCCTTCGGATAAAATCTACATTGACTTTGACGGGTAGAGGGTAGTCCTGATAGGATTTAAATAACAATTCCATCGGATCAAATTCGCTGCTGTCTGCTTGACTCATTTCTTCCAGCAAGCGGTTTCGAGCAAAATTCAGTTCTTGGCGAAAAATTGCCGCGCCAGTGCGCTCTGCACTGGCGATAAAAGATCGGGGGAAAAATGGGTCAAAGAGTAATTTAATAATTCCGTTTGATATTACTTCGCTAATCACTCTGGTCATGCTGGTGGGCAATACGCTCATCCTCTTATCCATGAGCAATGAAACCACCAAGTCCTTTTCTCCTGCTTCCTTAAACAACGAAAGAAAATCGTCTTCAGCGGATCGCATTCTATGATCAAAAGCGCGGCTTTTTATAGATGACATCGTTTCTTGTACAAGAGATACTTGAAAAGTCGTATCTTTGAAGTGGTTTGACTTCGCAGCAAAGATTCTCGGCAGTTCCATAGCGTATTTTCGGCAACCCCATCTAAGGATGTCATCTGCTTTTAGAGCATAAGGCTCAATATCAATCCGCGTTACACCATCCTTCAGTAAAGCATCGATAGTTTGATTGGGAATTTCGACTTCCAGTAAGCTTTCCCAATGCTGTAAAAAGCCAAAAAGGGCATACGTAGCATAGGTTTTTCCCGTATTATTGCCGCCGCAAACAAGGGTCAGTCCGCCCAGTTCAAATTCCGCCTGTTTTAGGACACCCAGATTTTTCACGTTTATTTTCATATCGTCACCTTTATTGATGGTATTATCTGGTTCTCCTGTCTCCTTGATAGAAATTTCGACGGATTTGGCGATCCAGCAGGCGTCTAAAACTTATACAATCAACCGACCAATATCGCAGTTGTGCGCGTCGCAATACCACAGGATGCCGTCGTGGCTGGTCATGCCGTGGACTTCGTCGGGTGCTTCTACGCGGATTACGTCGTACACACGGCCATCTGCTGTGCCCAGTAAGTTTACCGTGCCTGCGGATGTGTCCGCTACCCATAGTTTGTCGTCTTGCCAGGCCAAGCCGTGGTTGCGGAGGCCAGGTGTTCGAAATGCGTGTTCTTCTGTCCAGGTTTCGGCATCTACCACATGTACAAATTGGGAGGGGGGGGACGCAATGTATATTTTGCCGTCGCGCCATTCCAATCCGTGTGCGCCGGTTTCTGAGGCTCCTTCCATGCCTTCGCGCCAGGATGCGACGCCAACGCCGGGAGAATCGTATTTTGCAATGGTTTTGCCGGTTTTTATATCGAGTTTTGCTATTTGTAATTCAAATGTGGATGCGATCCACACATATCCGCCACCGATTGTAATTCCACTGGAATGTTCTGTGTCTGTTTGCGCCTCAAATAGTACGTCGCCCGTGTCCCAATCTACTTTGTAAATTTTCAGATCTACCTGGTCGATAATCCACAGGCCATCCGGCGCGGCTTGCAATCCATTTGGCTGCGGTCCCGGACTCTTGAAACGCTTTTCGACCTTTGCTATTTTTATCATGGTATGGCTCCTGTTTGTTAGTGGTCGCCCGCTGACTCAACCTTTATTGGCATTATTGCGGTACTGACGTTGTGCTCCGCGTCCAGAGGGCAGTTCCCCTCCTTCTACTTATCCTAAAACCACGTATGACGTAATGTAATACATCTTTTGCTTGAAGCAAGACATTGTACTACTACATTTTCTTTGACTTGCCGACTTTCGAGTGCCATTTTGTTTTACATGATTCGATTTCCCGAAAATATCAAGGCAGTGTTTTTCCATTTTTGCGCGCGTTTTCAACGCTGGCTCGAAGATGTACGTGTGGCTTTGCGTCGCATAAGGTACCTGCGTCCGTTGGCAGTGACGCTGCTTCTGGTAGTCCTGATCGGTGCAGGTGTTGTCTGGAGCGAATACCATACCAATTGGTTTGCGCGACGCCTTGGAGTTTTTTTGCTTTCGACCAATGCTTTGCGCCCTGAAAGTGGTGCAATCTGGAAGGATATTCAAGCACAGGCGCGAACTCAGCAAGCTATTGATACAGCCGATCCTTTGCCTGTGCCACGAGTGGGTTTGCCCGATGCTGTTTCATACAGTCGTTTTGAAGGTTCGCGTGTGCCCGAATCTGGTGTTCCGGGCTATGTCGCGATTTACAAGATCCCTTTGCCGGGTGTTGATCTCAATACCAGACCTCTCGGCGATGTGATCGCCAGTTTGCGCGTTTATCGTCAGGGGCTTGCGATTGTCAAATCATTGCATTTGCCGGATGTGCATTTCCACGCAGAGGTACGCAAACAGATTGATTACCTGTATGATCAAGTGGGCGATATTGAGGCTGTCGCGCCAGATAGCCTTGGGGTGGTTGATCCCGATTCGCTCAAGGCTGCTGTTTTTTTCGAACTCGCCACCGAGGTTATTCCCGATTTGAGACTGCGAGAGAAAGAGGCTCTGATTGAGGCTTATGAAAATGGAGAGATTGCGCAAATTTTCTTGTATCGCGATCTCGGTCGTTTTCGCGGTGAGCTTTTCCGCGAGGGAAGTCGGGCACCTGTTGTTTTTGAAATTGAGGCGGGTGCTGTTTCCGAAATTGTGGAGTAATGGCGCATCTTATGAATTTAATCTCACATCGCGGTCTTTTCCTCATCATTTTGCTCATTGCCGATGTTTTGCTCATTGTGTTGGGCGCGGCCTGCTGGCTCATTATGACATTGCCGAGGTTGCCCGATGATCCCGATAGCTTATTGGCGGAGTCCGGTATTAATATTTATGCAGCTTCTGGGGAGTTGCTCTATACGGTTAATCAGCGCGTGGGGCGCGTTGGTTTCGATGAGGTGCATCCGCATTTTGTTCAGGCTGTGCTATCTATTGAAGATGCGGATTTTTATCATCACCGCGGGTATAGTATTAAGGGTATGGTCGGAGCTTTTTTTAATAATATTAGACACTGGGGCAGGGTGCGGGGCGGCAGCACGATCACGCAGCAGATTGTGAAAAATATATTTCTCACGCGAGAAAAGTTTTATGTGCGAAAGCTAAAAGAAATTCTTCTTGCTACGCAACTCGAAGCTCTTTTTGAACGTCACTACGGTGCGGGCTATAAAGACCGATTGTTCGAGATTTATATCAATGGCAGTTTTTACGGTGCCAATGCTTATGGTATTGCCGATGCAGCGCAGACCTATTTTGGCAAGCGCGCTGCGGATCTTACACTTCTCGAATCTGCAATACTTGCCGGGCTTCCCAATGCGCCGAGTGTGCTCAATCCCTTTCGCAAAGACCAATCGCGCGTTCTGGCGCGTGCCAGGCTTGTCTTAAACCGCATGCAGGCATTGGGTTTTATTAGTTCAGAGGAAGTACAGAATGCGCTGGCCTCGGAATTGCAACTCGTTTCGGAACGTATGCCCCAGAATCGAACGCCGTACTTTGTCGAGACGATTAAAGCGGAGGTTACACGCTTGTGGGGCGCTCAGGCGCTGAGTTTTGGCGGTCTGAATATTTATACGACGCTCGATTTGTCTATGCAACAGGCTGCCGAGCGTGCCGTAGCCAGGGGTTTGGTCGATCTGGATGCGCGTTTGGGGTTTTCGGATTATGGCAGTGCGTCATCTGAACAGCGTGCCGATTATGTACAGGGTGCGTTGATTTGCCTGGATCCGCGCACTGGATATGTCAAAGCTATGGTGGGTGGGCGCGATATTTTTATCAGTTATTACAACCGCGCCACGCAGGCGCAGCGTCAACCGGGTTCGAGTTTTAAGCCTTTTGTCTATTTGGCGGCTTTTGAGAGCGGTACTTTTTCGCCGGTTTCTCTTTTTCATGATACGTTGCGTACCTATCGCGTGAACGATGAGGACTGGACGCCTAAGAATTTTGCGGATAAATATCTGGGGCTTACGACTGCGGCGAATGCACTGGTCAAGTCGGCAAATGCGACGAGTGTGCAAATTGCAATGGATATTGGTCCCGAACGCATTGTCGATCTGGCCCAACGTCTGGGTATTCAGAGCAAGCTCAAACCGTATCCCAGTATTGCCCTGGGCGCGCAGGAGGTTACGTTGCTCGATATGGCGGTTGCCTATGGCGCGATTGCCAGTTATGGTTTTCGTGTGATGCCGACGTTTATTGCGCGGATTGAGGATACTACAGGGGAAATACACTATGAGCATCGGCCAAATCCCAGGCTTGTTATCGATCCCGAACAGGCGGTGATTATGGTCAATTTGATGCAGCATGTTGTTAATCGCGGCACGGGTCGCGCGATTCGCGCGTTTGGGTTTCAGGGTGCTGCCGCGGGGAAGACCGGTACGACAAATGACAATACGGATGCCTGGTTCACGGGGTTTACACCCGATCTGGTTGCGAGTGTTTGGATTGGGTTTGACAACCGCGAGGGCGGCCGTCGGCTGATCGAGAAGAGGAGCAGACGCCAGATTACCGGCGGGAGTGGCGCTGCACCGATATGGGCAGCGTTTATGAAGAGTGCAGGTAAACCCTCGCGGGACTTTATTACGCCTACAGGCGTTGCCGCACATACTGTGAATTTGCGGAGCGGTATTGCCGATACTTCTGATGGGGCTGTGACCCTCGTCCTGCCCGAAGGTGTGGTGCCCAATACACCGGCGGATACGTTGCGGTTTTTTAAAGAAATGGATATGAAACAATAACCCCGATGCAAAGGAGACACCATGGAACCCTGGTCTTTTCTTCATATCTGCGATATGCAGCCCGGTTCGCCCCGGTCTTTTCGCTTTAATCAGCGAAATATGGACAATTGGCAGACGGCGTGTCCATTGTCCTCAGCGGACATATTCACTGCCGCCGTCCGCCCCAGGTTGTTGAGGGTATTTCTTTTTACCGCTGCGCGGGTATAGCGATGCCCCAGGGGGCTGACCGATGGGACGATGGCGATCCCACGTTGGGGTTCTATCGTTTTGACGTGACAGACGCTGATATAACCCCTACATTTATTCCTCTGATTGAGGAATCGCAATCCAACGAGGGTTATGGTCCAGGGGGTCATCCCAGGCCTGAGGAACGCGATTATTCTCTCGCGTAGGAAAAATAGGAGTGTCTTATGTCTGTTTTACATATTACGTCACCTGTTGCCCCTCCTGAGTGGGCACTTTTGCAACGGGAACTTATGCGCGCGCAGGCTACGGCGTGCGAGGTTTTTTATCACCGATATTTCGACGTCCGGGGGTATCTCAAGTGCATTCCACGGTGGGGGGGTAACGATGGGCCAGATGATGCGATAGAAAATCTTACCGGGTATTCGATGGTGCATACGCTGGGTGGGCCAAAGCTTATGCTCGATCTTTACAAGCAGGCGTGGGAAGGGCATATTGAACAGTATTCCGAGGCGAAAACCGAGGTTGTGCCCATTGGACGCGATGGTATGTATTACAAGGAGTTTCCCGCGTGTTTCGATTGGTTCCACCACGGGGAGTCGCTTACCATTTTTAATTTGCAGGGGCTGTCCGATCCGCATGAGGTTACTTTTGGTCATCGCGTGCGTCGGTACGCTGGTTTTTATATGGACGAAGATCCCCAGGCGAAGAATTATGATCCCGAGCATAAAGTAATCCGTAGTCTTTTCAATGGCAGCCGGGGACCTTTGTTGAGAAAAGCTACGGGTCTTGATTGGGCAGGGGATCCCTTTGAGGTTGAGGGGCGTTTTCCCGCGCCGCGCCACGGTGAGCGCAATTTTGAAGAGATGCTTATGCATTTTGAAGATTATACCGATGTGATTGGCGATCATCCCCTGAATTTGGCGGCTACTACACTGGGTATCAATGCGTTTGCGCTGGCTGGTGAGGAGAAATACCGCTCATGGTTGCTGGGATACGTGGATGCGTGGGCTGAGCGCGCGGCTGAGAATAATGGTATTCTTCCGTCCAATATCGGTCTTGACGGTGCGATTGGCGGTGCGTGTGATGGCAAGTGGTATGGCGGCTGTTATGGCTGGGGATTTACTGTGGTTGTTCCGCAAACAGGCGCGCTTTCCAATCGCAATTCCATAGCCCGCGGCATTGCGGGGTTTGGCAATGCCCTGCTTCTGACGGGTGATTCCAAATATCCTATTGTCTGGCGCACTATGATCAATGCGGTGAATAGCAATAGCAAGGATGTCGATGGGAAAGTACAATATCCGCATATGCACGGGGATGATGGCTGGTATAGCTATAGCTCCCAGCCCTTTAATCAGGGGGCGCTCGATGTGTATTACTGGACAATGGATGAGGCCGATCTTCAATACATTTCTTCAGATCCATGGATAGACTATCTCCGCGGGAATAATCCCGACCATCCCACACGCACGTTGCGAAATGCTTTGAGCGCGATCCGCGGGAAGATGGAAAATGTGCGCAATGATACGTCTTCTACAGATACCCGCTTGTCCGATGATCCATTGCCGTATAATCCAGCAACTACTGTGAATGCGCTTATACAGCTCCAACTGGGTGGTTTGGCGCCGCGTCACGGCGAACCCTTGCATTGTCGCGTGCGTTATTTTGATCCCGAGAATCGCCGTACTGGATTGCCGGCGGATGTGGCTGCTCTCGTCGAATCGTTGAGCGCGGATAGTGTTGTGCTGTCACTCGTGAATGTCAATCAGACCGAACACCGCGATCTCATTATACAGAGTGGGGCTTATGCAGAACACCAGATTACTGCCGCTGAGGTTGATGGCAGTATATCTGATCTCGATGCATCGTGGATGTCCGTTCGCCTTGGTCCCGGTTGCGGCGCGCGACTTGCACTTAAAACAGAACGCTATGTCAATTCGCCCACTTTTGCGTTTCCATGGGAGAGATAGATTTAGAAATCAATAAAAGGAGTTTCTTATGTCCAGGATTAATGTCGGTCTTGCTCGCCGCGAAAATCGCCGCCAGAATGTGTTTGGTACTCTCGATCTCATCCGCGATGATGTGGTTCCCAAACTGGCTGAGCAGGTGATGCTCAAACCCAATTTTCTTTCGTCTAAAAATCAACTGGCGTCTTCTCATCCCGATGCGATGCGAGGGGCGATTGATTTTTTGCTTACTACGCCCAAGCCACCGGATGAGATTCTCATTGCCGAGGGGGGTAACGAAGATATTCCGGGAGAGGCGTTTGATAACTTTGGGTATCGCGCTTTGAAAGAAGAATACGATGTTCCCATTCGACTTATTGATCTCAATTCTGAGACCCGGTGGGAGACTGTGCCGATTTTTCTCGATGACCGCACTGAATACGTTATACATATGCCCAAGACCGTGCTGGAGTGTCCCTGCACGATTTCAATGGCGGTTGCTAAGACACACGATGTTACGGTTGTTACGCTCGCGCTCAAGAATATGATTATGGGTACGATCCGGAAAGAAGACCGGGTTAAGATGCACGGGTTTCCCTCGCATCCAGAACGCCTGCGTCCCAATGAGTCCAAACGGCTCAATGTCAATCTCATTCGGCTCGCCAAATATCTGGCACCGGATATCGGCGTTATTGACGGTACTGTCGGTTTGCAGGGCAATGGTCCCGGGGGGACGGATTCGGTTGATCTGGGCGTTGCCGCGGCGAGTGTAGATGTTTTTGCTGTGGATGCGGTTATGACCAGTGTTATGGGTTTTGAACCCGCGAAGCAGGGGTTGCTCTATTATGCCAATCAACTCGGCATTGGTGTGACCGATCTCAACAATATCGATATTCTCGAAACCGCTATCGAAGATGTCGCTATGGCGTTTAAGCCGCACAAGTGGATCGAAGAACAACGCCAGTGGCACGAACCAAATGCCATGGCTGATATTTTTGCGTGATAGTACAGGAGCTTTTCTTGCCTACTATTGTCCTCATTGGCGGCGGTACCGCAGGGCATGTTACGCCCAATATCGCGCTGTTGCCCGCTTTGCGCGATGCTGGATACGATGTGCATTATATCGGTACGCGGGACGGTATTGAGCAAGAACTGATCGCGCGGGAGGGCATTCCCTATTACGCGGTTCCCGCAGGCAAACTCCGCCGCTATCTGGATTGGCAAAATTTTACCGATCTCGCCCGCATCAAGTTTGGGTTTCTCAAGTCGCTGTTGCTTCTCGCCCGTATTAGACCCGATATTGTTTTTAGTAAGGGGGGATTTGTCACGCCGCCTATTATCTGGGCTGCGTGGTTGCTGGGTATTCCCGTGGTGTGTCACGAATCAGATCTCACGCCGGGGTTAGCCAACAAGCTGTCTCTCCCATTTGCAAAGCGCATTTGCTATGCTTTTGCGGAGACAGCTAAATATTTGCCTGCTGAGAAGGCGGTTCATACGGGTATCCCGGTTCGGACAGAACTGGGAGATGGAGATGCCCAGAGAGGGCGGGATTTGTGCGCGTTTGCGTCTGGGAAACCCGTTATTCTCATTATGGGGGGGAGTCTGGGGTCGCGTGCGATTAACGCGGCAGTTCGCGCTGCTCTCCCCGAGTTGCTTGTCGATTACCAGATTTGTCATTTGTGCGGACAGGGCAATCTCGATTCGGATTTCGAGCAGACCGAAGGCTACGCGCAGTTTGAATATGTCGCGGATGACTTGTCTCATATTTTTGCGGCGGCCGATTTTGTTGTTTCTCGCGCAGGTGCTACCGCGCTCTTTGAATTTCTCTCGCTTCAAAAACCCGCGCTTTTGATTCCCCTTTCCCTGCAAGCCAGTCGCGGAGACCAAATCGAGAATGCCGAAGCTTTTCGAAATGCCGGTTATAGCCACGTCCTCTCAGAAGAGGGGCTTACGCCCGATAGGCTTTGCAAAGCCATCCGCGATCTGAGCGATCAGTGTGACGCGCTCCGTCAATCCATGTCCGATTGGCGCAGGCGCGATGCTGTTGCGGAAATTCTCTCAATCCTCGCCGAGTATCTGAATAAGAATTGATTACTATGGCACAAGAAAGACATCTATCTGTTGAACCCACCCGGTTTGTAAGAGAGGCCGTTACGCTGAAGTCCATTCTGGTGGGCATTGTGGTCATTCTGCTATCCGATGTCTATATCACCTGGGGCATGGTGCATCTGGCGTCTCGTATGAATAAGTCCTATCTGCCGATGGGGCTGTTTTTTGTGTATGTGGTTCTGGTGTTGGTAAATATCGCGTTTGACCGGGCAAAGAGCAGGTGGGCACTTTCGCAGGCTGAGTTGCAAGTTGCGCTCGGTATGGGGTTGATTGGGGCGTTTTTCCCATTTTTTGGTCTGGCGAGTTTTTTGCCTACGGTGATTGCGGCGCCCTTTTATCTGGATACGCCGGAGAATGGCTGGCGCGAGCTTTTGCACGAGCATATTCCCAGGTGGATTGTTTTGCACAATGAAGATGGGGCGGCTACGCTGTTTTACGAGGGGCTTGCGCCACATCAGCCGATTCCGTGGGGTGCGTGGGTGGTGCCGCTTTTCTGGTGGGGATCATTGATCTGCGCTATTGGATGGCTGACGTTGTGTATTATGGTGATTTTGCGGAAGCAGTGGGTGGAGAATGAGCGGTTGGAATATCCGCTGATGAATGTGAGTATTAAGATGGCTGCCGGGTCAGATGATGCGGAGGGGATTGCGCACATGGTTCGGCAGCGTGGGTTTAAGGTTGGTTGTTTTCTGGGTGCTATAGCTGTTTTGTGGAATATTGTGACGTTTTTTTATCCTTTGATACCGCGTTTGCCCACGACGCCAAATGCCGCCAGTTGGTTGCGCTGGATGGAGGGCGCGCCGACGTTCTGGGTGCAGATCAGCATTTATATTATCGGCTTTGCGTATTTTGCGCGGGTGGAGGCGCTGTTCAGTTTTTGGGTGTTTTTTGTTTTGACGGGTATTGAGATGTCTGTGTTTGACCGTCTCGGTGTGGGGTCTTCTGTTGGTCAGGGGGGATTGGAGGCGGTTCGGTCTCAGAGTTTTGGCGCGTTTGTGATGATTGTGCTGGTGAGTTTGTGGATGTCGCGGGGGCATTTGAAGGCGGTATTTCGGAAGGCATTTAAGGGTGATGCCGAGGTCGATGATTCTCGGGAGGTGTTGTCTTATCGGACAGCGGTGTTTGGTCTGGGGATTGGGCTTCTTTTTGTGGGGGGATGGTTGCATTTGGCGGGTATGGAATTGAAGGTGCTGGTGCTTTATATGTTTTTTGCTGTGGTAGCCTATATCGGCTTGTCGCGGATTGTGGCTGAGATGGGGTTGCCCTATGCAAATATTTCGGATACGGCACTGAATTTCGCGCCTATTTATATTTTGGGGTCGCGTGCGATTTCAGCACCTTCTATGGTGAGTCAGGGTTTTATTTATGCGCTTTTTGCTACAACGCGCGGGTTTCTCGGTCCGCCTCTGGCGCAGACGCTGAAGTTGACGAGTGGGTTGAAGTTTCGGAGGAATCGCTTGATCGGTGCGATTGCGATTGCATTGGTGTTGGGGTTTTTCGTATCTATCGGTGATACGGTTTACACTGCTTATCGGCACGGCGGATATAACCTGGGGGGGTTGACGAGGGTGGCGGGCGTTCGGAATAATTATCAAAGAGCTGTGACGTGGATCCGCAATCCAAAACCGCCGGATTGGGACAGGCTCACGTTTGCCGGGTCTGGGATGGCGATTGTGTTGCTGTTGACCTTTTTGCGCTATAACTTTATCTGGTGGCCTTTGCCCGCTGTTGGTCTGGCGCTACAGGGTATGTATATGGCGCGTCGTCTGGTGTTTCCGGTTTTTATGGTGTGGGTCTATAAGTCGCTTATTCTGAAGTTTGGGGGCGTTGGGATGTACCGCAGGGGGCAGCCGTTTTTTATCGGTTTGATGGTGGGCTATGCTTTTGCGGTGTTTTTTTCAACTTTGATCGATCATCTCTTTTTTTATGGGCACGGTCATGTTGTGCATGATTTTTGAGAGAAATCGATAGGAGGGAATAATGGGAAAGAAAAGGATTAACAGATGTATCGAGCTTCTCGAGCAGGGCGAGTATCTCTATTATACGGGTGCTGGCCCTCTTACGTATGAGAATGGGAAGAAGCAGGCAAAGACGTGGGCGGATTTTTTGATGGTGGATTACGAGCACAATCCGTTTGATGTGGTTGGTTTGCGCGCTTTTATGAAAGGGCTGGTGGATGGCGGTCCCACAAATTCGGGGCACCGCACGCCGACTGTGTTTGCGACGCTGCCGTCCAATTGTCGCACTGTGCATGAGGTTCGCGCCAATGCGTGGCAGGTCAGGCATGTTTTGAGTTCGGGGGTACACGGTATTTTGCATACGCATGCGCGGCAGGCCGATGCGGTGAGGGCGTTTGTCGAGGAGTGCAGGTATCCGTTTCAGACGGCGGGACTGGATCGCGGTTTGGTGCAGGGTCAGCGCGGGGCGGGCGGTCAGGGATATGCCGCGGGTATCTGGGGGCTTAAAGGACCGGAGTACACGCAGGTAGCGGATCCATGGCCTCTGAATCCAGATGGGGAGTTGATGCTGGGGCTTAAAATTGAGGACAGGGAGTGCGTTGCGAATGCCGAGTATATATGCAAGGTGCCGGGGCTGGCATTCGCGGAGTGGGGACCGGGAGATATGGGCATGTCCTACGGTTTTGCGGATGCACACGATCCGCCGTATCCGCCGGTTATGGAGGAGGCGCGAAGTATTGTGAAGGGTGCGTGCGATGAGAATGGGATTCATTTTTTGTGTTCGTGGAAGGATTCTTCAAAGAGTGCGGAGGAAAATATTCGGTTTTTGATGGATTGGGGCGTCAGAATTCTCTCTGGCGGCGGAGAAGATCAGGCGCGTATTGGTCGCGCGATTTCAGGTAGGAAGATGCCTGTGTGAGTGTATTCAACCTATTTTAGGAGGAACTATGGCAGAGTCAACCGAACAACCTGTAGGCGGAGAACCGACCATTACGCGACAGCTCTCGTTTCACGGTCGGGGCGGTTCTTTATTTGGCATTCATATCGTGAATATTTTGCTCGCGATTATTACGCTGGGCATCTACTATTTCTGGGGCAAAGTCAGGGTTCGAAACTACATGCACAGCCAGACCGAATTTGAAGGTGACCGCTTTGCATATCACGGAACTGGCAAAGAACTTTTTATCGGCTGGCTGAAAGCAATGGGTTTTATGATTGTGATCGTTGGAATCTCTTTTGGCATACAGCTTTTCGGTAAAAGCCTTACCTCGCAGATCATCGGTACACTCATCTTGTATGTGGGTATCCTCTTTTTGCTTTTCCCCGTTGCCATTGTCGGTGCCTGGCGTTACAAGTTGAGTCGTACGTCGTGGCGGGGGATTCGCTTTTCTTTTAGAGGCCATACGCGCGAATTTTTCCGCATCTATTTTCCCGGCATGCTGCTTACTCTGATCACATTGGGCTTTTACAGTCCCTATTTTGAAGTGCGCCTTCGAAAATTCCTGGTCAATCAATCTTATTTTGGCAATGCCCAATTCCACTTTGATGGCAATGGTCGAGATTTGTTTTGGGGCAATTTTTGGGCCATTGTCCTGGCCATTCCCACGCTGGGGATTTATCCTTTCTGGTATGCTGCCACCCGACACAGATATTTCTGGTCACGCACGACATTTTCAACAGCGCAATTTCGCTCCACCATGTTGGGTGGTGATCTTTTTGTGTTTCACCTCGTCAATGGTCTGTTGCTTATTTTCACGCTGGGATTGGCACAGCCCTGGGTGCTTGTGCGCAGTGCGCGATTCACTTTTGAACGGATTCTTCTCGAAGGGGATCTCGACCTCGATGCCATTGAGCAAGACGCACGGGATGCCTCGGCTACTGGAGAAGGCATGACTGATTTTCTGGATACGGAATTTCTGGATATCGATTTGGGGCTCTTGTAGTGGACACATTGCGACAGGACAGATGGGATGGTCGCTATTTCGACGGGTATAGTACGAATCCCCATCGTGTTTCCATCACCATTTCCAATGCGGGACTTGAGATTGCAAAGACTGATGGTACTGTTTTCCACTGGTATTTTCATCAGATCCGGCTGTCTCAGGGGGCTTATACAGGTGAGCAGGTGCGCCTGGAAAAAGGGGATGAAATGCTCGTTGTTGACGATCCCGTTTTTCTTCAGGCTATTCACTATATTGCACCGAATCGCAGTCGTTTTCACAATCCGCGTTTCCGCAGGCACAGAACGGCACTCACAGTGCTATCTGCTGTGGCAATCATTGTCATCGGTCTGGTGCTCTATTTTCGTGGCATTCCAACGCTAACGGATCTTGTGGTGGTTTATTTACCCGTCCGCTGGGAGGAAGAACTCGGTGCTCAGGTCGTTTCATTACTCGCTCCCGAAAATAGGCGAATTGACGATCCAAATTGTCAGAAAGCCATTGAACGTATTGCCGATTCGCTCATGGAAACCGAACAGTCATCCCCCTACCGTCTGCATATTATTTTAAAGCGAGATCCAATTATCAACGCCTTTGCAGCACCTGGGGGATATATTGTCATACACGATGGATTACTCAAAAAAACCAAATCGCCCGAGGAACTCGCCGCTGTGCTCGCACACGAAATTCAGCACATCCTTCAGCGCCATTCAACGCGGGCAATTCTCCGCGAATTGTCAATTGGCATGCTCCTCTCTGCCCTGTCGGGGGATGCGGGCGGGCTGCACTACGCGCTTGAAACAGTGCATACATTGGGCGGGTTGCGCTTCCGACGTCAAGATGAAGTCGAAGCTGATCAAAAAGGCATGGAAATGCTTCAGAAGGCCAAAATTGATCCCAAAGGCATGGTTGTGTTTTTTGAAACACTAAAAAAAGAAGTGGGAGATATTCCCCGTTTTTTGAGCTATGTATCAACCCATCCTCGCACCGAAGAACGCATTGAAAGGTTGCAGCAGATAGCCGACCAGAGCGATTACGAATCTGTTGCCCTCTTACCAGACACTGACTGGTCAGAGATTCAGAAGGTGTGCGCCAGAAGGCCAAAATAGGAGACACATGGGGAGATTGTGGATCAGCTCAAAGCGGTCGTTTTGGACCATCGCGCCGGTTGAGGTCTATAGATGAGCGAAGAGACAGAGATATTGATTGTTGGCGGTGGGGCAATCGGTGTTTGCTCGGCTTATTATTTGAATGCTGCGGGTAGAGATGTCGCGCTGGTTGATAAAGGCGATATTTGTTCGGGGTGTTCGTATGGGAACGGGGGGCTTGTTGTGCCGAGTCACAGCATACCTCTGTCCGCTCCGGGAGTGGTGTCTCAAAGTCTGAAGTGGATGTTGAATCCCGATAGTCCGTTTTATATTAAGCCGCGACTGGACCGGGATTTGATTTCCTGGTTGTGGCATTTTCGCCGTGCGTGCAATGAGACGCATGTTGCGAGGGCTACGCCTGTTATTCGGGCGATGAATATGGCGAGTGTGGCGTTGTTTGAAGAAATGGCAGCGATCGAGGGCATGGATTTTGGGTTTGAGAAGCGGGGGACGATTACGGCGTATAGAACCGAGAGGGGTTTGGCAAAGGCGGTTAAAGATGCGGATTTTTTGTCGGAGGTGGGAGTTGAGACACGGGTTCTCGATGCGGATGAGATTGTGGGATTAAATCCCGGGGTTCGGATACGGGCGATTGGGGGGATATTTTTCCCCGAGGATGCCCATCTCGTGCCGCATCGCTTTGTGCGTGGGCTGGCGGAGTACGTCGGTGGAAAGGGCGTTCGCATTCACAGGGAAACAGAGGTTCTGGGGTTTGAGATTTCGCACGGTCGCGTGCTTGCTGTGAAGACGACTCGGGGTGATTTCCGGGCTGAGCATATCATTTTGGCGAGTGGGTCGTGGTCGCCTGTGATTGCCAGGGATCTTCATATCAATCTGCCTATTCAACCTGCCAAGGGGTATAGTATTACTTTTAAGCGGCCTGATGTTTGTCCGACAACGCCATTTTCTCTGGGGGAAGCAAAGGTCGGTATTACACCTATGGGTGATATGCTGCGGTTTGCGGGTACGCTCGAATTGGCAGGTCTCGATTTTTCGATCAATCAGCGGCGCGTGCAGGCTATTCTCAAGGCTGTGCCCGACTATTTTCCCGATTTGAGTCCCGATTATCTCGATATGATAGAAATTTGGTGCGGTTTGCGGCCCTGCACGCCCGATGGGGTGCCATTTCTCGGTCGCGCTTCCGGGTTTGAGAATGTGATCGTGGCTGCAGGTCATGCGATGATTGGCATTTCTCTGGGGCCTGTTACAGGGAAGTTGGTGGCAGAACTGGTTTCCGATGAAGTACCTTCTATTGATCTGTCTGCACTGAAAGTGGATCGGTTTAGATAGGCTGTGTTATTTTTTGAGAGGTGAAATATGGTAAAGATGTTGCTGCGAGATGTTGCGATGTCCGATCTGGCGGAGATTTACGAGCGAAATGCAGATCGGTCCCCCGCGCCGTATCTCAAAGATGCAGAGGCGGTGGAGCGGGCGAGGGGATTGGCGAAGAAGAATGGGGTGTGGGATGATTTGAACGAAAATCTGGATGGGAGCCGGGAGATTCCCGTGTTGAAGCGGTCGGCTTTCCGCAATTATCAGCGGGTTGGAGATCGCAATTTGCCGCAGACTGTAGCGGGTAATCGCAGGCGCGAGTTGGAGCGGGCAGCGATGGCTTTGTGGCTGGGACATCCCAATGCCGATGTGGATTATTTGCAGGATTTGCTCTGGGCGTATTGCGATGATCATACCTGGGTGATGGCCGCGCACGAAGGTCGTGCTATTGATCTGGGATCGGCTGCGTTGGGCGCTGCGTTTGCAGAAATTTTGCATGTTCTGGGTGATCAACTGGAAGAAGAAGTGGTAGCGCGCGTTTCGCGGAAGATTGAGGAGCATATTTTTGAGCCGTTCTGGAATTATAGGCATCTGGATTTCTGGAAGACCGTGCGGATGAATTGGAATCACGTTTGCAATGGCGAGATTATCCGCGCTGCGCTTTATCAGATTGAGGATCCCGTGGTGCTGGCGCATATGACCCACGCGGCGATTGTGAATTTGACGTATGCGCTGGATGGCTTTACAGATGATGGCGGGTGCGAAGAGGGGCCGGGGTATTGGGAATACGGCTTTGGGCATTTTTTGTACGTTGCCTATGCGCTGTATTTGAAGACCAATGGAGAACTGAATTTGATGGTGGATGAGACCGGCAAGATTCATCGGATATGCGAGTACCCGCTTGCGGCGCATATTCGGGGTGCGTTGCGCTCGACGTTTGCGGATTCGAGTCACGGATATACGGGTGCGCGGTCTGCTATGATTGTCAATGCGTTTTTTGATATGCCCGAGCTATACGCCCTGTGTGATAAGCATTCGGATAATACTTTGAAGGTGCGGGATATGCACAGCATGGCGATGTATTCCGGGTTTGAGGTGGAGATAGAGGCGGATGATCGGGATTATGTTTTGCCCGATTTGGGACAGGCGAAGTTGCGAGGGGTGCCAGGGAAAGAGCAGTTGACGCTGATGTGTCTGGCGGGGAATAATGGGGTGCCGCACAATCACAACGATATCGGCAGTTTTATTGTGCATCGCGGGGATGCGCTCTGGTTGACGGATCCCGCGGGTCCTGCTTATAGTCGAAAAACTTTTGGTCCCGATCGCTACGATATTCTGTTTTGCAATGCGCTGGGTCATTCTGTGCCCGTGATCAATGGGCAGTTGCAGCAGCCCGGCGGCGAGTATTTTGGTACGCTGGAGGTGGAGAATTTAAATGGCGAGGGGGAAAAACGCGCGGTGATAGATATGACGCATGCGTATCCCGAGGGTACGGTGAAGAGTCTGACGCGCACTTTTGTGCTGAATGGAAATGTGCTGACGATGGAAGATCACTATGTGTTTAACGGTGTGCCGCAGACGCTTGAGGAGGGGTTTATTACGTTTGAGGATGTGCAAGTTGCCGGGGATTTGGTTCAGATTGGGCCCGAAGGCGAGGGTCTTACACTTTCTGCGGTGGATACACCGGGCACATTTTCGGTCAAGCGATTTGAAGAGGAGTCAAAAGAGGGACGTACAGATGAGGTGGTTACTCGCGTGATTTTTACGCCCGCAGAGCTATCGCAAGACTTCTGTTTGCGGTTTGCGATGGGGTGAGTTCCTGGGAGGATTCGTTATGTATAGAGCTTCTTATGATGGTAGCAATAAGAAGGTGATGTGGCAGGAGATGTGGCGGCATGAATTTGAGGACGCTTTGGAGCGCGATCCCGTGGTGATTGTGCCGGTGGGATCTGTGGAGCAGCACGGGCCGCATTGTCCGATGGATGTGGATATTTCGGCGCCGTTCTATATGGCGGTGGCTGTGGCGCAGCGCGTGGATGATTTTCCCGTGATTGTCGCGCCGCCGGTGTGGTCGGGGTTTACGCATTATAATATGGGATTTCCCGGTACGATTAATTTGCGTTTGGAGACGTTTCAGAATTTGCTGGCGGATATTTTTCGCAGTATTTATGCCAATGGGTTCAAGCGGATTATTTCCGTGAATGGACACGGGGGCAATGCCGCGCCCTGTCGCGCTGTTTCGTGGCAGGTGGCAGAGGAGAATATTTTTACGCTGTCATTTAGCTGGTGGGATATGGTGGATAAGGAGTTAAGGGAATGGAGTGCGACAAATGAAGGCGTGGGGCACGCTGGGGAGTGGGAGACGGCTGTTCAGCTTCATTTGCGCGAACATCTCGTCGATAAGAGCCGTATTGATAGCGATTTGACGGGGACGAGGCCGTTTAGCGATGAACTATCGTTTGCGGAGTTTGCCGAGCGGAGGCGGGATACGAAAAAGGATACGGGTATTATGGGCGATGCGTTTGCCGCGAGCGCGGAAAAGGGTGCGCGCATTTTTGAACTGGCCTGTGAGCGCCTGGAAAAGCTGGTGCGCGAATATCACGAGTTGCCCGTGCGAGAATACCGGGAGTTCGGGTCTCACTGTATTTGAAAGAGGGAGTACGACGATGTCAGAGCTAAGAGTGGGGATTATCGGTGCAGGGGGTCACGCACAGAGCCACTTCAGGATGATCCAGGACGAGCCGGAAATGGCGTTGGTTGCGGTTGCAGACCTGGATCCAGAAAGACTGGCGCACACGCGAGAGACGCACGGCGTGACGTCCCTTTTTACGGATTATCGGGAGATGATCGAGAAGGTGCAATTGGATGTGGTCTATGTTGTGACCTTTCCGGGGCCATTGCCCGACATTGTGATTGACTGTCTGGAGGCAGGGCTGCACACTTCGGTAGAGAAGCCGCCGGGCATCAGTTCGGATCAGACCCGACGGATGATGGAGGCAGAACGGCGATCCAGCGCCAGGGCGATTGTTTCGGTGAACCGGCGGTACATTCCAGAAGTGTTGGCGATTCGGGCCATGCTGCAAGATCGAGGCGGACCCGTTCATGTGGCGGCGACGTACAACAAGCCGCATATTGGGGACAAGGTCCGGGATGTCGGACATCTTATCCGATTGGACGCGATCCACCATGTGGATCTGTTGCGATGGCTGGCAGGTGACGCTGTCGAGGTTTACTCAGAGGCGTGGTCTGCGCCTTCCCACCCTGCCGAGATGCGCCACAATGCTGTGATCAAGTTCGAAAGCGGATGCCGGGGTGTGATGATGAGCCACTACGCTGTTGGATACCGCATTCAGCGGTTTGAAGCGCATGCGGAAGACTTCAGCGCGTATGTGGATCTCACGAGTGGCCCCAGGTGTGAGATCTATGCTGACGGAGGGCCGTTCGAGGGCGAGTTAGATCTGGAATCGGTCGGCGGTCCCGACTTTAACGAGACCCGGCATTTCGTGGCGTGCATACAAAACGATACGCAGCCGTGGAGCACGCTTGAGGATGCGATCAAGACGATGATGTTGTGCGAAGCGATTGAGGCGGGACATAAAGGTCAACTGGAATGATTTTTTGGGCCAGGAATAGATGTATGAAAAAAGCAGTTCTTCATTTTCCGCCTTTTGCCTTTTATCTGTGTATATCTGCGTTCATCTGCGGATGCTTTTCTTCTGTCAGCTATGCTTCTTCTCCATACGAAGACATGGGGGCACGCGATAATCTGTACGCTGCCGCAAAGCAAGCATTAAATGTGGGCGAACCGCGTACTGTGCGAATGATCTACTTTTTGCCGAATGACCGCCCGTTTCAGCAAGCAGTAGTTGATTCAATGAAAGTGACAATTCGCCAGATACAGACGTTTTATGTCGATCAGATGGAGGCACATGGCTATGGTCGCAAGACCTTTCGCTTTGAAACCGATGCACAGGGCGGTCCAGTGGTCCATCGCGTGGATGGGCAGCATCCCGATAGTCAGTATCTCGACAATACATTTAACACTTTATTTGCCGAGATTGGACAAGCGTTTGATGCCACACAGAATATTTATTTTATTGTTGTTGACAATAGTACGAATCGAATTGGGCAGGCGGCCGGTAGTGCAAGACTGATGGGAAAAAATGGTGGCATTTGCTTCGTGCCTATCGGATTTCACTGGACAACGGCGGCCCATGAACTCGGACACACTTTTGATTTGCGTCACGATTTCAATGATGATACGTACATTATGTCGTATGGTCGCGAAGGACGATATCAATTATCTGCGTGCCATGCGGAATTTTTGTCTGTGCATCCCTATTTCAATCCCGATATACCAACTGAAGAGGCGCAGCCACCAACTATCGAACTCGTTTCGCAGACTGGATATCCAGCCAGTTCAAAGAGCGTTTCTATCCAACTCAAAGTCAGCGATGCGGATGGGCTGCATCAAGTGATCTTATTTATTACAACAATCCCCCCTCATTCTGCTACTGGATCTTATGAAGTGAAGTCGTGTCGTGGATTGGCAGGTGAAAGAGATGCCATTGTTGAATTTGATTACGATGGCGTTATTCCATCTGATAGCAGCACGAGTCTTTCTGATCCTGTCGAGCATCGGATTTATGTCGAGGCTGTTGATTCTTTTGGGAATGCTGGCAATACGCGTTTTGAGCTATTTGATATTTCGACTCAGCGCAATCACATCGCTACCCTTGAAGAACATACGGGGAATGTCTATTCGGTGACGTTTTCACCTGATGGCACCACTCTCGCTTCTGGGTCAGGGGATCCCTCTATCAAGCTATGGGATGTTGCGACACGGACAAATATCGCCACGCGTACACGATTTACGAGTAGCGTTTATTCAGTGGCGTTTTCACCCGATGGGGCCATTCTCGCTTCTGGGTCAGGGGACACGGTTACTCATCTGTGGGACGTTGCTACGTGGGCAATAATTACCACGCTCCAAGGACATACGGAGGCGGTCAATTCAGTGTCATTTTCACCCGATGGGGCTATCCTTGCTTCCGGGTCAGAGGATCGCACAGTCAAGCTGTGGGATGTTGCGACACAGACAAATTTTGCCACGCTTGAAGGACATACGGAGGCGGTCAATTCAGTGTCATTTTCACCCGATAGTGCCATCCTTGCTTCTGGATCAGGGGATCGCACAGTCAAGCTGTGGGATGTTGCGACACAGACAAATTTTGCCACGCTTGAAGGACATACGAGTGGCGTTTATTCAGTGTCATTTTCGCCCGATGGGGGTATCCTCGCCTCCGGGTCATGGGATGACACAGTCAAGCTGTGGGATGTTGCGACACAGACAAAAATTGCCACACTTGAAGGGCATCGGGGTAACGTCTATTCAATATCATTTTCACCCGGTGGCAGAATCCTCGCTTCTGGGGCAGGGTCATGGGATCGCACAATCAAACTTTGGGATGTTGTCACGGGGACAAACATCGCTACGCTTACGGGGCATAGGGGTATGGTCCGGTCAGTATCATTTTCGCCCGATGGGGCCACCCTCGCTTCTGGGTCATGGGATGACACAGTCAAGCTGTGGGATATGTCTCTGTATATCACCTCTCCTACGCCAGCCTCTGCATCCGACTTTGATGGTGATGGTACTGTTGGCTTTGCTGATTTTTTGCAGTTTGTGGAACTGTTTGGGTTAAATCAGGAAGATGAGGCGTATCAAGCGCGATTCGACTTGAATGGGGATGGTGTGATTGGGTTTGGGGATTTTCTGATTTTTGTCAACGCCTTTGGTGAGAAGGTGTCATGATTTGCGCCTTCTGGGGTTAGGCATTTGAATCCAGGTCTTTGATAAAGGAGATTTTCCATGCGTCGCTTCACGCGTACACCTTACTACAGTGGGCCGGATGATCCGGCTATTGGCGAGGTGCGGGGTACGCTTGCCCTGGGTGAAACCGTTGTTATTGAGACGATTGGTGGAGCCGACAATGATTTTGAGGCTGCTGGTGAGGTTCGTGCGGGGATGATTACTTCTGGAGAAAGCCACCGCCGATACGCCCGTCGTGGTGGTCCTTTTCGCATTGAGGGAATTGCGCCGGATGACTGGGTTGCTATTGAGATTATCGATATTGAGGTGGGGCCTTACGGTTTTTATCGCAACGGAGGGCCGAACTGGGGCAACTGGCGTTGCGTGGCGCCTGTGCGGGATGGGTTGATCCATTTTCCGCCGGATTTTGTGGTGCCGGTGCGTCCCATGGTTGGCGTGGTTCAGTTGGAACCGTGGGCTGCCCATTCGATTGACCACGGCGGCAATATGGATTTTAATGCGATTCAGCCAGGTAGTACTGTGCATATTCGCGCCCAAAAGCCCGGGGGGTTGCTCTCTCTGGGCGATGTTCATGCGCGGATGGGCGATGGCGAGTTGACTGGTGCTGGTGTGGAGATCGATGCGGCGGTTACTATAAAGGTGGATCGCTCTCCCGGGTTTCCCAATAGCAGTCCGGTGGTGGAGACGACTACGGTGGTAGAAGCTGCTGAGGAGTATCTGACCAGTGCCCGGGCGACTGAGTGGGGCGAGGCTCTCAGGCTGGCATGGCTGGAGATGGTGGCGCTGATTATCGATCGCTACGATACGACGTACGAATACGCCAATATGATTGTGGGCACGATTGGCGATGCGCGGCCCGGCTTTGCTACGGGCTATATGGGTAGCTATGTCACATGTCAGATTGCAGTGACTAAGGAATTGCGGCGCACCGGGATGCCGTATGAGGCGTAGGGGTTTTGAGGTTTACAACATTTATGAAAGGATTTGCTATGTATTTGTACGGGATTCGCAATGCGAGTTTGAATATGGATTGGGGAAAAGACGCTTTTGCCACAGCAGGGGATATTGGGTTTGATGGGGTAGAGATTGTGCTGCGAGAGGAGGAGCGGTTGGATTGGCTTTTGAGCGCGGCGGGTCGGGAGGAGGTTGGGCGATGGGTTGAGGAGACGGGTGCGCAAGCGTGTTCTATCAGTTTTGCTCTGTTTCGAGAATACAAGGGGAATGAGGAAGATAAGGCTGTGCGCGACCGCGTAGTGGAGCTTGTGCAAAAGGGGATTCGCGCATGTAAGGGAATGGGCGGTGTCGGTATTTTGCTTCCGTATTTTGATGCGGAGAATCTCGATATGTCGAGCGTGCATGCAGAATTGCTGATTGAGGACATGAAGCGATGCGCCCCTGTCGCTGAAGACGAGGGTATTAAAGTTGCTCTGGAGACGAGTTTTTCACCGGGGTTGTTGAGGACGATTTGCGATGGCGTGGGGTCTGAGATGGTGGGGGTGTATCAAGATACGGCCAATGCGCTGCAATACGGGTACGATTCGGTCGATATGCTCGTTGATTTATCTGAACACACACAATTGATTCATATTAAAGATACGCGGCGTTCTGATCTGGGCGAGGGCGATGTGGATTTTCCCGCGTGTCGAGATGCGATTGCACAGATCGGTTATGAGGGTTGGCTGATTTTTGAAACGCCAGGGGGGGCTGACCCTGTGGCATCGGGTAAGAAGAATTTGGTGTTTGCAAAAGAGATGTTTGGGTAGGCTGGCAGAGGGAGGGGGACTCGAACCCCATGCGAAAATTCGCACGCGGGCTTGTGTTTTGCTGCCCGCGGCCCACCTTGGACCGTTCACCCCCTGCATTGATGCTGTTATTTTTGGCAGAGGGCGAGGGACTCGAACCCTATGCGGTTGCCCGCACCACCGACCAGTGTCGGGCGGCCCCCTTGGACCGTTCGCCCCCTACCTATCTATTTTGACAGAGCTACGCGCTCAAGAGTTTCTTCAAAGATGAGGACGCAGTTCGCCCAGGGATTGTTCCCCGGGTTGGATATATTCTACGGCTGGGCTTTCGACGCGTCCATAGGCATTCCATACTTTGAATCCGAGTAAAGAGAGAAGGTCGGGCGATGCCTCGGCGAGGACTTCGGGTGCCGTGCCTATGGTAAAATTTTCCTGTGGGCGGAACTGGGGACCACAGAATGTGGTGAGTATGGCCCAGCGCAGTTGGTCGCTTATATTGGCTCCCGTGCCGTGCCAGATGCGTCCGTCGAGGAATCCAACTGTGCCGGCTGGACCTTCGAGGGCGACTGTTTCGATGGCGTTGTCGTCGGGGTTGTCTGGGCGTCGTCCCCACAGGTGGCTGCCGGGGACGATGCGGGTGCCGCCGTTTTCTGCTGTGAAGTCGCCGATCATCCATACTACGTTGATGACGACGCGGGGCCAGATGGATGCGGCATCGGGTTCATCTGTTTGCTCTCGGGTGATAGAGCCTGCGGGTAGATGCGTTCGGTTCGGGCGCGTTGGCATGGGCATCCACCATTGGTCTGTGTGCAGGCGCATAGGAACGCCGCCGGGTTTGGCGATGTTGGCCGAATGGCTCGATAACAGATAATCATTGCCCAGTGCGTGATCTATGATGTTGCGAACCCCTGAGTGTAATAGCATGTCTTGAAATACCCGACCTTTGTTGATCAGCATCCACACGCGCTGGTTGACGCCTCCTGCCGATTGTGTAAACGCCCCTGCGCGTACATGCCCGTTTTTATTTTTAAAATCCCCCCAGTTCTGTTTTGCACCCCCGTCTTCAAATGCAAGCCCGCGTTGTTTTTCGGCAATGGCCTGTTCTTTTAGACGGGTTTTAATTTTTGAGAGGTCTTCCGCATTGAGCGCGTTGGCGAGCAGGCCATAACCACAGGTGTCGAGTTGGGTTTTGACCTGTGCGAGATTTTCGGTTGGTTGTGGAAGTTCAGACATGCGTATTCCTCATTATCGGGGTAAGATGCCATACTGGCGCAGGGTGCTTTCCAATGTGGGGCGACTAAGGCGGATTCGGTCGTCGTTTAGCAAATAGGAGAAGACATATCCGAGGCCGAGCATAAAGATCCCGATTAAGAAGCAATATATGACTGCGCGGTCGGGGTATTGGTCTTTCAGGTACCCCACGTAGAGTGGGCCAAAGATTCCCGCTGCTGCCCAGGCGGTTAGAATTGCCCCGTAGATGTTGGACATTTTTTTGCTGCCAAAGACGTCGAGAACAAAAGATGGCATTGTGGCAAAGCCGCCGCCAAAGCACAAGAGGACATAACAGACGAGCGCGGAAAAGATCCAGGGGTTGCGCTCTGTCATTAAGATGCCGAAGACGATCATCTGGCTGGCGAGTAAGATTCTGAAGACGCCAACGCGACCGATGCGATCCGATAGCAATCCCCAGAAGAGCCGCCCCACGCCGTTGCACAGGGAACTGACGGCGATGAGCGTGGCGCCGTACTCGGCGAGTGTTACCGGTTCCAGGGATGGATCCGCAAATCCCCAAACTTCTTGCAGGAGTTCCGACTGAAAGCTGATGACGGAGATGCCCGCGGCGATGTTGAAGAAGAATACGATCCACATGAGGATAAATTCAGAAGACCGAAGATAGGGTGCGACTGTGTCTTCGTATTCCAAGGGGTCATCGTCAGCAACGGGTACAACGGCGGCCTTGGGATCGCTCAGCACAAAGCTGGAGGGCAAGAGGATACAGGCAAATACAATGCCGAGCCATAAGAAAATGAGGGTCAGGTCCGACTCTGTTCGCAGCACGAGAAAAGGTGCCAGCACTTTGCTCAAGAGAAATGCACCTACGCCGAATCCCATCACGACGATGCCTGTCACCAGACCCTTGCGATCTGGAAACCACTTTGCCGCGGTTGCAACTGGCGTTACATAGCCAAGCCCAATTCCCGCACCGCCGATAACGCCGTATCCCAGGTAAAAGAGTGGGATAAAGTCTATGTGAAGGGCGAGGCTCGCGATCATATAACCACCGGAAAACATGACGCTGCCCGCGACTGCGAGTTTGCGGGGTCCGAATCGCGGTAGCGTCGCGCCTGCCCAGGCCGCGGATGTGCCGAGGGAAAAGATCGCGATACTAAAAGCCCAGGCGGTTTCTGTGAATGTCCAGCCGAGTTGCCTGACCAGAAGCGTTTGAAAGAAGCTCCACGCGTACACGGTGCCGAAACAGAGTTGCAGGAGCGTGCATAAGAGCGCGATGACTGAACGCGGAATCTGTATTTCTCGGTTTGGCATTTTTATGTGTCCAGTGGCGAATCAACGAATCAACGAATCAGCGAATCGAAGCTCGTAGTGATTTGGGGTGGCTGGGCGGGATTCGTCTATTCGTCTATTCGTCTATTCGTCTATTCGTCTCTTTACCCTCAGAAACATAGAGGAAGAGGTTGGCGAGGTGTCCGACCTCGTCGTCGCGCGATAGCAGTTTGTCGTCCGAGGCTCCATTTTCACCGCGTGCGCGACCCACTGCATAAGCGAGGAGATCGCCGAGGGGATTCGCCGCGAGGTTGACGAGCCATATCGCAGCAAAGAAGCCTACCACGAGTATGATGCAGATGAGATAGACCTGTCTTCCGATTGCTCTTTGAATTTTTAGCGCAATCAGCCCCGTGTCCATGCCTACGTGAACCGTGCCGGCGATTCCTGCCAGAATCGGACTGCCAACCTCTACGAAATCGCCCATTCCAGGCAGATTGCGTTCTATGGCTTCTGTCTTGAATGGGTCGTCTGTTCGAATGACTTCGGGAATGCCGGGCACGAATGTGTGGGCGAGAAATTCACCTGATTCATCTGTAATATAGATGTATTTGATGCTCTGGATTTCGACAAACTGATCGATGAGAGACTGCAAAGCCGCGAGGTCCCGATTTAAGAGAATATCGACACTGGAGTCGGCGATGGTCTTCGCGATGTTTTTGCTGTTGTTCTCGTATTCTTCTGACAGGTGTGTATCGACTGTGTAAATACACAGGGCGGATGTTGACAGGCTGATCACACCAAATAGCGCGAAGATTCCGAACCGCGTTTTTTGAAAGAGTTTTTTGATTTTCATTTTATGCCAAACCTGTCTTCCCAGTTATCCAGCGTGACAAAACGGCCGTTTTCGACAACGGTGTAATAGACTCGCTGTAGCCCCTGTCGTCGGTCTGGACCAAAAGAGACCTGTTCCCCGATGCCCAGATCAAAATCTCGAATGCTGAAGACCGCGTCTTCGAGCTGGCTTCGCTGCGGGTCGTCGCCGAGGCGGCGCAGAATTTCAACCATCAATTTGGCGTTGAGAAATCCCTCGAGGCTGACAAAACTTTGCGCAAAGGGTGTGTAGTCTTCTTTCACCAGTTCTTCGGGTGGTTGAGGGGCGTATTGTTGCATCATTTCGCGGTACTCTTTGACAGCTGGCGTGGATGTTTCTTCGTAGCTGGGCACGACCTGGGAGTTTACGAGCAGTTGCGTGTATGAGTCGCTGTTGTCCTGTCCTTCGGTGAGAAGTTTCAAGAGGTTTTCACTTCCGACAAAGGACAGGTTGGCAATTGGAACCCGCAGGCCCAGGTCAACGGCGTCGCGTGCAAAGGCCGCACATGCCGCATAGGCTCCTATGCAGATCACCGCTTCTGGGTCTGATGCTTTCAGTATTTCGACCTGTTTTCGCATGCTGCCGGTGAATTTTTCTCCGCGGCTGTACGTCGCTTCGCCCACTATTTGTTCTCCGTGCTGCTTCAGGGCACTTCTTACGCCTGCCCATCCACTGCGACCATAAGCATCGGCTTGATAGAATACGGCAATGCGTTTTCGGTTGATGCGAACAAAATTATCCACGAGACCAGCGGTTTCCTGGCGGTAGGAAGCGCGCAGATTAAAGGCGAAGTCGCCATAAGGCGGTTCTCGCTGGGGTTGCGCGCCAGTGAATGGAAAGAATAAGAAGATGTTTCTGTCCTGGAACTTTTTGAGCATGGGGAGCACGCGGGTTACGGTGGGCGTTCCGACATAACCGAAAAGCAAAAATACTTCGTCTTCCAACATCAATTTCAGGGTGTTTTTGACGGAGGGATCGGGCTGGTAGCCGTCGTCATAGGTTTTGAGAACGACTTTGCGTCCCGATATGCCTCCCTGCTGATTGATGTGTGTGAAATACGCACTGGCACCGCGATACAGTTCAATGCCCAAACCCCGGGATGGGCCGGAGAACGCTGCGGATATGCCGAGTATAATCTCGGTGTTGGTCACGCCAGATGATGTCTGTGTCATGGTGTGCCTCCTTGTTTGTGGTTCAAGCTGGCCGGTGTTGGCGACCGCTATCAGAGTTTTCAACCATGGGGCGATCGCGCAACAGGCAAGGCCGGAACGGATGAGTGCTCTTCTCGTTATTGGTTTCATACGGGATGTGCTCTTTCGCTGACGCCCGGACCTGATCATTCTTCAAGCGTTGGGCGATTTAGCCGCGTGTGATAGGGCGGTTCCATGACCGCGCGCTGCCGTTCGTTTGCCCATTCGGGTATGTCATAGGCGCGTACATACGCCATGTTGCCGGCGGTGTAGCGGGTGAGCGTTGACCGCCGTGGATGATCCGCTTTCCAGGGCAGGGTGCCGTGTGTGACGGCTTCGGTGAAGATGATTGCGTCGCCTGCCTTACAGGTGATCTGGCGGATGTGTTCCAGGTGGTTCTGGTAGAGACGCATTTCTTGTGGGCAGGGATAATTGCTTTTGTGCGATCCGGGTATGAGAGAGAGACCGCCATCGCCTGCGTTGACATCTGTGAGTTGGATAGAGACGACGGTGAGGCCGTTGTGCATTTTGCCATCTTTGAATATGTAATACTGGTTGGGGTCAAATCCGGGTCCAGAGGAGCCGTGAAACCGATGGCCTTCGGCGCCTTTGTCCATCCAGAGCAGAAACATCTGGTGATCGATGCGAAAGCCTTTGCCGAGTATTTCGTTGAGATAGGGCACAATGCGGGGATGCGCCAGCATGTCGCGGAAGGGATTGCACCAGGGTTCATCCCAGTGGATGAGGCTGCCGAGTTCGCCGCGACCATGCGTGCCTTCAAGCGCGGGTGAGTCGCCGTCGAGACGTTGTTCTCTCGGGCGAACACGCCCTTTGTCGAGGTGGCGGTCAACCGCTTCGTTCGCCAGGGCGAGTTCGTCTTTGGTCAAGACGTTTTCAACGACGAGATACCCGTTGAGGTCAAAGAGATATTTTTCGTCTTCGTTCATGGTGTTAGGCTTCTTGTTTTAGGTTTTAATTTATCAGACTCGCATATGCCTCTCGCCCTTGGCGGAAGAGGTCTTTGACTTCGTCGCGTTGCTGGTCTGTGTTGTAGCGGCCATAGGTGTCGATCCATTTGAGCGCGTCTTCGATGCCGTTGAGAAAATACTGCGCAGATTCGTTGCGTTCGGCAGGTGGGCGTCCGCAGGCAAAATAAACCGGGCTGCTGTGTGCGTAGATCGATTGGTCAAAGCTGTCGCGCTGGTTGCCCCAGAGCCGGGCTACGACCCAGCCGTCGCGGTCGATATTTACCCGATGGCGAATGGCGCCCTCGCGTTTGCCTTCGGGATAGTTTTCCCTGTGAATGATGTGCCCATTCATCGCGATTTCGGCGCAGTGAATGGGGTAATAGGATGTGAATGTGGATTCTATGTCGAGCGAGCCGCCTGAAGGCAATTCAACTGTGGCACCCATGGGGTGATCGTTTGCGTTCAGGTCAATGGCGGGACCATTGGTGATAAAGGTGTTGCCCGATTTCATACCGGTTATCCAGTTTTCGTAGGAGAATGCACCTTTGGTGTTGACATAGACGCGGTTGTTGGAGCAGACGAACCAGTCGGTGCCGGTGGAGGCGGGCAAGGCGATGCCGCAGTTGAGCAGTTTGTACCACAGGTCGTATTCGGGGTCCATCCAGAAGGGATCGAACAGGTTGAAGGCGTCCAGTTTGCCCAGTGCCGCAGCAATAGGGGCTTCCATGCCGCGACCGTTGTGACACCATATTACAATACCACCTTGATCGCGGGCTTCGTCACAGCAAAAGCACAGGGGGGGATAGTCGGGGTCGAATTGCGCTGTGAGGATGTGGCCGCGGCTGACGGGTTGGATGAGGTTGCGGATGTTGAGGAACATGACGTGCCCATATCCGAACCCCCAGGGCGAGTTTTCGCCGTAGTGGCGGTTTTCTTCGCCGATGTCGAGTACGTGATGTGCGGTGGTAAATTCGTTCATTACGCCGATGGGATATTTGTTGCTGGCGTAGGGGAGTTGCCTTCTGTCGAGGACGCTTACGACGGTGACGTTGTAGCCTTCCACGCTGCAGTCAATGGATAGACGGTCGTCGGGGCGGGTTTCTTTTTCGTCGTAGTGGATGTGCGTGTTGCCCGGATACCAGTTGTTTTCCTGGGGGATATACCAGCGGTTGAGGGTGATTTCGACGTCTTTGACGCCGTTTTCGGGCATTTCGACCACGGTGCGGATGGGTTCGTATTCCGTGCCGCGTTCGACCAGTATGTCGGTGCGCCCGCGTGAGGCTTGAACTTCAAATTCGCCATCGCAAAAGAAGAAGGGCGTGCCGGGACCGCGCTTGAGCATGGCGTCGCGCGGGTGGCAAAAACGACCGTTGGCGGTCAGGACGTGTACTTTGGCGTTGATGTGTTCGCCTGTGGTGCTGTCGATAATATGTCCGTGCAGGGTGCCCATAGAGAACTCCTGATTTAGGTGTATCTAAACAGAAAATGATCGGCTCAGGAATTGGATGATGGACTTGATAAAGAGATGAGTCATCTATATTTCTTGGTCAAACTTGTCAACGATTTTTTTTGCGAGAGATTGAAAGTCCTCAAAGCAACTCCTGACCGCCTTTTGTTGCGCGCCGATAGCACCGTCTGCTGGTTTCAACATGAACATAGGTTTTTTTCCCTCTTGTGCATAGGGCATGAGTGAACGGTAGTCTTTCAAGTGCGCCAAAAGATATTTATCGGTATCTATCGTCGGTGTTGTGGAGTTGCTTTTTTCCAGGACAGATTCCCTGTATTCCACAGGTATCTTGTCAATCCATCTTTGGAAGGCTTGTACCGGACGATCTAGTCTGATGGTGTGTCGCATGACAATGTAACCGAGAGGTTTCATGTCGCCGCTGGGTAGGCTGATATCCATATCTACCGGTTGCTCATTAATGCGTTTTTTCCATGCCGATCTCCATTCTCTCAAAATCTCTCCTACATTTCCTAAGCCTTGCAAAGAGAACAGGTCGGGCGCAAGTGGGATAATAATATGGTCGCTGGCTATCAGCGCAGCTCGGTTAATAGCACCGAGATTCGGCCCGACATCTAACAATGCCAAATCGGCTTCAAATTGTTCACCGGCACTGGCTATCAGCCGCGCAAAGGCAGTTGTTACGCGAAAGGCGCGTTCTTCTCCGTCCAAACACTTTGACCATCGCTCTGAGAGTTCTCCTTCGCGCTTGGAAAGAGCAAGGTCGCCGACCAACAGGCCGATCCGTTCATCGATTTTTTCTATATGAGGTTCCGCGGTAATGTCGCCTGTTCCTTTGAACAAGGGTGCTATGTCTCCATCAATGGTTTTTGGCGGGGTCTGCCAAATTTCTTCCAGTCTGTTTTCTCTTAGAAACATCCCGCTCAGATTGGCTTGGGGATCCAGGTCGGCTGCGATGACGCGATGCCCGACTTCATTGAGCATCCATGCGAGGTGATAAACAAGGGTAGTTTTACCTACGCCACCTTTATTGTTAAAAAACGCGATGGTTTTCATTGACGTTTCCTTATTTCCGCAAGGATGACCGTATCCTCAACTTCAAATTTCAACTCAGGGTTGCCATTTTCCTCCAATGCTTTGTACGCTGTCGAAATGCCTATGCCAAAACGTTGCATAAATCCCATATTCTTCATTGCTTCGGCGATGGTGGGATTGCGATATGCAGTAATATTTAGCGTCCTAAAATTTTCAAAATTCTCTTTTGTTACTTCGCCATAAACCGAACCCGGACTGATAATTTCTACTCTGTTGGCAAACCAATAAATTCGCACAGGCGTATTGGTGCTGTCGTAGTTTCTGTGGATTACCGCATTTCGGACCAACTCGCGCAGTGCCTCGTACGGATAGTCTGGCTCTTCAATATGTGTTTCTCCACGGGTGTTCAGAGCAATAGCGATATTTCGTTTCAGCAGGCTGTCTATTTCGCGTAATTGATCCGGTAATGGGCCAGAGATTACAGTCTGATCGAGAATGGGATCCGTCACCTGATTTCCTGCATAACGGACAAACTGAATATATGCACCCGGAAACCAATAGGATGGCTCTTTACCCAACATGAGTATTGCCGTCACTGTTGGCGTTCTGTCTTGAGTCGTCAAACGGAGTGCTCGCAATTGTGCTTCACGGTCACGGTCATTGGCTTCCATCACCTCGGGTGGTATAGCAGAGGGCAGGTATTCATTTTCAAATTTCCATATATCCAGATCTTCTTCTATAGATGTGTTTTTCACCCCTTGCATATCAAACGGCAAATTTCCCCATTGTCTTTTCTCCGTTAAGCGACGCTCTTCATCAGATGTTGCCTGACCGCGTCTTGGGCCAATACGTATCCAACATCTACCATCAACCTTCACTGGAGGATTATCGGATGGTTTGACCTGTATCACGGCGATTTCGCAACCATTCAGAATTTTCTTGTCAACTTCCATAGATGGAAAGGGGAGAATTTTGCCGTCATTTCGCAAACCACCGAGTGTCTGTAATAATTGATCATCAATCGTCAAGCCTGCACAACTTCCGTCATCTTTGATGCCAACAAAGATCAGGCCTGGCTTCCTGTGATCGGGCATGTCGTTGGCAAAGGCGCAGATCGCTTGACGAAATTTATCGAAATCTGTGGTTGCTTGGGTAAATTCCACCCGGTCACTTTCCCCTCTCTGGATTATCGCAGACAGTTTGTTGTCACTCAGCATTATATGCTCCAGATTGTATTATAGGGCTGTTTATTATAGATCGAGCTTGTCTGCAAATGCCAGCATTTTTGCTTCAACCTCCTGGGCAATCGGTTGTAGTGTTTCCTGATTGATCTCGATCTGCTGAATCCTTTCATCCACATTTGTCGAGAGACAAAAACGCAGGTTGTGTGTCAGATCGTGCATCGCGTGCTCAATATGGTCTCGAACCGTCCCAGGAGGGTACATCCACTGTCTTGCCCGGGTCTGTTTCAGGTTGATGTGGCAATGACCTTTCCCGCCGTGTTTTTTTGCCTCGCCAAAACAATCCAGACGCAAAACTTCCTGATTGTAAGCATATACAGATGCTGCGGGTCCGTAACCGGCGCGGTCGTTCCGCCAATAGACTTCCAGCCGCACATCGTCTTGTATCGGATATGTAGTCCGATCTTGTCTGCCTGGTTGTGTGTCCATGTCATTTCTCCCTTATTGTGACCTGTTACGGTCTGTGAGCAGCATGGTGGATGGCGTATTTTGTGATAGTGCATCGAAAAAAAAGCCATTGATATCGATCTTGAGCTTGTCATTGCGACATGGTGTTGAGCCGCCACGCGGCAAGCACAACGAAGTAATCCAAGATGCATCAGATTTTGAACATGTCAATGTAATTCATGAAGTGATTGCATGTTCTGATAGTTTGCCGACAAATTCATTAGCCGGTAAAATTTCGACCTCATCGACAATTTCGCGTGATAAAGCACCTTTCAGTTCATTGGATAAAGGATCTTTCAGATTGCGAAAAAATCTTGCATCCCTTGTCGAATATCTGCCACTAACCACGAGCCAGAACTTGTAATTTTTTGCTTCCAGCAGTTCTTTCGCGTCTTCGCATACCGCAGATAGGCGACATAATACGAGCATTGATCCATAAGCTTTTAGTCGGTTTTCCTGGCGGATGTACCTGTCGATAAATTGCTTTTGATCGGTACTTTCGAGATAATGATATTCGTTTTGCAAATTCCTGTGCTGATCTATGAGTCTGGTTTCTTCGATCAAGATAATAGTATCGTCCTTGCTGAGCAGAAAATAATCACAGCAATTACAAGAACCTAAACCAACATCTTTCCGCATATCAGGTTGCGGCGATTCGCCATCCATGCGGTATGCACGGTGGTCTGTAAGAGGTGTACCAGCAAGTTCAATCGGTTCGAGGAATTTTTCGAGATCAATCATATCCCCTCAATGTACAGATCAGAGAAGGGCTTGGTTAATTCGTGCATGATCTTTCCCATCTTTGTTTCAAAATCCTCTTTGACTTTATCTCTGTTGATAGGAAATTGGTTGAGCGCAATGAGTTGCTCATCGTCCGGGTTCTTCTTTACATGAACGTCCAGCCATTGGAGGATATCTACACTGTGTGTGGCAATCACGACATTTACACCCTGGCGGGACAATTCGAAGAGGCTTTCTGCCATGGCGACCTGCCATGCCGGATGCAGATGTGCTTCTGGCTCGTCAATAAAGAGAAACGTCCCTTTGTCCAGTACCTTGCGCTCAATCAACAATGCCAGGATGCCGAGGTTGGCGATTCCCATAGCGGTGACAGACAATGAGAAATTGTTGCCATTTTCCTGGAAAGATAAATTGCCGGTTGTTTCGGAAATTGCAATCTTTCCGCCTATGACATTTTTTCCGATCAACTTTGCATATACATCCGGGAAAGCCATTTCTCCGGTATATTCATACTTCAATTCTCTAGCAAGATCATAGAAATATTCAGGAACGCCACTGAGTCTTTCTCTATCTCCGAAATGCACAGGGTAATCCCGTATGTCTTCCAACGCAGTTTTCAATTTCCAGTAAATAGGTGATTCGAGGTAGATTGCTCTGGAATAATCTTGTAGTTGTCGAAGATCGAAATGTTCATTGCTAAAATAAATACGGTTGCCATTCTCAAATGCAAAACTGCCAATATTATCAATATCAACTTGAGACTCGCTTACTTGCAGTGTTCTGATATGTGAAAGATTAGGCACTTGAAAATTCTGAATCAAATTTTGAGAAATCCTGTCCTGTACACCATGTATAAGAAACTGATTGACACCTATTTCTTTAATATTTTCGAATAGTTCGCTTAGTTTCCTCAATAAACTTTCTATACTCTCTTTTTCTTTTTCAAAGCCTGTAGGCATGATTCTGGCTGGCGATAACCATCTTTGTTCAAGCACCTCATATAATTCATGCATTTTGTTTACAGAATTGACGGCAATCTGAGACAACCGCCATTCAATTTTTTCAGAAGAATCAATAGAAAAAGACCTGGCTATATCTTCAACTTTGCGAATCTCATCGTCCAGTAGCGGTAGTAGCGAATCTTCATCCTTATAACCTAAGGCCTCTATCCTACCCAAACTCCGTCGCAGCGAATTTAGCAGACTGTTGACGTACACTATGGCATAGTCCGCGTTCATTGCGTTAAATATTGAATAGAGGAGTTTTGATACAAAACTTTTGCCCGTATTGTTTGGTCCAGCAAACACAGTGAACTGGCCGATGCAGACTTCTGAATCTTCGAGTTTACCGATATTCTTGATTTTTACTTTGAAAGCCATGGCAGGTTTGATTGATAAGTTGGATGTATGCTTTGTGTTGTTTGTTCAGGGTACTGCCAGAATTCCATAAAGTTAAGATACATATCTCAGGATACAAAGAAAAGCCCCGCTTTGACCATTGTTTTTTTGAGCGGGGCTTTTTGTATTTGAGCGCTGGCTATTGGTTGCCCGTCTGGGAATGAGATCGTATCCCGCATTCTATGTGATCGACGACGATATCTTCTTCGATATTCTCCGCGGATTTTGCAATGGTCAGGCCCAGGTGGTTGTCGCCATAAATAAATGGCGGGTTTGATAATGCGATTGTACATGATGGGGATTGGTCGTCATTGGGCCAGGTCCATTTCAGATCTTGAGATGGGATTTTGGTGCCGTTGATGTCAACTGTGAGTGCGTCGTCTTTTGACAAGCCCTGTACAAAGAAAGTGAGGGTGTTTTCTGAAGGGATGGGTTCTGAGGGGAGATGTTCACACAGGCGAAATCTGAAGGTGTCTCGTTGTCCCATTTTTTGACGAGAGAGGACGAGTTCTTCTTTTACATAAACCTCGCCCAAACTTTTGCTATTTGCCCAGAGTGAACGGAACGTGTAGTGTCGATCTGGACCGATGCTTTGCGGGTCTTTTAATTCTTTGAGGTCGTTCATCGCCGCTGGATACATTGCGGGGATTTTTGCGCCATTAGTTCCCGGGGGTTCAAACTGAGGTCCCCAGTGAAAGAAGTAATTTTGGGTCGAAAAGCCATCGGCACCTGCGGCGTAGAAGTTTTGCAATGCGGCGCGGTATTGGGGCATGTCCATGAGAAATTCTGTATCGATACTGAGTCTGGGTTGTACCTGGGGATAGACATAACAGTTGTGTTGTCGGGCTATTGATACAAAGTCTTCGTATTTTTCGTTGAAGTCAGTGAATCCAAAATCCCCAGGTGCGACATAGTCGATCAGTCCCTCTTCGATCCAGGTGGGGACGTCTAAGCTCAGGTTTTTGCAGCCCGCCATTTGCTGGGGTACGCGTACGCCGAGGATGAGGTTCCGTTCTCTGCCTGTTGGGGAATGGGCATTGTCCAGCATATTGCGGACTTGTCGGATAAAGCCGGTCATGGTGCTGTGACTGTGTGATAGTTCAGCTCTGGGAAAACATTCTGCGAGACGGGTGAAGTTAAATTCTATGCCGTCTATGTCGAAGCGATTGGCGACTTCTTCCATGATGGCGAGGAGAAAGGCGCGTACTTCGGGTATGGCGTAGTTTAAGGAGCATCCGTATTTGCGGCTTTCGGGCGATGCGCGTCTTGTGGAGGGTTTGTATTCTCTGAGTACCCATTCGGGTTTTTCGTCGCAGAGTTTTTTGAAAAATTCCGTGTGGTGGCCGTGGCGGTCGTTCATTCGAAAGCCAGCGATAAATTCCATGCCCTGCTTATGGCATTCGTCGATATAGACTTCGACGGGCATGATTCCGCTGTCCATGATGGGTATCAGGCGCTGGTGCTGGTGCCGGATGTCGTAGGGGCATTTGTCGGTTCGCCAGAACATGGTCATTGCTTCGGCGAAGATTTCCTGTACGAGGGTGTCGATACTTCCCGCAGAGGCGTAATTGCGAACGATCTGACGCAGTTCTTCGGGTTTGGCCGCAGGGACGACGCTGAGGTGGCTGGTGGTGTTTGAGGGGTCGCTGACGTAGATGAGACGGCGTGTGCCACGGGGTTGCAAGTGGCCCAGGTGCGGAGATGATGTTTGTGGAGTTGGCATTTGGTCCGTCCTTGTTTGCGTTTATGCTGTGTGTTGCGGTTGTGCGCCATCGGGTAGTGGGGGAACGTCGATGCCTGCCTTCGGCAGGGTGCCAATCATTTCCTGCTGCGGGTGTGCTACAAAGCCAGCAGCACAGCAGTAGATCATTTTTAGGGGTACATTGCCCGTGTTGGTGAGTTGATGATATTCTCCCGGGGGAATGTACACGGCTTGACCGGCTTTCAGGGTTTGTTTTTCAGTGCCGAGGCACATTTCGCCTTCGCCTTCGATGACGAAGTAGATTTCTTCCTGTGCCTGATTGTGCCAGGGTACCTGCCCTCCGTTGGGTTCGAAGGTGACGAATCCAACGGAGAATTCCTCTGTGGGGATGGGGGTGCCAGTGCCTGCAACAGGCTGTGTTCTTCTGCGTGCGGGAAATTGTCGGCCTTCAATCTCGCGCAGGTCTGAGATGGTCATATACTTACTCCTCGTCATTACACGACAAGGTGAATCTACAAAGCCGTCATTGCGGCATGATGTTAGCCGCAATCCAGAGGTTTTGGGTGGTTGGGCAGGGTTCGTCTATTCGTCTATTCGTCTATTCGTCTATTCGTCTAATCGGCTGCGACTGTTTCGCGGGTTTTTATTTTTTCGCGCTCTGCGATGAGCAGGTTCATCCAGTGTTTCATATACTGTCCGTGGTCGTTCCACACGCGGCCGCTGACCAAATTGCCGTCAATGACGCACGGTTCATCGACGAAGATGCCGCCGCAGACTTCGAGGTCAAATTGGCATTTCCAAACGCAGGCCATGCGTCGCCCTTTGACTACGCCTGCGCGACACGGGATTTCAACGCCGTGGCAGACGCTGGCAACGGGTTTGTTGTGTTCAAAGAAATAGCGCGTGATGCGAATGAGGTCGGGGTCGTCGCGAATGTATTCGGGGGCGCGACCGCCAGAGAAGAAGATGCCGACATATTCGGAGGGGTCAACGTCTCGAAAGGCGATGTCTGCGTTGATCGAATACCCTTTCCATTCTTCGGTGATGTCCCAGCCAGGGGAGATTTCGTGGAGTACCATTTGATAGCGCCGCTTGTCTGGTCCCGCGACAACGGGGGTGAATCCGTCTTCCTGTATTCTGAGAAATGGGTATAGCGTATCGACGGTTTCTGTGGCGTCTCCAACGATGATGAGAACTTTGTCCATGACGGTCTCCTTTAAAAGGTGATAAGGTACCGGGTAAATTAGCCTCTTAAAAATAGAAATCAAACGGTTTTTATTGCAATGTTCAAAAATAAAAAAGCGACCGGGGGCAAAAGCCCAGGGTCGCTTAAAATATAAGATAAACACAGTGCCTGCCAAATGGCAAGCACTGTGCAGGAGAGAGGTTTTACTCTTTTAAGCCGTACTGGCGAATAAAATCACTCGTCATTTCGCGAGCTTGATCGTCGCTGAATTGTTTGGGAGGCGATTTCATCAGGTAAGACGAGGGTCCCATCAAGGGGCCTTTGAGGCCGTGGTTGAGGGCGAGTTTGCAGAGCCTGACTGCGTCGATGACTACGCCCGCTGAGTTCGGTGAGTCCCAGACTTCGAGTTTGAGTTCCAGGTTGAGTGGTACGCCGCCAAAGGTTTCGCCTTCCATGCGGATATGACACCATTTGCGGTCTTCCAGCCAGGGGATGTGATCGCTGGGACCAACGTGAATATTGTCTTCTCCCAGGTCGTAATCGAGTTGAGAGGTGACGGCTTGTGTTTTGGAGATTTTTTTCGATTCCAGGCGTTCGCGTTCGAGCATGTTGTAAAAGTCGGTATTGCCGCCAAAATTGAGTTGATACGTTTTGGTGAGTTTGACGCCGCGTTCGCGGAACAGGCGGGTGAGCACGCGGTGGGTGATGGTGGCGCCGACCTGTGATTTGATGTCGTCGCCGATGAGGGGCAGGCCGCGTTTTTCAAAGCGCTCGGGCCAGTGTCCGGCACTGGCGATAAAGACGGGCATGCAGTTGACAAAAGCACATCCGGCTTGGAGGACTTGTTCCACATACCACTTCGTGGCCTGTTCGCTGCCCACAGGAAGGTAATTGACGACGACATCTGTGCGCGTGGCTTTGAGGACTTCGGCAATGTCAACGGTGTCGCCTTCGGCTTTTGTGATGACTTGATCGAGATATTTGCCCAGTCCATCGTGGGTCATGCCGCGGTAAACGGGAATGTCGAGGTGGGGGACATCGGCAAATTTGATGGTGTTGTTAGGGTGTGCAAAGATGGCTTCGCTCAAGTCTTTGCCCACTTTTTCCGCGTTGACGTCAAAGGCGGCAGAAAATTCAATGTCGCGGATGTGATAGCCGCCCAGGTTGGGGTGCATCAATCCGGGGATGAAATCATCTTCAGAAGCGTTTTTGTAGTATTCGATGCCCTGTACAAGGGAGGATGCACAGTTGCCTACACCGATGATGGCGACTCGGACTTTGGAGGACATAATTCTTCTCCTTGCGTGAAAAGAGTTCATAAAATATTGTCGGACAAATGTCTGTGATTTTTTCTTATTAGACAAATCAATAATTGCTATATTATATATAGATAAAATCTATAGATTCCATTCTGGGTTGGAGCGAGATATGAATCTTTATCATTTGCGTTATTTTTTGTCTGTTGCACAAACCGGGAGTTTTAGCCAGGCAGCACGGGAGATGCATGTGACTCAGCCAACGGTGAGTAGTGGTATTGCTGAATTGGAAAAGACTATGGGGGTGAGGCTTTTTAACCGGGGTGGCAAGCGCGTGGCGTTGACAATGGAAGGGCGCACGCTGGTGAATTATGCGATGCAGATTCAGGATCTGGTCGAAGAGGTAGAAGACCACTTGCAGCGGCGCGATGTGTTGCCGGGGGAGGGGTTTCAGTTTGGCGCGATTGATGCGGCTGTGACGTATTTGTTGCCGGATATTTTGAAGGATTATATGCGCGCTTATCCCAGTGTTTTTCTGTCTGCACAGGTGGCACCGTCGCGTTATCTGGTAGATGATCTGCTGATGAATCGCTCAGAGTTTGCGGTTATTTCACTGCCTTATGATCATCCGCGTGTGGAGACGGTGTCGATTTATCGGGATTCTATGCCGCTTGTGGTTGGGGCATCTCATCCTTTTGCTGTGCGAGAAAGCGCGACTTTGCAAGAGGTGGTGCAAGAGCCTTTGATTTTGTTTCACACCGATTCCATATCGCGCAAAATCGTGGATGAGCGATTTGCAGAAGCAGGTGTGTCTCCCGGCGTGGTGATGGAGATGCGAAGCCCGGAGGCGATGCGAAAGCTGGTGGAGGTTGGTGTTGGGATTTCGTTTTTGCCTATGCTAACTGTGCAGGAGTCTCTGGATGCCGGGGCGTTAAAGGTGGTGGATGTGGAGGGGGTGGCATTTAGCCGCGAGATCGGGGTGGCGTGGCGGCGAGGGCGCTATTTTAGTGCGGCGATTCGGTATTTGATTGAGGCGATTTTTGAAGCATACCAGGGGCTGGAGGTCTGGCAAGAGAAGGTGGGAGGTGCAAAATGAGTATGCTAAAACTTGAATGTTTTGCGTTCGGTTTGTTCAAGGGTTTGTTCGATGAGGGGGGCGAGGTCGAGCTTGGATTCGATTTCGCGGACTTTTTCCAAATTGGCGCGCGTTTCGGGGTGTTTGGGTACAAAGACAGAACAACAATCCTCGTAGGGTTCGATGGAGATTTGATATGTGCCAATGCGCCGTGCTTCGTTGATGATTTCTTCTTTGTTGTCACCGGCTAATGGACGCAAGATGGGTAGCGGGGTAACATCTTCGATGGCGCGCATGTTCGACAGGGTCTGCGAGGCGACCTGTCCGACGTTTTCGCCTGTGACAAGTGCGAGGGCATCGACTTTTTGGGCAATGGCTTCTGCAATGCGCAGCATGGCGCGGCGGTAGAGAATGACGCGATAGCTCGCAGGCGCTCGCATCATGATGTGGCGTTGAATTTCGACAAATGGCACCAGGTACAGGTCCGATACGTATTGATGCCGGGTGAGGAGTCGCACGAGGTCTTCGGTGTTGCGCTGGGAATTGCGATTGGTATAGGGCTGACTGTGAAAATGCACATAAGTCAGTTTGACACCTCGTTTCATAATTTTGTAAGAAGCCACAGGTGAGTCAATTCCCGAAGAGATGAGGCTTACTGCGCTTTCATTGGATCCGACGGGTAAACCCCCTGGTGCCGGAATTTTTTCGGCGTAGATAAATATGCGTTGTGGGGCAATTTCAATAAAACAGGTGAGGTCTGGATTGTCCATCAGGACGCGGGCACCCGACAGGGTTTGAATATGCTTGCCCACATCCCGGTTGATTTGATCCGAATTGAGGGGAAAGGTTTTGTCGCCACGTCTGGTGACAATTTTGAATGATTCGAAATCGGTTTTTTGTGCAAGTGCCCAGGTAGTTTCTCGAATGGCTTCGATATTGCGTTTGGCCACGACTGCTTCGGAAAAGTTGGCGATGCCAAAGACTGTTGAGAGTCGTTCTCGGATAACATCTATCGGCGATTCTGAGGTGAGTGAGAGCATCATGCGGCCCGATAGGCGCTCGAGTTTTCCACAGGGCACGTCTTTGAGTGCGCGGTTGATGTTGGTCATCAGACGCCGTTCAAATTTGCCCCGGTTTTTGCCTTTGAGGCCAATTTCGTGATAGTGTATGAGTATGAAGCGGGCGTTGGTCGTCATGAGATGGGTCAGGAGTTAAGGGCTAAATCGCGCTGGAGTATAACGAGGGTTATGTCGTCGGTGCGCCGCGCTTTGCCAATAAAGGATTTGACATCGGCTACGAGGTCGGCAATCAGGTCTGTGGGTGTCCGGTCTATGGATGCGCGTTCGAGACAACGGACAAATCGGTCGTCGTCAAAGAAGTTGCGTTTGGCATTTTGGGCTTCGACAACACCATCGGAGTAGAGCACGAGGCGATCACCGGGCGCGAGTGTTAAATGTTCAACGCGATAGGGAGTTTGGGGGCGTATAAGTGCCGGGATGCCAAGGGGATATCCCGCTAGGTCGATAAATTGAGATTGATTGGATAGATGGATCGGTGGACAATGTCCTGCGCTTGCAAGCGTGACTTCGCCGGTGGGTACGTCGAGCACGGCGATGCAGCAGGTGATAAATGTGGTCTGGTCAATCTGACCTTCCAGTGAGTCATTAAGACCGTCGAGAATATCGGCTGGCGCAACGCGATTTTGGCATTCATAGCGGAGCATTTCATTGAAACGCACGGCGGTCACGGCTGCTTCCATGGCTTTGCCAGAGACATCGGCAACGACTATGCCGAGTTTTGTTTTTTCTTTATCCAACCAGCGGTACGTATAGTAATCCCCGCCGACGCTGTTGGCGGGAATACAGGTTCCGTCGAGTGCATAACCAGGCAGGTCGGGACTGGATTGCGGCAATAGACCCATTTGCATGTCGTGTGCTGTTTGCAATTCATCGCGCATTTCGGAAAATTGTTGTTTGTAGCTTTCCCACTGTCGCGCTTCTTCGCAGAGGGTCTGGTTGTAGGCCGATGCAAAAATTCCGAGCGCGAGGGGCTGAAAGAGGACGAAGACACAGAATGTGGCGAAGGTATTATCGACGATGTTCTCGACGAGTATCACTGAGCCGACAAGAATTCCGAGCGCGGTGAGTATAAGCGCGCAGTGGCGAAAGAAACCGTAGCGTTCAACGGCTTTGCGGCTTTCGACATAGGCTTCATCAATGTGTACCCCGCGGTCTGCTGCCAAAAGATAGATATAGAAGCATTTGACAACAAAAATGAGGCCGGGTAAAAATAAGAGGCAAGCTGCCGGAATGACGGCATAATAAATAATATTTTTATCTTCTAAAAATCTTCCAATGTTTTCTGGTGCAGCGGGGATATCCCAGGTCGTTTCTCGGGCGACGACCTGTTTGAATGCATTGAGCAGGAATGCAAAGAAATCACTGTTCACAAAAACCAGCACTACAATGAGGGCGAAGCCGAGAATAAAAAACAAAAAAATAAAAATATTCATCGAAAAAAAACGGACGAAACGAATGATCTGCCCAAATAGATCTTGCATACGGGGTTTTGCTCCTTGCTGCGCGCGCAAGATCATGATGGCAAAGCCAGCATATAAGCTGCCCAGGAGCAAAGTGCCCGATATCGCACTCAGGAGTATTGCCAAAAATGAAGCGAGGAACAAAATGGGCAGGTGGCTCGCCCAGGAGGATATGCTGTCGTTGAGACAGCGAAAGAATTGGAGATTTGCCCGAACGGGGATGTCGAGAGCCATAACAATCAGGGTTTTTCTTTGTTGAGTTTGTATTTGCGGTACAGGTGGCGAAATTGGTCGTAGCTGAGTTTGAGTTGTTTGGCGGCGTCGCGCTGGTTCCAGGAGACTTTATTGAGGATGCGTCGCAATAGACTCAGTTCAAAGGATTGCACTTGTGATTCAAAGCTGTCGTTCAATTCGGGTGATTGGGGTGCTTGTTGCGAAACTTCGGGGGGCAAATCGCCCGGTTCAATCTCTGTCCCTCGGGCGACACAGGCCGCGCGTTCGGCTGCAAATTTGAGTTCGCGCACATTGCCCGGCCAGCGATATGTCATCAGGCGTTCTATTGCCGCATCGGAAAAATCGCGTTTTTGAAGGCCCGGTACTTCCTCGACGATTTGCGCGACAAAATAATCGGCTAATGCGGGAATGTCTTCGAGGCGTTCGCGCAATGGGGGCATGTGCAAAACTTCAAAGCGCAATCTGTCGTAGAGGTCCTGACGGAATCGACCTTCGGCAATTTCCGTTTCGAGATCGGTATTCGTGGCGGCAATAACGCGAACATCGACAAAAATGGGGGTCGCACTGCCCACGCGCTGGATTTCGCTATATTCAATGGCGCGCAATACGTTTTGCTGAAACTCGGGGGTGGTGTTGCCAATTTCATCGAGGAATAGAGTGCCGCCACTCGCGGCTTCAAATTTGCCCGGGCGGGCTTCTGTCGCGCCTGTATAAGCCCCTTGTTCGTGTCCAAAGAGTTCGCTTTCGAGCAATTGGTCGGCAATGGCGGCGCAATTGACTTTGACAAAGGGACGGTCTTTGCGGTCACTGCCATAGTGGATGGCAGCGGCGACGAGTTCTTTGCCCGTTCCGGGTTCGCCTGTGATGAGCGCGGGCCTGGGGATGGGGGCTACGGTTTGCGCTCGCTGAAGAATTTGCTGGAGTTTGGGGCTGGAGCCGATGATTTGATAACGCTTGCCAAATTCGTCCCGGTAGAATTGGTTTTCGCGCCCCAGGTCCTGAACTTCGGCTCGCAGTTGGGCGTTTTCTCTGAGTGCTTGATACACGCGGTCGAGTTTTTCAAGGCTGAGTTCGATTTTGTCTTCTATATAAAAGTCTTTTTCAATAAAGTCTGTTGCGCCCAATCGCAATGCAGCTACGGCAGTATCTATTGTGCCCTGGCCGGTAAGCATAATGACGGGAAGGGCGGGAACCGCTTCGAGCATTTGCGGTAAAATTTCGAGGCCATCGGGTTCATTGGGACCGTAATCGAGGTCGAGAATGGCCAGACTAATCTGATCGGGATACTGTTTGAGATATGTTAGAGCTTCGCGCCCTGTCGAAAAGGCATGGACAGTCCGCGTGTCGTCTCGCAGGCTTCGAATTAGCATGTCGAGGACTTCGATCTGGTCGTCAGCAACGATAATTTCGGTCATGGGAGAAATATTGAAAAGGGTCTTATTGAATAAATTCTTCTGCTATAGGATCGCGCGAGGTGTCGGGAACGCTGTGTTGCAGACCAATGCTGTCTTGTTGTGTTGAGACTTCAAAATCGACAGGCAGGTCAATGCGAAAAACCGCGCCTGCGCCCGGGCGACTGATCACGCGTAGCGTGCCGCGGTGTGCCGCTGCAATGCGAGAGCAGATGCTCAGCCCATATCCATTGCCCCTTTCCCGCGTTGAAAATCCGGGGTCAAATATACGGGTTTGCAAGTTTTCGGGAATACCGGGACCATTGTCTTCCACTTCAATATATACCGAACTGCGCTCTGTGTCGGCGCCGACCTGTACTGTTACCACGCCATTGTCTTCAACGGCTTCGATGGCGTTGAGGGTCAGGTTTGTGACGGCTTCAGATAACATGCCTGCGTCCGCTTTTACCTGAGGTACATGAGGTTCGGCTGCAAATGTGAGTTCTTTTTGCCCTGCTCGTGCAGAGAGTTTATGGGTTATTTTTCCAATGAGTTGAGGCACATCGACCAGCGCGAGATTCATGGTGTCTTGTTTCATAGACCGCAAGTAGGCAACCCATTGGTTGTAGATGTGTTCTTGTTCGTGTGCGATGTCTTTTAGATCATCCAGGCCGTGTGTATCTGGCGGTAAATTGCGTATGGCGCGGCGCATTCGGCTGCCAGAGAGGCCCATCAGATTTTTGATGCGGTGGCCGTGCGTGTAGAGGCTTTCATAGACTTGGGCACGGCCCAGGTCTATGAGTTCGAGAGATAGGCGGGCGAGAATACCCGGTGCTCTAACGCCAAATTCTTCGGTGATGCTTTCGTATTCGCGTTCCATTTGTGTCGAACTCATGTGGTGAAAGAGCAGCCGAGCGAGATTGCCATAGGGCAGCATGTAATCGGGTTCGAGGTGTATGGCGATTTTAAACTCGCCAAGTGCCGATAAAATTTGCCCATTTTGCATGAGCAAAACGCCCAGGTTGTTATGCCCGGGCGCGAAGAGTGGATCGGCTTCTAAACCCCGGCGATAAACGGGAATCGCTCGAGATGCGTTTTCAGGAAAGTCATCGAGCAGGCTGCCCAACAAAAAACAGACGCGGTCAATGAGGGCTTGTTCACCACCCCGGTTATCGACAGACAAAATGTATTCGAGGTGTTCAACCGCTTTTTTGTAGTCGTCTGAACCCGGTGCTGCCCCGCGAGCGTGTTGCAGGGCCGTTTGGAAACGGGCTTCCAGATCCAGATCGGAGATTATGTTCAGGGTGTTGGACATGGCTGTACTTGCGCGTTGTCGCCTACGCCTCTGCGTCTTCTGAAGTATCGGATTTGCCGTTTTCCCCTGCCGTTTGTTCGCCGTTCATTTTGCCCAGAAATTCGGGTAATTCAAGCCCGGCCAGACGCGCCAGATCGTGCATAGGCGGTATGGCACCCATGAGGCGTTGTCCCAGGTTGGACATGCCACTCTCGCCATTGCCGCTATCCCAGACCATTACTTTGTCGATGGGTAAGTTGCTAATGGCTTCTGCCTGGATGTTGGCGACTTCGGTGAGGCGTTCGATGATCAGGAAGGCCGCTGCTGCCTGGTCGTTGCTGCCACAGGCTTCAACGAGTTGTCTGTATCCTTCTGCTTTGGCGTTGAGGATGGCCTGAGTCCCTTCGGCTTCTGCCTGTTTTTGTGCGAGAATGGCAGCGGCTTCACCTTCGGCAATAAGTCGTAGCTGTTCTTTTTCGGCTTCTGCTTGAACGACCTGGCGTTGTTTTTCGGCTTCTGCCTGAACGACGATTTCTGCGCGTAAGCGCGCTTCTTCGCGCAGTGCTCGGGCTTCTTCGGCTGCTTTTTCAGCGGTTTCCTGCGCGACGCGAATGGCGCCGTCGGTGGCTTTGGTCGCTTCTTCTGATTTTCGGCGCGCTTCTTCTTCTGCCACGCGTTGTCCTGCGCGATAGCCGGCTGTTTTTGCTTCTGCTTCTGTTTCTGATTGTACGGCTTCTGCTTCGAGAGCCGCGACATTTTGGCGTTTGTCTCGCCCGGCCTGTGCTTCGCCAATTTCGGCTTCTGATTCGAGTGCGGCAACTTGTCGTCGTCTGTCGCGTGCAGCTTCAGATTCACCGATTTCGGCTTCTGATTCGAGTGCGGCAACTTGTCGTCGTCTGTTTCGCGCGGCTTCTGCTTCGCCAACTTCGGCTTCTGATTCGGCTGCGGCGACGTCCCGACGGCGGTCGCGTGCGCGTTCGGCCACGCCGACCTGTCCGTGTCGTTCTTGTTCGGCTACGTCGATAGATGCCTGATTCACGGCTTCAGCCGCTGCTTTTTGGCCGATGGCTTTGATGTAGCCGCTTTCGTCGTCGAGGTCTTTGATGTTGACGTTGATAACGGCCAGACCAATTTTTTCCATTTCAGTGGAGACGGCGTCATTTACTTTGGTCATGAATGCCTGCCGGTCCTGATTGATTTCTTCGATTTGCATGGTTGCAATGACTGCGCGCATCTGGCCGAGAATGATGTCCTGTGCCTGACTCTGAATTTGATCGCGGGAAAGGCCCAGGAGGCGAATGGCCGCGTTTTGCATGATGCCGGGCTGATTGGAGACGGCTGCTGTGACTGTGGTGGGCACGGATACGCGGATGTTTTCCTGTGATAGCGCGTTGTCCAGGTCGATGGGCACGACAAAGGGTTCGAGGTCTAGGTACTCGTAATCCTGCAAAAGGGGCAGGACAAAAGCTGCGCCACCGTGTACACATTTTGCGGCTGTGCCACCTCCCGTTTTGCCGTAGATGACGAGGATTTTGTTGGATGGACAGCGCTTGTAACGCGAGATAAATGTGAGGAACAGCAATAATACAACGGCTGATAGGATGACGATGAGAATGAATTCGGTGGGCATGGGACCTCCTTTGGTTCAGGATTGAATGGGTTCGACTTCAACGGTGGTTATGTCGAGTGTTCGCAGTACGCGAACCGGCGTTTTGTTATGGATGTGCTGCCCGTCTTTGCTGCGCGCAGAGACATAGTTGACAGCCCCGCTTTCCATCACGCGAATTTGACCGGCACCATTTTCGGGGATGTCGATATAGACTTCGCCTTCATTGCCGATGCAGGATGATAGGTTTCGGTTATGCGATTCGGAGAGTTGTTGCACTTTGTAGAAGAAGTACGCAACCAGGACCATCCCCGCGCCGCCCCAGACGAGGCCGCGAAGAACCGACTCTTCGATTGAGAGGCCCAGGTCGAGGTAGAGTGCGCCCGCCCATCCAAAGAGCATGCCAAAGGCGATCACAGAGCGCAGTGAGAGCAGTTGAAAGGTTGCGACACCGTGATCATAAGGACTATTATCGACATCTGGGCCTGCATCGTTGGCATTGAAGTCGTCGGCAAGGCTATCTGCGGAATCGCCCAGGCCGATGAGTGTCGTGATAAATTGCCAGAGAAACAAAAGGGTGAAGAAGACAGCACAGCCATAGAATGCCTGATTGAGAGGCGCGAGTTCTGTCCACCATGCCTGCATATTAACCTCCAGAAATTTTGCGCGTTCTATCAACTGATCTTTATGTTCCTAACTGACGTTATGCAGAGGCACACTATAATGTACCTGTCATTCTGAGCCGTAACGCAGTGGAGGCGAAGAATCTCTTACCAACACAGGTGGAAGGGATGCTTCGGCTCCGTTCCACTCCGCTCAGCATGACAAACACCCAGACCTGCGTAACATCAGTTACTAAATTTGTCTATGCAAAGTACGAAAAGCAAGGGTTATTTCTTATCCAGGCTGTAAACCGAGTTTGCGAAATTCGTTTTTGAGCTGGCGGCGGGCGCGGCACAGCCAGGTTTTGACGGTTCCAAGCGGAACGCGAAGCGCCTGTGTGATTTCTTCGTAGGACCAGTCCATGACGTAGCGCAGCCACATGGCTTTGCGATAGCGTTCGGGTAAGTTTTGAATGCTTTTGTGGACCAATTGTATGCGTTCGCGTTTTTCGACTATTTGGTCTGGTAGCGTGCCAGGTATGATGTCGCGGATGACGTTGCGAACGACTTCGGGGTCTTCGGTTTGATAGACCCAGTTTTGCCGAACTTGTTGCGAGCGCAGGTGTGAGCGATAGACGTTGAGGGCAATTTGTGTGAGCCAGGTCGAAAATGCCGCCTGGCCTTTGAATGTGTGGAGCGAGCGATAGGCGCGGAAAAATGTGTCTTGCATCAGGTCGTCAACAGTGTCGCGGTCCGAAATGCGCTGTGCGAGGGTGCCGTAGATCTGACTTTGATATTTGTGGTAGAGCGTTTCAAATGCCCGGCGGTCACCCGAGATGGATGCGCGAATCAGGTTTTGATCCTGTGTTTTCACTTTTTTCTCCATTCGTTAAGGTAATTTGTTTATTGCTATTCTTTTGTTTGTGACAAGACGGATTTTTCCGTCAGTCTCTTTTGATCAAGCGATAACCGATTCCAATACATATAACGGCGATGGCGAGTTTGAGCAGGAGAAAGAGTAGCCCAAATAGAGAGCCGATGAGCGGGAAGAGAACCTGGATGGCGATAATGCCACCGATGATGATGAGTACGATGCCGATGAGTTTTGCCAACATGGGGTGTCCTTTTTATTTGTGAGGTTGTCCGTCAATTTGGTTTAAGTTAGCGAGAAATAGGCGATCGCTCGAATTTTTCGTCAATGGTGATGAGGATGTCCTGAATGTCCGTAAGCCTGCGGTCGAGTTCGTCCATTCGTTCATTCAAACGTTTTTCCGCATCGCTGGGGATAGAGCTTCTGGTGCGGCGGTTGATGAATTTGTGTGCTGCTGATACAATGGCTCCTACAACGATGATCATCGATATACCAACAAAGAAATCAATCACGGTGCCCTCCCTATTTTCTGCTGAGTTTTTCGTCAATGGTGATCATGACGTCTTGTATATCTGTGAGCCTGCGGTCGAGTTCGTCCATTCTCGCGTTGATCCGTTCTTCCGCATCGCTGGGGACGGATCTTCTGGTGCGTTGTTCAACGTATTTGTATGCTGCTGATGCGAGAATGATCAGCGCTACCATTATTCCAATTTCAAACATTACCATTATTTTCTCCTCCCACACACATTAAAGTTCATCGACGGGTCTCGCGCGGTATTTTTCATCCCAGCGTTCGATTTCCGGAAAGTGGTAAACGACCAGGCCCGAATCTGAGATTCGCATTTCCGCATGACCACTTATGGTTAATTCTCGCAGGATTTCTTCGGTTTTTTCAACTGTTATTCTGGTGTCCATAGCAGCTTCTGTCACGGTGAGGCTGCCCCCTTTGTCCCGGGCGAGACGGAGTATGCGGTGCTGATTTTTGGCATGTGCTTTTTTGTCTCCCGATCTTTTGACCCGGCGACCTGCCCACCATATAAGTTGAGAGAATACGATTAGAGCGAGACCACCGCTGAGTTCTTCGTGCATGAATGGGTTTGTACCATCGGCCCAGGGAGGGTATTGTATCAATACCGTGAGTACGAGCAGGAGGCCGCAAAATCCCATAAGTGCAGCCATTCCTATTAAGCCATAAGCAAAGAGATAACGCATGGCACAACTCCCATCGGTGGCGAGGTCAGAGAGACGGTCGGGCACGCGCTTGAATGAATGGGTTGCGGTTTGGAAATCACTGCCCGCGCTGTGAACGCGCGCCTCCCAGTTTCCCTTCCATTTCTTTTTTATTTTTCGCTCCGCATTGTTGACCGCGTGGTCAATTTTGTTGGCGATTTCATCGGCGAGTTTTTCCAGGTCACGCATCTTTTTGTCCCATTTTCTTTTTTAGCGCACTGAGTTCGTCTTCTACTGTGCTTTTGCGCTCGAGTTTGGAAAATTCTTCTTCCAGAGAGGGGTCAGCACTCGCCATTTCTTGATGGGCTTCGGCTTCGGCTTCTTCGGTTTCGATGCGCTGACGGAATCGTTCAAAGCTCGAAAAAGCGTCTTCACCCACTCCTGATAGGCCCCTGGCGATTTGCTTGCGGGCTTCGGCTGCACGGCGGCGAGCAATCAGGGTGCCCTGGCGGGTGCGGGCTTCGTCGAGTTTAGCTTTGAGTTGGGTGAGTTGTTGTTTGAGTTGGGACGAGGTTTTACGGCTTTCTTCGAGGGCTACTTCGAGGTCGTGCGTGGCTTCCTGATTTGCAGCTTTGCGCTCGAGGGCGCGGCGGGCAAGGTCGTCTTCGCCAGATTCAACAGCTAATTCCGCCTTTTTTTGCCATGCTTCAATCTGATCTTGTTTTTCGAGATATTGTCTTTCCAGGCGTTTTTCATTGGCAACAGCCGTGCCGACTGAGGCAGTGGCTTTGTTGACGGCTTCTTCCATTTCCAGAATCATCTGGCGGATCATTTTTTCCGGGTCTTCTGCGCGGGTAATCAGGTCGTTGACGTTGGCTTTGACGATGTCAGCCATTCTATAAAAAATTCCGCGTGCCATGATCTGCTCCTTTCACAAGGTGCTGCATTTATGGGGATTCTGATGTTTTTTGTTGTCGCACTCTTTTTATGCAAAGTTTATGCCAGGCGTGCGATATGATATTAAATGTTGTTTTATATATATATAGATGTTTTTGAGAATTGGGTTGGGTCGATAAAGTTGGTGAAAATTCCCATGTGTTCTGGCGAAAGAGACCAAGTTTCTCATTTTTAGTCGAATATTTTTAGAGGGTCATATCTTGTCTTTTTTTTCTAAAAGGTCTATTATCTATCGGTTTTGTCGCAAGTTGGTCTCAAATACCATCACTTTTTCCCTCTACATACTGAATTTTTTATGTTTCGATATATCCGAGTGTCTTTATTGGCTTGCTTCCTTTTGTCGTGTGCGGCACATGCGCCCGCTTTAACAGAGACTTATGTGGTGCAAAGAGGGGATTCTCTGTGGGAAATTGCCGATCGGTTTTCCATGAGTGTGACCGAACTCAAGCGGAGCAATGGGTTAAAGTCGCATCACATTTATCCCGGGCAAAGACTGCTCATTCGCTCACAAGGACTTCGCTCTCGTCCTTCCAGTGGGGTAGAATACGTGGTGAGAAGGGGAGATTCGCTTTCTAAAATCGCCGTGCGGTATTCTATGAGTGTGACCGAACTGAAGCGGATCAATGGGTTGAGGTCGAATAATATTTATCCCGGACAAAGGCTTCGCACGCGTTCTTATACTGTGCAATCGTCTCGTACTGTGCAATCGTCTCGCTCCCGTCCATCTTCTGGCTATGTAGAAATGGACTATGTGGTGAGAAGGGGAGATTCGCTTTCTAAAATTGCCGCGCGATTTTTCACAGATTTGGCCGAACTTAAGCGGAGCAATGGCATCCGGTCGGATCGCATCTATGTGGGCCAGAGGTTAAAGGTACGGACTCGGCTGCAAAAGATCGCAATAGATAATGGACCGTATTATTTTTCTCGTCCCAAAGCCGCTGTGCAACGCAGTCGGGGATATCGGGAAGTGTCCTCCAAAAAGCCGATTGAAGATTATAGGAGTGCTCAAAATTTGATGGGCGTGTTTAATGCAAGTATTAATTCTGATATGCGTCGAGATGGCGGATCATTGAAAGGCTGGCGCATTGTACTCGACCCGGGGCACGGTGGACGCGATCCGGGTGCTATTGTTTCCAATTTAGATGGCAATAATCGTTCGGTTTATGTGGTCGAAGACGAATTTGTTTACGATATTGCGTTGCGTTTGTACCAAAAACTGAGGCTTGCAGGTGCCGAGGTGGAGATGACGGTGATTAGTCCAAATCATCTCATTCGGGAAAATAATCCGCCTGCAAGGACGTTTGTACACGAACAAAACGAAGTCTATAACGATGTAAGTGTCAACAGAAGAAATAGTTTTTCAGTGCGTCCGGGGCTTGACAATATTGTACAAAGGGTAAAAATAGCCAACCGTTTCTTTGCAAGGCGCGGGAAGACTCTGTTTATATCCCTGCATGCAGACAACACTCCCAATCGTCCAAAGGGTCCTCTGGTTATTTATTGGAGCAGGCGCGGGAAGATCGATTCCCGGTCCCGGTTATTTGCACGGATTATGGAAAGGGCACTCGATCTGCCAGATGTGTCGGCACAAATTGGGGGGCGCAATCTGGCGGTGTTGCGGGGCAATCTGGCGCAGGCAGAAATTCTGGTGGAGATACGCAATGTACACCATAAAGGCGAAGCATGGGCATTGCGTTCTCACAAGATACGCGATTCAGATGCGGATCGCATTTTTCGCGGGATATTAAATTACGCGAAGAGGTATTAGGATATTACGGAGAAAATCGCTTTAGGCGCAGGGCATTGGTGACAACGGAGACAGAAGAGAGGGCCATAGCAGCTGCGGCGAGCATGGGACCACCCAGGGGATTGAGCAGGCCCAGCGCAGCAACGGGAATTAGAAGGGTGTTGTAGGCAAATGCCCAGAAGAGATTTTGGCGAATGACGCGCATGGTTTGTCGCGATAGCCGGATAGATGTGGCTATGACCGACAGGTTGCCCGACATGAGGATCATGCCCGCGCTTTCTATGGCAATGTCTGTGCCCGAACTCAGGGCGATGCCGACATTGGCCTGGGCGAGTGCAGGGGCGTCGTTGATGCCATCGCCAACCATGCCCACGTTTACATTTTTTTTCTGGAGTTGCGCGATTTTTTGAGCTTTGTCCTGGGGTAGAACTTCGGCAAATACCTGATCGATGTTGAGCTGTTGTCCAATGGCTTTGGCCGTGCGCGCATTGTCGCCTGTCACGAGGGAGACTTCAAGGTTCAGATGCTGGAGGTCATGAACGGCTTGCGCGGCGTCGGCTTTCAGGTTGTCTGAAATAGCGATGAGGCCTGCGGGCTGATCATTGACGGTGACGAATACGGTGGTTTTGCCCTCGGCTTCGAGTTTTTCGGCTGGATATTTTGCGCGGTCAGATATGGTGCGTGGGTTGCTGAGTACGACGCGCTGTCCGTCAATTGTGGCGGCGACGCCAACGCCGGGCAGGGCTTCAAAATCTGTGGTTGGATGCAGGGAAAGATTGGCTTCTTGCGCGGCGTGAACAATGGCTTCGCCAAGGGGATGTTCCGATCCTTTTTCTGCAGAGGCTGCGAGTGTGAGTATGTGATCGGGATGGTAATTTTTTGCGGGGATAATATCGGTGACAGTGGGTTTTCCCTCTGTTAGTGTGCCTGTTTTGTCCAGGACAATGGCATTGAGGCGGTGTGCATTTTCGAGCACATCGCCTCCTTTTATGAGGATGCCGAGTTGCGCGCCCCGTCCTGTGCCGACTGCGATGGCTGTGGGCGTGGCCAATCCCATTGCACAAGGGCATGCGATGATGAGGACGACTACGGCATTGATGAGGGCGGTTTCGATCCCAGAGCCAAAAATCCACCACAGGGTACAGGTCAGCAGGGCGATAACGAAGATTATCGGGACAAAGATGCTGGCGACGCGGTCGGCGAGGTGTTGTATGGGCGCTTTGGACCCCTGCGCTTGTCGCACGAGATCGATGATTTGAGACAAGACGGTATCGGCACCGATCTGTGTTGCTTTGAAGATAAAACTGCCGGTTGTGTTGCGCGTGCCGCCTGTGATTTTGTCGCCTGATTGTTTGTCAACAGGTAAGGATTCGCCCGTGAGCATGGATTCGTCAATTGCGGATTGTCCATTTTGTATGAGGCCATCGACAGGGATGTTTTCACCGGGGCGAACGCGAATGTGGTCACCGACCTGGATGTGTTCAACGGGCGTTTCAACATCCCGTCCGTTGCGAACGATGTGGGCAGTTTTCGGGCGCAGGTCGAGGAGTTTTCGGATGGCGGAGGATGTTTGGCTCCTGGCGCGCGTTTCGAGCAAACGACCGAGCAGGACAAGTGTAATGATCATGGCAGAGGTGTCGAAGTAGGTCTGGATATTCTGCGTGCCGAGGGGGATAAAGGTTACTGCGGCGCTGTAAAAGTAAGCGGCGAGAGTTCCCGCAGCTATCAGGCTGTTCATGTCGGCTGTGCGATGGCGCAGCGCAGCCCATGCCCCTTTGAGAAAACGCCAGCCACACAAGAATTGAACTGGTGTGGCCAATGCAAAGAGCAATATGTGAATATAATGGGGAGGTATGTTCGCTCCCCATATGGTACGGGTCATGCCCGTCGCCATGATGAGTGCAGAGAGGATTGCGGCGATAGTGAATAGAGAACGCAGCTTGCGATATTCGATTGTGCGTCCGATTTGATCGGCGTCTTCCGAAGTGTGAGGGGAGGCTTCGTAACCGGCACTGGAGACGGCATCCACGAGTGTGTTTATGAGGACGGCTTTGTGGTGAACCGTGGCCTGATGGGTGGCAAAGTTGACCTGGGCATCTGCGACGCCGGGGATGGTTTTGAGGGCATCTTCAACTCGCGCCACACACGCGGCACAACTCATGCCTTCGATGGAGAGGGTCAGGGTTTGCATGGGGTGTTCGGTTTTTGTCATGGGTAGTGGTGAATGCTATTTTATTTGAGGTTTTCGGGGTTTAGTCCTTTGAGGTCCTCTACGACAAAACGCCCGTCTTTGCGAATGCACTCGTCATCGAAGTAGATTTCTCCACCGCCGTATTCGGGAGTTTGGATGAAGACCATGTCCCAGTGTACAGCAGAGCGGTTGCCGTTGTCGGCGTCATCTTGATAGGCATTGCCAGGTGTAAAGTGGAATGATCCCGATATTTTTTCGTCGAAGAGAATATCGAGCATAGGCGATGTGATATAGGGGTTGAATGCGATGGCAAATTCGCCAATATAACGCGCGCCTTCATCGGTGTTGAGAATATCGTTGAGTTTGGCGGTATTGTTCGAGGTCGCGTCGATGATTTTGCCCGCTTTAAAGGTCAGTTTGATATCTGAGAATGTCGTACCGCGATAGATGGTGGGGACGTTGAAATGGATGTGACCATTTACGGAGTTTTTAACCGGAGCAGTGAAGCACTCGCCATCGGGGATGTTGCGAAGCCCCGTACACGGTCTGACCGGTATGTCTTTGATGCTAAAAGATAGATCGGTATCGACTCCGGTGATGCGCACGCGGTCGGTTTGTTCCATGCGTTTTTTAAGGGGTACAACAGCTTCGGCCATTTTGCCATAGTCGAGCGTGCAGACGTCAAAATAAAAATTTTCAAATGCTTCGGTACTTTGTTGCGCCTGTTGTGCCATCGAAGGCGTGGGCCATCGCAAGACCACCCATTTTGTGTGCGGTACGCGGATGGCAAAATGCACGGGTTTGAGCCAGTGTTTTTCGTAGATATCCATCGCGGTACTGGATACATCTGATAATTCTGAGATGTTGCGGCTGCCGCGCAGACCGATGTAGGCCTGTACGCGCTTCATTCGGTAGGCTTCATAATCACCTGCTTGTTGCATGGTGGCGATATCGCCTGCATGGATGAGTTCGCGTTGGATGCGGTTATTTTTAATGGATGTTAGGGGAATGCCGCCAACTTCGCGCACTTTGCGAATGAGTGCAATGATCATGTCTTCGGGCATGTCGTAGCCCTGAATGAGGACGGTTTCACCCGCTTGTAACTTCGTGGAATGGCGAATTAGGACATCGGCGAGTTTTTCAAGTCGGGGATCTTGCATAAAATTTCCTCGGAAGGATCGCGGTTGATGTTGATATAAATAGAAAAATAACACATAATATGTTTGTAATCCATATTTTTTATAGAGAGTTGTAGGGGCGGTGCCCCTGTGCCCGCCCGTTGGGTATATCACATGAAATTTAGACCGTGTATTGATTTGAAAGATGGCCGGGTTGTACAAATCGTGGGGGGCACGTTGCGCGATGGGAATACCCAGCACACGGTGACGAATTTTGAGACCGAGCGTTCTCCTGCGGATTATGCCCGGCTGTATCGCGAGGATGAATTTTTTGGAGGCCATGTAATTGCGCTTGGTCCGGGCAATGATGCGGCGGCATTGGAGGCTTTGTCGGCATTTCCCAGGGGTCTGCATATGGGTGGGGGTATCACGCCACATAATGCGGAAAAATTCTTGCAGGCAGGCGCGAGCCATGTGATTGTGACGTCTTATGTTTTCCGCGATGGGCAAATTGATATGAGGCGGTTGGATGAGATGATACGGGCTGTGGGTAGGGAGCGTTTGGTTCTAGATTTGAGTTGTCGAAAGCGCGATGATAATTATGTTGTTGTAACGGATCGCTGGCAAAGATTTACGGATGTGACTGTCGGCGAGGAGATATTGCGTACGTTGGCCGGTTATTGTGCTGAGTTTTTGGTGCATGGGGTTGATGTAGAGGGCAAACGCGCAGGTGTAGAAGAACCTTTGGTAGAAATATTGGGCAGATGGTCACCCGTGCCGGTAACTTATGCAGGTGGCGTGCGCGAACTATCGGATTTGCACCGCGTCAATGTGCTGGGCCAGGGACGGGTAGATCTGACTATTGGCAGTGCGCTGGATATTTTTGGGGGCGATGTGGCATATCGAGATGTTGTAGCATGGATGAGAAGTGTGAAGGAAGAAGTGTGAAGTGTGAATGTAGGGGCGAAAAATCTTTCGCCCGTTGTTGTAGGGGCAATCCCTCGTGGTTGCCCGCTTTTGTAAGATACAGGAAGAAGTGCGATGGATCGGTTTAAGGATATCGGAGAGTTCGGTTTTATTGATCGCATTGCCGCGCACGCACAGCGCGATCGGGTTCTGTGTGGGATTGGGGATGATTGCGCTGTTATGGCTGCCGGGCAGGAGCGCGTGCGATTGGTGACGGTTGATGCCATGGTTGAGGGCGTACACTTTGTGCCACAGGCACCGCCAGAAGGCGTGGGGTACAAATTACTGGCCGCGAGTTTGTCCGATGTGGCCGCTATGGGCGGGAAACCGACTGATGCTGTTGTGGCGGTTAGCGCGTCAGGTGATTGTGATGCGGGATATGTGGAGCGAATTTACAACGGGCTTTTTGCCTGTGCAGATCGATTTGATGTGGCTGTTGTGGGCGGTGATACAACGCGCACGTCTGGTGCGCTGGTTTTGAGTTTGACGCTTACGGGTGAGATGGCGCGAGATCAGGTGTGTTATCGGTCTGGCGCACAAGTGGGTGATGCGGTCTATGTATCGGGGACGTTGGGCGATGCTGCAGGTGGTTTGGGAGTGGTATTGGGTGACGTGGATCTGCCGGGCAAGGTGCGGACAGCGTTGTTACAAAGGCATTATCGACCCGAGCCGCGGTTGGATTTGGGACAGGCGTTGGCGGAAACAGGTGCGGTGACCGCAATGATTGATGTGTCGGATGGGTTGGCTTCAGATTTGAGCCATATTTGTCGACAAAGTGGCGTGTCGGCTGTGATTCGAGCCGCGGCGATTCCCTTGTCGCGGGCGTTTGTAAAATTTTGTGAAGTGAGTGGCAAAGAAAAATCGGATCTCGCACTTACTGGTGGGGAAGATTTCGAGTTGCTATTTTCTGTGTCACACACACAGGTCGATAAGGTGGAGGCATTGGCGTATTCGATTTGCCGCATTGGCGAGATTGTGGCTGGCGACGACAGTGTGATGATAGAAGGTGAGGATGGAAAGCGCGTGCCATTAGAACAACTGGGTTATGATCATTTTGAGAGCTAATTGTTGACCACGCGTTGTCGCTGGCGTTTTTTTTCCGAGCGCTGGCGTTTTTTTTCAAGGCGTTTTTCGATTGAAGATCGGTTGGGGCGGGTTTTAATACGCGGTTTGCGCTTTTTGTTGCGCTCGTTCAGGCGGTTTTGCAAACGCTCGAGGGCGAGTTGTTTGTTGCGGTGTTGTGAGCGGTGTTCTGTGGCGATGACTACAATACCCGTGGGTATGTGGATTGCGCGCACGGCGGTTTCAACTTTGTTGCGATGTTGGCCGCCGGGGCCAGACCCGCGCATGGTTTGAAATCGAACATTCTTCAGGAGCGCGTTGTTGTCGGTGTTTTTGGACATTTTGAATTATAAAAAAATAAGCGGTCAGTTTTTAATGATCACCCATGAGACGTGATGGCGCAAAACTGACCGCTGAATTTTAATAGCTCAGGCCAGTCCTGCACGACGAAGGGCGTCGGCCATGGCATTGTCGCTTTGAGACTCTTGCGTTTGCTTGGATTTGAATGCGGCCATATCCTCAATTTCCGCAGTTTGCCTATCTTGTTCTTCGATGGCGCGCATCGAAAGTGAGATGCGTTTTTTATCCGAATCGATTTCGCGGATCAAGGCTTTGACTTCTTGACCGGCTGAAACGACTTCGCTGGGGTTTGAGATGCGTTTTCTCGAAACGAACTGCGAGATGTGGATCAGCCCCTCAATACCGGGTTCAATTTCGACAAAGGCACCAAAGTTTTGGATTGAAACGACTTTGCCTGTGATGATGCTGCCCGATTGGTAGCGCTCTGCTACCGTATCCCAGGGGTCTTTTTCCAGTGCTTTGATGGAGAGCGATATACGCTCATTTTTTTTCCCCAAATTTTTGAGGCCGATTATTTTGACGCGCACTTCTTCGCCTTTTTTTAAGACGCTGCGCGGATTTTCTACGCGGGTGTGGCTGATTTCCGAGACGTGTACCAGGCCTTCAACGCCTCCGAGGTCAACAAAAGAGCCGAAGCGTTCTATACGTGTAATAGTTCCCGTTCTTTCTTCACCTTCCGAGAGTTGCTGGCGCATCTCGTCGGCTTTTTTGCGGTTTTCTTCTTCCAGATAAGCGCGGCGTGAAACGACGACATTGTTGCGTCCCCGCAGTTCAACAATTTTGAAGTTGTGGGTTTGGCCTGCATACGAAGCCGGGTCGTCGCAATATCCCGTGTCAATTTGCGACATGGGGCAGAATGCGCGAAGGCCGCCGATATTTACCACAAGGCCTCCGGTGTTGAAGCCAGTGACTTTGCCGGCGATGGGCATGTCGTTTTGATGTGCTTGACGCAGGAGTTGACGGCTGGAAACGCGCAACGAAAATGCCAGGCGTATTTCGCCATCGGTGTTGGCGACGAAGGCTTCGATGGTATCGCCAGTTTTATATTTTAATTCGCCCGATTCGTCGCGAAGTTCTTGAATGTCTATTGATGCTTCACTGCGTCCTCCAAAGTCGATAAATGCTGTAGAGTCACCGATTTCGCGGATGGTTCCGGTGATTTTATCGCCAGTAGAGACTTCGCGGTAATTTTGCTTATCGCTTTCTTCGAGCAGTGTGGCAAATTCGGTATCAGGTGTGTCTTCAGCGTATTTTTTGTCGAGTTCTTCGACAGTGGGCGCGTCGTCTGAAGGGGCAGGAGATGGTTTATCGCCAGCCGTTTCGCCTTTTTTTTCGAGGGTGCTCATAGTTTGTGACCTGTGGAATTGTTTTCGAGGGACGGGGATTATTAGACAGAACAAATAATCTATAAAGGATACCGAAAATAAGCAACCAAATTTTCCTCCTCAGGTGGGCGTTTAAATTCACTCGGGTCTTGTGCCTTCCAAAAAAAAGTGACATTTTGATCTATGTGATGTGTTAAAAAATAAAGCGATGGATTGTTTATGGACGTCGAAATATTATATCAAAAATACGGTCCCATGGTGTTGCGGCGATGCCGGCGGTTGTTGCGAGATGAAGATCGCGCCATGGATGCGATGCAGGATGTGTTTGTGCGGGTATTGCAACGCGGGGATCATCTGAAAGCGATCTATCCGTCGAGTTTGCTGTATCGCATTGCGACTAATGTGTGTTTGAATCGCATTCGTGACCAGCGGCTCGATCTGCCGGGCGATGAGGTGTTGATGCATATTGCGGGGATGGAAGATCCAGAACCTCGATTGGATGCCCGGGCGATGTTGGACCGGCTTTTTGCGCGGCATAGAGATTCGACGCGAACAATTGCGGTTTTACATTTTGTGGATGGGTTAACATTGGCGGAAGTTGCTCAAGAGGTGGGGATGTCGGTTTCTGGGGTGCGAAAGCGGTTGCGGGGGTTGCGAGAATCGCTGGAGAAGTTGGAGGAGCTATGACGGGACAACGCGGTGATTGGAAACTGGAGCGTTTTCGGCTGAATGAACTGCCGGACGAAGAAATGAGAGCCATTCAAAAGGCGCTGGATGCGGATCCGAATTTGAGAGCACGCCTGAAGGCATTGGATGGGACAGATCGAGAGGTTCACGAGTCCTATCCGGCTGATTGGGTGGCACAGCAGGTGGCGCGTCGATTGGAGAGACGAGAGGTGCCGAGTATATCGCGGTTCGATCCGCGTTTTGCATTGGCCGCGGTGGTGTTGCTCGCCATTGTTTTTTCGATCTTTGTCCCGGGGCCTGAAGCGCCGCCGACCTGGGATCGAAAAGGTATGGATGGCATTCGGTTAAAAGGCGTAAAACCGGATTTGTTGCTATATCGAAAAAGGGCGTCTGAGGTTGAACAATTGGCGGATAGCAGTGTGGCTTATGCGGGTGATTTAATTCAGATTTTTTATCGCGCAGCGGGCAAGCCTTTTGGGGTGATTGTGTCTGTGGATGGGCGCGGTACTGTGACGCGGCATTTGCCTGCATCGGGAACAAGAGCCGTGCGCTTGATACAGGGCGATCCCGTGTCTCTGGATTATTCTTATGAACTGGATGATGCCCCGAAGTGGGAACGGTTTTATTTTTTGACAGCAGATGCGTCTTTTGACGTGCGCGATGTGGCGCAAGCGGCAGAGGGCAGTCCCGATTCATTGCGGGTGGGAAGAGAAATTGAGCAATTTGCCATTACGCTTTACAAAGGGGGCAGGTGATGTTGCGCCATTGGACAGTGTTATTGGTATTCGGTTTGCTGTTATGCGCTCAGGGAATCGAGGCAACACAAGTTGTGCGGCGGTGGGTGCTGGCAGTGGGTGCCAATGATGGCGGTGCGAGGCGCGAGACTTTGCGGTACGCTGTGTCAGATGCTCAAAATTTTGTGCAGGTTATGGAAACAATGGGCGGTGTTGATACCGGTGTTTTGTTATCCGATCCGCGCATTGACGACCTTGAGGAGGCTTTGCACGCATTGCACAATCGGGTCTCATCTGCAGAAGCTGTGCGGAGAGAGGTGATTATCTATTATTCGGGACACGCCGATGAAAATGGTCTTCGTTTGGGGGAATCGCTTTTTTCCTACGCGCGCCTTCGCAATGCGATGGATCGGATGGATGCCGAGGTGCAAATTGCTATTTTGGATGCCTGTGCTTCCGGTGCGATTACGCGATTGAAGGGCGGGCGACGGCAAGAAGCGTTTATGGTGGATGTGTCGTCGGATATGCGGGGGTATGCGTTTTTGACATCGAGTTCCGAAGATGAAGCGGCGCAGGAGTCAGATGCGATTGGGGCGTCATTTTTTTCGCATTATCTGGTGTCGGGATTGCGCGGCGCAGCAGATGTGACCGGGGATGGGCGCGTCACGTTGAATGAGGCCTATCACTTTGCGTTTCAAAATACATTGGAGGGTACGGAACGCACACAAGGCGGGGCGCAGCATCCGGCTTATGATATCAAGATGACGGGTACGGGCGATGTGGTGATGACGGATGTGCGGCAAACGTCGGCGGGATTGATTTTGGCAGAGGCGCTTCAGGGGCGATTTTTTATTCGAAATGCCAATCGACAGTTGATTGCAGAGTTGTTTAAGCCCGCTGGGCGGCGCGTTGAGTTGGGGCTGGAACCCGGTACGTATCGCGTTCACATGGCCCGCGAGATCCAATCGGCTACAACTTCGGTCGAATTGGCGATGGGACAACGCGAGATACTCGACGAAGATCATTTTGAAATTATTGCGCGAGAACGCACCACAATGCGGGGTGGGATTAAATATAGCGTAAAACGGTCTCGGGTCGAATTGCGCGGGGGGTATTGGAATCCAATCGGAAGATCTACGACAAGTACAAATGGGTTGGTACGGCAAAGTGTAGGGAGCGGATTGGTGCAGCAAAATGTAGAGAATCTGATGGGGTCTGTCGCTTATATCTATCAACTCAAAGAAAATCTGGCATTGATGGTTCGATGGGCTGGTTTGATTGCAGAGGCCAAAAACAATGCAGGTGTTCTGGGTACGTCCCAGAGTGTTGTCATTGTTATGCCTCTGCTTTTTGGAGCAAGGTACTGCTGGTCTTTGGCGCCATCCCCTTTTCGCCCATATCTCGTCGCAAGCGTGGGATCCTATTTTTTGCAAGATGTTTGGCAAGATGATCAAGGTATTTGGCAAGATGAGCGAGAAGATGATGGAGAAGATGATGGAGAAGATGATGATGAAGACGATAGAGAATATACAGGACAATTGGTGCAAGAGGTGAGGGGGCACGCCACTATCGGAACGTATGTGGGTGGCGGTGTTAATTTTGCCATTGGAAGGTATTTGATGCTCGGCGCAAGTGCTGGCTATCATCTGATTGCAAATTTTGCAGAGCCAATAAGAGGTCGCAAAAATTTTAGTGGTCCGGAATTGAGCATCAGTTTGAGTTTGCTGTGGGGTAAAGATGTGGGTAAGGCCAAGAGTATCCGCAGATGAATATGTGGATAAGGAGGAAATCATGTGGAAACGAAAGCTATATACCCTATTCCTGGTGCTGTTGATTTACCCGTTGCCAGTGTCTGCACAGGACACAAATACCGCACCTTCTGCCGATTTTGACGGAGATGGTATGGTAGGTATCCCCGACTTTTTGTTATTTATAGATCACTTTGGGGCAATGCGTGGGGATGGGAGATATGAAGCGAAGTATGATCTGGATGGCAACGGTGTGATAGGGATTCCAGATTTTCTGATTTTTGGGGATAGCTTCGGCAAGGAAATACCTTCATCTGATCGTGGTGCCGATGAGGGGATAGTCTCCATTCCAGATGCCAATCTGCGTGCTGTGGTTGAGGACAGTCTGAGCAAGGCGAGCGGCGCGCCGATTACCAGCGCAGAGATGGCGAGTTTGACGCGCCTTGAGGCTCCGGATAAGACCATCAGCGATTTGACTGGTCTCGAGTTTGCAACCAACCTCACATGGCTGAGTCTTGCCCGCAACAGTGTCTCAAATGTATCCGCGCTGTCTAACTTGACCAATCTGACACAGCTATATCTTCAGGGTAACGACCTGTCGAATGTGTCTGCGTTGTCTAACTTGACTGCTCTTACACGGCTGAGTCTTCAGGATAACCGCATTTCAGATGTGTCTGCACTGTCTAACTTGACCGCGCTGACCCGGTTATATCTTCATACCAATCGCATCTCAAATATATCTACCCTATCCAACTTGACCAATCTGACCTGGCTGAGTCTTGCCCGTAACCGCATCTCAGATATATCTGATCTATCTAACTTGACTGCCCTGACCCGGCTGTATCTTCAGGATAACCGCATCTCAGATATATCTGATCTATCTAATTTGACCGCCCTGACCCGACTGAGTCTGCATACCAACTCCATCTCAGATATATCTTCATTGTCTAATTTGACGGCTCTAACGCAGCTATATCTTCGTACCAACAGCATCTCGGACCTTGCCCCCCTGGTCGCAAACACGGGACTGGATACGGGAGATATGGTTGATGTGAGGGGCAATCCTCTGAGTGCGACATCAATCAATACGCATATTCCAGCACTTCAGGGCAGAGGGGTTACGGTAGAGTCGGATGCGACTGAAATAGTGTCTATTCCCGATGACAACCTGCGTGCTGTGATTGCAGATAGTCTTGGCAAAGCGAGCGGTGCGCCGATTACCCGTGCAGAGATGGCGCGTTTGACGCGCCTTGAGGCTCCAGATAAGACCATCAGCGATTTGACAGGTCTCGAGTCTGCAATCAATCTGACATGGTTAAGTCTTGCTCGCAACAGTATCTCGGATATATCCGTACTGTCTAACTTAAGGAATCTGACACAGCTATATGTTCAGGACAATGACCTATCAGATGTATCTTCGTTGTCTAACTTGAGGAATCTGACCCAGCTAAGTCTTCAGGATAACGACCTATCAGATGTGTCGGCACTGTCTGACTTGACTACTCTGACACGGCTATATCTTCATACCAACCAGATTACAGGTGTGTCTGGGTTGTCTAATTTGAGGAATCTGACCACGTTAGATCTTCAGAGCAATAGTATTTCAGATATATCTGCGCTGTCTAACTTGACCAATCTGACCTATCTGAGTCTTGCTCGCAATAGCATCTCGGATATTTCTGGGTTGTCTAACTTGACCAGTCTGACCAGGTTATATCTCCAAGGTAACAGCATCACAGATATATCTTCATTATCTAACTTGACCAATTTGACCCGGCTGAGTCTGCATACCAACAGCATCACAGATATATCTTCATTGTCTAATCTGACTAATTTGACACAGCTGTATCTTCGTACCAACAGCATCTCGAACATTGCCCCACTGGTCGCAAACACCGGACTGGATACAGGAGATATGGTTGATGTACGAAGTAATCCCCTGAGCGCGACATCAATCAACACACATATTCCGGCACTTCAGAGCAGAGGGGTTGCGGTAGAGTTTGACATGGGTAATCAGGGTAATCAGGGTGGACAGAACAATCAGGGCAATAAAGACGATGACGATGATGATGACGACGATGATAAGGATGATGATAAGGACGACGATGATGACGATGATGACGATGACGATGATGACGATGATGATAAGGATGATAAAGACGATGATGACGATGATGATAAAAGAGATAATAAGGACCGTCGCAGTCGCGCTGAACGTACTTCTTCAGGGAAAGTCAGTAGTAAACAGCCTGCGTCAAAAGAATCGACAAAATAGGTCGTATAAATTCATTACAGAGAAAAGCCAGACAAAATGTCTGGCTTTTCTTGGGGTTATAGGTGGCGTTCGTCGAGAATACCTCTGCCATCACTACTTTATCCGTGCCTACTAATCTACCAATACCTTTGATGCGGACTTTGCCTCAGGTCACAGTTAGAGGAGATGATGCTTTTCTTATTCGCCTATTTTTGTTATGTTATTATCGGATACCGGTGAAAACGCTAATAAGCATTATTCTTATTTAACTTTTGAAAATAAGGGGGGATTGTGGCACCTGGCATTGATGGGAAACGCCAATCCCATGGTAGCTTGGTTCAATGTTCAGGCGGTTACTACGCGTTTGTCCCGGCACCCCTTCCACCGCCAATTGCCTGGGATGAGGAACTCGTCACTGCACTTTCCCGCGCTGACCGGGCGATAGGCTGGCTCGCTGGCGAAGGCCGGCGGATGTCGAACCCGCATCTCTTCATCAAGCCATTCCTGCACAGGGAAGCAGTGCTGTCGAGTCGCATTGAGGGCACCAGGACGACTCTGGGCGAATTGCTCGCTGCACAGGCCGGGGCAAAGGTCGCGCAGAGTTCTGCGGATCTGCATGAGGTTGCCAACTACGTCGTCGCACTGGAATACGGCATACAGCGTCTGAACACGTTGCCTCTGTCGCTGCGTCTCATTCGAGAAATCCACGAACAACTTATGCGGGGCGTAAGGGGTGATACTGCTGCACCAGGCGAATTTCGAAAAAGCCAGAATTGGATCGGTTCGCCCGGCAGTAGTCTGGTCAATGCGACATACGTGCCTCCACCGGCTGATGAATTGATGGAATGTCTGTACGCCTTCGAGCACTTCCTTCACGACGATACACTGCCTCCCCTGGTACATGCTGCGCTTGCCCATTCTCAGTTCGAGGCCATTCACCCGTTTTTGGATGGGAATGGGCGCGTTGGACGCCTGCTTATTACGCTCCTGCTTGTCGAACGAGGGGTCATGCCCTCACCGCTTCTGTACTTGAGTGCCTACTTAGAAGCCACGCGCCAGGAGTACTACGCACGGTTGTTGGGCGTAACTCAAAATGGGGAGTGGGAGGCATGGTTGATATACTTCCTACGAGGTGTGGCGATCCAGGCCGAAGATGCTATTGGTCGGATTCAACGCATTGACGAGTTGTTCCAGCACTGGTCAAAGCAACTCGCCGGAGTCCAATCGGGACAAGCAGAGAAGGTGTTGGAGTTCTTTGTCGAAAATCCCTTCTGGACTGTGAGCAAAATTGCGGAAACGCTAAAGGTCGCCTATACCACGGCCCGGCGTGCTCTGGACCGGCTGGAGGCGGCAGGTATCGTCATGTCTGTTGGGACGGCTAAGCGCAACCGGGTGTACTGTGCACGAGCCATGCTTGATATCTTAGAGGCACCGTACATTGTGGGGATGGATGACTCCGAAGGGGAAGATTTTAATGTGAAGAGTTATTAATCAGACGGCGGACGACTTCGGCGGGGTCGTCAGTGAGGGCGAGGAGGTCCATCTGTCGTTGTGCCCAGGTGGGTTTGTGAGCCATGTCGAGGACGTGTTTGAGATAGGGTACGCAATTGAGCTGTTCGGCCATGGGGAGCAGTTTTTCGACGAGTTCCTCGGTTATTTGCGGGACGGATTTGAGGTTGTGAGAGGTGGAATCGACCAGTTGTGCATCGATGCCGTACCGCGAGGCGTGCCACTTGTTTTGACGGATGAGCATGGGGTGGCTGTCGTGTTGATAGATTCCCCGGTCAATTTCGTCGGACAGGTTGCAAATTAAACACTGTATGAGTGCGACCAATCCCAATGTGTCTTGGAGAGATCCGGGAATATCGCAAATGCGGACTTCAACGGTGCCAAATGCGTGGTGGGGGCGCACGTCCCACCAGATTTCTCGGATGGATTCGATATAGCCGGTGTCGATGAGGTGGTTGATGAGCCAGACGTATTCGCTCCAGTTGCGCATTAAGGGGGGCAGCCCAGCGGTAGGGAGGCCCTCCATTATTTTTGATCGCCACGAGTGCAAGCCCGTGACCCGACCCTCCCAGAATGGGCTGTTGCAAGAAAGCGCCAACAAGACGGGCAAATAGCGCAGTATTCGGTCGCAGATCATGATGGCTTTGTCGCCGCTGTTGACGCCTACGTGTACGTGGAGGCCAAATGTGACCAGTTGTCGGGCGGTGTCCTGGAGAAGGTTGACGAGGCCCATATATCGGTCATTGGGGGTGATTTTTTGTTCGCGCCAGGTGGAAAATGGGTGTGTGCCCGACCAGTAGAGTTGGACATTCTCGGCGGCCGCTACGCTGGATAGCGTCTGGAGTTTGGGCTTGAGGTCGGCTTCTACATGGCTGACACTTTTGCATATATCGGTGTTGATTTCGACATAACACTGCATTAGTTCGGGCTTGATTTTGTCGGCATATTCGCCGGGAATGCGATTGAGTATCGCGGCGTTTTTGCTGCACAAAGCCATGGTGTTGGCATCGACCAGAGCCAGTTCTATTTCCACGCCGAGGGTGGGTTGAGTACTGGGATTAAATTCAAGTCGGGTCATGGCTGTCTCCGTTCTTTTTTCGCGATGGATCGAAATAGTTGACGACGCTGCGCGCGAGTATTTTGGCACCTATGACCAGGGCGCATTCATCAATGTCAAAGTCGGGTGCATGCAAGGGCGGGGCACTTCCCCGGGTGGGCATGCATCCCAGGCGAAACAGACTGCCGGGCACATGGTCGAGATAATTGGCAAAGTCTTCGCCCCCCATGCTCGGTTTGGCAATGGTCTGAACATGTGTTTGGCCCAATAAATCGATGGCATTTTGGCGGATCAGTTCGGTTAGCCCGGGATCGTTATTGACCGATGAGGGGCCGGTGAGAAAGCGGACATCAATTTGCGTGTCGGTGAGATTGGCCATGCCATTGGCTATTTTGAGAATGTGGTCCATGGCATGGGCTTGAGAACTGCCACTGAGGGTGCGAAGGGTGCCTCGAAGCAGGGCCTGGCCGGGTATGACGTTGGGATTTTCGCCTGCAGAGATATGCCCAATTGATATGACAATCGGTTCGTAGGTATCTACATTGCGCGGCAATGATTGATAGAGCGCAGTGATGACCTGAGCAGCAGCGATGATGGGGTCTCGCGTTTCCCGGGGGCGCGCGGCATGTCCGCCCCGGCCCTGGATGCAAACTTCTATTTCGGCACAATTGGCTGTGAGTACGCCCTGGCGTGTGCCCACAGTACCTGTTGGACGCGAGGGGTCGAGGTGAAGACTGAGCAGGCCACAGACGTTTTTGAGGGCACCAAAGGCGATCATGTCCTTGGCACCGCGATTGGTTTCTTCCGCAGGTTGAAAGATGGCGCGCCAGTGGACAGGCCACGGCAATACCTGGTCGCATTCCAGAAGGCCCAGGACAGCACCGAGCACGGTGGCTGTATGACCATCGTGTCCGCAGGCGTGCATCACGCCGGGTACGCGACTGCGGTAGGGCGCGTTTTTGGCATCTTGTATGAGTAGCGCGTCGATATCGGCTCGCAGGCCTATACGCGTGTTTTCCGATGTATTGTCGGCTATAACGCCACAGCCTCTGGGTCCCGTCTGTACATGGCATTCGGTTTGTTGTAACAATTTGACGAGATAGCGCGTGGTTTCCACTTCGCGACCGCTGGGTTCGGGATACATGTGCAGATCGCGGCGGACGCGTACAATTTTTTTGCGTTGTGCGTCAATGGCACGGTCGAGTTTTTGTGTCCAGGTATTGGGCATATTTCTAAAAATACTGATAATTTTTTTTTTGCGCTATAAATTGTTTTAAGTGGTTCGCATGCTCCTGCAATACCTGTTTTCTCTTGACTTCCTGTCGTGTATGATTGAAATTAGGTCGTCATTTTTGTAGTAATAGATAACCGAAAATTATTTCTAAGGAGCGTGTTATGTGGCGACGACAAGAAACAAATCGCGATTTTTTTTGGATTGGAGTCGTAGTTGGCCTTGCTGCCATTGGCCTCGCCGTTGTGGGATTTTTGTTGGGAACGGAAATGGGACGAAATACGCGCACGAGATTGGGACAGACCGTTCAGCGCGTGCGTAGCCGTATCAATGGTTCGGCAGAATCCAATGGTTCAACAGAATCTCAGGAATCACCCGCTGAAGAATATATAGATTGAAAAAAATCCCGGGTGTGTTTCTGGATTGAACTACCCGAGTGGTTAACCGATAAGAGGTGAGACGCAAGAAGTAAAACGCGAGGGCGTTTTACTTCTTGCGTTTTTATATGTGATGAATTTGCTTTATAAACCCGATGGATATCCCATTTATGTCGTTGTGGAAAATGTTCGTTCACTGTTTAATGTGGGCGCGATTTTTCGCTCGGCAGATGGGGTTAATGCGTCGGGGGTTTATTTGACGGGATTTACGGGATGTCCCCCGCGCAAGGAGATCAGTCGCGTGGCGTTGGGCGCAGAAGAGACGGTGCCCTGGTATTATGAACGGGATACGGCAAAGCTGATCGGCGATTTGCGCTCGCAAGGTGTACAGGTGGTTGCATTAGAGCAAACGCCAGATAGTGTCGATTTTCGAACTTTTTGCTATCGCTGGCCGGTGGCTGTGATTTTGGGCCATGAAGTGACGGGTGTGCGTCCCGAGACACTGTGTTTGTGCGATAGCGTTGTTCACATTCCGATGTTGGGAACAAAAGTGTCTCTAAATGTGTCTGTAGCTACAGGGGTTATGCTTTATGAATTGTTGTCCGTTTTTGAGAAGTAGCCAGTTACCCAGCCCCACTGTCCCCCAAGGCAGGGTTGGGTGGATGAGACTGACAACCGATAACTGACAACTGATAGCTGAGAAAGGACGTATCCCGATGAGTTTACGCTTTTGCGCTGTGCTTTGTATGCTTATGGTCTTGAACGGGGAGGGTCTGCGGGCTGAAACGAACGTGTTTTGGGTGGCTAATGGTCCTATGGCATCGGATTTTGATGGCGATGGCGAGGTGACGTTTTCCGATTTTTTGCATTTTATCAATAATTTTAATGTGAATTCAGAGGATGAGAGCTATGACCCTCGCACGGATTTGAATGAGGACGGGGTCACGAATTTTAACGATTTTTTGGCATTTAATTCTTCTTATGGTCAAACAGAGACCTCTGATGAACCGAGCGGAGATCGATATATTATTTATGTGGCGGATGTAGATGATAGTTCGGTTATGGCACTGGATTCTGATTCACACCTGATACTTGATTATATGCCCTACCGCGGTCCGGGTGGGGTGATAGTATCTGAGGATCAGCAGTCGATTTATGTGACGGAGGTATTTGGGTTTTTCAAGATGGATACGCGCCATGAGGTGGAGTTTAGCGTGCCTGTTGAATCTCGGGGTAAAGCGGTGCTGAGCCTGGATCAGACGCGGGCTTATGTGGCTGATCAGGTACAGGACCTGGTTCGGGTGGTGGATGTGGTGAATGGCGTTACCACAGATTCTATCCTGGTGGGAAATCGGCCAATTGACGTCGCGCTCTCGCCCGATGGCACAAAGTTGTATGTGGCAAATCAAACAGATCGAAATGTGGTCGTTGTCGATTTGGCAACGATGACGGTTACGGCGAGGATAGTTATTGGTGATATTCCGTTAGAGATTTCAATTACGCAGGATGGCGCGCGCGCTTATGTAACAAATTGGAGTCGCGGTGTGATTTCTGTTTTGGATCTCAATACCAATCAGGTAGTGGGTGCGCTTCAGATTGATCAGGAGGGTTCGTTTGGCGCAGAGTTTTCGCCCGATAGAAAATTATTATACGTGAGCGCGCAGGGCGTGTTATTGGAAATTGATGTAGAGCACAATTTGATTGTTCGCACATTGCGATTGGGGAATGATTCGACGGTACTCGGGGTTTCGCCCGATGGCTCTCGGGCTTATGTTGCAACGCTTGTGCAACAGGCTGGGGGACCGGGACTTACAGTGGTGGATTTGGATGAGTGGAGGATTCTCGGACGGATACGGGGGTTCTTTTTCCCGAGGCAGATCGCGTTTCGGACTGTGCCGAGGATGACGGGATCTCAGTGAGGTGAGGGTATGATTTGATGTATAAAAGGATAAAAAGCGACCTTAATGGTCGCTTTTTTATTTTTCGATATTTTCCGCAAACAGGTCGAGACATTCTGCCATGAGGATATTGATGCGTTCAAATTCGTGTTGATTTTTGAGTATTTCGTGGGCGGGCTGAATATAGGGCGCATCGACGATTTCGTGCCCACAGTTATCAATCAATGCCTGGGCAGCGTCGGGCGTTGTTTCCAGGTGGAATTGCAATGCGAGGATCTGATTGCCTACCGAGAATGCCTGATTTTTGCAGGCAGGGCTTTTGGCGAGATGAGTCGCGCCAGTGGGGAGGTCATAAGTATCGCCATGCCAGTGAAAAACTTCGCCAGCATTGGAGAGTACCTTTTCTATTGAACCGCTGGGCACCGCTCGCACGCCTTCAATGGAAAACCAGCCGATTTCTTTGTGGTTATTGGGATAGACTCTGGCTCCGAGTACTTCGGCGATGAGTTGGGCGCCCAGGCAGACGCCCAGTATCTGTGTACCGGAATTGATCGCCTGTTTCAAAAATGCTTTCTCTTGTATGAGCCATGGGTGGTCGCGTTCGTCATAGACGCCCATGGGGCCGCCCATGACGACGAGTAGATCAATTTCATCGGCTGAAGGCAATGCCTCGTCGGTAAAGAGGCGCGTACGAGAAATTTGAATGCGACGCGCTTTTGCCCAGGATGCAATGCTGCCGAGGCCCTCGAATGGCACATGCTGGAGATAGTGTAATTTCATGATTTTAAGCAATGTCAACGGGTTGTTGCGTTCTGATGGACTCGTAGATGGCGTCCATTGTTTTCATATTGCCAATGCTGTTTTCGGGCGGGATGCGGTGCGGTTGCCCGGTTTCGAGGCAATCGCACAGATGGTGGAGTTGGTTCAGGAATTGAAAGACGGGTTCAAATTCATGGGTTTCAACGCCATCGCGGGTGTGAACTTCAAGGGTCGTGGGCTGGTTTTCGTTGTTCCAGGCGCGTTCTGTTCGCAACATGCCATCGGTGCCCGAGATTTCAAAATATTGTGAGGAGGCCATTTTGAAGCTAAAGGTGAGCTGTGCGGTGACATGATTGGGAAATTCGTAGATGGCGATAATTGTTTCATCCACTTCTCGACCAAATTCTCCCGTGGCATAGACGCGGGTGGGATCGGCGTTGGCAATAAAGCGGGCATGATGGGTATTGTAACACCCCAGATCATAGACTGCACCTCCGCCTTTTTCTTTGTTGAAACGCCAGTTGAGTTCGGGTTTTCGGCGGTCGTCTGAAACGCCCGTGCAAAAGGTGCTGCGAATATTGCTCAGGAGTCCGATTTGTCCGCTGTCGAGAATTTCTTTGGTTTTTAGATGTACGGGGTGATGGCGAAATTTGAAGGCTTCGGCGAGGAGGATATTGTTGGCTTTGGCGCAGGCGACCATTTCCCGGCATTCTGCAGCGGTTTGTGTGATGGGTTTTTCACAGAGGATGGCGCGGACTTTTTGCGATTTTGCAATTTGATTGCTCAGGCTGGCGTGATAGCGGCCCCAGGTGCAGATGATGGCGATGTCGAGGTTTTCATTGTCGAGCATCAGGTCGAGATCGGTATAACCTTTGCGGATGTCAAATTCGCCGCGATATCTCTCAACTGCTTCGGGCAAGACATCGCAGACTGCAACGATTTCTGCGCGGTCAGATTGTGTAGCCGCCCGGCCATGAGCGCGCGAGATACCGCCAGCACCGACAATTCCAATGCGATAAGACATGTAAAACTCCTGAAAAAGATTCTCAGCCCAATGCATCCAATATATGTCGCGCAACAGATTCAGCCAGTTCAGCAGAGCCTTCTTTTGAAAAATGTACATTGGCGGGGAGTTGTATATCGTCAAGGCGTTCCATAGCATAGGTATAGAGGTCATGTGTGGGAATGCCGTGTGCAGCCATGACTTTTTGTGCGATGGCGTTGTATTCAACTTCGTCGCCGGGTTTGCGGATGGACGCGCCTTCGGGAACCGGTGTGGTGGCGCACCAGATCAGTTTGGCACCGGTTTGTGCGAGGCGTTTAACCAGGGTGTCGAGGTTTTGTTCGTATTGGTCGGCAGGCACTTGATGTTGGCCCTGTGGGGGATCGACGCGCTCACCCTGTTCTGTCATATAGACGATGTCGTGTAAGCCCCAGTTGAAGTGGATGACATCCCAGGAACCATCACCGAGCCAGTTTTCGATTTCTTCTGTGCCGCGCTTTGTCGGTCCGCAGTTGGTGAGCGGGCGGTGGAGATTGGCTTTGCCTTTGAGCAGTTCGCGCACGGGCACGGTATAGCCAATGGAGATGGAGTCCCCAATGATCAATACGCGAGGAAGGCCGGGGTCGTCTTCAATGGGTTCGAATGCTGGGTTATTCATGTGGTTCTCCTTTTTATGGGTCTTATGCGTTGTGCCATGCGTCTTCCCAGGGTGTACCTTCGAGCGATTCTGCGGCGATATCCTGGGGACCGCGTTTGAGCACTTGTTCTTTATATTTTTCGATGCTCAATTTGTCGGGCGATAAGGAGGTTTCTTTGCTGATGGCGCGGGTAAATGCTTCGGCAAAGGTTTCGATGCTGTCTTTTTCATCGTCCGGCAAGCGGTTGGGCCAAGGGCCGTCGTTGAGGTTGACCGCGCGGCATTCTTCTTCTGTGGGAGTGCGGGCCGGACCGGGATACGAGCGCAACCTGTCGCCGTCAAGCGAATTACTCAGGCCATATTGTCGTTCCCATGCGATGATTTGATTGCGAAATTTTGCCGCCAGTGCGGGGTGTTTCGCGGTGAGGTTGTGCTGTTCGTGTGGATCGTTTTCAAGGTCGTAGAGTTCTTCGATTCCGCCGTGGGCAAAGAAGGCGTATTTGTGTTTTTGGTCGCGTGCTGAAATCCAGCGTCCTTTGCCCTTGCCGTAGTCTATTATGGTGGATTCTCGGGGCTCCGCCAGACCTCCACCTGTTGCGCTGAGGAGATTCGCCCCTGGTAACGGGCCGTGTTCCCCTGGATGCTGGAGGTCGAGTTCTTCAATGAGGGTGGGAAAGAAGTCGAGCAGGCTGACGAGGTCATTGCATTGCCGTCCTGCTCGCGTTTTGCCGGGCCAGCGCAAGAGATATGGAATGCGCACGGAGGATTCATAAGGGCAGTTTTTTTGTGAGAGGCCGTGTTCGCCCATCATTTCGCCGTGGTCTGAGACAAAGAGAACGACAGTGTTATCGGATAGGCCGAGGGTTTCGATTTCATTCAAAATGCGACCGATGCCGTCGTCAACATGAGAGATGAGGCCATAGTAAAGGGCGCGGAGGCGGCGCAGGCGGTCGGGGTCGCGATGGGCACCATCCAGACGTCCGCGGCTGCCGTAAAAATTGGGTGGTAGGGTTTCGATAGGGCGGTCGGCAAAGGGTGGGAGGGGCATATCGGCGGGGTTGTACATATCGTCGTACGGTCCGCAGGGCGCAAAGGGCGGGTGCGGCGATATCCAGGAACTCCATAAAAAAAAGGGTTGATTGGGGCGGTAGCGCGTGTGTTCGCGGAGAAAGTCAATGGATCGGTCGGCGACCCAGGTATTTTTGTGGTGTTCAACGGGTATGCCACAGGTTTGGGGCTGGAAAAAGAGCAGGTCGCGAATGCCTTTGGGAAATCGGGTGCGGACGCCGTTTTCTCGCAGATATCGGAGGTAGTCATCATCGACCCAGTGATCGATGCATTCTTCCATGGTGAGGAGGTTTCGGAAGCCGTAGTGCCGACCGTGAAAGTGCATTTTTCCAATGCCCTGTGTCCAGTACCCTGAGCGCAGTAGAAGCGTCATGATGGTGGGGAGTTCGGGTAAGGGACCAGGTAGCGCACTGTTGTCTGTCCAGTGGTGCCGGGACATTCTGTGACCGGTGATGAAACTCATGCGCGCGGCAACGCAGACGGGGGTGGGTGTGACTGCCTGCGTGAAGCGAACACCAGAATTTGCGAGTGCGTCGAGGTTGGGCGTGTGGATTGTTGTATTTCCAGCGCAGCCCAGGGCATCTGCGCGCTGCTGGTCGGTCATGAGGACGAGAATATTGGGGCGATCAGGCATGGTGTTTCCTATGGCAATTCACGACATCTGGTATTTAATTTAGTATGCCGAGTCGAGCCGATAGTTGGGTGCTTCTTTGGTAATAGAGATGTCGTGAACGTGGCTTTCTCGCATGCCGGCAGAGGTGATGCGTACAAAACGCCCATTGTTGCGCAATTCGTCGAGGGTGCGCGTGCCACAATAGCCCATACCCGCGCGAAGTCCACCTGCGAGTTGATAAATAAAACCCGAGAGAGACCCTTTGTAAGGCACCTGTCCTTCAATGCCTTCGGGCACGAGTTTGTTGGTCGCTTCAACCTCGCCCTGGAAATAGCGGTCTTTGCTACCGCGTTGCATTGCGCCCAATGATCCCATGCCCCGATAGACCTTAAAGGTGCGCCCCTGATAGATAACGGTTTCGCCAGGGCTTTCGTCCGTGCCTACAAATAGGAAACCGATCATGACCGAATGGGCGCCTGCGGCAATGGCTTTGGTGATGTCGCCAGATTGTGTGATACCCCCATCGGCGATCAGGGGGACACCGGTTTTGGCGGCGATTTCGGCACAGTCCATAATGGCTGTGATTTGGGGTACGCCAATGCCGGCGATTACGCGGGTGGTACAGATTGTTGCGGGACCCATACCTACTTTGATGGCGTCGGCACCTGCCGCAGTTAAGTCGGCTGCAGCTTCTGTTGTGGCGATGTTGCCTGCGATGAGGTCAGTTTTGGGATATTTGTTTTTAAAACGCTCTATGGCTTCGAGCACGCCGCGCGAGTGTCCGTGTGCCGTGTCGATCACTATGACATCTACTCCCTGTTCGATCAGCGCGGCGGTGCGTTCTTCTGCGTCGTCCCCCACACCGACTGCCGCGCCAACGCGCAAGCGCCCGAGGTCATCTTTACAGGCGTTGGGATATTGGATTGTCTTTTCGATGTCTTTGACTGTAATCAAACCCTTTAAGATGCCCTGATTGTCGATAACTGGTAGCTTTTCTATGCGATGTTGTTGTAAAATTTCCTGCGCGTTTTCAAGGGAAATGCCCAGTTTGGCTGTTATCAGTCCCTTGGCTGTCATGACGTCTTTGACCTGGCGATTGAGATTTTTTTCAAAGCGCAGATCCCGGTTGGTCAAAATGCCGACAAGGCGGTTGCCCTTGGCGACGATTGGCACACCTGAAATGCGGTATTTTTGCATGAGTTCCAGTGCTTCTGAAATGTAGTGCTCTGGCGATAAGGTCACGGGATCGACAATCATACCGCTTTCTGACCGCTTGACTTTTTCGACCTCTTCGGCTTGTTCTTCAACGGAGAGATTTTTATGGATAATTCCGATGCCGCCTTCCTGTGCCATTGCAATGGCGAGGCGCGCTTCTGTTACGGTGTCCATGGCGGCGCTCACCAGGGGGATGTTGAGTTTTATGTTGCGCGTGAGTCGCGTGCTGAGGTCGGTGTCTTTGGGCAAAATTTCCGATTTGCAAGGCATGAGCAACACATCGTTAAAGGTGAGACCTTGTTTGACAATTTTGTCTGTTGATTGATCCATCACATGTCCTTTCTATAGGAAAGTCGAGAAAGTCGATGAGGATTATTTTTCCCCTTTAGATAGAATACAAAAATCCCCTTGACGCAGACACATCAAGGGGATTCAAGCGGCAGGCACAGTTACACACTCCGCTCCGAGGCCTGGCGGAGGTGTAAACCGCCGTTTTTTTCGGCAACAATAAGTGTAAAGCCTCTGGTACATGATTTTCTCCAAATCGCGATTAGATTTGCCAAATATACCGCTTCTCTTTTATTCTGTCAATATGTGTGAAATAGATTTTGTTCACAATGGTCTCTGGAAAAGGGGTTGACACCGGTCTTTACTGCTTATATTTTTATTTTTAATTAACTCAAACTTCTAATATTGCTGTTGATTAATTAGTTGTTTTAAATTTTTGAGACCGGGATAATTAACACTCCTCATAACGCATTGTTGCAGTGTTGGATATACCGGGAACTCTACTGATTTGTATTTCGTTTAATCTAAAGCAGATTTTGGCTTGACAGGGTTTTTTTCATTCATTAGATTCTTCAGCCCTGCTACCTGTAATCGCATTATTTTTTGGTGTGAGTTATATATTGTTATTAACAGGAAAGCGGCTTGTCTAAACTATGTGTCGTTTTCTGCGAATTTTCATCCCATATAGTATGGAGATTGGGACCATGATTTTAAATTTAAAATTCCGATCAGGTTTTTTGGCTTTGTTCTGCGGTTTTTTGGTTTTTAGTGCAGCGTCACTTTGTTTTGCCGAAGAAGGTGAGACCGAGATGACACAGGCGGATTCTATCAAGAGGGCCGGTCAACATTTGGGTTGGGGTGATCGGTATCTCAAGAGTGGGCAATATGAAGACGCCGAAACACAGTTGCTCAAATCCTGGGGATTTAATCCCAGAAGAGCAGCAACGGCTCGACGCCTGGGCAAATTGTATAATGAAACAGAAAAATATGAGGATGCCATTCAGTGGTATCAAACAGCCATTGAACTTGAACCCAAGAGCAAATACACCAGGGGGGCACATTTTGCCTTAGCTGGCATCTATATTATACAGGAACAGCCCGAGAAAGCCATTGGAAGTTATGAAGCATTGCTGGCATTCAACCTCGAGTCAGAGGAAAAAATTAAATACTATCATGCGCTGGTCAGTTTGAATGTTGAAACTGAAGAGTATGAAAAAGCATTGGAGTATGCCAAAAAGTGGGGTGAATTAGCTCCCGATGAGCCCGAAGTGCGGGATATGATTGGTAAATTGCATCTGCGAACAGGTGGCGAGGACGAAGCTCTGGTCGAAATGGAGAAAGTGCTGGAGATAAATCCCGATGATTATGCTACGCTGGAAAAATTGGCGGGGATGTATGATCGAAGAGGCGATGATGATAAAGCCTTTGATGCCTTTGAAAAATTATATCAAAATGATGATTCGAGTGTTTTCTTTCTGGAAGAGACCATTAAATTGGGCAAGAGGATGGGGAAATCCAAAAGCTGGATTGTCAATCGGCTTGAAAAATTACACGCCATGCGGCCCGACAATTTAGGCGTGATCGAAGAATTGGCCGAGTTGACCGGGAGCCTCAAGTGGGTCAATAAAGGACTGAAACAAGATCCAAACAATGGCCTGTACCCCTACATGAGGGGCAACCATTATTTTAACAGATGGGAAAATTCAAGTGCCAAACAGGATTCGATCAATGCCTTGATATGGTATAGAAGGGCGTTGAAAGATCCGATGTGGAAAGGCAATGCCAACGCAATGATCCAAACACTTGATCCACCCTTAACAGATGAAGAGAAGAAGCGTCGAGAATTTTTTGAAGGTAGCAAACAGAAAAAGGAGGAGGTGGAAACAGAAGGTAAGAAGTAGAAGGTTCTATGTTGTTAATCCATTTTTCGCAATTCATAACCTAACTTCGGGAGATGTGGCATGGTTGATCTTTTTATTAAAGGCGGAAACTTTATGTATCCGTTGCTGGTGATGTTATTTTTTGGTGTTGTGGTGATGATTGAGCGTTTTTACACGCTTTTTAAGGCGCATATCAATGCCAAAGAATTTATGGTAGAGCTTCAGGATGCCCTCAAGCAAAATGGGCCAGAAGGTGCTGCTGAATTGTGTTCCAATACGCGTGGCCCAGTCGCCACAGTGCTGCATGCAGGGCTGCTGCGTTTAGACCGCGGTATTGAGCATGTGGAAAAATCGATTGAGGAATCCGGTGCTATCGAAATGGCTTTTCTCGAGCGTGGTCTCGTGTGGCTTTCCACTGTCGCAAACCTGGCACCTCTTGTTGGTTTTCTGGGTACCGTGTCGGGTATGATCCGGGCGTTTAACGATATTGCCGCTGCTGGCGATGTTGATCCCAGCGTTGTGGCCGGCGGTATTTCGGAAGCTTTGATTACAACGGCTTCGGGCCTGGTGGTTGCTATTCCGGTGCAGGCTGCATACAACTTCTTTCTGTCAAAAATTGACAAGATCATCATCGATCTCCAGGAAAGCTCCAATCAATTTGTCGATGACCTGATTCAGTTGGGCTACGGCAAGGAGGACTAAGACATGGCCCTTCAGCGACGCGAAAAATCTTCACCTGAAATCCCCACCGGGTCTATGGCAGATATCGTGTTTTTGTTGCTGGTATTTTTTCTGGTGACAACCACGATGAACCAGGATAAGGGTATTGGTATGCATTTGCCCCCGGCAGGCGAGTCCAAGAAAATCCAGAAGAAAAATATTTGCAATGTCTGGGTCAATGTCAATGGGGATATTCTCATCAATTTGGAACAAGGTGTACCGCTGAATATGCTTCGAGCAGATATTGAGCAGCGATTGGCGCAAAATGAGAAGCTGATCGTTTCATTAAAGGCCGACGAAGAAACGCCCTATGAAAAATTTATCGATGTACTCGACGAAATTAAATTATCAGGGGCAGATAAAATTTCGCTCGCCTCGCCCAGTGAGTGAGTTGAGGAGGTTCTCATGAATTTTAAGAAAAAGGGTGGTGTCTCGCACAGCATTCCTACCGGTTCTATGGCCGACATTACTTTTTTGCTGCTCATTTTCTTTATGGTCTCTACGGTTTTTGTCCGCTACCGCGTGACGGGCATTATTATGCCCAAGGCCGAAAAAATCGAAGAGCTTAAGAAACGCCGCCACATCAACTATTTGTGGGTTTCTGCTGATCGCAAAATCTATATTGACGACAAGTTGGCGAATCTCGACCAGGTAGCCGGGATTTTTTACGATCGCCGCGTCAGAGATCCCCGTATGGTTGTGTCACTCAAATGTGACTATCGCGCGCCTTATGGATTGATCAGCAGAGTGATGGAAGAATTGCGCGAGGCCGATGCGTTGCGCATCAACTTTGCGACTAACCGAGAGGGGTAAGCTATGGCAATGATTCGGGGAAAAGCACCAGAAGCCGATTTGCAACGCACGTATAATAAGGTCTTTGGATATTGTACGTTGATCACGTTTATCTTGCATACCGCCGTGGCTGTGATTTTTCCAACTTTTGAAGCCTCTGCGAGTGATCGGAAGAAGAAACAGATTATTATTGAAAATGTGGATATTCCAGAAACCCAACAGATCAAGCGTCCGCCACCGCCGCCGCGGCCTGCTGTGCCAATTGAGACAGAGAGCGACGATGTGCCCGACGATGTGACTATTGAAAGCACAGATCTCGATTTTGACGATGCAATGGTCGATATGCCACCGCCACCGCCGCCGGGTTCAGGAGAGGAAGAAGAAGAAATCTTCGAGTTTTTCATGGTTGAACAAAAACCAAAAGTCATAAAGCAGGTGAACCCGAAATATCCGGAAATCGCCCGCAAAGCTGGGTTGACTGGAAAAGTGTTTTTGAAGTTTTTGGTCGATAAGAGCGGTCGGGTGAGCAATGTGTCCGTACTTAGAGGTCAAGAAATTTTCCGGCAAGCAGCGATTGATGCTGTTCTGCAATTCAGGTTTGAACCAGCCCAACAAAATGACAAGCCGGTTTCTGTATGGATGACACAGCCGATGTCTTTCCGTCTGAATTGAGGTGGTAGTTTTATTATTAAAAGGCCATTGTACTGGGCGTACAATGGCCTTTTTTGTATAAATATGTAAACAATACTTGACATATACGCCGAAATTTTACAATATATATTGCCTAATCCGAATTTTAAGTCTTTGTAAAGGTTCAAAATAGAGGAGATTTTCCATGCACACGCGTTCCTTCTTTGCGATGCTTTCATTATCTGTGCTAATGGCTGGTTCTGCCCTTGCACAGGGAGTGAGCCCCGAATCGGCTGAAAAGTATAATGCTGGACAGGAATTATTCAAGAAACGACAGTTTCAAAGAGCACTCGCATCTTTTGAAGAGGCTGTAAAGATCGATGGCAAAAACGCGCAGGCATATCGCGCGATGGGCACGACGTACAAAAAGTTGCGCAATTATACAAAGGCCGTTGAAGCTTATCAAATGGCGACTTCAATTAAGTCGGATTATGCAGCCGCTTATTTTGAAATGGGCGAATTGCAATTTCAGACCAAAGACTATACAGGTGCCCAGGCCAGCATACAAAAGGTGATGGCGATTGATCCCAGCTTTGAAGCAAATAAAACACGGGAGATATTGAAGAAAGCCTATCTTCAAGAGGGGACCATGTTGTTCAGACGGCGAAATTACAAGGCTGCCGCGGCTCAGTATGAAAGTGCTACACAAGTCGATCCTTCGGATGCGACCGTATTTTACAATTTGGGATTGGCACATAAAAGTGCACGCAGTGTAAATGCCGCACGGGAAGCACTTGAAACTGCCATTGAACTGAATCCAAACTATGGCAGAGCACATCGCGTTTTGGGCGATCTCTTCAGGGCGACAGGAAAAAATAGCAGTGCAGCAAGAGCGTACTTAAATGCGATTCAAGCCGACGCAAAAGATACGAAATCTCGCCTGAATCTGGCAATAGTCTATCAGGCGATGAAGCAAAATAGCAAAGCGATTTCCGTGCTTTCAAAAGCGGCACAGGTTGATCCCAAAAATGCAACGGTTCACACAGCACTTGGCAAGGCTTATGCAGATGGCAGGCAGTACACAAATGCTGTTGCTTCCTATAAAAGGGCACTGGGCATTAAGAGTACCTCCGAGGTGAATTATCGGATAGCCGTGCCTTATTTTGAACTCAAGCAATATCAAAATGCCATCAGGCATGCCAATCAAGCGCTGTCCGCGTCTAAATGGAGAGTGCCCGCCAATGTCATTCTGGGCGATTGTTATCGCGAGCTTGGCCAAAAGGAAAGAGCGATAGCGTACTACAAAAAAGCGGTTGGGAATCGCCAATATAAGAAATACGCCGAAGACCAGATCGATCGCATCCTCAATCCAATGGGCGGTGGAGAAGAGGCACAGTAAGTAGTGCAGTGATTTGTGTTAAAAATGAAAAGGGACTCTTTTTGAGTCCCTTTTTTGTGGGAGAATCCTCTTTTTGTGAAAAAAGACACTTTTTTGTATATCAATGCCTTTTTAATGGATTGTTGTTTTGCCATTGTGGGTGTTTGCGTTCCATTACACGCCTTGCGATTCGGTGCGACTTATGACGATCTGGGGCACATCAATGCCTGGGGGGCATTGGCTTATACTCTGACCAGTCTCGTGTCGGGACGTCTTGCAGATCGGATGGGTTATCGCCTGGTTATGACTGTCGGGTGTGTGTTTCTCGCGCTGGCATTTGTGGGATATATCGGGGTCAATCACATCTGGCATTTTATTTTGCTTTCTGTGCTTACGGCGGTTGCCATTGCACATTATTGGCCCCCGATGCAAGCCTATCTTGGGCGTGGGAAATCGCGAGATATGCTGTTACCCGCGTTGGGGCGATTCAATGTGGCGTGGACATTGGGCGTGTGTATTGGTCCGGCCGCAGGTGGTGAGTTGTTTGAATTTCACCCTTTTAGTGGATTTCTTCTGAGTGGTTTTTTGGTTGTTCTGTTATTTGCCGGTTTGCTCGTTGTTCCGGTTGTGGAATCGGAGCCTGATGTTGTAAATAGACGATCGGTTACCGCAACGTCGGGACATTTTTTACCACTTGCATTGCTGGCCAATTTTGCAACATTTTTTGCTATTGGTCTTGTGCGCGCGCTGTTTCCAAAGTTGGCGATAGACCTCGACATTTCACCGAGTTTGCTGGGGTATTTGCTCGCGCTGATCGCTTTGACCCAACTTGCAGTTTTTTATTTTATGTCGCGGACGGATAGATGGCAATTTCGCCTGTCACCTATTATTTTTGCTCAGCTTTTGGCCGCTTTTGGTCTCGGTTTGATCGGGATAGGTACACAGCCGATTGTTTTTGCATGTGGTTTTTTGCTGTTGGGCGGGCTTATTGGGGTGACGTTTACGGCGAGTATTTTTTACAGTTTATACGCCGAAGGTCCAGGAGGTCGTCGCACGGGTATTCACGAAGCGATTGTGGGGAGTGGATTTTTATTTGGTCCTCTTCTCGGCGGTCTTGTTGCCGAGCATTTCAATGCGCGATTGCCCTATTTGATGGGTAGTATGGTTATTCTGTTGACGATAGGTATTCAGTTGTTTATCCATAAAATGAAAGCTCCCAGCGGCTTTGTGCCACAGGCGGGCGATTAGTTTTCAATTTGTGTGGAGAATGAATTTGAAAAAGCGTTTTAGTAAAGCTGAGAAAGCCGAAAGAATTGCCGAGATTTTGGACGAATTGTATCCCGATCCCGAAGCATCGCTGAGACACGGGAGTGCTTATACCCTGCTGGTCGCTGTGTTGTTGTCGGCGCAGTGTACCGATGTGCGGGTCAATCAGGTGACGCCGGTTTTATTTGCCAGGGCAGATACGCCAGAGAAAATGATTGCACTGTCGGTTGAAGAAATTGAAGGTATTATCCGTCCGTGTGGGTTGGCGCCTCGAAAAGCGCAGGCTATTTTTGATTTGTCCCGTATTTTACTGGATAAACACGATGGCGAGGTGCCCCAATCTTATGAAGATTTGGAAGCATTGCCCGGCGTGGGACATAAGACTGCGTCGGTGGTGATGGCTCAGGCTTTTGACGTGCCAGCATTTCCCGTGGATACACATATTCACCGTCTCGCCTACCGATGGGGGTTGTCCAATGGCAAAAATGTGGTGCAGACCGAGCGCGATTTGAAACGCATTTTCCCCGCGGAAATTTGGAATAAGTTGCATTTGCAGATTATCTTTTTTGGCCGAGAATATTGTCCGGCCAGGGGACATGATCCCCATCAATGCCGCATTTGCGGTGTGTATGGACGCAGGAGTTTGCTTTGAGAGACAGGAGGTGGAAGTGAAGATTCGAGCGATTTCGATTTCGGTGTTTGAGTTGCCTGCCAATACGGGGCGGTTTCGGATGGAACAAACCGGTCGTGGTGTCCGCAAGCGATGGGAGAAACGGGGTGCGGGTAAGTCGGCAGAGCATATACACGTTTTGCATGTAAAGACAGACGAAGACATCGAAGGGGTGTGTACAGTGGGGGATGCGCGGTACACGACGATGCGTCCTGAAGATCTGGAGCAATTGCGGTTGCTAACGATTGGTGAAGATCCTTTTGATCGCGAACGACTCGGTCAAAAATTACACAAAGCAACGCGCGGCATGTTTACGCGCCCTGGATGGTTTGGTGCTTTTGACAATTGTTTGTGGGATATTGCTGGCAAGGTTGCGGGGCTGCCTGTTTACAGTCTGATTGGTCGGGCGCGGTCTTCCTGTGCGACTTATTACAATTTTAGAAGTGGCTCACAAGAGGAGGCTGTAGCCGATGCAAAAAAGGCAGTGGAAATGGGATTTTTGGCTGTAAAAGATCACTTTGGGGGTACGGCAGATGAGAATATCGCGTGTTTTCGCGCTGTGCGCGATGCGGTTGGGAGTGATGTCGATATTTTGCACGATGCCGCAGGGTGTGATTATACGTTGCAAGATGCGATTCGGGTGGGTAAGACTCTGGAGGCGTTGCGGTTTGGGTGGTTTGAAGAGCCTTTGGCAGATCGAGATCAAAAGAGCTTGCAGCGTTTGTGCGACGCGCTGGATATTCCCATTTTGGCGCCTGAGACTTTGATGCACGATGTGGATTTAAGTGCGCAATGGATTATTTCCGGGGCAACTGATGCCCTGCGTGCCAATGCGCGGCTGGGTACAACTCCGACGTTGAAATTGGCACATTTGACTGAGATGCACGGCGCAAATATTGAATTTAATGGACCAGGTGGGTTGTTTGGACTGGTGCATGCACATCTGGTTTGTGCCATATCGAATACGAGTTATTACGAGTTTTTCCCTGGGGGATCCCGGGATGTGCGCGGTCGGGAGATTGGGTTGCTCAATCCACCATTGCCCGAGAATGGCCATATTACACCGCCCAATGATCCCGGATGGGGTGCCGAATGGGATTGGGAGTTTTTTGGGAAGAAGCGGATTGGAGAATTGTAAAAAGCATCCGCAGATGGACGCAGATGGACGCAGATGGACAGAAATAAAAAACTGACTACTAAAAGGAGATTTTATGGCTTCTGATAAACCAAATATTATTCTGATTCTGTCCGATGATTTGGGATATGAATGCCTGGGGTGTTATGGGGGTGAATCATATCAAACGCCTGTGCTGGATGGTTTGAGCAAGGAGGGGATGCGTTTTGACCATGCGTATGTTCTGCCGTTGTGTACGCCGACGCGGTTACAGTTGATGACGGGTAAATACAATTTTCGCAATTGGAGAGCTTTTGGGGTGATGGATCCTCAGGAGCGCACTTTTGGGCATTTGATGAAAGCGGCTGGGTACAAAACGTGTATTTCGGGCAAATGGCAAATGTATAGCTATAATCCGCCGGATTTTGAACCCGAGTGGCGCGGCAAGGGGCAACTGGCGGAAGATTCGGGTTTTGATGAGTATTGCTTGTGGCATACGGAACACACGGAGGATAAGGGGTCGCGATATGCCGATCCGATGATTCAGCAAAATGGGGAGTATTTGGAGGATACAGAGGGTAAGTACGGCCCGGATATTTATACGGCTTATATTTGCGATTATATCGAGCGACATAAGGACGATCCGTTTTTTGTTTATTATCCCATGGCGCTGACACACGGTCCGTTTGAACCCACGCCCCATAGCCAAATATGGTCTGAAAACCGACACGATAGCGGGGTGAAGTATTTTAAAGATATGGTTGAGTATATGGATGTGGTGATTGGGCGAATTGTAGATAAATTGGATGAGCTTGGGCTTAGAGAGAATACTTTGCTTTTGTTTATTGGCGATAATGGGTCGCCCCGTCAGGTGACTTCTATGATCAATGGCCGCGAGTTCCAGGGGGGAAAGGGTCTTTCGACGGATGCGGGTACACGGGTGCCATTTGTTGCGAGTTGGCCGGGTGCGATTCCCCCGGGGTCTGTTTGTGATGATTTGATTGATTGTAGCGATTTTGTGCCCACTATGATGGATATGGCTGGTATTTCTTTGCCCGAGGACGATGTGTTTGATGGGGTATCATTTTTGCCGCAGTTAAAGGGCGAGACGGGTGCGCCGAGAGAGTGGATTTTTGCCCATCACGATCCTTTGCCCGGATGGGGTAAGGAGGGGTATTACTTAAAGCGATGGGCACAGGATAAACGCTGGAAACTCTACGATACAGGCGATTTGTACGATGTTGTAGCAGATGAGTTGGAAGAGCATCCGGTCGTCGATGGCGGTGCAGACGCAGAGGCAGCGCGACGAAAATTGCAGCCCGTGCTGGATCGGATGAAGTAGCAGGTGTGTTGCACATTTTGTTCTGTGGAAGATGGCTATTGTGAATAGATTGTTCAACACCCGTCTGCTTTGATATAGTATAAGTTTTTTTATAACAATAAGTTATTGCTCCGAGCGGTTCTGGCACGCTCCTTGCCTGATTCTATTGCTTCTTTTAGTGGGTTCCTTTCAGGCAAGGAGGTTTTGATGACTGCGCGTGTGTTGAGTTGTGCAATACTGGGTATTGATGCGTATATCGTGCATATTGAGGCGGATATTTCGCGTCGGATTCCCGCATTTTCAGTGGTGGGTTTACCCGATAGTGCTGTGAAGGAAAGCCGGGATCGGGTGATGGCTGCGATTAAAAATGCCGGGCGAACATTTCCAACTAACCGGATTACGGTGAATTTGGCACCGGCAGATATCCGAAAGGAAGGCTCGGCATTTGATTTGCCGATTGCGATAGGCATTATTGCCGCGATGGGCGATTCAATTTCACCCGAGAAGCTGTCGCAATATCTCATTTTGGGTGAGTTGGCTTTAGATGGCACGGTGCGACCCGTGCGCGGGGTGCTGTCAATGGCTGTGGAAGCCAAAAAGGCGGGCTTAAAAGGGTTGCTCGTTCCTGTGGAGAATGCGCGAGAGGCGGCGATTACAGGCGGGTTAGATGTTTTGCCGGTATGCGATTTGAGTGAGGCACTGGATTTTTTTGAGGGGTATTGCGATATCATGCCCTTTGAAATCGATAGTAAGGCGATTTTTCGGCGTGCGCGGATGCATCGGGTGGATTTTAAGGATGTGCGCGGGCAGGAGCATGCAAAGCGCGCGCTGGAGGTGGCGGCGGCAGGCGCGCATAACGCGATTCTCATGGGGCCTCCTGGATCGGGTAAGACGATGCTCGCCAGACGATTGCCGACCATTTTACCCGATCTGACGCTGGATGAGGCTCTGCAGACGACAAAAATTCACTCGGTGGCGGGGTTGTTGACGCCCGATACGGCACTCGTGGCAGTAAGGCCGTTTCGCTCGCCGCATCACACGATTTCAGATGCGGGGTTGATCGGTGGCGGTCCCTATCCCCGGCCAGGAGAGGTGTCGCTGGCACATCACGGGGTGCTGTTTTTGGATGAGCTTCCCGAGTTTAAGAAACAGGTTTTGGAATCTCTTCGCCAGCCCATTGAGGACAGTTTTGTGACGATTGCCCGCGCGGCGATGTCGCTTTCGTATCCGGCGCAGTTTATGCTCGTTTGCGCCATGAATCCGTGCCCCTGCGGATATTTGGGCGATCCGCACCACGAGTGTATTTGCTCGCCACCTGTGGTGCAGCGCTATGTCAATCGGATCTCGGGACCGTTGATGGATCGCATTGATATTCACGTAGAAGCTCCGGCTGTGCAGTATGAAGAATTGGCCAATGAACCGACTGGCGAGTCTTCCGCAGAGGTTCGCAAGCGCGTGCAAGGTGCGCGGCAAATACAGTTGGAACGGTTTGCGGATTATAGAGATTTGTTTAGCAACGCGCACATGGGGTCGCGAGAGATTCGGATGTTTTGCAAAATTGATGATAGGAGCGAGGAGTTGTTGCGGATGGCGATTACGCGATTGGGGCTGTCGGCGCGGGCTTATGATCGCATCCTGAAGGCGAGCCGCACAATAGCAGATCTGGAAGGTGAAGAGGATATCCAATCGCGCCACGTTGCCGAGGCGATTCAATACCGTAGTTTGGATAGAAGATTGTGGGAGTAATATCACAATTGTAAAACGATGTCCAGGACGGTATATTATGACATTCCTCGAAACAGTTGAGCAGGAGTATCCAAAATGAAAAAAGAACTATTTGATGATTTACTCCAAAGTGTGCGTGAGGGAGGTGCTATTATGCGCGATGAGATGGCACCGAGTCGCGTATTTGATTTTGCGCCTTTGGATGTCAAAGCCATTCGCGAAAAGCTCAATAAGTCTCAACATGAATTTGCACTCATGATAGGTGTGAGTACGTCAAAGCTACAAGATTGGGAAAAAGAGTGTTGCATTCCCCAAGGCTCTGCCCATGCAGTATTAAAAATTGTGGAAAAGAATCCCAAAGAGTTTGCCGAGGTATTAGAGGTGTGCAAAAAATCTCTTGCAGGGGATCGTCGGATTTCGTCCAGTCAACAGGATTGAATTCATCCTGAATCGGCGGATATCTAAACAAAAAGCGGAGCTTTGAAAGATGCTCCGCTTTTTTTGGGCTACAATATGAAACGCGATGCGAATAAAATTATAATATCAGGTGTAAAGGGCGAGGTGTGCATTCGGCGGATGGCACATGGGTTTCCGCATATTTCGGCGCAGGATGAAGGGGATCGGTATTACGGTCTGGGGTATGCACATGGCCGGGATAGGCAGATGCACATGTGGTTGCTCAAGCTCATTGGGCGGGGGAATGCGTCTGCATATCTGAAAGCGGATGACGAGTTGATTGAGGTAGATCGATTTATGCGCTGGCTCGATATAGCGGGTGATGCGGATCGGGAAGCGCGACGTTTGTCACCTGATGTGCAAGCGGTTCTGGATGCGTATTGCAAGGGGGTGAATCAGGCGGTGCGCGCAACGGGAACGCCTTTTGAATTTAAGCTGATGGGGTATCGACCAGATGACTGGACGCCGGCAGATGCACTGCTGATGGTCAAGCTGATCGGTTTTGTGGGGCTTTCGCAAATGCAGGGCGATATGGAGAAGTTGATTGTTCAGTTGATTCAAAAGGGTCTGGACACGGAGCGGTTGAAGGAACTTTTTCCGGCAATTCGGGATGATGTATCAGAAGAGTACATCGATCTGATAAAGAAGGTGCGTCTGGTGCGTCCGATGATTCCAGCATCTGTGGTGTGGCGCGATTTGTTGCCCGATTTTTCTGCGAGCAATAATTGGGCTGTGCGTCCGTCAAAGACGGCATCTGGATGGGCGATGATGTGTGGAGATCCGCATCTGCAATTGCAATTGCCTTCGGTGTGGTATCTGGCGGTTCTGGCTGGAGAAGATGATTATTTGATGGGGGCGACTTTGCCGGGGTTGCCGGTTGTGGCTATGGGACGATCACCCGACCTGTCGTGGGCAGCGACCTATGGTACTGCCGATGTGTGTGATTATTTTGTGGAGGAGGTGAAGGAAGGGAAGTATAGATGTGGGGATAAATGGGTGCCTTTGCGCGTGCGAGAAGAGGTTATTAGGCCCAAGAAGCGGGATCCGATAGGGTTGCGCGTTTGCGAGACAGAGCGCGGTTTGTTGGAGGGCGAGGTCAATGAGGATGGGTTTTATCTGTGTTATGCGTGGACGGGTAAGCAGCAAAAGGGGACGGGTGCGGATTCGCTGGATTGTGTTTTGCGGATTACAAAGTCAAAAGGCGTTGAAGAGGCACGGGATTATTTTGCGGGGTTGACGTTTGCGCCGTTTAATTGGGTGTTTGCTGATCGGGCGGGGAATATTGGATATCAACTCGGCGGGCTGGTGCCCAAACAACCCGAAGGTTCATCGGGTTTGCTTCCGTATTTGGGTTGGGATGAGAAACAGAATTGGGATGGGATGGTGGATCCAATATTGTATCCGCGTGCGATGAATCCGGAATGTGATTTTATTGTGACGGCAAATCAGGATCTCAATTCTATGGGGCAGACTGAGCCGATGAAGTTGTCGATTTCTTCTTATCGCGCGGATCGTATTTGCGAGATGTTGCGGGAGAAGGATGATTTGATAGTAGAGGATATGAAGCGGATTCACTATGATCTTTACGCGCTTCAGGCCAGGGAGTTTATGGCAATTGTACGTCCGTTGCTACCAGAATCAGAAAACGGGAATATATTGCGGGAGTGGGATTTGTGTTATGATGCGGATTCTCTGGGGGCGACGCTTTTTGAGCGCGTTTATCGCGAACTCGTTTTGCTCGTTTTTGGGGATCATGGTTTGGGACGCGAGATGGTGACGTTTTTACTGGATGGTACGACGCTGTTCAGTGTCATGCACGGATATTTTGATCGCATTCTTTTGAGTGAGGCATCGGTCTGGTTTGGAGATCAGCCGCGTGAGGTTCTTTATCAAATGGCGATTGAACGCGGATTAAAGGAAAAAGCCGTGCCACACGGCGAAGTGAGCAGGGTTTATATTGAGCATATTTTTTTCAGGGGAAAGTTACCGCGGTTTTTGGGTTTTGATTATTCGCTTGCGAATATTGGGAGTCGGTCAACGGTTTCGCAGGCCGGTGTGTTCAAAGGTGGCGCGCTTGCGCCGACTTTTCGAATGGTTTGCGATTTTGGGGAGGATGTGCTACACGCGAATGTCGCGGGCGGTGCTTCAGATCGCCGTTTTTCCAAATACTATACGTCGGGGTTGGATGCGTGGGAACGGGGAGATTACGAGATTTTTGTCCCATCAGAGGAAGATAGCGATTCGTGTGAGCTCAGTCGATAGTCCCTTACTGGTACAGACTCTCTGTCGGGATATCGGTGATCATTGCGTGGCCAGGGGTATAGGATATCATGAACGGGAGCTTGGCCTGCTCGGCGACAATGCGGGGAGTGATGCCGCAAGCCCAGTACAAGCGATCCGTTCCTTCGGGTACTTCGAATGGGTGACCGTCCATGTTGACGTTCAGATCTTCGATGCCAAGTTCGTCCGCATTGTTTCTTCCAATCGGGGCGCCGTGACACCCGGGGAAGTGGCTGGTGAATTCCCATACATCGTCAATCATGCCCGGATCGAATGAGAGGATGGTGACGGCCATGTTGCCTGAGAAGGGTCCGACTGTTTCGCACGGGAGCGACGTGAGTTGGATGGTCGGTCCCAAATGCGGCGGGGTAGCCTTTTTCGGTCAGGAGGCCGTCGAAGGAGACGCTCGATCCGATCAGGAAAGTAACCGTTCTGTCGTCGAACAAGTCCACGATGTCCTGTCGGCGTTCGGTGACTTCGCCATCGCGTACGATGTCGTATGAACCCAGGTCGGTTCGGATGTCGAGGTCGCGTGCATACTCGGGGCAGTCCGTTTGACCGGGTTCCATTTTAGCGATCAGCGGACAGGGTTTCGGGTTGGCGCGACAGAAGGCCTCGAAATCGTCGGCGTAGTCCATGTCGAGAAAGGCGACATTGACGCACAGGTAGCCGGGAAGGGCTCGGGAGGCGAAGCCTTCGAGTTCGTTGGCTCTACAAGCGAGTCTAACGTCTAATGGTGTTTTGAATTTCATGTTGCGCTCTCCGATGATCGAGTTGAGAAATTGGTTACATTAAGCGACCTTTAACAGATCGCTCTGTTGATGCCTTTGATTTTTTGATTTGCTTTGGCGCGCTGGTCAATTTCTTCGGGGGTGACGATGTTGTGGAGGTCGGCGCGGAGGTCGGAGAGGATGTCGGCACAGGTGGGATCGTCGGCGCGGTCCTCAATTTCGTCGGGGTCGTTGGCGACGTTGAATAATTGATCGGGGAGACCGACGTAGTGGATGTATTTCCAGTCGCCTTTTTTGATCATGAAGCCGCCGTTTAGAGCGCCCTGGGCGTGGTATTCGCTGAAGATGGGGCGGTCGGGAAAGGGATGTCCGAGGATGGCGGGGAGGAGACTGCTGCCGGGCAATGGCGCGGGGTCCTGTTCGGCGAGGTCGAGAAAGGTGGGGAGGATGTCGATGAGGTTGGCTCCTGCGGCGATGCGCTGGTTGCCTGCAGCGTTTGGATGTCGAATGATCATGGGGACGCGCACGGAGTGTTCGTAGAAACATTGTTTTTGCCATATCCCGTGGTGTCCGCCCATTTCGCCGTGGTCGCTGACGTAGATGACGACGGTGTTGTCGCGCAGGGATGAGTTATCGACTATGTCGAGCAATCGACCGATGAGGTAATCGGTGAAAGAGATGAGGCCGTAGTAAGCAGCGGTTGCCGTGGTGGAGATGGCGTCGGGCAGGGGTTCTTCGTTGCGTAGCCAGTGGCGGAGTTGCTGGATGGAAGGGTGCTGGGTGTCGCAGGGTTCGGTTCTCGTTTGTGGCAAGATGACGTGGTCGGGATAGTAGCGGTCGAAGTATTCTTGCGGGCACAGGAGGGGAAAGTGGGGGTTCATGAAGCCGGTGTAGAGAAAGAAGGGACGGTCGGCGTATTGTGCGCGGGATTTGAGGAAGCGTTCGGAGAGATCGGCGGCTGTGCTGTCGTAGTGGATTTGCCAGTTTTCCCCGGGGCCGCATTCGGTGACGTGGCTGTTGCTGCCGCGCCGGTTGTCGGGTGTGCGCGAGGGGGCACCCATATTCCAGTGTTTCCATTTTTCGGCGTCGTCCATGAGGCGTTTGCCAAAGCCGTGCAGGCGTTCGGGACCTATGAAGTGGGTGCGGCCGCAGACTGCGGTTTCGTAGCCCGCGGCTTCGAGGTAGCTGCCCATTGTGGGGATTGTACCCGCGAGGGGCGAGCCATTGTCATAGGTGCCGATCTGGTGGACGTATTGTCCGGTCATAAAGGACATGCGGGCGGGTACGCATATCGGGCAGGCGGTATAGGCATTGTCAAAGGTGGTGCCTTCGGATGCGAGGCGATCCAGATGCGGCGTTTCGATATGGGGGTGACCGTAACAGCCGGTGACTGAGGGGTCGTGTTCATCGCTCATGATGAGCAAGATGTTGGGGCGCTGGTTCATGCTAATATCTTCCTATGCGTTCGGGACCGGGGTCGGCGCATATAACGGTGTGGTCGAAGTTTTGTTTTATGAGCTGGTATTTCAGATCTGTGTGGGATGGGTCTTCCCAGAGGTTGTGAAATTCATCGGGGTCTTCTCGAAGATCGTAGAGTTCGCCGTAGTTTTCGCCGTGATAGACGACGAGTTTGTAGCGGTTGTTGCGCAGCATGGTCGCCCAACAGGGTTTGTGTTTTTCCGAGGCGTGTGGGGCGAATTTATCGACGACATCGTAGTATTCACAGCGCATAAATTCGCGATGCGCGTGCCCGGGATCTTCGCCCGTGAGAATGGGAATGAGGGATTTGCCGTGTGTCCATTCGAGAGGGATGCCGGCGAGGTCGGCAAGGGTGGGCGCAATGTCTAAGAGCGCGGTGAGGCCATCTGCGCGGTGGCCCTGGAGAAAGGTGCCGGGCCAGGAGATGATGAGGGGGACCCGCACGAGGGCTTCGTAGAAGCGGCAACCTTTGCCGGTGAGGCCGTGATCGCCGAGCATTTCGCCGTGGTCGCTCGTGAAGATGACCACGGTGTTTTCGCGTTGGCCCGTGCGCTCAAGGGCATTGAGCATGCGACCGACGTTTTCGTCGATAAGGGCGATCATGCCGTAGTAAGACGCTTTGTTGTGCTGTTCGCGGTCCCCGGGAGGATTGCCTTCCTTGTCAGCAAAAAAGCGTTTGAGCCGCGTTTGTGTTTGCAGGTCACTTTCGCGAAATAGCGGCGGTGGCAAGTCGGCGGGATTGTATTTGTGCGTGTCGGGGGCGTCAAAAGGTCCGTGTGGATCAAAGGGGTTGACGCTCATGAGCCAGGGGCCGTCGTGAGGGGATTCGATAAATTCTATGGCGCGATCCGCACACCAGGCGGTCTGGTGGTATTGGGGATTCATGTCGGGACGATAGTTGCCGTATGTGCCGTCTTTTTTTGTTTGAAAGACGTCGCCGAGGTCTATGCCCTGTTCGGTGAGCCAGTCGGTGTACTGGTTGCCAATTCCGATGCCTTGATTGTGTGAGTGGCTGTACCAGAATTTGCGATATCCGTCGTCAACGCGTTGTTCTTCGCCGTTCCATGCAGAGGCGAGGTGGAGTTTGCCCGATAAGCCGCAATCGTATCCGGCATCTGCGAGGCGTTTGGTGATGAGTTGTACGCGTTCATTTGCCGGGAAATAGGCATTGCCATTGCGATTGCCGTGTACGGTGCTGGGATAAAGCCCGGTGAGAAAGCTGGAACGGCTGGGCGTGCATATCGCGCTCTGGCAGTGGGCATGTGTGAATGCTACGCCCTCAGCGCAGAGGCGGTCGAGGTTGGGCGTCTGAATGTGTTTATTGCCGAGGGCGTGGATGGTGTCGTAGCGTTGTTGATCTGTGCAGATCCAGAGGATGTTGGGGCGTTTTGATGTCAATGGTGGTCTCCTCAATCGCGCGCGCCTCTGATAACGCGGCCATTTTCGATCCAGTGATCGCGGTAAAAGGTAGTGGGTTCAAAGGTGTCGTTTAGTGCGTCCATGCGCGTCCGAATCTGGTCGCGGTAATGCTGGATTATTCTGGCATGGTCAGGGCTGCTGGCGAGATTGTGCAATTGCAGGGGGTCTTCGCGGTGATTGTAGAGGGATTCTCCATGTTTTTCAATGGCATAGGTATATTGTTTGTCGCGCAAGGCACGCCATTCAAAGCCATCGTCCCAATCGACACTGGGGCCCATGCCCTGTAAGAATGCGGATTCGGGTTCATCTCCAGGCTGACCAAATGCGCAATGGGAAAGGTCAAATCCATCGATACCATCGGGGATATCGACGTTTAAGAGTGAGAGCAGCGTGGGCATGATATCGGGTGTGTTGAGGCAGGCATCGCTTTCGGTTTTGGGTGCGATGCGATTGGGCCAGCGCATGAGAAAGGGGACGCGAGCGGCTTCTTCATAGTAGATATTTTTTTGAACGCGACCGTGTGCGCCAAACATTTCGCCGTGGTCTGATGTGAAGACGACAAGGGTGTCGTGCGCGAGGTCGAATCTGTCTATCGCGTCTAAAATTCGGCCCACGTTCCAGTCGAGGTTGGCAGTCATAGCGGCATAGATTCGCTGCCATTCAACGAGGTTGGGTTTGACGGATTTCATCCACCAATCGCGGTCGAACCACGCATGCCAGTATTCTCCTGATCCGTCCCGGTAATTTGGCGGCAGGTCAAAGGCCATGTCTTTGAAGTGCATACCCCATTCTTCGGGGACGTTGTCCCAGTTCCAGGGCTGATGAGGTGTGCCATAGGAGACGAAGAGGGCGAAGGGGTCTGGATTTTCGCACGCGTTTTCGAGATAGGAGATGGCGAGGTCGGTCATGGCATCGGGTTCATAGGCAGGGATGTCGATGCGTTCAAATTTGTCTTCGTAATAAAATCCCCTGTAGTAGCTGTGGTTGAAGTTGTAGGCTGCCCAATAGTGGTCAAATCCCAGTCGGTGCGGGCCTGGGGGCACGAATTGATTGGCGGGATTCTTGTGAAAATCTCCGGCCTGTTTATAAACTTTGCCTTCGGTTGCGTAAATGTGCCATTTGCCGATGTAGGCACAATTCACGCCGTTCTGCGTTAATGTGCCGGCAAGCGTTGGCAAATCGGTGCGGGCACTCAATTCGTTCATGACGTAGCCATTGGTGGTGGGATAACAGCCCGTAAAGAGTGATGCGCGATGCGGGCTGCACACGGGATAGACCGAGGTGGCGTTGACAAAGTTGATGCCTTCAGATGATAGGCGGTCGATATTGGGGGTGCGGGCGCGGTTGTCGCCCATATAGCCACAGGATTGCGGGCGGAGTTGATCGGCGAAGATGTATAGAAGGTTAGGCACAGATTACGCGCTTTCGTGTTCTGCCCGCATTGCGTTAAAGAAGCGCACATCAATCCGCGCCAGGTCAATTACGGTTTCTATGGGTTCACCGCTGTATTCGCTGTGGAAACTCACGGGACCTTCAAAGTTTAATCGATCCAGTGTTTTTACGACTGCGGGCCAATCGCCAAATCCCTGTCCCAGTCGCATTGTCCCGCCTGTGGGCGCGCCCTGTACGGTTCGTCCCAGAGGTCGCTGGCGAATGAGGTCTTTGAATGCCAGGACTGAGAGATACTCGCGTACAATATCCAGTGCCATTTCTATGGGTTCGCCACATATCGACAGGTGTCCCGGGTCGGAAAATACGCCGATGTGTTCGGGGTTGAATCCCTTGACCACGTTCATGACGGCACACGAGTTTAACCCCATCGATTTGCCCGAATGGTTGTGTACTACGGTTTTTACGCCGTGTTTTTCCGACAATTTCTCAAAGCTTTCCATCCAGCCCCGGATTTCATCCAACTGATCCCAGTAGTGTTTTGCATCCGACCAGTGCCAGTAGCCGAGTTTTACACGCGCCACGCCAGCGTCGCCCAGCGCGCCGTAATAACGTTCGACGTAATCAATGTCCGGGCGACTAAAATCACCGGGGGCTGTTACGAGTGGAATACACAGGCCCGCGGCTTCAAACTGTTTGGCGGCTTTAGGCAGTGCTTTGTCGATATTGTCTGGGTTTACAGGATATCCCTCTCGTACACACAGATCTGCGCCCTGTACGCCTACGGATTGGAGGGATTCGATGATTTCGGAAACGTCCATGCCTTCGAGGTGTTTTGTGAACATGATGTACGTGAGCTTCATTTTCTTTCCTTTCTATAGTGTCGTTTGCATTTGTGAGCACTTCAGGATACGCAATTGTGTGTCGAAAATCAATGGTGAGTTGAAAGCTCAAATCTTGACATGTTGTGAAAAATGTATATGTTGTCGTCAAATTGTTGTGAAAAATGACGACAAGGTAGTCAAAAAACACGGTTTCGCATATTTCAGCATCCCGGTGCAGAGGTCGTAAAAGGATATGAAACTCAGTCGTTTTGCCATTTTTAAACCCATCAGTACGATTATGATCGCACTTAGTCTCGTGGTGATGGGTTTTATTTCCCTGTTCAAGTTGCCGCTCGAATATTTGCCCAGCGTGACGTTCCCGGTTCTTTTTGTGTCTATCCGGTATCCTTCTTCGTCTCCCGAGGAAATTGAACGGTTTATCACGCGCCCAATTGAAGAGATATTGGGCACTATGCCCGGCATTGAAAACATGGGATCCACATCCAATGAGTCTTCTTCGACTATTCGCCTGGAATTTGCAATGGATGCAGATATGGATCTCGTTGGTATTCATTTGCGCGACAGGCTCGATCAGGTTCGCGCAGATTTGCCCGATGACGTGGATTATATTGGGATTAAAAGTTTCGATACCGAAGATATTCCGGCTCTCGAATATACTGTTTCGTGGCTGGGTGAAGATCCCGAAGATCTCATCGCGTTTTATAACCAGCACCTGTTGCCGCGATTGCAGCGGCTCGATGGTGTGGCAAGTGTTGAATTGAGGGGTTTACAGCAAAAGGATCTCCTCGTCGAGGTCGATCAGCGTGCTCTGATCGCGCACAAATTGGATTTTCGCACGATCAATCGCGCGCTTCGCAGAAATAATATCAATATCTCGGCGGGTTATGTCACCGATGGCGACAGGCGATTTGCTGTGCGAAGTGTGGGCGAGTTTGAGACCGTTGACCAGATTCGCAATCTGCCCATTCGCCCAAATCTGACGCTGTCCGACGTCGCATCGGTTACTTACGATTATCCTCCTGCTCGTCGATTTGATCGCCTTGATGGCATACCTTCTCTTTATCTTTCTGTGCATAAATCTTCAACGGCAAATATGGTCGATGTTTGCAAGCGCGCCCGCGGAGAACTCAGCCGTATCAACGAGGAGGTTGGCAAAGATAATCTTCGAATGCTTCTTGTTCGAGACCAGTCAACTGCTGTTATTGCCAGTATAACCAGTCTCAGCCAATCGGCGATTATGGGCGGTCTTTTGGCAGTTATTGCCATTTTCGTTTTTCTCCGCAACTTCCGCAGTACCCTCATCATCGGCTCCGCCATTCCAATTAGCGCGCTCACGGTGTTTCTCATTATGTATCTTTTGCGGCAGTCGGGTACTGATATCACTTTGAACTTGATTTCGATGATGGGGCTGATGGTCGCTATTGGGATGCTCGTGGATCCCGCTGTTGTGGCTCTGGAGAATATTTTTCGCAAATGTTTTGATGAAGGTCAGGATGTCACACAGGCAGCGCTTGAGGGCAGTGAGGAAATTGGTCTCCCGGTTCTGGCTGCTACGCTTACTACTGTTTGTGTATTTGTTCCGGTCATTTTTGTGACTGATTCGAGTACTTCGCTCTTTATGCGGCAATTCTCTGTGACAGTTGTCGTGTCTGTTATTGCATCGTTTTGTGTCGCGCTTTCCCTGATTCCGTTGGCAGCATCCCGTGCTTTTAATGAAGGAGGTCAGACCTTTGATCGCGTTCTCAAAAGTATTTTGGTGCTCGCGGCCATTGTCGGGGTGGGTGCGTATATATATTATACGGATTTCAGTAAGATTGATTACGCTGGTCTGTGGGACGCAATTGCGAGTACTATCGCAGGTTTGCCTTTATTTGCCAAAATGGGTTTTCCCGCCGCCATTGCCCTCACGATTTTTCTGTATTTTCGTTATCGCGCCATTGGTGCCAAAGCCTTTTATGCGAGAGTGGTTGCCAATACTTTGCACTATCGCTGGGCAACACTGTCTGTTGCCTGCGTTTTTCTCTTTTTGGGGAACCACATCTACGGCAAAATCGAACAAGAACCCTTTCGCTATCAACCCACACGCGCGATCAGGCTGACAGTGGAGATGCCGCGTACGTACGATTTGGAGCAGGCGAGTAATACGTTCAAAATAGCCGAAGATATACTTATTCCACTGAAAGAGGAACTCGATATAGAGGCCATTGCGACGAAGTTCAATACGGGTAACCGCCAGGGAAAGAGAAATGCGCTTTTGACTATTTATCTCACGCCTGCAGAAGAGAGTAAGTTGACGACAGACGAGGTTCAGCACAGGATCATCGCGCTTCTTCCAAAGGATATTCCCGGTGTGCGTTTCAAATCTCGCGGGGGCAAGTCAGGCGGGACCACTGGGGTGGGTGTTGAACTCAAAGGGCGAAAGCAGGAAATTCTGGAGGTTCTGGCCGAGGATATTGAAATGAGTATGCAGGGGATGTCCGGCGTTCACGAGATCGAGACCAACCTTGAGACGGGTATGGAAGAGATTCGCGTGGTTGTAAATCGCGAACGGGCACAGCGGTATGGCATTTCTCCGCGCGATATTGCCACGAATATCGCTTCGGCACTCGGGTCGCGCGGGGCTTCACACTTCAAAACACCCCATGGTGAAATTGATATTACCGTTCAACTCCGCGAAGAAGATCGCGCTACTCTCGAGCAGATCAAAACAACGGAGTTTGAAAGCGATAAGGGCGGGATGGTCACTTTCTCGAGTCTGGCGGATTTCAATCTCATACAAGGACCCAATGCCATCTCCCGCGAAGATCGCCTGCCCACGCTAACTGTTTTTGCCAATACTGAGCAAAAAGCAGTATTCAGCGTGGGGCAGATTATGAAAGCGCGTATGGAAGATGTGCCCCTGCCCAAGGGATATACCTATCAGATGGACCGCCGCTTCAAGTCTATGGATGCAGAACAGGCACAGGATTTTGAGACGATGATTTTTGCGCTGATTCTCATTTACATTATCATGGCTTCGCTTTTTGAATCCTATGTCCATCCGCTCACCATTATGTTCTGCATTTTCTTTGCATTCATCGGCGTCGCGCTCGGTCTCTATACTTTTAAGATCGCTATGGATAGCAATGCCAAGTACGGCCTTCTGGTGCTTTTTGGCATTGTGGTGAATAATGGTATTGTACTGGTCGATCATATCAACAGATACCGAAAACAGGGGCTTGTCCGCCGCGATGCCATTATACGCGGGGGCCAGGACCGCCTGCGTCCGATTATGATGACTGCTACGACCACCATCATTGGCCTGATGCCGCTGGTTATTCCGATGCTTTTTGGTCATGCCGAAGGCACAGCCCGCCGCTGGGGTCCCATCGGTCTGGTCGTGGTATCGGGATTGTCTATTTCAACAATTCTGACGCTTGTTCTCCTGCCTACGATGTATTCCCTGATGGATGACCTCTCCCAATTTGCCAAACGCGTTGTCGCGGTGGGATCGCGGATGAAACGGATTGAAGGATGACGCGGATTAAAAAACTGTTTTGGTGGCGTGTTTAGGGCTGCGATTCGATCTCGCAAGCCCTTTTCTGTGCCATGTGTTTATGAGCTATACCTATTGTGCAGATGCCAACATCTCGCCAACAGCATCGGGCAGGTCCACACGATGAAAACGGTGGTCGCCAAAAGCATAATCTTCACCGCTTTCATCAATGATGCGAATATAGCCATGAGCCGAGGCTTCTTCATCGGGAACGATGCTATAAACCTTACCCACTTCGAGAGACGCCTCGTATCCTTCGTTATTGATGCAGAGGGCAAATTGTTGTGTAAAATTATTTTTTTTCATAATCAACCGAGAAAGGGTAGTTTGAGTTTAAATTCTTTTTTGCCAATACCATGTGCCTCGTACCAATGAATTTCGGCAAGCCTTATACTGTTGTCAAGTAAGCGTACGCGTGCCACCCCTTTAAGTTTGCGCCACCTGCCTGGGCCATATTGTTTTCGCAATCGCGCCCGGTCACGCACGCCCATACCTCTGGCAATGGGTTTGATCTGCGTAATTTCTCCAAGAATCTCAAAGTCCACAACTAAGCGTTCCCCTAACTTTGTACATGTCGTTTCCGCACTGTCTCATGCCCGGGAAAAATATCATAATCATAGGTAATCGCGCCCTAACTTTGACCGGAGGGGCGATGCCTAATCCGCGCAATCCGCGTAATCTGCTTCATCCGCGATCCTGACAGTTTCCACCTCACCAACATAATATACCCACATTCCGAAAGAGTAGCCTTGCCTTTTTCAAATCCCGTCTTATTTTGGTAAAACTTTAAGCGCAGGATTTTGGGTAGTCTTGAAAAAAGGGTTGGGTTTGAAGAGTACTATTATATCAAAAGTGACGCGGCGATCCCTGATAATCGGTCTGGTCATGGCGGCGTGGGTCAATTTTTGGCCTGTGTACGCGAGTCTGGTGCTGCATTCCACGCGCGCTGACCACGCGCATTTGTCCGTGGCTCTGCTCATTCCGTATTTGTTTTTGCTGGTGGGCAATCTGTTTCTGGGACAGCGCAGTTTGTCGCCATCTGAGTTGCTGGTCGTGTGTTGCATAGGCATAGTGGCTGCGTGTATGCAGGGTGAGTGGTTGTCGAATTATTTGCTCGAAGCGCTTACTATGCCGCACTATTTTGCGTCGGCAGAGAACCGATGGGGAGAATTGCTGTTGCCGCATTTGCCGGGGTGGGCTGTGGTAAATGATCGTGCGGCTGTGACGCATTTTTACGAGGGACTTCCGCCCGGGGAGGGGTTTCCGTGGCGTTTGTGGATTGCCCCGCTGTTCTGGTGGGGCACTTTTTTGGGTGCTATACTGGGTGTTAATCTTTGCTTGAGCGTGATTTTGCGAAAGCAGTGGATGGCGCACGAGCGGTTGGCTTTTCCCGTGGCGCGCGCGCTTTTGGAACTGACGGGTGTGTCTGGAACAGGCGGCACGCTTTCATCTCTGGTGCGGTCGCGATTTTTTCTGGTGGGATTTGCAGTCACCTTTCTGATTATTTGCTGGTTTATGCTTACCTGGTTTTATGTGGCTGTGCCGCCGCCGCCCATTTTGAGTGGGAATTTTGCGTCTAAATTGTTGCCGCTTGCGCGGGGTTTTCCGCCTTTTCAGTTTCGGTTCAGTATTTTGACACTGGTGTTTGGCTATTTCACGAATCTGGAAGTGCTGTTTTCAATCTGGTTTTTTCATGTGCTGGCTATTGTGCAGGCCGGGGTGTTTAATCGCATTGGTCTGGAAGTGGGGAGTGTGGATCCGTGGGGATCTTTTCACGCGGCGGTGGGATGGCAGAGTTTTGGGGGGATGATTGTCTTTGTCGGCTGGGGTTTGTGGATTGCGCGGTCGCATTTGCGGGATGTTTTTCGCAAAGCGTTCTGGGGCGATGATCGGGTGGATGATACGGGGGAATTGATGTCGTATCGGACCTCTGTGTGGATGATGCTGGGCTGTTCTGTATATCTTCTGTTGTGGTTGAAAAGTGCGGGTATGGCTTGGGGACCCATTCTGGCATTTTATTTTGCCACGCTGGTCTTGTATTTGGGACTGGCGCGGATTATGGTGGAGAGCGGGCTTATATTTTTGCGGGGGCCGATCACGGCGCAGGCTTTTACCTGGCATTTGTTCGGCGTTTTGGGCATGGGCCCGGGCAGTGCGGTGATTTTGACGCTGACCAATGCGTTTGCCTGCGATGCCAAGACGTTTGCGATGACGCCTATGGCGCATGTGCCGAGGTTGGGTATGGCGATAAATAGCAGGTTGCGCAAAGTGCTCGCGCCGGGTGTGATGTTGGGGGCATTGATTGGGGCTGTGACGGCTGTGGGATTTATTTTGTATTACGGCTATTACGTGATGGGGAGTTACAACTTTGGGACTGTGAGTTTTCGGGGGATTGGGGCGCTGAATCTGGCGGGGTTTAACCAACTCGCTGTGGGGCGCATTCAAGCCGGGACAATGGGTACGAGTTGGGATCGCATCGGTTTTTTGGGGGTTGGTGCCGCATTTACGGGATTGTTGTTTTTTTTGCGGTATCGGTTTCCGGGGTTTCCGCTTCATCCGATTGGGTTTACGATTTCAGCTTCTGCACCGCTTCGCAATACGACACTGACGATTTTTATGGTTTGGGCTTTGAAGACGATTGTTTTGCGGCTTGGTGGATTGGAGCGCTATCGCAGGTTGACACCGCTTTTTCTGGGGATGATGGTTGCTTATATGGCGGGCACGGCAATCGGCGTTGTTGTGGATTGGATCTGGTTCCGCGGACAGGGGCATATGATCCATGTCGCGTGGTGAGTGGACGAATAGACGAATAGACGAATAGACGAATAGACGAATCAAGAGTTAGCGACACGAAGTAGAAACAGGTCCCCCTGTGTTCATCTGTGTTCATCTGTGGTTGCATTTATTAGCCGGTATAAATTTGGGATTGTCTCCCGGTGGTCGCCCTGAATATAATAGCTTTCGCCGCCGTCTCGTACCGTGCGAACGAGGATGGTTTTGAAAGGGCGGTAGTAATAACGGGGATCGGTTTTGGGAGCTTCGGTGTCGAGGTCGTCGCCGAGGGGGATGAGGTCGAAGACTGCTGTGGTAAATTTGGCGATGTTGCGGCCTTCCTGGCGGGCGACATTGCGGGCCATGGCGAGGGCTTTGAGATAGACTTCAGGTCCCATGATGGCCGTGCCGATGTTGAGGAGGACGCCGCCTTCGAGGTGGGTGATGGATTCTGTGAAAATTAAGAAGTCGGTGTAGGTGCTTGCGCCTATCGCGGCACCGTCGCAGTTGGGGTGTTCGTGAACGATGTCATAACCGATGCTGACGTGTGTTGTGATGGGGATATTGAGTCGGACAGCAGCGGCAAAAATGCTGATGTCTCTGTGTGGGAAGTTGCTTTCGAGGATGTTGCGCCCGACGGCTTCGCCCAGTCCAATGCCCTTTTGCGCCGCTGTTTGGGCGATGAGGTTGAGGTCGCCTGTTTCTGTCCATAGCCCAAATTCTCCGGTGCGGATATATCTGCCCACGCTTTCAGTGGTCGCGCCGATGCGGGCAAATTCGTAGTCGTGTATGGCGCAGGCGCCATTGCCCGCAATATGAGTGATGAGGCCGCGTTCCATCAGGTCGATGAGATAGCGCGCGGCACCGGCGCGAATGACGTGTGCGCCGATTATGAAGATGATTGCGCGATTGTTTTGCCTGGCGCGTACTATTCGATCTGCGACGATGGAAAGGTTGGGGCTGTCAAAGGGAGGTATCGGCGCGTTGAGGTCGGGAATTTGATCGACAGAAAGATCGTGTTCCCGCTGGTTGAGCGGTCGGAGTTTGAGTTTGGAGCGGTCGAAGATTTTGTAGGGCATATTCGCGGTTCTAAATGTATTGGTATTCTTTCATCGCGGGATGCAAGAACTCAAAATCATGGACGCCATCATCGGTTTTCCACCTGCCCACGGAATCGGGACGCACGATTACTTTGCCCAATGGAAATCCGAGGAATGCCTCTACCCGAGCAAATGTCTCTTCCTGATTTAATATCGCATCCTCAAATCGCACGGTGATACTGTGTTTGGGTACAGGCGTGGATTTCATGATTTCATACTGATACAACCAGGAAATCGCCCGCCGTTTGCGTATGTCGTCTGTGTGCGGATATTGAATATCGAAGTCGCGCAGATCATCTGTTTTGTGTCCGCTCAAAATACAATCGCGGGGGTCGCGCACCCAGTGAATGTATTTTGCATCGGGAAACATGCGCACGATCCACGGATAGACCAGTGTGGTTTCGGGTAATTTCCATCCGTAGTTCTCGTACCGATTTCTGGGGGCAAGCACGTCTTGCAAATAGGTTTCGACTAGGTGGGTAAATTCGGGATCGATGTCCATGGTGTGCAGGTCATCAAAATCCCACGATAATCCGCCATTCCAATTTACGTATTTTGCCATTACGCGGCACGCATCATACAGTGCCTGGGGAGGCATTTTATCGCCCGATGCATTGATCAAGCGTCCCATGTACATACCGCTGGCATAGAGCGTGTGGGAGATCAAGCGCGTGCCCGAATGCCCACGTCCGATAACTGTGATTAAAGACAATGTTTCCTCCTTATAGTTTTTCTTCAAACTTGTTTTTTATGCGAGTTTTGTCGGCTGCATTTCCAAAGCCCAGGCTGAACCATCCCTCGTAGCCCATGGCGTTTAAGCGTTTGAAAAGTGCGTCAAAATCGATTGTGCCTTCTCCCGGTACCAGGTGTATTTCATAATCGCCATTGTTATCATTTATGCGTATCTGGCCAATATTATCTACGCCAAAGGTATCGAGAAATCCCGCCCAGCCCTCGGGCACGAGATGACCATGTGCTACGTTGAAAGCCCATTTGAAGTGATCGGATTGAATGGCATCAAAAAACCATTGCGTCTCTTCAACATTGTGCGGCAAATAGTGAATCTCGGCGTGTTCGGGTTCCAAATTGTGGTTTTCAAAATAGATCGATACATCGGTTTTTTCCGCTCGATGTACCAGCCGCTTCATGCGTTCTATGGCAGCATCGCGGCGCGGACCTGTGTCGCCAAAGTGATAGCCCCCATGGCCGACGATCCAGCCGCATCCCAACCGAACCGCGAGGTCAAAGTTGGCGTTCACATAGTCATCGACTGCTTCGGATAAAATTGGTACGTATTCGGCATTGTTAATGGCGGAGGAGGGATGTACGCCGATTTGCACAGCGTGTTTTTCACACAGGTCTCGAATGCGTTTTACGCGCGCATTGTCAAAAGAAGTTAGATTATTTGGGGGCATGTCGGCTTGAAAGTCGATATAGCGAAGTTCATTTTCTGCACCCCATACAATACCCTCTTCAAGGGGTGTATTTCTGTCCATGTTGTATCCAAATCGCCCGCTCACTATTGCCTCCATAAAGATGTAAAAAAATCATTATCCAATCAGTGCCTGGTACACGAGTGTCTTGAATTCGGCGCGAATGCGGTAGTAATTTGCGGGCATAAATTGCGTGAGCAATAGCCCGACGAGTTCTTCTTCATAATCGATCCAGAACGCAGTTGTTGCCGCACCACCCCAGCGAAATGTGCCCACACTGCCGGGACCGCCAGCGGCAGCGTCGAGCAAAATCGCGCCTCCCAATCCAAAACCTTCACCCGATAGATTTGCCAGTCCGAGGGAGATGGGCATCAGTTCGTCGGGCAAGTGGTTCATTGTCATCAGTTCGACGGTTTTGCGCCCCAGAAGGCGTACGCCTTGAAACGCGCCCCCATTGAGCATCAGGTGGCAAAAGCGAATATAATCAGAGGCTGTGGAGACCAATCCGCCACCACCGGAAAAGAATTTTTGCGGACTGGAAAATTTGCTGGTCGCCGGGTCGTCAATCACGCGAATCCCACCTTCTTGTGCCGGGCCGTAATTTGTTGCAAACCGATGTCCCTGGCCCTCGCGCACCCAAAATTCCGTGTCTTCCATGCCGAGGGGATCTAAAATTCGCTCTCTGAAAAACGCATTGAGAGGCATGCCGGAGACAACTTCGACAAAATGTCCGAGTACATCGGTCGATACGCTGTAGCGCCAGGCTGCGCCCGGTTGATTCGCCAGGGGTAGCGTTGCCAGTGTTTGTACCATTTCTTTTGCGGAATGGTCCGGCCGATTAATTTTTGCCTGATTATACATTTGTTCGACGGGCGAATTGCCCATAAAGCCATAGGTCAGTCCCGATGTGTGGGTCATCAAATGGCGAATCGTGATTTCTCGCTCCAGGTCCTCTGACGGAGCACCTGTACCCGCGAAGACTTGTACATCTTTTAATTCTGGAATAAAATCCGATACGGGGTCATCCAATTGAAAAAGCCCCTCTTCAAAGAGCATCATGGCCGCGACAGTTGTGATCGGTTTGGTCATTGAATAAATTCGAAAGATCGTGTCGCGCGTTGTGGGTACTTTTGTGTCTTGCGTTCCGAAACAAGAAAAATGCGCGATTTTGCCCTGCCGACAAACCATCGTTATGATGCTGACGAGTTTGCCTTCGTCGATATAGCGTTGCATTACGCGGTTGATGCGGTGCAAGCGCGTAGCTGATAGTCCCACATCTTCTGGTGCAACAATGGGAAGCCCTGGATCACTGTTCAAAATTCGCTCCTTTTTTTATGGTTCAATCAGATTGTCGTTAATATAGTCCCAGTTGAAATCAAATCCCAGACCTGGTAGCTGAGGGAGGATGACATTGCCGTCATCATCCATGGGATCTACAATGGAATTCAAATAGGGTGGTGGAGTTTCGTAGTCGAAGTCGGGGCGCAAGAGGCCGCGTTCGTAGTATTCACAGGTTGCTTCTGTTGTTGCGCCCAGGATTTGACAGTTTGCCCATCCGCCATAGTGCATTTCACACTGAATGCCGAAGGCCTGGGCTATGTTGACCATTTTGTAGCATCCCGTGATGCCGCCATAGTTTTGATCGATGCGCAGCATGTCACATGCGCCCTGGAGCACCCATTCGGCGCGTGTGAAGACGCCGCCGGGAATGTGTTCTGGCGAGAGTATGGCGATGTCCAGTTCGCGGGTCAATCGTCGGTATGCTTCTGTTCGCGTTTCGATCATGGGATGTTCCAGCCAGTAATAGTTCAGTTTTTCCAGTTCGCGGCCGACCCACAAAGATTGCTCCAAAGTATAGACGCCAAAGGGGTCTAACATCAAGACCATGTCATCGCCGACAGCTTCGCGCACGGCCTTGCATACTTCCACGTCTTCTTTGGGAAATCCGGGCACCTGAGGGGCAGGTTCCCAGGTGTGTGGGTTCCAGCAGATGTACGCGTGAACTTTGTAGGCTTTGTATCCCTGTTTTTTGCATTCGAGCGCATGTTCGGCATAGTCTTCGGGTTTGCCGATGTTTGGAAAGGTGCTGGCATAAGCTTTGACTTTGTCGCGGGCACCTCCCAGTATTTTGTGAACGGGGAGGTCAACCATTCTGCCGAGCAGATCCCAAAGGGCGCAATCGACTGCGCCCATAACATGCTCGGGCAAGCTATGACCGAAGGTGACGAGTTGGTCCATCCAGTTCCAGATTTTTTCACGCGCAAGAGGATCTTCACCGATCAACATGCGCTTGATTGGACCTTCGAGATATTGCCGATCGCCACCGACCATATATCCTTCGAGACCTTCGTCTGTTACGATTTTGAAGATCGAGCTTGCCGATTCTTTTTGCTCTTCTCCCCAGATGCCGTAGCCCCACTTACTCGGTCGAGACCTGCCGCCTGGCGTGCGGAATGTAATTACTTCGATGTCTGTAATTTTCATGGGGTCCTCAATTCATAAAGATAAAAAGAAATACAGATTACTCGTGATGTTTCAAATTAGCTTCTTATACTGAAAAATCAAGGTTGACGTACTCCCCCCCTGTTCATTTCCGAAACACAAAAAGGCTTACAAGAATTCCTGTAAGCCTTTTTTATTTATGGTGGGCGATACTGGATTCGAACCAGTGACCTCCTGCTTGTAAGGCAGGCGTTATTGTAATATTTACAATAACTTACAAAAGTGTAAAATCAAAAGTAACATTGGAGAATGGATATTAATGGGGTCTACAGGTAGCAACAGGTACGATTTCTGGTCGAATAGTGGGCAGATTTATCTTCGTTACGTGTGTTCGATCATTCTAAGATACGCGTATTTCAATAGGCGTTGTGATACCAAGCTGGGTAGCAACTGGAATGTAAATATCAACACTTTCAGGGGGAGTATGTATCGATACAACCAAAGAATACCGACAGCTTTTTTCCCATCCTCCTAGATGGGCTCTATCCCTCCACCATCCACCAATAGGCCATACCGCGATAAGATTCGACGTAGCCAATTCTACAGCAGGTCCCCTCCAAATATCAGAATGAATCGAACCCACATCACGGTTTTGCGAGCCAATCACCCATTTATCGGTTGGTCCTGAAGTGCCCGGACGATCTTTGCCTTCCCTTGCTTGGGTATTGATGCGTTGTCCAAATTCATCTTCTAATTCAGCCGGTCCTTTGACACTGAATCGCAGTCCATGTGAAGGATATCGATATTTGTCTTGCCAACCCACTTCCCCAGGTCCAGGCTCAATAAAGTAGGAAAGGGTCACACGCATTTCTACGTCTATTTCCTGCAATTCTTTAAGTGCTTCAAGCGGCCACGGAAGCGCATAAAGATGCATCTCCCGAGTTTTTGGCCTTCCGCTTTTCCCTCTCTCAAAAGGCTGGATCTCTGCTTGTGATATCAAAGTTAGAGTATTCGCTGCACAGTAAAGAGCCTTATTTAGATCAGGAACCCCATATCCGCATATTCTCAGCAAGTTCCCGTAAGCAGTCTTGCTCTCATCACTTAGAAACTGGTCCTTCATAGTATCCGTCCACGATGCGCTGTGGACCATCAACGCTCGTACTGTTTCCGGCCAAGCATCTGGATATTCTTTCTGGATTCTGGCCGCCATCCAAGCACCCTGAGCAGTCGCAGCACTGGTTGCAAGAAAAGATTCAAACTGATTCATCTGAGGGTCCGAAGATGTCGATAGAAGGGACAGATCTTCAGCAGAATAAATAGACTGATGAGGCCCCTCGGCGACATTCCCGCCCTCAAGCAGTATTTCCGGTTTAACAGGCCATCTCTTTTGCCAATCGAGAGAGGTTGTACTAAACGGCGATAGTCCACCCAGTGGCGCGACCGGACTGTAGCCCTGCAGCGTCGGGTCTGTAATCGTCACCTTTTCGGTATGGGCACCAACGGTAAGAGCATTCCAAGCCTGACCAGGATCATGAATTTCATTGGTCTGATTTGAGTCTGGATACCGTTTCCATTCATCCGGGTCTTGGATGTTTCCTGCACTCACAACGGCCAATTGCTTGGAGCCATCATCGTTGCCAGAAGTCACACTATCAAGTGTTGCTGACCAAGATGACGGCCTTCCTCTGTCCCTGGAATCCGTGGAAGTTATGGCCAGACATGTGATACGTTTACGCCCAGGAGCTTGGATTTCCGCCCGACTGATTCCCTGTGCAGTCATATGCCCCCAAAGTTCTCTTTCATTTCGATCAGGAGGCGGTGGCAGAATTTTGGCCGACTCTAAAATATGGGAGATCTGTAGCGATTCGCCTGATTGCAGAATCTCAAGGAGATCTCCATAGGTAACGACACCAGCCATCAAAGTTCCATGGCCGTCATGATCGTGTGTACCCCAATTTGGATCTACGGTATGAAGATCGGGGTCCGCCAATACAGGGTGGATCAGAGAGTGACCGTTGTTTATTCCAGTGTCCAAAATGCAAACAGCAACATCCGTGTGTTCGTCGAATTCCGTTCTGCTCAGGATATTTCGAACTGCATCAGTCTGTAGGACGTTTTCCATTGTAATATAAAATGTCGCCACTTCTTTTCCACTTCTGAGTTCGGCGACATGATCCGAAAATTCGACAATCCCCTCCAATTGCGTGCGGTTTGCTCTGATGAGTTTTACAGTACGTTCTGGAAATTTGAGCAACCCGCCAGCTTGTTCAATACCCTGCTTTTGAAGCGATGAATCAAACACACTGATTGTTTCATCATCATCGCTACTCAGCCAAACTTCAATCCATGCAGGATTTTCATTGGGAAGCAATCCAGAGTCATCTTGCCAGAATGATTCAAGCACGGACTTGCGAATATCTGCAATGCTTTCAACCAATTTCTGATTTTTGGGCTTGCCTGTCGGTGTCTCTTCAGAGGCATACCGGGTAATTCTCCTGAGAAAGTATCCCCTCTTCGAGTGAGGAATATAAACAGTCGCATAAATTACTTCCTCTCCATCTTCGACTTTCCTGCGAACGTTTAGAAGCCGAATGTCCAGAGAACGATTTTCAAGACTTTTAAGCATGAGATCGCACCCGGGATCACTCATGAAATCGAGATACGCCCCTTGACGTGCTACGTGAATAGCTGCTTGCCTGTCCTCCACTTCCTCCCAGGCTGCATCAAGTTGGGTTTGAAGAAAGGTGCTATGATCTACACGATTGCGTGGACGTGTTCTGAATCTCCCACTTCCGCCCCCTGGCCGGGTAAACCCCTTGGTCTGAGTAGGATTGTCAATGAAGATGTGTCTGTAGTTCATACCACGAATCCCTTATTCTCGCCAATGAGTCGCTTTACGCTCAGCCAACATCTGTATCAGCAGTGGCTCATCCACTCTCTTTTTGTCATTCAAAATGGCGAACTTGACGGCATCGCGGCAAGAATAGTCGATTTCAGCATGGCTCAGTCCGGCACTCTCTTTCACAATTTGCGTCCAGGGAAGGCGGGCAGGTAGAAAGGAACCCAGCACATTTCGTATAAGACGTTTTCGGGCATCATCAGACGGATTATCATAATACAGCACATCATCGAATCGTCTAAAGAGAGCCCTGTCAAGATTCCGAGGGCTATTGGTGGCAGCTATGATCAGACTGTCTGAAGAGTCGTTTTCGATAAATTGAAGGAATGCATTCAGGACGCGACGCATCTCTCCTACATCGTTTTCTAAACTTCGTTCTCCTCCGATGGCATCAAATTCATCAAAAAGAAAAACGCCCTTTTCCTTCTCTATAAATTCAAAGATCTGCCGCAATTTCGCACTCGTTTCTCCCATGAATTTGGTGACGAGCTTATCAACCTGCACAGTATGCAGAATTAAGCTTAATTCATGTGCAAGAACCTGAGCACTCATTGTCTTGCCTGTTCCAGGGGCCCCTATTAGAAGAATTTTCCGCCTATTTGATAGACCATGAGTTTTAAGCTTATTCTGCTGTCTATACTCAAAGATGATTCGATCTATACGCTTTCTCAGAGACTCCAACAATACCAATGAGGACAGAGAGACAGATGGTTTCTCTGAAATAACAAGGCCACTTAAATCCTGTGGAAATTTGATAGTTCTGAAAGAACCGCGTTCTTGCTTTGCCTTGTCGACCAATTTACGTATATCGTGTGCAAGAGCACCATGCCCTAGTCTCGCTTCGTGCGCAGCTACTTGAAGAGCAATGGTCACGAAATGCTCAGAGTCATCAATGATATATGATCGAATCAATGACTTTATTTGCTCTGCTGTTGCCATAAAGTGTCACCTCCTGCATCAAAATACTGCACATTAGTATACTGTGCAACAAATTTTGAATGCTTTTGAGATGATAAGCACACTCTAAATTGCTGTCAACTCAGTCTTTTAAGCTGTTTTGGTGTGAATTTATCCAGGTTGGAAATGCAATCCGTGTCTTTCAGGAAACATTCGAGAATTTTGAACCCGAAAATGTAAAGGACCTGCTTGAGCGGAATGAAATACAGAAGGGAGAGCTCCTTTGGCAGGGAGGATCAGGTCTTTGTGTTGCCCAGAAAGACTGCCTAAGGTTACCTAAAAAAAAGATTGATGTTCTGAGTTTACAGAGTCATGGTAGCAACCCAAAGAAGACTTTCTATGCTGACTACCTGATTCCAGTCGGAGCGCTTTTGGAAACGCCTCAAGGTAGGAAAACGAAGCCATTGCCCGAGGCTGTTCCTAAGATTCTGAATCGTTTTGTAAGAAAATTCATGAAACCTTTATCTCTGTTGACGGAAAGAGACGTTTTACAGGTAATCCAGGGAGGCTGTCGTGCTTCACCCAATTATCGCTTTAGATCAGGTGATTGACGAATACCGCAATTTTCGGATACCCCGCATTGACAAAACAGCCGATGTCAATGTCTCTACGTCTGGCGTGTCGCACTCAGCCAGTGTATCTCCGATCTGAAAAAATTCCTGCCATGCCTGGTCCGAAGCATCAGCCAAGGAATTTACATCCTTTTCCTTTTGCATCTGGGGAGCACTTTGGGGCTTTTTAAGTTGCCAACTCTTAATGAGTTTCTGAAGATATTTCACCTTATCCTCTGGCAATCCTACTACGTTGAGTATTTTCATATTGACCTCCCAACTTCCAGTAAATGACCATCTCTGGGTTAGCCATATCTCAAGTGGTATGGTGGTGTTAGACAACTAACTGAATTTACGGTAATTCAATCCGTTGTCAATTTGTAATATGTTGGAGAGAGGCGAAACAAAAAGGGACTACGCATCAATTTACGTAACCCCTTTTTGTGTTTATGGTGGGCGATACTGGATTCGAACCAGTGACTTCCTGCTTGTAAGGCAGGCGCTCTAACCAACTGAGCTAACCGCCCGGATAATAAAACCTATCTCACATCGGTTGATGGCTCCTCTTCTTTCTGCCTGCTGAGCAGGGCTACTGGGATGAATACGCAGTAACCGAGTACGAGCAGTAGCGGGGCAAGGGTGAGCGACATAAAACCATCGACTGGCGGTAGGGAGAGAAAAACATAGCCCAGTGCAATGGTGACAAGCCCCAACCCAAAAAGCCATATATTCCGTTCCGCATAGGGCAGTTTTGGTCGGGGTTTGGGACGTTGTCGCGCTCTGCGAGGAGGCATAATAGAATTCCTATCGACGTTCTGCAATGCGGGCAGCACGACCGCGCAGATCGCGCAGGTAATAAATTTTTGATCGCCGCACTTTACCGCGACGCAGCACTTCTATTTTCGCTATGCGAGGCGTGTGTAGTGGAAAGATGCGCTCTACCCCAACGCCACCCGTGCTAATTTTGCGAACCGTAAATGTCGCGTGAATACCCGCTCCCCGGCGCTGGATGACCACACCCTCAAAAAGCTGGATGCGTTCTTTTTCGCCTTCTACCACACGGACATGCACGCGCACGGTATCGCCGGCTTCAAACTTGGGCACATCATCGCGCAGTTGTGCTTCGGAAACAGATTTCAAAATGGCATCCATGATTTACATACTCCTGAAAAAAATTAAAGTTCAAACAAAGTTGGTTATTCCAACAGGTCGGGGCGTCGCTCAAGCGTGCGTTGCCGCGCGTTGTCTCGCCGCCATTGGGCGACTTTTTTGTGATCTCCGCTGAGCAATGCCTCTGGCACGGTCAGGCCTTCAAATTCACGAGGTCGCGTGTACCAAGCACAATCCAACAGGCCATTTTGAAACGAGTCTTCGAGTGCCGACTCGGCATTGCCAATGGCACCGGGAATCAACCGAATCAACGCATCGATCAAAATGAGGGCGGGCAATTCGCCGCCGCTGAGGACATAATCACCAATTGAAATTTCATCATCGACATAGTTTTCGCGAACGCGCTCATCAATGCCGCGATAGTGGCCGCACAACAATACGAGATGATCCGACAAAGACAATTCATTGGCCACAGATTGCGTAAATAGCCGGCCTTGAGGCGTGAGAAAAATTACGCGGCCACCTGTGGGGAGTGCTTCTATCGCGCGTGCAATGGGTTCGGGTTTGAAGATCATCCCCGCACCGCCGCCATAAGGCGTATCGTCGATTGTTTTGTGCTTGTCGTCTGCGTGGTCTCGAAGGTCGTGCGCCAAAACGTCGATCAATCCCGCATCAATGGCGCGTCGCGGGATACTGTACTTCAGTACATCCCAAATCAAATCGGGAAAAATTGTGATCACGTCTATTCGCATCACAGATGGTCGTCCTACAAAAGTCCTTCGATTTCCTGAACGACAATTTTGCCAGCTTTTTGATCCACGCGGACAATCTCGCGTACGGCCGGGATCAATACGTCTTCGCCATTGCGATCTACCACATACACATCGTTGGCCGGATACGACAAGACTTCTACGACATGTCCCACCATTGCGCCGGATGCTGTTTCAACTGGCAATCCCTCGAGTTCAAAAACGTAAAACGAATTGTCGGGCAAGGGATACACGGCATCGCGGGCTACTAAAATGAAGTGCTCGCGCAATCGCCTCACATGCTCAGGGGTGTCAATGTCTTGAAATTTGATTGCCAGGCGAGAACCATAAGCGTGTACATAAGCCACATTCAATACAGAATATGTGCCGTCGGGCGCTTCGATGCGCACAGAGTCCAAATCGTCAAATCGTTGCGGGAAGTCGGTCAGCGGCAGCAGAAAAGCTTCACCCCGAATGCCTCGGGGTTTCATAATTTTGCCAACCGTGATAAAGCCTGTGCTGGAGTGGTTTAATTCAGTATCCGGCTCCAAGACTTATTCCTCAGATGGGGCTTCTGACTCAGCATCCTCAGGTTGTGCGTCTTCATCGCGATTTTGTTTGAGCAGACCCTTTTGGCGAAATAAACTGCGCACTGTATCGGAGGGCTGTGCGCCTACGCCCAACCAATACTTTATGCGGTCTTCTTTCAATTCGATAATCTGGGGATCTTTTGTCGGATTATAATGCCCCAAAATCTCGATGAATCGACCGTCGCGCGGTGAGGTGGCATCGGCCGCTACCACGCGGTAGAACGGTGCTTTTTTTGCGCCCATACGACGTAAGCGAAGTCGAACCAAATCAAACTCCTTTGTGTTATCCAAACATCGGGATTGCCATTTTGCCCTGTTTTTCCATACGGGACATGCGTTTCATCATTTTTTGCATCATGTTGAATTGCTTGAGCAATTTGTTGACATCTTGAATACTGCGTCCGCTGCCATTTGCTATGCGTTTGCGCCTGCTGCCATTAATAATATGCGGTTTGTCGCGTTCTGCTGGTGTCATTGAATAGATGATTGCTTCTATATGCGAGAAGGTCTTTTCATCTACCTGCAAATCCGGCATGGACTTGCTTACTCCGGGAATCATTTTCATCAATTGATCTAAGGGTCCCATTTGCCTGATTTGCGCCATTTGTTCGAGAAAATCGTCAAATGTAAACGATGCCGAGCGGAGTTTTTGCTCGACTTTTTTGGCCTGTTCATCGTCAATGGTCGCCTGTGCTTTTTCCACCAGTGTAACCACATCGCCCATGCCCAATATGCGAGAGGCCATGCGGTCGGGATGAAATACTTCCAGACCATCTATTTTCTCGCTGACGCCGATGTATTTAATTGGAACGCCCGCAACCTCGCGGATGGATAAAGCCGCGCCGCCGCGGGTATCGCTGTCCATGCGCGTGAGTATCACACCCGAAAAATTGAGTTTTTCGTAAAAGGTCGAGGCCGATGATACGGCATCTTGCCCGGTCATGGCGTCGCACACGAACAGAATTTCTGAGGGTGATACGGCCTCGCGGATGCGAAATACCTCATCCATGCGTTCGTCATCGACGTGTAGCCGCCCCGCTGTATCGAGTATCACGACATCGAGATTTTCAGTTTGCGCCCGATCCATCGCTTGCGTGCAAATATCGACCGGATCGGTACCCTCTGGCGCCCGATGCACGGGTGCGCCTACTTGCTCGCCGAGTACGCAAAGCTGATCAATTGCCGCGGGACGATAAATATCAGCCGCCACGAGCAGGGATTTTTTGTTTTCTGATGCCAATAATCGGGCCAATTTTGCAGCGGCTGTCGTTTTACCCGCTCCTTGAAGCCCGACCATCATTATTGCTGAGGGCGGCGATTCTGCAAATTGCAACGCGGAATTTTGATTGCCCATCAACGCGATTAATTCGTCGTGGACAACTTTTACCACTTGCTGCCCGGGCGTGATGCTTTTGAGCACTTCACGCCCTATGGCGCGTTCTTTGACCCGCGCGATAAACGAGCGGGCGACCTTGTAGTTGACATCTGCCTCGAGCAATGCCCGGCGCACCTCTCGCATGGCGTCGTCGATGTTCGACTCGCTCAATCGACCGCGGCTGCGAAGTTGCTTAAAAACGCCATTGAGGCGCTCTGTCAACATTTCAAACATAAATAAACCTTAAAAAATAACGGGGCAAGACAGAGAAATATAGAAGATTCGTCAATTTTATGCAAGAAATAAGCTGTTAAGCGAATCTACGGAACGGGGTACAACTGGCCGCCTCTCAGGCCAGTTCATCAGCGAATCTACGAATCCCGCCCATCCCCCCCAAAATCAGTATGTATTGCCATTCGTCTATTCGTCTATTCGTCTATTCGTCCATTCGTCTATTCGTCTATTCGTCTATTCGTCTATTCGTCCTGCCGCCTGGCGAATGGCCTGTACGTTTTTTGCAATAGCCCCGTCGCGAAATACTGCCGAACCCGCTACGAGTACCTGCACGCCGGCTTCGACCACCCGATGTGCGTTTTCCACGCCAATGCCACCGTCTATTTCTATTTCTACATCTAATTTCTGACGCGCAATTTCGGCTTTTAATGCCCGCACCCGATCGAGAGACGCTGGCATAAACGACTGGCCGCCAAAGCCCGGTTCGACCGACATAATGAGTGCGAGGTCCAATCTGGATAGCAGCGGGAATAACGCCTCGATCTCCGTGCCCGGGCGCAGGGTAGCACCGGCTTTCATATTGGCTTTTCGGATGCGGTCCAACAGTGTGGGTACATCTTCTTTGACTTCGACATGAACGGTCAAAATATCTGTGCCAGCATCGGCAAAATCTTTCAGGTATTTACCGGGTTCAGAGATCATGAGATGCACGTCCAGCACCAGGTCTGTTGTTTTGCGAATGGCTTCAACGACCAGCGCACCAAATGTGATATTGGGCACAAAATGTCCGTCCATAATATCCAGATGGATATATTCGGCACCGGCCTCTTCGACCAGACGCACCTGATTTTCGAGCGTGCGGAAATCGGCAGAGAGAAATGATGGGGCGATTTTTACCATTTTAACCTCAAATAAAACTTTTTTACAGTTTACTCACAATCAATAGCACAGGAGATCCGCGTTTTATTGGCGTGTCCGATTTTGGCTCCTGGCGGATTACGACGTCGGGTTCATAAGCGGTGCTAAATTCGTATCGGATATTATTTGGCTGCAGACCGAGCGATAATAACAAACGCCGGGCTTCGTCTAATTTTAGCTCGGTAACCCGGGGCATATTGACATAAGCGCGAGGTGGACCCGTGCTTACAATCAGTTCGACCTGCGTCCCCTGGGCAACTTTCTCGCCAGTTTTGGGTTTTTGATCGATAATATTGCCCTCTTTTATTTCTGAAGATGATATTTCGATGACTTTACCGACGGTCAAATCTGCCTGTGCAATCCACAACTGAGCCTGTCGCAAAGGGCGGTTGAGAAGATCGGGTACGGCGTGGAGACGCTGTCCCAAACTCGGCGCGACATAGACCGTGCGATTGGGTTTTACGTGCGATAGAGCAGACGGATTTTGCCATACAATTTGTCCTGCAGGCACAGAAGTATCCCAGCGAGGTTCTCGTTCTTTCATGCGTAGGCCCTTGTCTTGCAATCGCGCCTGTGCCTGTGAAGGAGTAAGCCCGATGAGATCGGGAACAGAGACTTCTACGCCTTGCCGCACATAGATCGGCATTGCAATTTGATCGACCACAATCAATCCGATTATTGCCGTAAATATGGCACATGCTCCAAAAAGGGCGATTTCGCGCAGAATTTTCGAGGCCAAATTCATGATCCCAAAATAGCCGAAGGCCCAAATCCTGTCAAGCGCGGATACCTTAGAATAGGGGTTAATACTCAAAGATTACCGAAGCGCGGTGCGTGATTCCCAGTATTGTATGCCATACTGCAGCATAGTCAATCGCAAAGCCGCTTTTTCGCAGGCCAAAGCCCGCGCTCAATCGTTCCGGCCGGCCGCCTGCACCCGTGCGCAGTACCAGTTGGGGATGGATATGATATATTATCCCTATGCCCGCACCTGTGGGGAAAGTCGCTTCTTTCTGTATATCTGCCACCAGCGCGACCTGTGGCATGATGGCAATACCCATTCCCACGGTACCACTCTGTCCCAAAAGCGATGTGTGACTGCCACCTGCATTCCATATTGCTGCGCCGAGAAAGACGCCTTCGCGTATCTGCAATTTTATTCCCGCGTCGAATACTACCCAGTGTTGTGTGGGCATTCCCGCTGTGCTCAGTTGCAAGGCGCGTATGCCGAACCCCAGGCCCAGTTGTTGAAATACGCGCAGTCCATAAATGAGACCCAATACCTGTTCTTTGTATAGCGCGAATCCAAATCCCGTATATCTCATGCCCAGGCCATGGTGCCCAATCCGCAGGCCAGCGCTGAACGCCTGGGTTGCCAGTTCGGCTATTCCAAAGGGCCGATCATACATGCCAAATAAGCTTATTCGCTTGCCCCAGACCAGTGCTGCGGGATTCCAAAAAGCACCTGCGGCACCAGTAGCCAGTGCCACGCCTGCATCGCCAGTAGCGGAGGTATGGGCTCCAATGGGTTGAAATTCAAAGGCTGTGTGAGCAGATGAAGGGAGGAGTGTGAAAAGTAAAACAAGGATAATCTGACGATATTTTGTTCGCATAAGCGGACTGAGAAACAGTTGATCTGGCATGTGAGACCACGTATGAAATGGGTTAGAGGATGCGTGTTGTCGCAATTTATCTGCAAATACCCTGCCAGACTGATGATTTTACCCATTTTCTTTTTAACTCGTTGATATTACACGCCAAAATCTGTCTTATTGCCAGTCAGGGCGAGCGGGTACCTGTCGGCGGATATGCGACAGAGTATTTCAATCTGTCGCTTGTTATTAGACAAGAAACTTTTTCAATTGCCTGCGTTGATCGCAGTTGCTTTATGGAGAAAAAGAACCGATATTTTATTTGGCTGATTTCTACAAATCTTCACTGGAGGAGAGAAAGCTATGGCTTATTTTACCGATGAAGAAAAATTGCATTTCAAAGAACAGGGGTATGTTGTCAAACGCGATGTGGTGCCGATGCACTTGATCGATAAGGCGGTGGATGCGTTGTGGGAGGAGATCGAGGCAGATCGCGATGATCCCGAGACGTGGATCAACGCGGGTCCGAAGGGAAATTTGAAATGCAGCAACCATCCCGATGTGCGGGCGACGTTGACGGAAACACCGATTCAGGATATGTGCGAAGAGATGGTGGGTAAAGGGACCCTGGCTGTGTCGAATTACACGTTTGCCAAGATGATTTATCCCGAGGGGCACGACAATTGGACGCCGGCCAGGCATATGCATCTGGATGGCTATACGTGTGAAGGCGTGGTGGATACTTTTGCGATTGCGGTGACGGTGAATATCAATCACGTTAAGCCGCGCTCGGGTGGGTTTACAATATGGCCCGGTGCGCACAAGCGGGCTTATGAGTATTTTAAGACGCACAGTCTGGTGAATGGGTTAGATGCATTTCGCAATGAGCAGGGGGAGTATTACGACCTTCCCACGCCAGTTGATGTTACAGGACCGCCGGGTACGGTGACGTTCTGGCATCATCTGATGTTGCACAGCCCCGGGGTAAATTGTGGGCGGGATATTCGCATGGCATTTGTGAGTCGCTTTCGGCGGCGGGATAATAACGATATGCGCTTTGAGACGCCGGATGATATGTGGGCGTATTGGGATGGATTATAAGCCGATTCCGCGTTGAAATACCGAAGGATAGGATGGCGAGTAAAAACGAACAAATAAAAAAACACAGATCGCGCAGAAAGCGGCCGAGTCCGATGTCGTCAGTGTGGTCGCTGTTGCCCGCGTGTATGCTCAAAGATGGCATGGAGATTGCGCGGCAGTTGCGGCAAATACAGCGGCAAAAGCGGCGCGATACGGGGCGGTTGAAGAATCTGAAGGTGCGGGCAGAGCGGTCGGCGGCGTTGCGTAAAGACCGGGGGGAGAATCCGCTGTCTGTGACGTATCCAGAGGCGTTGCCGATTTCGGCGCGAAAGGATGAGATTGTCAGGGCGATTCGAGAACATCCGGTGGTGATTGTGGCGGGTGAGACGGGATCGGGAAAGACGACGCAGTTGCCCAAGATGTGTTTGGAGGCTGGCCGCGGTGTGGCGGCGAAGATTGCGTGTACTCAACCCAGGCGCGTGGCGGCATTGTCGGTATCGCGGCGCATTGCCGAGGAGTTAAATGTCGCGTGGGGTGCCGAGGTGGGGTGCAAAATTCGGTTTAAGGATGAGACGGCGCCCGAGACGCGGATCAAGATGATGACGGATGGGATGTTGCTCGCGGAGATTCAGGGTGATCCGAATTTGTATGAGTACGATACGGTTATTATTGATGAAGCGCACGAGCGCAGCTTGAATATCGATTTTTTGCTGGGGTATTTGCGTCTGTTGCAAAAGCGCCGCCCCGAGTTGCGGATCGTGATTACATCGGCGACGATTGATACGGAGGCGTTTTCAAAGGCGTTTGACGATGCGCCCATTATTGAAGTGTCCGGGCGGATGTATCCGGTGGATGTGCAATACTGGCCTATAGAAGACCTCGCCGGGGAGACGTATATCGATGCGGCGGTGACCGCAGTGGATATGGTGGTTGATGCGGGGCGAGGCGATGTTCTGGTTTTTATGCCCACGGAGAAGGATATCCACGAGACGCGCAGGCGTTTGGAGGGGCGACACTTCCGCTTTACAGAAATTTTGCCGCTGTTTGGGCGGTTGACAGCGGGCGATCAACAGAAGGTGTTTCACAAGCAGAGATATCGGCGCATTGTGGTGGCGACGAATATTGCGGAGACGTCGATTACGATTCCGGGTATTCGATATGTGATCGATACGGGGCTGGCGCGAATAAGCCGGCACAATCCGCGCAATCAGACGCATCGGCTACCGGTGGAGGAAGTTTCTCAGAGCAGTGCGAGGCAACGGGCAGGGCGGTGTGGGCGCGTGCAAAATGGGGTGTGTATTCGTCTGTACGATGAGAAAAGTTTTCTCGCGCGACCAGAATACACGCAGCCCGAGATTCAGCGGTCGGATTTGGCCGAGGTCATTTTGCGGATGATTGCGCTGCGGCTGGGCGATGTCGAGACGTTTCCATTTATTGATCCCCCCCGTTCTCAGGCGATTCAGGGGGGATTTAATGTGTTGAGGGCATTGGACGCGATTGATGATAACAAGCGTCTGACACCGCTGGGGCGCGATATGGCGCGTTTGCCGCTCGCGCCAACGGTATCGCGGATGATTTTGCAAGCGCAAAAAGAACGCGCTTTGCGCGAGGTGCTGGTTATTGCGTCGGCAATCAGCATCCAGGACCCGCGCGTGCGGCCACTTGAGCAAGAGAAGGCGGCAGATCAGGAGCACCGGCGGTTTGTGGATGGAGAATCGGATTTTATCGCTTTGCTGAATATCTGGAAGGCGTATCACGATACGTTTGAGAAATTGAGAACGCAGAGCCAGATGCGGAGATTTTGCAAGCAGCATTTTCTATCTTTTAATCGCATGCGCGAATGGCGCGATATTTATATGCAGATTCGACACACTCTGCGCGAGATGGGCGATTTTCGAATGAATCGGGACGATGCGGGATACGATGCGATTCATCGGTCGGTGGTGAGTGGGTTGTTGGGCAATGTGGCGCAAAAGAAGGAAGGCAATATGTATCGCGCAGCGCGCGGGCGCGATGTGATGTTGTTTCCCGGGTCTGGTCTGTTTCAACGGAGAGAGGGAAGAGAGGAAGATAAAAAGAGTACGCCCGGTTGGGTTGTGGCTGCGGAGGTGGTGGAGACGTCGCGTTTGTTTGCGCGTACTGTAGCTCGCATACAGCCGTCGTGGTTGGTGGAGTTGGGCACGCATTTGTGCCGGGCATCTTATAAGGAGCCGTTTTACAGTGTGCGGTCGGGGCGGGTGCTGGCGACCGAAACATTGACGCTGCACGGTTTGCAGGTGAGGCAAAAGCGCGTGGGGTATGGACGAATAGATGCCGGTGCTGCGACGGAGATTTTTATCCGCGAGGCTCTGGTGAGTGATGAGGTGGCGTTGCCATATCCATTTGTGACGCAGAATCGGGATTTGCGCGCGCGCGTGGAAACCTGGCAGATGCAACAGCGGTTGATGCAATTTCTGGATCTGGACGAGGCTGCGTATCGGTTTTATGCCGGGCGATTGGAGAATGTGTCTTCTACGCACGATTTGAATCGCTTGATTAAAAGAAAGAGTGCGGATTTTTTGCTGATGTCCGAAAAGCATCTGGCGGGTGAGCAAGTGGATTTTGATCGGGATGCGTTTCCCAATTTTTTGGAGGTGGATGGCAAAGAGGTGCCGCTTTCTTATGCGTATCGGCCCGGACAGGATCGGGATGGCGTGACGTTACAACTGCCGTACAAGCTGGTGCATTTTGTACAGCCCGAGGTGCTGGACTGGCTGGTGCCGGGGTTGTTGGAAGAAAAGATCACGCATTTGTTGCGCGGGCTTCCAAAAAGTATTCGCAAGCGGTTTGTTCCCGTGCCGGATAAGGCGCGAGAGATTGCTGCGGCGTTACAGCCGACGCACGGCGCGTTTTTGGATTCGCTGTCTGCCCATATTTTGAGTCATTATGGTATTGAGATTTCTCAAAGCGATTGGAATGTGCGCGATTTGCCCGACCATTTGCAGATGCGCGTGGAAGTTCGAGACGAAAAAGAGAAGGCAATTTTTGCCGCGCGGGATTTGCGCGTGTTGCACGAGCAGTTAGATGCGCGCGAAGAAGATGTGCAGTCCGATGCGTGGATGCGCGCGCAAAAGCAGGTGGCGCGCCGAGATGTGACGGGGAAGACGATAGGTGAATTGCCCGAGCGCGTGGAGGTGATGCAAGCCGGTGGGATGCCGGTGTTTGGCTATGTGGGGTTGAAGCGCGAAGGAGATCGCGTGGATGTGTGTTTGTTTAAGCGCGCAGACGAAGCCGAACGCGAGACCCAGGCGGGTTGGATGCGGTTGTGCGAGCGTGAAATGCGGGATGAGATGCGGGCGTTGAAGCGGTCTTTGGGCGATTTGGCGCAGTTTGAGGGAGGGCGCGAGGCTTTGTGCGAGGGCGCGTACGCAAATTTAATGGCGCATCTGTTCACGCGCGACGCGGCGTTTCCCATAACGCGCCAGCGCTTTGAATCGCGCGTTCAACAGGCGCGGTTGTATTTGCAGCATCTGGCACCGCAATTGATTCAGGCACTGGAATCGCTGTTTGAGACGCACCGAGAAATTCGCCTGTTGCGCAGTGGATATCCCGAGATGGAGGCCGATCTCGCGCGTTTGATGCCGACGGATTTTTTGCGACAAACGCCTTATGATCAGGTGTTGCATTTGGGTCGGTTTTTGAGGGCGATTGTGATACGAGCCGAACGCGCGATGCTCGATCCGATGAAGGACCGACAAAAGGTCGAGCAGGTTCAACCCTTTCAAGACGCGGTGGATGAATTGATGGATTCGGAATTGATGGGGGAGAAGCGCGATGCGGTGCAGGCACTGCGGTGGATGGTCGAGGAGTTTCGGGTGTCGGTTTTTGCACAGGAACTCGGTACGGCGCAAAAGGTGTCGCCAAAGCGATTGTACGATAAATTGGAGCAGGTGAGAGGGATGGCGTAGAAGGCGAATAGACGAATAGACGAATAGACGAGAAAAGCGCGAATAGACGAATAGACGAATGGAAATACATGCTGGTTTTGGGTGGTTGGGCGGGGTTCGTTGATTCGTTGATTCGCTGATTTTTAAGGTTTTTTTATGAGTCTCAATTTTTTTAAGCCCTTTGCGGAGTATGTATATCCCCATCGATGGAAGATTTTTTGGGGATTGGTGCTGTTGCTGGGTACGCAGGCGGTTCAGGCACTCGTTCCGTTGTTGATGAAATGGGCGATTGATACGGCCAAAGCCGGGCTGGATGCCGGGGATCTTACAGGCGATGTGGTCGATACAATCACGGGTAGCCCGCTGGGCGATTTGCAGATGTACGGGGCGCTCATGGCCGCGCTTGGCCTCGCGCAATGGGGTATGTCATTTGGGATGAGATGGTACATTGCCAGTGCGTCTCGTTTTATAGAGAGCGATATTCGCACGATTTATGTGCGACATATTGTGCGGTTACCGATGAGTTTTTTTCAGGCGCAGCGCGTGGGCGATTTAATGGCGCGGGCGACCAATGATGTGGAAGCGATTCAGCGGTTTTTTTATTTTGCCTATCGCATGTCGCTACAGGCGGTTTTGAGTTTTGTGCTCAGTCTCATTTTGATGTGCATCATTGACTGGCAGTTGGCTCTTTTGGCGCTTGCTCCTATGCCCGTGATGGCTTTTTGTGCGCGGTGGGTTGGGCAAAAGGTGCGCGTGGGATACCGACGGGTTCAGGAACAATTTGCCGCTGTCAGCTCAAAAATTCAGGAAAATTTGACGGGTATGCGAATGGTCAAAGCCTTTGCCCTGCGCCCGCTTGAGATTGTGGATTTCGGGATTCTCAATGAAGAATACGTCACGCGCAACCGCCATTTGATTAAAATCCGCAGTTTGTATTATCCGTTCACGTTTTTGTTGAGCGGTGTTTCTATGATTGTGATTTTGTGGCTGGGCGGTCTGCGGGTGATTGAGGGGAGTTTGAGTCTGGGGGCATTTGTGGCGTTCAATGCGTATTTGCTGCGTATGAGTCGCCCGATGTCGATGTTGGGGAGAATTGTCGATGAGTATCAACGTGCCGTGGCTTCGCTGAGGCGTATTGAAGAGGTTTTGAAAGTATCGCCGCAACCCGATGTGGAGGGTGGTACAACGGGGGATATCACGGGGGAGATCGAGTTTCGCAATGCGAGTTTTTCTTACAATGGTCAGCGCGTGCTCAAAGATATCAATCTTCGGATTCCAGCGGGAAGTACGCTTGCCGTGGTGGGGCGCGTGGGGTCGGGAAAATCCACGCTGGCGCGGTTGATCCCCCGGTTGATTCAAGCGGATGAAGGACGGGTTTTGATCGATGGCAAGCCAGTGGAAGATATACCGCTTCAGACTATTCGTGACGCGACCGGGTATGTGCCGCAGGATGCTTTTTTGTTTTCGGATACGATTCGGGAAAATGTGGCTTTGGGCACGCGGGCAGAGGGCGATGTTGTGCGCGCGACCGAGATTTCGCAATTGGCTCCCGATTTGCACCTTTTTCCCGAGCAGTTGGAGACGATTGTGGGAGAGCGGGGGGTCACGCTTTCGGGGGGACAAAAACAGCGTACAGCAATTGCGCGTGCGGTGATTCGAGAGCCGCGAATTTTGATTATGGACGATGCGTTGGCCAGTGTGGATACGCGAACCGAGGAAGAGATTCTCAAATATTTGCGCGAGATTATGGCTTCGCGTACGACGATTTTGATTGCCCATCGCATTTCGACTGTGAAAGATGCCGATCATATTGTGGTGCTGGATGAGGGGCGCATTGTAGAGCAGGGATCACACGATGAATTGGTTGCATATGATGGGATTTATGCGGATATGTTCCGACGCCAGCATCTGGCTCAAGAATTGGAAATATTATAATGGAAGAAGAGGAAATTGGTCATAAGGGTTTTGATCTGCGTTTGATGGCGCGGTTGTTGAACTTTCTCAGGCCCTACGCCTGGTGGGTTATCCTCACGTTTGTGCTCATTATTGTCGCAGCGGTTGTGCGGCAGGCCGGGCCTTATTTGACCAAGATTGCGGTGGATGATTATATCGTGCCGGGAGATGTGGATGGGTTGACCTATCTGGTCATGCTCTATGTCGGTCTGCTTGTCGCGCAATTTGGCGTGGGATATTGCCAGAGTTGGACGACCAATATGATCGGGCAATGGGCGATGCACGATGTGCGGTTGCAGATTTTCATGCATTTGCAGCGGTTGCCCATGCGATATTTCGACCGCACGCCTGTGGGTCGTTTGATGGCGCGCAATACAAATGATGTGGATGCCCTCAACGAGTTGTTTACCGATGGCATTGTGTCGATGATCAGCGATATTTTTACGATTATCACCATTCTCGCATACATTTTTTATATGGATGTCACGCTCGGCGCGCTGATCTGTCTCGCATTGCCCGTGGCTTTTGTCGCAACCGTATGGCTGCAGAATAAGACCTTTTTTGCGTATCGCGTTGCGCGTACGCTGTTCGCGCGATTTAGTTCATCGCTGCAGGAGACCGTGTCCGGGATGGAGGTGGTGCAGTTATTTGGTTGTGAAGATCGCTGTGTGAAGCGGTTTGAGGATCCGAATAAAGAGTATCTGGATGCGCGGTTACAGAGTTCGTTTTACCATGCGATTTATTTTCCGATTATGGAGTTGGGCGGTGTTTTGTTGTCCGCATTGGTGTTGTGGTATGGCGGCGTGCGGGTGCTCGACGGGGAAATCCAGTGGGGCGTGCTCGTGGCGATGTTGCAGTATGTTCCGCGGTTTTTTATGCCCCTCCGCGATATTGCCGATCGCTTTACTGTGCTTCAGGTTGCGATGGCGTCTTCAGAGCGCATTTTTGAGTTGCTGGATACAAAGCCAGAATCACTTGGCGGCACTGTGAAGGCCGATCACTTGAAGGGCGAGATCGAGTTTCAAAATGTCTGGTTTGCGTACAACGAAGGCGAATGGGTGTTGCGCGATGTGTCTTTTCGCGTTGCGCCGGGGCAGAGTTTGGCATTGGTTGGGGCGACGGGCGCGGGTAAGAGTACGGTGATCGGTCTGGTGTGTCGGTTCTACGATATTCAGCGGGGTGCGATTCTGGTGGATGGTGTCGATATTCGCGAGTGGGATGTGGAGGAGCTTCGCAGACGCATTGGGGTCGTGCAACAGGATGTTTTTCTTTTTGCTGGCGATATTGAAGACAATATTAGCCTGGGACATCCGCGCATTAGCCGCCAGGAGGTCGAGCAAGCCGCGCGCGATGTCAATGCGGACCGGTTTATCGACAAGTTGCCCGATACATATCAGCACGAGGTCCTGGAGCGGGGCAGTTCGCTTTCGGTTGGTCAGCGTCAGTTGATATCTTTTGCGCGTACCCTGGCTTCTGGACCGGATATTCTCATTCTGGATGAGGCGACGGCGAATGTGGATACGGAGACCGAGATGTGGATTCAGGATGCGGTGGCAAAATTGATGCGGTCGCGGACTTCGATTGCGATTGCACACCGTCTTTCTACCATTCGAAATGCGGATAATATTCTGGTGATGCACCGCGGGCAAATTCGAGAGGAAGGCGACCACGATACGCTGCTCCAGCAGAATGGGATCTATGCTCGGCTTTATCAGTTGCAGTATCAAGAGGAATAGGGGATCGTCTGTTCTTTATTTTCAAGGAGGTACACCATGTTATTCGGAGAAGGCGATTATCGGTACGAGGAAGTTGAGGGATGGGCGAAGTTGCCCGAGGGATGGGTGTTTACGCAGGTGTCGGATGCTGCGGTGGATTCACAGGGCCGCATTTACGCCTTTACGCGCGGGATTCATCCCGTGGTTGTGTTTGATAAGGATGGCAATTTTATTACGTCGTGGGGGTATGGCGATTTTGGTATTTCGCCGAATTTGATCAGTCAGTCACACGGTATTTTTATCGATCCGGATGATAAGGTGTTTTTGACCGATTCGTTTCAGCATATTGTCAGGCGTTATACCCGTTTGGGCGAGTTGGAGCGCGAATGGGGCAATCGCGGGGTTCCGGGTCCGACGTTTCACCGCAGGGAATACAATATGCCTACGGGGGTTGCTTATGCGCCAGATGGCAATTCGTTTTACGTGTCGGATGGGTATGGCAGCCGGTGTGTGCACAAGTATTCGCGCGAGGGCGAGCATATCGGGGTGTGGGGCGAAGGGGGGAGTGGGCCGGGGCAGTTTGCATTGGTACACAATATCGGGTGCGATAAGACCGGGCGGGTTCTGGTGTGTGACCGGGAGAATAACCGCATTCAGATTTTCGATCCAGATGGGAAGTTTATGGAGATGTGGACAGATGTGATGATGCCGGGCGATGTGTGGATTACGGACGACAATACGATTTATGTGGCAGAGCAAGGGGGCGGGGGACGCATTAGCGTGTGGTCTGCTGATGGGGAGTTGATTTGCCGCTTTCAAGATCAGAGTGCTGTGCAGTCGCCGCACGGGCTTTGCGTGGATGACGAGGGCAGTATTTATGTGGCTGAGATCGGTATGGAGGGAAAGGGACAGCGGTTGCAGAAGTTTGCGAGGGTTTAGGGTTTTCAGGTAACTACAACATAGCGAGGTCGTTTACTTTTTGTTTATGGCTACACCAAATCGCATTCTCGAGCGTTATCGCAATGGCGAAAAAGCCGTTGGCGTGCAGATGAGTTTTGTTTCGGAAATTGTGATCGAAGTCGCGGCTAAGATGGGGATGGATTTTATTTCGCTGGATGGGCAGCACGGCGCATTGACGCTGCCGACTATTGAGACGGTCTGTCGCCTTTGCGATGCTTATGGTATGACGCCTACTATGCGGGTTGTGGATCAGTCCGAGGCGGCTATTTTAACGGCGCTGGACCGGGGCATGCAGATGATTACGGTGCCCAATTTGCAGACTGCTGAAGAGGCCGAGCGGATTGTCCAGTTTGGTTTTTACGGGCCTTTGGGACGGCGGAGCGCGATGAGCCAGCGCGTGGCTTATGGTTTGAATGATACCAGCGATAGTCGGAAGATTTTTGAGTTTACCAATGACAATACCATTATTGTACCGCAGCTCGAGAGCAAGACGGCTTTTGATAATTTGGATGAGATTCTTCAGGTTGACGGGCTTATGTTTTTCGCGGGCGGTCCGCAAGATATCGCGCAGTCCATGGGGTATCCCGGAGAGCCGAATCATCCAGAGTGCATAGCGGCGTATGAGGCGGCGTGTGATAAAGTGCGTGCGGCGGGAAAGCACATGAGTGGCGATGTGATGGTTAGTTTGGATGCCTTTGGGGCGATCTACGATGCGGGGAAGGCGTTGCTCGAAGCACACGGCCGCGAGTGCGGTATGAAGATTGGTTGAATTGAGAGGTGCATTTGTCCAAGGCACAGGTTGAATCCGGGGAGGCGGAACCGCTGTCTCCTCGGGCGGCCCGGCGCGTGTTGATTAGCCTGATGTTTTCGTCTATGCTGATGCCTATGGTGTCTGGCATGTCGCGGGTTGCGCTGCCGGTTATTCGGGATGATTTTGGGATTCCCGCGGATTTGACGGCGTGGGTTCTGGCAGCTTTTATGCTGCCTTTTGTCGTTTTGATGCCGATTTATGGGCGTTTGAGCGATGGCGTTGACCGGCGGCTGTTGATTCTGCTGGGGACTGTGATTTTTGGCGTTGGTTCTGCGATGACATTTCTGGCGCCGAATATGCGCTGGTTGATGGCCGGGCGTGCGATTCAGGGTATTGGCGTGGGGGGAATGACGCCGATGGGTATGGCGTTGCTTGTGTCGATTTTTAGTGCGGGAGAGCGCGGGCGCGTTCTGGGTACGTGGAGTGCGGTGGGTCCGGCGATGAGTTTTTCGTCGTCGTTTGTCGCGGGTATTCTCATTGCGCTTTGGGGGTGGCGCGCCGCTTTTGTGCCGGGGCTTTTGCTCAGTGTTGTGACTTTTGTCGCGATTTACAGGGGGGTGCCTTCTCAGGTGATTGGGGAGGCGTCCAAATTTTTGCGGCAGTTTGATTGGGGTGGGGTCGGGTTGTTGTCGGGTGGGATTGTGTTTTTGATGTTTTACCTGTCCAGCCGGTCTGTGACGGGGGTTGCCCCTTTTGAGGATTGGCGATTGCTTTTGGGCGCGGGGTTGTTTTTCACGGGTTTCTGGTGGTGGGAAAGAGGGCGGAGAGATCCTTTTCTTCCGCTCAATTTTTTTGGCAATCGCATGTTTTGCCGGGTGACGTTTTGCGCTTCGATGCGGATGTTTGTGCAGGGCGGTATTGGGGTGTTGATGCCGCTGTATCTGGTTGATGTTCACCGCATGGGTCCGGCACTGTTGGGCGTGTTTTTGATTATTAGCTCTGCGGCGATGACGCTGATTGTGCGGTTTGGCGGGCAGATGTCCGATCGTTTTCAGAGTCGGTGGCTGGTGATGATTGGGATGTTTGTGCAGTTGACGGTGATGCTGGGTTTTGCACATTTGCCAGATACTGTCTCGACATGGGTTATTGCTGGCTTGCTGGCGTATTATGGGCTTGGAGCGGGGTTGATGCTGGCGGCATTGCACAGTACGGTTATGGGGACTGTCGATTCAAATCAGATGGGGGCTGCTGCAGGGCTTTATAGTATGCTGCGGTTTATGGGGATGGCGATCAGTACGGCACTGGTCGGGGTGGTGTTGCAATTTTTTTTCGATGCAAATCTGGCTACACTCGACGCGTATCAGAAGGTGTTTATGGTGCTTGCGATATTTCCCGTTCTGGGGATGGCGGTGGGGTTTGGGTTGCGGGAAAAGAGGTTGTGAAATAGTTTACAGGATAAGCATATTATACGTTATTGCGACACCAAAACTACGATATGAATGGATGGCAAGTTATCGGCAAAGACTGTTTCTGAAAGAGTTAAAAGCGTTCTGTTGGCATCACTGATACTGGTAATACCGTCGGTAAGAATGACGTATAGAGTGGGGGCGACCTCTTTGGCCTTATTGTGACACTAAAATTACCAGCCTTATAGATGATAGATTGTCGGCAAAAACTCTTTGTGCAAGATTTAAGATCAATAAGCCCGGATCAGTAAGAACTAAAACACCGTTACTAAGGACAACACTGAAATTTTGAGCAAGATAATCAAGAGGAACGTATATTTCTGCGCCACTGAGCATTCCCTTGATATAAACCAACCGAAAACTCGTTGGCGTTATCCGACTATCTGCTATTAAAATTTGGTTGTCCTCATCATACGAGGATCTAGAAAATGCAAGCTCAATAGCGACTTCATCTCTTCGAGGCCCTGGAGGGCCTTGATCCCCCTGTGGGCCTTGTGGGCCAGTAGGTCCCGCTGGCCCCATTGGACCTTCACACGCGCCAAAGCTAAAGGCTAACAAAACGAACAAAAAAAAGCGCAGAAAATCCACCATACCCCTCCTTGTTGTATATAAATCTAGAAAAAAGAACCGACAAGAATGCACAGGTATGCATTCTAAAATGATATTCTCTCTATGTCAAGCTCGTTGTCGATCATCTTGCTCACTCGTGATCCAACTAACAGCGTTGCAAAATATTAAAAACAAAAAGCCGGGGGTATAAACCCTCGGCTTTTTATTTTGATCTGATGACTTTTAAAAATCATTTCCGTGGTAAGAGTCGCTGGAGGTCACTTAAGTCCTTGCAGTTTTGATAAAGTGTTAGAACCCCGCGATTGAGATGTGCTCGGAAATAGTCCTCTAAACCATTCTCGGTATCTAATCCATCATTGAAACAGCGTTGTTTCAATAGAGCGACAAAGAGGCTGTCCCATTCACCTGTTAGTGTATATCGGTTGAACTCCTGCCCATCTTCGGGATAAACATCTGCGTTGGGCAGACCGCTCTCTCGAAGCGACAGGCAGAAACCGATCCGGCATAAGATATTTGGGGTTAATCCCGTTCTGCCTTTTAAATGTCTAAGCCGGTTGGAGGCTTCCAAGCAGAGCTTGATCTTGTTGAGTTTCATGATCGGCCTCTCTGTGTTTCCAAAAATAACCTTCGGATGCTGAGGATGATTCAGTCTCAGGATTGTATTGCAGGTGGTATGCGTGAGAAATGAAGGGATTCAGTGCTTTGATATACTCCTGATCAATTTCCGTGTCGGTAGAAAGAATGATAACCTGGTGACTGGCTTTCGAAAAATAGCACTCTATCAGGTTGCGACGATGGTCACTGTCAAGTCTTCCGAGAGGTGTGTCGATAATTACGGGTAGCGGGCGTCCTGATGTTTGTGCCAATGCCCAGAGCATGGAGATGGCGTAGATTTGTTTTTCTCCCGCAGACAACTGCTTTTTGGGAGTGGCGTGACCCTGACGATCATAAAGCGTTACAGAGAATGTTTTAGGATCAACTTCAATACGGCGTATCATATCGCTTTTGTGGCAAAGTAGGCCAAAACATTGAGCCACAGCATGTTCCAGTTTACGCACTTTTGCTTGTGCCAGTTGATCGAAGTATTCGCCCAGGACTCCCTGAACACCATTGATCAATTTGAGACGATGGTCCATGTCTTCTTCAAGGGATAGCTCATCCAGTGTTTTTTGATATTCCCGAGTGGTCTCATTAAGTCGGTATTCAAGCTGGCGGATGTCCCTTTCAATGCGATCTGATTTCGTATAGAGAGATCCCAGGGTCTGATTTAGATCATTCATTTTTTCGATATGCGGGGCAATTGCATCATCATCGGGAATACGCTGTAAGTTCGTTTCGACTTTTTCGAGTTCGGTCAATGCTTTTTCAAGTTGACGGGTCATTTCAATTACAACGTCACGACTAACTGGCGCGCCGCTTTTGGCCCAATTAATCAATTGAGCACCTTCGTCCTGAGAAAAGTTGTGTAAAATTTTAATGGTTTCAAAGTCTTCAGGGGGTTGGAATGCCTCTATGATCATAGAACCAATTCGGTCTATCAGGTTCTCATTTTCAGCAATTGGGGGTTTTAATATTCCGTCGTTGAGATTTTCCTTTATATCCTTCCAGCGGGTCTGGGCAACATCGCTCACGATATGCCATTTTTGGACTTCACTCTCACCTTGAACCTGCTGCGTAAGTTGCTCACATAATTCGGGTACCAATGAAAAGGGGAATAGGCGTGCGCATTCTTCTCGGATGCGGCTTTTACATTGTTCAATTTGTGTGTTTAAAGAAGCGTGTTGAGATTTAAATTCCTGCCGTCTTTGTGCGTATTTTCCACCCGCTACTGCAAATTCGGTTTCGGCTTCTTCAATTTTAGCCGTTACACGTTGCAAATGTGCTTCAATCTGTGCCCTGTCTTGCCTTAAGGCTGAGAGTTGTTCATCAAGCTCAAATCGTTTTTTTTCAATATCTTTTAAGCGTTTTTCCGTTGCTCCGTCTTGTGCCTTCTTTTTTTGACGGTTTGAATAAATAGTCAAATCGGATTTCAACTGTTCAATGATGTCCAAACTGAGCATTGATTTGACAGATTCTGCCAGGACTGTTCCGCCCTCTTCTTCAGCGAGATTCTGAATTTTCTCACCATCAAAAAAGAAGTGTTGTGAAACACCGATGGGAACCAGATCATTTAGAAACTCTTGCACTTGTTCTGCTTCAAATAGCTCTTCTCCATTTTCTTCAAGCGTCAATTGTTCTTCAATCCCATCTTTTAGGGAGTCCGATTTTTTCCAGGCTCTTTTTACGGTGTAAAGGTGCTGTTCTCCAAACTTGGCGTAGGAAAACGCAAGCTGGATGCTTGTATTTTTTAACTTTATACCGCCACCGCCTCTGGGGCGATGTATGCGACCTGCAATGTACTCGCCATAGTCTCGATTGCTCATTCGACTATTAAGTGCATTTTTGCCATAAAGACAAAGCAGAATGGCTTCGAGGAAGGTGGTTTTTCCAGCCCCGTTTTTGCCACCAAAGAGGATGATTGGACTTGTCTTACGATATTTGGTCCGCGGTTCAAGATCAAATTCATGTGAACCACAAAAAAGTCCAAAATTTTGGATGGATAGGGTTTTAAAAATCATCTCTGAACGCTTGCCTTTCGCGATCGTCGCTTTAATTCCCGTTTAATAGCTTCTTCTTCGGTTTGCCATTCTTCAGCGAGGACTGCTTCGAGCTTTTTGGAGATGTTTGAACGATAGGCCATTCTATTCATGGATAGCTCGACATCCAGTAGCTTCATGACAAGTTTGGGGGGGATATTTCGTACCTCACAAATTTTTTCTAATATTGAACGATCCTGAGGGGTAAAACTCCCGGTGTCATCTTCGACCCAGATCAGGTCATCGCCCATAACCTCCCGGTAGATTTTGGGTACACTGTCTTCCCAATCCTGTTCTTCCATCCGCCAGATTCGTCTAATTTCATTTAATTCTTCGGGATGAATGAGTGTGGCATTCGGGTCGGGTCCATTCTCACGCACTGATTGTTGTGCTTGTAAAACCATGCGTAAAATTTCTTGCCTAACTTTCAAAAAATAAGGACCGGGAACGACCTTTTGTTCGTTGCTACGATCCAGCATAATACGTCCATTGCGACGTTTGTAGTCTCTGAAGTCTCGTTTCTTTTCCGGGTCTTGAGTTGCTGCCAACCAATCGCGCAATTCCAGCAGTGGCTCCATCCAGTATTCGCCATTATCAATCATTGACTCCATTGCCTTGTCTTGGGTTACGACTGTACAGACCCAACAGCCAAAGCGACTGTTTCCACAAGAAGGCGTTGTGGTGTCAATAACAAGGGGACATTCGCCGGCCTGGGAGTTCTTGTAGAGTGCAACGAGGTCTCGGTTGTTATTGCCCCAGGGAGATTTCCACTGGAGCAAATAGGTCCAGACATCGTTGGTGGTGAAGTTTTCGATTGGCGTGTACACGTAAGCACGCGGCAGTGTTGAATGCCGTTTAAGCAGATTGCCCGTGATTTTGTGCAAGTTCATAACCTGAGCACGGGTTGCACTTTCGTCACTGCGTACTCCGAGTACCATAATGACTTCGCCGTATTCTGCCACACGCTCTAAAATGAATCGATTGGCGGGATCAATTTTCATTCGCTCTGTACACCAGCGAAATGTTGTTGTAGGTGCGGGATAGCCGCGGCCAATGAGGTTCGTCCAAAAGCTATCTTCCATAAGCGGCATAACTTTTTCGGCCTGAAAAGGCATGTCTTGGATTTTGGCTACTTCGTTAATTCGATTCAGTGTGTTGTCGATGTAATCCACGATAACAGGTGTTTCGACCAGTGTGTCGGATGAGATTACAAAGATCATTTTTCCCCGTTTTTCACGCGGGAGTTCAGATATGGCATACCATATCGCTTGCAAGGCCGTGGTGGAGTCCTTGCCGCCGCTGTATCCGATAATCCATGGACGATCATCGGATAGATAGAGGTCTCTGATTTCTTCGTAGAGGGCTTTTAGACCTTCGCCGCTTAGATTTGAGACACCATTTAAATTCTGTTTTCTTATCTCTACCATGGCATTCATTTCCTATTCCGCTTTGGTTTTTCAAAGTTGGCTTCCAGAATAGCTTCCTCTTCGTTTAGGGTAAGGCCAAGACGTTTTTTTAAGACATTGGTTGTCAGCCTGATATTATCCTGAGACCGGCGAATTTTGCCCAATTCCATTGCTCGTCCTTCCCATAATGCTTCATTACGGCGGGACCAATTGATTTTGCTGAGTCGTTTTAATCGCGTTTGCCAATCATTCGGATAGTGTTTGAGTAAGTCAGCACCCGCAATGCCCATGGCCTTGAGCGCGACGCCGTGAACGTGAAGACAATTCTCTCTGACATCGACAGCAACAACATCCCCATCCGCTATCTGTTGCCATTCGGGAATGTGTGTGGTCATTTCTGTCCAGAACTCATAAGCACGGGCTTCGTCTTCTTCAAAAACGGGATCTTTTTTATTTTTATCCAGGAGCATTTGAGTGGCCTGATAGATATTGCTCAGGGTGAAAATTTTGGTAGATCGATTTGAAATTGTTGTCTTTTCGAGTTCGGTGTATGCATTGAATACTGGTACTCTTTGGATCAGATTTCGTACCATCCCGGCCATTGGATCGCGTTGGTCGTAGAGTATTCCGAGAGACCGCGTGGGACGCACGGCGTGTTTGTTCAAATCGGCAAACATCTGCTGACTGCGCTTTAAACCAGCGTCGATAAACAACACGACTGCTATAGTTTCGTCTGCCAATTCGGGACATTCTTCCAATGCCAATTGAAGCGCCGCCCGCCGATGTTGACCATCGTTCACAATAAATCTGGCCTCCATTGGAACCACGAGCGTACCAATATTGCGATTACCACCTCGTTCTGCAACTGGTATAAATTCGATATCCCCATCAACAGAGGCCGTGATTGCAGAGAAACAATAATTATCGTTGTTTTCGATGATATATCGCGCAATTTCCGGCACTCGTGATTGATTCAAAACGCGCTGGGCACGCATCTCCGCTGGCACTTCGCCCTTTTCATCAAAACAAAAAAGCCTCGTGATGAACCTGATAGGACACATAACGAGGTAATATTCGCGTTTTGCTTGAATGCCACGAATCGCAGGAAAAGAGACTGTAAAGTCCAAATCTGCTAAGTTCATGATTTTCAGAGCCTTTTGGAAGTTTGTTTTTCTTGTTTGGAAGTTTGTTTTATTATTCAAAAGGAGTTTAAACACTATCTCTATAAAAGTCAACAAAATAGATCGCGAAATTTATCCTATCTCGGCTTCACGCAATTCCATAAATTCGTGATAGTCTTGAGATTGCTTTTCGGTCAAAAATTTATCACGTCCTATCATCGTCAAAAGATGAGATTTTGCTATACTTCTGTTTTTTGCTCTGGATATCATTGCTTGCTCAATGGGATTCCAGAGAATATAATGCCATTTCAGGGAATGAAGCCAGAGGTCAACTTGTGATAACTCTTTAATAGCCTCATCAAGCCCCAAACTGTAATTCTTAATTAAATAGGCAGTTGATTCCGTAAATGCGCGTTGACCGACTGGCCGAAACAAAAGATGATTATTGTTTGGTTGTCTAAAAGTTGAGGCAGGTGTTTTGTTAGATAGAAAGACTTCTTGATATTCAGGTATTATTTTTTGTAACGAATCCCAATATGAACAGCAAAACTTATAAACTGAATTTAATAATTCATCATCCGGTCTATTATTTGTAAATCCTCTTGTACCATCTACACAACCCACCAAAGTTTTAACTATATCATAAAGTGTTATCACGCTTGTAATTGAGTCTAAATCAGAGTCACTGATATTTGCCGTGGGAGTAAACGCTATTAGTTGTCCCTTTTGAAATAAAGTAAAATCATCAATCATACGTCGTGTGACAATTGCAGCACCATTATCCTCGTCCAAAGCAATGATATCAGTACGAGAAACTCTTTTAGCTGTTTTGTTTAGTGTTGTGAAGAGTCTCCTTGTGCGTTCCCTGCCTGTTTGGTCCGTTTTATGTCCTACCAGTATAACCGTAATTTCATCATCATTCAGTAGATGCTTATTTTGCTTCAGAGCTAATTTTACGCCAGCTACTCGGTGTTGCCCATCAATTGCAAAGAGTTTCTCTTCACCAGAAAAGTGTAGAACTCCTACTGAACGTGACAAATTATCAAGTTGGTCATCAGTAACTTCAAAGGGGGACAACTCTAGTGTGGAAGAAATTTGAATCTCGCCCCATTGAGGTTCCCCACCGTATATTCCTACAAAAATTGCATTAAACATACGCTCTTCTTGATTTTGTAAATATGTTGCTATCTCTTGAGCATGTTTTCCGCTTAGGGCACGTTGAATCCACTCGCTTAAACGTTTACTCTTGTAAATCTCCTCCGTGGGACGTATCCACTGGGATATGTCTTTAAAAGACATAAATGTAACATAGTAAATCCAGTCGCCCATGCGACATCTAAGAGCGGGAAATATAGCAGAATCTGGCATTTTTTTCTCACGAATTTCAGCTTAATGCAGCAGTAACAAATGGTTGGATTTCAGCAGGGAAACGGCTATTAAATGGTGGAATTAATGCTATTAAGAGATCATCTTCTACATTTTTAATCAGGTTTTCATCTTCTATTGGGGCATAGACAAAGTAAAGATGTTCAGACCATTTGGTAAGCATTTCCGTAACTAGCGGTCTGGGTTTTCTTTCGTGTGGCTCTCGTAAGTATCGTCGGTATCTAGCACGAAAGTTTTCTTCTGTCATTCCAATGTATAAAGGATATGCCAATAAAGGATGATTCGCAATACCTGGTTGAACAATAAAAGAATAAATGCCTTTCTTGTCAGTGGGCAGCAAAGTCGCATTTTCAGTATTAAATTTTACCACTTTCCACTCCAACGTAACGCGATTTGGATATTCCTCCCATTGATCCGGGTGTAAAATTAATCTGGTGATACGATATTTTCTGAAATCCGCAGTTTCCTGTTCAAAATTTGGAAGATCAAAAGCCATTTTAAGCCGATGTTTAGTATGAATTTTTAAAGAAGGTCCACTAAATTCCAGAGGTTTTGATCATTTGCGTTCGATAGCCTTGACTCCAATGCCATGATTCCAGCATTCGCATATTCCTCCACTGCTGTCAAAACATCTTCCTGCCTCATCAGCACATCTACATCTCCACTATCTGCAATTGCCATCGCTTTAATCAGTGGAATATCAGTTTGCGATGAAAATTGTGCCCATCTAAAAATAATTGTGCGTTTGCCGCGAATAGGTTTGCGTTCGCTTTGCTGATAACCCAGACAGGCGGCCCACATAAACACGTCCTTCATGGTTTGAAATGGCACATCAACTGGGTCACTGCCTTCGGTTAATCGCTTGTAGATGTCGTGAAAAGAATCATCAATGTTCACTGTATCCCGGACGATGCGTTCCTCGTTCATCATGAGACCTCAACAATTTTTGTGCAACTGGTGTCGTGATCAAAGTTGAGACTATATTCTACGCCAATACGAGCTTTAAGATTTTTGCGTGCCTGACCGCGCAATTCTTCATCAGTCACAAACAAGACAAGTTGTTCAGACAAATCGGGTAAATGTTCCGTGATATTATTTCGGTGTTGAGACGATAGACGACCAAATGGTGTATCCATCACAAGGGGAGCTTTTCCATCGCTGATGCGCGACATCGCTGTAATAAATGACAAACTCAAAATTTGACGCTCACCTGCTGAAAATTCTGACCTTGATGGGGTACCATAGCGATCAATCACTTCCAAATTGAAATTTTTGTCTAAAAGCACATCTTGGAAATGATTTTCTTTCCACGCAAGCCGTTTAAAAATTTCTCTGGTCTTAGTTTCGATATTTCGGCGATTTGCATCTGCAAAACGGTCATACATGTCGTCAATACTGTCAGCGGCTTTTTGGGCCAGATTCATTTTTATTTCGAAAAACTGTGCCCGAGATTCCTCCTTTTTTGCTTGACTGATTTGCTTGTCTAATTTCTCAATTTGTTGTGATAGTGTTTTGATACGTTCCTCAAGCCCACCCTTATCCAGGTTGTATCTATCAATGTCTGCCTGAAATTCTGTGCGTTGCGCTTCTAATTTCCTCACGTCTTCGACTGGTGAACCTTTGAGTTGGTTCTGTATTTCGTCCAACTCGGCTTCATGTGAATGGATCTCTTCAATCAAGCTTGAACGTTTTTGCCTGGCCTGATCTAAATCTTGTCGGTGGCGTTCAACCCGTTCTTTAAAGAGTAGTAAGGCAGCTTGCGTATTCATGACATTATCTTCCAATGTACTGGGTAACTGGCTTTTCAGCAAGACCAGCAATTGATTGTGCTCAGGGCTACCATCCGTTATAGGACGCCCACAAATGCATTTCATTTGATCAATTAAATCTTTGACAAATGGTTCGCGAATACCGCTTGGAAGTTCCCCGCGTTTTCTTTTTCCTTCCAAAATATGCAATGCCTTTTCAATAGCCTGATATGCGGTTACAAAATGTCCACCAGACGCCAAATCGCGGATTTGGACAGTTACTTTATTTAATTCTTCACGATGATATTGAAGAAATTCTTTAAGATCGTCGCGTCGTTGTTGTAGGGGTTTCGCATTTTCCATTTCGCGAAGACGGGCACTAATGTCTTTTATTTTTTTTTGAGCAGAAGCTATTGCTTCCTCTATTTCTCCGCGACGCTCTCTCGCTTTTTCCCGCTCTGCACGGGCTTTTTCATCATCTTTAATTAATTCTTTAAGTTCATCGTCTGCATATTCTCTCAACTTACTGCGATTTCTCCTGGCGGTTTCTTCCAGATGTCGCTTTGCTCGATCTAAAATCTCCAGTTTAAAAATCAGATAGATGGCGTCTTTAACCTCTTTGGCGGCTTCTGGTCTGGCAAAATTGTCGATTTTTTCGCCATCAAAAAAAAAGTAAGTTCGCACGTTTGAAGGAAGAATGGTATTTATTGTGCGAATGGGATTGGTGACACGCAAAGACTGCCCATCAGCACCTGTGCGTAGCATGGTAAATGTGGGCTCAGATTCCGTTTCACAGGTTCCGTTTTTTTGTTTTCGGCCAGTTAAGATGCGACGAACCAGATATCGCTCACCCTCGTGAAAAAAGGTCAATTCTATAGTGGTTTGGACTTGTTCGTTCACCTTTGCCCGGCTGATAGCCTCTTTGCTAATCAATTCACCGACAGTATCCACCCCTTCACCATACAGGCACCAGTTAAGAGCGAGAAAGAGAGATGTTTTTCCCGCGCCATTGACGCCGTGAAGAACGGTTATATTTTGTTTGTTGCCATGTGCAAACTGAAGTCGTTGTCGGCCATAATATTGACGAAAGTTATCCAATGTCATGGAATCCAAAATCATTTTTTATAATCCTATCTGTTGATCATTTGGTCTCTTGTTCTGCTACATGAGAGACAATCGTATCAATTTGGTCTTGAACGCGCGGGCGTGCCCATGAGATATATTCCAGTTCTAACATTAGTACCTCTTGGATAACGGTCTTGACATCTTCATCACAATTGGCAAACCATTGTTCGAGAAGAGTCGTTGTAACATCAGCAGGTGGATGGGAGGGCATTTTATTTTATCCTTAAAAATCCATAAGACCGTATCGCTTGGCTATTTTCCAAATCACGTCTATGGCTCGATGTTTGTTTTTAGCTGGACCAGCAAATTCTTTGAAACGCTGGAGTTCTTTGCGTATGAGACTGCGTTCAGCGTCAAAAGAAACGCCAGATGGCGTACCGGACCAGGCATTGGGAGGGACTGTAATTAAATCGTGAACAACAGAAAAATCCTTCCCTGGTGCTTGGCGTAGAATACGCCCACGTCGTTGAATAAACTCTCTTGGATTGCTACTGCTGGCCAAAAGATACGCCGTTTTTGTGCTTGGCACATCCACACCTTCATCCAAACACTTCATTGCTACAAGGCCCTGCAATAAGCCTTTTTCAAAGTCTTCTAATCGCTGTCTGCGATCTTTTGTGTCTTCTTCAGCAGTAAAACGTTGAACAAAAAGTCCTTTTTGGTTTCCAAGTAATGTGAGGACCTCCTGCATTTGACCGGGGGCGCAGTAAAACAAAGTATGCTTAATATCTGATTGCTGATCAATGAGACCAGATAGAACTACGAGCTTGTTTTCTGCGCGATTTAGCAACTGAGCTCTGCGTATCAACATCATCTTTAGCGCGTTTTGACCAGATTCATCTTCTCGACCCATTAAACGGGCAATTTTGACAGTGATATCTTCGTATTGTTCCAATTCTTCATCCGTTAAGGGAACAAGACGGGGATAATAATAATAGGGAGTCAGGCAAACGCCAATTGCTTTTTCAAGAGGAAAGGAAAATGCTGTTTCGCCAAAATAATCTCGTAAAGTATGTGTTCCTTCTTCATCAAACCACCGGTCTGGTGTGGCTGATAGAGCGAGCCGGAAGGGAATGTGGTTGGGATAATTTTGCTGACTTTGCTCTGCCCCCAGATGGTGTGCCTCATCGGCAATCAGCAAAGCGGGGCCATCGAAACGTCCAATTGCCTCCTGAAATTCCGGTGATATGAATGTTTGATGCGTTGTGATAACAGAAATAAATTGTCGGTATCCCGCGTTGTAATCCCTGACGTCTGTATTTAATTTGTTTAGCCATTGACGTTTACTTCGATATGCAAGTACTGGTCTGTATCCAAATGCTTGCGCCTCCTTATTCCATTGGTCAACCAGATGCTGGTATGGGACGGCGAGGATAACAGCCAGTCGTTTTTCTTGTTCAAACAAACGGACAGACGCGGCCAATGACGTGATGGTTTTCCCGCTACCAGTCGCCATTTCCAAAAATCCCTGACATTTGTAATCAAACCACGCATCAACAGCCTCTGTTTGATAATCTCTGAGTTTAAGATTTTCTGGCAAGACCGGTTTGGCAGGTGAATAATGTATTCTGCTCCCATCCTGTGCCATCCATTGAGGTTTAGGATAGGGTCTATCAAATTTCCGCAGTTTGAGAATTTGTTCTTTTGCAGCTTCCGGAAGATCAAATACTCTTACATTTCCGTCTTGATTATTCCAGAGCCTTTCAAAGCGTTCAACATCGTCAGCTACCAGTTCTTCAAAAGCCGGATCCCATCCCCGGAAAATTTTAATAGATTCGTAATTTCGCGTGCCTTGAATACTGTCGTTATACGAGCCATTAAAGCTGATTTGATTGCCATTGATGTCAGTGAAAATGCCAAATTTATCGTGAAATTCTCCTTGTTCGAGTTTATTCCTTGGAAGTGCCAATTTGAATGATAAAATACCATCTGCAACCATCCAGGCGAGCGCAGATAAGGAATTTTTTTTCAGTGCTCTTTCAAGATCGGAGATATTGCGTTGCAAAGACGCCCGCAAGACAGGGTCGTATTTGGCTTCATCGCCTATCCTTAATGCTTCCCAATCTTCTTCACTCAAAATAGGACTTGTAACCCACCGAGCTTTTCCCCCGTTCGCCGCAAATGCGATTAAACCTTTGGATGTAATTCTTATCCAGCCCGAACTGAAAAATCCAACGCCACGATCATATCGGCAAGCAGCACTTAAGGCAGGTACAAAAAAGTCCTCAGTAAGATCAGAGGAAGATGTGTCGAGCCTGTTGGAGAAATTGAGGTCTGTTAAGTTCATATTTGTTTATTCAGCCTTCTGCGCGATTCCATTGCAGCCTTGCTTATCTCAGAGACGCTTTTCTCTGGCCAGAGGTTTTGCTGCCATTTCGTATAATCGAATGGCTCTCGCAAGATCAAGCTGATGAATTTCTCAGCTTCAACAATACCCAGAGCATCTACCAGGGCGTGTAGTCCATTTACTCGTATTTCAGTATCTGTTCTCATATCCGATCTCGCGGACACTTAAATTATGGGGATTATATATGTAAGTGCCGTACGCGTATTATTTATCGCCCCTTTTGTGTTCTTGGCACTGTCTCTTTTATCAGCACTAGACTAGGGGGAAAGCCTTCTAGTGCATCGTGGCAAAAAAGGTTCCTTGTATGATCAGCATTGCTTATCTTTGTGTGTCCGCCAAGCCTTCAGATAAAATTCGATCCCGTTTATAGTGCCTGTCTCATCGAGGTGTCCATGCCCGGTTATTACAAAAAAGCCAGCCCGTTGCCCATCAGCGTGATGCAACGTAGCGTCTTAGAACACATTGTCCAACGCCATACCAGTCGCCAAGACCATGCCCGCCGTGCGCGTATGATCCTGTTAAGCAGTGAAGGGTTAGGCATCGGTCAAGTCAGCGCACAAGTCGGCGCAGATCCAAAGACAGTTTCTACCTGGCGCAAGCGTTGGCTGGCAGGTTATGAGGCTCTCAAAGCGATGGAAGCCGAGGGCGATAGCCGTGCCTTGTCCGATGCGGTCTTATCCCTCCTATCGGATGCGCCCCGTCCAGGTACGCCTGTGAGGTATTCGGCACAGGTGGTCACAAAGATTGTGGCCCTCTCCTGTGAAGCCCCCAAAGCGTGTGGGTATCCCATCAGCCATTGGACGCCTCAAGTCTTGCGTGAAGCAGTCATCGCCCGCGGCATCGTCCCTGACATTTCCCTTCGCAGTGTGGGACGTTTTTTAAAAAGAGGCCGATCTTAAGCCGCATCAAGTCCGGTATTGGGCGCGTCCTCCTGATGAAGATAAAGAAGCCTTTTACGAGGCAAGTGAAAAGGTCTGTGCCTTATATCAATCTGCTCTTGACCTTCACGAAGAAGGTGTGCATGTCATCAGCACAGATGAAAAAACGGGCATACAGGCCAAAGAACGTGCCAAACCCACCCTACCGATGAAGCAGGGACGGGTTGAACATCAGGAGTTTGAATACAAAAGACATGGCACCTGTTGCTTGATTGGCAATTTTGAAGTCGCCACAGGGCAGGTGATTGCCCCAACCTTATCCCTAACACGAACAGAGAAAGATTTTAAGACGCACATCCAACAGACCTTTGCACAAGACCCAAAAGGTGAGTGGGTCTTTGTCGTGGATCAACTCAATACCCATAAATCGGAAGCCTTAGTCCGATGGGTGGCTGATGTGTGCGACATTCAAGACGATTTAGGGGAAAAAGGCAAATACGGGATTCTAAAATCTATGCAAACCCGGGCCGACTTCCTCAGCAATCAAGCCCACCGAGTGCGCTTTGTTTATACCCCTAAACACGCCTCGTGGCTCAATCAGATTGAATGCTGGTTTTCTATTCTCGTGCGACGCCTACTCAAAAGAGGGAGTTTTACCTCTGTCCAAGACCTCCAGCAATCGCTTTTGGATTTCATTGCCTTTTTCAACAAAACCATGGCCAAACCGTTTAAATGGACCTATACCGGAAGACCCCTTAATCTATAACACCAATGACTTTTGCCACGATGCACTAGACTTCTGTCACAGTCCACTAGCCACTGCCCTCTTTGCCCTACATCGGGCACCCTTTCGTTCCATCCCTGCCTCGCTGTCGTGTTCGTAGGCCCTATTACACATTCGCCTATCTCGGTGTGTTGTCTTTTAACTTCGCCATCGCAGTCATAGTCGAAAGAGCCGTCACCTCTATCTTTGTCAAAGAAATTCTTTTGTCCAGGCTTAACCTCTGCGTTGCTGTCATAACAGTCATCGCCATTTTTCACATAGCCACTGGGTGCCCAAAACCACCATATATATTGCTCTGGATCGCCGTAGCCGTCCCCGTCACTGTCTTTATGCCAAACAGGCATCACCGCAATAAGTAACGCCAAAAAGGCGATTATCACTCCTATAACTGCGGAATGCTCCCTTATCCAAGAATAAAAACTGGTTCGATTCATTGTGTATCCTTTCATAAATTATCAATCATCCCCCAATAACTTCTGGGCATTTTGATAAGTTATCTTGTCGAATGCGTCTTTTGGCAGGTTCAGACGCTGTAGATAATCCATCAGGCGCGTGTCGAAATAATCCCGTCCAAATAACAGACTGTCTTGAAAATCGATCAAGAATTGCCTGCCAAACGCTTCGTCTCTGCTGATTGCGGTCAGTCCCGATCCCGCGGAGAGGTCGGCGTATAGATTGTCGTATTTTTTGAGCATCTGAGGCACTTTGCCGCCCGGTTCAACCGGACCTTTGGGATACGCTTCTTTGTCGAACTTGCCGTCGCCGGAAATGTGTGCCCAGAATCCCGGTGCATGGCCGATGAAGTTGGTTTCAGGACATGCGATAATCGCGCGTTCAAATGCTTCGATGCTGCCGCCATACCACCAGTTTGGCCGCGGGTAATCCCCGTGTCCGTGATCGATGGGATAGTCGAGATGGATGGTGATCGGCAGGCCCAGGTCACCGCAGACGTGATAGAGTCTGAGGGCATCCGGATCGTCAAATACCACCCGCACTTTTAGTTCGCTGGCAACCCGAATCCCGTGAATTTCTACGGCTGCTTTCAAGCGGTCAATTGCGTCGGGCCGCTTTGGGTGTGGCATGTATCCCAGTACAAATCGGTCGGGGGCTGTGCGCCCTACCTGTATCACGTCTTCGAGGGGGATGCACACGCCGGTTGGGGGCAATACATTGTGATAACTGGGGCTGTATTCGTCTTCTGGCGCTTCCCAGGAAAATAGCCATAGCTGGTCGATGTTTTGCTCGTCCATGTTTTTCAATATTTTTTCGGCGTTGAATCCGTGCCAGTTTGGGTGATTGTGCGCGTCGATTAACATGGGATATTCCTTTCGTGGGTTTTTCGTCTCGCTTCACACTTCACACTTCATCCTTCACACTTCTCAAACCAGATATGCGCCATCCCGGATGATTTGGCGTGTTTTCCCGGTTGCTGAAATCAACAGGAGTGACGCCACTTGAATCGGGCTGTCTTTGGCATAGACGATGTCTTCGTGAACAATATGTGCGGGGGATTTGAATTGTTCTGGTCCAATTGTGCCGCCGAGATGTTCGCTGCGTCCATAAGCCCAGTGAAAGCCCGCTTTTTCATCTTCTAAGACATTGCCCCAAACAACGGCTTTGGGATTGCATCCCAGGGCGAGTTCGGCGATGTTGCCGCGCGTCGGGTCTTCCTCGAAATAGGCTTTGAAGCTCGCGGCCTGTATTGTTTTGCCCGCGACATCTACTATCCGATTGTTTTCGACCCGAAATACGATGACGTCGCCGTTGTCACTGACGGGTATTTCGCCTTCCGTGCGACTCGGTTCGCCCTTTCTTTCTCCTTCATAGGGGACCTGGAAACTCTCTCCGCTCGGCAAGTTGATAATGGGAAATGCCGAGTTTGCTTTTTCTCGGGGCAGTTGCCCGTCGTCTTTGTGGGCTTCTCCGTAGCGCAGGTCAACGGTCCATTTGTGGCCGGTTGAAAAAATAACCCGTGCGTATTCTGCTTCGGAAAGTGCGTCCATTAATATCTGGCAGCGGCGCGCCACTTCGGTATAATCCGCAGAGAGCGCGGTTTCTTCCATGCGTCGGGCAACGCCTGGCAATGATGCGGCGCGAAAATCATTGTGTGAACGCGCCCACATAGATAGGGGCGCGGTGGCGGAGAATTGCGTGAGTGCATTTACTATCGTTGCTTGCGTCAGGCCGTCGCGCAAGGGGATGGGGTCGCCTTTGTCGAGGGGCAAATTGCCATTGTGCGCGCCGGTCGCGGGAAAGGTGATGAGCGGCAATACGTCAAAGCCGATTTGTTCGCCGAGGGATATCCAGGCCGCACGCCATTCGGCGGCCATTTCTCTGCGCTCGCGCCAGGTCTCGCTATCGCGCAGTTCACCGTGCGGGACATCGGCAATGACGGCTACTGTTTCATCGAATTCGGGATGAAATACATCTGTGAATAATTTGTGTAGGTCCATTTTACAAGTTGTCCAATACTGCGCGCAGTTGCCGCACGCCTTTTAGCATGAGTTCTGGGGATCCCCAGTGTTCGATGCTCACATTGCCCGTATAACCGTCTGATAGGACCATTTTGAGCAGGTCTTCGTATTTTATATCGCTGTCGCGAATGGGGTCCAGTTCTTTGTCGGGGTTGGGCTTGACGTGCAAGTGGGTGATCCGGTCTTTGATCTGTTCATAGCCATCGGGGATGGCTTGTTCGCCACATCCGATGCCGTTGTTCACATCCCAGCAGAAGCTGAATCCCGATGTGTCGCCCAGGGCGTCGGCAACCATTCTCGCTTCCGCGCAACTGCCGGCAATGGTCGCGCCTTCGTTTTCCATTGATAGGGTGACGCCTTCGCGTTCGGCTGTTTTGGCTATGGGTTCGAGAAATGGCACGATGACGTCGAGATAATTCTCAACGCCGGGCCGGTTTTCCCGGTCTCCTTTTCGCCGATTGGGGTTCCACAGGGAAAATCCGCGGATGACGGTTGTATCAAATGCTTTTGCGAGTTCGATCATGCGGTCAAACATGCGCTGGTGTTCGGCTTTTTCTCGGTCGCTGTCGTGCGCGCATTTGCCCACGGGCGAGCCGACGGACATGACGGTTACATTGTACTTTGCGAGTACGTCCTGTACGCGCTGCAATTCGTCGTTGTCGATTTCCTGGACGCGTTTGCCCCAGATGCCGCCGCGCAGTTCAATTCCCGTTGCGCCCGCTTCTACGCCCAGGCGCACAGATTTATCAAAATCGGCTTTGTCGATTTCATCTGCAAAATAGCACAGTTCCATCCCTTCCTCCTGTGAGTGGTTAAAATGATGTGTGACATATCATATAACATCTTTTCGCGCAGTCAAAGAAAAACGCGACCCACGCGAGTTTATTAATATTACACAGGTCTGGTGTTTTTGTCATGCTGAGCGGAGTGAAACGGAGCCGAAGCATCTGTTCCACCTGAGTTGGTAGAAGATGAACTGCTGTCGCAGTTGTACCCCGCTCCTTCGACTCCGCTGCGCGGAGTTTATCTTGAGCGAAGCCGAAAGGCTCAGAATGACAGGCGCCCGATATTGTACCTATGTGTAACGTCAGTTTTTAATTTTTAATTTTCGATTTTTAATTATCATGAGCGTATGAACGAACAGACGCGAAAAAAAATTCTGCAATCCACAACACACCCAAAGGGGATTCGCAAGGTGGATAGAAAACGCCTGATAGCGCAGTTGGCTCGCGCTGATCCGCCGCCCGATTACGATCGGTATATACGATCCAAGTCATGGCAGATTAAGAGGCAGAAGTTTCTCGCCCATTACAATTGCCAGTGCGTTTTATGCGGGAGCAAAGAGTATTTGCATGTGCATCACTTGCACTACAAGACGCTGGGGAAAGAGGGTGTGGAGGATGTGATTATTTGCTGTAGGCGTTGTCATTTTATAGAGCACTTAAAAAAGTAGTCAGCAGTCAGCGATCAGCCCACCCAACACCGCCCAAAGGCAGATGCTTTCCATCAGTGTTTATCGGTGTTCATCGGTGGTTGCATTTCATGCTTTTCTGGAGATTTTCATGCCGAATATTATCATTATCACCACGCACGATACAGGGCGGCATTTTGGGTGTTATGGTGTCGATACGGTACATACACCTGCGATTGACGCGATTGCCGATGATGGGTTTAAATTTACCAATTATTTTACGACGAGTCCGGTGTGTAGCCCCAGCCGGGGGGCTATGCTTACGGGGCGCTATCCGCAGAGCAATGGGTTGATTGGTCTGACGCATTCGCCGTGGGATTGGTGTTTTAATGAGGGCGAGCGACATCTTTCGCATATTTTGAGCGATGCGGGTTATCATACGGCTCTTTTCGGTTTGCAGCACGAGGCGTCCAATACTGAGGATTTGGGTTTTGAAGCGACTTTTGCACAGCGCGATGAAAATGGCCGCCGTGCAAACGCGCTTGTGGTTGCCCAGGCTCTGGCCGATTTTCTCAGGGCTGACGCGGGTTCCAGGACGCCGTTCTACGCGCAAGTCGGTTTTTTTGAGACGCATCGTCCGCACGATTTTGGCGATGTGGGGCCTGATGATAGTAAGGGTATTGATGTGCCGCCTTATCTAATTGATGACGAGACGGCGCGGCGGGAACTCGCTTTGCAACAAGGTGCGATCCGCCGCGTTGATGAGGCTGTTCAGGTTATCACCGATGCATTGAGAGAATGTGGGTTGGAAGACGATACGCTGCTGGTGTTTACGGTTGATCACGGTATTGAATTTCCCAGGGCCAAGTGGTTTTGTTATGACGCGGGTATTGGCGTTGCATTGCTTATGCGTTGGCCCGGTGGAGGTGTTCGGGGGGGACAGTGCTGTGGCCATCTGCTCAGCAATGTCGATTTTTTGCCCACGCTTATGGATCTCATACAGCATCCCGTTCCGGATAATGTGGAGGGTTTGAGTTTTGCCAGTGTGTTCAAAGATCCCGAGGCGGAACCCACGCGGGATGCGGCTTTTTCGATCTTTCAGGGTAGCGATAGTCGGAGTGTTCGCACCAATCGCTATAAGTTTATTCGCAATTTCAGTCCGCGGCGTCTGATAGATGTGCCCGTGGATATGACCGATCCCCCAAGACCGCGCATCAAACAACCCGTGGCGCAACTCTACGATTTGGAAAAGGATCCCGATGAATTTGAGGATGTAGCCGATAAACCCGAATACAGGGATGTTTATAATGCGTTGAGCCAACGCCTTTGGCAATGGATGGAAGATGTGAATGATCCGTCGCTCCAGAGTCCGATTCCCACGCCGTATTATTGGGAGGCGATGGCAGAATATCACCAGAGAAAGGAAACCTGATGTCCAGAGGAAAAATTGTAAATCTCGCGCTTGTCGGCTGTGGCGGTATTGCCGGCGGGCATCTTCGGCGGTATGGAGAGCTTATTGACAGTGGCGAAGACCGTTTTCGCATTGTGGCTACGGTTGATAGCGATATCAGTCGGGCACAGGCATTTGCCGATCAGATCAATGGCAAGACTGGATGGGAGGTCAATAGTTATCCCTCGGTTGAGGATCTGCTCAATTCAGAGTCCAATCTCGATGGGGCCGATATATGCAGTCCTCACGGTTTGCATCATGTGCTTGCTTGCGAGTTGCTCGAAGGTGGTGTGAATATTTTGTGTGAGAAGCCCATTGGCATAACGGTTAAAGCCACGCAAAAAATTATTGATACAGCCAAACGCTGCAATAAGGTCGCCGCGAATGCCGAACAGTGTCGCCGCAGTGTTGGACAGCGCACGATTCACTGGGCGTTTAACGGTGGGCCGCTCGGCGAACCCAGATTGTGGTACGCCATCAGGTCGGGGTGGCAGGATCCCGCGAATTATCCCGATTGGCACTGGCGCGTGGATCGCAAACTCGGCGGTTGCGGAATGGTTATGGATAGTGGCGCACATTGGGTTGATACTATGCGCTACTGGTTTGGGGAAGTGGAGAGTGTTTATGCGCGTGTGGAGCAAATGGAACAGCGTCCCCACAAAAAAGGCGATGATCTGGTCGATGACAGTCGCGAGGATTTTTGGACCAGTATTTTCAATTTTGAAAGTGGTGTGATCGGCACGTGGTCGTGGACGGTTAGCGCGCCGGGGAAGGGTTTTACACAACTCAATCTCACCGGGAGCAAGGGTACGATTGTCGAGAGCGATATTTTTCATCCGGCAGCGTCTCAGGCGCGCGGTGAATGCCATTTTATAGATGGTACGACTTATGGCGTGTCCCAGCTTCAAGATATGTTTCTGGATTCACTGAGCCAGCGCGAAAAGGAGCGCCTCTTTCCCTATGGGCTGACGGATGGCATGGCGATTGAGTTGTGGGATTTTATCGATGCTCTGAGTGTTGGGCGCGATGTGGAAATTGATGCCGAAGAGGGGCTTAAGAGCAAGGCCGTGAGCGAGGCGATTTACGAGTCGGGCAAAAGCGGACAGGTCGTCCAGGTGAGCGATGTGGTATCCGGGAAGGTCAGCGCGTATCAGGAGGATATTGATCAGATGTGGGGGTTGTGATAGGTGGGATGACTGCTAAAAAAATAGGCCGCGGTCTCAAGGGATCGCGGCCCGATTTTTTTTCACGCCTTTCCCGGACGGCCTATTTCGATGAGGTTGCCGTCCGGGTCGTGTACGAAAACATAGCGCGTGCCGTCGTGTGGCCGCACGCCGGGGCCAGAGGCAACGCGCACGCGTTCGCGGTCGAGCGAGGTGATGACGCGATCGAAGTCGGCGACTTCAAAGGCGATGTGGCGGCGCGAGGGACGGGGGTATTCCTCGGCGAGGATCAGGTGGATTTCGATGTCGCCACAGCGATACCAGGCACCAGCAAAGTCGTAATCTGGCCGGGGAATGGGTTGCAGCCCCAGGAGCTTTTCGTAAAATGCCGATGCGCGCTCGAGGTTACCTGTAACCAATGTGATGTGACTGACGCGCGTGATGCCCAGGCCAGCCGATTCCATGCGATTGGCCACCGGATCAATTCTCCATCAATAAGGTTCTCATTTTACGCATGCGCGAGGGATGTTTGAGTGCTGCCAGGGCTTTGTCGCGTATTTGGCGCACGCGCTCTTTGGTCAGGTTGAGGATGTTGCCAATTTGCTCCAGCGTCATTGTTTCACCGCTGTTAATGCCAAAATAGAGGCGCAACACGCGGGCATCGCGCGGTGCCAATGTGTTGAGCGCAGTGCGTATTTCCTCTGCCATAGAGCTTTCGAGCATGGCCTCTTCGGGGCTTTCTTGATCTTTGTCTGACAACATTTCCAGCAGGCTGGTGTCAGGGCCGTCTTCAAGGGGCATGTCGTATGAAATATGCCACCGCGAAGCGCTGAGGAGGTCTTGCACTTGTTTGGGTTGCAATTCGGCCTGTGCAGCGATTTCTTCAACACGCGGTTCGCGCCCCAGGGATTGTTTGAGTTCCGAGGATATGCGTTCCAATTTGCTCAGGTGTTTGATTTTGTTGACGGGCAGTCGTACCATGCGGGCTTTTTCTGCCAATGCGGATAAGATGCCCTGCCGAATCCACCAGACTGCATACGTGGTGAATTTGACGCCAACGGTTTCGTCATAGCGGGTGGCTGCGCGAACAAGACCCATGTTGCCTTCGGCAATGAGGTCTTCCAGGAGCAAGCCTCGCCCCTGATATTCTTTGGCTATGGTAATGACAAATCGCAAATTGGATTCGATCATTTTATTGAGGCTTCTGCGATCCCCTGCGCGGATGCGCTTGGCCAGATCAATTTCTTCTTGTGGCGTGAGCAATTCGCTATAGGCGATGTCTTTGAAATAGAGTTCCAGTGCAGAACTACTGCCTCCATTTGTTCTGGTTGAGGTGCTGGAACTCATGAGTGCGGCAGACATGTATTTCCCCCGTGACTGAGAAAACGACTCTCTTGATCGAGTGTCTTGTGTTTCAACTCGTCAAAGGTTCACAATAAGGGAAGCATATACTGTGATACCTTCCGACTCCTGTATGGGAGAGAATCGGTTGTTGTCAGAATATATGGCGCATCGATCATGGGGAAACCAATGGCCTGATTATGTGACAACCTGGTTTAGGGGAGTGTTACTTTGGGGAGTTGATCTGGATGGGAAAACGATCACGAGCCGCAGGGGAGCGGTGTGCTCGACCAAATCATAGTGTGTGTGGCAAGTATTGGGGAAAAAATAATACTTGGGCAGACAAGATAGCGGATTCAATTCTGTAATGCAACCCTTTTTCTATGCTCTTCTCCTGATATTTTGAAACTCAAGGCCGTATTTTTAGATGAAATACTTATTGGCATATTGAGAGAAAATAATAAATAGAGTTTTATTTGTCAATAAATAACTCTTGTTTAACAAGTTACAGGCTTGCTACTGGCCCTCGGCAGTATCGGTGCCATTGAGCGGGCGCTGGGCGAGGTCGCGGTCGAGTAAGAATAAGCCGTTGCCCTCTATGCCGACCAGCTTGATCGTGTCGATCAATTCCCTGACAACGGCTTCTTCTTCGACTTGTTCGGCAATAAACCACTGGAGAAAGGTATGGGTGGCGTGGTCGCGTTCGGACAGGGCGAGATCGGCGATGTTGTAGATACTTTGAGAGACTTTTTGCTCCTGGGCAAGGCTGTCTTCAAATACTTCCAGAGGGCTGTCCCAACTTTGTTTGGGGGTATCAATGGTGCTAAAGCGTATATCGGCTTCGCGGTCGTCGAGGAAGTCGTATATTTTCATGCCATGGGTGAGTTCTTCCTGGGCCTGAACGCGCATCCAATGGGCAAAGCCATTGAGATTTTGCGTGAGAAAATACGCGGACATTGCCAGATAACTATACGCCGAGTAGTATTCCATATTGAGTTGCTCATTGAGCGCGGCGTTTATGTTTGTGTTAATCATGATGTCCTCCTGTTGCGAGAGGGAGAAAAAAGCTGTATCCAAAAGGGAAGGGTAAGTATAAGAAAAATATAGGTTTTGTCAACCTATTAAAATAAGTAATTGATTATACTTTTGTTAGAGCAATAAACCCCCAATGGTATAGCGAATTTTTCTATTGATTCTTTTTGCGAAATTGCGTAAAACTTTATAGTATTACGCTTCGTTTCCAAACGCGGAGCATTTGACTACCCCAGTGTGGCCCATAAGCCACCCGACAGGAGGTTTGTTTTTTCTTATGATTCCCAATAAGGTCCTCATGGCCTTGAACGAACAGCTCAATTTTGAGTTCCATTCGGCATTTCACTATCTCGCCATGGAGACGTATTTTCACGGGGTAAATCTGCACGGGTTTGCCCATTATATGCGCGAGCAATACAAAGAAGAACGTCAGCACGCGCTCAAGATTGTGGATTATATCAATGCGCGGAACTGTCGGGTCCTGCTCAAGCAGATCGCCGAACCCCCTTCTGAATGGGCATCACCTCTGGAGGTTTTTGAAGATGCGCATCGGCAAGAGCAGAAATCCAGTGGGATGATTAATGATCTGGTTGATCTCTCACTGAATGAGCGCGATCATGCAACGGAGATTTTCTTGAAGTGGTTTATCGAGAAACAGGTAGAAGAGGAGGCGCAAATCAGCAGTATTGTGCAAAAGTTGAAGCTGGTAGGCGATGACGCTTATGGTCTGTTTTTATTGGATCGAGATATGGGATGAGAGATAAAGCGATGTACACAGAAAGTGCCCTCAGCATCTGAGGGCACTTTTTTTATATGCGACGGCGCTTTCGAGTGCGCCACCAGATGACCAGGCCAGAGATGGACAGGCCGATCAGGCCCCAGGCGGCGATGTCGTAGAGATAGACAAACCAGTCGGCGAAGAAATAACCGGTGTGAATCTGGTGTATGATCGTGTAGAGATCGCGTCCGGGTTCTGCGGATTGGGCGATAGAGACCCAGGTTTTTCCGCCGTTGGAACTGGTGAGCAGGCCGCCTGAGGTCCACAGGTTCAAATTTTGGGTGGAGCCAATACCAATGCGCTGGAGGCGAATGCCTTCGGCAAGAGGCATAAATCCGAGGCCGACTTGCTCCCATACGATGCCGCCGTCGGTTGAGCGAATGAGACCAAGGTCTTCGAGGACGACGTAAATGTGGTCGGGATTGTCGGGTGCGTAGGCGATGTCAACGGCGCGTTCTGCAGCGAAGAGCATTGGGACCTCGGTCCAGGTTTTGCCGCCGTTTTCAGAGGAATAAAGAGCCGAGCGCGTGCCGCGATAGAGGTGTTGGGGATCGCGGGGGTCAACCGCAAAGGAGAGGGTGCGTTCAGAGGGCGCGCCGAGCAGGCCGGGGTGATTGAGCAAAAAGCCCGAGACGGCGAGGAGTGATAAAAATGTGAGTGCGCCGATGCCGACATAGCGATGGAGTTTGCGGAAAAATTCGGCGCGTTTTTTGCGCGTTTTGGGCTGTTTTTTGTGAAGCGGGATGGTTTTGCTCCGGCGTGTGGAGGCTTCAGGTGTAGCACTCATTGGGATTCTTTTTCCGAGTAAATGACATCGAGGACTGTGAGAACTCTCTTCACGCCCGCATTTAAGGCGCGTACCGATAGGGTTGCGCCACTGATGCCGATAATGTCGCGGTTGAGACGAATGTGATGATCGATGTTTTTGTTTTTGTATTGGGTCAAGAATCGCTGGCGTTTGACCTGACCGCCTCGCGATTCTCGATAGACCATGATCCATACACCGCCAACGCGGTGGTCGGGTTTGACTTTGACGATGAAGGTGATGGGTTTATAGAGGCCAATTTGATTTGTGATGATCGCATATCCCTGATGTCGGTCATTTTTTTTTGCCTGAAAAATCGTGAAATCGGGTTCTTCGAGGCGCCATCCCAACCGCCGTTCAATGCGCTGGCGTTCTTGTGGGGTTGGGGTCCAGACTTCGCTCCAGAGCGTGTCTGCATCTGGGAAGGCTTTTTTTAGAGCCTGTTCTTCTGTGAGGTAAACAGTGATAGCCTCTGGGCCATCGGGACCCTGTGCGAATCCAAGTCCCGACAGGAGGCAGACCATGATGCAGAACACGTACTTATTTTTTCTCACTGTTTTCTCCAACTCCTTTTTTTAGAAATACGATGCAATCGAAAAGAAGAGGCGTCCAATGCCATCGCCTTTGTCGCCATTTGCTGGCGTTTTATAGGTGGTGTTGTAGTCCAGCTTGAAAGCCGTGTCTTCAACGGGGCGGAAGTTCAAACCGAAGGTGATCCCGTATTCCGAATCGCCACTTACCGAGGTATCAAAATCGACCCAGTCCCAGCGTGCGACGGCTGTGAACACGGATTCTGATAAGAAATGATCGTGCCCAAAATGAAGGTTGGTTTGTGCATAAGCACCGCGCTGGTCGCCGTTAAATCCATCGGCGGTGGCCTGTCCGTATTCGCCCTGAAGTTCAAAGGGTCCCTGTGTAAATTGCGCGTCGGCACCGAAGATGGAGAGGCGGTTGTTGTCCGCATCGTCGTATTTGCCCGTGTGGAAAGACGCGCCGAGGTCAATGCCCAGGCGCGGGCTAAAGCCGAATCTTCCGACGAGTGCTTTGTCGTGGTTGTTGTCCGTTTTTTGGCTGCCTCGTCCGCTTCGAATGCGGAGTTTGCCGCCGGAGTTGACTTTTTCGTTGAATCCGTTGACGAGATAGATTTCATAAGTTGCTACGGAGAGTTCAGAGGGATAAAAGGTGCCAAAGAAGCCCATTCCCGCTTCCGAGAGGGTGGATGGCATGATCTGACGGTTCACGGTGGGGCGTTCAGTCAGGTCGTTGAGCGGGCTGTCGTGCAAGAGGTTAAAACGTCCGAGTGGGGAGAGGATGACACCGCCCCGATAGTTGAAGGCTTCTGTAAAGGTGAAGTCCATGATGGCGAATTCGAGTTTGATTTCGCCATCGGTGTTGCTGCTGCCTTTGACGAGACCGCCGTGCTCAAATTCAATTTCGCATGAAACGTGAATTCGGTCGGTGATTTCCGAAAAGATGAAGGGGATGAAACGGTGCTGGTCAAAGGTGCTGTCTTTTCCTTCTGTCCACTCAAATTCGTGGTCAATATATCCGCCGATAGCTACATTTCTGCCCATGCGTTTGATATAGGGTTTGTCGTATATACTGCCGGGCAATTCGGGTCGTTTGTCTTCTTCGGCTATGATGGGTAGTGCGAGTGTGAGAGATAAGAACGAAGCGAGCAGTTTGAAGCGCATGTTTTTCTCCTGTGTAAAACACAAGACTATTCAAAGTGGGTTGACATGGTGCGTGGAATACCCTACTTTGAATATGAGTTGTGCTTTTGGTGTGACTCAGACCATCTTCCGCCGGGCTGGCAGGCTCTTGAAACGGGAGGTGGTCTTTTTTGTTTGGCGGTCTATAAAATTGTTTTACTAATAAAACAATCGCCCAATAAATAAAACAAATGTTGGGTATATGTCAACAAGTTTTTTTATTTTTTTCTCAAATTATGATAAGTCAGATTAATTTAACTTTGGCGATCAACTGAAAAGGGTTGAATTTTCGGGGCAAGTACCTATTATAGCGCAGTGTTTTTTCGATCTCAATGCGAGGAGAGTTAAATGCCTGATAGATTAAAAGTCGCTGTGATTGGCGCGAGTGGCATTGGGCAGCACCACGCGCGATGGCACCATTTGTCGGGATCTCAGGTGGTGGCTTTTGTGGGTACTTCGGAAGCGTCGTGTGCAAAGACCCGGGAGCAATTGCAGGCGTATTTTGGATTTGATGGGCGCGCTTATACAGATGTGGCGCAGATGCTAGCGGCTGAACAGCCCGATGTGGTCGATGTTTCAAGTCCTTTTTATCTGCATAAAGAGCATGCAATTATGGCTCTGGAAAGCGGGTGCCATGTTGTGTGTGAAAAGCCTTTGTGCTGGGATGTGGGTAGGGATTTGGACGATATTTTGGCAGATGGACGGGCTGTGGTGCGTGCGGCGGATCAGGCGGGTAAGTCTCTGGTGATGTCCGCACAATATCCCGCGGGGATTTCAGTTTATCGCGATTTTTACACGCGTGTGCGAGGGACATGGGATGCTATTGAATCGCTTGAGATGGAGATGGAGGTGAAGGGGCGCGGGGGACCAAAGGCGCGGGAGGATATCTGGATTGATGTGGCTTCCCATCCGTTGAGTTTGGTTCTGGGGTTTTTGCCAGGGGGAGAAATCGATTGGGCAACGGCTTCGTGTGCAATAGGCGAGCGGGAAAATCGCGCGAGTTTTGAGGTGATTACACCTACAGGACGATGCGATGTGCGGTTTGTTTTGCGCGATATCGATGAGGGGGTTCCCGTGCGGCAATTTGGCGTCAATGGCTTTTTGGTGAATTGGGAGGGGTTTGCCGATGATGAGGGTATTTATCGCGCGCGATTGGTCCATGGAGACCAGGCTGTGATTTGCCGCGATTTTATGCATATTTTAATCGATGAATTTGGCGAGCATGTACGAGGGGAAGGTGGACGGGTTGTTGTTTCTGGTGCGGATGCGTTGAAGAATTTGCAGTATCAAATTGCCCTGTTAAAGCAGGCGGATTGGTCTGTATGAGTGCGCGTTCAGACATTGGGGTGGTGATTACCGCGCACAATTACGGTCATTATCTCGCCGCGTGTTTGGAATCGGTTTTGTCACAGACGCTTTTGCCCCGTCAGGTACTGGTGGTTGACGATGCGAGTGAAGACAATACGGCAGATGTTGTCGCATCATTTTCCGATGTACAGTATTGTCGCGTGGATTTTCGCAATGGCAACCGCGCTCGGAATTTTGGGTTTTTGAAGGTTTCGACTGCTTATGTTGCGTTTTTCGATGCGGATAATGTGATGATGCCGCGCTTTTTAGAGGTGCTTTACTGTGCGTTGCAAGAGGTTCCCCACGCGGCTTATGCTTATGGCGATCGCATTGTGTTTGCCGATGGCGATTTACAGCAGGGTGATCGCGAGGTGTCTGGTCCGTTTGATGTGCGGCGATTGCGCGCTGGAAATTATATCGATCTCGCCGCGGTGATTCGAGCTGATAGTTTTCCCGGATTCGATCCCGCTGTGCGCCGATATCAGGATTGGGATTTGTGGCTGAATATCGCGCTTAAACAGGGGGGAATCGGGCAGTATGTGCCCGAGGCATTATATTATTATCGGGTGCATCCGCACAGTGTAAGCCAGCGCGAAGATAGGGATCGGGCGATGTGGCGTATTCGCAGAAAATACCATCTCGGATGGGGCGCGCTACCCCTGCTGCGCCATTCTTTCAAGCTCTATCAATTCGCGCGGAAGACGAAGTCGTTTTGGACGGGGTGAGCGGTTGGAGGGAACTTCTGATCGCTGCCATCTTGACATGATGCGGTGTAGGCGTTACTTTTTCCGGGTGTGTACATATATTTAATAAAGGCATTTAGAAAAGTGGAGATTGCCATGTCATTCGATATTGCTGCTATTGCAAATGCCGATTATATCGACGCGATGTATGAGAAATACAAACAAGACCCAGATCTGGTGGATGAAAGATGGCATATATTTTTTGCGGGTTTTGATTTGGGGTTGCAACGCGATGGCGCCGACATGACTTCAGAACCGTCAGGTGAAAGTCAGACTGAGGAAGATGTCATGGCGTTTCTCGATGCTTATGACTCTTTGGAAGATTACGCACGCACGGATTTAGCCCGGCTTCAAGGGGCTATGGCTCTGGTCAATGCGTATCGCACCTGGGGGCACATGATCGCCGATATTGCGCCGATGAGTTATACGCGCCCACCGTATCCGCTGTTGGAGTTGTCCGAATACGGCTTTACAGAAGAGGATCTGGACTACGAAGTCGGAAATGGCGGATTTCTCGGTCCTACGGATGGTACGTTGCGCGATCTCGTGACAAAGCTCAGGCAAACTTACTGCGGTTCTGTGGCGGTAGAATATACCGATATTCCGTATAAGAGCCAGCACGAGTGGCTGGAACAGCGCATGGAGCCGATATTAAATCGGCCAAAATTTAGCGCGGAACAATGCCGAGACCTGCTGAGACAATTGATCGAGGCACAGGAATTTGAACAATTTTTGCATGTTAAATATATCGGCAGAAAGCGATTTTCTATTGAAGGCGGCGAGGTACTTATCCCGATGTTGCACGCGCTTATTGAAATGGGAGCTGCGTTAAATGTTCAGGAAATGGTGATGGGGATGGCGCATCGGGGCAGGCTCAATGTGCTCTCGCATATTATGCAAAAACCCTATCCTGAGATATTCAGTGAATTTGAGGGCGTTGAGGTGGGGCGCTCTGAGGGGTCGGGCGATGTAAAATACCACATGGGGTTCGCCCATGAGTATGTCACGCGCGATGGTCACACGGTGCATTTGGGTTTGACGCCCAATCCGAGTCACCTCGAATTGGTCAATCCCGTGATTGAGGGCATTGTTTGCACAAAGCAAGAGACAAAAGGCGATGTTCAGCACGAGCATATCGTACCATTGATCATTCACGGCGATGCCGCTTTTGCCGGGCAGGGCATTGTGCCTGAGACGATTTGCTTGTCCCATCTGGATGGCTATGATAATGGGGGTACGATTCACATTGTTGTGAATAACCAGATCGGTTTTACTGCGTTGCCCCGGGAGTCCCGTTTTACAGCGTATCCAACAGATGTGGCGAAGATTGTTAAGATGCCCATTTTTCACGTCAATGCCGATGATCCCGAAGCTGTGGTACACGCGGCGCGTACGGCGATGGCTTATCGCCAGGCGGTGAAAAATGATGTGATTATCGACCTGTGGTGTTATCGCCGATATGGCCACAATGAATCCGATGATCCAGCTTTTACACAGCCCCTGCAATCTGCTGAAATCGCCGGGCATCCAACGGTTGTCGATCTGTATTCGAGGCGTTTGATTGAGCAAAATATCGCAACAGAAGATGATGTCGATGCGATGAAGCAGGCTGTGCGCGAGAAACTCGAGGCGGCATTTGTCGATGCGAAAAATCAAAAGACAAAACCGCGCGAGCCAACATTTGGGGGCGCGTGGAAGGGGTTTGGGAAGGCGGGCGCAGATCGCACGGCAAAAACCGCGGTGAGCAGAGAGATATTGATTGATATTGCCGAAAAGGCGACGACGGTGCCTGCGGAATTTAACGCTTATCGCAAATTGATGCGCCAACTCGATTACCGCATGCAAATGGTCCACGGCAAGGTGGGTATAGACTGGGGCTGCGCGGAGATGCTCGCATTTGGCAGTTTGTTGGTCGATGGGTTCCCGGTGCGATTGGCCGGGCAAGATTCTCAGCGGGGGACATTTAGCCACAGGCAAGCGGTGTGGCACGATATCGAAAATGGCGCGATTTATTCACCGCTGAACCATCTATCGGATGATCAGGGTGGTTTCAGGGTCTATAATACGATGCTTTCGGAATTGGCGGTGCTGGGCTTTGAGTTTGGCGTGAGTTATGCCAATCCCAATAAATTGACGATCTGGGAGGCCCAGTTTGGCGATTTTGCCAATGGCGCGCAGATGATTATCGATCAGTTTATTTCCAGTTCTGAGGCCAAATGGCAAAAGATGAGCGGGCTGGTGATGCTGTTGCCACACGGGTTTGAAGGCCAGGGGCCAGAGCATTCGAGCGCGCGGTTAGAACGTTTTCAAGCATTGTGTGCCGAAGACAATATGCAGGTGGGCTGTCCCACGTTGCCCGCGCAGTATTTTCATTTGCTGCGTCGCCAGATGCTGCGCGCATTTCGCAAGCCTCTCGTTTTGATGATGCCAAAGAGTTTGTTGCGGCTCAAAGAATCAACCTCAACGCTCGAGGATTTGTCCGAGGGGGCGTTTTATCCCGTTTTAGACGATCCCGCACAGCCCGATCCCAGTGGGGTGAAGCGCGTTGTTTTTTGTACGGGAAAGGTTTTTTTTGATCTTAAAGAAGGGCGGGACAAAAAGGGCGAGGAACGGCTCGCACTGGTGCGGATTGAGGAGCACTATCCCTTTCCGTGGGATGAGGTGGGTGCTATACTTGAAAAATACGGCGATGCGGATATTTTTTGGGGACAAGAAGAGCCGCAAAATATGGGTAGTTGGGATTTTATGGAGCCAAAACTCCGCCGATTGCTCGATAACAAAGAGCCAGTGCGCTATCTGGGACGAAAGCCCACGGCTGCAACGGCCACGGGTATTCAGTCGGTGCATTTGGCCGAACAGCAAGAGATCGTGGAGATGGCTTTACGAATAGACGAATAGACGAATAGACGAATAGACGAATGGAAATACATGCTGGTTTTGGGTGGGTGGGGTTCGTTGATTCGTTGATTCGTTGATTCGCTTGTAGTTGCTTTTAAGGAGGCGCGTACATGCCTGTTGATGTGGTTTTGCCCGAATTGGGAGAGTCGGTGACCGATGCCATTCTGGTCGAGTGGTTGAAATCGGATGGCGAGGCCGTGACGGTGGATGAACCTTTGGCGGTTATTGAAACGGATAAAGCCGATGTCGAGTTGCCCGCGCCTTCGGCGGGTGTGTTGCATACACTGAAGGCCGATGGGGATACGATTGAGGTCGGCGAGACCATTGCCACAATCGATGAGGATGGCAAAGCCGTTTCAAAGGTTGAAGTATCGGAGAAGGTCGATACGCCTGTAGAGGCCGATGGTTTGAGTCCGGCAGTGCGTCGGTTGGTGACAGAGCACGATCTCGATCCCACGGCGATTACGGGTACGGGGAAAGACGAGCGGTTGACCAAAGAAGATGTGCTGGCGTATCTCGATTCAGGGGCCGATCCGCCCGTTTCTGAAACTGATGAAGAGCCACAAAAGGCACAAAAATCACAAAAGGTCTCAGCACCGGCTCTCGCTTCTTCCAGCGAGAGCGAGCGGCGCGAGCCTATGAGCCATATTCGTACGCGCATTGCCGAGCGTCTGGTTTCTGCACAGCAGACAGCGGCGATGTTGACGACGTTTAATGAAGTAGATATGAGCGGTATTTTTGATTTGCGCGCGAAATACAAAGAGATGTTTGCAGATGTACACGGCATATCCCTGGGTTTGATGTCCTTTTTTGTTCGCGCCTGTGTTATTGCTTTGCAGGAATATCCCGATGTCAATGCCAGTATCGATGGTTCTGATATTGTCTATCGCGATTATGTCAATATGGGTATTGCTGTGGGTACTGATCGCGGTCTTGTCGTGCCTGTTTTGAAGTCGGCAGAGCGCATGTCTTTTGCCACTGTTGAGTCTGAAATTAAGCGCGTGGCGCTCTCTGCGCGAGAAGGCAAGTTGGGGTTGGATGAGTTGAGCGGGGGCACGTTTACAATTACCAATGGCGGGGTGTTTGGGTCGCTGTTGTCAACGCCTATTCTCAATCCGCCTCAGACGGGTATTTTGGGTATGCACGCGATTCAGAATCGGCCCGTTGCCGTGGGGGATGAGGTGGTTGTTCGCCCGATGATGTATCTGGCATTGACTTATGATCACCGCCTGATTGACGGTCAGACTTCGGTCACATTCCTGGTTCGCGTAAAAGACTTGCTTGAAGATCCCGCGCGTATGATGCTGGAAGTGTGATCCGCAGATGACGGATAAACCGTAGGGGCGATCCCTCGTGGGCGCCCGAATTTTTTACCGATTTTGAGGAGCCTCTCGTGGCAGATAATACATTCGATCTCATTGTTATTGGTGCCGGTCCGGGAGGGTATGTCGCGGCGATTCGTGCGGCGCAGTTGGGCATGCGCGTGGCATGTGTTGAGAAACAGGCGTTGGGTGGCACATGTCTGAATGTGGGCTGTATTCCGAGTAAAGCCCTTTTGGAATCGAGTGAGTTGTTTCATCAGGCAGAGTCTTCGTTGGGTATTCACGGTGTGAAGACCGGTGGTGTGGAACTGGATTTGAAGGGTATGATGAAGCGCAAGTCCGGTATTGTGCTGAGGATGACGGGTGGTATTCGCGGTCTGTTTCGCAAGAATAATGTGACGCATATTGCGGGGCTGGGGCGGTTGGCTGGCGATGGAAAGGTCGATGTTGAGGGGGATATTTATTCGGCAGAGCGCATTTTGATCGCTACGGGTAGTTCTGCTATTGAGTTGCCCAATTTGCCTTATGACGGTGAGTATGTGATTAGTTCTACCGAGGCGTTGGCACTGGATGAGGTGCCCGAGAAGATGATTGTTATTGGCGCAGGTGCGATCGGTCTCGAGCTGGGGTCGGTGTGGCGTCGTCTGGGTGCAGAGGTGCATGTGGTGGAATTTTTGGATGGGATTACGCCGACGATGGACCGCGAATTGTCCCTCGGTTTGCAGAAGGTGCTGGAGAAGCAGGGGCTGAAGTTTTCGTTTGAGACGCGCGCGGAGTCGGCCGAGGTTCGCGATGGGAAGGTGATTGTGACTCTCGCACAGGGCGATGAGACGACCTCTGAGACATGTGACCGATTGTTGGTCGCTGTTGGGCGAAGACCAAATACCGATGGGCTGGGTGGCGAAGATGTGGGGTTGGAGATGGATGACCAGGGACGCATTCTGGTCGATGACGTATTTGAGACAAATTTGCCCGGTGTCTATGCAATTGGCGATGTGATTCCCGGTCCGATGCTGGCGCACAAGGCAGAGGAAGAGGGTGTGGCTGCGGTGGAATATATGGCGGGGAAGGCGGGGCATGTGAATTATGACGCGATTCCCAATGTGGTGTACACGCATCCAGAACTGGCATCGGTGGGCTTGACAGAGGAGCAGGTTGTGGCGGATGGCATTCCCTATAAGGTGGGTAAGTTTCCAATAGCTGCCAATGGTCGCGCGCATACATTACAAGCGGTGGATGGACTGGTGAAGATTATTGCCCACGAAAAGACGGATCGCGTGTTGGGTATTCACATTTTGGCCGCACGTGCGTCCGATATGCTCGCCGAGGGGGTTCTGGCAATGGAATTTTCCGCGAGCGCAGAGGATATTGCGCGAACAATGCACGCGCATCCCACGCTTCCAGAGGCTCTGAAGGAGGCCGCGCTGAATGTGGAGGATGAGGCGATTCATATTTGAAAAAAGAGATTTCAAGCGGGGAGACCGCCTCAGCCGTCGATTGCGTCTGGTGGAACAGCAGATTGAAAAACTCTATGAAACTTTGTAAGTCATATTGTCAGTTATCCCGCTTTTAGTAATGGTTTTTACAAACGCTTGTTAAGAAAAAAAATACCGCAACAAACCGCTGCGGTGTTTTGTTTTTAGACTGTTTTGCCCCGTTTATTCCAGATCTTTGAGGGGTATTGAAAGGGCGTCTCGAAGGATTTTGCCGGGTTTGAACCCGACTTTGCGTCGCGCAGGCACATAGACTTCTTCACCCGTTCGGGGATTGCGTGCGCGAGGACGGGCATTGGTGCGTTTGACTTCCCAGCTTCCAAAGCCTCGAATTTCGATCCGTTCACCTTCGATGATGGCTTCTGCAAGAGTTTCAAAGAGTACATCTACAGCCTGTTTCGCCATCGTGTTTTTGCAATCAATTTCATCTGAAAGTATTTTTGCCAGGTCTGCTTTGGTTATGGTTTGCACTCGTTACCCCTCCACAAAAAATACCAAACGCATTGAACAATTTTATAAAATAAGGCGTTTCAGGCGATTATCCAGAAAATAATAAAGTGATTTTTCACAAAAAAACGGCGACCTCGCTGGATGGCCACCGCGATGATTTATGGTGGGCGCACAGGGACTCGAACCCCGGACCAACGGATTATGAGTCCGTCGCTCTAACCAACTGAGCTATGCGCCCCAAATTCAGTTTGACTAATTTAACCTGAGAAGGAAAGATAAGGAATAACAATGAGTTGTGCAACTGAAAATTGGATACCTTATGAAAGTCATTTTGGCTCTACCATCGCTTTGCGCTGGGCGGTGAGGTGGCGGTGTTTTTCCAGTGTGGCGCGCAGGTCGTCGGGAGAAAGCGGTTGGCGCAATTGCTTTTCGATTAGTTCGATTTCGCTTTCGAGACTTTTGAGCTGGAACTTGTGCATATAATCTTGAATGGGAACATCGATGTTGGGATTCTCAATGCCAATTTCCAGAGATAGGTGGGTCAATATGCGGCACAAGCGATCATCGTCGCACTGATTGATGAGGTGTGCGATCTCGATGGGTTGTTTCTGCTGTCGGTTGCGGGCAATCATGGTGGCGATTTGCCGGTAGGTACTATTTGTAAAATTGTCGGGAGAAATTTGATTGAATACGCTATCGGCAGTTTCGGGGTGCTGCATCAGGAAGGTGAGCAATTCGCGCTCGGAACGTGGCCGCGTATCATAAGATTCGGGTTCTGGTTGTCCATTTTTCGGTCTTGTGGTGCGGCGTTGTGTTTGAGCAATGCTGATGAGGGTTTCTTCATCTATCCCGATTTTTTCGGCGATGTCTTTGATGACAAGCTGTTTGAGCGCGTTGTCTTTGATGCGTCCAACGAGTTCGGCAAATGCGTTTGCTGTTCGGGTTTTGCCATCTATGGTTGAGAGGTCGTCGCGTTGGGCAAATTGTTCCATGAGGAAGTCGATGGCGGGTGCGGCGTTTTCGGTGAGGCGCAGAAGGCCATCGGATCCCTGGGCGCGTACATAACTGTCGGGGTCGTGGTCTTCGGGTAGTGTGACAACGCGGACTTCGAGGCCCACTTCAAAGAGCGATCCGATACCGCGCATTGCAGCGGTTGCACCGGCGGTGTCGCCGTCAAAGATGAGTATGGTTTTGGGTGCGTAACGCCTGAGCAGGCGCGCCTGGTCGGTTGTGAGTGCTGTGCCAGAGGATGCGACCGCGTTTTCAATATTATATTGTGCAAGGGCAATGAGGTCCATATAACCTTCAACAACGAGTGCTACACCTGCATCGCGGATGGCATCTCTATTGCGCCACAAGCCGTACAGGGTGGCACTTTTGTTGTACACAGGGGTTTCTGGAGAGTTGATGTATTTGGCCTGCTCGTTGGGGTCGAGGGCGCGCGCGCCAAAGGCGACGGGGCGACCTGTGGCGGCGTGAATGGGGAAGGTGATGCGATTGCGAAAGCGGTCGTAAAAACCACCTCCTGTTTGCCTTTGTGAGACCAGACCGGCGCGTTCGAGTATTTGCGGAGAGAATTTCCGACGGGTGGCGACTTGCAAGAAGCCATCCCATTGATCGGGCGCGTAACCGAGGGAAAAGGCATCGATTACGTCGCGGTTTATGCCGCGATTTTCGAGGTATGCCATTGCATCGGCGGCTTTCTCGTCCTGTGTGAGCAGGTGATGAAAATATTTGACTGCGAGTTCATTGGCGCGGTAGAGTTGGTCAAATACTTCCTGCTGGTCCGGGTCTGCCGGCTTTGCATCGGGCAGGGCTATGCCCGCGCGGTCGGCGAGTTGGCGAACGGCTTCGATAAAGCTGATGTTTTCTATGTCGCGCAGAAATGTAAAGCTGTTGCCGCCCGCACCGCAGGCGAAACACTTGTAGATCTGTTTTTCCTGCGAGACGTTTAGGGAGGGTGTGGAATCGTCGTGGAAGGGACACAGGCCGACAAAGCTTTTGCCCCGGCGGGTCAGCGCAACGTGATCGCCCACAACATCGACAATGTCGATAGACAGGCGCACTTGATCGATGACAGTTTCTGGAATGCGCGGCATGTAAGGAACTCCCTGGGGAGAGGGAGGCTGTAAATAGGTGTTGTAAGCTAATTTTAAGCTGGATCAACCCAATCGCCACTGGCGCGTATCAGGTCAATCAGTTCGTCAACCGCGCCTTCTGTGGGGATATTGCGTTTGACGATGTCTTTGCCCTTGTAGAGCGTGATTTTGCCAGGTCCACTGCCTACATAACCGTAATCGGCGTCGGCCATTTCACCGGGACCGTTGACAATGCAGCCCATAATGCCAATTTTGACGCCTTTGAGGTGGTTGGTGTGGCTTCGAATCAGGGCGGTGGTTTCCTGCAGGTCGAACAGGGTGCGCCCGCACGAAGGACAGGATATGTATTCGGTTTTGGATATGCGGGTGCGCGTGGCTTGCAAGATGCCGAAGGCCGTGCGGGTGCGGGCGTGGTCGTCTATTTGATCGGATGCTTCGAGCCACAGGCCATCGCCGAGGCCATCGACGAGCAGTCCGCCGCAGTCGGTGGCGGCGTAGAGCATGAAGGCATCACTGGCTGAGTACATTGTGGCGCTATACGTTCGGCGGATGACTACGGGTATGTCGCAATGCCAATCTGCAAGCAGGCAGAATGCGCGGCGCAGTTCGGGCATGGCATGGGGGTTGTGGGTTTGCAGGACGAGTACTGCATGGAGATCGTCCTCGACCGCGTGGATAAGCGGTTCGTCGAGTTCGTCGAGTTCGGCACATATAAAGGTGATGCGGTCGGCTGTGTGATTGGATTGCAAGTATGCAGTTGCAGAAAAAATCGGGTATGCGGTGGAGGAGGGCGACCAGGCTCGGGCATTTTGAATGACGCCGAGTGTGCCCGGCAGTTCAAAATTGAGGGTGCGATTGCCGGTGTAGATAAAGTCAACGGCCATGTCGGCAATGTGCCATTTGTCGAGCACCGCATCGTACGTATAGCCAAAGGGGTTCAGAGATTCGGGGGTGATGGTGCCCTGTGGGGTGGCAATGACGATTGGGGCACTCGGCTTGCCGATTTTTTCAACCTGTCGCGTTTCGCGACGCGTGTACGAAAATGGATCGATATGGGATGTTTGAATTTCCGGTATTGGCGCGTGATCGCTGCGGTTGCAATAACGGGCGACCAGTGTTTGCGCTACGGGGATTTCGGCTTCGGGTTCTTCGGTGAGGGAGACGCGAATGGTATCGCCCAGGCCGTCTTCCAGCAGCGCGCCTATGCCCACGGCCGATTTGATGCGCCCGTCTTCGCCATCGCCAGCTTCTGTGACGCCCAGATGGAGCGGATAGTTCATGTCTTCGGCCATCATTTTGTTTACCAGCAGGCGATAGGCTTGAACCATAATTTGCGGATTGCTGGCTTTCATGGAAAATACGATGTCGTGGTAGTCGAGGTCGCTGCATATTCGCGCAAATTCGAGTGCGGATTCGACCATGCCGAGCGGGGTGTCGCCAAACCTGCTCATAATGCGGTCTGAGAGCGATCCGTGGTTGGTGCCAATCCGCATGGCTGTGCCGTATTCTTTGCAGATTTTGACCAGTGGTGTGAATCTGTCGCGGATGCGCTGTAATTCTTCGGCGTATTGGGCATCGGTGTATTCGATGATCTGGAATTTTTTTTTGTCGGCATAATTGCCGGGGTTCACGCGCACTTTTTCCACAATTCGAGCGGCGATTTCCGCGGCATTGGGGGTGTAGTGAATATCGGCTACCAGTGGGGTGTGGTAGCCCGCGGCTCTGAGTTTTTTTTGAATGTTTTCGAGGTTGCGGGCTTCGTTCTGACTGGGTGCTGTTATGCGCACGTATTCACATCCGGCGCGGATCATGCGGATGGACTGGGCGACCGTACCATCGGTGTCCATGGTATCGGTTGTGGTCATTGATTGCACGCGGATGGGATTGTCGCCGCCGAGTGGCACACCCCCGATATCGACTTCGCGGGTTTTGAAGCGGGCGTATTCCGTGAGCGAATTGCAGTATTTTCCCTGGGAAACGAGCAGGTCACTGATTATGGACATTGGTCGTCTCTGTGAATAATGGTCCGTGTAGGTGCGGGTTTTAAACCCGCACCTACCTGGATTCCTCAAGCATTTCGTTGATTTTTTTTCGCGCTTTACCGGCTTCTTCGTTGAGCTTTTCAATCAGAGGAGGCGTTTTTTCGATCTGAATGCCCAGTGCTTCGAGCAGGGTTTTTACGTTGGGAAACATGGCTTGTACACCATCGGCAATCACCCGAGCGGATTTTTGAAGTGGTGCGCCTAAGGCAGAATTGTCGATGAATTCGGGCACGCGGCTGTGGATGGGCTTTGCATGTAAAAATATGGCGATTAGACCCAAAATCAATGCGCCTTGAGCCAGCCCCAGAGCAATGCCACCAAATGCGTCAATCGCGCCGAGGGGCGAGGCACGCAACATTCCGTGAAGGGTGCGCCCGATAAAATAGCAGGCGGCCAGGACGCCCGCAAATACCACAAAGAACCCGATTAGCGCGGTGCCCGTGCCGAGGTCTTCTGTTGTATCGAACAAAGCGCGCGCAGTCGTTTCGCCATAAGTGAGGGCAAAGCCATAAGCCAATATCACGCTGAGTAGCATGATGAGGCTTTGTACCAGCCCAATTTGCCATCCTTTTCGAGCGAACCAGAAGAGGCCGAGGGCAAAAATGAGATCGACGATGTTCATTTGAAGTGCAAAATGGGAATGGATAAAAAAAAGCGATAGCCACCCTGAGTGATTATCGCTTAATTCAAATAATTGCGAAAGACTTAGCGGGTGTATTGCTGGTCTAATTTGATCCGCTTGCGTCTTGCTGCGGCAATTTTGCGTTTCCGACGTTCACTCGGTTTTTCAAAGTGCTGATTTTTCTTCATGTCGGAAATAACACCGGCTTTTTCGCAGGCCTTTTTGAACCGTTTGAGTGCTCTTTCGAACGGCTCGTCGTCGCGTACGAGGACACCAGGCATGCTGGGACTCACCCCTTTCTTTGGAAAATGTGATGAATAACCAAAACGAATTTCAATATAACATATAAAATGTCCCGCACTTTTGCAACCCGTTTTTCCCACGTCGCCCAACTCAGAATTTGTTCGCTATAAAAAACGTCTTTGTTCATTTCAAGGTGTTTTTTATTTTTAGTACGGAAATTGTGGGGCTTTGGTTTTGAATGGGAACTCAAAAAAGTGTCGGGCGTTTTGGATGAGGGGAAAGGAACACCAGACGGAGGGGTGAATGCAGTTAATAAATAAAAATAAGATCGATGACAAGCTCAAGGATTTACACTTACGCCTGTCCAGCCAGAGTTTTTTAACGGCTTATTTTTTTCTTTTGGCGGTTATTATTGTCACCGCTTTTCTCATTTATACCCAGCTTTACGTGGTGCAACCCATGCGGCAAGAAGCCAGGCGTATGGGAGAGTTCTACGCTTTTATGCACAGTGTGGTTACGCTGGATACAATTGAGGTCAAGGGATTTTATAAGGATGTCATTTATCACACTGTCCAGAATCCCAATTTTCCAGTCGTAATCACAGACGAACAGGGTCTTCCCCGATACTGGAAAGCGATTGATATTCCCCCCTTTGGTGACCGTACCCCCGAAACCCTGGGCAAAGTGATGGACAAGGCTTACGCGCTTGATAGGGAAAAAGATCCGTTGCCGTTTGAATGGCCCGTCAACAAGGATCCGGAAATCTGGCATTTGCACTGGGGTGCGTCCGCGCTTGAGAAGCGTTTGAATTGGTTGCCCTGGGTCGCTTTTGGGGTGACAATCTTATTTACTGGGGGTGGATATCTCGGATTTCGGTATATTAAGAACAGAGAACAGCGATCTATCTGGGTAGGGATGGCTCGGGAAACAGCCCATCAGTTGGGAACGCCGCTGTCTTCGCTGTACGGTTGGTTGGCATTGTTGAGGGACGAGTTGGATGCAGAGGGCAGTCAAAAGCTAAAAAATATCCTGGGAGAAATGGATCGGGATACGAGTCGGTTGGACAAGATCGCTTCTCGCTTTAGTCTGATTGGTTCCACGCCCGAATTGCGATTGGATCAGGTGCGCGATGTGGTGGCTGAGACAGCGGGTTATCTGCGCGCGCGCTTGCCGGAAAACGTGCAAATTGTAGAGGAATTAGACGATGCGCCAGTTGTTCCGATCAATCGGGAACTTTTGGGATGGGCGTTTGAAAATCTTTTCAGGAATGCCGCCGATGCGATGGAGGGGAGAGGGGGCCGCATTGATGTATCGTCGCGTCTGGAGGAACATCGGGTGGTTATTGAAGTGCGCGATACGGGAAAGGGCATGCCTTCGCATATGTTTAAGCAAGTTTTTTTGCCGGGTACCAGCACTAAGAAACGCGGATGGGGACTCGGCCTGGCATTTGTGAAGCGCATTGTGGAAGACTATCACAGTGGAAAAGTATATATCAAAGAAAGTGTGCCAGATCAGGGTACGACATTTGTCGTCTTGCTGCCATTGTCACCAGTAGCCAGTAGTCAGTAGCCAGTTACCCCGCACTACCCCACCGGGGTTGGGTGGTTGGGACTGACAACTGATAACTGATAACTGATAACTAACGAGAGGTGCATGTGAATCAAACACAAGAAGCCAAGCAGATTTTGTGGGCGGATGACGAGATCGATTTGTTGCGACCCCATCAAATTTTTCTCAAAGATCGGGGGTATGATATAACCCCTGTGACCAATGGCGACGATGCTATTGCCCTGGTTCAGAAGCGCGGATTTGATGCGGTATTGCTCGATGAGATGATGGCTGGACGAGATGGGTTGTCAACCCTGGCGGCGATTAAGGATATCAATCCGCATATTCCGGTTATTATGATTACGAAAAACGAAGAAGAACGGTTGATGGAACAGGCTATTGGACAGCGGATTGACGACTATTTGACCAAGCCCGTGAATCCGAGTCAGATTTTGCTGGCGTGCAAAAAATTGCTCGACGCACGTCAAATTCAAAAAGACCGCATGGGTCTGGACTATGCGGCTGCATCCAATAGGTTGCGCGAATCTCTCATATTGGCGGAGTCCTGGCGAGATTGGATTGATCTTCATGTGCGCCTGTCCGAGTGGGATTTGGAATTGGACCGCTTTTACGATCCGGGCTTGCGCACCATGCACGACGATTTGCGCCGTGCATGCAATTTGGGGTTTGGCAAGTTTGTAGAGGACAATTACAGCCAATGGGTACAAGATGAAGAGGATTCACCCACGCTTTCTGTGGATATTGTATCCGAATTTGTCGCGCCCTGTGTGCAAGATGGGCAACAGGTGTTTTTTGTAGTGGTCGATTGTATGCGATTGGATCACTGGCTTGCCATTTTGCCGTTGTTGTCCGATATTTTCGATATTGAGCAACACTACCATTACTCTATTTTGCCCACTGCGACGCCGTATTCTCGCAATGCCATTTTTAGCGGTCTTTTTCCCATTGACCTCGCGGTTTTGTATCCAGATGAGTGGCAGGTGGCGCGTGACGACGACATGAGTCGCAACCGACACGAACACCAATTGCTCGATCAACAACTCGCAGAAATTGATCCAGAATTGAATTTGGATACGCGCTATGTCAAAATACTGGATATTGCTGAGGGCAACCGGCTGGCGAAGAAGGTGCATTCGTACCGGTCTTTTCCGCTTATGTCCGTTGTGGTCAATTTTTTGGATATGCTCACGCATGGTCGTTCCGAATCCGAATTGTTGCAAGAAATGGCGCCCAATGAGTCTGCTTATCGGTCTTTGACGCGGTCCTGGTTCTCGCATTCTTCTCTTTTTGAGATGTTGCGCAAGTTGTCTGAGACCGATTCGACAGTGGTGTTGACGACAGATCACGGCTGTATGCTGAGTGCGCGGGCTTCTCTGGCTTATGGCAATCGGGATACTTCGACGGGGATTCGTTTCAAATACGGCAAAAATTTGCGATGCGATAACCGTCATGCGATGCATATTCGAGATCCCGAGGCTTTTGGTCTGCCGAGTGTGGGGCAAGGGACCAATTACATTATTTGTAGGGAAGATTACTTTTTTGTGTATCCCACCAATTTCAATGAGTACCAGGCTAAATACGCCAATAGTTTTCAACACGGGGGAATTTCCCTCGAAGAGTGTATTTTGCCGGTTGCTATTATGCGCGGGAAATGAGGCGAATAGGCGAATAGACGAATAGACGAATCAACGAATAGACGGAACGGGTATAGCTGAGATAGCGGTTCGTTGACCTATAAGAGAGGTGCATTCTGCACTTTTAACCATGTCAGATAGAACGATCACACAGGTGTCTTCGTCGCCCGATCAAACACATCGGTTTGGACGCGATCTCGCGGCCCGGCTCGAGCCGGGCGATTGCGTTGCTCTTACAGGAGATTTGGGTAGCGGGAAGACCTGTTTTGTACAGGGTGTTTGCGCGGGCTTGAATGTGACCGATTATGTGACGAGTCCAACTTTTGTAATCGTCAATGAATACGAGGGGGTTTCGCCCGATGGAAAGCAGATGCCGGTGTATCATTTTGATCTTTATCGGTTGGGCAGTCCCGACGAACTCTATGAGATTGGGTGTGATGATTTATTTTACGGCGAGGGTGTGTGTTTGATTGAGTGGGCAGATTTGGGGGGCGATTTGATTCCCGACCATGCAATTGATGTGCATTTTGCCCATGCGGGGGAGATGGTTCGGAACCTGACGATCTCTACCAGGACGAGGTTGTACACCGCTTCAGAGGGGTGACGTGTCAAAAAAAAGATATAATTGCAGACCTTTTTGGGTTCGACCAGGACGAGAATGTACACTACTTGCCATGTGTGTTTACTTTATGGCGTTTGCACCGGTTTGGGCACAGCAGGACTTACAGCCGAGACAATTGGTTGAAGCTCCTACGGCGGGTTTGTTGCCCAGTCGCGGTTTGGGGTTGGATCTTCGGTTTTATGGAGACGATGGCATTTTGGGCGGTGTATCGGTTGGTTTGTTCAGCCGGGGTATGGTTGGGGTGTCTTTTGGCGGTAGCGATCTTTTGGGCAACGAGGCGGTGAATTTAAACCCGCGGATCGAATTTTCAGGTCGCGTGCGGGTGCTTGAAGAGGGATATACAATTCCGGCTCTGGCAGTGGGTTATACATCGCAGGGATACGGGATGTTCGATGACGAGTTGAAGCGCTATACCCGCAAGTCCAAGGGTGTTTATGTCGTTGCCAGCAAAAATTTTAAGTTGCCTTTGGGGCATACGGGTCTTCACGTTGGCGCGAACCGAAGTTTTGAAGATGGCGATGGCGATAGTGATTTTACGGGTTATGTCGGGGTAGATACAGGGCTTGGGAAATATGTGGTGGTGCTGGCGGAATACGATTTTGGGTTGAATGATAATTCGGACAATAGCCTGGGTTCTGGAAAGGGATTTTTAAATGCCGGTATCAGATGGACGCTGTCTGAGGCATTTGCTCTGGAATTTGATTTGAAGAATATTTTCCGCAATGGCACGCAAAATCCACACCCCGATCGGGAGCTTCGCATTGCGTATTTTGGAAAATTTTGATTTTTTAGTGAGTTTTACCATCCCTCTCTCATCCACTCAAACATTTTGTAGTGGTTGCCATCCATTCCCATTGCGTTATAAGTTTTTTGCGCCCGTTCATTTTCTCGCTCGACATATAGCCTGAGTCCGCGCAGATCGGCAGATTGTTCGACTGCGGTTTTTAAGGTTTCATACATCATCCGAAAAATACCGCGCCGCCGTGCGCTGGGGATCACGTAAAGCGAATGAATCCACAGTACTGTTCCGTTGCGCCAATCACTCCATTCGGGGACGGTGAGCAAGCAGCCGACGACTTCATTGTCTAACTCAGCAATCCAATATGCCCCCTTGTGCGGGTCGTCAAAAACGGCCTGGACGCCTTTTTCAACGGTTGGGCGATCCAGTGCAAAGTCTTCTGTTTCTTTTGCCATTCGGATTTGAAAATCTACGATATTGGACGCATCCTTTCGTCGCCCCTGACGAATCTCGATCATAATCCCTTCTTCCATTTGCGATACAGTTCGAATGTTTCTTCATCTGGCGGATAGTATTTGCCAGGGGAGAGGTTTTCCGTGTCCAGGCGCCTTCTGATCCATTCTTCGAGGTCGTCGTATTCTATCGCTTTTTGAGCCATTTCTGGCGCGACTTTGCGCGGGATGACGACTACGCCGTCGTCGTCGGCTACGATGTAGTCTCCCGGTCTGACGAGGACGCCATCGACCTGTACCCAGTCATTGGTCGAATAAGGCGTTCCAACGCGGGTGCCGAGGTTTGATGTTTTGCCATATCCCCACAGCATGACGCCGTAGTCTTTGACGGTGTGCATGTCGCGGATGCCGCCATCGCAGATCAGACCATCTACTTCCCGCTGTTTTAAGCGAAGAAATTTGATGTCTCCGCCAATGGACATCAGTTTGGTGCGCATGGATTCCATGACGATGACGTCGCCTGGACCCGCGAGTTCAAAGGCGGCGTATTCAGGGGATTCTTCGCCGCCCGGTTTTTCTTCGTCGGCATCGGGACGCGAGGGCACAAAGCGCACGGTGATTGCTCTGGCGACCAATCGCTTTCCGGGGTTCATGGTTTGCAGATTGGGCATGTAGGTGTATCGCGCGTCGTAGCCATTGCGCGCGAGCACATCGACCACAGCGGTTGTGTTCACGCGCTTGAGTGCTTCTCGCGTTGCTTTGTCCAATACGTGATCGGGGGTGGGTTGTACAATTGCCATATATTCTCCTGTTTTATTTACTCTCGTTTTCGACTGCCTGGATCAATGCGATGATGTACCCAAATTGGAATGCCCACGCCTGGGTTACGCGGCTCGATACGCCTTCGGGGGCTGTGTCGTCGGGATGACGGGGAGCGTGGTCGGGCATGAGCATGTAGGGATAGTCTGCCTGGTGTAGAGCTTTTACAATCTCGTACATGTTGACGTCGCCTTCATCTGGCCAGGTTTCGCAAAAGTCGTGCAGGCCCCCGCGGATGTTTCTGAAGTGTACGTTGAAGATTTTTTTTCTTTCTGCGAAATATTTGATGATGGGCGGGAGTTCTTCGGCTGGATTTTCCAGTCCTTCGGCGGCTACGCCGCAGCAAAAATTGAATCCGTGATAGGGGCTGTCAACCAGTTCGCTGAATCGCTTCAGGCCTTCAAATACGGGATAATTCCATTTTTCTATGCCGTTTAGCACGGGTGCTGGCGGGTCGTTGAGGTGGCATGCTATTTGAATTTTGTATTCTTCGGCAACGGGTATTACGCGTTCGAGAAAGTACGCTGCCCGTTCAAAAGCCTCTTCCCGGCTTACGCGGCCGACTTCGGTGAGGGTGTCGTTGTCGTATTCAGAAAGGACAAAGGAACTGTACGTTGTCCCGCCGCGCCCCGGCCTGCGTCCGGTGCGTTGTACAAGACCGCCCGAGGGTGCGCGCAAGACGCAGAAGTTGTAGTTCAGACCGCGCAGTCCGGCTTTGTGCGCGTTTTCGATGTATTGACAGAACAGGTCGATGTCTTTGTCGCGCTGCGGATCTTTTGCCATGGGGATGCTGTCCATTGGGGGGACGTGAATCATTTCGAGTTCGACCCCATAAGCGGCGGCATCTTCTCTGTGCCGCGTGAGGGTGTCGGCATCCATGCCATCTACTGTGGCATCAAAATGGGTGACGCCATGGCGGGATAGAAATTCCATTTCTATTTTTGATGTGCCAAAATACTGTGTGCCTACGTACATGATTCATCCTTTCAAAGAATTTGGGATAGAGCTTCGTCGAGTTTTTGGACGGTGCGGTCGATGTTCTGGAGTTTGTCCAGGCCAAATAGGCCCAGGCGGAAGGTCTGAAAATCTTCTGGTTCGTCGCATTGTAATGGTACGCCAGCGGCGATTTGGAGGCCCACGTCCATGAATTTTTTGCCGGTGTGTATGTCGGGATCTTCCGTGTAGCTGACTACTACTCCCGGTGCCTGGAATCCCTCTGCCGCCACGCTTTTTATGCCTTTGCTGTTCAAGAGTGCGCGAACTTTGGCGCCGAGTTCTCGTTGCTGCGCGCAGATTTTATCAAAGCCGTAATTTTCGGTTTCTTTCATTGTGTTGCGAAAGACTGTGAGGGCATCCGTGGGCATGGTCGCGTGATACGCATGGCCGCCACCTTCATAAGCTTCCATAATTTGAAGCCATTTGTGCAGGTCGCAGGCAAAACTGGTGCTGGTGGTGGATTCAATTCTTTCCAGTGCAGGGGAAGACAGCATGACCAGGCCACAACACGCAGCGGCACTCCAGCCTTTTTGTGGGGCGCTGATCAGGATATCGACACCGCGGGCTTTCATGTCGGTCCAGATTGTTCCCGAGGCGATGCAGTCCAATATCAGGAGGCCGCCAACAGCGTGTACGGCGTCTGCTACGGAACGGATGTAGTCGTCGGGGAGTATGATCCCGGATGCGGTTTCGACGTGTGGCGCAAAGACAAAGTCGGGTTTTTCCGTCGCGATTGTTTGCACGACTTCTTCGATGGGCGCGGGTGCAAATGGGGCGTGTTTGTCATTGCCCGTGCGCCGCGCTTTGAGGACTATAGATTGGGATGGGATGTCGCCCATTTCGAAAATTTGGCTCCAGCGATAGCTGAACCATCCATTGCGAATGACGAGGCATTTTTTGTCTGTGGCAAATTGTCGCGCTACGGCTTCCATGCCGAATGTGCCACTGCCGGGAACGACGATGACCGCGCTGGCGCAATACACTTTTTTGAGTGTGGTGGAGATATCTCGCATGACGCCCTGGAAGGATTGCGACATGTGGTTGAGTGCGCGGTCTGTATAGACGACAGAGTATTCCAGGAGTTTATCGGGAAGTAAATCTGACATTATTGGCCTCTCGGTGGATAGATGGTTTGATCTATAGTTCCACTTCTGCTATGGCTATGCCGCTTTCTCCTGCGACGGCATATAATAAATAGGTGTGGTTATTTTCTTCAAAGATTGCCGGGTCGCGCAATTGGTTGACGTGTCCATAGGCCACGCTGCGAATAGAGGGTTCCAGAGGTGCGTTCGCGCCTTCCCATGGATGTTCTGGGCGCAAGATTTCTATGCTTTCTGTTTCGCGCCAATTTTGCCAGTCAGCCGAGATGTCAATGGTGCTTAGCAATATGCTTTCGGGTACGTCTCCTACCTGTGTCCAGAATATGTACAGGGTATTTTCGCGTTTTAACAGCGCTGCGTGGCGCATGTTTTTGTTGAATAGCAATGGGCCTTCTTCAAAGTGCGAGAGTCCGTTGGCTGACCGATAAAATTGGCCCGGCATTGCCATGCCATAGACATAACCCGTGTGTCGAAAGATTCTGAGATAGCTTTTGGCAAAGGTTTCTGGGCGCGCTGTGAAGTTGATGCCATCGGGAGATGTGGCGACGCGGCTGATTTGATGTGCGAGTTTTTCAAGGCCGTGATAGTACATGACTATGGTTTGATCGGTGTGGTTGACGTGTACATCTGGCGATGCGATATGCGGTGTGGTGGCTTCTGTCATCAGGTCGTGGGATAATTTTTGAGGGCCTTTTTCTTCGTGCCAGAGGACTTTGATTTGTGCTATGTCTTTTTCTGATGTGGTGAGTGACTGTGTGGGAAAATGCGAGTCGGCGAGTTGCAGGGTTCCCGGTGGATGTATTTTCCAGGGTCCGCGCAGGTTATCTGCATAAGCGAGGCGGATGTACCTGCCTTTGTGGTCGGCAAAATACAGGTAATACGATCCGAGTGGTTCGGATACCCAGTCGGGTACGCGGATTAGCGAGGGTCCCTGGATGTTGTGTCCGATACTCGGGTGCAGATCCGGGGTGATGATGGGGGCATTGAGTAGTCGGGTGACGCGCATGTTATTTTTCCTTCAGTTTATTGAAACACGCCTCAAAGTTGGTGGATAAGGCACAGAGACACCGCCCCTACACGCGCGTTTCTTTTGTGTCTTTTGTGCTTTTTGTGGCTAAAATCTATACCAGTCCCGGTGTGAAAAGTACCATATCATCTTCAAAATTTCTCAATGGCGCTATGCCGAGTTTTTTGAGTGCGTTGTGATAGATTTTGACCCCTTCTTCAGGGCTGATAAGGCCATCTGCGATGTCGCGCAGGATTTCGACAAATGCTCTGGGATTTTCGGCTCCTTTGATGCGGCGGCCAAAGAGGGCGACGCGCGCGCCGTGTTTTTTGGCTTCGGATATGAGTTTGAATGAATCGTAAGTGGTGCTCGTTGGTCCGCCGAGTATGCCGACGACGACTGTGGAATCGTAGTTGACGAGGCTCTCCATCGCTTCTGGGCCATTGTAGGCTATTTTCAGAAATTCGGGTCGCGATGCCCGGGGTATGCCGGCGAGCATCCGGGCGATCTGGTCATTTACATAAGTGGGGATTTCTTCTGGATTCAACCCGCAGTCTGCTACATTGGGGTTAAAGACTTCGAGGAAGTATCGAAATCCTTTGCGTGTGGCTTCTGTTCTGAAGGCTTTGAACTGCATTAGTGAGAGCCAGTCTGTGTCCAGATTGTTGTTGAATGTGATGGAGTACAGGCCGAGGTCGATGTCTGGTTTCTGGTCGGGTTGGGGCAATAGTGTGCCGTATTGCGCTTCTTCAATTGTGGGTGAGGCAAAGGGGCGGGATGGTAGAGAGGTGTATTCTGCGCCTGTTGCATCCCACAGGTCGGTTGTGTCATTGGCGCGTACAGCAGGTGTTACGGGCGATGTGTCAAAGAGCCGTTTCTCATGTGCCAGGATATCCATAGTGGAGACAGAGGTCAGTAAAACATCGATTTTTGCTTGTTCAGTGATATCCACAAGGTCATCGTAATAGGCTTGTATAGATGGTGTGGCATCTGTGAGTGTTGCAATCCCTTTTGACATGTCGGGATCAGCGGCATACGCGATGATAAAGGCATCGCTGTTGGGGTTGTTGCGTATGTCGGCGAGTTTTACGTCTAATGATTTTTCCATCTGTATCCTTTTCCTGTTTTGTGAATTAAGACTACATCGGCTCCGATGAATTCGATTTTTGATTTATAGGTGTTTCCCAACCATTCAAATGTGGTTTTGAAAAAAACAGATGTGTGTTGGGTCTCTTTTGTAATGCCAATTTTCAAATGCGGATTTGTCGATTGCGAGTTTGGTCATGATGCCGAGTATGCCGCCTGGTTTTACAAGGTGATAAAGTCTTTGCAATTCACGTTGGGGATTTTTCAGGTGTTCGACGACTTCTGTTGCGGTTACAAAGTCGTATTCGCGCTGGAAGACTTCGGGGTTGTGTGCGTAAAATTTGTCGTATATATCGACGGTATGTCCGCGTTCTTGCAACATGAGGGATAATGTCGGTCCGGGACCGCATCCAAAATCCAGGCCGTGCGCGCGTTTGGGTAGGCGCGCTTTTAAAGGGTTGCAAATTCGCGATAGAAATGTCCTGTATTTTGGGTCTGCGGGGTCGTTTTTGTGCAGGTCGTAGCGTTGTTTTTCCTCTTTTTCAGATAGGTGAAAAGTTTTGGGGACAAAGATGAGAGAACAATCCGTACAGATCAGGTATTCCCTGAATGCGTCGCGGAGATAGTGGGTTGTGTTCTGGCTTTTGCAAAGCGGACAGGTGTCCGCTGGAGAGTTGTGCATGATGATAGTAAATGAAGATCAGTTGTCAGTTGTCGGTTGTCAGTCCCAACCACCCAACTCTGGTGGGGTCGTGCGGGGAACTGGCTACTGGCTACTGATAAATTCCCATTGTATTATTTGTGCAATCAGAATATCTTTGGCTCCGACCCTGCATAAGGTAACAATTTATCGTTTTTTCACAATACACAAAACGGAGATTTTCATGACTGGTTACGATGCTATGGCGCGTGTGCTCAAGGCAGAAGGCGTTGAGTTTCTGGTGGCTTTTCCCCATCAACACCTTATTGAGTCCGCGGCCAAAGTGGGTATTACCCCTATTATTTGTCGTCAGGAGCGCGCGGGTGTCAATATGGCCGATGGTTTTAGTCGCGTGTCCAATGGAAAAAGGTTTGGCGTTTTTACGATGCAGCAAGGTCCCGGTGCGGAAAATGCGTTTGGGGGGGTGGCGCAGGCGTTTGCAGATTCGGTGCCTGTGTTGCATTTGCCCGGCGGGGAATCGCTGTTGCGCCAGGGTATTCATCCCACTTTTGAAGCGGTGCGGAATTACCGTCATATTACGAAGTGGGCGGCTCAAATATACGCGGTGGAGGATATTCCGGTTATGCTGCGCCGCGCGGTTGTGCAGATGAAGAGCGGGCGTTTGGGTCCTGTGTTGTTGGAGATGCCCAGAGAGGCTATGGCGGTCGAATATCCAGGTGAGGATGTCGCTTATACGCCGGTTCAGATCCGGCGTTCCACGGCTGCGTCTGAGGATGTGCGAGATATGATTACAGATCTTCTCGGTGCTCACCGTCCGGTTATTATTGCGGGGCAGGGGGTGTTGTATGCCGAGGCGACGGAGGAGTTGATTGAGTTTGCGGAGTTGACGAGTATTCCCGTGATGACGACGCTTGCGGGCAAGAGTGCTTTTCCAGAGACGCATCCACTGTCATTGGGTACTGGCGGGCATACATATACGTTGATGGTCAAGCGGTTTTTGGCGTCGATGGATTTTGGGCTGGGGATTGGGACGAGTTTTACGCGCAATACATTTACTACGCCGATGCCAGAGGGGGTTCCTCTGGCTCAGGTGACGAATTGCGCGGAGGATATGGGCAAGGATTTCGAGGTTGCTGTGGGTGCGCTGGGGGATGCGAAGCTGGTGTTGCGGCAGATGATTGAGGAGGTTAAGCGACAGGTTGGCGAGGGTGGGCGTGAGAATGATGCTGAAGGCCGGGTTGCCGCTGTGAGCCGCGAGTTTGCCGATTTGTGGGAGCCGCATTTTACGTCGGATGAGATTCCGATCAGTCCGTATCGCGTGATTCGAGAGTTGGAAAATGCGGTCGATGTGGGCAATACGATTATTACCCACGATTCGGGTTATCCGCGGGATCAACTCGTTCCGACGTGGAAACCCGTGACACCGCGCGGGTACCTGGGATGGGGCAAGTCAACGCAACTGGGCTATGGTCTGGGGCTGGCGTTGGGCGCGAAGTTGGCCGCGCCGGAGAAGCAGGTGATCAATTTGATGGGCGATGCCGCGTTTGGGATGGCGGGACTGGATCTGGAGACGGGTGTTCGGGCAGAGATTCCGATTTTTACGGTTGTGCTCAATAATGGGGTGATGACGAAGTACGATTCGCATATGCCGTATGCGTCAGATCGCTTTGGGAGCAATGAGATGAGCGGGAATTACACCCAGGTGAGCGCGGGGTTGGGCACACATGCCGAGCGCGTGGATACGCCCGCAGAACTCGCACCCGCGATCCATCGCGCACTCGCCGCGAATAGAGAGGGCAAAACCGCTGTGCTGGAGGTTATGACCAAGGCAGAGCCGAATGTCCCGACGTGATGTAGTGTGGGTATTTTAGGATAGTTAAGTAGTCATTCTGGAGTTTTTTGGGTATATTCATAGGAAGGATAGTGGCGTCAAAGGAATGGGCTGCCATGTCCTATGTCCTGTCATCGCGGCATGGTCCCTGTTTACACCATACAGGGACATGCTTTAGCCGCGATCCAGAAGGTTTTTCGCTATTTTGTCAGATAAAAGGAGGTGGTTCGGCATGAAAGGTGTTTTCATTTATTGGGACAATTCCAATATTTTCCATGAAGCACAACGGCTGGCAGAGGAACGGCGCGAAGGCCCCAATGCCCGTTATCGCGTGCGTATTAACTTTGATAATATACTGCGTCTGGCGCATGCTGACCGCCCTTTGAAGAAGGCTCTTGCCGCTGGCTCTGTGCCGCCGGAGATGCGCCAGTTGTGGAATCGGATGGAGAGCAAGGGGGTGGAAGTCCATCTGTTTGACCGGGGTGAATCTGCGCGTGGTGAACAGGAAATGCCTGACCGGGTGTTGCAGTTGCGGATGCTGGAAGATGCGCTGGATTATAACGGCAATCCGGGTATTGTGGTGTTGTTGACGGGCGATGGCGCAGGTTATCTGGAAGGCGCGGGTTTTCACAGTACGTTGGAGCGCATGCACAAGCGCGGCTGGCGGGTGGAAATTCTTTCCTGGAAGCATTCCTGCAACCAGCGAATGCGCAAGTGGGCGCAGGAAAACGGTGTGTTTGTGGCGTTGGACGACTTTTACGAGGCCATTACATTTATGGAACCGTCCAGGCCAGGGGCTGAGCTTGCTGTTCCACGCGATTCCGCAGAATTAGACTTGTCGAAAAGGCCAATGGCTTGATTGGGGAAGCAAATTAACAAGTCGTAGGTATAGAAATGTCAAAAATAAAAAGATGGACGCGACAGGAGTTGCTTGTAGCGTTTAGGCTTTACTGTCAAATACCATTTGGCAGATTGCACGCACGAAATCCAGAGATTATTAAGATTGCCGAACTCATTGATAGAACGCCATCCGCATTGGCAATGAAATTAACGAATATTGCAAGTCTTGATCCGGTTATAATCTCGACGGGTCGCAAAGGGTTATGGCGGGCATCTAAAGCGGATAGAGAAATGTGGCAAGAAATGCAAAATAATTGGGAAAATTTTGCATTAGAGTCAGAAAACACTATCAATTCTATTCTGCAAGGTAGCGAGTCGTATGTTGCGGAAAATGAAAGTGCATCTGAATACCAGGATTACACTGGTCAGGATAGAATTGTGCCAACCAAAACACGAATTGGTCAGAAGTTTTTCAGGAAGTCGGTGATGAGTGCTTATAGATATAGGTGCTGTATCACTGGCCTTGCCATGCCAAAACTCTTAGTAGCGAGTCATATTGTGCCGTGGCGTGATGATCCAGGGAATAGACTCAACCCGAGGAATGGGTTGGCTTTGTCAATACTTCACGACAAGGCGTTTGATCTTGGAATGATCACGATTAATGATGATATGACTGTTCGGGTATCACGGAAGGATTTTAGGGTGAAAAATAAATTTTTTGTGACTGCTTTGAGAAACTATGACGGAAAAATGATAGAGTTACCAGATAAGTTTCAGCCACATGAGAACTTTCTTGCATATCATCGTGAAAGGATATTCACGGGAAACCGCTGAGAAGAAAGCACCGATCTTTGAAGAAGTCACTTGCCGTTGATTTTGTGCCACCAGAGATGCGCCAGTTGTGGAATCATTAGATGAATTCTTGGCCGATTTTCCATACCCCTTTCTCGCGGAAAGCGGGAATGGTCTGGCGGCGGGCGGCGTTGGTGATAGCAGGTGCAGAGAGTCCATTCTGTCTGATGTAATCCGATAGCTTGATGATTGCCTCTCCCTTCAAATAGCTCAATCGCTTGTGCAACGATTCTGTGAGAGCCAGTGATAGAATTCCCTCCATCGTCCTGGTCGTTCTGTTATCTCCGTAGTCTCTGAATGCCCGATAGTACGTTTCTTTCTCCGAGTTGCGGATGATAAGGCGCGGTAGGCCGAGTTGCAGGAGTTGAAAGTTGATAATGACCCGCCCCATGCGGCCATTGCCGTCGCAAAAGGGATGAATGGTCTCGAAATCCAGATGAAATCGGGCAATTTTATCTATGAAGTAAGTGTCGAGATCACTGGAATACTCGACGAGGATATTATCTATCATGCGCTCTACATGCTCGGGTGCTGGCGCAATATGAGTGCCTACCCGCACGTATTCTCCCTGCTGGCGAAAGCGCCCTGCAATGTCATCGTTAATGCCGCCGATAAGCATTTGATGCAAGAGTAGTATCAGGTCTTTGTTCAGTTCGCTATCTTTGGCTCTGTTGCGCTTATATTCTGTGACACGAGCCAGGTTTTTCGCCTCAAAGACTTCCCGCACAGATACATTCCGAGATAGCATCTGTTCCAACAGGATTTTCTCTGTTTCATTGAGGGTGAGGGTGGAGTTTTCAATGGCGTTCGAGTTGTACACGCTCTCAGGTACCTCTACTTCGTCAATCATCGACAGTAGCGATTCTTTACCCTGACGCAAGATATCGTACTCTCGTTTCAGATCTTGAATGCGGTTTTTTATCGGTTGTCTGCTTGCCATATCATTAGGATACCCTATTCACTGTATATTGTCAAATTTTAGTGAATAGATAGGTCAAAATGGACGTCATTCACTGTATATTGTCAAATTTTAGTGAATGGATGGGCAAAAAAGAGTGCCATTCACGGTTTTTTCAGGTTAAGTAGCGAAAATTTTGTATGTGAAAGCCTTTCAATATCGCTTTCACTCCTCGCGTGGCGCACCCGCCACTTGTAACGAAGTGCCGTGTATTTGATTGTGTTTTATATCGGGATATTCCTGCCATTGCCTTCCATCCAGCGTGTTGCCGCCAGCCTTGGGTGTGCGACCACCCCATTGCTTAAAGAAGAAAGCAACATTCTGCGCCTGACATTGATCGCGCAATTCACGTAGCCATTCCACTTTGACTGGACGTGCCCCCGGTCCGCTCTCTCCTCCGGCGATTATCCAATGAATATCCGTAAGATCCACCGTACCAAGTGCATCGAGTAACGGCTCGAATGAAACAAAGCGCGTTGAGGCGTTGGTCTGTCTCAAGTGACGTAGGCGCGTCATGGCCGCCGCGTTTTCGATGGAAACACCGAGCCAGATATGTGGCGGGGCGGACAGTCTCCCATAGCGTTGATGGACAAAATCGCGCATCAGCGAACTGCGCTTGGTCAGCACTTGATAGATGTGCCAATCCGCCTGCTCCATTGTATCAAATACACGATGGATGTACTGAGTTGGTATGTCCTTATGGAACAGGTCGCTCATCGAATTGACAAAGATGAGTTGCGGACGCCGCCAGTGCCTGGGTTGCTCAAGGCGTTCGGGGCGAAGCGTGAGATCAAAACCCGTTTCAAAAGGGTTGCCCTTGACGCCGCGGAAACGCTCCGATAATCGCTCGGCATAGCAATGGTCGCAACCCGCACTCACCTTTGTGCAGCCGGTGACCGGATTCCATGTGCTGTTGGTCCACTCAATAGTGCTTTTACGCGACATGTAATCCCCCTATGTGCCACTTGAAGCGTCTAAAGATTACTGCACATAAGTATAGTTTGTTCTTGCCGAAAGAGCAAGTATGTGGTATTTTCTCTCAAAAAAAGATAGGTTATATTCGGCTTATGATACTCGGCTAATGTGATGATAAGCCGAAGTCCCGCCGGTTAGGCAAATTAATCTTACGACCTTGACAAATTGTCAATCTCAATCTAATTATATATGTCAACCTTTAATTGTACATTGGAGGTGGTTGCATGAGTGAATCTCTTAATCAAGAGGTGTACAACCGCGATAGCAGTCCATTCAATGCACAAGTGTTTGATCTGTTTTGCAGCATTGGAGGTTTGACCTATGGACTAAAAAGGGCTGGAATCGCAGTCAACGCCGGTCTGGATATTGATGGTTCGTGCCGTTACGCTTATGAAAATAACTGCGAAGCGACTTTTATTGAAGCGGATATTAGAGAAATCTCTTTTTCAGATATTTCAAGGTATTTTAATGATGCGGAATATCGCGTGCTTGTGGGTTGCGCACCCTGTCAACCGTTCTCCAGCCACACAGCCAAAATGAAGTCTGGTGAGTCGGATTCAAGGTGGAACCTGATAGATGAATTTCTGAGAATAATTCTTGAGGGCAGACCAGAGATTATCTCTATGGAGAATGTGCCCCAACTCATGGATAAGCCAATTTACAATAATTTTAAGCACGAGTTAGCCGATGCAGGATATAGTATTTCTGATGGGATTATATCCTGTGCCGGCTTCGGGGTTCCGCAAAGCCGAAGTCGCTTGGTTATGCTGGCATCTTTGTTGGGCAGAATTAATATGCCGAAATCCAACACCCAAAAGCCCAAAACGGTTAGGCAAGCAATTGGACACCTCGCACCTCTTGATCAGGGGCAATCAAACGAGGATGATTTTTTGCATGTTTGTTCTCGATTGGAGTCAATCAACCTAAAACGCATCCGGGCTTCTAAGCCCGGTGGAAGTTGGCGAGATTGGCCTACTGAATTATTGCCAGATTGCTACAAAAAAGATAGTGGCTTAAGCTATGGGAGCGTTTACGGGCGTATGCAGTGGGATAAGCCAGCACCTACGCTGACCACGCAATTTTATCGTTATGGAACTGGTCGCTATGGGCATCCAGAACAAGATCGTGCTCTGAGCTTGAGAGAAGGTGCAATTCTCCAAACTTTCCCCGAGGAGTATCAGTTTGTTGCTCCCGATGAAAAAGCGTCATTTTCGAGAATTGGCCGTCAAATAGGCAATGCTGTTCCGCCATCTTTGGCTTATGCTATTGGGAAAGCAATTACAGGTCATATAAAAAAAAGGGCAGCAAAAATGCTTGAAAGACTTAAGCTGTCTGTCTTTTTTAGTGCCTGATAAATAGAAGAAAATGGAAATCACAGCATGAATAGGGGCCTAAAATTTCTGGATCTTTTCGCGGGTGCTGGAGGGCTGTCCGAGGGATTTATACAAGCGGGATTCGAGCCTGTCGCACATATTGAATCAGATAAAGCGGCATGTTTCACTCTACGCACACGGATGGCATACCACTATTTGAAGGACCGTGACAGGGTAGAACTGTATGCAGATTATCTGAATGGAACACTGAGCCGTCCAGATTTCTATGAACAAGTTCCGGAACGGATTATCGAATCAGTCATCGATGCCGAGATAGGTGACAAAACACTGCCGGATATTTTTCGGCGGGTTGACGCTCTACTGGATAATTGTAGGCTTGATTTGATTGTCGGTGGGCCTCCTTGCCAAGCCTATTCCCTAATAGGTCGTTCTCGTGATTTGAATAGTATGAAGGGGGATAAGCGTAACTATCTGTATAACTATTACGCCGAATTTTTGAAGAGGTACAAACCATTATACTTTGTCTTCGAAAATGTCACCGGTCTTCTATCTGCTAGAAATGGGGATGGCAGCCGCTATTTTGACGCCATGCAAAGCCTCTTCCGCGAATGTGGTTACAAAACGGACTTCCTGAAGTTATCAGCAGAGGATTATGGCGTCCTACAGAGGCGAGAAAGAATCATTCTTGTCGGAAGAAAGGGTAAAATGACCGGCTTTTATCCAGAGCCAGACAAGTGGAATCCTAATGCCTGTGTCAGGGAAATATTCTGTGATCTGCCCATTATCGCCGCGGGTGAAGGCGACCCAGGCCCATGCAATGTCAGGCCATATCTTGGAACATATCAGTATGAAGCAGGGATAAGAGATGACGAGCTTCCAGTCACTTGGCATCAAGCAAGACCTAATACGGAACAAGACCTTGAAATTTACCGGAGAGCTGTTAATCTCTGGAATAAAGAAAAGACTCGTCTAAATTACAATATGCTTCCGGAGCATCTGAAAACACATAGACACCGAAACTCGTTTCTGGATAGGTTCAAAGTCGTCGCTGAGGATCTGCCGTTTTCTCATACTGTAGTTGCCCATATCGCCAAGGACGGTCACTATTACATTCATCCGGACATTAATCAGAATCGATCAATCACACCTAGAGAGGCTGCGCGATTGCAGACATTCCCAGATGATTATTACTTTGAGAGCGTCAGATATGTTCCCGGACGCACGCCTGCTTTCAGTCAGATCGGCAATGCAGTGCCTGTGCTTCTGGCACGGAAAATAGCTGATAAATTGCAGGGGGTCTGGTTATGAGCACAAGCGGAACATACAGAATAAGACCGGCTGGTCGGCATATCCTGACCATTGGCCGTGACCTGATTCAGGATGTCTATGCGGCGGTCGTAGAACTGGTGAAGAATGCTTATGACGCCGATTCTCCTGATGTAAATATCAAATTTATGGCCAATCCTGACCACAGCGGATATTCCATCATTATCTCAGACCATGGTCACGGAATGTCCAGGGATACTGTCATTAACAAGTGGATGGTGCCGTCAACCCGAGACAAACTTGATCGGCGCACGAGTCCTTCCGGAAGGATTATGCAGGGACGTAAGGGGGTGGGGCGCTACGCCGCATCCATTCTCGGCACAGACTTGCTTCTCGAAACAGTGACTGCTGAAGGCGAGAAGACAACGGTCTATGTTGAGTGGGAGAATTTCGAGGCTGCCGAATATCTGGATGACGTGGAAATCCTCATTGAAACCACTGAGGTATCCGAACCGCCGGGTACACAACTGACTATGGCTGGGGATATTGAGCTTCTTGCTGACTGGGACAAGAAACAGTTCGAAAAACTTCGTTTTGAACTAAAAAAACTGAAATCGCCTGTGAGTGCTGCTCTTAGCGATGATGACTTTTGTATCATTCTGGAGGTTGAAGGTTTTCCTGCCGTAGAGGACATTAGTGAAACTGTCGAGTCATTTCCGATCTTCGATCTCTTTGATTATAAGATAGCTGGCAAAATTAGTGCTGATGGCAATGGTACCCTGACGTATTCGTCTCAGAAAGTTCGTAATATCGCCGATGAGAGTATTACTTTTGATTTTGGTCAGCCTACCGAATGCGGTGAACTTGATATTGATGTACGGGTGTATGACCGTGACAAAGATGCTATTGATTCTTTGATAGGACGTGGTCTTAAAGATGAATCTGGCAACTATGTCGGAAAACTTCAAGCAAGGCAACTTCTCAACGCTTCCAACGGCATAGGTGTTTACCGAAACGGATTTCGTATCCGGCCGCTGGGTGATCCAGACTTTGATTGGTTGAAACTGAACGAGCAGCGTGTTCAAAACCCATCGCTCAGAATCGGTAGCAACCAAGCAATCGGATATGTGCAGATTCAGTCAGATGAGCAATCCGGTCTAATTGAAAAAAGTGCCAGAGATGGACTCAGGGAAAATGCGGCCTTTAGTCATCTAAAAGAAATTACCACAAAGGTCATTGCTGAACTCGAAACGCGACGGTTCGAGTTCAGAATGAAAGCCGGTTTGAGCAGGCCTGTTATTAAAGTCGAACGCGAATTGGAACGCCTTTTTTCGTTTCAGGAACTGAAACAGGATGTTATGGAAAGACTTATCAGATCTGGAATTGATCCCAAAACCTCTAATAAAATTATTGATATCATTAGTCGTGAAGAAGAGGATAAGAATAAAATTGCCGCTGAAATCCGTCAAGCTGTCGCCATTTATCAGGGACAAGCTACCTTGGGGAAAATCATTAACGTGATCCTTCACGAAGGCAGACGGCCACTCAATTACTTCCGAAACCAAATACCAAACCTTCGGTACTGGTACAAATCATTTCGGAAAACTGAGAATTTAGAAAATCTTGAGAAATCTCTATCAATTGTTGAGGGCATAGGCATGAATGCAGAGTTTTTTGTCAATCTCTTCAACAAACTTGATCCTCTGGCAGCGGGGAAGCGCTCTAAAAGAGAGTCCCTTGCGCTGAAGAAAGAGATAGAGAACGTGCTTGCTGTCTTTGAACAAGAAATGAAATCTCAGAAGGTAATCGCTGAAATTACAGGATCCGACGACTTTAGATTTTCCTCTTGGCGTCAAGATATCAGTGCGATTTTCACAAATCTTGTGGACAACAGTCTGTACTGGATGAACGAAAAGAATACGCCCAAGCGAAAAATCATTATTGAACTCGCAACAAACAAGAATTCTCTTCTTCAGATTGATTATCATGACACCGGGCCAGGTATTGAACCTGACCACATTGCAAGTGAAGTGATTTTTGAACCTGAGTTTACCACCAAACCATCTGGTACTGGTCTGGGGCTGGCAATTGCAGGTGAGGCTGCCGCACGTAACGATCTTGAATTGAAAGCTTTTGAATCTCAAGAAGGGGCTTGGTTCAGGTTACAACCTAAAACGGAGGATGAGGAATGAGTGTGTTGCGACTGCTTATAGTTGAGGATGATGAACAGGATCTATCTACCTGTAGAGATACTGTCGAAAGATACGAAAATGAAAAGCAGCGCAAAGTCGAACTCGTCGAATGCAAGGATGTCAGTGCGGCTTTCGAGTGCCTTGACAATTCCTTCGATGGTGCGATTATTGACCTGAAGCTCGGGGATCAGGGCGATGAAGGCAATCAGGTTATATGTAAAATCGAAGATTCACAGTTCCGGATTCCAGTCTTTATTTTAACTGGAACCCCTGTCAACACGGAGTTTACACATATAAAAGTTTTCAAAAAAGGGGACTCTGGAGCAGGATACGATGATTTATTGGACAGATTCTGGGATATTTATAACACGGGGCTAACTCGTATCATGGGTGGCAGGGGCATCATCGAACAAACATTGAGCCAAGTATTTTTGGGAAATCTCCTCCCACAGATAGATACATGGATACATTATGGTGAGGACGATTCTTCCAGAACTGAAAAGGCTCTTCTTCGGCACACGCTGAATCATCTGCTTCAGCTTCTTGACGATGACGCAGACAGTTGCTTTCCCGAAGAAGTCTATCTGCACCCGCCGCTTAATGACGATATCCGGACTGGTAGCCTTGTTAAAGAAAAGGAAAGTGGGAAGTGGTTTGCTGTCATGAGTCCAGCCTGCGACCTTGTCGTGAGGGAAGATGGCAGCCGTAATACTGACAGGATTCTTATTGTCGAAGTTGATCTTGGAACGACGTTATTTCCGTGGTTTGATGATACAAATCTGAGTAAAACCAGAAAGGGAGAGTTGAAACGAGCATTCGGGAACAACAAATCAGCCTATCATCACTGGCTTCCTAAGACGGATTTCTTTGAAGGCGGTTTCCTCAATTTTAGAAAACTTTTCACTTGGGAAATTGAACAATTCCAAGAAAAATTCCACACCCCTCCTGAAATACAAATCTCGCTATCTTTTGTGAAGGATATTGTGGCGCGTTTTTCATCATACTACGCTCGTCAGGGACAGCCAGATATCGATTTTGACAGATTTATCAACTCTTGAAATAGGCATACAGGAAGTTGCAGGATTGAAGTTCGCTACATTTCGATGGGTTCACGTTTTTTAACTCACCTCCACACCCATTCCACCATATCCTGTATCTTCTTTTCGAATCGCTCAATCAACGTATTTCCTATTCTCAGGTCTCATTGTTTTTCGATAGCCTCGGGCGCAATAGCAGTCGGCTGACTTTCCAGATAGAGCGTATCATAGCTCAGATCTAACTCGCCTGGCCATTCCACGGAACCTGCTACTACACGGACTGCCTGGAAGGTGGCGCGATTCTGAAGGCGCACAAAGACGCCGCGCTGGAGATAAGGCTTCACATCGAATATCCGCTGTTCACCATTCTCAAATATTAATTCCAGTTGATAATCTTCGAGTGGGCGTACTTGCTTGACATAGGGATTCATTGCAATCTCTCAAGCCATCATCTCTCACCCGATAATTTCGCATACTCAATTTCCAGTGGCTGGGTGATTCGGTTTGTTAATTCTATGAGATCGGGCCGGTCAGGTGGGAAATCTTTCTCCATCTTTCCATCGGGATATACGGTAACAGTGTCTATCCTTTTTATGAATCCCTTCTTGGCTGTCGCACGATTGACTTGGAGGCCGTCTTTTGAAATTCCCATGCGAGTCTGTAAAATGCGTCCTTCGCCGATAATGCGAAAAAGAAAACCCAGTATGCCGGATGTTGGGCGCCCTGTAAGTCCTTTGATCTCGTCATAGGCAACCCAATTTCCAAAATCCAGCAGTCGATAGGTCATCACCCGTTGATTGGTTACTTTGAGATTCGGCGTCGAAAGCGTATCCATGTACGAATATCGATCCGGCTTGCCGGACTGGTCTTCCCACCAGATTCGCACATTTACTGCCAGTTCTGGCGTTGGGGCTTCCACTACCTCGCGGATGACCCGATCTATTCGATAATCTACTTCCATATTCTGTTTGTATTGATAGGATAACTGCGCGTACTGGGGCATCGCGTTTTCCGCGCGTGCGGTCACTTCCATAAATGCCTGAAACCAGTTTTCGTACCCGATAAATAGCGGCAGTCCCTGTGGATCATGCGCCCTTGCCTTCTGTGCGAGATAAAGGATCATCTCCCCCTGAAAACGCACACCATTGGTCGTCGCTATCGGGTCGTAATCGTCACATTGTCGCATCGCCTCTACGATCTCTGCGCGACTTACCACCTGATATCCCGGACGCACGCCGTCTGCACATGCTGACCGATCCAGCAAAAAGAAAAAACAAAGGAGGGTTGCGATTCTCAACCCTCCAATGCAGTGAAAGCCCGTCATGTTATCCCTAATTCGTTACGCCACGCGGTCTAATTTTTCAACACAATGAGGATGCGCTGACCGACGAGCAAGGGATCGGAAAAGGAGATGGTGAGGGTTTGGGCTTCTTTATCCTCGCTGAGTGCGTATTCTTTGTCTTTGCTCAGTTTGCCATGGTCGTCGCATACGGCGGCGAGTTCGCCCTGTACGGTAATGTTTTCTCCAATGGACACTTTCTTAACGTCGGTGTTGTCAACATCGGGGAAATTTATAATTTTGTAGTTTTTGCGAATCCTTCGCCATGTATGGAGATACCCCTGTTCTTTCAGATTATCTTCGATGCCGACATAGACGAGGACTGAACTGATAATTTCCTCAGCATCCTTAAGGTCTTCTTTGGTGACCTGGAGGTCTTCTTTGGTAACCTTAAGGTCTTCCTGGGTAACCTTAAGATCTTCCTGGGTAGCCTGAAGGTCCTTATGAGCTTTTTCGAGGGCTTCTGTTACGCGTTGAAGGCGATTGGTTTGCTCGAAGAGGCTGTTGCGGAGGCTGTCGCGTGCGGCTGCCACCTGTTCGAGATCACCTCTCAGAGTGGTGGTGAGACGCCGGTATTCTTTCATCTCATTGGTAAGGCGGTGGAGGGTGGTCAGCAAAACTTTATTTGATGTGCTGGTACTATCCATTTGTGCACGCACAGAATCGATGCGGACATTTAGTCCTTCGACCACCATATTTAGAGAGTCTATCAGTGCTTCATCGCGTTTGGCTTCTTCCTCTATTTGCATGACGTAGGGACTTTCTTTAATAATTTCCTCTTCGCTGGGCAAAAACGCGATGTACAAAAGAAGGGCTACTGCGATGGCTGCAATGCCAATTACCAGGATGATTTGCTTGTTGTTCTGCATGATTACCTCCAAAAAGAGACGGTTGCAGGAAATGAGGGCTATAGGTGTTGGAGAGCAAGGGACTTTTTATGGGGCTGTCCCACTTTGGCTTATTCTTTAGTGGTGAAGCTGTGAGGTCCTCCCTTGTTATGGTGTTATTATGGTTTCGCGGTTGGGAAACCCGCCGCCCAATGCGAGATGTAGGTCAATGCGCGTCTGGAGTCGTTGCTGGCGCACAACGAGCAATTGGCTTTCGGTGAGGTAAGCCGTGTTACGTGTTTGAAGCACGGTCAACAGGTCTGTAAGCCCTCTGTAATATCTATCTTCTGCCAATCGACGTGCTTCCCTCGCTTGTTCAGCGGCGGTTTCTAACGCGGTCTGGCGTTTTGCCAGATGCGCTTCTGCTGAGAGTGCATTTTCAACTTCGCTATATGCTTGCAAAACGGTTTGGGCAAATAGTGCGGCGGCTTCGTTTTCTCTGGCACTGGCCAGGTCGATATTGCCCTGTATGCGCCCGCCCTGAAAGAGGGGTTGTGTAAGGTTGCCGATCAGGCTCCACACGCTGAAGTCTCCATTGAGCAGGTTGCCCAATGCATCGCTGCTGGTTCCGCTTGACGCAGTCAGGCTGATGCGCGGATAACGCAGGCGTTTGGCGGCTTTGTGATTGGCCTGAGACGCGGCAAATTGGCGTTCAACTACAATGAGGTCGGGGCGTCGGGAAATGAGATCTGCCGGGAGGCCCGCGGGCACTGGATGTGGTACCTGGGGGAGGTTTTCGGCAATGGCGAACGTGCCCGAGGGATAGCGACCGGTGAGTACTTCGAGTTGGCGAATAGCCATTTCATAGCGTTGTTCACGCTGGTGCAGACGGTCTTGCGATAACGCGAGTTCGGATTTGCTCTGGCGCATGTCGAGTGAGGGCCGCACCCCCCGTTCGTAGCGCGTGCGTACCTGTTCGTGGTTGGTGAGGCTGTTTTCGTACGTCGCCTGCGCGAGTTCGAGTTGGCGCCTGGCTTCTATGGTGGCAAACCACGCTTTGGCGGTTTGTGCTGCCAGTGACATGCGCGCGCCCCGATACATAGCCTGTGTTGCCTGATAGGAGGCTTGTGCAGCCGCAGCACTTGCGCCAAGCCGCCCCCAGAGGTCGATTTCCCACGCGGCATTTATGGAAACGCCATAGGTGGTGCTGGTGTTTGAGAGTGCCTCTCCAGGCGCCTGACCGGGAATGGGAAATCCAATGAAGTTTTGTTTGCGTCTCAATCCCAATGAGCCCGCGCTGATTTGCGGGTATAGCGGTGCGCCGGCCATTTTGGCCTGTGCGCGTGCGGCTTTGAGACGTGCCGCGGCAGCGTGCAGATTGTGGTTGTACGCGAGTGCCTGGGCGATTAAACTGTCGAGACGGCTATCGTTAAATGTCGCCCACCAGAGGGTGTCTGCAGGTGTTGTTGCGGCGGTTTCTGTTTGATAAGTTTGAGGTGGCTGAACCTGGGATTGTTGAACGCGAGGCGCAGACGCACAGGCGGTTATAAGTGCAAAGCAGAGTGCAAAGAAGTGCCATGTCGCGTGGGTACTCATTCTCGATCTCCTGAAAGAAGCTGACTTTATCATAAAGAAACTTTTATTTTTGTCAATATATATCGCAATCAGAGAGGATTAGATTATGGCGGCGCATTGTTTTGAGGGTGTACTTGAGAGTACGTCGGTTAATATAGGATTGACACTGGGATCGGGACAAGTGTTTCGGTGGGGACGAGATGTCGATGGATGGTGGAAGGGTATTGCTTATGGCGTGGTTGTGCATCTGAGACAAATGGGAGATCAGATCGCGTATCGCGCATCGTCTGAGCAGGTGGCTACATACTGTAGTGAGATGGCGATTGATGATTTTTTGAGGTGGTATTTAAGGCTGGATCACATGCCCTGGATCAGGGTGCCGCGCGAGGATACCTATTTGCGAAAGGCGAGGGATTTGTTGAAGGGGCTACAATTTGTTCGCCAGGATCCATTCGAGTGTATTATTTCCTATGTTCTCTCGGTTCAAGCACATATGTCGTTGACTAAAAAGCGGATCGGATTTATTGCGCGAACTCTGGGTGAGAGACGAGTTTTTGAGGGCGAGACATACTGGACATTCCCGGGTCCAGATGCACTATCTGAGTTGGATGGCGGATTTTACAGGTGCCACCGTTTTGGCTGGCGTTCGGAGCGAGTGGCTGAAACCGCACAGTTTATCGCCGGGGCGGTGCGCGATGAGGCAGACCTGGATACCTGGCGGTGTGTTTCTGATGATTTGTACGCACTGCCCGGCAGTGGGGTTGGTATTAAGGTGGCGCGGTGTATCGATCTGTTCTCGTTGGATCGGCTCTATGCGGTTCCCGTTGATACCTGGGTGCGAAAATTTGCCCGAGAATGGTATGGTGTAACGGGTTCAGATGCGAAGATATGCCGGTGGGGCGAGGCGCGATGGGGCAAGTGGGCGGGCTATTGCAATGAGTATTTGTTCGCGTATTATCGCGAGTTGCACGGTCCAACACTGTACGATCGGGTGCTTTCTTTTGATGCTTCTGGTGAAGCGTCAGCGGTGATGCCGTTTGAAGATGCGGGATGATTGTTTTTTATTCCCTGTCGTATTTGGGGTTGCCAAAGCCGTCGTTGACGATGTGGGAACGCGCGGGGATTTCGGATTTGTCGGGGATGATGAGATCCAGTTCGGTGCTGTTTTCGACGATTGTGCCGTCGCCTACGCGCACGTGATCTCCCAGGATGATTTTTCCAGGGTCTCGGGAACCAGAGCGCACGGTGCCGAGTACGACTGACGATGCGATTTGACAGCCCATGCCCGTTTCGACATAGCCGTAGATGTCTGTGCCACTGCCGATCGTGGAGCGGTTGCCAATGACGACGGGACCCAGCAGGGTGGCGTCTGTGCCTATTCTTACAAAATTGCCAATGGTGGGATGCCGTTGTCGCGCTCTTCCTGTCAATCCGCCGAGTGTGCAGGGATAGATGATGCACCCGTAGCCTATGATACCTGTTTGACCTGTTGTGAGGCCGCGGTGCGGGTGTTCGAGAAAGTTGGCGTCTGCGATGATGGTTTCCGGGTGAATATCGGCTTGATAATAACGCCCGCCGAGTTCTGAAATGGCACGGGGTAAGAGGGGGATGGGCGTGCAGTCAAAATTTTCAACCTCGCCGGTTTGCGTGAGGGCATTGGCGATGTCGTGATAAAACAAGACGCGCCATCCGGGATACGCACTGGCGACGAGTTGCATCTGATATGAGAAGGCAGATTGCAGGTCTTTTTCGGCGAGAAATGTTTCGTAGAGATCAAAGGTGCGCGCTTCAATAGCTTTGTCAATGACGGGCGCAAATGTGAGGGCGGCGAGGTCGCTGTTATCCAGATTGTGTACTTTGCGTAAATACGCATCCCACACAGCGGGGTCTTTGAGCGATGCAAAGCGGTTCCAGAGTGCGCGAGTTTTTAATTGGGGCAGTCGAGAAATGAGCGCGAAGGCGGATTGTAGTGCCATGTCTTCTATCGGGCCGTTTTCGCCCTGTGCGGCTTGAAGCGATTGGTAGATCATGGCGTAGAGCTGGTCGGCGATTTCTTCGATATTTTCTGTCAGGGTTGCCTGCGCGGCTTCAGACGCATTGTGGGAGCCGGGTGCGACGCATTCGAGCAGGTTGCCCAGTACGGTTTCGAGCAGGTCGCGGTTGACAAAACCGCGTCCTGAACGCTGTGAGAGAATCGCGCGATTGATGGGGTCAATGCGAAGCGCAGCCAGTTCTTCTGCTGTGTAAATCGGTCGAATTTGTTGGATTACTTTTTCGAGAAGCGGACGTTTGCGATTTGCATACGCGGCGTCGAATAAGGTGGTGTTGTTCACAGAAGAGTCCTTTGTGATTCTGTTTATTTAACTTCCGGTGGAGCGATAATGGCGCACACCGATTTTCCATATCTGGAGGGCGATAATGAGAAATATAACGCAAATCAGGGGCGCGCTCCACTGTAAGGCGATGGGAAATCCCAGGGGGTCGCCTCGTTCGAGAATTGCCAGTGCCGGCAAGTAATTTACACACGCAAGGGGTACGATGTAAGTAAAAAATTTGCGAAAATAGGTGCGGTAGATGGGTAAGGGATACTGCGCGGTCTCTACACCACCGTAAGTCATGGTGTTCATGAGTTCGAGGGATTCGGTGGTCCAAAACGCAATGGTGGCTTGAATGACCATGAGGCCGATGAAGAGGCAAGCGCCTCCAAATATGGCGGTGAAGACGAGATAGATTTTTGGCACTGACCAGGCGATGTCGAGGGTGTAGCTTGCCCAGGAGAAGACTGCGAGGCCCTGGAGCAGGCGACCGACGCGGCGGAGGGTAAGTTCATGGCCTGCGAGTTGCAGAGCGGTGCTGCGGGGGCGAAGCAAGAGGCGGTCGAAGTCGCCGCTTTTGACCATGGTGCCGAATATGTCGAAGCCGCGCGAGGCAGCGTCGGCAAAAGCAAAGGAGATGTTGATGAGGCCGTAGAGAAAGGCTACTTCGGGGAGTGCCCAACCCTGGATGTGTTTGAATCGCGCGAAGAGGGAGGCAATGGCGAGAAATTCGACGCTGGTGGTGAGGAAATGTCCAAATGAGAGCATGATGAATGACGCGCGATATTGCATTTGGCTGCGGACAGATTGGCTGAGATAGTGGATGTAGAGGCGAAGCGCGTTGGCCATCGCATTATCCTCCTTGCGCGACGAGGCGGCGAATACCGCGGGTGAGGATGAGGTGCCCGGCAATGGTCAGCGCAATCAGATAGGCGATTTGAAACGGCAGGTGATACCAGATTTGTTCTGGTGGGATGTGGCCCATGTAGAAGCGGAAGGGGATGTCCATGAGGTATCGAAATGGGAGGATGTTGATGGCTGCCTGTGCCCAGTCGGGAAAAAAGAGCAAGGGGATGATGATGCCGCTGAAGAGCCAGGTCAAACTACTCAGGAGTACGCCCAGGCCCTCGCCAGATATGGTCCACAAGAGGGCAATGGTCAGGAGATTGGTGATGGCCGCACTGATGAGGACGGCAAAGAGCATCGATACGAGCCAGGCACCTGTAGCCGGGATATTGGGAGGCATTTGCAGACTAAAGAAAAGACTGGCTGTGATGAACATGGGGAGGGCGCGGAAGACGCCGGGCGCAGTGCGTTGCGCTATAGCGCGGCTGTACCAGAAGAAATACAGGTTGGTCGGGCGCACGAGTTCATAGACGACATTGCCGGAACGCACCATGGCGCGCACGTCGGGGTCGGCACCCTGGTAGGGAATGAGAACGAGAAATGCCTGACCGAGCCATATATAGGTGATGACTTCATCGACAGTCATGGGTTGTGGCGCGGTGGTTGATCTGTAGAAGGCTTCAAAGATCATGACGCGGATGAGGCCCCAGAAGAGTTGGGTGCCGAATCCCGCGAATGCCGCGGCGCGGTATTGCAAGAGGGTGCGAAATCTGGCGGAGAGGACGGCTATGTAGGATTTGATAGCCAGCGATGATGTGCGGTTAGCGATTTTCGGCATAGAGGCGTGAGATGATTTCTTCGATGGGCGTGTTTTCGACAAAGAGGTCGCGCACGGGGTGCTGCGCCGTGATGCGGGCGATCAAATCAGCCGTGGCAACGCGGTCGGGGTCAAATGTGAGGTGTACGCGGTGTCCGTCGCGCAATACAACAGATGCGTCGGGGTCGGTGATGTCTTCTGTGCCTTCGAGATCGACGATGAGGCGGCGCTCTGTTGTGACGCGAGCGCGAAGGTTTTCGAGTGGGCCGTCGGATAGTATCTGGCCCTGCCCTATGACCATTACCCGCGTGCAGAGGGCTTCGATGTCGTCCAGGTCGTGAGTGGTGAGGATGACGGTGACATCGCGCTCCTGGTTGAGGCGTTTGATGAAGTCGCGCACGGCGAGTTTGGAGACGACGTCGAGGCCAATTGTCGGTTCGTCTAAGAAGAGGATTGATGGACGGTGTATGAGAGCAGCGGCGAGGTCACAGCGCATGCGCTGGCCCAGGCTGAGCTGGCGCACGGGTATGTCGAGAAGCGATTCGAGGTCGAGAATGGCGATCATTTCATCGCGGGTTTGCGCGTATTGGTGATGATCGACGCGATAGATGTCGCAGAGCAGGTCAAAAGATTCTATGACGGGCAGGTCCCACCACAATTGCGTGCGTTGCCCAAATACCACGCCGATTTGTGCGACGTGTGCGATGCGTTCTTTCCAGGGTACGCGACCGAGGATTTCACAGCGGCCAGAATCGGGTACGAGGATGCCGGACAATACTTTGACGGTGGTGGATTTGCCCGCGCCATTGGGACCGATATAACCGATGAGTTCGCCGGGTTCAATTGTAAAGTAGATGCCGTCGAGGGCAGTTATCTGGCGATAGTTGCGGTGCATGACACCGCGCAGAGCACCCCACACACCGGGCTGGCGTTGGGCGATTTGGAAGGTTTTGACGAGGTTTTCGACAATGATGTGGGGCATGGCGCAATGTGCAGGGTTTATATTTCTGCGTGTTTATTAGACGGGTATCTCGGCAGGTGTGTTTTGGTTTGTGGGATTTTTTTTGGACTGGACGAATTACGTCCTGAAAATAGCGTGCCCGATTCTGTATGTACGAATCGGGCACGCGCTTTTGTAGAGATGGAATTCAGAGCTTACTGCGTGGTCTGGTAATACGGGTTGGTGCCTTCGGCGTGGTCTGTGATATCGCGGATGTTTGCGATTTCGGGAACGGCTTCTTTGATCATGACTTCCACGCCCTGTTTGAGAGTGACATCGACCATCCCGCAGCCCTGGCATCCACCGCCAAATTGAAGAAAGGCCGTGTCTTCTTTTACATCGACGAGTGATACGTGACCGCCGTGTGCGGCAATGCCCGGGTTGATTTTTTCGTCGATTACCATTTGGATTTTTTCGGCTACACTGCCTTTGAGGTGCGGAGGAACTTTGTGCGGGTTGTCAATTTTGAAGCCGCGTCCCATCAGGCCATCGACAAAATCGAGCGTGATGTCCTGGGCATAAGGCACGCTGTTTTCGTCAATGTAAATGTTGAAGCCGTCGTAGGGTATCGCGGTGTCGCGGTCGGTGTCCTGTCCCTCGGCTACAAAAGCGAGGCGGTAGTTGGCCTGTAAGGGCGATGTTGCTTCGGCGGTGATGCGCACGCCTGTAATTACCTGTTCTTGTTCGTGTATCAAGCGGGTAATTTCTGTTTGTGCAACGTCTGTGACGGTGATGTCCATGGGGTTTCTCCTATGTCAATTGCGGCATTGTGACTTGTAAGAGTTCGTCTGCTTTATGCGCGAGATGATTTTCGAGCTGGTGTCCATCTCCCATCAGGTCTTGCAATGTAATGCGGTCGAGCATCTGGTCAACCACAAATTGGATGGCGTTCCAGAGGGAGCGAATTGAGCAATCGACAGAATGTGTGCAGCAGGCTTCATAGCCGGTGTGTTCGTCGCAAAAGTCTTCATTGAAGAACGGGTCGCCGAGGGTACCGAGTACATCGGAGATCAGGATTTCACTGGCGGGACGAGCCAATTTATACCCGCCGGCTTGACCTCGCACGCTTTCGACGAGGTTGCCCAGGCGCAAGAGGCGGACGAGTTTGCCGACATGGGCGGTGGATAATCCTTCGGCGCGGCTGATTTCGGGAATCGAAATGCTACCACCAGTTTCAGATGCACGCTGTGCTACTTGCATGAGACAGCGAAGGCCGTATTCTTCTTGCGTGCTCAATTTCATACCAAAACCTTTTCAGTAAGAGGCATTGTCAAAACATGCCCAATTCGAGTTTGGCCGCTTCTGACATGCGTTCTGGCGTCCAGGGAGGGTCGAATACGAGGTCGAGTTTGACATCGTAAACGCCTTCGACAGATCGGGCTGCAGATTCGATCTGTCCGGGCAAAATACCCGCGGCGGGGCAATTGGGTGCTGTGAGTGTCATTTGAACGTAGGTATTGCCGTCTTCTTCTACTTTGATTTCGTAGATGAGGCCCAGTTCGTAAATGTCAACGGGGATTTCTGGATCATATACTGTTTTGAGTGCTTTTACGATTTCTTCTTTTACGGCCTCGGTGTCGATGGGGCCTTCTGACGAGGGTTTTTCGAGCGGTGATTCTGGCGCTTCAATATTGTGCATTTCTTCAGTAGGGTCGGAATCATTGTTGGACTGTGCGTCTGTGTCTTTGCGGAAAATGTTCAGGAGGCTCATGTGTTATCTCTCTGTTGTTATGGGAGTTTGGACATTGTCTATGGCTGCCCGAAGCGCGTGCCACGATAGGGTCGCGCATTTGATACGGATGGGATAGTCACGCACGCCGGCAAAAACGAATAATTTGCCCATCTGGTCGAAGCCGAGATTGCTGGATGGGTCGGTGAGCATCGCTTGAAAGTCTTTGAAATAGGTTTCTATTTCACCGAGAGTTTTGCCTTTGATGGTTTCGGTCATTAAAGAAGCCGACGCTTTGGAAATGGCGCATCCCGAACCCTGAAAGCCAATGTCTTTTATGCGGTCGCCATGGAGTTGGAGATAAACTTCCACTTTATCGCCGCACAGTGGATTGTAGCCTTCGGCAAAGCGGTCTGCTGGATCGAGTACGTGAAAATTTCTGGGGTTTTTGTTGTGATCCAGAATGAGTTGCTGATAGAGTTCGCGCAAATCTGACATCAGCCAAAAATCTTTCGCACACTGTGAAGGCCAGAGACCAGCGCGTCAATGTCTTCACGCGTGTTGTAAAGTGCCAGCGAAGCACGCGTTGCTGCAGGTATGTCGTAGTGTTTCATAATGGGTTGCGCGCAGTGGTGCCCGGCGCGAACGGCAACGCCGGCCTGGTCGAGAATGGTGCCCACATCGTGGGGATGAATATCGGAGAGGGTAAATGAGAGCACGCCTACTTTGCGCTCGGCTGTGCCGATCAGGTTGAGGTCCGGCACGTCGCGCAGTGCGTCGTGTGCGTATTCCAGCAGATTGGCTTCGTATTTTGTTGCGCCATCAAAGTCGATGCTGTTGAGGTAATCAATAGCGGCACCCAGGCCAATACTGCCCGCGATATTGGGCGTTCCCGCTTCAAATTTGTTGGGCGAGTTTCCGTACGTAATATTGTCAAAGTCAACGTTTTGGATCATGCTGCCGCCGCCCTGGTAGGGCGGCATGGTATCGAGATATGTTTCGCAGCCGTACAGGACGCCAATGCCTGTGGGTGCAAACATTTTGTGTCCCGAGAAGGTGTAGAACTCGCAGCCCAGAGCGCGGACATCCACGCGCTGATGAGGTACGGCTTGTGCGCCGTCGATATGTACGGGCACGCCGTGTGCGTGCGCGATTTGCACGATTTCTTCCACGGGATTGACTGTGCCGAGCACATTGGAGATGTGTACGATGGAGACGAGTTTTGTGTGCGGGGAGAATAGGGTTTGATATGTGTCCATGCAGAGTTCGCCCCGGTCGTTCATGGGGATAACGCGCAGTTTGGCTCCCTTTTCCCGGCAGAGCATCCACCAGGGGACGATGTTGGAATGGTGCTCCATTTCAGTGATGATGATTTCATCGCCCTCGCCGATTTGTTCGCGTCCAAAGGTTTGTGCAATGAGATTGATGCCTTCGGTGGTTCCGCGCACAAAGATGATTTCTCTGTCTGAGGTCGCGTTGATAAAGGTCGCCACTTTTCTTCTGGCGGCTTCATAAACATCGGTCGCTATTTGCGAGAGGTGGTGTACGCCTCTGTGTACATTGGCATTCTGGTCGGTGTAATAATGCGAGAGGGCATCGATGACCGCGCGGGGTTTTTGCGCTGTGGCGCCATTGTCGAGGTACACGAGCGGTTGCCCCTGGACTTGTTGGCCCAAAATGGGGAAGTCCGCGCGAATGCGGCGCACGTCAAAAGGCAGTGCTGGACGCACGGCTGTCTCGGGCGGCTGAAGTGTTAATATGTCCAGAGGCGAATTCATGCCGTGTCCTTTGCCTCGATGTGTTCGAGACGGGTGTCGATTAAGTCGCTGAGGTGCGACCGCACGGGGGCAAGGGTCACGCGCCCGATAATATCATCGGCAAAAGCGCGGAGCAAAATTCGCTTTGCCTCGGCTTTGGGAATGCCGCGCGCTTGCAGGTAAAAGAGCGCGTTTTCGTCGAGTTGGCCTATTGTTGCGCCATGCGAGCATTTGACTTCGTCGGCATAGATTTCGAGCTGGGGTTTGGTATTGACGCGTGCGTTGTCCGAAAGCAGAATATTTTCGTTTTGCTGGTACGCATCGGTGTGTTGCGCTTTTTGATGTACGTGAATTTTTCCCCGAAAAATTGCGCGCGATGAGCCTCCCAGAATCCCTTTGTAGAGTTCGTGACTGGGGCAATGGGGTTCGGCGTGCTCCAGCAGGGTATAGTTATCGACTTGTTGTGATCCTTCGAGGGCGTAGAATCCATTTACAGTGGCTTCACTGCCTTCGCCGCGCATGTACGCGCTTACGTCATTGCGAACAAATGCCCCGCCGAGTGTAAAATCGTGAAAGGTCATCCTGCTGCTGCGCCCGAGTTGTGCCTGAAAATTGGCGACGTGCAAACCCGCTGTGCCCTGCAATTCGAGGCGGATACAATTCACGCTGGCGTTGTCGCGGGCGATGATTTCTGTGACTGCATTGGTAAAATAGGTCTCTGTGCCCGTTCCCGAGTATGTTTCAACAATTGAGAGCTGACTGTTCTCATCGGCAATGATCAGGTTGCGCGGATGAGATATTGTGGGGGTTTCAGACACCGTTGTGATATAGAGGATATGTATGGGGACTTCAACTGTGACATTTGACTGAACATGGATGAATACGCCATCGCGCATGAATGCCGTATTGAGGGCGGTGAAGGCTAAATCTGCGGTTTGTGCGAGTTTGCCCAGGTGCGCTTTGACGAGTGAATGGTCGTAAACATCGGCGAGGTTGGCAATGGTTATGCCTTCTGGTGTGTCAGATGTGTGTTCTGGCGCGTAATACCCGTTGACGAATACGAGGCGGATGGCCTGCAGGTCGGGATAGATGAAGGGTTCCAGTTCTGCGTCTGCAAGGGCGGTAGGAGCTGCAGGCTCAAAATCGGTTCTGGTGAGCGCAGATGGATTCACGCTTTTCCAGGCTTCATCCGCTGTGGTGGGATATCCCAGGCGGTCAAAGTCGGCTATTGCGCGTTGGCGCAATGCTCGCAGTGGTTGACCATTGAGGCTGGATTCAAATTTTTGAATCCAGGATGTGTGATTAGACGCTGTGTGTCGCGTGTTCTTCTTTGATCCAGTCATAGCCTTTTTCTTCCAGTTCCAGGGCGAGTGTTTTATCGCCCGATTGCACGATGCGCCCGTCGAGCATAACGTGGACCACGTCGGGCACGATATTGTTGAGCAAGCGCTGATAGTGCGTGACCACAATGGTCGCTTTGTCCGCGCTGTGGAGTGTATTGACGCCGTTGGCTACAACGCGCAGGGCGTCGATATCAAGTCCAGAATCGGTTTCGTCGAGTATGGCGAGGCGGGGTTCTAAAACGGCCATTTGCAGTATTTCATGGCGTTTTTTTTCGCCGCCAGAAAAGCCCTCGTTGACCGAACGTTTGAGGAATTTTTCGTCCATTTCGACCAGTTTGAGTTTGTCGCGAATCAGTGTGAGAAAGTCTATGGCATCGACTTCTTCTTCATCTCTGGCCGTTCGAAGGGCGTTGAGTGCGGTGCGCAAGAAGTACGCGCTGTTGACACCGGGTATTTCTACCGGGTACTGAAAGGCGAGGAAGACGCCCTGTGCTGCGCGTTCATCCGGGTCCATATCGAGCAGGTCCTGGCCTTCGTAGATGACTTCGCCTTCTGTAACACCATAGGCTTCGTGACCTGCGAGTACCTGAGCCAATGTGCTTTTGCCCGACCCGTTGGGTCCCATAATGGCGTGAATTTCTCCCGCGTTGACCGTGAGGTCGATGCCGTGAAGAATTTCCGCGTCTTCCACACCTGCGTGCAGGTTCCGAATTTCGAGCATGTTATTTTTTCCTTAAATTGAGATCTAACCGACGCTGCCTTCGAGGCTGATGCCGAGGAGTTTTTGGGCTTCGACTGCAAATTCCATGGGCAGTTCTGCGAGGACTTCTTTGCAGAAGCCGTTGACGATCATTGAGACGGCGTCTTCTGTGGAGATGCCGCGCTGGTTGCAATAGAAGATCTGGTCTTCGCCAATTTTGGATGTGGTGGCTTCGTGTTCGACCTGCGCGGATGGGTTGCGCACGTCGATATAGGGAAAGGTGTGTGCGCCGCACTGGTCGCCGATGAGCATGGAGTCGCATTGGGTAAAGTTTCTGGCGTTGTGCGCGCCTTTGAGCACTTGCACGGCGCCGCGATAGGTGTTTTGTCCACGCAGGGCGGATATGCCTTTGGAGATGACGGTACTTCGGGTGTTTTTCCCAATGTGGATCATTTTTGTGCCGGTGTCTGCCTGTTGCTTGAGGGAGGTGACGGCGACAGAGTAAAATTCGCCAACTGAGTTGTCACCCTGAAGAATGCAACTGGGATATTTCCAGGTGATGGCCGATCCGGTTTCGACCTGTGTCCAGGAGATTTTGGAATTTGCGCCCCGGCAGGCACCGCGTTTGGTGACAAAGTTATAGATGCCGCCTTTGCCGTCTATGTCGCCGGGATACCAGTTTTGGACGGTGGAGTATTTGATCTGTGCATTGTCGAGTGCGACGAGTTCGACCACGGCGGCGTGAAGTTGATTTTCATCGCGCATTGGCGCCGTACACCCTTCCAAATACGATACATAAGCACCTTCTTCGGCGATGACGAGCGTGCGCTCAAATTGTCCGGTGTTGGCGGCGTTGATGCGGAAATAAGTCGATAATTCCATTGGACAGCGCACGCCTTTGGGGATATAACAGAAGGATCCATCGCTAAAGACAGCCGAGTTGAGGGCGGCAAAATAATTGTCGGTGTGCGGGACGACAGAACCGAGATACTGGCGCACGAGGTCGGGGTGATCTTGTACGGCTTCTGAAAAAGAGCAAAAGATAACGCCTGCTTCTGCCAGTGTTTCCTTAAAGGTGGTAGCGACCGAGACGCTGTCAAAGACCGCATCGACAGCCACACCGGCGAGCATTTTTTGCTCTTCGAGGGGGATGCCGAGTTTTTCATAGGTGGCGAGCAGTTCGGGATCGACTTCGTCCAGGCTTGCGGGACCATCGCCTGCGTTTTTCGGTGCTGAGTAATACACGATGCTTTGATAGTCGATATCGGGATAGGTAACCATGGCCCACTGTTCGCTTTTTTTGCGTTTGAGCGGGTCTGTCATGGTCAGCCAGTGGCGATAGGCTTTTAAACGCCATTCGAGCAGCCAATCGGGTTCATTTTTTTTCTCTGAAATAAATCGAATAATATCTTCATTCAGACCTGGGGGTGCAGATTCTTGCTCGATATCTGTCACCCATCCAAATTTGTAATCACTCGTTGCGAGCGTTTCAAGTTCCTGGGTCTGTGAACTCATTGTAGCACTCCTTTTGAGGTCTAAAAAGTAGTCGCGCAATGGCTAACTTACCCAAAGCATACAAAAATGTCAAGATTAAAGACGAAAAAAATAAACAAGGTATTCTACATCTGATCGGTCCTGTGCATACGACTATCCCCAGGCCTTGCCGCTGGCACGTCTGCGACGCTTGCTGCCGGGCAGGTCTTTTTTGGCAACGGCAAAGCCGAGTAGCCCTTTTTGCCCGAGTTTTTTGAGATAGGCGAGGAGTGATATTTCGGCTTCTTTTACATTGAGTTGGTGGGTTTTGCTCAGGCGTCTGATGATGGCTTCGACGGTTGTGCGCCCGTCGCACATATCCCAGACCTGTGCGCCTATTTCGTCGAGTACCAGTGTTTTCTGTTGGGGGATCCAAAAAATTTTAGATAGCGTGCGTACTTTCCACGAATCGCCGCGGGTAAGGGTGACGTGGATCTCGCCATCGTCGTTTTTTTCCCATTCGACCTGATTGTTGCGAACGGGTTTGGATTGGAACATGGCCTCGCGACCAATTTTGGGTTGTTTTTTGAATAGCATAACAGGACTCCGCTGAATAGACAGGGTAAATGTATTCTGTCAGGAAATGGCTGTTACATCTTTGCAATAGGCATCGAGGTTTGGGGCACCTTCGGATTTTTTCCAGAAGGTCTGTACAACAAAAATTTTATTGGTCTCCATATCGGTCCAAATCCGTCCCGAAAGATTCTGGCGGGGGCGCATGTTCCAAAAGGGCAAGGGTTGAAGAAAGCCCTGCCATCGGCTTTTAGGATGTCCATTGACCGATAGTACGATGTTGGTGCCCAGGGTTTGGATATCGGTTTCAATGTGAATATGTCGAAGGTCTTTTGTAAAAAATTCAACATACCATTCATCGAGGTCTTTGCTATTGAGGATTGTGCGCGCTAAGCTGAAGCGGTCAATATTGAGCCGCGTGCTGTCTTTTTGAAATCTCAAGCCTATATGCCCGGATTTGAGTTCAAAATTTTCGAGTTCGTATTCTGGGGGCGATTGGCAGATCATATCGTAGAGTGCCCAGGTCAGGGGGCCGCCGGGCGGGGTGTCTCGAAGGGTGTTGAGGACGAGGGGCAAAACGGCGTCGAGATTTTCGTCTGTGCGTCCCATAATTCGAATGAAAATGAGCCGATCCGAGGCTGGACTATACGTTGCAAGGGTGTGTACTGTGTAACGCGATTGCCAAACAAAATACTGCGTGTTTTGCATGGTGGGAAGATCGAGGTCAATGGCTTTGGGGTTGCGTTCAACGCGCAGGCGGCTTTTTTGTTTTTTGGCATTTTTTGCCAGACCTTCGATGTAGCGATCCACAATTTGCGCCACGCGGTCATCCCCCCGTGCTTCTTTCCATTCGAGTTCGAGGCGTGCAATTTGGGAATCGTCGAGGCGCACTTCGCCCGAGTTGGCCTCTCCCGATATTTTGCCCGGGTTCCATTCTGATGGTATGGTCAGGCCAATGCCATGCCAGGCAAAGGGTATGTATTCGTCAAATGTGAGATTTTTCATGGTGTTTTTCCGTTCAGTGCTCGTGTGTCTGCGCTCACACAGATAAGATACAAGGGGGTATTTGCGGTGTCAAGAGAGGATATATAGATGTATTTACGTTGTTTAGAATGGGCGAGATGGGGAAAGACAATACATTTTTTTAAAAATTATTTGAGATGATAACTTGACGGATGCACGAACGTTCACTATATTCAAATGTGCAGGTTATGGATATACGCGTTTTGGACTAATAATAAGGAGGTGTGTTATGCGAAAAAAACTAACTGCGCGCCAACAGGAGATATACGATTTTATCGCTCAGGTGATTCGCGATCAGGGATATCCGCCTACGATCCGAGAAATTATGGAGGCTTTTGGGATTGCTTCAACCAATGGTGTGCGAACCACGCTGTCTGCATTGGAAAAGAAAGGGTATATTCGGCGGACTGCTATGTTGTCGCGCAGCATTGAGCTGACGGATTATCAGGCACGCGATGCCTCGCTTTCCGGGGATGTGCGCGAAGTGCCAGTGATTGGGCGCGTTGCTGCCGGTGAACCGATTCTGGCGATGGAAAATATTGAGAGCACGCTTGCGGTAGATTCCGGGTTTGTGCCGCGCGGCGATGTTTTTGCCCTTCAGGTTGAGGGTGATAGCATGCGCGATGCAGGGATATTAGATGGCGATTTTGTGCTCGCGCGCCATCAAGAATCCGCCCATCAAGGTGAGATTGTCGTGGCTGTGATTGGCGAAGAAGCGACGGTTAAGCGCTACTATCGAGAAGGGTCACAAGTCAAGCTGATACCCGAAAATGAAGCCTATCAACCCATTGTGGTGGGTGATAGCCACGAGTCATTCCGAATTGCCGGTAAAATTGTGGGTTTGATGCGATCTTTTTAGATGTGGTGGGATGTTTAAGAGCACAAAAGAGAGGTCTTAACAGATCTCTCTTTTTTATTTTTTTATCTTGAAATGCATGCCGGATAGTTGTTCGACAAGGCCCTTGATTTCGAGGCTCAAGAGGATGTTGAGGGTTTCTCCAGAAGAGAATTCCACAGCTTTGGTGAGGGCATCAATATGTACCGGAGTCGCATCGTCAGACGGGTTGGCAAGAGCGTCCCATACGCGTTGTTCTCGGTCAGATAAGACAGGTTGCTCAGAGGGGTGAGGGGGGAGTGCTGGCCGATGTTCAATTTCGTTCAAGATGTCTTGTGTCGTTTGTACGAGAATGGCTCCCTGGCCGAGGAGGCTATTTGTGCCCTGACTTTTGCCCGAATAAATTGGACCGGGTACGGCAAAGACATCGCGGTTCTGGTCAAGTGCAAATTGAGCTGTGATGAGGGCGCCGCTCTGTTTGCCCGCTTCAACAACGACTGTGCCGAGGCTCAAGCCACTGATAATGCGGTTGCGTCTTGGAAAGTTGTGGGCTTCTGGGGTAGTGCCCATTGGGAATTCTGAGAAAGCCACACCGCGTTCACATATTTGTTGAAATAGGGTGCGATTTTCAGGTGGATAAGGACAATCCAGGCTGCTGCCGAGTACTGCTGCTGTTGCGCCGTGTTCGAGTGCCCCCCGGTGTGCATGGGTATCAATGCCAACGGCCATGCCGCTGACCACTGTGACCCCTGCTCTGGCGAGATCACTTCCCAGGCGATGCGCGGTTTCTCGTCCATAAGTCGTGAAAGAGCGCGAACCGACAATGCTGATGGTAGGGCTGTGACACAGGCTTATATCGCCTTTTGCAAAGAGCAGAGGTGGTGGGGCGTAGATTTGATTTAGTATTTCGGGATAGAGGGGATCGGTGAGCGTGCAGATCTGGATGTCGAGGTCTTTTGCGCGTGCGATTTGATCTCGCGCCCATGTCCAGTTCCGTTTGGTAGAGATAGATTGCGCGGTGCTGGGGCCAATACCGGGGATCTCGCACAGCGCTCTGGGAGATTGGGAAAGAATATTTTCCGGCGTTTCAAAATGTTCGAGAAGAGCGCAATAGGCAGCGGGACCCAGGCCCGGTACCGCGTAGAGTACCAGCCAGGATAGGGTGTGGTCACACATAATGTCTCGTTTGGGGTGAAGGTTTTTAGGGATATAGACAGCAATGTTTATGCCAAAAAAAAAGCCCGTTAAATGGGCTTTTTTTCTTTTTTATGTGAATATTTTGTTCACAATGCGGATGATGGGTTGAAATATTTGAATACTGGAAGAGAAGGATTCAGTCTCTTGAATATCCGGGGATATTGTAGAGAGGAACTGCCCATCCCGCATCCTGAATTAACAAATTTGCATCCACGCTTTTGGGTTCAGAAATCGCGCCAAAGTCTTTCCATTGGTTGCCATCCAGGGGGTCGGTATAGCTTTCGTTTTGGAAAAAGCCAATTAGATTTTCGCGCATTGTTTTTATTTCTGAGGCGTACAAAATATTGTACGCACAGTTGCGCGTTTCCGCTGCATCTGTGCGGTGATCAAGCAGGTATTCCTTCTGGTCGCCCGCCGAATATATATATTTCAAATTGCCGTTATAGGCCATGTACATGCCGCGTTGTCCGCGCTGAATCTGACCGTAAATCATTCGTTCACGCCCATTGCCGACGAGATCGGCCATGTCCAGGCCGTCTAAATCTGCTTTGTGATCGGAAATACCTGCTGCGCCCAAAAATGTGGGGATCAGGTCCATTAATCCACACGGTGTTTCTTCTACGGCACCGCGAGGGAAGCGCTCGGGATATCGCACCAGCATGGGCACTCGGGCTGCTGCATCGAGAAAGCTGCGTTTGCCAAAACAGTTGTAATCCCCCAATAGTTCACCGTGATCCGATGACCAGGCAATAAGGGTGTTGTCCAGTTCGCCCTGTTGTTCGAGTTCGTCAATGATTCGGCCCACGCTGTAGTCGATGAACGATATACACGCCCAGTAATACCCGCGCATGACCTGTAACATGCGATTATCCAATCCCGCATCGCGGTACTTGTACCGGTTCTGATGGCGGTTGAAATGCGTCCACAGGTCTTCCATGTTATCGGGGCGTTTGGGAAAGGGCATCAAGGCACCGCGATAGAGTTTGTTCCAGGGCGTTGGCGGTGAAAAGGGTGGGTGCGGATGGATAAAACTCGACCAGAGGAAGAACGGTTTGGATGTATCGCGATTTTTCAGAAAGTCAATGCTGCGATCCGCGACCCAGGCTGTTGGATGATGGCGTGCGGGAAGTTGTGAAATTTGCGGGATATAATACATTTCTCCTCTTGCGCCCATTGGGTCGTGTACATAGTCATAGCCATGGGCATGTAGATATTGTAGATAATCGTTTGCATCAGTTGCTCCCGAGATTTCTTCCTGTACATCTCGTGCGTGAAACCCCCGCAATCCTGTTCGATCACCGGTAAAGTGCATTTTGCCCGCGCCGTGACAGAGGTATCCACCCTGTGCGAGGAGGTCCATCAGAGATGGGCGGTCTGTGGGTTGTGGAAATCCATTGTCAAAGCACCCATTTTTGTGCGGATACTGCCCGGTGATAAGGGATGCCCGCGCCGATACACAAACGGGCGATGGCGTATATCCCCTGGTAAAATTCACTCCTTCATGACACAATCGATCCATTACTGGCGTGCGAATATGCGGATTGCCAGCCGCGTGAATGGTGTCCCAGCGTTGCTGGTCGGTAAATACGAATAGAATATTGGGTTGTTTGGACATTCTCAACTCCTTGGAAAATTTAATAATCTGACGCTTTCATGTAAAAACACAGCCAAAATCCCACCAAAACGGTTGTGGCAGATAGGGCAAACACACCTTGGAGATGTACGAGGTCTGCGAGTACGCCTCCAAATATGGGATAGAGCGAACCAATGCCCAGCACAGTGTTGGTGATGCCGATATAGGTTGGGCGGCGCTCTGCTGGCGCGATGTCCAAAAGATAACTTTTGAATCCGATGAAGATGCCTGTTGTCGTTCCGCCTATTAAGAGAAAAATTGGCGAAAAACACGCCGCGATTATCCACTCAGAAGTCTGTCTTAAGAAACTCGCCTGGTTGCTCAAGATCAATGCCATACACGGAATTAAAGCCACGCCCAGCACGGCGAACAAGACCACGCGGTGGTTTCCGTAGTTGAGAGAGAGTCTTCCCCATATCACATTAAAAATAGCTGCGCCTATGGTTTGTATGGCTAAAAAGAAGCCGACTGTGCTTTCCGAGATGTAAAATGTCTCCTGGGCGAGTACTACGTAAAATGGAAGTGAGAATCCGATGCCCGATGCCAGCATTTGAACCAGTAGAAACCGAGCAAAATTGTGATCGCGACGCAACAATAGGGGGATACCGCGAATTACCTGAATGGCATTGCGGTGGGTCGTGCCCATATCACCCTCTGGCTCTCGAACCAGACAAAAACACCCGATGCCCAGGCTCATCATTCCGGCGCCCAGCGCGAAGATCATGACGTAATTTACCGGAAAGTCATAACCGTTCTCCGAGTCGAGAAAATACTTGACCAATATGCCTGCGAGAATGCTCAATATGCCGCCGAGAAATGAACGGGATGCGTAAAACAATCCCGTGTGTGACCTCGGCAGAGATCTGCCCACGATATCTGTATAGGCATTGCCCGCGGGGCCTCCAAAAAGAGAAGCAATGCCATATAGAATGAGAAAACTGCTCAATACCAGACTGGGCCGTTCGAGTCCGTACCACGCAAGCAGTAGCACGGTGGTCCAGATCAGCGACATACGCATGAGGTTGGCCTGCCTGTAAACAGGTAGCCGACGCGCACGCCGCTCCAGATATCCCGCTACGAACAATTGGGGCAAATGCCAACCTGCGCGGTGTAGAGAAGAGGCCAGACCGACCAGCGTATCTGAGGTTGTAAAGTGCCGAATAAAAACGGGTAAGACTGTGGTGGGGTCTAAAAACGCCGTGCCAAATGCAAAGATGCCGCCATTTAATGTTCCCACAATAAAGTTGAAGCGCGCATTGCCCTTTTCAGGTAAGAATCCCAAGGAATTGTCCCTACACCCAATGAACTGCTAAGTAGTTATACGCTGTTCTACAATATAAAGCTTCTTGACAATCGGAAAACTCATTTCTATATCTTGGTTATAGATCAATTTTTAGTATGAGGAGAATCCTATGTCCAAAATTATTTATCTCGCCAGTCCCTACGGTTTTTCGTCTCAACAGAAACAGAAACTTTTGCCCGAGTTTGTTCAGGTGCTCGAGTCTCTCGGCGCAGAAGTGTGGGAGCCTTTTGATCGCAATAATCAGATTGATAAGGCACAGCCTGGATGGGCGTATCAAATCGGGCAGGCAGATGTGCGCGATGTCAAAGAATCAGACGCGATATTTGCCATTGTCAATGGTACGCCGCCCGATGAAGGTGTGATGGTTGAGCTTGGGATTGCCATTGCTTTGGGAAAAAAGACATTTCTCTTTCGAGACGATTTTCGCCGCTGTACCGATTCAGAAGACTATGCGCTTAACCTTATGCTTTTTACTGGTCTGCCAGAACACGGCTGGGAAGATTATTATTACACCTCTTTGGATGAAGTGGCCGATCCGGATAAGGCTCTGGTGCGCTGGCTGAATGGAGCGGTAGATTGACGATATGATGTGTTCTAAAAAAAGGGCGACCAAAAGGTCGCCTTTTTTATTGTATTTGCTATGTATTACCGCGCGGCCTCTATGGCCTCGGCTTTCATTTTTTCCCTCTCCACATCATCCTGCCATCGCGCTTGAATATCTTCGCGCAAACGCCAGAGTGGATCAAAATAAAAGAAAAAAGTATCGGGTTTTACGACGGGACTGATATAAACGGCGATTCCAGTTTCCCTGTTGTAATATTCATAGGAGTGCGCGTCTCGTTTTCCGCCACCACCCAATGTATCTACAATAAATGTGGGCATGTTAAACCCGGATGTGGTGCCGCGTATGGTTTTTTCAATGGCGAGGCCATCGTCGAGCGTTGTGCGCAGGTCTTCAACGCCGCGCACGAGGTCGTGGAAATATACATAATAGGGTTGTACGTTTAAGTAGCTCAACCGCTTGACCAGGAGTCTCATCGTCTCGGTGCTGTTATTTACGCCGCTTTGAAGTACTGCCTGGTTGCGTATTGTTATTCCGCGCGACTGTAGCCGATTAAGCCCATCTTGGGTAATGCCGGTGATTTCAGCGGGGTGATTAAAATGGGTGTGTAGGACGACTTCTTTGTGCATTTTGCGCCCGCGATCTACCACGCGCGTCAGCGCATCTACCCAGTCATCATCTGTGACGAGTTTTTGCGGCATGACTGCCGGGCCTTTGGTCGCAAAGCGAAATCGCCGAATGTGGTCAATATCCAGCAGACGATTGCCCAGTTCTTCGAGTTGATCGGCTTTGAGCTGGTACATGTCGCCGCCGCTGACCACTACGTCTTCGATTTCGGGACGCGATTGAATATACCCAATCGCATCGTCCCATCGCGCGCGATTGACTCGCAGATTAACTTTTTCCACATCTTCTGTATCCAGCCCCACGGCATAGCTGCGGGTGCAAAATCGGCAATATACGGGACAGGTGTCGAGTACGAGGAATAACACGCGGTCTGGATAGCGATGTGTCAAGCCAGCAACAGGAGCATCCCCCAATTCATTGAGCGAATCGAGGTGCAGTTCGGGATGATCGTGTTCTTGCTCGCATCTGAGAGACAAAAATTGTTTGCGAAGCGGATCGCGATACGGGTCATCCCAATTGATCAAGCTCGTGATATACGGCGAGATTCGCACGCTCATGGGCGCGTGTTGCAGACCCGCTGCGACTTCCTGATAAAAGTCATTGGGTACCCGATTCTCAAGTACTCGCATCAATTTGCCCACGCTGGTTATTGAATGGCGCATTTGAAAGATGTGCGAGTGAAAGGTGTGCGCGTCTATGTTTGCAAAAGCGGGGATATGTCGCCAGAATTCGTCCCGACGCAACTCGCGATGCGCGAGATCCTCGGGGTCAACGGGCGGTTTTGTGCGATGTGAATACGCGGTTTCGGTAATAGCCATCTTGCTGCCTTTTTAATTAGAATACAGAGTAAGGAGTGGTTTCGCCATACTGCGTGTGTGCCTGTGCGCAAACTATCTATAATACACCCACAGTATATGTCTGTCAAGTCTGGGCGTGGACAAAAACCTTGTCCGACCCGTTTGTTTATTTTACTTTAGAAAATCTGTTGCTATCATTTTGAATGGAATTTTTTTATGCCAAAGCGCGCGTTTATTATCCTCATTTTGGGTTTTACTGTTTTTGCAGCTTTTGTTGGGCTGAGGCTGCTCTCGGTGATTTATACCGATTTTCTCTGGTTTTCAGAACTCGGCTTTCAAAACGCTTTTGTCACTATTATACGCACCAAAACCCTCGCCCTTTTCGCATTTGGAAGTGTTTTTGCACTGCTCTGCGGTATTAGTATTGTCGCTGCCCGGCGCTATGGACAGCCCACCCGCATCATGGCGCTTGAGGTTATTATCGATGGCGATGTTCCCATACCGCCAGATCACTCTCTCCGACAGCGCTACGCCTGGATCGGGATTGTTGCGCTGTTGTCCTTTTTTATGGGTGTTGCGGGCACTTCAGCCTGGTCCGTTGTTCTCAAATACGCCAATCCCACGCCTTTTGATCTGACCGATCCCATATTTGGGTACGACATAGCATTTTATGTTTTTAGTTTGCCGCTGTACAATTTTCTGCAGGGTTGGCTCATTTCTGCAGTTATTGTGACGGGGATTGCTACAGTTGTTTCCTATCATCAGGATAGAGCGATTCGGTTCGATGACAAGCGCTGGATTACGACCCCGTATGTGCGGGCACACGTCTCAATTCTCGGCGCTGTTCTCGCTCTTTTACTCGCGTGGGGGTATTGGCTAAAAAAATACGAATTGCTCTTTTCTTTTCGCAAAGAAGCTTTTTTTGGCGCGGGTTATACAGACCTCACTATTCAGATTTGGGCTTATTATTTGATGCTTTTGGGGCTTATTGTTCTGGCGGGTTTGCTCTTTTACAACGTGCGCGTTCGCACATGGACGATTCCCGGATTTGGCGCGGCGGGCTATCTCGGTGCGCTCATTGTCGTGAGTTGGTGCATCCCTGTGGTCTTTGAACTGGTGGTTGTGCGGCCCAATGAATTTGATAGAGAAAAGCCGTATATACAACATGCTATTAATTATACGCGCAAAGCATATAGTCTGGACAAGATTGAGGAAGTACCTTTTCCCGGCGAATCTGATCTCACTGCGGATGATATCGCAGATAATCAGGCTACCATACAAAGTATTCCGCTGTGGGATCGCCGCCCGCTTATGGATACGTATTCGCAGATTCAGGAAATTCGGTCCTACTACAAATTTCGAAGTGTCGATGTGGATCGGTATCACATTGAGGGAACGTATCGGCAGGTTATGCTGGCCGCACGCGAACTGGCGAGAAATCCGCGCGATTTACCAGGGGATACATGGGTCAATCGACGTCTTGTGTACACGCATGGATACGGTCTGGTCATGAGTCCGGCGAATGAGATTGCAGCCGAAGGACTGCCGGGATTTCTGCTCAAAGATATTCCACCGGTTACATCGGACGGCCTCGAAGTTGTTCGTCCCGAACTCTATTACGGGGAGGATATGCGCGATTATGTTATCGTTCGGACCAATACACCCGAATTTGACTATCCCAAAGGCGATGAGAATATATACACGACTTATAAGGGGCGCGGTGGTGTGCCAATGGGCGGATTTTTGACACGCCTTGTATTTGCCATTCGCTTTGTCGATCCATTTATTCTTTTTACCGATGCGATAACGCCTCAAAGTCGCATTGTGTTTGACCGGCACATCGGCACTCGCTTTGGCGAAGATGCCCCGCGGCGATTTGACAAAATAGCTCCGTTTCTCCGTTTTGACAACGATCCCTATCTCGCTCTGGTTGAAGGTCGCCTGGTCTGGATACAAGATGCCTATACCATCTCCAATATGTTTCCCTATTCGATGCCTTATGGACGGCCTTATGTGCGAGAGATGAACTATATCCGAAATTCTGTCAAAGTGGTGCTCGACGCGTATAATGGTAGCGTCACTTTTTATGCCTGGGATACGAGCGACCCTCTTCTCAAGACCTATATGGCGATTTTCCCGCATCTGTTCAAGTCGGCCGATGAAATCAGTCCCGAACTTCGAGTACACCTGCGGTATCCGATAGATCTCTTTGATATTCAGGCGTCGCTTTTCAATACGTATCACATGACCACTCCGATTGTGTTCTACAACCGCGAAGATGTGTGGGAGATTCCCACCGAATATTATGGGACAGTTGACCGCCCCATTCGCATGCGTCCGTATTATGTGATGGCGCGTTTGCCGGATGAAGACCGCGAAGAATATATTCTTATGCTGCCGGCTACGCCTTCCAACAAACCCAATATGATCGGTTGGATATTTGCGCGCTGTGACGGGGAAAATTACGGACGACTCGTGGTCTATAAATTGCCCAAGGAAAAGCTCATTTACGGGCCGATGCTTATCGAACAACGCATCAATCAAGATACTGATATTTCTCGAGAGATTACGCTATGGGACCAGCGAGGATCAGATGTCATACGCGGTAATTTGCTGGTTATTCCCATCCGCAATTCGTTCATTTATGTCGAGCCGCTTTATTTGCGCGCGTCCCAACACGGTATGCCAGAACTCAAGCGCGTACTCGCTATTCACGGCGACCGCCTCGCTATGGGCGAAGATCTCAACGATGCCCTCAACAGGGTTTTTGCCAAAAAAACGGGTACGCGAGTTCGGGATACTAAAATTTTGCCAGAAGACCTCAAAGCACTTGCTCGCCAGGCCTATCGGCAATTTGAAGAGGCTCAAAAGCAGTTGCGCGCAGGCGAGTTCTCCGATTATGGACAAAGCGTTGAGGCACTGCGTCAAACTCTTCGGCGTATGTATGAAAGTGAAGAACAAAATAGACGAGATGAATAGACAGGTCTCAAAGTGGGCCGATTTACTCACTGAACAGCGCAATCCCAATAGCACCCACATTGACCGGTGTTCGACGGCGGATGCATTGCGCCTTATCAATGCCGAAGATCAAAAAGTAGCGCGTGCTGTTGAAGATGTGATAGGTGATGTTGCCAGTGCTGTCGATATCGTGGTATCGGCATTTCAAAAGGGCGGCCGCCTCTTTTATGTCGGTGCGGGAACCAGTGGTCGCCTCGGCGTTCTCGATGCGTCTGAATGCCCGCCGACCTATGGCGTGTCACCCGATCTCGTGCAAGGTATTATCGCTGGCGGTATTCCCGCTTTGACGCATTCACAAGAAGGCGCGGAAGACTATCCTGAAGATGGCGAAGAAGCACTCAAAGATCGCGGCTGTACCTCTGAGGATGTCGTTATGGGTATTGCGGCGAGTGGGGTTACACCTTTTGTGCTCGGTGCGCTTGAATACGCACAACGCATTGGCGCGAAAGCTTTGTTTTTTACATGTAATCCGGATGTGGCGGAAAAAGTACGCGCAGATGTTGCGATTATCCCTATTGTAGGGCCAGAAGTCATTGCCGGTTCGACGCGCATGAAAGCGGGCACGGCTACCAAGCTCGTGCTCAATATGATTACTACAACGGCTATGATCCGTCTGGGTAAGGTCTATGAAAATCTGATGGTTGACCTCGCGCCGACTTGCGACAAACTCATAGACCGTGCCGAACGCATTTTGGGGATCGTATCTGATCTGACGCCTGAAGAGAGTCGCCGGGTACTCGACGATGCAGAGGGTGATCTCAAAACGGCTATTATCATGACAAAACGGGCTGTCTCTATAGAAACAGCCCGCGATTTACTGCGGCAAAACGACGGCGTTATCAATAAGGTTCTGGTAGATTAAGCCTTGTTTTGTTCTCCTTGATAGAATGCTTTTACCAGACTGTCGAGAAAGTTTTTGGGCTGGCGCACGGCTTCTGCGGTAATGACAAAAGATTGGTGCCCTAACAGCTTTAGCCCATGCCCGTAATCATCGAATAAATCCGGACACACTTCGTCAACTGTTCGATTTTCTTTTGTGGCCTTTTCGGCAAGTGCGCCCAGTGCGTCATCGTCAAAGATGAGTGCGATGCCATAAGCGTCCTGGAATCGCTTGACAAACGCGTTTGTGCCCCGCAGGATCAGCAACTGCTGAAGTGCGTGATCGGGATTTTCAATCACATTTTTTGTGACGTGAAACGAATCGATGTTTGTCGAAGGTAATGATTTTTCAAATTTGAGTAATGTGCGCTCACATACGCTGACCAGACTTCGCGCGCCGGTTTGTTCCTGGGCTGCCTGTTCGGCCAATAACCTGAGCGCATCGTCATCAAAAGTTAGATCAATGCCATAGGCTTTGAAGTCGCGTTTCTTGCCCAGGATCACCGAACTGGTCTGGCTCTGCAAAATCGCGTAGAGATCGTCAACGTTCAAGGGCGTTAAAACTGCTGTTACGGGCAACCGCCCCACAAACTCAGACTCAAAACCGTATTCGATCAGGTCTTCTGTTTTGGCGTATTGCAAAAGTTCTGTGCGATCCTGTTCGTGAGACATGTCGCGCCCAGATTGAAACCCGACTTTGCCCAGATTGAGACGTTTTCGCACGATGTCATTGAGTCCGCTGAATGCACCGCTTACGATAAACAGGATATTGCGCGTGTTAATTTTTTGACGCTCTACTTTGCCACTGCGCTGAAATTGCATCATGGATTCCATCTGCGATGTGAGGTCGTGCGGTGCTTTGAGATCGACGTCGGTTTCTTCCATGAGTTTGAGCAGGTTGCGCTGAACGCCCGTGCGCGATACATCTGGGCCAACCAGATTTGAGGCTGATGCAATTTTGTCTATTTCGTCGATGTACACAATGCCGTATTGCGCCATTTCAATGCTGCCATCGGCTTCGCGCACGAGTTCTCGAATCAGGTCTTCGACATCGCCACCCACATATCCGGTTTCGCTGAATTTTGTCGCATCGCCCTTGACAAATGGAACGCCAATGCGTTGTGCAATCAACTTGATCAAATACGTTTTTCCCACGCCCGTAGGACCAATCAGGAGTATATTGTTTTTGATTTGTCCTACATTTTTGCGCGAAAATTCCGGGTCTTCGCGGTCGAGTTTCATGCGATTGTAGTGCGTACATATTTTGGTGGCTAATACTTCTTTTGCTTCGGACTGCTGCACCACATACTCGTTTAAGTAAGCCTCCAACTCTTCGGGCTTGAGGTCAAAATCTATGGTTTGTTCTGCGGGTTCTTCCACGCGGGGACCTTCCTGCATTCCGTCAGTTTCCCCTTCGGGAAATACCACCTGATTCCCGTATTTTTCTTCGAGGAAGTTTTTGAGATCTTTTTGCAATTCTGCAGGAGAAAAAGGTCGTTTTTCAGACATAAAAAAAGCTCCAGGGTCAAGGGGCTGGGGATAAGCTCTCAGTCCATCCAGGGTAATAACTGAAAGCACCTAAACAATACCAATACTGCTTCTAACTGTCAAGTTATCATCAAAACATACTATGCCAGGATGAGATACAGATATGAACCTCAGCCCACTAACACTTCGCAGATTATGCGATGAATTGCAGCCTCAGATTGACCATCGTCTGATCCGCGATGTGTACCTCGTAGGTCGGCACGATCTGTTTTTGCATCTGGGCGATGCAGGGGACCTCTTGCTTTCCTCACATCCAGGTCGAAGTTGTCTGATGCTGACCCAGCCGCCTATCGACGCCCAGCGTGTGCGCATCCCCTGGGCGGATCGCTATTTGCGCGGTGCGGGTATTATTGGCATTGAACATGTTCCCCACGAACGCATTGTGCATCTCGTGGTTCGCAAGCGCGACCGCATTGGCACAGCTACCGATTCTCGCATTATATGCGAGTTGATCAACAGGTATGCCAATGTTGTTCTCGTAGATATGAAAACCGAACGAATTCTGGGAGCGCTCAGGTCCATTCGCACGCGTCAGAACCGCGTGCGAGAAATATCCCCGGGAAAGATCTATCAGCCGCCGCCAGCACTTGACCGCATGCCACCGGAAAGCGCGAAGTTTTCTTTTTTGATCGATATTCCCCAGGATATGCGCGCAAACGCGCTTGTGCAACATATTGCGGGGCTTGATCTTATATCCGCACGCGAATTGCTTCATATTGCTGGTTTTGTGGAAAAACGCCGGCTTTCCGCCAGCGATCTCGCAAATTTTGAAGAGATTATTCGCACCTTTTTTGCGAATCCGCCATTTTGTGACGGGGGCCTGCGCGTGCGCGAAGGGGATAATCACAACGCGATTTGTGCTCTTGATGTTCGGCATACGCAGATAGAACAAGCGTACAGTACGCTCAGCGAAGCCATATCGGATGTTGTGGCGTGTGAAGTTCAGGCTGAAGCACTTAAAGGCCGACAGAAAAATATCGAGAAGGATGTGAAAAAACGCCTGACTGTCTGCGAGCGGAAAATTGCGCGGATCCGCGCAGATATCAACGATGCGAGCAATGCAGATTTGTATGAAAAGATGGGGAATGTACTGATGTGCCACATCGCACAGATTCCTCCGAATATCGATACTATCACGTTGCCCGATGTGTTTAGTCCATCCAGTGGGGATATGGTTATTCCCCTCAATCCGCGGCGCACGGCTTCGGAAAATGCCAGTGCGTATCTCAAGCGGGCACGGAAAGCGAGAAAAGGCGTGCCTATTCTCGCCAAACGCCTCGTGACCGCGCAGAGGGAGAAAGATGAAATCCAGCAGTACATAGATCGCCTCAATACTGTCCGTTCAGAAGCTGAGTTTGATGAGATACGACAGGAATTGGAAGACGCACGTCTGATCAAAGCGCCAAAAAAGAGACCGCAAGTCAGGTCTAAACGCCAGAGCGGCGATATTCATCCCAGACGGTATCGCACACAAGATGGTTGGCGCGTGCTGGTGGGGCGGAATAATGCGGAAAATGACAGGCTTACCAAAAGTTCAGGCCGCGACGATCTCTTTTTGCATGTTCACGGATGTCCGGGATCCCATGTGATTCTCAAACGCGATGGCAGAGCGGACCGCCCTTCTCGAAAAACACTTGAAGAAGCGGCCAGTCTGGCGGCTTACTGGAGCAAAGCGCGGGGTGCCCAAAGTGTGCCGGTCAATTATACGGAGGTGCGCTATGTGCAAAAGCCGCGCGGGGCACCGCCGGGCCTGGTGACTATTCGCAACGAAAAAACTGTGATGGTCTCGCCTCGTGAACTCAAGCGCGAGGATGAGTATTCGTAAATTTTTATATCTTTTCAAGGGAGATATTGTGTCGAGAAAGAAGGTGTTGATTACAGGTGCAGCAGGGCGAATTGGCGTGGTGCTTACAGATGGTTTGCACGAGCGGTATCAACTGCGAGTGCTTTACAATCGCACGATTTTAGATCAGAAGTATGACGAGGAAGTGATGGTGGGGAATATCACGGATCTGGAGAAGATGGAAGAGGCAGTGGATGGAATGGATGCGGTGGTTCACATGGCGGGCAATCCGTCGGGTGGTGCGACGTTTGAAGAAACAGTTGAGGCGAATATTATTGGTACCTACAATATTTACGAGGCGTGCAAGCGCAGGGGGGTGAAGCGGGTGATTTTTGCCAGTACAAATCACGTTACGGGCATGTATGAAAAGAAGGGACCGATTTACACGACCTGGGAAATGCCCGTGCGTCCCGATAGTTATTACGGTGCGAGCAAAGCGTATGGCGAAGCGTTGGGACGGTATTATGTCGATGCGTATGGCCTGTCTGTAATTTGCCATCGCATCGGGTCTTTTCAGCCCGTTTCTTCTGTCCTCAAACGGGGTAGTGACCGCATTTTATCGACCTGGTTGAGTTATAAGGATACGGTGCAACTGACCTGGCGAAGTATTGAGGCATCGAAGAAAATTGATTTTGCGATTTATTACGGGATTTCGGGCAATACGCGAGCGTATTGGGATCTTCAGAATGCGCGTGAAGAGATCGGATATGATCCCGTGGATAATGCTGAGGATTATGTGTAGCGAGAAATGCTAAAAACCGCCGATTGCTCAAGATCGGCGGTTTTTTTATGCGAGGCCGTGCATGCGTTTGGCAGATGTTATGGTGTTGTACAGGAGCATGGTGATGGTCATGGGACCAACGCCGCCCGGGACGGGTGTGATGGCGTGCGCTTTTTTGCTGATGGCTTTGTAATCGACATCGCCAACGAGGCGATAGCCCGCTTTTTTGGATTTGTCGGGTACTCGGTTGACGCCGATGTCGATGACGACTGTGCCATCCTGTACCATGTCGGCTGTGACGGTATTGGGATGCCCTGTTACCACTATGAGGATATCGGCCTGACGGGTGAAGTGGCCGAGGTCGCGCGTGCCTGTATGGCATAAGGTGACGGTGGCATTTGTGGCTTTTTGCGAGAGGATATTGGCGAGGGGGCGGCCCACCAGGGTGCTGCGCCCCACGATGACGACGTGTTTGCCGGCGACTTCGAAGTTGCCGCGTTTGAGGATTTGTTGAACGCCGTGCGGCGTGCATGGCAAAAAGCCTTCTTCGCCGCGCATGAGGCGACCGAGGTTGACCGGGTGGAGACCATCTACATCTTTGTCGGGTGAGAGGCTGTTGAGGACGGTTTGTTCGTCAAAGCCTTCGGGCAGGGGAAGTTGAACGAGGATGCCGTGAATGGCGGGATCGTCGTTGAGTTGTTCAATGGTGCCGAGGAGGTCGGATTCGGGCTGGTCGGCTGTCAGGGTGTGTTCGATAGAATATATGCCGATGTCTGCACATGCTTTGCGTTTGCCTTTGATGTAGGATATGGATGCAGGATCGTCGCCGACGAGTACGACTGCGAGGCCAGGGGTGAGGTTGTGATTTGTTTTGAGATTTTTGACTTCTTCAGCCATTTCAGCGCGCATGGTTTGGGACAGGTCTGTGCCGTTTATGATTTTTGCCATGGTCGCTTTCTCCCATGTGAATGCCCAAAATAAAAATACGCCCGGGCGATGTGATTGTTTTCTGCCCAGGCGGTCGGCGTGTGATATAGTCCAGTGCTTCCTCGTGGTTATTTCCACTTTTCCGCCAGTTACACTGGAAATTTCTGTAAATTTAAAGGATTTGGGCAGATAGTCCAAATTTTTTTGGTTACCAGCCCACATTTTTTAAAGGGAAATCGGATACTCGAAATCTCTTTCCATTGTTTCGGGGAGTTGATAGACGTTGCCTTTTTTGTCGGAGAAGTAAAGGCAGGATTTGGATGCTTGTCGCGCATTGCCGTCAGCCCACAGGGCGTAGAAGTCGGGATGTGCATTGACGGGGCTTCGGGCATAGGTGTGGTTGCGGGTGCTGTTTTGCGTGAGTTGTTTGACGCGCCTCCACGTTTGTCCTTTGCGTTCCCACATTGCCATTTCCCCACCGGGATTGTAGGGTTGTGGTCCGGTTTCTGTGGGGGCGATAACGCGCCAGGTGCCGTCTGCTTCGAGGTAGAGGGATCCCATGTCGTAGTTGCTGTCGGATATGGTGATGGGGTGGGCGTGCCAGTCGCTCCCGGTCCATTGTAATAGGGTCCAGGTGCGCGGGCTATTTCCCGGGCCAGATTCATAACCTTTGCTGGTGATGATGAGGATGACGGGTTTGCCCTGTGGATCGAGGCGAATGTCTTTGAGATAGACTTTTAATCCTTCGGCTGCGTAATCGCGCACGAGGGCGTTGTTGTGTGGGGTTGTGAGCGGAACTTCAATGGGTTCTCCGGCTGCATTTTGCCAGGTTTGTCCAAAGTCGGGGGTTTCGAGATAGTAGAGGTTGGTGCGCCAGTTGAGACCGTGAGGGTCGGGGTGGTAGTTAAAGGCTGTGACGGCTTTGTGGTTGGAGCATATACTGATTTGATAATGTCCTTTTTCGATGGCTGCGAGGCGCGTCCATTCAGACCATTTGACGCCGTTGGGGCTGGTCGTGAAGAAGAGGGTGCGGTCGGCTGGATCTTTGTAGCGCGTGACAAAGTTGATGAAGCCGCGATCTGGTAAGTGCCAGGCTTGCATGTAGGAGAAGTTGTCCATGGGGCGTTCTTCGCCATTGAGGCGATAGGTCGCGTCAATTTGGTCAAATTTGTCAATGGTGTAGGGTTTTGCGCTTCGGTGGATATATGAGGGGCGCGATAAGCCGTGTGCGGTTGAGAAGATCCATATATAGCCGTCGTCGTCTATGGATATGACGGGATTGTCGTGGGCATCTGCTGTGTTTTTGTCGAGGAGGATGGTCGGACGGGGAACCTGTTGGGTTTTGTGGTCGAAGTAGGAGATCATGTGCAGGAGAAAACCGTTGCGATTGCGCGCGAAAGATCGGTCGCCATTGAGGTCTGCTTCTGTGTGTTTGAGATGTGCGTCAAGAGGCGTGCCACCGTAACAGAAGAAGGTTTTGTCAACTTCGGGACGGTACACGGCAAAGGGGCGATGTTTGGCACAGTAAGTGCCCAATCCACCGCTGTATTTGTACACGTATTCATCGCCGGATGGCTGATTGTAATACCATATCCCGCGATAGCCCGTGTCTTTTTGGTTTAAGGTGAGGGTCATGTTTTCTCCTTTGTATGAAATTTGAAGATGGTAAAAAAAGGGAAAAAGAAATTCGCGTCAAGTTTCTTGACAAAGTTCGGTTTCATGGCTTCATTGAAAAAATAATATGCCATGTAGAGGCGGTGCCCCCGTGCCCTCCCTCCCTTAGAAAGGATTATTATGTCGAATCCCACGATTGATGTGCTGATGTCGCACAGGAGTATTCGGAGGTTTGAAGATCGGCCGTTGCCCGATGGCGTGTTGGAGACTCTGATTCGGTGTGGGCAGCAGGCGAGTACGTCGAGCAATTTGCAGGCTTATACGGTGATTCATGTGGCTGATCCCGGGCGCAAGAAGAAGTTGGCCGAGTTGTGTGCCGATCAGGTGCAAATTCATCAGAGTGCGGCTTTTTTGGCTTTTTGTGCGGATTTGCATCGGGATTGGATGGCGAATCAGATGCACGGGGTTGAGCGGTTTGATGGGGATTATGTCGAGGCGTTGATGATTGCGACGGTGGATGTCGCGCTGATGATGCAGAATGTGGCGATTGCAGCGGAGTCTATGGGGTTGGGCATTTGTATGATTGGGGCGATGCGGAATAATCCAAAGGCTGTGGGTGAATTGCTCGGTTTGCCGCCTTATGTCGTGGCTGTGTCTGGTTTTTGTATTGGATATCCGGCGCAGGAGCCAGAGGTGAAACCGCGTTTGCCCGTCAATGCGGTGTTGCATCGGGAGCGTTATCTGGATGACGAGACGCATCGCGCGATTATGAAGGATTACGATCAGAAGATGGTGGAATTTTATGCGTCACAGGGAATGCACGAAGGAGACCAGCGCTGGACGACGGTGGTGGGAGGGCGTACCGGGCAATTTCATGTGCGTGAGGAATTGGACGAATTTTTGACGGCGCAGGGGTTTAAGTTGCGGCGGTGAAGGGACTCACACGAAGGCGCAAAGGGATATTTGGGACTTTGTAGTTTTGTGTGGGAATATTCTTTATATTTTAGTTTCGGTTAGTGTCTTTGTGTGAGAATATACCATGAGCAATGTCATTGAAGAAATTGATCGGCTGAAAAGAGAGTTGGACGCATTGCGCCCATTGCCTCCTGATGTCCTCGCGCGGATAGAACAAAAGCTCCGAATTGAGTCGAACTACCACTCCAATGCCGTAGAAGGCAATAGCCTGACGCTCGGAGAAACGAGAAGTCTAATCCTCCATGGGCTTACTGCTCACGGGAAGCCTATGCGCGATCATCTGGACATTGAAGGGCATGATGAGGCGATAAAGGCGATGGAGGATGCAGTAAAAAGAAATGAATTGCTTAACGAGGTCTTTATCCGAAATCTTCATAAAGTACTGTTGAAGGAGCCGTACGAAAACGACGCGATAACGCCAGATGGACAGTCTGTGAAACGGCGCATTGCTATCGGAGAGTATAAGACACAGCCAAATAACGTGCGGACTTCTACGGGAGAGATTTATTATTTTACACCGCCGGATCAAGTGAAACCGGCGATGGGCGATCTCATAGATTGGTATAGAAAGCAAGAAGATGAGGGCGAGCATCCGATTATCATAGCTGCTACGTTTCACTACCGTTTTATCCGTATTCACCCTTTTGATGATGGTAATGGTCGTATGGCGCGGCTTTTGATGAATATGATTTTGATCAAGCACGGATACACGGTGGCTGTAGTCCCTGTTGAGGAGAGAGATCAATATATCGGGATGCTGGAGCAAGCGGATAAGACCGAAGATTTGGCCGATTTTATCACCTATATTGCACATTGTTGCAAATATGCCCTGAATCTATACCTAAAAGCCGCTCGTGGAGAGGATATTGAAGATATGGAGGACATAGATAAAGAGATTGCACTCTTCAAATCTCGACTCTAAAAAAGAAGCTATGTGGGGCAAGATCTGGATGTGCTCAAGAAGATGTTTAACGGAATGATACAGTAAAAAAGGAAACAATTATGAATGTGACGGATATACTCGAAAAAGCTCAATTTGTCGTGGATGCTGGTGGCGAAAAAAAATCGGTGCTGCTTGACTACACGACTTGGGAAGCGTTGCTGATCTTACTGGAAGACTTGGAAGATGCAGAGGAGATTCACCATTTTCGCGACGCAGATGAAGAAATAATTCCCTGGGAACAGGCCAAAGTAGAACTACAAGTAGATCGCTCATTTTGAAAAGCGCTTGACCAGATTTCAGGCGTGTATTATATACGCCGATATAAGTTTGAAAAGGAGACTGATTATGAGTGTACCTGAACTACTCGAAAAAGCCCAATTTGTTGTAGATGCCAGCGGCGAAAAAAAATCGGTGCTGCTTGACTACGCGGCTTGGGAGGCTTTACTGACCTTATTGGATGACTTGGAAGATATAGAAGATATGCGCCATCTTCGCGACCCAGATGAAAAAGTGATTGCTTGGAAACAGGCAAAAGCGGAGCTGAGATTGAATGACGAACCATCGCGCCCTTTTGGGTTGTGCGCTGGGGAGTTCTCAGTGCCTGATGATTTCGACGATCCATTGCCGGAGTATGTGATTGAAGAATTTGAAGGTAAAAAATAAATGAGGCTTCTGCTAGATACTCACATCTTCCTCACGAGAATGGTACACAGCGAGGTCGTCTTCAACACACTCATACAAGTTTGGAAATTACCACTACAAAGGAGAAAAAATGAAAGTGCTGGTTTTGTCAGGGCCGAACCATCGGTTTGATGCAAGTGCTGAGGTTATCAATGGGTTTTTGGGCGCTCAGGACGATTTGTCTGTGGCGCTTGAAGACAATAAGGATGTGCTGACTTCAGACTCTTTGAACGATTTTGATGTGCTGGTACACGGTACGGGATTTACGCGCACAGAGCGGGATGCGGATGGGACGGTGAATCGCTTGCCGGATTTGACGCCTGAGCAAGAAGAGGGATTGTTCGATTTTGTGGCGGGTGGCAAAGGTCTGGTGGGTATTCACGGTACGGCATGGTGGATTGGCGGGCGAGCGGTGGATTTGATCGGCGGGCACGCAAACTGGCATCCGCCGGGATTGACGTTCACCGTGAATATTGCGGATGACGCGCACCCCATTACACAGGGGGTTGATGATTTTGAAGTGGAAGACGAGATTTATATGTCGGCATGGGATCCCGCCGTTCATATTTTGGCAACCGCGGATTGGAGCGATAAGCAGCATCCTATGGCGTGGGTGAAGGGTTATGGCGAAGGACGGGTATTTTACACGACTCTGGGACACGGGCCAGGTACATTTGAGCGGGCAGGGATGCAGCGACTGGTGACGCAGGGCGTGAGGTGGGCTGGAGGAACTCGTGATGCTTAGATTTGCCGAAGAACTCTTGCTTCTGACACTCGACGATGAAAATGGGAGATTTGCTCGCGTGCCAGACCGGCTAATGCGGTACGCGCTCGCCGGTGGTGTGTTGATGGATTTGGCGCTGGAGAATCGGATTGACACGGATCTCAAAAATTTGATCCTCGTCGATTCGACTCCGGTTCAGGATAGCTTGCTCGATCCGACGCTCGCGGATATTGCCCAGGCGGACGATACTAAAGATGCGCGATTTTGGGTGGAGCGCACCGCGCTTCGCGCCGATACGATTCGAGAAGTGGCACTCAATCGGCTCGTAGAACAGGGTATTCTCAAGCGCGAAGAGGACCGGTTCATGTGGGTATTCCAGGCGCGGCGCTATCCCATTATCGACAATACAGCCGAGCGCGAGGTCAAGCTGAGGATTATGGAGGTGTTGTTCAGCGACCAGATCCCCGGTCCGCGCGATGTCGTGATTATTGGTCTGGCGCATGCGTGCGATATATTTAAGGAGATTCTGTCCGCACGAGAACTGGCGCGTGTTTCAGATCGCATCGACCAGGTGCGAAAGCTGGATTTGATCGGTCAGGCTATGTCGCAGGCGATTACAGATATCGAGCTATCCCTCGCCCTCGCCGTGCAGATGATGCCGTAAGAAGTGGGAAGGGTGAAGTGTGAAGGACGAAGTGAAAAGCCGCCTTGTTGAAGGGCGGCTTTTTTTGCGGTGCGTTTTAAGTCTGAAGGTCTGCGGGGTCGTTGATGCGCGCGCCTTCAGGGGCAGAAACTGAGCCTGCGAGCAGTGGGTCGTCGGTTGTTTCCATCCAGGTTTGGAGGCGATGGCGCAGGTCTTTTAACGCGTCTTGATATTTGGGGTCAGAGGCGAGATTGTTGGTTTCGTAGGGGTCAAAAATCAGGTCGTAGAGTTGTTCAGGGGGTTGGTTTTTTTGCCGCCAGCCCTGGTCGAGAAAGTAGGATTTGCTGGGGCTGCCGTCGCAGTTGATGTCGCCAGGGCGCTGTGTGGGATACCAGTGGCGGATGTATTTCCATTTTTTTGTGCGTATGGCGCGTTGTGGGTCGTAATAGCTGTGGTAGTTGACTTCTGCGAAAATTTCATCGTGGATTTCATCTGTTTCTTCGCGGACGAGTGGTAGTATGGATTTGCCTTGTAGCCAGTTTGGATGGTCTATGCCGATTATATCGCACAAGGTGGGGAAGAGATCGATTTGAGAGACCATGCCATCGATGATTTTGCCGCCTGAAAAACCCGGTCCGCGCATGATGAGCATGACGCCGATGCCGTGATCGGTGAGGTTGCATTTCATCATGGGGAATGCGATGCCGTGATCGGTGGTGCTTATGACGATGGTGTTTTCGGCAAGTCCGGCATGATCTATAGCATTGAGGACGCGCCCGACTTCGGTATCGAGAATGCGAACGCAGGTTTTGTATGCGGCGGTGTCGTATCGGGTTTCGGGGGTATCGGGCAAGGGTGCAGGTGGTATGCAATAGCGCGGGTCGTCTCCGGGTCCCGGTTCGGGAAAGCTGCGATGGGTGACGGTATATCCGACGTCGAGGAAGAAGGGCTTGTCGTGAGATCTGTTGAGAAATGCGATGGCCGCGTCAGAGGTTGTCTGTTGATTTTTAGCTGTATCGAATATTTCGTCATAACCGATTTCCGAGGGATCGGCTGCGGGGGGACGACCGACGTGCTGAAAACCCGATAGAGCGGTTGTGTAACCCGCTTTTTTGAGTGTGTGAACGAGGTGATGGCTGTAATCGTTGAGGCGAAAGCCGCGGTGGGCAAGCCCTAGCATGCCACAACTGTGGGGCGATTGTCCGGTCAGGAGTGCGGCTCGGCTTGGCGAGCAGGTCGGGTTGGCGCAAAATGCCTGGCGAAAGAGAACGCCCTGTTCGGCGAGGTGCTGAAAATTTGGGGTGGGTATGGCATGCCCAAAGGGCTGAATGTAGCGACCTGTGTCGTGAGAGTGAATGTAGAGGATGTTTGGATGGGGCATTGAATTCTCCTGTGATTATCACGCATGAGATAGATATGCTCGAAGGTGTTTGAGGGCACGGTCATTGTCTATTGCTTCTCGTGTCTGTCGAATTGCATCGTGGGGATCGGTGGTGAAACCGAGCAGGTAATCTGTGAGGGCTGCATTGAGTACAATGCGGTCGTAAACCGGACCTTTTTCCCCCGAAAGAGCTGCAAGGCCGAGTTTGGCAAAGGTCTGTGCATTGACGGCTTTGGGGCGTGGATTTTGTGTGTAGTGAAAGCCATAAGTGGCGGGATTGATGTCGCAAGCATAAGTTTGGTTGGCGCGAAAGCCCTGTGAAAAATTGATGGCGTTGCGCGTTTTATCGGTGGGTTTTCCCAGGCGAAGAGAAAAGTGGCTGGTGCCTTCTTCTCCCTTGATCGCTACTGCAGATGTAAATCCGGTCTCGCGTGCGATTTTCAGAAGGGGGATTTCGTATCCCGAATGGTAATAACCGATGACGATGTGATTGCTGCCAGCACAGGTGAAGAGTTGCTGCGCTTTTTCTGTGGCAGACCACGGGGGGCGTTTGCCTATGTGGGCGCGAAGGTCGCGGGCTGCGTAAGCCAATGGCGCATATTCGCGTTGGCTGATGTAGGCAAAGCCCATCTCGGGATTTTCGAGTCGTTCTGCTGCTTCTGAAAGCGATAAATTGGTGCGGGCATTGAGGGCGTTGAGGATCAGTTCGTCGGTTACACCCCATTTGGGTGGCATGGCATCTACACCGTGAAGTACGGTGGGGCGACCAAGGGCCGCGCGCAGTGCCGCGACAAAAATGGTGGGTTTGAAGTAGCGGGTTGAGCCATTGTAGGGTTGACCAAAGTGGGTGAGGTTATTCACCTGTACTGCGTGGATGCGTTCGGGTGCAAAGGTCGAGTGGAGGTATCCTCGCACCTCGTCATAGGATTCGAGGTTCATGCGCTGGCCGATCAGTGCGGCACCTTTGAGGCTGCCGCGAACGCTTTCGGTGAGAATAGCTTCGCACATAAGGCGCGTTTGCTCATAGGTGAGATGACCACCGGCGAGAATGGTTTTTAGCGAGGCAATGACGGTTTGCTCGTCGGGTGATTCTGCGGGACAGTGATCTTTAAAGCCGAAGATATACTGGAGGTCCGATGGTAGCCGGGTTTGTAGAAGGGGGGTATATTGTTCAAATGCACTGATTTCAGTCTGACTCCAGGCTGTTTTGGGCGGGTAATTGCGCCGCAGACGCATCGCGGTAAAAAAGGCTCCCATCTGGATATCGGAGACCGGATGATGTGCTTTGTTTTGCAGCGTATTGAGGATGGCATCCAGTACGGGTTGTGGCTGTGGATCGCTGGATTTGTTGCCCAGAGGACGAGATTGCGTGGGGCCTGTACACACGCGCGCCTGGGCTTCGAGTACGAGGGGATTGGGATCGAATAGTGGCATAGATGGAAAGTATTGTGGGGATGCTGTGTTGTCAAGCGAATGAAATAAGGGAACCACAGTTGCGTGATGAAGTATTAGCCAATATTGATCGCTATGCACAAATTACAACTTTTAGTAAAGTTAAGCAGTGCAGATTTTATTTTAAAAAAAGATTTGACTTTCGTACAGACAAGTAATATTTTAGCTGAGCGTCTCAATTTTCTGCACGCGACGTGCGGCAAGAATTTCCGTATATAATTTTCACACATCAGGATAAAGTTCAATGGAGATTAAGACCCAACGAGAAAATGGAATTTTAATCGCGAACGTGAATGGCCGGGTTGATAGTGCCAATGCCCGCGAGTTCGAAAATGTATTAAGCTCTGCAATCGGTGACGACGATGCCTGCGTGATCGTAGATTTTGGGGGGCTTTCTTACATTAGCAGTTCGGGCCTGCGGGTCATTTTGCTGGTCGCTAAGTCACTCCGGAATCGCAATGCGGAATTTGCGCTTTGCTCGCTTTCTGGTCCCATCGGAGAGGTCTTCAAAATCAGTGGATTTGACAAGATCATTTCGATCTATGACTCACAGGCAGAGGCTTGCGCCGCACTGGGCGGATAACCTGCCTTTCGCTTAATCGCGTGTGTTCTCAAGCCATGGATGGAGGACCTGGCGTGTTTTGACTTGGCCGAGACTCGCCCTGTTTTAATCTATGTGCGTTCCACAATCGGGTTGTAGGCGAAACCGTATTGAATTCACACGCCGATCCGATTTTCCTGTGTATTTGTTCCATAGATCACTTTCCAGGGTATTTCTCATGCCCTGTATATCCGCTTTCAAAACCTCCCGAATAACAGCCACCCTTCTATAATTCAGTAACTGGTGTCGCGCAGTTTGTCATTACAAGTTATGACTGGTCTGGCATTTGTCCATGTTCTTTAGTACCTCTCTCCGTATCCCTCTCCCTTACAACGCAGCGAGGTGAGGTCCCTGAAGCAAGGACTGTGCACCGATCAAAGAACGCTTAACATCAGTATAAGTAAGATACCATTAATATAAGAGGCGCGTATGACAAAAAAGGCGCAATACAAAATACTTGTGGTCGATGACGAACCCGATCTCGAACATCTTGTGCGGCAGCGCATGCGGCGCGACGTTCGCGCCGGGCACTACGCGTTCGCCTTTGCCCAAAACGGTGTTGAAGCCCTTGAGATACTGAATGCAGATCCGGATATCGATATGGTGCTCTCGGACATCAATATGCCGCGGATGGATGGTCTCACGCTGCTCGAACAGATGTCGGAAGTTGATCCCGACCTCCGCGCTGTGATTGTCTCGGCTTATGGCGACATGAAAAATATCCGCACGGCCATGAATCGGGGGGCGTTTGACTTTGTTACCAAGCCCATTGATTTTCAGGATCTGAGGGTTACGATTGAGCGCACTTTGGAGCATCTAAAACTGTGGCGCGAGGCTGTGGCTTCGCGAGATAAGTTGGTGGCGCTGCAAAACGAGCTTCGCGTTGCCCATGATATGCAGCAGTCTATCCTGCCGAAGGTATTTCCCAATAAACCTGGCTATCAGGTATTTGGAAATATGGAGCCTGCACGCCAAGTGGGGGGTGACTTTTTTGATATTATCAATCTGGAAAACGCCCGTGTCGGCCTGGCAATTGCCGATGTCTCCGACAAGGGCGTACCGGCTGCCCTATTCATGATGTCCAGTCGCACGTTGTTGAAAGGGGCTGCAATCGGCAAATCTAACCCGGCCGAGGTGCTGAGCGAGGTCAATCATCTCCTGCAGGAAGACAACGACGCAGCGATGTTTGTCACCGTGTTTTATGCCGAATATAACCCGGTGGATGGGTCGCTGTCGTACGCCAACGGGGGGCATAATCCTCCGGTCATTGTCCACGCAGATGGCAGTTCAACTGTGCTTCCCCAGACCAACGGGATTGCTCTGGGTATTTTGCCAGACATCGAATACGAACAAAACTCAGTCACTCTATCGCCCGGCGATACCCTCGTGCTCTACACAGATGGCGTCACCGAAGCCATGAATGCCCAGAATGAGGAGTTTGAGATGGAGCGTTTGCTTACAATATTGTCCGGGGCGAGTTCGCAGGATGTCCGCGAAATTAATCAGACGATCTTTCAAGCTGTGCAGGCATTCGCGGGTGATATGCCCCAGTTCGACGATATGACCTGTATGACACTTTTTTGTAGAGAGATAGGGACATGAAGGAGAAGCGTTCTCTGTGTATTGCGTCGGATCTCGGCGAGTTGGAGCGGCTTCACGATGCCGTGGCAGAACTCGGCGAGTTAGGGGATTGGCCCCCCGATCTCGTGTACCAGATTGATCTCGTTCTCGAAGAATTGATCGTCAATACTGTGAACTACGGGTACGATGACGATGCACGCCATGAGATTGAAGTCACGCTGACCTCGGATGAGAATGTCTTCACTGTTGAGATTATAGACGATGGACATGCTTTTAATCCTCTGAGCGACGCCCCCGAACCAGACCTGGACGCAGGGATAGAAGATCGACCGATCGGGGGGCTTGGCATTCACTTGATGCGCGTTATGATGGACGATGTACACTATCGCCGCGAGCAGAATAAGAATCATCTTACTCTGATTAAGCGGAGGAATGGATGAGGAGAACGCGTTACAGTTGTACGGTTTTCCTACTTGTTTTGCTGATTGTGGAAATTCGTGCGGAAGAATCTGGAATCTCTGATGAACGCATCCTTTTTGGGCAGTCCGCCGCCTTTAGTGGTCCCGCTCAAGAACTGGGCAAGAACATGCGGGTCGGAATTGAGGTAGCTTTTCAGGAGGCCAACGCGCGCGGCGGCGTTCATGGTCGGCAGTTAACGTTGTTTTCTCTCGATGACGCATACGAACCCGAAGCCGCCATCGCCAATACCCGTCGCCTGATTGAACAGGAAGGGGTTTTTGCGCTGATCGGTGCTGTCGGTACGCCTACATCGCTCTCTGCCACCCCTGTGGCCGCAGCTGCGGGCGTCCCTTACATCGCCCCCTTTACTGGTGCGGCCTTCCTGCGTGAAGCCAGGTGGCAAAACGTGATTAATCTGCGGGCGTCTTATAACCAGGAGACCGAGGCTATGGTCGCTCGATTGACCACAGACCTGGGTATTAAACGCATCGCCGTGATATATCAGGACGACTCCTTTGGACAGGCTGGCTACCGCGGCGTGCTGCAGGCACTCGAGCGGCGCAGCATGGAGCCGGTAGTCATCGGTGTGTATCCGCGCAATACCACGGCCGTAAAGACTGCTTTGCTCACCCTGCGCGGTGCAGCTCCCGATGCCGTAATTATAATCGGAGCTTACCACCCGGTGGCAACGCTGATTGCCTGGGCGAGACATACGGGGTTGGATCCCGTGTTTATGACCATCTCGTTTGTAGGCAGCAATGCGTTGGCGAAGGAACTCGGTCGCGCCGGTGCTGGGGTCTTCGTCACTCAGGTCGTACCCTTTCCAACAAATGATATCCCCCACGTTGGTATTGCCTACCGCCGTGCCCTATCTGTCCACGCGCCCGAAGCGATTCCAGGCTTTGTCTCCTACGAAGGCTATCTGGCTGGTCGATTGGCTATCGCCGCCCTCGAGCGCTGTGGCAGGGAGGTTGACCGCGCCAGGTTTCTCAAGAGTTTGCGTGGTGCAGACACCATTGATCTCGACGGCTTTGAACTTCGCTATGGTGAAAATGATAATCAGGGTTCAGATGCTGTCTTTCTCACCGTGATCAGTAGCGATGGTAGTTATCGATCTATAGACACGCTGCGGGATGTGATGCAGCCATGACTGGTATGTTGAAACGCCTGCTCGAGGGTCGCTTCCGTATTTCGTCGCAACTCTATTTGGGTATCGGCGGTGCTGTTGTCCTCACTATGGGCACGAGTCTGGTCGGTTGGTTTTCCTTCAATCGCGTGGGTGACGCGCAAAGCCGCGTGAATGAAGGCAGTGTGCCCGGAATGGCGGCTGCTTTTGGGGTCGCTCAGCAAAGCGGTGCCCTTGTAGCTGCAGCCCCGCGTCTGGTCGCAGCCGCAACGCTGGAGGCATTTGCCCAGGTTACCGCAGAGGTCGCCGAAGAACGAAGCACTTTTGAAGCGCAGTTGGCGGCACTGACGCAGCAAGGTGAAGAAGAGGAACGCTTCAGTCGCATTCGCGCCCATGGTGGTACGCTGATCTCAAATATCGAGGCAATTGAAAGTTCGGTAGCCAGGCGTTTTGATCTGCAAGCACGGAGTGAAGCCCTGCGTGCAGAACTGGCCAAAGTGCGCAATGAACTGGTTGGCGTCCTGGTTCCGCTCATTGACGATCAGTTGTTCTACGCTATGACGGGGTATCGCAATCTCGGCGAGGCACCCGCACCGCGTAGTCAGCACTTTTCGGAAAAAGAGTTCGAGCGCTATCGCCATCTATCTGTGTTGCAAGCGGACGCCACCATAGCAATCCAGCTTCTGTCGAGTGCTTTCAATCTTTCGGACGCGCCTCTGATTGAGCCATTGCGAGAGCGCTTTGAGGCTGCTGAGGGCAGGATTGAGCGAAGTCTTTCGGCAATTGGAACAGACAGTGCGCGCAGTCAGGTCGCTCCGGTGTGCGCTCGCCTATTCCAGTTGGGGCTGGGAGAGCAAGGAGGCTTCGATCTGCGTACACGGGAACTCGAACTCGCCGGGCATCAGCGGGATCTGCTCGCGCGCAATCAGTCTCTCGCCCTCGATCTGGTCGCCGAAGCCGAAGGGTTGGTAAGTGGGGCCCGCCTGAGTGCTGAGGAAGCCACCCGCGCTTCCACGGAGGCGATAAGCACTGGGCAAAATCTTTTATTGGTTTTGAACGTGATCAGTATTATTGGGGCGATACTGATCGCTTATTTGTTCGTGGGGCGGGTGTTGTTGCGTCGTCTTGAAAAGCTATCGGATCGAATGCGTGGCATGGCTGATGGCGACCTGGAGGGCAAGGTCGAGATTAGTGGGCACGACGAAGTGGCAGACATGGCCGCAGCTCTTGAAGTTTTTCGCCGCCACGCCCTGGAGGTGCAGCGTCTGAATCTGGTGGAAAAACTGGCCGAAGAGTTGCAATCTAAGAACGCAGAGCTCGAAAAAGTACTGGAGGATTTGCGTGTGGCGCAGGACCAGATCGTCATGCGCGAGAAATTGGCCGCGCTCGGCGAACTCACCGCAGGTGTGGCGCATGAGATCAAAAATCCGCTGAATTTTGTGAAAAATTTCTCGGAAGCGTCGGAGGAACTAATGGAGGAGTTGGTGGAGGTCCTGGAAGAGAGTGCCGAGGCACTGGACGAGGAGCAGCGCGAATTGGTTGACGAGATCTGCCAGGATCTCAGCGACAACATGGGGCGCATTCGCCAACACGGCAACCGCGCAGATAGCATTGTTCACGACATGCTCCAGATGGGGCGAGGCTCTGGTGAACGACAGCCCACTGAAATTAACAACTTGCTCGATGAACACGCCCGCCTTGCCTACCACAGTGCACGGGCGACTGACACGGATTTCAACTTGACCATTGAGACGGACTTCGATCCAGATGCAGGGCTAATTGAGGTCGTTCCGCAGGACCTGGGGCGCGTATTCCTCAACATGGTAGGCAATGCCTGTTACGCTACCGACGAGAAACGGCGTGCTATCGAAGCAGATACTGGCGAGACCTATTTCCCTACCCTGTCGCTGGTTACCAGACGCCTGGATGATCGAATAGAGGTAAGCATACGGGATAACGGAAATGGGATCCCGCCCGAGGTTGTCGATAAAATTTTTAATCCTTTCTTTACCACCAAACCGACAGACAAGGGCACCGGCCTCGGTCTTGCCCTTTCCAATGATATTGTGCGCGAACACGGGGGAAATATCCGGGTCGTATCCGAACCCGGTGAATTCACCGAGATGGTAGTAGAACTGCCTTTGGTGCCGCCCGCGGTAACGACCGAAGAGGTAGCGAGATAGAAGGAAGTGGAGGCACTGCCTCATCACTATGGGAGGAGATAGATATGCGAACGTTTTCTAAAGCCCTTATTTATCATCGGTTCACTAACCTGGTGGGAAAACCACTCGCGGTGCTCGGTTTCCTTGCGTGTGCTACAACCGCCGCACACGCGGCGGTTGACAAGGAAACCCTGTTCGTTTTCAACACTTTTTCTTTTCTCGTTTGGGGCGCGCTGGTGATGTGGATGTGCGCGGGATTTACCATGCTCGAGTCCGGTTCTGTGCGCACCAAGAATGCCTCCATGATCTGCCTTAAAAACATCGGTCTCTATTCCATTGCCGGGCTTGCCTACTATTTCATCGGCTATAATCTCATGTACGTCGATGTGGGGAGTGTAATCGGTTCATTCAAATTCTTATACGGACCGTCAGGCGATGAGATCGCCCTGCTGGCGGGAAATGAGGCCGCAACGGCGGCCGTGGTTAAGAATGGCTATTCCACCATGTCCAATTGGTTTTTCCAGATGGTCTTTGTTGCGACCACTGCTTCTATTGTCTCTGGAACTCTGGCCGAACGAGTTAAGATGTGGTCGTTCTTTGTTTTTATTCTGGTGCTGACAGCGATTATCTATCCCGTCGTCGGTGCGTGGACATGGGGCGAAGGATGGCTAAGAGCGATGGGTTTCAAGGATTTTGCTGGATCGACCATTGTGCATAGCACCGGTGGCTGGGCTGCACTTGCTGGTGCGATAGTCGTTGGACCGAGATTCGGGAAATTCCGCAGCGATGGTACGGTCAAATCCACGCCGCCTTCTAATATTTTGATAGTAACACTGGGTGTCTTTATTCTGTGGTTCGGCTGGTTCGGCTTCAACGGCGGATCGCAACTGGCATTGGGAAGCGCGCTTGACGTGGTCGCGATGAGTCATGTGCTGGTCAATACCAATCTGGCAGCCGCAGCCGGTGTTGTGACAGCTCTGTTCGTTTCGCGGCCCATCCTGGGGCGTGTAGATCTGTTCGCCGGTCTGAATGGCGCAATCGCCGGTCTGGTCTCGATTACTGCGGGTCCTGATATTGTCGATCACTACTGGTCAGTCATTATTGGTGCTATTGGCGCGGTTTTGTGTACTGCTGGGATCAGGTTGCTGGAAAAGGTCAAGCTGGATGATGTGGTTGGGGCAATACCGGCTCACTTATTCGCCGGTATCTGGGGCACCATAGCGGTCTGCATCGCTGGCGGCGGCAATCTGGGCGTGCAATTGATCGGCATCGTGGCGGTTGGCGCATTCGTGTTTGTGACCTCGTGGGTGTTGTGGCGCGCGATTGCTATGACGTTGAGTGTGCGCGTGTCGCGCCAGGTCGAACAATTGGGGCAGGATGTTGGGGAATTGGGAATTGACGCCTATCCCGAATTTGTGCTTATGCCAGAAGAAGATGATGAAGAATAAGTGCCGGCAAGAATCTTTTGCATATCCCCCGGGGGGCGTGCTTCAAACATCATTTCTTTTTTTGTTACGGGATGCACGAATGTCAATTGAGTCGCGTGGAGCATCTGTCGATTTGTTTGCGCGAGCAGGTGGGTTGCCTTCCTGCGAAACAGGGGGGCAATTCCAGATAGCCGCTCCTCGCGTCCACCGTATAGCGGGTCGCCAAATACAGGACGATTGAGATGCGCGAGATGCACTCTGATCTGGTGTGTACGACCCGTCTCCAGCGCGAGAGATAGCAAAGAGAGAAAATCGTAGCGCGCCTTTATTTTCCAGCGCGTTGCTGCATATCTTCCATTCTGAGAAACGGCCATTCGCGTTCGATCTTTGGGATGCCTTCCAATTGGTGCTTCTATGCGCCCTTCATCTGCTTCAAAGCCCCCCCATATCAGCGCGAGATAACGCCGCTCCATTGCACGGGCTTCCAACTGGGCAGCCAATTTGCGATGCCCTTCATCACTTTTGGCGACGACCATCAGTCCCGATGTGTCTTTGTCTAACCGATGTACAATACCCGGTCGCAAAACCCCATTGATACCCGATAAATGCGTGCAGTGTGACAGGAGGGCATTGACGAGTGTTCCCGAGGTCACTCTTCCCGCTGGATGTACAATCATACCCACAGGTTTGTCGAGCACCAGTACATGATCATCTTCAAAAAAAATATCCAGAGGAATATCCTCTGGATCAATTGCACTATCTATTGGAGGGGGTATATCTATTGTGATGCTATCGCCAGCCACCACCCGATAGCTCGATCGCGTTGTCTTCTCGTTGATGCAAACAGCGCCCTCGGCAATCAGTTTTTGAAGGCGTGAACGCGAAAATTCAGGGCGTTGATCGGCCAAATAGCGGTCCAGACGCTGGCCTTCATGTTGGGGCAGAATTTTTAGATGAATCACGGTTGTGCACTGTCTCACGGCGTTTAGATGTGATGCCAAAAGCAAAAATTAAGAGAGCGGTTCCCACACTGACATAGGTATCCGCGAGGTTAAAAACCCACCACCGCGCAGTTCCAATGCCAAAATCGAGAAAATCAATTACGACACCGAACCGCACGCGGTCGATAATATTGCCAATTGCACCTCCCAACACCAGAGTCAAACCAATGGCTGCGAGGCGGTCTTCGGGAGGGATACGCCACAGCAACCCACCAACCACGAGAAGTGCCACACAAGCCAGTAATAGATGCAGGTATGGGTTGCCCAATCGGATGCCGAATACTGCGCCTGGATTGTGAATGTAGGTCAGCTTAAAAAAAGATCCCAGCACCGGTACAGATTCGCCCAGGGTCATGGTTTGCAACACCCACCATTTTGTAAGTTGGTCCAGTACCAATGCCACACCTGTAATCCACAAAAATCTCACAATTATGCCTCATGCTGATTTGTTTTGTTTTTCTTTACAAGGAACGCAAATTTCCGTAGTTGGTACAGCTTCCAATCTCGCTCTGGGGATGGGAGATTTACACTCTCGGCACACGCCAAATTTGCGATTTCTGATGCGTGTTAAAGCGGCTTCAATTTGGTCCAGATAAGCACCGTCGCGTGCTGCAAATAGGAAAGCCTTTTCGCGTTCCATGGTCGCATTGCCCAAATCGGGCATGTGATCTGAATACGTCAGGTCGCCCGACGATTCTGCCGAGGTGATTTGCATGGAATGGCTCTGCAAAGTGCCCAGGTCTTTAACGATAGAGGAGCGTTTGTTCTCTAAAAGGTTTTCGAAATACTTCAGGTCTTGGTCTGTCATTTTATTCCTTTCTATCCACAGCTTCCCAAATTTGACACGCATTTTCTTTGATTAGCGCGTGTTGTTCCGGCCAAAAAAAAGTAGGCAGTGGATCAAGCGGGACCCAGGACATGCTTTCATGGTGTGTTGTATCGGTTGGCACGGCATCAATTTGTTCGGTCAAATACAAAAAATAATGTGTTATTTTCCACTCTGTCTTGCGAAAATCAAGCCGTTCTTTTATGCCGAGTTTTTCTACGAGTTGCAGTTTTGATATTCCCACTTCTTCTTCGATCTCTCGTCTGGCAGCATATTCGATTTTCTCGCCCGCTTCAATGTGCCCTTTGGGCAATACATAGTCGGTATGCCCTCTCTCGCGGGCGAGAGCCAATAATGCCTGATCGCCATCCCAACGCACGACTACACCGCCTGCAGCGTGACGTTCTCGCAACCCTTTGGGGCGTATGTACCAGCTGTTGTCGATCATAAAAGTTATTGTAGATGTGGGTTGAACTGCTGGCGCAGTTGTAAACCGTTCCAAACCCAAATCTACGTCAGGTCCAGTACTTATCGTATAGAAGACCGAGTCTTTCTTTTGCCGCGCTGGAAATTGCATCTGGCGATGTGATAATCGCAAATTGTGCGGCATTGAGACAATCGCAATCCGATGTTCTGGGCAACTGTGCGGTCAATGTACATACAATTTGATTTGCGTGCTCGGCATTGGCTTTTAACACAGCGACTACGGCTTCTACCGATACATCTTCTTCTGCTTCATGCCAGCAATCGTAATCTGTACCCATAGCCAGCATCGCATAACACATTTCGGCCTCGCGCGCGAGCTTGGCTTCGGGCAAAGCCGTCATCCCAATCACGGTCGCATTGACTTCTCGACGATAAAAATGGGACTCTGCGCGCGTGGAGAACTGCGGTCCCTCCATACAGATATACGTTCCGCCATCGTGGGTGGTTACTCCGGAGTTTTTTGCAGCAGCCAGCAGTAAGTCGCGCAATTCGCCGCAAAAAGGATCGGCAAAGGCCACATGTCCGGCAATGCCCTTACCAAAAAATGTGCTCGCACGGATGCCGCGGGTGCGATCAAAAATCTGGTCGGGCACCACCATATCACCCGGTTTTATAGCTTCCCGCATAATTCCCACAGCACTTATCGACAACAGATGCGTCACGCCCATCTGTTTCATGGCATATATATTGGCGCGATAGGGCACTTCAGAAGGCAGCAGCACATGTCCGCGTCCATGACGGGGCAGAAAATATACCGATTGGTCGCCTATACGCGTTTCGACAACTGCATCTGATGGCTTGCCAAAAGGTGTGGCAAGGCGATGTTCGGCTACGATTTCCACACCTTTCATGTGATAAACACCAGATCCGCCCATAACACCCAGTCGAACAATCTGTTCAGGCATCTTCGGCGTCCTGATCTGTGGCGTCATCTTCTATTTTTGGAATATCTTCTTTTACCACATCGAAGGTAGTTATTTGCAATTGGCCTAAAAAATCAGTCTGAACCTGTACCAGAGCCTTAAACTTGGACAAGAACATATCGCGTTGATTTTGTAACTCTAAAAGCTCTGTGCGGATTTCCTGCACCTGTGTGCGTGCTTTTTCAATAGCCCGACTGCTGCGGATTTCCGCTTCTTTCACAATCAGCCGCGCTTCTTTGTGCCCATTTTCCTTGACTTCTTCAGCCGTTTGTTGAGCAGTTCTGAGCATCTCCTGGAGGGTTTGCTCCATTGACTGATAGTGATGCACTTCTGATTGCAACGCATTGAGAAATTCTTTTAGTTCAATATTTTCGGCGTTGAGATGTTCGACTTCTGTCGCCAGCATTTCGAGAAATGCCTGCACTTCTTCTTGATCATAACCGCGAAAAGATTTCTTAAAAATCTGTTTGCGAATATCTTGTGGTGTGATGTTCACAATTTCCCTCCCCCAGGGGCTATTTTATAATTCAAATACACTTTGGATAGCACTCTGAACAATTTGTAGAAGCAAAATTAACAAAATAGGCGACAAATCGAACATGCCCAGCGGAGGGACGATCTGCCTAAAAGGTCCCATAATAGGTTCAGTCAAGCTGTAAAGTGTCCACATAAACCTGCCCCCGCGCACAAAGGGCAACCAGGAAAATACAATACGCGCGATAATTAAAACCAGCAGGATCGCAACGGCCCCATAGAGCAACCAACCGATGACATGCAGGATTTCGCCAGAAGAGATACCCTGTAGCAATCCTATGAGCGCAAGCAGTACATCGCTGGTTAACCATTTAAAAAAAAATGCCCCAATCAATGTCGCTATCACCAGAATCAATGGTGCCGCAGCGGTATTTCCCGGCATGTGTTGCGCAATGGGCCACACGAGCGGATCGGTTATGCGCCGAACATAATATTGAGACCAGCCAAAAGAATTCATACGCACCAAAATAGCGCGTAATAGCAACAACGCCACCATGCCGACTACCAGTGCAACAAGCATCCAGTCAATGGCTTGTTGAATTAAAATAATCGCCTGAGCAACCACATCAACCATAGTTTATACCGTCCGCTGACCAAAAATCGCCGTGCCCACGCGAATCATTGTTGCGCCTTCTTCAATTGCAACTTCAAAGTCGCTGGTCATCCCCATAGACAGGATAGACACATGGGGCTTGTGAATTGCGATGCGATCCCTGATTTGTCGCAACAAGACAAAATTTGGTCGCGCTGTTTCAGGGTCTGGATCAAAGGCACCAATCGTCATTAGCCCTGTCACTGAAATGCCCTGCAGGTCATCAACCTGCTCGATCAGGTTCAATGCCGCGTTGGGCGATATACCGAACTTCGATGTTTCGCCCGATGTATTTACCTGTACCAATACGCGAACTGGGGTGTTTCTCCGCACAGCCCACCGGCTGATTTCTTTCGCCAGGCGCAATGTGTCAACCGAGTGAATCAGGTCGAATAAAGGCAACGCCTGTTTGACTTTGTTGCGCTGTAAGTGTCCAACCAAATGCCAGGATACGGTGCCTGCTACCTCTGGGACTTTATGCTGCGCCTCTTGCACGCGACTTTCACCTAAAACCCGTGCCCCCGCATCTACGACCTGTTGCACGACATCGGCAGGCCAGGTCTTTGTTACAACAATCAATTTAACCTCATCTGCCGACCGCCCGGATCGATGGGCTGCCCTATCAATGCGGTCTTGAACGCGTTTTAAGTTCTCAGCAATTGCCGACATAGATTGCGGTCTCAAAATTGATATATAGATTTCATAATTTAGGTAAAAACCAGTGTAATAGCAACAAAAACGGCCTGGAATACTGGGGCGAACCGCGTGAGATTTTTAGCTATACAGGCCAAAAAACCGTTGACCCCATACGAGGGATATATGTATTGTAGGCGGTGAGAAAAAAAAGAAACTCACACAAAGACATAAAGGGGGGCTGGGGCAGGGCGGACTGACAACTGACTACTGACTACTGGAGTTATTCTTATGCCGCGAAATGGTTATGGACACATGGTGTTGGATGACTATGTCGCGCGCGTGCGGGCTGTAAATGCCGACCGTGCGAAACGCCTATCATCCATTCGCACAAGAAAAGAAGCTTTCGCATACCGTGATGAAGTGCGTGAGGCGATTGACAACGCCTATCGCCCCTGGCCGAGCAAAACACCGCTTAATGCGCGTGTCGTCGGTACAATTGAACGCCGCCATTATCGCATTGAAAAAATCATCTTTGAGAGCCGCCCGGGCTGTTTGGTCACCGCCCACCTTTACGTGCCCGACAAACTCGATGGACCAGCCCCTGGTATTATTGGCTCTTGTGGTCATGCTGCCGATGGCAAAAATGCATCTCTTTATCAGGCATTTTGTCAGCGTCTGGCGCGCAATGGTTTTGTCGTTTTGATCTATGATCCCTTTAATCAGGGCGAACGCGATCAATACTATGCCCTGCACAGTCGCGAGAGTGTGCGGTCTTCAACACATGCTCACAATATGATGGGCAAACAACTCGAACTTGTGGGCGAATGGTTTGGCGCGTGGCGAGCGTGGGATGGTATCCGCGCGCTCGACTATTTGCTTACCCGTCCCGAAGTCGATCCCAGGTGCATCGGGCTTACGGGTAACTCAGGCGGCGGTACTATGACCAGTTGGATATGGCCGGTGGAAGAGCGTTTTACTATGGCTGCTCCCAGTTGTTTTGTCACCACTTTTGCCGCCAATCTCGAAAATGAATTGCCCGCCGATTCGGAACAGTATCCGCCGGGCGTGATTGGCGCGGGTCTGGACATGGCTGATTTTTTTATTGCCCGAGCACCATCTCCCGTCATTTTGCTCGGTCAAGCCTATTGCTTTTTTGACCGACGCGGTCTCAAACAAGCCTATTCTGAAGTCCGTCGTTTTTACGATATCATTGGCGCGCCAGGCAATGCGACTGATATTTTTTTCGGGTCAGAAGGCCACGGTTTTTTTCGAGATAACCAGGAAGCTATGGTGAGGTTTTTTGCAACGCATGCCGGCATTCAGCAGGTTACCAGTTTGGAAGAGACCGAAGACCTGAGTGATGTCTTAAATGTCACTCCCAAAGGCGAGGTTGTGCCCGAAGGTGCTACTCCTATTTACGATCTGATTGCCCAAAAAGCAGATGTTCTTGCATCAAAACGCAAAGAGTTGAGGAAAGACGAACTCACCCGTCGTGTGCAAGACGTGCTCGACTTGTCTGTCAACCGCGACCTGTCCCACTACCGCTGTCTGCGTGGAACGACGGAAGATGGCGTTCGTCTGGCGCGGTATGCGGTTGAAACGGAGGGCAATATTCGCGCTATTATGCGGAAACGCCTGTCCAATCCGTCTTATGCGCATACGCTCGATGTCGAGCGCGAAGTTCATCTCTATTTGCCACATGTTTCTGCGGAAGTGGATCTGATTGAGGATCCTTTTGCAAAAAGGCTGAAAGAACAACACCCGCTCTATGCGCTTGATGTACGCGGTCTGGGGGAATCGCTTGCCGATGATGAACGCGATTTTTTTCATCCTTATGGCAATGACTATATGTGCAATGGCTATGGTCTGATGCTCGGTCAAAGCTTTCTCGGACGACGGGTTCACGATGTGTTATCCACACTCGACCTGCTGGCTTATGAAGGCGCGAAAAAAATCCATCTTTACGGTCGCGGACAAGGTGCGATTCACGCACTGTTTGCCGGGTTTCTCCATTCCGGAGTGACGACTATAACTCTGAAAAATTATCCGCTGTCCTATCACGCCTGGACACAAACGCCCCTGGTCAGTTGGCCCACTGCCAATATACCTCGGGGCGTTCTCACAGCATTTGATCTGCCCGATCTGATGGATGTCGTGGATAACAAACTCGCGCTCATACAGCCCTGGGAGGCGAATATGTTAGAAGTGTGAAGGATGAAGTTTATCCTTCCAGTTGTTCGCGCAAATGGGATTCCATTGTTACAAACTGGGGGTCAGCGCGCAAGGTGTTTTCTCGAGGATGGGGAAAATTAACTTGCAAGTCTTCCGCGATTTTGCCGGGTCTGGCAGACATGACCACAACGCGGTCGGAGAGAAGCAATGCCTCGGAAATGCTGTGGGTTATAAATAAGACAGCAGCACCGGTCGCCTGCCATATTCGCAACAGTTCAATTTGCATTTTTTCCCGCGTCATTTCGTCCAGTGCCCCAAAAGGCTCGTCCATAAGCAAAACGGATGGGCGGAAGGTCAAGACTCTGGCAATAGCGACCCGCGATTGCATGCCACCGGATAGTTCGCGCGGATATGCCTGCTCAAATCCAGCCAATCCGACTATGTCGATCATTTCAGAGACCCGGCTTAAAATTTCTGCGTCTCCAAAGACCTCTGCGGGTAGGCGTACATTTTCTTCAACTGTACGCCAGGCGAGAAGTGAAGGATGCTGAAACACAAAGCCGACCAACCGTTCGCGCCGCGCGATTTCGGGTATTTTCCCCAGTACGCGAACCGTGCCCTTTGTCGGTGTTTCCAAATCGCCGACGATCCGCATTAAGCTCGTTTTGCCACATCCCGAGGGTCCGATCATACTGACAAATTCACCCTGCGCTATTTGCAGGGAAATTTGTGCGAGTGCCTCTACCCGGTTGCTGTCGGTCACAAAAACCTTTTGAATATCCCGCAGTTCAATGGCTAATTCACTCACTTCGCGTCTCACCTTCAATATATGTTCAAGTGTTTTTCCAGGGTCTTGACTACGGCTTTTAGCGTTTTAATGCGTGCATATAGCTTGCAATTGGACTCTACAATGGTCCACGGTGCGTAATCTGTATTTGTGCGGTACAACATCTCATCCACAGCGTCGCGATACTGATTCCATTTCTTTCGATTGCGCCAATCCTCATCCGTGATTTTCCATTGTTTAGACGGTACTTCTTCGCGGTCTTGAAAGCGTTTCAATTGTTCGTCTTTGTCGATATCGATCCAGAATTTGAATAATAAGGTGCCGTAATTTGCCATCTGTTCTTCCATTTCGTTGATTTCGCGGTACGCGCGCTGCCATTCCTGTTTTGTCGCGAATTCCTCTATGCGCTCGACCAGAACGCGCCCGTACCACGACCGATCAAAGATGGCAAAATGGCCGGCTTTGGGCATTTTAATCCAGAACCGCCACAAATAGTGATGTGCCAGCTCAATATCATTGGGCGCGGCGATGGGGAACACGTCGTATCCTCGCGGATCCATGCGGCGCACCAGGCGTTTGATATTGCCTCCCTTTCCCGCGGCATCCCAGCCTTCGTACACAATGACCACCGACTGCCTTCGCAAATATACTTCGTGCTCAATTTCCCATATTTTATTTTGATAAATGCGGCGCAGGCGATCGTATTCTTTGCGCGTGAGTTCTCTGGACAAATCAGAGGTCTCGAGCATAGAATGCGGGATTGGGGGCAGGGAAACGGATTTGCCCCGCGTCTTTTTGTTTGAGGATGCCAGTTTTTTTTCGAGGACTTCTATCACTTTTTCAAATACTGAAATTGTTGCGAAACGCCAATTTTCAGCCGGTACAATATGCCAGGGGGCATATTCATTGTCTGTACGTGCGATCATTTCTTCGATGGCTCCCCCATACCATTCATATTGCTTATTTTTTTTCCAGTCGTAATCTGTCACGCGCCAGGATGTCAGGGGATTTTTTTCGAGTTGCTTAAAACGCTTTTTTTGTTCTTTGCGCGAAATGTGCAGGAAGAACTTGCTCATTACATGGCCGTCATCTACGAGTTGTCTCTCGAAATTATTCACTTCTTGATACGCCTTATCAACTGGCAGCTTGTCCATCATCGGATCCATGTCCTCTACAATGAACCGACTGTACCAACTTCTGCTGTAAATTACCAGGCGCCCGCGTTCGGGTATTTTGGTCCAGAACTGCCACATATATGGTCGATAAATCTCTTCTTCCTTGGGCATCTGCGTCGAGTGTACCTTGACGCCGCGGGGATCGAGTACTTGTAATAGCTCATTGATCAGCCGGCCTTTGCCAGAAGCGCCCCAGCCTTCGAATACAATCGTTATGGGCACTTTGTTTTCCAGTGCCTTTCGCTCGAGTTGTCCCATTTTTATTTCGAGCTTTTCCATGCGGGCGTCGTAGTCAGATTTTTTGATCGTTTGTTTTAGATCAATATCATTCAGCAGTCGCATATTTTACTCCTTTATCCACGAGCGCGAGTCGGGCACATCTAACCATATTCCGTCTTGCACAATTGATTGTTGACTGATTAATCCCGGCAAGGTCATGTCCATGGCCTCGTGAATGCCAATTGGACAGGCAATTTCGCCGTTGATGCTTTGAATAAAATCCATGATCTCGAAATAGTCGCCTCCGCCGTGTCCGGCTTTTAATGCCGCTTCAGAGGGGTTGCGCCACATGTCGGGCAAATACTCTTCTTCCAAATTTGTCAAATCCATCCATTCATTTTTTTTGTCGCAGATATCTGCGAGCCATACGCGATTGACACCGCCGCGCATGCGCGCCGATTCATAACATCCTTTTGTCCCTTGCAGTTGAAAATTGCCGGTTGCGTGGGGGCGTTCCGATAGCATATCTACCCGGATTTTTACCAGCCCGCCGCTCGCCATCTGGCACAACATGACGCACGAATCTTGATTTTCATACTGGTCTCCCCGAGGGTCTGTGTAATGGTGTCCGCTGCCCGCACAACACACGCGCACCACGCGGTCACCCGGCATCCACTGCAAGAGAGGTCCCAGGCTGTGCGTGCAATAGGTTATACCATCAATGCCCGTTTGCCACTTGCGCCGCCATGTTGTGATTTCATTCAGGGCTTTCAATTCGTGGAGATATTCTCCTTCTCCGTAATATACATCGCCGAACAAACCCCGCCGCACGAGTTCTTTTATCAGGACATTGGGGCGGGTGTAGGTGTAATTTTCAGCCATCATATAGATTGCTTTTGACGAAGCAGCGGCATGTACCAGGGCGCGGCATTCCGCTACGGAGACTCCGGCTGTGACTTCGCTCAAGACGTGGATGTTGCGATGCAGTGCCTCAATTGCTTGCTGAGCGTGAAAGTGCATGGGCGTGCCGATGACGACCGCATCGAGTTCAGAACGCGCGAGCATGGTTTCGTAATCCGCGTATTTTTCAGACGCTCCCAATCGTTCAGCAGCAGCGTCGAGTTCCTCTTCGCGCACATCGCATACCGCGTGAATGCGAGCCGTTTCATGCGCTTCAAAAGCGACCCGAAAACTTCCCCCACGCCCAGCAGCCCCCACAATGCCCACGTTTAATTTTTTAGCAATGGCCATGGTTTTACTCTCATGTATCGTTTTTTAAAGTCTATCGGTTTATTTCAGATCATCCCGCGTCTCTCAGCACTCGCGTCAAAGAATCTCCACATCTGATTCTCTGAACAATTTCCGATTTCCCGCGAAAGCGAACTCGGTTGGACATATTTCTCAGTCGTCTCTGCTCAATTTTCGAAAGCCTACCCGATGCAACAACCGGAGTAAAATTCATACTTGCGTCAGGTGGAATAATCCGATCAGCGATATTAGCACCACCCTGAAGTTGCTTTGTAACCTCACTTACATCCACATTTCCTTTTTTTAATTCCATCGGCACAACCCAGTCCTTGTCTGCATCTCGTTCTTTTGCACCAAAAAAGATATAATCACACAGTGTCTGATTGGGTGGTAAATTTAAATCTTCACAATCCAAATCAACAATGACGCGCTGACCTCTTATTCCAGCCATAGAAACAGTGCATCCTTCCTTTCTACATCTTTTAACTTGACATTTCTCAGGGACTTTCACTTGTACCGCTTGTACGGGTTTACTCATGTTCCCTTTCCACTATACGGTTTCCTATCGTGGCCCAGTCGTTGTGAGTACTGATCGCAACATCGTCGTAGTCAGATCGGAATCCACCATAATCCACATCAAGAGGTATTTCCTTCACAATTGAACCCCTGGGGCGTTTTTTGGGCTCGAAAAGCCAGGTGCCTACCTGGTCGGGGCTAAGCGCGTAGTCCGCACCGCCGATTCCTTTTCTGTCAGATTCCGAAAGTTCTGAGAGGCGCACCAGATTGGCGAGTTCTTCCAGTACCCATTCGCTATGTGTGGTAATGATAATCCGTATGCCAGAACGCACTGCCGCAGCGAGATGCCGGATGAACGCGACCTGCATTCCGGGGTGCAGATGGGATTCAGGTTCTTCGATGATTAAGACTTCTCCGGGTGAGACGACATGGCGAAGGTATAATACGACGGGAGCAATTTCCGATACCATTGATGAGGTATTCATCAATTGCATGTCTTCTTTCCACCCCGCTGGTTGATAGGAAAATACCGGATAGCCAGTGGCTGAATTTTCGATGCGAATTGATCCACTTAGAATTTCTTTTTCAAGACGTTGGGTGAGATTCTCATTCAGCCTTTTTCCTCTGCTTGACAAATCGCCCAATCCAATAAGCTGTTCAAGGAAGTCGGTGACAACACCAGAGAGTAACGCCTGTTCGGGCTGAAGACCCGCACGCGATGCTCTCTGGATCAAAGACCCTACGACAACTTTATTCGCATGCATGATGCCCGTGCGATCCGCTGGGAGATAATAGGCGGGCTGACTTACTGGGGCAAAGAAGTAAGAAATGATGTCTCCAGAAAAAAGACTATCTATCCATTGCTTCTGAAAAAATACTGGGTCGTCACTGCCTGGATAGTCTGGTTCAAACTGTTGGATTTTGGCTATGAATTGGACATACTTCTCAATGACATCTTTTTTGATCTGCAATGGTGCTGTGTCGGGAATGGAAGCAGTGAAAGTCTTTTTTTGAATATTGAATTTATACAATGAACCGTGATTATACCCAGCTTCTGGTGAGAGAGCAATTTTAGAGCTTTCCTTACTTCCATGGCGAATAAGCTTTCTGGTCTCGTCAATACCAAAACACCGCATTATTTCGCCAGCTAGATCATCCCCGGGGAGAAGATGACTGAACAAGGCACGGATCAGTGACGCAATTCCTTCTGGTAGAATCGCAGACGTATTCTCGTTTACTTGCGAAACGATTTCGTTCGCTTCGCCAACCAAACGCCTGATATTTTCTTCAGATATCCCGATTGGTAGGTCCTCGGATAATGCAAATTCGTCTAATAAACTCGTGTTACTAAAATAAAAATAAGGAGGTCTCTTTCTACTACGGCTATTAAAAAACTTATGTAGCGCGTAGATCAAAATCGCCAAATAAGACTTTCCTGTATTGCTCGGTCCGACGAACACGGTGAGCGGGCGCAGTTCAACTTCTGCACTATAAATCGGTCCGAAATCTTTGACCGATAGCGTAAGATTTTTATTTTTTGATGTCGCCATTGCTGCCTCCTCTGAATATCCTGGATGGCTTATTGGGCAAGTGTACCTTTTTGGAGCAACGTTTTCAGATCCTTTGACGGTTCAATTTCAACCCTTACCAGAATTCGACAAGCGCATATCCTCTACGAGCATTTGCACGCTGGTTCTGCCCTGCCATGTATTGGCCTGTAGTGCAAAGGCGAGATCGACGCGGTCGCCCACTGACAATTCGTAAACCCGCTCGCCCTGGCGGAACCAGATTGCATCGCACAGATCAGCACCTGTATCTACGCTGAGTTTCAAATGCGCCCCGCGGCCTATGGCGCGTGCATCTGCAATTCGGCAATCGCGAGCTATAAAACGCGGCAACTCGTTTTTTGCACCAAAAGGTGCCAATTTGTCCAGAGTGTCAACGGTTGTCAGCGAAATATCGGATGGTTTGAGGGTGGCATCGACTTCCAGTTGGGGCGTCAGTGCTTCCTCTGATAGCCGCGCTTGAGCATCTGCGGTCAACCGGTCTTGAAATTCGAGATAATTTTCAGCGGGGACTGAAAAACCAGCGGCATCGGCGTGTCCGCCAAATTCGGTGAGCAAATCCGAGACGCGGAAAATCGCCTCGACGATATTGTATCCACCTGCTGTGCGCGCAGAACCCGTGTAGATGCCATTTTTGCGAAAGTTGGTACACACCAGCGCTGGGCGCGAAAATTTTTCGACCAATCGCCCGGCGATCAGCCCGACCACACCCAGATGCCAGTCTTCACCGCGCACGACCAGAATGCGATATTGATCCAACCAGTTATCTTCTACCATGCGTTCTGCTTCGGCTATGCCGTCGTTTTGCAGAGTCTGTCTTTCGCCATTTAGACCGTTTAATTCCTCGGCGAGTTTTGCTGCCTGTTCCCGGTTTTGACAGCGCAATAAATCGAGTGCCAGATCAGCTGATGATAAGCGCCCGGCACTGTTGATGCGCGGTCCCAGGAAGAATCCAATAGAGATCGTGTCAACGGGGCGGTTGGTCGTACCCGCGACGGCTTTGAGTGCCTGCAAGCCCGGTCGCTCGGTGGTGTTGAGTACCTGCATCCCCTTTCGCGTAAGCAGGCGATTTTCTGCGAGCATGGGAGCCATATCAGCCACAGTGCCCAATGCGACGAGATCCAGAAGCGAGTTCAAATATCGTCGGCGCTCTGAATCGGACAGGAACTCCGGTGCCAGCGCCTGTACCACCTTAAATGCCACCCCTACGGCGGCCAGTCCCTTGAAGGGATATTCGCAGTCTGCGCGATTGGGATTCACCAGCGCGAGAGCGTCTGGCAATTTGTCCTGTGGATGGTGATGGTCAATGACTACCACATCAATTCCGGCGTTATTGGCAGTGTCAACAGCCTCAAAAGCTGAGATGCCATTGTCCGCGGTTACAATGAGTTGTGCTCCTTGTGCGTATGCCCTCTCTACACCCGGTGGCTTCATGCCATACCCATCTCGAAAACGGTCGGGTAACAAAAATGCGGCATTGGCACCTACCATGTCGAAAAAATCCAGCAAAACAGCGGTGCTCGTGACGCCATCTACATCGTAATCGCCAAAAACCACAATGCGCTCTTTATTGTGAATGGCTTCTGATATGCGTTCAACTATGCGGTGCATGTCTTTCATTAAATAGGGGTCATTCAAAATATCGGGAGAGTCGGTCAAATCTTCTTTTGTCAATGAACGGTTTGCGAGAATGACATCGGCAATAGAATGATAATTGCCCTTATGGCGTATGTTCCATATCGGGTACCTAGGTTCCATAAAAGCTCCAGAGTGGTTGGTCAGAGGGAGTATATGCGATCTATCCTTGACTTGAAGTCAATTTGAACGTTAATTTTTGAAACTAATATTTCGCTTGGGTATCTCATAGGCAGGACGGAGGGCAAGTTATGCCTCTGCCGATAACCGCTTTCAGGAGTTTAAAATGTCAGAATATTTCAATACAGTCAAATCTTATCTTCAAGACCTCAATCTCGCGGTTGACGAGGAAGATACCGCTGAAGAACTCGTTGTGGTGAGTGACGAAGACCGCGGTATCAATCATCTCATTGTCGATTGCGAGGATCCCATCCTCATTATTGAGCAGGCTATTATGCCCGTTCCCAATGTCCCCGGTGATCTGTACAAAAGGTTGCTCGAAATGAATCGCACACTTGTTCACGGGGCGTTTACCCTGGACGATGAAACCGGCACGGTTCTTTTCCGCGATACCCTGCGCCTGGATACGCTCGACCGCTCTGAGCTTGAAGGCTCGATCACTGCGCTCGAACTCGCTTTGGCCGAAAATGCCGCCGAATTACTCGAATATAGCCATCAGTAGGGAGCGGGTTGAACTGCTATCGCAGTTGTACATCGCTCGAAACCCGCCCGTACAAAAACTGACCATTTCCCCAAAAGGAGTATCTTATGAGCATCTTTCAACGTCTCTTCAATGTGAGCAAGGCCGAAGTCCATTCAGCCATTGACAAGTTTGAAGATCCGATAAAAATGACCGAACAGGGCATTCGCGATCTAAAACAAGACCTCAATAACGCAATGACCAGCCTGGCAGAGGTCAAAGGGCAGGCCATTCGATTGCGAAAGCAAGCCGAAGACAATAAGAAGGCATCTGCTGATTGGGAGCGGAAGGCCATGGTTTTGCTCCAAAAAGCCCAAAGCGGCGATCTGGATGCTGGAGAAGCCGATCGGTTGGCTACCGAAGCCCTCAGCCGCAAATCAGAGGCCGATAGCCGTATCTCTCAGTTTGAGCAGGATGCCCAGATGCAGGAAGATATGGCCGCGAAGCTTCAAAGTCAGGTGGAGAAACTCAAATCTACCATTGCAACACACGAAAATGAACTCATTTCACTGCGTGCACGTGCAAAAACAGCCGCTGCGACGAAGAAAATCAACAAGCAACTCGCCAAAGTCGATTCGTCTGGTACAATCGCCATGCTCGAGCGTATGAAAGAACGCGTTGAAGAAGATGAATCGCTTTCGCAAGCTTATGGTGAAATGGCCGATGAATCCAAGAGCGTTGATGAGGAAATTGACGCGGCACTGAGTACTTCATCAGCCGGCACAGATCAACGTCTCGCCGAACTCAAGGCAAAGATGGGGATGAATTCGTAAGACTGACGCTGGGTGTGCCTGTGAGTGAGACACTGGCGCACCCGATTGAGATTTTTACTCGCTGCATTGCAGGGAGAGAAAATGAATTGGAATCCGTTCAAAAAAAAGAAAGAAGAACCCGAAGTTCTCGATCCTCTCAGTATTACGCTGTCCGATCTCAAGCTGGGTTATGTCCTCGACTACGATCTCAAAACATGGAAGGTCACAGCGCAGCATTATTACGATTATGAAGGTGATCGCGCGGATGAATGGGAACTCACCTGCGGCGATGATGTGGCATATCTCGAGCGGTCAGAAGACGATAGTATCACTTGGGGCCTGACGCGCAAAATTCACCTTTCCGATGTTGAAGGCGATGTCCGCGGGCATATGCGCGACCACGACAATGATGATCCTCCCGATGAAGTTAGATGCCATGGGATTATGTTCTATGGCGTATCGTCAGCCGTTGGATCTTTTTACAAAGATGGCGGGGACGAGGGACAGAAGTTTATCATCTGGAATTATCTCGACGAGTCGGAGAAACATACCTTATCTATTGAGCAATGGGACGAAGACGCTTTTGATGCCGCGGTGGGTGAGATTGTCGAAGAATATCAATTTAGCAATATCCTGCCGTCAGTAGCCAGTAGTCAGTAGTCAGTTGCTGGCCCGCTTAACCGCCCCAAGCTATTAGCGGTCAGCCAGCCTCTTGCCTCTCATCTGCGAAAAACGCTCAAATTATTCGCGTTTTTTTCTGCGTCATCTGCGGATACTTTTCTCGTCTTTACTCAAACCCCCATTCTGATTTCCGGTAGTATCGATCTACTGTCGGCTCCATTTCTGTGCTGACTTCAATTGCGTGTTTTTCATCGAACATGCCCTTCCAGAAGTGCAACATGCCCCGCATTGCTTCTGCATTCAAAAATTGCGTTTCAATATCCTCAAAGGTGAGTTGTTGCGTTCGTTGAACGAGGTCCATTTCTTCGGCTTTCATTCCCAATATCCATCCCCAATCTCCCATTGTTGGTATATAGGTGTGATAGGGGATGGTGGAAAAACCGGCGTCTGTCATCGTGCGCTCAATGCACAGAAATGCAAGGCGCGCGTTGAGAGGACTCGAAGCCTGGGTTACCAGTACGCCATCGGGTGTTAAGTGACGCGCGCACAGGCGATAGAATTCCCGCGAATACAATCTGGCGAGGTCCGGTCCTTTGGGGTCGGGCAAGTCGATGATGATGATGTTGAATAACGCATCTGAACGCGTCAAGAATGCGCCCGCATCGCCGATTACCACATTTACACGCGGGTCGTCCAGTGCCCGCGCATTCGCTTCCACAAAGACCGGGTGTGTGCGCGCCAGATCGATTATCGCTTTGTCTAAATCTACAAGGGTAATCGCTTTCACGTCTGCATATTTTGCGACTTCGCGCACAGCCAGTCCATCCCCTCCGCCTAAGATGAGTACGTTGTTCCGCGATCCCGATAGTTTCATGGCCGGATGTACCAGCGATTCGTGATAGCGTTTTTCGTCATAGGTGCTGAATTGCACGTTGCCATTTAAGTGCAGCCAGTGGTGGCCTTTCCATTCTGTTATGACAATGCGTTGATAAGCGGTCTGGTCTTGATAGACCACGCGATCGCGATACCGACTTTGCTCGCCCCATATTACAATGGGACGGATATAGAGCCCCAGTACCAGAAGGCCCGCGCCCAGGGTCCAGAATGCCGTCAATAGTAGCCAGCGACGCGCCAATAAGTGCCGATATTGCCACAGCAATACCGATGCTACGATAAAGTTAATCGCGGCCAACGCCAGCGGTGTGTACGTCAGGCCCAATTCTGGCAATAAAAAAAAGGCGAACAATAGTCCGCCGATCAAGGCGCCAAAATAGTCTTTTTCCATCACTGAAGCGATGTTGGTGCGCAGATCCTGATATGCTTCGTTCATGCGCGCGACCAGCGGAATTTCCATGCCGATGAGCACGCCGATTGCAAAAGCATAGCTATAGATAAAGACGCCTGCCGATAACGCGAGTACCGATCCAAAATACGCCACAACCGCACAGGTGGCGCACAGGACCGAGAGATAAAATTCGATTGCGATAAAGCGATCCAGTAATCTATCCGTCAATAAGCGGCTCCATCGGCTGCCCAGACCCATGGCAAATAACATCAGCGACATGAGCACGGCCCACTGCAATGTCGTGTTGCCCAATAGATAGCTCGCCAACGTTGACAATGTAAATTCGGCTACTATGCCAGCACATCCCGTGGCGAATATACAGGCTTTTAAGAGATAGCTTTGTCGCATAAAAAATAAATAACTCGGCGGGTGGTTAGCCGCCGAGTTGAAGGGAATTAATCGGGTTAGCGCAAGGAAATATCACCTTGCAGAAAGTCAATTGTTAAAATTTGTCCACGTAGAAAATCCAGGCCCAAAAGCCCATCAACACTCGCACTCGGTGGCAGTGTATGAGCAAGTACAGGGAAATTTTCTCGCGTCTGCCCCAATGCTTGAAATCGAGTGACCAATAAACGCGGTGTGTATTCAACACCGCTTCCCGTCGTGACTTGAACGCGATCAGGAGCTAATGAGGGATCGTATCCAATTGTTGTTAGCGGTGCAACATTAATCATCGTTCCTGTCGCACCAGTATCCAATGCGAGACGCAAAATAATACTGCCTGAAGGCCCGAAAACCTCAGCCTGAATAACGATAAGGCCGCGCAAAGGATTAAATATATCATTCATAGTACGACCGCAGTATCTTCTGGGATTTCACCAGTATAGACAATTGCAGATCGTTTGGGTCTCAAAGTAACTGCTTTCCGATAAACTTCGTCTCGGTCCTTGCTATGATGAAGTATTTTACCTTTTAAGACCTCAAGCGCATCATTTGTTTGAGGATTCTCGACCAGTACCCATTCCGACTCAAATTGTGCCCTCATTTCTTCGACTGTCATGATGTTATCCATCTTTGCTCTCCTTTTAGTCGAATGTATTGGTCGCCTCATTCTGCCAAATTTCACGCATTGGAACTTTCTTCAATTCTCCAAAGTTATTCATTTCTGCCCTTTTTCACAAACTCCACACAATCAGGAACGACGCGCCGACGTAAGACGTGGCCTCGATGAAGCCCGCGGCCAGATTGGGGTGTTCTTGATTGGCGATTTCATCGGTCAGTTTTTGTCCGGGTAAGAGGATCACATCGGAGATGAATCGAACGATGGGTAGCAAGATCAATCCCGCGACGACTTCGATTGCAAAGTCCTGTAAATTTACAGTCCAGGAAATAAAATTGCCAGCCGATGCGTGAAATACGATGACGCCAATGCCGACCAGGGCGCCCGCAAAAGCGACGCCAGCGGCGACGTTGTCTTTTTCGATTTCGTCGTGAATGCTATACGGGGTAATCCATTCGTACATCAGTCCGGCCAATACCAGAGCGAGTTGGCCCAATGCCCAGAAAATCACGGTTGTCACAATTCCGCCAATCTCACCCGATACGGCGCCAAAGATTACCAGTCCCGTTGCGATATACGACGCGGCGACCACGACACCCGTACCCGCGTTTTGATCGTCGATTAATTCATCCCGCACTTTGAACCCGTGCAGGATCAATCCGTCATTGACCAGACGAGACAGATTGAGCAAGATGATCGCCAGCAATCCGTATATGCCGATGTCGATCAAATCGTTTTCCAATCCCTGAGATGGGCCAGATAGGGTGCCGCCAATGGCCAATATCAATCCAAAATAATATCCCGCCATGCCTATACCCAGTGCTGCGTTGTCTTTTTCGACCAGTTCTTCCCGCACGCTATAACTCGATGCCATCAAATCCCTGATCAATTTGCCGAGCCAGAATAATACAAACGCGCTGATGAGATAAATACCCGTTGCAATCAAATCTTGTAAAATCATTTTCCAAATCCTCCAAAGCTGCGGCTGCCAAATCCAGATCGGCTGCGACTTGTTGAACGCGAACTTCCAAAGCCGGTCCGACTCTGGCTCGTGCGACTTTGCACTTTTTGTGCGAACGATTGTCTCTTTTGCGCTATGTTTGCTTGGCGCCGCTGGAATGTCGTTGGTTTTTGTTTTTGCGTGACAGATCCCTGCGTGCCATACTCCCGATTGCGCCCGTAATACGGACGTCGATCCTGACGATAAGACCGATAATCGTCGTAGTCGTAGCGACTCATGCCGAACCCGCCGCCCCAACCGAGCAAATTACTCATGAGCGCGTATTGGCCGTAGAATTCCCAGAACGATGTGCCCCCGCGATCCGTCCAACGCCCGTAGCTCGGATTGCCCACATAGTGGTATCCGGGCGGATGTGGCGTGTTGTTGACACCATCTTGCTCCGATTTGGCAACGAGCGCCATTCCCAAAAATGGTTCGTATTTTCGATAGATGGATTCCGATACTTCTATCCAGTCCGATTGTACCTTTTTTTCCCCCTGTGTTATTAAATACCGGTGATAATACGTGGTGAAAAGAGAGCCTTCTTCACGCAGGTCATCCAGTACAATCATATACGCCGGCGCCGAGGCCAGCGATTTTTGCATTTCAACGACGGGATCGCGTTCGCCGCCGCACCCAGACAACAACAATAGGCCGACCAGCAAGATCGGCAATCGTTCTCGTGTCATAATTTCCTCCTTTGTTTTATTTAAGATACGTCAATGTCAGTTTTGTGCAATACTATCTCGGGTCTTCGGGTAATTGCGAAAAGTCGAATTCGTTTACTTCGTTGATGTCTGGTGAGAATGGGGAGATGGTGTGGGGGATATGGCTGTGCCCACAGCTTGCGATGAGTGCCCGGGCGCGCGCTTGTCGTTCGGTTTGTTTCAAGATATCATCGGCAGACCAGCGTGCAAAGATTTTTTCGAGACTCGATTGGATTACGTCACGATACCGGGGATCATTGGATAGATCGCGGCGTTCTTCGGGGTCTTCGTCGATGTTGAACAATTGGCAGGAGTCAAATTCGGAGTAATAGTTCAATTTCCACGGTCCCGTGCGGATCATGCACGCGGGCTGGTCGCCGAGCAAGCCGATGTATTCTGCAAAGACTTCATTGGGCCAGTCCGATGGTGGATCGCCTGTGAGGAATGAGGCGAAACTTTTTCCGGAGACATCGGGCATGGGGTCTGCACCCGCAATGTCCAGAGCTGTGGGGCCTGCGTCGATGAGGCTGACGATGGCATCTTCGGTGTGGTTTTCGCGAAGATGGCCCGGCCATGAGCAGATTAAGGGAATGCCCACAGAGCCTTCGTAAAAGCTGCTTTTCCACCACATGCCGTGTTCATGGGCCATGTCGCCGTGGTCCGAGGTGTAGATGATGACGGTATTGTCCGCATCGGGAGAGGATTGGACAGTGTCAATGATTTGACCGATGTATCGGTCGAGTTCGGTTGTCAGGCCGTAATAGGCGGCTAATCCGCGGCGGTTCTGTTCTGGGGTGATGTCGTCAACGCCGCGTCTTTCGCGCCATTTTTTCATGGCTGGATGCAGGGCGTTTAAGTATTCGGACGATTCGGGTTCGAGCGGGGGGATTTGCGCCATGTAATACTCGAAGTCTTCTCTGCCGCAGATCAGGGGATTGTGCGGGTTCATATAGCCGACGACGAGGGCATAGGGTCTGTAGCTGTTTTGCCGGTCGGCGATAAATTTGCAGGCAGTTTCGGTGACGGATTTGTCAAAGTAGCGATAGCCCGTTTCGCCATGACCGGATACTTGAACGCCGTATTTGGTCTGTCCCGTTGTGCGGTTGTATCCCGATCCGAGAATTTCTGCGGATAGCCCGCCGCAGTCGGCGTGGATGCGTTTTTCAAAGCCGTGGAATTGGTCGGGGTTTCTAAAGTGCATGCGACCGCACAGTACGGCTTCGTATCCCGCTGCACCAAATGCATGGGCAAATGTGGGGGTGTCAAAAGACAGGCTGCCGCTGTTGTCATAGACGCCCACATCGCTGGGGTACTGCGCGGACATAAAGCCCGATCGCGAAGGCGCGCAGAGGGGATAGGGACAATACGCATTGCGAAATCGGACGCCACGACGCGCAAGCGTATCTAAATTTGGCGTTTGCACAATGGGATTTTCCGCACATCCCATGACATGGGGGTTGTGCTGGTCGGAGATGATGATGATAATGTTGGGAGTCATAAAATTAAGAATCGGTGTAAAACTGCGATAGCAGTTCATTGAGCATTGATACATCTACATCCATGTAGAAGCGATCACCGGTCTCGTATTCTTAGATCAGAAAATGGCCTCGCGCGTTCCAGACTGATCAATTCCGACCTTATTTTGTATCATTCCCGTTATACAATCCCTCGCCGCGTACGAGCAGGCGTTTGGGGTTGGGAATGTCCATGAGTTCATCGACGCTGTGATAGCCTACTGTCATGCTCATGCGCGTGTCGTCGGTGTGGTTTTCGCCTGCGCCGTGGACGACCATGCTGTCGATTGCGAGCATCCCACCTGCGGGCATGGGTACGGGGAGTGCTTGACCGAGGACATCGCTTGCCCAGTCTGCATCGTGAATAGATGTGGAGACGCCGGGGAAGTGATGCGATCCGGGTACAATGCGGGTGCATCCATTTTCGAGGGTGGTTTCTTCGAGGTAAAAGATGATGGTGTAGATGTTGCGCGTCCACTGTCTGACATCGCGGTGAAGATACGCGCCTTTGTTGTCCTCTGCCGTGCGCAAGGTGGCGTGGTTGTGGCGATTGGTGAGGATTTCGATATTGGGTCCCAAAAGCGATTCGAGTGGGTCGAGCGCGTATGGATGCGTGACTGCTTCTCGAAAGATCGGCGCGCGGTCCATAAGGGCAGAGATGCGAACGGCGCGGCCATCCTTATTGCGTACGATGGGTTCGATTGCGCGGTCAATGTCTTCCATAATAGCGGTCTTCAGGTTTTCGACCATTTCTTCTGGCAAAGGGTCTGGGAGGCAGAGAAAGCCGTTGTTTCGGAAGAGCTGGATTTGTCGCATGGTGAGTGAGGGCATGTCTTACTCCTGAACGGGAAGCGTATAGGGATGGGGATGTCCCGTATAGACTTTTTCGCCGCGTACGAGAACTTTTTCCGGGTCGTCTTTGATCACGTCGTGGGCGTCGTGGGCGCGATAGGCAACTGTCATGCTGCGGCGAGAATGATCGGAATGATTTGTGTCAGAGCCGTGATAACAGCAGTCGTTAAAGAGCAGTACGCCGCCGCGCGGCATGGGGATTGGCACTGCGCGGTAATAGTTGTCGCTGTCGTAAAAGTTGTCTCTTTGTTTTTGTGGTCGGCGCGGGTTGAGAAATGGGCGGTTGTGGCTGCCGGGCACGATGCGCACACAGCCGTTTTCAACGGTTGATTCTTCGAGGTAGATCAAGCCGGTGATGAGGGTGTGGTCATAGGGTTCTTCACCGGCGTGCCAGGGGACGGGATAAGATCCGGATGGGCGCACCATGACGTGGTTGTGTTTGTTGGTGAGCACTTCGATGTTTGGACCGATGATGCCTTCGAGGGCGTTGAGGATGATGGGGTGAGACGCTGCTTCGAAATAGACGGGGTCTCGCAAGAAAATTTTTGAGAGACGGCGGACGTTTTTCGGTTCTCGCTCCACCTTTTCTTCCCAAACAATGGGTTCGCGCATGTCTGCAATTTGCCGGGAGGTGACTTCATTTAGATGATCGACCAGGTCGCCGGGCAGGGTTTCGCGGACTTTGTAAAATCCAGTGGTTTTGAAATACCAGAGGTCTTCTTCTGTGATCATGTTGAGATATCCTTTATTATCGCGGGTCCATTACTCGCCCGACAAACAGGGTGGTGTTGGTCGCTATGTCCCGGATGAGGAAGATGAATGGCCGATCGACTGTGACTCTGGGGGGAAGGGATGTCACCCCTATGACCACGCCGGTAGCGGCGGCGGCTTCTGTGCCATTCTCATTGACCAGGACAAATGCTTTGTGAAACGCATCTGAAATGGAGAGGCTTTTTGTTCCATCCATGCCGGAGAAGTCAGCTAATTGCGGGTTAAAAGCGTCTGACATTCCCATCTTCTGAAGCATTGCGCCCAGCTTGAATTGCGCTTCAAACTCGAATGAGGGCATGGTGAGTTCTATGCGCTCGCGTCTCATGTCTTTCGAAGCCTGACTGATGAGTTCGGCGTTTAGCGACTTTTCGAACGTATCAAAAGTGCCTTTGTCGGGAAGCAGGATGACCATGGATATCTCACTGCCGTCGTAGAGCAACTCAACGGCCTGATATCCCGTGTTCCTCACATAGCCGAATGATTCGGTCTGTCGCATCATCGGTACTTTGATGCTGTTGCCAGTGAGCAAGTGGAAGTCGCCGTCAGCAGTGGCTTTTTCGTCGAAGGGGTGGAGCCACGCCGCGTTGAAGTAGATGGCATTGGTGAGGACTAAGCGGGTCAAGTTGTCGATGGCGCCGGAAGGTATCAGGTCTTTGATTTTCTCTTCGGTCTGCTGGGCAACCCAGTCGTTGATTGTGACGCGCGAGTTCTCGGGTGCCTCAATGAAGTTTGCGATTCTCATCCCAGCACCGTAATTTTCCGCCAGTTTGTCCAGGAAGTTCTGCAGAAAAGCATAACCCTGTTGTCCCCAGATCGCATTGGCGATGTTCAATCGAAATCCCTTGCCGTCCTGACCACTGCTGCCTTCGCCGCGAGAGGCGAGCTGGAGATCAAGGGCGTTGAACGCGGGGTGCAACTTGTCCTGGGATAAGATGAAGTGTAGTGCGTTTGATATCTGGCGTTCGGTTTCGCCTCTGGCACCGGTATAGGTCATCGCAAGTGCCAGCGAGATGCTGTAGGGCGAGTAGAAAAGGTTTCCGCTTTCTTCCTCTCGCAGTTTCTGATACAGGCCAAAGGCGAAGTCGTTGTTTCCACGAACCAGGTCTGTTAGCTCTGAATCTGTCGCCAGAGGTACGGTTACTCGCGTCTTTTCTGATCGCACTTCTTCTGTCGCGGATGCAGGCGGTGTCTCGGTTGGAGGGGGTGCCGTGGGAGAGAGGGGTTCCGGTATTTTATCGCATCCAAGTAGCGCAATTGATAGTATTATAGCAGGAAGGAAACAGTAGGTTGGCTTTTGTCTCATTTTCATTTTAGCCTCCTTGCCCCGGCTATTGCCTCAATGGATAGGTAAAGAAAAATTATCTCAATTTACGGTGTAAATCAAGGTTTATTGTTTGCGATGATCCGAGGTGCCACATTTTTTCGAATCTGGATGCTTTCGTTTTTTCTATGAGTAACGAAAAAAATGTAGTATATTGAAGTTACTTGAAGTTCTTTGTTTTTCATTTTGTGAAAGGATAGCTGTATGCCCAACGCGTTGCTTGTATATCCAAAGAATCCGGTGACGTTCTGGAGTTTTGATGAGGCTTTGAGGTTGATCGGAAAGAAGTCTGCTTTTCCGCCTTTGGGGTTGTTGACGATTGCCGGTATGATGCCCGATGACTACAGTTTGCGCGTGGTGGATGTGAATGTGCATCCACTGACAGATGAAGATCTGGATTGGGCGGATATTGTGATTACGTCATCGATGATTATTCACTGGCATTCCCTCGAAGAGATTATTGCCCAGTGCAATGCCGCTGGCGTGCCCGTGCTCAATGGCGGTCCGTTGCCCACACAGTATTGCGAAGATATTGAGGGCGATGCGGTTTTTTATCTGGGCGAGGCTGAAAATGGTTTTATGGATGTGGCCAATCGATTGGTATCTGAGCCTTATCAGGGAGGGCGAGAGTATATTGATCGGCGAGGCGATTTTCAAAGCCTTACAACAACACCGCTGCCTCGCTGGGATCTGATCAATTTTGACGATTATACTGTGATGGTAATTCAGATTACGCGGGGTTGTCCAGAAAGTTGCACATTTTGCAATATCCCCGCGCTTTACGGCAAGATAACGCGTTTGAAAAATAGCAGTCGTGTGATTCAAGAATTGGACGCGCTTTACGATAGAGGCTGGCGCGGTTCGGTGATGGCGGTGGATGACAATTTTGTGGGCAATCGCGAAGAGATTCGAGAAACACTGGAAGAAGAGGTGGTTCCCTGGCAAAGAGAGCGGGGGTATCCTTTTCAACTCTTTACACAGGCCAGCATTCGCGTGAGCGATGATCCCGCTTTGTTAGAAGCGATGCACCTCGCTGGATTTGATAAAATTTTTGCGGGGATTGAATCGCCAGTGGAAGAAAGTCTGAAGTTTATGGGGGCGCAAAAGAATCTGCAGGGCGATACGCCTTTGCTGGACAAAGTGAAAATTCTGCAAGACTATGGCATGGAAGTTCAGGCTGGTTTTATTATGGGCCTGGATACAGATCCAGATGATATTGCCGACCGCATGATTGCGTTTATCAGAGAAGCGGGTATTCCGGTGGCTATGGTGGGGGTTTTGGGCGTGTTGCGCGATACACCCGACTTCAAGCGCTACAAGCGGTTGGGGCGCCTGCGTGAAGATGTAAAATATACGGGTGATTCGGGTATTTTTAGTCGGCAGTTGAGTTATGTGCCCCTCATTGACCCCGATGAACTGTTGGCACGCCATCGCAAGGTCGTGGAAACGCTGAACAGTCCAGAGATTTTCTTTGAACGCTGCCGCACGCACTATGCACATCGCGCGCGCAGACCGATCCCGTCAATGCCAATTGGTTGGACAGAACTCAGGGCGGGATTGCGCTCTTTTTGGCATCAAGGAGTGGTGGGAACTTATCGGTGGACGTTCTGGAAGTTTATGGCCCATATGCTCCTGCATCATCCCCGCGATTTTGGCGATGGCATACGCATGTCCATTCATGGCCGTCATTTGATCCTCACCACGCGCGACGCCCTGCAAGTCGATGATGTGCAGACATTTTTGGATGAGGCGTTGGATCACCTGAAGCGATTTAGCGAGGGATATAAAGAGGTGAGCGTCGGTGATTACGCGAGCAAGTTGATGCACGCTTTGCACGGGCGGATTGATCATTTTCAGGACGATTATCGCACTTTGCAACACAACGCCGAGGTGATGTTGAAGGCGGCTCAGGAATACTGCGGATTGATACGCGAAGAATTTCGCCATCAGGTTGCCGAACCTCTTGAACGTTTTCAACAAGAGATTGAAGCAATCCTCGAATCATATCCCACACAAAGCAGTTTGCAACCTGTGCAGTAGGACGCGCTGCGAACAAAACAAAAGCCCGGTATCATAAAAGATATCGGGCTTTTTATTTTTTTGGCCAGGAAGTCGGAGACACTGTCTTCGGCTTTTTTTATGCGAGCACAGCTTTGAGTTTGTCTTCTATCGCGCTTTTAGGAACAGCGCCGATAAGCTGATCTGCCTGTTTGCCGTCCTTAAAGATGAGCAATGTGGGGATGCTGCGAATGCCGAATCCCTGTGCTGTCTGCTGGGCGTGATCTACATCGACTTTGCAGACTTTAACGCGACCGTCGTATTCACGAGCGAGTTCTTCAATACTGGGGGCAATCATGCGACACGGTCCGCACCAGGTTGCCCAGAAATCCACGAGCACCGGAAGATCAGAATTGACAACTTCTGTCTGGAAATTTTCATCTGTAACATTTAATGGGCTTCCCACTTTGAGGCTCCTTTCAGGTTGGGTTTTGTTCTGATGAGAATGTGCTAAACTACCAGATTTGTATGGGGTTGTCAAGGGGCTGCACGGCAGATTCGATAGGCCAGATGGGCGAGGATTTCATGTGGTGTACCGCCGCTGGACTTGAGGCGATTGTCTGCATCGAGAAGGGCATCATGGGCATTCCAGAGAGCTCGTTCGTCAAATAAACGGGCCTGATTGAGATAGTTATTGAGAAAAAAAGCGGGTACTTTGAGGCGTGAAGCCATTGCATTTCTGGGCAGGCGTTGGTCCGTTGCCCATCGCGCGCGCCGCAGAATCCCAAAGTGACGGACGAGCAGTGCGATTGTGCCGGCAGGGTGTTCTCCCTGTTCGCGGAGCCGTCCAATAAGGATCTGTGCCTTGTTCAACTGGCGGTGTCCGAGTGCGTCGGCGAGTTCAAAAACCGTGACTCCTCGCGTGTTGTCGATTACCTGAGCGACGTCTTCGCGCGAGATTGGATTGGATTTGGTAGTGATAAAGAGTTTTTCGATTTCGCCGTCCAATTCGCGCAGATTTGACCCAATGCTCATGTGGAGCAGGTCAGCCGCGTCGGGCGCGATTTGCCTGCCCAGGGTTTTGACATGTGTCTGGATCCAGGCTGAAATTTCATTGTCGTAGGGCGGGCGAAATTCGATTGTAATTGCGCGTTTTCTAAGTTCGGCAAATAGTTTTTTGCGCCCATCGGGTTTGGTAGCTGTGATGATTATGGTCGTTGTTTCGGGTGGAGATTCGATGAGGGGCAAGAGTTCGGGGGTGGCTGAATCGAGTAAGCGGTCGGCGTTTTTGAGGACAATCAGGCGGCGCTGCGCCATCATTGGAAAGGTGAGTGCTTGTGAAATAACCTGTGGAATATCGATGTCTTCGGCGCGGTAGATGTCGAGGTTGAAGGCGCGCGCTGCGGGTTCAATGAGGATTTCAACGAGGGCGTTGAGAAGCTGATCGCGTTGAAAGTCTTCTTCTCCGTAGAAGTAGTAGAGGGATGAGATTTCGCCTTTTTTTACGGCATCGAGAATCTGAGCGGGCGATGGGCCAGTTTTGCGAGGACGTCGAGTAGCCATCTGTGTTATCCGAGGAGTCTAAAGGTCTTTGAAGTCCGCGTCTTGAATTTGTGTATCGTCAATATCGCGCAGGGGTTTTTCCTTTGATGATGTACGCGTGGTCGAGCGCATTAGTATGGCGAGAAACAAGCGACCGACAAAACGAAAAAACAGGACGAGGACAAGGACGATGAGAAATATACGAAGCAACATGAGTGTCTCCGTGCCTTATAATGGCTCAATCTGCGGCGGTGTGGCGATATGGGGATGCGGATTCAATTTTTGGCGCGCCAAACCACCGCCAGATAAGGCTGATCAAAACAGGTACGACAATCAGTGTGAGAGCAGTGGCAAATGCGAGACCAAAGATCACAGCCACGCCCATGGGGCCCCACCACTGACTGCTGCGTCCCCCAATTTCCCATGAAAATGAAAAAAAGTCAAAACTTATACCCGTGGCAAGGGGCAACAGACCCAGGATAGTGGTTATGGCTGTGAGAATGACGGGGCGAAATCTCACGACGCCTGCGCGTATGATCGCTTCGCGCGCGGAAAGACCGCGCTGGCGCAATTGCAGGGTATAGCCGATTAGAACAATGGCGTTGTTGACAACCACGCCTGCAAGGCTGATCACGCCGATACCCGTCATGAGAATGCCAAAAGGGGTTCCGGTGACAATCAGGCCGATCAGTACGCCAATCATAGATAAAATGACGGATGTGAGAATGGTAAAGGGCAGGGCCAGGGAATTGAATTGCGTAATCAGAATGAGCGCGATGCCCGCCAATGCTATGAGCAAGGCTTTGGAAAGAAAGGCTGTGGCTTTTTGCTGTTCTTCATTTTCCCCGGAATAGGCGATCTGATAGCCTGGTGGAAGGGAAAAATCGGATAGGGCCGCCTGCACGTCGCGCATGGCTGCATCAGATGTGCGGTCTTGCACTTTGCCCTCAATGGAGATAACGCGCTTGAGATCCTTGCGTCGAATGCTGCCAAATCCGCCGCCCGTTTCTATGCGTGCAACCGCGCTTATGGGCGTGATTTTGCCATCTTTTTCAATGGTTATGCGCTCGAGATCGGCAAGGGTGTTGCGCTTGTCGGACTTGAATCTCACGCGAATATCATATTCGTCTTCGCCAAGTCTATATTCGGATGCTTCTGAACCGTAAACAGCCGAGCGCACTGTAGCGGCAATCAAGCGCGTATTGAGGCCCGCTATTGCAGCGGCTTCTCGATCTACAACGATGCGGACTTCGGGACGCCCGCGGTCGTAGTCGTCTTTGAGATCTACAACGCCGGGCACTTCGGCCACGATGCGTTTGATGCGTGCGGATAGTTGTCCCAAAATTTCGAAATTTTCGCCGGATACCTCAACGCTGATGGGCGGGCCTACGGGTGGTCCGCCGCGTTCTTGAGACAATTCGATTTCGGCGCCGGTCAGATTTTTGAGTTTGTTGCGGATTTCCTCAATGGTCTTAAAAGAGGATTGCTGTCGAAGACTTTCATCGACAAAATCAACGGAAATACGACTGGCATTTGAAATGCCTTCGCCAGACGCTAATTCATCGCCGCCCGAGACACCCACGTTGGCGACATAGGTTTCAACATCGGGAATATCGGAGAGAATGGATTCGATCTGGCGCGCCAGTTGATCCGATGTTTCGAGGTTTGTGCCAGATGGGGCACGCACGTCGATGTAGGCTGTATTGGGTTCAATTTCGGGAAAAAATTCGATGCCCCGGCCTGTGAAATAGTACGCCACAATGACGAGGATGAGTGTGCTCGCTGCAAGCGAGAGGGTTATTCCCGGGTAATTGAGTGCCAGTTCGAGGCGACGCTGATAGGCGTTGAGGCTGCGCTGAAGGCGGGGTGATGTTTCTTTGACCGTTCCTCGCACTGTCATGAACGATGCACAAAATGTGGGATTGAGGACGAGGCCCACAAAGAGGGACGAAGATAGGGTTATGATCAGGGTGATGGGCAAATATTTCATAAATTCGCCCATAATGCCGGGCCAGACAATCATGGGTGCAAAAGCACACAATGTCGTCAGTGTTGAGGTGATTACAGGCCATGCGACTTCTCCCGTGCCTTCCAGCGCCCCCTGGATGGGGGATTGGCCTTCTTGCCGATGGCGATAGATATTTTCGACAATGACGATGGCATTATCCACGAGCATGCCAAGTGCGAGGATCAGGCTAAATAAAACGATCATATTGAGCGTGATGCCCATAATGGAGATGATGACAAAGGCAATGAGCATGGAAAGGGGAATGGCGATACCGACAAAAAAGGCATTGCGTAAGCCCAGGAAAAATAGGAGCACCAGAATGACGAGGATGAGGCCGGATACGATATTGTTTTCGAGGTCTTTGACCATCAGGCGAATGTCTTCGGACTGGTCGCCCAAAATGGTGATTTGCGTGCCTGCGGGAAGGGTGGGTTTCAAGTCGTCGAGCGCGATTTTAATTTGATCTGCTATGGCAATCAGATTTTCTCCACTGCGCTTGACAATTTCGAGGCTCACACTGGGCTTGTGGTTGAGGCGGGCGTAATTTGCGCGGTCCTTAAACCCATATACAACATCGGCAACATCGCGAATATAGATCGGGCGACCTTGCGAGGCTTTGATGAGGAGGTCGCCAATCTGGGGAACGGTTTCAAGTTCGCCAGGCACGCGTACGGCGTATTTGTATGCACCTATATCCACGCTGCCGCCGGGAAGGGTCAAGTTTTCGCGTTGGATGGCCTCTATTACGTCCTGGATGGCGAGTTTGTAGGCGATGAGGCGGTCGGGATCGACATCGACTTTGACTTCGTGTTCGAGACCACCGACCACGCGTACTTCGAGGATGCCGGGGATGGTTTCGATATGATCGGCAAAGTCTTCGGCAATTTCTTTGAGCCGAATCAGCCCATAGTCGGCCGACAATGCGACGATCATCATGGGGATATTGGAAAAGTTGACTTCGAGAACCACGGGATCTTCTGCTTCATCGGGTAATTCTGTTTTTGCGAGATCGACCTTGTCTTTGACGCGCTGGAGTGCATTATCAATGTCGGCATTGGGATTAAACTCGACTGTAATTGACGAAGCGCCTTCGACCGAACTCGAGCGGATCACTTTGACGTTTTCGATGGATTGAAGTTCTTTTTCCAAAGGTCGGGTAATGAGGTTTTCAACATCCTGAGGCGAGGCTCCGATATACGGCGTGCTGACGATGATGAGAGGTATGGTAATATCCGGCGCAGCTTCGCGAGGAAGCGACAGATAGGCCGAGATGCCCGAGATGATGAGGATGCCGACAAAGACGTAAACGGTGATGCGATGTTTGAGTGCGTACGCGGTAATGGTCATGGAATAGATTCCGCATATTTTATTGCCACGCGGTCGCCATCAATGAGGTCTCGCCCGCCTTTGACAACGATCTGATCGCCAAAGGAAAGCCCTTTTTGGACGACGACGCGCTCGGCTTCCGATGGGCCGAGGTTAAGCGGACGCAAAAGTGCCTTGTTGTTTTTCACGACAAAGGCCACGGGTCCGATTTCGCGTTCGATAATGGCTTCGCGGGGAATGACAACGACATGCCGGTGAATGCGACGCCTGGCTTTCAGCGTGCCGATCATGCCGGGCCGGATATGCCCTTTTGGGTTAGGCAAGTGGATTTCAATGGGAAAAACCCTCTGGTCTGTATCTGCTGCTGGCCCAACATGGGCGATTGTGCTCTCATAAGTTTGGTGCGGAAGAGCATCGAGGATGAGGGTGACGAAACTGCCTTCGGCGAAGTCGATGATTTCGCTCTCAGCTACCCAGGCCTCAATGCGCAGGCTGTCGGTTTGTACGAGGCGAAATGTTGCGTCACCTCGCGTGATATGTTGTCCCTGTGAGATATATCGCTTTGCTATAGTGCCTGAAAACGGCGCTTGTATCTGTCCATAAGAGAGCCGGTGTTTTAAGGTCTGTGCTGTTGATTTGGCTTTTTGAAAGTCGTATTCTGTGGCAAAATACGCCTGTTCGGAAATCGATCCTTCCGAGAAAAGTTGTTTGCTGCGCTCGTAATTGTAGGTTTGAAACTTGAGATTGGCCTCGGCTTCGATCAATGCAGCTTGCAGAAGCTCCAGGTTGAGTTGCGCGAGATGCTCTTCTCGTTTGACGTAATCACCCACATCTTTGTACGTGTTGATAACCTCACCAGATTCGAGCGCGCTAATCGTCACATCGCGCCAGGCTTTTACTGTGGCAGACAGCCTGCTGTATTGGACGAGCGAATCGGGTTTGAGCACAAATGTAGATACATTGGTGGTGCGCTCTAATGGCATTTCTTTTTGTGCCGAAGATTCGTCGCCGCAGCCCAGATTGATCGCGATCAAAAGACAGGGTATTAAAAGCCTGTACAAATTCATGGTTTATTCTCCTCACCCAAAATGCCCGCACTGAGTTCTAAATGCACGAGGGCGACCGCAAGGTCTCGTTTTGCGCGCGCGAGTTCGGCTTCGGCGCGTTGTAAAGTGAGTTGTCCATCTATGACTTCGATTTGGGTGCCAACGCCATTTTCATAACGCGATTCCGCGATTTCCAGGCCCCGACGAGCGAGATCAGCAGCCTGTATTTGCGCGCTTTTTCTGGCGCGAATTTCGAGAAAAGTGCGCCACGCCTGCAGGATGTTGAAACGTATGTCGCGTTTGGTTTGTTTTTGCACCAGTTCTGCTTGCCGCGTGTCTGAGCGGGCCTGCGCAACCTGTGCACTTGTGCGAAAGCCATCGAAAATGGGAATGTTGATGGCGATGCCCGAAAACCAGCTCTGATGAAAATCGTCTTTTACAAAATCAAATTCGTTTTTTTGAGCCTGCCACTGTCCATTGACAATTAAATCTACAGTAGGGCGGGATTCTGATTGGGCAATGGTCTCTGCATGCTGGAGCATTTCGACCTCGAGGGAGTACTGACGTACAATGGGATGCATTTGCATTGAGAGGTCAATCAGATCTGTCTCGGTGATAGTCGATAAAAGGTGGGATTTTTCGCGGAAAGTCCCACGAGGTATAATGGGTTCGTTGGGGTCAATGCCGATCTGGTTTTTGAACGTGAGATCCGCCAATACGCGCGCATTCTCCGTGCGTATGGAGTCTGTTAGTAATTCGGCGACCTGCACCTGTGCACGCAGCAAATCGTAGTCCGATACGCGCCCTGCCTCGCGCAATTTTTCGACGCGCTTGAAATTTGCACGCGCGCGTGCTACAGAAGATTTGCTGACGCGCGTGAGTTCTCCAGCCAGTAGCAGGTCGTAAAAAGCCGTTTCGACCTGGGTGTGTAATCGCTGCTTTGCAGCGCGCATCTTTTCCATTGAAAATTGTCGGAACAGACGCGCGGCGCGCATGGCAGAAAAAGATTTGCCCCCGCCCCAAACTGATTGTCGGATGCCAACTGTGCCGATGAGGTTGTTGTGCGCGCCTATGGTGAATTGTTGCTGGCCTGCTGGCGTTTCAAAGAAAAAGGTGGGCAGCAACCAGTTGCGCGTGTACTGCATGGTGATATCGAGTTGGGGGAGAACATCGGCTACTGCATGGCGAACCCGTTGACGTGATTTTTCCAGATCTTCGCGCGCTATTAGCAGGTCTTCATTGTGCGATAGCGCGTGCTGCAAACTCTCTTCGAGTGTAATAGACCAGGAATAGGCTCTGGGGAGCGCGAAAAAAAGGAACAGAAGGCCGATGGTACATAGCCATCGACAAAGAGATATATAGTCCATCGACATTTGGAGGGCGTTAAATTCAGGTCGAGATGTTATTTATTTGAAAATCTACAGGGTTTTGCCATGTGATGTCAAGGCGTTTCACAAACTGATACGGCAAACGCTGTCTGATAGTGCCAATGCTTGGACAGTTTCTGCGACATCGTGAACTCTTACAATGTGTATTCCTGCTATTGCACCCAATGTAATGGCAGCGATGCTGCCCGGTAGGCGCTCGTGAGGCAGACTTTGTGGCGCAGTAAATTGCTTGCGCGATGCACCTATGAGAAGGGGATATCTCAGCGTGTGAAAATCGGATAGTCGGGCGAGTATTTCGATATTGTGCGCGTATTTTTTGCCAAATCCCAGTCCAGGATCAATTACAATCTGAGATCGGGAAATGCCCATCGCCCTTGCGCTATCGATTTGTGCGCTTAAAAAGTCGAGAATATCAGACACGACATCGACGTACACAGGGTTCTGTTGCATAGTTGAGGGCGTTCCCTGCATGTGCATCAGGACAACAGCAGCTCCCGTTTCTGCGATCAGATGCATCATGCCAGTGTCAAAACGCAGGGCACTGATGTCGTTGACAATGGTGGCGCCGTTGTCAATGGCCTGTCGGGCGACTTCGGATTTGGTTGTATCTATGGAGATGGGTACGTCGAGTTGTGGGGCAATAGCCTCAATAATGGGAATGGTGCGGTCCAGTTCTTCTTTTTGAGAGATAACGGTCGCCCCTTTGCCATAAGGCCCGGCTGGACGGGATGATTCACCCCCTATATCAATTATGTCGGCACCGGCTTCAACCAGTGCCCGTGCTCGTTCAATCGCTTTGCGCGGTTCAAAATAAAGGCCGCCGTCTGAGAACGAGTCTGGCGTGACATTGAGAACGCCCATCACGAGTGTTCGATGACCCAATTGAAGGGGTGTGCCACAGCATGAAAGCCGGTAAATAGGGCGTATGTGTTTCATTGGGACGGTGTAAGAAAAAAAGAGATGGCAAACGCCATCTCTTTTTTAGTTATCTGATGGCTGTTTTTCTTGTTCAGAGGTGTGCTTTTCCGAGGTTTGGTCTTCCTGTTCTTCTTCCGGTTTTTCTGGCTGTTTTGCAGGTTCAACTGGTTTTTCGAGTGTTTTGCCTTCTAATAACTGGTTGAGTTGTACATCGTCGAGGGTTTCAAATTCCAGCAGTGCTTTGGCGAGGATGTGGACTTTGTCGATGTTATCACTGAGCAATTGTTCCGCGCGAGACTCGGCTTTGATTACGAAGTTTTTGATTTCCTCATCGATCATTTCGGCCACTCTGTCGCTGTGATCTCTACGTTGTGCCATTTCGCGCCCGAGGAATATTTCGTCGTTTTGCTGCCCATAAGCAATGGGACCCAGTTTGGGACTCATGCCCCAATCGCAAACCATTTGCCGGGCGAGATTGGTGGCCATGCGGTAGTCTTGTTGCCCGCCTGTTGTGATTTCGCCAAAGACGAGCTTTTCGGCAATTCTGCCACCCAGGGCGTAAGCGAGAACCGCTTCACAATAACTCTGGGGATAAGTGTGGCGCTCATCGATGGGGAGGGTGTGTGTGACACCGAGGGCACGCCCGCGAGGGATGATGGTCACTTTGTGCAGAGGATCGCTTTCTGGTATGAGTTTTGCTACCAGTGCGTGACCAATTTCGTGATAGGATGTGAGGCGTTTTTCTTTGTCGGAAATGACCAGGCTGCGTCGCTCTGCACCCATCATGACTTTGTCTTTGGCATCTTCAAAGTCGTTCATGGTTACGCGGTCTCGATTATTTCTGGAAGCGAGAAGAGCGGCTTCGTTGACCAGGTTGGCGAGGTCTGCGCCTGCCAGTCCGGGGGTTCCTCGCGCCAGCACCTGTAAGTTGACGTCGTCGGAGAGGGGTGTGTTGCGGGTGTGGACTTTTAGAATGCCTTCGCGCCCTCTAATATCGGGACGATCCACCACGACCTGACGGTCGAAGCGCCCGGGTCGCAACAGCGCGGGGTCGAGCACATCGGGACGGTTGGTAGCTGCGATGAGGATGAGGCCCTCTTTGGATTCAAAACCATCCATTTCAACCAGGAGTTGATTGAGGGTTTGCTCGCGCTCGTCGTGACCGCCTCCAATACCTGCGCCGCGGTGCCGTCCCACGGCATCTATTTCGTCGATAAAGATGATACACGGGGCGTGATTTTTCCCCTGTTCAAAGAGATCGCGCACACGTGAAGCTCCCACGCCGACAAACATTTCGACAAAATCAGATCCGCTCATTAAAAAGAATGGGACACCCGCTTCGCCTGCGACGGCGCGTGCCATGTGCGTTTTGCCCGTGCCGGGGGGACCAACGAGGAGTACGCCTTTTGGAATGCGCCCACCCAGACGTTGAAATTTGCGCGGATCTTTCAGAAATTCGATGATTTCCTGTAGTTCTTGCTTGGCTTCTTCGGCGCCTGCAACGTCTTTGAATGTGATTGTTGCTTTATCTTCAGAGACGAGCTTGGCTTTGCTTTTGCCAAAGCTGAACGCACCTTTGGGACCTCCTTGCATCTGACGCAAAATAAAAAGCCAAAGCCCTATGAACAGGATCCACGGCAAAAAATTGAAAAATATGTTGAGCCAATTGGAGGGTTTTTGAAAGCGAAAGTCAACGCCGTATTTGAGCCATTCTTCGCGGGTCTGGGCATCTACAACGCCCAGGTCAACGACAAAATCGCGAAAGGTGTGCTGTTGTCTTCGCCCTGGCGGGGTAAGCTCTTCTGTGACGAGGTGGCCGTGAAATTCGTTATCAATAATGATCGCGCTCTGGATTTTTCCCTCTTCGAGGAGCATTTTGTACTCTTTATAGCTGAGTACGACATCGCTGGAAGGGGAATTGCCAAAAAATTTGGAAGCAAAAATGATAACCAGCAAAAAAAAGACCCAGAAAGCCAGTGGTTTTGAGATGCGCCGCCAGGGCCACTTGCCATTCTCCGTATCCCCCTTGCGATCAGGATTATCCCGATTGAGCACGGACAAGTTGGGGCGCCGCTCTTTTTTTTCTTCAGGCGCGTCCTCTTCGGGCTGTGTGGGAGTGCGATCAGGCGTCTCGTCGGATGACTGTGTTTCTTCATCCGGTTTCGAGTCCCTGTCTTTGGGGTCGGTCATAAATGCCTCTCTTCGCATTGTGTGATCACGCTACTATAGGTTGCTTTGAGCACGCGCCGAGTTGCTGGTGTGATGGGTGCAATTTGTGAGCGCCGAAGGCCAACGACCCACAAAATGGTCGCACCGCTCACCAGCAGTGGTATTTCGCCGCGTAGCGGGCGGGGTATTTTGCTATCGCCGAGCAGTCTGCTGACTTTTTTTTTCCCCTGCATGCCAAAAGGGTGAAACCAGTCGCCCGGTCTGGGTGAACGAAGATACAACGCCCGGTTGGGAAGTTGATCCAGGTCAAAAAAGACGGTGTGTTTCGCTGTTTTTGAACTACCGATACAGTTGTACACCGTTCGCAGGCGCTCACGGTTGACCCGGTTTAATATATTCATTGAGAATTTGCCGTTGATATTGAGCGGCACATCGGGTTCAACCAAAAAGCAGTAAGCTCGGGCGGGTTGGGTTATAATAAGTGTGTCATTCGCGCGATAAGCTGAGATTTCTGGCGTTATTTGAACGCTGTGTCCAGGAGTGGAAGAAATTTCGAGAATTCGTTCAACAACCTGGAAACGCGCGGCTTCGACACTGGCCTGGAGGGCAAAGAGCACCTTCCGAATCAGGCGACGCCGAAGTGATATATGATAACCGAAAAATCGCTTAACATCAAGGATAAATTTTCGATTGTCGCGGCACAGGAGGGTTTCCGAAAGTGCCTGTTCCGCAATGTTTTCGAGGTGTGCATCGTCATTTTGCAGCAGGGTTGCCGAACGTGAAAGCAGGTCTTCGATTTGAGGATTGTATGCCTTTTGCAAGTGGGGTATCAGATCTGTGCGAATGCGATTGCGCAGAAATTTCGGATCGCTATTTGTCTCATCGCGCAGCACCTGCAAATTGTGGGTGCGTACATAAGATTCAATTTCCGATCTGGAAAATGAGAGCAGAGGACGAATCCAACATGATTCTGAAATTGGACGCATACCACCCAATCCGGTGAGTCCTGCACCTCGAACAAGGCGCAGCAGAACGGTTTCTGCTTGATCGCTTTTTGTATGGCCAAGCGCGATCCGGTTTGCACCAGTTTTCTGTTTTACGGCGTCGAGAAATGCCCGTCGTGCATCGCGCGCTGCTTCTTCGAGAGATTGCTTTTTATTTTTTGCCCGCTGCACAACATCTTCCTTTTCGATATAGATGGGATAATTTCGAGCGATTTGTTTGACAAACGCGACATCGCTTTCGGCATTGGGACGAAGTTGATGATTGAGATGCGCGATATAAAGTGTGAGGTGCCATTTTGCTTTGAGGCGGTGGAGAAGGTCGAATAAAGTAACGGAGTCGGGACCGCCAGACAGGGCTACGACCACCCCATCTCCTGATGTGAGAAGGCGTTCTTGTTGGATATAGGCTTCAACGCGATGTAGAATATCCAGGGACATGCCGAGTTCCATTTTGCAAGTGTTTGGACGCGCGAATAGTGTCTAAAGTTTCTCGTATCACTTATGGTAAATATAAAAAATCGGCTGTGAATTTACAGCCGATTTATGCGCTTGTGACTAAAAGTAGGTATTGAGGCGCATTTCCACGCCTTTGAAGGGGAGCACCAGATAGCAGGTCCCCGATGTACAGGCGGTGCCTCCGCGCCGCTCGCCCACAAAGAGGACGGCGTCGTAATGCGTGCCAAATCGCGCATTGAGGTTGAGAGATACGAAGGTGCGGCTGCCCGTTTCGATGTCGAAAGTTTCTGGGCGGTCAACTTCAAAAGGGTCGGTTGTGTGATCGACGACAAGGGCTGCGCCAAAACCGCGCGCGTGTTGTGCAGAGAGCGCGCCATAAGTATTGGAAAAGTACGGGTCGTTTTCAAAATGGACGGCGCGCTGATATTGGAGGTCGAGGCCGAGAGTATGACCTCGGTCGGTTGTGGTTTCAAAAATCGCGCCGCCCGTGCGGTGGCTGTCGATGCTTTCGATGTCGTCTTTGCCCCAGTTAAAGAAGAAGGTGGCGGTCAGATTGTCAAATTTGTACAGATCAAAAGAGAAATGTCTTTCTTTGAAAAAGGTCTGTATCGTCGGAGCCAAATCATTGCGTGCGTGACTGATATTGACCGTGAAATTGCCCAGGCTCAGTTGCGTATAAGTGCCTTCGATCTGATAGCCCTTTTCGCTGGCGAGTAGCAGTACATGTGTGTTGCGGTTGAGCAAAGAGGCGGTGTGTTCGCGGACGAGAGATGGGGGATCATTGAAGTGGAGGTGCATGTTGTCGTAATCTTTGTATTCAACACTCAACCCCAGATTGTTCCAGCCCATATTGCCCGATAAGTAGAGGGCAGCTCCTTTTTCGTCGTCTCGCCGTGCATATTCGCCTTCGCGTTGCGCGTATTCGCCGTAGAAGCTGCCGTAGAGACCGGCTTTTTGCAGGATATTAGAAAGGTCGAGATCGGCAAAACCAGACCAGGCCCAATTTTTGTCGATGAGGGAATCTCTGGGGGTGATGTGAACGCCCGTGCTGCCAATTTTGAGGTTGGGATTGAGTCTGACGGCGAGTTGGCCTCCTGTGGCCCAATCTCCGCGACGGGAAACACTGCGTGGCGGGGTGCCGGATTTGGCACCTGGGGGAATATCGCTGAGTGCTGATCGACCGATGAGTGCTCTGGCTTCTACGCGATTGCCAGTCCATGAGGCTGTCGCGCCCTCGAGGTCCTGAGCCGGGGCATAGCGCAGGCGATAAATGGGGCTTTCGAGCACGACGCCGGGCAGTTCAAATGCGCGAAGTGTGAGGCCCCGTCCGAGAATTGCATAGTAATTGCCGATTTCCACATTCGCAGCACCATGGTTCCACCGTGCGTATTTTTGTGTGATTTGATACGTTTCGCGGTCCGCCCCCCAGGTGTTATAAACTTCTGCTCTTAAACCGGCCTGCAAGCCCTTTTGCGTAAAGTCGAGATTCAACTGGTTATAGGCTGTGGAGATGGCGGTGGAGTCAGATCCCGGTATTTCACCACGTTGCATTTCCGTCAATCCAGTGACGGTAATTTGTGCAGAAATGGGGGCTGAGAAGAGCAGGACGAGGAGCAGGCTACTTGCTTTCATCTGGCGTTTCCTTTTTTTCCGATGCTTCTTTTTTCTCTAATACTTTCTTTTCGGGTAATAGGATTTCTAAAGCGTCGATGATGGCCTTCCCATCGGATAGACCTGCCTCTCGCAATACAATTTCTTTGTCTGGCGCAATGAGGATTGTGGTGGGCAGGGCGCGAACTTGCATGCGTTTCATAACCGATCCATCGGCGTCAATGGCGATTGGGAATGTGATGTTGCGTCCTCGCAAAAATGGGCGAATGCGGTTTTGACCACGGGGTCCATCTTCGTTGACGCCGAGAACGGTGAGTCCCCTGTCGGCGTATTTGGCGTGGATTTCTTCGAGCTTGGGCATTGCTTTGATGCAGGGTTTGCACCATGTGGCCCAGAAGTCGAGTAACACAGGACCCTTTTCGAGGAGGGCGGTTAATTGTACCCGCTCGCCACTGAGGCCCGGCAGGTTGAAATCTGGTGCTTCAGTTGCGCGGGCAGATGATGCGATGATAAGGCAGAGCCATAATGGGAGAATTTTTTTCATGAGATTACCTCGTGGAGATTAGGGATTAGAAATGAGTCTATCTTTCAGATATTATACGTAGAGGCAGTGCCTATGTTCCCACTTGTTATAGGACGGGCAGCTAATATAAAATATAACAAAGAGGGTTAAAAAACAATGGTGTAAAGGTGGAATGTAGAGTTATTTTATTTTCCCCATCAGATCAGAGAATACTGCAAAAATCCGGGAGAATGAACATGCGCTCGCTTCATGTGCAAATCTTCATCGCGTTGCTTCTCGGCGCAATAAGTGGAATGCTGTTAGGTGAATCCGTTCTTCACTTCGCCTTTTTGGGGACCCTTTTCCTCAAGGGTCTTAAAATGATTATCGTCCCCTTGATCTTCACTTCTATTGTTTCCGGAGTGGTCGGCATAGGCCAGGTCGGTCATTTTGGCCGCCTGAGTGCTCAGACTTTTACCTATTATTTGAGCTCCAGCCTGTTGTCCATTATTACCGGCCTGATCTTGGTCAATGCCATAAGTCCAGGCAAGGGGGCACAGTTGCGTTTGCAAGCTCCTCCTGAACAACTTGCCGATTCCATAGCTCAATTCGGCGACGGTCCCAAAGCCGCCCTTGAGCGGTTGTTGTTGGATATGGTGCCAGATAATGTATTCAAGGCCATGGCCGAGGGACAGATCTTGCCCGTGATCGTCTTTTGCTTTCTTCTCGGTTTTGCCATTATCCGCTTATCTGATCCGCACCAGAAGCGTCTGCGTGGGTTTTTCCAATCGGCTTTCGAATCCATGATGCAATTGACTCATTTTATTATTCTCCTGGCACCCATCGGCATTTTTGCCCTGGTCGCCAAAGTCGTTGGCACCACCGGTCTGTCGATTTTTGTCGATTTGGGGCTGTACGTCCTCACTGTCTTTGTTGGTCTGGTCGTTCACGCGGCGATTATTCTGCCGCTGGTACTCTATTTTTGGGGTGGCATATCGCCTCTGGCTCTCTTTCGCGCCATGATTCCGGCTCTTCTCACCGCTTTTTCTACTACTTCTTCTTCGGCGACTTTGCCCATTACCATTGACTCGCTGGAACAACGCGCTGGCGTTTCCAACCGCACCACCAGTTTTGTCGCGCCGCTGGGTGCTACCATCAATATGGATGGTACAGCCCTGTTCGAATGTGTCGCCGCCCTGTTTATTGCTCAAGCCTATGGGATTGATCTGGGCTTTACCCAGCAATTCCTGGTGGTTCTTACCGCTTTGTTGGCCTCCATCGGCGCGGCCGGTATTCCTATGACGGGTCTGGTGATGCTTTCTATTGTTCTATCCTCTGTGGGTGTGCCCCTGGAGGGGATCGGCCTGATCATAGCTGTGGATCGCATCCTGGACATGTTTCGCACCACCGTCAATGTTTGGAGCGATTCGTGTGGCACTGCCCTGATAGCCCGCCATCAGGGTGAAAAATTAGATATTACTAAACACTGACATTTACTTATTGGAGGTTTGTTATGGTTTCGATAGGTATTATTGGGTTGGGATTTATGGGTATGACACATTACCGGGGGATTCAGAGGGTGCGCGGGGGCAGTGTGGCTGCGATATGTACGCGCAGTTCCAAGAAACGGGCGGGAGATTGGCGGGGTTTGGGAGGCAATTTTGGAGAGCCAGGGGGTGTGGAAGATCTTTCGGGTATTCGCACGTATGAGAAGATTGATGATTTGCTATCAGACGATTCCATTGATCTGGTCGATATTTGTTTGCCGACGTCGCAACACTGCGAGGTTGCAATTGCTGCGATGCGCGCGGGTAAACATGTGCTGGTCGAAAAGCCCATTGCGCTGAGTCTGGAGGATGCTGACCGCATGGTGCGAGTCTCCGAACAGACGGGAAGGTTGATGATGGTGGCACAGGTTTTGCCCTTTTTCCCCGAGTTTGCCTATCTCAAGCAGGTGGTCGATGGCGGGGAATACGGCAATGTGCTCGGTGCGCATTTTAAGCGCGTTATTTCGCAGCCGAATTGGACGACTGCCTTTGCCAATATGGAAAAGAGCGGGGGTCCGGGCGTCGATTTGCATATTCACGATACGCACTATATCCTGGTATTGCTCGGTCGGCCAGATCGGGTGGTGTCTTCGGGGAGGCTGGTACGAGACCGGTATGTGGAATATATTTCGACGAGTTATCAATACGATAGCCAGCCCGAATTGTGCGTGACGTGTGCTTCTGGTGCTATTTCTCAGCAGGGCAGGGCGTTTACACACGGGTATGAGGTTTATATGGAGCGGGCTACGGTGCTTTACGAGTTTTCGACTCTGGGCGGGAAGCCGGTTGTGACGATGCCCGTGACCTTGCTGACGGATGACGGTGAGGTGCGAGAACCTGATTTGGGCGATGCCGATCCCGTGGTGGCATTTGCCAACGAGATTCAAGCCGCGGTAGATGCTGTGGAAAGCGGGGAGGTCGCCAGAGCAATTTCTGGTGAAAGTGCTGCCGATGCGCTGCGTCTGTGTTTTAAGGAGGTCGAGTCGGTAAGACGCAGGCAGGCAGTGGCGGTATGAAGAACGGCGAGTGCCACATCGGTAACAAAAAAATAGGGCGAACGCACAGGTCCGCCCTTACGATTTGACTATCGCTTATACTTTCAACGCATTCTCACCTCTGCAACAGGTGTTCCCGCTGCCCCATCGAGCATGAGACTGTTCGCTCTGGCAAGGGTGGCTGATATGTTTTCGAGGCTTTGGCCGTCGAAGGATTGACCGCCAATGATTTTGGGACTGACGATGAGTGCCTGGCCGGCAGATTGATCGAATAGCGCGAATGTCACGTTGCTGCCATAGCGCGCCATAGCACTTATGGTGTCGTGAAATTGGGAGATGGTCTGGGTAGAGACATCGCCGGCTTTCATTTCGATAAAGACAATATCGGGAAGTGCGGCTTCCATGGCTTTTTGCGCGACCTCGGTGATGAATGCGCTGCCGAGTTTGCGGCTTTCTTCGCTGTCCATCAATACGCCGGATACCAGTCGCCCAAACGCCTCATCTTTGATGACTTTTTTGAGTTTGAGAGCTTCCGGGGTCAGCTTGGGTTTGACTATGCGGTCGATATATCGTTGCGATTTGCCCTGTTTTATGGCTGTGCCGAGTTGTTCTTCTATGGTGCCTGCGATTTTTTCGAGGCTGGGTGCGTTGACGGCAGAAGGGCTGTATCTGGTACCATAGCCCTTGGTTTTGCTAACTATGGGGGGGATTTCTTTTTCCCCGGACTGATAGAAAGCCAATGTGCGCGTATGGGTTTTGTCCTCAACGGCTTTGTTGTGGTGTTCAAATAGAGAAGGGACTTTGAGATTTTTGCCTTTGATTGCATTGGGTGAAGCCGTTTGAACGGTGGTCATCCAATCGCGCGATTTTTTGCCGTAGTCGATATTGTTAAATAATGCCCCTCTGTACGTCAGATAGGCGGGGATATTCGATCCGGGGCTCGATCCAGTGATCGCAATGATGACTACGCCTTTGGGCAAGCCCTGGTCTGGTAGGACAAAAGATTCGAAAGCGTGTTCGATCATGGCGTATTGAGCAGGTGTAAAGTCGGTGATATTCAGACTGGGCCCTCCGCGTCCACCGCCACCACCGCGTGCTCCTTGCCCTCGTCGGCCCCCCTGTCCACCACCGCGTGCTCCTTGCCCTTGCCCTTGCCCCCGGCGTCCCTGTCTGCCGCCCTGCAGTGCCTGAAATTCGCGCAAGATATTGCCGAATACCGCGTTAAATTCCTGGCGATCGGTGTTGAGGATTTTGCGAAAAAAGAGTTCGAGTTGCTGGTGGCGAACAGGAAACAGATCGTCCCATTTTTTAGCCTGATCGAGTATATACATCTGTATGGGGGCTGGCATTTGGTTGAGAATCTGCGCGTTGGCTTCGAGGAGTTTTTGGGCATCCCAGGGGTATTCGGCAAATTGTCCGCGTTGCTGGGGACGCAAATCTGTTTGTCCACCGCCACCACCGCCACCACCGCGTCCACCACCACCGCGCTGTGCGTAAATATCTGACAGGTCTAAGGCGCATAATGCCGCGCCTATAAGTAAGATCGATATCCATCTTGAAGGTCGCATGATTGCCTCCCGTGTGAAGAGATGACGCGTTTTCATACATCGTTTCAAAGATTTTTGTCGAGCCAGTCCAGGACGGTTGTCCACGCATTGCCCTGGGCGAGCAAATCGAGTCCACGTCCCGCGCCCTGGTAGCCGATTACGGCAGTAACTCCCCGGGTCAATTCAGACATGTTTTGGGACGAGGTATAGGCATATCCATCGCCAAAAGCTGCGAGATAGAGAATGTTGCGGGGTGTAAAATCGGGAATATTGGTACCAGTGAGAAATTCCTGAGCCTGGTTTACGCGAAATTCGGGCGAAACGGATACGGTTGCTTTGATATCGGGGAACAGACCCGCGCTCACAAAGGCGATATTGGCACCGATGTCTGTACCGATGACGCCGATGCGGTTGGGGTCGGCTTCTGCGCGGGTTTTGAGAAATGCAATTGCAGCGCCGACATCGAGCGGCATCTGGTTGAAGTCGTCAATGGAAAAGTTCTGGATTGCGACGGGTTGCCCATTGCGAAAGATGCTGTTGCCATGTCCGCGAAGGTCAAAGGCGAGTGCTATATAGCCCCGCTCGGCAACGAGTTCGGGAACAAAATCTGCCCATTGAACGTGATTTTCGTTAAATGGGTGGAGCAGGATGACTGCAGGGCGAGGTGCGGGGTGGTTGGGAGAATAAAAGAGTGTGCCAAATAACAGAAATCCGTCTGGCGTTTGAAATTGCACGGGTTCCAGGCGCGCGTGTTGGGCGATGAGGTCGGGTTCGGTGGGGGGCGGCGCAGTGGTGCTGCCGCATCCGATTAAAAATATTGCGATCCACAGATATTGGCGCATGATACTATCCTTTGATCAGTTTTATTTTTGACTATTATAGACAAGTGTTTGTTCCTCGGAATCATGGGAACATAAGGCAATTAGATTAGAATAGCAAGGCGAGCAAGCAAGCATACCCTATTTTAAGGAGGAAAGATGCCAGAACTTACGCGCTATGATTTGATTTTGATGGCGATTACCAGTGGGCTTTTTATCGTGGGATTGTGGTGTACGATTTTTGCCTTTCTCTATGGATTTATGAAGCGATTAGATCAGATTATTTTGCTATTACAGCAGGCGAATCGAGATGCCGATGCGGATTCTTGAGAATGGTTGCCTATTTCATCGTGGGCATTTATATTGGACAAAATAGTTCCAAAAACAAATTCAGAAAGGACTATGAATGGGCAAACCGAATATTTTGATGATTATGACTGATCAGCAGCGGTGGGATGCGCTGAGTTGTGTGAGCGACTGGCTGGAGACGCCCAATATGGATCGCATTGCGGCAGAGGGCGTGCGGTTTTCAAATTGTGTGAGCAATTCGCCGGTGTGTATTCCAACGCGGTTGAGTCTGGCGACCGGACACTATCCGCACAATACGGGGGTGTGGGATAATCAGAACCACACGTTATCGCCAGATTGTCCAACGTGGATGCAGGCAGTGCGCGATGCGGGGTATCGCACGAGTCTGTTTGGCAAGACGCATTTACACCCGCACGGAGGCGATTTGAGGGATCGCGAGCATCTGATGCACAGTTATGGGCTTGATGATGTGGATGAAATTGGCGGGCCGAGGGCGAGCGCGCGATGTTTGTCGTACATGACGGCGATGTGGGAAGAGAAGGGGTTGTGGGATGCGTATCAGGCAGATTTCGATGAGCGTTTTAGCAATAAACCCTGGGTGACGCGGCCATCGACATTGCCTTTTGAAGATTATGCAGATGTGTATGTGGGGCAGCAGGCGAAGAAGTATCTGGCGGGATATGACCGCGATCAACCGTGGTTCTGTTGGGTGAGTTTTGGGGGGCCGCACGAACCGTGGGATACGCCAGAACCCCATTACAGCCGGTACAATCCGGAAGATATGCCCGATCCGGTTGCTCCGATAGAGGATGATCGCGAGCGTCCACAGGGTTTGTTAGATGCCAAGCAAAAGATACCGTTTGAACCGGGAGAAGAGAAATTGTTGCGCGCAAATTACGCGGGCAATGTCACGTTGATCGACGATCAGATTGGCGAGATTTTCGATGTGATTGAAAAGCGCGGCGAGATGGATAATACGGTCGTTGTGCTGATGTCGGATCACGGCGAGATGAATGGGGATTACGGTTTTATTTATAAGAGCAATCTTTTAAATGGTGCGGTGCGGGTTCCCCTGCTGATTCGCACGCCCGAGACGGCGAGTGGTGATGTCGCTGGTTCTGTATGTGATAGTCCGATTGAGTGGTTTGATGTGGGGCCAACGCTGGTCGAGCTTGCAGGTGGTGAACTGAATTTCAGGCAGTTTGCCAAATCGGCCTGTCCCGTTCTCGAAGATCCGACGCGAGAACACCGCACAGAAGCGATATCGGAATACGGCGGGGAAATTATGTTGTTGAATCGCGAATGGAAGATTGTGCTGAATCGCGAAGGGCAGCCCTATTTGCTTTTCGATGTGCAAGAAGATCCCGGTGAGGTGAATAATCTCGCGGGTTTGCCCGAGATGGCCGAGGTTGAGAATCAACTGCGCCTGCGGATTCTCGATCGCGTGGCTTCGTCACAGGCTTTGTCAGGGGCGCATTTTGCGTTGGGGACATGAGGAGAGATTATGTTTCAGAGCAGGCCCCATATCATTTTTGTGATTACAGATCAGCAACGTTTTGATACTATCCATGCTTGGGGATATGATTATATGGTGACGCCCACGCTGGATCGGCTCGCGTATGAGAGTGTGTCTTTTCGGCAGGCGTATTGTCCCGGTGCGACGTGTGTGGCGTCTCGGGCGGCGATTTTTACGGGTATGTACCCGCATACGACGGGCGTTTATAGTTTTGATCACTGGGCGAATCACCGCAATTGGGTGCAGGATTTATCGGATGCGGGCTACTATTGCGTGAATATTGGCAAGATGCACCTGACGCCGCGCGATGTTCCGGGTGGATTTCACGAGCGCGTTATTGTGGAAAATCCCACCAATAAGGCGCTGGACGGTGGCGGGGCAGATGACGATTGGGGCAGGTACATGACGTTTCACAATGTGAAGCGGCCCAATGATCGCAATAAGGCAGATCCCGAGTGGCTCAGTAAGTGTCAGGGGGTTGTGTGGCACGAGGAGGAGCAGTTTCACAGCGATGTGTTTATCGGGAATTCCGCGTTGAACTGGATTCGCAATCACCAGGGCGATAATCCGCTGTTTCTGCAGGTTGGATTTACGGGACCTCACGAGCCATGGGATCCCTTGCCGCGACATCTGGATCTGTATCGCGACCGAGATATGCCGCCGTGTGTGAAGCGGGATGGGGAGTTGGAAGAGAAGCCACCGCAACATGCGGCGCATCTGGATATGCACGCGACGACCGATCACGAATCGCAAATCGATTTGCGCGGGCGCACAGATGATGAACTCGCACAGATGAAGCGGCATTATTACGGGAATATTTCGACGGTTGATGAAAAGCTGGGCGAGATTCTGGATGCGCTGCAAGCGCGGGGGTGGTTGGAGAATAGTTTGTTGATTTTTTGTTCCGATCACGGCGAGATGCTGGGCGATCACGGGTTGGCGTATAAGTGGTTGATGTACGATCCGATTGTGCATATTCCGCTGATGATTCGCACGCCGCAGTCTGTTGATCGTCCCGGCGAAACGCGCGATCTGGTTTCGCTTATGGATCTGGGTCCTACGATCCTGAAGGCTGCGGGGGTAGCTGTTCCGACCTATTTGGAGGGGCGTTCTTTGATGCCGTATTTGAATGGGGAGACGCCTGAGCCTCGCAAATACGTTTTTTGCGAGGATAATTATCAGGTTATGATGCGGTCACAGACCCATAAGATGGTGTATTATATCGGGCAATCAGAAGGCGAGTTGTACGATTTAAACCGCGATCCCGGAGAGTTGTGGAATGTTTGGGATAGGTCTGAATACGCCGCTGTGAAAGGCGAGATGTTTGCGGATTTGCTCGGCTGGATGGCGACGAGCAATTATTACAATGCCGGATACAAGCGCCAGCGCAGCAAGCAATACGGCATGCGATGGCCCTCGGAAAACGACGCGTATTTGCACGGGCGCAAAGGGCAACCAAAACCCCGAGTTGTCGATTTGTAGAGGTGGTTGCCCAGGAAATTGTCAGAAGTTATTGCAAAATCAAAACTCGTCCAGCCGCTTCCGAAGTCTTGCTGTTTCAAGTGTGTTCTCTGATGCGACGGATGAGGGTATCATATTTAAAATTTGACGTGCTTTTTTCGGTTGGTTTCTGTCGAGTAACGCCGCCGCATACACCAGGTATGGCTGGGCGGTTTCGGCTTTCATGGGCTGAGAATCAAACTGCGTAAAAACGCGTTCCGCTGTTGCGAGATCATCCAGCGTTATTAGATAGTCTATGAGTTGGCTTGCCAATGCGCCCGAACCCGGCTGGGCATCAAAGGCTCTTTTTAAGTGTGAAAGTGCCGCGTCACGCTCGCCTGTTGACCACAGCAACGTACTTTCTCTCAAAGCATGAATAACCTTGTAACGCGGATGAGCAGGCAGGATAACGCGAAAATACGTCCGCCCTTCATCGTAGTCGAATAGCGGTTCTGGAGACCCATTTTCTGCCATTCGACGGCGAATTTTGGGCAGTCCTGTTCCCCGGCCTTCGGCCAGTCTCAATTCTTTTAAAAACTCACCTATTCGGCGATTTCGCGCAGGTACAGGAGGTACAACACCATCCCGAACGAGATGATGTGCCTCAATGCCTTGAAGCGGTCCTGGATAACTGATTATCTCTATGCGATCCGGGTATAGATATATCTTCGTGGGTTCGCGCAGGTTGTCATAAGAACGATGATATACGGCGTTGACGACTGCTTCCTCCATCGCTTCGTAGGGATATGTGACCGCGCGATCTACTTCGGCCTCTCGCGGTCGTTTTTTTAGCATAACGTCTGTGAGTGAATTGAGGTGGTCTAAAGTGAGTTTGATCTGTTCGTTGAGCGGTCCAGTAATTATTCTCTCTTCAATTAAATCGCCTCCCGTATCGTCACCAAACTGCACAATCTCGATTCGCGCACCGTCAAAGAAACTATCCGGGGTCTCGTTGAAGAACAGGATGGCTGCGTTGCGCGGCGCGTAGTGGTCATTGAGGCGGACGACGATTCGCATCCGCTGATACAGGTCGCTATCTGCGACATTTGTTCCGGTCTGTATCAAATCGCTTCGTACATCCGAAAGAAATCGGCGGACCAGCGTAGGAGATATGTCCTCGACTTTGGCGATTAGGCTACGCCGGTCGTCGAACGGTATCCGTGCTGTTTGCTCTATGAGCTGAGTGCGTATTTCACCCCTCGCTTCGACAGTGCTGGAGCCTTGCCGCACGTAGTATTCCCGTTCGCCACTGCGTCCGCGTTTCGGAGCTTGATAGGGCCGATTATCGCCGCCGGGTGCCCAAATAATCAGTATCGTCTCACCGTGGTATGTTTCGGGGAATACGAGTGGCTGGTACATGGGATCAATGCGATTACACTGTCCGTATATCTCTCTTTGGATATGATCGAGATCGAGATGACCGAGACCACGCGGGGGCAATATGGGGAGGCCCTGTTCATCTGTGTCGATACCCAGGATGACATACCCGCCGTTTAGATTGAGCAAGTCATTCGCAAATGCACACACGCTCCGAACAACCGATTCCTTTACGGCGTCATTCCAGGTTGCTTTGAACTCTCTGCGGTTGTCTTCAACCGATCTGGCGTGGATCAGATTATCAATATTGATTGGCACACCTTGCATGGAGCCCTTACCCGATCTGTGATACTGCGAGAAGTTTTGTGAAGGCGAACGCTTGTCGTGAACAAAATATGCGATCACAGCAAAAAGTCAATGGCCTCCTGAATATAATTGGACAATGAGAGGGTCAGTGGCGTATTCGGCATGGCGACTATCGTCTGCGTTACATTCGGCCAGAAAGTTGTTTTGTACTCGTTTCGTCATCGTAGAGAAGTATATTGACCGTTCAGCGAGAACAAAAGAAGCCCTCCTGTGGGAATAGGAGGGCTTTTCTATTTAATATTTCCTTTTTATTTATACAGAGACGACTTGTCGCGCGTCTTCGATCTCGGCGTCGAGATTGCCCGATAGGTCGTTGTTGTTGAGGTGTATGCGGTCGGCTTTTTCGCCGATGTGAACGCCTATGCGTTGTGTTGCAGTTTCGTCGTTGCCAATGCGATTATTTGTGAAGGTGAGGTCGTGGGTTTCGCCCAGGATGCGTATGCCATAGCCTTTGTTTTTGTCGCCGTTGTCGAGGATCTGATTGTTCTCAAAGGTGTTGCGGTGTCCGCCCATGGGTTCGGATTCGTTGCGGAAGAGTATGCCTTCACAGCCGTTGCGCAATGATCGGTTGTTGGAAAACACATTGTCGGTGTCTTTGTGACCAATGGAGATGCCCGTGTCGCCGTTGCCGATGAGGGCGTTGTTTTCAAAGATGCCGTGTTTTACGCGCCAGCACAGGAAGAGACCAATGCGCCCGTTGTTTTCCGAGCGGCAGTTGCGGATCACAGGATGCTGGCTGCCGCTGCCCGGGTGCAGGCCCAGGTGGGTGTTGTCCGTGCAGGTGCAGTTTTCAACTGTGACGTGCTGGCTCTGCTGGAAGCTGATGCCGTCGCCGTGATAATTTTTGATCGCGCAGTTTTGCAGAACGGTATAGTGCCCGCGGTAGAGGAATATGCCGGCACCGCGGCAACCGTTGAGGTGCGGATTGTTTTCGCGGTTGCCATCTACAGTCAGATTTTCGATCCGGGCATTTTCGATGTGGTAGCCGCTGATGACCGGGAAGGTGGTTGCAGCGCGCGCATTGCGAGAGACGAGGTAGTCGCCTCCCATGGGTACATTGACGCCAAAGGTGTTGTCCTTTTGCCAGAGGATGGTGCCGACGGCGGTGTGAAATCCACCGCCCTGATCATCCGTGATGCTGACGCCATAGCCCACTTTGAATCCATCGGGATTTTCAAGGGTGATTTGTTCTTCGCCAAAATCTCCGTCGAGGAGAAGCGAGGTCTCAACGCCATCTGACTTCCGCAATGTGGTATTTTCTCCCTGTCCTCTGACTGTGATATTGCTGCGAAGATGGAGCGCGTCGCGCATGATGTACGTGCCGGATAGGATTTCAACCGTGCCTCCGCCGAGTGTGGCGATGTAATCGACAGCAGCTTGCAACGCGCGATTGTCATTGCCGATAATGTCGGCGTTTTTTTGTCCGACGGTGATGTGTAAGCCAGTCATGAGAATCTCCGTGGATTAATCGATGCGAATTTCTCGTCCGGTTTCGCCGCTTTCGAGCACGGCTTCCATCATTTGTTGCACTTGATATCCGTGGCGCAGGGGTGCTTCGCAGGTTTTACCGTCGAGGATGCAGTCTATAAAGTGGCCCGCAATGCGGTCCCATGCCTGGGTTGCAAGTGGAATATCTACGGCGATATCGTGTGGGACGCCGTCCTGTGTTTTGTAGATTTTGAGCGGACGGAATTGCGCGCCTGCTTCGTCGCCAAAGAGTTCGATCTGGAGTTCGTTGGGCTGGTGCGATGCCCAGAAGCTTTCGACCTGGAGACCCGCGCCGTTTTCAAAGCGGATGAATCCGCCGGCATAGTCGTCTGCGGCGTATTGTTCGTAGGTGCTGCGCGGGACTTGTCTAAAGCCCCAGTAGCCGCGTCCTCGCGGCCCAAATTTTGCGCCGCACACGCCTGTGACGGTGACGGGTTTGGGCATGCCGAGTAAGTACCACACGGCGTCGAGGACGTGGACGCCCATGTCGCGGAATGCGCCGCCGCCTTTTTGGATGAATCCGAGGTTCCACGCAGGGATGCCGCTTCGGCGCACGCTGCGGGCGCGGGCGTAGTACAGGTCCCCAAAATAGCCTTCGCGTGCGAGGTTGCCCAGGTACTGGCACTGGTCGGAAAATCGGGTGGAGAGCGACATCATGTTGACGACGCCAGATGCTTCGGCGGCTTCGACGAGTTTTTGTGCTGCCTGCTCAGAGTCCGAGAGCGGTTTGGTGACCATGACGTGTTTGTCGTTTTTGACGGCTTCGAGTGCGACGGGCACATGCCACTGGTTTGGGGTGCCTACAAATACCGCGTCAATGTCGGGGGCTTTGCACATTTCTTTGTAATCGGTGTAGAATTTTTGTTCGCCGGGCAGTTCGCTGGCAAATTCTTCCATTCTTTCGGGTATGAGGTCGCATAGTGCGACGACTTCGCCGCGATCATTTTTCGCAAGGGCGCGGCCATTGGGTTTTCCAATGCCCATACCGACGACGCATACGCGGACTTTTTTTTCTGGCATGATGCACTCCTGTTGTTAAATTGGGTTGATTTTAAAAATGCGCCCTGTATTATGCGAACAAAGCGGGAGAATTACCAACAAAATTTTAGAGAAGAGGGAGCGAATAGACGAATAGACGAATAGACGAATAGACGAATAGACGAATAGACGAATAGACGAATAGACGAACCCCGCTCAACCACCCAAAGCATGTGCTGACATGATGTAAGTCAGTATCGTTACAAACTCCGTCGTTGATTCGTTGATTCGTTGATTCGCGCTTTTTTTGAAAGGATATGTGTTATGCTCACTCTGGAAGGTTGTCGTAGCAGGCAGCAGCGATTTCGCGCGCGTCTCTCCGAGGAGGGGATTGACGCGGTTATTATTTCAGATTATCGGGATATCTATTATTTGACCGGCGCGCTCTTGGGGGCATATCCCTCATTTTCTTTTCCCGCGCTTCTGTATTTGGAGACCGAGGGGGGATCGTGGCTGGCGTCAACGACTGACGAAGGGGATATGGCTGTGGATGAGCGCGTGGTTTACGATTCGCATGTGCTTTATACGATGAATCCCGATCCGATGCGCTTGCTGAATGCGGCGGTGGCGCAAAAGCTCCGCGATTGTCGGGGTGTTTCTCGTTTGGGCTGGCAGCAGGAAGGCACCCCCAGGTTGCTCGCCGATACGGTGGCCGATGCTCTGGGTGGCGAATGGGTGGGGATAGACGATTTGTTGATTGCACAGCAGATGAGTAAGGATGCCGATGAAGTTGCGATGTTGCAAAAGGCGATTGATATTAATCTGCGGGCTTATGACCGCGTGCAAGAGGTGATTGCGCCAGGTGTAAATGAGCTGGATGTGCTCGCGGCGGGGCAACAAGTGGCGCTGCATGCGGCAGGTGAGGTGCTGCACCACGGGGGGGATTATCAATGCGGGCAGTTGGGTGGGCCTGCCAGAGACCGGATTATTGAAGATGGGGAGTTGTATGTTATCGACGCGCAGACAGAATATCACGGGTACTGGTCCGATTTGTGCCGCACCTTTGCCGTAGGCGATCCCACAGATTTGCAGGCGTCGGTGTACGATCTTTTGAAAGCTATTTTAGAGGATGTTCCCAATCTGGTAAGACCCGGTGGACGGGGAACTGCGCTGTGGCACGCGATTGATGAGAGAATCCGAGAGCATCCCCATTTGTCCGATATTGGGCTGATTCATCACGCGGGGCACGGCGTGGGGATTCGCGCGCACGAACCGCCCGATTTGAACCGGGACCGAGAGGGTATTTTTGAGGTGGGTACGGTTTTTTCCTGTGAACCGGGTGCGTATAGCGAGGCATTGAATGGGGGTATCCGTTTGGAGAATACGTTTTTGGTGACGGAAGACGGGGTGCAGAATCTGACGGATTATCCGTTGGTTTTGAAGCGGTGATGTATCCGCAGATGAGCGCAGATAGACGCAGATAATTGTAGAAATGTGAAGTGAGATGTAGGGGCGAGGCATGCCTCGCCCGTTTGAAACCCGATCCTACAGCGCGACCACCTGACCCGTGTCCGCGGCTTCGCGTGAACGCAGGCACAGGCGCGTGACTTTTATGGCTTCGTCGGGACCGATGATGTGGGGTGCTTTGCCCGTGCGTTCACCGTGGAGGTTGACGAGGAAATTCTCTTCGGGTGGCAGGGACAGGTCGCGTGGTGCTTCGTCCGAGCGAATCAGATGCGTGCGGTCGTCGATGACTTCGATGACGCCTTCTGATCCGGCGATTCGGAGGCGGTCGTCGCCGTGGGTGGGTGCTGTTGAGGGACGCAAATAATCGAGGTTGATCATTGCCGTGCCGCCATTGCTCAGGCGGAAGAGCATGCCGCCGTGGTCTTCACAGCCGGGATAGTCGGGATGGGCGAGGTTGCCGTGAAGGGCGGCGACTTGTGTGTATTCACGTCCGGTTGTCCAGCGCGTGTAATCGACGGCGTGGATTGCGACCCAGGGGATTGTGCCGCCGTAAGTTTCTCGCTTTTTGAAAAAGTCTGGGCGCGTGCCAAAGTGATAGGATTTTTGCGCGGTTGCCAGAATGGGTTCGCCGATGAGGCCGTTCTGAACTGCCTGGTGTGCAGCGCGGAATGCGGGGGATAGTCGCAGGCCAAACATGGCGGTGAGGCGAATTCCGCTGTTTTTGACCGCTGTTTCAAGGGCGTCGAGATCTTTCAGGGTGGTTGCAACGGGTTTTTCACTGACGATGTCGATTCCCCGGTTTGCCGCGGCTATTGAGGCTTCGGCGTTGAGGGAATACGGACGACAGATGCTGACGAGATCGATTTCTTCGGTGTCGAGCATGTGGCGATAGTCGTCATACAGGCGGGTGTGTGCGGTGAATGCGGTGTGCGCTTTGACTTTGGCGAGGGTGTCGTCGGGATGCCCTTTGGCACAGGCGATGAGTTGTGCGTCGGGGATGTGTGCGATGCCGTCGAGTACCATGTTCTGATGTCCATCGCTGCCGATTTGTGCGATTTTGAGTGGCATTTTATTCCCTTCTATCAGATATTTAGATGAAAAGTGATTCAGGGGAAAATAAGTCACGAACAGGAAAAATGAACAGAGGAAAATGGATAGGGTCTATTCACTAAATGGAGGAATAAATGCTTTCGCAAAAGTATTCGGAAGATGTGTTAAAAGATATTTTGATTTCGCGGGATGACTGGCGGCCTTTTCCCACGTCGTTGACGCGCTATGCCTGGGATGCGTTGCCAGAGCGCGTTCGGCAGGCGCAAATTGCGCGGGGGAAGAACGCCTGAATTTTGACTGGCCGGGCGTGCCTGCGGTGCGGTTTTTGGATTATGCGCGCAATGGGAATCGCTCGCGATACGAGAGCCTGAGTTTTGGGCGGCGCACGGCGCTGTCCGATCTGGTTGTGGCAGAGTGTGTAGAGGGTAAAGGCCGATTTTTGGATGATATTACCAATGGTATCTGGTGTATTTGCGAGGAGTCTTTTTGGGGTGTGCCCGCGCATATTGGCGTGCAAAAGGCGGGTAGTGGTCTGCCGGATACGGCTGAGCCGATTGTCGATTTGTTTGCCGCAGAGACGTCGGAATTGCTGGCGTGGACGGTGTATTTGCTGGGCGCGCAACTCGACGCGGTTTCGCCTTTGATTGTGCCGCGTATTGCGCGTGAGATGCAATATCGCATTTTGACGCCTTTGTTGGAGCGCGAGGATTTTGGCTGGATGGGATATTCGGGTGCGCGCGTGAACAATTGGAATCCGTGGATTGTGTCGAATTGGTTGACTTCTACTTTGTTGATGGAGACCGATGAGGCGCGTCGGGTTGCTTCGGTGTTTAAGGCGATGCAGACGGTGGATCATTTTATCGATCCGTATCCGAAGGACGGGGGGTGTGACGAGGGACCGGGGTATTGGGGACGTGCGGGGGCATCGCTTTACGATTGTTTGGAGTGGCTTTACAGTGCAACGGGTGGGGCGATTGATGTGTACGATGAGCCGCTCGTTCAGAATATTGGCAAGTTTATCTATCGGGTGCAGATTGCGGATCGATATTTTATCAATTTTGCCGATGCATCGCCTGTGGTGATGCCAGCTTTTGCGGTGGTCTATGGCTATGGCAAGCGCATTGGGGATGACGCGATGGTGGCTCTCGGCGCGTGGGCTGTAAAACAACAGGGCGTTGCCGAGAAGGGTATTTCGGAGTCTTTTGGGAGCATGGGTCGGGCTTTACCCGCGCTGTTTTCACTGAATGAGATTCTCGATGCAGATGCTGCGCCGCCGTTGCCGCGCGATGTATTTTTGGATGAGATTGAGGTGTTTGTCGCACGCGATCAAGGGGGATCGACAGATGGATTTTTTGTGGGGGCAAAGGGCGGGCACAATGCCGAGAGTCACAATCACAATGATATCGGGCATGTGGTGGTTTATCTGGATGGTAAGCCCGTGCTTGTGGATGCGGGTGTTGAGACTTATACGGCAAAGACGTTTAGTAGTGAGCGGTATGATATTTGGACGATGCAATCCCAATATCATACGTTGCCGACGGTGAATGGACAGATGCAGATTCCCGGGCGGGTTTATTCCGAGGCGGGGATTGATTATCACTACGATATTGCGGCTCGGGATGTGTCATACACGGCGAGTGAGACAGATGCGACGTTTGCACTGGATCTGGCGCAAGCCTATCCGCCAGAGGCTCAGATTGATTCGTGGAAGAGGACGGTTGTTTTGCATCGCGGCGAGGGTGTGACGATTGCAGACCGATATGCGTTAAAAGCCGTGACGGGCGATGTTGTGATGAATGTGTTGACGGCGTGTGGTGCCGAAGATCGCGGCGATGGGACAATTGCGTTGAAGGAGGTTGAATTGGCGGATGGTCGCGTGTCGGGTGCGGCGCGTTTGCACTGCGATGCGGATGTGTTCGATGTGGCGATTGAGGATATTGCGATTGAAGATGCGCGATTGAAGACGGTTTGGGGCGATTTGTTGCGAAGAATCACGCTGACGGTTAAGAATCCCGAGCCGCAAGGCGGATGGACGATTCGAGTGACGCGGTGAGACGAATAGACGAATAGACGAATCAGCGGAATGGTACAACTGTGCCAGCAGTTCATCGACCTGTAGGAGAGGCATCCCTGCCTCGACTTTACAGCTTTATAATACATTTCAGAAGTCAAGAAGGAGCAAGGTCATAAAAGCTTGCTCCTTTTTTTGCTTATTCGATTAAGGCTTCGGAGATGGCGTCGTGGAATTCGGGGCGGAGATGGGCAATTTGGTTGTTTTCGCGGGTGGGGTGTACGCGGTTGGTGAGGAGGATGACGCCGAGGTCTCGTATGGGGTCTCCCCATACGGATGTGCCGGTGAATCCGAGGATGCCAAAGGATTTGTCGCTAAAGTAACGGCCGCTCGAACTTGCGCCGGGTGAGACTGTGTCCCAGCCGAGTGCCCAGGTGCTGTTGGGCGCGAGGTTGGCGCAGGTGGTGAATTGTGGAATGCTCCGTTTGGGAAAGCTGCCTGCGCCGAGCCATGCGAGCAGGCATTTCGATAGGTCCTGCGCTGTGGAAAACAGACCGGCGTGGGGGGCGATACCACCCATTGCGGCGGTGTTCTCATCGTGGACTTCACCGTGGACGAGGTGGTCGCGCAAGTCGGAGCCGTTTTCAGTGGGCGCAATGCGGTGTTTGAGATGGGGCGGTGGACAGTACAATGTGTCGTTCATTTTGAGCGGTTCGAATATGTGCTGTTTGACGAGGTGATCCAGACGGTGGCCGCCGATGGTTTCGAGGACTTTACCCAGGGTGAGAAAGCCCAGGTCGCTGTACACGGTGTCTGCGCCGGGTTCATAAGTTAAGGGGTGTTGGCACGCCGCGTTGAGCATGGCATCGCGGATGTCAATATCGTGCGTTTTGCGTTGGTTTTCGTATAGGTGAACATGTGCGGGCAGGCCGCTGCAATGGGCGAGTAGGTGCCGGACTGTGACGCGATTTTTGTTCTTGCCGGTGAAGGAGGGTACATAATATTGCACGGGTGCGTCGAGGTCCAGACGATCTCGATCGACAAATAACATGCAGAGCGTTGTGGTGGCGATGACTTTGGTGACGGAAGCGAGGTCGTAGAGGGTGTTGATTTGCACGGGTGTGGCGTTGGGTTGATAGGTATGGTGGCCCACAGCCCAGCAGGTGACGATGCCCGCACGGCGCAGGACGAGACCGACAGCACCGGGGGTGGTGCGGGTATGCACATGGTGTTGTAATACTTGACGGGCGCGGTCGAGTTTTTGAGAATCAAAACCGAGTTGTTCGGGTGTCATTGTGAAGTGTGAAGGATGAAGTGTGAAGGGTGACGTAGGGACGAAAAATTTTTCGCCCGTCCATAATGTAGGGACGATCTCTCTTGGTCGCCTACTCCTAATTTTTAATTCTTAATGCACCAGCCTCTTGCACGTAGCATTTCTGTGTTCTATATTGGTAAAATAAAAGATAAAAGCAAAGGAAAATTGACGGGGAAAGGTCGTTTTATGAGATATCGACATATCTTTGGAGTAGGCGCATTTATCGCTTTGTTTTTTGCGATGTGTATGCCCGCTGAGGGACAGGTGAATGTGGAACGGCTCGAGAGCATTGCGCGACATGTGGCGCGGGCGGTTTTAGCTGAGGGGGATTCTCTGACGGCAGAGCAGGTTGCATGGGTCGAGCGCATGACCGCGCAATTGGCGGAGGATGCAGCATTTCTCGACGAACAAAAACAGCGGTTGGAAGAGATGCGCATGGAAAGAGATGCGTCGATTCGGAATATCGCGAGTCAGATTGCCAAAGGGATCGGTGTTCTGATTGCTCTGCTGGTTTTGTGGGCGATTTTTCGTGTCTTTAGAAGGGGGTTGCGTGCCGAGTCGGGAGATGATCCTCTTGGGGTGTTGATTGCGATGCGCACAGAAGCGCGGGCGCAGAAACTCGGCGAGGTGCTTGTTGAAGAAAATTTGGCGACGGGGGGAACTGTTGCGCCGAGTATCCGTTCAATCTATCGCCGGGAGGATGGGGTGCGAGAAGCTGCGGAGGCGATGGTTTTTTTGAAGACGACGCGTGCACAATTAAGCAATTTGATGGACCGAGCAGAGGAATTGGGTGGGGGCAAGACGCCAGAACTCGTTGTGATACGCGAGGTGTGAGAGTATAGGGGCGGTGCCCCAGTGCCCGCCCGTGAAAGGATACCCATAGTATGTTAAGAGTATGGACCGTCATTCTGTTAGGGTTTTGTTTTGCTGTGTCCTCAGGCGCTGAGGAAGAGGATGCTTCGCGTATTGCGCGGGAGATGATTCGCTCTCTGTATGGCTCTGAGCGCGTGAAGCCGTTGCCACCCGTGGCGAATGCACAGGTGCGCGTTATTGCGAGAAGGTTGGTTGCGGAGTCAGACGAGCGTTTTCAGCACGCGTTTTTTCAGGCGGGGGATCGGGAGCAGGGCGCGTTTTTCAGCGGGCTAATGAAGCATATTGCTATCGGGGTGATGATTTGTCTGGTGTTTTTTGTGGTGCATACGGTTGTGCGAAAGCTCGATGCGGCGCGGCGTCTGGGGAAAACAGATCGCGATGTCGCAGTTCAAGGTGGGTTGCGAAATGCGCCTTGTATTCTGGCTCTTCCCATGCCATCTGAGGCGGAGGCAAGTCGCGTTGGGCACGCGCTTGTTGCCGAGCGATTGGCCGCGCGTGTGGATGTTTTTTCGCAGTATTTTTTGTCGCCGGATCGGGATGGAGGTACTGTGCTGTTTGTGATGACTGTAAAAGGCCGCTTGAGATCACTGAAAAAACGGTTGGGGAATGTGTCTATCTCATTTCCCGTGTCGCACGGTCACAGGTCCTATTTGACGTGGATTGCCGACGCGGCTGATGGGAGAGGGTGAAAGGCGAAAGGTATCCGCAGATGGACGCAGATGGACGCAGATGAGAGGATGAAGATCGGGAGGTATTCAGGACATTTTGGGAGTTGATCATGCGTGTATTCAGATATGTTCTCTTATTTTTTCTGGCAATAGTTATAATTATTCGATTTGAAACCTGGTTAGATACTTTTTTGCCTACCGAAATTAGCGACCTGTTCTCGATATTTCTTGTAGTTGCTGTTATTTCTATATTTTGGGGTCGAAAAAATAAATTTCAACGTTGGTTTGACGATTTATTGCATCGCGTCAATAAAACGCGCGGTCCTCTTTTCCGAAAATTGCGTGTTGTGACCACTGTCATAGGCCATATTGTTATTCTGGGATATTTGGCTCCCTGGTATTTGCCTGTCTTATTTGGAAGTACGACGCCGGGAAATTATACGGGTAAGGCTGGGATATATAGGGCTTTATGGCTGGGGTTTCGGACAATCTCAGGTGTTTGGGCTTGTATAAGTTTGAAAATTTGATATTTTAAAAAAGAAAACGGTCTGGCACTCTTCTATGCGAATTATCTTGGATACCAATGTGCTTGTTTCTGCACTGCGATCAGACTTGGGGGCTTCATATAAGATTATATCTCAATTGCCTTCCGAGAATTTTCAGATCGCTCTGACGGTACCTTTGTATTTGGAGTATCAAGATGTTCTTACACGTCCAGAAAACATGACTGGTGCGAGTAACCGAAATGACATTCTCAACTTTCTTCGTTATCTGTGCAGCATTGCACATCAACAAAAAGTGTTCTTTCTATGGCGTCCCAGGCTTGACGATCCAGAAGATGATATGGTGTTAGAAGCAGCTATAGCTTCTCAAAGTCTTTATATTGTCACTCACAATCTCCGTCATTTTTCTGACCGTGGTATTGAGGAACAATTCGGTATTACGCCTGTCAGCCCTCGGACCTTTCTACATCTTATTGAGGATTAAGAACGATGGGTGCATTCACTATTCACTTGCCAAATTCACTGCATGACAAAATCGAAGAACTGGCCAAAGCAGAAGGTTTATCGGTCAATCAGTTTATGGTGACCGCTGCTGCTGAAAAGATAGCTGCATTACTTCCAGAGGACTATCTAACTCAAGAGGCGAAACAAGGCAAACGTGCGGATTTTGAAAAAGTCTTAAAGGCCGTTCCCCACATTGAACCAGAAGAACACGACCGGCTCTGAATATATGCCATCTTTCTGACTTGAACCATCCGTCCCTGTCTGGATCAGCATGGGCAAAATTCTTCTGTCGGAGCGGTGTACAACTTTAACAGAAGTTCACCATTATTTAGGATACCCCCCCCCACCTCCTGAGCCTCGTTGTTCTATCTATCCTCTCATCCTCACCCATCCTGTAATATCTCTGCTTGTCCTAAAACTTTTCAATGTTCATAAAGTGGGAAATCTATGTACATTCCAGAAACCTTATCGTCTAACCCAAAATGGGCTGAATGGATCGAACAGTTGCCAGATATCGTCGCTGCGTGTGCAAAGCGGTGGGATCTTCGCATTGAAGATCCTATGACAGAAGATTATGCCGAGATGTCCTATAGCTATATCGCACCGGCGACGGATGCGAAGGGGACAGAGGTTGTTCTGAAAATTGGCTCGCCTCAGCAACTGGCGGAAATTTGGCAACAAGAGTGCCACGCGCTGCAACTTTGCAATGGTGATGGTACGGTTAAGTTGCTCGATTTTGACGAGGCGTTGGGCGTGCTGATGCTCGAGCGCATCCGTCCAGGTGTTCCTCTTGGTGTTTGCCCGGATGACGAGAAGAATACGCGCATTGCCGCTCGGCTGATGAAAAAGTTCTGGCGACCCGTTCCGAAAGTTCACAGTTTTCGACCGACGGCTTATGAGATAGATGGCTTTGATAAGTTGCGCAAAAAATACAATGGCGGCACCGGACCGTTGCCCGAAAAATGGGTTGTGCGCGCCGAAACACTTTACGATGAGTTGATGAGTACCAGTACAGAAACGGTTGTTTTGCACGGCGATTTGCATCACTGGAATATCTTGAGTGCTGAGCGCGAACCCTATCTCGTTATTGATCCCAAAGGTTATTTTGGCGATCCGGGTTACGAGGTCGGTGCTTTTTTGGCGAATTATCCCGATGCTTCCTGTGATGGATGTGACCGGGGTGAAATTGATGTTCGCCGCGTGGAGATTATGGCGAAAGAATTGGATATTCCGTGCGAGCGAATTATCAAATGGGGTCTGGTTTTGGCTCTAATTTGGGCGAGATGGAGTGCGGATACGCCCGAAGAATTTTGGCGTACAAGTATTAATCGCGCCCAGACGTTGGATCAGTTGCTTTAGATGATGTATCATATCACACGAACCGTAAGGAGATTTTATGTCTGACCGTCCAAATATTCTGGTGATTATGTCCGATGAGCACGACCCGGCAGTGATGGGGTGTTATGGCGATTCTATTGTGCAAACGCCGCATATGGATCGACTATCAGAAGAGGGTATTGTGTTTGATGCGGCTTATACGACTTCACCGCTTTGCGCGCCTGCGCGTGCGAGTTTTACGGCGGTGCAATACGTGAGTCGCTGTGGGGTGTGGACCAATGATTGTCAGTTGCCTTCTGACGATTATCCTTCGCTGCCTCACGCGCTGAATGCGGTGGGTTATGAATGCTGGCTGGGTGGCAAGATGCATTTTGCGGGGGCGCATCGCTATGGTTTTCGCGATGTTTATCCCGGTGCGAATCAGGGGGACAGGAGTGGGAAGGGCGGGCGGCGCGCGTTCGATGATATGCGGGAATCAGCACGCGGTTGGGAAGGGCGGGTGGCGGCTTTTAAGACGAGTGATACATCGCCCATTTTGGAGAAGGACCGAAAGGTGACGGCGGAGTGCAGTGCGTTTTTGCAGAATCGGTCGGCGGATGATAAGCCGTTCTTTTTGCTGGCAGGTTATCTGGCGCCGCATTTTCCCTTGACTATTCCAGAAGCGTATTACGCGCCTTACAAAGACAAGGTGCCCATGCCCGAGATTCCCGAGGGGTTTTTGGAGACGTTGCCGACCAATTACAAGCATTTGCGAGCCGGGTTTGGCGTGACAAAGGCGACGCCCGAGCAGACGAAGTTAGGGCGAGAGCTTTACTGGGGCTTTGTGAATTGGCTGGACGACGAGATCGGCAAGTTGCTCGCCGCGCTCAATGATTCCGAAGTGGCGGATAATACAATTGTGATTTACTGCACGGATCACGGCGAGAACAAGGGCGATCACGGGTTGTGGTGGAAGAACAATATGTATGAGCACGCTTCGCGGACGCCGCTGATCGTGTCCTTTCCAAAACGCTGGGCAGGTGGGCAGCGGCGGATGGGTGTGTGTTCGCTTGTGGATCTGGCGCAGACAATAGCGGAGATCGGCGGGGCGGAACGGTCAGATGACTGGGATGGCGAGTCGCTGCTCAATTATCTGGACGATGGGAATAGCGATTGGCGGGATATTGCGGTGAGCGAATACTACGCCCACAATATTGCGTCGGGCATGGCGATGATTCGGCAGGGGCCGTGGAAGTACGTGTATCACACGCGGTTTGACGAGGTACATGGACCCGAACGCGAGTTGTACAATTTGGAAGAGGATGCCGGGGAATTTAACAATCTGGCAAATGATCCCGCGCAGGCAGATCGCATCGCGCAATTGCACGATTTGTTGACGAGGGAGTTGAGACGCGATCCCGAAGAGGCCGAGGCGCAAAGCCGAGCGGATTTGGCGAAGGGGTATTGATGGACCTGTCGTTATACGAGACGATCTGGCTGGTCGGCGCGGCGATTGCCGCCGGGTTGCTCTGGGGCATTTTTGTTTCGGCGATAAAGCGGAAGGGTACGCCGTTGCCGCTGTTGTTGTTGATTTCGGCGGGGGCACTCTGGTACACTGGGGACGCGCTGCGCATTTTGATCGAGCAGACGGCCCCGGGCGCTGGTGCGGTGAATTATGCGGCGCATCTGGCGCGTTTTGGGCTGGATTTTTTGCCGTCTGCGCTGCTGGGAACCGTGCTGGCTTTTGCAGATGAGCACAAGGTGGCGCGTGGGTTGCGGCGGTATCTCATTCCTATCACTTTTGTGCCGGGGGTGATCATTTTTTTGATTGGCATGTCTCAAGCGCCGATCAAGCGCGTGAGTTTTAGCCTGTATGCTATTGCTATGCTTCTGTTTTCGGCGTATCTCTGCCGGGGATTTGCGATGCGGTCGGAGACAGAGGTGCATAAGGTGTTTTGTCGGCTGATGGCATTTGCGCTGACGGGTATCGCGGTTTTGACGGTTTTTGCGTATCCGATTGGGTTGCTTCAAAGTAATGTTGTGGGACCGGTGCTCGCGTTGGTGCTTTTTCTTTCGCCTATCGCGCCGGCGTATATTCTGGGCTATTTTATTTATCGGTACAGCTTTTTCCAGATTGTGGTGAATCCCGCGTTGTTTTATTCCGCGCTGACGGGTATTGTGTTGACGGTTTATTTGCTGGTGATCCGGCGCGTTGCAGAGGCATTGGGGCGTCTGGACAGTGGGTTCAGGGTAGAGGTGGTAGAGGCTATTTTGATTTCGCTGCTGATTTTTCTGTTTCAGCCGATTAAGAACAGGTTGCAGGGGATCATCAATCGTCTGTTTTTCAGGGCGCGATATGAGTACCAGCATTTGCTGGGTACGTTGAGTCAAACGCTGAATGTGCCGCACGCGCTGGAGAGGCGGTTGGAGTCGGTGGTGGATGCGGTCGGTGCGGTGTTGAAAGTGCATGCTGTGTCGCTGGTGGTGTTTGAGTACGAGGATGGGGAGGTGAGTCAGGTGCAGGTGATCGCAAGCAGTGGTTTACCGGGGTTTGAGCCGCCTGTCACACCATTTGGGGATGGGGACGGGACGCAGATTGAAGCGGTGGTCGGCTGGTTGTTGACCCATCGCCGTCCGCTGGATGTGGGCGATTTGCACCATCCGGCACTTACTACAATACTCGCAAAGCAAGGGGTTGAGCTGTGTATTCCGGTGTTGCAAGAGGAAAAGCCGGTTGGTTTGCTCTGTCTGGGCGAGAAGAAGCGCGGGGGATCTTTTTCGTCTGAAGAATGGGATTTGCTGGGTACGCTTTGCAATCAGATTGCACTGGCGATTGAAAATACGCGTCTGGTGGAGCGGCGGTTGCAATTGGAGCGGCAGATGTACGAGGCGGAACGGCTTTCGGCGTTGGGGTTGCTTTCGGCGAGTATCGCGCACGAGGTGAAGAATCCCCTGAGTTCGATCAAGGCGATAGCGACTGTGTTGCGGGAGGATTTGCAGGGTGATCAGACAAAGGCGGGCGATTTGTCTGTGGTGTTGCGCGAGATTGATCGGCTAAACCGCGTGGTGGATCGCTTGCTCAGATTTGCCCAACCCAGGCAGGACAATGGGTTTCAGGTGTTGGATCTGAAGGCTGTGCTGGAAGATGTGGTGTTGATTTTGTTCCACGAGGCGGAGCGACAGAATGTGGAGATTTGTTTTGAGGTGGATGATGGTCTCGCGGTGAAGGGCGATCCAGAAGATTTAAAGGAAGTATTTTTCAATTTGATTTTGAACGGTATTCAGGCTATAGAAAGCGATCAGGTAGAGCGGCGGTTGACGGTGCAGGCGCGGCGGTTGCACGGGGGTGTAGAGGTGCGGGTGTCGGATACGGGTCCGGGGATTTCAGTGGAGAATCAAGATCGCATTTTTGAGCCGTTTTTTACGACGAAGGCTTCGGGCACGGGGTTGGGGCTTGCGATTGTGAAGCGCGATGTGGCGCGCATGGGGGGCGCGGTTGAGGTGGCAAATGCAGATGGGGCAGGGGCGGTGTTTGCGGTTCAACTTCCCGGGGGGGGATGATGCAGTGTGATCCGCAGATGACGCAGATGGACGCAGATAAAAGAGATGTTGGAGGGCTGACCGCTGACAGCCAAGATGTGTGAAGGATGAAGACTATGCAGCATAAAATTCTGATTGTGGATGATGATCCTGCGGCGCGGTACGGGTTGAAGCGGGCACTCGCGGCGCTGGGGTGTGAGATTGTCGAGGCAGAGGACGGTGAGGCGGCACTGGTAGCTGTGGCGCAGAGCAATCCCGATTTGCTGATTTGCGATATCCAGATGCCAAAGATGGATGGGTTGACGCTGGTGAAGCGGTTGGCTGATCAGGGGGATGCGCGGCCGGTTATTGTGATTACAGCGTATGGGTCGGAGCGGGTTGCGGTGGAGGCGATGAAGGCGGGGGCGTACGATTATTTGAGCAAGCCCTACGATGTGGATGAGTTGCGCTGTCTGGTGGAGAATGTTCTGGAGACGGTGCGGTTGCGGCGGGAGAATGAGACGCTTCGCAATGAGATTCGGCAGCAGTCGGGGTTCGGGTTGTTGATTGGTCGCAGCCGCGCGATGAAGGGGGTTTACGATTTGATCGGCAAGGTGGCGAGGACCGATGCGGGGGTGCTGATTGGCGGGGAGAGCGGTACGGGAAAGGAGTTGGTCGCGCGGGCGATTCACGAGCAGAGCGGGCGAAAGGCGCGGACATTTGTGGCGGTGAATGCAGCGGCGTTGCCGACGGAGTTGATCGAGAGCGAGTTGTTCGGGCATGAGAGGGGCGCGTTTACCGGGGCGACTGCGCGGCGGCAGGGGAAGTTTGAGCTTGCGGATGGGGGGACGCTGTTTTTGGATGAGATCGGCGATATGCATATCGAGACGCAGGCGAAGTTGTTGCGCGTGCTGGAAGAGAAACAGTTTGAGCGGCTGGGCGGTTCGGAGACGGTGACGGTGGATGTTCGGATTATCAGCGCGACGAATAAGGATTTGCCGGTGGAGATTGCAGAGGGGCGGTTTCGGGAGGATCTCTTTTATCGCTTGAAGGTGGTGGATATTTTTTTGCCGCCGTTGCGGGATCGGCGCGAGGATATTCCGCTGCTCATTCAGCATTTTTTGGCGCGTTTTAATGATCAGCACGGCAAGGCGATGACGGATGTGCCGCCGGGTGTGATGAAGATGCTGATGGTGTATGCATGGCCGGGCAATATACGGGAGTTGATGCACGTGGTCGAGCGGGCGATTATTTTTTCGGATGGGTCCGAGTTGAGTCTCGATTTACTTCCTCAGGAGGTTCGGGGCGTTGAGTCTGTGGAGGGCACCGAATCTGTCTGGCGGGATGGGGTGTTTTTTCAAGATGCAAAGCAGGAGGTTGTGCAGTCTTTTGAGGTTGCGTTTATTCGGTCTGCATTGGAATACTACAACGGCAATATTAGCCGTACAGCACCGGCCATTGGCATGAAAAGGCAGGCGCTGCAACAAAAGTTGAAGGAGCACAGGATCGATCCTGGGATTTATCGTTAGGACGAATACGGGCGGGCACAGGGGCACCGCCCCTACAACTGAACTATGTAGGGACAACCCCCTGTGGTTGTCCTTGCGTCGATAAACTGCTGATAAAATTTACAATCTATTTGACAGGTCCGGAGATACACATTGTGTCTCCGGATTTTTTTGTGCCTGTTGTGCAATACTCAGTTTGCAGGTGCAATATTTAGTTTGCACTGATTGGGCAATTTTTAGGGTGGATAACAGGGAAAATGGCCTTTTTCAGGGGTAAAATGGTTTTGGCACGGGATTTGCATATGACGTGTTGTGACCGAGTAGTTTGAGATGTGAACCTTTGAGAAGGAGGCTGAGATGTCAACGCTTACATCGACGTTTGTGACCGCGTTTCCAGGCCAGGTTGCCAATTTGATTACTGCGGGCAGAGTGGTTTTGCTGTTTCTGGCGACGGCTTTTGCCGTGTCTGGAGATGCGATGCTGGCCTGGGTTGCGGTGCCGCTCGCATTTGTTGCGCTGGTGATGGATTGGCTGGATGGGTATCTCGCGCGGCGATTGGGATGCGAGAGCAAGGTTGGGGGGTTGCTGGATATTGTGGGGGATCGGATTGCGGAGAATGTGTGGTGGGTGGTGTTTGCGTGGTTGCACGTCATTCCACTGTGGGTGCCGATTGTGGTGCTCAGCAGGGGGTTTGTGACGGATGCAATTCGCAGTTGTGCGCTGACTAAGGGCTTCACAGCGTTTGGCGAGTCAACGATGATGAAGTCGCGGATTGGGTTCGCGCTGGTTGCTTCGCGCGTGAGCCGGGCGACGTACGGGACTTCCAAGGTGGTCGCGTTTGTGCTGTTGTTCAGCCTGAATGCGGCGCAGGAGATGTCGGGTTTGGCGCCCGCATTTTTGTCCTATCTCGAATTGGTTGCCGTGGCGGCGACATATCTGACGGTCGCGCTTTGTGTTATTCGGGCGATTCCAGTGGTTACGGCTGCCAAACGGGTTGTTGTGTAAGGTAGTGGTTGAGTTACTACCCCTGACTCCCTCTGTGTTCATTCGTGTTCATCTGTGGTTGCATTTTGGGGGATGATGGAGCGGGGTTCGTCTATTCGTAGATTCGTCTATTCGTAGATTCGTTTTTTCAGGAGAACGACATGAAACAGGGAACGCATATCGTGCTTTGTCTGATTGGGTTTGTCGGCCTGGGTGTGCTTTTGCATCAGCTCAGTGCCCCAGAGGTATTGCAACATGTTTTGATGATGGGTTGGGGGTATGTGCTGGTGATCGGTCTGTCGCTGGTGGTATCTGTTCATCATGCGTGGATGTGGCGGGCATGCTTTGATCGCGGGGCGAAAAGGCCGCGTTTGAGGCAGTTGCTGTGGGTGCAGTTGGTTGGCGAGGCGGTGGGCAATGTGGCACCGGCATCGCAGGTTGGTAAGGAGGTCGGCAAGGCGATTGTGCTGCGCGATAAGATGTGCGTTTCCCGCGGGGTGTCGTCGCTGGTGATCAATAAGACGGGTGAGATGATTGGCGGGGTGATTTTTGTGATCGGTGGTGTTGTGATAGGTTTGCAGCGGTTTTCGTGGCCGGCTGAGGTGCGGGGCGCTCTGGTCGCTGTTCTGGTGCTGTCTGTTCTGGGGGTTGTTTGGACGGTTTTCAGGCAGCGCCGGAGTCCCTTTGCACGGTTTTTGAATTTGATGCTGTGGTTGCGGCTTACGTTTTTGGAGCGGTTCCGCGACCACGCAGTGGAGATTGACGAGAATTTGGCGCAGTTTTATCGGTTGAATAGGTGGCGTTTGGTGGGGTTGTTGGGTTTACATCTGTTGGGCTGGAGCATGGGGACGCTGGAGATTTACGCGATTCTTTACGTGCTGGGTGAACCGATGCCGTTTGTTTGGGTGTATCTGTTCCACGCGCTGATGATTGTGATTAATGCGGCGTTCTTTTTTGTTCCGCTCGGGATGGGCGTTTTTGAAGGTGGGCATGTGTTTCTGTTTCATTTGATGGGTTTGGATCCAAAGATGGGTTTGGCTGTGGGCATTATTCGGCGGGTTCGGAGGCTTTTCTGGATGCAGGTGGGGCTAACGCTGTTGCTGATCGGGTCGCGGGGTAAGCAGGCTGATGCGGTGTCGAAAAATGATAGCCTTCAGCAGGTGGAGATGTAGTGCATCATGCATGACAGAAGTTCGTCAACGAATAGCTAAAAAAAGGAGAAAATAATGACACGTTCGATTTCTTATCTGATCTGTATCCTCTTGAGTGTAATCTTCAGTTTTCCAGTTCAGGCAAAAAAGACTGATCTCACCAAAAATTTCGGTATTGGTCTCCAGGGGGCTACACCCACATTTGGTGGCATTAGTTTTCGCTATAATGGACTGGCACCCGTCTATCTTCAAACCGTTGGACGTTTTATTCTCAATGGCCAGGATAGTGACCATATGTTAGGTGCTGGCGTTTCGTATGCGATATTCGAGCATCAGAGCAGGTGGAACCTTGCCCGCCTTCATTTCACTCTCGAAGGTGGCTGGCAACAGAAAGAGGAGGGGCAGGAGACTGTCAAAACCACGACGCTGGCAACTGGACTTGCTTTTGGAGGCGAGCTTGTGTTTTCACTTGGGGGGATTCCTCTCGGTTTGAATGTGGAGATCGGTCAAGGGTTTGGTCGGGAAAAAAACGGCTCTCAATCTAAAGGGCTTGCTGGCGTTTATGCAGGAGGAGGGATACATGCCTATTTTTAGGTCTCTTTCTATTGTTATGATGGTGGCAATCCTGATCAACGTGATGGCTCCCACTCTCGCACATGCAGCCACATACCTGCAAGGCGCAGAGGTCAATGTCAATACGTTGATCCAAGATGCTTATGTGCAAGTCACTTATTACGATAACAAGAATAAACAGAAATTGGAGAAGGGGTGGGTTTACGCTATTGATGAGACCACATTTAAAATTCGAAGCAGAGCACTTTTCGGCAAGGAGATCATTGCATATGACAAAGTCCTATCAGTGATCATGAGCGACGAATCTACCACACCAATAAAACAAATCAATGAGGTAGATCGGTTTATTCGAGAGAGACAAGATGGACAGAGGATAGAGAGTAGATCCACGCGGATTGGTGACAAGTTGGCAGGTGGCCTTGTTTCAGGGATCCTTTTCGCAGTTGTGGGAGCAGGAGTAGGGCTGATCAACGGAGATAGCTGCAAAAATGCAGAATCAATATGTATAGATAATGAAGTCGCTCTGGGGCTGGTGGGTGGTTATGCACTCGGTGTGTCCGCTGGCGTAAGCCTGTTTGACCCTCACGATCAGTTTATAAGTGCATTGGGTGGTACGCTGGTAGGGGGCGCGGCAGGTATTGGATTGACCTTCGTTGATTACAAACTTTGGCCATCTATTCTTATATGTCCGATTATCGGGGCCACGATTATGTCCGAGCTTACGCGTAAACCTCCTGATCGCCTCAATCTGAGCATAGCTCCCACATCCGCAAAAGGGCTTCGCGCTGTGCTTACGTTTAATTTTTAATTGGGGTTGGAGAAGATAAATCTATAAAAAAGGCGACTCTGACGGTCGCCAAGAAATAATGTCTCAGTATCTCGCACTTTACACACGCTGTTTGGCGGGTCGTGCAGGTACGCCCATTAACATGCCTCCTGCACTGATGTCTTCATCAATATCCGGCCAGTGAACACCCTGACCGTCGCCGATAAATTCATAGTTTTCACGCTGAGCAGGCGTTGCGTCTGCAAGTCGCCAAGACCAGATGAGCGGTACACTGATTGTTCGACCATCCACCAAATCCGCGATGATCAATTCCTCGGTGATCTCGATGGCTTTGATGCGGGGTTCCGTACTATTCGCAGTGTTCACGCCAGGGTCTCCAAAATTATTACGTAGTGCGATTGGATTAACCGCCGAATTTCATTTGGCCCTTCTCAAGACATAGACATTGCCGATGTCTAATCCCCCGGTGGTTCGCTCTGAAAAATTATCATTTTCCCCTTCGCTGTGAGGCGGTATTTCTGTTTTGGACTTCTCGGCGATTCAGGCTGTGTCATTTCAACAAGTCCTGTTGTCATAACGGGTTGCATATAATTGTAAAAAAACGTGGGACGGTGATGTAATCCAAGGGCTTTCATTGCCTCGCGTGCGCTCAAGGGTTCATTTTTTAAGCAGTTCAGGATGCGTTTTGCTTGTTCGGTTACTTGTTCGGTTACTTGTTCGGTTTCCTTCCTGCGTGACCGCAAGCACCCGAATCGTTACCAATTTTTTTTCGATCCTGAATCCAACACCCGGAATCCATATCGCTGAAAGACCGCAGCCGCTGTGTCTGATTGAAAGAAGTGCATGGCGGCTGCGACTGTTGGTGTGTGTCGTCCTTTTACGATGGCGATTGGATAGACAATGGGTGTGTGCAATAGGGAATCGGGGAGTGTGGCAATTACTTCGACGCCATCGCTGATGGTCGCGTCTGTGGCATAGACAATGCCGGCTGTACATTCTCCGCGGGCGACCAGTGTGAGTGCGCCGCGCACGTCCATTGCCGGGGCGATGCGGTTTTTGAGCAGGGGCCACCAGCCCAATTTTTTCAGGGCTTCTACGGCGTAGATGCCCGCAGGCACATGAGAGGGGTCGCCCAGGGCCAATTGTCCTTCGAATGCGCTGGGGAAGTCAAAGTCTGCGTGGGGTTCGACAGAGAATTTTTCATTTTTGGGGGAGATAATTACGAGGGCGTTGCCCAGTAGATCGATTCGGGTATTGGGTTCGAGCAATTTTTCCGTTGCCAAAAAATCCATCCATTTTACATTAGCTGAGAAATATATATCCGCAGGCGCGCCCTGGGCTATCTGTTTGGCGAGGATTGAAGAACCGGCAAAAGACATTCGCAACGATATGCCCTGTTTTTCTGCGGTTTTGGAGAGGTCTTGCAAAGCGCTCGTCAAGCTGGCTGCTGCATATACGGTTACGGGTTCGGCAAGGGCGATTCCGCGCGTTGCGAGGCAGGTTGTGATGAAGATGTAGATGAATAGTTTTTTCATGGGATAAAGGAGAATAGTATGTCCGATTTTTGGGTTCAAGATGGCGAGACGATGTTGTTTATTGGCGATAGTATTACGGATTGTGGCCGGCGGGCGGCTGAGGCGCCGCTGGGCAATGGGTATGTGCGGGCGTTTACAGAGATTGTGACGGCGCAGTTTCCCGAGCGAAAGATCAATTATATCAATAGGGGAATTGGTGGTAATCGCGTGACGCATTTGCACGAGCGCTGGCGAGAAGACGTGATTGATCACGCGCCGGATAAGTTGTCGATTAAGATCGGGATCAATGATTTGCACAGCCTTTTGCGACAGGCGGAGGATGCGGTTCCGCCCGCGCGATTTGAAGCGTTGTACGATGCGATTCTGGATGCGACGCAACGGGAGATTGGATGTCCTATTGTGCTGATTACGCCGTTTTATATTTCGACGGATACATCCGGGGAGACGTTCCAGAGCGAGGTTATGGCGTTGATTCCGGAGTATATCGGCATTGCGGAGAAGATGAGCGAGAAGTACGGGACAAAGCTGTTGCGGTTGCACGATCTTTTCCAGGCGCATTTGAAATATAGAGGTTCAGAAACTTTTTGTCCAGAGCCTGTGCATCCCAATCGGACGGGGCACTTTATTATTGCGGATGCGTTGTTTAAGATGCTGTGTAAAGGGTGAGACTGAGGGGCATACCATATCGGCTTTCTTCAATTGGAGGCACATCAATGGACAAGCTCAAAATTGCACATATCGGCACGGGGAATCGTGGAACAGGGGTGTATCTTCCGCTCATCGCTAAGTTGAAGGACGATCTTGAACTGGTCGCTGTTTGCGATGTAAGCGAAGATTCCGTCGAAGCGCAGGGTGCAAAGTATAATGTTGCTGCATATACAGACACCGCTGAGATGCTGGAAAAAGAGAAGCCGGATATTTGTTCCATTGTTATTACCCCCAGCAATAATCATATCCCGGGGCTGTTGTGCTCTGAACACGGCGTGAGTTACTGCACCGAGACGCCGATTGATACAGACCTTGGCTGGGCGGACGAGATGATCGCGTCCGCAAAGCAAAATGGGACGAAGATTGAGGTCAATGAAAACTATTATCGCGTGCCATCGGAACGGATTAAACGCGAGATGATTCTGGCGGGTGTATTCGGCAAGATCAACGTTGCCTATAACGAATTTCGCGGACACGGGTATCACGGGGTCGGCTTGATTCGCAGTTACGTCGGTTTTGATAACGAACCTCTGCGCGTGTTCGGTGTTCGAAAGAGCTTTGCAGTGCAGGAGCACGTCTGGCGGCGAGGTCAGCCGACACGCGACTCAGAGGATTGGCAACAAGGCGTCATCGAATTTGCCGATGGTGCGGTCGGGGTATTCCATTTCAGCAGTTTGTCTTATGGTTCGCCGCTTCGCGGTTTCAACGGTACGAAGTTCTACGCCGAGCGTGGGATGTGCTTCCGCGATGAAGCGGTCATTCTGAATGATACCGCCGATGAGCAGCGCAAAATCACGATCATCCGCAAAACCAACGATGTCGATGGGTTTGAGACCCTCGCCGCACTCGTGGCGGATACAACGCCGGAGGTGGTGTGGGAAAATCCGTTGCAAAATTATCCGCTCAGTGATGGCGAAATTACTGTCGCGTCAGAGCTGATGAGTATCGCAAATGCCGTTCGCAACGACACTGAGCCTGAATATGGGGCTTATAACGGTCGCAAGGACCGGGAGATTGACGTGGCGATGGCGAGATCGTGGGCAAATGATGGTGAACCTGTGACGTTCCCATTTGAATACGAGCGGCGATAGAGTCAGGTCAGCTTTTTCAGCCGTTCTGCTGCTTCGTTCAGGCTGTCGAGGGTGCGGCAGAAGGCAAATCGCAAGTATCGGTTGCCTTCATTGCCCGTTGCGTAGAAGTTGTCGCCTGGTACAGGGGTGACGCCGATTTCCCGGGTCATGTACAGGGCGGCATCGGTTGGATTCATGTCGCATAAGGTGGGGACGGAGCGGTAATCGGCAAAGAGGTAGTAGGAGCCGTCGGGTGGGGTGATTTTGAATCCGGTGGATTGGAGGGCTTTGAGGAGCAGGTTGCGTTTTTGCAAGAATGGTTTGTGAATATTTTTGAAGATGGCGTCGGGCAACCGCAACAGGTGCTCGGCGCCTTTTTGCAATGGGGTGGGGGCCTGTACGACGAGGGTATCGTGAACAGCGCGAATCCGCGGGGTGTGTTGTTCGGGCGATATGACCCAGCCGACGCGCCAGCCGCTGGCGTTGGCGGTTTTGGTGATGGCGTTGACGACGATGGTGCGCTCGGCCATGCCGGCGAGTGTTGCGGGGCAGATGTGGACGCAATCGCCGTAGAGGATGTGTTCGTAGATTTCGTCGGTGATTAAAAATAGGTCGTGTTTGCAGCAGAGGTCTGCGATGAAGACGAGTTCTGATTCGGAGAAGACTTTGCCCGTGGGGTTGTGTGGCGTGTTGAGGATGAGTGCGCGCGCGCGTTTTGCCGCGGTAGCCCATTCGTCTTTGTCGATTGCCCAGCCACCGCTTTTTTCGCGGAGGGTGACATATTCGCAATGTAGCCCAAAAAGGCTGGCCTGGTTGGGATACATTTCGTGAAAGGGTTGTAAGACGATGACGCTGTCGCCAGGATTGCACAGGGCGCGAAGTGTTGAGGATAGTCCTTCGGTCGCGCCTGCGGTGACGGTGATTTGCGTCTCGGGGTTGGGGCGAAAGGCGTAGAATCGCCAGGTGTAGTCTGCGATGGCTTCCCGCAGTTCGGGCAATCCGTAGGGGAAGGAATACTGGTTGTAGCGGTCGTGCTCGGGACGGAGGATGGCGCAGAGGTCTTTGAGAGAATGGTTATCGTTGTCCGGGTTGCGCGAGAGGAGGTCGCGCAGGGTGAGCGCGTGCAATTGCTCTGCGCCTTCATCTGAGCCGCCCAGTATGGCGGCGATGCCCGCCCAGGCGAGGTCGTAGAGTACGGGTTCGTCTGTGATCCCTTGAGAGAGGTTTACGGCATTGTGCTCAAGGGATAGGCGGGTCATGCGCCGGATGACGGATTCTTGTGGGGAAGAATCTCTTATCCCAGCAGTCTCTGTTCCCATGTTTTTATGTATTCTTCGGGCGATAGTTGGCTGTCCGGTGCGCTTTGATGTTTGTCGTACATGTCTTCTGCTTGTGCTGCGATGACCTCTGGATCTTCGGGGATTTCGCCCTGGTCGCCGTAGGTTTCGATCCAGTTGTCGAGGCGCGCGCTAAGGTCGTTGAGCACGTTCTGATGGTCTGGCGATTCTGCGAGGTTTTCGACTTCGTGGGGGTCGGCTTGCAGGTCGTAGAGTTCTTCGTAAGGGCGATAGGGCGCGAGGAATTTTGCCTGTGCTTCGGTGAGTTTGCCTTCTTTGCCGAGCAGGGGCAGGAGTGTCCAGAGGGGGTATTGCTGGTATTTGTAGCGGTTGAATTGCATGTAGGGGCGGTCGGGGTGATAGTTGCGTATGTATTTGTAGTTTTTGGTGCGTACGCAGCGGATGCGATCTACTGTGCCGTCACATCGGTCGCGTGCTGAGAAGACTTCGGTGCGGGATTTTGCATCGGGACCGAGGAAGATGTTGCCTTCCATTTCCGGGGGGACTTCTAAACCCGCGAGCGAGAGTGCGGTGGGTGCGAGGTCTATGCCGCTGACGAGTTCGTCGCTTACGACGCCTGCGTCGATGTGCCCGGGCCAGCGCACAATGCAGGGTATGCGAATGCCGCCGTCGTACAGGAATTGTTTGTCGCGGATATGCGCGCGTCCGTGATCGGCGATGAGGAAGACAATAGTGTTGTCGGCTATGCCTTCGTCTTCAAGGCGCTGGAGTACCTGCCCGACTTTGTGGTCGAAGACCTGAGCACTTTCGAGATACATGGCCCAATCTTTTCTGATGAGGGGGTGATCGGGATAATAAGGCGGGATCTCTACGGCGTCGGGATCGACGGGGTTTTGCGGGTCGGGCGTGAAGTTGCGATGGGTGTCTGTGATGTTGTTCTGGGCGTAAAAGGGCTGGTCCCCGGCGCGCTGAGTCCAGTCGATGCCGTCAAAGACGCCGTTGCGCTGGAAGTTGAAGTCGGTTTTGCCGGGTTTGTCAAAGGGCGGTCCCGGGCTGTTGCAGGTGTAATATCCCGCATCGCGGAAGTAGTCGGTGATGAGGCGAATGTGTTCGGGCAATGGGGTGTCGCGTTTGCTGCGGTGGTTGTGCGCGCCAAAGCTGGTTTGATAGCGGCCGGTGATGATGGCCGATCTGCTCGGGGAACACACCGGGCAGGTGACAAACGCATTTGTGAATAGTGTGCCTTCCGATGCGAGTTTGTCGATGTTGGGTGTTTGCACGGCTGGCGTGCCATAGCAGGCGAGGTTGGGATAGAGGTCTTCGCCGTAGATCCAGAGGATATTGGGTTTATTGGGCATGGTGAAAAATCCATTCGTTTGTAGGGGCAGGTCTTGTGCCTGCCCGTTGGATGGTTGGTCTGATTAGTCCAGTTTATCGCGCGCCACATGCTTGCAAGGATGCTTGCATGTGTCCGCGGGTTTCCGCGCCGATGATGCAACATTGTTCCAGGCTGTATCCTTGTGCTCTTGTGCCGATGACTTCGAGGTTGACGGGTCCGTCGTAACCGTTTTCGTGGAGGACGCGGATATAACCGACGAGGTCGATGTCGCCGCGGCCATTGGCCTGGTTTGCAGGATCACCGGGACCGCGTTCTCGGCCTTTGCAGTCGCGGATGTGGACGTGTTTGACGCGCGAGACGACGGCTGCGATGGCTTCAACTGGATTTTCGTTTGCGCGGTGAATATGCGAGGGGTCCATGTCAATGCCAAAGGCGGGAGATGAGATGGCTTCCATCGCCCGCAGGGTGGTTGGGGTGTTGTAGATGGCTGCGCCCACATGGGCTTTGACGCAGAGGGTTACGCCGTATGTTTCGGCTCTGTTGGCGAGGTTGCCGAGGGAGTCGATGCTTTGCTGGAAGGTTTCTTCGTCGTCTGATTTTCCACCCGGACCGCAATTGACGACGGGGATGCCGGCTTCGTTTGCAGCTTGAAATGCTTTTTCCATGGTGTCGGGATCTTGCCTGGGTTGTTCCATGGCGAGGAGTTCGAGGCCGTATTCACGTCCCAGACGCTTGGCTTCCCGGGCTGTTTCGCGCCAGTTGTCGAGGACGAGGTGCTGGCTCATGCCGCCAATTGCCGAGACTTCTATGCCGTCGTATCCTGCCATGGCGGTGTACTTAAAAGCGGTTTCCATGTCCCACGCGCCAAAAAGAACAGAGTTGAGTCCGAGTTTCATGTTTCCTCCTGTAAGGGGTTTATTGATTCTGCATCGCTGGCAAGTCTGTGCGCGATCCTCGCACGTCTATCGCTGCTCTGGAGAGCCGAGCCTGGGGTGCTTCGCCTTTTAAGATTCGTTCAAAATCATCGCCGATGACTTCGGCGACTTGCAAGTTCGCGTCTCGCGTGCGCCCGGCAATGTGGGGTGTGTGTACCACATTGTTCCGATTGCGCAATAAGTCGTCTGTGGGCACTGGTTCGTTGTCATATACGTCAAATGCACCGGCGAGTTCGTTGGCGATGATGCGTTCCCGCAATGCGTCCATATCGACGGCATGTGCGCGGGTGGTGATTACGATTAGGCTGCCTTTGCGCAATCGATAGATGCGTTCCCGCGATAGGATTTTTCTGGCAGATGGCGTTGGTGGTATGGTGACGACGACTATCTCGCTTTCATCTACGAGGGTGTCCATTTCCACGCCTTCTACGCCGAGTTCATCCAATCGCGATTTTGGAATAAATGGATCGTAGCCGAGGACGCGCGAGCCGAGGGCGTTGCACCACGATGCCATCCGTCCGCCGATTTGTCCCAGTCCCATGACGCCGACGGTTTTTGTTCCCAATGTGCCGTTGACGAAATCTGGGTTGTCGCAAAATTGCACGTATTCAAAATTCCACAGACGTTCTCCCGATGCCATGCGCTTGTGCCATTGCGGTATCATGCGCAGGGCGTTTAATGTCAGGGCGAGTGTGATTTCTGCGACAGACGCCGCCCACGCACGCGTGCCATCAATGATGGGGATATCGCGTTCGAACAGGCCATTGACTGGAAGAGAGCGGTGGCCCCAATTATCCAACACGCCCCCCACGGCTTTCAATTCGGGCGCGCGTGCCAAACACGCTTTTGTCAACTGTCCGCCGAATAGCGCGATGGCCGATACATGTGACAAATCCGTCAATTCCGAAAGAGGTACGCCGCGTTCTACCTGTACTATGCGCACTTCATCTATTTCATTTAGCCGCGCTATCAGTGCCTCTGGTACAAACGGCCATGATCGTTCCAGGTTTTCCGTCCGGGCAAACAAAATCGCCATTATCCGTCCTTTCTAAAAAATAACTTTGTTCTTTTACATGAATTGCAAGATAATGCGTCTTGTCTGGACAAACAAGAACCAAAAAATGCGGATGTATTGTGAGGTGGGAAAGGAACTTGTACCTGTGCATTTGGCTGTATATAAATTTTTTGACTTATGCGTTCTGTATGTTATCATGCGTTTAGATATAAACCACAACTCATCAGGAGATTTGACTATGAGTAGCAAAGTTGCAATTGTCACTGGCGCGGGCAGCGGGATTGGGAAATACACCACGCTTGCCTTTTTGGATGCGGGATATTCTGTTGCCCTGGCAGGACGACGCGAAGATCCCTTGAAAGCCACGGTAAGTGAAGCGGGTGTAGATGATTCGAAGACGCTTGTTGTACCGACAGATGTTGGCGATCCAGCATCTGTGGAAAATCTATTTGCACGGACAAAAGAGAAATTTGGACGCCTGGATGTGGTTTTCAACAATGCGGGTGTGGGCGCGCCTGGTGTCAATATCGAGGATTTGACTTTTGAGCAATGGCAAACGGTCGTCAATACCAATTTAACGGGTGTCTTTTTGTGTATTCAGGAGGCATTTAAAATTATGAAAGATCAGACGCCTCGGGGTGGGAGGATCATCAATAACGGATCGATATCGGCGCATGTCCCCCGTCCAAATTCTGCGCCTTATACGGCGACCAAACACGCAGTGTCCGGTCTGACCAAATCCGCTTCGCTCGATGGGCGCAAATACGATATCGCCTGCGGGCAAATCGATATTGGCAATGCAGCGACCGATATGACCGAGCGCATGAAAAACGGTGTTCCGCAAGCCAATGGATCTACCCTCGTAGAACCGACAATGGATGTCAGAGGCGTTGCACAAGCGGTGCTCAATATGGCGAGTCTTCCGTTAGATGCAAATGTTCAGTTTATGACGATTATGGCGACTAAGATGCCTTATATTGGGCGCGGGTAAGATAGATAAATAAAAAAAGACCGGACGCTTTGTCCGGTCTTTTGGTTTGTACTATGGGAGAGGGGTTACATTCCCAGCATGTATGAGACTTTTATGAGAACGGCCCGGTTTCTTTCGCCCCATTCGCGCAAGACATCCCGGTCGTCCAGGTTATGGTCATAAGTCACATCAAAGCCCTGGTCATAGACAAAGTAAATATCGCTGCCGGGGCGGAAACGGTAATTCAGCAATACGTTTACGCTGGCCTGTTCGCTGTCATTATTCCACTGGGCGAATAGTTTGACATAAAAGTCCGTGGAAAATGAATAGATCAAGCGGTTGCTCAATACCTGTATATTGAAGTTGCCCTGGGGCAAGCGCAGCCAGTTGACTTCGTAATCTGTTTCAATCGAAAGTTTCCCAGAAGGTCTATAGCTGTTTTCGAGTGAAAGTTTATATCGCTTGCCCGTGTAATAGTTGCCGATTTCAATGTCGAACTCGGGGCGGACTTTCCGCGAGCGGCTCGGATAGGGACCGGTTCCGAATTTTGTAAAAGTGTATGTGCCGTGTGGGATAATTATATCTGGTCGCTTTTTAGATGGCTTGAATGTGCGTTCGACCACGTCGTGCGTTCGAGCAAATTCGACGCGATACCAGTCTCCGGCGTTGAATCGCGTGTAAGTAGATACCTGCAAATCCCAGAATTTGACTTTGTTTATTGGATCACTGGGATCTGTAAAGAGCCGAAACCTTGGTCCTGTGGATATATAGCGAATGAGATCCGTATTGGCGGGTATTCGCGCTCTGAATTGTGCCTCGTATCGCCGGAGTCTCTTCAATCCAGCGCGGCGGTTGACAAATCCGGCTTTGGGTAGAAAATGCTCTCCAATATCGACGTATTTTAGCGTACTGGAATAAATACCCCCCGAATAGGTGGCCTGTAAAAATCCCGCGGCCCCTGTCGGCGCATCTTCAGCAGAATCCCAGGTTTTCGCGTAAAATCCCTGAAAATTGAGGGCATTGGATGGCGAGAAACTAAAATCAAGGCCGGCAGCGCGGTTGTATTGATCCCAACCCGAGTCCGGAACAGGGGTTTGTTTGTTCACGACAATGGCACCGATATTTGATCGCGCTATCACATCGTGCTTCAGGCGCAAGACCGAGAAATTGCTGCGCTGAACAAATGTATCATCGTGAAGCGTTTTGGAATCCGTCAACACATTCAATGCGCCAATGCTCGTTTTGCCGGCTTTGCCCGCCAGTTTGCTGCCCAAAAGAATGGGTACGGGTTCCCCCGATTCCAGGCCGATTCGGCGGCTGTAAAATAAAATAGTAGGTGGGCGGCTGTCCCCGCCGCGTCTCGTGGCGGCTTCGCCAAAGTCAAAGAGATTGGATCCCTCCAGGAAGAATTCGCGCTTTTCGGGAAAGAATTGCGAGAATTGCGTCAGGTTCACTTCCTCCTGGTCCCCTTCAACCTGGGCAAAATCGGTATTATAAGACAGGTCCAGTATCATATTGGGCGTGAGGCCATATCGCACATCTACACCCGATTCAAAGGTCTCTTGTACAGATGTATCATCCGCCTGCAAATCTTTTAGTGCGCCGGGCAAAATGTATGGCTTGATCTGAAAAACGCGGCGGGTCTTTAAGGATTTTAAGCCCCTGAGTTCTGCGAGGTCTGTGGTGCGATAGCGCTGCGTTGGTGATGTCGATCTTTGTCCGATCATCAGTGCTGTCGATTCGGTTTTGCGGGCAATAAATCTCGCGAGGTTAATGCCCCATACCGAATCATCTTCGTCCTTAAATCGCAGTTGGTCAAATGGAATCGCTACCTCAACCGACCACCCTTTATCGTGTCGGTGTCCTTTGGCTTCCCAGATACAATCCCAATCATCGTTGTAGGTGCGGCCTTCCCGCGATAGGATCAGATCGCGCTTTGCGCCGAGGGAGTTGACGAAGAAGAATGCGCCAGTTTGACGGTCGTTATAAGTGTCCAGAAGGATTTGCACATTGTCATCGCCCCATACTTCGGAATCGCGTCGCATGTTATTTGCCACGATTTTTTGTGGCTCAGAATCAAAACATTCAAATCCGAAATAGATTTTTGTCCGGTCGTAAACAATACGGGCTGTTGTGCGTTCGGTGCTCGGCACCCAGTAGCCCGGGTCGCGCTGGACAAATCCCTCGATGGGTTTTGCATTTTGCCACGCAGGGTCGTCCAAACGCCCATCCATCTTGGGACCCTTATCGACGCGGGTGGCGTAAACCGCACGGGGTGCATCGTTAGAAGTCTGTGTGGTGACAACGCGAATGCGATCCGATACCTTTACGGGTGAGCCGTTTTCTTCGACCACGCGCGCTACGAGTACGTCGTCGAGTTTTTTGATGACCTGAAGCGTTGACCCATTATCCATCTGCAATTGACTGCCCAGGGATGCCGCCCCGTTGAGTCCAGATACATAAGCGAGATCGCCCGTGATTTCTTTGACAATGCCGGCTGTGTCTTCACTCTCAGCCGACGGCGCGCAAATCGCTATACAGATAAGCCCAAGCAAGCACGCTCTGATCATATTTTGCTCCTGAGAAAGTGGTCAGTAGCCTGTATTCACCGCCCAATCCCGGTAGGGCGGGATGGCTCTAAGTAAGTTTTTACTTACTTATATACATAATGTAACGAAAAATAAAATTTTCGCATTATTTTTTTCAAAAAATAGATGGGTGATCAGTACATATTGTCTTTTGTCGTGACTGGACACCAGCGGGCATTGAATAGGGTGTGGAATAATATATCTCGTGCAGCAGGTGTGCCGATTTGCTGCAATACATAAGTAGCGTAAAAGCGGTTGTAGCGATTTTCGTCTTCGAGCATTTTTGCCAGTGCTTCAACTGCAGTATCGCCCGATTCTCCAAATTTTGCGAGGGTGAGGGCTGCGTTGCGGCGCACGCGATAGTCTTTATCACCGAGTGCTTCTGTCAGATCGGAGAGTAGATCTGAGGAGAAATCACCGATTGCACCCAGTGCTTCGATCGCATTGCGGCGCACCCACCAGTGATTGTCTTTTATCGCGGTTCTCAAAGCGGGTTGAGATGCAATGGCGTTTGATCCGATATGTCCCAATATATTGGCAGCAACCGCTCGTATCCACCAGTGATTGTCTGATAATGTTTCTGTGAGGGCGGCGACTGCGGGTTTTCCTATGAATGAGAGGGATAGTGCCGCGCATCCGCTCGTGGGATTTGTTCCATGGGCATTGTCAGGCGTTTTTGCTTCTGTTTCTTCAATTGTTGCCAGTGTTTCTTCTCGCATGGCGGCGATGAGTTCAGGTACGGCTGCCGCGCCAAACTCGGCGAGTTTATACGCTGCGTCCAATCGGTCACATTCCGATCCATTCTTTAAGATTGAAATCCAATTTTTCAGATTGCTCTCTGGTGTTTCGCGTTCTTTTTGTGCGTTTCCGCACATCCAGTTCCATACGTCTTGTGATATGGCTGGATGCCGATCTTCAATGCCCGGGGACCACGCGCGGCTCTGATGATTCCATGTGGGTTTTTGCGGTTCTTGTGTGCGCGCAAATTGGAATTTCAGCATGTACCGATTTTTAGTGCTTATATTTTCGGTTGCGCGGTGCCAGGAGTCGAAGTGGATTAGAGCTACGGTGCCCGCAGGCCCGCAAAATGCGCGTGCTTTTTCTTTTGTTTGTACGGGATCTACATCGCTGATGGTTTTATATATTTGCATGCCGGGCAATACGCCCGAAGGTCCCATATCCTCAGTTGTGTTCTGTGGAAAATAAAAAGCGAGCACCCAGTAGAATCTCGGGTGCCGCAAATTGTGATCATATACATAACAGTCTTTATGCCATCGCTGTCCGTTTCGTCCCGGGGGATTCAGGTGGCAATGTCGATGGGGGTTCAAGATGTATCCCGGCCCCAGTAAGCTGGTGAGTGCCCCTTTTACATTGGGGTGTTCAAACACCTGTCCGATTTGCGGTATGCGGGGCAAGATGTTATTGCCGGGATTGCCTTCTTTTTTAAAGACGGTCTCGATTTGATCGTGGATATTCGCGTGGAAAGAGGATGGATAATCCGCGTGAACGGTCATGCATCCATCTACGATAAATCGCTGTACCTCTTCATCGGTCAATAACCGCATTGGATCAGCCATGGGGCCTCCTCAGCTAAAAATTTCCACAAATTTTGCAACGCTCGCCCTGAACCCGTCTTCAAAAGTGCCGCCTTCGGGGCGATAGACGCTTTCGTAAGAGATCGCGCCCGCATACCCGTCGCGTTTGAGCGCGTTTGCAATGGGTTCCAGGTATGGCGCGACATCGCCTTCGCCCAGGGGATAGAATCCAACGGTGGCACGCGCAATATCGGTTTTTGCGTCTTTGATGTGAATATGGCCGATATAATCGCGAATTTCGTTGTAGGCATCGGGGAAGGGGATATCCGTACAGTACATTGTGTTGGGAATATCCCATAGCAGTTTGAGGTGGGAGCTACCCAATTCGTCGATCAACTTTCGCGCCAGATATCCCGATGTTATCATGGCATTATTACCCGTTTCAACGACGAGTGTCACGCCTTCTTCTTCGGCTATTTGAACGGGTACGGCCATCAATTTCACCAGTTTATCCCACGCACCAGCCGTTACAATCCAATCTTCTGCGCCGTTGTACCCAAATAGTATCATTTCTTTTTTACAACCCATAATTCTGACAATATTCGTGCCGAGGGTTTTTGCAAGGGCAATGCACCGCCGCAATCCCGATACATGATCTTCAAATACGGGATCTCCTATCTCGGTTTGCAATACGGGCAAGCCGCCAAAGTTGTGCCGCGAGATACAGGAGACTTCCATGTCGTGCTGATCCAGTAGTGCCTTTATGCGCGCCACTTGCTCGAAGTCGTGATCCCCTACTTCTCGATCCCATACAAACTGGAGTTCTGGATATTTCAGTTTGTATTCCGCCATGACATTCAATGCGTGTTCAAAATCCCTGCTGATTCCATCTGTAATTACACCGAGTTTCACTGTAAGCTCCAATCTCGTCTTACCGTTTTTTCACTTCAATACCCAGCATATCCTCAAAAATTTTGATGATGGCCCAGTTCGCTTCTTCGGGGTTTACGCTGATGCCCGCTTGAAACCACTCCGCAGCCGATGAGAGTGTGAAGAGGGGCACGCCACATTCTCGTCCCAGTGTTTTTGCGATTCCGAGGTCTTTGTGCATTGTGCCAATGCGGCTTTGGCCCGCGAAATTTCGTTCCATAATATTTTGCGTTGTGTCCCGAAATAAAAAGCTGCCGACCACACTCGTGTTGATGACTTCGTACAGGGTCTCGGGTTTTACGCCGGCTTTTACGCCCAGTGATAGGGTTTCGAAGATGCCCGCATAGGTGACGCCTGTCAAGACAGCCAGACACGCTTTCACGGTTTGTCCGGCTCCGATTTCTTCGCCGACGTGGTAGATGTTTTCTCCGACTGCGTTGAGAACTTCTGTCGCGTCCTCAAAAACATTCCGCTGTGCTGCTACCATCATTGTCAGTGTGCCAGCCGCTGCGCCAGGTGCGCCACCGCTTACCGGGGCGTCTATGACGCGAATCTCTCTCTCTTTTAAGGATTGCGCGATTTCGACTAATTCCGACCGCAATATGGTTGCTGTACAGATAAATGTCGATCCCGGTTTCATGCCGTCCAACAAGCCACCGTTTAAGATCGCTTTAATTTGGTCGCCGTTCATGACCATGACGAACACGAAGTCCGCGTGTTCGCCTACTTCGCCCACATTTTTGGCCGCATAAGCTCCCCGCTCGACATAAGGTTCCAATTGTTCGGGGCGCAAGTCATACACGACAAGCTCATGGCCGTTCTTCAAGATGTTCGCAGCCATCCCACTGCCCATATCTCCGACACCGATCAACCCAACACGCGCCATGTTTTTTTCCTTTCCTGTTACAAGCTACTCAAGATTTTGAAACCCGATCTTTCAACTGATATGCAATCGCGTAAAATGCCATTGAGTTACCCGTGCGATTTGGCTCGCTGCGATGCCAGGTGTAATTTGTGAAGAAGAGGCCGTCACCCGGTTTCATTTTGACCAGGACTTCATCGGAATAATCGATCTGATTTAGCGGGATGCGGTGGCGCTTAAACGGTTCATAGATTTCATCGCCATTCACACGGGATTTTCTGAACATCGGCGGGTCGTCGTAATAAGATTCGTGCGGTACGAGTTCCCAGCCGATATGGCTACGCGGCATGACCGATAATGCGATGGCGTTTTTTCCCACTTCTTGCATCGGGATCCAGCAATTGCACCCCAATTCGGGATCGATTTTCCAGTACCACGAGTCCTGGTGAAAATAACTGCATCCACCTTGCTCAGTGTCAATCCATCCGTGTTTAACCCCTATCTGATCTGTGAAGAGTTCCACATCGCCGTCCAAAACTCCCGCCATTGCATTTGCCATATTGCTGTGTTCTGCGACCGTGGCAAATACCTGTTCTTCCAGGCCCGGCCGTTGTATGCCCTTGGGCACTGGATCACCTGATGTGGCGCGATATATTTCGGGATTGAGGACTTGAAATCTGCCCTTTTTCCAATCTGGCGGATGATCTATGATTTCCCGTACTCGCGACCAGGCGTTTGCCATGATTTCAGGGGGGATTAAGCCTTCCACATGGCAGTATCCTTCTTCTCGATACTGTTGGATATGTTGTTCGGTGACTGTGCTCATTGTTTTTCCTTTTAATCGCTTATCCAGTGTCGGAACAGGGGTTTTGCGTTTTCTGGCAATTCCTCGTAAACCTGGCGGGGTACAGGTTCCTGATCGTTATCGGTCAAGCCGGTTTCATCCACCATCATTTTGCGCTCTTCAGACCCGGGCATCAATACGCGCGTGTTCAACCACCAGGGGGCATAGCGAACGACAACGGATACCCGATCTTCCTGGGATTGATTGGGGGCGGTTGCGTGCCATATCCGACTGTCCAGCACGAGGACGCTTCCCGCCGGACCCGTTGCATTCATCTCGGTTGAATAAGGCGCGAGCGGATCCACGTCTATATTTCCGGTTGGATTATTCGACCATCGGTGGCTGCCCGGCACGATCAATGTGCCGCCATTCTCATGGGTAAAGGGAGATAACATCCACAGGGTTGTGATATGCATTACCGCATCTGGATAGGGTGCGAGCACATGCGCGGCGTTGATCTGATTAAACGGCCAGTCTGCATGCCATCTGCCCCGTGGGTTGTCCCGGCGATTGATGGTTGCTGAGACATAAGACACTTTGACAAAGGAGCCAAAAAGAGCTTCGAGGATAGCCATCAGCCTTGCGTCTGCGAGATAGGGCGCGAGGGTCTGGTCATAGCGTATAAATCCCGGCACGTGTCCGATGCCATCTTTTGCGGCCTTCGCTCTGCCGTGTGTCCCGGTCGAATGCCATACGTGATCGCGTATTGCATCTACCTCATCTTCTGGGATTACGCCTTCTATTACGGTCCAGCCATCTCTTCGGATTCGGTTTAGATCGGTATTCATTGCGTGTCCCTCAAACATCAAATATGATGATCTGCCGGGCGACTTCACCTGCGATCAGAGCCTTAAACGCATCGTCAATATCATCTAAGGAAATGTTATGTGAAATCATTTCGTCGATCTTGAGGTTGCCCATGAGATACATATCCACATACCGCGGCATATCTACGCGAAAGCGATTGGATCCCATGCTCGATCCCTGAATTTTGCGCTCGCGCAAAAAGTTGTGTCCTGTAAGTTCAATTTTAACGCCCTGGGGAATCATGCCAATTATCGTGGCGGTGCCGCCTTCTTCGAGCATGTAAAAACACTGTTCCGCAGTCTGCTTTAAGCCGACGGCTTCAAAAGAGTTGGCCACGCCTTTTCCGCCGGTCAGATCCATTATTTGCTCAACGGGATCGCCATCGTTGGCATTGACCAGGTCTGTTGCACCCAATTCTCGGGCCAGTTGCAGTTTGGAAGAGACGGTATCTACTGCAATAATACGCCCTGCGCCACCTATTCGCGCACCCTGTACAGCACTCAGGCCAATGCCACCACATCCGACAACGGCAACTGTGCTGCCCGGTTCTACTTTGGCGGTATTGAGCGCGGCGCCAACACCGGTTGTTACGCCACATCCGATCAGGGCAGCTTTGTCCAGCGGCATGTCTTCGCGGACTTTGCATACTGCATTTTCGTGTACCAATAGCTGTTCTGCATAAGAGGCGAGGTTTGCAAACTGAAAGAACGCTTGACCATCCTGGGATAGGCGCGGTTTATCTGTCTCTTTGCGCTGTGTCGATTCTCTATCTTCACATAGATTTGGACGTCCGGTGGTGCAGTAGCGACAATGTCCACAAAAAACCGATAGACAGGTGATTACATGGTCGCCGGGTTTTACATAGGTTACGTCTGGGCCGGTCGCCTCTACAATGCCCGCTGACTCGTGGCCGAGTACGGCAGGTAGCTCGCAGGTATAATGCCCTTGCTGATAATGGACATCGCTGTGACAGACTCCCGCGGCGGCGGTACGAATCAATACTTCGCGCCCGATTGGGTCGGCAATTTCGACGTCTTCTACGCTTATTGGCTGATGTGCTTCGCGCAAAACAGCAGCTTTCATTGTAAACCTCCTGTTGTTTATCGACCTTCTTCTTCCCAGCGGCGAATCACAATTTTGGGATCAAAATAGGTGTTGTTCGGATAGAAGTCGGGTAGCGATGTGCGATTTCCCTGTCTCGCACCTTCCAGATGCAATAGTGCGAGTGGTAGCGCGGTATCGATATTCGATTCGCCTTCCCGACTATCTGAAACAATCAAGCCATTTACCTGATATTGACGCAGCAATTGCTCTCCAAGAGAGGTGGCAGACTGCAATATCGCATCATCACCCGTTGCCGAGTGGAGTTCTAATAAACCAAATAACGCGCATGCATCGTTCTGTCCTTTGTTTACCCACGCTTCATCACTTGCTGGCGAACCGCCAGATCCAAAATCCACAGGCGCGTTTAAGTCGCCCCATCCCATCCCCTGGGCTGTGGAAAAGGCTATTTCTCGAAAACGATCAATGCCGGTCAGGTGATATGCCCGCGCGTAAGATAAGAACATCAGGCCATTTGCAGGGACTTTTCTCAGCTTTGTGGGCGGACAATAGCCGATTCCTTCATTGCTATTTTCTGGATAGAGGCGGGTGCCGTCATTGATTGCGGGATAAAAGCTGTGGTCGTCGATATTATAACAGTGGGTTGCCAGGGCTTCTAAATCCGCGGTTACCACATCGAGAAATGCTTTGCCCTTTTCATTGCCCAGGACCTCCGCGGCGTTGAGAAAGGTGACGGCGGCTCGTCCGTATCGAGTTTGAATCACGTTATTGGTGATGACTGTTACTTCGTTGATATCTGCCCGTTCGCTAAATGGTGGTTTGAATGATTCTCGGACCCGACAGGGATCGCGATGATTAAACTGATACCCCGCCAATCCCGCCTCAGGATGCCGGATCTGATCGTACCGGGAAAGCAGATGCTTTGCCCATCTCAAGGGCGTTTCATCGCCTGAGAGTGCGTGTAGCATTGCCCCGCTCAGGATTAAATCGCTTCCCGTGTTGACAAAGGAGAGCGCGGTGTTCTCCACAATTGGCAATGGGCCTCCTTCAAATTCTGCATCCCACTTTTCACGCCACGCTTCGTAAATTCCGTGCCGGTTAAAGAGCAAGGTGGGCCAATCCCAGATGTGCGCGTGCCAGATGGCTTTGACAAAGCGGCGCATGCGTTCGGGATGAACTTTATAGAGGTACGCATAGTGCGGATAGACGCACTTCATTTCGTGATTGCCCAGTACTGGCGCATCTGTTAAGAGGTCGTAACTGGTATGGCCTCCCCAGTAGAACAGGTCAGATTCTATATCGTGAATTTTATCCAGCGCACAGCCAATCCATTCGTCTGCCTGATTATGGTATTTGTCGTTCCCTGTTAGTGTTCCCAATGCATCCAGCACCCGCAAAAAATTCTGCTGACACGCGAGGTTGGATAGCATATTTTCCTCCCAAATCAGCGGCTGTGCGGTTGACAGGTCGAGTCCATCTGAGAGCATTGCACCGTTTTTGTGTGTACAATGCGCGAATATCTCCTGTACGTGCTTATCTATCGCATCGATAAATCCCATGATTGCCCTCCTTGTCTTGAACCAAACAATTATAGCTCCAATAGACGAAATATCAAAGTGTTCGTACATCCGCTCAACAATCGACTTGACATTGTTTGCGACAGCAAGCATAAATACGTTTCACTTCTTAGTTTACTAACTTCTTTTGGAGGATCACATGTTAAAAGCCGGATTTATCGGAGCTGGGGGGCGCAGTCAGGGCGCGCATTATCCAAATGTTCATCGCCTGGAGCGTGATGTCGAGATGTGCGCGGTTTGCGAACTCGATGAGGAACGCCTGGAGCAGGTAGCGAAAAAATACGAGTTTCCGCAAGTATATACAGATCACAAGAAGATGCTCGGCGAAGCCGACCTCGATGTCATCTATTGCGTTATGAATGAAAAATGGATTTTGCAGACGGCTATTGATTGTATGAATGCGGGCAAACACATTTTTATAGAAAAGCCTCCCGGTGCCAATCTCGAAGAAACCGAGCAATTGCTCGAAGCGGCAGTGTCCAACAGTGTGTTTGCCGCGGTCGGGTTTCAGCGTCGCTATACAGCGGTTACGCGCGAGGCCATGCGTGTCGTAGCAGAAAAAGGTCCCGTTTCATCTATTGTCACGACATTCAACAAGCAAATGCTCGGTGGCGATGGCAAAGAATTTACTTCTACTCTGTGGAATGACGTCTGCCATATTGTCGATCTCACGCGCTATATGGCCGGGAGCGAACCCGTGGAAGTGACGGCCCATCAGGACAAATTTGGCGGGGAGAGCTATAATAATTATACGGCTCTCATACACTTCGAGAACAATGCAACCGGTGTCATTTTGGGCAACCGAGCTTCAGGGGGGCGCGTGTTACGCTCTGAACTGCACGGCGTGGGTATTGGGTGTTATATGAAGATTCCCCAGGAGATCGAGATTCACGAAGACAATCAGGTGCGTACCCTGGGGGGATGGGAAGTTGATGGCGTGGAAGAGGATGATGTCGCCAGTTACGAGGGTGTTTTGACGATGCACCAGCATTTTGTCGATTGTATCAATAAAAACGAGGTGCCTCACAACGACCTGCGAGATGTTATCCATTCCATCCGTCTGGTGGATCAACTCGAAGCCAAGGAGTAAAAGCAACTTTTCTCGGGCGAAACAACCCGTTCGCTCGCAGCCTCTAATACCTCAATCCCCGCATCCTTTTTGTACGCATTTTCGCTTATATATCGCCGCCAGGTTTTTGCACCTGGCACGCCGGCAAATAGCCCTATGAGATGTCGCGCTATGTGGTGCAATCGCGTACCGCGTTTGAGTTGGCGGGAAATGTATGGCAAATACGCGTGCAGGATTTCGTGTCGAGATGGTATTGAGCGTGTTTCACCAAAGAATCGATGGTCGGCATCGGATAAAAAATAGGGGTTTGAATAGGCTTCCCGTCCGACCATCACACCATCGACATGCGCCAGATGTGCGGCGGCTTCGTCGAGCGATGTAATCCCCCCGTTGATCACGACATACAGGTCTGGAAAGTCGCGTTTGATGCGATAGACTATGTCGTAAGATAATGGGGGAATTTCTCTGTTTTCTTTGGGACTCAGACCCTGAAGCCATGCTTTGCGCGCGTGAAATGCAAAGATATGGCATCCCGATTCGGCAACGGTCTGGACAAAATGCACCAGTTCTTCGTAAGAATCGCGATTGTCAACGCCAATTCGCGTTTTTACGGTTACGGGAATATTCACCGCGTTGCGCATTGCGCCTACACCATCGCGCACCCGTTCGGGTTCTTTCATCAAGTACGCCCCAAAAAGCCCTGATTGCACGCGGTCGCTCGGGCATCCCACATTCAGATTGATCTCATCATATCCCCAGTTTTCTCCCACTTTGGCGCACATTGCGAGATCGGCGGGGTCGCTTCCGCCCAATTGCAGCGCTATGGGGTGCTCGATCGGATCAAATCCCAATAAACGCGTGCGGTCGCCGTGTATGATTGCGCCAGTGGCAACCATTTCGGTATATAGCAAAACCCGTTGGGAGATCAGGCGCAAAAAATACCGCTCGTGCCGATCTGTACAATCCATCATGGGCGCGATTGAAAATCGCCTGCTGTCTCCAATAGCCATATAAAATTCCACAAAAAAACGAGTCGATCACATGGGCAACCGACTCGTTTTGGATTAACACCAGTGTTTGTTATGCATAAGCGGAAAGCCCGACTTCACTTGCATTGACAATACTGGGGGCTGCCTGTGGGGGATTGTCGCCGAGGAAGGGCAAGACATCATCCGGGTCTTGCCACGCGCCATACCCATTCAGAACACCAGCCACATTTGAGGCCGCCAAAGTGGCCATTCCCGAACGGGTCCATATTGTCGCCGATGCGATATGCGGTACAATGACCACATTGGGTAAATCTTTTAGCCCGGGTTTCATCAGGGGTTCGTCCTCAAACACATCGAGGCCGGCTTTGAAATCGGGATGGGTTTTGCAGTGTTCGACCAGGGCGACTTCGTCGATGACCGGGCCGCGGCTGGCGTTGATCAAAATGGCATTGTCCTTCATAAGTGAAAGACGCTCGGTATTCATCAAGTGGAAGGTGGTGTCATCCAATAGCGGATGCAAGCTCACCACATCGGCAGTTTTCAACACGTCTTCGACCGAGTCCAAACGCTGGCAGGTTACGGGTTCATCGCCCTGAGCTTTTAAGAATTCGCCATAAGCCGCGATATAATTTTCCATATATTCATTGGGATACGGGTCAAAATAGACCACGTTCATCTTGAACCCTTCGGACATCATTTTGGCATAAGCACAGCCGATGCGACCGGCGCCAATTACGCCGACTGTTTTTCCGGTCATTAACTCGCCCAGATAAAGCGTGGGCAACCAGCCGTGATATTTTTCGGCGCGCATAAAAGCATCGGCTTCGATTACCCGCCGCGCGGCTGAAAAGGTGAGGGAGATGGCCATTTCCGCGGTGGTCTCGGTCAATACGCCCGGCGTATTGCCCACTGGAATGCCGTATTTTGTCGCTACGCCAACATCCACATTATTGTATCCCACAGCATAGTTGGAATACGCTTTTCCACCTGCATTTTTGAGGGAGGTAAACAGTTCTTCACCCCATTTTTCCGTCAACTGTCCGATTACTCCGTCGCATTGATCTCCGATTTTGTCTCTGATTTCTTCGGCACTCAAAATTTCCGTTGATGTGCCAATCTCTATGCGGCAGTCAGCGGCCGTGAGAATCTCAAGCCAACGGTCGCCGGGCAATTCTTTGGTTACGACTACGCGCTTGCTGCCCGATTCGTTGTGTGTTCTCCAGTCATTGGTGCTCAAAATACATCCTCCTTAAAGTTTGCGTTTTATTCAGAAAATTGCGAATGTGGAATATAACCAACCAGAGCGTTTGTTTCAAGAAAATCTCGTTTTGCGTTAGAGGCTGAGGGTTGGTACTAAGCGTTTTCGACTATAGGCTCGATATCGAGAACCTCGCGGTCGAGTTTGGGGGGTGTTCCTTTGCCATTGAGCCAGTAGTTCGCCATTTTTTTTGCGGCGGCCATTTTGGGCCAGATCACTTCGCGGTAGCCCCGCACGTCGTCGGGGAGGCGTAGCGCTTTCACATAAGTATCGTATCGCTCTGTATTGTCAAAATCAAAATTATCTACGAGATCAATATACCAATCGCGATAGTTTTTTTCTTCGCGATGCCAGGCGGGAAGCCTGCGTAAAAAGCGCGCCCGTTTCATGATATTGAGCATCCAGTCGCGGGTTTGAATATCGAATCTGATGTCCAGTCCCAGGACGGTGAAATGCGGACGGGTTAAATGCCTGTAAGAAATCCGATCACCGCGATCGGGATCGACATCATAACGCGCGCGGTCTCGGCGGTACTTTTCTTCGCTCGTCAATAGATGGGCAACATAGATTTCGTCTTTATAGGCCATCACGCGGGCGAGAAAGCGTATCACAGTATCGGTTGCGCGATACTGATATTGGGCATTATCGCGGTCGTAAATCCTTTTTACGCGGACGACATAAGACTGCGCGTATTCGATGCCGCCCCATTGAATGAGATCGTAAACGCCGAGGGCAAATTGCAATTTTGTCGCGTCGGCAAGTGACCAGTTGGCGACTGTCTCTGAGAGGACGCGATAGGTCTCGGCCAATTTGTCGCTCCGCGTTTTGGCCAGAATTTCCGCTTTGTCGTCAATGAGGCCCCTGTATGTGGTTACGAGTTTGGGTTTGAAAAATGCATCGGGATCCAATGCGGCTTTGCGCCCCATCTCAAATGCTTTGAGATTGGCTTCGAGTTCATTCGATTTGATATTTTGCTTCATCGCCCACCGGATATTTTCCAGCGTGAGGGGCAGTGCCCCCCGTTGAAATGCCGCGCCCAGCAAGATGCTATTGGCATAGATTTTATTGCCCAGATATCGTTCGGATATTTCGCCGAGGTCCATCCCAAAATACGTGTCGGAATTGGTATAACGCCGCAACATATCCTCCAGATGATCTGTATCAAAATCGTCTCGTCCAATCATCGACAAAATGGTTTCGCGTTTGCCGGTTTCCACGACGGCTGTGGTGCGCTGTGGGCTGCCCACGCGGCCGGTTCCATTTGGATCTAATCCGCGTATGGCCTCCAAAATGTCCAATCCCAACAGCAAGTCTGCATGCCCGTAGGGTGTCAATTGCGAAATCACCCGCTCGTCTTTGGTAAAACTGACGTGCGAATACACGCCGCCGTTGCGGATAGCCAGTCCTTTTTTGTTGGTGAATCGAACGGTATATCCCTGTTTCGCGCCTGCAACGGCGATAATCGCAGAAATGGTATTGATGCCCATGCCGCCTACGCCAGCTACATAAGCGTACCAGGCCGTATCAAAGTCGCGGGATTTGGGTTCGGGAATATTCGAGAGGTCGATTGATTCAGTTTGCACCTCGGGCGCGCGCGACCGGTGAACGGTCAGGCGTTCAAAAGAGGGACACGTTTTATCGCCATTTGCTACTTCGACTTTTGTACACGCCCCATCTGCAACGCACAAAGATAAATCGGTCGCGACTTTTGGGCCGTGAAGCGATTCTTCTACGGTCAAGCCGCTGCATCCAGTTGCCTGCGTGCATTCCAGACAATATTCACAGACTTCTGGCGTGATGTTGATGTGGGTTTCTTTCGACAGAAATCCCTTTTCTCGAACGGTCTGGATCTGCTCTGCGCGTACGCGGCGGTGATATGTGATGCCGCACTCTTTGTCGGCAATGACAATTTTGACGCCGTCTTTTAGAAGTGCTCGTTCCAGGACATCGCGATACGCCTCCCGATTTGCCGGGTTCATGCGGGCGACCATCACCGGACCATTTGTGCCGCCCCCCAAACCGCTCACGACCTGTTCGATATCCTGAGCAAAGGTCGGACGTCCCATCAGGTCAATATCTACTCCTGGCGTGGGCTGATGCCCCGTCATTGCCGTGGTTTTATTGTCTAAAATGACATAGGTAATATCTTGCCCGTGTTTAATCGAATCGGAAATCGCCGCCATTCCACTGTGGAAAAATGTCGAATCGCCCATGAACACGAGTTGTTTGTTGTCGATAAAAGGATCGATACCGGCACCCGTGCCACCACCGAGTCCCATTCCCGACAAATTGTGCATCAGCCGGTTAAATGGCTCGTATTTCAACAGGGAATAACATCCGATATCCCCGTGAAAAATCAGATCCATCGAATCTGTGCCGTGCTTGCGCTGCATGTAATCGCCATCTTGAAAATCGTCGATCATCTTGTCCAGTACGCTGGCCGAATCTCGGTGCGGGCAGCCCGGGCAAAACGAGGGTGTGCGAACAGATGCGCTCAGGTCATAAGTTTCTGTCTGTGCCATCAGGGCGACAACAGTATCGATGCGCCTGGCATCCACGGGTACTGTGGGGTCGTCGAGCGTTTTCAACATTGGAGCCAACACATTGAGTGTGATGCTCGGATTCAGGCCACAACTGTCGGGAAAACCGCGTCCATGGGGAAAGCGTTTGCCCCATATCCGAAATGCCTTTGTTTTGCCGGCCTGATACAGGTTTTGCAAGGCAGTGGCAATTTGTTCTTCCAGAAAACCGCGTTTTTCTTCCACCACATAAATTTCATCGACCAGATTTGTAAATTCGCGCAAAATTTCCGAATCAATCGGATAGGTAATCCCGTATTTCAAAATGGGAATGCTGCCCCCCAACCCAACCATATTGAGCGCGTGTTCCAAATAACAATAGGCCAAACTGCTGGTGACAAAGCCGATCCGCTTTTTGCCAGAGTCTGGCCGATATAAAATCCGATTCAGCCCGTATTCTTTTGCGAGGGTGAGCAGCTTGGGAAAACGCTGCTCGAGGACCTCCTGTTCTTTTATCACAGTATGTGGCGGAATGATTACCCGATCATCTGGAGAAATCGTCTGTGGATCCAGGCGGATGGGGTGGTTAAATGTTTTTTCGGGAAACTGGTTTGCGTGTACCTCAACTGTGCCCCCGCCATCTGCCTGATTGGATGTCACGAGGTAGGCGATATAAAGCCGGGTTTTTTCCGACAACTCAAAGGCTACTTTGATCCAGTCTTTCATTTCCTGAAAGGTGCTGGGTTCGAATACGGGCATGTACAAATGTTTGGCGATAAAGCGAGAATCCGCGGGCACTTGTGTACCCTCAGACCACGTATCATCGCCAAATACAGCAACCGCAGCAGCCCCCTCACCTGTTCCGGCCATATTGCCCAGTGCCAGCGCGTCTGAAGCGACATGCGCGCCCACGCTTTTCATCACTGCGATGGCGCGAATAGATTCCATCTGTGCACCGTTGAGACGCGCAGCCCCCAGAGCCTCGTTGTTGGCAATTTGCACCATCACGCCTTTTTCCACCAACAACTCGCGGATGCGCTCTGCTGCATCAAATACTTCTGCCACAGGTGAGCCGGGATATCCCGTCATCAATCCCATGCCGCCTTCGAGGCTACCCTTGACAATCAATTCATTGCCCGTAAAAATGCCCGTGCCTTTTTCAAATGTAAATCGAGGATCCATCAATATCCTTTAAAATGCTGTGTTTCGCCATTCGGGATTGTAGATTTCACCCGACATGGTAGAATGTACCAATTCGTAAACGCCGGTTCCGCGGCGATCAAAAAATTCAAAAAGATACCGTCCCGACTTTTCGTAAATCCAGGTATCTATGGCTTTTCCCATAGCGACCGATGTGGTATAGTCGCGCTCGTTGGGCGGCCCGTATTTGATATAAACGCGCCCTTGATCCGTATCCGATCCCCGCTTGCCCGGCTGCGATGTAAACGTATCATCGGAGTATTTCATGCGATTTATATGGTCTTGAAGCCGTTCATTTAAGGGCGTACCCGGGGTTGGATCCAATTTCTTCCAAAATGCGTGGAGAAATTTCATTTTCGTCGCCTGTGTTGGCAAAGACTCGTACAGGGAGAGATCTTTTTCAGACGCAATGTGATGAATGGTTTGAAAATATCGCAATTGATCCTGTTGCGCTTCTGTTAATTGTGGATTTTCATTTTCATCTGAAAGGAGGAAGACTTTGCGTTTGTGCCGCACATGTTCGCGCGTGCCACGGTCAAATAACTCGACTTGCAAATCGTACGCGCCGCCAGATAGTCCTTCTGTTTCCAGAATTTCTGTTTTTACCACGCTTTCCCCGGGTTTGAGCAATCGCTTTGCCGGATACGATTTGACAACGACATCGGCGGTGTCGAGCAGACTGTATCCCAAGACAAATGAATCATTGGATTTGTTGGGCATGACCTTGAAGTTGTAAACCTCAAAGTAGATCTGTATCGGCTTACCTGTGCGAAAGAACCGCGTTGTATTGGGCACGACACGCCATCCATTTTTGACAAAACGTCCTGCAGATTCAGCTTTTTTTAATTCAGAAGCGAATATCACATCGCTTACGACCAACTCTGTGCCCTCAAAACGACGCACGCGCATATTACCTTCACAGGTGCCTGAAATATCTCCGTAAATATCTTCGGCTGTCAGCGTCATTTTGTAGGGGGCTGGCGCGATGTCCAGGGCGATGATATCGCGTACCAGCGCGCCATCCTGTTTCAATTCTCGGATATTTGCCACCGAAACATTTCGCGTCCACAATTCTTGTACTATGGGATTTCCCGCGGAATCTTGCATAGAAAGCTCAAAGTCAATTTGGGATACGTATTTGCCGTCTTCGGGTACAAACTGCAATTGTCGCGCATCGATTAAGGTATAGACTTCCAGACGCGTGAGGTTTTGGGGTCCCCGAAATGCGGCAGTTTCGGCAAAAACGCGCAACTCACCCTTTGAGTGCAAAGGCATATCTCGATATATTGGCATATCCTCTTGCCCGTATGCCGTTGCCCAAAAACAGGTGGCAACCAGCGCAACATACCATTTTATGGAACGCATGACGATCCTCCAGGTGTATATAAAACAATTCCCCGGCTGGAATTTAAGACAGTATAAAGAGTTGAGAGAATGGAATCAAGGATTATCAAGTCACTTGATCGGCGGCATGGTAGGAACTGCGCACCAGTGGACCGGATTCGACATGCCGAAAATCCAGCGTGAGCGCGAATTGTTTGAGATCCCAAAATTCATCGGGATGGTAAAAGCGCGCCACAGGGACGTGTTGGGCAGACGGTTGTAGATATTGACCTATTGTGAGAATATCTGTTTTGCAATCTGCGATATCTCGTATCGTCTGGCGCACCTCGGCTGAGGTTTCACCCGCGCCGACCATAATACCCGATTTTGTGGGCATACCGCACCCCATTGTTTTGGCTCGTTTCAAAAGTGTTAGCGATCTGTCGTATTTTGCCTGGGGACGCATGGTTTTATACAGGCGCGGCACGGTTTCGACATTGTGGTTTAAGATATCGGGTGCTGCATCTATGACCACGCGCAATGCCTGCCAGTTGCCCTGAAAATCCGGGATCAAGACTTCGACCTTTGTGTGTCTGCACAACCGCCGAATCGCATATATCGTTTCGGCAAAAATGCGTGCGCCCCCGTCCGGGAGTTCATCGCGATTCACAGAGGTGACTACTGCATGCCGTAATCCCATCGTCTGCACGGCTTCGGCGACCCGTTCGGGTTCTTCGGTATCAAGGCTCTCAGGGCGGCCGGTTTTCACCGCGCAAAATCCACAACTCCGCGTACACACATCTCCCAAAATCATAAATGTCGCAGTACCCGAGTTCCAGCATTCGCCGATATTGGGACAGCGCGCACTTTCGCAGACTGTATGGAGATTTAACCCGCGCATTAAGTTTTTCAATGCGCGGTACCCCTCACTGCCTGGCGCTGGTACGCGAAACCATTCGGGCAGGTGCCTACGGCGTACAGAAGGTGCTTTTATGTCCATCAAACCATTCATTGCACCCTCCGCCCGGTCAGTGTGCGCAGGGTCGTTTGGGTAATTTCGACATCGGTTAGCGCGTTGTCTGCGACGCCCTCTCGGGGAAATACGACCGTTTTGAAACCATCGGATTTTCCCACGGCCAAACCCTCGCCTTTGCGGGCATCTCCCTGTACCAAGACCTCAAGGGTGCGACCGATATAAGTCGCATTGATTTCTTCAGAAATGCGATTTTGTTGTGCAATAATGGTTTCGAGCCTTTGCACCTTTTCCTCTTCTGATATCGTATCGGGCATCTCGCGGAAGGCGACTGTGCCTTTTCGAGCGGAATACTTAAACATAAATGCGGAATCATAACGCACCTGCGCCATCAGTGCCAGCGTAGCTTCGAAGTCGGTTTGTGTTTCGCCAGAAAAGCCAGCGATAATATCCGTACTCAAACACAGATCCGGCATTGCGTTGCGCAAATCATCGACCAGGGCGAGATATTCTTCGACCGTATAGCTGCGCTTCATCGCTTCTAAAACGCGGTTTGACCCGGATTGCACAGGCAAATGAATAAAGCGACAAATTTTCTTTTCACGCGCCATCGTTTCAATGAATTTCTCAGAGAAATCACTCGGGTGAGGCGAGGTAAAACGAATGCGGGAAATGCCGTCTATGCGCGCTATCATCGAAAGCAGATCGGCAAAATCACAGGTACTATCGCGATAAGAATTGACGGTTTGGCCCAATAAGGTGACTTCTCGAAAACCCGCATCGGCGGCGGCACGAGCTTGTCTGACAATTTCGCGTGCTGGCACACTGCGCTCTCTGCCGCGCACGTAGGGCACGATGCAGAATGTGCAAAACTTATCGCATCCGCGCATAATGGTGATCCAGGCATTGCTGCCCTTTTCGCGCAAAGGATCGATATCCATATAATATTCGCCGCGATCCAAACGCACATCCAGAGCTGAATCGCCACGCGCTTCGGCAATGAGTTCGGGGAGTCGCCGATACGAATCTGGCCCCACGACGAGATCGACATAGGGCGCGTCGTTCATCAGGGATTCTGAAACGTGCTTGGCCATGCACCCCGATATCCCCATAATCAGGTCTGGACGCCGATACTTCAGCCTGCGCAATTGTCCCAATCTGCCCCTTATTCGCTCTTCGGCGTGTTCGCGTATCGCGCAGGTATTCAGCACAATGACGTCGGCATCTTCTGGACAATGGGCAGAGGTATAGCCCGATTGCTTCAAAATGCCCTGCATCAGTTCTGTATCCGATACATTCATCTGGCAACCGTACGTCTCGATAAAAACCTTTTGCCCAGACATGGGCGCGACAGGTATATCGGGCTCGGTTTGTACGGTGCGACCGTCTAATTCGATATCGAGCAATGCGCTCACGTTCGTTTCCCTTTTATTTTTTTTCTTGCCAAACGCATCTCTTTGATTACTTCTACATCGCGTTCATACATCAGTGCTTTGTCGAGTGTCCGTCCCGCCAGCACGCCTCCAATTTTGCCCAGTGCCCAGGCTGCGTGTTGTCGCACGAGCGGCTCGTCATCTTTCAGGGCATCTGTTAGGGCGGGAACTTCGGATTTGTCTCCCACATTGCCCAATGCCACGGCAACATTGCGCAATAATCCACGCCGTTTGGCGCGTTTTATCGGGCTGTTTTTGAATCGCTTTGAAAAACTCTCTTGGTCCATGTGCAGCAAGTCGGTCAATGCGGGCGCACTCAAACCCTCGCGCGCCTGAAAAGCATTTTCAGAAGTCGGCTTTGCGTGTTTGCGATTCCATGGGCATACTTCCTGACAGATATCGCATCCAAAAATCCAGTTGCCCACATCCGATCTCAAATCCCGCGGAATAGCGCCTTTCAATTCAATAGTCAAATAGGAAATACACCGCCGAGAATCCACGACATAAGGTTCTGGAATAGCATCTGTTGGACACGCATCCAGGCACTGTGTACAGGTGCCGCAGTGATCGGGTTGTGGACGATCGATTTCGAGATCGAGATTTAGAATAATCTCACCCAAAAAAAAATAGGACCCGCGGCTTTTGTCAATCAAGCAGGTGTTTTTACCAAACCAGCCCAGCCCGGCTCGGGCGGCGAAATCGCGCTCCAGTACAGGCCCGGTATCGACATAGACCCGCCCCTCAGCAGAGGGTTCTATTTTTTGGATTTCGGCCAGTAATTCAAATAAGCGATCTTTCATGACGGTGTGATAATCATCGCCACGCGCATAACGTGCAATTTGCCCTTCAGGCGCACCGCCATTATCAGACCCATCGGAATGGGGCTGATAATTGAGACCCACGCACAGTACTGATTTTGCGTCTGGAAGGATTTGACGAATATCTGACCGCCGATCCAGATTGCGTGCCAAATACCCCATTTCGCCTGCGTAGCCCATCCCCAACCACTTTTGATAAAATGCCCAGTGTTGCGGGGGATCTGCAGATGCAATCCCTACGGGATTAAATCCCAAACGCCGCGCCGCGTCCTTAATCCGATGGGTCATGCAGGTACTCCAAAAATAGAAGGCAGGACACAACAATGCCCTGCCCCGCGATTCTCAGGTCTGACGAGCCAGTTTGCCAAGTGCATTGTGAACTGCATCTACCGCCAGATCAGCGGCGTGTTTTCGCGTCGGGGGCAAGCCGTCAAGCGCGGTCTCGATATCGGCACGAGCGATTTTGCAAGCTTGATGGGGCGTTTTGCCAATCACCCATTCCGTGAGTACAGATCCCGAAGCAATGGTTGCAGCACATCCCTGCGCGCGGAAAAGAGCGCGGTCAATAATGCCGTCTTTGATGGCAAGATGCAGGGATAAGGTTGTGCCTGAAGCTGGATTTTCCGCAAATCCAATTGCATCGGGGGTGTCCAATGCGCCGACATTTCTGGGATGTTCAAAGTGATCCCGCACAACCCTGGAATAACCGTCAGACATGGGATTACGCGCTGGCCTGTGTAGAAGCTCCCGGGCGGTAATTGCTATTGCGCCCGCGCCGACCGTAGCGTCGGCCCCGACTACGCGGAATGCGTTTGCCAGAGCGGCCTGCCCAATCTGTGGCAATTGTTTGTCTAATTACCGTGATCTGAACCTCGCCCGGATAGGTCATTTCCTCGCGAATGCGCTCGGCAATTGCAAAGGACAGATCTTTAGCCTGTTCGTCGTTCACGTGCCCGGCATTGACCAGCACGCGCACTTCGCGTCCAGCATTGATGGCATAAGCATCGCGCACACCATCGAAAGATTGTGCCACCTCCTCTAAATCTCGCACCCGTTTGATATACCCTTCGGCATCGTCGCGCCGAGCGCCTGGCCGCGATGAAGAAATCGCATCGGCTGCTTTGACCAAAAACGAAAGTGGGGTGGTAGCCTCTGCCTCGCCATGGTGATAAAAAATGCCGTTGATAACCTCTTTGCCCTCGCCGTATTTGCCAGCCAGATGCGCACCAATATCGGTGTGTTTGCCCTCGAGTTCCTGGTCCACGGCTTTGCCGATATCGTGCAATAACCCACATCGCCGCGCGAGTTTTTCATCCATGTCCAATTCTGATGCCATTGCACCAGCCAGAAAAGCCACTTCTTTAGAATGCCCCAAAACGCTTTGCCCATAACTCGTGCGGTACTTGAGCTTCCCGACCAGTTTGACCAGTTCTGGATGCAATGATTCAATACCCAATTCTCGCACTGCCTGACGGCCTTCTTCGGCAATGAGTGAGTAGATCTTTTTTTCGCAGTTGGCAACAACCGCTTCAACGCGGCTTGGATTGATGCGACCGTCGCGCACCAATTGCTCCATGGACAGGCGTGCCACATCGCGCTTGACCGGATCAAAGCTGGATAAGACAACCGCCTCGGGTGTATCGTTTACAATGACTTTCACACCGGTGGCGGCTTCAAAAGCAATAATATTGCGTCCCTCTTTGCCGACAATCCGCCCCTTGATATGATCATCGGGCAATGTGACAACCGATATGGATGATTGAACGGTTTGGTCGGTGGAACAGCGTTCTATTGCCTGTGCCAGAATTTTCTTAGCCTCGCGATGGGATCGTTCTCTGGCGTGATCGATAATTTCTCGGCCGATATTTGCTGCTGTCTGCCGCAGTGAGTTTCGGATATTTTCGAGCAGCATCTCGCGGGCGCGATCTGCATTCATGCCCGAAATGCGCTCCAATTGCGCCCGTTGCTGATCGAGAATATCGGTCAGTTCAAGTTCTCGTTTTTCCAAACGGACGGCTTTTTGATTTCCTTCTTGTTCCCGCCGGGTTAAAGTTTTTTCGCGTTGGCTTGCGACCTCAGCCTGTTTTGTGAGGCGTGCCTCTTGTTCGTGTAATTCATCGTTTCGGCGATCCAAAGCACGCTGTTTTTCTTCAAAAGACTTTTCAATTTCTGCCTTTTCTTCATACCAGCTATTTTTAATTTCTAAAAAAGCTGTCTTGCGATCTCGGTCTTCCTGTTTCGCGAGTTTGATTGCGCGTTTCTCTGCTTGTTGCTCAATATCTCGCATTTTTCGATCTCTAATGCGGGTGCTAACAAACCACCCGATTCCAAACGTAATAAGGGCAATGGCAACTGCCAGATAGATGATAATGTTCGTCGCCATTGAAGCTCCCTGAAATAGCATGTCCATTGGAGCCTCCTGTCAAAATTCAAATCCGGTTTTATATCCATAGCGCAGGTGCGTTTGAAGATGTCTCCAAAACGTTTCTGCACAAACTGCGCCGATGCGTTATACGCATCGCAAAGAAAAAAGAGTTTTAAAAAAATAAACGTCATGCGTTTTTATTCCTCAGAAGCTGTTACAAAGCGATATGATTCAGTTAATCCACCCAATATTTTAAAGGACCTAAAAGGGAGGAATCGCGAGACGACCCCTCCCTTCTGCACATTGGCATTTCTGCAAAACGATGTTCAAACGCTGAACGATTCCCCACATCCACACTGATTTTTGGCATTGGGATTGTTAAATCGAAATCCCGTTCCCATCAGGCCATCGTCGTAATCCAGTTCCGTGCCTGTCAAAAAGAGCGCACTTTTCATATCGACAAAAACTCGAATGCCATAGGCTTCGATTACGCTGTCATCTGTGCGGGTTGTCTCGTCGAAATCGAGCTGATATTGAAGGCCGGAACATCCGCCGCCGATCACTTTCAAGCGCAAACCGTGATCTTCAGGACGGCCGTCTCGGTCCCTGAGTTCTTTTATTTTGCCCGCTGCTGTTTCTGTGACGCGAACCATAACTGCCTCCATTAACTCAACGCTTGCAAACACGCTTTGATCGCATCAAAATCCGGCAACTCGGTTGGATCGTCGGACACAGAAGCAAAGCGCACCACACCGCTTTTATCTACGACAAAAGCCGAACGCTTTGCCACGCCCTTAAATCCAATCAAATCTTCGAATTGCGATCCATAAGCCGCGCTGACTTCTTTGTTGAAATCGCTGAGCAGGGGAATGGTAATACCTTCTTTCTCTGCCCATGCTTCCTGGGCAAAGGGACTATCCACGCTGATGCCTAAAACCTGTGCATCGAGTGCGTCGTAATCGGCTAAACCAGCACTGACCGAACACATTTCATCGGTGCAGACACCGGTATAAGCGAGTGGAAAAAACAAGATTACGACGTTTTTGTTATCTCTGTAATCGCTCAGAGAAATATCGTTCATATCGTCACCAGATTTTGATTTCAACGTAAAATCTGGCGCCTGATCACCTACAGTAATACCCATTTCTCATATCCTTTGGAAAAACTTATAGCGCAGCTTCGTAACGGCGGTTGACTTCGTCCCAGTTAATTGTATTGGTCCAGGCTTCAATATAATCGGGACGCAAATTCTGATACTTGAGATAATAAGCGTGTTCCCATACATCGAGGCCGAGAATGGGCGTTCCGTCACCTGTCATGATCGGATTATCTTGATTGGCAGTGCTCAAAATATCGAGCTTGCCGTCTTTGACCACAAGCCAGGCCCACCCACTTCCAAAGCGCGTTGTTGCAGCGGTGACAAATGTTTCCTTCGCCGCTTCCATGCTGCCCAAATCGGCCACAATAGCGTCGGCAACTGCACCTGTTGGTGAGCCACCGCCATTGGAGCCCATAATTGTCCAGAACAAACTGTGGTTGGCATGGCCGCCGCCGTTGTTTTGTACAGCCGTGCGGATATCTTCTGGCACGTTGTCCAGATTGGTGATCAAACTCTCAATAGACTGATTTGCCAGATCATCGTGCCCCTCAAGTGCGGCATTGAGATTAGTTACGTAGGCATTGTGGTGTTTGGAGTGGTGAATTTCCATTGTCCGCGCGTCAATATACGGCTCCAGTGCATCATAAGCATAGGGTAAGTCGGGCAATTCGTATGCCATTTTGAAACTCCTTGTTTAAAGATGAATAGCGTTACTGAGTCGGAAATAAAAATATAATGAACTCCCCTGAAGGCGTCAAGTCCTTATACAAGTCATTTATTTTATATAACATAAATACTTACAATAACTTGATATATATCTGGAAAAATCATTTGATGTGAACCAGTGCGTTGTCTATCAGGCGTGCATTGCCGAAACGCACAGCCACGGCCAGCAAAATGGAATCTTTTAGCTCGGCAACGGGCGTGAGGTTTTTTGCATCGACGGCTTCGATATAGTCGATTTCTGCACTGCGCTGTGGTTCAATGACATCGCGCATGGCTTCAATGACCCTTTGGGTACGCCTTTCGCCCTGATCAATCATTTTTTGCCCCACCATCAATGCGCGGTAAAGCGCGGGGGCTTGCCCCCGTTCTTCAGCACTTAAATAAGCATTTCTCGAACTCATCGCCAATCCGTCCGCTTCGCGCACTGTGGGGGCCATCTGTATCTCCACATCCAGATTGAGATCGCGCACCATGCGTTGAATGACGATTGTTTGTTGTGCATCTTTTTGTCCAAAGACAGCTACATGGGGTTTTACCGCAGCAAATAGTTTGGTGACGATTGTCGTCACACCTTCAAAATGCCCTGGACGACTTGCGCCACAAAGTCTTTCGGTCAACTTTGCCACGCGCACCGATGTCGCAAAATCTCCGGGATATATTTCTTTTTTCTCGGGCAGGTATGCGAGATGCACGCCGTGCTGGTTGAGCAATTTCAGGTCCCGATCTATGTCTTTTGGATAGGCTGCGAGATCTTCGGCGGGACCAAATTGCAGCGGGTTGACAAAAATGCTCACCACAACCCGATCTGTCACTTTTAATGCCTGGCGCACGAGGCTGAGATGTCCTTCGTGCAGATATCCCATTGTGGGTACAAGCCCGATGCGCAGGCCCGCCTGTCGGATACGGTCTGCTGCGCGGTGCATCTCGCGGACGGTTTTGATAATTTTTACGGGCATAACGAATTAGCGAATCAACGAATCAACGAATCAGCGACGGAGTTTGTAACAATTTGGGGTGGTGGGGTTCGTCTATTCGTCTATTCGTCTATTCGCGCCTTGAATCGGCGCAGTTCCGCGCTTTTTATCTTAAAACGGTGTTTGTCTTCTGGAAATCGACGCGACTTGATATCTGCGACATAGTCTGCAAATGCCTGATGCATCTCCCCTTTGAGGTCAGTGTATGTTTTGACAAACCGATAATGGCTTTTGTAAACGCCCAGCATATCGTGTGCAACCAGCACTTGTCCATCGCATACGCGCCCGGCACCAATTCCAATGGTTGGCATGGACAACCTTTTGGTCACGACTTCGGCGACGCGCTCGGGCACACATTCTAAGACTACGGCCAGCGCGCCGGCAGACGCCAATGCATCGGCATCATACAGGACATCGAGTGCTTCTTCGGCGCGATCGCCAAACACGGGACGCTTACCCGTGCGCGTTTGGGGCGTGTAGCCCACATGCCCAACCACGGGAATGCCCTCGGCGACGAGTGCCTCGACCTGGGTCGTTATATTGCGCCCTCCTTCGAGTTTAACCACTTCGGTGCCAGCAGAAACCAATTGTCGCGCATTTTCTAATGCACGCTCTGGCGTTTCGTAAGCTCGATAGGGCAAATCTGCCATCAACAGGGCACTCACTACTCCGCGCCGCACCGCGCGCGTGTGGTGGAGCATATCATCCATTGTCACCTGCTGTGGGCTTTTATACCCCAACACATTGACGCCAACCGAGTCTCCCACAAAGATGACATCGACACCCGCAGCATCCTGAAAAACAGCCGTTGGATGATCGTAACAGGTCAACATCGCAATGGGTTCGCCTCGTTGTTTCATCAGCGAGAGGGTTTCTGGTTGTATCCGCGATCCCATAAGTCAGGTCCGCCTCGTGTTGTCAGCTTCCATATGCGCTGGTCGATAATAACGGGTTCCAGATGGAGGCGATGTAATTTGTGCCAGTAAATCCTCCAGGTGTTCTGGGCGGTTTTCAAAATCGATCTCCGATACATTAACTGCGAGTAGCGGTGTTACCGAATAATGAAAGAAAAACTGGTTATAAGCTTCCAGTAACTTCGAGACGTATGCTTTTGTTATCGCTCTTTCATATCCGCGTTCATGGCGTCTTATACCCCGCATCAGATGATTGACTGTGGTTTGCAAATAAATCACCAGATCTGGACGGGGAAGTTTTTCGCTCAATGTTTCGGACAGTCGCTCATAGAGGGCAAATTCCGTATCATTGAGTGTCACATTGGCGTAGATGCGATCTTTTTCAAAAATAAAATTGCTGACCACAGCTTCTTCAAACAAATCCATCTGGTGTAGTTCTTGTTGCTGTCGATAGCGGCTCAGCATAAAAAAGACCTGGGTTTGAAAGCCATATTGATCAGGGGCCTCGTAGAACAAAGGCAAAAAGGGATTTTCTTCGGGTTCTTCGAGCATCAGGCGGGCATTTAGACGACGCCTCAAAAGACGAGCCAAACGCCTTTTGCCCACACCTGTTACGCCTTCAATAGCTATATATCGCAACGCTAAATCCCCTGGCCTTATTTTTTGATCATTAAATTGAGACCTTCAATTTTTCGCACGGGCAAATCCATGCCCAGGGAGTCGGTCAAAAATTGAATCGATTGATCTAAAACGGGATGTTTGAGATCGGGTTTGAGGTCGCAAAGCGGTACCAGGACGAATGCGCGCTCGTGCAAGTGTGGGTGTGGCACCTGCAAGCCCGGCTGGTTGATGACGGTATCGCCACAAAATAAAATATCGAGGTCCAGGGTGCGCGGTCCCCACCGCGTCTGGCGCACGCGACCAAATCCGCGCTCAATTGCCAGTAGGCAATTCAATAAACTTCGCGCGGAGAGACTGGTATGGATTTGCAGAACTGCGTTGAGAAAATACGGCTGATCAACCACTCCGATTGGGGCGGTCTCATAGACTGCAGAGGCAGCGACAACGGCGATTTCGGGTTTTGCATCCAGAATACCCGTCGCATCCAGGAGCGTTTTTTCTCGATTTCCCAAATTCGCGCCAATGCCAATGTAGGTCACGTTTCGCGCCTCACTTCAACTTCAACGCCATCGAAATTGACGGAGACCGGTGGATTGGGTTTGCGCACTCGCACGAGGAGTTTTGTCAGTCCCAATTCCGACTGCAAAATGTCAGCTATGCGGTCTGCCAGGGCTTCGACAAGGCCGAATCGCTCGCCTGTCACCACTTGCTCGACTATTTTACAGACGCGCGGATAATCTACGGCCCGAGGTGTATTATTGCGTGCAAATCCTCTGAAATCGCCATAGATTTCTACGTCAACTTCAAATTTTTGACCGAGTTTGGCCTCTTCTTCAAACAGGCCATGGTAGCCGTAAAAAGCCATATTTTTTATTCTCAGTACGTCTTTTGTCATGGTGCTAATATTTACAATTCCATTTGTTAAGTCAAGGAGTTTGCTGTAAATGGCAAGTTGACTACTTCGGCCTCTGATCCGTCGTCCAAAATTACGCGTTGTCCTGCCTCGTGATAGCCCCGGCGGATTATGGCAAGGGCGATCACGCGATTGAGGTGGAGCGATTTTACGCATGTGGTTACTCGTCCGACGATTTTATCGTTGACTGTGATATTGCCACAAACAGGCGTATTGCCGATTAGGCCCATTAGATAGCGGCGAGGGCGTCCTCGAAAGTGCATTTTGGCGATTACTTCTTGCCCAATGTAGCAGCCCTTGTCAAAATCGACGGCGTGATTTAAACCAGCTTCGAGGGGCACAACTGACTCATCGATTTCGGTGCCATAACGGGGAATACCAGCTTCGACCCGCAATATTTCTTCTACTTGCCATCCGATTGGCGTTCCCCCCGCTGTAACGAGTGCCCGCCGCAATGAATCGGTGTGGTCTTGTGCAATGCGGAGATCTATGCCCGGTTCGCCCGTGTATGATCGCGCTGTGACCCAGGTTGGGATACCTTCAAATTCGCGTACAACCGTGTGGTGTTCGGGCAGGTCGGCAGGTATGTGTCCAACAACTCGACCAGCCAGTTCAAGGGCTGTGGGACCCTGTACGCCCCAAATGTCCCAGATATCGGATTCGTCCGATAGTGCGACATCATCGGCGATCAGATAGCGGTCCAAAGTTTCAATTAACTTTGTCGCAAGTCCCGGTTCTGTTTCCATATAGATACAATCTTGTAAGCGATGGACCCAAATATCTAATAGCGTTTGTCCTCTCGCCGATGTGACTGCGGCATAATTGCCTTCATTTTCAGCGAGGGATTCAACGGTATTGGTCACCATGCCGTGCAAAAATCTCAGACAATCCGCGCCTTCTGCACGCACTTTGCCCCGTTTGCTGCGGTTGAATATCCCCGCGTTTTCTCGAACGGCGCAGTACTGTATTTCCATATTTTGCTGTGATAACATATATTCTATCCTCCTATTGCCTAATCAGGGTAATATCTATATACTTTGAAAATGCCGTTTTTGTCAAAGGATTCTCATTCTCATCATAAAGGAGATTCGAGTGAAAGCTATTCGCATATCGCAATACGGTGGTGCAGAAGTTTTGAGTTTTGAGGATGTTGACGTAGCAGATCCGGGCGAGGGGCAGGTGCGGATTGCCATAGAAGCTGCGGGTGTCAACTTTATTGATACTTATCACCGCACGGGTCTCTATCCTCTGGATTTGCCGTTGACGTTGGGCCTGGAAGGCGCTGGTATCGTGAACGCGGTGGGCGCAGGGGTTTCGGATTTAGCCGAGGGCGACCGCGTGGCATGGAAAAGCGTGGCGGGTTCTTATGCCGAGCAAGTTGTCGCAGACGAAGTCGAGGTGGTCAAAATTCCCTCAGGTGTCGCTACCAAAACCGCAGCCGCGGTGATGTTGCAAGGGCTGACCGCGCATTATCTGGTCAATAGTACCTATTCGGTTCGAGAAGGCGATACCTGCCTTATCCACGCAGCGGCAGGGGGTGTTGGCCTTTTGCTCGTACAGATGGCAAAAATGCGCGGGGCACGGGTTATTGGCACCACATCTACCGAAGAAAAAGCGGCTCTGGCACGGGGGGCTGGTGCCGATGATATTATTCTTTATACCGAACGGGATTTCGAGACCGAAGTTTTGAATCTCACAGATAGCGAGGGCGTCGAGGTCGTTTACGATTCCGTTGCCAAAGCCACCTGGGAGAAGAGCATAAATTGTCTCAAACCACGCGGTTATATGGTCTTTTTTGGCAATGCCAGCGGGCCGGTTCCGCCAATTGATCCCCTGCTTCTGTCGCAAAAAGGGTCTATTTATCTCACGCGTCCAACGCTCAATAGCTACACGCAGACCCGCGAAGAATATCTCCAGCGTACCCGCGAGGTTATGGGCTGGATTCAAGACGGCGAACTGGATGTGCGTATTGGCGAAGAGCATCCTCTTGAAAATACGGCTGAAGCA